>NZ_LJGT01000036.1 GCF_001751365.1 Streptomyces abyssalis | reverse complement strand
GATGGTACTGCATGCGGGAGCGTGTGGGAGAGTAGGACACCGCCGAACTATCATTCAAGAGCCCGTGGCTCACAGCGTGCATGCGCTGCGAGCCACGGGCTTTTTTTGTTTCGAGTATCGAGTAATGCGATATGTGCGGGTGCCGAAGAAATGGCCTCGTACTGCAGACAGGAGTCATGCCGATGTCCACCGAATCGTCCGACGATCGGCCTGAGCGTCGTCCTCGTCAGTCAGGCCCGCGGAGCGGTGATGACCGGCCCCGTGGGGAAAAGCGCGACGGCCGCGCGGGCAGTGGAGAGAGCCGTGGACGGGGCGGTTACAGGCGGGACGACGGACGTCGAGGCGATCGGCGTGATGAACGGAAGGACCGGGACAGGCCGCGAGGTGGTGACTCGCGGGGGAGTGACCGGGGCGGACGGTCGCAGGACCGCGGGGACCGGCGCGATGGCGGAGCGCGGCCGGACAGGAACCGCTCCGAGGGCCCCCGCCGCTCCGACGGTCCCCGCCAGGGGCGCCGGGACGATGACAGGCCGCGTGGACCTCGCCGGGACGACGAGCGGGGTGGTGGTGGCAGGCGCCCCTACGGTCAGAGCGGGTCCCGCGGACGGGACGACCGCGAGCGGCGCGGTGGATTCCGGGGGCGGCGCGACGACGACCGCGGCGGGCCCGCCCGCCGGGGCGGGCGCGACGAGCGCCGGGACGACCGCCGGCATGACCGGGAAGCGCCGAGGCGGCTGCCAATCGACGAGGACGTGACCGGCGCCGAGATCGACAAGGAAGTCCGGCAGGAGCTGATGAGCCTGCCGAAGACGCTCGCGGAGGACGTCGCGAAGAACCTCGTGATGGTGGCGAGGTATCTGGATGAGGATCCGCAGGCGGCCTACGGCTATGCCCGGGTGGCGCTGCGGCTTGCCTCCCGTGTCCCGTCGGTGCGTGAGGCGACCGGCTTCGCGGCGTACGCGGTGGAGAAGTACGCGGAGGCGCTGGCGGAGTTCCGTGCCGCGCGCCGCATGACGGGGCTGCAGCACCTGTGGCCCGTGATGGCCGACTGTGAGCGCGGGATGGGCCGGCCGGAGAAGGCGCTCGCGATGGCCGGCGAGCCCGAGGTGCAGAAGCTGGACAAGGCCGGGCAGGTGGAGATGCGGCTCGTCGCGGCCGGAGCCCGCCGGGACATGGGCCAGGCCGAGGCTGCCGTGGTGACGCTGCAGAGCCCGGAACTGGCGTCCAGTTCCCAGCAGCCGTGGACTGCCCGGCTGCGCTATGCGTACGCCGACGCTCTTCTCGAGGTGGGGCGTGAGGACGAGGCCCGGGAGTGGTTCGCCAAGGCGCTGGATGCCGATCAGAGCGGCTCCACGGACGCTTCGGACAGGCTGGCGGAGCTGGACGGGGTGGAGTTCGTCGACGCCCTCGATCCCGAAGCCGACGACGAGCCCGCCGAGGAAGGGCCAGGGGCCCGCTCCGCGGAGTGACACAGAGGATGCGAGGAGGCGGGAGTCTGTCGGAACTCCCGCCTCCTCGCGGTCGTACCGCCGGAGTCGCTGGGACTACGGCGCGAAGCGTGCCAGCGGGTTGTCCAGTTCGCCGACGAGCTGCAGAGCACCCGCCGGGTCCTGCAGGTCCACCATCTGCTGGTTGTTGCGCAGCTGGAGGCGGTTGAGGCAGGAGAGCGCGAAGCTGCCGGCGAAGAGGTCGTAGCGCTCGAAGCGTTCGGCCAGGTGAGGTGCTGACTTCTGGTAGTCGCGGACGCAGTCGGCGACCGCCGACCAGAAGGAGTCCTCGTCCAGAGTGCCGTTGCCGGCGAGGATGCCGTTGAGGAAGCGCAGGAAGCAGTCGAAGACGTCCGTGAAGAGGGAGAGGATCTTCATCTCTTCGGGAACGTCGGCGCGGATGCGTTCGACCTCCGGCGGGAGCTGCGCCTCCGGGTTCATCACCGCGATCTCCTCGGCGATGTCCTTGAAGATCGCCCGTTTCGGCACGCCGTCCTCGTCGAGTACGAGGATGACGTTCTCGCCGTGCGGCATGAAGACCAGGTCGTACTCGTAGAAGCAGTGCAGCAGCGGCGTGAGATACGTGTCCAGGTACCTGCGCAGCCACGTCACGGCGTCAAGGCCGGAGCGTTCGATGAGCGAGGTGGCCAGGGAGCCGCCTTCGGCGTCGGTGTGGAGCAGTGCCGCCATCGTCGCCAGCCGTTCGCCCGGTGCGAGCAGCGGAACGGGGCTCTCGCGCCAGAGTGCCGCGAGCATCTTGAGATACGGGGAGCCCTTGGGGGCGGCGGCTTCGTACGGGGCGGGGTGGTAGCCGACGGCGGCACATTCGCGGAGCACCGCGAGCCCCGATTCGCGCAGCACTTCGTCCTCGTCGATGAGACGCGCCAGCCAGTCGTTGATGGCGGGCGTGGCCTTCATGTACTCGGCTGAAAGGCCGCGCAGGAAGCCCATGTTGAGGACCGAGAGGGCGGTCTTCACGTAGTGCTTGCCGGGGCTGGTGCCGTTGAAGAACGTACGGATGGACTGCTGCGCGAGGTGTTCGTCGTCGCCGTGGCCGAGGCAGACGAGATTGCGGTGTGCGACCTCGGCGGCGAAGGTGACGGACAGCTTGTTCCACCACTGCCACGGGTGGACGGGGATGAGGAAGTAGTCCTCCAGATCGAGGCCCTCCTCGTGCATGGCGGCCGAGAAGCGGCGAAGCGTCTGTGCGGACAGCTCCGAGAGCAGCAGCTTGTCGTAGCCGAGGTCGGCCGATGCCGTGAACGTGGCGTGGTCGCGGTGGGCGGCAACCCAGATCAGCCGTACGGGGGCGCCGGCTTCGGGGGCGTACGCGCGGTACTCGGCGACGTCGAAGCCGAGGCGGCCGTTGTTGGCGACGAAGCAGGGGTGGCCCTCGGTCATGCCCGCCTCGATCTCCTGGAAGCCGGAGCGGGCCAGGCGGTCGGCACTCACGGGCGTACGGGCCAGTTTGAAGGCCGTGCTGGCGAGGGTGGAGCTGATCTCCTCCAGATAGACGGGCAGGATCTCCTCGCCCAGCCGCAGGGAACCGCGCAGTTCGGTGATGAACGCCAGGGCGTCCAGCGGGAGTTGGTCACCGTCGCGGTGACGGGTGATGCTGCCGCTGTCGATCTGCCAGTGGTCCAGGGCGAACTGCCGTGCCGTGAAGCGGTATTCGGTGGTCCCGTCGTCGCTGCGGACCGCGTAACGGCCGCCGGGCGGATGCTCGCTCGCTGTCAGCGGGGCAGGGGTGAGGAGCCGTTCGTGGGTGAATTCGGCGAGTGCCTTGCGAATCAGCAACCGGTTCGCCAAGTCCCAGCGCTCGGGCGTGAGATGGGAGACGGCATCGCGGGGGGAGAGGGAGGCGGGGCTGGTCATCGGCTCTTCGTCCCTCCTGCGTTCCCGCTCGTTTCGCGGGTCTGGCCGGTCTCACCGGTCGTGCCGGCCTGGCGGGCGGCCTCGAACTGCTCCCGGGTGCACATGCTGAGGTAGGCGTCCTTCTCGGGTTTGGCTATGGTGCGCTCGATCCGGAAGCCGACCGCTTCGTTGAGCGCGTGCACGGCCGAGTTGCGTATGTCCGGTTCGACGACCACTCGGCGGGTGCCGGGGTCCGCGAAGATCATCTCCATCACGGTGGTGATCACGGCGAGCGTGAAGCCGTGCAGCGGGGAGTCGGTGGGTGCGCACAGGAAGTGCATGCCGGCGTCGCCCGGCTGTGCCTCGTACAGACCTTTCAGCTCGACGTGTGCCGGGTCGTAGCGCTCCATGAGGAAGCGCGGCTCGCCCTCGTGGAAGCCGAGATAGGCGTCGTGGTGCGCGGAGGCGGCGATGCCCATGAACTCCCGCTCCACGTCCGTGAGTGTGGCCTCCTGCATCAGCCAGAACGCCGACTTGGGGTGGGTGACCCAGCTGTGCAGCAGCTCGGCGTCGCCCGCCGGGTCGACGGGGCGCAGGTCGAAGCGGCCCAGCCGGGCGTCGGTGCGCGTGTGCACGGTGGCGCCGGTCCCGGCGTCGTTCGTGCGTGGGGTGCTGCTCATCAGTACGGAGCCTCCGTCCCTGTGGTCGTGGCCGGTGCCGCGCCCGGTACCGGTGCGGTGAAGTCCTGGAAGGCGATGGAGCGTTCCACGTGGTAGTACTCGCGGCCGAGCAGTTCACGGATGATGCACGAGTTGCGGTAGGCGGCCATGCCCAGGTCGGGTGTGACGAAGCCATGGGTGTGCAGTTCGGCGTTCTGCACGTAGATCTCCCGGCCGGGGGTGTCCCCGCTGTCGACGCGGTAGTTGCGCCGGACGGCGAACCGGCCCTGTTCGTCCCAGTCGATGCGGTCCGCGACGGGGGAGAGGAACTCCGGTGTGCGGTAGCGGTAGCCGGTGGCGAGGATCAGACCCTCGGTGGTGAGGGTGAAGTCCTGCTTCTGCTCCTCCTGGCGGAGGCCGAGGGTGTACGCGCCTGAGCCGTCGTCGTAGGAGGCGTCCGTCAGGGCGGTGTTGGTCATCAGCCGTGTGGGGCAGGGGCCGTGGAGGCTCTTCTGGTAGAGCAGGTCGAAGATGGCGTCGATCAGCTCGGTGTTGATGCCTTTGTAGAGGTTCTTCTGCGAGGTGACGAGTTCGTCCCGGGTGGCCTGCGGGAGTCCGTAGAAGTAGTCCACGTACTCCGGGGAGGTCATCTCCAGCGTCAGCTTCGTGTATTCGAGGGGGAAGAAGCGCGGGGAACGGGTGACCCAGGTCAGGTGGTAGTCGTGGCCGCCGATCTCCTGGAGCAGGTCGTAGTAGATCTCCGCGGCGCTCTGGCCGCTGCCGACGACGGTGACGGACTTCTTCTTCTGGAGCTCCTGCTTATGGTCCAGATAGCGGGAGTTGTGAATGAAGTCACCGCCGAGGCCCTGGCAGGAGTCGGGTATGTGGGCCGGCGTGCCGGTGCCGAGCACGATCTTCCTGCTGCGGTATGTGCGCTGCTCCCCGGCGGCGAGGTCGTCGGCGCGGACGAGGTAGAGCTCCTCGCTCTCGTCGTACTCGACGCTCGTGACACGGTTGTTGAAGCGCACCGACCCCAGTTTTCCGGCGGCCCAGCGGCAGTAGTCGTTGTACTCGGCGCGCAGCGGATAGAAGCTCTCGCGGATGTAGAACGCGTAGAGCCTGCCCGTCTCCTTGAGGTAGTTGAGGAAGGAGTACGGCGAAGTGGGGTCGGCCAGGGTGACCAGGTCGGACATGAAGGGCGTCTGCAGGGTGCTGTCTTCGAGCAGCATTCCCGAATGCCAGTCGAACTCCGGCTTGTCGTCCAGGAACAGCCCGTCGAGTTCACCGACGGGTTCTGTAAGGCATGCCAGGCCGAGGTTGAAGGGGCCCAGTCCAATGGCCGTGAAGTCGTGGACGTGGGTGGTGTCTTGTGGGGTTGCCACGTGAGTCTCCGGATTCCGGGGGCAGGCGGTCAGCTGGCGCGGGGGTGGACCGGCTCCGGGTCCGGGTGCCGGGTGCCGGGAGCGCCCGGGCGTTCGGTGAGGTAGCGCCCCGCGTGCTCGGCGATGAGGTCGAGGACCGTGGCGATGTCGCCGAGGGAGGTCTCGGGGTTGAGCAGCGTGAACTTCAGGTAGTGCCGCCCGTCGACGACCGTCGAGGCCACGACGGCCTCACCGGAGGCCGAAAGGGCGTGCCGCGCGTGCAGGTTGACCTCGTCCGTCAGGGAGCGGCCGGCGGGCGCGGGCGGCAGATAGCGGAAGACGAGCGTGCTCAGCTGGGGCCGGGTGACCACCTCGAAGCGAGGGTCCTCGCGCAGCAGTCGCCACGCGTCCGCGGCACGGTCCACCACCTCGTCGAAGAGTTCGCCGACGCCCGCGGCGCCCATGATGCGCAGCGTCAGCCACAGCTTGAGTGCGTCGAAGCGGCGTGTGGTCTGGATGGACTTGTCGACCTGGTTCGGGATGTTGTTCTCGGCCATCCGCGCCGGGTTGAGGTAGTCCGCGTGGTAGGTGACATGGCGCAGGGCGGCCTGGTCGCGTACGAGCACGGCGCTCGAAGAGACCGGCTGGAAGAAGGACTTGTGGTAGTCCACGGTCACCGAGTCGGCGCGCTCGATGCCGTCCAGGAGGTGGCGCCGGCGGGAGACCAGCAGTCCGCAGCCGTAGGCGGCGTCCACGTGCATCCACGTACCGGCGCGCTCGCACAGGTCCGCGATGCCGGGCAGCGGGTCGATGCTTCCGAAGTCCGTGGTGCCCGCGGTGGCCACGACCGCCATCACCACGAGGTCCTCACGCTCGCACCGCTCGAGTTCGGCGCCGAGCGCGGAGGTGCGCATCCTGCGGTCCTCGTCGCACGGCACCGAGATGACGGCCTCGGGGCCCAGGCCGAGCAGCGTCGCGGACTTCTCGATGCTGAAGTGACTGCACTCGGAGGTCAGTATGCGAAGCCGCGGCAGGATCTCGGGCTTGCGCAGCGGCGTCGCGGAGTTCTTCTCGACCAGGCGGCAGGCTTCGTCGCGGGCGAGGAGCAGGGCCTGCAGATTGGACTGCGTGCCGCCGCTGGTGAAGATGCCGTCCGCCGCGGTGCCCAGGCCGATACGTTCCGCCGTCCACTTGATGAGGTGGCGCTCGATCAGCGTGCCGCCCGCGCTCTGGTCCCAGGTGTCCAGCGAGGAGTTGACGGCGGAGATCACGGCCTCGCCGAGCACCGCCGGGATGACGACCGGGCAGTTGAGGTGGGCCAGGTAGCGCGGGTGGTGGAAGTAGACGGCGTCACGGAGATAGACGTTCTCCAGTTCGTCGAGGGCGGCCGCCGGGTCGCCCAGAGGGGCTTCCAGGTCGATGCCGGAGACGGTGGGGGCGAGTTGGGACGGGGTGACTCCGGTGAACGGGCGGTCGGCGCCGGCGATCTTCTCCGCGACGCGTCCGACTCCTTCTGTGACGGAGCGCCTGTAGTGCTCCACCGTCCTGTCGTTGAGCAGGTGTGACCTGCTGCTCATGAACTGTCCTCCCTGACGCAGGCATCGGCTGCACCGCACGGGGAGTGCGGTGAGGTAAGGCTACCCTAACTATGTCGTGATGGGAGCAGGGCGGGTGGGGTGGGCAGATGGTGGTGCACACGGGTGCACACGGGTGCACGGCGGGTGCGGCAGGGCCCGGGGCGGGTGCTTCGCCGATGCGCTACGTGAGGGCTCCCGCGGCGTCGGGAGCCTCCTCGGGAGCCCTCGTCAGGAGTCCTCGTCCAGGACGCGCAGCACCAGGCCGGTCGCCGGCTTCGGGCCGAACGACGTGGACTTGCGGGGCATCATCACGCCCTGCTCGGCGAGTTCGCGTACGACCTCTTCCCGTACCGGCCTCATCAGCACGGCTGTGCCGCCCACTTGGGCCGCCTTGCCGACGGCGGCCGCCGTGTCGTGGATGTAGCCGATCTCCTCCGGACGGTCGGGCACGCGCCACACCTCGTCGAGCAGCACGGAGTGCAGCACCGTGGCGTCCAGCTGCCGCCAGGAGGCCGGACGGGCGGCGTCGAGGCACCGTTCCAGCAGGCCGGGCGAGGGATCGTGGAGCAGATGGAAGGCGCCGCCGCCGTCGGTGAGGAGGAAGGCGTTGCCGGAGGTCTCCTCCAGCGTCCGCAGAGCCTGCCGCAACGGCGGCGTACCGAGGTCGCGTACGCGGAACGCGCCCTCGGACTCCACGGCGCGCAGGGCCTGCCGGAGCGGCAGCCTGGGCAGCACACGGTGGATGGCCTGCACGCGCAGGGGATGCCGGACCGTGTCGACGAGCAGGACGAGACCGTGGTCCCAGGGAGAGGCGGGGCCCGTGAGGTCTCCGCCGTGTTCGTCACGCAGCCGCAGGTAGGTCGCCCAGCGGTGGTGCCCGTCCGCGATGAGGGCGCGGCGGCCGGACAAGTCTGCGTCGACCTCGGCGAGTTCGGCCGGGTCGGTCAGCGACCACAGACGGTGCGAGAAGCCGTCCTCGGTCGTGGTGGAGAGCAACGGAGTGCGGAGCGTGGCCCGTTCGATGACGGCGGCGGCTCCCGTCACGGTGCCGTCGCCGCGGTAGGAGAGCAGCAGCGGCTCCGGATTGGCTCCCGTGGCCCGCATCAGCGCGGCACGGTCCTCCACGATCTCGGGCATCACGCCCTCGTGGGGCAGGACGATGCCCTCCTCGGGCGGAGAGAGCCGCAGAGCGCCGATGAGGCCTCGCTGCAGCAGGTCACCGCGGCGCTGCTCGTAGACGTACAGCGCCGGCCGCGGGTCGGGCGCCAGCACGCCCTCGGCGAGCCAGCTGCGCAGCGTCGCGGCGGCCTTGGCCTGCCTGCCGCCCGCGTCGGCGGCCTGGGGCAGGATGAGCCGGACGATGTTGTACGGGTCGGCCGTCTCCAGCTCCCGCAGCTCGTCCGGGCGGACCACGACGTCGTACGGCGGCGAGGTCACCGCGGCGAGCGAGCCGACCTTCCCGGGCACGTAACGCAGCCCGCGGAAGGGCGTGAGCCGGAGGCCGTCATCGGTCATTGCCGCATGTTATTCCGGGGTCCGGACCCGGGGTCCGCCCGGGGGCGGAGCCTGACCCCCGGCGCAGCGCGGGATGATCGGGGAGCCGGCCGTGGACCGGCCGTGAAGAGCGACCGTTGCGAGGAGAGCGAGAGACCATGGCGGGCACTGTGCGCACGAGGCCTTCCGGGAGCAGCCGGGCGCTGCGGGAGGCGTACGACACGGCGCTGCTGGACCTGGACGGTGTGGTGTATGTCTCCGGCGACGCCGTCCCGTATGCGGTGCGGTCGCTGGAGGAGGCGCGCGAGGCCGGCATGCGGCTGGCGTATGTGACGAACAACGCCTCACGCACCCCCGCTGTCGTCGCCGCGCACCTCAGCCACCTGGGCGTCCCCGCGGACGCCGGTGACGTGATCACCTCGGCCCAGGCCGTGGCACGCCTCGTCGCCGAGCAGCATCCTGCGGGCTCACGCGTCCTCGTCATCGGAGGGGACGGCATGCGGGAGGCGCTGCGCGAGCAGGGGATGACCGTCGTCGACTCGGCCGACGACGAACCGGCCGCCGTGGCACAGGGTTACGGCGGCCCGCAGCTGCAGTGGGGACGGCTCGGCGAGGCTGCGGTGGCCGTCGGCCGCGGAGCCGCATGGTTCGCCTCGAACGCGGACAGGACGATCCCGGGCGCCCGTGGCATCCTGCCCGGCAACGGAGCGGCGGTCGAGGTCGTACGGATCGCGACCCGGTGGATGCGTGAGGCTCCTGAGCCGCAGATCGCGGGGAAGCCGCGGCCGCCGATGCACCGGGAGACGATCCTGCGTACGGGAGCGGAGCGGCCTCTGGTCGTGGGTGACCGTCTGGACACCGACATCGAGGGCGCCCACGTGGGGGGTGTCGACTCGCTGCTCGTACTGACCGGGGTGACGGACGCGGCACAGCTGCTGGCCGCGCCGCCCGGGCACCGCCCTGCGTACGTGGCACGCGACCTGCGCGAACTGGCCTGCGAGCAGCCGGAGTTGACTGGAGACGCGGAAGCCGGCTTCGGGTGCCGGGGCTGGACTGCCAGGGCGGGCGAGGGTGAGCTGGTGCTGGACGGCGAGGGTGAAGTGCTGGACGGGCTGCGGGCGTTGTGCGGCGCGGCCTGGACGGCGGCGGGGGACGGCGGATGCGGGCTGGAGCCGGACAAGGCCCTTGCACGGCTGGGACTCTGAGGGACGGCTTCGAGGGGCCGGAGCCTCGCGCGCCCGGACGTTGAGAGGGCCGGGACTTGAGGGAGCCGGGACTTGGGGGAGGCGGGACTTGGGGGAGGCGGGCTTCGAGGGCCGCCGGACCGGGTCCCGTTGCCGGTCCCGGTCCGGCGGTCGCCCCCCCCGGGTGGCCCCCGGCCCGTGTCACGTCATTCGCTTGTGGCGCCCGCAGCGGCCGCCACGGCCTCCTCGACGAGCTGCTCCTCCGTCGTGTCCATCCGCCAGTAGCCCGTGAACTTGACCCGCTTGCGGTCGAATCCGCGCTCGCCGACCAGGTGGCGGCGGAGCGCCTTGACCGTTCCGGCCTCGCCCGCGATCCACGCGTAGGGCGTGCCGTCCGGCAGCTGGGCCGAGGCGACCGAGGCGAGGTGGAAGTCCGTGCGGGGGTCGGTGGTGTTGTCCCTCACGAGCCATGTGATGTCGGCGTCGGCGGCCGTCGGAAGGGTCTGGATGTCCTCGGCGTGCGGCACTTCGAGCCACACCTTGGCGGGTGTGCCCGCGGGCAGCCATTCGAGGATGCCCGCGACCGCGGGCAGCGCCGTCTCGTCACCGCTGATCAGTACCCAGTCGGTGCCGGGCGCGGGACGGAAGTCGACACCGCCGTTGTCGTCCACGGTGGGACCGAGGATGGTGACGCGGTCGCCAGGGCGTGCCGTGGCCGCCCAGCGGGACGCGGGGCCGGCCGGTACGAAGCCCGCGGCGGCGGCGTCGGCCGGATCGCCGACGCCGTGCAGGGCGAAGTCGATGTCCAGCTCGTGCTGCGGAAAGCGGCGCTGCTCCCGGACCGTGTACGAGCGCATGATCCCGCGCACGGACGGGTCCATCGACCGCCAGACGGTGAACCACGCGTCGCCCGCGTCCGTCGGTACGACCGGCGCGTCCTGCCCCGGGTGCGGCAGGAAGAGTTTGAAGCGCTGGTCGCGCCCGCCGGAGGTGAAGTGCCGCAGCGCCTCGCCGCCGAAGGTGATGCGCAGCATCGTCGGGCCGAGCCGGCGGGTCCGTACGACGTGCGTGTCGAAGAACTCGAACGGGACGGTGCGGGCTGGGGCTTCGGGGGCTGCGGTGCTCATGCTGCGGTTCTCCTCCCGGGTGGGCCGTGCCGTGCGCGGTGCTTGTGCGGGGTGTTCGTGGCGTTGCGGGGTGCCTGTGTGCCGGTGGCCTGTGCCGGTCCACGGTGCGGTGCCGCTGTGCGCGTACGCGGTGCCCTGCGGTGCGGGACGGCGGGCGGCCGCCGTCCCGCCGCCGCTCAGCTGACCTTCTTCGCGTCCTCGACCGCCTTGGCGAGCTGCTCCAGCAGCGGTGCGGCGCCCGCGTAGGAGAAGCGGGGTTCGGCGTCCCAGGTCGTNGGCCGGTACGAAGCCCGCGGCGGCGGCGTCGGCCGGATCGCCGACGCCGTGCAGGGCGAAGTCGATGTCCAGCTCGTGCTGCGGAAAGCGGCGCTGCTCCCGGACCGTGTACGAGCGCATGATCCCGCGCACGGACGGGTCCATCGACCGCCAGACGGTGAACCACGCGTCGCCCGCGTCCGTCGGTACGACCGGCGCGTCCTGCCCCGGGTGCGGCAGGAAGAGTTTGAAGCGCTGGTCGCGCCCGCCGGAGGTGAAGTGCCGCAGCGCCTCGCCGCCGAAGGTGATGCGCAGCATCGTCGGGCCGAGCCGGCGGGTCCGTACGACGTGCGTGTCGAAGAACTCGAACGGGACGGTGCGGGCTGGGGCTTCGGGGGCTGCGGTGCTCATGCTGCGGTTCTCCTCCCGGGTGGGCCGTGCCGTGCGCGGTGCTTGTGCGGGGTGTTCGTGGCGTTGCGGGGTGCCTGTGTGCCGGTGGCCTGTGCCGGTCCACGGTGCGGTGCCGCTGTGCGCGTACGCGGTGCCCTGCGGTGCGGGACGGCGGGCGGCCGCCGTCCCGCCGCCGCTCAGCTGACCTTCTTCGCGTCCTCGACCGCCTTGGCGAGCTGCTCCAGCAGCGGTGCGGCGCCCGCGTAGGAGAAGCGGGGTTCGGCGTCCCAGGTCGTGACCTGGTCCGCCTTGACCGCCGGGAGGTCCGACCAGGTCGGCTTGGACTTGAGAGCCGCCGGCTGGAGCGCCTGCGTACGGTTGTCGAGCATGATCACGTCGGCCTTGTACTTGTCGGCGTTCTCCCAGCTCAGCTCCTCGAAGAAGCCCTGCTTGCTGATCTTCTTCGGGACGACGATGTCGACGCCGAGCTCCTTGAAGTACCGCAGGTCGGCGTTGGCGGACGGGTCGGAGACGTACATGAGGTCGGGGGCGCCGGAGGCGGCCATCACCTTCAGTCCGCCGCTCGCCTTCGCGGCCTTGCGCAGCTTCTCGGCGGCCTTCTCGAAGCGGTCCTTGGCGTCGGTGACGCGCTTCGCCTTGAGGTCGGCGCCGAGGGACTCCGCCAGTTCGGCGAAGCGCTTGATGGAATCCAGCATGGACGTCTCGGCCGTCTTCAGCGCAAGGGACGGGGCGAGCTTGAGGATCTTCGCCTTGCTCTCCTCGGGCACGTACCAGAGGGCGTCCTTGACGTACATGTTCGTCACGAGCAGGTCGGGGCGGACCTTCGCGTACTTCTCGATGTCGAACTCGCCGAAGGCGTTGCCGATGATCTCCAGCTTCTTCACGTTCAGATCGCCGGCCAGGACGTCGGGCTCGCCGTTCTTCTTCTTCGTGGGCCCGAACACGCCGACGACCGCGTCACCGGCGCCGAAGTCGTGCAGGGCGGCGGCGGTGCCGACGTAGGCGACGATGCGCTCCGGCGCGGCGTCGAGGCTGATCTTCTTCTTCCGGTCGTCGGTGAAGGACCAGGCGCCCCCGCCCTTGTCCGAAGCGGACTTCGAACCGCCGTCGCTTCCGCAGGCGGTGAGCAGCGCACCGAGACCCGCGGCGCCGCCTGCGGCCAGCAGGCCGCGGCGGGAGAGAGTAGGGCGTGCGGACGAATGGGGCATGACAGAGCCTTCTCTTCTCGGTGTCCTACGGTCGGCTGTGGGCCGATGTCGAGTTAGGTTAACCTAACCAAAGTCGTTGTTGTCCAGTGGCCGGGGGCCCTCAGGCCTCCGTCCCCGACCGGAGCCGGTACGTGACTCTCATCAAGTCCCGCCAGACATCGGGCAGTTCACCGCCCTCTGAGCCGGCCGACGCCGGACCGTCCCCGAAGGCAGGGCAGACGGGAGAGCCGGGCAAGGCCGGCAAGGCGGAACGCCCGGCCCGGAGCGGCAGGCCCGCGGCGGACGGCGGCCGTACCGGCTTCATGCTGCGCACCGCCGGACTCCTCGGCGCCGCGGGCCTGTTGCTGCTCGTGCTCGCGCTGAGCATCGCCGTCGGCGCGAAGCAGCTCTCGCTCTCCGAGGTGCTGCAAGGACTGACCGACCCGGCCTCGCCGTCGTACTCGGTCGTGCACGAGATGCGCCTTCCGCGTACGGTCCTGGGCCTGCTCGCAGGTGCCGCGCTCGGCCTCGCCGGCGGAGTGATGCAGGCGCTGACCCGCAACCCGCTGGCGGATCCCGGCCTGCTGGGCATCAACGGCGGTGCCGCCGCGGCCGTCGTCACCGCGATCTCCTTCTTCGGGGTCTCCGGCTACACGGGCTACATCGGCTTCGCGTTCGCCGGTGCCGCCGCCGTCTCCGTGGCCGTGTACGCGGTGGGCGGCGGCCGGGGGGCGACCCCGGCACGGCTCGCCCTCGCCGGTACGGCGCTGAACGCGGCGCTCATCTCCTATGTGAGCGCGGTGCAGTTGCTGGACACGGCGTCGCTGGACCGCATGCGCTTCTGGACGGTCGGCTCGCTCGCGCGTGCGCAGGACGACATCAACATCAAGGCGCTGCCGTTCGTACTCGCCGGTGTCCTGCTGGCCCTCGCCCTGGCCCGTCCGCTCAACGCGCTCGCGCTCGGGGACGAGGCCGCACGCGCCCTTGGCTCACGTCCCGAACTCACCCGCGGCGTCGCCATCCTGGCGGTGACGCTGCTGTGCGGGGCGGCGACGGCCGCGTGCGGGCCCATCGTCTTCGTCGGCCTGATGGTGCCGCACATGGTGCGCTCCCTCACGGGCCCCGACCTGCGCTGGATGCTGACGTACTGCGTGCTGCTCGCGCCGGTGCTGATGCTCGGAGCGGACGTGCTGGGCCGTGTGCTCGGGCGGCCGGGAGAGCTGCAGGTGGGCATCGTGACCGTCGTGCTGGGCGGGCCGTTCTTCCTGTACTTCGTGCGGCGCAGGCGGGTGGCCCAGGCATGAGCGTGATACGTACGGCGGGCGGATACTCCGTCACCTTCCGGCCGCGGGCGGCCGTCATGGGAGCGGCCTGCGTGGTGCTGGCGCTCGCCGTCGGCGTACTGGCCATCGGCAGCGGCGAGTACCCGATGGCCCCCGCGGATGTGATCCGTGCGCTCGTCGGGCAGGGCGATCCCGCGGACGCCTTCATCGTGGGCGAGCTGCGGCTCCCCCGTACGGCCACGGCACTCGCGGTGGGGGCCGCCCTCGCGCTGGCGGGCGCCGTGTTCCAGGCGGTGGTGCGCAATCCGCTCGGCAGTCCCGACGTGCTCGGCTTCACCTACGGCGCCTCGAGCGGGGCCCTGACCGCGATCGTGATCGTCGGCGGAGGCAGTGCGGCGCTCGCCGGGGGTGCGCTGATCGGGGGCGTCGTCACCGGAGTCGTCGTGTACGGGCTGGCGTGGCGCGGGGGCATGCACGGCTACCGGCTGGTGCTTGTCGGTATCGGCGTCGCCGCGATGCTCACCGGGGTCAACGGATACCTCCTCACCAAGGCCCAGATCACCGAGGCCGGGCGCGCGGTGCTGTGGATGACCGGCAGCCTGGACGGCCGCGGCTGGGGGGACGCGGCACCGCTGCTCGCCGCCATGGCGGTGCTGGTGCCGGTCGTACTGATCGGGTGCGGACGCGCACTGAGCATGATGGAGATGGGTGACGACGCTGCGGGCGCCCTGGGCGTACGCGTGGAGCGGGTGCGGCTGGTGCTGCTCGGCTCGGCGGTGCTGCTCGTTGCCCTCGCGTGCGCCGCGGCGGGCCCCGTCGCCTTCGTGGCGCTGACGGCGCCGCAGCTGGCGAGGCGCCTGACGAAGGCGCCGGGGCCGAATCTGCTGTCTTCGATGTGCATGGGCGCCGCGCTGCTCGTATCAGCGGACTTCGCGGCCCAACGGGCCTTCGGCGCACACCAGTTGCCGGTGGGCGTGGTCACGGGTGTGCTGGGAGGCGGCTATCTGGTGTGGCTGCTGGCGACGGAGCGCAAGGCGGGACGGATATGAGTACCGGGAATGCGAGTTCGAGTGTGGGTACGAGTACGAGCAGGACTGCGAGGACGGCGACCGTGACGAGTCAGCACACCACGCAGGAGACGGGCCGGCGCGCCGCGCACGAGGAAACCGCGCGGACGGCACCGGAGTTCGTGAAGGCCGGGCCCGGACAGGCCGACGCCGCGGACGAACAGCGCGGAGCCGCACCCGGGGGAGGTGCGGACGGCGGCGCCGCCCGGCTCACCGGTGAGGGCCTCACTCTCGCCTACGACCAGCGCACCGTCTCCGAGCAGCTCAGCGTCGCCGTCCCCGACAGGTCCTTCACGGTGGTCGTCGGCCCCAACGCGTGCGGCAAGTCCACGCTGCTGCGCGCCCTCTCGCGCATGCTCCGTCCCGCCGCGGGGTCCGTGCTCCTGGACGGCGCCGACATCGGCGGCATGCCCGCGAAGAAGCTGGCACGCACACTCGGGCTGCTGCCGCAGTCGTCGGTCGCCCCCGACGGGATCACCGTCGCCGACCTGGTGGGCCGCGGCCGCTATCCGCACCAGAGCCTGCTGCGGCAGTGGTCGCGCGAGGACGAGCGCGTGGTGCGGGAGTCGATGGAGGCGACCGGTGTGCGGGACCTGGAGAGCCGCTTCGTCGACGAACTCTCCGGCGGCCAGCGGCAGCGCGTGTGGATCGCCATGGCGCTGGCGCAGCAGACGCCGCTGCTGCTGCTCGACGAGCCGACCACGTACCTCGACATCGCCCACCAGATAGAGGTCCTGGACCTGTGTGCGCGGCTGCACGAGGAGGAGGGCCGCACGCTCGTCGCGGTGCTGCACGACCTCAATCACGCGGCGCGCTACGCCACGCACCTGATCGTGATGCGCGGCGGCGAGGTGGTCGCGGAGGGCGTGCCGGACGACGTCGTCACCGCGCGGCTGGTGGAGGACGTCTTCGGCATGCCGTGCCGGGTGATCGAGGATCCGGAGTCGGGCACGCCGCTGGTCGTACCGGCTGCGAGGAAGAATACGAGCGCGGCCCGGGGAGTTTGAGCACCGCGCACAGCCGGGGGCCTGGCAGCAGGTCGGAAGCGGTAGCGTCGGGGGCATGAGCGAGCCGATGCCGGGAGCACTGCCGGCACAGGAGTACGGAGAGCCCGCGGAGCGGGCGGGCACGGCGGAACCGGTGGAACCCTGGTCCTCGGGGGAGCCGGCGGAGGAGCCCACGCAGGAGGCGGAGCCGGAGGCGGCGGAGCCCTTCGGGGCGGCGGAGCCGGACGAGTCCGCGGAGCAGGTGCACGGGGAGCCCGAGGAGCGCGTGCCGCACGCGGAGCCCGCACCCGGCGGGCCGGACGGGCACGCGCCGCACGCGGAGCCGGAGCAGCAGCAGGACGAGGAGGAAGACGGGCCGCGCCCCCTGGGCCTGCACGTCGAGCTGACGGGACACGCCCCCGTGGACGCCGAGTTGAGACGTCTTGAGGACGCCGACCATCTCGCGGTCTCGGGCCATCTCGAGGTGTACGAGGACGTGCACCGCGGGCTTCGCGAGGCGCTGGCGGGCCTCGACCGGCAGGCCTCTGCCCCGGGCCCGGCCGCCGCACCGCGGCCCGCCCCTGCCCCCGGCTCCGCGCCCGTCTCCTCCCACGGCCACGGCCACGGACGTCCCGTGCCCGGGCCTCAGTACCCCCGGAGCTGACTCTTGCCCCGACGCCGACTCGACGCGGAGCTGGTGCGCCGCAGGCTGGCCCGTTCGCGCGAGCACGCCAGCCAACTGATCGCGGCCGGGCGGGTCACCGTCGGCGGCAACGTCGCCGCGAAGTCCGCCACCCAGGTGGAGACCAGCGCCGCCGTGGTCGTACGGGACGACGGCTCCGAACCCGAGTACGTGTCCCGCGGCGGGCACAAACTCGCGGGCGCCCTCGCGGTGTTCGGGCCGCGCGGCCTGCGCACCGAGGGGCGCCGCGCGCTGGACGCCGGCGCCTCGACGGGCGGCTTCACCGACGTGCTGCTGCGCGCCGGCGTGGCGGAGGTCGTCGCCGTCGACGTCGGATACGGGCAGCTCGCGTGGTCGCTGCGCAGCGACGAACGTGTCACCGTCAAGGACCGCACGAACGTACGCGAGTTGACGCCGGAGGACGTGGACGGCCGCCTCGTGGACCTTGTCGTGGGCGACCTGTCCTTCATCCCGCTGGGCCTCGTGCTCCCCGCCCTCGTCCGGTGCTCCGCACCCGGGGCCGACCTCGTACTCATGGTCAAGCCGCAGTTCGAGGTCGGCAGGGAAAGGCTGGGAAGCGGAGGCGTGGTGCGCAGCGCCGCACTGCGCGCGGAGGCGGTGCTCGCAGTGGCCGGGCAGGCAGCCGGGCACGGACTCGGCGCGCTGGGAGTGACCGCGAGCCAGCTGCCCGGTCCGTCCGGAAATGTCGAGTACTTTCTGTGGCTGCGCGCCGGTGCACCCGGGATCGACGCGGCCGATGTCGAGCGAGCTGTGGCGGAGGGCCCGAAATGACGACAGCCAGTGACGCCCGTACGGTCTTCCTGCTCGCCCACACCGGCCGCCCCGCCGCCGTACGCAGCGCCGAACTGGTCGTACAGGGGCTGCTGCGCAAGGACATCGGCGTGCGGGTGCTGGAGGAGGAGGCCACGAACCTGCCGCTGCCGGAACCGGTGCACAGGGTCCCCTCCACCGAGGACGCGGTCGAGGGCTGTGAGCTGATCGTCGTGCTCGGCGGCGACGGAACCCTGCTGCGCGGAGCCGAGTTCGCCCGCGCGTCCGGCGTGCCGATGCTCGGCGTCAACCTCGGGCGGGTCGGGTTCCTCGCGGAGGCCGAGCGCGACGACCTCGAAAGGGTCGTCCACCGGGTCGTGACCCGTGGTTACGAGGTCGAGGAGAGGATGACGCTCGACGTGCTCGTACGCACCGACGGGCGGATCGTGCACCACGACTGGGCCATCAACGAGGCGTCCGTGGAGAAGGCCTCCCGCGAGCGGATGCTGGAGGTCGTCACCGAGGTCGACAACCGTCCTGTCTCCCGCTTCGGCGGCGACGGGGTGGTGTGTGCCACGCCCACGGGTTCGACGGCGTACGCCTTCTCCGCCGGCGGCCCCGTCGTCTGGCCCGAGGTGGAGGCGCTGCTGATGGTGCCGATCAGCGCACACGCGCTCTTCGCCAAGCCGCTGGTGACAGCGCCGGACTCGGTGCTCGCGGTGGAGGTGCAGCCGCAGACGCCGCACGGTGTGATGTGGTGCGACGGACGGCGCAGCGTCGAGCTGCCCGCGGGCGCCCGCGTGGAGGTGCGCCGGGGCTCCGTTCCGGTGCGGCTGGCACGGCTGCACCACGCGTCGTTCACGGACCGGCTCGTCGCCAAGTTCGCGCTGCCGGTGGCCGGTTGGCGCGGCGCGCCCAACTGAGGGGCACCCTTCCGACGCCGCGTCCGCGCAGCGCTCCGCGCCGTTTCCGCTCCTCGCTCCGTGCCCGTTGCATGCCGTCTGCGCGCCGTCTTCCGCGCCCGTACGAGCGGGGCCGTCCGGGCCTGGGGGTACTCCCCCTCGCTCCTCCCCCTGGCTTTCCCGGGCGGTGCCCCCAGGAGACCCCCACCCAGGGCGAAGTCTCCGGGGGAGGGTGGGGGTACCTCCGTGGACTGCGTATGGTCGTACCCGTGTTGGAGGAGATGCGGATCAGGTCCCTGGGCGTCATCGACGACGCTGTCGTCGAACTGTCCCCAGGCTTCACCGCGGTGACCGGTGAGACCGGAGCGGGCAAGACCATGGTCGTCACCAGCCTCGGGCTGCTGCTCGGCGGACGGGCCGACGCCGCCCTCGTACGGGCGGGGGAGAGCGCGGCCGTCGTCGAGGGGCGGATAGTCGTGCCGCCGGAGGCGTCCGCGGCCGTCCGCGCGCGCGAAGCCGGCGCCGAACTCGACGACGGGGCGCTGCTCGTCAGCCGCACGCTCTCCGCCGAAGGCCGCTCACGTGCGCACGTCGGCGGCCGTTCCGTGCCCGTGGGGCTGCTGGCCGAGCTGAGCGACGACCTCGTGGCCGTGCACGGACAGACCGACCAGCAGGGGCTGTTGCGCCCGGCACGCCAGCGGCAGGCACTGGACCGCTTCGCGGGCGAGTCCGTCTCCGTGCCGCTCGGGCAGTGGTCCACCGCGTACCAGCGGCTGCGCCGGGTGAGCGGCGAACTCGACGAGATCACCACCCTCGCGCGGGAACGCGCGCAGGAGGCGGACATGCTCCGCTTCGGCCTCGAGGAGATCGCGGCGGCGGAGCCGCGGCCGGGCGAGGACACCGAACTCGCCGCCGAGGCCGAACGCCTCGGCCACGCCGAGGCCCTGGCGTCGGCCGCCAGCACCGCACACGCCGCCCTCGCGGGCGACCCCGAGGACTCCGGGCGCCCCGAGAACTCCGACGCGGCGGCGCTCGTTTCGGCCGCGCACCGCGCCCTGGAGGCCCAGCGCGCCCACGACCCGGCGCTCGCCTCGCTCGCCGACCGGCTCGGCGAGGTCTCCATCCTGATGGGCGACGTGGCGGGCGAACTCGCAGGATACGCAGGCAATCTGGACGCCGACCCGCTGCGCCTCGCCGCCGTCGAGGAGCGCCGCGCGGCCCTGGCCCAGCTCACCCGGAAGTACGGCGAGGACATCGCGTCGGTACTCAGCTGGTCCGAGGAGAGCGCCGCACGCCTCGCCGAACTCGAGGGCGACGACGAGCGCATCGGCGAACTCACCGCCGAGCGCGACGCCCTCGTCACCGAACTGACCGGTCTGGCACAGCTGCTGACCGACGCCCGTACGGACGCGGCGAAGCGCTTCGCGGACGCCGTCACCGAGGAGCTGTCCGAACTGGCGATGCCGCACGCCAGGGTCTCCTTCTCGCTCAGGCGCAGCGACGCCGCGGCGGGCGCCCCCGGGCTCGAACTGGACGGCCGCAGCGTCGCGTTCGGGCCGCACGGCACCGACGAGGTCGAGCTGCTGCTCGCACCTCACCCCGGGGCGCAGCCGCGTCCCGTCGCCAAGGGCGCCTCCGGAGGCGAACTCTCCCGCGTGATGCTGGCCGTCGAGGTCGTCTTCGCGGGTGCGGACCCCGTGCCGACGTACCTCTTCGACGAGGTCGACGCGGGAGTCGGCGGCAAGGCGGCGGTCGAGGTGGGGCGGAGGCTGGCGCGGCTGGCCCGTTCCGCACAGGTCGTCGTCGTCACGCACCTTCCGCAGGTCGCCGCGTTCGCCGACCGCCATCTGGTCGTGGAGAAGACCGACGACGGTTCCGTCACACACAGCGGCGTACAGGCCATGGAGGGCGAGGCCCGGGTGCGGGAGCTGTCCCGCATGCTCGCGGGGCAGGAGGACTCCGAACTGGCCCGTGCCCACGCGGAGGAACTGCTGGAAGCGGCCCGTACGGGCGCCTGACGCCGGACGGCGGTCGAAGTGGCACCCGCGCCCGCGCCGATGCCCGTGCCGGTACCCCTGCTCCCGGAACGCGCCCTGCCCCCCGGTCGCACTGAGGCCCGGCGAGGTCACCCGGGTGAGTGATAGCGGTACCGTACGGGCGCGACGTGCCGCACCGGCGGCCCGGGCGCGGTGCCGTGAGCCCCGTACCGGCTGGCATGCTGGGCGCGGCCCGTGACCGTACCGTGCCCACACCTGCGGGCCGCCCCGCACCATCCGGTCCACCCGGACCACTTCCCGGTTCGAGCCCGCCGCCGGCCTCGTGCAGCCCCGTCCGAGACCGACCCCGTGACCGTGACCGAACAAGACCGACCGACCGATCCCGAGACCGAAACCGACCCCGACACCGCTTTGGAGCTCGACCGGCTGTGAGCCTTCCCCCCACGTCGCCCCCGCCGTCCGCCGTCGGCAGGCCGCAGCACGCCCTCCAGGTCGTGGACGGCGCGAGCGCCGGCACCGGCGCGCATGTGCGTTCGCTCACCGAGGGGCTCGTGGCACGCGGACTGCGGGTGACGGTCTGCGCACCGCCCGGCGCGGAGGCGGTGTACGGATTCAGGGGTGCCGGGGCCCACTTCGCGCCGCTCCCCGCCCAGAGCGAGCCGGAGGCCGCGGCAGTGCTCCGGCGCCTGTGCGCGGACGCCGACCTGGTGCACGCACACGGGGTGCGCGCCGGGCTGCTGGCCCTCACCACGCTGGCCCTCTCAGGCCGCGCCCGCCGGGTGCCGCTCGTCGTCACCTGGCACCACCGCGGGCACGCGTCGGGCGCGCGGGCGCAAGTTCGGCGGCTGATCGAGCGGCGGGTCGCACGGAGCGCCTCGGTCGTTCTCGCCGTCACCACAGACCTCGTGGACCGGGCACGGCGGCGCGGCGCACGTGACGCCCGGCTCGCACCCGTCGTCCTTCCCGGACCGGGCCGCGACGAGACCCCGCTGGAGCCCCGGGCGGCGGTCGAGAGCCGCGGGCGCCACAAGTCGCGCGCCGAAGTGGGCGCTGTGGGGCGCCCGCTGGTCCTCTCCGTGGGCCGCCTCGACGACCGTCACGGTTACGGGACGGCTCTGACCGCCGCCCGTGCCTGGCGGCATCTCGATCCGCAGCCGCTGCTGGCGGTGGCGGGCGAAGGGCCGCAGCGGACGGAGCTGCAGCGGCGCATCGACGACGAAGGGCTGCCCGTACGGCTGCTGGGCCGGCGTGAGGACGCCTTCGAACTGCTTGCCGGCGCCGACGTCGCGCTCCTCAACTCGCGCTGGGAAGGCCGGCCGCTGCTTGCACAGGAGGCACTGCACGAAGGGGTCCCACTGGTCGCCACCGCGGTCGGCGGGGTGCCCGAACTCGTCGGCCAGGCGGCTGAGTTGATTCCCTTCGGCGATCCGGCCGCCCTCGCCGCCGCCGTGGCCGGCCTGCTTGCCGATCCCGTGCGCCGTGAGCGGTTCGCCGCCGAGGGCTGGGCCCGGGCCGCGGAGTGGCCGAGCGAGGAGGCCACGGTGGCCCATGTCCTCAGCGTCTACGACGAGTTGGCCTGCGAGGGACGCCCCTGAGGGCCAGGCCAGGCCAGGAACGCACCGCGGGCCGGGACCGCCCCCGGACCCGTCCGTCCTCCCGCACCCCTCAGCTGGAGTCGCGTACGACCAGGGTGGCCGGTGTGACGACGGGCCGGGGGGGCGCCGCGTCCACGCTCTCCTCGGCCAGCCCGATACGGCGCAGCAGCAGCTCCGCCATCATCCCGCCCATGCCCTCCACGTCCTGGCGCACCGTCGTCAGGGGCGGCTCGGCCCACGCCGCCGGCTCCAGGTCGTCGTAGCCGACCACGGCGACGTCGTCGGGCACCCTGCGTCCCCGGGCCCGCAGCGTACGGAGCGCCCCCGAGGCCATCAGGTCGTTCCCGGCGAAGACGGCGTCGAGACCGGGGGAGACGTCGAGCAGCCGGGCCATGGCACGCTCGCCGCCCTCGGCGGTGAAGTCGCCCTGTGCGACGAGTGACGGATCTGCCTCGTGTGCCCCGATGCCCAGGGCGTCGCAGTAGCCGTGGAGCCTGTCCAGGGCGGAGGTCTGGTCGAGGGGGCCGTTGATCACGGCTACGGTGCGGCGGCCTCGCTCCTGCAAATGAGCAACGGCCTGCCGTGCCCCGCCCCTGTTGTCGGTGTCGACGTACAGCAGATCCGGGTCGTCCTCCGCGCCGGGCCAGCCGGGCCTGCCGCCGAAGACCGCCGGCAGTCCGGTCTGCAGCGCCATCGCGGGCAGGGGGTCGTCGCCGTGCAGGGAGAACATGAGCGCTCCGTCGACGTGCCCGGCCGACAGATACCGTCCGATGCGTGCGTAGTCCTTCTGCCGCTCCAGCATCATCAGGAGCAACTGCGTGTCGTGATCGGACAGTTCACGGCTGATACCGCGCAACTGCTGTGCGAAGAACGGGTCGGCGAAGACGCGGCTCTCGGGCTCGGCGATGACGACGGCGACGGCACCGGTGCGCCGGGTGACGAGGGTGCGGGCCGCGTTGTTGGGTACGTACCCCAACTCCTCGACGGAGTGCCGCACTTTCTCACGGACCTCCTCGCGGACGCCTGGACCCCCGTTGACCACCCGCGACACCGTCGCCCTCGAGACCCCGGCGTGGGACGCCACGGCCTCCAGGGTCGGGCGGGATCCGCGGAAAGTGTGCACAGACAACTCCTCTTTCTTTACCTAGGTCTTGACCAATGAGCGTTCTGAAGTACTGTGCTGCCCATGACGTGAGAGCGCTCTCACCCCCCACCAACGAGGAGCGTAAGTCATGCTCTTGAAGAGCGACAGACGGCGCTGGGCACTTGCCGGTATCGCGGCCGTCGCCGCCATCGGGACCTGCGTGGCCCCGTACGCGGCGGCCGACGAGGGCGGCACGGCCGCGAAGGCGCAGAAGAAGGCGGCAGCCCTGGAGGAGGTCTGGCGCACGGACTTCGACGGCGACGCCGGATCCCTCCCCTCCGGCGACGACTGGATCATCGACAAGGGGCACAGCTACCCGGGCGGCCCCGACAATTGGGGCACCGGCGAGATCCAGGAGTACACCGACAGCACGGAGAACATCCAGCTCGACGGTGAAGGGCACCTGAAGATCACCGCCAAGAAGAACGGTGAGAACTGGACCTCCGCGCGCATCGAGACCCAGCGCACCGACTTCGCCGCCCCCGAGGGCGGGAAGATGCGCATCGAGGCGGGCCTCAAACTCCCGAACGTCTCGGGCGACAAGGCACTCGGCTACTGGCCGGCCTTCTGGACCCTGGGCGACGCGTACCGGGGGAATTACCACAACTGGCCCGGTGTGGGCGAGTTCGACATCATGGAGAACGTCAACGGCCAGAACACCACGCACGGTGTGCTGCACTGCGGCGTCAACCCGGGCGGTCCGTGCAACGAGACGACCGGCATTGGCAAGGCGCGCGACTGCTCCGGCGACTGCAAGGGCGAATTCCGCGAGTACGCGATCGAACTGGACCGCAGCGGCGGGACCGAAGAGCTGCGCTGGTACGTCGACGGTGAGCAGTTCCACTCCGTCAAGGAGTCGGACATGGACGCCAAGACCTGGGCCGACGCCACGAATCACGGCCACTTCATCCTGCTGAACCTCGCCATGGGCGGCGCCTTCCCCGACGGCGTCGCGGGCTCCAAGACCCCCACGGCCGCCACCGAGTCCGGCCACTCCCTGACCGTGGACTACGTGTCCGTCGAGAGCACCGGAGGTGCCTCCAAGTGATCAGCCGCAGGTCCCTCATCCGCGGTGCCGCCGCGACCGCCATCGCCGCACCGGCGGCCGGACTCCTGGTGACCCAGGCCGGCGGAGTCACACGGAAGAAGCCGGGCAGGGCCGCCGCGCCCCTGTCGTTGAAGATCGTCAACAACAGCGGTGAGTTCGACAGCAAGTCGGTCCACGTCTACATCGTGGGCAACGACGGCAAGAACCAGGTCCGCGTCACCCCCGAGGGCGAACTGAAGCCGGTCTCAGTCGGCGACAACGGCGGTGACGGCTTCACCGACTACGCCATCCCGCTCACGGGCGAGGCGACGACGCTCCAGCTCCCCGAGATGTCCGGCCGCATCTACGTCGCCTGCGGCGAGAAGCTGAAGATCAAGGCGGTCGAGGGCGGCGACGGCTCGGCCGCGCTGGCCTACCCGGCCGGCTGGGTGTCGGGCGACCCCAACTTCAACGTGATGCACGACTGCGCCGAGTTCACATACAAGGGCGGCGCGATGTACTGCAACACCACCATGGTCGACATGTTCAGCGTGCCACTGGGCATCCAGCTCAAGGGCGACAAGGACCAGAAGACCGGCTTCCTGAAGCAGGGCGGCCGCGACCAGGTCTTCAAGGCAGTCAAGGGCGCCGAGGGCTTCGGCGACCTGGTGATCGACGACAAGCGCGTCATCGCCCCCGGCCATGGTCTGGGCGAAGGCAAGTTCTCGGAGAGCTTCTTCGACGCGTACACCGACAAAGTGTGGGAGACCTACTCCTCCAAGGAACTGGTCGTCACCACCAACGCGGGCAAGTTCACCGGCAAGGTCAGCGGCGACAAGCTGTCCTTCACCGGTCCCGGCGAGGTTTCCTTCAACAAGCCCAGCACGAAGGACATCCTCTTCTGCGACGGCGAGCTGGCCGCCCCGAACGACGGCACGACCGGTCCGGTGGCTGCCATCGTGGGCGCCGCGTTCAACCGGTCGACTCTCGCCTCGATCGCCGAGCAGCCGACCACCGACCCCGCGGAGTTCTACAAGGGAGACGTCGTCCACGAGTACGTGAAGGCCATGCACGCGGCAACCGAGGACGGCAAGGCCTACGGCTTCGCCTTCGACGACGTCGCCGGGTTCGCCTCGTACATCGAAGACGGCGGGGCCAGCGAAATGACGCTCACGCTGACCCCGTTCTGAGGGAATCTGCCAACGGGAGCACCCTCCGCAACCCCGCCAGCGGGGGGTCCCCCACCGGGCCGTGCGGCTCGGTGGGGTGCCCCGGGGCCGTCAGGACCCCGGGGGGAACCCGTCCCTCACCTCCACGCCCGCTGCCGGTTGTCGCCGGGCAGCGGGCGTGGTTGCGTCCGAGTGCGCCGCGCTCCGCGGCCGCTCCGGACGGTCAGCCGCTGTACGCGCCCGACGCCGTCAGCCGCAGCGCCGTGTCGATCAGCGGCACATGGCTGAAGGCCTGCGGGAAGTTGCCCACTTGGCGCTGCGCCCGCGAGTCCCACTCCTCCGCGAGGAGTCCCAGGTCGTTACGGAGCGAGAGCAGCCGCTCGAAGAGCTTCCGCGCCTCCTCCACCCTGCCGATCATCGCCAGGTCGTCGGCGAGCCAGAAGGAACACGCCAGGAACGCGCCCTCCTCGCCGTGGAGTCCGTCGACGTTGTCGGCCTCGAGCTGGGAGGTCGGGTAGCGCATCACGAAGCCGTCCTCCGTGGACAGCTCCCGCTGGATCGCCTCGATGGTCCCGATGACGCGCTTGTCGTCCGGCGGCAGGAAGCCCATCTGCGGGATCAGCAGCAGCGAGGCGTCCAGCTCGCGTGAACCGTAGGACTGCGTGAAGGTGTTGCGCTCCTTGTCGTAACCCTTCTCGCACACGTCGCGGTGGATCTCGTCGCGCAGATCCCGCCACCGGTCCAGCGGGCCGTCCACGTCGCCGGACTCGATCAGCTTGACCGTACGGTCGACCGCCACCCACGCCATGACCTTGGAGTGCACGAAGTGGCGCCGCGGGCCGCGCACTTCCCAGATGCCCTCGTCCGGCTCGTCCCAGTGGTCCTCCAGGTAGCCGATGAGCTTCAGCTGCAGCAGCGAGGCGTAGTCGTTGCGCGAGAGACCCGTCATGTGCGCCAGGTGCAGGGCCTCGGTGACCTCGCCGTAGACGTCGAGCTGGAGCTGGCCCGCGGCTCCGTTCCCGATCCGTACCGGGGTCGAATTCTCGTACCCCGGAAGCCAGTTCAGTTCGGCCTCGCTCAACTCCCGCTCGCCGGCGATTCCGTACATGATCTGCAGGTTCTCCGGGTCGCCCGCGACCGCGCGCAGCAGCCACTCGCGCCAGGCCAGCGCCTCCTGGTGGTAGCCGGTGCGCAGCAGGGAGGAGAGCGTGATCGCGGCGTCGCGGAGCCAGGTGTAGCGGTAGTCCCAGTTGCGCATGCCGCCGATGCACTCGGGAAGCGAGGTGGTCGGGGCGGCGACGATGCCGCCCGTCGGGGCGTACGTCAGCGCTTTCAGAGTGATCAGCGACCGTACGACCGCCTCGCGGTAGGGGCCGTGGTACGTGCAGTGGTCGACCCACTCGCTCCAGAAGCTCTGCGTCGCCTCCAGCGCCGCCTCCGCGTCCGGCTCGGCCGGGGGGCTCTTGTGCGACGCCTGCCAGCTGATGGTGAACGCGATCCGTTCCCCGGGAGCGACGGTGAAGTCCGAGTAGGTGGTCAGATCCTTGCCGTAGGTCTCGGCTTCGGTGTCGAGCCACACCGAGTCGGGGCCGGCGACCGCGACCGTGCGGCCTTCGATCTGCTGCACCCACGGCACGACCCAGCCGTAGGAGAAGCGCATGCGCAGCGCCGAACGCATCGGCACCCGGCCGCTGACGCCCTCCACGATCCGCACCAGCTGCGGCGCGTGCTGCTCGCGGGGAGGCATGAAGTCGATGACGCGGACCGTGCCGCGCGGGGTGTCCCACTCCGATTCCAGTACGAGTGAGTCGCCGCTGTAACGCCGGCGGTCCGCCCTCGGCGGTTCCGCACCGCCCGTGGTGGCGGGCCCCACCCGCCAGCAGCCGTGCTCTTCCGTACCCAGAAGGCTCGCGAAGACCGCATGGGAGTCGAAGCGCGGCAGACACAGCCAGTCCACCGAGCCGTCCCGGCCGATCAGGGCTGCTGTCTGCATGTCCCCGATGAGTGCGTAATCTTCGATGCGCCCAGCCACGTATATCTCCAGTCGAACTGTGGCTCGCCCCGTGGGACGTGCGATGACCTGCGGATTTCCGTCCAGCTCAATCATGTGTCCGATCGAGCGTCCGAGCAGGATACGACGGAGCGCAGGCGTCCCGCCCATGCTCTAGCCAGTACGGATGAGCCGACCCGGTGAGCTTGCGCGGAGCCGCTCACCAGGTGCGACCATGCCCTCACCGTAGGGGAGTGCGAGGGCCTCGGCGAAGCCGCTCAGCTGTGATGCCGGACGCAGTCGCACACACGGCGAGACACACCCCCGGAGGGTCGCTGATACCCTGGTGGCCCGTGGACCGGTGGGCGAGAGTTCCCGGATTCGTCCTCGAATCTCCGGCACGGAAAGCCCCCCGAGCCGCAGCGACGGTACCCCTGAACATCCGCTGCGCAGCCCTGCGTACCGAGGTCGGGGTGCCGGTGCGCACCCACCTCGCTACCACGGGAGCACCTCTTGGCTTTGCCGCCCACGTCCATGACGACCAAGCACCTCTTCGTCACGGGGGGTGTGGCCTCCTCACTCGGCAAGGGGCTCACCGCCTCCAGCCTGGGCGCGCTGCTCAAGGCGAGGGGCCTGCGCGTCACCATGCAGAAGCTGGACCCGTATCTGAACGTCGATCCGGGCACCATGAACCCCTTCCAGCACGGCGAGGTGTTCGTCACCAACGACGGAGCCGAGACCGATCTCGACATCGGGCACTACGAGCGCTTCCTCGACGTCGACCTTGACGGCTCCGCGAACGTCACCACAGGGCAGATCTACTCCTCCGTGATCGCCAAGGAGCGGCGCGGGGACTACCTGGGCGACACCGTGCAGGTCATCCCGCACATCACCAACGAGATCAAGAACCGCATCCGCCGCATGGCCACCGACGACGTGGACGTCGTCATCACCGAGGTCGGCGGCACCGTCGGCGACATCGAGTCCCTGCCCTTCCTGGAGGCCGTGCGCCAGGTCCGCCACGAGGTCGGCCGGGACAACGTCTTCGTGGTGCACATCTCACTGCTTCCCTACATCGGCCCCTCGGGCGAGCTGAAGACGAAGCCGACCCAGCACTCCGTGGCCGCGCTGCGCAGCATCGGCATCCAGCCGGACGGGATCGTGCTGCGCGCCGACCGGGACGTACCCCGTTCGATCAAGCGCAAGATCTCCCTGATGTGCGACGTGGACGACTCCGCCGTCATCGCCTGCAAGGACGCCCCGTCGATCTACGACATCCCGAAGGTCGTGCACGCGGAAGGCCTGGACGCCTACGTCGTGCGCAAGCTGGACCTGCCCTTCCGCGACGTGGACTGGACGCAGTGGGACGACCTGCTGCGCCGGGTGCACGACCCCGACCACGAGGTGACCGTCGCACTCGTCGGCAAGTACATCGACCTGCCCGACGCCTATCTGTCCGTCACGGAGGCGCTGCGCGCCGGCGGCTTCGCCAACAACGCCCGCGTGAAGGTCAAGTGGGTCACCTCCGACGACTGCCGCACCCCCGAGGGCGCCCGCAGACAGCTCGGTGACTGCGACGCGATCTGCATCCCGGGCGGCTTCGGCGAGCGCGGCGTGGAGGGCAAGCTCTCCTCCATCACCTACGCCCGGGAGAACAAGATCCCGCTCCTGGGCCTCTGCCTCGGTCTGCAGTGCATCGTCGTCGAGGCCGCACGGAACCTGGCCGGCATCGAGGACGCCAACTCCACCGAGTTCGAGCAGGGGACGGCGCACCCGGTCGTCTCCACCATGGCCGAGCAGCTCGACATCGTCGCGGGCGACGGGGACATGGGCGGCACCATGCGGCTCGGCCTCTACCCGGCGAAGCTCGCCGAGGGCTCCATCGTGCGGGAGGTGTACGGCGGCGAACCGTACGTGGAGGAACGCCACCGGCACCGCTACGAGGTCAACAACGCCTACCGCGGCGAGCTGGAGAAGAAGGCCGGCCTGCTCTTCTCCGGCACCTCGCCCGACAACAAGCTGGTGGAGTACCTGGAATACCCGCGCGAGGTGCACCCGTACCTGGTCGCCACCCAGGCCCACCCCGAGCTGCGCTCGCGACCCACGCGCCCGCACCCGCTCTTCGCCGGGCTGGTCGCCGCCGCGGTCGCACGGCAGCAGGGCGAGGGCTGAGGCATGGCGGAGGCAGACATGACGGAAAGCATGCTGCCGGGGCACCCCGGAAAGCACGTCGCGGACGCTCCCGAGGTGTGGGAGGTCACCGCGACCGAAACGCCCTTCCAGGGCAAGAAGACCGGTGTGCGCACCGACGACGTCGTCATGCCGGACGGCTCGGTGGTCCGCCGCGACTACCAGGTGCACCCCGGCTCGGTCGCCGTGCTCGCCCTCGACGAGGAGGACCGGGTGCTGGTGCTGAGCCAGTACAGGCATCCCGTGCGGGAGAAACTCTGGGAGATCCCCGCCGGGCTCCTCGACGTCCCCGGTGAGAACCCGCTGCACGCCGCACAGCGCGAGCTGTACGAGGAAGCCCACGTCAAGGCCGAGGACTGGCGCGTGCTCGCCGACGTCTACACCACCCCCGGCGGCTCCGACGAGGCCGTACGCATCTTCCTCGCGCGCGGGGTCGGCGCCGCCGAGGGCGAACGCTACGAAGTCTCCGAGGAGGAGGCGGAGATGGAGCTGGCGCGCGTGCCCGTGCCTGACCTGGTGCGGGGCGTACTGGCGGGGGAGTTGCACAACAACTGCCTGGTGGTGGGCGTCATGACCCTGGTCGCCGCCCGTTCCGGACCGGGACTCGATTCGCTGCGCGAGGCCGACGCGCCGTGGCCTGCGCGTCCCTTCGAGAAGTAGCGTCCGGCGGGGGCGGGTTGGGCTCCTCCAGGGCCCGTGCCGGGGGCCCGCGGCGGGTGCTGAACCGGAGTCGTCCGCAGCCCGGTGCCTGCGGCGCGGGCACCGCGTACCGCTGCCTGCGGTGAACTACGCTCTGTGCGTTCCCGGTCGCGGCTGCGGCGGGGGCTCGTACGCGCAGACGCAGGTGGACGGGAGCGTGGCCCGTGACGGATCAAGCGGTGCAGCCCGCGGGGACAGCCGGAGACGCCGGGGGCACCGGAGACGCGGGGGGCACCGGAGACGCTGGGAACAGCGGCGGAACCGGAAGCGCGGGGGACACCGGAAGCAACGAAGGCACCGGTCCCTCCACCGGCACCTCCACCGGCACCTCCGGAAGCGCCGCAGCCACCGGCACCTCCGGCGGCAGCGAAGGCACCGGTCCTTCCGGAACCACCCGGATCCCCGCGCCCGGCGGTCACTTCACGGGCCGCGAGAAGGAACTCGCCGAGATGCGGGCCGACATGGAGCGGGCCGGTCTGCACACCCTCTCCGGGCGTCCCTCGCCGCACAGCCGCGTGCTCCTCGTCGCAGGCAGGCCCGGGTCCGGACGTACGGCGCTGGCCGAGGCGTTCGCACGTCAGGCCGCCGCCCGGTACGGCGACGGCGTCCTGCGGGCACGGCTCACCGAGCCCGGCGGCACCCCCGTACCGACCGAACGCACCGCGCGCGACCTGCTCGCCGCGCTGGGCCCCGACCCCGTCCCCGCGGGCGCCGACGAGGACGAACTCACCGAGACCCTCCGGGCCGAGCTGGGACGGCGCCGGGTGCTGCTGCTCCTGGACGACGTGACCCTGCCCGAGCAGGTCCTCGACCTGCTGCCCGACACCCGCGACTGCCTCGTCGTCGCCGTCTCCGCCGGGCCGCTGACCGGAGTGCCGGACGTACGGCCCTGCACCGTCGGAGGACTCGGGCGCGACGCCGCCGTGTCGCTGCTCGCCGCGCGTGCCGGCGCCCCGCACCGTACGACCGTCGACCCGCGCAGCGCCGAACTCGTCGCCGAGGCCTGCGGACACCTGCCCGCCGCCCTGGTGCTCGCGGGCGGATGGCTCGCCGCGCGGCCCAAGCTCTCCGTGGCCGACGCCGCCAAGCGGCTCGCCGAGCTGCCGGAGACAGACGCGCTGGAGCGTGCCTTCCGCCTGGTCGCCCGCTCCCTGACGAAGCCGCCCGCCCGTGTGCTGCGGATGCTCGCCCTCGCCCCGGAGGGCCTCGTCGACGCGCACACCGCCTCGGCGCTCGCCGGCTGCTCCGTGGCCGCCGCCCGGCAGATCCTGGCGGAGTTCCTCCGGCTCGGGCTGCTGCGCACCAGCACCCACACACCCGGCTGCTACGCCGTGCCGCGCTGCCTGGACCCGCTGCTGCGCGCCGAACTGGCCGAGCACGAGGGCCCGGAGGAGACGGTGCTCGCGCGTGCGCGGATGCTGGAGCGGACCGTACGGCAGCTGAGGGCGTGCCACGCGATCACCGAGCCGGAGGGCTCCGAGGCCCGCAAGCGGCTGGCTTTCCTGCCGCGTTCGGTCCGCTTCGGCACGCGCCGCGAGGCCCGCGAGTGGCTGGAGGCCCGGCGTCCCGCGATACTGGCCGCCGCCAGGCTCGCCGTCGCCGAGGGCGGCGGCAGGCTCGACGGCCTCGCGCGGCGTCTGATCTCCGCGCTGGCCCGCGCCTTCGACGCGCACCGCTCGCCCGAGGAGGCCGCCCCCGAGCTCTACCGGCTCCACGAACTCGTCCTGGACGTCGCCGAACGCGCCGCCCTGCAGCGCGAGCGCTCCGCGGCGCTGCTCAACCTCGGCGACCTGGACGCTCGTACGGGCAGGCATACGCGGGCCCTCACGCGCTACCGGGCCGCGCTGGACACGGCACGTGAGGGGGAGGGCGGCGCGCGTGAGCGCACCGGGCGCGAGGGGAGCGCCGGGCGTGAGACACGCGTCACGCAGGACCACCCGGCCGCGGCCCGGGCCTTGGAATCCATCGGATCCACGTACGAGGACATGGGCGACCTGGAACGCGCCGCCGACTGGTACGGCCGCGCCCTCGCCCACCACCAGGCCCGGGACGACCGTGCCGCTGCGGCCCGGCTGCACGGGCGGCTCGGCGCCGTGCACACCGGCGCGGGGTGCTTCGGTGACGCGCTGCGCGAGTGGCGCGCGGCGGCGGCGAACTTCCGCAGGCTGGGCGACGCGGGGGCGCATGCCCGTGCGCTGGCCGAGATCGCGAGGGTGCACGAGCGGTCCGGGCGTCCTCAGGAGGCGGTCCGCGTATGCCGGCAGGCCCTCCAGGCCGCGCGGGAGGCGGAGGACGGCCGGCTGCGGGCGGCGCTGCTGCTCAGACTCGCCGACGCGTGCGACCGGACCGGCGACGTACGGGCGGGCAGAAGGCACCGTCAGGACGCCGAGGAGCTGCTGAAATCGCACAACCTGACGGGTCACATGGAGTAGGCCTAAGAAATCATCAGCCAAGGCAGAAAAAATTGCTTGTTTGTAAGGCTGGACAGCGCGCGATCCTTCATTAGACTGGCTGAGCCGTGGCCGTCCAGGCGACAACCGGCATATATCTCCCATGTGCTCCATGGGCTGCCGTATCGGGATGTGCGCCACGGATGCCTCCCGCGCCCACAGGTGCGGGCGCTTCCGAAACAACCCGAAGTCAAGGACCGTGATCGACGTGAAGGTCGGCATCCCCCGCGAGGTCAAGAACAACGAGTTCCGCGTGGCCATCACCCCGGCCGGGGCGCACGAACTCGTACGCAACGGACACCAGGTCACCCTGGAGCGCGGAGCCGGACTCGGCTCCTCCATCCCGGACGAGGAATACGTCGCAGCCGGGGCCGCCATCCTCGGCTCCGCCGACGAGGTCTGGGCCACGGCCGACATGGTGCTGAAGGTGAAGGAGCCGGTCGCCGAGGAGTACGGGCGGCTGCGCAAGGACCAGACCCTCTTCACCTATCTCCATCTCGCCGCATCCAAGGCGTGCACCGACGCCCTCCTGGAGTCCGGCACGACGGCCATCGCCTACGAGACGGTCGAGACCGGCAGCCGCAGCCTGCCGCTGCTCGCCCCGATGTCCGAGGTCGCCGGCCGTATCGCTCCCCAGGTCGGGGCGTACCACCTGATGCGTTCCGCCGGCGGGCGCGGTGTGCTGCCCGGCGGTGTGCCGGGCGTGCAGGCGGGGCGCGCCGTCGTCATCGGCGGTGGCGTCTCCGGGTGGAACGCCACGCAGATCGCCATCGGGCTGGGCTTCCACGTCACACTGCTCGACAAGGACGTCAACAAGCTCCGCGAGGCGGACAAGATCTTCGGCACGAAGGTGCGCACGGTCGCCTCCAACGCCTACGAGCTGGAGCGTGCGGTCCTGGAGGCGGACCTGGTCATCGGCGCCGTGCTGATCCCTGGCGCGAAGGCGCCCAAGCTCGTGAGCAACGAGCTGGTCTCCCGAATGAAGCCGGGAAGTGTTCTTGTCGACATCGCCATCGACCAGGGCGGCTGCTTCGAGGACGCACGCCCGACGACACACGCCGAACCGACCTTCCAGGTGCACGATTCGGTCTTCTACTGCGTCGCCAACATGCCCGGCGCCGTGCCCAGCACGTCGACGTACGCCCTGACCAACGCCACGCTTCCCTACATCGTGGAACTGGCCAACTGCGGCTGGCGGGACGCCCTTCGGCGGGACACGACCCTCGCCAAGGGGCTCAACGTCCATGACGGAGAGGTCTTCTACGGACCCGTCGCCGCGGCGCACGGTCTCGACAGCCGTGAACTCGGCACGCTGCTCGGCTGATTCGCACGTCAACCGCGCAAGTCAATGCCGCTGAACTGCCGCTGAAGGCATGTCACCGGATGTCACCGGCTCTGCTTCCGCCGCCGCGGCGCAGGGCCGGTGACGCAGTTCAGGGGGCTGTTCCAGGACGCCTCCCGGGTGGCCACAGAGGCTCAACCACGGGGCCACAGCGCCCCGTTCAGGCCCTGGAGGGCCGGCCCGCGGTGCCTCCCGCCGGGGGGCCGTGACCCACATTGCCCCTTGACAGCGGAGTGTTCGCACCTCGACACATCGTGCCGTCTCCGGTGGATTGTGTTGCTGAGGACGCCCGACACGCCATAGAGTCGCCAATCGTCGGCATGGTGTCACGCTGACCTGTCTAGAAGTTTCCTGGTCACCAAGGAGGTAGGACGACTTGTGAATGAGTCGACATTTTCTCCCGGGGGTGGTCAACCAGGAGCACCTGCGCGGGGCCAGGAATCCTCGGGGTCCGAGGATGTCGGCTCCGTCGCTGTCCGCACCTTCTCCACCCGCCAGAACGCATCACCGACCACGACAGCCCAACAGAGCATGGACGGCCGCCAAGTGAACGCCATGGCCGGCAACTCCGCGGGCGACGAGTCCGCCGAGCTCGCCGACTACAGTGACCCGCACCGCGTCCCCTACGGCGAGCTGCCCGAAGGGCACTTCTACGACCCGGACGCGGATTACGAACCCGACCCCGAGTACGCGGCCACCCTCGCGCCCGACGCCGCACGGCAGCGCCGCGAGCGGATCGGCCCGACCGGGCGTCCGCTGCCGTACTTCCCGATTCCCGGACCTGTCAGCGAACCGGGCCCGGCGAAGATCATCGCGATGTGCAACCAGAAGGGCGGCGTCGGCAAGACGACCTCCGCCATCAACCTGGGTGCGGCGCTCGCGGAGTACGGCCGGCGCGTGCTGCTCGTCGACTTCGATCCGCAGGGCGCGCTGTCGGTGGGCCTGGGCGTGAATCCGATGGAGCTCGAACTCACGGTCTACAACCTCCTGATGGAGCGCGGCCTCGCGCCTGACGAGGTGCTGCTGAAGACCGCCGTGGCGGGAATGGACCTGCTGCCGAGCAACATCGACCTGTCGGCGGCCGAGGTCCAGCTGGTGAGCGAGGTCGCCCGCGAGTCGACCCTGCAGCGCGCGCTTCAACCCCTGCTGAACGACTACGACTTCATCGTCATCGACTGCCAGCCCTCGCTCGGGCTGCTGACCGTGAATGCGCTCACAGCCGCGCACAAGGTGATCGTGCCGCTGGAATGCGAGTTCTTCGCGCTGCGCGGCGTCGCCCTGCTGACCGAGACGATCGAGAAGGTCCAGGAGCGGCTCAACCCGGAGCTGGAGCTCGACGGCATCCTGGCGACGATGTACGACTCGCGCACGGTGCACAGCCGTGAGGTTCTGGCGCGTGTCGTCGAGGCGTTCGACGACAACGTCTACCACACGGTCATCGGCCGCACCGTCCGCTTCCCGGAGACGACCGTCGCGGGCGAGCCCATCACGACGTACGCCTCCAACTCCGTCGGCGCCGCCGCCTACCGCCAGCTCGCCAGGGAGGTGCTCGCCCGGTGCCACGCCGAGTGAGTCTTCCTGCAGCTGACGAACTGTTCCGTACGACCGGGGGCTCAGCGGTTCAGCCGTCGTCCCCCGCGAACCAGAACCACGCCAACGGTGAGGAGCCCCCGGCCAGGAGCGCACCCTCGACGACCCGGGTACCGGCACCGGCCGGCGAACAGGACTCCACCGGTGCGGCGGACGACGCCGCCGACGGCTCCGCGGGTGACGGCGACGCCCCCGCGCCCGGCGACGACGGCGGAGGCCGCGAGCACAGCGCCGCGGGCGAGGGCGGTGAACCCGCCGCGGACGGCGGTGCGGCTCCGCGCGGTGCCACCGGCACCGGAAGCGGCAGCGAGCACACGGGCCCCGACGGCGGCGAGGCACAGGATCAGAAGACCGCACAGCGCCGTACGGTGCCCGGCCAGGGCGCGCCGCAGAGCGCGGGCGGCAGCGGCCGTGCGGGCGCGGGGAACGCGGAGCCCCCGTCCCGCCAGACCGGGCCCGGGCAGCCCGTACAAGCAGGGCAGGCAGCGGGTCCGGGTGCGAAGTCCCCGCAGCAGCCGAAGAGTTCGCGGACGGCCGAGCCCAGGAGCCGTCAGCCGGCAGGTGGTTCGGCACGCAGGGGGACGGGGACACGCGGCGCCAACCGCCGCCCCAGCGGACGCGAACGGCACGACGAGAAGATCACCGTCTACGTCTCCGCGGAAGAGCTGATGGACCTGGAGCACGCGCGGCTGGTGCTGCGCGGTGAACACGGGCTGGCCGTGGACCGCGGCCGCATCGTGCGCGAGGCCGTGGCCGTGGTCCTGGCGGACCTGGAGTCCCGGGGCGACGCGAGCATCCTCGTACGGCGGCTGCGGGGGCGCTGAAACATTCCTGTGCGCCACCACATCCGAAAGCGCGGGCACATGAGTGAGCCGGAACGCCCTGACCGGCTCCTCCCCAGTACGCTGCCCCGCGATGCCCAGTCCTGACGACCACGCCGACACGAGACCCCGTACCGCCCGACGCAGCCTCGGGCGGGGGCCGGGTACGTCGTCGCCTTCGGGAGTGGCGGACCCCGGCGGGGAGCAGGCCGCGCCGTACGTGCCGGTTCCGGCGCCAGGAGCCACGCCGGAACCGGAGCCGGAGTCCGTAGGGGAGCCGGAGCCTGACGCGGAACCCGCATCGGAGCCGGAGCCCGAACGGGAGCCTGAACCGGAGCCGGAGCGTGTGCACGCACCGGAGCCCGGGCCGGAGCCGCAGCCCGAACCCGAACTCGTACCGGCCCCACAGGAACCCGCCCGGGACCCCGCGCCCGGACCCGAGGCCGGGCCGGACCCCGCGCCCGAACCCGAGGCCGGGCCGGACCCCGCGCCCGCACCGGAACAGCCCGGTTCCGCCGCGGACGGCGCCGCCGCCGTCGACCTGCCGAAGCCGGAGGGACGGCCGGACGAAGAGCAGCCCGACGACGGGCGGTTCAAGGTCGTGCTGGACAACTTCGAAGGCCCCTTCGACCTCCTCCTGCAGTTGATCTCCAAGCACAAGCTGGATGTCACGGAGGTCGCGCTCTCGAAGGTCACCGACGAGTTCATGGCGTACATCCACGCCATGGGCCCCGACTGGGATCTCGACCAGACCACCGAATTCCTCGTCGTGGCCTCGACGTTGCTCGATCTGAAGGCGGCGCGGCTGCTGCCCGCGGCCGAGGTCGAGGACGAGGCGGACCTCGCGCTGCTGGAGGCCCGCGACCTCCTCTTCGCCCGCCTGCTGCAGTACAGGGCGTACAAGGAGATCGCGGGGATCTTCGCCGGACGTATGGCGCAGGAGGCGCACCGCCATCCCCGTACGGTCGGTCTCGAACCCCACCACGCCGAGTTGCTGCCCGAAGTGGCCATCAGCATCGGCCCGGAGGGGTTCGCCCGGCTCGCGGTGAAGGCGATGCGGCCGAAGCCGAAGCCGCAGGTCTACGTCGAGCACATCCACGCACCGCTGGTGAGCGTGCGCGAACAGGCCGAGGTGGTGGTGGCCAGGCTGAGGGAGCTGGGCGAGATCAGCTTCCAGCAGCTCACCCAGGACGCTCCGGACACCCTGACCGTCGTCGCGCGTTTCCTCGCCCTTCTGGAGCTCTACCGGGAGCGGGCGGTCGACCTCGAACAGGAGGAGGCACTGGGGTCGCTCATGGTCCGGTGGAGTGGCGAGGACGGCAAGGAGCCTCTGGTCACGGACGAGTTCGACCAGGAGCCCGGCCCGCAGGACGAGGAGCCGGAGTCCCGGCAGGAGCCCGAGGCTCAGGAGGAGATGCAGGCATGAGCGAGGAGACGTACGAGATCCAGGAGGCGGCGGCGGACGCCGCGGACGAGCCGGTGCGCGAGGCGGCAGCTGCCGGAGGCGTCGCGGCAGCCGGCGCGGACTCCGGCGCCCTCCCCGCCGGCGCCCGCCCCTCTGATGCCGGCCCGGAAGCTCCCGACGGCCATGACCCCGGCGCCGATCCGGAGCCGGAGTCCGGCACCGACGCGGAGTCCGGCACCGATCCGGAGCCCGGCACCGACGCGGAACCCGGCACCGACCCGGAGGGCGTCGCCGCGCTGGAGCTGAAGCCCGCTCTGGAGGCCGTGCTCATGGTCGTCGACGAGCCCGCCACCGAGGAGCACCTGGCGAAGGTGCTGCAGCGGCGGCGCCGCGACATCTCCGACGCCCTGCGCGAACTGGCCGACGAGTACGACCGGCAGCAGCGCGGCTTCGAACTGCGTCTCGTCGCCGAGGGCTGGCGCTTCTACACACGGGCCGAGTACTCGGAGGCCGTCGAGAGCTTCGTGCTCGACGGGCAGCAGGCACGGCTGACTCAGGCCGCGCTGGAGACCCTCGCCGTGGTCGCCTACCGTCAGCCGGTGAGCCGTTCACGCGTCTCCGCCGTACGAGGAGTCAACTGCGACGGCGTGATGCGTACGCTCCTGCAGCGGGGGCTGGTGCAGGAGGCGGGCGCGGAACCCGAGACAGGTGCGATCCTGTACACGACGACTCATTACTTCCTGGAGCGGCTGGGCCTGCGCGGCCTGGACGAGCTTCCGGAGCTGGCGCCCTTCCTTCCGGAAGCGGACGCCGTCGAGGGGGATTCACAGGAAGGCATGCCGTCGTTCGACGTAGATGACAGCGGCGACGAAGTCCACGACAGAACGCAGACGGAACACTGATGCGAAGCAGCGGCAACACCGGCGGGAACCGTAAGAACAGGGGCGTGGGCGGCAGGCAGTCCCCCCGCCCGGCCGGAGGGGGCGCAGGCAGGCCGAAGCGGGCCGACCGCCCGCGCCCGGAGGAGCGTCGCTACGGCAAGGACGGGGAGCGCCCCGCGGGCGGCGGCAAGCCGGGATCCCGCGGCGGCGGACGTGGCGGGGAGTCCCCGCAGGGCGCGTCCAGGGGCGGGCCGAAGGCGCCGGGCAAGAAGCCGTCCGCGGCCGGGTCCGGGAGCGGCCGCAAGGGCGCCGGCCCGGATGCCGGTCCGAAGAGCGGATCCAAGGGCGGGCCGAAGAGCGGCCCCAGGACTCCCGCGGCGCGCGGCGCGGCCGCGAGGAGCGTCGCGGCGAAGAACGCGGCGAAGAGCGGCCCCCGCAAGGTCACCGGCAGCGGAGCCCCCAAGGCCCGCGCCCGGAACGCCTCCGCGCCCTCGCGCCCCCGCGAGTACGAGGCGCAGGTCGAGGAGCGCAACCGCGCCCGGCACACCAAGCCGGCCCGGAAGCTGCCGAAGACCTTCGGCGAGCAGGAGGGCGAGCGGCTGCAGAAGGTGCTGGCCCGCGCAGGCATGGGCTCGCGCCGCGCCTGCGAGGAGCTGATCGAGCGGGCGAGGGTCGAGGTCAACGGCAGCGTCGTCGTCGAGCAGGGCCTCCGCGTCGATCCCGACAAGGACGAGATCAAGGTCGACGGGCTGACTATCGCCTCCCAGTCGCATGTCTTCTTCGCGCTCAACAAGCCCTCGGGCGTCGTGGCGTCGATGGAGGACCCGGACGGCCGCCAGTGTCTCGGCGACTACGTGCAGAACAGGGAGACCCGCCTCTTCCACGTCGGCCGGCTCGACACCGAGACCGAGGGCCTCATACTTCTCACCAACCACGGCGAGCTGGCCCACCGGCTCACCCACCCCCGCTACGGGGTGAAGAAGACGTATCTCGCAGCGATCCAGGGCCCGCTGCCGCGTGACCTCGGCAAGCGTCTGAAGGACGGCATCCGGCTGGACGACGGCCACGCCCGCGCCGACCACTTCCGGGTCGTGGAGAACACCGGCAAGAACTACCTCGTGGAGGTCACCCTGCACGAGGGCCGCAAGCACATCGTCCGCCGCATGCTGGCGGAAGCCGGCTACCCGGTGGAACGGCTGGTCCGTACGCGTTTCGGGCCCATCGCGCTCGGCGACCAGAAGTCGGGCTGGCTGCGCCGCATGACCAACACCGAGGTCGGCATGCTGATGAACGAGGTCGGTCTCTGAGCCGGCCGGTCCCACGGGACGCCGGCGCCCATGGGTGCCGGCGTCCTCGCGTGCGGCCGTCTCAGTGTGCGGGCCGCCCCGACGGGCGTTTCCCCCGGCGATCTACGCTGTCAGCGGCCGGCGGCAGCCGGGCAGGCAGCGGACGGGCAGCCGGGCACAGCGCATCACGGCGGGCAGGAGCGGAGCAGAGGTGGCGGTACGAGCGGTACGGGGAGCCGTCCAGCTGGAGCGGGACGAATCCGGCCACATGCACGATCAGGTCTCGGCGCTGATGACGAGCGTTCTGGAGCGCAACGGCCTCACCTCGGACGACCTCATAAGCGTCTGGTTCACGGCCACCCCCGACCTGTACAGCGACTTCCCGGCGGCCGGCGCACGTAAGCTCGGCATCGTGGACGTTCCGCTGATCTGCGCGCAGGAACTGGACGTCACCGGTGCCATGCCGCGCGTGGTGCGGGTGCTGGCGCACGTCGAGTCGGATGTGCCGAAGTCGCAGATCAACCACGTCTACCTCGGGGCAGCAGCCGAACTCCGCAAGGACATCGCCCAGTAATGCGTACAGCTCTCGTCGTCGGCACGGGTCTCATCGGCACCTCGGCCGCGCTCGCCCTCACCGGGCGCGGCGTGCGGGTGCACCTGAGCGATCTCGACCCCGAACGCGTCCGTACGGCCGCGGCGCTCGGGGCGGGTACGGCCGGTGAGCCGGACGTCTCCGTCGACCTCGCGATCGTGGCCGTACCGCCGGCGCACGTGGCCCCCGTGACGGCGGACGTGCAGCGCCGTGGTCTTGCCCGGGCGTGCATCGACGTGGCCAGCGTCAAGGGCGGCCCACGGCGTGAGCTGCTCGAAGCGGGCGGCGACCTCGTCGGCTACCTCGGCACTCACCCCATGTCCGGCCGCGAGCAGAACGGGCCGCTGGCCGCCACCGCCGACCTCTTCGAGGGACGGCCATGGGTGCTCACGCCGACCACCGAGACCGACACCGAGGTGCTCAACCTCGCGCTGGAACTGATCGCGCTGTGCGGCGCCGTCCCCGTCGTGATGGACGCCGACGCGCACGACCGTGCCGTCGCGCTGGTCTCGCACACCCCGCAGCTGCTCTCCAGCATGATCGCGGCCCGCCTGGAGGCCGCGGACGAGACGGCCGTACGCCTGTGCGGACAGGGCATCCGCGACGTCACCCGCATCGCCGCCTCCGACCCCGCGATGTGGGTGGAGATCCTCGCCGCGAACCCCGGCCCGGTCGCGGACATCCTCGCCGACGTGGCCGGCGACCTCGACGAGGCCGTACGGGCGCTGCGCGCGCTCGGCTCGGCCGACGAGGAGAAGCGGGGCGGCGGCGTCGCCGGCATCGAGAGCGTGCTGCGCCGCGGCAACGCGGGCCGGGCGAGGGTGCCGGGCAAACACGGCCAGGCACCGGCGGCGTACCGGACCGTGGCGGTCCTCATCAGCGACCGGCCGGGGGAGCTGGCCCGCATCTTCGCGGACGCCGGGGCCGCCGGCGTCAACATCGAGGACGTACGCATCGAGCACGCGACGGGTCAGCAGGCCGGCCATGTGCAGCTGATGGTCGAGCCAGGCGCGGCCTCGGCGCTGGAGGCGGCGCTGCGCGACCGTGGCTGGTCGCTCCGGCAGCAGTGAGCGCACGGGTGCCGGCAGCGGCGCCGGCACTTCCACATGCCTCGCCGCAGCGGTGACCAGGAGTGCCGGTGCCGGACCCTCCTGCCCAGTTCGTGCCGGGGTCCGTCGGCGCCGTGGGCAGCGGCCGCGAACCCGCGCAGTCCGTGTCAGGGCGGCGGGAATACGCCCTCATCCGAGCCGGTAGCCTTGTCCCCGCGGCCGGTACGGCCGGCGCCGTCCCTGCCCGTGTTCGAGAAAGGTCCCCCACAGCGTGTCTGCAGTGATTGTCGCCATCGACGGCCCCTCCGGCACGGGCAAGTCCAGCACCTCCAAGGCCGTCGCCTCCGAGCTCGGCCTCAGCTACCTGGACACGGGCGCGCAGTACAGGGCGATCACCTGGTGGATGCTGACGAACGGCGTTCCCGTGGACGACGCGTCTGCCGTCGCGGCCGCCGCGGCCAGGCCCGTCATCGACTCCGGCACCGACCCGGCCGCCCCCACCATCGCCGTCGACGGCACGGACGCCTCCGGTCCCATCCGCACCCAGGAGGTCACCGCGGCCGTCAGCCAGGTCAGCGCCGTCCCCGAGGTGCGGACGCGGATCACGGCGCTGCAGCGTTCCATCGCGGCCGGAGCGGCCGGGGGCATCGTCGTCGAGGGCCGGGACATCGGCACGACCGTCCTCCCCGGCGCCGACATCAAGATCTTCCTCACCGCGTCTCCCGAGGCCCGCGCCTCCCGCCGCAGCGGGGAGCTGAAGGGCAAGGACGCAGCGGGCCTCTCGGCCACCCAGGAGGCCCTGATCAAGCGGGACGCCGCCGACAGCGGCCGTAAGACGTCCCCGCTGAAGAAGGCCGACGACGCGGTCGAGGTGGACACCACCCAGCTCACGCTGGAGCAGGTCGTCGAGTGCGTCGTCACGCTCGTCGGGAAGGCCGCCGCCGCGAAGGCCGAGGCGAAGGCGGGGCAGATCTCCAAGTGACATCGACCGGTTCCGCGCCCGGCACGCGAGGAGCAGCGGCCGGCCGCCGGATCGGCCTGGGCGTGATGCACGGCCTGTGGCGTCCGCGCGTGCTGGGTGCCTGGCGCGTACCGCCGAGCGGGCCCGCGATCCTCGCCGTCAACCATTCGCACTTCGTCGACGGCCCGATGCTGATGGGGACCTCCCCGCGGCCCGTGCACTTCCTCATCAAGCAGGAGGCGTTCATCGGCCCTCTCGGCCCGTTCCTCCGCGGCATCGGTCAGATTCCGGTCGACCGCGGCAGCACCGACAGGGCCGCCGTCACCGGCACCCTGGGTGTGCTGGAGCGGGGAGGCGTGATGGGCATCTTCCCCGAAGGAACCCGCGGCGAGGGCGACTTCGCCTCGCTGCGTTCGGGTCTGGCCTACTTCGCCGTACGCTCGGGGGCGCCGGTCGTTCCGGTGGCGGTGCTCGGCAGCAACGACCGTCCGGGCCGCCTCGTGAAGGCTCTCCCGGCGGTGCGCAGCCGTGTCGACGTCGTCTTCGGCGACCCGTTCGAGGCGGGAGACGGCAGCGGTCGCCGTACGCGTGCGGCGCTGGACGAGGCGACCGTACGCATCCAGCGCCACCTGACCGACCATCTGGCCGACGCACGGCGGCAGACGGGACGCTGACGGCAACCGGTGTCCGGCCCCCGGCATCCGCAGGCCGTGTCCCGGCAGACTTGCAGCAGCCGCCGCGCGGAGCATCCGCACGGCGGCGGACCACCTGAACATGAACGACGAGGACGAGAACGCATGGACGAGAAGGAACAGCACGGCGTGTACGAGCCCGGGCACGACCACGGTGAGCTCGGCGACGCCGAGTTCGACCGGTTCATGGAGCTCGCCGCCGAAGAGGGGTTCGACGCCGAGGAGGTGGAGGACGCCCTGGAGGAGGCCTCGCAGGGCCCGCTGCCCGTGCTGGCCGTCGTCGGGCGACCCAATGTCGGCAAGTCGACGCTGGTGAACCGGATCCTCGGCCGCCGTGAGGCCGTCGTCGAGGACCGTCCCGGCGTGACCCGCGACCGCGTGAGCTACGAGGGGGAGTGGGCAGGCCGCCGCTTCAAGCTCGTGGACACCGGCGGCTGGGAGCAGGACGTGCTGGGCATGGAGGCCACCGTCGCGGCCCAGGCGGAGTTCGCCGTCGAGGCGGCGGACGCCGTGGTGCTGGTCGTGGACGCCCAGGTCGGTGCGACGGACACGGACGAGGCCGTCGTACGCATGCTGCGCAAGGCCGGGAAGCCCGTCGTGCTGTGCGCCAACAAGGTCGACGGCCCGAACGGGGAGGCCGACGCGACCTATCTGTGGGCGCTCGGGCTCGGCGAACCGCACCCCGTCTCGGCCCTGCACGGACGCGGCACGGGCGACCTGCTCGACGTCGTGCTGGAGGCGCTGCCCGAAGCGCCGGAGCAGACCTTCGGCAGGGGCGGAGCCGGCGGCCCGAGGCGGATCGCGCTCATCGGCCGTCCGAACGTCGGCAAGTCCTCGCTGCTGAACAAGGTCGCAAAGCAGGAGCGCGTCGTCGTCGACGAGACGGCCGGCACCACCCGCGACCCGGTCGACGAACTGATCGAACTGGCCGGGAAGAGCTGGATGTTCGTCGACACGGCCGGCATCCGCCGCCGTGTGCACCTGCAGGAGGGCGCCGACTACTATGCGTCGCTGCGCACCGCGGCAGCGCTGGAGAAGGCCGAGGTCGCGGTCGTACTGATCGATGTGACCGAGGCGATCAGCGTTCAGGACCTGCGCATCATCACCATGGCGGTGGAGGCAGGACGGGCGCTCGTCATCGCCTACAACAAGTGGGACAACCTGGACGAGGAGCGCCGCTTCTATCTGGAGCGGGAGATCGAGCGCGACCTGGTGCAGGTCCGCTGGGCGCCCCGCGTGAACATCTCCGCCCGCACGGGGCGCCACATGGAGAAGCTGGTGCCCGCCATCGAGACCGCACTCGAGGGCTGGGAGACGCGGGTGCCGACGGGGAAGCTGAACTCGTTCCTCGGTGAGATCGTCGCCTCGAACCCGCACCCCGTACGGGGCGGCAAGCAGCCCCGCATCCTCTTCGGGACGCAGGCGGGCACCCGTCCGCCGCGGTTCGTGCTCTTCGCCTCGGGCTTTCTGGAGGCGGGTTACAGGCGGTTCGTCGAGCGGCGTCTGCGCGAGGAGTTCGGATTCGACGGGACGCCGGTGCACATGTCGGTGCGGGTGCGGGAGAAGCGCGGCAAGAAGAAGTAACGGGGACCGGGGGCCTGCGAGGCCCCCGGTCCCGGCCCCGGAACGGCCGCCGGGACCGGGCAGGGGCACGCCCGCCGAAGGCAGGTGGGGGCACCCCCGCCGAAGGCAGGGAAGGTCAGTACGCCTGGCCGTCGCGCGGGCCGGGCGGCAGAGCCGCCGGTACGCGGAGTGCGTGCCGCGGCAGCGACTGGCTCGGCCATTCGTCGCTGCGCCAGCCGTCGCCGCCCCAGCTGCCGGTGCCGGTGCCGTGCACCGTGCCGAAGCCCTCGAAGCGCAGCTCCTCCTCGCCCGTGCGGTCGCCGGGAAGCGTACGGAAGAGCCTGCTGTACTCCGCGTACAGGGCGTCGTAGATGGGTGTGGAGGAGGCGTTGTCGGCGGGGCCGTCGTGGCTGGGCCGCATGGCCGGAATGCCCAGGCCGGGGCCTCTGCCGTGGTCGCGATAGGGACGGGGAGCTCGGGAAGGTTCGTAAGGCTGCACGTCTGGGCCAACGACGGCACCGCCCCGCGGATGCGGGGCGGTGCGTCGAATGACCTGTTCGCAGGGGTGTGCCGTGGACCGTGCGTGCGAATCCGCACGCCCTGGCTCCCCGCTGCGCCGTCAGGCCCCGGCGAGCGGCATGGCCGCACCCACGAGCACGCCCTGGGCGGCTGCCTGCACCAGCGCCTCGCGGAGCAGGTCCTCACGGGGCTGCTGCCCGATGGCGCCGACGGGAGCGGCGTAGACGAGCACCGTGTTGCTCTGGTTCGCCGAGTTGCGCCATCCGTCCGTGACGGGCAGCGCCTGGTGCGCCTGCCACCAGATGTTCTGCTGGACGCTGCTGCCGGTGGGCGGCTGCAGGATCGCGTGCAGCTGGCCCATGGCGACGAGCACCGACCATCCCGGTACGGGTGCCGGGGCCTGGGTGAGGCCGGTGACCGGCAGGAAGCCCTGCTCGACGAGGAGGGGCAGGAAGTCGTCGCCCTGTCCGTCCGAACCGGGGCGGGCGATGCGGGCCGTGGGTTCCACCACGACTGCCGCGTACACCGTGTCCTCGATCAGGACCTGTCCGCAGGTGACGCCGAGCACCGCCCGCTCCGGTGCCGGCTGCTGCGTGGCGGCGGCCGGTCGGGCGGGGCCGGGGACCGGCGCCTGGGCGTACTCGGGGCCGTAGGAGGGCGTGTGCGCCGGGGTGTGCACGGCTGCCGGGGCCATCGCACCTCCCTGACCTGCGGGTCCGACGGGACCGCCCTGACCGACGGGACCTCCGGGCCCGACGGGGCCACCCGGGCCGGTGACGGGAGCGTGGCCGGCGGGAGGCGCGGTGGCACCGCCGGGGGCTGCTGGCGGTGCCACCGGAGACGCGTGCGCGGGGACGGCTCTGTGTGCCGGTCCGGCGCTGCCCGGGGACGCGGTCTGGGCGGCGGCCGCGGCGTCGGCGGTGATCGTACGGACGGCGCCCTGCACCTCCTCCTCGGTGACCTTGACCACCTGGGAGGGGATGCACGTGGCGTGTGCGAAGGCGAGCACCGCCGTCTCGTCGCCGACGAACAGGACGGTGCTGGTGCGGACTTGGCCCGTGTCGCCCGGAGCGCGGCACGAGGTGCAGTCGTAGCTGCCCGGGGCGTTGTCGCCCGCGAGCAGCCGGTTGGCTTCATCATCGCCGATCTCGGCGCGTACGTCGTCGCTGACATCGAGCATGGGGGACACGGGGGCTCCCTGGGCGTTCGGTTCTTGTCCGTATGAACAACGGGGGAGCCGTGGTCCCGGTCACGCGTGAGCTGGTGCGGAATCGGACCGCCGGGCAGGACCGGGCCGGGACCGCTCAGACGCCGGATCGGCGAAGGAAGTTCCCGAATCTTCTTCACGATGTCGGAACTCTTCTGGAACAAAGCCTCGATAGCGGCCAACCATCCCCGTTCCACGCCCGTCTAGCCAGTGACTGATGGGCAATTGGGGGAAACGAACGCTCGATATGGGTGGGAGTCGGGGCAGAATGCACATCTCGTTTTTGATCAATAGTGCGTTTGGTATGGGGGGAACGATCCGGACGACGTTCAATCTGGCGCGGACGTTGGCCGAACAGCATGAGGTGGAGGTTGTGTCGGTCTTCCGGTACCGGGACCGGCCGTTCTTCGATCCGGGGCCGCGGGTGCGGCTGCGGTCGTTGGTGGATATGCGTCGGCACAGCTCCGGCTATGAGGGGGGCGATCCGGAACATGCCCTGCCGGCGCGGGTGTTCCCGCGTGGTGACGGGCGGTTTCCGCAGTACAGTCCGCTGACCGACCGGCGTATCGGTGAGGATCTGCGGACCACGGCTGCCGATGTGGTCATCGGCACGCGTCCGGGGCTCAACGCGCACATCGCCCGGCAGACCCGCCGGGGTCCGGCGCGTGTGGGGCAGGAGCATTTGACGCTTGCCACGCATCCGGCGCGGCTGAAGCTGATGCTCCGTGGTACGTATCCGCGGCTGGATGCGGTCACGACGGTGACGGAGGCCGACGCGCGTGATTACCGCAGGATTCTGCGGCTGCCGGGGGTGCGGATCGAGGCGCTGCCCAACAGCGTTCCCGAACCGGACGTCCGTCCTGCGGACGGCACGGGGAAGTGGGTTGTGGCGGCGGGGCGGCTTGCTCCGGCGAAGCGGTATGACGTGTTGATACGTGCTTTCGCCAGGGTTGTGGCCGAGCGGCCCGACTGGGGTCTGCGTATCTACGGCAGCGGGCGTGAGCGGGAGAAGCTGCGTTTGCTGATCGATGAACTGGGTCTCTACAACCATGTGTTCCTGATGGGGCCGGCGCATCCGATCGAGGCGGAGTGGGCCAAGGGTGCGATCGGGGCGGTCACGTCGAGTCTGGAGTCCTTCGGGATGACCATTGTCGAGGCGATGCGGTGCGGGTTGCCGGTCGTGGCGACCGACTGTCCGCACGGGCCGGGTGAGATCATCCGTGACGGTGTCGACGGGCTTCTGGCGCCGGTGGGGGATGAGTCCGCGATCGCGGGCGCGCTGCTGCGGCTGATGAACGACGACGCGCTGCGGCAGCGTATGAGCCGGGCTGCGCTGGCGGCCTCGTCCCGGTTCGACCCGGCGCAAGTGGGCGCGCGTTACGAGGACTTGCTGACCGCCCTCGTCAACCGCCGCGGCGGCGCCGTGCACAGGGCACGCGGAGCACTGCTCGGCGGCGCCTACGCCGTCAAGGACGCCGCCAACTACGCCCTCAAGGGCGTGAGACCCGCACTGCAGGGAGGACGGGCATGACCAGCTACGTCACCGGCGCCCCGGGAACCACGGGGGCGTTCCAGGCACCGGCGGTGGCCACGGCCGCTTCGGCACCGGCCGCTGCTCCGGCTCCGGCCGGGCGCGCGGCGAGAAAGGCCAGAACGGAGAGGCCGGCGAAGAGGGGGCAGGCCAAGAAGGCCGGCAGGCCGGGCCGGACGGCCAGGGAAGCGAGGACCGCGGCGAACGCCGGGAAGAACGGACTCCGCACGACCGCCGACGCCGCGCCCTCCGCAAATTCCGCCGCCGAGCCCGAGGTCGTACGTGCGCGCGCCGACTGCACCGCCGACCGCGCCGGAGGCCTCACCTTCGACGTGCGGCTGACCGGCAGGCAGGCGGCACGCCCGCCTGCCGACGCGGCGCTGCTGCTGCGCCTGCGCGGCGGCGAGGGCCCGGCGGACACCGTACGGCTGCCGCTCGGTCCCGCGGAGGCGGAGGGCACTCCTCCTCGCTTCTCCCCATCGCTCGGCCGGGACGTGCCCCCTGGGGGGACCCTCATGCGGGCCGTGCTGCCGAGCATCATGACCCTTCCCGAGGGGCGCTGGGACGCCTATCTCGCCCTCGCGGGCGAGGAGCCGCAGCGGCTGCTGCCCGGAGTGCACGATCTGCGTTCCCTCATCGACCGGGTCCCCCGCGAGGGCCGCACCTGGCTGGGCGTGCGCATCCCCTACGCCACCAAGCTCGGCAATCTCACGGTCCGTTCATGGCTGCGCTGGCCCCACGCGGAGGCGGGGCCGCTGCGCGTGGTCGACGGGAGCATGGTGCTGCGGGGCAGGCTCTACGGTGCCGGCCTCTCGGACACCGCATGCCTGGAGGCGCATCCGCGCGACTCCGCCGAGGCGCCCGTACGCGTACCGCTGACCCTGGACGGCGAAGCGCGGGTAGAGGGCACCGGCGATGCCGGTACGGGCGCCGGTACGAACAGCAGCCGCACACCAGGCGCGGAAGCCGGGCCGGGCTTCACGGTCCGGCTGCCCCTGGACGCGCTGCCGTCCGGGCGCCGGGTGTGGAACCTGTGGCTGCGTCCGTCCGCGGACGAAGAGCCGGTCCGTATCGCCCGGATACTCGACGACGTTCCGGACAAGAAGCAGATCTTCAGCTATCCGCCGCAGCGGGTCACGGGCGAGGAAGGCGCGGTGCACTCGGTCAGGCCGTACTACACGCTCGACAACGACCTGTCGGTGCGGGTGAGTTGCGCGGAAGCGGTGTAGAAATCCCCAGCGGGGCACCCGTCGTGCCAGGAGGTGTTGCCCGATGGTTCCCGTACTGCTCGTACTGCTCCTGGCGTTGCTGCTTTTCGGCTTCGGCTTCGCGCTTGAGGTGCTGTGGTACATCGCCGTTGCGGTTCTGGTGATCTGGCTGCTCGGCTTCCTGCTCCGCTCGACGAGTGCAGGAGGCAAGAGGGCCCGCTGGTACCGCTGGTAGCCGGTTGAAGAGCACGCCCTGAGTCTGCCACCTGTTGCGGACAGAAGGTGTCCGCAACAGGTGGCAGACTCAGTCCCATGGTCGAGACATCGGCACGGCTTCTGCGCCTGCTCTCGCTGCTGCAGTCCCCACGCGAATGGTCCGGCGCCGAACTCGCCGAACGGCTCGGGGTCACCCCGCGCACCGTCCGCAGGGACGTCGAGCGGCTCCGTGGCCTGGGCTACCCGGTCAACTCCAGTACGGGTACGGCGGGCGGCTACCAGCTCGGCGCCGGTGCCGAACTGCCCCCGCTGCTGCTCGACGACGAGGAGGCCGTGGCGGTCGCCGTCGGCTTGCGGGGTGCCGCGGGCGGCGGCGTCCAGGGCATCGAGGAGTCCTCCGCGCGTGCGCTGGCGAAGCTCGAACAGGTGCTGCCGCACCGGCTGCGCCGCCGCGTGAACGCGCTGAACGCCTACACCGTGCCGATGACACGTGCGCACCACGGGCCCGCCGTGGAGGCGTCCCTCATCACCGAACTCGCCCACGCCTGCCGCGATCACCAGCAGCTCCGCTTCTCGTACGAGACACACGACGGCACCACCGGCCGGCGCATCGTCGAACCGCACCGGCTGGTCAGCACCTACCGGCGCTGGTATCTCGTCGGGTGGGACACCGAGCGGGAGGACTGGCGCACCTTCCGGGTCGACCGCATCACGCTCACACCGCCGCACGGTCCCCGGTTCGCTCCCCGCACCGGCCCCGCGGAGGACCTGGCGGCGTGGGTGTCCGAAGGCGTGGCCGTCAGGGCCTTCGCGGAGCATGTGACGGTGCTGCTGCGGGTGCCGGTCGAGCGGGCGGCCCAGGTGGTCACGCTGTCCACGGGCACCTTGGAGGCGGTCGACGAGCACAGCTGTCTGCTGCGCACCGGCGGGCCCTCGCTTGAAGTGATCCTTCCTTACATTCTGATGCTCGGATTCGACTTCGAAGTACGCGCACCAGAAGGGCTGTTCTCGCAGGTCAGGACGTTGCGCGACAGGCTTGACCGTGCCCTCGGCGGAAGTTGAGGACTTCCTTCCCCTTCTTGCCGCTTCTTGCCGCCAGTTCCTTCCCGCCGCCCGCTCCTCTTGTCTTCGCCGCGGCTGCCCGTCGTACGGAGCGGATCACCGTACGGGGCAGGGAGCGGCGGGGAAAGGCTCGTTACGCCGGAATTGTGCAAGCGGTTGCGACGCACAAGTTCCGCACGCCTCCGCAGTGTTACCGGATCACAGTCCCGGGGAGGAATTGACGGGGGCCCGGCATTTTCTGACGGCACGTCCGCGAGGGAATTCGGGCGAATGAATCCGTGCGCAGAAGGGTCAGAATGCAAAGTTCCGTACAAGCCCCGTACGAGTGACACGGTGAACGGTCTGGCGCGTCGTGGAGCTTGTGACAAGAGTGTGACGAGCTGACGATACGGCGGGGACCTCCGGCGGTACGGTGGCGGCATGGCACCGGAATCCGCAGCCCAGGACAACCCGCAGGACGACCCGGAGAGCTACGTGGGGCTCTCGGCGGAAGCGGCCGAGGAACGCGCGTACGCACGTGGCTGGGCGACTGTGCGGTCTTTGCCGCCGGACGCGATCATCACCATGGAGTATCTGAGCGGACGGCTCAACTTCGCCGTCGAGAAGAGCACGGGGAACGTCGTGCGCTGCTGGAAGGGCTGATCCCGCGGCGAGGCGGCCCCGCAGGCGCGGCGCGGCCTCGCAGCACAGCAGGCGGCCCCGGTGCCCTTCTTCAGGGCACCGGGGCCGCCTGCTGTCGGCTTACGGGCTTCCGGCTACCTGCCGCGCGGCCCGAGATGGGCTGTGCGCGGCAGTGAGCGGTCCGAGTACTGGCGGCGCGGCCCGACGGGCGGCTGAGGGCTGACCGGCGCCCGTTCGGCCCGCAGCGGGTGCTGACGTCCGGCCGGGTGGTACAGCCTCGCCGCCCCGATGCCCGTCCCCGACGAGGACGAGGCGGGGGCGCGGCCGGCGATGACCGCGGTCTCGCCGTGCTGGCCCTCGTCCTGCACCGCCATCTCCTCGGCCGGCAGACCCCGGCGCGAAGGCAGCAGCGACTGCCGCGTGACGGGGGAGAGCGGCGAGGGCACGAGACGGCGGCCGCCGGGACTCGCGGTGCGCCGGCGGTCCCTCCATGCCTGGATGCGGTCCTCCGCCCAGGCGATGACGGGCTCGGCCCACGGCAGCCCGAGCAGGATGAGCAGTCCGGCCGCCCAGCCGAGCAGCACGTCACTGACCCAGTGGGTGCCGAGGTAGACGGTTGTCGCGCCGACGCCGAGGGCGAAGAACGCGGCGACCACCGACAGCACCCTGCGGGCCCGTGGCGTGGTGGCGAGATAAGCCAGAATGCCCCAGGTCACAACGGCGTTGGCCGTATGACCTGAGGGAAATATGTCTCCGCCGGCGAAGAGTTCGCCAGATCCGACGGTGGTCGCATAGTGCGGCCCGAGTCTGCCGAGGCCGATTTTCACAGCCCCGACAGTGACGTTGAGCGCCAGCAGCGCGGTGCCGAGTACCAGCAGCGGGCGCAGTGTGCGCTGCCGCCACGACCGCCAGCCGAGCCAGGCGGCGACGAGTACCGCGGTCGGGCCGCGCTGTCCGAGGACGACGAAGTAGTCGAGGAACTCGTGCACTTCCGGCCACTGCTTGTACGGCCTGAAGAGCATCACCTGCCAGTCGAGCCGCACCAGATCTGCCCGGATCAGCACGGCGACGACAATCACCGCATAGAGCGCCGAGGTGGTGCCGAACAACAGCTTGCGGGTTCGGCTCATCCGCGGGACATCGCGGTTGCTCGGTCGCTCGGGCTCTTGTTCCAGCCGGGCGAGCAGTCGGTCGGTACGCACCCAGTCGACGTTACAACGGCTGTGGAAGCTGACCGCACACGCGACGGGCGTTCGTGATGACGATGTGATGTGGAGTGTGTCTCACCGAGGCGTTTGTGCAGGTGAATTCCCGCAGCTTATCCGGGGTTTAGACACCGTATTCCGGGTGCGGGCGCACGCGGGGGCGGCCAACACGCTCCGGAAATTCTGTTCACCGCCGGTCGGTGGGGAATTCGGTTCTTCTTTTCCCGCCGGATTCCCGTTCCGGGCCCGCGAGTTGACGCAGCGGGGCTCCTGGGCCGGGAGGTGCGGCACGCGTGTGCCGCCTCCGGGGCAGGTGGGACGGCGGGTGAGATCCGCCACGCGGTCGCCTGGCAGACTCGCGTACCCTGACGGCCACTCGTCCTTCCGTGCCGGGCAGCAGTGCGTTCCGGCCCCGCTCGCGGGGCAGACGTCGGCAGCGGGCCCGGTGATCCCCCACGTACCGAAGGCGCGAGCGCGAGAAGGAGGTGCGCAGATGTCCGGCACGACCACGGCCGGAGCCGGAGAGGCGGCGGACGTTCCCGCGCACGGGGCTGCCCGGCCCCTCGCCGGCGCCGGGCCCCGAGTGAACCGGTGGACCGTCCTCGTCGTCCTCTGCGCCAGTCTGCTGCTGGTCGCCATCGACGCCACAGTGCTGCACGTGGCGGTGCCGGCCGTCTCCGAACAGCTCAGGCCCGGCTCCGTCGAGCTGCTGTGGATCGTGGACGCCTACCCGCTCGTCTGCGCCTCCCTGCTGATCCTCTTCGGCACACTCGGCGACCGCGTCGGACGGCGCCGGGTGCTGCTCTTCGGCTACGCCTTCTTCGCGGTCGCCTCGGCCCTGGCCGCCTACTCACAGACACCGGGCATGCTCATCGGGGCACGGGCCCTGCTGGGTGTCGGCGGCGCGATGATCATGCCCGCGACGTTGTCGATCCTCCGGCACGTCTTCCCCGACCGCCGTGAGCGGGCCCTCGCGATCGGCATCTGGAGCGCGGTCGCGGCGGTCGGCGCCGCGGTGGGGCCGCTCGTCGGCGGCCTGCTCCTGGAGCACTTCTGGTGGGGCTCGGTCTTCCTCGTCAACCTTCCGCTGATGGCCGCGGGGCTGCTCGTCGGGCGCTGGCTGCTTCCCGAGTCCACCGGCACCCGTGAAGGGCCGTGGGACCTGCTCGGCGCCGTCGTGGCTGCGGGCGGCCTCTTCGGCGTCATCCTCGGCGTCAAGCACGCGGGGGCCGGCCATCCCTTCGAGCCGGGCACGGCCGTGCCGCTGCTCACCGGCCTGGCCCTGCTCGGGGTGTTCGTACGGAGGCAGCGGCGGCGCACGTACCCGCTCATCGACGTCCGTACCGTCGCGCGCCGCGCCTTCGGCACGGCGGTGGGCTGCATCGTGCTCACCGTGCTCGCCCTCGTCGGGCTGGCGCTGATCGCCGCCCAGTACCTGCAGCTCGTGCTCGGTCTCTCGCCGCTGCAGACCGGCCTGCGGCTGCTGCCGCTCTCGCTCGCGGCCATCGCCGCCGGGCTCGTCGGCTCCCGGCTGCTGGGGCTGCTGGGTCCGCGGCGCATGGTCGGCCTCGGATTCCTGCTCACGATCGCGGCCGTGCTCTGCCTGACCGGCCTCGGTCAGGAGGACAGGCCGGTGCTGCTCGTCGGCGGGTTCGTGCTGCTGGGCTTCGGTCTGGAGACCACGCTCTTCGGCTGCTACGAGTCGATGCTCAACGAGGCGCCCCCCTCCCGCTCCGGCGGGGCCGCGGCTATCGGGGAGACGGCCTACCAGCTGGGCGCCGGCATGGGCATCGCGGTGCTCGGCAGCGTGATGAACGCCGCGTACGCGCCGGGCGTGCGCGATGTGCCCGGTGTCTCCGCCGCGGCGAAGGGCGACGCGAGCCATTCGCTGGGTGAGGCGTACGGCATCGCGGCGCGGCTCGGTGATCCCGCGGGGGACGCGCTCCGGTCGGCGGCGCGGGAGGCCTTCGTCCACGGCATGCACGTCACGCTGATCGCCAGCGCCGGACTGCTGCTGCTCGGGGTGCTGGCGGCGCTCAGGCTGCCGCGCACCATGGAGACCGGCGTTCCCGGCGAGGCGGATGAGGAGACCGCCGCGGACGGCAGCACCGCCGCGGACGGGGCGGGCCAGGGCCGAGCGGACGGACAGGAGCCCGTGACCCGTGCCGCCCGGGAGACCGACGGCGGTGAGGGAAGCGCGCCCGCGCACTCCGTGCGCAAGCGAGTGCCGCGGCAGGCGGACGGGAGCCGGGAGCGGGCCGGAGCGGTTCCCCCGCCGTCCCCGTCGGCCGAATCCTCCAACGGCAACGGCAACGGCAACGGCAGTGGAGAGGGCCGCGGGAACGGCGACGGCCATCGGCGTGAGAGCGGTCACGATCGCGGACACGAGCAGGAGCACGGCGGCGGCAACGACCTTCTGCCGAGCGGGATCACCCGCCCGTGACGCCGTCCGCGCACGGTTTCACGGCGCGCGGACCGACGGCGCCGGCCTGCTGCCCGCCGGTGTCGAACCTCCGGGGGAGGACGGCGACTTCGCCTTCGGCCCGTGTCAGCTCTGGTTGAAGAAGCCGCCCTCGGCGGCGCGGCGGTTCTCGCTGCCGACGATCCTGTAGTCGTCGGGCGTCAGCAGGAACACCCGCGTCGCGACCCGCTCGATGGACCCCCGGAGCCCGAAGGTCAGACCGGCGGCGAAGTCCACGACGCGCTTTGCGTCCGCGGACTCCATCATCGTGAGGTTGATGATGACGGGAACCCCGTCGCGGAACAGCTCACCGATACCGCGCGCATCGCGGAAGCCGTCGGGCGTGACGGTCGCGATCCGGGTGCCCTGATCCTGAGCGGCCTCCGCCGTCACCCGGATCCGCGGGTCCGTGACCCAGGGCTCCTGGGCGGCGTCACCGGGCTCCGGCCCCTCGGCGTAGTCGTCGTCGTAGTAACGCATTTCGCTGTCGTCGACGAGGCCCAGCCAGGCACTCGCCTTGCGCACCGATCCCATGGACGCCTCCTCTCCTCTGCGCGGTCCGTCCGCAGTCACTTCGAGCTCCCCCCCGGGAGTCCGCATCTCTATGGTCGTCCATGATGCGGATGTTGCGCCAAGTGGATACATGCCCAGTACGGGTTTCGTGACGTTACTGGTGCAGAACTCATGGTGCCGGGTCAAGGAACTTGTGGGGCACGCGTGGTGACGGTGTGCAAGTCGTGCGCGCCCCCGCCGGTGCGGGCGGGAGAGCAGACGGGTGCGGATGGCCCCGCACACCATGGTGACCTGCCGCCAGTGTGATGCCGCTGTGCGACGCGTACGAAACACTGTGCGAGGGGTCAACAGGGAGGCGGAGAAGGGGTGTTCGGAATCCCCTCCGGGCCGTCGCGGCCCATGTTCCGGGCGGCAGAGCCGCGTTGACATGGGCCTGGGGGAATTCCGTACGGCCGCCACTGCCGGAGCGCGGTCCGGCGGTGAAGGCCGCCTGTGACATCCGGTGGCCGTGAAGCGAAGCAAGGTGCCGCAGGGAGCCGGTAACGGGCCGGAGTACTCCTGCGGATGGTGGCCGGAAAGCGGCGGTGAACGCGCGGAACAACGGCGCGCGATGGAATTCCCGACCGTTCCGGAAGAGCCCTGGCCGGCTCTGGAAGAAATCCCGTATCTCAGACAGGAATCGGTGGACAGAACGGGACAAGTACGCTTGTTGTGCCAGTTGGAGCCATGTTCCTCCCTGTTGCCGCCCCTTGCGTTCAAACAAGGGATCGACGGGTTGAGTTGTGCTGTGTACGGTCGACCTGCAACGGTGCGACTTTTCACAGGCCGTCGCTTACTCGGCCTTGTGCGGTAACAGCGATTCTCGTAATACTCGTGGGTACGAGTTGGCATGGACGCGCCCTTCCTTCGGCCGCGGAAGCCGGCAAGGAAGGCTGTGTCCGTACTTCCCTCCGGGGCTGTCCTCTCAAATGCAAGGGCGGCCTCAACCCCCCACTGGAGGTTCAGAGTTGAAGAAGATATCGAAGCGGCAGATGGTCATAGCCGGCGCGGGCGTCGCAGCGCTGGTCGCCGGATCGCTGACCCTGTCGACAGCCAACGCTGCGGAAGAGGCTTCGCCGAGCCTCAAGACGCTGTCCAGCACGTCGGCTTCGAAGCTCGCCTCGAAGCTCACGTCGGACGTCAAGGGTGACGCCGGTTCGTTCTACGACGCGAAGGCCAAGAAGCTCGTCGTCAACGTCACGGACCAGGCCGCCAAGAAGAAGGTCGAGGCGGCAGGCGCCGAGGCCAAGATCGTCCAGCACACGATGGCCCAGCTGAAGTCGGTCAAGGACTCCCTGACGAAGAACGACGTCACCGGCACCTCCCGCGCCGTGGACGTGAAGTCCAACAAGGTCGTCATCACCGCCGACAAGACGGTCAAGGGCGAGAAGCTGGCCAAGCTGAAGAAGCAGGCCAAGGCCGAGGGCAGCAAGGTCGAACTGAAGCGCAGCGCGGGTGAGTTCACCACCAAGATCGCCGGTGGCGACGCCATCCACGGCGACGGCGGACGCTGCTCGCTCGGCTTCAACGTCACGCTGAACGGCGAGCCTGCCTTCCTCTCGGCGGGCCACTGCACAACCGCGATCGCCAGCTGGTCGGAGAGCGAGGGCGGCGAGCCGATCGCCGAGAGCGGCGACGGCGAGTTCCCGGGTGCCGACTGGGGCATCGCCACGTACACAGCCGAGGTCGACCACCCGAGCTCGGTCAACCTCTACGACGGCGGCACCCAGGAGATCACGGCGGCTGCCGAGGCCGAGGTCGGCCAGGAGGTCACCCGCAGCGGCAGCACCACCCAGGTCCACGACGGCACGGTCAGCGCCGTGGACGCCTCCGTCTCCTACCCCGAGGGCACCGTCAACGGTCTGATCCAGACCGACGTCTGCGCCGAGCCCGGCGACAGCGGCGGCTCCCTCTTCGCCGGTGACAAGGCTCTCGGCATGACCTCCGGCGGCAGCGGCGACTGCTCCTCCGGCGGCGAGACCTTCTTCCAGCCGGTGACGACGGCCCTCGAGGCCTCGGGTGCGGAGCTTCCCTGAAGTCCCGGCACCTGACGCGTCCGGTGTGATCCCGCACTGACCAGCGTCACAGCACACACGCGGAGCCCCCGGGCACGGCCCGGGGGTTCCGTCGTTCCGTCTACGGGGCTTCGCCCGTGTCAGCTCACTCGGCGGCGACCAGCTCCGCGATCTGCACGGCGTTCAGCGCCGCGCCCTTGCGGAGGTTGTCGTTGGCGAGGAAGAGCGCGAGGCCGTGCTCGGCGGTCTCGTCGGTGCGGATACGGCCGACGTAGCTCGCGTCCTTGCCCGCGGCCTGGAGCGGCGTGGGGATGTCGGAGAGCTCCACGCCCGGTGCCGCCGCCAGCAGTTCACGCGCGCGCTGCGGCGTGACCGGCCGCTCGAAGCGGGCGTTGACCTGGAGGGAATGGCCCGTGAAGACGGGCACGCGCACGCAAGTGCCGGACACCTTCAGGCCGGGGATGTTGAGGATCTTCCGGCTCTCGTTGCGGAGCTTCTGCTCCTCGTCGGTCTCGTCCAGGCCGTCGTCGACGATCGAACCGGCCATCGGCAGCACGTTGAAGGCGATCGGACGCTCGTACTTGTCCGGCTCCGGGAAGTCCACGGCGTCGCCGTCGAACGTCAGCCGCGTCGCGTCGCTCTCGACGGCCTTGCCCGCCTGCTCGTTCAGCTCCGCGACGCCGGCCAGACCGCTGCCGGAGACCGCCTGATAGGTGGCGACCACAAGACCCGTGAGCCCGGCCTCGTCGTGCAGCGGACGCAGCACGGGCATGGCGGCCATGGTGGTGCAGTTCGGGTTGGCGATGATGCCCTTCGGGCGGCGCCTGGCCGCGTCCGGGTTCACCTCGGAGACGACGAGCGGCACTTCGGGGTCGAGCCGCCAGGCGGAGGAGTTGTCGATGACGACCGGGCCCTGCGAGGCGACGTTCTCCGCGATGGCCTTCGACGTCGACCCGCCGGCGGAGAACAGCACGACGTCCAGACCCGAGTAGTCGGCGGCGGTCGCTTCCTCGACGGTGATCTCCCCGCCCTGCCAGGGGAGGGTGCGCCCGGCGGAACGGGCGGAGGCGAACAGACGCAGCTGCTCCACGGGGAGTTTCCGCTCGGCCAGAATCTCCCGCATCACGCTGCCGACCTGGCCGGTGGCTCCGACGATCCCGATCCTCATGGGGCTCCTTCTGTGCATGTCCTGTGCGAGTGGGTCCGGGCCCTGCCCGTCTGCGGTGTGCCCACGGGCCGGGCGCTGGCTCTTCTACCCTGCCCTGCCGCCTCTACGGTCGGCCACTTCTTTGACATCGGTCACACGCGGCCGTGATCAGCGGGCACGGCCGTCGAGCGGCCCGAAGGCGGCGAGCGCGTCCTCGGCGCTGTTGCGCGCGTGCACGTACTCCTCCGCCCACTCCGCCGCACCCTCGAACGCCGACTCGGCCGCGATGCGGGCGCAGGCCGCCGCGTAGTCGTACACGGTCCGGCGCAGGGTCATCGAATCGCCGGGGCCGAGCAGCGCCCAGTGCGCGCCGGGGCGTCCGTACGGCATCCCGACGCTCCCGGGGTTGACGACCAGCAGCCCATGGGTGAGCCGTACGAACGGCATGTGGGTGTGGCCGCACACCACCGCCCGTACGTCCGCGTCCACGTCTGCCAGCACTTCGGCCCAGCGCGCGGGCCGGGAGTCGACGAGCACCACCTCGGCGTCGTCGCGTGGGGTGGCGTGGCAGAAGAGCACCGGGCCGAGCCCGGCGACCTCCAGGCGTGCGGTCGGCGGCAGCCCTGCCAGGAATCCGATGTCCGCCGTGCCCAGCTGCCTTGCCGCCCACGCGTCCATGGGCAGGGGGCCGGCGCCGGGCCTGCCCGCGTCCCCGCGGGCGAGTTCGACCAGTTCGCGGTCGGCGTTGCCGCTGATCCATACGGCCCGGTCGCCGAGATCGCGCAGCAGTCCCAGCGTCTCGACGGGCTGCGGCCCGGCGAGGAGATCCCCCGCGAGCACCACCGCGTCGGCGGCCCGTACGTCCGGCTCGGCCAGTACCGCCTCCAGGGCGGGCAGGACGCCGTGGATGTCGGAGAGCACGGCAACGCGTTCGAGGGTCATGGAGCCGATCGTGACACCGCCGTGCGCGGTGGCGGGAGCGGTTCTCCCGGCGCGGAAACCCGCTGTCCCGGACTCCGGCCGGACACCCCGCCGACCGCTGGTCCCGGGCCCTGCCCGCGTGGCCGCGCACTGGTCGCGTACCGCCGGTGAGCTGCGAGGAAACGTCACCCGAATCGTTCGAACGCGAGTTCGACAAACTGGTCTATGGTGGGTGTACCGAGGACAGGCAAGGTGCGGATGCGGCGGGAGGTGCGTGCGATGCCGGGATTCGTGCACCTGCACGTCGCCTCCGGATTCTCCATGAGATACGGGGCCTCGCATCCCGAGACGCTGGCCGGCCGCGCCGCGGAGCGCGGCATGGACGCCGTCGCGCTCACCGACCGGGACGGCCTCGCCGGAGCGGTCCGCTTCGCACGGGCGAGCGCGGATGCCGGCGTACGCCCGGTGTACGGGGTGGATCTGGCGGTGGCGGAGCGGCCGGAGGAGAGGAGCGCGGTGCGCCGCCGCCGTACTCCCGTCAGAGGAGGTGCCTTCATCGACGAATCGGCGCAGCGTGTCGTCTTCCTCGCCGGGCAGGGGGCCGAGGGATGGGACCGGCTGTGCAGGCTGGTCACCGCCGCGCACGCGGGCGGCGGTGAGCGCCCCCTGCTGGAGTGGGAGGACCTGGCCGCGGTCGGAGGCGCCTCGGCGTCCGGCAGGGGAAGGGCCGCGGGCACGCACGAGGACGCGCTGACCGTGCTGCTCGGCCCCGACTCCGACGTCGGCCGGTCGCTCGCCGCCGGACGTCCCGACCGCGCGGCACGGCACCTGGACGGCTGGCGGGAGATCTTTGGTACGCGGGCGCTGCGGCTGGAGGTCGCCGGGCACGTGCCGCTGCGCGAGTCCGCGCGGATGCTCGGGCTCGCCGCAGAGCAGGGGGTGACGCCCGTACTGGCCAACGGGGTGCGCTACGCCGACCCGAGCCAGGGCCCGGTCGCGGACGTGCTGGACGCCGCGCGCCGCCTGGTCCCCATCGATCCACGGAAGGGACTGGACGGCGGGGAGCGGTGGCTCAAGGGACCGGAGGCCATGGCGTCGGCCGCGGAGCGCATCGCTCAGGCCGCGGGCTACCGGAGCGACACCGCGAACCGGCTGCTGGCGCTGACCGAGGAGACCGCGGGGAACTGCCGCGTCGACCCGGAGCAGGACATCGGCATCGGGCATGTGCACTTCCCCGAGCCGTGGCTGGTCGGTGCGGGCGGCGGCAGGAGCGCCGAGCGCGTGCTGCGTTCGCGGTGTGCGGCCGGGATGGTCGCCCGGCGGTACGAGGGGCAGCGGGAGCGCTGGGAGAGACTCGAACACGAGCTGCGGATCATCGAAGGCCTGGGCTTCTCCTCCTACTTCCTCACCGTCGCGCAGGTCGTCGAGGACGCGAGGGCGCTGGGCGTACGGGTCGCGGCACGCGGCTCGGGCGCCGGGTCGCTGGTCAACCATCTGCTGGGCATCGCACAGGCGGACCCCGTCGAACACGGCCTCCTCATGGAGCGGTTCCTCTCGCCGCGCCGCGCCGCGCTGCCGGACATCGACATCGACGTGGAGTCCGCGCGGAGGCTGGAGGTCTACCGCGCGATCTTCGACCGCTTCGGCGAAGGGCGCGTCGCCGCCGTCGCCATGCCCGAGACCTACCGGGTGCGGCACGCCATCCGTGACGTGGCCGCCGCGCTGAGCATGGACCCCGCCGGGACCGACAAGCTCGCCAAGTCGTTCCCGCACATACGGGCGCGTGACGCGCGTGCCGCCCTCGATGAGCTCCCCGAGCTGCGCGGCGTGGACGCCGAGCGGTACGGACCCCGCTTCTGGGACCTGGTCGAGTCGCTGGACGCGCTGCCCCGCGGTATCGCCATGCACCCGTGCGGAGTGCTGCTCTCGGACGCCTCGCTCCGCGCCCGTACACCCGTCGTGCCCACGAGCGGCGAGATTCCGCTCGGTCCTCCGGACGAGGGGGCGGCGCCCATCCCCATGTCGCAGTTCGACAAGGACGACGTGGAGGAGATGGGGCTGCTGAAGCTGGACGTGCTGGGAGTGCGGATGCAGTCCGCGATGGCGTACGCGGTCGCCGAGATCGAACGGGCGGGGGGCGGCCGTCCCGTGCTGGACGAGGTGCCCCGGGACGATCCGCGTACGTACGCGCTGATCCGCTCCGCCGAGACGCTCGGGTGCTTCCAGATCGAATCGCCGGGCCAGCGCGACCTGGTAGGGCGGTTGCAGCCGGAGAGCTTCCACCATCTCGTCGTCGACATCTCGCTGTTCCGGCCGGGACCCGTCGTCGCCGACATGGTGCGCCCGTTCATCGAGGCGCGGCACGGACGGCGGCCCGCCGCGTATCCGCACCCGGACCTGGAGCCGGCGCTGCGCGAGACGTTCGGCGTCGTCGTCTTCCACGAGCAGATCATCGAGATCGTCTCCGTCATGACCGGATGCGGCCGTGCCATGGCCGACGAGGCACGGCGCGCGCTCTCGGACGGCGAGCGGCAGGGGAGGGTGCGGGTCTGGTTCGCGCAGGAGGCGTCCCGGCGCGGTTACGCGGACGAGGCCGTCGAACGCACCTGGGAGATCGTGGAGGCGTTCGGCTCGTACGGCTTCTGCAAGGCGCATGCCGTCGCCTTCGCCGTGCCGACGTACCAGTCGGCGTGGCTGAAGGCCCATCATCCGGCGGCCTTCTACGCGGGGGTGCTGGAGCACGATCCGGGGATGTACCCGAAGCGGCTGCTGCTGGCGGACGCGCGCAGACACGGGGTGCCGGTGCTGCCGCTGGATGTGAACCGGTCGTCGGCCGCTTATCGGATCGAACTGGTGTCTGATTCCAAGGGAGTTGAGGACGCGGCCGTTCCGGAGGCCGGGCAGCACCTGTGGGGACTGCGTCTCGCACTCTCCGAAGTGCAAGGCATCAGCGAGGCGGACGCGGAACGCATCGCCGCCGAGCAGCCCTACGACTCGCTGGCCGACCTCTGGCGTCGGGCGCGGCCGTCACGTCCCGTGGCCGAAAAGCTCGCCCAGGTGGGGGCGTTGGATGCTTTCGCCCCCGGCGGCAACAGGCGTGACCTGCTGCTGCAGATCGCCGAACTGCACCGCCGGCAGCGCGGCAAGGGCGCTCGTGAGGGGCAGTTGGCGCTGGGCGACGCCGCCGTACCCGAGCCGGCCGGGCTTCCCGACCTCGACGACGGCGAGCGGCTGGGCGCGGAACTCGGCGTACTCGGCATGGACGCCTCCCGGCACCTCATGGACGATCACACCGCGTTCCTGCGGGAGCTGGGCGCGCACTCCGCACGTGCGCTGCGCGACGTCCGGCACGGTGAGACGGTCCTGGTCGCCGGCGCCAAGGCCGCGACCCAGACCCCGCCGATCCGCTCCGGCCGGCGCGTCATCTTCAGCACCCTCGACGACGGCACCGGACTGGTCGACCTCGCCTTCTTCGACGATTCGCACGCCGCCTGCGCGCACACCGTCTTCCACTCCTGGCTGCTGCTGGTGAGGGGAGTGGTGCAGCGCCGCGGGCCGCGCAGCCTCAGCGTGGTGGGATCGGCCGCATGGGACCTGGCCGAACTGGCCGGACTGCGCCGCACCGGCGGCCTGGACGCGGTGGCCGCCAGGCTGGCGGAGCCGCCCGGGGGAGAGGAACCCGGGTCCGGGCAGGGCGAGGTGGCCGAGGGAGACGGCGGCCGCACCGTCGAGGTGGCCAAGGGATATGAGATGCACCCCTGGGCCGACCTGCGCCCGCCCGGCGATTCCGCGGGTTCCCCGCAGGCCCTGCGCAAGCTGTGGCACTCCAGCCCGGGGAGCGCGGGATGAGCGAAGCAGCCGGAAGTCCCGGACTCCGCGTGCTGTACGTCCGCTTCGAGGGGACGGCCGCCGGACGCGCGGAGGAGGAGAGCCCGGAGTTCTCCGGCCTCCTCGGTCTCCTCGGCGACTTCACGCCTGTCGTGCAGGCGCTGCCGCCCGACGCCGCGCTCGCCGACGTACAAGGCGCGCTGCGCTACTTCGACCGCGACGCGCCCGGGCTGGCCCGGCTCATCCGCCTCCGTGCGCTGGCCCTGCACGGCACGGACTGCACCGTCGGCGTCGCCGCCAACCCGCTGCTCGCGCGGATGGCCGCGCACTCCGGGCCCGCCGGCTCGGTACGGACCGTGCACCCGGAGGAGACCGCCGCCTTCCTCGCCGGCAGACCCGTCGCGGCACTGCACGGCGTCGGCGCCGTGACCGCACGCACCCTGTGCTCGTACGGTCTGGACACCGTCGGCCGTGTCGCCGGCGCCGCCCCCGCCACCCTGCAGCGCATCCTCGGCGCGAAGACCGGACGCCTCCTCCACGAGCGCGCCCGCGGCATCGATCCGACGCCGGTGGTTCCCGGTGAACCGGCACGTTCGGAGAAGGCCGAACTCCGCTTCGCCCGCGACGAACTCGATACGGTCGCGCGTCGCCGCGCACTGCTCGCCCTCGCCGACGGACTGGGCTTCCGCATGCGTACCGCCGGGCAGGCCGCCCGTGCGCTGACCCTCACCGTCCGCTACGCCGACCGCTCCGTCACCACGCGCACCCGCACGCTCGCCGAACCCACAGCGCACACACCGGCGCTGACCGCTCTCGCCTATGCCCTGCACGACGGACTCGGGCTGCAGCGGGCCCGCGTGCGGGCGGTCGCCCTGCGTGCCGAGGAGCTGATGCCCGCCGAACTCGCCACCCTGCAGCTCTCCCTGGACCCCCGAGAGGAGAAGGCCAGACGTGCCGAGGCGGCGGCGGACCGGGCACGGCTGCGGTTCGGCGCTTCCGCGGCGCACCCCGCGGGGCTGCTGGACGCGGCGTAGGGCCGTTCTCCCGCGTCCGTGACCGTGCCGAGCACCGTGTCGCATCACCCCAACAGGGCTGCTGCGTCCGGCGGTTCGCATCGCGTGCCGTCGTGAGCGCAGGGACTGCCGGTGGGACGTGGCTCATCAGGCGGTCTCCCGGGATGCCGAGGACCGTCAGGTCAGTTCCAGGCCGCCGTCGACGGTGAGGATCTGCCCGGTGAGCCAGGTGGTGGCGGCTGGATCGGCCAGGCGCAGGATCCAGTCGGCGACCTCGTCGGGATCGCCGCGACGGCCGAGGGGAATCCGCGCGGCTTCTTCCTGCTTGATCTGTTCGATGGTCGTCCCGGAAAGTCCGGAGGCGGCCAGGGCCTGGCTTTCGGTCGGGCCGGGAGCGAGGGCGTTGACGCGGATGCCGTCGGCCGCGAGCTCCACCGCCCAGCTGCGGGTGAGCTGTTCGAGTGCGGCCTTGGAGGCCGCGTAGTGGGCGGCGCCCGGCAGCGGCCGGTGGCCGTAGGTGCTGGAGACGTTGACGATCGAGCCCCGGCTCTGACGCAGATGCGGGAGCGCCGCATGTGCCAGCAGGCTGGGTGCGACGACGTTGAGGCCGAACAGTGAGGTGACGCCCTCGGCGGTGGTGTCGGCCAGCAGCATGAGCTTGGTGGCTCCCGCGTTGTTGACCAGAACGTCCAGTTGTCCCCAGCGGTCGAGCGCGGCGCCGACCGCTTCCCCGGGTGCCGCCGGGTCGCTCAGGTCGGCCGAGTGGGAGGCGATCGCGGCGGAGTCGGCGGCGGTCTCCTCGAGGGCGTCCATGCGGCGGCCGACGCCCAGCACACGGGCGCCGGCGTGAGCGAAGGCGCGGGCTGCGGCACGGCCGATGCCGGATCCGGCGCCCGTGACGATGACGACGCGGCCGGCGAGGTCTGCGGGAGATTCGATGGTCATCGGCCCCTCATTGTTCTACGTTCGTGAAACATCGAACAATGTACCATGATCACATGAAACAGGCGTGGCACCCCACTCCGAGCGAGATCACCCTCACCGGCGTGATGGGGGCGCTCAACGACCCCGTCCGGGTCGGCCTCCTGCGTGTACTCGCCGACGACCGCGAACACGGATGGAGCGAACTGCGCGCGCCGGTGGCCAAGTCCACCCTCAGCTATCACCTGCGTGTGCTCCGTGACGCCGGTGTCACCCGCACCCGGCAGGAAGGCACCCGATGCTTCGTCGAGCTGCGCCGCGACGACCTCGATGCCCGCTTCCCAGGGCTGCTTGACGCCGTCCTCGGCGCAGCCCACCGCGACGACATCGGCGCACGGGTCGGCCTCGCCGGGACCTGACCGGCGCCGGGCTACCGAGTCCGCGCCGGATGTCGGCGGAGTGACATGACAACCGGCAGTACCCGGTCAGGGCGCCTGGGTTCACGGTGCGGAGCATGTCAGCCGTCGACGTCGAGCGCCGTTCCGTACATGCGGTCCACTCTCAGACGGATGACCACCCGGCGTTCGTCCACCAGCTGCTCCAGGAAGGCGCGTTCGTCCGCGGGCCTCATCGACTCCGGAAGCATCGCCAGCACCTCCAGACCGATGGCGTCACCGGGCACGGTCGTGATCTCGGAGACCTCCGCCTCGCCCTCGGCGACGGCGAAGGTCCACACGTCGCCGCCCTGCACGTGCACGGCCGCACGCGGGTCGCGCCGCAGGTGCCTCACCTTCACGCGGCCGGCGGTGGTGAAGAAGCGCACGATGCGGGCCTCGGGGTCCCAGCTGTGCACCATGGTGGTCAGATGCGGGTGGCCGCTGCGCCTGCCGGTGGCGAGGACGCTGAAGTGCCGGGCGCCCAGCAGCTCGGAAAGTGCCTCTTCGGACAGGACGCGAGGTCCGGGACGTCGGGTCATGATGTGAGCAACCACCCCGGCACACCGGCCATTCCGCAGCGGACCCGCGGAACCGGCCGGCCTGGCCCGAGTCTCCGTACGGAGCGCGGCGGGCGCCGGGGTCAGCTCCGGCGTGCGGCGGCGATGCGCTGCCGCGAGACCTCGTACAGCACGGCGGTCGCGGCGCCGGCCGCGTTGAGCGAGCTCGCGGAGCCGGCCATCGGGATGCGCACCGTGTGATCGCACACCTCTCGCCAGCCCGCGCTCAGGCCCGCGGTCTCGTTCCCGACGAGCAGCAGTACGGGCCCGGTCAGATCGCAGTCGAAGAGGTCCGTGTCGCCCTTCTCGTCCGTACCGACGACCGCGACCGGCAGCCCGTGAGCCCGCTGCTCCTCCAGCCATTCCACGACCTCCCGCCGGGAGGGCACGCGTACGGCCGGAAGTGCGAAGAGCGAACCGGTGCTGGCCCGCACCGACTTGGGGTCGTAGACGTCGGCGGCGTGACCGGTCACGATCACGCCCCCGGCGCCGAAGGCGTCCGCGGAGCGGATGACCGTGCCGATGTTGCCGGGGCCGGCGGGACGGTCGAAGAGCACGCCGAGGAAGCCGTCGTCCACGCCGATGCGGGACAGATCGTCCTCGGGCATCCCGAGCACCGCCACGACCTCGGGGGCGGTCTCGTCCTTGCCGCCCAGCTCGGCGAGGAGTTCGGGAGCCATCGCGATCCGCTCCGCCGGCACCTCACGCACCAGGTTCTCCGCCCAGCGGGACAGCGGCTTCCGGGTGGAGTGGATCAACGCCCGTACGGGCCAGCCGCGTTCGACGGCGACCGTGATGGGACGGACTCCCTGGACGAGGAACTCCCCTGCGCGCTGCCGCTTGTTCCGGTTGGACAGCAGCGACTGCCACTGCTGGAAGCGGGCGTTGCGGGTGGTGATCTTCAAAATCACCGGACTTCCTCCCGCTCGTGACTTCGTGCCGCCGCGGCAGCCTACACGGCGCCGGGACGGTCACCGAATCTTCACAGTCCCGCTTATGGCACTCCAAAGTTACCGCTGCGTTAATTGACGTGGCTTCGTCAATGTGGCCTGCCTCACCTTCACCGTCACTTGTGCACCACCCCCCACACCCCCACATCACCCCCCACACAACACCTGTCACGCAGACCCCACGAGGCGCCACAGGAATCAACGTCCCCCTCACCCCCACGAGGAGACGGCAGTGAAACTGTCCTGGAAGCACCCCGCCACCCCCGCCATCGCCGCCGCGGCCGCGATCGTCATGACGGCGCTCCCACTCACGGCGTCGGGCGCCTCGGCGTCCGAGACCTCCGAGCCCGGATCTTCAGCGTCCGGTTCCTCCACGGCGGACTCGCCGGACTCGAAGGGCACTTCGGACCCGTCGTCCGAGGAAAGAGCCGCCGGACAGGCCCTGCTGGCCGACAAATCGGCCCGCAAGCCGGCGGCTCCGGCCTCGTCGTCGGAGGGCGGCTGGAACGACTACGACTGCAAGCCCTCCAAGGAACACCCGCGCCCCGTCGTGCTCGTGCACGGAACGGGCGGCAACGCGGTGTCCAACTGGCTCGGTCTGGCGCCCTACTTGAAGAAGCGCGGCTACTGCGTCTTCTCCCTCGACTACGGCCAGTACAACGGCGTTCCGCTGCTCTATGGTCTCGGCCCCATGGAGGACTCCGCCGCCCAGCTCGGCACCTTCGTCGACAAGGTCCTGGAGGCGAGCGACACCAACAAGGTCGACATCGTCGGTCATTCGCAGGGCGGCATGATGCCCCGCTACTACATGAAGTTCCTCGGCGGCGCCGACAAGGTGAACGCACTTGTCGGCATCGCGCCGAGCAACCACGGCACCACGCTGAGCGGGCTCACCAAGCTCGTCGACCTGCTGCCGCCGCTCGGTGACGTCATCGACGGGCTCGCGCCGTCGCTGATGCAGCAGAAGCGGGGCTCGGAGTTCATGGCCCGCCTCAACGAGGGCGGCGACACCCTGCCCGGCGTGAAGTACACGGTCATCGCGACGAAGTACGACGAGATCGTGACGCCCTACAAGTCGCAGTTCCTCGAGGGGCCCGACGTCAACAACGTCGTGCTCCAGGATCTGTGCCCTGCCGACATCTCCGAACACCTGGCGATCGGCCTCTTCGACAAGCTGGCGTTCCACGAGACGGCCAACGCCCTCGACCCCGCCAACGCCGAGCCGACGACCTGCAGTTCATAGCGGCAGAGCAGGACGCGAACAGGCACACGAACACTGGGCCGTGCCGCCGTTCGAGGACGGCGGCACGGCCCCGGTGCGTGTCACATCACCACTGGCAGCGCTTCTCCGCGTACGCGGGCCCGTAGCGCTCTCCGGCAACTCCGGCGGGGCGTCCAGGCGTTCCAGCGCCTTGGACGGACTCGCCCGCCCCGGGAGCGCCTCCGGCTCCCACCGATGCGGCGATCAGAGACAGCGGCGAGTGTGCAGGCCACTCCCTGTCCAGCGGGTGCAGCGTGCTCCGGACCTTCCGCGGCGCGCGCGGGGCGCGGTCGCCGAGCAGCTCTCGCAGCTCGGCCTCCGAAGTGACTTCCCGCGTCGCCGCCGGCGGCTCCGCATGCTCCACCCTGCCTCACCTTCCCCGCAGGCCACGCAGGTCTCGTCCCGGTCCTGCTCGTAGCAGCATCCCATGTGCATCGTCAGCTGCTGCTGCGACGGCCGAGGTCACGGCGGCGGGCACCGACGCAGACCAGTGCCGCGCCGACGACGAGGACGCCTGCTCCGGCGAGGGCGATGTTCGTCGTCGTGTCGTCGCCGCCGGTCCGGGCGAGGCGGTCGCCCTGTCCGGAGCTCTTCACCTCGGGGGCGTTGTGCGATGAGTGCCCGCCCTCGGCGCTCTTGGTGCCGGCGTGCGAACCGTGGGCGCCGTGCTCCCCGGCCGACGGGTTGCCGCGTCCGTCGTGTTCCACGGTCGACTTCGGGGCGCCGGCGGCGATCTGCGAGTCGCTCGGCGCTTCCGGGCCTGCCTGCGGCGAGGACTGCGACCCGCTCCCGGAGGCGGCGGTCTTGCCGCCGCCGAAGGTGACGTCGGAGCAGGTGTAGAAGGCCTCGGGGCTGTCGGAGCGCTGCCAGATGCTGTAGATCAGGTGGCGGCCGCTCCTCTTGGGCACCTCACCCTTGAACTTGTACTCGCCGCCCTCCAGCTTGGGGTCCTTGACCTTGGCGAACGGCTTGGACTCCAGGTCCGACCACTTCAGCGGTTCCGACGGGTCGTAGCCGGTCTTCGTGATGTACAGCTCGAAGCTGCCCTTGTGCGGGGCCGTCGCCTTGTACGAGAAGGAGTGCTCGCCCGCGGTCATCTTCGACGACGGCCAGTCCTTGCGCGGCAGGTCGAGGCCCTTGTACTTGGCGCGCCCCGCGCTGCACAGCTTTCCGTCCGGGATGATCTGCTCGTGCTTGCCCGCCGCGTCCGGGATGTTGACCTCGTTCCAGTCGTAGAGGGCCTGGGTCCCGCCTGCCTTCACGGCCGCCTTGCAGGCCGCGGACTTCGGGTTCTCCGGTCCCTCCGCGAAGCAGGCGGAGACACGGCTGACGGGGTCGGTCATCGAACCGTGTGCGACGGCCGGAACCGCGAGGGCCATGGAGAGCGCGATGGGCACGGCTCCGAGAGCTGATATGCGTGCGACCGTGCGACGAGCGGACATCTTGGGGCTCCTGGAAGTGGGGGGCGTACGGGTGCCGCCTGCCCCGCGCGCCCCGGTGGTGCCAGGCGGGCCGGGCCGATGCGGTGTGCAGCACGCTAGCCGCGCTCAACTGCCCGTTCGACGTCCGAAGGCCCCAACTGCCCATCTTTATGGTGGCGTTAAGGCCGTGGTAAGCGGGGGCTCAGGCGCGTACCCCGGGGCGCATCGATGTGTGCCGTGCGTCCGTTTTACCGCTTCGATTCTGTTGTGTACGTGTCTGTACAACTCCAGCACGGTTTCATGTGTCTAGCCTCTTGCCACAGCAATTGCGCCACAAGGGGGCCTCCAATGCGACACACCAGGCTGCTCGTCATCGCAGTGCTCACCAGTGCGGGGCTCCTGACCACCATGTCGGTGGCCACCGCCGCCGGGCCCGGAACCACCGCGGCTGCTTCGCAGACCTCGGCTGCCGCCGCGAGTTGCGGCGTCACCTGGGGAAGCCTGCCGAAGACCGGCACGGGCACGGGTGACCGCTCGCTCACCGATGTACGGACCGGGCGGCACGACTGCTACGACCGCATGGTTCTCGACATCCGTCCCGGCATGCCCGCGAATCCCGCTTCCTACCAGGTCCGGTACGTCGACAAGTTCTACCAGGACGGCTCCGGCAACCACATCAAGATCAACGGAGGCGCGATCCTGGAGATCGTCGCGTCGGCGCCCAGTTACGACCCGGAGACCTACGAGGCGACGTATCCGGGCCGGGGCGGCAAGTCGCTGCCGGGTGTGAACCTCAAGGGTTACAAGACCTTCCGCGACGCCCGCTTCGGCGCCAGTTACGAGGGAACGACCCAGCTCGGCCTCGGGGTCAGGGCCCGGCTGCCCTTCCGCGTCCTCGAACTGAGCGACCGCATCGTCATCGACGTCGCTCACACCTGGGCGGCTCCGCGCTGACCGTCCCGACTCCCGGCTGCACGGACTGAACCGCCGTCCGGCAGCCGGGACTTCACCGCTCGCCGGTGCGTTCCGGCACGCATCGTGCCGGCGGTGACAGGTGCCCGCCGCTGCGCGAGGACGACACACCCCTCGTCGCGCAGCGGCACGAGCCTGCGCCCGGCCGTAGTGGCTCCCCTGGTTCAAGAGCACGCCACGACGTCTGCGGCACCGGCACGCCTGCGCACGCCCGTGCAAATGGGTGCATACAGCTGCATACCGTGCGTGCCGCGTACGTGATACGGAACCAACCCTGCTCGGTTTCGCGTGTGTTCTGCGACCAGGGGCAGATGCGGAGGACGGCCGAGGCACAATCGGAGGACAGGGCCGCAACGTGAGCACGATGAGTAACCCGAGTGGGGCGAGAAGGGGTGTGCGGTGAACCTGCTGGATGTGCTGTTGCTGCTCGCAGTGCTGGTCTTCTCCGTTTCCGGCTATCAGCGAGGTCTCGTCGCGGGGTTCGTCTCCCTGGCCGGCTTCGTCGGCGGCGCGGTGGTCGGCGTGTGGGCGCTGCCGTTCGTGCTGGACAAGGTGCATCCCGGCACCACGGAGGCCACCATTGTGGCGCTTCTCACCGTGCTCGTACCGGCGGCGCTGGGCCAGGCCGTGGCCGCCCCGCTGGGGTGGCGGCTGCGTGACGCGCTGAGCTGGACCCCTGTGCGCTGGGCGGACGGCGCGGGCGGAGTGGCCGTCAACGCGATCGCGGTGCTGGTGGTCGGCTGGGTCGCGGCGAGCGCCCTGTCCGTGTCGCCCTCACCCACTCTGAACGAGACGATCCGCGGCTCCCAGGTGCTCGGCACCGTCCAGGACCGCATGCCCGACCAGGCCGCCACCTGGTTCGCCGACGCCACGGGAGCGCTCACGACAGCGGGCTTCCCGCCGGTCTTCAACCCCTTCGAGCACGAACCCGGCACCTCCGTCGCGAAGCCGTCCGGCGACTCGGTCACCCCGGCCGCCACCGAGGCCGCCAAGCGCAGCTCGGTCAAGGTCGAGGGCGTGGCGGACGTCGACGGAAGCGCCCGAGGCCAGGAAGGCAGCGGGTTCGTCTACACGAATCAGCGTGTGATGACCAACGCGCACGTGGTCGCCGGCGTGGACGACCCGACCGTACGCGTCGGCGGCGTCGGCCCCCGCTACGAGGCGAAGGTCGTGCACTTCGACCCCAAGACCGACGTCGCCGTGCTCGCCGTGCCCGGTCTGGAGGCACCCGCCCTGGACTTCGCGGGCAACGCGTCCCGCGGAGCGCCCGGCGTCGTGGCCGGCTATCCGGAGAACGGCAGCCTCGATCTTCGTGCCGCGGCGGTCGCCCAGCGCGTCGAGGCGCGCGGACAGGACATCTACGGCCAGGAACTCAGCACCCGGGACATCTACGCCATCCGCTCCACCGTCCGCCCCGGCAACTCCGGCGGACCGCTGCTGACGAAGGACGGGAAGGTCCTCGGAGTGATCTTCGCCCGCTCCACGAGCGACTCGGACACCGGCTACGCGCTCACCGCGGAGCAGGTGCAGCGGCACGCACGCGAGGGTGCCGCCACCAGCCGGCCCGTCGACACGGGCAACCGTTCGGCGCTCTGAGCCGGGGCGCCGGTGCTGTTGAGCCGAGACGTGGGGACTCCGGTCCGGCGTCCGCTCACAGCGCCTTGGAATAGCGCCACTCGGTTGCCGCGTGCACATAGCCGAGGCTCCGGTTGAGAGCCAGCATCGGCGCGTTCGTCGCGTCGTTGCCGGTGAAGGCCCGTGTGCGGCCCTCGGAGCGGGAACGGCGCAGCGAGTCGAGCTTCGCCAGCCGGGCGAGGCCGCGGCCGCGGTAGGCGCGCCGGGTGCCGGTCATTCCCGACCAGTAGCGCTCGCGCCCGTCCGTCTGAGCCACGGAGTACGAGGCCACCTCACCGCCGACCAGCACGACCGAGGTGAGGCGGTGGTCGATGTCCGGGCGGTCCCAGTTCAGCCGCAGCCAGTCCTCGTACGGCACGAACCCGTGCCGTACGTCGCCGGGTTCGTCCGCGGTGCACTCCAAGTCGGCCTCGTACAGCGGACGCCGGTCGCCGGCGAAATCCCACGCCGTGCGGAGCTCGACGCCCTCGGGCAGCGGCTCGGGCAGAGCGGGAAGAGGGGCCCGTGCGAGGTCCAGCCCCAGGAAGCAGGCGCGCCGGCCGCGTACGTAGCCCCTGTGTTCGGCGAAACCGGGGGAGTTGCCGTCGTCCGGGACCCACGTCCAGGCGCGGTCCGCTCCCAGCCCGGACAGATATGCCTCCCCCTCGGCCGCCAGCGCGGCACCCGCGCCCAGCCCTCTGGCGTCCGGGCGCACAGCCGTGTGCAGATAGCCGTGCCCCGGCTCGGAGCTGCTGATGAGCAGACCCGTGTCCGCGCAGCCCACGACACGGCCGCCGGAATCCCTCGCGACCAGCCAGCGGGTACGCCCCGAGACGGGCCCGGACTCGGCCTCCCAGGCCACCGATTCGGCCGTGCACACCAGATACGGAACGGCCGCGCGCCTCACCTCGGCCACTGCTCCGGCGTCACGCGGGTGGAAGGCTTCGACAGTGACCTTCGGCGTCATGACCCGGCACGCTACGCGGCGTTCTGTGGCGCCGCCTCTGATTTTTCCTGCCCTGAGGGAGAATCGGCACCGCACACGCGTATCCGCGCGCGCGTCCCCGACTTCACAAGAGAAACCGCGAACAGACCGGAGAACACGTGCCGTTGCAGATCACCATCGACGCTGCCGCGCCGGAAGCCCCGTACGAGCAGCTCCGCGCCCAGATCGCCGCCCGCGCGCGCGGCGGGGATCTGCCCACCGGCTACAAGCTGCCGACGGTGCGCGGGCTGGCGGGCGAGCTGGGGCTCGCGGCGAACACCGTCGCCAAGGCCTACCGGGCGCTGGAGTCGGACGGAGTCATCGAGACCAGGGGGCGGCACGGCACCTTCGTGGCGGCGGCGGGCGACGCCGCGGCCAGAGAGGCGTCCGAGGCGGCGCAGTCCTACGCGCACCGGGCGAAGAGGCTGGGCCTGGACCGCGAAGCGGCGCGTGCCGCGGTCGAGGACGCGCTGCGCGCGGTGTACGGATGACGGGCGACGCGGGGATGACGGGCGTCGAGGGCTGACGGGCGTGCGGGATGCGGGGAGGCGGCCGGTCCCGCCCGGCTCCCCGCTACGTCGGTGTGCCCGTCCGCGTGAGCAGCCTCGTGCGGGCCTCCATCAGCGCGAACCCCAGCAGGTTCTGCCCGCGCCACTGGGAGGGGTGACGCACCCGCTCGTCGTCCGCGGCGAGGCCGACTCCCCACACCCGGTCCAGCGGGCTCGCCTCCACCAGCACGCGGCTGTTGGTGCCGAGCAGGAACTCGCGCAGCTCGCCGTGGTGCTCGAACTTCCGCAGGCTGCCCTCGACCACGATGGCGAAGCGTTCGCGCTCCCACACGGCCTGGTCGAAGCCGCGCACCGAGCGGCCCGCGGCCTTCGCCTGCTTGGGGCCACGGGCGGCGACCGCGCGCCGCTCCGCATCCTCGTCCCCGAACAGACGGGCCTTGCGGGCCATCATCCAGTGTTCGGCCGTGGCGTACTCGACGCCTTCCGCCTCGAAGGGCGCATGCCACCACTGGCTCAGGCAGCCCTTGCCGATGCCGCCGTCCCGCCGTGGCCGATGGCCCCAGAAGTAGAGGTACTTGAAGCGCTCACCGCGTGCGGTGCGCTCAGCGAGTTCAGCGACGTTATCGACCATGGCGTGATTCTGGCAGCGCAGAGCCGCATCGTTCGACCCTTTATCAGGTGCGGGCACCGGCGTGGTGCCGCCGCACTTGATGTGCCGTCACACTCACGCCGGGGCGCGCGCACCCCGCCTCAGAGGTAGAGGCCGGAGCCCTCGCGGTCGTTCTGCGCGGGAACCGCGGCCGGTGAGGTGCCCTTGCGGAGCGCGAACAGCTCGGCCAGGGTTGCGCCTCCGCGGCCCACGCCCTCCTCCGAACCGAGCCAGCCCACCGCCTCGGAGCGGCTGAGCGCGCCGACCTCGATACGGGCCAGGCATCTGCCCGGCCGTACAACCGCGGGGTGCAGCCGCTCCAGGTCCTCGTTCGTGGTGACACCCACCAGCACGTTGCGGCCCTGGCCGAGCAGACCGTCCGTCAGATTGAGCAGCCGGGAGAGCGCCTGGCCCGCGGCATGCTTCGCCTCGCCGCGGATCAACTCGTCGCAGTCCTCCAGGAGAAGGAGCCGCCAGCGCCGGTCGTCGGAGTCGCCGTCGTCGGCGCCGATGGCGATGTCCATCAGATAGCCGATGTTGTTGAACAGATGCTCCGGATCGAGGACGCAGTCCACCTGGCACCAGTCGCGCCACGAACGGGCGAGCGTGCGGAGAGCCGAGGTCTTGCCCGTGCCCGGCGGACCGTGGAGCAGCAGCAGCCGCCCGGAGATCTCGTCCGGGGTGACCTTCATCAGCCCGTCCATGGCGCCGGCCACCCGCGCCGTGTAGTTGGGACGCACCTCCTGCCAGGTGCCCGCGGTGATGGCACGCGTGGTGCGGCGCGGGCCGCGCATGGGCGAGTGGTACCAGAAGCCCATGGAGACCTTGTCGGACTGGCGCTCCGGCTCGTCCTCCGCGTCCTTGACCGCCTCGTCCAGGCGCTTCTGGGCGAGTTCGCCGCTGACCGCCGTCACCGTGACGTCCGCGCCGTGCGTCCAGCGTGAGACCAGAGCCGTCCAGCCCTCGCCCTCGGCAAGCACCGTGCTGCGGCTGTCGTCCCGCGCCTCGCGCAGCACCGTCGCCTCCGAAGGCAGCAGTGTGCGGCCCTTCTTGACCCGGTCGACGGAGCGACTGCGCGAGTAGGGCTGCTCCCCGTTGGTGAAGCGGCCCAGGAAGAGGGCGTCGATGACGTCGGACGGCGAGTCGGTGTCGTCGATGGTCAGGTACGGAGTAATCGCGTGCTCCGGACGGGTCGGAGAGGTCAGAATCTCACTCCTGTCGGTGGCGGCCGGCTTGCGGGGCTGTGCTGACATGGCTCACATGATCCGGCATCGAGTGCCCCGGCGCACGCACGTTTCCGCCCGTGGGGCGGGACACGGATACGTATCACAGGGCGTCCCGGATGTTCGTCAACGCGCCTGTGGGGCAGGTGAATCCTGTGACCGGGATACACGGGTGGAGCAGTCGGGCGTTAGGGTTGCTGTGCCCGGGCCTCGTGCCCTCGTACGGGTGGGGAGAGTCATGGAACAGATAACAATGAGCGGCAGGGCGCGAGTGCCTGCGATCAAATGCGGTACGGGCGCGACGAGTTCGCGCCTGGACCGGCATCTGGCTGTGCTCGCCGGCCCCGCCGTGCCGCAGGGTGAGACGGAAGAAGCGACTTCGCTGATGCGTGAGATCACCCGGCGAGATGCCGCGCGGAGCCGGACGGGAGTCCGGGGCACGCGCGTCTCGCTGTTCGCGCCGCTGCGCAAACTGCGCCGCACGCTCTTCGGCGGTCGCGGCTGAGCTTCCTTCCGCAGACAGTTCCCCTGCGCCTTCGGCCCGGGGAGACCCCATCCCTGGACCTCGGGGCGGTGGCCGGTTCGCCGGCCGCCGCCCCACGGTCGTGTGTGCCGGGCTCCGTGGCTGCCCCGTCCGCGTACGGGCGGTCCCGCGACGGCCCCGCTCAGGTCCCGACTCCCGCTAGAGCAGTGCGAGTTGGCCGTCCGGGCCCTCCTCCGGTACGTCGAGGACCGACGCCGGGCGGCGGGAGCGCGGCGGCACCGGAAGCAGCCCGGCGCGGTCGAGCCCCGTCCGGCCGATTCCCCCGCCGGACGCCGTGCCGGATTCCAGCGCCCGCGCCAAGTCCCGTTGTTCCGGGCGGAGTCCGTCCAGCAGCGTCAGCACCGTGATCAGCTCCAGCAGCTCCGACGTCCACTCCTGCGGCCAGCTCCGGGGCCGTACGGCCGCGAGGGTCCCCGCTGCTTCGGGCGGCGGCGCCGCACGCTCGGCGAACCAGGCCTCCAGCACGCGCCCGCCGCCCGCCTCGAACTCCCAGGCCGCCCGCGCCACCGGCGACACTCGTCCGTCCCCGACATGCAGCGTCCGCTCCTCCGCGTCGTGTACGAGCTCCTCGGGCGGCGGCGCCGCGGTGGGCAACGGGGCCCGCACATACGGGCGTCGGCCGCCGGGCAGCCGCGGGCGCCCGCCGCCGTCCACGCCGGCGAACCGTGCGCCCCGCGTGTGCAGCCGGATGATGCGGCTGCCCAGCGCCACTCCGCTCCGCCACAGCTCCGGATCCGAAGTGAGCGGCACCGCCCGCCCGCCGGGCCCCGGCCGGGCCGCGGCGGCGGTCCACGCGAGCACGTCCTGCGGCGTCACGGGCACACCCAGCCGGCCGGCGAGATGCTCCAACAGGCCGGGGAGGAGGTTGGGTTCACGGCCGCCGGGGCGCCGGTACAGCGGGCGGATGCGACCCGGCCGTCCCGCGTGCGTCCGCCCGTCCGGCAGCAGAGCCGTGAAGGTGAAGAGCGGCCCGGGATGCCGCTGGTCGTGCGCGGTCTCCACCAGGTGCGTCTGATACGCGTCGCTCACCCGCCACAGCTGCGGGCGCGCCGCGTCGATGAGCCGGTGGTCCGGGATCAGCCACTGGTGGTCGTAGGGACCGTGCAGGACCGGGACCGGCTCCGGGCAGCCCCCGTGCTCCCGCGCCAGTCGCCCGTCGTGCGCCGGCATCCCGGGCAGCGGCGCGACGGCGCTGCGCAGCGTACGGGAGCGGCTGGGGGCGAACAGGGCCGAACGCGCGGTCTCGTCGCCGGTGCGGATCAGCGCGTTCCAACGGGCGCGCAGCGACGCGGCGTCCGGCCCCGCGACCCATCCGCGGCCCAGGCGCAGCGGCGCGACGGACCAGGGCATCACCTCGTCGAGCAGAGGCGCGTCGCCGGGATGTGCGTCCTGGTTGCCGGTGCCGTCGTCGCTCACCGCTCGATGCTACGAGGGGGCACCCACAGCCGTCAGGGGCGCGTGTCACCGGCGCCGGCGGCATGCCACGGGCGGGGAGGCCAACTGCCCTTCCGCCGCGCTCAGTCGGCCTGGACGGTCACCGAGAAGGAGAAACGGTCACCGCGGTAGTGGATCAGCGCGACGTCCACGGCCTGCCCGTTCTCGTCGTACGTCACGCCCGTGTAGTGCAGGATCGGGCTGAGCAGCGGCACGTCCAGCAGCTTCGCCGTCTCCGGGTCGGCCAGCCGTGCCTCGACGGTGTCGGTGATCCGGCTGATCCGGACGCCGACACCGTCGCGCAGCACCTTCGTCATCGGCCAGCCGCGCTCCAGGTCGGCGGGGTCGATGCGCGGGGCGACGCGGGGATGGATGAAGTTCTCCGCCCAGTTGGTCGCCTCGCCGCTGTCCCGGTCGCGGCGCAGCCGACGGTACGCCGTGGCCTCCGTGACTCCGGGGAAGTGCTCGGCCAGCTCGGGCGGCAGCGCGGCCGGCCCGTGCCCCAGCAGCGTCGTGAGGTCGCCCGACTGCTGGGCCACGATCGTGTCGACCGAGCCCAGCAGCCGTACCGGCCTCGCCCTGCACGCGTCGGGTTCGATGAAGGTGCCGCGCCTGCGGTGCCGGGAGATCAGCCCTTCCGCCTCCAGCTCCTTCAGCGCCTGCCGCATGGTCAGCACGCTCACCCCGTAGTGCTCGGCGAGACGTTCCTCCGTCGGCAGCCGCAGGGGTGCCTGCGGCGTACGGCCGAGTATCGAGGCACGCAGCGACTGCGAGACCTGATACCACAGCGGCAGCTTGCGGTTGAGCTCCAGCGAGTCGGGAGCGAAGACGGACACGGGAACACCCCCACCTACGGCCGGAACTGGCGCTGGAGACCCTGCCACACGTCGTCGTACCCGGACTGCAGATGGGAAGCCTCCAGCGCCTGTGCGGTGGCGATCACCGGCCAGCGCGTCTCGAACATGAAGGCCAGGCCGTCGTCGATCTTCTGCGGTTCCAGCTCGGCCGAGCTCGCCCGCTCGAAGGTGTCCCGGTCCGGTCCGTGCGCGGACATCATGTTGTGCAGGGAGCCGCCGCCGGGCACGAAGCCCTCCGCCTTCGCGTCGTAGGCGCCCTCGATGAGGCCCATGTACTCGCTCATCACGTTCCGGTGGAAGTACGGCGGGCGGAAGGTGTCCTCACCGACCAGCCACCGTGGCGCGAACACCACGAAGTCCACAGCGGCAAGCCCCGGGGTGTCGGACGGCGAGGTGAGCACGGTGAAGATCGACGGGTCCGGGTGGTCGTAGCTGATGGTGCCCATCACGTTGAAGCGGCGCAGGTCGTAGACGTACGGGACGTGGTTGCCGTGCCAGGCGACGACGTCCAGCGGCGAGTGGTCGTAGCGGGCCGTCCAGAGGTTGCCGCAGAACTTGTTGACCACCTCCACCGGCCGGTCCGCGCCGTCCTCCTCGTAGGCGGCGACGGGAGCCATGAAGTCCCGTGGGTTGGCGAGGCCGTTGGCGCCGATCGGGCCCAACTCGGGCAGTGTGAAGGGCTGTCCGTAGTTCTCGCAGATGTAGCCGCGCGCCTGCTCCTCCAGCAGTACGACGCGGAAGCGCACCCCGCGCGGGATCAGCGCCATGTGCCCGGGCTCCGCTCTCAGCAGCCCGAACTCGGTGTGCAGCAGCAGCCCGCCGCGCTCCGGGAGGATCAGCAGTTCCCCGTCGGAGTCGCAGAAGACGCGGTCGGTCATGGAGGCGCCGGCGGCGTAGAGGTGCACGGCCATTCCGCTGCGCTGTGCCGCGTCGCCGTTGCCGCCCAGCGTCCACAGCCCGTCGACGAAGTCGGTGCCCTGCGGCGGGTCCGGCAGCGGGTTCCAGCGCATCCGGTTCGGGTCGGGCTCCGCCTCGGTGAAGGGCGCGCTGCGCAGGCTCCCGTTGCCGGTGCGCCGGAAGCGGGGATGGGCGGCCGAGGGGCGGATGCGGTAGAGCCAGGACCGGCGGTTGTGTGCGCGCGGCTCGGTGAAGGCGGTGCCGCTGAGCTGCTCCGCGTACAGGCCGAGCGGGGCGCGCTGCGGGGAGTTCCGGCCCACGGGGAGCGCGCCGGGCACCGCTTCGCTGCTGTGCTGGTTGCCGAAGCCGGAGAGGTGGCTGAGCCCCTGCGCCGTCTTGCGTGCCTGCTCCTGGTCCGCCCTGCCGCTGCCGGCACCGGTGCCGAGGGTCATCGGATGCTCCCGCCGCTCATGTATCCCCCTGAATTCCTGTACATGACCATAGGAATAAGGGGTGCCCGCGTCAATGAGGCCGGACCGCGGCGGCCGCGCGCGCCGGGGCGCGCTCTCCCGCGGACTCCGCAGAGCGCGGACCGGGCCCGGACGCGCCGGGTCGTGCCCGTAACCCGTGTCACGTTCACCGGCCTCGCGGGCGAAGTCCCGCTTCCAGGGCCTACAGTTCACGGCACGGAGTGACACAGCACGGTCCGAGGGAGCGCGATGACCGCGACCGGTACGCCCGACACGTCCGCAGGAGCCGTCCGCGACGGCGCCCGCACCCCTGAGGAGACCGGCACCGGGCTGCGCATCTGCCCGCTGTGCGAGGCGACATGCGGTCTCACCGTCACCGTCGAGGACGGACGGATCACCAGGGCACGCGGTGACCGCGACGACGTCTTCAGCCACGGCTTCGTCTGCCCGAAGGGCGCGTCGTTCGGCGAACTCGACGCCGATCCCGACAGACTGACCCGCCCGCTGGTGCGCGACGCGGACGGTCAGCTGAAGGAGACCGGCTGGGACGAGGCGTTCGCGGCGGTCGCCGCCGGACTCGGCCCCGTGCTGGCGGACGGCGTGGCCGACGCCGTCGCGGTCTATCTCGGCAACCCCAATGTGCACACCATGGCCGGCGCCCTCTACCCGCCGCAGCTCCTCGGCGCGCTGCGCACCCGCAACTTCTACACGGCCAGCACCCTCGACCAGATGCCCAAGCACGTCTCGTGCGGGTTGCTCTACGGCGATCCGCAGGCCATACCCGTGCCCGACATCGACCGCACCGACCATCTGCTGATCCTGGGCGCCAACCCCGTCGAGTCCAACGGATCGCTCGCCACCGTCCCGGACTTCCCCGGCAGGCTGAAGCGGCTGCGCCGCCGCGGGGGCCGCATCACCGTCGTCGACCCGCGCCGTACGCGCACCGCGAAGCTCGCCGACCGGCATGTGCCGATCCGGCCGGGCAGCGACGCGCTGCTGCTGATGGCGATGGTGCAGGTGCTCTTCGACGAAGGGCTCACCGACACGGGGGAGCTCGGCGAGCACCTGAGCGGCGTCGGCGAAGTACGGGAGCTGGCCCGGGAGTTCACGCCGGAAGCCGTCGAGGACGCCTGCGACGTCCCCGCGGAGGACATCCGCGCCCTCGCGCGCGAGCTGGCCGCCGCACCGCGCGCCGCCGTCTACGGCCGAGTCGGCTCCTCCACCGTCGAGTTCGGCACCCTCACCAACTGGCTCGTGGACGTCCTCAGCGCGCTGACCGGCAATCTCGACCGGCCCGGCGGCTCCATGTTCCCGCTCTCCGCCACCGCACGGCGGCCGCGCCCGGCCGGAGCCGGAGCCGCGGCGGGCAGGGGATTCGAGCTGGGACGCTGGCACAGCAGGGTCAGCGGGCACCCCGAGGCGAAGAGGGAACTCCCGGTCGTCGCCCTCGCCGAGGAGATCACCACTCCCGGCGAGGGCCGGGTACGGGCCCTGATAACCCTCGCCGGCAATCCCGTGCTCTCCGCACCCGACGGCGAAGGCCTGGAAGCGGCCCTCGCCGGGCTGGAGTTCATGGTCAGCCTCGACCCGTACCTCAACGAGACCACCCGCCACGCGGACGTCGTGCTGCCGCCGGCCAGGCCCAGCCGCACCCCGCACTTCGACTTCGCCTTCAACGCGCTGCCCGTACACAACCAGGTGCGCTACACCCGCGCCGTCGTCGCACGTGAGGAGGGAGAGCCGGACGAGTCGGAGATCATGGCGCGGCTGCTGCTCTGCCTCGCCGGCACCCCCGACGCCCCGGCGCACACCGTCGACGACGCCGTGATCGCCCGTACGCTCGGCAAGGCCGCCGCCGACCCGGACTCGCCCGTGCACGGCAAGGACCCGGAAGAGCTCGCGCGGCAGCTGACCGGACGGGACGGAGTCGAGCGGCGCCTGGACATGATGCTGCGCCTGGGCCCGTACGGAGAGGGCTTCGGTACCGACCCGGAAGGGCTCAGCCTGGACAGGCTCCTGGAGAACCCGCACGGCATCGACCTGGGGCCCCTGCGCCCGAGGCTGCCGGAGCTGCTGCGCACCCGCTCGGGCACCGTCGAGCTCTGCCCGGAGCCCGTCCGTGAGGACGTGCCGCGGCTGCGGGCGGCGCTGCGGCGGCGCACCTCGGGCGAGAGCCTCGTGCTCGTGGGGCGGCGCCATCTGCGCTCCAACAACAGCTGGATGCACAACGTCCCCGCCCTGCGCGGCGGCACGAACCGCTGCACCCTCCAGGTCCACCCCGACGACGCCACACGGCTCGGCCTCGCCGACGGCGCCGGTGCACGCGTCACCGGCGACGGGGGAGAGGTGACGGCACCGGTCGAGGTGACCGACGCGGTGCGCACGGGCGTGGTCAGCCTGCCGCACGGCTGGGGCCACGACCGGCCGGGTACGCGGATGCGGGTCGCCGCAGGGGACCCCGGCGTCAACGTCAACCAGCTCCTGGACGGAAAGCTGCTGGACCCGCTCTCAGGGACCGCGGTGCTCAACGGATTCCCTGTGCGGGTGGCGCCTGCCGGAGCTGGCGGTCCTGGGGCGGCGGGCGGTTCCGCAGCGGCCGGGGACTCTGACGCTGCTGACGCCGCTGCCGGAGCCGCAGCCGTTCCGGGTTCCGGGTGACTCCTGCGCCTCCGCCCCAGGAGCCGTCCCCCGTGCCGCCGCGCCGCTGGCTGCTGCGCCTGATCGTCTCCTTCACCTTCCTGCAGGGCGCGGTGAGCATGGCGCGGCCCGCCGTGTCCTACCACGCGCTGGAACTCGGCGCCGGTCCCCGTGCCGTCGGCGTCATCACCGCGGCCTTCGCGCTGCTGCCGCTGGTCGTCGCCGTGCCGCTCGGGCGGCGCACCGACACGCGGCGGTGCGCTCCGCTGCTGCCCGTCGGGGCCGCCGTCATAGCCGCCGGATGTGCGCTGGCGGCCACGGCGCCCTCCCTCGTCCTCCTCGCCGCGTGGAGCACCCTGCTGGGTCTCGGGCACCTGGTGTTCATGATCGGCGCGCAGTCGCTCGTGGCGCGGCAGAGCGGCCCGGACGAGTACGACCGCAACTTCGGGCACTTCACCGTCGGCGGCTCCATGGGCCAGCTCATCGGGCCCCTGCTGTCCGGCCTGCTCGTGGGCGGGGCGGGCGCGGGCGCGTCCGCCGGCGGGCCAGGACCGGGTGAACACGGCAGCGCCATCGCCCTGTTCGGCTCCGGGGTGCTGACGCTCTGCTCGTACGCGACGCTGTGGCGCATCGAGGGCCGTGCCGCCCGGCGCACCCACGGCAGTGACCGCGCGGACGGCGGAGCTCGGTCCGCGCCCTCCGCACCGTCCGCTCCCTCCGCGCCGGTGCCGGTCCTGGGCATCCTGCGGGCCCGCGGAGTCCCCGCGGGCATCTTCGCGTCCCTCGCCGTCCTCTCCACCACGGACGTCCTCACCGCCTATCTGCCGGTCGTCGGCGAGGAGCGGGGCATCGCACCGGGCGTGGTGGGTCTGCTGCTCAGCCTGCGGGCCGCGGCGTCCGTGCTGTCGCGTCTCGTGCTTCCCCGGATGACGGCCCGGCTGGGCAGGCAGTTGCTGCTCGTCCTCAGCTGCCTCGCCGCGGGCGCGCTGTGCGTGCTGCTGGCCGTGCCGGTTCCGGTGTGGGCGCTCGCCGCGGCGCTGGTGCTGCTCGGGTTCTGCCTCGGGGCCGGCCAGCCGCTGACGATGAGCACGGTCGTACAGGCCGCGCCCCACAGTGCACGGTCGACGGCGCTGGCGCTGCGGCTGACCGGCAACCGGCTCGGCCAGGTCGCCGCTCCCGCCGGCGCCGGTCTGCTCGCGGGGGCGGGCGGGGCCGCCGCGCCGTTCGTGCTGCTCGGGGTCGTGCTGATGGGGGCCGCGGGGACGGCCGCGCGGGTACGGGCCCGTACGTCCGAGGCAGGTGCGGGGCGGAAAACGGGCCACCGGGACGCACACCCCGCAGGGCACCGCGACGGGCGCGGCGGCGGCCACGTCGTCGCGCCCCGGGACGGACACCCGACGGACACCCCCACGGACACCGCGACGCAAACCCAGACGGCGACGGCGTCGGTGACGGTGACCGCGGCGGGAGGGCGGCGACCGTCGCCAACGGGGAGTGCCGGGGCCGCGGGTGACCCACGGCACCCGCCGCCGTACTGACACCTCAAACTAGCGGCGCTAGTTTGGGTCCATGCAGGCACACGACGGTATGTACATCGACGGCGCGTGGCGGCCGGCGGCGGCCACGGAGAAGCTCGAAGTCACCAATCCGGCGGACGGCACCGTCATCGGGACCGTGCCGGCGGGCGGTGCGGACGACGTGGCCGCGGCGGTTCGGGCCGCGCGCGCCGCGTTCCCCGGCTGGGCCGCGACCCCGCCCGCCGAACGCGCGGCGCTGCTGGGCGCGTTGCACGACGTCCTCAAGGCCCGCCACCAGGAGATCGCCGAGACCGTCACCGCGGAACTGGGCTCCCCGCTGGCCTTCTCCCAGGCGGTGCACGCCAGTGTGCCGGTCGCGGTCTGCGGAAGCTACGCGAAGCTGGCGGCCGACTACCCCTTCGAGGAGGAGATCGGCAACTCCCGTGTCTTTTACGAGCCGGTGGGCGTCGTCGGCGCGATCACCCCGTGGAACTACCCGCTGCATCAGATCGTCGCCAAGGCCGCCCCCGCCTTCGCCGCCGGGTGCACCGTGGTGCTCAAGCCGGCGGAGGACACGCCGCTCGTGGCCCAGCTGTTCGCCGAGGCCGTGCACGAAGCCGGCCTGCCCGCGGGTGTGTTCAATCTCGTGACCGGCTTCGGCCCCGTCGCGGGGCAGGCGCTGGCCGCGCACGAGGGCGTCGACCTGGTCTCCTTCACCGGGTCCACCGCCGTCGGACGGCAGATCGGCTCGGCCGCGGGCGGGTCCGTCAAACGCGTCGCGCTCGAACTGGGCGGCAAGTCCGCCAACGTCATCCTGCCGGGTGCGGATCTGACCAAGGCCGTCAACAAGGGCGTCGCCAACGTCATGGCCAACTCCGGCCAGACTTGCAGCGCCTGGACCCGCATGCTCGTCGACTCCGAGCACTACGACGAGGCGGTGCGCATCGCCGCCGAGGCCGTCGGGAAGTACGTGCCGGGCGATCCCAAGGAGGAGACGACGCGGATCGGGCCCGTCGTCAACGCCAAGCAGCACGCACGTGTCACCGGCTTCATCGCCAAGGGCGTCGAGGAGGGCGCGAGGCTCGCGGCGGGCGGCCCCGGCGCTCCCGAGGGATACGAGGAGGGCTGCTACGTACGCCCGACCGTCTTCGCCGACGTGACGCCGGGGATGACCATCGCCCGGGAGGAGATCTTCGGCCCGGTGCTGTCCATCCTGAAGTACGAGGACGTGGACGACGCCGTCCGCATCGCGAACGACAGCGTCTACGGACTGGCAGGCGCCGTCTGGGCGAAGGACGAGGAGGAGGCCGTCGCCTTCGCCCGCAGGCTGGAGACGGGGCAGGTCGACATCAACGGCGGCCGCTTCAACCCGCTCGCGCCGTTCGGGGGGTACAAGCAGTCCGGAGTCGGCAGGGAGCTGGGCCGGCACGGACTGGGGGAGTACCTGCAGACCAAGTCCCTCCAGTTCTGACGGAGTTCAGGAGTTCAGTCCCCAGCACCACTTCCTCAGCCGGAACTCACTTGCCAGGAGCCCGACATGGTCCGCGCCGCCGTACTCTCCGCCGTCGGAACGCCGCTCGACGTCACCGGCATCGATCTGCCCGGTCCAGGGCCGGGCCAGGTCCGGGTGCGTCTGGCGGCCGCGGGCGTCTGCCACTCCGACCTCTCGCTCTCCAACGGCACGCTGCGCCAGCCCGTACCGGCCGTGCTGGGCCACGAGGGCGCGGGCACCGTCGTGGCCGTCGGCGAAGGGGTCGAGGGGCATGCGCCCGGTGACCAGGTCGTCCTCAACTGGGCGCCCTCCTGCGGGGAATGCCACTTCTGCGGCACGCTCGCCGAGCCGTGGCTGTGCGTGAACGCGAACGCCGGGACGACGGTCCCCTACGCGCGCACGAACGCGGGCGAGGACATCTACCCCGGCCTCTCCTCCGCGGCCTTCGCGGAGGAGACCGTCGTCTCGTCCCGCTGCGTGCTGCCGCTGCCCGCCGGGGTGCCGCTCACGGACGCCGCCCTGCTGGGCTGCGCGGTCCTGACCGGATACGGGGCGGTGCACCACAGCGCCCGCGTGCGAGCAGGGGAGTCCGTGGCCGTCTTCGGGGTGGGCGGCGTCGGCCTGGCCGTGATCCAGTCGGCGAGGCTGGCCGGAGCGGGAGAGGTGATCGCGGTCGACGTCTCCCCGGAGAAGGAGGAGTTGGCCCGGGGGGCGGGAGCGACCGGTTATCTGACCGCCTCCGACACCACCGCGAAGGAGATCCGGAAGCTCACGGGCGGCTTCGGCGCGGACGTCGCCGTCGAGTGCGTCGGCCGCGCCGAGACCATCCGTACCGCGTGGAACTCCACGCGGCGCGGCGGCCGTACGACCGTCGTCGGCGTCGGCGGCAAGGAGGAGCAGGTGCGGCTCTCCGCCCTGGAGATCTTCCACTTCGCCCGCACCCTCAGCGGCTGCGTCTACGGCAACTGCGACCCGGCACGGGATCTTCCGGTGCTCGCCGAGCACGTACGCCGGGGACGGCTCGACCTGGGCGCGCTGGTGACGGAGCGGATCGGCCTGGAGGACATTCCGGCGGCCTTCGACGCGATGCTCGCGGGGCGCGGGGGCCGTGCGCTGGTCGTCTTCGACTAGGGCCTGTCGTTTGGATCTTCGTGGATCCCGCGGAGATCCGAAGGACAGGGACTGGGGGCCGGCCGGCGCAGCCGCCGTTTCAGGGTCCCGAGGCGGCGTCCGGCACGTCCGGTGTCCGCCCGAGGTACACCTCGATGCCGTCCAGGATGCGCTCCAGGCCGAAGCGGAAGTCCACGTCCTGGTCCTCGTCCGTCCCGTCGAAGACCCCGGCGTCCAGGACCTCGTGCAGCGCGGGGAATTCCTGACGCCCGGTCAGCATCGCGAGCTGCCGGCTGTAGCGGGGGAGGAGGGTCTCGTCGGTGTCGCCTGACGCCGACATCGCGGCGGCCAGCTGGCTCTCCAGCAGCGCCTGGCTGCGCACGTACTGGCTGATCAGCAGCAGCGCGGCCATCTGTTCGCCGGGGCCCAGCCCCGCGGCACGCAGGCAGCGCAGCCCGGCCTCCATCCACTTGACGGAGTTGGGCGTCACGGGCGGTCCGCTGACGGGCACTTCGGCGATCCACGGATGGCGGCGTGCGACCGCCACGTACTCCATGCCCCAACGGACCAGCCCCGCCCGCCAGTTCTCGTCCTCCACGGGCGCGGGCGCCGGGCCGGACACCGCGTCGGCCATCAGCGTGACGAGCTCCTCCTTGGCGGAGACGTACCGGTAGAGCGACATGGTCGAGACGCCGAGTTCGCCCGCCACCCTGTTCATCGAGACCGAGCCGAGCCCTTCCGAGTCCGCCACTGCGGCACCGGCCTCGACGACCCCGGCGAGCGTCAGCGCACGCTTGGGCCCCTTCTTGGGCTGCTCCCGGAAGCCCCAGGCCAGCTCGACGCTGGAGGGCAGTCCGGTCGTGGTGTTCTCGTTCATCGCCCTGCTTCATGAGCCGTTTGACAACCGTTCTTCTGCGTATACCCTACACAGTAGGTAATGCGTATTCCATACGCAGAAGAAGGGGGTGGCGCGATGCCCGACACGGCGATCGAAGCGGTGGGGGTGACGAAGTCCTATGGAGCGCTGCGCGTTCTCGACGGTGTGGACCTCGCGGTGCGGCGCGGCAGCGTGGCCGCGCTCCTCGGTCCGAACGGCGCGGGCAAGACGACGATGGTGCGCATTCTGGCCACGCTGAGCGCGATGGACGCCGGGCAGGCGACCGTGGCCGGGTACGACGTCCGGCGGGAGCGCGGCAAGGTGCGCCGCAGGATCAGCCTCACCGGGCAGTACGCGGCGCTCGACGATCTGCAGACCGGCATGGAGAACCTGTGCATGATGGCCGAGTTGGCCGGGATGCCCCGGCGTGCTGCGAAGTCGCGCGCCGCCGGACTGCTGGAGCGGTTCGACCTCTCCCGCGCCGCCGGACGGAGGGTCAGGACGTACTCCGGCGGCATGCGCCGCAGACTGGACATCGCCGCGGGACTCGTCGGCGAACCCTCGGTGATCTTCCTCGACGAGCCGACCACGGGTCTCGACGTACGCAGCAGGCAGAGCATGTGGTCCGTCATCTCGGACCTCGCACGGTCCGGAGTGACCGTTCTGCTGACCACGCAGTACCTGGAGGAGGCGGACCGGCTCGCCGACCGGGTCACGGTGCTCGACGGAGGCCGGATCGTCGCCGACGGCACTCCCGCTCAGCTCAAGCAGCAGGCCGGCGGGCACAGGCTGGACCTGACGGCTGCCGACCGCGCCGCGTTCGGGCGGCTGCGTGCCGGACTGGGTGCGCGAGTGATCGCGGCCGACGCGGAGGAGCGGAAGCTCAGCGTCGCCACGGACGGGACGGCGGCCCAAGTACGGGCCCTGCTCGACGAGTTCGACCCCTCACGTGACGCCGTCGAGTACTTCAGCACGCACGGGGCCACCCTCGACGACGTCTTCATCGCGCTGACCGGGCGGGCCGCCGCGTCCGGAAGCGGTGCGGAGAGTCAGGTGCGCGGTGACACGGAGGAGGCCGCACATGTCTGAGCTGACGGTGACGCGCGAGGCCGGCCGCCCCTTGGAGGAGGCCCGGCGACTGGCGCCGCTGCACGAGACGTTCACGATGTCGAGGCGCAGCGTACGGCTGACGCTGAGAGAGGTCGACGGGTTCCTGACCTCCCTCATCCTGCCCGTCATGATCATGCTGCTGTTCGTCTACCTGTTCGGCGGCGCGATCGAGACGCCGACCGAGCAGTACGTCGACTTCGTACTCCCCGGCGTGCTGCTGATGTGTACGGGATTCGTCTCCGCCCTCACGGCGACGAGCGTCACGCGGGATATGAGCGAGGGAATCGTCGACCGCTTCCGTTCGATGGGGGTGTCCGGCGGATCGGTGCTGGCGGGGCATGTCGTCTCGAGCCTGGTGCGATGCGGCTGCGCGTCGGCGCTGGTGCTGGCCACGGCGTTCCTGATCGGCTTCCGGTCGCAGGCGGGTGTGCTCGCGTGGACCGGGATCGCCGGTGTGCTGGCCATGTTCGTGTTCGCGGTCTCGTGGCTGGCGGCGGTGTTCGGGCTGCTGGCCAGGACGCCGGAGGGCGCCAGCGGATTCAGCTTCGCGATCATGTTCCTGCCGTACGCGAGCAACGGCTTCGTGCCGGTCGGTTCCATGCCGGGCTGGGTGCAGAGCTTCGCGGCGAACCAGCCCGTCACCCCGGTCGTCGACACGCTGCGGGGCCTGCTGCACGGCACTCCGGCCGGATCGGCGGCGTGGACGGCGGCCGCCTGGTGTGCGGGCATCACCGTGGTCGCGGTCGTGCTCAGCGTCGTGCTCTTCCGCCGCCGTACCGCCTGAGGCGGCGACCGCGGGCCGCTCCGCGCCCGGGCCGGACCGGTGGTTCAGCCCGGGAAGCGGGCGGCCAGGCCGTCGACGATGGCGTGCAGGCCGGTCTCGAACGCGCCGTCGTCGACCCACCGTTGGTGCCTGGCCAGCAGATGCGCCTGGTCCAGGTGCGGGTAGTCGTCCTCGTACAGCGACGCGTCGCCGACGAAGCCGCGGGCGAACGAACCGAGCGCCGAGCCGGCCACGAAGTAGCGCATGAGCGCGCCGATATGGGTGGCTTGTGCCTTGGGCCAGCCCGCTTCGGTCATCCCGCCGAAGACCGCGTCGGCCATCCGCAACTGGCTGGGGCGCCGCCCTGGGCCCTGCGCCAGGAACGGCACGATGTTCGGGTGCGCGCCGAGAGCCGCACGGTAGGAGCGCGCCCACTCCACCAGGGCCTGCCGCCAGTCCGTCCCGTCGGCGAACATCGACACCTCGACCTGCGCGCAGACGGTGTCGGCGGCGGCGTCGAGGATCTCGTCCTTGTTGCGGAAGTGGTTGTAGAGGGAGGGCCCGCTAACGCCGAGTTCGGCGGCGAGGCGCCTCGTGGAGACCGCCTGCAGCCCCTCCGCGTCCACGAGTGCCAGCGCGCACGCGACGATCCGCTCACGGCTGAGCAGCGGCTTGGACGGTCTGGCCATGTGTTGAATGGTAGGGCGGCCGCGGCTGAAAACTAGCGCTGATTGTTTCCCGCGGCCGGTTCCCGGACCGCCGGGTCCCGCCCGGGGTCCGACCGGGCGCCGCCCACGAGCCCCGCACCCGGCCCCCGTTCGCAGACTCCCGTCCGCGCCCCCGCCCGGCCCCGGTGACGGGCGCTCTAAGCATCTGCTCAGCCGTCGATGTATGGTGTTCGACCGTCGACGGGAAGGGCACAGGCATGGCATCGCAAGCGGAACCCCGGGTCGCCGCAGCCGACGAGTCCTTCGAGGGGGTCTCCCCGGACGCCGCCCGGCGGCTGCTGCTGGGTGCCGTGGAGGCGTTCGCCGAGCGCGGCTTCCACGCCACCACCACCCGCGACATCGCGAGCCGTGCGGGCATGAGTCCCGCCGCTCTCTACATCCACTACAAGACCAAGGAAGAGCTCCTCTTCCAGATCAGCAAGGTCGGGCACGAGCGCTCCGTCGGCGTGCTGGCCGAGGCAGCGGACGGCGGCGGCAGCGACGCCGAACGGCTGGGCCGCGCCGTGCGGCTTTTCGTGCGCTGGCACGCCGAGCACCACACCACCGCACGCGTCGTGCAGTACGAACTGGCCGCGCTCGGCGAGGAGCACTACGAGGAGATCGTCGGACTGCGGCGCCGCAGCGAGGAGATCCTCCGCGGAGTACTGGAGAGCGGGGACGCCTCCGGCGAGTTCGAGGTCGCCGACATCCGCGGCACGACGCTCGCGGTGATGTCCCTCTGCATCGACGTCGCCCGCTGGTACAGCCCCTCGGGCCGCAGAACACCGGACGAGATCGGCACCCTCTACGCCGATCTCGTCCTGCGCATGGTCGCCCCGCAGGGTGCGCGGGACGGCCAGGGTCCCGCTACCAGAAGTACCGGCTGAGGCTTTCCGCGACGCACACCGGCTTGTCGCCGCCCTCACGCTCGATCGTCACCTTCGCGGCGACCTGCACTCCGCCGCCGGCCTCCGTGACGTCGACGAGTTCCGCCCGTGCGCGCAGCCGTGAGCCGACCGGCACGGGCGCGGGGAAACGCACCTTGTTCACGCCGTAGTTGACGCCCATCCGGATCCCCTCGACGCGCATGATCTGCGGTACGAGGGCGGGCAGCAGCGAGAGCGTCAGATAGCCGTGCGCGATGGTCGTACCGAAGGGGCCGTCCTTCGCGCGTGCCGGGTCGACGTGGATCCACTGGTGGTCGCCCGTCGCGTCCGCGAACAGGTCGATCTGCTTCTGGTCGATCTCCAGCCAGTCGCTGACGCCGAGTTCCTGGCCGACCGCGGCCACCAGTTCGTCGGTCGAGGTGAAGACCCGGGGCTCCGCCATCCGTACAACCTCCCGCATGCGTGTCGCGCCGCCGGTTGCTAAGCGCCCGCTCAGCATGCTGCGGCGTCGTCGCGCGTGTCAACGCCCGTAGGGGGCGGGAGGTCCTGTGCTGTTGTCGTGGCGCTGTCGTCCTGCCGGTTGAGGGTCAGCCCTGCGAGGCGGCCATCGAACCGAGTCCGGGGCGCAGCCCGCGGCCGCGGCCGGCAAGGCGGAGGACGTCCTTGCCGACGTCCTTGTCCATGGCGGTGATCATCCGGCGCAGCACGTCCGCAAGCCGCGGCGTGGGCGGCGTCGACGGGTCACAGGGAAGCAGCGACCTGCCGCCCCACGTCAGGCGGTGCCATTCGTCGTGCGGCGCCGGCTGTCTGATGCCGTGGCGCTTCTCGGCTCTGCGGCGCATCGCGACCTGCGACTCGTACTCCAGCCACACCGACCGCGCTTCCTCGAGCTCTTCGAGGGCGGCGATCAGCAGCTCCGGGTCGGGTTCGCGGTCGTCGGGGCCGAAACCGGCGCGGGCGCACAGGTGCTGCCACGTCGCGCGGTGCCCGTACGGGGCGAAGCGCTCCAGGCATTTACGCAACGCCTGGCGACGCTGGGAGGGTGCCCTGTCTGCGTCGCGTACCTGCTCTGCGAGGGCTCTGAAACCGGCCAATCATCCCACCTCCGACGGAGTGGACCCGACTCGTCGGCGATATGACGTAAGTGCCGCGCAATCGGATCCCCCCGTTGCGAAGTCATTTATTTCAGGTTGTCCGGGCGTTCCGCTCCACCGGCCTTCCCGGGCTCGTGAACTACCCCCGCATCACGCGGGCACTCGCCCCCCGCGGGAATTCTCACGTGGTTCTCATGACTTCTCACAGAACTCTCATCAGTCGTGAAGGCCTCGCAACGAAGGGCTCTGACGCGTGAGTCCGCGGTGGAGGAGCACGGAGGAAATGTGCTCTCTGCCTGCACGGATACATGATCCGGTCCGGGTGTGCCAACGAGGGCGGGCTCGCGGCCGGTTGGCGCCGAAACGTTCCCGCCGACGTCTCCCGCGCGGTGTCCGGCGAGTAATGACTGCCGCAGGGTGGAGAGGAAACCACCGGGTGGACAGGGAGACGATCACCGTCGCGCGGTGCCCCATTCGGTCCGTATTCGGAACTGCCGGCCAGGTGGCAAGGGGCGACTTCCCGGTCGGCGCGGAGGCCGGTGAGCGGAGGCCGGTGAGGAGTTCGCGAAGACGTTTCCCGGAATCGCCGGCTCCGCCGTCCGCGGCCCCGGGACGCGCGCCTCGAAGACGCCTCCGGGGCGCCGGACTTCGGGCGTTCCTTCGGCCTGATGATGATTGCCCGGGGTCACGGGGCACATGCCCTTGCCGGTGACTCCCGTCACCACGTGCCGGGCGCCGGCCGCGGGACCTGCCCCCCGCCCGCGGGTCCCGGGCGGTGAAGTCCCTGGTCAGCGATGCGGCGCCGGACCTGCCTGCGGCGCCGGTCACGTCCTGGCGCCGGCCCTCTCCCGCATCCGGGAAGCGGTTCTCCTCTTCCCCCGGCCATACCGACTGGTTAGTCTGCCGCCGCGGGGAGAGCCGGAGTGAGAGTGCGAAGGGGAGTTGCGGGGATGGAGTCTTTGCGCGGCAGCACAGTGGTCGTCACCGGAGGGGGCGGCGGCATCGGGGCGGCGATGGCCCGCCGTTTCGCGGCCGAGGGCGCCCGGGTCGCCGTCAACGACCTCGACGCCGCCAAGGCCGGGGCGGTCGCCGAGGAGATCGGCGCCGTCGCGGTGCCCGGCGACGCCTCGTCGATCGTGCCGGTCGCCCGCGAAGCCCTGGGCGGCACGATCGACACCTTCTGCGCCAACGCGGGCGTTGGGCACCACGGCGGCCCGGAAGCGGGCGAAGAGCTGTGGGAGAACGCCTGGGACGTCAACGTGATGGCGCACGTGCGGGCCGCACGCGAACTGGTGCCCGGGTGGCTGGAACAGGGCCGGGGGCGGTTCGTCGCGACTGTCTCGGCGGCCGGGCTGCTCACCATGCTCGGATCGGCTCCCTACAGCGTGACCAAGCACGCCGCTCTCGCCTTCGCCGAGTGGCTGTCGGTGACCTACAAGCACCGTGGCATCGACGTGCATGCCGTGTGCCCGCAGGGCGTACGCACCGACATGCTGGCCGCGACAGGAACCGCCGGTGACCTGGTGCTCGCGGAGACCGCGATCGAACCGGAGGACGTCGCCGACTCCCTCTTCGAGGCGATGCGGTCACGGCGCTTCCTCGTACTGCCGCATCCCGAGACCGCGGGCTTCTACGCGGCACGCGCGGGCGACCCCGACCACTGGCTGGGCGGCATGAACAAGATGCAGCGCAAGCTGGAGTCCCTGCTCGCCCAGGAGGCCCAGGAGGCAACCGGCGGCCGGGAGCCGGCCGGGCACCATGACGCCGCCGCGGCAGGGACGGGCCCCGCCGACGCCGCGAAGGGGACGGCACGTTGACGGTGACGTACGAGGACAAGCCGTGGCTGAAGCAGCTCAACGACGTGCAGCGAGCCCCCGTGCACCCGCCGGAGACCGTGCTGCACGCCTTCCGCGAAGCCGTACGCACCGTCCCCGACCGCACCGCCCTCGCCTACTTCGACGGCCACGTCAGCTACCGCGATGCGGACGCCCTCTCCGACGGAGTGGCCGCGCACCTCGCCGGACGGGGCTTCCAGCACGGTGACCGGCTCGCGCTGATGCTGCAGAACAGCCCGCACTTCGTGCTCGCGCTGCTGGGCGCGTGGAAGGCGGGTGCGGTGGTGGTGCCCGTCAACCCCATGTACAAGGCAGGCGAAGTCGCACACGTGCTCCACGACGCCGAGGCGACGGCGCTGGTGTGCGACGAGCGAGCCTGGGAGCAGTATCTGCGGGCGACGGCGGCCGATTCGCCCGTACGCATGGTGCTGACCGCCTGCGAACGGGACCTGCAGTCGCGGGACGACCCGCGCGTACTGGATTTCGAGCGAGCCGCCCCCGCCGAGGACACGGACGACCTGCTCACGGTCGCGCGAGCGGGCGGCACGTCCCCGGGGGGACGTGAACTGACCGGCGCCGACACGGCGTTGATCAGCTACACGTCCGGCACGAGCGGCACGCCCAAGGGCGCGATGAACACCCACGCGAACATCGCCTACAACGCCGAGCGTCAGCACACGGGACTCCAACTGCCCGACGGCGCCTGCATCTTCGTCCTCGCACCGCTGTTCCACATCACCGGCATGGTCTGCGAGCTGTCCGCCTGCGTCGTCGGCCGCGGCACCCTCGCTCTCGCGTACCGCTTCGAGGCCGGCGTCGTGCTGGACGCGTTCATGGAGCACCGTCCGGCCTACACCGTCGGCCCGTCCACCGCCTACATGGCGCTGGCGGCGCACCCGCACGCCACGCGTGAGCACTTCGCCTCCTTCCGTCATCTCTCCTCGGGCGGTGCGCCGCTGCCGCCCGCGCTGGTGGAGAAGTTCGGGGCGGGCTTCGGCCCGTATCTGAGCAACGGCTACGGGCTCACCGAGTGCACCGCGCCGTGCGCGTCGGTGCCGCCGGGGCGGCAGGCACCCGTCGACCCGGAGTCGGGCACGCTGGCGGTGGGGGTGCCGGGACCGGACACGGTCGTACGCATCGTCGACGACGAGGGCAGGCCCGTACCTCTGGGGGAGCACGGCGAGATCACCGTACGAGGACCCCAGGTGGTGCCCGGATACTGGCGCAGGCCGGAGGAGTCCGCCGCGGCGGTACCCGGCGGTGAACTTCTCACCGGCGACATCGGGTTCATGGACGCCGACGGCTGGCTCTACGTCGTCGACCGCAAGAAGGACATGATCAATGCCTCGGGGTTCAAGGTCTGGCCGCGCGAGGTCGAAGACGTCCTCTACGGCCATCCCGCGGTGCGGGAGGCGGCCGTCGTGGGCGTCGGCGACGAATACCGGGGCGAGTCGGTCAAGGCGTACGTCAGCCTCCGCCCGGGCGCGGCGGCCGTACCGCAGGAGCTGATCGGCCACTGCAGGGAGCGGCTGGCGGCGTACAAGTACCCGCGCGAGATCGAGATCCTGGGCGACCTGCCCAAGACGACCAGTGGGAAGATCCTCCGGCGGGAACTGCGTTCCCGCGGTGACAGCGGCAAGTGACGAGACGGCGGCGGCCGGCGCGGAGTACGCGGTGAGCAGGCGCACTGAGAGAGGCAGGTGAGGGCACATGGCCACATCTGGAACGGCGCCCCGCACCGGCGCCCACGGCAGGAGAGGTGCCGGCGGCACGGCGCCCGGCGCGGCTGCGGAATCGGCTGCGGACGTGCCTGGGGAGACGGCCGGGGACGTGGCCGGGGAGGCGGCTCCGGCCCCCGCGCCCGTACCGCAGCGGCTGATGGCCGCCGCCACGCGGCTGTTCTCCGAGCGAGGCTACGACCGCACGTCGGTGCAGGAGATAGTCGAGGCGGCCGGGGTCACCAAGGGCGCCCTCTACCACTACTTCGGCTCCAAGGACGATCTGCTGCACGAGATCTACGGGCGGCTGCTCCGGCTCCAGCAGGACCGCCTTGACGCTTACGCCGACGCGCAGGAGCCCGTCGAGGAGCGGCTGCGCCGGGCCGCCGCCGACGTCGTCGTCACCACCATCGAGAACCTCGACGACGCACTGATCTTCTTCCGCTCCATGCACCAGCTCAGCCCCGAGAAGCAGAAGCAGGTGCGGGCGGAGCGCCGCCATTACCACGAACGCTTCCGCGACCTGGTCGCCGAGGGGCAGCGCAGCGGCGTGTTCAACGCGGCCACGCCCGCGGACCTGGTCGTGGACTACCACTTCGGCTCCGTCCACCACCTGAGCACCTGGTACAGGCCCGACGGACGCCTCGGGCCGCAGGAGGTCGCGGACCATCTCGCGGACCTGCTGCTGCGGGCGCTGAGGCCCTGACCGGGGCCCGCGGTCATGCGGGAGGCGTCATGCAGTGCTGCGCGGCTGGGTATGAGCGTGCACCCGGGCCCGTACCGACGCGGGCCCGTACGCGGCGAGCGGCCGTCCTCGCAGGACGGCGGCCGGTCGCGGGACGAGCGAAGAACAATCAGGCAACTACGTTCCGGAGGTAGCACCGGTGAAGGCATGGCGCGTCCACAAGAACGGCGAGCCGCGCGAGGTGATGCGGCTGGAGGACATTCCCGACCCGGAACCCGGCGCGGGCGAGGTGCTCGTACGGGTGCGCGCCGCCGCCGTCAACTTCCCCGACGCGCTGCTGTGCCGGGGCGAATACCAGGTCAAGCCGCCGTTCCCGTTCACGCCCGGCGTGGAGCTGTGCGGCGAGGTCCTCGCCGTGGGCGAGGGTGCGGAGGGCACCCCGGGGGGCGACGCACCCGCGGCCGGTGACCGCGTCATCGCCCAGCCCGCCCTTCCCATGGGCGGTTTCGCGGAACGTACGCTCGTGAGCGCGGCGAGCGTACGCAAGGCGCCCGAGGCACTGGACGACGCCGAGGCCGCCGCGCTCCACATCGGCTACCAGACGGGCTGGTTCGGGCTGCACCGCCGGGCCCGGCTCCAGCCGGGGGAGACTCTGCTCGTGCACGCTGCGGCGGGCGGTGTGGGCAGCGCGGCCGTACAGCTCGGCAAGGCCGCGGGCGCCCGTGTCATCGGCGTCGTCGGCGGCAGGTCAAAGGCGGAGACGGCGCGTGAGCTGGGCTGCGACGTGGTCGTGGACCGGCGCGAGGACGACATCGTGGCCGCCGTGAAGGACGCAACCGACGGGCGTGGCGCGGACGTCGTCTACGACCCGGTCGGCGGCGACGCCTACGCGAAGTCGGTCAAGTGCATCGCCTTCGAAGGCCGCATCCTCGTGGTCGGTTTCGCGAGCGGCGCCGTCCCCACGCCCGGCCTCAACCACGCGCTGATCAAGAACTACTCCGTCCTGGGCCTCCACTGGGGCCTGTACAACACCAAGGACCCGGCGGCGGTGCAGGCCTGCCACGAGGAGCTGACCGCCCTGGCGGCGGACGGCTCGGTCAAGCCGCACATCAGTGAACGTCTGCCGCTGGAGGAGGGGGCGAGCGCGGTCCAGCGCGTCTTCGACGGCATCACGACGGGGCGCGTGGTCATCCAGCCGTGAGCGTGGGGCCGTGCGGCCGGCCGCCCCGGGCCGGGACTTCGGTATCGCACGGGCGAATTGACGACGGGCTCGGCTCCGGAAGCGGCCTGCACCAGCTTCCCCATCGCCCGCGTATCACCGGCGAGCCGCGCCCGGCTGCCCAACCGCGGTGCGGAGCGGGCCACTTCCGGCCGCGGTGCCGGAGTCAGGTGCTCAGCCAGGCCTGTCATGGAGCCGAGTACGCGTGCAAGTTCGTCCTCGCGCCACGGCTGGACGGGGAGTCCCCGGCGGCCTGCTCGAAGACCAGCGCCACCCATTCACCGTCGTCATGGATGCCCAGCAGCCGGGGCGCGGGCGCCCCGGACGGCAGTCGGCTCGCCACCACGCCCTCACGCCGGTGGGTGGCGCCCTCCGCGGGGGCGGCCGTCACGTCGGCGGCCTTCGCGAACGCCCTCCGGCCGTCGCTCAACTCCAGCCGGGCGGCGACGCCTTCGGAGAATCCGCCCGGCAGGCTCGCGGTGGCGGTCACCTTGCCGCCGAGCACGTTCTCGAGCCCGCCGTCACGGTCCGCGGCAGGCTGGTCCACGGCTTGCGCCTGCTGCCTGTGTGCGCGGGCGGCGGCTCTCGGCCGCTGCGCGATGGGCCGTTGCAGGACACGGGAGTTCCGGTGGGGGAGGAGGGGAGGGACAATGCCAGGCGCCGGTCCGGGGGAGTCCTCTTCCCCCGGACCGGCGCTTCATCAGGCCGCGCCTACGTCACGCAGCGCTCACGCCAGACCGTCGGGCCTGAGCGTCGTCAGGCAGAGGCCAGGCTGAACCGCTGCTTCTCGGGGTCGATCTCCAGGATGCGGACCGAGACGCGCGTGCCTACGGGCCAGGACTCCTGATACGCGAGACCGGTCACGCCTTCGTACTCGACGAAGGAACCGAAGGGCACTTCCTGCGTGACCACGCCTTCGATGACGTCACCGGCCTGGTGACGGGCGAGGAATTCCTGCCAGCTCATGAACTCACCTCCTTCACATCACGAGTGGCTGTACGTGTGCTGTACGCGCTTCTCGTGACGGGGGCGGGCCTCTCGCCCGCGCGGTGATCAAACGCCGGCCGGGTACCCGATCTGTGTGCGGCCCACGGCCGACCCGGCAGTCATGTGAACGACCTTAGCGGATGCGGCACTTGAAAGGAACGCGAGATCTCCCGTCAAGCAGGTGCCGGGGCCGGGGCGCTTCGCCCGGCCCCGGCACCTGCGGGAATCTTGGTCCTCCGCGCCGGTCCGGCCCGCCGGACCGGCGCGGCGCGGACGGGGGTCACCCCTGGCCGGCGGCGTGCCGCTTCAGCTCCCGTCGTGCCAGGGAGCGCTGATGCACCTCGTCCGGGCCGTCGGCCAGTTGGAGCGTACGGGCCGCGGCCCACAGCTCCGCCAGGGGGAAGTCCTGGCTGACACCGCCCGCGCCGTGCAGCTGGACCGCCTTGTCGAGGATGTCCACGACCGCACGCGGAGTGGCGATCTTGATGGCCTGGATCTCGGTGTGAGCGCCCTTGTTGCCGACGGTGTCCATCAGCCACGCCGTCTTGAGCACCAGCAGCCTCAGCTGCTCGATCTGAACGCGCGCGTCGGCGATCCACTCCCGCACCACGCCCTGCTCGGCCAGCGGCCTGCCGAAGGCCGAACGGCCCTGCGCCCGGTGGCACATGAGCTCCACGGCGCGCTCCGCCATGCCGATCAGCCGCATGCAGTGGTGGATTCGGCCCGGCCCGAGGCGTGCCTGCGCGATGGCGAAACCACCGCCCTCCTCGCCGATGAGATTGCTGCGCGGCACCCGCGCGCCGTCGAAGATCATCTCGGCGTGGCCGCCGTGGTAGTGGTCCTCGTAGCCGTAGACCCGCATCGCGCGGCGCACTTCGAGACCCGGGGTGTCCCTCGGCACCAGCACCATCGACTGCTGGCGGCGGCTGTCCGGGTTGTCGGGGTCGGTCTTGCCCATGACGATGAAGATCTTGCAATCGGGGTTCATGGCACCCGAGATGAACCACTTGCGGCCGGAGATGACGTAGTCGTCGCCGTCACGCCTGATGCGGGTCTCGATGTTGGTCGCGTCGGACGAGGCGACGTCCGGCTCGGTCATCGCGAAGCCGGAGCGGATCTCGCCGCTGAGCAGCGGCTCCAGCCACTGCCTGCGCTGCTCGGCGTTCCCGAACTCCGTGAGCACCTCCATGTTCCCGGTGTCCGGGGCGGCGCAGTTGACGGCCGTCGGCGCCAGGCGCGGGCTGCGGCCGAGGATCTCCGCGAGCGGCGCGTACTGGAGGTTCGTCAGCCCCGCCCCGTAGGTGCGGTCGGGCAGGAACAGGTTCCACAGGCCGTACTTGCGTGCCTTCTGCTTCAGCTCCTCCACGACCGGCGGAGTCTCCCACGGCGACTCCAGACCGGCGCGCTGCTCGTCGGCGACGGCCTCCGCCGGATAGACGTGCTCGTCCATGAAGGCCTGGAGCTTCTTGCGCAGCTCTTCCGTTCGGGCGTCGAATGCGAAGTCCACTGACCTCATCCCTTCCGCAGCGTGGTGAGTCCGTTGTCGATGAAGACCGGGACGAGGCCGCCTATCCGGTCGAAGCCGGGCCCGACGGTCTGGCCCAGTGTGTAGCGGTAGTGGATGCCCTCCAGGATCACCGCGAGCTTGAACCAGGCGAACGCCGTGTACCAGTTGATGCGTGACACGTCGCGCCCCGAGCCTTCCGCGTACCGCTCGATCAGCTCCTGTGGCGAGGGGTGCCCGGGAGCCTCGGCCGTCGAACTCACCGGCGCGTCGGGGACGTTGAGCGGTTCGCTGTACATCACCAGCAGGCCCAGGTCGGTCAGCGGATCACCGAGCGTGGACATCTCCCAGTCCAGCACGGCGGCGATCCGGTCGTCCGCACCCGCCAGTACGTTGTCGAGTCTGAAGTCGCCGTGCACGACGGACGGTTCGGGGGAGTCGGGCAGCTGCCCGCCCAGTGAGGCGTGCAGTTCGTCGATTCCGTCCAGTTCCCGGCTGCGGGACGCGTCGAGTTGCTTGCCCCAGCGGCGCAGCTGCCGCTCCAGGAAGCCCTCCGGGCGCCCGAAGTCCCCCAGCCCGACGCTCTCCGGGTCGACGGAGTGCAGTGCCACCAGCGTGTCGGGCAGCGCCAGCGCCAGTGCGCGGGTGCGCTCCGGTCCGATCGCGGCCAGCTCACCGGCCGTACGGTACGGGGTGCCCTCGACCTGCTCCATGACGTAGAAGGGCGCTCCGAGCACGTCCTCGTCCTCGCACAGCAGCACCGTCCCGGGGACCGGCACGTCCGTGCCGCGCAGTGCGCTGATCACGCGGTACTCGCGGCTCATGTCGTGCGCCGTTGCCAGCACATGGCCCAGCGGCGGGCGCCGCACGACCCAGCGGCCGGCACCGTCGGTCACCCGGTAGGTGAGGTTCGACCGGCCGCCCTGGATGACCTCGGCCCGCAGCGGCCCCCGCACCAGGCCCGGGCGTTCCCGGTCCAGATGTGCGGCGAGCCGCTCGGGATCGAGCCCGGGCGGATTCTCCTTGCTCATGCGTGCGCGCTCCTTGGTGTGGATCGGCGGGGCGGCGGCTGGTTCGGCACGATCATGCCGACTAGTCGGTATGGCGTCTAGGGGTGAACGGCGGCCGGCTGCGCGGAAAGCCCCGCATGTGACGAGAACCACCACTGAAGCATTCCGCAGACCGACCGCGAGAACCGTCCGGCAGGGGGCACGGAGGCAGCCGTACGCGTGCTCTCCGGCGCGGGCCGCAACTCAGGCGTGGCACGCGACCGGCCTGCCGCCGTTCATCTGCTCCATGTCGGCCCAGACGGCGAGCATGTCGAGCGGTTCGCCGTGGGGACGTCCTTCCAGTTCGGCGTAGGCGCGGTGGAGATTGGCCACCAGCCGTTCGTTCTCGGCCAGTTCGGCGAACTCGCCGGGCTGCGCCTCCCGTGCCGCCTCCAGCGGAGTGCGGCCCCGCGCGTGTGCCGCACGGGCCAGCTCGCCGACGTACCGCAGATAGCGCTCCACCGTGTCGTACACCTCCGGCCCCGCGAGGGGTCCGTGACCGGGGACGACGGTGCGCGCACCCAGCGACCGCAACCGGTCCAGCGCCTGCAGCGAACCGCTGAGCGAACCCATGGGAACGAACGGGGTGCCGTGATTGAAGACGATGTCGCCGGTGAAGACGACGGACTGCTCCGGCAGCCACACGACGGTGTCGCCCGTTGTGTGCGCGACACCCGGGTGCAGCAGACGTACCTCGATCCCGCCTGTGTGCAGGGTGAGTTCGTCGCGGAAGGTGAGGGACGGAGCGGATATCTCGATGTCGCCGAAGTCCACGCCCGGCCAGATCGCGTGGAGTTGGCGGCCCGCGGCCAGCGTCTCCCGGCGGCATGCCTCGTGGCCGACGACCGTCGCACGGGGCGTGAAGAGCGCGTTGCCGTAGGTGTGGTCGCCGTGGTGGTGCGTGTTGACGACGGTGGACGGTGCGGGTGCGCCGCTCTCCAGGAGCGTCTCGCGCAGGGCCGCGGCCCGGCGGTGGGTGGCGGCCGTGTCCACGAGCAGTGCCGCCCCGCCGTCGCTGACCCAGCCCGCGTTGTTGAGGCACCAGCCCCCGTCGGGCTGCACGTAGGCGTGGACGCCCTCGGCGATCTGCTCGGTGTACGGCTCGCCCGGCTCGTACGGATCCGGGGACGGCGGCTCGCTGCTCCCGCCTGCCTCCATCGCTGACGCAGACGTCATGCGCTGCTCTCTCCCTCGTTCTCTCCGCCCTGTGTCCGGGGGTGCCCCGGTGCCCGGAAGCCCGGCCGCCGCCCGCGCGGGGCCCTGCGGTCCGGTGACGCGGCACCCCGAAGCTTGTCAGGGCATCCGGTGCGGCGGCTACGGCGCGAGGGCAGCCAGAGCCCGTTCGGTGACCTGTTGCGGAGTGCCCCCGATCGCGAGCGCTGTGCCGTGCTCGTCCGGCTCCAGCGGCTCCAGGCTCGCGAACTGCGAGCGCAGCAGCGAACGCGGCATGAAGTGGCCCTCGCGGCCCTGCAGGCGCTGTGCGATCAGCTCCTCGGAGCCGTCCAGATGCAGGAAGAACATCGCCGCACCGCTTGCGCGCAGCCGGTCGCGGTAGCGGCGGCGCAGCGCCGAGCAGCTGACGACGCCGCCGCGCCCGTCGCGCTCCGAGAGCCAGCCCGCGATGGCGTCGAGCCAGGGACGCCGGTCCTCGTCGTCCAGCGGGGTGCCGGCCGACATCTTCCTTATGTTGGCGGGCGGATGGAAGGAGTCGGCCTCCGCGTACGGCACCTGCAGCCGCTCCGCGAGCAGCTCGCCCACCGTGGACTTGCCCGACCCGGAAACCCCCATCACGACGACGAGGGGCGGCGGCCCGCCCTTCGCCGTCTCTTCTGCGTCACCACGCCGGTCGCCTACCAAAGCAACACCACCCCAACCGTCGCCATGGCCAGTGTGCACAGGGCCGCGGCGCGTACGGCCCCGGGCCCCATGCCCGCCGGGCGGTCCGCCCGCATGTCCGTGATGCGGCGGTGCGCCAGGACCAGGAAGAGCAGCCATGCCAGCACACCGGCCGCGGCGGCTCCCGCCTCGGTCGCCGATACGCCGCCGCCCCCGTACACCGCCTCCCGTACGGAGAGAGCGACGGCGACGGCGAACGTGAGCGTCGTGCGGCGCCATGCGAAGCGCGTACGTTCCGGCTGGGCGGCGGGATCGCCCGTGCGTGAGTCCGGTGCGCCGCCGCGTCCTCCGCTCACCTGCCGGCCCCCAGGACGACCGCGCCCAGCACCAGCAGAGCGGCGATCGCGGTCGCCGTCGCCAGCAGCACCGGGAAGCGGGACACGGGCAGATCCTCGCCCCGCCGCATCGCCCGCTCGCAGCGCATCCAGTGATTGACCGCGCGGAACGCGCACAGCGCCCCGCAGGCCAGCACGGCAACCGAGATCGTCGTACGCACGCCCCAGCTCAGGCCTGTCAGGAACTGGTCCACGGCGATGCCGCCCGCGACGAGCGCCAGCGCGGTGCGGATCCACGCGAGGAAGGTGCGCTCGTTGGCGAGCGAGAAGCGGTAGTCGGGGGTGCTTCCCTCAGCCCGCATGCGCTGCGGTGCGAACCACAGCCGGAGCGTCGCCATGAGCCGGTCGATCATGCACCCGAGCCTACGGCCCGGCGGGGTGCCCGTCCCCGGCGGACGGCCTCCGCGGTGCCGGTCCTCGCGGACGTCGTCCCCCGGCCTGCCCGGCTGCGGGCCCGGTCAGCTCCGCCCGTGCCAGGCGCGCAGGCGCCGGTGGCACTCCAGCCCGTCCGGTACGACCGGCCAGTCCGGAAGCCGCAGCCGCCGCTCCAGCTCGTCCTCGGGGAGGAAGTCCCACCAGTCGATCTCTTCGGGCTGCGGCCGCACCGGCTGGTCGCACACCAGCTCGTAGACCCGCAGGAACCAGGTGTGCTGTGGTGATTCGTAGAGGAAGGTCAGGCGTGGCTCGGGCGCGGGCAGTCCCGGCACGCCCAGTTCCTCCTCGGCCTCGCGCAGGGCGCCCTCGTCGTAGGTCTCGCCGGCGCCGACGACGCCGCCGACCACCACGTCGTGCATCGAGGGGAAGACCAGCTTCTGCGGTGTGCGCCGGTGTACGAAGATCCGGCCGAGGGGATCGCGCACCTGCACGGAGGTGCAGCGGTGGCGCAGCCGCCGCGCTGTCGCCTCCCCGCGCGGGGCCCGGCCGACGACGCGGTCGTGCTCGTCGACGATGTCGAGCAACTCCTCCGCCGAGCGGGGCTCTTCGGTCATCGGATCTCTCTTGAATGCTCTCCCGCGCCGGGCGGCGCAGGATTCCTGTGCGGGACGGTGTCCTCTGTGCGGGACGGTGTCCAGGGTCCCAGACATGCGCCGGGAGCCGGCGGGCCCGTTGCGGGTCCGCCGGCCCCGGGATCATGCATGCCGGGCCGGAGGCGTCGTCAGACGCAGATCCCGGGCGGGGAATCCTTGGGACAGACGTTCTGCGTCCAGGTGTTGGCCGTGCCCTGCGTGCCGCCTCCAGTCGTCTCGTCCTCGGCATCGAGAAGCGTGCTGCCCCGGGCGACATTGCGGTTGAACAACAGTGGGGTGACCGGGTCCACGGTCGAGACCACCTGGATTCCCCGGTGGTTCCGGCTGAGTACGTTCGAGAAGAACGTGCCGGAGTCCAGTGCGGAGACCCTCACGCCGGCGCCGGTGTGCTCGGCGGCGGTGCCGAGAGCGATGCGGTTGATGACATTCCTCTCGAGGTTCAGCTCGGTGCTCGGCTCCAGGTTGCCGAAAATCGCCGACACGTTGATGCCCGTGCCCCTGCCGCTCGAGATGACGTTTCCCGAGACGTCCGCCCGGTGGGTGTTCGCGTCGATCCTCATCGAGTTCCCGCTGATGCCGGTGACCGGTTTCTGGATGTGATTTGAGCTGACCACCGGGTCGTTGGAGTTGAGCAGGATGAGGAATCCCCTGCTGTCGACGCTCCTGTTGCCCGTGATGGTCAGGTCTTCCGAGGGGTCGCTGCCGTCCAGGACTCCTTGTGTATTGATGTCCTGGCCCTCGTGTTCACCGAATAGGTTCTCGGTGATCGTCGTGTTGTCGGTGCCGACGTTCGCCGGAGCCGAGCCCCCGCCGATGAAGATTCCCTGCAGGCCCGAACCCGGCCTGTTGTTGTCCACGATCCGGTTCCGGCTGATCAGCGAAGCAATCGCATCCGGGCCCCTCGACCGGAAGTTGATGCCCATCGTGTTGTCGGTGATGATGTTGTTGACGATGCGGAAGCCGCTGCCGCCGAAGAGTGTGCTGATCCCCTGCACGTCGGATGCCACCTCGGTCGCACCCCGGATGGTGAATCCGTCGATGGTGACGTTGCTGACTCCGGTTTCGACGAAGAAGCCGTCATCGTCCGCCGGGGGCGTGACGATGGATTCCTGGGCGGGATTCGTTCGGCCGCTGCGTGCGTCCACACCAGCCCTGGCTCCCCTGAAATTCAGGGACTTGCTTACGTTCACGCCTTCGTTGTACGTACCGGCGCAGACTTCGATCGTGTCTCCGGGGGCGGCGGCGTCGACAGCGGCCTGAATGGTCGCGTGCTGGGGATTCGGGCATGTCGCGCTCGGTGTTCCCACGACGATCACCGCGAGGGCGGCGGCCGGCGGCGGTGCGGCGAGAGCGGTCACCCAGAGAAGGGCCGCCATGCCGGTAGTCAGAAGTGATTTGACGAGGGGTCTGCGCACGGCCATTTGTTCTCCCTTGAGGAGTTGTTGAGCCTGATCGGGCTGCCGTTGTTTCCCTGTCGCCGGCCACGACGGCCGACTGGAGCGGATGACAAGGGAATTGGAGTTCCTGCGCATTCCGCGATTCAGGGAAGAGGGCGAGCTGAGAAACAGGACCGGAGCCCCTCCAGTAGGCAGTCGGGTGAACAGAGGGAACAAGACTTGGGGCGGCCCACCCCCCGTATGGTGGAGCGCACGGGATCCGGCCCGTACGCAGGCGCAAGAAGGAGAGGCGTCAATGCGCCCTCTGCGCCCGTGCCGGAAGGACGCGGCGCGGCCACCTGGCGACGGGAACTCTCCACCTCGCGACGAGAACTCCCCACCTCGGGGTCGTGTGCGCCACCCCCGGGGGCTACCCTCCGGTCACGAGATCTTCCGGGCGGACGTCCGGGCGGACAACCGGGCGCGGAACAGGTGGGACGCATGGCGTACGACGCCGATGTCATCGTGATCGGAGCGGGGCTCGCCGGCCTCGCGGCGACGGCCGAACTGGCCGACGCAGGACGCAAGGTGCTCCTGCTCGACCAGGAGCCGGAGCAGTCCCTCGGCGGGCAGGCCCACTGGTCCTTCGGCGGCCTCTTCCTCGTCGACTCGCCGGAGCAGCGCCGCATGCGCATCCGCGACAGCCACGAGCTGGCATGGCAGGACTGGCTGGGCACCGCCGGGTTCGACCGCGAGGAGGACCACTGGCCCCGGCGTTGGGCCGAGGCGTACGTCGGTTTCGCAGCGGGGGAGAAGCGGGCGTGGCTGCGGCAGCAGGGCCTGAAGTTCTTTCCCGTCGTCGGCTGGGCCGAGCGGGGCGGCTACGGCGCGACGGGCCACGGCAATTCGGTGCCGCGGTTCCACATCACCTGGGGCACGGGTCCCGGCCTCGTCGAGCCGTTCGAGCGGCGCGTGCGGGCCGGGGTCGAGCGGGGGAACGTGGAGCTGCGCTTCCGGCACCGCGTCACCGGTCTGGGGCGCAGCGCGGGCACCGTGGACACGGTCAGCGGCGAGGTGCTGGAGCCCAGCGACGCGGAGCGCGGCACGGCCAGCGGCAGGGAGGTCGCCGGCACGTTCGATCTGCGCGCCCAGGCCGTCGTCGTCACGGCCGGCGGCATCGGCGGCAACCACGATCTCGTACGCGCCAACTGGCCGCAGCGACTGGGCACTCCGCCCGCGCGGATGCTCTCCGGCGTGCCCGCGCACGTCGACGGGCTGATGCTCGGCATCACCGAACAGGCGGGCGGACGCATCATCAACCGCGACCGCATGTGGCACTACACCGAGGGCATCGAGAACTGGAGCCCCATCTGGAACCTGCACGGCATCCGCATCCTGCCGGGCCCCTCGTCGCTCTGGCTGGACGCCACCGGCAAGCGGCTTCCCGTGCCGCTGTACCCGGGCTTCGACACGCTGGGCACCCTCGACCACATCATGCATTCGGGGCACGACTACACCTGGTTCGTGCTCAGCCAGAAGATCATCGAGAAGGAGTTCACGCTCTCCGGCTCCGAGCAGAATCCGGATCTGACGGGACGGGACCTGCGGCTGCTCATGGCGAGGGTGGGCTCCGGCGCGCCGGGTCCCGTACAGGCCTTCATGGATCACGGCGCGGACTTCGTCATCGAACGCGAACTCGGGGCTCTCGTACGGCGGATGAACGAACTCACCGGCGACAAGCTCATCGACGAGACCGGGCTGCGGCGCGAGATCGAGGCCCGCGACCGGGAGATCCGCAACCCCTTCACCAAGGACTCCCAGGTCACGGCGATCAACGGCGCCCGGAAGTACCTGGGCGACAAGCTGATCCGCGTCGCGTCGCCGCACCGGCTGCTCGATCCGAAGGCCGGGCCGCTGATCGCGGTGCGGCTCAACATCCTCACCCGCAAGACGCTCGGCGGCCTGGAGACCGATCTGGACGCGCGCGTGCTGAGCGAGGACGGGAAGCCGCTGCCCGGGGTGTACGCGGCGGGGGAGGCCGCGGGCTTCGGAGGCGGCGGCGTTCACGGATACCGGTCGCTGGAGGGGACGTTCCTCGGGGGATGCCTGTTCTCCGGCCGTACGGCGGGGAGGGCGGCGGCGAAAGCGGTGGGCTAGCACTTGCCCGCCTGGCCCGCCTGGCCCGCCTGCCTGCTGCCGGGAGCTGAGTGAGAGCCGCTGCCCGTCCGCTACCGGTCCGCGGACAGCCGCGCCAGCAGATCGCGGCTCGCGCTCGCGACGGCCGGCTCGACGCCCAGTTCGGTGAGCATCTCCGCCGCTGCCGCCATCTCCGACGTGCGGCGGACCGCGTGCCGGCGGGTGCCGTCGACGAGGCGGTCGAGGGTCCCGGCGTCGGCGCCGGCGAGTTCGGCCGCGATGTTCTCCCGTACCCACTCCTCGCAGCCGGAGGCCCGGCCCGCTTCGAGCGCTTCGACGACGGCTGCGGCCATGCCCTTGAAGAACACGCTGCGCAGCAGCTTCCGCCGGGCGGCGGTGCCCGCCTCCCCGTCGACGAGGCCGACCGACGCCCCGAGCGGAGCGAGGAGCCCGGCGGCCCGGGGGGCACCGGGTCCGCAGGCCAGCATCGGCACGCGCAGGCCGCGGCCGGGGACGGGGGCCATGACGGCGACGTCCGCGAACGCCGCTCCGTGTCCGGCCGCCGTGGCGGCCAGGGCCCGCTTCGCGCCGGGGGAGGCGGTGTTGAGGTCCGCCCAGACGGCCTCGTCCTGGAGGGAGCCGACCGCGGCGTGCAGTGCGGCGGCTGCGGAGGAGGCGCTGTTGACGCTGAGTACGAGGTGCGCGCCGGTCACGGCTTCGGCCTCGCTGTCCGTCCGGGTCACTCCTTCCGGCACGGGCACCACAGCGGGGTCGTAGCCTCGTACGGCCGCGCCGGCGCGTGCGAGGTCGCCCGCGATCGCGCCGCCGGCCTCGCCGAGGCCGAGGACGGCCACGGTGGTGGTGACGGGGGTGGTGACTGTGCGGAAATCGCTGCCCGGTGAGGAGTCCACCCCCGCTACACTAAGCTCGCACAATATTGTTGACAATATCGGTGTGCATCTGTGGAGCGAAGAGGAACCGGAGCGACCGTGGCAGAGGACCGGGCCGGAACGCCCTTGGTGGAAGCCATTCGTGAGGCAATCGTCCGCGGCGAGTTCGTGCCCAATCAGCGGCTCGTCGAGAGCGATCTGTCCACGCAGTTCGACGCCAGCCGCGCCAGCGTACGGGCGGCGCTGCTGGAGCTGACCAACGAGGGGCTCGTCGAGCGCATACAGAACCGCGGTGCCCGCGTGCGCGCCGTCTCCCTGAGCGAGGCGGTCGAGATCTCCGAGGTCCGCATGGTGCTGGAGGGGCTCTGTGCGGCGAAGGCAGCGGTGGCGGTCACCGGTGAGGAGATCCGCGAACTGCAGTCGATCGGCGCCTCCATGTGCGAGGCCGTTGCCGAGGGCGACCTGCTCGGCTACTCCTCCCTCAACCAGGAACTGCACCGGCGCGTACGGGAGATCGGCGGTCAGGCCACCGCTTCGCGGCTGCTGGAGCGGCTGCGGGGGCAGAACGTCCGGCACCAGTTCCGGCTTGCCATGCACCCCGGCCGGCCGTCGGTGTCGCTGCCGGAGCACCTCGCGATCATCGAGGCGATCTGCACCCATGATCCGGAGGCCGCGGATGCGGCGGCGCGCGGCCATCTGCGCAGCGTCATCAAGGCGCTCAAGGAGGTCGACAGGTCGGGGGCGCCGCCCGCCCGTTGAGGGAGCCGCCTCGCCGCGGCCCGCTGTCTCCATCGCCGGGCCGCCGGGCAGGTGGACGGCTCTCCGTGTTCCGTCCCGGCGTCCCGTCGCCCCGGACCCTCTGCCGTCCCTGCCGCCTTGGCCCCGGTCACTCCGGCCGGGGCCTTTCCATGTCCGCAGCACCCTTGACCTCTGTAGCCAAGATTGTTAACAATCTGAGCGGAGATTATGGCTGCAAAGGGAGAGACATGACGGAGCACCCCCAGCCGTCCGACCGCGCCCGTGAACTCGTGCGCGGGGCGTACGACGTGCACATCCACGTGGCGCCGGACGTGATGCGCCGCCGCATCGACGATGTGACGCTCGCGGAGCGCTTCGCCGCGGTCGGCATGGCGGGCTTCGTGCTGAAGTCGCACTACGCGCCCACCGCCGAACGGGCCGCCGTCGTACGACGCGCCGAGCCGGGAGCCACCGCCCTGGGCGCCATCACGCTCAACGCCTCCGTCGGCGGTCTCAACCCCGTCGCCGTCGAGATCGCCGGCCGGGGCGGCGCGACGTTCGTGTGGCTGCCCACCGTCGACAGCGCCAACCAGCGCCACTGCCAGGCCGGCGAACCCGAAGGCGCCACGCCTCCCATGTGGGCCAAGCTCCAGGAGGACCTGCGTGCCGACGGCATGGCCGCCGACCCCGTGGAGGTCCTCACGGCCGACGGCGAGGTCGTCCCCGCCGCACGTCAGGTCTTCCGGCTGGTAGCCCGCCACGACATGGTGCTGGCCACCGGACATCTGCACGCCGACGAGATCGCCGTCGTCGTGGAGGCCGCCGCACAGGAGGGCGTCGAGCGGATTGTCGTCACGCACCCCGAGTTCACCTCGCAGCGGGTCGCGGTCGACCGTCAGCGCGAACTCGCCGCCCGTGGCGCCCTGTTGGAACGCTGCTTCACCACGCCGTACACCGGCAAGGTCGACTGGGAGACCTGGTTCCGTGCCATCCGTGAGGCCGGTCCGGAGCACTCTGTGATCTCCAGCGACCTCGGCCAGCCCTTCAACCCGCCCGTCGAGGACGGACTCGCGATCTGTGCCGACCGCCTGCTCGGCGAGGGCTTCGCGGAGGCCGACGTACGCACCATGACCGTGCACAACAGCCGGTGGCTCGTCGGTGCCGCCCCCCTCGCCGACGCGCCCGCCCGGCACCGGAAGGAGAGCCTGGTATGAGCGAGCGCCGCCTGCTGGTCGTCGGCGCGCACAGCGCCGACTTCGTCTGGCGTTCCGCCGGTACGGTCGCCGCCCACACCGCCCGGGGAGGCGAAGCCCTCGTCGTGGCCCTCTCCTACGGCGAGCGCGGCGAGTCCGGAGTGCTGTGGAAGCAGGAGGGCCAGACCGAGGAGAACGTGAAGCGGATACGCCACGAGGAGGCGACGAAGGCCGCCGCCGAGGTCGGCGCCGAGTTCCGCGCCTTCGACCTCGGTGACTACCCCCTGAACGTCTCACCGGAGTCGGTCGGCGAACTCGCCGACCTGATGCGCGACTTCGCCCCCGACGTGGTGCTCACCCACCCCGAGAAGGACCCCTTCAACCCGGATCACCCCGTCGCCCACGAGGCCGTGGCCCGTGCCCGTCTGCTCACCTCCGGCGCCGGGGTCGCCAGCGGCTTCCGTACGGCGCCGCCGCCGGAGTTCCTGGCCTTCGAACCGCACCAGCCGGAGCTGTGCGGTTTCACGCCGACCGTCTATGTGGACATAACGCCCGTATTCAAACGTAAGGTCGACGCCATGAGCTGCATGGCTGCTCAGCAGTATCTGCAGGAGTACTACGCACAACGCGCCGACCAGCGCGGCAACCACGCCCGCAAGGTCACCGGCGACGAGAGGATCCGGCAGGCGGAGGCCTTCCACCGGCTGCTGCCCAACGTGGTGGGAGCCCTGTGAGCGCGGCGGTGACGGTCGCCGCCGTCGACGAACTCGCCGCCGCCGGAGTCGCGACCGTCTACGAGGCATACGGCCGCCGCGGTCTGCTCGACGCCGAGTGGGTGCCCCTGCAGCCGGGGCGCCGCACGGCCGGTCCGGCCCGTATCGCCCGCTGCGGTCAGGGCGACAACCGTGCGGTGCACGAGGTGATGACGCATCTGCGCCCCGGCGAGGTCCTCGTCCTGACCATGCCGCAGCCGGAACCCGTCGCGCTCTTCGGCGATCTGCTCGCCACCCAGGCCGCGGCATGCGGCGCGGCGGCCGTGCTGGTCGACGCGGCGGTGCGCGACAGCGCCGACCTGGCGCGGCTGGAGTACGGCGTCTGGACGCGCTGGCGCCGGGCCCGCGGGGCGACGAAGGAGATACGCGGCAGCGTCGACGTCCCGGTGACGATCGGCGGCACCGGTGTCGCTCCCGGCGACGTGCTCGTCCTCGACGACGACGGAGTCACCGCCGTGGCCGCCGCGGACGCGGAGGCGACCGCCGGGGCCGTGCGGCAGCGCATCGCCAAGGAGGACGGCCTGCGGGAGCGGTGGGCCGCCGGCGAGTTCAGCTACGACGCGTACGGCATGCGCGAGGCGGACGACACGGCGGGCGGCAACTCGCGGGCGGGTGCTGTGACATGAGCGTGATGACGGCCGTACTCAGCGCGGAGAAGCTCACCAAGCAGTTCACCAAGGACGACAGCGCCATCGTCGCGCTGCGGGACTTCGACCTCACCGTCGAGGAGGGCAGCTTCGTGACCGTCCTCGGACGCAGCGGCTGCGGCAAGTCCACGATGCTCAACCTCCTCGCCGGGCTCACCGAACCCTCCGCGGGCGTCGTCTCGTACCGCGGTGAGAAGCTGACCGGCCCGGACATCGACATCGGTTACCTCACCCAGTCCGACACGCTCATGCCGTGGCGCGACGTGCAGCGCAACGTCGAGATGCCACTGGAGATCCGCGGAGTGAAGGCCGAGGAGCGCCGGAGGACGGCCGCCGGGCTGCTCCAGCGCGTCGGCCTCGCCGGATTCGGCAAGCACTACCCGCGCGAACTCTCGGGCGGGATGCGGCGCCGGGCTTCGCTGGCCCGGATGCTCGCCGGCACCCCCCGGACGCTCCTCATGGACGAGCCGTTCGGCGCGCTCGACGCGCAGCTGCGCACCGAGCTCCAGGAGGAGCTGCTGCGGCTGTGGCAGGGCAGCGGACAGACCGTCGTGTTCGTCACCCACGACATCGAGGAGGCGCTGCTGCTGGGCGACCGGATCGTCGTGCTCGGCGGTCTCGGCCGCATCGTCGCAGACGAGGAGATCACCCTGCCCCGGCCGCGCTCCGTCGACGCGCTCCGCGTGGACCGGGAGTTCGTACGGCTGCACACGGCGATGGCCGCCGCGCTGAAGGAGGGCTCGTCATGACCGGGCAGACCGTGAGGCCGGCGCAGGGCCCGGACGGCGGTGCGACGAACGCCCCGCCGGACAGGCCGGACGCGGAGCACCGGGAGCAGGCGGAGACCGCGGCGAGCGGCCCCGTACGCATCCCCGTACAGCGGACCTGGTGGCAGCGGCATGGGAGCACCACGACCGTGTGGAGCCTGCGGCTCCTCCTCGTCGTCGTGCTGCTCGCCGGCTGGGAGGCCACCGCGGGCAGCCTGTTCGACATCACCTTCACCAGCAAGCCGAGCGCCATCGCCGAACGCCTCGGTGAGTGGTCGGCCGACGGCACCCTCTGGACGCACAGCTGGGTGACCATCCAGGAGATCGTCTACGGATTCCTGCTCGGCGCGCTGGCCGGTGCGCTCGCCGGGTTCGTACTGGCGTCGCTCCGCACCGCCTACCGCGTCGTCGACCCGTTCATGATGGCGCTGTACTCGATCCCGAAGGTCGCGCTGGCACCGCTGTTCATCGTCTGGTTCGGCATCGGGATGCACATGAAGGTGCTGCTCGCGGCCGCGACGGTCTTCTTCCTCGTCTTCCTCAACACGGCCGCGGGCGTACGGGAGGTGGACCGCGGGCTCGTCGACGCGGTGCGGCTCATGGGCGGCACGCGCCGCGACATCGCGCTGAAGGTCGTGCTCCCGGCGTCGATGACGGGTGTGCTCACCGGACTCAAGGTCGCCATCCCTTACGCCCTGATCGGAGCCGTCATCGGTGAGCTGGTGGCGTCCAACCAGGGCCTCGGATATCTGATCAACGACGCGGCGGCGCAGTTCGACACCGCGGGCGTCTTCGCGACCCTCGTCGTACTGAGCGTCGTCGCGGGCCTGTTGAACGTGTTCGTCGGCCTCATCGGCCGTCGCGTCAACCGGTGGAAACCGGTCGAGTCCCAGGGCTGACCCACACCGAGCCGGTCCGTCCAGAGTCCTCCACGAGTCCCAAGCCTGCCCCCATTCCGAACCCCTCCTCTCCGACTGGAGCTGGAACCCATGCGACTGGAGCCGGAACCATGGCAATGCACATCGAGCGCAGGGCGCTGCTGAAGTCGTTCGCAGCCGCCCCCGTACTTCTCTCCCCGCTCGCCGCAGGATGCGCGAAGCACGGGGCGTCCTCCACGAAGGCCGGCACCCTCAACATCGGCCAGATCAGCAACTCGGTCGCGTTCTTCCCGCTGTTCGTGGCCGAGGAGAAGGGGTACTTCAAGGACGAGGGGATCAAGCTCGGCGACCGCCCGCGACTCGGCACCGGCGCGAAAGTCGCCGCGGCGCTGAAGTCCGGCTCCATCGACCTCGGGGCGGGGGTGCTGACGGACGCCTTCAACCTGGCCGAGTCGGAATCCGGCACGACCCGTGTCGTGAGCAGCCTGGTCACCGAGTACTACGTGGACATCGTGGTGGGGAAGGACTTCGGCGGGCCCGCCGCGAAGGCGAGTTTGGAGGCACGCACGAAGGCGCTGGTGGGTAGGAAGATCGGCATCACCGGCCCCGGCAGCGGCACGGAGGCTCTGGTCGACCACCTCTTCGAGGGCATCGGGAAGAAGGCGAAGACCGACGCGACCCTCGTCAACCTCGGCAGCGCCGCCACGTCGGCCATCGGGGCGCTCAAGTCGGGCCGCGTGGACGCGCTTTCCTTCTTCCAGCCGATCGGCCAGCAGGCCGAGGCCGACGGCTCGGGCCGCATTCTCATATCCCCGGCGCGAGGCGATGTGACCGACATGACGGGTGCCCTGCACGGGGTCGTCTTCTCCACGCAGAAGCTGCTGCAGAAGAAAGCCAAGGAGGTCAAGGGCTTCCAGAGCGCGATCAAGCGCGCCCAGCAGGACGTCCAGGGCGATCCGCAGAAGGTACGGGAGCTGCTGGAGAAGTACCTCAAGGACACCGACCCCAAGGCCCTGGACGCGCTGGTGCCGATCCTGCGCAGGGAGATGCCGCAGACCCCGGCGGTCGAGCGCGAGCCGTACGAGACGGCCCGCCGCTTCCACCTGGAGAGCGGACTGGTGGAGAAGGCACCGGAGTTCGGCGACATCAAGGCGTAAGCGCTCCCGGCCCCTGACCTTCCTCCCCCGTCCCCCGGGTCGCTGTCTGCGGCCCGGCGGTCCGTCCGGTTTCTCCTGCGCCGTCACGCCCTTCCGTGCGGCGCAGGTCCATCTGCCGCCACTCCGGTCGGAGTCCGGCCAGGTTCGTGGTGAGGAAGAACGCGGCTCCGCTCGTCAGCAAGGCGGGCAGGAGCCCGAAGGCCGCCACCGCCGCGCCGCCCAGCAGCCCGCCGAGAGGTATGCCGACCCAACCGAGCGAGTCGCCCAGCGCGTTGACGCGGCCCAGGAGATGGCGCGGTATGCGCTCGAAGCAGACCGCGGCCAGGATGGGGTTGAGGAAGCCCGAGCCGAAGCCGCTGAGGGCGAACACCCCCACCACCGCCCACATCGGTGCGTCCACGGCGAGGATCAGATACCGGGGGGCGCCGGCGAGCAGGAAGCCGGCGAAGAACACCATCCGGCGCCGCATCCGGTGTGCCACCACAGCGGCGATCAGACTGGCGCAGACCGCCGTGATGCCTGCCACCGCGCTGTTCAGCCCGACCGCGGCGGCGCCGTGACCGGATTCCTTCGCCCACACGGGCAGAAACACCGAGTGGAACGCCGCGTTGAGCCCGTTGGTGATGCCGACCATCACGATGACGGTGAGCAGCAGCGGATCGCCGCGCAGGAATCGCCAGCCCTCGCCGAAGCGCTGCCAGTAGCCCGGTCCGCCGTCGGCTGCGACGGCGGCGCGTCCCATGTCCTGAGGCAGTGCCAGTACGGTGACGACCGACCCCAGCGCGAAGCACCCAGCGATCACGAACAGGCACGTCAGCGGGCTGGCCAGCGCCGAAAGAGATCCGCCGAGCGCCGGGCCGACGGTGAAGGCAAGCCGTTCCGTCATACCGCTGAGTCCGGTGGCGCGCTCCAACGGCATGCGGCCGCGCTCGGCGGCTTCGGGAACCATGACCTCCTTGGCCAGGTCGCCGGGTCCGCGCGCCGCGCCGATCACGGCGACGAGGACCAGCAAGAGCCAGAAGGGGAGCAGGTTCACCGCGTGCAGCAGCGGCATGGCCGCGGCGGCGACGGCGCTGACGGCGTCGGCCGACCACGAGATGACGCGCGGGCCGCTCCGGTCAACCAGCGGTCCCGTGAACGCCTTGGCCGCGACGTACGGCGCCATCTCGCAGAAGGCCACCAGGCCGGTCCGTGTCGCACTGCCGGTCGTGACGAGCACGAACCAGGGAAGTGCCACGGCCGAGGTGCGGGTGCCGGTCAGCGACACGCACATCGCTGCGAGCACCGCTGCCAGCGGCCGCGACTCCCTTAAGCCGGACGTCACTCCGGCCTCCCGGGGGCGTCCGGTTCCGGGAGGACGTGCGTGATGATCGTGACGCGTTCCGCGTCCTGCGGAGCATCCACTCCCGGTGCGTCACGCCGGTAGCGGCCGACGAGCGCGACCAACTCCTCGTACAGGGAACGGCTTTCCTCCGGAGTGAGCCGGAGGGCCCAGTCGCTCATGTCGGCGACGTCCCGCCACGTGCGGGGCAGCGTCTGGAACTCGTTCACGGCCCGCTGTGTCCGCAGGGTGTAGGCGGCGGCCACCGAATGCAGATAGGCCAGCGTCGCCTCGGGTTCGCGCTCGGCGAGCTCCATGTCGTGGAATCGCGTCGAGCGGTGGACCGAACGCCACCAGCGTTCCCGGGCGTTGCCGCGCTGGGTGTCCTCCTCGACGAAGCCGGCCGCGGCGAGCTGGCGCAAGTGGTAGCTGGCCGTACCGGAGTTGACCCCCAGCTGGTCGGCGAGGCGGGTGGCGGTCGACGGGCCGTGCTTGCGCAGCAGTCCGACGAGCTGGACGCGCACCGGGTGCGCCAGGGCGCGCAGCCCCTTGGCGTCCAGGACGACGATGTCGTTCCCGCGCTCGCTTCCGGGCTCGCTCGCGGGAGGGTTCTGGGGCTCGGTCATGCTGGGCACCCTAGACTGCCAACACTTCTTTGCGAAGAGTTCTTTGCGAAGAAGTGTTGGCGATTGCCGTACGGCTGTGGGGAGACGGCCGCGGGTGGCAGGCTCCGGGCATGCCCTTCGACCACAACGACCACTACCACCGGCTGCTGCTGCGCCATGTCCCGCACGGCTGCCGCACGGCACTGGACGTCGGATGCGGCACCGGCCGCTTCGCCCGGCGGCTCGCCGGACTGGGCGTGGAGGTCGACGCGGTGGACCCGTCGGCGGAAGTGATCGACGCCGCGGCGGCGGCCTCACAAACGGAAGGGAACCAGGGCAGGCCCCGGCCGCGCTTCCGCCAGGCCGACGTCACCCGGGCCGAACTGCCCCGGAACCACTACGACTTCATCTCCTGCCTCGCGAGCCTTCACCACATGCCGTTCGACACCGTCGCCGGCCTGCGCGACGCGCTGGCGCCGGGCGGCATTCTCGTCGTCCTGGGCTGCTATCCGGAGACGTCACCGGCGGACCACGCCTGGAGCCTGGCCGCCGTACCCGTGAACGCGGTGGCGCGCGCCGCGGTCGCCGTACGGGAGACGGCGGCCGGCACACGCCACGGGCCACGGGTACGCGCACCCGTGAAGCAGCCCGGGATGCCGCTGCCGCAGATCCGGCGGGAGGCGGCGGTGCTGCTTCCCGGATGCTCGCTGCGCAGACTGCTCTTCTGGCGCTTTCTGCTGGTCTACGGGAAGTGACGCAGCGGGCCGCTCCCCGCCTGGCGGCAGGTGCGCGCCGGACGGCTCCCGGTCGCCAGCTCCTGCTGGTCAGCTCCCGCTCGTACTCGCCTGCACCGCAGCCGAGTTCGTGCCGCCGGTGCCCAGCGCCGCCTCGCCGCGTGCGCAGTTGTCGCGGAGCGCGCTGAGCGCCCGCTCCGGAAGGCGCAGCGACGAGTCGCGGCGGCCGGTGCCGTCGAGGATCTCGTCGCCCTCCTCCAGCCACTCCGCGAACGGCTGGACGCCGATGAAGTCGGCCAGGCGGGCCAGTTCCTGGCGAGGGGCGTCCAGAAGCCGCTCGTACGACAGCGACGTGCGCTGCTCCGCCGGGACCGCGGAGAGGTGGTCCACTCCCTCGCAGATGAGATCCGACCACAGCGTGCCGAAGTCCGGTACCGGCATCTCACGGTCGAGCACGAGCGCCGGATCGTACTGCGGACCCAGCAACGGGGCCAGATCATCGGGGAGTTGCTTGATGTGGTCGTCCGTCAGGTCGGACGCGGACTCGACGCCGGAGCGGCGCAGGATCTCGCGGAGCAGGGAGATCATGCGGTAGCCGTTGTGGCGGCTCATGGACAGGGCGCAGTCGGGTCCGCTCCGGTGGAGATGGACGAAGCGGGCCTCGGGGAAGAGTTCGTACAGCGTGTCGACACGGTGCAGCGAGTAGCCGGAGCGTTCGACCGCGGCCTCGCGTCCGCCGACGCGCGAGGCGAGTGTGCCGAACAGGGCGTGCCACTGCTGCGGGGCGGGGCGTTCGGGCCAGGCGCTGACTTCTGGCTCCAGCGCGTCGAGCAATGCGTCGGGGGCGTCGGTGAGGTGCGGCAGCGTCATCATGCTGATCGCGGGAATGCCCGTGGTCTCCGCCGAGTAGCGCCACTCGGGATGGCGGTTGTAGATGAACTCGGGGAGCGGCGTGCCGCTGCGCACCATCGCGTCGAAGACCGCCATCGGTTCGCGCAGACATCGCCAGAACTCCGCCCCCGTCAGGTGCTGATGGGACAGGGCCGGCGGACCGTCGATACACGAGTACAGCTCGTTGAGGCTGAGCACCTCCGGGTGCAGCCGCAGCACCTGGGACAGCGCCGTCGAGCCGCTGCGTCCTGTGCCGACGACGAAGGTCAGTGTCTTGATGCCTGTCCGCACGGTGAATTCCTCCCCCATGGCCTGTCCGCCTCACAGGCCGTTCGGCGTCTGATCGCCCCAGTCCTACCCCTGCGGGTACTGATCGATCCCGGGTACGCGGCCGCCGGCCGATCGTGTCACCCCAAGGTGTTCCCTCCGGCCAAGGTGTTCCGTCCGGTGGGCGTCACCTTTCGGGACGAACCCTGTGAAGCGATCCAGCGGCACCTCGGCCCGGCGGCACCTCGGCCCGGCGGCCCGGGCTCCTGCCTCCGTGCCCGCACGCCGGCGTCACCCCATCAGGGAGGCGATCTCCTCCGCGCAGGCACGCAACGCCGGTACGTGGCTGTGGAGTTCGTCCCAGGTCGTCAGCACGACCGTGGCGCCGAGCGACACGGCCAGGCGGGGACGCAGCCCCCCGTTCAGATCCGGGACGACGGTGGCGACGGAGCGGACACCCACCTCGTTCTCCTCGTCCACCTCGGCCCATCCCCGCTCCCGCACCCGCGCCAGCCTCCCGCGCAGCGCCTCCGGGTCGGTGACCGTATGAGCGGTGGGGGAGGGCAGATCGGCGGCGAGGAGCGCGGCCAGCTCCTTCTCCGGGAGCACCGAGGCGAGGGCGTGGCCCATGGACGTGGCGTGCCAGGGGTTGCGGGTGCCCTCGGCGCTGCGCAGCTGCAGGTGCTGTGTGCCCTCCGCGCTGAGCACCAGCAGCACCTCGCCGCCGTCGAGGATTCCGGCGATCGCCGGTAGTCCCGTACGGGCGGCGAGGCGCCGCATCGGTGCCGCCGCCGCGGAGTAGCCGGCGGGGGAGCGCTGGAAGCCGCGGGAGAATTCGAGGACCCGCACGCCCAGGGCGTAGCGGCGGGTGTCCTCGTCGTAGGCGACGAACCGCTCGGCGGCCAGCCGTCCCAGCAGCCGGTGTGCGCTGCTGACCGGCAGTCCGGCGGTGCGTGCGGCCGCGCTGACGCCCAGCCCCGACGGATTGTCGGCCAGCACGGTCATCAGCCGCAGGCCCCGGCTGAGCATGTCGTCGCCGGGCGGTGCGGTCACCGTCGGTGCTCCCTCGAAGATCGTGCGCGGCAAGGTCAGTCGCGTCCGCCGTCGTCCGCGGCCGTACGGGAGGCGGCCGGGCGCGGATGCTCACTCACCGTACCCGTAGTGCCCGCGGTGGCCTTCGGCTCCCTGACGCCGAACATGAGCGCCGCGGAGATCAGCGTGCACACGGCCATGAAACCGAAGGCGCCCGCGTCGCCGAGCGGTGTGCCGCGTACCCAGCCCACGAGATAGGTGCCGGCGAACGACCCCAGCGCGCCGAAGGAGTTGACGGCGGCGACGGCCGCGCCCGCGACGCCTGCCGGTGCCAGTTCGGAGACGAAGGCGAAGTACGGACCGTAGGGCGCGTACATGCACAGGCCTGCGACGGTGAGCAGCGTCAGGGCGAGCGGGAAGTTCGCCCCCGCGAAATAGGAGCCCAGGAGCGCCAGGGCGCCCGTACCCAGCCACGGCCACACGGCGCCGCGGCGGCGCCCGGTCCGGTCGGAGAAGCGGGAGTTGAGCATCATCACCACGACGGCGAAGGCGTACGGGATCGACGAGATCAGACCGGTCGCGCCGATGCCCTGGCCGGAGGCCTGCTTCACGATGGAGGGCAGCCAGAAGATGAAGCCGTACATGCCGAACGACCAGAAGAAGTACTGGGCGGCGAGCACGACCACGGGCCGTGAGCGCAGCACCTTCTTGTAGTCCGCGGCACTGGCTCGCGGTGCGTCGGCGGTGGTGGCCTGGGCGCCGGGGTCCGAGCGAGCGTCGGGGGAGGCGGGGGAGCCCGCGCCGACCTCGGTGGACGTCACCGCGGAGCCGGGGGACTCGGCGGCGGCGCGCTGCTCGTCGGCGAGCTCCCCACGCAGCTTGCCGTGCTCCGCTTCGGGCAGCCAGCGGGCGTCGCCGGGACGGTCCTTGATCAGCCGCAGGCACAGCAGGCCCCACACGATGGACGGCACGCCCTCGACGATGAACATCATCCGCCAGTCGGAGATCTCGATGAGCCATCCGGAGAGCACGGACAGCCACATGACGGTGATGGGATTGCCCAGGATCAGCAGGGAGTTGGCGCGGCCACGCTCGCGTTTGGTGAACCAGCGGCTCAGCAGCACGACCAGCGCCGGGAGCACCGCACCCTCGACGACACCGAGCGCGAAGCGCACCGGTATGAGCTGGCCCGGGCTGCTGAGGAACCCTTGCGCGGTCGCCAGCACGCCCCAGGCGATCGTCGAGAAGGCGACCATCAGGCGCACGCTTCGCTGTTCGGCGTAGATGGTGCCCGGGATCTGGAAGAAGAAGTAGCCGAGGAAGAACGAGGCCGCGATGAGGGAGTCGGTCCCGGCCGAGAGGTTCAGCTCCTCGGCCATGCCGCCGGCCGAGGCGATCGCGTAGTTGGACCTGTCGAGGTAGGCGAGCGAGTACGTGACGAACGCGATCGGTATCAGATACCGGGCGCGGGTCGATGACCAGAAACCGCCGCTGCCGGCGCCGGCGGGAGACGCCGCTGTCATTCCCGGACCCCCTTTTTCCGTCGGGTGGAAAGTGTTTCACTGGGCGGGAAGGACGTTACGAGTGTGAGAGGGGCGGGTCAATGGCAGCGGACGGGTCGGAGTGGCTTCACCGCGGCCGACGTCCGGTATGTCCGTCCCTTCGTCGTCCCCAACCGTCCGCCGAATCCGCCGCATCCGACGAGGAGAGTCACACGCCGATGTCCGACACGACCGATACCGCAGTCGGGGTGCTCCTGCCCTGGTCCGGCCTCGACGCACGGCACGGGCCGTGGCCCCCGAACGTCCGCGTACACGTCTGGGACGGACTCACCCCGGAGGACGAACTGCCCGCCGGTGTCCTGGAGTCGACCGCCCTGTGGGTGATGCCGTACGCCGTTCCGGGCGCTGAGCGTCTGCTCCCGCGGCTCCCCGCCGTACGGGCGGTGCAGTCCCTCAGCGCCGGCGTCGAGAAGCTGCTGCCGGTGATGCCCGAGGGCGCACGCCTGTACAACGGCCGCGGCCTGCACGACGCCAGCACCGCCGAACACGCCCTCGGCCTGATGCTCGCCGCGCAGCGCGACCTTCCCGTGTGGGTCGCGGACCAGCAAGCCGGCCGCTGGGCACCGCACTTCACGCGTTCGCTCGCCGACTCCCGCGTCGCCGTCGTGGGCTACGGATCGATCGGACAGGCCCTGGAGAAGCGGCTGCTGGCGTGCGAGGCGGAGGTCGTGCGGGTCGCACGGCGGGCCAGGCCCGAGGAGGACGTGCATGCCGTCACGGCCCTGCCGCAGCTGCTGCCGGACGTGGACATCGCCGTCCTCGTCCTCCCCGAAACCCCCGCCACGGCAGGCCTGTTCGGCAAGGCGCAGCTGGCCGCGCTGCCCGACGGCGCGCTCGTCGTCAACGTCGGACGCGGCCGTACCCTCGACACGGGGGCGCTGCTGGAGGAGGTCCGAGGGGGACGGCTGCGCGCGGCCCTCGACGTCACCGACCCCGAACCGCTGCCGGGGGACCACGCGCTGCGGCGGCAGCCCGGCGTGCTGATCACCCCCCATGTGGCGGGCGGCTCCGCCACGTTCAGGCCGCGCGCGGAGCGGCTCGTCGTGGAGCAGGTCCGCCGTTACGCCGCGGGGGAGCCGCTCCTCAACTCCTTCCCCCGGCCCTGAACCGCGTCGCGGACTCCGAGCACTCCGAGCCCGGCGCGGTCGTTCACACGCCGCCCGCCGCGTCGAGGATGCGCCCGGCGACGCGTACCGAGTCCACCAGGGGATGCAGAGCCAGGGCCCGGAGCGCCGCGGGACGTGAGCCGCCGGCCGCCGCCTCGATCGCCGCGCGTTCCACCGCCTTGAGCTGGAGCATCAGCCCGAGCTGGTCCGGGGCGACGGGGCCGGCCGACAGCGGCCGGGCGCCGCCCGCGTCGACGAGGCACGGCACCTCCACCACAGCCTCGGCGTCCAGGCCCGGCACGGCCGTGCGGTTGGGCACGTTGAGGATCAGGGTGGTGCGCTCGTTGCGGGAGACGGCGCGCATCAGGGCGAGGGCGACACGGTCGTACCCGCCCCCTTCCAGGTCGCAGCTGTCGCGTTCCCATCCGCCCGTGGCCTCACGGCTCTCGGCCATGTAGGTCTCCTCGCGTTCCCGGCGTGTACGTTCCCAGGCCGCGTACGCACCGGCGGGGTCGCGGGGGTGCGGTCCGGCGTAGAAGCGGGACTGCTGCTCGCGCAGGAACTCGCCGCGGGTGGCCTGCGCGTCCCGGATCGCGGCGACGGCCTCCCGGTTGAAGTAGTAGTAGTGCAGATACTCGTTGGGCAGCGCGCCCAGCGCCTGCAGCCAGCCGGCGCCGAAGAGCCTTCCCTCCTCGAAGGACTCCAGCCGGCCCCCGTCCGCGAGGAGTCCGGGCAGCCGGTCCCGTCCGTCCACGACGACGCGGCGCAGCCAGCCGAGATGGTTGAGGCCCACGTAGTCGTAGTCCGCGCGGCCGGGGTCGGCGCCCAGGGCGCGGGCGGCCCGCCGGCACAGGCCGACCGGGGAGTCGCAGATGCCGATCACCCGCTCGCCCAGGCCGCGTTCGCGGAAGACGCGGCTCATCGCCTCGGTGACCATGCCCGCCGGGTTGGTGAAGTTGATGACCCAGGCGTCGGGGGCGACTTCGGCGATGCGTTCGGCGATCCGCACGGCGACGGGAAGCGTCCGCAGCCCGTAGAGCACCCCGCCCGCGCCCACCGTCTCCTGGCCGAGCACGCCCTCGGCGAGCGGAACACGTTCGTCGCGGGTACGGCCCTCCAGACCGCCGACGCGGACGGCGGAGAAGACGAAGTCCGCGCCGCGCAGCGCCTCGTCGAGGCCGGTCGTGGCCCGTACGGCGGGAGCGGGACGGCCCGTGTGCCGTGCCGCCTGGTGGGCGAGGACTGCCGTGACGGCGTCCAGGCGGCCCGAGTCGGTGTCGTGCAGCACGAGTTCGGTGACGCGGCCCGCGTCGTCGCCCTCGTCCTCCAGCAGCGCCCGGTGCACCAGCGGTACCCGGAACCCGCCGCCGCCCAGCACGGTCAGCCTCATCGCCGTCCCTCCAACTCCGCGTCCACAGCTGTCACTTCCACTCCGGCCTCGCGGAAGACGGCGAGGGTGCCGGGGTCGGATGCCTGATTGGTGATCAGTGCGTCGATGTCCTGGGGTCCGCAGATACGGGCCGTCCCCGTACCGGGGAACTTCCGCGCGGTGGCGAGCAGCACGACGTGCCGCGCCGCCGCCAGCATCGCCTGTTTGACGGGCACTTCGACGTCGGTGGTGTCGAGCACACGGCCGTCCGGGAGCACGCCGCTGGTGCCGAGGAAGAGCCGGTCCGCGTAGAGCTGGCCCAGGCCCGACTGCGTCAACGGACCGACCAGCGAACGGTAGTTGCGGCGCACCTGGCCGCCGAGCAGCACGAGCGTGACCTCCGGGTCGTCCTTGAGCTCGTCGTAGACGGCGAGGTTGCTGGTCGCCACCGTGATGCTCCGGCCGCGCAGCCGCCGCGCGAGCTGCAGGGTCGTGGTGCCGATGTCGAGCAGCACCGTCTCGCCGTCCTCGACGGTCGCGGCGGCGGTACGGGCGACCGCGTCCCTGCCTGCACGGCCCTCGGCCTCCTCCGCCGCGAAGGGGCGCTCGACGGGGCCGCGGGCCACGGCGCCACCGTAGACACGCGTCAGCATTCCGGCCCTGTCCAGGTCGGTCAGGTCGCGGCGCGCGGTGGCCTCGCTGACGCCGAGACGCTGTGCGATCCGCCCGACGGGCAGCACGCCCTCCTCGCGGAGCAGCTTCAGCAGCTGCTCGTGCCGGGTCTCGCGCAACATGTCGGCAATGTAGCGCGAGTGAGCGTCTTTGCGCGAGTGTGACCGGGGTCTTGCACTCGCTGCCGCTGACGTGCAAGGTGTCGCTCAAAGCATCGAGGGACCGCGGCAGTCGATGCGGAGCCGAAGGGCCGCGGAAGGGGGCGGGAAGGGCGATGAGCACGACCGGGAGCGCGCAGCCCGCGCCGACATCGGCGGCCCTGGACCCGCTGTCGGCCCTGCGCGACGACGGCGGCCCGGAGCAGGACGTCTTCCTGACCGGCACCGTCTTCCTCGACATCATCTTCACGGGCCTCGACCACGCGCCCGTACGGGGCACCGAGTCCTGGGCCCGCGGCATGGGATCGTCCCCCGGCGGCGTCGCCAACATGGCCACCGCCCTGCGCCGTCTCGGCCTGCGCACCTCGCTGGCCGCCGCGTTCGGCGACGACGTCTACGGCGACTACTGCTGGGAGTCCCTCGCCGACAGCGAAGGCATCGACCTCGCCCCGTCCCACCGCGCGCAGGGCTGGCACTCGCCCGTCACCGTCTCCATGGCGTACGAGGGAGAGCGGACGATGGTCTCCCACGGACACGAGGCCCCCGCCCCCTGCGTACGCGCGGCCGGGCGTCCCCGCTCCCGCGCCTGCTTCACCGACCTTGCTCCGGGCCGGCTGGAGAGCTGGGTCCGCGAGGCCTGCGACGAGGGCAGCAAGGTCTTCGCCGACGTCGGCTGGGACGACACCGGCGCCTGGGACCCGGACACCCTCGCCGACCTCTCCTACTGCCACGCCTTCCTGCCCAACGCCGCCGAGGCCCAGCACTACACCCGCACTGGCAGTCCCGAGGAGGCGGTGCGGGCACTGGCCGAGCTCGTCCCGATCGCCGTCGTCACCAAGGGCTCCGGAGGGGCCGTGGCAGTCGACTCGCTCACCGGTGAGAGCGCCGACCTGCCCGCTCTGCCCGTCCAGGCGCTCGACCCGACCGGTGCCGGAGACGTCTTCGTCGCCGGCTTCATCACCGGGACACTCGCCGGCTGGCCGCTCGCCGACCGGCTCGCCTTCGCCAACCTCACCGCCGCCCTGTCCGTACAGCACTTCGGCGGCTCGCTCTCCGCGCCCGGCTGGCCCGAGGTCGCCGCCTGGTGGCAGTACGCCACGCGCTGCGGCGGGCAGAGCGACGAGGTGATGCGGCGGTACGCCTTCCTGTCCGAGCTGCTTCCCGGGGCGGCACGCGGCTCGGCGCTCCGCCGGGCCACCCCCACCATCGGTTTCCGTGCGTCCTGACCGGGGCGGCGGTACGGGCCCGGCCCGTACCGCGCGGTCCCGCCGAGAGGAGACTCCCATGCGCTCTGCACGAGTGACGGGCACGGACAGCGGCACGAGCCCGCGCCGGCCGCACAGCCGGCACCGCAGGCGGACGGTGCCGCTCGCGCTGGCCGCGGCCGGCATGCTGCTCGCCGCCGCCTGCGTGCCCGGCACCGACGGCTCCGGCGCGGCGGGCGCGGGCGTACCCGGGGCGGGCGCCACCGCGAAGCCCGACCCGTCCAAGGCGGGGAAGGCCACCCTCACGGTCTGGGACCAGGAGGTACGCGGCGGCCAGAACGACGAACTGGAGCGGCTCAACGCCGAGTTCGAGAAGAAGTACCCCAACATCCGCATCAAGCGCGTCGCCCGCAGCTTCTCCGACCTCAAGACGACGCTGAAGCTGGCCATTTCGGGGAACAGGCCGCCGGACGTGATCCAGGCCAACCAGGGCTATCCCGACATGGTGGCCTTCGTGCAGGCCGGCCTTCTCACCCCGCTCGACGACTACGCCGGCCTCTACGCCTGGAACACCCGCTATCCCTCCACGCTCCTCAACCTCAACCGCGTGTCCGCCGACGGCCGGGACTTCGGCACCGGACGGCTCTACGGCATCTCCCAGACCGGCGAATACATCGGCGTCTACTACAACGAGGACGTACTGGAGAAGGCCGGCGTGAAGCCCCCCGGGACCTGGGGCGAGCTGACGGACGCTCTGCCGGAGATCAAGGACGAGGGCGAACTCCCCGTCCAGTTCGGCAACTTGGACAAGTACCCGGCGATCCACACCTTCGGCGTCCTGCAGAACCAGGCAGGCGGAGCCGAGGAGGCCCGCGAGAGCGTCTTCGGACGGGGCAAGGGCTTCGACAACGAGCCGACGCGGGAGGCCGCCCGCACCCTCGCCGACTGGAAGAAGAAGGGCTACATCCCCGAGGGCGCCAACGGCACGGGCTACGACGACGCCGCGAAGAAGTTCGCCGACGGCGAGGGCGCCTTCCTCATCACCGGCACCTGGCAGCTGCCGGATCTGAAGAAGTCGATGGGCGACAAGCTCGGATTCATGCCGCCGCCTCCCGCGGAAAGGGGCGCCGAGCCCGTCACGACCGGCGGACAGGGCCTCGCGTGGTCGGTCACATCGAAGTCCCGGCACCCCCAAGTGGCCGCCGCCTACCTGGACTTCATCACCAGCCGGCACGCGGCCGACGTGATGACAGAGGAGGGCGTACTGCCGGCCGTACCGGGAAGCGCCTCCCGCGAAGTCCCCGAAGGCAGCGTCGACGAGCAGATGGTCGAGGGCTGGGAGCAGCTCAACGCCGCCGACGGCCTCGTGCCGTATCTCGACTACACCACCCCCGACTTCTACGACTCGCTCTCCGCCGACCTCCAGGGCGTCGTCAACGGCTCGCTCTCGCCTGACGAGCTGTCGTCGAAGATGCAGCGCTCCTACACCGCCTTCCAGGACAAGAAGAACAGCCAGGAGAAGAAGCGCGCCGAAGGGAAGCCGAAGCCGTGAGCGCCCCGCCCACGGCGACCGATGCCGCAACCGGTGCCGCAGCCGGTGCGGGGCCTGACCGGGACGGCGGCCGTGCGGGCCTGCCCGTACGTCTGCTGCGGCACACCGCCGGCCGCTACCGCCGCCGGGCCCCCGGGCAGCCCCGCGCCGTCGGCTACCTCTACGTACTGCCCGCCCTGGCGCTCTACGCCGTCTTCCTCCTCGTCCCCCTCGGGCAGACGGTGTGGCTGTCGCTGCTCCACTGGGACGGACTGACCGCCGCCACCTGGGCCGGAACGGACAACTACCGTGCCCTGCTGACCGATCCGTCGCTGCGCGCCCCGTTCCTGCACGCCCTGTCGCTGCTCGTCTTCTACGCCGCGCTGCCCGTCGCCCTGGGGCTGATGCTGGCTGCGGCGCTCTCCCGCTTCCGGGTGCGGGGCATGACGTTCTTCCGCACCGTGCTCTTCCTGCCGCAGGTGCTGGCGATGGTCGTCGTCGGCGTCGCCTGGCGCTCCATCCTTGCGCCGGACGGGCTGCTCAACGACACCCTCCGCGCCGTCGGTCTCGGCTCCCTCACCCGCTCCTGGCTCGGGGACTACACGTGGGCGCTGCCCGCGGTCGGCACGATCGGCACCTGGGTCGAGACGGGTCTCTGCGTGGTGCTCTTCCTCGCCGGAGTCCAGCGGATCCCGCGTGAGCTGTACGAGGCGGTGCGCATCGACGGGGCGGGCCCGCTGCGGGAGTTCTTCGCCGTGACCCTTCCCGCGCTGCGCGCGGAGACCGCCGTGGCGCTGACGCTCACCATCGTCGCCGGACTGCGCAACTTCGACCTGATCTACATCACCACCAGCGGCGGTCCCGGCAACGCGACGTCCGTACCCGCGTACGAGGTCTACCACCGCGCGTTCGAGACGAACGAGGTCGGATCGGCGGCAGCGATGGGCGTCGGCCTGACCGTGCTGATCTTCGCGCTGACGGTCTCCGTCGCGCGGCTCGTAGAAGGACGCAGCGAAGGACGCAGCCGATGACCGGACCGATGACCGGACGCCTCGAACGCAGTGCCACCTACGGCATCCTCGCGCTCTTCGCGGCCATCAGCCTCACGCCTGTGATCGGCGTCCTGGCCACCGCGTTCGGCCGGCAGTCCTCCCTCGACACCGGCTTCTCACTGCCGGACGGCCTCAACTGGTCCAATTTCGCGGACGCCTGGACCCGTGGCCACTTCGGCACGTACCTCACGAACTCGGTGCTGGTCGCCGCCGTGGTCGTCACCGCCACGGCCGTTCTCGCCGTATTGGCCGCGTACGCCTTCGGCGTGATGCGCTTCCCCGGCTCGAACCTGCTCTTCTACCTCTTCGTCCTCGGTCTGACGCTGCCGCAGGAAGCCCTCGTCGTACCCCTCTACTTCGACCTGCGGTACTGGCAACTGACCGACACCTACTGGGCGTTGATCCTGCCGCAGACGGCGCAGTCCCTCGCCTTCGGCGTGTTCTGGATGCGTACGTACTTCCGGGGCAGCTCCCGCTCGGTCATCGAGGCCGCCCGTATCGACGGGGCGTCCAGCTGGACGACGCTGTGGCGCGTACTCGTTCCGATGGGCAGGCCCGCGCTGTCCACCATGGTCGTCATCGTCTTCATGTGGACGTGGAACGAGTTCCTGATGGCCCTGGTCATGGTGAGCGACGAGGCCCACCGGACGGTTCCGCTCGGACTGGCCTTCTTCCAGGGGCAGCACAGTTCCGACACGGCGCTGCTCGCGGCCGCGTCGGTGCTGATAGCGCTGCCGGTCGTCGTGGTGTACGTGGCCCTGCAGCGGCGCTTCATCGAGGGCATGCTGAGCGGCGCGGTCAAGGAGTAGCCGCGCCCCCGGCGGAGGCGTCTGCACAGGGCAGCCATCCCCCCGGTGCCCACAAGGCAGTTGTGGCAATCACGTAACTGCGGTGCATAGGTCTTCACACCCGGGGCACCCAACACACCCTCCGCAGGATGCAAGCGGTGAGACCTGGAACACAGGTCTGAAACCCGGCGGCCCGGAAAGGGGTGAGAGCATGGCGACAACTGGTGACAAAGAGAACAAATCGCAATCGCAGCAGAGCAGCAGGCCGCAGGCGAAGAGCGATCAGAAGCAGGACCGGGGCCAGAGCGCGCAGAACGGACGCGTCCCCATAGCCAAGGCCATGCGGCTCGCGGCCGGGCAGCTCTCCGAACTCCTGCAGTGCGAACCCGGCTCCGTGTCCTCGGTGAAGGCCACGGACGAAGGCTGGACGGCGGACGTCGAGGTCGTCGAGATCGAGCGCGTCCCCGACACGACCAGCGTGATGGGTTCCTACCGCGTGCAGCTCGACGGCGACGGAAATCTTCTCGGTTACGAGCGCACCCGCCGTTACGCACGCGGTCAGATCGATCAGCGGAAATGAGCGCGCGGCCCGGCGTGATCCGTCTCACTGACCACGCATCGACGGCCGCCGAACGCAGCATCGTTCCGAAAGGACGAAGAACGTGACGGTAGTCCCGCAGACCAATTCCCAGCAGAGCACCGGTGCCGGCGGCGGAAACCTCTACGACATCCTCGAACTGATCCTGGACCGTGGTCTCGTGATCGACGCATTCGTACGGGTTTCCCTTGTCGGTATCGAGATACTCAAGATCGACGTCCGTGTGGTCGTCGCCAGCGTGGACACCTACCTGCGCTTCGCCGAGGCGTGCAACAGGCTCGACCTCGAAGCCGGCCGCAAGGCCCCCTCTCAGCTCACCGACATCGTCGGCGACGCCACGGAGAGCGGAGCGAAGGGCAAGTCCAAGGGCGCGCTGACCGGAGCCGTCGAAGCCTTCAGCGAGTCCTTCCAGAGGGGACGCGACGGTGAGGAGCAGGAGCAGGAGCGGGAGCGGGAGCCGCGGAAGGCGGCCTCCTCGAGCTCGTCCGGTGCCCGTCGCACCACCCGCCGGAAGGAGGACTAATACGTGTCCACCTACATCTACGCCATCACGTCAGCTGAGCACCCGCAGAACCTGCAAGGACTGAGCGGGGTGGGCGAGCCCGCGGGCACGCTGCGCACGGTCGGGACGAAGTCCCTCAGCGCCGTCGTCAGCGACGCACCCGAGGACCTCCGTGCCAAGCGCCGTGATCTCGCCGCGCACCAGGCCGTACTGGAGCAGCTGATGGCGGACGGAGCGACGCTGCCGATGCGCTTCGGCCTTGTCGGTCCCGACGACGGCTCCGTCGAGTCGGTGCTGGAGGAGAACAAGGACGCGTACGCCGAGCGGCTCGCCGAGTTGAACGGCTGCGTGGAGTACAACCTCAAGGCGGCTCGCGAGGAGGACGACCTGCTCCGCGAGATCGTCGCGGGCTCCGCGGAGATCCAGCGTCTGCGCGAGGTGTCCCGGGAGCACCCGGAGGCCCAGGAGGAGAAGGTGCGGCTGGGCGAGCTGGTCTCGAACGAGGTGCAGGCCCGCCACGAGGCCGAAGCCAGGGACCTGGTGGAGCGGCTGTCGGGCGGCGCACAGCGCCACTCCGTGGCCGAGCCCACGCAGTCGCACTTCCTGAACGTCTCGTTCCTGGTACGGCGGGAGGACTCCGCGGCCTTCGCCCAGTCCGTGCACGAGGAGGCCGAACGGCGCGGGGACGTCTACTCCCTCAACCTCCACGGTCCGCTGCCCCCGTACAGCTTCGTCTGACACGGGTGATCGGAGGGCCTCCATGGGCCTCATCACACAGCTGCTGACCCTGCCGCTGGCACCCGTACGCGGAGCGGTCTGGGTCATGGACCAGCTCGTACTGACCGCGGAGCAGCAGTACTACGACCCCGAGCCCGTACGGCAGCAGCTGGCAGCACTGGAGCAGGAGCTGCTCGACGGCCGCATCACGGAAGAGGAGTTCGACCGGATCGAGGACGAGCTCCTGGACGAACTGGAATGGCGTCAAGCGTGGCAACGACAGCATCAGCGGGACCCATGAGCGTCAGAGCCAGGCCGCATCGACGGGGGAGACAGAAGGTGACTGGAAGATGATGAACAACGGCAAGATAGGGATGGCGCTCGTGGGGGGTTACCTCCTTGGGCGCACCAGAAAGGCCAAGATGGCCATCGGCCTGGGCATGTTCCTGGCCGGCAAGAAACTCAACCTCAGCCCTCAGCAGCTGATGAAGATGGTGGCGAACTCACCCGTCGCCGGTCAGCTGAGCGAACAGGTGCGCAAGGATCTGGTCGACAACACCAAGTCCGCACTGACCTCCGCGGTCACCCAGCGGGCCGGCACCCTCGCCGACTCCCTCCACGAGCGCACGCTCGACATGAAGGACCCGACGCGGCGCGTGCGGGGCTCCGACGGCGCCGGGGACGAGAACGCCGAGGACGCCCAGGGCGACGATGAGCGCGCCGAAGGCGGCCGTGAGGAGCGCGAGTCGCCGCGCCGGGAGGAACGCCCGAGGGCACGCAAGCCCGCAGCCGCGGGCAGCAGGACGGCCAAGTCGGCGAAGTCCGCCACGGGTTCGGGTTCGGGGTCCGCCAACGGCAGGGCCGCTTCCGGCAGCCGTGGCAGCCGCTCCGGCGGTACGGGCGACGGTGCCCGGAAGACGGCGTCCTCCGGCACCCGCAAGACCGCCTCCGGCGCCCGGAAGACCACCTCCGGTGCGGGCAAGGCCACCGGCGGTGCCCGCAAGACGGCCGCGAAGACCGCGTCCGGCGGTGCGCGGAAGGCTGCGAACCGGGGAGGCGGCAATGGCTGACTCCGCGCTGAGCAAGTTCAAGGACGACGTGGCGAACGACCCGGCCACCGACCGTCTCAAGGAAGAGCTGCAGTCCTACCTCCAGGCGCGAGCCGTCAAGGCGGTCTCCGGGCTGGGCACCAAGCTGGGCGAGAGCGTCACGAAGTTCGGTGAGGGCGGCCAGGGCGCGGGCGGCCTGATGGGCAGCCTCGCCAAGGGCGGTCAGGCGCTGAGCGAGGGCAAGTCCCCCGCGCAGGCGGCGATGACGGCGGGCACCTCGCACGTCAAGGAAATGGTCAAGGACAAGGTCAAGGGTTTGTTCGGCAAGGGCAAAGGCAAGAGCGGCGGAGGCAAGTCCAAGAGCGTCACCATCGTCGAGGACATCGACGTGGGCGTGCCCGTGCGCGAGGCGTACGACCAGTGGACCCAGTTCCAGGAGTTCTCCACCTTCGCCAAGGGCGTCGTCAGCGTCGAGAAGTCCGACGACGTCAGCAGCAACTGGAACGTCAAGGTCGCCAAGTCCAAGCGCAGCCTGAAGGCCAACGTCACAGAGCAGGTCCCCGACGAGCGCATCACCTGGACCACCAGCGGCGCCAAGGGCACCGTCAAGGGTGTGGTGACCTTCCACCGCATCACCGACAACCTGACCCGCGTCCTGCTCGTCCTGGAGTACTTCCCGGGCGGGTTCTTCGAGAAGACCGGCAACATCTGGAGGGCGCAGGGCCGTCGCGCGCGGCTGGACCTGAAGCTGTACCGCAAGTTCATCATGATGCGGGGCGAAGCCACCGACGGATGGCGCGGTGAGATCCGGGACGGCGAAGTCGTGGTCGAACACGAAGACGCCGTCGAGGAGGAAGAGCGCGCCAAGGCGGAGTCCGAGGAATCCGAGGAGCCGGAGACCGAGGACGGACTCGCGGGCGAGGACGGCCCGGCGGACGAGGACGACGCGGAAGACGGCCCCGAGGGCGAGTACGAGGAGGAGCTGGAGCCCGAGGAGGAGTACGACGAGGACGAGGCGGAAGAGGAATACGCCGACGACGAGCCCGAGGGCGAGTACGAGGAGGAGCTGGAGCCCGAGGAGGAGTACGAGGAGGACGAGGCGGAAGACGAGGAAGAGGAAGACGAGCGTGGCCGCCGTACCGTCTCCGCCGGCCGCTGACCGTCCGAAGAATCCACCCCGACCGAGCAGACAAGGCTGATACCACGTGTCCGATTCACTGGCCGGGCGTATGGGACCGTCCCCCAACAGGGCGGTCCCGTACGGTCAGCAAAGTTCGTCCGCCAACCTGGCGGACATCCTCGAGCGGGTGCTCGACAAGGGTGTCGTCATCGCGGGCGACATCCAGATCAACCTGCTCGACATCGAGCTGCTGACGATCAAGCTGCGTCTGCTTGTGGTCTCCGTCGACAAGGCCAAGGAGATGGGGATCGACTGGTGGGAGAACGACCCGTCGCTCTCCTCCCGGGCGTCCGCCGCCCGCTCGCGGCAGTCCGGCGAAGCCCTCGACGGACGCGAGGGCGGCAACGCCCTGGCCGAGGAGAACGACAGGCTCCGCCGGGAGATCGAGCGGCTGCGCTCGGCCGCCGAACTGCCCGCCGGCGAGGAGCACGCGGACGAGGGGTCCGCGTCCGGCGGCGGTTCCGCGGCCGGGCAGCGTCCCTCCGGGCAGCGTCCCTCCGGGCAGCGTTCCTCCGGGCAGCGTCCCTCCGAGAAGAGGGCCGCACGGGGGACCGCTGACGGCGACGGCGCTCGCAAGCGTGGAAGGTGACGAGACCGATGCCGGTTCCGGAGGGAGTTCCCGGAGCGCCGCAGCAGGCGCAGGAGAGCGAGCAGGCCCGTTACGTCTTCGCCGTCGGCCGCCGGGGCGCACCGCTCGACGCCGCGGCCGCCGGGCTGACCGGTCCGTCCGGGGCGCCGGTGCGCACGGTGGAGGGTGCCGGTCTGGGCGCGCTGGTCTCGGACGTCCCGGCAGGGATGTACGACGAGGCGGGGCTGAAGGCCCAACTGGAGGACATGGAGCGGCTGGAGACCCTTGCCCGCTCGCACCACGACGTCGTCGCGGCCGCGTACGAGCACACGACGGTGCTGCCGATGCGGCTGGCGACCGTCTATCTCGGCGACGGACGTGTCTCGGAGATGCTGGCCGAACGGGGCGCCGAGTTCGAGGCGCTGCTCTCACGGCTGGAAGGCCATGTCGAGTGGGGCGTGAAGGTGTACGCCGATCCGCGTGAGGCGGCGGCCGGCGCGGCCGGGGAGAGCTCCGGCGGTGCCGGGACGGCATCCGGCAGCCCGGGGCGTGCGTACCTTCAGCAGCGCAGGCGGCAGCGCAGCACGCACCGCGACACCTACCGTGCCGCCGGAGCGGTCGCCGAGCGCGTGACGGAACTGGCCGACGGGGTCGCCACCGCCAAGGTCGCGCACCGCCCTCAGCAGGGCGAACTGGCCGCCGGGCCTGGCGAGAACATCACCAACGACGCCTATCTGGTGCCGGCCTCGCGCAGCGAGGACTTCAAGGCGGCGATCGGCGGCATCGCCGAGGACGTGCCGGGTGTCCGGGTCGAACTGACAGGGCCGTGGGCGCCGTACTCGTTCGCGACGCCGCCTTCCTCACCGCAGCCGCACGCCACCGGGACTGCCGGCGATGGAAGCTGAACTGCCCGGCAGCGGCTTCGCCGGAGCGGTCGAAGCGGGCACCCGGTCCGCTTCCGACGGCTTCGCGAACGGCATCGCCGAGGAGAACGGACTCGCCGGCCGCCAGGTCGCCCTCATCGACCTGCTGGACCGGCTGCTGTCGGGCGGTGCCGTGCTGACCGGTGACATCGTGCTGTCCATCGCGGACGTCGATCTCGTACACATCAATCTCCGTGCCGTCATCCACTCCGTCACGGCCGACGAGCCGGGGCCGTGGTGAGCGGGGAGAGCAGGCGGACAGGCGGCGAGGTATGAGCAACGAGCACGAGCACGAGCGCGGGTCCGAGCAGGAGCACGGGCCCGGACCTCGGCGCGAACGTGAGAACGGGCGCGACGGCGAGGCCGGGCACCGGCACGGTCCTGGGGACCCGCAGCCGGGACAGTCACCGGCACCGCGGCCCGCGCGGCTCCCCGACGGCGTCACGGACGGCATCAGCCTGGACGATGTGGCACGTTCGGCCGCCCGCGCGTTCGACCTGCTGCCCGCCGGGCCCGAGGAGGGTCCACGGGGCAGCGGCAGGCTGGCCAGGCGTCTGCGCACGGACCCGGACACCGTCGAACGCGATCTGATGAAACTCGTCCTGACGATCGTGGAGCTGCTGCGTCAGCTCATGGAACGCACCGCTCTGAACAGGGTCGACCAGGGCGACCTGGACGAGGACCAGGAAGAGCGGATCGGCATGACGCTGATGATCCTGCACGAGCGCATGACGGAGCTGTGCGAGCGCTACGGGCTTACGATGGAGGACCTCAACCTCGATCTGGGACCGCTCGGTTCGCTGCTGCCCCGGCAGGACGGATAGCCAGCGGACCCGGGCGTGAGGCGCCGTCCTGCCGCGGCATCGGCGGAAGGCGTCTGCACACTCCGGACACCGAATGTTTCAAGCCGACACACACGGCAACCCGTTGGCCATGACTGAGAACGGCAAGACCTCAAGCAACGCGGGAAAGGCCGCGAGCAGCACCAAGAAGCCCGCCGTCGCGGGGGAGAAGGCGGACCGCGGCATCAACAAGGCCGCCACGAAGACCAGTTCGGCCACCCGCTCCGTCGGTGACGCCGTCGAGGGCGGTGGCCGGAGCTTCGGCGACGCCACGAGGCGTGCCGGTCACGTCGCCAGCAGGGGTGCCGAGGCGGGGCGGCAGAAGCTCGTCTCCGCGTCCAGCACCGCCGCGACCGCGGCGACCACGACCTGGAGCGTCGTGAAGAACCGCAAGGGCATCGCGGCCGGCATCGGCACCGGGGCGATCAGCGCCGTCGCGGCCTCCTTCGCCGCCGGCCGCTACTCGGCCCGCCGCAAGGCAGGTCCCTTCACCCGGTTCACCGGCGGGCGGCTGTAACACCGCCGTACGTCCGGACAGGCCACCGGCAGGCGCCCGGCTGGGCAGGCGGGCGCCTGCCGGGCCAGGCCGCGTACGCGGGCACACCGCTGCACACCGGCTGGGCGGACTCACTGAGAACGCCGGGCACGCGCCCTCACCGGGCGGCCAGATGTCCCGCCAAGTCCCATGCCGGCTGGGGGATTTCACCGAAGTCCTCGTCGTCCTCCAGCACGGGAAGCCGGTGGATGACTGCCTCCAGGGCATGCGGCAGGCTCGGATGGCCGCCGCCGTGACACTCGCTCAGCAGTCCGTGCCGCACCCCGTCCGGGAGGAGGGGGCGAGCGGACGGCCGCTGCGGGCGACCCTCCGGAGCGCTGCTCGTACGGGCGCGCTGCGCCAGCCTCGCCGCCTGCGCACGCCAGTAGTCGGCGTCCCGGAACTCGCCGTGCCGCCGGTGATGCAGACACAGACAGAACGCGGCGGTCCGGGAACCGCCGCCCGCGGCGAACTGCCACCAGAACTGGGCGGCTTCGCGGTATCGCGCCAGATGCAGGAGACAGCCGAAGACCAGTGCGCCCTCCGGCGCGATGGACTCCTGGTCGTCGACGAGGCGCGTCAGGCTCGACGCAGCCTCGGGAGCGTTGACGACGAGACTCACCGCCAGGTCCAGGTCGTGCGCCGCCTGTTCGCACTCCGTCGGGTAGCGGAGCGCGGGTGCGGCCGTGCCGGCCGCCGCCGCGCCGGCACCGCCCGCGGCCGGGGCGGCCGAGGCCCCGCCAACGGCAGCCGGACCCACGGCAGTTGAGTCGTCGGCGTGATCCGGCGGACATGACCGGTCGGCGGGGCGGGCGCGGCCGGAGGTGGCTGCCGCATCCGCTGCCCCCGCGAGGACCCGCTCGCGCACCGCGGCGACGTCGCTCTCGTCGTAGGCCCCGGCGAGCACCTCCGCGCCGCTCAACAGCGCGTCGATGGTGGGGTGTTCGCCGCCTGGGCGGTGCTTCCCCCGCTTCCCCCGCATCATCAGTCCCCCGTGCCGGGCCCCGGTGCCGTGCGCAGCTCCCGGGCGAGCTTCCTTTTCGCATAGCGTATGTGGGAGCGCACCGCCGCGGTCTCGAAACCGAGATAGCCGGCGACTTCTTCCTCCGTGCAGCCGAGCACGTACCGCAGCACCACCACGTCGTACTGACGCTCCGGGAGCCGGCCGATCGCCGCGTACAGCCCGATCTCGCCCTCCAGGACGGCGAATTCGTCCCGCAGCTCGTGCAGCAGCGCCTTGCGTGCGGCGGCGTGGAAGGCCGCGGTCTCCGCCAGCAGCGGGCGCAGTCCCCGCTCGCTCAGCCAGCGTGCGACGTGCTCCTTGAGCACCGTCCAGGCGTACTCCGTGAGCGACTCCTGGCGCAGCGCGTGTTCCCAGTGGTCCAGCAGATGGCGGCAGGCGTCACCGACGATGTGCTGCGCGGCCTCGCGGCTGCCGGACTGCGTGTGCGCGTAGCGCAGCCACAGGCGGTGGTGGGAGGCGTCGAACGCGTCGAAGGAGAGCATCAGCCGGCGGTGGGCGTCCCCGTCGTGGGACGCCGGCGCACCGTCGGCCGCTGCCGCCGCCGCACACACCGCGGGCGGTGCCGCGGAGCCCGGCGGCTGGTGGTCCTCGGCGCTCATGGAGGAGCCCTCTCACGGGAGAACAGCGGTCAGAAGGCGCGAACAGCCCTGAAGGCCCGTGTCCGCGGAAGTCCGGTCAAAATACTACACAGAGTAAAAACATGGCTACCGCATCCCGGCCAGGTCCGTGCGGTGTCCTCACGCCACGCGCTGGCCGGTAGTGCCCGTCAACTCCCATGTGCCCTGGGCAAGTTCGCCCGAGTGACGCACGATAGCGGTCCGAAGGACCGTGCGTGTCGAGGAAGACGAGAAAGGCGGAATCCGGTGGCCGTTGACGAAGGCGCAGTGGATCTGGAGCTGGACCGTGCCCACTCGGCCCGGATGTACGACTACTTCCTCGGCGGCACCACGAACTTCCCCGCGGACCGCGAGAGCGCCGGCAAGGCCATGGCGGCCTTCCCCGCGGTGCTCGTCGCCGCACGCGCCAACCGCCAGTTCATGCACCGATCCGTGCGTCACCTGACACAGCTGGGCATGCGCCAGTTCCTGGACGTGGGCACCGGCATCCCCACGTCGCCCAATCTCCACGAGATCGCACAGGCGACCGCGCCCGAGTCCCGCGTCGTCTACACCGACAACGACCCCATCGTCCTCACCCACGCCCAGGCCCTGCTGCGCAGCAGCTCCGAAGGCCGCACCGCCTACTCGCAGTGCGACGCCCGGGACCCCGAGAGGCTCCTGAAGTCGCCGGAGGTGCAGGCGACCCTCGACCTGAGCCGCCCGGTCGCCCTGAGCCTGATCGCGCTCCTCCATTTCGTCTCCGATGGGCGCAGCGTCTCCGATGGGCGCAGCGTCCCCGGTGGGCGCACCGCACACGGCGTCGTCGAGTACTTCAAGGACGCCCTGCCCTCCGGCAGCACCCTCACCGTCAGTCACGTCACACCGGACTTCGACCCCGAGGCACTGGGCCGTGCCGTCGGCGCGTACGAGGCCGCCGGTACGGCCGTACACCCGCGTACCCGCGAGGATTTCACCCGCTTCTTCGACGGCTGGGAACTGCTCGACCCGGGCATCACCGTCACCCACCGCTGGCGCCCCGACGCGGACCACGACCTCTCGCAGGTGACCGACGCCGAAGCCGCCTGCTACGGCGCCGTGGCACGCAAGCCCTGAGCCGCGTACGGGCCGGTGACCGCCGGGCAGCCCGATCCGTTTCGCGTGTCCTTGTTAGCAATCGGGGTGCAGGGGTAACCGGGGCACTGACTCGAACTGTCACAGGAGGAGTCATGCCTGCTGGATCGAATGCGAAGCGTGAGCGCCAGTACGAGCACATCAAGGAGAGCGCCGAGAAGCGCGGCGCCTCCACTGGCCGCGCCAAGGAGATCGCCTCCCGGACGGTCAACAAGGAGCGTGCCCGCACGGGCGAGGCGGACCGCGCCGCCCGCACCTCCGTCAAGGGCAAGTCCGCCGCGGCCCGCGGCGGCACCCGCTCCGGCCGTGGCATGGGCCCCAAGGGCGGACCGACCCGCGACCAGCTCTACAACGAGGCCAGGCAGCGCGGGGTCGAGGGCCGCTCCTCGATGACCAAGCAGCAGCTTCAGAAGGCACTGGGCCGCTGATCGGCTACGCAGGGGCGACGAGGAGAGCCGGCGTGGCCTCCCAGGCGTCACCCGTGCACGGGGCGCCATGCTGGGTGAGCCTCGCGACGGGCGAGCTGGAGAGCGCTCAGCGCTTCTACGGCGAGGTGCTGGGGTGGACCTTCCGCCCCGGCAGCATCGGCGAGGAGTTCAGCGTGGCCTACTGCGACGACGTCCCCGTCGCCGGTCTGGGCGCCATCGCCCGCACGATGGGCGTGGCCGTGCAGTGGACGCCGTTCTTCTCCGTGCCGTCCGCGGACACCGCGGCCGCGCGTGTGCGCGAGCGGAGCGCGACCGTGGCCGTCGGACCCATCCGTATGGGCGAGGGACGCACCGCACTGGCGGCAGACCTCGCCGGAGCGACGTTCGGCTTCTGGGAGGGCGCGGTCCTCTCGAGCTGGGAGGCCGGGCGCCGGGACCTGCCGGCACGGCTGGAGCTGCGCACCCGGGACGCGTTCGCCGCGGCGATCTTCTATGCCGAGGTGTTCGACTGGGCGTCCGACACCGGGCGCTGCGAGGTCGACTATCAGCACGAGGCCGTCGTCGTACGGGTCGACGGCCGGGCCGTGGCCACCCTGCGCGGCGGCGCCGTCGAATCGGCGCCCGACCCCCACATCCGCCCCCGCTGGCACGTCTCCTTCTCCGTGGACGACGTCGACGACGCCGCCAAGACCGCGGTCGCGGCGGGCGGCGCCATCGCCATCAGCCCCGGCGACAACCCCTTCGGGCGCTCGGCCGGCCTGTTCGACCCCGAGGGCGGCCTGTTCACCGTGCACTCCCGCGAAAGGTGAGCGGCCGCGGGCCCTCGCCCCGGCTGTCGGCCCGGGCCCGCTTCGTCTACATCGACTTCATCTTGAAGTAGCGCACCATGTCCGGTGCGCTGACCGCGGCCATCGCGGCCACCGCCACGACCACGGTCCCCACGGCGACGCGCACGGCGACCGCCGGGACGAAGATCCCTTTCCTCATCTCTCTCACCTCCCCACTGCCGGTGTGCTCAGATCGCGTCGCGGGTCGAGCAGCAGCTCGGCGGTGAGCGACTCCAGCATGTCGGCGGCCCGCCGCACGGCATCCCGCACGGGCCCGCTGAGCCCGACCACCACGTCCGGCTCGTCGCCGCGCATCCGCACCGCGGGTTCACATCCCAGGACGAGCACCCGAGGCAGCGCCCCTGTGCCGTCGCCCAGCTGCCGCGCCAGGGCCAGCACCTGCACCGGGTCCATCCCGTGCGCCTGCGGAAGCGTCCGCTCCGCGGCCTCCGGCGCGGCGTCAGGGGGCCCCGGGTCGATGAGGTGGACGGTGCCGGGTTCCCCGCCGCGTGGCGCCGCGTCGACGAGCACGGCGACGTCGTAGCCGTCCAGCAGCCGGTAGGCCAGGTCCATGCCGCGGATGCCGAAGTCCGCGATGTGCACGCCCTCCGGGAGCGTCCGCCCCCGCATGGCGGCCACCACCTCCGGTCCGAACGCGTCGTCGGCCATGAAGATGTTGCCGATCCCCGCGACGAGGATCCGTGGACCCGCCGGGCCCTCACCGAGTGGTTCCACCTCTTCCGGCGTGAAGAAGAAGCGGTGACCGAGACCGGTGCGGAAGTCCCGTCCGTCGTCTCCGTCGAGCGTCACGACGACGTGGACCCGGCCCTCCAGGTCCTCCTCGACGGCGTCGACCTCCGCCGTGCGTCCCGTGAGCGCCAGGTCGAGAACGTCGGCCGACTGCCCGGGACGCAGCCGAACGCGGCTGCCGCGCCCCACCCGCACGTCTCCCACCCGGACCGTGCGGCCCGGACCCGCGCTCACCGTCCCCCCAGTACCGGCCCGAAGGAGCGGATCGTGCCGTGCAGCGCGGCGAGGTCCTCGGGCTCCAGGGACGCACAGCGGTCCAGGATCTCCCGTGCGCGCGGATCGGTGGCCCGCGCCTCCTCCTGCTCCTGCGGGGTCAGGCTGAGCACGCTGAGGATCAGAAGCTGGTCGATCTCACCACCGTCGAACAGGTCACCGGGGCTCTCCGGAGCGACCGCCGGATAGTCGTACAGCGTGATGGGGGAGGAGAGCACCCCGGCCGAGAAGTGCGGGCTGCGCTGAGCGGCCTGCGGGTCGTCGGAGACCAGTACGGGCCACACGCCGACGTTCTCGCAGGCGGCGGCCGCCTCCCGCAGCTCCTCCGGCGGATCGGTCAGCGAGGCGAAATCCCCGGCCTCGCTGTTCAGCACCACGTGCGTGGAGGCGAAGGCGTACGGAGCCAGCGCGTCCCGTGCGCCCCGTGCTCCCGTGGCCGGCAGCGGGCACGGTGAGGTGTTCTGCATGTCCACCGTCACGCGCATCACCTTGTCCGTGACGGGTACGGAACTGAGCCGGACCTTCCCGGTCAGCCGCTGCCAGCTCCGTACCAGTGTCCCGGCGACGCTCCCCGACTCCGCGCGGAGCGCCTCCCGGTCCGTGCCGGCCGCGATGTCGACCGTGCTGGTGCGCGGCCCGCGGCGCGGCGACCACGGAGGGCACACCCAGCGCCGCTCCGTCGCCTCCTGCCACGTCAGATGGCTGTTGCCCTCGACGCGGAGCTCGTCGACCGGCACCGGGCCCGTCGGCCCGTTGCGGTACACCTGCCGGTCGATGACCTGCAGGAACCGCACGTGGACGGTGAGCTTCGCCGCCGGTCCCGCCCGCAGCAGCACCTCGGTCCGCATGTGCGACGGCTCGCCGATCACCCCGGCGCACCGCTGCGGATAGACCCCGCCGAAGGTCCAGCGCCGGGCGTTCTTCAGCGCGCCCCGGCGGTACGGCCACAGCAGGTATCCCTCGTAAAGACAGGCACGGGCGATCTTCTCTACGGCGTCCACGCCGTACCTCCAGCGATGGTGCGTGCGCGGTCCAGCAGATCGGCGACCGTCTCGTCCCAGCCCGTCAGGGCGTGCCGGTCCCGGTGGGCGGTGAGCTCCCCGTACGCGCCCGGCGACAGCGGCAGCCAGCTCGTTCCGCCGCCGTAGCGGCCCGTCACCTCGTGCCACAGCGATGCCGGCATCCGGCAGACGGCGTCCTTCGTCCAGGAGATCTGCGCGGTGCGCAGCCGCCCGTCGGGGCCGTCGTGGAAGACGGTCCCGCTGAAGAGCAGGTCCAGCGGGATCTCCCCGTCGCGCACTCCGTGGAAGTACGACGTCACGGCGAGCTCCATGTCCCGGCTGCAGGGCACCGGCAGGTCGGTCTCGGTGCGCTCGTCGAAGGCCGGTACGACCGTGCTGATCCGCGCCCAGGCCAGCGGCCGCATACTCGTCGCCCACTGCTCCGGCTGGCCGAAGAGCCTGGCCATGACGAGCCGGTCGGCGCTCTCGTAGCCGCGGTGGGCTACCGCGATCCGCACGTCCGTGTTCAGGGAGACCGAGCGGACCCGGCCGCCTCCGGTACGGCTGAGCGCGATCCGGAAGGCCAGCGTCGGAACGGCGGAGTCCGGCATGGCGCGTACGCCGGTGACGGTGAAGTCCAGGTCGGGAACCTCCGTACGCCTGCCGTCGCCGGTCCCCGCATCGCCGGCGTGGTGCGCGTCCGCGGCGGTGTGTGCTTCCGCGTTCACGCGGGGGAGAGGTTCGGCATGCCGGGCAGGATCGGGTCCTTGGCCTCGGAGTTGACGCCCGTGGACCGGCGCGCCGTGGAGGTGTCGTCGGGCAGATGCCCGGGCTGCCGCTTGTACATCCCCTGGTGGTTGCCCTGCCGCACGCCGGGGACGTGCGCCGCCTTGTCGGGCCGCACGTGCGGCTCACCGACCTTGATCTCAGCCATGCTGACTCCTCGGTTGTCTGCTGTGCCCGGTGGCCCAGCGCCTCAGCTCGTGCTGTCCTGCGCGGCGGCTCCGCCGAGTCCCGCGAAGAACGCGTCGAGGTGCTCGCGCACCTCGGTGCCGCCCGACAGCCCCCGCCAGTGGGTACGGACGAGGGCCGCGAGCCGGTAGCAGTCGTCCAGGGGGACGATCCAGTGCTCGTCGGCACCCTCCGTGCGGTGCACCAGCAGTGCCTCCACGTCGTCGGCGAGTTCCGCGAGCTCCGGGTACCCCTGTGCGACCGCTTCCCAGACCTCCGCTTCCACGGCCGAACGGGTCACTCCCAGCGGGCTGGGGTACCCCACCCGCACCTCGCCGCTCGCCCCGTCCCGTACGAAGAAGGCCAGGCCGACCGGCACACCGAGCCGCGCCCACAGCGGGGCGCCGATACGGAAGTGCTCCAGCCGCGTCCGGCGCCCGGACAGCAGCCGGTAGTGCCGTCCGCCCGCGGCGCTCTGCCCGAAGAGGAGCGAGCACGGTCCGCACGTGCACAGCACCGTGTCCTTCTGGACGTCCAGCATGTGCCGGTGCGCCTCGGTGACGGGCTCGGCGCACAGGTCGCAGCGCTCGACGGCGGCGGCTGCGGCTTTGGCGGACGGGGCGGCACCCGTGGCGGTGGCGCCCGCGCCGACGGGCCGGCGCAGCAGACCACGCAGCCCGTCGCCGGGCACTGTGAGTACGGTCCCGCTCCCCTCGGCCACCGTGGTCACCGGTTCCCCGCGGGCTGGGCGCCGGCGCCGGCGCCGCGGAAGAGTGACTCGACCGGGATCAGCGACGGCTCCGGCGCGGCGTCCTCGGTCTCCACCCGCTCGACCTCGGGCGCGGCCCAGGCCACCGCGTCCCGCACCGTCAGCGCCAGCTGCTCCGCCGGCGGAGAGCCGCAGCCCTGCGGGGCGATGCGCACGCGCACCTCCTGCTCGTCCGCGGACAGCAGCGTCACGCCCCCCACGTCCGCGAGGGCGCGCCGCACCCGCTCCCCGGCGGTCTCGGGGTGCAGTTCGTGGACGAGCAGCAGACGGCCCACCAGTTCGTCGTCCGCGAAGGCCGACCGCGTCGCGTCGTCCGCCCGGCTCATGACGCGGGCGAGGCATTCGCCGTACAGCCCGGCCAGCGCGTGCAGCGCGTCCAGTGCCTGCTCACGCGCGTCCGTGTCCGCCAGGCCGTCAAGACCGGAGAGCAACTCCTCGGTGCGGGCGACGTGTTCACGCGCCTCGCGCTCGTTCCAAGTCATCGCCGCGGCCTACGCGAGTGCGCCGAAGGTCGGCGAGTGGCTCTCCCGCACGGTCCGCCCGCCGCCGAGGTACATGTGCACGCCGCACGGGAGACACGGGTCGAAGCTGCGGACCGTGCGCATGATGTCGATGCCTTTGAAGTTCTCGGGGCTGTTCTCCTCGAAGATCGGCATGCCCTGCACGGCGTCCTCGTACGGTCCCGGTGTGCCGTAGTGGTCGCGCGGGCTGGCGTTCCACGGCGTCGGCGGATACGGGTGGTAGTTGGCGATCTTGCGGTCGCGGATGACGAGATGGTGCGAGAGCACGCCGCGCACCGCCTCGTGGAAGCCGACGCCGATGGCCTCCTCCGGCACCTTGAAGTCCTCGAAGACCTTGGTGCGCCCCGCCCGCACCTCCGCCAGCGCCTGGTCCACGAAGTGCAGCGCCATGCCGGCGGCGTACGCGACGAAGTACATCCGGGCGCGGTTGCGCTCCAGGGTGTTGGGGAAGGGCGGCGGCGTCCACTCCAGCCGAGTCTCGGGCGTCATCGGGGTCTTCGGCAGGTCGATCTGCACGCTCCGCCCCGTGGAACGTACGTACGGGGTGCTGACCTTGCCCGCCAGCGCCGTCGCCCACAGCCGGGCGATGGGGCCGCCTCCGGTGTCGAGAGCCAAATGGTCGCCCGTCCGCTTGTCGTACCAGCGGGGGCTCATCACCCAGCTGTACTTGCCGCCGTCCAGGTCGCGCTTCTGCGGCTGCGGCAGGGTCGTCTGGTTCCAGGGGTGGCGCCGGTCGACCGGGTTGCCGAGCGGGTCACGGTCGACGTACGTCTCCTCGGAGGCCCAGTCCTCGTAGTAGCTGCTGCCCAGCAGGATGCGCATGCCCAGGTTGATGTCGACGAGGTCGGTCGTCACGAGCTTGTTGTCCACGACGATGCCGGGGGTGACGAACATGGAGTTCCCCCACGTGTTCATCGTCCGGTAGTCGTAGTCGACGACTTCGGGGTCCTGGAAGCATCCCCAGCAGGCGAGCAGCGTGCGCCGGCGGCCGACCTCCTCGTATCCGGGCAGCGCCTCGTAGAAGAAGTCGAAGACGTCGTCGTTCATGGCGACCGCGCGCTTGACGAAGTCCATGCAGCGCATGAGCCGCACGAGATAGTCGGTGAAGAGCTGGGGCGTGGCGACCGTGCCGACGCCGCCCGGGTAGAGCGTGGAGGGGTGGACGTGGCGGCCCTCCATCAGGCAGCACATCTCGCGGGTCAGCCGGCTCATCACCAGCGCCTGCTTGTACGTCTCGCCCTCGAAGGGGTTGAAGGAGCGCATGATGTCGGCGATCGTGCGGTGGCCGTGGGTCCCGGCGCGGGGAGCGGGGGTGCGTTCGGCGCGTTCGAGCACACCGGGGTTGGTCTCCCTGACCATGCGTTCGCAGTAGTCGACGAAGACCATGTTGTCCTGGAAGATCGTGTGGTCGAACATGAACTCGGCCGCCTCGCCGAGGTTGATGATCCAGTCGGCGAGCGGCGGCGGCTTCACCCCGTACGCCATGTTCTGCGCGTACACGGAGCAGGTGGCGTGGTTGTCGCCGCAGATGCCGCAGATGCGGCTGGTGATGAAGTGCGAGTCCCGCGGATCCTTGCCCTTCATGAAGACGCTGTAGCCGCGGAAGATGGACGAGGTGCTGCGGCACTCCGCCACCTCACGGCCCGGGAAGTTGATCTTCGTGTAGATGCCGAGGTTGCCGACGATCCGGGTGATGGGATCGAAGGCCACCTCGGTCAGCTCGCGGTCCCCGGTGCCGGATGCCTTCGTCGTCTGCTGGGCGGTCGCCACTTCTCGTTCCTCTCGCGGGTGCTTCGCTGATTACTTGCGGCCGGTCCAGCGGGGCTGGTAGCCGGAGGTGAGGGCGGGCTCGTCGTGCCGCCACTTGGGTTCGCGGTTCGCCGACCGGTTCGTGATCGACCGCATGCTGCGGATGAACGGCCCGTAGAGGCTCATCAGCGACGAGGAGAGCGAGGCACCGGGAGGCTCGTCCATGAACGGCATGAACTTGTCGGGGAAGCCCGGCATGGTGCAGCCGATGCAGATGCCGCCCACGTTGGGACAGCCGCCGACTCCGTCCATCCAGCCGCGCTTGGTGACGTTGCAGTTCACCACCGGACCCCAACAGCCGATCTTCACCTGGCACTTGGGCGAGTTGTAGTCCTTGGCGAAGTCCCCCTGCTCGTAGTACGCGGCACGGTCGCAGCCCTCGTGGACGGTCTTGCCGAACAGCCAGGTCGGCCGGAGGTTCTCATCGAGCGGGATGGTCGGGGCGAGCCCGGCCGCCTGGTGCAGGACCCACAGCAGGGTCTCCATGAAGTTGTCCGGCTGTACGGGGCAGCCCGGCACGTTGACGATCGGTAGCCCGGCCTTGGAGCGGTAGTCCCAGCCGAGGTAGTCGGCCAGGCCCATGCAGCCGGTCGGGTTGCCCGCCATCGCGTGGATGCCCCCGTACGTGGCGCAGGTGCCGATGGCGACGACGGCCCAGGCCTGCGGGGCCAGACGGTCCAGCCAGGTGTTGAGAGTGATCGGCTCGCCGGTGTCCGGGTCGTTGCCCATGGACGTCCAGTAGCCGTCACCGTTGATGTTCTCGTTCGGGATGGAGCCCTCGACGACCAGGATGAAGGGCCCGAGTTCGCCGCGCGCTCCCTTGCGGAAGGCGGTGAGGAAGTCCTCGCCGGTCTCGTAGGCCAGCACCTTGTTGTGCAGATGGACCTTGGGAAGACCGGGGACGGCCCCCAGCACCACGTCCTCCAGGCTGGGGAGCGAGGCCGCTGTCACCGAGACGGTGTCGCCGTCGCAGCTCATGCCCTCCGAGGTCCACAGGATATGGATCTCGTCGAGTGCGGTCGCCGCCGCCGGTGCCGTTGCTGTCGTTGCCGCCTCGCCGCCCATGGGACCGATCCCTTCGCACCGTCGTCGACCGCCCGTACCGCTCTCAGAGCAATACCGTTCAAAAATCTGACATATAGGGAGATACGCCACAACGTAAGCGCGCCGGAGCGGGTGAGCCGAACGGATCACCTTGTCCCCGGAGGGCGGCGTGTCAGGGAGGCCGCCTGCGGGGGCGGGCCTGTAATGAACCGCGAAGCGGAGGGATGAGATGCACGAGATGTCCATCGCTGTGGCGATGGTGGAGCAGGTGACGGAGACCCCCGCTGCGGACGGGTGCCAAGCGGTGTCCGCCGTACGGCTGCGGCTCGGCGAACTGGCCGGAGTGGTGGCCGGTTCACTGCGCTTCTGCTTCTCACTCGCGTGCGCCGGGACCGTACTGGAAGGCGCCGAACTCCTCATCGAACACGTACCGGGCCGTGCCCGCTGCGAACCCTGCGGAGCCGAGTGGGCCACCGGCATGCCGCCGCAGCTGTGTTGCCCCCAGTGCGAAGGGGGCAAGGCCGAGCTGGTGTCCGGGCGCGAGCTTCAGATCACCGGCCTCCGCCACGCGGACGGCGCCGACGGCGGAGGCGCCGCCCACCACGCATCCGTACAGGTCAAGGAGAGCTGAGACGCATGTGCCGAGTCGTCGATCTGCAGCAGGCGGTGCTCGTGAAGAACGACGAGCGCGCCGGTTCACTGCGCGCGGAACTGACCGCCCGCGGAACCACCGTCGTCAACCTCCTCTCCAGCCCCGGCAGCGGGAAGACGGCGCTGCTCGAAGCCGAACTCGCCCTGGCGGCCTCGCGTGGTGTGCCCGTGGCGGCGCTCACCGCCGACCTGGCGACCGAGCACGACGCGGAGCGCCTCGCCCGGGCGGGCGTTCCCGTCAAACAGGTGCTCACGGACGGGCTGTGCCACCTGGAGGCCGGCATGCTCGGCGAGCAGCTGGAGGGCTGGCTGCCCGCCGGCACGCGGCTGCTGTTCGTGGAGAACGTCGGCAACCTGGTCTGCCCCGCCTCCTACGACCTGGGGGAATCGCTGCGCGTCGTCCTCGCCTCTGTGACGGAGGGGGAGGACAAGCCGCTGAAGTACCCCACGGCGTTCGGGCTGGCGCAGCTCGTGATCGTCACCAAGGACGACATCGCCGAGGCGGCCGGCTTCGACGAGGAGGCGTTCCGGGCCAACGTCCACCAGGTCAACCCGGGAGTCGACGTGGTGCTCACCTCGGCGCGCAGGGGCACGGGCACGGGTCTGCTGCTGGAGCGTGCGCTGGCCGTCGCCGGAGGGGAGGAGGCGCACCGGCCCGTGATGGCCCGCACCGGGTCCGGTTCCGGCGGTGGCAGCTCGTACGGGCACACCCACACCCACACGCACGCGCACCCGCACGCCCATGCGGACGCCGGGGCACACGCGCACCCGCACACCACCATCACCACCGCCTCTGCCGCCGGCGTGCCGGCCCGCAGCCACTCGTGAACCCGCAGCAGGGCACCGCCACCGCGGCACGCAACGGCACGGAGCACACCCATCCGGCGCAGCGCCGCAGGGTCACCGTGCGGGGCGTCGTCCAGGGGGTCGGCTTCCGGCCGTTCGTGTACGCCCTCGCCGGTGAACTCGGTCTCTCAGGGCATGTCGCCAACACCGGGGACGGCGTCGTCGCCGAGGTCGAGGGCGGGTCCGAGGCACTCACGGCCTTCTGCGGCCGCATCAGCACGGACGCTCCGCCGCTCGCCGTCGTCCAGTCGGTGACGCACGAGCCGATGACCCCCGCCGGCGGCCGCGGATTCACCATCGCGGAGTCGCGGGGGCGCGGCGGGACCGCCCGTACTCTCGTCGCACCGGACACCGCGACCTGCGCGGACTGCCTCGCGGAGATGAGCGACCCGGCCGACCGGCGTCACCGGCATCCCTTCATCACATGCACGCACTGCGGCCCCCGCTTCACGATCGTCACCGGGCTTCCGTACGACCGCTCGCACACCACCATGAACGGTTTCCCGATGTGCGAGCGGTGCGCGCAGGAGTACTCCGACCCCGGCGACCGCCGCTTCCACGCACAGCCCGTCTCGTGCCACGACTGCGGTCCGCGGCTGAGGCTGCACGTACCCGCCGGTGCCCGGGGCGCCGGCGGCTCGCCGGACGGTGAACCGGTCGCCGCCGCACGGCGGTTGCTCGCCGAAGGGGCGATCGTGGCGGTGAAGGGTATCGGCGGCTACCACCTCGCCTGTGACGCCTCGAACGCCGGTGCCGTCAGCCTGCTGCGCCGCCGGAAGGCCCGCGGCGACAAGCCGTTCGCGCTCATGGCGCGGGACCTGGAGGACGCCGCGCGGCTCGTGCACCTCGACGCCGTGGCACGGGAACTGCTGACCGGGGGGCGCCGTCCGATCGTGCTGCTGCGCCGGCGCGCGTACGGCACGGGGCCCGCCGGGCAGGCGCCGGCAGTGGCCGGCGAAGTGGCACCGCGCAGCGCCGACTTGGGGATCATGCTGCCGTACTCGCCCCTGCACCATCTCCTCCTCGGGCTTCCCGGGGACCCTCCAGGCCCGCGGCTGCTCGTCATGACCAGCGGCAACTTCGGCGGTGAGCCCATCGTCACCTCCGACGAGGAGGCGCTGGAGCGGCTCGCCCCGCTCGCCGACGCCTGGCTCACGCACGACCGGCCGATCCATGTGCCGTGTGACGACTCGGTCGTGCGCGTCACGGACGGGGAGCAGCTGCCCGTGCGCCGCTCGCGCGGATACGCGCCCTTCCCCGTGAATCTGCCGGTGCCGGTGACGGCGGGGCTCGCCGTGGGCGGCGACCTGAAGAACACCTTCTGCGCGGGCGAGGGCCACCACGCGTGGCTCTCCGCGCACATCGGCGACATGGACGATCTGGCCACGCTCAACGCCTTCGACGGCGCGGAACGGCAGTTGGAGGCGATCACCGGAGTACGTCCCGCGCTGCTCGCCGCCGACCGGCACCCCGGATACCGTTCCGCCGGCTGGGCCGAGCGCAACGCGGACGGACGGCCCGTACACCGGGTGCAGCACCACCACGCCCACATCGCCTCCGTCATGGCAGAGCACGGCCTCGACGGCAGCGCTCCCGTCATCGGCGTCGCCTTCGACGGCACCGGGTACGGGGACGACGCGACCGTGTGGGGCGGTGAGTTCCTCCTCGCCGACTACGACGGCTACCGACGGCTGGCACATCTGAGCCCGGTGCCGCTTCCCGGCGGCGACGCGGCGGTCCGGCGCCCCTACCGGATGGCGCTGGCCCACCTCCACGCCGCGGGTCTGCCGTGGGACGCGGACCTGCCGTGCACCGCCGCCTGCCCGGAGGACGAACTGAAGGCGCTCGCCGTCCAGTTGGAGCGGAACCTGGGCTGCGTGCCCACCTCCAGCATGGGGCGGCTCTTCGACGCGGCGGCCTCACTCGCGGGGGTGTGCCACCACGCCGGCTACGAGGCGCAGGCCGCCATGGAGTTCGAGGCGGCCGCTGCCGGGCACGGGGACGAACCGGAACGCCGCGACTGGGCGTTCACGCTGCGCACCACGGCCGCCGAGACCCTCACCTGCGATCCGGCACCGGTCCTGGCGGGCATCGCCGCGGACGTACGGGCCGGAGTGCCCGCCGGGTCCACCGCGGCGCGCTTCCACCGTTCCGTCGCCGCGCTCGTACTGCGGGTGTGCCGCATCGCGCGGGAGCGGCACCGGCTGGGGACGGTCGCACTCAGTGGCGGTGTCTTCACCAACTCCCTGCTGTCCGCGGCCTGTGCGCGCCTGCTCAACGAGGACGGATTCACCGTGCTGCGGCACCGCCTCGTACCCCCCAACGACGGCGGCCTCGCCCTGGGCCAGTTGATGGTCGCTGCCCGCGCGGAGACCGCGCCGCCGCCGCGCAGGCGGACCGTCCGCTGAGACGGCACCGCTACGTCACGGAGGTCCGGAGGGCTCCGGGCCGACCCGAAGAGCAAGGAGAGACACCATGTGCCTGGCGGTACCCGGCAAGGTGCTGGAGATCGAGGAGCGGGACGGCACCCGCATGGCCACCGTCGACTTCGGCGGCGTGGCGAAGGAGGTGTGCTGCGAATACCTGCCGGACCTGCAGCCCGGCGAGTACACGATCGTCCACGTCGGCTTCGCGCTGCAGCGGCTGGACGAGGAGTCGGCGCGGCAGACGCTCGCACTGTTCGAGGAACTCGGGTTGCTGGAAGAGGAGTTCGGCGACCCCTGGGCGCTTGCTGCACAGGAGGCGGCGAAATGAAGTACATCGACGAATTCCAGGACCCCGCCCTCGCGCGCAGACTCCTGGACGACATCCACGCCACCGTCACGCGGCCCTGGGCCCTGATGGAGGTCTGCGGCGGTCAGACGCACTCCATCATCCGGCACGGCATCGACCAACTGCTGCCGGAACAGGTGGAGTTGATTCACGGCCCGGGCTGCCCGGTGTGCGTGACGCCGCTGGAGGTCATCGACAAGGCCCTGGAGATCGCCTCCAGGCCGGAAGTGATCTTCTGCAGCTACGGCGACATGCTGCGCGTGCCCGGCACGGACCGCGACCTGTTCCGGGTCCGAGGCGAGGGCGGCGACGTCCGGGTCGTCTACTCGCCGCTCGACGCGCTGCGCATCGCGCAGCAGAACCCCGGCCGTGAAGTGGTCTTCTTCGGTATCGGTTTCGAGACCACCGCGCCGCCCAACGCGATGACGGTGCATCAGGCACGCAAGCTGGGCATCCGCAATTTCAGCCTGCTCGTCTCGCACGTACGCGTCCCCCCGGCCATCGAGGCGATCATGCAGTCGGAGTCGTGCCGGGTGCAGGGTTTCCTCGCTGCGGGACATGTGTGCAGCGTGATGGGCACCGGTGAATACCCGGCGCTGGCCGAGCGGTTCAGGGTGCCGATCGTGGTGACCGGCTTCGAGCCGCTCGACGTGCTGGAAGGCGTACGGCGCACAGTGCGGCAACTGGAGCGCGGCGAGTACACGGTCGACAACGCGTACGCCCGTGTGGTGCCGCCGGAGGGCAACCCGGCGGCGAAGGCGATGCTCGCGGACATCTTCGAGGTCACCGACCGGGCCTGGCGGGGCATCGGCGTGATCCCCGGCAGCGGATGGCGACTCGCGTCCCGGTACAGGGAGTTCGACGCCGAGCACCGCTTCTCGGTCACCGGCATCGACACCCGGGAGCCCGAGGAGTGCCGCAGCGGCGAGGTTCTGCAGGGGCTTCTCAAGCCGCACGAGTGCGAGGCGTTCGGCACGACGTGCACCCCCCGTACGCCGCTCGGCGCCACGATGGTCTCCAGCGAGGGCGCGTGCGCCGCGTACTACCTCTACCGCAGGCTTCGGAGCACGGGCCCGGCAGCCGGCGCGGACAGGGGCGCGGGCACGGGTGCGCGCACGAGGCCGTCAGTGAACGAGAACGCCGAGCCGCCCGCCCTGGGCGGCCCCCGTACGCCGGACGGCACGAGCACCGCGTCCGCGTCCGCACCGCTGGAGGGAAGCCCCGTTGTCTGAGACCACCGGCCTCGCCGCCCCGGCCGCCGAACCCGCCGCGCCCGACTTCTCCGGCTGGACCTGCCCCGCGCCGCTGCGCGACCAGCCGCGTGTGGTGATGGGCCACGGCGGCGGGGGAGCGCTCTCCTCCGAACTCGTCGAGCACATCTTCGCGCCCGCCTTCGGAGGCGAACTGCTCGCCGGGCTCTCCGACTCCGCGGCCCTCACGCTGGGCGGCACGCGTCTGGCCTTCTCCACCGACTCGTTCGTCGTACGGCCGCTGTTCTTCCCCGGCGGCAGCATCGGCGACCTCGCCGTGAACGGCACCGTCAACGACCTGGCCATGAGCGGCGCGCGTGCGGCCTACCTCTCCTGCGGTTTCATCCTGGAGGAGGGCGTAGAGGTGACGCTGGTCTCACGCGTCGCCGAGGCGCTCGGTGCCGCGGCACGCACCGCGGGCGTCGAGGTCGCCACCGGCGACACGAAGGTGGTCGAGGCGGGACGCGGCGACGGCATCTATCTCAACACCGCGGGCATCGGCCTCATCCCCGAGGGAGTGGACATCCGCCCGCAGCGCGCCGTGCCGGGTGACGTCGTCATCGTCAGCGGGGAGATCGGCGTGCACGGCGTCGCCGTGATGAGCGTCCGCGACGGACTGGAGTTCGGCGTGGAGGTCGAGAGCGACTGCGCCGCGCTCGGCGGTCTCGTCGAGGCGATGCTGGCCGTCACACCGGACCTGCATGTGCTGCGCGACCCGACACGGGGCGGGCTCGCGGCGGCGCTCAACGAGATCGCGGTCGCGGCGAGGGCCGGCGTGGTCCTGGAGGAGAAGGCGGTGCCGGTCCCGCCGCCGGTGGCCAACGCGTGCGCGGTGCTGGGACTCGACCCGATGTACGTCGCGAACGAGGGCAAGCTCGTCGCCTTCGTTCCCCGCGAGCACGCGGAGGCGGTGCTGGCCGCCATGCGGGAGCACCCGCTGGGTGCGCAGGCCGCGGTGATCGGCGAGTGCGTCGAGGCGCACCCCGGCATGGTCGTCGCCCGCACCGGACTGGGCGGCACACGCGTGGTGGACCTTCCGGTGGGGGAGCAGCTTCCGCGCATCTGCTGAACCACCCCGCCGGCAGCGGTGCCGGGCCGGGGGCGGCGACGTCACGCGGACCGCAGACCGTGTTCGGCCAGCGGCCCCACCGTCAGCCCCTCGGCCCGGCACCGCATCACGAGGTGCGGCAGCGCCTCCAGGGCCGAGTGCCATGCGCGGGGGGCGCAGGCGTGGTCGCTGTCGTGCAGCAGTACGGTCGCTCCGCCGCCCATCCGTTCGGCCAGCTCCGCGAGGACGCTGTCCGCGTCGGCCGTCGCGGTCCAGTCACGGCCCCACGCCGTCCACAGCACGGGCCGCAGGCCCAGCCGCCGGGCCGCCGCCAGCCGGGTCGCGGTGAGAACGCCGTAGGGCGGCCGGTACCAGAGGGGGCGCGAACCGGAGGCTCGCTGCACCGAGCCCGTCGCCCTCGCCAGATCGCGCAGGTCCCGGCGCGGTCTCGGATGCCAGAACCGCTCGTGCTGCCAGCCGTGCACGGCCAGTTCGTGGCCTTCCGTCACGATGCGCCGCCCCAGCTGCGGATACCGCTCCAGCCGGCTGCCGAGTACGAAGAAGGTGGCCCGCGCGCCGAGCCGTCCCAGCTCCTCCAGGAAGTACGGAGTGCTCACCGGATCCGGCCCGTCGTCGAAGGTCAGCGCGACATGGGCGGGGTTGCCGCGGCCGTCCAGGGCAGGGCTCACCACTCTGCGCACGGCGGGAAGCCAGCTGGCGGCCGGCCCCAGATGCCAGCCCGCCGTCACGAGTGCGGCGGCTCCCGCCCACAGCGCACCCTCCCGGGACGCGCGAAGCGTGCCGGAGGACCGCCGGTTGCCGGCGCTCACCACACTTGTCCCTGCTGGTCGCCCGAGACCTCCGGTGTCCTCGCCAGCTGGAGGCTGCCCAGTCCGACCAGGGCCAGCGCGCCCAGCTCCGGAAAGATCAGCCACCCGAGCCGGAGATGCTCGTCGAAGAGCACCGCGCCCAGCACGAGGCTCATCAGGGAGTCGCCCAGGGTGAGGGCCGGCTGGGAGGCGACCAGGGTTCCCGCGCGCAGCGTCATCTGCAGCAGCAGGAAGCTGGCCAGGCCGACCACGGCGACGCCGTAGGTCTGCCACGCCGTCAGCAGAGCCACCAGCCCGTCCGACAGCCGGGCCACCGCGTCCTTCATCAGCGCGGCCGTACCGGAGAACCCGAAGGCCGTCGCCGTGCCGAGCACCGTCGCGCGCGGCGACGACGGCAGTCTCGCGGCGAGCACGAGCAGCCCGATCACGGCGGCGAGCACCACCGCCCCGACCGTCACCCACCGGCCGACCGGCACCCGCGTCGTGCCCACCGAGGGGTGCACGAGGATGAGGAAGACGGCGAGGCCCGTGACCATCGACAGGAACGCCCACCAGGCGCGGGCGTCCGGGCGGCGGTGGAAGAAGACGCTGCCCACGACCAGCGTGAACAGCAGTTCCGTCGCCATGACCGGCTGCACCACTGCGAGCGGGCCCGTGGCGAGGGCGCCTGCCTGGAAGATCCCGGAGAAGACGAGCATCGCCGAGCCCCACATCCACACCGGCCGGTGCAGGAGATGGGTGAGCCAGGAGAAGCGCCTGCCGCTGGAGGTGACCCGTTCCGTCGCCGCCGCACGCCGCTGCAGCACGGACGCCGCAGCGTTGGCCAGGGCCGCCAGCAGCGCGAGGAAGACACTTACCGCCAGAAGCAACACGTCGTACCGACTCCTAGCCGAAGCGCTGGGCGAGGGAGCGGAAGACACCGGGCGCGACGCCGTGCAGCCGCGCCGGCAGACCGAGCCAGCCGGGCACGTACGCGTCGGGCCTGCCGTGCACGAGGGATCTGCGTACGGCCGCCGCCACCAGTGAAGGAGGCACCGGCCGGGGTCTGGTGCGGTGGTACGGGGCACCGCGGCGGCCGAAGAAGGGGGTGTCCACGGCGCCCGGCATCACCACGGAGACTCGCACGCCCGTGGAGGACAGCTCGTAGCGCAGGCTGTCGGCGAACGCGATGAGGCCGCCCTTCGTCGCGGAGTAGACCGCCTCGTCGCGTACGCCCACGCTGCCGGCCATGGAGCCGATGAGCACGATGCGGCCCATGCGACGGGCGACCATCCCGGGCAGCAGCAGCCGCACCAGGTGCACGACAGCGGAGAGATTGACCGCCAGCAGCCGGTCGATGGACTCGACCGGCTGTGCCGTGAAGGGGCCGGCCCAGCCGATGCCCGCCCCGGCGACCAGCGCGTCGACCCGCCCGCCGTGCGCCAGCGCCTCGCGGGCGAGACGGGCGCGTGCCTGCGGGTCGGTGACGTCGGCGGGCAGAGCGGTGCCCCGGGTGCGCACGGCGACGTCGCCGAGGCGCTCCTCGTCACGTCCGTTGAGCAGCAGGCGCCAGCTGCCTTCCGTCGCGAGCTGCTCGGCGACCGCCGTACCGATGCCCGACGAGGCACCGGTGATGAGCGCCACCGGCCGCTGCGTGCCGCGCGCTGCGAGACGCCCAGAACCCTCGAACATGACACCCTCCGGGTGATCAGGAGCAGGACTCCCAGAATGCTGGCTATAGGCCGCAGCCGCCTGTGGGGGTTCGTTCGTACAGCAGCCCGAATCACTCGATCGGGCCCGGTTCGGCCTGCCGGTAGCGCGGCACCCAGTCACCCGTACGGGCGCCGTGCCGTGGGGTCCGGCGCCGACGATCGGACCTGGTGGAGCACTGTGCGGCAACGGTTTCTGCTGCTGAGCGCGAGCATGGGCGCGGGTCACGACGCGGTCGCCGGCGAGCTTGCCGAGCGGCTTCAGGCACGTGGCCACTCGGCGCGTATCCAGGATGTCCTGACACTGCTCCCGTCGGGGGTGGGGCCCGCGCTGCGGGCGGGGTACAAGGGCGCGGTCCGGCACGTGCCGCAGCTGTACGCGTGGATCTACGCCGCGTTCCTCGCGCCGGGGCCGCGCGGGCAGCACGGAGCGGCCGGGCCGGACGGAGCGCACGGAGGGTACGGGGCGGGCCGTCCGGACGGGGCCACGGTGCCGAGACCGGGCAGCGCGCCCCTCGCGGCGCTGGCGGAACGTCCCCTGATGCGCATCGTGGACTCCTGGCAGCCCGATGCCGTGATCTCCACCTTCCATCTGTCCGCCCAGGTGACGGGCAGGCTGCGCAAGCGCCGCGTGCTGCAGATCCCGAGCGTGGTCACGGTCGTCGACTTCGCCGTGCACCGCGGATGGCTCCACCCGGGCAACGACGTGTATCTGTGCGTGACCGGGTCGGCCGCCCGTACGGCCTCGGCGGTCACGGGCAGGCCGGCGGAGGCGACCGGGCCCGTGGTACCGGAGGCGTTCACGGCGGCTCGGGAATCCGCGCCCGGGTACTGGCGTGGCGAGTTCGGACGGCTGGCTCCCGGGCGCCCGGTGGTCCTGCTCTCCGCCGGAGCGTGGGGTGTGGGGTCCGGACTGCCGGACACGGCACGGGAGTTGGCGGCGCACGGGTTCTGCCCCGTACTGCTGTGCGGCCGCGACGAGCGGCTGCGGCGCCGGGCAGCCGCACTGCCGGGGACGCTCGCGCTGGGCTGGGTCGATGACATGGCGGACCTGATGGCTTCCGCGGACGCGCTCGTCGACAACGCCGCGGGGCAGACGGCCGCGCAGGCGCTCGCCGCCGGGGTTCCGGTGATCGGATACCGGCCGCTGCCGGGGCACGGCGCCGAGGGCGTACGGGCGATGGCCGAGGCCGGCCTGTCCGGACTCGCCCGCGGCCAAGAGGAGTTGGCGGAAGCGCTGGACACCGCTGTGCGGCCGGGGCCGGTACGTGAACAGCGCATCCGCGAGGGCGCCGCGCTTTTCCGCACCGACGCGGCGCAGCGGATCACGGAACTGACCCTCGCCGGGGTACGGGCCGTCTGAACCCGTCCGGGCGGGCACCGGCACCACCCGCGGTGCTGTCCGTTTTGACCACCTGCGGGCGGGAACCTGGAGCCGATGAGCGAACACGAGCGTTCCCGCACCGTGGCGGCCCTCCCCGAAGAGGTCTTCGCGCAGGCCGGCGACGTCGAACAGATCGACACGTGGCTTCCGCGGGAGCTGCACGTACACGCGGAGGAACCGCCCGCCGTCACCGTGCACGACGACGACACCGGCAGGGACGCCCCGGCGCTGCTGCGCGCCCGCAGGGACCAGCTCCGCCTGGAGTGGGGCACACGGGACGACGGACGCTACGCGGGCTGGCTGCAGGTGGAGGGCATCGGCGGCGGCGCGAGTGCGGTCACCGTGCATCTCTCGTTCCTCGACGAGGGGCACGCGCCGCCGGACCACGAGGTGACCGCCGCGCTCGACGAGAGCCTCGACCGGCTGGCGGAGCAGGTGCGGCTGCGCGCGGACAGGTCGGGCTGAGTGACGGCCCGGCACCACCGTCAGCTCGCGGCGCCGTCCTCCTCGGCGATCTCCGCGACCCATCCGTAGGGGAGTTCGTCCCCGTCGACGGTGATCGCCTCGACGGTACGGGTCCGCGGGTCGATGTCCGCCTCGACCCCTTCGCCGGCGTAGCGCGGATATCCGGACTCGCCCTGCGCGCCCGTCGCCCGCACGCTGATCACGCGCAGGACGGGGCCGTGCTCGGGGTGGCCCTCGAAGTCGGCCGTCTGCGGCTGCAGAAGGATGTCGAAGTGAGACTCACCTGATCCCATGTGCCGACGCTAAGCCAGCAGCGGGCGGCCCGCCTCCCGGAGAACACGCGCCGCGGCCCGTGCGGGTCACGCCGGTGAGGTGCGGGCCGGGCAGCTCCCGCGGCGCCGGCCGCCGGTGGTCCCGCCGTCACCTCCCGGGCCGGGCCTGGGCCGCGGCGGAACGGCAGGGCTGCGGGAGCGGGCCGCGGCCGAACTCGCCCGTGCGGATGCCGGCGGGGAGCGGCGTCAGACGACGCCGTCCGCCCTCAGAGCCTCCACCTGCTCCGGAGAGCGGCCGAGTTCGCCGAGGAGCGCGTCCGTGTGCTCGCCGGGAGCCGGAACCGGGCCCATGCGGGCGGCGGTTCCGGCCAGGTCCGCCGGCGGCAGCAGCGCCCGCACGTGCGCACCGCCGGGAACGGCCACTTCGCGCCAGCGGTCGCGCCCGCTGAGCACCGGATGCGAGAGGAACTCGGCGACGGAGTTGACCCCCGCGCAGGCCACGCCGATCCGGTCGAGGACCGCGATGACCTCCTCGGACTCCGAGCGCGCGAAGCGCTCCGCCACGATGGTGTTGAGCTCCTCCCGGTGCGCGACGCGGGCCGGGGAGGTGGCGAAACGGGGATCGCCTGCCAGGTCGGGGTCCTGGAGGAACTCCGTGCACAGTGCGGCCCATTCGCGCTCGTTCTGGATGGAGAAGAGCACGTCCTTGCCGTCGGCGGCGGTGTACGCGCCGTACGGGGCGATGGTCGGGTGCTGGGTGCCCAGGCGCGGCGGCTGCGTGCCCGTGTGCGCCGTGTAGTAGGCGGGCTGGCCCATCCACTCGGCGAGCGCCTCGAACAGGGAGACCTCGACGGGTCGGGCCACGCCTGTGGTCGCGCGGGTGAACAGGGCCGTCAGGACGCCGCTGTACGCGTACATGCCCGCTGCGATGTCCGCGACCGACACCCCGGCCCGCGCGGACTCGCCGCCCGTGCCCGTGAGCGAGACGAGACCGGTCTGGCACTGCACAAGCAGGTCGTAGGCCTTGCGGTCCGCCCATGGTCCGCTCGTGCCGTAACCGGAGACGGTGCAGGGGATCAGGCGCGGATGTGCGGCAGTGAGTTCGGCGGGCGACAGACCGAGCCTGCCCGCGGCGCCGGGAGCGAGATTGCTGACGAACACATCGGCGCGGGCGAGGAGTTCGTCCAGCACGGCACGCCCCCGCTCGTCCTTGACGTCGAGGCTCAGGGACTCCTTGGAGCGGTTGAGCCATACGAAATAGCTGGAGCTGCCGTGCACCGTCGTGTCGTAGCGGCGGGCGAAGTCGCCGCCGCCGGGGCGTTCGACCTTGATGACGCGGGCGCCGAGGTCGGCGAGCTGGCGGGTGGCGAAGGGCGCGGCGACGGCCTGTTCGAGGCTGACGACCGTGATGCCGTCCAGCGGCCGGACATCGGTCATGGGCTCCGCTCCGTTCGGATCGTTCCGTTCCGGTCCGTTGTCTTCCGTACCCGCCGACGGGCACTCCGCCCCCGGTCCGTACGCCCGCCGTCCGGCTCGTCCGCCGCCGTACGCCCAGATTTGTACGGCCAATTCACGCGCCGTGTCAATGCCGTTGTGAACTGCGAAGACTTCTGCTCTTGTTGACTGCTGGGCGGTGCGCTCCAGAGAATGCCCCTGCTTTGTACGTACCGGAACCGCCGGTGTCCTGAGGGCGGGAGCGCGAGAGCGAGGGGATGGCAGTGTCCGAGCCGACGGCCGCCGGCGGCACAGATGCACTCCGCGACATCGCCCGTACGTGGCGGCCCGGTCCGGTGCACAGCACCGACGCCCTCGACCCGGGGCCGTCAGCCGCGCTGTCCGCCGTGCTCGGACTGCCGTTCCCGGCGGCGGCCGCCGGGCAGCCGCTGCCCCCGCTGTGGCACTGGCTGCACTTCCTGAACTGGCCTCGGCAGAGCGAACTCGGCGCCGACGGGCATCCACGCGACGGGCACTTCCTCCCGCCCCTGCCGCAGCGGAGGAGGATGTTCGCGGGCGGCCGCCTCGATGTGCGGGCACCGCTGACGCTCGGCACTCACGCCGAACTGACCAGCTCGCTCGGAGGAGCCGAGGTCAAGGAGGGCCGGAGCGGCGGACTGCTGTTCGTGACTGTACGGAGCGAATACCGGCAGGGTGGCGCGCTGTGCGTGACGGAAGAGGTGGACCTGGTCTACCGCAGCGGTGGCGGAGCGCCCGTACCGGCGGAGCTCGTGCCGGACACCGTGACGGCGCCCGAGGCGGACGCCGGCTGGCAGCGGCCGTGGCGGACCGACCCCACGCTGCTCTTCCGCTTCAGCGCCCTCACCGCCAACGCGCACCGCATCCACTACGACGAGCCCTACACCACCGGCACCGAGGGGTATCCGGGGCTGGTCGTGCACGGGCCCCTGCTGGTGCTGTCGATGCTGGAGCTGGTACGGCGCGAGGTGCCCGGGCGGAGCGTGCGCGCGCTGTCGTACAGGCTGCGCAAGCCCGTCTTCTGCGGCGAGCGGCTGCTGACGTGCGGGGAGGGCGGGCCGGCGGGCGGCCGCGGTGGCCATGGCAGCGGCACCGGGGGCGGTACCGGCGTGCGGCTGCGGGTGGCCAGTTGCCGCGAGGACGCGCACGCCACCGCGGAGGTGACCCTCGCGTGACGGACTCCGGCACCGCCGCCCCGGCCGGCGCCGCTGCCCCGGCCGGCGCCGCTCGGGCGGCGGGCCGTGCCCGCAGCGCGTACCGCGGTCTCGCCGACGACCTCCGGGCCGGTCTCCTCTCCCGCCGCTACCCCGACGGGGCGCGCCTGCCCACGGAGGCCGAGCTGGCCCGTACGTACCAGGTCAGCAGGCAGACCGTGCGACGCGCCTTCCAGGACCTGGTGGCGGAGGGCCTGGTGCACCGGGTGCCCGGGCGCGGCACGTTCGCGGCGCCGCGCGGCAGCCGCTATCTGCGCCAGTTCGGTTCGGTGGACGACTTGATGAGCCTGTCCGTCGACACCACGATGCGCCTGTCGTCCCCGCTGCGCCGGCAGATCGACGTGGACGCCGCGGGCAGACTCGGTCTGGACAGCGACGTGGTGCAGTCCGCCGCCTTTCTGCGGCTCCACGACGACGTGCCGTTCTGCCACACCGCCGTCTGGCTGCCGCCCGGCGTCGGTGAGACGCTGCGGTCCGTGCCGGAGCTCACCGAGTGCGGAGCGGTGAGCACCGTCACCGTCATCGGTCTGCTGGACGAGCGGCTGCCCGCGCCGATCACCGACGCCGAACAGAGCATCACGGTGGCGGCGGCACCCGGGCGGGTGGCGGCGGAGCTGCGCTGCGAGCCGGGTCATCCGGTGCTGCGTATCGACCGGCTCTACGCGACGGCCGCCGGGGAGCGCGTCGAGCTGGCGGTGAGTCATTTCCTGCCGGAGCAGTACTCCTACCGGGTGCGGTTGCGCCGCGGCCCCCTCTGAGAGGCGTTCCGGCGCGCGCGGCGGCAGGTGACGGGGCGGCGGCAGGCGGAGCCGGGGCAGAAGCGGTCCGGAGAGCCGGTGCAGAAAGCCGTGGCGGAGCGCCGGTTCAGGGAGTCGGTACCCCCGCCGGGCGGGCGGGGCGCGTGAACCGTACGGGCACACCCGGCGAGTACAGCACGCTGACGGGCCCGCCGGCCGGAGCGGGCAGCCCCGCCGCCGTCACCAAGTCCTCGTCGCACTCGGTCAGTTCGGCCCGGTGCAGCGGCCAGCGGGGATGGTCGTTGGGCAGATACACCGCCCGGTTGAAGAAGGTGTTGTGCATGCCCCAGCGGGCTGTCAGAAAGTGTTCGAGCTCAGTGGGCTCCTGGACCGGCTCACCGGTCCGTACGGTCATCCGGCAGCGCGCGCCCCGCGGCCCCGGCCACCGCCGGCTGCTGGTGTACGTGATGGCCGCGCCGTCCCTGCGCACCGACATGCGCGACCACCTGTAGGGCATGCGGAACGCGGCGAGTGCCACCGTGACGGGTATCAGGCGTGCCGCGTCGAGCGACCGGAAGACCACGCCCCGGCGCCCGAGTCGGTCCACCGAGTACAGCCGTACGTTCGTCTCGGGAAAGCTGCCGAGATACGGGATGCCCGGCAGGCGGAACCAGCCCACGCGGTGCATGCGGAAGGCGACGAGGCCGACGTACGTGCTGCCGTGCAGCACGTCCGGCACGGTGCCCGGCGGCAGCAGCGGCGCGACGTCCGCCGGGTCGGCCGCCCAGTGCACGAAGGCCAGGTCGAGCCAGGACTGGGTGAGCAGCGGCGGCGACGTGGAGACCGGCGGGTCGGGAGTGACGGGCAGCGGTTCCCGGGGCGTCTGCGGCACCGGACCAGCATCGCAGACCCCGAGGCGGAGGAAAGAGCGAGGGATGCGGCCGGGGAGCGCGACCCGGCCGCATCCCTCGCGTCAGGGCTGCCGCGTCAGGACAGCAGCCGTTTCCAGTCGGACTGGGTGAGCTTCCCCGAGGACGCGACCCGGGCACGGCGCCGGTTCTTGCGCAGCAGCGCATTGACGGCGTCGTCCGCGTCGTCGCCGCCCGCGGCGCGCGACGAGGGGGTGATCAGGGGCCAGATGTCGGAGCCGAGGTAGCCGGTCTCGTCGTCCTTGCAGTGGTACGCGGCCGAGCAGGTGTGGCGCTTGACGCCGTGCCGGTCTGCCAGTTCGGCCACGGCCCGCCTGGTCGACGCACCGAAGATGCCGTCGACCGGCACCCGGTAGCCCTTGCCGCGCAGCAGATGCTGGGCGGCGCGCACGTCCGCGCCGGCGGACCCGGGCTTCAGCAGCGGCCAGGTCAGCACGTCGTCCTCGGAGGGGGCGGGGACGCCGAGGACGCCGCCGACCGCGTCGCGCAGCTCCTGCAGGCGTCCGTAGAGGACGTCGCCGGGGCACTCGGTCGAGTTGAAGTCCCGGTGGCCCTGGATGTTCTGCAGCTGCGTGCCGTACTGGGCCGCGATCCACGCGACGAGCTGGACGAGCGAATTCCACAGCGCCACCGGCACGTCGACGTCGGTGTACAGGCCCTCGTTCTCGATCCCGATGACCTCACTGTTGTGGCCGCCGACGTTGGCGCCCTGCACGTGCTGCGTGCCGCCGCGGACGACGGACAGGCTCTGGTGGCGGCCCTCCAGGGGGAATCCCCCGCGGGAGTTGGTGAACTGCTGGCCGCTGTCGGACCAGCCGTTGCCGTCCATGTGGTGGTTCTGGATGTCCCGGCAGATCTTCTTCGCGTGCTCAAGCGAGTAGTCCTCGCTGTTGCCCGGCTCGGCGGTGTGGTGCACGACGATGAAGGTCGGTACGTGGTCCTCGATGACGATCTCACCCGAGGGCGGCCGTGCGCCCCACTCCTCGGTGGTGTAGATACGCGGTTCTGCGGCCTTGGCGCGGGACTTCCGGAGCGGGCGGGCCGCCGCTGCGGCCGGGGCGGCGGCGTGCGCGGTGCCGGCGGCGCCCAGGCCGATCGCACCGGCGGCCGTGGCAGCCACACCACCGCGGAGCAGCGCGCGACGGTCGAAGCCTGGATGTGCAGCCATCTCGGTCTCCTTCGGGAGTGGGAAGGAATGACTCCCGCGCTCGGAGTTCGGGCACCGATGCGTGGGGGGACCCGTGCGGGGAGCGGCAGACCTGCCGTCCCCCGCACGGGCTGAAATCGGATTCCGCGCCCCGCCAGTAAAGGCAGTACGCCATGAACGCGACAACCCCATCGGGGCAACGCGTTCTGACTTTCTCGGAGTTCTGAAAGAAACGCGGACCACGAAATCACCTGTAGCAGAGCGAACCGGGCCCCGCCTCCTGTGGTCGGCCCACTGAAAGCGCAGGTTGTCGCACCGTCAGCTGACGGTGCGACAGGTCCTCCCTGTGCCGGGCGGCTCCCGCACCGGATCGCTCACGGCACACCGGGCTCGCCGGAGACCGCCGGCTCACGGGCCGGGCCGGACGTCGTGTCAGCCGAAGGAAATGCGGCCGCCTGCGCCATGCGGGTGCCGGTGGCGGCATCCGGTTACGCGCCGCTCGGGCTCTCGGCCCGCGGCGCCGGACGTCCTGGCCGGCGCCGCCGCCCGCCCTCAGGCCCCGGACTTCCCCGCGAACGCGTCGAGACCGGTCAGTCCGGCCGACAGCGCCCAGAGCCGCGCCGCCTGCTCCGGGTCCGTCGTGTACTCACGTACGCCGGGGCCGGAGTTCTGCCCGTCGGGCACTTGCGGAGCGATGTCGCAGTCCTCGCAGTAGACGCCGCCCATGCCCTCCAGCTGCGGGGAAGTCGCCGCCCACACCTGCGTCGCCGCGCCCTGCTCGGGGGTCTTGAAGGACGGCTGCAGGGGATTGCCGTCCTCGTCGATCCACCCGAACGCGACCATCTCCTCGGTGGGCAGGTGGCGTTGGAGCGGGGTGAGGATGCCCCCCGGGTGCAGCGAGAAGGCACGGACGCCCGACTCGCGGCCGCGCGCGTCCAGTTCGACGGCGAAGAGGGCGTTCGCGGTCTTCGCCTGACCGTACGCGGCCCACTTGTCGTAGCCCTGCTCGAAGTGGATGTCGTCCCAGCGGATCGCGGAACGGCGGTGGCCCGCCGAGGAAACGGAGACGACACGCGCGCCGCCGTCCCGCGCGAGCGCCGGCCAGAGCCCGTTGACCAGCGCGTGGTGACCGAGGTGGTTGGTCGCGAACTGGGCCTCCCAGCCCGGCCCCACCCGCGTCTCCGGGCAGGCCATCACCGCCGCGCTGTTGATCATGATGTCGATGCCGCGGTCCGTGGCGAGGAACCGGCCGGTGAACGCCCGGACGCTGCCGAGGTCACCGAGGTCGAGCGTGTCCACCTCGGTGCCGGGGACCGCTGTGAGCGCCTCCCGTGCCGCGTCGGGCCGCCGGGCGGGAACGACGACACGGGCGCCCGCCTCGGCGAGGGCACGCGTCGTCTCCAGGCCCAGGCCCGAGTAGCCGCCGGTGACGAGCGCGAGCTTCCCGGACAGGTCGATGCCGTGCAGGACCTCGGCCGCGGTGGTGCGGGCTCCGAAGCCCGAGGCGATACCGCGCTGAGGGGTGGGTCCCGTGGATGGTGTGGCTGCGGATGTGGTCATGGAGCGAACGGTACGAATTGGAGTGCGCTCCAGGGCAAGCCGGAGTACGGGCACAACTCCCGCACCCGGCCTGCCTTCTGATCGGGTCACGACGGGGTGCCGCCGGGCGGCACCGTGCCGTCTCAGGCCGTGAGGAAGTCGGCAGCCCCTGCCTTGGCCCCCTCGATGAACGCGGTGATCTCTTCCGGGGTGTAGAGCAGCACGGGCCCCTCGGGGTCGGTCGACTGGCGCAGCGCCACCCGGCCGTCGGGAAGCTTCTTCGCCTCGACGCAGGCGCCGCCGTTCTGCCCGCTCCAGGGCTTGTGCCAGCCTTCGGCGCCCAGTTCGCGTGCGGACATCCCGTTACGGAGGCTGCCGGTGTCAGGGCCGGTTACAGCATCAGGGTTCATCTTCCGAACTCCTTACGCAGGTTGATCGGGTACGTGCGCGGTCGAGAGCACGTACGCAGTGGTGCGGCCGGCAACGAGACACATGTGAGCGCTTCCAGACGAACGTCCGCACACGGGTGCCGGCCCCGGCAGACCGACGGGGCAGCTGTGTGAGCGTCAACACAAGCGTTTTCCTTGCGACTTGCTTTGAAATTATCAGAACGATGCTTGCGGCTTGAAGCCCACAACGACATAGTGTCAACGTGATGCTGAACACCGGGTGCCCGGTGTTCCGTCCGTCAACCTGCCGGGGAAGGGCCGGGCTTGGGGGGTGCGGGGTCGCACAGCGGGGAGTGCGGCTTCGCCCAAGCGCCAGGTCCTGTCCGGGTGGTCTTCGCGGGCACGAGAAGACCACCCGGACAGGACCTGACCGGCCCAGCGAAGGGCCCCGCTCCCGGAGCGGCTTCTGCTGCGGCCTGCGAAGCCGGTCCGGGAGCGGGCGACCCGTCGGCGGCGCCCGCACGCGGCGCCTCCCGTCGGCCGCCCCGGCGCACCCGGCCCAACGCCCCCCCGCCCGCTGCTGCGGAGCCCTGTCCGGTTGTCCGGCGGGCGACCCGAGAGGTTCCCGGGCGCCCCCGCCTCGCGCGCACTCTCCGGACGGCCGGCCGCGCGAACCTCGGCCTCGTCCCCGTGACAGAACGACCGCCCGTGCGCCGCGGCACCCTGATATACCGGCCCGACCAGATCAGCCGGCTCTCCGGCACCGATGCATGGACGCCGAACGGGCGCCGGCGGCGCAGCCGCGTGCGCCCCCGGATGCCGAGTCCGGGAAGCGGGTACCGTTCACCCGGGCGGCATGACGGTGCGGCCATCAGCGGTGCGGGAGAGTCCCGTCCGCGCAGACGACTCGTCGACGGGCCGCCGCAGCCGGCGCACCGACCAGCGAATGAGGGCTTCGAAGATGCGGATCCTGATCATCGGTGGCGGCATCGCCGGAACCGCCGCGGCGCTGGCCCTGGACAAGGCGGGCGCCCAGGTCAGCGTGCACGAGGCCCATCCGGACAGCGGCGCGGACATCGGTGCCTTCCTGACCCTCGCGAGCAACGGCATGCTCGCCCTGGCGCAGTTCGGCGCCGCCGAGGCCGTGGCCCGCGCGGGCTTCGAACTGACGGCGATGCGTCTGACCGGCGACACCGGTTCCGTGGTCTCCACCGTCCCGCTCGGTGAGACGGGCGACCCGCTGCGGCGCTTCCGCTGTCTGCGCCGGGCCGAACTCTGCGCCGTACTGCGGGAGGAGGCGGTACGCCGCGGAATCGACGTCAGGCACGGCCAACGGTTCGTGACGGCGACCGAGGACGAGGCCGGCGTCACGGCGGGGTTCGCCGACGGCAGCACGGCGCGCGGCGATCTGCTGCTCGGCGCCGACGGAATCCACTCCGTCGTACGGCCGTTGACCGACCCGGAGGCAACACGGCCGCGCTATGCGGGACAGCGTGTCTTCTACGGCTACACCACCGAGGCCACGCCCCCGAACGAACCCGGACGCATCGAGATGCTGCGGGGCAGCACGGCCGCCATGGGCTATGCGGTCTCTCCCGGCGGGGAGACCTTCTGGTTCGCCCGCGTGTCGGCGGAGGAGCTGAGCGACGCCGAGATCGCGGAGACCACGCCGGCCCGGTGGCGTGAGCGGCTCCTGCCGCTGCTGCGGCCCGACGCGACACCCGCCGCGGACATCGTCGCGGCGACCGACGGCAGGCTCATGGTGACGAACGCCCGCGACCTGTCGACCGTCACGCGGTGGCGTACGGAGCGCATGCTCCTCATCGGCGACGCCGCGCACGCCGCCTCCCCGGCGACCGGCCAGGGCGCGTCGATGGCCCTGGAGGACGCGGTGGTGCTCGCCAAGTCGCTGCGCGACGCCCCCGATACGCGCTCGGCGCTGGAGCGGTACGAGAGGCTCCGCAGGCCGCGCGTCGAGCGCAACATCGTCGACAGCGCCCGGCTGACGCCCCGTCGGGCTCCCAGCCGTCTGCAGCGGACGCTGGAGGGCTACCGGGCGAAGTGGAAGAGCCGCACCGGAGCGCCCGCGCCTTCTTCAGCCTCCGCCGCCACCTCCGACGGTGAACTGGCGCGGCAGCTGGACTGGGACACGCCGCTGACCGCCGACTCGCCCGCCGTACAGGGCAGTTGAGCAGTGCCCGGAAGCGGGCCGGGCGGCCACCGAACCTGAACAGGGGCGCGAACGCGACGCGTTGCGCGTCAGCCGCGGGCCGCGGCCGGCGTCCGCGCCTGCGGCGAGTGGGTACGCCGGGTGAGATGCAGCCGGAGGCCGCGCGGCATCAGGGTGAGCCGCTCGGAGACCTCCAGCCGGTAGTCCGGGTCCGCCCGGAAGTCGTAGCGCCGGAGCAGCAGCCCGAGAACGAGGGTCGCCTCGTGCAGCGCGAACTGCCGCCCGATGCAGGCACGTGCGCCCGTACCGAACGGCTTGAACACGTGCGGCGGCCGGGCACGCACCGCCTTCGGCTCGAAGCGGTCGGGGTCGAAGGTCTCCGCGTCCTCGCCCCATGCGGCCGGGTCCCGGTGCAGCAGCATGATCAGTACGAGCGCCCAGGCGCCCTTGTGCATCGGGTGGAGACCGCCGAGCGTCGTCGCCCGCAGCGCCTCCCGGGAGAAGGCAGGAGCGGTCGGCCACAGCCGGAGCGACTCGTCCAGCACACGGCGTACGTACCGCAGCCGCGCGACCTGCTCGTACGCGGGTTCCTCGGTGCCGCCCCAGACCTGCTCCACCTCGGCCTGCGCACGCCGCAGCACGGCGGGGTTCCGCGAGAGGTAGTGGAGGGCGAACGAGAGTGCCCCGGAGGTCGTTTCGTGCCCGGCGACGAGGAAGGTGACGACCTGGCGGCGGATGTTCCGCGGCGAGAGACGCTCGCCCGTGTCCGGGTGGGCGGTCTCCAGCATGCGGTCCAGGAGATCGCCGCGCGCGCCGGTGCCGTCGCTGCCGCGCCGGGCCTCGACGACCTGGTCGACGGTGCTGTCGAGGTAGGCGCGGTCGGCCTTGTCCCGCTTCGCGGCGCCGCGCTGCATCAGCGGGCCCAGCAGCGGAGGGGCGGTGTTGCGGCGCTGCGCGTACGAGAGCGCTCCGACCATGGCCGTCACGAACGGGTGCGGCCGTGAGCGTTCGAAGGAGCCGAAGTCGTGCCCGAACCCGGTGCGCGCGATGGTCTCCAGGGTCAGCTTCGTCATGTCGCCCGGAACGTCGACCGCTTCCCCGGCGTGGCTGCGCTCGTCCCAGAAGGCGGTGAGCTGCCGGGCCACGTCGAGCATCAGCGGGTGATAGCCCTCCATGGCCGCACGGCTGAAGCCGGGCGCGAGTATGTCGTGCGCGAGTTGCCAGTTGGGCTCGTGGTTGTAGGCCGTGAAGAGGCCGTCGCCGGCGAGTGGGCGGAGGTTGGCGACACCGAGGCCGACGTGCTTGGCGAAGCGCGACTCGTCGGCGAGCTCGGCCGCGAGGTCCGCGCCCCACACGAAGACGATCTCCTTGTTGAACGCCTTGCGCCGGAAGACCGGCCCCAGTTGGCGCCCGACGCGCATCGAGTCCTGAACCGGCGAGCGGACGCTCGCACCGAGCACGTCGCCCAGAACCGGTACGCGGCGCGGCGGATGCGGAATGCGGTGCAGCTCGGGCCAGCCCAGCCGGGCGCTGCGGAATCCCTTGCCCGCGCTGCCGTGCCCCGCCGGTCCGGCCGCCGTGCCCGCTGTCCGTGCCTGGGCCATCCGCCTCAACTCCCCGTGCCGCAAGCCCGTATGGGCTTGTTATACATCGGTTCAATAAGACCTCCAGTCTGAGCAGGGGCCGTACGGGCGTCAAGTAAAGTGACGCTCCATGGGCGGGAAGCAGGGGGAGCGCACGCGCCGCCGGCTGAGCACCGAAGAGCGCCGCGAGGAGCTTCTTGCCGTGGGTGCGCGGCTGTTCGCGAGCAGGCCCCACGAGGACGTCTCGATCGAGCACGTCGCCGAGATCGCGGGTGTCTCGCGCGGGCTTCTGTACCACTACTTCCCGACCAAGAACGACTTCTTCGCCGCCGTCGTCGAGCGGGAGAGCCGCCGGATGCTGCGCCTGACCGCAGCCGATCCGGGCGTGCCCGTACGGGAGCAGCTGACCAGCGGCCTGGACTGCTTCCTCGAATACGTCGAGAACCACGCGCAGGGTTTCCGCGCCTTCCACCGCGCCGAGGCGGCCGGAGACCCGGCGGTGCGCAAGGTCTACCGGCAAGGCCTCGCCGCACAGGAACGGCAGATCCTGGACGTGCTCGCCGCGGACCCGGAAGCAGCGAGCATCGCCGCGGACCTGCCCACGCTCCGCATCGCCGTGCGCGGCTGGCTCTCTTTCATGGTGACGGTCTGCCTGGAGTGGCTGGAGGAGGAGCCCCGCATGCCGCGCGACCACGTGCGGGACCTGTGCGCGCGGGCGCTGCTGGGTGCGATCACCCCGCCGTAGCGCGACCGCGCCCGCCGATCACCGCCCGCCGCCCGCCGACATACGGAGTCAGCCCGTGCCCGAAGCGAAGGCCCTCGCCCTCGTACGCCCGCCCGTCCCGCGTCTCGCGGAGGGTCTGATCACCCACCTGGAGCGGGTGCCGGTCGACCCGGCGCTCGCCGTGCGCCAATGGGACGGCTATGTACGGGCGTTGCGGGACAACGGCTGGCGGACGGTCGAGGTGCCGGCCGAAGAGACCTGCCCGGACAGCGTGTTCGTGGAGGACGCCGTGGTCGTCCTGGGCGGTACGGCGCTGATCTGCCGGCCCGGGGCCGCTTCGCGGCGTTCCGAGACCGCAGCCGTCGAGGAGTCGGTCCGCGCCCTGGGCTGCGCCGTCCTCCGCGTGGAACCGCCGGGGACGCTCGACGGCGGGGACGTGCTCAAGAGCGGGGGAACGGTGTACGTGGGCCTCGGCGGACGTACGAACGAGGAGGGCGTGCGCCAACTGCGCGCCGCCTTCGAGCCGTTGGGCGCACACGTGGTCCCCGTGCCCGTGACCAGGGTGCTCCATCTGAAATCCGCCGTCACCGCGCTGCCGGACGGCACGGTCATTGGCCATCCGCCGCTCGTGGACGACCCGTCGTACTTCCCCCGCTTCCGGGCGGTGCCGGAGGAGGCCGGCGCCCACGTCGTGCTCCTCGGCGGGAACCGCCTCCTGATGGCTTCCGGAGCGCCCCGCAGCGCGGAGCTGCTCGCCGGGCTCGGCTATGAGCCCGTCCCGGTGGACATCGGCGAGTTCGAGAAGCTGGAGGGCTGCGTGACCTGCCTGTCCGTACGGCTGCGCGACCTGCCGGAGCCCCCGTAGCCGCTGCGGGAACCGGGTGCCGGCGCGCCGAGCGCGCGCGAGATGCCGGAGGCGGCGACCTGGACGAGCGGCACCAGCGTGTGGGCCTGGACGGTCTCCACGTGGGCGACGACCGAGACCGCCGCGACGACTTCGTTCCCCGGCCCGTTGCCCGGACCGTGCACCGGAGCGGCAACGGACACGCTGTCCATCGTCACCTGCCGCTCGCACACGGCGACGCCGGTCTGCCGGACTTCCGCGAGCGCCTGGCGCAGCCGTACGGGATCGCACTCGGTCCGCTCGGTGTAGCTCCGCTGCCGCTGCGCCAGCGCGCGCTCCTGCACGTCCGCGGGCGCGTGGGCGAGCAGTACGCGTCCGACGCTGGTCGGAGTGAGCGCGAAACGACCGCCGACGCGTGTGAGAACGGGCACCGAAGCGCATCCCGCGAGCCTCTCCACGTACACCACGGACAGGTCCTCGCGCACCGCCAGCTGCACGTTTTCGCCGGTGACGCGCGCGAGGTCCGACAGGTGGGGGAGTGCGACCTCGCGCAGGCCCAGGCCGCGCGGGGCGAGCGCCGCGATCTCCCACAGGCGCAGGCCGATGCGGTAACCCCGCTCCGGGTCGCGTTCGAGTGCGCCCCAGTCGGCCAGCTCGCTCACGAGGCGGTGCGCCGTGGTGAGCGGCAGTCCGCTGCGGCGGGAGATCTCGGTGAGCGTGAGCACCGGAGCGGAGGGCGTGAAGGCCTCCAGCACGCGCAGCGCTCTGCCCGTCACCGAACCGGTGCCGGTGCCGGTGCCGCTGTGCGCCGCCGCCCGGTTCCCCTCGCGCATGGTGGCTCTCCTTCGGACGAATCGGACGGGCCGTCCCGCGGCGAAAGCTAGACAGGCGGACGCCATCCGTCAACGCACATGACGCCCGGTGCCTGCGGGGGAGCGGACCGTACGGACGGGGTCCGGGGCGGCACCGGAGGTCCGGGAGCAGGAATGGTGACTTCCGTTTCTGCCTGCGGAGGGCTTGCCGCCCGGCGGCCCACCACGCACGCTGCCCGCATGGCCACCCCGCCCGAGCGCACGCCCGCCCACCTCGCCAATCTCGACCTGAATCTCCTGGTCACACTGCGCGAGCTGTTCCGGGAGCGCAACGTCACCCGGGCTGCGAAGCGACTCGGGGTGTCCCAGCCCGCCGTCAGCGCCTCGCTGTCGCGGCTTCGCCGGCACTTCGGGGACGAGCTGCTGCTGCGTACGGGCGGCGCCTACGTCCTCACCCCGCTCGCCACGCAGCTGACCGAGCAGGTGGAGACGGTCTGCGCCGCCACCGAACGCCTCTTCGCCACCGGCAGCGCCTTCGAACCGGCCGACTCCCGGCGCGAGTTCACGCTGCTGATGTCCGACTATCCGGCGACCGTGCTCGGCGACCGGCTCTCGCGGCTGCTGGCCCGCGAGGCGCCACGGGCGGCGCTGCACATGCGGCTCGTACGGGAGACGATCGGCGGCGACATCGTCGAGACCATCAGGCTCGTCGACGGGATGGTCTCCCCGCGGCTGGGTCACTTCCGTACGCCGGTCAGCTCGCAGCCGCTCTTCAGGGACCGCTGGATGTGCCTCCTCTCGGCGGACCATCCGCTGTGCGAGGCGGAGTCCTTCGGGCCGGCGGACCTGACGCCGCTGCCGTGGGTGGTGCCCTACCACCGGGACGCGGGCTATCCCTCCGCATCCCCGGCGACCCGGCAGCTGACGGCGCTCGGCATACGCCCGCGGATCGCCGTACGGGTGGAGAGCTACCGGGCCGTGCCCGACTTCATCGCCGGCACGCGCCGCGTGGCGCTGTACCCCGCGCGTCTCGCGGCCCGGCTGCCGGCCGAGCGGGGAGTGCGGGCCGTGGAGTGGCCCGTCCCGCTCGACGAGATCGACGAACTCCTGTGGTGGGACACGGTCTACGACAAGGACCCGGCGAACGTCTGGCTGCGCGGTCTGGTGGCGCGGGCCGCGGCCGAGGCGGCGCCGTGACCTGCGGCCCGGCTGACCTGGGGTCGAGACCACGGCATAAGCGCCGTTGATGGCAGCCAGCCGAAGAGGCTATTGAACCGGACGTTCCTTTTCCGGAAGTGGGCTTCCTAGTCTGCCCGCGACGCCTGCTCCGCCGCGCACCCGCCCGCCGCAGGGAGCCGCCGCAGCTCACCCAGGGAGGCCGCATGCCCCACGCGCTGTCCGAACTCACCCTGCGCACCGTCACCAAGGCGCCCGGCCCCGCGGCCCACGCCCTGGACGCGGACGTGTGCGTGGTGGGGGCGGGCGTCTCCGGGGTGTCCGCGGCGATCGAGTCGGCCCGGCTGGGACGCGACGTCGTGCTGGTCGACAGCCTGCCCGTGCTCGGCGGTCAGATGGTCAACTCCCTCATCGGGCTCTTCTGCGGGGTGTTCGGCAACGCACCCGGCTACCGACAGCTCACCCACGGCATGTTCGACGACATCTTCGACAGCCTCGGCGCGAGCGACGACCTGCACTTCAACCGCGGGCACACCATCACCGTCAGTTATGACGAAGTGGCTCTCGGACGGTGGGTCGAGCGGCGCATCCGCGAACTGGGCATACGCGTCGTCCTCGGCGCCTCCATCACCGGCGTCGAACGCGCCGGGCGCCGCATCGGGACCGTCACCTTCGCGACCCGCTTCGGCGACGTCCGCGTCACGGCACCCGGCTTCGTCGACGCGACCGGCGACGCCGCGCTCGCATGGGAGGCGGGACTGCCCTGCCGGGTCCCCGAGCGCACCATCTACGGCTCGCAGCAGATCGTGCTGGAGCACCTGGACGAGACGCACCAGCCCGGACGTGAGGAACTCGCCGAGCACGTCGCCCGCAAGGCCGGCGAGTACGGGCTGCTGCGCGGGGACGGCCTCGCCTTCTTCTTCCCCGGCCGGAACACGGCCGTGATGAACATGACCCACGTCGAAGCGCCGCTCGATCCCGTACGCGCCGCGCAGGCCCAGCTCGAAGGACGCGAACAGGCCGACCTCGTAGTCGAGTTCCTGCGCGCCGAATATCCCAAGGCGTTCGGGAGGGCGCGGGTGCGCTCCTACGGGCTGCCGGGCCGCCGTCAGACCCGCTGGATCAAGGGCGTGCACGCGCTCACCCTCGACGAGGTGCGCGCCGGCACCCGTTTCCCCGACTCCGTCGCCCGTACGGCGTGGCCGATCGAACTGCACGACCGCGCCGAGGGCTACGTGTGGGAGATGTTCGACGCCGACCACCTGCACTACGTGCCGCTGCGCTCGATGCTCTCCCCGGACGCCGACAACCTCGTCGCCGCGGGCCGCTGCGCCGACGGCGACGCAGCCGCCCTCTCCAGCGTCCGGGTGATGGGCCCGTGCGCCGCGATGGGCGCCGGGGCGGCACATGCCCTCGACCTCGCGGGAGGTGACGGCAGCGTGCACGACATCGAGGTCCCCGCACTGCGCGAACGGCTCAAGGCCAACCTCGACGGCTGACCGGCGGCCAGGCCGCGACGGCCGGCAGAGGACGCCCAGAGGCCCGAGGCGGACCAGAAGCCCGATGCAGACCAGAGGCAAGAGGCAGACCAGAGGCAAGAGGACCGAGGAGCAGGAGCAGGCCATGACGGAACTGCGCAGCAACTACCGGCCGGGCACATCCCCGTGGGCCGTACGCCGGGCACAGTGGCGCGCCCTCGGCCTCACCGACGAGGACATGGCCAAGCCGAAGATCGCGATCGTCAACTCCTCGTCCTCGCTGGCCACTTGCTACAGCCACCTGGACGCGGTCGCCCGGGCGGCGAAGGAGGCGGTCGACGAAGCGGGCGGCCTGGGCTTCGAGATCCGCACCGTCGCACCCAGCGACTTCATCCACAGCGCCGGAGGACGCGGCGGCTACATCCTCTCCGCACGCGACCTGATCAGCCACGACATCGAGGCCGCGGTGGAGGGCGCACAGCTTGACGGGATGATCTGCCTGGCCTCCTGCGACAAGACCGCGCCGGGCCAGCTGATGGCCGCCGCCCGCATCAACCTCCCGACGGTCATGGCCGGTTGCGGCTACCAGGCGTGCGGCACCTACCGCGGCAGGCACTGCGACATCGAGGACGTCTTCCTCGGCGCCGGCCACCACGCGCAGGGACGGCTCTCCCTGGAGGAGCTGACCGGCATGAGCGAGACCGCCGTCGCAGGCCCCGGGGTGTGCGCGGGCATGGGCACCGCCAACTCCATGCACATGGCCTGCGAGGCCCTCGGCATGGCACTGCCGGGTTCGACTCCCGTGCTCGCCGAGAGCGCGAAGATGCGGGACGACGTGCGTGCCGCCGCGAGCCGGGCCGTCGCTCTCGTGCACGAGGATCTGCGCCCGCGCGACGTGCTCACACCCCCGGCATTCGAGAACGCGGTCACGCTGATGCTGTCGGTCAGCGCCTCCGTCAACTCGGTGAAGCACCTGCAGGCGATCGCCGAGGAGGCCGAGTCCGGCATCGACGTCTACGGCCTGTACGAGCAACTCGCCGACAGCGTCCCGCTGCTGGCCGCCGTACGCCCCAACGGACCCCACTCCATAGAGGAGTTCGACGCGGCAGGCGGCGCGGCGTGCGTGATGCGCGGCCTCGGCGGGCTGCTGCACACGAGCGCGGGGACGGTGACCGGGCGCACTCTCGGCGAGAACCTGGCCGGGGCGCCGCACCCCGACGGCCGGGTGATCCGCCCCGCGGACAAGCCGCACGGACGGCGGCCCACCATCGTCCTCGTGCGCGGCAGCCTCGCCCCCGCGACCGGCATCGTCAAACTCGCCGTCGACGAACAGCGCGAGACGTCCTTCACCGGACCGGCCAGGGTCTACGAGGACCCGCACGCGGCCCTCGACGGGCTGCGCGAGGGCGCAGTCGCGGCCGGAGACGTGCTGGTGCTCCGCGGCCTCGGCCCCAAGGGCACGCCCGGCATGGGCATGGCGTCCCGCCCTGTCTTCGCCCTCGACGGGGCGGGTTTGACGGGGCAGGTGGCCGTGGTCACCGACGGGCAGCTGTCCGGTCTGGTCAACAAGGGCGTCGTCGTCGGCGAGGTGTCGCCCGAGGCCGCCGACGGAGGGCCGCTGGCACTCGTACGCGACGGAGACACCATCACGGTCGACCTCACCTCGCGCCGCGCCGACCTCCTCGTCCCGGACGACGAACTCGCCCGGCGCCGGGAGGAGTTGGAGACACGGACGCAGGAGCCCTCCCAAGCCGGCACGGCGGCGCGCGGCTGGCTCTCGGTCTACCGGCGCACCGTACGCCCCCTGCAGGAGGGAGCGGTCCTCTCACCCCGCACACGAGGAGCCCACCGCTGATGCTGCTCACCGACTCCGACAAGGCCATGCTGGACGGCGCCGAGGGCCCCGCGACCGCGGCGGCGATGGACCTCCTCGTCCGCTACGGCCGCGCGCTCGACGCCGAACGGCTCTGCGACGTCCGCAACGTCGCCGGGACGATGACCCAGCCCTCGCCCGTGAAGGCCCGGCTCGTGCGCGAGGGCGGCTGGGACAAGGCGTACGCCGTGATCAACCTGGACAGCGACGAGGATCTGCGTATTCCCGCCATGCGCGTGCCCACGTGCCAGCTCCAGCAGTCCTTCGGCCCGGACTCCGAGGGCATCGCCCCGTACCCGAAGGAAATGATCGAGCTGCAGAGCGACGCGGAGTCCTTCTACGGCCGCAAGGGCGTCAACATCCTCGCGACGTGCACGCCTTACCAGGTCGGCAACATCCCCGTACGCGGCGAGCACGTCGCGTGGATGGAGTCCTCCGCGGTGGTGTACGCCAACTCCGTGCTCGGCGCCCGTACGAACTGCGAGGGCACCGCGTCCACCGGCGCGGCGTCGCTGACCGGCCGCATCCCCTGCTGGGGCAACCACCACGCCGCCAACCGCCGCGGCACCCATCTCATCGAGGCACGCACGCCCGTCGACGGACCGCTGGAGTGGGGCATGCTCGGCTACTTCGCGGGCGGTCTCGTCCAGGACGAACGCCCGGTCGTGACCGGCGAGTTGAGGCAGCCCGACCTGCTCGACCTGAAGCACTTCGGCGCTGCGGCGGCATCGTCCGGGGGAGTGGAGATCTACCACCTGCCCGGCATAACCCCCGAAGCGCCCACCACACAGGCCGCGTTCGGGAACGGGACCGGGGCCGGGGCCGCGCCGCCGGAGGCGGTGCCGTACGGCGAGCGCGAGCGCCGCGGCGTCTACGAGGACCTCAACTCCCAGGGTGAGCGAGCCGATGTCGACTTCGTGCTGCTCGGCTGCCCGCACGCCTCCCTCGACCAGGTACGGGAGACCGCGCACCTTCTCGAAGGCCGCCGCCTGCACTCCGGGACGCAGCTGTGGCTGATGGTGCCCAGAGCCCTGCGCACCACCGCCGACCGCAACGGATGGACGGGCACGATCGAGCGGGCCGGAGCCCGCGTCCTGACCGACTCCTGCCCCGCCATGTCCCGCTCCGCACCGCCCGGCACCAGGGTCTTCGCCACCGACTCGGCGAAGCAGGCGCACTACCTGCCCGCGATCCTCGGCATCGAGGCCTGGTTCGGCACGCTCCAGGACTGCATCTCCGCGGCCGTCACCGGCCGCTGGAAGGGAGAGCTGCGATGAGCACGCGCCGGACGGCCGCGGCAGGCGCCCCCGCCCCGTCACCGTCGCCCCCTGAGACGGGCCGACACCCTCACGCCGTGGTCGAGTTGCACGGCAGGACCGTCGTCCCCGGCACGGCCGAGGGCGAGGCTCTCGTCTCGCAGGCGACGATCTCCGGCTGGGGCGGCATCGACCCCGCACGCGGCGTGATCATCGAACGCCGCCACCCCCTGTACGGGCAGTCGTTCGCCGGCAAGGTGCTCGTCTTCCCCGGCGCCAAGGGCTCCTCGGGCTGGGCCGGGTTCTTCCAGTCGACGCGCCTGCTCGGCACCGCACCGCTGGCGATGATCTACGTCACGACCACCACCAAGGCCGCCCTCGGGGCGGTCGTCACCCGCGTCCCCGCCGTCACCGCGCTGGACCGGGACCCGCTCACCGTGATCCGCACCGGCGACCGCGTCCGCGTCGACGCCGGCGACGGGCGCGGCCTGGTCACCGTCCGTCCCGCGCACCCGGCACACCCTCAATGACGAGGAGCTTCCCATGTCATCCGCACCGTCGTCCCCGGACGGGCCCGCCTCACCGCCCGTCGTGGAACTCGCACCGCTCATCGAGAAACAGCAGGGCCGCAGGGCCTGGTACAGGGTCTTCGGGATCTGCTGCCTGATCACCTTCCTCGACGGCTTCGACTTCCAGATCCTCTCCTTCACCGCCACGTACCTGAAAGGGGACTTCGGCCTGAGCGACACCCAGTTGGGCACGCTCGGCACGGTCGGTCTCTTCGGCACGCTCGTCGGCGGTCTGTGCATGGGGTATCTGGGCGACCGAATCGGCCGCAAGCCCTCCATAGCGATGTGCGTCGCGGGCTTCGGCGTCTTCATGATGGCCTTCGCCCTGGCGGACACGTACGCACATCTCTTCGTGCTGCGCTTCGTCTCGGGGTTCTTCCTCGCCGGAGTGCTGCCGCTGTCCTGGGCGCTGACCGCGGAGTACGCGCCGAAGCGGTTCCGCGTCACCGCCATCTCGGTGATCATGGTCGGCTACACGCTCGGCGGCGCGGCCGGCGGGCCCGTATCCAACCTCATGGTGCCCGGCTACGGCTGGAGTTCGGTCTTCGTGGCGGGCGGCGTCTGCTCGCTGCTCGCACTCGTACCGGTGATGCTCTTCCTTCCCGAATCCGTGAAGTTCCTGGCACAGCGCGGCCGTCCGGACGCCGACCGGCGCATCGCGCAGATCCTCACCCGGCTGTGGCCCGGCCAAGCGGTGGAGCCGGCAACGCACTTCGTGCCCGGCGATCCACAACCGGCCGCCCCGGGCAGGAAGTTCACGCCGGTCACGCTCTTCCGTGGCTCACTCGCACGCATCACGCCGCTGCTGTGGACCGTGTACGTGTGCTCGTCCGCACTGATCTACTTCATGGTCTTCTGGACGCCGCTCATCAACGAGCGGATGGGCTTCAGCGTCAGCTCCGCGGCTCTCATCGCCGCCGCGGCGAGCGTCGCGGGCGCCTGCGCGCAGCTTGCGATCAGCAGGTTCGTGGACCGCAAGGGCGTGGGCAGCATCCTGTGGATGCCGCTGATGGCCACGGCCGCGATGCTGACACTGGGGCTCGGGGCCCCGGGGCCGGTGCTGTACATCTGCGTGATCATCTCCGCGAAGATGTTCATCAACGGCGGGCACGGGGGCATCACCAGCATCGCCGGCACCTTCTATCCCACGGCGATACGTGCCAACGGCGCCGCCTGGGCGTCCTCCGTTGCCAAGGTCGGCGCCATGGTGGGCCCCTGGCTCGGCGGGGTGCTGCTCGACGCGGGACTGGGCACGTCCGGAGCGTTCACCGTCTTCGCTCTGTGTCCGGCGGTGATGGTCGTCGTGCTGCTCGCCATGGGACGCGCCCAGAAGTCGCTCTCCCCGGACACGGAGGGCGCGCTGGCGTCCGGCGGCCCGGAGGGCGACGCGGCGGCCTTCGCTGACGTCGCGACCGCCCGCGTGGACGACGGGGACGGTCCGGACGGCACCCGCCTCGCAAAGGACGCGGGCGGCGCGGACCCTGCGGCGGACCACACGGGGTCCGCGACGGCAGCCCCCGTACTGACGGGTGGTCACGGCGACACCGCGCCCGGGCGGCAGAAGCCCGAGCCGCAGCCCTGACCTGACGCGTCAGCCGGCTGTCGTGCCGGAGCGGGGCCGCCCCGGCTCGTCAGGCGACTGCGCCTCGTTCGCCTCGTGCGGCTGGTGCTGCCCGTGCGGATCCCGCGCCGTCTGCACGGGCTCCGGGCCGTGCGGCACCAGGGAACGCCGCGCCACCTCACCGATCCTGGCGTCGAGTGCGGCCGCCGGGTCGCCGGTGAACCGGTGCAGCGCGACGGCGGCGGTGAGGATAACGTCGCACAGCTCCGCGGCCACGTCGGCGGAGGTGTGCGTACGGCCCTTGCGGGGGTTCTGCCCCGTCGTGCCGATGTACGCCTGCATCACCTCGCCGGACTCCTCGGCGAGCTTCATCAGGCGCATCGCCGTCTCCTGCTCGCCGTCGCCGTTGGCGGAGTCCAGCCACTCCACGAGCCGCCGGATCGTGGCCCACTGATCAGGCGTCATCGGTCGTCCCCTTCACGCGCGGCGCTGCCCCGGCAGCATACGGGTGCGGGCACGAGGCCCTCACCTCGTGCCCGCACCCGCTCGCGTTCCCGCTCCCGCATCCGCGTCCGGCGCACCGCCACCGCGCCCTCGGGACGCGGCGTCCGGCTCACGGCTTGCCGGCGTCCACCAGAGCCTGCACGTCCAGCTTCCTCATCCCGAACATCGCCTTCATCACCCGCGCGGATCTCTCCGGGTCGGGGTCGCCGATCAGCTCCGGCAGGATCCGCGGCACGATCTGCCAATACAGGCCGAACCTGTCCTTCAGCCAGCCGCACGGACCTTCCTCGCCGCCGTCGCCGAGCTTCTCCCAGTACATGTCGACCTCCGCCTGGTCGGCGCAGTCCACGTAGAGCGAGACGGCCTCGTTGAATGTGAACTCCGGGCCGCCGTTGAGTGCCGTGAAGCGCTGCCCGGAGAGTTCGAACGCGATGGTCATGACCGTGCCGGCCTCGCCCGGCCCGGCCTCCCCGTACCGCTGCACGTCGATCACGCGCGAGTCGGGGAAGACCGACGTGTAGTGGTTCACGGCCTCCTCGGCCTGGTCGTCGTACCAGAGAAACGTAGTGATCTTCTGCATGGCTTCCGTCCTCCTCGGCCACGATGTGCGCGATTGCTCTTGCATGGACCGACCGCCGCGGGCGGCAGGGTTCATCGCGTCAGGGGTGCTCCTTCGCGGGCGCTGAGCGGGCCGGGAGCCGCGGCTCCCGGCGGCCTCCGTCTCCGGCGTCTCCGGCAGGGCGGAGCGCCGGAGCGCTTCAGCCCCATACCTCCGGACCGCCGCCGCGCCACTCGATCAGATTGGGGTCGTCGAGCTGGATCTCGTCCTCGCTCAGGCCCGCGTGACGCAGGAACTCGCTGACGTCCTCCTGGCGGAAGGCGATGCCCAGCTGCTCCGCGTGCGCGGTGACACGGCGGCCGCCGCCCGTCGCCGGAGGATGCACGACGATGGGCGGGGTCATGCGGTCTGCTCCCGCCGTGCGGTCTCCGAGGTCATCTGCGCCTCCGGTTGATGGACGGGCACGGCCGGTCCGGCCCTTCACGACGAACCGTAGGAACGCCCGCCCCCGGCCGCGCCGCGCCACTCGCCCCCTTCGACCGAATGCGTCGCAGGTGAGTCCCTTCCGGCGCCGCCCCGGCCCTGTTGACCGGCCGTGCGGGCGCGGACAAGACTGCCCGGCATGATGATCACAGGACGCTCCACCCGCCACAGAATCCGCAGAGCGACGTCAGCGGCGGCCGCGCGCACCACCCGCCCCGACGGGAACGGCCGCAGCGCCCTGGTCGCCTTCGGCGCCCTCGCCGCCGCGGATCTGGCGGCCGTCGCGAGCGACCGTACGCGCGGCCTGCGCCGCGCCGCGAAGCCGCTCCTCATGCCGGCCCTCGCCTCGTACGTGCTGCGTCGCCGGGCCGACGGGACGTCAGCAGCACCCGCCCCCCTCGTCACGGGCCTCGCCTTCGCCACCGCCGGGGACACCGCCCTCCTCTTCGACGAGCACGAACCGGCCTTCCTCCTGGGGATGGCCGCCTTCCTGGGCACCCAGGTCAACTACACCACCGGGTACGCACGGCTGGGCGCGCTGCGCTCGCTGCGGCGCAAGCCCTGGACGGCCGCCGGCTGCCTCGCCGGCTGGGCCGCCGTGAACGGCGTGCTCGCGCCCACGCTGGACAAGCGGCTGCGGCTGCCCGTCGCCGGCTACAGCCTCGCCCTGACGGTCATGGGCGCCACGGCACTCGGGGTCGGCGGCCGGGTGGGCGCGGGGGCCGCGGCGTTCGTCGGCTCCGACCTGCTGATCGGGCTGCAGGCGGCCGGCCGCAAGGTGCCCTCGCAAGAGCTGCTGATCATGACCGGCTACATCCTCGGGCAGTACCTGATCACCACAGGCTGGCTGGACCGGCAGGACGCCGACGGCTCCGACGAGGACGGCGCCCCGCAGGGCGGACCGGCCACACGGCACCCATGAGCCCAGCTCATCGCGCCAGGCCGAGCGGATTTCCGTGCCTGCCCGGCTCTTCAAGGAGCGAGCGGTCACCTGATATTTTCAACTCGACGGCATCGGGGTGAAGTTCACAGCAACGCCGTTCAACTGAGGTGTTCTCGCACGTACTTGTCACCCGGTCAGGAGGTTGCGCGTGAGCGGCGGCCCGCTGCCGAGCGGTCAGAACGCCCCCACGGTGCTGCGCATCGTCCTGGGCAAGCGGCTGCGTGAGCTGCGTGAGGAGCGCCGGCTGGGCCTGTCCGACGCGGCACGCGTCCTGGACGTCAATCAGTTGACCGTACGCCGCCTGGAGAGCGGTCAGGTGGGCTTCAAGCTGCCCTACGTCAAGGCGTTGCTGGAGCTGTACGAGGTCCGGCCCGAAGAGGCCGGCGAGTTCCTGGCGATGACGGAGCAGGCCAACAAGCCCGGCTGGTGGCACTCCTTCCGGGACGCCCTGCCCGACTGGTTCCGCGCCTACGTCAGTCTGGAGACCTCGGCCAGTGTGCTGCGCGTCTACGAACCGCACTACGTCACCGGGCTGCTGCAGACCGCGGACTACGCACGTGCCGTCATACGCGCCGGCTTCCCCGAGGCGCCGGCGGAGGCCGTCGAGCAGCGTGTCGAACTGCGGCTGCGCCGCCAGGACCTGCTCGACTCCCCGGACGCACCGTCCCTTTGGGTGGTCATGGAGGAGGCCGCGCTGCGCCGCTTCGTCGGCCCGCCGCGGGTGATGCGCACCCAGATCGGCCGGCTCATCGAGGCACTGGAAAGGCCGCGGATCACCTTGCGCATCCTGCCGCTCGCCGCCGGCGCGCACCCCGGCACCAGCGGCCACTTCACATACTTCCGTTTCGGGGAGCGGGAGTTGCAGGACATCGTCTACACCGAAGTGGGGCTGACCAGCGCGCTCTACTACGACCAGCGCCGCGACGTCGTGCCCCATCTGGAGACGCACACCGGCATGTCCCAGCTCGCCGCGAAGCTCGTCCCCGACGCCCGTGCGTATCTGACGGGTCTGCAGAAGGAGTACGACCGGTGAGGCCCGCTCCCGCCCGGCAGAGGAAGGTTCGATGAGCAGCGACGGCGGCACGGGGACCGGCACCAGCAGGCCGTACTCGGCCCGCATGTACGACTACTGAGCAGACGGCAAGGACTGCGGCAGGCCATGCTCCGTCAGGTCGGCTCCGCGCCCGAGGCCTCCGACACCGGCCGCAGCCGCTCGTAATAGGCCGTCTCCAGGTGTGTCCGCATGGCCGCCTCGGCGGCCCCCGGATCCCCGGCCAGGACGGCGTCCGTGATCGCGCGGTGCTCCTCCAGCGTCCGCCGGCCGATGCCGCTGTCGTAGTAGAGCCGGAAGATGTGCAGGTGGCAGTGGGTGCGCTCGAACGCGAGCCGCACCTGCGCACTTCCGGCCAGCTCCGCCACCAGCACGTGGAAGCGGGTGTCGTGCGCCGTCAGTGCCTTGTAGGCGTCGTACGTCGCCTCGTGAGGGGCGTCGCAGGCCGCCATCTCCGCGCGCAGCCTCCCGCGGCCGCGCTCGTCCGCCTTCTCGGCGGCCCTCGCCGCCGCCCACGGCTCGATGAGCAGCCGGAACCGGTAGAGGTCGGCGAGCTGTTCGCGGTTGAGGAGCGGCGTGGTCCGGTATCCCCGCAGAGGCTCCTTGACCACCAGCTCCGCCGTCTCCAGCCGGGCCAGCGCCTCCCGTACGGGGGTGGGGGAGACCCCGAGCTGGCGGGCGAGCCCGTCGATCGAGACCCGCTCGCCCGGCGCGATGGCGTGGTCCATGATCAGTGCCTTGACGGCCTCGTGGACGTCGTCCGTGAGCATCTGACGCCGGGGCAGTGGTGTCGCCGGCGCCGCGCCGCGCGCCGTTTCCGCAGGTGACCCGTCCATGGTGTGTCCCCCTGAGTGTGCTGGCCCCGGTGCTTGCGTGACGTAAACGAGAGCGGTCCACTCCCTTGACGCCGCAGCTGACCGGCTCGAATAATCGTACGACCTGTTCCACGTATCCTATAGGATATACGAAGACGATCGTCTGGACTGACATGGCCACAGAAGAAATCGGTCGCAACGCAGAGCCCGTGCTGCGTCTCCCGGAACCACCCCCGGAGCTGCGACGGGGAGGCTTCAGCCTCGCCACGGTCCTCAAGTTCTTCGGCCCCGGCGCGATCATCGCCTCGCTCACCATCGGGAGCGGCGAATCGATCCTCGCCTCGCGCGAGGGCGCGGTCTTCGGCTACACCGTTCTGTGGGCGATCGTCGTGGGGACGGTCGCCAAGGGGGCGCTCGTCTACGCCTCCAACCGGCACATCACGCTCACCGGCGAACACCCCATGACGCGCTTCGGCAAGGTCATGCCCGGTCCGCGCGGCTGGTTTCCGGTGCTGCTGGCGCTGATCTGCCTCGCCTCGTTCCCGGGCTGGGCGAGCGGAGTGGCCGTCGCGCTCGGCGACTTCCTCGCATCGCAGGGAGCGGGCAACGCCACCGCCTACGCCATCGGAATCCTCCTCTTCGCGGCGGTGCTGTCCTGGGCGGGCGGCTACACGGTGCTGGAGAGGGTGCAGGTCGTCATCGCCGGCCTGATGGTGGTGCTCGTCCTGATCGGGGTCTTCGTCGCGCAGCCCGACTGGCTCGGCGTGCTGGGCGGCCTGGTGCCCGGCAGCTTCGAGTACGCCCCGTTCGTGGCCGACAAGTACCCGGAGATCCCCGAGACTTCGGTCTGGGTCGAACTCGTGGTGTTCATGGGCGGCCTCGGCGGAGGCATGTACGACTACATCGGCTACACCGGCATGCTCCGGGAGAAGAAGTGGGGGATGCTCGGGCACCGGGACGTCGACGCGATAGGCCGGAGGCTGGCCGCGCAGGAGTCCAGGGCCCGTATCCCGCTCTCCGCAGAGCCCGAGGACGTGGAGAAGGCCCGCGCGTGGAACCGTGCCCCCCTCTTCGACATGATGGCAGCGTTCCTCGCGATGGCCGTCATCGCGGCGGCGTTCATGATCAACGGTGCGGCGATACTCGGGGAGAAGCAGCAGGTTCCCGAGGGCAACGACGTGCTGACCTACCAGTCGCAGTTCCTCGCCGGGGTGGCACCGGTCTTCGAGTACTTCTACATCGTGGCCATCGTCATGGTGCTCTTCGGCACCGTCTACGCCCTGTGGGAGGCGTACTCCTGGACGACGTACGAGAGTCTCGCGGCCGTCTCGGAGAAGGTCCGCGCCCGCGGCCAGCGGGGCATCAGGCCCTACGTCTACGTCTGGACCGGCATCGGCGCCATATTGATGATCGCCACGGGAGCGGACTTCGTGGATCTGATCACCCCCGCGTCCATCGTCGGCGGTGTCTTCGCCTGCGGCATCTACGGCGCGGGACTGCTCTACATCGACAAGGTCAACATGCCCACCGAGTACCGGATGAGCAAGCTGTTGCGCAGCCTCGTGGCCGTCGGCTCGGTGTTCCTCACGGTCTGCGGAGTCATCGCGATGCTCTCGTACGCGGAGGTCATCTCATGAACCGGCGGTTGAAGTGGCGTTACATGGTGATCGGCCTGGGCTTCCTCGGGCTCGCAGCCGTACGGGCGTCGCATGACGCGCCGGTGTGGGCAGCGGTGTTCGTGGTCGCCGCCGCCGTGAACTTCTGGCTCGGCGTGCACGAGGGGGCGCGGCCGGCGACCGCTTCCCCCTCTGCCCGCCCGCTCCCCGGCCCGTCCGAGGTCGAGCGTTCCCTGGAGGGCTACCGCACCTCGGCACGGCAGTGGCAGATCATCGGCGCCACGGGCGTCCTGCTCGGCGGCGCACTGCTGCTGCTCGAACCGGCCCTCGCCGTCCTCGCGGGCGGCGCAGCCCTCTTCTCCCTGCACCGGGCACACCGGGCGGGGCGCGCCGCCACCACGCTCAGGCGTGCGGCCGCGGGAACGGCACAGGGGTGAGGCGCAGCCGCTGACCGTGCCTGGCGGATGAGGAGCAGACACGGCACCGCTCGCACGCCGGATCACTCCGTACGCCACACGTCTTCGAGCCGCGGTGCGCGCCGTACCGTACGGACGGCCGTGGCGAGACCGTCCAGAGCGATCATGAACACGGCGTAGGCGGCCGGCGTTCCTCTGCGGGCGCCGGCCGGTGCCCCCGCCGCAGATACGGCGGGAGCACCGGTACGAACGCGAGCCGGACCCGGGCCCGTTGTGCCGGACCCGCCGCACCGGGCTCGCTACGCCGGGTCGATGCGGGAGACGCTGCCGCCGATGTCGAGTACGTACAGTTCGCCGTCGCCGTCCTCCACGAACGCGACGACCTCGCCGCCGTTGACCCCGAGGTCGGTCTCGCCGGTCACTTCGCCGTTGTCCATCTGCAGGGCGCGGACGGTGCCGTCGCAGTAGTCGCTGAAGAGGTACTGGCCCCGCAGGTCCGGTATCGCCTCGCCCCGGTACACATATCCGCCGGTGACCGAACAGGCCAGCCCGTCGCGGCCGTACTCATGGACCGGCGGCACGTGGTTCTCGGGCTCCTCGCCCGAGAACACGAGTGTGCCCTCCATGCGTGACCAGCCGTAGTTCTCACCGCCCTTGCTGCCGGCCGGCGCCCAGTCGATCTCCTCGCGCTTGCTCTGGCCGACGTCCCCTATCAGCAGGTCGCCCGTCCCCGCGTCGAAGGAGAACCGCCACGGATTGCGCAGCCCGTACGCCCAGATCTCGTCCCTCGCGTCCGGGTCGTCCACGAACGGGTTGTCAGGCGGGATCGCGTACGGGTCGCCGCCGCCCGGGTCGATCCGCAGCAGCTTGCCGAGCAGAGTGCCGAGGTTCTGTCCGTGGTCGTGCGGATCGCCGCCCGAGCCCCCGTCGCCCAACCCGATGTAGAGCATGCCGTCGGGGCCGAACGCGATGTCGCCGCCGTTGTGGTTCGCGTACGGCTGCTCCTGGGTGAGGACGGTGCGCCGGGTGTCCGGCTGGATCTCGCCGCCCTCCATGGCGAACTCGTCCACGGTGCTGGTGCCTTCGAGGTCCGTGAACGAGATGTAGAAGTGCGCGAACTCCTTGTCGAACGCGATGCCCAGCAGGCCGCGTTCGCCGTCGGTGGTGGTCTCGTCGGATATGTCGAGGACTGGCTCGCCGAGCCCCTGATCGTCCAGGACCCGTACGCGGCCGGCGCGTTCGGCTATCCAGACCGTGTCGCCCGGCCCTGCCTTGCCCGCGGCCGGGTTCTCGGCCGTGGCCACTTCGTTGAGTACGACCTCCGCCTGACGCGGAGCGGCGGGCTCGTCGGCGGACGCCGTGTTCAAGGCCAACGCCGCGACGAGACAGGTCGCGACGAGACAGACGGTGCCGACGATCGCCGAGCTTCTGGTGCGAACTTTCATGGTGACCCTCCTGGAGGCGGCGGATCGAGAGTTCACCCGGCTGCTCGGGGGCAGAGTCGCGTGGGTCGTCGCCCGTGCCGGCACGCAACCTGGGTGGGGGGATGGTGTGCCACCGGCCAGAGATGAGGATACGGGGACGAGGGCAGCTGGTATAGGCCAATGCGGCTTCCAGTCCCGGGCGCCGACCTGCGCCGAGCGCCTTCCCGCCGCCCGGCCGCATCGGGCCGGGCGGGCGCGGCCCAACGAGGGGCGCCTGAAGCTCATTTGGCCCTCGGCCTCAGCCCGGCCCGGCCCATGAGACGCAAACGGTGCCGACCGGAACCCCGGTCGGCACCATCTGCGGTGCGCTGTGGATGTGTCGGGAGGGGGACTTGAACCCCCACGCCCTGTAAAGGGCACTAGCACCTCAAGCTAGCGCGTCTGCCATTCCGCCACCCCGACAAGGTGCGGCGCCCGCCTTCGGCGTGCGGCCGGAGACAACTTTAACACTGCGACCGGGGGTCCCGATCACCCCGGCTCCCCGCCCTGCTCTTGGGTGCCCGCGCTGTGAGAGGGAGTATGGGGACGGACCCCGCGGCTATACGAGGAGGCAGCGTGAACCAGTCGACCCCTGCACCGGCCGGTGACGGACCGGGCGCCGAGAGCGAGGTCGTCGACCTCTGCCGCGATCTCATCCGGATCGACACCAGCAACTACGGCAACAACGAGGGTCCGGGGGAGCGTGCCGCCGCCGAGTACGTCGCGGAGAAGCTCGCCGAAGTCGGTCTGGAACCTGAGATCTTCGAGTCCAGTCCGGGCCGCGCCTCCACGGTCGCCCGCATCGCGGGGGAGGACTCCTCCCGTCCGGCCCTGCTGATCCACGGGCACACGGACGTCGTGCCGGCCAACGCCGCGGACTGGACGCACGACCCCTTCTCCGGGGAGATCGCGGACGGCTGCGTCTGGGGTCGCGGCGCCGTCGACATGAAGGACATGGACGCGATGACCCTCGCGGTCGTACGTGACCGGCTGCGCAGCGGACGCAGGCCGCCGCGCGACGTTGTGCTGGCCTTCCTCGCCGACGAGGAGGCCGGTGGCCTCTACGGGGCGCGTCACCTGGTCGACAACCACCGCGACCTCTTCGACGGCGTCACCGAGGCGATCGGCGAGGTCGGCGGATTCTCCTTCACGGTCAACGACGACCTGCGCCTGTATCTGGTGGAGACGGCCCAGAAGGGCATGCACTGGATGCGGCTGACGGTCGACGGCACGGCCGGGCACGGGTCGATGACCAACAACGACAACGCGATCACAGAACTCTGCGAAGCCGTGGGCCGGTTGGGACGGCACAAGTTCCCGGTGCGCGTGACCAAGACCGTGCGTTCGTTCCTGGACGAGCTGTCCGACGCCCTCGGCACGGAACTCGACCCCGAGGACATGGAGGAGACGCTCGCCAAGCTCGGCGGCATCGCGAAGATCATCGGCGCCACCCTGCAGAACACCGCGGCGCCCACCCAGCTCGGCGCGGGCTACAAGGTCAACGTCATCCCGGGCCAGGCCACCGCCCACGTCGACGGCCGCTTCCTGCCAGGCCACGAGGAGGAGTTCCTCGCCGATCTGGACCGGGTCCTCGGGCCTCGCGTCCGGCGCTCGGACGTCCACGCCGACAAGGCCCTTGAGACGAGCTTCGACGGTGCGCTGGTGGACGCCATGCAGACCTCGCTGAAGGCCGAGGACCCGGCCGCGCGGGCGGTGCCGTACATGCTTTCCGGTGGCACGGACGCCAAGTCGTTCGACGACCTCGGCATCCGCTGCTTCGGGTTCGCCCCGCTGAAACTGCCGCCCGAGCTCGACTTCGCCGGAATGTTCCACGGGGTCGACGAGCGGGTGCCGGTGGACGGGCTGAAATTCGGGGTCCGTGTACTCGACCGCTTCCTGGACAAGTGCTGACTCGGTCAGCGCTCGGTCCGCCGGTGCCGAACTGAGCCGCCCGTACGGTCAGTTCGGAGGAGACGCCGCCGGATTTCCCGGAACGGTGTGCGATCCTTCGTCCGTCCGTACGGGCGTGAAATTCGGGCAGCTGTGCGCTGGAGCCCGGAATGGGTGAATGCCCGCGTCGGCTCGTACCCGGATTCCTCCATCTTCGTTACAGGTGGTGCGGTTCGCAGTTTGAACCGCATGCCAACGAGGAGGAATTCATGATCAAGAAGGTCGCCGCTGTCGCGGCTGCCGCCGGTGGTCTGATGCTCGCGGGTGCGGGCGTCGCCGCTGCCGACCAGGGGGTTGCGGGAGCCGCCGGAAACGCTCCCGGTGTTGCCTCCGGCAACAACGTGCAGGCCCCGGTCCATGTCCCGCTGAACGTCTGCGGCAACACGGTGTCCGTGATCGGGAACATGAACATGGCCGGCGGCAACGCCTGCCCCGGCAACTGAGGTCATCCTCAACGCATGACGAAGTGAAGCCAGGCGGCGCAGCGCGTATGTACGCGGCCTCGATGCCGTCCGGCCTTCCAAGGGGGGCGGACACACGAATTCACCGATCCCTCCCCTACGTGCGTCCTTGTAGTACTCACAGAAAGCAAGGCAGGGGAATCAGAACCATGCGACAGGTCACCAGAAAAGGCCTGATCACCGTGGCCGCGGCGGGCGGCGTGCTCGCCACGTTCTCGGGAGGTACGGCGTTCGCGGACTCCGCGACTCAGGGAGTCGCCGGTAACGGGTCCGGGGTGCTTGCGGGCAACAACGTCCAGGCGCCCATCAGCGTCCCGGTCAACGTGTGCGGCAACACGGTGAGCGTCCTCGGGTCTCTCAACTCGGCATCGGGCGGCAGCTGCGGCGACAGCGGCTCGACGCGGACGAGCGGCACCGCCGGGGACTCGGGCGGGATCGGCTCCGGGAACAACGTCCAGGCTCCCGTCGACGTCCCGGTCAACGTGTGCGGGAACGGCATCAGCGCGCTCGGCAACTCCAACAGCGCGTCGGGCGACTGCGGCGGCGACTCCGACGTGACGCCGCCGACCGACGAGGAGCCGGAGAACCCGGGCCCGGAGGACCCCGGGCCGGAGGACCCGGGACCGGACAACCCGGGCCCGGACGACCCCGGGCCTGAGAACCCGGGCGGCCCGGACAACCCCGGTGGCGGCAACGACGTCACCCCGACGTCCGACGTGCGGACCGCGTCCGAGCCGATCACCGGCGAGCTGGCGCACACCGGTGCCGGCGAGATGATCGGCATCGGCGCACCGCTGAGCGCGGGCCTGATGATCGGCGGCTTCGTTCTCTACCGTCGTGCCTCGCGGCTCGCGCGGCGCTGAGTAGGGACAGCCTGAAAGACGGCGGAGCGGGCACCACACGGGTGGGGCCCGCTCCGCCGCCTTGTCCTGTCCGGCCTGTCCGTGGTGCCGCCTCCTCGCTCCGGGAGGCTCACCAGGTCGCGTGCAGCTGGCGGATGATCCGGCGGCGCAGCCGCACCCTGCGGCTGCCGTCGGGGTAGAGCCGTGTACGGGCCAACTCCCAGTGCCCGTACTCGGCATGGTCGGTCAGCAGTCGGGTCGCCGCCTTGCGGGACACCCCGCGAGGAACGTACACATCGCGAAATTCGTATTCCGGCATCTCATCTATTGTGCGGGCAGAGGACGGATCCGGATAGCGTCTGCACTATGTCTGATGCTGAGCAGCCCACCGCTGCCGACGTACGCGCCGCCGCCGAAGCGGTGAAAGCCGCGCTGGACCGGCACCTCGAAGCGGTCGAGCGCCGGGCGGAAGGGGCCGGAAAAGACAACGGGAACGGCGCCTCCGACACGGCTGTCTACGCCGCCTTCGACGAACTCGCCGCGGCGGGCGAAACCTACGACGAGCTGCTCTACGAAAAGTACGACGAGGTCACTCCGTTCGAGATCCCCGGAGGGGACTCGATGCCCGCTTACACGGGCCCCGAGATTCCCAGCGCCCTGAGCGTGCTGATCCGGCGGGACTACACCGTCGTGGAGCCGCAGAGGCTGCTGGCTCAGGCTCAGCGGGTCACCGACCTCGACCCGGACTCGGCGGACGAGGGCAGCCCTGCCACGGGCTCGGCGGGCGGCAGCGTGCACGCGGCACTGGGCGTCCTCTTCGGGGAGTACGAGGCCGACGAGATCGCCACCCGGCACAAGGAGTTCGGTCTGGACGAGGGCGACTCGACGCTGTGGGTGGCGGCGGCCGACGAGCCGAGTGAGCCGGGGGAGTGGCTGACAGCGCCGTTCGAGCAGGCCGACCCCGAAAGGGTGATCTGCCGCTTCGACGTCAGCTCCGTCTTCGACGAGGCCGACATCGAACTGGACGACGAAGAGTGACCGCACAGGTGGTGTGACCCGCAGGGGCGGCGCCGCTTCCGGCCCGCCGGCGGCAGCAGGCGTCCTGTGCGTTCCGCGCTCCTCCGGTACGGGCGGCTTCTCCCGTTCGTGACGCGGAGCCTCTTACTACGGGAGCTCCGCCTGCGGCTGGTCTCCAGGCCCGTCCGGCGTCCCGCTCCCGGCGTCCGGGACCGCCGCTGCTCGTGCCGCTCGCGCCGACTGGGTCAGCAGTGCCCGCAGCCGTGTGGTGCGGGCCGGAGCGGTCACCGAAGCGACAGCGCGGGGAAGGGCGTCCTCCGCGCCGTGGACGACCGACAGATGCCGCTCGCCCCGCCCGAAGGCCGTGTACACCCACTCCCGTGTGAGCACCGGGGCGGCATCGCCCGGCAGCACGACGACCACGGCCGGCCAGCTCATGCCCGCGGCCTGGTGGGCCGTGACCGCCCAGCCGAGCCTGAGCTCCTCCGCGACGCGGTCGCGTGCGACGACGACGCTCTCTCCCGTCACAGCGTGCTCGAGGCGCAGCCCGTCCTCCTCGCCGGAGACGACCACGGCCGGCTCCGTACGGCCACGGGAGGGGGTGTGGACCACGCGGTCGCCCGGGTCGAAGCCGCCGAGACGCCCGGGGCCGGGGTGGAGCCGCTCCTTGAGTGCGGCGTTCAGCGCGCGGGTGCCGGCAGCTCCGCCGTGGCCCGTGGTGATCACCTGGGTGTCGCCGGAGGGGACGCCGATCGCCCGGGGAACCGAGTCGGCCACGAGCTGAACGGTGCGGTGGACCGCCTCGCCCGCGTCCCGCACCGGAACGATGACGACCTCCTTGCCGGGGGCCTCCACCTGGTTCAGCTCGCCGATGCCGATGCCGGAGACGAGCTCGCCGACCGGACCGGGATCCGGAGTGCGCGAGGCGATGCGCGGACAGGCGCCGCTGGAGAGGACGTCTGCGAAGACCTCGCCGGGCCCGGCCGAACCGAGCACGTTCGGGTCGCCGCTGAGCACCAGCCGAGCACCGTCGGGCAGGGACTCCACGAGGGCGGCGGCGGTCTCCGCGTCGAGCTGCGGTGCGTCGCAGACGATCAGCAGGTCGAGCTCCCAGGCGCCCTCCGCGTCCCGCGCCGGACCTTCCCGGCCGTCGAGCAGCCCGGCGACCGTGACGACCTGCGGAGCCGTCTGATCGCCCCCGTCGTCGTCGGCACTGCCGGGCAGCAGGCCGGTGAGTCGGTCGCGTCCGCGCGCGCTGTGTACGGCGGCGCAGGCCCGCAGCCCCGACCGCGCGGCTGCGGCGAGGAGCGCGGCGGGCTCGGCGCGGGCGGCCTCGCCGCCGGTGTGGGCGACCAGGCCGTGCACGGCGGCCGCCCGGATCAGCTCCGCCGCGGAGGGCGACGGAGCGGAGGCGGCGGCCGCCTCCCAGCGGGCCGGGACTTCCGGGGGCGCGTCGGCCGACGACGCCGCCTGGGCGGAAGCGCTGATCAGCCGGCCGAGCCCGTCCGCGAGGCTCTCTTCCGCGAGCGCATAGCGGTCGAGCCCCAACAACAGCCGTACGGGCCGCTCTTCGGCCTCTCCCTGGCCCTCGCCGCCTTGGCCCTCGCCGCCCGGGGCGGGCGGCGGCGGAAGCCCGCCCGTGGGCATCGCGTCCAGCGCGTCCTCGAAGACGAGGACGGCTCCCGCGTCGATGGCCGTACGGACCGCCTCGTCCGGCTCCGGGACCGCGTGCTGGGAGAGGCCCTTGGACAGGCCGGCCGGCTCCAGGGCCGTGTGCCCGGCCAGCGCCGCGCGCTCCAGCAGCCACACCACGAGGGCCTGCGCGCGACGCTCGTCGCCGGGGCCGCTGTCGTCGCCGAGCAGGGCGCGGGCGAAGCCGTCCGCCTGCTCGGGCGTCACGCCCCGGACGGCGAGCAGCTGCCACGGGTCGGAACGCAGCAGCCCGCCGGCCTGCTCGCCGAGCGCCTCCGCGACTCGCGGGGCGAGCGTCCCCGGTGCGCCGCCCTCGGCGAGAACTTCGCGCAACTCGTCCGTCACAGTGACCGGGCCGCGCTGCGCAGCGCCGCTCGCGGCGGCTGCCGGTCGCGGGCCCGCCGATGCCGCGGGCGCCTGCGGGCGCGGCGAAGACGGCTGCTGTCCGGACTCGGTGAAGAACGACGCGGCGGAGCGCTCGCCGCTCTCCACCGCCCGTACCGCCGCGAGGAGTTCGGCTGCCTTGTCGTCCGTCACAGCTCGCTCCAGTCCTGGTCGGGATAGCGGTGCACCGGCGCCGACACATCATCGAGCGCGCGGCAGATCTCGTCAGGAAGACTAAGGCCCTCCACTGACAGCGCCTCGGTGAGCTGCGCGGCCGTGCGCGCACCGACGATCGGCGCGGCCACTCCCGGCCGGTCCCGCACCCAGGCCAGCGCCACCTGCAGCGGTGAGACCGCCAGACCGTCGGCTGCGGTCGAGACGGCGTCGACGATCGACCCGGCCGTCTCGTCGAGATACGGGGCGACGAAGGGTGCCAGATGCTCGGAGGCCCCGCGGGATTCCGGAGGCGGGTCGGCACGGCGGTACTTGCCGGTGAGCACCCCGCGGCCCAGCGGCGAGGAGGGCAGCAGGCCCAGACCCAAGTCGAGGGCGGCGGGGAGCAGTTCACGTTCGACGCCGCGCTGGAGCAGCGAGTACTCCATCTGTGTGCTCGCCAGCCGGGTGCGCGCACCGGGGGCGGCGAGCTGCCAGGTGGCAGCCTTGGCGAGCTGCCAGCCGCTGAAGTTGGAGACGCCCGCGTAGCGGGCCCTGCCGGTGCTGACTGCGATGTCCAGGGCCTGCAGCGTCTCGTCCAGAGGTGTCGCCGGGTCGAAGGCGTGCACCTGCCACAGGTCCACGTAGTCGGTGCGCAGCCGCTCCAGGGAGGCGTCGAGCGCCGCCAGGAGATGTCCGCGCGAGCAGTCGAAGCGGCGGTCGGGGTCGGGCACGCTTCCCGCCTTGGTGGCGACCACCAGATCGCGGCGCGGCACGAGGCCTTCCAGCAGCCTGCCCAGGAGGTACTCGGCGCCGCCGTCCCCGTACACGTCGGCCGTGTCGACCAGCGTGCCCCCCGCTTCCCAGAACGTCTTGAGCTGGTCGGCGGCGTCCCTCTCGCCGGTGTCCCGCGCCCAGGTGAGGGTGCCGAGGCCGATTCGGGATACGCGCAGGCCGGTACGGCCGAGGTGCCTTGCCTCCATGGGCGTTGAGGTTACTTGTGAGCGCACGTTAGAGTCCCCGGGACAGCGACGTTACTGATCAGTAAGGGGGCCGGTATGCGGCTCGGTATCAACCTCGGCTACTGGGGTGCGGGGATGGACGCGGACAACCTCGCCGTCGCCCAGGAGGCGGACCGTCTCGGTTACTCGGTCTGCTGGGCCGCCGAGGCCTACGGGTCCGACGCCCCCACCGTGCTGTCCTGGGTGGCCGCACAGACCGAACGCATCGACGTCGGCTCGGGCATCTTCCAGATCCCCGCACGTACGCCCGCGATGACGGCCATGACCGCGGCCACCCTCGACACCCTCTCCGGCGGCCGGTTCCGGCTCGGCCTCGGCGTCTCCGGGCCGCAGGTCTCGGAGGGCTGGTACGGCGTGAAGTTCGACAAGCCGCTCGCCCGCACCCGCGAGTACGCCGAGATCATCCGCAAGGCCATGTCCCGGGAGCGGCTCAGCCACCAGGGCGAGCACTGGACGCTGCCCCTGCCCGGCGGTCCCGGCAAGCCGATCAAGCTCACAGTGCACCCCGTACGCGAGGAGATCCCGCTCTACATCGCGGCGATCGGCCCCAAGAACCTGGAGCAGACCGGCGAGATCGCCGACGGTGCTCTGCTGATCTTCTTCTCGCCCGAGCACGCGGAGGAGACCACGCTCCGGTACCTGCGCGCGGGACGGGAGAAGGCCGGCAAGGGCCCCGGCCTCGACGGCTTCGACGTGTGCCCGACGGTGCCGATGGCGGTGGGGGAGGACGTCCACGCGCTCGCGGACCAGTTCCGCCCGTACACCGCGCTGTACGTCGGCGGCATGGGCAGCCGCAAGCAGAACTTCTACAACCGGCTTGCACAGCGCATGGGTTACGGCAAGGAGGCGGCCGAGATCCAGGACAAGTACCTGGCGGGCGACAAGGAGGGCGCCGCGGCCGCAGTGCCGCACGAACTCATCGACTCCACCACCCTCCTCGGCCCCGTCGAGCGGATCTCCGAGCGGATGCGCGCCTACGCCGAGGCCGGAGTGACCACTCTCTCCCTCGCCCCGGCCGGCTTCGCGCTGGAGGAGCGCATCGCGGGACTGAGGGCGGGCGTCGAAGCGCTGGAGCGGGCCGGAGTGGCGTCCTAGCGGCCGCCGGAGGGCATGCCTACGGCCGTGGAGGGGGCTCGGGGGTCTTCCCCGCCACGGCCGCTACGCATCTCAACGCGCGGCAGGCGCAAGGGTTACGCAACGGTCCGCACCGCGTCGGACGCCCTCCGGGTCGCCCCTCCTCGGCCCCGCCGGGCGGGCCTGCCCGGTCCGGCGCGGCCGAGAGGTGCGTTCAGATCCATCCGCGGCGCTTGAAGAGGCGGAAGAGGAGCAGACAGGCCGTCACGATGACCCCGAGCACGGTCGGGTACGCCCACACCCAGTGCAGCTCCGGCATGTGCTCGAAGTTCATGCCGTAGATCCCGGCGATGGCGGTGGGCACCGCGAACATGGCGGCCCAGGCGGAGATCTTCCGCATGTTGTCGTTCTGCCGGACGCTCATCTGGGCGAGGTTCGCGGAGAGGATGTCCGACAGCAGCCGGTCGAGGCTGTCCACCTGCTCGTTGACGCGGGTCAGGTGGTCGCTCACGTCGCGGAAGAAGGGCCGGGAGTCCTCGTGGACGAACGGCACTCCCGCACGCATCAGCCGCTCCAGCGGGTCGGCCAGCGGCCCGGTCGCCCGCCGGAAGCCCAGCACCTGCCGCTTGAAGCCGTAGATGCGGCCCGCGGTGTCACGGGCGGCCTGGGCCTCCGGGGAGAAGACGTCCTCCTCCAGCCCGTCGAGACTGATGTGGAGGTCCTCGGCGACGTCCATGTACTGGTCCACGATGGCGTCGCTCACCGCGTACATCACGGCCGTCGGTCCGTGCCGCAGGACCTCCGGCTCGCGTTCCAGCCGCTCGCGCACCGCACGGAGCGGATTGGCCTCGCCGTGGCGCACCGTCACCACGAAGGAGTCGCCGACGAACAGCATCAGTTCCCCGGCGGAGACGGCGGCGGCGGACTGGTCGTAGGAGACGGGCTTGAGCACGAGGAAGAGGGAGTCCTCGTAGACCTCCAGCTTGGGCCGCTGATGCGCGTGGAGCGCGTCCTCGACGGCGAGCGGGTGCAGCCCGAACTCGCTTGTCACGAGCTCGAATTCGGCTTCGGTCGGCTCGTGCAGCCCGATCCACAGAAAGGCGTCCCCGGCCGCCCTGGCCTCGTCGAGGGCGTCGGAGTAGCCGGACGGCCGCTCCATGCGGCGTCCTTCCTGGTAGATGGCGCAGTCCACGATCACGACTGGTCATTGTGCCCCTCCGCCGCCCACCGGACCACCGGCGGGCGCTTCCCGCCGCTCGCCTACGCTGGCAGGCATGCCCACGCTCATCCTCGTACGGCACGGCCGCTCCACCGCCAACACCTCCGGCCTGCTCGCGGGCCGCACGCCCGGAGTGGCTCTGGACGACCACGGCCGGGCCCAGGCCGCGGCGCTTCCCGGGCGGCTGGGTGTGCTGCCGCTGACGGCGCTGGTCAGCAGCCCCATGCAGCGCTGCCAGGAGACCCTGGAACCGCTCGTGCAGGCTCGGCCGGAGCTTCCCCTGCACACCGACGAGCGCATCTCCGAGTGCGACTACGGGGACTGGAGCGGGCGCAAACTCGCGGAGCTGAGCGACGAACCGCTGATGACCACGGTGCAGCAGCACCCGTCCGCGGCGGTCTTCCCCGGCGGGGAGTCGATGCGCGCGATGCAGACGCGGGCCGTGGAGGCCGTCCGTGAGTGGAACGCGCGCATCGAGGCGGACCACGGGGCGGACGCGCTGTTCGCCATGTGCTCGCACGGCGACATCATCAAGTCGGTGGTCGCGGACGCTCTCGGCATGCATCTGGACCTCTTCCAGCGCATCGCCGTCGGCCCGTGCTCTCTCACCGTCATCCGCTACACCCCGCTGCGGCCTTTCCTGCTGCGGCTGGGGGAGACGGGCGAACTCGACTCCCTCGTACCGCCGGAGCCGGAGCCCGGCGACGCCGGGGAGGAGGGCGCGAAGGGCCAGGAGGGCTCCCCGGAGGGCAGCGACGCCACTGTGGGGGGCGGAGCCTAAGCAGGAAGATCGGCGCGGCAGTAGGGTGCCTTAGACCGATCAGACGTCGACGACAACGGAGCAGGACGTGTCCCGTCAGGTGTTCCTCTACGACCCGCCGGACCGATTCATCGCCGGTACCGTCGGGCTGCCAGGACGGCGCACCTTCTACCTCCAGGCGTCGGCCTCGGGACGTACCACCAGCGTCGCCCTTGAGAAGGCGCAGGTGGAGGCCCTGGCCGAACGGATCGACGAACTGCTGGACGAGGTCGTGCGCCGCTCCGGCGGCAACGCACCGGTGCCCGCGGTGGCACCGGCCGAACTCGACGACACGCAGCCCCTGGAGACCCCCGTCGAGGAGGAGTTCCGCGTCGGCACCATGGCGCTGGCCTGGGACGGCGACGGTGAGCGGATGGTCGTCGAGGCGCAGGCCGTCGTCGAACTGGAGGCCGACTCCGACGAGGATCTCGCCGACGCGGAGGAACGGCTGCTCCAGGACGACGAGAACGGGCCGCCGATGCTCCGCGTGCGGCTCGACGGCACCATGGCACGGGCCTTCGCCAAGCGCGCACTCGAAGTCGTCAACGCCGGCAGGCCGCCGTGTCCGCTGTGCAGCCTCCCGCTCGACCCGGAAGGCCATGTGTGTCCGCGTCAGAACGGATACCGGCGCGGCGAATGAGCCAGGCAGCCGATTGCGGCCGTCCGCCGCGACAGGAGCAGCAGGAGGCCGCCTCGCCCGCGGCCGAGGAGACGCGCACACGCCTTGAGCTCGGCACGCTGACCGTACTGGGACAGATCCGGCAGGCCTCCAACGCCGTGCTCTTCGGCGAGGTCGAACACGAAGGGCACCGCGTCGCGTGCGTGTACAAGCCTGTGGCGGGCGAGCGGCCGCTGTGGGACTTCCCGGACGGCACGCTCGCACAGCGGGAGGTCGCGGCGTACGAGATCTCCCGGGCGACCGGCTGGGACCTGATCCCGGCGACGGTGCTGCGCGACGGGCCGTACGGCGAGGGCATGTGCCAGGCGTGGGTGGGGCCGCTGCCCGGAACCGCACCGGAGGACGATGAGGAGGACGGGGGCGAGGACGGGGACGGGGCCCGCGAGTCCGCAGGGGACGAAGCGGCCGGGGCCCACGAGTCCGCCGGGGGCGAAGAGGCCGCCGGCGGCCGGGAGCTGCTGGCCATCGTCGAGGGCGACGAGCCGGGGGAGGGCTGGAAGCCCGTCGGGCACGTGGACACCGGCTCCGCGCGCCCGGCGCTGCTCGTGCACGCCGACGACGAGCGGCTGCGGCGGCTGGCAGTGCTCGACGCTGTCATCAACAACGGCGACCGCAAGGGCGGTCACCTGCTGACTCTCGCCACCGGCGCGCTGTACGCCATCGACCACGGCGTCACCTTCAACGTGGACGACAAGCTGCGCACCCTGCTGTGGGGCTGGGCGGGCGAGGAGCTGACCTCCGAGGCGACCGCGACGCTGCGCGGACTCGGCGCGGCACTGGCCGACGGCGCTCCACTCGCCACCAGGCTCTCCGCACTGATCACCACAGCCGAGGTCGAAGCCCTGCGCAAGCGGACCGACGGCTTGATCAGTTCCGGCCGTCACCCGCTGCCCAGCGGCGACTGGCCGGCGATCCCGTGGCCCCCCGTGTGACACGTGCGCAGGTTCCGCATGACGCCTACGCACGCCGCCGTGCGCGGTCAAGAGCGCCTATCCGGCCATTTCCGCAGGCCGGGGACGGAGGGGGCCGTCCCGTCAGGAAGGCGAACTCCTGTCCGGGTTAGGCTCAGGGAATGCATGCCTGGCCCGCTTCCGAGGTTCCCGCCCTGCCTGGTCAGGGCCGCGACCTGGAGATCCACAACACCGCGACGGGCGCCCGCACCACCCTGGCGCCCGGTCCCGTCGCCCGCATATACGTCTGCGGGATCACTCCGTACGACGCCACCCATCTGGGGCACGCGGCGACCTACAACGCCTTCGACCTCGTACAGCGCGTGTGGCTCGACACCAAGCGGCAGGTTCACTACATACAGAACGTCACCGACATCGACGATCCCCTCCTGGAACGTGCGCGGGAGACGGGCGAGGCATGGTCGGCGCTGGCGGAGCGTGAGACGGACCTCTTCCGGGAGGACATGACGGCTCTGCGGATGCTGCCGCCACGGCAGTTCGTCGGTGCCGTCGAGTCGATCCCGCGCATCGTGCCCCTCGTCGAGCGGCTGCGCGACCAGGGTGCCGCGTACGAACTGGAGGGGGACGTCTACTTCTCGGTCGACGCGGACACCCACTTCGGCGAAGTCTCACGCCTCGACGCGGAGACCATGCGGATCCTCTCCGCCGAGCGGGGCGGCGACCCCGAGCGGCCCGGAAAGAAGAGCCCGCTCGACCCGATGCTGTGGCGCGCCGCCCGCGACGGCGAACCGGAGTGGGACGGGGCCTCGCTCGGCCCCGGGAGGCCCGGATGGCACATCGAGTGTGTGGCCATCGCGCTGGAGCACCTCGGCATGGGCTTCGACGTACAGGGCGGCGGCTCCGATCTCGCCTTCCCCCACCACGAGATGGGCGCCTCGCACGCTCAGGCCCTCACCGGTGAACACCCCTTCGCCCAGACCTACGTGCACGCGGGGATGGTGGGCCTGGACGGCGAGAAGATGTCGAAGTCCAAGGGGAACCTGGTCTTCGTCTCACAGCTGCGCCGCGAGGGAGTCGATCCCGCCGCGATCCGGCTCGCGCTGCTCGCGAACCACTACCGGTCGGACTGGGAGTACTCGGGCGACGTGCTCGACGAGGCCCGGGCCAGGCTGGCGCGGTGGCGGACCGCCGTCTCGCGGCCGGACGGCCCGCCGGCCGACGCCGTCGTCGAGGAGATCCGTGCCGCGCTCGCGGACGATCTGAACTCACCGGCCGCGCTTGCCGCCGTCGACCGCTGGGCGGCGGCACAGGAGGCCGGGGGAGGCACGGACGAGGGTGCGCCCGGCTTGGTCTCGCGTGCGGTCGACGCGCTGCTGGGAGTCGCGCTGTAGCGCCGAGGCGCCCGGCCGGAATTGCCGTCCCGCTTGATCAGCGGGATCCCGCTGGACTTGGGGATCGCGCTCGTCTTCGGGCGGGGCGGCCTTTCCGGTGCGCCGGGTGCTCACTCCTCGTCGGAGTCCTGGCCGTTGGCGCCCTTGTTGCCGTCGCTGCCCTTGTCCGGCTCGACGGTCTCGTCCGGCTTGCGCTTCCCGCCGTTGCGGCGGGTGCCGCTGCTCCTGCCGCCCCTGCCGTCCTTCTTGCGGCTTTCGCCGCTTCCGCCGCTCCCGTCCTGCTCCCCGTCGGAGGCGGGCTTGGCCTTGCTGTTGCTGCTGCTGCCGCTGCCGTTGCTGCTTCCGCTTCCGTTCTCGTCCTTGCTCTCGCCGCCGTCCTTGGCGGACTTGCCGCGGCCGGCGGCGCCGCTGCCACGGCTGCTGCCGGTGCCCTTCGTGTCCTTGGCGCCACCGGTGCTTCTGGTCCGCCCGCCGCCGCTCCTGCCGCCGCCGGCGGTGCCGCGGCGCGTGGCGGGCTTGGCAGCCTTGCCCTCGCCGCCGTCCTTTCCGCTGGTTTCGCCGCCGCCGTCCTTGCCTGCGTCGGCGTCGCGGTCTTCTGCGTCCCCGCTTCCGCCGGTCTCCCTGCCCCCTTCGGCACCGCCGGTGTCCTCGTCGTCCTTCCGGTCGTCCTTGGCGCCGTCGCGCGCCGGCGGCTTCGTACGACGGGAGCGTCCGCCGCCCGCAGGAGGCTTAGGGGCCTCCGAGCCGAATGCGGGGGAGGAACCCGCCCCGGAATCCCGTGGGTTGCCGCCCGGCGTACCGCTGCCCGCGCCTCCCGGACCGCCGTCACGCCGCCGCAGATACCGCTCGAACTCCTTCGCGATGGCCTCTCCCGAGGCCTCGGGCAGCTCGGCGGTGTCCCTTGCCTCCTCCAGCGACTGCACGTACTCGGCGACCTCGCTGTCCTCCGCGGCCAGCTGGTCGACGCCCAACTGCCATGCGCGCGCGTCCTCCTGGAGCTCGCCCTGCGGCACGTTCAGCTCCAGCAGATCCTCGAGGCGGTTCAGCAGCGCGAGGGTGGCCTTCGGGTTGGGCGGCTGGGAGACGTAGTGCGGCACCGAGGCCCAGAGGCTCAGCGCCGGCACGCCGGCGTGGGTGCACGCCTCCTGCAGGATGCCGACGATGCCCGTCGGCCCCTCGTAGCGCGTCTCCTCCAGGTTCATCGTGCGGGCCAGATCGGGATCGGATGTCACGCCCGTCACAGGGACGGGGCGGCTGTGCGGTGTGTCACCGAGCAGCGCGCCCAGGACGACGACCATCTCCACGCCCAACTCATGGGCGAAGCCCAGGATTTCGTTGCAGAAGGAGCGCCAGCGCATGCTCGGCTCGATGCCGCGCACCAGCACCAGGTCGCGCGGCTTCCCCTTGCCGCCCGCGTTGTCCACGCGTACGACCGCGAGCCGTGTCGTCGGCCATGTGATCTTGCGTGAGCCGCCGTCCAGCCACACCTGAGGCCTGTTGACCTGGAAGTCGTAGTAGTCCTCCGCGTCGAGCGCCGCGAAGACCTCGCCCTTCCACTCCCGCTCCATGTGCCCGACCGCGGTGGAGGCGGCGTCGCCGGCGTCGTTCCAGCCTTCGAACGCGGCCACCATGACGGGGTCGACCAGCTCGGGTACTCCCTCGAGCTCGATCACCCAGCGCCTCCTTCCGGCCGGGAAGTGTGCGTAGACGCGCACCCGGCTGCCGTTCTGTTCCGTGCGGCAACCAGCCTACGGCGTGACAGCGCGCACGCCGCAGCCCTGGCCGCACCCGTACGCCCGGCGGGTACGCACCGTCCGCCGGAGGGTCCCCGGAGTGCCGACGGCCCCTGGGGCACCCCGGCGGAGTCAGGGGAAGCAGCGAGGTGAGTGCCCCATGCCGTCCACTTGACCTGCACGGCGCTCCCGATGAGGCTCGGCAGCGGCCGCCGCTTCCGGCCCTGCGGCGGTGTACGTACAGTGCCCGTCGGCATCGCGCCGCGTCCGTACGGGCGGAAGGGTGCCGCGGCCGCACGCGCCACTTCATGAGAGGACACCGTGACAGCCAGCACGCCCCAGCAGCCGTCCCCGGAACCCACGGAAGCCACGGAAGCCACCGACGCCTGGTGGCGTGAGGCCGTCGTCTACCAGATCTACGTGCCCAGCTTCGCCGACTCCGACGGCGACGGCATGGGTGACCTGCGCGGAATCGCCGACCGCCTCGGACACCTGGCCGGGCTCGGTGTCGACGCGCTCTGGCTGACGCCGTTCTACCCCTCGCCCTGGGCCGACGGGGGCTACGACGTGTCCGACCACCGGGACGTCGACCCGCGTCACGGCACCCTCGGCGATTTCCGCGACCTGCTCGCGCGGGCCCACGGGCTCGGCCTGAAGGTCATCGTCGACATCGTCCCGAACCACTGCTCCGACAAGCACCCCTGGTTCGTGGAGGCGCTGGCGTCCGCCCCCGGTTCGGCTGCCCGCGACCGCTTCGTCTTCCGTGACGGCAAGGGCGCCGGCGGCAGTGAGCCGCCCGCCGACTGGCAGTCCAAGTTCGGCGGCGCGGCCTGGACCAGGACGGCGGACGGGCAGTGGTACATGCACATATTCGCCGCCGAGCAGCCCGACCTGAACTGGGAGAACCCGGAGGTCGCCGCGGACTTCGAGCGGACACTGCGCTTCTGGCTCGACCTCGGCGTCGACGGCTTCCGCGTCGACGTCGCGCACGGCCTGTGCAAGGACCTCGCGCCCCCGCTGCGCAACACACTCGGCAACGACGCCGCACCGCTCAACTCGCCGCCGCAGGGCGACGACCACCCGTTCTGGGACCGGGACCAGGTGCACGACGTCTACCGGTCCTGGCGGAAGATCCTCGACTCCTGCCGGCCTCCTCGCGCTGCCGTCGCCGAAGCGGGCGTCAGCGCCGCCAGGCTGCCGCTCTACACCCGTCCCGACGAGCTGCACCAGGCCTTCAACTTCTTTCATCTGCGCTGCCCTTGGGACGCCGCGTCCTTCCGCGGGGTCATCGACGAGTCGCTCGACGGCGCGCGCTCCGTCGGCACCCTGCCGACCTGGGTGCTCTCCAACCACGACGTGGTGCGGCACGCCACCCGCTACGGCCTCCCCGAAGGCACCGACTTCGCCGGGTGGCTGGCCTCCGGCGGACGTGAACCGGCCGCCGACCACGACCTGGGCCGCCGCCGGGCCCGCGCCGCCGCGCTGCTCACCCTGGCGCTGCCCGGCACCGCCTACCTCTACCAGGGTGAGGAGCTGGGGCTTCCGGAGGTCGCGGACCTGCCCGCCGAGGCGCTGCGCGACCCGATGTGGGAGCGCACAGGCCGTACGAACAAGGGCCGCGACGGCTGCCGCGTACCGATCCCGTGGCAGCTGCGGGGACCCTCCTGCGGCTTCGGTCCCGCCGGAGCCTGGCTGCCGCAGCCGGACGGATGGGGAGCCCACTCGGTGGAGGCACAGAGCGGAGTCGAGGACTCCTTCCTGGAGCTGTACCGCTCCGCGCTGAAGCTGCGCCGCGACTTCGCCGGCTCCACCCGCTCCCGGGGCGGCGGGCTGGAGTGGCTGGACGCCGCCGACGGCGAACTGGCCTTCCGCCGGGGCTCCCTGCTCGAATGCCGGGTCAATCTCTCCGGGCGGCCGGTGCCGCTTCCGGGCGGCGCGGTGCGGCTGCTGGCGAGCGAGCCGGGTCCGTACGACGGCTTGCTCGCACCGGACACCGCGGTCTGGCTTCGGCCCGGACCTTCCGGCGGCGAGGGCTGAGCGCCCGGGCTCTCCCCGCTGAGCTCCCCGCGTGGGCGGCGTCCGCGTCACGGCGGGGCGGCGTCCGCATGACGGCGGGCGGGCCTGCCCCCCGGCGTGACCCGCCCGCCTGCGATCCCCGTGCAGTCCCGTCACGGCCGCACGGGGACGCTTCCCCCGTCCCCCCTGCTCTCGTGCCTGTGCCGTCTCCGCTTCCCAGGCCGTCAGTTGCGGCGCTCCGCGAGGAGCTTCGCGACACGCTCGCGCACCTCGTCGGTGTCCAGACCGCGGATGGTGAGCGTGGTGCGCCGCCGCAGCACGTCCTCGGGGGTCTCGGCCCACTCGTGGTCGCGCGCGTGCACGACCTGGGCCCAGATCTCCGGCCCGTCCGGGTGGATGCGTTCGCCGAGCGCCGGGTCCTCGTTGACCAGCCGCGCGATGTCGAAGGAGAGCGAGCCGTAGTGGGTGGCCAGATGACGCGCCGTCGACGGGTCCATGCGCGGGCCCGGTTCGCGCTCCCGGTCCACCAGCAGCCGGTGCGCGACCGCGTTCGGGTTCGAGATCCCGGGCAGCGGGGTGCGGCGTACCAACTCCCCGACGGGCTCCATGTCCTGCGCGATCGAGCCGCCCGGCAGCTTCGCCAGCTTGTCCATCACGGCGCGGCCGATGTGGCGGTACGTCGTCCACTTGCCGCCCGCGACCGAGAGCATCCCGCCGATTCCCTCGCTGACCACCGTCTCCCGCTTCGCCGCCGTCACGCCGCCCGGGCCGCCGGGGAGCACGCGCAGGCCCGCGAACGCGTAGCTGATCAGATCGCGGTCCAGGTGCTCGTCGCGTACGGAGAACGCGGCCTCGTCCAGGATCTGCTGGATGTCGGCCTGGGTCGCGCGTACGTCGCCCGGGTCACCCTCGTACGCCTCGTCGGTGGTGCCCAGCAGCAGCTGGTCCTCCCACGGGAGCGCGAAGGTGATGCGGTACTTGTCGATCGGCGTCGCCATCGCCGCCCGCCACGGCGACTTGCGGCGCAGCACGAGGTGGGCCCCCTTGGAGAGCCGCACGCTGGGGGCGGCGCCCTTGTCCTCCAGACGGCGGAGGTGGTCCACCCAGGGGCCGGTGGCGTTGAGCACGAGACGGGCGTCGACGCCGAACTCGCTGCCGTCTGTGCGGTCGCGCAGTTCGGCTCCCGTCACGCGGCCGACGGTGCGGCGCAGGCCGGTCACCTCGGCGTGGTTGAGGACCACGGCGCCCGAGTCGACTGCGGCACGTACCGTCATGACGGCCATGCGGGAGTCGTTCATCTGGTGGTCGCCGTAGACCGCGACCGCCTTGAGGTTCTCCGTACGCAGCCCCGGGTTGTCGGCCGCGGCGCGCGCGGGCGAGACGAGGCGCCCCACGCCGTCGCCGAACGCGGAGAGCGCGCTGTAGGCGAAGACACCGGCGCCCAGCTTCGCCGCACCGTGCGGCCCGCCCTTGTAGACGGGCAGATAGAACTTGAGCGGATTGACGAGGTGCGGCGCCACGTCCTTGGCCAGCACCCGCCGCTCGTGGTGGTTCTCCGCCACCAGCTTGACCGCGCCGGTCTGCAGATAACGCAGTCCGCCGTGGACCAGCTTGGAAGAGGCGGAGGAGGTGGCGCCGGCGAAGTCGCCGGCGTCCACCATCGCCACCCGCAGCCCCGACTGCGCGGCGTGCCAGGCCACCGAGGTTCCGAGGATGCCGCCGCCGATCACGAGCAGGTCGTACGTCGCTCCCGCGAGCAGCTCCCTGGTCTCGGCGCGGCTCGGATTGCCGCCGGCAGCCGGGTGCGTCCCGAGGGTGGGGACGCTCTGCAGGGTGTTCATCGTTCTCAGTTCTCCTCTTCGATCCAGCCCATGGTCCGCTGCACGGCCTTGAGCCAGTTCTTGTACTCGCGGTCGCGGTCGGCCGCTTCCATGTCGGGCGTCCACTCGGCCGCCCGCTTCCAGTTGGCGCGCAGCTCGTCGGTGTCGGACCAGAAGCCGACGGCGAGCCCTGCCGCGTAGGCGGCGCCGAGACAGGTCGTCTCGGCGACCATCGGCCGTACGACGGGTGCGTCGAGGAAGTCCGACATGGTCTGCATCAGCAGGTTGTTGGACGTCATGCCGCCGTCGACCTTCAGCGCCGTCAGCTCGACGCCGGAGTCCTTCTGCATCGCGTCGACGATCTCCCGCGTCTGCCAGGCGGTCGCCTCCAGCACGGCACGGGCGAGGTGGGCCTTCGTGACGTACCGGGTGAGGCCGGCGATCACACCCCGGGCGTCGTCCCGCCAGTACGGGGCGAAGAGCCCGGAGAAGGCCGGTACGAAGTAGGCGCCGCCGTTGTCCTCGACGGAGCTGGCGAGGGTCTCGATCTCGGCAGCGGTGCTGATCAGTCCCATCTGGTCGCGCATCCACTGCACGAGCGAACCGGTGACGGCGATCGCGCCCTCCAGGGCGTAGACCGGCCGTTCGTCGCCGATGCGGTAGCCGACCGTGGTCAGCAGCCCGTTGTACGAATTGACCGCCTCGTGTCCGGTGTTGAGCAGCAGGAACGTTCCCGTGCCGTACGTGGACTTCGCCTCTCCCTCGGCGAAGCAGGTCTGCCCGAACAGGGCCGCCTGCTGGTCACCCAGCGCGGAGGCCACCGGGACACCGGCGAGCGCGCCCGTCGCCTCCCCGTACACCTCGGCTGAGGAACGGATCTCGGGCAGCAGCGACATGGGGACGCCCATGGAGCTGCATATCTTCTCGTCCCAGTTCATCGAGTGCAGGTTCATCAGCATGGTGCGGGAGGCGTTGGTCACGTCCGTGACGTGACGCCCTCCGTCAGGTCCGCCGGTGAGGTTCCAGATGACCCAGGAGTCCATGGTTCCGAAGAGGAGTTCGCCGCGCTCGGCGCGCTCACGCAGCCCGTCGACGTTGTCGAGCAGCCAGCGGATCTTCGGCCCGGAGAAGTAGGAGGCCAGGGGCAGGCCGGTCTCGCGGCGGAAGCGGTCCTGGCCGACGTTGCGGCCGAGTTCGCGGCAGAGCGTGTCCGTGCGGGTGTCCTGCCAGACCAGGGCGTTGTGCACGGGCTCACCGGTGGCCTTGTCCCACAGCAGCGTCGTCTCACGCTGGTTGGTGATGCCCAGAGCCTTCACGTCGGCCTTGGTGATGCCGGCCTTGTCCAGGGCGCCTGTCACCACCTGCTGCACGTTCGTCCAGATCTCGGCGGCGTCGTGCTCGACCCAGCCGGGCTTCGGGAAGATCTGCTCGTGTTCCTTCTGGTCGACGGCGACGATACGGCCGTCCTTGTCGAAGACGATGCAGCGGCTGGAGGTCGTGCCCTGGTCGATGGCGGCGATGAAGGGGCCCTCGCCGTGGGTGGAAGCGCCCGCGGACTGGTTCTCGGTCTCGCTCATGTCCTGCTCCAAGTGTTTCGGGGTGGGAAGAGGTCTCTGCCGCGCGCGCCGTCCGGAACCTCCGGGCCGCCGGGCCTGTGCTCCGGGCTGCCGGGCCGGACCGGGCGTCGAGGCCCTGGTCCGGCCCGGCAGCTGAGCAGCCCGGGCGCCGGGAGCCCGGGAGCCACGGCTCAGGCGAAGGCGAGTTGGTGTACTCCGGCGGCGATCGCGGCGCCGATCAGCGGTCCCGCGACCGGGATCCAGGAGTAGTTCCAGTCGGAGCCGCCCTTGTTCGGCAGTGGCAGCAGTGCGTGCACGATACGCGGGCCGAGGTCACGGACGGGGTTGATGGCGTACCCCGTCGGACCGCCGAGCGACAGACCGATGCCGACGACCGTGAGGGCCACGAGCAGCACGCCCACGCCGGAGAGCCCGACTTCCTTGGTCAGGCCCTGGGTCAGGATCGCGATGATGAGGACGAACGTGGCGATGATCTCGGTGACGAGGTTCTGAACGGTGTTGCGGATCTCCGGAGACGTGAAGAACACGCCGTGCACGGGTCCCGGATTCTCGGACTTGCGATCCGCCATGTCACCGAGGTCGGCGTGGAACTGGCCGTAGTAGGTGAGCCACACCAGCACGGCGCCGATCATGGCGCCGAGCAGTTCGCTGGCGAAGTAGAGCGGGACGTCGCCCCACGGGGTGGTGCCCTCGATGGCGAGGGCGAGGGTGACTGCCGGGTTGAGGTGCGCGCCGGAGACGCCCACCGAGACGTAGCCGCCGACGAGGACGGCCATGCCCCAGCCGAAGGCGATGGCGACCCAGCCGGCGTTGGAGGCCTTTGAGCGTTTGAAGGTCACGGCGGCGCACACGCCGCCGCCGAGCAGTACGAGCATCGCCGTACCTATGACTTCGCCGAAGAAGATGTCGGAGCTGGACACCCGCGACTCCTTTGTCTTGTCCAGATGGGGAGGGCGGGCCGGTTCCGTCCGCTGTTCGACAATGCCGACCGCCGAGTGGGCAGTTTTGTCCCTGGTGACGGTCGCGTCAAGGGGTGTGACCCAGGACTCCCGCACTCCGTGTACGCAGGGGAGATCATCTCCGGGCAGGGCGGAGCCGGGACCGCGGCGACGGCCCCGCACGAGCGAGGGCCGCGCCGCGTCCCGGCGCCGTGCCCCGGGCGGGGAACGGTCGTTCTCGGAACGCCGGGGCGGCCGGGAGGGCCGGTCCCCTCAGGCGCCTCCGCTGCCCTCAGGCCGTTCCGAGGCCCGCCGGCCCGTCCGCCTGCCGGAGCCGCCCTCCCGGAACGGTCCGCCCGCAGCCGCCGGGCCGGGACCACCGGTCAGAACCGCCGGGCCCCGAGATCCCGTGAGACGGCGCGCGCGCAGTCCCGTACGGCGGCGACGAGCACCGCCCGCAGTTCGGCCTCGGCGGGCGCACCCCCCGCACCGCCCGCCGCGCCGGGCGGTGCGGCGGAGCCGACCACGCCCGTACCGGCGGTGACGTCCTCGCAGACACGCTCCACCGCCCCCGTCACGCCGACCGCTCCCACCGGCATGCGGCGCCGGTCGCGGATCGGCGCCGCGATCGAGGCGAGCCCCTCCCAGGTCTCCTCCACGTCGGCGGCCCAGCCGCGCGCCCGCGTCAGCTCCAGCACGTCCTCGAAGTCCTCGAGCGAGGTGACCGTGCGCTCCGTGAAGCGCCGGCGCTCGCCGTCCACCGCCTCGCTGTGCGCCACCGGGTCGAACGCGGAGATCACCTTGCCCAGCGCCGTGCTGTGGAGCGGCTGCATCGCGCCGACCTCCAGCACCTGACGGCTGTTGTCGGGCCGGAAGACGTGGTGCACGATCAGCACGCCCTGCTGGTGCAGAACGCCCAGATAGACGCTCTCGCCGCTGGACCGCGCCAGGTCGTCCGCCCAGACCAGAGCACGCGAGCGCAGCTCGTGCACGTCCAGGTAGCTGGTGCCCAGCCGCAGCAGCTCCGCGCCCAGCTGGTACTTGCCCGTCGCCTCGTCCTGCTCGACGAAGCCCTCCTGCTGGAGGGTGCGCAGCAGACCGTGCGCGGTGCCCTTCGGAAGATCCATGGACGAGGCGATGTCGGAGAGGCCGAGCCGGCGCTCACCGCCCGCCAGAAGCCTCAGCACGGCGGCCGCCCGCTCCAGCGACTGGATGTTCCGGGCCACCGGGCACCTCCTGACCTGCTCGCAACGGGCCGCTCTGAATCGAGTTCGACAATGCCGAACGGTATCGCTTGATGGGGACCGGCGGTAGCCCGGTCCCCTTACGAGCGAGCGCACCGGTTTCTCCCCGTGCCGGGCCTGAACGCCCTGCGTGCGCCCCGTGACCGGCAGCGCCGTGCGGCTGAGCAGGCTTCCTCCCGTTTCATGCCGTCTCGTACCCCCGCTCCGCGGAATGCCCGGCTGCACTCTTGTGTTCGCCCGATACCCTGATCAGGTGCGCCGTCCTCAGTGCAGTGACCGGACAGCGCATAGCCGACAGCCGTCGCACTTTAGGGAGAACCCTTCATGGCCTCGCCGAGCAGTACGCCCGATTCCGCCTTCCCGAGGGCAGCAGCGCTGCGCAAGGCGCTCAAGGAACGCGTGGTCGTCGCCGACGGCGCGATGGGCACCATGATTCAGGCGCAGGACCCGTCCCTCGACGACTACCAGCAGCTCGAAGGCTGCAACGAGATCCTCAACGTGACCCGTCCCGACATCGTCCGGTCGGTGCACGAGGAGTACTTCGCGGCCGGCGTGGACTGTGTGGAGACCAACACCTTCGGCACCAACCACGCCGCGCTGGCCGAGTACGACATCACCGAGCGCAACTTCGAGCTCTCGGAGAAGGGCACACGCATCGCCCGCGACGTGGCGGACGAGTTCGAGGCAGACGGGCGCCCCCGCTGGGTGCTCGGCTCGATGGGCCCCGGCACCAAGCTGCCGACGCTGGGCCACGCCCCGTACACGACCCTGCGCGACGCCTACCAGCAGAACGCCGAAGGCATGATCTCCGGTGGTGCCGACGCCCTCCTGGTGGAGACCACCCAGGACCTGCTGCAGACCAAGGCGGCCATCATCGGCGCCCGCCGCGCCATGGAAGCCGCCGGCGCGCACGAGCTGCCGCTGATCTGCTCCGTGACCGTCGAGACCACCGGCACCATGCTGCTGGGCTCCGAGATCGGTGCGGCCCTCACGGCCCTGGAGCCGCTGGGCATCGACATGATCGGCCTCAACTGCGCCACCGGGCCGGCCGAGATGAGCGAGCACCTGCGCTACCTCGCCCAGCACTCACAGGTGCCGGTCTCGTGCATGCCGAACGCGGGCCTGCCCGTACTGGGCAAGGACGGAGCCCACTACCCGCTCACGCCGGAGGAGCTGTGCGACGCGCACGAGGGCTTCGTGCGCGACTACGGCCTCTCCCTGGTCGGCGGCTGCTGCGGTACGACTCCCGAGCACCTGCGCCAGCTCGTGGAGCGCGTACGCGGCAAGGAACCGGCCACGCGCACACCCACGCCCGAGGCGGGTGCCGCCTCCCTCTACCAGATGATCCCCTTCCGCCAGGACACCTCGTACCTGGCGATCGGCGAGCGCACGAACGCCAACGGCTCGAAGAAGTTCCGCGAGGCCATGCTCGACGGCCGCTGGGACGACTGCGTGGAGATGGCCCGCGACCAGATCCGCGAGGGCGCCCACATGCTCGACGTGTGCGTCGACTACGTGGGCCGTGACGGCGTCGCCGACATGGCGGAGATCGCCGGGCGCTTCGCGACCTCCTCCACCCTTCCCCTCGTCCTCGACTCCACCGAAGTGCCGGTCATCCAGGCCGGGTTGGAGAAGCTCGGCGGCCGCGCCGTCATCAACTCCGTCAACTACGAGGACGGCGACGGACCCGAGTCCCGCTTCGCCCGCGTGGCCTCCCTGGCACGCGAGCACGGCGCCGCCCTGATGGCCCTGACGATCGACGAGGAGGGCCAGGCCCGTACCGCCGAGAACAAGGTCGCCATCGCCGAGCGCATCATCGACGACCTGACCACCAACTACGGCATCGCCGAGTCGAGCATCCTCATCGACTGCCTGACGTTCACCATCTGCACCGGTCAGGAGGAGTCCCGCAAGGACGGGATCAACACCATCGAGGCCATCCGGGAGCTGAAGAAGCGCCGCCCGGACGTGCAGACCACGCTCGGCCTGTCCAACATCTCCTTCGGGCTCAACCCGGCCGCGCGCATCGTCCTCAACTCCGTCTTCCTCGACGAGTGCGTCAAGGCCGGCCTGGACTCGGCGATCGTGCACGCGAGCAAGATCCTGCCGATCGCGCGCCTGGAGGAGGAGCAGGTCACCACCGCCCTGGATCTGATCTACGACCGGCGCCGTGAGGGTTACGACCCGCTGCAGCACCTCCTGGAGCTCTTCGAGGGCGTCGACACCAAGGCGATGAAGGCGGGCAAGGCCGAGGAGCTCGCGGCGCTGCCGCTGGACGAGCGTCTCCAGCAGCGCATCATCGACGGCGAACGCAACGGCCTGGAAGCCGACTTGGACGAGGCGCTCGGGGAGCGTCCCGCGCTCGAGATCGTCAACGACACCCTGCTCGCGGGCATGAAGGTCGTCGGTGAGCTCTTCGGCGCGGGCAAGATGCAGCTCCCGTTCGTGCTGCAGTCGGCCGAGGTGATGAAGACCGCGGTCGCCTACCTGGAACCGCACATGGAGAAGTCCGACGACGAGGGCAAGGGCACCATCGTCCTGGCCACGGTCCGCGGCGACGTGCACGACATCGGCAAGAACCTCGTCGACATCATCCTGTCCAACAACGGCTACAACGTGGTCAATCTGGGGATCAAGCAGCCCGTCGGCGCCATCCTCGACGCCGCCGAGGAGAACAAGGCCGACGTCATCGGCATGTCCGGCCTGCTGGTGAAGTCGACAGTGATCATGAAGGAGAACCTGGAGGAGCTGAACCAGCGTCAGATGGCCGCGGACTTCCCGGTCATCCTCGGCGGTGCCGCGCTCACCCGGGCGTACGTCGAGCAGGATCTGCACGAGGTCTACGAGGGCGAAGTCCGCTACGCCCGGGACGCCTTCGAGGGCCTGCGCCTCATGGACGCCCTCATCGGCGTCAAGCGCGGCGTCCCCGGCGTCGAGCTGCCTCCGCTGAAGCAGCGCCGTGTGCCCAAGCGCCCCTCGTCCGCCGCCGGTGAGGTGCCGGAGGAGGAGGTCAACGACGGTTCGGTGCGCTCCGACGTGGCCACCGACAACCCGGTCCCCACGCCGCCCTTCTGGGGCAGCCGCGTGGTCAAGGGCATCGGCCTGAAGGACTACGCGTCCTGGATCGACGAGGGTGCGCTCTTCAAGGGCCAGTGGGGTCTGAAGGAGTCCCGTACGGGCGAGGGCCCCGGCTACGAGGAGCTGGTGGAGACCGACGGACGTCCCCGGCTCCGCGGCCTGCTGGACCGGCTGCACACGGACAACATGCTGGAGGCGGCCGTCGTATACGGCTACTACCCGTGCGTCTCCAAGGGCGACGACCTGATCCTCCTCAACGAGGACGGCAGCGAGCGCACCCGCTTCACCTTCCCCCGCCAGCGCCGTGGCCGGCGGCTGTGCCTCGCGGACTTCTTCCGTGCGGAGGAGTCCGGTGAGCAGGACGTCGTCGGGCTGCAGGTCGTCACCGTCGGTTCGAAGATCGGCGAGGCCACCGCTGAGCTCTTCGCGAAGGACGCCTACCGGGACTACCTGGAGCTGCACGGCCTGTCCGTCCAGCTCGCCGAGGCCCTGGCCGAGTACTGGCACGCCCGGGTCCGCGCCGAGCTGGACATCTCCGCGGAGGACCCGGCCGCCATGGCCGACATGTTCGCCCTCAAGTACCGGGGAGCCCGCTTCTCCCTCGGCTACGGCGCCTGCCCCAACCTGGAGGACCGGGCGAAGATCGCGGACCTGCTGCAGCCGGAGCGCATCGGCGTGGAGCTGTCGGAGGAGTTCCAGCTGCACCCCGAGCAGTCCACCGACGCCATCGTGATCCACCATCCGGAGGCCAAGTACTTCAACGCCCGATAACGGCTCCGACCGGACCGTCGTAGAATGGTCGGTCCGGTACAGGCCGGTCGTTCGCTCCTGTGGGGCGGGCGGCCGGCCTTGTTGTCCCTCACGGAGGTGTACGCGGATGACCAGCTCCATCCCCGCGCTCGGCACTCTTACGGCCGAAGGCTCGTCGCTGCAGGCGGTGCTCCTCGACATGGACGGCACCCTGGTCGACACGGAAGGCTACTGGTGGGACGCCGAGAGTGAGGCTTTCGCGGAGCTCGGGCACGTACTGAAGGACGAATGGCGCGAGGTCGTGGTGGGCGGCCCGATGACGCGCAGTGCCGGCTTCCTCATCGAGGCGACGCAAGCCGACATCACCGTCGAGGAGCTGACCGTGCTGCTCAACGACAAGTTCATCGAGCGCGTGCGCCGCGGCGTGCAGCTCGTACCGGGCGCGCGGCGCCTGCTCGCCGAGCTGTCCCTGCACGGGGTCCCCACCGCGCTGGTCTCCGCCTCCCACCGCACGGTCGTGGACGAGATGCTGGTCTCCCTCGGCAGGGAGCACTTCGACCTCACCGTCGCCGGGGACGAACTGACCCGTACGAAGCCGCACCCCGACCCCTATCTGACGGCCGCCGGGCGCCTCGGCGCGGACCCGGCACGCTGCGCCGTCATCGAGGACACCGTGACCGGGGTGGCGTCCGCCGAGGCGGCTGGCTGCCGGGTGGTGGCGGTGCCGTCCGTCGCGCCCATCGACGACGCACCGGGCCGCACCATCGTGGAATCCCTCGAAGAGGTGAATCTCGCCTTCCTGCGTTCACTGGTCCTCGTGGCGCATCAGAGCGTCTCCTGACGCTCCGGCACCTTTTCCCGGGACGGGCACTTCCTCTTCCGTGCGGGCGGTTGTTCTTCCGTGCGGACGGCACTTCGCGGCGGCTGAGGGCGCTCAGGTCCGGGCCTGCTCAGCCGACTTGTCACGCTTATGACGCCCTGTCGGCCGCCTTCGCCGAATACGTGCTCCCAGCCTCTTGACGCGGCATGAAGAGCGCTGTGACATTCACCAGACTTCGCGTCGGCTCCGGCACGCCATGCCGCTCGGTCCGGTGCGTCCGCGCAGTCCACGCGAACCGGGGGTGTCCTCATCGGGCTCGGAGTCCGTTGCCAGGGCGTCCAGTTCAGGAACGGCCACCTGAGCCCGTCAGCGTGCCCCGCCCGGTCTTCGTGACCCCTAGGCCGACGAGAGGACCGTGCCCGATGCACCGCAAGACCCCGGCACTCACTGCGGCAGCCGGTCTGCTGGCGTCCCTGCTGACTGCTTGCGGGCAGGTGACGGGGGACGACGCAGAGGCGATCGTCGTCGGGACGACCGACACCTTCACCGTCTCCAAGGCCTCGCCCGCGCCCTTCGACCCCGCGGCCGCATACGACGTCAGCTCATGGAACGTCATGCGCAACGCCTTCCAGACGCTGCTGCGTATGCCGCGTTCCGGCACCCGCCCCGTCCGGGACGCCGCGGAGAGGTGCGGCTTCACCGACGAGCGGAACGAGCAGTACCGCTGCACCCTGCGCGAAGGCCTCACCTTCTCCAACGGCAACACGCTCGACGCCAAGGACGTGGAGTACTCGATCGAGCGCATCCTGCGTATCCGCTTCGCCAACGGGCCCGCCTCGCTGCTCACCGGCATAGCCGAGGTGGAGGCCACCAGCGACCGTGAGGTCGTCTTCAATCTGCGCAAGCCGGACGCCACCTTCCCGTTCAAGATCGCCACTCCCGCCGCCTCGATCGTCGACCAGCAGAGCTACCCGGCGGACGGCTTCGCCAAGGGCTTCCGGACAGTGGGGTCTGGCCCGTACACGCTCGAATACGAATCCGGCGCGAGAAAGACGGTCTTCACCCGCAACGCCGACTACAAGGGTTCGCTGAAGATCGCCGGCGAGAAGGTCGAACTGCAGTCCTTCGACGACTCCGCCGCCATGGAGAAGGCCCTGCGTGCGGGCGACATAGACCTGATGAACCGCACCATCTCCCCGCAGCAGATCGAGCGACTGGAGTCGGCCCCCGAGGACAGCATCGACCTCGTGCAGCAGCCGGGCCAGGAGATCCGCTACCTCGTCTTCAACACCGACGACGAGACCGCCGGCCGCCTGGCCGTGCGGCGCGCCATGGCCGAGGTGATCGACCGTGAGTCCCTCGTACGCGACGTGTACGCACGCACTGCCGAGCCGCTCTACTCCCTGGTGCCCTCGGGCGTGCCCGGACACCGGAACTCCTTTTTCAACAAGTACGGCGAAGGCGGCGCCGACTCGGCCCGGCGCACCCTGCGCCGGGCGGGCGTGAGCACCCCGGTGAAGCTCGAACTCGCCTACACCACCGACCACTACGGCAGCGTCACCAAGAAGGAGTTCACCAAACTCAAGGAGCAGCTCAACGGCAGCGGACTGTTCGACGCCGAAGTGCGCGGGCTGCCCTGGGACACCTACCGCTCGGCCGCGCTGGAAGGGAAGTACCAGGTCTACGGCTACGGCTGGTTCCCCGACTTCCCCGACGCCGACAACTACATCGCGCCGTTCTTCGAGCGGAACAACTTCCTCAACAGCCCCTACATCAGCACCGAGATACGCGACAAGCTCATCCCTCAGACACGGCAGAAGACCGACCGGGTCCGCACCGAGCGCGGCTTCGGCCGAGCCCAGGACATCGTGGCCGACGAGGTGCCGGTGCTGCCGCTGTGGCAGGGCAAACAGTTCATCGCGGCGGGCGAGGACATCACCGGTGCCGAATGGGCGCTGAACTCCTCGTCGGTGCTGCAGCTGTGGGAGCTGGGCCGCAGCAGCGACGGCTGACGGTCGGCCCCGGGAGGCGTGTGCGGGGCCGCGTCCGGGCCCCCGCCCGGCACAGGCCGTACGCGATACAGAGGCGCGCGCACGGCAGGCCCTGCCCTCACGCTAGGAGCCGGGCCGCACCAGCCCGCTCTCGTACGCGTAGACCGCGGCCTGCACGCGGTCGCGGAGCCCCAGCTTGGTCAGCACATGCCCGACGTGCGTCTTGACCGTCGTCTCGCTGACGAAGAGGTCCGCGGCGATCTCCGAGTTCGACAGGCCGCGCGCCACGAGCTTCAGCACCTCCACCTCGCGGTCCGTCAGCTGATGCAGCGTGTCCGGCACCGGCTCCTCGCCCGAGGGGAGCTTCCCCGCGTACTTGTCGAGCAGACGGCGTGTGATGCTCGGCGCCAGCATGGCCTCACCCGCCGCGACCACGCGGATCGCCTGCACCAGCTCGGCGGCCGGCGCGTCCTTGAGCAGGAAACCGCTGGCACCGGCGCGCAGCGCCTCCACCACGTACTCGTCGAGGTCGAAGGTGGTCAGCACGAGCACCTTCGCGGGGCCGTCCTTCGCGGGCCCGGTGATGCGGCGTGTGGCCTCCACCCCGTCCATCCGGGGCATGCGGATGTCCATCAGGACCACGTCCGGCTGCAGGGCACGCACCTGGTCCAGGGCCTGCAGCCCGTCCCCCGCCTCACCGACGACGGCGATGTCCTGCTCCGCCTCCAGGATCATCCGGAAGCCGGTGCGCAGCAGCGGCTGGTCGTCGACCAACAGGACGCGGATAGCCACGGGATCTCCTTCGGCGGGTGGCAGGAACCGACCCCATTCTTGCCTAGACGTCGGCGGTGGATTCCTGTGGCCCTTCGCTGCGCGGCTCGGGGAGCCGTGGCTGCACCGTGAGCGGATACGGCGGGGGAGAGCCGCCGAATTCCGGGCAGTGCGCCTGGTGGTCGCACCAGTCGCAGAGCCTGCCCGGGCTCGGGCGCCAGTCGCCCGTCTCCGTCGCCTTCGTGATGGCCTCCCACAGCGCCAGCACCTTGCGCTCGACGCGGCGCAGATCCTCCTCGTCCGGGTCGTAGGTCAGCACATCTCCACTGCCCAGGAAGACCAGTTGGAGACGGCGGGGGATGATCCCGCGCAGCCGCCAGACCACCAGCGCGTAGAACTTCATCTGGAAGAGCGGCCCGTCGGAGAACTGAGGCGGCGGCGCCTTGCCCGTCTTGTAGTCGACGATCCGGACCTCGCCCGTGGGAGCGACGTCGACGCGGTCGATGATGCCGCGCAGCCGCAGCCCGGAATCCAGCGTGGTCTCCACGAAGAACTCCCGCTCCGCGGGCTCCAGACGGGTCGGGTCCTCCAGCGAGAACCAGCGCTCGACGAGGGCCTCCGCCTCCGCCAGCCACGCCGCCAACTCGGCGCCGTCCACCTCCCGGTCCCCGCCGTCCTCCGCGAAGAGCTCCTTCAGCTCCGGACGCTTCGCCAGCAGCCGCTCCCACTCGCGGGCGACCAGGGAACGGGCACGCGGCAGGCTGCGCTGCTCCGCCGGAGCGTCGAAGAGCCGCTCCAGCACGGCGTGTACGACCGTGCCGCGAGTGGCCGCCGGGGAAGGTTTCTCCGGCAGTTTGTCGATCACCCGGAAGCGGTAGAGCAGCGGACACTGCATGAAGTCGCTGGCGCGGGACGGCGAGAGGGAGTTCGGCGGGGATGCGACGCGGGTGGTCATGACGTACGACCCTAGGGCCCCGCACTGACAACGGACGCATACCATCGAGGGCGGCGCACCCGCCCCCGCACGCCCACCGGCCGGCGGAGCGGCGGAGTGCGAGGAAGCGGCAGAAGGGAACCCGTGGCGGACACGGAAAACGGCGGCACGCCGCGTTCGGGCGGCTCCGGCGGCTCCGGCGGTTCCGGAACGGCGGGGGAGGGCACGGCGTCTCTCCCGGACCGTCCGGACACTCCGGCGTACCCGGACGCGCGCGAGGCGCACGCCGAGGCGGCCGACAACGCGTCAGAACGGGACCTGGGCACGGCTTCCGGTCCCGCGTCCGGTCAGGGACCCGACCCGGAGGCCGGAGGCGGCAGCGGCCGTACGGCGGCCCCTGAGACCTCTTCCTCGAAGGCCGCCGGAACGGGCGAGTCCGCCCGGGAGCCGAGCACGGGCCCGGTAGCAGCTCCTGACGCCCGCCCCGCGTCCCGCCCGGACGCAGGCGAGGGCCCCGGCAAGACCCCAGGCAAGGCAGGCCCCGGCGGCCCCGGAACTTCGGGCCCCGGAGCCCCCGGTGGCCCCGGCACCTCCGGTTCCGGCCCCGGCAACGGCACCTCCGGTTCCGGAGCCCCCGGCCCCGCCGGTCACGGCCCCCCGGGTCTGGGCCCCGACAAGCCCCGTCGCGCCCGCCCCTTCGGCGGCGGCCTCCTGATGGGCCGCCCCTTCGGCGTGCCCGTCTACGTGGCGCCCAGCTGGTTCCTCGTGGCCGCCCTCATCACCTGGGTCTTCGGCGGCCAGCTCGACCGTGTGCTGCCGCATCTCGGCGCCGTGCGCTATCTGATCGCTCTCTTCTTCGCCGTGGCCTTCTACGCGTCCGTCCTCGTGCACGAACTCGCCCACACCGTCGCCGCGCTGCGCTTCAAGCTGCCCGTACGCCGCATCCAGCTCCAGTTCTTCGGCGGGGTCTCCGAGATCGAGAAGGAGGCCGAGAGCCCCGGCCGCGAGTTCGTACTGGCCTTCGTCGGGCCGCTGCTGTCCCTCGTGCTCGCCGGGGTCTTCTACGGCGGGATGCAGGTCGTGCGGCCGGGCACCGTGCCGGGTGTGCTGCTGTTCGGGCTGATGATCTCCAACCTCATCGTTGCCGCCTTCAACCTCCTCCCCGGACTGCCCCTGGACGGCGGCCGGATGCTGCGAGCCCTCGTGTGGAAGCTGAGCGGCCGCCCGATGACCGGCACCGTCTTCGCCGCGTGGATCGGCCGGGCGCTGGCCGTCGCCGTGCTCATCGGGCTGCCCCTCGCCACACACGCGGGCGGCCTGACGCAGGAGTCCATCGGCGGTATCGACACGCTCATGGACGCGCTGCTCGCCGCCATCCTGGCCGCCATCATCTGGACCGGCGCCGGGAACAGCCTGCGCATGGCACGGCTGCGCGAGCATCTCCCCGACCTGCGCGCCCGCAACCTCACCAGGCGGGCCGTCCCCGTACCCACCGACACCCCGCTCTCGGAGGCGCTCCGACGCGCCAACGACGCCGGAGCCCGCGCCCTCGTCGTCGTCGACGGCGCCGGGGGTCCCGTCTCGCTCGTACGGGAGGCGGCCATCGCCGGCGTCCCCTCGCACCGGCGCCCCTGGGTCGCGGTCTCCACCCTCGCCCAGGAGCTGAAGGAGGGCATGCGCGTCCCGGCGGAGCTGGCCGGCGAGGAACTGCTGGAGCACCTGCGTGCCACCCCCGCGACCGAGTACCTGGTGGTCGAGGAGACCGGCGAGATCTACGGGGTGCTCTCCACCGGCGACGTCGAGCGTGCCTTCGTCGCGGCCATGGCCAAGCCCTCGGCATGAGGGCCGCTGACCAGACCCGTTAGTCTGTGCGCATGTCCGAACCGACCGGTGCAGCCCGCCGTCGCGGGCCCTTCAAGGTCGGGGACCAGGTCCAGCTCACCGATCCCAAGGGACGCCACTACACGTTCACGCTCGAAGAGGGAAAGAGCTTCCACACCCACAAGGGAGCCTTCCCCCACGACGAGCTGATCGGCGCTCCCGAGGGCAGTGTCGTCCGTACCACGGGAAACGTCGCCTACCTCGCGCTGCGCCCCCTGCTCCCCGACTACGTCCTGTCCATGCCGCGCGGCGCCGCCGTCGTCTATCCCAAGGACGCGGGCCAAGTCCTGGCCATGGCCGACATCTTCCCGGGCGCGCGCGTCGTCGAGGCGGGAGTCGGCTCCGGTTCGCTGAGCACCTTCCTGCTCCGCGCCATCGGCGACATGGGCATGCTCCACAGCTACGAACGGCGGGCGGACTTCGCCGAGATCGCCCGGCAGAACGTCGAGCGCTACTTCGGCGAACCGCACCCCGCCTGGACGCTCACCGTCGGAGACCTCCAGGACCATCTCTCGGACGGCGACGTCGACCGCGTCATCCTCGACATGCTCGCCCCCTGGGAGTGCCTGGAGTCCGTCTCCAAGGCCCTTGTCCCGGGCGGCATCGTGTGCTGCTACGTCGCCACCACGACACAACTGGCCCGCATGGTCGAGTCGATCCGCGAGCACGGCACGTTCAACGAGCCGCAGGCCTGGGAGACCATGGTGCGCAACTGGCACGTCGAGGGCCTGGCCGTACGTCCCGACCACCGCATGATCGGGCACACGGGTTTCCTGCTCACCGCCCGCCGCCTCGCCGACGGCGTCGAGCCGCCGCTGCGCCGCCGCCGCCCCGCCAAGGGCGCGTACGGGGAGGACTACACCGGCCCGGGCAGCACCTCGGGCCGTTCCTGAAAGGCCCGTTGGGGCGCAGGCCTCTCGTCGTCCCGTTCCGCCGACCACGCACGCCGCGGGCCTCCGCCCCGGTCTTCCGCACCAACGCGGCAGCCGGGCGGGGGCGTTGAGTCTCCTGCGCTGACGCCTCGTCAGCAGCCTTACGGACGAACCAGGTCCCGCCCGTTCCGGTGCCGTGTGACGTATGGCACGATGCTGTGCACCCCCAAGCACACTTCTCACAGGAGTCACCCGGCGTGACGGAACTGCCGCACACCCGTACCCGCATGGTGCACTGGCTCAGCACGGCCGTGGCCCTCGCCGCCGTCGTCGGGGCATCGGCCCTGATCCAGCCGGCGGACGCCACCGCCCAGCCCACGCTCACCACGACCGCCTCCGGCCCGGCCCCGGACCCGAAGAAGGCGGACTTCCCCGTGGATTGCGGCAGCCCGTCCGTCAAGGTCGACGTCGTCGGCAGGGGCTCCACGGACTTCGACGGCGACGGACGCAAGGAGACCGTCGCCTCCGTGCGCTGCCACTCCGGTACGGGCACGCCGCCCAACGCCCTGTTCGTCCTTGCCGCCCCGGCCCGTCCCGGCGATCCGCCCCGCGTGGTCGCGACGATGCTGCGCACCAAGGAGCGGATGACGGTCCAGGACCTGAAGGTCAGCGGCCGTACGGTCTCGGCCAAGCTGCTGGGCTACTCCTCGCCCTCCGTGCCGAGCTGCTGCCCGGACAGGCAGCGGAAGGTGAAGTGGGAGTGGAAGGACGGGAAGTTCGCGCTGGAAGCCGCTCCCGTCCCCGGAAGCCCGAAGAGCATCTGACGAGCAACGGTCCCTCCCGGCCCGCTCTTCGGGCACTCACCGTGAGCGTCGGTCACTGCCCGTGCTCGTCGGCGTCGGGCCCGTAGACTTCAACACTGTCCGAAACACGGCGGACATGAATGCAGTCACCCGGGCACTCCTTCGCGGAGTCCACCACGTCGGTGAGGAGCGGCAGCGGTACGGGAGTCGTCGCTCCCTTGTCCTGAAGAAGCTCGTCCTCAGCGCTCTTGACGTAGGCCAAGCCGTCGATGTCCAGCTCGAACACCTCGGGTGCGTACTGCGCGCAGATGCCGTCGCCGGTGCACAGATCCTGGTCGATCCAGACCTCGAGTGCGTCGTCCCCGGTGCTCATCCTGTCGCCTGCCGTTCCTGCGTTCGTGATGGAAAGCTGCTGTCCATGAAGGGGTGTTGACCGTTCCGACCCTACAACCGGCCGCTTTCGGATGGTCATGGGTGGGTATTCCCCTGGCGTGAGGGAGCGCGCAAGGGTGAAGATCAGACACACCGCGACCGTCTTTGTGATCTAGGGTTTCAACCTGTACCCGCCCAGGTAGGGTCAGGAAGCGTCCAGCTCCCCCTGGAGGAGGTGAGGACCGTGGCAGCCCACGACGACGACATCAACCGCGGCATCCGGCCCGGTCGGGGTTCCGAAGACCCGTCCGGTCAGGTGGCGTATCTGGAGCAGGAGATCGCCGTCCTGCGCCGCAAGCTCGCCGACTCTCCGCGGCACACTCGGATTCTTGAGGAGCGGATCGTCGAGCTGCAGACCAATCTGGCCGGCGTCTCCGCACAGAACGAGCGGCTCTCCAACACGCTCCGTGAGGCGCGTGACCAGATCGTTGCCCTCAAGGAAGAGGTCGACCGACTCGCGCAGCCGCCGGCCGGCTTCGGAGTTTTCCTGACGGCGAACGAGGACGGCACAGCTGACATCTTCACCGGCGGGCGCAAGCTCCGAGTGAACGTCAGCCCCAGCGTCGAACTCGAGGAGCTCCGGCGCGGCCAGGAGCTGATGCTCAACGAAGCACTCAACGTGGTCGAGGCCATGGAGTTCGAGACCGCGGGCGACATCGTCATGCTCAAGGAGGTGCTGGAGGACGGCGAGCGCGCCCTGGTCGTCGGTCACACCGACGAGGAGCGGGTGGTCCGCCTCGCCGAGCCCCTGCTGGAGACGACGCTCCGCGCGGGCGACGCTCTGCTTCTGGAGCCGCGCTCCGGCTACGTCTTCGAAGTCGTGCCCAAGAGCGAGGTCGAGGAACTCGTCCTCGAAGAGGTCCCCGACATCGACTACGCCAAGATCGGCGGTCTGCGCGGCCAGATCGAGCAGATCCGCGACGCGGTCGAACTGCCGTATCTGCACCCCGATCTCTTCAAGGAGCACGAACTGCGCCCGCCGAAGGGCGTTCTGCTCTACGGCCCGCCCGGCTGCGGCAAGACGCTGATCGCCAAGGCCGTGGCCAACTCACTGGCCAAGAAGGTGGCGGAGGTCACAGGGAAGCCCCAGGGCAAGAGCTACTTCCTGAACATCAAGGGCCCCGAGCTCCTCAACAAGTACGTGGGCGAGACCGAGCGGCACATCCGCCTGGTCTTCCAGCGGGCCAGAGAGAAGGCGAGCGAGGGCACGCCCGTCATCGTCTTCTTCGACGAGATGGACTCCCTCTTCCGCACCCGCGGCTCGGGTGTCAGCTCGGACGTCGAGAACACGATCGTCCCCCAGCTGCTCTCCGAGATCGACGGCGTGGAGGGCCTGGAGAACGTCATCGTCATCGGCGCCTCCAACCGCGAGGACATGATCGACCCGGCGATCCTGCGTCCCGGCCGTCTCGACGTGAAGATCAAGATCGAGCGTCCGGACGCCGAGGCCGCCAAGGACATCTTCTCGAAGTACCTGACCGCGAACCTCCCGCTGCACGCGGACGACGTCTCCGAGCACGGCGGGAACACCAACGCCGCGGTGGACGCCATGATCCAGTCCGTCGTGGAGCAGATGTACGCGGAGTCCGAGGAGAACCGCTTCCTGGAGGTCACCTACGCCAACGGTGACAAGGAAGTGCTCTACTTCAAGGACTTCAACTCCGGCGCCATGATCGAGAACATCGTCGGCCGGGCTAAGAAGATGGCGATCAAGGCCTACCTCGACCAGAACCAGAAGGGTCTGCGCGTCTCCCACCTGCTCGCCGCCTGCGTCGACGAGTTCAAGGAGAACGAGGACCTCCCCAACACCACCAACCCCGACGACTGGGCCCGCATCTCCGGCAAGAAGGGCGAGCGGATCGTATACATCCGCACGCTGGTCACCGGAAAGCAGGGTGCGGACACCGGCCGTTCGATCGACACCGTGGCCAACACCGGTCAGTACCTGTAAGCAGACAGCGATCCGGCTGCGGACGCCCCTTGTGGACCCCCGCCGAAGGCAGGGGAGGGCGTCCGTGGCCGGATCCTTTTTGAGCAGTCCGAGGAAGTCCGCTGAGTGATCTCCCGACTTCAGGCCGTGCGTTCTAGGCTCGTCCGTAGTGCCGCTACGCAAAGTGCTGAGGGAAGGACCGCAGACGGGGCGGATGCGCAGCGGGACTTGAGCGGCGGCCCACAGCCGGGCCGCTGCCGGGCAAGGAGGGCCGCATGACCGTACGGCGAGTAATGGGTATCGAGACGGAGTACGGGATCTCCGTACCCGGCCATCCCAACGCCAATGCCATGCTCACCTCATCCCAGATCGTCAACGCCTACGCCGCGGCGATGCACCGGGCACGCCGTGCCCGCTGGGACTTCGAGGAGGAGAACCCGCTGCGGGACGCCCGGGGCTTCGACCTGGCACGGGAGTCCGCCGACGCCAGCCAGCTCACGGACGAGGACATCGGCCTGGCCAATGTCATCCTCACCAACGGCGCCCGTCTCTACGTCGACCACGCCCACCCCGAGTACAGCGCACCCGAGGTGACCAACCCTCTCGACGCCGTCCTGTGGGACAAGGCGGGGGAGCGGATCATGGCGGAGGCCGCGGAGCGCGCCGCCGAGGTCCCCGGGACGCAGGCGATCCACCTCTACAAGAACAACACCGACAACAAGGGCGCCTCCTACGGCACGCACGAGAACTACCTGATGAAGCGGGAGACACCGTTCTCTGACGTCGTGCGGCACCTGACGCCCTTCTTCGTCTCGCGCCAGGTGATGTGCGGCGCCGGCCGCGTCGGCCTCGGCCAGGACGGCAGCGAGCACGGATTCCAGCTCAGTCAGCGCGCCGACTACTTCGAGGTCGAGGTCGGCCTGGAGACGACGCTGAAACGGCCGATCATCAACACCCGCGACGAGCCGCACGCCGACGCGGAGAAGTACCGCCGGCTCCATGTGATCATCGGTGACGCCAACCTCTCCGAGATCTCCACGTATCTCAAGCTCGGCACCACCGCGCTCGTCCTGTCGATGATCGAGGACAACTTCATCGCCGTCGACCTCGCGGTCGACCAGCCCGTACGCACGCTCCACCACGTCTCGCACGACCCGACCCTGGGCAAGCTGATCACGCTGCGCAGCGGCCGTACGCTCACGGGCGTCCAGCTTCAGATGGAGTACTGCGAGCTCGCGCGCAAATACGTCGAGGAGCGCTGGGGCGCCGACGCGGACGATCAGACCCAGGACGTCCTCACCCGCTGGGAAGACGTCCTGACCAGACTGGAGCAGGACCCGATGAGTCTCTCCGGGGAGCTGGACTGGGTCGCCAAGCGCGAGCTGATGGAGGGCTACCGCCGCCGTGACCAGCTCGGATGGGACGCGGCACGGCTGCAGCTGGTCGACCTCCAGTACGCGGACGTGAGGCCCGACAAGGGCCTCTACAACCGCCTCGCGAACCGCGGCAACATCCAGCGGCTGCTTCAGGAGGAGGACATCAAGCGGGCCGTGGGCAAGCCGCCGGAGGATACGCGCGCGTACTTCCGCGGCCGCTGCCTGGAGCAGTACGCGGACGACGTCGCCGCCGCCTCGTGGGATTCGGTCATCTTCGATCTGCCGGGCCGTGACTCTCTGCAACGGGTCCCGACCCTGGAGCCGCTGCGGGGCACCCGTGACCACGTGAAGGAGCTTCTGGACCGCTGCCGTACGGCGGAGGAGCTGGTGAGGGTGCTTTCCGGAGGCTGAAGGACGGCTATTCGGTGCCGCATGCGGGAATCACCGGGGTGGTACTCCGACGTTGGAGAAGTGAAGGGCCGATGTCAGTCCCTGCTTGTAGGGTCTGATCTTGTACGTCACGCGTACACCGAACCGAGCGGGGTGAGGATATGGCGACCAAGGACACCGGCGGCGGGCAGCAGAAGGCCACCCGCCAGACCGAGGAAACCGAGGAGCAGGCTGAGGAGACACAGGTCTCCGAGGACCTCAAGGAGCGCCAGGAAGCACTCTCGGAGGATGTGGACTCCGTCCTGGACGAGATCGACGACGTCCTTGAGGAGAACGCCGAGGACTTCGTACGGTCCTTCGTTCAGAAGGGCGGAGAGTAATCGCGTGATCACCCGTCCTGCGTCCCCGGTCCCGGGGGCGCAGGACGGGTGACTTCCGGGCCTGCGGGTATGGTCCGTGCAGTATTCCAAGATCCCCTCTGACCGACTTCCGATCTGTGGAAGGAAACGTGTGGAAGCCAACACTCGTGACACAGGGCGTCTGCCGGCTGCCTTCCTGACACCCGGCTCGTCCTCGTTCATGGACTTCCTGTCCGAGCACGCCCCCGCGGTGCTGCCCGGCAGCCGGCCCCTGCCCGCTGTCGAGGGCGCCGTGCAGGCTCCGCACGGCACGACCATCGTCGCCGCGACGTACCGGGGCGGTGTGGTGCTCGCGGGCGACCGCCGCGCGACGATGGGCAACGTCATCGCGCAGCGGGACATCGAGAAGGTCTTCCCAGCTGACGAGTTCTCAGCCGTGGGCATCGCCGGCACGGCAGGGCTCGCGGTGGAGATGGTGAAGCTCTTCCAGCTGGAGCTGGAGCACTTCGAGAAGGTGGAGGGCTCCGGGCTCTCGCTGGAGGGCAAGGCGAACCGTCTCTCCACCATGATCCGCAGCAACCTCGGCATGGCTCTCCAGGGCCTCGCGGTCGTCCCGGTCTTCGCGGGCTACGACGTGGACCGTGAGCAGGGGCGCATCTTCTCCTACGACGTGACGGGCGGCCGTTCCGAGGAAGTGGGCTTCACCGCAGTCGGTTCCGGCTCCGTCTTCGCACGCGGCTCCTTGAAGAAGCTGCACCGGGACGACCTGACGGAGGAGCAGGTCTGCACGGTGACCCTGCAGGCGCTCTACGACGCCGCGGACGACGACTCGGCCACCGGCGGGCCCGACATGGCCCGCAAGATCTATCCCACGCTCACGGTCATCTCCGACGAGGGCTGCCGGAAGCTGTCCGAGGAGGAAGTCTCCGCGCTCGTACGCACCATGCACGAGGGCCGGCTCCAGCATCCCAACGGGCCGCAGGCCCCGCTCACCTGACGAAGGCCACGGGGCCTTCAGCGCCCTCTGACAGGAGAAGGAAGGGACGGATAGCCGGTGTCGACGCCGTTCTACGTCTCACCCCAGCAGGCCATGGCGGACCGCGCCGAGTACGCCCGCAAGGGCATCGCGCGGGGTCGCAGTGTTGTCGTGCTGCAGTACACCGACGGCATCGTGTTCGTCGCGGAGAACCCCTCGCGGTCGCTCCACAAGATCAGCGAGATCTACGACCGCATCGCGTTCGCCGCGGTGGGCAAGTACAACGAATTCGAGAATCTGCGCATCGGCGGTGTCCGCTACGCGGATCTGCGCGGATTCACCTACGACCGTGCCGATGTGACGGGCCGTGGCCTCGCGAACGTCTACGCGCAGACGCTGGGGACGATCTTCTCCAGCGCGGCCGAGAAGCCGTACGAGGTGGAGCTGATCGTCGCCGAGGTCGGCCCCGCCCCCGAGGACGACCAGATCTACCGGCTTCCTCACGACGGCTCGATCGTGGACGAACACGGCTCGCTCGCCGTCGGCGGCAACTCGGACCAGATCAACAGCTATCTCGAACAGCGCCACCGTGACGACATGACGCTCGCGGAGGCCGTCAAGCTCGGCAAGGAATCCCTGGCGCGCGACAACAACGGCGGCGAACGCGATGTGACCGCCGACCAGTTGGAGGTTGCGCTGCTCGACCGCAGCCGCGTCCAGCAGCGCAAGTTCAAGCGGGTTCTGGGCAGCCAGCTGCGGCGTCTGCTGGGGGAGGACGAGAGCGGGGGCGGATCGGCTTCCTCGTCCGGCAGTGGCGACGAGGAGTCCTCCGGGGACAGCTCCGAGGAGTAGCGGCGCAGCGGCTCCCGCCGAATCCGATCAGCCCGAGTGCCCCGCAGGACCGACCTCCTGCGGGGCACGCGGGCGTCCGGACCCGGTCCGGTCCGGGCCGTCGGGCCTCCCGCTTCCGGGCCGCACGGCTCGGCTTCCCCGGCCTTCGGGTGTGCGTCCGGCCTCAGCTGCGGGCGGGGGGCTCAGCGGTGGAACCGCGCTGTACGAGCTGCACGGCGAGCACCGGCGTACTGGCCGCCCTTCCCGCCAGCACGTCCAGCAGCGCGCGCATACCGGCCGCACCGACCTCCTCGGCGGGCAGCCGCACCGTCGTCAACTCCGGCTCGAGCGCGGTCGCCAGGCTCAGATCGTCGAAGCCCGTCACGGAGACGTCCTCCGGCACGCGCAGGCCCAGCCGCCGCGCCGCCTTGCACGCGCCCGCGGCCAGCAGATCGTCGTCGCAGATCACCGCCGTGGGCCGCGGCTCGGCCGTGAGTGCCCTGGTGGCGGCGTGCAGGGCCGCCTCGACGCTGAGATCGCTGGACTCCGTCCGTACGGCTGCTCCCGCCGTACCGGCGACGGTCTGTGTCAGCGCCCGCGCCCGCACACCGAAGGTCCACGTGTCCACGTCTGCGGCCAGGTGTGCGAGGCGGCGGTGGCCGAGCCCGAGAAGATGGCCTGCCGCCTGGCGCATGCCGTCGGCGATGTCGAGGTTGACGGTGGCGGCGGCCCGGTCGCCCGCGGGGTCGGTGTCCAGCATCACCAGCGGCAGCCCGCCCTCGCGCAGCGCCGCCAGTGCCTCGGGGGCCATCGATGAGGCGATCACGCCGTCCAGGGCCGCGCGCGCCGAACCGAAGGGATCGACGGCGGGCCCGGTGCCTTCGGGGGAGGGATAGAGCACCACGCCGAAGTCGTGCTCCGCGGCGACCCGTGAGGCACCGGCGTGCACCCGCGCGAAGTAGTCGTGGGTGAGGGCCGGCACGACGAGCAGAGCCGTCCGGGTCCGGCCCAGACGCAGACTGCGTGCGGCGAGATTGGGCCGGTAGCCCAGAGCCCGCGCCGAGGCCCGTACGGTCTCGGCCGTACGGGGAGAGACGCGGCCCTGCCACTTGCCGCCCAGCACGAGGGAGACCGTCGCCTGCGAGACGCTCGCGTGACGGGCGACATCGCGGCTGGTGGGACGCGGGCGCTCCGGGGAGGCGCCGGCGCGCGGCTGGTCCGCGGTGCCGGGCCGCCGGGTGCTCGCCATCCGTACCGCTCCTTCGCCGGCCCGTGGCCATAGGGGCCCGGGGTGGACCGTGGGTCAGCGACATGATACGTATAACGGCGTTGGTTATACGTACAACGTGACAGCGTTACCCCGTGAGCGCCGGAAGGAGCCGAAGTCATGGCGACGGGCTATGCCGAGCTGCTGCGCGCCCGGCACGCGATGCGGCTGCTCGCGGGCACTCTGACGGGCAGGCTGCCCAACGCCACGGGACCGCTGGCGATCGTGCTCTTCATCCGCGCCGAGGGCGGCAGCTACACGCTCGCCGGCGTCCTCTCCGCGGTTTACGGACTCGCGACGGCCGTGGGCCAGCCGCTGCTGGGGCGCCTGGTCGACATCCACGGACAGCCGCGCGTGATGCTTCCCGCGGCCGTGCTCTCGGCGCTGGGCATGCTCCTGCTGACGGCGTCGGGCACCGATCCGGTCTGGGCGGCCGCCGCGGGCGTCCTGATCGCCGGAGTGTGCACGCCGCCCCTGGAGGGCGGGCTGCGGGCCCTGTGGCCCAGCGTGCTGAACGGCCCCGGCAAGGTGCACAGGGCGTACGCGCTCGACGCCGTAGCCCAGGAGGTGATGTTCGCCGTCGGGCCCCTGCTGCTGACGGTGTTCGTAGCACTGTGGAACGAGGCGGCGGCGCTTCTGGTCATCAACGCGCTCGGCGTTCTCGGGGCACTGTCGGTCGTCGTCTCGCCGCCCTCACGGGCCTGGCGTTCGGCTCCGCGCGAGCCCCACTGGCTGGGCGCGCTGCGGTCGTCAGGGCTGCTGGCGCTGCTCGCCACCTTCTTCTTCGTCGGGCTCGCGCTCGGCGCCGTCGCGGTCGCGGCCGTCAGCTACGCGGACGACCACGGCGAGGCCCTCATCTCCAGCTATCTGCTCTCGGCGCTGGGCTTCGGCGCCCTCGCCGGCGGTGTCGTCTACGGGGCGCGGCACTGGCCGGGTGCTCCGGAACGGCGTCTGGTATGGCTTGTTCTCGCCCTTGCCGCGGGCTACCTGCCGCTGGTCCTCGTACCCGGTGTGGTCACGATGACGGTCCTGGCCGGAGTGTCCGGAATCTTCCTCGCCCCGGCGCTCGCCTGCGCCTTCGTCGTCGTGGACCGGCACGCTCCCTCGGGCACCGTGACCGAGGCGTTCTCATGGCTCGTCACCACGTTCGGGGTGGGTGCCGCCGCAGGTACGGCCGTGGTGGGACCCGTCATCGAGCGGGGCGGCGCCTCCGCGGGCTTCGCCGTCGTGGGCGGGGGAGGGGTGGCCGCGTTCCTCGTACTGCTGCTGACGCGACGCGCTCTCGCGGTGCCCACGGCGGGCTCCCGCGGCACCGCCGTCACGGGCCCCGCGGCAGGTCCTGGTCATGCGTCAGCGCCGGTCACCGAGGCGGAAAATGATCGCAACGGTGCCCCCGAACCCGGTTTCAGAACAGGCCGTCAGGCGTAATGTTCAGTCATGGACCGCCGAATCTTCGGGCTTGAGAACGAGTACGGCGTCACGTGTACGTTCCGGGGCCAGCGCCGTCTGTCCCCCGACGAAGTGGCGCGGTATCTCTTCCGCCGTGTCGTGTCATGGGGCCGCAGCAGCAACGTCTTTCTGCGCAACGGCGCCCGCCTCTACCTGGATGTTGGCTCCCACCCCGAATACGCGACGCCCGAGTGCGACAACGTGACCGAGCTGGTCACCCACGACAAGTCCGGCGAGCGCATCCTCGAGGGCCTCCTCGTCGATGCCGAACGCCGCCTGCACGAGGAAGGAATCGCAGGCGACGTCTTTCTCTTCAAGAACAACACCGACTCCGCGGGCAACTCCTACGGCTGCCACGAGAACTATCTCGTGGCGCGGCACGGGGAGTTCTCCCGGCTGGCGGACGTCCTCATTCCCTTCCTCGTCACACGGCAGCTCGTGTGCGGCGCGGGCAAGGTCCTGCAGACGCCGCGGGGCGCCGTCTACTGCGTCAGCCAGCGTGCCGAGCACATCTGGGAGGGGGTCAGCTCCGCGACCACGCGTTCCCGGCCGATCATCAACACCCGCGACGAGCCGCACGCGGACGCCGAGCGCTACCGCCGCCTCCACGTCATCGTGGGCGACTCCAACATGTCCGAGACGACCATGCTGCTCAAGGTCGGTGCCACCGACCTCGTGCTGCGCATGATCGAGGCGGGCACGGTGATGCGCGACCTGACCCTGGAGAACCCGATCCGGGCCATCCGCGAGGTGAGCCACGACATCACGGGCCAGCGCAAGGTGCGCCTGGCCAGCGGCCGCGAGGCCTCCGCGCTGGAGGTCCAGCAGGAGTACTACGAGAAGGCGCTGGACTTCTGCGACCGGCGCGGCATCCGCACCGGCCGCGTGGAGCGCGTACTGGAGCTGTGGGGCCGCGCGCTGGACGCCATCCGCACCCAGGAACTCGACAAGATCAACACTGAGATCGACTGGGTCATGAAGTACCAGTTGATCGAGCGGTACCGGGCGAAGAACAACATCACCATGTCGCACCCGCGTATCGCGCAGATAGATCTCGCGTACCACGACATCCACCGCCGGCGTGGTCTCTACTACCTGCTGGAGCGCAACGGCCAGGCAGCGCGTATCTGCAACGACCTGAAGATCTTCGAGGGCAAGTCGGTGCCGCCGCAGACCACGCGGGCACGGCTGCGCGGCGACTTCATCAGGCGGGCCCAGGAGCAGCGCCGGGACTTCACCGTCGACTGGGTCCATCTCAAGCTCAACGACCAGGCTCAGCGCACTGTCCTGTGCAAAGACCCCTTCCGGTCGGTCGACGAGCGTGTGGAGAAGCTCATCGCCGGGATGTGAGACGTGTCGACGGGGGACGGGATGTCCGGACGGGGCCGTAGGGTTGCCCCGACCGTCCGGACATCCCTAGACCGCGAGTTGGACACAATGCTGCAGACCCCCCGGGGAACGACCCCCCGCCCCAGGAAACCCTTCGTGCGCCGCCTCGTCGTGGCTCTCGCCGTGCCTGCGCTGATCGCCTCAGTCGCCTCCTGCGGCAGCGAGGAGGACAAGAACGGGCAGCCCCCGCAGGTGACCGGCGCCACGGACAAGAAGCCCAAGGTGGCCAAGGGCAAGGGCAAGCCGCCGAAGGACCTGAAGGTCAAGGTCCTCAAGGAGGGCAAGGGGCAGAAGGTCAAGAAGGGCGACTCGCTCAACGCCAACTACCACGGGCAGCTGTGGAACGGTAAGGAGTTCGACAGCAGCTGGAAGCGGGGCCAGCCGGCCACGTTCCAGATCGGCACCGGCAAGGTCATCAAGGGCTGGGACGAAGCCCTCGTGGGCAAGAGGCTCGGCAGCCGCGTCGAACTGGTGGTGCCTCCGTCGAAGGGGTACGGAAAGCAGGGCCAGCCCCCGACGATCCCGAAGAACTCCACGCTGGTGTTCGTCGTGGACCTTGAGAAGATCATGCCGAACAAGATCGACGGCAAGCCGGTCGAGGGCGCGCAGAACCCTGAGCTGCCCGAGGTGAGCACCAAGGTCGAGACGGACAAGGCGCCCAAGATCACCATGCCGAAGGGCAAGGAAGAGGCCCCCGACAAGCTGATCGACGAGACGATCATCGAGGGTGACGGCAAGAAGGTCACCGAGAAGAGCACCGTCCTGACCCAGTTCACGGCCAAGCTGTGGAAGGGCGGCAAGCAGCTCGACGACACCTGGGCGCAGGGCGGGCCGCAGGAGATCCCCGTCTCCAAGATCCCCGGCTGGGGCGAGGCCCTGAAGGGCAAGAAGGCCGGCAGCCGCGTAGTGATCTCCGTCCCGAAGGACGAGTTCCCCAAGGAGCAGCGCAAGCAGTTCTCCTCCGGCGTGGTGTTCTCGGTGGACGTGCTGAACGTCAACTGATCCCGCCCGGCGTGACAGACTGACGCGGTTGTCCGAATGATTCGTTGCTAGGAGCTGTTTCGTGAGCATCGACAAGCCCGAGGTCGACTTTCCCGAGGGCGCGCCGCCTGCCGATCTGGAGATCGTGGATCTCTGGGAGGGCGACGGGCCCGAGGCCAAGGCCGGCGACAACGTCTCTGTCCACTACGTGGGCGTCTCCTTCTCCAGCGGCGAGGAGTTCGACGCCAGCTGGAACCGCGGCAAGCCCCTGCAGTTCCAGCTCGGCGCCGGTCAGGTCATCCCCGGCTGGGACCGTGGTGTGCAGGGCATGAAGGTGGGCGGACGCCGCCGTCTGACCATTCCCGCTCATCTCGCGTACGGGGAGCAGGGCGCGGGCGGCGGCCGTATCAAGCCGAACGAGACCCTGATCTTCGTCTGCGACCTCGTCTCCGTCTGAGCCGGGCCGCACCGCGGCTTCGTCCGGGGGTCCCGCCGGAGGGCGGGACCCTCGGACTTTGCTTTTGCGGGGGAGGCGCCGAGCGGTACGGTCAATTGCCGAGAAGAGCACAGAGCAGTACGAGAAGTACGGGAGCACGAGGGAGCCCATGGCGATTGCCAAGGCCGAGCGGCTGATGAATCTGGCGCTGTGCCTGCTCGGGACCCGGCGCCCGCTGACGAAGCGAGAGCTGCGTACCTCGATCGAGGCATATCTCGAGGCCGGCAGTGACGAGTCGTTCAACAGGATGTTCGAGCGCGACAAGGACGATCTGCGCGAACTCGGCCTCGTCATCGACACCGTGGAGAGCCTGGACGGCGACATCGGCTACCGCGCCCAGCGCGACAGCAACCGGCTCCCGCCCGTGGCCCTCGACGCCGAAGAGGCCACCGCTCTCGGCCTGGCCGCACGGGTGTGGCAGCAGGCACGTCTCGCGGGTGCGGCCAGCGGCGCCCTGCAGAAGCTGCACGCGGCCGGCGGCATGCCGCAGCACGACGAGGGGGACGAGGCCGCTCCCGCAGTTCCGCACAGCACCCTGGAGCCGTACATCCCCGCGCGCGAGGCCGCTTTCGAGCCATTGATGCTCGCTTGCCGGGACCGGCGCCCCGTGGTCTTCGACTACCGCAAGTCCAACGCCGCCCGCCCCGAGCGCCGCCAGGTCGAGCCCTGGACGCTGGAGTGCTGGCGCGGCCACTGGTATCTCGCGGGCTTCGACCGGGAAAGGCAGGCCGAGCGCGTCTTCCGCCTCTCCCGCATCACGGGGCCCGTCCGCTCCCGCGCCACGGCGTTCACCGCCGCCGTACCGGACCAGGTGACCGTACGGGAGACCGTCGAGCGCTGGGCCGGGGAGAGCGCTTCGCGCACCGCGCGCATCCGGCTGCGCGCCGGAGCGGGCTACCCTCTGCGGGCCCGCGCCACCGAGGTACGGGAACTGCCCGACGGGTGGGAGGAGCTGGAGATCCCGTACGGGCACGGACTGGACGCATGGCTGGTGGAGTTCGGGCCGGACGTGATCGTGCTGGAGCCGGCCGAACTGCGGGCCGAAGTGGTCGACCGGCTGCGCGCCGTCGCCAAGGGCTGAGGGGGAGCACGGACCGTGGCACCGAACGCCATCGACCAGACCCGGCGGATGCTGTCGCTGGTCACCTACCTGCGCGACAGGCCCGGCGCCCGCATCGACGACGTGGCGCGTGCCTTCGGCATCACCGCCGACGAGCTGATCTCGGACCTCGACGTGCTGCCGATGTGCGGCACCAGCTTCCGCGGCGGAGATCTGCTGGAGATCGACACCGATGGCGAGCGCATCTGGTGGCGGAACGCGGACGCCCTCGGCAGCGACACGGCGCAGCCCCTGCGCCTCGCCTCCGACGAGGCGACGGCGCTGCTCGTCGCCGCCCGCGCCGTGGCCACCCTCCCGGGGCTGCGCGAGAGCGACCGGGACGCGCTGCGACGGGCCACCGCCAAGCTGGAGGAGGCGGCGGGGGAGAACGCGGGCGCCAGCTCGCGCCTGTCGGTGACCTTCGAGTCCGAGGGCGGGGTCTTCGCCGACGTGGACCGGGCCATCGCCGAGCAGCGCAGGCTGTGGCTGCGCTACTACTCGCCGGCGCGCGACGAACTCACGGAGCGCGAAGTGGATCCGATCCGTCTCTTCGCAGTCGGGCACACCTACCTCGAAGCCTGGTGCCGGCTCTCGGAGGCCCGCCGCACCTTCCGGCTGGACAGGGTCGCCGAGATCCGGCTGCTCCAGGAGCCCGCCGACCCGCCGCCGATGGAGCTGCGGGATCTGAGCGAGGGGCTCGTGCAGCCCTCCGCGGAGGACCCGGAAGTCGTCGTCGAGGTCGGGCCCGGCGGCCGCTGGGTCGCCGAGTACTACCCGTACGACAGTGCCGAGGAACTGCCCGACGGCGGCCTGCGGGTCACCCTGCGTACGCCCGATCCGGCCTCGCTGCGGCGGCTCGCGCTGCGGCTGGGCCACGACGGCCGGATCGTGGCACCTCGCGAACTCGCGGACAGCGCACGGGAGGCGGCGCGCACGGCGCTTGCGGCGTACGGGGAATGAGCGCGCGCACTGGCCTGCGGGCGCCCTCGGCTGCTCCGAGCGTCCGGACCGCGCACGGACGCCAGAGGGCCGGGCCCACGCCGCGAGGGCACACGGGTGCAGGCGGGGCTCCGCTGAATCGGCCCACTAGGCTCTGACCATGCTCTGGCCCATGTTCTTTCTCGCCCTCGCCTTCTGCGGAATCGCCGTACTCGGCGTGCTGGCCGTCCGGGTCGGGCTGGAAGTGCGCCGGTTCACACGCGCCGTCGGTGACAGCTCTGAGCGCATCACCCGCGCCGCCGAGGACCTGGAGCGCGCCGCAGGGCCCCTGGCCGGGCGGGCCGGTGCCGCAGCGGACGCACACGGCGTCGTACGCGGTGAGCCGGGCGGCGAGGCCGCGGCAGGGGGACAGGGCCGGTCGTGATGGGGCGGGGCCCTCGTGATGTGGGGGTGCACACGCGCCCTGCCTTGTCCGTACCTTTGACCGGTAGGCTGCAGAGTGCCGCGTCGCGGCGATGCCCGAGCGCAACCTCGGGTCGGTACGGGCATTGCCCGTCGTTCACGGCCCAGGGTTACGATCGCTGTCAGCACTCGCTTGACGCAGCCCGTCCGATTCATACGGCAGGCAAGGACACACGCCGGCCCCGGCGAGAAGGTAGTGGCACATGATCGGCAACCTTAGGCCCATGGAGATCGTTCTGATCGTCCTGGTCATCCTGCTGCTGTTCGGCGCCAAGAAGCTTCCGGACATGGCACGTTCGCTGGGCAAGTCTGCCCGCATCCTCAAGAGCGAGGCCAAGCAGATGAAGAAGGACGGCGGCGATGAAAGCGACGCCGGCACCTCCGCGGACGCCCAGCAGTCGCCGAAGACCATCCAGGCCGCCCCCGGAGACGTCGCCAGCTCGCGGCCCGTGTCCGAGCCGGCGAGCCAGAAGCAGCAGAACCAGTCCTGACCGTCGCGTGATTCCGCCGTGCCGTACCGGTACGGCAAGACCGGCATTTCCGACACTTCACACAACGAGGAACTGGGTTGCTCAAGTCAGCCCGTAGACAGGGCAAAGACAGAAGCGAGAAGGACCCCGAGGGGCGGATGCCCCTCGCGGACCATTTGCGGGAGCTGCGCAACCGGCTGATGAAGGCGGTGCTGGCGATCCTCGTCGTCAGCGTCGTGGCGATGGTCTACTACAAGCAGATCGCCGACTTCCTCACCGACCCGGTGCGCGAGTCCGTCGGCTGCACCGAGGGTTTCGGGCGTGCCGCAGAGGACGGCGAGACCTGCGCCGAGATCACCATCAACGGCCTGATCGCCCCCTTCACGATCATGCTCAAGGTCGCGCTGACCGTCGGCGTGGTCGCCGCCTCGCCGGTCTGGCTGCACCAGCTGTGGGCGTTCCTCGCTCCCGGTCTCCACAAGCACGAGAAGAAGTACGCACGTGCCTTCGTCGGGGCCGGTGTCCCGCTCTTCGTCGGCGGTGCCTACCTCTCGTACCTGATCCTGCCCAGGGCGGCGGCGACGCTGCTGGACTTCACCCCGGGCGGGACCGGCAACCTGATCCCGCTCGACGACTTCCTCGACATCGTCACGCGGCTCGTCATCGTCTTCGGGCTCGCCTTCGAACTCCCGCTGCTGCTGGTGATGCTGAACCTGACCGGCATCCTCGGCGGCAGGCAGCTGCTGGGCTGGTGGCGGGTGATGGTCCTCTGCATCACGATCTTCTCCGCCATCGCCACGCCCACGGGTGATCCGCTGACCATGGCAGCCCTGGCCGCACCCATCGTGCTGCTCTACTTCGGGGCCGTGGGCATCTGCCTGCTCAACGACCGCCGCCGCAGCCGCAATGATCCGTATGCCGCTCTCGACGACGACGAGGCGTCCCTCATCGACGGCCCCGACGCCCTGGAGGAAGGCGAGAGCGTCCCCGCCCCCCGCGCACTGCCCGAGGGCGAATCCGGCGGTGCGGCAGGCGGCGGCGACGGTCCGCACGGACGGGGTGGACGGGACGGTTACGGCGACGCGACCTGAGCGGGTATGGTCCGCGCGTGACCAGCGAGATCACCCTTTTCGTCAACCCCACAGCGGGCCGCGGCCGTGGCGCCGCCGCCGCGCAGCCTGCCGCCGACGAGCTGCGTAAGGCCGGATTCGCCGTACGCACCGTCGTCGGCAACGACGCCGACGACGCGCTCATACGGGCCCGCGAGGCCGTGCGGGCGGGCACCGGCGCGCTGATCGCGGTCGGCGGCGACGGCATGTCGTCCCTGGGACTGCAGGCGGTCGCCGGTACGGAGACCCCGCTCGGCGTCGTCTCCGTGGGCACCGGCAACGACTTCGCACGGGCGACCGGGCTGCCCGTGCGGCAGCCCGCCGAGGCCGGCCGGGTCGTCGCCGAGGCGCTCAAGGCGGGGCACGAGCGGCGCGTCGACCTCGGCAGAGCGGGGGAGCGCTGGTTCGGGACGGTGCTCGCCTCGGGCTTCGACTCACGCGTCAACGACCGGGGCAACCGGATGCGCTGGCCGTCGGGCAAGATCAAGTACGACCTGGCGATCCTCGCCGAGCTGGCCGCCTTCAAGACCATCCCGTACCGGCTCACGCTCGACGAGGGGGAGCCGCTGGAGATCGGGGCCACGCTGGTCGCCGTCGGCAACGGCCCCTCGTACGGCGGCGGCATGCGCATCTGCCACGGCGCCGAGATGGACGACGGGCTCCTCGACGTGACGGTCGTGGGGGAGTGCAGCCGCGCCACACTGCTGCGCGTCTTCCCCCGCGTCTACAAGGGCACCCATCTGTCCCATCCCGCCGTCACGAGTTACCGGGCCCGCAGCGTGCGGCTGGAGGCGCCGGAGGTGACCGGGTACGCGGACGGCGAACCGCTCGGGCCGCTGCCGCTGACGGCACACGTCGTTCCGGGGGCGGTGCGGCTCCTCGTGGGGGAGCAGTGACCGTGAGCGGTGTCGGAGGTGGCCGGTAGGCTCGTAGTCACGATGACCGAGGATCTGTCCCCCGCAGAGCGATATGCACTGGCGCGGCTGCGCGCCGCAGAGCAGGCCACCGCTCTCGCGCCGTTCCGCGACCTGTACGACTTCGATCTCGACGAGTTCCAGATCGAGGCGTGCCGAGCCCTCGAAGCCGGGAAGGGAGTGCTGGTCGCGGCGCCGACCGGCTCAGGCAAGACGATCGTCGGCGAGTTCGCCGTGCATCTCGCCCTCACGCAGGGCCGCAAGTGCTTCTACACAACGCCGATCAAGGCCCTGTCCAACCAGAAGTACAACGACCTGGTCAAGCGCCACGGCGCGGACCGGGTGGGCCTGCTCACCGGGGACAACAGCGTCAACGGCGACGCCCCCGTCATCGTCATGACGACCGAAGTCCTGCGGAACATGCTCTACGCGGGCTCGCAGGCCCTCGACGGCCTCGGGTACGTCGTCATGGACGAGGTGCACTATCTCTCCGACCGCTTCCGCGGCGCCGTCTGGGAAGAGGTGATCATCCACCTTCCCGAGTCGGTCACGCTGGTCTCGCTCTCGGCGACGGTCTCCAACGCGGAGGAGTTCGGGGACTGGCTGGACACCGTCCGAGGCGACACCGAGGTGATCGTCTCCGAGCACCGCCCGGTGCCCCTGTGGCAGCACGTGCTCGCGGGCCGCCGGATGTACGACCTGTTCGAGGAGAAGGGCGACAAGCGCGAGGTCAACCCGGACCTGGTGCGCATGGCCCGCATGGAGAACAGCCGTCTGAGCGGCCCGCGCGACCGGCGGCGCGGCAGCCCGCGCAGGGAGGCCGACCGGGAGCGGGAGCGGCGCCGGCGGTCCCGGGTCTGGACGCCGGGCCGCCCCGAGGTCATCGACAAGCTGGACTCCGAGGGCCTGCTGCCCGCCATCACCTTCATCTTCAGCCGTGCGGGCTGCGAGGCGGCGGTGCAGCAGTGCCTCTACGCGGGGCTGCGGCTGAACGACAGCGCGGCGCGGGCGCGGGTCCGCGAGATCGTCGAGGAGCGCACGGCGGACATCCCCGACGAGGATCTGCACGTACTGGGGTATTTCGAGTGGCTGGAGGGCCTGGAGCGGGGCATCGCCGCGCACCACGCGGGCATGCTGCCCACCTTCAAGGAGGTCGTCGAGGAGCTGTTCGTACGAGGGCTGGTCAAGGCCGTCTTCGCGACCGAGACGCTGGCGCTCGGGATCAACATGCCGGCCCGCTCGGTGGTCCTGGAGAAGCTGGTCAAGTGGAACGGCGAGCAGCACGCGGACATCACGCCCGGCGAGTTCACCCAGCTGACCGGGCGGGCCGGGCGCCGCGGCATCGACATCGAGGGCCACGCGGTCGTGCTGTGGCAGCGCGGCATGGACCCGGGCGCCCTGGCGGGCCTGGCCGGTACGCGCACGTATCCGCTGCGTTCCTCCTTCAAGCCGTCCTACAACATGGCGGTCAATCTCGTCGGCCAGTTCGGGCGGCACACCTCGCGTGAGCTGCTGGAGACGTCCTTCGCGCAGTTCCAGGCCGACCGCTCCGTGGTCGGCATCTCCCGGCAGGTCCAGCGCAACGAGGAGGGCCTGGAGGGCTACCGGGAGTCCATGACCTGCCACCTGGGCGACTTCGAGGAGTACTCCCGGCTCCGCCGCCGGCTCAAGGACCGGGAGACGGAGCTGGCCAAGCAGGGCGCGGTGCAGCGCCGGGCACAGGCCGCGGCGGCGCTGGAGAAGCTGAAGCCGGGGGACGTCATCCACGTGCCCACGGGCAAGTTCGCGGGGCTGGCGCTCGTCCTCGACCCCGGCACGGGCGCCCGCGGCCCCGCCCAGCACCGGGGCTGGCACCACCAGCAGGAGGGGCCGCGTCCGCTCGTACTGACGGCTCAGCGGCAGGTGAAGCGGCTGGGGTCGATCGACTTCCCCGTCCCCGTGGAGCCGCTGGAGCGGATGCGCATCCCGAGATCGTTCAACGCCCGCAGCCCCGAGTCGCGGCGTGACCTGGCCTCGGCACTGCGTACGAAGGCCGGGCACCACGCGCCTCCGCGGCACCGCAAGCAGCGGGCCGCCGCGGCCGACGACGAAGAGATCGCGAAGCTGCGCACCGAGATCCGCCGCCACCCCTGCCACGGCTGTGACGAGCGGGAGGACCACGCCCGCTGGGCGGAGCGCTACCACCGGCTCAAGCGGGACACGCGTCAGCTGGAACGCAAGATCGAGGGCCGTACGAACACCATCGCCCGCACCTTCGACCGGGTCTCCGCACTCCTCACGGAGCTGGGCTACCTCCGTGGCGACGAGGTCACGGAGGACGGCCGGCGGCTGGCACGGCTCTACGGCGAGCTGGATCTGCTGGCCAGCGAATGCCTCCGCGACGGCGTGTGGGAAGGTCTGCCACCCTCCGAACTGGCCGCCTGCGTCTCGGCGCTGGTGTACGAGTCGCGCGCGGCCGACGACGCGATGCCGCCGAAGCTGCCGGGCGGCGGCGCACGCGGCGCCCTGGAGGAGATGGTGCGCATCTGGGGCCGTCTGGACGCGCTGGAGGAGGAGCACCGCATCAGCCAGACCGAGGGCGTCGGCCAGCGCGAGCCCGACCTCGGCTTCGCCTGGGCCGCCTACCGCTGGGCCGAGGGGCACGGGCTGGATTCGGTGCTGCGCGACGCCGACATGCCCGCCGGCGACTTCGTGCGCTGGTGCAAGCAGTGCATCGACGTGCTGGGGCAGGTCGCGATCGCGGCGCCGGAAGGCGGGGACGTGGCGAAGAACGCGCGCAGGGCGCTGGAGTCGATGCGGCGCGGCGTGGTGGCGTACACGAGCGTGGGCTGAGAGCCGCGGGACTCCCGGTCCGGCGCCCGGCGGAGGCTCCGGGCTTCTCCCGGAAGCGCGGCGGCCGAACGGCCCTGCGAGCGGGGCGTGTTGGCTCCGTGCGCCGCGTGGGCAGGTACATCGCGCTGATGTACTCGTGCCCGCGGGAGGTCGTCGTGCGCTCTGTCTCCAGATCCCTCTCCAGATCCGTCTCCGGTCCCGGTCCTGTCCCCGGCTCCGTCCCCAGGTCCAGGTCCCGTTCCGTGGCGCGGCGCTGGGTGGCGGCCGCCGCCGCTCTCGCCGCGGCGCTGACGCTGTCTTCGGCGGCCCCCGTCCCGGGTCCGCCGTCCGACCGTACGGCGGCCGGGGACGGCGGACTCCGTGTCACCCAGATCCAGGCCATGGCGACCCACAACAGCTATCACCGTGAAGCACCGTTCGCCGAGCAGCAGTTGATGGCGGAACACGACCCGGGTTTCCGTACGCTGCTCTACAGCCACGCGTCGCTGCCCGTGCAGTTCTCACGCCAGCAGGTGCGCGGCATCGAACTGGACGTCTTCCCGGACCCGGACGGGGGTCTCTACGCCGACCCGCTGATCCGCGACGACGCCGGACTGCCGCCCATGGACGATCCGGACCTGCGCAAGCCCGGCTTCAAGGTGCTGCACTGGGCCGACTTCGACTACCGCAGCAACTGCGTCTCCCTCAGGCGTTGTCTGACGCAGGTCAAGAAGTGGTCACAGGGGCGCCCCGGGCATGCGCCCGTCCCCGTGCTTCTCGAACTCAAGGAGACGGACCCGGAGATGGAGGCCCGCGGCGGCGCGAAGAGCCCGCCCTGGGACACGAAGATGCTGGACGCGCTGGACGCGGAGATACGCACCGTCTTCCCCGACGGGGCGACAGTCACGGCGGACGACATCCGCCGCCCCGGCAAGACCCTGGAGGAGTCCGTGCGCGAGCACGGCTGGCCCCGGCTCCGGTCCGCCCGCGGGAAGGTGATGTTCCTGATGGACAACGACGACCAGAAGCTGCAGGACGCCTACCGTGCGGGCGGCCGCGAGAGCCTGCAGGGCAGGGTGCTGTTCACCGATTCCGAACCGGGACGCCCGGACGCCGCGTTCATGAAGGTCAACGATCCGACCGGGCCCGGCAAGGCCGTCATCCAGGACCTGGTGAAGCAGGGCTACTTCGTACGGACGCGCTCCGACGTACCGCTCGACCAGGCGAACTCCGGTGACAGGAGCATGCTGCGGGACGCGCTGTCCTCGGGAGCCCAGATGGTCTCGACCGACTTTCCCGTGCCCGGCCTCGCCGCGCGCCACGGCTCCGACTACGTGGCCGAACTTCCGCATGGCAGCGGCCCGGTGAGGTGCAATCCGGTCACCGCTCCGCGGCCGGGGTGCACCTCGGGCCGGATCGAGCGCTGATCACCGGAGCGCGGTGGGGGCCGCGGGCAGGAACGCGGAACGGTCAGGGCCGGGACCCCTGTCCGTCGCCCGCGCCCTCCTGCTCCGCCTCGACCTGCGCCTTCCACTCCGTCTTCGACGCCTGCCAGCCGTCCTCGTCGTGGCCCAGGCGCCAGTAACCGGAGATGGACAACTGCTCGCGCTCCAGGCCGCGTTCGAGACGCAGATGGCGGCGGAGTTCCTTGACGAAGCCCGCCTCGCCGTGGACGAACGCCTGAGGGGTGCCCGGTGGGAACTCCAGCGTCCGTACGGCCTCGGTCAGCTTCTCCCCGACACGTGCGGTGCCGCGGTGCAGCCACGTCACGCCCGCCGTGTCCGGCAGGCTCAACTTCTGCTCCTCCTGCGGACCTTCGACCTCGATCAGGGCCCGTACGGTGGCGTCCGCGGGCATGGCTTCCAGTGCCGCGGCGATGGCGGGCAGCGCGCTCTCGTCGCCAGCGAGCAGATGCCAGTCGGCGTCCGCCGAGGGGCGATAGGCCCCGCCGGGACCGAGCATGCGGATCTCGTCGCCAGGCCGCGCACCGCGTGCCCACGGCCCGGCGAGGCCCTCGTCGCCGTGGATGACGAAGTCGAGGGTCAGCTCCCTGGCCGCGGGTGCCCACGACCGCACCGTGTACGTGCGCGTCACGGGCCACTGGTCGCGCGGGAAGCCGGCGCGGACGGCCGCGATGTCGAAGGGCTCGGGATACTCCACGCCCGGAACCGGGAAGAGCAGCTTGACGTAGTGGTCGGTGTACTCGCCCGCCTCGAACTCCGCCAGGCCGGAGCCGCCGAGCACGACACGCACCATGTGGGGCGTCAGCTGCTCGGTGCGGACCACGCGGCCGTGATGGACATGGTTCTTGCTGCGGGCCGTACGGTCTGCCACGTGTGACTCCAGGGAGGGCGGGGAAGCAGGAGGCGTTGGTTAGGGTTGCCTAAGTTCCCCAACGTACCACTTCACCCGCCGTACGGCGCCGCGGGCCCGCCGCCGTCGATCACCGCTCCCGGTCGGCCAGCACATTCAGCAGCCGCTCCAGGGATCCGCCGAGCCCCCACCGCTCAGCCAGGGCGTCCAGGGCCTCCGGATGACGTGCCCGCACCGGAAGGGCGGCGTCGAACTCCGGCAGATCGATGTCGCTCGCGACCCGCACCACCTTCGGGGCCACTGCCAGATAGGGCCGCGCCTCGGCCAGCCGCTTGCGCTGCGCCGGAGTGATCGCGGACGACGGGTCCTCGGCCGCCGTCAGGATCCCCGCCAGGTCGCCGTAGCGCTCCAGCAGCTTCGCCGCCGTCTTCTCCCCGATGCCCTGCACTCCGGGCAGCCCGTCGCTCGGGTCGCCGCGGAGCAGGGCCAGATCCGCGTAACCAGCGCCGTCCACCCCGTACTTGGAGCGAAGCGCGGACCCGTCGTACACGTCGAGAGTCCCCACTCCCTTGACCGGATACAGCACCCGCACGCCCCGGGCGTCGTCGATCAGCTGGAACAGGTCACGGTCGCCGGTGACGATGTCGACGGGAGAGCCCGCGCGTGCCGTGAGGGTGCCGATGACGTCGTCCGCCTCGAAGCCGTCAGCGCCGACGCGGGCGATGCCGACGGCGTCGAGCACCTCGTCGATCACCGGGACCTGAGGGCTGAGCGTGTCCGGGATCTCCTCGGCGTCCGGACCGGCCGGTACCTCCTCCGCTACCCGGTGCGCCTTGTAGGAGGGAATGAGCTCGACGCGCCACTGGGGGCGCCAGTCGAAGTCCATGCAGGCCACCAGGGAGTCCGGGTGACGGTTGCTCACCAGGCGTGCGATGAAGTCGAGCAGCCCGCGCACGGCGTTGACGGGGGTGCCGTCCGGGGCCCTGACCGACTCCGGGACCCCGAAGTAGGCACGGAAGTAGAGGGACGAGGTGTCCAGGAGCATCAGGCGTCGAGCCGTCGTCGTAGTCACGGCCCCGATGATGCCGTACGCGTCCGACAGCGGGCCGCAGAAGCCGGGGTGCCCGTGCCCTTCGCACCGCCCCGCTTCTAGGCTGAGCTCATGGCAGCCACGCACGCGTACGAAGTCACCGTCGAGTGGACCGGGAACCTGGGCGAAGGCACGCGTGACCACCGTGCCTTCAGCCGCGCCCACGAGGTGTTGGCGGGCGCGAAGCCGCCGATCGCGGCCTCCGCCGATCCGGCCTTCCGCGGCGACGAGGAGCGCTGGAATCCGGAGGAGCTGCTGCTCTCGGCGCTCGCGCAGTGCCACATGCTCTGGTATCTCCACCTCTGCTCCGTGCGCGGGGTCGTCGTCACCGCGTACGAGGACCACGCGACGGCGACGATGACGATGGACGCGGCCGGCGGTGGCGGAGCCTTCACCGAGGCAGTGCTGCGTCCCGAAGTCACCGTCGCCGACGAGTCGACCGCGGAGACGGCGCGGGCGCTGCACGCCGAGGTCCCGGGGCTGTGCTTCATCGCGCGTTCCGTGAACTTCCCCGTGCGGCACGAGCCGGTGGTGCGGACCGGGGCCGCCTGAACGTCCTCGCGCTGGCGCAAATAGAACTGCCCCATAGGCCGATGCGGGTCTACTCTCTTCTCCGTACGAGGAACACGCCTCCGGGCCGCGGGCCGCGGGCCGCGCGGACGACCACCCGGGGCGGGCCGCCGTACGGGGGAGCGGCAATCGCAGCCGCACGGGGGGCGTACGGTGCCGGTATGGCGCACACAAGTACCGGCACCGTGCGACGCGTCGTCTCCCTCGTCCCTTCCCTCACCGAGGCACTGGCCGCGACGGCCCCCGGACTGCTCGTCGGTGTCACCGACTGGTGCAGCCACCCGCCCGGGCTGGAAGCCGCCCGCGTGCGCGGCACGAAGAATCCGGACGTGGAGCGGATCGTCTCCCTCCGACCGGATCTCGTCGTCGCGAACGAGGAGGAGAACCGCGAGGCGGATCTCGCCGCCCTGCGGGCCGCGGGGATCGAGGTCCTCGTCACCGAAGTACGCACCCTGCCGCAGGCGTTCGCCGAGCTGGAGCGGGTGCTGACCGGCGGCTGCGGACTGCCGCGCCCCCGGTGGCTCGACGAGGCGGAAGCCGCCTGGGGCGAGGTGCGCGCCGAGTTCGACGTGCGGGCCGTCGTCCCCGTCTGGCGGCGCCCGTGGATGGTTCTCGGCCGCGACACCTTCGCGGGCGCGCTGCTCGCACACCTGGGGGTACACAACGTCTACGGGCAGCACGCGGAGCGCTATCCGCGCGTGCCGGCCGGGGAGCTGAACGAACCCGACCGCGCCGACCTGGTCGTGCTGCCGGACGAGCCTTACCGCTTCACCGGGGAGGACGGCCCGGAGGCCTTTCCCGGCCTGCCCGCGGCGCTGGTCAGCGGGCGGTACCTCACCTGGTACGGGCCTTCGCTCACCGAGGCTCCGGGTGCGCTGGCGGGTGCGCTGCGCAGGGCGCTCGGCTGACGCCGGGCTCTTCAACGGCGGGTGCCCTGGCCCGCGTTCCCGGATCAGCCCGCGGCCGGGGCCGTCCCCGCAGCTTCGCGGGCCGCCGGCGCCCCGGACCGCGGTTGTGCCTCATGGCCCGTACGCGCCGCCTCCACGAGAGCGCGCATCACGCGGACGTCGTCACCCTCCTCGGGGTGCCACTGCACGGCGAGGACGAACGGATGCTCGTCGCCCGGCAGTTCGAGCGCCTCGATGGTGCCGTCCTCCGCGTACGCGCCCGGCACCAGCCCGTCACCGAGGCGGGCGACCGCCTGGTGGTGGTAGGTGGGCACGGACACCGGCTCGGGCAGCACTTGTGCGAGCCGCGTGCCGGGGACCGGCCGTACCGCGTGCTCGGCGAAGACACCCGGGGTGCCGCGGTGACCTTCCATGTGCTGTACGAGGGTGCCGCCCAGCAGCACGTTGAGGATCTGCATGCCGCGGCAGATGCCCAGCAGCGGCACGCGCTGGTCCAGTGCGGCGCGGGTCAGGGCGAGCTCCCAGGCGTCCCGCTCGGGGTCCGGCGGGCCGCAGTCCGGGCCGGGCTCGGCCCCGTACCGCACCGGCTCGACATCGGGGCCGCCGGAGACGACGAGGGCGTCCAGCCTGCTCACGATCCGGCGGGCCTGCTCGTCCGAGTCCGGCGGCAGAAGCAGCGCAGAGCCGCCCGCACGCTGCACGAGGCGGTGGTATCCGGCGGGCAGCACCGCGGCCTGGTGCTGCCACACGCCCCAGCGGACATCGCTCTCCATGTAGGTGCTGACGCCGATCAGCGGGGTTTGCATGGGTCGGGTCCTCAGATCGTCGGCTCGTCCGGTTCTTCCAGCCTACGGGCGTGAGCGGCCCGCGCCCGTACGCCGCCCACACGCCCGCCCGCCGGCACGCCTCGCGACGCGCGGGGCGTCGCGAGGCGGGCGGGGAGGCGGCGCCTACTTGGTGCGTACGTGCGGCGCCGGGGAGGGATCGTCGTCGTCGGAGTCGCGCTCCAGCTCCGCCTCGGCTGCCGCGAGCGCCGCGAACTCCTCCTCCGGGGCCGCGGCCACCAGCCGGTGCCGGCTGTAGAAGGCGAAGTAGGCCACGGCCACCGCGTAGAGGACTAGGGCCATCACCGCGGCGGTCGGGTCCACGAGGAACGTGGCCACGACGGCCGCGCAGGCGAGCACGAAGGCCACCGAGGAGGTCACCAGCCCGCCGGGAGTGCGGTACGGACGGGGCAGTTCCGGCTCGCGGCGGCGCAGCACGATGTGCGACAGCGACATCAGCACGTAGCTGATGGCCGCGCCGAAGACGGCGATGTTGAGCATCCGTGCGCCGTCGCCCGTGTAGGCCGCCAGCGAGAAACCGATGACGCCCGGCACCAGCAGGCCCAGGTAGGGGGCCTTGCGGCGGCTGGTCAGGGAGAGGAACCGGGGCAGGTAGCCGGCCCGGGAGAGGGCGAAGAGCTGCCTGGACCCCGCGTAGATGAGGGAGAAGAAGGAGGCGACCAGGCCGGCCAGACCGGCGTAGTTGACGATCCTGCTCAGCGTCGTCGGCTCACCGCCGGTGGCGGCCTCCAGCGCCGCGACGAGCGGGTTGTCGGCGTCCTTGATGGCGTCCGAACCGGCGGCCCCGGCCGCGGGCAGCAGCGTCAGCAGGGCGAGCAGCACCAGGATGCCGATCGACCAGGCCAGCGCCTTCGGCATGGCACGCACCGGGTCGCGTGCCTCCTCCGCCGCCAGCGGCACGCCCTCGACCCCGAGGAAGAACCACATGCCGAAGGGGAACGCCGCCCAGATGCCCAGCAGGCCCAGCGGCAGCCAGGAGTTGGAGGCGAAGGCGTCCGCGTCGACGGCGACGTCGTTGAGCGAACCGCCGCCGAAGTGCGTGAACGCGCCGATGCAGAAGACCAGGAGGGCCGCGACCGCGATGCCGGTGACGACGAAGCTGAAGCGCAGCGCCTCACCGACGCCCCACAGGTGGATGCCGATGAAGATCGCGAAGCACACGAGGTAGACCGGCCAGCCTGCCTCGATCCCGAAGAGGCCGAGCGATTCGACGTACCCGCCGATGAAGACCGAGATGGCCGCCGGGGCGAGGATGTACTCGATGAGGATCGCCGTCCCCGTCAGGAAGCCGCCCCAAGTGCCCAGCGCACGGCGGGCGAAGCCGTAGCCGCCGCCCGCGGTCGGCAGGATCGAGGACAGCTCCGCGAGGGAGAAGACCAGACAGGTGTACATCGTGCCCATGAGCACGGTGGCTATCGCCAGACCGCCGAATCCGCCCTCGGCGAGGCCGAAGTTCCAGCCCGCGTAGTCACCCGAGACGACGTAGGCGACGCCGAGGCCGGTCAGCAGCAGCCACCCTGCGCTGCCGCGGCGGAGCGAGCGCGCCTTGAGATACGCTTCCGCGCTCGCCGGGCCGGTATCGCCCCCTGCGGGGGACGATTGCGAGGACTTGGTTCCATCGGCCATGACCGCTCCTACCCCTCGGCATTGGTGTGGTGACATACCTTTGCGCCGAGGTGGGCCGCAGCGCAACCCCCTGCGCGTTACGCAGGGATTACGTGTGCGCGTACGCCCCTCGTGCCGGGCCAGGGCGCCTGGCCTTCCCCGGGGAAGGTCACGTGAGGAACCCCCGCAGCAGGGCGGCGGTGCCCGCGCAGTGCTCGCGGCTGACGCTCCGGGCCCGGTCGGGATCGCCGGACAGGACCGCGTCCACGAGTTCCGCGTGCTGCTGCTGTGCGTGCTCCAGGTTACGCACCAGCAGCGGGATGCGGCCCAGCAGGTCGTTCACCTTTGCCCGCACGGCCGCGTACTGCGCGGTCAGCGTGGGGGAGCCGGCCAGTTCGACGAGGGTGAGGTGGAGGAGGGTGTCGCTGCGCCGGTAGTCGGAGAGGGCCGCGTTCCGGGTGGCGTCCAGCGCCGCGCGCAGCCGTGCGGCCTCGGCCCTCTCCAGGCCGCGGGAGGCGCACAGCTCGGCCGCGCCGGTCTCCAGCACCTCGCGGAAGCGCAGGGTGTCCCGGACCTCCGCGTCCCCGGCGGCCCCGGCGACGCTCCTCCGCAGGTCCTCCGCCGTCTCCGCGTCGGGTGCGGGCGGCTGCGGATGCCTTACGAAGGTGCCTCCGTAGCGTCCGCGGCGGCTGGTCACCAGGCCCTGCTCGGCGAGCACCTTGAGCACCTCGCGGAGCATGACGCGGCTGATGCCGAGGCGCTCGGCGAGCTCGCGTTCGGCGGGGAGCCGTTCGCCGTCCGGGACCAGGCCCAGCCTGACGATCTGGAGTATCTGCTCCAGGGCCTCCTCGAAGCCGTTGCCGGCCCGGACCGGCCGGAGCACGGCCGCGAGACGGTCGTTCTCGGGACGGCCGCCGGGCCCTCCCAGCCCGGTGCCGTGGTCGGCTCTCATCGGCCCTCCCTCATCGGAACCCCTTTCGAACCAATGGTCTTCCGGACTACCTTATGACTTCCGGCGGACCGACAGGAGGCCAGACGTGGCAGACCGCACACCCCCGCTCTCGGTGGACGAGCTGCGAGTGCTCGTCGAACGGGAGGAGATCGACACCGTGGCGCTGGCCTTCACGGACATGCAAGGCCGCCTGCAAGGCAAACGGTTCGCAGCCCGCCATTTCCTGGACGAGGTCCTGGAGCACGGCACCGAGGGGTGCAACTACCTCCTCGCCGTCGACGTCGACCTGAACACGGTCGACGGCTACACCATGTCCTCGTGGGAGCGCGGCTACGGCGACTTCGCCATGCACGGCGACACCAGCACGCTGCGCCTCGTCCCGTGGAACCCCGGCACGGCCATGGTCACCGCCGATCTGGCGTGGCACGACGGCTCACCGGTGGTCGCCTCGCCCCGGCAGATCCTCCGCCGCCAGCTCGACCGCCTCGCCGAACGCGGCTGGTCCGCGTACACCGGCACCGAGCTGGAGTTCATGGTCTTCCAGGACACCTTCGAGCAGGCGTGGGACAGCGCCTACCGCGGCCTGACTCCGGCGAACCAGTACAACGTGGACTATTCGATGCTCGGCACGAGCCGCGTCGAACCCCTGCTGCGCCGGATCCGCAACGAGATGGGCGCGGCCGGGATGCGCGTGGAGTCAGCGAAGGGTGAGTGCAACCTGGGCCAGCACGAGATCGCCTTCCGCTACGACGAAGCGCTCAAGACCTGCGACCAGCACGTCGTGTACAAGACCGGCGCGAAGGAGATCGCGGCGCAGTCGGGCCAGGCTCTGACCTTCATGGCCAAGTACGACGAGCGCGAGGGCAACTCCTGCCACATCCATCTCTCGCTCCGCGACGAGGAGGGCGCCCCGGTCCTCGCCGACGACGAAGGCCCGTACGGCATGTCGGCCACGATGCGGCACTTCCTCGCGGGACAGCTCGCGGCCATGCGCGAGTTCACGCTGCTCTACGCCCCGAACATCAACTCCTACAAGCGTTTCCAGCCGGGTTCCTTCGCACCGACCGCCGTCGCCTGGGGCCCCGACAACCGCACGTGCGCGCTGCGCGTCGTCGGGCACGGGCCCGGCCACCGGCTGGAGAACCGGGTGCCGGGCGGCGACGTCAACCCGTATCTCGCCACCGCGGGGATGATCGCCGCCGGGCTGTACGGCGTCGACCAGAAGCTGGAGCTGGAGGAGGCGTGCACCGGCAACGCCTACAACGGCGACGCGGTGCACGTGCCCACCACGCTGCGCGAGGCCGCCGAGCTCTGGGAGCACAGCGCCATCGCGCGTGAGGCCTTCGGCGAGGAAGTCGTGGCGCACTACCGCAACATGGCGCGCATCGAGCAGCAGGCGTACGACACGGCCGTCACGGACTGGGAGCGTTTCCGGTCCTTCGAACGCATGTAAGGACAGGCTTTGCAGGACGAGCACCACACGGACGGACTCCCGGTCGTCAACCCGGCGACCGAGGAACTGATCACCACCGTGACCGCCGCGGGCCCGGCGGACGTCGACGCGGCCGTACGGCGGGCCGTGAGCGCACAGGCGACATGGTCGGCGCTCGCACCGGGTGAGCGCGCCCGGCTGCTGCGCCGGTTCGCCGTCATCGTCGACGAACACCTCGAAGAACTGGCGCAGCTGGAGGTCAAGGAGGCAGGACACCCCGTCGGCAACGCCCGTTTCGAGGCGGGCAACGTCCGCGACCTCCTGGACTACGCCGCCGGAGGCGTGGAGCGCCTCAGCGGCAGCCAGATCCCCGTCGACGGCGGCGTCGACATCACCTTCGCCGAACCGCTCGGCGTCGTGGCCGTCATCGCGCCCTGGAACTTCCCGATGCCGGTCGCCGCGTGGGGCACCGCGCCCGCGCTCGCCGCCGGCAACGCCGTCGTCCTCAAACCGGCCGAGACCACGCCCCTGACCGCGCTCCGCCTCGGCGAACTCGCCCTGGAGGCCGGTCTGCCCGAGGGGCTCTTCCAGGTGCTGCCGGGCGAGGGGCCGGTCGCGGGCACCGCGCTCGTCGAGCACCCGAAGGTGGCCAAGGTCGTCTTCACCGGCTCGACAGCGGTCGGCAAGGACATCATGGCCAGGTGTGCCGCGGGCGTGAAGCGCGTGACGCTCGAACTCGGCGGCAAGAGCCCCAACATCGTCTTCGCCGACGCCGACCTCGCGGCGGCCGCCGCGGCGGCACCCGGGTCCTTCCTGGACAACACCGGTCAGGACTGCTGCGCCCGCAGCCGCATCCTCGTACAGCGCGAGGTCTACGACCGCTTCCTGGAGCTTCTGGAACCGGCGGTGAAGACCTTCGCGGCCGGCGACCCGGCAGATCCGGGCACGCAGATGGGCCCGCTGATCTCGCAGCGCCAGCGCGAGCGCGTACGGGGCTACGTGTCCGAGGACGAGCCCGCACTGATCCGCGGGGAGGTACCGGCGGGCAAGGGCTTCTGGTATCCCGCCACCGTGCTGGAGGGACGGCCGGGCGACCGCCGCAGCGCGGAGGAGATCTTCGGGCCGGTCGCCGTGGCTGTCCCCTTCGAGGACGAGGCGGAGGCCGTCCGCATCGCCAACGACTCCGAATACGGCCTGTCGGGGTCGATCTGGACCCGCGACGTGGGCCGTGCGCTGCGCGTCTCGCGCGCGGTCGCGGCGGGCAACCTGTCCGTCAACTCCCACAGCGCCGTGCGCTACACGACCCCGTTCGGCGGTTACAAGCAGTCGGGTCTCGGCCGTGAACTCGGCCCGGACGCGCTCTCCGCCTTCACCGAGACCAAGAACGTGTTCATCAGCACCGAGGAGCAGCCGTGACCGAATCGCTCACCGACCCCGTGGAAGCAGCCGTCGTGTGCCGGCGCCTGACCGGACGTACCGCCGTCGTCACGGGCGCCGGCAGCGGCATCGGCCTCGCCTCCGCGCGCCGCCTCGCCTCCGAGGGCGCAAACGTGGTCTGCGCCGACGTCGACGGTGAGCGCGGCAAGGCCGTGGCCGAGGAGACCGGCGGACTGTACGTGGAGACCGACGTCACCGACTCGGGCCAGGTCGAGGCCCTCTTCCGTACGGCCCACGAGACGTACGGCTCGGTCGACATCGCCTTCAACAACGCGGGCATCTCCCCGCCCGACGACGACTCGATCCTCACGACCGGTCTCGACGCCTGGGAGCGTGTGCAGCAGGTCAACCTCACGTCGGTCTATCTGTGCTGCAAGCACGCCATCCCGTACATGCAGCGGCAGGGGCGCGGTTCGATCGTCAACACGGCCTCCTTCGTGGCAGTGCTGGGCGCCGCCACCTCGCAGATCAGCTACACCGCCTCGAAGGGCGGTGTGCTGGCGATGTCGCGTGAACTGGGCGTGCAGTTCGCGCGCGAGGGAATCAGGGTCAACGCGATCTGCCCCGGACCCGTGAACACCCCGTTGCTGAAGGAGCTGTTCGCGAAGGACCCGGAGCGTGCGCAGCGCCGGCTCGTGCACGTACCGCCCGGCCGCTTCGCCGAGCCGGAGGAGATCGCCGCCGCCGTCGCCTTCCTGGCCAGCGACGACGCCTCGTTCGTCAACGCGACGGACTTCATGGTGGACGGCGGCATCTCGGGGGCCTACGTGACGCCGATGTGACGGTGTCTCCTCCCCGAGGGGGTACGGCCGGGCGGTGACAGTGTGATTCGCACACCTGGTCCCCTACAGTCGATGCGTGAGCATGACGACGCCGCCCGGCTGGTACCCGGACCCCGACCCGGGTCAGAGAGCCAACTCGCCCTCCGCGGAACGCTGGTGGGACGGCACCTCCTGGACGGGACAGACCCGTACCAAGGCGGCAGTGCGGGGCCCGCTCGTCGCGGGCGTCGTCGGTGCGCTGGTGCTCGTCGCCGCGCTCGTCGTCAGCGCCGTGCTCACCTTCGCCATCGGGCCGGGCGTCAGCGGCGTCCCGCGTGACGAGGCCGGGGGCGCCGGGCCGAGCAGCGAACCCACGCCGCCCGAGGGCGGTCCGGGGGCCCCGGAGGAGGACGGCGGGACGCCGGGCAAGCCGGAGGGGGACGTTCCGGCAACCGGCGTCGATCTGCCCGTCCTGGACGGCTGGGAGCGCGACCCGTTCGGGCCGCTGGTCACCACCGGGGAGTACAAGTGCCCCGGCAGCAAGGCGGAAAGCTGCCTGCGTGGCTCATCCATGATCATCGTGGCTCCCACCGACACCGGCGACACCGAGGACGCGGCCCGGAACGACATCGGGCGGCACGCGAAACTCGCCTACAGCAAGGGCACCTACGGCGGCATCAAGTCGCACGAAGCCGTCACGTCGGAGAAGACCTCGGTGGCCGGGCAGGACGCCTACCGGGTGCGCTGGAAGATCGTCAACCGGACCAAGCCGGACGCCTACGTCGAGTCCGTGGCCTTCACCCACCCCGACGGGTCGGGGGAGATGCTGGTGCTGCGCACCGGCTTCGACATCGCCGAGTCCGCGCCGCCGTTGAGCGACATGGACAAGCTGGCGGAAGGTGTCACCGAGGAGAGCGGCGGCACCGGGGACAGCCCCGGCCAGGACGTCTGAGAACCGGCGGGAGCGGGACGGCCCGAGCCGCTGCGTACGGTCCCGTGAGTACCGGCCGTACGGCCGTACCGGCCGTGCGCGCCATGCACGGTACGGAGACCGCCGCCGCAGGCCGTCACAGGCCGTCAGAGGAAGGTGCGGCCTTCGCCCCTGTACGTCGGGAACGTGCCGGTGACCCTGTCGCCCTCGATCGCGTGCAGCGCGTCGAACCGCTCGCACAGCTCCCCGGCCTTGGCGTGCCGGAACCAGACACTGTCTCCGACCAGCAGATCGTCCGCGGGTGGCCCCAGCAGCGGTGTCTGTACCTCGCCGGCCGCCTCCTGCTTGTCGTAGCGCAGCCCCTCCGGAAGGTACGGCTGCGGCAGCCTGTCCCGGCCGGGCGCCCCGGAGGCCGGATAGCCGCCGCCCAGGACCGTCACGACGCCCACGCCCGGTCTGCGTACGACCGGGAGTGCGAAGAGTGCGGCGGGCCGTCCCGTGAACGAGGTGTAGTGGTCGAAGAGGCGCGGCACGAACAGGCCGGAGCCCGCCGCGATTTCGGTCACCGCCTCCTCCGCGGCCGTGTGCTGCACGCTGCCCGTGCCGCCCCCGTTGACGAACTCCAGGTCGGGCGTGACGCGGCGGACCGCACGCACGGCCTCCGCCCGGCGTGCCGCAAGCTCCCGCCGTGCCGCAGCCTGCATGAGCCGTACGCCGCGCGAGCGCGCCCAGTTGCCCGGTGCGGCGTCGCCCACGCCGGCGACATGCCCCTCGTAGGCCATCAGCCCTGTGAGCCGGAAGCCCTTGCGCCGGGTCACCGCGCGGGCGAACTCCGCGAGGCGGGCGGGGGAGTGCAGCGGGGACCGGCGTGCGCCGATCCGGACGCGGCCGCCCATGAGCCGCAGCGCGGTGTCGAGTTCGAGACAGACCCGGATCTCCTCGGTGCCGCCGTCCCTCGCGGCGTCGATGAGGTCCAGCTGGGCGGGATCGTCCACCATCACCGTCACGCTCTGCGCGAGCTTCGGATCGGCGCAGAGTTCGGCGAACCCGGAACGGTCCGCGGACGGATAGCCCAGCAGCACGTCGTCGATGCCCGAACGCGCCAGCCACAGCGACTCGGCGAGCGTGAAGCTGAGCACCCCGGCGAAGCCGTCCCGCGCGAGCACGCGCTCCAACAGGGCCCTGCAGCGCACCGACTTGCTTGCCACGCGGACCGGTTTGCCGCCGGCGCGTTGCACCAGGTCGGAGGCGTTCGCGTCGAACGCCTCCAGGTCGACGACGGCGAACGGCGCGTCCAGATGCGCGGTCGCGCGGTCGTAGCGGGCACGTGCGGCTGCGAGGCCGGAAGTTGCGTCGGACATCCGGGCAGCTTGCCAGAGGGCTGCCGTGCACGACAGCCCTGCCATCTGCCCGACCGGGTTGCCGGGACCACCAGTTCGCACCGTAGAGTGACGGCCGCACGCTGCGATGAGTCTGGACCAGCGGCGTACTGTCCGATACGAACCGGCATGCCCCGAAAGGGATCGTGTGGGGTGGCACTGCGCGCGGGAGGGGTGCAGATGAGCACTGACGCCGACCGCACACACTCCCCGGACCCTTCGCCGGACTCGTTTCCCAGACGTCCTCAGGTCCCTCCCCGCCCCGCCTTTCCCCCGCGTCCCGCAGCGCCTGCGCGCCAGGGCGCGTCCGTGGAGCCTCCCCAGAAAGACGAGCCCACCGCACACATGCCGCACGACACGGAATCGGACGCATCCGCGAGCGCAGGACCGGACTCCCCGGCCGGCGCCTCGTCCCCTTCCGGAGGGCCGCACCTGCCCCGGCCCGCCGCAACTCCCCAGCCCCCGCCGCCCACCGGGGAGCCCCTGACGTCCGAGACGCTGCGCCGCAGAACGAGCGCCCCGGGCACGGATGGGCACGGCGGCACCGGCAGACGGGAGGGAACGGAGACCCCGTCGGGCACCTCTGCCGTTCCCGGCACCCCTACCGTTCCCGGCGCCGCTGCCGGGCCAGGCAGCGGCCGTGCTCCGCTTCCGGGTGCCGTTCCGGCGCAGCGCCCACCGCACCCGCCCGCTCCGGCAAGCCCTCCCGGTCTGCCCGGCCTGTCCGGGCAGCAGGACTTCGCCGGCTCAGGGCCTCCCACCTGGCAGTTGCGGCCCATCCGTGACGAACGTGTGCACAGCCGCCCGGCGCCCCGCACCGTGGCGGCCGCCGTATGCCTGGTCCTGGGCGTCGGCCTGTTGGGCGGAGCGGCCGCCGGCACCTGGCTCACCGGTGACACCGGCGAACAGACCGTCACCGAGGGCTCGTTCGACGAGATGCGGGCCGCCTGGCACAACAACTCCGTCGACGACCTCTTCCCCCGGGTCCTGGAGGGACGGGGCGCCGGCCCCGGCGGGGCCGACCGCCGCTGGCTCCGCGTCGGCGTCGCACCGGACAGCAACTGCCGGGGCGCGTTCGACCCGTTGCTCGCCAAAGCCCTCTCGCCGGTCGGATGCAGCCGGCTCGTACGCGCCACGTACGCCGACGAGACGACCAGCAGCGTCACAACGGTCGGTCTGCTCTTCACCCGTTCCGAGAGCGCGGGCATGCGCGCGCTGCGCAAGCGCTTCGCCGTGGAGAACCTCAGCGAACGAACCGACCTGATGCCCCGTCCGTACGGATCACGCGGCACGGTCTCGGCGGACTTCGGCGACGCCCAGCGGGCCAGCTGGACGATGCGGGTGCTCTCCGACGCGCCCGTCGTCGTCTACGCCGTGAGCGGATTCGCGGACGGACGGGTCGTCAGCGACCCGCAGCCCGCTGCGGAAGCGACCGAGAAGGGCGAGACGTCGGCCGCCGCCCAGGCCGGTCTCGGACACGACGCACAGGGCATAGCGGACCGCATCGAGCGCCGGCTGCGTGATGCGGCACGGGAGGACGACCAGTGACCCACATCCGGCCCGCACAGCCCGTGCACACCCCGCCGCGCCGCTCCGCGCCGGGCCGTACCCGGTCACTGCGTCTGGCCGCCGCGGCGCTCGCGGCGTCGGTCGCCGTCCTCCCGGCCGCGGGGAGCGCGCAGGCGGCGGAGGGCGAGGGCATCCAGCGGCAGCAGTGGGGCCTGAAGGCCATCAACGTGTCGGACGCCTGGAAGACCACCAAGGGCAGGGGCATCACCGTCGCCGTTCTCGACACCGGTGTCGACCCCGGCCATCCCGACCTGGAGGGGAACGTACGGCGCGGCCACGACTTCATCACCCTGGGCGCGAAGAAGGGCGACCGCGCATGGGCCCGGCACGGCACCGCCATGGCGGGGATCATCGCCGGCCACGGTCACGGGAAGGGCGGGAAGCTCGGCGTCATGGGTGTCGCCCCCGAAGCGAAGATCCTTCCCGTACGGGTCCTGCTCGAGGACAGCGACCCCAAGCGCAAGGAGGCACGCGACGCACGCGCCTCCGCCCTCGCCGACGGCATCCGGTGGGCCGCCGACAAGGGCGCCGACGTCATCAACCTCTCCCTCGGCGACGACAGCAGCTCGGCCCACCCCGAGGCCGGAGAGGACGCCGCCGTGCGCTACGCGCAGCGCAAGGGCTCCGTCGTCGTGGCCTCCGCGGGCAACGGCGGAGAGGACGGCGACCACGTCTCCTTCCCGGCCGCCTATCCCGGCGTCATCGCGGTCACCGCCGTGGACCGCCGCGGTGCGCGCGCCTCCTTCTCCACGCGGCGCTGGTACGCGACCGTCGCCGCCCCAGGCAAGGAGGTGCTGATAGCCGACCCCGACCGGAAGTACTACGAGGGCTGGGGCACCAGCGCCGCCTCGGCGTTCGCCTCCGGCGCGGTCGCGCTGGTACGGGCCGCGCACCCGGAGCTCAGCCCCGCCCAGATCAAGGAACTGCTGTCCGACACGGCACGCCGCACCCCCGAGGGCGGCCGCAGCGACGCACTGGGCACAGGCGTCGTCGACCCGGCTGCCGCCATCGAGATGGGCTCCAACATCAACCCCCGTAAGCAGGAGCCCAGCCAGCAGCCGTACCGGAGCGAGTTCTTCGGGACGGGCCCCGACGACGGGCCGAGCGCCGGCTGGCTGGCGACGATCGCCGCCGTGCTCGGGCTGCTGCTCATCGGGGGCGCGGTGGCGGTGCACAAGGGCGTGAGCGCGGAGACCCTGCGCGGCATGGGCACGCGGCTGTCCCGGCGCTGAGCGCGTACGCAGGCTGTATACACACGGCGTACGTACGCACGCGGCGCCCACGGCGGACGGCCTGCGGTACCAGCGCCAGTCCGATGCCGCGCCGCCGCCACAGCGGGGGCCCGCGCGCGGCCACAGCCGGGGCGGCCGGGCGACCCGCTGCCCCGGCCGCCGGCCGGCCTCCCGCAGCCCCGGAGTCGGGGGCCGCTGCGGCACGGAACTAAGCTCGTTGCCCGTGGCGCTCAAGAACATCCCCGACTCCGGCTTCCCCGCCGACACCGGCGCGGCCGACCCGGCCCTCACGGAGGCGCTCACCGCCTGGCAGGCGGCCCCCGGAGAGCCGGGTGCCGAAGAGCGCGTGCTCGAAGCCCTCGCGGGTGCCCGGCTTCTGGTTCCCGTCGTCGCCGTTCTCGGGGCGACGGAGACCGGCACCTCTGGCCTGCGCCGCGAGAAGTCCAGCGAGATGGCCGTGCCGACGCTCACCGCCCCCGGCGGGCGCCGTGCGCTCCCGGCGTTCACCGGGACCGAGGCGATGGCCCGCTGGAACGCCGAGGCCCGTCCCGTCGCCGTACCGCTGCGCCAGGCGCTGCAGGCACTGGCCCACGAGAAGGCGGACACCCTGGTCCTGGACCTCGCCGGGCCCGTCACCTACCAGCTCACCGGTCCTGCCCTGCGCGCGCTCGCCGAGGGCCGCACCGGCGCCGGTCCTGTCTCCGGCCCCGAGGTCACGTCCGCGCTGCGCGCGCTGCTCGCCGCCGAGCCCGACGTGGAGGGCGCACACCTCGTGCCCGGCGGCCCCGGCTCCGACGCCGACGCCACACTCGCCCTGACGCTGGCCCCGGACGCCGCCGCCGACGCCGCCGGGCCGGCCGCGGCGGTGCGGCGCCTGGCCGGTGCGCTCGCGGCCGACGAGACGCTGCGCTCACGCCTCGTACGGGGCCTGGAACTGGCGCTGCTCCCGCCCGGCAGCACCCTGCCCGAGGACGCCCTCTACCGCCGCTGACGGACCCCGTCACGGCCCCCGCAGGGCACGTCGCCGCAGGTGGACGGCGGACTCCGGCTCGACATGCGAGCCCGCCGCAGGCGGCGGAGGATGGTCTACGACCATTCCCGACGTGTCAGGAGTGCCATGTCGACCTCGACCGAGACGGAGCTGCAGACCACTGCGGCGGAATTCCTTGGAACCCTGGTCCTCGTCTTCTTCGCGGTGGGCGCCACGGTGCTGTCGGGTGAGTACATCGGCACGCTCGGCATCGCTCTCGCGTTCGGCTTCACGCTGCTGGCGCTCGCCTACGTCTTCGGACCGGTCTCCGGCGCCCACGTGAACCCGGCGGTGACCCTGGGGTTCCTGATGGCCAAGCGGCTCGACCTGCCGACGGCTGTGAAGTACTGGATCGCGCAGGTCGCCGGCGCCATCGCGGGCGCCGCGCTGCTCTTCCTGCTCGCCAAGCAGGTGCCCGGTCTCCGGACCAGTGAGAGCTTCGGCAGCAACGGCTTCGGCGACCGTTCCGCGGTGCAGATCAACCTCGGCGGCGCCTTTCTCGCCGAACTGCTGCTGACGGTGCTGCTCGTCTACGTCTACCTGTGCATGACCCACAAGGTGACCATCGCGGGCTTCGGGGGGCTCCCCATCGGCCTCACGCTGGCCGTCATCAGCCTGGTCGGCATCCCGCTGACGGGCGCCGGGGTCAACCCGGCCCGCAGCCTGGGCCCCGCCATCTTCGCGGGCGGCGCGGCCCTCACCCAGTTCTGGCTCTTCCTGGTCGCCCCGCTCGTGGGCGGCGCACTGGCGGCTGTCCTGCACCGCGTCACGCATCCGCCGGCGGGTGCGGAGCTGCACAGGAACCTTCAGCCCTCCGGCACGCCGCGCTGACCGGAGGGCCGGCGGACCGTACCGGCCCGCCGGCTCCGGATCAGCTCAGGACAGGGCCCGTGAACTTCTCTCCCGGGCCCTGCCCCGGCTCGTCCGGCACGGCAGAGGCCTCGCGAAAAGCGAGCTGCAGCGACTTCAGTCCGTCGCGCAGGGGCGCCGCGTGGTACGACCCGATCTCCGTGGCGCTCGCGGTGACGAGGCCCGCGAGGGCGTGGATGAGCTTGCGCGCCTCGTCCAGGTCGCGATGGTGCTCGCCGCCCTCGGACAGTCCGAGATTCACCGCTGCCGAACTCATCAGGTGCACCGCGACGGTGGTGATCACCTCGACCGCCGGTACGTCCGCGATGTCGCGGGTCATGCTGTCGAAGTCGGGGGCACCGGCGCCGCCGGGAGCCGTGCCGCCGGGGCCCGCGGGGCCGTTGGGGTCGGAGTCGCTCATGTGTGCCACCCTAGAGCCCTTCGCGGCGGAGGTCCCGGCCCAGGTGGCCGCCGTGACCCCGGTGGGGAGTGCTCCCGGCCCCTGGTATGCTGGGATATCGACCGGCTGGAGAGTACGTGACTTCAGCCCGCAAGTGGAGGCTCCGAACTCCCACCTGACGGCCCGGCGGGCCGCGGGTCAACGGTCAGGCTGCGCCCCGCGGATGACGCGTCGGTGCTCCAGGTCTTTGAGGAGCCACCGCCTGTGTCCGTCAGGGGCGTTTTCTGCGTCTCGGCGCGGTGGTCACACAGACGACATCACTTGCGCGGCCGTCCGCCAGACCGCCGTGCCGTGTACCGAGGAGGCCCCATCAGCGCCGAGCCCCGCATCAACGACCGGATTCGCGTCCCCGAGGTGCGACTCGTCGGTCCCAGTGGCGAGCAGGTCGGCATCGTGCCGCTTGCCAAGGCCCTGGAGCTTGCGCAGGAGTACGACCTCGACCTGGTCGAGGTGGCGGCGACAGCACGTCCGCCGGTCTGCAAGCTCATGGACTACGGAAAGTTCAAGTACGAGTCGGCCATGAAGGCCCGTGAGGCGCGCAAGAACCAGGCGCACACGGTGATCAAGGAGATGAAGCTCCGGCCGAAGATCGATCCGCACGACTACGACACCAAGAAGGGTCACGTCGTCCGGTTCCTCAAGCAGGGTGACAAGGTCAAGATCACGATCATGTTCCGCGGACGTGAGCAGTCCCGCCCCGAGCTGGGCTTCCGGCTGCTCCAGCGGCTCGCGGACGACGTCGCCGACCTGGGCTTCGTGGAATCCAACCCGAAGCAGGACGGGCGCAACATGATCATGGTTCTCGGTCCGCACAAGAAGAAGACCGAGGCGATGGCCGAGGCCCGCGAGGCGCAGGCAGCCCGCAAGGCCGGCCGCCAGCAGGAGAGCAGCCCTGCCGAGGAGCCCGCCGAGGCGTGAGCCCTCGAGGGGCTCTGCCTCGGGACACCCGGACAATCCGCACCAGCGACACACGGCGCCTCCGCCGCCGGCCCGAAGGCCGAGTGGGGCGCCACCGACGAGGAGTGAACGGCGACATGCCGAAGAACAAGACGCACAGTGGTGCCCGCAAGCGCTTCAAGATCACCGGCTCCGGCAAGGTGATGCGCCAGCGTGCCGGCCGCCGCCACTATCTCGAGCACAAGCCGTCCACGTTGACGCGCCGCCTCGCCGGCAGCACCGAGGCCGCCCCGGCCGACGCCAAGAAGGCCAAGAAGCTTCTCGGCAAGTAAGTCCGGCCCGGCCGGGACCCAATCGATTCGGGCTGGGTGGTCGTCCCACCAGACCGGCCCCGTGTACCAAGGAGTCATCAAGTGGCACGCGTCAAGCGGTCAGTCAACGCACACAAGAAGCGCCGGGCGATCCTGGAGCAGGCCAGCGGCTACCGCGGCCAGCGCTCCCGTCTGTACAGGAAGGCGAAGGAGCAGGTCACCCACTCCTACGTCTACAACTACAACGACCGCAAGCGGCGCAAGGGCGACTTCCGCCAGCTGTGGATCCAGCGCATCAACGCCGCGGCCCGCGCGAACGGCATCACCTACAACCGCTTCATCCAGGGTCTGAAGGCCGCCAACATCGAGGTGGACCGCAAGATCCTGGCCGACCTGGCGGTCAACGACGCGGGCGCCTTCACCGCCCTCGTCGAGACGGCGCAGAAGGCCCTCCCGAGCGACGTCAACGCTCCGAAGGCAGCCTGAAGCACGCCGCACGCATGACGTACCGGCAGCGGACCCGCAGGCATGACTGCCCGCGGGTCCGCTGCTGTGCGTGACGCACCGTCACGACCACGAGGTGAGCCGCCGCCCATGGGCACCCCCGACCTGATCTCCCCGCGCTCCGCACGCGTCGCCGCGGCGCGGCGGCTGGTGCGGCGCAACTTCCGCGCCAAGGACCGCCTGTTCCTCGCCGAGGGGCCGCAGGCCGTACGGGAGGCCGTCGCGGCCGTCGCGGCCGGCGCGGACGAGCCGGTCGGTGGCGGCGACCCCGCACTGGCCGAGCTGTTCGCCACGCCCGAGGCAGCCGAGCGCCATCCCGGAATCCTGCGGGAGGCACGCGAGTCCGGCGCACGAGTCCACCTGGCCGACCCGGAGACCCTGGACGGCATGACCCGCACGGTCAGCCCGCAGGGCCTCGTCGGGGTCTGCCGCTTCGTCGACACAACACTGGAGGGGGTGCTCGCCGCCGGCCCCCGTCTGGTGGCGGTCCTCGCGCACGTGCGCGACCCGGGCAACGCGGGCACCGTGCTGCGCTGCGCGGACGCCGCCGGGGCCGACGCCGTGATCCTCACCGACGCCTCGGTGGACCTGTACAACCCCAAGACGGTGCGGGCGTCCGCGGGTTCGCTCTTCCATCTGCCCGTCGCCGTCGGCGTGCCCGCCGCGTCGGCCGCCGCCGGACTGCGCGCCGCGGGCGTACGTCTGCTGGCCGCCGACGGCGCCGGCGAGCGGGACCTCGACGCGGAGCTCGATGCCGGGAGGATGGGCGGCCCCACCGGCTGGATCTTCGGCAACGAGGCCTGGGGCCTGCCGGAGGAGACCCGCGCCCTCGCGGACGAAGTGGTGCGGGTGCCGATCCACGGCCGCGCGGAGAGCCTCAACCTCGCGACGGCGGCGGCCGTCTGCCTGTACTCGTCGGCCCGTGCGCAGCGCGGCGCCGGGGGCTGCCGGCACGGGGCCGGCATGGGCGGCGCAACCGGCAGCGACAGGGCGTAACAGCGCACTCAGGATTCCCCGGGAGGGCCGCGCGCCCTGTGTGCGCCCACGGCGCACTCTGCGCTGCCCGTGCGGCTTCCGCCCGGCGTCGCGGGGAGGGACACCGCGGACGGTGCACTAGTAGGGTGGCCGGGCCCGGGGGCGGAGCCAGTGGAGCCAGTTGGGGCCGGTGGTGCCAGTGAGGCCAGATGAGGGGGGTGCACCGGGGATGGACGTGCGGACGCAGCGCACACAGCCGCACGGCGCCCCGTCTCCGTCGGCCGGTGCCTCCGCAGACCGGCCCGGCGCGGCTCCCGATCCCGGCGCCGAAACCTGCGCGGAGGCCTTCGCCGGTTCCGGCGGACCCGTCGTGGACCCCGACGATCTGCCCGAGGGGCTCGTCGTCGCGGACCGTACGGGACGGGTCGTCTGCTTCAACGCCGCCGCCGTCCGCCTCACCGGGCTCAGCGCCGCGGACGCCCTCGGCGGCACCCTGCAGCAGGCGCTGCCGCTGGAGGACATGGACGGGCGCCGGTGGTGGCAGCTCACCGACCCCTACGGCGGCCTCGCCACCCGCACCGGCCAGCCCGAACGGAACCTGCTGCTGCCCGGCGGCCGCGAGGTCCTCGTCTCGGCCCGTTACGTACGGTCCCGCCCGAAGGGCCCCGTACAGCGGCTGGTGGTGACCCTTCGCGGCACCGAGGCGCGGCGGCGTGCCGAGCGCAGCCACGCCGAGCTGATAGCGACGGTCGCGCACGAACTGCGCTCGCCCCTCACCTCGGTGAAGGGGTTCACGGCGACGCTGCTGGCGAAGTGGGAGCGCTTCACCGACGACCAGAAGCGGCTGATGCTGGAGACCGTCGACGCCGACGCGAACCGCGTCACCAGGCTCATCGCCGAACTGCTGGACATCTCCCGCATCGACTCGGGACGCCTGGAGGTGCGCCGTCAGCCGGTGGACATGGCCGCCGCCGTACGGCGTCACATCGAGGCGCACGTGGCGGCCGGACGCTCCTCGGACCGCTTCGTCACCCGCTTCAGCGAGCCGCTTCCCGGCCTGTGGGCTGACCCCGACAAGGTCGACCAGGTGCTGGGCAACCTGCTGGAAAACGCCGTGCGTCATGGCGAGGGCACTGTCACCATCGAGGTGGCACCCGCACCCCTCCGCGACGAACAAGGAACGGCAGTCACCGTGAGCGACGAAGGCCCCGGCATCCCGGAGGAGTCGATGAGCCGCGTCTTCACCCGCTTCTGGCGGGGCAGCAAGCGCGGCGGCACCGGCCTGGGCCTGTACATCGTCAAGGGCATCGTCGAGGCGCACGGCGGGACGATCACCGTGGACCGCGCGGTCGCCGGCGGCGCCCGGTTCCGATTTACCCTGCCCGTGGGCGCCCCGGCCTTCATGGCCTGACCGGCGTGGCACGGGCTTCTCGTGGCCCGCGGGAGCGCGGCCCCCGTCACTGTGATCCTTTGCGATCCCTGTGATCGCCTGATCACGGCCGTGTGCGGGGCCGCAGGCCCGTCCATCTAGACTCGGCTGCCGGGGCCAGCCCCTCGCGCGCAGCCGGATCCGATCGGAAGTACGGGAAAAGATGTCCGCACCCAATAAGTCCTACGACCCCGTCGAGGTCGAGGCACTCAAACCGGAAGTGATCGACCGGGCGAAGGACGAGGCGCTCGCCGCCGTCGCAGCCGCCGGTGATCTCGAATCGCTGCGCGAGGTGAAGGCGGCGCACGCAGGCGACCGGTCCCCGCTGGCGCTGGCCAACCGCGAGATCGGTGCCCTGCCCCCGCACGCCAAGGCCGAGGCCGGCAAGCGCGTCGGCCAGGCACGCGGCGCCGTCGGTCAGGCGCTGAAACAGCGGCAGGAGGAACTGGAACGTGAGCGCGACGAGCGCGTCCTCGTGGAGGAGGCAGTGGATGTCACGCTGCCCTATGAGCGCATGCCCTCCGGCGCCCGTCATCCCCTGACGACCTTCTGCGAGCGCGTCGAGGACATCTTCGTCGCCATGGGGTACGAGGTGGCCGAGGGCCCCGAGGCCGAGGCGGAGTGGTTCAACTTCGACGCCCTCAACATCGCCCCCGACCACCCGGCGCGCACGATGCAGGACACCTTCTTCGTACGGCCGGAGAAGGACGGCGGCGAAGACGGGCCGGCGGAAGGCACGGGCGAGGGGGACAGCGGCGTCGTACTGCGCACGCACACCTCGCCGGTGCAGATCCGTACGATGCTCGACCGCGAACCGCCCGTCTACGTGATCTGCCCCGGCCGGGTCTTCCGCACCGACGAACTCGACGCCACGCACACGCCCGTCTTCACCCAGGTCGAGCTGCTCGCCGTCGACGAGGGCCTGACGATGGCCGACCTCAAGGGCACCCTCGACCACATGGTGCGGGAGCTGTTCGGCGAGGGCGTGCACACCCGGCTGCGTCCCAACTACTTCCCGTTCACCGAGCCGTCGGCCGAGATGGACATGGTCTGTTACCGCTGCCACGGCGAGTCCGTCGGTGACCCGGACAACCCGTGCCGGACCTGCTCCAGCGAGGGCTGGATCGAGCTGGGCGGCTGCGGCATGGTCAACCCCCGCGTGCTCACCGCCTGCGGGGTCGACCCGGAGAAGTACAGCGGGTTCGCCTTCGGGTTCGGGATCGAGCGGATGATGATGTTCCGCCACAACGTCGAGGACATGCGAGACATGGTCGAGGGTGACGTGCGCTTCACCAGGCCGTTCGGGATGGAGATCTGATGCGCGCCCCGCTTTCGTGGCTTCGGGAGTACGTAGAGCTGCCGGCAGGCGAGACGGGCCGGGACGTCGCGGCGAAGCTGATCGACGCAGGCCTCGAGGTCGAGACGGTCGAGCGGCTCGGTGCCGGGCTCAAGGGACCGCTCGTCGTCGGCAAGGTCCTCGCGATCGAGGAGCTGACGGAGTTCAAGAAGCCGATCCGCTACTGCCAGGTCGACGTCGGGGAGGCCAACGGGACCGGCGCACCGCAGAACATCGTCTGCGGCGCGACCAACTTCCGCGTGGGCGACAAGGTGGTCGTCGTGCTGCCCGGAGCGGTGCTGCCCGGCGACTTCGCGATCAGCGCCCGCAAGACCTACGGCAAGGTCTCCGAGGGCATGATCTGCTCCGCCGCCGAGCTGGACATGGGTGAGGACCACTCGGGCATCATCGTGCTCCCGCCGGAGTACGAGCCGGGCGCCGACGCCGTCGAGCTGCTCGAACTCGTCGACGAGGTACTGGACATCGCCGTCACCCCCGACCGCGGCTACTGCCTGTCGATGCGCGGCATCGCGCGGGAGACGGCGACCGCGTACGGGCAGCAGCTGCGCGACCCCGCGCTTTTGGACGTGCCCACGCCCAACGCCCAGGGCTTCCAGGTGAACGTGTCGGACCCGAAGGGCTGCGACCGCTTCTCCGCCCGCGTCGTCACGGGTCTGCGGCCGGAGGCAACATCGCCTCTGTGGCTTCAGCGGCGGCTGCAGAAGTCGGGCATGCGGCCCGTCTCGCTGGCCGTCGACATCACCAACTACGTGATGCTGGAGCTGGGTTCGCCGCTGCACGCCTACGACCGGTCCCGGCTGGACGGTCCGATCACGGTCCGCCGGGCCACCCCCGGCGAGCGGCTCACCACCCTCGACGGCACGGAGCGGAAGCTGGACGCCGAAGACCTCGTCATCGCCGACGACTCCGGGCCCATCGGCCTCGCCGGTGTGATGGGCGGCGGCAACAGCGAGATCGCCGACCCGGAGCAGGACCCGGAGAGCGGTGAGTGGCGCGGGACGACCGAAGTCGTCGTGGAGGCCGCCCACTTCGATCCCGTCACCGTCGCCCGTACCAGCCGGCGTCACAAGATCTCCTCCGAGGCGTCCCGCCGTTTCGAGCGCGGCGTCGACCCGGAGGCCGCCGCGGCGGCCGCCCAGCGCACCGTCGACCTGCTGGTGCTGCTGGCCGGCGGCAGTGCCGACCCCGGAGTCACCGGGTTCGTCACGCCGCACGGGCCGCACACCATCAAGATCCCGGCAACCCACCCGGGCCGGGTCGCGGGCGTCGGCTATGCCCGGGAGACGGTCGTGCACCATCTGCTCCAGGTGGGGTGCGACGTGTACGGGCAGGACGAGCTGACCGTGACCGTGCCGTCCTGGCGTTCCGACCTCACCGACCCCAACGACCTCGCCGAAGAGGTCATCCGCCTGGAGGGCTATGAGAACCTGCCCTCCACCCTGCCGAGGCCGCCCGCCGGCCGGGGCCTGACCGAGCGGCAGCGTCTGCACCGCCGGGTCGGGCGTGCGCTGGCCGGTGCCGGCTACACCGAGGCGCTCAACTACCCCTTCGTCGGGCAGGGTTCCTTCGACCAGCTCGGCCTGTCGCAGGAGGACTCCCGCCGCCGTACGGTCACGCTGGTCAACCCGCTCTCCGACGAGGAGCCGTCGCTGCGCACCACGCTGCTGCCGGGCCTCCTCGCGGCGCTGCGACGCAACGACGGCCGCGGCAGCCAGGGCAGTCAGGGAGGGCTCGCCCTCTTCGAGACCGGTCTGGTCTTCCTGCCCACGGGGCGCGAGACCCGGGCCGCGAGGCTCCGCGTCGACGCCCGTCCCGCGGACGAGGAGATCGCCTCGCTGGAGACGGCGCTGCCGCGCCAGCCGCTGCATGCCGCCGCGGTGCTCGCCGGCCCCCGGGAGCAGCCGGGCTGGTGGGGCGAGGGCCGCCCGTCCGTCTGGGCCGACGCGATCGAGGCCGCCCGTACGGTCGCGCGGGCGGCCGGAGCCGAACTCACCGTGCGCAGCGCCCGGCACGAACCGTGGCACCCCGGCCGCTGCGCGGCACTCCACGTCGGCGGTCCGGACGGCGACGGCGAGGGGACGCTGGTCGGGTACGCCGGTGAACTGCACCCGCGTGCCGTCAAGGCCCTCGGGCTGCCGCAGCGTTCCTGTGCGATGGAGCTCGACCTCGACGCCGTCGGGAAGGCGGGCGGCGGGGTCGTGCCGGCTCCGCGGGTGTCCGGTTTCCCGGTGGCGACGCGGGACGTCGCACTGGTCGTCGACGAGTCCGTTCCGGCGGCACGGGTGGAGACCGCCCTGCGTGAGGGCGCCGGCGAACTCCTCGAATCGGTGCGGCTGTTCGACGTCTTCACCGGTGAACAGGTCGGCGGCGGCAAGAAGTCGCTGGCGTACGCGCTGCGGTTCCGCGCGAGCGACCGCACGCTGACGGCCGACGAGGCCTCGGCGGCTCGGGACTCCGCGGTCGCCTCGGCGGTCGAGCGCACCGGCGCGGTGCTGCGCGGAGCGGAGGCTCCGGCTCAGTCCTGACACACGTCCTGAGACGGCCCTGAGGTGGTCTTCCGGCACGTCCTGGGACACATCCGCGCTCCCGGCCCGGCCCCTGGTTCCCGCCAGGGGCCGGGCCGTTGACGGCCGTACGCGGGACATGGCACCGCACAGTCACGCGCCGGCTCACTCAATCGTGTGAGGAATGCCGGACCTTGGTCATCCCGGTCGTCGGGTCGGACACCATCGTGCTGGTCGCAGGGGGTTGCGGGGGGAGGGGAGTCGGACAGCAGCACGGGCGGGGCGCGCGATCGTCCCGGAGGCCGGAGGGACCATCCGTATGACCGGAGACCAGGCATCGCGCGCAGGCGTCACGAGCCCCGGCCTCGCCGAGGAGAAGGCCGCTAGGGCCGCGAAGGCGGCAAAGGCGGCAAAGGCCGCGGAGGCCACGAAGGCACAGCCGAAGGTCTCCGCAAGCCCGCGGAGCGTGCGCAGGGCGGCGGTCTTCGCGGTGCCGGCCGTGTGGGCCGCGGCCGTGCTGCTGCTGGAGCTCGTGCTGCCCGAGGGCACACACTGCGTGGCCTTGCTGGCTGCAACACCCGCGCTGGCGTGCGCCGGCACGGGGGCACGCACAGGTGTGTGGCTCGGAGGCGGCTGCGCGCTCATCGCCCTCTATCCGCTGGGCTCCGTACCGGTCTACGAGGACATCGGCAGCAGAGCCGGCATGTGTGCGGCCATCGTCTGCGTGGCGATGGCGAGTTGCTACACGGTGCGGCGGCGCGCACGCCTCACCGACGAGCTCGCCCGTACCCGCGAGGTGGCGACCGCCGCACAGCAGGCGCTGATAAGACCGCTGCCGCCCCGGATCGAGGGCTTCACCGTCGCCGCCGGATATCTCTCGGCGGCCCGCGGTGCGGCCGTGGGCGGGGACCTGTACGACGCGGTGGCCACCGTGCACGGAGTGCGTGTCGTGATCGGCGACGTGCGGGGCCACGGGCTCGGAGCGGTCAGCACGGTCGCGGCGGTGCTCGGCTGCTTCCGCGAGGCCGCACACGACGAACCGCGTCTGGAGCGGGTGCCGCACCGTCTGGAGCGTGCGCTGGACCGGCATCTCGCGGCCCGCCGGTACGCGTGCGCGGGCCGGGCGGAACGGCCGGGCTCAGGCGGGGGTACGGGCGAGGTGAGTGCCGAAGCGGAGCCCGTGGACGAGGAGTTCGTGACAGTGCTGCTGCTGGAGGTGCGGGCCGACGGCACGGTCACCGCCGTCAACTGCGGTCACCCCTGGCCGTACCGGCTCGTTCCCGGTCCCCGCGGGGAGTGCCGCAGCGAACTGGTCTCCACCGCCGAACCGGTCCCGCCGCTCGGGATGCTGCCTCTGCCGCCGGAGGGCCCGGAGCCCCGGCATCTCCAACTGCCGCCGGGCGAGGCGCTGTTCTTCTACACCGACGGGGCCGAGGACGCACGTGACGCCGACGGGAGGACCTTCCCGCTGCCCGAGGCGCTCACGGCCGCCCTCGCCGGACGCAGAGCGCGAGGCGGCCGCCGGGCGGCGCGCGGGGACGGGTCCGCAGCGGCGGGCGCGGCCGGTCCGGCGGAGCTGGTCGACCATGTGCGCCGGTCCCTGCTGCGGCACGCCGGCGGCCGTCTTCCCGACGACGTCGCTCTGCTCGCGCTGCGCAACGACCGCTGCAGTGTGCACGGGCCGCGGCACGATCCGCCGCCCGGACGAGCGGACGCGTACGTGCCGTTGGCGTGCTCCTGCCCGTAGCCCGGGCAGGAGCCACGAGCCGTCAGCTGTAGGCGTAGAAGCCCGCGCCCGCCTTTCGGCCGAGGCGTCCCGCGTCCACCATCCGCTGCAGCAGCGGGGGAGCGGCGTACAGCGGCTCCTTGAACTCCGCGTACATCGAGTCGGCGACCGAGGCGACGGTGTCGAGACCGATCAGGTCGGTGAGCTTCAGCGGTCCCATCGGGTGCGCGCAGCCGAGCTCCATGCCGTTGTCGATGTCCTCGCGGCTCGCGATCCCGGACTCGAACATCCTGACCGCGGAGAGCAGATACGGGATCAGCAGGGCGTTGACGACGAAGCCGGAGCGGTCCTGGGCGCGGATCGTGTGCTTGCCGAGGATGCCGGTGACGGCCGCCTCCGCCCGCTTGATCGTCTCGTCCCCGGTGGTGAGAGCCGGAATGATCTCGACGAGCTTCTGCACCGGCGCGGGGTTGAAGAAGTGGATGCCGATGACCTGGTCGGGGCGTGAGGTCGCCACCGCGAGTTTGACCAGCGGGATCGAGGAGGTGTTGGAGGCGAGGACGGCGTCGGGCCGGGTGACGACCTGGTCGAGCACCTGGAAGATCTCCGTCTTGACCTGCTCGTTCTCGATCACGGCCTCGATGACGAGGTCGCGGTCGGCGAAGTCGCCGAGGTCCGTGGTGAAAGCGAGCCGGTCGAGCGTGGTGTCCCGCTCGTTCTCGGTGATCTTTCCGCGCTCCGCGGCCTTGCCGAGGGAGTTCGCCAGCCGTGTCCGGCCCAGCTCCAGGGCCTCGCCGGTGGTCTCGGCGACCATGACGTCCAGTCCGGCCCGTGCACACACCTCGGCGATGCCCGAGCCCATCTGGCCGCAGCCCACCACTCCGACGCGTTCGATGTCCGTCACCTCGTGCCTTTCGCTGATCCTCTGGTCCCAGGCGTGACGGGCGTGACGGCCCTGGAGGAACGGCCCCCCCGAGGGACAGCCCTGTCCCTCCCCCGGAATGTGTACGGGGGTGGCTCCCACGCCGCCCACGACGTTACCCCCGACGACGCCCGCCTCGCGGGGCGGGGGCGAAAGCCCGCGCGGGGACTTGTACGCGCGCCACGGCCACGGGAGCATCGTCGAATTGGTCTCCACCACTCCGTTGTGCGGGAGCGCACCGGCGAGGGCCACCGACCACCGGCCCGGCGGAGCGACCATGAAAGGGAGGCCTGGAGAGGGCGTACGGAAGCCCCGGGCGACGACGAAGGGGGAAGGGAAAGCCGATGCGGCGCATCACACGCAGAAGCTTCGCGGCGGGTTCGGCAGGCGCGCTGACAGGCGTGGCCGGCTCCTCGAACCTCGACGCCACGGCGCAGGAACGGCAGCGAGCACGGGAGCGCCGGGCCCCGGAATACGGCCACGACGGCGGTGACCGCGAACTGCGCGGCATGTGGATCGCGACGGTCGACAACCGGGACTGGCCCAGCGCCGCCGACCTGACGCCGCGTGAGCAGCAGGCCGAGCTGCTCGCCCACCTGGACGCCGCGAAGCGCCGCCGGCTCAACACCGTCTGGTTCCAGGCCAGGCCGACCGCCGACGCGCTGTGGCCCTCGCGGCACGAACCGTGGTCGGAGTGGCTCACCGGCGTACAGGGCAAGAACCCGGGATGGGACCCGCTGGGCTTCGTGGTCCGTGAGGCGCACCGCCGGGGTCTGGCCGTGGAGACGTGGTTCAACCCGTACCGCATCGCACTCCACGACGACCCGGGGAAGCTCGTGGCCTCCCATCCGGCCCGCCGCCACCCGGACTGGGTGGTCCGCTACGGCGGCAAGCTCTACTACAACCCCGGCCTGCCGCAGGTCAGGCGCTTCGTGCAGGACGCCATGCTCGACGCGGTGCGGCGCTACGACATCGACGGTGTCCACTGGGACGACTACTTCTACCCCTATCCGGTCGAGGGGGAGACCTTCGACGACGACGCCGCGTACGAGGAGTACGGCAGGGGATTCCCGGACCGGGCCGCCTGGCGCCGCGACAACATCGACCTGCTGGTGGAGGAGGCGGCCCGGCGCATCCGCCGCATCAGGCCGGGGCTGCCCTTCGGGATCAGCCCGTTCGGCGTGTGGCGCAACAAGTCGAGCGATCCCGCGGGCTCGGACAGCGCCGCGCAGGTGCAGACGTACGACGACCTGTACGCGGACACCCGCAAGTGGGTGCGCGAGGGCCGGATCGACTACGTCATCCCGCAGCTCTACTGGCACATGGGCTTCGAGGTCGCGGACTACTCGAAGCTCGCTCCGTGGTGGGCGGAGACCGTACGGGGGACGCGGACGCGGCTCTTCATCGGCGAAGCCCTCTACAAGGCCGGTGACCCCGCCCAGCCCGAGCCGTGGCAGGACCCGGCGGAACTCTCGCGCCACCTCACGTACTGCGACTCACTGCCCGAGGTGCGGGGGCATGCCTTCTTCTCGGCCAAGGAGGTCTCGGAGGACACCATCGGCGCGATGGACCGCGTCGTCGCCGACCACTATCCGCGGCGGCGGTAGCGGCCGGCGAGGGGCAAGCTGCCGCAGCGCACCTCCGGCCCCGGCGGTGCCGCGGCCGGTCAGGCGTGATGCTTGGACTTGCGTTCCTGTACGACGGAGTCGGGTCCTGGTGAGACCACTGCCTCGTGCCCGTCCTCGAAGCGCACGCGGAACGGCGGCTCGCCGTCCCTGCCGAGCACCTCGACGATCTCCGCCTCACGGTCGTGCTCACCCACGACCCGGCCGTGCACCAGCAGACGGTCGCCCGTGTTCGCTCGCATCAGGAGGGCCCTCCTGTTCGCAGGGGATGCACCGGAATATCCGTACAGTCCGTGGTGTGCTGTCCGTACAGATAAGTCTAAGCCGGATGGGCTGTCCGTGCTCCGTCATGTACGGGCTCTGTGCACGACGACGATGCAGAGCAGCACGGCGACGGCGGTCGCGGGAGCGGCGGGCGGAAGGTGCTCGCCGAGCAGCAGCACCGACCAGGCCAGCGTGAGCAGCGGCTGCGCGAGCTGCGTCTGGCTGGCCCGTGCCACACCGGCGAGGCCCATGCCCCGGTACCACAGCAGGAGTCCCAGCAGCTGCGATCCGGTGGCCACCCACGCCAGACCGGCCACCGCGTGCACGGTCGGATGCGCGGGCTCGGCCAGCAGTGAGACGAGGGCGGCGGGAACGGCCAGCGGCAGACAGCCCGCCAGCGCCCAGCCGATCACCTGGAGGCCCGACAGTTCACGCGCGAGCCGGCCGCCCTCCCCGTAGCCCGCCGCGCAGAGCAGCAGGGCCGCGACCAGGTAGAGGTCGCCGGTGGCGGGGACGCCGCCGCTCTCGTGCACGGCGAAGGCCAGCACGGCGGCGGCACCCGCGAGGGCCGCCGCCCAGAAGACGGGGGACGGCCGGGAGCCCGTACGCAGCGAGGAGTACAGCGCGGTCGTGAGCGGCAGCAGACCGACGACGACGGCGACGTGCGCGGTGGAGGAGGTCTGCAGCGCGAGCGTCGTCAGCAGCGGAAAGCCGATCATGACGCCGGACGCGGAGACGGCCAGCCACGGCCAGTGCCGCCGGGCCGGTACGGGAACCCTCAGCACGGCGAGCAGCAGGCATGCGGCCAGGCCGGCGAGGACGACCCGCAGCGACGTCGCAGACCAGGGGCCGAAGCCTTCGAGCGCCCACGCGGTGGCGGGAAGCGTGAGGGAGAAGCAGGTGACGCCCAGGGAAGCGAGGACGAGTCCGCCGCCCCGCTGCCGGGTCACTTGAGCATGAGACGGTGCGGGGTCCTCCGTGCCAGCCGGGCCGGAGGTTGACCCGGCGCGGGCCGGGGTCCCGGCTGTGTGTGCCCGAGCCGCACCCGGAACTGCTATCGCTTCGCGCGCGGTAGCGCTATTCTCTGCTTCCATGCAAGAGCGTAGCAGCGTGGCTGAACTGGCAGGAACCCTGCGTCGCGAGATGGACCGCTACTCTGCCGGTGAGAAGCTGCCGTCGAGCCGGCTGCTGGTCGAGCGGCACCGGGTCAGTCCGGTCACCGTCTCCAGGGCACTCGCCAGGCTGGCAGCGGAGGGCCTCGTCGTCACCCGGCCCGGCGCAGGGGTGTTCCGGGCGGGCACCGGCGCGGCACCCCCCGAGAGGGGCGACACCTCCTGGCAGGAGGTCGCGCTGAGTGCCGACGCCTCCGCGGACCAGGTGCCGCGCAGCGTCGACGCCGAAGGCGTACTGGCCACGCTGGCCGAGCCGCCGCCCGGCGTCATCGAACTCAGCGGCGGCTACCTGCCGGCGAACCTGCGGCCCGAGAGGGCGCTGGCCGCCGCGCTGGCCCGCGCCGGGCGCAGGCCCGGCGCCTGGGACCGGCCACCGGTGCCCGGCGTGGAGGAGCTGCGTGGCTGGTTCGCGCGCGAGATCGGCGGCCCCGAGGGAAGCGTCACGGCCGCGGACGTACTGATCACCGCCGGCGGCCAGAGCGCCGTCACCACCGCACTGCGGGCCCTGGCCGCGCCCGGTGCCGCGGTTCTCGTCGAGTCCCCGACCTATCCGGGGCTGCTCGCAGCCGCGCGCGCCTCCGGTCTGCGTCCCGTCCCGGTGCCGGTCGACACCGAAGGGGTGCGGCCCGGGCTCCTCGAAGGCGCGTTCCGCGCGAGCGGCGCACGCGTCTTCGTCTGCCAGCCGCTCTTCCAGAACCCGACCGGCGCCGTGCTCGGTCCGGAACGCCGCGCTGCCGTGCTGCGCGCCGCAAGGCAGGCGGGCGCGTTCGTCGTCGAGGACGACTTCGCCCGTCACCTCGCCCACGAGGACGCGGGCCCGCTTCCGCCGACGCTCCGTTCGTCGGACCCGGACGGCAGAGTCGTGCACCTGTGCTCGCTGACGAAGGCCACATCGCCCAGCCTGCGCGTCGGGGCGCTCTCGGCACGCGGGCCTGCCCTGGAGCGGCTGCGCGCCGTGCAGACGGTGGACAGCTTCTTCGTCTCCCGGCCGCTGCAGGAGGCGGCGCTCGAACTCGTCGGCGCGCCCGCCTGGCCGCGTCACCTCCGCACCGTCGCCGCCCGGCTGCGCGAGCGGCGCGAGGTCCTCCTCACCGCCCTCACGCGTGAGCTGCCCGGCCTGCCCGTGGCGCACGCGCCGCTCGGCGGCTACCACCTGTGGCTCCGGCTCCCGGACGGCTCTGACGAGGACGCGCTCGCGGGCGCCGCGCTGCGCGCCGGAGTCGCCGTCGCCCCGGGGCGGCCCTACTTCGCCGCCGAGCCCGCCGCCCGGCACCTGCGCCTGAGCTTCGCGCCGGCGGCCGGCGGCAGCGAGATCGCCGAAGGGGTACGGCGGCTGCGCACGGCCTGCGACGAAGTGCTCGGCTGACCGGCCCGCTGCGGGCTGTCCGGCCGCCGCGGGCACCGGGAACCGGGCGCGGGCGCGTACGGCGTGACCGTCGCATGGCCCGTACCTGCCGGGGTACCTGCCACCCGCGACAGTGAGGAGCCGGCCATGCCGGCCACGGGACCGGCGGAATCCCCCGCAGCCACGGGAACCTGGGAGCAGCGATGAGCACACCGCTGGACCGGCTGCCCGCCGAGCAGCGCAGCAGGCTCCGTGAGGCGGCCCCGGGCGCGGAACTCGCCGCCCGCCCCATGCTCGCCACCCTCAGCGACCGCCGTGAGTTCGCCCGCGGCGGCTGGATCTTCGAGCGCAAACTCGACGGCGTACGTGTCCTCGCCGTACGCGAAGGGGGAACAGTGCGGCTCCTCTCCCGTACGGGCCGATCCCTGAACGGCACCTACCCGGAGATCGCCGACGCCCTGACCGCGCAGGACTGCCCGGACTTCACCGTCGACGGCGAGATCGTCGCGTTCAGCGAGGGCCGCACGGACTTCGCGCGGCTCCAGCAGCGGATGCAGCTGACCGATCCGCATCAGGCGCGCGCCAGCGGGGTCGCCGTCACCTACTACCTCTTCGACCTGCTGCGGCTGGAGGGGACGGACGTGCGTGCGCTGCCGCTGCGTACCCGCAAGTCGCTGCTGCGCGCGGCGCTGAGCTTCGGCGGTCCGCTGCGATTCACCACCCACCGCAACGAGGGCGGGCAGCGTCTGCTGGACGAGGCGTGCCGCCGCGGCTGGGAGGGACTCATCGCCAAGGTCGCCGAAGGACGGTATGTGACGCGCCGTTCGCCGGACTGGCTGAAGCTGAAGTGCGCGAAGGGGCAGGAGTTCGTCATCGGCGGCTTCACCGAACCCGCGGGCAGCAGAGCCGGGTTCGGCGCGCTGCTGCTCGGCTACTACGAGGACGGCCGGCTGCGCTACGCGGGCAAGGTCGGCACCGGCTACGACCAGGCCACCCTGCTCGACCTGCGGCGCAGGCTGGACGAACTGGCCACGCGGCGCTCGCCGTTCGCCGACCCGGTGCGCGAGAAGGGGGCGCACTGGGCCGCACCGGAACTCGTCGCGGAGACCGGCTTCACCGAGTGGACGCGGGACGGGAGGCTGCGGCACCCGCGTTTCCTCGGGCTGCGCCACGACAAGCGGCCACGGGACGTGGTCCGCGAACGGCCCCGGCAGGGGTGACCGGTACGGGACCCCGGGGCGCCGGGAAAGCGGCCTGCTCCGGCGCACGCAGGGCCGCGGGAGGACGGGCATGCCGGTGACGCCGGGCGGAGCGTGAGCCCGCCTCACCGTCCGCCGCGGGCCGCGCCCGCCTCCCGGCCGGTACCCGCCGCCTCCCGGCGGGCGCGTTCCTCCGCCGCCTCGGCGGCCTCCGCACGGCGCCGTGCCTCCCGCTCGGCACGGTCCGCTTCCCGCTCGCGCTTCCGCGACTGCTTACGGGCTTCCTCGGCCTCCCGCATCTCACCGCGCAGCCGCTCTGCCCGCTCCTCGGCCTCCTCGCGTGCAGCGCGTGCCGCCGCTGCCTCCTCGGACGCCGCGTCCGCCTCCCGCCGGCGCCGGTGTGCCTCATCGGCGGCCTCCCGTGCGGTCCTTCGGGCGGCTTCCCGGGCGGCCCGGGACTCCCTGGCTTCCGTGGTTTCCCTGGTCCTTCCGGTGTCTCCGGTCCCGCCGGGAGCCTTGACGCCGCCGTCGGCGCCCGTCCGCTGCTTCGCCCCGCCGCCCGCCTTCGCCTTCTGCGGCTCCTTCGCCCCCTTCCGCCCAGGTTTCCCGCTCCTGCGGGCCGAGGCAGGTGCCTCAGCCACCTCGCGCGCCGCGGCGTCGAAACCGGCGGTGGCGGCCAGCGGTTTCGACAGCCGCCCCGCCGCCCATTCCTGCGCCGCGTCCGGGTCCGTGAGCACCGCGTGGAGCGTCTGTGCCACCTCCTGCTGCGCCTGCGGTCCGAGGGGGACGCCGTCCTGCGAGGCGAGCCGTTCCGCCTCCTTGGACAGGGCGTTCACCAGTTGGTGCTGCCGGCGCGAGAGCAGCCGCAGCTCGTCCCCGTCCAGGTTCCGGTGTGCGCCGCGCAGTTCCTCGCCGAGACGCAGCAGCGGTGCGACCTGCTCACCCTGCTCCCGTACCAGCAGATTGCTCGCCCACGCGGCGATCGTGGGACGGCGCAGGGCGCGGATCTGCTTCGCCAGTTCCCGCTGCCCGTCGGCACGGGCGCGCTGCGCGCGGTCGTCGCGGGCGGCGGTGAACTCCTGCGGCCGCAGCCCGTACAACTCGTCGGTCACCTCGTCCAGCTCCACGAACGCACTCTCCCGTGCCCGCTGCTTTCAGGTGCGTGTCCCCGCTATGACCGCGATGACCGCTTTGGTGACGTGCGCTTTCATTGCACCGCTCCCGCGCGGGGGTGTCCACCAGAGGACGCCCCCGAGCAGGGGCGGGCATGACGAATGTCCTATCGAAGACGGGCGCCGATCGCTCTACGATCGCCGGATGGCCCTTCGCCTCACCCTTCTGGCATCCAGCCGGAGCTCATCCGTGCTCGACGTGCGTTTCGGGGACAGCCGTTCCCTCGACGCGGCCGGATGGCACGAGGTCAAAAGGGCCGGACCGTCCCTCTCCCATCTGGCCGCCGCCGAGCTGCGCTACTGCTCGCCGTCCGTGCGCTGCCGGGAGACCGGGCTGTCCCTCGGCCTCTCCCCGGTCGCGCAGCCCGCCCTGCGCGACTGCGACATGGGCCGCTGGAGCGGCTACACCCTCAGGGAGGTCGCGGCACGCGAGCCGCAGTCCGTGCAGAGCTGGCTCTCGGACCCGCGCTCCGCGCCGCACGGCGGTGAGTCCCTGATGACCTTCATCCAGCGCATCGGCGGCTGGCTCGACACCCGCCCGGTGGGCGACGGCAGCTGGATCGTCGCGGTGACCGAGCCCGGCGTGATGCGGGCAGCGCTGTGCTACGTACTGAAGGCGCCGCCCCAGTCGTACTGGCACGTCGACGCCCAGCCGCTCTCCCTCATCACCCTGTCCGGACGGGCGGGGGAGTGGAGCCTGAACCTGGAGAACTGACCGGCCGGGGCAGGGTGCCGTGCCCGGGTGCGAGAACCGGTCGCGGACCGGGACCCGGGCGGCCCCGGGAAGCGGGCCGGGGGCAGTCCGACGTCCTCGGTGCACCCCGTGTCCCCGCATACGCAGCCGAATGAGCGCAGGGCCGCCGTGCCGGGCGCCGGGGCCCATGGGCGGGCGAAGAAAAGCTCATGCCGCGAGACGCCGACCGCGACGCCCGCGGGCCCCGCCGCGGCAACCGTACGCGCGCACACGACGGGCCCGCGGAAAACCGTTACGGCCACGGGCCGCTGCTGCGCCACGATGAGGCGGAGTGGCTGCCGACCGCGAGGAGGACGGGATGACCGCGCCGGAAGAGCCGGACCCGCATCTGGGACGGGTCCTGCGCGAGGCGCGCTCGGGCGGGCTCATGGCAGCTCTGGCCGAGCGCCTGTCACCACCGGACCTGCAGACCCTGCTGCTCGCGGCTTTCAAGCGGCGCGCGGCGGCCGTCACCCCCGCCCGGCTCATGGCGCAGTACGCGCGCAACAGGTTCACCGGTCCCTCGGATGTGCACCCGGCGGCCCTCGCCGAGGTGGAGCTCCTGCTCCATCGGCGCCTCGCCGGCCACGGTTTCACCAGCCTCACACTGTCGCCGCTGTGCCCTCTTGGTACGAACTCGGCGGTGGCGACCGTCGACCAGCACAAGGTCGTGAGCACCGTCCGGAACACGGAAGTCGTCGCCGACGCCACGAACGCCCTGGCCCTGGAGTGCGCCGTACGCCGGCAGGACCTGCTGCGTACGGACCGCCGCTCCCGGCTGCCGGTCCGGCTGGCGGCGGTGCACCGTGTGGTGCGGGCTCAGATGTTCGACTCGCCCGGCATGACGGCGCACTTCACGCTGCTGGGCATGTGCACGGCCGGGCGGGACGAGGGTTCCTTCCGCTTCGAGACGTCTGCGCTGGCCGAGCACATCACCGCACACATCGACGTCCTCGGGCGGCTCGTGGACCTGGCACCCCACTCGTGGCGGCTGCACGTCTCGGTCACCGATCTGACGGACGGCCGGCACCGGGCGGCGCTGCGCGAGCACGTACTGGAGCGGATCGCCCGCGAACACCCCGAGGTGACGGCGGGCTTCGACGACGACCGCACCCGCGGCCGTGGCTACTACGCGGGCGCCTGCTTCGAACTGCGCCTGACCACCCCCGGCGGGGAGGCGGTGAGCATCGCCGACGGCGGCCCGACCCGCTGGACGGCGGCTCTCATGGCGAACGCGAAGGAGCGGCTCATGGTCAGCGGTCTCGGCGTCGAGATGCTGGCACGGGCACAGGCATGGGCCGCCGCGGGGGCACGGGCCGGTGACGCGGACCGGTGACCGGCACGCTCGGGAGGCGGCCGCCGGGAATTCTCAGAAGAATTCCGCCGGGGATGTCGATCCGGGCGTCTCCCGTTCGACGCACAGGTGAGAGGCGGGGGAAGGCCCCGCCGTCCCGACCGAGGAGTCACCATGCCGCGCTTTCTGACGATGATCCGTGTGGACGAGCAGAACCTCCCCGAGGAGGCTCCGGGACCCGAGTTCCAGGAGCGCATGAACGCTCTGCTGGAGGAGATCACCAAGGCCGGCGTCATGCTGGACACCGCCGGCCTCACCCCGACGTCCGAAGCGACCCGGATCACCTGGTCCGGCGGCAAACTGAGCTACACCGACGGGCCCTTCACCGAGAGCAAGGAGGTCGTCGGCGGCTACTCGCTCTCGCAGTGCAAGGACAAGGCCGAGGCCATGGAGTGGGCCAGGCGGTTCCTGGAGATCCACCCGGCGGAGTGGGAGGTCACGGCCGAGGTCCGGCAGCTCGACGAGGGCTGACCGGCCGGAGCCGCGCTTGTCCGCTTCGCGGGCGGCTGCTGTGATGGGGGGCCGTGACAGCAGGAAGCGTGACAGAGACGGTCGAAGCGGCATTCAGGATCGAATCGCCGCGGATCATCGCCGCTGTCACCCGCATCGTGCGGGACGTCGGCCTCGCCGAGGAACTCGCGCAGGACGCGCTGCTCGCGGCGCTGGAGCAGTGGCCGGAGTCCGGCGTCCCTGACAGACCGGGCGCCTGGCTCACGGCCACGGCGAAGCACCGGGCGGTCGATCTCGTACGCCGCAGGGAGACCTACGCCCGCAAGCTCGCGGAGGTCGGCCGTGCCCTGGAGGACGTGTCCGCCGTCCCCGGCGACGGGCCCTCGTCGCCCGGGCCGGAGGCGTCGGCCGAAGAGGACATCGACGACGACCTGCTCCGGCTGATCTTCACCGCATGCCACCCCGTCCTCCCGACGCACGCCCGTATCGCGCTCACCCTGCGGCTGCTCGGCGGCCTGACGACGCCGGAGATCGCCCGTGCCTTCCTGACCTCGGAGAAGACGGTCGCCCAGCGGATCGTCCGGGCGAAACGGTCACTGGCCGAGTCCGGGGTGACCTTCGAGGTCCCCGGCGGGCCCGACCGCGACGCCCGGCTCTCCTCCGTCCTCGAAGTGATCTACCTGGTCTTCAACGAGGGCTACTCCGCGACCTCCGGTGAGGACTGGGTGCGCCCCGCCCTCTGCGAGGAGGCGCTCCGTCTGGCCCGCGTCCTGCAGGGCCTGATGCCCGCGGAGGCCGAGGTGCACGGCCTGGCCGCGCTCCTGGAGTTCCAGGCCTCCCGCATTCCCGCCCGTACCGGACCCGGCGGCGAGCCCGTGCTGCTCGCCGACCAGAACCGCGCCCGGTGGAACCGGCTGCTGATGCGGCGCGGCCTGGACGCCTTGCACCGCGCCGGACGCGGGCCGTACTCGCTCCAGGCCGCGATCGCCGCGTGCCATGCGCAGGCCGTGCGTTACGACGACACCGACTGGACGGCGATCGCGACGCTCTACGGGCAGCTGACCGCCCTGACGCCGTCCCCGGTGATCGAGCTGAACCGGGCGGTCGCCGTCTCCATGGCGCGCGGTCCCGCGGCCGGCCTGGAGATCCTGGACGCCCTTGAGGACGAACCGGCCCTGAAGGACTACCACTTGCTTCCCAGCGTCCGCGGCGATCTTCTGGAGCGCCAGGGGCGTACCGACGAAGCACGCGCCGAGTTCGAGCGCGCGGCGTCCCTCGCACGCAACGTGCGCGAGAAGGAACTGCTGCTGGCCCGCGCGGCGCGCTCGGCGTCCGGCAGGCGGTGACCGGCGGACTGTGACCGGCGCGGAAGGACGCATGCCTGCGGGCGCCGGACCGGGCGACCGCCCGCCGCAGCGGCTCCGCCGCCCTGGCCCGGCCGCCCGCCGCCCTCAGGTGCTCATCCGGCCCGGACGTACGTCACGTCGAAGTCCCTCTCCCAGTCCGTACCGTCGGCCGACCACTCCCAGCCGCCGGTGAACCTGCCACCGGACTCGTCCACGGTCGCCGTGAAGCGCTGATGGAAGCCCTCGGCCGCGCGCCACATCGTCCACACGCCGTCGTCGAGGGACGTCCCGTACACGCGGGCCACACCGCGGCCGTCGGCGTAGAGCGTCGTGAACCCCTCCGCGGAGTCGTCATAGCCGGTCATGGTCACGGTGGGGAAGGGCAGGTGTCCCTCCCACTCGGCCGGTACGGAGCTCCGCGCCACCAGGTCGGTGCGCTGCAGGAGGAAGGTGCCGCCCTGCGCCCATGTGAAGGAGGACCGCACGGGGCCCATCCTCCGGCCGAGTGCCCACATGTCCCACTCGCCCACGAGCACGCCCAGCTGCTGCAGCGCGGCATGGGGGACCGGTTCTCGCATCGCTCCTCCTCCTCATCTGCACGGGACCGTGCGGGGCTGTACGGGTTGCTCTTCCATCTGTTCCTGCTCCCCCTGTGCCGACCCGGAACGCCCGCCGGGCTCATCGCATTCACGGCTTTGCATAAAACTGCTATGCCACGTATAGTCATGCTGGCGACGAGGAGGGAACGATGGCAGTACGAGCAGCGGTCGCCGGGGCGAGCGGATACGCGGGCGGGGAGATCCTGCGCCTGCTGGCCTCGCACCCCGAGGTCGAGGTCGGGGCGCTCACCGGCAACTCCAACGCGGGCAGCCGCCTCGGGGTGCTTCAGCCGCATCTGACTCCGTTCGCGGACCGGGTTCTGGAGGAGACGACCGTCGCCGCTCTGGCCGGCCACGACGTCGTCTTCCTCGCGCTGCCGCACGGACAGTCCGCCGCGGTGGCACGTGAGCTGGGTGAGGGCGTGCTCGTCGTGGACTGCGGCGCGGACTTCCGTCTCTCGGACGCACAGGCGTGGCAGCGCTTCTACGGCACGCCCCACGCCGGCACCTGGCCGTACGGCCTCCCTGAGCTGCCCGGGGCCCGCGCCGCGCTGGTGGGGTCCAGGCGCATCGCGGTCCCGGGCTGTTATCCGACCGCCGTCTCACTGGCGCTCGTCCCCGCCTACGCGGCCGGGCTGGCCGAGCCGGAGGCCGTCGTCGTCGCGGCGACGGGCACCTCGGGCGCGGGCAAGGCGCTCAAGCCGCATCTGCTGGGCAGCGAGGTGATGGGCTCCATGAGCCCGTACGGAGTGGGCGGCGGACACCGGCACACACCGGAGATGGTGCAGAACCTCTCCGCGGCGGCGGGCGAGCGGGTCAGCGTCTCCTTCACGCCGACTCTCGCGCCGATGTCCCGCGGGATCCTCGCCACCTGCAGTGCGAGGGCGAGGCCGGGCACCGGTGCGGAGGAGCTGCGAGCGGTCTACGAAAAGGCGTACCAGGACGAGCAGTTCGTCACGCTGCTCCCGGAGGGGGCGTGGCCGGCGACCGGCCACGTGCACGGTTCGAACAGCGTTCAGCTGCAGGTCGCTCTGGATGCGGACGCGGGCCGCCTCATCGTCGTCGGCGCGGTCGACAACCTCACCAAGGGCACCGCCGGCGGTGCGGTGCAGAGCATGAACATCGCCCTCGGGCTTCCCGAGGCACTGGGCCTGCCCGCCGTGGGAACCGCGCCGTGAGCCACGGCACGTACCCGCGGCCGGCAGGCGGCGAAGCGAACGGAGAATAAGCGTGAGCGTGACAGCGGCAAAGGGGTTCACGGCTGCGGGAGTCGCGGCCGGGATCAAGGAGAGCGGCGGGGAGGACCTGGCGCTCGTCGTCAACAACGGTCCCCGCCGCGCGGCCGCGGGCGTGTTCACCGCGAACCGCGTCAAGGCCGCGCCGGTGCTCTGGTCGCAGCAGGTACTCAAGGGCGGCGCGGTGTCGGCGGTCGTGCTCAACTCCGGTGGCGCCAACGCCTGTACGGGCCCGCTCGGCTTCCAGGACACGCACGCCACCGCGGAGCAGGCCGCTTCGGTCCTCGGCCTCGGTGCCGGCGAGATCGCCGTCTGCTCCACCGGACTGATCGGCACCCGGCTCCCGATGGACAGGCTGCTGCCGGGAGTCGAGGAGGCCGCCGGCCGGCTCTCCGAGTACGGCGGTGAGAAGGCCGCCCTTGCGATCAAGACCACCGACACGGTGCACAAGACGGCCGTGGTGCGGGGTTCCGGCGGGTGGACGGTGGGCGGCATGGCCAAGGGAGCGGGCATGCTCGCCCCTTCGCTCGCCACGATGCTGGTCGTGCTGACCACCGACGCCGACCTGGACTCCGCCGCGCTGGACGGCGCGCTGCGCGACGCGTCCCGTACGACCTTCGAGCGGATCGACTCCGACGGCTGCCTCTCCACCAACGACACGGTGCTGCTGCTCGCCTCCGGCGCCGCCGAAGTCGTCCCGGACGGCACGGAGTTCACCGAGGCGGTACGGACGGTCTGCGACGACCTGGCGCAGCAGCTCATCCGCGACGCGGAGGGCGCCTCCAAGGACATCCGCATCGAGGTGAGGAACGCGGCGAGCGAGGACGACGCGGTCGAGGTCGGCCGCTCCGTCGCCCGCAGCAACCTGCTCAAGTGCGCTGTGCACGGCGAGGACCCCAACTGGGGCCGGGTGCTCTCCGCGATCGGCACGACCGGCGCCGTCTTCGAGCCCGACCGGTTGGGCGTCGCCGTCAACGGCGTCTGGGTGTGCCGGAACGGCTCGGTCGGGGAGGACCGCGACAAGGTCGACATGCGCTACCGCGAGGTCGGCATCACGGTGGATCTCGCAGCCGGTCCGGAGTCCGCCGTCATCTGGACCAACGACCTGACGGCCGACTACGTCCACGAGAACAGCGCGTACAGCTCGTGAACGGTCCCGTGCATCCCACTCGCAGGCACACCGCGCTGCCCAAGGCGCAGACGCTCATCGAGGCGCTGCCGTGGCTCACGCGGCACAACGGCCGGACCGTCGTCATCAAGTTCGGCGGCAACGCCATGGTCGACCAGGAGCTCAAGGCCGCGTTCGCGCAGGACGTCGTCTTCCTGCGCCAGGCCGGGCTGCGTCCCGTCGTCGTGCACGGTGGCGGTCCGCAGATCAGCGCCCAACTCACGCGGCTGGGGCTGGAGTCGGAGTTCAAGGCGGGTCTCCGCGTGACCACGCCCGAGACGATGGACGTCGTACGGATGGTCCTCGCGGGCCAGGTCCAGCGCGAGCTCGTCAATCTCCTCAACCGGCACGGGCCGCTCGCCGTCGGCATGACCGGCGAGGACGCCCACATCATGGCTGCGACGAAGCGTTATGCCCGCGTCGACGGCGAAGCCGTCGACATCGGCCGCGTCGGAGACATCGAGAGCATAGAGACCGGTGCGATCCAGGCGCTGCTGGACGACGGACGCATCCCCGTCATCTCCTCCATCGCACGCAGCGCCGACCCGTCCGACGAGTCCGAGGGCGCCGACGGCACAGCCGCGGGCGACGGATGCGGCGTCTACAACGTCAACGCCGACACCGCCGCCGCCGCGCTCGCCGCCGCGCTCGGCGCCGAGACGCTGATGGTGCTCACCGACGTCGAGGGCCTGTACGCGGACTGGCCGGCCAGCGACGAGGTCCTGAGCCAACTCACCGCGGCGGAACTGGAGAAGCTGCTGCCGGAGCTGGCCAGCGGCATGGTCCCCAAGATGGAGGGCTGCCTGCACGCCGTACGCAACGGAGTGCGCACCGCACGCGTGCTGGACGGCCGCGTACCGCACTCGATCCTGCTGGAGATCTTCACCGACGAGGGCATCGGCACGATGGTCGTGCCGGACAAGCGTGAGGGGGAGCCCACGCCATGACCACCACGGACGAACCGGCGGGCACCGGCGCAGGCGCCGCGACCGGAACCACGCCGAGCGGCACCCTTGCCGGCAGCGCCGCCCGCGCCGCCAACTCCGAGCTCACAGACCGCTGGCAGTCGGCCATGACCGACAACTACGGCACTCCGCGCATACCTCTGACGCACGGTCACGGCACCACCCTGTGGGACGCGCAGGGCAACGCCTACACCGACTTCACAGGCGGCATCGCCGTCAACGTGCTGGGCACCGCGCACGACGCTGTCGTACGAGCGGTCTCCGACCAGGTCGCCACGCTCGGCCACGTCTCCAACCTCTTCATCGCCGAACCGCCCGTCGAACTGGCTGAGCGGCTGCTGGAGTTGACGGGCCGCGAGGGCCGGGTCTTCTTCTGCAACTCGGGTGCCGAAGCCGTCGAGGCCGCCGTCAAGGCCGGGCGGCGCACCGGCCGTACGCACATGGTCGCCACCGAGGGCGGTTTCCACGGCCGCACCATGGGAGCGCTCGCGCTGACGGGACAGCCCGCGAAGCAGGCGCCGTTCGAGCCGCTGCCCGGCGAGGTGACCCATGTGCCCTACGGCGACGCCGACGCGCTGAACGCCGCCGTCACGACGGACACGGCGCTGGTGATCATCGAACCGGTGCAGGGGGAGAACGGCGTCGTCGTGCCGCCCGAGGGCTATCTCGCGGCCGCACGCGACATCACCCGTGCCACCGGGACGCTCCTCGTCATCGACGAGATCCAGACAGGTATCGGACGTACCGGCCACTGGTTCGCGTGCCAGGCACAGGGCGTGGAACCGGACGTCATCACCCTCGCCAAGGGACTCGGCGGCGGTCTTCCGCTGGGCGCGACGATGTTCTTCGGTCAGGCGGCGGAGCTGCTGACGCCCGGTCAGCACGGCTCCACCTTCGGCGGCAACCCCGTCGCCTGTGCGGCTGCGCTGGCGGTGCTCCGGACCCTCGCCGAGGACGAACTGCCCGCGCGTGCCCGGCGGCTGGGGGAGCGGCTGCGTGACGGGATCTGGTCGATCGGACATCCGCTCGTCGAGCAGGTCCGCGGGGCGGGACTCCTGCTGGGTATCGTGCTCACCGAGCCCGTCGCACCGCACGTGCAACAAGCGGCTCAGGATGCGGGGTTCCTGGTCAACGCGGTCGCGCCGGATGTCGTACGGCTCGCTCCGCCGCTGATCGTCACCGAGGACGAGGTGGACGCTCTCCTCGGGGCCCTCCCCGCGGTCCTGGACGCGGTGGACGGCGGGGAGACGAGCGCATGAGCCGAAGGGGACCGGGCCGATGACCGAGGAGTACGCGCATGAGGGGGAGCTGGGCAACGGTTACGGGGGCCAGGCCGTACCGCAGACCCGCACTGCCCGGCACCGGCGCATCGTCGACATCCTCAACCGGCAGCCGGTGCGCTCCCAGAGCCAGCTCGCCAAGCTCCTCGCCGACGACGGGCTCTCCGTCACGCAGGCCACGCTCTCCCGTGACCTGGATGAGCTGGGCGCGGTGAAGATCCGCAACACCGGCGGCGAGCTGATCTACGCCGTCCCCAGCGAGGGCGGGGACCGTACGCCGAAGGCTCCGCTGGGCGAGTCCGCGAGCGAGGCCCGCATGGCGCGCCTCGCAGGTGAACTCCTCATCTCCGCCGAGGCGTCGGCGAACCTGGTGGTCCTGCGCACGCCGCCCGGCGCCGCGCAGTTCCTCGCCTCGGCCATCGACCAGGCGGGCGTCCACGACATCATCGGCACGATCGCCGGCGACGACACGCTCCTGCTCATCAGCCGCGCCCCTGACGGCGGGCAGGCCCTCGCGGGCCACCTGTTGAACCTGGCTCAGAAGGAGCACTAGTGCCGGGAGGGGCACCGGCCTCCCGCGTCAGGTCACCGACCGTGCGGTCCGCCCGCCGCCGTTCCACCCTTGAGGCATGACACAGGCGAGGCGTGTGAGAGTGCGGCGCGTGTACGAGGCGGCCAGGCCCCGTCAGGACGGGCTCAGGGTGCTCGTGGACCGGGTGTGGCCGCGCGGGATGAAGAAGGAGGACGCACGGCTGGACGAGTGGGCGAAGCAGGTCTCGCCCTCGACCGAGCTGCGCAAGTGGTACGCCCACGACCCCGGACGGTTCACCGAGTTCGCCGAGCGCTACCGGGCCGAACTGGCGGAGCCGGAGGCCCGTGAGGCCCTGGACCGGCTCCGTGAACGGGCGGACGGCGGGACGCTGACGCTGCTCACCTCGGTGAAGGAGGAGCAGCTGGAGCGCAGCCACGCGGCGGTGCTCCGTGAGGAGCTCGGCGGCGGCTCCGGCTGAGACGGCCACCGCCTCGGGCGGCGCCCGCGGAACCTTGTTCAGGCCCCTCGCAAGCCTCTGACCAGGCGCGTTGACGAAGCATACGGGAGAGTGCATACTTATGCCCATCAGCGTATGCACTGTAAGGAGAACCCCGTGACTGAGCGCGTCGTACTCGCCTACTCCGGCGGCCTTGACACCTCCGTCTGCATCGGCTGGATCGCCGAGGAGACCGGGGCCGAGGTCGTCGCCGTCGCCGTCGATGTCGGCCAGGGAGGCGAGGACCTGGACGTCATCCGCAAGCGCGCACTCGCCTGCGGTGCCGTCGAGGCCGAAGTGGCGGACGCCAAGGAGGAGTTCGCCGACGAGTACTGCCTCCCGGCGATCAAGGCCAACGCGCTCTACATGGACCGCTACCCGCTGGTCTCCGCCCTGTCCCGGCCCACCATCGTCAAGCACCTGGTGGACGCCGCGCACAAGCACGGCGCCACGACGGTCGCCCACGGCTGCACCGGCAAAGGCAACGACCAGGTGCGGTTCGAGGCCGGCATCTCCTCCCTCGCCCCCGACCTGAAGTGCATCGCCCCCGTCCGGGACTACGCCATGACCCGGGACAAGGCGATCGCCTTCTGCGAGGACAAGGGCCTGCCGATCGCGACGAGCAAGAAGTCCCCGTACTCCATCGACCAGAACGTCTTCGGCCGGGCAGTCGAGACCGGCTTCCTGGAGGACATCTGGAACGGCCCGATCGAGGACGTCTACGAGTACACCGAGAACCCGGCGACCCCGCGCGAGGCCGACGAGGTGATCATCACCTTCGAGAAGGGCGTCCCCGTCGCCCTCGACGGCAAGCCGGTGAGCGTCCTGCAGGCGATCCAGCAGCTGAACGACCGGGCGGGCGCCCACGGCGTCGGCCGGATCGACATGGTCGAGGACCGGCTGGTGGGCATCAAGTCCCGGGAGGTGTACGAGTCCCCGGGCGGCATCGCGCTGATCACCGCGCACCAGGAGCTGGAGAGCGTGACCGTCGAGCGCGAACTGGCCCGTTTCAAGCGGCAGGTCGAGCAGCGGTGGTCCGAACTCGTCTACGACGGCCTGTGGTTCTCCCCGCTCAAGCGCGCCCTGGACGGCTTCATCGACGAGGCCAGCGAGCACGTCAGCGGCGACATCCGGATGACGCTGCACGGCGGACGGGCCGTCGTCACCGGCCGGCGCTCCCAGCAGTCGCTCTACGACTTCAACCTCGCGACGTACGACAGCGGCGACACCTTCGACCAGTCGATGTCCAAGGGCTTCATCGAGCTCTTCGGCATGTCCAGCAAGATCGCCGCGAAGCGGGACCTGGCCCAGTAGTCTGCGGTCCCCGGCCCGGCATCAGGGCCGTACGCACCGACCTTCACCCGCCTCCCCGCCGCACCCGGCGGGGAGGCGGTCTGCGACCGAGCACCAAGGAGAGCACCCCCATGACCGGGAACGAAGCGCCGCAGACCCCAGGCGCGGCCGCAGACCAGGACGTACGGCTGTGGGGCGGGCGCTTCGCCGACGGGCCGTCCGAAGCGCTGGAGAAGCTCTCCGCCTCCGTCCACTTCGACTGGCGGCTCGCGCCCTACGACATCGCCGGCTCCCGCGCGCACGCCCGCGTGCTGCACAAGGCCGGACTGCTCACCGCCGAAGAGCTCCGGCAGATGACCGGCGGGCTGGACCAGCTGGAGCGCGACGTGGCCGACGGCACCTTCACCGGCACCATCGCCGACGAGGACGTGCACACCGCCCTGGAACGCGGCCTGCTGGAGCGGCTCGGGCCGGACCTTGGCGGCAAGCTGCGCGCGGGACGCTCACGCAACGACCAGGTCGCGACGCTCTTCCGCATGTACCTGCGCGATCACGCCCGCATCCTCGGCGGGCTCCTCGCCGACCTCCAGGAGGCGCTCGTCGGCCTCGCCGAGGCACACCCCGACGTAGCCATGCCGGGTCGCACCCACCTCCAGCACGCCCAGCCCGTGCTCTTCGCCCACCACGTGCTCGCTCACGCACAGGCCCTCTCACGGGACGCGGAGCGGCTGCGCCAGTGGGACGCCCGTACGGCGGTCTCCCCGTACGGCTCCGGCGCGCTTGCGGGGTCCTCGCTGGGCCTCGACCCGCAGGCCGTCGCCGCCGACCTCGGCTTCGAGCACGGCTCGTCAGCCAACTCGATCGACGGGACCGCCTCCCGGGACTTCGTCGCCGAGTTCGCCTTCATCACGGCCATGACCGGCGTCGACGTCTCGAAGATCGCGGAGGAGATCATCCTCTGGAACACCAAGGAGTTCTCCTTCGTCACGCTCCACGACGCCTTCTCCACCGGCTCGTCGATCATGCCGCAGAAGAAGAACCCGGACATCGCCGAGCTGGCCCGGGGCAAGTCCGGCCGCCTGATCGGCAACCTCACCGGGCTGCTCGCCACCCTCAAGGCCCTCCCGCTCGCGTACAACCGCGACCTGCAGGAGGACAAGGAGCCCGTGTTCGACTCCTGCGACCAGCTGGAGATGCTGCTGCCCGCCTTCACGGGCATGCTCGCCACGCTGACCGTGCACCGGGACCGGCTGGCGGAGCTGGCACCTGCCGGGTTCTCGCTGGCCACGGACATCGCCGAGTGGCTGGTGCGGCAGGGCGTCCCCTTCCGGGTCGCGCACGAGGTCGCGGGGGAGTGCGTGAAGGCCTGCGAGCGCGACGGCATCGAGCTGGACGAGCTCACGGACGAGCAGTTCGCCGCGATCTCCCCGCACCTCGGCCCGCAGGTGCGCGAGGTCCTCACCGTTCCAGGCGCGCTGGCCTCCCGTGACGGCCGTGGCGGCACCGCGCCCGCAGCGGTGGCCGTCCAGCTCGCAGAGGTACGGAAAGATCTCGCCGAGCAGCGCGAATGGGCCGCTGACCGGCGCTGATGCGTCCGTACGCGTAGTCGCCCGGCGGGAGGGCACCCGGATGGCCCCCCGATGAGAAGCGAGGCGAGACGCGATGATCGGATCTGTGCGTCACCGGCCGGAAGAGACGAACCACAGCACCGTCGCCGAGCTGACCAAGCAGGCTTCGCAGCAGCTCAGCGACGTGGTGCGCAGCGAGATGCGTCTTGCGCAGGCCGAGATGAAGGAGAAGGGCAAGCGCGCCGGCTTCGGCGGAGGCATGTTCGGCGGAGCGGCGGTCATGGGGCTGCTGGCCCTGTGGGCGCTGGTCTTCGCGGCGATCGCGGGCATAGCCGTGGCGCTGCCCGTATGGGCCGCGGCCCTGATCGTCGCCGGCGGGCTGCTGCTGGTGGCCGGTGTGCTGGCGCTGGCGGGGAAGCATGAGCTGGGCTCCGCCGCCCCGCCGAAACCCGAGAGGACCATCGACAGTGTGAAGGCGGATGTCGATGCGATCAGGGAAGGAGCCCACCGATGACGCGCAAGTCCGGCACGGCGACCGACAGTCAGCAGCTGCGGGCGGAGGTGGAGCAGGCCCGCGAACAGCTGGCGGAGACGGTCGCGGAGCTGGCGGGCAAGGCGGACGTGAAGGCGCACGCGCGGGAGATGGCCGCGCACGCCAAGTCCAAGGCCTTGTTCGAGGCGAACGAGGCCAAGGTCAGGATGCAGCACACGGCGGAGAAGGCCGCCAACGGCAGCTTCGCCAAGCCCGGCGCTGCGATGGCAGCCGTGGGTGCCGTCGGCGCCGCCGCCCTGGCGGCATATCTGATCCTGCACCGGCAGCACGGAACGCCTGGCAAACACGGAACGCACGGCAAGCACTGGATGCACGGCAAGCACTGGAAGTGCGGGAAACACGGGAAGAGGTGAGCGGCGTGGTCAAGCTGCTCTACAAACCCTTCGGGATCCTCTTCGGCCTGCTCGGCGGCATGATCGCCAGTGCCCTGTTCAGCAAGGTCTGGAAGGCCGTCGCCCACGAGGACGACGCACCGGACGCCGGCGACGAGGAGCGGCGCCTGAAGGAGATCCTGCCGGCCGTCGCACTCAAAGGGGCGATCGCCGGCGTGGTCAAGGCGGTCATCCACCGTGGAGGCGCGACCGGCGTGCGCGGTCTGACGGGGACCTGGCCCGCCTAGCGCCGCGCCCCCCGGGCAGAGCCGACCGAGCTGACCCGGCAGACACACGGAGAGCGCCCGGACCGCATCGCTGCGGGCCGGGCGCTCCCGTGTGTCTGCTCGGTGGCGCCGCCGGTGGTGCCTCTGTCAGGCGGCCTTGGCCTTCGTCGCGTACACGTCCACGTACTCCTGCCCGGACAGGCGCATGACCTCGCTCATCACCTCGTCCGTCACGGCGCGCAGCACGTAACGGTCGCGGTCCATGCCCTCGTAGCGCGTGAAGTCCAGCGGTTCGCCGAAGCGCACGGCGATGCGGCGGCCGGGCGCCGGGCGGGGCAGGCCCTTTCCGCCGGGCTGGATGGAGTCCGTCCCGATCATCGCGAAGGGCACGACGGGTGCCCCGGTCATCAGCGCGAGACGGGCGATGCCGGTACGGCCGCGGTAGAGACGGCCGTCGGGGGAGCGGGTGCCCTCCGGGTAGATGCCGAAGATCCTGCCCTCCTCCAGCACCCGGCGCCCTGTCATCAGGGCCGCGACGCCTCCCCGTCCGCCGTCGCGGTCCACGGGGATCATGCCGACGCCGGTGAAGAACCACGCCATCAGACGGCCCTTGAGGCTGCCGCCCTTCACGTACTCGTCCTTGCCGATGAAGAACACCTGACGGTGCGTGACCAGAGGCAGCACCATCGAGTCGATGAAGGTGAGGTGGTTGCCGGCGAGAATCACCGGGCCGGAACCGGGAATTCGCTCCGCCCCTTCCACCTGCGGGCGCAACAGCACCCGCAGCAGCGGGCCGAGCAGTGCCTTGATCAGACGGAAACGGGACAACGGTTCCTCCGGTCGGTGACGGTCGCGCGCGAACCCGCGCAGGTGAGGACGATACTTGCCGCTCTCGGCGGTGCGCACACCGGGGTCATCGGACCGATACACGGAGTTGACACGGAATACCGTCTCTTCGCCGCCTCTCGGTGCCGTGCCGGAGTGCGTCGGAGTGTCATCTTGGCCGTGTTTCCCGCATGTTCGGCCCTACGCCTCCCTTCCGTACGTATGGCCGACCTACGATCAGCCAGTCGTCCGCCGGACCACCGCGTTCGGCCGGACGGGACAGATCTGGGACGAGCTGAGGAGAGCCGATGGGACAGGAGCAGCAGCCGGGTCGGAGACTCGTGCTCGGAGCGGCCGTGCTGGGCGCCGCGGGCGCCGCCGCGGTCGGTACGGGCGGGAGCGCGCTCGCGGACGACAGGAGCGGGGGACGCGGGAAGGACCGGCACGGAGGGCGGCTGCCGGTACCGGCCGTCGTCGCTCACAGGGGCGCCAGCGGCTACCGCCCCGAGCACACCTTCGGCTCCTACCAACTCGCCTTGGACATGGGCGCGGACGTGATCGAGCAGGACCTCGTGCCCACCAAGGACGGGCATCTCGTCTGCCGTCACGAGAACGACATCACCGCCACCACCGACGTCGCGGACCATCCCGAGTTCGCCGGGCGCAAGACGACCAAGAAGGTCGACGGCAAGGACCTCACGGGCTGGTTCACCGAGGACTTCACCCTCGCCGAACTGCACACGCTGCGCGCGAAGGAACGCATCCCGCAGACCCGTCAGCGCAACACGCTCTACGACGGGCGCTGGGAGGTGCCGCTCTTCGAGGACGTCCTCAAGTGGGCGCACAAGGAGGGCAAGCGCCGCGGCCGCCCCGTGTGGCTGCACATCGAGACCAAGCACCCCACCTACTTCCGCAAGCTCGGCCTGGAACTGGAGCCGCGGCTGGCGAAGCTTCTGCGCAAGTACGGACGCCACCGCGAGGACTCGCCGAACTTCGTGCAGTCCTTCGAGCCCAGCAGCATCCAGAAGCTGAAGAAGCTGGTCCGCTGCCCCGGCGTCTGCCTGCTGGACGCGCCCGCCTCGCGGCCCTGGGACTTCGTGGAGGCCGGCGATCCGCGGACCGTCGCCGACCTGGTCAAGCCCGAGGGGCTGAAGTGGATCGCGCGGTTCGCCGACGGCATCGGTCCCGTGGTCGACCTCGTCATCCCGAAGAACCCCGACGGCAGCCTCGGTGAGCCGACGACGCTCGTACGGGACGCGCACGCACGCGGCCTGGTGCTGCACCCGTACACGATGCGCAACGAGAACACATTCCTGCCCGCCGACTTCCGGCGTGGCACGGACCCGAACGCGTACGGCGACGCCTTCGGGGCCTTCAGCGCCTACTTCAAGACGGGCATCGACGGCATCTTCACCGACAACCCCGACACCGGACTGCTCGCGGCGGAGGACTTCCGCTCCCGCTGAGTCCTCCGGAGCCGAAGGCTCCGGCCTGGGGTCGACCCCAGGCCGGAGGCTCCGGGGGAGTCACCCACAGGGGTGGCATCACCGCCGTACGGCAACCGCGGCCCGCTTCCGGGGCGTTGCGACCGGCATGGACCACCGCTCAGCCGACCGCTCGGCCGACCGATCAGCCCACGCCGCAACCGGCGTACCGGAACCCTCGCTGCCGCCCGGTCCGCTGCGGCGGCTCCTCGCCGCCGAATGCGCCGCGGAGGCGGCAGCGGCGGGCGAGGACCCGGAGGACCTGCAACAGGCGGTATGGCTGCGCTGGCTGGAGGCCCGAAGGTCCGGACGGGCCGTCGCAGGCGCTGCTGACGGCGCCGCACCGTCCGCGCGCTGGCTGCGCCGTGCCGTACGGGCCGAGGCACGCCGCGCCCGGCGCCGTGCGGCACTGGAGATCCCGCTGCCCGGTCGCGGCCTGCCGTCCACCCCGGCGGCGGAAGTCACCGTCCTCGCCGTCGAGCAGCGGCGCCTGCTCGCCGCCGCCGTCGCCCGTCTTCCAGGGCCGTGCCCGGCGCTGATGCGCGCGCTGTTCTCCGGCAGGGACCTCACCTACCCCGAGATCGCAGGCGAGTTGGGAATGTCACAGGGCAGCCTCGGCCCGGTTCGTTCCCGATGTCTGGGTTGCCTGCGCACAATGCTCGCGGCGTCGGATTGCGCCAGGTGAACTTGGGGGAATGCTGCGGGAAGCAATCGGCGTCACATCAGGGCAGACAGTCCGGGCACGGCCACCCTCGTACATCCGGCCCGAGCCCGGACGCACCATGACAAGGGGAGGCAGGGCGCACATGGGCATGAGCGTGACCATCTCTGCGGCGGTCGACGGCGACGCCGAGCAAATCCTCAAGCTCCAGTACCTGTGTTTCCAGAGCGAGGCGGAAGCCTACGGCGACTACGCCATCGCTCCCCTCACCCAGACCCTGGAAGGGCTGCGCGCCGAGATGGCAGCGGGCTGCGTGCTGGTCGCGCGCCTCGGCGAAGAGGTCGTCGGCTCGGTACGGGGCGCGGTCGACGACGACGGCACAGCGCGGATCGACAGGCTCTGCGTGCACCCCCGGCTGCAGCGGCACGGTCTGGGCGGGCGGCTCCTCGCCGCCATCGAGGACCGGCTGGCGGCCGAGCGTGACGCCAAGCGCTACCAGCTCGTCACCGGCCACCGCAGCGAGGGCAACCTCCGGCTGTACCGGAAGTACGGCTACACCACGACCGGCAGCACCGGGAAGGACCGGCAGGTGAAGCTGACGTCGATGACGAAGGACGTCGGCGGCGCCGCAGGGGGCCCTGGCGGTTCTGCGGCTGTCCGCGCAAGCGCCTGAGTCCGGCAGTGGGGCCCCTGACGGGGCCTCCGCGGCGGCCTGGCGAAGCCCGTACGCGCGGTGCTCCTGCGGCGGTCAGTCACCGACGGCGGCCGGGCCGCCGTGTGAACGGGACCGGCGCAGCCACAGCAGCCCCGTCACGGGCAGGATCACCGGAATGAACAGGTAGCCCATTCCGTAGTCCGACCAGACGGTGGCGTCCGGGAAGGCGGACGGTTCCACGAGCGTCCACGTGCCCACCGTCAGCACGCCCAGCAGCTCCACGCAGCAGCAGCCGAGCGCGGCCCTGCGCGCCCTCTCGCCTCCCCGTACGAGTGACAGGGTGATGAAGGCGTACACGAGGGCCGCCGCGGCAGACAGGAGATAGGCCAGCGGCGCCTCGTCGAAACGGGTCGCAAGCTGCACGGCCGAGCGGGAGGCGGCACCGACCGTGAAGATGCCGTAGAGGGTGACGAGCAGTGTGCCGGGGCCCTTGCCGATGCCCGCGCTCCGCGCCGGTGCGTTCGAAGCCCGCCGGGCGGTGGCGTCGGAGTCTGACGGACCGCCGCCGGGGTCCCGCGGCTCCCGCGGCGGTGTCTCAGGCGCCACCTCCGCCTCCCCAGATCTCGTGCAGCCGCGCCTGGAGCACCGCAAGCACGACTGCCCCGGCGGCGACGGTGAGTGAGCCCCACTTGGTGCGCTCCGTCAGCGAGATGAGGCCCACCACCGGTACGCAGGCCGCGACGGCAGCCAGATACGCCACGAAGATGACCGTTCCCTCGGCGGCGTCCTCTCCGCCTGCCAGCCGCACGATGCCGACCGCGAGCTGTGCGAGGGCGAGCACCGACACCACGGCCATGCCGATGAAGTGCCAGTCCTTGGTGGGCTGGTCGCGGTAGGCCGCCCAGCCGCACCAGACGGCCAGGGCGAGCGCCGCCACGGCGAGAGCGACGGTGAGCGGGGTGAACACCCCGCGAGTCTAGAAGGGGTGCCGTACGCCCCGGCGTCCGGGACCGGTGAAGTGCGGCTCGACCGGATGCACGCCGGATGCATGCCGGATGCCGCCCGTGCGCAGGTCCCCGTATCGACAAGTCGGTATGCCGCGCCGCGTCCCGCCTGCGAAGGGATCTCCGGCACTGCGCACACCGCGTCCGATGCTGCATGCTGTGCACTGCGGCAATCGTCTGGTGCACCCAGGACCCCCGCCGGCGGTCCACCCAGAGCGGCCTGCAGACCGCGCGGTGGTCTTCTGGGGAGCGACACCCCAGCCCCTCGATCCGTATGGAGCGGCACATGACTTCGACCTTTCCGGACGTCTCGATCAGCACGGACCGTCTCGTGCTGCGCCCGTTCGAGGAAGCGGACGTGCCCTCGCTCACGGAGATGATGCGTGACGAGCTGGTGGCCGCCTGGACCACCGTGCCGGTGCCCTACCGGGACGCCGACGCACGGGAGTTCATCCTGCGGCGCGCGCCCGCGGTGCGCACCGAGGGTGACGGCATCGTCTTCGCCGTCACGGAGTTCCTCACCCAGCGCCTGGTCGGCATGGTCCAGCTCGGCCACACAGACTGGCGCGTCCTGGCCGCCGAGGTCGGCTACGTCACGGCGCCCTGGGCACGCGGCGAGGGTTACGCCTCCGAGTCGGTGCTGGCGCTGGCCCAATGGCTCTTCCAGGACCAGAAGTTCGAGCGGATGGAGCTTCGCACGGCCGCGGACAATACCGCCGCGCAGCAGGTCGCGCAGAAGCTCGGCTGCATCAGCGAGGGGGTGCTGCGCAACGCCTGGATAGCGCGCACCCGCACAGAGGACGGCGGCTGGGCGGAGATCCGCACCGATCTGCTCGTGTGGAGCCTGCTGCCCGAGGATCTGGAAGGCATCCAGGAGGAGCTGGCCGACGCCGGCGGCTACGCACCGTACCCGGACTGGCTGCACTCACCGCGGTAGAGCCCCGGCTGGTTCCGCGTCACGGTGTGCCGCGGACCGGAAGCCTCAGCGGGAAGTCGTGGCGGGCCGGCGGAGGCGGAGGCGAAATCGCGGCGAGGATTGGGGAACGGGCGGACAGGCTGCACGAATTCCGTCGTACGCCCGCATATCCGGAACCGTCCGCCCCGGCCTTAGCCCCAGGCCGCCGCAGAGGTAGGCTCGACGAGCCCCGACCTGCGACGAGCCCAGGAGAGACGCACCGATGGCAGACCGCGTCACCGTGATCGGGTGGGACGGTTCGCCTCTGTCAGGCGCCGCCCGCTCCGCCCTCGGCGCGGCCACGCTCGTCGCAGGTGCCGCACACCATCTCCGGATGCCCGAAGTCCCGCCGCACGCAGAGCAGATCCAGCTCGGCAGCGTCTCCCTGGCTGCGCGGCGCATCGCTCGCCACCGCGGCACCGCCGTCGTCTTCGCGGACGGCGACCCCGGCTTCTTCGGCGTCGTACGAACGCTGCGCGATCCCGAACACGGTCTCGAGGTGGAGGTCGTCCCGGCAGTCTCCGCGATGGCCGCCGCCTTCGCCCGTGCCGGGATGCCGTGGGACGACGCGCAGCTCGTGGTCGCCAACTCCCGTACGCTGCGGCACGCGGTCAACGTGTGCCGGGCCCACACGAAGGTCGGCGTGCTCACCTCCCCGGGTGCGGGCCCCGCCGAACTCGCGCTGATGCTCGGGCCGGTGCACCGTACCTTCGTCATCTGCGAGGCCCTGGGCACGTCGCAGGAGGAAGTCACGGTCCTCACCTCGGACAAGGTCGCCGACCACACCTGGCGCGACCCGAACGTCGTGATCGTGGCGGGCGGTTCGACGGCACCCGCCCCGCCGCAGCCCACGGGCACGGGAGCCGGCAACGGCACGCCCGGGCAGGGTGCGCACGGCGGCGGATGGCTCGCCGCGCACGGTACGGACTACCCGCCCGCAGTACGGGGTTGGGCACTCCCGCTGTCCCGATACGCGGACGGCGGGAGCGCCGAGGCCGGCGAGGCGGCCGAAGCCGGTGAGGCCGGTCGAGGCGGCCTCGCGCGTGCCGCCGCACCCGTGCGCGCGAGTGAGTCGCAGCAATTGCGCGCCGGCCAGCTCGCCCGGCTCGGGCCACGCATCGGCGACCTCGTGTGGGACATCGGCGCGGGCAGCGGCGCCCTGGCTGTGGAGGCCGCACGCTTCGGCGCCGCCGTCATCGCCGTCGACCGCGACCTGGACGCCTGCGCCCGTACGGCCGCCGCGGCGCGTCGGTTCGGCGTACAGCTGGACACCGTGCACGGCACGGCTCCGCAGGTCCTCGAGGATCTGCCGGAGCCGGACGTGGTGCGCGTGGGCGGAGGAGGCGTCCCCACGGTCGCGGCCGTCGCCGACAGACGCCCGGGCCGCATCGTCACTCATGCTGCGACACGGGACGAGGCGGAGGCCGTCGGGAGGGCGCTCGCGGAAGGCGGTTACGCCGTGGAATGCGCCCTGCTTCAGTCCGTCGAGCTGGACACCACGGAGTGGGTGGAAAGTGAACGAGCTGTCGTTTTTCTGCTGGCCGGTGTCCGGACCTGAACCTCTGTGGCCAGTTCGTGACGGACCACGACGAAGTGCTGTTTCTCACCCTTCGGGGGACGGAGGTCAGCTCAGCCCCGGGTAGGCTGACGGATCGTTGTGCCGCCGTGCGGTGTTGAGGGTTCGTCCGTCAATGTCCGGACGGCGCGTGGGGGAGAACGTGCCGCACCTGGTGCGCGCTCGTTCTTCATCTACGAAGCCAGGCGGCTGTCCGCAGGGCTGGAAGAAGCACTACCGATGCGCGAGGGGTACGCATGACTGACACCGGCCAGATCCCGGGTGAGGGGCAGCCGGAGAATGCAGGCGGGCAGCCGGACGGCGGACAGCCGGGTCTTCCGGTGGACGGCGGCTACTCCTACGCGGCACCGGACGCAGGCTTCGGCGATGCGGCGACTCCCGAAGCCGCCCCCGCCGGCCCGGAGTTGCTGCTGCCGGGCTCGCACGGTGCGTGGCACGACCCGCAGGCCTCCGCAGGCGCCCAGCCGCAGCCGCAGGTCCCGGGCGGCCAGGACCCATATGCGCAACAGGACCCGTACGCCCAGCACGACGCGTACGCCCAGCAGGACCCCTACGTGCAACAGGGCCCGTACACGCAGGAGTTCTACGGGCACATGGACGCCTACCAGCCACAGCAGCCGCCCTTGCAGCAGCAGCCCCAGCCGCAGCCGGAGACAGGTGCGCAGCAGTACGAGCCCGCCCCCGGCACCACCGCCCACGTGCCCGGTCCGCACGAGACGGACGGGCGTGACTCCGGCGCGATCGACGCCAGTTCGGTCCGGGCGGCCTACCCGGAAGATCAGCAGACCACCACTCCGGCGCAGGGGACGCCACGCGACCGGACGCCTCCCCGCCGTCCGCTCCACCTGGGGCCGCCCGAGCCGGAGCAGTCGGGGGCGGTGCGTCCGCTCTCCGACCGCGGGCTCGGCGGCCGGCCGGGCGGGTCCGCGCAGAACGCCGCCCCAGCCACGGGACCTGCGCCAGGACCTTCCGCGCAGTCCCGGAAGGCGGTGCCGCAGCCGCCCGCGCAGGCACAGCCGCAGGTTCAGCGGCAGCCCGAAGTCACCGCTCAGCAGGGCGAGTCCGCTCATGGGTACGACAGCACCCCGCGGCGGGACGACGCCACCGCGGGCGGCCCCGAGTATCTGGATCTCACACAGGAGAACCCCGAGCCGCTCCCGGGGCCTCAACTCGGTGCGCTGCCACCGCAGAACGAGGCGTGGGCGGCCGGCGGCAGTCCGTCAGGTGACGCGGAGGCACCCGTCCGGGCCCAGGAAGCCATGGCGCTCGCCGGTCCCCAACTGGCCGCGTCCGCGCAGGGGAACGCTCCTCAGCCCGCCCCGGCGCAGGAGCAGGCCGGGCCCGCCGGGCCCGAAGCCGCGGTGCGGCAACCCGGAGATGCCGCGGCTGCGGCATCGGCTCCGGCGGCCGCGACGCCGTCAGCCGGAACGCAGGACGAGCAGACTGCCGCGTCCCGTTCCGGCGGCGGCCGCAAACGCAGGCACCGCCGCGCGAAGGACGAGAGCAGCAACGAGAGCACCGGCACCGGCAACACGTGGGTCTCTTCCCCGGGTTCGACTGCGGTGGAGGCGATCGAACCCCAACAGCCCGGTACCGTCACGCCTGTTGACGGTGACGGTTCGGCCACACCGCCGCCCGGGGAGCTGCCGCGCGCGGAGGACGCCGCACCGGTGGCGGAGGAGGCGAAGATCCCTGCCCAGCAGCCTGCGGTGGAGGCGGGCGAAGGAGCCGCACCGGCTCAGGAAGCCGCACAGGCCGGGTCCGGTACCGCTCCGGCGCCCGAGAACATCGCCGGTATCCCGGCCCAGCAGACCCGGCATGTCGCGACAGCGGCAGTACAGAGCCCCCAGGCCCAGGCGGGCGGCGCCACGGGTGTCGCCCGGGACGGCGGCGCGCAGAACCTCACGGAGGGACCACCGCAGCCCGAGGCAGAGGCCACGGTGCCGAGACAGGGGCAGCACGCAGCCGTGGAGGCCGGGCCTCAGCCGGAGCCCGCCGCCGCGCAGGACGTCGCGGCGGCGGAGTCCGCGCCCGCGCCCGGAACTGAAGCCGGGGCTGAAGCCGCGCCCGGCACGGCACCCGGGTCCGCTCCCGCCGCCGGGGAGGCACAGCAGGCGGAGGTCGCAGCCGTGCCAGTACCCGCCGATCTCATAAGCGAAGACGCCGCGGAGGGCAGCGCATCCGCCGCCGCACCGGCACCCGGGCCGGATGCGGCTGATGAGGACCCTGCCACGGCCGCCGGTACGGGAACGGCTCCCGGAGACGAAGCGGAGACCGAGGCGGGGGCAGCAGCGGAGACCGGCCCGGAGACCGGGACCGACGCCCCGGAGAGTGCGGGCGAGGCCCAGCCCGAAGCTCCTCCTGCCCCGACGGGCCCGCCCGCCCCTGGCTACGCCGACGACGAGCGCGAGGCCGTACACCGTCTGATGCGCGAGCGCCGGGACATCCGCAACGGATTCCGCCCCGACCCCATCCCGCACGAGGTGCTGCTGCGCGTCCTGGAGGCGGCCCACACCGCGCCCAGCGTCGGCCACTCCCAGCCCTGGGACTTCGTGGTCATCCGCTCCGAGGAGACCCGGCGCGCCATGCACGAACTGGCCGAGCGCCAGCGGCACGCGTACGCCGAGTCCCTGCCGAAGGCGCGGGCGAAGCAGTTCAAGGAACTGAAGATCGAGGCGATCCTCGACACCCCCGTCAACATCGTCGTCACCGCGGACCCGACCCGTGGCGGCCGGCACACCCTCGGCCGTCACACACAGCCGCAGATGGCCCCGTACTCCTCGGCGCTCGCCGTGGAGAACCTGTGGCTGGCGGCCCGCGCCGAGGGGCTGGGCGTCGGCTGGGTCAGCTTCTTCGACGAGCGTGAGATGGTCCGCGCGCTGGAGCTGCCCGAGCACCTGGAGGTCGTCGCCTACCTGTGCGTCGGTTACGTCGACGAGTTCCCGCCCGAGCCCGAACTGGCGCAGGCCGGCTGGTCCAAGCGCCGTCCGCTGTCCTGGGTGGTGCACGAGGAGTCGTACGGACGCCGTGTACTGCCCGGTGCCGAGCCGCAGGACCTGCTCTCCGACACCGTCGCCGCCATCCGTCCCCTGGACGCCAAGGCGCTCGGTGAGGCGTGGGAGCGGCAGAAGCGGATGACCAAGCCGGCGGGTGCGCTCGGCATGCTGGAGATCATCTCCGCGCAGCTGTGCGGCCTTTCACGCAAGTGCCCGCCACCGCTCCCGGAGCCCGCCGCCGTCGCGATCTTCGCGGGGGACCACGGGGTGCACGCCCAGGGAGTGACGCCATGGCCGCAGGAGGTCACGGGCCAGATGGTCGCCAACTTCCTGGGCGGCGGCGCCGTCTGCAACGCGTTCGCGAACCAGGTCGGCGCCGAGGTCTGCATCGTCGACGTCGGCGTGGCGGCCGAACTTCCCTCCACGCCCGGCCTGTTGCCGCGCAAGGTCCGCGCGGGCACCGCCGACATGACACAGGGTCCTGCCATGACCCGTGAGGAGGCGCTGCGCGCCGTCGAGGTGGGCATCGAGACCGCACGCGACCTTGTCGCCGCGGGCAACAGGGCGCTGCTCACAGGTGAGATGGGCATCGCCAACACCACGGCCTCCGCGGTGCTCGTCGCCGCGTGCACGGGCGCTGACCCTTCCGAGGTGACCGGCCGCGGCACGGGCATCAACGACGAGACGCACGCACGCAAGGTCGAAGTGGTACGCCGCGCTCTCGAATTCCACCAGCCCGATCCGGAGGATCCGCTGGGGATGCTGGCGGCCGTCGGCGGGCTCGAACACGCGGCGCTGGTCGGGCTCATCCTCGGCGGCGCGTCCCTCCGTACGCCGGTGATCCTCGACGGAGTCAGCGCGGGTGCCGCCGCCCTGGTCGCGCGCTGCGTGGCGCCGGAGGCCCTGGCCGCGTGCATCGCGGGGCACCGCAGTTCCGAGCCCGGGCACGTGGCCGCTCTCACCAAGCTCGGGCTCCGCCCGCTGGTCGACCTGGACCTGCGGCTGGGGGAGGGCACGGGCGCCCTGCTGTCGCTGCCGATGGTGCAGAGCGCCGCGCGTGCCATGCACGAGGTCGCGACGTTCGACTCGGCGGGAGTCACTGGCAAGGGCTGAGAAGGGGCGTGTCCGCCCGGCAGGTGCGGGCTGCGTCACCGCGCCATGCCCTGCCGCGCCTCCGGGTCCGCGCGCGTGCTCGCCTGTTGTGCCTCCCCTGCGTGCGCGGGCGGACGGCGCCGCCACCGGCCCGGACCCCCGTCACCGCGTGCGGTCGTCCTGCCTCCGGCCCCGCGCCGTCCTGCAGTGATCCGCGGAACAGCGTCCGCACCTCCCGCGCCATAGTCTGTACGCGAGGCATGTCCCCACCGCACACGCACTTCCTCCGCCGCTCCAGCGCCGTAGCGGCCCGTTCCGCAAGCAAGGAGCCGCACGCGCATGTCCGAGCCCGAGCCCCCGACGAACGGAAACGGGACGGAAACCAGGGACGCTCCCCGGCCCGGCGCCGGGAGGGACCACCCCGCCTACCCCGTCGGCCTCCGCCTCGTCGGGCGCCGCGTGGTGGTCGTCGGCGGAGGCGTCGTCGCCCAGCGGCGGCTCCCCGCACTGCTGGCCGCCGGCGCGGACGTGCTGCTGATCGCCCCCGCCGTGACCCCTTCCGTCGAGGCCATGGCCGACGCGGGCGAACTGACCTGGCGGCAGCGCCCGTACACCGGCGGAGACCTGGACGGCGCCTGGTACGCACTGATCGCGACCGACGACCCCGCCACCAACCAGGCGGCCTCCGCCGAGGCCGAGGACCGCCGCGTGTGGTGCGTACGCAGCGACGACGCCTCGGCCGCCACCGCCTGGACCCCGGCCACCGGTCAGAGCGAGGGCGTCACCGTCGCCGTCCTGACGGGCCGCGACCCCCGCCGCTCCGCGGCCGTCCGCGACGCGGTCGTCGAAGGCCTGCACGACGGTACGCTCGGCGCGCCCCGGCACCGCGGCCGTACCGGGGGAGTGGCCCTCGTCGGCGGCGGCCCGGGCGACCCGGACCTGATCACGGTGCGCGGCCGGCGGCTGCTCGCGGAGGCCGACGTCGTCGTCGCGGACCGGCTCGGACCGCGTGACCTGCTGGCCGAACTGCCCCCGCACGTCGAGGTGATCGACGCGGCGAAGATCCCCTACGGACGCGCCATGGCGCAGGAGGCCATCAACGACGCCCTCGTCCAGCACGCCAAGGCCGGAAGGTCCGTCGTGCGGCTCAAGGGCGGCGACCCGTTCGTCTTCGGCCGTGGCATGGAGGAGGCGGAGCAGCTCGCCGAGGCGGGCGTCCCGGTCACCGTCGTGCCCGGCATCACCAGCGCCGTCAGCGTCCCGGGCGCCGTGGGCATCCCGGTCACCCACCGGGGAGTCGCGCACGAGTTCACGGTGGTCAGCGGCCATGTGGCCCCGGACGACCCGCGGTCGCTCGTCGACTGGCCCGCGCTGGCACGCCTGCGCGGCACCCTCGTACTGCTGATGGCGGTGGAACGCATCGGCGCCATCGCGGAGACCCTCGTGCGGCACGGCAGGGACGCCGCTACGCCGGTGGCCGTCGTGCAGGAGGGGACGATGGCGGGGGAGCGCCGCGTCGACGCCACGCTGGCGACGGTGGCGGAGCGTTCGGCCGCGGAAGGCGTACGGCCGCCCGCGGTCATCGTCGTCGGAGACGTGGTCTCCGTCGGGAGCACCGCCCCCCGCGAAGACCCGGCCGAAAACGGAAACGGAAGCTGAGCCGAAGTCAACCGTGGCTGACATCATCCCCGTCGACGACCCCGCCGACCCCCGGTTGTCCGACTTCACGGACCTCACCGACGTCGAGCTGCGCCGCAGACGCGAGCCCGCCGAGGGCCTGTTCGTGGCAGAGGGCGAGAAGGTCATCCGCCGTGCCGCCCAGGCCGGTTATCCGATGCGCTCGATGCTGCTCTCCGAGAAGTGGCTTCCGGTCATGCGGGACGTGCTCGATCAGGTGCGGGCACCCGCTTACGTGATGAGCCCGGAGGCCGCCGAGCAGGTCACCGGCTACCACGTGCACCGTGGTGCCCTGGCCTCCATGGGACGCACGCCCCTGCCGGAGCCCGGGGCCCTGCTGGCCACGGCCCGGCGTGTGGTGATCATGGAAGCGGTCAACGACCACACCAACATCGGGGCGGTGTTCCGCAGCGCGGCGGCGCTCGGCATGGACGGGGTGCTTCTCTCCCCGTCCTGTGCCGACCCGCTCTACCGGCGCTCCGTCAAGGTGTCGATGGGCGCGGTCTTCTCGGTCCCGTACGCGCGGCTCGGCACATGGCCCGGCGGACTGAAGCCGGTTCGCGAGGCAGGCTTCCGGCTGCTCGCATTCACTCCGGACGAGGACGCCGTACCGCTCGACGACATCGGGGCACACCGGCTGCCGCGGGTGGCGCTGCTGCTCGGCGCCGAGGGGGACGGCCTGTCCGCGCGGGCGATGAGGGCCGCCGACGACCGGGTCCGCATCCCGATGGCGCACGGCGTGGACTCGCTCAACGTCGGCGCTGCCGCGGCGGTCGCCTTCTACGCGGCGACGAGGACGTGACCCGGGTCGCGTGAGGAGAGACGCGTAAGGAGAGGCGCGTAAGAGGGGGTTCGGCTTCAGCCTCGGTCCTGCGGTGTCAGCCGCCGGCCGGAGCCCCCTGGACCGGGGCATTGTCAGCCGGTGCCGCCGGTGCGGGAGCCGGATGGCTGCCCAGGCCGCGCGCAGGCCCCTGGCAGCCCTGTGCCGCCGCGATCCCCAGCGCCACGAGCAGGGTGACCGTCACGAACACGATCAGCCGCTGCCGCAGCAGCCTCCGGTCCGCTCCGCGCCGCGCGGAGCCCGGCCCCTGATCGCGCCCTGCCGCGCCCTGCCGCCGCGCCTGGCCCCCGCGTCCCGCGGCGTTGCCGCCGCCGGCGCGCGTGGCCGTCCGCGCCGTGGGGCGGCTCCCGGCTCCGGCTCCGGTGGCGCGGTCGCCGTTACGCGGTGCCGAAGTGCGGGGCGAGCCCGCATGACCGCCCGGCCCGCCTGACGAGGAGCCGCCCGCGGTGGCCGAGGACCCCGACACGCCGGTCGCCCCTTGACTTCCGTGGTCGCGGTGGTGCTCGCGGTGCCGCTCCCGCTCCTGACGGGGCGCCTGGGCCGGCCGCTGCCGTCCTCGCTCCTCGGAGCGCCGCAGGCGGCCCCGGTCGCCCGGCGGCCTCGACCGCGGAACCGGACCCGCCCCGCCGCGAGCCGGTGATCCTGCCGAACCACCGGAGGTGAACGGCCTGTTGGCGCTCGTCCCGGTGCCCGTGGCCCGCGCGGCCGGCGGGTGCCCTCCGCTCGCGGAACCGCCGCCCGCGACGCCCCGGCCGTCCGCTGCCCCCGCCCCGTCGGAGCCGTAATAGCCGTGGGAACCGTGCGAGGCGCCGCTCCCGGCGTCGGCACCCGGCGTTCCGCCCGGCTGCTCCGACAGGCCGCGCGCCTCGCGCGTCGCGATCTCCTTGAGCCGGAGGGAGAGCTGGAGGGGGCTCGGACGCTCCTCGGGCAGCTTCACCAGGCACGCGTGGATGAGCGGAGCGAGCGCAGCGTGCACGCCCTCCAGCTGAGGCTCCTCGTGCACCACGCGGTACAGCATCACTTCTGAACTGCCCTGCCCGAAGGGGGAGTCGGCGGTCGCCGCGTACGCCAGCGTCGCGCCCAGTGCGAAGACGTCCGTCGCGGGGGTCACCAGTGCGCCCCGTACCTGTTCGGGTGCGAGGAACCCGGGCGAGCCCACGGCCGTGCCCACATGCGTCAGCGTGCTCGCGCCCGTGGCCCAGGCGATGCCGAAGTCGATGATGCGCGGGCCCTTGGGCGAGAGCAGGATGTTGGACGGCTTCAAGTCACGGTGTACGACGCCCGCCTCGTGCACGGCGACCAGCCCTTCGGCCAACGCCGCCCCGATGGAAGCGACTTGGCTCGCCGGAAGCGGGCCCGATTCGCTCACCTTGTCATGCAGCGAGGGGCCCGGCACGTACTGCGTGGCGAACCACGGCCTGTCCGCGTCCAGATCGGCCGCAACCAGCCTGGCCGTACAACCGCCACGGATGCGGCGCGCGGCGGAGACCTCGCGGGCGAAGCGCGAGCGGAACTCCTTGTCCTCGGCGAGATCCGGACGGATGACCTTCAGCGCGACCCGCTGCCCCCGCCGGTCGGAACCGAGGTAGACCACGCCCATGCCGCCGGCGCCGAGGCGCCGGTGCAGCCGGAACGAGCCGACGACTCGCGGATCCTCGCGTCGGAGCCGCATCATCGCCATGTCGTTCCCCTGCCTGAGGTGGTGGGCCCTTCCCCTGCCTCCGGCGGGGAGTCCCCAGCCGGTGGCCGGGGAGCCCTTGGTCGTTTCCCAGCGCGTCCGTCTGACGAGGCACAGCTTACGGACTGCTGCCACGCGGCGACGACAGGCCGCGCACGAGGCGCCGTACGCTTTGCCCCGGCCGCATGAGCCATGCCTGTCCGCTCCCAACTGGCGTGCCCGGCCCGGCGGGAGCCGACTCGGTGCAGGTCAACACCCCTTCCGCACACGTGACTTGACGGCAGGTAACGCTCTGGCCGGTTCTTGGGCCGCCCAGCCGGACGAGCCGCCCGCCCATTGCGTACCCACGGCCCGGCGACGGGACTTGACGAGGTGTCGGGCCCCGGCCGGGACAGCCGTGGTGAGCGAAGTCACCTGCTCACATCGCCTGGTGAACCTTCCCCTCGGACGAACGGGCGCACCCCTCCCACCGGCGTGCGACCTGCAGGGGAGGCCCCTGGGGCGCGCTGCGCGCGGCCCCGTCACGTCCCGTGTGCGCACACCCTTCCGGGAAGACCCTCGTGCCGGTGGTGTCGGCCTCCACCCTGGGGAGTATCCGGCCGGTCCCGCTGTCATCCTGCGGGAGGCCCCTCAGTCGATACGCGGGCATGACGCCCGGTCCCCGCCGCCCGCCTAGTCTTCTTGCAAGCGGCGGGCGAAGCACTCGTCCCCCGAGGTCAGTCGCCCGCCGCCCCAGGAGACGACGGGAGCGGATCATGGCGCACACGGCAGAGCGCGCGGTACGCAGAGCACGGGGACGGCTGGTGGCGATCGCCGCGATCGGCACGCGTGCGAGCGGCCGTCGTCATCCGCTGGTGGCGGCCGCCATGGTGCTGCCGCTGGCCATCGTCCTGGCCATCGCCTTCGGTGCGGTGCAGGCGGTGATCACACAGGCGTCGTCCGTGGCCGGAATGCTGGGGCACTGAACGGTGCTCCGGGCTCGGGAGAGCGGCCCGAGTCGGGGATGACCCGGCCATCAGCCCCGTGGGGACGGGGGTGCGACGGACGGCATTGAGGTCCGGGCAGCTGGGGAGCTGCCCGGACCTCACGCATGAGCGTCCGCCATGCGTACGATCGTCTGCAGGCCGCTGCGGTCCCTGCACGAGTCGGCGCCGCCGCACGAGTCGCTGGGGGGGACGGTGCCGACGACACCCACGCTGACCGCCCGGCTGTGCGCCCTCGTGGAGGAGGCGGCCGGGCCGCGACCGACGCAGTCCGCCGCACCAGCACCGGTCGTCCTCGCCGACCGTCCCGACGGCACGGTCGTCGCCTTCGGCGGCCTCGTCGCCAAGGCACATCCGCCCGCCACGGACGCAGGCACGGCCGACCTGACCGTACGGCTGCGCGTCGCCGCCCACCCGCGCCTCGCCGGCATCATGCTGGCGCCGCTCGCGCCCGGCGGGCTCCCGGCCGAACGGACCCGTGACGTACGCCCCTTGCGGCTGGACGGCGACCGGCCGGCCACGCTCTGGCCGCGCGGCGTCCCCGTCGACCCCGATGCCCCCGGCTCCGCCCCCTGGCAGGAGGCAGGCGCCCTGCTCGCCGGTCTGCATTCCGTGCCGCCGGACGCGCTCTCGGCGCAACTGCCCGGCCCGCTGCCCGCGATGCGCGGTCCGGCGAAGGCCGCCAGGGCAGTCGGCCGGATGCGTGCCGCGCTGGGCCGCGGCGCCGCCGCTCCGGCCCTCGTAGCGGCGTCCGGGGCAGCCGAGGCCGCCTGGGCGACGCTTCCCGCCTGGTGCCGGAACGAGGAGCCGCCGGAGCCGTCACGCACCGGCACGCTCTGCCACGGCGACTTCCATCTGGGCCAGTTGGTCAGACAGCCGGGGACCGGCGGCGTCTGGCAGCTCATCGACGTCGACGACCTCGGGCTCGGCGATCCGGCGTGGGACCTCGCCCGGCCCGCCGCCTGGTATGCCGCCGGGCTGCTGCCGACCGCGTCCTGGAACACCTTTCTCGGTGCCTACCAGGCCGGGTCCGGCACGGCCCACCTCGACCCCTGGCCCCGGCTGGACGCCCCCGCGCGCACCCTGACCGTACAGACGGCGGCACTCGCCGTCGCCAAGGCGCACGCCGCCGGACGTTCCCTGGACGAAGCCGAATCGGCATGCGTGGATGCCTGCGGACGAATAGTGGCCGCCGCCGCACCAGGACAACCGGACGAAACGGGCCTTAGGCTTGACTTGCCTTAGCCGAGCGGTGAATTCACGGGTGTGGAGGAGAAGTTGCATATGCAGTGTCCCAAGTGCGGTGCCCCGATGCAGACGTTCAACCGCAACGGCGTCCAGATCGAGCAGTGCGGCGGCTGCCGCGGCATCTTCCTCGACTACGGTGAACTCGAATCGCTCACAAGGCTGGAGTCCCAGTGGCAGCAGCCCCCGGGTCCGCCGCCGGCCGCACCCTACGGCCAGCAGGGCCACGCCCCGCCGCAGGCCTATCCCGCAGCCCCGGCCTGGGGTGCCCAGCACCACGGCAAACATGGGCATCACGGCCACCACAAGCACGGCCACAAGCGCGGCTTCGGCCACATGCTCTTCTCGTCATGAGCCGTGCCTCTGCGCTCAGTTGAGCTGACAGAGGCAGCTGAGCCGCCCCGCACAGAAGAAGTGCCCCGGCCGAGGACGGCCGGGGCACTCTCACGTGCGCGGTACTGGGATTGAACCAGTGACCTCTTCCGTGTCAGGGAAGCGCTCTCCCGCTGAGCTAACCGCGCGGGCTGTTGCGACAGAGATATTGTCACGCCCTGACCTGCAAGACAAATCCGCTACCGTCCGCGGCCGTCCACACCTGTACGCGTCCGTCGCGACGCCCCGGGGCACGGCCCGGCGTACTGCCGCTGCAGCCCGGCGCCCCGTGACGGCGGTGCGGCAGCGGCCGACGGCCGGTGTGAGCACGCGAGTTCACCTCGGCCCTGCCCGGCGGGTGCTCCGGCAGCCGGCGCGGGCCCGTCAGCGAGGGCCGCAGGGGCGTGGGCCCCCGGCGACCGGGATGCCGGTGCGACGGGCCTGGGCGACGGAAGCGGGGGAGTCCTCGCTGCGTGCCGCCTCGGTCGGGATCTCGGCGTCGGCCGGGACCGTCGGACGGCCCGGCGGCGGCGTGTAACCCTCCAGGCGGGCGGTGCCCCACACGTACGGATCGGCCTGTGCGCTGCCGAACGGCGACCACGCCAGCCGGGTCTGGCCTGTCTTGTCCTGGGTGTCGGAGTCGTACACGAGGATGTTCGCCGCGAACCGCTCGGGATCCGCAGCGGCCGGCAGCTCCCCGAGCGGGATCTTCACCTCGACCGTGTAGCCCCGGTACGGTTCGCCGACCGCTGCGGCGACGCGCATTCCCGGCGCCGTCTTCTCGGCGGGACCCTGGCGGTTGTCGGCGTCCCGCTCCGCGGCCGGGCCGCCGTCCGGTGCCGTGAAGGGGAAGATGCCGGTCTTGAAGGTGACCGAGGTGTCGTCGCCGTCGCCGCGGGGATCGAGCGCGATCTCGACGGAGTCGGTCCGCCAGTGCCTCTTGGCGTCCTCCTTGTCCAGGCGGGTCCCCTCCCGGTCGTCCGTCACCGTGACGAGTACGAAGAGGTCGTCGCCGTGCCGGGACATCTTCGCCGTCGCCGAGCAGTCGGTGTCCGTCGCCTCGTCGCCTTCCCAGTGCCGCAGGCGCAACCGGGGGCCGGGATACTCGCCGTCGCCTTCGATTCCGTTCAGTACGGGGGCCGCGTCGACCTCGGGCACCGTGGTCGACGGCGGCGCCGGGTATTCGGGCTGCGCGTTGTTGGCCAGCCAGGGCAACCCCACCCGGCGCGTCCACGCGCGGAACTCGGCGTACACGGGCCTGAGTTCGCCCTGTCCCCGTACGGGCGCCCTGACGGCACGGCCCTTCTCCGCCAGCACGCTGAACCAGTCCGAGCCGAGCTTCCCGGGGTCCGTGGGAACCTCGGGCGGCATCGCGGACCAGCCCTGACTGCGGTACATGCGGGCCGCGTCCCGCTCCACCTGGGCCCAGGACTTCCCGTGCTCGCGCGAGATGTGCCCCGACCAGACGCCGACGACCGGCAGCCCGGTGTCCGGGTCGGTGCGCCGTTCCTCGGGCGCTTCCGGCCCGAGAAGACCGGAGAAGCCGTGATTCTGCGACAGCAGCCGGCGAGGGTGCCACGGCCTCAGACCCTCGCACGTCATCTGCTCGGGGAAGGCCCGCTCGTCACCGGCCAGGAAGTACGCCTCGATCGCCAGCCGTGCCGACATCTGGTGCCCGCCGTGCTGGTTGAACGGCCGCGGGTCCATGGTCACGACGGTGTGCGGCGTGGCCATGCGGAACAGCCGGACCATCCGCTCCAAGGTGTCCCGCTCGTGCCAGATCCGCTCGGTCAGCGGGGCGGAGAGCGTGTACCAGAAGTCTGGTTTGTCCAGGTAGAAGATGTTTTCGATGCCCGCGAGCGCGGTTGCGGAACGCTCCTCGCCCTCCCGCAGCATGCCGAGCGGCGCGCCCTCCTCCGGGCCGACCGCGTTGCCGCCGCCCTCCCCGCGGGTGATGGTGACGACGCCTGTGCGCAGTCCCCGGCGCTCGCGCCACAAGCCGAAGGTGGACAGGTTTCCCGCCTCGTCGTCCGGGTGCGCGCTCACGAACAGCACGTCGTGGTGGGCGGGGTCGCTGCGGCCGCCGGAGCCCCGACTTCGTTCAGCGGCACTCGCCGTGGGCGTTCCCGCCGCGTACACAGCGCCCACCAGGCCGGAAGCCATGGCGGCGGTGACGCGCCGCCGGGAGGGCCCCGTCGTGCCGGCTTCCTCACTCGCGTCGGCCACGATCCAACCGCCCCTTCTTCAGCCCGCGGACCATACCGGCCGTAACTCTTCGGCAACCCCCTGCTTCAAGGCAAGACCCGGCGCCGGGAGACGGAAGAATCGCGGGGCGCCTGCGCCGCACCGGGCAGCGTGGACAGGCGGGTTGGGAACAGCCGCACCCGAAATCCGGACCACGCGGCGCCAGTTGCTGCGCCTTCACAGTGGCCCACGCCGAACGGGCGGGCACAGCCCCGCGCTCGGCCACGCACAAGGGCCGTCTCCCGCGTCGGGAGACGGCCCTTGGCCTGTGTGGACGATACTGGGATTGAACCAGTGACCTCTTCCGTGTCAGGGAAGCGCTCTCCCGCTGAGCTAATCGTCCTTGGAGGTGGAGACGGGATTTGAACCCGTGTAGACGGCTTTGCAGGCCGTTGCCTCGCCTCTCGGCCACTCCACCGAGGCGGGAGTCGTGTGAACCCCCACACAGAGCGGACGACGAGATTCGAACTCGCGACCCTCACCTTGGCAAGGTGATGCTCTACCAACTGAGCCACGTCCGCATGTGCTGCCGTCGCCGTCAGCTTGCGCGTCCCGGCGACGGGTTGAACTCTAGCGGATATCGCTGCCAGCTCAAATTCTGTTTGCTCTCCGTGACCGCCCCCGCGGCCCGCCGAGCTGCGGCGCGGGCTCTCCGCGACAACCACGAGAGCCCCTCGCGGTACCGGGCGAAGGCCTCCGTCGCCGCCCCATAGACTCGCTCATGTGTACGCCCCGTCGCCCTTCGCCCGATTCGGCTCCCTGCTCGCCACCGACCTGCTCGACGTCACCAGTGACCCCGCCGCCCTGGAGTCCGCGGGCTGGTGGGCGGTCGTCGCGGACTTCGAGGGCCGGCTGCTGTGCGCGCGCTTCGGCGACGTACGCGAGACGGCGAAGCCCCGGGCTGCGTCCCCCCGCCCGGCAGCGCTGCCTGCGGCGGTCGTCCCCGCGGCCACCCGGTGGCGCGGCCCCGCCCCCGGCGCGTGGACCAGCTCCATGGACCGAGCCGCCTACACCGCGGGAGTACGGCGCATCCGCGAGCACATCGCCGCCGGCGACGTCTACCAGGCGAACCTCTGCCGCGTTCTGAGCGCGCCGCTTCCCGACCCCGGCCCCGACGCCTCCGACATCGCCGGTCTCTCGGCCCTCCTGGCGGCCGGCAACCCGGCCCCGTACGCGGGCGCCGTGCGACTGCCCGCGTACGGGGTGGAGGTGGCCACGGCCTCCCCGGAGCTGTATCTGCGCCGCTCCGGCGGCACCGTCACCTCGGGGCCGATCAAGGGCACGGCCCGTACGCCCGACGGGCTTCTGGAGAAGGACCACGCCGAGAACGTGATGATCGTCGACCTGGTGCGCAACGACCTGGGCCGCGTATGCGAAGCCGGCTCGGTCACCGTTCCCGGCCTGTGCGAGATCGAGCAGCACCCGGGCCTCGTCCACCTCGTCTCCACCGTGCGCGGCGAACTCCCCGCCGGCACCGGATGGCCGGACCTCTTCCGGCACACCTTCCCCGCGGGCTCGGTCACCGGCGCCCCCAAGCTGAGCGCCCTGCGGATCATCGGCGAGCTGGAGAGAAGTCCGCGCGGCCCGTACTGCGGCGGCATCGGCTGGGCCGACGCCGACCGGGGCACGGGCGAGCTGGCGGTGGGCATACGCACCTTCTGGATCGAACGCCGCACCCCGGCCGCCGGAGCCACGGCCCCCGGCCCCGCCGTGCTGCGCTTCGGCACCGGCGCCGGCATCACCTGGGGATCCGACCCGGAGGCGGAGTGGGAGGAGACCGAACTCAAGGCATCCGGGCTGCTCAAGGTAGCGTCGGACGTGCGGCATCACCCTGTGCCCCGGGTCCGCGAGGTTGCCCGGGCGCCCGAGGTGCCGCGCTCCACGGCGACGAGCGGAAGGAGAGCCCCGTGAGGATCTGGCTCGACGGCGGACTGCGGGACGTCGACGACGCACACGTCTCCGTCCTGGACCACGGACTGACAGTCGGCGACGGGGTCTTCGAGACGGTCAAGACCACGGACGGCACACCTTTCGCCCTTACGCGGCACGTCGAGCGCCTCGCGCGGTCGGCCCGCGGACTGGGCCTGCCCGAGCCCGACCCGGACGAGGTGCGCCGTGCCTGCGCCGCCGTCACCGCCGCCGAGCCGGTGCCGCTCGGCAGGCTCCGCATCACCTATACCGGAGGGCCGTCGCCGCTGGGCTCCGACCGCGGTGACGTCCGGCCCACCCTCGTCGTCGTCCTCAGCGAGTCGCCCCGTCGCCCCGACACCACGGCTGTGATCACCGTCCCCTGGACCCGCAACGAGCGGGGCGCGCTGACGGGCCTGAAGACGACCTCGTACGGGGAGAACGTCCTCGCCCTCTCCCGGGCACACGAACAGGGCGCGGGCGAGGCCCTGTTCGCCAACACCCGGGGCCGCCTGTGCGAGGGCACCGGCACCAACGTCTTCGTCGTGCTCGACGGTGAACTGCACACGCCGCCCGTGGAGTCCGGCTGCCTCGCCGGCATCACCCGCGCGCTGGTCGCGGAATGGTGCGGCGCGCGGGAGACGGACCTGCCCCTCGACGCCCTGGAGCGCGCAGAGGAGGTCTTCCTGACCTCGTCGCTGCGCGACGTACAGGCCGTGCACCGGGTCGACAGCCGCGAACTGCCCGGCGCCCCCGGCCCGGTCACCCTCAAGGCCATGCGGCTCTTCGCCGAGCGCTCAGCGGCGGACATCGACCCGTGAAGCGCCCGCCGCCGCCCCGCACCGACGGTGAAACCGCGTGACGCCGGGCAGTTCAGCCGGGTAGAACTCGAACGTGACCACCACGCTGCGGCCGACCGGCCCCGACCAGTACGACGCGGACAGCGTGCGCTCCCGCTCGTACGACATCTGCGTGAACAGCCGTCCCGTCGGCCTTCTCCGCCTGACCGTCGATCCGCAGTACGGGCCCGTGACGGGCCGCGTGACGCAGCTGGTCGTCGACGAACGCGAGCGGCGGCGCGGACGCGGAGCCGTAGCCGCCCTCGCTGCGGAGGAGGTGCTGCGCGACTGGGGCTGCCGTCGAGTGGAGATCACCGTCCCGGCCAGGGCGGAGGCCGCGCTGGGGCTGGTGGCGGGTCTCGGCTACCGCGAGCGCAGCCGCAGCATGATCAAGCAGCTCGGCGAGGAGCCGCGGCTCCCGCCGGGCAGCACCGACCGGCCGATGACCGAGGCCGAGTTCCCCGCCTGGGTCGCCGGCGGGCGGCCGAAACTGCTGCGGATGTTCGCGGACCGCGGTGTCCCGGACAGCGAGCTGGAATCGCGGGCCGACGAGTCGAACCGGGCGCTGCTGCCCGCAGGCGTGCACACACGCGGGGCGGTGCTGCGCGTGCTCGTCCACGAGGGCGCCGACGTCGGCTCCGTGTGGATCGAGACGGCGCGCAGCCCGCGCAAGGACACCGACAGCTACGTCTACGAGGTCGAGGTCGCCGAGCAGCAGCGGGGCCGGGGCCACGGCCGCTCGCTGATGCTCATCGCAGAACGCGAGTCCCTCGCGGCCGGGGCCCGGGTGCTCGGCCTGCATGTCTACTGCGCCAACACACCGGCGCTGCGCCTGTATTCGTCACTGGGCTACAGCGCCGTGGAGCAGCACTTCTACAAGCCGCTCTGACGCGTCAGCCCGTCGGCGATCTCCTCGATCCGGCCCCTGAGCCCTTCCTGGCTCTTTCCGCCGTCGAGGCGCTGCCCGCCGATGACGTACGTCGGTGTGCCCTTCACCCCGATCGCCCTGCCCTCAGCCTGGTCGGCGTCGACGATCAGCAGGTGCCGCCCGTCGATCAGCGCGCTCTCGAACTCCCCGGCGTCCAGGCCCAGTTCGCGGGCCACCTCCAGCAGCAACTCCTCACCGCGGTCCGCGAGTTCGGCGTGGCGCCTGAGCACGGCCGCCGTGTAGGCGTCCCCCTTGCCCTGCGCGAACGCCTCCTCCGCGGCCTGCGCCGCGGCGTAGGCGTGCTTGTGCTTCTCCAGCGGGAAGTGCCGCAGCCGGATCTCCAGCCGCTCGCCGTACCGCTCGCGCAGCGCGTCGAGGTCTCCCTGGGCGCGGTGACAGTCGGGGCACTGCAGCTCGCACCAGTAGTCGAGCACGGGGCTGGAGGAAGCGTCGTCCATGCGCACAGTCTCTCAGTCCCGCGCATGGCTCATTACCCCGAGATCTCCCTGAATACGGGGACCGGCATGGCCTCTCACGTGCGCACGTAGCAAAATGGGCGGCATGCTGACCACGACCGTGTGCGCCGCGCTCTCCGCGGCCGGCCTGGCCGTCGCGTTCCTGACGGCTTTCCGGCGGCGCTTCGCCGCCGCCACCCGCATCGCGGCATTCTCGCTGGTCCCGGTCGGGCTGGCCATGTCCGGCCTGATCGGGCTGGCCGGAAAGATCGGTAAGGCGGTGGGCACCTGGGCCGCCGACCTCGTGCTCAAGCCCTCCGTCTGGGCGGGATTCGCGGTCCTTGCCGTCGCGTTCGTGCTGTATGTCATCGGGCGCTTCGCCGGCAGAAGGTCCCGCAGCAAGGGCGGCGCGGAGCCCCGCGCCACGGCTGCCGGGCCGGGTCGTGCCGCCGCCTCCGGTACGGCGAATGCTCCCGCCCTCGGCTCCGGCGGGCCCGCCTCGTCCACGGGGCAGGCGCGAAAACAGGGGTCCGGCAAGCCGGCGAAGTCCGCCTCCGACGGCGACACCGAGGACTTCTCCGACATCGAGGCAATCCTCAAGAAGCACGGCATCTGACGCACACGCCAGCGCACAGCAGCCGCAGCCGTGCACATCCGGCTCCACCTACCACGTTCATCACCACAGCACCGGACGTACCCATGAACTCCACCGTGCCGTGGGCGTGTTGACCTTCGCCGGGGTGCGGGCTGCGTCATCATCACCGCGAGATGGACATGACGCCGAATCCCCCGGCCGAGCTCGCCGAGCCGCCCTCCGCGCCTGCCGCGACCGCCCAGCCCGTCAACATCCCTGTGCTGCCCGAGGTGCAGCTGGCCGAGCAGAAGGGCTGCCTCTACGCCCTGTCCCAGCCGCCGTTGATGTTCTTCCTGGCGTTCATCGCGGTCCTCCTCGCCATCACCGGCGCCCACGACCTCTTCCTGGACTGAGCGCCTCTGCGGCCGTGCGCCGGGCCGGCCGGCGGAACGGGCGGCCGGGGCCGGCGCCGCTCAGCGCCGAGCCGTCGTCTCCGTGGACTCCGCGGAATCGCGCTGGCGCGCGCGGTAGGCCGCGACATGGAGCCTGTTACCGCACGTACGGCTGTCGCAGTAGCGCCGGGACCGGTTCCGCGAGAGATCCACGAACGCCCGCCGGCAGTCCGGAGCGCCGCACCGGCGCAGCCGGTCCCGCTCCCCGGAGACGATGACGAAGGCCAGGGCCATGCCGCCGTCGGCGGCCAGGTGGTGCGAGACGGAGGCCCCCGGCGCGAAGTAGTGCACGTGCCAGTCGTAGCCGTCGTGGTCGGTCAGCTGAGGAGTCGTCCCCGCTTCGGCCACCAGCGCGTTGACGAGCCCGGCGGCCGTACGGTCGTCGCCCGCCTCGAAGACCCGTGCGAAGCGCTCCCGCACCGACCGCACGGCGCTCAGATCCTGGGCCGTCAGCGCGCCGACGTCGCTGAGGCTGTTGCGCTCCACGTACGCCCCGAGGTCGGCCACCGAGACGAGCCGGTCGGGCCGGTCGCCGTCGGCAGCGGTGTTCAGCAGATCCACCACGTCGTCGAGCGCGCACCGGGTGTCGTGGTTGATCTGCACGGGTCGCTCCTCGGGTCTGACCGACGGGTCCGGTGCGCAGAGACTAACCCCTGCGACGCACGGCGACGCCGCCACCGACGGAGCCCGGCTCAGCCGGGTCGGTCGGTGACGGCGTCTTCGTGCGTACCGTGCTGCCGAGGGAGGCGCAGCCGTCGCCCCGAGTCGGACGGCTGCGCGGGACCAGTGGGCTCAGCTCTCCGCGAGGATGTGCGAGAGCTCTGTGTCGAGGTCGAAGTGTCGGTGCTCGGTGCCGGGTGGCACGGCCGCGTCGGTTCGCTTGAGGAAGGACTCCAGGGCCCGCGCCGGGGCCTCGAGCAGAGCCTCGCCCTCGGGGGAGCTGAGGGCGATGCAGACGACTCCCTGGCCGTGGCTCCGGGAGGGCCATACACGTACGTCACCGGTGCCTGTGGGCCTGTGCAGACCCTCGGCGAGGAGATCGCGGGCGAAGACCCATTCAACGGTCTCCTCGGCGCCGGTGTGGAAGGTGGCGTGGACGGCATAGGGATCGGCCGTGTCGTACCGCAGCCCCGCGGGTACCGGCAGTGATGACTCGCTCGAAACAACGAGGCGCAGGTGCAGCTCGCAGCTGACCGTGGTGTTCATAAGCGCCAGGGCCTTTCGCTCAGTGTGCGCTCGGGGGTTCGCACGTCGGCGAAATCGACATGCCACGTACTCGTCGGTTGTAAACCCCTCTGACCGTTTTGCGAGTAATGCAGCCCTTGATATGGCCTATGGCGTTTTTGTTGGGTAGGGCTATTCCGGTGACGGGGCCGACTTCGGTTACGTTGGGCATATGTACGCAGAGAGTGACCGGAGACCCCTGGGTTCACGGGCCCCGCGGTTCATCAAGGCGTCGAAGCCCCTGCATCGCACCTGGCAGGTGGTGATCTTCCTCCTCGGCCTGGCGGTCGTGGCCGGCGGCGTTGTGCTGCTGCCACTGCCGGGTCCGGGCTGGCTGATCATCTTCGCGGGCATCGGACTGTGGGCGACCGAGTTCCCCTGGGCGCAGCGTGTGCTGCGCTGGACGAAGCGGCAGTTGCTGGAGTGGACACACTGGTGGAGGGAGCGGCGACTGGAGCGCCGGGAACGCAAGCAGGGGGCACGTGTGCGGTAGCGCGGGGCTCCCGCGGCGTCATGAGCAGGACCTGACATGCGGTAATCTTGCGGGCGCAGCGGGCGATTAGCTCAGCGGGAGAGCGCTTCGTTCACACCGAAGAGGTCACTGGTTCGAACCCAGTATCGCCCACCGCTTCCACCGGGGTCCGGGCTTGAGCCCAGGGCCCCGGTTCTGCATATGAGCAGTTGTGGTGTGCCGTTCTTCCTGCCTTCCTGCGGCGGCTTCACGGTGCGTTTCTCCGTGTAAGGGAGATACAGCGGGAATTCACTTCATCGGTAAATTCGGGTGGGCCCATTTCGAAGTGCCCGGTGGCCGAAGTCCCGCTGGAACGGACGAATTCGGCGACGGGCCACAACGTACGCCCGGCTCCCGGCGGTGACAGGATGCCGGAGGCTTCGCGGCCGCGGACACGAACGGCGGTCCGCGGTGCGGAGCGTGAGGAGTGAGCCGATGAAGTCCAGCCGCCACCGCTTCGTCTTCCGCAGCGTCTGGCGCCTCGACGCACACCCCGCGCGGGTCTTCGCCGCGTTGGAACGAGCCGGGGAGTACCCCGAGTGGTGGCCCCAAGTGCGGGAGGTGCACGCGCTGGAGGAGTCGTCCGGGCGCGGGCGCATCCGCTCCGTGCTGCCGTTCGACCTTCGGATCACCGGGAGGGCCGTGCGGCACGATCCCGCCGCGGGCGTCCTTGAGATGGAGATCGACGGCGATGTCGCGGGCTGGGCGCGCTGGACGGTGAGAGAAGGCGGACCCTCGCGCTCCGGTCGCACGGTCGCCGTGTACGAGCAGCAAGTGGAGGTGCGCAGGCCGCTGATGCGGCGTCTGGCGGTGCCCGCACGGCCGTTCCTGCGGGCCAACCACGCGTTGATGATGCGGGCGGGCCGTCGGGGGCTGGAGCGGTGGCTCCGAAGGGGTTTGGATGATGACTGAGCGGCACTGTATGGTTCTGCACGTGCCGCGAGCGGGCGATTAGCTCAGCGGGAGAGCGCTTCGTTCACACCGAAGAGGTCACTGGTTCGAACCCAGTATCGCCCACGAGGTCGAGGGTGGAGTGTGTCCGCAGGAAACGCGGACCGCTTCGCCCTCGTCGTTTTTGCTCGGCTTCGCCTCGCGTGGCGGGGGCTTCGCCACCCGCACCCCCTTGGCATCCATGGGCGGCGTTTGCAGAGTCGTGGGCCCTTCCGCGCTCGTCGTTCTTGTTCGGCTTTGCCTCGTGTGGCGGCGGGGGCTTCGCCATCGGCGCCCCCCTTTGGTGTCGGTGCGGGGTGTCCGCAGGAGGCGCGGACCGCTTCGCCCTCGTCGTTCTTGTTCGGCATTGGCTCGCGTGGCGGGGGCTTCGCCACCCGCACCCCCTTGGCATCCATGGGCGGCGTTTGCAGAGTCGTGGGCCCTGCCGCGCTCGTCGTTCTTGTTTCGGCTTTGCCTCGTGTGGCGGCGGGGGCTTCGCCATCGGCGCCCCCCTTTGGTGTCGGTGCGGGGTGTCCGCAGGAGGCGCGGACGGCTTCGCCCTCGTCGTTCTTGTGCGGCATTGGCTCGCGGGGCGGGGGCTTCGTCGCTCCGTCTCGTTGTGTGCAGCAGGACGGCTTGGGCTCAGGCGGCTGTCATCGGGCGCAGTGGCCATATGTGGTCCGCCGGTTTCCGCGTTCCGCTGGTGAACCACGCGCCCGGGCCGCGTGCTTCGGCCGCGAACCAGATCGCCTGGAGAGTGTGCAGTGCCGGGGGCGTGAGACCGGCGAGCTGCGGTGCGAAGTGACGGCCGAGCGCCCGTGCGAGCGCCAACGTGGCGGCCGCCGCTCCCTCCGGGGCGGAATCCGCCGGAGCGGGTACGCCGTAGTGGTCGCACAGCGCCGCGAGGCCGCGGCACTGGGCAGGGGCTGCCGAGGTGCGGTTCAGGCGTCGGTGGAGAAGCACGGGATCGATCACACACATGCTCCGGGTGCCGAGGCAGCCGGTGAGCGGAGTGTTCCGGTGCCGTCTCAACTCCCGGTCGAGCAGCGTCAGATCGTAGGGGGCGTCCATGACGACGAGGGGTTTTCCGGTGGCGTGCGACGCCAGCGAGCGGGCCACGACGTACGCCTGATGCCCCTCGCCGGCGCCGGGGGCGGCGGGCAGCGTGTGCGTCTCGACCGGCGCGGCCACTGCCTGCTGTGCGGCGACCGCTGCGGCGTGGAGCCGGTCGTGTTCGGGGTCGGGGCCGGTGGCAGTGCCGGGCTGCGGCGCGGGACGGCGGGCGTCCAGGGCCAGTGCCGCGAGCGGCCCCTCGTACCACGGGGTCATGGCACCACTCCTGTCCGTAAGAGGCCCGCGCTGCTGATACCGCACTCCGTGACGCGTCAATCACGGGTGGCCGGGCGGGAATCGCGCCGGCTCGCGCCCGCTGGTGGTGAGGGGCCCGTAATCGTTTCGCGGGAAGGGGTGTGCTCTCGGTACGATTCCACCTGCGCTCGACGCTCGTCGGCGCTCTGCGAAATGAGAGTCAGGAGAGACCGGTGACCGATGTCCGTGTGATCATCAAACGCGATTCCGAGCGGGAAGAGCGAGTGGTGACGACGGGCACGACGGCCGCCGCTCTCTTCGAGGGCGAGCGTTCGGTCGTGGCCGCGCGTGTGGCCGGGGAGTTGAAGGACCTGGCGTACGAGGTCGCCGAGGGCGACGAGGTCGAACCGGTGGAGCTGACCAGTCCGGAAGGGCTGGACATCCTCCGCCACTCCACCGCTCACGTCATGGCTCAGGCGGTGCAGGAGCTCTACCCCGAGGCCAAGCTGGGCATCGGGCCACCCGTGCGCGACGGCTTCTACTACGACTTCGACGTACCGGAGCCCTTCACCCCGGACGATCTCAAGCTCATCGAGAAGAAGATGCAGCAGATCCAGAAGCAGGGGCAGCGCTTCTCCCGCCGCGTCACCACCGACGAGGACGCGCGGGAGGAGCTGGCGGACGAGCCGTACAAGCTGGAGCTGATCGGGCTGAAGGGCTCTGCTGCGGACGCGGCCGAGGGCGCCTCCGCGGAGGTCGGCGCGGGTGAACTGACCATCTACGACAACCTGGACGCCAAGTCCGGCGAGCTGTGCTGGAAGGACCTGTGCCGTGGCCCGCACCTGCCGACGACCAGGGCGATCCCGGCGTTCAAGCTGATGCGCAGCGCCGCGGCGTACTGGCGCGGCAGCGAGAAGAACAAGCAGCTGCAGCGCATCTACGGCACCGCGTGGCCGACCAAGGACGAGCTGAAGGCGTATCTGGAGTTCCTCGCCGAGGCCGAGAAGCGTGATCACCGCAGGCTCGGTACCGAGCTCGACCTGTTCTCGATCCCGGAGGAGCTGGGCTCGGGGCTGGCCGTCTTCCATCCCAAGGGCGGCGTCGTACGCAAGGTGATGGAGGACTACTCGCGGCAGCGGCACGAGGAGTCCGGGTACGAGTTCGTCAATACCCCGCACATCTCCAAGGAGCAGCTGTTCGAGACCTCCGGGCACCTGCCGAACTATGCGGAGTCGATCTTCCCGCCGCTGGAGTTCGAAGGGCAGAACTACCGGCTCAAGGCCATGAACTGCCCGATGCACAACCTGATCTTCAAGGCGCGTGGCCGCTCGTACCGCGAACTGCCGATGCGGCTTTTCGAGTTCGGGACGGTCTACCGGTACGAGAAGTCCGGCGTCGTGCACGGCCTCACCCGCGCCCGCGGCTTCACCCAGGACGACTCGCACATCTACTGCACCAAGGAGCAGATGGCCGACGAGCTCGACAGCCTGCTCACCTTCGTGCTGGGCCTGCTGCGTGACTACGGCCTGAACGACTTCTACCTGGAGCTGTCCACCCGCGAGGAGGGCAACTCCAAGTTCATCGGCGAGCCCGAGGAGTGGGAAGAGGCCACCGAGGCGCTGCGCGATGCCGCCGGCAAGCAGGGTCTGGAGCTGGTGATGGACCCGGGCGGCGCCGCGTACTACGGGCCGAAGATCTCCGTGCAGGCGAAGGACGCCATCGGCCGGACCTGGCAGATGTCCACGATCCAGGTCGACTTCCAGCAGCCGAAGCGCTTCGGACTCGAGTACACGGCGGCGGACGGCTCCCGGCAGCAGCCGGTGATGATCCACCGCGCGCTCTTCGGCTCGATCGAGAGGTTCTTCGCGGTGCTGCTGGAGCACTACGCGGGTGCGTTCCCCGCGTGGCTCGCTCCGGTGCAGGCGGTGTGCATCCCGATCGGCGACGCACATGTGCCGTATCTGGAGGAGTTCGCGGCTGAGGCCGGGAAGAAGGGCCTGCGCATCGAAGTCGACTCCTCCTCGGACCGGATGCAGAAGAAGATCCGCAACGCGCAGAAGTCCAAGGTCCCCTTCATGATCATCGCGGGGGACGAGGACGTGTCCGCCGGAGCGGTCTCCTTCCGCTACCGCGACGGCACGCAGAAGAACGGCGTACCGCAGAACGAGGCGGTCGCCGAACTGCTGCAGGCGGTCGAGCGCCGGGCGTAGCGTCCTCGTGGGCGCGTCCGCACGGCGTGCCGGTCCGCGGGCGTACGGGCGGGGTTCCGGGAATCACCCTGGGGCCCTGCCCGGTACCTGGGAAGTTTTATGCTGGCCCGCATGACGAGCGAGCCGGAACAGCAGATCGGGGTCGGAACGCCGGATGCGTTCCAACGCCTGTGGACACCGCACCGCATGGCGTACATCCAGGGTGAGAACAAGCCCACCGGCCCCGGCGCGGACGACGGCTGTCCCTTCTGCACCATCCCGGCCAAGAGCGACGAGGACGGCCTTGTCCTCGCGCGCGGCGAGCACGTCTACGCGGTGCTCAACCTCTATCCGTACAACGGCGGGCACCTCATGGTCGTCCCGTTCCGGCACGTCGCCGACTATCCCGGGCTGACCCGCGAGGAGACGGCCGAACTGGCCGAATACACCAAGCGTGCGATGAAGACGCTGAAGGCCGCGGCCGGAGCTCAGGGGTTCAACGTCGGAATGAACCAGGGGTCGGTCGCGGGCGCCGGCATCGCCGCGCATCTGCACCAGCACGTCGTCCCGCGGTGGGGCGGCGACACCAACTTCATGCCGGTCGTGGGGCATACGCGGGTGCTTCCCCAACTCCTCGCGGAGACACGGGCGATGCTGGCCGACGCCTGGCAGGACGGCTAGAGCCTTCCGGCTGACGGCTGACGGCTGACGGCTGACGGCTGACGGCTTCCGGGGTCGGGGCGTGGCAGCGCGCGAAGGTGCCGTGCGCCCGCCCTGGCCCGCGCCCCCGCGCAGCGGACACAAGGGCCGCAGACGTCCTGCCTGCCTGATCAACCTTCGAGCGCCTCCAGCGCGCTGCCGTCCCGTGGCGTCGGGTGGCGGCGTACGGCTTGCCGGAAAATCCCGGACGAACTCTTGACGAGGGAACGGGGGCCCTTCAGGATCCTCCATGGAATCGTTTCCATGGAAACGATTCCGACCGGCCCGTTCCGTCCGGTCCGTTCAGCAGAACGGTCCCGGAGCCGGGGCGGCGGCGGATGCGCAACCCTTCCGTACCGAAAGGCCCGCGATGGAAAACACCGTGACCATCAAGGACGTGGCAGCCCGCGCGGGTGTCTCCGTCGGTACTGCCTCACGGGTGCTCAGCGGCAGCACCTCGACGTCCGCCGCCTCGCGTGAACAGGTCCGGGCGGCCGCCGCCGAACTCGGCTACCGGCCGGACGCCCGGGCACGGGCTCTTCGCTCGGCCCGCAGCCACGCGGTGGCCCTGCTCGTCTCGGACGTACGCAATCCGTTCTTCGCCGACATCGCACACGGGGCCGAACAAGCCGCACTCGCCTCGTCGTACGTCACGCTGCTCGCCAACGCCAATGAGGACACGGTCCAGCAGGACACCTACCTGGAGGCGTTTCTCACCCAGCGGGTGGACGGCATCATCATCGCCCCGCAGGGGGAGGGGAGCGGCAACCTCCGTGACATCGAACAGGCCCGTCTGCCGTTGGTCTTCGTCGACCGGACCGTCGAAGGCTTCGACGTTCCCAGCGTGACGGCGGACAACGCGCAGGGCGTGGACCTGGCGCTGGCTCATCTGGCCTCACAGGGCCACACCCGCATCGGGTTCATCGGCGGACCGATGGCCGTCTCCACGGGCCGTGCCCGGCATGACGCGTTCCTCAGATCGGTCGCCCGGCACGGCCTGGACGACGACCCGGAACTGATCGCCGCCGGCGACTTCCGCAGCGCCAGCGGCGGCACGGCGGCGGCACGTCTGCTCGCCGCCCGACGCCCACCGACCGCCCTGCTCGCCGCGGACAGCCTGATGGCGGTCGGCGCACTCGGCGAGGTGCGCCGGCAGGGCCTCCGCATCGGACGGGATCTCGCGCTCGTCGCGTTCGACGACATCGAGTGGTTCGGGGAACTCGATCCGCCGATCACCGTCGTGGCCCATTCGGCGCGCGAGTTGGGCGAGACCGCGATGCGGCTGCTGCTGGAGGTCATCGAAGGGCGGCCTGCCGAGTCGGTCGTCCTTCCGATGGAGCTGGTGGTCCGTCAGTCCTCGGCCTGCCGGCAGGCGACCGGTGAGCAGCCGTCCGTACTGCTGACACCGGGACCGCGTCCGGGGACGGCCTAGCCGTCACCGGTGGGGCCGCGGCGGCCCGGGCGCCGCTCCGGCCGCCCGGCGGCGCCCCGCCAGGTGACCCCGGCGGCAACCCCCGGTCCACGCGGTGCCGCACCCGCACTGTCCCTCACCCACACCCCACGCACCGCACCCACTCACACGCCCACACGCCCGCGAACACCCAGCCCCGGACGGGAAGTCGCCATGCCGTCAGTGCACGTCGTCGGAAGCCTCAACGCCGACCAGGTGATGGAAGTGCCCGCCTGCCCACGGGCGGGGGAGACCGTGCTGGGCTCCGGGATGCGGATCAGTGCCGGCGGGAAGGGAGGCAACCAGGCTGCCGCCGCCGCTCGCGGGGGCGCCCGTACGACCATGGTCGGAGCGACCGGCGCCGACGCCCATGGACGGCTCGTACGCCGGGCCCTGGCCGAAGCCGGGGTGGAGACCGCCTCCGTACGCACCGTCCCCGACGTGCACACGGGCGTTGCCATGGTCCTCGTCGAACCCGGTGGCGACAATCGCATCGTCATCGCTTCCGGCGCCAACTCCCGGCTCACGGAGGAGGACGCCGAGGCGGGGCTGGCGGCCGTCGAACCCGGAGACATCGTCCTGCTCCAACTGGAGGTCCCGGCCCCCGTCGTGAACCACGCGGCACGGCTCGCCAGATCACGGGGCGCCACCACCGTGCTGAACGCGGCGCCGGCGCCCGCCGATCTGAGCTGTCCCGCCCCCGGCAGCCACGACGTACTGGTCGTCAACGATCCGGAGGCCCGGGCCGTCGCCGGGCTGCTCGGGATACCGACGGACTCGCCGGAGGAGCGCGTCGTCGCCCTCGCGCAGGAGCTGGACGCGCTGGTCGTGTGCACGATGGGGGAGCAGGGCGCCTACGCCGCCGGGTCCGGCAGGGGCGAACCGGTTCTCCACGTGCCCGCCTTCCCGGCCGACGCGGTCGACACCACCGCGGCGGGCGACACCTTCACCGGTTATCTGGCCGCGGCCCTGGCCGGCGGAGCGGACCTGCCCGACGCCCTGGCAGGAGCCTCGACGGCGGCCGGGCTGAGCGTCACACGCAGCGGCGGCATGACATCGATTCCCGCGCTGCGCGAGGTCTGCGAAGCTCGCGCGGCCCATCCCCTCACCACTACTGCGGAGGTCTGACAATGCGCGTCGCACTCGGCAACGACCACGCGGGGCTCGGGCTCAAGGAGCATGTGCGCCAGGTCCTGCTGCGCCTCGGACACGAGGTGCTGGACCGGGGGCCCGACACCGACACCCCCGTCGACTTCCCCGACATCACGCACGCCACCTGCGACGCGGTGCGCAGAGGCGAGGCCGAGCGGGCCGTGCTCGTGTGCGGCACCGGCGCGGGCGCACTCATGGCCGCCAACAAGATCGCAGGCATCCGGTGCGGCCTCGGACATGACGTGTACTCCGCCCATCAGGCCGTCGAGCACGACGACGCCAACGCGATCGCCATCGGTGCCTGGCTGGTGGGTCCCGCTGTCGCGACCGAGGTGCTCGAAGCGTTCCTCGCCGCGACGTTCGACGAGGACGACGACACCGTGCGCCGCGTCGCCAAGCTCCGTGAACTGGAACTCCGGTCGGCACGGGAACTCGCCGACCAGACCTGACTCGCCGACAGACCTGACCTGCCCTGACCGCTGCCCGTGCCGTCCGCACGGGCCTCCACGGTCCTCTGCCCCCGACTCCCGTCCCCCACCCGCAATCCCCTTCTCCCGCAACTCCCTCCTCGCTGCAGATCCCCCCGTCCCCGCCGCACCGCAGGGCCGTTCATCCCCGCGCGCCCGCCACCGAAGGAGATCCGGCATGACCGCACCCAGCTCACCACCCACTCCCACATCCGACGCCCCACGAGGACGTGTGAAGACCGCTCTCGCCTCCGCGGCGGGAACCTGCGTGGAGAACTACGACTTCGTGGCCTACGGCACCGCGGCCGCCCTCTACTTCGGAGACGCCTTCTTCCCCGAGTCCGACCCGGTGGTCGGCACGCTCCTCGCCTTCGTCACCCTCGGCGTCGGCTTCCTCATGCGGCCCATCGGCGGCGCCCTCGGCGGATACCTCGGCGACCGGCACGGCCGGAAGCCCGTCCTCGTCGGCGCCCTGCTCACGATGGGCATAGCCACCGTCCTCATCGGCCTGCTGCCCACCTACCAGCAGGCCGGCCTGCTCGCCCCCGTCCTGCTGGTGATCATCCGCAGCATCCAGGGGCTGGCATTCGGCGCCGAGTGGGGCGGCGCGGTGATGATGACGTACGAGCACGCACCCCGAAGGCGTCGCGGCCTGTACGCGGCGATACCGCAGGCAGGAAACCCCCTCGGCATCGCGCTCGCCAACATCGCCTTCCTGCTCTCCGCCTCCCTGGACGGCGACTGGGCCTGGCGGCTGCCGTTCCTGGCCAGCGCCGCGCTGATCGTCGTCGGCCTGATCGTGCGGATGAAGCTCAGCGAATCGCCGGAGTTCGAGGACGCCAAGGCCAAGGGCGCCACCGTCCGCAATCCGCTGCTGACCGTCGTCCGTGACGACTGGCGGAACATCCTGCGCATCATCGCCCTGCGGGTCGTCGAGTCCTGCGCCTACTACCTGACGGCGACGTATCTCCTGTCGTACATCACCGACCGCGACCCGGACGACCGGGGCGTCGCTCTCGCCGGAGTCGTCATCGCAAGTCTGTTCGCCGTGGTCACCACGGTCCTCTCGGGCGCCCTGACGGACCGGGTCGGGCGCCGCCCCGTCTACCTGGTCGGCTGCTTCCTGGCCGTGGGCTTCGGGCTGCCCATGTACGTGATGGCCAACACCGGCGGCGCCGTGTTCATCGTGCTGGTCTTCCTGATCGCCATCGGTGTCATCCACGCGGCGCTGACGGGCACTCAGGCAGCCTGGTTCGCCGAGTTGTTCAGGACCGGCACGCGGACCTCCGGCGCGTCGCTGGGCTACCAGACCGCCGCGTCGGTGGCGGGCTTCGCCCCGTTCGTCGCCGTGCTGCTGGCCGACTCCTTCGGCTGGTGGGGCCCCGCCGGGCTCTATGTCGGCGTCGCGGCCGTGGGCCTGGCCGGGGTGCTCGCGACGCGAGAGACCTGGGGGCCGGCTCAGCGTGCGGCCGCCCTCGAGAAGGAGCCGCAGCCGGCCGCCAGGTGAACCGGAGGAACGCACCGTCCGCGATGCCGTGCTGCCCGAAGGCGCCGGTGACCGGCTGCCGCCGGTCTCACGCGTCGTACGCGTCGGCCTTCCTGGGTTCGGCTCCCTGCACGAGACCGCTGAGAACGAGCGAACGGTTGCCGAACTGCTCGGTGTCGCAGCCGTTCTCCTCCAGCACGCGCATCGCGGCCGAATGCACCACCCGCAGCACGGGAGTGGCCGCCCGCAGCGCGTCGTCGGCCATGAAGCGGTGCCGCCACGGCTTGTCCGCCCACGCGTGACGCAGCCCGAAGGGCTCCGGAAGATTCAGCTTGCCGCCGAGGAAGTCCAGTACCGGAGGGAACCAGGTGAAGGGCGCCCGCGCGGAGAGCCGCACCACCTCGCGGGCGTGCACCAGCGGCAGGGTGACCTCCTTGGTCTCCCAGAACTTGACGCTCTTGGAGACCTCCTTGGTCTTGGCCTTGGGCTTCGTGGTGAACAGCGGATGCACCGGGCCCAGCGCGTGACCCGTGACCTCGATGCGAAGGGTGTGGTGCAGCACCGTCACCGTGATCAGCAGCGTGATCACCAACTGGCCGTCCCAGAGCACGAACTGGACGCCGAGGTAGTGCCTGTTGCCGCTGCCGAACTGCTGCTCGTTGCAGATGCGCTGTATTTCGAAGTCCTTGATGCGGTACCCCTCGACCTCCTGGCCCTCGGGGCGGGTGACCTCCTTGGCGCCCTCGCCGATGGGGGAGACGACCCAGTGCCGTATGGACGGTGTGGGGAAGCCGCCGGTGTGCAGCGGGCCGCGTTCCAGCCTGCGGAGCTGGTCGTGGATGGAACGCACGACGTCCCAGCTGCGGAAGGGGTTGATGTCGGCCTCGGGGTCCTTGGCCACCAGTTCCTCGGCGAGCTGCCAGCTGCCCCAGCGCGTGCCCATGCCGAGTATCCCCTTGGGGCCCGCGTAGTAGACGAGGTTGCTGGCCTGCTCCGCGCTGAGCTTGGCGAGGCCCAGCCGGATGCGCTCGGCACCTTTGTCACCCGGGTCCTGCGGAACCGCCTCGGGGATCTTCGCGCCGACGCCGCTGCCGCCCAGCAGCTGCTCCCACTGGCCGCGCAGCAGCTTCGCGGAGCGCTCGCAGACCTGCTTCGCCCACAGCCAGCCGACGATGGGCACGATGAGCATGCCGCGCAGATAGAGGGCGAGCAGCCCGTCGAAGGGGAGCTTGAGCATGAACAGGACGGCGAGGCCGCCCAGCGCGACCATGGCGGCCATGCCGAAGGCGCCCATGCGTTTGTCCTGAGCGCCCGCTATCGCCCGGCGCAGCTGGAAGCCCAGCAGCCACAGCAGCGTCCCCGGCAGGAACAGCACCCCGAAGATGACCATGATCACGGTCAGCCGGGTGTCGCGGTCCTTGCGGATACGGGTGGCCGCGAGGCAGTGCTCGACGACCGTCTGCGGCTCGATGCCGAAGGACTGGATGAGCGCCTTGCGCGCCCCGCCCAGCAGCCGCACCTGCACCGCGCGTGAGAACGCCTCGCCGAGGTTCGGCTCGAAGAGCGACAGCCGCGGGGGCTTCACCGTCGCCACGTCGTTCGCGGCGACGAGGTCGGTGACGGGGCCGTCCCGGTACGCGGCGGACGCCAGGGCCTGAGTGGCCGCCGTCTGACCGCCGGAGCCGGAGAGCGGCACCTGCGCGCCCGGACTGAAGTCGGACGCGGCCTCGATGCCCTCGAAATCCTCGAACCCGGCCACTGAGCCCCCACTTCGTCAAACTCCGGCGACGCCCGCCCACGCGCGGGTGCCGACCACGGCATATTCCCAACTGCCGTGGCCGGCACACCTTTTCACGTGCCTTTGTCCAGCGTAGCCGCAGTCAGCCGCCGTTCTGGGCGGCTTCCAGGATCTTGCCGGCCAGCTGCTGGGGCATCGGTTCGTGGCAGGCGTACGAGCGGGCGAAGCGACCGGTCCCGTGGGAGAGGGAGCGCAGTTCCACCGTGTACCGGCTGATCTCGATCTCCGGGATCTGCGCCCGTACGAGCGTGTGCCCGTCGGCTCCCTGCTCGGTGCCGGAGACCTTCCCGCGCCGTCCCGACAGGTCGCTCATCACCGAGCCGACGTACTCGTCCTCCACGTCCACCTGCAACTCCGCGACGGGCTCCAGGAGATGGATGCGCGCCTTGGAGGCGCACTCGCGCAGCGCGAGCGCCCCGGCTGTCTGGAAGGCGGCGTCCGAGGAGTCCACCGAGTGGGCCTTGCCGTCGTGCAGGGTCACCCGGAAGTCCACCAGCGGATAGCCGGCGGCGACGCCCTTGGCGGCCTGCGCCCGTACGCCCTTCTCCACCGACGGGATGAACTGCCGGGGCACGGCACCGCCGACGACCTTGTCGACGAACTCGATGCCGCTGCCGCCGGGCAGCGGCTCCACGGTGATCTCGCATATCGCGAACTGCCCGTGCCCGCCCGACTGTTTGACGTGCCGTCCGCGCCCGGCCGCCTCCTCGGCGAAGGTCTCCCGCAGCGACACCTTGTGCGGCACGGAGTCGACGTTGACGCCGTAGCGGCTGCGCAGGCGCTCCAGGGCGACGCCCATGTGCGCCTCGCCCAGGCACCACAGGACGAGCTGATGGGTGTCCGGGTTCTGCTCCAGGCGCATCGTCGGGTCCTCGGCGACGAGCCGGGACAGCCCGTGCGAGAGCTTGTCCTCGTCCGCCTTGGTGTGCGCCTCGATGGCGACCGGCAGCAGCGGGTCCGGCATGACCCACGGCTGCATCAGCAGCGGATCGTCCTTGGCGGACAGGGTGTCGCCCGTCTCCGCCCGGCTCAGCTTCGCCACGCACGCCAGGTCGCCGGCCACGGCCTTGGACAGCGGGCGCTGCTGCTTGCCGAAGGGCGCGGAGAGCGCGCCGATCCGCTCGTCCACGTCGTGGTCCTCGTGGCCGCGGTCCTCCAGGCCGTGCCCCGAGACGTGCACCGTCTCGTCGGGACGGAGAGTGCCGGAGAAGACACGGACGAGGGAGATGCGGCCCACGTACGGGTCGGAGGAGGTCTTGACCACCTCGGCCACGAGCGGACCGTCCGGATCGCAGGTCAGAGCGGGGCGTGGCTTGCCCTCGGGCGTGGTGACCTCGGGGATCTCGTGTTCGAGGGGTGAGGGGAAGCCGCCCGTGATCAGCTCCAGGAGTTCCAGGGTGCCCAGGCCGTGCTGTGCGCCCTCGGCCGCGGGCGCCGCCGCCAGCACAGGGTGGAAGACGCCCCGTGCGACGGCCTTCTCGAGGTCCTGGATGAGGGTCGGGATCTCGCACTCCTCGCCGCCGAGGTAGCGCTCCATGAGGGTCTCGTCCTCGCTCTCGGAGATGATCCCCTCGATGAGGCGGTTCCTGGACTCCTCGATCTGCGGCAGCGCCCCGGGGTCGGGGTCGCGTTCGGCGCGCGTCCCCGAGGAGTAGTCGTACACGCGCTGGGAGAGCAGACCGATCAAGCCCTCGACGGGAGCGTGCCCGTCGGCGCCCTGCTCGCCGCGGAGCGGCAGGTAGAGCGGGATGACGGCGTCGGGGTCGTCGCCGCCGAAGACACGCTGGCAGACCGAGACCATTTCCTCGAAGTCGGCGCGTGCGGCGTCGAGATGAGTCACCACGATCGCCCGCGGCATGCCGACCGCCGCGCACTCGTCCCACACGAGCCGGGTCGCGCCGTCGACGCCGTCTGCGGCCGAGACGACGAAAAGGGCCGCGTCCGCTGCCCGCAGACCGGCCCTCAACTCCCCGACGAAATCCGCATATCCGGGAGTGTCCAGTACGTTGATCCGGATGCCTTCCCACTCGACCGGCACCAGGGAGAGCTGCACCGACCGGTGCTGCCGGTGCTCGATCTCGTCGTAGTCGGAGAGGGATCCGCCGTCCTCCACCCTGCCGGCTCTCGTCACCGCCCCGGAGGCCAGTGCGAGTGCTTCCACGAGGGTGGTCTTTCCCGATCCGCTGTGGCCGACCAGCACCACGTTCCGCAGTTTCGAGGGGTGGTCGGCCGCCGCTGCCCTGCCGGCGGCTCCGGGGTGTGTGCTCGCCTTGTCGCCCATGTGTCCCGCCTTCCGGTCGACACCTGCTGGGTCCGTCTGGCTTCGTCGCGAAAAACGCGGTACTTCGAGCTTTCCACCGCTCCCGGCACGCGTCCATACGTAGCGCACGGAGCTGCCGCGGACCGTGGACGCGGTGGCCTGCGCGCCTGGCTAACATGGGCCGACCGGTGGCCGCACCCGCTGCCGGCCCGCCATCGATCAACGGGACGACCATGCTGAACAAGTACGCGCGTGCGTTCTTCACGCGTGTCCTCACCCCCTTCGCGACGCTGCTGCTGCGGCTGGGAGTGAGCCCCGATACGGTCACCCTGATCGGCACCGCGGGAGTGGTCGCGGGAGCGCTGGTCTTCTACCCGCTCGGCCACTTCTTCTGGGGCACGGTCGTCATCACGCTCTTCGTCTTCTCCGATCTCGTCGACGGCAACATGGCACGGCAGTTGGGGCGCTCCAGCCGGTGGGGCGCCTTTCTCGACTCCACGCTCGACCGTGTCGCGGACGCGGCCGTCTTCGGCGGCATCGCGCTGTGGTACGCGGGCGGCGGTGACAGCGTCCTGATGTGCGGCGTGACGATCTTCTGCCTCGCCAGCGGCCAGGTCGTCTCCTACACCAAGGCACGCGGGGAGAGCATCGGTCTGCCCGTGAACGTCAACGGCCTTGTGGAGCGCGCCGAGCGGCTCGTGATCACACTCGTACTCGCCGGGTTGTCGGGCTTCACGGTCTTCGGAGTCCCGTACATCGGCGTCCTGCTTCCCGTCGCCCTGTGGGTCGTTGCTCTCGGCAGCATCGTCACGCTCGGGCAGCGGGTCGTGACCGTGCGGCGTGAGGCCGCCGAGGCGGACGGGGCGGCGGATGCGGAAGGGACGGGCACGGCGTGAGCACCACCCTCCGTGAACGGCTGACCGACTCGCTGTACGGCCTGGGCTGGGCCGGCGTACGCAGGCTTCCCGCACCGGCCGCCGCCGCTCTGGGCCGGCGCATCGCGGACTCCGTCTGGAAGCGGCGAGGCAGGGGCGTGCGGCAGCTGGAGGCGAACCTCGCCCGTGTCGTGCCCGGGGCCTCGCCGGAGCGGCTCAGGCAGCTCTCGCACGCCGGCATGCGTTCTTATCTGCGGTACTGGATGGAGTCGTTCCGGCTGCCCGCCTGGCGTGAGCGGCACATACGGGACAACGTCCACATCCACGATCTGCACCGGCTGACCGACGGCATCGCCTCCGACCGGGGCGTGATCCTCGCCCTGCCGCACCTGGCGAACTGGGACCTGGCGGGCGCGTACGTCACGACCGGTCTGAAGACGCCCTTCAGCACGGTCGTCGAACGTCTCAAGCCCGAGTCCCTCTTCGACCGGTTCGTGGCCTACCGCGAAGGCCTCGGGATGGAGGTGCTGCCCCACTCCGGCGGCAGCGCCTTCGGCACGCTCGCACGCCGGCTGCGTGACGGCGGCCTCGTGTGTCTCGTCGCCGACCGCGACCTGTCGGCCTCCGGGGTCGAGGTGACCTTCTTCGGCGAACGTACGAGGATGCCGGCCGGGCCCGCCCTCCTCGCCCAGCAGACCGGAGCCATGCTGCTGCCGGTGACGCTCTGGTACGGGGACGCGCCGCGCATGGAGGGCCGTGTGTATCCGCCGGTCCCGGTTCCCGCGGAGGGCACACGGCAGGAGAGGACCGCCGTGATGACGCAGACGATGGCGGACGCCTTCGCCGAGGGCATCGCGGAGCACCCCGAGGACTGGCACATGCTGCAGCGGCTGTGGCTCTCGGACTTCCCGCCCGCGGATGACGCGGAGTCCGCGGGGAAGGACCTGAGCGGGCACCGCACGGGGTCCGGGGAGGAGCGGGAGGCATGAGGATCGGGATCGTCTGCCCCTACTCCTGGGACGTGCCGGGCGGCGTCCAGTTCCACGTCCGCGACCTGGCGGAGCACCTCGACCGCCTGGGGCACGAGGTGTCCGTGCTGGCGCCGTCCGACGACGAGACGCCGCTGCCGCCGTACGTGGTCTCGGCGGGCCGCGCCGTCCCCGTGCCGTACAACGGGTCGGTCGCGCGGCTCAACTTCGGCTTCCTCTCCGCGGCCCGGGTACGGCGCTGGGTGCACGAGGGCCGCTTCGACGTGCTGCACATCCACGAGCCGGCCACGCCCTCCCTCGCCCTGCTCACCTGCTGGGCGGCCCAGGGCCCCATCGTCGCGACCTTCCACACCTCCAACCCCCGCTCGCGGGCGATGATCGCGGCGTACCCGATCCTGCAGCCCGCACTGGAGAAGATCAGCGCGCGGATCGCGGTGAGCGAGTACGCACGGCGCACGTTCGTCGAACACCTCGGCGGCGACGCCGTGGTCATTCCCAACGGCGTCGACGTCGACTTCTTCGCGCGCGCGGAGCCCAAGGCCGAGTGGCAGGGCGGCACCATCGGCTTCATCGGACGGATCGACGAGCCCCGCAAGGGACTTCCCGTCCTGATGAGGGCCCTTCCGCGGATCCTCGAATCGCGGCCGGAGACGCGTCTGCTCGTGGCCGGGCGCGGCGACGAGGAGGAGGCCGTCGAGGACCTGCCGGCCGGGATGCGGGACCGGGTGGAGTTCCTCGGCATGGTCAGCGACGAGGACAAGGCGCGGCTGCTGCGCAGCGTCGACCTGTACGTCGCACCCAACACCGGCGGTGAGTCCTTCGGGATCATCCTCGTCGAGGCGATGTCCTCCGGCGCTCCCGTGCTCGCGAGCGACCTGGACGCCTTCGCGCAGGTGCTCGACGGGGGAGAGGCCGGCGAGCTCTTCCCCAACGAGGACGCCGGCGCCCTCGCGGAGGCCGCCGTGCGGCTGCTCGCCGACCCGGAGCGGCGGGAGCGCCTGCGCGCGTACGGCAGCCGCCACGTGCGCCGCTTCGACTGGTCCACCGTCGGGGCCGACATCCTGGCCGTGTACGAGACGGTCGCCGACGGCGCCGCCGCCGTCTCGCCCGACGAACGCATCGGACTGCGCGCCCGTCTCGGGCTGGCCCGTGACTGAGGGACCGAGAGCGTCCGTACGTACGAGCGGGCGGCTGTGGGCCGGCGGCCGGCGGCCGATCACAGGTGACAGGTGAAGAACGAGGGAGAGCGCGGTAGCGATGCCCACCATGACGACCGTGATCCTGCCCGCCGTAGCGGTGCTCCTCATCGGCGTCTATCTCAGCTGGACGGCCGGACGTCTCGACCGGCTGCACGCCCGCATCGACGCCGCGCGGGCCGCGCTCGACGCGCAACTGCTCCGACGGGCGTCCATCGCACAGGAGTTGGCCACCGCCGGCGTCCTCGACCCCGCCGCGTCGATGGTCCTCTACCAGGCCGCGCACGACGCCCGGCAGGCGGCGGAGGAGCAGCGTGAGGTCGCCGAGAGCGAGCTGAGCCAGGCCCTGCGCGCCGTCTTCGACGAGAGCGCACAGGTCGAGGCCGTACGTGCCGCGCCGGGCGGCGAGGACACGGCGGCCGAACTCGCCGCGGCCGTACGCCGGGTGCCGATGGCGCGGCGCTTCCACAACGACGCCGTACGCGCGGCGCGGGCGCTGCGGCGCCACCGGACCGTGCGCTGGCTGCGGCTTGCCGGCTACGCGCCCTTTCCGCTCGCCTTCGAGATGGACGACGAGCCGCCGCCCGCCCTCGCGGACCGGGGCAACGGAGCGCCGCAGTAGGCAGCGGGCGCGAGATCGGTGCGCTGCCTGCGAGGAGGCCGGCGGGCAGTCCACCACAGCCGGATTGGCCCTTTTCCAAGGCCACCCCTCTCCCGGACGGTGTATGCAACGGACCTACCATGGTCCTGTCGTACTTTTACCGTCGAGTGAGGTCATACGTGTCCAGCCCGTCTTCCGTGCCCTCTGCCACGTCCGCCGCCCAGGCCCCCGCGACAGGCACAGCCCGTGTCAAGCGCGGCATGGCCGAGCAGCTCAAGGGTGGCGTGATCATGGACGTCGTCACACCCGAGCAGGCGAAGATCGCCGAGGACGCCGGTGCCGTCGCGGTCATGGCACTCGAGCGGGTCCCCGCCGACATCCGCAAGGACGGCGGCGTCGCGCGGATGTCCGACCCGGACATGATCGAGGGGATCATCGAGGCGGTCACCATCCCGGTGATGGCCAAGTCCCGCATCGGCCACTTCGTCGAGGCACAGCTCCTGCAGGCCCTCGGCGTGGACTACATCGACGAGTCCGAGGTCCTCACGCCGGCCGACGAGGTCAACCACAGCGACAAGTTCGCCTTCACCACCCCGTTCGTGTGCGGTGCCACCAACCTCGGCGAGGCCCTGCGGCGCATCTCCGAAGGCGCGGCCATGATCCGCTCCAAGGGCGAGGCGGGCACCGGCAACGTGGTCGAGGCCGTGCGTCACATGCGTCAGATCAACGGCGACATCGGCCGGCTCAAGTCGCTGGACAGCCACGAGCTGTACGGCGCCGCCAAGGAGCTGCGCGCACCGTACGAGCTGGTCAGGGAGGTCGCCGAGCTGGGCAAGCTGCCCGTCGTGCTCTTCTCCGCGGGCGGTGTCGCCACCCCGGCGGACGCCGCGCTGATGCGCCAACTCGGAGCCGAGGGCGTCTTCGTGGGCTCCGGCATCTTCAAGTCCGGTGACCCGGCCAAGCGCGCCGCGTCCATCGTGAAGGCGACGACCTTCTACGACGACCCGAAGATCATCGCCGATGCCTCGCGGGGTCTCGGCGAGGCCATGGTCGGCATCAACTGCGACACGCTGCCCGAGGGCGAGCGGTACGCCTCCCGGGGCTGGTGACCGGCCGCTTCACCGGCAGCGCTCCCCGGTGAACGTCCGCAGAAACACGACATCCGCATGACCGTATGAAAGGCCCTTGTCCGTGAGCACTCCCACCGTCGGCGTACTCGCCCTGCAGGGCGACGTGCGCGAGCACTTCGCCGCCCTGGCGGCGGCGGGCGCGCACACCTGTGCCGTGCGGCGGCCGGAGGAGCTCGCCGCGGTCGACGGACTGGTCGTCCCCGGCGGCGAGTCGACGACGATCTCCAAACTGGCCGTCGCCTTCGGCCTGATGGAGCCGCTGCGCGAGCGCGTACGTGCGGGAATGCCGGCGTACGGCTCCTGCGCGGGAATGATCCTGCTGGCGGACAAGATCCTGGACGCTTCTCCCGTCAGCGCCGGGGGACAGGAGCAGGAGACCGTCGGCGGCATCGACATGATCGTCCGCCGCAACGCCTTCGGCAGGCAGAACGAGTCCTTCGAGGCCCCCCTCGACGTGAAGGGCGTCGAGGGTGGCCCCGTCGAAGGGGTCTTCATCAGGGCACCGTGGGTGGAGTCGACGGGAGAGCGTGCCGAGACCCTGGCCGTGCACGACGGTCACACCGTCGCCGTACGCCAGGACGCCCTGCTGGCGACGTCCTTCCACCCCGAACTCACGGGCGACCACCGCGTGCACGCGATGTTCGTCGAGATGGTGCGCGCCGCCGCCGCGTGACCACCGCGCGCGTCCGCCCGGCCGCTCCGTGTGATGCCCGGCTGCTGACAGGAGGCCACGCCCACGGGCCGTCTTCCCCGTGAGGGAGCAGGGCGGTCAGCGCGCGGGGGCGCTGACGGTAGGATCTCCGCGTCTGTTCATGTCGGTGACGTCGAAGGAGCAAGGCTGTGTCCGGCCACTCTAAGTGGGCAACCACCAAGCACAAGAAGGCCGTGATCGATGCCAAGCGCGGCAAACTCTTCGCCAAGCTGATCAAGAACATCGAGGTCGCGGCCCGTACGGGCGGCGCCGACCCGGAGGGGAATCCGACTCTCTTCGACGCCATCCAGAAGGCGAAGAAGTCCTCCGTCCCCAACAAGAACATCGACAGCGCCGTCAAGCGCGGCGCCGGTCTCGAGGCGGGCGGCGCCGACTACGAGACGATCATGTATGAGGGTTACGGGCCCAACGGTGTCGCGGTCCTCATCGAGTGCCTCACCGACAACCGCAACCGCGCGGCCTCCGACGTACGCGTCGCGATGACCCGCAACGGCGGCTCCATGGCCGACCCGGGCTCCGTCTCCTACCTCTTCAACCGCAAGGGCGTCGTGATCGTCCCCAAGGGCGACGACGGCCTCTCCGAGGACGACGTGCTCGCCGCCGTCCTGGAAGCCGGGGCGGAGGAAGTCAACGACCTCGGTGAGAACTTCGAGGTCATCAGCGAGGCCACCGACCTGGTCGAGGTGCGCACGGCGCTCGTGGACGCCGGCATCGACTACGAGTCGGCCGACAACAGCTTCCTGCCCAGCGTGCAGGTGCCGTTGGAGGAGGAAGGCGCCCGCAAGATCTTCAAGCTGATCGACGCCCTCGAGGACAGTGACGACGTGCAGAACGTCTTCGCCAACTTCGACGTCGACGACGACATCATGGCGAAGGTCGACGCCTGACCCCTCCGCCCTTCCCGGGGTCCGGCGACCATGCCCGCAGCAGGGGCGGCGTCCGGTCGGGCGGCCATGTCCGGCGCTGCCGCGGCCGGCAACTGCCGTCGCTGTCCGGGCCGTTCGGGCACCCCGCGCCGGTACGTCGCGACGGGATTGTCGGTCCCTGCCGATAACCTGCGGGAACACAGTCGGAGCCGCAGGCGTGAGCGAGGAGGACGGGCGTGCGTGTGCTCGGTGTCGATCCGGGGCTGACCCGCTGCGGCCTCGGGGTCGTCGAGGGAGTCGCCGGCCGGCCGCTGACGATGAAGGCGGCCGGCGTCGTGCGCACACCGGCGGACGTGTCCGTCGCCGAGCGCCTTCTGCTGATCGAGCAGGGCGTCGAGGAATGGCTCGACCGGCACAGCCCGGAAGCCGTCGCGGTGGAGCGGGTGTTCAGCCAGCACAACGTCCGTACGGTCATGGGCACGGCCCAGGCCGGTGCCGTGGCGATGCTGTGCGCCGCCCGCCGTGGCCTGCCCGTCGAGCTGCACACGCCCAGCGAGGTCAAGGCCGCGGTCACCGGCACCGGCCGGGCGGAGAAGGCGCAGGTGGGCACCATGGTCATGCGGCTGCTCCGGCTCGGTGCCCCGCCGCGCCCGGCCGACGCCGCCGACGCCCTCGCGCTCGCGATCTGCCACATCTGGCGCGCCCCCGTCCAGCAGCGCCTCAACCGCCTCCAGCAGGCGCACGCCAGGCACGCGGCGGGTCACGCGGCGCCGCCAAGTGCCCCCGTTCCAGCGGCGGATCCCCCCGGGCCCGGCCGGCCTGCCGGAGAGCCGGGCGCCGCGAAAGCGCGCAGAACTCCCGATGCCTCCGGGCCCCGGAGAGCGCCCGAAGCCCCGAAAGGCACCGCCCGATGATCGCCTTCGTCTCCGGCACCGTCGCCTCGCTCGCGCCCGACACGGCAGTCGTCGAAGTCGGCGGCGTGGGCATGGCCGTGCAGTGCACGCCGGGCACGCTCGCACAGCTGCGCGTCGGCAGGCACGCCAAGCTCGCCACCTCCCTCGTCGTACGGGAGGACTCGCTGACGCTCTACGGCTTCGAGGACGAAGACGCCCGTCAGACCTTCGAGTTGCTGCAGACGGCGAGCGGCGTAGGCCCGCGCCTCGCCCAGTCCATGCTCGCCGTGCACTCGCCGGACGCGCTGCGGGCGGCCGTCTCCGGGGGCGACGAGAAGGCGCTGACGGCCGTGCCCGGCATCGGGAAGAAGGGCGCTCAGAAGCTGCTGCTGGAGCTGAAGGACCGCCTCGGCGCGCCCGTCTCCGGGGCGGCGGCACAGCTGCCCGGGCAGTCGGCAGGCGCACAGGGCGGCGGCTGGCGCGGCCAACTCCACTCAGCCCTCGTCGGGTTGGGGTACGCGACACGCGAGGCGGACGAAGCCGTGGCGGCGGTCGCCCCGCAGGCCGAGGAAGCGGCGGCCTCGGGCGTGGAGCCGCCCGTACCGCAGTTGCTGCGCGCGGCACTGCAGACGCTGAACCGGGCGCGGTGACATGCGGGCGGCACTGCGCGGCACGGCGCGGAACACCGGCGGCGGCACGCACCCGAGGCGGAGCGGCACGCACCACTGGAAGAGCGGTACGCACCGCAGGCACGGCGGCACGCACCGGACGCACCGCGGCACGCGGGCCGCGCACGGCCCCGTGCACCACCACAGGCGGAGGCAGACGCCATGAACGGCGACGACTACGGCCACGCGGACACGGCGGCCGACGGCACCGACCGTCTCGTCGGGGCCGAGGCGGAGAGCGACGAGAGCGCCGTGGAGGCGGCGCTGCGCCCCAGGGAACTGAGCGAGTTCATCGGCCAGTCGAAGGTGCGCGAGCAGCTCGATCTCGTGCTGAAGGCCGCGCGCAGGCGCGGCGGCACGGCCGACCACGTCCTGCTCTCGGGCGCCCCCGGTCTGGGCAAGACCACCCTCTCCATGATCATCGCCGCTGAGATGAGCGCCCCGATCCGCATCACCTCGGGCCCCGCCATCCAGCACGCCGGCGATCTCGCCGCGATCCTCTCCTCGCTCCAGGAGGGCGAGATTCTCTTCCTCGACGAGATCCACCGCATGTCGCGGCCCGCCGAGGAGATGCTCTACATGGCGATGGAGGACTACCGCGTCGACGTGATCGTCGGAAAGGGCCCCGGTGCCACGGCCATCCCGCTGGAGCTGCCGCCCTTCACCCTGGTCGGCGCCACCACCCGCGCCGGGCTGCTGCCGCCCCCGCTGCGCGACAGGTTCGGATTCACCGCCCACATGGAGTTCTACGAGCCAGGCGAGCTGGAGCAGGTCGTCCACCGCTCAGCGCGCCTGCTGGATGTGCGTACGGACGCGGAGGGCGCAACCGAGATCGCCGGCCGGTCCCGGGGCACACCCCGCATCGCCAACCGCCTGCTGCGCCGCGTGCGCGACTACGCCCAGGTCAAGGCCGACGGCATGATCGACCGCGACATCGCATCCCGCGCCCTGGCGGTCTACGAAGTGGACGAACGCGGCCTGGACAGGCTGGACCGCGCGGTCCTCGGCGCGCTGCTGAAGCTCTTCGGCGGCGGCCCCGTCGGTCTCTCCACGCTCTCCGTCGCGGTGGGGGAGGAGCGGGAGACCGTGGAGGAGGTGGCCGAGCCCTTCCTCGTACGCGAGGGGCTGCTGGCCCGGACGCCGCGCGGCAGGATCGCCACCCCGGCGGCCTGGGACCACCTGGGGCTGGCCCGGCCGCCGCAGTCTCCGGGTTCCCCCGCGGGCACCCGGCAGCAAGGCTTGTTCGGAGAGTGACGTGCGCGGGGGAGACGGGCCAGGAACCCCTGTGCCACGCTTGACGTTGTTCCATTGGCGAGGGCTCGCTTAGACTCCGCCAGCGCCGTCCCTTACAGGCGGCACGCCCACCCCGAAATCCAGGCCGCTGAGACGCGGTCGTGCGAAGGACTCTCTCCCGCCGTGAATATCGTTACTCTCCTCCCCTTCATCGTGCTCATCGGGGCCATGTTCCTCATGACCCGGTCCGCCAAGAACAAGCAGCGTCAGGCCGCCAAGATGCGTGACTCCATGACGCCGGGCACCGGTGTCCGGACGATCGGGGGCATGTACGCCACAGTCAAGGAGATCCGCGACGACACGGTCCTCCTTGAGGTTGCTCCCGGCACGCACGCTCTCTACGCCAAGAACGCCGTCGGCGCCGTGCTCGAGCAGGAGGAGTACGAGCGGATCGTGAACGCCACGCCCAGCGACCTCGAGATCGGCAAGACCGTCGTCCCGGACGACGCCTCCTCCCTCACCTCGGACGACGAGCGCGCCGAGGGCTCCAAGGTCGACTTCGCCAAGTCCGGCGACGAGGACGGCGACGACACCGGAGCCGACGGCGACGCGCGGCGCGCGGCGTCCGATGCCAAGGACGAGCAGGCCAAGGGTGACGACAAGCCCGAGGACGCCAAGCGGAAGGGCACCGACTCCGAGTAAGGTCGGCGCCGCCGGGCCACTGACCGGGCCCGGCGGCGGAGCACGTCCGCAGACCATTTGTGCGCCGCGTGGCGGCCCCACTCAACTCCTGGGCCGGCACCGGCTGCTGGGACAGGAGACACGAGAAGGTGGCAGCACCGAAGAAAGGCCGCAGGAGCCAGGGCGCACACGCGAAACCATGGCGCTCGCTGACGCTGATCCTGCTGGCCCTGGTGGGCATGACCGGGGGGATGTTCTTCTCCGGCCATGACACCCCCCGGCTCGGCATCGATCTCGCCGGCGGCACGAGCATCACCCTTGAGGCGAAGAACCAGCCGGGGAAGCCGAACGCGATCAACCAGACCAACATGAACACCGCCGTGGGCATCATCGAGCGGCGGGTCAACGGTCTGGGCGTGCAGGAGGCCGAGGTCCAGACCCAGGGCGACAGGCACATCATCGCCAACATCCCCCGCGGCACGAACGAGAAGCAGGCCCGTGAGCAGGTCGGTACGACCGCGAAGCTGGCCTTCCGCCCGGTGCTGACATACGGGCCGTCGACCCAGCAGCCTCAGCAGCCGCCTTCGCAGTCCCCGTCCAAGCCCCCGTCGGGCGAGCAGCAGAACGGGCAGGGCGGCCAGGACGGTCAGGGAGAGCAGAGCAGCGGAAACGGCGGGGATCAGGGCCGCGCGGTGACCGACGGGCTCAAGGCGAAGGCCGCGCCCGCGGACGACAAGCCCAGCCCCAAACCGACGGCACCGCCCACCGCGCCGCCGCAGCAACAGCAGCCGCCGGGCGTCCCGCCGGAGCTGGCGAAGAAGTTCCAGAAGCTGGACTGCACCGGCAAGCAGGACAGGGCCAAGGTGAGTGAGCAGGCCTCCGCTGCCAAGTCGGGCGATCCGGTCCTCGCCTGCGACGCCAAGGAGAAGATCAAATACGTCCTGGGGCCGGTCGGGGTCGAGGGCAAGAACGTCACAGATGCCAAGGCCCAGTTCGACCAGCAGCGCGGCCAGTGGATCGTCACGATGTCCTTCGACGGCAAGGGCTCCAAGGACTTCGGCGACACCACCGGGAAGCTCTCCAAGAAGCAGCAGCCGCAGAACCAGTTCGCGATCGCCCTGGACGGCGAGGTCGTCTCCGCCCCCTCCGTGAGCCAGCGGCTCTCGTCCAACGCCGAGATCTCCGGCAGCTTCAACCAGCAGTCCGCCGAGGAGCTGGGCAACATCCTCTCCTACGGCGCCCTGCCCCTCACCTTCGAGGAGTCGGACGTCACGACGGTGACGCCCGCGCTCGGCAGCGACCAGCTCGCGGCCGGGCTCATCGCCGGCGCCATCGGGCTCGGCCTCGTGGTGGTGTATCTGATCGCGTACTACCGAGGGCTGTCCCTGATCGCGATCCTCAGCCTCCTCGTCTCGGCGGCGCTCACGTACACGATCATGTCGCTGCTCGGCCCGGCGATCGGTTTCGCGCTGAACCTCCCGGCCGTGTGCGGTGCGATCGTCGCGATCGGTATCACCGCGGACTCGTTCATCGTCTACTTCGAACGCATCCGCGACGAGATCCGCGAGGGACGCACACTGCGGCCCGCCGTCGAACGGGGCTGGCCACGTGCCCGGCGCACGATCCTCGTGTCCGACTTCGTGTCGTTCCTCGCCGCCGCCGTGCTGTTCATCGTCACCGTCGGCAAGGTGCAGGGCTTCGCGTTCACGCTCGGGCTGACCACGCTGCTGGACGTCGTCGTCGTCTTCTTCTTCACCAAGCCGCTGATGACGGTGCTGGCCCGCACCAGGTTCTTCTCCAGCGGGCACTCCTGGTCCGGTCTCGACCCGACAAGGCTCGGAGCCAAACCGCCACTGCGCCGCGGCCGACGCACGTCCGCCGTCAGCACCGACCCGAAGGAGGCATGAGATGTCGCGACTCGGCAACATCGGTGCCCGGCTCTACCGCGGTGACGTCGGCTACGACTTCATCGGCAAGCGCAAGCTCTGGTACGGCGTCTCCATCCTGATCACGATCACGGCGATCGTGGGCCTCGCGGTGCGCGGACTCAACATGGGCATCGAGTTCGAGGGCGGCGCGGTGCTCACCACGCCCAAGACCACCGCCTCCGTCCAGCAGACGAAGGAGACGGTGGAGGAGGAGTCCGGCCACCCGGCGATCGTCCAGCAGCTGGGCAACGGCGGCATGCGCATCCAGATCGCGGGTCTGGACACCGCCAAGTCGACGGAGGTCAAGGAGTCCCTGTCGCAGAATCTCAAGGTCGACCCCAACAAGATCGACACTCAGCTCGTCGGTCCCAGCTGGGGTGAGCAGATCGCCAACAAGGCATGGCTGGGGCTGGGGATCTTCATGATCCTCGTGGTGATCTATCTCGCCATCGCCTTCGAGTGGAGAATGGCGCTCGCTGCGCTCATCGCGCTGATCCACGACATCACGATCACCGTCGGCGTCTATTCGCTCGTCGGCTTCGAAGTCACGCCGGGCACCGTCATCGGTCTGCTGACGATTCTGGGTTATTCGCTCTACGACACCGTCGTCGTGTTCGACAGCCTGAGAGAGAGCAGCCGGAACGTCACCAAGCAGACGAAGTACACCTACAGCGAGATCGCCAACCGCAGCATCAACTCCACCCTGGTGCGGTCCATCAACACCACGGTCGTCGCGCTGCTCCCCGTGGCGGGACTGCTCTTCATCGGCGGCGGCCTGCTCGGCGGCGGCATGCTCAACGACATCGCCCTCTCCCTCTTCGTCGGCCTCGCAGCCGGTGCGTACTCCTCGATCTTCATCGCCACGCCGCTGGTGGCCGACTTCAAGGAGCGCGAGCCGCAGATCAAGGCGCTGGCCAAGCGCGTCAAGGCCAAGCGCCTCAAGAACGAGGACCGCGAGGCCCGGGGGGAGCACGGCGAGGACGGTCCGGGCGACGGGCCGGGCCCGCAGGACGGCTTCCCCGGCCCGGGCCACGGCAGTGTGCAGGCACCGGACGACGGCACCGCGCCCGCCGGCGCCGGAGTCGTCGGACCGCGCGGCCGGAACGAAGCCCCCGGTTCGCCCGCCCAGCGGCGTCAGCCGCCCTCGCGTAACCGCAACCGCAACCGTCCGTCCGGAAAGCGCAGGTGAACGAGGTGACAGGCATCATGAGCGAGCCCGAGCCGGCTGTCCCCGGTGCCGTGCGGGAGATGCTCCTCGGCCGTATCCGGGACGTGGCGGACTACCCGGTGCCGGGCGTGATGTTCAAGGACATCACGCCGCTGCTGGCCGACCCGGAGGCGTTCGCGGTGCTCACGGACACCCTCGCCGGTGTCTGCGCCCAGCGCGGCGCCACCAAGGTCGTCGGCCTGGAAGCGCGTGGCTTCATCCTCGCGGCACCGGTGGCCGTGCGGGCAGGTCTGGGCTTCATCCCCGTACGGAAGGCGGGCAAGCTCCCCGGAGCGACCCTGGCGCAGTCGTACGAGCTGGAGTACGGCACCGCCGAGATGGAGGTCCACGCCGAGGACCTCGCCCCCGAGGACAGAGTGATGATCATCGACGACGTGCTGGCCACCGGCGGCACCGCCGACGCGGCGCTTCAGCTGGTGCGGCGGGCGGGGGCACACGTCGCGGGTATAGCGGTCCTGATGGAGCTCGCCTTCCTGGGCGGCCGCGACCGGCTCAAGCCCGCGCTGCGCGACGCCCCCTTGGACGCATTGGTCACGGTCTGACCACGAGCGGACGCCACAAGGCGGTCACCCGGTACGTTCTCCCCACGAGACACGGGTGACCGCCTTCGCTGTGGCCGCACCACCGGCTGCGCGGCAGGGGTACCGCCGGGGTCGATACCATGGCAGTCCGACCTGGGGTCCAACGAGGAGTGCTCTTGCCAGACGAGGCCCAGCCGCACACCGCAGCACAGCGTCACGACGCCGAGCCCGGCGGGCCCGGCGCTCTCGCCGCGGCCGCGGACAGGCCCCCTCGGGAGAGTGCCGAGGGCACGGCGCCCCGTGAGCACCCCGGATCCGGTTCGACCGCATCCTCACAGCGCGGCGACCGCAGCAGAAGCGGCGACCCCGCCGGAGCGGGCAGGTCGGACAAGGCCGGGGGCCCGTCCGGCACCGGAGGGACAGCCGTCGACGACCGCGCCTACTCCGCCGCGGCGGCGGAGGCCGCCGACGGACAGGAACACAGCGAACGAGTGGCCCCGGCCCGAGCCGTCTCAGGCGTCTCGGGCCGCTCCGGTTCGTCCAACCGTGTACGGGCACGTCTGGCCCGCCTCGGCGTGCAGCGCTCCAGCCCCTTCAATCCCGTCCTGGAGCCTCTGCTGCGGATAGTGCGCGGCAACGACCCGAAGATCGAGTCCGCGACCCTCCGCCAGATCGAGCACGCCTACCAGGTCGCCGAGCGCTGGCACCGGGGCCAGAAGCGCAAGAGCGGCGACCCGTACATCACGCACCCGCTCGCGGTCACCACCATCCTCGCGGAGCTGGGCATGGACCCGGCGACGCTGATGGCGGGGCTGCTGCACGACACCGTCGAGGACACCGAGTACGGCCTGGACACCCTCCGCCGTGACTTCGGCGAGCAGGTCGCCCTCCTCGTCGACGGCGTCACCAAGCTGGACAAGGTCAAGTTCGGCGAGGCCGCGCAGGCCGAGACCGTACGCAAGATGGTCGTCGCCATGGCCAAGGACCCCCGGGTGCTGGTCATCAAGCTCGCCGACCGGCTGCACAACATGCGCACCATGCGCTATCTGAAGCGGGCGAAGCAGGAGCAGAAGGCCCGGGAGACCCTGGAGATCTTCGCCCCGCTCGCGCACCGGCTGGGCATGAACACCATCAAGTGGGAGCTGGAGGACCTCGCCTTCGCGATCCTCTACCCCAAGATGTACGACGAGATCGTGCGGCTGGTGGCCGAGCGGGCACCGAAGCGGGACGAGTATCTGGCCGTCGTCACCGACGAGGTACAGGCCGACCTGCGGGCCGCCCGCATCAAGGCCACCGTCACCGGCCGCCCCAAGCACTACTACAGCGTCTACCAGAAGATGATCGTCCGCGGCCGGGACTTCGCGGAGATCTACGATCTGGTCGGCATCCGCGTCCTGGTGGACACCGTCCGCGACTGCTACGCCGCTCTGGGCACCGTGCACGCCCGGTGGAATCCGGTCCCCGGCCGGTTCAAGGACTACATCGCGATGCCGAAGTTCAACATGTACCAGTCGCTGCACACGACGGTCATCGGGCCGGGCGGCAAGCCCGTCGAACTGCAGATCCGCACCTTCGACATGCACCGCCGCGCCGAGTACGGCATCGCCGCCCACTGGAAGTACAAGCAGCAGGCCGTCGCGGGCGCCTCCAAGGTGCGTACGGACATCCCGAAGGGCACGGGAAAGGGCGACGAGCACGTCAACGACATGTCGTGGCTGCGGCAGCTGCTCGACTGGCAGAAGGAGACGGAGGACCCGGGCGAGTTCCTGGAGTCGCTGCGCTTCGACCTCTCCCGCAACGAGGTCTTCGTCTTCACACCGAAGGGCGACGTCATCGCGCTGCCCGCGGAGGCCACCCCCGTCGACTTCGCCTACGCCGTACACACCGAGGTCGGGCACCGCACCATCGGCGCCCGCGTCAACGGCCGCCTGGTGCCGCTGGAGTCCACTCTGGACAACGGCGACACCGTCGAAGTCTTCACCTCCAAGTCCGCCGGCGCGGGGCCCTCCCGCGACTGGCTGGGCTTTGTGAAGTCACCCCGGGCCCGTAACAAGATCCGCGCCTGGTTCACCAAGGAACGCCGTGACGAGGCCATCGAGCAGGGCAAGGACGCCATCGTCCGCGCGATGCGAAAGCAGAACCTGCCGATCCAGCGCATCCTCACCGGCGACTCCCTCGTCACCCTGGCCCACGAGATGCGCTACGCGGACATCTCCGCCCTCTACGCCGCCATCGGCGAGGGCCATGTCTCGGCGCAGAGCGTCGTGCAGAAGCTCGTGCAGTCCCTCGGCGGTGAGGACGCCGCGAACGAGGACCTTGCCGAGACGGCACCGCCCATGCCGGCGGCCACGCGCCGCGCCAAGCGGAGGGCGAACTCCGACCCCGGAGTGGTCGTCAAGGGCGTGGACGACGTCTGGGTCAAGCTCGCCCGGTGCTGTACGCCCGTACCCGGCGACCCCGTCATCGGCTTCGTCACCCGCGGCAACGGCGTCTCGGTCCACCGCACCGACTGCGTCAACGTCGACTCCCTGACCAAGGAGCCCGAGCGGATCATCGACGTGGAGTGGGCGCCCAGCCAGTCCTCCGTCTTCCTCGTCGCCATCCAGGTCGAGGCGCTGGACCGCTCCCGGCTGCTCTCGGACGTCACGCGCATCCTCTCGGACCAGCACGTCAACATCCTCTCGGCAGCCGTGCAGACCTCGCGGGACCGTGTCGCGACCTCACGTTTCACCTTCGAGATGGGGGACCCCAAGCACCTGGGGCACGTACTGAAGGCGGTGCGCGGCGTGGAGGGCGTGTACGACGTCTACCGGGTGACCTCGGCACGCAGGCCGTCCTGAGGCAGACCGACCTGAGGCAGAAGGTCCAGCCGCCGCCGTTCTGAGACTGCCGGCCTGAGGCCGGCGTCCTGGGGTGCCGTCCTGAAACAGGCGTGGCGGCCGGCCGAACGGAGTCGCGGAACCTGTCCCGGCCCCCCTGCCCGCGGTCCCCGGTCCGCTCAGCCGCCGAACTCCTCCAGGCCCTTCATCGCCTGGTCCAGCAGCTCCTGGCGGCCGGCCAGCTCCTTCTCCAGCTTCTCCGCCTTGGCCGTGTTCCCCGACGCGCGGGCCTTCTCGGCCTGGCCACGCAGCTTGTCGACGGCGTCCTGCAGCTGGCCCGTCAGCCCCGCCGCCCGTGCCCGCGCTTCGGGGTTCGTACGACGCCACTCGGACTCCTCGGCCTCCTGGATCGCCCGCTCGACCGCGTGCATACGGCCCTCGATCCTGGCCCGGGCGTCACGCGGCACATGGCCCACGGCGTCCCAGCGCTCGTTGATGGCACGGAAGGCGCCACGGGCCGTCTTGAGGTCGCTGACCGGCAGCAGCTTCTCGGCCTCTTCGGCCAGCTCCTCCTTGCGGGCCAGGTTCTCCCGCTGCTCGACGTCGCGCTCGGCGAACACCTCGCTGCGGGCCTGGAAGAAGACGTCCTGGGCCCCGCGGAAGCGCTGCCACAGGTCCTCCTCGTGCTCCCGCTGGGCACGTCCCGCGGCTTTCCACTCCTGCATCAGGTCGCGGTACTTCGCGGCGGTGGAGCCCCATTCGCGCGAGTCGGAGAGAGCCTGGGCCTCGGCCACCAGCTTCTCCTTGCGCTGACGGGCCTCCTCACGCTGCGCGTCGAGCTGCGCGAAATGTGCCTTGCGCCGCTTGGAGAACGCGGAGCGCGCATGCGAGAAGCGGCGCCACAGCTCGTCGTCCGTCTTGCGGTCCAGCCGCGGCAGGCGCTTCCAGCTCTCGACCAGGGTGCGCAGCCGCTCCCCGGCGGACCGCCACTGCTCGCTCTGCGCGAGCTCCTCGGCCTCTGCGACCAGCTCCTCCTTGGACTGGCGTGCCCGCTCGTTCTGCTGTGCCTTCTCCGCCTTGCGCTCCTCGCGGCGCTTCTCCACCGCGAGGGTCAGGGCGTCGAGCCGCTTGCCGAGTGCGTCGAGATCGCCGACGGCGTGATGCGCGTCGACCTGCTCCCGCAGGTGCTCGATGGCGGTGCCGGCGTCCCTGGCGGACAGATCGGTGGTCTTCACGCGCTTCTCCAGAAGGCTGATCTCCACGACCAGGCCCTCGTACTTGCGCGTGAAGTAGGCGAGCGCTTCCTCCGGCGAGCCTGCCTGCCACGACCCGACGACCTTCTCGCCGTCGGCTGTACGCACGTAAACGGTCCCCGCCTCATCGACGCGGCCCCACGACGGGTCGCTGCTCACAGCGCCTCCTCCACATGATGCCCAGGCTGGGTGCGGGCCCCCCGGCATCGTCCACACATCTCGTCATTGCCAACATAGGCGAACGGCGCCCGCGCTGTCCGCATGCGGACGGAGCGAAATTGTGCACGCGAGGGGCACTGCCCGTATACGCCCGCGCCGGGTCAGGACTTGCGAACCGTGGCCTTGTCGATCACCACCGTCGCATTCGGCGGGGTGTTCCGGGTCTGCGGATCGGGCGTGGAACCGGCCTTGGCGATCTTCTTCAGCACGTCCATGCCCTTGGTGATCTTTCCGAACGGAGTGAAGTCGGGCGGGAGCTCGCTGTCCTCGAAGACGAGGAAGAACTGGCTGCCTCCCGTGTCCCGTCCCTCCTTGCTCCGTGCGTCGTACCTGTTCGCCATCGCGACCGTGCCCGCCGGGTACGTGCCGTCCTGCACCCGCGAGTCCTTCAGGTTCTCGTCCGGAAGCGTGTAGCCGGGGCCGCCCTTTCCGGTGGCCAGGGGGTCGCCGCACTGCAGGACGTGGATGCTCGCGTCGACCAGGCGGTGGCACTCGGTGTGATCGAAGAAGCTCTCACCGGCGAGGAACCGGAAGGAGTTGACCGTGCGCGGCGTCTTCGACGCGTCCATGCTGACGCCGATCTCGCCGCACGTCGTCTCCAGGGTCATCGCGTACTCCGCGGACTCGTCGATGTCGAGTGCTGGCTCCTTCTTCCACGTCTTGCCGTTCGGCTTGCCGCCCGCGGGCTTGTCACAGGGGTCGCCGGGCTTCTTCGTCGCGGAGCCCTTCGCGGAGTCCTTCTTCTTCCCGTCGTCGCCGAAACCGCCGAACGACAGGTAGGCGGCGCCCGCCCCGAGCACCAGCGCCGCGCCGAGGGCGATCGCGGTGTTCCGCAGGCGTGCCCGGCGCCGCCGTGCCGCGCGCCTCTCCTGCTGTCTCTGGTATTTCTCGCGTGCGAGCTGCTTTCTGCGCTGTTCGCTGCTGACCACCGGGGGCTTCTCCTTCGGGCCGTGCCTGCGTGGGGATGCGTGCGTGCGTACCAGAGTCCGCCCGTACCGTATACGGGTTCGCGGCGCCCGGCCCGCCGCCGGTAGGCTGTGACCAGCCTGATCGGCGGGGCGGGTTGCGTGGATCGCCGCAGGCATCCGGCGGTTCCCGGGCAGTACGTCCCGGCCGCCGTGCCCGATTTCCGGACGAATGAAGGACGATCGTGCTCGTTGCCGGGTTCCCCGCCGGGGCCTGGGGGACCAACTGCTATCTGGTCGCCCCCGCCGCCGGCGAGGAGTGCGTGATCATCGACCCTGGCCACCAGGCCACCGAAGGCGTCCAGGAGGCCGTCGCCAAGCACCGGCTGAAGCCGGTCGCCGTCGTGCTGACCCACGGACACATCGACCATGTCGCCTCGGTAGTGCCGGTGTGCGGCGCGCACGACGTGCCCGCCTGGATCCACCCCGAGGACCGCTACATGATGAGCGACCCGGAGAAGGCGCTGGGCCGCAGCATCGGCCAGCCCCTCATGGGCGAGCTGACCGTGGGGGAGCCGGACGACATCGAGGAGCTGACCGACGGCGCCACGCTGCGGCTGGCCGGGCTGGAGCTGACCGTCACACACGCGCCGGGCCATACGAAGGGGTCGGTGACCTTCCGGATGCCCGAACAGGCAGATGTGCCACCGGTGTTCTTCTCGGGCGACCTGCTCTTCGCCGGCTCCATCGGACGCACCGACCTCCCCGGGGGCGACCACCAGGAGATCCTGCAGTCGCTGGCACGAGTGTGCCTGCCGCTCCAGGACGAGACCGTGGTGCTCTCGGGCCACGGCCCCCAGACGACCATCGGCCAGGAGCGCGCCACCAACCCCTTCATGCGGCAGGTGGCGGCCGGGCCGGGCGGCGGCGGTACGAGCGCCGCACCGCGACGAGGAATGTGACCAGACTTCCGTGACCAGCTTCAAGGCCCCCAAGGGCACCTACGACCTGATTCCGCCCCGGTCCGCCGACTACCTCGCGGTGCGTGAGGCGCTCTCCGCGCCGTTGCGCCGCGCCGGCTACGGATACACCGAGACGCCCGGCTTCGAGCAAGTCGAGCTGTTCGCCCGCGGTGTCGGAGAGTCCACCGACATCGTCACCAAGGAGATGTACACCCTCACCACCAAGGGCGGCGACGAACTGGCCCTGCGCCCCGAAGGCACCGCCTCCGTGCTGCGCGCCGCCCTGGAGGCCAGCCTGCACAAGAGCGGCAACCTCCCGGTCAAGCTGTGGTATTCGGGCTCGTACTACCGCTACGAGCGGCCCCAGAAGGGCCGCTACCGGCACTTCTCCCAGGTCGGTGCCGAGGCGATCGGTGCCGAAGACCCTTCCCTGGACGCCGAGTTGGTGATCCTCGCGCACGATGCGTACCGCTCACTCGGGCTGCGCGACTTCCGCATCCTGCTCAACTCCCTCGGGGACAAGGAGTGCCGCCCCGTGTACCGCGCGGCGCTCCAGGAGTTCCTGCGCCGGCTCGACCTGGACGAGGACACTCGCCGCCGCGTCGAGATCAATCCGCTGCGGGTGCTGGACGACAAGAGGGAGAGCGTTCAGAGGCAGCTCACGGACGTGCCGATGATGCGCGACCACCTGTGCGAGGCCTGCAAGTCTTACCACGAGCAGGTGCGTGAGCTCCTGACATCGGCCGGCGTCTCCTACGAGGACGATCCGCGGCTGGTGCGCGGTCTCGACTACTACACGCGCACCACCTTCGAGTTCGTGCACGACGGGCTCGGCTCGCAGTCCGCGGTGGGCGGCGGCGGCCGGTACGACGGCCTGTCGGAGATGATCGGCGGCCCGGCCCTGCCGTCGGTGGGGTGGGCACTGGGCGTCGACCGTACGGTGCTGGCCCTGCGTGCGGAGGGGATCGAGCTCGAACTGCCCGCCGCCACAGATGTGTTCGCGGTCCCGATCGGCGACGAGGCGCGCCGTGCACTCTTCCGGGTGGTCACCGAGCTGCGCCGGGACGGTGTCGCCGCGGACTTCGCCTACGGCGGCAAGGGCATGAAGAACGCCATGAAGTCAGCCGACCGCTCCGGTGCGCGCTTCGCGCTGCTGGCCGGGGAGCGGGATCTGGCCCAGGGAGTCGCCCAGCTGAAGGATCTGCACAGCGGTGAGCAGACCGCCGTACCACTCGACCGTGTCGTGGCCGAGGTGGCCGGGAAACTCCGCTGAGAGTGCGTGCCTTGGTGCACAATTGAGCTGCACACGGGGCAGAGGACCGACGACGGGATCAAGGGCTTATGACCATGACGGCACCCCTGGACGACGCGCGCACGGGCACGGACGAGCCCTCCGGGAGCGTCGTCGGCACCGGACGTGCCTTCGCCTGGATGCTGCTGATCACGGCGGCCTCGGGTCTGCTGGCGTCCTGGGTGATCACCCTGGACAAGATCAAGCTTGCGGAGAACCCGGACTTCACGCCCGCGTGCAGCCTCAACCCGGTCATCTCCTGCGGCAACATCATGAAGAGCGAGCAGGCCGAGGCCTTCGGGGTGCCGAACCCGATGATCGGCATCGTGGCGTACGCGGTCGTCATCTGCGTGGGGATGAGCCTGCTCACGGGCGCGCGCTTCCCCCGCTGGTACTGGCTCACGTTCAACGCGGGCACGCTCTTCGGCGTCGGGTTCTGCACCTGGCTGATGTACCAGTCGCTGTACAACATCGGCGCCCTGTGCCTGTGGTGCTGCCTCGCGTGGGCGGCCACCATCGTCATGTTCTGGTATGTGACGGCGCACAACGTACGCCACGGCCATCTGCCCGCGCCCGCGCCGGTGCGGGGCTTCCTCGACGAGTTCCCGTGGGTGCTGCCGGTGCTGCACATCGGCGTCATCGGGCTGCTGATCCTCGTGCGCTGGTGGGAGTTCTGGACGGGCTGACGCCCGCAGGCTGCCCGCCGCCGTTGTCAGAGCGTTGATTTAGGGTTCCTGGCGTGGAACCCGACCTGTTCACCGCGGCCGCGGAGGAACGCCAGGCGCGTGATCCGTCCGCCAGCCCCCTGGCCGTACGGATGCGCCCGCGCACCCTGGACGACGTGGTGGGCCAGCAGCATCTGCTCCGCCCCGGCTCTCCGCTGCGGCGGCTCGTGGGGGAGGGCGGCGGCGGCCCCGCCGGGCCTTCCTCGGTGATGCTGTGGGGCCCGCCGGGCACCGGAAAGACGACGCTCGCGTATGTCGTCAGCCAGGCCACCGACAAGCGTTTCGTGGAGCTGTCGGCCATCACCGCGGGCGTGAAGGAGGTGCGCGCCGTCATCGAGAGCGCGCGCCGTTCCTCGGGTGCGTACAGCAAGGACACCGTCCTCTTCCTCGACGAGATCCACCGCTTCAGCAAGGCCCAGCAGGACTCCCTGCTGCCCGCCGTGGAGAACCGCTGGGTCACGCTGATCGCGGCGACGACCGAGAACCCGTACTTCTCGGTCATCTCGCCGCTGCTGTCGCGGTCCTTGCTGCTGACGCTGGAAGCGCTCACCGAGGACGACGTGCGCTCCCTGGTCCGCCGTGCCGTCGACGAGGACCGTGGCCTCGCCGGCTCGGTCACGCTTCCCCCGGAGGCCGAGGCCCATCTGCTGCGCATCGCGGGCGGCGACGCCCGGCGCGCGCTGACGGCGCTGGAGGCCGGTGCGGGCGCGGCGCTCGCCAAGGGCGAGTCCGAGGTCACCCTGGGGACCCTGGAGGAGGCGGTCGACCGGGCGGCTGTCAGCTACGACCGCGACGGCGACCAGCACTACGACGTCGCGAGTGCGCTGATCAAGTCCATCCGGGGTTCCGACGTGGACGCGGCGCTGCACTATCTGGCGCGCATGGTCGAGGCAGGGGAGGACCCCCGCTTCATCGCGCGCCGCCTGATGATCTCGGCCAGCGAGGACATCGGCCTCGCCGATCCGAGCGCCCTGCAGACGGCTGTGGCGGCGGCGCAGGCGGTCGCCATGATCGGCTTCCCGGAGGCCCGTATCACGCTCGGCCACGCGGTCGTCGCCCTCGCGCTGGCGCCCAAGTCGAACGCCGCCTACATGGCCGTCGACGCCGCCCTCGCCGACGTACGCGAGGGGCTCGCCGGCCCCGTACCGGCGCACCTGCGCGACAGTCATTACCAGGGCTCGGCGAAACTGGGGCACGGCAAGGGCTACCAGTATCCGCACGACCTCCCGGGCGCCATCGCCGCACAGCAGTACGCGCCGGACGCGATCCACGGCAAGCGCTACTACGAGCCGACCAGGTACGGAGCCGAGGCACGCTACGCCGAGGTGGCCGAACGCGTCCGCGAACGGCTGCGCGGCACGGGCCCGGCACCTCAGGAGTCACCGGAGCGCCCGGGATCGCCCCGGCCCGCGGCGGAATGACCACGAGCGGCGCCCAGCGTCCGTCCGGTGCCCCGGATACGTGCGGGACACCGGATACGTGCGGGGCCCCGGAAACGGGTCGGGCGCCGTTCCGGCACCGCCTACCGGGCCATGTGGCTGCCGCGGGCGGGCCGTGGCGGGCGTACCCGACCGGCCGGCCGCTCCCGCCCTGCCGGCGTGGCCTCCCCCGTCCCGTACCGCGGGGTTCCGCTTCCCGGTTCCGCTACCCCGCCGCGGCTTCGAAGAGCAGCCGCATGGCCTGCCGCAGCTGAGCCACGTCGTTCACCGGGTCCGGGAACTCGAACCGGGCGTCGAAGCACGCGCCGGGCTGATGCCCCTCAAGTCCGCAGAAGCGCACCCGCATTCCGTACCGGTCCACGGACAGGGGCACCGCCTGCGCACCCGCCGCGGCACACGCCGGTCCGGTCTCGCCGAGCAGCCCGCACAGGGTGCGCATCTGATCGTCGTGCGAGGCGGCCAGATGCTGCAGCAGGTCGGCCTCGTGTGGCGCCAGGGGATCGGGGGCCGCCGCCGCGAAGTCGTCGGGCTCGACGGCTTCCGCGCCCCACAGATCGTCCACGTACGCCTCGCCGACCTCCAGCCGCAGCAGCAGCCACGCCACATCGGCCGCCGGCGGACCGGCCGGGTGCCGTGCCGTGATCAGCCGCGCGAGGGCACCGCGTTCCCCGGGCGCGACGGGCGTGAGCCAGCCCGCGACCCATGCCCGGCCCCGTACCCGGTGCGGGACCGCAACCGGTGCCACATCGGTGATTTCCATCACCGCCGTGACCTCGTCCCCGCTTGCGCGCCCCGCCAGTTGTGCGGCAGGTGAGGAGGCGGGGACCAGGAGGACCACGTCACCGTCCTCCGTGACCGCGCGCGCCTCCGGGCTGCCGTGGCCGAGCGCCGCCGGCTCCGGCGGCCGGGCCGACGGAATGTCGAGCACGGCCGATACGCTGGATTCCACGAGGGTCCGTACGCGCTCCGCGGCAGTGGGTGCCCGGGCGTCGTCCACGGGACGCGGCTGTCCCCGGCCGGAATCGGTGCCGGTGCGGGGAATCCCAGGTCGAAACATACGTTCTCCTCCGCTAAGGTAAGCCTCACCTAACTTACATGGAGGTCCGTTCAGTGAACCAGTCGCGTCCCAAGGTCAAGAAGTCGCGTGCCCTCGGCATCGCGCTGACCCCGAAGGCCGTGAAGTACTTCGAGCACCGGCCGTACCCTCCGGGCGAGCACGGCCGGGGCCGCAAGCAGAACAGTGACTACAAGGTCCGGCTGCTGGAGAAGCAGCGGCTGCGTGCCCAGTACGACATCAGCGAGCGGCAGATGGTCCGTGCCTACGACCGCGCCCGCAAGACGGACGGCAAGACGAGCGACGCGCTCGTCATCGAGCTGGAGCGCCGACTCGACGCGCTCGTGCTCCGCTCGGGTCTGGCCCGCACCATCTACCAGGCCCGTCAGATGGTCGTGCACGGCCACATCGCGGTGAACGACCGGAAGGTCGACAAGCCGTCCTACAGGCTCAAGCCGGACGACGTCGTGCAGGTCCGCGAGCGCAGCCGCACCAAGCACCCCTTCCTGGTCGCCCGCGAGGGCGGGTACGCGCCCGACGGCGAGATCCCGCGCTACCTGGAGGTCAACCTGGAGGCGCTCGCCTTCCGTCTGGACCGCACGCCCAACCGCAAGGAGATTCCTGTGGTTTGCGACGAGCAGATGGTCATCGAGTACTACGCACGCTGAGTCCGCGGGCGCGAGAGAGGCCCTACGGCCCGGCGGCACACCCGCCCCGCGCGGCAGCCCGCCCTCGCGCCGCCTCCGGCGCGCCCGGTTCCAGCGCTCTCCGACCGCAACCCGACGGCACAGCCCGCCTGCCTCCGCGTGCGCCCGGCCCTCCCGCCGGGCGCCGGCACGGCGGGCTGCCGCGTGCCCGGGGTCTCAACCGGTCCCGGTCTGCGGTGCGTTCGCCGCGCGGCCTTGTCAACACGCCTGTCGCGCAGGTCTCTTCGGGACGCCGTCCGGCGCCGTCCTGTGCTCGCGGCGACCGCCGCCCGTGCGCTCAGCCGGCGGAGCGCACGCCCTCCCTCCTGCCCCGATGCCGTCGTTTATGCGGTACGAACCGGGCCGTGCGGCGCGATAGGCTCGGGGTACAGCCGCCGCTGCCCTCGACGGGTGCCGGATGCGGTCCGCGAGCGAGCGCAGCCAGGGAGCGGCGGCAGACCCCGTAGGACCCCGAGGGAAGCGGTGCAGCGTGTCCGGTGGAGAGGTGGCCGGTCTCCTCGTGGCCGTCTTCTGGGCGATTCTTGTCTCGTTCCTCGCCGTGGTGCTGGTGAGGCTCGCGCAGACGCTCAAAGCGGCCACCAAGCTGGTGACGGGCGTGACGGAACAGGCCGTGCCGCTCCTGGGAGAGGCGTCCGCGACCGTGCGCTCCGCACAGACGCAGCTGGACCGGGTGGACGCGATCGCCTCCGACGTGCAGGAGGTGACCTCCAACGCCTCCGCGCTCTCCTCCACCGTCTCCACCACATTCGGCGGGCCGCTGGTGAAGGTCGCGTCCTTCGGCTACGGCGTACGGCGCGCGCTGAGGCGCAAGCGGGACGTGCCGGCACAGCAGACGCCACCACCCGTCGTCGTGAGCCGCACGGTGCCCGGTGCCCGGCGCGGCGGGCGCGGGCGCATGCGAGGAAAGGGCTGATCCGCAGATGTTCCGCCGAGCCTTCTGGTTCACCACCGGCGCCGCAGCCGGCGTGTGGGCCACAGCCAAGGTGCAGCGCAAACTGCGCTCCCTCGCCCCCGACGCACTCGCCGTCCGCGCCGCCGGCAAGGCGGTCGACACGGGTCACCGCCTGAAGGACTTCGCCCTGGACGTGAAGGCCGGAATGGCCCAGCGGGAGGGCGAGTTGAACGACGCTCTGGGGCTCGACGCCCCGCCGCCCGGCAAGGCGGCAGGCCCGGGGCTCCCCGCCCAGGCCCGCAGACCCCAACTGGGCCCCGCACACCACCGGCAGGGCCCCGACCGACCGTACGACCGAAACGAGGACCACTGATGGAGTCGGCTGAAATCCGCCGCCGCTGGCTGCGCTTCTTCGAGGAGCGGGGGCACACCGTCGTGCCGTCGGCGTCGCTGATCGCGGACGACCCGACGCTGCTGCTCGTCCCGGCAGGGATGGTCCCCTTCAAGCCCTACTTCCTGGGCGAGGTCAAGGCGCCCTACGACCGCGCCACCAGCGTCCAGAAGTGCGTTCGTACACCGGACATCGAAGAGGTCGGCAAGACCACCCGGCACGGCACGTTCTTCCAGATGTGCGGCAACTTCTCCTTCGGCGACTACTTCAAGGAAGGCGCCGCGAAGCTCGCCTGGGAGCTGATGACCACACCGCAGGACAAGGGTGGTTACGGGCTCGACCCGGAGCGGCTGTGGATCACCGTCTACGAGGAGGACGACGAGGCGGAGCGCATCTGGCGTGACGTGGTCGGCGTCCCCGCCGGGCGCATCCAGCGCCTGGGCAAGGACGAGAACTACTGGGACATGGGAGTCCCCGGCCCCTGCGGTCCCTGCTCGGAGATCAGCTATGACCGCGGCCCGGAGTTCGGCCCCGAGGGCGGCCCCGCCGTCAACGACGAGCGCTACGTCGAGCTGTGGAACCTGGTGTTCATGCAGTACGAGCGCGGCCCGGGCGAGGGCAAGGACTACCCGATCATCGGTGACCTGCCCAGCCAGAACATCGACACGGGCCTCGGCTTCGAGCGTCTGGCGATGATCCTCCAGGGCGTGCACAACATGTACGAGATCGACACCTCGCGCATGGTCCTGGACAAGGCCACCGAACTGACCGGTGTGCGCTACGGCGATGCCGAGCACTCCGACGTCAGCCTGCGCGTGGTCGCCGACCACATGCGTACGGCCATCATGCTCATCGGCGACGGCGTCACGCCCGGCAACGAGGGCCGCGGCTACGTGCTGCGCCGCATCATGCGCCGCGCCATCCGCAACATGCGCATCCTCGGCGCGAGCGGCCCGACGGCCGCCGAGCTGACGGACACCGTCATCAAGGCCATGGCGCCGCAGTACCCGGAGCTGGAGACCGACCGCAAGCGCATCGAGACCGTCGCACTCGCCGAAGAGGCCGCCTTCCTCAAGACGCTGCGCTCGGGCACCAACATCCTGGACACTGCCGTCAGCGAGACCCAGGCCTCCGGCAGCACCGTCCTGGCCGGCGAGAAGGCCTTCCTGCTGCACGACACCTGGGGCTTCCCCATCGACCTCACGCTGGAGATGGCCGCCGAACAGGGCCTCTCCGTCGACGAGGCGGGCTTCCGGCGGCTGATGCAGGAGCAGCGCGACCGCGCCAAGGCCGACGCGAGGTCCAAGAAGCAGGGCCACGCCGACCTGTCCGCGTACCGCGAGATCGCGGACGGCAGCGGTGCCACCGACTTCACCGGCTACAAGCACACAGGTGACGAGGCCTCCGTCGTCGGCCTGCTCGTCGACGGCGTCTCCTCGCCCGCCGCCCACGAGGGCGACGAGGTCGAAGTCGTCCTCGACCGCACGCCCTTCTACGCCGAGGGCGGCGGCCAGCTCGCCGACACCGGACGCATCCGCATGGAGAACGGCGCCGTGGTCGAGGTCCGGGACGTGCAGCAGCCCGTCACGGGCGTCTCGGTGCACAAGGGCGTGGTCCAGGTCGGCGAGGTGACCGTCGGCGCCCCCGCGCACGCCCAGATCGACGTGGACCGCCGCCGCTCCATCGCCCGGGCCCACAGCGCAACGCACCTCACCCACCAGGCACTTCGGGACGCTCTGGGTCCGACCGCGGCCCAGGCCGGTTCGGAGAACTCGCCCGGCCGCTTCCGCTTCGACTTCGGCTCGCCGTCGGCCGTGCCGGGCACCGTCCTCACGGACGTCGAGCAGCGGATCAACGAGGTGTTGTCCCGCGAACTCGACGTGTCCGCCGAGTACATGGGCATCGACGACGCGAAGAAGCAGGGTGCGCTCGCCGAGTTCGGCGAGAAGTACGGCGAACGGGTCCGCGTGGTGACCATCGGCGACTTCTCCAAGGAGCTGTGCGGCGGCACCCACGTCCACAACACCGCCCAGCTCGGTCTCGTCAAGCTGCTCGGCGAGTCCTCGATCGGCTCCGGCGTGCGGCGCGTGGAGGCTCTCGTCGGAGTCGACGCGTACAAGTTCCTCGCCCGCGAGCACACCGTCGTCTCCCAGCTCACGGACCTTCTCAAGGGCCGTCCCGAGGAGCTGCCCGAGAGGATCTCCTCGATGGTGACCCGGCTGAAGGACGCCGAGAAGGAGATCGAGCGCTTCCGCGCCGAGAAGGTGCTGCAGGCCGCGGCCGGCATCGCCGAGGGCGCCACGGACGTACGTGGTGTCGCCGTCGCCGCCGCGCGAGTGCCGGACGGCACCGCGGCGGAGGACCTGCGCACCCTCGTGCTCGACGTGCGCCAGCGCATTCCGGGCTCCCGTCCAGCCGTCGTCGCTCTGTTCGCCGTCACCGGGGGCAGGCCGCTGACCGTCATCGCCACGAACGACGCCGCACGCGACCGTGGCCTCAAGGCCGGTGACCTGGTGCGAGGCGCCGCGAAGGCCCTCGGCGGCGGGGGCGGTGGCAAGCCCGACGTCGCCCAGGGCGGCGGCCAGAACCCGGACGCCGTGGACGAAGCCATCGCCACGGTCGAGCGGATGGTGACAGAGAGCGGCAGCGCCTGATGCGTCGTGGCCGCCGCCTCGCCATCGACGTCGGCGACGCCCGCATCGGCGTCGCGAGCAGCGACCCCGACGGCCTGCTGGCGACACCCGTCGAGACGGTGCCGGGGCGCGATCTGCCCGCGGCGCAGCGGCGGTTGGCGGCGCTCGTCACCGAGTACGAACCGATCGAAGTCGTGACCGGCCTGCCCCGCTCCCTCAAGGGCAGCGAGGGGCCGGCCGCGGCCAAGGTCCGTGCGTTCGCGGAGGAACTGGCGAGGAAGATCACACCGGTCCCGGTTCGGCTCGTGGACGAGCGTATGAGTACAGTCACGGCTGCACAGGACATGCGTGCGTCCGGCGTGAACTCGAAGAAGGGCCGCTCCCGCATCGATCAGGCTGCGGCGGTGGTGATTCTTCAGAACGCCCTGGAGACTGAACGGATGTCAGGCAGCCCACCCGGGGAATGCGTCGAAGTGGTTGTCTGATCGCGATACGGTAACGTTCCCGCGGCAAGCGCAACCGCTGGAGGGGGCCGGCAATCTCGCCGTGCCGCGGGTGTCCTGCCTATTGCGTTCGGCAGACGGCTGCCGTCCGGCGGATCTAGGGGACCGATGACTGAGTATGGCCGGGGGCAGAGCCTCCCACCTTGGCATCCCGACGACCCTCTCTTCGGGGACACGTGGGACGGTGGGAGAGACACCTCGTACCCGGGCGACGGCGATCCCCACGCCGGCCAGTACGCCGACCCGTACAGCACCGGTCAGCACCAGGTGCCGCACCAGCAGGGCTACTACGGACAGCAGCCACAGCAGCAGTACTACGGGCAGGGCGGCTACGACGGCGGCGGAGCAGGCAGCCCCTATGACGCCGGGCACGGCGCAGGTGCCACCAACCCGCACGGCATGCCCGTCGTCAACGATCCGTACGACACCGGCGCCCAGCCCGGCTACTACGCCGCACAGCAGGGCCATCCGCAGCAGCAGCCGCACGGCCAGGGCTATCCGGGGCCGTACGGGCAGCCGGGCGCGGACGGCTATCTCGCGCCGCACCCCGGCGGTCCGGGCGGGCCGGGCGGCCCCGGCGGAAGGCCCGACGCCGACCCCGAGACCGGCTGGGACCCCGGGCCCGACCAGGGCGAGCACGCCTTCTTCGCGGACCGCGACGACGGGGACGGCGACTTCGACCACGAGGACGGCGACGGGCGTTCGAAGCGGTCCGGCCGCCGCGGGGGCGAGCCCAAGAAGCGCCGTGGCGGCTGCGCCTGCCTCGCCGTCTCCCTGGTTCTCGCGGGAGGCCTCGGCACCGCGGGCTACTTCGGATACGACTTCTACAAGACGTACTTCGCGCCGGCCCCCGACTACTCGGGCAAGGGTTCGGGACAGGCCCAGGTGAAGATCCCCGACGGCGCCTCCATCGCGGACATGGGCAACGAGCTGCAGCAGGCCGGAGTGGTCAAGAGCGCAGGTGCGTTCGTCGAGGCGGCACAGGCGGAGAAGAAGTCGAGCGGCATCCAGCCCGGCACGTACAGCCTCCGCAAGCAGATGTCCGGTGCCGCGGCCGTGAAGCTGATGCTCGACCCGGCCAGCCAGAACGGGCTGATCATCTCGGAGGGGCGGCGGGCGAAGGCGGTCTACGAACTGGTCGACGACAAGCTCGGCAAACCGAAGGGCACCACGGAGAAGGCCGCCAAGAACGCCCGCGCCTCCGACCTGGGCCTGCCGCGCTTCGCCAAGGGCAATCCGGAGGGATTCCTCTTCCCCTCGCGCTACAGCGTCGGCGAGGAGAGCGACCCTCTGGACGTCCTCCGCGACATGATCGCGCGTGCCAAGGCCGAGCACACCAAGGTCGATCTGGCGGGCGAGGCGAAGAAGGTGGGCAAGTCGCCCGAGGAGATACTCACCATCGCCTCGCTCATCCAGGCGGAGGCCCAGCAGGACGAGGAGTTCGGCAGGGTCTCCCGGGTCATCTACAACCGGCTGGACAAGGACATACTGCTCCAGTTCGACTCGACCATCAATTACGCCAAGGGCCGCTCGTCGCTGGAGACTTCCGTCGAGGACACCAGGTTCAAGTCGCCCTACAACACCTATCTCAACCGTGGTCTGCCGCCGGGCCCCATCGACAACCCCGGGCACCAGGCGATCGAGGCGGCGCTGAACCCGACGAAGGGCAACTGGATCTACTTCGTCACCGTCAAGCCGGGTGACACGCGCTTCACCGCCAGCAAGGCCGAACACGACCGCAACGTCCAGGACTTCAACAAGGAACAGCGCAAGAAGAAGGGGAACGGCGGCTGATGCACCCGCACCACCCCGTACGGCCGGAACCAGCCGCGTCCCCGGCCGTACGGAGGGCCGCCGTTCTCGGCTCGCCCGTCGCCCACTCCCTCTCACCGGTGCTGCACCGCGCGGCGTACGGGCAACTGGGCCTGGAGGACTGGACGTACGAGCGGTACGAGGTGGACGAGGACGGCATCGGCCCGTTCCTCGACGGCACCGACGAGCAGTGGGCGGGCCTCTCCCTGACGATGCCGCTCAAGCGTGCGGTGATCCCGCTGCTGGACGAGGTCAGCGCCACCGCGCAGTCCGTCGAGGCGGTCAACACCGTTGTCCTCAAAGGCGGAAGGCGTCTCGGTCACAACACCGACATCCCCGGCATGGTGACGGCTCTGCGCGAGCGCGGGACCGTGCGAGCCGAGCACGCCGCCGTCCTCGGTGCCGGCGCCACGGCGTCCTCGGCGCTGGCCGCGCTCGCGCAGATCTGCGACGGGGACGTCACCGCGTACGTACGCAGTGAGGAACGGGCCGGCGAGATGCGCGGCTGGGGGGAGCGCCTCGGGGTCCGGGTCCGGACCGCCGCATGGGCGGACGCGGCGGACGCGCTCACCGCGCCGCTCGTGATCGCCACCACGCCGGCCGGTGCGGCGGACGCGCTCGCGGGCCACGTACCCGCCAGGCCCGGCACGCTCTTCGACGTCCTCTACGACCCCTGGCCCACCCGGCTCGCGGCGGCATGGGCGGAGCGGGGCGGCACCGTCATCTCGGGGCTGGACCTGCTCGTGCACCAGGCCGTGCCGCAGGTCGAGCTGATGACCGGGCGTGCGCCGGCCCCGCTCGCCGCGATGCGCGCCGCGGGCGAGGCGGCGCTGCACGCACGTACGGCCTGACCGGAGGCCTCCGGTCAGGCCCCCCGCACAGTCCCGCGGCTGCGGCCCGGGCGCCACATGGCGTCCGGCAACCGGACGGCGGCGGGCTCCGGCGCGGGCACGTGGGAAGATCGGGGCAGACCGGCAAGGACCGGAGCAAGGACCGCACTGGCGACCGGGTAAGAGATCGAGGAGCACCGTTGAGCAGGTTGCGCTGGCTGACCGCGGGGGAGTCGCACGGCCCCGCACTGGTGGCGACGCTGGAGGGGCTGCCTTCCGGTGTCCCGGTCACCACTGACATGGTGGCCGAGGCCCTGGCGCGGCGGCGGCTCGGTTACGGCCGCGGGGCCCGGATGAAGTTCGAGCGGGACGAGATCACCTTCATCGGCGGCGTGCGGCACGGGCTCACTCTCGGCTCGCCCGTCGCGATCATGGTGGGCAACACGGAGTGGCCCAAGTGGGAGCAGGTGATGGCCGCCGACCCGGTCGACCCGGAGGAGCTGGCCGGCCTCGCACGGAACGCGCCGCTGACGCGGCCGCGCCCCGGTCACGCCGACCTCGCCGGCATGCAGAAGTACGGCTTCGACGAGGCGCGTCCCGTTCTCGAGCGGGCCTCGGCGCGGGAGACGGCGGCGCGCGTGGCCCTCGGCACCGTCGCCGCCTCGTACCTGAAGGAGACGGCCGGGATCGAGATCGTCTCCCACGTCGTCGAACTCGGAGCCGCCAAGGCCCCCTACGGCCTGGTCCCGCAGCCCGCCGACGTGGAGCGGCTCGACGCCGACCCCGTGCGCTGCCTGGACGCCGACGCGAGCAAGGCGATGGTCGCGGAGATCGACCAGGCCCACCAGGACGGCGACACCCTCGGCGGTGTGGTCGAGGTGGCCGCGCACGGGGTGCCGGTCGGGCTGGGCTCGCACGTCCACTGGGACCGGCGGCTGGATTCCCGGCTCGCGGGGGCGCTCATGGGCATCCAGGCGATCAAGGGTGTCGAGCTGGGCGACGGCTTCGGGCTGGCGCGGGTGCCGGGCTCCCGCGCGCACGACGAGATCGTCCCGACGGACGAGGGGATCCGGCGCAGCTCCGGCCGCTCCGGCGGTACGGAGGGCGGTCTGTCCACCGGTGAACTCCTGCGCGTACGGGCAGCGATGAAGCCCATCGCGACGGTGCCGCGGGCGCTGGCGACCGTCGACGTGCAGACCGGCGAGGAGACCCGCGCGCACCACCAGCGCTCCGACGTGTGCGCCGTGCCGGCCGCCGGAATCGTGGCGGAGGCGATGGTCGCGCTGGTGCTGGCCGACGCGGTGGCGGAGAAGTTCGGCGGCGACAGCGTCGCCGAGACCCGCCGCAACGTGGCCGGCTTCCTCGGCAGCCTGGAGATCAAATGACCGGGCCCGCCGTCATCCTCGTCGGCCCGATGGGCGTCGGAAAGACGACCGTCGGCGAACTCCTGGCGCAGCGGCTCGGCACCGCCTGCCGCGACACCGACGAGGACATCGTCCAGGCCGCGGGCAGGCCGATCTCCGAGATCTTCCTCGACGAGGGCGAGCCGCACTTCCGTGCCCTGGAGCGCGAGGCCGTACGTACGGCGCTGGCGGAGCACACCGGGGTGCTGGCGCTGGGCGGCGGTGCCGTCCTCGCGCCGGAGACCAGGCAGCTGCTGGAGGGGGCGCCCGTCGTCTTCCTCGACATGGACGTCGCCGAGGCCGTCAAACGGGTCGGGCTCGACGCACCGCGGCCGCTGCTGATGATGAACCCGCGCAAGCAGTGGCGGGAGCTGATGGACGCACGCCGGCCTCTCTACACCGAGGTGGCCACGGCCGTCGTCAGCACCGAGAACCGCACGCCCGACGAGGTCGTCGGCGAGATCCTCGACGTCCTGGAGCTGAAGCAGCAATGACCAGCGAGTCCCCCCAGATCCGCGTCACCGTCGGCGGAGCGGGCAACCCGCCCTACGACGTGCTCATCGGGAGCCAACTCCTCGGCGAACTCCCGGACTTGATCGGCACCGCGGCCAAGCGCGTCGCGGTCCTGCATCCGGAGGCCCTCGCCGAGACCGGCGGGGTGCTCCGCGAGGACCTGGCCGCACAGGGCTACGAGGCCATCGCCGTGCAGCTGCCGAACGCCGAGGAGTCCAAGACCGCCGAGGTCGCCGCGTACTGCTGGAAGGCCCTGGGGCAGACCGGCTTCACACGCAGCGACGTCATCGTCGGCGTGGGCGGCGGAGCCACCACGGACGTCGCGGGCTTCGTGGCCGCGACCTGGCTGCGCGGAGTGCGCTGGATCGCGGTGCCGACCACCGTCCTGGGCATGGTGGACGCCGCGGTCGGCGGCAAGACCGGTATCAACACCGCCGAGGGCAAGAACCTCGTCGGTGCCTTCCACCCGCCGGCCGGCGTGCTGTGCGACCTCGCCGCGCTGGACTCTCTCGGCGTGCACGACTACGTCGGCGGGCTCGCCGAGATCATCAAGGCCGGCTTCATCGCGGACCCGGTCATCCTGGATCTGATCGAGGCCGACCCGGAGGCCGCGCGCCGCCCCGACGGCCCGCACACCGCCGAACTGATCGAACGCTCCATCAGGGTCAAGGCGGAGGTGGTCTCGGCCGACCTGAAGGAGTCCGGACTCCGCGAGATCCTCAACTACGGGCACACGCTGGCGCACGCCATCGAGAAGAACGAGCGCTACGAATGGCGGCACGGCGCCGCCGTCTCCGTCGGCATGGTCTTCGCGGCCGAACTGGGCCGCATCGCGGGGCGGCTGGACGAGGCCACCGCCGAACGGCACCGCGCCGTACTGGAGTCGGTGGGTCTGCCCGTCACCTACCGGGGCGACCAGTGGCCGAAGCTGCTGGAGACGATGCGCGTGGACAAGAAGTCCCGCGGGGACCTGCTGCGCTTCATCGTCCTGGACGGACTGGCCAAGCCGTCCGTACTGGAGGGGCCCGATCCCGCGATGCTGCTCGCGGCGCACGCGGAGATCGCCGCATAGGCGGAGCGGGGGACGAGAGCGGCGAACGTCCGCGGTGATTCCGGCCGCCGGGCACTCGCCGCTGCTCTCCGCCGTTCAACAGGAACAACCAGGGCAGCACCTTCCGGTACTGTCACACGAACGTGGCGCTGCGGCGGCAGCGTCGGCAGACGCGAGCGGAGTTGGGGAGCGGATGCAGCAGTACGGGGCGCAACAGCCCGTCCCTCCTCCGGAATCCGTACCGGGAAACCAGCAGGGCACGCACCCTCCGCACAACGGGCAGGCACCGCAGAACGGGCAAGCACCGCACAGCGGGCAGGCACCGCCGCCTCCCGCACCCTCGCACGTCGCGCAGCAGCCAGGGCAGCCCGCACAGCCGCCGCAGCCTGCCGCCTGGCCCGGCGTCCACTCCCAGCATCCGCCGCAGCCTCACGTCCCGCCGCCCGCGCAGCCGCCGGCCCGGCCGCCCGCGCAGCCCCAGGGACGTCCGCCCGTGCCCGACCGGCCGCCGGCCCCCGCACCGCCCCCGCCCGTACCGCCGGCACCCGCTCCCGGTGCGCCGCCGCCGGTGCCCCCGGCGCCCGCGCAGCAGCCCGGTCAGGGCTACCCGGGCGAGCCGGAAGTGCACCCCACCGAATCCACCGGCCATCTGCAGCTCTCGCGCGGCGCCCCCGTCGAGATCCCGACCCCGGACGCCGACCCGGCGCAGCTCGACGCCACCCGGGCCGCCGTGGCCGTACTGCTGATCGGCCCCGCCGGCGCGGGCAAGACCACCGTCGCCCGCTACTGGGCCGACCGCCGGGCCGTGCCCACGTCCCACATCAGCCTCGACGACGTACGTGAATGGGTGCGCTCGGGCTTCGCCGACCCGCAGAGCGGCTGGAACGACCACTCCGAGGCGCAGTACCGGCTGGCACGCCGCACCTGCGGCTTCGCCGCCCGCAACTTCCTGGCCAACGGCATCTCCTGCATCCTCGACGACGCCGTCTTCCCCGACCGTCCCGTGGTCGGCCTCGGCGGCTGGAAGCGTCACGTCGGCCCGGGGATGATCCCCGTCGTCCTGCTGCCCGGGCTGGAGATCGTGCTGGAGCGCAACGCGGCCCGCAGCGGCAACCGGCGCCTCAGCGACGAAGAGGTCGCCCAGATCCACGGCCGCATGGCCGGCTGGTACGGCTCGGGCCTGCCCATCATCGACAACTCCCGTCAGGACGTGGCCACCACGGCCCGGATGCTCGACGACGTCGTGGCCCGCAGCCTGGCCAGCCCCCCGCGCTGGTGAGACTCCGCCGGCCCGCTCGCCCACCTCGCGGGTGCCGCCCCCGCGGTGCCCGTACGTGCGGCACGGCCCCCGTGCTCCGTCGCCCGCACGGCCCCGCACGGACTGCCGCCCCGCCGGGCTCTCCGTAAGGTCGGAAACATGTCCGAAGTCCATGTGGCTCGCCGCGCCCTGCTCCGTGAGCGCTGCGCCGCGACTGCGGTGAAGGACGGTCCGCCCGATGCGGTGCTGGTCACGCGGCCCGCCAACATCCGCTATCTGACCGGCCGTCCGTCGCACGGTGCCGCGCTGCTGATCGGCCCCGACGGCACCGACACGCTGCTCGGCCCGGCCTCCGCCGACAGTCCGGACCACCACACCGGCGGGCGTCCCGACGACGAGCTGCGCACCGACCGCCTCTCCAACTCCGAGGGCGACACCGCCGTGGCCGCAGCCGACCTGGCCGCGACGGCCGGTGTCCGGCTGCTCGCCGTCGAGGAGCACCATCTGACGGTGGCCCGGTACCGCGCCATGGCCTCGGTCGCCGCCTCACTCCGCCTCACGGGTCTTCCGAGCCCGGTTGAGGCCCAGCGCGTCATCAAGGACGAGGAGGAGATCTCCGCGCTGCGCATCGCAGCCGAGATCACCGATCAGGCGCTGGGCGAGCTGCTGGAGTCGATCCTCGTCGGACGCACCGAACGGCACCTGGCCCTGGAGCTGGAGCGCAGACTGATCGACCACGGCGCGGAAGGCTCCGCATTCCCCACGTGCGTGGCGACCGGACGCAACGCCGGCCTGGCCCGCCACCGTCCCACCGACCGGCGGGTGGAGGAGGGCGACTTCCTCTCCGTGCGCCTGGGAGCCCAATACCACGGCTACCGCTGCCAGATCGGCCGTACATTCGTGATCGGGACCGCTCCCGAGGACTGGCAGGTGGAGCTGTACGACCTCGTCTTCGCTGCCCAGAGGGCCGGACGTGAGGCCCTGACACCCGGCATGGCCTGCAGCGACGTCGACCGTGCCACGCGCCAGGTGCTGAAGGGCGCCGGGCATGCCGAGGCACTCGGCTCCTCGACGGGTCACGGGGTGGGACTGGAAATCGGTGAGGACCCTCGGCTGTCACCTGGGGCCATGGGTAAACTGGACGCTTGTGTGCCGGTCACCATCGAGCCCGGGGTCCATCTGCCGGGCCAGGGCGGTGTCCGGATCGATGACACTCTCGTCGTCCGCCCCGCGGCGGACGGCGGACCCGAGCTACTCACCATCACGACCAAAGAGCTGCTCGCTCTCTAGCCCCTGACGGGTGACGGGAGCCGTGGCGGCCCTCTGGTCTCCGCAGCAGCAGTCTCAGGAGATTCCGCAACCGTGGCATCCACGAACGACCTCAAGAACGGCATGGTGCTCAAGCTCGAAGGCGGCCAGCTCTGGTCCGTCGTCGAGTTCCAGCACGTCAAGCCCGGCAAGGGGCCCGCCTTTGTCCGTACGAAACTGAAGAACGTCATGTCCGGCAAGACCGTCGACAAGACGTTCAACGCGGGCACCAAGGTCGATACGGCCACCGTGGACCGACGCGGGATGCAGTTCTCGTACAAGGACGGCGAGTACTTCGTCTTCATGGACATGGAGACCTACGACCAGCTCCATGTGACCCCGGAGATCGTCGGCGACACCGCCAACTACCTGATGGAGGGCTTCGAGGCGACGGTCGCCATGTACCAGGGCGAGGCGCTCTTCGTCGAGCTGCCCGCCGCCGTCGAGCTGGTCATCGAGCACACCGAGCCCGGTGTCCAGGGCGACCGCTCCACCGGCGGCTCCAAGCCCGCCCGCCTGGAGACGGGTTACGAGGTCGGCGTCCCGCTGTTCATCACCACCGGCGAGAAGATCAAGGTCGACACGCGTTCCGGCGAGTACCTCGGCCGGGTGAACGGTTAACCGTGGCCGCCCGTAACAAGGCCCGAAAGCGGGCCTTCCAGATCATCTTCGAGGCGGACCAGCGGGACAGTACACCGACGGACGTCATGCAGGACTGGATCCGTCACGCCGGGACCGACGAACGGCAGCCGCCCGTCAGCGAATACACGATGCAGCTCATCGAGGGCTACGCGCAGAACGCCGAGCGCATCGACGAGCTGATCTCCACCTACTCCGTGGGCTGGACGCTGGACCGGATGCCGGTCGTGGACCGGTGCATCCTGCGACTGGCGGCCTACGAGCTGATCTGGTCGGAGGACGTCCCCGAAGCGGTCGTCATAGACGAAGCCCTGGACATCGCGCGGGAGTTCTCCACGGACGAGTCACCGCCCTTCATCAACGGCCTCCTCGGCCGGCTGAAGGACCTCAAGCCGACACTTCGCCGCTGACGGGGGCCGCGGTAGAGGGTCTCGATCTCCTCGCGCAGCCGCATGGTGGAGTCGCCCGGTTCCGGCTGTCCCGCATCCTTGCGAATCGGTCGGGGGTCGTTCCGCCATTCGTGTGAGGGGAGCACGGGGGCCGGGGGCCACGATCACTTTGCGTGGCGATCCGCTCACAAAATCGAGTGCCGTGGACCGGAGGCGATCACAGAAAAACCGCTGCCGGTGGCGCGCCCGTCCAGGGCGCACCACCGGCAGCGGCATGTTCAGGCCCGGCCGGCCCTCAGGCTGTCAGGCGTCTTCGTGGGCGACCGCGCGGCGCGCGTCCGCATCGAGGACGCCCCAGCTGATGAGCTGCTCCGTCAGCACCGAGGGGGACTGGTCGTAGATGACGGCGAGCGTGCGCAGGTCGTCCTGACGGATCGAGAGGACCTTGCCGTTGTAGTCGCCGCGCTGGGACTGGATGGTGGCCGCATACCGCTGGAGCGGGCCTGCCTTCTCCGCAGGCACATGGGCCAGACGCTCCAGGTCGAGCACGAGCTTGGGCGGCGGCTCCGCGGCTCCTCCCGGAGTGGTGCCCGGCAGGAGCTCCTGCACCGGGACACCGTAGAAGTCGGCCAGCTCGGCGAGGCGCTGGACGGTGACGGCACGGTCCCCGCGCTCGTAGGAACCGACCACGACCGCCTTCCAGCGGCCTTGGGACTTCTCCTCGACCCCGTGGAGGGAGAGCCCCTGCTGGGTGCGGATGGCACGGAGCTTTGCTCCGAGCTGCTTGGCGTATTCGCTGGACATATCGCTCCCCGCGGACGAGAAAGTGGTAACTCACTGTGAGGTTACGCAGCGTAATGTCTGCCGTCAAGCCGAACGCCGATCAGCTTTGCGAGGTAGAGCGGAATTGAAAGCTCCGGTCTGCGTCCGAACGCTTCTCCGAACGATTCCGGCCCCGGTGCAGGCGGCCTTTGGCCCCCTGGTACCGTTGCGCTGACAGTTCAGGCGTCCTTTAAGGCCCGTCCCGTGAGGCGGGGAAGGAGGTCCTCTTCGCATGGACACCGGCAGGTCTGCCGACGACGGCAGCAGGGGAGCGGCCACCGGCCGCCCCGTACTCGAGGCGCAGGACATCGCCCGCGTCCTCACCCGCATCGCCCACGAGATCGTCGAACGCGCCAAGGGCGCCGACGACGTGGTGCTTCTCGGAATTCCCACCCGCGGCGTCTTCCTGGCGCGGCGCCTGGCGGCCAAGCTCGCGGACGTCACCGGCAGGCCGGTCCCGCACGGGTCGCTCGACATCACCATGTACCGCGACGACCTGCGGCTCGGCCCTGCCCGCGCGCTGGCCCGTACGGACATCCCGGCCGACGGGGTCGACGGGCGGCTGGTGGTCCTCGTCGACGATGTGCTCTTCTCCGGCCGCACCATCCGTGCCGCCCTGGACGCCCTCGGTGACATCGGCCGCCCCCGCGCGGTCCAGCTCGCCGTGCTGGTCGACCGGGGACACCGCGAGCTCCCGATCCGTGCCGACTACGTCGGGAAGAACCTGCCGACGTCCCTGCGCGAGGCGGTCAGGGTCCAGCTCACGGAGGAGGACGGCCGCGACGGGGTGCTCCTCGGGTCCGCCCCCGCGGGCGCCGACCGGCAGCACGGCACCGGACAGCAGCCCGAAGCACACGTGGAGCGTTAGTCCGTCCGGGGGAATCCGGGCTCCGGTGCACCTCACGGCCGTACCGGAGCACCGAGGACGCACCACGACGAACCGCACCCCTCACCGCATCCGCCCCTGACCGAGCCGGCCCTCGTGCCGCACCGGGCGACGCCCCGCCCGGCTGCGTCCGCCGCCGCCTCCTGCCCGCACCCGACAGCCGCCCCGCCCCGTCCTGCCCCGCCCACGGACAACCGACCCACGGAAGGCAACAGATGAAGCGTCACCTCATCTCGGCCGCCGATCTCTCACGCGACGACGCCGTGCTCGTCCTCGACACCGCCGAGGAGATGGCGCGGGTCGCGGACCGGCCGATCAAGAAGCTGCCGACTCTGCGCGGCCGCACCGTCGTCAATCTCTTCTTCGAGGACTCGACGCGGACCCGGATCTCGTTCGAGGCCGCCGCCAAGCGCCTCTCCGCGGACGTCATCAACTTCTCCGCCAAGGGCTCCTCGGTCTCCAAGGGCGAATCGCTGAAGGACACCGCGCTCACCCTGGAGGCCATGGGCGCCGACGCAGTCGTCATCCGTCACCACGGCTCCGGGGCGCCGCACCGCCTGGCCACTTCCGGCTGGATCGGCGGCTCCGTCGTCAACGCGGGGGACGGCACCCACGAACACCCCACGCAGGCGCTCCTGGACGCCTTCACCATGCGGCGGCGGCTCGCGGGCGGCGAGGGCGACCTGGCCGGCCGGCGGATCACGATCGTCGGCGACGTGCTGCACAGCCGTGTCGCCCGCTCCAACGTCCACCTGCTCAGCACGCTCGGGGCCGAGGTGACGCTCGTGGCGCCGCCCACGCTGGTGCCCGTCGGAGTGGGCGGCTGGCCGTGCGAGGTCAGCTACGACCTCGACTCCGTCATCGCCAAGTCCGACGCCGTGATGATGCTGCGGGTGCAGCGCGAGCGCATGAACGCGGCCTTCTTCCCGACCGAGCGCGAGTACGCACGCCGCTACGGGCTGGACGGGCAGCGCATGGCGCGGATGCCGGAGCACTCCGTCGTGATGCACCCCGGCCCGATGAACCGGGGCATGGAGATCACCGCCGAGGTCGCGGACTCGCCCCGCTGCACAGCGGTCGAGCAGGTCACCAACGGCGTGAGCATCCGGATGGCGGTGCTGTATCTGCTGCTGGGCGGCGCCGAACCGGCCGTCTCCGGCGCATCCGCCGCCCACACGGAAGCAGCACGCACGGAAGCCGCCCGCACCGAGGAGAACGACTGACCATGGCAGGCAAGAACAGCATCACCGGCGCCGGCGGCGCCCAGGGCACCACCGGCAAGACGCTCCTCCGCGGCGCGAGTGTGCTCGGCGGCCCCCCTCAGGACGTACTGATCGACGGTCAGACGATCGCCGAGACCGGCAGCGGCATCACCGCCGCGGGCGCGGAGGTGATCGAGGCCGACGGCCGGATCCTCCTCCCCGGCCTCGTCGATCTCCACACCCACCTGCGCGAGCCCGGCCGCGAGGACTCCGAGACCGTGCTCACGGGCACCATGGCGGCGGCGAAGGGCGGCTTCACCGCCGTGCACGCCATGGCCAACACCTTCCCCGTCGCCGACACCGCCGGCGTCGTCGAACAGGTGTGGCGCCTGGGCCGCGAGTCCGGCTACTGCGACGTGCAGCCCGTCGGCGCCGTCACCGTCGGCCTGGAAGGCAAGCAGCTCGCCGAACTGGGCGCCATGCACGACTCCGCGGCGGGGGTGCGGGTCTTCTCCGACGACGGGAAATGCGTCGACGACGCCGTGATCATGCGCCGGGCGCTGGAGTACGTGAAGGCATTCGACGGCGTCGTCGCCCAGCATGCGCAGGAGCCCCGGCTGACCGAGGGCGCGCAGATGAACGAGGGCACCGTCTCCGCCGAACTCGGCCTGGGCGGCTGGCCCGCCGTCGCCGAGGAGTCGGTCATCGCACGCGACGTGCTGCTCGCCGCCCACGTCGGCTCACGCGTGCACATCTGCCACCTGTCCACGGCGGGCTCGGTGGAGCTGGTGCGCTGGGCCAAGTCCAAGGGCTGGAACGTCACCGCCGAGGTCACCCCGCACCATCTGCTGCTGACCGACGAGCTCGTACGGTCCTACGACCCCGTCTACAAGGTGAACCCGCCGCTGCGCACCGAGGCCGACGTCAACGCGCTCCGGGAGGCGCTCGCCGACGGCACCATCGACTGCGTCGCCACGGACCACGCCCCGCACCCGCACGAGGACAAGGACTGCGAATGGGGCGCGGCGGCCATGGGGATGGTCGGCCTGGAGACGGCGCTGCCGGTGCTGCAGCACACGATGGTCGAGACCGGCCTGCTGGACTGGGCGGGCCTCGCCGAGCGGATGTCGTACCGCCCGGCCGCCATCGGCCGCCTGCACGGCCAGGGCCGTCCCGTCGCCGCCGGCGAACCCGCGAACCTGCTGCTCATCGACCCCGGCTACCGTGGGACGGTGGACCCCGCGGGCTTCGCCTCCCGCAGCCGTAACACCCCCTACGAGGGCCGTGAACTGCCGGGACGCGTGACGCACACCTGGCTGCGGGGACGGGCAACACTCGTCGACGGGAAACTGGCGTGATCGCACAATCTCTCGCATCGCCGGCCGCCGACCTCGCCGCCGGCCTGGCCGCCGCCCTGGAGCTGAGACCGGCTTCCGCGCCGGCGGCGGAGCCGAGGTCGCAGGAGGTCACCGACTGGGCGGCGCGCATCGGCTGGGTGGTCGGGCTGCTGCTGTTCGTCGCACTGCTGTACTGGCTGATGCGGCAGGGCTGGAAGTGGCGCGGCACCCTCCAGGGCGACCTGCCCGAACCGTCCGCGCCTCCGGCGCAGGAGGAGAGCGGCGAGACCCAGCTGCACGCCGACGGGCGCTACCACGGCTCCACCACGGCCGGGCAGTGGCTGGACCGGATCGTCGCCCACGGTCTCGGCACCCGCAGCCGCGCCGAGCTCACGCTGACCGAGGCGGGCGTCCATGTCGTGCGGCCCGGGGCGAAGGACTTCCTCATCCCGGCGGCGCAGCTGCACGGCGCCCGCCTGGACAAGGGGATCGCCGGCAAGGTCCTCACCGAGGGCGGGCTGCTGGTGATCACCTGGCAGCTCGGCGACCGCCGCATCGACTCCGGCTTCCGCTTCGACCGCGCCGAGGGGCACGCGGCCTGGGCGGAGCGGCTCGAAGCACTCGCATCCGGCGACAGCGGCGTCGCCGGCCCGCACCACCAGCCCGTGGCGACCCCTGAGAGGGACACATGATGACGAGCACCGACCGGCCGGCCGCCGGGGGTACGGCCGTACTCGTGCTGGAGGACGGCCGCAGCTTCCGTGGACGCGCCTACGGGGCGGTGGGGGAGACCTTCGGGGAAGCCGTCTTCAACACCGGGATGACGGGATACCAGGAGACCCTCACCGACCCCTCCTACCACCGTCAGGTGGTCGTGATGACCGCCCCGCACATCGGCAACACCGGCGTCAACGACGAGGATCCGGAGTCCGGCCGCATCTGGGTCGCCGGATACGTCGTACGCGACCCGGCCCGCAGGCCCTCCAACTGGCGCTCCGTGCGCACCCTGGACGAGGAGCTGGCCGCGCAGGGCGTCGTCGGCATCAGCGGCGTCGACACCCGCGCGCTCACACGGCACCTGCGCGAGCGCGGCGCGATGCGCGCCGGGATCTTCTCCGGGGACGCGGCCTCGTCCGACGCGGCGGCGCTGCTGGAACGGGTGCGCTCCGCACCGGCGATGACGGGCGCCGACCTGTGCGGCGAGGTGGCGACCCGGGAGGCGTACATGGTGCCGGCGCACGGCGCAAAACGTTTCACCGTCGCCGCCGTCGACCTCGGGATCAAGGGCATGACGCCGCACCGCATGGCCGAGCGCGGCATAGAGGTGCACGTGCTGCCGGCGGACGCGAGCGTGGAGGATCTCTACGCGGTCCGGCCGGACGGGGTGTTCTTCTCCAACGGGCCCGGCGATCCCGCCACGGCAGACCAGCCCGTCGCCCTGATGCGCGCGGTGCTGGAGCGCGGCACGCCGCTGTTCGGCATCTGCTTCGGCAACCAGATCCTCGGACGCGCCCTGGGCTTCGGCACGTTCAAGCTCAAGTACGGGCACCGGGGGGTCAACCAGCCGGTCCAGGACCGGGTCACCGGCAAGGTCGAAGTCACCGCGCACAACCACGGGTTCGCGGTCGATGCGCCGCTGGGCACGGTTTCCGACACCCCGTACGGCCGGGCGGAGGTCTCCCACGTCTGCCTCAACGACGACGTGGTGGAAGGGCTGCGGCTCCTGGACCGCCCGGCCTTCAGCGTCCAGTACCACCCCGAGGCGGCGGCCGGCCCGCACGACGCCGCCTACCTCTTCGACCGTTTCACCGCGCTGATGGAAGGCGCGGCGAACGGCGTGGGCGGCGCATACGACGACGATGCGAGCGTCCCGGACGACCAGCAAAGCACCAAGGCGCACATGGAGGACCGGCGTGCCTAAGCGCACCGACATCGAGTCCGTTCTGGTGATCGGCTCGGGCCCGATCGTGATCGGTCAGGCGGCCGAGTTCGACTACTCCGGTACGCAGGCCTGCCGGGTGCTGAAGTCGGAGGGGCTGCGGGTGATCCTCGTCAACTCCAACCCGGCGACGATCATGACCGACCCCGAGATCGCGGACGCCACGTACGTCGAGCCGATCACACCGGAGTTCGTCACGAAGATCATCGCGAAGGAGCGTCCCGACGCACTGCTGCCGACCCTGGGCGGCCAGACGGCGCTCAACACGGCGATCTCGCTGCACGAGGCGGGCACGCTGGCCGAGTACGGCGTGGAGCTGATCGGCGCGAACGTCGAAGCCATCAACAAGGGCGAGGACCGCGACCAGTTCAAGGAGGTCGTCGAGGCGGTGCGCGAGCGCACCGGCCACGGCGAGTCCGCCCGTTCGGTCATCTGCCACTCGATGGACGAGGTGCTGGCCGGGGTGGAGAACCTGGGCGGCTACCCCGTCGTCGTACGGCCGTCCTTCACGATGGGCGGCGCGGGCTCCGGCTTCGCCCACGACGAGGAGGAACTGCGCCGCATCGCGGGGCAGGGCCTGACTCTCTCCCCGACCACCGAGGTGCTGCTGGAGGAGTCCATCCTCGGGTGGAAGGAGTACGAACTGGAGCTGATGCGCGACAAGCACGACAACGTCGTGGTCGTCTGTTCCATCGAGAACTTCGACCCCATGGGTGTGCACACCGGCGACTCCATCACCGTCGCGCCGGCGATGACGCTCACCGACCGCGAATACCAGATCCTCCGGGACATCGGCATCGCCGTGATCCGCGAGGTCGGTGTCGACACCGGCGGCTGCAACATCCAGTTCGCCGTCGACCCCTCCGACGGGCGGGTCGTCGTGATCGAGATGAACCCCCGGGTCTCGCGTTCGTCCGCTCTCGCCTCCAAGGCCACGGGATTCCCGATCGCCAAGATCGCGGCGAAACTGGCGGTGGGCTACACGCTGGACGAGATCCCCAACGACATCACCGAGCAGACTCCCGCCTCGTTCGAGCCGACGCTCGACTACGTGGTGGTCAAGGCGCCGCGGTTCGCCTTCGAGAAGTTCACGGGCGCGGACGACACCCTGACGACCACGATGAAGTCGGTCGGCGAGGCGATGGCCATCGGCCGCAACTTCCCCGAGGCGCTGAACAAGGCGCTGCGCTCGCTGGAGAGGAAGGGCAGCCAGTTCGACTTCACCTCCCCGGTGGGGGAGAAGAGCGCTCTGCTGAGACAGGCCGCACGCCCCACCGACGGGCGCATCAACACCGTGATGGACGCGATCCGTGCCGGGGCTACCCAGGAGGAGGTCTTCGACGCCACGAAGATCGACCCCTGGTTCACCGACCAGCTCTTCCTGATCCACGAGGTCGCCGAAGAGCTCGCCGCCGCACGGGAGCTGAGCCCGGCCCTGCTTGCCGGCGCCAAGCGGTACGGCTTCTCGGACGCCCAGATCGCGGCCGTACGGTCCCTGCGCGAGGACGTCGTGCGCGAGGTGCGGCACGCGCTGGGCGTCCGTCCCGTCTACAAGACGGTCGACACCTGCGCCGCCGAATTCGCCGCCCGTACGCCCTACTTCTACTCCTCCTACGACGAGGAGAACGAGGTCGCACCGCGCGAGAAGCCCGCCGTGATCATCCTCGGCTCGGGTCCCAACCGCATCGGCCAGGGCATCGAGTTCGACTACTCCTGCGTGCACGCCTCATTCGCGCTGGGCGAGGCCGGCTACGAGACCGTCATGGTCAACTGCAACCCGGAGACGGTCTCCACCGACTACGACACCTCCGACCGGCTCTACTTCGAGCCGCTCACGCTGGAGGACGTGCTGGAGATCGTCCACGCCGAGCAGGCGGCCGGCCCCGTCGCGGGCGTACTCGTCCAGCTCGGCGGCCAGACACCGCTGGGCCTGGCCCAGGCGCTGAAGGACAACGGCGTCCCGGTCGTGGGCACTTCACCCGAGGCGATCAATCTCGCCGAGGAGCGCGGCGCCTTCGGGCGGGTGCTGGAGGAGGCGGGGCTGCCCGCGCCCAAGTACGGCACCGCCTACTCCTTCGACCAGGCGCGGGAGATCGCCGCCGGCATCAACTACCCGGTGATGGTGCGTCCTTCGTACGTACTCGGCGGCCGCGGCATGGAGATCGTCTACGACGACGCAGCGCTCGCCGCCTACTTGGAGCGTCACGCGGGCCTGATCTCCGAACACCCCGTGCTCATCGACCGGTTCCTCGACGACGCCATCGAGATCGACGTCGACGCCCTCTACGACGGCCACGAGCTCTACCTCGGCGGCGTCATGGAGCACATCGAGGAGGCCGGCATCCACTCCGGCGACTCCGCCTGCGCGCTGCCGCCCATCACCCTCGGCGGGCACGACGTCAAGCGCCTGCGCGCCTCGACGGAGGCCATCGCGCGCGGCGTGGGTGTGCGCGGGCTGATCAACATCCAGTTCGCGATGGCCGGGGACATCCTCTACGTACTGGAGGCCAACCCCCGTGCCTCCCGCACCGTCCCCTTCACCTCCAAGGCCACGGCGGTCCCCCTGGCCAAGGCCGCGGCCCGCATCTCGCTGGGCGCGACCGTCGCGGAACTGCGCGCCGAGGGCATGCTCCCGGCCACGGGCGACGGCGGCGACCTGCCGCTCGACGCGCCGATCTCCGTCAAGGAGGCGGTGCTGCCCTGGACCCGATTCCGTGACGTGCAGGGCCGGGGCGTGGACACCGTACTCGGACCGGAGATGCGCTCCACCGGCGAAGTCATGGGCATCGACGCCGTGTTCGGCACCTCCTACGCCAAGTCCCAGGCGGCCGCGTACGGAGCGCTGCCCACCAAGGGCCGCGCATTCGTCTCGGTCGCCAACCGGGACAAGCGGTCGCTGATCTTCCCGGCGCGCGAACTCGCCGCCATGGGCTTCGAGTTGATGGCCACGTCCGGCACCGCGGAAGTCCTCAGGCGCAACGGCATCAACGCCGCCGTCGTACGCAAGCACAGCCAGGGTCCCGGCCCGGACGGCGAACCCACCATCGTCCAGCTGATCCACGACGGGCACATCGACCTCATCGTCAACACCCCCTGGGGCACGGGCGGACGCCTGGACGGATACGACATCCGCACCGCCGCCGTCGCCCGTGCCGTCCCGTGCCTCACCACCGTCCAGGCGCTCGCCGCCGCGGTGCAGGGCATCGAGGCGATGGCGCGCGGCGAGGTCGGGGTCCGTTCGCTCCAGGACCACGCGGACCACCTCACGGCGGCCCGCGGGTCCGGCTGAACCGGTCCGGCCGGACCGTGCGGTCAACGCGACCGCACGGCCCGGCCGGGACCGCCCGTCCGCCGCCGAGTCCTTCCGGATCCCGGATCCCGCCGACCCCACCGCCCGTACGCACACGAAGGCACGCCCGCCATGTACTCCCTGCTCTTCAAGACCGTGTTGGCGCGGATGGACCCGGAGAGGGCCCACCGGCTGGCCTTCGCCTTGATCCGTCTCGCCGGACGGACGCCGGTCGTGCGCGGTCTGCTCGCCGCCCGCTTCGCCCCACGCCACGTGGAGCTGAGGGTGCACGCCCTGGGACGCAGCATGCCGGGGCCCTTCGGGCTCGCCGCCGGCTTCGACAAGAACGCCGAGGGCGTCGACGGACTGGCGGTGCTGGGCTTCGACCACGTCGAGGTCGGCACCGTCACCGGACGGCCGCAGCCCGGCAATCCGCGCAAGCGGCTCTTCCGGCTCGTGCCGGACCGGGCCCTGATCAACCGCATGGGGTTCAACAACCACGGGTCGGCAGCGGTCGCCGCCCGGCTCGCGGCCCGCACACGCCGCCGCGGCGTCACCCGCCGCTCGCCGGTGGTCGGCGTCAACATCGGCAGGACGAAGGCGGTGTCCGACGAGGAGGCCGTGGGCGACTACGTCAGCTCCACCCGGCGGCTCGCCGCGTACGCCGACTACCTCGTCGTCAACGTCTCCTCGCCCAACACCCCCGGTCTGCGCGCCCTCCAGGCCACCGAGTCCCTCCGCCCGCTGCTCGCCGCCGTACGGGAGGCCGCCGACGAGGCCGTCCCCGGACGCCGCGTGCCGCTGCTGGTCAAGATCGCGCCGGACCTGGCGGACGAGGACGTCGACGCCGTCGCGGACCTGGCCGTCGAGCTCGGACTCGAGGGCATCATCGCCACGAACACCACCGTCGCCCGTGAGGGCCTCGCCCTGAGCTCCGGCCCTTCGGTCACCGCGGAGACCGGCGGCCTCTCCGGCGCTCCGCTCCAGGCCCGGTCGCTGGAGGTGCTGCGCCGCCTGTACGCGCGGGTCGGCGGCCGCGTCACCCTCGTCGGCGTCGGCGGGGTCACCACCGCCGAGGACGTGTGGCAGCGCATCCTCGCAGGTGCCACGCTCGTACAGGGCTACAGCGCCTTCGTCTACGAGGGCCCCGGCTGGCCCCGGAAACTGCACGAAGGGCTGGCGGCGCGGCTCGCTGCGAGCCCCTACGACACTCTCGCCGAGGCAGTCGGCGCCGGACACAGGAAGGCCGAAGCCGCATGAGCCCGGCGGACCCGGACACCACGGACACCCAGAACACCAGGAACCCGCGAAGCACCGCCCGCCTGGAGCCGTTCGGCGCCCGGCTGCGCCGTGCCATGGACGAGCGCGGTCCGCTCTGCGTCGGCATCGATCCGCACGCCGCGCTGCTGGCCGACTGGGGGCTCGGCGACGACATCGCCGGCCTCGAACGCTTCACGCGCACCGTCGTGGAGGCGCTGGCGGACCGGGTCGCCGTGCTCAAGCCCCAGTCCGCCTTCTTCGAACGGTTCGGATCCCGCGGCGTCGCCGTCCTGGAACGGGCCGTCGCCGAATCCCGGGACGCCGGGGCGCTGGTCGTCATGGACGCCAAGCGCGGTGACATCGGATCGACCATGGCCGCCTACGCCGACGCCTACCTCGACCCGTCCTCCCCTCTCTTCTCGGACGCGCTCACCGTCAGCCCCTATCTGGGCTTCGGGTCGCTGCGTCCGGCGCTCGACCGTGCCCGCGCGGCGGGATGCGGGCTCTTCGTGCTCGCTCTGACCTCCAACCCGGAGGGCGCCGAGGTGCAGCACGCCGTACGGGGCGGCGGCCGCACCGTCGCGGCCACCGTGCTGCGACACCTCGCGGCGGAGAACGCCGGCGAAGCCCCGCTCGGCTCCTTCGGCGCGGTCGTCGGAGCGACGCTCGGCGGCACGCTGAACGAACTGGGCGTCGATCTCGACATGGGCGGCGCGCTGCTCGCCCCGGGTATCGGGGCGCAGGGCGCCACCGCCGGCGATCTGCCGGGTGTCTTCGGCCCGGCCGTGGGCAACGTCCTGCCGAGCATCAGCAGGGGGGTGCTGCGGCATGGGCCGTCGCCCGCGGCGCTGCGCGAGGCGGCAGCCCGCGAAGCAGGTCTGATGGCCGAGACGGTCGCGTGAAGCCGCACGGGCGGTACGCGTCCGTACGTAGCTGTATGTAGCTGCACGAACCATGCAGATCTGCACACAACGGTGTGAACCGCTCGACTGATGCGGCCGTCACCCGCCCCCGGCGCCCCTTCACAACACCGCTTCTGCCGCCGCCCCGCACCCGCGCCATACCTGCGGCAATGCGGTATCCGAAGGCCGACGCCCGTGAAAAAACGCGCAGTTGGGCAAAAAACTGGGTTGTTTTGTCCCTGTATGTACCGATCGGCTGGAGTCTGACCAGGACTTTTCCGCAGTTCTCGCTGACTCAGGCGCTGTCGCCCGCTAGTCTCCGTCGGGAGCAGCGTGAACAGGCGCGTTGCTCGTCGGCTCCGCCCATGCGGGGCTGCGAGGTTCCTCACCGAATCCATTTCCGACAGTTCTAACTGAGGTGACGTAGGCGTGGCTCTTCCGCCCCTTACCCCTGAACAGCGCGCAGCCGCGCTCGAAAAGGCCGCCGCGGCTCGCCGGGAGCGCGCCGAGGTCAAGAACCGGCTTAAGCACTCCGGCGCGACCCTTCACGATGTGATCAAACAGGGCCAGGAGAACGACGTCATCGGCAAGATGAAGGTCAGCGCTCTCCTGGAGAGTCTGCCGGGCGTCGGCAAGGTCCGCGCCAAGCAGATCATGGAGCGTCTCGGGATCTCCGAGAGCCGCCGTGTACGCGGCCTCGGCTCCAACCAGATCGCCGCTCTGGAGCGGGAGTTCGGCGGTGCGTCCGCCTGACCTCGCACTGCACGGCACCGCGGGCTGCGGCCTGCGGTGCCGTGGTGGCAAGGCACCGCCGAAAACCGGGATAATCGCTGCATGAGTACAGCAGCACCCCGGGGGGCCACCCCCGAACCTCCCGCCGGCACGCCGCGGCTGACCGTGCTCTCCGGCCCTTCGGGCGTCGGCAAGAGCACGGTCGTCGCGCATCTGCGCAAGGCCCACCCCGAGGTCTGGCTGTCCGTCTCCGCGACCACGCGCAGACCGCGGCCCGGCGAGGTGCACGGTGTGCACTACTTCTTCGTGGACGACGAGAAGTTCGACAAGCTGGTCGCCAACGGCGAGCTGCTGGAGTGGGCGGAATTCGCGGGGAACCGCTACGGGACCCCGCGCGGCGCCGTACTGGAGCATCTCGAGCGGGGCGAGCCCGTCCTGCTCGAGATCGATCTCCAGGGCGCGCGGCTGGTGCAGCAGGCGATGCCCTCGGCCCGGCTCGTCTTCCTCGCGCCCCCCAGCTGGGATGAGCTCGTACGCCGCCTGACCGGCCGGGGCACCGAGGCGCCCGAGGTGATCGAGCGCCGCCTCGCCGTCGCCCGCACCGAGCTGGCGGCAGAAGAAGAGTTCGATGTCACCCTTGTCAATACCTCCGTCGAGGACGTCAGTGCCGAGCTGCTAGCCTTGATGCGGATCGCTTGATTCTTGATCTTTTTCCACCTTCACACACCCTCCGGAAGGCAGAGCGTGTCCTCTTCCATCTCCACGCCCGAGGGCATCATCAACCCGCCGATTGATGAGCTGCTCGAAGCCACCGACTCGAAGTACAGCCTGGTGATCTACGCGGCCAAGCGCGCGCGGCAGATCAACGCGTACTACTCGCAGCTCGGTGAGGGCCTCCTCGAGTACGTGGGCCCCCTGGTGGACACCCACGTCCACGAGAAGCCGCTCTCGATCGCTCTCCGCGAGATCAACGCGGGGCTGCTGACCTCCGAGGCCGTCGACGTGCCGGTCACGCAGTAGCGGCTCCCGGCGAGCACGCGGGACATCAGGCTTCACACGGGCCCGGCAGCGCGGCTGCCGGGCCCGTGGTGTGTCATGTGCGGGAAAGCGGAAACGCAGATGCAGTGCAGGCCGGCCCGGACAGACGGGCTCTCGTGGGGAGAGGCGAGCGATGGAGCAGCGCCAGCAGGAGCGGTCCAGGGTCGTTCTGGGAGTCACCGGAGGCATCGCCGCCTACAAGGCGTGTGAGCTGCTGCGGCACCTGACGGAGAGCGGCCACGAGACGCGGGTGGTGCCGACGGCGTCGGCGCTGCGCTTCGTCGGCGAAGCCACGTTCGCGGCGCTGTCCGGCCACCCCGTGGCGACGGACGTGTGGGATTCGGTCCACGAGGTCCCGCACGTACGGATCGGGCAGAGCGCCGACCTGGTCGTGGTCGCCCCCGCGACTGCCGACGTCCTCGCCAAGGCGGCACACGGCCTCGCGGACGACCTGCTGACGAATACGCTCCTCACCGCGCGATGTCCGGTGATCTTCGCGCCCGCCATGCACACCGAGATGTGGGAGCACCCGGCCACGCAGGAGAACGTCGCCACGCTGCGCCGCCGCGGCTGCCTCGTCGTCGAGCCGGCCGTCGGCCGTCTGACGGGGGCCGACACGGGCAAGGGGCGTCTCCCGGACCCCGAGAGGATCTTCGAGCTGTGCCGGCGCGTGCTGAGCCGGGCGAGCGCGGAGGTGCCCGCCGACCTCGTCGGGCGTCACGTGGTGATCAGCGCGGGCGGTACGCGCGAACCGCTCGACCCGGTCCGTTACCTGGGCAACCGTTCGTCGGGGAAACAGGGCTACGCGCTGGCCCGTACGGCTGCCGCCCGCGGAGCGCGCGTCACCCTGGTCGCGGCGAACAGCGTGCTGCCGGCTCCCGCGGGCGTCGACGTGGTGCCCGTGGAGACAGCCGTGCAGCTGCGCGAGGCGGTCATCAAGGCCGCCGCCGACGCCGACGCCGTCGTGATGGCGGCCGCCGTCGCGGACTTCCGGCCCGCCGTGTACGCCTCGGGCAAGATCAAGAAGCGCAGCGGCGTCGACCCCGACCCCGTCGCCCTCGTCCGCAACCCGGACATCCTCGCCGAACTGTCCACCGACCGCCCGCGCGCCGGACAGATCGTGGTCGGCTTCGCGGCCGAGACCGACGACGTCCTCGCCAACGGCCGCGCCAAGCTCGCGCGCAAGCGCTGCGATCTGCTCGTGGTGAACGAGGTGGGGGAGCGGAAGACTTTCGGAGCGGAGGAGAGCGAGGCCGTGGTGCTGGCCGCGGACGGAAGCGAGACCCCGGTCCCGTACGGCCCCAAGGAAGAGCTGTCCGATACGGTTTGGGACCTGGTCGCGCTGCGTTTTCCCTGATCCGGACACGGGCCCGGCAGCAGGGCGGAACCAAGGGTTCCGGGGAGTCCGGCTTGTGTGGTATGTCACGAAGTGGACGCTCGTCCGCGAACGCGTCAAGAGCGCCTCGGGGTCCGCTCGGGACAGGGTTACGCAGGTCACCGTGGTATCGAAGTTCGAGACGACGTGATTGGATGCGGCCGTAGATGGATAAACTGGCGGCGGACCGTGCTTGGGCCCCGACTCGTATCACTGATCGAGTCAGTGCTTGACGCGCAGCCCCCGACCGGTCCGCCCATGAATAGCCAGCAGCCGCTGCAACCCCAGGGAGCGATGTGTCCCGCCGTCTGTTCACCTCGGAATCCGTGACCGAGGGTCATCCTGACAAGATTGCTGACCAGATCAGCGACACCATCCTCGACGCGCTGCTCAAGGAGGACCCGCACTCGCGGGTCGCCGTCGAGACTCTGATCACCACCGGCCTGGTGCACGTCGCCGGTGAAGTGACCACCAAGGCCTACGCGCCGATCTCTTCGCTGGTGCGCAACAAGATCCTTGACATCGGCTACGACTCCTCGAAGAAGGGCTTCGACGGTGCCTCCTGCGGCGTCTCGGAGTCCATCGGCGCGCAGTCCCCGGACATCGCGCAGGGCGTCGACACCGCGTACGAGAACCGGGTCGAGGGCGACGAGGACGAACTCGACAAGCAGGGCGCGGGCGACCAGGGCCTGATGTTCGGCTACGCCTGCGACGAGACCGCCGAGTACATGCCGCTGCCCATCCAGCTGGCCCAGCGGCTCTCCGAGCGCCTCTCCGAGGTGCGCAAGAACGGCACCATTCCCTACCTGCGCCCCGACGGCAAAACGCAGGTCACCATCGAGTACGAGGGCGACAAGGCCGTCCGTCTCGACACCGTCGTCGTCTCCTCGCAGCACGCCGCGGACATCGACCTCGACTCGCTGCTCGCCCCCGACATCCGCGAGTACGTCGTGGAGCCGGAGCTGAAGCGCCTCGTCGACGAGGACGGCGTGAAGCTGGACACCAGCGGCTACCGGCTGCTCGTCAACCCCACCGGCCGCTTCGAGATCGGCGGCCCGATGGGCGACGCCGGCCTGACCGGCCGAAAGATCATCGTCGACACGTACGGCGGCTACGCCCGCCACGGCGGCGGCGCCTTCTCCGGCAAGGACCCCTCCAAGGTCGACCGGTCGGCGGCGTACGCGATGCGCTGGGTCGCGAAGAACGTGGTCGCTGCGGAGCTCGCCACCCGCTGTGAGGTCCAGGTCGCCTACGCGATCGGCAAGGCGGAGCCGGTGGGCGTCTTCGTCGAGACCTTCGGCACCGCCGCCATCGACACGGAGAAGATCGAGCAGGCGATCAGCGAGGTCTTCGACCTGCGTCCGGCCGCGATCATCCGCGACCTGGATCTGCTCCGTCCGATCTATGCGCAGACCGCTGCGTACGGCCACTTCGGCCGTGAGCTCCCGGACTTCACCTGGGAGCGCACCGACCGCGTGGACGCGCTGCGCAAGGCCGCCGGGCTGTAACACCGGCACCACGCGCCGCGGCGCACGGACTCACGGGCCCGGCCGCCCCTCCTGGGGTGGCCGGGCCTCGTCGTGTCCCGGGCCGCCGGGGCGGGCTGCCACCCGGTCGTCATGTCCGAGCCGTCTGCTATGACTGAACGCTGTGAGCAGCGGTGACGGGCAGCGGGAGTCCTCCGGTGAGGTGCCGGAGCAGCTTGCGCTGCTGAGGGAGACCGTGCGCAGGCGCAAGCCGCCCAAGGCGAAGCCCCGGACGTGGCGCGGGGCTGCGCTCGCCGGTGAACTGCCCGTGGCGCGGGTGCTGGTGGACAAAGGGCTCGTACATCTCGACCGGTACTTCGACTACGCGGTGCCCGCCGCGATGGACGAGGAGGCGCAGCCCGGCGTGCGGGTGCGGGTGCGCTTCGGTGCGGGGGAGAAGGAGGGGCGCCGCGAGGGCGGCCGGCTGATCAACGGGTTCATCGTGGAGCGGGCCGCGCGCAGCGACTACTCCGGTGCGCTCGCTCCCATCGCGCAGGTGCTCTCACCGGAGCGTGTGCTCACGCGGCCGCTGCTGAGGCTGTGCCGCGCCGTCGCCGACCGGTACGCCGGATCGCTCGCGGACGTCGTGCAGCTGGCGGTGCCTCCGCGCATGGCCCGTGCCGAGAAGCGCACGTCACCGGATGCGCAGCCTCCGCCCGGACCGCCTGCACCGGGGAGCTGGGAGAGGTATGTGGAAGGGCCCGGATATCTCAGCGCCCTGGCCGAGGGCGGCACACCTCGGGCCGTGTGGACGGCGCTGCCCGGTCCGCAGTGGCCGGAGGAGCTGGCGCGTGCCGTCGCCGCGGCGCTCGCCTCGGGCAGGGGCGCGCTGGCGGTGCTGCCCGACGGGCGGGCCGCGCAACGCGTCGACGCCGCGCTCACCTCGCTGCTCGGCTCGGGGCGGCATGTGCTGCTGACCGCCGAGTCCGGCCCCGAGCAGCGCTACGGGCGCTGGCTCGCCGTCAACCGCGGATCGGTGCGCGCGGTGGTGGGCACGCGGGCGGCGATGTTCGCGCCCGTGCACGATCTCGGTCTGGCAGTCCTCTGGGACGACGGGGACGCGGCGCACAGCGACGACCACGCGCCCCAGCCGCACGCCCGTGAAGTGCTGCTCCAGCGGGCCGTCACGGAAGGTGCGGGCTTCCTGCTCGGCGGGCACAGCTGCACGGTCGAGGGCGCGCAGCTCGTCGAGTCGGGATGGGCCCGGCCGCTGGAGGCCGCCCGGGAGACGCTGCGGAGGACGGCGCCGCTGATCCGTACGGTCGGCGAGTACGACGAGGCACGTGATCCGGCGGCCCGCACGGCGCGGCTTCCCAGCCTCGCCTGGAACACCGCCCGGGACGCCCTGCGGCGCGGCCCCGTCCTGGTGCAGGTCCCGCGGCGGGGTTATGTACCGCGGCTGGCCTGCGAGCGGTGCCGGGCCCCGGCCCGCTGCGCCCACTGCTCGGGGCCGCTGGAGGCGCTTGAGGCGAACGGTGCGCTGCGCTGCGGCTGGTGCGCCCGCGAGTCGCCGGGCTGGCACTGCTCACAGTGCGGTGGCGCGCGGCTGCGCGGTCAGGTGTTCGGAGCGCGCCGCACCGCAGAGGAGCTCGGGCGGGCGTTTCCCCAGGTGCCGGTCCGCACCTCGGGGCGTGACCATGTGCTGGAGACCGTCCCCGGCTCTCCGGCGATCATCGTCTCCACGCCCGGTGCGGAGCCCGTCGCGGAAGGCCCCGGCTATGCGGCGGCGGTGCTGCTGGACGCGTGGGCGCTGCTGGGCCGCCCCGATCTGCGGGCAGGCGAGGAGGCGCTGCGCCGGTGGCTCTCGGCGGCCGCGCTCGTACGGCCGGGAGGCGGCGGCGAGGGCAGCGAGGGCGAGGACGGCAGCCGGGCAGGGGGCGAGGACGGGGACGGCACGGTGCTGATCGTCGCGGAGCCCACGCTGCGCCCCGTTCAGGCGCTGGTGCGCTGGGACCCCGCGGGCTTCGCGGTGCGCGAGCTCGCCGAACGCGCGGAGCTGGGCTTCCCGCCGGTCTCCCGGATGGCGGCGGTCAGCGGGCGGGCCGAGGCCGTGGCCGGGCTGCTCGCGCAGGCACGGCTGCCCGGAGACGCGGAGGTGCTGGGGCCGGTGCCCGTTCCGGTGATCCAGCAGGGCAGGCCCCGGCGCCCGGGCGACCCGCCGGCGGGGGAGGAGTGGGTGCGCGCTCTGGTGCGGGTGCCTCAGGGGTCGGGTGCGGCACTGGCGTCGGCGCTGAAGACGGCGCATGTGGCACGGCTGACGCGGCGTGAGGGGACGCCGGTGCAGATCCGGGTGGACCCGCCGGACATCGGCTGACGGTACGGGCCGGCGGGGGCGCGGCAGACCCGGGCGGTCTGCGGCCGAGCGGTCGAACGAGCGGTCGTACGGGCCCAGGTGGGACCCCGGCAGCCCCCGGCGCCAACGGCGGCCGGCGGGGCAGCCGTTCCTTCCGTACGTGGACGTCACACCGCCCGGTGGCGCAGGGAACGCGCACCGGGCGGTGGAGCAACGGCCGTGGAGGAGTCAGCCGTTGCGGGGGCCGGGGAGGGCCCCCGGTCTGTGGTCGCGGCCGCGGCCCGGCTGGCCGGGCACGGGCCGGGCGGCGGGCGTGGACGCCGGCAGCGCACCGCCCGTTGCCGCCGCGGACCTGGACCCGGCACCGGAAGCGGCGGCGGCAGCCGGGAGTGCGTTCCCGCTGCCCGCCGGGCCGGGCAGCGACGGCAGTGACGCCGGCGGAGCCGGGGCGTCGGCGGACGGCCCGCCCGCCTCGGCCTGTTCGCGCGAGGCGTTGCGGCGCGAGCCGTAACGGCGGTGCACCGCCTGCTTGGTGACTCCGAGCGCGGAGCCCACCGCGTCCCAGGAGAAGCCCAGCGAACGGTCGAAGTCCACTGCGGCGGTGACCAGCGTCTCCACGCTGTCGCGCAGCTCCTGAGCGAGCCGCACCGTGGGAGCGGGAGCACGTCCGTAGACGACGAAGCCCGCGGACGGGGCGGACCGTCGCGGGCGGTAGACATTGCCGAGTTGAGCGGTGAGGGTACGCAGCGCGTCCACCTGGCGGCGGACCCGCTCGATGTCCCGCACCAGCAGGTGCAGGCTGGCCCTCGCCTGGGCGTCGTGGGTTGCGTGGTCGGCCATGAACAAGCCTCTCGAACCGTCTTGCAGGGAACAGGAGCCGCGGAACGGCTCGTTTCGGTCAATATGACTTGACCAACGCGGTAACGGCGGCCCGGGTCACGCCCCGACGGGGCGTGGTTGAGGCGGCAGGGTTGCGCGTCGGCCCGTACGCCCCCTCGGGCGGCGCAATATGACGGAATGTGAGGACCGTAGACTGGCGCGTCGTCGTCCGCCCGCGGCAACCGCGGCGCCGCCGTCCAGTGAGAGGTTCCCACCGATGAAGCTCGTCTTCGCCGGCACCCCCGAGGTCGCCGTGCCCGCTCTCGACTCACTGCTCGCCTCGGAGCGGCACGAGGTGGCGGCGGTCGTCACGCGGCCCGACGCCCGTGCGGGACGCGGACGGCATCTGGTTCCCAGCCCGGTCGCGCAGCGGGCCGAGGAGGCGGGCATCGAGGTGCTCAAGCCGGCCCGGCCACGGGACGAGGACTTCCTGGCCAGGCTCCGCGAGATCGAGCCGGACTGCTGCCCTGTCGTGGCCTACGGTGCGCTGCTGCCACGCGTCGCGCTCGACGTGCCCGCCCACGGCTGGGTCAACCTGCACTTCTCGCTGCTTCCCGCCTGGCGCGGCGCCGCTCCCGTGCAGCACGCACTGCTGGCCGGCGACGAGATGACCGGCGCCAGCACCTTCCTCATCGAGGAGGGCCTGGACTCCGGGCCCGTCTACGGCGTGATCACGGAGAAGGTACGGGAGAGCGACACCAGCGGCGACCTCCTCACGCGCCTCGCCTTCGCGGGCGCCGGGCTGCTCACGGCCACCATGGACGGCATCGAGGACGGCACTCTGCGCGCCGTGCCGCAGCCGGCGGAAGGCATCTCCGTGGCGCCCAAGCTGGACGTCGAGGACGCCCGTGTCGACTGGGCCGCGCCGGCGCCGCGCGTGGACCGTCTCGTACGGGGCTGCACGCCCGCTCCCGGCGCGTGGACGCTCTTCCGGGGGGAGCGGCTGAAGATCCGTTCGCTGACGCAGCACCCCGCACACTCCGTGCCCGAGGGCACCGAGCTGGGCCCCGCCGAGCTGCTCGCGGGCAAGAACTCCGTGTGGGCGGGCACCGGTTCGCACCCGGTCGAGCTGCAGTGGGTGCAGCCGCAGGGCAAGAAGCCGATGAAGGCGGCCGACTGGGCACGGGGCGTGCGCGTCGGAGAGGGCGAGCGGCTCGGGCGGTGACGGGCACGCGGAAGCAGTAGCGGGCCCGCCGCGGATTGCGTGCCGGCTTCCCGTAAGCCACCGGGTCGCGGCAGGCACCCCGGCCGCCCGGCACCGCGCGGTCGCGGGCGCTCCGTACCGGCGCCCGGCCGGCGCGCGTGCGGGCGTACGCTGGGAGAAGATCCCGTCCGCCCCGCCGGCCAGTGAACCCCGGCCGCCCGGCCGGACACTCGTCATCCCAGCACCGGAGCACCTTCCCTTGAGCAACCGGCCGCGCCGCCCCTCCAAGCCGTACCGCCGCCCCCGCAAGGACCCCGTCCGCGTCCTCGCCTTCGACGCGCTGCGGGCGGTCGGCGAGCGCGACGCCTACGCCAACCTCGTACTGCCGCCGCTGCTGCAGAAGGCCCGCGCCGAGGGGCAGTTCGACGCGAGGGACGCGGCGCTCGCCACCGAGCTCGTCTACGGAACGCTGCGATGGCAGGGCACCTACGACGAGATCATCGCCGAGTGCGTCGACCGGCCCCTGCGCGAGGTGGACCCGCCCGTGCTGGACGTGCTCTGTCTCGGTGCCCACCAGCTCCTGGGCACCCGAGTCCCCGCGCACGCAGCGGTCAGCGCCACGGTCGAACTCGCACGGGTGGTACTGGGGGACGGGCGCGCCAAGTTCGTCAACGCCGTGCTCCGCAAGATCACCACGCACGACCTCGAGGGCTGGCTGGAGAAGGTCGCGCCGCCCTACGACGAGGACCCCGAGGAGCACCTGGGCATCCGTCACGCACACCCGCGGTGGATCGTCTCGGCGCTGTGGGACGCGCTCGGCGGCGGCAGCGCCGGCATGGAGGAGCTGCTGGAGGCCGACAACGAACGGCCCGAAGTCACCCTCGTCGCACGTCCCGGCCGCGCGACCGCCGAGGAGCTGCTCACCGGCGACGCCGTGCCCGGACGCTGGTCGCCGCACGCCGTCCGGCTCACCGAGGGCGGCGACCCGGGCGAGCTGCGGGCCGTACGGGAAGGGCGCGCCGGGGTGCAGGACGAGGGCAGCCAGCTCGTCGCTCTCGCGCTGGCCGCCGCACCCCTGCGGCCGGGCGTCGCGGGCGCGGCGGACGAGACGGACGGTGCCGGTGGGACGCCCCGGGACGAATTGTGGCTGGACGGCTGCGCCGGCCCCGGCGGCAAGGCGGCGCTGCTGGCCGCCCTGGCGGCGCAGCGCGGCGCGGTGCTCGTCGCCGCCGAGAAGCAGCCGCACAGGGCGGGGCTCGTGAGCCGCGCCCTGGAGGGCAACCCCGGTCCGTACGCGGTGGTCACCGCCGACGCCACCCGCCCCGCCTGGCGTCCGGGCACCTTCGACCGCGTGCTCGTCGACGTCCCGTGCACGGGGCTCGGGGCGCTGCGCCGCCGCCCCGAGGCGCGCTGGCGTCGCCGCCCGGAGGACGTGCCGGGGTTCGCGCCGCTCCAGCGGGACCTGCTGCGGCAGGCGCTGAACTCGGTGCGCGTGGGCGGAGCCGTCGGCTATGCGACGTGCTCGCCGCACCCGGCGGAGACCCGCGCGGTCGTCGACGACCTGGTCAAGGAGACCGGCGCGGAACTGATCGACGCGCGCCCGCTGCTGCCGGACATGCCGGGCCTCGGCGACGGCCCCGACGTACAGCTGTGGCCGCATCTGCACGGCACCGACGCGATGTACCTGGCGCTGCTGCGACGCACGGCCGACGGCGGCTGACGGGCATCGCGGGGACGGGCATCGGCGGGACGGGACCGGACCGGCGACACGGACCTGCCCCCGCTCCGTGCGTCAGCGGCCCTGCCACTCGGGGGCTCGCTTGCCGAGGAAGGACGAGACGCCTTCGCGGAAGTCGCGGCTGCCGTAGCACAGTTCGTACAGATCGTCCGCGGGTCCGGGCACCGAACCGGCCAGCACGCGCCGGTCGGCCTCCTTCAGCGCCGCCAGGGTCAGCGGCGCGCAGGCCGCGATGCGGGCGGTGAGCCGGGCGACGTGGTCGTCGAGGCCGCCGGTGCCGTCGTCGGCCTGGCTCGCGACTTGGCCCACGAAGCCCGCCTCGTACGCCTCCTGCGCGCCGATCAGTTCGGCCGTGAGCAGGGCGCGCAGCGTGCGGGCCCGGCCCAGGCAGGCGTACAGCCGGGCGACGACGGCCGGGGCGAGGCAGTTCCCCAGCGTGCGGGCGATGGGCGCTCCGAAGACCGCACCGGGAGTGCACACCACGATGTCGCAGGACGCGGCCAGGGCCAGCCCGCCGCCGACGGCGGGGCCCTCGACGGCTGCGATCACGGGCATGCGCAGCGCCGCGAGGCGTTCGACGGCACGTCCGACGCGCCGCTCGTAGTCCACGCCGTCGGCGCCGGTGAAGTCACGGAACTCGCCGATGTCGGTGCCGGCGGCGAACGCCTCACCGCCCGCTCCGCGCAGCACCGTCACCCGGAGGTGCGGGGCCGCGTCGATCTCCTCGCAGGCCTGGTGGAGCTGGTCGTACATGCTCAGCGTGAGGGCGTTGCGCCGGGCCGGGTTGGAGAGGACGAGACGGGCGACGGAGCCGCCGGTTCCCGGCACCTTCTCCTCGCTCCAGCTGACGGTCGGAAGCTGTTCCACGGCGCTCATGCGTCCCCCAGGAGTTCGTCGTTGTGCTGCCCGAGGAGCGGCGGATGGCGGCGCATCCGCGCCGGGGTGCGGCCCAGCTTGACGGGGAAGCCGAGGACCCGCTTCCGGCCGGCCACGGGGTGGTCGTACTCCTCGACCATGCCGCGTGCTTCGGCGTGCGGGTCCGGGTCGTCTCCGAGCAGCTGCTCGTAGTCCAGGATCGGCCCGGCGGGCACACCGGCGTCGAGGAGCCTGGCCACGGTCTCGCCGGTCGGCTCGGTCGCCAGCCGTCCCTCCAGCAGGGCGATCAGCTCCGCCCGGTGCTCCATGCGTGCCGTGTTCGTCGCGAACCGGCCGTCGCCGGTGAGGTGTTCGAGGCCGAGCGCGGTGCAGAGCCGTTCCCACAGGCGCTGGGTGTTGGCGGCGACGGTGACGTATCCGTCCGCGGTACGCACGGCCTGGTAGGGCGCTGTCATCCGGTGCGCGGAGCCGAGGCGGCGCGGCGCCTGCCCGGTGGAGAAGAACTCCGTGGACTCCCAGACCGACATCGCCAGCACCGCTTCGTACAGCGAAGTCTCCAGGTACTGGCCCTCTCCGGTGCGGGTGCGGTGCACGTACGCGCCCAGGACGGCCACGGCACACAGCATCCCCGCGCCGAGATCGCCCACGGGCAGGCCGCACTTGACGGGGGGCCCGTCTCCCTCGCCCGTGACGCTGAGAGCTCCGGCCATGCTCTGGGCGATCAGGTCGTAGCCGGGGCGCTGGGCGTACGGGCCGTACTGCCCGAAGCCCGAGATCGACGCGTAGACGATGTCCGGCCTGGTCTTGCGCACGGCCTCGTAGCCGACGCCCAGGCGGTCGGCGACTCCGGGGCGGAAGTTCTCCACGACGACGTCCGCGTCGGCGACGAGCGTGCGGAAGTGCCGCTGCCCCTCCTCGGAGCGCAGATCGAGGGCGACGCTGCGCTTGTTGCGGTTCAGGGCGTGGAAGGAGGCGCTGTCGTGGCCGGGCCCGGGTGAGTCCCAGCCGCTGCGGGTCTGGTCGCCGGTGCCGGGGGGTTCGACCTTGATCACGTCCGCCCCGAGGTCGGCGAGGAGCATCGTGCAGTACGGGCCCGCCATCACCTGGGTGAGGTCGACGACGCGTACGCCGTCGAGGGCGCCCGTGCTCTGGCCGGTCGTCACTGCGCCTTCTCTCCTTCGGGTGCGGTGGCGGTTGCGCCGGTGCCGGTTCCGCCACCGGCTCCGGTTCCGCTCCGGGCTCCGGTCTTCGGCAGCGCCGCGCGCAGCAGCTCGACGGGGTGCCAGGCGTTGCGTTCGGTGCCGTGGAAGATCTGCTGCCGGCAGGAGACTCCGCTGGCCGCGACGACGGTCCCGTCGGCCTCGGCCTCGATCGCGGGGAAGAGGCGGTCGCCGCCGACGGTCATGGACGTCTCGTAGTGTTCGGACTCGAAGCCGAAGGAGCCGGCCATTCCGCAGCAGCCGGCGTCCAGTTCGACGACTTCCGCACCCGGGATCCGCTTCAGCAGCGCGACCGTGGCAGCGGTGCCGACCTCGGCCTTCTGGTGGCAGTGACCGTGGTACAGGATGCGCCGCCCCGCGGGCCAGGAGTCCGCGTCGAGGCTCAGCCTTCCGTCGTCGACCGCCTCGCCGAGCAGCTCCTCGACCTGGCGTACGCGGCCCGAGATGTCCGCCACCGCCGCGTCCTGCGGCAGCATGGCCCGGTGCTCGTCGCGCAGCGTCATCAGGCACGAGGGTTCGCAGCCGACTACGGGAGAGCCGGCCGGTGCCGTCTCCGACAGCAGCCGGGCAAGCCCGCGCGCCTGTTCCTTCGCCTCGTCGAGGAGGCCCTTGGAGAAGGCCGAACGGCCGCAGCAGCCCCGGGACTCCAGGGCGACGTGCCAGCCCGCCCGTTCCAGCAGTTCGATGGCGGCGCGGCCGATCCCGGGCTCGGTGTAGGTGGTGAAGGAGTCGGCGAGGTAGGTGACCGTGCCCTGTGATCCGGGGGCCGTCTGCTGCCCTGCCGGTGCCGCCCGGTCACCCGCGGCGGGCCTGCGCCGCCGGAACCAGCGCACGAGGTTGTGCCGTTCGAACACCGGCAGCGGCCGGGACGGTGTGATGCCCAGCCACCGGTCCATCAGGGTGCGCAGGAACTGGAGACGTCCCGGGAGGTTGGACAGCGGGGCGGTGGCCGAGCCGAGCCGGTTCAGCCTGCGGATGGAGGCGAACAGCCGTGATCTGCGCGGGATTCCGTGCTCGTCGTGGTGGTGGGCGAGGGACTCCGCCTTCAGGTTGGCCATGTCGACGCCGAGGGGGCACTCGCTCTTGCACGCCTTGCACATCAGGCAGAGGTCGAGGACCTCGTGGAGGCGCCCGTCGCCCAGCGCGCGGTGCGGGTCGGGGTCCGAGAGCGCCTTGACCAGCGCGTTGGCCCGTCCGCGGGTGGAGTCCTCCTCCTTGAGGGTCGCCATGTACGACGGGCACATCGTCCCGGCGTCGGCCTTGCGGCACAGCCCGATGTTCATGCAGCGGTCCGCGGCGCCGCGCATGCCGCCGACGACCTCGAAGTCCAGCCGGGTACGCAGCTCCCGGGCCGGCGGGAGCGCCGGGTCACGGAGGTTGTCCGTCATGGACGGGGCGTCGACGATCTTTCCGGGGTTGAGCCGGTCGTCCGGGTCGAAGAGGCCCTTCACGCGGCGCATCGCCTCGTACAACTCGTCGCCGAAGATCTCGCGGTTGAACTCGCTGCGGGCCAGGCCGTCGCCGTGCTCGCTGGAGTTGACGCCGCCGTACTCCCGCACGAGGTCCTTGATCTCCTCCGCGACGGTGCGCATCGTCGCGACCTGCGCCGGGTCGGCGGTGTCGACGAACGGACGGATGTGCAGACAGCCGACCGAGCAGTGGCCGTAGAAGCCCGCGTCCAGCCCGTGGCTGTCCAGCACCTGCTTGAAGCGCCTGGTGTAGTCGGCGAGGTGGACAGGGTCGACCGCGGTGTCCTCGATGAAGGCGAGCGGCCGGCGCGTGCCCTCGCTGGCCGCCATCAGCAGCCCGAGTGAGGACTTGCGGACCTTCAGCAGTGAGCTCTGCTGGGCCGGGGTGACGGCCTGGAGCGTGTGGTAGCCGTGGCCGTGCCGCCGCCACAGGGCCGTGAGCTCCTCCAGCCTGCCGGTCAGTTCGCGCTCGTCGTCGCCGGTGAAGCTGACGAAGAGGAGGGCTTCCGGGTCGCCTTCGAGGATGGTGCTCAGGGAGGCGTATTCGATCTTCTTCCGGGACAGGTCGAGGATCGTACGGTCCATCATCTCCACGGCCGACGGGTCGCAGGCCAGAGCGTCCTCGGTGGCGGCGACCGCCCCGGCGACGGAGGTGAAGTGCCCGACGGCGATCACCGTACGGGCGGGCTTGGGCACGAGGTCGACGAGGGCGCGGGTGGCCAGCACCAGAGTGCCTTCGGAGCCGACGGTGAACTTCGCCAGGTCGAACTCCGCGCCCGGGCGGGCCAGTCTGTCGAGCCGGTAGCCGCAGGCGCGGCGCCAGAACTGGGGCATGCCCTCGGCGATCGCCTCGGCGTTCTCCTCGACGATGCGCGGCAGTTCGCGGTAGAGCCGCCCCTCCAGCGTCGGCAGTCCGGCGCGGCGTACGCGCTCGGCCTCGTCGACGGGGGCCAGGTGGGCCGTCGTCGCGTCGGAGAGCACGACGTCGAGTTCGCGGACGTGGTCGATCGTCATGCCGTAACGGATCGAGCCGCTGCCGGCCGAGTTGTTGCCGATCATCCCGCCGACGGTGGCGCGGTTGCTGGTGGAGGTGTCCGGCCCGAACATCAGACCGTGCCCGGCCGCGGCCCGGTTGAGCTGGTCCTGGACCACGCCGGCCTCGACCAGCGCCGTGCGCCGCTCCGTATCGATCTCCACGACGCGGTTCATGTGGCGGGACAGGTCCAGTACGAGACCTGGGCCGATGGTCTGCCCGGCCAGGGACGTACCGGCGCCGCGCGGCACGACGGGGACGCCCGCCTCGGCTGCCGCCGCCACCGCCGCCTGCACGTCGCCCTCGTGACGGGGGAAGACGACGCCCAGCGGCTCGATGGCGTACATGCTCGCGTCGCGGGAGAAGAGGTGGCGGGTGTAGTCGTCGAAGTCGACCTCTCCCTCGACCTCACCGCGCAGGCGGGCCTCCACCTCACGGGCCGCGGGGCCGGCGCCCGTGGACGGTGCGTCGCCGCTGATCGCTGTCATGTGCTGCGGACTCCAAGTGCTCGTGGACGCCGCGGAACCGGCGTGGGCGGGACGGAGGAAGAAGCGGGAGAGGCGAGGAGAGGGAGGAGCAGGGGGACGGGCCGGGCGGGCACGGCGTGGGCGGCGCGGCCGGTCATTCCGCGCGCAGTGTGTCCAGCGCCGCACCGAGGCCGCCGGTGCCGACGGGCACGCCGGCGAGTTCGAGCCCCATCTGCACACCGGCGAGCGTCCCCGCAAGGGTGAGGTCGCCGATCTGGCCGAGGTGACCGATGCGGAAGACCCGGCCGGACAGCTTCCCGAGGCCGGCGCCCAGCGACATGTCGAACCGCTCAAGGATGATCTTGCGTAGCTTGTCGGCGTCGTGTCCGTCCGGCATCAGCACCGCCGTGAGCGACCCGGAGTGCTCCCGCTCGTCCAGGCAGAGGACCTCCAGGCCCCAGCCGCGCACCGCGGCGCGGGTGGCGGCGGCGTGCCGGGCGTGCCGGGCGAAGACCTGCGGCAGGCCCTCCTCGCGGAGCATGCCCAGCGCCTCTTCGAGTCCGTAGAGCAGGTTGGTGGCAGGGGTGTACGGGAACGAGCCCTGCCGGTTCGCCTCGATGACCGGCTTCCAGTCCCAGAAGACCTTCGGCAGCCGGGCCGTGCGGGAGGCGGCGAGCGCCTTGTCGCTGACGGCGTTGAAGCTCAGGCCCGGCGGCAGCATCAGACCCTTCTGCGAGCCGGCGACGGTGACGTCCACGCCCCACTCGTCGTGCCGGTAGTCGATGGATCCGAGCGAGGAGATGGTGTCGACGAGCAGCAGCGCCGGGTGTCCCGCCTCGTCCATGGCCCGGCGGATCTCCGGGATGCGGCTTGCCACCCCCGTGGAGGTCTCGTTGTGCACGACGCAGACCGCCTTGATCGCGTGCTGCTTGTCGGCGGTGAGCCGCTCGGCGAGGACGCCGGGGTCGGCGCCGTGCCGCCAGTCACCGGGCACGAAGTCGGTGGCGGTCTCCAGGCCGAGCGAACCGGCCATCTCCCGCCAGAGGGCGGAGAAGTGACCCGTCTCGAAGCTGAGCACCCGGTCGCCGGGGCTGAGCGTGTTGACCAGCGCCGCCTCCCAGGCGCCCGTCCCGGAGGCGGGATAGATCACGACTGGCCCTGTCGTGCCGAACACCGGGCCCAGTCCGTCGAGCAGACGGTGCGTCAGTGCCGAGAACTCCGGCCCGCGGTGGTCCATCGTCGGCGCCGACATGGCGCGCAGCACCCGGTCGGGGACGTTGGTCGGTCCGGGGATCTGCAGGAAGTGGCGACCGGTACGCGGCGTCATGAGCCGGCTCCTCGCAAGGGCTTGTGCCGTTATACGGCACGCTGTATCGTCTGGCGGCACACCGGAGCCTAAGGTTCCCCCACGGAACGAGTCAATGGATGCAGAACGTCCTCAACGCCCTCCGGGCTCTCGAAGAACTCGCCGTCCGCCAGCCGATCGGCGTCGCCGACCTGGCACGGGCGATGGGCCTGCCCAAGTCCTCCGTGCAGCGCACGCTCGTCACGCTGAAGGAGGCGGGGTGGATCCGGCCGACCGGCTCCGTCCCCACGCGCTGGGTCGTCACCACCAAGGCGCTGCACGTCGGCCGGCACGCCACCGACGAGCTGGGCCTGCGCGACATCGCGCTGCCCGTGATGGAGGAGCTGCGCCGCCGTACCGACGAGACGGTTCACCTGGCGGTCCGCGAGGGCAGCAAGGTGGTGCTGGTCGAGCGCCTCGAGACGTCGCAGCCCGTACGGATCATCCTGCCGCTCGGGCAGAACCTCGCCGTGCACGCATCCGCCAACGGGAAGGCGGTGCTGGCCGCCGACCCGCAGGAAGCCGTCGAGCGCTACATCGCCGAGGGTCTGCGGGAGTTCACCGACACGACGATCACCGATGCGGCCCGGCTGCGCGCCGAACTGGCCAGGACGCGGGAGCGGGGCTGGGCGACCAACAGCGGCGAGTGGCGCGCTGACGTCTCGGCCGTGGCGTCGGCGGTCATCGGGGAGGCAGGGCTTCCGGTCGCCAGCATCAGCATCAACGTGCCGACGAGCCGCATGACGGACGAGGCGAGACCCGTCTACGGCGCTCTCGTCAACGAGGCGGCCAAGAGAATCAGCACAGCTCTGGGACGCGCGCACGAGGAGGGCGACGGCGGATGAAGGATCCTCGCGCGAAGTCTTGACGGGCCCCGACCCCCCTCTCATACTCACCCAAGGCGAAAATCGGATTCCGGATCGCGGAATGGTTTGGCGTTTTGCGGGCAATCCCCAGAAGCGCTCGCAACGGCGGAGTCACAGGGCCCGGAAAGGTTTCTGATTCCGGCTCGGATTTGCGCCGGCACGCCTTTGAAGTGACCGTTCGACCGAAGGCGAGGAAGCCTCGTGTCAGTTCATGTCATATCCATCATCGGGTTGGTCCTGGTATTCGCCATCGCCACCCTTACATCGGTCCACATGGGCGCACTGGCCATTGTCGCTGCCTTTGTGATCGGAAGCGGTTTCATGGGTCAGTCCGCGGACGACATATTCGGCGGATTCCCGGGCGACCTCTTCGTCGTGCTCGTCGGTGTCACATTCCTTTTCGCCATCGCCACGAACAACGGAACGGTGAACTGGCTCGTCCATTCGGCGACACAGGCCGTGGGCGGCAGGATCGCACTCATCCCCTGGGTGATGTTCCTGGTCACGGCGGTGCTCACGGCCACGGGCGCGGTCGTTCCGGCAGCCGTGGGGATCATCGCCCCCATCGGCATGGGATTCTGCGTGCGCTACCGGATCAATCCCGTCCTCATGGGCCTGCTGATCATCAACGGAGCCAGCGCCGGCGGTTTCTCGCCGATCAGCATCTTCGGCAGTATCACGAACGGCGTCGTGGCCAAGAGCGAACTCGAGGCCAATCCGACTCTCCTCTTCGTTGCCTCCTTCCTCTTCAACGTCGTCCTCAGCCTCGTCGTCTTCTTCCTGTTCGGCGGGCGCAGCCTGATCGGACGCCGTGCCGACGGCGAATCCAAGGACCCGGCGGCGGACTCCGGTGAGGACGAGGGCGGTTCGCTGGTCACGGCCGGCGCACCGGCCGGCGACGGGAAGACAGAGCCCGGTGCGGAGGGCGGCACAGCGGCGACGGCGACCAGGACCGGCGGTTCCCCGGCGCCGGTGACAGCTCCCGCGGGCGGGAGCGGTGCGGACGCCGACGTGGAGGAGGAAGAAGCCGTAAAGCTGAACGGCATCCGGATCCTCACACTCGTCGGGCTCGTCGGCATGGTCGTCGGGACGCTCTTCTTCGAGGCCGACCCCGGTCTCATGGCGCTCACCGTCGGCGTCGTGCTCACCCTGGTGAACCCGGCGTCCGCCAAGGGAGCGGTCGACGCCTGCGCCTGGTCCACGGTCCTTCTCGTCTGCGGCATCGTCACGTTCGTCACGATGATGGAGAACATGGGGACCATCGACTACCTCGGTGAGAGCGTGGCCGGTATCAACGCTCCGCTGCTGGGCGCGCTGCTGATCTGCTTCATCGGCGCAGTGGTGTCGGCCTTCGCCTCCACCACCGGCATCCTGGGCGCGCTCATCCCGCTGGCCGTGCCCTTCCTGCAGGACGGTCACGTGGGTGCGGTCGGGCTCATCGTCGCTCTCGCGATCTCCTCGTCCGTGGTCGACTCCTCGCCCTTCTCCACCAGCGGCGCGCTGGTCACCGCGAACTCCCCGAAGGAACAACGGGACATGGTGTTCCGGCGGCTGATGGTCTGGGGATTCAGCATGGTCGCCATCGCACCGCCGGTGACGTGGCTGTTCTTCGTCGTCCCAGGCTGGCTCTGAGCACACTCCGGCGGACGGCCCGGCCCGCGGCGGACGGTTCCGCTGCGGGCGGCCGCGTGTTCACGCACCGTGCGAGCCGCCGTGAGGGTCGCACGGTGCGCCCCGACGCGGGCACCCGGCCGGTAAGCCGTGGCCGCGCGAGAGGCACCGCCCGGCGGATGACATGATCCGGCGTGCGGCACCCGGACGCCCCGGGGCCGCACGCCCGGCGCCGTACGGCCCGGGGGCAGCTCAGACGGGACGGGCGGAACACGCCCCGGCCCGACGGTCCGGACAGGCAGGCAGCAGGCACATGGCTCAGATCAGCCCCAGCATCCTCTCGGCCGACTTCGCGCGTCTCGCCGACGAGGCCGATGCGGTGACCGGCGCGGACTGGCTCCATGTCGACGTCATGGACAGCCACTTCGTCCCCAACCTCACCCTCGGGACACCCGTCGTCGAGGCGTTGAGCAAGGCGACCGACATCCCGCTGGACTGCCACCTGATGATCGAGGAACCGGACCGCTGGGCGCCGCAGTACGTCGACGCCGGTGCCCGCTCCGTCACCTTCCACGCGGAGGCGGCGGCAGCTCCCGTACGGCTCGCGCGCGAGATCAAGGCACTCGGCGCCCGGGCGTCGATGGCCCTCAAGCCCGCCACCCCCGTCGAGCTGTACGAGGATCTGCTGCCGGAGCTGGACATGCTGCTGGTGATGACGGTCGAACCCGGATTCGGCGGGCAGGCATTCCTCGACATAATGCTGCCGAAGATCCGCCGCGCCCGGCAGCTGATGGACAAGCACGGCCTGGAGATGTGGCTCCAGGTCGACGGCGGGGTCTCCGCCTCCACCATCGAGCAGTGCGCCGAGGCCGGTGCGGACGTCTTCGTCGCCGGCTCGTCGGTCTACGGCACCGACGACCCCGCGGCGGCCGTACGGGGCCTGCGCCAGCAGGCGGAGGAGGCGGCCCGCAGAGCCGGCGGATCCGGCACGGCCCCCCGGTGACCCGCGTGCCGGGGAGCTGACCCCCGTATCCGCACCGCCTCCGGTTCTGCGCGCGTGGGCGTGTGCGCACACTGGATTCAGGCACCGGACATGCCGTCCGGAGCCGGCCGGGGACGCAGAGTGGGATCGAGGCAACCGGGGATCTGCAAGGATGAACGCTCAGCGCTGATGCGTACGTACGGCAGGACAGTGAGGTGAGTGCGGTGTCGTCGGGTCGGACCACACGTATGGGACCCGCCGAGCTCATGCAGGCGGCGGCCATGGCACGCCGCTTCTACCTTGAGGGCAAATCCAAGATCCAGATCGCGGACGAGTTCGGCGTGAGCCGCTTCAAAGTGGCGCGGGTTCTGGAGACGGCGCTGGAGCGGGACCTGGTCCGTATCGAGATCAGAGTCCCCGCGGAACTGGACGCCGACCGCTCGGACGCGCTCCGCGCCCGCTACGGGCTGCGGCACGTCGTGGTCGTCGAGTCGCCGTCCGAGGCAGCCGACGACGGCGCCGACCCCGAGAACCTGGGCGAGGTCGCAGCCGGCCTCCTCGGTGAACTCGTCACCGAAGGAGATGTGCTGGGCCTCGCCTGGGGCCGCTCCACCACACACATGGCGGCCGCGCTGCGCCAGCTGCCGCCCTGCACGGTCGTGCAGCTCACCGGTGTCTACGACGCGGGCACCGCCGACCGCGGATCCGTCGAGGCCGTACGGCGGGCAGCCGAGGTCGCCGGCGGCGAGGCGCACCCGGTGTACGCCCCGATGCTGCTGCCCGACCCCGCGACCGCCGCGGCTCTGCGCAGCCAGACGGGCATCGCGCGCGCCTTCGAGTACTTCGACAAGGTCACCGTCGCCGCCGTCTCCATCGGCTCCTGGGAACCGGGAATCTCCACCGTCCACGACATGCTCAGCGACTCCGAGCGCGAGCACTACTCCTCGCTGGGAGTGGCGGCGGAGATGTCCGCGCACCTCTTCGACAAGAGCGGCCGCCGCATCGGACGTGACCTGGGGGAGCGCTGCATCACCGTCGAGGCCGAGCGGCTGCGCCGCGTCCCCGAGGTGATCGCCATCGCCGGAGGGCAGCGCAAGGCGGAGGCCATCGGAGCGGTGCTGCGCTCCGGCCTGGTCACCAGCATCGTCACCGACACCGCCGCGGCCGACTATCTGCTGACGGAGGCCGAGCCGGGGCCGAAGCCGGCGCTGGAGCGCGCCGACCCGGACGGCTCCTGACGCGACCGCCTGACGGCGGTCACCTGACGGCGGGCACCTGGTGCGGCGGGTGCGTGCTGCCGCCGCGTGCTGCTGGTGCGCGTGACAGCCGCGTGCGGCGGGACCGAAGCCGGACCGAGCACGCGGTTGCGGGTGAAGGGTGCGGTTCGAGGCGGGTGCGCCGTGCGGGTTACTCTCGTCCTCGCCGCCCGTGTGCGGCCCGTATCGCACTCTCCGAGGAGGCAGAGGCAGCCATGACCACGCAGCGCACCAAGCTGCCGGGAGTCGGCACGCAGTACGACATCGAGACCCGGGCGGGCCGCCACATCTCCGTCGTCGCCCATCAGGACGGGCGGCGGTTCCTCGGCTTCTACGAGCCGGACGACCCCGACGCCTGCCAGGCCACGGTGCCGCTCGACACCGATGAGGCGGCGTCCCTGGCCGAGCTGCTCGCACCCCCGGACACCCCCGGGCTCGGTACCGGCGAGATGGACCTGGACCTGGTCACCGAGCGGATTCCGGTGACGACCCATTCCCCGTACCGCAGCCGCCCGTTGGGGGAGACCCGCGCCCGCACCCGCACCGGCGCCTACATCGTGGCGGTGCTCCGCCGCACGGGACCGCACCCCTCTCCCGGGCCGGAGTTCCGGCTCGAAGCCGGTGACGCGGTGGTCGCGGTCGGCACCCGCGAGGGCGTCGACGAACTGGCGCGCATCATCAGCGGCACCTGACACCTGACACCTGGCCGTGCGACGGGCCGGACCCAGGCGCCGCGACGGCACAGGGGCGACACGGAGGGACGGGCCGTCCCGGCCGGTCCCGTGAGGACGGAAGGGACGGGCCGGGCGCGTGCACGACACCACTGTTCTGCTGATCGAACTGGGCGCCGTGATCCTCGGCCTCGGCCTCGTGGGACGTTTCGCCGGGCGCATCGGCATGTCACCGATACCGCTCTACCTGCTGGGCGGTCTCGCCTTCGGGCACGGCGGTTTCTTCCCGCTCAGCGCCAGCGAGGGGTTCATCGAGGTCGGCGCGGAGATAGGGGTGATCCTGCTCCTGCTGCTGCTCGGCCTCGAATACACCGCGTCCGAACTCGTGACGAGCCTGAAGACCCAATACCCCTCCGGAATGGTCGACTTCCTGCTCAACGCCACACCCGGCGCCCTCGCCGGGCTGCTGCTGGGCTGGGGGCCCGCCGGAGTGCTGGCACTCGCCGGAGTCACCTGGATCTCCTCGTCCGGAGTGATCGCGAAGGTCCTCACGGACCTTCGCCGTCTCGGCAACCGCGAGACCCCGGTCGTCCTCGGCGTACTCGTCATGGAGGACCTGTCCATGGCGGTGTATCTCCCGCTGCTCAGCGCGCTGCTCGCCGGCGCGGGCGTGGCGGGCGGCAGCGTCACCCTGCTGGTGGCGCTGGGGACCGTCGGAGCGGTGCTGTACGTCGCCCTGCGGCACGGGCGGGTCATAAGCCGGGCTGTCAGCTCCGATACGCCGGAGCTGCTGCTGCTCGTCGTTCTCGGCCTGACGCTGCTCGTCGCCGGGATCGCGCAGAAGCTCCAAGTCTCCGCAGCGGTCGGCGCGTTCCTCGTCGGCATCGCGCTCTCGGGGGAGACCGCGGAGAACGCGCGGGCTTTGCTCACGCCGCTGCGGGACCTGTTCGCCGCCGTCTTCTTCGTCTTCTTCGGGCTGTCGACGACGCCGTCAGAGATCCCGCCGGTGCTGTTCCCCGCGTTGCTGCTGGCCGCCGTCACCATCGCCACCAAGATCGTCACCGGCTGGTACGCGGCGCGGCGTGCCGGGATCAGCCGCCGCGGGCGGCTGCGGGCGGGCGGCGCCCTCGTCGCGCGTGGCGAGTTCTCCATCGTCGTCGCCGGGCTCGCCGTGAGCACCGAGCCGCGCATCGGGCCGCTCGCGACGGCGTATGTGCTGCTCCTGGTCGTCGCCGGACCGCCGGCCGCCCGCTGGACCGAGCCCGCGGCCGGCGCCCTGCGGGGGTGGATGCGGCGACGCCGGGCCCTCCGTGGCAGCGGCGGCGAGGGGGACGGCCCCGGGGCCGGGCCCCCTGCCGCGACGGTGGACGAGGCGCGGCCGGCGCAGCGGTGAAGCTGAAGCCGGTCCGTCCTGCGGGGCGGGAGCGGGCAGGTGCCGGCGGGAGCGAACTGCGGTGTCCCAGGCGTGACTTGCCCGGACATGGCCCATATGTGCGTCCAGAATTGCATGTGCTTTGACAGAAGTCTCGACCGGCATTCCCGTGCTCCCTAGAATGCCGTCGGGACTTCCCACTTGTCGGACTTGCCGATGATGCCCGGTATTGCGCTGCCGCGCCGCCGTGGTACGGACCACAACGCATTTCCGAAGCAGGGCGAAGCTCCCGGACCAATTCCCATGGCACTGCGATCACTTCGCACTCACGGGTGCGAAGACGGGGGTGCAGCACGTGAAAGACGACCAGCACGTGAAGAAAGACCAGTTGGCACCGACGACCATCTGCGGCGAATCCGGTTCTGTTCCGATGCCGGCCGCAACAGGCCTGGACCAGAAGGAAACCGGGGGACAGACGGATGCGCTTTCAGCTGCTCGGGCCGTTGAGTATCGCAGACGGAGAGAATGCCGTCGTTCTCCAGCCGTCCAAGCCCACGAGCCTTCTCGCCGCCCTGCTCTCGCACCCCAACACCGTTGTCGCCACGGGCTATCTGCTCAGGGCACTGTGGGACGATGAACAGCCCGCCACGGCAAGAGCCGCCCTGCAGACCTGCGTTCTGCGGCTGCGGAGGATCTTCTCCAAGTACGGCATCGCCGACAGCGCGATAGAGGCCGTTCCCGGCGGCTACCGCATGCCCGCCGACGCCGGCACGCTCGACCTCGTCCATTTCCGTGAACTCGTCGGCAGGTCGCGCCAGGCGGCGGACGTCGAGAGCGAGCTGTACCTGCTCAAGGAGGCCCTGGCCCTGTGGCAGGGGCCCCTGCTGGCGAACGTCTCCTCGCAGATGCTCCACCGCGACGAAGTACCCCGCCTCACCGAGGAACGGCTGCGTGCTCTCGAACGGGCCTGCGACATCGAACTCGCGCTGGGCCGGTGCCGCCAGGTCCTCGTGGAGCTGTGGGAGGCGGCACGCACGCACCCCGGGCACGAACGGTTCTCCGAGCAGCTCATCGAGGCGCTGTACCGTACGGGACGGCAGGCCGAGGCCTTCGCGGAGTACCGCCGGGTCAAGACCCGTCTGAAGGAGGAACTCGGCGTCGACCCGGGCCCCTCGCTGCAACGGCTGGAACTGTCCATCCTCCGGGGCGACGACCTCGGCGGAAGCGTCGGCAACGGGCCGCCTGCCCTTCCGGCCGCCCCGCCGCCCGGTGCGCCGGCGGTCCCGCCGTCTGCCGAATTGCCGTCTGCCGAACTGCCCTCTGTCCAACTGCCCTCTGCCGGGCCGCCGTCCGCTGCCGTGCCGGAAGCCGTTCCGTCCGCGGCTGCCCTGACGGTGCCCGTTCCCGTACGCCCCGTCTCGTGCTTCACCGGACGTGCCGCCGACTGCGAGTCGATCGGCGAGCGGCTGACGCGCGAACAGGCCGCCGCCCCGGACCTCGTGGTCGTCACGGGCGCCCCGGGCATCGGCAAGACGGCGCTCGCGCTCCACACCGCCCACGGCATCCGCGGATCGTTCCCCGGAGGCGTCTTCGTACTTCCCATGGTGCGGGGCGACGGCAGTGCGGTCACCGCCGATGAGGCCCACGAAGCGCTGGACGCCCTGGGCCCGGCGGGAGCGGGGGACCCGGTGGGGGCGTCCGGCGGGCCGGCGGGACGGAGGCTGATCGTCTTCGACGACGTGACCGCCGCCGACCAGGTGCGTCCGCTGCTGCCCGCTGCCGCAGGGAGCGCGGTGATCGTGACCAGCAGGCGAGGGCTGGCCGGTCTCGTGGCGACCCACGGCGGCCACGTGCACCGGCTGGGCACCTTCCGGGCCGAGGAGTCACGGCAGTTGCTGGTGAACACGCTCGGCGCTCAGCGGGTCGAGGCGGAGCCCGAGGCCGCCGACCGGCTTGCCGTGCTGTGCGGTCACTTCCCGCTCAGCCTGCGCATCGCAGCGGCCCGGCTGCTGACGCGGCCGACCCTGCGGATCGCCGACTGTGCCGACTGGCTCGCCGAGGACCTGCCGGTGCGGCTCGCGCTCGCCGACGACCCGCGGATGTCCGTCCCGAACATCTTCCAGGAGGCGCTGGACCGCATCGAGCCGCGCCTTGCCGAGGTCTTCGTCCGCGTCGGCAGCGGTGAGAGCGCCGCCTTCACGGGCCTGGACGATGCCGGGATCACGGGTGCGGGCCCGCCTGCGGCGACGGAGCAGATCCTCGAACAGCTCGCGGACGCGGGGCTGTTGGAGGAAGGCCCGCCCGGCCCGTACCGCATGCACGGACTGCTGCGGTGCTTTGCGCGCCGCCTCTCCGGCGATCCGGGCCGTGACCCCGGCGGGGGAGAGGCGCACCGGGCGGCCGACGGCAAGGGCTCCGCCGCCCGGCTCTGACAGCCCCGGTGCCCACCCTCCCTGCCCCCGCCGCACGCTCACGGCCGCAACACGGCGCCGCCCGCACCGTCTTGACCGCACGCCCGCACCACGTCGACCGAACCGCCGCACCACACCGCACCGTTCGGCACCGCACCGCACCGCACGTACAGCACCGGACCGCACTGCTTCGCACCCGCACAGCACCAGCACCGCCCCCGCAGCGTCGCCCGCCAAGCGGGCCGACCGACCACCGACCACCCAGGGGTGTCACCACATGGCCACAGCCGCCTACGACGCCGTAGCCGCGTCCCGTCCGCGCATACGCCGTGACGTGCTCTTCACCGAGACACCCGACGGGGTGCTCTTCCACACCGCCGACGGCGGCTTCCAGCTGACCGCCAGGTCGGCCTACCGCTTCGCGACGCTCATCGTTCCGCACCTGGACGGCGAGCACACCGTCGCGGAGATCAGCGCGGGCTTCGGCGAACGGCAGCGCGCGATGCTCGGCGAACTGGTCAGGACGCTCTACACCCGCGGCTTCGCGCGGGACGTCCCCGTGCCCGACGGCGCACCCGGCGACGAAGGCTTTCCCACGCCGCAGGCGGCTCGCCGGTTCGCGGCACAGATCGCCTACGTGGACCACTACGCCGATGCGCCCGAGCGCCGCTTCGAGCGGTTCCGCAGAGCACGCGTGGCCGTCGTCGGCGACGACGAAACCGCCCGCTGGTGCGTCCTCAGCCTCATACGCAACGGCGGGTCGGCCATCGGACTGCTGCCCGGGGTCGAGCGGACCGGCATCGACGCGGAGGCGGCGGAAGCGGCCGCCGGCGGCTGCCCGGTGGAGCTGACCACGCTCACCGGTGCACACGGCGGCGACCCCGGCGCGCCGTCCTGGAGCGAGCTGCGCCGCTTCGACACCGTCGTGGTCACCGGAGGGCCGCGCGCGGCGCAGCGGCTCTTCCCGCTTCTGCGCGAGGGCATTCCCGAGGGGACCGTGCTCGTACCGGCCTGGTCGTTCGGCGAACTCGCCGTCATGGGGCCGCTGATGGACCGTACGCGTACGGGCTGCTTCTCCTGCGCCGTGCTGCGGCTGGGAGCGGGCGGCGGACCCCGCGCCGGTTCCGCCGCCGCGGCGGCGGACGTGTGGAGCGCGCTCGCGCTGCCCGGCGCGGACCCGGCGGGCGGGCGCCCCGACGGGCCGCAGGCGGCGATGATCGGCAACATGCTCGGATACGAGGTCTTCCGGTACACCACCGGAGCCCTCGGGGCCGAGACCGACGGCCGCCTCGTCCTCCAGGACATGGCCTCTCTCGACGTCACGTCCGAGCCGCTGCTGCCGCACCCGCGCTGCACCATGTGCACCCCCGCTGCCCGCACGGGAGAGGGCACCGGTGCGGGGAGGGAAGGCCGGCAGACCGCCGCTGTGGAGGGCGAGTTGGCCGGGGCCGCGGGGTCCGCGGGGTCCGCCGATCCGGCCGGGGACGGCGCGGACGCGGCAGCCGTGGACCTGTCGTCGGCGGGCACGGCCGAAGTGCCCATGCCCACTGCGGCGACCGCACGCGATGCCGACGCCCTCGTCGACGAGCTGAACCGGCGCTCCGCGCTCGTACATCCGCATGCGGGCGTCTTCACCCGCTTCGCTGACGAGGAACTCACCCAGCTTCCGCTCAAGGCCGGAGTCGTCGAACTCGGGCTCGGCCACGGTTCGTTCCGCCGCATCACCGCCTTCGACGTGCACCATGTGGCCGGTGCCCGCATGCGGGCGCTCGACGCGGCCGCGGGTGTCTACGCCGAGCACGTCGTACCCGTCCCCGTGCTCCCCGGCGGTGCGGCACCCTTGGCGGCGCGCCGGTCGCTGCGCGTCACCGGCCCCGCAGAGCTGACCACTTCGAGCGGTACGGGCGCCGCCGCGGGCGATGTGACGGCCTGGACCGTGGCGACCTCGCTGATCACCAAGGAGCGGCTGCTGGTGCCCGCCGCCGCGGTCCGGCCCTTCACCGGGCGGAACGCCGACCGGCTCTTCGAGCCGACGAGTGCCGGCACGGGCGCCGGCCGGTCCCTGCCGGACGCCGCCGCACGAGGTCTTCTCTCGGCGCTCGCCTACGACGCCCTGATGCGGGCCGTCCGCGGCGCGGCCGCCGCGCCCGTGGACATCCCGGGTCCACCGGAGGGCGGACAGGGCGGGACGGAGGGGGCCGACGCGGGAACGGGACCCGAACTGACCTTTCTCGTACGGTCGATGGAGCAGCTCGGCCTCGGCTGGGAGCTGCTCGACCTCGGGGAGAGCGGGCGGAGCGGCGTCAGCGTCCTGCTGGCCCGCTCGGGAGCGCTGTGGGCGCTCGGCAGCGAGACGAGCCGCGGGGCCGCCGCCGTCGCCGCGCTCCGGGATCTGCTCGGGCAGATCCAACTCGGCGGCGAGCAGGCGGAACACGGGAAGCCGGAGGAGTACGGGAAGCCGGAGGAGTACGGGAATCCGGAGCAGTACGCGGAACAGGAGGAGTCCGGGCGCCCCGCCTGCCCGGACACCGGCGACCCGCTGCTGAAGGACCTCGCCCCCGGCACCCTGACAGTCACCCCCTCCGCACCCGCCGCGGAAGGGCACGAGGAGCCGGGTACCTGGACGGACGTACTGGAGAGGCTGCGGGCGGCCGGACGGGACGCACTGCTGGTGCCCACGGGCTCGGCCGACCTGGCGGGCGCCGGCATCACCACCGTCCGCGTGCTGCTCACCGAGGGCACCGGTCATGGCGCTCAGTGACGCGGTGGCGCCCGCCGCCGCCCCGTACCGCCAGCCGTACGGGCAGGCCGGCTCCGAAGAGCAGGCCGGCTTCGACGAGGAGGCCCTGGCCGGGCTGCTGCGCCGCAGCCTGGCACGGCTCGGCGGTCCGGCGGCGTACGTCTCGGCGCTGGGCTGCCGCGACGAACTCGCTGCGCGCGGCGGTAGCTTGCCCCCCGGAGGCGACGCAGGGGACGGAGCCGAAGGAGCCCGCGGACCCGAGGCGTACCCCGTGCACATCTACGGGCACCACGCGATCATCGGGCCCGGCCCGCACCGCGACGGCGGGCCCGGCGGGCGTGCCCCCGCCTGCGGCCGCTGCCTCGCGCGCCGGTGGCAGGCGGTGCGTTCCGTCTCCCTGCGCGACGCGCTGGAGACCGGCGGCGGGACACGTGCCGCCGGCGCGTGGCCGCACGGCACGGCCTTCGCCGTGGACGCGATTGCGGCGCTCGTCACCGCTCTGGGGCGGCGGAGGGGGTCCGGCCCGTTCCCCGAGGTGCATCTGCTCGACCTGGGCACCCTGACGGTGCGTCACTACCCGCTCGTACCGGACCCGGAGTGCCCGCGCTGCGGCACCCCCGCGGCCGACACCGACGAAGCGGCCCGCATCGTGCTGCGGCCCGCTCCCGAACACCGGCCGGGGACGTTCAGGGTGCGCCCGCTCTCCTCGTACGGCATCGACGTGTCCGCGTTCGCCAATCCCGTGTGCGGGGCCTTGGGGCCGTCCGTCGTGCACGATGTCTCCTCGACGTCGACCTCCGCGGCCATCGGCTGCTTCTCCATGCGTTCCGGCGAGTACCTGAGGGAGACGTTCTGGGGCGGGCACGCGCCGTCCTTCTCGGACAGCGTCCGCATCGGCGTGCTGGAAGGCCTGGAGCGCTACGCGGGGATGCGCCCGCGGGCCAAGCTGACCCGGGTCAGCCGCTCGCTGGAAGAGCTGGAGCAGGCAGGGGAGCAGGCCGTCGACCCCCGGCAAGCCGGCCTGTACTCCGAGGAGTTCCACCGGGACAACCCGCGGGTCACGCCCTTCGCACCCGACCGCAGCATCCCGTGGGTGTGGGGGTACTCGCTGCGTGACGAGACGCCCAGGCTGGTGCCCGAGGTGCTGACCTACTACCACGCGCCCGGCCTGGAGAACCGGTTCGTGCAGGAGAGCTCCAACGGCTGCGCGTCGGGCGGCTCCCTGGAGGAGGCCGTCTACTTCGGGCTGATGGAGGTCATCGAACGCGACGCCTTCCTGCTGGCCTGGTACGGGCGGCAGCCGCTGCCGGAGATCGACCCCGCCACGAGCGGACGGGCCGCGACCCGCCACATGACCGACCGGCTCGCCATGTACGGATACCGGGCGCGCTTCTTCGACACCAGGATCTCCTTCCCCGTACCCGTGGTCACCGCCGTGGCCGAGCGGTTCGACGGCGGTACGGGCCGGATGTGCTTCGGCGCGGGCGCCGGCATCGACCCGGAATCGGCACTGGAGGGTGCGCTGTGCGAGATCGCCACCGACGCCGTCAACCTCCAGGCGCGCACGGAGAGCGATGAGGCCCGTCTGCTCGCCATGGCCGCCGACTTCGGCAAGGTCACGGCGCTGCACGATCATCCGCTGCTGTACGGCGTACCGGAGATGGGTCGCTTCGCCGACTTCCTGCTGCGGCAGCCGGGGCCGTCCGCCGCGCGGAGCGTGGCCGGGCTGCGGCCGGCCGGTGCCCCCGTGCGGGACGGCATCCGCGGGCACTTGACGCGCTGCGTGCAGTGGGTGACCGACGCCGGATTCGACGTCGTCGTGGTCGACCAGACCCTGCCCGAGCAGCGGACGCTCGGCCTGCACACCGTCAGCGTCCTCGTGCCCGGCCTGCTCCCCATCGACTTCGGCTGGTCGCGCCAGCGTGCCCGCACCATGCCGAGGATGCGCACCGCGCTGTGTGAAGCGGGGCTGCGCACGGGTGAGTTGAACCCGGACGACCTCAATCCCGCCCCGCACCCGTTCCCCTGACCCGGCCCGACGCTCAGACAAGGAGACCTCACGTGGGTTACGCCCGTGACTACGCGGATGCCATCAAGCACCGCGCCCGAGTCCCGATGGAGCCGGCCGACTTCGTACCCGACTGGGCCGACCGTCCGAGGAAGGGCAAGCACTATCCGCGAGCGGGCACCTTCCCGCTTCCCCGCACCGGCTTCCCCGGGACGGCCGGCGCCGCCGCGGGCTGCCTGCCGGGCGAAGCACCGCAGGCAGAAGGACGGTTCACACTCCCGGCGCTGTCAGGGATGCTCCAGGACACCTGCGGACTCGTGGGCCGCCGCCTCGGCGTACAGGCCAACACCGACCTCGCCGCGCTGCCCCACTACACACAGACGAACTGGTCGCGGGGAGTGGCCTCGGGAGGCGGGCTCTACCCGGTCAGCGTCTACTGGGTGAACGGGCCCAGCGGGCCGCTCACACCCGGCGTGCACTACTACGCCAGTCAACGCCACGCCATGCAGAGGCTGTTGACGGGCGACGTGTCCGGCCGGGTGAGGGAGGCGGCAGGCTGCGGCGGACCGGGTCCGGAGACCGACCAGTTCCTCGTCCTCGGCGTCAAGTACTGGCAGAACTCCTTCAAGTACAACAGCTTCTCCTTCCACGTCGTCAGCATGGACATCGGAACGGTCCTGCAGAGCTGGCGCATGTGGGCACGCTCGCGGGGCCTGAGCGTCGAGCCGCTGATGTGGTTCGACGAGCCGCAGCTGAACCGGCTGCTGGGGCTACGGGAACAGCAGGAGGGCGTCTTCGCCGTCGTACCGCTGCGATGGGACGAAGCGGGACCGGCGGGGGAGAGCCGCCCGCTGGAGCAGCCCGGGGAACACCGGGACGACGTGCGCGTCCCGCACACCGACGTCGAACTCTCCCGCAGGGTCCTCGGCTTCGGCATCCTCGAACGGGTCCGCGCCGCCACCGCGGAGGACTCCGCGTCCCGGCCCGCGCCCGGCGCACTCGCCCCGGCCGGGGCGCGGCCCCTGCCGGACACCGGGGACCCGCTCCCGCTCCCGCCGCCGCGCACCGAACCGGTCACCATGCGTGAAGCCCTGCGGCGCCGGCGCAGCAGCTTCGGCCGCTTCGACGCACGACGCCCGCTCGGCGCACGGCAGCTGGGCACCGCGCTGGCCGCGTCGGCAGCCGTGACGCTGGAGACCGACGCCGAACCGCCCGGAGGCGCACAGCTGTTGAAGCTCTACGCCTTCGTCAACCACGTCGAGGACATCGAGCCGGGAGCGTACGAATACGATCCCGCCGCGCACGCACTCCGCCTGGTGGCGGGCGGCCCGCACGGCGAGTTCCTGCAGCGGAACTACTTCCTCGCCAACTACAACCTCGAACAGAGCGGTGCCGTGCTCGTGCCCGCCGTCCGTACGACCGCGGTGCTCGACGCCGTCGGCGACCGCGGATACCGGCTGTACGGAGCTGCCACCGGCGCCGTCTCCCAGGCCTTCTACACGGTCTGCACCGCCATGGGCCTCGGCGCGGGCGTCGCCCTCGGCTTCGACAACGTCTCCTACATCGAACGGCTGCGCCTGGAGCGTACGGGGGAGACGCCGCTGCTGATCATGCCGCTGGGCCACGAGCGGCCCCGGCCCGCCGACTTCCGCTACGAGATCGCCTGAGAAGCGATGGGGGAGCCCGCCATGACCTCTGTGCCGACGACCACGACGGACGTCACCACCCCGGTTCCCGCCGAAGCGACGGCGGCGACGACGGTGTGGGAACCGGGACGCCGTTTCATGCTCCGCACCGCCGGCCTGCCCCTGGAGTCCGTGCACGCCCTGCGCGCCTCCGGCAGCGTCCAATGGGCGGAGGAGGTGCTCGCGGCCGAGGAGCGACTGCTGCGGCGCGCCGCAGCACTCTCCGACGTCCTGCACGGCCTCGTGACCACCACCGGGGCAGCGGAGCGCGGCCCGGGGGACCAACTGCGGCGCAGACTGCTCACGTTGCGGCGGCAGATGTTCAACAACCGGCTTCCCGAAGACCCGGCTGCGGCGGCGGAGCTGGTCCGCTCACTGGACGCCGGCGCGGGTGAACGGACCGCCGAGTGGCTGGAGGAGAGGCGGCGCCTGCAGGAACTGCGCGACCGCGGGGCGCAGTTGCTCGCCGCCGACGGCGAACGCAGCCGCGCCGCGCTGCGGGAGCTCATGGCCGAACCCCGGCTGCGGCTGGGGCTGCTGCTCGCCTCCCCGACTCTGGACGGGCAGCTGGAGGGCTATCTGCGCAGGGCGGCGGGGGAGCAGCCCGACAAGCGCATGCGCAAGATCGAGCGCTCCCTGATGGCGTACGTCTACCGGACGGCCTGCAAGACCAGCCCCTTCAGCACGTTCACGGGAGTGGCCACCGGCCTCTTCGAGGAGGACGGCGACGACGCGGTGATCAGCCTCGGCGACCGGTGGGAGAGCCATGTGCGGCTCAGTGTCGTGGTGCTCGGCAGGCTCACCGAGCTGATCGTCGCCGACCCCGCACGGCGCGCCGGTCTTCCCGTCCGTCTCGCCTCCGGCTGGGGGCGCGAGGCCGACCGGGTGCGCTACGTGCGCCGCTCGGTGACGGCCGGCGACGACAGCGCGACGGTCACCTTCGACGCCGCGGAGGACCGGCTCTACTTCCTCCGGCGCAGCGGCATCCTGGACCGGCTGCTCGGCCTCTTCGAGGACCGCACGGAGCTGCGCCACCACGAGCTGGCCGACTGGCTGAGCCGTGAGCACGACGCGCCGCCGGAGCAGTGCGAGAGCTACCTCTCCGCTCTCCACCAGCTCGGCATGATCCAGGTGCCCTGCCTCGACACCGACGTCCACAGCAGCGACCCGCTGCTCTCCTTCCAGCGTGCGCTGCGCGGCGTCGGCCGCCCGTGGGCGGACCGTGTGGCCGACGAGCTCGAGGGACCTGCCGCGGTCCTCGCCGCCTATCCGCGGGCGGACGCCGGTGAACGTGCCCGCCTGCTGCGGGAGTTGCGCGAGATGCTGCACCGTGTCCAGTCCGGGCTGGGAGCCTCGCGGGCGGCACTGCCGCAGACCGTCCTGTACGAGGACGCCCGGGCCGGGGCCGGTCTGCCCTGCCGCTGGCGGGGACTCGGAGGCCGAACCGGCCGCGAACTGCGGCGCCTGGAGAGCGTCCTGCCCGCCTTCGACGTGACGTTGCCGCAACGGGTCACCTTCAAGGGGTTCTTCGTCGCGCGGTACGGGACCGGCGGACGCTGCGACGACCTGCTCGGGCTCGTCCACGACTTCCATGAGGACTTCTTCGACCAGTACCTCTCCTTCACCGCCAAGCGCCGCCCGTTCGGCGACGACGGCGAGTACGTGCCCGAGGAGAACTGGCTGGGCCTGCCCGGCATCAGGGCCGTCGACTCCGCCCGCCGTACCTTCGTCAGGCGGATGCGGGAGCTGTGGGACGGATGGCGCGAACGCGGCCGCGACGACGCCGAACTCCACCTGGAAGAGCAGCACCTGGAGGAGGTGGCCGCGCAACTCGCCCCGCTCTCCGCCCGCTTCGCGCCGCAGACCCACCATCTTCAGCTGGGACAGCAGGACGGAACGCCCCTCGTCGTGGTCAACCGCTCATACGGCGGCCTCTCCTTCCCCTTCAGCCGGTTCACGCACCTCTACGACGAGGAGGGTCCGGACGCCGGCCTCGCGGCCGGTCTGCGCGGGACAGCCGAAGCCGTGACACCGCCCGGCGCCGTACTCGCCGAAGTGACCGGCGGCGCCGTCACCAGCAACCTCAACCTGCACGGCCGGCTGACCGGCCACGAGATCGTCTGCCCCGGCGAGACCTCCACCGTCCCGGAGGAGTCCCGCATACACCTGGAGGACCTGTACGCGGAGCACGACGAGGCGGCCGACCGGCTCGTGCTGCGCTCGCGCCGCCTCGGGCGCGAGGTCGTACCTGTCTATCTCGGCTACCTGGTGCCCCTCGCGCTCCCCGAGATCCCCCGTACGCTGCTGCTTCTCTCACCGACGTCGATGGCCCGCACGGATGTGTGGGGCGGAGTCCCCGAAGGTCCGGCCCACCGCGGCGTGACGGTACGGCCGCGGGTGCGGCACGGGTCTCTCGTACTGAGCCGCCGCAGCTGGAGCACGACCGCGGCCCACCTGCCGGCACGTGCCCGTACGAACGGCGAAGGCGAGCACCGCTGGTTCCTGGAATGGCAGCGCTTCAGGCGAGAACACGCCCTGCCCGCGCAGGTGTTCGCGACGGTGACGGCGGCGGGGCCGCGCGGCGGAGGGGCGTCGAAGTCCGCGAGCAAGCCCGTGTTCGTCGACTTCGCCAGCGTCCTGTCCCTCGCCGCCTTCGAAGGCCTGGTCAAGGACGGCGAGGACCGCGTCGTGCTGCGCGAGATGCTCCCCGCCGAGGACGGCCTGCACGTGCGTTCCGAACGGGGCGCCCACGTCGCCGAACTGGCCGTCGAGACCTTCACCTTCACCCCGTCCCCGAAGGAGGCACCGTGATGCCGGAGGAGTCCCGGGAACCCGGAGAGTGGCAGGCCGTGCACGTCTTCTACGCCGCCAACCCGCAGCCCCTGCTGGTCAACTGCATCCGCCCGCTGGTCGCGTCCCTGCGGGACGACGGGCTGCTCGCCGGGCACTTCTTCCTCAACTACTGGCTGGAGGGGCCTCATGTGCGGCTGAGACTCAGACCGGCCAGAGCGGAGGACACCGAGGAGGTGCGCGGGCGGGCCGAGGAGGCGATAGACGCCTTCCTGCGCGCCCGGCCCGCGCTGTACGAGGTGGACACCGGCTTCCTCAACGAGTTCTACAACGCGCTGTTCGAGATCGAGTTCCCGGAGGGCGACCGCAGCGCCTTCATGGGCGAGGACGGCCGGATGAACCTGCGCCCGAACAACTCCCGCTCCTGGGAGCCCTATTCACCCGAGTACCGGAAATACGGCGGCCCGGCCGGGGTGGAACTCGCCGAATGGCACTTCGCGCACTCCAGCGATCTGGTCGCGGAGGCGTTCAGCTCGATGAACCTGCACCTGCGCACGGTCCTCCTGGGTACCTCCGCGCAGCTGATGATGGTGATGCTCAGCTGCTTCCTTCCCGACGCCCGCAAGCAGGCCGAATACCTCGACCAGTACTACGAGTTCTGGCACCGGGCCTTCCCCGGCACGGGCTTCATCGGCTCCGAGGAGTACGACCGGAACTACGCGCAGACCGCCCCGGGGCTCGGCCGCCGCTACCGGGAGATCAGACAGGCCGTCGCGGCCACGCGCTCCGGGCCCGGCGGCGGTCAGGGCCCCGGCGGGCGGGCGGTCCGGCTGCCCGCGTTCCTCAGCGGATGGTCGCGGCACTGCACCGAACTGAGCGAGAGGGTCGTGGCGGCGGCATCGCGCGGTGAGCTGGTCTTCGCCTCACCCGAAGACGAACAGGCCGTCCCCACGCGGGACCTGGCCGTGGTGCTGCCGACGCTTCTCTCCCCGTACATGCACATGACGAACAACCGACTTCATGTGACGATCCGCGACGAGGCGTATCTCGCCCACATACTCGGCCGGGTGCTGCGGGAGGACCTCGACGGCGCCGGGCTGCGCGAAGCGCCGGCGGTGAGCCCGTGACCGCGCGGCCGTACGACCTGAGCGCCCAGCGCCCGGCACTGCGGCGGGACGTGCTGGTCAGTCCGCCGCTGCTGCGTGCCGCCGCGACCATCCACGTCATCCGGAACCCGGGCACCGGAGCGACGTTCGAAGTCGGCCCCAGGGAGCATTTCCTCATCTCACGGCTCGACGGCTCCAGCAGCCTGGAGGAGATCGGCGCCGCCTACGCCCGCAGCTTCGGCAAGCGGCTCGGAGAGGCCAACTGGCGGCAGCTGCTGGGACTTCTCGGCTCCCGCGGCCTGCTGGACGGCACCCATGAGGATGCCGGGGCGGCACGGCCCGCGCAGCCGGGACCGTCCGGCCGTCCCGGAACGGTCGCTCACGGGGCCGGCGGCGGCGCGGTGACCGGCAACCTGCTCAAAGGCCGGATGCGGATGGTGGCCGACGCGCAGGCCACAGCCACGGCTCTGCACCGTCTGCTGAGGCCGCTGCTGCGCGCCCCGCTGCTGCTGACGCTGCTCGCGCTGACCGCCGCCATGGAGGTGCTGCTCGCCGCGCACCTGGCAGAGCTGGCGCGGGACACCGCGTGGCTGCTGCGGCACCCGGTGGCGCTGCTGGCGGTGTGCACCGTCATCTGGTTCAGCATCGCGCTCCACGAACTCGCCCACGGGGTCGCGGCGCGCCACTTCGGCGGCACCGTCGGCGAGATCGGGCTCCGCTGGCGGCTGCCGGTGGCGATCATGTACTGCACGGTCGAGGACTACGTGCATCTGCGCCGCCGAAGACACCAGCTCGCGGTGGCCGGGGCGGGCGCCTTCATGAACCTGGTGCTGCTGCTGCCCGCAGCGGCATGGTGGTCTGTGCTGCCGCCGGACGATTCCACCCGCAGGGTCCTTTCCGGACTGCTGCTGCTCGGGAGCGTCCAGGCCCTGGCCAATCTGCTGCCGCTCCCGCCCCTGGACGGCTACACGATGCTCAGCCATGCTCTGCGGGTCTCCGGCTACGCACCGGAGAGCGGCCGGTATCTCAGGCTGCGGCTGCGTGACCGGGCTGCCGCCGCCTCCTACCCGCGCCGGGCGCGCATCCTCTACACCGCGTACGGGATCGGTTCGGCCGTCCTCGTCTGCGTCCTCCTGACAGGACTGGCCGCCGCGGTGTATTTCCTTCTGCTTCCGCCGAGTTCCGCCTGAGCACGTCCGGTTGCGCCAAGTTCCGGCAGGACGCCGGGCGGTTCGGCAGTCCGGCCGATCCGCAGTTCCGCAGTTCCGCAAGTCCGTACTTCCAGTCCGACAAGCGAGAAGTCCCGTACGAGGAGCACGAGTTGACATGACTGAGGCAAGGGCTCTGCAGCCAGAGACACACCGGACCGGGACGGAGACGACGATCTCCGTCGAGCAGATCCGCAAGCGCTACGGCGGCCACGAGGCCGTGGCCGGAGTCTCCCTGGAGGTGAGACGAGGGGAGTTCTTCGGCGTGCTCGGTCCCAACGGAGCCGGCAAGACCACCCTGGTGGAGATCATGGAGGGCCTGCGCGAAGCGGACTCCGGAACGGTCACGGTGCTCGGCCGGTCGCCGTGGCCGCGCAACGTCGCCCTGCTGCCCCGCATCGGGGTGCAGACGCAGTCCTCGGCCTTCTTCGTACGCCAGACCGCGCGCGAGCATCTGTCCACCGTCGCCGCCCTGTTCGGCGCACCGAAGGACGCCGCGGGCCGGGCGCTGGAGGCCGTCGGGCTGACCGGCAAGCGCGACGTGATGGTCGAGAACCTCTCCGGAGGCCAGCGCCAGCGCCTGGCGATCGCCTCCGCCCTCGTGCACGAACCGGAACTGATCTTCCTGGACGAGCCGACGGCCGCTCTGGACCCGCAGGCCCGGCGCGATCTGTGGGAGGTGCTGCGCGGCCTGAAACGGCAGGGCCGCACGATCGTCTACACCACGCACCACCTCGACGAGGCGGAGGCCCTGTGCGACCGGGTCGCGATCCTCGTCGACGGCGCGGTCGCCGCCCTCGACTCGCCGCACAGCCTGGTCGCCGCGGGAGGGGCGCCGACCCGGCTGTTGCTTCCCGCCGGGCGCCTCTCGCCCGAGGCGGCCCTGGAGATCGAGGGCGTCGATCGGGCCGAAGTGCGGGGCGGTTCCCTCGTACTGGAGACCCGGGTGTCCGGACAGGTCCTCACCGCCGTCGACCGGCTGGTGGGCCTGACCGGGGTGCAGACCCGCACGGCCACCCTGGAGGACGTCTACCTCGAACTCACCGGCGCGGCGGCGGGAACCACCGCCGAGGGCACCGGCGGCACCCGGACCACCGACGGCACGGACGACACGGAGCAGCAGTCATGACCGCGTACGCAGCACTGACGGGAGCCGGTTACCGGGCACAGGTGCGGGACAAGGCCACCCTCTTCTTCACCTTCGCCTTCCCGCTGATCTTCCTCGTCGTCTTCGGGCTGATCTTCAGCGGCCAGGACGTCCAGGAGTCCGGCCGCCCCTACATCTCCTACATCGCGCCCGGCGTGATGTCCTGGGGCGTGGCCAACGCGGCCGTCTTCAGCGTGGCCTTCACGCTCATGCAGTGGCGGCGTGACGACCTGCTGCGGCTGATCCGGATGACTCCGACGAGGCTGCCCGCCGTGATCGGTTCCCGGTACGTGCTGGCGCTGGGCGTCGGCGTCGTCCAGGCCGTGCTGTTCACCGGGGTGGCGCTGCTGCCGCCCTTCGGGCTGGAGCTGAAGGGCAGCTGGCCGCTGGCGCTGCCCGCCCTCGTCCTCGGCATCACCGCGTTCCTGACGATCGGCGTCGTCATCGGCTCGCTCGCCGACACACCGGAGGCGGTCGCCGCCATCGCCAACTGCCTCATGGTGCCGATGGCGTTCCTGTCGGGCTCGTTCCTGCCGATGGACATGCTGCCGTCCTGGCTGCAGACCGCCTCCCGGGTGCTTCCGCTGCGATACCTCAACGACGCGGTCTCCGCGGCGCTTTCGGGACGCGGCGGCACCGGTGACGTCCTCCTGGGGTGCGCCGGACTGGTCGTGTTCACCGTGGTCTTCGGCGCGGTGTGCCTGAAGACCTTCCGCTGGAGCAACCGGGTATGACCACCACCGCCGCCCCCGGCGGCAGACCCCTGGAGGCGGCACGCGCCCGCCTCCAGCGCCACCTCGACGAACGCCACGCGCGCTGTCACGACGGACCCGGCGCGCTCCGTCGCGGCAGACGCACCGGGACGGCCCAGGGGGAGGGCGCCGCGAGTGAGCCGTCAACGCCGCTCGTGGTCCCGCTGGGAGCGCACGACGTGCTCGGCGAGGGCTCCGGCGACCCGTACTCGGACGTACGGCCCCGCGCCCGCGTACAGCTCACGTCGCAGGCCGTGCTGGTGGGCCCCTGGGGCGGCGACGCCGGGACGCCGGTGTGCGGCCGCTGCCTCGGCATGCGCTGGCAGCGGCTGCGCACCCGGACCGAGCGGGACGCTCTGGAGACCGGCGGCGCCACGGGGGCGGCAGGCGAGTGGCCGCAGCTGCCGGCGTACGTCCTCGACGCCGTCGGCGCCCTGTGCGACGCGGCCCTCGCGGGCACGATGACGCCTCCGGGCACGCAGCGTCCCGCCGACCGCGAACTGCCACAGGTGACCCGGCTGGACCTGCGCACCCTCGCGGTGAGCACCCATCCGCTGCTGCCCGAACCGCTCTGCCCCCGGTGCGCGCTGCCCGGCGGCGGCGCGGGCGAGGCCGCCCCGCCCCGGCTGGTCCCGCGCAGGAAACCGGCCCCGGACGCCTGCCGGCTGCGGCCGGCCTCCTCGTACCCGATGCCGGAGGCGGCGCTTGCCAATCCCGTCGCCGGCGCCCTCGGCGCGGGCACCTGGATCAACGTCACCTCGCCCACGACCGCCCCCGTCGCGGGCAGCGTCTTCATGCGCGGCTACGCCGGGCTCACCGACGTGACCTGGAGCGGGCAGGCCAACAGCTTCGCCGCGAGCCGCGAACTCGCCTTCCTGGAAGGCCTGGAACGGTACGCCGGAACCCACCGCAGGCGCCGTGGCGCCCTGTTGACCCGGTCGTACCGTGAGCTCGGCGAGGAGGCACTGGACCCGGCCGAATGCGGTTTCTATCCGCCGGCCACCTACCGCGACGACCCGGTGGTCCGCCCCTTCGACCCGGACCGTCCCATCCCCTGGGTGCGGGGCCGCTCGCTGCGCGACGACCGTGAAATCCTCGTGCCGGCACGGCTCGTCCACTACAGCGCGGGCGTCGCGGCGGACGACTTCGTCTTCGAGTGCTCCAACGGCTGCGCCATCGGCAGCTGCCTCGAAGAGGCCGTACTGGGCGGGTTGCTGGAACTCATCGAACGCGACGCCTTCCTGCTCGCCTGGTACGGCGGCACCCGGCTCACCGCCATCGACCTCGGCTCGGCGGGCGGCGCGGTGCCCGCCATGACGGCACGTGCCGCCCTGCAGGGCTACGACGTGCACGCCTTCGACAACCGCATCGACCTGGCGGTGCCCGTCGTGACGGCGCTGGCGGTCCGCAGGGACGGCGGCCCGGGCAGCTTCTCCTTCGGCGCGGGCGCGAGCCTCGACCCGGCCGCGGCACTGGAGGCCGCGCTGTCGGAGGTGCTCACCTACATCCCGCACCTGCCGCGGCAGGTGCGGGAACGCCGCGCCGAACTGGAAGCCATGGCCGAGGACTTCACCAAGGTGCTGCACCTGAAGGACCACGCGCAGCTCTACGGACTGCCGCGGATGGCGGAGTACGTCCGGCCCTACCTGGAACCGGCGGCGGTGGAACCGCTGTCCGTGCTGTACGCCGAATGGGAGGAGCGGCGACGGCCGCGCGGCGGGGACCTCCTGGAGGACGTGGCCGTGTGCCGTGACGAACTGGCCGCCGCCGGACACGACGTGATCGTGGTGGACCAGACGACGCCCGAGCAGGAACGTATCGGCCTGCGCACGGTCGGCACGGTCGTGCCGGGGCTGCTCCCGATCGACTTCGGCTGGTCCCGCCAACGCGCCCCGCTGATGCCGCGGTTGCGCACCGCGGCACGCCGCGCGGGACTGCGCGGCACGGACCTGCCGGACGGAGAGATCCGGATGGTGCCCCACCCGTTTCCGTGACGTGGGGGCAGGAAGAGGCTCAGGAGGCTCTCTGAGGGCCTTGCGGGGGCCGATTGGCCCGTACATCGAAAACGGCTCTCTCCGGGCGGGAGAGAGCCGTTCACGGATTCACCGTGTCCGCGCGGCCGTTGGTCAGGCGCTGCAGGAGGTGGTGCTGGTGGTCGAGGAGCACGTCGAGGTGGACGAGCAGCTCGTCGAACCGGCGAGGACGACCTCACTCGCGTCCGAGTAGTCCGAGATCTCGAAGGTCTCCGACTCCAGCTCCAGGATCTCGTCCGCGAGCGAGTCGAGGGAGGACTTGTCAGCCATGGGGGCTCCTTGTGGTCGGCCACGGGCACTGCCGGTGGCATCGGTGCTGCCATTGCAGACCACGCCGCTGGCATACCGGGCGCCGTCGTGGTGACAGGCCGCTGACACTCCGCTGACACCGGATGTCAGCGGAGTGTCAGCGCCCGCCGCACGGCAGTGCTGCAGGGTTGCTCCCGTGAGCAGACCCGCGGCCTTCACCGGCGACGACGTGCCCGTACTGGCCGCCCTGAAGGAGCTGTTGCGGCCGCTCGTCGCCTTCTACCTCGATCTGCACCGGAACCCGGAGCTGTCCGGGAGCGAGAGCCGCACAGCGGCCCGCTTCGCCGGCTGGCTGGAAGGCGAGGGGTACGACGTCGCACGTGGCGTCGGCGGCCACGGTGTCGTCGGGGTGCTGCGCAACGGCGACGGCCCCCGCGTGATGCTGCGGGCCGAACTGGACGCCCTGCCGGTGCGGGAGCGCACCGGACTCGCCTACGCCTCCGAGGGCCCGGCGATGCACGCCTGCGGCCACGACATGCACCTCGCGGCACTGGCCGGTGCCGCCTCCCTCCTGGCGCGGGCCGCCGGCGGCTGGCGCGGCACCGTGGTGGTGGTCGGGCAGCCCGCGGAGGAGACCCTCGAAGGAGCCCGCGCGATGCTGCGGGACGGCCTTTACGAACGCTTCGGTGTCCCCGCGGCCGCACTGGCGCAGCACACCGCGCCGCTCCCGGCCGGGATGGTCGCCCACGCCGGGGAGTCCGTCCCCGTGCTGGCGGGCAGCGCCGGGATGGAGGTGGTCGTCCACGGACGCGGCGGGCACGCCGGTGCCCCGCACCTGGCCGTCGACCCCCTGGTGACGGCCGCCGCCGTCGTCATGCGCCTGCAGGGCCTGGCCGCGCGGGAGACCGCCCCGGCGGAGCAGGCCGTCGTGAACGCCGGGTCGCTGCACGCCGGTTCGGGCAGCAACGTGATCGCGGAGCGGGCCGAGCTGGGGATCACGGTGCGCGCCCAGACGCAGGCGTCGCTGGAACGGCTCACCGCGGCCGTGGAGCGGACGGTGTCCGCCGAGTGCGCAGCCGCCGGCTGCCCGCGCGAACCGGAGATCAGGATCGTCTCCCGCTCGCCGGTCACCGTGTCCGACCCGGAGACCGGCGCGGCTGTGCGGGAGGCGCACCGCAGGCTGTACGGACCGGAGCGCGTCTGCGGCTGGCTCCCTTCGGCGGCCACCGAGGACTTCGCCCTGTACGGCGACGCCGGAGCGGGACTCCACGGAGCGACTGGCATTGCCGCCGTCTACTGGATGGTGGGGGCGACCGGGGCGCGGGAGTGGTCACGCGCGTCCGGCAACGGTTCGGGGCAGCCGCCGCCCGGGCCCCCGCCGGGCAATCACTCACCCCGCTTCGCTCCCGACGTGCGCACCGGTCTGCCCACGGCGGTCACCGCGATGACGACGGCGGCCCTGACCTGCCTCGGCGGTGCGGAGCCCGGCGGCGCGGGGCCGGGCGGTGCGGGGCCGGGCGTACCGGCCCTCTGAACTCCTCAGGGCCCGCCTCCTCGACGCCCCCCGTGGGGGACGGTGCGAGGGTGCGGGCCCTTCAGGAACTTCTCGTGTGCCGTGTGCCGTGTGCCGTCGGGTGCCGGGGATCAGCGGGAGGCGCCTGCCCTCTTGCCGTCCTCGGTGGCGGCGTGCCAAAGACCCATCTTGCCCTGGCCGTTGATGTCACCGGCCTTCTTGTCGCCCTTGTACCAGTACAGCGGCCAGCAGTCGATGGTCAGCTGCTTCGTGCCGTCCGCGCGCTCGTAGGTGGTGAGGAGCTTGGGGTTGACGCCGCTGACCTTGGTCTTGTCCACGGGCTTCGCGGGCACCCACATCTTCAGGCAGTCGCCCTTGCAGTTGGACTTCATCGGCCACGCCGAGTCCTTGTCGAACCGGTAGAGGGTGCGGCCCTCCGCGTCGGCGAGGATCTCGCCGAGCTCCGGGTTCTTGACGGCCTTCAGCTGCTTGACGTTGCGGGCGCTCGCCTTGCCGCCGTCGGGGGCGAGGGCGTTCCATGTGCCGCCGGCGCCGTGGCCCTCGGTGTCGCCGGGCTTCTTGTCCTTGGCGTAGCGGTACGCGGGCCAGCCGCCGAGGGTGAGCTGATAGCTGCCGTCGGCGCGCTTGACCTTGCCGACCTGGTCCTCGGCGATTCCTGCCGTCGCCTTGGCGTCCTTCGCGGGCACCGCCGTCCATGTGTCTTCGCAGTTGCCGTTGCAGTTGGACTGGGAGGGCGAAGCGGTGTCGTCGTCGGACCGGTACAGCGTCCAGCCCTTGGAGTCGGTGACGACGTCGCCGAGCTTGGCCGAGGGCTTGACCTGCAGGGACTTCGCAGGGGCATTGGCCCTGCTGGTGCCGCTGGAGCCGGTGTCGTCGTTGTCCGCCGCCTGCCCGGCCGGCTTGAGCTTCTGACCGGAGTAGTCATCGCCGTTGGAACCGCATCCCGTAGCGAACATCGCGACGACGAGCGCGGTCCCCACCAGTGCCACGCGACGCTGCTTCCTCATGACCGCTCCTTCGGTACTGGAAATGTGTAGCTGGGACGTGAGTGTGGTGCAGGAGGTTTCCGGGCGGCGGAAAGTTGTCCGATCGTGCCAAACCGCGGCCTACCGCGACCGGGACAAATGTGCTGCAGGCCAAGTTCCCCCGGGCTGCTGCCCGTTGAGGCCGTCGCCGTGAATCCGCCGCGCCCGCGGCTGCACCCGCTCCCTACCGCTCCACGATGCGCAGCGCCAGTGCCGGACAGCGGCGCACTGCGCGCTGTGCCTGCTTGTGCATGTGCGGGTGGATCGTCGCCGATGCGCCCGCCGGGTAGCCGTCGATGTCCAGCTCGATCATGTCCGGGACGACTCCGGCGCACAGCCCGTGTCCCTGGCACAGCGTCCAGTCGACGACCAGCCGCTTCTGCTTCTGCTCGATCTGCGGGACGCGCCGGGGGCGTTCGGTGCGCTCGGGAGGCCGGTAGCCGGCCGAGAGCTGCACCGCGTCGGGCACCGCAAGGCAGCCGAGTACCGGCCTGCCGCATCCGCGGCCGAAGGCGTGCTCCTCGAAGTCCTCGGCGAAGACCTCCAGCGCCGACTCCACGAAGCGTGTGGTGCCGTCGGGGTGGCTGCACGCCCCGCGTCCCTTGACGCCCCTGGTCCTCGCCCGCACCGCGTTCATGGCCTCCTGCCCGCCGCCGTCGGCCACCCAGGACACGGTGTCGGCGAGCGCCGGGAGCCCCAGGTAGCACGGGCCGCACTGCCCGGCCGACTCGTCCGCCAGCCAGCGGGCGACCAGTTCGGCCTCACCGACGGGGCAGGTGCCCTCGGGCAGCGGAAGCACCGCGCCGGCCCCGAGAGTCGAGCCCAGCGCGTCCAGCGAGTCGCGGGAGATCCGTGCCTGCCAGCAGGAGTCCCGCTCCAGAAAGCGCCCGTGGTAGCCGCCGATCAGCACACCCTGGCCCGGGTCGAGGCCGCACAGCCCCAGGATGTACGGCAGCGGGGCACCGGTCGGCGTCTCCACGACCTTGTCGCCGCCCACGGTCAGCAGCACCGTGCCCGGTTCGGTGGGCAGTCCCACGTTGCGGAAGTCCAGCGCGCCCAGACGTGCCGCGACGGCGAACTGGGCGAAGGTCTCGGTGTTGGACAGCAGCGTGGGAAGGCCGTCGACTCCGGCGTCGCTGGCCCGGATGCCGTCGCCCGAGGGCAGCACCGGCAACTGGTTGAGACCGCTGACGATCGCGCTGGACTCACCGGTGACGAAGCGTTCCGGCATGCGGACGACGCGGATGCGCGGGCCGCCGGGACCCCGCTCGGCGACGGCGTCCCGCACGGATCGCTCCACATCGGGGCGTGCCACGGCGACGTTGACCTCGTCCGAGTTCAGCGCGCGGGCGCAGAGCATCGCTCCGTCGAGCACCAGATGCGGACTGAACAGGAGCAGCGCGGTGTCCTTGAGGCAGCTCGGTTCGCCCTCGGTGCCGTTGACCACGACGGCAGCACGCGCTTGCTGGCGCCGGTGGGCTGATTCGATGACGGCCTTGAGCTTGCGGGCGAAGGGGAAGCCCGCACCGCCCCGGCCGCGGAGATCGATGTTCTCGGCGAGATCGACCAGTTCTTCGAGCCGCAGTTCGGGCATCGTTCCGTGCACCGTCAGGTGGCCGACGCGGTCCAGGCGCCTGGTCCATCCCGCGCCGGTGCCCAGGCCCGCGAGCAACCGGGGCGGCCCGAACGAGGCGAGGGAGGGCACCGAGTCCGCGTTGGACGCGGAGACGGGGGAGGGCACGAGAGATGTCACTATTGCTCCTTCTTGCGCTTGTCGACCGGTGACGCGTTCCGCCCGGGAGCCAGGCGCATCATCAGGACGACGGTCACGCCGGTCAGGGCTATGGCGTATCCCCAGTCGATCCAGTCCTGCACGGCGCGGCCGGCGCGCAGCCCGTGGACCAGGGAAGCGCCCCAGGCCAGGTAGGCGGTCATGTGCAGGGCACGCCACATGCGTGACTGTCCCTTGCGTGCGAAGGCGCCCCGCACGGCGCCTGTCACCGTCACCGCCACGAAGAGATAACCCGCGACAGTGCCCAGTCCGATCAGGATCGGCTGGGCGGGATCGAGCCCCGGTATCGCCGTCGCCTGCCAGGTCGTGGAGCCGAGAGCGACCTTCGACCAGATGTGCAGACCGAGGAAACCTATACCGCCGACGGCGGAGCCCCGGTGGATGGCCTGGGCGATGAGCCGGTGGTTCGGGTCCAGCAGCAGCCGGTCCGCGGCAGCCACGCCCCACAGAACCGAGAAGCTGAGCAGGAGCAGGGAGAAGACCCCGGAGCCGAACTCGATGAACGCCCACAGCCTGTCCAGCGACTGGTTGCTGATCGCGAAGACGATGGCCAGGGCAGAAGCGATCACGAATGCCGTGTACCGGGGAACGAAGCGTGCCGCCGTGCCGCGCCCGGGGCTCTCGACGTCGAGTCTGGGGCCGGGATCCGGGCGCGGAGCCGAGCGCTGACGGCCCTGGCGAGGGGTGACGCCACCTCGCCGGGGCGCCGCGGGCGCCGTAGGACGGCGCTTCGCCGGCGGGACACGGATCTGTTCTGGGGGCATCCGGATCTTCCGATCGCACTGTCGCCGAAGTCCGACCTGACCCTCGGTCCCGCATCTGCCGTATACCGCAAAGCAGTTGAATCGGGAATGACCCGTGACGTTCTGGTGTGTAGCTCTCTACTTTGCGCGACCAAAATGCGGTGGTCGGGATGCAGAAGCATCTCGGAACTCCCCGGGACCTTCACAGGTTTTATCGCTCTGTGACAAATTCTGGCAGTGGGATCGCCGCCGCACCCCGCGGTGTCGATGATGCCCCTTCAGGGGAAGCAGGGGGACCCTCAACTCCGGGGCCGGGGCGGGATACCGGTTACCGGAGGCAACCTCCGCGGGCTTGTCCTCCCGTGCTCGGGCAGGCCCAACCCGGCAGGAACGAGGTAGAGATGAGCGACGTTCTCAACCGCATCCGGTCTCGCCCGCGTGGCGAGTGGGCGCGCGTTCAGAGAAAGGAGCTGCCCGCCGTCGCAGACCAGGTGGTGGAAGCTCTACAGCGCAGCATACCGGCAATGTCCGCTTTTCTGCGGGAAATTGACCGCGAGGATGCTCAATGGGCCGTGGAACAGGCATTGCTGGCCGCATTGGGACATCACTCCCCGGAGACAAAGGACAACACGGACACGGGAACCGCAACCCAGGCCGACAACGTCACAGCAGCGGTTCCCATCGACCGGGCGCGACGACAGCTGTTCACGGCACTCATGGGAGAGGAGGAATTCCCGGAATCACGACTGACGGAACTGGCCAGGTCAGCAAGGTGGCCGCTGCCCGAGACCGTGCGTGCTGTAGCCCTCGCCTCACCCAGCGAGGTGCCCCAGCTCGCCGCGGCGCTCGGCAACGCCCTGGTGAGCCCCGTCGAGAGTGAGCTGTGCCTGCTGATACCCGACCCCGAGGACGACCGCGAAGCACTGGAGAACGTGCTGCGCGGTCGTACCGCTGCGGTCGGGCACACCGTCCCGCTGAGCGACGCGGGGTCAACGGTGCGCTGGGCCCGGCGGCTGCTTGAGCTGACACCGCCACCCGGGGCACCGGGTGGCGCCGGCATGAATGGGAACATCGGAAACAACCCGGACGGAAAGGTCCTCTTCGTCGACGACCATCTGTCCATGCTTCTGCTGCTGCAGGACGAATCGCTCGCCTGCGCGCTCTCCTCCCGCTGGCTCGGCCCCCTCGCCGAGCTCACCCCGCGGCAGAGTGAGCGCCTCGAAGTCACGCTGCTGGCGTGGCTGGAGAGCGGGGGAGCACCTGAGGCGGCGAAGACGTTGCAGGTGCACCCGCAGACGGTGCGGTACAGGCTGCGTCAGATAGAGAAGCTCTTCGGTTCGGCGCTGCGCGATCCGCGTACCCGCTTCGAACTGGAGATGACCCTTCGCGGCCGCCGGCTGCTGGGGCAGATCAGGCGGCAGCGCACACGCGCCGGCCGCAGGGCGCGCACCGCAACCCAGGGCGTGCGCCCGCTGGGCGTCGCACGCGAGGCCCGGGTAAACGGTCTGTGACCGCGGGCACCCGGTGTTCACGCACCGGGTGCCGGCCCGGAACCTCCGAGTGAGGCACTGACAACAGGCACTGACAACGGAACACAGAAACACAGAACACAGCAGACAAAGGACAACAGAACACAGAAGAACAGGAAGCGGCCCGGACACAGAATCTGTGTCCGGGCCGCTTCCTGGATCCTGCAAGTCCTCCGCCGCGGGGCGGAAGCCCCGCGGCGGAGTCCTATGTCAGCAGTCCTGGTCCTCGTTGATGCAGTTCACAGCCTCCGTCATGAGCTCCTCGGGCATGACGTTGATGAAGTCGCTGTGGTCGGTGATGGGCTTGTGCAGCTGCTCCGGGAAGGAGTCCACCGCGAACGGTGTGTCAGCGTTGAGCAAGTTCTCCTGAGGGATGTCGTACTTGATCGTCTGCTGCAGCTGCGGGACGTTCTGGAAGCCCTCGGGGCAGTTGCCCTGGTCGTCCGAGAACGCCATGTGGTCGCGGTGGTTGCCGCTGTCCGTGTTCTGACCGTCCCAGCAGTTCTGGAAGTTGAACGTACGGATCGTGGCGCTGCCCTCGGGGCAGATCGGGTACTGCTCCTCGAGCTGGCGGTCCTCGAAGCCCTCACAGCTCCACGACGCGTTGGCGTTCTCGTCGCCGTTGGTGAAGGCCTTCGCGTCACCGGTGATGATGCGCAGGAAGCGCGGCATCTCGGCGACCTGCTCGGCACCGCCGGAGGTGAACTTCAGGGTGGCGTTGGGCTGCAGGATGCTGCCGACGTTGAGGTCGTTGGCCCCACCGTCGCCGACCTGGGCCTCGGCACCTTCACCGCCACCCACCTGCTCTTCCTCTTCGCCCTCACCCTGGCCCTGGTCCTGACCCTGGTCCTGGCCCTCCTCCGGAGGCTGTTCCTGGCCCTGGTCCTGACCTTGGTCCTGGCCCTCCTCCGGAGGCTGTTCCTGGCCCTGGTCCTGGCCCTGGTTCTCAGCCGGGGGCTGCTCCTGGCCCTGGTTCTCGGCCGGGGGCTGTTCCTGGCCCTGGTCCTGGCCCTGGTTCTCAGCCGGCGGCTGTTCCTCGGCCGGGGGCTGTTCCTGGCCCTGGTCCTGACCCTGACCCTGGTCCTGGCCGGCGTCGTCACCGTTGCGCTGACCCTGGGGCTGCTCCTCCTGGCCCTCGCCGCCCTGCTGCTGCTGGACGTCGGCCTCGTCAACGGCGCCCCGCTGGTCCTCGTTGCCGTCCAGAGAACGGATCACGGGCCAGTAGTGCGTCGACTGGTCACCCTTGGCGCAGGTGGTGCCCGCCGCGGCGAGAGACTCGTCGCTGGAGGCCTGGTTGGTGTCCTCGTTGCCCACGTAGTCGTGCACGTGGTGGGCGCCGTTCAGAACACCCGGAGCGGCGATCACGTTGTCAGAGTTGAAGTGCTCTTCCTCGTTGTTGCCGCACTCCGTCGTGAAGGTGCCGCCCGGGGCCTCCTCCTCGGAGGCGTTGGGCTCGACGTCCTCGATATTGACGAAGTCCTCGGCGACCGGGCCCTGAACCTGCTGCCCGTCCTCGCCTCCGCCCTCCTGGCCCTCCTGCGTGGCCTGGTCCTGCATCATCTGGCACTGAGCCATGGACTCCATGTCACCGGGAGCTTCACCGCCGGCGTTCTGAATGTCCTGACCCATGCTCCGGATGGTCTCCGAGCGCTGCTGGTTCAACTGGCCCAGGGCCTCCTCGGAGCTCTGCTCCTGGGAGTTCCACTGGCCGTAGGCCTGCGCGACCTGCTGGTCCAGAGTGGCGAGCTTCTGACCCACGGGCTCCTTGGCACCCTCGGGTACCTGGCCCAGTGCAAGGCTCACATCAGGACAGTCGATCGTGCTGGCGGCAGCAGCGGGGTCTTCACCCGACCCCGCGAAGGCGGTCACACCCACCGCCGCCGCGCCGCCACCACCGACCACCAGCGCTGCGACGATCGCTATCGTTTTGTTCGCCGTGCGCGAGCGTTTGTGGCCTTTTTGTCTCATATTGACTTCACTCCACTCATTTCGCGTCGTTCAGCGCCTCGAAATCCACGAGCCCGGTGTCCTCCAGGACTGTGAGGTGATCGAGGACAATGGCGTTGGCCCGGGTCGCCAACGACCGCACCATTGAGTTGCGGGTCTGATCGCGTACAAGGCCCACGAGGCCGAAGACCACGCCATGAGCCCGGCGCAGCCTGTCGACGAGAACCTGGTCGAATTCGTCACCCTGAGCGCTGTTGATGTCTTCCAGAGACTTCTGGCTGGCACTGGCAGGCTCATTCGGAAGTTTGACCTTCAGGGTGCGACCGGCCTCGATGGCCCGTCGGTCCAACTCCGTGTGTCCGTCGACGAGATGATCGCCCGCGATTCGCACCGACTTTCGTGTCCCGCGCTCCTGCGCGGCTTTGCCGGCGGGGACTTCCCACAGACCGGCATCCCGCACTTTGCGTATGAAGTCACGGTCCAATGGGGTAAGGGGGCCGTATTCCGTTTTCCAGGTTCCCTTACCGTCGTCCTGCCATCCCGAACGGGCCAGCGCGATGGTGCGGTTGCCGTCGAAGAAGTACACCGGCACCAGCAGCGCTGAGAGCGTTGCGACGAGCCCAAGGACGACCAGCACGGTGCCGATCGCCCGCCCGGGCGTGATGGCGGACCCCATCCGCCCTCCTCTCACACTCATCTTTGAAGTGCGACGGACGTTAATCGTGAGTGTGAGGATGTGGTCGAGGCTTCGTCCCGACCTGACAAGAACCGGTCCTCCGGCGTTCAACGCTGCTACATTGCCGACTCGTATCTGCCGTGTGCCGTCCCCGGCAGCAGTCAGCTCCGGTACAGCTCTTCGATCTCAGTCGCGTACATGCGCGTGATCGCTTCCCGCCGCAGCTTCAGCGACGGCGTCACCAGGCCGTCGGCCATCGTGAACTCCTCCGGGAGTATGCGGAACGATCGGATCGACTCGGCCCGTGAGAAGACGCTGTTGGCCGCTGCCACGGCCCGCCCCACCTCGCGTTCCAGCTCCTCCGCGGGCGTGTTGCCGTAACCGGGGCCCGAAGGCCCCCACTGTTCACGGCCCTTGCGCCACTGTTCGAGCACTTCCGGGTCCAGGGTGACCAGAGCGGCCACGTAGGGACGGTCGTCACCCACCACGAACGCCTGGGAGATGAGGGGATGGGCGCGCAGCCGCGTCTCCAGCATCAAGGGCGAGACGCTTCTGCCGGCGCTGGTGATGATGACGTCCTTCTTGCGGCCCGTGATGACCAGATAGCCGTCGTCGAGGTAGCCGACGTCGCCCGTGCCGAGCCAGCCGTCGCGCAGTGTCTCCGCGTACGGCTGCCGTGCGTGGGCGCCGCCGCCCTCGGGATGCGGGGAGTCCGGCTGTGCGGTGCCGTGCGAGCCGTCCGTGTATCCGGGAAAGACCATCGGTCCCCGGACCCACACCTCCCCGTCGCGGGCGATGTGCACCGAGGCGCCCGGCATGGGGCGCCCCACGGTGCCGAACCGGGGCATGCCCGGAGGCTGCGCGGTGATGGCGACCGTGGTCTCGGTGAGGCCGTAGCAGTCGTAGACGACGATCCCCGCGCCGGCGAGCGCCAGCCCGAGTTCGCGTCCGAGGGTGGAACCGCCCGAGACGACGTTCCTCGTACGGCCGCCGAGCATGTCACGCAAGTGCCGGTAGACCAGGCGGTCGTAGACCGCGTGCCGGGCCCGCAGCGCGGTGCCGGGACCCGGTCCGGCACCGAACGCCTGGGCCTCCGCCGCCTCCGCGTACCGCCTGGAGAGCGCCATCGCCTTGTCGAACGTCTCGCCGCGGCCGGCCTTCTCGGCCATCATCCGTGCACCCGCGTAGAACTTCTCGAAGAAGTACGGCACCGCATAAAGGCACGTCGGGCGGAAGGACCTGATCGCGGGCATCAACTCCCTGGCGGAGATGTCCGGTTGATGTCCAAGCAGATAGCCGCCGCGGATGCAGAGCACCGTCACCATCAGTCCGTAGACATGACCCACGGGCAGAAAGGCGAGTATGGAGGGCTGCTGACCGGGCTCGCCCATCAGGCGTCCCCAGCCGGCGAGGATCGTGTCGCACTCCGAGGCGAGGTTGCGATGCGTGATGACGCATCCGCGCGGGCGGCCCGTGGTGCCCGACGTGTAGATGACCGCGGCCGCCATCTCCGGTGTGACGGCCCAGCGTTGCCGGTGCACATGGTTGTCCTCGAGGGGGCGGCCCGCCTCCGTCAGCCACCCCACACAGTCCGCGTCGAGCTGCCAGATGTGACGCAGGTGCGGCAGCCCGTCGACGACCGAGCCGACCGTCATCGCGTGGTCCTCGTGCTCGACGATGACGGCGCGCGCCCCCGAGTCGCCCAGGACCCAGCGCAACTGCTCGGCGGACGACGTCGGGTAGAGCGGCACGACCTGGGCGCCGAGTGACCACAGGGCGAAGCTGAAGAGCGTCCACTCGTGCCGTGTACGGGTCATGACGGCGACCCGGTCGCCGAAGCGTATGCCTTCCGCGAGCAGGCCCTTCGCCAGCTTGAGCACGTGCGCCGCGAAGGCGGCGGCGGTCATCTCACGCCACTCGCCGGTGCTTCCGTCGGAACTGTCACGGCGGGCCAGCTGCGGCAACCCCGGTTCCCGTGCGGCCAGTTCGTACACGGAGTCGGCCAGGCCGCCGGATCTGAGCGGCTCCACGAGCGGGGGAAGGCTGTAGTCACGCACAGCGCACCGCCCTCACCCCGTCTGCTCCCTGTCACGACGTTCAGTGACTGACGGCGAAAATTACCTCGCTGCGCGGCCCGCTGCCTAGGGAAATACGGATCTTCCCGTGCGGGGAATCGGGGGAGGGAATGTGAGGGAAGGGAGCCTCTCACCTGCGGAACCCCAGTACAGAGGCCCAGGAGGACGGGCCGTGCCGCGTGCGGAGCCTGGGTAACCGCCAGTAACGGTGAGCGGTGGGGAGGCACACCGGCAGGTGCGCCTTCACGTGCTCGGCGAAGGCGGTCCACCGTGGAGGTCCGGAGCGCGGCGCGGGCCGGCCGGGCCGCTCGCCGGTTCCCGGAGCGGGAAGAACTCCGGCACATGCACGGTGACTTCGGGGGAGCCGCCGCCGGGCGGACTGCTGTGCGTGCCGGGCGGGACCGGGGCGGCCGGGCCCGCGTGCTCACCCGCTCGTGGTCGATCCGGGCCGGAGGATCATCAGTACCGTCACGGTGGCCCAGAGAATGTTGAACAGGCCCGTGAGCATGGCCAGTTGCGCGGTGGCTCCCGGGCCTGTCCCGGCCGGGGACGGGGCACCGCCGGCCTGGCCGGTGCCGTCGAGCTGTTCCAGAAGCGTCTCCTGGCGCGGGACGACGGCCAGCGCCAGGACGCCGGCCGCCGCAGCCGTGAGCACGATCGAGACGATCAGCCAGGCGTCGGTGAGGACGCCGAGACTGCTCGCGGTGGCGAATCCGAACGCCGGGACGGCCACGCCGGCCACGCCGTAGACGCGGCAGATGCGGTGCAGGACCCGTACGGCGGCGAGGGAACCGGCGTCCGGTCCGGCGGCCCTTGCCTGGCCCTGGCCCTGGCCCTGTGCCTGAGCCTGGCCCTGTGCCTGTGCGCGGCGGGCCGCCGCGGGGAACATGCTGGCGGCCACGGTCACGGGCCCCACCGCGACGATGGCTGCCAGGACGTGGACGGCGAGCAGGAACTTCGTCATCGGGCGGCCCCGGTCCGCTGCCCCGCGGCCCCACTGGCACGCTCACCGGCGGGGACAGGCCCGCGCGGGGACCACACGACGCCGCGGCGCTCGTGGGCGAAGAGCGTCCCGACCTCGTGCGCGACGCGGGGCCCGGTCTCGCGTTCGACGAGGTGGAGGGCGAGGTCCAGCCCTGAGGTGACGCTCGCGCCGGTGATCAGGTCCCCGTCGTCGACGACGCGGGCGGCGACGGGACGGGCTCCGGCAGGTGCGAGCAGCTCCATGCCCAGGTGGTGTGTGGTGACGTGGCGGCCCTCGACGAGCCCGGCCATCGCTAGGATCAGCGAGCCGCCGCACACCGTCGCGACCAGCGTGTCCTCACGTGCCAGCGCCTCCGCGGCCACGGCGGGCAGGCCGGTTCCGAGCGTACGGGCGAGGAGCGCCGGGATCGTGTCCTGCGGTTCGGGCCCTTCTCCTTCCCCACTGCCCCCCTTCACCGGTGTCCTCCGGCTCGGGCGTGTGACGGCCCGCGGCGCCCGGCAGAAGGATGACGTCGGCGCGGTCCAGGTCGGGCGCACCGACGGCCCGGAGGCTCAACGGGGGTGTGCCGCTGGGGACTTCACGGGTGCCCTCGGCGGCGACCAGTTCGACGGTCACGGCTCCCTCCGCGGCCTGCCCGGCGGCGTGCAGGACCTCGTACGGGGCGATGACGTCCAGCGGGTCGAAGCCGTCGAACAGGATGATCTGTACGTGCATGGGCTGCTGTTGCTCCTTGTGTGATCGCCGGTTCCCGGCTCGGTCTCATGGGACGGCCGGGATCTCGCAGCGTCACGCTAGGCCGGTGACCAGGCGCTCCCCAGTGGCTGGATCGACAACTTCCAACGGATTCCCGCCAGCAGCGCAGGGCCGCCGGGGAAGCGCAAGCTCCGTTGTGACGTGCGCATTCACGACTGGCGCGTTCTCGCCTACCGTGGCCTCATGCACAAGGTGGCGGTACTGGCACTGGATCATGTGGTGGCGGCGGACATGGCCACGCCGATCGAGGTGTTCGGGCGTGCCCGGCTGGCGGACGGGCGCCGTCCCTACCGCGTCCAGGTCTGCGCGGCGACGCCTCAGGTGGCCAGTGAGGCGTTCACGCTGGTCGCCCCGCACGACCTGGAGGCCCTGCGGGAGGCGGACACGGTGGTCGTGCCGGGGTGCTCGGAGCGGGCCGCGCCGCCGGGCGGAGACGTGCTGGACGCCCTGCGCGAGACCGCGGAGGCGGGCACCCGGATCGCCTCCGTCTGCACGGGCGCCTTCGTCCTCGCCGCGGCCGGCCTGCTGGACGGGCTGAGCGCGACCACCCACTGGATGGCTGCGGACCGGCTGGCCGCGGCGTTCCCCCGCGTCGACGTCCGCCCCGACGTGCTCTACGTGGACAACGGGCAGATCCTGACCTCGGCTGGCGCCTCCGCGGCCCTGGATCTGTGCCTGCACCTGATCCGGCGGGACCTGGGATCGGCGGTCGCGGCGGACTCGGCCCGGCTGGCGGTGATGCCGCTGGAGCGGGAGGGCGGCCAGGCTCAGTTCATGGTGCACGCCCAACCGCCCGTGCCCCGGGGGTCGTTGCTGGAACCGGTGCTGTCCTGGATCGAGGAGAACCTCGGACAGGAGCTGACCCTCGCGCAGATGGCCGGGCGCAGCGGACTGAGCGAGCGGACCTTCAACCGCCGGTTCCGGGAGCAGACGGGCACGACCCCGCTGCAGTGGCTGCTGCGGGCCAGGGTGCGGCGTGCGCAGTTCCTGCTGGAGACGACCGACCACGGCGTCGAGCGCATCGCCGCGCACTCGGGGTTCGGCTCACCCACCGCCTTCCGCGAACGGTTCAAGCGCGTCACCGGCGTCACGCCGCACTCCTACCGCGCGTCGTTCCGCGCCCGCGCCGCGTGAGTGACCTTCCCCGCGACGCGCCCCGGAGCAACTCGCTGTTCCTCGGTCCCTCGCCGCTCGCCGCCGCCGCGGCGGTCAGGACCCGTCCGCGGTCACGACCGCCCAGCGGCCCACTTCGTGGTAGCCGGAGTCGTAGAGGGCTTCGCCGGTGCCCGGCTTGAGGTCGTAGTGGCGGAGGTTGCCGCCCCAGTACCGCAGGATGCGGCCCAGTTCGGCTGCCGCGTCGCCGTCGAACGCCGTGTCACCCATGTCGACTTCGAGAACGAACTTCACCCTGGCCTCCCCGCCGGATCCACGCGCCTGCTCCGGAGCCCGGAGCAGGCCTTCACGAGCATGCTTCAATCGTCTCATTGAAGTGCTATTTGAGGGTTTCCCGGGCGCACCCGAAGGCAGAGGCACGAAGACGCTCGTGAAGTCTCAAATCCCGGTCGCAGCCTGCCCTCGGCGGCCCGGGGTGCTCACGCCGGACGGGACGTACGGACGCGTGGCGGTGCCGCGGCGGTGGCGCGGAAGTTGTGAAACATAGATGCAACGAAGGGTTGACCCATAGATGCAAGGACCCTAGGTTCCGTGACGCGGTTCTTGAATACCGGATTTCGGAATTCGCTGAACTGCCGTTCCGTCGGAGGATCTACGGGTCAGGAGGCACGGTGCCATGATCGACACCGTACTGCGCCGGGAGTTCGAAGCCGCACTCGGAACGGAATCCGTACTGAGCGATCCGCTCCAGCTGCGGACCTACGAGTGTGACGGGCTGACCGGCTTCCGTGAAGTCCCCGCTCTGGTCGTGTTGCCGCGCAGTACCGAAGAGGTAGCGGCCGCCGTCTCCCTGTGCGCGAAGGCCGGGCTGCCCTTCGTCGCCCGGGGCGCCGGGACGGGGCTGTCGGGTGGCGCCGTGCCGGTGGCGCAGGGGGTGGTGATCTCCCTCGCCAGGATGCGCCAGGTGCTCGACTTCGACCCCGAGGACCGGCGGATGGTGCTTCAGCCGGGCGTCACCAACGCCGAGATCTCGCGGATCGCCGCGCCGCACGGCCTCTATTACGCGCCCGACCCCTCAAGTCAGGTCGTGTGCACGATCGGTGGCAACGTCGCGGAGAACTCCGGCGGCGCCCACTGCGTCAAGTACGGCTTCACCGTGCACCACGTGACAGCGCTGCGCGTCGTCCTGCCGGACGGGTCCGTCACCGAACTCGGCGCGGACGCACCGGAAAGCCCCGGGCCGGACCTGCGCGGCCTCTTCATCGGCTCCGAAGGCACCCTCGGCATCGCCACGGAGATCACCGTGCGGCTGCTGCGTACACCCGAGAGCGTCCGCACTCTCGTCGCGGACTTCCCCACCGTGGAGGCGGCGGGGGAGGCCGTCAGCGGGATCATGGCGTCCGGCATCGTGCCGGCGGCGGTGGAGATGCTCGACTCCCTCGCCATCGAGGCCTGCGAGGCGGCCGTGCACGCCGGGTACAGCCTGGATGCCACGGCGGCGCTCGTCGTCGAACTCGACGGGATGGAGCACGAGTGCGACGAGCAGTTCGAGAAGGTCGTCGCGCTGTGCCATGAGAAGGGCACCACGAACGTACGCATCGCCACGACCTCCGATGAGCGCGCCCTGATCTGGAAGGGACGCAAGGCCGCCTTCGCCGCTGTGGGACGCATCAGCCCCGACTACTTCGTGCAGGACGGCGTCGTCCCCCGCACCCGCCTGTCCGAGGCCCTGAGCCGCATCGCCGCGATGTCGGGCGCCGAAGGTCTGCGCGTGGCCAACGTCTTCCACGCGGGCGACGGCAACCTGCATCCGCTGGTCCTCTTCGACGAGGGGGCAGGGGAGTCGGAGCGGGCGGAGCGCCTGGCGGCCGAGATCGCCGAGATGTGCGTGGAGCTGGGCGGTTCGCTCAGCGGCGAGCACGGCATCGGCCTGGACAAGGCGTGCTCCATGCCGGAGATGTTCGGGGAGACGGACCTGGCGGTCATGCGGCAGCTGCGTGCGGCCTTCGACCCGGACGGACTGGCCAATCCCGGCAAGGTGCTGCCCACTCCGCGGCTGTGCGGGGAGGCGTCCGGCCGCTACCGGCCGCACCCGCTCGAAGAAGCCGGCGTGATCGAGAGGTTGTGACAGAGGTGACCGAGGAGCCTCAGGGGACGGTCCGTGCGAGCGGACCGCCCGCGGACGGCGCACCGGAACCCGCCCCGGAACCCGCACCGTCGGCGGCGCCGGCACCCGGTGCGGCTCAACTGCGGCCGCCTGCGGGGGAGTCTGGCACAGCGGCGGGCGAACTGCCCTCCCGCGTACGCCCGCCGGGCCTCGCCGAGGCCGCCGACGCCCTCGCGACCGCGGCACACGAGCGCCGTACGGTGCTGTTCGAAGGCGCCGGTACGGCGCTGGAGTGGGGCGCCCCCGTGGCGGAGACCGGCCTCGTGCTGGAGACCTCCGGTCTCGACCGCATGATCAGCCACGCACCCGAGGACTGGACGGTCGGCGTCGAGGCCGGGATGCCGCTCACCCGGCTCCAGGAGGTGCTGGCCCCGGCCGGGCAGTGGCTGCCGGTCGAGCCGCCCACCGGCGGCGACGGCGCGACGCTCGGCGGCCTGCTCGCGTGCGGCGACGCCGGGCCGTGCCGCCTGAAGTACGGCTCCCTCGGCGATCTGGTGATCGGCGCGACACTCGTGCTCGCCGACGGAACCGTGGCCCGTACCGGCGGCGACGTCATCAAGAACGTCGCCGGCTACGACCTCGTGAAGCTGATGGCCGGCTCGCTGGGCGCGTTCGGCCTCGCCGTCCGGCTCAACCTGCGCGTCCACCCGCTGCCCGAAGCCACGGCGACCCTCGCCCTGCCCGTCGACGACGCCGAGGGAGCGCTCACGGCGGCGCGTGCCGTGATGCGTTCGCCGCTGGAGCCCGTCGCGGTGGAGTGGGACGGGCAGCGGCTGCTGATCCGCTTCCAGGGCACCGCGGAGAGCGTCGCGGAGCGCGGCCGCCTCGCCCCGGACGTCCCCGGTCTCGCGGCGGCCCGCGTACTCGGCGAGGACGCCGCACGTGCCGCCTGGCAGCGGCTGTCCCGCCTGGTACGCGGAGAGGACGGCGAGACCGTGCTGCGCGCCGGAACACATCCCGCGCGGCTGCCCGCCCTGCTGCGGCGGCTGAACGAACTGACCACCGGCGGCGCCGTGGAGGCGGAGCTCGTCAGCGGTGTCGCCCAGGGCCTGCACACCGTCGTGCTGCGCGGCGGGGACGCGGCTGAGCACGCCGCGTGCCTCACCGCATGGCGCGAGTCCGTGTACGGCGCCGGAGGCTCGGTGACGCTGCGGCGGCGCCGGGAAGGCGTCGACGCCCTCGCCGCGGCGTGGGGGCCCGCGCCGCCTGCCGTCGCCGTACTGCGGTCCCTCAAGCGGCAGTTCGACCCCGACGACCTGTGTGCACCGGGGCGCTTCGCGCCCTGGTTCTGACCGGCCGGCCCGGCCGGTACACCACGCCCCGGCTCATCCGTAGGGAGCACTTGATGACCACGCCGCACGGTGGAACGCCCGAGACGCCCGCCACGGGCGGCGGCTTCGACGCCCACCGCCCGCCGTCCCCGGAGCTTCTCTCCGACTGCGTGCACTGCGGTTTCTGCCTGCCCGCCTGCCCCACGTACACCCTCACCGGTGAGGAGATGAACTCACCCCGGGGCCGCATTTACCAGATGCAGCTCATCAACGAGGGCGAGGCGCCGCTGAGCTCCGCCGCCGTGGGCCACTTCGACAACTGTCTCGGCTGCATGGCGTGTGTGACGGCGTGCCCCTCGGGAGTGCAGTACGACCGGCTCATCGAGTCGGTACGTCCGCAGATCGAACGCAACTGGGCGCGTTCACGCTCCGACCGCGCCTTCCGCGGACTGATCTTCCGCCTCTTCCCCTACCCGCGCCGCCTGCGGGTGGCCGCCGTGTTCGGCGCCCTCTACCAGCGGCTGGGCATCCGCCGGGCGCTGAGCCGCACGGGGCTGCTGCGGAGGCTTCCCGCGAGGCTGCGCGCCCTGGAGGCGCTGATGCCGGACGTGCCGCTGCGCTCGGCGCTGCGCAGGACGCCGGAGCGCACGCCGGCCGTCCGTACGGGCCTCGGCGAGGCAGCGGAGACGGAGACAGGGGCGCCACCGCAGTCGGCAGCGGCGACGGCGGGCCAGGACCCGGCGGGCCCGGCGCCGGAGCCGCCGGCCGCGCGCCGCACCGTCGGCATGGTCACGGGCTGTGTGCAGCAGGTCTTCTTCGCCCAGGTCAACGAGGCCACGGTCCGCGTGCTGACCGCGGAGGGCTGCGACGTGATCGCCCCCGTGGCGCAGGGCTGCTGCGGCGCGCTCAGCGAGCACGCGGGCCGCGAGGAGGAGGCCGTCGTGCGGGCGCGGCGGCTCATCGACACCTTCGAACCGCTCGGCGTCGACGTGATCGTGGTGAATGTGGCGGGCTGCGGCTCGGCCCTGAAGGAGTACGGGAGGCTGCTCGCCGACGACCCCGAATACCGCGAGCGGGCGGAGGCGTTCGCGGCCAAGGTCCGCGACGTCTCCGAACTCCTCGCCGAACTCACCCCGCTCGCACCCCGCCACCCCGTACCGGCACGGCTCGCGCACCACGAGGCGTGTCACCTCGTCCACGCTCAGGGCGTCCGCGAACAGCCGCGCACCGTCCTGCGGAGCGTCCCGGAACTCGACGTCGTCGACATTCCCGAGGCCGACATGTGCTGCGGCTCCGCCGGCGTGTACAACCTCATCCAGCCCGGGCCGGCCGAGGAACTCGGCCGCCGCAAGGCGGACAACGTACGCGCGACGGCCCCTGACGCCGTGGTGACGGCCAACCCCGGCTGTCTGCTGCAGATTTCGCGCCATCTCGACAAGCAGCTCCCCGTGCTGCATCCCGTCCAGGTCGTCGACGCCTCGATACGCGGCGTCAGGCCCTGGTGATCCGTCCCCGAGTCCCAACTCGTCACCGGAGGCACTGTGTTCCAACCCGTACTCGACCCGCTGGGCGGTTCGCTGGGGTGGTCGTCGCTCGTCGCCGCACTTCCGCTGGTCGTCTTCTTCGTGCTCCTGGGCGTGCTGCGCGTCCAGGCATGGCTCTCCGGCATGGCCTCGCTCGCCACGGCGATCGTCGTGGCGGTGGCCGCGTACGGCATGCCTGTCGGGCAGAGCCTCAACTCCGCCGCGCTCGGAGCCCTGTTCGGGCTGTTCCCGATCATGTGGATCGTGGTCAACGCCCTGTGGGTCTACCAGATGACCGTCGACACGGGACACTTCGAAGTGCTGCGCCGCTCCTTCGGCAAGCTCTCCGACGACCAGCGTCTGCAGGCCGTCATCGTCGCCTTCTGCTTCGGGGCGCTCCTTGAGGCGCTCGCCGGGTTCGGGGCGCCGGTCGCGATCAGCGCGGTGATGCTGATCGCGCTGGGCTTCAAGCCGTTCAAGGCGGCAGCGGTGGCGCTGGTGGCCAATACCGCGCCTGTGGCGTTCGGTGCGATGGGCACGCCCGTCATCACACTGTCGGAACTGACGGGCCTGCCGCTGGAGGACGTCTCCTCCATGGTGGGCCGGCAGACGCCGATGCTCGCCGCGGTCGTACCGGTGCTGCTGGTGTACATGGTGGACGGACGGCGCGGTGTCAGGCAGACCTGGTGGCCCGCGCTCGCGTGCGGACTCGCCTTCGCCGTGGCCCAGTTCGTCACCTCCAACTTCCTCTCCGTGGAGCTCACCGACGTCGTCGCCGCGCTCGTCGCCGTCGGCGTGCTCGTACTGGTGATGCGGATACGTGGCTCCTACACGCCGCTGCCCGCGGGCGCCCTGACCGACTCCGCTTCCGACGACCCGGACAGCTCCGCCGACGGCGCGGGGAGCGCGGGCAGCGCGGACGGCGGTGCCGGAGCGGGCGCGCGGGACACCGGCAACGGGACGGCGACGCAGAAGCCGGAGGGCGGCGGCACGGACACGGCTGTGGAGGACAGCAGGGGTGCCGCCGTGAAGGCCTACCTCCCGTACGCCGTGATCATCATCGTCTTCGCCGTGACCAAACTGCCGGCCGTGAAGACGGTGCTGGAGGAGAAGGGCACGATCCTCTACAACTGGCCCGGCCTGCACGTCGCCGATCCCGTCAGCGGCAAGCCCGCGGCCTCCACCGTGTTCAAATTCGACTGGCTGCCGGCGACAGGCACGATGCTGCTGCTCAGCGGCGTGATCACAGCCCTGCTGCTGGCCGTGTCGCCCGGCGTCGCCGCGCGTTCGTACAAGCGCACCCTGCACCAGCTGCGGTGGGCGATCCTCACCGTCGCCACGGTGCTCGCTCTGGCGTACGTGATGAACCTGTCCGGCCAGACCTCCACCATCGGCCACTTCATCGCCGGTGCCGGACCCGCACTGGCCTTCCTCTCACCCGTGCTGGGCTGGCTCGGAGTGGCGGTCACGGGGTCCGACACCTCGGCGAACGCCCTCTTCGGCATCCTCCAGGTGACGGCCGCCAAGAACTCCGGCTACGCGCCGGAGCTGCTGGCCGCGGCCAACAGCTCGGGAGGCGTCCTGGGCAAGATGCTCTCCCCGCAGAACCTCGCCATCGCCGCTGCCGCCACGGGCCTGGGCGGACGGGAGCCGGAACTGCTGAGGAAGGTCGTCGGCTGGAGCCTGGCGCTGCTGCTCCTGATGTGCGTCCTGGTCTTCCTTCAGTCCACGTCCGTGCTGGGCTGGATGCTGCTGTCCTGAAGCCCGAGTACCGCTGCGCGGGTGCCACGCAGGTGCCCGCGCAGCGCCGCCCGGTACGCCGCCAGGTCGCCCTTCTCGAGCAGGGCGACGAGTTCGACGTGCTCGTGGTTCGTGGCGCGCAGCCGGTCGCTGTCGTTGAAGACCGCGTACAGGCCCATGCGCTGCTGGCGGTCGCGCAGTCCCGCGTACAGGTCCAGCAGGATCGGATTGTCGGCCGCTTGCACGATGAGCTGGTGGAAGACCTGGTCGGCGGCGACGAACGCCTTGCCGTCGCCGGCCTCGCGCAGCTTCTTCTGCTCCTGGAGCTGGTCGCGGAGCTCCTCCACGAGCCGTTCCAGAGCAGCCGCGCCGAGGGAGGAGACCTTCTCCGCGGCGAAGGACTCGATCAGCTCTCTCGTCTCCAGTACGGTCTCCACCTCCTTCGCGGAGACCGGCACCACCACCGCGCCCCGCTTGGGGTAGAGCCGCAGCAGCCCCTCGGACTCCAGCCGCAGGAAGGCCTCACGAACGGGCGTACGGCTGATGCCGAGAGCCTCGGCGACCGTGCCCTCGCTGATCAGGTCGCCTCCGGCGAGGATTCCGTCGAGTATGCGGTCCTTCGCGTACTGGTAGGCGCGCTGGGACGTGGGGAGAGCCCTGCTCACCTGCTGCCCCCCAAACATGGATGGATTCATGTGTCCAAGCGGGACACTAGATGTGCTCCCGGCGGGCGTGCAACAGGCCGGGAAGCCCCCCGGGGCAGGCGCCGTGACCCATCTCGGAAGGGGCCGGTTCGCCGCCCCCGCGCCCGGTCGGGGATGATGGAGTAGGAGCACCGAAGGGGACACTCCGCCTCCGGCATTCACTCCCCACCTTCCCCCAGCCACCGCTGGGTGGGGGTCCCCCGGCCACGCCGGGGGCGCACCCCCGCATGGAGCGACGACACAGGTGAGAGAGCCGGTATGCGATTTCTGAACGACCAGCAGCCCCCGTACGACCTGACGTACGACGACGTGTTCATGGTGCCCCGCCACTCCGCGGTCGGCTCCCGGCAGGGCGTGGACCTCGCGTCCCGCGACGGCAGCGGCACCACGATCCCCCTGGTCGTCGCCAACATGACGGCCATCGCGGGCCGGCGCATGGCCGAGACCGTGGCACGCCGCGGCGGTCTCACCGTCATCCCGCAGGACATCCCGATCGACGTCGTCACCGAGGTCACCGCCTGGGTCAAGCGCCGCCACCTGGTACTGGACACCCCGATCACGCTCGCGCCGCACCAGACAGCCGCCGACGCGCTGTCGCTGCTGCCCAAGCGCGCGCACGGAGCGGGCGTCGTGGTCCAGGAGGGACGGCCCGTGGGCGTCGTCACCGAGTCCGACCTGACCGGCGTGGACCGCTTCACGCAGCTGTCGGAGGTGATGTCCCGCGATCTGCTCGTGCTCAAGGCGGACGTCGACCCGAGCGAGGCCTTCGACCAGCTCGACAGCGCACACCGCAAGCTCGCCCCCGCCGTGGACGCCGACGGACGCCTCGTGGGCATCCTGACCCGCAAGGGCGCGCTGCGCGCCACGCTCTACACCCCGGCGACCGACGCGGCCGGCCGGCTGCGCGTGGCCGCCGCGGTGGGTATCAACGGCGACGTGGCGGGCAAGGCACGCGCCCTGCTCGAGGCGGGAGTGGACACGCTCGTCGTCGACACCGCCCACGGCCACCAGGAGCGCATGGTCGACGCGCTGCGCGCCGTGAAGGCCCTCGACCCCCAAGTGCCCGTCGTCGCGGGGAACATCGTCGCCGCCGAGGGCGTACGCGACCTCATCGAGGCCGGGGCCGACATCGTCAAGGTCGGCGTCGGGCCGGGCGCCATGTGCACGACCAGGATGATGACCGGTGTCGGCCGCCCCCAGTTCTCCGCCGTGCTCGAATGCGCCGCGGAGGCACGGAAGTCCGGCAAGCACGTGTGGGCCGACGGCGGTGTGCGGCATCCGCGCGACGTGGCCATGGCGCTCGCCGCCGGTGCGTCCAACGTCATGATCGGCTCGTGGTTCGCCGGTACGTACGAGTCGCCGGGCGACCTGCAGCAGACCGCCGACGGACGGGCCTACAAGGAGTCCTACGGCATGGCCTCCGCACGCGCCGTACGCAACCGCACGAGCGAGGAGTCGGCGTACGACCGTGCACGCAAGGCCCTGTTCGAGGAGGGGATCTCCACCTCGCGGATGTTCGTCGACCCGGCACGGCCCGGTGTCGAGGACGTCATCGACTCGATCATCGCGGGCGTGCGCTCCTCGTGCACCTACGCCGGAGCGGGCTCGCTGGAGGAGTTCGCGGAGAAGGCCGTCGTGGGCGTGCAGAGCGCCGCGGGTTACGCGGAAGGCGAGCCGCTGCACGCGAGCTGGTGACTCCGGCCCGTCCGTCACGGGCAGCGGCCGCCGGTGCGTGGTTGACCAGCCTCGACAGCCCTGGATAGCTTCGTTCTACGAATTGTTGATTCCACAGAGCGGAAAGTTGGGTGAAGGCGTGACCGAGGACGGGACCGCAGCCACGAGCCTGGCGGAGAGCGTGAGCGCGGACATCGCGGCGCGGCTCGCCCCCGTCGACGCCGAACTCGCCCGCCGGTACCCGGGCGAGCCGGGCACGCGCCAGCCCGTGCACACCGTCTATGTGCCCGCCGACGCCGTCACGCCCGGCACCGTGCGCGCATGGGGCGAGCAGGCACGGGACCTGCTCGACGAACACGCCCCGGACGCGGCCTCGCTGGCGGCCGTGCTCGGCCTGCGCGAGGATCTCGCGGCGCCCGTGTACGAGCGCGTACGGGCGAAGCTGGAGCGCGAGCCCGTGGAGGACCTGCGCATCGACTTCGAGGACGGCTACGGCATCCGCTCCGACGCGGAGGAGGACGCGGCGGCCGCCGCGGCGGCCCGTGTCGTCCGCGCCGGCCACGAGGAAGGCGGCGCACCCCCGTACACGGGCATCCGCATGAAGTGCATGGAAGCCGGCGTGCGCGAGAGGGGCATCCGCACTCTCGACATCTTCCTCACCGGCCTGCTGGAGACCGGCGGGCTGCCGGACGGCCTCGTGCTCACCCTGCCCAAGGTCAGCCACCCCGAGCAGGTGGCCGCGATGGCGCGGCTGTGCGGGGAGTTCGAGGCGGCACGCGGGCTGCCGGCGGGGCGCCTCGGCTTCGAGATCCAGATCGAGACGACGCAGTCCGTCCTCGGCGCAGACGGACGCGCCACCGTCGCGCTGATGATCGACGCCGCCGGGGGCCGTGCCACCTCGCTCCACTACGGGACGTTCGACTACAGCGCCGCCTGCGGGGTGAGCGCCGCACACCAGGCCATGGACCATCCCGTCGCCGACCACGCCAAGGCGGTGATGCAGACCGCCGCGGCGGGGACGGGCGTGCGCCTGTCGGACGGTTCGACGAACATCGTCCCCAGCGGCACGAGGGAGCAGGTACACGAGGCGTGGCGGCACCATCACGCCCTCGTACGGCGGTCGTTGGCCCGCGCCTACTACCAGGGCTGGGACATGCATCCCGGCCATCTGCCCACCCGCTACGCCGCCGTCTACGCCTTCTACCGCGAGGGCATGGAGCGCGCCGCCGCCCGGCTCGCCGCCTACACCGGCAACGCCGGGGCCGACGCCGCGGTGATGGACGAACCCGCGACCGCCCGCGCACTCAGCGGCTACCTGATGCGTGGCCTGGACTGCGGCGCGCTCTCGCCCGGAGAGGTGGCCAGGCACTCGGGACTGACCCGCGCGGATCTGGGCCACTTCGCCGGACGGCCCACGGAGGCAGAAGTCAACTGAGGCCCGTAGTCTTGCCCTTCACGCGACGAAGCGGTACGCGGCAAGAGGGGACGGGCAGTGCGGACACCGGGGGAGCAGCCGCCCGAGAGCGGCGGGATCGGGCAGCCGGGCCCCGCGGGCGACGGCGGCGGACCGGCAGGACGGAGCACCGGCCCGGCGGAGGCCGGCCGCGTCCTCGCCGGCCGCTACCGGGTGACGGGGCGTCTCGGCCGCGGGGGCATGGGCGTGGTCTGGCGCGCGGTCGACGAGGTGCTCGGCAGAGAGGTCGCCGTCAAGGAACTGCGGACCTTCACCGACGCGGCCGGCGGTGAACTGGACGAGCTGCGGACCCGGATGCAGCGCGAGGCGCGGGCAGCCGCGCGCGTACGGCACGCCGGAGTCGTCTCGGTGCACGACGTCGCCCAGCACGAGGGCCGTCCCGTCATCGTGATGGAGCTGATCGAGGGTCCCTCGCTGGACGACGTGCTCCGCGAACGCGGCACGGTCGAACCGCGCGAGGCCGCCGCCATCGGCGCGAAGGTGATGGACGCCCTCGCGGCCGCCCACCGGGCCGGTGTCCTCCACCGCGACGTCAAGCCCGGCAACGTGCTGCTGGAGAACGGCTCGGAGCGGGTCGTCCTCACCGACTTCGGCATCGCCGCGGTGGAGGACCCGGACGACGGAGCCAGTACGCAGCTGACGGGAAGCGGCGAACTCGTCGGCTCTCTCGACTACTTGGCGCCGGAGCGGGCCCGTGGCGAAGCGCCCCGTGCGGCCTGCGACGTGTGGGCGCTGGGCGCGACCCTCTACGCCGCGGTCGAGGGCGCCGCCCCCTTCCGCCGCACCTCGACCTGGTCCACCCTCAACGCGATCGTCGTCGAACCGCTGCCCGAACCCCTGCGTGCCGGGCCGCTCGGGCCCGTACTGGCGGAACTGCTGGAGAAGGACCCGGGCAGGCGTGCCGACGCCGAACGCGCGACGGCCCTGCTGGACGCGGTTGCCAAGGGCACGCCGCCGCCGGCCGGCCCGTCCGCGACGATGCGGCTGGGCAGGACGGCGCAGGAGCAGGGCCCCGGCTCAGGGGACGGCGGGAAGGCCGCCGCCCCGGGCGGCAGCGGCCGGCGGCCTCAACACCACGGTGCGCGGGGCGGGTTCGGCTCGCGGCCCGGCCAGGTGCCGGGCGCCGCCTCCGTGTCCGCTTCCGCTGCCGGACCCGCTTCCGCCCCGGGCAGGGACACCGACCAGCACACCGTCCGTACGCGGGGCGAGCGGGCGGGCGGCCGGCGGCGACGCGCTGCCGTCGCCGCCGCGGTGACCGCGGTCCTGCTGACGGGTGCCGGCGCCACGTACGCCGTCATGTCGGGGACGGGCGGCGAAGGCGCCCGCGCGGGCGGCGGCTCCGGCGAGGCCGGCTCCCCCGGGGCAGGAAAGCAGGAGTCCGGCAAGGGCGGCGGCAGCGTCCCGGAGAAAGCCGGGCCGCCACCGGGCGGTGACAAGAGCGCGGGCTCCAAGCCGGGCGCCTCGGCAGGCGGCCCCTCCGGCGGCAAGGACGGCCGGGGCGGCAAGGGCGCCGACGGGGGCAGCGGTGGCAAGGGACCTGGCGGAGCGGACTCCGGCGGCCCGCCGGGCTCGTCCGGTTCGGGCGGAAGCAGCGCGGGCGGCAGCGGCGGCGCACCCGGCCCCGACCCGGTCTGCCATCCCAGGCCCGGCACGAAGGAGAAGTTCGACTGCACGGTGTGGAAGGCTGCTACGTCCTACAACGCACAGCACAAGCCGGTCGGCCGGCTCAACGCGGGAACCAACTACTTCTTCTGCCAGGCCAAGCTCCGGCACCGCGAGACCTCCGGACGCTGGACGAACGTCTGGTGGGCGAAGACGGACGACGACAGCGGCAACAAGCGCGTGTTCGTGAGCGACGTCTACATCAAGGGCGGAGACAACGACAAGCCCGTGCCGGGTCTCCCGGTGTGCTGACGCCCGCCGGCCTCCCGGTGCGCTGACGCCCGCCGGGCCCGCCCCGCGCCGAACCGCCGGACGGGAACGCGGGCGTACGGCACAGCTCCGGCCGGGCGGGTATACCTGTCCGGCATGGACGATCAGGCCTTCCCCGACCACGTCGCCGACGCGCTCGCCGCGCTGCCCGCCGTCGAAGCCGTCGCCCTCGGCGGGTCCCGCGCCCAGGGCACTCAACGTCCGGGCAGCGACTGGGACTTCGCCCTCTACTACCGGGGCGCCTTCGATCCCGGCGATCTGCGCGCGCTCGGCTGGCCGGGCGAGGTGAGCGGAATCGGCGAGTGGGGCGGCGGCGTCTTCAACGGAGGCGCCTGGCTGACCGTCGACGGCCGCCGTACGGACGTCCACTACCGCGATCTCGACGTGGTGGAGCACGAGATCGCGGAGGCCGAGCAGGGGCGCTTCCACCGGGAGCAGCTCATGTTCCACCTGGCGGGCATCCCCAGTTACCTCGTGGTCGGCGAACTCGCCCTGAACGAGGTGCTGCGCGGCGAACTGCCCCGCCCGGCCTACCCCTCCGCGCTGCGTACCTCGGCTTCCGCGTGGTGGCGGGAGACGGCCGGGGCCACGCTCTCCTATGCCAGGGCCAACCACGTTCCGCGTGGCGGCCGTACCGAAGTCGCCGGCACGATCGCCGTCGCCGCGATGCAGCATGCGCACGCCGTCCTCGCCGCGCGTGGGGACTGGGTGACCAATGAGAAGACGCTGCTGGACCGCGCGGGGCTGCGCGGCGTCGACGGCGTACTCGCAGCGGCGGGCACGCAGCCGGAGGCCCTGGCGGCGGCCGTGGACGCGGCGGAAGCCCTCTTCGGCTCGGTCCTCCCCGCCTGACCGGCGCGGCGGCGCGGGAGACGGGCCGGGGCCGGGTGTCCAAGTGCCGTTGCGCCGGGCGGCACTTCGCCGCAGCCGGTGTACCGCGGCCGGTCCGCTGCCTGGGTCTGCTGCCTGGGTCCGCTGCCCCCCGGGGAAGCCGCCAAGTGCCCTCAGGCAGGGGGCAGTTCGCCCGATCCCCGCGTGATCAGCGTCGTCGGATGCGTCATCAGGCACGGCGGGTCGTGTGCGCCCTCCAGCCGCCGGAAGAGCAGACCGGCGGCCGTGCGGCCGAGTTGGGCCGGGTCCTGCGCCACGACGGTCACCGGGGGCGAGAGCATGTCGGCGAGTTCGAAGTCGTCGAAGCCGACGAGCGCGACGGGGCGGTCGAGTTCCGCCAGCACCCGCACCAGCGTGACCGTCACACGGTTGTTGCCCGCGAAGACCGCGGTGACCGGCTCGGGCCCGTTCAGCATGCGTTCGGCGTCCGCGCGCACCCGCCCGGGGTCCGTGGAGCCCGGTGCCAGCCAGCCCGGGTGCACGGGGAGCCCCGCGCCGGACATCGCCGCCTCGTAACCCCTTATCCGCTCGTGCGCGGTGTGGATGCGGGGCACGTCGCCGATGAAGCCGACGCGCCGGTGTCCGTGCGCTATGAGATGCGCGACGCCTTCGCGGGCACCGGCGAAGCTGTCGACGAGCACCTGGTCCGCCTCGACGTTGCCCGGGGGGCGGTCGACGAAGACGGTGGCCACACCCGCGGCCATCTCCGGTTCCAGATAGCGGTGGTCGTCGCTGGCCGGGACGATGACGAGGCCGTCGACGCGCCGCGCGCACAGGGCGAGGACCAGCTCCTGCTCACGCTCGGGGTCCTCGGCGCTGGAGCCGTTGATCAGCAGTGCCCCGTGTGCGCGGGCGACTTCCTCCACCGCCCGGCTCAGCGGTGCGTAGAAGGGATCGGCGAGATCCTCCAGCACGAGCCCGATGCTGGCGGTGTGGCCCTTGCGGAGGATGCGCGCGCTGTCGTTGCGCCGGAACCCCAGAGCGGTGATCGACTCCTGCACGCGGCGTTCCGTGTCGGGCGAGACCCCCGCCTCGCCGTTGACGACTCTGGAGACCGTCTTGAGGCCGACTCCGGCGCGGGCGGCGACGTCCTTCATGGTGGGCCGGTTGCCGTAACGGGCCCCGGACGCGCGGGATGCGGCGGATCGTACGGTCTCGGTCACGGCTGTCGGGTCCCCCTTGATGCGTGGAGTGGCAGCGAGCAGCATAGCTGCCTCGCACAGCAGTCTGGACAACGTTGTCACAAAACGCCAGACTGATCTCTCGACCGTTCCCGGCCGGGGGCGGGTCTCCGGCCCCCTCCCCGGGAGAACATCACCCATGCACACGGACCTCGTGGCCGCCCTCGACATCGGCGGCACCAAGATCGCGGGCGCTCTGGTGGACAGCGGCGGCGGCCTGCTCCTGCGGGCACAGCGCCCGACGCCGCCCCAGGGGGAGGGCGAGCAGGTCATGGCAGCCCTGGGTGAGGTCCTGGAGGAGCTCGCCGCGTCGGCGATGTGGCCCGGCGTCCGCGCCGTCGGCATCGGCAGCGCGGGGCCGGTCGACGCCAAGGCAGGCACGGTCTCGCCGGTCAACATCCCGGGCTGGCGCGAGTATCCACTCCTCCAGGGCGTCCGCGAACGTACGGGCGGGCTGCCGGTGACCCTCGTCGGCGACGGCGTGGCGATGGCCGCGGCCGAGCACTGGCAGGGAGCGGCGCGCGGGCGTACGGGCGCGCTGTGCATGGTGGTCTCCACCGGCGTCGGCGGCGGACTGGTCCTCGGCGGCGAACTGCACCCCGGCCCCAGCGGGAACGCGGGGCACATCGGCCACATCAGCGTCGACCTGGACGGCGACAGCTGCCCCTGCGGCGGGCGGGGCTGCGTCGAACGCATCGCCAGCGGACCCAACATCGCCCGCCGCGCGCTGGACCGGGGCTGGCGCCCGGGTCCGGACGGCGACGCCTCCGCCGCCGCCGTCGCCGCGGCGGCCAGGGACGGCGACCCCGTCGCCATCGCCTCGTTCGAGCGCGCGGCCCGGGCGCTGGCCGCCGGCATCGCCGCCACGGCCACGCTCGTGGAGGTCGAGATAGCGGTGCTCGGCGGGGGAGTCGCGAAGGCCGGCGAGGTCCTCTTCGCGCCGCTGCGGCGGGCGTTGCGCGACTACGCGACGCTGTCGTTCGTGCAGGGCCTGGAGATCGTGCCGGCGCAGATGGGAACCGACGCCGGACTCATCGGGGCGGCGGCGGCCTGCCGGAACCTGGGCTGCCACTGACGGCGCGCACCGCGCCCCGCACGCGTGCGCGCGGGAGGCCACGGCTCCGGCACCGCGCGCGGCCCCCCGCAGCGCAGGGGCCGGCACCGCGCCCGGCCGTCAGGGCGGGCCGTCCGAGCCGTGCCCGGCGAGCAGGGATCTCAGCTCCTCGCTGTCGTGGGAGCCCAGTCGCTCACACACGGTCAGCGCCTCCCGCCAGCACATCCGCGCCCGTTGGGTCTCGCCCGTGCCGTGCAGCGCCCGGCCCAGCACGGTCAGGGTCCGGGCGCTCCACAGCTCCCCGCATCCGCGCAGCAACGCCACGGCTCGCTCCGCCTCGTCGGCCGCCTCGGCGTGACGTCGTGCCGCCAGGTGCACCTCGGCGAGCCGGAGGTGTGTCATCCCCGTCCAGAACCGGTGGCGGCTGCTCCGGAAGACGGCCAGCGCATCGGTGAGACGGTCCGCGGCCTCCGCGAGTCCGCCGGACCGGGTCAGGGCGGTGCCCAGCGCGTACATGGCGTTCGCGAGCCGCATGGTCGCGCCGGTCTGCCGGTAGATGCCGACCCCCTGCCGGGCCAGGCGGACCGCTTCCTCGACCTGGCCGGCCGCCAGATGAGCACGGGAGAGATTGCACAGAGCGCTGGCCTCCGCCGGTCTGTTGCCGTCGGCGCGGAAGGCCTCCAGGGCCTCGCGCAGGAGGGTTTCGGCGTCGCCCGGCCGGTTCTGCTGGAGCGCGACGATGCCGCGGTCGTTCATGGCCGTCGACGCCGTGCACCGGTCTCCGGCCGAGGCCGCGAGCGCCACGGCCGCTCGCGCGTGCCTGTCCGCCTCGTCGAATCGCGCTGCGACGATCTCGGTCCAGCTCAGCGTCACCTCCATACGGGCCTGCGCGTGCTCGTCACCGGCCGCGCACGCGGCCGTCAGCAGGGTGCTGCTCACCCTCTCGATATGACGCGAGTCGGAGGTGTCGCCTGCAAGGTCGGACAGCAGCCGCACCAGATCGACGGAACGCCGCAGGAAGCCGCTGCCGGTGAGCTGGGCGGCGCAGGCGAGCATGCAGCGCTCCTCGGAGAAGAGCCACTCCAGCGCGTGCGCTCTGCCGGGGAAGACCAGACCCGGATGGACGGTGGGTTCCAGATGGTCCACCAGCGGCTGAGCCGGGCGCTCCAGGGCATACACGCCGGCGGTGGTCGCGAGGTAGAAGTCCAGCAGCCGGGAGTGCGCGCCGAGCCGCCGGCGCGGCTCCTCGTCGACGTAGGCGCGGGTGCGCGCGAAGAGGCGGATGAGGTCGTGGAAGCGGTACCGGCCGGCGGCGGCCGACTCCAGCAGGGAGGTGTCGACGAGGGACTCCAGGACCTCCTCGGTGTCGTGCGGGCCGAGGTCCAGCAGCGCCGCCGCGGCATGCAGGGAGATCTCCGGGTGGTCCTGAAGGCCCAGCAGCCTGAAGGCGCGGGCCTGTTGCGGCGTCAGGCGGTCATAGCTCAGGCGGAAGGCCGCTGCCACCGCGAGGTCGTGCGTACGCAGCTCGTTCAGCAGGTTCCGCTTGTCGGCGAGCCTGGCCGTGAACCCGGAGAGCGTCCAGTCGCCGTGGGACGCCAGCCGTGAGGCGGCTATGCGTATCGCCAGCGGCAGGAAGCCGCAGGCCGCTACGGCGTCCAGAGCGGCGTCGCGCTCCCGGGCGGTGCGTTCCTCGCCGAGGATGTTCGTGAACAGCTCCAGGGCGTCCTCGGGCTCCATCACGTCGAGTTCCACGAGGTGGCCCCCCGCCAGGTCCGCCATACGGCTGCGGCTGTTGACCAGCACGGCGCAGTCGGGGGTGCCGGGCAGGAGCGGACGGACCTGGGCCGCGTCGCGCGCGTTGTCGAGCACGATGAGAAACCGGTGTCCGTGCAGCAACGACCGGTACAGGGCCGCTCGTTCGTCCGTGGAGTCGGGCACGGCCGAGGGCGCGGTGCCCAACGCCCGCAGAAAGGTTCCGAGTACGTCCCTGGGCTCCAGCGCCCCGGCGCCGGCGCCCCGCAGATCGACCTGGAGCTGACCGTCCGGGAAGAGCGCCCGGGCAGCGTGGGCCACGTGCACCGAGAGCGCCGTCTTGCCCACACCCGCGATGCCCGCGATCACCGTCAGCTGCCCGTCGTCGCCGGCCAGCCGCCGTACGAGTTCCTTCACCACCGCGCCCCGCCCCGTGAAGCCGCCGGAGGAGAGCGAGGTCCCCGCCGGATGCAGCAGCATGGGGGACGCCCCGGAGCCGAGCGTGCCCGAGGGCGCCGCCAGCGAGGGATCGGCCTGGAGGATCCGCCGGTTCAGCTCACGCAGCTGCCGGGAAGGCCCGACGCCCGAGTGGCCGGCCAGCAGCCGTCTGCAGTCCGAGTAGACACCGAGCGCCTCGGCCTGGCGGTTGCTGCGGTACAGCGCCACCATCAGCTGCGCCCGCAGCCGCTCGCGGAGGGGATGGGCCGACGTCAGCGCCGTCAGTTCGGTCACCGCCTGCGCGTGACGGCCCGTGCGCAGGTCCATCTCCAGTCTGGCTTCGAGGAGTTGAAGCCGCCGCTCCTCGATGCGGGCGCGCTGCGCGCCGGCGTGCGGACCCGGCACACCGGCCATCGTCTCGCCCTCCCACAGCGCGAGAGCGGCTTCGAGCAGGTTCCTCGCCGTGCCGGGTTCGCCGTCGCTCTCCGCCTTGCCGGCCCGCGCCGCGTACTCCTCGGCGACATCGAGGTCGAGCGCCCCGCGCTCCACCCGAAGCGCGTAGCCGCCGGAGCTGCTCAGCAGGCTCCGCCCTCCGTCCGGACCGAGGGCTTTGCGCAGCCGCGAGGCGTGCGTGCGCAGCGAGGCGACCGCGGCCTCCGGCGGGTTCTCCCCCCAGACGGCGTCGATGAGCTCGGAGGCCGTCGCGGTGCGGCCTCCGCGCAGCAGCAATGCCGCCAGCAGCGCCTGCTGCCGGGGCGAACCCGGGGGGAGGAGAGTCCCGCCCGACCACACGCGGACCGGGCCCAGCACGGCGAAACGGAGCCGCCCCCCGTGGCCCTCCACGGCGCCTGCCGCGCGAGGGGAGCCCGTGTCGGGGGAGCCGGAGCGCACGGAGGCAGCCTAGTGACCCGCGGACCCCGGTGAGGAGTCAAGGTACGACGCGGGTCCGCCGGCGGCGCGTGCGTACTCCGCCGGCGGCAGCCCGACCGTGCCGGTGAAGTCCCGCACGAGGTGCGCCTGGTCGCTGTAGCCGAGTTCGCCGGCCAGCCGCGCCCAGTCGATGTCCGGATGCCCGGCTGCCTGCTCCAGCGCCTCGTGGATGCGGTAGCGCAGGATGACCCACTTGGGGCTCACACCGACGCAGTTGGCGAAGAGCCGCTGCAGCGAACGCACCGACACCCCTTCGTGGCGGGCGAGTTGCTCGACGCGGGTGATGCCGCGGTCGGTACGTACGAGATGTGCCAGCTCCATGGCGCGCCCGGCCGCGGGGTCGGGTTCCGGGCCGAGGCCCAGCAGGAAGGCGTCCAGCGCCGCGACCCTCTCGTCCTCCTCGGCGGGTGTCAGAACCGTGCCGGGGACGAAGGAGACGCCGTCAGCGGCCGGGAAGACCTCGCTGAGCGGCTCCCTCCGGCCGGTCAGCTCTCCGACGGTCCCGTGGCCACGGCGGGTGAGGAACGGCCGGAAGCCGCCCGGGCGGAACTGCACGCCGCAGACCCGGCCCGTCCCCTCCAGCGTGATCGAGAACAGGCCCAGCCCCACGCCCGCCACCTCGGCGCCGGGCGGTCCCGCACCGTGGCGCTGGAAGACGATGTTGACCGAGGGGTGCGGCACGACCTGGGAGAGGTGGGGCCGCTCCAGGTCCCAGTCGATCAGCCAGTAGTGCTCCACGTACGGGCGCAGCGGCCCGGCGGCCGCCCGGCGCCGGAAGCGCACGCGGGAGAAGAGCTCGCCCGCGCCGACGATCCCCCGGGTGTCGCCGCGCGGCGAGTCCGCGCCGTATGCGGGCCCGGCCTCGGACCTCCTCGGCCCGGGACCGGGCCCCGTCCCGCCGTCCCGGCCGTGCCGACCTGCCATGCCGGCGATCCTATGCCTGCCGGGGTGTCGTGTTTCTTCAATCCCGGGTGCGCGCTCCGCCGTAGCGTTCCGGACATGACGAACGAAATCTCCGGACTGCTGGAAGGCGCCGCCCGCGCCGCCCGCCCCGTCGTGCGCGGAGTGCGCGAGGGACAGCTGGGCGCCCCGACACCCTGCAGCGAGTACGACGTACGGGCCCTGCTCGACCACCTCATGCATGTGGTGGTGAGTTTCCAGGCCCTCGCCGCGAAGGGCACCGCCGACTTCTCCACGACACCCGGCTACGTGGGCGGCGGCAGCGACTGGCGGGCACGCTTCGACGAGGAGACCGCGCGCCTGGTGGACGCCTGGGCGGCACCGGGCGCGCTGGAGGGCACCTCGCAGGGCATGGGGCTGCCGCAGCGCACCGTCGGGGGAATGGTGCTCGGCGATCTGACCGTGCACGCCTGGGACCTCGCACGTGCCACCGGGCAGGACTTCACTCCGTACGAGCCGAGTCTTCCGGTGCTCCTGGAGGGCTGGCGGGAACTGGCCCCCATGGGGCGGAAGATGAACGTCTTCGGTGAGCCCTTCCCCGTGCCCGACGACGCGTCCCTCTTCGACGAACTGCTCGCGCTGAGCGGCCGCGACCCGGGCTGGTGTCCGCCCGTGACGGCCTGAACGTCCGCGTCGTCCTTGTCGTCCGCGTCGTCCCAGTTCGTGGGCCTTCCGGCTGTCCCTCGGCGCCCCGAAGTGGTGAAATCCGCCGCGTGCGCCAGGGTTTTGCGACGGCGCCGCCCCCGCGCGTTTCCGTGGCAGGGTTGAGCGGGCAGCGTGAAACGGGGGGCGACGGCAGAGGGGGAACCGACCGTGATCGTGTGGCTCAACGGCGCCTTCGGCGCGGGCAAGACCACCGCGGCGCACGAACTCCTGGATCTGATCCCGGGGAGCACCCTGTGCGACCCGGCCCTGATCGGCACGGCGCTGAGAGACATGCTGCCCAAGGAACGGCTCTCTCAGGTCGACCACTACCAGCAACTTCCGTCCTGGCGGCGCCTCGTGGCGGACACCGCCGCGGCGCTGCTCACCGAGGTGCCGGGCCCGCTGATCGTTCCCATGACGCTGCTGCGGCAGGAGTACCGGGACGAGATATTCGGCGCGCTCGCCGCCCGCCGGATACCCGTGCGACACGTTCTTCTCCACGCGGATGAAACGATCCTTCGGACGCGGATCGACCAGACGGACGACACCGCGGGCCGTCCGGACCGGAGTTGGTGCCGCGGGCAGCTGACCGCCTACCGCGCCGCGCTGGGCTGGCTCACCGCGGACGCACACACGGTGGAGACCTCGCGGCTCACGCCCCGGCAGACCGCGGAGGAAGTGGCGGGTGCGCTGCGCGAGGGCGCCGGGACCCTGGAGATCGTCCAGACGCCCGAGCCGAAGGCCGAGACCGTAGCCGCGGGAGTCCTGCTCTTCGACGAGCACGACAGGGTGCTGCTCGTCGACCCCACCTACAAGCCGGGCTGGGAGTTCCCCGGCGGCGTCGTCGAGCCCGGCGAGGCGCCCGCGCGCGCCGGCCTGCGGGAGGTCGCCGAGGAGCTGGGACTGCGGCTGAAGTCGGCCCCGCGGCTCCTCGTCACCGACTGGGAGCCGCCCCGTCCCCCCGGGTACGGCGGGATCCGCCTTCTCTTCGACGGCGGCCGCCTGGCCGCGGAGGAAGCCGACCGGATGCTGCTGCCGGGCGCGGAACTGCGCGGCTGGCGCTTCGTCACCGAGGCCGAGGCCGCCGAACTTCTGCCGCCCGTACGCCTGGAGAGGCTCCGCGGAGCCCTGCGGGCCCGGAAGACGGGACGCTCCCTCTATCTGGAGGCGGGCGTCCCGGTCGGCGAGCAGAACGGGCGCGACGCGGCGTAGGTCCCTCCGGCGAGATCATGGGCGGAGCCTCGTCGTCCACCGGCAACCCGGCCCACCAGACCGGCCGTTGTCACCGCGGCGAACGCCGGCTCGACGGCATCCCTGATCCGGGTGGACCCCCTGCCCAGGCGGTCGCGGGCGTGCCCGTCCCCGGAACGGCCCGGTCGCAGGCGTCCGGCATCCCGATGACATGACCACCGGCTCCGCTCGGACTGCCGGGCTCCGACGGCAGCACCGCCGGGGGCCGGCGGCGCGCGCCGCCGGCCCCCGTGAACCGTGACCGTGCCCGCGAGGTTCAGGCGCGCTCGGCGTACTCCCGCAGGAAGAGCGCCTCCGCGACCGACAGCCGCTCCAACTCCTCAGGCGAGACGCTCTCGTTGACCGCGTGGATCTGCGCCGCGGGTTCGCTCAGCCCGAGCAGGAGGATCTCCGCCTCCGGGTACAGCGAGGCGAGGGTGGCGCAGAGCGGGATGGAGCCCCCCTGGCCGGCGATCTGCATCTCCTGCCCGTCGTACGCGGCGCTGAGCGCGACGGCCATGGCCCGGTACGCCGGAGACGAGGTGTCCGCGCTGAAGGGCTGGCCGTTTCCCGTCCGTTCGATGGTCACGCGTGCGCCCCAGGGGGCGTGCGACTCCAGGTGCGAGATGAGGAGCGCGGTCATCTTCTCCGTGTCCGCGCCCGGCGGCACCCGCAGGCTGACCGAGGCCCGTGCCCTCGCCTGCACGGAGGCGGTGGCGCCGACGACGGGCGGGCAGTCGATGCCCAGCACGGTGACCGAGGGCTGCGCCCAGATGCGGTCCGCGACGCTTCCCGAGCCGGTCAGTGAGACCCCGTCGAGCACGCGTGCGTCGCTGCGGAAGTCCTCCTCCGGGTACTCCAGGCCGTCCCAGCCAGGGCCCGGCGGTACGCCGTCGACGACGGTGCCTCCGTCGGCGTCGCGCAGCGAGTCGAGCATGCGGATGAGGGCCGCCAGCGCGTCCGGTGCGGCTCCGCCGAACTGCCCGGAGTGCAGGTTGCCCTCCAGCGTCTCCACCGTGACCTGGAGCACGGACATCCCGCGCAGCGAGGCGGTCACCGTGGGCAGACCGGCGCGGAAGTTGCCGGTGTCGCCGATGACGACGGTGTCGGCGGAGAGCAGCCGGGGGTGGGCCTGCGCGTACTGCTGGAGTCCGCCCGTGCCCTGCTCCTCGGACCCTTCCGCGATGAACTTGACGGTGACCGGCAGTCCGCCCTCGGCCCGCAGCGCGCGAAGTGCCAGGAGATGCATGAGGATTCCGCCCTTGCAGTCGGCGGCCCCGCGTCCGTACCAGCGTCCGTCGCGCTCCGTCAGCGTGAACGGCGGCGTGTGCCAGGCGTCTTCGTCCAGCGGCGGCTGCACGTCGTAGTGGGCGTAGAGCAGCACCGTCGGGGCGCCTTCCGGACCCGGCAGCAGACCGTAGACGGACTCGGTGCCGTCCGGCGTGCCGAACACCTCCACGTCCTCGAAGCCTTCACCGCGCAGGGCGTCCGCGACCCAGCGTGCGGCGCCCTCGCACTCGCTCCTGGGGAACTGCCCGGGATCGGCCACCGAGCGGAAGGCGACCAGTTCGGCGAGCTCGGTCCGGGCACGCGGCATGCCGGCGGAGACGGCCGTCCTGATCGCCGCGGTGCGGCTGTCAGCGCTGTCACGGCCGCCGTCGGTACCGCGGGCGGCGCCGGGCTGCTGCTCGTCCCCGCGAGCCGGACTGAGAGTCATGGAACGCTCCTTGTGGGCGCGGTGTTCGGCAGTCCGCCGCGCGGTGTCCGGGTACGGCGCATCCGCGGCGGACCTGCCCTGAGGTCGGCGATGATCCTCCCACAGCGGGGCCCGCCCGAGCGGCGCCGTAGTATGCGACCGGCCACACCAAGCCGAGGTCGAGCGGAGTGGAAGCACATCGTGAGCAGCGAGGACGCAGCCGGGGCAGAGGGCCGGGGCGACGCCGGGAGCAGCTGGGAGGAGTCCCCGGGAGGCGGGCCGAAGGGGCCGGAGAGCAGGGGCGGTTCGTACGTCCCGGGCGCTGCGGGGGACAGCGGCGACGGTGCCGCAGCGCCCCCGGACGAGCCGGTCACGGACGGCGTACCGGGCGGGCAGGCGGACGACGACCCCGTCTGGGACGTGGTCGTCGTCGGTGCCGGGCCCGCCGGGGCCTCCGCGGCGTACGCCGCCGCCGTCGCCGGACGCCGGGTGCTGCTGCTGGAAAAGGCCGGACTGCCGCGCTACAAGACCTGCGGCGGCGGCATCATCGGCCCTTCGCGCGACGCTCTGCCCCCCGGCTTCGACCTGCCGCTGCGCGACCGCGTGCACGCGGTGACCTTCTCACTCAACGGCAGGCTCACGCGCACCCGGCGCTCCCGGCAGATGCTCTTCGGGCTGGTCAACCGCTCCGAACTGGACGAGTCGCTCGTCGAGCACGCGGTCAAGGCGGGCGCCCGCGTCCGTACGGGAGCGACCGTGACCCGGGTCGAACAGCACGGCCCCTCGGTGCCCGACCGCCGTACCGTCGCCGTGGTGCTCTCCGGTGAGGAACGGCCCGTGCTGGCGCGGGCGGTGGTCGGCGCCGACGGCAGCGCCAGCCGGATAGGCGCCCACGTCGGAGTGAAGATGGACCAGGTCGACCTGGGCCTGGAGGCGGAGATCCCGGTGCCCGCGAGCGTCGCAGAGGACTGGGCGGGCCGGGTGCTCGTCGACTGGGGCCCGCTGCCCGGCAGTTACGGATGGGTCTTCCCGAAGGGCGACACCCTAACGGTCGGTGTCATCTCGGCCCGCGGTGAAGGTGCCGCCACCAAGCGCTACTTGGAGGACTTCATCGGCAGGCTCGGACTCGCCGGGTTCGAACCCAGCGTCTCCACCGGGCACCTGACCCGCTGCCGCGCTGAGGACTCGCCGCTCTCCCGGGGCCGCGTGCTGGTGTGCGGCGACGCCGCGGGTCTGCTGGAGCCGTGGACGCGCGAGGGGATCTCCTTCGCGCTCCGTTCGGGACGGCTGGCGGGGGAGTGGGCCCTGCGGGTCGCCGAGTCGCACGACGCCGTGGACGCCCGCAGGCAGACGCTCAACTACGCCTTCGCCGTGAAGGCGGGGCTGGGAGTCGAAATGGGCGTCGGGCGGCGCATGTTCAACGTCTTCTCACGCCGCCCCGGCATGCTGCACGCCGCACTGACCGGATTCCGCCCGGCCTGGAACGTCTTCGCGCAGTTCACGCGGGGCGCGACCTCGCTGGCCGACGTCGTCCGCACGAGCCCCGTGGCGCGCCGGGCGCTGGACACGCTGGACCGGCCGCAGTAGGGGCACGTACCCGGGCGGCCCGCCTGAGTTGCTGCGCGCCGGTCCTGGAGCCCGGGCCGCGCGCGGTCCTCGCGGGCGGCCTCGTCCCGGGCGCGGGCCGGTGCCGCGGCCGCCCTCCGGACCGGGGTCAGGCGCGGGGCGCGGAGCCCGTGCCGTCCGTGCCTCCTGTGTCCGGCGAGCCGTCGCCGCCCGAGGCGGGCGTTGCCGCGGCCGTGATCCGGAAGACGGGGAACTTGTGCGCGTCGGCGAGCAGTTCGGCATCGGTGGACCGTGCGCTGAGCCCCTTGAAGAAGGCGCCGGCCTCCCAGCTCCACTTCGCGAGGTACGCGCGCAGGATCTCCGGCTTCTCCGCATCGGGCAGTTCCTCCGCGCGGAAGTCTTCGACGTGCTTGCCCTTGTGCAGCTGGCCGCCGCCCGCCGCGCGCATGTTGTGCGTCCACTGGACGTGACCGCGAGGGGCCACGAGATAGCGGTCGCCTTCGTACGGAAGCGGGTTGACGGGAGTGCGGCGCCACTGGCCGCTCTTGCGGCCGCGGACGGCGAGCACCCGTGATCCGGCCACGCTGATGCCGCGCCGGGTCAGCCAGGCGAGCGCGGGGTTGAGGACGCGGCGGGTGACCCAGTCGGGTCTGATGACATGTGTGGTGGTCATGGCCGGTGATCCTTTCGGGCGGCGTGAGCGGCTCTCCATTTCGAGAGCACCGCTCTCTCTTGAGGGCAGTGTTACACGAGCGGTGCGCTAACACCAGAGCGGTGCTCTGAAAAGTGTTCGGTGCTCCGAAAAACTGGCAGACTGCGTACATGACCAGGATCCAGGGCGCCCGGGAGCGCGCACGCGACGAGATCACCGCCGCCATCAAGGACGAAGCCCGCAGACAGCTCGCCGCCGAGGGCGCGGCCAGGCTCTCCCTGCGCGCCGTCGCCCGCAGCCTCGGCATGGTCTCGTCCGCGCTCTACCGCTACTTCCCCGGCCGCGACGACCTGCTCACCGCCCTCATCACCGACTCCTACGACGCCCTCGGTGACGCCACCGAAGCGGCCCTCGAAGCGTCCGCCGCGCAGGCCGACTCGCACATCGCCCGCTGGCAGGCCGTCTGCCGCGCGCACCGGTCGTGGGCCCTCGCGCACCCCCACGAGTACGCGCTCATCTACGGCTCACCCGTCCCCGGTTATGCGGCTCCGGCTTCCACCACGGTCTCGGCCACGCGTGCCGCCCGGGCTCTGCTCACGGTCGCCGCCGAGGCGTACGCCGCTGGTGCTCTGAGGGTGCCCGGCACGGACGGAGCCGCGCGGGGCGGCCCCGACCCCGAAGCGAAGGGCGCGCCGTCCGCGCCTGAGCCCGTCCTGGAGGACGCGCGCGAGCTTGCGGAGCGCCTCGGCATCGGTCTGCCAGCTCCGGTCGTGGCCGAACTGGTCGCCGTATGGGCGCAGTTGGCCGGGCTGGTGAGCTTCGAAGTCTTCGGTCAGTTCGAACGTGTCGTCGCGGCACGGGAGAAGTTCTTCGATCACGCAGCCGTGACTCTCGCCCGCAACGTGGGCCTCACCTGACCGGGACTCCCGCTCCCCCAGCGGGCCCACTGCTCCCGGCTACTCCCCGCGGAGTAGTGAGGAGGCCCGCCACAGGCTGACTACGGGGGTGCACCGCGCCGCTAGCGTTGCTGACATGAAGCGCCGCCCGCACCGGAAGCCCGACCGCCCGCGCCGTGACCTGCCGGGACGGCTCGGCCTGCGCACGGGCGGCGCCTGCTCCGCCGGCCGCCGGGACGACGCGCGGACCCCGGGTCACCCGCACGCCGGTGGTGGCCCGCTTGACGGTGGGCCGCCCCGGCGCGGCCCGTACGCGGCCGGCCACTGGGGCCCGCCCGGGCCGCCCGGTCCGTGGGGCCCGCCGTGGTGGAGGAGCCGTGGCCCGTGGCCCGGGTCCGGGCGGCGCCACCTGCCGTGGCTGAGCTCCTTCATCGTGCTGGTGGTCCAGCAGGCCGGTTCCCAGGGTGCCGCCGCCGGCCAGGAAGGCGTGCGGACCTCGCTCGACGTCTATGCACGCCTGCTGCTGGCCGTGGGTCCGCTGCTGCTCCTCGTCCGCCACCGGCTGCCACGTACCGCCGCGTTCGGCACCGCGGCGGCGACGGTCGTCTACCTCGGCGCCGGATATCCGTACGGGCCCGTCTTCCTGAGCCTGGCCGTGGCGGCCTTCTCCGCCGTCGTCGCGGGCGAGCGGTACGCGGCCTGGGGCGCACTGGGCCTGGTCTGGGCAGGCCATCTTCTGGCCGGATTCCCGCTGCGCGACCACTTGCCGCCGGCGGGCGACCAGCCGCCCGGCTGGCAGGGCGAGCTCCTCGTCGCCGCCTGGATCGCCGCCGTTCTCGCGGCAGCCGAACTCGCCCGCACCCGCCGCCAGGAGTGGGTACGCCGCCGTGCCGAGGAGGAGGCGGCCGAGCACCGCCGCGTGGACGAGGAACGGCTGCGCATCGCCCGCGAGTTGCACGACGTACTCGCACACAGCATCTCGGTGATCAACGTTCAGGCTGGGGTGGGCCTCGCGCTGCTCGACTCCGACCGCGAACAGGCCCGTACGGCTCTCACGACCATCAAGAGCGCCAGCAAGGAGGCCCTCGGCGAGGTGCGCCAGGTGCTGGACACCCTGCGGGCGTCCGGCGACGCCCCGCGCGCCCCCGCGCCCGGCCTCGGCCGGCTCCCGGAGCTGACCGCACAGGCCGCCGACGCCGGCCTGGACGTCTCCACCGCGACCGGGGGAGACGTGGTGCCGCTCCCGCCCGGCGCCGATCTGGCGGCGTTCCGCATCATCCAGGAGGCGCTCACCAATGTCGTACGGCACTCAGGGTCGCGCTCCGCGCGGGTACGTCTGAGTTACGGACCCGGCGAACTCCGCATCGACGTCGACGACGACGGCCCGGCGGCGAGCGGCGGCAGCGGGAGCTCCGACGGCGGCACCACCACCGGCGGCGCCGCCGGGGGCGGCAACGGTCTCGTCGGAATGCGGGAGCGGGCGGCGGCACTCGGCGGGAGCGCCGAGGCAGGACCGCGCGGCGACGGCGGATTCCGTGTCACCGCGCGTCTGCCGCTCGCAGACGCGCGGTAGCGTGTCGCCGCCCCCAGCGAAGGAGTCACCGTGATCCGCGTCCTGCTCGCCGACGACCAGTCGCTGGTACGTGCGGGATTCCGCGCACTGCTCGGCGCCCAGCCCGGCATCGAGGTGGCCGGAGAGGCGGCCGACGGCGAGGAGTGCCTCGAACTCGTACGCCAACTCCGCCCGGATCTGGTCCTGATGGACATCCGCATGCCCGTGCTCGACGGTCTCGCCGCCACGCGCCGCATCTGCGAGGACCCCGCGCTGGCCGGGGTGAAGGTCGTCATGCTGACCACGTTCGAGCTGGACGAGTACGTCTTCGAGGCGATCCGCTCCGGAGCGTCGGGCTTCCTCGTCAAGGACACCGAACCCGAGGAACTGGTGCGGGCGGCACGCGCCGTCGTCGAGGGGGACGCGCTGCTCTCTCCGAGCGTCACGCGGCGGCTGATCGCGGAGTTCGCGGCCCGTTCCAAGGCCCCGGCTCAGTTGGAGGCGCTGGCCGGACTCACCGAGCGGGAGAGGGAGGTGATGGCGCTCGTGGGTATCGGCCTGTCGAACGAGGAGATCGCGGGCCGTCTGGTCGTCTCGCCGCTGACCGCCAAGACGCACGTCAGCCGCGCCATGGTCAAGCTCGGGGTGCGTGACCGCGCCCAACTCGTCGTGCTGGCCTACGAGTCCGGGCTCGTACGTCCCGGCTGGCTCGGCTGAGGACCGGCGCCGCCGGCTCCCTCCGCGAAGCCGGCGCCGGCGCTTCCGTCCAGGTGATCCGCGTCCTCGTGGTCCGGGTGCCCTGCACCGTCCCCGCCCGCCGTGCCGGCGCCCCGCCGGCCGGCCGGGGCCCGCAGCAGCACGTACACCACGCGGGCGACGAAGACGGTCACGCAGGCGCCTCCCGCGAGCTTCAGCAAGGTGTTCCCGTCGGACGCCGAACGCATCCCGAGGCCCGCGGTGAGCAACCCCAGAAGGCCGAGGAACACGAGCAGGGCCAGCCCGGCCATCAGCGCTCCGGTCAGCAGCGCGAAGCCGATCTCCACTGTCTGGGCGTCCCGTTCGGCCTGTGTGCGTGGCCCCCTCATGGCGTTCCCCCTCGTGCCCGTTCCGCTCCCGGCGTCCGGTCGCGCGCCGGGTCCGAGGCGTGACGCCCCCTGACGAGGGTTCCTTCCCGCCCGGTGCGTACGCACACGCACGCGGGTCCACGCGCGGTTCCGCGGCAGGGCCCGGCCGGCACGATGTATGCGCTTCCAAAAACTCGGTCCGCTACCCCTTTCGTCCCTTGACCGCCTCTGCGGCGGCGGATTGACTGCACTCCGGCAAGATCCAAGTGACACAGGTCGGCACGCCTTCCGAAGGAGACCCGAGTGGCCGGAAACCTCAGCCGTCGCAGCGTGTTCAGGGCTTCCGCGGGGGCGGCCGTCGTCGCTTCGTCGGCATCGCTCCCGGCGTTCGCGGCCACTCCCGCCGCTGCCGCTCCTGCCGGGGCGACCGCCGCGGAAGCCGCCTCCGCCGCGCGCCGCGCGACCGCGGCCGCACGCATGGGGGCACCCCCGGCCGAAGGCTGGGGGAGTGTCGACGCCGGAACGGAGCGCCGGGTGCAGAAGCTGCTGGCACGCATGACCGTCGAGGAGAAGTTCGGCCAGCTGCAGCAGCTGACCTGGAACCCCGACACGGGTCCGGGCGAAGGCCAGAACGACAAGGCGCGGGAGGCCGCGGCCGAGGGACGTCTTGGCTCCGTCCTCAACATCACGGGCGCCAAGGAGTGCAACGAGCTCCAGCGGTTCGCAGTCGAGGAGTCACGCCTCGGCATCCCCCTCGTTTTCGGACTCGACGTCATCCACGGCTTCCTGACGACCTTTCCCGTACCGCTCGCACAGGGCGCCTCCTTCGACCCCAACGTGGTCACGACGGATGCCGAAGTCAGCGCCCGGGAGGCGGCGTCGTGGGGCGTGCACTGGACGTTCGCGCCGATGGCCGACGTCACCCGGGAGCCGCGCTGGGGGCGGATCGCCGAGGGCAGCGGTGAAGACCCGTATCTGACGGCGGAGTTGACGGCCGCGAAGGTACGCGGATACCAGGGCGACGACTACTCGGAGAAAGGCCGGCTCGCCGCCTGCGCCAAGCACTTCGTGGGGTACGGCTTCCCGGAGGGCGGCCGCGACTACAACACGGTGGACATCTCCGAGAGGCGGCTGCGCGACATCGCGCTGCCGCCGTTCAAGGCGGCGGTGGACGCCGGAGTGGCCACCCTGATGGCCGCCTTCAACACGGTCAACGGCGTTCCCGCGCACGCCAACCGGCACACCCTCACCGGCATCCTCCACGAGGAGTTCGGCTTCGACGGCTTCGTCGTCGGCGACTACAACGGCGTGCAGGAGCTGATCCCGCACGGCGTCGCCGCCGACGACGCCGACGCGGCGGCGCTCGCCCTGGGAGCCGGCGTCGACATGGAGATGGTCAGCACCACCTACGCCGACAACGGCAAGGAACTCCTGGAGTCCGGCCGCATCGAGATGCAGCGGCTGGACGACGCCGTCACGCGCATCCTCCGCATCAAGGTCCGCCTGGGCCTGTTCGAGAACCCGTACACCGACGAGGACGGCGAGATCGGCGAGCCGACCAGGTCCGCCCGGCGTCACGCCCGCGAGACCGCCGCCCGCTGCGCGGTGCTGCTCAAGAACGACGAGCGGACCCTGCCCTTCGGCGAGGACACCCCCTCGCTCGCCGTCGTCGGACCGCTCGGCGACGACACACAGGAGCTGCACGGCACCTGGGCCGGGCCGGGCGCGCGGATGTTCCCCGCCGTCTCCGTGCTGGAGGGCGTGAAGAAGGCCGTGCCGGACGCGAAGGTCACCTTCGCCCGCGGATGTGACATCACGGGGGATGACACCGGCGGCTTCAAGGAGGCCGAGGCCGCCGTACGGGCGTCGGACGCCGCCGTCGTGGTGGTGGGCGAGAAGGCGAGCCACAGCGGCGAGGCCGCTTCCCGCAGCGACATCACACTGCCCGGCGTCCAGGAGGAGCTGATCCGCCGGATCGCGCGTACGGGCAAGCCGTTCGCCGTCGTGGTCCTCGCCGGCCGGCCGCTTGTGCTCTCCGGCGTCGTGGAGCACGCACCGGCGGTCCTGGAGGGCTGGCACCCCGGACTGGAGGGCGGCAACGCCGTCGCGGACGTGCTCTTCGGAAAGGTCAACCCGGGCGGCAAGCTGCCGACGACCTTCCCGCGCGCCGTCGGTCAGCTCGCCCAGAACTACGCGCACGAGAACACCGGCCGCCCCTACGACGCCGACAACAAGTACACCTCCAAGTACCTCGACCTGGCGCACGGTCCGCTCTTCCCGTTCGGGCACGGGCTCAGCTACACCACGTTCGGCTACTCGCGGCTCGAGCTGAGCGAGAAGAGCGTGAGCGCACAGGCCGTACGGGACGGCGGGGCGAAGGTCCGGGTGAGCGTGCGCGTGAAGAACACCGGCCGGCGCGCGGGGGACGAGGTGGTGCAGCTCTACATACGCGACAAGGCCGCAAGCATCGCCCAGCCCGTGCGGAGGCTGCGCGGCTTCGAACGGGTCACGCTCGAAGCAGGCGGGAGCCGCACGTGCTCCTTCGAACTCGGCGCCGACGACCTCGGCTTCCACAGCAACGACCCCCGGGGTGAACTCCTCGTGGAGGCGGGCGAGTTCGGGATCTACGCAGGCGGCAGCTCCGAGGCGGAGCTGAACACGACCCTGACGCTCACCTGACCATCCGGCGCCACCTCACGCGACGGCGCGGCGCTCAGCCTCCTCCGGGCGAGTGCCGCGCCGGGTGCCCTTCCGCGCCACCGGGCTCCGGGGCGTCTCCTTCCGTTCCGGATTCCGTTCCGGATTCCGTTCCGGCACTCGCTCCGGTTCCTGCCTCGGCGCCCGCTCCGGCGCCCGTCTCCCGGGCGGCATCCGCGTCCCCGGCGTCCAGCGCCCCGCGCACGGCCCGGGTCACGGCGGCGGCGACGGCCGCGAGCAGCGCGACGGTGGTCAGCGCCGCCGTCAGCGAGAACCACTCGGCCAGGAAGCCGATGGCGACGGGCCCGGCCAGCATGCCGCCGTACCCGAGAGTCGACGCGGCGGCGACTCCGCCCGGGCCCGCGAGCGCCCCCGCACGGGCCACGGCGACGGGGAAGAGGTTGGCGAGACCGAGTCCGGTGATCACGAAGCCGGCGAGTACGAGCCAGACCTGCGGGGCCAGCGCGGCCAGCAGCATGCCCGTACCCGCGGTGAGGCCGCCTGCCGTCAACAGGCGGCTCTGGCCGAGACGTTCGAGCAGCCACGTACCGCACAGCCGGCCCGCGGTCATCGCGAGCGCGAAGACGGAGTAGCCGGCCGCGGCGACGCCGGGCCCCGCGTGCAGGTCCTCGGCGAGGTGCAGCGCGCCCCAGTCCGCCAGCGCACCCTCCCCGTACGCGGTGCAGAGCGCGATCAGACCCAGGGCGAGTACGAGCCGGCGCGTGCGGCCCGCCATGGCCCGGGAGCCACCGCTCCCGCCGCCCGCTCCCGTCCCGTTCCTGCCGCGTGCCGCCTCCCCGCCGGCAAGCCCGGACGGCCGCTGCTCCGCGGCCGGTGGCACGTGTGCGAGCAGCACGCGTCCGGCGAGAGCGGTGAGGAACAGCCCCGTCACGGTGAGGATCAGCAGATGACGAGTCGGCGACAGGTGTCCCGCCACCAGGCCGCCCACGCCCGCACCGGTCATCCCGCCCAGGCTGAACGCGGCGTGGAACGAGGGCATGACGGGCCGTCGCAGAGCCGCGATCAGGTCGACGGCCGCGGCGTTCATCGCCACGTTCAGACCGCCGTAGGCTGCTCCGAACACGAGCAGCACGAGACCTAGGGACAGGGCGGAGTGGGTCAGCGGCGGCAGCGCGGCACTGAGCGAGAGCAGCGCTGCCGCGGCGACGGTCACGGGGTGGTTGCCGAAGCGGTGGCACAGCCGCCCGGTGAGCATCATCGTGATCACGCCGCCCGCGGACACGCCGAGCAGCGCCAGCCCGAGGGTGCTGGGCGAGGCCCCCGTCTGTTCCTTGATCGCGGGGATGCGCACGACCCAGCCGGCGAAGACGAAGCCGTCGAGCGCGAAGAAGACCGTTGTCGCGGTACGGAGACGGCGCAGGACGGTTGGCGGGGACCCCTCACGGCGGACGGCCTCGCGGCAGCTGCCGAGCCCCGTTGCTCCGGCAAGCGCCGACCGTATTTTGTTCAGTGTCGGCACAAAGCGAGAATAGAGGGGTGACCCCGACGCGTACAAGCAAATTGGAGCGAGGCCGCAGCGCTCTCGGTCCGGCCCTGGAACTCGTCCACACCGGCAGAGCGCCCACACGCGCCGCGCTCACCGCGGAACTCGGCGTGACCCGGGCGACCGCGGGCGCCGTCGCCGCCGAGCTGGAGTCGCTCGGCCTGATCACGGTCGACTCGCGGCCGGGCGCCGCGTCTGGAACGCAGGGCCGTCCCTCGCACCGGCTCGCGGTGAACCCACGGGGGCCGGTGGTGCTCGCCGCGCAGGTGCACGCCGACGGCTTCCGCGCGGCGCTCGTCGGCCTCGGCGGCCGGATCGTCGCCACCGCCCCCGGATGCGGGACGGTCGCGGCCGACCCCGCGCAGATTCTCGGCGAGGTGGTGGAGGCAGGCGCCGGCCTGCTGGAGAGCAGCGGCCGCCGCTGCGTCGGAGCCGGTCTCGCCGTGCCCTCCGCGGTAGCCGAACCCGAGGGAACCGCGATCAATCCGCTGCACCTCGCATGGGAAGTGGGCGCCCCCGTACGGGACATCTTCACGCGCGCCCTCGCCGAGGCCCGCATCGGGGGCCGCGCCGGTGAGACGACCGCGTCCGGCTGCGCGGCCAATGACATCAACCTCGCGGCCCTCGCCGAGCACCGGCACGGCGCCGGCCGCGGCGCGGAGCATCTGCTCGTCGTGGGGACCGGGCACCGGGGCGTCGGCGGCGCTCTCGTGCTCGACGGTCGGCTGCACACGGGCAGTTCGGGCCTGGCCCTGGAGGTCGGACACCTCACCGTGGACCCCGGCGGACGTCCCTGCCACTGCGGCAGCCGCGGCTGCCTCGACGTCGAGACCGACCCCCTGGCCTTCGTGGAGGCCGCGGGCCGCGAACCCGGCCCGGAGGTCTCGCTGCTGGAGCGCTCCCAGGAGCTGATCAGCACCGAGTACGGCAGCGACCCGGCCGTACGGACGGCGGTCGAGACCCTCATCGACCGGCTGGGACTGGGCCTCGCCGGGCTCGTCAACATCCTCAACCCCGACCGGATCATCCTCGGCGGTCTGCACCGCACCCTGCTGGAGACGGACGGCGAACGCCTGCGAGCGGTGATCGCCGACAGCAGCCTGTGGGGGAGGAGCGGCAGCGTCCCGGTTCTGCCCAGCTCGCTGGCGCACAACAGCCTCGTCGGCGCGGCCGAACTGGCCTGGCAGCCCGTCCTCGACGACCCGCTGGGGGCCTTGAACGGATGACGACGGTGCAGATCAGGGCCGGTGCCGAGAGAGATCTGAGGCGCCTTCAGGACATCGAACGCGCGGCGGGCGGCGTCTTCCGCGAAGTCGGCATGGACCGGATCGCCGACGACGCGCCGCCACCGCTTCCCGTACTGCGCCGCTACGCGCACCACGGCGGCCTGTGGGTCGCGGTGGACGTCGCGGCCGGCGGGGAGGGCGAAGGCACGGACTTCGCGAGCGACCAGCCCGTGGCCTATGTGATGGCCGAACCCGTGGACGGCAACATCCACATCGAGCAGGTCTCCGTCCACCCCCGCAGCGCGCACCGCCGCATCGGGCGTGCGCTGATCGGCCACGTGGCCCGGCAGGCGGAGGCCGCCGGCGTCCGCGCCCTGACGCTGTGCACCTTCGCGGAGGTGCCGTGGAACGCCCCGTACTACGAGCGCTGCGGCTTCCGCGTACTGGCCGACGGCGAACTGACGCCCGGGCTGCGCAGGATCCGGGCCGAGGAGGCGCACGCGGGCCTGGACCGGTGGCCCCGGGTGTGCATGCGCCGCGAACTCGGTGCCGGAGGGGTCTGACCAGGCGCCCGGCCCGTAGGCCCTGTCCGGCAAATCTCCTCCGGCCGGCGGCGCCTGGCACGCACTCTCCCCGCTCCGCGGTGGCTTCCACCAAGGCCGAAGGGTCTGGAGAGCAGCGAGGGGAGTGCCCCCAGCGCTCCCGCCGCTGGGTCTTCGGCCCGTGCGGTGCCCCCACCCCGGCTAAGGCCGGCTGGGGCCCGGTCTCGCCAGGGGTGCTCCCAACTCGCCGGCCGCGGCCGGCCCGCCCTGATGAGGGCTATGGAGCCGGGGGCCCAGGGGGAGGGATGACGCCATTCGCCCGGCAGGGCCTAGCCTCGGCACGTGATGACACCTCAGATCGCAGGAAGCCGGTACATCAGCCTCACCACCTTCAAGCGCGACGGCACGGCCGTCGCCACGCCCGTATGGGCGGTCGAGGACGGCGGTGAACTGCTGGTGTGGACCCGCGACGACAGCGGCAAGGTCAAGCGTGTGCGCAACGGCGCGCGGGTCACCGTCACGCCGTGCGACGCGCGCGGCCGTACGCCCGAGGACGCAGAGCCTGCCGAAGGCACCGCGAGGCTGATGACCGAGGAGGGCGGCCTGGACCGGGTGCGCCGGGCGATGGCCCGCAAGTACGGCTGGCAGTTCCGCCTCACCGATTCCGGCGGTGCCCTGTTCAGGCGCGGCAGGCGTCCGCACGTCGGGATCGCCGTCACTCTCTGACACCCTGGCGGGCGCGGGAAGGCCGCGCGCCGCACCCGGTCCCGGAGGTCGCGCCCCGCACCCGCCGGGAGTATCCGCCCGCGTGCGGATACTCCCGGAGCGGCAGGCCAGGAGCCGCCGGCCGTACGACGACCGCGGCCCCCTCACCGGGCGACGCTCGGAAGCGAAGGAACAGCACGCAGAACCCCTTCGCGACCGAGGAGTTGACCGGCATGTCCGAACTCGCACACTGGCACGGCGGAGCGGGCCCCGGCCCGTGGATGATCCCGCTCTTCCTGCTGATCTGGGCGCCGGTGATCGCCGGCGTCGCCGTCCTGCTGCGCCGCTTCGTCCGGCGCGGCGGCCGCGGCCCCTGGAACGGGCCATGGAACGCCCCCTGGCAGGGGCGTGGCCCCGCGGCGGCGGGCGGCCCGCGGCCGGAGAACTCACCCGTCGACCTGCTGGGGCGGCGCTTCGCCGAGGGCGACATCGACGAGGACGAGTACTGGCGGCGGCTCTCCGTCCTTCAGGAAGGCGGCACGCCGTACAAGGACGGCCCGGTATGAGCCTTCTGCCCGCTGCCGGACGTGGCTAGGGGCCCGGACGGGCCGGTGCCGCGGGGCTCCCGGCCCCCTGGCAGGCGGCTTCGGCTCCGGGCCCGGGTCCGGAGCCGGACGGCATCCCGCCGCCCGAGCCGTGCCCCGTCCCGTCGGCCACCCCGTTGCTCGCGCCGCCGCCCGCGCCCGCCGCGGTGGCGAACGCGGGCAGCGAGGACTCGTCGGGCAGGGCCGACGAGACGGCCGCGGCACGCTGTGGCGGCGTGCCCGGCGTGACGGGCAGCGTGAACCAGACGACCTTGCCCGAACCGTCGTTCTGGGCACGCATCCCCCAGCTGGCGCTGACGGCCGCGATGAGTGCCAGGCCCCGGCCGTTGGTCGCGGACGGCTCGGCCGTCCGCACCCGCGGCAGACGCGGATCGTGGTCCCGTACGGACACCGTGAGGTGGTCCTTGCGGAAGACGATCTCGACGGTGCAGTGCTTGTCGGAACCGGTGTGCCGGTGGACGTTGGTGAGCAGCTCGGTGACACCGAGCGCGGCCGCGTCGATGAGCGGCTCCAGCCGCCAGTAGCGCAGCTGCGCGGAGACGATCCGCCGCACCTGCCCGATCCGTGAGGGCAGCGCCTGGAACTCGACCGCGCAGTGGGTGCGCGACCTCCCCGTGGCACGGGCGGTCACGGCAGCGGCTCCCTGCACGCGGTGGTCAGGGAGCGGAAAGCGACATTCGAGGCATATGTGATGAAAGACACACGCTCAGGATGAGACCGTGCTCCGTCTCCCGCAACGCGAGCCGGACCGCTGCCGCCACCCGTGCGCTCCGGTTGCGTCGAGCGCCCGCGCCCCGGCTTCAGGTCCCGAGAATCCCCTGGTCCGCGGCTGCCTTGGCGCGCGCCGTACGCACGGCGTTCAGCAGGCCGGCGCGGCGGCCGAGGCCGAACTGCAGCACATACCGGGTGCCGCTCATCGTCGCCAGCGCGCTGTCCGGCATGCCGTAGCCGCTGATGCGGACCTTGTCCAGGGGAGCGCTGTCGATCTCGCTCCCGTAGCTGGTCATCAGCACCAACTGGCCGTCCCGTACAAGGACATGACCCGCACGTGTGAGTGAGCGCAGCATCCGCCGTATCCGGACCCCGCCCGCGTCGTACTCCGGTTCCGACACGATCGCCTCCCACCTTCTCCTCGCGGCCCCGGTCCCCCCGGGTGGCCGGCCCCATACCCTCTGTGCAGTGTGCACGCAAGGCGCGGGCTCCACCAGAGGGCCCTTCTATGATCGGCCATGTGAGCACCACCGACCCGGCCCCCGCTTCAGCGTCCGCTTCCGCCTCCGCACCCGGCACGGGGTCCGCCCAGCCCCCGATCAGTGACGGGGTCCCGGCGTCCGCCGCGGCCACCGTGGACGTCGACCGCAGCGACGCGGAGTACCGCGACTGGCTCAAGGACGCGGTCCGCAAGGTCCAGGCGGACAGCAACCGCAGTGCCGACACGCATCTGCTGTCCTTCCCGCTCCCCGAGCAGTGGGGAATCGACCTGTACCTGAAGGACGAGTCGACGCACCCCACCGGCAGCCTCAAGCACCGCCTCGCGCGGTCCCTGTTCCTCTACGGGCTGTGCAACGGCTGGATCCGCCCCGGCAGACCGGTGATCGAGGCGTCCTCGGGCTCGACCGCGGTGAGTGAGGCGTACTTCGCAAAGCTGATCGGCGTGCCGTTCATCGCGGTGATGCCGCGCACGACCAGCCGCGAGAAGACCCGGCTCATCGAGTTCCACGGCGGCCGGTGCCATCTCGTGGACGACCCGCGCACGGTGTACGAGGTCTCGGCCGCCCTCGCGGAGGACTCCGGGGGCCATTACATGGACCAGTTCACCTACGCCGAGCGGGCAACCGACTGGCGCGGCAACAACAACATCGCCGAATCCGTCTACGAGCAGATGAAGCGTGAACGCTTCCCGGAGCCCGCCTGGATCGTGGCCACCGCGGGCACCGGCGGCACCTCCGCGACCATCGCCCGCTATGTGCGCTACATGCAGTACGACACCCGGGTGTGCGTGCCCGACCCCGAGAACTCCTGCTTCTTCGACGGCTGGGTCCGTGGCGACAACGAAGCCTTCAGCGAGGGCAGTTCACGCATCGAAGGCATCGGACGCCCCCGCATGGAGCCGAGCTTCCTGCCGTCCGCCGTGGACCGCATGATGAAGGTCCCCGACGCCGCAGCCATCGCCGCCCTGCGCGCGCTGGAACGCGTCATGGGGCTGCGCGCCGGAGGTTCCACGGGGACGGGGCTGTGGAGCGCCCTGAAGATCGTCTCCGAGATGGCCGCCCAGGGACGTACGGGCAGCGTCGTCACGCTGATCTGCGATCCGGGCGACCGCTACCTCGACAAGTACTACTCCGACGGCTGGCTCACGGCGCAGGGCCTGGACATCGCCCCGTACAGCCAGACCGTCGACACCTTCCTCGCGACGGGCGACTGGACGGGCTGACGGGCGCCGGCGGTCCCCGGCCCGCGCTCAGGAACCCGTGCCGCACTCCACCACCGGGGCGCGGTCCAGGACGATGCCGAAGTGCTCGCGGTAGGCGGCGGGCACCGCTTCCTCGGGAAGTTCCTCCTCGTGCCGGCCACCGGCTCCGGTGACGGTGAGGGTGCGGCCGCTCAAGGTGATCCTGCCCGTCTCCGTGAGCAGGGAGCACACGAGCGACCTCGTGAAGTGGGACTTCGGGGAGGTGCTGTTCCACCAGCAGCCCATCTCGAAGTCGGCGAGCGCACGCGGGCGCTGTTCGAGCCGGTACTGCGGGACGCCGTCCCGGTGCACGTCCAGATCGCCCTGCGGGGTCTCGGAGACGCGGAAGACCCCGCCGGGGTCGGCCTGTTCGCCGCGCCGGTCCAGACGCAGCGGATACTCGCTGTGCCGCCCGAATCCGACGTCCACCAGCCACGGCTGAGGTGTCTCCACGCGCAGCGCGAGGTGGTCGAAGAGCGGTCCGGGCCCGTCCTCGCCGAAGACCCGTGCCGCGAGGAGCGTCACCGGAAAGCCCAGGGCCGCGAGCAGTGCGGCGAATGCGCCGTTGAGTTCGTAGCAGAAGCCACCGCGGCGGTCCGTGGCCACCTTGCCCGTCAGCGCCTCCGCCTCCAGCACGATGTCCTCGCCCAGGTGCACGCTCAGATTCTCGAACGGGACGCTGAGCAGGTGCCTGCGGTGCAGATCCCGCAGCACGTCGGCGTCGGCCGTCACCGGGCGCTGTGCGCCGATGCGGGCGAGGTACTGCCCGGCACGCGAGGAGTCGATGCGCAGATCGTTCATGGGTCCGTTATGCCAGTGCGTCCGGTTCCGTGCATCGGGCTGGGGAACTACGTCCCGAGGCGGGCGGCCCGGGCGGGCCGGCGGGGTGCCTGTCAGCCGTCGGAGGCCGCCTCGCCGTTCACCGGGCCGCGCCCGCCCTCGGCCGGCTCGCCCGCGACGACCAGCTCGCTGATCTGCTCCCGGATCCGCTCGCGGGCCTCGTGGGGCAGCCCGCCGTCCGTGACGAGCGTGCACACCTGCTCCAGCGCCGCGAACGAACTCAGGCCCACCGTGCCCCACTTGGTGTGGTCCGCGACCACGACCACGCGCCGGGCGGAGCCGACGAAGTGCCTGTTCGTCTCCGCCTCCGCCAGGTTCGGCGTCGACAGCCCGGCCTCGGGAGATATGCCGTGCACGCCGAGGAAGAGCACGTCGAAGTGGAGTGTGCGGATCGCCGCGTCCGCGACCGGGCCGACGAGCGAGTCGGAAGGCGTACGCACACCGCCGGTCAGGACCACCGTCGCCGCGCCCGCGCGCGCCTGCGGCCCGCCCGGCGGACGGCGCTGCGCGGCCTCGAAGACGTCCGCGACCCTTACCGAGTTGGTGACCACCGTCAGGTCCGGCACCTCGGTGAGCTGCTGCGCCAGCGCGTACGTCGTCGTGCCGCCGGACAGTGCGATCGCGCTGCCCGGCTTCGCCAGCACCGCCGCCGCGCGGGCGATGTCCTCCTTCGCGGACTGCTCAAGCGACGACTTCGCCTCGAAACCCGGCTCGTGCGTGCTGGCCTCCGCGAGCGGCACCGCACCGCCGTGCACCTTCTCCAGCACGCCGCGGCGGGCCAGCACGTCCAGGTCGCGGCGCACGGTCATGTCGGAGACCAGCAGCCTCCGCGTCAGCTCGGCCACGCGCACGCCGCCGCGCTCGCGCACCTCCGCGAGGATGAGCGCGCGCCGCTGCTCCGCGAGCAGATTCTGGTTGTCGCCCGCCGTGGTCACCGTGCCGTCGTCCCTTCTGCCGCCCCGTCCCGGCTGCCCATCCTCCCATCCGGTGAAGGTGGGAGCGCACGTCACGATTTCGCGTGGCTTGTGTGTGGGCGGGCTGTGCCGCGCGGGCGGGGGCAGGATGCTGGAGGCAGCACCGAAGAACGGGGAAGAGGACGCGGCACTCGGGGGAGCGAGAATTGCAGAAGGCGGAGAACGGCGGCGGCGCGACGGCGGACGTCACACGAACCACCCCGGGAGAGTCGGGAGTTGAGCCTCCGCCAGGTCTCAACCTCGAACTGCTCGTGCACGGGGTCGGCGGCACCACGCCCCAGGAGATGCTCGGCGACCCGCGCATCGAGCGCGTCACCGGCGACACCACCGCCGCCGTCTACCGGCGCACCGACGACGTCGACGCCGAGGCCCGGCCGCAGGACTACACCGACAAGCCGGTGCCCGAGGCGTACTCCTGGTCCAATCTGACCTCCGGCAACAGCGCCCGCGCCCTGTGGCTGCTCCTGCTGCCGTTCATGGTCGCCAACCTCTCGCACTGGATGCGCCCCGCCGACTACGGCCCCCGCCTCGTCCTGGCCCGCGTGCACGGTGTCCTGGTGCGTCTGCTCTCCCTCAGCCTCACAGTGCTGCTCGTCGCCGCGGCCTGCGAGGTCGCCCTCGACCTCGTCGCGTGGCAGTGCGCCGGCTCGACCGGATGCGCCGAACAGCGTTCCTGGCTGGGCTTCATGGCGCAGGATCCGTCCGGCGGGGGCGGATGGTGGAGCCAGCCCGGCCGCCGGCTCGCGCTGGCGGCGGTGGTGCCCGCGGCACTGACGCTGCTGCTGTGGTGGCTCTCGCACCGCACCTGGGCGGCGTACGAGTCACAGCCGCCGCTGCGCAGGCCCGTCGACGAGTACGACCGTGAGGCCCGTGACCGTCCGGCGCTCTGCCTGCCCGGGTTCTGGTACGGCAAGCGGCTCGTGGCGCGGCTGCGTGCCGCGCACACCGCCGCCGGGTTCCTCACCGTCGCCGCCGCGCTGGCTGCCGCGACCACCCGGTACGACCGCAAGCCCGGAGGCAGCGACGCGCTCGACGCCGTCGGCTGGCTGACCGAGATCCTCGTCGTGGCGTGCGCGGCGTGGGTGCTGTACGTGGTGTGCCGCCGCGGCCGCAAGGAGAGCGAACCGGACGACGCACTCGACAGGTTCACGGTGCGGGCGCTGCCCGGCATCACCGTCGCCGTCCTGCTGCTGGCCGTGGTGCACGCGTCGTGGCCGCGGCCGCAGTGGGTCTCGAGCGGCGGGGAACTGCCGGGCGACGAGACCTTCGGCGTGCTCGCCGTCGCGCAGGGCCTGCTGGTGGCGGCGATGGGAGTGCTCGGCGTCGTCCTCCACCGCCGCCGGCCCGCGCAGCGTACGGCGCTGAAAGGGCTCGGCTCCGCGTCGGTCGCGATGCTCGCCTGCGCCCTGGGCGGTGTGATGTCCGGCGGAGTGACGCAGCGCGTAGGCGACTGGCTGGACGGTCCGGGCACCCCGGGCATGGGCAACGGGCTGATCGAGGGCCCTCCGACGCTGCTGACCTGGCAGTCCGCGGCCATTCCCGTACTGCTCGGCGTCGTACTCGTACTGGCGCTGTGGTTCCTCCTCCAGCTCGCCCGCCGCAGCCGGGAGCTGACCGGCGACGTGGAGCGCGGCTACCCGGACGCCCTCCCCGACGCCTCCCGCTCCCGCCGCATCGCCTCCACCATCGGCCGGGCGGGGCTCACCGACGCCGCACCCTGGCTGGTGGGCACCGTCGCCGGGATAACGCTGCTCCTCGGGACCGCCGGCGTCCTCGGCACCTGGCTCACCGGAGAAGTGCCCGGACGCGCCGCGGACGGACAGCCCGCCGTCGTCGACGGATTCGCCGACGCCGCCCAGGTGCTCGGCTCGTGGCTCATCGGTCTCGCCTTCGTCCTCCTCATCACCTGGGGCCGCCGCGCCTACCGCGACCCGTCGGCCCGCCGCACCATCGGCATCCTCTGGGACGTCGGCACCTTCTGGCCCCGCGCGGCACACCCCTTCGCCCCGCCCTGCTACGCCGAGCGCGCCGTACCCGACCTGGCCTGGCGGATGGCCACCTGGACGGAGACCACCGGCGGCCGGCTGGTGATCTCCGGGCATTCACAGGGCAGCGTGCTTGCGGCCGCCGCCGTGTGGCACCTGGACCGAGGCACACGCGGCCAGGTCGCCCTGCTCACCTACGGCTCGCCCCTGGAGCGCCTGTACGGGCGCTGGTTCCCCGCGTACTTCGGCCCCCGCCAACTGCACGACCTCCACCGGCAGGTGGACTGCTGGCGCAACCTGTGGCGCCTGACCGACCCCATCGGCGGCCCCGTACGACTGGAGGGCGCCGGCATCGACCGGGGCCCGCTGCTGGACCCCCTCGAATACGGCCGCACCCTCCGGCAGCCTCTTCCCGCACCGATCCTGGGCCATGGCGAATACCAGGCCGACCCGGTCTTCGACGCGGAGCGGGACCGCCTGCTGCTCCGCCTGCGACGCCGCGAACCGTGCCCCTCCGGCGGCCCGGACGAGGAGCCGGACGCGGAGCCCGGGACGGCGCCGGACGCGGCGGGTGCCCGGCCGGGAGGCGGCTTCGACGCCGTGCCGGAACGGCGGCCCGGGGAAGAGCAGAGGGGAACGCCGCCCCGTGACGCAGCACCGTCGCCGCCCGTTCCGGCCGCCGCCGGAACGGAGACCGGTGACCGCGGCTTCGGGCGAGGGCTCGCCCCCGGCTGGCTGCTCGCATACGCGGTGACCGCCTTCGTGGTCGCGGGCCTGTGCGTACCGGTCGCGGTCGACAACCTGCGGCTCGCGGTGCTGGACGTGCCGGATCTCGCCCAGATCATCGCCTCGTCGGGAGGCGCCGTGCTCGCCGTCTGCTCCGGTGCGGCGGCAGTGATCAGGGCGGTATCCGAACTGAAGCGGGCGAATACGGAACGTGACCATTCCAGGCAGGGCCAGGCAGCGCAAGAAGAGGGTCAGGGCCCGGCGATGACGCCGGATCCGCTCGTGACCCCGGAGGTTCCACATCAGACCGCCTGCGAAGACACCGGGTCTCAGGCCGATTCGGGCAGGTCGTCCGCGTAGAGGAGGGTGAGGTCCTCGGTGCTCGGGTCGGACAGCTGCGCCACCCGGCCCGCGTGCCGCTCGACCATGGACTCGAACGTCTGGCGTGCGGTGCGGCCGTTGCCGAACGAAGGGCCCTTCGGCAGCACCGTGAAGTGCTTCAGCAGCGCCTCGGTCGCGGCGTCCCCGAGGTGGTACTCGTGCTCCTCGGCCTGCTGCTCCACGATCCGCAGCAGCTCCTCCGGCGTGTAGTCGCCGAAGGTGATGGTGCGTGAGAAGCGGGACGCCACACCGGGGTTGACGGCGAGGAAGCGCTGCATCTCCGTGGTGTAGCCGGCGGCGATGACCACGACCTCCTCGCGGTGGTCCTCCATGAGCTTGACCAGCGTGTCGATGGCCTCACGGCCGAAGTCCCGGCCGCCGTCCTCGGGGGAGAGCGCGTACGCCTCGTCGATGAAGAGCACCCCGCCGCGCGCTCGGTCGAAGGCCTCCTGCGTACGGATCGCGGTGGAGCCGATGTGCTCGCCGACGAGGTCGACGCGGGAGACCTCCACCAGATGGCCGCGCTCCAGGACCCCGAGGGCGTGCAGTATCTCTCCGTACAGACGGGCCACCGTCGTCTTGCCGGTGCCGGGGGAGCCGGTGAAGACGAGATGGCGCCGCACCGATGCCGCCTTGAGCCCCGCCTGCTGGCGGCGGCGTCCCACCTCGATCATGTCGGTGAGCGCCCGCACTTCACGCTTGACGCTCTCCAGGCCGACCAGCGTGTCCAGCTCGCCGAGGACCTCCTGCGCCGGGCGGGCCGGAACGGACGGGGTCTGCTGCGCCGGGTCGGCGGCGCCGGCGGATGCCTTGTCCGCGGCCTTTGCGGACCGCTGCCCGGCCGGTGCCTTCGCCGGCATCAGCGCGGGAGGCACGGCCACTCCACCCGCCGCCGGGGCCGGCGGAGCCGCCGGCTGAGCGGAGACCGCGGAAGGGGACACCTCCGCGTCACCGGGCGCCGCGACGGCGGCGCTGTCGTCGCTTCTGCAGTCCTCGACGACCGGGCCCTTCTCGGCGAACTCGAACCCCCCGCGCGCGCACCGCTCCGTACGGCAGCGGCGAAGCGTCGTGCGGCAGCCGTCGATGATGTGGAAGCCGTACCCCTGTGAGCCGCTGACCCGGCAGCCGTGGAAGGTGCCGCGGCCCTCCGCCGAGACGTAGAAACCGGCATCCGCGGGCGAGGTGACCGTGCACCTGTCGATGGCGGGGTCGGCGCCCTTGGTGACGATGAAGCCCGTCGCGACGCCGTCGACGGTGCAGTTGGCGAGCGTGCCTCCGCTGCCGTGGTCGCGGAACCAGGCGCCCGTCGCGGCCTCCCGGATGCGGCAGTCGTCGAGCTGCACGGTCGCGCCGTCGCTCACCGAGACCGCCGTGCCGCGCACCTGGGCGAGGTCGCTGTCGATGACATCCGCACGCGAGCCCCGGTCGAGGATGAACAGCGCGTCCGGGACGGTGTGCACGCGGCAGGAGTCCAGCACGACGCTCGCGCCGTCACTGATCCACACGGCCGGGTAGTCGCCCGTACTCTCATGGATCTCGCAGCTGTTGGCATCCGCGCGGGTGCCCGGGTCCCACACCGACAGGCCGTTGCGGCCGAAGCGCCGCACCGTGGAGCGCGTGAGGGTGAGCACCGAACGGGAGCGCAGGTCCAGGGCGTTCTCGGGGATGTCGTGGATGTCGCAGTCGGCGAGCGTGAGGACGGCGTCGGTGTCCAGGGTGACGCCGTCGGCGGACGTGCGGTGCACACGGCAGTCGGTGAGATGACCCGTGGCGCGGGCGACGACCTGCACGCCGCTGCCCTTGATCTCGTACACCTCGCAGCCGACGGCCTCCGCCGCGCTGCCCTCGCCGTGCAGCGAGAGGCCGGCGCCGGTGGCGTGGTGCACGCTGCAGCGCTCCAGCCGCGGATGGGCGCCGTCGCGCACCGATACGCCCGACTGCCCCGCCGAGACGACCTCGCACTCCTCGTACACCCCGCCGGCGCCGCCGGTCACCGTGATGCCCGTGCCGGCCGGATTGTCGACGGTGCAGCGGCGCACCGTGGGACGGGCACCGCCGCGCACCTCGATCCCGGACGCCGAACGCGTCATCACCCGCAGGCCGCTGAGCTCCGCGGCACCGTCCTCGACCAGCAGCGCGGGCGACGCGGCGTCCTGCGCCTCGATCTGAAGATGCTGCACGACGGCCGAGGACCGTACGGTCAGGGCCACACCCTCGGCGGGGGCGATGCGGACCGAGCCGGCAGCGGCACGTTCGGGCCCGCGCAGGGTGACGGTGCGATCGAGCACCAGGTTCTCGCGGTACGTTCCGGGCGCGACGGTGATCACGTCGCCGTCGGTGGCGGCTTCCAGGGCGGCAGTCAGGGAGCCGTACTCTCCCGTGCGGCGCCGCCACCGCGACGTACCGGCGTGCGTCACCTGCACCGAGCCCTGTGCCATGGACAGCTGTGCCCCAACCTCGAAGTTCCTGTGGCGCGTTGAGATGCGCACCGGAGTCGCACCACCGTAGCGTGCGCCGGGAGTGCCGCGGTCACGTGTCCGCACTTCGGGCGCACGATGCCCACCGTCCGTCCGCCGCTTGTGCGTTCGGAAGCCGCGGACGGACCGCGCGGGCACCGGCGCCGGCGGCCGGGGCGGGTCCCTGCGGGTCGGGGGCGGCGGACCGGTGGTCAGTTGTTGGAGCCTGTGCGTCCCCAGTCGGGGCCGATGCGGGACCACTCCGCGTCCCACAGTGCGTACCGGCGCTGCAGCAACTGCCGCATGGCGAGCCTGCGTGCGGCCTCCAGGGCCCCGACGGCTCCGGCGCCGGCGGCCAGCCCGGCGAGAGCGGCCTGCGAGGACGCGGTCTCCGGACTCATCGGGCGGCGGGTGGCCGTGCCGTCCCCGTCCGTCCAGATACGGAAGCGCTCACCCGGCTGGACACGCTCCTGCGTGGTGACTGTGCTCTTGTGGCTGCTGCCGTCGGGGCCGGCCCAGTGGGCGACCACGTGACGGCGTTCGGGCTGCTGCGACCCTGACTCGGGATCGGAGCCCAACGGAGCGCGGTTCTGCACCGATTCGGCAGTCGCCCACACCTGGTGACGGCCGCGCTGCTGCTCCTCCGCGTTCTTCATCAGAGCACCGTGCGCGGCGGAGGCTCCGAGCCACCCGGCGAGTGGAGCGACGACGACGACAAGGATCATGGCACCCAGTGCCAGCCATGCTTCACGGCGGTCGCTGCGACGGCACAGCGGGTTGCCGCGCCAGCGCCACAGGCCGACGATCGCGCGCATAACTTCTCACCCCCTTCTCCACATGCGTAAGTACCTCATGGCGGGAGGTACATGCTTGGGAGCAGGCCAAAGAGACTCAAATCACCGGAACGTGGTCGTCGCCCCGGCTTCGTGGCCACCCCGTCGTGGAGCTCCGACCATACTCCCCGCGGCGGGCGGTCCCGCGCCGGGGGCGTGGAACGCAGCTGCACCCAGTGTCAGCCGGTGGCCCACGGCGAACGGCGTCCGGTACCCAGCACATTGACCGGGCATTCCATGCAATGCCATCTCTTTTGAGCGATTGCCCCTTATGGGTATCGCGGCTTAGCTTCGTCATCGCAACGAGCGAATTGCCGGTGCGGACACGGAGATTGGCGGTATCCATATGGCGACTGCGGTCGAGACGAATTCCGGTGGCGAGGAGGCCGCGCAGAACGCGCAGTCGAGTCTCGCGACAGGCGCCGCACGCAATCTCACCACCACGACAAAGACGCCCCCGCAAATGCAGGGCATCACCTCGCGGTGGCTGCTGAAGGTCCTTCCCTGGGTCCACGTTCCCGGCGGCACCTTCCGCGTCAACAGGCGCCTGACGCACACCCTCGGCGACGGCCGGGTCGAATTCACCGCGACAGGCGCCGAGGTACGGGTCGTCCCGCTGGAGCTGACCGAACTCCCGCTGCTGCGCGGCTACGAGGACCGCGGAGTGCTCGAAGCGCTCGCGAACCGCTGCGAACAGCGCGACTTCGGGCCGGGCGAGACGATCATCGAGGAAGGGCGTCCCGCCGACCAGCTCGTGCTCGTCGCCCACGGCAAGCTGCGCAGGACGACCGAGGGCAAGTACGGCGGCGAGAGCGTGCTGGGGGTGCTTGCCGGCGGCGACCACGTGGGGTCCGAACGGCTCACCGGCGAGCCGGGGAAGTGGGACATCACCCTCACCTCGCTGACCAGTGGCACCGTTCTGACGCTCGCGCGCGAGTCCTTCGAGGAGATCGCGGGCCGTTCCGAGAGCCTCCGCGCGCACACCGCCCGGACCGCGGCCGAGGCACCCGGCCGGCACACGCCCGAGGGTGAGGCGTCGATCGAGCTGGCTTCGGGGCATGCGGGTGAGGTGCTGCTGCCGGGGACGTTCGTGGACTACGAGTCGTCTCCGCGGGAGTACGAGCTGAGTGTGGCGCAGACGGTGCTGCGGGTGCATACGAGGGTGGCGGATCTGTACAACCATCCGATGAACCAGGTGGAGGAGCAGCTGCGGCTGACGGTGGAGGCGCTGCGGGAGCGGCAGGAGCACGAGATGGTCAACAGCCGTGACTTCGGGCTGCTGCACAACGCGGCACCGTCCCAGCGCATCCACACCCGCTCCGGCCCGCCCACCCCCGACGACCTCGACGAACTCCTGTCCACCGTATGGAAGGAGCCGAGCGTCGTGCTCGCCCACCCCAAGGCGATCGCCGCCTTCGGGCGGGAGTGCAGCAGCCGCGGCATCCATCCCGACAGCGCCGAGCTGGACGGGCACCGCGTACCCGCGTGGCGAGGCGTGCCCGTCCTCCCGTGCAACAAGATCCCGGTCACCGGCTCGGGCAGCACGTCGGTGCTGGCGATGCGTACGGGCGAGGCCCAGGGCGTCGTCGGCCTGCATCAGACGGGAATTCCCGACGAATTCCAGCCGGGGGTCTCGGTCCGTTTCATGGGCATCGACGAAAAGGCGCTCATCTCCTATCTGGTGAGCGCCTACTATTCGGCGGCCGTACTGGTCCCGGACGCCCTGGGAATCCTCGAGGACGTCGAAACCGGCCACTGAGACCGGGTGTTGACGGTCCGGCAGCCGCAGGAGAACCGCGGCGCCGAACGGGCCTGTTCCCGGTGTCAGTTCTCTCTCCAGTTCAGCCCAGGCTCCAGCACGGAAGGTCTTCCGGTCCATGACCAGCCAGTCCGGCCACCCCGGTCCGACGCCCGGCCTCGCCGCACAGCACAGCCTCGCTCCGGCCGCGGCCCGCAACCTGACCACCACCACCAAGACGCCGCCCCAGATGCAGGGGATCTCCTCGCGCTGGCTGCTGAGGATCCTGCCGTGGGTTGAGACGACGGGCGGCACGTTCCGCGTCAACAGGCGGCTGACGCACACGCTGGGCGACGGGCGCGTGGAGTTCGTCGCCACGGGCGCCGACATCGCCGTGATCCCCGCGGAGCTGCGTGAGATCCCGCTCCTGCGCGGGCTGGCCGACGAGGCGGCCCTGAGCGCTCTCGCAGGACGGTTCGAACAGCGGGAGCACACCGCGGGCGAGACCGTGGTCTCCCCGGGCGACCCGGCACAGCTCATCCTCATCGCGCACGGCAAGGTGAAGCGCACCGCGAGCGGCAAGTACGGCGAGGAGGTGTCGCTGGGCGTCCTCGCCGGCGGCGACCACGCGGGCGAGCAGGCCCTGTCGCCGGATCCGGGGGAGTGGGAGCAGACCCTCACCGCCCTGACGAAGTGCACCGTACTGGCCCTGCGGGCCGAGGAGTTCCGCGAGGTCGCGGACCGTTCACCGGCTCTGCGCTCGTATCTCGACGCGTACCTCTCCCGCGCGATCCCCCGGCAGAACAGGCGCGGTGAGGCGTCGATCGAGCTGGCTTCGGGGCATGCGGGTGAGGTGCTGCTGCCGGGGACGTTCGTGGACTACGAGTCGTCTCCGCGGGAGTACGAGCTGAGTGTGGCGCAGACGGTGCTGCGGGTGCATACGAGGGTGGCGGATCTGTACAACCATCCGATGAACCAGGTGGAGGAGCAGCTGCGGCTGACGGTGGAGGCGCTGCGGGAGCGGCAGGAGCACGAGATGGTCAACAGCCGTGACTTCGGGCTGCTGCACAACGCGGCACCGTCCCAGCGCATCCACACCCGCTCCGGCCCGCCCACCCCCGACGACCTCGACGAGCTGATCTCACGCCGCCGCAAGACCCAGTACCTGCTCGCGCATCCACGTGCCGTCGCCGCCATCGGGCGTGAGTGCAGCAGCCGCGGAATCCACCCTCCGCAGACCGAACTGCACGGCGCCACCGTGCGCACCTGGCGGGGCATTCCGCTGCTGCCCTGCAACAAGATCCCGGTCGGCGAGGACGGCACGACGAGCGTGCTGGCGATGCGTACGGGCCAGGACGACCAGGGTGTCGTCGGACTTCACCAGACCGGCATCCCCGACGAGATCGAGCCGGGTCTGAACGTCCGCTTCATGGGAGTCGGCGAGAAGGCCCTCATCTCCTATCTGGTGAGCGCCTACTTCTCGGCGGCCGTTCTCGTTCCGGACGCCCTCGGGGTGCTGGAGGACGTGGAGGTCTGACGACGGCGGGGGATCACACAGGCCGGGGCGGGGAGGAGGGGGACCTCAGCCGGAGGCCGCGGACTCACTCCACTTCCAGTCCGCGACCTCCGGCAGGTCCGTTCCGTGTTCACGGATCCACGAGTGGTGCCGGGTCCGCATGTCCGCCATCGCCTGGCGCACACCGGTCGCCCGCACGGGCAGCCCCGGGGCGCGGTCGATGACGTCCATAACGAGCCGGTAGCGGTCCATGTCGTTGCGCACGACCATGTCGAACGGCGTTGTCGTGGCGCCCATTTCCTTGTAGCCGCGTACGTGGAGAGAGTCGTGCGCGGCCCGCCGGTAGGTGAGGCGGTGCACCAGCCACGGATAGCCGTGGTAGGCGAAGATGACGGGCTTGTCGCGCGTGAAGACGGCGTCGAACTCCGCGTCGGGCAGGCCGTGCGGATGCTCGGAACGCGGCAGCAGCCGTGCGATGTCGACCACGTTGACCACCCGCACCGCCAGCCCGGGCAGATGTTCGCGCAGCAGCGAGGCCGCCGCCAGCGTCTCCTGGGTGGGGACGTCGCCCGCGCAGGCGAGCACCACGTCCGGCTCCCCGCCGGGCGCCTCCGTGCCCGCCCACTCCCACACGCCCAGACCGCGCGCACAGTGCCCGCGGGCCTCGTCCAGCGACAGCCAGTCGAAGCACTCCTGCTTGCCCGCGACCACGACGTTGACGGTGTCGCGCGTACGCAGCACATGATCGGCGACGCACAGCAGCGTGTTGGTGTCCGGCGGCAGGTAGACCCGCACGACCTGCGGGCTCTTGTTCATGATGTGGTCGATGAAGCCCGGGTCCTGGTGGGAGAAGCCGTTGTGGTCCTGCCGCCAGGCGTGCGACGTGAGCAGGTAGTTGAGCGAGGCCAGCGGCCTGCGCCAGGGAACCTCCAGTGAGCTCTGCAGCCACTTGACATGCTGCCCGGCCATGCTCGCGACGATGTGGGCGAAGGCCTCGTACGAGCCGAAGAGCCCGTGCCGTCCCGTGAGGACGTAACCCTCCAGCCAGCCCTGGCACATGTGTTCCGAGAGAACCTCCAGCACCCGCCCGTGCGCACCGAGGTTCTCGTCGGTCTTCAGCAGCTGTGCCTGCCAGCCGCGCGGAGTGACGCCGAACACGCCGTCGAGGTGGTTCGAGGCAGTCTCGTCCGGTCCGAACATGCGGAAGTCGCGCCGCTCCTGCGTGGCCGAGAACAGCTCCGTCAGCATGCCGCCGAGCACCCGCGTCGGCTCGTGCACGGCCTGCCCGTGCCCCTCGGCTTCCACCGCGTGCGGCTCCAGCGCGGGCAGCGGCAGATCGCGCAGCAGCCGCCCCCCGTTGGCGTGCGGGACGGCGCCCAGCCTGCGCTCTGCGCCGGGCACGCACGCCAGCACCTCTTCCGTCGGCCTGCCGTCGGCGCCGAAGAGCTCCTCGGGACGGTACGAACGCAGCCACTCCTCCAACTGCCGCAGTCGTTCCGGGTCTTCACGCACACCGGCCAGCGGGATCTGGTGCGAGCGCCAGGTGTCCTCGACGGGTACGCCGTCCACGTCGGCCGGGCCCGTCCAGCCCTTGGGCGTACGCAGCACGAGCACCGGCCAGCGCGGCCGGTGGCCGGAGCCGCCGGCACTGGCGCGCGCCTCACGCTGGTACTGCCCGATGCGCTCCAGCGCCACGTCGAACGCCCCGGCCAGCGCTCGGTGCGTCTCCGCCGGCGGTGTGTCCGGGTGAGCGGTGACGTGCAGCGGGTCGTATCCGTAGCCGCGCAGCAGGGAGTCGAGTTCGTCCTCCGGAATCCGGGCGAGCACGGTGGGGTTGGCGATCTTGTACCCGTTGAGGTGGAGCACGGGAAGCACAGCACCGTCGTGTACGGGGTCGAGGAACTTGCCGGAGTGCCACGCGGCGGCCAGCGGCCCCGTCTCCGCCTCGCCGTCGCCCACGACGGCGCACACCAGCAGGCGCGGGTTGTCGAACGCCGCGCCGTAGGCGTGCGCCAGCGCGTAGCCCAGTTCGCCGCCCTCCTGGATCGAGCCCGGTACGTCGGGGGCCGTGTGGCTCGGCAGCCCGCCCGGCTGGGAGAAGTCGCGGAAGAGTCCGAGCATGCCTTCGGCGTCACGCGCACGGTCCGGTTCGAGTTCGCCGTACGTGCCCTCCAGCCACGCCCCCGCCAGTACCGCCGGAGCACCGTGACCGGGGCCCCACACGCACATGGCTTCCAGGCCGTGCTCTCGGATGGCCCTGTTGAGGTGGGTGTAGACCAGCCCGAGCCCGGGCGCCGAACCCCAGTGACCGAGCAGCCTCGGTTTGACGTGCTCGGGGCGCAGCGGCTCATGGAGCAGCGGATTCTCCCGCAGATACAGCTGGCAGGCGGAGAGGTAGTTCAGGGCGCGCCAGTGCGCGTCGAGCTGTGCGGTCTCGGCGTCGGAGAGCGAGGAGGGGGTGTGCATGGAGGACGGGTACCAGGGTGTGCGCGGCGGCACACGTACGCCGGGCCGGGGAGTATCCCGAACCATGTCGGATTGTCCGGGTCCACGGCGTTGCCTGGGGCTGTGACGCACGGCACGATGACGGTGTGCATAATCCATGGCTGGCGCTGGAGACAGGGGCAGACGCGGCCGAGCGGACCGGCCAGGTACGCCGCGCGCACGAGGAGTTCGTGACCGAGGGTGCGATCGGCGCACAGGTGCGGAACGTCGTGGCCGAGTCCTGGCAGCGCTGCGCCGGTGCCTCCGTCGAACCGGAGAGCGTGGCCAGCATCGACCTGGCCGACGCGGACCTCGCCGCGTACCGCTCGGCGCACCCCCTCTCCCGGGTCATGCCGCTCTTCCGTGAACTGCTCGGCACCGTCGCCGACGACGGCGCCCATCTGCTGTCCGTCTGCGACGAGAACGGGCGCATGCTGTGGGTCGAGGGCCACTCACAGGTGCAGCGCCATGCCGAGCGGATGAACTTCGTGCCGGGCGCCCGCTGGTCCGAGCGCTACATCGGCACCAACGCCCCCGGCACTGCGCTCGCCGTCGACCACGCCGTGCAGATCTTCACCGCCGAGCACTACTGCCGCCCCGTACAGGCGTGGACGTGCGCCGCCGCCCCCGTGCACGATCCGCGTACTCACCGGCTCATCGGCGCGATCGACATCACCGGCGGCGACCACCTCGCGGCACCGCAGAGCCTCGCGCTCGTCCAGGCCACGGCACGCGCCGCCGAGGCGTTCCTCGCCGCACAGGCCGCCGTGGGCGGCGCGTCCGCCGGCGGTGCGCCCGTGCTCAACGCCCTCGGCTGCGACGAGGCCCTCCTCGACACGGGAGGGGGCGCACCCCTGCGGCTGGGCCGCCGGCACAGCGAGATCATGGTGCTGCTCGCCGCGCACCCCGAGGGCCTCACCGGTGAGCGGCTCGCCCTGGAACTCTACGGCGAACGGTCCGTCACGCCCGTCACGCTGCGAGCCGAACTCTCCCGTCTCCGGGGCCTGTTGGGGCCGCTGCTCGACTCACGCCCGTACCGGCTGCGCACCCTCCCGCACACCGACCACGACGCCGTCGGCGAGGCCCTGGCGGAGGGCGACCTGCCCACCGCGCTCTCGGCGTACCGCGGTCCGCTGCTGCCGCTCTCCGAGGCGCCAGGCGTCATGCGGCTGCGCAGGCGGCTGGAGGACCGGCTGCGCCGCGCCCTGCTGGCGTCCCGCGACCCGGTTCTGCTGGAGGAGTGGGTGCGTACTCCCTGGGGCGAGGACGACCTGGAGATGTGGGAGGCGCTGCTCGCCGGACGCCAGTCCGGGCAGGCGCGCACGGCGGCCCTGAACGGGCGCGTACGCGAACTGCGCCGCGCCTACGGGCTGGACAGTGCCCAGGAGCCGGCCCCTCGCCGTCCGTACGGAGAGGACAGGGGAGCGCACGCAACGTATCGGCAACGTTCCCGGCCCTAGTCTCTGCCGCAGATCGAGCCCGCCGAAGGGATGCGGCGGGCCGCCCGCACCAAGGGGAGGCAGAGATGAGCCGCTACGCCGCGCCCGGGTCCGACGGGGCCGTCATGAAATACAAGTCCCGCTACGACCACTGGATCGGGGGGACTTACGTCGCCCCGAAACAGGGCGGCTACTTCGAGAACCCCACACCCGTCACAGGAGCGTCCTTCACGGAGATCGCCCGTGGCACGGCCGAGGACGTGGAACGTGCCATCGACGCGGCGCACGACGCGGCACCCGGCTGGGCGCGCACGCCGGCGGCCGAACGCGCCGCGGTGCTCAACCGGATCGCCCAGCGCATGGAGGACCACCTCGAGGAACTCGCCGTCGCGGAGAGCTGGGAGAACGGCAAGCCCGTACGCGAGGCCCTGGCCGCCGACATTCCCCTGGCCATCGACCACTTCCGCTACTTCGCCGGAGCGATAAGGGCGCAGGAAGGGTCACTGTCGGAGATCGACGAGGACACCGTCGCTTACCACTTCCACGAACCGCTCGGCGTCGTCGCCCAGATCATTCCGTGGAACTTCCCGATCCTCATGGCCGTGTGGAAGCTGGCGCCGGCGCTGGCCGCCGGCAACGCGGTCGTCATCAAGCCGGCCGAACAGACCCCGGCCTCCGTGCACTTCTTCATGAGCCTGGTCGCCGACCTGCTGCCGCCCGGCGTCGTCAACATCGTCAACGGCTTCGGCGCGGAGGCGGGCAAACCGCTGGCCAGCAGCCCCCGGGTGGCCAAGGTCGCCTTCACCGGCGAGACCACCACGGGCCGGCTGATCATGCAGTACGCCTCGGAGAACCTCAAGCCCGTCACGCTCGAACTCGGCGGCAAGAGCCCGAACATCTTCTTCGACGACGTCTCCACCGCCGACGACGACTTCTACGACAAGGCGATGGAAGGCTTCACGATGTTCGCCCTCAACCAGGGCGAGGTGTGCACGTGTCCGTCGCGCGCCCTCATCCAGCAGGGCCACTACCGGGACTTCCTCGACGCGGGCGTCGCCCGTACGGAGAAGATCGTCCAGGGGCACCCGCTGGACACCGAGACGATGGTCGGCGCGCAGGCGTCCAACGACCAGATGGAGAAGATCCTCTCCTACCTCGACATCGGCAAGCAGGAAGGCGCCAAGGCGCTGACCGGCGGCACACGTGCCGAGCTGGGCGGCGAGCTGGAGGGCGGCTACTACGTGCGGCCCACCATCCTGGAGGGCAGCAACAGCATGCGCGTCTTCCAGGAGGAGATCTTCGGGCCGGTCGTGGCCGTCACCGGCTTCTCCGACTTCGACGACGCCATGGCGACGGCCAACGACACCCTCTACGGCCTCGGCGCCGGCGTATGGAGCCGCGACGGCAACACGGCCTACCGTGCGGGACGCGCCATCCAGGCCGGGCGCGTGTGGACGAACTGCTACCACGCCTATCCGGCGCACGCCGCGTTCGGCGGGTACAAGCAGTCCGGCATCGGCCGCGAGAACCACAGGATGATGCTCGATCACTACCAGCAGACCAAGAACCTGCTGGTGAGCTACTCGCCGAAGAAGCTCGGGTTCTTCTGATGTCGTCAGCGGACCAGGCGGAGGGGGAACGCACGGCGGCCCCCGTGCCGGAGCGGGTCGGCTTCACGGAGGAGGCCGCCACGATGATCCGGCGGCTGACGCAGCAGCACGGGCCGCTGATGTTCCACCAGTCGGGCGGCTGCTGCGACGGCAGCTCTCCGATGTGTTACCAGCTCGGCGAGCTGCGCACGGGCGATTCCGACGTGCTGCTCGGGCGGCTGGCGGTGGACGGCGTCGACGAGCCGGTGCCGTTCTGGATGTCGGCCAGCCAGTTCGCGTACTGGAGCCACACACACCTCACGGTCGACGTGGTGCCGGGACGTGGCAGCGGCTTCTCGCTGGAAGCACCGGAAGGCGTCCGGTTCCTGATCCGCTCGCGGCTGATGGAGGAGGACGGCGGCTGAACGGCGGCAGGCCGCGAGGACACCCGCCGAGGCCGTGAGGACACCGGCGGAAGGGACACACCGGCGCACATCCGCCACGGCACCAGGTGCGCCGGGAATCCCGGAAGAGCCGGAGAGGAGGGGCTCGCCCAGGCACCTCCCTGATGCCGCGAGGCATTGTCTAGGCGAGCACCTCTACCGAGTCGCCGCTGCGCACCCTGCCCGTATGCTCCGGGACCAGGTTCTGACCGAATACCAACTGGTCCCCGAAGCGACGGTGGCGGGCGAGGGTGCGCAGCGGTTCCTTTCCGCGTTCGCCCGTGGACTGGTCGGTCGTCGTCACCACACAGCGGCCGCACGGCTTGACCACGCGGAAGACGATCTCTCCGATGCGGAGCCGCTCCCAGCCGTCCTCGGCCCACGGGGCGCTTCCCCGCACCACGAGGTTCGGTCTGAAGCGGTTCATCGGCAGCGGGCCCTCGTCGGCGTGATCGCCTTGTGCGATCAGCGAGTTGAGGGCGTCCAGCGAGGAGACCGTGGTGAGAAGCAGGGGAAAGCCGTCGGCGAGGGAGACGGTCTCGCCCTCGCGTGCGAACCGCGGGTCGAGGGGGCGTCGCCGCTCGGGAGCGTCCAGGTGCACCAGCCGCACGGGTGTGCCCAGATACTCCGAGAACCACTCGCTCGACGCCGCGTCCGCAGCCGCCACTTCCAGCTTCTTCCCGAACAGCCGCACCGGGACGACGTCCTGGCCCGCCGGCGGAACACCGGCTTCCAGCGGCTCCCTCCCCGGAGCCGCCACCCTGACTCCCCCTCCGGGCAGCGGAAGCGCGCGTGCCTGTGCGAGACGTGGGTGTTCGCGCTGCGTGACCTGGCTGCCGTCCGGAGACGTCAGCATCCAGCGCCTGTCCCCGGCCGGGCCCCACGGCTCGACCCTGAGCTCCTCAGGTTCGGTCCCCGCCAGTGCCTTCACCGGGTAGAGGTGGAGCGATGCCAGCCACGCGGACGTCATACGGCCATCCTCCCACCACCGTGAGGCAGTTGAACGGCCGGATCAGGTCAGTGGCCGTCAGTAGCCGCGGCCCGGGTACTGGTGGCCGCCGTAGGGGTCGTCGTACGAGTTCGGCATCTGCCGGGGCGCGGCCGGCCGCGGTGCGGCAGGACGGGGCGCGGCAGGGCGCGGAGGTGCGACGGGCCGCATCTGCTGCGACGGTGGGGGCTGTTGCTGCGGCTGCTGCCGCGGGTCCGGATAACCGCGCTGCTGGGGTGCCTGCTGCGGAATGTAGGGCGCGGGCGTCTGCTGCAGCGGAGCCGACTGCAGGGGCGCGGGATGCGCCATGCCGGGCGGCGGGGGCTGGTGGCCCATGGCGCCCGGGTATCCCTGCGGGGGCGTGTGCTGCTGGTGGTGACTCGGGCCGGCGGGAAGTGCCGGGAGTGCAGGGGGCAGTGCGGCGAGGGAAGGCATCGGTTCGTACGCCGACGGGACCCGGATGGGAGCGATCTGCGGGGTGCCGCGCTCGTTCACGAGCATGTCGTAGATCGGTGTGTCGGGGTAGGAAGGGCCAGCGTAGTAGCCGCCAGGGGAGTAGCGGGGGGAGGTCATGCCCATAAGGTAAGCCCAAAATGTGGCCGTTGGGGACCCCGGTCAAGGAGCGGTTTCTCGTGCTTGCCGTGACTCCCCATCACTAATACGAGCGAACCCGGCAAAAACGGTCGCGGGGACGTGTCGAGATGTTGTAACGGAATGTGCCGGTCGCGGCTGGAGCGCGGTGAACAGGCCGCCGTGGCGCCACGGCGGAACGACGAGGGGGAGTGGAGTGGCATGACGATGCAGAAGGGCAGCAACGTGTCCGTCGCGGCGGAGACGGTGCGTATCGAGGTGGGCCGGAGGTCCGGGACGGGCCCCGTGGACGTGGACGCGTCCGCGCTGCTGCTGACGGAATCCGGGAAGGTCCGGTCCGACGACGACTTCGTCTTCTACAACCAGCCGCGCCACGCCTCGGGCGCCGTGACGCACGAGGGAAAGCACCCCGAAGGGGACGCCGTCCTCGACGTGCTGGGCGCGGACCTCGGCAAGGTCGAGCCGGACATCGGCCGGATCGTGCTGGCCGCCTCCGCCGACGGCGGCACGTTCGGGCAGGTCCCCGGGTTGTACGTACGGCTCGTGGACGCGTCCGGCGGCGCGGAGATCGCCCGCTTCGACAGCGCGGACGCCACGGTTGAGACGGCGTTCGTACTCGGTGAGCTCTACCGCAGGCAGGGCGGCTGGAAGTTCCGCGCGGTCGGCCAGGGGTACGGAAGCGGACTGGCAGGTCTGGCAACGGACTTCGGGATCAGTGTTGACGAACAGGCGGACGCGGGCGCATCGGTGCGCGGCTCGGCGCCCGCCGCGGCTGCCGCAACCGCGTCCGCCCCTTCTTCTGCTCCCCCCTCTGCCCCCACCCCTGCATCCGCTTCCGGCGGGGCGCCCGTGCGGCTCACCAAGGTCACGCTGACCAAGCAGTCGCCGTCCGTCTCGCTGACCAAGCAGGGCGGCTCCGGCGGCGTCCTGCGGGTCAATCTCAACTGGCAGGTGCACAAGCAGTTCTCGGGCTGGGGCCAGAAGCTCGGCAAGGCCATCGCCGGATACTCCGACCTCGACCTGGACCTGTGCGCGCTCTTCGAACTCGCCGACGGGCGCAAGGGCGTCGTTCAGGCCCTCGGCAACGCCTTCGGCTCGCTGCAGCAACCGCCGTACATCCATCTCGACGGCGACGACCGCACCGGCGCGGTCGCCTCCGGAGAGAACCTCACCGTCAACCTCGACCACGCCGCGGACCTGCGCCGCATCCTCGTCTTCGTCACGATCTACGAGGGGGCCCGCAGCTTCGAGGGCGTCGCCGGCACCGTCACCCTCCAGCCCCAGCACGGAGCGCCCGTGGAGTTCTCGCTCGACGAGTGCACCGTGACGTCCAACGTCTGCGCGCTCGCACTGATCACCAACGAGGGCGGCGACCTCGTCGTGCAGCGTGAGGCCCGCTATCTGGTCACCCCGCGCGGCAGCAGCCCGCAGCGCACCGTCGACGCTGCCTACGGCTGGGGCATGCAGTGGACCCGAGGCCGCAAGTGAGCGCCCGCGAGTGAGCTCCCGCGGGTGAACTTCCCCGGAGGGCGGGGTCCGTCGGCTTCCCTGTCGTCAACTGCCGCCGTGGGCGCGGCGATCACGCGTACGTGCGGCCCTTCCATGAGGCACCGCGCCCGCGGTGGTGCCGCAGCGCCGAGTCGATCGTCATCAGCAGATACAGAGCCGCCGTGACGGGGAGTGCGAGTGCCCGCCACGGCGGCTGCCGGTAGTAGCGCAGCATCGGCACATACGTCAGAGCCATCAGCGCCCACGCCGCCGCCCCGACGGGGGACCCCGCCAGCGCCGTCAGCGGCGGCACCAGATACACCAGCGTCAGACCCGCGACCGCTCCCAGCAGTACCAGCGGGTTGTTCCCGAGCTGCGCGTACGCGCTGCGTGCCACCATCCGCCACAGCTGCGGCAGCCGGTCGTAGGGGCGCACGCTCTCCACGCCGTCCGCCAGCCCCAGCCAGATCCGCCCGCCGGCCCGCTTGACGGCACGAGCGAGCGTCACGTCGTCGATGACGGCGTGCCGGATGCTCTCCGGTACACGGGCGCGCTCGGCCGCCCCGGTGTGCAGCAGCACACAGCCGCCGGCCGCGGCGGCCGTGCGGGAGGCGGGACGGTTGACCCGGCCGAAGGGATAGAGCTGCGCGAAGAAGTAGACGAAGGCCGGGACGATGAGCCGCTCCCACGCGCTGTCGGCCCGAAGCCGTGCCATCTGGGAGAGGAGATCCAGACGGGCACCGGTCGCGGCGCTCACCAAGTCCCGCAGCGAGCCCGGGGCATGGGCGATGTCGGCGTCCGTGAGCAGCAGGAACTCGGCGCCGGTGCGCTCGCGGGCGAGAGCCATGCCGTGCCGCAGCGCCCACAGCTTGCCCGTCCACCCCGGCTCCGGCTCGCCGGGGGAGGTGACCGTCAACGGCAGGCCGTCCGGCTGCTGTTCGGCGGCGAGGCGCCGGGCCAGGGCGCCGGTGCCGTCGGCGGAGCCGTCGTCGACGAGGAAGATCTCCGCCCGTCCCGGATACTCCTGCGCCAGCAGTCCGGGAAGGCTCATCGGCAGCACCTCCGCCTCGTCCCGCGCGGGCACCACGACGGCCACCGCCGGCCAGCGCTCCGGGAGCTCGCGGGGCGGCAGGCGGATGTCCGTACGCCAGAAGCGGGCCTGGCACAGCAGCAGCCACAGCCATGCGGCGAGGGATGTCGAGGCGATCCAGGTCAGCGCGCTCATCCGCCGCAGTCTGCCGCACGGCGGGCGGTACGGGCGGTACGCCGGGGCCTGCGGTGAGGCGGGAGGAGGTGCGTGGCCCGTACGGCCGATCGACTAGAGTTGCCTGCCGTGAAGATCGCGCTGGTGGACTCGGGTATCGGCCTGCTCGCGGCCGCGGCGGCGGTACGCAGAGCGCGTCCCGACGCGGACCTCGTCCTCTCCAGCGACCCGGGCAGCATGCCCTGGGGCCCGCGGAGCGCCGACGACATCACGGCGCACGCCATGGCATGCGCCAAGGCGGCGCGCGCACACGCGCCCGATGCGCTGATCGTCGCCTGCAACACCGCGTCCGTACACGCCCTGTCCGCTCTCCGCGCGGAACTGGAGCCCGACGTTCCAGTGATCGGCACGGTGCCCGCGGTCAAGCCCGCGGCGCAGGGCGGCGGTCCGGTCGCCGTCTGGGCCACTCCGGCCACCACCGGCAGTCCCTATCAGCGGCGGCTCATCGCGGAGTTCGGGCGGGACGCCCAGTTCACCGAGGTGCCCTGCCACGGCCTCGCCGACGCCGTGGAGACCGCTCAGGAGCACGCCATCGGCGTCGCCGTCGGCGCGGCCGCCGCGCTGACCCCGCGCGGCGTGCGCGCCGTCGTCCTCGGGTGCACCCACTACGAACTCGTCGGCGGACGCATCCGCGCGGCCGTGACCGGGGAAGGCGGGCCCGGGCCCGTGCTCTTCGGCTCGGCCGAGGCGGTCGCCGCCCAGGCCCTGCGCAGGATCGGCACCGCTCCTGACCCGGGTGCCGCCCCGACCGGCGGTCTGACCGTGCTGCTCGGCGGACGTACGGCCAGGCTCCCCGAGCCGGCGGCGACCTACACCGAGGGCAGACTGCTCGCAGGCGCCGCCGTCACGCCCTGATCCCGCCGATCCCGCGATCCCGCCGGTCCGGCCGATCCCGCCGGTCCGGCCGATTCGGGCAGCCGCGACCGCGTAACAGAAGGAACCGTCACGGCGCCGCGCCTCAGCTGAGCCTTCTCGCGCAGGCGATGCCCGCGAGAAGGCCGGCGCCCGCAGTGACCTGGGTGAAGCTCAGCGCGTTGCCTATCGCCGCCAGCGCGGCCAGTGCCGCGAGCGCCGCACCCGCCGTCAGTACGAGGGGCGTGGGCCGGGGCGAGGCCCACAGGGCCAGCAGCAGCCACCCGAAGGCCGCAGCGAGCAGCGCCAGCCCCGGCAGCCCCTGCTCGGCGGCGACCTGCAGGGGAGCGGAGTGCGGCTTGCCGTCGGAAGGCGCAGGCGCGTGCGCGGGGAGCGTCCCCTGCCCGGTGCCCGCGGAGCGCGCCGTGCCGGCGTTCATCTCCGTGACCGTGACCGTGCCCGTGCTCGTGCCCGTGTCCGACTCCGTGTCCGTGCCACCTGCCGTGCCGGCGGCCGGACCCCTGCCGCCTGCCGTGACGCTCAGATCCTTGAACGTGTCCGGACCGGTGCCGGACAGCGGATTCGCCCGCGTGATCGCGACGGCGTCCCGCCACAACTCCACGCGGTGATCCGTGAGTTGTTCATGCAGTGCGACGTACGCGCCGCGCGGCAGCCCGTCCTGTGCCACCGCGAAGGTGACACCCGTGACGCCGGCGGCTGCCAGCGCCAGCGTGGCCAGGCACACCGTCCGCCCCCGTACGGAGCCCGCCGCGAGGGAGCACACCAGCACGGCCAGGGCCGCCGCGAATCCGACCGGAGTGCCGGCGAGCAGGGCGCAGACCACCGTTCCGGCCGCCAGCAGGCGCAGGACCAGCCGCACGGCACGCACCCCGGTCGCCCAAGCGGCACAGCAGAAGGCGCCCACGGCCAGCGTGAGGAGCGCGGCGGTCACCCCCGAACGCCCCGCGGGCCCGGCGAAGTCGATGCTGCCGGGTATGACGCGCGAGGACGACGGCCCGAAAAGGGCGAGAAAGACCCCCGCAACCCCCGCTCCGGCGGCGGCGCCGACGGGCAGCACGGAACCCGCGATGCGTCCGGTGGCGTAACCGGCACCCACCGCGAGTACCGCGAGGAGCAGCCCCTCCGGCCTCGCGTCCCGTCCCGCGGCCGTGATCAGTGCCCAGCCCGCGCAGGCACCCAGTACGAGTACCCCTGTCACGTCGGCGGCGCCGCTCTCCCGTTCACGCACCGCGGACGACCCGAGCACAGGTGACGTCATCCCTGCGACCCCCCGAAACCGGCGCACCCCGTACCGCTCCACTCCCCGGGAAGCGACGGGCTGCGACTTCGCTCGTCAACCGTAGTGCGTCCGGCCTTGATTGTGGATATCCCGTACAGGAGAGATGTGCCTGCCGTGAACGAGCGGCGAGGACGGGTGGCGTACGTAAACACGTAGGCTCGGGATCATGTCGACGCCTGAATTCATCCGCCGGATTCGCGCCACCGCAGGTCACCAGCTGCTCTACCTGCCGGGCGTGAGCGCGGTCGTGTTCGACGAAGAGGGGCGTGTCCTACTGGGCCGGCGGGCCGACACCGGACGCTGGTCGATCATCGGCGGCATCCCCGAGCCGGGCGAGCAGCCCGCGGCGGCGGCCCGGCGCGAGGTGGAGGAGGAGACGGCCGTGCGCTGCGTCGCCGAACGCGTCGTCGTCGTACAGGCGTTGGAGGAGCCGGTGACCTTCCCCAACGGCGACATCTGCCAGTTCATGGACATCTGCTTCCGCTGCCGCGCCACCGGCGGCGAAGCGAGGGTCAACGACGACGAGTCGCTGGACGTGGGCTGGTTCGGGCTCGACGCCCTGCCGCCCATGGAAGACGGCGTCGTCATGCGCATCAAGCAGGCCGCCGGTGACGGGCCCACCTGGTTCGAGGGCATCGCCCAGGGCTGAGCCCGCCCGCCGAGGGCGTCCGCGCAGGTCATGGGCGCGGGGATGGGCGGAGTTACGTTGGAGTCATGGGCTGTTCGGGGGGAGGACGACCCGAGGAGATGACCATGACCGACACCTTGGAGCGGCTCGCGGACGAGGGAGTGGCCCCCTGGCTGGACGATCTGAGCCGCGAGCGGCTCGCGGGCGGCTGGCTGTCCCGCCTCGTCAGCCAGCAGGGCGTCGTCGGCATCACCAGCAATCCGACGATCTTCGACCGGGCGATCGGATCCGGACCGCACTACGACGCACAGATCGCGGACCTCGCCCGGCGCGGCGTCGGCGTGGCCGAGGCGGCCCGCCTGATGACGGCCTACGACGTGCGCTGGGCCTGCGACATCCTGCGCGGCGTCCACGAGACCAGCGGCGGCGTGGACGGACGCGTCTCCATCGAGGTCGACCCGCGCCTGGCACATGACACCGGTGCGACCCTCGCCGAGGCACGCGGCCTGTGGTGGCTGGTGGACCGGCCCAATCTCTTCGTGAAGATCCCCGCCACCCGTGAGGGCCTGGGAGCGATCAGCGCGGCGCTCGCCGAGGGCATCAGCGTCAACGTGACGCTGATCTTCTCGCTCGACCGTTACGACCAGGTCATCGGCGCCTTCCTCGACGGGATGGAGGAGGCGCACACCGCGGGACGCGACCTGTCCTCCATCGCGTCGGTGGCGTCCTTCTTCGTCAGCCGCGTCGACACCGAGACCGACAACCGCCTGGACAAGCTGGGCAGTTCACAGGCCCAGGCGCTGCGCGGACGTGCCGCCCTCGCCAACGCCCGCCTCGCATATGAGCACTTCGAGCGCGCCCGCGCCGGCGACCGGTGGCAGGCGCTAGAAGCGGCCGGGATGCGGCCGCAGCGCCCGCTGTGGGCCTCCACCGGCGTGAAGGACCCCTCCTTCGACGACACCCGTTACGTCGCCGGGCTGGTCGCGCCGGACGTCGTGAACACCATGCCCGAGGCGACCCTCCGCGCAGTCGAGGACCACGGGGAGATCACGGGCGACACCGTCCACAGCACGTACGCGGAGTCCCAGCAGATCCTCGACGACCTCGACGTCGCGGGCGTCTCGTACCACGACGTCGTGACGACGCTGGAGGACGAGGGCGTCAGGAAGTTCGCGGACTCCTGGAGCGACCTGTTCCGGACCCTGGAGAAGGAACTGCGCGCAGCCGGGACGCACGGCCCGTCCGGCTGACCGCCCCGGCCCGAACGTTCCCCGGCGGCGAGCCGCAGGCAGGCCGAGCGATCCGTACCGCCGGGCGTCCACCGCCGATTTCCAGCCGAGGAGCAGAGCATGGGCGCGACGACGACTTCCCCCTTCGTGATCGCCGGTGCCGGGCTCGCCGGTGCGAAGGCCGCCGAGGCACTGCGCGATGGAGGGTCGGACCGGCCGGTCGTCCTCGCCGGCGACGAGCAGGAGCGCCCGTACGAGCGTCCGCCGCTGTCGAAGGAGTACCTGCGAGGTATGTCGGCGCGCGACGAGGTCTACGTCCATCCGCGCGGCTGGTACGAGGAGAACGGCGTCGAGCTGCGCCTGGCAGCCCCCGTGGCCGGCATCGATCCCGGCGGCCACACGGTCACCCTCGGGGACGGTGAGACCCTCCCGTACGCGAAGCTGCTGCTGGCCACCGGCTCCTCACCGCGCAGGCTTCCCGTGCCGGGCGAGAACCTCGACGGCGTGCACTATCTGCGCCGGCTCGCCGAGAGCGACGCGCTCAAGGAGACCCTCGGCGCCGCCTCCCGGCTCGTCGTCATCGGCGGCGGCTGGATCGGCCTGGAGGTGACGGCCGCCGCCCGCGAGGCCGGAGTGCGGGTGACCCTGCTGGAGGCGGCCGATCTGCCGCTCGTCGGGGTGCTGGGCCGTGAGACGGCGCAGGTCTTCGCCGACCTGCACACCGATCACGGCGTGGACGTGCGCTGCGGCACCCATGTCACCGAGATCACCGGTGAGGCCGGCCGTGTCAGCGGTGTGCTGCTTCCCGGGGGCGAGCGGATCGCGGCGGACGCCGTCGTCGTAGCGGTCGGCGTCTCCCCGAACACCGCGCTCGCCGACGGTGCCGGGATCGAGACCGACGACGGCGTCCGCGTCGACGCCGCACTGCGCACCTCGCACCCGGACATCTGGGCCGCGGGCGACGTCGCCCGCGCCTTCCACCCGCTGCTGGGCCGGCACATCCGCGTCGAGCACTGGGCCAACGCCCTCAACCAGCCCGCCACGGCGGCCAGATCGATGCTCGGCGAGGACGCGAGCTACGACAGGCTCCCGTACTTCTTCACCGACCAGTACGACCTCGGCATGGAGTACACGGGCCATGTGGGACGGGGCGGCTACGACCGGGTCGTCTTCAGGGGAAGCCCGGCCGACCGCCAGTTCATCGCCTTCTGGCTCAGGGAGCGCCGGGTGCTCGCCGGGATGAACGTCAACGTCTGGGACGTCACAGGGCCCATCCGCACACTGGTGACTTCCGGTCTGCCGGTCGATGCGGGGAGACTCGGAGATGTCGGCGTGCCGCTGACCGAGGTCTTCGCGGGAGGGTGACGGCGATGTCCGCCGCCCCCGGAGGGGCCGTCGGCGGCACCGGCCGAGACGTGCGGCACCGGCACCGGCCGCGTGCAGCGAGGGAGAAGGGCGTCACGTGCAGGAGAGCCACGAGCAGCAGGGCGGGGAGCCGGCGTGCTGGCTGAACCAGGTGTGCGAGGAGTGCGGCAGGGTGCGTGAGGACCCCTCACGGGCCGAGTGCGAACACTGCGGCCACGATTCCCGTACGGGTCCGCCGGCCGGTGCCGCCACCCCCGCCGGACCTCCGCCGGAGACCGCCCGTGCCAGGGCCGGCTCGCGCAGGCGCGACCGCGACCCCGAAGGCAAGGCCCGCAACGCCCGCCCCCGCGACGGACTGGGACGGCCGCTTCCTTACGGACAGGAGGGCGTGGCCCGCCAGCCCGAGGGTGTCGTGCGCACTCCGGCCCGGAGCCTGGAGGAGGCACAGCGTCTGCTCGACGAGGGCATGCCCTTCCATGCGCACGAGGTGCTGGAGGACGCCTGGAAGACGGCGCCGGAGGCGGAAGCGGCGCTGTGGAAGGGCCTCGCGCAGCTCGCCGTCGGGATCACCCACCTCGCCCGCGGCAACGCCAGGGGCGGGGCACGTTTGCTGCTGCGCGGCACCGGCGGCATCGAGCCGTACCGGAGCCGTCCCCCGCACGGCATCGACGTCGCGGGGCTCGCGGACTGGGCGCGCACCACCGCGGACGCCGCCGAGGAGGCCGGGACCGGAGGCAAGGAGCAGCCGGCCACGCGGAACTCGCAGACCGCGCCGGGCACACCCGGGGGCGCGCCGGCGGCCCCCAGGCTCCGCGGCCCCGCCTGATCGCGTGACGGGCCTGACCCCGGGACGGCCGGGCACCGGAACGCCCCGCGACGCCGGTGGCGGCCGTGCCGGTCACGGGCGTCGCTCACACCTTCCGGAAGTGGTAAGCCTCCTCGGCGGCCGCCGCGACCTCCGCGAGGTCCGCGCCGCCCGCCGAAGCCACCACCGCGGCGATGGCCCCCTCGACGAGGGGCGCGTCCACCAGCTGGGCGTTCTCGGGCAGATCGTCCCCCTCGGCCAGCAGCACCTTCACGGTCAGCACCGCGCTGCCGAGGTCGACGAGGATGGCCACACCGGCCCCCGTGTCGACCTTGTGCGCAGCGGCGCTGATGAGTTCCGCGCTGGTGCCCAGACCGCCGTCCGGCCCGCCGCCCGCGCCTTCGACCGGCGCGCTGTCCCTTCCGGCGGCGAGCCCGACCGCGAGGCGGGCCACGGAGTCGGCGACCTCCTTGCTGTGCGAGACCAGCACGATCCCGACCCTCGGCTGGGGTTTGCCCTCCGCGGACCGGTCCGGTGCCTGCCCGCCCGCAAGGGGGGTGTCCTGCTGCTCACTCATCGGCGACCGCCCCGGCCAGCGCCGTGAAGAGCAGCGCCGAGGACGTCGCCCCCGGGTCCTTGTGTCCCACGCTTCTCTCGCCGAGATAGCTCGCGCGGCCCTTGCGCGCGCGCATGGGCACGGTGGCCAGCGCGCCCTCGTCGGCCGCGGTGCGTGCCGCGCCGTACGGGTGGGGCCCGCCCGCGGCCAGTGCCTCGACGCCCGGGTACAGCGCGTCCAGCATCGTCTTGTCGCCCAGGGCGGCACCGCCCAGCTGTGCCACGGCGTCCACTCCTGTTCGCAGCGCCTCGGCCAGCTGGCTGCCCGTCACCCGCTCCGCGTCGCCCAGCGCCTTGCCCGTACGGCGCAGCAGCGTCCCGTACAGCGGGCCGGAGGCGCCGCCGACGCTGGAGACCAACTGACGTCCGGCGAGGATCAGTACCGCTCCGGGTGCCGACGGCGACTCCTTGCCCAGAGCCGTCACGACGGCGGCGAAGCCGCGCTGCAGGTTGCTGCCGTGGTCCGCGTCCCCGATGGCCGAGTCGAGCTCGGTGAGCAGGTCGGCTTCGCGCTCCACGGAGGCGGCTGCGGTGGTGAGCCAGCGGAAGACGGTCCCGGCATCCAGCTCATCGGTCAGGTCGGTCAAGACAACTCCCTCTTCACAAGGGCCGAGAGCCGTTCCCGGAACGGCGCCGGCGGTTCGGCCCGGTGCCCATGACTCATCTTCAGCAACCCCAGCGGAGTGACGGCGTGCTCACCGGTGCGTCGTACAGCCGCAGTGTCTCCTCGTCCGCCCGGCACAGGGTCACCGAGGCTCCGGCCATGTCCAGCGAGGTGACGTAGTTGCCGACGAGGGTACGGGCGACCGGCACGCGGCGCTCGTCCAGGACGCGCTGCACCTCGGCGCAGAAACCGTACAGCTCCAGCAGGGGTGTGGAACCCATGCCGTTGACGAGGGCCAGCACGGGACCGTCCGGTTCCAGGTCGGTGAGCACGGCGTCCACCGCGAAGTCGGCGATCTCGCCGGAGGTCATCATCGGGCGCCGCTCACGGCCCGATTCGCCGTGGATTCCGATGCCCAGCTCCAGTTCACCTGCGGGCAGGTCGAAGGTGGGGCTGCCCTTCGCGGGCGTCGTGCAGGGTGCGAGGGCCACGCCGAAGCTCCGGCAGGAGTCGGACACCTGACGGGCGATCGCCTCGACGCGCTCCAGCGGAGCCCCCTCCTCGGCGAGCGCACCCGCGATCTTCTCGACGAACAGCGTGCCGCCGGTGCCGCGGCGTCCGGCTGTGAACTCGCTGTCGGTGACGGCGACATCGTCCTGCACCAGGACCTTGCTCACCTGGATGCCCTCGTCCTCCGCCAGCTCGGCGGCCATGTCGAAGTTGAGCACGTCGCCGGTGTAGTTCTTCACGATGAACAGGACTCCGCTGCCGCTGTCGACGGCGGCAGCGGCACGCGTCATCTGGTCGGGCACGGGGGAGGTGAAGATCGCGCCGGGGCAGGCCGCGTCGAGCATTCCGCGGCCGACGAAGCCGCCGTGCAGCGGCTCGTGGCCGGAGCCTCCGCCGGAGACCAGGCCCACCTTGCCGGCGACGGGGGCGTCGCGGCGCAGGACGACGCGGTTCTCCACGTCGACCGTCAGCTCGGGATGCGCGGCGGCGATTCCCCGCAGGGCGTCCGCGACAACGTTCTCCGGCACATTGATCAGCATCTTCATTGATACCTCCGAGTGAGCGTAGCACTGTCCCTCTGGCCAGTATTACTACAGGTCAGAGCCGAAATCGCGGCCGCGCGGTCCTGTTGTACGGCCCGGGCGGGACGGCCCTGACACGGCGTCCGCCGCCGCGCCGCGAGGTCTCCCTGACCGCCTGTCATGAATCCCGCCGTGGCGCGGGGTGCCGCCCGCACCGGCTGCACTCCTACACCCTGCCGCACGGGGCGGCAGGTGCGGAGACGCGCGGGGCCTGCCCGGCGGATTTCGCGGGCGGGTGCGGCGGCCGCGGTCTCAGCCGGGGACTCAGCCGAGTTCGAGGCTCGTGACACCGAACACGCGCTCCGCACGTACGACCGGCGGCGGGCCCTTGTACATCCGGACGCTCTCGAAGCCGGGAGAGAGGCCACGGCTCGTGGCGAGAGAGACGGCCGCCTCGTTGGTACGGGGGATGTCGACATGGACCTCGTCGTCCTCGCTGAGGTGTGCGGTGAGTGCGTCGAAGAGTGCCTCGGCCGCCTGCGGGGTGTCCGCGAAGAGCGGGCCGATGCGGTGACCGTCCCTGGCCTGCCGGATCACGCCGTAGCCCGCCGGCTCCCCGTCCCGTACGAAGACGTGCGCACGGTGGGCCGCGGCGGTGAGCCACCTGCGGAGGAAGCCCCGGCGTGGAGCCGGGAAGCACTCCTCGTCATAGGCGGCGAGCGCGTCGAAGTGATCCTCCGTCGCCGGCCCCACGCAGGGCGGCGGAGTGCCGCGGGAGGCGGGACGCCCGCCGTAGCGGCAGGTGCCGTAGGCGGGGGAGAAGCCCGAACGGCCGTAGGTCTCCTGCTGTTCGAGGACGGCGTCCAGGCCGATTGTCCGCGTCCCGGCGTGCGGCACAGCCTCCTCCCAGGTGGCCAGGCCCACGCCCTTGCCGCGGAAGTCCGGACGGACCAGGTAGTAGCCGAGGAAGGCGAAGCCGGGGGAGTAGTTGACCACGGAGACCGCCGAGACGGAGCTGCCGTCGACGCGTCCGAGGAAGAAGCCGCCGGGGTCGGTGGGGTGGAAGCAGGCCGTGTCGCCCAGCCCCGGGTTCCACTGCTCCTCGGCCGCCCACTCCTCCACTCGGAGCCATTCGTCCGACGAGGCGCGGGAGACGGCGAGTTCGCCCGCGCCGCCGCTGCCGCCGGACGGGGCCGTCACGGAGCCCGGGCCTTCGGCGGAGGCCGGGTACGGGGCGTCGTCCCCGAGAGGTTCCATGCCTTGTGCGTCCTTTCCACTGGGTGGGTGGGCCGGCGGGCCGGCCGGTGGCGGCCCGCCGGCGCTGTGTCAGATCAGGTCCATGGCGGCCACTTCGTCCGGACTGCCGTAGCTGACCGGCCCCTGGAAGCGCTGCCGGGCGGTGGCGAACCACCACGCCGTGGCGATGATCAGCACCACGCCCAGAGCGATCGGCGCGTAGTTGAACGTCGTCACGGTGATCGGTGAGGCGTGGGGAAGCATGAACAGGACGTTGCTGACGAGGATCCACGCCACGGCGACGATGCCGATCGGCCTGCCCCAGCGCCCGAGGTGCCACGGACCCGGCTGGAAGTCGCTCAGCCGGAGACGGAGATAGATGGGCACCGCGTAGGCGAGGAAGAGCCCGACGACGTTGACGCTGACGATGGCAGTGAACGCCGTCTTGGACCACCAGCCCGGGATGACCAGGATCAGGGAGCAGGCCGCCGCGAGCCATACGGCTTTCACGGGTGTACGGGTGCGCGGGGAGACCGAATGCCACCAGCGGGACCCCGGCATTGCGCCGTCACGTGAAAAGGCGAAGATCTGGCGGGTGTTGCTGGTCATGTTGGCCAGACCGCAGAAGAGCATCGCGCCGATCACGATGAGCAGGAGAAGCTTGGCTGTGCCCATGCCAAGGGCGTCGATGAGAACCTGCACGGGCGGGGCGTCCGCGGCGGCCTCCTTGCCGTAGTCGCGGATCGCGTAGACCAGGGCGAGCATGAGGATCAGACCTGTGATGGCGGAGTAACCGATCGCACGCATGATGCCACGCGGTGCGTTCACGGTGGCCCGGACCGTCTCTTCGGACATATGGAAACTGCCGTCGAAGCCGGTAAAGGTCCAGCTCGTCACGAGCAGGCCCAGCATGCCGCCGTAAAGGGCGCTCGTGAAACCGGTGTTGTTGGCGAAGTGGGTGACGAAGGACGCCGACTGGTGGTGCTCGGGCATCACCCACAGGGCGGTGACGATCACGACCATGCCGATCAGCAGCCACCACACCGAGATGCGGTTGAAGACGGCGACAAGCTGCACCGTGTAGGTGTTCGCCAGGGCCTGGAGCAGCAGGATCGCCGCGGTGATCAGCACCGTGCGGTGCCCGGTCACCTCGTACCCCGGCCACTGCATCGCGACGAGCGCCTGGATGAAAGTGGCGGCGGCATACCCCGTCGCCGCCGTGCCGCCCACCTGGCCGACGAAGTTCAGCCACCCCGTGTACCAGGACCATGCGCCCTTGTTGTGCTTGGCGAGCTTCCCGGCCGAGAAATACAGCGCGCCGCTGGTGGGATAGGCGGATGCGATCTCGCCCATGGACGCACCGATGAAGAGCACCAGCACCGAAACGCTGATCCAGCCGAATACGAGGACCAACGGGCCGCCCGCATTCATTCCGAACCCGAACGACGAGAAGATTCCGGAGATGATGTTGATGATGGTGAAGGAGATCGCGAAATTGTCGAACGCGCGGAACCGCCGCGTGAGTTTCCGCGGATATCCCATCGCGTGCAGCGTCGCATCATCGTCCAGAGCGACAGGCGCTTCCCGCTGTCGTATTCTCGTGCGGCCTGTGAAGGCGGTGTCGGGCACGTTCGGGCCTTTCTCGTGTGGATATCGGGGAAGCCTCGCCGTTATCGGTGGGGTGGCGGTGGGAGCCGGCGTCCGTCCAGGGGCGGCCGCGGATCACGGGCCGTCGCCGGCGCGGAAGCCCCCACCGCGTCCGCGCGATCCCGGTACGGGCAGCCCGCAGGCCAGCCGGGCCTTGCTGAGCTGCTGCTCGGGGTCGCCGAGGGCGCTCCACGGCATGCGTGAGGCGTAGGGGCCCATGGCGGCGAACACCGGACGCGCCTCGAACTCGCAGTGCGCCATGATCAGTGCGTGGGCCAGGTACGCCAGGTCGAGCACCGGGGTGAACTCACCGGCGGCGACCTCCGGCAGCCAGTGCTGATAGGCCCCCAACGCCGTGGCCTTCCACTGGGGTTGCTCCCATGTGCGGTCGGCCAGCAGGGTCGACGGGTCGTGCTCCTCGATGAGGGCCACCAGCGGCAGCAGTCTCAACGGAGATGAGACGGGGGCCCGTTGGCCGAGGAAGGCCGCAACGTCCCACGCGGCGTTGGCCGAACCGCCGTGGCGTGCGAAGAAGAAGGACAGGAACCGGTGATGGGCCTCGCGGTGCCACGGGTCGAGCCGGAGGATGTGCGAGAAGAGGACCCACGGCCCCGGCGGCGCGGTGAGGAGGCCCTGCGGCGCCGGGTCCCGGGGGCGCTGGAGCCTGGAAAGGGAGAGCTGGCTGACCCACGGCGTGGGGTCCCTGGGAGCCATCAGCGCCGCCCGCTGGCAGGCGGCGAAGGCGATGCGGCCGAGGTCGCCGGCGCGGTGGTCCTCCGCGTCCGCGGCGCGCAGCGCGCGCAGCGAGGAGACCCGCGCCCACATCAGCGCCGCCTCCTTGCTGGGCTCCTCGGACAGCCAGCGTTCCGCGAGGTCGGAGTCGCATGCCTCGGAGGCCAGCACGAGCGAACGGTGGGCCCGCAGGCCGGCGTCCCTGCGGGCGTCCTTCAGCACCTCGTACGCGCTGAGATACCGGCCCGCCCGCACATCCACGCATGCTCGTGCGAGCTGACGGTCATCGGCCGCCGGGTGCCACACGTACTGCCCTTCGAAAAAGCCAGCGGTCATGCTCTCCTGCCGAGTCTGCTCTCTGCGCGAATGCCGCCCAATATGCACAATCCGGGCAACCCGAATTCGACCGGAACTGGTCCGGTTCCCGGCAGCAACGCACACCCTACTCAGCGTCATGACCGACCGGAACCACCATTCCAGGTCGCAATGCGCGGGGAGCCGGTTTTTCCGTGCGCCTGGCCCCGATTCTTCCGCCCTGGGCCCGGGTGGGTATGTGCTGAGCATATGTCAGCAGCCTCTGGTGGTAATCGAGTTGGGCGGGGAGCCCTCACAGAGTTCCGGCGGCCGATGTGCGGGAGGCGTGCCCCTGTGTGTACGGAGAGGACGGCTTGAGCGGACCTCAACTCCCCCCGGCGGCAGGTCTGTTCGGAGAAGGGTTCATAGAATGCCCTTACGTTGAATGCCGAACCGCCTTGATTGCCTCAGGGGTTGGGAGGCGGGCGGGCCGCCCAGGGGAACGGCATGCCGGAGCGTGGCTGGAACCTTGTGTCGGAATAGTCAGGAAAGCATGCGTTTGCTGATAGTTTCCGCGGCGTACCGGCGCAAGAGGAGGCGCGTGCGATGGATCTGGCGGCTCCCCTTTGGGACGTGCACAACCATCAGGGCTGGTCCCAGCTGGCCGAGTTGGGCCTGGCGCTGGTGCTCTCCACCCTCATCGGCTGGGAGCGGGGCACCCGGCAGAAGAGCGCGGGACTGCGCACGCACGCGCTCGTCGGCATCGCCAGCGCCCTGATGATGCAGATCTCCCAGTACGGCTTCAGCAACGTGCTGGGCATGGAGGACGTCTCCTTCGACCCGTCCCGTGTCGCCTCGCAGATCATCGCCGGAATCGGATTCATCGGCGGCGGCCTGATCTTCGTACGCCGCGACGCGGTACGCGGGCTCACCACCGCCGCCACCGTCTGGCTCACCTGCGGCGTGGGCATGGCCTGCGGCGGCGGGCTCGGTGTGCTCGCGGCCGTCACCACCGCCCTGCACTTCGTCGTCATCCGCGGCTACCCGCTCGTCGCGAACCGCCTCTTCGCCGAGCGCGCGGCCAAGGAGTCCACGGTCCGTCTGCGCTACCGCACCGGAGCGGCACTGCTGCCGCAGCTGATGGAGATGTGCACCGACCGGGACTTCCGCATCCTCGGGGTCAGGGTCGACAGGGTGCCGCGGCCCGCGGGGGAGCCCGGGGGAGGGGAGCGCCCCGGGGCCGAGGACACCGCACACGTCGTGCTGCGTCTCGAAGGCACCGGCGACGTGCGGCAGCTGGCGTCGGAGATGTTCCACACGGCCGGCGTGCTCGGCATGGACGTCACGCCGGACTCCGATCCGGACGAATGAACCTGTGCGCACGGGCCGGGACATGCTACGAAGAGGCATGCCTGCCGCCTCCCACCACGCGTCCCACGAGACCTCACACGACAGCGCCGCCCACGATGCCGTCATCGTCGGCGGCGGCCACAACGGCCTTGTGGCCGCCGCCTACCTCGCCCGCGCAGGACAGCGGGTCCTGGTGCTGGAGCGGCTGGACCGCACCGGCGGCGCCGCCGTCTCCGAGCAGACCTTCGCGGGCGTCGACGCCCGGCTCTCGCGCTACTCGTACCTGGTGAGCCTGCTGCCGCAGCGGATCATCGACGACCTCGGAGTGCGCTTCGCCGTACGCAAGCGCGGCGTCTCCTCCTACACGCCCGCCGTGCGCGACGGAAGGGCAACCGGCCTCTTCGTCGGCGACGGCACGGCCCGTACGCGCGAGTCCTTCGCCCGGCTCACCGGCGGGGAGCGGGAGTTCGAGGCCTGGGAGCGCTTCTACGGAATGACGCAGCGCGTGGCCCAGCGCGTCTTCCCCACGCTCACCGAACCGCTTCCCACCCGCGCCGAGCTGAAGGCGCGGATCGGCGAAGACGCCGCGTGGGAGGCGCTGTTCGAGCGGCCGCTCGGCGAGACGATCGAGGAGAGGTTCGCCGACGACCTGGTGCGGGGCGTGGTGCTCACCGACGGCCTCATCGGCACCTTCAGCCATGCGCACGACGCTTCGCTGCTGCAGAACCGCTGCTTCCTCTACCACGTGGTGGGCGGCGGCACCGGCGACTGGGACGTGCCCGTCGGCGGTATGGGGGCATTGACGGACGCCCTCGCCGACGCCGCCCGCGCCGCAGGTGCGGAGATCCGTACGGGCCACACCGTGCACCGCGTCGAGACCGACGGCGCCACCGCGGATGTGCACTACCGAACCGCCGACGGCGAGGGCACGGCGGCCGCCCGCCGCGTCCTGGTGAACGCCTCACCGCAAGCGCTGTCACAGATGCTCGGGGAGGACACCGGCCCGGGGAACGTCTCCGGGAACGGCGGCCGCCCCGGTCCGGTCAGCGGTTCGCAGCTGAAGGTCAACATGCTGCTGCGCCGGCTTCCCCGTCTCAAGGACGCCTCAGTCGACGCACGGGAGGCCTTCGCCGGCACTTTCCACGTCGCCGAGGGGTACGAGCAGCTGGCCGAGGCCCACCGGCAGGCCGAGGCGGGGGAGCTGCCCCGGGTTCCGCCCTCCGAGCTGTACTGCCACTCCCTCACCGACCCCACGATCCTCGGCGCGGAGCTCGCCGCCGGGGGTTACCAGACCCTCACGCTCTTCGGGCTGCTCACACCCGCCGGCTGCTTCGAGGCCGCGGACAGCTCCGGCCGCGCCGCACTCCGTCAGAAGGCCCTGGACCGTACTCTCGCCGAACTGGACCGCCATCTGGCGGAGCCCGTCGCCGACTGCCTGGCCCTGGACGCCGACGGCAGACCGTGCATCGAGGCCAAGACCCCGCTGGACCTCGAAGGCGAGCTGCGCCTTCCGGGCGGTCACATCTTCCACGGAGACCTCTCCTTCCCGTGGACCGACGAGGACGGCGGGCGTCGCTGGGGCGTGGAGACGGCTCACCCCAACGTCCTGCTGTGCGGCGCCGGTTCGGTACGGGGCGGCGGCGTGAGCGGCATCGGAGGGCACAACGCGGCCATGGCCGTACTGGAGGCGGACGACCGTCACGGGGCAGGCCCGGCGCGGTGAGCCACGCCCGGGGTAACATCCGCCGCCGCTCGGGACTCGCCCGGCAGCGGCAGCCGGAGTCCGGGAAGGACCTGCAGTAGCGTCGCCCGTATGAGTGACGAAGTCCGAACGGTGCCGGCGAACGGCATCCGGATCGCCTACCGGACCTGGGGGGCGGAGAACGCCGGCGGCGCCCCCGTCGTCCTGCTGCACTGCCTGGGCGAGGACGGAGAGGACTGGCGGGGGCCGCTGGTCGCCCAGCTCGCCGCCGCGCACCCGCTGTACGCGCCGGACCTGCGCGGGCACGGCGGCAGCGACTGGCCCGGCGAGTACGGGCTGGATCTGTTCTGCGAGGACCTGCGGTGCTTCCTGGACGAACTCGGCCTGGCTCGCGTCATCCTCATCGGGCACTCCTTCGGGTCGGCCGTCGCTTCGGTCTTCGCGGGGGAGCACCCCGAGAGGGTCGAGCGCCTCGTGCTGGAGGAGACGGTCGCGCTGCGGCCCCTCGATCCGCCCCGTGCGGTCCCCGAACCGCCGCCGGGACGTCCGCTGTTCGACTTCGAGGTCAGAAAGCAGTGGACCCGGCAGCGCAACGAACCCGATCCGCGCTGGTGGCGACAGCTCGCCGCAGTCACCGCACCCACACTGATCGTCGGCGGCGGGTCCGGCAGTCATCTCTCGCAGGAGGACATGGCGGCGATGGCGGAACGCATCCCGCACGGGCGGTTCGTCACCGTCGAGGAGGGAGGCCATCTCGTGCACGAGCAGCGGCCCAAGGAGTTCGCCGCGACGGTGCAGACGTTCCTCGCGGAAGAGAGGAACTGACCGGAGGGCACGGCGGGGACCGGTGGGCACGCTCGGCGGCGTTCACGAACTCTCCGTCCAGCGGCGCCCGATGCCCGGGACAGCCGGGCGGCCTCGCGCCTGCTTTGTACCGTTCTGTCGCCCGGCCGGCCCAAGGCCCCGGCTGCAGGTTCAACTCGCCCCCGGATGCCCCGTAGAGTGAATGGTTGAACGACCAATCACTTCTGCAGGAAGGTCCGCGATGGCTGAGCCGGAGGGAACGGCATTGGAGGAACTGCGCACCCGGCGGGAGACGTTGCGGTCCCGCTATCTGCTCGGCGTCCCCGACCGGCCGGACACGACCGCCCGCGGCGTACACCACGTGGCCTTCATCTGCCGTGACGTGGAGGAGACCATCCGCTTCTACCAGGAGCTCCTCGGCTTCCCGCTCGTCGAACTGGTGGAGAACCGCGACTACCGTGGCTCGACGCACTTCTTCTTCGACATCGGGAACGGCAACCTGCTCGGCTTCTTCGACTTCCCCGGCCACGACCACCCGCCGTTCGCCGAGACGGTCGGCGGCGTGCAGCACCTCGCCCTGTCGATGGAGAGCGATGCGCACGCGGCGGCGCGCAGTGCACTGGACGCGGCGGGAGTCGAGTACGCGGGACCGGACCGCGGGGTGGAGGAGAGCCTCTATCTGCGGGACCCCAACGGTGTGCCCGTCGAGCTGTACCGCGAGCGCCTCGGGATCTTCAACGGCGACAAGATCGTCTGACGGCGCCCGCGCCCGGCCCCGGGCGCAATCGGCTGCAGCACGGCACTGTCGGGCGCCCTCCCGCGGTCGTTACGCTGAACTCTTCCGCGAAGAGAACCAGGAGGAGCGCACGTGGCCGAGCGCACCACCACCAGCACCGTGACGAGGCCGGACCTCGATCTCACCAACGCCCGCTGGCAGTCGGGCACCCAGGCGATGGGCGGCGTGGAGATCGCCTTCGTCGAGGGCTACATCGCGATGCGCAACGGCCGCACACCCGAGATCCCGGCGGTCATCTTCTCACCGGGTGAGTGGAACGCGTTCGTGCTCGGTGCGCGCAACGGACGCTTCGACCTGACCTGATCCGGCCTGATCGGGCCTGGCCTGATCTGACGTGCGGCCCGGCCCGGTGGCCTGGGCCGGACTTGTCCCCGCTCGGCTGGTGCTGCCCAACTGCCGCAGGATGTCCGGCAGTCCAGCTGTGTGTGCCACCGTCAGGCCGTGCGCGACCCCGGGTCGTGCGGGCCCGGGTCAGGCCCGTCCCGTACGCGGACCCTGGCAGGGCCGACGTCACGCGTCGCCGCTCCGCCGCAGCCCGGCACATCCTCCCGGCGCGGCACCTGCCGGGGAGCCCTCCGCCGTGCGCGGTGACGGGACCGTGACCATGCTGAGGCGCCCCGGGGAAGGGCTGCTCCGGGGGACGTACCATGTCGGCATGTCGTTCCTCCGCCGTCGCAGTGCGTCCGTTCCAGCAGGTCCGGACTTCGATGTCCTGGCCATGGACCCGACCGACTGGCCGGGCAACCTGGGCGCCGGCCTGCTGCCCGCCCCGGACGGCACCTGCCAGGGCGTCTTCCTGCGGTACGACCTCTTCGGCGGCCGCGGGCCGGCGATGATCATCGGAAACCTGCCGGAGGGCTCCCCGGCCCGCGAGGTCACCGGCAGCCAGGTCCCCTTCGAGGTGGCGCAGCTGCTGTCGGCGCTGGAGAACGACGAAGCCGTCGAGGTGACCGGCGTCGAGGACGACCCGGTCATGCACGAGGACAACCTGCTGATCGTGCGCCGCGTGAAGTGCTCCGAGGAGCGGATCTCGTGCGTCCAGTTCGACCGCAGCGACGGCGTCCTCGTCACCATCGCGAGCTGGGACCGGCCCATCACCAGCGACCTCTACGCGCTGCTGAAGCCCCTGCCCGCCGAGATGTTCCAGCAGTGACGCTCACGGACCCGTGAACGGGCCCGGCGCCCGTGGCGGCACACTCCGTGCCGGCCACGCGCGCCGGGCCCTTCCGCTTCCCGCTCTCCTCGGGACCGGCGGTCCTACGACGACGAGCCGGTCACCCGCACGTCGTCCGCCCTGACGAACGCGACGCGGTGACCGAGCTGGATCTGGTAGTACGTGAGATCGCCGCGCACCACCTTGAACTTCTCCGCCTCGGGGTCGAACTCCTTGGCGTAGAGATACTCACCCCGCGTCCTGAGGCCCGCGGCGTACGCCTGACCCGCCTTGATCTTGTACGGCAGCGGTGAGAGCTCCTGCACGGGCACGCCCTCGGGGTAGGCGTCCTTCTCCGGGTAGGCCCGCCCGTAGACAGGGATCTCGTCCTTGCCCGCCTTCGGTACGACCACCTTGCCCCGGGAGGGAACGGCGGTGGGCTGCTCCCCGGGGTTGTGGAACCAGGCCTTCTGGCCGAGATACCAGATCGCGGTCCAGTCGCCCTTGCGGCCCGCGACCGCGTACTGCTGGCCCGTGCTGGCGCGTGCGCCGGTGTCGTTGACGCCGGTGGTCGACTTGCCGCCGCCGGGGTGCAGCCCGACGTCCTCGACCAGTCCGGAGTCCGCGTCCGGCCCGGTGTGCAGCCGCACGGCACCCGAGCCGTGCGGCGGGCAGGGATCACCGGAGTCGTCGCACTTGGTGTACGACGGCCGGTGCTTGTCGTAGTCAGGCCGGACCGTCAGCAGCCTGCTGTCCTTCCCGGCGCCCCGTACGAAGGGCTTGCCGAGCAGCGTGAAGTAGTGCTGCCAGTCGAAGTACGGGCCGGGATCGGTGTGCATGCCGGGGATGTTGGCGGTGGTCACGCCGGGCACGTTGTCGTGGCCGAGGATGTGCTGCCGGTCCAGCGGGATGTCGTGCTTCGCGGCCAGATACCGCACCAGGCGGGCCGAGGAGCGGTACATCGCCTCGGTGTACCAGGCGTCCGGATCGGTGAGGAAGCCCTCGTGCTCCAGCCCCACCGACTTGGCGTTGACGTACCAGTTGCCTGCGTGCCAGGCCGCGTCCTTCGCCCGTACGTGCTGGGCGATGTGACCGTCGGAGGAGCGCAGCGAGTAGTTCCAGGACACATACGTCGGGTCCTGGACCAGGTCCAGGACGGTGTCCCAGCGGCCCTCGGTGTCGTGCACCACGATGTAGTCGATGGAGGCCGAGCCGGGACGGCGGGACTTGTCGTGGTTCCCGTAGGTCGGATTGCCGTCGTCGTCCGTGTACTCCTCGTACGGCGCGGGCAGCCACTCGCAGGACACGCTGCGGGGGCACTCGGGCCTCTCCTTCGCCGCGGAGCGCGGGCCCGGCCCGTCCTGCCCGGGACCACCCGGCCGACCCGGGCCTGCGCGCAGGCCCGGGTCGGCCTCCAGCCGCATCCGCTGCCCGGAGTCCGTGGTGCGCTGCTCTCCCGAACGCATCACCTCGAACACGTCGTCGGCGAACACGGACCCGGTTCCCCGCTCGGATGCCTGCGGGTAGGCGGCCACCGCGCCGTACCAGTCCGATGGATCGGAGCTGAGGGAACGTCCCAGCTTCTTCTGCGCCGCCGCCAGCAGCGCCGCGCCGCCGCGCAGGTTCGCGCTCGTGGACCCGCGCAGCTCCTTCGCCGGCAGGCCGGTCAGTTTCGCGGCCGCCTCGGCGGTGCGCAGGCGCGCGGGCAGATCGCGGGCGCGCGGCGCACCGGTGTCAGCCGCCGCAGCACCGGCGGTACGGACCGGGCGTGCCGTGTCGCCGCGGGCGTCCTCTTCGCCGGAGTGCCCCGCGCCGTGCTCCGCTCGCGTCGCCGCCGACCCGGCGAGCGCCGTACGCGCATCGGTCAGGTGCATCGGCCCGTAGCCGCCGGAGACGCTCGGGGCGCCGTCGTGCGCGTCCCAGCGGGACTGCAGATACGAGACCCCGAGCAGCACGCTCTCCGGCACCCCGTACTCCTCGGCGGCGTCGGTGAACTGCTGCTGGAGCCGTGAGGTGCCGCGCTGCTCCGCCGTCGCGTACGGACCGGCGGAGACCAGGGGGAGCAGCAGCGCCGTCGCGGCGACACCGGTGCCGGCGGCCCACAGCGCACGGGAGCGGCGGCTTCGGGGTGTGCCCCTTCCTGACGGGGCGCCTCGGGAAATGCCACGGGCGAGGCGTCTGAGCGGGTCGGGAGAGTCGTGAAGCGAACCAGAAGATCCGGGTGATCCAGGCAATGCGGCCTCCTCGGTCTGGGCCCGTCGCTACAGGTGCGAGCAGGCCTCAGAGGTATCGGTTGCCCGACCATCCGTCAATGACCGTACGCGGAGGAGAATTCGCACGTCAGCGTGGTGCGTTGGGGTGCGCACACGGGCGTCCCCGTACGTCTGCGGGGCGTCACCTGTCCAGACCGGTGACGCCCCGCAGGTGACGGGCGGAACCGCCCGCAGGCCGCTGCGCCGGCCCGCGCCTACCGGGTGCCCACGGCGGCACGCACCGCACGCCGCGCGAGCCCGCAGTCGTCGTGCAGCCGCCGCAGCAGCAGCCGTTGCTGCTCTCCGGTGGCCATCGCACCCGGACGTTCCTGACCGCCGCCCGTGGGAGCGGACGGGGCAGGTTCGCGCATCGTGCGCTGGATGGCCGTCTCGTACGTACGGATCTCGCGCGTCAGCACCAGCATCAGGTTCACCAGGAACGCGTCCCTCGCCGCCGCCCCCTGCGCCTGGGCGAGCTGACTGATGTGGCGCCGGGCCATCGGTGCGTCACCGAGCACCACCCACAGGGTCGCCAGGTCGTACCCGGGCAGATACCAGCCCGCATGCTCCCAGTCGACCAGGGAGGGGCCCGGCGGAGCGAGCAGAACGTTGGTCAGCAGGGCGTCGCCGTGGCAGAACTGCCAGGGTGCGCCGCCGCCCGTGCCGTGCGCCTTGGCGACGCCGTGCAGCAGGGTCTGCAGGTCTCCCAGGTCACGGTCCGTCAGCAGGCCCTGCTGGTGACACCGGGAGAGCCGCGCGGGATAGTCGATCGGGCGGGTGAAGGCCGGACCCGGCGGATGCCAGAGGTTGACCTTGCACAACGCGCCCAGCGCGGCACGCAGATCGGCGCGCGGCGGGGAGTCGAGCAGATGCCGCCGTAATGCCGCCACGCGGCCCGGCATGCGCTCGATCACCAGCACGCACTCCTCCGGGTCGGCGGCCACCAGCCTCGGCACCCGGACCGGGGGCCGGTGGCGTACGAAGGTGCGGTAGGCCGCTATTTCGTGCCGGAAGCGTTCGACGGACGAATCGCCCTTGTCCACGAGGCACTTGGCGACCACGGCGTTCCGCCCTGCCGTCCCGGACACCAGCACCGAGCGGCCGACGCGGCGCAGCACCTGCACCGGGTGGAACTCCGGGCAGATCCGGTGGACGGAGGCGATGGCCGCGCGCAGCTGTGCACCGTGTGGCCCGGACAAGTCCAGTCTCCCGCTGACGGGTTGGGATGCGGCGCCGCCCGCGAGCCGTGCCCGTGCGGTGCCGGCCCGTGGAGGGGCGGTACGGGGGGCGGCGGACCCCTCCTTCAAGGGAGCTGCGGGGGAACCGCCGCCGTAGGGCGGCGTGCCGAGCGGCCGGAGCGGTGCGGACACGGCGGACGTCGCTGGATGCATGGTGAGCAGGGTCCCTTCGTACGCCGACGGGTTGCGCGCCCGCCGGTCCCGTCCGGGGGAGGCGGCCGGCACCCTGGGGAGTGCGCGGCCGGACCGGACGGGGACCGGGGTGGCGCGGTCCTACAGGACACCCGCGCGCGGGTGGCACACCATCTGGCGGACCCTGGCGAACCCTGGCGAATACTCGCAGGGCAGTTGAGCGGGGGTTACTGTCAACTCAGCCGAGAACCTGGGGGCTTGACGTGACCAAGGGACCCAACACCCGTCTCGCGGACCTGTTCGGCCTCGCCGGATGGTCCAAGGGCGAGCTCGCGCGGCTCGTGAACCGGCAGTCGGTGGCCATGGGCCACGCGCAGCTGGCGACCGACACCTCGCGGGTGCGGCGTTGGATCGACATGGGGGAGACCCCGCGCGATCCGGTGCCGAAGGTGCTGGCGGCCCTGTTCACCGAGCGACTCGGCCGTGTCGTGACCATCGAGGACCTCGGGTTCAGCAAGGCGGGGCAGCCGGCCAGACGGCAGCAGTCCGGACTGGACGGGCTGCCGTGGGCGCCCGATCGGACGGCCGAGGTCCTCACCGAATTCACGGGAATGGACCTCATGCTCAACCGACGCGGCTTGGTGGGCGCGGGCGCCGCACTCACCGCAGGATCGGCACTCAGCAGTGCCATGTACGACTGGCTCCGCGGCGACCCCGGTTCCGCCGCCGGCACTCTCCACCCCGGTCACCCGGGCCATCCGCGCCTCGTGGACCACGCGGCCCTCGACAGGTACGACGCGGCCCCGGTGGGAACGCAGGAGATCGAGGCTCTCGAGCACTCGGTCGAGGTCTTCCGCGCATGGGACGCCGCACGTGGCGGCGGCCTCCAGCGCAAGGCGGTCGTCGGCCAGCTCAACGAGGTGGGCGGGATGCTGGCCTACCACCATCCCGACCGTCTGCAGCGGCGGCTGTGGGGCGTGGCGGCCAACCTCGCCGTCCTCGCCGGGTGGATGTCGCACGACGTCGGCCTGGAGCCCACCGCACAGAAGTACTTCGTCATCGCCGCGCATGCGGCCCGCGAGGGGGGTGACAGGCCACGTGCGGGCGAGGCCCTCTCGCGCGCCGCACGCCAGATGGTGCACCTCGGACGCCCGGACGACGCACTGGACCTGATGAAGCTGGCCCGTGCCGGATCCGGCGCGGAGACCCTGCCTCGTACGCGCGCGATGCTGCACACCATCGAGGCGTGGGCGCAGGCGTCGATGGGCCGGGGGCAGGAGATGCGGCGGACGCTCGGGGAGGCGGAGGACCTCTTCGCCTCCGACAAGGGCGATGTGCCGCCGCCCAGTTGGATGCAGATGTTCGACGAGGCCGATCTGCACGGCATGGAGGCCCTGGCCTTCCGTACGCTCGCCGAGCACGAGCCGGCCGCGGCACGTGTGGCGGAGGGGCACGCCAAGCAGGCCCTCCAGCTGCGGGCCGAGGAGCGGCAGCGCTCGAAGATCTTCGACTGGATCTCGCTGGCCTCGGCCTACTTCATCGCCGACGAGCCCGAACAGGCCGACCGCTACGCCCGCCTCGCCCTCGTCAGCATCGGCGAGAACTCCTCGCACCGCACCTGGGACAGGCTGCGCGAGATGTACCGGCTCACGGGTCAGTACGCGGGGCACGGCACCGTCGCCGACCTGCGCGAGGAGATCCAGCACGCGCTGCCGAGGAAGCCCAGGCGGCCGAAGCTGTCCGACGAGCCCAAGCCGGCCCAGCTGCCGGGGAGCAGGGGGCTGCGCTCGGTGTGAGCGGCAGCGGTCCTTCCCCCCGGCGGGCCGGGCCGGATCAGCGGCGCAGATAGCGCTCCGCGACCACGGTCGGGTACTCCACCGGAGTGCCGCGCTCCAGGGACCGGGCGAGGCGCACGTACTGCGCGTGCGTCCACGCGAGCGGCGTGGCCGAGGCCGTGCCGGTGCCGGACTGCTCACGCGGCACCGGCGGCCGGTCGTCCCAGACCTGCTCGGGCAGCATCAGCGTCTCGCCGGCCGTCGAGGCCATGTCGCGCAGCCGCCCGGCCGCCGACTGCCTGTCGCCGCAGAGGAGTTCGTACTCACCGCGCTCGCCGGAGAAGATGGGCCACAGCCGCCCGTGGGTCGTCTTCACCTCGGGACGGTTGACGGTCCACTGCTCGCCGTTCGGCTGCTCGCCGTAGCCGTCGCCGGAGTAGCGGTACCAGTGCCGGCCGGAAGGAGTGTCCACCGCGAGCTTGCGGTCCACCACGGCGAGGGAGTTGAGGATCACCGGGTCGTCGGCCCGCTTGACGCCCAGCCGCACGAGCTCCAGGAACCCGGCGTCGACGACGGTGCGCTGGTCGACGGGCGTCTCGATGTTGTTGCCGAGTTCGTACTTCATACCGGAGTCCGGCTTGCCGTTCTTGGTGAGCCGCAGATAGTAGGGCTCGGAGGAGTCGGGTCCCTTCGTCGTCACCGTCCAGTCCTCGACCGACTTCTGCCATTTGTCGGCTGCCTTGAGGTACTCGGCCGCCTTCTCTCCCTGGCCGCCGCGCTCGAGGAGGTCGCCGAGGCAGACGAGCCCCGCGATCACGGAGGCGATCGTCGAGGGCGAGTAGCCCGACTGTTCCTCCCACCTTTCCTGCTGGCTGTAGGGCGCCTTGTAGCCCTCCTCGCTCTTGAAGCCGAGGATGAAGTCCGCGGCCCGGACGAGGCGATCCAGGGTCCTGGCATCGTGGCGGTCCAGCAGCCACGCGAGCAGCATCGGTGCCGCGGTCTCGTCGAGTTGGATGTTCGTCCAGAACGGTTCGCCGTCGACCTTGCAGTTCTGCGCCCAGTGCCCGTCGGACTCCTGTGTCCTGAGCATGAAGTCCAGGGCCCGCTCCGCAGCCGCGCGGTCGCCTGCCGCGAGGAGGCCGGTGCCTATCTGGTACTGGTCCCGCGGCCACACCAGGTGGTACGGGCCGGTCTCGGGCACGACGTGGCGTGAGGCGAAGTCCCAGGGCATGGACGGAGAAGCGATGAACGCCCCCGGGTTGCGCTTGTCCTCGCCGGCCGCGAGCGTCACAACGGACGCGGTGTACAGGGCCTGTTGGGACGGTGTGCGCAGGCTCCCCGGCGTCCCGGGCAGGCCGGCGAGGTAGTCGCTCCAGCCGCGCTCGTACGCACGGGCCGCCGCGTCGAAGCCCCGGCGGAGCGAGCGCCGTGCCGTGCTGACCGCATCCGCGGGCTTCTCACCGAAGCCGAGCACGACCGTCTGCCGGGTACGGGTGCGTCCGTCGATCCGGAGCCGCCCGGTCTGCAGGACGTTACCGGGGCCCGCCGTGGCGTAATGGTGCTCCAAGTTGCCGTTGTTCTCCGACAGTTCGCTCCAGCCGTCGTTCACGCCGAGGTAGCCGACCGTGGACTCGGCGAATCCGTCGTGGGCGACCAGTGCGCTCGCCGCGTGCTTGTCCTTCGCGACCAGCGCCCCGTCCTGCGGGAAGGCGCTGTCGTCGTCGCCGTCCCCGGAGAGCGACGGGTCGTGCAGCAGGAACACCCGCAGCGGGGCGTTCGTTTCGGAGCGCACGTCGACGTCGATGAGCACGCTTGCCCGCTCCGGGTCGGTGACGTACCGCGTGACGGCGCACCAGCCGGTGCCCTTGCTGGTCAGCCGGTAGACGGGGGCCCCGTCCCGGCCGCAGAGCTCCGTACGGGACTCGCCGTCGCTGAGACGCTCGACGAACGTCCTGCCGTCCGTGACCACGAGCTGCGTCTGGCGGGCGGCGGGGGTGCTCAGGTCCGGGTAGTACGTCTCGCTCATGCGGCCGCCCTGCAGGGTGAACCACACGAGGCTCTCCTTCGTGCGGGAGGTGCCGAAGCCCGTCTTGTCGGCAGGCGTGAACACCGTGCTCGCCCCGGGACCGCCGGGCGCCTCCCCGGAGGCCCTCGCGGCCGCCGGCGTGTCCGCGCCCTCGGCGCGGGCCACGCCCGCCAGCGGTACGGGCGCGGCCACCGCCGACGCACCGACCAGAGCTGCTCGCAGGAAGTTCCGGCGGGAGTTGGTACGCACGCATCCTCCAGAGGAGAGGAACGGGGACGGGCCTGCGGCCGCGCCCGGATGAGTTCACCACGTGAAGCCGTCGGGTCGGACGGTCACGTCCAGGGCGAGCGAAAGCTTCGCGTTGAAGAAACGTGACGTCAAGAGAGAGCGTTCTGACTCCAACAAATGAACGCGCACGGGTGTTTTCTTCTCTGCCGTCCCGAATGCCGCGCTCCCTGCGCCGCTCCCCGCGCGGCTCCCCGCGACCGCTTCAACAGGGCCGCGGGCCCCGTGAGTTGCCGTCAGCCGGTCACGCGGGCGACCAGCACACAGGCGTCGCCCTCGCGTTCGCGGCCGCCGAACTCGTCGACGAGTGTCTGCACGCACTCCTGCGCCGACCGCGCCCCGGCGAAGCGCTCCGCGAGTGCCAGCAGCCGCTCCGGCGCGGTGCCCTGCGCGGCCGCCGTGCCCGACGGCCCCACGCGAGGGGCGAGTTCGTCGGTGTGCAGCACCAACAGGTCGCCGGGCCGCAGCACTTCGGTGCGCTGCCCGTAGGCGGCGCCCGGTGTCGCACCGAGCAGCACGCCCTGCGGCGGCCGCAGCGCCCGGCCGGCGGCGCCGCGGAAGACGACCGGTGCCGGATGTCCCGCCTGGGACCAGGTGAAGGTGCGGTCGCGCGGGTCATAGCGGCCGCACACGGCGCTGCCGAGAGCGGGCTGCGCCGAGGCCTCCAGCAGGTCGTTCAGATGACCCATCAGCGCGCCGGGCTCCACCCCCGCGAAGGCCATCCCCCGTACCGCGCCCAGCAGCATCGCCATGGCCGAGGCCGCGGCGACACCGTGCCCGGTGAGATCCCCGGCGGAGAGCAGGGTGGTCCCGCCGGGGAGCTCCAGGGCGTCGTACCAGTCGCCGCCGATCATGGTGCTGGTGGGGGACGGCAGGTAGTGCGAGGCGATGTCGAGCGCCCCCTGGCCGCCCGTACGGCCGGAACCGCCGCCGTCGATGCGCCGGGAGCCGCGCAGCGGCGGAAGCACCGTCTCCTGCAGCTCCGCCGCGAGCCTGCGCTCGGCCTGTGCCGCGTGACGCTCGTGCCGCACCGTCTCGCGGCTCTCACGCACGGCGAGCTCGCTGCGGCGCAGCGAGCTGACGTCGCGCAGCACGGCCCACATCGCGGCGGTGCCGCCGTGGCCGTCGAGCACCGGCTCACCCAGCAGATGGAGGCTGCGCACGGCGCCGTCCGGCCGCATGATGCGGAACTCCTGGTCGATGGGCCTTCCGTCGACGAGGCAGCCCGTCACGGCGGCGGCCAGCAGCGGCTGGTCCTCGGGAAGCACCCACGAGGGCAGTTCGTCCAGGGAGAGGGGGCCCTCCCCTGGGGTGCGTCCGAAGATGCCGTACAGCTCCTCCGACCAGGACACCTCGTCCGTGAGCAGGTTCCACTCCGCGCTGCCCGCTCTGCCGGCGGGCGCCGCCGGTCGCGCCGCACCGGCCGTGACGGAACCCTCGCCCGGAGGCGGGCCGCCCTGCGGGTCCGGCTGCGCGGGCGCGCCCGCGCGGAGCTGCCCGAGGTGCTGGCCGAGGTCGTCGAGCTGGTGGGCGGCGAGATCGCACAGCGCGCGCTGCCAGCGCCGGGCCGGGTCCTCCACTCCCTGCGCGTCCTCGTCCGCCGAGCGCGGACGCACGGCGTCGATCCCGCCGCGCAGATGCCGCGCCTGCGTGATGAGGGCGTCGAGCGCGCCGCGTTCGGGCGGCTGAGGGGCCGGACGGTCCGCATCGAGGTGGGAGGGCATCGAGGTCTCCGATACGGGAAGTGAGGGCTCGGTTACGACTGTTGCACAGCCTGCGACTGTCCGTAAGTGGTTTCGCGATACCCGGCCGGGTGGTGCACCGGACATATGCGGCTCTCCCGCCGGGGCGAGGTGCGGGCGGAGCGCTCGTCCGGGCGGAGGGGCACGCGGAGGGGAGTGAGGGTAAGCTCCCGGCCCGTACTGGCGGTCCCGCCATTCCGCTTGTGCGCCGTGCCAGGAGCAGGAGTAGAACCGCGACCACCGGCAAGGATGCTGGTCAACGGAAATCCCGTTGCCAGTCGAACACCCCGCACCGGATGCTGACCCTTATGTTCGTCGATTCCGTCGATTCAGACATAGCGCCCAGCGGCACGCTGCTCGGCCTCCTTCAGAGGGGCCGCGGCGACGGCACGCTGCACGCGCTGGCGGCGCCTCGCGCCGAGGCGCTCGCCGCGCTGAGGCAGTGCGTGCTCCACGACCCCCGGCGGGACTGGCGGATCGAGAACCGTTCGCTCTACTACGCGCGGCTCCACATGGAGCTCGACGCCTCACTCGACGACATCGAGGAACATCTCTTCGCTCCCGAGGACCAACTCCCGCCCGGCGGCGACCGCGAGGCGCGCACGGGGCTGGCGCTGTCCGTGCTCGGCCACCTCGCCTCCTACGACGACGCCGCCGCGAGGGCGCTCCTGCGCAGATATGCCGCTTCGGGGGCCAACTGGCAGTGGGCACTGGACGAGCTGGCCGTCCGCGACGACGACGCCGGTCTGCGCGGGCTGGGCCCCGCAGTCCTCGCCCGCTTCCCCGGTACGGCGGAAGGCGACGCCGAGCTGGCCGCGGCGGCCCGGGACGCCTTCGAGCCGCGCCCCTGGCGGCTGTGGGCCGAGGACGAGGCCCGTCCCGAGCAGGCGGAGCGGCTGCTGCGGGTGCGCGAACAGGGCTGCTTCGACCGCTGGCAGCGCCAGATGCAGGCGCAGGGCCCCCGTCCGGGCTGGAGCGTGCGCGAGGTTCTCGACTGGGCACAGGACGGATTCGAACAGCATCCGCGAGTGCACCGCGAGGCGGCAGCCGCCCGGTGCCTCTCCGCCGTTGCGGGCCCTGAGGACCGTGAGGAACTGCTGACCGCGGCCCGCTCGCAGCGCGAGGCCGCACGCGCCGCCGCGCTGCGTCATCTCGCCGACCGGGCCGACCCCGACGTGCTCGGCCTCATCGAGCTGGCCGCCGCCGACCCCGGCGCCACCGTCGTCGAAGCCGCGCTGTGCGCGTTCGCGCGGATGCGCAGCACGGCGGCGATCGTGCGTGCCCGGCAGTGGGCGGCAGCGCCCGAGGGGGCGCTGCCCGAGTGCCTCACGACCGCCGCCGCCGAGATGCTCGCGTGCCGCGGCGGTGCGCAGGACGCCCGGGCCGTGCTGAGCGCCCTGCGCCGGACCGTACGGAAGGAAGGCCCCGACAGCGAGGCGCTGTGGCCGCTGGTGGACGGAGTGGGCCGGCTCGGCGTGGACTGCGCGGCGCCGGTGCTGCGGCACATCTACCGGGAGACGTCCTCCTCGCAGCTGCGCGGCCGCGCGGCCGGAGCGCTCGCCCTGACGGACCCCTCTTTCGCGGCGGGCTTCGCCGTGGAATGCCTGTGGGACTGCGAGGAGACGACTCGCGCGCTCGCCGCGGAGTCCGCCGCGACCGGGGACGAGCGGGTTGTCGAACGGCTGCGGAGGCTCGCCGCCGATCCCGCGGAGGAAGCCGGAGTGCAGAGCGCGGTGCGCGGACGGCTCAGCCCGGAGACGGGGCGCTGAGCCCGCGTAGCCGGGCCCGTCCACGCCGCTGCAGCCTGTGACTTCTACGGTCCAGGTCCAGGTCCAGGTCCTGGTCCTGCTCCGGGCGCTCCTGCGTCTGCTCGCTGCCCGGTGCCGGGTCTGCCGGCTGAACTCCTCCTCGCTGTCAGGTCTGACGGGCCGTCTGTCCGGCGCCGTCGGGCGTGAACTGCGGTGGGGGAGCGCGCAGTCGAGGGCCGCGCGCCGGTGACGTAACCGACAACAGGGGCTGTTCCGGGCGTTGTCAGCGCGACCGCATAGTGTGTCCGTCGTGACTGAGCACGCCCCGCCGATCGTCCCGTCCCCGGCTCCCGGCCCCGCGGCCGACGAGGGGCTGGCACGGCGGCTCCGTGCCCTGGCCTGCACTGCTCCGCTGCACGACCTGGATGTCCGCAAGGCCAACCTGGCGGGGGAGTACAGCACTTACGCCATGGCGGAGGTGGCCCTCAGCGCCATCGACCTCGTCACCCTGCAGATGGACTTCGACACGGGCGCCGACCACGACGACGTCGTGGCGAGGCTCTTGCCGCGCGTCGCGGCGCAGGCCCCGGCGCGCGGCGCCGCGGAGCACGAGCGCGTCGCCCGCTGGGTGCTGGAGAACCTGCTCAACGTCGGCAGCGTCGACCGCGGATTCCGCGCCGTGTACGGCACATTCGGGCCGGAAGGCTCGTACGTGCGCCGTGACTACGACTTCAAGCTCATCGAGGAGGTCCCCGGCCCCGGCGGCAGCGTGTATCTGCGCACCACGGACGAGGCCGTCAACGTGCTGGTGGGCGCCCTCGACACGGATGTCACCAGCGCCCAGATCGCCGCCGAGGTCAAGCTCGAGGTTCTCATCAGCCGCGGCCGCCTCGCCGACGCACAGCTCGCGGCCGAACAGGCCCGCTACCGCACGGTGCAGTATGCGGAGACGCTCCGCCGCACCCTGGAGGCGACCCGGCGCGACGTGCGCGCGGTGGACTGGCTGAGCACCGTTCCCGACATGATCACCGAGGCCCTGGAGCACGTCGCCGAGCGCTACCGCCACGAGAACGCGATCCTCACCAACATCCGCCGCGCCCGCGACGAGGCGGCGTCCGAGCGGGGCCCCGACCACAAGCGCCGCGCCGCCGAGCTCGTCGACATCGTCAAGGACTGCATCCGCCGCCACACCCAGCTCCAGTCCCGGCTGCTGGCGGCGGGCCCGCTCTTCCGCGCCGAGCAGGACCGCCAGTCCTTCGCGCCGCCCGCCGCCCGCGCCGGCCTCGATCTGTACGGCCAACTGCTCGCGCCGCTGCTGCCGTTGCCCGTGGAGCAGGCCGGCGCGGTGACCGACGCCTTCTTCGCCCGCGGGACGGGGCTGCGCACGCCCGGCGCCGTACGTCTGGGGGACCTGACGGAGATGCTGCTCACGCCGCCCGCGCCGCGTGAACATCTCGGCGCCGAGATGCCGGAGCCCGACCTCATCGCCACCCCCGATGACAGCCGGTTCAGCGAGGAACAGCTGGAGCGGGCCATGGAGCTGCTGGACCTGCCGCAGGACGCGCCGCGCAGGCTCTCCGGGCTGCTTGCGGACGCCAGGCGTCTCGATCCCGAACTTCCCTACCTCGTCTCGCTGCTGGCGGTGCACGCGGCGAGTCCGCCCGTGGGCACCGCATACCGCCAGGGCGAGCGGACACTGCTCTTCGCCGTCGACGACGGCGAAGAGCTGGACGACGAGGAGTTCGGTGGAGCCGATCTGATCGTCGGCACCGCCGCGCTCGACGCGGCGGGGATGGCGTCCGGCCGCGAGGCCCGCGAGGCCCGTGAGGGCCGCGAGGGAGCGGCATGAGCCGCCACGACCCGCCTGCCGCCGCAGCTCGTGAAGTGGGCTGCGGTGGCGGCCAGTTCACTCGGCGGAGCGCAGTGCCCCTCGCGGTGCGCCCCTCGCCGTTCCCCTCCGGCTCTCGCCGGCCCTCCAGGTTCCCGCCCAGCCCCGTCCCGTTCCCGCATCCGACCCGAGGCGCAGGAGTGACGCACCCGTGACCGACAACCACGACGAGGGCAGCGGCTTCGCCTCCGCTCCCGGCGCCCCCTTCGCGGCCGTGGAGGGCACGGCCGGCGAGCCCGCCTCCACGGCCCGCACCGCACCGGTGGCCGTCACGCCCGCGGACACCGCCGACGCCGCTCGCCTCGTCTCGTTCGGGCTGCACCCGAAGCTGCTGCCCGCCCGCGACTCCGAATACGCGGGGCTGCTGCGGCGCTACCGGGACGAACCGGGGTTCGCGCGCCTCGCCGATGCGGTCGCCACCGGGCTGGGCCTGGTCGTCCTGGAGGTCTCCAGCCGGGCGGGCATGGCGCTCGCCGCCGGCGAGGACTCGGCCTTCGCCGTCCGCATGGGCGACTACGCGCGGCGTGCCACCGCCGACTCGGCCGACCGGTTCCTGCACGGGCTGGCTCATCTCGCCGTCGCCGCCATGGCCTTCCCCCGGCCGGAAGACCTCGCCGACGACACCTACATCGGCCGCATCTCGGTCAACGGGGTGGATTCCTTCGTCCGGCAGGCCTGCCGCAGGCTGGCGGAGCGTGCCGAGGAGGCCGGCGAGAACGCCGACCCGGCCACCGACGCCCCAGGCCTGGAGGCCGCCTGGCGGGTCTACGCACGGCGCAGCTCCACCGGTGCCACCAAGGACGCCCGCAGGCTCGCCGGTTCGACGACGGGCATCATCGGCAAGGCCGTCGCCTTCCTCGCCGACTCCGGGTTCCTGCAGCGCACCGGTGACGACGCCGGAGGCACCTACCGCACCACCGCCCGCTATCAGCTCCAGGTCCGCGACATGGCAGGCAGCGCCGCCATGTCCGAACTGCTGGAGCTGGGCGTCGTCCCCGTCAGCGACGGCAGCGCCACGCTGCTGCCGGCACAAGAGGACGGCGAACCGGCCCTCGCGGGTGACGCAGCCCTTCCGTTCCACTCCTGACCCGTCCGTTTCCTGACCGTCCGCTCCGGTGCCGCCCGGCACCCGCCCGTGAGCCGCCGCGCCGGCCCCGGCCCCCGCACCCGCTGACCCCGACCACGACGACGAGAGCCCGCCGCCATGTACGAGCTGTCCCGGATCCGCCTCTACTCCATCGGACCCGCCGGTGCGCGCTACGCCGACACCGTGCTGGATCTGCGCGGAGTCGGCGGTCCGGTGCCCAGCCCCGCGCCCGCACAGGCCGACTTCTTCGAGGAGGAGCCGGGCGGGCCCCCGCGCCGCCCCGCCCCCGCCGGAGTGCTCTTCCTGGAGAACGGCGGCGGCAAGTCCGTACTGCTCAAGCTGATCTTCTCCGTGATGCTGCCGGGGCACCGCAACACCCTCGGCGGTGCGAGCTCCGGCGTGCTGCGCAAGTTCCTCCTCGCGGACGACTGCGGCCACGTGGCACTGGAGTGGCAGCACACGCGCACCGGCGAGGCCGTCGTCGTCGGCAAGGTCAGCGAGTGGCGCGGGCGCCAAGTCTCCAGTGACCCGCGGAAGTTCGCCGAGGCGTGGTATTCCTTCCGGCCGGGTCCCGGCATGAGCCTGGACTCGCTGCCCGTCGCCGAGTCCGCCGCGCTGCGTCCCGCGTCCGAGGGCACCTCGTCGGCGCGCGGTCGGCGCCGCACGATGAAGGGCTTCCGGGACGTACTGACGGAGACGGGCAAGGCCTACCCGAACCTCGACGTCGCCTGGGAGGAGGTGCACGAACGGTGGACCGAACGCCTCACCGGCCTCGGCCTCGACCCCGAACTCTTCCGCTACCAAAGGGAGATGAACGCCGACGAGGGGGAGGCAGCCGGCCTCTTCGCGGTGAAGAACGACTCGGATTTCACCGACCTGCTGCTGCGCGCCGTCACCGACACCCGCGACACCGACGGACTGGCCGATCTGGTGCACGGCTTCGCCCACAAGCTCGGCCGCCGCAGCGAACTCACCGCGGAGCGCGACTTCACCGCCGGTTCGCTGGACCTCCTGCACCGCATCGCCTCTTCCGCGCAGCAGCGCGAACGCGCCCGGGAGATCCACGCCGCAGCCGAGGGCCGCGCCCGCACGCTGGTGCACCGCCTCACGGCCCGCGGCGGTGCCGAACGCAGCCACAGCGCCGAACTCGCCGGACGGGTCGCCGAAGCGGAGCAGGCCGTCACCCGCGCCGGCGCCCGGCGCGACCGCTCGTCCCTCATCGCCGCCGAACTCGCCTACAGACACGCCTCGTCGGCGCTCGAGGGAGCGGAGAGGGCGGCCTCCGCCCAGCGCCGCGAACTCACCGAGGCCCGCACCCTGTTCTCGGCCTGGCAGGCCGCGGAGACAGTGCTCGCCCACCGCACCGCGGCCGACCGCGCGGCGCGGCTCTCCGACGCCATCCGCGAGGCCGAGCGGGACGCGGCTCCCGCCCTCGCCGCCCGTGCCACCGCAGCCGCCGACCTCGTACGCGCACTGCATGCCGCCGCCGAGGACGCGGAGAGCAGCGCCGCCGAGGAGGAGGAGCGCTCCGCGGCGCTGCAGTCCGGCTCGGAGGACGCACACCGGGACGCGACCGCCGCCGCCACCGAAGCCGAGCGCGCCCGCAGCGAGACCGGCCACCTGCGCGCACGCCTCGCGGAGGTGGAGCAGGAGACCGCCGAGGCCGTGCGGGCGGGCTGGATCGACGCACCGGAGGACGGCGACGCCGGTCCGGACCCGGCCGCTGCCGCCCTCGCCGCCGAGGACGCCGAACGGAGCGCCACCGCCGCCTGGGAAGAGGCACGCGAGGCCGCACGACGCACTGCCGACCGCGCTCAGGAGGCCGTCACGGAGCTCTCCCGCGCCGAACTCGCCGCCGCACGCGCGGAGGACGCTGCCGAGGCGGCCGCCGCCGCACACGCCGCGGAGCTGCGTACGGCCGGAGCCCTCGGCGCGGAGCAACGCCTCGCCGAGCTGCTCGGTCTGCCGCAGGCGGCCCGGAATCCGCGCCAGGACGGGGAGCACGGGCCGCCCGCGGTGCCCTCGCCCCGTACGGCTGCCGCCGCCGACGAGGACGCCGGGCCCGCGCCGGGTTCAGCCTCCTCGCCGGGGGCGGGCTCTCCGGACGGCGCCCGGGGAGGCGCCGCCCACACCGAAGGCCCCCTGACCGCCGAGGAGTTGGACAGCGGCGGTGAATCGCTGGCCGAGCTCCTCGACGACGCGGTCGCGGCGTGCGAGCGGCAGCTCTTCGAGCTGCGCACCGGCGCCGCGGAGGACTCCCGCATGCTCGGCGCCCTCGGCGACGGCGGTCTGCTGCCGCCCGCCCCCGACGTCACCGCGACCGTCGACTACCTCGGCGAGCACGGCGTCCCCGCGCTGCCCGGCTGGCGCTATCTCGCGCAGGCCGTCGACCCGGCGGACCACGCCGACGTGCTCGCGGCCCGCCCCGAGCTGGTCGACGGCGTCGTCATCACCGACCCCGCGAGCCATGTCCGCGCTCAGGAGGTCCTGGCCGGCGCCGCGTTGCTGCCCCGGTCCGCGGTGGCGGTCGGCACGGCCGCGGCCCTGCTCGCGCCCGTCCCCCGGGAGGGTGCCGCCGCGCGGCGCGACGACGTCTTCCTCGTACCGCCGAACCCGGCCATGCACGACGAGCACGCCGCCGACGAGGAGCGCCGGCAGCTGCGCACCAGGGCGCTCGCCCGGGACGAGGAGATCCGCGCCCTCGCCGCACGTCTCTCCGCCGACCGCACCCTCGCGGCCCGCCTCGCCTCATGGCGCACCGGCTGTCCGCCCGGCCGGCTCGCGGAGCTGGCAGCGGCCGCGGAGGGCACCCGAGCGGCAGCGGAAGCGGCCCGCGCCCACCTCGTGGCGTCACGCACCGCCCACGAAGAGGCGGAGGAAGCCGCCGCGGGCGCCGCACGCGTACGGGACGAGCGGCAGGAGCGGGCCGGACGGGCCCGGCGGGCGGCGGACGCCCTCGCCGGTCTCGCCTCCCGGCTGCGCGAGCGCAGCGGCTGGCTGACCCGGCTCCGCGCCCTGGCCGGGGAGACCGCGGAGGCGGATGAGCGCGCGGAGACCTGCCTCGCCCGCGCCCGCGCGGGCGACGAGGACAGACGTGCCGCACAGCGAGCCGCGGACGACGCGCGGCGCACCGCACGCGCGCTGCGCGCCGAACGGGCGCAGATCGCGGGCGTGCCCGACGACGTCGACGAGACCGTACGGGCGCCCGGCGGGGCGTCGCTGCCCTCCCTGCGCGAGGCGTACAGATCGGCCTCCCAGCTGTACGAGAGAGTCGGCGTGGGCGCCGATCTGCGTGCCGAGCAGGCCCACGCCGAGAGCGACGAGTCGGCCGCGCTGGCCGCCCTCGACCGGCTCACCAACAAGGTCCGCAGCCGCGCGGCACTGCTTCTGGACGGTCCGGACGGCGCGGACGGTCCCGCCCGGCAGGCCGCGGCGGCACGCGCCGAGTCGCGGGTGCAGATGCTGGAGTCCCGCGCCGCCGCCGCCAGCGAACAGCTGGGCAGACTGCGCGGCGAGGCCGAGCGGCTGGCCCCCTCCCAGGGGGGAAGCCACACGGAACTCCCCGCCGGCATGGAGCCGGCGGACGTCGAGGAGGCACAGCGCCTGCTGCGTACAGCCAAGGCCGAACTGGCAGCCGAGGACGAGGAGTTGGAGGAGACGCGCGCCACGCACACCGCACTCGTACGGGCGCACCGGGCGGCTGAGGAGGCCGCGGACGGATTCGACGAGACGGCCGCGCTGCTGCGGGACTCACTGCGCGACCCGCAGCAACCGGCGGCGCAGGAGCCCGGATCGACGCCCGAGCCGTTCCCGGCGACACCCGCCGAGGCGCGAAGCGCCGCCGCCGAGGCCCGCCGCTCCCTGCGAGGCTGCGCGGCCGACCTGTCGGCCGCGGAGCAGGCGGTGCGGGAGGCCTGCGACGTGCTCGTACGGCACGCGAACTCCTCCCGGTACGAGCAGGTCCGCACCCCGGCCCGGCAGCAGATCCGCGAACTGCCCGCCTCCGCGCTGCCCGACCACGCCACAGCCTGGGCGGAGGCGTTCGCGCCGCGGCTCCGGGTGCTCAGCGACGAGCTGGAGCAGCTGGAGCGCAACCGCGGCAGCATCGTCGACCGGCTGCGCGGCCTCGTGGAGTCGTCACTGGCGACGCTGCGCTCCGCGCAGCGCCTCTCCAGGCTGCCCGAGGGGCTCGGCGAGTGGTCGGGGCAGGAGTTCCTGCGCATCCGCTTCGACGACCCGGACCAGGCCGTACTCTCCGAGCGGCTCGGGGAGGTGGTCGACGAGGCCACCCGTACCGCCGTCGCGAAGAACTCCGATCTGCGGCGGGACGGAATGTCGCTGCTGCTGCGGGGAGTTCACGCCGCCCTGGAGCCGCGTGGAGTCTCTGTGGAGATCCTCAAACCGGACGCGGTGCTGCGCGCCGAGCGGGTGCCCGTGGGGCAGATGGGCGACGTCTTCTCCGGCGGCCAGCTGCTGACGGCCGCCATCGCCCTCTACTGCACCATGGCGGCGCTGCGCGGCAACGACCGAGGCCAGGACAGGGACCGGCACGCCGGCACGTTGTTCCTCGACAACCCCATCGGACGTGCCAACGCCACGTATCTGCTGGAGCTGCAGCGGGCCGTCGCCGACGCCCTCGGTGTCCAACTGCTCTACACCACGGGGCTGTTCGACACCACGGCCCTCGCCGAGTTCCCCCTCGTCGTGCGGCTGCGCAACGACGCCGACCTGCGAGCGGGGCTGAAGTACATCAGCGTCGAGGAGCATCTGCGGCCGGGGCTGCCGCAGCAGGACGCGGACGAGGAGGCCGTGCACGGCGAGATCACCGCGACGCGGATGTTCCGCAGGCCCGAGGGCGATCACGAGCCGCGGGTGCCGGCACAGGCCGAAGGCCCGCGCCGGGAGCCCTGACCGGGCACGTACGGGCGGCACTTCGTACGGAGCGGGGTCCGGCCGGCCGCGGCGGGAAGGCAGCGGGAAGCCGTGCGGAACGGCCCCGGTCCGGCCGCACCCCCTGCGTCGCCGGCCCCCGTTCCCGGTCACGCCCTCCGGCCGCCGTGCGGCCCCGTTCCGGTTCCACTTCCCGTTCTCGTCCTGGCCCGCTCCACCGCGCGCTGCCGCGCGGCGCTGCTGGGCTCGGAGAGCACCCCGTGCCGCTGCCGCCACACCTGACGGGTCACCCACACGTCGAGCACCGCCCACGTCGCCACCACCGTGCTGGCCACAGTGGAGATCACCATGGGGAAGGCCAGCCACACCTCTGCGAGCGAGCACAGCACGGCGATCATGACCTGGACGAGCGTCACCGCGACTATGACGAGTGCCCGGACCGCCGCCGCACGGACGGGGTCCGGCAGTCTGGGTCTCGCGTACATGATCCTTTCACTCCCCCCTCACGATCCCCCTTACGTCACACGTTTCCACGTCAGTGGCCTGCGCCACAATCCAGGGACGCGTGTGGGGCATCGCCGGACATCTCAGGATGAGGCACCCTGGACGGCCGGTTTTCCCGCTCGGACACATCTACGACTGGGTACTGCGTCAGTAGTAGGCTCACGCCGTTTGCTGTCGGAACTCGCCCCCGAGCGGACGGGGTTGACTAGGGGAGGCCATGCGCTTGCGCGGTAGGTCGATCCGCCGGAAGATCGTGGTGCTGCTGCTGGTGCCGCTGCTGTCTCTGGTGTCCATCTGGGCCTTCGCCACGTACATCACCGGCCGGCAGGCGCAGGAGCTGCTCAACGTGGTCAACACCGTGGACAAGGTGGGCGACCCGGCGCAGGACGCGGCCCAGGCGCTCCAGCGGGAGCGGCGGCAGGTGATGGTCTACCTCGCGGACCCGCGTGGCTCCGAGGCGCTGAGCCAGCTGAAGGAGCAGCAGCGGGACACCGACGCGCAGATCGCGAAGCTGCGCGCCAACGCCCGTGCTCCCGGGCTGCGTTCGAACCTCACGGGTACCGCGCACCAGCGCCTGGACGCGATGCTGGACAAGCTCGAAGGCCTGAAGAAGGTCCGCAAGGCGGAGGAGAGCACACTCACCCGGGGCGGCGCCTTCCAGGCGTACAACGCACTCATCGACCCCTGCTACACGTTCCTCAGCGCGCTGGGCGGCCTCGACGACGTCGACCTCGACAAGCAGGGACGTGCTCTCGTCGGCCTCGTACGTGCACGTGAGTATCTCTCCCGCGAGGACGCGCTGATGGCCGCGGCCCTCGCCTCCGGGAAGATGACAAGCGGCGACAGGCGCGCGTTCTCCGACCGCGTCGCCGAACGGAACCTCACCTACGAGACGACGCTCGCGGAACTGCCCGCCGAGGAACGTCAGGTCTTCGACACCTACTGGAACGGCACCGACGGCGGCACGCTGCGCAGTTACGAGGACGCCGTCATCGCTGCGGGCAGCCGGGGCACCGACGGCGTCGTCAACTCGGAACGCTGGCAGTCTGCGACCTCCACGGTCCTCACCGACCTCGAACGCATGAACTTCGAGGCCCGCGACCGCTACGAGCAGCGCGTGCAGCCGGACGCGACCAAGGTGCTCATCCAGGCCGGAGCGGCGGCCGTGCTCGGTGCCGCCGCCGTCATCGCCTCGGTGATCATCTCCTTCCGGGTCGGCCGCGGCCTCGTACGCGACCTGCGCACCCTGCGCAGAGAGGCCCAGGAGGCCGCCGGAGTGCGGCTCCCGAGCGTCATGCGCCGTCTCGCCGCCGGCGAGGCCGTCGACATCGAGACCGAGGCGCCGAAGCTGGAGTACTCGCAGGACGAGGCCGGGCAGGTCGGACAGGCCGTCAACACGCTTCAGCGCGCCGCCGTCGAAGCAGCCGTCAAACAGGCCGACATGCGACGCGGCGTCTCCGAGGTGTTCGTCAACCTGGCCCGCCGGAACCAGGTTCTGCTGCACAAGCAGCTGAGCCTCCTGGACCACATGGAGCGCCGCACCGAGGACTCCGACGAACTCGCCGACCTCTTCCGCCTCGACCACCTCACCACCCGCATGCGCCGCCACGCGGAAGGGCTCGTGATCCTCTCCGGAGCCGCGCCCTCCCGGCAGTGGCGCAAGCCCGTGCAGCTGATGGACGTCGTACGCGCCGCCGTCGCCGAGGTCGAGGACTACGAACGCATCGAGGTCCGCCGCCTGCCGCGGCTCGCGGTGGACGGCGGCTCCGTTGCCGACCTCACGCACCTCATCGCCGAACTCCTGGAGAACGCGACCGTCTACTCGCCTCCTCACACGGCGGTCCAGGTCCTCGGCGAACGCGTCGCGAACGGCTACACCCTGGAGATCCACGACCGCGGCCTCGGCATGGCGGCCGACGCGCTCCTGGAGGCGAACCTGCGGCTCGCGGAGACACCGGAGTTCGAACTCTCCGACACCGACCGCCTCGGCCTCTTCGTGGTCTCCCGCCTCGCACAGCGCCAGGGCGTACGCGTGTCGCTGCAGCCCTCGCCGTACGGGGGCACCACGGCCGTCGTCCTGCTCCCCGGCAGGATCCTCACGGAGACCTCGGGGCACGACGAGGACCGGCTGGAGCGGAGGCCGTCGGGCAACGGCGTCTCCGGCACCCGGCTGGACGCACTCACCCGCGGTCCTTCGGCGCCGGGTCCGAGCGGGACTCCGCGGCAGCCGGCCGCTCTCGACGGTCCCGTCGAACTGGAGGCGCCGCTGGGCGAGTTGGAGGAGGGCTCGGGCTCCGGGCGCGAGAGCGGCAGGGAGGACGCGAACGGCGGCCGCCGCACGCCGCTCCACAGCGCCCCCGGGCCGGCCCTGGGCGGTCCCAGACCCGGCCTCGAACAGCACCAGCAGGCCGAGGACGACCCGGGGGGCTCCTCCCGGCCCTCGTCGTCCGGTGAGGGCGCGGGCGGCCTGGCCCCGCTGCCGCGCCGCCGCCCCCGTACGCCGGTGCTGGTCGCCGACCACGGGCGTACGGTCGGACGCGACGAGGAGGCCTCAGAGACGCAGGAGGCCGAGGAGGCCGACGGGACGGAAGAGCGCCGGGACCGTCGGGGCCGCCAGGACCACTCCGCGGAGGCCGGAACAGGTCAGGGCACCACGCCGTCCGCCGGACCCGCGCAGTCCGGTACGGTCTCCGGACTGCCCCGCAGGGTCCGTCAGGCGAGCCTGGCACCCCAGCTCAAGCAGGATTCGGGCGACAGCGCACCGGGGCGCGGCGACCAAGGTCCCCGCCCCGACGATCTCGCCGACCGCGACGCGGACGAGGTACGCAGCCGGATGGCCTCGCTCCAGCGCGGCTGGCAGCGCGGCCGCCTGCACAACGCCGGCGCGTCGGGGGACGAGGCGGCGGAGTCAGCACCAGGAACGACACCGGAGGGGGACGGTCGATGACCGCACCGAAAGGCACGGAGAGCAACGCTTCTGGGAGCGGTGAACTCAACTGGCTCCTGGACGAGTTGGTCCAGCGTGTCGGCAGCATCAGCAAGGCTCTCGTGCTCTCCGGCGACGGGCTGCCCCGTGGAGCCTCCCAGAACCTGACGCGGGAGGACGGCGAGCATCTGGCCGCCGTCGCGTCCGGTTTCCACAGCCTTGCCAAGGGCGTCGGCCGGCACTTCGACGTGGGCGGCGTGCGCCAGACCGTCGTCGAACTGGAGGAGGCGTTCCTCTTCGTCACGGCAGCCGGCGACGGCAGCTGCCTCGCCGTGGTGGCCGAGGCGGACGCCGACGTCGGGCTGATCGCCTACGAGATGACGCTCCTGGTCAAGCGGGTCGGTGCGCACCTGGGCACCGCCCCCCGGTCGGGCCCGCCGAGCCGCGCCGGCGGCAACTGACGGGATCTGAACGGGACACAGTGATGACGGACCGCTGGTTCGACGACGCCGCAGGGCCTGTGGTGCGGCCGTACGCCATGACGCGCGGCCGCACCCGCAGCAGCTCCGACGAGGTACGTCTCGACCTCATCGCCCTGGTGATCGCGCAGAGCCGGGACGGTGAAGGGCCCGCGAAGGCCCAGGAGACCGGCGACGGCGGCGGCGACAATCACCAGGGCGCGGCCGGTGAGGACACCGGCGGCGGCGCCCACGACAACACAGATGTGCTCGCGGACAACTCCCTCGCTCCGGAGCACGTCGACATCGTCGTCCAGTGCCGCCGCGCTCCGCAGTCCGTCGCCGAGCTGGCCGCCGAGCTGGACCTTCCCGTCGGCGTCGTACGCGTTCTCATCGGGGACCTCATCGACGCGGACTGGGTACGCGTGAGCAGGCCCGTCCCTCCGGCGGAACTGCCGGACGAAAGCATTCTCAGAGAGGTAATCGATGGCCTTCGGGCGCTCTAAGCGAGGCGCGAGCAAGGCGACACCAGCCGAACCGGTGACGCTGAAACTTCTCGTGGCCGGCGGATTCGGCGTCGGCAAGACAACACTCGTCGGCTCCGTCAGCGAGATCAAACCGCTGCGCACGGAGGAGACACTCACCGAGGCGGGCCGCCCGGTGGACGACACCGCCGGGGTGGAGTCGAAGTCCACCACGACCGTCGCCATGGACTTCGGCCGCATCACCATCAACGACGGCCTGGTGCTCTACCTGTTCGGCACGCCCGGCCAGGACCGGTTCTGGTTCCTGTGGGATGAGCTGGCGCAGGGGGCACTCGGCGCGGTCGTGCTCGTCGACACGCGGCGGCTGGAGGACAGCTTCGCCGGCATCGACTACTTCGAACGCCGGAGCATCCCCTTCACCGTCGCGGTCAACCACTTCGACGGTGCGGAGGTCTACCCTCCCGACGCCATCCGCGAGGCGCTCGACCTGGATGCGGAGGTACCGGTGCTGGTGTGCGACGCCCGCCGCCGCGAGTCCGTCCGCGACGTGCTCGTCTCCGTCGTCGAGCATGCGATGCGCCGTGCCGTGGCCGCCCAGCAGACGGAGCCCCGCCCCGCCCCGGCGCGCTGAACGCCGCCGGGACCGGACGAGGCTCCGCCACTGCCGTGCGGCGTGCGGCGGTGCCGCACGCCGCGGGACGGGTGAGCCGCCGTCAGCCGGTCACTCGCTGTCCTCCAGCCAGCCGAAGCTGCGCTCCACCGCCTTGCGCCAGTTGTGGTACTCGCGGCCCCGGGCGTCCTCGTCCATCTGGGGAGTCCACTCCGCGTCGCGCTTCCAGTGGCTGCTGAGCTCGTCCAGGTCGGACCAGACCCCTGTCGCCAGCCCCGCCGCGTAGGCGGCGCCGAGACACGTCGTCTCCGCGACGACCGGCCGGATCACCGGTACGCCGAGCACGTCCGCCTGGTGCTGCATGAGCAGGTTGTTCCCGGTCATGCCGCCGTCGACCTTCAGGCTGGTGATGTGGACGCCGGAGTCCTGGTACATGGCGTCCACGACCTCGCGCGTCTGCCAGCTCGTGGCCTCCAGCACCGCGCGGGCCAGGTGCCCCTTGGTGACGTAGCGCGTCAGTCCGGCCACCACGCCGCGCGCGTCCGAGCGCCAGTACGGAGCGAACAGCCCCGAGAAGGCCGGGACGATGTAGGCACCGCCGTTGTCGTCGACGCTCGCCGCGAGCGTCTCGATCTCGGCGGCCTCCTTGATGATGCCCAGCTGGTCACGGAACCACTGGACCAGCGCGCCCGTGATGGCGATCGACCCTTCCAGGCAGTACGTGGGAGCCTCACCGCCGAGCTGGTAGGCCATCGTCGTCAGCAGCCCGTTCTTGCTGGGTACGGGCCGCTGCCCGGTGTTCAGCAGCAGGAACGAGCCGGTGCCGTAGGTGTTCTTGGCCTCGCCGACGGAGTAGCACGTCTGCCCGAACAGCGCCGCGTGCTGGTCGCCGAGCGCGGACGCCACCGGCACCCCGGCGACCTGGCCGTGTGCCGTCCCGTAGACCTCCGACGAGGACCTGATCTCCGGCAGCACGGCCGCGGGCACGTTCATCGCGTCGAGGATGGACTGGTCCCACTGGAGGGTCTCCAGGTTCATCAGCATGGTGCGCCCGGCGTTGGTGACGTCGGTGACGTGCACCCCGCTGTCCGTGGCCCCCGTGAGGTTCCAGATCAGCCAGGAGTCGATGGTGCCGAAGGCGATCTCGCCGGCTTCGGCCCGCTGCCGCAGACCGGGCACGTTGTCCAGGAGCCAGGCGACCTTGGGCCCGGCGAAGTAGCTCGCCAGCGGCAGGCCCGTACGGTCGCGGAAGCGGTCCTGGCCGTCCGAGCCGCCCAGCTCGGTGCAGAGGGCGGCGGTGCGGGTGTCCTGCCAGACGATGGCGTTGTGGACCGGCTTTCCGGTCTTCCTGTCCCACAGGACGGTGGTCTCACGCTGGTTGGTGATGCCCAGCGCGCTCAGCTGGTCGGCGCGCAGACCGGCCTTGGCGATCGCCCCGGCCACCACCGCCTGCACCTTGGACCAGATTTCGGTGGCGTCGTGCTCCACCCACCCCGGCTTCGGGAAGATCTGGCGGTGCTCGCGCTGGTCGACGGCTACGACGGCGCCGTCCTGGTTGAAGATGATGCAGCGGCTCGACGTGGTGCCCTGGTCGATCGCTGCGACGAACTTGTCCGACATGGTCGCGTCCCCTTGTCCGAACCGGAGTGCTGGAGAGAGAGTCCCGGGGCCCTCGGCCCGGGGTCAGAAGGCGAGTTTGAAGATGCCCGCCGCTATCGCGGCCCCGACGAGCGGACCGGCGACCGGGACCCAGGAGTAACCCCAGTCCGACCCGCCCTTGTTGGGGATCGGCAGCAGCGCGTGGGCTATGCGGGGCCCGAGGTCGCGGGCGGGGTTGATGGCGTACCCGGTCGGGCCGCCGAGCGAGAGCCCGATGCCGACGACGAGCAGAGCGACGATGAGAACCTGCGTACCGTTCTTGGCCAGTGCCGTGGTCGCACCGAAGGCGAGTATCGGCAGAACCAGCGCGACGGTCGCGATTATCTCCGTGGCGAGGTTGGCGGCCGGGTTGCGCACCTCGGGAATCGTGGAGAAGTTGCCGAGCGTCCCCTGGGCGAACTCGGGGTCGGCGTTGGCGGCGAACTGTGCGTAATAGGCCACCCACACCAGGACGGCACCGATGACGGCGCCGATCATCTGCGCGGCTATGTAGAGCGGCACCTTGCCCCACTCGCCGCTGTCGAGGGCGAGGGCCACGGTCACCGCGGGGTTGATGTGCCCGCCCGAGAGCGGCAGCGCCGTGTAGGCGCCGGCCAGGACGCCGAAGCCCCAGCCGAAGGCGATGACGACCCAGCCGGAGGCGGCGGCCTTGGAGAAACGCAGATTGACAGCGGCACAGACACCGGCTCCGAACAGGATGAGAATCGCGGTGCCGATCACCTCACCCGCGAAGATGTCCGTGTTGGAGAACTGGCTCATGACGGCTCCTTGTCCCTTGGCCGGGGGAGGTGCCCCCGGACGTTCCTTCGGGATGGTGCTTGATCTGGCACGGAGCCGGCGCCAGGGCAGAGGGCCGCTGATCACGGTCCGGCGCGCCACCCCGCCCGGTCTCCGTGACGAGCGTGTCGGCAGTGTTCATCGCAGCTGAGGGACCGTCAAGGGCATTGACATCATGGACGTGCCGGGCCGCGCAGGTCATCGACATCGCCGCCGTGTCGGAGTGATCCGCTCCGTATTTCCCCCGGATCCCGGGGCCCCGTGGCGCGCTCGCGGACCCTGGCCCGTACGGGATCGCCGGGAGGATTCCGCTTCCTGCCGGCGGGGTGGGGCGGGGGCGGACGGGCCACGACCGTTGACACCCGCGCCGGGGCAGCCGGAGACTCCGGCTAGCAAATATGAACGAAAGTTCGCCTGGCGAACATGGTCCTGCTCGCGGCGTCCGGCGGCTCACGGCCCCGCACCGGCGGCGGGACCTCGCACCGGCACCGCCGCCACCTCGGGAGGGCCCCGGCATGACCGTCCACCGCGACCTGTTCATCGGCGGGCAGGATGTCCCCGCCGCCTCCGGACGCACGGCCGAGGACCACAACCCTTACACCGGCGAGGTGTACGCCACGGTCGCCGCGGGCGGACCTGAGGACGTGCGCCGAGCGGTCGCCGCCGCCGACGCGGCGTTCCCGTCCTGGGCGGCGACCGGGCCGGCCGAGCGCCGCGCCGTCTTCCTCAAGGCCGCCGACATCCTGGACTCCCGCGGCGAGGAGGCCGCGACGGTCATGGCGCAGGAGGCGGGAGGCAGCCGCCCCTGGGCCCTCTTCAACGTGCAGCTTGCCTCCGGGATGCTCCGCGAGGCGGCTGCGGCGGTCACCGCCCCCCAGGGCGAGGTGCTGACCCCGCAGGACGACGGGACGCTGAGCCTGGCCGTCCGCGAACCGGTCGGTGTCGTGGCGGCGTTCGCCCCGTGGAACGCACCGGTCATCCTCGGCACCCGTGCCGTGGCCGCGCCGCTCGCCGCGGGCAACACCGTCGTCGTCAAACCCAGCGAGGACGCACCGCTGGCGTGCGGCTACTTCGTGGCGGACGTACTGCGCGAGGCGGGCCTGCCCGACGGTGTGCTCAACGTCGTCAGCAACGCCCCCGAGGACGCCGCCGAAGTCGCCGCGACGCTGGTGGCCGAACCGGCGGTGCGCGCGGTCAACTTCACCGGCTCGACGGGCGTCGGCCGGCTCATAGGCAATCTCGCGGCGCAGCATCTCAAGCCCGCTGTCCTGGAGTTGGGCGGCAAGAACTCCGTCATCGTCCTCGACGACGCGGACGTCGACTACGCCGTCGACGCCGCCACGTTCGCGGTCTTCATGAACGCCGGGCAGATCTGCATGTCGGGTGACCGCATCCTGGTGCACGCCGCACTGGCGGAGGAGTTCACCGAGAAGTTCACCGCGAAGGTCGCCTCGCTGCCGCACGGCGGTCCGGCGGAACCCGCCACCGTCATCGGTCCGATGGTGAACGCCGCGTCCGCGGAACGGGTCGCGGCTCTCGTACGGGACGCCGTCGGCAAGGGAGCCGAGGTGCTCACCGGGGGAGGCGCACCGGAGAACGCCGTGCACCCGGCCACCGTGCTCACCGGCGTCACCCCTGGCATGGAGCTGTACCACGGTGAGGCGTTCGGCCCCGTCTGCGCGATCGCCACCTTCACCGATGACAACGAGGCCGTCGCTCTGGCCAACGACACCGAACACGGCCTGACTTGCGGCATCATCACCGAGAACGGCACGCACGGGCTCGCCGTCGCGCGACGCATACGCACCGGCATCGTGCACGTGGGCGACCAGTCGGTCGCGGACGAACCCCAGGTCCCCTTCGGCGGATTCAAGGCGTCCGGCTACGGCCGGTTCGGCGGCCGCTGGGGCATCGAGGCGTTCAGCAACACCCGCTGGGTCACGCTCGCCACGCGGCACGCGCACTACCCGTTCTGAGGCCCGCCGGAGGGCCGCCCGGTCCCGGATGTCACGGCCGTGTCACCGGACGCGCACACGTGCGTACGGACCGTCCGGGCGGTGAACCGTCCCGTCGCCGCCGCCGTCCACGACGTCAGTACGGCGGCACGGGACCCACGGGGGTGGCTCCGTGCCGCCGTACGGGGCCGGGTCCGTTCGTCCGGCGACCAGGTGCTCCGGCGAGCCGGGCACCAGTGCCCCGCCGGTGGCCGTTCAGCGTCCTTCGAGCGCGCGGCGCCACACGGGGAAGTCGAAGTAGGTCTCCGGGAACGTCTCTTCCGTGAGGGTGTAGTGCCACCACTCCTCGGGGAGGTTGGTGAACCCGGACTTCTCCATCGTGTTTTTCAGCAGCATCCGGTTCGCCCGCTGCTTGCCCTCGATCCGCGGATCGAGTGTGTGCGAGAGCGTGTCGAAACAGTCGTAACCGGTGCCCATGTCCACGGAGTTGTCGGGGAAGCGCACATCCTGCGGCGCGAAGCAGGAAACGAGCGGCTCACCCGGCCGGTACGGACGCGTCGGCTTCGCCGGCAGCCGCACCAGTGTCAGATCGACCGTGCTGCCCCTGCTGTGGCCGGACTTCTCGGCGATGTAGCCGTCCTCGAACAGACGGTCCTTGTCCACGCGCGGGTAGAACTCGTCCTTCATCCGCTCGTCGTCCAGGTCCTTCGCCCACTTCACGAAGTGGTCGACCGCCCGCTGCGGGCGGTAACAGTCGTACACCTTCAGGGAGTAGCCCTTCCTGAGGAGCGAGCGCTGCGCCGTCCGCAGCGCCTCGGCGGTGTCGCGGGTGACGATGCACATGCTCTGCCGGTAGCCGTGCACGCGGTCGCCGACGAAGTTGTGCCGCGTCCGGTAGCGGATCTCCTCCAGGACGGTGGGGGCGACGTCCCGCAGCGCGACGAACTCCCCGGGCGCGGAGGGGTCTTGGTGCCCGCCGCCCCGGTGGCTTCGCTGAGCGGGGTCACCGGGCGCGGCCGAGGCTGCGGGTGCTGCGGACACGAGAGTGGCCAGGGCGAGCAGCGCGGCTGCGAGCGCCGTGCGGCTGAATGATCCTCTGAATGCTGCCATGGCCCATTCGTCTATCAGCTCCGCAGGCGCACCGGGTAGCCCACGGGAGCACCGTCCTCGCGCATCACCACCGTGGTGCCGCCGCGCCGCAGGACCGTGAAGCGCTCCGCGGGCGCCGGCTGTTCCCCGCGCCCCGCACCGGCTTCCCGGATGACCAGCCCTTTGCCGCGGCGTCCCGGTGCGGGCGTCCAGACCTCCAGTTCCGTGCCCCCGTCCGTGCCGGTCACCGGCACCGCCGCTCCGGCACGGGCCAGCACGGGGATGCGCGACAGCGGGGCATCGAGGAGCACTTCGCCCGGGCCTTCGTGCACCTCGCCCGTCACCGTCTCGTACCACCGGCCGTGCGGCAGCCGCACCGTCCGGCGGCGGGCGCCCTCCTCCAGCACCGGTGCCACCAGCAGCGCGTCGCCGAGCAGAAAGGCGTCGCCGCAGTCGCGCAGTGACCGCTCACGTGGATGCTGCCACCACAGCGGGCGTACGTACGGTGCGCCGGTGCGGTGCGCGAGATGCGCCAGCGTGGTGAAGTACGGCCGTAGCCTCTCCCGTTCGGCCATGGCCGAAGCGCAGCCCGACAGCGTCTCGCCGCCGAACGCCCAAGGCTCCCTCGGGCCGGTCCCCTTGGCGAGACGGACGTGGAACAGCGGGAAGTAGGCGGCGAGTTGGAACCAGCGCAGATAAAGCTCCGGAGACGGGGTGCCGGCCGGCCCTCCGATCCCCGGGCCCGAATACGGCACACCGCACAGACCCAGACCCACCACCAGGGACAGTGACTCACGCAGTCCCTCCCACCCTGTGGCCACCTCGCCGCACCAGGTTCCGCCGTCGCGCTGCACGCCCGCCCAGCCCCCTTGCGAGAGGGCGAAGCCGGCGCTGTCGTGCGCCGTCGCGGACGGTTCCTGTGCGCCCGCAGCGGACGACGCGGTCTTCCCGGCGTCGTCGTCGCCGGACACGAGGTGCACGCCCTGGGCCTGCAACTCGGCGGCCAGAGGCGGCAGACCGGCCCGCCGTCCGCGTTCGCCCCTGAGGATCAGGTTCGCGGCGTGACCTGCGTGCCCTGCGGAACCTGCCGGGCCGTCCAAGTGCAGGGCACGCAGCGGCAGTTCATGCTCGCGGTAACCCGCCGCGACCTGACCCGGCCGCCGGCCCGGACCGGCGCCGAGTCCCGCGTGCTGGTGCCCCAGTGCCCACCCGGGCGGCAGCGCGGGCGCACCCGTCAGGCGTGCCCAGCCGTGCAGCACCCGTGCCGGCGGACCGGCCATCACCCAGTAGCGCAACGGCCCCCCGGACATGCGGACTTGACTGTGCCCCGGACGGTCGTGTCCCGAGCCTCGGCCCTCCAGGCCCTGGCGCACCGTCACCCGGCCCTCTCCCGGGTTGTCGTGAAAGACCAGATGCGTGCCCGCGTCTGCGACGACGAGCTGGACGGGCATGGTGAGGTCCGGCACGCGGCCCCCGTGCCGGGCGGCGTCCGGGGCGGTGGCGGCGGCGCGCCCGTGCAGCGGATACGAGCCGTCGGGCAGGCTGGGTCCGCACGTACGTCCGCCGAGCCCGAAGAAGCGGGCGTCGGCGGCCACTTGGGAGCGGTGCATCCACCGGCCGCCCCGGCTGACGGGCGGCACCCCCGCTTCGAGCCCCCGCGGCGCGGCGGCTTCGTCCCGCCCCGCAGCTGCCGCCTCCCCGACGGTTGCCCGGGCGTCCTCCGGCTCCGCCGCCCCCTGCACCCCGGCAGGCTCGTCCCGCTTCCCGTCCCCGGCGCTGCCCGTCTCCCACCAGCGCGGCGGAAGGTCCCTGCGCAGCAACTCACCGCCGGGAGTGCGCACTTCGACCGTCCCATGGCGGGAGACGGTCAGCAGCAGCCGTTCGGACACCAGCCGCCATCCGCCGTCCTTGTCCGGCTCCAGCACCGCACGGGTGTCCACGTCCGGAACGGGACCGGGCAGCGCGTACGAAGGGCTCGGTTCCGCCTCGTCCCAGCCGAGGAAGACGGCACCCCCCACAGCGACTCGTACCGAGAGCGACGACCGCTCGAACCGGATCACCCCGCCCCCCGGCCGGGTCACCGCGCCGCTCGCCGCCCCGGGCACACGGGCCCTCTCGGCTCCACCCGGCCGCTGCCGCCCTGATGTACCTCGCCGCAGTCCCCACGAGGCTCGCTGGGCCTTGGGCCGTCCAGGACTCGACCGCCCCGGCTTCGACCGCCACGCCGCCCCCGCCGCACGCACCGCCCCCACCAGGCCACGCCCATCCATGCTGTTCAGCGTGCCAGCGGGGGCGTCGCCCGTCACCGGCGTTCAACCGGAGTTCACTCAGCGAACATCCGCTCGTGCCGTGCGCCTTCTCCCTTCCACACGCCTTCGGCCGGTGTGTGGGGCCGGCGCCCGTGCCCGTCACCGTAGGAGCGTGCTCCCGCCACATTCGCCGCGAGGCGGGCATGTGGTGTGCGCCCTGGCGTGAGTGTTGATCACATGGCATCGTCCAGGTCAGCCACACGTACGCCCGCAAGGCGTGCCGCCAGCCCATCCGGACCGGGAGCCGCCATGACCGCAGCGCACAGCACACCGCAACCGCACCCCGTCTCGCCGGAGCCTCTCTGGCGGCCGGGACCGGACCGCGTGGCTGGCGCACGGATCACACGCTTCCAGGCATGGGCCGCCGAACACCACGGTGCGCCCGCCGCCGTCCCCGGCGACCCGGAGGCGAGCTACGCGGCGCTGCACCGCTGGTCCGTGGAGGAACTGGCCTCCTTCTGGCAGGCGCTCACCGAATGGTTCGACGTCCGCTTCTCCGCCCCGTACGAAACGGTGCTGGCCGGCTCCTCCATGCCCGGCGCCGAATGGTTCCCCGGCGCGAAGCTCAACTACGCAGAGCACGCGCTGCGCACGGCCGAGGACCCGGCACGCGTCGACGACCCTGCACTGCTGCACGTCGACGAGGAGCATGAGCCGAGCCCCGTCACCTGGGGCGAACTCCGCCGCCAAGTGGGCTCCCTCTCCGCCGAACTGCGCCGGCTCGGCGTACGTCCGGGCGACCGCGTCAGCGGCTACCTGCCCAACGTTCCCCAGGCGGTCGTCGCCCTGCTCGCGACCGCCGCCGTCGGAGCGGTGTGGACCTCCTGCGCGCCGGACTTCGGTGCGCGCAGCGTCCTCGACCGCTTCCAGCAGGTCGAGCCGGCCGTGCTGTTCACGGTCGACGGATACCGCTACGGCGGCAAGGAACACGACCGCCGCGAGACCGTCGCCGAACTCCGCCGCGAACTGCCCAGCCTGCGCGCGGTGGTTCACATCCCGCTGCTCGGCACGCCCGCCCCCGATGGAACGCTGGAGTGGTCCGCCCTGACCTCCGCTCCCGCCGACAGCGCCCCCGTCTTCGAGCAGGTGCCTTTCGATCACCCGTTGTGGGTCCTGTACTCCTCCGGCACCACGGGGCTGCCCAAGGCCATCGTCCAGTCGCAGGGCGGAATCCTACTGGAACACCTCAAGCAGCTCGGCCTGCACTGCGACACCGGCCCTGGTGACCGCTTCTTCTGGTACACCTCCACCGGCTGGATGATGTGGAACTTCCTCATCTCCGGCCTCCTGACCGGCAGCACCGTCGTCACCTACGACGGCAGCCCGGGGCACCCGGACATGAACGCGCAGTGGCAGGTGGCCTCCCGCACCGGCACCACCTTCTTCGGCACCTCGGCCGCGTACGTCATGGCCTGCCGCAAGGCGGACATCCATCCCGGTCGTGACCTCGACCTCTCACGCGTCAAGTGCGTCGCCACCACGGGGTCGCCGCTGCCGCCCGACGGTTTCCGCTGGATCCACGACGAGGTCTCCGAGGACATGTGGATCGCCTCCGTCAGCGGCGGCACCGACGTCTGCAGCTGCTTCGCCGGCGCCGTCCCCACCCTCCCCGTGCACACCGGAGAGCTGCAGGCGCCCTCACTCGCGACGGACCTGCAGTCATGGGACCCCCAGGGCAAGCCGCTCACGGACGAGGTCGGCGAACTCGTCGTCACCCGCCCTCTGCCGTCCATGCCCATCCGCTTCTGGAACGACCCGGACGGAACGCGCTACCGCGAGAGCTACTTCGAGATGTTCCCCGGCGTCTGGCGGCACGGCGACTGGATCACGCTCACCGGCCGCAACACCGTCGTCATCCACGGCCGTTCGGACTCCACGCTCAACCGTCAGGGCGTGCGCATGGGGTCCGCCGACATCTACGAGGCCGTGGAGCGGCTGCCCGAGATCCGCGAATCCCTCGTCATCGGAGTCGAGCAGGCGGACGGGGGCTACTGGATGCCGCTCTTCGTGCACCTCGCTCCGGGAGCCGAGCTCGACGACACGCTGCGTGACCGCATCAGGCGCACCATCCGGGAAGGGCTCTCACCGCGCCACGTACCCGACGAGATCATCGAGATCGCGGGCGTGCCGCACACGCTCACCGGCAAGCGTCTCGAAGTCCCCGTGAAGCGCCTGCTCCAGGGCGCCCGACTGGACAAGGCCGTCAACCCCGGATCCGTCGACGACGTCGAGCTGCTCCGCTTCTACGAGCGGCTCGCCCAGGACCGCGCCGGCTGAGCGCCGCCGCCGCGGCGGCCCGTTGTCAGACCCCCCGATTACGGTGAGTGAGCAAGTGGTCCGTATGGCCCGAGGGGGAGCCCATGGCACACACCAGAAGCCGCAGACGCAGCCGCCGCCGCACCCTGCGTCGCGAAGCACCCAGCATCGTCCCGGTCCTGGCCGACGAGTCGCACTTCGCGCGCATGCGGGCGTACGGATCCTTCACGTTCGACGATCACCAGAGCTACCTGAGGCAACTGGAAGGCATGCTGCGCGCGCTGACGGCCGATCACGTGCACACCCGCGTGGCCTTGTTCGACCCCGTCGACTACGAGCTGTTCTGCCAGGAGCAGCGGCTCGACCCCGACACCGCGTCCAGCAGAGGGCGCTTTGTCGCGGAGGTCGCCGTGACCGGCACCACCGTGCCGTACAGGGGACAGACCCTGGCCCGGCTGCTGCCGCAGCTCCGCGACGCGCACGCGTGCCGCCTCACCTGGCAGGCGGGAGCCGAGATCCTGGCAAGGGCGGGTTCCTGCGGGCGGTGCGGCACCGACGTCGGCAAGGCGGCCTTCGACCGCGCCGCTCACGCGCTGAGCACGCTCCTCGACGCGGCCGGCCCCGGCGTCCATCACCTGGTCGCCAGCGTCGCCGTCCCCGGCTCACCGCTCGCCGCGGCACTCGATGTGCGCCGCACGCCCGAAGGCGCCTGCCACGCCCACGAGTCCGCGGCGCTGGCACTGACCACGGCGCTCGCCGCCGGGTTCGCGTCCGGCAGCCACGGCGGTCTCGTGCTCCGTACGGAAGCCGGCGGCTCCGACGGCAGAGGCGGCGGACCGGTCGGCGGGGGCCCGCCGGGTGACGTGGTTCGCGGCTGGCGGCTCGACCCCGCCGGATGCTGGCTGAGCCCGCTGAGCGCCGCCGAGGTCTTCGCGGCCTACTGCACCGACCCGGCCACGCGGGAGCCGGTGGCCCCGGAGCCCGGGGTCGAGCACGCGCCCGGCCACGACTTGCCGCACCCGGGAGGTGGACTGCACTGCTGAGCAGGTCCGCACGAGCACCGGCGGTCCGCGACCGGCGTCAGACATACACCGGCCGCGGACCGGCCGCCGGCCCTGATCTCACTCGCCGGAAAGCACGGCCTGCGCGGCGATCAGCGAGTCCTGCGCGCTGTCCGCCGCACGCGCCGCCGCGGCCGCGCGCTCACACTGGGCCAGCGTGTGCTTCGCCAGCGTCGCCCGTACGTACGGGATGGACGCGGCGCCCATCGACAGGCTCGTCACCCCGAGCCCCGTCAGCACACACGCGAGCAGCGGGTCGGCAGCAGCCTCCCCGCACACTCCGCAGCTCTTCCCCTCCGCCGCTGCCGCCTCGGCCGCGAGCGCCACCAGATCCAGCAACGCGGGCTGCCAGGGGTCCTGCAGCCGCGAGACCGCGCCCACCTGACGGTCCGCGGCGAAGGTGTACTGCGCGAGATCGTTCGTCCCCAGCGAGAGGAACTCCACCTCCTGCAGCACGGACCGCGCACGCAGCGCAGCCGACGGCACCTCCACCATGACCCCGCACTTGGCCTCCAGCCCCACCGCCCGGCAGGCCTCGGCGAACGCCCTGGCGTCGGCTCGGTCGGCCACCATCGGAGCCATCACCTCCAGGTAGACCGGAAGCCCGTCGGCCGCCTTCGCAAGCGCCGCGAGCTGTCCCTGGAGCACCTCCGGGTGGTCGAGCAGCGTACGCAGACCGCGGACTCCGAGCGCGGGGTTGGGCTCGTCGCCCGGCGTGAGGAAGTCCAGCGGCTTGTCCGCCCCGGCGTCCAGCACACGCACGACGACGCGCCCCTCAGGAAAGGCCTCCAGCACCTGCCTGTAGGCCGTGACCTGCTTCTCCTCCGAGGGCGCCTTCATGCTGTCGTCGAGGAAGAGGAACTCCGTGCGGAACAGCCCGACGCCCTCCGCGCCCGCTTCCACAGCGGCACTCACGTCCGCGGGTCCTCCGACGTTCGCCAGCAGCGGCACCTTGTGACCGTCGGACGTCGCCCCCGGCCCCTTGGCCGCATCGAGCGTCGCTTTCCGCTCCTGCGCCTCCCGGGCCAGCTCGGCCTGCTCCTCCTCACTCGGCGACACCCGCACCGTGCCGGTGCTGCCGTCAACAGCCACCACGGTGCCCTCCGCCACCTCGCAGGCACCGGCCAGCGCCACGACGGCGGGCACCCCCAACGCGCGGGCCAAAATGGCGCTGTGACTCGTCGGACCGCCCTCTTCCGTGACGAACCCGAGCACGAGCCCCGGATCCAGCAACGCGGTGTCGGCCGGAGCCAGGTCGCGCGCGATCAGCACGTACGGCTGGTCGCTGTCGGGCACACCCGGCATCGGAACACCCATGAGCCGCGCGATGATGCGGTTCCGTACGTCGTCGAGATCCGCGACCCGGCCCGCCAGGTACTCACCGGCGCCGGCGAGCAGAGCCCGGTAGGCGGCGAAGGCGTCGTAGACGGCCCGTTCCGCCGTGCTTCCCACCGCGATGCGCCGTTCGACGTCGGCCATCAGTTCGGGGTCCTGCGCCATCATGGCCTGCGCCTCGAGGACTGCCTGCGCCTCACCGCCCGCGAGATTGCCCCTGGCCATCAGGTCGTTGGCCACGGCTTCGACGGAACGTTGCGCACGCTGCTGCTCCCGCGGCGCCTCGGACTCGGAGATCTGCCTGGCCGGCGGCTCCATGACCGCCGTACCCATGTGCCGGACCTCACCGATCGCCACTCCGTGACTCACGCCGACACCTCGAAGGGGTGTTTCCATCTCACTCATCTCCGGTTGGTGCGGTGAGCCGGCCACCGCTGTACTTCACGCGTACCAGACGCTCTGCGCGGGAGCGGGCACGGGCGTCACTTCCACTTGAAGAGTGTCGTAGCCGTGTCGACGACACCCTCCTCCAGTACGGCCCCGAGCGAGTCGGCGGCGGCCTCGAGCGCGATCACCGGCGATACCGGCGACTTCCCCGCCTGTTCGATGACGGCCGGGTCCCAGCGCACGAGCGCCTGTCCGCGCTCCACCGTGTCGCCCTTGGCGGCCAGGAGTTCGAAACCTTCTCCGTTGAGCTGGACCGTGTCGATCCCGAGATGGGTCAGCACACCGTGACCGTCCGGATCGACGACGACGAAGGCGTGCGGATGCAGCGAGACGATGATCCCGTCGACGGGGGAGACGGCTTCGATGGGCTCCCGTACGGGGTCCACGGCGGTGCCGGGCCCGACCATCGCCCCTGAGAAGACAGGGTCGGGCACCGCCGAAAGCCCGATGGCGACTCCGGCCAGGGGGGACGTAACGGTGGTCATGGCGCCTCCCGGTGAGGGAACGGAACGTCCGCCGTCCCCGACCTGTCCTGGACGGCGCATCGTTGAGAAGCGTAAGTCATGGAAACGGCCCGCTCAGCGCGAGCGAGAGGGTGTGGCGTGTGCGTACCGGCCCCGCACGGGCCCCGTGTGGTGGGAAATCAATTTGCCCCTGCTTCTGCAGCCCGGTAACGTCGCCCCTCGGCCCGGCGCCCGACAGCTCGGCCTGCAGCCCCAATTCGTTTGCGGGGCAAGGAGTTTGATAGTGTCGGGTTCACCGAGAGGGAAGCGCCCGGAGTGGCCTGTGGCAGGGTTGTGA
>NZ_LJGT01000038.1:1524506-1628581 GCF_001751365.1 Streptomyces abyssalis | reverse complement strand
GCAAGCTGGCCGGGGAGTTGACCGAGCGTGCCGCTCAGGCGTACGGGCAGCGGGAGGGACCGGGCACCGGGACCAGGCGTGAGCTTGCCGACGCGCTGGCGACCGCGCTGCACAGCCTCGGCGATCTGGACATGGACGACGTGCAGGCCGTACGCCTCGGACCGGAGGGACTGGCGCGGCGGCTGGACGGGCCGCGGACCCTCTCGGCCGACGCGGAGGCGTACTTCCGTCCCCTGCTCAACACGGCCTGTCTGCACATCCTCGACTTCTTCAGCCGCCGCTCGACGTTCATCCCGCGCACCCTGACCGAGCAGACGCAGCAGCTCGACCGGCTCATCAGCGCCGCCGACCTCCTGCTCGAACGCGTTCCCGCGCGCTCGGCGGAGGACGCCCGCTTCGAGCAGCGGTACGCGGAGCACATCGCACGCAGGCACGGCGAACTGACCATCTACGGCCTCGAATCGGTCCAGGCAGGCCATGCCGGTCGTGCGGGCCTCGCCCGCGAGTGGCGCCTCGACGCCGCGTACATCCCACTGGAAGCCACGCAGGACACGCCGGACGGGCAGCGGGGGCAGGACGGCCAGGACCGGCAGGACCGGCAGGAAGGCCCGTACGGCCAGGGCACGCAGGGAAGCGAAGGCCCGGGAGAACAGCTCCCTGCGGCGGCGCCGGTGACGGCCGACCGCGTCCTGGCCGCTCACCCCCGGGTGCTGCTGCGCGGGGGCGCCGGTTCCGGCAAGACCACGCTGATGCAGTGGCTGGCGGTGACCGCCGCCCGTCAGACCTACGACGAGCAGATGACGCACCTGCTGGGCCGCGTCCCCTTCGTATTGCCACTGCGAAGGATCGCCGCCGGCGGACTGCCGGCCCCCGACCGGTTCCTGCACGCCGTACGCAGCAACCTCGCGGGGGAGCAACCGGACGGCTGGGCCTCGCGGGTGCTGGCGGCGGGCCGTGCGCTGCTCCTGATCGACGGGATCGACGAGATCCCGGCCGGGCGGCGGGCGGAGACGCGACGGTGGCTGCGGGAGCTGGCGGGCGACTACCCGGGAAATCTCTGGCTGGTGACGTCACGTCCGTCGGCCGTGCCGGAGAACTGGCTGGCCGGGGAGGGCTTCACCGAGCTGTCCCTCTCACCGATGTCGCGCTACGACGTGGCCGCGTTCATCAACCGCTGGCACAGCGCCGCCGAGGCCGAACCGGAGCTGGCGGCGGGCCTTGTCACAGCGGTACGCACCAACCCCGACCTGGGGCGTCTCGCCGTCAACCCGCTGATGTGCGGCCTGCTGTGTGCTCTCAACCGCGAGCGGCGCGGGACGCTCCCGTACGGCCGCCGGGATCTCTACGACGCGGCGCTCTCCATGCTGTTGGAGGGCCGCGACCGTGCGCGTTCCGTCCCCGTACCCGCCGGGCTGCGCCTGACGAGGGAAACGCAGATCCAGCTGCTGCAGCGGCTGGCGCACTGGATGATCCGCAACGGCCGCTCGGAGATGGAGGAGGAGGACGCCGTCGCGCAGCTCGCCCGTTCGCTTCCGCGGACGGCGGCCGTCGAGGCCACGCCGCGGGAGGTCTACAGACACCTTCTCGACCGCTCGGGTGTGCTGCGCGAACCGGCGGAGGGCCGGGTCGACTTCGTCCACCGCACCTTCCAGGACGCACTGGGCGCAAAGGCCGCCGTCGAGGAGGGCGACTTCCCGCTGCTGCTGGACAACGCGCACAAGGACCAGTGGGAAGACGTGATCCGGATGGCCGTCGCGTACGCCCGGCCCATGGACCGCGCGCGGCTGCTGCGCGGGCTCGTCGCCCAGGTGCCGCACCGGACGGGGGCAGCGGGCGAGGCCGACGGCGAACAGCCCGGCGGCGTACGGAACTTGCTGCTCGCCGCGGCCTGCCTGGAGCACGCGACCGACCTGCCTCCGCAGGTGCGCGAGGAGGTCACGGCGAGGACGTCGCCGCTCTTCCCGCCCCGCAGCATGGTGGCGGCGCGTCATGTGGCCGACATCGGAGGCCCGATGCTGCTGGGGCTGCTGCCCGGGCCGGAGGGGCTCACGGACGCCGAGGCCACGTGCGCGGTGGTGGCCGCGTCCCGTACGGGCACCGACGCCGCGCTTCCGGTGCTCGCGCGCTTCCGCGGCCACTCCTCGCTCGGTCTGCGGCGGCAGCTGGTGTGGGCGTGGCACCGCTTCGACACCGACGAGTACGCGCGCGAGATCATCGCCCATCTCGACGAGACGGACCTGTACTTCACCGCGCACCACACGGATCATCTGCGTGCGCTGCGTGCCATGGGCGGCCGGGCACGCGTCCAGATCGTCGGCAGCTACCACCCGGACCAGCTCATCGAGCACCTCGACCCCGCCAGGCTGACGCATCTGTGGCTGCGGGACGGCTACGCGCGTCGCGACGGGGAGGAGTGGCTGTCGGCCTTTCCCCGTCTGCACACGCTCGTCGTCCCGGAGACCACGCCCCGGTACACGGCAACTCTCCCTTCCCGCCTGACAGTTGTGCGGGAAAGCGACCTCTCGGTCGCCGGCTGACGCGCCGCGGGGAGGGCGGGGGGCGAGCTCAGCGGGACGCGGCGGTGGGAAAGCGTACGGCCCACGGTTCCAGGGGCAGGGCCGCCGAGGTGATGAGGGTGGAGAGCGTGCGGTACCAGCCGGCCAGAAGCAGCAGCTCCACCAGGCGGGCGTCGTCGTAGATCTCTCGCAGCCGGTTCCAGGTGCCGCCGCTGACCGTGGCCTCGTCGAAGAGTTCGTCGACCGCGGTGACCAGCAGTCCGGTCCGTTCGTCGAAGGCGGAGGAGGCGGCCTCCTCCGTGACGAGTGCGTCGAGGGTGTCCTGGCCGAGGCCGACCGCCGGACCGAAGAACACCGCGTGCACGCCCCACTCGTACTCGGCGCCGGCGCGGGCGGTGATCCGGCTGATCACGACTTCCCGGTCGCGGTCAGGCAGCAGGCCCTTGTTGAGCAGGCCGGAAGCCATCGGGTGGATGCGTTCGGCCAGGTCCCGGTGGACGGCGAGCAGCCGGAAGAGCATCAGCGGTTCGAGGCTCGTGCCGGGCGGCATCAGCTTTGCCAGCAGCCGTTCCGTGGGCTCGTCGTACGGGGGTCCGGGCAGCGTCATCCTCGGTACGGCGCCGGACGGGGCCGGTGTCCTGCGCACCGGCCCCGGGCCGTCCTCGGGGGCGGACGCGCTCCCTGCGGTGTTCTCGTGGGCGTCCATCACACGGCTCCTTCGCTACGTTTTCTGTAGCACACACTCTGCACGCTACTATTTCTGTAGCGCAAGAAGTGCGGGAGGGACGCGGACCATGAGTGACGACGCGGAGCGGGACGCGGAGGAGCCTCTGCCGGGCAGGCGGGTACGCGGCTCGCGGACCGGGCGCCCGATCATGGCGGCGTTCGATCTCCTGGGCAGGCGCTGGACACTGCGGATCCTGTGGGAGCTGCGGCACGGCGCCGTGGGCTTCCGGGCCCTCCAGCAGCAGTGCGACGACATCTCGCCCACTGTGCTCAACAGGCGCCTCCGCGAGATGCGGACCGCCGGGCTTCTGGAACAGGACGAGGCCAGGGCCCACGGGCTCACGCCGCTCGCCCATGACCTCATCGGGGCGCTCACACCTCTCCAGACGTGGGCGGAGCGCTGGGCGGAAGCCCGGTCGGCGGACCAGGCCGAAGACCGACCCGAAGGGCGGCGGGGAGCGGACTGAACCGCCGTCGGGAATCTCCTGGGCGGGCTCAACCTCGCCCCGGCGCAAGGGAGTTCGGCCGCCCAGGCCGTCCGTGGGGCCATGGCCGGCCCGTCGGTGTAACGGTGCTGCCACGCCCGCGCCCCTGAGGCCCGTTCCCCGTGGCCGAGCGGCGTCCCTCCCCAATAGGCTGAGCAGCAGCGTGATCTGACGCACACTCCGCCTTCGCCGACGCCGATACGCCGCCTCAGCACGTCGGCCGCCGACCACCACCACCCACCGCCCACCACCCACCACCGACGAAGCAGCCAAGCCGGGAGTCCTCCAGCTCATGGAACAACCCGCCGTACGCCTCGCCTCCTACGCCGTCGAACCGCTCATCGGTCCTCTCCTCGTTCCGGCTTCCGTCGCCGCCGCCGTTCCGGTCTCCGGCACCGGGCGGCTCCTGGCCCGTCTGGTCTCCTTCCGGGGAGAGGAGCCCACGCTCGGCTGGGACGAAGTGTCCGCGTCGGCGGACGAGTTGGTCCGTCTGGGGCTGGGGACGGCCGGGCAGCGGCTGCCGGAGGGCGAGGAGGCCGGGGTGGCTGCTGTCCTCGCTCGTTCGCTGTGGGTCGTGGGCGACCTGGACACCACCGACACCGAGGCCGTACAGCTGGGGCCGCCCGCCTTCGCGGTGCGGTTGCGCGCCGCCGTACCGGGTGCCGACCGTGAACTGTCCTCCGAAGCCGCATGGTTCTACGACGAGTTACTGGCGGCCGTCTGTCTCCACTTCCTCCGCCTGCTGATCCAGCGCTCCCCCGGGCTCGCCGGACGGCTTCCCGAACGGTGTCACCACATCCGCGATCTCGTGGAGCTCGACGACACGGAGGCACTGGCCGCCCGTGTGTCCCGGTCCGCCCCTGAGGACGCCGAGTTCGAGGAGCGGTATCTGCGGTCCGTCGCCGAGCAGTACAACCGCGTCACCATCTACGGCATCGATCTGCCCAACCCCGACGCTCCCGACCACTGGTCGCTGGACGCGACCTACCTCAACCTCTCCGCGGAGTTCAGCTCCGGCGGTGAAGCGGACGACGCCGCCGCGGACGGAGAGGACGCCGAGGCCGGCGGCGAGAGCGGAGGCGGCCACGTGGAGGAGGGCGCGGGAGGGGACGGAGAAGCAGAAGGAGGGGCGGAGGCAGGGCCGGGAGGAAACGGTGACGGGACCGGAGCCGGCCCCGGAGACGGCCCCGCCGGTTCCGGCAGCGCCACCCCGGTCATGACCGCTGACCGGGCACTGGCGCGGCACAAGCGAGTGCTGTTGCGTGGAGTGGCCGGCTCCGGCAAGACCACTCTCGTACAGTGGCTGGCCGTCTCCACGGCCCGGTCCGCGCTCCCGGAGGAACTGCAGACGCTCCATGGCCGCATTCCCTTCGTGCTGCCCGTACGCCACTTCGCCGACGAGGGCTTCCCGTCGCCGGAGGAGTTCCTGGCGGCCGTGAACCATCCGCTCGCCGCGGAGGCACCCGAGGGCTGGGTCACGCGCGTACTCGCCGCGGAGCGCGGGCTGCTTCTCGTCGACGGCATCGACGAGGCGCCCGAGCCCCAACGCGAGGCCGTTCACGTCGAGTTGCGCCCGCTGCTGCGCAGGTACTCGGGCAACCTCTGCCTCGTCACCTCCCGTCCGCCGGCGGTGGACGCCGACTGGCTGGCCGAGGACGGCTTCACAGAAGTCACCCTCGCCCCCATGAACCGCGACCAGGTCTCCGCCTTCGTCACGGCATGGCACACCGCTGCCCGCACGGACGAGGGCAAGGACCACGCGAGGCTGAACGAATACAAGGACATGCTGCTGCGGTCCATCCCGCTCTTCCGTGAGCTGCGCGTACTCGCGACCAACCCGCTGATGTGCGGCCTGATCTGCGCCCTGAACCGGGACAGGTCAGGGTCACTGCCCAAGGGCCGCAGGGAGCTGTACGACGCCGCGATGAAGATGCTGCTGGAGCGGCGTGATCACGAACGGCAGGTGCACGCGGACACGATCGACCTGCCGAGGGCACCCCGCGAGACCCTGCTGCGGAAACTCGCCTACCGCATGCTGACCGACAAGCGCACCGTGCTCGATCACGCGAGTGCGCTCGGCGAGATCGAACACCACCTCCCGGCCATCCCCAAGGTCGCTAGGCAGGGCGCTCCCGGAGAGATCTTCGACCATCTGCTGGAGCGCACCGGGCTGCTGCGTGAACAGGCCGACAGGTCGGTGGAGTTCGTGCACCGCACGGTCCAGGACCATCTCGCCGCGAAGGAAGCCGTCGAGCGTGGCAACCTCGATCTGCTGCTGGAGCACGCGCACGAACCGGAGTGGGAGGAAGTGTTCCGCATGGCGGTCGCGCACGCCCGCCCGGGCGAGTGCGCGACGCTGCTCCAAGGGCTGCTCGCCCCCGGCGCGCTGGGCATGAAGCGCAAGCGGCGACGGCTGCTGGCGGCGGCCTGCCTGGAGTACGTCACGGAGCTGGACCCGGAGACCCACGCGCGCGTACGCCGCGAGACGCAGAACATGGTCTCTCCGACGGACGACCGCGGAGCCCGCGGGCTGGGCTGGGTGGGCCCGATCGTGCTGGAGATGATCCCCGACCCGGCGAAGGTCCCGGACGACAAGGCGTACCGTCTGGCCCTCACCGTGACACGCATCGAGGACGATGCGGCGGTCGACTACCTGGCCCGGATGCGGAACCGCAAGTCGCTGAAGGTGCGGACCGAACTCGCCCGCGGATGGCGCAACTTCGAGACCGAACGGTACGCCGCCGAGGTCATCGCTCATCTCGACCCCGAGGGGCTCTTCTTCCCGGTCGCCGACCGGGCCGAGTTGAACGTCCTCGGGAAGCTGGGCGGCAGGGAGCGGGTGAAGATCGTCGGCCGGTTCACACCGGGCGAGCTCGTGGACGGGCTGGTGTCCGACCGGCTCACGCATCTGTGGATCGCCTACGACCTGGGCGCCGGCATGAAGATGGGATGGCTGAGCTCGTTCCCGTCGCTGACGACGCTCCGCGTCGACCCGCGTCTGCCTCCCGTCACGGGCGTGCCCGACGGCGTACGCGTCCTCGAACACCCCGCGTGAACAGCGAGAAGTCCCCCGCCCTGAGGTGACGGGGGACTTCTCGCTGTCGGTCAGCCCTGGGGCCGGCGGCTCACGCCTCCTTGGAGAGGTTGGGGCCGCCGCCCGCGGCGGACTCCACCGGAGGTGCGTCCGGCAGTGCGGCCTTCTCCTCACCGCGGAAGGTGAACTTCTTGTCCTCGTCGGTCTCCCCCTCGGTGTCCACGACCACGATGTGGCCCGGACGCAGATCGCCGAAGAGGATCTTCTCGGACAGCTGGTCCTCGATCTCGCGCTGGATCGTCCGGCGCAGCGGCCGGGCGCCCATCACCGGGTCGTAACCCCGCTTCGCGAGCAGCTCCTTGGCGTCGGTGCTCAGCTCCAGGCCCATGTCGCGGTCCTTGAGCCGCTCGTCCACCATCGTGAGCATCAGGTCGACGATGCGGATGATGTCGTCGCGGGTGAGCTGGTGGAAGACCACCGTGTCGTCGACACGGTTGAGGAACTCCGGGCGGAAGTGCTGCTTCAGCTCGTCGTTGACCTTGGCCTTCATCCGGTCGTACCCGGCGCTGACGTCACCCTGGCCGGCGAAGCCCAGGTTGAAGCCCTTGGAGATGTCCCTGGTGCCGAGGTTGGTCGTCATGATGATGACCGTGTTCTTGAAGTCCACGACCCGGCCCTGGGAGTCGGTCAGACGGCCGTCCTCCAGGATCTGCAGCAGGGAGTTGAAGATGTCCGCGTGCGCCTTCTCCACCTCGTCGAAGAGGACCACGGAGAACGGCTTGCGGCGGACCTTCTCGGTCAGCTGACCGCCCTCTTCGTACCCCACGTATCCGGGAGGCGAGCCGAACAGCCGGGAGACGGTGTGCTTCTCGCTGAACTCCGACATGTCGAGGGAGATCAGCGCCTCCTCGTCACCGAAGAGGAACTCGGCGAGCGTCTTGGACAGCTCCGTCTTACCGACGCCGGACGGGCCCGCGAAGATGAACGAACCGCCGGGACGCTTCGGGTCCTTCAGCCCGGCACGCGTACGCCGGATCGCCTGGGAGAGCGCCTTGATGGCGTCCTCCTGCCCGATGACGCGCTTGTGCAGCTCGTCCTCCATGCGCAGCAGACGCGAGGACTCCTCCTCGGTGAGCTTGAAGACGGGGATGCCCGTGGCCGTGGCCAGGACCTCCGCGATCAGCTCCTCGTCCACCTCGGCGACGACGTCCATGTCGCCGGCCTTCCACTCCTTCTCCCGCTTGGCCTTCTGCGCCAGCAGCTGCTTCTCCGTGTCACGGAGAGAGGCCGCCTTCTCGAAGTCCTGCGAGTCGATCGCGGACTCCTTGTCACGGCGGACGTTCGCGATCTTCTCGTCGAACTCGCGCAGGTCCGGCGGCGCGGTCATGCGGCGGATACGCATCCGGGAGCCGGCCTCGTCGATCAGGTCGATCGCCTTGTCCGGCAGGAAGCGGTCGGAGATGTAGCGGTCGGCGAGCGTGGCCGCGCCGACCAGGGCGGCGTCGGTGATGGAGACGCGGTGGTGCGCCTCGTACCGGTCGCGCAGGCCCTTGAGGATCTCGATCGTGTGCGGCAGCGACGGCTCGGCGACCTGGATGGGCTGGAAACGGCGCTCCAGGGCCGCGTCCTTCTCCAGGTGCTTGCGGTACTCGTCGAGCGTCGTGGCACCGATGGTCTGCAGCTCGCCGCGGGCCAGCATCGGCTTGAGGATGCTCGCCGCGTCGATCGCGCCCTCGGCGGCGCCCGCACCGACCAGCGTGTGCAGCTCGTCGATGAACAGGATGATGTCGCCGCGGGTGCGGATCTCCTTGAGCACCTTCTTCAGGCGCTCCTCGAAGTCACCGCGGTAGCGGGAGCCGGCGACCAGGGCGCCCAGGTCCAGGGTGTAGAGGTGCTTGTCCTTGAGGGTCTCGGGCACCTCGCCCTTGACGATCGCCTGGGCCAGGCCCTCGACGACGGCCGTCTTGCCGACGCCGGGCTCGCCGATGAGCACCGGGTTGTTCTTCGTGCGGCGCGAGAGCACCTGCATGACCCGCTCGATCTCCTTCTCGCGCCCGATGACCGGGTCGAGCTTGGATTCGCGGGCGGCCTGCGTGAGGTTGCGGCCGAACTGGTCCAGGACGAGGGAGGTCGAGGGCGTGCCCTCGGCGGGGCCGCCTGCGGTGGCCGCCTCCTTGCCGCCGGAGTAACCGGAGAGCAGCTGGATGACCTGCTGCCGCACCCGGTTCAGATCGGCGCCCAGCTTCACGAGGACCTGGGCGGCGACGCCCTCGCCCTCGCGGATCAGGCCGAGCAGGATGTGCTCCGTACCGATGTAATTGTGGCCGAGCTGAAGGGCCTCGCGGAGCGACAGCTCCAGGACCTTCTTCGCACGGGGCGTGAAGGGGATGTGGCCCGAGGGCGCCTGCTGGCCCTGGCCGATGATCTCCTCCACCTGCTGACGGACCGCCTCGAGCGAAATCCCGAGGCTCTCCAGTGCCTTAGCGGCGACACCCTCACCCTCGTGGATCAGGCCCAGGAGGATGTGCTCGGTGCCGATGTAGTTGTGGTTGAGCATCCGGGCTTCTTCCTGAGCCAGGACGACAACCCGCCGCGCGCGGTCGGTGAACCTCTCGAACATCGTTAATCGCTCCTCAGAGCGGTCAGGCAGGAAGGGGACGCTCCCCTCTCTGTCCTTCCGCAGCTTAGTCCCGCGAGCGGGGACCGCTCATTCCATCTGCCGACTCCGGCCCGGCTGCGCCGACGGCCGGCCACGCTCCCGAGGGAAGCACAGTCGGGCCTCCTTCCCCGAACAGCCGACAACAGTTCCAACCCGATGGTGCGAGACGATGTTCCCGCAGGCCAGGCGTATCCACCCTGATTCACTACGCCCACGGCGAACGGCCCTTGGCCGAAACGCTCACGGTTCGCCGGCATCGTCCTTCACACCCCCGTGTAACCAGGTCTTTGTGCTGCTGACCGGCCTGAAGCAGGCCGGTACCGACCTCAGAACCTTCTTACCCGCTCGTACTGACACTCCATGCCGGGCTTGTCGGAGTCGGCTCAACGCATCCGCTGTGGGCGAACAGCCTTGCACCCGGCGGCTCTGCGATCGTCACGCAGTGCGCACGGCCGGACACTCAGCGGAGTGCACAAGTGTAGTCGGGAATCAACACCACGTAACCAGAAGGGGGTTCGTCAGTTGCTCCAGGAGTGAACGCCGTGAACTTCGCGACTTCCCGGCCGCGGACGCCGCCGGCGGCACCGGAGTGCGCGCGGGGGTACGACGCGCTGGTGCTGACCGCGGAGGCCGGGCTGGCGCTGCTGCGGCGCCCCGGCGTGCGTACGGGGCCGGTCGCCTACGACCACGAGAGCGGATGCGTCCAGCTGCTCGTGCCGGAAGGCAGCGCGGAGGAATTACCGGGACTGCTGGAGTGGCTCGAATGGGGCGGCATCGAGCTGGGCCTGGCGGGCCGCGCCCCCTACGACCCCCGGGAGGCCGCCGTTTGGCTGCGGCCTCCCGAGCCGGGGCTTGAGGCGGATCGCGTAGATCTCGTACGGCTGGTCAGCGCGGCGGCGACGGAATGCCACCGGGCGCGGCTGCGAAGCACCGCACATAAGTCCCGGGATCAGCCGTTGGCCTTCTCGTAAGCCTCTCGGATATTGGCCGGAACGCGGCCGCGGTCGTTGACCTCGTAACCCTGATCCTTGGCCCACGCGCGGATCTTCGCGGTGTCCTGACTGCTGCCGCCGCCGGAGGCGCGGCCCTTTCCGCGCGCCGAACGGCCACCGGTGCGGCGGCCACCCTTCACATAGGGCTCGAGCACCGTACGGAGCTTGTCCGCATTAGAGGTGGAGAGGTCGATCTCGTAGGACTTACCGTCCAGAGCGAACGTCACGGTCTCGTCGGCCTCGCCGCCCTCGAGGTCGTCGACCAGAAGAACCTGAACCTTCTGCGCCACCGCATACTCCCATTCGTCATCGATAACTCGATTACTGATACTGACGAAGAAAGCAAACCGCTTTTCGGGGAGAAACACAAACCCTCGGTTGAGTTTGTCCGGTCCACCGGCGGGATTGGCGGGATCTTTCGGACAAAGCGACTCCCTCATCCCTCGGTCGAGTGGCGCGGCGCGGTCACGGTGCCGTCACTCAGAGATGCAGAAGCATGCGGCTGTTGCCCAAGGTGTTCGGCTTCACTCGTTCGAGACCGAGGAACTCCGCGACTCCCTCGTCAAAGGAACGCAGCAGTTCGCTGTAGACATCGCCGTCGACCGGCGTCTCGCCGATCTCGGTGAAGCCGTGCCTGACGAAGAAGTCGACTTCGAAGGTGAGACAGAAAATGCGCCGCACACCCAGCCAGCGTGCGGTGTTCAGCAGCTTCTCCAGCAGGAGATGGCCCACGCCCGTGCCCTTGAGCGCGGGGTCGACCGCGAGCGTCCTGACCTCGGCGAGGTCCTCCCACATCACATGCAGGGCACCGCAGGCGACCACCTCGGCGTCGTGATCGCGTTCCGCGACCCAGAACTCCTGAATGTCCTCGTAAAGGGTGACCGTGGCTTTGTCGAGCAGGATGCGGTCGCGCGAGTAGGCATCGATGAGGCGGCGCACGGCGCGCACATCTGCCGTCCGTGCACGGCGAACGGTGACTTCTGATACGGAAGGGGATGCTGACGCCATGAACGGACGCTATCGCCCTCGCCGAAGCCACTGCTCTCCGGGTCCATGACGTTCCGGCAGCGTTCCGGCCGGGCTTCCGCGGGTCTTCCGTGCGCCTTCTGCAGGGCGTTCACAGCGCCCTTCCGCCGAGCGTTCCGCTACGGGTTCCGCTGCGCGTTCCGTTCCGGGCACCTGTTCTGCGGCTTCGGGGGTTCCGCGAGTTCGGCGGGGATCTGCCGGCTCACGCCTTCGGTTTCCCTGCGTGGCGTTCGGCGGCTAGTGACTCTCGCGGGGCGCTCTCTCGGGAGCATCGACGTGCACATCGTTCAGCTGTACGACGCGCAACGCATCGCGGACGGCATCGAGCTGTTCCGGGGTCATCCGGCCGAAGAACTCCACGAGAGCCGCGGCCGCGTTGTCACTCGACGCCCAGGCTTCGTTCATCAGTGCGGCCGAGTACGCGGCACGCGTCGAGACCGGCTCATATCGATAGGCACGGCCTTCTTGGCCTCTCCGCAGCCAGCCCTTCTGATGGAGGTTGTCCATTACGGTCATGACCGTCGTGTACGCGATGGACCGGTCGTCCCGCAGATCCTCGAGGACTTCCCGCACCGTCACCGGACGGTTCCACCGCCATACACGCGTCATGACGGTGTCTTCCAACTCTCCCAATGGCCGAGGCACGCCGTGAATAATAGTCGGAGATGTCCCGAATACCGCAGGGGAGAGCTCGGATCAGCTGTCTTTCTTCTGGCGCACGCTCTCCGCGCGGGCGAAGGCGGCGTCCACGGCAGCGTCTTCCTTGGCCTTGTTCGCGCCACCCTGGCTCTTCACGATCGTCACGATGAGAGCGGTGAATGCGACCGCCATCACGACCGGCGGGGTCAGTGCCGCGATGTAGTCCATGGCTTTCGTGCCTCCCTCTGCAGCAGGCCTCCAGCCTACGGCAGGGCCTTGCGGCGCCTGCGAGCGGCCGTGGGGCAGCCTGGGGCCCGGCGGACGGGCAGCGCGCCCGTGCGGCCTGCGTACGGCTGGGTCACGTGCGCACGGCTGGCGTCACGTGCGTGGGGCCGGCGTCACGGACGGCTGACGTTGCGTTCGTAGACGAGACGGAGACCGATCAGTGTCAGCCACGGCTCGTGCTCGTCGATCGCCGAGGCCTCGCCGAGCACCATGGGCGCCAGACCGCCGGTGGCGATGACCGTCACGTCGTCCGGGTCGTCGGTGAGCTCGCGTGCGATGCGGTCGACGACGCCGTCCACCTGGCCGGCGAACCCGTAGAGGATGCCGGACTGCATGGCCTCGACGGTGTTCTTGCCGATGACGCTGCGCGGGCGGGCCAGCTCGATCTTGCGCAGCTGTGCGCCGCGTACGCCGAGTGCGTCGACGGAGATCTCGATGCCGGGGGCGATGACGCCGCCCACGTACTCCCCGCGCGCGGAGACCGCGTCGAAGGTGGTGGCGGTGCCGAAGTCGACGACGACGCAGGGGCCGCCGTACAGCTCGACCGCGGCGAGTGCGTTGATGATGCGGTCGGCGCCGACCTCCTTGGGGTTGTCCATGAGGATCGGCACGCCCGTCTTCACGCCCGGCTCGACGAGGACCGCGGGGATGTCGCCGTAGTAGCGGCGGGTCACCTCGCGCAGCTCGTGGAGCACGGAGGGGACGGTCGAGCAGATGGCGATGCCCTCGACGCGGTCGCCGAGCTCCTCGCCGAGCAGGGGGTGCATGCCCATCAGGCCCTGGAGGAGCACGGCCAGTTCGTCGGCCGTGCGGCGGGCGTCGGTGGAGATGCGCCAGTGCTCGATGATGTCTTCGCCGTCGAAGAGGCCGAGGACGGTGTGGGTGTTCCCGACGTCGATGGTCAGCAGCATCAGTCATCCGCCCCTTCGCGGTGCTCGCCGGAGCCGGCCGCGCCGGCTGTGCCGTCCCTGTCGTCGGTGCCGTCCGTGTCGTCGGTGTCCTCGGGGTCGTGGAGGTCCAGGCCGATGTCGAGGATCGGGGAGGAGTGGGTCAGGGCGCCGACGGCGAGGAAGTCGACGCCGGTCGCGGCGTAGTCCGCGGCGTTCTCCAGGGTCAGGCGCCCGGAGGACTCCAGCTGGGCGCGGCCCGCGACGAGGCCGACGGCGGCGGCCGTCTCGTCGGGCGTGAAGTTGTCGAGCAGGATCAGATCGGCCCCCTCGGCGAGCACCGGCTCGATCTGGTCGAGGCGGTCGACCTCGACCTCGACGGGTACGTCGGGGAACTCTGCCCGTACGAGTCTGAACGCCTCGGCCACGCCGCCCGCCGCGACGACGTGGTTGTCCTTGATGAGCGCGGCGTCGGAGAGGGAGAAGCGGTGGTTGCTTCCGCCGCCGCAGCGCACCGCGTACTTCTCCAGGGCGCGCAGGCCGGGCGTCGTCTTACGGGTGTCGCGCACCCGCGTCTCCGCGTGGGTGCCGGCGTTCGCGGCGGTGGCGGCGCGCGAGAGCTCGTCCGCCCAGCGGCGGGTGACGGTGGCGACGCCGGAGAGGCGGCACAGCAGGTTGAGGGCACTGCGTTCGGCGGTGAGCAGGTCCCGCGTGCGCGTGCGTACGGTCAGCAGCCGCTGGCCGGCTTCGACGCGGTCCCCGTCCTGTACGTGGCGCTCCACCTCGAACTCATCGGTGCAGACCACGGAGAGGACTGCCTCGGCGATGTGCAGCCCGGCGACGGTCCCCTCCTCCCGGGCGGTGAAGTCCCCGGAGGAGACCGCGTGTTCGGGAATGGTCGCGACGGTCGTGACGTCGACGCCGTGGTCGAGGTCCTCCTCGATCGCGAGGTGTGCGATGTCCTCGACCTGTACGGGGTCCAGTCCGGCCTCCGCCAGAAGCTGCGCGAGCTCCGGGTCGAGGCCGCAGTCCAGCGGGTCCAGGTCCCAGCCGGCGCCGGGTCCGCCCTCCCCGTCCGCTCCGGCGCTTCCGCAGCCGCACGAGTCGCCGCAGCCGCCGCCCGGCTGCGGCGTCAGGGCCGAGGCGGGCCCGCCGATCTGGAGCAGGGGCACGTCGACGGGCTGGGGGCGGCGCTCCTCCGGGGAGTCCGGAAAGGGGCTGGTCACGGCTTCTCCGTAGGGGTGTGTGGTGGCGGGCCGGCCTGAGGAGCCTCGGGGCGGGCCGGAGCGTCACGAAGCTCCGGGAGGACGTCCGGGAGCACGGTCGGCGGGAACGCTGTCGTCGGAGTCGTACGGACGTCGAGACTACGGCCCGCCCCGTGCAGGCCGACGACGAGGTGGCGACGCCAGGAGCCGTCGTCGCGTGCGGGGTGGTCCTCGCGCCAGTGGCAGCCGCGGGTCTCCTCGCGGCGCAGTGCGGCGGCGACGAGGACGCGGGCGACGAGATGCAGGTTGGCCGTCTCCCAGGTCTCCACACCGGGATCGGCGGGCTTGTGCGCCGTGTCCGCGGGAAGCGCGTCGAGCCGGGCGGCCGCCTCGGCGAGGCTCGCCGCGGAGCGGAGGACGCCCGCGCCGCCCGTCATGACCCGCTGGATGACGGCTCGTGCCTCAGCGGGAAGCAGGGGTGCGGCGCCGGGGTCGGGGACCGGTACGGGGACGGGTCCGGCGGCCGGTACGGGAGACGGGGACGTGACGGGGTCACCCCGGTCGCCGGGTGTTCCCCGTCCGCCGGGTGCTGCCCGTCCGCCAGGTGCTCCCGGTTCGGCGGGGTCACCGCTGCGGGGTCCGCGGCCGGCTGCCCGGGCTATCGCCTCCGCGATCCGTTCCGCGAAGACGAGGCCCTCCAGCAGGCTGTTGGACGCCAGCCGGTTCGCGCCGTGCACACCTGTGCAGGCGACTTCGCCGCACGCGTAGAGACCCGGCACCGTCGTACGGCCGTGCAGATCGGTGCGTACGCCGCCGCTGGCGTAGTGGGCGGCCGGTGCCACGGGAACGACCTCGGTGACGGGGTCGATGCCGTGGCTGCGGCAGGCCGCGAGGATCGTGGGGAAGCGGGACTCCCACATGGCGGCGCCGAAGTGCCGGGCGTCGAGGTACATGTGCTCCGTGCCCGGTTCCGCGCCCGCCTCGGCGGCCCGCCGCATGATCGCCTTGGCGACGATGTCGCGCGGGGCCAGCTCGGCCAGCTCGTGCGCACCGGCCATGAAGCGGACGCCGTCGGCGTCCACGAGATGGGCTCCCTCGCCGCGCACCGCCTCCGAGATCAGCGGCTGCTGGCCCTCCGCGCCGGCACCGAGATAGAGCGCCGTCGGATGGAACTGCACGAACTCCAGGTCGCTGACCTCGGCGCCGGCGCGCAGCGCGAGCGCGACGCCGTCGCCCGTGGAGACCGGTGGATTGGTGGTCGCGGAGAAGATCTGGCCCATGCCGCCGGTCGCGAGTACGACAGCGGGCGCGTGCACGGCCCCGACGCCGTCGTGCTGCCCCTCGCCCATGACGTGCAGCGTGACGCCCGCCGCCGCGCCGTCCGGTGTCTTGAGCAGGTCGAGGACGAGCGCGTTCTCGACGGTACGGAGGCCGCCTGCCGCGTGCCCGTCCGGTACGCCGCCCGCGTGCCCGTCCCGTACGGCGGCGAGCAGCGCGCGGGAGATCTCCGCTCCGGTGGCGTCGCCGCCCGCGTGCGCGATGCGGCGCCGGTGGTGGCCGCCCTCGCGGGTCAGCTCGATCTCGCCGGTGCCGGGATCGGCGTCGAACCGGGCTCCGGTCTCCACGAGACGCCGTACGGCGTCCGGGCCTTCGGTCACGAGCGTACGAACGGCCTCCTCGTCGCAGAGACCCGCGCCGGCGACGAGAGTGTCGTCGAGGTGCTGACCGGGGCTGTCGCCTTCGCCGAGCGCGGCGGCGATGCCGCCCTGGGCCCAGCGGGTGGAGCCGTCGTCGAGCCGCGCCTTGGTGACGACGACCGTACGGAGACCGGCGGCGTCGCAGCGGAGCGCGGCGGTCAGACCGGCGACGCCTGAACCGACGACCACGACGTCCGCGTCGATGCGCCAGCCGGGGGCGGGGGCGCGAAGCGGGGCGCTGCCGCCTGCGGACGCGCGCCGCTCCGCGGCCTGCGCGTGCTGCGTACCTGGTGTGTCCTGCGTGTCCGGCCTGGGCCGCGGGCCCGGCGTCGGCTGCGTGCTCGCGCCGGGCCGCGTGTCCTCCGTACGCCCCGTCATCGGTGCGCCCCGAGCGCGAGCGGGATGTTGTCGATGAGCCGGGTGCCGCCGACGCGGGCGGCGACGGCCAGCACCGCCTCGCCGGGCTGCTCGGCGGCTCCGGACTCCCCCGCGCGCCCGGTGAGTTCGGTGAAGTCGGCGGGGTCGATCAGGGCCAGGTAGTCCACGTTCAGGGGCGGTTCGTGCCGGGCGGCGGCGTCCAGGACCGTACGCGCCGCGGCCAGTGCGGCGTCCACGCCGTCCGGCAGGGCGTCCCTCGCGGCGAACAACGCCCGGGACAGGGCGAGGGCGCTCTCCCGCTCGCCGGGCGAGAGGTACCGGTTGCGGCTGGAGAGGGCCATGCCGTCGGACTCGCGGACCGTCGGCACGCCCACGATCTCCACGGGGAAGTTGAGATCCGTCACCATCCGCCGGATCAGGGCGAGTTGCTGGGCGTCCTTCTGCCCGTACAGCGAGACGTCCGGCGCCGTGAGATGCAGCAGCTTCGCGACCACGGTGAGCACGCCGTCGAAGTGCCCCGGCCTGTACGCCCCTTCGAAGCGCTCGCCCATCGGGCCGGCCGCGATGCGAACCTGCGGCCCGGCGGTGCCGGAGCCCGAGCCGGAGCCGGAGCCGGTACCTGCGCCGGAGCCTGCGCTCTCGGGGTAGACCTCCTCGACGGACGGCGCGAACACCACGTCCGCGCCTGCCTCTTCGGCCAGGGCCAGGTCGGCGTCGAGCGTGCGGGGATAGCGGTCCAGGTCCTCGGACGGGCCGAACTGGAGCGGGTTGACGAAGACAGTGACGACGACCTGCCCGGAGGGTCCGACACGCTCACGGGCGGTCCGGACGAGCGATGCGTGCCCGGCGTGCAGCGCGCCCATCGTCATGACGACGGCCCGTCGTGCGGGCGCGTCATTGCCGAACCCGGCCGCCGTGGCCCGCAGTTCGGCGGAGGTGCGGACAAGTCGTATGCCCTGTCGGCGAGTTCCGGTGCCGCCGTTGGCCGGTGCCTCCGCCGGGGCGGCGGCCCGCGCGCTGTCCGCCGTGCCCGGCGACGCGGCGGCCCGTGCGTTCCCTGCCGTGCCCTTCATCGGCTCCGGCCCCCTTCGGACAGGACGTCGAGGAGTTCCTCGGCGAGTTCGGGCTTGAGGAGACCGTGGTCGATTGCGCGGTCCGCGGTGGCGCGTGCCATCGCGAGATAGCTGGCGACCATCCGCGGCGCGTGCTCGGCGAGTTCGGCGAGGTGCACGGAGACGGTCCCCGCGTCCCCCCGCGCCACCGGACCGGTCAGAGCGGCGTCGCCGGAGCGCAGGCTGTTGTCGAGCGCGGCCCCGAGCAGCGGCCCGAGCATCTTCTCCGGTGCCTCGACACCGGATTCCCGCAGCAGGTCCATGGACTGCCCGACGAGGGTGACGAGGTGGTTCGCGCCGATCGCCAGCGCCGCGTGGTAGAGCGGACGCGCCTCTTCGGCGATCCACTCGGGTTCGCCGCCCATCTCGATGACGAGTGCCTGAGCTGCCAGCCTCAGCTCCTCCGGAGCGGTCACGCCGAACGAGCAGCCCGCCAGGCGCTGTACGTCCACGGGCGTCCCGGTGAACGTCATGACCGGATGCAGCGCGAGCGGCAACGCCCCCGCGCGCAGGGCCGGTTCGAGTACGCCCGTCCCGTACCGGCCGGAGGTGTGGGCGATGAGCTGCCCTTGACGTACGGCGCCGGTCGCGGCGAGCCCGGCGATCAGCTCCGGCAGCACGTCGTCCGGCACGGTGAGCAGCACCAGGTCGGCGCCGGCCAGAACCTGGGACGGGTCGACGAGCGGCACGCCGGGCAGCAGCTCCGCGGCGCGCCGCCGCGAGGCCTCCGAGACGCCTGACGCGGCGACCGGACGGTGCCCGGCCTGACGCAGCGCGGCGCCGAGCGCGGGGCCGACCCGGCCCGTGCCGACGATGCCGACGGAGAGGCGTGCGGGCCGGTCCGCCGCCCGTACGTGGCTGCCTCCGCCCGGGCCGGGGGCGTCCGGGGGCTGGGCTGGATGCTGATCGTTCACGGCTTTGCGGCCTTCCGTAATCCGTTCCGGTCCTCCCCGGGTACCGGACGTCCTGCGGCCATGCTATTCCTTCGCGGCGGGCGCCAGGGCAGACGGGGCGTACGCCCATTTCAGGGCCCGAGAGGCACTCTGGCGGTATGCGGCGCCGACGGCGAGGATGCCCGCCATGACCGAGTCGGAGCAGGAGGAACGGGCGCGGCTGCTGCGCGCCTGGAACGGTGCCGGGCGCAGGCTCGCACCCGTCCCCGGCCGCGAACCCATCGGGGAACGGCTGGCGCGGCTGGCCGGGGAGGGCACCGGGGCGTACGACCTCACCGACTGGACCGACCAGTACGGCAATGAGGACGGGATAGTCGGTGAACTGGAGCGCCGTACGGCCGCCGCCCTCGGCACGGAGGCCGCCGCCTTCTTCCCCACCGGGACGATGGCCCAGCAGGCCGCGCTGCGCTGCTGGGCGGGGCGTACGGGCAACGACATCGTGGCCCTCCATCCGATGGCGCATCCGGTGCGATGGGAACGAGACGCCCTGCGGCAGCTCGCCGGGCTGAGAGTCGTCCATCCCACGGAGGCGCCACGGCTGCCGACGGCCGCCGAAGTACGGGACGTGGCCGAGCCGTTCGGCAGCCTCGCGCTCGAACTTCCCCTGCGCGAGGCCGGGTTCGTGCTTCCGTCCTGGGAGGAGCTGACGGACACCGTCACCGCGGCACGAGACCGCGACGCGGTGGTGCACTTCGACGGTGCCCGGCTCTGGGAGTGCGCCACGCATTTCGGCCGCTCGCTCCCGGAGATCGCCTCACTCGCCGACACCGTCTACGTCAGCTTCTACAAGTCCCTCGGCGGCCTGTCCGGAGCGGCGCTGGCCGGACCGTCGGCGGTCGTGCAGGAGGCCGCGGCATGGCGTCACCGCTACGGCGGCGCCCTCTTCCAGCAGTGGCCCGCCGCGCTGGCCGCACTGGTGGGGCTGGACCGTGAACTGCCGCGCCTGCCCGAGTACGTGGCGCACGCCGCCCTCGTCGCTCAGGCGCTGCACGAGTCGCTGGCGGCCTCCGGCGTGCCGTGGTGGCTGGTGTGGCCGCGCGTGCCGCACACTCACCAGTTCCAGGTCTGGCTGCCGTACGGCGCACGGGAGTTGACGGACGCGGGCGCAAGGCAGGCGGAGGAGACCGGCACGCTGCTCTTCAGACGCTGGACCGAGCCGGCCGGTGCGCCGCCGGGCATGTCGATGCACGAGGTCACGGTTGCCGGGCCGGGGCTGTCGTGGTCCGCAGAGGACGTACGGGCGGCCGTCGGGGCGTTCCTGGGCTTCCTGGACGCCGCGCGGGGAACGGCGAGCGGTCAGGGAACGGAGACGGGGGCCGGACGGGACAGCGGGCCCGTAGCCGAGTGAACGCGGTGGGCGGGGCGGCCGGTTACCGGGATGAGCCGCCGCCCGCCCTGACCAGCCTCGTCTCGTATGCGAGTACGACGGCCTGCACACGGTCGCGCAGTTCGAGCTTGGCGAGGATGCGGCCCACATGGGTCTTCACCGTGGCCTCGGAGAGGACCAGTTCGGCGGCGATCTCACCGTTCGAGAGCCCTTGAGCGACGAACGTCAGCACCTCGCGCTCCCGGTCGGTCAGCCGCTGCAGCCCGTGCGAGAGGGGTTCCGGCGTGGTGGCCGGCAGCACCGTCGAGAACCGGTCGATGAGGCGCCGCGTGGTGCTCGGTGCGACGACCGCGTCCCCGCTGTGCACGGCACGGATGGCGGCCAGCAGATCCGCGGGCGGGACGTCCTTGAGCATGAAGCCGCTCGCACCGGCCTTGAGCGCGGAGAAGGCGTACTCGTCGAGGTCGAAGGTCGTGAGGATCAGCACCTTCGGCGATCCGGGGCCGCCCTCGCCGCCGGTGCAGATGCGCCGGGTGGCCTCGACCCCGTCGACGTTCGGCATCCGCACATCCATCAGCACGACGTCGACCGCCGTCGAACGCAGCGCCGCCAGCGCCTCGGCGCCGTCACCCGCCTCGGCGACGACTTCCATGTCCTGCTGGGCCGTCAGCACCATGCGGAAGCCGGTGCGCAGCAACACCTGATCGTCGACGAGCATCACGCGGATCGTCATCGGGGTCCCTTTCAGGGGCGGTGTGGTCGTGGCGGATTCGTTCAGTGCGCGGCCTTCAACGGCAGGACCGCGCTGATCCGGAAGCCGCCGCCGGGACGTGGCCCGGTCTCCAGGCGGCCGCCGACCATGCCGACGCGTTCCCGCATGCCGATGAGTCCGTGGCCGAGGCCGTCGGTGCCGCCGTCCTCATACAGTCCGCGCTCCGCGCCACGGCCGTCGTCCTCGGCGAGCAGCGACAGTTCGTCGGCGTCGTAGCGGAGCCGGACGGTCGCGCCGACCTCCGGGCCGCCGTGCTTGCGTGTGTTGGTCAGCGCCTCCTGCACCACGCGGTACGCCGTCAGCTCGACGCTGCTGGGCAGCGGGCGCGGAGTTCCCTCTATCGAGAAGCTGACCATGAGCCCCGCTCCTCTGACCTGCTCTATCAGCTCCGAGAGCTGCTCGACGCCCGGCTGCGGCAGATACTCGCCGACGGCGTCCCTGCCCTCGCGTCCGTTGCTGCCGGGTGCGCCGCCCGTGGCGCCGCCGCCCTCGCCCGTTCGCAGCACGCCGAGCAGGCGGCGCATCTCGGCGAGCGCCTGCCGGCCGGTCCCGGAAATGGTCGTCAGAGCCTGCCTGGCCTGGTCGGGCGCGGAGTCGAGCACGTAGGCGGCGCCGTCGGCCTGCACCACCATCACCGAGACGTTGTGTGCGACGACGTCGTGCAACTCCCGTGCTATCCGGGCCCGTTCGGCGGCGGCAGCGATCTTCGTCTGTGCCTCGCGCTCCTTCTCCAGCCGGGTGGCTCGCTCTTCGAGCTGCGCGTAGTAGGCGCGCCGGGTGCGCAGCGAGTCGCCGAGCACCCAGGCCAGGACGAACGTGACCGTCATGAAGACGTCGCTGAGGATCGCGCCAGTGAGCGACTGGCTGTCGTTCCGCCAGCGCAGCTCGGCGATGGTCGGGGCGACGAGGGCGCCGCACAGCGCGAAGCGCGAAGCCCAGCGGATGTTCCGGGAGGCCACGGTGAAGACGATCACCAGCATGGCGAAGTTGCTCGGGCCGACGTCGACGTGAGTGATCACCTGGGCCACGCCCGTGCCGGTCGCCAGGACCAGCATCTTCTCCGGCACTCGGCGGCGCAGTGCGACCACCGTGCACATCGCCAGGACGATGGGAACCGCGGCTATCTGCTCCTTGGGGCCCTGCGGCAGGCCTTCCCCGTCGCTCTCCACGCTCGAGACGAGCCACACGGCCGACATCATCAGCAGCAGGACAGCCCAGCAGCTGTCCACCCAGGTGGGGTGCCGGCGGATGAAATCGTAAATGCGGTTCACATAACCCAGCGTATTCAGGGCCCGTACGTCCCGGGGTCAGCCCGCGGGCCGATCCCTGAGCGCCCGCATACTCCCCAAGGTGGAGGAGGACCGTCCGGACAGCTCGCCTACCGTGGCCGCGTGAACAAAGAGGACTCCGGAACCGGGGAGCCGTGGCTGCCGTGGCGGGCCGCCGCCGAGCGAGCGCTGTACGGGACGGAGGGCTGGGATGAAGGCGGTGGCGGCCGGCAGACCCCCGGCGGCTCCGGCGGCGGTTCCGGCGGCGGTCCCGGCGGCTTCTTCCTGCGCGAGGCGCCCGCGGGCCACTTCCGTACGTCGGTGCACGCCTCACCGCTCTTCGCGGTCGCGGTCGCCCGCCTGCTGCGCCACGTCGACGACGCGCTCGGCCACCCCCGCGAACTCGCCATGCTGGACGTGGGTGCGGGCCGCGGTGAGCTGCTCACCGGCGTTCTGGAGGCGCTGCCCGCGGATGTCTCCGCGCGCGTGCGCCCGTACGCGGTGGAGCGCGCGCCCCGTCCCGACGGGCTGGACGAGCGCATCGTCTGGTCGCACCGGCTGCCCCCGCCCGGGGAGCGGACCGGGCTGCTCTTCGCGAACGAGTGGCTGGACAACGTGCCCCTCGACATCGCCGTGACCGGCCCGGACGGTGTGCCGCGGACCGTGCTCGTACGCCCCTCCGACGGCGCGGAACGGCTCGGCGACCCGGTGCGGGGTCCCGACGCCGAGTGGCTCGACCGCTGGTGGCCGCAGGCCGCGGCCGGTTCCGGGTCCGGCTCGGCGGACGGTCCGGTGCCCGGCACCGCCGAAGCCGGCGGCGACGACGGCGACGACGGCGGGGCCGCCGACGCGGGACCGGGCGGCCCGCGCGCCGAGATCGGGTCTCCGAGGGACGCGGCGTGGGCGGCGGCCGTACGCACCCTCAACCGCGGTCTGGCCGTCGCCGTCGACTACGCGCACTTCCGCGAGGCCCGCCCGCCCTTCGGCACGCTCACCGGCTACCTCGACGGCCGCGAGGTCCGGCCCGTACCGGACGGCAGCCGGGACCTGACCGCGCACGTCGCGATGGACGCGTGCGCTGCCGCGGGCGCGCGGGCCGCCGGGACGCGGCAGGGTGGGCACGTCGCGGGCGGTTCCGGCGGTTCAAGCGGTTCCGCGGGTTCCGCGGGTTCCGCGAGCGCAGCGGGCTCCGCGCCGCCGGCGGTGCGTTCCCAGCGCGACGCCCTCCACACCCTGGGGATCGACGGCTCCCGCCCGCCGCTCTCGCTGGCATCGAGCGATCCGGCCGCGTACGTACGGCAGCTGGCCTCCGCCGGCGAGGCCGCGGAGCTCACGGACAGGGCCGGTCTGGGTGCCTTCAGCTGGCTGGTTCAGCCCGTCGGCGGCGTCCCGTCGCCCTTCGGCTGATCCTTCGGCCGACCGGCCGCCGGGCCGGGTGCGCCCTCGCAACCCGCGGCGGACTCGGAGGCAGGGGCCTGTGCGTCTCCGCCGCCACCCGTCATCCAGCGCTCCGGGCCTGCCTCCCGGCGGCCCGTGCGGGAGCGCTCCGCCTGCGCGTGCACCAGGGCCCGCGCCTCCTCGACGTCCCGCAGCCGGGCGGCGGTCCAGCCGTTCGCACCGTGGTCGACGGCCACGTCCGCGAGGCGCATCCTGCGCTCCCAGGGCCCCTGCTCGAAGCGCACGCTCTGCACCTTCGCATGCGGGACGAGCGTGACGCGGCGGCTGATCAGCCCGCTGCGGGTGACGAAGACCGAGTCGGTCGCCCCGTGCCCGTAACCCCGCCACAGCAGCGGCGCGCACCAGCGTGCCCGGCGCGGCACCGGGACCGCGGCACCGGCCGCGCCCGCGAGATCGACGCCGGGCAGCACACGCGCCAGGACGACGGCCGCCTCCCCGCGCGGTGCGACCGGGATCAGCACCCCGCCCTTGTCCTTTCCCGCACCGGCGATCTGCAGTTCGACGCGCACCCAGCCGCGGCTCCGCCACAGCAGCGGCTCGGTGATCCGTACGGACTGCACCCGTCCCGGCGGAACGGTGGCGTGCTCCCGGTCCAGCAGGCCGTGGTCGAGGCGGAGACCGTCCGGCGACTCGGCCACCGTCCAGTCGTACTCCTTGAGGAAGCGCCCGCCGGTTGCCGCCCAGACGCCGCCCAGGGCTGGGACGAGAGCCGCGAGGGCCCCCAGGACGCTGCCGCTGGCCAGGTAGACGACGGTGGGCACGAGGAGCGTGGCGAGGAGCGCGCCCCAGCCCGTGCCCATGAGCAGCAGGCCCGTGACGAGCGTGCGCGTGCCGACGCGCAGCACCTCGCGGGAGGGGGCCTCACCCGCCTCAGGGGCGGCTTCGGGAGCGATGCCGGCGGCGCGCGCGAGGAGTTCGGCGCGCAGGGCGACGGCCTCGCGCTCGCCGAGGAAGGCCAGTTCGTCCTTGGCCTCGGTGCCCACGACGTCCAGCTTGAGCTTGGCGACTCCGGCCACACGGGCGAGCAGCGGCCTGCCCACGTCCACGGCCTGCACGCGGTCCAGCCGGATGTGGGCGGTGCGGCGGAAGACCAGGCCCGTACGGATGCGCAGCTCGGTGTCGGTGACCAGGTAGCTGGTGAACCACCAGGAGAAGAACCCGTAGGCCGCCGCGACCGGCAGCAGCACGGCGAAGGCGGCGATCAGCCAGCCCGTCGTGAGATGTGTGAACCACTCGCGGGTGCGCTCGAAGTCGTGCGCGGAGAAGGCGACCAGGCCGGCCACCGGCGCCCACGCACGTCGCCACGGGGTGACCGGGTGCAGCCGCTTGCCTTCCGGACGGCCGGACGGCGCCGTCCCGGTGCCGGGGCTCGTGCCGGAGTCGGGGCTCGTGCCGGAGTCGGGGCTCGTGCCGGTGCCAGGGCTCCCACCGGGGTCGGTGACGGTGCTCCCGGTGGTGCCGGTGCTGGAGGCCCCCGCTCCCGCGGTGCCTTCCCGCGCGGCCCCACCGTGGTCCGCGGTCTCTCCCTGCGCCTCGCTCACAGCTCCGTACCCACCGTCCGGCTCACAGCCCCGCCGACCTGGCGCCACCGAGTTCCGTGAGCCTGTCGCGCAGGCGTTCCGCCTCGTCCGGTGCGAGGCCGGGAATCGTGGCGTCGGTCGTCGCGGCCGCGGTGTGCAGCTGTACGCGGGCGAGACCGTAACGCCGCTCCAAGGGTCCGGAGGTGACCTCGACGAGCTGCATGCGCCCGTAAGGCACCACCGTCAGCTGTCGCCAGAGCACTCCGCGGCTGATGAGCAGGTCGTCGGCGCGCTCCACGTACCGCCACGAGCGCCAGTTGCGCCCCAGCGCGCCCCAGCCCCATGCCACGGCGGCGAGCGGCAACAACCCGAACGCGGCCCAGGCCGGCCCGGCGGTCAGCCAGAGCGGCAGCGCGGTGACGGCGGCGAGCGGCAGCAGCGTGCACAGCAGCACGAGGCGGCGCACCCGCAGCAGCGCACGCTCGACGCCGTTCCAGCGTCCGTCCGGTTCGGCCGCGCCCGTGGCATTCCCCGGGCTTCCGGTGCTCTGCCCGGCGTCCGCCATGCCCGTCCCCCTCGTCATGCGGCCACCCTACGGCCGGTCACGGGCGGCTGGGCAGGTCCCGGGAGATACACCGCCGCCGGAGGCCGCCGCCCGTACGGGTGCGAGACTGAGGCCATGAGTCAGCGGACGATGACGGAGGGCACCGGGGCGACGCCGGCCGGGCCGGGGAAGCAGACCACGGTCGGCGTGGGCGGCGCCGCCGAGAGCTCCGACATGGTGCTCAACATCGGCCCGCAGCACCCCTCCACGCACGGAGTGCTGCGGCTGCGGCTCGTTCTGGACGGCGAGCTGATCAGCGAGGTCGAGCCGGTCGTCGGCTACATGCACCGGGGCGCGGAGAAGCTCTTCGAGGCCCGCGACTACCGGCAGATCATCGTCCTCGCCAACCGCCACGACTGGCTGTCCGCCTTCTCCAGCGAACTCGGCGTGGTCCTGGCCGTCGAACGCATGCTGGGCATGGAGGTCCCGGAGCGCGCCGTCTGGACGCGCACGCTCCTCGCCGAACTCAACCGCGTCCTCAACCACTTGATGTTCCTCGGCTCCTATCCGCTGGAACTGGGCGGCATCACGCCCGTCTTCCACGCGTTCCGCGAACGCGAGGAGCTGCAGCACGTGATGGAGGAGATCTCCGGCGGCCGGATGCACTACATGTTCAACCGCGTCGGCGGCCTGAAGGAGGACCTTCCGGCCGGCTGGCAGCACCGCGCCAGGAAGGCGGTCTCCGCCGTACGGTCCCGGATGGACACCTTCGACCGGCTGGTGACGGGGAACGAGATCTTCCGCGGACGCACGCGCGGCGTCGGCGTCCTCGACCCGGCGACCGTCCAGGCGTACGGGGTCAGCGGACCCATCGCACGCGCCTCGGGCGTGGACTTCGACCTCCGCCGCGACGAGCCGTACCTGGCGTACGGAGAACTGCAGGACACCCTCCAGGTCGTGACGCGCACCGACGGTGACTGCCTCGCCCGTTTCGAAGTGCTGCTGGAGCAGGCGCACAACTCCCTCGACCTGGCGGACGCCTGCCTCGACCGGCTCGCCGACCTGCCCCCCGGGCCGGTCAACCAGCGGCTGCCGAAGGTGCTGAAGGCGCCGGAGGGCGCGACATACGCCTGGACGGAGAACCCGCTCGGGCTGAACGGCTACTACCTGGTCTCCAAGGGGGAGAAGACGCCGTACCGGCTCAAGCTCCGCTCAGCCTCGTTCAACAACATCCAGGCACTGACGGAACTGCTCCCGGGGACGCTCGTCGCCGACATGGTCGCGATCCTCGGGTCGTTCTTCTTCGTGGTCGGCGACATCGACAAGTAGCGCGTGACGTGTGCTCGGTACGCCCGGGGCGNGGCCGGCTGGCAGCACCGCGCCAGGAAGGCGGTCTCCGCCGTACGGTCCCGGATGGACACCTTCGACCGGCTGGTGACGGGGAACGAGATCTTCCGCGGACGCACGCGCGGCGTCGGCGTCCTCGACCCGGCGACCGTCCAGGCGTACGGGGTCAGCGGACCCATCGCACGCGCCTCGGGCGTGGACTTCGACCTCCGCCGCGACGAGCCGTACCTGGCGTACGGAGAACTGCAGGACACCCTCCAGGTCGTGACGCGCACCGACGGTGACTGCCTCGCCCGTTTCGAAGTGCTGCTGGAGCAGGCGCACAACTCCCTCGACCTGGCGGACGCCTGCCTCGACCGGCTCGCCGACCTGCCCCCCGGGCCGGTCAACCAGCGGCTGCCGAAGGTGCTGAAGGCGCCGGAGGGCGCGACATACGCCTGGACGGAGAACCCGCTCGGGCTGAACGGCTACTACCTGGTCTCCAAGGGGGAGAAGACGCCGTACCGGCTCAAGCTCCGCTCAGCCTCGTTCAACAACATCCAGGCACTGACGGAACTGCTCCCGGGGACGCTCGTCGCCGACATGGTCGCGATCCTCGGGTCGTTCTTCTTCGTGGTCGGCGACATCGACAAGTAGCGCGTGACGTGTGCTCGGTACGCCCGGGGCGGGTGCGCCCGTCCGGACGGCGGCCCGCGCCGGGCCCGCCGCTCAGCCCGCGTTGCGGATCCCGGAGTCGGACCTCGGCTTCGAGCCCGTCGACGTACGGGGCTTGGGCGCGGAGTGCCCGGACTTCGGGCCGGACTTCGCCTCCGGCCCGGGGTCGGACGCCGTACCGGAATTCGACGCCGCCGAATTCGAATCCGTTTCGGGCTTCGCCCCGGTCCCGGGCTTCGGCTCCTCTTCCGGCTTCGACTCGCTTCCGGGCTTCGGCCCCGTCTCGGGCTTCGGCCCCGTCTCGGGCTTCGACTCCGTCTCGGCCTTCGACTCCGGATCTGCGCTCTTCTGCGGCTGCTGCACCTTGCCGGTGGACGGAGCCGATTCCGGCCCGGCGGCGGACGAGTCGCCCTCCGGCCCGGCGGTCGCGGTCGTGTTCGCGGTCGAACCCGGCTTCGGGCCCGGACCGGACTTCTTCCCCGCCACGGGACCGGGCTTCTGCTCCGGCTTCTGCTCCGGTTTCTGCTGCGCAGTCTTCTCCGGCGTCTCCGGCGTCTTCTCCGCCCCGGGCTCGGCTCCGGGCCTCGGCCCCGCGGCCTCTTCGGCCTTCCCGGCCGGATCCTCCCCGGCCCGCTCCCCCTTGTCCGGTTCGTCCTTCTTGCCCGGCTCGGTGGTCGTACCGGACACGACCGTTCGGCCCGGCCCGCCCGGCTCATCGGGTGTGCTCGCGGACTTCGGCTGCTTCGGCGCCTCACCGGGCTTCTTCGAGCCAGCGGTGACGGACCGGCCCGCCGGCTTGCCGCCCTCCGAACCGGCTTCGCCTCCGGGCGACTCGGCCCCGCCCGAGGACGGGGAGCCCGCGCGCTGAGCACCCGTGCCCGGGGCACCGGTCCCGGACGACCCGGGCAGCGGCTCCGCCGCCGACGGCTCCTGCCGCACGGCCTCGTCACGCTTCGCGTGTCTGCCGACCGGGGCCTGGGCCCCCGCCGGTCCTCTGCCGGAACGGGTCCCCGGCTCCTCCCGTCCAGGGCTCGTCCGTGCGGCCGAGGGCCCCGAACTCGCCTTCGCGGACGGCTCCCCGGGCTTGCCCGGCTCCTTCTTCCCACGCTCCTCGGCGGGCGGTGAGGCGGGCTTGTCCGAACCGCCCCGGGTCTCCCGGGTGTCCCGGCCGTTCACCACGGGGCGCGTGGCCTCGTCCGACCCCGGCGCCTCTGTGTTCGCGGCGCTTTCGGCCGGAGCGGCCGCATCCACGCCGCCCTGGCTCGTCGCGGCACCGTCCGCCTTCGCGGCACCTTGGGCCTTCTCCCGCGCATCGCGCCGCTCGAAGAGCTCGGACGCCTCCCGGGGCTCACGCGCCCTGGACGGTACGGACGACGCAGTCGCCGCGGCGTGGGGGGCGTGCGGCCTCTTCGCACGCCGCTTCGGCTTGCCCGTGCTCCCCGTACCGAAGAAGTCGAACTTTCCGCTGTCCGCCTCGACGGGCCGGCGCTCCTCCACCGGCGCGGGCCCCTGCTTGCTCTGTGCGGCCTGCCGTACGGCTTCCCGCTCCTGCTCGCGCAGCTCGCGCTCCCGGCGGAGGGCTTCCTCCCGTTCCCGCTCCTCGCGCTCCTGCTCCTCGCGCTCCAGCTCTTCGCGCTCCTGCTTCCGAGCTAGGTTGCGGCTGAGGTTCCGCAGGGCCTCGTTCGCCTGCAGATACGTCAGCGGGGTCGGCGCGCCCGACGGCTGGCGGTGGTCGGTCGCCGCCGCCGTCAGGGCCTTCGTCGGCTCGCCGGACTCCAGTTCCAGCTGCCGACGCCCCTCCAGCGCGCTCGCCCGCTCCGTCTCGGCGTGTGCGTACCGGCGGAGCAGGTCCGCGTGTTCGCTGCGCAGCCGGGCCAGTTCCGAGCGCTTTTCCCGCAGGCGGCTGCGCGTCTTCTCGCGCGCCTGGCGGATCTCCTCGAGCTCGCTTTCCAGTTCGGCCTGGCGCTCCTCGGCCCGCCATTCCGTGCTCGCCTGCTTGGCCTTCAGTTCGCCGACGCGTTTGCCCGCTGCCCGGTCCCATGCCCGCAGCATCACGGCACCGGTCACGGCTGCCGCCGCGGCACCGGCCGAACAGACGCGAAGGAGCACCGTGTCCGTGTCGCCGACACCGGCTTCACCGAACAGCCAGGCACCTCCCGCGCAGAGCAGCGCGGCCACTGTGACGGTTGCCGGGGCGAGGACCCGGTGCAGTGGCTGCGAATGGCGATGACGTCCACGAGGCATGGCCTGGAATGTACCTTGCAAGACTCCGGTCAGGCACCGGACAAGGGGCATTGTTACGCCGCCACAACCCCGTGCTGTCCTCTTTCGCCTCGGCTGTCCCCTTCTGGAATTCCTCGCTCCGGGCGCCCGTGCGGCGCCTTGCGACAGCGCCCGGAAGACGCGTCAGAGGAGATTCTTCGCCTTCAGGTACTCCTCGGCGACGTCCTTCGGCTTCTGCCGCTCGGCGTCCACCTTCCTGTTGAGGTCGGCGAGGTCCTTGGTGGTGAGGACCTCCGTCAGCTTCTCCAGGGCAGCCGCGACGTTCTTGCCGCCCGCCTTCTTCGCGTTGACGACCGGCAGCACGTTGTCCGCGTTCTGCAGCCCCTTGTCGTCCTCCAGGAGCACGAGCCCGAAGTCCTTGAGGGTGGCGTCGGTCGTGGTCGTCAGCACCATCTGGTCGGTGCCGTCCTTGACGGCCTCCTTCGCCTGGGTCGTCCCGACGCCCTTGGGGTCGATTCCGGTGACGTCGATGCCGTAGGTCTTCTCCAGGCCGGGGCGGCAGAAGGGCCGCTCCTCGCACTCGTCGCTCGCCGCGAGCTTGACCTTCTCACCCGAGTCGCCGAGATCCGAGAGCGTCTTGAGCTTGTGCTTCTTCGCGAACTTCTCCGTCACCGCGAACGCGTTCTGGTCGACGGCCTCTCCGGCGGGCAGCACCTTCAGGCCGCGGGGCTCCGCGAGCTTCTCCAGCGCGGCGACCGTCTTGTCGACGTCGTTGGAGGCGACGGGTTTCGCGTCCGGCCCCTTCTCCTTCGCGTTCAGGAACTCGGCGAGCGTCGCCGCGTACTCCGGTACGACGTCGATCTCGCCTTTCTCCAGGGCGGGTTCGTACAGCTCGCGGTTCTTCAGCTTGCTTATCGAGGTGCTGTAGCCGGCTTCGGCCAGCAGCTTCGAGTACAGCTCGGCCATGACCTGCGACTCGGTGAACCCGGCCGAGCCGACGACGAGTTCGCCCTTGGAACCGCCGTCCGCCGAGCCGCCGCCCTCCTTCTCCAGGCTGTTGCCGCCGCACGCGGTCAGGGCGGTGGCCAGCACGGCCGCGGCGCCGCCGGCGGCCAGCAGGGTGCGTGCCTTCCGGGGACCCACGGGGCTCAGGGGACTCCGGCGATTCCGGTTTGCTGCCTCGTTCATCATGTCCACCGTTCGTTCAGGGGTACGGGGTCGTCCGGGGCATCGGAACCCCGGGCCGGCCAATTCGTGGTAGGCGGTAAGCGGGTGAGCGGTATGCGGTTCGGAAGGCGTTCGGAAGGCGTCGGTAGGTAATCGGCTCAGAAGGCAGGCGGAATAGCGGTAGGCGGTCAGGAGGTCGGCTGCGCGGGAATCACCTTTTCATCGAAGTCCCGGGGCGTCGAAGGGGAATGCGCACCCCGCTCCCCGTCCACGGAGCCCGGTTCACCGGACGTTCCGGACCTCCCGGAGCCTGCAGTCCGCTGTTTCCCGCTCCCCCGGCGGCCCCGCATCGGGTCCAGCAGCCGCTCGGCGATGACGAGCACCCCCTCCACGAGCAGCGCGAGCGCCGCGACCAGCGCCGCGCCGGCGACCACCTGCGGGGTGTCGTACGTCCCGAATCCAGCGGTGATGATCCGCCCGAGCCCGCCGCCTCCCGGAAGCGCGGCGAGCGTCGCGGTGGCCACGACCTGCACGGCGGCCGACCGCACACCCGTCATGATCAGCGGGAAGGCCAGCGGTACTTCGACGCGGGCCAGCAGCTGCCGGCCGGACATGCCCATTCCGCGGGCCGCCTCCACCACGTCGCGGTCGGCCTCGCGCATCCCGACGTAGGCGTTGGTCAGCAGCGGCGGCATCGCGAAGAGCACGAGCGCCACGATCGTCGGAACGTCGCCGTACTTGCCGAGGGGGCTCAGCGTCAGCAGCACCAGCACGGCGAAGGTCGGCACCGCCCGGCCCGCGTTGGAGATGTTCACGGCGAGCGCGCCGCCCCGGCCCACGTGCCCGAGCCACAGGGCGACGGGCAGCGCGACGGCGCAGGCGATGCCGAGACAGACCACGGTCAGGTAGAGGTGCTCGGTGAGCCGGTGCGTCACGCCGTCGCCGCCAGCCCAGTTGGCGCCCGTCGTCAGCCACGTCCACGCGTCCACGAAGAAGCCCACGGTCACGCCTCCCTGCCGGCCGGCTCCGGCACCTGACGGACGCCGCCGGCGGCACCGTCCGCTCCGCCCGCGCCCCCCGCGCCGCTCACGTCACCCGCGGTCTCCGCACCGTCCGTACCGTCCGTACGCCCGCGGCCCCGGCGTCCCCGCCCGCCGGTACGGGCCCACGGAGTCAGCAGCCGCTGCAGCCCCAGCAGCAGCGCGTCGGCGAGCACGGCCAGCAGCACGCAGATGACCGACGCCGTCAGCACCTGTGCCCTGAAGAAGCTGTCCATGCCGTCGTAGATGAGGTTGCCGAGGCCGCCGAACCCGACGATCGCCCCGACGGTCGTCAGCGCCACCGCCGAAACCGTCGCGATGCGCACACCGGCCATCAGCGCGGGCAGCGCGAGCGGCATCTCCACCCCGAAGAGCAGCCGGTACGGGCCGTATCCCATGCCGCGCGCCGCCTCACGGGACTCCTCGGGGACGGACTCCAGACCGGCCAGGATGTTCCGTACGAGCACGGTGAGCGAATAGAGCACCAGCCCCGTCACGACGACCGCCGCGCCCACCCCGAAGAGGGGAAGCAGCAGCGCGTACATCGCCAGCGACGGAACGGTGTAGAGGACCGTGGTCAGCCCCAGCACGGGCCCGCGGGCGCGCTGCCACCGGCGGGCGGCGAGCGCGAGCGGGAAGGCGACGAGCAGCGCCAGCAGCACCGAGGCGACGGTGATCCCGACATGCTCGACGGTGGCGTCGGCCAGCTCCTGACCGCGCGTACGCACGTACTCGGCGCAGATCCAGTCGTTCGCGGAGAGGCAGTCGCCCTCCTGCTCCGCGGCAGCTCCGGCTCCGGCGGGGACCGCCGCGTGCCCGGTCCCGCTCAACCCGCTCACCCCGCTCAACGCACTCACCCGCTCACCCCGCTCGCTCTGCTCGCCGCGGACCGCTCACGCCCGGCACCTCCGACAGGGGCACTCCGGCAGGGGCGCGTCCGTGCGCCCGTAAGCATGCCGGGAGACCTTACAGTCCGCTACCGACAGCCGCTTCGAACTGCCACACTCCTGCAACACAGACTTCATACGGGCCCCGGAAGAATGCGCGGACGAGACCCGCGACCGCATCCGCGCCCGAGCCGAGCGATGAGAATGAGAAGATGATCCGCTTCGAGAACGTCACCAAGCGCTACCCGGACGGCACGACCGCCGTGCACGAGCTGTCGCTGGAGGTGGCGCGAGGCGAACTCGTCACCCTCGTCGGTCCGTCCGGCTGCGGCAAGACGACGACGATGAAGATGGTCAACAGGCTCATCGAACCGACCTCGGGGCGGATCCTGCTCGACGGCGAGGACATCTCCGCCGTCGACCCGGTCGAACTCCGCCGCCGCATCGGCTACGTCATCCAGCAGGTGGGTCTCTTCCCGCACAAGACGGTGCTGGACAACACCGCCACCGTCCCCTTCCTGCTGGGCTGGTCGAAGGCCGAGCGCCGCAAGCGCGCCGCCGAGCTGCTGGAGATGGTCGGCCTCGACCCGGGCCGCTACGGCGACCGCTACCCGGACCAGCTCAGCGGCGGCCAGCGGCAGCGCGTCGGCGTCGCGCGTGCGCTCGCGGCCGACCCGCCTGTGCTGCTCATGGACGAACCGTTCGGCGCCGTCGACCCGGTCGTGCGCGAGCATCTGCAGAACGAGTTCCTGAAGCTCCAGTCCACGCTGCACAAGACGGTGCTCTTCGTCACCCACGACATCGAGGAGGCCGTCCGGCTCGGCGACCGCATAGCGGTGTACGGGGACGGCCGCATCGAGCAGTTCGACCCGCCGGCGAAGGTGCTGGGCGCACCCGCCACCCCGTACGTCGCGGACTTCGTGGGCGCCGACCGCGGCCTGAAGCGGCTGTCGGTCACCCCGATCGAACGTGGCGACCTGGAGGAGCCGCCGGTCGTCCACCTCGACGACCCGATCGACAAGGCCCGTGCCCGCATGCGCAGCGAGGGCGCGCGCTGGGCCGTGGTGCTGGACGACGCCGACGAGCTGCACGGATGGCTCGCCGCCGACGCGCTTGACGGCGCCAAGGGCGCGAAGAGCGCCTCCCCCGCGACCGGCAAGGCGGCCGGGCCCGCGACCGTCGCCGATCACGCGCGCCGCATGGAGGCCTGGCTGCCGCTGGGCTCGCCCCTCAAGCAGGCCTTCAGCAGCATGCTCCAGCACGACGCGGGCTGGATCGCGGTGCTGGACGACGCGGACCGCTTCGTCGGCGTACTGACGCCGGCCGGCCTGCACGAGGCGCTGCGCCGCTCCATCGACGCGGACGAACGCGACGTACGCCGCGACGAGGTGGAGCTGGAGACGATCGGCGACGCCTGACCGACGCCGCACGCATGTGGTTCAGGACCGCCCGTGCGTCCATCCGGCAGCATGCGGACGCAAGTTGACCGCCGGGGGGTCTCGTGCTGTACTCCACCGCATGAACGGCACCGCGTTGCACCGCTGGCGGAGGGTCCACCTGGACCTGCTCCGCTACGTGGGCTGCCTGTGTCGTCCGTCCTGCTGATCAAGTCAGGCCATTCCGCGCGCCCTTCGTGAGCGCGTGCCCTCGATCACACTCCAGGACGGTTCTCCGTGTCATCCGCATTCCCCACAACACCTGCGTCCGGCTCCGGTTCGGTACGGCCCGCAGAGCCCGCACAGCCCGTGCACGTCCCCGGAGCGGGCCCGGCACCAGCGCCCACCGAGGCGCAGCTCCTCGACTTCGTCCATGAGACGGCCGCCGACGCCGCGCTCATCGCCTCGCTCCCCCTCGACCCCGAGGGCCGCACCTGGCTGCGGCTCAACGGCCCGGGCGGCAGCGAGGCGTGGATCATCAGCTGGCCCCCCGGCACCGGCACGGGGTGGCACGACCACGGCGGCTCCTACGGCGCCTTCGCGACGGCACGGGGCCGCCTCACCGAACAGTCCCTCGCCGCCCGGCTGCCGGCCGAAGGCTGGAAGACGCTGGAACTCGCGGACGGCGTGGACCGCGAACGGCAGCTGACCGCGGGCCGGGGCCGCGCCTTCGGCGCCCACCACGTCCACCAGGTGCTCAACGAGACGGAGGAGGAGCACGCCGTCTCCGTCCACGCCTACTACCCGCCGCTGCCGCTGATGCGCCGCTACAGCCGTACGGGCGCGCTGCTGCGCCTGGAGCAGGTCGAGCGCCCGGGAGAGTGGGACTGACGGTGACACCGAAGCCTCTCACCGACGGCAACGACGGCAGCACCGGCGCCGGCAGCGGCGACGGCGCCGGCACCGGCGGCCTCCCGAGCCGCGTCGACGCCCTGCTGGAGTCGGCCCGCTCGGACCTCACCCGCCTCACCGCCCAGGACGCCGCACGCGCCCGGCACGAGGAGGGCGCACTGCTGGTGGACATCCGCTACGCGGCCCTGCGGGAGCGGGACGGCACCATCCCCGGGGCCCTGATCGTCGAACGCAACGAGCTGGAGTGGCGCCTGGACCCGACGTGTCCCCACCGCTCCCCCGAGGCCTTCCCCCCGGCCGGCGGGGCCTTGGGGGACCCCGAGGCGTTCGAACTGCCCGTCGTCGTGGTGTGCAACGAGGGCTACGCCTCCAGCCTCGCCGCCCGTTCCCTCCGTGAGCTCGGTCTTCACCGGGCGACGGACCTGGACGGCGGTTTCCAGTCATGGCGTGCCGCCGGACTCCCCGTCTCCCCACCCGTCGCCCCCGGAGAGGACGCGCGCCCTACGCTGGAGACATGAACCCATCGCGTGGCCGCGTCACCGGACTCCCGGACTGGAACCGCTGTGCCGTGATGGGGGTGGTCAACGTCACGCCGGACTCCTTCTCCGACGGCGGCAAGTGGTTCGACAGCGAAGACGCGGTCAAACGGGGGCTCGATCTCGTCGCCGAGGGCGCCGACCTGGTCGATGTCGGCGGTGAGTCCACCCGTCCCGGTGCCCCCCGCGTCGACGAGGCCGAAGAGCTGCGGCGGGTGCTTCCCGTCGTCCGCCGCCTGGCGTCCGAGGACGTGCTCGTCAGCGTCGACACCATGCGGGCCTCCGTGGCGGAGCAGGCGCTGGAGGCGGGCGCTGTGCTCGTCAACGACGTCAGCGGCGGCCTGGCCGACCCGCGGATGGTCCCCGCCGTGGCGGCCGCGGAGGTGCCCTTCGTGGTCATGCACTGGCGCGGCCAGTCCATCGACATGAACAACCGCGCCGTCTACGGCGACGTCACCGCGGAGGTCGTCGCCGAGCTGCGTGCCGGCCTGGACCGCGCGATCGACGGCGGTATCTCCCCGGACCGGATCGTGGCCGACCCCGGGCTGGGCTTCGCCAAGCAGGCCCAGCACGATCTGCGACTCGTCGCGGAGCTCGGACGGCTGCGCGAGGAGCTGGGCAGGCCGCTGCTGATTGCCGCCTCACGCAAGCGGTTCCTCGGCCGCGTGCTCGTCGGCACCGACGGCGAAACCGTGCCGCCCGCGCGTGAACGGGACGCCGCCACGGCCGCCGTCTCGGCACTCGCCGCCCGCGAGGGCGCCTGGGCGGTGCGCGTGCACGAGGTGCGGGCGAGCGCGCACGCCGTCCGCGTCGTACACGCGGTCGAAAGCGCCACGGGCCTCCCGGACGCCGACGCGGCGGACCCCGGAGGTCCCGCCGGTCCCGCGAGCGCGGGGAGCCCGCAGGCACAGGACCACGCCGGCACCACCGAGACCACGGGGCGGCAGGCGTGAGCCGCGGCGCCGGCACGGACATCGAGGCGGTCGAAGCCGCCAACACCGCCCTGTACGACGCGGTGGAGCACGCCGATCTTGATGCCCTGCAGACCCTGTGGATGGACGACGGCATCAGCGTCGTACACCCCGGCTGGCCGGTTCTCACCGGCCGGGACGAGGTACTGCGCTCCTACGCCCTGATCATGGCGAACACCGACTACGTGCAGTTCTTCCTGACGGACGTCGAGGTGTCGGTACACGGCGACACCGCGCTCGTGAACTGCACCGAGAACATCCTCAGCGGCGGCCCCGCCGAGGACGACGGCTCCGCGGGCCCCCTCGTCGGCGGGCTCGTCGTCGCCACCAACGTCTTCCGCCGCGACGAGGGCGGCCGCTGGAAGGTGTGGTCGCACCACGGGTCGCCGGTCCTGGTCGAGCGCGAGGGCGAGGACGAGGACGAGGGCGGCCTCGACGACGGCGACGTCCAGCTCTGACCCACGGCCCCGGTGCCTCCCTCCCGAGCCGCCCGTCACCCGCCGCACCCCGGCGGCCGAAGCCGTTCGCGCCACCCCCGGTGTGGCCGGTACCACTCCTTCGCAGCAGCTCGGCCGGAATGTGAGCGTGGGCGTCCGCGCTGTCGGGTAGGCACCCGCCCCGGGCAGGTGGCAGTGCCGCCCGCGGGTAGATTCGATGCGGAGAGGGCGCGCCGCGCCGCCGCGACCAGGGCATGCGACCAGGACAGAGGACGGGAGTGATACGCGTGGACCACCTCGCACTGCGGGGCCTTCGGGCCCGCGGGCATCACGGAGTCCTCGAGCGGGAACGGGAGGAGGGTCAGATCTTCGTCGTGGACGTGGAGCTCGGCCTCGACACCCGGCCCGCCGCGGGCGGCGACGACCTCACAAAGACCGTTCACTACGGCGTTCTGGCCGAGGAGATCGTCGGGATCGTCGAGGGAGAGCCCGTCGACCTGATCGAGACCCTCGCGGAGCGGATCGCCGACGCCTGTCTCTCGCACTCGCGCGTACAGGTGGCAGAGGTGGTCGTGCACAAGCCGGACGCCCCGATCACCGTGCCCTTCGACGACGTGACCATCACAATCAAGCGGAGCCGCGCATGACGCCGAACAGTGACCCGACCGTACAGCCGGTGCCCGCCTCCGTCGTGCATCAGGTGGATGCGGCCGACACCACTCTCCACAACCCGCAGCAGGCGGTGATCGCTCTCGGCAGCAATGTGGGCAACCGCCTGGAGCGGCTGCAGAGCGCTGTCGACGCGCTCGCCGACACCCCCGGGATGAAGGTCCTCGCGGTCTCGCCGGTCTACGAGACGGAGCCGTGGGGAGTCGATCCCGGCACCCAGGCCTCGTACTTCAACGCCGTCGTGCTCGTACGCACGACCCTGCCGCCCGGCTCTCTGCTGGAGCGCGGACACGCGATCGAGGAGGCCCTGGAACGGGTGCGGGACGAGCACTGGGGGCCGCGAACCATCGACGTCGACATCGTCTCCTACCAGGACGTCGTCTCCGACGACCCCGGACTGACGCTGCCTCACCCCCGGGCCCACGAACGGGCCTTCGTCCTCGTGCCGTGGCACGACGTGGACCCGGGTGCCGAAGTGCCGGGCCACGGTGCGGTGACGGAGCTGCTGGCCTCGCTCGGCCACGAAGGCGTCGCCGCCCGTACGGACCTGGAACTCAGCCTGCCCGAGTAGTCGTTGGGAACCCCGTGAAGGAACTGCGTATCCCCGTCCTTGCGGGTGTCTTCGTCGTCGCCGGGGTGCTGGCCTGGGCGGTCGCCCGGCTGTGGAGTTCGCTGGGCACGCTGCCGGCGGTGCCGGTCGCGGCCCCGGTCGTACTGGCGATCATCGCCACCGTGCTGCTGGCCACCGCTCTCTCACTGCGCTCCCGCCTCAAGGCACAGCGCGAACGCCAACCGGGCGCCAAGGGCGTGGATCCGATGATGGCGGCGCGGGCCGTCCTCTTCGGGCACGCCAGCGCACTGGTGGCCTCGCTGGTCTCCGGCATCTACGGAGGCGTCGGAGTGGCTCTGCTGATGGACCCGTCCGAGGCTCCGGCACGCCAGGACCAGACGGTCTACGCGGGCCTGTCCGTACTCGCCGGGATCGCGGTGGTGGTGACGGCGATCTTCCTTGAGCGGGTCTGCCGTCTCCCCGAGGACGACGACGACAGCCCCCCGGCTGCCACTGCCGCCTGACCGGCCCCGCCCTTCATCCCCCGCCCACCGCTCCACCCGTCCTCGCCGTCGATCAGCGCAGAATCAGGCTCATCGCCTCGGAACGCGTCGCGGCGTCCCGCAGCTGCCCGCGCACCGCGGACGTGAGCGTCTTGGCACCCGGCTTGCGTATACCGCGCATGGACATGCACATGTGCTCGCACTCGACGACGACGATCACCCCGCGCGGCTCGAGTATCCGCATCAGCGACTCGGCGATCTGCGTGGTCAGCCGCTCCTGGACCTGAGGCCGCCGGGCGTACACGTCGACGAGCCGTGCCAGCTTCGACAGGCCGGTGATCTTCCCGTCGGCGGACGGGATGTAGCCGACGTGCGCGACGCCGTGGAACGGCACCAGATGATGCTCACACGTGCTGAACACCTCGATGTCCTTCACCAGGACCATCTCGTCGTGCCCGAGGTCGAAGGTGGTCGTCAGCACCTCCTCGGGACGCTGGTGCAGACCCGCGAACAGCTCCTTGTACGCCCGCGTCACGCGGGCAGGAGTCTCCAGCAGACCCTCACGGTCCGGGTCCTCGCCGACTGCGATCAGCAGTTCGCGTACGGCGTTCTCCGCCCGCTTCTCATCGAAGTCGGACGGCTTGAAATCGCCCTCTCCACCGAGCGTCACCGGATCGGTCATGTGATGCCTCGTTCCTGGTACCTGCGTAAACAATCAGCCGCGCCCCCCAGGTCTCACAACCCGGGGGGCGCGGCTTGAATTCCACGGCCCGCTGTGGGCCGTCGCACAGGGACTGCTGCTAGTTCTCCGTCGGATCGACCGGCTCGACGATGGCGTCCGAGTCCCGCGGCCCGATCTCCTTGCCACCGCTCTTGTCGAGACTCGGAGCGGAGCCGTTCCCGTTACTCAGGGCCGGCGACGAGACCGGGGGACGCGTCGACGGCGTACGCCGTGAGGAGCCCGTCCATGCCGGCCGGCTGGGGCGCTTGACGACCGGAGCGAAGATCTCGGCGATCTCCTCCTTGCCCAGCGTCTCCTTCTCCAGCAGGGAGAGAACGAGGTTGTCGAGGACGTCGCGGTTCTCCACCAGGATTTCCCAGGCTTCGTTGTGCGCCGTCTCGATAAGGCTCTTGACCTCCTCGTCCACCAGCCCGGCGACCTCCTCGGAGTAGTCGCGCTGATGTCCCATCTCCTTGCCCAGGAAGGGCTCGGACTGGTCGGAGCCGAACTTGATCGCACCCAGCCGCTCGGTCATGCCGTACTGCGTGACCATGGCACGTGCCGTCGCCGTCGCCTTCTCGATGTCGTTCGCCGCGCCCGTCGTCGGGTCGTGGAAGACCAGCTCCTCGGCGGCGCGGCCGCCCAGCATGTAAGCGAGCTGGTCGAGCATCTCGTTGCGCGTGGTCGAGTACTTGTCCTCGTCCGGCAGAACCATCGTGTAGCCGAGGGCACGGCCTCTGGAGAGAATCGTGATCTTGTGTACGGGGTCGGAGTTCGGCGAAGCCGCCGCGACCAGGGCGTGCCCGCCCTCGTGGTACGCGGTGATCTTCTTCTCCTTGTCGCTCATGATCCGGGTCCGCTTCTGCGGTCCCGCCACGACTCTGTCGATCGCCTCGTCCAGATACCTGTTGTCGATCAGCTTCTGGTCGCCGCGCGCCGTGAGCAGCGCCGCCTCGTTCAGCACGTTGCTGAGGTCGGCACCGGTGAAGCCCGGCGTACGGCGGGCCACCGCGCCCAGATCCACGTCGGGCGCCATCGGCTTGCCCTTCTGGTGGACCTTGAGGATCTCGTGCCTGCCCTGCATGTCAGGACGGTCGACCGCGATCTGCCGGTCGAAGCGCCCGGGACGCAGCAGCGCGGGGTCGAGGATGTCGGGCCGGTTGGTGGCGGCGATCAGGATGACGCCGCCCTTGACGTCGAAGCCGTCCATCTCGACGAGCAGCTGGTTCAGGGTCTGCTCGCGCTCGTCGTGACCGCCGCCCATGCCGGCGCCGCGGTGACGGCCGACGGCGTCGATCTCGTCGACGAAGACGATCGCCGGGGCGTTCGCCTTGGCCTGCTCGAACAGGTCACGGACACGGGAGGCACCGACGCCGACGAACATCTCGACGAAGTCGGAGCCGGAGATCGAGTAGAACGGGACACCCGCCTCGCCCGCGACCGCGCGGGCCAGCAGCGTCTTACCCGTACCGGGCGGCCCGTACAGAAGCACACCCTTGGGGATCTTGGCGCCGACCGCCTGGAACTTGGCGGGCTCCTGCAGGAACTCCTTGATCTCCTGGAGCTCCTCGCACGCCTCGTCCGACCCCGCGACGTCCGAGAACGTCGTCTTCGGGGTGTCCTTGGTGATCAGCTTGGCCTTCGACTTGCCGAAGTTCATCACCCGGGAGCCGCCACCCTGCATCTGATTCATCAGGAACAGGAAGACGACGATGATGAGGACGAACGGCAGGAACGACAGCAGCATCCCGACGAACGGATTCTGCTGCTGCGGCGCGACCGTGTAGCCCTTGGTGATTTCCTTCTGGTCGAACTTGCTCTGGAGTTTCTTGGCGAGGTCGACACCCTGGTTGTCGATGTAACTCGCCTTGATCTTGTCGCTGTCCTCGACCTTGGCGCCGTCCTTGAGCTCGAGCTTCACGATCTGCTCATCGCCTGTCGTGAGCTCGGCGGACTTCACCTTGTCCTGGTCGATCGCCTGGACGACCTGTCCCGTGTCCACCGTCTTGTAGCCGCCGGACGAGCCGACGACCTGCATCAACACGACCACGGCGAGGACGGCCAGCACGATCCACATGACCGGCCCGCGGAAGTATCGCTTCACGTCCATCCATACGGAGCGCGTGCGCCCCGTCCCTCCTGCCACAGTGAGTTGAAAAGGCTGACCTTCGGACGGTACCTCAGCATTGTCTCAGGACGCCGCCGAGGACGGTCAAACAGAACCGTCCTGGCTCCTCCAACGGAGCGCGGCCCCGCATGGTTCCCGCTGGGTGCCGCCGTGCTCAGCCACCGTAGACGTGTGGGGAGAGCGTCCCGACGAACGGGAGGTTCCGGTACTTCTCCGCGTAGTCGAGGCCGTATCCCACCACGAACTCGTTGGGGATGTCGAAGCCCGCCCACTTCACGTCGATGGCCACCTTGGCGGCGTCCGGCTTCCGGAGCAAGGTGCAGACGTTGAGGGACGCCGGCTCACGCGAACCGAGGTTGGACAGCAGCCACGACAAGGTCAGACCGGAGTCGATGATGTCCTCGACGATGAGGACGTGCTTGCCCTTGATGTCGGTGTCGAGGTCCTTGAGGATCCGGACGACTCCCGAGGACTGCGTGCCCGCTCCGTAGGAGGAGACCGCCATCCAGTCCATGGTGACCGGCGTCGAAACGGCGCGCGCCAGGTCGGCCATCACCATCACGGCACCCTTGAGCACGCCGACGAGGAGCAACTCCCTGCCCTCGTACTCCTCGTCGATCTTGCCGGCCAGCTCGGCCAGCTTCGCTTCGATCTCTTCCTTCGTGATGAGCACCGACTTGAGGTCGGTGCCCATGTCCTTCTCGTCCACCCGCGCCGCTCCCGGTCGAGGTCTCCGGCCCACGCTGCCGCCGGCCCGGGACCGCCCTGGCGGGACGGTCAGCAGGTCGGTGTCGGCGGGGTCTGTGAGCCATGCCGGATGACCAGTCTGCCACCCTGCCTCGCGGCCTCGACACGCCCTGGCAGATTGATGGCACGCTGCCCGCGCCAGGCCGTGATCAGCCGGTCGACTTCTTCGAGATGGCGGGCGAAGAGCGAACCCGCCGGGGCACCCGCGGCGACGGCGGCGCGGCGCAGCACGCGGCGGCGGACTGCGGACGGGAGCGCGTAGAGCCGGGCGGTGTCCAGCTCCACGCCGTCCCAGCCGTCGGTGCCGGGCTGGTCGGTGCGTACGGACCGCTCGGCCTGGAGGGCCCAGGAGTCGAGCGCGTCGGCGTCGTCGCGGGAGAGGCGTGCGGTGCGGGCGAGCGCCTCGATCACGCCCTTGCCCAATGCTTTCTCCAGCATCGGCAGGGCCTCGTGACGCACGCGGGACCTTGTGTACGCGGGGTCGTCGTTGTGAGGGTCGTCCCAGACGGGGAGCGACTGGGCGAGGCAGGCCTTGCGGGTGGTCTGCCGGTCGATGGCGAGGAACGGCCGGCGGTAGCGGTCCGCGGGGCCGGTGACCTCCGCCATGCCGGACAGGGATCGGGTGCCGGAACCGCGGGCCAGTCCGAGGAGAACCGTCTCGGCCTGGTCGTCACGGGTGTGTCCGAGCAGCACGGCCTTGGCACCGCAGCGGTCGGCCATGTCGTCGAGCGCTGCGTACCGCGCCGTGCGCGCTGCGGCCTCGGGGCCGGTGTTCGTACGGCCGATGGTGATGGCGATCGATTCGACGGGATGGAGCCGGAGGGAGATCATCCGGTCGGCGACCTCCTGAGCGCGGTCGGCCGATCCGGACTGCAGGCCGTGGTCGACCGTCACGCCTCCCGCGCGGAGGCCGAGTCGGGGGGCTTCGAACGCGAGGGCGGAGGCGAGCGCCATGGAGTCGGCGCCGCCGGAACAGGCTACGAGGACGAGCGGGGGCTCGCCGGGGCTGCGAGTGTCGCCGGCTTTCTCACTGACGACTGCTTGTTCGCTGAGGACGTCGTGGAGTGCGCGGCGAACCGCGAGACGTATTGCAGCGACCGCGGGGTGGGGACCCATGTCCGATTCACTTCCTCGAAGAAAGTCTTGTCACGCTGAGTGTGTTGATGGTGACAGAGATGGAGGTGTTCCCAGAGCATCGCACGCGGGCCGGGCATTCTCGGTCCCTCGGACGAGTGATTACCGGGGCTTCCCGTGGTCCGTGCCCGCTCCGGAGAGTAGCCGCCGGGGCCGGGTGCGGACCCCGCTCCCGCATCCTCGCGCCTTCCCCGTTCTCCGGCCCTCACGTCCTCGCGCTGCACCCTCGCGTCACGGCTCCGGCGTACGGACCGGCGTACCTAGGGGACGTGCGGCCGGTCCGTGGGTCCCCTGCCCGTCCGGCTCCCGTCCCCGCGCTCAGCAGTCAGCGCGTCCGATCCGCGCTCCGCGGAGATCAGGAGCGCATTCGCGCGACCCAGTCGGCGGGCCGGCTGATCTCCGACTTCGTGGGGAGCGTGTTGGGCGAGGTCCAGACGCGGTTGAAGCCGTCCATGCCCAGGTCCTCGACGACGGCACGTACGAAGCGCTCGCCCTCGCGGTACTGGCGCAGCTTGGCGTCGAGGCCGAGGAGCTTGCGCAGCGCCTGGTCGAGCCGTCCGGCGCCGGTGGCCCGGCGCTTCTGGAACTTCTCGCGGATCTCCGCGACGCTCGGCACGACCTCCGGTCCGACGCCGTCCATCACGTAGTCCGCGTGGCCCTCCAGCAGGGACATCACGGCGGTGAGGCGGCCGAGGATCTCGCGCTGGGTGGGTGTCTGCACCAGTTCGGCGATGCCGGCCCGCTCGGTCTCCGCCGTCTGCTCCGTGCCCTCGGCGCTCTGCGCCCGGGAGCCGGAGAGGGACTGCGCCGCCTCGCGGAGGCGCTCCAGCAGCGTGGAGGGGTCCATGTCGGTCTCGCCGAGGAAGGACTGGATCTCGCCCTGGATGTGGTCGCGGAGCCAGGGGACGGCGGCGAACTGTGTGCGGTGCGTCTCCTCGTGCAGGCAGACCCAGAGGCGGAAGTCGTGCGGGTCGACCTCGAGTTCGCGTTCGACGTGCACGATGTTCGGCGCGACGAGGAGAAGGCGGCCGCTGCCGTCCGCTCCGCCGGGCAGTTCGCGCGTCGCCGGTGCGAAGGTCTCGTACTGACCGAGGACCCGGGAGGCCAGGAACGACAGCAGCATGCCGACCTCGACGCCCGTCACCTTGCCGCCGACCGCGCCCAGCACGGCCCCGCCGGGAGAGCCGGAGCGGCGCTCCTGGACCTTCTCCAGCAGGGGCGAGAGCAGCTCTCTGAAGCCCGCCACGTTCGCGCGCACCCAGCCGGGCCGGTCCACCACCAGGACCGGGGTGTCCGACTCCGAGGGGCGGTCGGGCTGCATGCGCGTGAATCCGCGGACGTGTTCCTCGGACGCCTTCGCATGGCGGCGAAGCTCCGAGACGACCGCCCGCGCTCCCTCGCGGCTCACTTCGGGACCCGGCCGTACGAGGCGGGTCGCGGTCGCGACCGCGAGATTCCAGTCGACCATCTCCACACCACCGAGGCTCGTCATGACTTCACGGTACGTGTCACTGCCGCCGGACGGGAGGCTGCACCGGCGAGGGCGGGGAGCGGGCCCGGGGCGCGCGGGGTCAGCTCCCGGACGGCGACTCGCGGCAGCCGCAGTTGGCGAGGGCCGCGGCGAGGCTGTCCAGTGAGCCCTGTGCGCCCTTGCCGTCGGTGCTGCCGGATGCCATGAACGCGAAGGCCAGCAGTCTGCCGTCGGCGTCGACGACGGTGCCCGCCAGCGTGTGCACGCCGGTCAGGGTCCCCGTCTTCGCGCGTACGAGACCGGCGCCCTGCTTGCCTTTGTCGCTGCCGTACCTGCTGTCGAGCGTGCCGGTGAAGTGGGCGACCGGCATGCCCGTCAGTACGGGGCGCAGGGCCGCGTGGCCGGGATCGGCGGCGCGTACGAGGAGGCTTGTGAGCAGCGCCGGCGAGACCTTGCCGTCGCGGTCGAGGCCGCTGCCGTCGGCGAAGCGGGCGCCCTTCAGCGGGACGTCGAGCTTGCCGAGGGTGCGGCGTACGGCCTTCCCGGCGCCCTTGAAGCTCGCGGGCTCGCCGGCGGCGAGGGCGGTCTGGCGGGCGAGGGCCTCGGCGATGTCGTTGTCGCTGTAGGTCAGCATCCGTTCGACGAGCGCGGAGACCGGCGCCGAGCGGTGTGCGGCCAGTTCCTTGGCCTTGCCGGGCGCCTTCGCCTCCTTCGGCTCGTTATCGACGTCGACGCCGTGTTCGCCGAGTGCGTCGGCGAAGGCCTCGGCAGCATCCTCGGCCGGATCGGTGGAGCGCGGGGCGGGACCGTGCGCGGGGGCGTCCCCGTCCTGCCCGTCGCCGGAGCCGGAGCCTCCCTTGAGGCGGGCCTCGTCGACCATGAGGGGGCTGACGGGTGCGAGGTTGTCGTTGGTGCCGATGGAGTGGCGGAGGGGGCCGCTGTAGCGCGAGGTGTCGTAACGGACGGAGATCTTGCCGCCGTCGTGGCCGCGCAGCTTGCGGGCCGTGTCGCGGGCGAGACCGTCGAGGGCGCCGGAGCTGAGGGTCGGGTCGCCGCCGCCGACGAGGACGACTTCGTCCTCGCCCTTGCCGCGTACCACCCGCGTGGTGATGCGGTGGTCGGCTCCGAGTGCGGTGAGCGCGGCCGCGGCGGTGGCGACCTTGACGGTGGAGGCCGGGGTGGCGGCGGTGCGGGGCTTGGAGCCGTACAGCTTCCGTCCGGTGGCGGCGTCGACGACCGAGACGCCGCGGTGCTTGCCCAAGTCGCCGTCCTTCAGCAGCGGTTCGAGGATGTCGGCCAGTGCTGCCTCGCTGGGCGGGGGAACACCTGCCGCACCGGGGCCGTGCGAGGGCTTGGCGTCGCGGCCGCCGCCCGCCGCGCCGCCCCGTACGGCCTCCATGTCCAGGGCCGCCAGCACGCGGGGCGCGCGCGGGGCGTCGCCGGTGTGGTTCCCGCCACTTCGGCCTTCCCGGGCGGCGGCCCGCGAACGCTCCGCCGTACGCTGGCCCGAGTCCCACGGTCCGCTCGTGGCCACCGCCGTGACGGCGAGCACCAGTCCGAGTGCGGCAGCACCGGCCGTCACTCCGGCGGTCTGCCGCTGCTGCGGAGTCGCGGTCCGCCAGTGCTGCCGGATCCGCCGCCCGTGACGACGGGCACGGGCCCGGACCTTCCGGTATGCCCGGATCGCGGTGTGACGCACCCCTGAGGCGGTGTCACGCACCTCGATCAGCCCCTTTCGCGCCCGTGTACGTGCGTGGGGGACACTTAATCACCAGATACATGTGCTGATCATTGAGGAGCCTTCCTTGGAGTTCGACGTCGTCATCGAGATCCCGAAGGGTTCGCGTAACAAGTACGAGGTGGATCACGTGACCGGGCGCATCCGTCTGGACCGGCACCTGTTCACCTCGACCGTGTACCCGGCCGACTACGGCTTCGTCGACCACACCCTCGGCGAGGACGGCGACCCGCTGGACGCCCTCGTGCTGCTCGATGAACCAACCTTTCCCGGCTGCATCATCAAGTCCCGCGCCATCGGGATGTTCCGCATGACGGACGAAGCGGGGGGCGACGACAAGCTGCTGTGCGTGCCGGCGTCCGACCCGCGGATGGAGCACCTGCGGGACATCCATCACGTGAGCGAGTTCGACCGGCTGGAGATCCAGCACTTCTTCGAGGTCTACAAGGACCTGGAGCCCGGCAAGTCCGTCGAGGGTGCGAACTGGGTCGGCCGCGCCGACGCCGAAGCCGAGGTCGAAGCGTCGATCAAGCGACTTGAGGCCCACGGCGACCACTGAAGCACCGGACCGGGTCCCGGGCGAGACGGGCGCGTACGAACGGCGTACTGACGGCACGCACACCGGGTGCGTCCCCATGGAGGGGGCGCACCCTTCGTGCGTACGGAGACGGGGCGGCCGGCCGCCCGTCTCCTGGTCACATTGCCGGCAGGGGCCCTAGAAGCCGCGGGTGCGCTTGGCGGCGCGGCGGCCGGGGAGCGGCGTCTCGACGCCGGGGCTCTTGATGAACAGCCGTGCCAGCTCGCCGCCCAGGTTGACGCCGATGGCGATGGCCAGGGCGAGGGCGACGGCCCGCGAGATGCTCAGGATGCCCTCGTCCATGTGGCCCTGGGCGATGTTGAGCAGCCCGAAGTAGGTCGCGCTACCGGGCAGCAGCGGTCCGATCGCCGCCGTGATGTACGGCAGCGACGAGGCGAACTGGTAGCGGGACATCAACTGCCCGAACAGGCCGACGAGTCCGGCCGCGGCGACGGTCGCCGGTACCTCGTCGATACTCACCGGCCGGTTGACCAGAGCGCCGTAGATCAGCCAGGCCACGCCGCCGTTGAGGGTGGCCAGCACCACGGTGTGACGTTCCTGCTGCAGCAGTACGCAGAAGGCCAGCGCCAGCAGCATCGCCGAGAAGAGCTGGAGCACGGGCCGGATGTCGCCCTGTGTGTTCTCCGGCGTGAGTTCCGCGCCCAGTTCGGAGCCGATGTAGAGCATCACCAGCACGCCGCCGACGATGCCGACGATGAGGTAGATGACCTCCAGCAGGCGGGCCGCCGCGGTGATGTAGAAGCCGGTCAGCCCGTCGTGCACCGCGGCTACCAGGGCCCGGCCGGGGATCAGTGCGAAGAGGCCACCGGTGATGACGGCCGCGGCCTTCAGCCTCGTGTCGTTCGACGAGCCCGCCAGCGCCACAGCGACGCCCATCGCCGCAGGCGGCACGGCCGCGACCGCGAACTGGTAGAACTCCGGCAGTCCGCGCCCTGCGCACAGCCATGCGAGCCTGTCGCCGAGCATCGCTCCGACCGCCGCCAGCACGAAGACGAGGCCGTCGCCGCCGACGAGCAGTGACGCGGCGCCGGAGAGCGTGCCGCTCGCGAGAGTCAGTGCGTTCTTGGAGTACGGGTGCCGGTTGCGGCGCATGGCGGCCAGACGCCGGTAGGACTCCTCCAGCGTGACGTCGCCCTTGGTGATGTCGTCCACCAGCCGGAAGACGGCCGCGAGCCGCGTGTAGTCGGTGCCGCGGCGGCGCACGGTACGTCCGACCGTCACCGGGTCGTCGACCAGCGAGGGCTGGTGCGTGATGGAGATCAACGTGAAGGTGACCGTGGGCTCGCAGCGGTCCAGCCCGTAAGCGTGCGCCACACCGAACATCGCCGCCTCGACGTCCTCGGCGCCCTCACCGCCCGCGAGCAGCAGCTCGCCGATGCGGAGGGTGAGGTCGAGCACGCGCGGCACGGCCGGGCCCGTCTCGGCGTCCTCGGGACGGCTCACCCGCTCCGGTGCCGGGCGTTCGGCCAGCGGCATCCGGATCATGGTCCGCATGCGGTCCTGCCAGGGCACGCCCGGCTTGATCAGGGAGACCTTCGGAATGCCCTCGGGCGGGGTGAAGGCGCTGCCGTGCTCCGGCGGCGGCGACGTCAACAGCCCTTCGGGGACGGCGAATTCCGAGCTGGGGTGCTCGTCGTCCGGCAGAGGCGGGAGAGGCATTCCCTGCGGCGGCGTGAACGCGCTGCGCACCTCTTCGGCGAGTTGCTGCCTGGCCTCCTCCGAGGAGTCCCCGTTCTCCGCCGACCGGCCGTTCCGCTTCGGCTCCCCGACCACTCTCTGCCCGCTCCCTCACACTTGCGTCTACGGCCTTCGCCCGCTTCCGCCCGATGGTCCGAGCATAAGGTCGCTCCCGTATCGAGGTCCCGGTCAGGGTGCCCGTACGGGGCAGCCGGCACGGGTGTGAGAGACACGGGGGCGGACGCCGGCGGCGCCGGGCCGTAGGCGCCTCGGGGCCGTGCGGTGCGGGCCTGGCGGGCGGCGTCCCGGTGCCGGCGGCACGGGCGGGCGCCGGCGAGGCAGCGGGAGCGTGAGGAACACCACGGACGGGACGGGCGGCCGGGCGGCCGGGCGGCCGCACGTGCTCCGCGCGGGCACGAACCCCCGCCGCCTCACACGGGGTTGACGAACAGTTCGCGTACGGGCCCTGCCGTGGCGGGCATCGGATCGCACCGGATTCCGCTTGGCGGCGGCGCCCGTCCACGTGCCCGGCGTCGGCCGCCCGGCAGGCCGAAGAGCCGGCTCACTGCTCCGCGTACGGGTTTCCGGTGCCCGGCGGCAGCACGTTGACCTGCCGGTCGCCCTCGCCGGCCATCACGAACGCGCCGTTCCGCAGCCGCTGCACCAGGCCGCGCGCCCACTGCGCGCCGCTGTCGGCGTTGTGCACCCAGAGCTTCATGATCTCGCCGATGTGACCCCACTCCTCCGGGGTGCTCTGCTCGGGCGTCCAGTGCCGCGTGACCTCCTGCCGCCACTCCTCCAGCGCCGCGATGCGCTTCTCGAGCAGCGCGACCGCCTCCTCGCGCGGCAGGTCGACGATGAAGCCGACGCCGGAGGTGAGCATGTCCTGCTTCTCGTCGATGGCCGTGAGCGCGTGCCGGAGCAGTTTCATGAACTCGGCCTCGCCGGCGCCGGTCAGTTCGTACTGCGTGCGGGGCGGGCCCCCCGCGGTGCTCGGCGCGGTCTCGTACGGGTGGAGCAGGCCCTGCTTGGCCAGCTGCTTGAGCGCGTGGTAGATCGAGCCCGGCTTGGCGTTGGACCACTCGTGCGCGCCCCAGAACTCCAGGTCGTTGCGGACCATGTAGCCGTGTGCCCGCCCGTGCTGGCGCACCGCCCCGAGCACCAGCAGCCGGATCGCCGACATCGTCCCTCGTCCCTCGCTTCAAACGCCCGCAGCCTCCGCGGTGCCCGCCCGCGCCGCCGCCAGCCTAGACGGGCGGGACGCGGGCGCCGCTGGAGGCTGCCGGGTCAGGCCAGGGCCGGACCGGCTACTTCAGGGGCTCGCTGCCGAAGGCCGCCCAGTCAGGCTCGGGCATCGCACCCGTTTCGAAGACGAGGTCGAAGGCGCCCTTGCCGTCGATGCTCTCCCTGATCACATCGGCATGGCCCGCGTGCCGTGCCGTCTCCTCGATGAGGTGCAGCAGCCCGTACCGCCAGGAGCGCTTGCCGCCCTCGTCCCAGGGGACCTTCGGGGAGTCGAACGTCTCGTCCAGGGAGCCGATGGCGCGTACGGCCGCGTCGGTCTCCTGCGCGGCCCGGGTGTACAGGTCCAGCAGCGATTCGACGGTCTCGTCCTCGTGCGGGGTGAAGCTGTCCTCCCACTCGGCGGCGGCCGCCGTGAAGTCGTAGTCCTGGCCGTCCGCCTGGAAGGTGCGGAGCCAGCCCCGCTCCCCGTACGTCACGTGTTTGAGCACCCCCGCGAGCGAGAGCGCGCTGGCCGAGGGGACGCTGCGTGCCTGCTCCTCGGTCAGCCCGTGCAGTGCCCGCCTGATTCCGCCGCGCTGTGCATCCAGGTACGCCAGGAGCGCGCCGCGCTCGTCGCCGGGTGCCTCGGGCTTCACCACTACGGGCATGGTCGTCACCTTCCGCCAGGAGCCGCCCCTGTACGGCGCCTCTCGATGACGACCACGCTATGAGGGCTTGCGGTCAGGGAGTGTCCTCAAGCCGGCCCGGACCGGTCGGCGTCCGGACGCGGTCAGAAGGGGAAGCCGCTGCGGTCGTGCTGGATGGAGATCCACTTGGTGGTGGTGAAGGCGTCCACCATCTGTTCGCCGTTGAGCCTGCCCAGACCGGAGTTCTTCTCGCCGCCGAACGGGACGATCGGCTCGTCGGCGACAGTGGTGTCGTTGATGTGCACCATGCCGGTCTCGATCCGGTGGGCCATGCGCAGACCGCGGTCGATGTTGCCCGTGTGCACCGCGCCGCCGAGGCCGTACGGGGTGTCGTTGGCGACCCGCACTGCCTCGTCGTCGCCGTCCACCGGGATGACCAGCGCCACGGGGCCGAGGATCTCCTCGCGGAGGGCGGGAGAGCCGTCGGGCAGGTCCGTGAGGATGCTGGGCGAGACGAGGTTGCCCTGCTTGGTGCCGCGTACGAGGGCGGTGGCGCCGTCCTCGATGGTGCGCTCCACGAGGGAGTTGACCTTGTCGGCCTGAACGGCGTTGATGAGCGGGCCGATCTGTGTGTCCGGGTCCCTCGGGTCGCCGACCTTGAGGGTCTCGACCTTGGCGGTGAACTTCTCGTTGAACGTCTTGCAGATGTCCCGGTCGACGATGATGCGGTTGGCCGACATGCACACCTGGCCCTGGTGCACGAAGCGGCTGAAGACGGCGGCGTCAACCGCGTAGTCGACGTCGGCGTCGTCGAGGACGATGAGTGCGCTGTTGCCGCCCATCTCCAGCACGGTGCGCTTGAAGTGCGAGGCGGCGACGGTGGCGACCTGGCGGCCGACCGGCTCCGAGCCGGTGAAGGAGATGACCTTCGGCACCGGGTGCGCGATGAAGGTGTCGCCGATCTCGGCGGTGTCGGTGATCACCACGTTCAGCAGGCCCGGCGGGAGGCCCGCCTCCTCCAGTACCCACGCGACCAGCGAACCGCCGCACACCGGCGAGTTCTGGTGGGGCTTGAGCACGACGGCGTTACCGAGTGCGAGCGCCGGCGTAATCGTCTTCAGCGAGAGCAGGAACGGGAAGTGGAACGGGGTGACGACACCGACGACGCCCACGGGGACGCGGTGCACCCGGTTCTCCTTGCCGTCGATGGGCGACGGCACGATGCGGCCCTCGGCGCGGAGCGCCAAGTGGACGGCCTCGCGCAGGAATTCCTTGGTCTGGTGGAGCTCGATGTCCGCCTTGAGGCGCGTGCCGCCGACCTCGGAGATCAGGGCCTCGCTGATCTCCTGCTCGTTGTCCTCGATGATGCGGATCGCACGCTCGAACACCTGCCGCCGGGTGTACGGATTCGTCTTCGCCCAGTCGCGCTGGTGGCGTTGGGCGGCACGGTAGGCGTGGTCGACCTCTTCGGCGGTGGCGACCGTGATGGCGGCGAGCTTGTCGTCGTTGTACGGGTCGAAGTCGATGATGTCCCAGGAACCGCTTCCCTCGCACCACTGGCCGTCTATGTACTGAAGCGCCAGGTCCGTGAAGTAGGACATGTCATTCCTTCGTGGGGCAGGAACAAGCTGAGCAATGCCGCCTGGGGCCGCAGCACAGCACAACTCCGTACTGATGACTGGTCATCGTACTTGCAATTCAGCCGAGTTGCCGTATTGCCTGCAGATGATCGCGCGTACGCGACGGGGAGAGACTGTCCTTCACCAATCGACTCAACACCTGGTCATAGTGAGCGACTTCATCTTTCTTGTCCAGGTAAAGAGCACTGGTCAGCTGCTCCAGGTAGACGACATCGTTGAGGTCCGACTCGGGGAAGCGCAGCAGCGTGAAAGCACCGCTCTCGGCGGGGTGCCCGCCCAGCTCGAACGGGACGACCTGGACGATGATGTTGGGTGATTCCGAGACCTCGGCGAGATGGCGCAGCTGAGCGTCCATGATCGCGTGCGAGCCGAACGGGCGGCGCAGCGCGGCCTCGTCGAGGATGCAGAGGAACTTCGGGGCGTTCTCACCGAGCAGGAGCTTCTGCCGCTCGATACGGAGAGCGACCCGGCGCTCGATCTCGTCGTGCGGGATGTGGCTCTGGTGGCCGGCGGTGACGACGGCCTGTGCGTACTCCTGCGTCTGCAACAGGCCGTGCACGAACTGCACTTCGTAGGTGTTGATGTGGGAGGCGGAGCCCTCCAGGCCGACGTACGTCTGGAACCAGCCGGGCAGGACGTCGCTGTAGCTGTGCCACCACCCGGCTATGCTCGAATCTCTCGCGAGACCCAGCAGCGGCTCGCGCTCGGTGTCGTCGACCACTCCGTAGAGCGTCAGCAGATCGGCCACGTCGCGGGCCTTGAAGCTCACACGGCCCAACTCCATCCTGCTGATCTTGGATTCGGACGCACGGATCGAATAACCGGCGGCCTCGCGGGTGACCCCGCACGCTTCGCGGAGGCGGCGGAGCTGGGATCCGAGCAGAATGCGCCGCACCATGGACCCGCTTGAGCCACTCGCCCCGATTGCGCCGCTGCTCGCACCCATTGCCGGTTGTGTCTCCATTTTCGAGAAACCCTTCACCCTGCTCTGAAGGAAGTGTGCCATCAATGCGCTCCGTTGCGTGCCCGGGTGATTACACACGATCGAAAGTCTCTCGTGCACGTGCATCTGCCCTTGCATCTGCCGTGGGCATTGGGAACCATAGGGATCGCACAAGTGCGCTGCATGCCAGCACAGTTGTGACACACGGGGAACGGCGAACGAGGAACAGCGAGACCCATCGGGACAGCAAGCCGACCGGATCCACACAGGATCATCACTGCCGCAACGCCAGGAGTGGCTCGTCATGGGGACCGAAGGATCGACCGTGCTGGAGCCCATGTGGCGTGGCCTCCCGCACCTCGGCCACTCGACCGTCTCCGGGTCCGCCACATGCGCACTGCCCGCGCGTTTCGACGCGGTGAAGAGCGCACGGGACTTCACCCACGAGACCCTGCAACGCTGGCGGCTGGAAGGCGAGTTCGACACCGTCGCCCTGGTCGTCTCCGAGCTGGTGACCAACGCCCTGCGCCACGGGCTGCCGGCTTCAATCGCACCCGCGCCGGAGCCGGCCGCTCCGGTGAGACTCGACCTGATGCGGTGGGCGGCGCGGCTGGTGTGTGCCGTACGCGACCCGAGCGGCGCGCCGCCCGAGACCACCAACAACTGCACCGAGTTCGCGGACTTCACCGCCGAGTCCGGGCGCGGCCTGTGCCTGGTCGAGTCCTTCAGCGACGGCTGGGGCTGGCACCCGATGACGGGCATGATGCGCGGCAAGGTGGTGTGGGCGCTCTTCCGGCTGACCTCCGTGCGCTCCGCCTGAGGCACTCACGCCCGCGGCGTCGCTGCCGTGAAGCGCGGAGGCAAGGCCCGCAGCCGTGAAGCCCGCAGCCGATCGCCCTGGCCCAAGACCCTCCGCCCGTACGTGACTTCGCGCCACGGGCGGCTCAACCTCCGCCGCGCCGCGTGCGTCTTCCCGTGCGGCCCCGGCGCCGCGCCGCGGGGGCCGGCCCGCTCAGGCCCTGTCCGAACAGGACCTACTCCTGCACGAGGTGGTCGAACTCGCCGTCCTTGACGCCGAGGAGCATCGCTTCGACCTCCGCGGGTGTGTAGACCAGCGCCGGACCGTCCGGAAAGCGTGAGTTCCGTACGGCTATGTCGCCGCCGGGCAGCCTTGCGAACTCCACGCAGGTGCCCTGCGAGTTGCTGTGCCGGCTCTTCTGCCACTCGGCCCCGTGCAGGTCCCTCGCGGCCATGCCGTTGTACGGGTGAGGCACTTGGATCTCCCGGGCTGGTGCGGTGGGGGGTGTCGCACAGTGCGCGGTACGGACACCGATGTCCGTCAACTGCCCTGGATCATAACCTCGTTCATGTGCCTATGCATGTGCCGATGCACGTGCACGACACCCTGTCGCTGCCCCATCACAGCCGGTCAAAGCCCCTTGCAGACCGCTGACCACCCATCACCCGGAGTCCTCCGGTTCCGTTTTCCGCGGCGTCCGGGGCGGTACGCCGCCTCCTGCCCCGCCTCCGCGACGGTGAACTCCTGCTGCGCGCCTGAGACCCGAAACCCTCGCCTCTTGACTTCAAGGAAACTTCAACTTCTAGGTTCGTCCAGGTACCGACCACACCGTCACCGGCACCCGCAGGAGAGACCATGAGCATGGAGACGACCGCGTGGCACGCGCTCTACGCCTCGCGCTACGCCCAGCAGGACAAGCGCCCCTTCTCGCGGGCAGCCCTCGCCCGCATCCTTCGCTTCGCCCGCGGCCACCGCAGGGCGCTCGTCGCGTTCCTGGTCGGCAGCAGCGCGCTGGCCCTGCTCACCGTCGCCACTCCCCTCCTGGCGGGCAGGGTCGTCAACGCCATCACCGGCGGCGCCGCGGTCCGTACCGTCGTCGTGCTCTCCTCGGTGATCGCGCTCATCGCCGTCGCCGAGGCCGCAGCCGGGCTCCTCACACGCTGGCTGTCGGCCCGTATCGGGGAGGGTCTCATCCTCGATCTGCGCAGGGCGGTGTACGACCATGTACAGCGTCTGCCCGTGGCGTTCTTCACACGCACACGCACGGGCGCACTCGTCAGCCGGCTCAACAACGACGTGATCGGGGCGCAGCGCGCCTTCAGCAACACCCTCTCCCAGGTGGTCAGCAACCTCGTCACGCTGCTGGCGACCCTCGTGGTGATGCTCCGCCTGTCATGGGAGATCACGCTGCTCACGCTCGTACTGCTGCCGCTCTTCGTGCTGCCCGCCCGGCGGATGGGTGCGCGGTTCGCCCGCCTGGAGCGTGAACGGGCCGACCACAACGCCGCGATGGGCAACCAGATGACCGAGCGCTTCTCGGCCCCGGGCGCCACGCTCGTCAAGCTCTTCGGGCGTCCGCAGGAGGAGTCGGCCGAGTTCGCACGCCGGGCCGGGCGGGTTCGGGACATCGGCGTCCGTACGGCGATGGTCCAGCACCTCTTCATCACCTCGCTCACGCTCGTCTCCGCCCTCGCGCTCGCCCTGGTGTACGGGCTCGGCGGCTACCACGCGCTGCGCGGCACCCTCGACGCGGGCACCGTCGTATCCCTCGCGCTGCTGCTCACGAGGCTGTACGCGCCGCTGACCTCGCTCGCCGGTGCCCGGGTCGAGGTGATGAGCGCGCTGGTGAGCTTCCAGCGGGTCTTCGAAGTCCTCGACCTGAAGCCGCTGATCGACGAGAAGCCGGACGCGGAGAGGGTGCCGGAGGGGCCGGTCTCCGTCGAGTTCGACGATGTGCGCTTCGCCTACCCGTCGGCCGAGAAGGTCTCGCTCGCCTCGCTCGAGGACGTCGCCACCCTCGACACCCGCGGCGGCGAGGAGGTCCTGCACGGCGTCTCCTTCCGCGCGGAGCCCGGGCAGATGGTGGCGCTGGTCGGCTCCTCCGGGGCGGGCAAGTCCACCATCGCGTCCCTGGCACCGCGGCTCTACGACGCAGACAGCGGCACCGTGCGGATCGCCGGCACGGACGTACGCGATCTGACCGCGGAGTCGCTGCGCCACACCCTCGGCATGGTCACCCAGGACGGGCACCTCTTCCACGAGACCATCCGCGCCAACCTGCTGCTGCCGCGTCCCGGCGCCACCGACGACGAACTGTGGGACGCGCTGCGCCGGGCACGCCTCGACGGCCTGATCGCCTCGCTGCCCGACGGGCTCGACACCGTCGTCGGCGAACGCGGCTACCGGCTCTCCGGCGGTGAGCGGCAGCGGCTCACGATCGCCCGGCTGCTGCTGGCCAAGCCGCGCGTCGTGATCCTCGACGAGGCGACCGCCCACCTCGACTCGACGTCGGAGGCCGCCGTGCAGGAGGCCCTGGGCGAGGCGCTCGCCGGACGCACATCCGTGGTGATCGCGCACCGGCTGTCGACCGTACGGGCCGCGGATCTCATCCTCGTCCTGGAGAGCGGACGCATCGTGGAGCGTGGTACGCACGAGGAGCTGCTGGCCCTCGGCGGACGCTACGAGCAGCTCCACCGCACGCAGTTCAGCGAACGGCCCCCGCTGCCGGAGGGGAATCTGCCGCAGGCCCGGACGACCACCGGCACCGGCCACGCACAGCCGAAGGCCGCGTCACCCGTGCAGAGCAGCCCAGCGGGCGGTGCGACCGGGCCGAGCGCACGCTGAGCACAGGGTCGCCACGCGCGGGGCGGACCCCTCCCAGGCACCGGCAAGGATGGGGATCACCGTGAGCAAGCCTCTTGATCAGCTGCGCCGTTGCTCGGTCGCCGTCGACGTCGGCTCCGCCCGTACACGTGTCCACATCAAGGACGCGGGGCTCGTCGTGGACGAGCCGTCCGTCGTCGCTGTCAACACGTTCTCCGGAGCACTCATGGCCGTCGGCAGCGCCGCCGAGCGCATGGACGGGCGCACGCCGGGCCACATCCGCGTCGTACGTCCCGTGAGCAACGGCACCGTGATCGACATCGAGATGGCCCAGCGGATGCTGCGGGCGCTGGTCGGGTCGTCGGTACGGCGGGCGTGGCGGCGCCGGGGTGCCATGCAGCGCGCGGCGGTCACGATCCCGCACAACGCCGATCCGCTCGCCCGCAGTGCCGCCGTCGAGACCCTCACCGGGGTCGGCGCGAAGCAGGTCGAGCTGGTCGACACCCCCACGGCGGCCGGGGTGGGCTGCGGACTGCCCGTCGAGCAGCCCGAGGCCACCATGATCCTCGTCTGCGGGGCCACCACGACCCAGATCGCGGTGCTGTCCCTGGGCGCGATCGTCTCCGCCACGACCGTGCCGATGGGCGGCGACACCATTCATCACGCCGTCATCCAGCACCTGCGCAACCACCACGAGTTGATCCTGCCGAGCCAGGCCGTCCGCCCGCTGCACCTGGCGCTCACGGGCGTCGGCGACCCCGCCCAGGCGACGGAGGTGTGGGGCCGCGACGTGGCCACCGGCATGGCCCGCACCGTGTGCATCAACCCGGACGACGTGCGGGCGGCCATACAGGCCCCCTTGATCGGGCTCTCCGATGCGATCCGCAGCGTCCTCCACAACTGCCCGCCGGACCTGGTCGCGGACCTCGCGGACCGCGGCATGGTGCTGGCGGGCGGCAGCGCACTGCTGCCGGGGCTCGACGAGCGTCTGCGTACGGGTACGGGCATGCCCGTGCACATCGCGGAACAGCCGTCCCTCAGCGCGGTCAACGGCCTCGCGGCCATGGTCGAAGGGCAGGTCAGACCACTCAATGTGGACGTCCACTGACTGCCGGCCGACACCCGTCACCCACCACCGCGGACCCGCCGTCCGTCCGCAGGCCGTCCCGGACGGTGACCCGGCGGGCAGTGCGGACGTAGCGTCGAAGTATGTGCAGAAGCATCAAGACACTCCGCCCGCCCTACGCCGAGACCGTCACCGAGGACGACATGAGGGCCGCGGCCCTGCAGTACGTGAGGAAGGTGTCGGGCTTCCGGCACCCCGCGGCACACAACGCCGAAGCCTTCGACAAGGCCGTCGAACGGGTAGCAGCGGCGACCGAAGACCTGCTTTCGTCACTGGTCGTACGTAGCTGAAGACAAACAGGTATTCGGACGGCATGCTGATCAGAAAGTCGGGTAGCTGCTCCCCGATCTGATCCAGAACTGAGAGGTCCACAGCGTGCCGGATAAACGGGTGGAACAGAACGCGACAGGGGAACCGCCAGGTGGCGGCTCCGGCGGTCTGCGGATGACGCGGAGTCCGCAGACCGACAAAGTGGTGTTCGGTGTCACCGCCTTGATGACCCTGGCCTTCGTGGTCTGGGGGGCGGTGGCCACCGACGCCTTGGACAGCGTCGCGACCACGATGCTCAACAGCACGATGCACAACGGCGGTTGGGCCTTCGTGCTCGCCGCCTCGGGCTTCGTCGTCTTCTCGCTCTGGCTGGCCTTCAGCCGTTACGGGAAGATCACCCTCGGTAAGGAGGGCGAGGAGCCGGAGTTCCGGACCGTGTCATGGGTCGCGATGATGTTCAGCGCCGGTATGGGCATCGGCCTGATGTTCTACGGCGTGAACGAGCCGCTCACGCACTTCGTGGACGCCCCGCCCGGCACGGGCGGGAGCCCCGCGGAGCGCATGGAGACCGCGATGGCGACCACGCTCTTCCACTGGACTCTGTACCCGTGGGCGATCTACGCGGTCGTCGGTCTCGCCATCGCCTACAGCTGCTTCAGGCGTGGCCGCCGGCAGACGATCAGCGCCGTCTTCACGCCGCTCATCGGTGAGAAGAACGCCAACGGGACTTTCGGGCGCGTCATCGACATCCTCGCCATCTTCGCGACGCTCTTCGGCTCCGCAGCCTCGCTGGGCCTCGGCGCCCTGCAGATCGGCAGCGGTGTGAAGGAGGTCGGCTGGGCCGCGACCGTCGGCACTCCCGTCCTTGTGCTCATCATCGCGGTGCTGACGGCGGCGTTCGTGGCGTCCGCGGTCTCGGGTGTCGAGAAGGGCATCCAGTGGCTCTCCAACATCAACATGGTGCTGGCGGGCCTGCTGGTCCTGTTCGTCTTCATCGTCGGTCCGACGATCCTGATGCTCAACCTGCTGCCTACGTCCGTGGGTTCGTTCCTCGGCGACCTTCCCCAGATGGCCGCCCGCACGGACTCGACCGCGGGCAAGGGCGTGGCCGACTGGCTCTCCGCATGGACGGTCTTCTACTGGGCGTGGTGGATCTCCTGGACGCCCTTCGTCGGCATGTTCATCGCGCGCATCAGCCGCGGCCGTACGATCCGGCAGTTCGTCGGCGGCGTCATCCTGGTGCCGAGCGTCGTCAGCCTCATCTGGTTCGCGATCTTCGGCGGTGCCGCCATTCACCTGGAGCGCACCGGCGCGAAGATCACGGACGAGTCGACCGCGGAGGGCCAGCTCTTCGCGGTGCTGCGTGAGTACCCGATCGCGAGCGTGACCAGCCTCCTCGTGATGATCCTCGTCGGCATCTTCTTCGTCTCCGGCGCCGACGCGGCGTCCATCGTGATGGGGACGCTCTCGCAGAAGGGCACCCTGGAGCCGGGGCGTGGCGTCGTCATCATCTGGGGTGTGCTGACAGGTGCGGTCGCAGCGATCATGCTGCTGCTCGGCGGCGGCGGAGCCACAGCGCTCAACGGCCTGAAGAATCTGACGATTCTGGTGGCGGTGCCGTTCACGATCGTGATGGTCGGCATGTGTATCGCCATGACGCGGGATCTGCGCCGCGACCGGCTCATCGTCGTCGGCGAACGCGGCGACGAGGCCATCGAGACGGCCGTCATCGCCGGTCACGAGCAGTACGGCGGCGAGTACGAGATCCTCATCGGGCCGACCAACGGCGCCTCCTCGGACGGCGGTTCGAAGTCCGAGGGCAGCGGGACGGACACCGTCAGCAAGGAATGACCCGGGGCCGGAGCCCGGACCGGTCCCCGAGCCGGTCCGGACAACCCGTAGGTAAGACAGGCGCGACCGGTGCGCGACGACGCGTACGGAGCGCACGCGGAAGCGCATGACAGCGCCCCGTCACGGCACGCCGTGGCGGGGCGCTCGCGTTTCCCGCTCGCGTTTCCCGCTCGCGTATCCCCCGTCGCGTTTCCCGCTCGCGTTTCCCCTCGCGTCCGTCAGCCCGCGGACTTCGCGGCGGGCGCGAGGTGCCTGCGCTTCCAGGCCCAGAACGCCTTCTGCCCCACCAGCGTCAGCGTGCCGGCGACGAGGATGCCGGCCAGGTTCAGAGCCAGTTGCTGCACCGAGTCGACCGACTCGCCCACATGGTCGTACCTCAGGGCCAGGGCCGCGTTCGCCGCGGCCGGCACCGTCGTCACGGAGATCGCGACGCCCACCAAGGCGCCGGACTTGGCGGAGGTCAGCGAGAGCATTCCGGCGGTGCCCGCCAGGGCGGCCACGACGAACGACATCATGTCCGGCTGCCACACGAAGTCGCTGACGGGATGGGGCTGTTCGTACCTCTCCAGGGTGAACAGGCCGAAGGCGTCCATCAGTACGGTGAAGGCGCCCGTCACGAGCATCGCCACCGGAAAGCCCACCACCAGCGCGGCCAGCGGACGCAGAGCCAGCCGCGGGGTGCGCCGTACGAGCGCCGTACAGACACCCGCGAGCGGCCCGAACTCCGGACCGACCGCCATCGCGCCGACGATGAGGATCGCGCTGTCGAGCATCACGCCGCATGCGGCCAGCATCGTCGCCACGACGAGGAACGCCACAAAGGTGACCGACAGCCGCGACTCCTCGTGCGTGGCGTCGGTCAGCTTCTCCCACAGGACGGCGTCGACGCCCTCGCCCGGGGCGTCCACCTCGGCCTGGGTCCCCCGTTCCGACAGCGACAGGTCGATGTCCTCCATCGAGATCGCGCCGTGCTCGTCCAGGCCGAGCCGTCGCAGGTTCGCGATGAGACCGTCCGCGGCCTCGCGGGCGACGTCGCACATCACCACGTCGCCCACCGGGTCGCGGGCCGCTCCGGGCAGCATGACGAGATGTGCGGTGCCGACGGTCGACTCCAGCAGGGACGTGACCTCGCCGGTGCGCGACGACGGACTGATCAGCCGCAGATGAAGCATGGCGGAAGACTAGACGTGCGCCGCCGCCGGTACCGCGCCGGCAGGTGGATTCCGCCGGTACCACGCCGGCAGGTGGATTCCGCCGGCCCGGCACCGTCCGCGGGCAGCCGACTGCCGTTCTCCCGCGGCGAGTCGGCCGCGGTCGTGTCCTCTCCGGCCGCATGCGCGGGCCCGTGAACACAAAGACCACAACGACCATTAAGTTCTTTCGCGCGCAGGGGGCGAAACCGCCGCGTATCCCGTGCAGCATGTGGGGCCGTCCCCCCAGCCGGGAGCTGCCGGCCGGACCTCACTCACGAAAGGCGGTGCCCCGCGTGCGCCAGCGCACTCTCCTGTCTCTTCTCGGGGCGACGCTGCTCGTACTGATCGGCCCCCCGCTGATCACCACGGGCAGCGGTGCCGAGACAGGGACGAACATTCCCGGGCTGCAGTTCATGGTGCCCAACACACCGGGCGGCGGGTACGACATCACCGCGCGTACCGCCGCCAAGGACGCCGAGGACGCCGGCCTCAACCACAACGTCGAGGTGTTCAACCTGCCCGGCGCGGGCGGCACCGTGGGTCTGACCAGGCTCGTCAACGAGCGCGGCAACGGCAAGCTCGCGATGTCGATGGGCCTCGGCGTCGTGGGCGCCGTACGTACGAACGACTCCCCCTCCACCCTCGCGGACGCGACACCCATCGCGCGCACTGTCGAGGAGCCGAACATCGTCGTGGTGTCGAAGGACTCCAAGTACAAGACGTTCGAGCAGCTGCTCGCGGACTGGAAGAAGAAGCCCGGCTCGCTGCCCGTCGGCGGCGGATCCTCCGCGGGCGGACCCGACCATCTGGCACCGATGCTGATGGCGAGGGACGCGGGCATCGAACCCAAGTCCGTCAACTACGTGCCCTTCGACGGCGGCGGCGAACTCCTCGCCTCCGTACTCGGCGGCAAGGTCGCCTTCGGCATATCCGGCATCAGCGAGTACCGCGACCAGATCGAGTCCGGCGAACTGCGCCTGCTCGCCGTCACCGGCAAGGAGCGGATCGACGGCTTCGACGCCCCGACCCTCAAGGAGGCGGGCATGGACGTGGAGTTCACCAACTGGCGCGGCATCATGGCGCCGCCCGGCCTGCCGGAGGCGCAGCGCGCGAAGCTCATCCACTTCTTCGACGAGCTGCACCGCAGCCCGCAGTGGAGGAAGTCGCTGAAGCGGAACGGCTGGGACGACGCATATCTGACGGGTGAGAAGTACAGGCGCTTCCTGGAGGCACAGGACAAGCGCGTCCAGTCCGTGCTCAAGGAGGTGGGCAAGTGAGCACCGAATCCACCGACTCGGCTTCCGAGTCCCGCGAGGCTCCCGAGGCCGCCACGCGGCCCCCGGCGCCCGGCAGTTGGCGCGAACGGCTGCGCGGCCGCTCCGAACTCGGCGTCAGCGTCCTGCTGCTGCTCGTCGGCGTGCTCGTGCTGAGCGACACCTTCACCATGGAGACCGTCGCCGACCAGCGCGGGCCTGTGGGCCCCAGGACCGTCCCGATCGTGGTCGGCGTCTCGCTGCTTGTGGTGGCCGTCGTCCTCGCCGTCGACGTGCTGCGCGGCGGACGGGGCGAATCGGACCAGGGAGAGAAGGCCGGCAGCGAACCCGCCGACTGGCGCACCGTCGCGCTGCTCGCCGGGATCTTCCTCGCCGCCGCCGTCCTCATCGAACCGCTCGGCTTCCCGGTCACGGGCGCGCTGCTCTTCTGGGGCTCCGCGTACGCACTGGGCAGCCGCAACTTCTCCCGCGACCCCCTCATCGCGGCCGTCCTGTCCATGGCCACGTTCGCGGCCTTCAACACCTTGCTGGGCGTCCCGCTGCCCGGCGGCCCGCTGATGGGGGTGCTCTGACCGATGGAATCTCTCTCCTCCCTGCTCGACGGCTTCGGCACCGCGCTGACACCGCTCAACCTGCTGTGGGCCGCGGTCGGCGTGCTCCTGGGCACAGCCATCGGCGTACTGCCCGGCATCGGTCCGGCCATGGCCGTCGCACTGCTGCTGCCGGTGACGTACGGGCTCGACCCGATCGGCGCGTTCATCATGTTCGCCGGCATCTACTACGGCGGCATGTTCGGCGGATCCACCACCTCGATCCTGCTGAACACCCCCGGTGAGAGCGCGGCCGTAGTCACAGCCATCGAGGGCAACCCGATGGCGAAGTCCGGACGCGGCTCACAGGCGCTCGCGGCCGCCGCCATCGGGCACTTCGCGGGCGGCATGATCGGCACGATCCTGCTGGTGGCCCTGGCGCCCACGGTCGCCTCGCTGGCCGTCGACATCGGCGCGCCGGACTACTTCGCGATCATGGTGCTGGCCTTCATAGCCGTCACCTCCGTGCTCGGCAGTTCACGGGTACGCGGCTTCGCGGCGCTGCTCATCGGCCTGACGATCGGCCTGGTGGGGCTCGACCAGATGACCGGCCAGCAGCGGCTCACCTTCGGCAGCCTCCAGCTCTCCGACGGCATCGACGTCGTCATCGTCGCCGTGGGCCTCTTCGCCATCGGTGAGGCGCTGTGGGTCGCCGCCCAGGCACACCGGACGGCCGGCGAGTCGATACCGGTGGGGCAGCCCTGGCTCGGCGGCTCCGACCTGCGGCGTACGTGGAAACCGTGGCTGCGCGGCCCGGCGATCGGCTTCCCGTTCGGCGCGATCCCCGCGGGCGGCGCCGAGATCCCCACGTTCCTGTCGTACGTGACCGAGAAGCGGCTCTCCCGGCACAAGAACGAGTTCGGCAAGGGCGCGATCGAGGGCGTCGCGGGACCCGAGTCCGCCGCGTCGGCATCGGCCGCCGGAACGCTGGTCTCGCTGCTGACCCTCGGTCTGCCGACGACGGCGGTCGCCGCCGTGATGCTGGCCGCCTTCCAGCAGTACGGGATCCAGCCGGGCCCGCTGCTCTTCGAACGGGAGCCCGACCTGGTGTGGGGCCTGATCGCCTCGCTCTTCGTCGGAATGGTGCTGCTGCTGGTGCTCAACCTGCCGATGGCACCGGTGTGGGCGAAGCTGCTGCGCGTGCCGCGGCCGTACCTCTACGCGGGGATTCTCTTCTTCGCGGCGGTCGGCGCGTACGCGGTGGGCGGCGAGGCCATCGACATGGTGATCCTGCTGATCATCGGAGTCCTCGGGCTGATGATGCGGCGCTTCGGCCTGCCGGTGCTGCCCGCGATCATCGGCGTGATCCTCGGCCCGAACGCGGAGCAGCAGCTCCGCCGTGCTCTGCAGATCAGCGACGGCAGCGTGACGGGGCTGGTGAACACGCCGTTCGCGGTCACCGTGTACGTCGTGATCGCCGTGCTGCTCGCCTGGCCGTGGCTGCGCCGGCTGGCCGGGGGCCGTGGCCGGAGTCCGGAGGGACGCGGCGGCCCGGGCGGAGACGGCGGGGACGGCGGGCCGGGCGGCGGCGACAGCACCGGCGGGGACGGCGGGGACGACGGCGTCCAGGACAAGGAGGACGCCAAGGTCTGAGGCGGCCCCGCCGCCACCGCACCGCGGTCACAGAAACGGCGCCCCGCCGGTCCGGTTCACACCGGGCGGGCGGGGCGCCGTTCGTCGTCGCGGGTGCTGTGTGCTGCGGGCCTCAGCGGGGCGTGCTGCGCGGCCTCACCGGGCGATTTCAGCGGTACGCGGCTTCAGCGGCGGGCGGCTTCAGCGGCGGGCGTGCCGCCCGCGCTGACCGCCGTTCTCCGTGGTGGACGAAGCCTCCCCTGCGTCCACGGCACCGGCGGCCGCAGCGCCCCCGGACGATCCCGAGGAGCCCGAGGACCCGGTGTTCTCCCCTCGCTTCTTCGCCCTGCGGGCCCGAAGGATCTCGACGGCGATCGGTGTCACGGAGAGCAGGACGATGCCGACCAGCATCGCCTCGATGTTGTCCCGCACCCAGGCGATCTGCCCCAGCATCGCGCCGAGCAGGGTGACTCCCGCACCCCACAGCACACCGCCGACGACGTTGAAGACGACGAAGGTGCGATACCGCATCCGGCTCACGCCGGCGATGATCGGCGTGAACGTACGCACGATCGGCACGAAGCGGGCCAGCACCAGGGACTTGGCTCCGTACTTCTCGAAGAAGTCGTGCGCCTTCTCCACGTTCTCCTGCTTGAAGAACCGGGAGTCGGGGCGGCGGAAGAGGGCAGGCCCGACCTTGCGCCCGAACATGTAGCCGACCTGGTCGCCGAGCACGGCGGAGATCACGATCAGCGTGCAGACAAGCCACAGCGGATAGTCCAGATACTGATCGGTCGCGACCAGCAGACCTGCGGTGAACAGCAGCGAATCGCCAGGCAGGAAGAACCCGATCAGGAGGCCGGACTCCGCGAAGACGATCACCAGGATGCCGATCAGACCGAATGTCTGGATCAGAAAGTCCGGGTCGAGCCAACTCGGTCCCAGCGCTTGGACGGTCACGTCACAGGCTCCTCATCAGGCGCACCGCACAGGCGGTGGTCATCGGGTCGTACACGCTATCAACGACCGGGAAGACGCGGATGTGCCGCCCGCCCGGACCCGGCCGCCGGGACCGCGCGTCGCTCACCGTGACGACAAGGACGTCAGGACGATCAGGACGTCAGGACAGTCAGGACCATCGGACGGTCAGCCCTGCGGAGCGGGCAGCATCTCGTTCCAGTTCGCCCAGTACCCGCCATATCCGTCCGGAACCAGTCCGTCCGGCAGCAGCATGTCCCCCGGGGAGCTCATCTGCTGTGCGGGGATCCCCGTGTGGTGCGGGACGGACTCCCTGCGGTGCTTGCCGCCCTGCCGGCCCGTCTCCTCCGGCACGACGAACAGCCGCCCCTGCGCGGAGAGATACTGCGCGCGGGCGGTCAGCCTCCGCAGGTCGGTGCCGAGTTCGAGCGCGAGGATCTCCAGGTCGACACCGGACTGCCAGCCGTCGACGAGCACCGCGTCCTGGACGGGCGACCAGCCCATGTGGTCCGGCAACTGCGTGGGGTCGTAGGCCTGGTAATGCTCCTGCGGCTGCTGATACGGGTCGTGGGGCTGGTAGTACGACTGCGCGGCCGCGTGATGCTGTGCCTGGTGCTGATGCTGGTACTGGGTGTGGGGCTGGGTCTGCGGCTGGGCAGGCATCTGCGGAACCTGCTGCTGTTGCTGGCCCGGAGCGTGGCCCTGAGCCTGCGCGTGGGCCTGGTACAGGGGCTGGGGCTGCGTCTGGTCGGGACTCATCTGGTCGGCGGCGGGCGCGGCGGCCTGGGCATGCGCATGGGCGTGCTGGGCGTCCTGCGCCCGTACGTTCTCGTCGTGGGCGGCCTGGCCGGGGTTCGGCTGTTGCAGGGGCGGCATCAGCAGGTCGTCGGCCAGCGAACGTGCGTCGTCACGTCCCACGGTGCGGCGGGCGATGCGCACCTCCCGCTCCGGAAGGCCCAGCATCTCGGCGACCGCCTTGTCGTTGCCCACGATCACCGCGAACGCAGCAAGGGAACGGACCCGGCTCGTCTGGGCGTCGTCCAGCGTCGTCTGCGCCGAACGCACCTCCTCGTCGCTCTGGCAGAAGGCTCGCGCCAGCACCGTGTGCCGTTCCCACAGCTCCCGAGGCTCCATGCAGACCCCGCGTCCTCTCGGTCCTTATGTACTGACTTCATAGTCCAAATCATGCAATCCGTATCTTCGTAGCCCTCAATCTAGTGGCGACAACTTGGATATCCGCGCTGCTGGGACGGCGTCCGGCGCGTTTCCCCGTGATTCCCCCGGGGTACACAAGTGCGGCCCGACGGACGGCTGTCAGGCCGTCACCTCGACGCGCTCCGCTCGTAGGCACTACTCCGCGGGCCTCGGATCTCCGCCGCGCCGCCGCCCGGCAGCCGACCCCGCTCGGTCTTGCCGCGCTTCAACTCCCGGTATCGCGGCTGCAGTTGCGGGCCCGCGACCAGAGTTCTCATGCAGGTCGCCCGCGCCTGTGGGCGGTTGGGCGGTTTGCCGGGCGAGCACGCGGCGGCCGCGGGAGACAGACGGGTGTCCGTCCCGCGGGGGCACTCGGGGAACACCTGCCGCAGCTGCCGCAACCGTGCCCCCGGGCCCTCGGGCGTATCGCTCGATGGAAGTACATCCCGTGCACGGACGGGACTTACACGGCAAGGCGATGACACGGCGCACGGAGCCTCGCGGGGGCTTCACCCGCCCGTCCGCACGCCCCGTCCCGCACTCCCTGCGCGCTCTCCTCGCACCGTCATCGCACGGGCATCGCACCGGCTCGCACAGTCATCAGCCCGCACCGCCGCCCCGTTCGCCCCACGCCCGCACCGTCATCGCGCCGCACAGCTCACGCCGGGTGAATCAGCTCCGGGACGAGGCCTCGGCGTCCTCCACGATCCTGCGTACGTTCTCCACCCGCCCCGGGACGGAGGCCAGTTGGTCGCGGCGGGCGCGGGCGAACGCCCGCCCCAGCTCGGCCCGGCGACCGCTGCCGACGTTCTCGCGGGTGTCGTTGATGAGCGAACGCTCTTCCTCGTCCAGGTGATGACTGACCGCCTGTACGAGGTTCTCCAGCTTCGCGTCCCAATCCTCACCGCCGGGAGGGCCGGCCTCCAGCAGGGCGAGCAACGCCTCGTTGCCCTCCGTGTGTTCCTCGACGCTGTGCTCCACGTCCTCCTCGTCCACGTTCCGGTAGCGGCGCAGCGCGGGGTAGACCTCCGCCTCCTCGGCCGCCGCGTGGGCGATCAGCAGATCCGCGAGCCGGCGCAGGGCGGCGGCGCGGTCCGCGTCGACGCTGCGCATCTCGCGGAACAGATCCTCCATCGTCCGGTGGTCCCTGAGGATCAACTCCACGACGTCTTCGGTTTCGTGGCCCTGTCCCTGTCCCTGCTGCTGCACCTGCTGCCGCACCTGTCCCTGCTGCTCGGCGGGTGAGTCGCCCATGGCCCCTCTCTCCTCCGTCCGTCCGTTTCCCGTCCGTCCCGTCCGTTGCGACCGGGCGCTCGCCGCGTTCCCCGGCGACGCCGCCGCAGTCGTACGGAACGGAACTCCCCCACCGCGTCACGTGATCGCACACATCACGTCACCTCACGGACACCGCCCGCCGACGCCCCGCCCCGACCGGCGACGATCCGGTCCGCGTTCGCGAGACGGACCTTCACGCGCGACCGTGGGACGTGTCCGCCCTCCCGACTGACACGGAGCAGAACCGGCAGAACCGGAGGAAGGAGCCCGCCATGGGCACCATCACCACCAGCGACGGGACCGAGATCTTCTACAAGGACTGGGGAACCGGACGACCGGTCGTCTTCAGCCACGGATGGCCGCTGACCGCGGACGTCTGGGACCCGCAGCTGTTCTTCATCGCGTCCCAGGGCTACCGCGTCATCGCACACGACCGCCGCGGCCACGGCCGCTCCTCCCAGCCGTGGAGCGGCCACGAGATGGACACTTACGCGGACGATCTCGCAGAGCTGATGGACAAGCTCAACCTCAGCAACGCCACGCTCGTCGGACACTCGACGGGCGGCGGCGAGGTGACGCGCTACCTCGGCAGGCACGGAACGGCCCGCGCGGCACAAGCCGTGCTGCTCAGCGCCGTACCGCCGCTGATGCTGAAGACCGACGCCAACCCGGAGGGGCTGCCCGTCGACGTCTTCGACGAGATACGCGAGGGCGTGCGCAAGGACCGCTCGCAGTTCTACCAGGACCTCACCGCACCCTTCTACGGCGCGAACCGGGCAGGCTCGGAAGTATCCGAGGGCACACGTGACGCGTTCTGGATGATGGCCATGAGCGTGGCGCTGAAGGCTTCGTACGACTGCGTGAAGGCGTTCTCCGAGACCGACTTCACGGACGACCTGACCCGGATCGACGTCCCCGTCTTCATCGCACACGGCGACGACGACCAGATCGTCCCCATCGAGGCCGCGTCGCCGAAGACCGCCGAACTCGTCAAGGACCCCACCCTCAAGATCTACCGGGGCTGGCCGCACGGCCTGTACGGCGATCATCACGACACGTTCAACAACGACCTGCTGGACTTCCTGAAGTCCGCCTGAGGGCGGCACACGGTGGGGTCGGCCGGGCGGGGCGCGCGAGCGATCGTGCCTCCGTCGGCCGGGCCGCCGCCCCCGTCACCGGCCGTCCGCCTCCGTCGGGGGGCGGTCCGGCGTGCGCGCTTGGGCGCGCTTGCGCAGGCGTTCCGCCTCGTCCCGTATCTTCCCGAGCCGGCTCTCCAGCCCCATGCCCGGGCAGGAGGTCTCGAAGGCGTCCCGGTGTCCCGTTATGACGTCGAACCGGGCCCGGTCGCCCTCGTCGAAGCGGCTCTCGTCGCTGGAGGAGACGAGTTCCGCCTTGCCGTGGGGGTCGCCACGGGGGCCCAGCTTCCACGCGGCCAGTGAGGCGATCGAGTCGAGCATCACCTGCGGTACGTCGGCGCCCTCGTCGAATGTGCCCATGGCGGCTATGCCGAGGCTTCCGGCGTTGAAGCCCTTGGTGTGCGCGCCCTCCACCGAGCGGGACAGGGCGCCTGAGCGCCCTTCGTAGATGGTGCCGCAGTGATCGACGACGAAGTTGTAGCCCAGGTCGTCCCATCCGCGCTCGACATGCTCCGCCTCCAGCTGCCGGAGCATGCGGGGCACCGCGTCGCAGTCGTAGCCGTTGGGCTGGCTGGTGTGGTGGACGAAGACGACCCGTACGTTCCGCATCGTCGACGCACGCTCCCGTACGAGGCTCTCGTCGGCATTCCAGGCGCTGCGCGGAACTATGTCGGGGCGTGGCGGCCCGGGCGGCGTGTCCGCCTCCGCCGGGTCGCCGTGCCGCTGTCTGCCGGCGGTCGGCGACAGGGCGTCCCTCACCGGCTCCTCCCAGGTCATGGCGAACGCGAGCGGTACGAGTGCCACGTACACCAGCCTGGAGGGGCGCCTTGGCTTGGGCTTGCGATGCCGCATACGGAAAAGGTGCACCGGACCCCCGGCCTCGCACAGGTGACCGTATCCGTTCGGGTGAGAGCCGCTGCCTCTCCGCCCCGGACCGCTCGCCTACGGCACAGGGCCGCGGCCGGGGCCGGGCGTCCCGGGCGCAGGCGTGCAGCTCACCCGCGGGGAGGGCGCTGCGTCAGCCGCAGACGCAGCACCGCCTGCACCGCACCGGCGACGACCAGGGACACCAGCGGGCCGATGAGCCAGCGCGCGGCGCCGTCCACCGCGAAGCGCCCGCCCAGATATCCGAGGCCGACCGTGCACGAGACGAAGACGGCCTCGGCGACCGCCGCGCCCAGCAGGTAGCTCCGTACGGGATAGCCGACGACACCGGCGGTCAGCCCGCCCACGCCCCGCCCGCCGGGGACGAACCGGACGGCGATCACCGACGGCACGCCGTACCGCCTGAAGCGTCCGGCGGTCCACTCCAGCATCGACCGCCGGCGGGGACTGCTCCGGAGCCAGACGAGGGCCCTTCCGCTCGACCTCCGCCCCGCCCAGAAGGTGCCCAGATCACCGGCGACCGTGCTGACCAGCAGCACGGCCACCAGCAGTGGAAGGCTGAGGCCGCCCGTCGCGGCCAGTGCGCCGGCACCGGCCACCAGGGCGGAGTTCGGGACCACGGGCGGCATGGTGGCGAGCACCAGCAGCGCGTAGATCCAGTGCCCGCTCTCCATGCCCGACCGACTCCCCGGCGACTCTGTGTGATGGCCCCTGCACGAAGGCTGACAGGGGTGGGCGGGGCGTTCAACGGACAGCGGATGAGCCCCGGGGAAACTGCGAGTTCTCCCCTGGGGGCCGCCGCCCGGCGCCTCCTCCCGGAGACCGACAGCGGCCCCACCGCGTGGCGGCCCGTGGCAGGGTGTACGCATGTGCGGCAGATACGTCTCCACCCGCAGGCCGGAGGACCTGGTCGACCTCTTCCAGGTCGACCAGTGGCACCAGGAAGAGGCACAGGCCCCGGAGCCGAACTACAACGTCGCCCCGACCGACGACGTGTGGGCGGTCCTGGAGGCAGTGGACCGTGAGACCGGCGTCGTGGAGCGGCAACTCCGGCCGCTGCGCTGGGGACTTGTGCCGTTCTGGGCGAAGAGCCCGGACACCGGCGCGAAGATGATCAACGCCAGGGTGGAGACCGTCCACGAGAAGCCGGCCTACCGGCGTGCGTTCGCCAAGCGCCGCTGCCTGCTGCCTGCCGACGGCTTCTACGAGTGGCAGTCCGTACCGGCGACCGAGACCGAAAAGGCGTACAAGCAGCCGTACTTCATCACCCCCGAGGACGGCGAGGTCATGGCGCTGGCGGGCCTGTACGAGATCTGGCGTGACCCGGACCGCGACAAGGACGACCCGCGGGCCTGGTGGCGGACCTGCACCATCATCACCACCGAAGCCACCGACGCGGCCGGCAGGGTCCACCCGCGCATGCCGCTGGGCATCGACCCCGCCGACCAGGCCGCCTGGCTCGACCCGGCACACGAGGACCCGGACGAGCTCCGCGCTCTGCTGACCTCACCCGCCGGCGGCCACCTGGACGCACGGGCGGTGTCCACCGCGGTCAACAACGTCCGCAACAACGGCCCCGAGCTGCTGGAATCGCCCGGGACGAACGGCAGTTGAGCACGAACCCGCCGAGGAGCTGAGGCGAGTCCGCCGATGAACCGAGGGCGGTCGCCGGGCCGGAGCCCGGGCGGCAGCGGAACGCCCTTGCCAGCAGCAGGCGGCAGCCGGCGACATCCGACCGCGCCGCGACCAGCCTCCGACCTCGAAGGTTGTACGGGGCAGCCGAACGGGTCCTGATCGAGGCCCGACCGAGACGGCATTGCGACTGCCGTCCGGCAACCCGCCCCCTGCGCGCCCCGTCCAAACGGCGACAACGACAGCTCGCGCACCGCCTCAGGGGGACTCCTCATGAACGATCCAGCACCGCCCGCGAATCGGAACCGGCGAGGCACCGGCCGGCCGCCACGCCGGTCGCTCGCGCTGCTCACGGCCGGAGTGCTGGCCGCGGCGCTGGCCGTCGCGGGCTGCAGCAACTCCGGTACGGAGGCAAGCAGTTCGACGACCGAGCAGCAGCAGCAGCACACGAAAGAGGCGCCCGGCAGGAGCGACACCGGCGCCGGCGAGGCCCGCGCCGGCGAAGCGGCCGGCAGCGCCGCGGACTCGAAAGCCACCGGCAAGCCGGGCGAGCGGGACGGCTCGGCCGAGCAGCAGCCCCCGGAGATCGCGGCGGATCACGTCGTCCGCAAGGCCCAGCTCACGGTCCGGGTCAAGGACGTGCCGTCCGCGCTCGACGACACCCGGACAACGGTGGAGGCCGCGGGCGGCTACATCGGGGACGAGACCACCGACCGCGACGGCCGGAGCCACGAGCGGTCGCGTCTGGTTCTCCGGATACCGCAGGAGAAGTACGCGGACGTCCTGGCGGACCTCTCGGGCGGCGGAAAGCTCATCGAGCGGAAGGTGTCGGCCGACGACGTCTCCGACCAGGTGGTGGACGTCGAGAGCCGGATCGCCTCGCAGAAGGCAAGCGTCGAACGGGTGCGGGACCTGATGGACGAGGCCACCGAGTTGTCCGACATCGTCTCCCTCGAAGGCCAGCTGAGCACCCGCCAGGCGGAGTTGGAGTCCCTTCAGGCACGGCAGGCGTCGCTGAAGGACCGTACGGCCATGGCCACGATCACACTCGTGCTCTCGGAGACCGAGGTGAAGAAGGAGCGGGACGACGAGACGGGGTTCGCGGACGCGCTGGGCGGCGGCTGGGACGCGTTCATCACGACGCTGCGCTGGATCGCGGTGGTCGTCGGAGCCACGCTGCCGTTCCTGGCCGCGCTGGCGGCGCTGCTGCTGGTCTGGCGGCTGGTCCGGCACCGGCTGCCGCAGGGGTTCCGCCGCACACCGCGGCCCGCGGGTGTCCCGGACGGCCCGTCCGGCGGCCACGCACCCGCGCCGGCGGAGGCGAAGAGCGACTGAGGGCCTCGCCCTCGTCAGGAACCTGTACCGCTGCCGTGTGAGCGTCCCACGGACGGGCCCCGCCCATCGGCAGTCTGGCCCCGGGAGGCCGGTTCCGGGACAGGAACCGGCCTCCGCGCCGTGGAGCGGCCGGAACCTCGAACGGAGAGCGGCCCGTGAGCCCCCGTCAGCCGTTCCGTCAGCGCCGCTGAGGCTTCATGATTCGGCAGTCCCTCACCGCGTGGTGCGGAAGGCGGGGAGGCTGCGGATCGCGGCCAGGACGAACACGGCGACGGTCGTGACGACGAGCGCGTAGTGCAGCCAGTCGGCCGCGGCGTCGAGAGGACGGGTCAGGGCGGTGTCGGCGTAGTCATCCGGTATGTCGGCGTTGCCGGCCACCCCCAGCATGATGCCGCTGACGATCAGGCTGCCCGTACACAGCATGAGGCGGAGCAGGGTCCGCCTGCTGCGGAAGTTGTCGAGAACGGCCAACAGCAGGACGAAGCCGAGGAGATAGACCATCCACGCGCAGATGATCAGAAGGTGCAGCAACACGGGAAGCCCCCGGATCACGAATGTCTGTGCCGGCCGCCTTACCGTAGCGGCCGGCACAGCCGACGGCACGAGCCTGTCGGACACCTTTCGGCAACACCTTCACCGCGACGCGAGGGGGCACGCTCGGAGAGCGCCGGCGGCCGGCGATCATGAAGCCAGGCTCACCGCTCGACGTATGCGCCCCATCGCACTCAGGGATGAGGAGTCCACAGCGGGCTGCCCTTCGAGTCGATGCACGTCACTGGTATGAGCGGTGACGCATCGGCTCAGGAGGCGGCCGCGGTGCCGGTCCGGCGCTTGCGCGCCCGGTAGGCGGCGGCCTTGACGCGATTGCCGCACTCGTCCATGCCGCACCAGGTACGGCGGGCTCCGCGGGAACGATCGAGATAGATGCGAGTGCAAGCGGGGCGGCCGCACTCCTTCATGTGAGCCTCGCGATCGGCGAGGACGGTGACCGCGTCGCGGGCCAGTTCGGCCAGGACGGCGTCGATGTTGCCGGTCCGACGGGTTCCGGTGTCGCTGAGCTGCACAGTCAGACCCGCACCTCGAGCGAGGTCGTTGAGGGTGTCGAGAGCTCGGCGGTCGAACCCGCGCTCGGCGAGCCGGTCGGTGGCGAGCCGGTAGACCGCTTCGCGCAGGATGACGGCCTGCCGGAACGCGTCCTGGGTGACGCTGACGTCACCGGGCAGGTCGGCGGAGGCGTCGAGCCAGCGCTCCAAGTCGGCCGGCCCGGCCAGCAGCTCCTCCGGTTCGGTCAGACGCCACTTCAGCGTGCCCGCCAGATCCAGTGCCGCACTACCGCTCACGAATGTGAATTCCACGTCACCACCTTGACAGGTGACATCGAGTCGCGCAAACCTCGTCACCGTCTGAACCGGTGACGATTGGAGTGGCATGCTCAGCCGCGAGGACTACCTGTACTTCACCGATCGCGCGCTCGACGGGATGGCCGCAATCGTGGTCGAGCTCGGCGATGAACGCGCGAACCGGGCCGCCTACCCCGGCGCGAACTCGCCGTACGCGCTGCTCCACCACTGCCTGTGCGTGATCGAGACCTGGGTCGGCGGGTTCATCCGCGGCCGTCCGGTCGACCGCGACCGCGACGCCGAGTTCGCCGCCACCGGCCCGGTCGAGTTGCTCGTCGAGCGCTGCGCGACCATGCGCGCCCAGATGCACACCGACGTCGCCGGCACACACCCGGAGCAGGCCCTGCTCCAAGAGCCCCCGGCAGACTTCCTCGGCCCGCCCACCCGACTCACTCAGGGCGGCGCGCTGCAGCACGTGTTCGAAGAACTCGCCCAGCACCACGGGCAGATGGAGACCCTGCGCGACGTCCTCGCCGCCGCGCCCGTACGGCCGCTGGAGACCACATGAGTGCCCCGCCCTGTCCTGAGCTGGACCCGACCCGGCTGCGGGCCGGCCACGGAGCCAAGTGGACCGCCGTCGACGCCGGCGTCCTGCCTGCCTGGGTCGCCGACATGGACATCGGCATCCCGGAACCCGTCCGCGCCCGCATGCTCGAGACCATCGAACGTCAGGACCTCGGCTACCCCCACTGGCCCGACGGCGACCCCGTCGTCGACGCGTTCACCGACCGCATGCGGTCCCACTACGGATGGCAGCCCCGTGAGCGCCGCACCCGCGTGTTCAGCGACCTGATCCAGATCCTGCAGATCGTCATCGAACACACCACCGAGCCCGGCGAACCTATCGCCCTGCACGTGCCGAACTACCCACCGTTCCTCGCCGCGATCAACCGCGCACGACGCCGGATCGTGCCGCTGCCCCTCGACCGCACCCCCGGCGGCTGGGAACTCGACCTCGACCGTCACCGCGCCGTCTTCGCCACCGAACGGCCTCGGCTGTTCGTGCTGGTCAACCCGCACAACCCGACCGGGCACACGTTCAGCGCCACCGAGCTGCGTGGGCTTGCCGACATCGCGGCCCAGCACCAAGTCCCCGTTCTGGCCGATGAGATCCACGCCGACCTCACCCACCCTCCGCACCGGCACATCCCCTTCGCCGGCCTCGACCCCGCCACGGAGGACCTGACCATCACCGCGACGTCGGCGACGAAGGCGTTCAACCTCGCCGGTACCCGTTGCGCGGTCGCCCACCTCGGATACGCGCCCACCGCCGACGCTCTCGACCGCGCCCCGCTGGACTACTTCGGCACCCCCAGCGTCCTCAGCCGCATCGCCACCGTCGCCGCCTGGCGCGAATCCCACGACTGGCAACACGCCACCAGCGCCCTGCTCACCCGCAACCGTGACCGCGTCACCGCCTGGGCCCGCGCCCACCCTGAACTCGGCTACCTCCCCCCGGAAGCGACCTACCTCGCCTGGATCGACTTCACCCGCGCAGACCTCGGCCCCGACCCCGCAGCCACCCTGCTCCGGCGCGCACTCGTGTACCTCAACTCCGGTGCCGAATTCACTCAGCACACCGAAGTGACGAGCTCGGCCTACGCCCGACTCAACTTCGCCACCACTACCGCGAACCTCGAACGAATCCTGGACCGACTCGACAGCGCCCTGTGAAAGCTGCAGCACCAATCAGCAAGCAAGATCAAAGAGGCCCTACCCGACGTCGGATAGGGCCTCTGACCTGCGAGCCGCCTGGGGGAGTCGAACCCCCGACCTACGCATTACGAGGCCTGCAAGATCGTGATGGGGTGTGCTGAACGCTGGGGCGGAATGTCGTTTTAGCTGGTCAGCGACGGGTGCTCTGGTGACCGGTGATCCCTGATCCAAGGAGTGCTGTCCCGTCCGCTCACGCATCGCTCACGCATTCGGCGTGCCTGACCCGGAGGTCCAGCCGCAGCCACTCGCAACCCCGAAGCTCAGCCGACGTAGTCCTTGGAACGACGAATCCCGTGCCCGCGAGCGCCGATCCGACCTTCGTCTCGGCACACTTGGCAAGTAGAGCCGGATCTCCTTCGAGCTGATTCAGCAGATCGGCGATCTCATCAGCACTTGGCGATTTGGGCAACTCGCAGCGGAGTACCGTGCTGCCTGTCGCGCTGCTGCATTCCTCGTCGTCCGGGTCATCGGGTTCCCCCTGCGCAAGGGGCACTTCAGCCCCCACGCCACGACCCACCTGGACGAGAGCCACCGCACCTCGCGTGGGGTCTTCACCAGGGGCGCCTGCGGATGTCTTCCACTTCCTCCTACGTAAGAGGGTGGGAGGTTGTGGGGCACCGCCCTGCACGCCCAGACGCGGCAGTCCAAATGCCAACCCGGCCGTGTGCCCAGCCTGGACGCCTGGCGGAGACTGGTCGCAGGACGATCGTCCGGGTGATCAAGAGGGAGGCGTTCCGATGGAGCCGCTCGTGTACGGGCCCGCCGACGACTCGCGCTTCGGCCCGGTCGTCATCGCACTCGATCACGAGGCAGGGACGTTGACCGTGAGCGGTGACGGACTACCGACGGTCGAGGTCCGCCGTGCTCCCGGAACAACTCCGGAGAGCCAAGTGCCGATCGGTACCCGCGACCCCGAGCGGCTCACCTTGGCCGTCGACGTCGCCGAGGAGGCCCTGCGCCCTGCCAAGGGGTTCCTGACCCGGCGGTCGTACCGGGTGGAGGTCGTCTCCGTGACGCGGGGGCGCAGATACTTGCTGGTGCCGGACTCCCTCGGCACCAGCAGACTGCTGTGCGACGGTTGGCTGCTCGGTGTCTTCACGTCGTCCGGCGACGGGAACGTAACCGCGGAGTGGGAGACGGAAGGCGACTCCGGTCGGATTCCGGACCCGTACGACGCGTCCGTGGGATACGCCCTCGCTGCCGCCTTCGGGACCGGCGCTGAGCCGATGTGGAAGCTCACTCTGAACGCCGCGCTCGACCTGTGGCCCTGACGCGAGGACATCAGACCCCGGTCCCGGGCAGCGGGTGGGAGCAGGTCGAGCGCGCGACGAACGCGAGGCCATCGTAGTCCTGGGCCGGAACGAGCGGGGCCGTGTGGAAGCGGTAGGCGAACCGAGGGACGTTCGCGCCGAAGCTGCGCTGCGCCTGCGGGCTGTTCAGCCAGGGCGCGGTTCCGGTCCGCAGGTCGGCGTAGTAGTCGCCACGTACGGCATCTACGAGCCGCGCCTCCAGGGAACGTATGCCGGTGCCGATACGGTGCGGTACCGGAGGACCCTGGAGGTCGTCGCCGCGCCGGGCGAGGAAGGATCCCCTGCCGAAGAAGAGGGCCAGGGCGTAGTAGGCGTCGCCGTACCGTTCCCGGAGCCTGCTGCCGAGGGCAGGAACCCGTACCCCGTACGTGCCCTTGGCGATGTGGCCGTTGTGCGCCCAGACCATGACGCGCGCCCCCGGGTCGTCGTCCACGAGGCGTGTAACGGCCTCGGCCATGTAGCGGTCGCGCGCGGCGAACATGCTGTCCTCGCCGGCCGAGGGGTCGAAGGGGCGGGTCACCAGGTCGGCGGCGCGGACGAGGATCCGCGCGTGCTCCAGGGCCTCGTCCGCGCCGTCGCCAGGCCCCGACCGCTCACGCCGGTCCGCGACGAGGCGGGCGATCTCCTCGGCGTGCCGCATCAGCGCCCGCTCCGGGTCGGGCTGCGAGGCCGGGCGGGCCTGGGCGAGCACCTCAAGGGCGTAGGTGTCCCCGGCCCGTACGGGCACCGTCCGGCGCAGGAAGGCTGCGACGGCGTCGGCGGAGTCAGCGCAGCGCTGGGGGTCCGTGCCGACGAAGCGGACTCGGCGCTCCTCCGACAGGTGGCGGTTGTAGGCGCGTAGCCACTCGACGACGTCGACCATCTCCCGGGTGCGCCAGGTCCAGAAGCCTAGCCGGGTGACGAGCCTTTCGGGATCGCCGATGCCGTGCCGCACGTAGGCGTCGAGCGCATGGCCGGCGGACTGGCTGGCCTCCATGGCGAGGGTGGTGAACCCCTCCTCGAGCACCAGGAACTCTATGATGCGGTGCTTGAGCCGGAAGAACTCGGCGGTGCCGTGGGTCGATTCGCCAAGTCCCACGATCCGCGTCCCGCGCAGGGCCTCGCCCAGAGGCTTCAGGTCCTGCGTGGGCGCGCCGGGTGTCAGAGTGCTCAGTGGGTGGGCGTGCTCGGTCAGCCAGCGGACGATGTCGTCGGGCACGGTGGTGCCTCTCCTCCCTGCGTGCGTCCGGGCGGCGCGTCGGTGCGCCCGGGCCGCACGCACCCAGTCGTGGGTCAGTTTGTCGCCTCCCGGCAGGCCGCGAGGATCTCCCGCAGGTCCCGCACGGCGTCCGGTTGGCCATGCTCGGCATACACGCCCGCGATGTTGACGACAACTTCGTCCACCCCCGCCCGACCGTAATCGGCCAGCCGCCCGGCGATGTCCTCGGGTGTGCCGTGGAGGAAGACGCCGGCGTCGACCAGGGCGCGGGCGCCGAAGTTCGGGCGGCTGTGGTGGACGCGCAGGCCGGCGCGGCGCAGCATGTCGGCGTAGTGCGGTCCGGCGAGGTGAAGGTGGGCCGCCGCGTAGGCGAGCCGGTAGGCGTTGCGGCCGGGGCGGTCGACGGCGGCGTGCACGACGGTGACGGCTCGGGGCACGGCGCGGCCCGCCTCGGCCGCCCCCTTCGCCATGGCGGGCAGCAGAGTGTCACCGACGTAACCGGGCGGGGTCATCCAGCTGATCGCCGTGTCAGCCACCCGGCCGGCCGCGCGCGCCAGTGTCGGCCGGAGCACGCCGAGTCCCACCTCCACACCCGGGTGCGGCAGTCCTGGCAGGCCGACGGGGGCGCCGGCGGCGGCTGCGGCGTCCCCGTCCTCGGTCCCGATCAGCCGCCGGACCTCGGTCAGATACTCCACACAGGTGTCGCGCGGGCTGTCGTACGGTTTCCCGTGCAGCCCGGCGACGAAGTCGGGTGTCGCGGGGCCGAGTCCGAGGACCATGCGGTGCCCGGTGAGCACAGCCAGCGAGCGCGCCTGGATCGCCGCGTCCAGCGGGTGCCGGAGTGGCATGAGAGCGACTGAGGTGCCGACCGGGACGCGATGGCCCATGCCGGCCAGATACGCGAAGACCTGCTGGGTGTCGGCGCTGAGCGACTGCCCCTGCCAGAGGCGGGCCGCCCATCCGTCAGAGACGAGCGCGGCGAAGGGAGCCACGGGCCGGGGGTCCGTCGGCATCACGGGGTACAGGACGGATACGTGCATCGCTCGACCTCTAGGGAGACGTGGCCTCGGTGAGATAGCCCGAGGCCTGGAGACGGAATAGCCGGGCGTAGACGCCGTCGGCGCTCATGAGTTCCTGGTGCACACCGTGCTCGATGACCTTGCCGTTCTCCATGACGACGATCCGGTCCGCCATTCGGACCGTGGAGAAGCGGTGGGCGATGACCAGGGACGTGGCACCACGGGCGACGTCCCTGAGCCGGCCGAAGATCTCCGCCTCGGCCTCCGCGTCGATGGCGGCCGTCGGCTCGTCGAGGACGACGAGGGGGGCGCGGCGCATGAACGCCCGGCTCAGGGCCATCTTCTGCCACTGGCCGCCGGAGAGCTGGTGGCCGTCCTCGAAATGACGGCCCAGCGTCGTGTCGTAGCCGCGCGGCAGCGCCTCGGCGATCGCGTCGGCACCGGCGGCGCGTGCCGCCTCGGCGACGCGCCCGGCGTCCTCGCGAGCATCGATGCGGCCGAAGCCGATGTTGTCGCGGACCGGCATCTCGTAGCGGATGAAGTCCTGGAAGATGACGCCCATGTGGCGTTGCAGGTCGTCGAGGTCGTACTCCTCGATCGGCACGTCGTCGAACAACCAGGCCTCGTATCTCCTCGAGGAATATGCGGCCTGAACCGAATTTCCCGAACTCCTGTCAGCCGTACGCGCCGAGCGCACGTCCCCCGATACGCGGGTCGAGATCCGGACAGAGCAGATGAAGCGGATCGACGAACTGGCTGACCGGACCGGTGAACACCTGGGTGCCGACGAGTTCCGCACGCGGACGGGATGGCCCCTCCAACAGGCGCAAGAACTGCTGCACCGCCTGAAGTAGATCAAGCTGGGCCGCCTGCGGCGCATCCGACGCGACGAGCTTGAGCAGTACGTCGCGAGCCTTACGCCGCAGGCGAGCTAACCCACGCGTCACGAATCGAACATCTCAGAGAACGTCGCCACGCTGGTGGACCCGCCCTCGGTGGACGAGGTCGAGGCGAATCCCCTCACCATGGAGGAGGCTCGGGCATTCCTACTGGCTGCAGCCAAGCGCCCAACATCCCTGCGCTGGATCATCGGCGTGGGCATGGGCTTCCGGCAGGGCGAATGCCTGGAACTGCGGTGGCAGTACGTGGACTTGGAACGGGAGTTGTTCCACCCGCGCTGGCAGCTTCAACGGCTTACCTGGCAGCACAGCTGCAAAAATCCGCACGCCTGTGGAGCACGACTGCACCGCTTCGAACCGTGCCCGGAACTCTGCACCGCCCACAAGCACTACAAGCGCGGCTGCCCGCCCCCCTGCCCGAAGCGCTGTCGTCGGCACGCGAGCGCTTGCCCTGACCGCCAGGGCGGCGGACTGGTCTTCACCCGCCCCAAGACGAAGAAGAGTCAGGAGCCCGTACCGATTCCGCCCCCGTTCGTCCCCCACCTCCTCGCCCATGGCGAGGCTCAGCAAGTGCAGCGCGAGGCGGCCGGAGACCTGTGTGAGGAGCACGACGCGGTATTCGCGCGTCCGGACGGACGGGCCTACGGCCCGCGACATGACTGGGAGGAGTTCAAGGAACTACTCCCAGAAGCAGGTATCAGCGACCGTCGCCTGTACGACGGGAGCCGCCATACCGCCGACACGATCCTCAGCGAGTTGGGAGTGGACATGCCCACGATCATGGAGATCCTGCGGCACACCCAGATCAGTCAGACACGGCGGTACGTGAAGGGGGGTCGGAACTCTCCAAGGAGGCGATGCGGCGCATGGGAGACGCCTTCCTTCCGCCGCCCCGGGCCACGTCTGTGACCAGGGCTGAGACCGGACGGACACGCGGCGAGCGGTCCCGGCGGCGCCGACGCATCCGCTGACGCAAAGAACCCCAGGTCGGAGCACTTCCGACCTGGGGTTCAGGGTGAGCCGCCTGGGGGAGTCGAACCCCCGACCTACGCATTACGAGCGAGCTGGTGGGGGTCGCGCGGGTTGCTGACCTCGTGGTTCTCGCCCCAGTGGGCCTCAGGCGCTGGATCTGTGGACCTGATTCGCAGGGTGTGCGGGAGCCCGGTTAGCAAATCATTAGCAAGCTCGGGCTAGCCACAGCGCTCCGCAACTAAGCAATGAACTACACACAGTCACCCACCTTGATCATTCTCGAGAGTCGCTGGGGGGACGGTGACCGTTGCTTTGGTAGGGCGCCTCGTCAGGGTGCCGGCGAATCCTCGTCTCTCGCCATGCCGTGTCGAAGGAGAGGTCCCCCGGACGAGACTTCGTCAGGCGCCAGGCGTACCAGCTGGTCCGAGGTGACAGGAGCCAGCGCCAGAGCGTTGTGCTCATGGTCGGCATCCACTTCCAATGGCCAACTGCGTCGACGCAGGTTCCCGCACGCTCCTCATGTGCCGGTCGTCCGTCTATCGTTCAACGGATCGACGCGCAGGTGGCCGTTGAGCAGTTTCTCCACTCGTGCGGCATGCGCAGGTCTTTGGGCATGCCGCATGCCTTGAGCCAGAATTGTGTAAAGCATCTCCTTCTGAGGTTTGTCAGGGAAGCTACTCAGAAAGTCGCGAAGCACTTCGAGCGCCTCGAATTCAAGCGTTCGCTCATGTTCAGGCCGATACTCCGCGAACGCCTGCGCAGTCTTGGCTATCTCTGTGAGATCGGGAAGGTCGGACCAGTTCGGCTGCTCCTGTTCGGACCAACGCACCAATAGCCCGGCTGGTACGGACAACTCTCGCGCGATCGCCTCCCCCCTCTGCCTCCGCACGGTGTCGACGACAGTCTGCCGACGCTGGGCATCGAGGAGAGCAGTCACAGCGGTCTGGTCGTGAGGGAGTAGATCGAGAGTGAGCGCACCGTGGTATTCGATCGGCGGCGTGGTCGGAAGCGTTCGCACACGGGCCATATGGCGCCAGCACTCGTCCCGAGCTGAGGGCAAATCCGACGGATCACACGCCTGAGAAAGATCGGAAAGCGCTGAGCGTAGGGATGTTCGAACGTCGTGTGCTATGTCGTCGATTGGCGCCGGGTAGGGCGGGCTGTTGAGAACCGTAGCCGTGATTCGAGCGTTGAACCCGATCCCTGGGTAAAGGCTGGGAACCCGGGCGGAGAAGCGAGATAGACGGCGTCGAAGCCTTCTGCGCGCGGCGCGCCGAGAGTTCATATAGAACACGATCAGGACTCCACAGCATCTTCACCGATATGCGGATTGTTCTCTGACGAGGGCAGCCTGAGATCCTTGCGCAGTTCGATGACCGCGTGGTCATATCGGATCTCAGGTTCGCCGAATACAAGAGCGGAGATGGGGCTGGAGTACAGGTGACGCCTAACCACTTCCTGAAGGATGTCGGTGACCGTGTGCTTCGCAACAAGTCCCTCTGAGCGCACGCGAGCCCAAGCGATTAATAGTTGGCGGCATTCGGTGTCAACACGAGGGTCGGCAAGAGCAGCGCTCCAACTATCCACCAACGCATCCCTGACCTGTTGGCCCTTCCCAGCAGCCTCCAACAAGAGCTGCACCACTGAAGGATCAGGATATGGATCGACAAGTGAGAGAAAGGCTCGGTGACCAGCTAGGCCATTCCCTTCCTTGGTCCATTTAGTGACTGACTCCCAGACCCGTGGCAGATGCATTTCGCGAAGGGCGAGCATGTGCAGTGCCTCTTCCGCAATTCGCACTGCGCTATCACGCTCACGTCGACTGAGGATATGTCGCAGGCGGACCATCGCCTGACGGGGATAGCGATCTGCGAATGCACCTTGGCACACAAGCGCAACAACCCGCGCTACCGCCTCAGAGTCGTCCTGAGCCCAAGTGAGAAGTCGAGCGCGGACCGCTGGTCCGAATATGTCAGCCTCTGCAGCGGTGGTTAGCACGTCGGCAATCAATTGCTGATGCTCGACGCTGTCGTTCCCGTTGTCGATCCAGTTGCGAATCTGGTCAATGACGCGGATATCACTCTCGGCAACGGCCAATTGAACCAAGAGGTCGCTAATGTATTCCAGACGGATAACACCGGGCTGTCTGGGTCCGGTGATCGTGTCGACCCATTCCAGCAATGGACCGTGGATATCGGCACGCTGCCGCCACAAATGGAGCAGCACGGCACGCGCATAGCCCGGTTTGTGGTCCACATTTGCTCGCCGTCCAGCGACCTCTACTCCGACGCCTTCTAAGCGAGCGGTTAGGTCGGGCCCACTTAAGATCGTGCGAACATCCCGCACGGGCGCTTCGTTAAGTAGTTTGCGGGCAGCGCTCTGAATTGCTAGCGGGTCCTCACCACTCAGAAAGATTGCTGCGATTAGTAAGGCACGGTCGTCCGGGCTCTCCAATGTGCGCTTGAATACAGAGTCGACTTCAGCGGTCCACTGCTGGAACTGCTCTATGGCCGACGCCAGTCCAGCGGGTGTGTAGTCAACAGAAGCCAGGATGCCCGCGAGTCGTGTGGCGTCCGCCGGACTAGAACGGTCGCTGAGGAGGTGTGCTGCCTCCCCCACCATCTCTGAATCGTTCGTAGGCCACTTGAGCCACTGTCCGCGTTCCGGCATGCAGTGGACGCGTTCCAAGTGAGCCCGCGCTACGAGATGGGGTGATGGTCTGCCTTTGACTCGAACGACCACTTTGGCTAGCGTCCCCGAAACTTCCTCGGGCCAGCCGGCCTCATCACTGATAACTACCAGGTAAGATCCTATTCGTCGCAGGGCCTCACCATGACTGATCAACTCGTTGGCCACTCGGCGCTGGTCCTTCCAGGCACCGATCTCTGCCGCGACATCGAGTAGGTAGCCGGTGCCGGGCTCATCAGGCAACAACGAGGTATCCGGGGTTTCAGGGGTCTCCCAGTCGGGCCGTATCTCCTTCAGTAGCAGGGCTTGTCGACCCCTTCTCTCCAGTATTCTTGAGGTCTTCGACAAAGCCCTGATCCCGATAGCGCGCTTGCCGAATCCAGGGGGACCGGAGACGACTGCAATTCCGGGTCCTATGCCGTCTAACAACTCTGCAGCTTCGGTAGCCGTGGGGATGTTATCCCCGCTGGGAGTGAGCGGCACCCAGGCCTTCCGTACAGCTTCGATGTCACTTCTCGGAATGTCGATTGAGGGTAGCGGTGGTTTGCCCGAGGTATTTACGGAACCTCCGGCGATGATGATCGATGAGCGATCATTACCCTCAACCGATACGTGCAGCGATGTCACTGGGGGGTCAATCCGGGGGAAATCATTGGAATGTGGCATACGTGTAGGGAGAGTACTTTCACTCACCCGTCTCGCTCCGGTGCTCGGTAGACGATGCTGCCACCGGGACTGACGGACCCACCGGAGACGATTACCTGACTATCGGTGTTGCTGTGTGCATTTACTTGCATGCCCGACCTGTCGGGTGTCTCGCTTGCATTATCCACCAGCGCCTGGAGTTCAGTAACGGCATCCGGGTTCTTTTGCAGAAAGGCTGCGAGTTGAATTGTCAGCTCCTGCTGCACTGCCCCGACGAGAGCATCACGTTCATTGTCTGAACTCTCATTGAGGCGCCGATGGGCGGCGTCCAGAAGTTGCAGCTCCTCTTCGGCCGACTTTTCGCCTCCACGACCAAAGATTCCGGACATCGTGTTGCGAACGGACCTCCAACCGGTCATCAACATTTCAGCCACCAGCACACTGGAGGCACCCGTAGCTACTTGCAGAACATCCAAATCCCCCACCCCTGAGTGATCCCTTGTCGCCGATCGAGAAATCTCGGTACGCAAGGGCTCCAGACTGCGGGTGATCAGAGTTAAGGGCAATCGAAAAGATTTTCCCCATTCAGAAGTTGCCACACCGCAACCCTTGAATTCCAGCCAGGCCCGTGTATCTCGCGATACAGGTGTTGCTGAGGGGAAAATGGAGCATGCGGCCGCGCCGATGAGCACGCATGATTAGGCCGATCTCACACTCATGAGCGCCAGCGAATTATGACTCGATCACGGTGTACAACATGGCGAGTGGTAAACAAACGTTGGCTGCATGCAGTGCGACTGCCAGGCAGCCGCATTACACGTCAGGACTGCACAGGTCAGTGGAAGGTGGGCCCTTCCGCTGGTTCGCCGTGCTCCAGGTAGGCAACGCTCGCACTCCGTCGAGCTGAAGCAGCTGCCGCGATGCGTCGAGCGAGTCGCGAGATCGTCACAGCAACCAACTTGTTGACATCGTGAAACGCGAAACCGACCAGTTCGTCCGTCTGCAGCACCACACGTTCGGTATCGGTGCCGCTCAGTACTCCCCCGTCGAAGAGGTACAGCACCTTGTCCCCCTCCCCCGGGTTCGGTGCCCAGTCGACGACCAGGAGTCGGCCGATCGTTGGCGTGATGCCCAGCTCCTCGCGGACCTCGCGGATGCACGCCTCGCGGGGGGACTCGCCCTTCTCGACGTAGCCGCCAGGGATGTCCCAGTAGTCCTTGTACGCGGGCTCGACCATGAGCACTCGGTCGTGCTCGTCGAAGAAGAGCGCGCCCGCTGCCATGCGCGGGCGCGCCATCTTGGCTTCGTGCTCGTTCTCGGCTCGGTGCTCGCTCACCCCACCGACCCTAACCGGCTCACACGACGCGGAGCCGATGGGCCAGGTCGGCGACCGACCGGGAGGGCTGGCCCTTGGTGCCGCGGACCCAGCCGACGACGAGTTCGCGGCTCAGGTAGTGGTGGCGGACCTGTTCGGGGGCGTCCTGCTCGGCTTCGAGGACCTTGTCGAGGGCTTCGTCCGTACGGTTCCAGGCGTTGAGGGCGCGCGCGACCTCGAGGTGGTGCCGTACGCGGCGTTCCGTCGGCAGCGCCGTAACGTCGAGGTCCTGGCCGAGCTCAACCGCGACCTGCATGTCGCCGAACTCCCCCGCTGTGGCCACGCGGTGGATGCCGACGTTCGTCGGGCCGAAGGACGTCCACATGTGGTTCGCGTCGGCGCCGAGCCGGCGAGCGGCGTTCTCGGCTTCCCGGAGGTACGTCTGCGTGGTCGAACGGTCCTCGGCGCGTGCCGCGGCCATCGAGCCAGCGAGGAAGAGCGTCCCGTACACGGACAGGTAGCCGGGTGAGGCGTCGGCGAGCTCTGGTTCGAGCACGGTCGAGGCGTCGTCGACGAGCTGGACGGCGTTCTTGAACCGACCGGTGGAGAGCAGGCAGTGCACCACCGAGCGGAAGAGGGAGCCGGTGACAGAACGGTTCCCGCTCTGCTGGGCCGCGGCAAGGCCTCGGTCGGCGGCCATCCACGCCAGCTCGGTCTCCCCCACCTTGCCGAGCACCTGGGCCGCCCCCTGGTACGTCATGGCCAGGTGTGCGTTCGCTTCCTCGCCCTCGCGACCGGTGTACGAGCGGGCGGCGAGCAGTGCGTCCGCCAGGAGAAGCGGGAGCCGGCGAGTGGCGTAGCCGTAGCGGGATGCCTGGTAGGCGTCGAGGACGTCGGCGATGTTCGAGCGCAGTTCCGGAAGTGCCGGCGGCTCACCCTCCGTCGGGATGCCGAGCAGGGGCGTCAACTGCCGGTAGTCCATGAGAGCTTCGCGAAGTGCGGGGACGGTGCGCCGGCCGCTGTCGGCCGTCCAGTCCATGAGCGTCGGCTCGGCGAGCAGGTCGCCCAGCGACACGTCGAGCGCGTCCGCCAGGGACTTGATGACCGAGAGCCGGTCGAGGTCGATGCGGTTGTTCTCCGCCTTGCTCAGCCAGTCCGTCGTACGTCCGATGAGGCCGGCCAGCGCTTCCTGGGGGATTCCGCGCCGCCGGCGGTACCAAGCGACGCGCTCACCGATGGTCAGGTTCTCCGTCATTCCTCGCATGGACAGAGCTTCACCCCGCGGTCCGGTCGGACCCCGGAAGGTTTTTCCGGGGTGCTGCGGCGTTCCGTTCCTAACGTCATAGCCACTGGAGCAACTGATCGAACCGCAGCACGGCTTGGAGCTCGGGACATGGCACTGACGGAAAGCGAGCGCGCTGAACTGACCGTAGTTCTACGGGAGATGGCTGAGGAAGCCCACGATCTGTCGGACCGGGTGAACCAGCTGTTCAGCCGCGTTACTGAGGACCGACCGCATCTTCGAGCTGCCCGAGCCGACGAGCGAGGCTCTGCATCTCGCCCCTCAACGCGCGGATCTCACCCATGATCGCCTCGTACTCCGGAGTGTGGGCAGATGCCGAGTCGCTCGGCTTGGCCAGCACGTACACGGCCTTGCCGGGCTGGCCGCGCAGCAGACCCTCCCCTTTGAGCTCCGCGACTGCGCGCCGGACGACCGTGACCGAGACGCCGTACTCCTCCATGAGGTCCGCGGTCGACGGGATGGACTCCCCCAGCGGGAGGACGTCGTTCGCGATCTGGCGCCGCAGGTCGTTCATGACCCGTCGGTACTCAGGCAGCCCCGTCTGCTCGCCCACTCCGGATCCTCCTATGTGCACCTGGTCGTCGCCGTACCTAGTTGAGCACATCGCAGATGACCGGGGAACGAGCAGGTTCTCGCCGAGAAAGGCAACACGATCGCTTGACAACTATGTGCACATAGCTCAACCATGTACATACGGCAAAGCAAGGTGGTGCATGCGAAAGCAGCGCCCCTTGCGACGTACTCAGGAGGTTCAACTTGTCCAAGCCGACGACCAACCAGCGGCCGCTGAAGGTGAAGGACATCGCCGCACTTCTCGACGTTCACGTGGCCACTGTCTACCGCGAGATCGAGGCCGGTCGGCTGCATGCCATCCGTGTGGGTGCCGGCCGCGGCACTCTGCGGATCCCGCGGCCCGCGTACGACGCGTACGTGAGCTCGGCGGGCACGGCGCCGGCGGTCGAGGCCGCCTGACGGAGAACAGCAAGAGGCCCCGGCGAGAACGGCCGAACGGGAGCTGCCACTCCTGGTCAACCTCACCGAGGCCCGACATCGCGAGTGAACTGAGGAGTTCAACGATGCTCAATGAGCAGCGTACCGCCGATGTGGCGGTCGATGCCCGGCCGGATGAGCTGGGCAGGTCCCGCACAGTCGCGAGTCTGCGGCTGATCGCGGACTTCCTGGAGGGCTTTCCTGGCCTTCCTGATCTGTACGTGGTGGTGCATACCGACGGCTCGATCGGCGTGCAGGTCTCCGAGTTCGACGGTGAGCCGGGGGAGCGGTGCGAGGCGGTCGCGCGTATCGCGCAGGAGGCTGGCGGTATCGCCCTGGTGAAGCCCCTCAAGGACCGCACGTGGTTGTTCGAGACCCATGTGTTGGTCGGCGGCCGGCAGGTGCAGGTCTACGCCCCGGTCGAGGGCCCTGACACCGGCCGCGGTGGTGATGCGGCGTGATGTCGACGCGTCCGTTCTACGACCAGCGTCCTGCCTGCGCGACGGCTCGCTGCCCGCGCTGCCAGAGCGCGACGTCCGTCTCGCGGTGCCGTACGGCTGCCCGCGAGGTGTGCGGGAGCTGCGGCCACATGTGGACGCCCGGCCCGCAGCTTGAGCGTGAGGGGGTGCGCTGAGATGACTGTTCGTCCTGTGACGATCCGCGTGGTGGGCTCCTCCCGCCCGCACCTGCGCCAGGCCAAGGCGCCGTACGTGCACCCGAACCGCCGTGGACCCGGTGGCCCGCCGGTGCCGGGCGCCGACCCGGACGTGGAGGCCGGTGCCGCGTGCGTCGAGGTGGAGACCGAGCTGTTCTTCACCGACCGGCCCGCGGACATCGAACTGGCCAAGAGTATCTGCGAGTCCTGCCCCGTGCGGGCGGCGTGCCTGGAGCGTGCGCTGGAGAACAACGAGCAGTTCGGCGTCTTCGGCGGTCTGACCGCCAACCAGCGCCGAGCGCTGCGGCGCAAGCGGGCACGGCAGGTCGGCGGTGAGGCCGCATGACCGAGCACACGAACTCGCAGACCAGCCAGGCGTACGTGCTCACGGACGCTTCCGGCCGGCAGTTCGCCTCACTGGCGCCGGCGGCCCAACCGCCAGCCGAGCATGCGGTAGCCGTCGGCCCGCACACGAATGCGGCGCCAAGCTGCTGCTCGCATCACGACCACGGTCAACAGGCGCCTGCACGACGGCAGTTCAAGCCTTCGGCTGTGGGTGTCGGCACCGCCGGCGCGCTGGCGGTGGGCGTCGTCCTGGTCTCACTGCTGCTGTCGGTCGCCGTGGTCGCCATCGCTGTCGGCATCTCGGCTGTCGCGATCACGTGCTGCGTGCTGGTGATGCGCAGCCTCACCACCTACCGCTGACCCGCTCTCTGCTCTCTCGCTCGTCCTGACTCCGCCGGGCCGCAGGCCCGTCGCCTTAGCCCCGTGCGGCCCGGTGGTGCCCTACTTGTGGAGGTTTCTCCTCACATGTCGACCCCGACACGTTCCGAACTCGCCCGCAGCAACACGTATCTGCGTCGGCAGCTGGCCGCGCTGCGGCACGACCACACCGAGCTGCTGGGCGCGTCCCGCGCCGCGGTCGTCGCGCACTACGACGGCCATGCACTGCCGCTCTCCGTCCTCATCGACACCCTCGACCAGCTCGGTCAACTACCCGAGTACGAGCCGCAGCTGGCCGAGGAGCTGCTCACCGGGCCGCTGCCGCTGGCTGGGAGGCGGATCGCATGAGTGCCAAGACCCGCTGCCCGGACTGCGGTTGGCGCCGTACGTACCGGAGCCAGAAGGCCGCTCGCCGCGCTGCCCGCGCCCACAGCTGCCAGCCCGCGCGTACGGGGAGGGCCGCATGAGCGCTCTGATAGCTGCGGCCACGGCTGCCGTACCGCTGGCCGGTTGGGGCTTCCACACGGTGTGGATGCGTCGCCAGCTTGACCGTGCGCGCCGCGACCCGCTCACCGGCCTCCCCGGACGTACCGCCTTCGAGCGGCGTGCCGCGCGGATGCTGCGTGGGGGCCACTGCGCCGTGGTCCTCATCGACCTGGATGGATTCAAGGCCGTCAACGACACCTACGGCCACGCGGCTGGCGACCAGGCCATCCGTGCCAGCGGCTCCAGGTTGACGGAATGGCTGGATGACCGGCCGGCCGACGGCGCCGCTGCTCGCCTGGGCGGCGACGAGTTCGCGCTCGCCGTGCGCGCTGGCGATCCGGAGGCGTTTCACCGGTCGCTAGCCACGCTGCACCGAGGGCTGTGCCTTCCCGTCGACCACGGCCGCGACCGCTTTCAGCTGGGCGCCTCGATCGGAGCCTGCTGGAGCGGCGAACTGCCGCGACCCGATCTGGCGCTCGCTCTGCGGCGTGCCGACGAGGCCATGTACGTCGTCAAGCGCGGCGGTGGCGGTTGGCTTACCGCTGACGGTCCCGCCAGCACTCAGAAAACGGTCAACGGTCGCCGAGCCGGACGACTCGGCGCCTCCCGCGCTCGCGAGGGGAGGGCTGCGTGATGACCGCACGTGTCAACTCCCTCTGGGCGCAAGGCCGGATGGTGGCCTTCGACACCGAGACCACCGGCGTGGACGCGGAGAAGGACCGTGTCGTCACCGCGGCCGTGGTCGCCGTCGGCGGCGGTCGGGCCTCCGACAGCCGCACGTGGATGGCTGATCCGGGCGTCGAGATTCCCGAGCAGGCCACGGCGATCCACGGAGTCACGACCGACCAGGCGCGTGCCGAGGGTTCCGATGCCGCCGACGTCGTCGACGACATCACCGCGGCTCTGGCTGAGCAGTTGGGCGCCGGCGTTCCGGTGGTGGTCTTCAACGCCCGCTACGACCTCACCCTGCTCGACCGCGAGGCGCGCCGGCACGGCGTGCTCCCCCTCGTCGAGCGCCTGGCGGGCCTGGACGTGGCGCCAGTCATCGACCCGCTGGTGCTCGACCGGCAGATCGACCGCTACCGGCGCGGCTCCCGCAAGTTGCCAGCACTCGCCGCGCACTACCGCGTACGCCACGAGTCGGCGCACACCGCCGAGGCCGACGCCCTGGCCGCGGCCCGCATCGCCTGGCGGATCGGCACCCAACACAGCCGGATCGGCAGCGCCGATCTCCTCAAGCTGCACGACGCCCAGATCAGTTGGGCCGCACAGCAGGCCGCAGGGCTGGAGGAGTACCTGCGCCGTACCGATCCCGAGGCATACGTCGAGCCCGCCTGGCCGTACCTGCCCCACTCCCTCGTCGGCGCGAGCAGGGAGGGGTGAGTGGCCATGCGATTCCCCGCCCTGCTCGGGCTTCCCGTCGAGGCAGGCCTGCTGGACGGCTACACGATCGCGCTCACCGTCGAGCGCTACTTCGGCCGGCCCTCGCTCTGGTGGCACGCCTGGGCGCCCGACGGCTCCTACGCGGGCCAGACCAACAACGGCCGCTGGCTGGCGCTGCTCATCGCCCAGCACCGCCAGACCACCTCCTGACCCCCGAACGCTGCTGAATCTGCCTGGAGTTGACCGTGTCGCACCCTGTGCTCATCCCCGTCAACGGCACCGAGCCGCCCGCCCGCGGCGGCCTGGTCGCCGCGGACGGCCGTCCCCTCACACCCATCCCTCCCGAACTCACACCTCGGAGCGCATCACCCGCCGAAGAGCCGACGGCCGACGAGTCGCCGGCGTCCGACGAGGACAACCATGACGACCTGCCGCGGCAGACCGCGGACCCATCGAAGGTGCGCTGGCTGCTGATCGCCGTCGTGGTGCTCGGGGCGCTGGTGATTGCCGCGATCGGCTTCACCGGCTCCTACAGCGCCGTACGGGACCTGGCCGCGCGCAAGGGCTTCGGTGCCTTCGCGCCGTACTTCCCCATCGGCATCGACGCCGGGATCGTCGTCCTGCTCGCGCTGGATCTGCTGCTGACGTGGCTGCGCATCGCGTTCCCGCTGCTGCGTCATACGGCGTGGCTGCTGACGGCCGCAACGGTCGCGTTCAACGCGGCGGCAGCGTGGCCGGACGCGCTCGGCGTCGGGATGCACGCCGTCATCCCCATCCTGTTCATCGTTGCCGTGGAGGCAGCCCGGCACGCGGTGGGACGCGTCGCCGACATCACGGCCGACAAGCACATGGAGGGCGTGCGGCTGGCCCGCTGGCTGCTGGCCTTCCCCTCCACCTTCGGCCTGTGGCGACGCATGAAGCTGTGGGAGCTGCGCAGCTACGAAACCGCGGTGGCCATCGAGCAGGACTGGGCCGTCTACCGCGAGCAGCTGCGCGCCCGTTACGGCCGCAGCTGGCGCCGCACCGCGCCCGAGGAGATGCGGCTGCCGCTGCGGCTGGCCCGCTACGGCGTCCCGCTCGCCGAAGCCATCGACCGCACCCGCCCGGCACCGGACGCACCCGAGCCCGGAAGCACCCCGTCCGCACCGGAGGCACCCCGCCCGGGTGCACCCGCCGCGCCTCCGGACGCGCCTCGTTCGACTGCGTCCCGCCCGAGGACCGGACGCACCCACCGGGCCACCGGCCGGACGCAGAAGGCGGCGACCAAGCCGGGGGCCGAGAAGCCGAGCACCGACGAGGAGCGCCGCGCGCACCTGCGGCGCCTAGCCGCCAACGGACAGGCGCCCGCCTCGATCCGCCAGGGCGCCGATCTCCTCGGCTGCCGCCAGTCCAAGGCCAAGGCGCTCATGGCCGCCGAAGGCCTGCTCACCCCCACCACCCACGGCGCCACCAGCAACGACCGCACCACCAACCAGAAATGAGGTACCGCACCGTGTCCGACGAGATCATCCGCTACAGCCGCTGGCACACACCGCGCGTCATCGTCGCCAACGCGCTCGACGTCCTCGCCGACCTGGCGGACATCGTCTGCGCCCTGCCCGGTCTCTACGCGGGCATCCTCGCCGCATCCGCGGCCATCGGTGACTCACCCACGTACTCGCCGTCGGATGCACCGGGCTTGGCGCTGGCCGCGCTCGCCTGCTTCGGCGCGGGACGCATCGTCCGCCTCGTGCTGACGGCACCGGCGAAGCGGCTGCACCCCGGCTACGGCCACCTGCCCGGCTGGGCCGTTCCCGCCCGCATCCGTACACAGGTGCATGAGCGCCTCGACGAGAACGGCGAGTCCCGCGCGGGCGAGATCGCCGACGAGCTCGACTTGCCCCGCAGCACTGTCAGTTGCGCTCTGCGGTACCTCGCCGCCGACGGGATGGCCGTCAAGAGCCGCTGGGGCGTGTGGACTTCCACCCCTCACGCCCAGCATCGCAGGCCGCAGGTCCCGCTCAGCGGTGGTGAGGCCCGATGAGCCGCCGGCAGAAGGCCCGCCGCCAGCGCGAAGCCGCGCACTTCGCGGCGAAGCGAGCCGCGGCGCCAACCTCCGCTGCTCTGGCCGCCGTTGCATTCGACGAGCTGCGGGCCCGGCTCGCCGACCTCCCCGCGCAGGAGCGCGAGAGGGCTTGGCAGCAGGTCGCCGACGACCTCGACGCCTGGGCCCGCCACTTCGACCGAACTCACGCAGCGTGAGCGGGCGCGTGAAATTCACGGCGACATTCACACGCCCGCCCACGCCAACGCGGAGGCGCGCGCAGGCGCGCGCGACCCCACAATCACCGAATGTCACAAAAGTTGATCTTGAAGGGAGTTGATTCCATGTCGTTCCTCGACGCCTCGATCTCCGTAACCGTCGGTGTGCTGTGCCTCATCGCCGCAGTGCTGCTGCGGACGGTCGGCCGCCGGACGGCCCCACGGCTGACGGTCCTGCTCATCCTCGCCGGCGTGGTGGGGATCGTCGGCACGCCCGTCGGCGGCTGGCTGCGTACGGCGGTCGGCTGGGCGGACACGGCGGTGAACACGGTCATCGGCCGCTACACCGGCGCCGCGGCCGTCGGGCTCATCGGCCTGGTGGCGTTCCTCGTCATCGCGTTCGACCTTGTCAACAGGGCCATCACCAACCGCACGCTCGCCTGCGCCGCCGTGCTGCCGGTCGCCGGGGTGGCGATCCCCGGCACCGCCGGCGCGGTGGTCATGGGCGTCGTCGGCGCGATCGCCGGCGCCTTCGGCGCCATCGGCGGCTTCCTCTTCTGACCCGCTCCACCCATCAACCCAACTCTCTTTGGAGGTGAGGCCCTGTGGGTCTCGTCATCATCATCCTGGCGCTGTGCTGGGCCGTCGGCGACGGCGTCAGCAACGCCACCAGCAGCGTGCGCGAGAACTACCGCACCGGACGCGACCGCCGGCACGCCAAGGCGGACAGGCGGCGCAAGCTCGCCGCCCGCGGCGGCGGCCCGGCACCGCGTAGCGCGAGCTCCGGCGTCAAGGTCGCCTCCGGCGCCGTCACGATCGGCCTGGGCAGCTTCCTCGTCGCCCGCGGCTTCATCGATGGCTTCCGCGCCGGGTGGCCCAAGGGCAAGGAACGCGCCCGTCGTTGGGCCGACACCCGCAGGAACCGCTCGGCCGCCAAGGACAGCGACGGCACGCCGCCGGACGACCCCGGCTCCGCACCCGCCGCGAAGCCGAGCACCAAGGACGACGGCGGCAAGGCGACCGTCCACGTCATCACCAGCGCTCCCTCGGCCAGCGCGCCCAAGACCCCCGCCGCCGCACCGAGCGGCGGGCCTGTCCCCAATCCCTCATCCCCTTCGGGAGGTTCCACACCCGTGTCCATCAACACCGTCACCGGCGGCGAGGTTCACAGCTACGAGCAGCTGCTCGCCGAACTCAACTCCATCGCCGTCGAAGCCCACGCCGAACTCGAGGACGCCCAGGCCGACGCCGAGCGCGCCCGACAGGACGCCGAGCGCATCGACACCATGGTCGGCTCCCTGACGGAGCTGGAGCTGGACTCCGAAACCCTCGGCAAGGTCAGCGCCTTGACCGAGTCCGCAAGCGCACGGCTGGAGGCGGCCAACGCCCGCGCCGTCGCCGCGGAGACGCGCGCCAGCAGCGCGATGGAGACCGCGCAGCACGTCCAGCAGACCCACCAGGCCCTCGCCGAGGCCTACGCCTCGGCACCCGAGGGCGGCGCGAAGAAGGAGTTCTACACCGCCTGACAACCGACGGTCCGGCCCGGCAGCCAGCCGGGCCGGACCCCGGCCCCACCTCGCGCCCCCATCTCCCCTCGTCCGCAGGCCTGTTCAAGGAGCCCCGCGTCATGCTGCGTCGCCGCCCTCGCATCGTCATCCGCCGCTCGAAGCTGGAGACCGCCGTTCTCACCGCCCGCGCGCTCTTCCGCACCAGCCGCGGCATCGTGCGCTTCTCCTGGCGGCACCGCCGTCCCCTCGCGCCCCTCCACGCCGCCATCACGCTCGGCACGCTCGGAGCCGCCTGCGGCGCCGCAGCCGACGGATGGAAGACCGCCCTGCTCCTCGACGCCTCGCTCGCCGCTGGCACCACCTGGTGGCTGCGCCGCCGCAGGCTCAAAGACCGGCCGCTGCGGCCCCGCGAGCGCGCCTACGCACTGACCTCCGCCGGTACGGCCGGTGCCCTGCTGCTGGCCATGGCCGCCCGCGGCGGCATCGCCCCGCCCATGCCCGGCCTGCTCCTGATCTGGCTCCTGGCCGCCGGCATCCCCTGGTGGTGGCACCACCGCATCCGAGACGTCGACGGCGCCCTCGGCGAGGAGATCGAGCTGTGGGAACAGCGCGTCGCCCACGACCGCGGCGCCCTCACCGGCTCCTGGCTCACCAACCTCGTCGGCCGCCAGGACGGCAACGGCATCGGCGCGCTGATCAACCTCCCGCCCGGTGAACTGACCACCGAGCAGGCCGTCGCCGCCACCGGCCGCATCGCCTCCGCCTTCGGAGTCCCGCCCTCATCCGTCGTCATCGAGGCCACCGCCGAGGGCGCCAACAACCAGGCCGAACTCGCCGTCTACAAGCGCAACCCGCTCCAGGCCGTCCACCCCTGGCCCGGCCCCCAGCTGCTCGACCACGTTGCCGGCATCGCGCCGATCGGCGTCTACCCCGACGGCGGCCACGCCCTCTACCGCTTCTGGCGCCCCGGCTCCGGGCCCGTCCACGACCTCATCGCCGGCACCACCGACGCCGGCAAGTCCCGCCTGCTCGACCAACTCCTCGCCTACGAGCGGCACTCACCCCTGATGGTCTCCTGGGTCATCGACCCCCAGCGCGGCCAGTCCCTGCCGGACTGGCAGGACGCCGTCGACTGGTTCGCCGACTCCGTAACCGAGGGCAAGAAGCTGCTGAAGGCCGCGCAGCGGGAGATGTACCGCCGCAACAAGCTGCTCGCGCGCATGGAATGGGTCGACGAGAAGGGCCGACTGCGCCGCGGGAAGGCGTCGTTCACGCCCACCGAAGAACTGCCGCTGCTGTGCCTGACGATCGAAGAAGCCCACGCCGTCCTCGCCGACCCGCAGAACGTCAAGATCGTCGAAGACCTGGCGAAGATGGCCCGCAAGTGCGGCATCAAGCTTCGCCTCGTCACCCAAGTCCCGCTGCTGGCCCAGCTCGGCAACTCCATGACCCTGCGGGACATGGTCGCCGCCGGCAATGTGGTCGTCCTGCGCACCGCCAACCGCCTGTCCGGGCAGGTCGCCTTCAACGGCACCATCCCCGCCGACCCGCACGCCCTGCCCCGCGAGTTCCCCGACGGCTCCTCCAGCTCCGGGCTCGGCTACAGCCTCGGCCCCCAGGCCCGCTCGTCCGTCATGCGTACGCACTTCGTCGAGGACCCCTTCGAGTGGGCCACTACCGGCGAGACGACGACCCTGTGCGCCGAGGGCATAGCCACCGCCGGCACCGACTACGTCACCTGGCGCCAGCGCCGCGACGAGGCATGGGGCACCCCCGAACCCGCCGACGAACCCGCGGCCGTGTCCCTCGACAAGAACGGGGACGCCGCGGACGCCGACGTCGACGAACTCGCGCCCGTCGTCCCCGCCGACGACAGCGCCAAGAGCGCCATCTGCACCTACCTCGCCGGACGCGACCAGGCCCGCACCGGGGTCATCGCCCACGACCTCGACATCCCGCTGCCCACCGTCAGCCAGTCCCTGCGCCGCCTCGCCGCCGAAGGCCGCGTCACCCGCGTCCGGCACGGCATCTGGGCCACCGCCGACACCGACGCCGCCGAGCGCGACGACGCAGCCGCCTGAACTTTCCTCTCCCGCACGTCACTTGTGGAAGGCCGTACGTGAGCCAGCCAACCCAGCACGACCACTCAAACAACATCCGCCCCTTGCGCCCCAAAGATGGCGAGGCGGGCGGCCTCGACACGTCCATGCCGCACGACCTGGACGCCGAGCAGGCCGCCCTCGGCGCCATGCTCCTGCAATCGCCCGGCCTCGACCCGATCGCCGACGTCACCGCGTTCGTCGACGCCGACGATTACTACCGGCCCGCGCATGCCACCATCCATACGGCGATCGTCGGCATGCACGAGCGCGGCGAGCCAGTCGACCCCATCACCGTCACCAACTACCTGCGCAAGAGCGGCGACCTCGACCGCGTCGGCGGCCCCGGCTACCTCCACAGCCTCGTGCAGAAGGTACCCACCGCAGCCAACGGCGCCCACTACGCCGAGATCGTCGCCGAGAAGGCCGTCGAGCGGCGCATCATCGAGACCACCACCCGCACGGCCAGCCGCGTCCGCACCGCCGGCGAGGCCGGCGTCGACATCGCCGCCGACGCCGAACGCGAACTCGCCGCCCTGCGCACCGCCGAGCGCTGGCCCCCGCCCGTCCCGCTCGGCACTCACGCCGCGCTGCCCGTCTTCCCCGTCGACGCGCTGCCGCAGTGGGTCGGCGAACACGTCGCCGCAGTCGCCGAGTTCACCCAGACCCCGCCCGACATGGCCGCCACCATGGCCCTCGCCGCGCTCTCCACCGCCGCCGGCGGACGCGTCCACATCCAGATCCGACCCGGCTGGGTCGAGCAGTCCAACCTCTACCTCGTCTGCGCCATGCCGCCGGCTTCCCGCAAGTCCGACGTCTTCGCCCTGATGACCGCGCCCATCTACGAGATGGAGAAGCAACTCCAGGACGCCTCACGCGCCGCCCGCGTCGAAGCCCAGACCGCCAAGGACGCCGCCGAGGCCGAAGCCGAAGCCCTCATGGCCAAGGCCCGCAAACCCGACCAGGCCTCAGAGCACCTGGTCGCCGAGGCCTCCGCCGCCCGCATGCTCGCTGAGGACATCGTCGTCCCGCCCAAGCCGCGGCTGACGGCCGCCGGCGACATCACCCCCGAACCGCTCACCCACCAACTCGCCCTGCACCGGTGCCTTGCCGTGCTCTCTCCCGAGGGCGACCTCTTCGACATCATCGCCGGCCGCTACAGCGCCCGCCCCAACCTCGGCGTCTTCCTCAAGGGCCACAAGGGCGAACGCCTGGAGACCGACCGCATCACCCGCGAACAGCCCTCCATCGACAAACCGGCGCTGACGATCGGCATCACCCCGCAACCCTCAGTCCTCCAGGACCTCGGCGACGCCCACGGCGCCCGCGACCGCGGCCTGCTCGCCCGCTTCCTCTACGCCCTCCCCGCCTCCAACCTCGGCTACCGCAAGACCCGCACCACACCCGTGCCCGACGCCGTCGCCCACACCTACGCCTCCCGCCTCGACGCACTGCTGCGGACGCTGACCGACCTTCCCGAACCGGTCACCCTCACCATGGACGCGCTCGCCGACCAGGCCGTCGAAGAACTCCAGGCCCAACTCGAAGTCCAGCTACGGCCCGGACAGCCCCTCGAACACCTCCAGGACTGGGCCGGAAAGCTCGTCGGCACCACCGCACGCGTCGCCTGCCTGCTCCACCTCGCCGACCACCTCACCAGCGGCTGGGGCCAGCCCCTCACCGCCGACACTGTGCACCGGGCCGCCGACATCACCGGCTACTACACCGAGCACGCCCTGGCCGTCTTCGACCTCATCGGCTCCGACCCCGCGACCGAAGACGCCCGCACCATCCTCAACTGGCTCAGCCGGGCCAAGGCCGACGGCACCCACCGCCGCACCATCAAACGCCGCGACGCCGTCGCCGCCTCCCGCCGCTTCCGCACCGTCAGCCAGGTCGATCCCGCCCTCCAACTCCTCGAAGCCCACGGCTACCTCAAGGGCGAAGAACCGACGAGAACCGGCCAGCGAGGCCGACCGGAGTCCGCTACGTACCGCGTTCACCCGTCCTTGCACGCCCCCGTGGAGGACGCCGATGCCCGCTAACTGTCAGCAGAATCAGCACAAACAGCTGACCTGCGAAAACAGCTGTCAGCACGGTGTCAGCAGATGTCAGCACAGTCAGCACAACTCCCGGAGCTCCCAATTACTGCTGACAGTGCTGACTTTCGCTGACACCCGTCAGCAGCTCATCAGCCCAGCTCAGGGATTTGTGCTGATTCTGCTGACGGTCTGCGCCCTCCAAGCGCGTCCGCCGCCCCTGCGTTCACCCTCCGCAACTGCGCCTGCCCGGCCGAAAACCACCGGAGATCCCACCATGCGCATCCGCCTCCACGGCGCCGAAGACGAATGCCGCCGCACCGGCGACCACCTCGCCGAGCACCTGGACGAGCTCGACATCAGCCGGCCCTACCCCGACCGACCACCCAGCCACCTCGTACGCCTCTACCTCACCGCCAACCCGCCAACCAGTGCCGCCACTTCAAGGGAGATCGAAACCCCATGACCAAGACCGCACTTGCGGAACCGCCCGAGGACGACGACCGCAACGGAGGCCAGGAACCCGGGCCAGCAAGGCAAAAGCGCGCGTACCGCGTGAACATGCGCGACGGCATCCTGAAGCGCGGCGCCACCTGGTCGTACGTCGTCAACGTGTACGACCCGAAGACCGGGACATCCAAGCCCACTTGGGTCGGCGGCTTCGAGACCGCCGAAGAAGCCAAAACGGAGCGCGACAAGGCTCGCGTCAAAGCACGCGAAGGCAACTACGTACGTCGCAACCGCATCACCGTAGCCGCCTACCTCGACGACTGGATAGCGGTGCACGCCGCCGAGATCAAACCCCGCACTCTCGACAGCTACCGGGGCGTCATCGACCGCTACATCGTTCCGCACCTCGGCAAGATGCCGCTTCAAGATGTCCGCCCCGCAACGATCACCCGCTTCTACATGGAGCTCAGGAGCAAGGGCGGACGCACCGGGCACGGGCTGTCACCCCGAACCATCGACTACGTGCACGCCGTGCTCCGACGCGCGTTCCGCGACGCGGTTGTGGTGGAAGAGCTGCTGTCCAACAACCCTGTGGAGCGGGCGAAACGACCGCGTCGCGAGGTGCATGAGCCAAAAGCCGTCTGGGACAAGACACAGCTGCGACGCTTCCTTGCACACGCCGCCGAGCACAGGCTCGGCGCCTTCTACCACCTCGCCGCATACACGGGCGCACGCCGTGGCGAGCTGCTGTACCTGCGTTGGTCAGCCGTGGACCTCGACAAGCGCGAGCTGACGATCCGCGGCTCAACGGCCTTCGTCAAGGGCGAGCGCATCCAAGGCTCGACCAAGACGGGGCACAGCCGCGTCATCAGCATCGACCAGACGACCACCCAGGTCCTGAAGCGGCACCGCGACATGCAGGACGCGGAGCGACATCAGCTCGGCATGGGACCGACCCAGGCAGACGACTTCCTCTTCGCCAACGAGGCCGGCGAGCAGATCCACCCCGACACCGTGACATGGCTTATGTCGAAGCTGATCACCTCGTACAACGCCCCGGCTAAGGACGACCCCCCGGCGGAGCCGCTACCGAAGGCGCGGCTGCACGACCTCCGCCACCTGCACGCGACCATGCTCCTCTTGGCCAAGGTCCCCGTTCACGTGGTCTCAGCGCGCCTCGGGCACCGGGATCCCGCAATCACGCTGCGCGTGTACGCGCATGTCATCAGCGACCGCGCTGTAAACGTCGCAGACGCCTTCGAGAGGGTCGTGGAGGACAACAACGCCCCGGAACAGCAGTACCGTTAGCCGGGAAGATCGAAGAGGCGGTCCCCCACCTTGCTATGGCCTCTGGGCAACCTCACCAGAAGTCCCTTTAGTGTTTCTCATGGCTTCGTTCTCCCTGGGCCGCGATGGTTTCTCCCGTAGGGGGGTTGGGGGCACCTACGCTGGGGTGCACGACTGTTGGGGATGTACCAGTAACTCGTTGGTGCGTGACGGGGGTTGAGCGTGTGGTGAGTTCGGATATCGCGCAGTGGGTGCAGCAGGCCGCCCCCGCTGTGACGGCCGGAGTGAGCGCGTATGGTGCGGCCGTGCTGACCCGTGCTCAGGATGCTGCTGCAGACGCCACGGTGAACCTGGGGCAACGGGTTCTTCAGACCGTGTGGCGTCGTGGAGACGAGCAGGGCCGCGCGGAGCTGGAGCAGGTGGTGGACGATGCGGCTGATGAGCAGGATGAGGCGTACACCAGGGCCGTCCTGAGCAGGCTCCTCAAGCGCGCGTTGCAGGACGATCCCCAGTTGTGGGAGGAACTATCCGCAATGGTGCCCGCCCCCGCGAGCAGGGTGAACGTTACGGCTTCTGGTGAGCGGTCGATTGCAGGTCAGCACATCGGTACCGCGATCACCGGTGACGGTCACACCACGCCACAGTCATGAGCAACGACGGTAGGTCCGAGCCACGCATCGTGGCGCCCGGGCAGCGTGCGATCGCAGCCAAGCGGATCGACCACGCTCACACTGGTGATGTCCTGCCTGCCGAGGCGTTGCATGCGCCTAAGAGGGTCAGTGCGCCCCCGGAGACCTCGAACCTTCCGCCAGTTCCTTTGTGCCTGGGGCGGCAGGACGAGCTGGCCGAGCTGCGGCGTGCCTTGACCGATCAGAGCGAGGGTGCGATCACACAGAGCGGTGCAGTGCACGGTCTGGGAGGGATCGGCAAGAGCACCCTCGCCCTGCACTATGCCCACCACTACCGCAAGCGCTACAGCCTGATCTGGTGGCTCAACGCCTCATCTCCCGACGAGATCGAGACCTCACTTGCTGGCCTTACGCACACACTGGCTCCGGACTGGGCCGATAGGGCCGAGCGGAGTGCGCAAGTGGCCTGGGCCAGGCAGTGGCTGGCCTGGCATCCGGGCTGGCTGCTGATCTACGACAACGTCGAAAATCCCAATGATCTCGCGCCCTATACCGGCGCCCTCCACCAAGGGCACCACCTGGCCACCAGCCGCCGTACCACCGGCTGGCCCGACAACGCCTTCACCCTGACGCTGGGAAACCTCGACCTCGAGAACGCCTCCGCCCTGCTGTGCCAGCTCGTCTTCAAAGATGCCGGCCCCACTCCACGGCAGCAGGTGGACGCCCGCGCTCTGGCCGCCGACCTTGGGCACTTCCCGCTCGCGATCAAACAGGCTGGCGCCTACCTCGCCCAAAACCGCGGTATCAGCCTCGATGCCTATCGTCGCCGTCTGCCAGCCAAGCTCGACAAGACCGCCCATGGCACCGACGCCGAACACAGCGTCGCCCGCGTCTGGAACGTCACCCTCGCCGCGTTGGAAGAGGCCGATCCGCTGGCGGTGGAGGTCCTTCACACCGCTGCGTGGCTCGCCCCCGACAGCATCTCCCACAGTCTGCTCAGCTTGCCCGGAACGGATCCGGACGAGGTCGCGGAAGCTGTCGGCTTGCTGGCCGCGTACAGCATGGTCAGCGACACCGGTTCCACTGTCGGCGTCCACCGCCTGGTCCAAACCGTCCTCCGCACTCCGCCCCGGACGGGTAAATGTCAGCCACTTCGGCATCTCCACGGACGCGCCCGCGCCGAACAAGCCGTACTTCACAGCCTCACCCCACGACCTGGCCAACACTGCCCCACCGAAGAACAGTGGGACAGCCTCACCCCCCATCTCATCCACCTCGCCGCCTTCGCTCCCCCTGAACACCGAAACGACTCGCTCACCGAGGCATACGTCACGGCCGCGAACCGCCTTCACCAGCAAGGCCGCACCCTTCGCGCCGGCCCCCTGTGGGAGGCCGCGCTCACCCAGTACGAGCAGGTCGCGGGTGACACTCATCCCGACACCCTGAACGTCCGCAGCAATCTCGCTCACGCCTACTACTCGGCGGGGGACCTGGAGCGCGCCACCGCCCTGCTGGAGGCCACACTCGCTCAGTGTGAGCGGGTCCTGGGTGACACTCACCCCCGCACTCTGGCCAACCGCAATGATCTCGCCAGTGTCTACCAAGCGGCGGGGGACCTGGAGCGCGCCATCCCCCTGCTGGAGGCCACACTCGCTCAGTGTGAGCAGGTCCTGGGTGACACTCACCCCGACACTATGACCAGCCGCAACAATCTCGCAGGCGCTTACTGCCAGGCGGAGAACCTGGAACGCGCCATCCCCCTGC
>NZ_LJGT01000038.1:473539-1519891 GCF_001751365.1 Streptomyces abyssalis | reverse complement strand
CACACTCGCTCAGTGTGAGCAGGTCCTGGGTGACACTCACCCCGACACTATGACCAGCCGCAACAATCTCGCAGGCGCTTACTGCCAGGCGGAGAACCTGGAACGCGCCATCCCCCTGCTGGAGGCCACACTCGCTCAGTGTGAGCAGGTCCTGGGTGACACTCACCCCCGCACTCTGACCAACCGCAACAATCTCGCCAGCGCTTACCGCTCGGCGGGGGACCCGGAGCGCGCCATCCCCCTGCTGGAGGCCACACTCGCTCAGTGTGAGCAGGTCCTGGGTGACACTCACCCCGACACTATGACCAGCCGCAACAATCTCGCAGGCGCTTACTGCCAGGCGGAGAACCTGGAACGCGCCATCCCCCTGCACGAGACGACTCTTGCTCAGCGCGAACGGGTCCTGGGTGACACTCACCCCGACACCCTGCGCAGCCGCCGCGATCTCGCTAGCGTCTACCAAGCGGCGGGGGACCTGGAGCGCGCCACCCCCCTGTTCGAGATCACGCTCGCTCAGTGTGAGCAGGTCCTGGGTGACACTCACCCCGACACTTTGACCAGCCGCATCAATCTCGCAGGCGCTTACTGCCGGGCGGAGGACCTGGAGCGCGCAATCCCCCTGTTTGCAACGGCTCTCGCTGAGGTCCTGGGTGACACTCATCCCCGCACTTTGACCAGCCGCATGTATCTCGCCGCCGCTTTCAAAGACCGTGCGCGATAGAGCCTGTGAGCTAGAGATCGTCGGCTCAGATCCAACGGGCGGTGCCCAGCCGACCTGAGCTACGCTCCGTGACCGTTGCCGCCAGTCGATCAAGGCAACGGGAAGGCCCCAGCGAGACGCCTGGGGAGCCGTGGCTGAGCCTCGAATTAGCAGCCAAATTAGCAAGCAAGATCAAAAAGGCCCCTCCCGTCTCCGGAAGGGGCCTCTGACCTGCGAGCCGCCTGGGGGAGTCGAACCCCCGACCTACGCATTACGAGTGCGTCGCTCTGGCCAACTGAGCTAAGGCGGCCGACCGCGGCGCCCGGCCTGCGGGCGCAGCGCGGACAAGTCTACACACGTTCCGGCGATGGTCCGTACGGGGTAAAGGGCCGGGCCGGGCCCTGGCTGAGGGCCCGGCCGAGGGGCCCTACGAGCACTTCTTGTCCTGCTTCGGCGCCTCGCCCCTGAGCAGATACCTGTCGACCGTGTCGTTGATGCACGCCCCGCCGCGCAGGTACGCGGTGTGCCCGTCGCCCTCGTACGTCAGCAGCCGGGCCGAGTCGAGCTGCCCCGCCAGGCCCTGTGCCCAGGCGTACGGAGTGGCCGGGTCGCGCGTGGTGCCGATGACGAGGATCGGGTCGGCTCCCTTCGCGTCGATGCTGCGGGGCTTGCCGGTCGCCTTCTCGGGCCAGTAGGCGCAGTTGAGGGCGGCCCACGCGAAGCCGCGGCCGAAGACCGGCGAGGTCTTCTCGAAGGAGGGCACGGCCTTCTTGGCCTCCTCCGGCGAGGAGAAGGCGGCCGGGAGATCGAGGCAGTTGACCGCGGGGTTGGCGAACATGATGTTGCCGTAGTGGCCGTCCGGGCCGCGCTCGTAGTACTCGTCGGCGAGGGCCAGCAGGTCGGCGCCGTTGCCGTCCATCGCCGTCGTCAGGGCGTCACGCAGCTGCGGCCAGGAGCTCTCGTCGTACATGGCCCGGATGACGCCCGTCGTGGCCTGGGACTCGGTGAGCTCGCGCGTCTCGCCGGTGGGCAGCGGCTTGGCGTCGGTCTTCTCGAAGAAGGCGCTGAGCCGGCTGCCCGCGTCCTTGGTGCTCTTCTTGCCGAGGGGGCAGTCGGACCTGCCGATGCAGTCCTTGGCGAAGGCCTTGAAGGCGGTCTCGAAGCCACCGGTCTGGTCGCGGTTGAGCCTCAGCATCGACAGTGACGGGTCCATCGCGCCGTCGAGCACGAGCCTGCCGGAGCGTTGCGGATAGAGGCCGGCGTAGAAGGCGCCGAGGTAGGTGCCGTACGAGGCGCCGACGTAGTTGAGCTTCTTGTCGCCGAGCAGCGCGCGCAGCACGTCCATGTCGCGTGCCGCCTCGACGGTGGAGAGGTGACCGAGCAGGTCGCCGGCGCGCTTCTCGCAGCCCTCCGCGAACTTCTTGTACGCGCTGACGAGCTCGGCGTTCTCCCGCTGGTCGTCCGGGGTCTGGTCGGTCTGCGTGTAGCTGTCCATCTGCTTGTCGGTCAGGCACCGCACGGGCTCGCTGCGGGCGACGCCGCGCGGATCGAGGCCGACGAGATCGTATGCGCGCCGCACCGGGGGCGGATAGCCGACGGCGGCGGCCTGCTGTACGTAGTCGACGGCGGAACCGCCGGGGCCTCCCGGGTTGACGAGCAGTGAGCCGATGGGTTTGCCCTTGCCCGAGGCCTTCTTGCGGGCGACGGCGAGTTCGACGTCCTTGGCGGGGTCCGGGTCGTCGTAGTCCAGCGGTGCCTTCATCTTGGCGCACTGGAATCCGTCGCTTCCGCAGTCGCGCCAGGAGAGCTTCTGTTCGTAGTACCGCTTGAGGTCGGCCGGCACGGCGCTCGGCAGCGGCTTGAGAGGTTCGGCTCCGGTGCGGCCCGCCGCGCGGTCGCTGCTGGCCGAGGAGGGGGCGCCCTCCGGTTCGTCCGCTCCGTCCGAGCTGGACGAGCAGCCGGACATCGTCAGCAGTGCGGCCGTCGCGAGTACGGCGAGTGTGGTGCTGGCGGGTCGCCTCATGTGCATGGACCATCCCTCGGTTGTTCGCGCCGGACCGGACAGCCGGCAGGTGTGGCACGGCAGTTGAGGTGGAGCGTATCCGGCACGGCTACCACAGATGTTCCCCCGCAAGGTGCCGCTCCTCATACGGGTGAGGGGGCGGGGCAGTCAGCCCACCGGTGGCTGCCGCCTCGGTGCGCCCGTCGCCCGTCGCCCGCCGCCCGCCGCCTGCCGCGTTCAGTACTCCGCCGACCGGTTCCCGCGCTCAGCCCGCACGCAACGTCATCGTCATCGCCTCGACCGCGAGCAGCGGAGCAACGTTGCGGTCGAGCGCCCCTCGGCACTCCAGGACGGCCTCGATGCGCCGCAGCGTCTGCTCCGGGCCGGAATCGGCGGCGAGCCGCGCCACCGCGTCCGCCGCATCCTCGTTCGCCGGGGCGACGCCGGAGCCGAACTGCCGTGCCAGTACGTCCCGGTAGAACCCGGTGAGGTCGCTGAGCGCGAGGTCCAGGGAGTCGCGCTGTGTACGGGTGGCACGCCGTTTCTGCCTGTCCTGGAGCTCCTTCATCGCCCCGGCGGTGCCGCGCGGAAGCCGGCTGCCCTTGCCCTCGGACGCGCCGAGCGCTGTGCGCAACTCCTCCGTCTCCCGTTCGTCGTGCTCCTCGGCGACCTCCTTCGCGTCCTCGGCCGCCGCGTCGATCAGCTCCTGTGCGGCACGGAGCGCGCCGCCGACGTCCGAGACCCGCTGCGGGAGTGTCAGCACCGCCGACCTGCGCCTGCGGGCGCGCTCGTCGACGGCGAGGCGGCGGGCCCGGCCGATGTGGCCCTGGGTGGCGCGTGCCGCGTACGCCGCCATGTCCGGCTCGATCCCGTCCCGCCGCATCAGCAGGTCGGCGACGGCGTCCACCGGCGGTGTGCGCAGGGCGAGATGGCGGCAACGGGAGCGGATCGTGGGCAGCACGTCCTCCGTCGAGGGCGCGCAGAGCAGCCAGACGGTACGGGGCGCGGGCTCTTCGACGGCCTTGAGCAGCACATTGCCCGCACCCTCGGTCAGGCGGTCGGCGTCCTCCATCACGATCACCTGCCAGCGGCCGCCCGCCGGTGACATCTGCGCCCTGCGCACCTGCTCACGGGTCTCCTTGACGCCGATGGTGAGCAGGTCGGTGCGGATCACTTCGACGTCGGCGTGTGTGCCCACCATCGCCGTGTGGCAGCCGTCGCAGAAGCCGCAGCCGGGAGCACCGCCCAGCGCGCGGTCCGGGCTGACGCACTGGAGCGCGGCGGCGAAGGCGCGCGCCGCCGTGGAACGCCCGGAACCCGGCGGCCCGGTGAAGAGCCACGCGTGAGTCATCGCCGAACCGGACAGGGCCGCTGTGCCCTTCCCCGCGGCCTCGGCGGTGACGTAGGCGTCGGCGTCGCGGGCGGCGGCGCTCAGCTGGGCCGTCACCTTCTCCTGGCCGACCACTTCGTCCCACACCGGCATCGCTGCCCGCCCCCTTTCTCACGGCTTCGGCGTCCGCCGCGTCCGAGCCCGCGCGCCGCATGCCGTACGCCGCGGGCCGAGCGCTGGAGCGGCACCCCGCACGTGCAGGCACCGCGCCTCGCAGCCCGCGTCACGCGGGCCGCCCGTCCACGGACCATTGTGGTCCACGGCACCGACAGTCAGGACACGCGCACGGGACACGCGCCAAGGCGCGGGCCCAAGACCGCGTGCCGCCCCGCTGTGCCGCGGGCCGCTCCGCTGTGCCGCCGACCGCAGGGCCGCCGCACCCGACCCCGCCCCGGTTCACTTGCCGCGGCGCCGCTTGCGGCCCTGCTCCTCGTCGTCGTCCTCGCCGGCGCCCAGCAACTCGTCCGCCAGGGAGGGCACATCGTCGAGCGGTGTCTCCTCCGCCCACTCCGGACGAGGCCGGGCGGTACGGCCCGTCTCCGGGTCGACCTGGGGGATCTCGCGGGTACGGTCCTGCCGCTCCCGGACCCGGTTCTGCTCCTGCTCCTCCGCGGGCACCCGCGGCAGCATCGTCGTCGCCTCGTCCTGCTGCGACTCCTCCCGCCGCGACTCCTCCTGCTGCGACCGCCCGGAACCAGCCCCCGGACGGGCCCGCGGCATGACGTGCGTACGCTCGGCGTCGGATTCCGCGTCGCCGCCGCTCTCCTGCTCATCGGGCTGGGGCAGTTTGGCGGTGTCCCCGTCCGAGCCGTCCGGGTTCGAGCCGCTCCTGCGGTTACGGGACTGCTCGGCCCGCTGAAGCGCCTCTTCCGCCCGGCGCTGCTTCTCCAGGCGACGCTCCTCGGCCTGCGCGCGCAGCCGGGCCTCCTCCTCGGCGAGGCGCCGCTGCCGGGCGATCTCCTCCTCGCGTGCGCGCTCCTCGGCGTCGCGCCGTTGCCGCTCCTCCTCGGCGATCCGCCGTGCCTCCTCGGCCCGCTGCCGGGCCTCCTCCGCACGACGTGCCTCGGCCTGCTGCCGCTCCAGCTCCGCGGCGCGCTTCTTGCGCTCTTCCTCCTCCGCCCGCAGCCGGGCCATCTGCTCCTGGCGTTCGCGCTCCTGGCGCTCCTCCTCCGCCTTTCGCGCGGCCTCTTCCTCGGCCTTGCGGCGGGCCTCCTCCTCGGCGGCCTTACGGGCGTCCTCCCGGGCCTTGATCTCCGCGTCGGACAGCGGAAGCACCTGGTCGAGACGGTGGCGTACGGCCGTCGTGACCGCCTCCGGCTCCTGTGCGGCGTCGACGACGAGATAGCGCGCCGGGTCCGCGGCGGCCAGCGTGAGGAAGCCGGAGCGCACCTTGTCGTGGAACTCCGGGGGCTCCGACTCCAGCCTGTCCGGCGCCTCGGTGAACCGCTCGCGCGCCGTGCCGGGCGCGATGTCGAGCAGCACCGTCAGGTGCGGCACCAGCCCGGCGGTCGCCCAGCGCGAGATGCGGGCGATCTCGGTCGGCGACAGGTCGCGGCCGGCGCCCTGGTAGGCGACCGAGGAGTCGATGTAGCGGTCGGAGATGACGATGGCGCCGCGCTCCAGCGCGGGACGGACGACCGTGTCGACGTGCTCCGCACGGTCGGCGGCGTACAGCAGGGCCTCCGAGCGGTGGGAGAGCCCGGCCGAGGAGACGTCGAGCAGTATCGAGCGGAGCCGCTTGCCGACGGGCGTGGCACCGGGCTCCTTCGTGACGACGACCTCGTGGCCCTTCCCCCTGATCCACTCGGCCAGCGTCTCGACCTGCGTGGTCTTGCCGGAGCCGTCGCCGCCCTCCAGGGCGATGAAGAAGCCGTTGCCGGCGGGGGCCTCCTTGGGGTGGCCGCCGCCGAGGGCGTCGAGGAGGTCGCGGCGGAGCGTGACGCCCTGGCGGTCGTCCGTACGTCCGAGCACGAGGGCCGCGACGGGCAGCAGCAGCGCCCCGACGAGCATGAGCGTGAACGCGGCTCCACCGTGGTCGAAGACGAAGTCGCCGGCGATCACACGGTGCGGGCCGATGAACCCGGCCGCCACGGGCGCGATCAGGGCCCCGAGCGCGATCGCGATGCGGACGACGGCCTGCAGATGCTCCGTCATGCGGGAGCGCTGTGCGTCCTCGGTCTCCTGGTCGAGCAGGACGTGGCCGGCCTGTGCCGCGACGCCCGAGGACATGCCCGCGATCAGCATCAGCACGAGGCCCGTGGTGGCGTCCGTCACCAGACCGGCGACGAGCAGGGCCAGCCCGGCGACGCCTATGGCGAGGGCGAGCAGGCGGCGCCGCGAGAGCAGCGGAAGCGTACGGGGCCCGAGGCGGATGCCCGCGGCCGTACCGCCGGCGAGGGCGAAGACCTGCAGCCCGAAGCCGATGGGGCCGCCACCGAGGTCGGCGGCGTGCAGCGCTGCGAGCGCGGCGGCGGAGGCGATGGCCCAGGCCGTGGCGGAGCCGGCGAGCACCAGCAGCGGGACGGCGCCGGTACGGCCCTTGCCGTCGCCGGAGCCCGAACTGCCCCTGGGACGGCGCAGGCCCTCAAGTGGTGAGCGCGGGCGGGGAGTTCCGCCGTCCGGCAGCTCCAGGAAGTACACGACGGAGAGCGCGGCGGCGAACAGACCGGCCGCCACATACGAGCCCAGCGCGGCCTGGTGGCTGTCGAACCAGTCGAACGCCGAGCCGAGCGCGTTGCTGACGAGCGTGACCACGACCAGTCCGATGGCGGCGACCGGCAGCGCCAGGAAGGTGCTGCGCAGCCAGAGCCGCCGCAGCGCGTCCTGCCGGTCCGGGAGCGGACGCACGGCGGCGCCCTCGGGCGGCGGCGCGGGCAGCAGCGCCGGAGCAGCGCTGTCCTTGGCGACGGTCCAGAAGCGTTCGGCGACTCCGAGCACGAAGACCGTGATCAGGACGAGCGCGAAGGCGTCGGCCGTCATCCAGTCGATCCACATCGGCGCGACGATGAGGGCGAGTGCACGCAGCGCGTCGGCCGTGAACATGGTCCAGCGCCGGTCGAGCACGCCCTTGCCGGGGGCCAGCAGCGCCGACAGCGGTCCGAGCAGCACGGCGCCGAAGAGGAGCGTGGCCAGCAGCCGCGCGCCGAAGACCGCCGTGATGACCAGGGCGATGCCCCGGTAGCCGCCGCCGAAGACGGCGTCGGCGCCCGTTGCCCGTACGGTCGCCGCCTGCAGGGCAAGCAGCAACAGCACCAGCAGGGCGAGCGCGTCGCCGATCCCGCTGGTCAAGTGGGCGCTCCACAGGCGCCGGAGGGGGCCGAACCGCAACAGCGCGCCCACGGCGCGCTCGCGGGACTCCGCGGCGAGTGCGTCGTCCGGGGCGTCGGAGGTGGGGGGTACGCCCATTGGCTGATCTGCTCGCGTCATGGCGGTCAGGGTATAGGGAGCCGTGGAAGCCGCGTGCCCCAGCCCGAACAAACGGGCGGGACCAGCGCCTTACGCCCCGGTGGACCCCCCGGCGGTGCCGGACCCGCCGGATCCCCCGGAGGCTGCCTTCTTCGACGCCGCCGTCTTCGCGGCTGCCTTCTTCGTCGTGGTCTTCTTCGCGGCCGTCTTCTTCGCGGTCGTCCTGGCGGCCGTGCTCTTGGCCGTGGTCGTCTTCGCGGCGGACTTCTTGGCCGTGGCCTTCTTCTTTGTCGCCTTCTTCTTCGTGGCCTTCTTCGCCGGGCCCTTCGCCCGCTTGTCCGCGAGCAGTTCGAACCCGCGCTCGGCCGTGATGGTCTCCGGGTCGTCGTCACGGCGCAGCGTCGCGTTCGTCTCGCCGTCGGTCACGTACGGGCCGAAACGGCCGTCCTTGACGACGACGGGACGCTCGCTCTGCGGGTCGGTGCCCAGCTCCTTCAGCGGCGGCTTGGCCGCGGCACGGCCGCGCTGCTTGGGCTGCGCGTAGATCGCGAGGGCCTGGTCGAGGTCGATCGTGAAGATCTGCTCCTCGGTCTCCAGCGAACGGGAGTCGGTGCCGCGCTTCATGTACGGCCCGTACCTGCCGTTCTGCGCGGTGATCTCCTCGCCCGACTCGGGGTCGGTGCCCACCACCCGCGGCAGCGAAAGCAGCTTGAGCGCCTCCGCGAGCGTGATCGTGTCCAGCGACATCGACTTCAGCAGCGAGGCGGTGCGCGGCTTGACGGCGTTCTTGCCCGTCTTCGGCGTGCCCTCGGGGAGCACCTCCGTCACGTACGGGCCGTACCTGCCGTCCCGCGCCACGACCGGGCGGCCGGTCTCCGGGTCGGTGCCCAGCTCGAAGTCGCCGCTGGGCTTGGCCAGCAGTTCCTTGGCCAGCTCGACGGTCAGCTCGTCCGGGGGCAGGTCGTCGGGGACGTCGGCGCGCTGGCCGGGCTCGTCCGGGGAGGGCGGCGGGCCCTCGACGTACGGGCCGTAGCGCCCGACGCGCAGCGTGATGCCCTCACCGACGGGGAAGGACGAGACGCCCTTGGCGTCGATCGCGCCCAGGTCGGAGACGAGCTCTTTGAGACCACCCAGGTGGTCGCCGTCGCCGTTGCCGGAGTCGGCCGCGGAGCCCGGGGCACCGCCCGCCTGGCCGTCCTCGCCGAAGTAGAAGCGGCGCAGCCACGGCACTGAGGCGGCGCTGCCCGCCGCGATGCGGTCGAGGTCGTCCTCCATCTTGGCCGTGAAGTCGTAGTCGACGAGCCGGCCGAAGTGCTTCTCCAGCAGCCCCACCACGGCGAAGCTCAGGAAGGAGGGCACCAGGGCCGTCCCCTTCTTGAAGACGTAGCGCCGGTCGAGGATGGTGCTGATGATCGAGGCGTACGTGGAGGGGCGGCCGATCTCCCGCTCCTCCAGCTCCTTCACGAGCGTGGCCTCGGTGTAGCGCGCCGGGGGCTTGGTCGCGTGGCCGTCGACCGACAGCTCCTCGGCGGTGAGCGGGTCGCCCTCGGTGACGTGCGGGAGGCGGCGCTCACGGTCGTCCAGCTCGGCGTTCGGGTCGTCGGAGCCCTCGACGTACGCCTTGAGGAAGCCGTGGAAGGTGATGATCTTGCCGGTCGCGGTGAACTCGGCGTCCCGCCCGTCACTGGCCTGTCCGCCGACCCGTACGGTCACCGACTGCCCGGTGGCGTCCTTCATCTGCGAGGCGACGGTCCGCTTCCAGATCAGCTCGTAGAGCCTGAACTGCTCGCCCGTCAGGCCGGTTTCGGCAGGCGTGCGGAAGCGGTCGCCGGAGGGGCGGATCGCCTCGTGCGCCTCCTGGGCGTTCTTGACCTTGCCCGTGTAGACCCGTGGCCGCTCAGGCAGGTATTCGGCGCCGTAGAGCTGCGTGACCTGCGCACGGGCGGCGCTCACCGCGGTCTCGGAGAGCGTGGTGGAGTCCGTACGCATATAGGTGATGAAGCCGTTCTCATACAGCTTCTGCGCCACCTGCATCGTCATCTTCGCCCCGAAGCCGAGCTTGCGGCTCGCCTCCTGCTGGAGCGTGGTCGTACGGAACGGGGCGTACGGCGAGCGGCGGTACGGCTTGGATTCGACGGAACGCACCGAGAAGCGCGTCTCCGCGAGGGCGGAGGCGAGGGCTCGGGCGTTCTCCTCGTCCAGATGCAGCACCTGGTCCGGGTTCTTCAGCTGTCCGTCCGCGCCGAAGTCACGCCCCTGGGCCACGCGCCGGCCGTCGACGGTGTTGAGCCTCGCGCCGAACGTGCCCGGGTCACCGGCGCCGGCCTGGCGATGGCCCTGCCCCGTGGCGAAGGTGGCCGTCAGGTCCCAGTACTCGGCGGAGCGGAACGCCATGCGCTCGCGCTCACGCTCGACGACCAGCCTCGTCGCCACGGACTGCACGCGGCCCGCCGAGAGCCGCGGCATGACCTTCTTCCACAGCACGGGCGAGACCTCGTAGCCGTAGAGCCGGTCGAGGATGCGACGCGTCTCCTGGGCGTCGACGAGGCGCTGGTTCAGGTCGCGCGGATTGCGCACCGCGTCCTGGATGGCGTCCTGCGTGATCTCGTGGAAGACCATCCGGCGCACCGGCACCTTGGGCTTGAGGACCTCGCGCAGATGCCAGGCGATGGCCTCGCCCTCGCGGTCCTCATCGGTGGCGAGCAGGAGTTCGTCGGATTCGGCGAGAAGCTGCTTGAGCTTCTTGACCTGTTCCTTCTTGTCCGTGTTCACCACGTACAGCGGCTCGAAGTCGTGATTGACGTTCACACCGAGCCGCGCCCAGGACTCGCCCTTGTACTTCGCGGGGACCTCCGCGGCGCCGTTCGGAAGGTCCCGGACATGCCCCACGCTGGCCTCGACCACATAGCCGGGGCCGAGATACCCCTTGATCGTTTTGGCCTTGGCGGGCGACTCGACGATGACGAGTCGGCGCCCGCCGTTTGCGGGCTCGCTGGTCGGGGACAACTTCTGCTCTTCTCTCCGGTCGGCGTACGGCATCGGTTCGCTGCGGAGTGTGACGGTACATCCCGGCTACGTGTCAAACGGGAAAACTCCGCAACGCAACTCGAACGGTAACCCGACATCCGCCGGTCCTGCCGCCCGATACCGCCCGATCCTCACGCCTAGGACAACGGCGGACCACCTTTGATGAGCGAATTCACGCCGAAAATACGATCACTGACTGTGCGGAGTGTGCGATTCCGGCGGCTTCTCCGACCCCTCCAGCCTCGGAGGCCCCTTCGGCCCCTCCGGGCTCTCCAGCCCTTCCGGCTCCTTCTACCCCGCCGGCTCCACGGGCAGCAGGAAGCCCTGTTCCACCAGCAGCCGGATCGCCCCCGGCGTGCGGTCGCGCAGCATCACCGGGTCCTCCCCCACCAGCTGCGCGATGGCGTCGAGGATCCGCCAGGCGGGCAGCGACCCGTCGCACACTCCCGCGAAGCCGGCGCCCACCGTGTCCACCTTCGTGGCACGCCGCATCCCGTGCTGCTGACGCAGCACCACATGCTCCGGGTCCTCCGCGCCGGGCGCACCGACCTGCTCCTGAACGACGCCGTCGGCCAGCCGGAAGTGGCAGTCAAGGAGGGCGGCGTCGTCGGTCGCGCGCAGGAAGTCCTGACGCTCGAAATGCTGAACCACCTCGTCACCCAAGGGCTGCTGAACGGGATGCGGCCACTCCTCCACCGTGATTCCCGGCTCCTCGGCACCGCTCTTGCGCAGCGTGATCCATCCGAACCCGACCGCGCTCGTGCCCCTGCGCTCGAACTCGTCCAGCCATTCCCCGTACCGGGCCGCGTACTCGGCCTCTTCCGCACGGTGGTCCCCGGCATCCCGCAACCACAGCTCCGCGTACTGCGTGACGTCCTGCACCTCGCGCTGCACGATCCACGCGTCGCAGCCGGGAGGCACCCAGGACCGCAACCGCTCGCGCCAGTCCTCGCCGTGCGCGTGCTCCCAGTTGGCGAGCAGCTGGCAGTAGCCGCCGTGCGCCAGCCGGTCCGCCGACCGCTCCACGAGGGTGCGGCACAGGTCGTCACCCGCCATGCCGCCGTCCCTGTACGTCAGCCGCGCACCCGGCGAGATCACGAAGGGCGGGTTGGAGACGATGAGGTCGTACGGCTCGTCGCCCGCGACGGGTTCGAAGAGGGCCCCCTCCCGCAGGTCCACCCCGGACGCCCCGGAGAGCATCAGCGTGAGCCCGGCGGCTGTGACCGCGCGGGGGTTGATGTCGGTCGCGGTGACCCGGGTGGCATGCTGCGCGGCGTGCAGCGCCTGCAGCCCGGAGCCGGTGCCGATGTCGAGGGCGCGCCCGACGGGCGTACGTACGGTGATGCCGGCCAGCGTCGTCGAGGCACCGCCGACACCGAGGACGACGTCCCTGCCGTGCGTGCCCTCCGTCGTCCCTGCGCCCGCCGCACCGCCGACGGCGCATCCGAGGTCGGCGACGATCCACCAGTCCTGGCCCTCGGGCCCGCCGTAGGGCCGTACGTCCACGGTCGCGCGCACCGACGGTTCCGTGGGCACCGGGCCCTCGCCGCCGCCGGCGTCCTCCGCGGGCACCAGCCAGCCGTCCTGCAGCGCGTCGTCGAGGGGCAGCGCGCCCCGCGCCTGCTCACGCGGGACATCCCGCTGAAGCAGGAAGAGCCGGACGAGCGTCTCCAGGGGGCTCGTGCCGCGGGTCGCACGCAGGGCCGGAACGTTCTCGCTCCGTGCGAGGGCGGCGTACGCGGGACCGCCGAGGAGGTCGAGAAGACCGTCGGCGGTGAAGTCCGCGGCGCGCAACGCCTCCCTGAGCCTGACGGTGCGGTCGGGGTCTGCTGACGGAAGGCGCTCGCTCGTACTCACGCACCCATTGTGACGTCCCGGGGTGCCGGTATGGACCGCCCGGGAGGCGGGGAACGCCTCCCTGCTCGGCAGGACCTACACGCTCGGCGGGTTCCCGGGGCGCTTGCAGCCCTTCTGGTTGGCCATCGCCTTGCCGACGTCGCCGGACTGCAGCTTGCTCAGGGCCTTGTCACCGCTCTTGCCGAGGGTGTCGAGCTGGGTGGCGATGCCCTGGAGGCCCTCGGCGAACTTCGCCTGGTCCTTGGTGTCCAGGCCGTCGACCGTCTTGCGCAGCTGGCCGTACTTGGCCGAGATGCCGCGCAGTTCCTTGACCGCGTCGGAGTGCAGCTGTTCCCCGTTGTCGACGGGCGGCGGGCCCGCCTCGTCGACCGCGTCGCCGAGGGACTTGTAGGCGCCGGAGATCTTCTCGAAGGCCGCGGCGTCGGTCTTCTTCACGTCCTCCGAGGAGTTCTTCTCCTTGGACGCGTCGTTGATCGACGTGTTGGCCTCCTGGATCTTCTTCACCTGAGGCTGGACCTGGTCGCAGACCTGCTTGGCCCACTCGTCGGCCTTCGCGCCGCTGTCGTCGCTGCAACCGGTCAGCGTGAGCGCGATCGCCGCGCTCCCGGAGAGTGCGGCCGCAAGTTTCTTGTTCACCGGATCGGTCCCTTCCGTGGCTGTTCGGCCCGGAACATACACGCCCAGGGGTCGGCGGCGGCGAGTCGGGCTGGGCATTTGCAGCGCATTGTAGCCATTTGAGTCACCCTGCCGACCTGTGTGGTGCCCCACAGACAACAGTGGGGCGGACAGGACGCCAACGCGCCCTGTCCGCCCTTCTGTTGATGCAATGTGACCTGTCAGGCCCTCATGAGGCCGCGACGGGATCGCTCGGCTTCGCCGTGCGTTCGGTCTCGTTGCCGGCGTCGCCGTTCCCGTTCTCGGCGTCGGTGTCGCTCATGGCGATCCCGCGCCGCTTCGAGATGTAGACGGCACCGATGACGACTCCTGCGGAGATCAGCGCGACGACGGCGCGTACGCCGGTGCTCGCGTCGTCACCGTAGGAGAACTGGATGACCGCGGGGGCGATGAGCAGCGCCACCAGGTTCATCACCTTCAGCAACGGGTTGATGGCCGGGCCCGCGGTGTCCTTGAACGGGTCGCCGACCGTGTCGCCGATGATGGTGGCCTCGTGGGCCTCGCCGCCCTTGCCGCCGTGATGCCCGTCCTCGACGAGCTTCTTGGCGTTGTCCCACGCACCACCGGAGTTGGCCAGGAAGACGGCCATCAGCGTGCCCGCACCGATCGCGCCGGCCAGGAACGCCGCCAGAGCACCGGCGCCGAAGGTGAAGCCCACCAGGATCGGCGACATCACGGCCAGCAGACCGGGCGTCGTCAGCTCCCGCAGAGCGTCCTTCGTGCAGATGTCGACGACGCGTCCGTACTCCGGCTTCTCCGTGTGGTCCATGATCCCGGGCTTCTCACGGAACTGCCGGCGGACCTCGTAGACCACCGCGCCCGCCGACCGCGACACCGCGTTGATCGCCAACCCGGAGAAGAGGAAGACGACGGCCGCGCCGAGCATCAGCCCGACCAGCGTGCTGGGCTGCGCGATGTCAAGGAGCTGCAGCATCTTGCCGCTGCTCTCCCCCGCCTCGCTGAGCGCGTGGACGAGCTCCGTACGGTACGAACCGAACAGCGCCGCCGCGGCGAGCACGGCCGTGGCGATGGCGATGCCCTTGGTGATCGCCTTGGTGGTGTTGCCCACCGCGTCGAGGTCGGTGAGCACCTGGGCGCCCGCACCCTCGACGTCACCGGACATCTCCGCGATGCCCTGCGCGTTGTCGGAGACCGGACCGAAGGTGTCCATGGCGACGATGACGCCGACCGTGGTCAGCAGACCGGTGCCCGCGAGGGCCACGGCGAAGAGCGCCAGCATCACGGTGCCGCCTCCGAGGAGGAACGCGCCGTAGACGCTCAGCCCGATGAGAATCGCCGTGTAGACGGCCGACTCCAGACCGATGGAGATGCCCGAGAGGATGACCGTGGCCGGACCGGTCAGCGACGTCCTGCCGATGTCCCGTACGGGCTTGCGGTTGGTCTCGGTGAAGTAGCCCGTCAGCTGCTGGATCACCGCGGCGAGCACGATGCCGATGGCGACGGCGACGACTGCCAGCACCCGCGGGTCCCCGGTGTGACCGAGGATCTCCTGCGCATCGCTTCCGGCCACGCCCTTCAAGTCGGCGTAGCTGGAGGGGAGATACGTGTACGCCGCGATCGCGACCAGGACCAGGGAGATCACCGCGGAGATGAAGAAGCCGCGGTTGATCGCCGTCATGCCGCTGCGGTCCTTGGTGCGCGGTGCCACCGCGAACACACCGATCATGGCCGTGATCACGCCGATCGCCGGGACGATCAGCGGGAAGGTGAGCCCGTCGTTGCCGAAGACGGCAGTGCCCAGGATGAGCGCCGCGACCAGCGTCACGGCGTAGGACTCGAAGAGGTCCGCTGCCATGCCCGCGCAGTCGCCGACGTTGTCGCCGACGTTGTCCGCGATGGTCGCGGCATTACGCGGGTCGTCCTCCGGGATGCCCTGCTCGACCTTGCCGACGAGGTCGGCACCGACGTCCGCGGCCTTGGTGAAGATGCCGCCCCCGACACGCATGAACATCGCGATCAGCGCGGCACCGAGGCCGAAGCCCTCCAGCACCTTGGGCGCGTCCGCGGCGTAGACGAGCACGACGCAGGCCGCACCCAGCAGGCCGAGTCCGACGGTGAACATGCCGACGACGCCGCCCGTACGGAAGGCGATCTTCATGGCCTTGTGCGAGACCTTGGTCAGATCAGCAGCGGGCCCCCCGTCCTCGGGGGTGGCCTCACGAGCGGCCGCAGCCACGCGTACGTTGCTGCGCACCGCGAGCCACATGCCGATATAGCCGGTGGCGGCGGAGAATCCGGCGCCGACCAGGAAGAACAACGAACGTCCTACACGCTGGTTCATGTCATCGGCAGGCAACAAGAACAACAGGAAGAAGACCACTACGGCGAAAATGCCGAGTGTGCGCAACTGGCGGGCAAGATAGGCGTTCGCGCCTTCCTGCACGGCAGCAGCGATCTTCTTCATGCTGTCGGTGCCCTCGCTCGCGGCGAGTACTTGACGGACCAGCACGACGGCGACGCCGAGAGCTGCCAGTGCGACCAGCGCGATCACGATGACGAGACCGCGATTGCCAGTGGTCAGCATGGCATCAGCGAGGTGCTGGTGGTTCTGGGATGGGCTGAGGTGCCCCGCCATTCGTCCTCCTTGACGCTTGGCGCAGGGGCGCGCGGTTCGGTGGCCGGCTCCTGCTTGCAAAGATGTGGACGGATTGTAGGGATCAGCTCCAGAACAAAACAGTGCACCGTTTCGCCGATCCGCCTTCAACAGCGGAGATCAAATGGAGTTCGTGTGCGGAATTCGCTCGTACGAGGTAGCTTTACAAAAAAGCTGACGCTGTAAAAAATGATCGCAGCGGCAGCCGCGCAGGCCCCATTTTTCACATCAAATCAGTTCAGGAATTGCTTCCGTGCGCCGGGGTGGCAGCCGGTGCCGGGCCGGTGCGGATGGGGCTCATGTGGCGCGTGAGGCAACCCGAGCCGCTTGATGAAGATCCCGCAACATCTTGCTACCGCTTCGGCAGTGGATCTCCGTCGCACCCGGGCGTACCTGGTCAGAGCGCTGTTGGTGCCGTGGGACGAGGATGTGTGACCGGGGTCTGCGCGCCGCGGCGAGGCTGCTTCCGCGCCCTGCTTCCAAGGGCGACCCAGGGGTGGGCGCCGGGAGCCGGTTCGGAGGCGGGCCGAGGCGGTTCGGCGGCGGTCCGGCGGCCTTACGGAGCTTGAGCCGGGCCTTCCGGGGCTTGACCAACTGATCCCGGTGCCTGTTTCAGCTCAGCGGAACAGCTGGACGGCCCACCCGGTCCGGAGTCCGGCCCGCCCCCTGGGGCGCCCCGACGGCGAGCCCGGGCCGCCGTCAGGGCAGCACCGGCTCCGGCGTCACAGGCCAACTCATGCGGATCAGTCCGCCGTTCTCGTCGGCGGTCACTTCGACGTCGTCGACGAGGCCGCTGATCACCGCGAGGCCCATGTCGCTCTCGGCCTCCTCGTCGTCGGCCGAACCAGCGGGCGGAGCGGAGGCCTCGGGGCCGGCGGCGGCTTGTACGGCGGCCGCCGTCGGGGTTGCGTCACCGACTTCGATGGAGAACTTCTTCTCCTCCTCGATCAGCGCCACGCGCACAGGGTTCTCGACGCCGTGGAGCACGTGCAGCCCGACGGCGCGCGAACACGCCTCGCCCACCGCGAGCCGGACCTCGTCGAGCACAGCCTCGTCCACCCCTGCTCGCCGCGCGACCGCGGCAGCCACCAGCCTCGCCGTACGCACATGCTCCGGCAGGGCGCTGAATCGGAGTTCCACGATGGCCATGCCATCCCCCTCGAACTTGCCTTGAACACATTCCCGGGTGCCGGGCTCCATGGGCCCGGCACCTCCGACGTCGTTCCGGTATCCGGTCCGCTTGCGCGCGGACTTCAGTCGGTCGCCGCGACGGCCTCGTCCACGGACCCGTGGATCGGGAACACCTTGGTCAGACCGGTGATACGGAAGATCTTGAGAATGCGCTCCTGGTTGCACACCAGACGCAGCGAGCCCTCGTGGGCACGCACCCGCTTGAGCCCGCCGACGAGCACACCGAGCCCGGTGGAGTCCAGGAAGTCCACGCCTTCCATGTCCACCACGAGGTGGTAACTCCCGTCGTTCACAAGCTCGACCAGCTGCTCGCGCAGCTTGGGCGCGGTGTATACATCAATCTCGCCACCGACCTCGCCGATCGTCCGATCGCCGACGGTCCGGGTCGACAGGGACAGGTCCACGGATCCTCCAGCACCTTGCTATCGAGTCGTCCACCAACTGATACATCCCGGCCGAGAGAGGCCGGGACAGCAGGCGGATCGGCAGCCGCAGAAGCATTCAATCACTTACCGGCCTGCACGCACGACGCCTTGCTGTCTTTGTGCGTCGCGCCGGAGACACCTCCGGTGCCCGCGGCCGGCCGACCTCGTCCGGCCGGCACGAGCGTACGCTCACCTGCTGTGCCCTCCCGCAAGGTCTCGGACAGCGCTCCCCGTACGGTGCTCGCCCAACTCACCGCCGGGGAAGGCAGGGCTGCGCGTATCACTCATACGGAGCACTTGCCCCCACGAATCGGTCGCCATGCCGCTTGGCCCGAGCAGATCCGGCCTGAAGTGGTCGACGCCGTAAGGGAATCCGGTGTCGAGCGGCTCTGGGAGCATCAGGCACGCGCTGCCCGGCACGCGCTGCGCGGGGAGTCAGTGATCATTGCCACAGGGACCGCCTCGGGCAAGTCCCTCTCGTATCTCCTGCCGGTTCTGAGCGCGCTCCTCGACGGTGCGGACGGCGGGGCCGAGGGCTCCGCGAGCGGAGGTGCCGACCGTACGGGCGAGGCCGGCGGTGATTCCGGCAGCGGCGCAGGCGCAGCTCGGGGCGAAACACGGGCCCCGGCGGGGGCCAGGAGCGGGACGGTGCCCCAGGGCGGACGGGGCGGACAGGGCGGACGCGGGAACACCGCCCTGTATCTCGCCCCGACCAAGGCACTCGCCGCGGACCAGCGCCGGGCTGTCGCCGAGGTGGCAGCACCTCTGGGCACTTCCGTGCGTCCTGCTGTCTTCGACGGGGACACACCCGTCGAGGAGCGCGAATGGGTGCGGGTCTTCTCCAACTACGTCCTCACCAACCCGGACATGCTGCACCGCGGGATACTCCCGGCCCACGCGCGCTGGGCCTCCTTCCTGCGCTCGCTGCGCTATGTCGTCATCGACGAATGCCACACCTACCGCGGGGTTTTCGGGTCCCACGTCGCCCAGGTCATACGGAGGCTGCGCCGCGTGTGTGCGCGCTACGGCTCCGACCCCGTCTTCCTCCTCGCCTCGGCGACCGCCGCCGATCCGGGCGAGGCCGCAACCCGCCTGACCGGGGTGCCCGTGGCGGAGGTGACCGAAGACGCCTCTCCACGGGGCGAGTTGGTCTTCGCTCTGTGGGAGCCGCCGCTGACGGACCTGGAGGGCGAACGCGGCGCACCGGTGAGACGCACCGCCACCGCCGAGTCCGCGGAACTGCTCACGGACCTGGCCGTCCAGGGCGTACGCACCGTCGCTTTCGTACGCTCCCGGCGCGGCGCGGAACTCATCTCCCTCATCGCGCAGGACCGGCTCGCTGCCGTGGACCGTTCACTGAGCGGCCGCGTGGCGGCGTACCGGGGCGGCTACCTGCCGGAGGAACGCCGCGCCCTCGAACGCAGCCTGCACACCGGCGAACTCCTCGGCCTCGCCGCCACGAACGCGCTCGAACTCGGTGTCGACGTCTCAGGTCTCGACGCGGTGCTCATCACCGGCTATCCGGGCACACGGGCGTCGGTGTGGCAGCAGGCCGGGCGCGCGGGACGCACTGGGGAGGGCGCGCTCGCCGTCCTCGTCGCCCGCGACGATCCGCTCGACACGTATCTCGTGCACCACCCCGATTCGCTCTTCCGTGCACCGGTCGAGTCGACCGTCCTCGACCCGGACAACCCGTATGTCCTGGCTCCCCATCTGTGTGCCGCCGCTGCCGAGATTCCGCTCCAGGAGGCCGACTCGGAGCTCTTCGGCCCCGGCTTCGCCGGCCTCCTGCGCCAGTTGGAGGAGCGCAAGCTCCTTCGCCGGCGCGGAGCGTCCTGGTACTGGACTCTCAAGGAACGGGCTTGCGACCTCGCCGACATCCGCGGCTCGGGCGGCACGCCCGTCCAGGTGGTCGAGGACGGCACCGGCAGGCTCCTGGGCACGGTGGACGCGGGAGCGGCTCATTCCACCGTCCACGAAGGCGCCGTGCACCTGCATCAGGGGCGCACGTATGTGGTCAGGGACTTCGACCTCGAGAACGCCGTGGCTCTCGTGGAGGAAGCCACACCCCCGTGGACGACGATGGCCAGGGACACCACGTCCGTCTCCGTGCTCGAGACGGACGAGGAAATCCCCTGGGGCGAAGCCCGGTTGTGCTACGGCACCGTCGAGGTGACCAACCAGGTTGTCTCCTATCTGCGGCGGCGCATCATCACGGGCGAGGTCATGGGCGAGACCAAGCTCGACCTTCCCCCGCGGACCCTGCGCACCCGTGCCGTCTGGTGGACGCTCTCCGAGGACCAGCTGGAGGCCGCGGCGATCGAACCCTCGGTGCTGCCCGGTGCGCTGCACGCCGCCGAGCACGCGGCCATCGGTCTGCTGCCGCTCTTCGCCACATGCGACCGCTGGGACATCGGCGGAGTCTCCATCGCGCTGCATCCCGACACTCTGCTGCCGACCGTCTTCGTCTACGACGGACAGCCGGGCGGTGCGGGCTTCGCCGAGCGGGCCTTCCGTACGGCGCGGGAGTGGCTCACCGCCACCCGGGACGCCGTCGCAGCCTGCGAGTGCGAGGCCGGATGCCCCTCGTGCATCCAGTCGCCCAAGTGCGGCAACGGGAACGATCCCCTGCACAAGCGCGGAGCGGTCCGTCTCCTGACGGAGCTGCTGGCCTCCGCCACCTGAACGCCCCGGCACCGTCGTACGTACGGGTCCCGCCGCTGCGAGAGAACCGGCGGCGCCGGCAGCAGCGGCATCAAGGCCCCGCTCTGCCGCGGGCGGTCCCGCACGGGCCCGGACCGTGGGCGCATACGGCCCGAACCGCACCTGTGCGGAGACGTCCGCGATCTCGCCGGACACAGCGCACCGCACCAGCCGGGCGTCCTGGGCACGGGCGACCTCGGCGGCGGCGGCACAGGCCCTGGCCCGTCCTTCGAGGGCCCTGTCGGCGGCCGCCAACGCCGACAGGTCGGCCGCCCCTCCCGCACGGTGACGTGCCGAGACGGCCTGGCCGAGGCCCAGCACGACGGCCAGGGCTCCGCACAGCACCACCCCGCTCAGGGCCGCCCACACCGTGGCTGACCCCCGGTCACCGCCCGGCATGCGCCAGACCTCCCGTTCGCTCTTCGGCCATGGCCACCGCTTCGGCGCTGAGCCCGAGGGTCAGCGGCCCCGGGCCGGCGGTGCGTGCGCGTACGCGGACACGCACCAACTCCCCTTCCCTGACCGTCTCCACGGCGGCTCCGCGGGGTGCCGCCGACCGCACGGCGGAGCGCACCGCCGCCTCCTCCTCGCCGCGCGCCGCGGCACGCGCGCCCGCCCTCGCCCCGTCGACGCACTGAATATGTGCCGCAGCGGCCAACTCACCCCACAGCAGCATTCCGAAGAGCAGGACGAGGGCCGGAATCACCACCGCGGTCTCGGCAGTCACATAGCCGCCGTCAGAACTGGGCATCGAGCGCCCTTTCGATCAGCTGTCGCATACCGGCGCTGACCGAACCGCTGGTCACAACCTTGTAGAGCACCGCGGCGAAGCCGCACGCGGCGACTGTGCCGACCGCGTACTCCGCGGTGCTCATCCCCGCGTCGGACGTCAACTGGCCGCCGGTACGGCGCAGTCGGCGGCGGAAGGCGTTCGCCGGCGCGCTGAGCGCGGTGCACGCGGCCTGACAAGACTTCCCGGACATGGATCCCCCTGTTGTCGTTCGTTCGTACTTCTGAGCTGTTCCTCTGGGCCGTTCCTCTGGGGCTCGACGGCCTGTCTCACAGCAGCGAGCGCGCGAGCCCGAGCACCACTGGGGCCACCCCGACCGCCAGGAAGGCCGGCAGGAAGCAGAGCCCCAGCGGCCCGGTCACCAGGACCGCCGCCCGCCGGGCGCGGGCGGACGCGTCGCGCGCGCGGCGGGCCCGAAGCTCCCGGGTCAGCCGCGTCACCTGGTCCACGGCCGGGGCTCCCGCCGTACCGGCACGCTCCATGCAGCGGACGAAGCCTTCGCTGCCCGGCAGGGAGGCGAAGTGCGCCCATGCCGCGGCCGGTTCGGCTCCGAGCCGCAACTCGGTGGCCGTACGGATCAGGCGTGTCCCGAGCGGCCCGCCCAGCGACCGGCCGACGGCATCGGACGCCTGTGCCGGGCCCGACCCCGCAGCCAGGCACGCCGCTATCAACTCGGCGGCCAGCGGCAGCTGTTCGGCGGCAGCGCGGGCTGCGGCCCGCTCTTCCGCTCCGGCCTCGTCCGCTGCCCTGCGGCGCATCCACCACCGGACGCCGTACGCACCCACACAGGCGAGGAGCCACCCCGCGGCGCCGCCGACGACGACCGCTACGAACGCGCCCACCCCCAGCGCCGCTGCCGCCTCACGCAGCCTCCGGCGGCCGAACCTGCGGGCCGGCCACCTGACCCCGTCCGCGAGGACGCGGCGCCACTTCCCTCCCGTACGTGCGGGCTCGGGTTGTGCCAGCAGGGCCCGCGTCCGGTGGCGCACGCCGCGTCCGCGCCACGACTCCCACGAGGAAGCCGCCGCGCACCCCGCGCTTCCGAGCAGGGTCGTCCACATCAACGTCCAGCCGACGAGGCCGGAGGAGCCTCCGACGCTCATGTCCGCTCCTCCCGGCGCTCCACCTCAGGTGCCTCACGGCGCCCCTCCGCCGTCCGTACGATCCTGGCGACCCATGCGATGCCCGCCCACTCCAGGAGCCCTCCGACGACGAGGCAGATCAGGCCGGCCTGGCTGTGCAGCAGCACCCGTACCGGCGCGGCGCCCATCGCCGTACCGAGCACGAGCCCGAACGCCGGAAGCAGCGCGAGCACGACGGCCGTCGACCGGGGCCCCGCCAGCAGCGACCGCAACTCCTCACGTCCGTCCCGCTCCGCGCGCAAGGCGTCGGCGACCTTGTCGAGACCCGCGGCCAGGCCCGCGCCTCCCTCGACGGCCACCTGCCAGCAGGCCGCGACGCCACGCAGCCCCTCCGCACCGGGACTTCGTGCCGCCTCCCGCATCGCGCCTGGGACGTCGCCGCCGAACCGCGCCGCGGCCAGCACCGCGGCGCCGCCGTCCCCCAGCTCCCTAAGCGCGATGCCTCCCGCCGACAGCAGAGCCCGGTCCGGGTGTCTCCCCGCGCGCAGTTCACCCGAGACGGCACCGCACAGCTCCACCACGGCCGTGGCCCTGCGCTCCTTCGCCCTGCCGCGCTCCCGCTTGCGCAGCCGGCTCCGTACGACCGGAACCGCGACGGCCCCCGCCGCCGGAGGAAGCCAGGACTCCCCCACCAGACCCAGGAACGCACCGCCCAGCGCACACCACCACGCGTGTACGCCCGGCCCTCCGAACCGCCCGCGTAAGAACGCGACGAATCCGGTCGGCCTCAAAGGCAGCCTCGGACCCGGCTCCGCTGCCTGGCCCGCCCCGGCCAGCAGCAACCGTGCCCGGCGGACCCCGTCGTCACCGCCCGCCATCAGCCAGGCCGCCGCGCCCGCGCACACCATCGCCGCGTACATCGGCGCCGACTCGGCACCCGCCACCGAATGCCCCACCATCCCCGTCACCGCGATCCCTCCTGCCGCGTGGCGCCGAGATCCACCGCGCATGCGGGAGGGGCGGGCCCCCGCTGCCTCTCTCCTCCGTGACCGAGGCCGCTCCGGCCCCGGCCGCACATCTCCCACAGCCGCGCCGCACCGCGCTTCTCCACGAATCCGCACTCGCCCCAGGCAACCGCCGGAACGGTTGTGACAAGCCCCTCCCGGTCCCTCGCCAGCACATGGATCTCCGCGATGCGCCGATTCCCGGACGAGTCCCGGACCAGGTGCACCAGCACATCGAGTGCCGCGGCCAGCTGACTGTGGAGAGCGATCCTGTCCAGCCCCGCCGTCGTGCCGAGAGCCTCCAGCCGTGCGGGAACATCGCCGGCGGCATTCGCGTGCACGGTGCCGCAGCCGCCCTCGTGCCCGGTGTTCAACGCCGCCAGGAGATCGGTCACTTCCGCTCCGCGGACCTCGCCGACGACCAGCCGGTCCGGACGCATGCGCAGCGCCTGGCGCACCAGATCGTCCAGGGCGACCCGCCCCGCGCCCTCCTGGTTCGCGGGCCGCGCCTCAAGACGTACGACATGGGGGTGGTCGGGGCGGAGTTCGGCCGAGTCCTCGGCGAGGACGATCCGTTCCTCCGGGCCCACGAGCCCCAGCAGCGAACTCAGCAGGGTCGTCTTCCCCGAGCCCGTACCGCCACTGATCATGAACGAGAGCCTCGACTCCAGCACCGCCCGCAGCAGCCGCTCGCCGCCCGGCGGGACGGTCCCCGCGTCGGCCAGCTCACGGAGGCTGAACGCCTTGTGGCGCACCACCCTCAGCGAAAGGCACGTCGACCCCACTGCCACGGGCGGAAGCACGGCATGCAGCCGCGTGCCGTCCGGGAGCCGGGCGTCCACCCATGGCCTCGCATCGTCCAGCCGCCGCCCCGCCGAGGTGGCGAGCCGCTGGGCCAGCCGCCGCACCGATGCCGCGTCAGGGAAGCGCACATCGGTACGCTCCAGGCCCTTGCCGCGGTCGACCCACACCTCGTCCGGACGGGTGACCAGCACGTCTGTGACGTCCGGCTCCGCCAGCAACGGCTCCAGCGGGCCGGTGCCCACCATCTCCGAGCGCAGGGCCTCAACCACGCCCAGCACAGCGCTGTCACCCAGCAGCCGCCCATGCGCGCGCAGCGCCGCCGCCACCCGCGCCGGCGTGGGCTCGGCTTCCGTCTCGGCGAGCCTCCTGCGCACCGCGTCGAGCAGGGTCCGCTCCCGTGCGGCGGCGGTGACCGCGCCGGAGCCCGCCGACGCCGGGCCTACACCCGGTTCGGCGTCCGCTCCCGAACCGTGTCCGCTCGCCACCGGCCTCTGCCTCGCGCTCATACGGAGACACCCCCGCCGCTCACTCCGCCACTCAGCGCCTGCGCCCAGAAGTCCCGGCAGAAGCGGGCCAGCACCCCGCTCGTACGCGTGCCCGGCGGCACTCCGCGCTCCGCCGCCTCCAACAGCCCTGGCTCCCATGGGAGTTCGCCGGCGAGCGGAAGACGCAGGAGTCTCGCGACCTCGCCCTCGTCAAGCCCGGGTCCGTAGCCCCGCGAACCGCCGGGGCCGCCTGGCGTCCGCACGACGGCCCTCAGGTCACGCAGCACCATCTGCGTACGCGAGGCGACCCGGTGCGCCGCAGCCACGGCACGCAACTCCGCGGGCACCAGCAGCAGCCCGAGATCCGTCTGCGCGAGGGCCTCGGCGACCGTCTCGTCCACACGCCTCGGCAGGTCTACGACGACCACGCCACCGCGCCGACGCGCGGCGGAGAGCACGGACTTCATCGCGTCCGCGGGGATCAGCACGGAGTCCCCCCGGTCCCAGCTGAGCACGCTCAAGTCGTGCAGTCTCGGCAGTGATTCCTCGAGCGCACCGCCGCCGACCCGCCCCCGCGACTCCGCGAACGCCGGCCATCGCAGTCCCTCCGTCCGTTCTCCGCCGAGCAGCACGTCGAGACCGCCGCCGAGGGCGTCTCCGTCGACGAGCATCGTGCGCTGTCCCTCCCGTGCGGCCGTGACGGCCAGGGCGCAGGCCAGCGTCGATGCACCGGCGCCGCCGCGCCCGCCGAGGACTCCGACCGTCAGGGCGGGACGGCCGACGCACTCCGACGCATCGGCGATACGGCCCGCGAGCCAGCTCTCGGCATCGGGCAGCATGACGACGCCCTCGGCTCCGATGCGGGCGCCGCGCTCCCAGACACCGGGGTCGTCCAGGTCCTTGCCGACGAGCAGCACGCCCGCCCTGCGCAGGATTCCGGACAGGTCCGGGCCGGGGGAGCCTCCGAACCCGTGGGCGCCCGCGCAGTCGTCACCGACGAGGACCAGCGGAGCCTTCTCCCATGCCTTCGCGCCGCTCCATCCCGCCCATGACATCCGGTCATGCGGCGCTCCGTGCACAACTTCCGCTTCTGCCCCGGCAGCCGCACACAGTCTCAGCAGATCGTCAAGGAGTTCTTCGTCTTCGGTGACAATCAGAATGGTTTCGGCCACGTTCCGGACCCCCTTCGCGGTTCACAGGCTCACTCCCGCAAACGCTTGCGGGCCCTGTCGGGAATCACTGTGCGGTGAACGCGAAAAGCTTGGTGATCATGGGTCAAAACTGTGGACAGACCCTTGGTTGTGAATAACTCCGTCACCCATCTTGGCGACTCCCGGAGAGCAGTCCGTCGATTACACTCAGTTACGAAGCGGATGCGCGGGATGATGAGCCCTCGAAGATCGCCGAGGAGGCGAAGGATGATCACTGAAAGGCGGAAAGGGCCTTGGACATGCGACGACCCCCGCCGGGGGGGAGAGCGGGGGTCGTCCCCAGGGCCGACTCGGGGGGGGAGGAGTCGGGCCGGGTTAGCACGGTCGCGAACGATCCGTGACTTCCATGGTGTACCCGAGGGCCTTCTCAGGCAAACCCACGCGCCCCAGCTTACGCCGAATGGTTGGCGCCTATGCTCGGCTTCGTGGAAAACCTAGCGATGCGCCGCACAGCCGCGTTCTTCGATCTGGACAAGACGGTCATTGCGAAGTCGAGCACGCTCGCCTTCGGCAGATCCTTCTACCAGGGTGGCCTGATCAATCGCCGTGCGGTACTCCGCACTGCCTACGCCCAGTTCGTATATCTCCTCGGGGGCGCGGACCACGATCAGATGGAGCGGATGCGCGAGTATCTCTCCGCCCTCTGCCGCGGGTGGAACGTGGAGCAGGTGAAGGACATCGTCGCGGAGACGATCCACGACCTCATCGACCCCATCATCTACGACGAGGCGGCATCCCTCATCGAGGAGCACCACCTCGCCGGGCGCGACGTCGTCATCGTCTCGACCTCGGGCGCCGAAGTCGTCGAGCCGATCGGCGAGTTGATCGGTGCGGACCGCGTGGTGGCGACCCGGATGGTCGTCGAGGACGGCTGCTACTCGGGCGAGATCGAGTACTACGCCTACGGCCCGGCCAAGGCGGAGGCGATCGCTTCGCTCGCGGAGTCCGAGGGCTATGACCTGAGCCGGTGTTACGCCTACAGCGACTCGGTCACCGACATCCCCATGCTGGAGGCGGTCGGCAATCCCTGCGCGGTCAATCCGGACCGGGCCCTGCGCAAGGAGGCGCTCGGCCGCGACTGGCCCGTCCTGACGTTCTCCCGCCCCGTCCGGCTCAAGGAGCGCATTCCCAGCCTGTCCATGCCGTCCCGGCCGGCGCTGGCCATCGCGGCGGCCGCGGTGGGAGCGGCCGCCGCCACCGCCGGACTGGTCTGGTACACGAGCCAGCGCAGGGGTGCCCGGTTCGAGCGTGTTTGACGGCAAAGGTAAAGATCAGAGGCCAGGGGTTCCACATCGTGGCAGCGCGCAGTACAAAGGAATTGACGGCCCGCGAGACCACCGGCAACAGAGAGTTCGCCGGTACGCACAAGGCCCCACGGACCGCCTTGCATGAATACCGGGCACCCACGCGACGCTGAGCCCGCGTAAAGGGCTGACCCGCCAGGAGACGGGCTAAGTCCTGGCCTGACGGGAACGATGAGAGCACGCACTGGTAACCCGGTATCCGTGCCAGCGGCGGCACTGTCCAGGACGGTGCCGCCGCAACTCTGCGCCCGTGGCACCACCCTTGCGTCCCGCAGTCCCGCACCTCCGGGTTCCGCCCCGCGGCGCTCTCTTCCCGTACTGGCGCTATGCGGCCCCGCGCTGCAGCGCCTCGCACACCGCCGTGGTCTCACGCGCACCGAGTTCGAGGGCTGTCCCGCAGTGCCCGATCCATGCGGCCATGCCCTCTGGCGTACCCGAGGCGTACCCGCCGAGCGCCCGCTCGTACGCGTCCCACCCCTGCTCGGCCTGGCCGACCTCGGCCGGACAGATCGACTTGGGGTCGAGACCGCTGCCGACCAGGACGACCCGCTCGGCGGCACGCGCCACGAGGCCGTTGTACGAGCCGAAGGGCCGCAGCGTGGCCAGTTCCCCGTGCACGACGGAGGCGAGCACCAGTGCGGGCGCCTCGCTGCCGTCCACCACGATCCGGGCGAGGGCGTCCAGCCGCGCCGCGACCTCGTCGGCGTCCGGCGGCTGACTCTCCAGGCCGGGCCCGGTCACCGGCTCGCCCTTGAGCCGCGGCCGGCCGGCCGTCCCGCCGGGCCCCGCTCCTCCCGCGGCGACGAGATGCAGCCGGGCCAGCACCCGCAGCGGCGACTGCCCCCATACGTCGAGGAGTTGACCCGCTTCAGCCGTCGTCCGGAGTGCGGCTCCGACCGTACGGGGCTCGCCTTCGTCTCCGAAGTCCGTGCGCCGGCGCAGCTCCTCCAGCGCCCAGTCGGCGCCTTCGAGCGCGGCGGAGGCCCGGGCACCGCGCAGCGCCGCCTCCGCGCTCACCTCGCTGCTGCGGCGGCGCATCACCCGGTGTCCGTAGATCCGGTCGACGGACTTCCTCACGGAATCCACGGCGTCCTGGACGCCGGGCAACGCCCCCAGGGGAGACAGGGGATCAGCGGTACTACTCATGCGGATGACCCTACGCGCAGGCCGTGCGGCAACCCCCGTCGCACGAACGAGTGGTCATTCCCAGCCCGTCCCGGCTCGTCCTCCACCCGCACCCCTACGCTCTTGTTCATGAAAATCGCTTTCGTTGGCAAGGGCGGCAGTGGCAAGACGACGCTGTCCTCACTGTTCATCCGTCAGCTGGCCGCAGCGCACGTGCCGGTGATCGCGGTCGACGCGGACATCAATCAGCACCTCGGTGCCGCGCTGGGAATGGCGGAGTCCGATGCGGCGGCGCTCCCCTCGATGGGTGCGCAGCTTCCGCTGATCAAGGAGTGGCTGCGCGGCTCGAATCCGCGTATCGCCTCGTCCGAGACGATGATCAAGACGACGCCGCCCGGCGAGGGGTCGCGCCTGCTGCGGATCACCGAGGACAACCCCGTCTACGAGGCCTGCGCGCGCACTCTTCCCCTGGAGGGCGACGATGTGCGGCTGCTGGCCACGGGGCCCTTCACCGAGGCCGATCTGGGTGTCGCGTGCTACCACTCCAAGACGGGGGCCGTGGAGCTCTTCCTGAACCATCTGGTCGACGAGCGCGACGAGTTCATGGTCGTCGACATGACCGCGGGCAGCGACTCCTTCGCGTCGGGGATGTTCACCCGGTTCGACATGACGTTCCTCGTAGCCGAGCCGACGCGTAAGGGCGTCTCCGTCTACCGCCAGTACAAGGAGTACGCGCGGGACTTCGGCGTCCCGCTGGCGGTCGTGGGCAACAAGGTGCACAGCGAGGACGACCTGGACTTCCTGCGGGAGGAGGCCGGGGACGACCTGCTGGTCTCCTTCGGCCACTCCGACTGGGTGCGCGCGATGGAGAAGGGGCGGCCCCGGCCGCTCATGGAGCTGGAAGCCTCCAACCGCCGGGCGCTGGAGGTACTTCAGGAGGCGGCGGACGGCGCGTACGAGACACGCGACTGGGAGCGCTACACCCGGCAGATGATCCACTTCCATCTGCGCAACGCCGAGAGCTGGGGCAACGAGAAGACCGGCGCGGATCTGACCGCCCAGGTCGATCCCGGTTTCGTGCTCGGCGAGGAACGGGTGCCCCAGCCTGTCCGATGAGATGCGAGGCCCCGGGAGTCCGCACCGCCGGGGGTCGCCCGGACCGCGGGCGGGAGCCCGTCGGCCGAGGCGCGACCGGGCAGCCAACGGGCAGACTGTGGACGGAGGATGAAGCACCGTCCGTCCACAGCCGTGCCGCAGGCCGGGCGCCGGCGGCTCAGCCGACCCGTCAGTCGGAGAGCAGCCGCGTGGTCCGCGCGTTCTTCAGGAACGGCTTCCAGCCGCGCTCCGGCCGTTCGCCGACCCCGAGTGTGCGCATCTTGGCCAGCACCTTCGGGTCCTGCTCGTCGAGCCAGTCGACCAGCTGCTTGAACGAGACGCAGCGGACATCGCGCTTCGTGCAGACCGACTTCATGACCTGCTCGACGGCATCCATGTACACGCCGCCGTTCCAGTCCTCGAAGTGGTTGCCGATGATCATCGGCGCACGGTTGCCCTTGTAGGCGCGCTCGAAGCCCTGCATCAGGCCGTCACGCATCTGTTTCCCGTAGGACGCGTGCTTCGCGGGCGGGCCGTTGACGGTCCCGGACTGGTTCGCCAGGAAGTTGTAGTCCATGGACAGGGTCTCGAACTTGCGCCCCGGCATGGGGACTTCCTGGAGCGGGATATCCCACAGGCCGCCCTTCTTCTTGGGCCAGACCTGGGTCCCGTTGCCGCTGGAGTCGTAGCGGAATCCCATGTCGCGGGCCGCGCGGACCAGATTCTCCTGGCCCTGGAGGCAGGGGGTGCGCCCGCCGACGAGTTCCTTGTCGTAGTCGAAGGGAAGAGGGTCCTCACGCTTGAAGCCCGTGGTCGTCTTCCAGTGCTCCACGAACCACTTGGCCTGGCGTATCTCGCTCTTCCACTGGTCCACGGACCAGCTGCCGACACCCCTGGGGCCGCAGAAGTGGCCGTTGAAGTGGGTGCCTATCTCGTTGCCTTCGAGCCATGCCTTGCGTACTTCGCGCAGGGTGGCCCGTATGTTCTTGTCCTTGAGGTAGCCGATGTCGGAGGCGCCGACCTCGTGGTTGGGGGGCGAGTACCGCTGGGCCCTGTCCTCGGGGAGCGTGTATATGCCGCTCAGGAAGAACGACTGCGACGCCCCGTACCGCTTGCCCGCCTTGCGGAAGCGGGAGAAGAGCTTCTTCCCGTCCTCCCCGGCTCCGTCCCAGGAGAAGACCACGAACTGCGGCGGCTTCTTGCCCTTGGAGAGCTTCCTGGGAGCCGGCTGATTCGGCTGCCGCCCGGTTATGGAGGTCGAACCGTCCCCGATGACGCGGGCCTGCTGCTCGGGCTTCTGTTCGGGGGCCGGGTGGCCCTTGCTTGCCGGGCTTCCCGTGGTGTCGCCGGCGCAGCCGCTCATCACAGTGGTGAGCGCCATTGCCGCCGATATGCCCACGAGCCACTGTCGGGTGGCTGTCATCGGATCACCTCGCCCTTGTAGATCTCTCTCCGTAACGGAGTGACTCCGGTACGTGAGTCAACCGTTGCATCTCAGGCATAACGGGCAACTCGGGCGGGGTCTTGGGGTGACGGCTTCACCCGTCGGGCGCAGCGGGGGGTGCTCCTCGCCGGGCCGCTCCGCACGACGCCAGGGGTACGGGCCGTACGCGGCACACCCGGGCGATCGGCGGCGGGGCACCCCCGTGACAGGTCTAAACCAATTTCGTCGCAAGCTCTTGTCACATGGGCGCAACGGCTGATGAGCTAGGGCGTGACCCTGGGACGAAGCCCAAGGTCGGGGGAGGATCAGGGCCTTGGGACCTGGACACAACAGACACCCTGGGAAAGGGAGATGTCGTGAGCAACGAAAGCCTGGCCAATCTGCTCAAGGAAGAGCGGAGGTTCGCGCCGCCCGCCGATCTGGCTGCCGAAGCCAACGTCACCGCCCAGGCGTACGAGCAGGCGCGGGCTGATCGGCTGGGCTTCTGGGCCGAGCAGGCACGCCGTCTGAGCTGGGGCAAGGAGCCGACCGAGACCCTCGACTGGTCCAACCCGCCGTTCGCCAAGTGGTTCAAGGACGGCAAGCTCAACGTCGCGTACAACTGCGTGGACCGCCACGTCGAGGCGGGCAACGGCGACCGGGTGGCCCTGCACTTCGAGGGCGAGCCCGGCGACTCCCGCAGCCTCACCTACGCCGAGCTCCAACGCGAGGTCTCCAAGGCGGCGAACGCCCTGACCGAACTGGGTGTGCAGGCCGGCGACCGCGTCGCCGTCTATCTGCCCATGATTCCCGAGACCGTGGTGGCGATGCTGGCGTGCGCCCGTATCGGCGCCCCGCACTCCGTGGTCTTCGGCGGCTTCTCCGCCGACGCGCTGGCCACCCGTATCGAGGACGCCGACGCCCGCGTCGTCATCACTGCCGACGGCGGCTACCGCAAGGGCGGCGCCAGCGCCCTCAAGCCCGCCGTCGACGAGGCGCTGACCAGGCCGGGCACCGACAAGGTGCGCAACGTGCTCGTCGTCAGGCGCACCGGCCAGGACGACATCGACTGGACCGAGGGCCGCGACGTGTGGTGGCACGACGTCGTCGACCGCCAGAGCGACCAGCACACGCCGCAGGACTTCGACGCCGAGCACCCGCTCTTCATCCTCTACACCTCCGGCACCACCGGTAAGCCCAAGGGCATCCTGCACACCACCGGCGGCTATCTGACACAGGTCGCCTGGACGCACCACGCCGTCTTCGACCTCAAACCAGAGAAGGACGTCTACTGGTGCACGGCCGACGTCGGATGGGTCACCGGCCACTCCTACATCGTCTACGGGCCGCTCGCGAACGGCGCCACCGAGGTGCTCTACGAAGGCACGCCCGACACCCCGCACAAGGGCCGCTGGTGGGAGATCGTCCAGAAGTACAAGGTCTCCCTCCTCTACACCGCTCCGACCGCGATCCGCGCCTGCATGAAGTGGGGCGACGACATCCCGGCCAAGTTCGACCTGTCGTCGCTGCGGATCCTGGGCTCCGTCGGGGAGCCGATCAACCCGGAGGCGTGGGTCTGGTACCGCCACCACATCGGTGGTGACCGCACGCCCGTCGTCGACACGTGGTGGCAGACGGAGACGGGCGGCGTCATGGTCAGCCCGTTGCCGGGCGTCACCGAGACCAAGCCGGGCTCGGCGCAGCAGGCGCTGCCGGGCATCTCCGCCACGGTCGTCGACGACGACGCCAACGAGGTTCCCGACGGAGGCGGCGGCTACATGGTGCTCACCGAGCCGTGGCCGTCGATGCTGCGCACCATCTGGGGCGACGACCAGCGGTTCCTGGACACCTACTGGTCGCGGTTCGAGAACAAGTACTTCGCGGGTGACGGCGCCAAGAAGGACGACGACGGCGACATCTGGCTGCTCGGCCGCGTCGACGACGTCATGCTCGTCTCCGGGCACAACATCTCCACCACGGAGGTCGAGTCGTCGCTCGTCTCGCACCCGAAGGTCGCCGAGGCGGCGGTCGTCGGTGCGACGGACCCCCAGACGACGCAGGCCATCTGCGCGTTCGTCATCCTGCGCGGCTCCGCCGCCGAGGACGAGGGGCTGGTGGAGGAGCTGCGCGGGCACGTGGCCAAGCAGCTCGGCCCGATCGCCAAGCCGAAGAAGATCCTTCCGGTCGCGGAGCTGCCCAAGACCCGCTCCGGCAAGATCATGCGACGGCTGCTGCGGGACGTCGCGGAGAACCGCGCGCTCGGGGACGTCAGCACGCTGACCGACTCCTCCGTCATGGAGCTCATCCAGGACAAGCTGCCGAGCGCGGCGAGCGAGGACTGAGAACCGGGAGATTCGAGAGGGCCAAGGACCGAGAGGGCCCAGGGCCGAGCGCGTACCGCGTGCACCGCGGACGCGGGAGAGACGCCCGGTAAGCGTGGAGGGGCATCCGGCACCGCCGGGTGCCCCTCCCGGCGTTCGGGGCGGCCTCGGCCGTACGCTTCGTCAACAACGGGACGGTCGGCGGCGCTTGCGGTTGTGGCCTCCTGGGCACACGTGCCGCACGATGGTCCGGCATGATCGGACCGGCGAGCAGGAACGGTTCGCGGTTCGAAGTTCCACGGTTCGACAGTTCCACGGTTCGACAGTCCGCCGGGTCCGGCCCGGGCCGGCGGAGAGACGGAGAGAGGAAGACACCCGATGAGTTCTGCCGACGACGGCCGCAGCCTCGGCCAGTTGGTCGCCTCGGCCACCGCCGAGTTGTCCGGACTGGTGCACGACGAGATCGCGCTGGCCAAGGCCGAGATCCGGCAGGACGTGAAGCGGGGGATCGTGGGCGGGGGCGCGGCGACGGTCGCCGGTGTGCTGCTGCTCTTCTCGCTGCCCGTGCTGAGCTTCGCCGCGGCCTACGGAATCCACAACCTGGGTCTGGGGCTGGCCTGGTCGTTTCTGATCGTCGGCGGCGCCTACATCGTCCTCGCGCTGATCCTTCTGCTGCTCGCGATGCGCAAGTTCAAGCGGATCAAGCCCCCGGAGAAGTCGATCGCCTCCGCGAAGGAGACGGCCTCGGTGCTTTCGCGGACCAAGCCGCATCCGCGTACGAGGCCCGCGAAGCAGCCGGAGAGCACCACTGCCGCATGAGCGTCACTGCCGCATGAGCGTGACTGCCGCATGAGTGCGGTTGCGGTCGCCGGCGCCGTGGCGGCCTGACCACCCGTTGCCGCACCAGCGGCGCTCCCGGCGTGAGCACCGCCGCCGCGAGACGTTCCGCGCACCCGGCGGACCCCGAGCCCGCCATGAGCGCGGCATTGACGGGTCGGGAAGTGTGACAGGCTCGGCACATGACCCATCCAGCAGGTCCAGCGAACCTGATCCGTCCCGAAGGCCCCTGGACGCACCGGGATGTCGCCGCGAACGGGGCCCGCTTCCACATCGCTGAGATGGGTGACGGACCTCTTGTGCTGCTGCTGCACGGATTCCCGCAGTACTGGTGGACGTGGAGACATCAGCTGACAGCGCTTGCGGACGCCGGGTTCCGTGCCGTGGCGATGGATCTGCGCGGTGTCGGCGGCAGCGACCGCACTCCCCGCGGCTACGACCCGGCCAACCTCGCCCTCGACGTCACGGGCGTCATCCGCTCGCTCGGCGAGCCCGACGCCGCCCTGGTGGGACACGACTTGGGCGGCTACCTGGCCTGGACGGCGGCTGTGATGCGTCCGAAGCTGATACGGCGTCTTGCCGTCTCCTCGATGCCCCACCCGCGGCGCTGGCGGGCGGCGATGCTCAAGGACATGCGCCAGACGGCGGCCGGTTCGTACGTGTGGGGCTTTCAGCGGCCGTTCGTCCCCGAGCGTCAACTCACCGCCAAAGGCGGCGAGTTGGTGGGCAAGCTGGTACGGGAGTGGGGCGGGCCCCGGCTTCTGGAACAGCCCGACGTGGACGAGGCGGTCGCTCGGTACGAGCAGGCCATGTGCGTGCCGTCGACCGCGCACTGCTCGGTGGAGCCCTACCGCTGGCTCGTACGGTCGATGGCGCGTCCGGACGGCTTCCAGTTCAACCGCCGCATGAAGCGGCCCGTTCGGGTGCCGACGATGCAGGTGCACGGGGCGCTGGATCCCGTGCTGCGCACGCGCAGTTCGGCCGGATCGGGACAGTACGTCGAAGCCCCGTACCGCTGGCGGCTGCTGGACGGGATCGGCCACTGGCCGCACGAGGAGGACCCGGCGGCGTTCTCCGCGGAGCTGATCGGCTGGCTCAACGACCCCGAGCCCGACCGCTGAGGGCGAGCCCGGTCATGGCGCCGGGAGGAACAGCCGCGTACGCCGTCAACACCGGCAACACGTGCCGCGCGCATAACCGTTTGATGACCCGTCAGACGGTTACCGGCTCCGGTACGGGGCAGAGTGCGCTGTATGGGCTGGACGCACGACTACCGTGACCTGGCACGTGGCCGCAGCGCGCGGAGGGGGATGATCCCCGGACAGCGTGTGTGGCGCTTACGACCGGACAGACTCGGCGAGGTCGCCGAGCCCGGAATCCCCCGGCTGCTCAGCCGCAGAGCGCGCTGGGTCGGGGCACGGTTGAGGCACTCGCGCAGCTGAGGCACCGCACAGCAGAGGCCGACGGCGGGTGAGACCGACGGCGGGTGAGAACCTTCGCGCGCCCCCGCCCGACTGCGCCTGCGCATGCCACGGGGCACACGCCCCGTACTCACATCGCACAACCCTGGCTGTCGGCCTGCCGCTCCGCGACGCGGCCGCGCCGTGCGTCGCCGCGCACCTCGTCCGCCGTGAGCGCGTATCCCGTACGGGAGTTGTCGAGCGACTTGGCGAAGATGACGCCGTAGACCTTGCCTTGAGGTGTGAGCAGCGGACCGCCCGAGTTGCCCTGGCGGATGGTCGTGTAGAGGGAGTAGATGTCGCGGCGGACCCTGTCCCGGTGGTAGATGTCCGGGCCGTCGGCGCCGACGCGGTCCCGTACGCGCGCGGAGCGCACATCGAACCCGCCGTTCTCCGGGAAGCCCGCGACGATCGCGCCGTCTCCCCTGCCCGCGTCCTCCGAAGCGAACTCCAGGGACGGGGCGTTCAGCGTCGGCACGTCCAGGACCGCGATGTCGCGCTTCGGGTCGTAGAGGACGACCCGCGCGTCGTGGATGCGGCCGACGCCGCCGATCTGCACCGTGGGCTCCTTGACGCCGCCCACCACGTGGGCGTTGGTCATCACACGCCGCGGGCTGAAGACGAAGCCCGTGCCCTCCAGCACCTTTCCGCAGCGCGTCGCGCTCCCGACGACCTTCGCGATGCTGTCCCTCGCCTCGGCCGCCACGGGGCTCCTGGCCAGCTGCGGGTCGGGGGCGGGGACGGCCCTGATCGGCTCGTTGGAGAACGGCGAGAAGACCTGCGGGAGTCCGTTCTGCGCGAGCGTCGAGGAGAAGTCGTTGAACCAGCTGTCGGCCTGCGGCGGCAGCACTCGCGAAACGCCCAGCAGCACGCTGGAGTTACGCACCTCCTTGCTTAGCGTCGGCAGCGACGTACCGGCCAGGGCCGAGCCGATGAGCCACGCGACGAGCAGCATCGCCAGCACGTTGACGAGCGCGCCGCCCGTGGCGTCCAGGGCTCGCGCCGGCGACCAGGTGATGTACTGCCGCAGCTTGTTGCCGAGGTGCGTGGTGAACGCCTGGCCGACCGAGGCGCACACGATGACGATGACGACCGCCGCCACCACGCCGAACGTGCCTGGAGGCGTCCCGTCCGTGAGCCCGTTCCAAAGCGGGGGCAGCACGAGGACGGCGACGAGCCCGCCGCCGAGGAAGCCGGTCACGGACAGGATTCCGACGACGAAGCCTTGCCGGTAACCGATGACGGCGAACCAGACGGCGGCAAGCAGGAGCAGGAAGTCCAGCACGTTCACGGGAGCCACCGTCTCATGCGGGAGGAGATGGACATCCGCCGCGGTCGGTTCGTACGACCGGAAGCGGAAGGGGGAGCGGAGACGGAAGCGGACAGCGGGTGCTGCGGGGAGGCGGGGCCACGGACCCGCTTCCGCTTCATGCCTTCCGGTCGATCGAGACGCGCCGCTCCCGGTCCCACGGCCGCTCCCAGCCCGCGTAGTGCAGCAGCCGGTCGATGACGCCCGCGGTGAATCCCCACACCAGCGCGGGCCCCACGCTGAACGCCGGGCTCATGTATCCGGAGGGATGGACGGCCGTCACGCGGTTGTCCGGGTCGGTCAGCTCGGACACGGGGACGGTGAACACCCGTGCCGTCTCGCCCGGATCGACCGGCGCGACGGGCGTCGGGCGCCGCCACCAGGCCAGTACGGGCGTGACGACGAAACCGCTCACAGGGATGTAGAGCGCGGGAAGCGTCGCGAAGATCTGCACGCCGGACGGGTCGAGCCCCGTCTCCTCCTCGGCCTCCCGCAACGCCGCGCGCAACGGGCCCTCGCGCTCCGGATCGCCGTCCTCGGGGTCGATGGCGCCACCGGGGAAGGAGGGCTGGCCCGCGTGGGAACGGAGACTGGAGGCCCGTTCCATCAGCAGGAGTTCGGGGCCGTGGGGGCCTTCACCGAACAGTACGAGCACGGCGGAGGGCCGGCCCGCGCCGTCCTCGGGCGGAAGGAAGCGGCTCAGCTGTCGCGGTTCGACCGTACGGGCCGCCCCAGCAACGGGGGCGAGCCAGCCGGGCAGCCCCAGGTCGTCGAACTCGACGCGGGGGACGTGCCCGGCCGGGTCCGGCCCGGGGCCAGGGCTCAGGCCGGGGTCGCGGTTCAGGTCGCGGTCGCGGTTCAGGTCGGGGTTCCGGGTCGGGTCCGCTTTCGGGGTCGGGCCGGAATTCGTACGGGGACGGCTCACCGGGCGGCCCCGTCGGCGCCCTCGGCGTCGCCGCCGCCGACAGCGTCGCCGGTACCGGCCGCGTTGCCGGTACCGGCCGCGTTGCCGGTGCCGTTGCCGACAGCGGTGCCGCTACCGCCGAGCGGGGGCGCGGGACGCCCGGGGTAGTCGGCCGGGGGCTTGAGACGCTGGCCCGGCAGCCCGCCCATCTCGTACTTGAGCAGCTTCTTCGCCTTGTCCGGGTCGAGCTCGCCCTCCCCGTACGAGGGACACAGCTCCGCGATGGGGCAGGCTCCGCAGGCAGGTTTGCGGGAATGGCAGATGCGGCGGCCGTGGAAGATCGTCCGGTGCGAGAACATCGTCCACTCGCTCTTGGGGATGATCTCGGCGATCTCGGCCTCGACCTTGTCCGCGTCCGTCTGCTCGGTGAGCTTCCAGCGGCGCACGAGACGCCCGAAGTGGGTGTCGACGGTCAGCCCGGGGACGCCGAAGGCATTGCCCAGGACGACGAAGGCGGTCTTGCGCCCGACTCCCGGCAGCGACACCAGGTCCTTTATGTTGCCCGGCACCTCACCGCCGAACCTGTCGCGGATCGCCGCCGACAGCCCGAGCACGGACCTGGCCTTCGCACGGAAGAAGCCGGTGGGACGCAGCAGCTCCTCCAGCTTCTCCGGGTCGGCGGCCGCCATGTCCTCGGGGGTCGGGTAGGCGGCGAAGACGGCGGGAGTCGTCTGGTTGACCCGGAGGTCCGTGGTCTGGGCTGAGAGGACAGTGGCGACGAGAAGCTGGAAGGGGTTCTCGAAGTCGAGCTCGGGGTGCGCGTAGTAGTACACCTCGCCCAGCTCGCGGTTGATACGGCGGGCGCGGCGGACCATGGCCAGCCGGGACTCGGGCTTCGCGGACCTGCGCGGGGGCTTGCCCGGGGACTTGCCCGCGGGCCGGGCCGCGGACTTGTCGGCAGCCGTCTTCTTCGCGGGGGCCTCGCTCGCGGACGTCTTCTTCGCCGGGGCCTTCCTCGCCGGGGCCTTCTTCGCCGGGGTGGTCGTCACGGGCTCACCGGAGCCGGCCGTCGCCTCCGTCGCGCCGGAAACGGACGCACGGCCCGCCCCCTTTGCCCGGCTTGCCCTCTTGACGGGCTCCTGTTCGCCCACAGCGGAATCTCCCATCGCGGTCACCCGCCCGGTCCCGCTCTGCGTGCGCTCACCGGGCCATCACTGGGTCATCGACACCCGGCCAGCGTAGAGGGGTCCGCTGACATCCGCCCCGCACGAAGGCAATTCCCGGCCCAATCGGCCCCCTGCCTTCGGGAGGGCGGGGGGCGTGCGTCAAACTTGTGACTGATCGCACTGTTTCACCGTCCGGCATCATGGGATTGAGGTCCCTTCGGCCTTCGGGCTTGGGGAGACCCCAGCCCTCGACCCTCGGGGCCTGGGAGGTCCATCCCTCGGCCCCGCGGACTCGAGGCGGCTCGGGGCCTGGGGAGACGCCGTCCCTCGGCCCGTGGGAGCCTTGTGAGGCCCCTGGGGATCCCATTGGGCCAGGTCGACAAGGAGAGAACTCGTGGACGACGTTCTGCGGCGCGCCCCGCTCTTCGCGGCGCTCGATGAGGAGCAAGCCGCTGAGCTGCGCGCCTCCATGTCGGAGACCACGCTCGCGCGCAGTGAGGCCCTCTTTCACGAGGGCGACCCGGGCGACCGTCTCTATGTAGTGACCGAAGGGAAGGTCAAGCTCCACCGCACCTCCCCTGACGGCCGGGAGAACATGCTGGCCGTGCTCGGCCCCGGCGAGCTCATCGGCGAGCTCTCCCTCTTCGACCCCGGCCCGCGTACGGCCACGGCCTCGGCACTCACCGAGGTGAAGCTGCTCGGCCTGGGCCACGGCGACCTCCAGCCCTGGCTGAACGTACGCCCCGAGGTGGCCTCCGCACTGCTGCGGGCCATCGCACGCAGGCTGCGCCGTACCAACGACTCGATGTCCGACCTCGTCTTCTCCGACGTGCCCGGCCGGGTGGCGAAGCAGCTGCTCGACCTCTCGCGCCGCTTCGGCGTTCAGTCGGAGGAGGGCATCCACGTCGTCCACGACCTCACGCAGGAGGAGCTGGCGCAACTCGTCGGCGCCTCGCGCGAGACCGTCAACAAGGCTCTCGCCGACTTCGCGGGCCGCGGCTGGCTGCGGCTGGAGGCACGTGCGGTGATCCTTCTCGACATCGAGCGGCTGGCGAAGCGGAGCCGCTGATCCCGCCGAGGTCCGCCGGCCCGAGACCGCCGGCGCTGTGCAGTGAGGGGCGTCCTCCCCGGAGGGCGCCCCTCAGGCGTTCGTGCGGTCCGGTGCACGGCTACGGCTGGGCGGCGCCGCGTTCCCGCAGGTAGACGAGCTGCGCCCGTACGGACAGCTCGGCGGCGGGCCACAGCGACCGGTCGACGTCCGCGTACACGTGCGCGACGACCTCCGGTGCCGTACGGAATCCCCGCTCGACGGCGTTCTCGACCTGGGCGAGGCGGCCCGCGCGGTGCGCGAGGTAGAAGTCGATGACGCCCTGTGCGTCCTCCAGCACGGGCCCGTGCCCCGGCAGCACCGTCGATACCCCGTCGTCGACGGTCAGGGAGCGGAGGCGGCGGAGTGAGTCGAGGTATTCGCCGAGCCGTCCGTCGGGGTGTGCGACGACCGTCGTGCCGCGGCCCAGCACCGTGTCCCCCGTCAGCACGGCCCCCTCGTCGGGCAGGTGGAAGCAGAGCGAGTCCGCGGTGTGCCCGGGGGTGGGCACGACGCGCAGTTCCAGTCCGCCCGTACGTACGACGTCCCCGGCGGCCAGGCCCTCGTCGCCCAGCCGGAGTGCCGGGTCGAGCGCCCGTACGGACGTGCCCGACAGCTCGGCGAAGCGTGCCGCGCCCTCGGCGTGATCGGGGTGGCCGTGCGTGAGAAGGGTGAGGGCCACGCGCTTGCCGAGGCGCTCGGCGGTGGCGAGCACATCGCTCAGATGCACCTCGTCGAGCGGTCCGGGGTCGATGACGACCGCGGAATCGGAGTCCGGTTCGGCGACGATCCAGGTGTTGGTGCCGTCCAGAGTCATCGGGGACGGGTTCGGTGCGAGTACGCAGTGGGCGCGTGCGGTGGCCTGGCCGCCGATGACACCGCCGCGCGGCTGGCCGGGCAAGGATGCGGCGTCCGTCATGCGGGGCTGCTCCCCTCGGGTCCGTCGGTTCCGGTTCCGGTGGTTCCGGTTGCGGGTCCAGGTCCGGTTGCGGGTCCGCCAGTGGTTCCGGTGTCCACACGCTTGGTGAACTCGTCGTATCCCGGCCAGCTCAGCACCACCTGGCCGTCCTCAAGGCGCGCCTGCGCCAGCACCGGCGAAAGGTCGCGACGCGAGCTCGCAGCCAGCGCCTCGGCCGCCGTACGGTACGGCGCGAGCTGGCGCAGCATCGCGATCGTGGGCGGCATCATCAGCATCTCGCCCCTGTCGTAGCCCGCGGCTGCCTCAGCGGGACGGGCCCAGACTGTACGGTCCGCCTCTGTGGACGCGTTGCGTGTGCGCTGGCCCTCGGGCAGCACGGCGACGAAGAACCAGGTGTCGTAGCGGCGCTTCTCGAACTCCGGCGTGATCCAGTGCGCCCAGCCGCCGAGGAGGTCGCTGCGGAGCACAAGCCCACGCTGCTCCAGGAAATCGGCGAACGGGAGTTCGTGTCCGGCGAGGGCCGCGCGGTCGCGCTCCCAGTCCTCGCCGGTCGTGTCGTCGACGACGCTCGCGGCGTCCGGCCCGGCGAGCAGCACACCCGTCTCCTCGAACGTCTCACGCACCGCGGCGCAGACGATCGCCTGGGCTGTCGCCTCGTCCGTACCGAACCGCTCGGCCCATTGCCCGCGGGACGGACCGGCCCAGCCCTCGCCGGGCCTGCGGTCCCCGCCGCCGGCTGTGCCGCGCCCGCGCCAGTGCTCGTCGCGCGGGTCGACGGCGCCGCCCGGGTAGGCGTACGCGCCGCCGGCGAAGGCCATGGACGTACGCCTGCGCAGCAGGTGCACCTCGGGCCCGTCCGCCGCGCCGCCGCCGTCACGCAGCAGCATGACCGTGGCCGCCAGGCGCGGAGTCACCGGCGTGAGCTCACCCGCAGCCAGGGCGCGGATCCGCTCCGGCCATTCCGGCGGATACCACTGACCGTTCGTGGAGGACGACATGGACGGATGCTACGGGCCCCCTCCTCCCGGCGTCGCGGGGTGGGGGCCCGGCCGTCCGGGGGCGGGTCGCCCTCGAGGGCTGCCCTCCGCCGGTCTCTCCGCAGGTCACTCCGCCCAGTCGGCCAGCTCGACCTGGATCTCGACCTCGACCGGCGCGTCCATCGGCAGCACGGCGACGCCGACGGCGCTGCGCGCGTGCACCCCCCTGTCGCCGAAGACCTCACCGAGCAGCTCGCTGGCGCCGTTGATGACGGCGGGCTGAGCGGTGAAGTCCGGAGCGGAGGCGACGAATCCGGTGACCTTGACGACCCGTACGACGCGTTCGAGCCCGCCCGCCGCCGAGCTCACCGCCGCCAGTGCGTTCAGCGCGCACGTACGTGCCAGGTCCTTGGCCTCCTCGGCCGTGACCTCGCCGCCGACCTTGCCCGTGAGCGGCAGCTTGCCCTCGACGAGCGGGACCTGGCCCGCGGTGTAGACGTACCGTCCGCTGCGCACCGCGGGCACGTACGCGCCCGCCGGGGTGGCGACTTCGGGCAGCGTGATGCCGAGTTCGGCGAGCCGGGAGGCGACTTCGCCGCTCACTGCTTCTCCCGCTTGAGGTATGCCACCAGCTGCTCCGAACCGGTCGGGCCGGGGACGACCTGGACGAGCTCCCAGCCGTCCTCTCCCCAGGTGTCGAGGATCTGCTTGGTCGCGTGCACAAGCAGCGGCACTGTCGCGTATTCCCACTTCGTCATGGTGCCGAGCGTAGCCCGTCCACTTGCTGGTTAGGCTCCCGGGAGTGAGCAGGCTGCATGTTGTCACAGGCAAGGGCGGCACCGGCAAGACGACGGTCGCCGCGGCACTCGCGTTGGCCCTGGCCAGTGGAGGGAGGCGCACGCTCCTCGTCGAGGTCGAGGGGCGGCAGGGCATCGCTCAGCTCTTCGAGACGGAACCGCTTCCGTACGAGGAGCGCAAGATCGCCGTCGCGCACGACGGCGGCGAGGTCCACGCGCTCGCCATAGATCCCGAACGGGCGCTGCTGGACTACCTCCAGATGTTCTACAAGCTGGGCAGTGCGGGACGCGCGCTGAAGAAGCTCGGAGCCATCGACTTCGCGACGACCATCGCGCCCGGGCTGCGGGACGTACTGCTGACGGGCAAGGCGTGCGAAGCGGTGCGCCGGCGGGACAAGCAGGAACGGCGGCTGTACGACGCGGTGGTGATGGACGCCCCGCCCACCGGCCGGATCACCCGCTTCCTCGGTGTGAACGAGGAGGTGGCCGGGCTGGCGAAGGTCGGTCCCGTGCACAACCAGGCCCAGGCCGTGATGCGGGTGCTGAAGTCGCCCGAGACGGCGGTGCACTTGGTGACCCTCCTGGAGGAGATGCCCGTCCAGGAGACCGTCGACGGGGTCGCGGAACTGCGCGAGGCGGGACTTCCGGTCGGCGCGGCGCTCGTGAACATGGTGCGGCAGCAACTCCTCGACGAGGAACTGCTGCACCACGCGGGCCGCAGCACCGACGGGGAGCTGGCCTGTGCACTGGCCCGGGCCGGCCTCTCGCGCGCCGACCGGTTCGTGGGGCCGCTTCTCGAGCAGGCGCACGAGCACGCGGAACGGGTGGCGCTGGAGCAGGAGCAGCGCTCCGCGCTGGCGAAGCTGGACATGCCCGTCTACGAACTCGACCTGCTCCCCGAGGGAGTCGAACTCGCCGGGCTGTACCAGCTCGCGGCGGACCTGCGCGAGCAGTTGCCACCACGCCAGGAGACGGCATGACGGACAGCGGAACGGACACCAGGCCGGACGCCGGGAACCCCCTGGCATCCGAGGTGGCGCTGCGCGTCGACCCGTTGATCGACGACCCGGAGACCCGGATCATCGTCTGCTGCGGTGCGGGCGGCGTCGGCAAGACGACGACGGCCGCCGCGATCGGCGTACGGGCGGCCGAGCGCGGGCGCAGGACCGTCGTGCTCACGATCGACCCCGCGCGGCGCCTCGCCCAGTCCATGGGGCTCACCGAACTGGACAACACCCCGAGGCCCGTACCCGGCGTCGACGGGGAGGACGGCGGCGAACTGCACGCCATGATGCTCGACATGAAGCGGACCTTCGACGAGATCGTCGAGGCACACGCGGAACCCGAGCGCGCCCGCGCCATCATGGCCAACCCCTTCTACGAGTCGCTGTCCGCGGGCTTCGCGGGAACGCAGGAGTACATGGCGATGGAGAAGCTGGGTCAGCTCAGCTCCCGCGGGGAGTGGGATCTGATCGTCGTGGACACCCCTCCGTCGCGCTCCGCGCTGGACTTCCTGGACGCGCCGAAGCGGCTGGGCTCCTTCCTGGACGGCCGCTTCATCAAGATGCTCATGGCGCCCGCGAAGGCCGGCGGACGCGCGGGCATGAAGTTCGTGAACCTGGGGATGGCCGGGCTGTCCATGTTCACCGGCGCGCTCAACAAGCTTCTGGGCACCGGCCTGTTGCGGGACGTGCAGACGTTCGTGGCGGCGATGGACACCATGTTCGGCGGCTTCCGTACGCGTGCGGACGCCACCTACCGGCTGCTGCAGGCCCCTGGCACGGCCTTTCTCGTGGTGGCGGCCCCGGAGCGGGACGCGCTGCGCGAGGCCGCCTACTTCGTGGAAAGGCTCGCGGAGGAGCGGATGCCGCTGGCAGGGCTGGTGCTCAACCGCGTGCACGGCAGCGGCGCCTCGTCGGTCGGCGCGGAACGGGCGCTGGCCCTCGCAGAAAATCTTGAAGAGGGCGGCATTGTCGATCGAGGGCCCGGGAAGGGAAACAAGCACGACGCCCACTCCCCCGGGCGCGGCTCACCGGACGAACCGGACTCCACCCTGCGGCCCGAATCCGCAGAGGCGTTGACGGGAAACAACGGGCATACCAGACAGACAGAACAACTCGCCGCTGCGCTGCTCCGGTTGCATGCCGAACGCATGCGGCTGCTCAGCCGCGAGCGGCGCACGCGCGACCGCTTCGCCGCACTCCACCCCGAGGTGCCGGTGACCGAAGTGGACGCGCTGGCAGGCGACGTGCACGACTTGGCGGGGCTGCGCACCATCGGTGAGCTTCTCGCCCGCTGACGGGCACGGACCCTTCACCCGGGCGGACCCCGTGCACGGCGGGAAGCGCCGCGATCACACGACTGCGCTCCCGGCACTCTTGCGGCAGCTGTCCGGGATTCCAGCAGCCCGCTGGGAGCCGGGACTTGAAGCGCCCGGATTCAGGGCGTCACGAACCCGGAGCATCCGCGCAGCAGACGGACAGCCGCGCGACGCACCTCCCGCCCGGAGTCGGCCGACCCGAGCGGTGCGAACGGTGCGTCGCGTCATGTGCGGCATGTCATGCGGAGTGGGAGCCGCAGGGAGCGTGCGGTGAGAGAGACATACCTCGGCGGTGCGTGTACTGCACGACGGACGACGCCGCGTGAGCCCGGACGAGCGGTGGCACTGCCGCCCACCACCGTGCGGCCAGGGGACTCGTGCGGTCGGCGGACTTCGACTTCCGTCCGCCTCACCCGCCGTACCGGATCACGCCTGGGCGTCTCTACCCGGCCGTCGCGTAGTCCTTCACCGCGTTGACGGCGTAGTCCTTCGCCTCCTCGAGGTCCAGAGGCAGAACTCCGCCCGTGTCACGCTCGTACTCCAAGCGTGCGGTCTCAAGCAGGCGGCGCCATGAGGTGACCGTGGGACGGCGGCGCAGCAGCGCCCTCCGCTCCCGCTCGGTCATCCCGCCCCAGACACCGAACTCAACACGGTTGTCCAGAGCGTCGGCCAGGCACTCGGTGCGCACAGGGCACCCGGTGCAGACGGCCTTGGCGCGGTTCTGAGCCGCCCCTTGCACGAACAGTTCATCCGGATCGGTAGTGCGGCAGGCTGCCTGCGCACTCCAGTCGGTTACCCAGCCCATAGCCGGCGCCGTCCTCTCCCGAATCGAGGCTCCCCCACGGCGGCAAGCGGCATATTCGCCGTTGCCAGTTCGAGACGTTACGGAAGGCAGGCAGGGTGCAACACCCCCTGCGGGCCCAATCTTGGATGGCCCGAACGGACTATGTGTGCGCAGCAGATCACCCACCGGAGTGGGCCGGTAACAACCTGGACTCGAATTGAGCTCAACTTGGGCCGACTTGCACCTACTTGAGCCCAAACTGCGCTTTCGCGGAGACACAGAAGTACACGGCGGTGCGGTGGGGAAGAACTTGCCGGACTCTTCACGGCACTTGGCGCTGTTCCGGACAAGACCTCATCACTCACAAAGGTGAGTGGTAGGTCGCGGTGGAGCGAGGCCACAGTGACGGTGTGAGGTTCGCTGTGTCCGCCAGCTTAGGCGAACTGAGGCTCCCCTGTCCGGCGATTGAGAACGTAGGCTGCCGGACATGGTGAAGAAGCGTTCGGGCGGCGGTGAGTCCGCCTTCCAGCAGGGCGCCAAGTTCCTCGGCGTCAGCGTGCTGGCGGGTGCGGTGCTCGCCGGGCTGGCGCTGCCCGCGGCCGGTGGCCTGGGACTCGTCACGAAGAACACCGTCCAGGGCTTCGACGAGCTTCCCGCCAACCTCAAGCGTCCGCCGCTCAGTCAGCGCACCACCATCCTCGACTCCGAGGGCGGTGAGATCGCCAAGGTCTACTCACGGGACCGTACCGTCGTCGGCCTGGACGAGATCTCCCCGTCCATGCGCAAGGCGATCATCGCGATCGAGGACGCGCGCTTCTACAAGCACGGCGCCGTCGACCTCAAGGGCATCCTGCGCGCGCTCAACCGCAACGCCCGCAACGGCGAGGTCGAGGAGGGCGCCTCCTCGCTCACGCAGCAGTACGTGAAGAACGTCTTCGTGGAGGAGGCGGGCGACGACCCGGACAAGGTCGCGCAGGCCACGCAGCAGACCGTCGGCCGGAAGATCAAGGAACTCAAGTACGCGATCCAGGTCGAGGAGAGCCTCGGCAAGAAGAAGATCCTTGAGAACTACCTGAACATCACCTTCTTCGGGCAGCAGGCATACGGAGTCGAGGCCGCGGCCCAGCGGTACTTCTCGAAGTCCGCGGACGACCTCGCACTTGAGGAGTCCGCCCTGCTCGCGGGCATAGTGCAGTCCCCCGCCCGCTACGATCCGGTGCAGCACGAGGAGGCGGCCAAGCAGCGCCGGGACACGGTGCTCTCGCGCATGGAGGCCCTCGGCCACGTCTCCGCGAAGGAGGCCCGCGCGGCGAAGGACAAGCCCCTCGGTCTCGACATGAGCAGACCCCAGAACGGCTGCATCACCGCGTCGAACGGCGCCGGCTTCTTCTGCGACTACGTGCGCGAAGTCTTCCTCAACGACGAGGCGTTCGGCGAGACGCGCAAGGCCCGCTCCAAGCGCTGGAACCAGGGCGGGCTGACGATCAGGACGACACTGGACCCGAAGGCGCAGAAGTCGGTCGAGGCGTCGGTGAAGAAGCACGTGTACAAGTCCGACAGGGTCGCCACGGCGACCTCGATCGTCGAACCGGGCACCGGCCGCATCCTCGGCATGGGCCAGTCGCGCCCGTACGGCTTCGGCAAGAACGAGACGCAGATCAACCTGTCCGTCGACGACGACATGGGCGGCGGCGCCGGCTACCAGCCGGGCTCCACCTTCAAGCCGGTGATCGCCGCGGCGGCGCTGGAACGCGGCATGAGCGTGTACAAGAAGTACCCCGCGCCGTACAAGATGCAGTATCCGTCGCCGGTGCGCACGTGCGGCGGGCAGTGGAGCGGCAGCGCCCCGGTGGAGAACGAGAACCGGAGCGAGGTGGGCCCGTACGAGATGAAGGAGGCCACCGCGAAGTCGGTGAACACCTACTTCGTCTCACTCATCGGCGAGACCGGGATCTGCCCCGTGACGGAGATGGCCGAGAAGATGGGCGTCCAGCGGGCCGACGGCAAGGAGATCGACCAGGTCCCCTCCATCACGCTCGGGACGCAGGAGATGTCGCCGCTGACGATGGCCGAGGGGTATGCCACCTTCGCCAACCGCGGCGTGCACTGCACCCCGGTCGCGGTGGAGTCGATCACCGACGCGCGCGGCAAGAAGCTGCCGGTGCCGAAGACCTCGTGCGAGCGCGCCATGAGCCAGCGGACCGCCGACACCGTCAACTCGCTGCTGCGGGGCGTCGTCGAGGACGGTACGGGCAAGAAGGCCGGCCTGAGCGGGCGCGACAGCGCGGGCAAGACCGGTACGACGGACCAGCGTTACGCGGCATGGTTCGTCGGCTACACCCCGAACATGTCGGGCGCGGTCTGGGTCGGCGACCCCGCGCACAAGACACAGATGACGGACATCACCATCGGCGGCGTACCGCACGACAAGGTCTTCGGCGGTGAAGTGCCCGGCCCCATCTGGCGGGACGCGATGGCGGGCGCGCTGGACGGCGAGCCCGCCCCGCGCTTCAACCTCGTCCCGATCGACGACGACAAGGGCAAGGGCCGGGACAAGCCGAAGCCACCCGACGACGATGACAGCCCCTGGCCGGACATCACCCTGCCGCCCGACTTCATCGGTGGCGGCGGTAACGGGGGTGCGGACTCCGGCGCCACCCTCGGCCAGAACGGCGGCGCGGACGCGGGCGCGCTCGGCGGCGCGGACGCGGGCGCGAACGCCGGTACGGCCAACGGCGGCAACGGGCGGGGCGGAGCCACCGGCGGCAGGTTCGGCGGGACGGGCTTCTGACCGGAGCGGCCGCTACGACCGGAGCGGCCGTGGCGGCCTGAGGGCTGGCGGCGACCGGAACGACCGTAGCGGCCTGAGGGCTCGCAGGGGCCGGAACGTCCGGAGGGCTCGCAGCGACCGGCGCGGTCCGAAGGCCGTCCGAAGGCGGTGAGGTGCGTTCCGGCGCGGTCAGCCCGCCGCCAGCCGCTTCTTGACCGCCGCGGCGACGCGGCCGCCCTCGGCCCTTCCCTGCACCTTCGGGTTGACGATCTTCATCACGGCACCCATCGCGCGAGGGCCCTCCGCCCCCTGGGCCTGCGCGTCCGCGACGGCCTCGCCGACGAGCGCGTCCAGTTCCTCGTCCGTCAGCTGCTGTGGCAGGTAGTCGGCGAGCACCTCGCCCTCGGCACGCTCCCGTTCGGCCTGCTCGCCGCGGCCGCCGCCGGCGAACGCCTCCGCTGCCTCGCGGCGCTTCTTCGCCTCCCGCGTGATCACCTTCTGCACCTCGTCGTCCGTCAGTTCGCGGGCCGACTTGCCGGAGACCTCCTCCGTGGTGATCGCGGCGAGAGTCATGCGGAGGGTGGCGGAGCGCAACTCGTCACGCTCCTTGATCGCTGCGGTCAGGTCGTCCTGCAGCCGGGACTTGAGCGTAGTCATAGCGTTTTCGTGTCCTCCAGAGAATCCGGTGCCCATCATCTCGTACGCGCCAGGGGCGGCGCCGCATCGGTGGGTGCATCAGCGGGCACGGAGTGCGAGGGGAACGCCGGGTCTGCGACGATGGGCTCATGCGCGCGCGATACGGACTCCCGCTCACCCTGACGGCTCTCGGCGCGGCCTGCGTGGGCTATTCGACGCTCATCGAGCCCCGGTCCTTCCGCCTGCGACGGGTGACGGTCCCCGTGCTTCCGCCCGGCATGCAGCCGCTGCGCGCCCTGCAGATCTCGGACGTCCACATGGTGAGCGGGCAGCGCAAGAAGCAGCGCTGGCTCCGGTCGCTCGCCGGTCTGCGCCCAGATTTCGTGATCAACACGGGCGACAACCTCTCGGACCCCGAAGCCGTGCCCGAAGTGCTGGACGCGCTCGGTCCGCTCATGGACTTTCCCGGCGCCTACGTCTTCGGCTCCAACGACTACTACGGACCGAAGCTGCGCAACCCCGCCCGCTATCTGATCGAGAAGGCCAGCGGCCGGCACGGCCTCAACGGGAACGCGCCGGCCGTCGGCGCCGTCCACAACCCGTGGGAGGGCCTGCGTGACGCCTTCGACGCGGCAGGCTGGGTCGGCCTGAGCAACACCCGCGGCCGGCTCAAGCTGGAGGGCGGCCAGGAGATCGCCCTGACCGGCCTGGACGACCCGCACATCAAGCGGGACCGCTACAGCGCCGTCATCGGAGGCCCTGAGCGGGACGCCGACCTGGCACTCGCCCTCGTCCACGCCCCGTACCTGCGCTCCCTGGACGCCTTCAGCGCCGACGGCTATCCGCTGATCCTCGCCGGGCACACCCACGGGGGGCAGCTGTGCGTCCCCTTCTACGGGGCTCTCGTCACCAACTGCGACCTGGACACGGACCGCGTCAAGGGCCTCTCCAGCCACCTCGCCGGCGGCAACCGCTCCTACCTCCACGTCTCGGCAGGCTGCGGCGCCAACCGCTACACGCCGGTGCGCTTCGCATGCCCGCCGGAGGCGACGCTGCTGACGCTCACCGCCCGCGACTAGGCGGCGACGCGGGAGCTGTCCCGGTCCCGCGCTGCGAGGCGAGGCGTGGCCCGGCGTCGTACGAGTGGTCGCCCGCAAGGCCGACGGCCGCGACGGGCCGGCAGGCCCCGCCGCAGCCGGACGGCCACCCTGCTCGGGGCGGCCTGTCCCCCGGAATCCGGATTTCACCTCAGCCCCCGGCTGGGCTAGAGTGGTGCGCGTTGCATCGGGGTGTGGCGCAGCTTGGCAGCGCGCTTCGTTCGGGACGAAGAGGTCGTGGGTTCAAATCCCGCCACCCCGACCAGATGAAACGCAGGTCAGCCCCGCCTACTTCCGGAAGTAGGCGGGGCTCACTCTTTGTGCATGGCCGTCTGCGTGACCACGGTTCCGGTCCGCCCGAGTGGTGGCCGCTGTCAGCGGCGGTCGAGTATCGCTGCCTCGATGCGCAGTCCTGTCCCGACGACGGCGAGAGCCAGTACGGCAGGAGTGACCCAGTCATGGGCACCCGTGGTGAGCGTGTCCAGGACGAGGGTCAGAAGAGCGACGGCGAGGGCAGCGTTGCCCGCTGCCCTCGCCGCATTTCCACGGTCAGTCACGGCCTACAGCCTGCCAGCCTTCACCTGTTCAGGAGGCGGGGTTGTTGTAGAAGACCTTGGGCGACTTCTGCATGGTGTCCCCGCCGCTGCCGTTGTAGGACAGCGTCATGACACCGATGCTGATGGAGGCGCCCCAGCCGCCACTGCCGTCCTGATTGTGCTCGTAGTGGTACGAGGCGGCCATCTTGTCGTTGTTGTCGCAGTTGTAGCCGACACGGCGCAGGTGGAGCAGGTGCGTGCCGTGGTCCGCCTTCATCGCGAACCCCTGTACGCGGTCCCGGATGTTCCAGATGTTCGAAGTGGGGCTCGAAGAGTGCCGCCACATCTGGTCGTAGGGCTCGTTCTGCCAGTCCGCGGCAAGGAGATTGTCCCCGTCGTTCTCCCAGCACTTCTTGTCGACCTCGTCGAGGGCGATGCCTGACGCGTCGTCGGGTGCGGAGCCGTTGACGAAATCGTCGCGGAAGTTCCAGTGACCCGAGGCGGTCCACCACTCCCCGTACTGATCCTGGGTGTGGTACCAGGAGCCGGATACCTGGAAGGCGTCACTGGGGACGTCCTTGGTGGAGACATCGCCGTCCCCGTGGGCGTTCTCCGCCTTGGCATATGCCTTCTGGACCTGGGAGGCGGTGGCGTTCTCCATGCCGACGGCGGGAACGTTGAAGCGCAACGAGTCCCCACCCGCCTTCTTCACCGCCTTCTCAAGAGCCAGATAGTCACCGGGACGCTCTTGCCAGGACTCGGCGTAAGCCTTCGCGGCTCGGTCCTTGGCCGTGACAGGCGCCTTGCCGGACGCGGCGTTCGCTGCTCCGGTCAGGCTGAGAGGTATTAACGCCGCTGCGGTGGCCGCAGCCACCAAGGTGCTCTTCCTGTGACGCACGTCGACTCCTTCGTCGCCCCCCGTTGGGCGCATTGAGGATGGAAGTCCAGTTTTGAACTGGATCGGTTGGAGTCTTGCATGCGCGTAACTTGATCGGGTTGTGGCGGAACAAGCATCACAGTTCTCTTTCAACTGAATGGTCCGGTTCCAGTCGCGCACGGTGGAACGCTTGATGCTCATGAATCCAATGAGGAAGGAGGGGAGTTGGCTGCGCACCTCGTCGGTGACACCGAACGGGCCCGCACCCGGGTTCGGGTGCGGGCCCTGTCAGTGCCGTGGGTGCCGCTCAGTCAGCCCGGCACAGCGCGCCGTGGTCACCGCCAGCTGGCGACGCGCTCGCCGATCGAGTCGAAGTTGGGCACACCGGTGGCGGGGTTGATGGTCTGCCCGCCCCCTGTGCAGTCGGCACCGCTGTAGAACGTGTAGACGTCGCGGGAGTTGTTGTAGACCGAGTACGCGATGAGGGGCGTCGCCCCGCACACGGGCAGGTTGGCCGGATTCACGTTCTGCGGCGTCCCCGTGTAGTCCTTGCCCGGATAGAAGCAGACGTGCTCTGCGGGACAGGTCGCCTGAGCCCGGGCCTCCGCAGCACTCGCCGGCCGCTGATCGCCGGCGGTGGCGGCGGTCCCGGAGGCGGTCACGATTCCGGTGGCGAGCAGCAGCGTGGCGGCTGCGGCTTTTGCCTTGCGCATTGGTTTTCTCCCCGTGGTGAAGGAACTCGAACAGTGCTCGCGGGGAAGCCAGGAAGCGCCCCCGCATTCACGATGCTGGCGTCGCGGCATGTCCCGTCTCAAGGGAAGACCGATTCGGTACGCGCCTTCATTGACAAGCCGTTGGTTATCAGTCGGGCGGGCGTGGTTGTTCACAGACGTGACGGTCAAGTCGCCCTGCACACACGTTGGTTGCCCGTGATTTCCCTGTTCGGGGGCTTGTCGATTGATAGCATGCTCCTGAATGACCAGGGGGACGGCGCGCATGGCAGGCCATCAGAATGCGCCCACGGCACAGCAGCTCAACTTCTTCCTCACGCTCACCGAAGAGCTCCACTTCGGCCGCTCCGCTCAGCGCAGCTACACATCACAGGCGGCGTTCTCACAGCAGATCGCCGCTCTCGAGCGTCGCCTCGGCCTACGGCTCGTCGACCGCACCACCCGGCGTGTGGACCTCACCCCCGCCGGCACGGCCCTCATCCCCCACGCCCAGGCCGTGGTCGCCGCCCACGACAGCCTGCACGACGCGGCACGCCGGCTCCACGCCCCCGCCGGCCGGCTCACCATCGGCTCATTCGGAGCCGTCACGACCCTGGCGCCCATCCCGGCCGTCCTGGAGGAGCTGCGTCGCAGCGTGCCCGGCCTCGACATCCGGGTCCGTCGCCACGATTTCGCCGAGTCCCCCCGCGCCCTGCTCGACGAGGATGTCGACGCCGCCTTCCTCTTCCAGCCCGTGCCTCCCGACGTCCAGACCCTCCCCCTGGTCACGGGTTGCCGCTGCGCCGCTCTGGCAAGCACCGACCCTCTCGCCGAGCGCGACGCGTTGACCCTCGCCGACCTGAGGCACCGCCCCGTCATCGGCTGGTCCCCAGCCATCCCCAAGAACTGGCGTGACTTCTGGGCGGCCGACCCCCGTCCCGACGGCACACCCGTGTGCTACACCGCCCACGAAGTCGCCGACTACGAAGACGCCCTCGCCGTCATCGCCCTGGGCGAGGGCATCCAGCTACCCCCCGTCTCCGCCGGCACTCTCTATCCTCGCCCCGGCATCACGTACGTCGACGTCAAGGACCTCCCACCGTGGACGGCAGTCCTGGCCTGGCTCCCCAAGAACCGCGACAAGCCCCTGGTCTCGGCCCTCCGGTCCACCGCCGGCCATGCCCTGGAGAACGGCCCCCTCCGGTACGGCTGTTCATAGAGACCACGGGGAACCACGGTCGTCGGCCGAGAGCAGCGCATGCAACAGCCCCCGGCCGACTTGCCTGGTCGGGGGCCGAGTTGCCGGTGATCCGCCGTTACCGGCGCCGCTCCTGGGAGTACGCCACGGTCACATGGAAGCCGCGGTCCGCCAGCACTCCTTCGGAGTTGTACGTCTGAATGAACAGGCAGTTGTCGGTGCCGATCCGGCCCACGACGGTGATCTCACCGGGAGCCGAAGTGCCGACGTTCCCGGGGAGCCCGATGCTTGCGACGTAGGTGCCCTTGTTGACCGGCACGTCGAAGCAGACCTGGTACGTGCCCGTGGACGTACCGACCCTGGTGGCTGACGCGGCTCCGAAACTCTGCCTCTTCACGAGGTTCCCCTCGGAATTCACGACGGCCCGCACGATCTTCTGCTGCTTCTTCTTTTCGTGCTCGCCGAGCCCCTTGGCGGGTGTTTTGGCGACATTCGAGGCACTCGTGTTCGGGGGAACCGGCTTGTCGGCGGGAATGCTGCTGTGGGCGACCGCGGGCGACGCGATGAGAACGCCGACGATCACGGTTCCGGCCATCACGGAAACACCTCTCGCGGCCCAAGTGATGCGCTTGGACCGCCCATTGCGTCGTGGAGTCCTGACCTCAAGTCCCATTCCTTCGCTCCTGTTCTGTGCGTGTGAATGCCACCCAGAAAAGGCAGTCCGGCCTTTCCGGACTGCCTCCGTCGCGAACCTCATGCATGGAAATCCCGGGGGTACAGATCTCTTGGGAATCATGCGGGATTGGTGAAACCCTCAAATCGATGGACGCAACTGCCCGTTTCGAATCGACAATTCCACGGGCGGCGTATTCGATACCATAAAAATCTGAATAATCACCCGCGCGGGCCATTGAAGTGCTCCGGATGGCCAGCGCGACCGGCTGTCCGAAGCCCGGATGCGCGCATGACTCAACGGCGCAGCAGCCCCCGCTCCAGGGCGACCACCACGGCATGCGTCCTGTCGTTGACGTCCAACTTGGCGAACAGCCGCAGCAGATGAGTCTTGACGGTGGCCTCCGCGATCACCAGCCGCGTCCCGATCTCCGCGTTCGTCAGCCCGTCGGCCACCGCGCTCAGCACGTCGGACTCGCGTGCCGTCAGCGGAACGTGGGCGGGCTGCCGCATCCGGGCCACGAGCTTCTCGGCGACCCGCGGCGCCAGTACGGTCTCCCCGCGCGACGCCGCGTGGATCGCGTCGACGAGCTGGTCCCGGCTCGTGTCCTTGAGCAGGTAGCCGATGGCGCCGGCCTCGACGCCGCGTTCGATCTCGGCGTCGGTGTCGTACGTCGTGAGGATCAGCACCCGGGTCCGCGGATGCGTGGCGGCGATCCGGGTGGTGGTCTCGACCCCGTCGAGGACAGGCATCCGCAGGTCGATCAGGGCCACATCGGGTGTGTGGCGGTCGACGAGTTCGAGGGCGGCCACGCCGTTCTCCGCTTCGCCGACGATCTCGATCGTGGGTTCCGAGGCGAGCAGTGCGACGACCCCCGCACGCATCACCGTGTGGTCGTCCACCACGATGATGCGAATCTTCTCGCCGTTCAGGCCGGTGGTTGCGCCGCTGGTCATCCGGGGGTCCCGTTCTCCGTGGGAATCATGGCCAGGACGCGTGTGCCGTCGCCCACCGAGCTGGTGACGGTGAGCCGGCCGCCCAGTTCGGCGAGGCGTTTGCGCATGCCGTCGAGGCCGAAGCCCTGCGACTCACCGACCGCGAAGCCGGTGCCGTCGTCGGTGATCTCCAGTTCCAGCCCGAAGGGCCGGCGCATGAGGACGGCGCTCACGGTGGAGGCAGCGGCGTGCTTGCGAACGTTGGCCAGCGACTCCTGCGTGCAGCGCAGCAGGGCGATCCTGGTGGGCTGGTCGCACTCGGTGTCTGCCAGATCGGCGAGAACCGTGAGCCCGGTGTCCTCCGCGAACCGGTCGAGGGTCCTTCGCAGCGTCTCGTCCACAGAGCCTACGGCCGTACTGTTCTGCTGGGCGGAGCCGACGAGTTCGCGTGCCTCGGCGAGGTTCTCCCGTGCGGTGCTCTCGATCGAACGCAGCTGCTGCGCGCTACGGCCCGTGTCCGTCTCCAGTCCTTCCCGTGCTGCTTCGGCGAGCACGATGATGGACGCGAACCCCTGCGCGAGCGTGTCGTGGATCTCGCGTGCCATGCGTTCGCGTTCATCGGCGGCGCCCTGGAGCTGGTGTGCCTCCGACAGTTGGAGCTGTGCCTGTTCCAATTCCTCGATCAGACGGGCCCGTTCACCGCTCTGCGCGACAACGGCATGCACCCACAGCCCCATCAGGACACCGGCGGCGACCACCACCAGCGTGGAGACGAGAGTGGACCCGAGGAACTCCGGACTCCAGCCCTGCCGTTGGAGAGTGCCGGTCAGCGTACCGAGGGTGGCCAGCCCGATGAAGCCCATCGAGGCCCGCACGGTCCTGCCGAACAGCCAGAAGTGCGGCAGGGTCACGATGAACAGCGCCGCATAGCCGCTGCGCAGGTACGAGATCGCGCCCAGGCCCAGCACGAGCACCCACAGATACGTGTGCGGGCGCACGACCGGGTTGCCCGGGAACCGGTCCAGGACGAGTAGCAGAGGACCACGCAGCCCAGCACCGCCATCGCCCAGTGCTTCTCACCGCCGGGGTGGTCCATCACCGCGACTCCGACGAACATCGCTCCGAACAGCACCCAGCACACCGCGTTCCACTGGCGGAGCGCCTTGGTCCAGAACGGGTCCGCGGAATGGCCGAGAGCTCCGCCGCCCAAGGAGTTCTCACGGCTGCCGGCCCTCGTCCATGTCTTCATGGCACTCAACGTACGCCGACGGGTACGGAGTCGGAGTCCCCGCCGGATGAGAGGGGAGGAACGGGGCGGCCCCGGCTCGCACCCCGCGAAGGCCACCAACTGGCCTTCCCGAGCAGCAGCATCGCCGACGGCAGGATCATGATCCGCACGACGAAGGCGTCCAGGAGTACGCCCGCTGCCAGCACGAAGCCGATCTGCTTCATCTCGATCAGATGCAGGGCTACGAAGCCGGCGAAGACGGTGACCATCACAACGGCCGCGCTGGTCACCACACTCGCCGAACTGCTCATTCCGTCGAGGACCGCCTTGCGGGTGGGTACGCCGTCCAGCGCCGCCTCCCTGATCCGGCTCACCACGAACACCTGGTAGTCCATCGAGAGCCCGAACAGGATCACGAACAGGAACAGCGGCACCCGCGAACCGATCGACCCCGTGGAGGTGAAGCCGAGCAGCCCCTCCGCCCAGGTGCCCTGGAAGACCAGGACCAGCAGGCCGAGCGCCGCCGCGGCGGACAGCAGGTTGAGCACGACGCCGAGCAGCCCGAGCACCACCGAGCGGAAGGCCAGCACCGTCATCGCGAAGGTGACCAGCAGCAACGTCCCGATGACCAACGGCAGTTTGCTGTTCTGATGAGCCGGATAGTCGGCGTAGCGGGCGACGTCACCACTCACGCCCACTTCCGCGCCGGGGATGCGGCCGGTGGTCGCGGGCACGTAGTGGTCCCGGAGGAGGTTCAAGGACGCCTTGGCCTTCTCGGAGTCGCCCCGGTGCGGGACCGACAACTCCAGTGAACCGGTACGGCCGTCCTCGGACGTCCGCAGCCGGGGTTCCCCGGTGAACAGCGGTTCTGCCTGGGCACGTCGGCCGAGTTCCTCCAGCGCCCGCTTCACCACGCCCGTACTGCCTTGCTCGGTCCGCAGCACGACCTGGTGCGTGACCCGCAACTCCGGGAAGGCCACGTGCAGCCGGTCATACGTCTGCATGGCGGGGATGGCGCGGGAGTGCGTGTCCCGGCTCATCTCGGTGATGTTCAGTCCCAGCACGGGGGCGGCGAGGGAGAACATGAGGGCTCCGGCGAGGCACAGGGTGGCGGCCGGGCGCGTGGCGGCGGGCCGCATCAGCACGGCCCATACACGTCCGTTGCCGCTCTCCCGCGTCCGCCGCTGCCTGCGCCTTCCGCGTACCGCCGCGGCCGCGCCGCCAAGGCCGGCGGCACTCTTCCGCCTGCGTCGTTCCACCCGTCGCTCCGCCCGCTGGGCGGTCTTGACCAGCAGCGCCGGCAGCACGGTCAGCGAGCTGGCCACGGCGACCAGGACGACCACGATGGTGCCGGTGGCCAGCGAGGAGAAGATGACGTCGGAAGCGAGGTACAGCGTGGCGGTGGAGGCCGCGACCGCGAGCCCGGAGACCACGATCGCCCGGCCCGAGGTCGCCGCCGCCAGCTCCACCAGGGCGTCCGGTCCGAGGCGGCCCTCGGACCGGGCCCGTTCCTCCCGTTCCCGCTTGAGATAGAAGAGCGTGTAGTCGACACCGACTGCAAGACCGATCAGCAGGATGACGTTGGTACCGACACCCGCGTCCGGCGAGATGTGGGAAACCACCATCGACAGGCCCATGGCCGCGGCGATCGAGGACAGCGCCAGCAGCAACGGCACCGCGGCCAGCAGCACGGACCCGAAGACGATCAGCAGGGTGACGAGCGTGACCGGCAGGGCGATCTTCTCGGAGAGCGCAAGATCGCTGCTGCGCTGGGCATCGACTCCCTTGCCGACAGAGGCACTTCCGGTCTCCTCCACCAGCAGACCGGGGTGGTCCTTCTGCACCGCTCCGGTCCGGGCGAGCAGCGGGCCGACGTTCTTCTTGGCGTCCAACTCGTCGCCGGTCATCGTCACTTCGACCAGCAGCACGTCTCCGCCGGCCGACATCCGGGGAGGCGCCACCCTCTCCACCTCGGGCAGACGGCTCATCCGGGCGGTCAGGTCCCGTGCGGCGTCCTTGGCTGCTGCCTCGTCCAAGTCGCCGGATCTGGCGGAGAGCAACACCTGCTCGACGGGCTTGCGTTGCACGCCTCCCTCGGCCGCGATCGCCTCGGCACGGCCTGCCTCGCCGATCCGGAAGTCCTCGGTGGTCGCGCTGTTGGTGCCGACCGCGATGCCCGTGCCCAGGCAGAGGACCACGAACACCAGCCAGCCGATGATCGCGCGCCACGGGTGCAGGGCGCTCCAACGGGCAGCACGCACAGGAAGTTCGTTCATGGGGAAAGCCTGTCCGGCCAGGGCATCTGCCCGACAGCATCGTCCGGTTGCACCTTGCGTCCACCGTCCGGTGGACCCCGCGGGTGGTGCCGGGCCCCGCACAGGGTGCCGGCCCCCGCACAGGGGCGTGCCGTCCGAACGGTACGACCCCGCGAGGGCGCCGGGGTCGGACTGAGCCGGGGGACTCGTCAGGCCTGCGTGCCGCTGCCCGCAGGTACGGCACGGCCGGAACGGCTGCGCCGGAAGTAGCCGTTGGCCGCGGGGAGGAACATCAGAACCACGGCCGAGAGCACGGCAGCCACGTGCAGCACCCGGCAGGCCCCGAAGGCGAGGTCCATGGCCCCGGCCTGCGCCAGCTCCTCGCCGATGGTGCTGCTGCCCTGGGCGAGGGCGTGGACCGGTTCAACCACCATCGACGCCGTACCCACCACGCCGAGGCCGAGCGTCAGAGCGATCCGGGCCCAGCCGTGGCCGCGGCGCATCCGCAGCGCGACCAGGATCGCGGCGGTGAAGACGGCACCCCGCACCGCGAGGCCTCCAGCGATCTCAGCCGTGGAGCCGACGCTGCCGCCCACCGACCCGCCCACCGCCAGGGCCGTTTCGAAAACGCCGGCGGCGACAGCCGTCGCCCAGAGCGTGAATGCGGCGCGCACCGCTGGAGGGGGTGCAGGGGGGACCTGGAGACCGGGCACGGCACACGGCCCGCCCGAAGCACGAGCGCGGCTGGTGGGACGGTTCCGTTGCGCAGCGCGCGACATCGTGGCCTCGATTCGTGACGTGAGGTTGGGGGAATCAGCGCTCCCGATACTCCAGGCACGTCACGGCAGTCGCCCGCCTGCTGGCCGGTGGATTCTCCGGGGGCCTGTCACCACCCCCCACCGTCAGGCCCTCTCATCGCCCTTCACGGTGCTTGCGCTGTGCTGCCGCTCTGCCGCTCCGTCGGCGGACAGGACGGTGCCGGCGCTGCTGTGATCGTGGCTGCCGTGGTCCTGGACGCCGTGGTCCTGGACGCCGTGGTCCTGGACGCCGTGATCCGGAGTGCCGTGGTCCTGGGTGCCGTGATCGTGGGTGCCGGTGCTCGCGGCCCGGTTCGGCAGCCTCGCCGCGACGACGATCGTCACCACGGCGAGGGCCGTCGCGACGCCGAAGGCCAGCTTCATTCCGCTGACCTGTGCGGGCACGGCGGCGACGCCGTCGGCGACCAGGCTGCTGGTGCGCGCGGACATCACGGTGACCACGAGCGCGGTCCCGAACGCCGCGGCGACTTGCTGCAACGTGCCGAGCATCGAGCTGCCGTGCGAGTACAGATGCGGGGGCAGCCCGCCCAGGCCGAGCGTGAAGACCGGGGTGAACGTCGCCGCCAGGCTGACCATCAGCAGCGCGTGCAGTCCCAGCACCTGCCAGTACGGCATCGTCATCGAGATCTGGGTGAACCCGGCGAGGGCGAGCAGCGTGGCGATCGAGCCGGGCAGCACCAGTGGCCTGCTGCCGAACCGGTCGAACACCTTCCCGACGGTCGGTCCCAGCAGACCCATGGCCAGACCGCCCGGCATGACCAGCAGGCCGGTCTCCAGCGGGCTGAGCCCGCGCAGGTTCTGCAGGTACAGCGGCAGCAGGATCATCGATCCGAGCATCGCCAGGAAGCCGATGGACATGAGGACCAGGGACAGGGTGTAGGTGCGGTGCCCGAGGATGCGCATGTCCATCAGAGGCACACCGGTGCGCTGCAGCTTGAGCTGCCGGACCACGAAGACCGCGATCGCGGCGACCCCGGCGACGACGATGCCGATGCCGAGCCCGACTCTGCCGTCCCCCTCGCCGAAGAGGCTCAGGCCGTACACCAGGCCGCCGAAGCCGAGTGCCGCCACGCCCACGCTGAACCAGTCGATGGAACTCACCCGCGGCTCGCTGATGTTGTCCATCTTCCGCAGCCCGAACACGGTCACCAGAGCCGCGATCGGCAGGACGACGAGGAACAGCAGTCGCCAGGAGCCGGCCTGGAGGATCAGCCCGGACACGGCGGGGCCGAGCGCGGGCGCCACCGAGATCGCCAGGGTGACGTTGCCCATCACCCGTCCCCGGTCGTGCTCCGGCACCACGATCATCAACGAGGTCATCAGCAAGGGCAGCATCACGGCCGTGCCTGCGGCCTGCACGATCCGGCCCAGCAGCAGCACCTCGAAGGACGGCGCGACGGCCGACAGGGCGGTGCCCGCGAGGAACACACCCATGGCTATCGCGTATGCCTGGCGGGTGGTGACCCTTTCCAGGAACCAGCCTGTGACCGGAATCACGGCGGCCATGGTGAGCATGAACGCTGTGGTGACCCACTGCGCCGACTGCTCGGTGATGCGCAGCGAGTCCATCAGCCGCGGAATGGCGTTGATCATGATGGTCTCGTTGAGGATCACCACGAACGTGGCCAGTACCAGCAGCCGCACCACCGTCGGTGTGCGGCCCGCCTGCACGGCCGGACGTTCTTGGATCGCAGCTGACATGGCAGTACCTCGTTGGGTTTCAGGTCACGGTCGCTTCGCAGCCAGGGGCCGCCAGCACGGACGTGGGTGTTGGCACCGGTGAAGACTCGGCACGCCTGGCAGAACTAATCGGTCGGCCCGAGTGTTCCGTATCGCTGCTCGGATATCCCCCGAATTCTCGCCCGTTCGACGAAGCATCCGCCGGCCGCCCCCCTCCGGACCTGCGGGATTCTTCGAGGGCGCGCGGCTAAGGGAGTTGTGGGTCACAGACCTCGCACGGTTCGATGCGCCGGCCGTCACGGCGCCGCTCGGCCTGGACGGTACGGGCGTCGACAGGCTGGCCGGTGGCGAGCATGCAGTCGGCGGCGTGGAGGACGCCGACGCGGGTGTGCCCGGCGGGCGCGCGGCGCCAGTTGATGCACCAGCGGCGCGGGATCCTTGCCGCGGCCCGCGGGCGGGGGTCCTCGGCCTCTTCGATGGCGGCGTTCACCGTCGTGAGGAGCGTCAGGAGCAGCGTCCTGATCGTGTAGAGGCGCGGGAGGTCATCCGGCAGTGGCAATTCGGGCACGTGTTCGAGAGTAGTTACCGCCATACGCCCGGCCCACCCCGGTGCCGGTGTCCGTGACCGCGAACCCTGAGCGGGCCGATGGCGTTCGAGCGCGGCGTCCCCGGCTTCCGCTGCCCGCCGTCGCTTGCCGGTGTCAGCCGGAGGTGAAACCGCCTGCGAACGGCGTCGACCGCCACTGGGCGATTGCCGGGTTCAGATACCCGAGCAACGGGGGCAGTTGCGGCGCGAGCATGAGGGCGGAGATGGTCCGCAGCATCCCCACGGCGTTCACGAAACTCAGGACGTCGTCGTTCAACGGCCTCATCCCGTTGCGCCGGGCGCCTCGGTTGTAGGCGGATTCGAGATCGGGCCCGAGGGTGGCCAGGTCCCACTCGACGGGACCGAGCGTGACCAGTTCGAAGTCGGCGTAGAGCTTCCCGTCCACCCCGGGGAAGATGTTCGCGGGCGGGCAGTCGCCGTGGACAGGCTGGAGGTCCACCCCAGGAAACGCCTTCTCGAACGCCGGGCGTGAGCGTACGAGAGGTTCCAGGACCTGCCACTCGCGGCGTGCGCGGTCCAGATCGTCCGGACCGATGAGGTCGGGGCGCTCTTCGAGCAGGACAAGGCTCTCGGTGACGACCTGCGGTTCGGCCGCGGACAGGAACGACAGCCGGCCGGGGTATGCGCGCAGCGCGGCGTGCAGGTCGGCGACGAGCTCGGCGTTCGCCACGTAGTCGGGCTCCTTGCCCCGGTCCTCCTCGACGAACTGCCAGAACGTCATCGAGAACCCGTCGCGCTGAACGGGTTCCCGTGGCACGAGCGGGCTCGGAGGGATCACGGGGGTCCCCTGGTCGGCGAGCCACCCTGTCACGTCCAGTTCGGTCTGCTGGCGGGGCGCCTGTGACCCGAGGCCCGCGGAGTGCGGCAGGACGGTGGGGACCCGCGCCACGACCGGTGAGGGCGCGAGGTGGACGACGACGGAGAACAGGTCGTGGAGCACCTTGGCGTCGGTCACGGTGAGTCCGAGCGCGCGTCCGGCTCCGACAGCGGCGTCGACTGCGGCGGAGGTGCGACGGGCGATCTGTTCCGGCGTCACGAAATCGGGCATGGCCCGATCGTTCCATGAGCACGCCGCCAGACGTGCGGGCCGGGCGGAACTGCCGGGCCCGCACCTGCTGGCCGCTCCACTCAGCGGTACGGACCCGGCTCGATCGTCGTCGGCCTGGACAGCCCTGTTCCCGGCGTGGACGATCGCTTGCCCTCAGGCAACGAACGGTCGCCCACGGCCATTTGGCCTGACCACTGCCGGGAGCCGCTCGCGCGAACCCGGCAAGCGCTTCGAGGAGCCCGCTGCCCCTGCCGCTCGCAGGGATACGGGTAAGAGGGGAGGTCACGCGCGGATCCCGCCCAGGTAAGCGTCTGTAGCGTATTCCTGCTGATTGCTCGCCCGTGAAACTCAGTCGATGTTCATTTCAGGGGAGAACATGCTTCGATCCCGGCCTCGTCCGGCCACGGTGGTCGCGCTCGCCACCACCGCTGTGACGGTCACCGCACTCGGCACCCCGTCCGTTGCTTTCGCAGAAGGCGGTGAGCTCGGCGGATCCGGCAAGTCGACGGAACCGGGGCAGAGTGCCTTTCGGCAGCCCGACAAGTCGTTCGCGGCGTACGTCGGCAAGAACCGGTCGTCGAACGGGCACACGATGCTCGGGGGCTTCGGGCACGAACCCTCCAGTCACTGGATGGAGGTTGTGCCGGCGCAGGATCATCCCAAGGGCTCCGAGATCACCGTCGGGTCCACCGGCGAGGCCGACATGCCCGGCAAGCTGACCAAGATCCCGCAAGCCCGGCACACTTACCGTTATCTCACTTCCAACTACTCCGAGTTCACCGGCATGCCGGCCCCTCTGACGAACGGAGGTCTGAACGAAAAGGGTGTCGCGGCCCGGGACGTCTGGTCCAACTCCCGCAAGGAGTTGCTGGACATGACCCCGAAGGACCAGACCGGTCCGCAGTACTCCGACCTCTCCAGGATCGCGATGGAACGCGCCGGCTCGGCACGCGAGGCGGTGGAGATACTCGGCGACCTCATAGACACCCACGGGTACACCACATACGGCGGCAACTCGCATCTGTTCGCGGACGCCGAAGAGGGCTGGGTTCTCGTGGAATACGCCGGCGGCAAGGGGCTCTGGGCGGCCGAACGGCTCGGTCCGGACGACATCCGCGTCTCCTACCCCGGCTACATCAAGGAGTTCCCAACCGACGCCGTGGAGGGCAAGAACCCTGACTTCATGGGATCGGAGAACCTCGTGTCCTTCGCCGAGAAGAAGGGCTGGTACGACCCGTCGGAGGACAAGACCTTCAATCTGCAGAAGGTTTATCAGGAGCCTTTCCCGACGAAATCCTTCCCGGTGGGCAAGAACGCCGACCCCAAGGACCCGGCGCCGTACCGGAATCCGGTCTCGCTGGAGAAGGAGTTCGCGGGCCTGGGCAAGGTGAGGCTGCAGGACATGATGCGGATCGTCCGGGACCCCCGCTGGTCCGACGACCGGTCGGGTTACGGACAGGTCGCCGAACTCGACCCCGGTCTCCCCGATCCCCGGCTCGCGACCTTGTGGACGGCGCCTACGGCAGCCGTTACTGCGCCCTACATACCGGTGGCGATCGGGACCGGAGAGCTTCCCGTCGAGTACACCCAGCACCGGTACATGACCGCCGGCGCCTCGGCCGAGTACCTGGACCCCGAGTACGCCGAGCAGGAGGCGACCGAGTCGGCAACCCAGACCTTCAAGCGCCTCATGTACGCCACATGCGCCCGCCCGCGTCTGTACCTGGGAGATGTGACAGCCGCCTTCGAAGGGTTCGAGGCACAGCAGATCAAGGACTGGAAGCAGGTGCAGGGGAAGGCAGAGGCGGCCCCCGACCGGACCGCGGACATCCTCACCGGCTACACCAACGAGCAGGCACTGGACGGGCTCAGGCTCGGCAACCACCTGCTCGACGACATTCTCAGCAGGTCACGGGCGGCCAAGGGCGGGCTCCGCGAGCCCGGCACCGGCGAAACCCCGGACGACGACGGCAGCACCGCGTCGGCGCGTTCCCGGCCGATGGGACTGCGGGGACCCGAATCCGCACGTGACCGGATGAACTGCGATGTCGGCGGCGGCTGGGCGGACGGATCCAGCGTCGACCGGGCCGGCCACTACGGCGATCCGTCCGAGGTGCCCGACTACTCCGATGCCCGCGTCTCAGGCCGTACGGCGGCATCGGCCGAGCGGTCCGGCGACTCGTCCTGGCGGAACTGGGCCCCGTGGAGCATCGCTGCCGTCTCACTTCTCGTGGCCGCAGGGACGGTATGGCACTCAAGGCGGCGCGCGGGGTCTCCATAGGGCGGCACCGGCCTCCCCTTACATCCGTTCGCTCCGCGCACCGTGCGTGCGTGTGCCGTCGGTCCGGGCTTCCAGCGCACGCAGCACGGCCACCATGTCCTGCGCTCCGTGGCCCTGTTCGACGGTCTCGTCGAAGAGGCTGTGGCAGACGTCCAGGACAGGGGAGGCCAGGCCGGCCTTGCGGGCGGCCTCCGCGATCAGCCGGTTGTTCATCAGGACGTCCTCGGCCGACGCCTGCACGGCGAAGTCGCGGTCCAGCAGCTTGGGCGCCTTCATACGGAAGACAGGGCTCGCCATCGGGCCTGCCTCCAGGACGTCCAGGAACCGGCGTTGGCCGAGCCCGTGCCGGTCAGCGAAGTGGAATGCCTCGGTCAGACCGGTTACCAGCGTGATCAGGAACAGGTTCACGGCGAGTTTCATCAACAGGGCGCCCGGGACGGGACCGCAGTCGAACGTCTCACGGCACATGAGGGCGACCAGGGGCCGTACGGTCTCCACGGAGGCTTCGTCGCCCGCCAGCATCGCCACCAACTGCCCCTGTTCGGCGGGGACTCGGGAGCCGGAGACCGGCGCCTCGGCATACCTCCCGCCCGCGGCACGGATGTCGGCCTCCAATGCAGCCGAGTATTCCGGCGAGGTCGTTCCCGTGTGAAGGACGGTGTGCCCTGCGACCCGTCCGGCGAACTCCGGGGTGCCCCGCCCCAGAACCGCATCGATGGCCGTCTCCCCGGCCAGCATGAGGATCACGACGCCGGCCCGGTCGAAGACCCCGGCGGGGCTCGCCGCGACTTCGGCTCCCACCGCCCTCAGTGGTTCGCACCGAGCCTTGGTGCGGTTCCACACGACGAGCGGCGTCCCGGCCCGGGCGAGGTTGAGCGCCATGGGCTGCCCCATGACGCCGAGTCCGACGAAACCCACGTACACGATGCACCGCCATCTCTTACCGACGCCCGGACCGAGCCGCTGCCTTCGCCCCCCGAAAGGTCCGCGAGGCCGTCGCGCTCACCGGTCATGACGGCCGTCATAGTAGTAGGGCTTATGACGGCTGTCATAGGGTGGGGCCGAAACTCTCAAGTGGTAGTGGGAGGTCGAGAGATGACCGTGTCCGAACGTGGGCCACGTGAGCGGATGGTCTTCAGCGCGGCTCAGCTCATCCGGCGCGACGGAGTCTCCTCCGCGGGTATGCGTGACGTCGCCGTCCACGCCCAGGCGCCCCGCGGATCGCTGCAGCACTACTTCCCCGGCGGTAAGGAGCAGCTCGTCAACGAGGCGGTGGGCTGGGCCGGCCGGTACGCCGGCGATCGTGTCGCGCGCTTCGTTGCCGCGCTGCCCGAGCCGAAACCCAGCGCGCTGTTCGCCGAGATGGTGCGCCAGTGGACCGACGAGTACCGGACGACCGGCTTCGAGGGCGGCTGCCCCGTCGCCGCTGCCACGGTGGACTGCGCTGAATCCACCGAGTCCACACGGGAGGCCGCGTCCGCCGCGTTCACCACCTGGAGCGGGTCGGTGGCCCAGGCGCTGGCGGAGTTGGGTGTGCCCGAGGAGCGGACCGAAGCGCTGGCCACACTCATGATCGGCACACTGGAAGGGGCGATCCTCATCGCCCGGGCCGACCGGGACGTCCGCGCCCTCACGACGGTTTCCCGGGAGCTCGGTCCCCTCCTCGACGCGGCCGTGGACAGCGCCGGCTGACCGACGGAGACGACTGCGGTCCCGGAGGGGAGACGCAGGTCACAGACGGGCATGTCACACGCTGCCGAGCTGCGCCGTCGTACGAGTGCAAGCACCTGCAACGCAATCGCCGACAGCGGCAGAGGAGATCTCATGAGTGCCCGTTTGGACGCCTTCACCAGCCCGACCGTAGGCAAGGTCTTCAAGCACATCATCGCTGCGAACAAGGTGCTCGAAGACTCGACGCTGCCGGTCAGCACGCAGGAGCTGGTGAAGCTCCGCGCCAGTCAGATCAACGGGTGCGGTTTCTGCACCGACATGCACAGCAAGGACGCCGCCGCCGCCGGTGAGACCTCGGTACGTCTCAACCTGGTCGCGGCGTGGCGGGAGGCCACGGTCTTCACGGAGGCCGAGCGGGCCGCGCTGGAACTGGCGGAGCAGGGAACACGCATCGCGGACGCGGCCGGCGGGGTCACGGACGAGGCCTGGACGAACGCCGCCAAGCACTTCGACGAGGAGCAGCTGGCGGCCCTGGTGTGCGGGATCGCGCTCATCAACGCCTTCAACACGGCGAACGTGATGGTCCGGCAGCCCGCGGGCGACTACCAGCCCGGCCAGTTCGGCTGAGGCGGGGGCCGGGACGGGGCCTCCGGGCCTGGACCGGGCCGGGACTGCCCGTACCTGGCCCAGGCCCGTCGGCCGCGGCACACGCCCCCAGGGGCCCCTGACCGGGGCGCCCGGGGGCGTGATCTGCGTGATCAGCCCGGTCAGCGCTTGAGGACCGGCCGGAAGGCGTCCCTCACATCGGACTTGGCGGTGGAGACGAACTGGTCGCCGGGCGGCCCCAAGTCGGTCGGAAGGTAGCTCTTGTAGTGCAGGACCCGCGGGCAGCTTCCCCCGCTGATCTGCACGTCGTCCGGGCCGACACGCTTCCCGGTGCGCAGTTCGTAGACCTTCAGCGGGATCTTGACCTTGCGGAAGGTCACTTGGTGGGGCAGGTACTCGGACCTGTCGTTCTCGTAGCTGCACGTCTCGACGGCGGTTCCGTTCTCCGCCTCGTCCGCGCAGACCACGAGCGCGGCCTCGGCCGGGTCGCCGGTGCGCCAGTCTCCGGGGAGCTTGCCGGTGTACTCGGTGTCGCCGAGGAACAGCGCGGGATCGTCTCCCTTGCGGTACGAGGGGGCGCCGCTGTACGCGGCGGGGTTGTCGCAGTAACCGGACTCCGCGCCGGCCGTGTTGACAAGGCGGCGCACCTTGGCCAGTTCGATGGCGCGGGTCGCCTTCTTCACGCCGCCGCGTGCCTTGTCCGTACGGTCGTCGTCCGGGTACTGGTCGAGGAGGCGCTGGTAGTGCGTCCGTGCCTGCTGCCAGTCGTCCTCGTCCATCAGGTCGTCGCCGCAGCCCACCAGCGCGGCGGGTTCGGCACGGGACGCGGTGGCTGCGGACCGGTCCAGCAGGTCGCGGGTGGGCTCGCGGTCGCGGAGCCAGTCGGTGATGCCGGCGGTGTCGCAGGAGTCCTCGGTGGGCAGGCCGTCGAGGAAGGCGTCCAGAACCGCCTCGGCGGTGTTGTCGTTGCCGGGCTCCTCCAGGACGCGGGCGAGGGTGCCGAAGCCTCTCTCCAAGTCCTCAACGTCTCCGTCCCGTTCGGCGTCGGCCAGTGCGAACGCGGCCTCGTCCAGCCGGTCGCACGCCGCCACCACCGCATCGCCCGGGCCCACCACGGGTGCGCCCGCCATGCGGTGGCCGAACCACACCTCGTCCTGCGCGGCCACGGCCCTCGCGCAGTCGCCGCCCTCGCGGGCCTTGTTCACGCGGTCCTCGATTGCGTACGCGTCGACGCGCAGCAGCACGGCTGCCAGCAGCACCGTGCCCGTGACGGCGAGCGCGCCCGCGCGCTGACCGCGCCGCAGGACCCGCCCCGCGGGCCCGCCGGCCAGGAACCAGCCGTGTACGGTCCCGGCCGCCCACCACAGGAGCAGGAGGATCTCGGACCAGGTCGTGGCGGCAGAGGCCGTGAGGTTGAGGAGGACGCACGTGCCGAGCGCGGCGATCGCGGCCAGCCGGCGGTGACCCAGCAGCAGATAGCCGATGCCGAGCAGTGAGGCGTTGCCGAGCGCCACCGCCGCGCGGTCGTGCGGGGAGGTGGAGACGGGCGGCCCGTGAGGGTCCGGCGGTTCGAAGGGCGGCCCGTACGGGTCGCGTTCGTGCGGGTCGCGCTCGTGCGGCGGCCGGTTCATGGACGGTCACCACCCGGAGGTGAGGCGGGCTCCGTGCCGCGTACGGAGAACCAGCGCCGGCCAGGCGCGCCGAGCACCGCCCACAGGGCCGCCACGTCGACGGCCAGGACCACGAGCGCGACGAGACCGGACGTCCCGGTCGACAGCGAGCCGAAGAAGGCCAGGCCCGTGGAGGCCACCACGAACATCATCGATGCGGCGAGCGTCACCTGGATCCAGGGGCGCCGCTCGCGAGCCGATACGACGCAGAAGAGCTGGACCGCCGCCAGCACCCAGCAGAACAGCGTCATGAACCAGGCGGTGCCCATCGGCATGACCGCACCCTGGCCATGCGCCCGGTTGTTGTAGTTCTCCTCGAGGAGTGTCCAGCCGCCGTACGCGATACCCAGCGCGTGCACGGTGACGACCACGAGGGCGAAGACGAGAGGCCCGCCCATGTGTGCCTTCTCCGGCGGTGCGGAAGGACCGGGCTGATCGAGCTGACCGGGCCGGCCGGGTGGCCCAGCCTGACCGGACTGATCGGCCCGGCCGGCCGAATCAGGCTGCGGATAAGGCGAGTTCGGCATGACGGATCACCCCGTGCTTTCGTTGTCCGGCAGGTCGTAGACCCGCGCCCAGTCCACTTCGTAGACGGCGCTCTGCAGGTCGTCCCCGTGGAAGTTGTCGAGCTGGATGGTCTGGTGCATGGACGGCGCGCACTGGATGCAGTCGCGGTCCTCGTTCGCGCCGCCGGCGAAGCGGAACCACTCCTCGCCGTCGATGAAGCCGCGCAGCCCGTGAGGGGTCCACTCGACGGCGACGTTGTGCCACTGCGACAGGTCAACGCCGCACTTCCGCACGAACTCCTGCTGCACGGGCACGCTCTCCGGGTGCGGGTAGTGCAGGAACGCTTCGGCGCACTGCTCGCCCGGGGCGCCGTTCTCCAGGTAGTCGTACTCGCCGTCCTCGGGATGCTCGTCCGAGTCGGGCCAGAGGATCAGCAGCGGGTGGTACTGCCGCCCGTTGTCGGGGGCGGTGGCGCGGGAGCGAACGCGGGCCTCCCAGCGGCCGTACTGCCTGCCGTACGGCGAGGCGAGCCAGCCGGTGTCGCCGTCCGCCTCGCCGGTCATGCGCAGGACGCCGCCGACGACCCGCGTGTTGGCGTCGCAGCGGCGGCCGTTACCGCTGTGACCGGGCCAGCACTTGCCGGGGCCGCCGCCCGCCAGGCGCCACTTGTCCCGGTCCGGTACGGCGGGACCGGTCTCGGAGCCGTAGTCGAACTCGTCCGACCACTCGGGCAACGGGCTGCCCCAGCCGTGCCGTTCGGCCGCGGTCGCGGGGCGGTCGGGCACGGTCGCCGGGCGGTCGGCCGCGGCGTTCACCGGGCTGCCGGGCGCGGCGTCCACCGTGGTCTCCGTGACCGTGACCGCGAGTACCGCCGCGGCGAGCACCGCCGCGCCCAGCCCGACGGCGGTACGCCGGGGGCGAGGTCGTCCGTACATGACTCTCCTTCAGCCTTTCGTGTCCTTGCTGACACCCGTGCGGACAGCGGACGCGCGGCCCGAGCCCTCCCCCGAAGGCGGGCTCGGGCCGCGTGAAGGCCTGCGGCCACGTCCCTCGGGTATTCGACCGCCGTACGCCGTTGTTCAGCAGGCCCTCTCCGGGCTCCGAACAATCCGGCTCCGCTGCGGCACCGGGCCCGAACCCGGCGGCCTGGACGGGAGGTTGTGAAGGCCGGGTGAACGCTCGTGCCCGGCCTGCCGACAGTTGGGAACTCCGGTTGCGGGCCGCCCCAGCCGCTACCTACCGTGGGCGGTCGGGCGGATGCGCTGAGTGATTGCCTGGGGACGACTTGGGCGTACGGGGGAAGGGCGGGCACGTGTCGGGACAACCAGGGCCGGGGCGCAGCGAGGGCGAGCTGGACCCGGAGGCAGGGCCGGTGCCGAGGTTCGCCGCCGGGCTGCGGGCGCTGCGCGAGTCCGCGGGGAGACCCACGTACCGGGCGATGGCGGGGCAGGCGCGGTACGGGGTGACGACCCTGTCGCAGGCGGCCGCCGGGAAGCAGCTGCCCACCCGCGCGGTGACGCTCGCCTATGTGAAGGCGTGCGGCGGCGACTTGATCGAATGGGAGCGGCGCTGGCGCGAGGCGTCGGAGGAGCTGGCCGCCGACAGCGCCGGGACCGCCGAGGACGGCACCGCCCGGCCCCCGTACCGGGGCCTGATCCGGTTCGAACCGGGCGACGCTGGGCTCTTCTTCGGCCGCGACCAGCTGGTGGAACGGCTGACCGAGCTGAACCGCAAGCATCGCTTCACCGCCGTCTTCGGCCCCTCCGGCAGCGGCAAGTCCTCGCTGTTGCGCGCCGGCCTGATCCCCCGGCTGCGCACCCCGCGCGACGGCGACGGCGAAGGCGGCAACAGCAACGGCGACGGGGCCCGTGAGGCGGCTCCCGCGGCCGTACGGATCCTCACGCCCGGTGCGGAGCCGCTGCGCACGCACGCTGACCGGCTCACGCCCGTGGCGGACACCGACGCCGACACCTGGCTGATCGTCGACCAGTTCGAGGAGCTGTACACGCTCGGCGCCGGTCCGGCCGACAGGGACGCCTTCATCGACCGCCTCGTCGCCGCCACCGAGGCCGACAGCCGGCTGCGCGTCGTCATCGCTGTGAGGGCCGACTTCCTCGGCCGCTGCGCCGAACACCCGGGCCTCACGGCCGCGTTGCAGGACGCCACGCTGCTCGCCGGGCCCATGAGCCGCGCGGAGCTGCGGGAGGCCATCGTCCGCCCGGCGGCCGCGGACGGCCTGATCGTCGAACGCGCCCTGACCGAGCGGCTTCTGGACGAGGTCGAGGGCGCCCCGGGCGCACTGCCGATGATGTCGCACGCCCTGCTGGAGACCTGGCGCCACCGCAGAGGGCGCGCGCTGACCGAGACCGCGTACGAGGCGGCAGGCGGGCTGCACGGCGCCGTCGTCCGTACCGCAGAGCAGGTGTACGCCGAACTCACGGCGCCGCAGGCCGAGTTGGCGCGCCGCATCCTGCTCCGCCTCGTGACTCCCGGAGGCGGTTCCTCCATGCTCGGGGGAGACCGGGAGCCCGGGGAAGGCACACCCTCCCCCGCTCTCCGTTTCGCCCGAGCCGGGGAACCCCCGTCGCGGCGCCCCGCCGAACACGCCGAGCTCGACTTCGGCAGCCCCGCCGACACCCGGGCCGTGCTGGAACGCCTGGTCCGCGCCCGCCTGGTCACCTTCGACGACGGCACCGCCGAGCTCGCCCACGAGGCTCTCATCAGCGCGTGGCCCCGCCTGCGCGAATGGATCGACGCCGAACGGGACCGGCTGCGCGTGCACCGGTCGCTCTCCGAGGCGGCCCGTACCTGGCAGGCGCTCGGCCGGGAGAACGCCGCGCTCTACGCCGGATCGCGTCTGTCCGCCGCCCGGGACGCCTTCCCGCAGGACTCTGTACGTGCGCGCGGCCCGGCACGGGCGCACGGCGCCGCGCAGGAGGATGACGAGGGCTCCGGTCCGGCCGAGGGCGCCCGCTCCGACGAACTCACCCCGTCGGAGCGGGAGTTCCTCACCGCCTCGCTCCGGCGCCGGCACCGCGCCGTACGGCTGCGCCGCACGGTCGTGGCTGTGCTCGCCGCACTGGTGCTGCTCGCCGGCGGCACCGCGGTCGTCGCCCTCCAGGCCCGCGCCAGTGCGCAGACCGAAAGGGACGACGCCGTATTCGGCCGCCTCACCGCCGAGGCCGACGGTGTCCGCGAGACCCGGTCCGGGATGGCCGCCCGGCTCGACGTCGCCGCGCACGGCATGCGCTCCACACCGGACCTGCGGACCCGGCTGGCATCGGACGCGGGCCGCGCGCTTCCAACCGTGCTGCCCGGACACCGCGGTGTCGGCAGCTCCGTGGCGTACGCGCCCGACGGCCGCACCCTCGCCAGCGGCGGCCACGACGGCACGGTCCGGCTGTGGGACACCGCCCCGCGGCCGGGATCAGCGGACACACCTGAGGGTTTGGGCAAGCCGCTGGGTGAACCGCTGCACCTGGGTGAGGGCCGGGTCGGCGCGGTCGCCTTCTCCCCGCCGGACGGCGGCCTGCTGGCGGCCTCGGGGGACGGCGGCACCATCCGCCTGTGGGACGTGCGCGACCGGAAGCGGCCCCGCGCCACCGGCCGGCCGCTGGTGAGCCACGACAAGGAGAACATCGCCTCGGTCACCTTCTCCCCGGACGGGAAGACGCTGGCCACCGCCGGCGACGACGGGACCGTACGGCTGTGGGACCTGAGCGACCCGGCCGAGCCCTCGCCGCTGGGCAAGCCCACCGAGGCAGACGAGTCCGAGGAACGCAGCGTCCGCGACGTCGCGTTCGCCCCGGACGGCCGCACCCTGGCCACCGCCGGCTACGACGGGACCGTACGCATGTGGCGCTCCGGCGAGGACGACGGTCTCGAGCCGCTCGGCAAGCCGCGGCGCGAACACACCGACCCTGTCTGGACGGTGGCCTTCTCCCCGGACGGGAAGACGCTGGCCACCGCCGGCTACGACGAGACCGCGCGGCTGTGGGACGCGTCCGACCCGGACCGGCTCCGGCCGCTGGGTGAACCGCTCACCGCGCACACCTCGGCCGTCCTGTCGGTGGCCTTCAGCCCCGACGGCCGCACCCTGGCGACCGCGGGCGAGGACGACTCCCCGGTCCTGTGGAACGTGGCCAACCCCGCGTACCCGCAGCAGCTCGGGGAGCCGCTGACCGGCCACACGGACGCCGTGTGGGAGGTGGCCTTCAGCCGGGACGGCCGCACCCTCGCCAGCACCGGTGCCGACCGCAGCGTCCGCCTGTGGCACCGGCCGCCGACGGTCCTCACCGACTTCACCAATCCCCTGACCGCCGTTGCCCACAGTCCGGGCGGGCGGCTGCTCGCCGCCGCCAGCACCACCGACGCGCTGATCCGCCTGTGGCACGTCGGTGAGTCGGGCCTGCCGGGCCGGAAACCGCGGATTCTCGCCGGGCACGACGACGAGGTGCTGGCCGTCGCCTTCGCCCCGGACGGCCGCACCCTGGCCAGCGGCTCGAAGGACGGGACCGTACGGCTGTGGGACGTATCGACCGGCGGGCGTCCCGCTCCGCTCGGCGAACCGCTGGAGGCGGGCGAAGGCGGTGCCCCAGCCGTCGCGTTCGCCCCGGACGGCAGGACCCTGGCCACCGGCGGAGCCGACGGCGCGGTACGGCTGTGGGACGTACGCCGGCCGGAACGTCTGCGCCCGGTCGGCGAACCGCTGCGCGGCCACGAGGACGCGATCACCTCCGTGGCCTTCGCGCCGGACGGCCGCACGCTGGCCACCGGCGGCGAGGACGACACGGCGCGGCTGTGGCATGTCCCCAAGCTCGTCGAGCAGGGGATACCCCATGGGCGGTCGCGGGCACGGCCCGCGGGCGAGGCCCTGACCGGGCACGACCAGCCGGTCAACTCGGTGGCCTTCGCCGCGGACGGGAAGACCCTGGCCACCGGCAGCGAGGACCGTACGGTGCGGCTGTGGGACGTACGGCGGACCGACCGCGTTCGTCCGGCGGGTGAGGAACTGGCCGGGCACCGCGGTCCGGTCAGGTCCGTCGCCTTCGCCCCGGACGGCAAGACCCTGGCCACCGGCAGCGGCGACAGTACGGTGCGGCTGTGGGACGTGGCCGACCGGGCCCGCCCGGAACCCCTCGGGCAGGAACTCACCGGCCACCTCGACACCGTCACCTCCGTGGCGTTCAGCCCGGACGGCGACTCCCTCACGTCCGCGAGCTACGACCTGACGGCCCGGGTGTGGACCCTGGACGCGGACCGCGCGGCGGACTACGTCTGCGGCCGCACCGGCGGAGCCCTCACCCGCGAGGACTGGGAGGAGCACCTGCCCCAACTCGGCTACCGCCAGGCGTGCTAGCGCCCCTCCGGGCACTGGACGCACTGACTGCGGGCGCCCGGTGCACGTCGGAGGCGGCGGGCACGTCGGAGACGAGCGGGGCAACCATCGTTCGGATGCCTGAGGCTTGATCCTGCGGGTCGACGACCGGGACATGCGGGTCTATGTCGAGGACGTGACCGGGGACGTGATCAACGCGTGATCCAGGAAGCTACCGGAGGCCGCTGACCGATGGCGGACGCCAGCCCGTCGTACGAGAATGCGGCAGGGCTTTGTGGCGGCCGATCGGGAGCGCACACACGGGGGTTGAGACGTTGAGGCAGGTACCGCCGACGGCGGAGGGCACCGTCAGGAGCACGAGGTCGTGGTTGAGGGTGACCGCGCGGGGCCGGCCCCGCCGATTCCTCTTAGCGGGCCTGCTGTTGGGCTTTCTCTGCATGGGCTTCACTATCAACCTCACCTTCGACCCAAGCTCCGGCTCCGGCGGAGGCAACGCCGGGGATTACCCCTGCAACGGCAGCCCCCTGCCACCGAGCGCACCCAAGTTCGACTGCCATGCAGATGACCGAGCCGAAATGATCTCAGCAGTGGGAACGGCGGCGAGTGGCCTTGGAGCCCTCGTAGCCGTGGGCCTGTCCTGGTATACAACGCACCGTCGCACACCGCCGATGCCACCGATGCCCCAGGTACCGGCGATGCCGCCGAAGCCGCCTGAACCGCCCGAGAGCGAGGGCTACATGTAGGGCGAGCCGGCCAAGTACCGCGGTACTAAGCTGCCACGCTGCTATCTCAGCGAAGCGGCAGTTCAGCGAGCATGACCGCGTACTTCGGGGAGTCGGGGAACGGCTGACGCTCGCCCACCTTCCTGAAGTCCCAGCGCTCGTACAGGGCCTGGACCCTGGGGTGGGTGGTGTCCACCAGGAGGACCGCCAGGTCTTCGTCCCGGCCATCGAGCAGGGCGCGGGTCAGCTGGTCCGCTGCTCCCGTCTTCCGCCACTTCTCGCGAACCATCAACTCCGAGAAGGAGAACGTGGCCGTACGCTCCGGTGCCGGGTCCAGGTGCTCCCGCCACCACTCGCGGTCCGGCTTCGCCGGGGCGCCGTAGGCGAAGCCAGCCGGCTCGCCCCCGTCGTACGCGATCACACACGAGAACTCCGGGTGACCGCCCCAGTGGTCCACGAACCAGGGGAACTTCTGCCGGAACTCGTCGTCATCCATCCGGTCGGCGTGCACGTCCGCGTGCACATCGATCAACGTCTGCCGAATGTCCGGCAGATCGTCGTGGCTGAAGTGGCGCAGCTCCAGGGCATCGGCGGTCTTCAAGCTCGGCTCCATTCGGTGCGGTATCGGTCTCCCCACTCCCGCGCCGCCGAAGCATCCGGTGCCAGGGTGAGCAGATCACGGTAGAAGTCCCCGAGGCGAGACCGCATCCGGCCCGGGATGGGGTCGCCGTCCATCAGGGCGAACGCAGTGTCGGCAGACGCACACGCCTGCTCGATGTCGTGCTGGTGAAGCTGGGCGAGGGCGAGTTGCGCCGTGGCGAGGGCGCGGTTCCTGCGGAAGCGCTCGGGGATCGCGACGAGCGCTCGGTGTGAGGCGGCTTCCGCCTCGGCGGCGTCCCCGATACGCCCCAGCACGATGGCGGTGACGGCCAGCAGCTCGGCCGGGCCGTAGAAGGCGATCCAACTCGGGCGGGGCTCGTCCAGCCCGGCCCTGGCCAGCGCCTCCTGGGCGTGCCCCAGGGAGCGCAGGGCGGCCTGCCGGTCCCCGCAGTTGGCATGCCCGACGCCTGTCCGTGCATGCGCGAGGGAGGCGAACAAAGGGTCCCGGCGGGTGATGGCCGTCGCCTGCGCGGCCTGGCCGGAATCCACGGCCTCCGTGTGGCGCAGCTGCTGACGTGCCAGCATCGCGTGCGCATTCCATACGCGCATCTCCGCCGTGGAGTCCTTCGCCATGCCCGCCAGGTAGAGGGCGCGGTTCAGGTGTCTACGGGCACGCTCGGACTGGTGCGCGTCGACCGCCGACCACGCGGCCGTGGACGTGTACTCCGCAGCTACGGCAAAGAGTCGTTGGCGAATGCGCTGGGAAGCCGCCTGCTTCTGCTTCTCCAGCGCGTCGGCGGCCCCTGCCAAGGCGGCCCGCTCCAGGGCCTCATGCCCGCCTCTGGAGGCATCGAGAGCCGTCAGGGCGTCCAGGCCGCTGCGGAGCCGGATCACGTCCGTGGTACCGACGGCATGCGGGCGGGCGGCGACCAGGGGGATGGCTGCGGCGGCCGTGGTGGCGGTGAAAAAATTCCTTCGCCGCACGGGGTCCTCCGGGGTGCTGGTGGAGTCGCTTCGGGCCGCCGGAGGTGCGAATCCCAGTTCCTCGGCGGCACACCCGAACACCGTCTCCAGCGCCTCACGTTGCCGGGGGTGTGGCCAGCGGGTTTTCCCGGTCAGCCAGTGCCGCACCGTGCGGTCACTGACCGTGCCCTCCCGGCCGAGGGAGCGCAGGTAGGCGTTCACGGCCTCGGCCAACTCCGCCTGAGTCAGCCCGGCTTCGCGTAGTGCGTCGGCCAGCGCCTCGTTCGCCTCCACACCCTCACGCTAGCCAGGCAGCGCCCTTCCGGTGCCTCAACAGCCGCGAAATTTCCGGTCGTCGGCGATGCACACGGCCCGGACTTTTCCTCACAGTCCGTCACAATCCGTCGTTGAGTGGCGCACAGGCCGTCGCGGACCAGCGCGGCAGCCGGTACCGCTCACACCACCGACGAGGGTCTGTGATGACCGTGACCGCCACTGCACGCCCGACCGGAGTCCCTGGATACAGCGAGTCGCTTCCGCGCACGCCGGAGAGCGTGGCCACAGCGAGACGGCTCGTCCGTACGGCACTCGCCACGTGGCGGCTGGAGCAACTGGCCGATGAGGGCGCGCTGATCGCCTCCGAGCTGGTGACCAACGCCGTGCAGCACGCCCGCAGCAGCGCCATCCGGGTCAGCGTCACGCGGCCCGAGCCCGCGTCCGTCCGGATCGCCGTGGTGGACAAGTCCCGGGTGGAGCCGGTCCGTTGTGAGGCCAACGAGGACGACGAAGGCGGCCGTGGGCTGGCCCTTGTGGAGCTGCTGGCCGACGAGTGGGGTACCGACCCCCTGCCGTGGGGGAAGCGCGTCTGGGCGGAGCTGGTGGCACCGTGAAGTGCATCCGCTGCGAGGCGAGGGGTGTCGTGCTCGTGCATCAGGTCGACGCCGGGAACATGCAGGGGATCAACCCAGGGCCGCGCACCGGCGACGTGTACGCCTGCCGCCCGCATGCCCGCGAGATCGCCGCCCTGCCCGGCTCCTGGCCATGGCTCGCCGCAGAGACCCGGGCCAAGCGATGAAGCAGCGCCTCGCCGTATTCCTGTGGTGGCTGCTGTGCGTCGCCGTGTGCGTGTGGGCGCTCTGGGACCCGCAGCCCACTCCCTGAGACCGGCCCCGGCTGTCCGTTCCTCCTCCCCCGTGGCGGATGGCCGGGGCCTTACTGGTCTGCGGTCGTGGCCAGAGCCTTCCGGGCTGTCTCCACGTAGGCGTCCAGCGCCGTCCAGATGCCATCCGTGATGTCTCTCAAGCCGAACGGTCGTCCATCGTCGTCCGTCTCCCCGATCTCGCCCGCGATGAAGGCTTGGTGGTCCAGGTCGCCGAAGGCGTCCATCACGGTGTGGGCGGCCTTGCCGACGGAGTCAGGTCCGCCGGGCGCCGCTTCTGGATCTCCTCCGTGGACACCCCGGACGGCAGAGTCGCGTCCGCCTTCACGCCGCACCCGGCGTGGTGATGGGCGAGAGCATGCCGACGCCCGCGTCGGCCCCCGCATCGCTCAGGGGATCGAGAACTTCAGCACGGCGCCGTCCTCGTTCTGCGCGACGACCGTCACCTTGACGTCGTCGCCGAACTTGGCCACACCGCCCTGGCCGCCCAGCCGCATGTAGCCGCCGTCCGACTGGAAGGTGACGGAGTCGCCGTCCGCGGTGACGTGCACGTTCAGCCCGTTCGCGGTGATGTCCGCCTCGGAGGTCACCAGGACCTCGCACTTGCCGTCCGAACAGGCGCCGGTGTCCTTGCCGTCCGCCGCCTCGGGCAGTGGCCCGGTGGGGTCGGGCGCGGGCTTGGCCGTCTCCTCCTCGCCGGGCTTCCAGCCGGGAGCGCACTGCTTGGCGCGCTTGTGCGCGGTGGCGAGCCGCGGGTCCTTCTTCGTCAGCGCGCCGAGGTCCGGCTCGGGCGGGGTGAGCGACTGGATGAGCTCGTCGACGTCCGCGGCGCTGCCCTCGGCGTCTTCGAAGGCGTCGGCAGGGGACATCTCGTCAAGCTCGGGCACGACGTTCTTCAGCTTCTTCAGCCAGGCGTCGCGGAGCCGGTCGGCGGCTGGGACACCCGAGGAACCGAGGTCCTTCAGGTCGCTTTCGGCCTCCTCAACCGGCCACGGTGTCCGGGAGATGTAGCTCGCGGCGAGGTGTTCGGCCGGCGGGCCGGGCTCCTCCGGTTTCCGGATCTCCTTCAGGTCCTTCGCGCTGTCCTTCCGTACGGTCTTCAGCGCGGACGTCGACTCGCACACGGCGCCGACCCACTTCACCAGCTTCCTGGACGGCGGCCCCGCCTGCGCCGCATCGGCCGAGCCGCTTCCCGACGCGCCGGCCTTCCCCTCCGCCCCGTTCCCGCATCCGGCGACCGCCAGCAGCAGCCCGGCGGCCACCGCCGCGAGACTCCCCCTCTTGATCATCCAACGACCCCTCTCCGGCCTCTGACCACGTCTTCGCGGGCCGGACCCCGGCACCGCATGCCCAGTTCAACGGCGGTGCGGTTTGTTCGGTAACCCCGTCCCCAGCCGTGAACAACGCCTGTGGCCTGGAAGTGAACGCCGGAGCCGAGCAGTTGCGGGACCGCGTGATCGGGAGCAGGATCTCCACGACCTGTCGTCCTCGTCCAGGCCGACACTGCCTAACGGAGGAGAACCGGATGCGGAGACTGCGCGCACAACTGGCCGCGGTGATAGTCGTGAGCATCGCCCTGCCCGTGACGCCCGCGCTCGCCGGGGAGTCCGCCGGGTGCACCGACACCTCGGTGCCGCTGACCGTGGAGGAGCAGCGCCTCGACGATCCCGTCCCCAAGGAGATCCTGGAGCGTTCCGGCTTCGGCGCGGTGGCTTCGGACTTCACCCGTGCCCTGTGCCGTGCGGACTCCTTCCGCGAGGCGCGGCGGACGGCCGAGCGGCAAGGGCAGCGGCTGTGGCAGCGCGCGGTGGAGCGGGCCCAGGGGCGCGGCCAGGCGGACGGGGACCTCAGCCGCGCGGACGACCGGCCCTTGTACTGGGCACGGCTGGGGATGACGGCGGCGCTGCGGCAATGGAAGCCCGGCTTCGCGCTCTCCGACGCCCAACGCACGGCTCTGGGAGACCAGTTGGAGCGCAGCTCGCGTGGTCAGGACGCCATCGGCTTCCCCGGGGATGAGAAGAAGGACATGAAGCGGGTCCTGGTCACCGGATTCGACCCGTTCACGCTGGACGAGGACATCCGGATCAGCAATCCGTCCGGGGCCGCCGCACTGGCGCTGGACGGCACGGTGGTGCGCACCAAGGCGGGCCCGGCGAGGATCGAGACGGCCATGTTCCCCGTGCGCTGGGCGGACTTCACCCAGGGCATGGTCGAGCGGACGCTCCGGCCGCATCTGCCGGAGGTGGACCTGTTCACCACGGTCAGCCAGGGCCGGCCCGGCAGGTTCGACATCGAGCGCCACAACGGGGCGTGGCGGGGGACCTTCCCCGACAACGACAACATCTCGGCCTCCGGGACCGTGCCCGTCTCCGACCCCGCCACGCAGCCTCAGTGGACGGCGACCACGCTCCCCTACCAGGACATCGTGTCCGCCCCGACGGGCCGCTTCCCGGTGAAGGACAACACGGAGGTCGTCGAGATCCCCGCCGGGGAGAACGAACCGGTCACGCGGCCGGACGGCCCGACCGAGGGCTCCACCGCGCGTGAGGGAGGCGGCGGGGACTACCTGTCCAACGAGATCGCCTACCGCGCGACGCTGCTGCGCGACCGGCTCGGTCTGGACATCCCCGGCGGCCATGTGCACACGCCCGTCCTCGAGTTCGGCCCCGGAAACACCGACCCGGCCACCGGCAAGATCACCGACCCGGAGTTCCTCGAGAACCGGCGGGACATCGTCGACCAGGTCCGTTCGATCGTCCGGGTCGCTGCCGGCACGGACAGCGCGGAGTCCCGTAGTTAGTTCGTGACCGCACAGGTTCGCCGGGCCGGTCATCGCGGCCGGTGAATGGGGTGACTACTCCGTGAGGCGGTCCGCTTCGGCCAGCAGCAGATCGCCGAAGGGCTGAAAGCCGATACTGCAGGCGTAGACGCCGCTGACGACCCGGTGAACGGTTCCCCATTCCCAGATGGCGGTGGCATCCACGCCCGTGCGAGAAGCCAGTTGCTCAGTCCGCGCCCGGAGGTCATCGCCGAGGTCCGGGTTGCAACGCACGATTGTGCCGAGATCGCATGCCGGTTCGGCCCGCAGCCCGGTTGGATCGATGAGCTTGTAGCCGCCGTCACTCGCCTGCAGGGCGTTCATCTCGTGGATATCACCGTGGACCAGAACCGCGGATCGATCGTCGTGGGCGAGTCGACGACGGCTCAGGCAATTCAGCGCGTCCGCCACAGTGGCCGGCGAACACGGTCGTCCCGCCTGCTCCCATAGTCCTGGCAGCCGCTCAGCGTACTGCTCAGCCAACTTCGCGCCGGTTGGAAGATCGATGCCGGGACCGACCGGACGCCACAGGCGGACCGCCGCTTCGCACAGCAAGTTGTGGCGGCTTGCAGGATCGGCGACGGTGTCGTGCATCGGAGCCCCAAGGCGCTCCAGCAGAAGGGCTTGTCGCTCCAAGTCTTCGCCCAGCAGCTTGGCGCATCCCTCTCCGTTCGCCAGGCGCAACACCACGGCCTCCTGCCCGATGTCCCGACCTGGCACACCGATCTTGAGGACCGCCGGAGTTCCGTCGACAAGCGTCACTTCGAGGACCAGGGCGGCGTGACCGCCCGCGAAGCCGGCCCCGGTCGTCAGGGACCACCTTCGGGCCAGCGAGTCGACCACGCCTGGCAGCTCGTCCAGCCAGGACTCGTTCCCGTCGGCTATGACCGTCTTGCGGACCTGGTCAGGAATGTCGAGGCTCATACCGCCAACCTAAGGCCGTGATCGCATTGGTTCGCCGATTGGTTCAGGCTGCTGTCCCGGGGGCCCGCCCCTGCGGGAGTGCCCGCCCCAGCGAATGCCTTTCTCGTTGCGGATGCGGGTGGGTTCCTTGCGTTCGCGGCCAGAGGCCGGACCGGGTGGTGCGGTGGTGCCCAAGTGCCCGGTCGGGCCCTTGCGTTCGCCCTAGAGGTCGAGCTGGTAGCCGGACTCCGTGTGCGTGGGCGCGTAGCCGAGGCTGTCGTTGATGCGTCTCATGTGCGTGTTGCTTTCGGCGGTGTCGGTCAGGAGGCCGCCGAGGTCCGGATACCGCGCTCGGGCCTGCCGGACCGACTCGGCCTTCATCCACCGGCCGAGCCCGTGCCCGCGGTGCTCGGGCAGCACGCCGGTGCCGTAGTGCATGCCGTCGCCCGTGCCGTTCCCGGGGACGACGAGTTCCGTGAACCCGGCGACCGAGCCGTCGGAGGTGTCGAGTGCGACGACGGTGTGCAGCCGGTCGCCGCGCTCTTCGACGGCCTTCGCGGCTGCCCGCACCCGGTCCACGTCCCAGGTCACGGTGGGGAGTTCGGCGTCGTCCACGGGCATGTCGTCCATGGCTCGGCGCACGGCTGCGAACGTACGGGCGAGGTCGCCGGGGACGGTCCCCTGCCAAGACGCCAGCCGGTAGCCGGGATGCGGACGCTCGACGATCCCGGCGAGGCCGGTGGTTGCTACGTCCGCGAGCGGCAAGCGGGCGTACCTCAGGGTGAGGACCTTGCGGAAGCCGCGGGCGCGCAGGAAGCGTTCGCCTGGCGATCCGGCCACGGCCCGTGCGGCGAGGCAGCGTCCGGCATCGCTGCGTGCGGCGGCCACGGCGGCGTCGAGGAGCCGGGAAGCGACGCCCTTGCGCCGTTCCACGGGATGCACGTGGACGGCCAGTTCGGCCAGGTGCGCCTGTCCGGCATCGGTGGACAGGCGCAGAAAGGCCGTACCGACGGGAACGGAAGAGGCGTCGGACGCCAGCCATGCGAGGCGCCGGCTGTACGGCCCGTGCCGGGGGTCGGTCAGCGGGGTGATGTGAAGCGGCAAGGTGTCTCCGTCGTGAAGGGGTACATGAGGTCGGTACGCGGGCTCGACTGCTCGGCACTCCTGCGCATGTGCTCCACACCTCCTCTTCGACGGTGCCGGTCCGGGACACCCCGGACGGCTGGGAGAACGTAGACGGCCTGACGCGTCCCCGGCAAAGGGTTATCGCCACGGTGCCGCGTGCGACCGTGTGTTGCTCCCTCTCCGGGACCGGTCAGCACCTGCTGAGTTCGCGAACGACCGGCACACCTGCCGGCACGCACACTGCTCAGGACGGGCTGTCGCCGTGGCAGCGGCGGTGCAGTTCGTGCACCTGCTCCGCGAGGGCCGGTACCGGGCCCTCCACCACTACTCCGGGCGCGACCTCCCGGACCGGGAGGGTACGCACGGGAGGCGCGGGGACGCCCAACTCCGCCAGCCAGGCCGCCAGTTGCTCGGACGAGCTCACGTACACGATGCGGCCCAGTCCGACCCAGCCGTGCGCCGCGGCGCACATGGGGCAGTGCTCACCGGAGGTGAAGACGGTCGCCGCCGCGCGCTCCTCGGGAGTCATGTTCGCCGCTGCCCAGCGCGCCAGCTCGAACTCCGGGTGGCGGGTGCGGTCGCCGAAGGCCACGCGGTTGCGGTCCTCCGCCAGCGCCGTGCCGTCCGCGGCGGCGAGCACGGAGCCGAACGGCTCGTCGCCTGCCTCCAGTGCCTCGGTCGCCAGCTCCACGCAGCGGCGCAGGTGCCGCATCTCGACGTCGTCCACCGTGCTTCCCCCAGAGTGTGACCTTCGCGGATGCCAAGCGTACGAGGGGCCGGGCGCCGGTGACTCCGTTCCGGCGGGCAGGCCGGCCCGGCGGCCCGGCGCAGACCGGCCCCGCCATACGCGGCTGAGGTACGCGGCTGATCAGTCGAGGCAGAACTCGTTGCCCTCGGGGTCGGCCATCACGATGTGCCCGGTGAGGAGCGGCGGATCGGGTTCGTGACGCTCGAGCCGGGTGGCGCCGTGCGAGACGAGCCGTTCTGCCTCCGCCTCCAGGACGGCCATCCGCGCTTCGCCCTCCAGTCCGGGGGCGGCCCGCACATCGACGTGCATCCGGTTCTTCGCCTGCTTGCCCTCCGGCACCCGCTGGAAGAAGAACCGCGGCCCCGACCCGTCCGGATCGGCCACGGCCGAGGCGTCGTTGCGCCTCTCGGGCGGCACGCCCATCGCCTCCAGTGCCTGCTCCCACGAGGCGAAGCCCCCGGGCGGGTCCTGCAGCCGGTAGCCGAGGGCCTCGGCCCAGAAGGCGGACAGTCTGGCCGGGTCTGCGCAGTCGAGAGTGATCTGGATGTCGCGGGCCATCTCAGCTCGCCTCCTCTTGGGTCCGGTCCGGAGTACGGCTCGGGAGTTGCCGGTGGGCGTGCAGGTGGAGGTCGCGGAGCAGGCACACCTCCGACAGGTGGTGGATGAGCTCGCGGTTGATGTGCAGCACGAGCGCTGAGAGCGGACGGTCGGCGTACGGTCCCTCGGCGTCCCCGCACGGGCGGGCGAGGCCGGCTTCGCCGAGGGACTCGACCCCGGCCAGCCACGTGGCGTACTCGGCGTCGAGCTGTGCCAGCGCCTCGCCCGCGGTCTCCGCGTACTCGAACGAGTTGTAGTCGGTGGGCTCACGGCCGAAGTGCGAGGCGCTGCGCATGGCGAGCACGCCGACGATCACGTGGCCGAGCCGCCAGGCGATCGTCGCGAACGGCGGAGGATCGGGCTCCGGCATGGCGAAGTCGATGGTCATGGCGCCGGATCCGCCCTGCACCGGTGCGGAGCCGGTGCCACGCCGCCGCACGCTCCAGCAGTCGGCCACCGGCTCCCAGAAGTACTCGTCGTCGGTGAGCCCGTCGAGGCGCGCGCGAAGCTGGTGGGTCCAGTGCCAGTCGATCTGGTCTCGGAGCTGGAGGTTCCAGTTCTGGTCGGTCATGAGGACAGCCTGGCGCGTGTTGCGGACAGCTTCGTTCCGCAACGTGTGGGAGACGAGTGAGCGCGTGTCAGCGCCGGGCGCCGCGGCCGTACGGAGCCTCGGATCGGCCCGCGGACTCCGGCCCGACCCAGCCGGAACCGGGCAGGACCCGGGCGGGACCCGGGCCGGGGCTCAGTAGCCGATGGGGAGCCCGGCGTAGTTCTCGGCCAGGCCGGCCGCGGCGCTCGGCGAGCGCACCACCCATTCCAGTTGTGAGCGCTGCAGTTGGGCGTCGAAGGGATCGCCGGTGACGTGCAGCATGCTGGTCATCCACCACGAGAAGTGGGTGCCGCGCCAGACCCGCCGCAGCGCCGTCGCGGAGTAGTCGTCCGCAAGGCGCGGGTCGCCTTCGCGCAGCAGTGCCGCCAGCGCCCGGGAGAGCAGCGCAACGTCGGCCACGGCGAGGTTCAGTCCCTTGGCACCCGTCGGAGGGACGATGTGGGCGGCGTCGCCGGCCAGGAAGAGCCGGCCGTACCGCATGGGCGTCGAGACGAAGCTCCGCATCGGCAGGACGGACTTGTCCGTGATCCGCCCGGGCTTCAGCCGCCACCCGTCCTGCCCGTCGCCCAGTCGCCGGGCCAGCGCTTCCCAGATCCGGTCGTCCGGCCATTCGGCGACGTCCTCGTCCGGGTCGACCTGCAGATAGAGGCGGCTGACCGAGGGCGAGCGCATGGAGTGCATCGCGAAACCCTCGGGGTGCCAGGCGTAGATGAGCTCGTCGGTGGACGGAGCGACGTCGGCCAGGACTCCCAGCCATGCGTACGGGTACTCCCGGCCGAACGAGCGGCGCGCACCGTCCGGGATGGTCCGGCGTGCGGGGCCGTGGAAACCGTCGCAGCCGGCGACCACGTCGCAGTGGACGCGGTGAGGACTCCCGTCCGCATCGACGAAGGTCACAGCGGGGCTGTCACCGTCCAGGTCGTGCAGGGCGACGTCGCTGACCTCGTAGTAGGACTGCTGACCCGCTGCGGAGCGTGCCCGCATCAGGTCACCGGTGATCTCGGTCTGCCCGTACACCCACACCGACCGGCCCACGAGCGAGTGGAAGTCGATGTGGTGGCGCTCGTGCGGGAACTGGAGGTAGATCCCCCGGTGCTCCATGCCCTCGCGGCCCAGCCGGTCGCCGACACCGGCGTCGCCGAGCAACTCGACGGTCGAGTGCTCCAGCATTCCGGCACGGATGCGGCCTCGTACGTACTCGGGCGCGCGGTTCTCCAGCAGGACCGACTCGACGCCTTCACGGTCGAGCAGATGGGACAGCAGCAGCCCGGCCGGGCCGGCCCCGATGATCACCACCTGGGTACGCGTCCTCCTCACGAGCGGCTCCCGCGCAGGTGCGCCGGTACGGCCACGAGGGCCAGGACGGCGAGGACCGCGGCCACGGAGAAGGCGTAGAAACCCCAGGGGTAGGCGATCCCCGCGCTCACCAGCAGGCCGCCGAGGAAGGGGCCGACGATGGCACCGAGGCGTCCGACGCCGGCGGCCAGGCCCAGGGCGGTGCCGCGTACCTCCGCCGCGAACAGGTGGCCGACGAAGGCGTACACGAGCACCTGGGCGCTGAAGACGAAGACGCCGGCGAGGAAGACCGCGGCGTACACGACCGCCGTCGACTCCATCTTGACCGACAGCAGCGCCAGGAAGACGGCCGAGACGGCGAACCAGAGCAGCACGGTCCGCTTGTTGCCCCGCGCGTCCGAGACCCGCCCGGCGATCAGCAGGCCGGCCACGGCACCGAGGTTGAGCGCGAGCAGCAGGCCCAGCGAGTCACCGAGCGAGTAGCCGGCGGCGCCCATGATCTGCGGAAGCCAGGTGTTGAGCCCGTACACGAGGAGCAGGCCCATGAACGAGGCGATCCAGATGCCGAGGCTCACGCGCAGCAGCCGGCCGCGCATGAGGGCGGAGGGCCGCACGGGCGCTTCGGCAGGAGAAGCGGCCGGGGAGGCGGCAGGGGAGGCGCTCTTGCCGCGGGCCTCCAGGAACGCCTGCGACTCCGGCAGCTTGACCCACATCAACGGCAGCGTCAGCAGCCCGGCGACCCCGCCGATGACGAACATCGCCTCCCAGCCGAACTCGGGGATGACCACGATCGCCAGCACGGCGGTGAGCACCGCGCCCACGTGGTAGCCGGTCATCATCTGCGTCACGGCCGAGCCGCGGCGGCCTGCCCGCGCGTACTCGGTCATGTACGCCAGTGCGGTGGGCAGGCAGGCGCCCAGGCCCAGGCCGCTGAGGAACCGCAGGGCCACGAAGGTGGTGATGTTCGGGGCCCAGGCGATCGCGAGGGTCAGCACGGAGAACACCGCGATGCAGGTCAGCAGGCTGGCACGGCGGCCGAACCGGTCGGTGAGGGGGCCGATCGCCACCGCGCCGATTCCGACGCCGACCAGCCCGAGAGTGGCGGCCGTCGTGAGGGAACCGGAGTCGAATCCGAGCGCGTGCGACTCGGTGAGCGCGGGGATCACCGCTCCGAGCACGACCAGGTCGAACCCGTCGAGCGCGACCGCGAGCCAGCAGAGCAGAACCGGCCAGAACCCGCCCTGGGCTGCGCGGGCGGCGCCCGACGCCGCGGCGGAGTTCGTGGCGGAAGGGGGCACCGGGGAACTCGGGGACGTTGACGACATGGTGTTTCTCCTTGTCGGGGTGACCGACATCGTGGGGCGTGGCACACTCCACGCACAGCACTGTCTTTCACTGGGCGGAAGCCGATGTCCGGAAACAACAGTCAGCCGGGTCGCACCGTGGCATCACGCATGCTGGCGATCCTCGACGCGTTCGACTTCGAGCACCCGCGGCTCTCCCTCTCCGAGCTCGCCCGGCGGGCGGACCTGAGCCTGCCCACCACCCACCGGCTCGTCGGCGAACTCACGAGCTGGCGCGGCCTGGAGCGTGAGGACGACGGCAAGTACCGAGTGGGGCTGCACCTGCTGGAGCTGGGGCTGCTCAGCGGTGTGCACACGCGCCTGCGCGACGTCGCCATGCCGTTCATGCAGGAGCTGTACGAGGCCACCAGGGAGAACGTCCATCTCGCCGTACGCGACGGCGACAAAGCCCTGTACGTGGAGAAGCTCACGGGCCACCGGTCCGTACCGATCATCTCCCGTACCGGCGGACGACTGCCGCTCCATACGACCGGCGTCGGCAAGGCGCTGCTGGCCTGGGCCTCACCCGCCGTCATCGACAGCCATCTCGGCCGGCAGCTGAGCCGCCCGACGAGGTACTCGATCCGGGAGCCGGGCCGTCTCCGACGTGACCTGCGGCGCACGCGGCGGCGCGGGTTCGCCACCACGCGCGAGGAGATGACGCTGGGCAGCTGCTCGGTCGCGAGCCCGGTGCTGGTGGACGACGAGCCGGTCGCAGCCGTCGGCGTGGTGGTCCGCTCCAGCAGTCTGGAACTGGACCGGCTGGCTCCGCCCGTACTCGCGGCCGCACGCGGCATCGGCGCCCGGCTCGCGGAGGCCGGCGACGACCCCTATCCCGGTTACGTACGGGACCACACCCCGCGGCCAAACCGCTGAGCCGGGCGGCTCCTTCGGTGCCGCGCGGTCAGCCGATCGGGCATGTGTCGCGGGACTCGGTGATGAGGCCCGTGCTGGGAAGCCGGCAGAGGGAGGCGGCTGAGCCGGAGTCGCCGGCGACGAAGTGGCGGAACCAGGCGACGACTTGGCGGGTCACCAGTCCGTCGGGCGGAGTGGCCACGAAGTGGTCGCCCTTCAGCTCCAGGTACGCCTTCTCCCCGGCCCCGCTCAGACCGTCGTAGAAGGCCTCGGCGTGGTCCGTGACAGGGGCGATCTCGTCGTTGTTGCCGCCGATGACGAGCGTGGCCGCCTTCACGCGGGGCCAGTCGCGGCGGGTCTCCTCGTACGGAGTCAGCGGTACCGCCGCCTTGATGTCCGGGTTGCGGGACGCGGCGAACAACGCACCGCCGCCGCCCATCGAGTGGCCCATCACACCGAGGCGCTTGTCGTCCGTACGGTCCGCGGCGGCGCTGCGTCCGGTCGCGTAGTCGAGGGCGTCCAGCAGCTGGCGGCCCCGCTGGGACGGCGAGTCCTCCAGCGTCTTCGTGTTGAAGGTGATCACCACGAAGCCGTGCGAGGCCAGCAGTTCCCCGTACGGCGTGACCATGGACTCGTCCGCGCCGAGCCCCGGTGAGGCGGCGATGACCCCGAAGTCACGGCCGGTGTCGTCCGGGTAGTGGACGGTGCCGCTGCCGAAGTCGCCGTCCACGTCGCCGGGCGAGACGGTCTGCGTACGTACCTTGTACGGGCCCTTCCCCGGCCCTTCGACGTCGCGCTCGGGCGGGGCCTCGCCCGGGCTGCTCTTCGGCGGGGGATTCTCAGGCGGCTCCCCGGCGCAGGCCGAGCTCGCCACGGCAGCGGCAAGGAGGGCTGCGGCGAGCAGCCCGGCGGCCTTGCGGCGCCTGGGAGCTGGGGCGTCAGCGGCAACTCGTGCCATGACCATGACCGTACGAACGCCCGGGCGCACCGGCAACCCCCGGAGCACGCCTGCGGGGTCTGAGTTCGGCGCCCCGCGTTCTGCCCTCGGCAGAGCCGGGTGCCGGACGGCGCCGCAGAGCCATGGGCGGGCCGCCCGGTGGGTAGTTTCGGCGCATGCTGCGGGAGTTTCGGTTTTCACACGGGCTGGAGAGCTACGAGTCGTACGACGCGGTCGTCGCGGAGTGCCGCCGGGCCGAACGGCTCGGTTACGACGCCGTGTACGCCGCGGACCACCTCGGCATCGCGGCCCCCTTCCCGCTGCTCGTCGCCGCCGCACAGGCGACCGAGCGGCTGAAAGTGGGGACCCTGGTGCTGAACGCGGCCTTCTGGAACCCGGCGTTGCTGGCCCGGGAGGCCGCGACCGCCGACATCCTGACGGGCGGACGGCTCGAACTCGGCATCGGTGCCGGGCACATGAAGTGGGAGTTCGACGAAGCGGGCATCCCGTGGCGGGCCTTCGGCGAACGCGCGGATCATCTGCGCGACACCGTACGGGAGTTGGGACGGCTCTTCGCGTCGGACGGCTATGAGCAGGAAGCCGGCATGCGGACCAGGTTCGGCCTCCCCGCCCTGCGTCCCGTACAGCGGACCGGGTTCGACGGAGCGGGGCCGCCGCTGATCGTGGGCGGCACCGGTGACCGGGTGCTGGACATCGCGGCGGAGTACGCGGACATCGTCGGCATCGCGGGGGTGTACCAGGTCAGAGGCGAGCCGCCGGGGACGATGCGGCTCGGTACCGCCGCCGAGGCCGACGAGCGTGTTCGTCACGTGCGGGAGCGTGCGGGAGCGCGGGCCGACCGGGTCGAATGGCAGGCCCTGACGCAGATGGCCGTGGTGACGGAGGACCGGCAGGCGGAGGCGGAGCGCCTTCTGGAGCGGTTCGGCCCGTCCATGAGCCGGGACGAACTCCTGGAGTGCCCCTTCGTGTTCATCGGCACGGTCGAGGAGATGGCCGAACAGGTGATGCGCAACCGCCGGCGGTACGGCTTCACCCACTACACCGTGCACGGCCCGTACGCGGAGGCGTTCGCCCCCGTCGTCGCCCGCGTACGGGAGCTCGCGGCCCGCGGCTGAACGGACGCGCACGGGCCTGAGCCCGGCCCCCGCCGGGCACGGCGCGCACATGCACGCGGCTGAGCTGCCCCGCCGGGCACGGGCCCGGAGCCGAAGGCCCGGAGCCCGGGCCCATGCCCCGCACGAGCGGCGGTGGCACGGGCCCGGACGGCCAGGTCAGGCCTCGCCGCCTCCCTGACGGGTGCCGCTCTGCGGCCCCCACCCGGCGGCAGCCGGGCCGGACGTCAGCGAACCGTTCAGCTTCGGCATCAGCTGGGCCGTGAGCAGCGTCGAGAGCGCCGAGTTGTCCCCGCCCCCGCCGTCGGTGCGGACGACCACGGGCTGCGGGGCACGCCCGGCGAGGATCGCGCCCACCTCCAGCCGCCTGCGGGCCAGTTCGTACTGGAGCACCGCACGGTTGTCGCGGTAGGCCTGCGCCAGACGGCGCTGCGCACGGGACTCGTTCTCGGCGGAGATCAGGCCGCTGCGGCCGCGGGTCTCGATCTCGAAGCGGACCTTCTGCGCGTTGGTCTCCTGCTCCTCCAGGAGCTGCGCGACGTCCTCGCGCGCCTTGTTGAGCGCGGCCTTCACCTCGACGATGCGGGCGTCCCGCACCTTCTTCGCCCGCTCGATGTCCATCTGCAGGCTGTCGATCCGGCGCTTGCGCGTCAGACCCCATTCCTGGTCGTACGCGGTGCGTTCCTTGGCGACACGTTCCCGCGTGGCCAGGTGCTGCTGGTACTGGGCCGGCAGCTGGACGTCCGGGATGTTGGAACCGGTGATGCGCACCCCGTAGCGGGCGAGCTGGCGGTTGAGAAGCTCCTGCATGTCGGCGACGTCGGAACCGCGCAGGTCGTACGCCCGTTCCGTCTGGACCAGCCGCGCGCGCTGCCGGATGGCGTCCTGCACCGCCTGGGAGAGCACCAGGTCGAAGTTGCCGGCGCCGATGGTCCGTACGAACAGGACCGCGTCGGTGATGCGGAACTTCAGGAAGAACTCGATCGAGCGCAGCGGCACGTTCTCCCGGGTCGGGCAGGCCATCACCGGGGCCGAGTACGGGATCTCGGTGGCGGTGTCGACCACGAAGTCCACCCGGGACCAGGGGTGCCAGAGGTAGTGGCGCCCGGGGTCGAGGGTGCGGCTGACGGCTCCGTAACGGGTGAGGACACCGGCTGTGCCCTGCTCGATCTCCGCGATGGAGGAACGCCACCACCACAGCACCCCGGCCAGCACCAGGAAGGCACCGGTCGCGTAACTCACCGTGGCGAGCGCGCCGTAGGCGATGTCGGCCGCGCCGCCGTCGCCGGACTCCTTCAGCGTGAACATCACGCCGGTCAGCAACGCGAACAGCCCCAGCCAGATCAGCAGCAGCCACCACAGCCTGCGGGTGTGCTTGGGGATGATGACGGGGACCAGCTTGTCCGTCTCGCCGCCGCGCAGCAGCTGACGGATCTCGCTCCAGGGCGCGACCTCTTCGGAGATGACCGACCTGCGGTTGCGTGTGGCGCTCATTCTGCGGCCTCCTCGGATGCGGCGTGGACGTCTGCTGCCGTGACGCCCGCTGCCGTGACGCCGGCGGCGGTGCCGTCTGCTGCGGTGCCGTCCGCTGCCGCGCCCGCCGGCGCCGGCACCGTCGGGCGCTCCGCCTCCAGCAGCGCCTCGATCTCGCCCTCGCGGGAGCGGATGCGCTCCGCGACCTCCTCGAGGCGGGTGCGCACGGCCGCCATGTCCTCCTCGGAGAACAGCTCCGTACCCTGCTCGCCCACCAACTCCCGTGCGAGCGCGAGGAAGTCGACGCCGACGCCGCCGTCGGCCTCCGAGCCGCCGCCGATCCGCACCAGCCGCGGAAGGTGGTCGGCGACCTGCTCCAGGGTGTCCAGAACCTGCTGCTGATAGCGGTACTGAAGGATCTCGGGTGCCTCGGCGGCCGTCACCGCGCGGATGTCCAAGGCCTGGGCCTCCAGCAGCGCCGCGTTGGCCTTGGCCTCGGACTCGGCCTGTACGTAGCGCTGGCGGGCCGTCGCCTCGGCCCGGTTGGTCTCACGCTCGACCGCGGTGTCCATCTGCGCCTGGTACTGCGCGATGTCCGCCATGATCGCCGACAGCGTCTCCTGTCGGGAGGCCAGCTCCTTGGTCAGATCGCCCTCGTCCTGCTCCTTGCGCAGGTGCAGTGCGTACTCGTGGGTGTAGGCGTCCTTGGCGACGCGCACCATCTCCGGCGAGGCCAGGTCCATCCGGTAGCCGCGGTCGGACGGTTCGGCGTGCGTGATGTTGGCGTTGGTCAGCTCCACCGCGGGACGGAACTGCTGGTTGACCTGCTCCAGCAGGCGGCCGGTGTCCTCGCCGACCATGTCGTAGATCTCCGCGGCCTCCTGCTCGTAGATGAGGCTGCGGATCGTCTCGCTGACGGCGTTGCTGAGCTTCTCCTCGAATCCGCGTACGGCGCCGAGCGTGTAGACGAACTCCACCGGGTCGCTGATGCGGAACTGGATGAACAGGTCGATGGAAGCCTTGACGCCGCCCTTCGTGGGGGCCTCGCGCACCGGAGCGTTGAACGGGTACTCGCGGGTGGTGTTGATGATGTACGACACCCGCTTCCACGGGTTCAGCAGGATCACCCGGCCCGGGCCGACCACCTCTTCCAGCTTCCCGAAGCGGGTGATCAGGGCCTGGCAGCCGTCCGGCACCATCACCATGCCCTGCCGCCACCACACGAAGCCGACGGCGGCCAGTGACAGGACCCAGTAGTGGATGCCGAAGACGGGGTGAGTGAGCAGCGGGCTCCCCGCGGCGGACGCGACGGCGCCGCCGACGGCTCCCAGCACGAGCAGCATCAGTACGGGCAGCATGCTCACGAACGAGCGGCCGCGGGGCAGGGCCATCGGGCAGATCGCATGGACCTTGCGGCCGTCCTCCCGGCGCTGCTCGCTGCGGTTGAGCACCTCCCGCGCCTCGTCCATGGACACGGTCTGCTGCGTCATCACCGTGTCGATGCCGCCGCCCTGCTCGCGGGCGGCCGGGAAGTCGGCGGGGTCGAGCCCGTCGTCGCCGCGCGGCCCGTCCGAACCGCCGCCGCCACGCCCTCCGTCCGGCACCTGCTGCACGACGGCACCGCCGCGGCGCCGCAGTTCGCCCTCGGCTGCTTCGCGCAGCTCCGGATTCTCCGAGACCGCTTTCGCGACTCTCTTCACGCTCTGACTCACGCAGTTCCCCCTCTTCGCATGCCGTCCGTCCGCCGGGTGCCGGGGCGGTGGTGCCGATGGGGGCCCACCCAGCGACAGCTGGGCGAGGATGCCGGTGTCCGCCGTACGCGGTCGTACGCCGGTGCCGCAGGCGAATGCCGTACGCCGTCCGTGCGTCACGCGGTCATGTGCCGGTGTCTGCAACCGTTCCGACGCAGTGCGCAGGCGATGCGCCCCCCGATCGGTGAACCGCCTCCTACCCCGCCTGCCGGCCGGATACCGGTACACCCGCGAGCCAACCTACACAAGCGCAGCGCCTCTCCCCACCGGGGGCGGGGCAGCTTTTCGAAGTGACGCTGCGTCAGTTCTGCTCAGCACGCACTCACCGAATACGAGATCGACACGAAATCTCCTCGACCGGAGGGCCCACGTACGATCCACCGTTCCAGGCTGGCGCGGCGGCCTCTCGCCGGCCAGGAGGAGTGGCGCCCAATACGGCCCTTCGGCACCGGTTCCCGGCGATGCGGCCCTTTCTCCTCCATCTCACCTCCCCTCGCCGCATTCCGCTTTTCGGTGCAGCGGCCATCTGTCCACCTGGCACACATTTGTAGGATCCGCCGCCCTACTGTCCTGACCTGCTCAGTTTCGGCACTGAAATGGTCTGTCAAGAGCGCACAGCCGAAGACTCTGTGTCACAAGTGATCGGTTCCGGCTATGCTGCCCGGGGCTCGGTGGACCGGACCAAATCTCTTGCCCTGCCGCCGACTTGGGACCACCCGTGCGGCGGGGCGAGCTCCCCAGGACCTTCTGCTGCAGCCCCCTCGCACCGCCTGCTCACCAGCTTTTCGATTGATTTGAGGATCCTGATGGTTCGTGCTGGATCGTCACCCGGAGATCAGGGGTCCGGCGGCCCGGTACTCGTCTGGCTGCTGCCCGCCCTCGCGACGGCCGTGGCCGCAGGCATCGCCGTCCCCCTGCTGCCGGAGGACGCCCGGATCGCGGTCTCCGTGTGCGGCCTGGTCGCAACCGTCGCGGTCGCCTTGGTCGCCGCCGAAGTGGCCCGCCGCGGGCGGGCGCTGGCGGCTCTGCGCGCTCAGCATGCCCAGCAGCTGTCCGTACTCCAGGCCCGGCTGCACCAACAGGAGCTTGCCACCGTGCAGTTGGCCAAGGAACGTCTGCCCGAGGCGGTGGAGCGTCTCCAGGAGGGCGAGTTCGCCGAGGACGTGCTGCAGTCCATGCCTCGCGCGGAAGGGCTGAGCAGCGAATTCCAGACCGCACACCAGCAGTTGCTGCGTTCGGTCGTCGAGGCGGTCCAGGCCGAGGAGACGCTCCGCGACTCGGCACAGCGCGGCGTCGTCAACGTCGCACGGCGCGTCCAGGCCATCGTCCACAGGCAGGCGACCGACCTGCGCGGCATGGAGGACAGGCACGGCCGGCACCCGGACTTCTTCGCGGACCTGCTGCGGCTCGACCACGGCACGGCGCTCATCGGCCGGCTCGCGGACAGCATCGCCGTGCTCGGCGGCGCCAGGCCGGGCAGGCAGTGGAGCAAGGCAGTCCCGGTCTACAGCGTGCTGCGCGGCGCGATGTCACGCGTGCTGGACTACCAGCGCGTCGAGCTGCACTCCGTCGCCGACGTCGCGGTCGTCGGCCCCGCCGTGGAACCGCTCATCCACGCGCTCGCCGAACTGCTCGACAACGCCACGCGCTACTCGCCGCCGAGTGCCCGCGTCCATCTCACCGCGGGCGAGGTGCACGCCGGCATCGCCATCGAGATCGAGGACGGCGGTGTCGGGCTGAGCGAAGAGGCGCGTGCCCGGGCCGAGTTGAGACTGAAGGAAGCCCAGGCCGGCATCGACCTCAACGACCTCGGGGAGTCGCCGCGCCTCGGGCTCGCCGTGGTCGGCCGGCTCGCCCAGGCGTACGACTTCCAGGTCTCGCTGCCACCCTCGGCGTACGGCGGTGTGCGTGCCGTCCTGGTCGTACCGAAGAAGCTGATCACCACCGCGCCCGCGTCGGGACGGGCCCACGGCATCGGAGCGGGCCCGGGGCAGGAGGCAGCTCGCCAGGACGCGTTCGGTCAGGCAGGACCTGCTCAGGCAATGCCCGCTCAGGCGGAGCCCGGCCAGGCTGCTCCCGGTCCGGCCGCTCCCGGTCGGGCCGCTCCCGCCGCCGTCGCCTCCGCGAACAGCGCACCCTGGCACGAGACCGCGCCCGCGTCCTCCGCCGGCTCCCCGGGCGGTGAACATCCCACGGAGGCGCAGCGGATGCCGCGTCACGAGCCCTGGCTTCCGGAAACCGGCCCCGCACGGCAGGAAGACGAAGTGCAGGACGAGACGCCGCCAGTGATCGAACGCAACGCCAACGGGCTGCCCCAGCGCCGCCGCCGCACCCCGAACCCGGACGCGCGCCCGGGCGGCGCCGGGCGGGCCTCCGCCACGCCTCCCGCGCAGCCCGCGGCGGACGAACCGGCACCCGGCCTGTGGATGGCCGACCTGCAGAGCGGACTGTCCGGCCGGACGGGCGAGGACGCCAGGACGGACAGCGGCTCCGAGAGCAACCAAGACACGTCGTCGGATGAGGGTGAGTGAACGATGGAACGACGTGCCGACATGGACTGGATGCTCAAGGATCTCGCGGAGACCGTTCCGCAGACCCGCCACGTGCTCGTGCTCTCCTCCGACGGGCTGTGCATGGCCAAGCACGGCACCGACACCGACACGGCAGACCGGCTCGCCGCGATCGGGTCCGGTCTGCAGAGCCTGTCCTCCGCCGTGGCCTCCGAATTCCCGCACAGCGACGGGCGGATGCGCATGGTCGTCATCGAAGTCAACGGCGGATTCATGTACTTGATGGCGGCCGGTACCGGTGCGCACCTCGCCGTGCTCGCGGACGAGGGTGTCGACGCCGGACTGGTCGGCGGTCGCATGAGGGACCTGGTGGCGCGCATCGGCGAACACCTCACCAGTCCCCCGCGCGACGGCGGATTGGCCGTATGAGCCAGGAGGTTCCGGGGTGGGACGAGAACGGCCCCGAGCGGCTTTATGTGATCACCGGTGGACGCAGCGACCCCGCTCGGCAGACGGGTCTGGACCTGGTCACGTTAATCGTGGCCAGGGCCGACCCGCAGGTGGGGATGCAGCCTGAGCACGCGTCGATTCTGCGCGTGTGCAACTCCCCGCTCTCCGTGGCGGAGATCTCCGCGTACCTGGGGCTTCCCGTGAGCGTGATCACCGTCCTGCTGGCGGACCTGCTCACCGAGGAACGGGTCGAGGCGCGATCGCCCGCCCCGTCGCTTCCCGACATCGAACTAATTGAGGCGGTGATCCATGGACTCCGGAATCTCTGACACGACCACGGGGCCGCGGAGCGAAGACAGACTGCCCTCCTCGGCCAGCTCCGCGGTGAAGGTCGTGATCGTGGGCGGCTTCGGTGTCGGCAAGACGACCCTGGTCCGTTCCGTCAGCGAGATCCGTCCGCTGACGACGGAAGAGACGATGACGCAGGCGAGCGAGAACGTCGACGACACCGCCGGCGTGGAGCGCAAGACCGCCACGACGGTGGCGATGGACTTCGGACGCATCAGCCTCAACGAGGAGCTGGTGCTGTACCTGTTCGGGACGCCGGGCCAGCAGCGCTTCTGGTTCCTGTGGAACGGCCTCTTCGACGGTGCCCTGGGCGCCGTCGTCCTCGTCGACACGCGTCGTCTCGAGGTCAGCTTCGACGTGATCGGGCGGCTGGAGGAGTCCGCCGTCCCGTTCGTCGTCGCAGTCAACGCCTTCCCGGAGGCCCCCGATTACCCCGTGGAGGAGCTGCGCAAGGCCCTGGACCTCGACCCGAAGGTCCCGATCGTCGTGTGCGACGCGCGCCAGCGGTCCTCCAGCCAGGACGTCCTGCTGAAGCTGATGCACTACCTGCGCTCGCTTGCTCTCACCTCGGAGGCGAAGTGACCTCTCCACCACCGGACCCGGACGCTCACGGCCCCGACGACCGCGGCCCGTCCGCTCCCGGCCCTGTCTCCCCCGGTCCCGCGTCCCCCGCGGACCCAGGCCCTGCGGCCCCTGCCGCCACCGGCCCCGAGGCCTCCTCCGCCCCGCCGCCCGGCTGTCCCGCACACGGCCTCGGCCCCGGCGGGCTGCGACGTCTGTACGGCCCCGAGGCCGACACCGATCCCATCGCGCTGTACGAGCGGCTGCGCGGCGAGCACGGAGCCGTCGCGCCCGTACTGGTGCCCGGCGACCGCCCCGCGTGGCTGGTGCTCGGGCACCGGGAGAACCTGGAGGTCTCCCGCACCCCCTCGCTCTTCTCCCGTGACTCCCGGCTGTGGCGGGACATGCAGCAGGGGAAGGTACCGCCGGACCATCCGCTGGCGCCGCTGACGATGTGGCAGCCGCTGTGCGTCTTCGCCGACGGCGAGGAGCATGAGCGCCTGCGCAGGGCCGTCACGGAGAGCCTGGCGCGATTCGAGTCGCGGGGCGTACGCAGGTACGTCACGCGCTTCGCGCACCAGCTCATCGACGAATTCGAACCGACAGGCCGCGCCGACCTGGTCGAGCAGTTCGCCGACCAGTTGCCGCTGCGCGTCATCACCCAGCTCTTCGGCATGCCCGAGCACCACGGGCCCCGTCTGGTTGACGCCGCCAAGGACATGATCCGGGGCTCGGAGACGGCGGTCGCGAGCAACGACTACATCACCGAGGCCCTGCAGGACCTGGTGGACCGCAAGCGTGCCTCACCGGCCCACGACCTGGCGTCGATGCTGCTGGAGCATCCTGCCCGGCTCACGAACGACGAAGTACGCGAACACCTGCGGGTGGTGCTCGTCTCGGCCAACGAACCGACCGTGAACCTGATCGCGAACACACTCCGCCTCGTGCTGACCGACAACCGCTTTCGCGCGACTCTGGCCGGGGGGCATATGACGCTGCCCGACGCCCTGGAGCAGGTGCTGTGGGACGAGCCCCCGATGACGACGAATATCGGCCGCTGGGCGACCGGTGACGCGCAGCTCGCGGGCAAGACGATCAAGGCCGGAGACATGCTGCTCCTCGGCCTTGCAGCCGGCAACGCCGACCCCGCCATCCGTCCCGACAAGTCCGCGCCCATGTACGGCAACCGTTCGCATCTGGCCTTCAGCGGAGGTCCCCACGAGTGCCCGGGACAGGACCTCGGCAGGGCCATCGTGGACACGGGAATCGACACGCTGCTCGGGCGGCTACCGGATCTCCGCCTGGCCGTTCCGGAGGAGCGTCTGACCTGGGAGACCGCGCTGATGTCGCGTCGGCTCATCGAGTTGCCGGTGGAGTTCGCGGCGCGCCGCGGCAACCGCAGCACCCGGCAGGGCCCGGGCGTGCCCTCCGTCGAACTCCCCCCGTTGCGGCCGCAGGAGCCTGCTTCGATGCCCATGCCTCCGGAGGCGCCGCCGACCGTGCACGCCTCCTGGTGGACGTCGCTGAAGCGAAAGCTGCGGGGACGGTGACCGACGGCAGAAGCCGGCGCTCGCCCGGAATGTCGTCAATGCCCGGCCTCATTCAGCCACTGGCGTCAACTCGCCTCACAGCAGCGTTAGTTGAACGTGTAATCGCGGGTGACCTGGGGCAAGGCTCCCTGTGGCCTTGACCGCTCGGCAGCGTGTCACGCCTGTTCTCCGTGGCCGGATAGCCCCTTGATGAAGTGGTGATGTCCATGTAGCAGACGGTGACGACCCGGTCTCCGCCGGTCGCGGGAACGCGTCGTCTCCGCAGCTAGTGCGTGGTATTGGCTGATTTCTGCCCAGGTCAGGAGGTCGCGGGTCGGACCGACTGCCGAAGCGGCTGAGTGGACGGCGGCCAGGCGCCGCCCGACGACTGAGGTGATCGACAGTGGAGCACGGCTTGATCGTGCCGCCCCTTTTCTCCCCCATACCGCCCGCGATCCATCCCCGTCACGAGGCGATCAACGAACGTACAACCGCCTGGGCGAACGCCTTCTCCATCGGCTCGCCGGAGCTGCGCGAGAAGCTGGTCGTGCACGACATCGGCACTTTCGCCGCCCGGGTCCTGCCCGAGGGCCGCGAGGAAGTCGTGTCGATACTCGCGGACTTCATCATCTGGCTCTTCGGGGTGGACGACGGCCTCTGCGAGGAGGGCGAACTCGGCAAGGACCCGGCCGGGCTGGTCGGTGAGCTCTCCCGCATGCTGCGCGTTGCACAGAACCCGGACGTGCCGATGCTCTCGCAGAACGCCCTGGCCGAAGGTCTGAGAGATCTGCGGCACCGGGTCTCCCGGCACGCGACGCCGGGCCAGGAGGCCCGCTGGGTGGACGCGCTGCGCGAGTACTTCCTCTCGGTGGTGTGGGAGGCCTCCCACCGCAGCAACGAGACCGTCCCCGACCTCAACGACTACACGCTGATGCGCCTGTACGACGGTGCGACGTCCGTCGTACTGCCGCTGCTGGAGATGGGCCACGGCTACGAGCTGCACCCCAACGAGCGGGACAGCACCGCCGTCCGGGCCGCGGCCGAGATGGCGTACTTCATCATCACCTGGGACAACGACCTTTTCTCGTACCACAAGGAGAGCAGGGCACAGCGCTACTACCTCAACGTGCTGCGCGTGCTGGAGCACGAGCAGCAGCTCTCCCCGGCCCAGGCGTTGACGCGCGCCGTCGCCCAACGCGACCGCGTGATGTGCCTGTTCCTGCGCCTGCGGGACGAACTCGCCGCCAGGGGAAGCCCCCAGCTGCGGCAGTACCTGGAGAACCTCGGGACGTTCATCCGGGGAGCCCAGGACTGGGGCATCAGTTCACACCGCTATACGACGCCTCACGACCCCGCCGGACTGCCCTCGACGTTCTGCGACACCCCCACCGACGCCAGCGACGAGGCGCTGGACATCCCGGCCGTCGCATGGTGGTGGGACGTGCTCCCGGAGAGGGAATCGTTTCAGCCTGCGTTTGGCGAATTCCGCCCGTCCGCGACTGTCTGAGCCCGACAGCCGCCTGAGCCCGACGACCGCCTGACCGCTTGACCGCCTGGACCGCCTGAACCGCATCCGGCCGAGGCCGCCGGCCCCTGTCCTCCCCACCGGACAGCAGCGGTCCGCTTCACGGATCACCGAACTTCACATCGGCTGCACCTCCACACCGGACCCCCCCCACCTCCCGCCCGAAGGAGCTGCGAACGTGAGTGCTGCACTGAAGGCTGTTCCACGAGCCCCCAAACACCTCCCCCTGATCGGTCATGCCCTCCCGCTGCTGAGGCATCCTCTCGACTTCATGAAGTCGCTCCGGGACACGGGCGACCTGGTACGCGTCGACGTCGGCACCCTGCCGGTCTACTTCGTCACCAGCGCGGAGCTCACCCACGAGCTGCTGGTGACCAAGGCGCGCAACTTCGACAAGGGACGGTTCTTCGTACGCGCACGAGTCCTCGTCGGGGACTCCCTGCCCACGGCGCCCTCCACGATCCACCGCACCCACCGTCGGCTGATGCAGCCGATGTTCCACCAGGCCCGCATCGCCGGCTACGCGAAAGTCATGGCCACCCGCGCACAGGCCATGGCCGACGGCTGGAAGCCCGGTCAGACGGTCGCCGTCGACGTGGAACTGGCGCAGTTCTCGGTCGCCACACTCGCCGAGACCATGTTCTCCGCGGAGATCAGCCGCCCAGCCGCCGACGCCGTCATCCGCGACGTACCGATCCTGCTGAAGACCGCGCTGATAAGGGCCGTGACGCCCAGGCTCCTCGACAGGCTGCCGATCCCCGCCAACCGTCGCTTCGACACCGCCGCGACGCGCCTGCGGAAGGTCATCGACGACGTCATCGAGCTCTCCCACCAGGAGGGCGACGAGGAGAACGCGGATCTCCTCTCACTGCTGCTCAGCGCCCGGGACGCCGACACCGGCGAGAGGCTCAGCGACCGCGAGGTGCGGGACGAACTCGTCGCGATCATGTTCGCCGGCACCGAGACGACGGCTTCGACGCTCGCCTGGACCTTCCACGAACTCGCAACCCACCCGGAGGTCGAGAAGAAGCTGCTGACCGAGATCGAATCCGTGATCGGCGACCGTCCGGTCACCTTCGAGGACGTGCCCAAGCTGGAGTACATGGACCGCGTGCTGCGCGAGATCTCCCGTATGCACTCCGTACCGCTGCTGATGCGCCAGGCCACCGCGCCCGTCGAACTGGGAGGCGCGAAGCTGCCCGTCGGCACCGAGCTCGCCTTCAGCCTCTACGCGCTCCACCGCGACGCACGCCTGTATGAAGACCCCGAGCGCTTCGACCCGGACCGATGGCTTCCGGAGCGGAGTGCGAGCGTGCCGCGCGAGGGCTACATCCCCTTCGGCGCGGGCAACCGCAAGTGCATCGGCGACGGCTTCGCCTGGACGGAGATCGTGATCACGCTGGCGACCGTCCTGCGGCGCTGGAAGTTCCAGCGGGTGCCGGGCCATACCGTCCGCGAGGTCGCCTCGGCCGTCGCGCACCCCGAAAGCCTTCCGATGACGGTCGTGCCGAGGCAGGAATGAGGCAGGGCCGAGCACGCTGAGACAGGCCCCGGCGGGCTGAGCAGGGCCGGAAGGTGGACCGCTCCCCGTCCGCCGGGTCAAGGTGGGGCATGCTGCTCCGCCAGTTGGAATACCTGGTCGCGCTCGCCAGGGAACGTCACTTCGCCCGCGCGGCGGCCGCGTGCTTCGTCTCGCAGCCGTCCCTCTCGGCGGGCATCCGCAAGCTGGAGCGCGAGCTGGACATCCCGATCGTCCAGCACGGCCCGCGCTTCCAGGGCCTGACCCCGGAGGGCGAACGTGTCCTGCTGTGGGCGCACCGCATTCTGGGCGACCGCGACGCTCTCCAGCAGGAGGTCGCCGCGATGCACGGCCGGCTCACCGGCACGCTGCGCCTGGGCGCCATCCCCACCGCGCTCACCGTCTCCTCGCTGCTGACCACGCCGTTCTGCGAACGGCACCCGCAGGCGGGCGTACGTCTGGAGTCGCTCTCCTCGATCGAGATCATGCGCCGGCTCGCCGAGTTCGAGATCGACGCGGCACTGACGTACCTGGACGACGAGGACCTGCAGGGCGTCCACAGACTGCCGCTGTACGAGGAGCGCTACGTACTGCTCACGCCCGAGGACGAGCCGCTGGCCGCCCACGACGAGGTGAGCTGGTCACAGGCCGCACGGCTCCCGCTGTGCCTGCTCTCGCCGCGCATGCGGAACCGCCGCATCCTCGACGGGCTCTTCGACGCGGACGGCGCGGCCGTCTCCCCGGCCGTCGAGTCCGACACGGTCGACGGCCTCTACGCACACCTCGGCTCGGGACGCTGGTCGAGCGTCATCTCCCACGCGTGGCTGCACATGTTCGGGATTCCGGCAGGCATGCGCGTGGTGCGGCTGCACGGCGACGGCGAGGCCGCGCACAGGCCGCGCGTCGGCCTGGTCTTCGCCGCGCACGAGCCCCGCCCGGCGATGGTGCGGGCCCTGCTGGAGGTGGCGGAAGGGGCAGGCGTACGGGACGCGCTGGACGAGCTGCTCAGCGTCCACCTGGGGTCATAGGCACCGGCTATGCCGCGATAGCGAGGTTCGCTTTGACCGCCCGCACGGCACGCGGAGATTCTGATGGTGCGCTCGCGACCCTGCTCCGCCGTCTCGCGGTATCCCGGAGCGGACACGAGAGCCCGGCGGCGCCCCGGCCGCCACCGGCCCGCCCCGGCCGGTGGGGGCCCCGGGCCCGAAGGGGCCCACGAGGGTCCGCTCGTGATGTCCGTCCGCGAGGTCTTCCGCCGCCCGCGGCGCCTACTCGTACATCACGTACTCCGGTTCGGGGCGGAGCTTGAGGACCTCCTTGGGCTTCATCAGACGGGAACCCTCGGTGTCCTCCTCGTAGAAGAGCTTGAAGCCCGTGTGCACCCCGTCCGGCATGCCGTCGACGAGCTGCCGCCACGTGGCGCGCTTGAGTTCCGGGGAGCCGATGCCGTCGGCGCTCTTTATCAGCGGGACGCCCTCGGCCGGGCGCAGCTCCTTCTCCTCGCTGACGACGGACGTGGCGACCTGGTGGAAGACGAGCGGCTTGTGCGGCAGGTCGTGGGTGCGGACGAGTTCCGACAAGTAGTCGGAGATGTCGTTCAGTTCACCGCCGGAGGTACGTCCGTAGGTCTCTCCCGGTGTCTCGCCGGGGCCCATGTCCCACTCCGGGTCGAGTGCCACGCCCACGTCGGGGTGTTCCAGCCAGTCGCTGAGCGCCTGGACCTCCTTCAGCGGCGCGGCGCGCCCCGGCTGGATGTTGAGCAGCAGCAACGCGTCGCGTTCGCGGGCGAGTTCGTGGAAGCGGCGGATCGTACTGCCGGGGGTGCGTGTGCGGTACGTGCCGTCGCGGCCCGCGTCGGGATTGGCCACGGCGGCCAGCAGTTCGAGTACCGGCAGGGGCTCGCGGCCCCCGGCGTACTCGTCCGCCTTCTTCTCCATCTCGGAGACCCGCTTGCCGGGGTCGCCGTCGCCGAGCCTGCCCAGGGCGGGCGCCCCGGGCAGTCCGCAGTAGCCGACCAACCGGTAATGGGGAAACAACTCCCGCCCGCCACGCGGGAGTTGCGGCCGCTTTCGCGTTTTCCGCGGCGACGGCGACCGGGACGGCGACGCGCCGCCGCCCTTCCCGGTGCCCGAACTCCCGCCGGGCTTGGGGTCGTCGGGCCGTGCGGAGGAGGACGTGCCGCAGCCCGTCAGGACGCCGAGCCCGGCGGCCGCAGAGGCGGCGAGCAGTCCGCGGCGGCTCGGCGGCTCAGGCGGACCCGTCCGCAGCCGCCGGAGGCTCTCCCCGCCCTCCTGCCGGCGGGCGTCCCGGGAACCCCCGAACCCGCCCTGCCCGCCCGGTACTTCGCCACCGGGCTCCTCGTGTGCCGCCGGCTCACCGGTCTTCTCGCCAGCCACGTCGCCTCCGTCCGTCGATTGCCAGACGCTCGTACGGGCGCGACAAGCGCGGTGCCCGGCGCCGTGCCGTGCGCTGTGCTGTGCGCGTCGCGCCCGGTTCACATGCCCGTACGCCCCGTCCCGTCCGCATGTCCCGTCCGCCCGCCGCCGAAACGATGTTGCTGCCGTCCGTACCGCCTCCCGCACGACGGCCGCCCCGGCCCGCGGCGCAGAATGGGCACATGACGCAGAACACGGATGGCATGCCCGAATGGGAGAAGCGCTTCCGGGCGCCGCGGGTCTCGCTGCCCGACTGGGCCGAGGACGCACCCGACCGCTCGCTGTACGTCTCCAACGTGACGGGCACGTTCGAGCTGTACGCGTGGGACCGGGCCACGGACGGACACCGGCAGGTGACGGACCGCCCCAACGGGACAACGGACGGAGTGCTGACGCCCGGCGGCGACGAGATCTGGTGGTTCTCGGACACCGACGGTGACGAGTTCGGGATCTGGATGCGGCAGCCCTTCAAGGGCGGCGACGACGAGGCCGCGGTCCCCGGACTCGCCCCGTCCTTTCCCGCGGGCCTGGCGATCGGGCGGGACGGCACGGCCGTCATCGGCCGGTCGACCGACGAGGACGGGACGACGATCCACCTCTGCCGCCCTGGTGAGAAACCCGCGGAGATCTACCGGCACCGCGAGTCCGCGGGAGTGGCCGATCTCTCCCACGACGGGACACTGCTGGTCGTAGAGCACACCGAGCACGGCGACGCGATGCACTCCGCGCTGCGCGTGATGCGCCCCGACGGCACCACCGTCGCCGAACTCGACGACAGTGAGGGCGGCACGAAGGAACTGGGCCTGTCCGCACTGGGGTTCGCACCCGTCGCCGGCGACTCGCGGCTGCTGATCGCGCACCAGCGCACCGGCCGCTGGGAACCGGTGATCTGGGAGCCGCTCACGGGCACCGTCACCGAACTCGCCGTCGACCTGCCCGGGGACGTGAGCGCCGACTGGTATCCGGACGGCAGTTCGCTGCTGGTGTCCCACAGCCACCAGGCACGCAGCGACCTCTGGCGCTACGACATCGGTGCGCGCACGCTGACCAGGGTCGAGACCCCGCCCGGCTCGGTCGCCGACGCGACGGTCCGTCCCGCCGCGGCGGCTCCGGCGCGTACGTCCGGCGAAGCCGCCGCCGGGGTCGAGATCGAGTATCTGTGGTCGTCGGCCGCGCAGCCGCCTCAGGTGCGTTCCGCGGCCGGCGCGGTCGTCCTCGATCCGCCCGGAATGGCGGCCCCGCCGTCCGTCCCGGTCGAGGACGCATGGGTGGAGGGCCCCGGCGGCACCGTCCACGCCCTCGTGCAGAAGCCGGAGGGCGAGGGTCCCTTCCCGACGGTCTTCGATGTGCACGGCGGCCCCACCCACCACGACAGTGACGCCTTCGCCGGCCAGCCCGCCGCGTGGGTCGACCACGGCTTCGCCGTCGTACGCGTCAACTACCGAGGCTCCACCGGCTACGGACGGGCCTGGACGGACGCCCTCAAGCACCGCGTCGGCCTGATCGAGCTGGAGGACATCGCAGCCGTACGGGAGTGGGCCGTCTCCTCGGGACTCGCCGATCCGCAGCGGCTGGTGCTGGGCGGCGGTTCGTGGGGCGGCTACCTGACGCTGCTCGGCCTGGGGACGCAGCCCGGAGCATGGGCCGTCGGCCTGGCCGCGGTGCCGGTCGCCGACTATGTGACCGCGTACCACGACGAGATGGAGGCCCTGAAGTCCCTGGACCGCACCCTGCTGGGCGGATCGCCCGAGGAGGTGCCGGAGCGGTACGAGCTCTCGTCACCGCTGACGTACGTCGACGACGTGCGGGCGCCGGTCTTCATCTCCGCGGGCGTCAACGACCCGCGCTGCCCGATCCGTCAGGTCGAGAACTACGTGGAGCGGCTGGAGCAGCGCGGGGCACCGCACGAGGTCTACCGCTACGACGCCGGACACGGCTCGCTCGTCGTGGAGGAGCGGATCAAGCAGTTGAGGCTGGAGATCGACTTCGCCCTGAAGCATCTTCCTGGTCCGGTGCCGGGTCCGGCGGCCCGTCGGGAGGAGGGATGATGCCGAGCTCGGCGTCCTTCGCCAGCTCGCGGTCACGGCGGAAGAGCCGGAACCACATGAAGACCACGAAGCCCGCGAAGACGAACCACTCGGCCGTGTAACCGAGGTTCTGGAACGCCTTCATGTCGAGGCCGGTGTTGTCGGGACGTACCGGCGGCACCGGCTTCAGCTTCGACCCTGCGGGGACGTGCTGCACGGTGATCCACGCGTCGTGGACGTCGTACGGCACGACGTTGACGAGCGCGGCCGCGCTGATCATGCCGAGCTGCCCCTCCGGCAGGCCGCCGCCCGCCCGCACGCCCGGGCTGCCCTGGGACTCGGACGCCTGGAGCGCACCGGTCACACGCACCTCGCCGCGCGGGGGCGGCGGGACGCGGGAGGCGTCGGCGTCTCCGGGCAGCCAGCCGCGTACCACGGGGAGCGCCTTGCCGTCGCCTGCTCCGGTGCCGGCGTCCTCGCCCCGCCCGTCGCCGGCCTGCGTACGCAGCAGGGACAGCGCGTAGAAGCCCCGCTTGCCGTCGAGGTTCCGGCCGGGCACGAGCAGCGGCCGCGAGGTGTCGTAGCGCCCGGTGGCCTCCGCCGCACGGCCGCTGGTCTCCACGGAGACGGGCAGCAGCCGGGAGAGCGGTTCGGGCTCGGCGCGTTCCGCGCCGGAGACCGTCCTCTGCTGCTCCTCATGGCTCTCGACGCGCGCCTCGAAGCGGGAGAGCTGCCAGCTGCCCATGAAGAGACAGACCGGGATCGCAAGCACGGAGAAGAGGTTGATTCCCCACCACCGCGGGGTCAGCAGAAACCGGTACACGGCTCCACGGTACGGGGCTGCGGAACCGGCGGAGTGCGTGGGTCGCGGGCGCACCGGGGCGCACCGTCCGGCTCCGCCCTCGGTCCGCCCGGGCGGGCGGCCGGGCGGCCGGGCGGGCGGGCGGCCGGGCGGTCAGTCGGTCGGTCGGTCCGTCGTCAATCGGTCCGTCGGCCGGCAAGCCCGTCAGCCGGCCGCCATCACGCCCGTGCGGTACAGCGTGCCCGCGCAGGCGCCCTTGAGCTCGGTGCCCGCCGCCACGGGGTCGCCGACGTCCGGGGTGTGGCTGACCACGACGCTGGCCTGACCCTCGGAGCCGTCGTCGTCTCCGCCGTCGTCGCCACCGTCGTCGCCGCCGTCGTCATCGTCGCCGTCGTCTCCGCCGCTGCTGTTGCCGCCGTTGCCCGTCCCGTTGTTGCCACCGTTGCCGTGGCCGCCCGAGTTGCCGTTGTTGCCGCCCTGGCTGCCCCCGGGGCCGTCGCCGTCGGCGGACTTCGTCTCGGACTTCACCTGCGGGCACTCGCTGGGCACCCAGGCCCACTTGACCTCGTACGCCTGTCCCGGCTTCAGCACGAGCTGGCTCGCGGCGAGGCTCGGGTCGGGCAGCCCGGTGGCGGCGTCGCCCGCGGTGTGGTCGAGGACGTCGATGCGGCCGACGTCGGCGACTCCGCGTGCGGACGCACCCACGATGCCTTCGCCTTCGACCGTGCACGCCTCGCCGGAGGTGTTGACGACCCGGAAGCTGCCGTAGACCTTGCCGCTGGAGTCGGGGCTGCCTTCACTCGCCGAGCCGTCGCCGAGCTGCTGACGGCCGCAACTCGGGGCGCTCGTCGCGATGTCGTCGTTCGAGTCGGCGCCCTCGGAATCCCTGCCCTCCGTGGGCGACGGGGACGCCGAGCCGTCGCCGGACGAATCGCCGCCCGCGCCGCCCGCCGCACTGCCCGGGCCCTGCGTTTCGCCGGAGCCCCGTGCGCCGCCGGCGCTCTGCGACTGCTCCTGGTTGCCGCCCGCGTTGAACCTGGAGTCGCCCGGCAGCCCCGGAACCAGGCCCGTGCCGACCAGGCCGGGAACGCCCACCCCGACGAGCACGACCGCGGCCGCCGCGCCGACGAGGGCACGGCGCCGGTGCGCCCGGCGGGCCGGGACCGCGTGCCGCAGATAGCTGAGGGATTCGGGAGCGGGCTCGATGCCGCGCACGCTCTGGTGCAGCATCTGGCGGAGCGCCGCCTCGACTTCGCTGTCGTCGTGGCCCCCGCCGTCGCCGTTGCCGCCGTCACCGGTGCCGTCTCCGTGCGCACCGCCTCGTGCACCGCCGCCACCGCCCGTACCGCCGTGGCCGCCGCCCGGGCCGCCCGTACCGCCGGGGCCCCCGGCTGCGGGCGGCAGCCCGGAAGCCGAAGCGCCGGCCGCAGCCGCAGCACCGTCGGTCAGGGTCCGCTCCGCGTCCCCGCCCCGTACGGGCAGATCCGGGCTCGCGGGGCCGTCGGGCCGCGCCGGCTGGTCGTGGTGGCCGGAACGCCCCGGCTCGTCCGGGAACTGCGAACCGTCCGTGTGGTGCGAATGCATGGCTGTAACCGCGTCTCGGACCGCGTCCGGCGCCCCGGGCGCGGGATGCGGAGGGTCAGGGATGTCCGGCTTACGGGGCAGGCCCGGCGCGTCAGGGGACACGGGACCGTCCGGCATACCGGGGAGCCGGTCGGGCAGGTCGACGTCCGGAAGGTCCGGGTCCTCGATCTGGGGAGGGTCGGGGATCTCCGGCTCGTCGTAGATGCCCGGGGTCTCGGGGATCTCGGGAGCCTCCGGAACGTCGGGCATCTCGGGAACGTGGGGCGCCGGCGGAATGTCCGGCGTCGGCGGGACCTCGGGGCTCCGCAGGATGTCCGGCGCGTCGGGGATGGCGGGCATCTCGGCCGGGCCGTGCACGTCTGGAATCTCCGGTACACCCGGAAGGTCCGGCAGGTCGGGTGACTCGGGCGCCTCGTGCGGCGGCAGGTCCGGACTGCCGGGCAGATCGGGGGCTTCCGGCGCGTGCGGGGTCTCCGGCGCGTGCGGCCCGCTGGGCGGACCGGGCTCCTCCGGGCCGGTGCCGCCGCCCTCGCCCTGGTCGCGCGCCGCGGCCGGCGCGGTGTCCTGACGGCCAGGGGACCGGCCGCTCAGGTGCAGGCCCTGTTCGTACGGACCGCCGGGCTCGGACGAGACGTCGGCCAGCTCGCCGGCGCCGGCCAGACGCACCAACTCGCGCAGGCGCTCGCTCAGCACCTGGTCCTGCTCGTCGTAGGCGCTCATCAGGCCGCCTCCATCGCGACCCGGAGCGCGGCTATGCCGCGCGAGCCGTACGCCTTCACGGAACCGAGCGACAGGCCCAGCACCTCGGCCACCTGCGCCTCGGTCATGTCCGCGAAGTAGCGCAGCACCAGCACCTCGCGCTGCCTGCGCTGCAGTCCGCGCATCGCGCGGATCAGTTCGTCCCGCTCCAGCTGTTCGTAGGCTCCCTCTTCGGCGCTCGCCATGTCCGGCATCGGTTTGGAGAGCAGCTTCAGGCCGACGATCCGCCTGCGCAGCGCGGAACGCGAGAGGTTGACGACGGTCTGCCGCAGGTACGCGAGGGTCTTCTCAGGGTCCCGGACGCGCTTGCGCGCCGAGTGGACGCGGATGAAGGCCTCCTGCACGACGTCCTCGCAGGAAGCGGTGTCATCAAGAAGGAGGGCGGCCAGCCCGAGCAGCGACTTGTAGTGGACGCGGTAGGTCTCGGTCAGGTGGTCGACTGTCGTGCCCGCTGCCATCGCGTCGTCAGATTCCGCGCCCTGCGCCGGGACGCGCGTGGGGCGGGTGGCAGACCACGGCGAGATCACCGGCATGCCTCCGGTGCTGATGCCGGAGGTGCCGGGTGCTGTCGCGAGTACCGATCCGAATGCTTCCGCCACGCTTGTTGGACACACACTCCCCCTGCAGGGTTGTACGCGTCTGGCATCGCCGTCGACGATCGTTCGAACGCGCTCATGCGTACCAGCTCTTCCCGGATGCCCCTGTAGTCACGGCGCCTCTCGAATCCAGTCGAGCCCAGGCCTCGAATCCAGGCAGTGGACAGATAGACGCCTCCTGCCCGGCCGCCGGTTGCAGCGGCCGGAGAGGGAAATTCTCGTCCAGGCGTCCCGTGCCCGCCAGTGCCAAGAGCCTTCCTTGGGCCAGAACTTGCACGGATTCGTGTGCGCGGAGGGGGTTCGGCGATGGATACAGCAGACCGTCGACAGTTCTCCCGGATGCGTGTGCGCGCCCTGCCGGCGCCGAAAACCGGTTGTCCGCCGCCGTACGGCGACGCCAGCCTGTACCGGGTGAGCGAAACCACAGCACGCCCGTTCATCGACGCCGCCCTGGTACGGAAGTTGATCGCGGCGCAGTTCCCGCACTGGGCGGACCTGCCGGTCGTGCCCGTCGCCGCCGGCGGCGTCGACAACCGGACGTTCCACCTCGGGGACGCCATGAGCGTCCGCCTGCCGAGTGCCGAGGGATATGCGCCGCAGGTCGCCAAGGAGCAGGAGTGGCTGCCCTTTCTCGCGCCGCAGCTTCCGCTGCCCGTCCCGGCGCCGCTCGCCAAGGGCCTGCCCGCCGCGGGCTATCCCTTCCACTGGTCCGTCAACCGGTGGATCGAGGGCGAGACCGCGCACACCGAACTGGTCGGCGATCTCACGGAGTTCGCCACGGACCTCGCCGGATTCGTCACCGCGCTGCAGCGCGCCGACACCTCCGGCGGTCCGCTCGCCGGAGCGCACAGCGCCTACCGCGGCGCATCGCTCACCCATTACGACACCGAGACCCGGCAGGCCCTCGTCGACCTGGAGGGACGCATCCCGTGTGAAACCGCCGCCGCCGTCTGGGAGACGGCCCTGCGCAGGCCCAGGCCGCCGGAGGGCCCGCCGGTCTGGTTCCACGGCGACATCGCACAAGGCAACCTGCTCGTGCGTGAGGGCCGGCTCGCGGCAGTGATCGACTTCGGCACCTCCGGCGTGGGCGACCCCGCCTGCGACCTCCAGATCGCGTGGACGATGCTGTCCGGCGAGAGCCGCGCCGCGTTCCGCGAGGCGGTGTACGCGGGCGGCCTGCTCGACCCCGGAGCCTGGGCGCGCGGACGCGGCTGGACGCTGTGGAAGGCGCTCATCACCCTCGCATGGGGTACGGACGAGGGCCTGCGCAGCGAGGCGTCCCGGGTGCTCGACGCCGTACTGAGCGAATACGAGGAGGACGAGCAGGAGGACGAGAAGGAGGAGGAGCGGAAGACGGAGGAACAGCCGTCCCGGTCACGGCACTAGACCCTCCTCCGGCGGCTCTCCCCGGTCCCCCGGGTCCGGCGCACGCGTCACGACGCGGCGCGCAGCTCCCTCACGACCCGTTCCGCTATCTGCGCCATGTTGAGCGCAGCGCCCTTGCGCAGATTGTCCGCGCAGAGGAACAGCTCCAACGAATGCGGGTCGTCCGGCGACTGACGTACGCGCCCCGCCCACGTGGGGTCCGTCCCGGCCACGTCAGCGGGCGTGGGGAAGTCGCCCTGCGCCGGGTCGTCGCACAGCACCACACCCGGTGCGTTCGCCAGTACCTCGCGGGCCCGTCCCACCGACACCTCGGTCCCGAACCGCGCGTGCACGGAGGTCGAATGAGCCGTGAGCACGGGCACCCGGACGCAGGTCGCCGCCACGCGCAGGCCGGGCCGCCCGAGCACCTTCCGCGTCTCGTCGCGGACGGTCAGCTCCTGGGACGTCCAGCCGCCCTCGCCCATCTCCCCCGTGAACGGCACGACGTTGAGCGCCACGGGCGTGCCGTACGGATCGCCCGGCCCGGCCGCTCCCGCGGCGACTGCCCTGCCGCGCCCCTCGGCCACGGCTCTGCGGATGTCGCCGGGGTGCCTGCCGAGTTCGGCTCCGGCCGCCTCGGCGGAGGTGACGGCGGCCAACTGGCCCCGCAGCTCCTCCACTCCGGTGCGCCCGGCCGCGGACACCGCCTCGTACGAGGAGAGGACCAGCTCCGCCAGCCCCCACTCCGCGTCCAGCGCTCCCATCGCGACGATCATCGCCAGTGTGGTGCAGCCGGGGCTCGCGATGATGCCCCTGGGCCGCTCCGAGGCTGCGTCGCCGTTGAGTTCGGGAACGACGAGCGGCACGTCGTCCGCCATGCGGAAGGCCCGCGAGCCGTCGACGACGACGGCGCCCAGCCGGGCCGCGACCGGCACCCACCGGGCCGCGACCTCGTCCGGTACGGCGAAGACCGCCACGTCCGCGCCGGTGAGCGATTCCTCGCTCAGCGCACGCACGGCGGTGTCCTCGCCACGGACGCCCCGTACGCGCCCCGAGAAGCGCGGCGAGGCGATCAGGCGGATCTCGCCCCAGACGTCGGCCCGTTCGGAGAGCAGGGTGAGCAGCACCGTCCCGACGGCACCGGTCGCACCGACGACCGCCAGGACGGGCTTGCCCGCGCGCCCGCCACCGGGGCGGGCCGCACGGGCGGCGGGCGTCACCGCCCTGTGCCTCCGTAGACGACGGCCTCGTCGCTCTCGCTGTCCAGCCCGAAGGCCGAATGCACCGCGCGCACCGCCTCGTTGACGTCGTCCTCGCGGGTCACCACGGAGATGCGGATCTCGGAGGTGGAGATCAGCTCGATGTTGACCTTGGCCTCCGAGAGCGCCTCGAAGAAGGTCGCCGTCACACCCGGGTTCGTCTTCATGCCGGCACCGACGAGCGAGATCTTCGCGATCTGGTCGTCGTAGCGCAGCGAGTCGAAGCCGATGGGCCCCTGCGCCTTCTCCAGCGCGGCGATCGCCTTGCGGCCCTCGCTCTTGGGGAGGGTGAAGGAGATGTCCGTCAGACCTGTCGACGCCGCGGAGACGTTCTGCACGACCATGTCGATGTTGACCTCGGCGTCCGCGATGGCGCGGAAGATCACCGCGGCCTCGCCCGGCTTGTCCGGCACCCCTACAACCGTGATCTTCGCCTCGGACGTGTCGTGCGCCACACCCGAGATGATCGCCTGCTCCATCGACTGATCCCCTTGCCCGCTGTCCTTGCTCTGCCCGCTCTTCAGCGCGGCCTGTGCACCCGGAGTGCCCTCTCCGTGGCCTTCGTACCCACCCGGCGGCTCGCTGCTGACCCAGGTGCCGTTCAGTCCCGAGAAGGACGAGCGGACATGGATCGGGATGTTGTAGCGGCGGGCGTACTCGACGCAGCGGTGCAGGAGCACCTTCGAACCGGAGCTTGCCAGCTCCAGCATGTCCTCGAACGAGATCCAGTCGATCTTGCGGGCCTTCTTCACCACCCTGGGGTCGGCGGTGAAGACGCCGTCGACGTCGGTGTAGATCTCACAGACGTCCGCCTCCAGCGCGGCCGCCAGCGCCACGGCGGTGGTGTCGGAGCCGCCGCGGCCCAGGGTGGTGATGTCCTTGCTGTCCTGGGAGACGCCCTGGAAGCCGGCGACGATGGCGATGTTGCCCTCGTCGACGGAGGTCTGGATGCGGCCCGGCGTGACGTCGATGATCCGCGCCTTGTTGTGCGCGGAGTCGGTGATCAGGCCCGCCTGGCTTCCGGTGAACGACTGTGCCTCGTGCCCGAGGGATTTGATCGCCATCGCCAGCAGTGCCATGGAGATCCGCTCTCCGGCGGTCAGCAGCATGTCGAACTCGCGCCCCGTCTGGACGGGGGAGACTTCCTTCGCGAGATCGATCAGCTCGTCCGTCGTGTCACCCATCGCCGAGACCACGACGACAACCTGGTTGCCGTTCTTCTTGGCCTCGACGATCCGCTTGGCAACGCGCTTGATGCCCTCGGCATCGGCAACGGAGGAGCCGCCGTACTTCTGCACGACAAGGCCCACGTGTGCTCGCTCCTCGAATCTCAAGTCTTCGCGCCCTTCCCCCGCTGCCTGGGCTGCCGGGGGGACTCCCGTCCGGGAATCCACGGGTCGGCTCATTTTACCGAGAAGGCGTCCCGCCCTCTCGTCCAGCAGGCAAACCTGCCCGCTGTCCGGGCGCCCACACGGGAACGTAAGGCAGCTCACACGCGACGCGGTGATCATGCGGGCGCCACGGAGCCCTCCGAGGGGCGAGCGGCGGCCCCCTCCCTCCACAGGATTCGTGTATCACCTCTGGCTTATATAAGCGTGAGCTGGGATAGTGACTCCCGTGCACGCATTGGATGTCCTGGGAGACCCGGTGCGCCGCCGGATACTGGAGCTGCTGGCCGACGGCGAGCAGACCTCCGGTGCCGTCTGCGCCGTGATCCAGGCCGAGTTCGGCATCTCCCAGCCCGCCGTCTCCCAGCACCTGCGGGTGCTGCGCGAGTCGGGCTTCGCCTCCGTACGGGCCGAGGGCACCCGGCGGCTCTATGCCGTCGAAGCCGCTCCCCTGCGCGAGATCGACACATGGCTGGAGCGCTTCCGCGGCTTCTGGGAACAGAGGCTGGACGCGCTCGGCACGGAGTTGGCGCGCGGCAAACGCGAACGCCGCAGGAAAGAAGCCGGAGCCGCGGGCGCGGACCCCGGCAGCGAGGAGCAGTGATGAGCGACATCGTCGACCAGATCAACGACGTCCACCGGGAAGTCGGCAGCCGGCGCGTGGGCGAGCCCGAGGAGGAGGCCCGCACGGTCCTGCTGCGGCGTACCTACGACGCCGCCGTCGAGGACGTCTGGGACGCCTGCACCACCAAGGAACGCATCAGCCGCTGGTTCCTGCCCGTCAGCGGCGACCTGAAGCCCGGCGGGCACTACCAGCTGGAGGGCAACGCCGGCGGCGAGATCCTCAAGTGCGAACCGCCCCGGCTGCTGAAGGTGAGCTGGGTGATGGGCGAGAGCCCCGGCCTCAGCGAGGTCGAGGTGCGGCTGACACCCGGGGGCGAGGGGGAGACAGTCCTCGAACTGGAGCACGTCGCGGTCGTACCGCCGGAGTTCTGGGACCAGTTCGGCCCCGGAGCGGTCGGAGTCGGCTGGGACATGGGCCTGCTCGGACTCGGGCTCCACCTGCGCGGCGAATCGGTCGGCGACCCGTCCGAGTGGGAAGCGACCGACGAGGCAAGGGAGTTCATGACCCGCAGCAGCGAGGCGTGGGGCACCGCATACGAGACCTCAGGCGCACCCGCCGACGTGGCCGCGGCAGCAGTCGCCGGCACGACGGCCTTCTACGCACCGCCCCGCGAGGACGACGCCGGCTGACGAGGGGCCGCGGCAGGCACCGGCGGGGGCGGCATACGGGCGTCGGCGGCGGGGGTGCGGGTGCCCCGCCGCCATCGGTAACGGGTTGACCGGTGCATGTCGACCAGCTTTCATGACGGTGTCCCCGGCTGACCGCACGAGCGGCACCGGAGCCCACGGCACACACCCGGGCCGGGCCCGGGAGCCGCGGAGCGGACAGCCGGAGCAACCCCCACGCCACGGCAGAAACGGTGAACACCGATGAGCACGCGCAATCCCACAACCGCCTTCGTGATGCTGACGTCCGTCTGCGTCCTGCTGTCGCTCGTTGTGAAGGAGGCCGCTGCGGTCCTCTGGGGCGCCGGGTCGCTCTTCCTCGTCTGTGCCGTGGTCGCCGCCGTACGGCACCGGAACCGGACCGAGGAGACCGCCGGTTCCCGGTCGTGAACCCGGCACCCGCCGCACCCGGTTGAGAGCAACGGCTCCACGGCCGTTGTCAGTGCCCTCTGCTCCAATTCCGGACAGCGGGACGGACGACGGGGTCCGCCCGGGCAGTTGGAGGACGTCATGGGCACAGCACAGGTGACAGTGGAACGGCGCATCGCGGCTCCGGCCGGCCGCGTTTGGGAGGCGCTGACGGACATCGAGCACAGCGCCGAAGTGATCAAGGGCATCGACCGCATCGAGATGCTCAGCGAAGGCCCCTTCGGCGTCGGCACACGCTGGCGGGAGACCCGCACCATGCTCGGCAAGGAAGCCACCGAGGAGATGTGGGTGACGGCGAGCGAGGCGCCGGAACGCTGCGTCATAGAGGCCGAGTCACGCGGCGTCCACTACACCTCGGAGTTCCTTCTCACGCCCGCGGGCGGCGAATCCACAGACGTACGCCTGACCTTCGGCTCCAGGACAACAGAGAAGGGCGGCCTCAAGGGAGCCGTGATGAAGATGCTCGGCGGGCTCCGCTCGAAGGCCGCGGCCAAGGCACTCGCCAAGGACCTCGCGGACGTGGCCGCGTCGCTGGAGTCCCCGCAGCCGCCGAAGAGTTGAGGGCGCGACACTGGCTGCGAGCCCTCTCCCGTATCAGCCGGCCGCGTCCGGCCCCCGGAGCCGCCCGACGACCCACGGAGCAGTGATGAGCGACATCGTCGACCAGATCAACGACGTCCACCGGGAAGTCGGCAGCCGGCGCGTGGGCGAGCCCGAGGAGGAGGCCCGCACGGTCCTGCTGCGGCGTACCTACGACGCCGCCGTCGAGGACGTCTGGGACGCCTGCACCACCAAGGAACGCATCAGCCGCTGGTTCCTGCCCGTCAGCGGCGACCTGAAGCCCGGCGGGCACTACCAGCTGGAGGGCAACGCCGGCGGCGAGATCCTCGAATGCGAACCGCCCGGACTGCTCAAGGTGACCTGGCTGTTCGGCGACGACGACCCCGACTTCGGAGAGGTCGAGGTGCGGCTGACACCCGACAGCGAGGAACGGACCGTCTTCGAACTGAAGCACGCCGCCGTCGTACCCGATGAGGTATGGGAACACTTCGGCCCGGGAGCCGTCGGTCTCGTCTGGGATCTGTCGGCGCTCGGCCTCCACCTCCACCTGCTGGGCGATCCCGTCGGGGATCTGGCCGCCTGGCGGGAGTCCGACGAGGCAAGGGAGTTCATGACCCGCAGCAGCGAGGCGTGGGGCACCGCGTACCAGACCTCAGGCGCACCCGCCGACGTGGCCGCGGCAGCAGTCCACAACACCACGGCCTTCTACGCACCGCCCCGCGAGGACGACGCCGGCTGACGAGGGGCCGCGGCAGGCACCGGCGGGGGCGGCATACGGGCGTCGGCAGCGGATCGAGGCCGGGCCGCGGCCCGTTGACGCGGCGCCCGGCTTCCGGTCATGTGGTGGTCGACGCCGGCCGGTGGTGCGTCACTCGGCCTTTCCCGGACCGCCCGGCCGGCCGACCTCTCGACGCTCGGGGTCGGTTGCCGGAGACTGCTGGTCTAATTCCGGCCAAAGGGCTGGATGCCGATCCCGGTCCCCTACGGAAGGGCTCGTTCATGACCACGTGGCAGGTGACGGTGGAGCGTCGCATCGCGGCTCCGGCCGGTCGGGTGTGGGAGGCGCTGACCGACATCGAAGGCTCCCCTCGCGTGATCAGCGGCATCGAGCGCGTCGAGATGCTCAGCGAAGCACCCTTCGGGACCGGCACCCGCTGGCGGGAAACCCGCCGCATTTTCGGGAAGGAGGCCACCGAGGAGATGTGGGTGACGGCTTCCGAGGCCCCGAAGCGCTATGTGGTCGAGTCCGATTCGCGCGGCGTCCACTACACCTCGGAGTTCACGCTCACCCCCGAAGAGGACGACGCCACCACGGTGCGGCTGTCCTTCGAATCCGAGACGGAGAAGAAGAGCCTGAGCGGCACGATGGGGAAGTTCCTCGGCGGGATCGGTTCCAAGGCGGTCGCGAAGTCACTGTCCAAGGACCTCGAAGACGTGGCCGCTTCCCTGGAGTCGTCGAACTGACCTGCCCGGCCCGGCAGCCGGCGGCCCGGACGCGTCGCGCTCAGCGAGGCGGCGTTGTCCGCGGAGGGTTCTTGCGGCCGGTGGTGAGCTTGTGGCCGGTCTCCCGGACGACGCGGGCGGCCAGCACGTCCTGGTGGCTCCGCATGAAGCTCCGTACGGCCTCGGGGTCCTGGACCACCAGCTGACGAAGCGCCCAGGACAGCGCCTTGACCACCATGTCGTCGCGGTCCGCCACGAGCAGGGCACAGACGCCCAGGGTGCGCTCCGCGTCCCCGGTGCCGCCACGGGACCGCAGATTCAGCGGCACGGTCGAGACCAGAGCGGCACGGCGCCACCACCTGTCCTCCGACGCCGCCCAGCGGTGGATCACCTCGTCAGGGATCACCCCCCGCCGCCACGCCGGACCCGAGAGGCAGCAGCCGAAGGCGTCCACCGATCCCCAGCTGTCGAGCCGGCGGGCCAGCCCTTCGACGTCCTCAACACTGAGGCAGGTCAGCGCACTCGGGTGGTGGTAGATCAACTCGTAGGCGACCCAGCGGTGCCGGTCCACCAGCGCCTCGGCCAGAGACACGACACTCTCACCCGACTCGGACCGCAGCCGCTTCGAGTACTCGCGCCTGACGCGACGGACCGACTCCGTCGTCGGCCCGGGCAGCGCGCGGATGCGCCGGTCGAGTTCGTCGGCCCACCCTCGCTGGTCCATGTCGCTCCGATCACCGCGCACCCGTAGCGCTCAGACATTCTCCACGGCGACATCCTGGGAGGCATCGGCATCGGCACCCGCTTCGGCATCGACGTCGGCTTCGGCATCGGCATCGGCATCGGAAGCGCCCAGCCCCAGCCCCCGCACAGAGCGGAACCCGGCCCGTCAACCTCTCGGCTGACTGCCGGGTCCACCTCACCGGGCTTTCGCCCGATGCACAATCCAGGGTACACCCGCATATTCCGTACGGACCAGGGCAAGCATCCGCGCCCTGCGAGGGCGAGCACCGCATGGAGCGGCGGCCAGGATCCGGCCGTAATCTTCCAGTACGCACACGCACCGTGCACACCCGCACGCTCGCCGCACACGCCCCCTGGAGGACCCGTGGCCATCGACTACGTCAAGCGCCCGGCCGGAGCTCAGTCCCCCGACGCCCATGGCCCGGCGGTGAGTCAGGAGCGGATCAGCGCCTCGGCTCCCGGCCTCGTCAGCCTGTACAAGAAGGCGCGCGTGTCACTGGAGAAGGCGGGTCTGCCGGCCCAACGGGCCGCCGTCTACCTGGTGCTGGACCGTTCCGGAAGCATGCGCCCGTACTACAGGGACGGTTCGGTCCAGCAGCTCGCCGAGCAGACGCTCGGCCTCTCCGCGAACCTGGACGACGACGGCACGGTGCCCGTCGTCTTCTTTTCCACAGATGTGGACGGCGCCGCCGAAGTGAGCCTCGACTCCTACGAGAACCGCATCGCCGCCCTCAGCGACAGCCTCGGCCACATGGGCCGCACCAACTACCACGTCGCGATGCAGGCGGTCATCGACCACTACACGGCCTCGGGCGCCACCGATCCAGCATTCGTCGTCTTCCAGACGGACGGCGGCCCCACCTCACGTGCCGCGGCCGAACACGTGCTGTGCACCGCGGCGCGACTGCCGCTCTTCTGGCAGTTCGTGGGCTTCGGCGAACCGGCGGGCAAGCACTTCGACTTCCTGCGGAAGCTCGACGAACTACCCGTGCCTGCCAAGCGTGTTGTGGACAACGCGGGCTTCTTCCCCGCCGGCACGGACCCCAGGTCCGTCCCGGACGACGTCCTGTACGCGGCGCTCATGCGGGAGTTCCCCGCCTGGCTCGCGGCGGCACGCCAAGCCGGCATCCTGCCCCGCTGAGGCCCGCGGCCCGTCACCGCGGCGTACCGGCCCCCGCGGAGAACCCCGCAGCACCGTCCGGACCTCCGCCGATCCGCGCCTGCACACCTTCCCTCATCCGCCGCGCACGCGCGTCGTCGTAGCGGTCGAGGAGACGCAGGCACTCGGCCCAGTGCTCCCGGGACGCCTCCTGGTCCTGCTCATGCACGGCGCACGCGAGTCCGTCGAGGGCGACGGCTTCACCCCAGGCGTCACCGAGTTCGCGGTGTGCCGCCGCGGCCCTGCGGTGGAAGGCGACGGCCTCGTGCGCGCGGCCCTGCCGGCGGTACGTCTCACCCGCCCCGTGCCAGGCCAGCGCCTCGCGGCTGCGGTCCCCGAGCCGCCGGTGGAGCGACGCCGAACGGTTGTACGCGGTGAGCGCCTCGCCGTGCTCTCCCAGCGCCTGCTGTGCGTCGCCGAGCGCGAGCAACCAGCATCCTTCCGCCACATGGTTGCGCAGATCCAGAGCCAGCTTCACCGCCTCCTCGGCGGCGTCGAACGCCTCCCGGACCTCGCCGCGGTCGAGCCGGATTCCGCTCAGCACCCACAGGGCGTTGCCGATGCTCGGCGTCCTGTTCATCCGGCGGTGCGCCGCGAGAGCCTCCTCGATGTCCTCCGCGGCCCGCGTCAGCTCCCCCGCCCTGAAACGGACGAGCGCCAGATTGGCGCGCGTCACGTACTGCCAGTGCTCCTCACCGAGTTCGCCGAAGAGAGCCGAGGCTTCTGCGAGCTGTGTCTCGGCCGGGCCCAGTTCACGTCTGCGCAGATGGACGAGGCCCAGTGCGTTCAGCGAATCCGCTTCGCCTTCGCGGTCCCCGCATTCACGACGGATACCGAGCGCCCTCTCATGGCACTCGCACGCCTCAGCCAGCCGGCCCAGGTTGGTGTATCCGAACCCGAAGCTCTCCAGCAGCATCGCCTGCGCCCGCCGGTCCTCCAGCCGGCGGGCAGCGGCCAGTCCGGTCTCTCCGATGGGCAGCCAGTCCGTGGTGAGTGCGGATGGTGCATCGGCGTTCCACAGCACGGCCGCCAGCTGCCAGGCGTGAACGTCGAGTCCGGACTTGGCGGCGGCCCGTACGGCGGGCAGGAAATTGGCGTGCTCCCGTTCCGCCCAGTCCACCGCCTGGTCGTAGTCGGCGAATGACACCGGCGTCACGCCCTCGGAAAGCGGCTGGGAGGGCAGATGAGCCTCGTCGGGCCTGATCCAGCCCTGCGCCGAATCGGCCGTGTGCAGATACCAGTCGAGCACCCGCCGAAGCGCGGCCGACCTCTCGCCGTCCGGCTCCTCGCGCTGCGCCTGGTCACCGGCGTAAGCACGCAGCAGATCATGGAACTCGAAGCGATCGGGCGCCGTCTGCTCCAGCAGATGCGCCCCCACCAGCGCGTCGAGCAACTGCCGCGCCCTGCGTACGCTCACACCGGCCAGGGCCGCCACCGCGCCGAGCCCGAACTCCGGCCCGGGATGCAGCCCCAGTAAGCGGAACAACCGCGCGGCCTCCGGAGCGAGCGCCCGGTAGGACCATGCGAAGACCGCGCTGACGGCTTCCGCCCCCTCCTCGTCCCCCGTACTGAGGGCGTCCCACAGCGCCGACTCGTCACACAGGTCCGTGATCAGCTCGTCGAGGCTCATGTGGGGGTGTGTGGCCGCTCGTTCGGCCGCTATACGCAGCGCGAGCGGCAAGTGGGCGCACAGGCGGGCGAGTTCGGCGAGTTTGGCGGAGTCGTCGTCGGCGCGGTGGCCGGCTGTGACGGTACGGAGCAGAGCCACGGCCTCCGGCTCGTCCAGGGTGCCCAGGGTCAGCCGGTCCGCGCCGTCGCGTACGGCGAGCGGGGAGAGCCGGCTGCGGCTGGTGACGATGGTGAGGCAGTGGGCGTTGCCGGGTAACAGCGGACGCACCTGAGCGACCGTCGCGGCGTTGTCGAGGAAGACCAGCATCCGCCGGTCGGCGAGCAGCGTGCGGTACAGGGCTGCGGAGCTGTCCGGATCGGACGGGACCGCGTTCGCCGCGACACCGAGCGCGGTGAGGAAGCGGGGCAGCACCTCCTCCGCCGTCACCGGTTCCCCCGGGTCGTAGCCGCGCAGATTGACGTACAGATGTCCGTCGGGGAAGCGGTCCTTGACCTGATGCGCCCAGCGCAGGGCCAGCGCGGTCTTGCCCGCACCGGCCGTGCCGGCGATCACGCACACGGGCGGGACGAAGGGGTCCCCGCCGGTGGTCAGTGTGGCGTCGAGGCTCTGTAACTCCGCGGTGCGGTTGACGAAGTGCCGCAGATCTCCGGGCAGTTGGCGTGGGGAATGGTGGCGAGGCGCCGGACCGCCGTGCCGGCCGTGGAAGTGGACGCCGCCGCTGACCTGGCCCGCCTGCACCACGTCACGCGAAGACCCCGACAGGTCCGAGTGGGTGCCGCCGGAGTTCTGTCCGTCTGCGCTGCTGTCAGTGATGGTCGGCTACCTGGCTCGTCATCGGGGCGGGCAAGTGGGACACACGACGACTGAAGTAGGAGCCGATCTCCTCGCCCTCCTCGTACAGCCGCGTGATGAAACGCTCCCAGCTCGCGATCGATTCCGGGGCCGTGTGGCGGACGCCCCCGTCGAGAAATCCGTCGTCCGTGTAGACGACCTCGTAGAGCACTTCCCCGCCCAGTACGACGACTTCGGGCAGCGGCCCTGCGCTCTCCAAACGCCTCAACTCCCGGCCGTCGACCACCCGCACCGGCAATCCGCTCTCGCCCTGGACCCGTAAGGCGTGCAACTCCCACTGCATGTACGGCGTCAGAGGCTCTTCCACGACGCGCACACGGTGGAAGACGCTCCCCCGCTCCGCGTCCTCACGGGCGATGCTCTGCCAGTGCTTTCGGCCTTCGCCCGTCAGACGGAGCGCCTCCTCCCACTTGCCCCTCCGGAACGCTTCCCAACTCGGGGAGGACTGCTCCTGGAAGTGCTGGCGCCGCTCGAACTTCCAGGAGTGCCGGCCGGTGACCGCTTCGTCCCGCTGCCGGAAGTCATGCCTGTACTCGGCGAGTCCGAGCCGGTCCCCGCGGGAACGGTCGAGCGCGAGGGGAGTGTGGTCACTCATCGGCGATGTCCGGCTTCGCCGCCCGGAGCGTGCTGCCCGGGATGACGACGAGCCGTTCATCGGCGGCGATCGACGCGTCGGCGGGGAGGCGCGACGCATAGTCAGCCGTGAGATCCCTGCCGATGACGGCGACGTCGCCGTTGTCCAGCTCCCAGATGTCGGGGCAGCCGTCTCTGCCCTGGGTGGTGCCCAGCTCCGCTGCCGACTTGCCCAGCCTCCGCGTGAACAACGCGGACGGGTCCGCCTCCCACACTCGAGCCATCAGCCCGCCTCCGCCGTCGATCGGTCGCCCGGTCAATTACGGAGTGTAAAATCCGCGATCACTCACCGCAACGTCACAACCAGCCAGTATCGCGGGCGTTGAGCGGAATCCGGCCCGGCGCGAGGTCCCGGCCGGCGCGGTCGGGCTCAGTCGTGGCCGCTCACCCGCTCCTCGAGGTGGACGGTCACCGTCTCCCCCGCCTCCTTGCCGATCGCCTTGCGCACCTCGGACCTCACAGGCAGCTTGTGCGTGCCGTCGCCGAGGGCCATGAACGAACTGCGGAACGGATGCCCGTCGACGGTGCCCCGGACCTTCACCAGGCCACGGGTACCGAAGTACTCGACGGAGTCCGGCCAGACGACATACGTCCAGCCGCCCACGTCGGGGCCCTTGCGCAACGTGGCCGTGAACCGCTTGTCCATGATCGGCAGCCTCCTCGCGTCATCCGCTTCACCGGTCCTGCCAGTGGGGACCACGCGCGGCGGGCGAACTCATCGCACGCGCCGGCGCCGGGCGGTTCAGCGCCTGCCGCGCTCCGGCTGCATGCCCAGCGGCACACCGATCTCGGCCGCCATCACGGCGCCCGCTTCCTTCTCCAGCGAGTCGTCGTCATCGTCGGCGTGACTGTCCGTGTCCAGGCCGTCGAGCGAGTCGAGCGGGGTGTCGAGACGCACGTGCGCCACGAGGGACTGCAGGGCGCGCAGGGCGGCGGAGGCCGTGGGGCCCCAGTTCGACAGGTATGAGAACTGCCACCACCACAGGGCCTCGCTGACCCGGCCCTCGTTGTAGTGCGCCATGCCGTGCCGCAGGTCGGTGATCACGTCGGCGAGGTCGTCGGAGATGCGGCAGGCAACGGGCGCGGTGCGCGGCTCGTACGGGTCGAAGACCTCGGAGTAGACATCCACCGGGTCGAGCAGCGCGGCGAGCTTGAGCCGCATCTCGTCCACGTCGGGCTCGGGACCGATGTCCGGCTCGTAACGCTCCACCGGCACGAAGTCCTCGTGGGCGCCCAACCGCCCGCCTGCGAGAAGGAGTTGGGACAGCTCCAGCAGCAGATACGGGATCGCGCTGGACGGTTCGTCGCCCTTCGCCACCTCGGTCACCGACACGATGAAGCTCTCGACCTGGTCGGAGATCTGGACGGCGAAGTCGTCGGGATTGTCCTTGATCGCATTCAGTGTGGCCTCAGACATCGAGCAACCTTCTTCCCTCGAAGGCCCGCCCCAGCGTGACCTCGTCCGCGTACTCCAGGTCTCCCCCTACGGGGAGGCCGCTTGCCAGGCGCGTCACTTTCAGCCCCATGCTTGAGACCATACGCGCGAGGTACGTGGCCGTCGCCTCTCCTTCAAGATTGGGATCAGTGGCAAGGATCAACTCGGTGACGGCGCCGTCCGCGAGGCGCGCCATCAGCTCGCGGATGCGCAGATCGCCCGGCCCTACGCCCTCGATGGGGCTGATGGCGCCGCCGAGCACGTGGTAGCGGCCGCGGAACTCCCGCGTCCGCTCGATCGCGACGACGTCCTTGGGCTCCTCGACCACGCAGATGACGGTGCCGTCACGGCGTGTGTCCAGGCAGACGCGGCACTTCTCCTCCTGCGCGACGTTGCCGCACACCGCGCAGAACCGGACCCTCTCCTTGACCTCGGTCAGCGCGTGCGCGAGGCGGCGCACGTCGGCGGGCTCGGCCTGGAGGACGTGGAAGGCGATCCGCTGCGCGCTCTTGGGACCGACGCCCGGCAGCCTGCCGAGTTCGTCGATGAGGTCCTGAACCACGCCTTCGTACACGGATTCTCCCGTCTCTGCCGTCGGACCCGGCCGCCGGTCTTTCCCTCTGTGCCGCTGTGTGCCGCTGTGTGCCGCTCCTTCCGCGACGCCGCTCCCGGCCGCCGCGGAACGGCAGTTGCCCCTGACGCCCGCACGTCAGGCCCGTACGGACAAGGCCCGCCCGGGGCCTCCGGGGCGCCTCCGCCGTAACGGCACTCACGACGTGAACGAGGCCGGACCCCGCGGCCGTTCCAACAGCCGTGCCGGCGGCGTCAGCGACGTGAGCGGCCCCGGCGGCGCCGGTGCGGCAGCGGGGTCAGAACGGAAGTCCTGGCATGCCGCCGCCTCCGCCCAAGCCCTGTGCGAGCGGGCCGAGCTTCTGCTGCTGGAGTTCCTCGGCGCCCCCGACCGCGTCCCGTACTGCCGCCAGTACGAGATCGGCGAGCGTCTCGGTGTCCTCCGGGTCGACCGCCTTGGGGTCGATGACGAGGCCCTGGAGCTCGCCCGAACCGTTCACGGTCGCCTTGACCAGACCGCCGCCCGAGGAGCCGTCGACGGTTGTCTCCGCCAGCTCCTGCTGCGCCGCGGCGAGGTCCTGCTGCATCTTCTGGGCCTGCTGCAACAGCTGCTGCATGTCGGGCTGGCCCCCACCACCACCGGGAATCACGACTTGGCTCCTGGCTCGTCGACGATGTCTTGTCCGCACCGCGCGCTGCACCCGCCGTACGCGGCGGGCGTGCGGCGCATGCACTTCGCGCAGTCCGCGCCGTACGCCCGCGTCAGGTGTCCACGCAGGTGCCGTGCGCGTACTTTTCATCTCGTAGATGAGCCTACGTGCTCTGTGCGGAGCCCGCTGAACCTGTCCTCATCCTGCCCGCCGCCCGCCCGGAGCGGGCACTGACAGCTCATTCGTGATCGAACTCCTCGATCACCGTGGCCCCCAGCTCGCGCATGATCAAGTCGTAGCCCGAGAGGGCCGATTCGTCGAGGTCCGGATCGTCCTCCGCAGGCATGTCGTCCTCCAGCGCACCGTCGTACGCGACGGCCGCCGGGGCCCCCGATACGGAACCGGAGCCATGCGGACCCGCGGGGCCCGGAACCCGCGCCGTCACCCCGCCCGACGCCGGCCCGGCCTGCGCCGTGGCGAGCGCCTGGCGTGCTCCGGCGGCGGCGCCCGGGGCGCCCTGACCCTGGGGCGGCCGGCCGCCACCGCCCGTACCCGGCCCTGGTGAGGAGCCGGGCCCCGACTGTGCGGACGGGAAGGAAGCGGACTGCGCGGGGGAGGCCGTGGAACCGGAGGGAGCCGGAGGGCCGTTGCCCGCACCTCCGCCGGCCCCGGCGCCGAAGCCACCGCCACCGCCGCCCCCGAAGCCGGATGCGCCCGGGGAGGCACCTCCGCCGCCCGGTCCGGCCGCGCCTCTCACGCCCGTGCCGCCGCCACCGGACGGATCCACGATCGCTTCGACCTTCCACTGGACGCCCAGGGCGTCGTTCAGGGCCTGCAGCAGTACGTCCTCGCTGCCGCCGCCCACGAAGCTGTCGCGTGCGCCGGAGTTGGAGAATCCGAGCTGGAGCGTGGCGCCGTCGAAGCCGATCACCTGCGCGTTCTGGCTCAGAAGGATCCAGGTGAAGCGGCGGCGGTTCTTCACCGCGTCCAGGATCTGCGGCCACATCTGCCGCACCTGTGCCGCACCCTGGGACGGATCCTGCGCGGCCGGTGCCGGAGCGGAATCCGCATCCGCGTGCTGCGGCGGCGGGGACTCGGCGGAACCGGCAGGACCGGGGGTACCGGCGGGACGGGCCTGCTCCGCCGGACCGGCGGGCCCGGCCGGGGCAGCCTCCGCCGGGGCGCTCCGCTCCCCGCCACCGCCCGGCCAGGCGCCGGGCCGGCGGGCCTGCTGCCCTGACGACCGCTCCTCCTGAGCCTCCTGGTCCTCCTGGTCCTCCTGCACCGCTGGTGCGGCCGCCGGCGCGCCGGACACCACTGCGGCGTCGTCGCCCCCGGTCCCGGCCCCGGCTCCGGCTCCCGTAGGCCACGCGCCCGGTCGCCGGCCCGCGCCGCCGGTGGGCGGTGCCGAGGCAGGAGCGCCCGCGCCACCGCTCGGCAACTCGGCCGAGGGCGCCGGTCCGTCACCCGTGCCGGCCGCCTGAGCAGCCTCGGATGCGGGCTCCGGCACCGGACGCTGAGCCGGCGCAGGGGCCGGGACGGGCGCCTGTGCCGCCGACGCCGACGCCGCAGGCTGCGCCGCCGCACCCGCCGGGGCACCGCCCGCGAAGGCCGCCCCCCGCTCCAGCCGGTCCAGCCGCGCCTGCACCGAACGCTCGTCCCCGTACGCCGCGGGCAGCAGCACCCGGGCACAGATCAACTCCAGCTGCAGCCGCGGCGACGTCGCGCCGCGCATCTCCGTCAGCCCCTCGTTGACGACGTCAGCCGCGCGGCTCAGCTCCGCGGCACCGAAGGCACGGGCCTGGGCCTGCATCCCCTCGACCACGTCTGCCGGTGCGTCGATCAGCCCCTTGTCCACGGCATCCGGGACGGCCGCAATGATCACCAGATCGCGCAACCGCTCCAGCAGATCCGTCACGAAGCGCCTCGGGTCGTGACCGCCCTCGATGACCCGGTCGACGATCTCGAAGGCCGTCGCCCCGTCCCCCGCGGCGAAGGCCTCGACGACGGTGTCCAGCAGCGCGCTGTCGGTGTAGCCGAGCAGCGCCGTGGCCATGGCGTACGTCACGCCGTCCTCGCCGGAGCCCGCCAGCAGCTGGTCCATGACCGACATCGCGTCCCGCACCGACCCGGCACCCGCCCGTACGGCCAGCGGAAGCACGGACTCCTCCACGGGAATCGCTTCCTGCTCACACACCTCGACCAGGTGATCACGCAGCGTCCCCGGCGGCACCAGCCGGAACGGATAGTGGTGCGTACGCGAGCGGATCGTGCCGATGACCTTCTCCGGCTCGGTCGTCGCGAAGATGAACTTCAGGTGCTCCGGCGGCTCTTCGACCACCTTGAGCAGGGCGTTGAAGCCCGCCGAGGTGACCATGTGCGCCTCGTCGACGATATAGATCTTGTAACGGCTCGACGCCGGCCCGAAGAAGGCCTTCTCCCTCAACTCCCGTGCGTCGTCCACGCCGCCGTGCGACGCCGCGTCGATCTCGATCACATCGATCGAGCCCGGCCCGTTGCGCGCGAGGTCACGGCACGAGCGGCACTCACCGCACGGCGAAGGCGTCGGCCCCTGCTCGCAGTTGAGACAGCGGGCGAGGATGCGCGCACTGGTCGTCTTGCCGCAGCCGCGCGGGCCGCTGAAGAGATAGGCGTGATTGACACGGTTGTTGCGCAGGGCCTGCTGCAGCGGATCGGTCACGTGGTCTTGCCCGATGACCTCGGCAAAGGTCTCGGGGCGATACCGGCGGTACAGGGCGAGGGACGACACACCCCTGACGATATCGGTGCGGACCGACAAGTCACGCCGCGCTCCGCCCGCCCGTACACGAGGCCGATTCGCGGACCCCGCAACGATCTTGAGCCCGGAAACGCGAACGCCCCCCACGCACCCGCCAGAGCCCTCCTACCCTTGCTGCCTTCCGGCCCTGGGGGAGTTCAGAGAGATAGCGCCACGTGAGGGGCTGCGCCCAACAGTACCCGATGCCTGCACCGGGGATCGAGTTCGCAAGCACTCCTCGGCGTCTTGTAGTGTTTGCCGCGGAGGATTCGCCTAGTGGCCTAGGGCGCACGCTTGGAAAGCGTGTTGGGGGCAACCCCTCACGAGTTCGAATCTCGTATCCTCCGCCGTGCCTCACCGGGCACAACGACAGGCCCCGACCGCACGCCGGCCGGGGCCTTCGTCGTGCTCCGTCGCATCCGCCGTCTCAACGGCGGGGACCGGGATCCGGAGATCCGGAGATCAGCCTGCGCGGCAGAGCTTGTCTTTCCCGGGCATCTTGCCCTCGACGAGGTAACGCGTCGTGGTGTTCAGCGCGCAGGGGTTGTCGCCGAGAACGTAGGCGCCGTGCCCGGTGTCGTCGACGCTGAGCAGGCGGGACCGGTCCGCGAACTTCTGGCGCAGCATCTTCCCGCCGCGGTGCGGTGTCGCCACGTCCCGCTGGTTCTGTACGAGCAGTACGTTCCGCGGCCCGTCGTCGTTGACCGCGACGGGCGGCTCGGCCGGGGCGTGCGGCCAGTAGGCGCAGGGCGTGATGTTGGCGGTGGCGGCGCCGAGCAGCGGGTAGCGCTTGCGGTCCTGGGCGACGGCGCGCCGGTAGGTGCCGACCTTCTCGGGCCACTCGATGTCGTTGCAGGTCACGGCGAGAAAGACGGACAAGGAGTTGTCGAACGAGGACGGCACCTCGGCTGGGGCGGTGCTCTTCGGCAGCAGGCGCCGGACCGCCGTGCCGTCGCCGTCGGCCAGTGCCTGCCACTGCTGCGCCAGCTTCGGATACTGCTTCTTCTTGAACAGGTTGGCGAAGGTGTACGTCCGGAACAGACTGCCGTCGAACCCCGCCACCGGGGACTTGTCGAGTCGCTTGGCGAAGGCCAGGTAATTCCTGCGGACCTGTGCGGGCGTGCGGCCCAGACCGTAGCTGTCGTGACGTGCGGCTGCCCACTTCGCGAAGTCGGGGAACGACTGCTCCATCCCGAGGGCGTAGCGGCGCATGCCGTCGGGGTCGAGGTGGGTGTCGCCGACGTTGCTGTCGAGCACGATCCGGTCGGAGCGCTCGGGGAACATCGAGGCGTAGGCGGCGCCCAGCGCCGTGCCGTAGGAGTAGCCCAGGTAACTGGTCTTCTCCTCGCCGAGCGCGGCCCGGATACGGTCCAGGTCGCGGGCGGTGTTCGCCGTGGTCAGGTGGCGCAGCAATCCCTTGCGGTCATTGCGCGCGCACTGCTGGGCCACCTGCTCGGCGACCTTCGCCTGTGCGGTGACCGCCGCGTCGTCGGCCGCATAGGGAGGAATGTTGGCGGTGTAGGGGCCCTCCGGCGTGAACCCGCACCCGATCCGTCCCGACCGCCCGATGCCGCGGGTGTCCATGCCGATCAGGTCGTAGCCGTCGCGGACGCCGTCGGGAAGGCCCTGAGTTGCCAGCAGCGCGGGCAGAGCCAGTCCGGACCCCCCTGGCCCGCCCGGATTGAGCATGAGTGTTCCGCGCCGCTTCTCCGGGTTCGTACTGGCAAGCCGCGAGATCATGAGGTCGATCCGGGCGCTCCCCGGGTCCGCGTAGTCCACCGGCACGGACACGGTGGCGCACTGCAGCTCGATCGGAGCCGCTTCGGCCACGACATCCTCAGGACAGGCGCCCCACTTCACCTGCGGCGCCCGCAGCCCGTCCGCGACGGCGGGCGCCGCGAGGAGTGAGCCGCCAAGGCTGAGGCCGAGGACGAGCGCCAGGGCCGAGCGCCGGCCGATACTGCGTTGTCGTTTCATGTCCAGTCTCCGAATACCCGTCTCGCGGCTGTGGTCGCGAGACATCGCACACCGTGCCGCAACGGCATGGTCAACACCTCGGGTGAGTGAGCCGGACATGTCCTCGCTGCTCGCACAGGTACGGGATCAACTCGCCTGGGTCTTCAGGCCGTTGCCGGAGGAAGGCACTGCTCTGGCTCCTGCTCGTGGCCGCCGCAGCCGTCAACGTCGCCACCAGCTTCGCCTTCGACGGCATCGAGCAGACGAGGCTGAAGCGAGCTAGGCAGACAGCGCCCTGCCCGTCGCGGACTCAGTGGTGGAGCCCACGCTTGCCGGGCGTCCAGAACGGCTTCACCTTGACCTGCGCACGAGGCCATGAGCGCTCGTTCACGAGGTGGTTGCGGACCGCCTGCCCCGTGCGTGCCTCACCCGCGACGTAGGCCGCTCCGGGCTCGCCGGGAAGGTCCAACTCCGACAGAGCTTTCAGGAGAGTGGACGAGGAGACCGCCGAGGCACCGCGCCGGTGCACGCGCGTCATGGGGTGATTCCCCGGCAAGGGGACCTCGTCGTCCGCCGTCTCGCTCTCCAGGAGCCCGTACACCGGAGCGTCGGGCTTGAGCGCTCTGATCATGGAGCCGAAGGCCGCAGCCGCGGTCTCCTCGCCGACGAACAGGTGGTAGGAAGCGTCCTGCTGAAGCTCGAAGTCGCCCAACGGCCCCCAGAAGGCGAGGTGTTCACCTTCCTGTACATCGCGGGCCCACCTGAGGCCGATGCCGTCCCCGTCGTAGAGATGCGCCCGGATCTCGAACTCACCGCCGGCTTCCGAGTGGTCCCAGACCGAGTACGTGCGCAGCGTCTCGCCCGGACGCAGGATGCCGTAGAGCGACAGCGGGTCGTTGATCTCGATCCTCACGTGCCTGCCCGGCAGGACCGGCACCCCGGCGAGTGCGTCGCAGGCGATCTTGACGCGCTTCATCGTGGGCGTGACCGATCCCGTCTCAGTGACCACCCCGCTCAGTCTCTGCTTGGCGAAGAAGTGCTCCAGGGGATTGCGGGACGCACGCCGGGCCGGCTTGGCCGAACTTCCTGGCACGTGAGGCTCCTTCCAGTGATCAGGACACCAGGCCCGACTCATGGAATGTTGAGTACTAACTTTCGTTACGACATATAACACTGGAGACTGATCACCGTTGTCAACGGCGACGAATGCGAGGACGGACCGATGGGCCAGCAAGCCTCAAGCCCCTGGGTGAAAAGGCGCCGGCAAGCCACGCTGCAGGAGATCCGCACCACGGCCCGCCGGCTGTTGCGCCAGCACGGCCCCGGCGGGGTGACGGTCAACGCCGTGGCCCGGGAGATGGGAATGAGCGGCCCTGCCGTGTACCGCTACTACGCAAGCCACGACGCCCTGGTCGAAGCGGTCATCACGGACTTCTACGAAGAGCTGACGACGACGATGCTGGCGGCGCGGGACGCCGGCCCTCCCGAACACCCCGGCAGAAGACTCCTGTCGACCTGCCGCGCGATGCGCACCTGGGCCATCGACCACCCCAGCGAGTTCGGCTGGATGTTCGCCAGCCCCGCGCTGTCGGCTGCCAAACAGGACGAGGAGTCCCCGCGACTGAGAGCGGGTCAGCAGTTCGAGAAGGTCTTCCTCGACCAGTTCGTGGACCTGTGGGAACGGGCCCCCTACCCGGTACCGGACTTCGAGGACTTGCCGCCCTCGATCCAGCGGCAGATGACCGACTACTCGGCCCGGACGAACAGCCCGCTCCCACCCGAGGCACTCCACCTGTTCCTGTCGAGCTGGATCAAGCTGTACGGCCTGCTCTGCATGGAGATCCTCCACCAGCTCGACTTCGCCTACTCCGATCTCGAACCGGTATTTGAGGAGAACCTCCAAGAGCTGTGCGCCATGCACGACCTGACGTACGAGCCGCCGTCCGCCGAGTGACAGCCAGACCCGGCCCGCCGGATCTGCCGGGGCGGACGACGGGAGGCCACAGCCCCGGCGCCGCCGATTGTCGATTAGTTCCATTCGATGCCGAATCAACCCCTTACGGCGTGTTACGCGAGATCAGCCGACTTGCGCCAATACCGTCTGTGACTGCCTACATGCGATCGACTACTGATCGTGTCGAGCCCTCACGAAAGTGGAGATGAAATGCGCAAGCTTCGCGAAGCTGCCGTACTGGCCGCCATGGTCGGCAGCGTCAGCATGCTCGGTGCCGGCATCGCCTCCGCCGGCGGGTCGGAGCTCCCGACCATCGCCTGCGAGCAGACGAACGGCGACGAGATCGAGAACGGCGACGTCGACCTCCCCGGCCTGATCACGCTCACCCCCGGCGGCGGCGACGCCGACTCCCGCGCGCAGCAGAACAACTGCGGCATCGGCGTCGAGGAGAACGTGAACACCTCCGGCGACGCCACCGGTGGGGCAACGACCGGCCTCGCCGGCGACGCGCTCTAGGAGCGAGCTCGTCGGTACGGATTCAGGGACCGAGCCCGCGGGCTCGGTCCCTGACCCATGTCCCACTCGATCAGCACGCAGACCGACCGAGCCACAGTTCCAGCGGTTGCCAACGCCGCGAATCGGAGCAAAACGGCGTGTTATAGGTGAAAAGCCGCAAGGTGGGCAATATTGTTTGCCTCTGCTACATGCGATCAGCTGCTGGTCGTGTCCAAGCCTCACGAAAGTGGAGATGAAATGCGCAAGCTTCGCGAAGCTGCCGTACTGGCCGCCATGGTCGGCAGCGTTGGCATGCTCGGTGCCGGCGTCGCCTCCGCCGGCGGGTCGGAGCTCCCGACCATCGCCTGCGAGCAGACGAACGGCGACGAAATCGAGAACGGCAACGTCGACGCCCCCCTGCTCACCACGCTCACCGGTGGTGGCGGTGACGCCGACTCCCGCGCCCAGCAGAACAACTGCGGCATCGGCATCGAGGGGAACGTGAACACCTCCGGCGACGCCACCGGTGGAGAGGCGTCGGGCCTCCTCTGATTGACCGACCTCGTCGGTACGGATTCAGGGACCGAGCCCCCGGGCTCGGTCCCTGATCCATGTCCCACCGGATCGCCGACAGTGGCCGAGCGGCAGCCCGACCGTTTGCCAACAGTCGCAGAACAGACAAGGCAGCAGAATAAAACGGCGTGTTACAGGTGAAACAGGGCAATAGCGCCAATACTGTTTGCCGCTTCTGCTGCAGGCGATCAACTGCTGGTCGCTTCCAATCCCTCACGAAAGTGGAGATGAAATGCGCAAGCTTCGCGAAGCCGCCGTAGTGGCCGCCATGGTCGGCAGCGTCAGCATGCTCGGCGCCGGCGTCGCCACCGCCCAACCGGAATCCGCGGGCATCGCCTGCGCCCAGGCCAACGCCGACACCATCGAGGAGGGCGACGTCGACCTCCCCGCCCTCGTCACACTGACCCCCGGCGGCACAGACGCCGACACCCGCGCACGGCAGAACAACTGCGGCGTCGACGTCGAGGGGAACGTGAACACCTCCCCCGACGCCACCGGCACGGACGCGACCGGCCCCATCCAATAAGGCCCGACCTCGTCGGCACGGATCAGGGACCGAGTCTCCGGGCTCGGTCCCTGACCCATGTCCCGTCTCCGGTCACCCCCACCGACAGCAGGGGACTGGGACTCAGGCGGGGCAAATCGGAGCATAACGGCGTGTTGCAGATGTAGAGCTCGATTTCACGCATAACGTATGTCACTGCCTCATGCGATCGATTACTGATCGTGTCAAGCCCTCATGGAAGTGGAGATGAAATGCCCAAGCTTCGCGAAGCTGCTCTTGTGGCAACCATGGTCGGTAGCGTCAGCATGCTCGGTGCCGGCGTCGCCTCCGCCGGCGGCTGGGAGCCCCCGCGGCAGCTCCCGAGCATCGCCTGCGAGCAGACGAACGGCGACGAGATCGAGAACGGCGACGTCGACCTGCCCGGCCTGGTCACCCTCACCGGCGGTGGCGGCGACGCCGACTCCCGCGCCCAGCAGAACAACTGCGGCATCGGCGTCGAGGAGAACGTGAACACCTCCGGTGAAGCCACCGGCGGAGCGGCCACCGGCCTCCTCTGATTGACCGACCTCGTCGGTACGGATTCAGGGACCGAGCCTGCGGGCTCGGTCCCTGATCCATGTTCGGCACCGGTCGCGGGCCACAACGGTAAGTCGAGAAGCCACGCACGTCGGCCCGAACTGCCGTCAGAACCCAACGGCGTGTTGCAAGACCGAAATACACCATTTGAGGAATATGGTTTCCCACTGCCTGTATGCGCGATCGATTACTGATCGCGTCAAGCCCTCATGGAAGTGGAGATGAAATGCCCAAGCTTCGCAAAGCCGCTCTTGTGGCAACCATGGTCGGTGGCGTCAGCATGCTCGGCGCCGGCGTCGCCTCCGCCGGCGGCGCTGAGGAGCAGCCTCCGAGGTCCGTGACGATCAACTGCGACCAGAGCAACGGCGACACCTCGTCGACGAGTCTTGGCGGCCTCGTCACCGTCACCGGTCCCCTGATCTCCATCGCCGACTCGCGTGCCCAGCAGAACATCTGCGGCATCGACAACGACGGGAACGTGAACACCGCCGGTGACGCCACCGGCGGAGAGGCGTCCGACGGCGGCGTCATCCCCGGCCTCTAGGCACCAAGAGCGTCCGTCGGGCAGCTCAGGAACCGATCCACACCCGGTTGCTGAGCTGCCCGTCCTCATGTCCGGCCGACGGGCGACCTGCCCTCGTGAGCCCTCGTGAGTGACGGCCCGTCAGGCGGCCTTCTTGAAGCGGTCCAGCGCGCCGTGCGGGTTGAGCACGTACTTGCGGCTGGCGCCCTTGTCGAACTCGGCGTAGCCGCGCGGGGCGTCCTCCAGGGAGATGATCTGCGCGTTGACCGCCTTCGCGATCTGCACGCGGTCGTGGAGGATCGCCATCGCCAGCTGGCGGTGGTACTTCATCACCGGGCACTGTCCCGTGGTGAAGCTGTGGCTCTTGGCCCACCCGAGACCGAGACGCATCTTGAGCGAGCCGGTCTGTGCGTCGCTGTCGACGCCGCCGGGGTCCTCCGTGACGTACAGGCCGGGGATGCCGAGTGACGCGCCCGCCCTGGCCACATCCATGATCGTGTTGAGGACGGTGGCGGGAGCCTCGTCGGCGTCCTTGCCGTGGCCCCTCGCCTCGAAGCCGACGGCGTCGACCGCCGCGTCCACCTCGGGTTCGCCGATGATCTGCTCGATCTGGTCCTTCGGTGAGCCGCGCGTGAGATCGACGGTCTCGCAGCCGAAGCTGCGGGCCTGGGCGAGGCGCTGCTCGTTGAGGTCGCCGACGATGACGACGGCGGCGCCCAGGAGTTGGGCCGAGGCCGCCGCGGCGAGGCCGACGGGGCCGGCGCCCGCGATGTAGACGGTGCTGCCCGGGCCGACGCCGGCGGTGACGCAGCCGTGGTAACCGGTGGGGAAGATGTCGGAGAGCATCGTCAGGTCCAGAAGCTTCTCGCGTGCCTGGTCGCGGTCGCGGAAGCGGAGCAGGTTGAAGTCCGCGTACGGCACCATCACGTATTCGGCTTGGCCGCCGACCCAGCCGCCCATGTCGACGTATCCGTAGGCGGATCCGGGACGGGCGGGATTGACGTTGAGGCAGATGCCGGTTTTGCGCTCCTTGCAGTTGCGGCAGCGTCCGCAGGCGATGTTGAAGGGGACGGAGACGATGTCGCCTTCGTTGATGAATTCGACGTCGGGGCCCTTCTCGATCACCTCGCCGGTGATCTCGTGACCGAGTACGAGGTCCGAGGGTGCCGTGGTGCGGCCGCGGACCATGTGCTGGTCGCTGCCGCAGATGTTGCTCGCGAGGACCTTGACGATCACACCGTGGCGGCACTGGCGGCCGACGTTGTGCGGGTCGACGCCGGGACCGTCGTGGAGTTCGAGATCGGGATAGTCGATCGTCTGTACCTCGACGACGCCGGGTTCTATGTAAGCGACCGCCTTGTTTCCACTCATGAAATGTCCCTCCGGCAATCCGTATGGGCGCTTTTCATCCCCTCGTGGCAGTCTGGGACACCTTGGACGACTCGGCCAGCCGGGGGGCTGCAAAGTCCCACTACCTGCACAGATGTGCATATCGGGTGACCGTGGCGCGGGCGTCCTGTCACCCGGGGCCGGGCTGGCAGTGCGGGCAGCTCACGGTGCCTCGGCCGGCCGTACGGGCGTGGCTCAGCGGCGTACCGCAGCGGGGGCACGTGCCGTGCGGGTCGTCGCGGTGGCCGGTGAGCCAGGAGGCGCGGGGCGGTACGCATTCGGCGCGTACCGAGGAGCGGAGAACTGAGCGCATGTCCCCGTACAGGCGGGCGCGTTCGCGGTCGGTGAGACGGTCGGCGCGGCGGGAGGGGTGCAGGCGGGCGCGCCAGAGGATCTCGTCGGCGAGCAGATTGCCGATTCCGGCGATCAGCGACTGGTCGGTGAGGGCGGGCTTGACGGCTCCGCGGCGGTGCCGGAGCAGGGCGTCGAATTCCGTACGGCCGACGGCGGCGGCGTCCGGGCCCTGGGCGTCCAGGGTGCGCGCGAGTGCGGCCTCGTCGGCGAGCCAGAGGCCCTTGAGCTTGCGCTGGTCGCGGTAGCGGAGCTGGCGGTCGCGGCCGAGGGTGAAGACGACGCGGTCGTGCGGGTGCCCCTCATCTGCCGGGTGGCCGCACACCAGTTGTCCGGTCATGCCGAAGTGCAGCATCAAGGTGGGGCCGCCGGTACGGGCGAGGAGCCACTTGCCGTGGCGGGCGGGCTCGGTGAAGCTGCGGCCCTCCAGCTCGCGGCGGAGGCGGGGGGCGCTCACTCCGTGCAGCACGCCCGTGTCGTGCACCTCGATCCGCTGGATCGGCCGGTTGCGCGCGCAGGAGTCGAGGATTCTGCGGAAGCCTTCGACATCGGGGAGCTCAGGCATGCCGTCCACCGCCAATCCCGGCAGCCGGGGCAGGCATCAGAGGCGAATTCCCCCGCAGTTACGAGCGTAGCCGCAGGGCGTGACGGCGGCGCGGGAGCCGGAGGCGGGGCCGGACGGACAGGGCAGGGCAGGTCTGGTCAGGGCAGGGCCCGCAGCCTGCGGCCGTACCGCGGGCGGGCGCGGTGCTCCGGCCTCCCCCCGGATCAACCGCCGGAGCACCGCGCCCTTTTCAGAGGTTGCCGGGTCCGGACGCGGGGGCGCACGTGTTTCGGACGTGACCGAAAGACGGACCGGCGGCCGTTCGTCCCTGGCGCCACGGCGCGTCAGGGGGTGAGGTAGTCCTGGAAGAGGCCCGAGGGGTCCCAGCGCGCGCGCACCTGCCGCAGCCGTTCCCAGTCGGCGGGCGCGAAGGAGCGGCGCGCACGGGAAGCGCCGGCTTCCAGGTCCGTCTCGGCGATGTAGTGGCTGCCGGTGCCGTGCGGGTCCAGTTCGTCCATGCCCTCCCGCAGCCACCGTGTGTTGGTCTCGTCCGCCGCCGGGTCCGCCCAGACGGCGAACGGGGCGACATAGGACTCGCCCAGCGCCGAGAAGGCCATGTCCCGCAGGCCGTCCGGGTCCGGTGCGACGGGCTCGACGGGGATGAGCACGAGCGAGTGCTCGGACGGCGACCGGGCGATCAGCCTTGCGCTGCGGGCCAGTTGGGTCTCGTACGTCTCCGTGGACCACAGGGTGTCCACGGCGTAGCGGTGTTCGGGCGGCCATGTCGAACCCGCGCCCTCGTACAGGGACCGGAAGGCCGTCGGCTGGGCCGGCTGCAGGTCGAGGGCGCGTTCGGCGAACGGGCAGCCGGCCAGCGGCGCGAGGGCTTCCCCCGCCGCTTCCGGTGTCGCCGCGAAGGCGCTCGACTCGATCCTGAGCCTGGGGCCGGGGCCGGAAGAGCCCCTGGCGGGACCGGATGCCGTGAGTACGAGGTTCGTCTCGACGCTCGGCGGCGAGTCCCGCGCCGCACGCAGCGCCCACTCCCCCACCTGCTCGGCCTCGTTCAGCGCGAAGGTGAACGACGCCGTCATGATCGAGCCGGGGTGCGGGAGCAGCCGCAGCCGGAAGCGGGTGACGACGGCGAAGAAGCCGGGGCCCGCTCCGCGCGCCGCCCAGAACAGGTCGGCGTTCTCGGTCTCGCTGCATGTGACTGTGCTGCCGTCCGCGGTGACGGCCTCGATCTCCTCGACGTACTGACAAGCGGGGCCCAGCTCACGGGAGTTCCAGCCGAGCCCGCCGCTGAGCAGATAGCCGCCGAGGGCGACGGTCGGGCAGTGTCCGGTGGGGAACGCCAGCCCGTGCCGGGAGAGTTGGGCGGCGAAGGTGCTGCCGGTGACGCCCGGGCCCACTGTGGCCGTCGACGAGCCGGCGTCGATCGCGCAGTGCTGGAGCCGGGACAGGTCGAGCAGCAGTGCGCCGTCACGGAGTTGCGAACCGGACCAGTTGTGCCCGCCGGAGCGCACTGAGACGCGCAGGCCCTCCTCGCGTGCACGGTCGAGGACTTGAGGGATGTCCCGCTCGGCGGCCACGCGCACGATCACCTCGGGGAACCGGTCCGGTGTGAGCCCGTTCCACACGGCCTCCGTGCGTGCGCTCTCGTAACCCGGCTCGCCGCGTCTGACGACTTCCTTCTCGGTGCCGACGAGGTTCGGCGTTGAGGGCCTGGACGCCGCGGACGCCTCGGGTTCCCGGTCCGGGTTGCTGCTCATCATGTCCTCGCTCCGTCCGGACGACGCGGCCGGTCAGCCGGCGTCCTCGAAGCCGTCGGACCGGCGGGCGGCTCCATCGGCCCATTCCTGCCCGCGCTGATGTTCGCCAACTCGGCCTGTACGGATCTTCCGTGAGGTCGTCACAGTGGCGCTCCCGGCCGTTGAATCACGGCTTGCGTGGGCACTCATTTCAGGTAGCGTAGGCAAATGTGATATTCGGTGCAACTCGGACGCAGCTCGAATATCGCCTTCGGACAACAGGCGGGTCCACCCCGAACTCGGCCTCCGGATCCACGAGGCGTGGACCAGCGAACCCGACCGGCACCCTCAGTGAGGGTTCCGGTGTCCCGTCCGGACCTCCGTCCGGGCCGGACCCCCGGGCAACTCCCGGGGGCCGCCCGGTTCTCCGGACCCGGCGGCGGCCGGCCCGCGGCCCTTCCGTGACACCGCGGGCCGGTCCGCCGCCGTCACGCCGAACGGCCGTCATGAGGACCGGCCGCATACGTAACGGCCGTCATGCGGCCCCCGGTCGCCGCCGTGCTCACGTCGTCTCCCAGCGGCTGGCTGCGTTGACCGCGGCGAGGGTGGCGTGGAGGCGTTCGGCCGGTGTGGCCGTACGCACGCGGGCGGGGTCGGCGTCCCATTCGCGGCCCCCGCGCACGGGGCGCAGCTGCAGCCTGCCGCCCTCGCGGTCCATGACCTCGCCGACCCGGCCGCAGGCCTCGTCCATGACGACGGTGCCGTTGGCGGGCAGCGGGGCGGTCCCAGGGCTCAACTCGCCCGCACCCGGCGGAGGGCGGCGGTGAGCGCGGCGGCCGTCTCCAGGTTGCAGCGCCCCAGCTCGATCAGTGGACGGGGGTCGAGCGGGCGGCTGCACGAGAGCAGGTCGATGCCGAGGGAGGGGAGGGTGATGCCGAGTTCCGTCAGAGCCTCCTGGAGGCCGGCGACGGCTTCGGTGGATGTGGTGATGGCCTCGACCGCGCGTTCGTCGAAGGAGTCGGGGTGTACGGAGTGCATGGGACGTGATCGCCTTTCGCCGGTTGCTCTCTACTCGTTGCCGGTTGTCACGGTTCGCACTCATAGCGTCACCCGTCACGGCTACGCTGAGTAGGGAAACCGACCCAGCAAGCGATCTGCTCGACACGGGGGACGCCCGGCCATGACCCAGCCCAAGAACCTCGACCCCTACACCTCGCCACGCGCCTTCTACGGTGCGGAACTCCGCCGTCTGCGCGAACAAGCGGGTCTGTCGCAGGAGCAGTTGGGTGAGCGCGTCTTCTGTTCCGGCACGTACGTGGGGCAGTTCGAGTCGGCCGTACGGCGTCCGCAGACGGACGTGTCCAAGCTCTTCGACGAGGTGCTGGGCAGCGGACAGCACATCCAGCGCCTGTGCCGGCTCGCCCGCCGCTCCAAGCACCCCGACTACTTCGCGGACGCGGCCGAGTTGGAGAAGCTCGCCACCACCATCAGCGAGTACGCGCCCATGCTGGTGCCGGGACTGCTGCAGACCGAGTCGTACGCGCGGGCGCTGACGCGGGCGACCTTGCCCTTCGCGCCGGAGGAGGAGATCGAGGATCACGTACGGGCGCGCCTCGACCGTCAGCGGTTGCTGGACGACCCAGCAACGCCGGAGTTGTGGGCGGTCATTCACGAGACCGTGCTGCGGGTGCCGATGGGCGGGGCTGAGGTGATGCGCGAACAGCTTCTGCGCGTCGCCGAGTTGGGGCGAACGCGCCGGGTCATGGTCCAGGTGCAGCCGTTCGCGGCGGCAGCCGACGCCTCTCTGAGCAGTATGGCCTCCATCATGAGCTTCCCTGATGCACCACCGGTGGTCTACTCAGAAGGGGCCCACACGGGGCAACTAATCGACGAACCGCCGCTGGTCGACCGATATCAGAGGTCATACGATCTGGTCAGGGCCGCCGCGATGTCGCCGAAGGCGTCCCTGACACTCATCGAGTCGACCGCGAAGGACTACACGACGCCATGAGCACCGCACAGGACCTGAGCACCGCAACCTGGCGCAAGTCGTCTTACAGCAACGGGGAAGGCGGAAGCTGCCTCGAGGTCGCCGACGGCTTCCCCGGCGTGATGCCCGTACGCGACAGCAAGGTGCCGGACGGGCCCGCGCTCGTCTTCCCCGCCGGGAGCTGGGTCGCCTTCGTGGGCGCCGTCAGCGCCTCAGGGGCGTCCTCGACCTGAGCACCTCCGGTCGACCGGACAGGCCCGGAAGACCTCGGCTACTTAGGAGACCGGGACCGACTCTCGTACTCCAGCCGGGACAGAATCGCTTCAGCCAACGCCCGGAACTCGCGGAAGCAGGTTTGGACGTATTGCTGGGTACTGCCCAGGGCTCCGTCCGCAGGCTTGAGGTCGAACATGGGCTTGCGAGCATCGTGGGCAAGCGGCATCAGGCTGCGGTAGTTCCGTAGCGTGGCGATGCGGTGCCTTGTGTCGTCCCTGGAGGGTGGTTGCTGATCCAGCACGGCGGCGCTGAATACCCACGGAATACGTCGCAGCCAGCGCTCGTACGCCTTCACGGGCCGGTCGAGCCGCATCTCAGGTTGCATGATGACGTAGCCGAGCGGAGTCATGTCGGCGTTGGGCGCCTGAAACCCCTCTGGGATACGGGGCAGTACCAGTTGCCGCCAGTCCCGGCGCCAATTGCGCAGCGTGGGACCGAGGTTGGTCAGGCCCTTGAGCGAGAAAAGGTCCGCTGCCAAGGGCATCAGGACGGTGTCCGCGGCGATGAGGGCTGCCCTGTTGATGGCCCCGAGATTGGGGCCCACATCAAGCAGCACGATGTCGGCCTGCACGGATTCCCGTGCCTGAGCCACCGACCGGTGAAAGGCGGTCGTGGTACGAATTGCCGCCATGTCACCCGCGAACGTCCTGGACCACTCCATGGAGAGCTTGTCCTCGAACCTGCTCAGATCGAGGCTCCCGGGCAGCAGCCACAGCTCTTCCATCAAGGCCGCGGGCTCCACTGGAGCGATGTCGCCTGTGCCTTCGAGAATGGGTTTCACGGCGTCGGCGATCGTCTGCCCGGGACGCACTCGGCTGAATCCCGGGAGCGCAGGCGGCACCGCACCCTGCGCGATGAGCTCTGAGGTCCGGTCCTCCCAGAGCTCCTCGATCTCGCTCTCGTCCAGACACATCGAGGTCAAGTTGGCCTGTGGATCAAGGTCGACGGCCAGCACACGCAGTCCGAGCCGGCGGAACATATGGGCGAGGTGATAGGTGAGGGTCGTCTTTCCCACACCGCCCTTGTTGTTGAACAGCGCGATAGAGGTCATGCGGGGGCCTTCCAGAGGATGACCGCCCAAGACGACTCATCGACCTGAAACTCCGCGGACGGGTTCCCGTTGCGTTCGAGAGATGCCTGAATGCGCCCGATCCCCCGTCCGAAGCGGTTGACGTAGCCGAGGCCCTTCATGGCCGCAGCAAGGGACGGGTTGCGGTAGTCGGTCACGCGGTCGAAGTTGTCGTTCCGCACCTGGCCGTAAGGGCCGCCTGGGTTGGTCACCTCGATCCTGTCGTCGAACCAGGCGACGCGTGTGGGCGCGTACGACGTCTCGTAGTTCCGGTGCATCAGCGCATTCATGCACACCTCTCGCAGCGCCTCCAAGGGGTAGTCAGGACGCTGCGTCTCGCGAAAGCCGTCCTCGACCAGGCGAGTATGAAGATGCCCCCGCAGCACGGTCTCCAGTCGTGACGCGGTGCCGACCAAGTTCTGCCGCAGTTCCTGATCATCCGCGACCGGAGCGTCCAACCCTGTTCCCTGGTAACGGATGAACTGCACGTACGCGCCAGGGATGCGGCTGCCAGGGTCGAACCCGATTGCCAGCAGTCCGAGCGCCGTAGGGATCTCCTCAGGGCTGGTCAGGTGCAAGGACGCGAGCTGCTGAGGCAGCGGACGACCGTTCTCGTCGATCACTTCGGGATCGACGAGCGAAGGCAGGTAGCTGCTGCGGAACAGGTCCAGGTCCAGGTCGTCGATTCCCGAGCCTGCCACCGTCCGGCTGTCGAAGGGCCCGTCGAGAGCGCGTCGGCGCTCCGCAAGGACCCGCTCGTCGTCGCGAGTCGCCCGCCTCGTTGTGGGACCGGGCCGGACCCACACCACGCCCTCGAAGCGGACAGGCGGAGTGGCTGATGCCTGAACGTGCAGATGGACGACGGGCTTTCCACGGTAGACCGCCGGCTGCACCGTGAACGAAGGCCGGTCCAGCAGACGTCCGTCGTCACGCAGGTCGGTGAGTGCCAGAAGGGCACGGTCGCCGGTGTCCACGCCGTCCACCGGGTTCCCGTCGTCACCGACACCGATGAGGATGTCGCCACCGCCCTTGCCTGGCAGGTCGTTGGCCATCGCGCAGACCGCGTTGCCGATCGCGTCACCGCGCTTGCCTTCGCGCTTGGCGGTGCGCTTGAACTCCAGAGTCGGAGTCTCACGGGTGCCGAGTACGTCTGCCAGGTCTTGGATGCTCACAGCGTCATTCTCCCGTACGTACCCAGCCGGGCACGGGAGGCGTCTGACTCCGCGGCACGGCGCGCTTCACCGAGCGGCCACGCCCGGGTGCGGCCACTCGGGCAGCAAGGTGCCGGACGGGCCCGCGCTCGTCTTCCCCGCCGGGAGCTGGGCCGCCTTCGTCGGCGCCGTCAGCGGCGGTGCGTTCCGCTGCCGCTGAGCAAGTCGTCGGCGGCGCCCGGCTGTTGAGGCCGGGAAGGCGCTGCCGGGTTGGCCCGTGCGGCCGGGGTGAGGCGGGTGCCCGCCCAGGCCAGCAGGAACCCGACCGGCACGCTGAGCAGGCCCGGGGCGTACAGGGGGAAGACGGCCCAGTCCCCGTCCGGGTGGACGGAGTCCGGGCTGCCGGAGACGGCCGGTGAGAGGGCGAGCAGCCCGAGCGTGACGAGCGTCCCCCCGTATACGCACCAGCGCAGCCCCCGCAGGGTGAAGCCCCGCGGTCCCCGCCAGGTCAGGGCGCAGGCGAGCGCGGGGAGTACGACGGTGGCGGCCTCGGTGTAGGAGAGGGTGAGCCAGAACTGGGCGTTGGCGCCGCGTCCGGCGACGGCCAGGGCGATGCAGACCGCGCCGACGGCCACCAGCGCGACCCGCGCCCGCAGGGGCCGGTGCGGTGGCCCCGTACCGGGGCGGGCGTGCCGGTTGCGTCCCATGTCGTGGACGATCGCGGCGGAGCCGGCCAGCAGCAGTACGGACACCGAGGCGAGGACGGTCAGGAAGAACGCGCAGGAGATGAAGGTCAGCAACAAGCCTGGATTCCCAGGGCTGTCGGGGTCGCTCCCGTCGAGGGCGGCGGCCAGCAGCAGCAGGTTGTTGCCGCCCTGCGGGCCTGCCTCGTCGAGTCCCTTCGCGCCGACGACTGCCTGTATGCCGTATCCGATGACCGCGGCCGAGACGCAGAGCAGGCAGGCGGCGGCGACGGCCCAACTGGTCGCGCGGCGTGCTCTTTCCGCCGTACCGCTGGTCGAGAGGCGCGTCACCATGTGCGGCATCAGTGCTGTGCCGAGGAGCACGGTGACGGCGAGGCTGAGGGTGTCGAGGCGTCCGGTGAAGTCGCTGCCGAAGAGACGGCCGGGAGCGAGATAGGCGTCGCCGACGCCGCTGCCCTGTGCGGCCTGGGCGAGCACCGCGCCGTAGTCCCAGTCGAAGCGGGCGAGTATGAGCGCGCACAGCAGTGGTGCGATGAGCAGGAACCCGACCGTCTTGACGATCTGGAGGAGCGTGGAACCCCTTACGCCCCCGATCGCCACGCAGGAGACGATGAGGATGCCGACCAGCGTGATGCCCGCGATCTCACCGAGCTGACCCGGCAGTCCCATCAGCGCGGCCGTGATCTGGCCGATCGGGATGAGCTGCGCGGTCAGCAGCGGTACGGACACCACGAGCGTGGCGACTCCGGCCGCACGGCGGGCCGGACCGGCCGGCAGGCGGCGGGAGACGGCGTCGCCGAGCGACCAGCCGGGCCCGCCGGGCAGCCGTTCGGCCAGCCACACCTTCAGCAGCAGGGGCGAGAGGGCGGCCGCGGCGACGATGAGGATGCCGTCGTAGCTGCCGACCGCGACGACTCCGCAGAAGTAGAGGACACCGGCCGCGGAGATGAAGTCGCCCGTCAGGGCGAGCCCTTGGGGCAGCGGGCGCCTGTTGCCCTGTTCCGCCAGGAAGTCGTCCGCGCCCTCCTGCAGATCCGGGCTGGCGAGCATGGAGACGAAGAGGCAGCCCGCGAGGAAGACCAGGAAGACCGAGATGGCCAGGGCGCCTTCGTCGGCGAGTGGCGTCACGTGGTCGCCCTCACCGCGCGACCCGTCCGCCGGCCCCCGAACGCCCGGGAGGAGTCGAAGGCGTTGAACTCGTCCGCGTCGGGGTCGCCGTGGGTCGGGGCGGAGGACGCGGCCGCCGTCCCGGAGCGGTGGGACTCCTCGGCGTGGAAGGCCGGTTCGCGGGTCGCTACGCGCGCCGCGAGGGGTTCGATGTGCCGCCGCGCGTGGCGGTCATGGGTCAGAACGCCCGCGGCGATCACCAACACCTGGGCGAGGGCGAAGAGTTCACCGACGCGGAGGCCGCCGTAGACCTCCATGGGCAGCAGGCCGGGGAGGAAGCAGGAGGCGAGCGCGTACGTCAGGAAGACGCCGGCGACGAGACCGAGGCCCCTGTTGAGCTGGGTGCGCCTGGCGGCGCTGAGGGCCTCGCTGGATGAGCCCGTACGGTAGGCCGGCCGCATCGAGTCCCGTCGGAGGAAGCCCGAACTCCCCTGGTGCACAGAGTCGTTGGCATGCGTCTGCGGCGCACGGCGGTGTGAGTGTGCAGACATGACGGGGCGACGGGCGAAAGGCAAAAGGTTCTCCAGCGGGGTGAAGCAGGGGCAGCCTGAGGAACCGAGACACGGGACGGCCGCGAAGACACCGGTGTTTACCAGCGGTTACGGCAGTTTAAAGCCACGGATGGTGATCAAGATAGGGCCGTCGGTGAAGGGGGACGGTGAAGGTAACGTGCCCGGTTGCTCACACGGGGCGCGCTGCCGCGCGGGGCTCTGACGGCGGGTGATTGGCCGTGCGACACCCGGTCACCGGGGGCACTGCCCCCTCCCGGGGATGCCCTGGCGGCGGTAGCACGCCCGCCGTGCTGGAGTGCTGCCGCACCGTCAAACGGGCCGCGTGGGCGATTCGCCGGGATGGGCCGCGCTCTCCGCTCCCGGGTGATCGACCCGTCCCCGTAAGGAACCAGCCCCGGTTCCGGGGCCGTTGGCGCAAGGGCCGACGGGCCCCGTCACCCGGGGCGGGCTCCGGCGGGCGGTCTGCGGACGCAAACAACGCGCCAACCCACACCCGTCCAGGGCCGGTTGGCCCGGACGGCGGCTTCGCCCCGCCGACGGACGAGCACCTGCCGGATCAGAGGCGTACGTGCTGGCCCTTGCCGAGGGCCACGATGCCTTCGGCCGACACCGTGCAGTACTCGGCGTCGTGTTCGCTGTTGACGCCGACCGTCGCCCCTTCCGGGACGACGACGTTCTTGTCGAGGATCGACTGCCGTACGACGGCGCCCCGGCCCACCCGTACGCCGGGAAGCAGCACCGCCCCCTGCACGACCGCCCCTTCCTCGACGACGACACCCGGCGCCAGCACCGAGCCGGTGACCTGACCCGCGATGATCGCGCCCGTGCTGACCATCGACTCGCTCGCGATGCCGCCCGCCACGAACTTCGCGGGCGGCAGCTGCGCCTGGTTGGTGAAGATGGGCCAGGAGCGGTTGTAGAGGTTGAAGACCGGCTCGGGCGAGATGAGGTCCATGTGCGCGTCGTAGTACGCGTCGAGCGTTCCGACATCGCGCCAGTAGCCGTGGTCGCGGTCCCGCTCGCCGGGGACCTCGTTGGCGTCGAAGTCGTAGACCTGCGCCTGTCCGCGTTCGGTGAGCAGGGGCAGGATGCTGCCGCCCATGTCGTGCACGGAGTCCTCGTCCTCCGCGTCCCGGCGGAGGGCGTCGAGGAGGACGTCCGTGGAGAAGATGTAGTTGCCCATCGAGGCGAAGACGTGGTCCGGGTCGCCGGCGAGCACGGGCGGGTCGTCGGGCTTCTCCAGGAACTGGCTGACGCGGTCGCTGCCCGGCTCCGTACTGATCACACCGAACGAACTCGCCTGATCCCGTGGCACCTTGATGCCCGCCACGGTCACGCCGGCGCCGCCCGAGATGTGCTGCCGGAGCATCTGGCGGGGGTCCATGCGGTAGACGTGGTCGGCGCCGAAGACGACGACGTAGTCGGGCTGTTCGTCGTGAATGAGGTTGAGCGACTGGTAGATGGCGTCCGCGCTGCCCATGAACCAGCGCGGACCGAGCCGCTGCTGCGCGGGTACGGGCGTCACGTAGTCGCCCTGCAGGCCGGTGAGGCGCCAGGTCGTGGAGATGTGCCGGTCGAGCGAGTGCGACTTGTACTGGGTGAGGACGGCGATCCGCGTGACGCCGCCGTTGACGAGGTTCGACAGTACGAAGTCCACCAGCCGGTAGACGCCGCCGAAGGGGACGGCGGGCTTGGCGCGGTCCGCCGTGAGCGGCATCAGCCGCTTGCCCTCACCGCCCGCCAGCACGATGCCCAGTACGCGCGGTCCTGCTGCCATCCCGAAAACCTCCGCCGCCTGTAGTCCGCCGCCGTGCCCTGCGCCCGGCCATCCCTCACGCCTCAGCGCGGGAAGGCGGGGCGGGTCCAGCGCGTCCAGTAAACCCGTTGTACGCACGATCGTGGTGCGGCAAACGTCGATCAAGGGGAAGGGCCGGCGACCGGGGCTCGCGAGGTGCGGGGTGCGCACGCCAGACTGCACGGACGAGCGTGCCGCGGCGAGAGACACGTGCCGCGGCGAGAGACAAGCGGAACGCGGCAGGCGACGACCGCGACGCGGCAGGCGAGGCGAGGCGGGTGGGAGGCGGTGAGGGAGGACCGATGAGCGGGAACGGAGCGGGCGGCGGGGGTCGGCCGGGCGGTACGGGTCGGCCCGGCGGCGGGGGTCAGCCGGGCGGTACGGGCAGTCCTGACGGTCCGGGTGGGCCGGGCGATCGCGCCCGGGGCGGGCCTGGCGGTCCTGACGGGCGGGGCGCCCGGGGCGGTCCTGATGGTCCGGGCGGGCCGGGCGGGCCGGGCGGGCCGGACGCCGCCGCGCCGGCCGGTGACCGTGGCCGCGTGCTGGTCGTCGACGACGACGCGGCGATCCGGCGCTCGCTGCGCCGCGGACTGCGCCTCAACGGCTTCGCCGTCGAGCTCGCCGAGGGCGGCGGGCGGGCGCTTTCCCTCATGCGGGAGCAGCCCGCTGACGTCGTCGTGCTCGACATCTCCATGCCCGACGTGAACGGGATCCAGGTCTGCCAGGCGCTGCGCGGCGACGGCGACGACGTACCCGTGCTGATGCTCTCCGCCCGCGACGAGACAGCCGACCGGATAGCGGGCCTGCAGGCGGGCGGTGACGACTACCTGATCAAGCCGTTCGCGCTGCAGGAGTTGGTGCTGCGGCTCGACGCGCTGCTGCGCAGACGGGCGCCCGGCAGGTCCGCGGGCGGCGGCCGGGCGGACGGCCGGGTGGGCGGCGGCCAGGGGGACGGCGATGCGCACGGAACGGCGGCGGGAGGCCACGCCTCCGGCCCCGCAGGCCCAGCCGGTGCAGCCGGCCCCGCCGACCCCCCTGGCTCCGCCCATGCCGTCCGCGTCGGCGGCCTCGTCATGAACCCCGCGACCCGCGAGGCGCACCGCGACGGCGTACCGCTCCCCCTCACCCGGCGCGAGTTCGAGCTCCTCCTGGTACTCGCCCGCAACGCCGGCATCGTCCTGACCAGGGACCAGCTGCTGGAACGCGTCTGGGGCTACGACTTCGAGGTGCGTACGGACGCCGTCGACACCTTCATCAGCTATCTGCGACGCAAGACCGAGAGCCGCGGGGAGCCGCGGCTGCTGCACACCGTGCGCGGCGTCGGCTTCGTACTGCGCGAGGAGAAGTGAGGGGCAGGCCCGTGAAGATGAAGCTCTCCACACGTATCGCGCTGGCGGTCGGCCTCACAGTGCCCGTGCTCGTACTGGCCTCCGGCTGGCTGCTGCTCGCGCTGGTCTCGCGGGACCTCCACGCCGAGCAGGACGCGCATCTGCGGGAGCGGGCCGCCGTGGTGAAGAAGGACGCGCGGCGGCTGCTGCGGGTGACGGCCAAGGACCGGCCGCGCGCCGAGCAGGCGCGTGAGCGGCGGCTGTACGCGGCGGCGCTGGACGTCGGCATCCGGGTCGTCGGCCCGCACGGCACGTTCTCGGGCGGACCGCAGCCGGATGCCCGTACGCGGCTTCCGGACTCGGCGCCCCGGCCCGTGAGCGTGCGGGAGCGGGGTGAGGGCACGCCCGAGGGCATGCCCCGCGAGCGCACGGTGGAGCACTGGCGCGTGCTGTCGGTGGAGGTGAAGGGCGCCAAGGGCGGGCAGGGAACCGAGCGAGGAGAAACCGGACAGGGCGCAGAGGGCGGACAGCGCGGACAGGGTGAACAAGGCGTACAAGGTGGCCAAGGCGCGCAAGACGGTCAAGGCGGTCAAGGAGGGCAGCGCGACCGGCCCGCGGTCGAGGGCACGCTGTGGCTGTTCGCCCCGGACACCACGGGCAGGGCACAACTCGCCTTCGTACGGCAGCGAGTGGTCGCCGTCGCGATCGTCGCCGCCCCGGTCTCCGCACTGCTGGCGTGGGCGGCGGCGTCGCGTGCGAGCCGTCCGCTGCGGAGGCTGCAGCGGCGCACCAGCGGTCTCGATCCGCGCTCCGACAGCTCGCGGCTGGAGCACACCCCGACGAGGATCACCGAGGTCGACGACCTCGCCGAGACCCTGCGCACGGTGCTCGCGCGCTACGACGAGCAGGCTTCCCGTACGGCACAGGCGCTGGCAACCGCCCGTTCCTTCTCCTCGTCGGCCGCGCACGAACTGCGCACTCCGCTGATGAGCATGCAGACGAATCTGGAGATCCTCTCCGCACACCCCGAACTCGCCGGCGAGGAACGTGACGAGGTGCTGGAGGACCTGCGGCTGGAGCACTCCCGGCTGCTCGGCCTGCTGGTGATGCTCCGCGAACTGGGCCAGGGCGACCTCGTCGAGGCGGACGCCTTCGGGCCACTGGATCTGGGCGAGGTGACCGAGGCGGCGGTCGCGGACGCACGGCGGCGCGACCGTACGGCGGCGGTGCGGCTGGCGGCCGCCGAGCCCGGACTGACCGTGCACGGCTGGGAGCCCGGACTGCGCTCGATGCTCGACAACCTCATCGGCAACGCACTGACGCACGGGCGCGCGGACGCCCCGGGGCACATGGACGCCCGAGGGCGCATGGACGCCCCGGCGCGCGAGGGACGCCCGCACGCCTCCGTGGAGGTCGCGGTGCGCTCGTACGCCTCGCCCGCGGGGCCCGTGGCCGTGCTCACTGTGGACGACGAAGGGCCGGGCATCCCCGAGGACCGCCGGGCGGCCGTCTTCCAGCGCTTCCTGCGCGGCCCGGGCAGCAGCGGGTCGGGGCTGGGCCTCACCCTCGTCGCACAGCAGGCGGCGCTGCACCGGGCGACCGTCGAGATACGGGACAGGGCGGACGGCCGGCCCGGCACCCGCGTCGAGGTACGCATCCCGCTCGCGCCCCGCGAGCAGAGCGACGCGGACCCCCGTCTGCCGGCGCAGCGTGACTGGCTGATCGGAACGGCCTCCGGCTCACAGGGAATTCACAAAGACGGTCTCTAGCGTCGCGGGCCGCGCGGGCGATCCGCACTCGTGCCGCCCCTACAAGGAGGAGAGACCGTGATGAGGAAGACCAAGAGCACCGTCGTCGCCCTGTCCACCGTCGCCGCACTGCTCGCGACGGGGGGTGCCGCGACCGCGGTGGCCATGACCGGCAGCGACGCCAGTCCGGCGTCGGCCGGCACCTCGCAGGATCAGGCGCAGAACGACAAGGACAAGCGCAAGAAGGCCCACGCGAAGGCCAAGCGGCACCACGCGAAGGCCAAGCGGCACGCGAAGCATCCGCCGAAGGGCGACGGTGCGAAGGCCCTGTGCAAGCGCGCGCCGAAGATCGACAAGAAGATCGACCGGGTCCAGCGCCGGCTCGACGGGGGTCTGAAGACGCGCGGCTCCATCGAGCGCCTTGAGCGGCGCGTCGAGAACGCGAAGAAGGCGAACCACGGCGTCATCGCGGACTTCCTCGGCGAACGCCTCGATGACCGCGGCGAGTTGAAGCTCACGCTCAAGGAGCGTGAGGAAGGCCTGAAGAAGGTACGTGCGTGGTGCGCGACCCAGGACTTCGAGAAGGACAAGGACAAGGACAAGGGCGAGAAGAACAGCAGCGGCGAGAGCAGCGAAGGCTGACCCTCAGGCGCCCCGGAACCGGGGGGAGCCGCGGCCGCCCGTCCGACCCGGACGGGCGGCCGCCCGGTCGTACTAGCTCGCCCCCGGGCGCTGAACACTCGAGCTTCCTCATTCGGCAGGGGATCGCACATACCGATTGCGCCGCCAACTGGCCTGGCATCCAACTGGTTTGCCGATATGGCTAGTTATCGGACACAAAGGGCTGCACCATACGTACATGGACACTACTGGCCCCTCGGCACCGCCGTTACCCCTCCCAAAGCGCCCGAACGCTGTTCTCCGTCTCTACGACGCCCCGGTGTACCGGGACTGGTTCTTCTGGATGACTGTGGGTTGGGGGACGATGGCGGCATTCGCCATGGCTACGAGCACCGAGCCGAGCACAACACCACGGTGGTTCGACGTCCTTTTCGGGACGCTCTTCTTCACCGCCTCGTTTGGTCTGCTCCCTGCCTGGCTGCGGTTACTGATCAGGCGCTGGCGCTATCAGCACCGAGCCCGCACTGGCTCTTCCCCGACCGTGCCGAGGCACGCCCCCGCGGCCACGGCGTTATCCGCTGCTCCTGTCGCTCCTCCGCTCGCCCCCGGGACCGGCGCCTTCCGTCAGACCGGCTCGACTCCCCACGGCGGCGAACGCCGTCTTCCGTCGGCAGGCCGAGCCGCAGCTGAGCAGTCCGGGTCGAATGGCCGAGGTGCGGGGGCAGAGAGGCCGCAACCTGCCTTGTCCGCCGAAGTACTGGCGGAGGCACGCAGAACATTGCCTCATCCCATTGCACGGGCCGTGCATTTGGTCGAGCAGGCGTACAGCTCGAAGGACCGATACGAGGCGATGCTCAACGCCGCCGAAATCCTCGCCGCCACACTCGCGCTGACCTCTGCGGGCCTCATCAGGGAGGTACTGACAGCGGCACCCGGCACGGTCCAGCAACAGGAGGCCATCACACGACAGTTGTCGCAGCTGGGCAACGCGTACTCGCGTACGGGCCCGACCTTCGGTACCTGGACGAGCTGGCTCGCAGCCCTTGCGCCACTGCTCGAACGCAACCCCGAACTCGCACCCGGCCTCCTGGAGCCGTTGGCCCCCCAGGGCAGTGAGGCCGACCTGCCCTCACACCTGCGCGCCCTGAAGGACGAGCGCAACAGGGCTTCTCACGGGAACAAGCCGCGCACCCATGAGGAGGCGGCTCTTCGCATCGAAGACATTGCTGGACACTTCAACGGCGCTCTCCTCGGAAGCCGTTGCCTCGGCAGCCTCCCTTGGCTCATGCCGCTCTCAAGTGAGTATCAGTCTCTTGACCACAGTTTCCACGTGGTGGCGCATCACGTGACCGGCAACAACCCCGACTTCGAGCGCCGCACATTCGTATGGTCAAAGCCCACAGCAGTGAGGACCATCTACGTGCTGACACCGAACGGCCCGGTGTCGTTGTCCCCGTTCGTCGCGAGCAGGTTCTGTCGTCAGTGCCTTCAGCACGAGGTCTGCTACACGTACAAGCACGACTCGAGAAGCGACGAGGTGCTGCTCAAGAGCTTCGCCAGCGGCCACGAGATCCGGGACAGCAACCTGACGAACGAGTTGGCCGCCCTTCCCCAGGTGGGCAGGCGCGGTCGGCCACGCCAGCCGTCATGACCGGCCCCGAGGCCTACCCAACGCTTCTCCCGCCGGTCGGAGCAGCGTCGGCAGACGAGCGCAGGGATGGCGCCTGTCCGGCGCTCCTCGCGACCTGCCTGATACGCGCCGCCGCCGTGCCCAGGCCCGTGAGGGCGCCGGGGCGGCGCTGCGGGTCCGGGGCGTGCCGGAGGTCCTCCTCGCGGTAGCGGCGGCAGCCCTCGTGCCAGACCTTGATGCCGGACAGCCAGTTCTCCAGGTCCGTGACGTACGAGGCGAGGGTGCCGCGCGCCCGGTCGTCGAGGCCGAAGTCGTCGTACAGGACGGGGAGTTCGTGGGCGGCCACGTGCTGGAACTGCCGCATGCGTGAGGTCATCAGGTCGTCGACGACGGCGAGCGCCGCGGGGTAGTCGCAGTCGAAGAAGTTCTGCACGACGAGAATCCCGTTGTGCATCTCGCCCTCGTACTCGATCTCCTTCTGGTACGAGAACACGTCGTTGAGCAGCGCTGCGTAGTCGGCGGCGGCGTTCTCCAGGGAGCGCATCGGCCCGCTGCGGTAGATCTCCGGCGGGATGCGTCCGGAGTGCGACAGGCGGCACAGGCTCATCGTCAGGTCCGAGCCGAAGGTCAGGCGGCGCATCTCGATGTAGTCGACGGGGTCGGGGATGCGGTTCTGCGCCTGGTTGGCCAGCTCCCACAGCCAGCTTTCCGTCATGTCCTGGATGGCCCGGCGCAGTGCGTGGCGTGCGTCGGGGGTCATGGGCGCGGCCGTACGGGTCCACAGGTCGGCGAGCGCGCGCTCCAGCGCGTTGGCGGGCGGCGGCGTCGCGGCGGGGTTCTCGACGGGCATGAAGGCCGGGAGCCGGTCGGTGGCGGCCTTGGCACCGGCCAGGTCGCGGGAGCGTCCGTAGACCACCGGGTAGTAGTCGTCGCCGTATGTGCCCCATGCCAACCAGGCGGAGCTGAGGTCGAGTTCGTCCGGTGACGCGTCGGGATGGATGCCCGCGGCGCACAGCGGCAGATCGATGTCGGTGATCCTTCGCTCGTCCCACACGTGGGAGAAGGGCACTCCGGGCTGGGGCTGGAGCATCCCGGTGCGGTGCGCCCACGCCACGACGTTGCGGCGGGCGGCCTCCAGATGAGGACTGAGCCGGGCCGTGAACGGCATGAAGAAGTCCGGCAGCCGCGACGGGCCGACCCTGCGGTGCGGGACGTGGGTGAAGCGGCGCGCGCGGGCCGACTCGGCACGCGGCGTCGTGTGCACGCCGCCGGCGAACGTGGCGGGCCGTACGGCGGACGTGCCGAGGCCGGCCGGGCGCAGCCAGGGCTGGGGCGGGGGCGGCGTGCCGCCGGCCGCACCGGTCGCCGCGCCGTGCCCGGTGCCCGCACCGCCGCCGGTTCCGTCGTCCGCTCCGCCCCGCTCGTTCATGTAGCGGCTGGATCGCATGTGCCATTCGTGCCCGCCGGACTGCCAGTCCTGGAGCCCTTTGACGTACGCGAGCACACCGGCGCACGCCTGCGGGTCGAGGCCCGACTCGGCGAACAGCGGGGCGAGTTCGGTGAGTGCGGTGTTCTCGAACTGCTGGAGGCGCGAGGTCAGCAGGTCGTTGACGGCGTCGGCCGCCTCCTGCGTCGTGCACTCCAGGAACCGTTCGAGCACGAGCACGCCGTTGCTGTTCTCCCCCTCGTCCTCCACCTCCCGCTGGTACGAGAAGAGGTCGTTGCGCAGGTGCACCGCGTCGGAGAAGGCGTCACGCAGCACCCGCATGGGCCGTGACGCGGCGACCGGCGTGGGGACCTCGGCGCCCGTCACGAACTCGACCAGGCCGGCGGACCAGGGCGCACCGCCGACCTTGCGGCGCATCTCGATGTACTCGACGGGGTTGGGGACGCGGTGCGCGCCGATGTTGGAGAGCTCCCACAGCGATTCGCCCAGCAGGTTCGCGGTGCTCTCGGCGAACCGGGCCCGCCAGCCGTCCGCCATGCGCGGCACCGTACGGGCCCAGAGGTCCGCGAGACCGGCCTCGACCGGGTTCTCCGGTTCGGGCACGGCGGCGGAGGTGTCCATCGGCATGAACTCCGCGAGCCGGTCGAGGTGGGCCTTGCCGCCCTCGCGGTCGGGTGTGCGCTTGAACCTCTCCAGGAAGTGGTCGTCGAAGAAGAAGACCCACACGTACCAGTCGGTGACGAGGGCGAGGTCGGCGGGCGTCGCGTCGGGGTGGGTGTATGCGCACAGCAGCGCGTAGTCGTGAGCGGCGAGGTCACGTTCGTCCCAGATGCCGGAGCCCTCCAGCATGCCCATGTCCCGTGCCCACTGCGTGGATTGCTCGCGCGCCTGCCGCAGGTGCGGATTGAGCCGCGCCGGATACGGCATGTAGAAGTCCGGCAGTTCGAAGGGGTTTCCCGCTGTCACCGATCAGCCCCGGCCTTTCCCACGTCGCACTTCGTACGGGGGCCGCGCCGCGAACGCCCCCTTGCGGCACGGCTGTTGCGGGCTCGCTGTGCCCGCGTCCCGCTTCAGGTCGGCTCAGCACTACCCGGGCCCGTCGTGCCCTATCCATCCCGGAAAACAGTCATACAAACCCCGTGCCGGAATGGTCGCGGCCCGCGTCAACTCGCGTACGAGGCTTGAAAATTCACACCCGCCCCACGCAACCCGCCCGCCTCCGGAGGCGTCTATACACGCGATGTATACCCGCCGTGTATAGGCGGCGGCTGTCCGGTCCCCGCAGGACCGCGGAAGGGAAGCGCATGTACGGCAAGGCATTCGCGCCCGAGTACCAGGGCGCGCTCGGCTCGCTGTCGGTCAACTCCTCACTGGCCGACGTACTCGTCCGTGCGACGGAGCAGTTGCGCACCGCCGAACGGGAGGGCCCGCCTGGAGAGGCCGCCCGCTGCTCGCTCGCCGTCGCCGAGGCGCACCGGCGGCTGGGCAACACCCGCGAGGCCGACCGGGCGTGGAAGGCGAGCTACCGCACCGCGCGCGGCGCAGGCGACCACGGCGCGATGGCATGGGCGGCATGGAGCGGCGGCACCCTCGCCCGCCAGCGCGGCGCGATGCCCCTGGCCCGCAGACTGCTCGCGCTCGCGGCCGAGTTGGGCGAACGCGACGGCGACGTCCTCGCCCGCGGCTACGCGCTCGCCGGCCTCGCCGAGACGGGCCGCATCCAGGGCGACTACGAGGCCGTCGACGAGCTCCACGAACAACTGCTCGCCGAGGCACGCGAGCGCGGCGAGGCCCGTCACATGGTGTGGGCCCTGGAGGGCATCGCGCAGATGCGGCGCAACACAGGGGCGTACGACTCCGCTCTGGAGATGTTCGAGGAGGCCGCGGCGATAGCCGAGAAGGCGGACGACCGGCGGGGCCGCGCGTGGGCCCTCCGCGGCGTCGCCGACCTCGTCTCCGTACGGGACGGCGACACGGAACGCGCGCTCGCCCTGCTCTCCGAGGCCGCCGAGCTGTGCCGCGCCATGGACCTCACGAGCGCGCTCGCCTACAACCACAAGATGCGGGGCAACGTCCTCTACCGGGCGCGCCGTTACACCGCGGCCCGGAACATGTACGAGCGGGCACGTACCGAGTTCCGCGCCATGGGCGAGCCGAGGGGCGAGGCGCTGGCCCGTCTCGGGCTCGTGAAGACACACGCGCGCCTGGGGCGGGAGCCCGGACGCACCGCCGCCGACCTGGACGAGCTCCAACTCGCCCTCGAAGCAATCGGGTTGCACCACGCCCGCCGGCTGACGGAGAGCGCGCGGTCGGAACTCGGCCTCGTGCCTGCGCGGGAGGAGACGCCGCAGGGGGAGGGCCGGGCAGGGTCACAGCCGGCCGCCGAGGAGGAGGACCAGGAGGCGGCAGTAGCCGCCTGACCCGCACCGCCGCACCGGCGGCGGCCCGTTCCGCACCCCCGCCTCACCCCTGCCGGTACCCGGCGCCCGTACCGCCGCGGGGAAGGGTGACGGATACGCGTCAACTACTACGCACGGAACGGCCGTTCGGGGGAACGCGTCCTGTATGACCCCGACACGAGTGCGACCGACCCCCAGTCCCCGGAAGAGACGCACCCGATCCGTCCCCGCAGCCCCGCCCCGCCGCCCATCCCAGGCCGGGACAGCCCGGCTGACCGGCCGTCAAGAGGCGGCGGGGCGAGGCGAATTTGCGGACATCGGCGGCGCTAATACAGTGAAGCCGATGCTCCTCCCCTCCTCCTGCTCCGCCCCGGCCTGCCCTCCTCAGGCCCGCCCCGCTCGGGCGTCCCGTCCGTCACGGCCTCCCCGGGAGGTCCCGTGAGCCAGGAACTGCAGACGCACGGCAAGGCCCGTGCACCGCTCCCCCCGGCCGAACCGGCCGAACCGTCCGAACGGCAGGCTCCGTACGGCCGGAAGCCGGACGGCCCGGAACACGGCAGGCCGGATGCGACGGCCCCGGAGCGGCCCAAGCAGAAGCAGCGCGACCCGTTCTTCGACAACGCCAAGTACCTGGCGATCGTGCTGGTCGCGCTCGGTCATTCCTGGGAGCCGCTGCGGGACGGTTCCCGTGCCGCGGGCGCGCTCTACATCCTCGTCTACACCTTCCACATGCCGGCGTTCATGGTGATCTCCGGCTACTTCTCGCGCAGCTTCGAGGGCAAGCCGCACCAGCTGAAGCGGCTGCTGACGGGCGTGGCGGTGCCCTACGTCCTCTTCGAGGTCGCCTACACCCTCTTCAAGCGCTGGGCGGACGACGATCCGCAGTACCCGGTCAGCCTGCTGGACCCCTGGTATCTCACCTGGTTCCTGGCCGCGCTGTTCATCTGGCGCCTGACGACACCGCTGTGGAAGGCCGTGCGGTGGCCCGTCCCCCTGGCGCTGGCCATCGCGGTCCTGGCGAGCGTCTCCCCGGACATCGGCGACGACCTCGACCTCCAGCGCGTACTGCAGTTCCTGCCGTTCTTCGTCATCGGGCTCTTCCTGAAGCCCGAGCACTTCGACCTGGTACGGCGCCGCTCCGCGCGGCTGCTGGCACTGCCGGTCGTGGCGGCCGCGCTCGTCTTCGCCTACTGGGCGGTGGAGCGGATGAACGCCGCGTGGTTCTACCACTACAACAGCGCGCAGGAGATGGGCGCCCCGTGGTGGGTGGGCGTGATCATGACCTTCGCGCTCTTCGGCTGCTCCATGGTGCTCACCGCATGCTTCCTGGCGTGGGTCCCGGGCCGCCGCATGTGGTTCACGGTGCTGGGCGCGGGCACGCTCTACGGCTACCTGCTGCACGGCTTCGTCGCCAAGGGCTCCCGCTTCGGGGACTGGTACGAGGCCGACTGGGTGCACACGCCGCTGGGCGCGATCGGCGTCACGTGTCTCGCGGCGGCCCTCATCACCGCCCTGTGCACCCGGCCCGTACAGCGGATCTTCCGCTTCTCCATGGAGCCGAGGATGACGTGGGCGTTCCGGAAGGACCCGTCCGCCGTGGCACGCGAACGCGAACGTACACACGCGGCGAGCCCGGGGCGCTGACGGCGCAGGCACTGCACCCGTACGGCCCCCTGCCGCACGGGCAACAGGCGGCCCCGGCGCCGGCTGCCGCCAACTGCGGCACATCCGTTCCCTGTTGGCGCCGGGCCCGCTAGCTTTCCGGTACGACACGTCCGCAACCCGGACACGGCACACACCAGGCCGGACACGCCGGCCCTTCGTGTGCCTTCTGCCGCCGTACGCACCGGAAGGACCCCGACAGTGCCCGTACCGCCCCGAACAGCCGGTTCCCCCGCGAGACCCGCCTCCGGACCGCGCCCGCGGCCCGGACGCCGCTCCCTCGCCGCACTGACCGCGACCGCGCTCGCCACGCCGCTCCTTCTCGCCGCCGCCTCGCCCGCGGCCGCGGACCCGTCCCGTGGAGGCCCGGCGTCCGGGCCGGCGTCGGCCTCAGTGGCGAAGGACGGCGACGAGCTGGCGAAGAAGCTCGTCCGGCGTACGGGCGCCAAGGGAGCCATGAGGCACATCAAGGCCTTCCAGGCCATCGCGCGTCACACGGGCGGCAACCGCGCCGCCGGCTCGCGCGGACACGAGCTCTCCGCGAAGTACGCCGGCACGCTGCTCAAGGCCGCGGGCTACGAAGTCACGTACCAGAACTTCGACTTCGTCTACCGCGAGACCCTCGCCGAGAAGATGGCGGTCACGTCGCCCGAGGAGCGGGACGTGCCGGTCAAGGTGATGACGTACACCAAGAGCACCCCCGAGGGCGGCACGAAGGCGGCCCTCGCGCCCGTCCCTGAGGATGAGGACGGTACGTCGGGCTGTACGGCGGCCGACTACGGGTCCGGCGACTACAAGGGCAAGATCGCACTGATCCAGCGCGGCGGCTGCACCTTCGCGGAGAAGCAGGCGGCGGCGGCAGACGCGGGCGCGGTCGTCGCGCTCGTCTACAACAACACCGAAGGCGAGCTGAGCGGCACGCTCGAGGATCCGTCCAACGGGCGCATCCCGACGGGCGGAATCAGCCAGAAGGACGGCGAAGCGCTGGCGGAGCAGGCCGGTTCGGACGAGGTCACCGCCGACGTCGAGCTGCGGGAGTTCCAGGAGGAGCGCAGCACGCCCAACGTCGTCGCCGAGACCCCCGGCGGCGACGAGAACCACGTCGCGATGTTCGGCGCGCATCTCGACTCGGTGTCCGAGGGCCCGGGGATGAACGACAACGCCTCCGGCTCGGCCGGAATCCTGGAGACCGCGCTCCGGTTCGCGGCCGCGGGCGGCACCAGGCACGGCGGCGGACACGGCAGCGGCGGACACGACGGCAACAAGGTCCGCTTCGCGCTGTGGACGGCGGAGGAAGTCGGCCTGAGGGGCGCGGACCACTACGTCTCCGAACTCTCCGAGGCCGAACGCGACAAGATCTCGCTCTACCTCAACTTCGACATGATCGCCTCCCCCAACTACGGCCTCTTCGTCCACGACGGCGACGACTCCGACGGAGAGGGCTCAGGCCCCGGCCCGGAGGGATCGGGTCAACTGGAGCGCGGCATCGTCGACTTCATCGAGTCGCAGGGCGAGGAGACCCGGGGCGCCGACTTCGACGGCCGCTCCGACTACGGCCCGTTCATCGACGCGGGCATCCCGGCCGGCGGCTCGAAGACCGGTGCGGAGGGCATCAAGTCCGCGGAGGAGCAGACGCTGTGGGGCGGCCAGGCGGGTGCCGCGTACGACGGCTGCTACCACCAGGAGTGCGACGACCTGGACAACGTCAACAGGAAGGCGCTCGACCTGAACGTCAAGGTGATCGCCGACGCCGTGGGCCACTACTCACAGGACGTCAGCGACCTCCCCTGACGCGGGCGCCCTCACGGGAACGGACGCGCCTGGTCGCCGGAACCGGTGACCGGCGGGACCGCCGGCCGTCGATCCGCCGAGCCGGCCGGCTGCCGAGCAGCCGGCCGGAGCGCCGGAGCACCGGAGCCGGTCACCGGCGCGTCCGTTCGCCGTCCCGCCGTACCCCGTACGGTGCCCCGCCCGCGCGACACCTCGAAACCCCTCGCGCGGCGCGGGCACCGGGTGCGCGCGCCCCGGCGTGCTCCGGCGCCGCCGCCTGGTTCCGCCTCATCAAGAGGCCGCTGCGCCGCCGTCCGTACGGCCGCCCCGGTGCCGTGAGGACGCCTGCCACGGGCACCTGTAAGAACCAAGGGAAGCTGCGCCCGGAGCCGATGGCCCGGTAGGCTTTCCGTGTGATCTTCAAGCGAATCGGAAACGGGCGGCCGTACCCCGACCACGGCCGGGAAAGCACCCGCCAGTGGGCGGATGTCGCCCCACGGCCGGTGCGCCTTGACCAGCTCGTCACCACGAAGGGGCAGCTCGATCTCGAGACCCTGCTGGCGGAGGACTCGACGTTCTACGGAGATCTCTTCGCCCATGTCGTGAAGTGGAGCGGCGACCTCTATCTGGAGGACGGTCTGCACCGCGCCGTGCGAGCCGCTCTGCAGCAGCGACAAGTGCTGCACGCGCGCGTGTTGGAGCTTGACTGAGGCGACGCCCGCCGCCGCCAGGGGGTGCTCGCGGACTCGCGACGATCCGCCGGACAGCCCCTAGCCCTTTCAGGGTCACCACGTCACAACCGCTGATCATCTAGTAGGCATTGCCTCGATACCGCACTACTCTGCGCCCATGAGCATGCTGACTCCCCCCGGCATGGGCGGAAAGTACCGCATCACGGGAAATCGCTACCCCCGCATGCGCCGCCCCCGAAACCGTCGCAGGATCGTGCTCGCCTCGCTCGCCGCCGTCTGCGCCCTCTCACTCGGCGGGTGGGGAACTCTCCAACTCATCGACATCTTCTCGGGCGGCAGCTCCGCCAACGCCGCCGGCAGCAGCTCGAAGGGCAAGGAGGGCGGGGACTGCGCCACCGACGCGAAGTCGGCGAAGCAGGACGTCAAGAACGCCGAACTCCCCGATCCCTCCTCGGTCGAGGTCAACGTCCTCAACGCCACCGACCGCAGCGGTCTCGCCCAGTCCACCGCCGACGAACTGGAGAAGCGGGGATTCAAGATCGGTAAGGTGGCCAACGCCCCTGCCGAGTTCGACAAGAAGGTCGACAACACCGGTGTGCTGCTGGGCGCTCCCGGCGAGAAGGGCGACGCCCGCCTGAAGGTGCTGGGCACTCAGTTCAAGGGCGCCGACACACGGTTCGACGACCGCAAGGGCGACGACGTGGACTTCGTCATCGGCAAGGCGTACGACAAGCTCGCCGAGGAGAAGGAAGCCGACGCCGCGCTCACGGCGCTCTCCGACCCCGAGCCGTCACCGTCCCGCAGCCGCTGCAAGGACTGACGTCCCAGGCCGGAGTCCCCGGCAGAAGTCCCCGCCGAGTTCACCGGCGAGTTCACCGGCGAACCGGCCGAGGGTCAGCGCGCGGTCCCGTACATGCGGTCGCCCGCGTCGCCGAGCCCGGGAACGATGTAGCCGCTGTCGTTGAGCCGCTCGTCGATCGAGGCCGTCACGACGGTCACGGGAGTCCCCGACAGCTCGCGCTCCATCATGCGTACGCCCTCGGGAGCGGCCAGCAGGCAGATCGCGGTCACGTCGTCGGCACCGCGCCGGATCAGTTCGCCGATCGCGGCGACGAGCGTCCCGCCCGTGGCCAGCATCGGGTCGAGCACGTACACCTGGCGTCCGGAGAGGTCGTCCGGCATCCGGTTGGCGTAGGTGGACGCCTGGAGGGTCTCCTCGTCTCGGATCATCCCGAGGAAGCCGACCTCGGCCGTGGGCAGCAGCCGCACCATGCCGTCCAGCATGCCCAGCCCCGCCCGGAGGATCGGCACGACGAGGGGGCGCGGGTGGGACAGGCGCACGCCGCTGGTCGCGGTGACGGGAGTGGTGATCTCGACCGTCTCGGTACGCACATCCCTCGTCGCCTCGTACGCGAGCAGCGTCACCAACTCGTCGGCGAGACGCCGGAAAGTGGGTGAGTCGGTGCGCTCGTCGCGGAGCGTGGACAGCTTGTGCGCCACCAGCGGGTGGTCGACGGCGTGGATGCGCATGTGCCTGACACTAGCGGAGGCATGAGTACGGCTCGTACTGGCGTACCCCTCGGCGACAGGGGAAAGTGGTCAAGTATGCCGGAGGTGTACAGATGTCCGACTCGCAGAACCCGGGGAACACCGGAAACGCCCGCCCGGCCGGAGATCCCGGCCATGTCCGCGCCCGGAAGGTGAGCTCGTCGCGCAACTCGGCCAAGTCCCGTGGCAGCAGCGGCACCGCACGCGGTGCGTCCGCCGCCGGGGAGGCGAAGGGGGACGCCGAGCGGCTGCGCCGGCGGGCCCGCTTCCTGCGCGAGCGGAACGAGGCCAGAGAGCTGCGCGACCGCGTACAGCCGCGCCGTACCCGCACGGCGCGGATGCGTCAGGCAATGCGGATGCGTACGTTCCGTTGGTGAGGCGATGATGTGCGCTCGGTGAAGTCCCCACGGGACAGACGCCGTCAAATCACAACACCTGGTCAAGAAACGGTCACCCTGTGTTCTCATCACAGGGTCCGCACAAGAGATCTGCGCAAACACCCGCACGACGCACTGTCGAAGACCCTTCGCCCGGCCGCGGTTTCTGCCACGATTCCGATTGGGGCGGGGCGAAGTCCTCGTCAGCAGCCATCGGGCACCTCAGAAACCAGTGGGAGAGTCACGGTGTATTTCGCCGCACTGCTCGCGCGCACCGAAGACGGGTGGGAAGCGAGCGACACGGAGCTCGACGATGTGGAGACCCTGGCCGATCTGGCCGATCTCGCCAGGGAGACCGCGACCGACGACGAACCTGTGCTGGCCTGCATCGAGCAGGAAGGCGAGTGGTTCGGGGTCGTGAGGGTCGAGGGCGAGGACGACCCGCGCGTCTTCGTCTCGGACGCCGCCGCCGCCATGCGCAGCTCGTACGGCGAGATCCTGCTCTCCGACGAGCTGCTGGGCCGCGAGCCGGAGAACCCCGACGCGCTGGACCAGCTCGTGGAGCTGGACGGCACCGAGGACGGCGAGCCGGAGTCGAAGGACCAGGCCGACGCCGACGAGGGCGGAGCGGAGGCGTCCGAGGGCACACCCATCGGTCCGCTCGGCGACGCGAACCTGCTCGCCGACCTCGGAATGGAGGACAAGGCCCTGCTCTCGCTCGCTCCCGAGGACGCACTGAGCGAGATCGCGGACGCGCTGGGCTGCACGGACGTACTGGAGGCCGTGCGGTAGCCCCGGTCCGCCGGCACGGCAGGAGAGACTGGCCGCATGACCGACGCCGCTTCCGAGGCCGGCTCCGGTGCCCCTTCCGGTGCCGGCTCCGCCGTGCCGGATCCCGTCCGCGACCGCTGGCGGGCCCCGATGCGCCGGGCTCTCGACGAGGCCGTACGGGCACGGGAGAGCGGCGACGTACCCGTCGGGGCGGTCGTTCTCGGCCCCGGCGGCGAGGTGATCGGGAGCGGCCACAACGCGCGTGAGGCGTGGGGCGACCCCACGGCGCATGCCGAGATCATCGCGATCCGCGCCGCGGCCGCCGCCCTGCACGGCGAGTGGCGGCTGGAGGGCTGCACCCTGCTGGTCACGCTGGAACCGTGCACGATGTGCGCCGGCGCGACCGTGCTCTCCCGCCTCGAACGCGTCGTGTACGGCGCCGTCGATCCCAAGGCCGGAGCTGCCGGCTCATTGTGGGACGTCGTACGGGACCGCCGCCTCAACCACCGGCCCGAGGTGATCCACGGCGTACTGGCCGACGAGTGCGGCGCCCTGCTCACGGACTTCTTCCGGGGGTCCCCGGACACCCGTTGAGCGACGACCATGCCGCGGGCGGTCCCGTCGCGGACCTCCGGCTGCGGCCCCGGAACGGATTTCGGCACACGGCACCCGTTGGGCTAGAGTGCGTCTCGGTAGCGTGTCCGAGCGGCCGAAGGAGCTCGCCTCGAAAGCGAGTGAGGGGCAACCCTCCGTGGGTTCAAATCCCACCGCTACCGCAGATGAACGAAGGGGCGGACCCGGAAGAGGGCCGCCCCTTCGGCGTGTGCCGCCCAGGGTTCGCCGACTCCGCCGGCTCGTCGCGCGAGTGCCCCCTCACACGCGCAGGTCGAGCCGCATCAGGATCCGTGGATGGCCGGCCAGCACCGAGGTGGTGCCGGCGGCGTGGGCGAACCCCGCGCGTTCGAAGTTCGTCCGGATCCCGGCGTACGCCATCGTCAGGTCGACCTTGGCGTCACCGTTGTCGAGGGGGTACGCCTCGATCGCCGGTGCGCCGTTGGCACGTGCGAACTCGACGGCGCCGGCGATGAGCGCGTGCGAGATGGCCCTCTTCCGGTAGCCGGGGCGCACTCGGATGCACCACAACGACCAGACCGGCAGGCCGTCGACGTGCGGGATCTTCCGGTTGCGCGCGAAGGACGTCTCCGAGCGCGGCGCCACCGCGGCCCAGCCGGCCGGCTCGTCGCCGTCGTAGGCGAGCACCCCCGGGGCGGGATCGGCACGGCACAGCTCGGCGACGTACTCGCCACGGGCGGGGCCGCGGAGCTCGTTGTTGAGCTTGGACGGGATCCGGTAGCTCAGGCACCAGCAGACGTTGGCCCCCGGTGACTTCGGGCCGAGCACGGCACGGACGTCCTCGAAGACCGAAGCGGGACGAACTTCGATGGTCATGGCACCACGATGGCACGCCCGCGTGGCGGTGTTTGCCCAGGCGGCGGCGCGGTCACCCGGAAAACGACTGACGTTGCCCGCCCGGTCCGCTCGCCGGCGGGGGCCGGACGGTGTGACGACGCCGGCGTAGCGAGGAGTGAGCTCCGTGAGCAACGCAGCACTTGAACGCGCCGAGGCGGCGAAGCTGCCGCAGGACGACATCATCGGCATCCTGCTCACCCAACACGCCCGCATCCGGGAGCTGTTCGCCGAGGTCCACATGGCGCGAGGCGATGAGAAGAAGGCGAAGTTCAGTGAGTTGAGGGCGCAGTTGGCCGTACACGAGGCGGCCGAGGAGATGATCCTGCGTCCGGTCGCCAAGAAGCAGGCCGGCGAGAGCGAAGCGATGAACCGTAACGAGGAAGAGGCGGAGGCCGGACGGATCCTCGCCGAGCTGGAGCGGATGGACCTCGCCGGTTCCCAATTCGAGGCGAAGCTCACGGAGTTCGAGAAGGCGGTCGGTGATCACGCCGACCATGAGGAGCAGGAGGAGTTCCCCGCTGTACGCGCCGGCTGCTCACAGGAGCAGCGGCAGAAGATGGGCCGACGGCTGCGGAAGGCGGAGAGGGCCGCTCCCACCCGTCCGCATCCGGCAGCGGCGGGCTCACCCGCGGCCCAGTGGACCGTCGGCCCCTTCGCCTCCCTCGTGGACCGGGCCAGGGACGCCATGGGTGGGGGCCGCGGCTGAAGCGGACGAAGTGGGGCCGGCCGGCGGACCACCGCCGGACAGCCGCCGGCGGCACAGCCCGGCCCCCGGACCCTCGCCGCTCCCGCGCCGCCGTCCCTCCCGTCCGTCCGGCCGGACCGGCTCGTTGTGAAGCAGATGCAACGATCAGGGAACGACGAGTGAGGTACTGGTCAAAGAGCCCTGATTGCAGCCACTTTGCCGCTGTACGTATGGATCGAGCCGCCCGCACCGGTGGTTAGACTCACCCGACTGCGAAGAGGGGGAGCCCAGGCAGCTGCGGGAGGAGCGAGATGGTGCAGGCGAAGAAGATCATGATCTATGTAGTCGCGGTCTTCGCCCTGTATACGATCATCACCTCCCCCGCCAGGGCGGCGGACCTCGTCCAGATCGGCTTCGAAGGCATATCGAGCGCGGCGCAGGGCGTGGGGAACTTCATGACCGAGGTGGTGCGGTAGCCGGCCGCCCGGCCTCCCGCTCGGCCGCCCCTCCCCGCGGGTCCGCAGACCCCGCGAGCAAGCGTCCGGCGCTCTCCCCCGAGCTTCCGCCGGTGCCCCGCCGCACACACGGTTGCGCACCCGCCGCCCGCCGGCGCTCGCCGCGCCCCTCTCGGTTCGCGGCTCCGCACGCGGCTCCGTACGCCCCTCCGTACGCCCCGCCGCCTCCCGGCATTCGGCCCCTCGCCCTTCACCGCTGCGAGGGCCGCGCGCTCACCCGGCATTGAGTCATCCGGCCCCACGGGCGGTACCGGCGTTCGTCTGAAGGGTCCGTACGGACACGGCGAAACTTCTCAACTCCTCACCAACACGGCAAATTACGGTGCTTGCGCACGTTGCACATGTCTTGTGATGCTATGACCGCTTTTGGCCGATGCGTGGAGCGAGACCGACCCGGACCCGAAGAGGTGGTGGCTGAGTGGCGGCGACCCAGACCCGCGAGAGCCGCAGCGCGGAGGCCCGGGCGCTGACCCAGGAGCTCTTCGAGCAGCTGGCCGAGCAGGAACCCGGAACCGCCGGGCACGAACGGGTGCGCACCGCACTCATCGAGGCCAACCTTCCCCTGGTGCGCTACGTCGCCGCGCGCTTCCGCAGCCGCAACGAGCCCATGGAGGACGTCGTACAGGTCGGCACCATCGGACTCATCAACGCCATCGACCGCTTCGACGCCGAGCGCGGCGTGCAGTTCCCCACCTTCGCGATGCCGACGATCATCGGCGAGATCCGGCGCTACTTCCGGGACAACGTCCGCACTGTGCACGTACCGAGACGACTGCACGAGATGTGGGTGCAGGTCAGCAGCGCGACGGAGGATCTGACAACGGCCTTCGGACGCTCACCCACCACCGCCGAGATCGCGGAGCGCCTCAAGCTCACCGAGGAGGAGGTGCTCGCGTGCATCGAGGCCGGACGCTCCTACCGCGCAACGTCGTTGGAGGCGGCGCAGGAACGCGAGGACGGCCTGCCGGGTCTGCTCGACCGTCTCGGCTACGAGGACCCTGAGCTGGACGGGGTCGAACACCGCGATCTCGTAAGGCACCTGCTGGTCCAGCTCCCGGAGCGCGAACAGCGCATCCTGCTGCTGCGCTACTACCGGAACCTGACGCAGTCACAGATCAGCGCCGAGCTCGGTGTGTCCCAAATGCACGTGTCGCGGCTGCTCTCGCGGAGCTTCGCCCGCCTGCGTGCCGCAAATCGAATCGAGGCATAACCGGACAGAGTGAGCCATGCCGACGGCTCAACTTCCTCAGCTGTGCAGTTTTATCGACATGGGGCTACGTCGCGTTGCCTACTTGTGACATTCTGCAAGAGCTGCGTTTGCCGCGACGGTGCTTCCGGTATGCAGGGGGAGGTGCTCCCTTCAGCCGAGGGCGCCGCTGCGATCCGTCCGCGACCTCAAGGGGGTGGCATGTCCGTAGAACTGGGCAGCTCGAAGGTGCTCACCGAGAACACGACCGACGACGTCGACGCCATGGGAGCCCCCGGAGCCCCCGGAGATCACGCCATCGACACGCGCACCCTCTCGCGCTCCCTCTTCCTGCGGCTGGCCGCGCTCGACAAGGCCTCCCCTGGTCCTGACGGCCCGGAAGACGCACCCAGCTCGGAGCGTACGTACGTGCGGGACACGCTCATCGAGCTCAACCTCCCCCTCGTGCGGTATGCGGCGGCTCGCTTCCGCAGCCGCAACGAGCCCATGGAGGACATCGTCCAGGTCGGCACGATCGGCCTGATCAAGGCGATCGACCGCTTCGACGCCGAGCGGGGCGTGGAGTTCCCGACGTTCGCGATGCCGACGGTGGTCGGGGAGATCAAGCGCTTCTTCCGCGACACCTCATGGTCGGTGCGGGTGCCCAGGCGCCTGCAGGAGCTGCGTCTGGCGCTCACGAAGGCGAGCGACGAGCTGTCGCAGACGCTGGACCGCTCCCCGACCGTCACCGAACTCGCCCACGCCCTCGGGGTGTCGGAGGAGGACGTGGTCGACGGGCTCGCCGTCGGCAACGCCTACACCGCCTCCTCGCTCGACTCCCCCGCGATGGAGGAGGACGGCGGCGAGGGCTCGCTCGCGGACCGGCTCGGCTACGAGGACAGCGCCCTGGAGGGCGTGGAGTACCGCGAGTCGCTGAAGCCGCTGCTGGCCAAACTGCCTCCGCGTGAGCGGCAGATCATCATGCTGCGCTTCTTCGCCAACATGACGCAGTCGCAGATCGGCGAGGAGGTCGGCATCTCGCAGATGCACGTCTCCCGGCTGCTGACGCGCACGCTGGCGCAGCTGCGTGAGGGGCTGACAGCGGAGGAGTGAGCGCCGGCGTGTGCGCTCTGCCCGTACGCGTCCATGGCGTACGGGCAGACGCCCGCGCCCCGGGCTGTGCCGCGGTACCGGACGGAGCCGTCAGGCCACCGCGAGCCAGACGGCGGCCGCCACGACGGCGATGACGGCGACGACGCCGACGATCAGGCCGACCCGTGGGCCGGAGGAGGGCGCCTGCGCCGCGGCGGGGCGCTGCGCGCCGGCGCCGCCGCTCTCCTCGTCGACGAAGGCGCGGAACATCTGAGTGCTGCCTGCCGGGTCCTGGGACGGGTCGGGGCCTTGCGGAGCATGCGGGTTGTGAGCCATGGGGCAGGACGATAGCGAACGCTCCGGGGACGCGGACAGCCCCGTCGCGGCGGCCGGGAGGCGGGTCCGGGCCTCGTACATAGCTCCGCTTTGCTGATTCTTTGCCTCCGCTTGCATCCGGATCATTTGCGTATCGCAACTAACCGAACCTACGGTTGCCTAAGGCAACGATAATCGGGAGCGAGGATGCCCGCGCGAGCCGCACGCAGCGGATATGAGGAACTGGCCCGGCATCTCAGCGGGCTCGGCGCCGTCCGGCGGGAGCTCATGCGGGGACTTCCGGCGGACTGTCCAGCCGCTTCCGCCGGCGTCCTGACGCTCCTTCACAGGTACGGCGAGATGCGTATGGGTCGTCTCGCGGAGCTGATGGCGGTAGACATGTCTGTCACCAGTCGCCACGTCACCCACACGGTGGAGCGTGGGTGGGTCGAGCGCGAGCCCGATCCGGAGGACGGACGCTCCCGGCTGCTGCGCCTCACCGAGCGGGGAGGCCGACAACTGGACACGCTCTCCAAGGCCACGACCAGGACTTTGGAGAGCATTCTTCACGAGTGGACCGAGGAGGACATAGCACGGTTGAACGGGATGCTGGAGCGCCTGCGGGCGAGCTTCGGCGACAGCCGGGCCACGGACACCACGGGCAGCACGGACAGCACGCGCACGACCACCTCGGCCATCACGGCCTCGGGTCACAGCAGGAACACTGCACGGCACTGAAGAAGAGTTAGGGAAAGAATGGCCACGACCACACCGTCCGGTGTGCAGGGCGCCGGCTCCGGCGGCGGAGCGGGCGACGCGTCGCAGAATCACATGCCCGCGCCCAACGGGCCGGGCGGCGCCGCACCCATGACGCACCGGCAGATCATGGAGGCGCTGTCCGGGCTGCTGCTCGGCATGTTCGTCGCCATCCTGTCCTCCACGATCGTCGCCAACGCCCTGCCCCAGATCGTCTCGGACCTCGGCGGAGGGCAGAGTTCGTACACGTGGGTCGTGGCGGCCTCGCTTCTGACGATGACGGCGTCGACCCCTCTGTGGGGCAAGCTGGCCGACCTGTTCAGCAAGAAGGTGCTGATACAGACGGCCATCGTCATCTTCGTGCTCGCCTCGGCCAGCGCCGGTCTCGCGCAGAACACCGGCATGCTGATCGCGTCGCGCGCCGTGCAGGGCATAGGCATGGGCGGCATCTCCGCCCTGACCCAGACGGTGATCGCGGCGATGATCTCCCCGCGCGAGCGCGGCCGTTACACCGGCTACATCGGCGCCTCCTTCGCCGTCGCGATGGTGAGCGGGCCGCTGCTCGGCGGCGTCATCACCGACACCAGCTGGCTCGGCTGGCGCTGGTGCTTCTACGTCGGCATCCCCTTCGCCGTCATCGCGCTGCTGCTGCTCCAGCAGACGCTGCACCTTCCGCTGGTCAAGCGCCGCGTGAAGATCGACTGGGCGGGTGCCTTCCTCGTGGCCGCGGCGGCCTCGCTCCTGCTGATCTGGGTGACGTTCGCGGGTGACAAGTACGCCTGGCTGTCGTGGGAGAGCTATGCGATGGTCGGCGGCTCGCTGCTGCTGACGCTGCTCTTCATCCTCGTCGAGGCCAAGGCGAGCGAGCCAATCATCCCGCTGCGGCTCTTCCGCAACCGCACCATCACGCTGACGTCGCTGGCCTCGATGTTCGTCGGCATCGCGATGTTCGGTGCGACGGTCTACCTCAGCCAGTACTTCCAGCTGGCGCGCGGCGAGTCCCCGACGATGGCCGGTGTGATGACGATCCCCATGATCGTCGGGATGTTCCTGTCCACCACGCTCTCCGGGCTGATCATCAGCCGCACGGGCAAGTGGAAGATCTGGCTCTGTTCCGGTGGCGTTCTGCTGACCGCGGGGCTCGGCCTGCTGGGCACGATGCGGCACGACACCGAGTACTGGCACCTGGCGGTCTTCATGGCCGGTGTCGGCGTGGGCGTCGGCATGATGATGCAGAACCTGGTGCTGGCCACGCAGAACCAGGTGGAGTCGACGGACCTGGGCGCGGCCAGCTCGTCCGTGAACTTCTTCCGCTCGCTCGGCGGCGCCGTCGGTGTCTCCGTGCTGGGCGCGGTACTCGCCCACCGCATCTCCGACTACGTGAACGACGGCCTGGACAAGCTCGGCGTCGAGCACGGCGGGCCGACGGGCGGTGCCGGCAGCGACATCCCGGACCTGGCCAAGCTGCCCGCGCCGATACGGGACGTCATCGAATCGGCGTACGGACACGGCATCGGCGACATCTACCTCTACGCGGCGCCCGTCGCGCTGCTCGGCCTGCTGTTGGTGCTGTTCGTCAAGGAGGTGCCGCTCAGGACGACGTCCGGCATCGACCAGACCACCGCGGCAGGCGGGGACGACGCGGCGGCCGCGTACCTCCGGCAGGACGGTTCGCACGGGGCGGACGGCGCCGCGGGTCACGCCGGCTTCGGCGGTCCCACCGCCTACCCGCCCGGCTACACCGGTGCGGGCGACGGCGGCCACATGGGTCAGCACGCGGCGCCGGCCGCCGGTGAGCCCGACCCGAACGAGCCGCTGGCGGCCTCCCGGCACTCGGTGCTGGGCACCGTGCGCAACGCGGAGGGCAGGGGCGTGCCCCGTGCGGCGGTCACGCTCATCTCGCTGAGCGGACGTCAGCTGGGCCGCTCCGTGGCCCGTACGGACGGCCGCTACGGCATGGACACCCCCGGGCCGGGGAGTTACGTCCTGATCGCCGCCGCCGACGGCCACCAGCCGCAGGCGACGACGGTCACGGTCGGCGAAGAGCCGCTGAGCCACGACGTCCTGCTGTCGGCGACCAGCGGTCTCGCCGGCCGCGTGCGCAGTTCCGGCGACGGGCAGCCCGTGCGTTCCGCGATGGTCGTGGTCACCGACGAGCGGGGCGAGGTGCTGGCCACCGGACGGACCGGTGAGCGCGGTGAGTTCGCCTTCGACGAGCTCGTCACCGGCACCTTCACGCTCGCGGTCAACGCTCCCGGCTACCGGCCCATGGCGCGGCCGGTGGAGATCGAGGGGCAGGGCATCACCCGTATCGAGGTGGATCTGGCGGCGGGCGCGCGCGTGCAGGGCGTGATCCGCGCCGGAGTCGACGCGAGTCCGCTGCCGGACGCCCGGGTGACGCTCGTCGACGCCGCGGGGAACGTGGTCGGCACGGCGACGACCGGGGAGGACGGCGCGTACGGCTTCACCGACCTCGACGCCGGCGACTACTCGATCATCGCCAGCGGCTATCCGCCGGTGGCGACGGCGCTGAACGTCGAGGGCGCCGGTCCGGATTCCCACGACATCGAGCTGCACCACCCGGACGAGTAGGCCCCGGCAGGCCCTTCCGGGCGGAGGACCCGGAAGGGCGGTCGGTGCGGCGGGACGGTCGGCCCGGTGGGACGCAAGGCCCGGGAGGGCCGGAAGGGCCGTCGGCGTCGCGCACCCGCCGAAGCGGACGGCGGGCGGGCGCCGGGCCACGCCGGACGGCTGCCCGGCGACCCGGACGACGAGGTGCGCAGACCGGAACCGGAAGATCCCGCAGCGCACTTCCCGCCCGCCGGATGCGGAAGGAAGACTGGGCCGGGGACGTCGGGCGGGACGGCCCCGGCACCGGATTGCCGGACCCGTCACGGGGCGGGCCGCACGTACCGGGCCCGAACGAGAAGGAGCGAATCGGACGATGGCAGGCGCAGGCGTACGGGCGCAGATCCACACCCACGAGGGGTGGCCGGTACAGCACGCCGTGCTGACCGTGACCGACATGACGGGCGTTCAGGTGCTCCGTGTGGAGGCCGACGACGAAGGCATCGCGCAGAGCGAGGAGGCACTGCCCGCGGGGCCGTACACGGTGATCGCGACCGCTCTGGGCTATGCGCCCGCCGCCGCCACCGCTCTGGTGACCGCCTCGGGACGGGCCGACCTGGGGACGCTCGTGCTCGTACGGGAAGGGGGCAACGAACTGCCGCCGCCCGGGCCGTGGACCGTCGACCCCGTCCACTCCACGGTGGGAGCGACGGCACAGCACCTGGGGATCTCCAGCGTGCACGGCCGCTTCACCGACTTCGAGGCCCGTATCGAGATCGACGAGGAGCCGCACAAGTCGTCGGTGGAGGCCGTGATCCAGGCGGCGAGCATCGAGACGGGCAACCGGATACGCGACGCGCACCTGCGTTCGGAGGACTTCCTCAACGCCGAGCGGCACCCGCAGCTCACCTACCGCAGCCACGCCGTCGAGCCCGCGGGCACCGACCGCTGGACGGTGCACGGCTGGCTGGCGATGCACGGAGTCGTACGGGACGTGTCGCTGAGCCTGACCTACCTCGGATACGGGCCCGACCCGTGGGGCGGCACCAGGGCGGCCTTCCGTGCGACGGCGGAGCTGAAGCGCGAGGAGTTCGCGATGAACTACAACCAGATCGTGGCCGCCGGGATCGCCGCGATCGGCACGACGCTCAGGATCGAGCTGGACGTGCAGGCGGTTCAGGGTGAGGAACTGCCCGCCCTCGAATGACGGGCGGACGGGGACGGACGCGGGGCTCCGCGCACCGCGCGGGCACGTGGCCGGCCGCGCCGGACGGAGCTGAGGACCCCCGGGCTCCGGGCCCGGCTCCCGGAGCCCGGAGGCCCTCGTATGAACGACCCGATGGCCCGGCCCTTCGCCGGGCCGCCGGATCACTTACTCGTGCGCCGAAGCGCTCCCCACTTGTGTGAGCTGTCCGCTCAGCCGTTCACGTAGCCCATGTACGTGTCCCAGTTCCAGTGGGGGCCCGGGTCCGTGTGGTCGTTCCCCGGGACCTCGTTGTGGCCGACGATGTGCGCACGGTCCTTCGGGATGCCGTGCTTGTCGCACAGATGCTTGGTCAGGGCACCCGAGGCGCGGTACATGGCGTCGGTGAACCAGGACGGGTCGTCGACGAAGCCCTCGTGCTCGATGCCGATGGCGGAGGCGTTGCCGCCCCTGGCGTGCCAGGCGGTGTCGGCGTCGCGCACCATCTGGGTGATCTCGCCGTCGGAGGAACGCACCACGTAGTGCGCGCTGACCTCGGCCTCGGGGTTCTTGAACCAGCTGATCGTCCCCGCGTACGCACCCTGGGTCACGTGGACGACGACCTGTGAGATCGCCGCATCACGGCCGGTGTTGAAGTTGGCCGGGTCGGCCGGGTTCCAGATCGCCGGCGGGTAGTCCTCGCTCTTCGTGCCCGCGCCGGGGGCCTGCGCCTTCGCGAGCTTGCCGCGCTCCGGCGTGACCTTCTCCGGGGACATGCGGACCTTGGTGCCCTTGGCCGGGATGCCATTGCTGACGAAGTCGTACGCGGCGTCGGCGTAGAGGCGCTTGAGCGAGGCGCTGCCGGCACCGCCGTAGGCGGCGACGGCCGGGTACCAGGCCTCGACGCGCTTGCGGTCGGACGCCTTCAGGCCGGCCTTGTCGGCCTTCGCCCGGAGCACCGCGGCGCCGCCGCGTATGTTGGCGGCGTCGTTCTTCTTCAGGTTCGCCTCGGACTCGCCGGTGATCCCGGCGGCCTGCTCCAGGGTCTTGCGCTCGGGGTTGCTGACCAGGTGCATGACGCCGAAGCCGTTGTCCTGGCTGGGCTCGCCCTTGTGTCCGTCCAGGTGCGTCTCGGCGTAGCCCACGGCGACGAGGAGGTCGCGGGGCACGTCGAACTCCGAAGCGGCCTCGGTGAAGGCCTCGTTCATCGTCGGCTCTGCCTCCGGCGTGGCGGCCGTCGCCTGGTGACCGGCCACGGCCAGGCCCGCGACGAGGGCGCCTCCGAGCGTCGCCGCCAGGGCTCTCTTCCGTGTGTTCATCAGCTCTGTTGCCTCTCTGGATCCGGCTCCGGCACGTGGTGGGGGGATCGAGCTCCTGGCGCCGGCCGGCGCGCCGGATCAAGGCCGGTGCCAGGGGGTTGGCGTGATACGCCCTTGGGTCCTGCGCGTCACGCCTTCGCGGTCGACGGCGCGACGTCCGAAGTGCCGTCTGCCACGGGGGCGTTGGGACATCAGCCTGGGCCGTCGCGCCGTCGGTCCTCGGGGGTCGGGGCCCTCATGGCGTCGAGCCGTCGGGGACCCCGACCGGATTCGGTCGGATGCCGGCGAGCCGGCGGATCAACCGGTCAGGGCTGGCACGGCAGCGAGACGCCGCGCTCGGACATGTAGGCCAGCGGGTCGTCGCCGACGCCCGTGCCCCCGTCGATGTGGACCTCGAAGTGCAGGTGCGGACCGGTCGACTGGCCCTCGTTGCCGACGGAGGCGATCCGCGCTCCTCCCTCGACGGTATCGCCGACCTGTACGAACCGCTCGTTCATGTGCCCGTATTCGGTGACGGAGCCGTCCGGGTGCTTGATGCGCACCCACTGGCCGTAACCGGAAGCAGGGCCGGACTCGGTGACTTCCCCCGGGCCTGCGGCGAAGATCGGCGTACCGATCGGGGCGGCAAGGTCGACTCCGTCGTGGCCTTCGTGGTAACCCTGGCTGATCTCGGCTCCGACGGGGCAGGACGCCTGGTAGGCGGCCTTCGCACCGTCGGCGGTGCCGGCGCTCGCGGCCGGAACGGCCACGGCGGTCGCGATCACGCAGCCGCCGGCGGCCGCGAGGGCGAGCAGGGCGCGCTTGGCACGTCTGCTTGGGGGACGGTTCATGGGGGGTTCCTTCCACGGATGAAGACGGATTCCGTGCGACCGCCAGTAGAAGCAACAGGCCATGTACGCGACAACCCTGTTCCGGCAACACGTGACACTTTCTCTGTCACGTGAAGGATTCCGGCGGTATGAATCAGTCTCAGCCACGCCAATTCGGGCGCGTTCTTCCGTGGTTGGACCAGTGAAGGACGGTGCCGTCTCACGTTGTGGACGAACTGAGGGGCGTGTCGGGGCACTTGGGGTACGAAATCCGTAGCGCGTCTACGTGACTCTCAAGTCCGCCTCAACAAGAAGCCTCGAATCCGCCTCAACCCGGCGGCTCGGTCGGTCGCCGCGACGGACCGCCAGGCAGCCGGCTCCAGCTCACGCGGTTCGGGTCACGCGGTTCGGGTCACGCGGTTCGGGTCACGCGGTTCAGATCGTGAAGGGCCGCTGACGCAGGAACCTCTTGTTGCTCCGGCCCGTCACGAAGAAGTTGGGGCTCTGGACCGCGGGCATCGCCTTGAGGATCTCCCGGTGGAACGCCCGGTATCCGCCACCGAACTTGCCTTCGTTCCACACCTGCAGCAGCGTCCCGGTGAAGCGGCCGTTGCGCAGGCCGTCGGCAGCGAGCTGGTTGTCCTGGCAGGCGGAGACGAGCAGAGCGGTCGCTCCGAGTTCGCGGTTGTCCTTGGCGTTGAGTTCGCGCTGGACAGTGTCGTAGAAGTCCTTGTCCCGCTCGTACGCCTCAGCCTGCCTCTCCAGCGGCATCAGCCGGGAGGTCTGCTCGACTGCGGCGGGTTCGGTCGTCTGGAACTGCTCCTTCATCGCCTCCGGCGTCAGGATCTCCCGGACCTTGATGCCGCTGCCGCTGTGACAGCAGTCGAGGAGGGCGAGGATGCGGACGCCTTCGGCGAACTCCTCGAATTCCTTGAAGAGTTCGTCGTCGATGTACTCCCTGTCGTGCAGGACCATCGTCTCGTCGAGGCGGTCGGGTTCGTCCTCGGGACCGTTGATGTCCGGCACCTGACCGCCGTGGCCCGAGTACGTGAAGAGCAGGATGTCCCCGGCGTCCAGCGTCCGCGCGGCCTTGCGGAGTTCGGTGTTGAGGTTGGCGACCGTCGCGTCCTTCGTGAGAAGAGTCGTACGGTCACGGAAGCCGGCGTCCTTGGCCAGCCGGTCCATGTCCCGGGCGTCGTTCTCGCAGGCGATGAGCTTGCCGTCCCAGCCGCCGTACTTCTTGGGATCCACCTTGTTGAGCCCTATGTGGATGGACATGCCACGAGCCATGGAGCGTCTCCTTACCTGCTGGCGAGCGAGGCCGGCCGACGCCTCACGGCGGCTCCGCCCGCTGGATGAGCCTCCCCTCGTCGAAGCTAACCGCCCTGTTCGGGGGCCGGGGGACCTGGTGGGCCATACGGGTGACGCGAGCCGCGAGGGGCGCGGGACGGGCAGCCGTACGGTCCCGGGTCCAGGCCCCCGGCCCCCGGCCCCCGTACTGGAGAGAGACCCGGAAACCCAGTGGCGGCTCCCGCGCCCCGCCCGCTAGACAGGCCGGATGGTGGACCGCTTGTTCTCCGATCCCGGGCTGGCCGAGCTGTACGACACCCTCTGCGCCGGGCCCCTCCGCGCCGCGCGGGACGACTTCGGCTTCTATCTGCCGTACGTGATGTCCGCGTCCACCGTGCTCGACATCGGCTGCGGTACGGGCGAACTCCTGCACATGGCGCGGGAGTCGGGCCACACCGGCCGGCTGTGCGGGCTGGACCCGGCGGAGGCGATGCTGGGCCAGGCACGCCGCCGGCGGCCGGACGTCGAGTGGGTGCTCGGCGAGCCCGGATCCGCCGGCTGGCAGGGCGAGTTCGAACTCGTGGTGATGACCGGCCACGCCTTTCAGGTCTTCGTCGAGGACGAGCAGCTGCGCTCCTCGCTGGCCGCGATCCGCACCGCGCTCACGGCGGACGGACGCTTCGCCTTCGAGACGCGCAATCCCGCGGCCCGGGCCTGGGAGCACTGGGTCCCGGAGAACGAGGTCGAGTTGGCCGATCCACGCGGCGGCGTACTGCGCTCCCGGCACGAGGCGGAGCCGCCCGTGGGAGACACCGTCACCTTCCGTCAGACCCTCACCGGCCCCCGCTGGGACGTCCCGCAGTCCTCCGTCAGCACGCTGCGATTCCTCGGCGAGGGCGAGCTGTCGTCGTTCCTGTCGGAGGCCGGTCTGACGGCCGCGGAACAGTTCGGCGACTGGGACGGCCGGCCCCTGACGGACGACAGCCCGGAGATCATCACGATCGCCGTACGGAGCTGAACGGGCCGCCCGGCTGCTGCCGCGCAGGGCGGTCCGACGAGCCGTCGCGGACCCGCCCTAGCGGTTGCCGCCGGGGTCCCGCCCGGCCCGGTAGACCAGCAGATAGCGCCAGAACACCAGCCGCCGCAGCGTCGACCCCGGCAGGAGCCGCGCCGCTTCGGTACGGGTCGCCGCATACGACAGCGGGGGCGGCCAGACCAGCGGGACCTGCGCGCCCGGTTCGCACGTGCCGCGGCGCAGCCTGCCGAGCGCCTGGTCCGCCTTGAGGAGGGACACCCCCGGGAGGGCCCACACGGCGTCGGCCGCCGACCTGACGGCGTAGAGGCCCAGCACCGCCAGGACACCGCCCGGGGCGAGAGCCTTCCGCAGCGTCAGCAGGGTCTCGAAGGGCATGTGGTGGAGGCTGGCGATGCACGAGATGAAGTCGTAGTGGGAGTCGGGCAGTTGCCACTCCCGCACATCGGCATGGCGGTACCGGGGGCCGCCGCCTGCCGCTCGCGCCTGCTCGACGGCTCCCGCATGGGCATCCACGCCCTCGGTGTCCAGGCCGCGCTCCGCGAGCAGCCGCGCGAAGCGCCCCGTACCGCAGCCGACGTCCAGCGCCGTGCGGGCTCCCTCGGGCAACTGCCGCAGCAGCAGCGGATGGTAGTGATCGTTGTAGTTGAAGCCCAGGCCCATGTGGACGGAGCCTATGCACGCCACCGGCCCGGCAGCAGCCGAACCTGCGACGTACGCGGTCCGGTCGCGGTCCCCGGCCCTCGCAGCGCGGCCCGGGGGTCCCGGTCGCGGTCCCGTCCCCCGTTCCGGTCGCGGTCCCTAATGGGCGGTGAACTTCGGTCGACGGACCGGGCAAGCCCGCGCCGGGCCCGCTGCGTACTCGTACGTTGAAGCACACACAACCGAATCGAGCGTGCGAGGCACCCATGGAGTGGTTGAGCGCGGAGAGCCTGCTGGCGGTGCTCGGCGTCCTCGCGACGGTGGGCGTTCTGGCGTACGAGCGGCTGATACCGGGGCTCAAACGCATCGGCTACCGCGTCCAGATGGACACCCCGATAGGCGGAGACGCGCACAACGGCCAACCGGACGTGCGGCTGGGGCTGTTCGGAGAGGCACCGGAGATGTCCGATGCGTCGCTGGTGCTGCTGCGCATCGAGAACGACGGGCTGCGCGGAATCTCCGCCGATGACTACACATGGCGCGAACTCACCGGCCTCACCGTCACGTTCACCGAGCGGACGGTCACCGGCGTCGCCGTCACGGAACCCAGCCACAGCCACCTGATACAGCACTTCACCCGCTACCTGGGCCTGCGTCACGACGGCAACGTGATCTCCGTGCCCAAGGTTCCGCTGAACAAGGGCGAGCACTTCAAGCTGCTGGTGCTGCTCACCGGTTCCGGCGTCGGCGGTGCCGTGACCGTGAGCGGCGGCCTCAAGGACGGAGCGGTCAAACGCAACCGCAAGCAACCGCGGCCCAGCAACCGGGTGTTGGGGCTCGTCACCTTTCTCGCCGCGCTTCTCCTGCTCGAACCGCTCGTGTTCACGCTGGGCAAGTCCTCGCCGGCCCCGCTGGGTTGCGCACAAGGCGAACTGACCGTCACAGGCTCCACGGCGTTCGGGCCGGCGCTCCGGGACGCCGGCCGTGCGTACGAGAAGGAATGCCCGGGCGCGAAGATCATCGTCCAGGCCACGGGCAGCATGGCCGGCATCAGAGCGCTGGAGGCGGCCGGCGACGCCGCAGGGAAGGGCGCCGGGAAGGGCGCCGGGAAGCGGGCCGGGAAGGGCGCCCCCGCGCATCTCGCGCTGTCGGACGGCCCGAAACCCGCCCACTACAAGCAGCTCAGGGGAGCCCAGGTCGCCGTCTCCGTCTTCACGCTGGTGGTGAACGACGACGCACGGGTGCGTGACCTGTCGCTCCGCGAGGTACGGGACATCTACCGCGGCACGATCCGCAACTGGAAGGAGGTCGGCGGACGGGACCTCCCCGTACGGCTGGTGAGCCGGGGCGCGGACTCGGGTACCCGTGACGTCTTCCAGCGCCGCGTCCTCGGCGGCGGCGAACAGGCGTACTCCTCACGCGACTGCGTGACACGGGACGATCCACGCGCTCCCGTCGTCCGCTGCGAACTCGACAGCACCGAGGAGGTCTTGAAGACCATCGGGAAGACACCGGGCGCCGTCGGCTACTCCGAACTGCGCGCGGCCTCCGGGCACCGCGGCCTGCACACGCTGAAGCTCAACGGCCGCGCGGCCTCCGCCGATGCCACCGCGGACGGTCAGGTGGCGGAGGACCTGCTGACGGGCGCGTACCCGTACCGGGAGATCGAATACGCCTACACCTACGGGCAGCCTTCCGCGGGCTCCATCACCGCCGGCTTCCTCGACTACCTCGTCACCGGCAGCGGGCGGCACGCCGTACGCGGCCAGGGGCATCTTCCCTGCGCCTCACCGCCGAACGAGCAACTGTGCGGCTCGCTTTGAACCCCGGCGTGCGCGCTTCTGGCGGGTGCGCCAGTGCTCGTACGGGGAGAGCGGCCGGTGGAGGGAGGCACGGCAAGAGCACCGCCTCCTGCCGAACTCGCGCACGGGCACGGGCTCTTGCCCGGGTTCGTGGACGGGAACGGCACGGGCACGAGCACAGGCATGTCCCGGCCTGGCCTGTGTTGCCGTGACGCACGGCGCTCCGTACGCTCCGACCATCCCGCCGGGCGACCGCCCGCGCCGACGGATGCCCAGTGAGGAGACCCGGTGACCAACGGTCCGCTGCCCGATCCGAACGCGTCCGCCCGGCCGGACGCGGCGGCCCCGCACCCCGGCGTCCCGTACTCCGCACCGGCGGCACCGCAGCAGGGTCCGGCACCGCAGCAGGGTCCGGTGCCGCAGCATCCCCATCCGCAACCGGACTATCCGCAACAGCCCTGGGCCGGCCCCGGGATGCCCGGCGGGCCACCTCCGGCGGCCCCGCCCAAGGGGTTCGGCCCGGCGGTGGCCGCGGTGGTCCTCGGTCTCCTCGCGTGCGTCGTGCCGATGCTCCCCCTCGACCTGCTCACCGAGCGCAGATACGTCGGATTCCCGCCCGCGGCGGCCGGACTGGTCCTCGCGATCGCCGGCTGCACCGGACGCCGCCGCGGCAAACCACTGGCCGTGACCGGCGTGATCCTTTGCTCCCTCGGGGTGCTGCTCGGGGCATGGATGCTCGCCATCAGCATCTGATCCGCGTCCGATCCGGTTCGGGCTCGTCGTCGGCCACGCCAGGCCGACGTAGCGGTCCGGGGCCCGCCGGCGAGCGGGTCGAAGTGCTCGGCGACGCCGCCTTGTTCGAGCACTGGCAGCGCCACGTAACGTTCTGAGACGCATTCTGTCCCGGTTCGGGGAGCCCGCGCCCGAAACCGGGGCTCTCGGCTGTCCGGTTGCGCCACCGCCGGTGTCTTCGACGGGCGGCGGATACGCCTGTCCTAGCCGACTGGCAAAGTAATCGGCATGGAACAGCAGAAGCAGCTCATGCCCGCTCGTCTCTGTGTCGTGGACCCGGACTTCGACGCGCAGTGCGACCGTGCAGAGAAGCTCTTGCTGCAGCCCTTGGCCGAATCCACCCGCGGGATGGACGAACAGGACCTGCTCGCAGACGGGTTGGCGGCATTCCGGCGGAACCGGGACTCACTGGCGGAAGCGGTGGCGCGAGGACCCAGGGTGTGGACGCCGAACGGCCGCTTCGAACACGAGGGCCTGAGGATCGTCACCCTGCCGACTGCACGGATCGACCTGCTCTACGCGGTGTTGCGCGAGCTGTCCAGAGCCCTCGTGGCGGCGTCGAACCCTGATGACGGCCTTGCCGCCGCACTCCGCAGCCTCCCCTCCTCGACCGAGGACACCGCAGTCGGTCTGGTCGGTGGGTTCGCGCGCGTGATGTCGCTCATGGACCTGACTCCTGACGCCGACACCGCGACGTTGTCCGCAGCGCTGGAGGCCGCCGACGGCGAGGACGTGAGGCTGACGTACGCGGAGGAAGACGCCTGGCAACGGCTCGCTCATCGCGTGACGATGCTGCTGACCGAGTCCCCTCCGCTGCACCGTTTCCTCTACTGACCACCTGCCGGTACTGACCACCTGCCGGTGGCGGGCCGCCCGCACCTTCAGCGTCCACCGTTGCTGCCACCACACAACTTCGACGTCCCGCTCAGTTCGCCGGGGCGCTCAGGGCGCTCCTCGAAGCCCGCTGACGCGACGGCTCTGAGCGACGACCACAGCGGCTTGACCCTCACGTCACGTGAGGGCTCACGCTCACGGTCATGAGCGACTACTACGACGCCTTCGAGGTAAGCCCTGTCCCTGACCCCGCGGTGGACGCGGTTCCGCCGGAAGTGTTCCGCGGCATCTACGGGATGCCGATGTTCGTCACGATCCCGACACCGGACCTGGCAGCGTCGGCGGACTTCTGGGTGCACGGACTCGGGTTCATCGATCTGTTCAGCATCCCCGGACAGGTCACCCATCTACGCCGCTGGGCGTTCCAGGACGTGCTCCTGGTGCCCGCGACCAGCGAGGTGACTTCGGCGCCGGCCACCGGCGTCAGCTTCGCGTGCGTGCTCAGCGAGGTCGACCGGATCATCGAGGCCTGCGAGGCCCAGCAGCCGGGCTGCACCGAAGGCCCGACGCACACCCCCTGGAACACCGTTGACGTCGAGGTGGTCACACCGGAGAAGGCACGGGTGATCTTCACCGCCGCCAAACCCCTCGATCCCGCAAGCCAGGAGGCCCGCGATCTGGCAGCGGTCGGGATCACGGCTCCGAAGTCATGACGACTGCTGATGGGAGAACATGAGGCATGAACACGCCCGCTGACGCCGCCGAGACCTCCGGGATGACCGTCGGTCAGGCGGCGTCGCGGCTGGGCGTCACGGTGCGCACCCTGCACCACTGGGACGAGATCGGCCTGGCCTCCCCGTCACTGCGCACCCACGGCGGGTACCGGCTCTACACCGCCGCGGACATCGCACTTCTCCAGCGTGCGGTCGTGTACCGCGAGCTCGGTCTCCCGCTCGACGCCATCCGGGAACTGCTCCACGCCCAGGCGGTGGACCCGACCGTGGCATTGCGTACGCAGCGCAACCAGGTCCAGGAGCGCATCGCACGCCTCAACGAGATGACCGAGGGTCTGGACCGGATGATCCAGGCACACGAGCAGGGCATCCTGCTGACAGCCGAGCAACAGGCCGCCGCCTTCGGCCCCGACTGGCAACCGGAATGGGTCCTGGGCGCCCGCGAACGCTGGCGGGACACCCCGCAATGGGCCGAGTACGCCGAACGCGCCGCCGCCCGCGGACCCGAGGACTGGAAAGCGATCGCCGAGGCGAACTCGGCCCTCGAAATCGATCTGGGCCGGGCGATGCAGGACGGCGTCGTCCCCGGCAGCCCGGAAGCCAACCGGCTCGCGGAACAGCACCGGGAAGCGTTCAGTGCCTACTTCCACCTCACCCACGAGATGCAGGTCTGCATCGGCCGCATGTACCGGGAAGACCCCGGGTTCACCGCCCACTTCGACCGCGTCCGACCTGGCCTCGCTGACTGGCTCGGCCGCGTCATCGACGCCAACGCACAAGCCAACGGCATCGACCCCGGCACCGCGGCCTGGCGCTGAACGAAGGGCAAGGACGAGGAGGGCCCAACGGCAGGGCCCAACGGCAGGTCCATCGTCAGCGGGTGGCGAGCAAATCGGGTGGCATCGCCGCCACGGGCGTCGCTACCGTCGCGCCGTGATGAACCAGAATCCGCTCGCCTACTTGCTGGGCCTGCAGGGGACTGCTCTGCTGCGTTCGTTCACCGGGGAACATGAGCGCGAGTTCGTCGACGCGCGTATCGGAGAGATCCGGAAGCTTCTTGACGACGAGACGCTGGCGGATGCGGCTGTGGACGTTGTCCCGGTGAGCACGGTCGACGGATACCAGATCTGGTCAAGCACCTACGACGGCCCCAACTCCGCGTTCGACCTCGATGAGCCCGTCGTCAGGGAAATCCTCGGTCGAATGCCGGCCTGTGTCGCCTTGGACGCCGCCTGTGGCACCGGGCGCATGACGGCCCTGCTGACCGAGCACGGTCACCGCACCATCGGCGTCGACAGCTCGCCGGACATGCTGACGCGGGCACGCGAACGGGTACCGTCCGGCGACTTCTGCCTCGGCGACCTGCGCGCGCTGCCCGTGGCCGACGACGCCATGGACCTGGTGGTCTGTTCCCTTGCGCTGACGCACGTCTCCGAACTGGGGCCGGTGATGGCGGAGTTCGCCAGGGTGCTGCGCCCGGGCGGGCACCTCGTGACCTCGGACATCCACCCGGAATGGGTGGCACGGGGGTCGATTCCCTCGGTGCGCTTGGCCGACGGGCAGCGGGGACAGCTGGAGACCTGCCGTCACCTGGTCGGGGACTACGTACGTGCCGCGCTTGCCGTGGGACTGCAGGTCCGGCGCTGTGAGGAACCCGGGGGGCGGCCGGAGGGGCGGGGCACGTCAGACGATCCCGCGCGGAGCCTGACGACCGAGTTGGGGCCGTGGGAGGACTGGCCATGGTGCCTGATGGACCTGGTACCCGAGGCTGCCGCGGCGGCCAACGCCGCAGTCCCGACTGAGATCATCTGGCACTTCCAGGCTCCGGCACGGGCGTGATCCCTGTTGCTGTACGGCACTGCTGTACGGCGCGAGCAGGACTTGTCACCGCGTCAGGAAGCGGGCGCCCACGGTGCCCTTCGTGCGGCGACACTGCTGTCAGCTTCGCTGTCTTCGGACGGAGCAGAAGGCTTCCATCGGCCGGAGCCGGAAGACGCTGCGCTGTCGGTCACGGTGGGTCGGCACCGGTCCAAGGACGGCGACGAACAGCAAGCTGCTATTGCTGAGCGCTTCCGTCGTGGGGCGGGGCGGGCATCCGGAGAGCGAGGATGGCGATGTCGTCGTGGCCGTCGCCGGGGTGCTGGTCGGCGAGGGTCCGGCACAGCTCGTCCAGGGGCAGGCGGGCGCTGCGTTCGGCGATCGCGGCAAGGGAGGCCAGGCCCAAGTCGATGGGCTGGTCGGTCCGTTCGACCAGCCCATCGGTGAAGAGGACCACGGTGGTGCCCTCGGAGAGGGAGCAGATGGTGTCCAGGCGGGGCCGGGCGGGATCGACGCCGAGCGGCAGGCCGGGTTCGGTGTGCAGGTACTCGGCAGTCCCGGCGGGGGTGAGCAGCAGCGGTGGGGGATGGCCTGCGTTGCTCCACAGCAGCCGCCAGCCGTCGGCGCCCGGCTCGATGCGGGCGACGCACGCGGTGGTGACGGGGCTTTCGTTGATTGCGCGCAGCGTCCGGTCGAGCCTGGCCAGCACCCAACCAGGCGTGGCAGGGCTGTCGTAGAGCAAGGCGCGGAGCATGTTGCGGATCTGGGCCATGGCGGCCGCGGCCTGCAGGCTGTGCCCGGCGACGTCGCCGATCACGGCACCGATGGCGCCGCCGGGCAGTGGGACGGCGTCGTACCAGTCCCCGCCCAGCTTCTCGGCGACGGCGGCGGGCCGGTAGGCGGCGGCCGCCTGGAACGGCGCCAGATCCGGCAGCTTCGGCAGCAGCAGCCGCTGGAAGCGTTCGGCCTCCCGCTCGGCGTGCCACCGGCGCGTCACGTCACGCAGCGAGACGACGCGCAGCGGCTCGCCGTGGGCGGTGGCTGCGGCGGTGCGCATCTCGACGACTCTGACGCCGCCCCCGGGCTGCGTCAGCTCCACCTGCGTCGACTGGCCGGCGATGACCGGGAAGCCGAAGCGGGCGTGCAGCAGATCCCCGGCTGGGCGGTCGAAGAGCTCTGTCGCCGCCGGATTGACGAGCTGGACGATCCCCTGATCGTCCACGGCGATGATCCCGTCAGCGGATGCGGAGACGACCAGGTCGTCGAGGTCGCCGTCGGATCCGCCGTTCCCGGCGCCGGGGTCGCGGCCCTCGCCCTGGGGCGGGGTGCGCTCAGAGGTCATCGCCGGTGAAACCGGATCCCGGCCGGCCCATGCCGACGGTGTCCGGACTGTCGAGTAGGACGACAGGGTCGCCGATGTGCATGCCCTCCGCGTCGATGGTGACGTTGCGCATGGCCGCGTCGTGGGCGGAGGCGCGGTTCTGCAAGACGGCGATGGCGCGCTGGACCGCCCCGGCCGTCTGGTAGTAACGCATCGCGATGGTGACGTCGGTCAGGCTGCTCAGTTCCCGCGCGACCGAGGGTGTCTGCACGGCTGCGACCCGGCTGATGGGGACCGAGGTGAGCAGCGTGGTGATGCGGCGCTGCCGGACGACCGCGCCCAGCGCGATCACCAGGTCGAGCAGCGCCCGCGGCGTACCGATGCGTTCCAGTGCGGACAGAGTGTCGATGACCAGGCGCTGGGGCTCGAACTCCACCACGGCCCGCCTGATCCGGATGAAGTAGTCCTCCAGGGAGGCCACCTCCGGGTAGTCGCACACCAGGCGCAGCAGGCCGCGCTCCTCCATGTCCTTCAAGTCGATTCCCCAGCCGGCGGAGCCGCGCAGCACCTGTGCGCGGGTCTCGTCGAAAGCGAACGCCAAGCAGCGGTCCCCCGCTGCGGCACCGGCCTCCAGGAACTTCAGACTGCTCAGCGTCTTGCCGACCCCGGAGGGCCCGGACAGCAGGACGACCGCGTCCTGGTAGAACCCGCCGCCGCACATCTCATCCAGCCCTGGGGTGCCGGAGCACACGCGGGTTGTCGAGGAGGGCACGGGCGCGCTGCCGAGGAAGGCGAGGGGGATGACCACGAAACCGTCGCTCGGATCGATGGTGAACAGCCATTCCCCCGTGCGGTGCACGGCGCCGCGGAACTTCACGATCTCGACGGTCCGGCGCCGCCGCTCCTGTACCAGCACATTGCGCAGAATGATCACGTTGTCGACGACGAATTCCTCGACGTCGTACCGGGACACACCGTCGTACTCGCCGTTCCGCTCGGCTGTGATGACCGAGGTGACATCAAGCGCCGTCAGCGCGGAAGTGAGCCGGTGGATCTCCCGGCGGATGATCCCGGTGTCGGCGAAGCGGGCGAACACGGCCCCCAGCGAATCCATCGCCACCCGGGTGGCGCCGATCCGGCGGGCCGCGTGCTCGATGCGGGCCGTCATCGCGCCGAAATCGTAGGCCCCGATGACGAAGCGTTCCTCCCCCTCGCTGTCGGCGGCGTCGACGAACGCCCATTTCCCTTCGGCCTCCCACTGCTCGATCGGAAAGCCGAGAGAGGCGAAGTTGCGGCGGATCTCAGCCGGGGCCTCTTCGAAAGTGACAAACACGCCCGGCTGGTCGTACTTCTCGATCCCGCGGGCGAGGAACTCCACCGCGAAGACCGTCTTGCCGCTGCCGGTCGTGCCGGTCACCAGCGTCGGCCTCCCCGCCGGCAGGCCGCCCATCGCCATCTGGTCGAACCCGTTGATCCCGGTGGCAGTCCGTTCGATCGATTCGGCTTCAGCTTCTGCCCGCCTCGTCTCGGCTTCAGCCTCTGCCCGCCTCCTCTCGGCGTTGGCTTCACGCACCGCCTGCCTCCTTCTCCTTCCGGGCTTCCTGCAGCTCGCCCGGCAGACCCAGCGCGTTCGCGACCCTCGGCGGGTCGGACAGGTCCCCGATCACCCGCAGCTGGGGCAGCGGTACGAGCCTGACCACAGTCGGCGTGGCCAGGATCCGCTGCTCCTCGGCCAGCTCCGGCTGCGCCATCACATCCACCACGTCCAGTTCGTAGCCGCCCGGCAGCAGTGCCCCGGCCAGCGCACGCAGATTCGCCTCGGCAGCACTGGACCGCTCCGACTCCCCGGCCACATACAGCCGGAACGCGTAACCCGTCACGCGTCCGCCCCTTCCGGTCGCGCGGAATCGGAAGGTTCCCCCGCCCGGCCCTCACAGCGCACGGCCCCGGTCCGGCGTCCCCGCAATGCCGTGACATCCATCCAGGGACCTGCCTTCCCAGCTCAGCTGCCGTCTTCTCGTCATGAGCCGGGAGTGCCCACGAGAGCCCGCCCACGGCCGGGGCTGTCCGCCGACGGTCCGCAGAGCCGAGCCGACGGCCTGCTCCGCCCTCTCACCGTCACGCGGCGGGCCGCCCAGCGCGACCTGAAATCGGCCGTGCGGGTACTGCGGGCCTCTGGTGCCCCGATCGGCTGTGAACAGGATCGGCGAAGGTCTCGGCGAGCGCGGCAGACAGAACGGGGCCTCAGGCGAGAAGAGTCGTCCAGGAACGAGCCTCATGTCGCACACGCGGCGTCCATGTGCCCGAACTCGAACCGCCGCTGTGCAAGAACCGCGTTCGAGTGAACGCGCCCTTGCCGCCCTGCCGCTCCTGCTTCGGCTGCGGCCGCAACGACTCGCGCATGGCCGCGATCGACTCCTCAAGGTCTTTGAACTCGTAGAGCACGTACGCGACATGGAACTGATTCGCGCTTGCACCGTGACCGCCGATCGCGTCGCGCCGACCGTCCGCCTCGGACAGGGCCGTCTCAGCCTCGCGAAGCCGGGTCATGGCCCGGCGCGGCCCTGACAGTCATCTGAACCGCGACCATCGGCGGTTGCTGCCAAGGGTCAAAGCAGAAACCCCCCGGGATTCCCGGGGGGTTTCTGACCTGTGCGCGCTCGGCAGGATTCGAACCTGCAACCTTCTGATCCGTAGTCAGATGCTCTATCCGTTAAGCTACGAGCGCTTGTTTTGCGGGCTGTTGATCAACCCTGCGATGTTGCGGGAACAACATTACATGAACGGCGCCCGGAGGCGAAATCCGTTACCCGCACCTACCCTGAGCTGCGAAAAGTCCCGCGAGACCCTCCGCGGAAGTCCTCGCCGGTCACCGGCTCCGGCAGCCCGTACGGACGACGAAACCCCGGCCACGAGAGCCGGGGTTTCAGCGATCTTGGAGAGATCGGCTGCGATCTCTTGGAGACCGGAAGCGGAGGCTGAGGGATTTGAACCCTCGATCAGGGGGTTACCCCGAAACCGCATTAGCAGTGCGGCGCCATAGACCAGACTAGGCGAAGCCTCCATGCACGGTTCGCGCCCTCACGGGCGGGTGCGTGCTGATGATGGCACAGCCTCACGGGCTGTCTCCAATCGGCCCCTACCGTACTCGGTTCCGGCGTCGCCGGGCAAAGCGGTTCACGGTCCGACCGCCGATGACCGGCAATGATCCGCGCGTTGACGGGGAGGCCGGCGCACGGTGCCGGGACCGGTACGTGATATAGGCCCCCAGCGCAGGCTCCGACCGGGTCCACGGTGCGTACCCGGACCCGGCCCCGTATCGGTCGCGAAGCGGGCTCAGGCCCGGGAGTCCCGGGGCCGCGGCGCCCCGCCCCTCTCTTGTGCGCTCCGCACAGCACTGGCCGCGTACATGACCCCTGCCCGTAGACTCCCCTCTGGTGACACGCCCGGGGTCGGCGGCACACTGGCAGCCGTGACCGGACGCAGAGGACCGGGCGACCGGTCACCGGCACCGTGGTCAGCAGGGAGGAAGATCCGTCGTGAGCAGCAGGCCATCCCGAGGCGCTGCTCGTCTCGCCGCCATACTCGACGCGTTGCCTGATGCGTTGCTGCTGGTCAACTGCAACGGCACGGTGGTGAACGCCAACACCATCGCGCTGGAAGCCTTCGAGGCCCCCGGCACCGCACTGGTGGGACGAGGGCTGCTCGATCTGCTGCCCGAGTTCGATTCGAAGCGGATCCCGGGTTCGATGCGCAGGCCGGACGAGGCTGCCGCAGAGCTCGAGGAGCGTCAGCGCCCGACCCGCATGGTCGCGAGGCGCACCGACGGCAGCGAGTTCTACGTCGAGGTCACGAGCGCCAACCTGGAGGACGGGCGTACGCCCTACGCCTCCGCCTTCGAAGCCGCCTTCGCCGACCACGGTCCCGGCAGCGGCAACTCCTACACGGGCGACGAGTTGCTGATGCTCGTCGTCCGCGATCTCACGGGCACTCTCGACACCGAGGCCGAACTGGCCCGCCAGCAGCGCCAGACCGAGATGATCCTGCGCGCCGCGTCGGAGGGCGTCATCGGTGTGGACACCGAAGGGCTGATCGTCCTCGTCAACCCGGCGGCGGCGCAGATCCTCGGCTACCGCGCCGGCGATCTGGGCGGCCAGGAGATGCACTCGCTGCTGCTGCACTCGCGCCCGGACGGCAACCCCCTCCCGTACGAGGAGACCACCCTCAGCGACACCCTCAAGTCGGGCCGCAAGCACCGTGTGCGCGCCGGTCACGTGCTGTGGGCGAAGGACGGGCAGGCGGTGCCCGTCGACATCACGACGGCACCGGTGCGCGACGGCGAGCAGCTGGTCGGCGCGGTGGTGACCTTCAGCGACCGCCGTGCCCAGGAGGCGCTGGCCGGGCGGCACGACCAGCTGCTGGCCGTGCTGCAGGACTCGCTGCGAGGGCCGCTGGACCAGCTGCGGGACGAGCTCTCCGGGCTGGCCGCCGACCCGGCGGGGCAGCTGTGGCCCGAGGCCAACCAGATCCTGCACCACCTGGCGGCCGGCTACGCCCGTATGACGACGCTCGTCGACAACGTGCTCGGATACCAGCGCCTCGACGCGGGCCGCGAGAAGCTGCGGCGCGAGATGACCTCGCTCGACTCCGTGGTCGCGAACGGCGTCGAGGGCGCGGTGGAGCTGATCGGGCCCGGGCGTGCGCAGTTCGCGGTGCACGCGCCGCCGATCGAGGCTGAGGTCGACGGCGAGCGGCTGACGACGGCACTGGCGCATCTGATCGCGGACGTGGCAGGCGTGGACGCGACGGGCAACGCGCCCGCGGTGACACCGGGCCTCGACACGACGATCGTGGTCGCCGCCGCGCAGCGCGGCGAGGTCGTACGGATCGAGGTGCGCGGCCCGTACGCCGGAGGCAACCCCGTACATCTGCCGATCGTCCGCGGCACCGTGGAGCGGCACGGCGGTGTGCTGCAGACGCACGAGGTGCCGGGCGCGGGCGGCAGCGCGTACGTGCTGGAAGTCCCGCTCAAGGCGGACAGCGCCGGGAGCGGCGTGGACGCAGGGGCATCGGGTGCCTCGGGCGACGACCGGACGTCCGGCCAGGTGCAGGGCCAGGATCAGGGGCAGGGCGCCGCGGACGGCACGGGCGCCGGCACGGGGCATGCCCAGCGGGGACGCGAAGGACGCGAGAACGAGACGACGGTGATGCCCGTACCGGCGCAGCCGGTGCGCGGCACGGAGGCGCCCGCGGGTGCGCAGGCCTCGGCTGCCGGGGCGTGGACGGGTACGGGTGACGTGTCGGGGGCGGCTCCGGCCGCGGGCATCCCCGACCAGTTCCAGGCCCGTCACACACAGGGGCAGCCCGCCGGGGGCCACGAGGGACAGGCGGTGCCGACGGGCCGCCGCCGTGGCCGTCCCAGCCCGGCCGAGGCGCATCAGCAGGATCAGCAGCAGGCACAGCAGAGCCAGCAGGTCGCCGCGGCGCAGGGCGGAGCCGTCACGGAGCTGCCTCCGTCCGGACCGGCCGGACCGGACGCGGGAGAGGCTGCCGGTGCGACGGTGCCGCAGCAGGCGGGCGCGGGGCGCCGGTCGAGGCGGGCGCTCGCATCACCGGCGCAGGCGGGTGCGGACGGCACGGCGGGACAGGGGCCCGGTCAGGGACAAGGGCCTGAGCAAGGACAGGTGGAAGGTCACGGGCAGGGCGCCGAGGCCGAAGAGGCCGCGGCCGCACAGCAGTTGCCGGCTCAGCAGCAGGCTCAGCCGGGCACCGGACGGCGGGGGCGCCGGCCCGTACAGGGACAGGGGCAGGGACAGCCCGTCCAGGCGCAGCCCGTACAGGCGCAGCCCGTACAGGGCGACGAGGGTGCGGACGCGGCACAGCCCGGAGGCCGCAGGGCGCGCAGGCTCGCGCAGGCACAGACAGAGGGCGACGCGAACCCGCAGGGAGCTCAGGGGGCTCAGGGGGTCCAGTTCGCGGCACCGCCCGGACAGCCGCAGCCCGGGAACGCCCCGCAGTCCGGGAACGCGCCGCAGTCCGGGCAGAACGGTGCGAGCAGCGCGAACGCCGCTGCCCGGGCGGAGCTGCCGGGCGGGCAGCAGAACGGCATGCCGCAGCAGCTTCCGCCGGAGCAGGCACCCGCCCAGCAGTCCCAAGCCCCAGCTCAAGCCCAAGGTCAAGCCCAAGGTCAGGGCGCCGGTCCGCAGCCCGCGTCCGCGCAGGAGGCCGAGGCGGAGCAGGAGGCCGAGCCGCAGCCGGTGGAGCACTCGGTGGTCGCGGCCAGCCCCATCCTGGGCGGCGGCCCGCTGCCGCAGAACGTGTCGCAGCCTCGCGGCCTGCCGATGCCCGGCGCTCCGAGCGCCGAGGAGCAGGCCTCGTACGAGACCGGGCAGCACCGCGTGCAGACCCTCGGCCAGGGCGTCCCGGTCACGCCCGGTATGACGGAACAGCGGGCAGGCGGGCCGCAGTCGTACGGCCACCAGGTCGCCCACGCGCCCACGCCCTCCCCCCGGCAGGCGCACGCCCCCGCGCCGGCGACGGCCATACCGTCCACCCCGTCGACGCCGCCCGGCTCCGGCCGCCGCCGCAAGCTGGCGGCACCGGCTCAGCCGGGGGGAGGACAGCCGCACGGAAAGCAGGCCGCCGGGCAGCCGGCGCAGGGCCGCACCGCGCACGCGCCGGGGCAGGCCGGTCCCGCGAATCCGCCCCCGGCCCGGGAGTTCACGATCGGAGCGCCCGCGGCGGGAACGGCCGAAGGCCCGGAGCCGCTGGACGGCCCGAACAGCCCGGTCGAGATGAGCGACGGGCGCGGCGTGCCCGTGCCGCCGCAGGCCGTCGACGACGAGCTGCCGCCGGAACCGCTGGACAACCCGCGCCGGCTGCTGGTGTGGCCCGAACCGGACGCCGCCACGCAGCGGGCGCTGTCCGAGCAGGGCTATCGCCCCGTCATCGTGCACTCCCGCGAGGAGGTCGACGCCCAGATCGCGGCCTATCCCGCCGCCCTCTTCGTGGACCCGCTCACCGGGCCGATCACCCGCACCGCGCTGCAGTCGCTGCGTACGGCGGCGGTCGCCGCCGAGGTGCCCGTGATGGTCACCTCCGGGCTCGGGCAGGCGACCCGCGAGGCGGCGTACGGCGCCGACCCCGCCGTACTCCTCAAGGCGCTCGCGCCCCGCGACAGCGAGCAGCATCCGCCGCGTGTGCTGCTCGTCGAGGAGCGGCCGCCGATCGCGGTCGCTCTGGCGGCGTCCCTGGAGCGGCGCGGCATCCAGGTCGCTCACGCGCAGACGGACGAGGCGGCGGTGAACGTGGCGGCGCAGATGCGGCCCAACCTCGTCGTGATGGACGTGATGCAGGTACGCACGCGGCGCACCGGAATCATCGACTGGCTGCGCGTGAACGGGCTGCTGACCCGCACCCCGTTCGTCATCTACACCTCGGCGGACATGAACCCGGCGGACCTGCCGCGGCTGGCGACGGGCGAGACGGTGCTCTTCCTCGCGGAGCGTTCCACGGCGGACGAGGTGCAGCGGCGCATCGTCGATCTGCTGACCAAGATCGGGACCAACTGATCCGTCCCGCTTGCGCCATGATCTCCGCGCGTTGACCACATGAGCGCTGAGCGCGTGAACGCACCGCCGGGCAGGTCGTCCGGGCGACCGCTTCGTGCCGGACGGCGGGCGGGCCCCATGTCGCTCCGAGCCCGCCCGACGCCGTCTCACAGTCGCGTGACGTCCAGCTCCCCCGCCGCGTACTGGCCGCGCAGCACCTTCTTGTCGAACTTCCCCACGCTCGTCTTCGGCACCGCGGGCACGATCGCCCACCGCTCCGGGAGCTGCCAGCGCGCGATGCGCTCGCTGAGGAAGGCGCGCAGCTCCTCGTAACCCACGGGGTCCGCGCCCTCCTTGAGGACGACGGTGGCCAGCGGCCGCTCACCCCACTTCTCGTCCGGCACCGCCACGACCGCGGCCTCGGCGACGGCCTCGTGCGCCATGAGGGCGTTCTCCAGCTCGACGGAGGAGATCCACTCGCCGCCGGACTTGATGACGTCCTTGGCGCGGTCGGTGAGCGTCAGATAGCCGTTCGGGGTGATCACGCCGACGTCGCCGGTACGCAGCCAGCCGTCGGGGCTGAACTTGTCCTCCGGGCGCAGGGGTTCGCCGTCCGCCCCGCCGTAGTAGGCCTGGGCGACCCACGGGCCGCGCACCTCCAGCTCGCCGGCCGACTCCCCGTCCCACGGTGCGAAGGTGCCGTCCGGCGCGGCGAGCCTGGCCTCGACGGAGGCGGGGAAGCGCCCCTGGCTGATCCGGTACGGCCACTCCTCCTCGGCGCTGAGTCCGGCCGGCGGATGGGCGAAGCTGCCCAGCGGCGAGGTCTCCGTCATGCCCCACGCGTGGCAGACCCGTACGCCGTAGTCGTCCTCGAAGGCCCGCATCATCGCGGGCGGGCAGGCGGAGCCGCCGATGGTGACCATGCCCAGGCTCGATATGTCGCGCGGCTTCTCGGCGAGTTCGCTCAGCAGGCCCTGCCAGATGGTCGGCACGGCGGCGGCGTACGTGGGGCGCTCGGCCTCGATCATCTCGGCGAGCGGTCCGGGCTGCAGGAACCGGTCGGGCATCAGCATGTTCACGCCGGTCATGAAGGTCGCGTGGGGCAGTCCCCAGGCGTTGACGTGGAACATGGGCACGACCGGCAGCGCGGTGTCGGCGTCGGTGAGCCCCATCGACTGCGTCATGTTGACCTGCATGCTGTGCAGGTACATGGAGCGGTGGGAGAAGGCGACGCCCTTCGGGTCGCCGGTGGTGCCGGAGGTGTAGCACATGGCCGCGGCGTCGCGTTCGTCCAGCTCGGGCCAGTCGTAGGTGGTGGGGCGGCCCTCGAGGAGCTGCTCGTAGTCGTGTACGGACTGGCTGCACCCTTCCAGCACCGACGTGTCGCCCGGTCCGGACACGACGACGTGGTCGACCGATTCCAGGGACGGCAGCAGCGGTGCCAGCAGCGGCAGCAGCGAGCCGTTGACGACGATGACGCGGTCCGCGGCGTGGTTGATGATCCATACGAGCTGGTCGGTGGGAAGCCGCAGGTTGAGGGTGTGCAGGACCGCCCCCATGGAGGGGACGGCGAAGTAGGCCTCGACGTGCTCGGCGTTGTTCCACATCAGGGTGCCTATGCGGTCGTCGCGCACGACGCCCAGCTCGTCCCGGAGCGCGTGGGCGAACCGTGCCGCCCGCTCCCCCGTCTCCCCGAAGCTCTGCCTCCTCGGCTCCCCGTCCCCCGTCCAGGTCGTGATCTGTGATGCGGCATGAACGGTCGAGCCATGACGCAGGATGCGCGAGACGAGCAGAGGTACGTCCTGCATTGTGCTGAGCACCGGGTGCCTCCCCGAGTTACGGACGGGTACTGGTGCTGCGATTCTGGACGCATACCGCGCGGTACGTCACTAGTCCGAGGCGAGATCTTCCGGACCGGACGGGCTTGGGACGGCCATGGCGCGGCCGCCCGTGGGCGCCGGCGGGCGTGCGGTGCCTCAGGCCGCCGCGGCCGTCGCCGCTGCCGCCGCCGGCACGGGCTCCTCCGCGAGCTGCGCCCGTGACGGGGGTTCCCCGGTCCCCCGCGGCTCCCCGGTTCTCGGGGGTTCACCGCCCAGCACGTCCGTCGCGAGCTGCGGGTCCTCGCGGAGCTTCGCAAGCGCGCGTGAGACGGCGCTCTTGACGGTGCCGACGGAGACTCCCAGCACGGCGGCGGTCTGGGCCTCGCTCAGGTCCTCGTAGAACCGGAGCACGACCATCGCCCGCTGCCGGGCGGGCAGTTTGAGTATCGCGTGCCACAGTGCGTCACGGACGGCCTGCGCCTCCGCGGGATCGGGCCCCTGCTGCGGTTCCGGCTCGGGAACCTCGTCGCACGCGAACTCGTCGACCCGGCGCTTGCGCCACTGCGAGGTGCGCGTGTTCAGCAGCGCCTTGCGTACGTAGCCGTCGAGCGCGCGGTGGTCCTCGATGCGCTCCCAGGCCAGATAGGTCTTGGTGAGCGCCGTCTGGAGCAGGTCCTCGGCGTCGCAGGGGTTGGCGGTGAGCGAGCGCGCGGTGCGCAGCAGCACCGGGCCGCGAGCCCGCACGTACGACGTGAACGTCAGCGGAGTCACGGCCGGAGATGCGGTCCGGGGGCTCCCGGCTGTCCCAGGCGTGGTCATGGCTCAACGCTAGGAGCGGGCCTCCGCCCGCGGATCGCCCAGAGGTCGCGAAGGCGTATCCCCCTCTGGGGGGAGAGATGGGGCGCTCCCCACCTCCGTAGGGTGGAGCCCCCTCGTTCCGGGGGTCAGGGTGCCTCAGGGGCGCGCGTCCGGGTCCCGCGCCCCTGAGCCGTGACGGGAAATCAGGCCGGAGTGGGGGCGGGGCGTCAGGGGACCACGGCGACCGGGGCGTCCATCAGGTTGCGGTCGATGTTCAGGCGGTGGCCGCCGTACGTCCGCGTCACGTCGCCGTCGTACTGGTGGATGCGGCGGTGCGGCTGCCACGCCCTCCTTGCGATGTACTTGTCGTTGTTCAGCGACGCCGCCGTCCTCCAGCGCGCGAACCACAGCACCTCCGGGAGGTTCTTGCTGCCCGCCTTGCGTGCGCCCTCCATGTGTTCGATGCCGGAGTTGGAGTTGCTGTAGAAGCCGGGGTAGTAGTCCGCGGCCGACACGGCGCGGTTCCAGCCCTGGATGAAGCGGAGGGTGGTGGCGGCGCAGCGGGTGGAGGAGTTGTCGTAGTGCTCCATGTCGAGATACACCGCGCTGTGCTTCGCCATCCCGAGCCTCTTCGCCGCCGCCACGGCGTCGCGCCCCTCGCGCAGGCCGCGCTGTGTGGGCGCGATGTGGCTCATGGCGTACCGGTGCTTGCTCCGCGACTCGACGCAGGGCGACTGCGAGCCGACGTACAGGGGCAGCAGCTTCCAGCCCATCCGGTCGACGGCACGCACCCAGGAGCTGGTCAGATTCGGCTGGTTCGGGCAGGCACGGGCACGGCCGCCGATGTAGACGCCGACGGCACCGAACGGGGACGTGCCGTCCCAGGCGCGCATGACGGAGGACGAGGGGGTGTGGCATGTGTCGAAGGCCTGGCCGCGGAAGATCTCGGCGCCGGAGCGCCGGGGGTCGCCACGCATCAGTTCCGGGTCGGAGCGACCGGAACGGTCCTGGGAGCCGGACGCCGCCGTCGCCGCCGTGGCCGCCGGGGCGCTCGCCGCCGCCGGGGCGCTCGCCGCGAGTGCGGGGACCGCGCCGGTACCGGTGAGGGTGGCGAGCGCCGTGAGCGACGCGAGGGAGAGGACAGCTTTTCGGATGGGGTGATTTCTGAGCCGCATGGGGCCGAGTGAAGGGGCCCGCGTCGGCGACACCGCTCAGGCTCGCCGCCTCACCGGCGGTTTCGCTCGTCTGACCCGCCCGCCTGGCGCGCGCGGTGCGGGCGTGCCTCGCGAACGGGCGGGGCAGCCGGGCCCGTTGCCGTCACCGGGCGGCCGGGAGGCCGGGCGGCCGGTGCCGCGTGGCTCGTGCCGCCTGGCCGGGCCTCCGCCGCGGGGTGTGCCGTCGCGTACGTCCCGCTCTGCCGTTCTCCCTCCGCACCGCGGCTGCCGAGGGGCTTGAGCCTGGCCCGGTCGAGCCGGCCCTTCGTACCCCCGCCGCCGCACGGCAGGGGTGTCAGGGAACGCCACGGATGCCTGGCATGCATCTTGCCTTCCGTCGTGCACCCCTCGGCCGTATGACGGCCGACGAGCAGGACAAGGGCCTGAGTTGCGGTGGGACGAGCGTCCGCAGGGTGATCGCCCGGCGCCTCGATGACGGTCGCTGCCCCGGAGCGCCAGGCCCAGGGACTTCGGCCGGGATGCCCGCTCCCCGCGTGCGGATGGGGGTCCCCCCGGGGACACGAAGGCCGGGGAGGGGAGGAGCGAGGGGGAGGAGCGAGGGGGGTGCCCAGCGCGCACCGGCGACGCTCCTTGACCGGCGGACGTCTGCCGGTCACGGCACAGGGGTGCGGGCGGCGTCGCGCCCGCACCCCAGGTGCGTGTTCCGGCTCCCGACTCGGGCCGTACTCCGGCTACTTGACCGCGCCCGCCGTCAGACCGGCGACGATGCGGCGCTGGAAGAAGAGCACGAGGATCACCAGCGGCACGGTCACGATGATGCCCGCGGCCATCTGGCTGCCGTGCGGCGCCACGAACTGCGAGGCGCCCGTGAACTTCGAGACCAGGACCGGAGCAGTCTGCATCGACTCCTTGTTGACCATCGACACCGCGATCAGGAACTCGTTCCACGCCATGACGAACGTGAGGATCGCCGTCGTGAACAGCCCCGGGGCCGCGAGCGGCAGGATCACCTTGCGGAAGGCCTGGCCGCGGGTGCAGCCGTCGACCCGCGCCGACTCCTCCAGCTGCGTGGGCATCTGACGGAAGAACGACGTCAGGTTCCACACCGCGAGCGGCAGCGCGAAGGACATGCTGGGGACGACCATGGCCTGGTAGGTGTTGATCCATCCGATGCCGACGAAGAGCTTCAGCAGCGGAATCGTGATCGAGACGACCGGGAACATCGACGTCGCGATGATGCCCGTGAGCACCAGCCGCTTGAATCGGAAGTCGAGCCGTGCCAGGGCGTATGCGGTGGTGACGGCGACCATCAGCGCCAGCACGGTGGTCGTCCCGGCGACGATGAAGCTGTTGGCCAGCGACCGTACGAACCCCAGCGAAGGGTCGAGCACGTTCGCGTAGTTGGTGAAGGACACCGGCGCGGGCCACAGCGAGATGTCGAAGATGTCCGAGGGGCGGCGCAGGCTGGAGACGAGCATCCAGTAGAACGGCGCCAGACACCAGGCGGCCACGGCCACGATGCCCGTGGTGCGCAGCGCCGTACGCCACGGTGTGCCCGGCGCCTTGCGGGCCGTGCCGCCGGGGGCTCCGGGCGGTGCGGCGTCCGGCGCGGTCCCGGCGGCGGCCTCCGGGGATGTCTGTGTGGTCGCCGTGGGCGTGGTGCCGGTCATGCGATGGCCTCCTTCTGCGGGTTCCGGTCGTCGCCGGCCACCCGGCTCCGGCGCTTGCGGGCGCCCTTCCCCCCGCCTGCCTCGTCACGTGCGCCGAGCAGGTCGGCGCCGAGGAGCTTGATGAACGCGAACGCGATCAGGAACACGTAGAGGAAGAGGATCACCGAGTACGCGGACGCCGGCCCGAACCGCACGTTGGACGCCTCGTCCTGGGCCAGCATCGACAGCGTCTCGACGGAGTGCTTGCCCGCGCCGATGAGGATGTAGGGCAGGTCGAACATCCGCAGCGCGTCCAGCAGCCGGAAGAGCACCGCCACCAGCAGCGCCGGCTTCACCAGCGGCAGCGTGATGCTCCACAGGCGGCGTATCGGTCCCGCGCCGTCGACGCGAGCCGCCTCGTACACCTCGTTGGAGATGATCTGGAGCCCGGCGAGCACGAGGATGCCGACGAAGGGCGCCGTCTTCCACACCTCGGCGATGATGACCGCGACCTGCGCCTGGAAGCCCTCGGTGGTCCACAGGATCTTGGCGTTCAGCATGGAGTTGGCGATGCCCTCGCTGTCGAAGATCCAGCGCCACAGCAGCGCGGATATCGCCGTCGGGATCGCCCACGGGACGAGGATGCTCGCCCGCACCCACGCCCGTCCGCGCAGCCCCTGGTGCATGATCAGCGCCATGGCCAGGCCGATGACCGTCTCCAGGATCACCGAAGTGCCGGTCAGGAACGAGGTGTTCCAGAATGCGTTCCAGAAGCGGTCGCCGGCTCCGGAGAAGATCGCCGTGAAGTTGTCCAGGCCGACGAAGGGGTCGCCCTTCTCGACGAAACCGGTCTCGGGATCGATGTCCGGAACGCTGTACAGGGACGAATGGACCGCCGACAGCACCGGATAGGCGATGACGAGCCCGAGGACGAGCAGCGTCGGTGAGACGAGGAAGGCGGCCATGCGCCCCTCACCGTGCAGGTTGGAGCGCGCGGTGGGCCCGCTACCGCGGCGCCATGGAGGTGTCAGCGACATGGGTCGTTCTCTTCCTTTCTCGGCCGGCGGCGCCGGCTGCGGCCTGCCGCCGCAGCGGGAGTCCGGCGCGGGGACTGCGAGACATCCGGGGAGCGCGGGGACTGCGGGACATGCGAGGGGTGCGCGGACTGCGCGGACCTCGCGGAAACGTCACGGCGCGAGTTCACGGAGCTGCCGCTGGAGGTTGCGGAGCGCCGCCGCCGAACTCTGCTTGCCTGTGAGCGCGTTGTACGCCGCGTTCTGTACGGCCTTGGTGGCGTCTCCGTACTGCACGACGCGTGGCCTCGGCTCGGCACCGGAGATGGACTTCTTCAGCACCGGCAGATACGGGAACTTCCGCACGTACTCCGGCTCGTCGTAGAGCTTGGTGTAGACGGGCGCGAGGGACGCCTTCTCGAGCTTCAGACGGGAGCTCTCCTCGTTCGTCATGAAGCGCATGAAGTCGAGCGCGGTGGCCTTGTTGCGTGCCGTGGAGGACAGGGCGAGATTGTGGCCGCCGAGGGAGGAGGCGCCCGGGCCCTTCTCGCCGGGTATCGGCGCGACGCCGAACTTGCCCGCGACCTCGTTGTTCTTGGCCTTCTTGTCGGAGATCGCGTACTGGTAGGGCCAGTTGCGGTAGAAGAGCAGATTGCCCTTCTCGAAGGCGCGCCTGCCCTGCTCCTCCATGAACGTGATGCCGTCCTTGGGGATCGTGCCGTCCTTGAAGCTCTTGACCAGCTTGTCCATGCCGCGCTCGGCCTCGGGGGTGTCCAGGTGCGGTATGCCCTTGGCGTCGGTGACCTGGCCGCCGGCGGAGTTGATCGCCTCGGAGAAGTTCACGGTCAGGCCCTCGTACTTCTCGAACTGGCCGCCGTAGCAGGACATCTTGGACTTCTGCTCGCCCAGGACCTTGTCGCAGATCTCGCGCATCTCGTCCCAGGTCTTCGGCGGCTCCTCCACGCCGGCCTTCTCCAGCAGGTCCTTGCGGTAGTAGAGCATCGCGCCGTCGGAGGCGTACGGCATCGCGAACCACTTGCCGCGGTACTTCGCCGTGTCGTTGATCGGGCCGAGAGTCTTGTCGAACGGGAAGGAGTCGGCGGGCAGTTCGTCGATCCAGCGGTTCGCGGCGAACTCGGAGGTCCACACGACGTCGAGGTTGAGCACGGTGTACGTATCGGTCTTCAGCTGCGCGTTCTGGATCATCATCTGCCGCTGCTGGTCGGCGTCCTCGGGCAGCTCGATGAAGGTGACCTTCTCGCGAGGGTGCTTGTCGTTCCACCTCTTGATCAGCGTCGGGACGATGCCGGAGGTGTCGCTCGTGACGAAGGAGATGGGGCCGCGTTCTCCGGCGTCCGTCGCGCTCTCGACGTTCGTGGCACCGAGGCCGCAGCCGCCGACGAGCGTGAGTGCGGCGGTGACGGCGGTGCATGACAGCAGTCGTCGCGGAATGGCACGCACGTGTTCTCCTCTTGGCTGTGGCCTGCTGTGGGCTTGTGTGGTTCGCTGTGGCGCAGTCCCGCCACGACCGGCGCGGTCGCAGGCGGTCCGCCCCGGCCCGCACACGTCCCGGCCGGGGCGAGCGCAGGCCGACCGCCACCGGGCCGAAAACGGTGCTCGATCCGCGGCGGCGGGAAACGGCGATGTTAAATCGAGTGAGCAGGAGGATGTTGCCCCTGAAGCGTCCGTGTCAAGACCCCCGGCACGATCCGCGACCAGGACCGGACGCCGGGCCGGATTCGCCGCCCCGAAAAACCGTTGACACCTCCATGAACTCCAGGTGATGCTCAGCTAGATCGAGTTACCTGGAGGGGTTCATGCCGCCGTCGCCGTCGCGCGTCACCCAGGCCGATGTCGCGCGCCATGCGGGGGTCTCGCGTACGACCGTCTCCTTCGTGCTCTCCGGACGAGAGGACATGCGCATCTCCATCGAGGCACGGCAGCGCATCCTGGGCGCGGCACAGGAGCTGGGCTACCGGCCCAACCTCACGGCGCAGAGCCTCCGTACACGCAAGACGTACACGGTCGGCCTGGTCTCGGACAGGGTCGCCAGCACGCATTACGCGGGCGAGATGATCCAGGGGGCGCTGGAGGCGGCGCTGGAGCGGGACCACCTGCTCTACTTCGCGGAGTCCGGGGACGATCCGGAGGCGGAGCGGAAGCTGCTGCAGGGCATGCTCGACAGGCAGGTCGACGGGCTCGTGCACGCGGCCATGTCGACGCGCACGTACCGGCCCTCCGAGCAGGTGCGTTCGTACCCGTCGGTGCTGCTCAACTGCCTGGACGAGACAGGCGAGTTCACCTGCGTCGTACCCGACGAGGAGGAAGCCGGCAGGCAGGCCGTGAAGCTGCTGCTGGAGGCCGGGCACCGGGACGGCGTCCACGTCGTGGGCGGCAGCCAGGTCACCAGGAGGAGCCCGGACGGCGTGTACGCGGGGCGGGAGCGGATGCGCGGCATCGAGGAAGCCCTGTCGGCGGCCGGCGTGAGACTCTCCGGTGTGTCCGAGTGCGACTGGTCGTCGCCCGAGCACGGCTACCGGGCTGCGCGTTCGCTGCTGGATTCCGAGGCCCCGCCGACGGCCGTCGTCTGCTGCAACGACCGGCTGGCGTTCGGCGTCTACCAGGCGGCGGGCGACTGCGGCATGTCCGTGCCCCGCGACCTGTCGGTGGTCTCCTTCGACGACTCCGAGCTGGCGTCGTGGCTGCGCCCGGCGCTCACTTCCATCGCACTGCCCCACCACGAGCTCGGCCGGACGGCGGTGTCGTTACTGTTGTCGCCGGACGAGCGCGAACCGGCGGTCCACCGGATCCCGATGCCCGTCCGCCGACGGGAATCGATCGCTGCCCCGCGCCGCTGACCACGGTGTGAGGGCAGCGGCCGGGGTACGGCCGCAACGACGCGTCCGCCGCCCGCCGGTCCGCACCGCCCACCGCCCTCACACATCTGCACAGCCGGCCGGCTTCACGGCGGCGGCCGCCGGCAAAGTCGCCGGCCCATTCGCCGCCACAATCGCCGCCACAGCCGTCGGCGAAGCCGCCACGGCTGGAGTGGCAGCGGCCTGAGCGGAGATCCGGCCGCTGCCCGGACGGCGTTCCGGGAGCGAACCGGACGGCGTTCAGGAGCCGTCCGGACGGCGTTCCGGACGGCCTGGCGCCGCCCTCGACCCGACAACCGTCCGCCACCACCCCGAGTACTCCGGGCCGCCGTGCGCCGAACCGCGCGTGCCCGGACAACAACCGAATAACGAGCAGGGCTACTGAGTACGAATCCCTGAGACCCGCACGGGCCGAGTCCCGTACGGCACGCAGGACCCGTAAGACATGACCGAACCCGCACCGCACTGCGAGGAAACGACGTGACCGACACCGCAGCACCGCACCGTCAGGACGGCCCCGACTGGTGGCGCCAGGCCGCCGTTTACCAGATCTACCCGCGCAGCTTCGCCGACTCCGACGGCGACGGCCTCGGCGACATCCCGGGCATCACCTCCCGGCTGCCGTACCTCGCCGAACTGGGCGTCGACGCCGTCTGGCTCAGCCCCTTCTACCCGTCCGCGCTGGCGGACGGCGGCTACGACGTCGCCGACTACCGCGACGTCGATCCGCGTCTGGGCACGCTCGACGACTTCGACGCGATGGTCGCCGAAGCCCACCGGTTCGGCATCAAGGTCATCATCGACATCGTCCCCAACCACACCTCCGAGGACCACGAGTGGTTCCAGCAGGCGCTCCGCGCCGCGCCCGGATCGCCGGAGCGGGCGCGCTACGTCTTCCGCGAGGGCAAGGGCGAGAACGGTGAACTCCCGCCCGCCGACTGGGAGTCCGCCTTCGGCGGTCCGGCCTGGAGCCGGCTGCCCGACGGCTGGTGGTACCTGCACCTCTTCGCACCCGAGCAGCCCGACCTCAACTGGGACAACCCCGAGGTGCGCGCCGACTTCCGCAAGACGCTGCGCTTCTGGTCGGACCGGGGCGTGGACGGCTACCGCATCGACGTGGCCAACGCGCTGATGAAGGACCTCGCCGACCCGTTGCGGGACATGGGCCCCATCTCGTACGACGAGCAGATGGCGGACATGGAGGACGGCAGCCACCCGTTCTGGGACCGCGACGAGGTCCACGAGATATACCGGGAGTGGCGCGAGGTCTTCAACGAGTACGACCCGCCGCGCGTCGGCGTCGCCGAGGCGTGGGTGAAGAACCACCGTCTGGTGCTCTACGCACGGCCCGAAGGGCTGGGTCAGGCTTTCAACTTCGAGTATCTGAAGACGGGTTGGGACGCGCAGGAGCTCCGCTCCGTCATCGACGTCTCGCTGCGTACGGCCCAGGAGGCGGGCGCCTCCGCGACCTGGGTCCTCTCCAACCACGACGTGGTCAGGCACGCTTCGCGCTACGCACTGCCCGAGGGCGCCGACAGCGACGAGTGGCTGCTCAGCGGCGGCACGAAGCCGCAGGCCGACGTGGAGCGCGGACTGCGGCGGGCACGGGCCGCCACGATGCTGGAACTGGCGCTGCCGGGGTCGGCGTACATGTACCAGGGCGAGGAGCTGGGGCTGCCAGAGGTGGCGGAACTCAAGGTGGAGGACCTCCAGGACCCGGTGTGGGAGCGGAGCTCGCACACCCGCAAGGGGCGCGACGGCTGCCGCGTACCGCTGCCGTGGACGCGCACGGGACCGTCGTTCGGCTTCGGCGGCGAGAACCCGTGGCTGCCGCAGCCGGCGGACTTCGGCGAGCTCTCGGCCGAGGCGCAGGAAGGCCGCGAAGGCTCCACGCTGGAGCTCTACAGGGAGGCGCTGCGGCTGCGGCACAAGCTCGTCGGCACGGACGAGTCGCTGGCGTGGTGCAGCGACGAGGCGTCGGAACGGGACGGGCTGCTGCACTTCGTGCGTCCTGACGGCTGGCACTGCCTGACGAACTTCAGCACGGAGACCAAGCCGCTGCCGGAGGGTGAAGTGCTGTTGAGCAGCAGCCCGTTGACCGGGGAGGGACTGCCCGGGGAGACGACGGTCTGGCTGCGGGACGGAGCGGGCCAGGGCTGACGGCGGGGAGGCACGGTCGGTTGTCGGCTGACGGCTGACGGCTGACGGCTGACGGCTGACGGCTGACAGATAACGGATTCTGTCAGCTGAAAGTTGATACCTGACAGCCGACCGCACGGAAGGGAACGGCACGGCGGACCACTTCGCCCGGACGACCGGGTGCCCGCCGTGCCGTTCGCCGTATCCGGTGCCAGGTGCTCGATGACGGATTGCTCGTGCCGGTGTCCGGCCGTACCGGTGTCCAGCCGTTCCGGTGTCCGGCCGTACCGCTTTCAGCCGTCCGTCCGCCCTCACTCCGCGTCGACGAAGAAGCTGTCGTGCTTCACGAGGAACTCCTCCAGCTCCTCGCCGCCCCGCTGCGACATCTCCGCGATCCGCTCGAAATACTCCTCACGCGGTGCGCCGGGAGAGAAGAGCAGCAGCATCGACACCGGGTCGTCCGTGGCGTTCCTGAACGCGTGCAGCCCGCCGACCGGCACGTACAGGAAGTCTCCCTCCCGGCCGGTGACCCAGCGCTCGCCGTCGAAGAGTTCGAGCTCCCCGGACAGGACGTAGAACGACTCCGAGATCGACCGGTGGAAGTGCGTGCTCGGCCCCGGCGACCTCGGCCCCATCTCCACCTTGTAGAGCCCGAACTCGCCGCCTGTGCTCGCGCCGGTGGCGAGGTAGTGCATTCGGGGTCCGGTCGCGGGGGCGAGGTCCGGCCCCGCGCCGGCGGACCTGAACACCGCGTTGACCTCGCCTGTTTCGCCGAGATAGCGGGGCTCCGGATACGACATGGCCGCTCTCCTTCCGTCGGTCCTTCCCGGCCGTCCCCGTGATTCTGGACGTCCGGAGCGCCCGCGGAATCGGGCGCTGGGCCGGGTGGCCCTGCGCCTCGCGTACCGCGCCGCAGGTCCCACGGAGTCCCGGCATTCCCGGCGCTCCCGGCGCTCCCGGCGCTCTCCGCGCTCCCGGACTCCGGGACTCCCGGACTCCGGCGCTCTCGGACTGCACCAGGAGCACTAGTCGGAATATTGACTAGTTCTGAATTTCATCTACTCTCTCCACGTGACCACCGGAGCGACTCATGAGGAACCCGCCGCCTGGCTGCGCGGCGTCATCGAACTGGCCGCCGCGGCCGTGCTCGCCGAGGGCGACAACCACGGTTACGCCGTGGCCCAGCGCCTCGCCGAGGCCGGCTTCGGACGCCTGAAGGGCGGGGTGCTCTACCCCGTCCTGGCGCGACTGGAGTCCGAAGGCGTCCTCAGCTCGACGTGGGCCGCGGGAGAGGGCGGCCCCGGCCGCAAGGTCTACTCGCTCACGGAGAGCGGCCAGGACTGGCTGACGTCGCAGGGCGCCCGCTGGGGCGAGTTCGCCGAACGCATGGACCAGTTGTTGAGCAGCACCCTCCAGAAAGGCATCGAGCGATGAACAAGGCCGTGGAAGGCGACACTTCACCGGACGACGCCGTCTGGGGCGACATGCTCACCCTCCAGCTCACCTACCGCGGAGTGGATCTCGAAGCGGCCGAGAACTGCGCACGCGAGGCACTCGCCCACTGCGCCGAATCGGGAGAGAGCCCCGAGCAGGCCTTCGGGGACGCGAAGCAGTACGCGTCGCAACTCGCGGCGGCGCGGGTACCGGCTTCCACCCGGGCGAAGGTCAGCTATCCGGACCGCCTCACGACGGAGGAGTTCCGGGAGACGCCGTTGCTGGTGCCCGGCGGGACGCTCGTGCTCGCCGGGATCGTCCTGTGGATGAAGCACGGCTGGTGGTCCGACGTGACCCCGGCCGGGCTGACCGGCATCGCCCTGATGGGCGCCACGTTCGCCGTCGCCGCAACGGCACACACCCTGCGGGCAGAGGGACGTCCACGAGCCGCGGCGGGCGCCCTCGCAGTGGCGTTCGCCGTCGCCTTCGCGGCGGCCACAGCGCTGAAGCTGATGCCGCACACGGTCCTGTGGCGCATACCGCCTGCCGCGCTCATACCCGTGGGACTGCTGCTGTTGTGGCTCGCCGGACACGTACGGCTGCCCGGGAGGGCACGACGTGCGGCGGCCGGAGACGCGAGCGACCAGGACGCGGAGGCCTGGCTGCGCCGCCTCGACGGCCTCCTCCGCGGGCGCCACAAGGTCTCACGGGCCGACGCGCGGCGCCTGGCCGCCGAGGCACGGGAGCATCTGGCCGCCGGCGGGGCCCGGCCGGAGGAGGAGTTCGGTGACGTCGAGGAGTACGCGCTGCGCCTCGTCGAGGAGGGCGCCGCCCGGCGCCGCACCCGCGAGTCGCTCAACTGGACCCGTACGGCTGCTCTCTTCGTCCTTCTCGTGATCTCACTGGTCGACAGGGACTGGAACGACTTCGGCTGGTGGCAGTGGTGCACCCTGGCCGCCGCGCTGATCACCGGGACCTGGCTGGCCAGGCACTACCGCGACAGGTGGCCGTCGCGAAAGGCGGTCGCGGCGCGCGACGAGAACGGCGGAACGTGAGAGGGAACGGCTCCGCGCGGGCGTGGGACAGCGGCCGGGGGTGGACCATTTGATCATCTGGCTGAACGGGACGTTCGGGGCGGGGAAGACGACGACCGCGGAGGAGCTCGTTCAACTCGTCCCGCGGGCGCGTCTGTTCGACCCCGAACAAGTCGGATACATGCTGGCGCACGTGCCGGACCTGCCCGAGCTGGGGGACTTCCAGCACTGGCCGCCGTGGCGGCATCTGGTCGTCGAGACCGCCTCGCAGCTGCTCGGCTACGTGGGCGGGGTGCTCGTCATGCCGCAGTCCGTCCTGGTCGAGCGGTACTGGGACGAGATCAGCACCGGCCTGGACAGGGCCGGAATCCGCGTGCGTCACTATGTGCTGCACGCCGACCCCGGCACCCTCGCCGCCCGGATCGGCGCCGACAGCCCGGCGGACCAGGCGTGGCGGCTGAAGCATCTCGCCGCCTACGACGAGGCGTACACGACCTGGCTGGGCCGCGCGGCACACACCGTGGACACGACCCGCCGGGAGCCGGCGGAGGTGGCGCGGGGCATCGCGGCCGACGCGGGGGCACTGCCGGATGCGCCCCCGCGCGGGCCCGCTCGGCCCGGTCGGACCGGTCAGCCCGGTCAGCCCGGTCAGCCGGCACGGCCTGAACCGCCTGAAGTGCCCTGAGCGGAACGGGACTTCACGGAGCCCGCGTGCCTACCGGCCCTTCAGCCCGTTCGGTCCCCGAGCCGTACCGGCCGGCCCGAGCGTGCCGAGGCGTAGCCCGCCAGGGCGATGCGCAGGGACCGCAGGCCCGCCTCGCCGTCGGCGACCTGGACGGCGTCCGGGACGGCGGGCCCGTCCCCGTCCACCTCGCCGGCCTCCGTGCCGTACAGGAACGCCCGTACCATCGCGCCGTCCAGGTCGCTCCCCCAAGGCAGCAGCACGCCCGTGCGCTGCCTCTCGTCGAAGCCGGAGACCACCTGGCAGAAGGCGTCCATTTCCACCGTGGCGCGCTCGCCCACGAGTTGGAGTTCGAGGCCGCCCCAGGTGGGGTGGTGGTCGGGGTGGCTCCAGCTGCAGTCGATGGTCGCGACGGCGCCGTTGGTGTAGCGGACGGTCACCAGTCCGGCGGTCTCGACCGCGACTCCGTCGGCCTCGTACATGAGGTTGTTGGTCTGCGCGTACACCTCCTCCGCGCGTGCCTCGCCGAAGAGGTCGTCGAGCAGGTCCGCGATGTGCACCGTGTGGTCCATCAGGGCGCCGCCGCCGGCGAGCCCGGGATCGGTGAACCAGGCGCGGGAGTCCGCCGGCAGCCGGCCGTTGTTCGCTCCGGCGACCGTCAGCACCGGGCCGGTGGCTCCGCCGCGTACCGCGTCGCGCAGCGCGGCGTATGCGGGGCTGAAGCGCACGGGGTAGGCGACGCCCAGCCGTACGCCCGCGTCACGGCAGGCGGCGACCATCGCCTCGCCGTCCTCCTCGGTGGTGGCGAGCGGCTTCTCGCACAGCACGTCCACGCCGTGCTTCGCGGCGAGTTCGACGAGGGCACGGTGACGGGCGTTCTCCGCGGCGACGATCACCGCGTCCGGGCCCTGGTCGAACAACTCCTGGTAGGTGGCGACGTGTTCGACGCCGAGCCGCCGGGCCAGCACCTCGCCCCGCACCTCGCCGGGAGGCGCCGAACCGGCCTCCGGATCGCTGGTGACGACCTCGACGCCGTCCATGTCGCGCAGCAGTGCCGCGTAACCGGCCGCGTGCACGTGGGCGAAAGAGAGCACTCCGACCTTCACCGGGCCACCTCCTGGTTCTCGGGGGCCTCCTGGGTCTCGGGGGCCTCCGGGGACTCGTCGTCACGGCCGTCGGCACCCGTCCCGTCCGCGGTGCCCGTCTCCACCGCCCGTCCCGTACGCGCCGATTCGGCGGCGGCGACGGCGATGCGCACGGCGGCCAGTCCGTCCTGCGCGGTCACCCGGGGCTCCGGCCCGCCGCGCACCGCCTCCGCGAACTCGCGCAGCTCGGTCAGGAACGGGCTCTCCGTCAGGTTCACGGCCGGAATGCCCTCGCCCTGCGCCGCCGCGCCCTGCGAGATCACACGGAACGCCTTGGTCTGCGCGGAGTCGTGGTGCAGCACACCGTCCCGTCCGGCGATGCGGAACGTCGTGCGGAACTGCGCGTCCGGCAGGCCCCACACCCCGTGCACGTGGCTCACCGCTCCGGAGGCGTGGGTTAGTACGGCCGTGGCCGCGGCCACACACCCCGCGGGTGCGGGCGCCTCCTGATGTCCCCGTACGTGCGCGTGCACGCGGACCACCTCACCCGCCAGCAGCCTGGCGAAGTCGAAGTCGTGGATCATCTGGTCCACGAGCAGGCCGCCGGAGAGAGCCGGGTCGGCGAACCATGGCGACCACACCGGGTAGGTGCCCGTACGCGTGAAGCGGAGCACGGCGGGCTGCCCGACCGCACCGCCGGCGACGGCCTCGGCCATGGCCGCGTACTCGGGGAAGTACCGCACCACATGGGCCGGGAAGAGCAGCACACCGGCGCGATCCGCCTCCGCGATCATCTCCTCGACGTCCCCGGGGGCGAGCGCCAGCGGCTTCTCGCAGGCGACGTGGCGGCCCGCGCGCAGCGCGGTGAGCGCGACCTCCCGGTGGGTGTGGGTCGGGGTGCAGACGTCGACGGCCTCGGCGGAGTCGAGGAGTTCACCGAGGCCGTGGGCCGCCCGCACGCCTCGGTGCGCGTACTCGGCGGCGAGCCGCTCGCCGCTGTCGTCGGATGTGAACACGGTGACCCGTGCTCCCAGCGTGAGCCAGGCGGGCAGATGGGCGCGGGCGATGCCGCCCGCGCCGATCAGCCCCACTGCGAGTTCCGGCATGGGGGTATGGCTGCCTTCCGGTCGGGGTCGGACAGGTCTACGGGGACGGATGCGGGTCCGGGTCGTGTACGGATGCGGGTCCGGGCATGTGTGCGGGTGCGGATGCGGCGCTCAGCCCTTCGATCCGCTGAGTGCGATTCCCTGTACGAAGTGGCGCTGGAGCAGCACGTAGAGGATCAGCATCGGCAGACTGGCGATGACGGAACCGGCCATCATCACGGGATAGTCCGTCATGAACTGCCCCTCCAGGGAGACCAGTCCGGCGCTGACCGGCGCCTTCGAGGGATCGGTGTTGACCACCAGGGGCCACAGCAGATCGTTCCAGGACCACATCGCGGTGATCACGGCGAGCGCGGCGAGCGCGGGCCGTACGAGCGGCAGCATGATGCTCCAGAAGATCCGGAACGGGCCCGCGCCGTCGATGCGCGCGGCCTCCTCCAGCTCCCTCGGCAGCGCCAGGAAGAACTGCCGCAGCAGGAAGGTGCCGAAGGCGCTGAACATGCCCGGCAGGAAGAGCGCGGGCACGGTGTTGAGCAGCCCCAGCTGCTGCATGATCTCGTGCTGCGGGAGCACGAGCAGCTGCGGCGGCACCATCAGCACCGAGAGGAACACCGCGAACAGCACGTTCTTGCCGCGGAACTGGAGCCGCGCGAAGGCGTAGGCGGCCAGCGAGCAGAAGACGAGCTGGCCGAGCGTACGTCCGGCCGTGTTGAGCAGGCTGTTGGTGAGCATCTCCCTGAACGGCACGGCTGTGAAGACCTTTTCGAACGCGGCCCAGTTCAACGCCTCGGGCAGGATCGTCGGCGGTACGCGCACCGCCTCCGGCATGGTCTTGAACGCGGTCAGCAGCTGCCACAGGAACGGGAAGACCATGACCAGCGCGCCCAGCGACAGCACCGCGTGGGTGGCCACGGCGCCCGGGTCGAAGCGGTACGGACGCCTGCCGCGCGGCGGAGCCGGGGCGGAGCCGGACGACGGGTCACCCGGGGCCAGGGCGCCGGGCGACGGGGCGCCGGAGGACAGGGCGCCGGGCGACGGGGCGCCGGAGGAGAGGGCGCCGGGCGACGGGGCGCCGGAGGAGAGGGCGCCGGGCGACGGGGCGCCGGAGGAGAGGGCGCCGGGCGACGGGGCCGGTTCAGGCATAGTGCACCCACCTCTTCTGGAACCGGAACTGCAGGTATGTGAGCGCCGCGATGAGCAGCATGAGCAGGAAGGCGAGAGCCGCGGCGGCCCCCTGGGAGTTCTCGTCGAAGGCCCACTTGAAGAAGAGCGTCACGACCGACTGCGTCTCGCCGAGCGCGGGGTTCTCGGGGCTCATCATCACGAAGATCAGGTCGAACTGCTGAAGCGAGTTGATGACGCAGATGACCGAGGCGAAGAAGATGCTCGGGCTCAGCAGCGGCACCGTGATGCGGAAGAAGCGCCGCACCGGGCCCGCACCGTCGATCTCGGCGGCCTCGTAGACCTCCTGGGGGATCGCCTTGATGCCGGCGGTGAAAATGATCAGGTAGTAGCCGACGTGGGACCAGATCATCACGAGGCCGATCGCGTACACGGCGGTCGAGGGGTCGGAGACCCAGTAGCGGCCGTCGACGCCGATCCACGACAGCGCCTCGTTGACCATGCCGAAGTCGCCGTTGTAGAGCCAGTTCCAGACGAGCCCGACCGCGGCGGGCAGCGTCACGAACGGCACGAAGTACAGCGCCCGGTACACGGGAACGCCGCGCAGCCCGCGCCGGTTCATCAGGTCGGCCAGCACGATGGCGACGGGCAGCGTCATCAGCCCCATCACCATGTACAGCAGCGTGTTGCCGAGTGCCTTGCCGACGGTGACGTCCTGCACCACGCGCCCGTAGTTCTCGCCGCCCACCCAGGAGTTGCCGCCGAAGGCTCCGAAGGAGGTGAAGCTGAACCAGAAGGTCTCCAGCAGCGGCCAGATGTAGAAGACGAGGAAGCCCACCGCGATGGGCGCGATGAAGAGGTATGCGATCCGCTGCGAGCCGCGGCCCGTCGTGCCGGGGCCCGCGCCGGCGCCGCTCCGTGCGCCGCTGCCGCCGCGTCCGCCGGCTCCGGTACGGCGTTCTGCCTGCTCGGCCGCCGCCGTGGAGGGAAAGACAGCCATGGTCCTCACTTCTCCTGTTCCAGGGCCAGGTCCATCTGGCGGGCCAGGGTGCGCGAGGCGTCCTCGATGCCGCCCTTGCCGGTGAACGGGCCGCCCAGCAGCTGCGGCTGGAGGTTCTCCCACACCGCGGTGTGCTTGGACGCCGGATACGGGACGGCGTAGTCGAGCATGTCCGTGAAGACCTTCAGGTCGAACTCCGGCATCGACTTCACCCAGGTGTCCTGCGTCCCTTCGTACGAGGAGATCGTCACGCCCTCGCGCGCCTGGATCTCCGCGGCCTTCCGTGAGCCGAGGAACTTCACGAACTGCCAGGCCGCCTCGGTGTTCCGGCTCTTGCCGGATATGGCGTTGGCCAGGCCGTGGATGGTGGTGCCGCGCTCGCGCCCCTTGGGGAGCACGGCGACGCCGCCGTGGTCCTTGATGGCGGGCGACGCGTACATCTGGGAGGCCATCGCCGAGAGGTCGTAGTTCATGGCGACCCGCTCCGACAGATACAGCTGACGGCCCCTGGTGTCGGCCATCGCGCTCTGCGACGGCGAGTGGCCGCGGTCGATGAGGTCCGTCCAGAAACGCAGCCCGTCGATGGTGCGGGGGTCCCCGAAACCGGAGCGGCCGTCGCGGATGACGTGACCGCCGGCCTGGGCGATGGTGTTGTAGTACGTGTACTGGTTGTGCATCTCGGCGGCGATGCCGTGGACACCCGTACGCCGGTCGGTCAGCTCGGCGGCCGCGTCCCGGACGGTGTCCCAAGTCCAGCTCTCATCGGGGTACTTGATGCCGGCCTTGTCGAAGAGCTCCTTGTTGTACCAGAGCCCGATCGTGTCGAAGTCCTTCGGCATCGCGAAGTGCGTGCCCTCATGCGTGTACATCCGGAGCAGCTCCTCCGGATGGACGCCCATGTCGAACTTGTCGCGCTCCAGATACGGGTCGAGCGGCTGCAGCACGCCCTCGGAGGCGTAGAGCTGGAGGTTCACCGCGTTCATCCAGAAGACGTCCGGCGCGGAGCCGCCGCGCATGGCGGTCTTCAGGGTCGTCCAGTACGAAGTGAACGGCGTGACCTGGACCTTGACCGAGATCTTCGGATGCTCCGCCTCGAACGCCTTGATGATCTTCTTCATCCCGGCGACCTGCAGCGGGTCCCACATCCCGTACGAGATGAGGGTGCGGCCGTCGGAGGTGCGCGCCGAGGCGCCTCCGGCACTGCATCCCGTGGCCGCGCCGGCGGCGGCCGGCGCGGCGGCCAGCGCTCCGGCGAGCAGAGTTCTCCTTCGCATCGGCGACTCCGTGGACTCCGAGGGGGACGGTCTGAGGACGGTCCGGGGACGGTGTGAGGTCGGGAACGCAGGGGCAGGCGGTGGCCGTTCGTGCGCGGCCGGGCCGGACGTCGACGTACGTGCCTGGTTCAGCGGTTCATGGACGGCGGTACGGAGGGCAGCGGCCCTGTGGCGTCGCAGAGCAGTGCTTCGACGCTGTCGAGCGCCTTGCGCACGGCGCCCAGCGCCACGCCCTGCTCGCCCAGCGTGCTGACGGTGATGCGCGGCACGTGCAGCGGCACATCGAGTGCCACGTCCCGCAGCTGCCGGGTGAGCAGCGGGGTCAGGGCCTCCCCGGCGGGGGTCATCCCGCCCGAGAGGACGACGAGTTCGGGATCGACGGCGAGGAGAAGCGCCCCTATTCCGGGTGCGAGGCGCGTGGCGTAGCGGTCGAGGATCTCCAGCGCGTCCGGGTCCGACGCGCCGGCGGCGCGGGCGAGCGCCGCGACCTCCGACTCTCCCGCCCGCCGTTCGCCCCGCCAGCCCAGTACCTCGTGGGCGTGCGAGAGGCCGAGCCCGCGGTGCAGCCCGAGCTCGCCCGCCCAGCCGCGGTGCCCGCGGTGGAGCCGGCCGCCGAGCAGCACACCGCAGGAGGAGCGGTGGCCGATCAGCAGACAGACGACGTCGTCCGCGAGTTGGGCGGCGCCCTGCCAGTGCTCGGCCAGCGTGGCCAGGTTGACGTCGTTCTCGGCGAGGATGCGGCACGGGAAGGACTCCCCGAGCCTCCGTGCCAGCTCGAAGTCCGACCACTCCGGCACGATCACCGAGGTGATGCGGCCCGTCTCGCCGACGATGCCCGGTACGCCGACGCACAGGGCCCACAGTTCCTCCGGACGCACCTTCTGCTCGTCCAGGAACCGTTCGATACGGGCACGGAGGAAAGCGAGGCGTTCCGCGCCTCCCATGTCCGGGTCCATCTCCTCGCGTTCGGTGGCGGTGACGTCGCCGGCGAGGTCCGACAGGAGCAGCACCACCTTGTGCAGCCCGATGTCGACGCCGACGACCCGGCCCGCCTCGCCGCGGAACCGGAAGCGCCGGGCCGGACGGCCGGACCGTCCGGACGCCGGCTCGGAGGCCTCGGTCAGCCAGCCCTGCGCCGTCAGTTCCTCGACGACCTGGTCGACGGTGGGACGGGACAGCCCCGTGGCGGCGGCGAGCTGGCTGAGCGACTGCGGACGCCCCGGCCCCTGGGAGCGCAGGAAACGCAGCACGGCGATGGTGTTCAGCCGCCGCAGAGCGGCCAGGTCGTGGCCCCGCATCCCGTTCACCTCCCGGCCGGTGTGCTCGCAGACGAACCGGTTGATCGGTTCTTCGTACTGATTGATTGAGGACTGTTGCATAAACGGCCGTCGGCGTGAAGGCTTCGGACCGGGCAATTACGCAGGAGTCCTCGATATGGGCAGGGCACCTCGACATGGGCGGCGGTGAGGGCGATGGCCGGCGACGGCCTCCGGATCGGAGTCGTGGGCGTGGGAGAGCGCGCGGCGCTCGCGACGCACGTCCACGACTCGGCGGCAGACGCCCGGGTGGTGGCCTGCGCCGACCCGCATCCGCGCGGGCGGCAGGCGGCACACTCGCTCTTCGGCCCCGAAGTGCCCGTGCACCCGGGCCATGAGGAGCTGCTCGCGGCCGGCGGGATCGACGCGGTGATGGTCTTCTCCCCTGACCATCTGCATGCCCGCTGCGTGCTCGACGCGCTGCGCGCGGGCGTCGCCGTCTTCGTGGAGAAGCCGCTCGCCGTCACCACCGAGGACTGCGATCTGATCCTGCGCACCGCCCGTGCGACCGGCAGCCGCCTCTACGTCGGCCACAACCTGCGGCACGCACCCTTCGTGCGGCAGATGCGGCAGCTCGTACTCGACGGGGCGGTCGGGAACGTACGGGCCGTGTGGTGCCGCCACTTCGTCGGGCACGGCGGCGACTTCTACTTCAAGGACTGGCACGCGGAGCGGCGCAACACCACGAGTCTCCTGCTGCAGAAGGGCGCCCACGACCTCGACGTCGTCCACTGGCTCGCCGGCGGCTCCCTGCGGCAGGTGAGCGCCGTCGGTGAACTCGCCGTCTACGGCGGCATCACCGACCGGCGCGACCGCAGCGGCGAGCGCATGACCGAGTGGCACGACCCGGACGTGAACTGGCCGCCGTCGGCCCTGACCGGGCTGAACCCGGTCGTGGACGTCGAGGACATCAGCATGCTGCAGGGGCGCACCGGCAACGGGGTCCTCGTCAGCTACGAGCAGTGCCACTTCACGCCCGACTACTGGCGCAACTACACGGTGATCGGCGACCACGGCCGGCTGGAGAACTTCGGCGACCTCGACGGCTCCGTCGTCAAGGTCTGGAACTCCCGCCGCACCGGCTACCGCGAGGACGCCGACCTGACCGTCCCCGTGCCGCGGGCGGAGGGCATGCACGGCGGGGCCGACCGGCTGCTGGTCAAGGAGTTCCTCCGCTTCGCCCGCGACGGCGGGCCGACGGAGACCTCGCCGCTCGCCGCCAGGGAGGCGGTCGCGGCGGGGCACGCTGCCACGAGGTCGCTCCGTTCGGGCAGCGTGCCGGTCGAAGTGCCGGAGATTCCGCGGGAGTTGGTCTCGTACTACGCGAACGGGCAGCCCTGAGCACGGACTGCGGGAAGTCCGGCACCGCGCAGCGCGGTCCATCCAGTCCGGCTACGTAAAGGAGTTGTAGGCGCGACCCGCCTTGGGAACGATTACATGCATGGAAGGACCTGCCGAACTGCTCCTCTCCGGACGCTGCCGGCTGCGGCGCTGGCGAACCGCCGACGCCGACGTCGTCTACCGGGTCGTCGCCGAGTCCCTCGACCATCTGATGCCGTGGATGCCGTGGGCGCACGAGGACTACAGCTCCGACTCCTCCCTGGAGTTCGTCACCAGGTGCGAACGTGAATGGGCGGAGGGCCAGGCGTACAACTACGGGGTGGCCGTGGACGGTTCGACGGTGGGCAGCTGCAGCCTTATGCGCCGCATCGGCCCCGGAGGCCTGGAGATCGGCTACTGGATCCACCCGTCGTGGACGCGGCGGGGTCTGGCGACGACGGCGGCCGGCGCGCTGGTGCGTGAGGCGTTCAGGCTGCCCGGGGTCGAGGTCGTGGAGATCCACCACGACGAGGCCAACAAGGCCAGCGGCGGGGTGCCGAGCCGCCTGGGTTTCACCGAGGTCGAGCGGCGGCCGTCCCTGGAAGGGCCGTCCGCACCGGGCGAGACCGGAATCGAGGTCGTCTGGCGCGCACACCGGGGGCGCACGCCGCTGCCGCCCGGGCCGTCCTCGGCGCCGGCGGTCTCTCCGGCCTCTCCGTCCTCTCCGTCCGCTCCGTCCGCTCCGTCCTCGGCCGACTGAGCGGGCGGGGGGCGCCGCTGCCCGCTACCAGTTCTGGACGGAGCTGAGGAGGATCCGCTCGATGTCCTCCTCCCGCACGGGGCGCGGGCAAGTGGCCAGCAGGCGCTGCTGCTTCATCGTCCCCGGCACCAGGCCGGGCACGTCGCTCTCGCCGTAGCCGACGGCGCCGATGCCGTTCGGGATGCCGATGTCGCTCATCAGGCCGACGAGGGCCCGCGGCAACTGCTCGGCGGGGTCGGGGAGCCGCTCCATGCCGGGCGCCAGCAGCTCCGCGGCCCGCAGATGCCGCTCCGGCGCCGAGGGGAAGCAGAACCGGAACGCCTCCGGCGCCGTCAGCGAGACGGACTGCCCGTGCGGCACCATCGGTTCGTCCTGCGGGTATCCGGACGGGCGGTACTCCTTCACCATGCCGGCGATCGGATAGCCGTTGGCGTGCGGGATGTGGACCCCGGAGTTCCCGAATCCCATGCCGGCGAAGGTCGCCGCCATCAGCATGTCCGTACGGGCGTCCACGTCCTCCGCGCCGCTGTGCACCGCACGCCGGAAGGACTTCGCGATCAGGCTCAGCGCCTTCTCGCACCACAGGTCGGAGACGGGGTTCGAACCGCAGTACGTCACCCGCTCCTCGGGCCTGCGCCGCGCCGAATCCGCGTACCAGCCCGCGGTGTACGACTCCAGCGCATGGCAGACGATGTCCATGCCCGCCGAGGCGGTGACCTCGGGCGGCAGGGTCATCGTCAGCAGCGGGTCGACCACCGCGAGGGCGGGGCGCAGCCGCCAGTGGCTGATCCCGGTCTTGACCTTCATCGACAGGATGTCCAGCACGCACATCGCGGTGCTCTCCGCGCCCGTGCCCGCGGTCGTGGGGACGGCGACCAGCGGCTTGAGCCCCTGTGACGGCACCTCGGCCCGGCCGATCGGCTTGTTGACGTAGTCCATCAGCTCGCCGCCGCAGGACGTCAGCAGGTTGACCGCCTTCGCGGTGTCGATGGCCGAGCCGCCGCCGACCGCGACGAACCCGTCCCAGGGACCGTGCTCTTGTGCGTACTCGACGGCGGCGGCGAAGCTCGCGTCGCTGGGCTCGACGTGCACGCCGTCGAAGACCCGCGCCTCGATGCCGTACCGCCCGAGGTTCCCGGCCACCCGCTGGGGGACACCGAGGGCGCCGACGCCGGGGTCGGTCAGGACGAGCACCCTCCGCACGCCGTACTGCGCCATGTCGTGGCCGATCTCGTCGGACGCACCGGCACCGAACTTCAAAGGGGGCGCGCCCCAGGTGAACACGGTCTCCTCGGTCAGGCCGCTGTCGTCGCCGGTGCTCATCGCAAGTACGCCTCCACGTTCGCGGTCACGGACGGAATCAGCCACTCCGGTCTCTCCGCTGCGGGTGCCCGCGGGCGACCGCCGCACACGGACTCACCCCGGACGCAGGTTCTCGCACACGGCCGCGGTGACCGACTGCGTTCCGCGTACGGGCTGTCCCCGTTCGCCCAGCTCGAAGTCGCCCCGGGAAAGCGCCGATTCCACGGCACCTCTCACGCGGTCGCCCGCCGAGGTCCTGCCCGCGTGGTCCAGCAGCAGCGCGAGGCTCAGGATCTGCGAGACCGGGTTGGCCAGCCCCCGTCCGGCGATGTCCGGGGCGCTGCCGTGCACCGGCTCCGCGTAGGCCGCGTCCGTACCGGCGTTGAGCGAACCGCACATGCCGAGGCCGCCGACCGTAGCGGCGCCGAGGTCGCTGAGGATGTCGCCGAGGAAGTTCTCCATCACGAGTACGTCGAAGGTCTGCGGCCGTGCGACGAGTTCGTGGGCGGCCGCGTCGGCGTAGAGGTGTTCGGTCCCGATGTCCGGGTAGTCACGGGCCACTTCGTCGAACACCCGGCGGAAGAGCGCGTAACTGCGCAGCACGTTGCTCTTGTCCACGCAGGTCACCCTGCGGGCGCCGTCGGCGGCGGCGCCCATGCGCCCACGGGCCAGCTCGAACGCGTACCGCACGACGCGCTCCGTGCCGACGCGCGTGACCATGAGCTGGTCGGAGGCGGCGTGCGGCGTGGCCGCGCCCGCCCCTCGCGAGAGATACAGGCCCTCGGTGTTCTCCCGTACGACCACGTAGTCGATCTCGCCGGGGCCGTGCCGCGTGGCACCGGTGACGCCGGGAAGCAGCCTCATCGGGCGGACGTTGGCGAAGGTGTCCAGGCCCGTGCGGAGGAGCCCGCCGAGCAGCCCGGCTTCGGTCCCGTCCGGGTGGCGTACGTCCGGGAGACCCACGGGGCCCTTCAGTACGCCGTCGGCGGCGCGCAGGCGTTCCAGCGCGCCGTCCGGCAGTGCCCGGCCGGTCCTCCGGTACGCCGTGGCACCGGCGTCGACCGTGGTGAGGCGGTACTCGAAGCCGTCCAGAGCGGCGACCCGGGCGAGCACCTGGAGGGCGCTGTCCACGAGTTCCGGACCGATGCCGTCGCCGGGGATCACCACGAGGTCCAGCGGCGAGGGGGCCGCCTCCGGCGGTCCGCCCGCTTCGCCCGGCCCGCTCATCCGGCCCGTCCTGCCGAGGTGCCGGCGATCCGCCCGAAGACCGAGCCGTTCGTCAGTCCGGTGCCCCCCGGGTAGTTGAAGTAGAAGAGCCCTCCGACCAGTTCACCGGCGGCGAAGAGACCGGAGATCGGGTTCATGTCGGCGTCGAGGACCTGCGCGCTCTCCGGGACGATGCGGACGCCCCCGAAGGTGAAGGTGATGCCGCAGGTCACCGCGTAGGCCTCGAAAGGCCCTTCGTCGACGGTGTTGGCCCAGTTGGTCTTGTCGACCGCGAGACCGGCGGTGCCCCGGCCGTCGCGGACGTTCGGGTTGAAGGGCGTGCCGGTGTCGACGGAGGCGTTGTAGGTCTCCATCTCCGCGACGAATCCGGCGGGGTCCACGCCGTCCATCTTCTCGGCCAGCTTCGTGAGGCTCGGGGCGGTCACCTTGGTGATCTGACGTATCCGGTACTCGTCGCGCAGGAGGTGCGTGACCTTCTGGTCGAAGACCTGCCAGGCGAACTGGCCTGGCTGCTCGAGGATCACGCGCCCGTACTTGGCGTAGGTGTAGTTGCGGAAGTCGGCGCCCTCGTCCACGAACCGCCGGCCGTGGGCGTTGACCATGACGCCCCAGGGATAGCTGTGCTTCTGGAAGTGGTCGCCGACCGCGAGGTCCCCGAACTCCGGGGCGTTGCGGTCCCAGCCGACGGCGTGGCAGCCGGACCAGTTCCCTGCCGGGCTCGCCCCGGCGCGCAGCGCCATCCGCAGGCCGTCGCCGGTGTTGTACATCGTTCCGCGGACCTTCGCGAGGTCCCATCCCGGGCCGAGGTAGCGCGCCCGCATCTCGGGGCTCGACTGGAATCCTCCGCTGGCCAGCACCACGGCGTCGGCGTGCTCGTCGCGGGTCTGCCCGGCCTGGCGCACCGTCACGCCGCGGACGCCGCCGCCGTCGTCCTGGAGCAGTCCCAGCACGCGCGCTCCGTACTCGATGCGTATGCCGGCCCTGACGGCGGCGCGCGTCAGTGACTCCACGAGGCCCATCCCGCCGCCGGAGGCCTCGACCGTCAGGCCTCCCCAGAAGGTGAAGCGGCCGTCGACCTTGAAGGCCTGACGCCCGTAGATCGGAACGAACCGCACGCCCTTCTCCGACATCCACAGCAAGGTCGGAAGGCTTTTCTCCACGAGGGTGGAGGCGAGTTCGGGGTCCGTCCGGTACTCGGTGACGCGGGCGAGGTCGTCGAGATAGTCCGCCGCCGTATAGCTCCCGAAGTCGGTGTTCCCGATCTCCTCCGGGGTCAGGTCGGGCATCAGCTTCCGCAGGTCCTCGACGCCCGAGTAGACGACCCGCATCGCGCCCGCGGTGAACGCGGTGTTGCCGCCGCGGAGTCTCTCGGGCGCCCGCTCCAGGACCAGGACCTCGGCGCCCTGTTCGCTCGCGGCCAGCGCCGCGCACAGCGCCGCATTGCCCGCTCCGACAACGATGACCCGCCGACCTGCCATGGACGCTCCCCGGGACTCTTCACGTTCAGGGTCACATTCAAGTTGCATGCAATTCCTTCGAGATTGTACTCAACTTGCGGACGATCTGACCACTCCCGTACGGTTCGGTTCGTGCAGGAGGACAAGGCACCTACGACCAGCGGCATCCGGAGCCAGTCAGAGGAATCCGCGGAGCGCCTCCGCGCCTATCTGCACCAGGGGGCGGTGCGGGGCCGTACGACCGACGACGTCACCGGCGCGATGCGCGAAGCGATCCTCGACGGCGTCCTCCCTCCCTCGGCCTGGCTGCGCGAGAGCGAGCTTGCGACCGCGTTCAAGGTGAGCCGGACGCCGGTCCGGGAGGCGCTCAAGCGCCTGGCCGACGAGGGCCTGGTGATCAAGACCGCCCACCACGGAGCGATGGTCGCCTCGCTCTCGCTGGAGGACGTGCTCGCTCTCTACGTCGTACGCGAGGACCTCGAAGGACTCGCCGCCCGGCTGGCGGCAGTGCGGTGCCCCGAGGGGCTGGTCGAGGAGCTCGACGAGATCAACGCCGCCATGCGGGAGGCCGCCGGGCGCGAAGCCGTCGCCGAGCTGTCCAAGCTGAACCTCGCATGGCACCGGGCCCTGCGGACCGGGGCGGCCAACCCGTACCTGGAGAGGTTCCTGGGCCAGGTCGAACATGCCGTACGGCGCCTTCCGGCGACGACCCTGGGGCACCCGGGCCGCGCCGAAGAGGTGCTGGCCGAGCACGAGGCGGTCGCCCGGGCGGTCAGGGAACGCGACGGCGAGACGGCGGAACGTGAGGCCAGGGCCCATATGCGCCGGGCCCGCGAGATCCGGCTCGCCGTGCTGCTGGGCGGCTGACCGGAGCGCTGCCCGCGAGACCGACCGGAGCGCTGCCCGCGAGGCCGGCCGGAGGGCCGCATCCGCGGCTGATCGGAGGGCCGCACGCGGGGCTGACCGCCTTGCTGACGCCGTCATCCGGACCGTCCGTACCGGCGGCGGGCCCACCGCAGCAGCAGGGGAAGGGCCGAGAGCACGACGACCAGCCGGATCAGGTGCATCCCGGCGACCAGGCCGCTGTCCGCTCCCAGCCCCGCCGCCGCCGAGACCATCTCCCCCACGCCACCGGGGATGGAGCCGAGCAGCGCGGGCGCCGGTCCGAGGACGCCGCCGGCGGCGAGGGCCGCACCGGCCGCCACACCCACAGCGACGATCACGAGGGCCACGACGGACCCGGGCACGACGACCCGGCGTACGGAGGCGAAGAAGTCCCGCCCCACCATGGAACCCACGCCGCAGCCCACGAGAAGCTGCCCGGCCACCGCCCACCAGCCCGGCGGCGCCGCGCCCCCCGCGCCGATCAGCGGAGCGGTCGCGGCACCCAGGATCGAACCGGTGACCGGCCACATCGGCAGCCGCAGCAGCCTGCCCAGCGCCGCCCCGGCGCAGGCGAGCCCGAGCAGCATCGCGAGGTCCGGCAGAGCGCCGGAGCCCACGCCGCTCACCGCCGCCCGCCCGCCGGACCCGGCCCGCCTCTCATCGCGACCCGCCCGTCACGGCAGCCGGCTCAGGACGAGGACGAGGACCGGCAGCACCACCAGCACCACGAGCAGTACCCGTACGAGATGGATGACCGTGACGGTCCCGACGTCCGCGCCCTCCTTGACCGCCAGTACGGACAGCTCACTGAGCCCGCCCGGCGCGCAGGCGAGCACCGCCGTGGCCGGGTCGAGACGGTGACGCTTCATCAGCCGCCGCGCCAGTGCCGCGTCGAGGGCGAGGAGCAGCACTACCGCCGCCAGCACGGGAAGCGCGGCCCGCGCCAGGATTCCGAGGCTGTGGCCGTCCAGCCGCGCGGCCGACACACAGCCGATCAGCACCAGCCCCGCCGTACGCACGGCCCGCTGGAGAGGGTGCGGCCGCGCCCTGACCACGCTGCCGGCCACGGCACTGCCGAGCACGGCGCCCACCAGCGTTCCGGCCGGGACCCGCAGCCAGGTGAGCAGCAGCCCGCCCGCGGCTCCGGCCAGCAGGCCCACGGCGGCCCGTGGAAGGGAAGCGCCCGGTCCGGTCACCGCTCCGCTCACAGCAGCCCGACCGGCGTGAGGTAGCCGATGGGCAGCGCGATGTCCGCGAAGGCCGCCAGAGCCGCCAGAGCGCCGACCGTGCACAGCGTGTACACGACGATGCCCCGCCAGCGCATCTCGGCCACGAGCCGCAGGAACAGCGGCAGGAACACCAGCGCCGCGAGCAGTACACCGAGCACGTACGTGAGCGCGATGAACCCGGCGAGCCAGGCGAACGACCGCAGCACGGCCCGCCATTCGACGGCCCACGCCGCACGCTGCTCCGGCTCCTGCGGACCCGCCCGCCGCAGCACGCGCACCCCGGCAACCAGCGCGCCCGCGGCCACCGCCGCCCCGACGACGGTCACGAGCCCCGGCACGAGCCTGGCCTGGCTGCTGTACCCGCGGGAGATCACGAACGCCGCGACGAAGACGACCAGGAACACCGCGGGGACGACGACGCTCCAGATCCGGGGCGGCCGCGGTCCCTCACCCGCCTCGCCGTCCGGCTGGTCCTCCTGGTCCTGCTGCGCGTCGCCGGGGTCACGGCGCGCCCGGACCTTCTTCACCAGCGAGAAGAGCGTCGGCACGACGAGCACACCGAGCAGGACGAGGACCCATGGCCGGACGGTCCACTCGCCGAACTCGTAGAGGTTCGCGGTGAGGAAGTAGTAGCGCTCCATCGGCAGGCTGAGCACGAAGCCGATGAGGAACGGCGCCCGCGGTATGCCGCACACCTTCATCACCCAGCCGAGGGCGCCGAGCAGCAGCATGACCTGGAGCAGCGCGATCTGCTCCGAGTCCTGGAAGCCGGCCGTGAACAGCACGACGACGAGCCCGCCGGCCAGGACCGGGAACCGTACGAAGCTGAGCTTCGCCAGCGGACGGCTCAGCAGGAAGCAGGCCGCGGCCCCCAGGATGCTCGCGAGCGCGAAGGACCAGATGATCGTGTAGACGATGTCCAGGTCCTTGGTGATGATCCGCGGACCCGGCTCGATGTTGAAGGCGAGCAGCGCGCCCAGCAGCAGAGCCGCGGGAGCGCCGCCCGGAATCCCGAACAGCAGGGTGGGGATGAGGTCGCCGGCCTCGACGGAGTTGTTGGCGCTCTCCGGAGCGATGATTCCCCGTGGATCGCCCTTGCCGAAGGTCTTCTTCTTCTCCTTGCGCGTCGTCGCCCTCGCCTGCCCGTACGCCATCCACGTACCGGCGGTCGCGCCGAGCCCCGGCAGGACTCCGGCCCACATTCCGACGAGGGCGCCCCGTATGACATGCCGCCAGTGCTGCAGCACGTCCCGGAAGCCGGTGCGCCAGCCGCTGCCGAGCCCCGAACCGGTGGCGACGCTGGAGCGGCTGCCCACGAGCGTGACGATCTCGGCGATGCCGAAGATGCCCAGCGCCACGGCCACCAGGTCCAGGCCCTCCGAGAGGAAGAGCGAACCGAAGGTGAACCGGTAGTCGGCCGCCGCCGGAGCCGCGCCGATTCCCCCGAGCAGCAGCCCGAACGCTCCCGCGAGCAGCCCCTTGACCATGTTGCCGCGCGAGAGCACCGCGGTCAGCGATACGCCGAGCAGGGTCAGCATGAACAGCTCGGGCGCCCCGAAGCTGAGCACCAGCGGACGTGCCACGGGTATCGACAGCGTCAGTCCGAGAGCACCCAGCAGCCCGCCGATCATCGAGGACATGAACGCGATCGACAGCGCCCGCGCGCCCTGTCCCTTCTTCGCCATCTGGTGTCCGTCGAGCATCAGCACGCTCGCGGACGCCGATCCGGGTATCCCGAGCAGCACGGACGCGATCGTGTCCGAGGTGTGCACGACGGCGACCGCGCCGATGATCAGGGCCAGTGCCTGCGTGGGTTCCAGTGCGAAGACGAACGGCAGCAGCATGGCGACGGCGCCCGTGCCGCCGAGCCCGGGAATCATGCCGACGACCAGGCCGGAGCCGACGCCCAGCAGCAGGAATATCAAGTTCGACAGGGCGAAGAGGTTGCCCAGCGCGCTGAACGCGGCATCCAGCATCGATCAGACCTTTCGGGGGACTTGCGAACAGCCGAGACGTCGGGGCCTCCGGGCGTCGGAGGGCGTCCGGGCGCCGGGGGCGCCGTCACGGTGGACGCCCCCGGCGCGGCGGCCGCTCAGGTGCCGCCGAGCTTCTCGTCGTACTCGCGCTCCAGCATGTCGAGGGCGTACTTGCGCGCTGCGGGATCGATCTCGAACGCCTTCTGGATCTCCTGCTCCGCGTTCTCGCCGGAGTAGAGCGGATAGCCGCCCAGCACGCTGTCGCTCTTCTTCGCGAAGTTCTTGTCCTTCTTGAGCTTGCCGACCGTGCTCCAGTAGGCCTTCACGATCGAGTCCGGGGTGTCCTCGTTGGCCCACAGGCCCTTCTGGTACGTGGTGCCGGGGACGAGGAACGCCTTGTAGGACTCGTAGGCGGGCCCCGACGGCTTCTTGCCGTACATCTTCTTGTGGAACTCCTCCACGGTCGGCAGGTCCGGCACGTTCGGATCGCGGACGACCTTGCCGTCCTTGAGCACCCCGAAGGACATCAGCGGGACGGCCTTGCCCTTCTCGGCCAGGGGCTCCACCTGGGTCTTGTACGCGGACGTGGTCTGGTAGTCGATGTTCACCTCGCCGCGCTGGTAGGCCAGCAGCGCCGTCTCACGCCCCTCGAATCCGAACGTGGCGTCGACCGGCTTCTTGAGCACGTCCATCGCCTGGAGCATCGTCAGGTCGAGGCCCGTGGCGCTGATGCCGCCGTAGGTGAGCTTCTTCTTGTGCTTCACCAGGTCGTCCGCGCTCTTGATGCCCGTCTTCGGCGAGGTGTAGATGACGCCGCCCGAGCCGTTCATGATCAGCGGCCGCATCTTCGAGAAGTCGAACTCCACCTCGGGGCGCTTCAGCAGCGCCTGATAGTAGGTCGTCGCGGAGGTGACCAGGACCTCCTTGCCGTCCGTACCGCCCGACCGCACGAACTCGTTGGAGCCGGTGATGCTCTCTCCGCCCGGCTTGTTCTCCGGCAGGAACGTCGGCGTCCCGGCGGTGTGCTTCTTCAGATACGGCGCGAGGAACCTGGCCCAGGTGTCGGTGCCGCCGCCCTCGTCGTAGGGGATGACCATCTCGACGCGCGAGGGGACCTCGGCACCCGCGTCGGTCTTTCCGTCGTCCCCGACTCCTTGGGGATTGCCGCAGGCCGCCAGTGTCAGACCGGCAGCCATCACCACCCCGGTCATCCGGATACGAGACATCGGTTTGCGGCTCATCGCCGGTCCTCCTTCGAGCGCTGACGTGGCTGTGACTGGTTGGTCCGGGCCGCTACGCGTGTGCGGCGACCCTGGCGTCGGGCACGACGACCTCGCCTGCCATCAGGCGCCGTGCGGTGCGGTATCCGGAGACGACGGGGACGTCCCATCCCTCGCCGTTCCGCTCCACCTGGGCCGTCATGGGAAGCACGCCCGAGGGGTGGCCTATGCGTATCTCCTCGTCCGCCGGACGCGCTCCGGCCGCCCCGGCGACGAGGGTCCCGGGGATGGCCGCGGCGACGGCGGTGCAGATGGCGCCGCTGAGCGCGTACGAGCGGTGGAGCCGGCCCATCGACATCATCGACGCCCGCAGGGTCTGGTCCCTGCGGGACTGAACCGTTCCGTCCGGAAGCGGATAGTCGCACGGCGGGCCGACCATGGCGAGCTTCGGAACGGACGGGGTACGCGCGCTCGCGTCCTCGCGGGAGACCGCCGTCCCGATGTGCACCGCGGCCGAAGCCCGTACGAGTTCGAGCAGGGAGAGCAGCGCGGGGTCGGAATCGACGTCGTCGGGAAGTTCCGTGCCCGTCAGGCCCAGCGACTCCCACCGGACGAAGAGCAGCGGGTTGGCGGCGTCGACGACCGACATCTCGACCGCGCCCAGTCCGGGCACTTCCAGTTCGTCGACCGTCCGTCCCGTGGGCAGCAGCGAGCCGGTGACCGCGCCGCCCGGGTCCAGGTAGTCCAGCCGGATGCTCGCGCCCGTGCCCGGGACTCCGGGGATCGAGAAGTCTCCCGCAGGGTCGTAGCGGCCGCCGGGGGTGGGCACGTGGGCGGTGACGTTCTTGCCGGTGTTCAGATTCCGGAACGTCACCCGCGTCACGGGATCGGTCGCCGGCACCAGCCCCTCGTCGACGGCGAAGATGCCGACGGCGGCGGACATGTTGCCGCAGGTGCCCGTACGGTCCACCAGCGGCTGGTCGATCGACACCTGCCCGAACTCGTACGTCACGTCGACCCCGAGGTGCCTGCCGTCCCCGATGATCGCCACCTTGCTGGTCGCGGACGTGGCACCGCCGACGCCGTCGACCTGCCTGCGGTACGGGTCGGGGCTGCCGTACGCCGCGAGGAGGAAGCTGTCCCGCAGCGCGGGGCCGGCGGGCAGATCGGCCTCGTGGAAGAACAGTCCCCGGCTGGTCCCGCCCCGCATCAGTACCGCCGGTACCTGCATCGTTCGCCCGCCTCCCATGCCCCATGCAAGTTGCATGCAATCTGTACGCCAAGTGGGGCACACCCTGCTACACGTCGGCCGTGAACGCCATCTCCCATATCTCCACGCGGGATTAAGTTTTGCTACAGTCCACGGCGTGCATGTCGACTTGGGACGGTCCAGGCTCCTGGCCGCGGTCGCGCGGTACGGCTCGATGACGGCCGCCGCCGAACAGCTCGCGTACACGCCCTCGGCCGTCTCCCAGCAGATCAGGAAGCTGGAGGCGGAGCTGGGGCTGCAGGTCCTCGCACGTCACGCGAAGGGCGTCGACCTCACCGACGCAGGGCGGGCGGTCGTCGAACACGTGGCGGGCATCGAACGCCGGCTGGCCGCGCTGCACGAGCAGCTCGAAGACATCCGCGGTGCGCGGGCAGGCACCCTGCGCCTGGGCACGTTCCCCACGTTCGGCGCCTCGCTGCTGCCCTTCGCGATCACCGGCTTCGCCTCGCGCCACCCGGGAGTCTCGCTCTCGGTACGCAGCGCGCGCCTGTCAGGGCTGCTCGAACTGCTGCACACACGGGAGATCGACATGGCGGTCCTCTGGGACTACGAGTGGTCCCGGCTCGACGAAGCGGGCCTCAGCGTCCGCGAACTCCTCGCCGATCCGACGCGCCTGGTGGTGTCGGCCGCGCACCGGCTGGCCGGCCAGGACAGCGTCGGAGTCGGCGAACTCGCGCGGGAGCGCTGGATCACCAGGGCGGACCACCATCCCGTGGCAGAGGTGCTGCTCCGTACGTGCCAGGCCGCCGGATACGAACCCGTGGTCTCCTTCGAGGCGCACGACTACCAGGAGGCGCAGGCGATGGTCGCCGCGGGGCTCGGCGTGGCGCTGGTACCCCAACTGGCCCTGAGCGGCGTACGGGAGGACGTCCGCGTGCTCGGGCTCGGCGGTGAGGCACCGTCGAGACGGATCATGCTCGCGCACTCCGCCGACCGCGCACCGTCCCCGGTGGGCACGGCGATGACGAAGATCCTCCGGCAGGTCGCGCGCGAGGGCGGCAGGGACATCGGGACGGCGGCGGCACCCTGATACGCCGCCGTCCCGGGGGACCGGGCCGCGCAGGCCGCTCCGGGGGCTGCTCCCGGACCGATCCGGGGACTGCTCCGGGCTGCCCGCCCACCGCTCAGCCCTGCGGCAGGTGAGCCTTGGCGTCGTCGTAACCGGCGTCACCGGCCGAACGGGCCGGTGCGTAGACGAGGTTGAGCACACCGCTCCCGAACGTCTCGGAGGAGACCAGCCTCAACGGGATCGGGCTCTCCCCCTCGTCGAACAGCCGCATGCCCTTGCGGACGGCGATCGGGTGCACCAGCAGCTGCAGTTCGTCCAGCAGGCCTTCGGCCAGCAGCCGGCGCACGACGGAGACCGAGCCGCTCACGGCGATGTCCGCGCCCGGCTCGTTCTTCAAAGCGGTGACGGCCTCGGCGAAGTCGCCTTGGAGCTGCTCCGAGTTGCGCCAGGTGAAGTCGAGCTTCTGCCTGGACAGGACGATCTTCCGCGCGTCACCGATCTTCTTGGCGAAGTCGGCGTCCTCGCCGCCTGCCGCCTCACGCTCGGGCCACGCCCCGGCGAAGCTGTCATACGTCCTGCGGCCGAGGATGATGGTGTCGGAAGCGCCGAGCGTCGCGTCGACGGCGGCGCCCATCTCGTCGTCGAAGTACGGGAAGTGCCACTGGTCGGGTGCTTCCACGACCCCGTCGAGCGAGATGAACAGTCCGGCAGCGATCTTCCGCATGATGCCCCTCCAGGAACCCGGTCGTCTGGTCTCTCCCCCAGTCGGACAACCGGGACCGGGAGAACTCATCGCCGTTTCCCGAACGGTCACGCTCCCGCTTTCCGGGCTCCCGCCCCGCCCGCACTGTCATACGGACGGACGGGAGGCACGCGGCTACGGGCTGCCACGGCCCGGACACGGGCACGGTCCGGATACGGGCACGACACGGGCGCAGGCCCGGCACGGGCGCGGGTACGGCACGGGCGCGGGTACGGACGCCGGACATGGACGCGACGCATAAGGGCGCGGAAGCAGGTGACCCGACTCGGCGGCAGACCGTCCCGGCAGACACGTAACCCATCTGATGCAGGCTGGAGGCAGCGGCGCCGGCCGGTCGTCACGCTCCGCGCCGTAGGAGGTGGGCTGTGATGGCGCAAGACCGTCCCGCGGCCCGCGGTGGCCATGGGGCCGCCGTGGCCGACGACGCGGAGCGGCCCGTCACGGCCATCGTCGACGAGCACGGCACGGTCACCGGCTGGAGCCCCGGGGCCGTCCGGCTTCTGGGTTACGAGCACGAGGAGGTCCTGGGCCGGGCAGGCACCGACCTGCTCGCGGAGCCCGGAGCCGAAGCGGTCATGGAGGCGCTCGCCGGGCGACGGAGCTGGAACGGCCACGTCGTGCTGCGCCACAGGGACGGCCGCGAGGTACGGGTGGCTCTGCTCGCCCGCCGCCGCACCACGCCCGTCGGTCCCGACTGGCTCCTCGTGCGTGTCGACGAGGCACGTCTGCACAGCGGTGCCGACGTGACGGCGATGGACTGGGGGTTCAGCGAATTCCCCTGCATCCTCGGGCTGTTGGACACGAACCTGCTGGTCGTGCGGGCGAACCGCGACATGGAACGTGCGGCCGGGCTCACCGAGGACCAGCTGCAGGGCCTGCGCCCGTCGGAGATCATCACCGACCAGCCGGAACCGTGCAGGGTCGAGCGGGCCATGCGCACGGCGGTGGAGACGGACCAGCGCGAGCATCTGCGTACCTTCGTGCGCGTACCGGGCGAAGCAGTCGAGCATTCCTGGTCGGTCTGGGTCGCGCCGGCCAAGGACGAGAACGGCGACCTGCGCGGTGTGTGCTTCACCGCGCAGGATCTGACGGAGCAGTACTCCGCCCAGCAGCGCCTGCTGCTGCTGAACAAGGCAGGCAGCCGCATCGGCACCACACTGGACATCGGGCGCACCGCGCAGCAGCTGGCCGACGTCACGGTCCCGCAGTTCGCTGACTTCACCGGTGTCGATGTGCTCACCTTCCTCGAACACGGGAATGAACCGCCGCCCGGGCCGCTGAACGGTCCCGTCGACGTGCGCCGTGCGGGACAGCGCTCCGTCGCCACCGGAGAGTCCGGGGACCTGGTCGGGACGGGGGAGGTGGTCACACACCCCCGCTTCTCCGAACTGATCGAGCGCCTGGGCGGGACGAGGACGACCACGCCCGAGGCGAGCAGCCGGCTGCTCGCCGAGTGGACGGGTCACGATCCCGCGCGGGCGGCACGGGTCGGGTCCCAGCGCATCCACTCGGTCATGGTGGTGCCGCTGCGTGCCCGCGGCATCACCCTCGGGGTCACGCTGTTCATGCGCCACAGGCGTCCGGAGCCGTTCGCCCACCACGACATGCTGCTGGCCGAGGAGCTGACCGCGCGGGCCGTGGTCTCAATGGACAACGCCCGCCGCTACGTCCGTGAACGCAAGACGGCGGAGACCCTCCAACGCGACCTGCTGCCGCAGCAGTTGCCCGAACAGAGCGCGGTGGAGACGGCCTCCCGCTATCTGCCGGCGCAGGGGCAGGCGGGTGTGGGCGGCGACTGGTTCGATGTGATCCCGCTCTCCAGCGCACGCGTCGCCCTGGTCGTCGGCGACGTCGTCGGGCACGGGCTCCAGGCCTCGGCGACCATGGGCAGGTTCCGCACCGCGGTCCGGTCCCTCGCGGAGATGGGCCTTCCGCCCGACGAAGTGCTCACGCATCTCGACGACATGGTCACGCGTCTGTCGGACGAGAGCGGCAGTGAGTCCGCGGCCGCTTACACCGGCACCACCTGCCTGTACGCCGTGTACGACCCGGTCTCCCGGCGCTGCACCGCGGCACGCGCCGGCCACCCCATACCCCTCGTGGTCTCGCCGCCGGGCACCGTCGACCTGTTCGACCTCCCCGCCGGCCCGCCGCTCGGCGTGGGCGGCACGCCCTTCGAGGCGTCCCAGCGCGAACTGCCCGAAGGCAGCGTGCTGGCCTTCTACACCAACGGCCTGATCGAGACCCGCCACCGCGACCTCGACGAGGGCCTCGCCATGCTGCGGCGCAGCCTCACGGAGACACCTGAGTCCCTGGAGGCCTCGTGCGACCACATCCTCGCCGCCATGCTCCCCGAACAGCCGGAGGACGACGCCGCGCTGCTGCTCGCCCGTACGCGCGCACTCGACCCGGGTCAGGTGGCCACCTGGGACGTTCCGGCCGATCCGGCGGCCGTCGCCCCGATACGCGCTGACGCCGCCGCCCGTCTGGGTTCCTGGGGGCTTGAAGACGTCCTGTTCAGCACCGAGTTGATAGTCAGCGAGCTGATCACCAACGCGATCCGCTACGGCAACCCGCCGATCCGGCTGCGGCTCATATACGACCGGGAACTGATCTGCGAGGTCTCCGACACCGGTATCGCCGCCCCTCATCTGCGCCCTGCCAGCCTCATGGACGAGGGCGGACGCGGTCTGCTGCTCGTCGCCCAGCTGGGCCGCCGCTGGGGGGTGCGCTACGGCCAGCAGGGCAAGACGATCTGGGCGGAACAGACCCTCCCGGACGGCCTCCCGGGCGGTCTGGCCCCCGGACACCCGCCGTCGCCCGGGTGACGGGACCGCTGCCGGCCCCGGGGCCCCGTCACGGAGCGGTTGCGTCGGAAGGCGGTTCCTCCTGGGCTGCGCTCTCGCCCGGCGGCAGACCGGCACGTGCGCGCAGCATGTCCGCGCGTGAGTGGACGAGGAGCGCAACGGCCTTGATGACGGCGGCGATGCTCAGGCCCACGGCGGTCGTCAGGCCGCCGACGGCGGTGATCAGCTGGGCTGTATCCGAAGGGTTGAAGCGGTCGTGGGCCACGCTCTCCAGCACGCCGCGCGTCGCGGAGAAGGCGACGGCGTATCCGAGCCCGGCCAGGACCAACAGCCCCAGGACTGCGATGACTTGGGCCCTGCGGGCGCCCAACTGGGCTGCGTACACGGCGTGGTGCCAGATGGCGTACTGGGCCTGGAGGTCCCGGCCGGCCTCCTCGGCGCGGTTCAGCGAATCGTCCAGCCTGCGCACCACGTGCTCCGCGTGGCTTCCGCGGCCGCCGTGCAGAGCGACGTGCCCGAGTTCCCTCGCGTCCGCGCTCGCTTCGCGAAGATGCCTCCGAAGCCGTTCAGAAGCTCCCAACCGAGCTACCTCCGGGTGTGGTGGTCACGTGGTCCGAGCCCGGCACCTGTTGCCGTATGCCCCCGCAACTTACAACGGAGGCCGTACGACGACGAGTTGCGCCGAGTGCGGACCCGGGCGCGCACTGTCCCTTGCCACGAGTGGAACGGATGCCGGGGGCGCTGCCGCCGGACCGGCTTGACGCCTGGGGGCGTGTCACCTTCCGGCGCCCCGTCTCGTCATCAGGGTGAACACCCGGCCGTGGTCCCGGCGAAGAAGGAGCCGCCGTGTTCGCAACGTACCTCGTGGTCACCCTCCTCGCCTCGGCCGTCAGCGGGCTGGCCGCCGCCGCGAACCTCACCGGTCATGCCTACCCCGCCAGGCAGGCGGACAAGTTGAGCGTGCCCCGGTCCTGGATGCGCCCGCTGGGCGTTCTGCTGGCGGCCGGCGCCCTGGGGCTGCCGGCCGGGTTCGCGGTGCCTGTGCTCGGCACGCTCGCCGCCGCCGGTCTCGTGCTCTACTTCGCCGGCGCGCTCTGCGCTCATCTTCGGGTCGGCGACCGCCAGTTGGGGCCGTGGGCGGCGTTCTTCTGCCTGTCGGCGGCGGCCCTGGCCACGGGCCTCGCCCACCACGGTCCGGGCTGGCCGCCGACGTAGCCGGCACGGGCCGTCACCGGAGGCCGCCGCCGCAGAGCCTCAGGTACAGGCCGCGGGCCCAGCCGTCAGATCCAGGGGTCAGTCCAGGGGTCAGGTCCGGGCGTCACGGAAGCGGAGTGCCGCCGGTCGCGTTGATGATCTCGGCGGTGATGTAGCTGGACTCCGGGGAGGCGAGGAAGACATAGGCCGGTGCCATCTCGGCCGGCTGGCCCGCCCGGCCGAGAGGGCTCTGCTTCCCGAACTCGCTTGTGTCGGGCAGTGTCGAGGGGATCAGCGGTGTCCACACGGGGCCCGGCGCCACGGCGTTGACGCGGATACCCCGCTCGATCAGCATCGCCGCGAGCCCCTGGGTGAAGGTGACGATCGCGCCCTTGGTCATGGCGTAGTCCAGCAGATGCGGGCTGGGCTTGTACGCCTGCACCGAGGTCGTGTTGATGATGGTCCCGCCCTCGGGGATGTGCGGAAGAGCGAGCTTGGTCAGCCAGAACATGCCGTAGAGGTTGGTGCGTACGACCCGGTCGAACTGATCGGTGGTGACGGCCTCGATGCCGTCCGGCTGGGACATCTGGTAGGCCGCGTTGTTGATCAGGACGTCGATCCTGCCGAACTCGCCGGCGGCAGCCTCGACGACGCGTCCGCACTCGGCCTCCTCCCTGATGTCGCATGCCAGCGGTACGGCACGGCGGCCGGCATCCTCCACGAGGCGGACGGTCTCCCGCGCCTCGCCCTCCTCCTCCGGCAGGTAGGTCAGCAGCACGTCCGCGCCCTCGCGGGCGAACGCCAACGCGACCGCCCGTCCGATGCCGGAGTCCCCACCCGTGATCACGGCCTTGCGGCCGGTGAGGCGGCCGGAGCCCTCGTAGCTCTCCTCCCCGTGGTCGGGGCGCGGGCTCATGCGGTCGGTGTAGCCGGGGTGTTCGTCGTCCTGCTGGGGGAACGGCGGCTGCGGCTGCCGGCGCGTGGGGTGATCCGAGCCGGATTCGGTCATCAGGCGACTCCTTGAGCGTGGCGAACGCCTGGGTACCCGCACGACCTCGGGAGTAACAGACGTCGGGACGGCCGCCTCTCAGGCCGAGTCAACGTTCAGGCGGCGCTCTTGGCGCTCCGTGCGACGGCCCTTTCGAGCTCGGCGCGGTTCATGCGGGAACGGCCGGGGACATCGGCCTCCGTGGCGAGCTGGTACAGCTCGTCCTTCGTGAGACCGCCCAGGTCCGGCCCTGACCTCTTCCGAGCGGGCTTCTTACCGGCCGTCTTCTTCGCCGTGCCGCCCCTGGTCCCGCTCGTGGTCCCCGACTTGGCCCCGGACTTGGTCCCTGCCCTGGCCCCCGCCCCGGTCCCGGCCTTTGACCTGGCGGCCTTCTCCTTCCGGCCCGTACCCGTACGGGAGGAGCGGGCCTGGTCGACGGAGGCCTCCAGCATCGACATCAGGTCGACCACGTTCGTCGACTCGGGCGGCTTCTCGGCCTTCTCCACGGTCTCACCGGCCCGCTTCGCTTCGACCAGCTCCCGCACCCGCTCCTGGGTACGGTCCCGGTAGTCGTGCGGGTTCCATTCCATCGCCATGGCTTCGATCAGCTGACTTGCCATCTTCCGCTCCCGGGCCGGCGCCTCGGACCGCGGTGGCAGGTTGCTCAGCGTCTCGTGCGGGTCGCGGACCTCGTCCGCCCAGTGCAGCGTGTGCATCACCAGGACCCCGCCCTGCTCGTGCACCGCGACGAGGTAGTCCTTCTGCCGCATGCTCATCACCGCGATGCCCGCCCGCCCGGTCTCCGCCAGTGCGTCCCGCAACAGCCCGTAGACGTTGGCCTGTTCCTTGCGCGGCTGGAGGAAGTACGTGCTGTCGAAGTAGGCGGGTTCGATGGCGTCCAGCTCGACGAATCCCGAGATCTCGATCGCCTGGGAGCGGCCGGGGGTGATCTCGTCCAGTTCGGCCGGTTCGACGACGACGTACTCGCCGCCACCGGTGTCGTATCCCTTGACGATCTTGTCGTACGGGACTTCCTTGCCGGTCCGCTCGTTCACCCTCTTGTTGCGTACGCGGTCGGAGGTCCCACGCTCCAGCTGGTGGAAGCGGACGGTATGGGACTCCGTCGCCGTCGCAAGCTGGACGGGAAGAGTGACCAGCCCGAATGTCAGCGATCCTGACCACACTGCGCGAGCCATGACGTCCGTCCTCTCACCCGGCGCCAGTAGCTCCCATGGTCACACCTCGCATCCGTTCCCGCCGTTCCGGTTCGCCCTCCCGCGGGGCCGCCGTGCGCAGGGGTGAAGAGCGCGGACCGCTCTCGCACGTACGCCGGCGGCCCCGCGGAGAGCGCGCCGTCACCGTTCAGACGTGGTCCCGCGGGATGGTCAGGTCCCAGTTGCGGGACCGCACCCGGCGGTCGCCTTCGTAGGCGTCCAAGGTCGCGTGGACGTAGAAGTTCGACACGTCGGAGGTCAGCACGGTGCGCGTCGTCGCACGCGCGTCCCAGTCCCCGCGGGTGAAACCCATGACCCATTCGATCTCGCCACGCACGGAGTCGAAATCGTCACCGGTCCAGCTGTAGCGCTCGTGCGCCCGGCGGGTCAGCTCCAGGTCGATGTCCTCCATGTACACCACGCCGAGGTCCTTCACGACCTCCAGCGCCGACCGGTAGTCGACGAGCTCACGCGAGACCGTCCAGCGCTCCTCACCGGGCCGGACCACCTGGCTCGGCAACGGCGGGGCACCTTCCGGATCCCCGAACAGCGGCGTCGGCAGCTCGTCGGGTTCGGTGTTCGAGCGGATCGGCAGCTCCAGCGAGCTCTCCGCCGGATGCACGGTCATCCGCACCGGCTCCGGCGGCGGCCAGGCGAGCGGCCAGTACGAGGTCGACAGAGCGATCCGGATCCGGTGTCCGGCCGGGAAGGCCTGTGCCACACCGTTGAGCTGGACGCTGACCTGGTAGCGCTCACCGGGTTCGAGACCCTCGGGTTCGGCATGGCTGTTGCGGTGGGTGAGATTGAGCAGTCCGTACGTCGCCCGCGTCGCCCGTCCGTCCGGTGCCACGTCGGAGAGCCGTACGGCCACCATCGCCACCGGCCGGTCCACCTCCAGCGTCGCGTGCAGGACCGGCCCGCCGAGGATCTCGCAGCGCTCCTCCAGCGGTTCGCTCTCGAAGACCAGCGAACCGCCGTCCTCCTCCCGCTGGTCGTACGGCAGGTCGGGAGGCGCGTTGTAGGAGCACCACTTCCCGGCGAACTGGCCCACGGACAACGGGGATTCCACGCTGAGCGGCGGTGAGGCGAGCTGCTCGCCGGGCCGCCCGATCCAGTGCTGCCCCAGGGGGTGCTGGACGCGTTCGACGTGCGGGGAGAGCCAGCCGGGTTCCCCGACCCAGCGCCCCGGACGTTCGTCGTAGGAGGTGGACGGCGGCATGCTCTCCTGCATCCAGGTGCAGAGCATGGGCCCGTCCATCACTCCGTTGTCCTCGTCCTTGAGCCAGTGGTCCCACCAGCGCACCAGTTCCTGCAGGAAGCCGATGGCGGGGCCCGGCACGCCGAGGTGCGGATACTTGTGCGACCACGGACCGATCAGCCCCCGGCGCGGGACCTTGAGCTCCTGCAGCAGGCGGAAGACGGCGTTGGAGTAGCCGTCGGCCCAGCCGCTGACGGCGAGCACCGGGCACCCGACGTCCGAGTAGTCCTCGCAGACCGAGCCGTGCCGCCAGTAGTCGTCCCGCCGCTGATGGGTCAGCCACTCGCTCAGCCACGGGACCATGCCGTCGAGCCGCTCGTACCACATCTCGCGCCACCGGGGACCGACCACCTGGGGGTCGGGCGGGCACGAGTTGTAGGCCATCATCGTCGAGGCCCACGAGAGGTTGTCGCTGAGCAGGCAGCCGCCCATGTAGTGCACGTCGTCGGCGTAGCGGTCGTCGCTGTAGGAGAGCGCCGCGATCGCACCGAGGCTCGGCGGGCGGCGCGCGGCGAGCTGAAGGGCGTTGAATCCGCCCCAGGAGATGCCCATCATCCCGGTGCGGCCGCTGCACCACGGCTGCTCGGCCATCCATTCGAGGACATCCTCGCCGTCGCAGAACTCCTGCTCCAGGTACTCGTCGTCGAGCACGCCCTCGGAGTCGCCGCTGCCGCGCAGATCGACCCGCACGCAGGCGTAGCCGTGCCCCGCGATGTACGGGTGGTTGACCGAGTCGCGCACAGCGGTCAGATCACGCTTGCGGTACGGGATGAACTCCAGGATCCCCGGAACCGGCTCCGTGTCCGAGGCGACCGGACGCCAGATGCGCCCGGCCAGCCACGTGCCGTCCCGGGTGGGGATCCAGACGTGCTCCTCCTCCTTGACCGCCTGCGGCCGGGAGCTGACCTCCTTCATTCCCGCGTTCTCCTCCTGTTCGCCGGACTATTCGTCGAATTCGAACGGCAGCAGTTCGAGGCAGCGCTCGTACTTCTCCCCGAGCTCGGCCTCGTCCCGCGCTCCGATGTACATGGCCGCCAGCTCGTAGCTGTAGCTGTCCTGGGACTGCAGCTCGGACAGCCGGCCGCCTTCGGTGGCGGTGATGTCCACGATCGTGCCGGGCACCTCCCGCTCGACCCGCGCGATGTCCTCGTCGCTCGGGCTCCTGCGTACGTACCCGTCGGAGAAGCGCCGCAGGAACCACTTGCCTGCGACGTCGAACGGACCCTTGCGGTGCGGAAGGTGCGGGTCGCGGCCGAGCGCGAGGCTGATCATGCACTGGTGGTTCGGCACGCCGTCGACCTGCTCGAAGAGCGGGGCGTGCGACTGGGAGAGCCTCGGGTTGACCTCGACGATGTTGATCCGGTCCCGCTCCTGGTCCCAGAAGAACTCGATGTTGAACGTGGAGTTGTCCAGGCCGATCTGCTGCACGACCCGGGTGGAGACGTCGCACATGCGGTCGGCGAGATCTGCCGGGACCGACGAGGGGTACTGGTAGCGCAGGAAGCTCGACGTCCCTTCGTAGAGGACGGAGTCGACCACGCCGTAGCAGTGGACCTTGCCGTCGCAGCTGTAGCCCTCGACCGTCAGCTGCCGGCCGGAGATCTCCTCCTCGGCCAGGCAGACCCCCTGGCCGCCGGCGGTCGCGACCTCCGGCGGCAGGTCCAGCATCGAGAGCACGAAGTCGAACGCCTCGCCTATGCCGCCGATCCCGTCCCGGATCTGGGCGACGGCGTCGTCGAACTGCTCCTGATCCTCCACCCGGAACGCCAGCGCCGACGAGTAGGACTTCACCGGCTTCAGCCACATCGGGAAGCCGAGCTCCGCCGGGGGCCTCGGGTCGTCGAGATCCACCAGTGCGAACGGCGGGTGCGCGTCGCAGACCTTCTGCTGCTCCAGCCGGCTCCAGTACTTGTTCTCGCACTTCACGACCGATTCCAGCGAGGCGGACGGCAAGCCGAGGCGTTCGCACAGAATCGGCACCATCGAGCTCACCGGGAAGTCCCAGTACCCCACGATCGCGTCGACCGGTCCGTCGAACGCCTTCACCCTGCTCTCCGCCTTGTCGAGGAGGCTGCGCAGCGGCACCTCCTCGTCCTCCATGAGTTCCTCCTTGCCGAGCAGCGCATGGAAGCGGTACGCGGACAGATGAGGAAGATCGTGCAAAAGTTCACGATTGCGCTCGTCGAGTCCGAGCACGAATACGTTCTCCGGCCTGTTCACCATGGCGCCCCGGTACCCCCACTCGGCGCATCCACTCAGGCATCTGGATGCCCGGGTTGCGCCGGGCCGGTACGGGTGTCCGCAGCGGCGCCGGCAAGGCGGCCCGTCGGCGGCGGCCCGTCCGCAGCGTCGCCCCCGGCGCAACGCACAGAGCCCGGCCTCTCTCCCTGTTCCGCTCCGGAAGTTCTTGTGGGGAGCCGATACCTAAAGCTATTATGCATCGCAGTCCAAGGTATTCCATGGCATGAGGCGCAGGGAGGTCTCGTGAGAGTCACCAAGGACCTCGTGGCCGCCTCGGCGACACCGATGGTGCTGGGCATCCTGGCCGAGGGGGAGAGCTACGGCTACGCGATCCTCAGGCGGATCCACGAGCTGTCCGGCGGAGAGCTGGAGTGGACAGAAGGCCTGCTCTATCCACTGCTGCACCGGCTCGAGCGCCTCGGACTCGCGGAGTCGAGCTGGCAGTCGGCCGCCGGTGAGCGGCGGCGCAAGTACTACCGCATCACCGAAAAGGGCCTCGGCGAGCTCGCCGAGCAGCGCCGCCAGTGGGACACGGTCGTGGACGCGCTCAAGCAGATCTGGCTCGGCTCCGGCGATCTGAGGACGAGGGCGATGCCCCTGGAGGGCCCGGCATGACAGCGCCGGACAGTCACAGTCAGGACGGGCTGGAGGCCCAGTTCGCCCAGTGGCGTCAGTACGCGCACCGCCGCCCGGAGCTGCGGCAGTCCGACACCGAGGAACTCGAGGATCACCTCCGGGGTTCCGTCGACGAGCTCATCGGCATCGGCCTGCGCGCCGACGAGGCCTTCCTGGTCGCCGTCAAGCGCATGGGCGGCCTGGACGACCTGTCCCGCGAGTTCGCCCGGGAGCACTCCGAACGGCTGTGGAAGCAACTGGTGCTGACGGGTGAGACCGACGGCCCGGCGGCGGACACCCGTAAGCGGCGTGACCTGCTCGCGACGGTGATCTGTGTGGCGGGTGCGGCGATGTCCGTCAAGCTGCCGGAGCTGTTCGGAATGGGCATCGAAGAGGACGCCGCGTTCTACGGACGCAACCTCGGCCTCTTCGCGCTTCCCTGGCTGGCGGCCTTCCTCGCCTGGCGCCGCAAGGCCGTGCCGGCGCTGGCCGGCGTGCTGCTGGCGTTGTTCGCGGCCGGAGCCGTGGCGGCCAACGTCTATCCCCTCGCGGACGACTCCCAGTCGGCGGTACTGACCGGCATCCATCTCCCCATCGCCCTGTGGTTCGCGGTCGGCCTGGCCTACGTCTCCGACGACCTGCGATCGTCACGCCGGCGGATGGACTTCATCCGCTTCACCGGCGAATGGTTCGTCTATCTCTCGCTCATCGCCTGCGGCGGCGGTGTGCTGATGGGGATCGTCTTCGGGACCTTCGAGGCCATCGGGATCACCCCGGACACCTTCATCGCCCAGTGGCTTCTGCCCTGTGGCGGCGTCGGAGCGGTCGTGGTGGCCGGGTGGCTCGTCGAGGCCAAGCAGAGCGTCGTAGAGAACATGGCCCCTGTGCTCGCGCGGCTGTTCACGCCGCTGTTCACCGCTGTGCTGCTGGCCTTCCTCGTCGCCTTCGCCCTGACCCGCGGCGGCATAGACGTCGAGCGCGAAGCCCTGATCCTGTTCGACCTCCTGCTGGTCGTGGTGCTGGGCCTGTTGCTCTACTCCATATCGGCCCGCGATCCGCTGGCCCCGCCGGGCCTTTTCGACAAGCTGCAACTCGCCCTCGTGGTCAGCGCGCTCATCATCGACGTGCTGGTGATGCTGGAGATAACCGGGCGCATCACCGAGTACGGCACCACACCGAACAAGGCCGCGGCGCTCGGAGAGAACATCATCCTGCTGGCCAACCTCACCTGGTCGGCCTGGCTGGTGCTGGGGTTCGTCCGCCGCCGCGCACCTTTCGCGGCGCTCGAACGATGGCAGACCGGCTACCTCCCCGTGTACGCAGTGTGGGCCTGGATCGTGGCCCTGGTCTTTCCACCGTTGTTCGGTTACCTGTGACCGGCGGCCGGCTCGCCGCCGCCGGCCGGCCGGACCGACGCCGGACCCGAGCCGGAGCGGCACCGAGCCGGACCCGCCTCCGGGTGCAGCCGCCGAAGCCCGTACGCGGAAGTGACCGCGGAGACGACCGCGGTGGCGTCCGCACCCGGTGACCGGTTTCGGCCTGTGGGCGACTGGTAACTCCCGTCACCATGCCGTGAACACTCGTCGGATTTTCCGTCCACCGGGAGGTCCTGCCCGAAGCGGGACCGGCATGCTGCCGCCGCGCTGCCGGGCTGCGGTCGTCGCCCTGGTGCGAGGCGGAGCGGCCCCGGCCGGGCTGCGAGACGTTCGTGATCGGTCAGTGCAGGTCGGCAGGGATTCCCGGACTCGGAGGGACGGCATGGAATCGCCAATAGGGGGCGGACGTGGCGAGGGCGACCCGGACGGCGCAGGGGCGATGGAAGCACAGCAGGGTGCTCTCGGGTCGGAGAACGCCAGGGAACGGGTGAACCGTCAGTGGCAGGAGATTCTGCAGGAGACCCGTGTCGCGCAGACGGGCGTGCAGATCCTCTTCGGGTTCCTGCTGAGCGTGGCCTTCACCGCTCGCTTCACTCATCTCGGCACGTTCGACCGCACGGTCTACGTGATCACCGTGATCCTCGCTGCCGGCGCGACAGGAGCCTTGATCGCCCCGGTGTCCATCCACCGCTTCCTCTCGGGGCAGCGCATGAAGGACGACGTCGTGGAGGCCGCGGGCCGGCTGATGATGTGCGGGATGGTCCTGCTGGCACTGACCGTGGGCTCGACCCTGCTGCTGATCCTCCACGTCGTGCTCAGCAACCTCATCGCGGAGATCCTCGTGGGCGCGGTGATGGTGTGGTTCGTGTGCTGCTGGTACGTCCTTCCCGCCTTCCTCCGCAGCCGTTCCGCCTCACGGAGCGACGGAGGATGACGGGCGGTTCCCCGCGGGGCGCCCCTCGGCGTGACCCGGCCGGCCGGTCCCGCCGCCGAGGCCGGTCCCGCTGCCGAGCCGCCGCTCCGCCGCCGTGAGACCGCCCCAGACGCCGTCGTACTCTCCGGCCCCGAACGTCTCGCACCGGCTTCTCACCGGGCATACCGCGCAGACCGCCTTGGCTTCGTCGATCTGAATCAGCGCGGGCCCCGACGAGCCGATCGGAAAGAACAACTCAGGGTCCACGTCCCGGCACGCCGCCCGGTACCGCCAGTCCATCTGCGCATCCTCCAGAGCGCTTGCCACAGGGGACACCGCCGCGGAGCGGTCACGGGGAGGACCTGGGACGCGGGTGTCCAGTTCTGCCCCGAAGGCCGTACGCACGTCCGGAGCACACTCCCGTTTGACCGTGTACGAGACGTTCAAACCGCGGCCCCTGCCGTTGAGCACCAGGGCCGGGAGGGCTGATGCCCCGGGTTTGCGGAAGCGGACGGAAGTCAACCCACAGGTCTGCGGGAGCGGTGCGTGACTGAACGGAGAGGGGCCCTGAAGCGCCATGAAGGGCAGCGGTGACCCGGCGGTGAGCCCGGGGAACAAGCCGGGACAGGTCGGCCTGTGGTTCGGGCGTGCCAGGCGGTCCGACGGCTACGAACGTCAAGTCGTGCTCGTCGTCGTGAAGAGCGCCCTGGCGGCGAGCATCTCGTGGGCCGTGGCTCATGACCTCATGGCAGCCGGGGCCCCGGCCTTCGCGCCGTTCTCGGCCGTGCTGATGATGCAGGTGACCATCTACCAGTCGATGGTCCAGTCACTCCGGTACGTGGTCGCGGTGGTGGCCGGCGTCGTACTGCAGGCCCTGCTGGCCTTCGCACTGGGCCCGAACCTCCTGGCGTTCTCGCTCATGGCACTCGTGGCGCTGGCGCTCGCCCGGTGGCCGAAGCTCGGCTTGCAGGGAAACCAGGTGAGCACCGCGGCGTTCTTCGCCTTCTCCCTCTACGTGATGGCCACCGGGACCACGACGCGCTTCGAGCAACTGGGGCAGATCCTCCTGCTCGTCCTGACCGGATGCGCCGTGGGCGTCGCCGTGAACATGCTCGTCTTCCCGCCGATGCGCTACCGCAGCGCCGAACACGGCATCCAGGCCGCCGGCCAGTCGATGACCGACCTCTTCGACGACATCGTCTCGGGCGTACGCCAGGGCGACATGGGGGCCGAACGCACCGGCAAGTGGCGCCACCGGGCAGGGGAGTTGGAGAAGACCGTCGCGCAGGCCCGGGCTTCGGTGGCGACCGCGCACGAGAGCATCTACTACAACCCGCGCCGTCTTGCCCGGCGCCGGCGGCACTCGGGGTTCTCCACCTACAGCGCGCTCGTGGAAGCCCTGGACCGCATCACCCGCCAGCTCGTCTCGATCACCCGCAGCCTGGACCTCTGGTACGAGGAGACGACGACCTCGCCGTACGCCGAATTCCTGCGGGACTACGCCGACTTCCTGGCCGCGGTCGCCCAGGTCACGAACGTCCTCTGCGACGTCGGCGCCGACCGCTCGCCGGAAGAGAGCCGGGATCTGCGGGACCGTGTGGGCGCCGCCGAGGAACGCCGTGCCCAGTTGGCCGAGGCAGCCGACCGGCGGGAGCTCCCGCGCGGCGACCACTCCCGTCCGTACGGTGTGCTGCTCGTCGAAGCCACCCGGCTGACGGAGGAGTTCCAGTACGCCTGCGAGGTCCTCGGCCGACACGAGGACGAGGGCGGGCGCGCCGGCTGACCTTGTCCGAACGGCTCATGCCTCACCGCCGGGCGCACACGAACACCGGCGGACGTGAATGGAGACACGGCCGGGTGCGGTGTCCACCAGCCCCCTCTTGCGCGAGAGCCCCGTCAGCCGGCTGACGGGGCTCTCGCTCCCGGGGAACTCTCGCGTGCGCCTCAGGCAGCCACGCGGGTGAGTGAGCCGCGGCCGAGGAAGTCACGGATGTGCTGAGTGATGGTCTCCAGATGGCTCTCCAGGGCGAAGTGCCCGGACTCGATCAGGTGGATCTCGGCGCCGGGCAGGTCCCGCTGGAAGGCGCGGGCACCCTCCGGGCCGAAGATCTCGTCGTTCCGGCCCCATACGGCCAGCAGCGGGACCTGGGAGTCGCGGAAGTACTGCTGGACGGCCGGGTAGAGATCCACGTTGGTGGGATAGTCGCGGAAGAGCTTGAGCTGGATCTCGTCGTTGCCGGGCCGGTCGAGCAGCGCCTGGTCGTGGACCCAGTTGTCGGGGCTGACGAGACTCGGGTCGGGTACGCCGTTCACGTACTGCCAGCGGGTGACCTCGGCGGTCAGCACGCCGCGCACCGGTCTCTCGGTCTCCGGACCCGGGTCCTCGACGTACGCGAACAGTCCGTCCCAGAAGGACCTGACGAAGCCTTCGGTGTACGCGTTGCCGTTCTGCGTGATGATCGCGTCGATGCGCTGAGGGTCCCCCAGCGCGAGCCGCCACCCGATGGGTGCGCCGTAGTCGTGCACGTACATCGCGAACCGGTCGACGCCGAGGTGGCCGAGGAGCCCGGAGGTCGTCCGGGTGAGGGCTTCGAAGGTGTACGGGTACTCCTCCAGGCCCGGCATCGCCGACTGACCGAAACCGATGTGGTCGGGAGCGATGACGCGGTAGCGGTCCGACAGTGCCGGGATGAGTTCCCGGAACATGTGCGAGCTGGTCGGGAAGCCGTGCAGCAGGACCAGGACCGGTGCCTGCGGATCGCCGGCCTCGCGGTAGAACACGTCCAGTCCGTCGACGGTGGCGGTGCGGTGGTGCACGGCGTGCGTCATCTTCCTGCCCCTTCGCTCCGTGGCTCTGGTCGCCCGCTCCGTGGCTCTGGTCGCCGGTGAGGCGCGGACCCGTGCGGGCGGCGACGTGGGTGCGTGTGGGCCCCGGACGCCTTCCTGACGGCTCTTCGGAGAGTATCCGCACCGTCGCTCACAGTGCACGCCGAGGAGGCGTACACCGTGAGGCGCAACCGGCGCGGCCGGTCCGACACCGATGAGTCTCGCGGCGGCCCGAGTCTGTACCAACACCGACCAACGCACCGGAGGGGAACGACATGACCGCCAGCTACACCTTCGACGTCTTTTCCAGCCTCGACGGCTACGGCGCCGCCGGCGCCGACTGGACCGGCTACTGGGGCAAGCAGGGCCCCGAGTTGCTCGACCACCGCCTTGCCCTGTACGGCGCGGAGCAGCGGATGGTCTTCGGGGCCAACACGTACCGTGCGTTCGCTCAGATGCTGGCCGAGAGCACCGACGAGTCCGAGGTGCGCGACCCGTGGGTCACCCGGATGAGGAACCTGCCGGCAACGGTGGTGTCGAGGACGCTCGAAGGGCCCCTCGACTGGCCTGACGGAACCGTCGTGAGCGGTGACGCCGTCGACGTCGTCGCCCGGCTCAAGGAGGAGTCCGAGGTGCCGTTGCGCTCGCACGGCAGCCTGTCGTTGAACCGGGCGCTGATGGCGGCCGGTCTGGTCGACCGCGTGCAGGTGACGCTCTTCCCCGTCATCACCGGTCGGAGCGGCCTGGACCCGGTCTTCCGGGGTGCGGCCGACTTCGACCTTGAACTGGTCGAGCACCGGACGCTCGACGGTCACATCCAGGAGCTCATCTACCGGCCCACCCTCCACTGACCCGTACGTACGACCGGGCTGCGGCCTGCGGACCGACGCCCGGCATGCGGATTCCCGTGCGGTAGCGTCCGGCAACGGTGCCTACGGCGCCCTTGGGCAGACAGGAGCATGACCGTGGGCTGGGAACTGGGCGAAGAATTCCGGACGCCCGACGGGGCTGTGCGGTGGTCGGCCTTCGGGAGCGGAGAACCGCTGGTTCTCGTCCACGGGACCCCGTATTCGTCCTTCCTCTGGCGGGACATCGCCCCGGCTCTCGCCGTCCACCGACGAGTCTTCGTCTTCGACCACCTCGGGTTCGGCCAGTCGGAGAAGCGGGAAGGCCAGGACCTCAGCCTGGCGGCTCATGCGCGTAACTTCACCCGCCTTCTCGAACACTGGGGGCTGTCCCGCCCCAGCGTGGTCGCCCACGACATCGGCGGCGCGGTGGCGCTGCGAACGCTGCTGCTGGAAGAAGTGAGCTACGCCGACCTGACGCTCTTCGACGCGGTGAGCGGCGGTGAATGGGAGAGAGGGCTCTTCCAGCTGATCCTGAAGCACCCGGACGTGTTCCACGAGCTCCCCGGCTACGCGCACCAGGCGCTGGTGGCCGCCCACCTGCGAAACGCCACCCACGCCGGCTTCCGGCCCGGCGTCCTCGAGGCGTTCATGGCGCCTTGGCTGGGCGCGGAAGGACAGGCCGCGTTCTACCGCCAGTACAGCCAGATCAGGCAGGCGGACACGGTCGGCTACGAACCGCTCCTGGGCGGGATCTCGATTCCCGTCCGCTTGATCTGGGGCCGCCAGGACCGCATCCTCCCGCCCCGGTATGCCGAGTGGCTGCACGGGAGAATCCCCCACGCCGAACTCCACTGGATCGACGGCGCGGGCCACCTCCTCCAGGAAGACGCGCCGGCCCGGCTGATGACCCACCTCACCGCCGCCTTTCCTCCGGCGGGGTAGGCAGCGGTGGTTCCGCCCGACGGGCGACATCCGCAACGGCCCACGGAACCGCGCGACTTGGGCAGCGGCGCGCTCCATCATGGCCCACAGGTCCTGCTCGTTCAGCCTGCTTCCGAAGGCGGTGCTCCTCCATGTCCCGTTCCGTGCGTTTCCCGCTGGAGTCCACTCCGGTCCACGTCTCCGACGAGGTCCTGGAGGACCTCCGCACCCGTCTGCGGCTGACCCGCTGGCCGGACGACATCGCCAACGACGACTGGTCCTACGGCGTGGGACGCGCCTTTCTGCAGGAGCTGGCCGAGTACTGGCGCGACGAGTACGACTGGCGCAAGGCCGAGGCCGCGATCAACGCCTACGAGCACTACCGCACCGAAGTCGACGGCGTCCCGGTGCACTTCATGCGCAAGCCCGGCGTGGGCCCGGAACCGGTGCCGCTGATCCTCACCCATGGCTGGCCCTGGACGTTCTGGCACTGGTCCAAGGTCATCGACCCGCTCGCCGACCCGGCCGCGTCCGGCGGAGATCCGTCCGACGCCTTCGACGTGATCGTGCCCTCGCTGCCCGGTTTCGGCTTCTCCACTCCACTGACCGACCACCCGGACATGAACTTCTGGAAGGCCGCCGACCTCTGGCACACCCTCATGACCGGCACACTCGGACATGAGAAGTACGCCGCCGCCGGGTGCGACATCGGCGGCCTGATCACCAGCCAGCTCGGCCACAAGTACCCCGACGAGCTGCACGCGATCCACATCGGTTCCGGCCTCAACCTCGACTTCTTCACCGGCGACCGTGCCTGGGACCTCAGCCGCGGCAGACCCATCCCCGAGGGCCTGCCCGACGACGTCCACCAGCAGATCGTCGCCATGGAGCGCCGCAACGCCGTCCACCTGTGCGCCCACACGCTCGACCCCAGCACCCTCGCCTACGGCCTGACCGACTCCCCCGTGGGCGTGCTGGCCTGGCTGCTGGAACGCTGGTGGAGCTGGAGCGACTGCGGGGGCGACGTCGAGACCGTCTTCTCCAGGGACGACCTGCTCACCCACGCGATGATCTACTGGGTGAACAACGCGATCGGCACCTCGATCCGCTACTACGCCAACGCCAACCGCTACCCCTGGGCCCCCGTCCACGACCGCCGCCCCGTCGTCGAGGCTCCCGTCGGAATCACCTTCGTCGGTCACGAGAACCCGCCCGGCGTCACCACCGAGCAGCGCGTCGGCTTCTGGTCCAGGATGCGCGAGGGCTGGTTCAACCCCGTCAACCTCACCGCCCACGACCACGGCGGCCACTTCATCCCGTGGGAAGTCCCCGAAGCCTGGGTCGACGACCTCCGCCGCACCTTCCGCGACCGCCGCTGACCGGCACGACCCGGAGTCCGGCCGTGCGGCGCCGCACCCCCGGTTGGCACCCCGCCCGGCCAGTACGTTGCCGAGCCGCGTTCGCGTCTGCGGATGGTGCGGTCCTTGAGCCGCGAACCTCGCGCAGGTTCACCCGAGCTCGCGGATCGCCGCGGCGGTCTCCACGCCGTCGTCGTGCAGCAGCTGGCGGACGCCGCCGAAGTCGATGAAGGCGGCGTCGAGGGGATGCGTGGCGAGGCGCGACATCGCAGTGGCGTACTTGGCCATCGAGCTCTTGCCCGGGATGAATATCGACAGCTCGTCCCGGGCCTCGAAAGTCTGCACCTCAACGTCGCCGGGCAAGGCCGCGATCGCTTCCTCGTCCGCTGTGACGGGGATCTTCACCAGCCAGTGCGGTCCCTCGGCGGTGAGGCACTGCCTCTTCTGCTCAGGGGTATCGCCGGCCCAGGTTCTCCAAGGGATCCCCGACACGACGGCTCCGCACGCCTCCACGGCCTCGACCACCTCCTCAACGGCGGCGGTGAGGGCGGCATCGGCCTTCTCCCAGTCGTACTGGGTGCGACCGGCCGACGGGCCGGGCACCAGCTTCGACACCACGGTCATCTCGGGTACGTGGCGCACGCGCGCCTCGGGCCACGAGCCGAACAGCTCGCGCGCGTCGCTGATGGCCTCGTCCTGGGCCTCTCTCTGGCGCTGCACCTCCCTGTCGTGCTGCTCCAACAGGGCGGCTGCCGTGTCCGGCTCGTCGAGAGCACGCCGGACGAATTTGACGCTCATCCCCGTGCCGCGCAGAACGGTGATCAACATGGCCTGTTCGACCTGCGCGAACGTATACGAGCGGTAGCCGGTCTGCTCGTTGACATCGGCCGGGACCAGCAAGCCCTCGGAGTGGTAGAAGCGCAGCGTCTGCGGCGACAGGCAGCACATCTCGCTGAAATCGCTGATGGAAAGCATGACACCAGGTTCGTCCTTGCAGTAACCACAAGGTCAAGCGCCGGGCGGCAACGGAGACTCTCGGGCCGGCCAGGCCACTTGCGGTACATCAGGCGAACCACAGATCCGACAGGGAACGCCGCAATCTCGCATTCACCGGCGCCGATGGCTGAGGGGCTCATCGCGTGATCGCGCGGAACGGGGTGAGACAGAGCGCCCGCGGAGGGCGCGTCTCCCGACCGGAGACGCGCCCTCTGACCTGCTGCTTCTCCGACCTCGGCGGAGGCGGTGGGATTCGGCCCCACGGTGATTGCGCCGAACGGCTCCTCCGGTCGCGTTCTTGATCGCCGGGTCGTACGTTCCTGGGAGGTCGACGGTTCGTTCGGTGCCGAGGGCGCGCTGCGTCCCGTTCCCTTCGGGGACAGAGGAGAAGGAGTCGCGGATGGGTGTGGTCTCCCCCGGTTTCCATGGCCGTCCGCGGGAGTCCTCCCGGCGGCTGCCGCCGGGGCAGTACGAGACACATGACTTCCCCGTGCTCTCGGCCGGGCCGACGCCTCGGATCGACCGCGAGGACTGGGAGTTCACGGTGACGACCGAGACGGGGGACCGGCACTCCTGGAACTGGGCCGAGCTGACGTCTTTGCCGAGTGAGAGCCCAACCCTTGACCTGCACTGCGTGACGAAGTGGTCGAAGTTCGACACCTCCTGGCAGGGCGTCTCCCTCGACGTGCTCCTGACCGGCGTGGAGACCGCCGCGGACTTCGTCATGGTCAGCTCCTACGGCGGCTACACCACGAACCTGCCGCTGGAGGACCTGCTGGACGGCCAGGCCTGGATCGCCTACGGCTACGAAGGCGACGACATCCCGCCGGAACACGGTGGACCCGCCCGGCTCCTCGTCCCCCACCTCTACTTCTGGAAGTCGGCGAAATGGGTGCACGGCATGCGCCTGCTGACCGGGGACGAGCCCGGCTTCTGGGAGAGCCTCGGCTACCACGACTACGGAGACCCATGGCGCGAACAGCGGTACCAGGGCGACTAGGGCAAGAGGGCGCAGGCACAGGCCTGCGCTGGCGGGTCGCCACGCTCGTGGAACGCCGGGCGGAGAACGCGACGGCCAGCACTCTCGTACTCGACGTGGCCGGCTGGCCCGGTCACCTCGCCGGACAGCACGTCGACGTCCGGCTGACCGCCGAGGACGGCTACAGCGCCCAGCGCAGCTACTCACTCGCCTCCGCACCGGGCGGGCAGTACGTCGAGATCACCGTGCAGCGGGTCGCCGACGGCGAGGTCTCCCCCTACCTGGTCGATCAACTCGCAGTCGGGGACCCGGTGGAGCTGCGCGGCCCGGTCGGCGGCTGGTTCGTGTGGCAACCCGGCGGAACTCGGCCCGTGCTGCTGATCGGCGGCGGCTCCGGCGTCGTCCCCCTCATGGCGATGATCCGCGCCCGGCGGGAGACCGCCGACTCCACACCCTTCCGGCTGCTGCACTCCGTACGCAGCCCGGCCGAGGGCTACTACGCCGCCGAGCTGACGAGCGGCGACCCCGGCCTGGCCACGGACTTCCTCTACACGCGGACCTCACCCGACGGCTGGCCGCGCCGGCCCGGACGGATCCGCCAGGAGGACATCACCGCCTTCGCGTGGCCCCCGCAGACCGAGCCGATGTGCTACGTCTGCGGCCCCACCGGATTCGTCGAGACGACGGCGAACCTCCTCGTCGACCTGGGCCACGACCCCGACCGCATCCGCACCGAACGATTCGGCCCCAGTGGAGGCTGACATGGCTGACATGAACCACCACCCCGACGGCCACCCCGCCAGCCACGGCCACGGCCACGGCCACGAGGACAGCGACGAGTACGAAGACGGCAACGCAATGGCAGGCCCGCTCTCCGAGATCTTCGCCGTCGACCTCACCAGCGCCCACGGCCGCTGCGCCAACTGCGGAATCACCGAACCCGTGGCCCGGCTCCGCGTCTACACCCGAGCCCCCGGCCTCGTCGGCCGCTGCCCCCACTGCGCCCACGTCACGCTCCGCATGACGCGCTCACCGGACAACGCATGGCTCGACATGAGCGGCACCACCACCCTGCGCATCCCCCTGACAACCACCTGACCCACCGCCGAACAGAACCGCCTCGCGCAGGGCGCGCACAGAGTGTGGCGGCGAGAACTGGATGCAGGAAGGTGCCTGATGAGAGCGATTGTGGTGACGGACCAGGCTGCGGGAACGGCCGGGATGACGCTGACGGAGCGGCCCGAGCCTGAACCGGCGACGAACGACGTCGTCGTCGAGGTTCATGCGTCGGGATTCGTCCCGACGGAGCTGACGTGGCCCTCGACCTGGACCGACCGTGCCGGACGTGACCGGACACCGTCGATCCCCGGGCACGAGCTGGCCGGAGTGGTCACCGCCCTCGGCTACGGCGCGACGGGGCTGTCAGTGGGACAGCGGGTGTTCGGCCTCACGGACTGGCATCGCGACGGCACCCTGGCGGAGTACGTGGCCGTCGAGGCACGCAACCTCGCCCCGCTCCCGGGCGACGTCGACTTCACGGTGGGCGCGAGCCTGCCGGTTTCAGGGCTGACCGCGTGGCAGGGACTGTTCGAGCACGGCCGCCTTCAGGCGGGGCAGAGCGTGCTCGTGCACGGCGCGGCCGGCTCAGTCGGGTCGATGGTGACGCAGCTCGCAGCTGAGTTCGGCGCGTACGTCATCGGCACGGGACGTGCCGGTGACCGCCAGAAGACGCTCGACTTCGGCGCGCAGGAGTTCGCCGACCTCGAGAACGACGCGCTGGAAGACGTCGGCGCCGTCGACCTGGTCCTCGACGTCATCGGCGGCGACATCCAGAAACGGTCCGCAGGCCTGGTCCGAGCCGGAGGAACGCTGGTGTCCATCGTCGGGCCGCCCGAGGCGCGGCCCGCGGACGGCCTGGCGGTGGACTTCGTCGTCGAGGCCGACTGTGCCCAACTGACTGAAATCGTCCGCCGGGTGCGTGACGGACGGCTGCGGACCAACATCGGCAACGTCTCGCCCCTCGACGATGCCGTCGCCGCCTTCAACCCGACCGAGCGGATCAAGGGAAAGACGATCGTCAGCGTCCATCCGTGAGGACTTGGGGACAACGACCGGCCCTGTACCAGCGTCAACCGTGTGGGCATTGGCGGTGAGGGCAGACATCTGTGCCCACACGGGCGGAGCGGGACCGCAGCGAAGAAGAACCGACCTGGCGCCGTACCGGTGCGATCAGGCGCGGGACAGTTCGGCTGCTCCGAAGGAGACGTCGAAGCGGTCGCACCAGATCGTCACGCTGCTGTATTCGTCCAGGTCCGCCCCGGCGGGCAGCGTGTAGTTCTGGCTGCCCTTGTTGCCCTTGAGTTCGCCCAGGCTGAGGTGGGCGCCGTCGTCGAAGACGTGCCAGCCGGCCGTGCCCGGCTTCACCTTCGCGTCGGTGATCCAGACCTTGAGGTCGGGACCGTTGCTGGTGTTCAGGTCCTGCAGCCGCAGGACCCGGGACCCGTCCTGAAGCTCGACGACCTTCGCACTCCCGGTGGTCTCGTGCTCATGGGTGATGAACTCGCCCGAGGCCAGCGTCGTCGGCCCGGCCGGCTTCCCGCCTTTGCCCGGTGCGGCGGACTCACCGGGCTTCTCCGGCTCCGCCGGTCCGTCCGGCTTCCCGGACACGGCAGCGCCGGGAAGCGCCTCGTCGACCTTCTCGTCGGTCCACAGCTTCCACGGCTGGAACAGATACAGCCCCACGGCGAGGGCCACGAGGCCGACCACCAACACCCCTGCGTACAGCGGCTTCCGTACCCATCTCGACGCTCTGCGCACCGTTGCCTCCCCGCATGCTCTCCCTTGTAGCCGGGATTCCACACCACGCAAGTGCCTCCTGTCCCGGTCGAAAGGGACGCGGGGTCCTTACGATCCGCGAACCTCCAGCTGTTCGCTGCTCACCAAGCCGCGCTCGCCAAGGCCGCGCGATGACTGCCGCCGTACGCGCCTGCCGCTCGGCGCACCCCGGCGCTTGTACCTGTCGCCGATCAGGCATGTGCAGGGACTTCCAGGCTCTACCCCAAGTCCCGGAAGAGCGACGGCGCGAGCTGTTCTACAGCGACCCCGCCAGGCGGGTGTTCGCGGACTTTCCCGTTGCGGGAAGCGGAATTTTATGGCCTTTGTGACGGCCCGTTAGCGTCGAATTCATGGATTGGAATTTTCAGTCGGCCGGAGAGTCGGCGGCCGCGTTGCGCGCTGGTGAGGCGTCCTCGGTGGAATTGACTGAGGCGGCGATCGCTGGGATTGAGCGGGATGATGGAGTGATCAACGCGATCTGTGTGTCTGACTTCGATCGTGCCCGGGCGGCTGCGCGTCACGCCGACCAGGAACTCGGCCGGGGCGAGAATCGGCCGCTTCTGGGTATTCCGGTGACAGTCAAGGAGTCTTACAACGTGGCCGGGATGCCCACGACCTGGGGCATGCCGCAGTACCGGGACTTTGTACCGGCCGAGGACGCGGTACAGGTGTCGCGGCTCAAAGCCGCCGGCGCGGTGATGCTCGGTAAGACCAATGTGCCGTTGGGACTACAAGACATCCAGAGCTTCAACGACATCTACGGCACCACCAACAACCCGTGGGATCACGTTCGCACCTCGGGCGGATCCTCCGGTGGATCGGCGGCGGCCCTGGCGTCCGGGTTCGGCGCGCTGTCCATCGGCTCCGACCTCGCCGGTTCGCTGCGCACCCCCGCGCATTTCTGCGGTGTCTACGCGCACAAGCCGACACTCGGGCTGGCCGCGAACCGCGGTATGGTCCCGCCGTCCGAGCCGGCATTGCCGGTCGACCTGGACCTCGCCGTCGTCGGTCCGATGGCGCGCTCCGCCCGCGACCTCACGCTCCTGCTCGACGTCATGGCCGGACCGGACCCACTGACACTCGGCGTGGCGTACCACGTGACGTTGCCGCCCCCGCGCCACGAGCGGCTCCGCGACTTCCGGGTCTTGGTCCTCGACGAGCATCCGCTCATTCCCACCGGGTCCGCTGTGCGCGCGGGCGTGAACCGGGTGGCCGACGCGCTGGTCGACGGCGGCGCCCGCGTCGAACGGCACAGTCCGCTGCTGCCCGATCTGACCGAAGCCGCGACCCTATACATGCAGTTGCTGTTTTCGAGCTCCGTTGCGCGTTTTCCCGTCGAGGCGTACGAGCAGCTGCGGACCCGCGCCGCCGGACTGAGCACACACGACCGGAGTCTCGACGCGGCGCGACTGCGCGGCATGGTGTGCAGCCACCGCGACTGGATCGAGGTGAACAACCGTCGCGAGCTCCACCGCCATGGCTGGCGGCAGCTATTCGGCGAATTCGATGCCGTGGTGTGTCCGATCACGCCGACTCCCGCGTTCCCGCACGACCACAACCCGGATCTGTTGGAACGTCGGCTCAACATCGACGGCGTCGAGCACCCGTACTTCGACCAGCTCGTCTGGGCCGGCCTGGCCACCATGTCCGGTCTGCCCGCCACCGCAATACCCGCAGGTAGGTTCTCCGAGGGTCTGCCGGTGGGAGTGCAGCTCATAGGTCCGATGTTCGAGGACCGCACCACACTGCAGCTCGCCGACCTGCTCGAACAGCAGATCGGCGGCTTCCAGGCGCCGACGTAACGCGTCGTACCGCGTACCCGTCGAGGACGAGTAGGGCGGCCGTCGCGGCCAGTATCTCCGGCGCAGCGGATTCGAATGCGGCGGGAACACAAACGGTCCGCAGCACATATCACGTTCGAACTCGACGAAGCCGCGACCAACTGCTCCGGCAGCTCCCTGCAGTCCACGCCTGCGCGGAGACACACAGACTCATGAGAAGGGGTGCCCGAATCTCCGGGCGCCCCTTCTGACGTGTGCGTTTGCCACCCGGCGGAGGCGGTGGGATTCGAACCCACGGTGAGGGACCACCTCACGACGGTTCTCAAGGCGCCTTCAGGCTTGAAGAACCAGCCCATCCCGATCTGCAACCACGGCGCTTCGCATCGTCGCCGGCCAGATCTGGGCCCGCACATGGCCCAACGGAGCCTCTGCTGGGTCGGCTTGTGAAGCGGTGCTACTTCCAGGGCATGGTGAGCCAGGGGCTCTCCGGGTCCGAGCGTCGACACCCGCCATGCGCGTTTCGCGCTCGTCCTTGTGCCCGCGTGCTGCCTGGTTCGTCGCCTGGCCGGGCCACTTGCGGTACATCAGTCCCACCTCGCGCGTGAAGTAGCCACGGCTCACCGCGTTCAAGGCGAGCGGCAACCCGACCAAGACGGCGAGGAGTGGGCGCAGGTCGAAGCCAAAGTGTGCGCGAAGTCCGGAGACGTGCAGGTTTCTCAGTTCCCGTGGTCGCTGGCGTTCGCGGATGGGACACGGGTCGAGGTGACGGGTCAGACGGGCGGGGACTTCCCGCGCCCTGAATATCCGATGGACGCGGCCGTGAAGCCGGGCGACTGCGTGAAAGGGAAGATCATGTTTCCCGTCCCGGAAGGGAAGCATCCGGACCGAGTGATCTACGCCCCAGACGACGGCGACCTGAGCGCCGAGTGGAGTGTGCCCAAGGGGTGAGGAGCTCCTGCTCGGCAAGAGCACTCTGTACGTCCACCGTCGCACATCAGAAGCAGAGGCTGTCCGTGGATGGAAGAGCTAAGTCCCTCTGACCTGGCGCTCGTTCGTTGACCTCTGTCCGTGGCCTGTCCGTGGAGACTGATCCACAGTGGGAAACAGTGAGACGGAGTGAGACACAAAGGGGCGCCCGTTCCTCCGGGCGCCCCTTCTGACGTGCGCGTTTGCCACCTGGCGGAGGCGGTGGGATTCGAACCCACGGTGAGGGATCACCTCACGACGGTTTTCAAGAAGGTGTTCAGCCGTCAGCCCTCCACCCTCTGACCTGCAATCCGCATTCTTGCAGTCGAGACTGAGGCTGGGCTGGTCCACACAGGGTCCACTCGGCAGAACACCGCAAGTCGTCGTCCAAGTCGACGAGACGCTGTCATGAGGCGACCCCCTCGACACTGCCACGTGGAGTTGTTGCCGTCACCCTCCGCACTGGCAAGGACTGAGCCGGGGCGTGATCCGCGCTCTTTCGTGGATCACGCCCCGGGACCGATAGTCGTCGCTTGGGACTGGCGAACGGCTGTCTGCTCAGCCGAGCAGGCCGCTGAGGAGTCCCTTCTGGTTGTCCTGATTGGTCGAGGCCTCGGTGCTGCTGGAGCCGGCGCCGTGCTTCCCCGCCGAGTTCTGGCTGTGCTTGTACGAGGAACCGCCCTCGTCACCACCCTCGGTCGAGGCCTCGGTGCTGCTGGAGCCGGCGCCGTGCTTCCCCGCCGAGTTCTGGCTGTGCTTGTACGAGGAACCGCCCTCGTCACCACCCTCGGTCGAGGCCTCGGTGCTGTTGGAGCCGGCGCCGTGCTTCCCCGCCGAGTTCTGGCTGTGCTTGTACGAGGAACCGCCCTCGTCACCACCCTCGGTCGAGGCCTCGGTGCTGCTGGAGCCGGCGCCGTGCTTCCCCGCCGAGTTCTGGCTGTGCTTGTACGAGGAACCGCCCTCGTCACCACCCTCGGTCGAGGCCTCGGTGCTGCTGGAGCCGGCGCCGTGCTTCCCCGCCGAGTTCTGGCTGTGCTTGTACGAGGAACCGCCCTCGTCACCACCCTCGGTCGAGGCCTCGGTGCTGCTGGAGCCGGCGCCGTGCTTCCCCGCCGAGTTCTGGCTGTGCTTGTACGAGGAACCGCCCTCGTCACCACCCTCGGTCGAGGCCTCGGTGCTGCTGGAGCCGGCGCCGTGCTTCCCCGCCGAGTTCTGGCTGTGCTTGTACGAGGAACCGCCCTCGTCACCACCCTCGGTCGAGGCCTCGGTGCTGCTGGAGCCGGCGCCGTGCTTCCCCGCCGAGTTCTGGCTGTGCTTGTACGAGGAACCGCCCTCGTCACCACCCTCGGTCGAGGCCTCGGTGCTGCTGGAGCCGGCGCCGTGCTTCCCCGCCGAGTTCTGGCTGTGCTTGTACGAGGAACCGCCCTCGTCACCACCCTCGGTCGAGGCCTCGGTGCTGCTGGAGCCGGCGCCGTGCTTCCCCGCCGAGTTCTGGCTGTGCTTGTACGAGGAACCGCCCTCGTCACCACCCTCGGTCGAGGCCTCGGTGCTGCTGGAGCCGGCGCCGTGCTTCCCCGCCGAGTTCTGGCTGTGCTTGTACGAGGAACCGCCCTCGTCACCACCCTCGGTCGAGGCCTCGGTGCTGCTGGAGCCGGCGCCGTGCTTCCCCGCCGAGTTCTGGCTGTGCTTGTACGAGGAACCGCCCTCGTCACCACCCTCGGTCGAAGCCTCGGTGCTGTTGGAGCCCGCACCGTACTTCCCCGCCCAGTTGTGGCCCATCTCGAAGGAAGAGACGCCGTCCGTGCTGCCCTGGGATGAGACGCCGGTGTACCAGGAGCCGGCACCGTGCGGGCCGGCAGCGGAACCGCTCTGCTGATAGGTGGAATCACCGCTGGTCTGCGCCGAGGCAACGCCGGTTGCTCCAACGATCAGCGGAAGCGCCAGAGCGCCGGCTGCCATTCCACGAGTGATCTTGCGCATAGCTGTTCAGCCCTTCTGTTGGCTGGTCGAGTTCCTCGCGACGGCGCTCGGCGCCGAGGCGGGGGAAGGTGCAATTTCCCTCGCGCTGAGGCCCGTAGCTGACGTGATCTCTCGTCACATCAACCGCAACAGCCTCTCGCACCTATGATTCGGGGGCCTTCGGTCGGCGGATTGGGCCTGACTTGAGCTCGGTTGCTCGACTGCTCCATAGACGGGCGCCGGTTGGTCCGGGGTTCGGTCCGCCGTGGGGCAGTGGGAACTGGGGAAGGGCAAGGCTGAACGACGGGGGCGAGCGCGCTCCGTACGCGTCAACTGGGCTTCCGTGTATGTAGCGTGCCTCATCTACCGGTATGCGACGGGGATCACGCTCGTCGGCGGACAGAGTTGCTGTCCGCGCTGCCTGAGGCAACGGCGGTGCCTCGGCCTCGGTGAAGTCGTGAACCAGGGAGACGACTTCTCGTCCGAGGGACATCCTGGAAGCGCACAGGCGCGAAAGGGAGTTGGCTCATGCAGTGGACCGTTCATGGCGAGCGTCAGATCTACAGCAACCCGTGGGTCAATCTCTGGCTGGTGGACGTTCAGCAGCCCGACGGGCGGCGGTGGGAGCACCACGTGGTGCGGCTGCGCCACCTTGCCGTAGCGGCGGTGGTGGACGAGCAGAAACGGGTGCTGATGATGTGGCGCCACCGGTTCATCACGGACACCTGGAGCTGGGAGCTTTCCATGGGTCTGATCGAGGCCCACGAGACCCCCGAGCAGGCCGCCGCTCGGGAAGTGGAAGAGGAAACCGGCTGGCGCGTAGACGGTCTCAAGCCCCTGATCTACGCGCAGCCCGCCAACGGGATCACGGATTCCGAGCACCATGTCGTCCGCGCGGACGCTGCCGAATACGCAGGGCCTCCTACCGAGTTGAACGAGTCCGACCGGATCGAGTGGGTGCCGATCTCGGAGATCCGCGGCATGATCGACCACCGGGAGGTGGTCAGCAGCGGCAGTCTCGTGGGGCTGCTGTACCTGCTCCTCGACGAAGCCACGCGGAGCATCAACTAGCCGAGAATTTCCCGCGTCCGGTGCTGAAAGGCGATCACCGGGGCTGCACGGGCGTGTGGTGCGAGGCGTTGGTGGAACTCGTGGACATGGCCGGTGACGCGCGGCGACTCGAGCGAGGCGTTCAGGTCCAGGGCAAGGCCGGCACTGTGGCAGGCGGCGTCGAGTCTCCCTTGGTGGAGTTGGGCTGTCGCCAGCCAGAAGGCGTGGAAGGCGCGGCGTCGTTGTTGAGCGGCTGTCTCGCGTCGGAGACCTTCAGCAATGAGCGGTTCGGCGCGTTGCGCTTCACCCAGTTTGGCGAGGGCGATGCCGGTGTCCACGATGAGTTTCGTCTCGTCAAAGTAGCGGACCCACGCAGGGGCTTCGGTCTCATGCCCCCGTGCCTGTTCGTAGGCGTCCCGTGAGCGGCGGCCATCAACTGGCCCGTCTCTGGGAGCTCTTGGATCGGCTGGTAAGTGAAAGGCAGGCATCGGGCGCCTTCCAACCCATCGGCAAGTGACTTCAGCACTGCTCAACAAGGCCAGCCCAACGGTGTTGCCGCTTATCTGGTCCACGCCTGGTCCACACAGCATGATCCAAAGTGGGATTCAAGCGGTACACCGTGAGACAGGCTCAACGTCGAAGGGCCGCCCGTCCAGGACGAGCGGCCCTCTGACCTGCCACTTCTCTCACCTCGGCGGAGGCGGTGGGATTCGAACCCACGGTGAGGGGTCACCTCACGACGGTTTTCAAGACCGCGTGGACTCTCGAGTCGTCAGGGCCCTGACCTGCGTCAAGGGCGTTGGACGTGCGTCCGTCCCGCTTGGCTGGCCACAGGTTGGCCACAGCGGTTGTCGCACGCCGACATCGCAAGTTCAAGACGAACGCTCCTGCCTGGTACTAGGAGCGGCACGAACGGGGAGCGGCCACAACCGCCCCTGATGAGGATCTCTGGAATCGGCCAGGGCTACTTGTCGCCTCACTCGCTTCGCCCCTCAACCGAGTGGGGAGCGAAGACGAGCGCCTCGCAGGTGAAGGCCGGGCCCGCCACGCTCGCGTGGTGTGCGGGCTGCACTGACACCCGTCGTGGTGTGCTCAGGCTCCCCGGTCCGGGGCGACGGCGCGGCTTACACAGTCCCGGAGCAGGGTGCGCCGCTGGTCGTGCAGGCTCGCGGGCTCCTGGGCGGAGGCGGCGTAGACGTTGCTCACCGGAGACCAGGCCATGGACATGGCGATGACCATGGCCATTACGTCGAAGGGGTCTCCCTGCCTGATGCGTCCAGCGGCCTGGGCCTCTGCGATGGCGCGGAGTTTGTGGTCGTCGTAGCGATCGTGGTCCGCCACGAGATACCCGGTCGGGCGCCGCTCCAGGCGCGCCCAGGTCGCGAGCCGGATCAGATCGGGTCGGCTGAGGTACTCGTCGTAGAGCCGCACCGCCCAGTCGGCGAGGTCTTCGGCGTCGATGGGGACGACATTGGTGATCCGCTCCAGTGAGGCGAAGAACATCGCGTCGAAGAGCTGCTCCTTGTTGCCGAAGTAGCCATAAAGCTGCGCCTTGTTGGTGCGCGCGGCGGCGATGATCCGCTCGATGCGTGCACCGGCGATGCCGTACTGGGCGAACTCCTCGGTGGCGGCGTCGACGATGCGCTGGTACGTCGCGGCTCCGCGGCTGCTGGATGGCTGGTCGGGCATACTCCGCAGCCTAACAGACAGACTAGTCTGTTTGCTTGTTAGCTCGCATGCACCTACTCTCAAATAGACCGAACAGTCTGTCTTAGGAGTCAGAGATGCGTCCCACGACCGGATGGCAGGCGGACAGCGCGACGCGGACTCTGCTCCGCGAGGCGCTGGAGCGCCGGGACCTGCGCCCGGACGACATCGCGGTACGTATCGAGTACTGCGGTGTCTGCCACACAGACCTCCACGCGCTGCAGGCGCACGAGAGTGACGCCAACGGCGTGCTCGTACCCGGGCATGAGTTCACAGGCGTGGTAACCGAGGTCGGCAGCGCGGTTCTCGATTTCTCCCCTGGCGACCCGGTGGCCGTCGGCAACCTCGTCGACTCCTGCGGCATGTGCCGCATGTGCCAGGCCGGCCAGGAGAACTTTTGCCGCGAGTTCCCGACATTGACCTACGGCGGAGCCGACCGGCGGGACGGGTCGACCACGCTGGGCGGGTACTCCCGCGAGTACATCGTGACCAATCGGTTCGCCTACCATCTCCCTGCGGGCCTCGACGCAGCCGCCGCAGCCCCCCTGCTCTGCGCCGGCGTCACCGTCTGGGAACCGCTGCAGGCGCTCGGAGTGGGGCCAGACAGTACCGTCGCCGTGGCCGGGCTGGGCGGTCTGGGACACCTCGCGGTCAAGATGGCGACCGGGCTCGGCGCCACGACCTCCGTCATCAGCCGGACCCTGGACAAGGCTGACGAAGCGCGCGACCTGGGGGCGCAGGGGTTCGTCGTGTCCACCGACCCGAAGCAGATGGAAGCGGTCCGCGACCAGTTCGACGTGGTCATCGACACCATCTCCGCTCCCCACGACCTGGCTCCGTACCTGCGTATGGTCGCCATGGACGGCACCCTCAGCCACCTCGGCCACCTCGGACCGGTCACTGTGGAAACCTTGGACCTGCTCATCGGCCGCAAGAAGCTCAGCTCCGCCGGCAGCGGCGGCCGCCCGTCCACCGCTGCCATGCTGCACTTCTGCGCTGAACACGGCATCACGGCCGATATCGAGCTGCTGCCGTCGTCCGAGGTGAACAGGGCTCTGGAACGCCTGGCTCGCAACGACGTCCGCTACCGCTTCGTACTCGATATGTCCGACCTGGACTGACCGACGGCGCGGCTTGTCCAACAGCAAGCCCAGCGATAACCGCGAGAGCCGCCCGGACGCACACACTGAGGCGAGCCTCGAAGATCGGGGGCTCACTTCGGGCTATTGCGGGCAGGTCAGGAGACTGCCCGAGTCGCGGGAAGCTTACGAGCCCCTGATCTCTCGCCCCATGGCAGCTCCGTAAGTTGTTCGGCGGTCCGGGAGAATCGGGTGTGGCTTTAAGGCAGCTTGCCGACCGTGGCTTGGCTGGAGTGGCCACCCGCTCTCCGGGACACCCTGCTGCTGATTGAGATGTGCGAACTGGTCGCTGCTTACGGAGCTGACAGCGGGTGTTCCTCGGACCGACACCACGTCGCCGATCCGAGGAGACCTGCATGGCACGCCAGTTGACCCAGATCTGGGTCGGCATCGACACCGGCAAGACACATCACTGGATGACCGCGGTCGACGAGGTCGGGGCAGCGGTGTGGAACCGGACGATGACTGGCTGGCGAAGAGCCTCAAGGAGATCTTCGGCACGGTCGGCAACTTCGAGTCGGAGAACCGCAAGTTCGACATCGTCGACCCAACTGCCAAGGACCGGCAGGTCCACAACCAGCTCAACAACGTCGCCGCATATTTCGCCACGGCGAAGGACTGGCCCACGGCCGCTGGGCTGGTCAAGCACTACCTCGACGCAAGCGGCAAGCCCGTCGAGGTCGAACCACAGCAGATGATGGACCAGATACCGGCCTTCCAGAAGGACGTCGACAGCACGCTGGAGGACGATGTCCGCAAGCGCGGAGACGGGCCGTTCACCACTGAATGGTCGTCCACGGCCCCCAACCCGGCGCACGGTGACAGCAGCATGGAGTGGTACTACGCGCTCAACCACTTCCAGTACCGTCTCGTCGGGGAGAAGGAGGGCGGCGAGATCAACTACCACGTCGAGGTCCAGAAGCGATACGACTGGGGCATCCCGAGCGAGCACCGCGCGACCGTCTCCGGCGGAGGTCCGGGGCCCTTCGGCATGGACCTGGAGCAGGCGGACATCGCGCATCTCCACAGCTCCGGAATGGCCCGGGACTTCGATGTATCCGGCTCGTCCGACCAGATGACGGCTCGGTCATGAAGGGCCGGCACACGGCCTCCGGACGGCCAGAACAGCCGGAGCCTGCGGCCGGGCACGGTGCGCAAGACGGGGATGGCACAGAGCAGCGCCTTGCCGAGGACGAGGCGCCACGCGGCGGCCTGCCGAAGAAGCTCGCCCTCTATGTGGTGCTGGCCCTCTGCATCGCCTTCATCGTCTGGGTGGCCTGGGGCTTCCTCCAGTTCGACCACGCCATCGAGAACCCCCGCGAAGGGGGCTTCTCCGGCTGGCAGTGCGACGCGGGCCGCGACTGCGGTTCCTGACCGCTTCCCGCGCAGGGGCTGGCTCGCTGACCGCGATCCCCGACGGCGCTTCGCATCGTCGCCGGCCATGGCCTGAGCCCGCACATGGCCCCGATGGAGCCTCTGCCGGGCCGGGCCGTGAAGCGGTCCTACTTCCAGGGGATGGTGAGCCAGGGGCTCTCACCGTGCATCTTCAGGAGACGGTGCGCGTCGCGCATCTCTGTGTACCAGTCGCCGAAGTGCTCCTCGTCGCAGTGGAGGCAGCGGCCCAGGATGTATCCGGCGGCGAAGTCACCGCAGGAGTTGTACGTGACCTGGCTGAGGCGGGAGGTGCGGAGGACGCTGCCCAGCCGGGGGACAGTTCGCTTCCGCACTGCTGCCATCGGACCTCAACAGGAGGAGCGCAACAGGGACAGATTCGAACGTGTGTCCGAGTTGCCCAGGGATCTACCGCGCCTTTGGACGCTCCGCAGGTACTCTTGCTGCAACTCTCCGCCGTCGACCGAGCCATCAAGCAGACCAAACACGGTGTAGCACCGCAGGTCCCCTCCACTCCGCGTTGGGTCATCATGTGGCGCTTCACCCCACGCGACAGACCCCGCCTCGGCATCCTCCACAGCGCCGATTACTGGATGGCCAAGGGCGAGCGACTCACGATCAGAGAAGTCCAAGCTGCACGACGACAGCAGGACCGACGGATCGAACCCTGCCACGTGTGCCACCCACGGGCAGGGGCGTCAGATACCTAAGGCCCGGCCGTGCCACTCCCATGCCGCGGTCACCACCGGGCAGCACCCACGACAAACGGCCCCCGACCAACTTCCCTGGTCGGGGGCCGAGTTGCCTGCTCACAACGCGGAGGCGGTGGGATTCGAACCCACGGTGAGGGATCACCTCACGACGGTTTTCAAGAGCGTCGGGCTTCTAGGGCCGGAGTGTGACCTCACCTGCGATGGAGCACTCCCAAAGGCCCACAACGCATGGCCTTGGCCCACACATGGCCCACCGAGGTCTGCACAGCGCGCATCAGCAGGAAACTTTCGTCGACCCCATGACTTGGCACAGCAGGCCAAGGACGCGGCGAGCTGCACCCGGCGGATTCATCACGGAGTCAGGATGCGGACGCGCCAGCACGTCCGCACGCTGGTCCCATGTCTGCGCCGATCGTCGTGCATCCGCCGTCACCGTCCGGCGGGCGCCGCGTCACCGCAAACGGACGCATCCTCGGCCTCGCTCACGGCCTCTCCGACCTCGCCGAGTTTCTGCGACGGCTGGGCCTGAACGCCGAAGACGTGCGGTTCGACGACCCGGAACTCATCGAGTGGCGCCGGGGTGGGCCGGAGGTGTGGCAGTAGCTACCCTCGAACATGTGCCCGAATTGCCGCTGCCTGACGATCTTCCACGCCTCTACACGATCAGGACCCTGTTGCTGACTCTGCTCACGACAGTGACCACCGCCATCGAAGAGGCCGAAGACCCGCGCCCGCGGGTCGCGAAGGTACCGCGCCGCTGGTGCATCACCTGGCGCCGCGCGCCCGTCGGGCACACCCGCGTCGGCGTCCTCCACGTCGCGGACTGCATGCTCGCCACCGGCCAGCCGGTCGACGCCCGCACCGTCCAAGCCGAGCGACGCCGCGAAGGCCGGCGGATCGAACGGTGCGAGACCTGTGCCCCCCAACTCCCCTAGTCACGCGCCCTCAACAGGACTCCTGAGACAGGACGTTCATCAGCCTCCGCGGTGAGTAACAACCTTCCTCATTGTCTTCAAGGGCTCGCTCCGCTCTCCGCGCGGCCCAGCTTGCCGCTGGGCCGACGCTCCTGCCTTCGTCCCGCTCCGGCCCCGCCGCCGTGCCGCACGCGGGCGCGACCCAGAAGAGAACAGGGCGCCTGCGGGGCGGTCGGCTCCACGGCTTCAGGCAGCCACCTTGGGGCAAGCCTCGAAGATCAGGGGCTCACTTCGGGCTATTACGGGTATGTCAGGACACTGCCCGAGTCGCGGGAAGCTTACGAGCCCTCTGATCTCTCGCCCCAAGGCAGCTCCAGCCCAAAGCCCCTACGCCTCGTGTCGTCGGCGGCGCGCCGTATACTGAAGGTTTGCTTTCCAAGGCAGAAGCAACCACTACATGTTGCGCCCTTGAAGATCAGAAATCCAAGATATTGCGTTACGTTTTTGTGTCAGCTCACCAGATGTGCTGTACTACCTTCAAGAAACGACAAGCTGTTCGTCGTGAAACTGAGTGGTACATGGGCTTCGGCCGGCCTAAGCGACAAGGACAACGCTTGGCTTAAGCAGACCCTCTAAGTCTGCCGCGTCGGGCCTTCCTGCGGCCACCAAGGGACGGCCCGACGCTGACAATATTGAAGCTGGAAGATGCTTCAGCTGGTTCGAAGTCCATGCGCAGGAGCGGCGCGAGTGACGCGGCCAGCACAGGCACAGGAGCCCTTTCCATCTTGGAGCGCGGGAGTCCTAGATTCCTGCGGCTACACCAATCATTCGTCTCCCCCATGAACAAATGTCGCCAGATTCTCGAATAGGTCAGTACCTTCCAAGTCAGCGACTTCTGCACTGGTCAGCATTGCTATCTCAAACAAGGGTGCATTCAGTAAGGGCCGACGCTCTTCGCGGAATACTTGCGGACAGACGCTCTGCAGATAGCGAATCAAAATAGCACTGAAATCATGCCCATTGATGAAGTGCCGTACATCGACGCCTTCGGGAATAGTGATTTCGCCGTATTTTTCCAGAAGCCCCGTAATATCTCCCTTACAAGATTTCCTGATGGCTTCCTCAGGGTTCAGGCTCGAACTTCCGTCGCCATGGAACTTCATTTGATCAATGACCTTGCCGGCAAGCTTCGGCGTCGGTTCCTCCACCCCCCTAATAACAGCGCGGACCTTGAAGAGATTGACCAGTGTTGACAATATGGATTCAATGACATCTGCTGCAACGATCGTCGCAGGAGCTCTGAGCGTTACGGTCAACAATTTCTTGATCGACTTCTCATTGAAAAAGTAGAGCTCCATGGACGTAAAATCTGTAAAGTATAGACAACGGCAATTGGGGCACGAGTCCAGTCCTAGAATTGAGAAATCGCGATCGGCGACAAATGCACCGTTTATCTGATTGGGCCTCTTCATCGTGACGATCTCGGCTGCGGCGACAACTCGTCCGCGATTGCCTGGCAGATGCCCTAATTCCCTGACGCGGTCGCTTTCGATCAGGACCCTATCCTGGACAGCGAAGATCGCTAGATCAACTTCCGGTGCCGTTAGCGAAAAGAACCATCGGAGTAACGCCGCGTCGCTCCGGCCCTCCACAATTAATTCCTTGATCTCAGGTTCCAAGTCAAAAAGGACGGCAAGCTCCTCGGGCGTCCGCCGATTCTCGTCAACATCGTGGCGCATGTGACCCACTCACTCTCTCATTTGGATGACAAGCGCGCCAACGCGTCCTCGTTATTGGTGATGACCTCAACTGAATGCGTGGCAACCAGGAACTGCATTCCGCTCCCCTCTGTACAAGCCAGAAGAGCTGGCATCAACTTTCGCTGCCATTTTACATTGAGACTCAACTCAGGCTCATCGATCAAGAAGAGGCGAGTATTCTGTCTCGCCAATGTAGTATTCGTAAGAAGAAGCAGGATTTGCCGCTCACCCGATGAAAGCTGAAAGGGCGAAAGGGCTTGGTTGTCAGAACCCAGGGACAAGACCCGAATTCCATGAACCATGTCAAAGAATAGCCTCTTTGTCTTCAGGAAGCCATTTGCCTGATCGACAAAAGTGCGAATTAGCTTTTCCGTCTCATCGAGGGCATCGAGCCGGGCTTCCTGAGCCTCCAGATAAGGAAAGATAACCTCTTCTGCTACTGCAGCCCTATCTGCAGGAATATCCTTTAGAATAGACTCAAAGGGCTGCGATCGAAGAGTTGGCATCAGGTCGAACTCACTATACCGTTGAGTTCTGCCTGCTACTCGATTCAGACGCTGCAACAATTCGGTGATTGGCGCTTCGTCCTCATGCGCAGAGTCACGGTGGGCAACTCGACGCAGAATGTCAAGGTAGATCTTATTTGTGTCACGAGAACCAGTCTGGCTACCTTTAAACATCAGCTGCTGCATGTAGAGATGGAAGCGCTTCATTGCCAGGCCTAGCTCTTTGCCCAGTGCAGACTTGGTGTCATTTGGGCCGTCATCATCCTGTTGCTCGTAACGGCGTTTTCGAGCATTTCCAGGAAGATGGCCAATATCGTCACCATAAATCTGGCGATCGTCAGCCAGGAAGTAGGGATTCGCGTGGAGATTACTCAGATAATCTACGTAAGCGTCCGGGCCTTCCTCCGAAAAAAGAAACATCTGATCCGAGCTACTACCCGGCTTGCCGTGCATATAGCGCGCTCTAAGCTCTCGCTTTAATTGATACTCGACACTCTTGAATCTTTTTTCCTCGTAGCCCTGATGTTCCGCGATTACCGTCCCGTCTGGAAGCTGCGCATAGGATTGGCGAACATCTACGTCTACCCCTTCCACCGTTACATCAAAGTCCCCAGTGAGCCCTTCCTTCTTTTGTATGGTGATCACGTCACCGTTCTTCAGGCGAATCGAAAGGGTATTGAAGGGGCTGTTGGCAAGGTACGCCCTGTGATGCCTTTCTCGTGACTCACTCAGAGCATTCCAGAGAATATTCAGAATTGTAGTCTTGCCAGTTCCGTTATCTCCGTAGAGCAATGTGAGTCGACGACTTGGCGAATTATCACTCCTAGATGCGGACATATCGATGGAATGATCGAATTGACCGAAGAGTTTGGTGATGAGAACGGATTCGATCAACAGAGTGTCGTTGAGAGTGGTCGGGTTCATTGTCCATCCGTAGTTTGATAGAGGAGCAAGCATAGCTGGCAAACGGGTAGGGGAGGTGAATGTCCCACGATTGCTCCTCAATCGAGACGTCCCACCGGGGCAGGGGCCCAAGCGTCTCGGACTCGCCCTACATCCATCAAGACCGTTGGCGACCGCAACTCGCTCTGAGAGTTGACCGACTGGCTCGTCTAGCAGGCATCGGCGCAGGAGACCGGGCACCATGAACCCCATGAGACTTGGACGTTCGGGCAGATGGAATGAACCCCGCTACTGCCACTTACATCAGTCGGCTGCCAGTCACGTCCGCCAAGAAGGAGGTGCCCTGAAGCGGAACGAGCGTGGCCGCTGCGGCGTCGAAGGATGCCACGTCCGTGTAGATCGACGTGGCCGAGTGCGCGAGGTAAGCGGTGCCAATGCCGACGAGGTTCTGCGAGCCCATGGTGAGGTGTCAGGCTGGGGAGAGGGACGCCGTAGAGGCCCCTGGCTAAGCGGTTCGTTCTACCTGTTCGCCCTCGCCGTCGTGATGGGCGTTGCAGTCGGTGCCAGCCGCCTGGCGCCCCCGTGGACGGTGCCTCTCGTTGTCGTCATTGCGCTGTTCGGAGTCGGGACCGTCGGTGCACTTCAGTTGCGTCACGATGACAGGCTCAGTGAGCGGCGGTTCGTAGACCTCATGAAGATGACCTTCCTGAAGCTGCCGGCGTTACTTCGGCGGTCGTCGTCTCCTGCCGAGCTTCCGCCGAATCGACAGAACAGCACTGGTGCGTAAGGCGCGTCTCCGTGTTAGGTCGCGAGCCGCTCCGTGACATCACTGCCTGACATCGGTGGTTCCACGTGGAACGGCGCAGCGGAGCCCTCTCGTTCACCGCACGGCTCTACCGCACCAGATGCGCACCAGTAGGGGCGGCAAACCACGATCAACGCGGGCCACCGGCGGAGTCGGTGCCCAGTGGGTGTATAGACCGTCTGCGCAGGTCAGAACGTCAGCGGGCCCAAGGCGTACGGTGATTCCCAAGCTCATAGCGTCGACAGGTCAATGCGCCGAGTCACGCCTCATAGGCACTCCCGCGCACGGCCTACGTCATGTGGATCGTTAGCTCTCGCTCTCTCGTGCGTCCTGGGGCGACTTCTCGTTGCTGCGTTGTGCGGGTGGGAGCAGTAGGTCTCGCTCAGGGTGGCTCTCGCCACTCACGTTGCCCTTGACGCCCAGGTCTACTCTCGCGGCGTCGTGGAAGTTGTTGATCGCCTGGAAGGCGGCTCGGTTGCGGGCTCGCCACTCGTCGAGGGTGCCGGATGTCCTACCGGTGGCCTGCCAGTCGACCTCGGCGACGGCCGCGTTGAGGCGATGGCCGGCCTCGACCACCTCGTCACCGCCTAGCAACATGACCCGCTCGAAGGCACGGCCCCGGAGCCGGCTCGCGTCGGCCAACTCAGCCAGCATCTCCGGCTCTGACTTCTGACCCTCGCGTATGCCTTCCCTGTGTTCGTAGAGCTGCACTGCGAGGAAGATCATTGCGCGGATGCGGTCGACGTAGCCCTCGTACGCGTCGAGCTTCTTGTCGTCCCACCGCGTGAGCAGTTCGTGGCGGTTGCGGCTGCGCTCCAGCATGTAGTTGGTCACGTGGGTCATCAGGGCACCCAATAAGACGGCGCTGATGGTGACGAGTTGCTCGCCAGTGTTCAAGTCATCCCCCTGGCACGGAACTTGTTGTCCAGATGTCCAGAGGACTTTATGAGGTACGCGAATCGTTGTCCCAGTGGGCCGGTCAGGCCAGCCCAGGTGACCGGGGAGATGGCCTCCGACGAGGTAGGTAACGGGATGAGTGTTCACGGGCTTCGGGTCTTGCGGGGACTTGGGCGGAACTATGTTCGCTACTTCCCCGGAGCGCTGGGCAAGAGGGAGCTTGCGCGGAAGTACCTCGCTCCTCAGCTCCGGGAGCACTCCGTACGTGGCGGTGTCCGGACACGCTTTGGTGCGAGGTTTCTCGTCGACAGCGAGGATCTGATCCAGCGCCATCTGTACCTATTCGGCGTCTGGGAGCCTCACCTGACTCACTGGCTCCGGCAGAGGCTGAAGTCAGGGGACGTCTTCGTCGACGTGGGTGCCAACGTCGGGTACTTCAGCGTGCTCGGATCGTCCCTGGTCGGCGGGGACGGGAGCGTCGTGGCCGTGGAGGCCTCGCCGGCGTTCCATCGCCGGCTGCTGCGGCACGCGCACATGAACCGCTGCTCGAACCTCCGCGCGGTCAATGCTGCGGTCTCCGACAAGGACGAGACCCTGAAGTTCATCCAAGCCAGCTCACGCAACACCGGAGCGACCAGCACCGTGCCATACTCCGGGCCGGCGGAGTCCGAATTCGAGGTGGACGCACACCCGTTGACTGAGCTGCTCAGCCAAGCGGAGATCGAACGAGCGCGTGTGATCAAGATCGATGTCGAAGGCGCAGAAGGGGCAGCGGTACGGGGCTTGAGCTCCGCGTTGCACCGATTGCGGCAGGACGCAGAGGTAGTTGTCGAGGTCACTCCCGAGCGCATGCGCGCACTGGGGGATTCGCCCGACGAGTTGCTCAGGACGTTCGTCGACAGGGGTTTCCACGCGTACCGGCTGATCAACGACTACGACCCCGGGAGCTACCCCTCAGCCATGCGTCGCCCGCAGCCGCCCCGACGCCGGAGTAAGCCCATCACGGAAGAGATGGACCTCGTGTTCTCCCGCATCGACGCCGAATGGCTCACCTGACGCAGACGGGGCCCTCACGCACTCTGCGTGAGGGCCCCGTAGTGGTCCGGTCAGTTGGTGGGAGGCCACAGCCCCAGTTGACGCAGGTCCTCCTGCAGCCAGGAGGGCGCGTACGAGCGGCCTGCATACTCCTGCGCACACGGGCTCGGGCACGCGTACAGCCCCCAACCGGGGCCCGAACCACTCTCGATGGCCTGAACGAGGATCGTCTCCCCCTGCCTCTTCTCGCAGATGATGCAGGGCTTACCGAACGGCACCCCGATCACCGCCCTTCGTCTCGGCGAGCGCCGTGGAGAAGACGACTTCGATACGGTCCCCCGGCGACACGAAGCAGGCGCCTTCCGCGACGCGGCCGCGGTCGTCGATCGAAGTGCGCTCGATCTCCAACACTGTCGCTCCAGGTGGGAGATTGAGACGGTCCGCCTCGTCCTGTGTCGGCGGCCGTGTGGTGACCCGCTCGGTGATGTGTGCCAGGCGGATGCCGGCAGCCTGCAGGCCCAACGGGATCTCGGCGCCCCACGGCAGCTTGCCGATAGGCGTGTCGAGAAGCTCCGCCAGATCGAGCGGGACGTAGACGCGCGCCAGGCTGTACGGGTCCTTGTCCCGCCGGCTGAAGTACAGGTACTCCGCCAGTGCGGTGCCGGGCTTCACTTGCATCAGGGCCGTCAGTGGTGCCTCGGCGAGGACGGAGCCGGGCCTCACGTACGTCTCGATTTCGTCGTGGTCTGTCTCCGGCTGGCGGAACGCACGGCTGCATACGCTGACGTACGAGGCCCGCTGAGGCGGCCGTCGGACGAATGTGCCGCGCCCGTGGAACCTCTCGATCAGCCCCTCTGCCTGAAGGACGTCGAGGGCGTGCCGTACGGTCAGTCGGCTCACTCCGTACTCGGCGACGAGCAACGGCTCCGTCGGCAGACGGTCGCCCGCGCTCAGAGTCCCGTCGACGATCTGCCGGCGGATCGAGTCCGCGACTCGCTGGTATCGCGCCACGGTCACCACCGGGCCTTCCGCCGGAAGGCGGCGAGCCGCGACCGGACATGCAGCGTGAGCGTCTCCCCCGTCTCGAACCGGAGGCGTTTCGCCTTGTGCGGCAGCGCCACGATGTCGGAGACGATGAGCGGCTGACCGCCGACCTGGATCACGTCTCCGCGGAGCACCGTGGCCGAAGTGACCGATACAGAGGCGCTGTTCGGGTACATCGAAGCTCCCTCATGCCGGGGGTGACACCACGAGCAGCTACAGGTCTCGTAGATGACGGGCCAGGAGTGCTGTGCCGCACGGGGCTCGGCTTCCGTGCACTGGCCGTGCGCTCCCATGCGGCAGGCCACCGAGACGTAGGGAGTGCGCCAGTCTGGCGGACGTTGTTGCTGCACAGAGCCCATCAGCGCACCTCAACGAGGTGCGGCTGAACGTGAGTTGTACGTCGCAAGGCTCGGCGCACAGTCGCAGGCACGGGGTCACGTACGCGGGCAGAGGCTTCGAGACGGCGGAGCCGTGCACGAGTTGGTTCTCCCGCCCGTGACGGAGAAGGACGTGCGTCCGTCGCGGGATGCCGCGGTCTCGGGAGCGGCTGGCTGTGAGTGTGGAGCACGCGCCATGGCTGCTCGTCGGTGTAGTGGCTACGGTTAATCACGTCGCTCAGCTCCCTAAAGCTGACGGCCATGCCCCCGGGCAGCCGGCGCTGCCGCGGGGGTCCCCTTTCGGATGGCGGCCCATACGGTCATGCCGCCGGCGCTGACTTCCTGACCGAAGTGATCGGCCGTTTCCAGCGCCCCTAACAGGCCCTTCCAGGACTCCGGCGAGGCCTGGGCAGGCACTTTGGCTTCCACAAGGAAGTGGTTCTTCTGGTCCTTCACCTCTGGTGTGAGCCCCGTGGCGGTCAGCCGCTCCGCTACCTCCTCTGCGCGGGACGCAGGTGTGGGCATGCGGAAGTCCTCCGTCGCGCCATGGTCACGTGAAGTAAAGGTGCTTAATCAGCTTAGCCCTGATGAGCTAGATTTTCCATATGCCTGAGCAGCCGCCGTACCTCCGGATTGCCGACCTGCTCCGGGAGCGCATCGCCAGTGGTGAGTGGGCAGTTGGGGAGAAGCTGCCGTCGCGCGCTCGCTTGGGCGAGGAGTACGGGGTGGGCCACAACGTGGTCCGGCGAGCTAACGACCTGTTGGTCAGTCAGGGCATCCTCGAAGGCCGTACCGGGTCGGGCACGTATGTTGCGGAACCGCGGTCACGACTGCGGATGGTTCGCTCACTGAGCCGCGAGCGTCGGGGAGGTTCGCCGTTCCGCGCGGACATGGCAGCGCTCGGCAGGGAGGGCACCTGGGAGAGCCACACCGAGGCGAAAGTTCCCGTTCCCGCGGACATCGCCGTGCGGCTCGGCCTCGACGAGGGAGACCTCGGCGTCCGCACTCGGTATGAGTTCATGGGAAACGGCAAACCAGCGCAGCTCTCCACGAGTTGGGAACCGTACGACCTCACGGGCGGGACGCTCGTCGTGCTCCCCGAGGGCGGCCCCTACGCCGGCCGCGGCGTCGTCGAGCGCATGGCGGAGATCGGCGTCACCATTAGCCACGCTGTTGAACAGCCCGAACCGCGGCATGCGACAGCCGAGGAGATCGCTCTCCTCGGCCTGACGCGCAGCGCCCTGGTCACGCAGATTCAGCGCACGTACTACAGCGACGAGGGGCGCCCGGTCGAGACGGCGGACATCGTGGTCCCGACTTCGCTGTGCGAGATCGTGTACGAGGTGCCGATCAACACTGCTGAGTAGCGCGGTGAGCGAGAGCATTACGCTACGGATGAGAAACGCACGCTCGGTGTCCGAGACTGGAACAATTGTACATTTTGCTACAATTAAATCACTCGGGAATCCTACGGATGCCGGAGCACGAAATGGCCGGTCACCACGGACGTCATGCGGCACACCCCAAGGGAGCGTCCTCAGCTCCTCAGCCCCAGTGGGGCCATGGGGTACGGGCAGACAGCGCTGCAACAGAACCTTCCGCGGAATCGCCGACCGAGCCGCCGAAGCGCAAGAAGCACCGCGTCTTCTTCTGGACGTTCCTGGTCGTCCAGCTCATCTTCCTGATCTGGCTGATCCTCGGGATCGTCTCCGCCGCCGGAGCACCTGACTGTGTCGGACTCTCGCAGGAGGATTGCGAAGCGGCTACCGGGTTGGGCGCCACCATCGGGGCCGGTGCCATCGTGGCGTTCTGGGTGGCGGTGGACTTCATCTTGGCCGTCTCTTACTTGATCTACCGAGCGGCGAAGAGGAACTGAACTGACGCCCTACGGGTGCGATCAGGCGCGGGACAGTTCGGCTGCTCCGAAGGAGACGTCGAAGCGGTCGCACCAGATCGTCACGCTGCTGTATTCGTCCAAGTCCGCCCCGGCGGGCAACGTGTAGTTCTGGCTGCCCTTGTTGCCCTTGAGTCCGCCCAAGCTGAGGTGGGCGCCGTCGTCGAAAACGTGCCAGCCGGCCGTACCCGGCTTCACCTTCGCGTCGGTGATCCAGACCTTCAGGTCGGGACCGTTGCTGGTGTTCAGGTCCTGCAGACGAAGGACCAGGGACCCGTCTTGTAGCTCGACGACCTTCGCACGCCCGGTGGTCTCGTGTTCGTGAGTGATGAACTCACCCGAGGCCAGCGTCACCGGCCCGGCCGGCTTCTCGGCCTTGCCCGATCCCGCGGAGTCACCAGGCGTCCCGGCCTCCGTCGGTCCGTCCGACTTCTCCGGCGCAGCAGCGCCGGGAAGTGCCTCATCGACCTTCTCGTCCGTCCACAGCTTCCACGGCTGGAACAGATACAGCCCCACGCCGGCGGCTATCAGGCCGACCACCAACACCCCTGTGACCAGCGATTTCCGTACCCACCCCGACATCCTCCGCACCGTAGCCTCCCCGCATGCACTGCCTTGTAGCCGGAATTCCACACCACGCAGGCTCCTTCCGTCCCGGTCGAGGGGGCCGCGGGCTCCTTACGATTCACGAACCTCCTGCTGGTCGCTGCCCGCCTGGCCGAGGCATGTCTGATGCGCGAGCGGTAGCGGTAGGGCGCAGGAACGTACCCGCTTCGTGATGGACACGGGCAGATGCACCAACTCGTCCACGTCCACAGAGCCGTGGGGTGAGCAGATCCCGTCGGACGTGCTGTCCACGGAAACCTTCCATCCAGCCGGCAGCTCGGCCCCATTGGGACCTCTCACACTTGAAGTGACCGCGACTGGCGAGCGTTTAGGGGCAAGGACAGGCCGACATCGATCGGTCGAGACTGCGGACCTCGTCGCACCGTCCACGCTGGACGAGACCTCGTACGGGGTCCGGATCAGTCCAGTTGACTAGCTAGGACGGTTGCTCTCGTTCGGAGACCTCTCCCTTGCGAGCCATCGCCGGTAGCCGATGAATGCAGACGCGAGGATGGCAAGGAAGAAAGTCCCCGCCAGCCCTGCCCAGACACGCTCCCACCCCGACGCAACTGACCAAGGGCCAACTGCCCCACCGAAAAGGCCGACACCAAGCGAAGCCACAAGCAGAAACCTTCGTGCGTCCCAGCTCCAAATGGGGTGCTTGCTGGGACTGCGGCCATGGCCGACGGGTAGCAAGAAGGCCGCTACACGCTCGGATATAGTCAATCGGGCGCCTGCATCATGTTTGCCATCGGCAGGATTCTGCACGGGACACACTTCCTAATCACTGCTTGAAGTCTAGGCGGTCCGAGCCCACTGGCGTGGCCTGGAACTACCAACCGAAGAACTTCTCCTTTCCTGTCATGTTGGTGCTGTAGTCAACAGCGGTAGCTGCTATCCCCACTGGGAGCCCCAATACCCGTGCGCCAGCTTTCCCGACCTTGTTGACGAAAGAGGGTTTCCTGTGTCGTCCAGGACTGAACTTCTCAGCTTTTCCCGCCCCGTACCCTACTGCTGTTGGAGGGACTCCTTCCCATGCGTAGGAGAGACCATCGGAGAACTTCCCTTTCAGCATGAGTTTCGAGCCCTCAATGTACGGGCGATAGCTCAATATCCCCATAACCTCACGGACGTGATGCGGCGCAGTCCCATCCTTAATGGTTGGCATCGGCCCCGGAGCGAGATTCATCGGGCCCTTGCCGTTCACAGCAGAGGCGAGCTGCACACCAGTCGGGCCGATCCCTGCGGGAAGGTCAAATCCGGACGATGCACTTCCAATTATGCGCACCAGCTCGTTGGCGCACTGTCCGTCGGTGGCGGCAGCCTCATCCAGCACCCTGGAGATTCGCTTGGCGAAGGCGTCGACTCGGGCCTGTTGTGCCTGAGCGTCCTCGCCAGCTACGTGGTCATCTGAAACGCTCACCGTTCCTGTCGGGCTCACGCGTAGGTTTTGTCTCGGCGCCTCATTCTCCGCAAGATCGCGCAGAGCCTTCTGATGTTTCTTCAGTTCCTCGCGAGCGTCAGCGATAGACCGATGGAGTGCCTGAGCCACTCGTTGCCCATCGTTCAATTCCACGCCGATGTCTTTGCACGACCTGCCGGCTGTCTGGCTGGTGCTGTCTGAACTCTTCCAGCCAGCTGCACTGAAAGGTTTCTGCACATCGTTGCTGTAGTCACGTTCGATGCTCTTCATCTTGGAGGAAGTGCCACTCCAAGCCTCAGCCGCCGAATTGAGAGTACTTAGATTGAGATGATACAGATCCTCATAGGTGATGCTCACAGTCCCCGAATCCCCCTGTTGGATGCCGTCTACGGACCGAAGTTAGCCAAAGTCACTTCGAATTTGTTTTCCGGCAGCCGTTTGCTGCTGAACGTTTGCTGTCTCGGCTTCAGAATAGGAGTCGTGAGTCTTGTTGCAGCGATCCGCGAACGAAGTGCAGCTTCCGGCAAGTCTCTGTGACTTACCGCTCCATCGCTCTTTCACTGTACGAAGTGCGCTACCCAGGTCGCCTCCCCATTCGCTCCCGGAGAATGCGCGAGCCGCCCGGTCAGTTTCGTCTGCGGGATGATTCGATGCCGATCGAATGCGACCGGCGATCTGCTGAGCTCCGCTTGCAGCTTTCTTGAGCGAGGCTGGATTTTCCAGGCGGGACTCTCCCCCCGAGGCACCCTGGATGTCGCCACCGCCTTGCCCTCCCCTGGCCAACGTGTTCCCCTCCCCGTGGATCTTGTTTGAGTCCATTGTGAACGTAGCACTCGGCGAATGCGGCTGGAAACGCCCCCCATGGCCTGACTACCCGGAATCCAAAGGTCCGGCGGAGCCGGGTGTCCGAAATGATTCGGGCTGGCCAGGAGTTGGAATCTGCTCACATCGCAGGAGGCGTGTAGTTCCAGCCGAGTTCGACGAGTTCGCGGGCCCGAGCATCAACCACCGCCATGCGCGCTTCACGCTCGTCCTTGTGCCCGTGGGCCGCCTGGTTCGTTGCTTGACCAGGCCACTTGCGGTACATCAGGCCGACCTCGCGGGTGAAGTAGCCGCGGCTGACGGCGTTTAGGGCGAGCAGCAGCCCTGTGTCCTCGGATGCCGGCAGGGCCATCCAGCCGCCCAGCGCGAGCAGGAGGTCGCGGCGGATGCAGAGCGTCGCCGGGTGGACCTGGGCGCGGTAGTCGTGGGCTTTCCAGTGTTCGTGGACGGAGCCGCGTTCGATGGGGCCCTCGTCGGGGTCGCCGTCGAAGCCGGCCGTGGAGCCGTCCGGCAGGGCATCGAGTACGCGGGAGGTCGTCCAGGCGATGTCAGGCTCGCGCGCGAAGACGGCGATGTCGCGGGCCAGGGCGCCCGGGGTGAGCATGTCGTCGGCGTCGAGGACCTTGACCAACTCACCCTGCGCGCGGGCGAGTCCCATGGTGCGGGCGACACCCGGGCCGCCCCGCCGGCCCTGGGCGAAGCTCACCCGCGGATCGTCGGGGACGAGTTCGGCGACCTGGTCCGTCTCGCCGTCCTCCTGGATGACCCACTGCCACTCCCACCCGTCCGGCAGCTCCTGCTCCTGGAGCGACCTGTACGCGTCCGGCAGGTGGTGAGCGCCGGGTGCGTGGACTGCCGTGAGTACAACGATGCGCTGCGGCAAGGTGGTTACCACCGATCCAGTGGGGTTACGAAGGTCATTTGCGTCCGGTCGCCGGGGAGGATGACGTCCGACATCTCCACTAGGCGGTCTTCGGTGCCGTACGAGAACTTGCGGAGGACGAGCACGGCCGTGCCGGGCGGCAGCTCCAACTCCTCGGCCTCTTCGGCGGAGGGCGGGCGCGCGGTGATGCGCTCCTCTATGTGGTCGAGTTCGATGCCGACTGTGAAGAGCTGGTTCTGGGTGCCGCCAGGCCACGGCTCGTTTGTCTCGTCCAGAAGGTCGGGGTTCTTCGCGACCATGTCGCGGACGAGATATGAGGTCACCAGCGTGAAGGGCGCCGGCTCAGCGCTGTAGCGAGTGCGATACGTACGCCGGAGCATGTCCGTGCCCTCGGGTACGCCGAAGGCGGTCGCGAGGTCTCCATCCGCCGGCACCTGCTCGTACTTCGCGTGGAAGACGAGGTCGTCGACGGTCAGCCCGGTGTCGTGCTCCGTCGAGCCCGTCTGCAGCCGCTGCGTTTCCGGCTCGCGGGCACGGTCTTTCTCCCACTGGTGGCGCTCGTTGCTGCGCGACACGAGCTTCCGTGGCATACGTACGAAGGTGCCGCGGCCGTGCTTCTTCTCGACGAGCCCTTCGGCCTCTAGCTGCCCGAGCGCCTGGCGGATCGTCGGCAGCCCCTTCCGGTAGCGCTCCACGAGCTTGGCCTCGGTGGGCAGCTTGTCGCCCGGCTTCAGCTCACCTGCGCGGATGGGGCGCCGGAAGTCATCCGCGATCAGTTCGTACGCCTTCGCCATGCCACTCACCGTTCCGTTCTCTCGACGACTCCAGCATACGAGTCATCAAGAGGACTTGACGAGTGGAGAGAGGGATGTCATAGTCGAGGAAGTCATCAAGATGACTTGAGGACAAGACCTCTTGATGGCGACTGGCTGCCACATGCCGTCCTTGCGGCGGCGTGCGGCAGCCGGTCATAGCCCGGAGGGCCTGGTGACAGAGGCCCGAAGGAAGCGTCTGCGGCTTGAGAACTCAACAGAGTGCACCTGGACGAATGAGTGCTTTTGATCTCCGGCATCGCCTCTCCGAAGGCATGTCGGAGGTCATGACCACTCGTTCGCCGACGAGGTGAGTGGTCCCTGCGCAAGTCATCGCGCGAGCAGCCCAGTTGGGCTGTTCGCGCTCACGCGGGACAGCGGCCAACGGATCAGGAAGCCCGCTGCCCCGAGTCCCATCCCACCGACGAGACGAGGAGAGAGCATGCATGCCTACGCAGGCGATCAGGGGGCCTGGCGGGCCTCCGAGTTCGAGGAACTGGCCCAGAGCTTCGAGGAACCTGCCGAGTGCTTCCGGGACTTGTTCCTCGGCTTCCCCGGTGAGCCCTACGAGGTGAGGAAAGCCCGAATGGCTGCCGCTCGCGACGTGCTCGCGGAGCTCGACGAGCTTGGACGACACGACGAGATCGCCCGGGTGGACGCTGCCTACGCCGCGGCGCTCCGCGACGTCGCTCCGCTGTGGGACCGCCGCTCGAAGCGGTCCCCGATGCCGTGGACCAAGGGAGCCGCATGACTGCTCCCGGCGCCCCGCCCTTCGGCAAGGCGGAGAAGACTCTGCTCGCGGTCGTGGTCCCGGCCGGCGTCGGGGTCGGCAGTCTCGGGCTGGCGACGTCGTTCGGTTCCGTCGCTCGCGCCGCCGAACGCTGGGGCTTCGCCCAGCCGTGGATGCTGCCGGTCGGAATCGACGCGGCGATTCCCGTATTCACCGCAGCCAACCTGCTGCTCATCAGGCTGGACATGCGCCTGTCGTGGGTGCGTTGGGTGCCGTGGGCGCTCACGTTCGTCACGTGCTGGCTCAACGTCGCGGCCGGAGACAGCTTTTCGGCGAAGGTCGCTCACGGCACGATGCCGCTGCTGTGGGTCGGCCTCTCCGAGGTCGTCGCCCATGTCTACGCCGTACGCATCGGGGCCGTGACCGGCGCCCGGATGGAACGCATCCGGCGTTCCCGCTGGCTGCTCGCTCCGCTCTCGACGTTCGCCCTGTGGCGTCGCATGACGTTGTGGGAGATCACCAGCTACCGCGAGGCGCTGGAGCGGGAGAAGGAACGGCAGCTCGCTAGGGCCGAGCTTCGTGAACAGTACGGCCGGCGCTGGCGTCGTCAGACGCCGTTGCGGGAGCGCGTACTGCTCAAGCTCGGGGACGTGGTTCCGGACGGGGCGCTTTCCGAGCAGAACGACGCGAAGGACGAGGCGGGCGGCGAGCAGGAGTACGGCGAGGCTCCGAAGACGGCCCGTCCGCCGCGTCGTCGAGCTACTCGCCGCAAACGCTCGGGCAGCCAGACGTGGCCTTCCTTCGAGCAGCACTTGGTCAAGGCCCGTGAGACGACAGCCGCTTGGCCCGACACAGCGCTCACCGCGGAGCGCATCCGTGACGCCGTCGGCTGCGGACAGGCCCGTTCCCGCGAGCTCCGCGAGGAGCTGAAGGCGGAGCGCCGTCGGCAGGCCGACGAAGAAGAGCAGCGCTCAGAGCTCGAACCGACAGCGGCGAGCTGACCCGTACAGCCCGTCGGCCGACCGAATCGGCCGACGGATCTCCAGCTCGACTCACGAAGTCGAGAACCCCCATGCGCCGGGCCCGGCTGACGTACCTACCACAGCAGCAGCCGGGCCCGGCCCTCCCAACAAGGAAGGACGTGCCAGTGAACCATGACGACGAAAACGAACTCTTCGAGCGACTCGAATCAGAAATGGCGCTCGAAGAAGACAACGGGGTGGTCGACCTGACGGAGGCGCGGTCGGCCCGCTCCGAGCCGACCGAGTCGGCAGCATCCGGCCCTGACGAGCCCGGTGACCCGACGGCCCGACCAGCGGTCGACAAGCCCGGCGGTCCGTCGGGCCCCGGCTTCATGGATCGGGTGCGCGGCGCCAAGCGCCGGCCCGTGCTCCCGGCATGGGTTACTTCCAAACCAGAGTTCGTCACCGCTGCCGGTTGGCTCGCGGCCCACACCTGGCACACGGCCGCGTACCACGGGGTGCGCCTCCCCTGGTACGGGCTGCGGCTGACGGCTCAATCTCCGCGCGGCGTCGCCCAGTTCGCCGCGGGCTCGATGCGATGGGTGGCGGACCGCGAAGGCGACCCGCTGCGCGCGGCAGCCGCAAGGCGCGAGGACGTCGCGGATTACCTGAAGCTCAGCCGCCAACGCGACCGCCGGGTCCGCTGGCGCACACTCGTCGCCGTCGCGGCCTCCGTCATCGGGATGTCGACGGCGATGTCTCTGTACGTACTGGCGCCCGCCTGGCTGCTCGCCCTCTCCGGGGCGATGGTCACGCTCGCGCTCGGCTGGCTCGGACAGCCCGCCGACGAGTCGGTGGTTCACCGCGCGGTCGAGATCCCGAAGGTCCAGAAGCTGACCAGCGACATCGTGCTTCGGGCGCTCGGTTCGCTCGGCATCGCGCAGATCAACCAGGCCATCGCCAAGGGGCGGGACCCGCTGACATTCACGGCACCCATCACCAGGGATGGGCCCGGCTGGCGCGCGGAGGGCGACCTTCCGTTCGGCGTGACGGTGGCGGACGTCGTCGACAAGCGGGACAAGCTCGCTTCCGGACTGCGCCGCCCGCTCGGCTGCGTATGGCCGGACGCCGTACCGGACGAGCACACGGGCCGTCTGGTGCTGTGGGTCGGGGATCAGGACATGTCGAACGCCAAGCAGCCGGCATGGCCGCTCGCGAAGTCCGGCTCCGTCGACCTGTTCAAGCCCGTCGCGTTCGGCACCGACCAGCGGGGCCGCTGGGTGGAGATCACGCTCATGTACATCGCGGGAGTGATCGGGGCGATTCCCCGCATGGGGAAGACGTTCCTCCTTCGCCTCCTGCTCCTGATCGCAGCGCTCGACCCCCGGGCCGAGCTGCACCTGTTCGATCTTAAGGGCACCGGCGACCTCGGGCCGCTGGAGCAGGTGGCGTACCGCTACCGCGCCGGAGACGACGACGAGGACATCCTCTACATCCTCGCCGACCTGCGGGAACTGCGCGGTGAGCTGCGCCGCCGGGCGAAGGTCATCCGCTCTCTGCCGCGCGACCTCTGTCCGGAGTCGAAGGTGACCAGCGATCTGGCCTCGAAGAAGTCCCTGGGGCTGCACCCGGTCGTGGTCGGCGTCGACGAGTGCCAGGTTCTCTTCGAGCACCCCAAGTACGGCGAGGAGATCAAGGAGATCTGCACCGACATCACCAAGCGCGGCCCGGCGCTGGGCTTCGTGCAGCTCCTCTCCACACAGCGCCCGGACAAGGACGCACTTCCGCCCGGCATCGGCGCCAACGCCTCCGCGCGGTTCTGCCTCAAGGTCCTCGGCCAGATCGAGAACGACATGGTGCTCGGCACCGGCGCGTACAAGCGCGGCGTACGGGCCACCATGTTCGCCTGGGCGGACAAGGGCATCCACTACTTCGTAGGGGAGGGCGCCGACGCCCGCATCGTCCGTTCCGTCTACGCGGACGCGGTCATCGCCGAGCGCATCGCGCTGCGGGGCCGGAAGCTGCGGGAGGACGCCGGAACTCTCGCCGGCCACGCGCTCGGCGAGGAGCCGCAAGCCGATCCCGCCGCCTCGTACGACCTGCTCGCCGACATCCTCGCCGTCCTCAGCCGCAAGGAACCCAAGCTGTGGTCCGAGGAAGTCGCCTCGCGGCTCGCCGAGTTGCGGCCGGAGGTCTACGGCGAGTGGAGCGCCGAACAGCTCACTTCCGCGCTCAAGCCGTACGGGATCAACACGATCCAGATCGGCCGCCGTGTGGACGGCAAGGTCGTCAACCGGCGCGGCATCGCCCGTAACGACGTCGCCAATGCAGTCGCGGAACGTGACGGAAAGTCCGACGCCGCATGAAATCCGGGGCCGCTTCCGCTAGCAGCACGCATCGCTAACGTTAGCGACCCCGCTAGCGCGCCATTCCCCATGTGACCAGGCTGCTAGCGGATAGCGGCCTAGTCCGGGGACACCCTTCGACTGCCGCTCAGGGGGACTTCATGACCTCGACACTCGACGCTATCGCCGGACTTCTCTTCATCACTCTCAGCTACACGGCGCTCTGCGCAGTCTCGCCGTTCGGCAACTGCCGCAAGTGCCGCGGCTTCGGCTTCCACGTCCGCCGCAACCGCCGCGGCCGCATCAAACGCGGCCCCGACTGTCGCCGCTGCCGCGGCCACGGCAAGCGCATCCGGATCGGCCGCCACATCTACAACCTCGTCGCCCGACTGCACCGGGACCACTCCCAGACCCTCTGACCGCCGGCACCGCCCGGCAGAAAGGACCCGACCGTGGTCACGCTCTCGCTCGTGCTGCTCTTCGGCTTCGTCGTCGTGCTGCTGCTCAGGTACCGCGCCGTCAGCGCCGGTGCGGCCGTCGCCTCGCTGCTCTTCGGCTTCTACCTCGCCAACACGCCCGCCGCCGGGCCCATCAACCAGGTCATGACCGCCCTCGTAACCGCCATCGGCAACTGAACCCGAAGGAGCTCGAACATGTGCAACTCGATCACCGCCACGTCCACTTCGTCCGCGGCGGCCTCGGCCCAGGTCTCCCTCACCGCCGCCGGCGAACTGCGCGACGCGCTCACCGCGTTGCGGCGCGGGAACGCCGCCGTCGCGGTCTCCGCGCTCATGGCCATAGACCCCGAGTCGTGGGCCGCGATGGAGGCACGGCTGTCCGCGGTCGGCGGAGACCTCCGCGAACTGCTCGAAGCCGCGAGCGAGAACGCCGCCGTACGGCTCCCGCTGCACTGACCGCTCCCGGCCCGCGTCATGGGCCGTACGGGAGCTCCTCGTTCCCTGTTCCTGCCACCCGGAGAACTTCAATGGCTGACACCAAGACGACCTGGTTCCGATCTCTTCCGGAGAGCGTGTACGCGCTGGGTGCCGCCGCTCGGGAGTACCGTCTCGCGCTGCACACGGCCAAGCTCGGCATCTGCAACACCGACCCGTCCCGCACCCACCACCATCTCGGCGAACTCGCCGTCCCCGGTACGCCGTTCCACCGCCCGCACGACGTCGCCCTGGTGTCGGTCAGCGATCTCTACACGGACCTGGAGAAGCGGGTCCGGCACCTGTACGAGAACGCGGCACGGGCGTACGCGCACGGGGCAGCCTGGGCCATCCGGTCCGTACTCAGCGGAAAGCAGCCGGCGCATGTGCTGTTGCACCGCGAGCACGATCAGTACCTGCTCATGGGCGACATGCCCGACCTCAACGAGGGGCTGGCCCGCTGGTCCGGCGGCAAGCGGCTGCACGCCCTTCGCGAGGACCTGATCTACCGGGAGAGCGCACGCCATGCCGCGGACTCCCTCAGCGCTGAACAACGCCTGGAAGCACACGAGTCCGCCGCCCTGGCCGCTGCTCTCGACTCAGCCGAGGGCCTGGCACAGGCCGCATACGACTACGGCGAACTCGCCGAGAGCGCCCTGCACTTCGCCGTCGACAGGGCACGCACCAACCGGCTCCCCAAGGACATGCACTGATGCCGCAGACGACTAACACGAACACGACTCACCAGACGGAACCGCCCGACGACCTGTACGCCCAAGCGCCGAGCATCGAGCAAGAGATCGCTTCACTCGCCGGTTTGAGCGAGCGGCACTCGCACGATAAAGCGCTGCCCCGAGAGTTCTGGCTGCGCAAGGCGGCCTTAGTGGATCGCCTCGCGCTTGCAGAGGCATCGGAGTACGGACCCGAACTCGCGAAGCCGTCGATACGGGCCGCGGAAGCGGCAGCCGTACAGCTGATCGCGTACGACGCGAAGCACGGCAACCGCGAGTACGTACGCCAGGAGTACCGACTCTGGAGCCTCGCCGAGGACTCCTGACTAGCCCGGGGCAGCGGCCAACGGATCAAGGAAGCCCGCTGCCCCGGCCTCCCATCCCACAAAGAAACAGGAGGTACGAACAGCATGCCTCAAACCAGGTACCGCCCGCTGCCCCGCCCTGCGCAGGGAAAGCCGTACACGGGGGAGGCCCGGCGATGACCGAGCAGCCGCACGTCCTCGCCGGAAGCCCGCACGACAACGTCCGCCCCCTGCACGCTGCCGCAGACCGGGGCGGAGCCCCGTGCGACCTCGAAGCCGAACAGGCCGTCCTCGGCTCGATGATGCTCGCGGCCGAGGTGATCGCCGAGGTACAGGCGGCGCTCAGCGCCGAGGACTACTACCGGCCCGCGCACGAGACCATCCACCGCTCCATCACGGTGCTTCACGGCCAGGGCAAGCCCGTCGACCCGATCACCCTGACCCACTACCTCGGGCAGGCTGGCGACCTCGGGCGGGTTGGCGGACCCGCCTACGTGCACGGCCTCGTCCAGGCCGTACCGACGACGGCGAACGCGGGGTACTACGCGGGGATCGTCCACGAACTCGCCGAACGGCGGCGCCTGATCCAGGCCGGCACCCGGCTCGTACAGGCGGCGTCCACGCCGGACGCCACGGCCGACGAGGTGCGCGAGGCCCTGGCACTCGGGGAGGAGAAGCTGCCCGAGGCGTGGTCGGAACCGATCCCGCTCAACGCCCGCCCGCAGCTCCCGCGCTTCCCGCTGCACGCCTTCCCGTCCTGGCTCGGGGACTTCTGCGCGGCGCTGGCGGAGGAGACGCAGACGCCTCCGGACATGGCCGCCGCCCTGGCGCTGAGCGTGCTCGCCACGGCGGCCGGCGGACGCGTCGTGGTCCGCGTACGGGGCCGCTGGCACGAGCCGACGAACCTGTACGTAGTCGTCGCCCTGCCGCCGGCGAACCGCAAGTCCGCGGTCTTCTCCGCCATGACCGGCCCGCTCTACGAGGCGGAGCAGCACCTCGCGAACCAGGCAGCCGGGCGCATCGTCGAGGCCGAACTAACCCGAAAGATGGCCCAGGAGGCCGCCGACAAGGCAGCCACTCGCGCGTCGTCGGCCGAGTGCCCGCAGCGGGACGGCTTCGTCGCCGAGGCCATCGACCTGGCGCAGCACGCCGAAGAGCTCACGGTGCCACCGAAGCCGCGGTTGCTGGCGGATGACTCCACGCCCGAGACGGTCACCTCGCTCATGGCCGAGCAGGGCGGACGGCTCGCGGTGATGTCCGCAGAAGGCGGGATCTTCGACATCATCGCGGGCCGCTACTCAGGCGCTCCGAACATGGAGGTCTTCCTCAAGGGCCACGCCGGCGACCGGCTGAAGGTCGACCGCCGCAACCGCGAGGAGTTCATCGAAGCCCCGGCGCTGACCATGGGCCTGGCCGTCCAGCCTTCGGTGCTGGAGGACATCGGGAAGAACCGCGGCTTCGACGGCCGCGGCCTCCTCGCCCGATTCCTGTACGCGCTGCCGGAATCCCTGGTCGGCTACCGAAAGATCGGCCCCGCACCCGTCCCCGAGACGGTCGCGGCCCACTACGAGCGCAACGTCACCGCCCTTACGCTCTCGTTCGCCGAGGAGACGGAACCGTACGTCCTCCGCCTCACCCCGGACGCGGGCGCCGAGCTGCTCGCCTTCGAGGAGCGGATCGAGCCCCAACTCCGGGCCCGGGGCGGCAAGCTCGGCCACGTCGGCAAGTGGGCGGGCAAGCTCGTGGGCACCGCAGCCCGCATCGCCGGACTGCTCCACGTCGCAGCCCACCTGGAGGACGGCTACGGCAAGCCCATAGAGCCGTCGACGATGACGGCCGCCATCGAGATCGCGGACTACTTCGCCGACCACGCCCTGACGGTCTTCGACCTCATGGGCGCCGACGCCGCCCAGGCACGCGCCCAGTCGCTCCTGGAGGTCCTCCGGGCTAACGGCTGGGACACGGTCTCCCGCCGCGACCTGTTCGCCAAGCTCTCCCGCTCGGAGTTCCCCACGGTCGCGGACATGGAACCAGCCGTCGCACTCCTCGAAGAGCACGGCTACCTCCGCAGCCACACCCCACCCCGCACCGGGAAGAGGGGCCGCCCGCCGGCACCCCGCTATCTCATCCACCCGCAGGTCAGGGAGGGCCAGGCGTGATCGCGAACCGCTGCATCTCCCGGGAGTCCGCCGCGCAAACCGCAGTATCCGCGGAAACAGCGGCCGCTCGTCACTGACCAGCGCTGACGCACTCCCCCGGACGGCCAGCACCGTCCTCCGCAGAACCGCGCGCAATCGCCGCACAAATAGCGCCCGCCATGCGCTCGACGACGGACGACCGTCCGCCTCGGCCTTTGTGCGGCTCTTCCGATGGTTTCTGCGACTGCTGCCCGGCTGCTGCAGCTTCGCAGCTCAGGCAGCAAGTTCATGTCTTTCCGCGGATTGTGCGGTTTCCGCGACCGCCGGTACCGCACGAACCCGCGGCTCGGAACAACAGGAGGCTCGAATGCCCCGCCAGCGACACCTCAAGTTGACCGAAGTCCTCGAAGAGATCGACATGTCCCGCGCCGCCTTCTACCGCATGCGAGCCCGCGGCAAGGCACCCAAGCTCATCAAGCTCCCCAACGGCCAACTGCGCGTACGCCGAAGCGACCTGGACGCCTGGTGGGCGCACTGCGAACAGCAAGCCGCCTGATCACGCCGATTCCGTGCGAGGGGCCCGCCAGATGACGGGCCCCTCGCCGGCTTGGAGAGACATGCTTACCTTCGACGTAGACGTCTGGTCGATCCGCAACCGCAAGGGCCGTCCGAAGCCCTTCGAACTGCGCTGGCGTGTGGGATCACGTCCGCACTCGCGGAGTTTCAAACTCAAGGCACAGGCAGACGGGCGCCGTTCGGAACTCATGGCGGCGCTCAGGAACCGTGAACAGTTCGACGAGGAGACCGGACTCCCCGCCAGCGAGTTGGCGGATCTCAACACCCCCACGTGGTACGAACACGCCACCGCATACGTGCTGATGAAGTGGCCGAAAGCTGCAGCCAAGCACCGCGCCAGCATCGCCGAGGCGCTGGCCGTGGTCACCCCGGTTTTCGTCTCCTCCTCGCGCGGTGCGCCCGACCCGAAGCTGATGCGCACCGCCCTGTACGGATGGGCCTTCCGTGCCGCACCGGGAGAGAACGGAAAACCCATCACACGCACGGAAACCGAGACGCCGCCCACTGCGGTAGCAGACGCCCTGGCCTGGATCAGCAATCACTCACTGAAGGTCACGGAAGCGGCCAGTACCGAGAAGATGCGGGCAGCCCTGGAGGCCCTGTCACTGAGGCTCGACGGGAAGCCGGCGGCAGAGAACACGGCAAACCGAAAGCGCATGGTCCTCAGCAATGCGCTTCGGTACGCCGTCGAGCGTGATCTGCTCCAGTCCAATCCCATGGCCCGCATTGACTGGGCGACGCCGCCTAAGGAAGACGAGGTGGACTTTCGGTACGTTCCCAACCCCACTCAGGTCACAGCTTTGCTCAAGGCAGTTCGCGAACAAGGTGAGCGAGGCAAGCACCTCGCGACGTTCTTCGGCTGTCTCTACTACGCGGCCATGCGTCCCTCAGAGATCGCTTCGCTACGCAAATCCGATTGCCACCTTCCTCAGACCGGTTGGGGAGAACTCATCCTCGCCGGCAGCCGACCGGAAGTCGGCTCAGGGTGGACGGACGACGGAGCGTCCTTCGAACAACGCGGCCTCAAGCGCCGGGCACGACGCGCTACTCGCCCGGTTCCGATCCCGCCGGTACTGGTCGTCATGCTCCGCGAACAGGTGAATGCGTACGGCGTCGCCGACGACGGACGTCTATTCCGAGCCGCACGGGGCGGACGGATCAGGTCCACCGAATACTGCGCGGTCTGGGACACAGCACGCGAGAAAGCCCTAACCCCGGAGGAAGCTGCATCGCCACTCGCCGACGTGCCGTACTCCCTCCGCCATGCGGGCGTCTCGCTCTGGATCAAGTCCGGCGTCGATCCGGTGGAGGTCGCGCGGCGGGCCGGCCACAGCCTCACCGTGCTCTTCCGCTTCTACGCGAAGATCCTCCGCGGCGAGCAGTCACGCGCCAACCAGCTCATCGAGAAGCGGCTTGATGGTGGGGTGTAAGGCGCTACTCGTAACCGCTCACGTGAAGAACCTCAGCTTCGTCGTGCTCCCCTGCTGTGGTCAACAAGTCGCGCTCCTGCAGAAGAACGTCCGTGCCGACCACCCCAGGGCTGCCCGGCAAGACCTCCGTACCGCGATATCACGTGGAGCGTTCAGCCTCTGTGATGGGAGGCAAGGTTTTCGCAAGGTCGGTGCAAGGAATCCACCGGAGCCGCCGGGGAGCCCTCCTCCCAGACAGGTGTAGCCGACGTTCGGGGGAAGTCATGGTTTCGGTTGGTGGACGTCTTGTGCCTACGCGGGTTATGCGGGGGCCTGTGGCGGGGCGGCTTCACGCACGGCCTTGCGCGAGTGGGGGCCGTTGATGGCCGGGAGTGCGTGGCTGAACGGGCCGGTTGGTCTGGGTGCGGACAGTCGGGTGCTGCGTAGGGGATGTCGCAGCGTGCTAGTGGTGGTTCCGTTCTTGGTGGCCGGTATCCGGTTGTTGGACGTGCTTGCACTGCTGAAGTCCGATCACCGAGTGGTGGTGATGTTCACCGTGGCGCCGGCCGGAAACGGTTCGATGTGTCACGGCGCCGCCGAGTTCGTACGGTCCCGGGGGGGTCTGCTTCTGCCGTGGGAGCAGGCCGTGCAATGCGAGTTCGACCTGGTGCTGGCTGCCAGCGAGACAGCGGTGGAGCAGCTTCACGGGAAGGTGATGCTGCTGCCGCATGGGGCAGGGATGCTGGCGTCCCGGTCACGCGCCAGAAGCGCGGGTCCTGATGCGCAACCTGCGCATGGGTTGGATCGAGGGGCATTGGTTCACCGTGGGCGACTGGTGCCGGCGGCGTTGGGGCTTACGCATGAGGGCGAGCTCGGTGTGTTGCAGGAGTCATGTCCGGAGGCGTTGCCGGTAGCGATCGTGGCGGGTGATGTCTGTTTTGACCGGCTGGTAGCGAGCATGCCGCTGCGGGAGCGTTACCGGCAGGCGTTAGGTGTGGCTGACGGCCAGCAGTTGGTGATGGTTACCTCCACGTGGCAGCCGGAGTCCGCTCTGGGAAGTCATCCGGACCTGGTTGAGCAGATGCTGGATGAGTTGCCGCCGAAGGAGTACCGCGTGGCTGCGGTCTTGCACCCGAACATCTGGGGTGTTCATGGTGCTTGGCAGGTGCAGGCGTGGCTGGAGGACTGTCTGCGTGCGGGTTTGCTGCTGCTGCCGCCCGAGGAGGGGTGGCGGGCAGCGCTGGTGGCTGCTGATGCGGTAGTGGGGGATCACGGGTCGGTCACCAGCTACGCGGCCGCGACCGGGGCACCGGTGCTGTTGACGCCTTCTCCGCCGGAGTGCTTTCTGCGTCCGGGAAGTCTGGCAGAGGTGGTCTCCCAGGGGGCCGGTCGTCTTCGGTTGGACCGGTCGCTGCCTGAGCAATTGCAGGGGGTCCTGGGGCGGCGCAGTCCGCACTGGCAAGCTCGGGTGGCTGGGTTGATTACTTCCCGGCCGGGGCAGGCTGCCGAAATTTTGCGGCGTGCGATGTACGGCCTGCTGGATCTGCGAGAGCCCTGCCGGGCTGTGACGAATGCTCCGGTACCGCTGCCGACTGCCGTGGGCGCCGATCAGAGCCCGGTGTGCGGGGAGCCGGAATGAGTTCCTCTTCGTGTCAGCATTCGACGCTGGGCGGTTCCGTGATGCGCCAGGGGGAGTTGAAGGTCAGTCGCTGTCCTCGCCACAGCCGGGATGTGGAGGGCGTGTGGCTGTGGGTCTGGGGTGTCGCGGGGCCGCATGCTGGGTGTCCGTGTGAAGTTGCTGACCGGTTTCTCGTGGTGGGTGAATCGGCTCCCATGCGGTGGAGGCAGAGCGCCGATGTGATTGTGGGCCGGCCTCAGCCGACGGTCGGTGACGCGCTGGGGGTTGCCGATGCCTGGTGGGCGAGCGCTCCGGGATGCGGTCTGGTCACGGTACCGGCGGGCGAGGTGGGGACGGTGTTTCGGACTCGCGTTGAACAGGTGCTCCTTAGCCGCGGGCCGCAGGAGCTGTGCGCGGTGTGTGCCTATCCGTGGCTTGTTGCCGGGTACCGGCTCACCGACCTTGTGGAGCAGTCGCCGCTGTTGACGTGAGCGTCACAAGGGGGAGGGGGTGTCCAGCTGTGCTTGCACTCTGTCGAGTGCGCGATTGACCCGTTCCAGGTTGGGGGCGCCGGCGTCCAAGTAGCAGGCTCGTGATCGGGTGAGGAGGTTGTGGGCGGTCGCCGGTTCCTTAAGTGCTTCGGCGGCTTCACCCCACACCATCAGTGATTGAGCCTGGTATTGGCTGGAGCCCGATTCGGCGAGGAGCGACCAAGCATCCCGGGCCACGGCGGCTGCATCGCTGGCACGTCCGCTGTGCGTGAGTGCGTCGGCGAGCCAGACCATGGTCATCGCTTTGACCTTGTGGTCGGACAGTGACGCGGCCAGGTCGCGGCCCTGGGTGAGCTGGTCGATCGCTTCGTCGAGTCGGCCTGCGGTACTGAGAGCTTGGCCGAGCCGCCGTCGGGCGAGTGCTTCTCCTCGTACTCGTCCGGCTCGGCATTCGAGTGCCACTGCTTGTTGCTGCATGTCGATGGCATCGTCGAGGTCGCCAAGGGAGCGGTGTGCCATGCCAAGGAGTCCCACTGCTTCTGCTTCAGTCTCCTCATGGCCGGCTTCGCGCGCGGCGGCCAGAGAGCGGTTTCCTTGCTGGAGAGCATCTTCGGCGCGGCTGAGGTTGTGGAAGGCGAAGCCGAGATGGTGGTGCATGCGTGCGCGAGCGGCGGGGTTATTGCAGCGAGTCGTGGCATCGATGCCGAGGTGGTAGGTGGCCATCCAGTCGGGGAAGTGCTTGCGGTGAAGGAATAGCGGCCACAGAGCCTCGGCCAGTTGCCACACGAGGCTGTCGAAACCGCACTTGTAGCCGGTTCGCATAGTTGCCATGAGGTTCGGCAGTTCGATTTCCAGTGCTTCTAGTGCTTCCTGGCCCGTGGTGAAGGCCCACGAGGTCTGGGCAGGGTCGTGGCCAGGTCCGAGATACCACTCTTGTGGCGTCACGGTATGGGCGGCGGCCGCGGCGAAGGTGCGGTAGTGCTCCAGGAGGCGCCGGAGGACAGCGTTGTGCGTCTGAGGGCTGTCATCGGTCTGGGCACGGTGGCGCGCGTGAAGGCGGACCAGGTCGTGGAAGTGGTATCGATCGGAACCGGTGGCTTCCAGGATGCTGGCGTCTACCAGGTCCTCGAGTAGGCCCGTGGTGTCGTCGAGAGTGTGCTGCAGTGCTGCTGCGGCGGCCTGGAGGGAGAGGTCCGGTCCTGGGTGGAGTCCTAGCCATCGGTAGGCGCGAGCCGTTTGGGGTGGCAACCCGTCGTAAGAGAGGTCGAAGACACTCAGGACGGAGACCTCCTCCATCGCCAGGGCTTTGAGCCGCCGCTGTTCGTCAGTCAGTTCCTGCACGATCCGGGCGATGGGCCACTGAGGGCGTGTCACCAGTCGTGCTGCTGCGATGGACAAGGCAATGGGGAGCCCTGCACATAAGCCCACAAGTCCCGCTACAGCATCGGCCTCTGCAGCTGCCCGGCGTTCGCCCACGGTCCGGGCCAGCAGTTCCGTGCCGGCTCGCTTCTGCAACGGGGTAACTGGGATGAAGTCTGCGCCGTCCATGCTCAGACCACCCAGGCGCCACCGTGTCGTCACCACCACGGTGCTTGTTGAGGAGGAAGGCAGCAGCGCACGCACCTGGCCGGCGGTGGAAGCGTTGTCCAGCAAGATGGCGATGCGGCTGTGCGCGGTGAGGGAGCGGAAAAGTGCTGCGGTCTCTTCGACCCCGACCGGGATCTGTTCTTCCACTACTCCCAGGGCCCGGAGGAACCCTCCCAGAACCGAGTTCGCTGCCGCCGGTTCTCCCGCGGGGTCTGGGGCGAGGTCGGCGTAGAGCTGACCGTCCTGGTAGTGGTCGGACATCTCGTGCAGCCATCGCAGTGCCAGTGCACTCTTGCCCACTCCACCGGGGCCGAAGACGACTGCCAGTCCGGGTCCTTCTGAGTGTTTCCGGGAGTCAGCGATGCGGTGCAGGGCGTGCAGTTCTGTCGTGCGGTTGGTGAAGTGGGCGGGCGAAGGTCTGAGTTGGCGGGGCACCAGCTGCTGGGTAGGGGCGGGGGTCGGGTCAGCGTGGTTGAAGTACACGCTGCCGTGGATAGACCCGGCTTGGATGGTGAGGCCGTGGAGGTGGGCTGACCCGCCGATGCGATTGTCCGTTGTCTGGGGCCCTAATGGGTGGTGTCGCAACCAGTTCTCAAGCTCAGTTCTCCATGCGGCATCCGTGGCGGCGTGGTGTGCCAGGGAGTTCGACAACTGTAGGAGGGCGGAGTGAGGTGCCTCGGTCCGGCAGGCTTCCTCCCACTGCCGGAGGAGTTCCCCGCGGGGCCCGGGGTGCATGTGCACCAGCCGCTGCAGGGCCTCTCCGGCCGGTGAGCTCCCCAGCGGGCTGCTAGAAATTATGGCCGATAACAGTGCCGTTGCCATCTCTGCTTCGCGCACGGTGCTTCCCCCGGGGCCAGCCCTATCCATCGCGACGTGTGCGGGCACATGCAGCAGCGTTTTGCCGACCGCCCGCCTTCTTGGTGCCCTCTACCCGAGGTCCCTGTGGATCGAACGGGGACCTCGGCGATGGAGAGGGTTTCGGACCTCCTGTCGGCTGGACGTGGCCACAGTTTGTGACCCGTGTCATCCTCAACCGACGGACGTGCCGTACCGGCGGGAGGTCGCTGGTGGAACTCCGCATACTGCTACTTGGTGCGGTTGAGTTACGAGCCGGAGAAGAATGCGTCCTGCTCAAAGCACCCAAGGAACGTCTCACCTTGGCCGCCTTGGCGTGGGATGCTGGCCGGACGGTCAGTGTGGACACTCTCATCCACCGGGTCTGGGATGATCACCCACCCGCGAAACCACGCGAGGCGCTGTATGTGCACCTCCACCACATTCGCAAGGCGCTGTCGGCCCTGGCCGGCTCCGACGGGCCCACCATCAGCAACAGCTCTCACACCTACACGCTGCAGGCCGATCCGGATGCGGTGGATCTGCGCAGGTATCTGATTCTTCTCGATCAGGCCCGTTGGCTGGCTGACGGCGGCAGCGACAGGGAGGCCCTCGCCGCGGTGCACGAGGCATTCCGATTATGGGGTGGTGAGCCCCTGGCGGGACTTCCCGGGGCCTGGGCCGCTCAACTGCGCAGTTTCGTCGAGGAAAGAAACCTGACTACCGCCCGGCTGCAGGCGGAGGTCGCCCTGCGCTTAGGGCACTACGCGGAGGCCATCACCGGCCTGCAGCCTCTCGCGGACCATGAGCCAGCGGATGAGTCGCTTGCCGGTCAGCTTGCCCTCGCGCTCCACGGATGCGGCCGGACCGAAGCGGCCAGCCGCTTACTCCAGCGCACGCGGCAATACATCCTGCGGGAATCGGGCTCCGAACCCGGCGCCGAACTCCAGCACATTCACCGTGGCGTCCTGGCCCGCACGCCGGTCACTGTGCTGCTTCCCTCGCACTCCTCTCCCGCCAGTCCCGCACCCATTCCGGACACTCTTCCTCCCGACGTGCCGTGGGTTGGCCGCCAGGCAGAACTGGAACAGCTGACCGGGATGATGGCCAGCGCGGTGGAGGAGACCGACGGCACAGCTTTCACTGCGGCCGCCGTGACCGGCATGCCCGGCTCGGGAAAGACCGCGCTGGCCGTTCACGCCGCCCATCAGCTACGCGAGCACTTCCCCGACGGGCGGCTCTTCCTCGAGCTGCGCGGTCATGCTCCTCACCTGCCCCCCATGAGCCCCGCAGAGGCCATCGGTGAACTGCTGCGTCTTCTCGGTACCCCTCCAGCAGCCGTCCCCCAGGACCTCAACGGCTTGATCGCACTGTGGCGAAACTTGGCGCGCGGGCGCCGGTTCGTCGCCATCCTCGACGATGCCGCCAGCGTGGAGCAGATCTACCCACTGCTGGCCGGAGACTTCTCCTCCTTCATACTCGTCACCAGCCGTCACCGGTTGACGGGTCTCCCCAACGTTCATCACCTAGCGTTGGACGTACTTTCCCGCACAGATGCCGTCGCTCTACTTCAACGCCTGCTCGGTGATGAAGAGCAGACCCCTGACGCGGGGGGAGCGGCGACCTTGGCCCGTCTGTGCGGTGACCTCCCCCTCGCATTGACTCTCATCGCCAGACGTCTGCTCTCCAGGCCGACTTGGCGAGTCTCCGACCTTGTGGAGCGCTTCAGCCGGGCACGTCGGCGGCTACCCGAAATCCGTGACCGGCACGGTGCGATGGCCTCTGCGCTCGATATCTCCTACAAGGCGCTCACCTCGACCCAGCAGAGAGTCTTCCGCAGGCTCGGCATGCACATAGGTTCCGAACTCGGTCCCGAAGCCGCAGCCTCGCTGGCCGGTCTCCCCTTGGAAGAGGTCGAGCATGCGCTGGAAGAACTGCTGGCCTGCTGCCTGATCTCCGAGCCCGCTCCCCACCGTTACCGTCTGCACGACCTACTGCGGGAGTACGCTTCCACCCTCGCCGAAGAGGACACAGCGGCCGAGAACCAGCACGCGCTTGATCGGCTGCTGCTCCACTACCTGCACACTGCCGACCGGGTCGACCGGCGCGCATACCCTCACCGCCTGCGCATCGCCTTGCCCGCCGATGCCACAGCACCGCCAGTCCGGCACGACACTGATCCTCAGCAGTGGTTCACCATCGAAGCGCCCAGCCTGCTGGCCGCACTCGAATACGCCCGCACCCATGGATCACCACAGCAGGCGGCTCTGCTCACCCACACACTGGCCGGCTTCTTGAGCAGCGAGGGCTACCTCAGCACCGCAACCCCCCTTCTCCGAGCGGCCGTAACCCATTGGCAGACCACAGGGGACCGTGCAGCTCAGGGCCGCGCTCTGATCGACCTCGCGGGTGTCTGCGCCGGTGCCGGCTACTACGACGAAGCGCTCCACAGCGCCCAAGAGGCCCTGAAACTTGCCCAGCAGACCGATGACGAGGAGCTGGAAGCCGAAGCCCTTCACCAGCAGTCCATCACGTGCTGGCACACCACCCAGAACACCGATGCCTTTAGCCTCCAACAACGCGCGCTCCGGCTCCGTCTGGCCGGAACAGACCGCCTCCAACAAGGAAGGAGCTACAACGTCCTGGGCATGATCTGCCTGGGTCTCGAGCGTCACAAGGACGCATTGAAGTATTTCCTTGACGGCCGAGCGCGTTTCCACGATGTCGGCGACCGACGCGGGCAGTTCGTCGCAGTCCACAACCTTGCGGAACTGCACAAGGAAGCAGGCAATCTGGATAGCGCCATCGGTGCTTATCGGCAGGCAATCAGCCTGTCCCAGGCCCCGGTCGGTACCGGGCAGTGCGCCATCCTCCAGATGAACCTCGCCGACACACTGTGCAGGCATGGAAGACCCAAGGAGGCGCTGGGCCTGTACGACAAGGCGCTTCCGGCTTTACGCAGCTCCGGCGACCGCCGCAGCGAAGCCATCGCGCACATCGGGATCGGCCAAGCACTCCACGCTGCGGGCCGGAGCGAGCAGGCACTTCCCCACTACACCGCCGCGCTGACCATCGCCCGCACTATCCGCGCCACGCTGGAGGAGTGCCAGGCTCTTCGGGCCTTGGGCGAGGTTGAAGCGACCACCGGGCGTCTCGCCCAGGCGCGAAGGCACCTCAACGCCAGCCTCGCCCTTAGCCGCAAGATCAACTCCGGGATGGAAGAGATCGAGACATTGAGGGCGCTCAGTGACCTACAGCGAAACGGAACCCTCTCTTCCGGAACACAAGGCGACGACATGAGCACCTAGGGTGGGTGCTACTGTGTGATCACCTGCGAAACCCGCAGGTCAGCCCGCACTTTACGGGGCACCGATCACTGCTGTCCCGCGTTCGGACCGAACCGGGGAGCCACCCCACGAGCCTGCCGGACCGGCACCACGGGGTTCAAAAGTAGGACAATACCGAAAGAAGGCGCACGTGCGTCGCCGAATAGGCCTGCAAGTAATTCCCCTCGTATTCGTACTGGTGTGCATTCCGTACGTCACTGCCTCCACAGTCGCGGCCCCGCCCTCGGTCTCCGCCTAGCCCAGCGTGCCGGAGGTCCCACCTCCGGCACGCACCATCGCCTCGGTCGCGTTCGCGAGGCGCAGCGCCAGGCCGGCGTCGTCCAGCCGCGCCGAATCCTCCAGGGCCGTACGGAGGTTGGCGGCGTCGGTGTGTTCAGCAGCCGCAGCGACTCGCGCTGTCCGTGGCCGCGGAGATGGGGGTCGGCGAGTTCGGTGAAGTGCTCGCACACTCCGCAATGGTGCCTCCCAGTGCCACGCCTACTGGTTCACGCAACTGCGGCTACTGCCCCAAGCAGCTGAGCAGCGCTCAGTTCGATTAGGAGGGCCTTTTTGGCCCACAGATGGCCCACACAGGCTGGTCAACACCGAGAAATACGCGGAACGCGGTGAGACAGAGTGCACGCAAAGGGCGCGTCTCCGAACCGGAGACGCGCCCTCTGACCTGCTACTTCTCTGACCTCGGCGGAGGCGGTGGGATTCGAACCCACGGTGAGGGGTTACCTCACGACGGTTTTCAAGACCGTTCCCTTCGGCCGCTCGGGCACACCTCCCCGCGTCGCCCGCTCGGGGCGACGCGGGGGTCAGCCTAGCGAACCGCCGACGGCGTCACTGATCGCCCTTGCGGGAGCCGAGGGTCACGTCGGTCGTGGCCTCCTTGCCGTCCCGCTTGTAGGTGATCTTGACCTTCTCGCCCGGCTGGTGGGTCCAGATCGTGCCGATCAGGGTGGGCCCGCTGTCGATCGTCGTGTCGTCGAGCTTGGTGATGACGTCGCCGGACTTGAGCCCTGCCTTGTCGGCGGGGCCGTCCTTCGTGACCGCCGCCTGGCCGCCCTGGCCCCGGTCGGCGATGACCGCACCACCGCCCTTCTGGTCCATGGTGACGGTGGCGCCGATCACCGGGTAGACGGGTGTGCCGGTCTTGATGAGCTGAGTGGCAACCCGCTTCGCCTGGTTGACCGGGATGGCGAAGCCCAGGCCGATGCTGCCGGACTGGCCCTGGCCCAGACCGCCTTCGCCGCCGGCCGACTGGATCGCCGAGTTGACGCCGATGACCGCGCCCTGTGCGTTCAGCAGAGGGCCGCCCGAGTTGCCGGGGTTGATGGACGCGTCGGTCTGCAGCGCGTTCATGTACGAGGCGTTGCTGCCCTGCCCGTCACTGGAGGCGACCGGACGGTTCTTGGCGCTGACGATGCCGGTGGTCACGGTGCCGGAGAGCCCGAACGGGGCGCCGATCGCGATGGTGGCGTCGCCGACCTTCACCTCGTTGGACTTGCCGAGGGGGAGCGGCTCGAGCTTGCGGTCGTCGGCGTTCTCGAGCTTGAGGACCGCGACGTCGTAGCCCTGGGCCTTGCCGACGACCTCCGCCTCGTACTTCTTGCCGTCGGAGAAGGTCGCGGAGAGCCCGCCGCCGTCGGAGCCGGAGGCCACCACGTGGTTGTTCGTGAGGATGTGGCCCTGCTTGTCGAAGACGAAGCCGGTGCCCGTGCCCTCCTCGCCGCCTGCCTTGGTCTCGATCGTGACGACGCTGGGCAGCGTCTTCCCCGCTATGCCCGCGACGGACTTGGGGGAGCGGTTCAGCGCCCCCGAGTCCGAGCCCGAGCTGATGGTGGTGGAGGACCCCTCGTCCTGCTCCGCGGCCCAGAAGCCGATGCCCCCGCCGATGCCGCCGGCGACCAGCGCACCGACGAGGACCGCCGCCAGCAGCCCGCCTGGTACGCGCTTGCCGCCCGGCGGCGGTCCGGGCGGCGCCGGCGGGGCACCCCACGGGTACTGCGGTCCGCCGGGGCCTTCCGGGCCGCCCGAGCCTGGTCCGCCGGGGCCCGTGTCACCGGCGCCCGTACCGCCGTACGGAGAATGACCGCCCGGTGCGCCGCCTCCCCAGGGCGAGCCCTGGGACGGTCCGCTGCCCTGGCCGTGCCCGCCGCCCGGAGCGCCCGGGTCGCCGAAGCCGGCCACCGGCTGCGACGGCTGACCCGGATGGGCGTGCGGCGCAGGCGGCGTGGACGGTGCGGGCGGAGCGGACGGTGCAGGCGGAGTGGATTCTGACTTGCTCATGCTCTGCCCCTGACGGTCGGCGGCTTCGGAATCGGGGGCGCCGGCGGCAGCTTCGCGTGCATCTCTGCCGTGCACCGCGGGGGGCGTGGGTTCAGGCCCCGCCGCCGACGTGGCGGCAGCGCCCTCGTTCTCGGTGCTCACAGGTATCTCCTCATCAGCTACACGCCGTCGCAAGCCGGGACGTTCGCGCATTCCGGCATCCGTGCAAAGCCTTTCCCATGGTGCGTCAGACGGGCGTAAGACGCCGCCCGGGACGGGAAACCAGTCCTTTACGGCGGACATACGGACGCCCGGACGTCCTCCGTGGCAGACCCCCCGGCAGCCGCCCTTGCGCCGGTGGCACGATAACCCGGTGAGCAATCACATCAGGCCCGGGTCGCGCCTCACCCCGTCCCGCCCGGTATCCGTCATCGCGCACCGCGGTGCCTCCGAGGCCGCTCCCGAGCACACCCTCGCCGCCTACCGCAAGGCCATAGAGGCGGGAGCCGACGCCCTGGAGTGCGATGTACGGCTCACCGCGGACGGGCACCTCGTGTGCGTGCACGACCGCAGGGTCAACCGCACGTCCAACGGCCGGGGCGCGGTATCCGCCCTCGAACTCGCCGATCTGGCCGCCCTCGACTTCGGCTCGTGGAAGAAGGAGGGCCCCGACGAGGACCCGTACGAGTCGCCCGACCAGGAGGCCGGCGACCGCACCTCGGTGCTGACCCTGGAACGCCTCCTGCAGCTGGTGGCCGACGCGCCGCGCCCCGTCGGGCTGGCCATCGAGACCAAGCACCCCTCGCGCTGGGCCGGTCAGGTCGAGGCGCGGCTGCTGGAGCTGCTGGAGAGGTACCGGCCCGTGGTGCCCTCCGTACGGGTGATGAGCTTCTCCGCGCGCTCCCTGCACCGCATCCGGGCCGCCGCCCCGCACATCCCGACCGTGTACCTCATGCAGCTGCTGCTGCCGCGCCACCGCGACGGACGTCTGCCGGCGGGCGTGCGGATCGCCGGGCCGAGCCTGCGCATCCTGCGCGCGCACCCCGAGTACGTGGAGCGGGCGCACCGCCTCGGCAGCGAGGTTCACGTGTGGACGGTCAACGAGCCGGAGGACGTCGAGCTGTGCGTGATGCTCGGCGTGGACGCGGTGATCACAAACCGGCCACAGGAAGTGCTGTCACAACTCCGCTGAGACGGCGAATTGTCGTCTTCGTGTTAGGTGCGACACACCCGCCGCCCTCCCGCTCCCGTCGCCGGGGGCCCAATTCGCCCTCATTCCATGCCCCTTACCTGGGGTGTCCCGTCGCATTCGTGCTGTATTCGATCCCGCGGAATGCGTCAAGCAGCCGTGCGTGGCCGGTTTCCGCCAGACGTTCGCGGGGCATTCATCGAATTGGCGTGGGGCAAAGGAGGTCTCGGGGGTGGCGTTGGTTATGGCACAGAACGTGCCTGCTTCGTCGACGATGGCCGTGCCTCACGGCCCCGCCGGAGTGGGGGCCGCAAGGCGCAGGATGCGCTCCGACCTGCTGGCGGGCGGAGCTTCGGAATCCGTCGTCGACGACGCGGTGCTGGTCCTCTCCGAACTGCTCAGCAACGCTTGCCGGCACGCGCGGCCGCTCAGCCAGGACGAGTCCGTGCGCGCGAGCTGGAACCACGCCGGCGACGGCGAGTTGACCATTTCCGTGACGGACGGCGGCGGCCCCACGCGGCCCCTTCCGGCGACTCCTTCGATCAGTGCCCGCGGAGGCCGCGGCCTGGCCATCATCGGGGCGCTCGCACGTGATTGGGGCGTACGCGAGGAGCTTCACGAATTCACGGGCGGAATACGGCCGGATCACGAGGCGACCAGGGGCGTCACCGTCTGGGTCGTGCTGGCCGCCCGCCCGGGCGCCGCGGACGGTCTGACGGACGGCCTGGCCTTCGATCTGGCCACGGCCGACGAGGGGCGCTGAGGCGGCGAACCGGATGCCCGGGCCCGACGGCTCATCCGTCGGGCCCGCACCGGGAGTTCAGGCCGTCCGGGCGGCGGCGACACGCGGAACGCCTTACGTGCCGGGGCTCACCGGCTAGGCTCGCGGCGACAGTTGGCCTGCGCGCCCACCGTGCCGGCAGCCGGTCCGCAGCCACGGCACGCGGTCCGGGCACGGAGCGGAACGGTGCCCGCGGACGCAGCGCGCGTCCGGCGCCCGCATCCGGGTGCCCGGCGCCGGGCGAGCAGACCCGACAGATCCGGCAGGCCCGACGGCCCAACAGCCCTGACAGGTCTGCCGACCGAGCAGACGAACAGACCGAGCGGACGGACTGCCGAACGGTCCGGTGCCCCACCGGATCCCTGAGCAGGCGTTCCCACCGAGACCTGGAGAACCGCACCCCATGGCCAAGAAGCGCCGCCCCCAGCCCAAGGCGACAGCACCGCAACTCGTCGACGGGGAGGTTCCCGTCGTCGGTGCACGCGAGCCCTGCCCCTGCGGTTCAGGGCGCCGCTACAAGGCGTGCCACGGACGTGCCGCCTCGCACGCCGTCACGGAGCTGGTGCGGCGCCCCTTCGAAGGACTGCCCGGCGAGCCCGACTGGGTCGCGCTGCGCGAACTCGTGCCCGCCGCCACGGCGCAGCTGACGCTCAAGGAAGGACTGCCCGAGGGCGTCCCCTCCGTGACGCTTGCCACCGTGCTGCCGATGGCATGGCCTGCGCTGCGCCGCGACAACGGGGAAGTGCTGCTCGGGCTGCAGAACGACACCTCTTCGGGTGACATCAGCCGCGATCTCGCGGACACCCTTGGCCGCGCGTTCGAGACCGAACCCGGCTCGGCCGTCGACGCGGGACGCCCCAGGCCCGAAGGGCCGCGGCTGCAGGATCTGCTGGATCTGAAGGCGCCGTTCACGCCGGAGGTCCACAGCGGGTTCGAGTTCTGGCTGGGGGACGGGAGCGACAGTGCGACGGGTGAGGTCGCTGCGTCCCTGGAGCGTGCCAATTCGGCCGCGATTCCGACGGCCCGTCTTTCCGTCGCGCAGGGCGCGTACTGGTGCGAGACGCCGGAGAAGAACCACCTGCGGTGGGTCATGACACATCCGGAGGAGAAGCTGCTGGACGCGCTCGCGCGGCTGCACGCCGCGGGCACGTCCTCGCTCGGAGACGACACGCGGCTCGTCGGCTCCTTCCGCGCGCACGGTCTCGTGGTGCCCGTGTGGGACCTGCCGAGCGGCATGACCTCGGAGGACTGCGAGAAGCCGGCCGCGGAGTTCAACGAACGGCTGGGCGAGGCGCTTACCACCGGTACGGTACTGACCGCGGACGAGCGGCGTGCACGCAGCGGTCTCATGAACCGACAGATCACTCTGAGTTGACCGGAAGGGACCGTTCCGCAAGGAGCCCAGGGAGAAAGTGTGACCGTGACTCGCGTCACACACGGCTGTTGAATGCGCATACTGGCAGGTAAATCAACGTCCGGATCTGCGCGATCGAATTTGCCAACAGCCGATCTCTTGTTACCTTTCTAGGAGCCCGGTCGCTGGTGCATCCCCCGTCGCCAGCGACCGGGTTCTTCCATGTCCGGGTCCGGTGCACCCGTTCGCGCGACGACCCCGCCTCCCCAACTCGCTCAGCGTGCAGGGAAGTTGCTCCCGGAGCGCAGCAGCAGCCGCTCCCCGTCCGCGGAGCCGGCCTCCCCCGTCGCCGCATACGCGCGGCCGCCCGTGCGGGTCTTCTCGCGGGGCGTCTCGCACACACTCGTTCCACGATCCGCCGTCATCGCGCAGTCGGCACGTAGCGAACTCCCGTCCGGACGCATGAGCGTGAGAGCGGCACTCAGCGGTGAGCCGGCGCCGTTCCGGTAGTACGTGCGCGCCCATGTGCTGCCACCCTCCGACAGGACGCAGGTCTGCCCCGACAGCCCTTCCGGAGAGGTGAGTTCGGGACCGCACGACGCGGACGCACCGCCGCCGGCCGCCGCGCCCCGTCGCCCCGGCGACGACGACCCCGGGGCCGACGACCCCGGGGCCGACGACGAGGACGCCGCCGAGGACCGGGCCGACGAGTGACCCGAGGGCGCGTCCGACGGCTGCGACGAGGGCGTGACACGCTCCGGCACCCCACCGCCGTCCGCCGGGGGAGCAGCGCCCGCGGTGGCGGCCGCGACGGGCAGCGCGACGGCGAGCACGACGGTGCAGGCGAGCGTGATCAGGGAGAAGTCCGACGCGGACGTACGGCACCGCGGCTGCTGCTGAGGCATGAAGGGAGGCTCACTGGCGGGAGAGGGGCGGACCGGCTCTGCCCGGCTCGACTCGACGGTGCCGAGGTGGCCGGGGTGGACCGGGGACAGTGAGGCGAACATATCGGGCGGAAGGGGCCGGCTCTCCCGCCCGGCCGCCCGTTTCCCGTACAGCGCCTGCGAGTTCGTACCCGTACGAGTGACGCGGACGGGCCGCCCCGCACGCGCCTGTGCGCAGCGGGGCAGCCGGCACCGGCCTCAATACGTAAGGCTCGTACCGGAGTCGGGCGCCGTGGCGCTCGCCTGGACGAGGACGTCGAGCACGCTCTCCATACGGGGAAGGAACGGAACGCCCTGCGTGAGACCGCCGCGCCGCGCGCGGCGCGAGCCGCCACGGAAAGGGCCCCGCCTACGGGCAGGCTCGCCGTCCTGGCCGTCGGCGGCCGCCGGCTCCCGTTCCCACCGCACGCGGCCCGCGCCCGTGTGGGACGGCGGCAGCGCGACATAGCCGCCGTCGCCGTGGAAGCGCAGCGAACTCGGCACCCAGTCATGGGCGTAGAGCCGCTCGCCGAGCTCCGCCAGACCGTACGGCGCGACGAGCAGCGTGAAGCGGGTGGGCGTCGCGACGACCGGCCCGAGGCGCTCACCGCGCCGGTCGAACTCTGCGAGCGCACGGGCACCCGCGATCGCGGGCAGGCTCAGCGCGGAGGGCCCGGAGCCGCCGGTGGCGAGAATCAGCGGTGCCGCCGGCCTGTTGGCCCACCACCAGCCGATCATGCGCGGGTCCGTGGTGGCCGCCAGAAGCACCGGGTCGAAGGGGTGCGCGCCGGGCACGACGCACTCCGCGTCGGGGCAGGAGCAGACCGCGGAGAGCGGCTGTCCGGCAGGGTGCGCACTGCTGCCGGAGGAGCCGGAAGAGGGAGACGAGGCGGAAGAAGGAGGGGTGAGAGTCGCGCCGGGAAGTACGGGCCACTCCCAGCGGGTGGCACAGTGCAGCGCCGCGTTGCGCAGCGATGACCGGTTCATGCGTCGCCTTCCGAGGATCTCGCGCATGTGCGCTCGTTCCTTTCCGTGAACGCCAACAGATCGTCCCGACAGAGATCGTTCAGCCCATCACAACACGTCACTCACTACTCACTGCGCGTAAAAATCCGCGGTCATTCCGTAAGCCGAGCGTGGAACACGGCGGTCTGCGACGCCCGCTTGACTCCGGCGTGCCGTGTCGCCACCTGTGCTGGTGCCCTCGATAACGCTTCGTATTGCGCCTGTGCTGGCCGTGCTGGCTGTGCGTGTCCGCCGAACCGGAAAGGGGGAGGCCCACTGCCGCATAAGACGCGTCGCTCCCTCACCGGGTTCCGTACCCGCGACAGCTGTGCCGATGCTCCGGCCTGCGCTTCCTCAGCGTCGAGGAAGCGAGCAGATGTGCGGGGCTGCTCCAGTCGACAGCAAATGCCGTCTCTCAGAGGCGATTTTACGCCAACCTTGTGCAACCACGGCCCGCCCCCCTGCAGTCAACAACAGCACACGGACACCATTCGTAGTGCAAGGACGATGCTGGACATCCCGTTACTGCTACGTGTACATCTTGTGCATAGCCAGCGGAGCAGCGTGACATGGGGGTTTGCGATGCAATGCAGAGAGAGGAACCAAGGCGGGAGAACGCTCCCATGAGCGCCCCGCAACGGTCGAAAGTGGCCGGATTCAAACCCGTGATCTCTCCGCCAGCGCAGACTGCGCCCCCTGCCTCCGACGCTTCGACGGAGCAGCTCGCGGCGGTCCACGACCGCCTGGCCAGCTGGGTAACGGATCTGACGACCCTTCAGGAACTCGCGGAGCGCCTCTCCGGCACCGCCACTCTCGATGAAGCACTGCGCGAGACGCTGCGCGCGGGCGCCACTCTCGTCGGGGCGCAGCGCGGCCTCGTCGCACTCGAACCCGTCGACAGCGAAAGCCCCGAGCGCACCATCGGCCTAGGGCTCGGCCGTGCCGACATCGGCGAGCTGGAGACCGTGCCGCGCAACTCCTCCTCGTACGCGAGGATCCTCGACGGCCTCCCGTCCGTCCCGGAGCCCGCCGACTCCGTGCGCGCGCGCGACCCCGGCGGCACCCCGGACGAGGACGCCGACCTCGGCTCCGGCCGCGGCGAGGACAGGGGGTACCCGGAGATCACCCACCCCGACATCGCCACCGACGACACGCTCGACCCCCGCCACCGCGAGGTCGCCGCGCGCCTCGGCTACGCCGCCAGCTACGCCACCCGCATCGCCACGGCCGAGGCCCCGCGCATCGGAGCCGCCGTCTGGCTCTACGACGAACCCGCCGAACCGACCGCACGCCAGCGCCATCTGCTCGGCCTCTACCTCCGCTGCGCCAGCGAGCAGATCGCCCGCCACCTCGAACTCGCCCGCACGCGTGCGGATCTGAGCGCTCTGCGCGAAGGGCTGCTGCCGAGCAGACTCCCCCGCGTGCCCGGCGTCGCGATGGCCGTACGGCATCTGACGGGCCCCGGGGGCGGCGGCGACTGGTACGACGCGCTGCCGCTTCCCGAGGGCGCACTCGGCCTCTCCGTGGGCGGCGTCACCGGCAGCGGCCCCGGCACGGTCGCGGCGATGGGGCGGCTGCGCGCCTCGCTACGCGCGTACGCGGTGATGGAGGGCGAGGATCCGGTCGCCGTGCTCTCCGACCTGGAGCTGCTGCTGCGCCTGACGGAGCCCGCCCGTTCCGCCACGGCGCTCTTCGCGTACGCCGAACCGTCCGTGCGCCGCATCCTGCTCGCCGGCGCCGGTCACTGCCCCCCGCTCATCGTCGGGGAGCACCGCACCGAGTACGTGGAGACGACGCTGTCCGCGCCGCTGGGCATGCTGGCCTGCTGGGAGGCGCCGAGCGTCGAGCTGTCGCTGTACGAGGGGGAGACGCTGCTGCTCTACAGCGACGGGCTGCTGCACCGCACGGGCGAGGAGATGGACCGGGCGTTCGCGCGCCTTCACGCCGCCGCCGAGTGCGCGCCGCCCGCCGTACGGGCAGATCCCGAGGCGCTCGTCGACCATGTGCTGCACACGGCGCTGCCGGCCGGTGACACCGCCGGCTCCGGTCCCGGCCGGGCCGGGCAGCCGGGAGCTCACGGACAGCCGGGCCAGCCCGGCGGAGCCTCCGAGGACGTCGTCCTGCTGGCCGCCCGCTTCTGAGGCGCCGCCCGCCGGCCTGCCCGGAGCCGCCGAGGCTCCCGGCCTTCCCGCCCCTGCCTGTCCGCCCCTGCCTCGCAGCCGGCTGACCGCTGCTGCCGTCCCGCCCGTCCGTACGGAGCGCGGGCCCCGCCCGCGGGCGCCGCCGCAGGCCCTCATGACCGGCTTCCGCGGGCCACCCGGCCCCCATACGATGGAAGGCGGTCGAACACCGGAACCAGGAGGCAGACGTGGCGGAATCCGCTGACGAGCAGCCGATCAAGCAGCGGAAGAACGGCCTCTACCCGGCCGTCTCCGACGAGCTCGCCGAGAACATGAAGACCGGCTGGGCAGACACCGAGCTGCGCGGACTCGAGCCCGTCCCGCAGGCAGGGCACACGGCCGACCGGCGTGCCCGCCTCTCCGCCCGCTTCCCCGGCGAGCGGCTGGTGGTCCCCGCGGGCAACCTCAAGACCCGCTCCAACGACACCGAGTACAGCTTCCGCGCCTCCGTCGAGTACGCGTACCTCACCGGGGACCAGACGGAGGACGGCGTACTCGTCATGGAGCCGGACCCGGCGGGAAGCGGCCACCAGTCCACGCTCTACCTGCTGCCGCGCTCGAACCGGGAGAACGGCGAGTTCTGGCTGGACGGTCAGGGCGAGCTGTGGGTGGGCCGCCGCCACAGCCTCACCGAGGCGCAGCAGCTGTACGGAATCCACTGCGCCGACGTCCGCGACGTCACCGGCGAACTCCGCGCGGCGACCGGCCCGGTGCGCGTGGTGCGCGGCTACGACTCGGCCGTGGACGCAGCCCTGACCGACAAGGTCACCGCCGAACGCGACAGCGAGTTCCAGGTCTTCCTCTCCGAAATGCGCCTGGTGAAGGACGACTTCGAGATCGGCGAGATGGAGAAGGCCTGCGCGTCGACGGTGCGCGGCTTCGAGGACGTCGTGAAGGTGCTGGACCGGGCGGAGGCCACCTCCGAGCGCTACATCGAGGGCACCTTCTTCCTCCGCGCACGCGTCGAGGGCAACGACATCGGCTACGGCTCGATCTGCGCGGCAGGCCCGCACGCCACGACGCTGCACTGGGTTCGCAACGACGGCGCCGTCCGCTCCGGCGAACTGCTGCTGCTGGACGCGGGAGTCGAGACGCACACCCTCTACACCGCCGACGTCACACGCACCCTGCCCGTCGGCGGCAGCTTCACCGCGCTCCAGCGGAAGATCTACGACGCGGTATACGAGGCGCAGGAAGCGGGCATCGCCGCCGTCAAACCGGGCGCCAAATACCTCGACTTCCACCTGGCGGCGCAGCGCGTTCTCGCCACGAAACTCGTGGAGTGGGGGCTGCTGGACGGCCCTGTCGAACGCGTACTGGAGCTGGGGCTGCAGCGCCGCTGGACGCTGCACGGCACGGGCCACATGCTCGGCCTGGACGTGCACGACTGCGCCACCGCACGCCGCGAGAGCTACGCCGAGGGCACGCTGGAGCCCGGCATGTGCCTGACCGTGGAGCCCGGACTGTACTTCCAGCCCGACGATCTGACCGTCCCGGAGGACTACCGCGGAATCGGTGTGCGCATCGAGGACGACATCCTCGTCACGGCCGACGGCAACCGGAATCTCTCCGCAGGTCTGCCGCGCAGCAGTTCGGACGTCGAGGCCTGGATGGCGCGTCTGAAGGGCTGAGCGGTACATCCCGTCCGACGGCCGGAGGGAACCGGCCCGTGCAGGGACCGGCACGACCGGTCACGACGGATTCCGCACCAGGTTTCGTCGCATCCCTGGCCCTGAATCGGGCTTACATGCCTAACCTTGCACGTGTCCGGCATCCGTCATCGGTCGAGGAAGAGAGCTCAGGGTGGTCACGCTTCAGTTCCGGCCCCGCCTGCTGGCTGCGCTCCCCTTCATCGCCATGGGCAGCGTCGTCGTGGTCGACGTCGTCGCTGGCCCCGCGATCGGCTTCCTCCCGATGATGGCCCTGGGGCCCGCGTTCGCCGGTCTCATCGGGAACGTACGCCGCAGCGTGGTCATCGGAGCGGTCGCGCTGGCGCTGTCGTTGATGCTCAGCATCTACAACTCCCAGGTCGACAACCGCCGCGGCTACACGACACTCATCTCCGTCGCCGGCGTCGCGGTCGCCGGCGTCGCCGCCACGGCGATGCGCAAACGGCGCGAGGCCGAACTGGCCAACGTCCGCTCGATCGCCGAGGCCGCGCAGCGCGTGCTGCTGCGTCCGGTGCCGCGCAGCGCCGGACATCTGCGCGCCGCCGTCTCCTACACCTCGGCGGTGGCGGAGGCGCGCATCGGCGGTGACCTGTACGAGGTGGTGACCTCGCCGACGGGAGTGCGGGTCATCGTGGGAGACGTGCAGGGCAAGGGACTCGAAGCGGTCGAGACGGCCGCGGTCGTGGTGGGCGCCTTCCGGGAGGCCGCGTACGACGAGCCGGACCTGATGGCGGTCGGCAAGCGGCTGGAGAGGGCGCTGGCCAGACACCTGCTGGGTGAGAAGTTCGTGACGGCCGTGCTGGCCGAGGTTCGCGAGCGGGACGGTGCGACGCTTCTCAACTTCGGCCACCCGGCGCCGCTGGTGATCCGCCCGGACAGCTCCGTGCACTTCGCGGAGCCTCCCGAACGTGCCCTGCCGCTGGGCCTCGACATCGAGGAGGGTCCGGCGCCGGAGCCGCACCTGGTGGACTTCGTGCCGGGTGACCAGATGCTCTTCTACACCGACGGCGTGAGCGAGGCCCGCGACCGCACCAACCGCTTCTACCCGCTGGACGAACGCGGCGGCCTCCTCAAGGACCCCGACCCCGACGCGGCGCTGGCGGCCGTACGGCTGGATCTCGCCGATCACATAGGAGCTCAGCCGCACGACGATGCGGCGATGCTGCTGCTGCGCTACCGGGACCAGTAGGCGACCGGTCCCTGCTCAGCCTGCCGCGAGCAGCGGGCTGCCGCCGCTCTGTTCCGTACGGCGGTCGCCTGCCGGAGCGCCGTCCCGGTGCTGCCACTTGAGGGTCTTGTCGAAGGTGACCACCGCTCCCCCGTGGCCGGGCCGGTTCCGTACGCGCACGTGGTCGGCGAGGGACTCGATGAGGAACATGCCGCGGCCGTTCTCCGCGTCCACGGGCAGGCTCCGCGGCAGAGCGGAGGTGCGGAATCCGGGGCCCGAGTCGGCGACCTCGATGCGGCACTGGTCACCGTCGAGGTAGGTGGTCACGCAGTAGGCGTCGGAGTGTTCGCCCCGGCCGTGCTCGACGGCGTTCGCACACGCTTCGGAGAGTGCGAGCGACAGTTCGTACGAGATCTCGCTGTCCACCCCGGCGCTGTCCATGGCATCGAGAAGCAGCCGCCGGGCGAGCGGCACGCTGGCAGCTTCGCGCCTCAACTGGAGACACCACCACATGCTCATGCTCAACCTCCACAGGCCGAGGCTCGACGGTCGGCCCCGCAGGGGCCACCCCGGCCATGGGCATACGTATTGCCGGTTGGGCGGGCGGTACGCACCCGTGTCTGCGCATCCCGTCCTATCGGAGGACGCCGGGCGGTCCGGCTGCGCGGACGCCCTCCCCGGACCAGGGGCAGCGAGTACGCATGATTCCGGGCGTTTCGACCCCTGGGGGTTGCGGATGCGGACTCGGTGAGATGATGACGCCGCCATGACTGCCGGGGCGGATCTCAGACTCGTGCGGGCCGCGGTGTTCACCGCGGTCTGTGTGACGTTGTCCGCCGCCGGTCACTCCCTGACCGGCGGGCAGCGGATGCCGCTGTGGTCGCTGGGGCTCGGTTTCGCAGTCGTCTTCGCGGTCGCGGCGCCGCTGGCGGGGCGGGAGCGGTCGCTTCCGGGAATAGCCGCGCTGCTCGCGGCGGGCCAACTGGCGCTGCACACCCTCTTCGTATGTGACCGTCCGGCTGACGGGGGCGCACCGGCGCGATCGTCCGCCGGGCACGGCGGGGCCGACGCGGGCTCGGCACACGGCGCGGACCTGCGCAGCCTCGCGGCACGGCTGCTGTGCGACGAGCAGTCCGCGCGGACCATGAGCCACTCCAGAGCACGTCAGGTGGTCTCCGACGCCGGACTCGACGCGGGGCGGGCCGGCGGGCAGTCCGGGCACACCGGGCATGCGGCCCACGCGGGCCATGAAGCGGCCGGCAGCGCCGCGTCCTCCGCCGACACCCCTCTGGAGTGCCTGCGCAGCGCCGCTCGCGCCGCGCTCAGCCTGTTCGACGGCCCGATGCTGCTGGGCCACGTTCTCGCCGCGCTCGTACTCGGCTGGTTCCTGCACCGCGGCGAGGCGGCACTGTGGCGCCTGGTCCGGCTCTCGGCACGCTCGGCGCGAGCGGCCGTACGCCATGTGCGGGCGTCGCTCGGCGCGGCTGCCGCCTGCGTACGGGCGCTGCGCGGCGACCTGATTCCCCGGATGCCGGCAGGAAACGGCCGCCGGGACGCGGAAGCGCACGGAACGGCCCGTTCCGTGCTGCTGCACCACTCGGTGAGCAGGCGCGGTCCGCCGCGGTGCCGGCGGCAGGAGAGCTTCGCACTCGCGGCCTGACGCACGGCGCCCCACGACGGAACGACGGCGTGCGCGCTCGCCGCACACCCGCTCATGTGCTGATACGTCCATGACGTACGTCCATCACGCGTTCCGTCGTGTCCATTCAGGAGCAGTCACCATGCAGACCAGTACGCGCCGCCGTGTGACCACCGTCGGCGCTCTCGCAGCCACGTCCGTACTGCTGTGCGCGGGCCCCGCCCTCGCGCACGTGTCCGTCGACCCTGAGAACGCCGAACAGGGCGGCTACAGCGTCGTCAACTTCAAGGTCCCCAACGAGCGCGACAACGCCTCCACGACCAAGCTCGAGGTCAGCCTGCCCGAGGAACACCCGCTCGCGTCCGTGATGCCGCAGCCGGTCCCCGGCTGGGACGTCAAGGTCACCAAGTCCAAGCTGGACAAGCCGATCGAGATGCACGGCGAGAAGATCACCGAGGCCGTCACCAAGATCACTTGGACCGGTGGCGAGGTGAAGAAGGGCGAGTTCCAGCAGTTCCCGGTCTCCATGGGCGAACTGCCCAAGGACGCCGACCAGCTCGTCTTCAAGGCGCTCCAGACGTACGACAACGACGAGGTCGTGCGCTGGATCGAGGAACCCGAGGAGGGTCAGCCCGAACCGGAGAACCCGGCCCCGGTACTGAAGCTCACCCCGGCGGGTGCCGAGGGCTCCGACGCCAAGGGCGGCGCCGCCGACTCGGAGAACGCCTCCGCGCAGAGCGGCGCCTCCGAGGACGGAGCCGACGGCGGCGGAAGCGGAACGGACAGCACCGCCAGGGTGCTCGGCATCGCGGGCATCATCGCCGGTGTCGCGGGGGTCGCGTTCGGCGTCCTCGCGGGACGGCGCCGCGACGCCTAGACCGAAGAGGCGGGCGGGCGCCCGTGCTGCCGTACCCGCGCGGTACGGGCGCCCCGCCACCGTCGACCGTGACGCAGCGTTTCAAGTCAGAAAGCCATTGCTCTGTATGCGTAAGACCACGACTCTCACCGCCGCCGCCCTCGCCACCGCGGGCGTCCTCGCCCTGGCCGGGTGCGGCGGCCCGGGCGGCGGAAGCGGCCAGGAAGGCGGCAGCGACAAGGCCGTCGCCTCCTCCGAGCCGCAGAAGAAGGGCGGGGTGGTCCTCGACCAGCCCTTCGAGAAGCCCGACCTCACCCTCACCGACACCAAGGGCGAGGAGTACGACCTGATCGAGGAGACGAAGGGCAAGCCGGTGCTGATGTACTTCGGCTACACGCACTGCCCGGACGTCTGCCCGCTGACGATGAGCAACATCGCCGTCGCCAGGTCCAAGCTCACCGCGGAGCAGAAGAAGAAGCTCCAGGTCGTCTTCGTCACCTCCGACCCCGAGCGCGACAAGCCGAAGGAGCTGGGGAGCTGGCTTCGCGGCCAGGACCCCTCCTTCACCGGCCTGACCGGGGACTTCGACACCATCCGCGCGGGCGCGCGCACCGTCGGCGTCAGCATCGAGCCCTCGTACGAGAAGAAGAACGGCGACGTCGTCTCGACGCACGGCGCACAGCTCCTCGCCTTCTCGCCGAAGGACGACAAGGCCCACGTCATCTACACGGAGGGCAACACCACACCGGAGATCCTCGAGAAGGAACTCCCCGCGATCATCAAGGGGGAGAAGCCGTGAACTCCAAGGCCTTCCGTGGACGCCGCTGCGTCGCGCTGCTGTCGGTGACGGCCGGACTCGCCGCGCTCGGCGCGTGCGGCCCCGGTCCGGGAGCCGGTCCGGACACCGACTCCGTCTCCGGCTCGGGGGACTCCAAGCCGAAGCTGTCCGTGAGCGGTGCCTACATGCCCGAGCCCGTGACGGGCGACATGGCGGGCGGCTTCCTCACCGTGAGGAACGCCGGCGGCACCGCCGACAAGCTGACCTCGGTCGAGAGCAGCGCCTTCGGTGAGGCACAGCTGCACAAGACCTCCAACCAGCAGATGCAGCAGGTGAAGTCGCTGCCGGTGCCCGCGGACGGAACGCTGCGGCTGAGCCGGGGCGGAAACCACATCATGTTCCTCGAACCGGAGCGGAAACCGGTCAAGGGAGAGAAAGTGCAGGTGACGCTCCACTTCAAGAAGTCCGGCGACATCAAGGTGTCGATGCCGGTCGAGGCGACGAACTTCGTACCGAAGAAATGAGGGACTGACCCGTGCCGCTCACCACCAGGCGTCCCCTCCCGCGAGTGCGGTCGCACCCGCGGCGGCACCCCCGTGCGGGCGCCGCCGGGCGCCGTGCGACACCCGCGGCGCTGCTCCTCGCGCTGCTGGGCACGGTGCTGTGCGCGCTGCTCACCGTGCTGGCCACCGCCGCGCCGGCGTCCGCGCACGCGGTGCAGACCGACAGCAGCCCGAGCGAGGGGCGGGTGGTGAGCAGCCCGCCCGAGCAGGTCACCGTGACCTTCTCGGAGGGCGTCTCGATGTCGGACGGTTCGATACGTGTGCTCGGGCCGGACGGCAAGCGGCTCGACACCGACAAGGTCCGCGAGGTGGCCGGCAAGGCGAACACGCGTGCCGTGAGCCTGAAGCCCGACGGGCCCAAGGGGACTTACACCGTCGCTTGGAAGGCCGTATCGGACGACAGCCACCCCGTCTCGGGGGCCTTCACGTTCTCCGTGGGTCATCCGTCGCAGACCTCGGCGAACGTCGCGGACGAGACCCAGGGGACGGGCGGCGGCCCGGTCGGAGCGACATATCACACGGCCCGTTACGCGGCATATGCGGGCTTCGTCCTGCTGGTCGGCGGCGGTGCCTTCGTCATGGTGTGCAGGCCGCAGGCCGCCGCGGTGCGGCGGGTGCAGCGGCTGGTGGTCGCGGGCTGGCTGACGCTCACCGCCGCCACCCTGCTGATGCTGCTGCTGCGCAACGCCTACACGGGAACAGGCCAGTTGAGCGAGGTCTTCGACCTCGGCGGCCTGAAGAGCGCGCTCGGGTCGAAGCCCGGCGCGGCCCTCGCCGCGCGGCTGCTGCTCCTTGGCACCGCGGCCGTGATCGTCTCCGTGCTGTTCGGCTCGTACGGCCGGCGCCAGGACGAGCAGGAGGAGCGGGCCGCGGGCCGGGACGCTGAGCTGAACGAGACCCGGGACGAGACCGGCGACGAGGCCGGGGATCTGGAGCACGGCCGCGACGTCACGCTCGGGCTCGTACTCGGCGGCGGCGTCGTCGCGGTCGGGCTGGCGGCGACCTGGGCGATCGCGGAGCACGCCTCCACCGGTCTGCAGACCCAGGTGGCGATGCCCGTCGACGTCGTTCACCTGCTGGCCGTCGCGGCGTGGCTGGGCGGACTGGCCTCGCTCCTGACGGTGCTCCACCGCGGGCCGTCCCCCGAACGCGCGGTCGTACAGCGCTTCTCACAGCTCGCCTTCGGCAGCGTGGTGGTGCTGGCGGTGACGGGGCTGTACCAGTCGTGGCGGCAGCTCGGCTCGTTCACGGCGCTCACCGGCACGGAGTACGGGCGGCTGCTGCTGGCGAAGCTGTTCCTGGTGGCCCTGCTCATCGGCATCGCCTATGTCTCCCGCAAGTGGACGGCACGGCTCGGCGATGTGCGCGAGGACGCCGCGGACAAGGGCGCGAGCGCGGACACCGCGGTACGGGCGGAGGCGCCTGCCGCCGTCGGGGCGTCCGTGCGCGGTGCCGCGGGCGCGGACGCCCGCACGGACGGGGGACCCGGTACCGAAGCGGCCAACGAGCCCGGTGCCGAAGCGGGGCCGGACACCGCCACCGGGCCCGGTGCCGAGCCCGGCGCCCAGCCTGGTCCAGGCACCGGCGACAGGGCACGGAAAGCCCAGCTCGCCCGCCAGCGCGCCGCCGTCGACCGCGAGCGCCGCCGCAAGGAGCGCGAGGCCGACCCGGAGCGTGCCGGTCTGCGCCACTCCGTACTCATCGAGACCGCCGTCGCCGCCGTGCTGCTCGTCGTGACGACGGCACTGACGAGCACCGAGCCCGGCCGTACGGAAGAGCTCACCGCAGCCGGAAACAAGCCGGGCGCCGCCACAGGACAGACGCGTGTCGGCACCTCGATCCAGCAGAAGATCCCGTTCGACACCGGCGGGAAGAACGGCAAGGGCACGGCCGTGGTGCTGCTGACCCCCGGTCAGTCGGGCGGCAACTCCCTGCGGGTCATGACGGAGGGCAAGGACGGCAAGCAGCTGGCCACCGAAGAGGTGAAGGCGTCGCTCACCCTTCCCGAGCAGGACCTCGGCCCGTTCTCCGTCGAGTTCGAGCGGATCAACAAGGCGAAGGGGCGCTGGCGTTCGGAGACGGTGCAGCTGCCGATGCCGGGACGGTGGAAGGCCTCCGTCACCATCCGCACCTCCGACATCGACCAGGTCACCGAGAGCAAGACGATAGAGATCAAGTGATGCGGCACAGGACCCACGGCGGACATGACGCGGACCCGCACACGGATCATCCATGTGATTACCGCGATGTCCCAGGAGATATAGCTGAACAGCACGGACGCGGAACGACGTCCAGCCGGGAGCACGAACCCCGGCACGCATGAACGGGCGAAGCCGAAGGCCCGCCTGCGCACCCCGCCCATGCCGGACCACGCCAGGAAGCATTCATGACTCAGCACGACCACGAACCCCAGGGCGTCTCACGCCGTCGCCTCGTCAGCACAGTCGGAGCAGCGGGCGCCACCGGTATGGCGGTCGGCGCCACGGGAGGTGCGGTCGCCCAGGCGGTGGCCCGGACCGATCGCAAGGCCCCCACGCCGCTGTCGTCCGTCGGCTCCACGCGAGTGCCCTTCCACGGCAAGCACCAGGCCGGCATCACCACCCCGCTGCAGGCCTTCGGCCATCTCCTCGCCTTCGACCTCGTCTCCGGAGCGGGCCGTAAGCAGGCCGCGAAACTGCTGAAGCGCTGGTCGAGGACGGCACGCGAACTGATGGCGGGCGAGTCGACGGCGGACTCCACGGGCATCGCGCTCGACGCCGGGCCGTCCTCGCTGTCCGTGACCTTCGGCTTCGGCCGCTCCTTCTTCTCCCGTACGGGCCTGGAGAAGGAGCGTCCCCGCGAACTGGCGCCGCTGCCCGACTTCTCCGGGGACGCCCTCGACAAGGACCTCTCGAACGGCGACCTGTGGGTGCAGATCGGCTGCAACGACGGGCTCGTCGCCTTCGACGCGCTGCGTGAGATCCAGCGCCAGGCGGACGGCACGGCACGGCTTCGCTGGCAGATGAACGGCTTCACCCGCACTCCCGGTGCCACCAAGCGCCCCATGACGATGCGCAACCTGATGGGGCAGGTCGACGGAACCAACAACCCGAAGCGCTCCGAGGAGGACTTCGACAGACGCATCTTCGTGCCCTCGTCGTCCTCACCGGCGTGGATGGCGGACGGCTCGTACGCCGTCGTACGCCGCATCCGGATGCTGCTGGACACCTGGGACAAGGAGTCGCTGAGCGAGCAGGAGAAGGTCATCGGCCGCCGCAAGTCCGACGGCGCCCCGCTCACCGGTGGCACCGAGGACACCGACCCCGACCTCGAGAAGCGGGACGCCGACGGCTCCCCCGCCATCGCCGCGGACGCTCATGTACGGGTCACCGCCCCCGCCACCAACGGGGGAGCCGCGATGCTGCGGCGGCCCTTCTCGTACCACGACGGCTTCCGCGACGACGGGGCGCCGGACGCCGGTCTGCTCTTCATCGCGTGGCAGGCCGATCCGCAGCGCGGCTTCGTGCCGGTGCAGCGGAAACTCGACCGGGGCGACGCGCTCTCGCGCTTCATCCGCCACGAGGCCAGCGGGCTGTTCGCCGTTCCGGGCGGGCCCTCGAAGGGCGAGTACGTGGGGCAGCGCCTGCTGGAGGGATGATCGCAGCGCGCCGGTACGGCCTGTCCAGGGTTGCCGTCCCGGCGCGCTGCTCTGTTTCGGCGCGGCTTGTTCTGTGCGGCTTGTTCTGCGCGGGTGTCCTGTGCGGCTGCTCCTCCGTGACCGGTCCTCGCGGTTGCCGTGCGCACCGCACGCGCTCCCCCGCTACGGGCGCGGACTCCGCCGTTCCTCCTGCGGCACGTGGCCAAGTGCCCCGTTGTGGAAGCGGAACAGGTTCACCGGGGCCGTCGAGCGGTTGGCACCGTCACCCACGGCCGCCGCCCTGAGGGGTGCCCTGCGTCCGCGTGCTGTGCGCTTCGGGTGTCCTGCCCAGCCAGGCGGCCAGCAGGCCGTACTCGTCCGCGCCTTCCGGTACGTGCACCGGAGGGCCGAACGGAATGCCCTCGCCGCGTTCCTCGGGCACCGCCCGGCGGGCCACGCCCAGCGCGAACGTCGCCAGAGCGGGATCGAGCAGATCCTGCCGTCCGAGCGCCTGCGCCAGGTCCCAGGAGTGGGTGACCGTTTCCATCACGCTTCCCGCCACGGCGAAACGGCCCGGCATCGTGCCCCACGGGACCGTGACGGGTGCGTCCAGCTTCGCGTCGTCGGCCCAGGCTGCCGCGAAGCGCTCGCGGGCCCGCGCGTACGGCTCCGTCCAGCCGTCCTCCGGTACGCCGGAGACCCCCGAGTCGACCTTCGCCTCCGGGTCGACCTCGCCGGGGCCGCCGCCCTCGCCGGCCTGGGCGATGCGGAGGGTGCCGCCGACGACATGGCTGAGGAGACCGCCCACGTCGAACTCCTCGCAGGGTGTGGGGGCGGTGAGCTGTCCGGGCTGGACCGCGGCGAAGAGAGAGGTCATCTGATCGGCGGCGCGCTCGAAGAGCGGACGCGGATCAGATGACGGGTCCGGAGTGGCGGCGGACGTTTCGGCGTTCATGGAGACAGCTCCGTTCGGGAGTTGAGGAGTTGAGGTCTTGAGGAGTTGAGGAGATGAGGGCTTGCGGAGTTGAGGCGTCGGGGAGTTGCGGTGCCGAGCGCTCCGGCCCGCGGACGGAGAGACCCTCCCCCCATTTCCTGACACCGGCCGTCAGGTTTCCGGCAAGCTGGTGAACGTGAAGTCGGACCGTCTGCTCTCGATCCTGCTGCTGCTCCAGACCCGCGGCCGGGTGCGCGCCGACGAGCTCGCCCGGCGTCTCGAAGTCTCGACCCGCACCATCTACCGCGACGTCGGCTCCCTCTCGACCGCGGGCGTCCCCGTCTACGCAGAGCGCGGCAGGCACGGCGGCATCTCGCTGCTCGCCGGGTTCCGCACCGACGTCACCGGCCTCACCTCGGACGAGGCACGGGCCCTGTTCGTACTCGCCGCGCAGGGCGCACACTCCGCGCTCGGCCTGGACGGCGCACTCGGCTCCGCCCTGCGCAAGGTGATGGCCGCCCTGCCCGCACCCCACAGGCCCGCCGCCGAACTCACCAGCCGCCGCATCCTTGTCGACCCGGACCGCTGGCTGACCCGTCCGCAGCCCTGGGTGGACCTCGACACCCTCAACACGGCCGTCTTCACCGACCGGCGGCTGCGCATCCGCTACCGGCACGGTGGCGAGACCGCCACGCACACCTACACCGTCGACCCGTACGGGCTGGTGGCGAAGGCCGGCACCTGGTATCTCGTCGCGGACAGGCGCCGGCGCGCGCAGCTCTTCCGCGCCGACCGCATCCTGGACGCCACCCTGACGGAGGCGCCCGTACAGCGCAGACAGGGCGTCGAACTCGCCGACGCCTGGGAGGTGTTGCGGCGCCAGGTCGAGGAGCGGCCCGCGAACGTACCTGTCGAGGCCAGGGTGCGGCGGGAGCGCCTTGAGATGTTCCGCCGCATCGTCGGCCCGTTCGTACTGGACGAGGACGGTGACGGTGACGGTGACGACGGTCCGGCAGGCGGCGACTCGGCGGAAGGGGATGCCGAGGGCTGGGTCCCCGTACGGCTCGCCTACCCGGTGCTGCGAGCGGTGCGCCAGCTCCTGCAGTTCGGCGGGGACGTCGAAGTGCTCGAACCCGCCGCCGCCCGGACCGAGCTGGCCAGCGCCGCCGCGGCGGTCACGGCGATGTACGCCGAGGACTGACTCCGCCGCCCCACGACGGAACGCCGCGCCCTGGGGAATTCCGTGCGGACGCGGCGGGCCGGAAACCCATGTGCGGATCGGCCACCCGGATGACAGGTTGAGGTCATGAACGCCCAGCAAGATCCCGTTCACGGGCCGTCCGGCGCACCGAGCGCATCAAGCGAATCCAGTACGTCCACGGCGACCGGCTGGATCTCCACCCCCGTCACCGCGGACCTCCTGCGCGGCGCACTCGACGTCGAGAGCACCGGGCACGGCGTGCTGCCGCACCGGCTGCCCGCCCGGGCCCGCGCCCAGTGCGCCGACCGGCAGCTGGCCGTCGCGGAGGCCCAGCCGTCGGGCGTCCGGCTGGTGTTCCGTACCCGCGCCACCGCAGTCGAACTGGACACGCTGCGCACCAAGATGGCCTACGTCGGCGCCCCGCCCCGCCCGGACGGGGTCTACGACCTGCTCGTCGACGGCCGGCTCACCGGGCAGGCCGGTGTGACGGGCGGCAACGTGCTGACGGTGGACATGACCACCGGATCGGCGGAGACCCGGTCCGGCCCGGTCGGCACGGTCCGCTTCCCCGGCCTGCCCGGCGGTGTGAAGGACGTCGAGATCTGGCTGCCGCACAACGAGATGACCGAGCTGATCACCCTGCGCACCGACGCCCCCGTCGAAGCGCTGCCCGACCCCGGCCGCAGGGTGTGGCTGCACCACGGCAGCTCGATCAGCCATGGTTCCGACGCGGCGAGCCCCACCGGCACATGGCCCGCGCTGGCCGCCTCCCTCGGCGGCGTGGAACTGATCAATCTCGGCCTGAGCGGCAGCGCCCTCCTCGACGCGTTCACCGCACGCGCCATGCGCGACACCCCCGCGGACCTCATCAGCGTCAAGGCGGGCATCAATCTGGTCAACACCGATGTGATGCGTCTGCGGGCCTTCACCCCGGCCGTGCACGGCTTCCTCGACACCGTCCGCGAAGGACATCCGACCACGCCGCTGCTGGTCGTCTCGCCCGTCCTGTGCCCGATCCACGAGGACACCCCCGGTCCCAGCACCCCGGACTTCAGCGAACTCAGTGAGGGGCGTCTCCGGTTCCGGGCCGCGGGCGACCCCGCGGAGCGCGCCGCCGGGAAGCTGACGCTCGGCGTCATCCGCGGCGAACTGGCCCGCATCGTCGAGCAGCGGGCCGCCGACGACGCGAACCTGTACTTTCTCGACGGCCGCGAGCTGTACGGGGAGGCGGACTTCGCCGAGCTGCCGCTGCCCGACCAGCTCCACCCCGACGCCGCCACGCACCGCCGAATCGGTGAGCGCTTCGCGGCCCTGACGTTCGGCTCCGGGGAGCACTCGGCGTGGGGAAGCCAGGAGCGCCCCCGCCCGGCAGCCGCCGGAGGAGCACCGTTCGCTGCCCGGGGCGCATGAGCCCTCTCCCGCACCGCCCGGAGGGGAACCGGAGCGCTGGGCAACTCCCCCACGTCGTGGCACGATCGCTCATGTGACCAGCAGTCCCTCCTCCGGAGCCGCGCGCCCGCCGGCGTCGGCGGCCGGGTCGCCTGCCGGGCGAGGCGAGGGTCCCCCGGCCGTGCGAGGGGGAGGGGGAGTGCCCCCGGCCGCCGCGCAGCGCTTGCGTGATCTCGCGCGGCTGCGCCGGGTGCGTGACCGGATCGACCGCGAGTACGCGCAACCGCTGGACGTCGAGGCCCTGGCCCGTGGCGCGCACATGTCGGCGGGACATCTGAGCCGGGAGTTCCGGCGCGCCTATGGCGAGTCCCCCTACGCGTACCTGATGACGCGGCGCATCGAGCGGGCGATGGCGCTGCTGCGCCGCGGCGGCATGAGCGTCACCGAGGTGTGCTTCGCGGTCGGATGCTCGTCGCTGGGCACGTTCAGCACGCGCTTCACCGAGCTGGTCGGTGTGCCGCCCAGCGTCTACCGGCAGCAGGCGGCGCTTGCGACGGCGGGGATGCCGCCGTGCGTGGCGAAGCAGGTGACCAGACCGGTCAGGAATCGAGAAGCACCGGCGGGCGGGCCGCGTCTAGCGTGACGGCATGGACATCACCATTCACGCGAGCTTCCTTCCGCACGACGACCCGGACGCATCGCTGGCCTTCTTCCGCGACGCCCTCGGCTTCGAGGTGCGCATGGACGTCGGCTACGAGGGGATGCGCTGGATCACCGTCGGCCCCGCGGGCCAGCCCGGCACATCCATCGTGCTGTACCCGCCGGCCGCCACCCCCGGCATCACCGACGAGGAGAGCCGCACCATCGCCGAGATGATGGCCAAGGGCACCTTCGCCAGTCTCCTCCTGGCCACCCCGGACCTCGACTCCGCCTTCGAACGGCTGCAGAGCGGCGACACCGAGATCGTCCAGGAACCCGTCGACCAGCCCTACGGCGTTCGCGACTGCGCCGTACGCGACCCCGCGGGCAACCTCATCCGCATCCAGCAGCAGCCCTGAACCGGCCGGCGGACCGTTGCCACGGCCGCGCGGACGAAGTAGAACCAGACCTACCACTCGAAGCCGGTCAGATCGGGCCAGGCGACGCCGACGGGGGGCGGCCCAGCACGCCCCCGCCTGAGAGACGGAGACACCATGAGCACCGCCACCGGGGGGGACACGCAGCCGCCTGAGCTGCACGTCGCCGACAGCCACGATCTGATCCGCGTGCACGGCGCGCGGGAGAACAACCTCAAGGACGTCAGCATCGAGATCCCGAAGCGCCGGCTGACGGTGTTCACCGGCGTCTCGGGCTCGGGCAAGAGCTCGCTGGTGTTCAACACCATCGCCGCCGAGTCGCAGCGGCTGATCAACGAGACGTACAGCGCCTTCGTGCAGGGCTTCATGCCGACGCTGGCCCGGCCCGAGGTCGACGTGCTCGACGGCCTGACGACCGCGATCATCGTCGACCAGCAGCGGATGAGCGCCGACCCCCGCTCCACGGTCGGCACCGCGACCGACGCCAACGCGATGCTTCGCATCCTCTTCAGCCGCCTCGGAGAGCCGCACATCGGCTCGCCCAACGCGTTCGCCTTCAACGTCCCCACCGTGCGGGCGACCGGTGCGATCGCCGTCGGCGACAAGAAGGCGGTGAAGCAGTCCTTCACCCGCACCGGCGGCATGTGTGCCCGCTGCGAGGGCCGCGGCACGGTCTCCGACATCGACCTCACCCAGCTCTACGACGACTCCAAGTCGATCTCCGACGGCGCTTTCACCATCCCCGGCTGGAAGTCGGACAGCTGGTGGACCGTACGTACGTACGCGGAGTCCGGCCTCCTCGACCCGGACAAGCCGATCCGGGAGTTCACCAAGAGGGAGATGCAGGACTTCCTCCACCGGGAGCCGACCAAGGTGAAGGTCGAAGGTGTGAACCTCACCTTCGAGGGACTCATCCCCAAGATCCACAAGTCGTTCCTCTCCAAGGACCGGGAGGCGATGCAGCCGCACATCCGGGAGTTCGTGGACCGGGCGGTCACCTTCACCACCTGCCCCGAGTGCGACGGCACCCGCCTCAGCGAGGCGGCCCGGTCGTCGAAGATCGAGGGGATCAGCATCGCGGACGCCTGCGCGATGCAGATCAACGACCTGGCCGCATGGGTCCGCGGCCTTCAGGAGAGATCGGTCGCACCGCTGCTGACGGCGCTGCAGCACACGCTCGACTCGTTCGTGGAGCTCGGGCTCGGCTACCTCTCGCTCGACCGGGCGTCCGGCACGCTCTCGGGCGGCGAGGCGCAGCGCGTCAAGATGATCCGCCACCTCGGCTCCTCGCTCACCGACACCACGTACGTCTTCGACGAGCCCACCATCGGCATGCACCCCCATGACATCCAGCGGATGAACGATCTGCTGCTGCGGCTGCGCGACAAGGGCAACACCGTGCTCGTCGTGGAGCACAAGCCGGAGACGATCGCCATCGCCGACCACGTCGTCGACCTCGGCCCCGGAGCCGGTACGGCGGGCGGCAGCGTCTGCTTCGAGGGCACCGTCGAGGGGCTGCGGGCCGGCGGCACCGTGACCGGCCGCCACTTCGACGACCGTGCCGCCCTCAAGGAGACGGTGCGCGAGTCCACCGGAAAGCTGGAGATCCGCGGCGCCGCCACCCACAACCTGCAGGACGTCGACGTGGACATCCCCCTCGGGGTGCTCTGCGTGGTCACCGGCGTCGCAGGCTCCGGCAAGAGCTCGCTGGTGCACGGGGCGCTGGTCAAGACGCCGGGCACGGGCGGCGAAGGGCTGGTGTCGATCGACCAGGGCGCCATCCGCGGCTCACGACGGAGCAACCCGGCGACGTACACCGGACTGCTCGACCCCATCCGCAAGGCCTTCGCGAAGGCCAACGGCGTCAAGCCGGGCCTCTTCAGCGCCAACTCCGAGGGCGCCTGCCCCAACTGCAACGGCGCCGGGGTCATCTTCACCGACCTGGCGATGATGGCCGGCGTCGCCACCACCTGCGAGGAGTGCGAGGGGAAGCGGTTCCAGGCATCGGTGCTCGAATACCACCTCGGTGGCCGCGACATCAGCGAGGTGCTCGCGATGTCGGTGGCCGAAGCCGAGGAGTTCTTCGGCGCGGGCGAGGCACGGCTCCCCGCCGCGCACCGCATCCTCGACCGGCTCGCCGACGTCGGGCTCGGCTACCTGCACCTCGGCCAGCCGCTCACCACGCTGTCCGGCGGCGAGCGGCAACGGCTCAAGCTGGCCGTCCACATGGCCGAGAAGGGCGGCGTCTACATCCTCGACGAGCCGACCACCGGCCTCCACCTCGCCGACGTTGAGCAATTGCTCGGCCTGCTCGACCGGCTTGTCGAGGCCGGGAAGTCCGTCATCGTCATCGAGCACCACCAGGCGGTCATGGCGCACGCCGACTGGATCATCGACCTCGGCCCGGGGGCCGGCCACGACGGCGGCCGGATCGTCTTCGAGGGCACCCCCGCCGATCTCGTCGCCGACCGCTCCACCCTCACCGGCGAGCACCTCGCGGCGTACGTCGGCTCCTGACCGGAAGCGGCCGACGGACTGGGCGTCGCGGAAGGGCAGGGGAGGACGCGGAAGGACGCCGGGGACGCGGGAGGACGAGGGGAGGTACGGGGAGGCTCAGGGGTACGCGGACGGACGGGCGCCTGCCGTGCGTCACTCGCTCAGCAGGCGCTCCAGCACCACCGCGATGCCGTCCGCGTTGTTGGATCCGGTGATCTCGTCCGCCACCGCCAGCAGTTCGGGATGCGCGTCGGCCATCGCGACGCCGTGTGCCGCCCACGCCAGCATCGGGATGTCGTTCGGCATGTCGCCGAAGGCGATCGTCTCCCGCGCGGAGACGCCCAGCCGCCGGGCCGCGATGGAGAGGCCCTTCGCCTTGCTGAGCCCCAGCGGCAGCATCTCCACCAGGTCCTCGCCCGACACCGTGATGCTCACCAGGTCGCCCGTCACGGTGCGGGCGGCCTTCGCCAGCTCGTCGGTGCCGAGGTCGGTGTGCTGCAGATAGAGCTTGTTCAGCGGCGCCGCCCACAGCTCGTCCCGGTCGGCGCACACCACCGCCGGCAGGCCCTTGCCCTGGTCTCGGTAGCCGGGCCCGACCAGCACCTCGCCGTCGATGCCGTCCTGCGACGCGGCCAGCAGGAGCGTGGCGCCCGTCTCGGCCTCGATCTTGCTCACGGCCAGCTGTGCCAGCCGCCGGTCCAGCGTGACCGACGTGAGCACACGCCCGGCGCCCGCGTCGTAGACCTGCGCGCCCTGCCCGCACACGGCCAGGCCCTTGTAGTCCAGACCGGCCAGGATGTCCTTCGTCCACGGCACGGACCGGCCCGTCACGGCGATGTGCGCCACGCCCCGGGCGGACGCCGCGGCCAGCGCCGCGCGCGTACGGGCCGAGACCGTCTCGTCGTCGCGCAGCAGCGTGCCGTCGAGGTCGGTCGCGATCAGGCGGTACGGGAACGAGCCGCCGTCGCCGGTGCCGTGAGAGGGCGCGCGTGTCACGCCGCTCACGCCGCTCGTCCCGCTCACTTGCCCACCGGCTCCAGGAGCTCCCGTCCGCCCAGATACGGACGGAGCAGCTCCGGAACCCGCACCGAGCCGTCCGCCTGCTGGTGGTTCTCCAGCAGCGCGATGATCGTGCGGGGCACCGCGCACAGCGTGCCGTTGAGCGTCGCCAGCGGCCGCACCTGCTTGCCGTCGCGCATCCGGATCGACAGCCTCCGCGACTGGAACTCGGTGCAGTCCGAAGTCGACGTCAGCTCGCGGTACTTGCCCTGGGTCGGGATCCACGCCTCGCAGTCGTACTTGCGGGCGGCGGAGGAGCCGAGGTCGCCCGTCGCCACGTCGATCACCTGGAAGGGCAACTCAAGACCGGTGAGCCACTGCTTCTCCCACTCCAGCAGACGCAGATGCTCGGCCTCGGAGTCCTCCGGCACGACGTACGAGAACATCTCGACCTTGTCGAACTGATGCACGCGGAAGATCCCGCGGGTGTCCTTCCCGTACGAGCCGGCTTCGCGCCGGAAGCAGGGCGAGAAGGCCGCATAGCGCAGCGGCAGCCGGGAGACGTCGACGATCTCGTCCATGTGATAGCCGGCGAGGGGGACTTCGGAGGTGCCGACCAGGTACAGGTCGTCCTGCTCCAGGTGGTAGACGTCCTGCGCGGCCTGGCCGAGGAAGCCGGTGCCCTCCATGGTCTGCGGCTTGACGAGCGCAGGGGTCAGCATGGGCGTGAAGCCGGCCTCGGTGGCCTGCGCGACAGCGGCGTTGACCAGCGCGAGTTCGAGCAGGGCGCCGATACCGGTGAGGTAGTAGAAGCGCGAGCCGGAGACCTTGGCGCCGCGCTCGACGTCGATCGCGCCGAGCAGCTGCCCCAGTTCGAGGTGGTCCTTCGGCTCGAAGCCCTCCGCCGCGAAGTCCCGGGGCGCACCGATCGTCTCGCGGACAGCGAAGTCCTCCTCGCCGCCGACCGGAACGTCGGGGTGCACGAGGTTGCCGAGCAGGCGGAGCAGACGCTGGGTCTCCTCTGCCGCTTCGTCCTGCTCGGCGTCGGCGGCCTTCACCGCGGCGGAGAGTTCGCCTGCCTTCTTCAGCAGGTCGGCCTTCTCGTCGCCCTCGGCCTTGGGGATCAGCTTGCCGAGCTGCTTCTGCTCGGAACGCAGTTCGTCGAAGCTGACGCTGGACGACCTTCGCCGTTCGTCGGCGGAGAGCAGCGCGTCGACGATGCCGACGTCCTCTCCACGGGCGCGCTGGGATTCGCGGACACGGTCGGGGTCGTCGCGGAGCACTCGGAGGTCAATCACCCCGTCAGGGTACCGGTGGGGGCACGGCGACTCGACCGAGTACCCGCCGCCGCGGAACTCCCTCAACCCGCACGCCTCTTGAGGGATTCGCGCGCACCGCGGGCCGGCCCTGCAGCCTCCGCGTACGGCTTTCCGCGCGGCCGCGGGAGGCGCTGCGACCAGCCATCTCACGTCTGCCGGACGGGAGTTGGGAGGGGGAGACAGGAGAAGGTGCGGGAAGTGGGGGGTGGACGAGGAGAAACTTATCCACAACCCCGCCCCCACCTCCGAAATATTATCCACAGGGTTCCCCGGGGGGCTGTGGATAGTGGAGGGGGTCGTTCCTCGAGGCTCGCGCTCGACCCGGAAATCCCGTAGCAAACCTGTAATAAGCACTCATTCGAGGGGGGTTGACTCACACCGAAGAGTGACTCAGGAGAATACCTGTGACGAAGCCGAACAGAACGGCCTGGGGACACGTTTGTGGTCTCCATGGGGCTTTGTCGATAATGACCGTTTCGGTTTCCCGAGTTGTGCACAGCCCGCCCGGCACCCTGTGGATAACTCTGCGGGCTGCACCGACGCCCCTTGCACGGCCCCGTAGCGGCCCGTTCAGCCGCGCCCGTCCAGGCACCGCGTCAGCCAGTCCGCCGACTCCACGAACTCGGCGTCCGTCGTGCCGGGCCGCTCCGCCGCGTGCCCGCCGTCCGCACGCGGGTACGAGCCGAGATAGCGCACCTGTTCGCAAGAGCGCTTCAGCCCCATGAGCACGTCCCCCACCCGGCGGTCCTGCAGATGGCCCTCGCAGTCCACCGAGAAGCAGTAGCGCCCGATCCCCTCACCCGTCGGACGCGACTCGATGCGCATCATGTTCACACCGCGCGAGGCGAACTCCTGCAGCACCTCCAGCAGCGCACCCGGGTGGTCGTCGCGCAGCCAGAAGACGACCGAGGTCTTGTCGGATCCGGTCGCCGCCGCGGGCCGCGCGGGGCGTCCCACGAGAACGAAGCGCGTGGCCGCGTTGTCCACGTCGTGGATGTCCGTCACCAGCGGCTCCAGCCCGTACGTGGCCGCCGCGAACTCCCCGGCGAACGCCGCGTCGTAGCGGCCCTCCTGCACCAGCCGCGCCCCGTCGGCGTTGGACGCCGCCGACTCCCACACCGCGTCCGGGATGTGCTCCGCCATCCAGCGCCGCACCTGCGGCTGCGCGACGGGGTGCCCCGTCACCGTCTTGATGCTCTCCAGCGGGGTGCCGGGCCGGGCCAGCAGCGCGAAGGCGATCGGCAGCAGCACCTCGCGGTAGATCATCAGCGGGCGGCCGCTCGCCAGCTCGTCGAGCGTCGCGGTGACGCCGCCCTCGACCGAGTTCTCGATGGGGACGAGGGCTGCTGCCGCCTCCTTGTTGCGCACGGCGTCCAGGGCCGTGGGAACGGACACCATCGGCGTCAGCTCACGGGTGGCGGCCTCGGGGAGGGAACGCAGGGCGGCCTCGGTGAAGGTCCCCTCAGGGCCGAGGTAGGTGTAGCGGCTCGCTGGTGACATGAGGCCACGTTAGCCGCGCCGGCGGCGGGACGTGCCGGGGCGTCTCACCTGCTGGTCGAACGGCCGCCGCACCCGTTGACGGACGGCACCGGGGCACCCCCGCCGGGCGGACTCCCGGGTGCCCCGCCACCCCCGGGTGAGGACCCCGCAGGGGTGGGGGCTACGGTCACGCGTGACCGTAGCCCCCACCCCTGCCTGTGCCGCGGGCGGTGTGCGCTCTCACTCCTCCCCTGCGAGCGTGAAGACGCGCAGCCTGCGGCTCGCATACCAGGCGCCGCCCACGGTGGCGGCGGCCAGCAGCGTCACGCCCATCGTCAGGCCCACCTCGGAGGTGATGCCGGCGCCGCTGCCGCCGATCTTCTGCGCCAAGGTCAGGGCCCACTGCTGTACGGACAGCTCCCGTGCCCCCGGCACCATGCTGCCGAAGAGGGCCTCCCAGATCAGCGCGTAGACCAGGCCGATCACGACGGCGTGCCGGGAGACCGTGCCCAGCAGCAGGAACAGCGCGCTGTAGGCGACGGATGCGGCTGCGGCGGCAGCCGCGTAGGCCACGGCGATCTGCTGGCTGTTGCCGTTGAGGATGTAGCCCGCGAGGAACACCGGGATCGCCGAGAAGGCGACGGTCACGCCGATGGCGACGATCAGTTTGGTGATGATGATGCCCGCGCGCCTGGTCGGTTTGGCCAGCAGATAGACGACCGAGCCGTCGTCGATCTCCGGGCCGATGGCGCCCGTACCCGCGACGACGCCGATGAGCGGGACGATGGTGGCCATCGCGAAGCCGCCCAGCAGCTGCTTCGTGACGTCGTCGTCCACGTCGCCGAGGAGGCGCACGGCGACGGCCACGACGAGCAGCAGCAGCGGCAGCGCGAACAGCAGCAGCGCGCGGCGGCGCCCCAGCAGGGCCTTGTAGGTGAGCCGTGCGACTGTCTGGTTGTACATCGTGAAGGCTCCCTTCAGGCCGCGACGAGGTACGAGAAGACGCTCTCCAGGGACTCGTCCGAGGGCGAGACCGTGTAGAGCCGGATGCCGTGCTCGCGGGCGAGCCGGGGAAGGACGTCCGTGAACCGGCCGAAGTCGATGGCCTGGATCTGCAGGGCCTTCTCGTTCCAGTCGAGCTCGATCCCAGCCGTCGAGGCGTCCGCGATGAGGGCCGCCGCGAGGCGCCGGTCGTCGCTGGAGCGTACGAGGTAGCGGTGCGGCCGGTCCGTCATCAGGCGGCGGATCTTCCGGAAGTCGCCGCTGGCGGCGTGCCTGCCGGCGACGACGACCTCGATGTGCGAGGCGAGCTGCTCGACCTCCTCCAGGATGTGCGAGGAGAAGAGCACGGTGCGGCCCGTCTCGCCCATCTGCCGCAGCAGCTGCATCAGTTGCATGCGCTGACGCGGGTCCATGCCGTTGAACGGTTCGTCGAGCAGCAGCACGGACGGGTCGTGGACGAGGGCGGAGGCCATCTTCACGCGCTGCCGCATGCCCTTGCTGTACGTGGAGATCTTGCGGTCCTGCGCGTCCGTCATCTCGACGGTGGCGAGCGCCTTGCGGGCGGCCGACGCGGGGTCGGACAGCTTGTGCAGCTCGGCGTTGGCCAGCACGAACTCCCAGCCGGTGAGGAAGTCGTACATCCCCTCCCGCTCGGGTACGAGACCGATCTCCTTGTACGCGTTCTGGTTGCGCCAGATCGGCGCCCCGTCCAGCGTGACGCCCCCGGTCGAGGGGGGCAGGAAGCCGCCCATCATGTTGATGAGGGTGGACTTGCCGGCGCCGTTCGGGCCCAGGAGGCCCGTCACGCCGGGCCCGATGTCCATGGTGATGTCGTTGACGGCCACGACGTTCCCGAACCAGCGGGAGGTGTGGTCGATATGAATAGTCGTCATGGGCGCAGCCCATTCCTTCCGAGGGTGGCGGCGGGCGACGGGTGGGACGTCATGGGCGCAGCCCGTTCCTTCCGAGGGTCGCGGCGGCCTTGGGGTCTCCCGGGCGCGGAGCGCGAGGGGACGGGTGGCCGGTCACAGCCCGGCCTTCCGGTAGCGCCGCAGCAGCAGGGCGTACGTGCCGGCGATGAGCAGGACGGTGAGCAGCGCGTAGGCGGAGGCCTGCGCGCCGGTCAGGTCCGGCGGCCCGCCCGGGAAGGAGTGCTTGCCGTCCAGGAACTTGCTCTGCAGGCCGTCGACGAGCGATCCGGGCGACGCCAGGCCGAGCCAGCCGACGGCCGGGTCGTTGTCCTGGGAGGCGACGATCGCCTGAAGGGCGTTGACGAGCATGTACGGAATCGTCAGCACGGCGATGATCGCCGCGACGCCGAATCCGCGCCGCGGTGTCGCCGCGGCCACCGCCAGCGCGATGCCCGCGTGCAGCACGGAGAACACGAGGCAGCACACGAGCCCCAGCGCGAAGCCCTTCGTCTCGTCGCCGAAGTCGAGCTTGGCCAGCAGCGCACCGACGTAGAGGATGAGCGCCGACGTCGCCGTGAAGACGAAGATCGCGGCGGCGAGGGCCGCGTACTTCGCTCCGACGTAGTCGCTGCGCTCGATGGGGCGGGAGAAGTACAGCGGTACGACGCGGAAACGCAGGTCGAGCGAGACGGCCTGGGGTGCCATGGCCGCGATGAAGACGCCGATGACCGGCTGCATGATGATGACGTACTCGTTGTAGCCGACCGGCATCTCCTTGGCCTTGGTGAAGACCGTGACGGCGACGACGATCGCGGCGGGCACGCACATGACCGCGAAGAGGATCATCGGCAGGACCTTGGACTTGGCCGAACGGCCGAGCCCGTACGCACCGCGCAGGGACTGCTGGAAGAGGGACGTCCGTGCGTAGCGGCGGCCGAGGCGGGCGCCCTCGTAGTTGCGGTAGCCGATGTTGTGGATGACGTCCTCGCCGCGCTGCCCCGGCGGCTTGCCGGCGGTGGCGACGGGCGTACCGGCGTGAGGCTCAGACGGCATCGCCGCTGCCCCCCTTCTGCGGCTGGAGTTCGCGGTCGTGGGCGGCCGGGACGCCGGCGGGAGCGGCCGCGGCGGCTCCGTCACCGGCGTCGGACGCGCCGGCGCCGCTGTCCGTGTGGAAGACCTCGGCGATGTGGTGGCGGCGCTGTTCCATCCGCACCAGGCCGAGGCCGAGTTCTATGACGGTGTCGCGGACGGTGTCGTACGCCGACTCGTCGGTGGCGTCGACCATGAGCAGGTGTCCGGCACCGGGTGCGCCCGCCGCGCCGGGTGCCTGCGCGGAGAGCCCGGCGGCGACGAGCGCGGCGCGCAGCGCCTCCGTACCGTCCGGGTGGGCGTCGGTGTCGGTGACCTCGACCGCCAGGGACGGGGTGCTCTTGGTGAAGTCGGCGGTGCTGGAGGCGCGCAGCAGCCTGCCGCCGTCGATGACGACGACGTGGTCGCAGGTGCGTTCCAGCTCGCCCAGGAGGTGGGACGTGACCAGCACGGAGATGCCGAAGTCCGTGTGGACGCGGCGGATCAGCGCGAGCATCTCGTCCCGTCCGACCGGGTCGAGGCCGTTGGTCGGCTCGTCGAGCAGCACCAGCTTCGGGTCGTGCACGAGGGCCTGGGCGAGCTTGACGCGTTGCTTCATGCCCGTGGAGTAGCCGCCCATGGGGCGGTAGCGCTCCTCGTACAGGCCGACGTGGCGCAGGGTGTCCGCCGTGCGTTCACGGGCGGCGGTGAAGGGGAGCCCGGACATGCGCGCCATGTGGACGACGAACTCGGTGGCCGAGACGTCGGGCGGCAGGCAGTCGTGTTCGGGCATGTAGCCGACGCGCTCGCGGATCGCCGAGCCCTCCCGTGCGACGTCCAGGCCGAGCACGGTGGCGCCGCCCTCGGTCGCGGGGGAGAGTCCGAGCAGGATCTTGATGAGGGTCGATTTACCGGCCCCGTTGGCGCCCACCAGGCCGGTAACACCCGGTGTGATGCCCACGGTCAGCCGGTCCAGGGCGGTCACCCGTGGGTACCGCTTGGTCAGGCTTTCGATAGCAATCACAGTCACCCCCCAGACGCTAGGGCCTCACAGCCGTGTGTCACGTCCGCCCTGGGGGCTGGATCCGACTGGTACCGAAGGGTGATGCTCCCTTAAGGGGGTCGTAGGACAAGTGGGGCCAAAGCCCTGCCGGTCAGGCGCGCAGCCCGTGCTTACCCCCGGTATCCACAGGCTCGGGAGGTCCCATTGACGCCGCCATCGTCCGTTGTCACATTGAACGGTGTCGAATACGCGGGCACGGCGGGCACGTTGGATTCCGCCGGCCCAGACCGGGTGGGGGAGCTGTGAGCGAGCGGTACGGCGACGAGGGCACCGGCGGCAGCGAGGCCCGGGGCCGGGACACGGGCCGGGGTCCGGGCGCGGGTCAGGGCCGGGGTCCGGGCGCGGGCACCGGTACCGGTACGGGCGTCGACCTCGATCCCGGTCTGGAAGGCGCGCGGGAGCGCCGGGTGCGCACTCCGGAGGGCGTCGAGCTGTGCGTCGCGGAGCTGGGTGACGCTGAGCTTCCCACCGTGGTGCTGGTGCACGGCTATCCCGACAGCAAGGAGGTCTGGTCGAAGGTCGCCCGGCGGCTCAGCGAACGCTTCCACGTGGTGCTCTACGACGTACGGGGCTGCGGCCGCTCCTCGGCGCCCAAGCCGCTGCGCGGCGGATTCACGCTGGAGAAGCTCACGCAGGACTTCCTGGCCGTGACCGGTTCGGTCTCCCCTGGGCGGCCGGTCCATGTGGTGGGGCACGACTGGGGGTCCGTACAGGGCTGGGAGTTCGCCACGGCGCCGGAGACCAGAGGCCGGATCGCTTCCTTCACCTCGATGTCGGGTCCTTCCCTCGACCACCTCGGGCACTGGATCAGGAAGCGGGTGAGCCGGCCGACGCCGCGGCGGCTGGCGCAGACCCTCGGCCAGGGCGCCCGCTCCTGGTACATCTACGCGCTGCACACCCCGGTCCTGCCGGAGCTGGCGTGGCGGGGGCCGCTGTCGCGGTACTGGCCGAAGCTGCTGCGCAGGGCCGAGAAGCTGCAGGCGGACGGATATCCGACGTCGTCGCTGCCGCGCGACGCCGCGCACGGCGCGTGGCTCTACCGCGACAACATGCGCGCGAGGCTGCGTCACCCGCGTGAGGACTGCCACGCCCACGTGCCCGTACAGATGATCACGCCGACTCGCGACGTCTTCCTGAGCGAACGGCTCTACGACGACGTGGAGTTGTGGGCGCCCGGGCTCACGCGGCGCACGCTGGACGCCAAGCACTGGATTCCGCGCACCCGGCCCGACCAACTGGCCGTCTGGATCGGCGACTTCGTCGATGCACAGGAGTCCGGCCGGGCCGGCGGCTCCGAGCAGCCGGTGCGGGCCACCGCCGGCAGAGGGGCGTTCGCCGAGCGGTTCGGCGGCAGGCTGGTGCTGGTCACCGGCGCGGGAAGCGGCATCGGGCGGGCCACCGCCCTGTCCTTCGCGGCGGCCGGTGCGCGGGTCGTCGCCGTGGACGTGGACGGGGAACGGGCCGCGCACACGGCGCAGTCGGCGGAGCGCGCAGGTGCGCCGCGGGCATGGGCCGAAACCGTCGACGTCGGCGACCAGCAGCAGATGGAGAAACTGGCGGCCAGGGTCGCGGAGGAGTACGGGACGGTTGACGTCCTCGTGAACAACGCGGGCATAGGCGTCGCGGGTCCGTTCCTCGACACCAGCGTCGAGGACTGGAAGCGGACGCTCGACGTCAACCTGTGGGGTGTCATCCACGGCTGCCGCCTCTTCGGCGCACAGATGGCGGAGCGGGGCCAGGGCGGCCACATCGTCAACGTCGCCTCGGATGCGGCCTATCAGCCGACGAGGCTGCTGCCCGCGTACGGCACGTCGAAGGCGGCGGTGCTGATGCTGAGCGAGTCGCTGCGCGCGGAGCTGGCGGGGCGGGACATCGGCGTCACGGCGGTGTGTCCGGGCCCGGTCAAGACCGACATCACCAGGACGGCGCACTTCGTCGGCCTCGACGAGGCCGGGCGGCGACGCCGCCGGGCGCGGGTGACCCGGCTGTACGAGCTGCGCAACTACCCGCCGGAGAAGGTCGCCAAGGCGATCATGCGCGCCGTCGTACGCAACCAGGCGGTGGTCCCCGTGACACCGGAGGCGCGCGGCGCACGGGTGCTCGCCCGGGTCTCGCCGCGTCTGCTGCGCGCCATCGCCCGGATCGAGCCACCGCTGTGACCGCCGCCGGGGGCGAACCCCGCGTGGACGGGCGGGACGCGGGGCGGCCGGACGACGGAGAGCGGGAGGCGCGCGGTGGAGGTGAGCCGGGCGGTCGCGCAGGAGGTGAGCCGGGCGGTCGTGCAGGAGGTGAGTACCGCATCGAGGACTTGGCGCGGCACAGCGGCGCCACCGTCCGCACGATCCGTGCGTACCAGGACCGGGGCCTGCTCCCCCGGCCCGGCCGCCGGGGGCGGGCGAACCTCTACGACGACTCGCATCTGACCCGGCTGCGGCAGATATCCGCCCTGCTGGAACGCGGATACACCCTGGCCTCCATCAAGGAGCTGCTGGCGGCCTGGGACGAGGGCCGCGGGCTGAGCGGAGTGCTGGGCCTCGTCTCGGAGGTCGAGCGGCCGTGGTCGGAGGAGGTGCCGGAGCGTCTCAGCCTCGACGAGCTCGACGGGCTCTTCGGCAAGGGCTCGGCCCGCAGCGAGGACGCCGTCGCCGAGGCCGTCGAACTGGGGGTGCTGGTGCCGCTGCCCGAGCGGCCGGGGGAGTTCCTCGTGCCCAGCCCTCAGGAGCTGGCCGTCGCCGCCGAACTCCACCGTGCGGGCGTGCCGTTGCTGGCGCTCACCGGACATCTCCGCGAACTGCGGGCGCAGGTGGAGCACATAGCGGCCCGCTTCATGGACTTCACGGGTCAGCACATCTTCGGACGCTGTCCGCAAAGCGGCCCCACGGACGAGGAGGCTTCGGAGGCCGCGGGTCTCGTACGCAGGCTGCGCCCGCTCGCCAAGCAGACCGTCGACGCCGAACTGGCCCGCGCCATGCGGACGTTCGCCTCGCGCAGCCTGCGCGAGCACCTGCGGCAGGGGGCGTACGGGGCGGAGGGGGAGGGCGGGGGTGGGGGCGGGGGGCAGGGGGTCGGCCAACCGGGAGCAGGGATCGCCGAAGCCGCCGACAGCACCGAAACCAGCGCGAGCGACGAAGCCGCCGGGAGTGCCGAAGCCGCCGACAACGCGCCGGTCACCGAACCGGTGCTTCTCCCAGCGGGGACCCTCGCCTCGGTGAGGGCCCTGGTCGGTGCCGAGCAGGCTGCCGCCTTCATCGCCTCGGCCGCGGAACGCGAGGTGCACGCCCGCACGATGGACCGCCTCGCGGCCGGTTCCTGAGGAGACGTCCGGCGAGGACTGCCGTCCTTGTTCCGCGCACGCTCCGGGTGTCTGCCGGCGTGTGCCGGTTTCTGCTCCACCCTGGCCCGGTGTCTGCTGCATACCGGCCCGGTGTCGCCCCGTCCCCGCCCGGTGTCGCCCCGCCCGAGCCCGGTGTCGCCCCGTCCCCGCCCGGACTCTGACGGGCGCCTGCGTGTGCGGAGCCTGCCGCGCTGCAGCAGTGTGGACGGATGGCAGACCCAGAGCGCCGGTGGTGTTTCGCAGATCAGCTCGGCCCGCACTTCCTCGACGGGAAGAGCCAGCCGGTACTGCTGATCGAGTCCCGAGCTGTGCTGCGTCGCCGGCGCTTCCACCGGCAGAAGGCACATCTGGTGCTCTCGGCACTTCGGCACAGGGCCGCGGAACTGGGCGAACGGGCCCTGTTCGTACAGGCCGGGACTTACCGCGAGGCACTGGACCGGGTTCACGGGCCCCTGACGGTGTGCGGGCCCACCTCCCGCGCGGCCGACGGGTTCGTACGGAGTCTCGACGGGGTGACGGTGCTGCCCTCGCGCGGATTCGCCACCAGCCGCGACCACTTCGAGGAGTGGGCCGCGGGGCGCGGGAAGAGTCCGCTGCGCATGGAGAGCTTCTACCGGGGCGCCCGGGCCCTGACCGGCCTCCTCATGGACGGCGGCGAACCCGCGGGCGGGCGGTGGAACCTCGACAGGGAGAACCGGGAGCCCCCGCCCTCGCAGGACCGCCTCCGGCTGTCCCCGCCGTACCGCCCGCAGGAGGACGACATCGACGCGGAGGTGCGGGCCGACCTGGACGCCGCCGAACGGCGGGGTGAGGTCTCCTTCGTCGGCCGCGACGGACCGCGGATGTTCCCCGCCACCCGCGCCGAGGCACGGAGAGCACTGAAGCACTTCGTCGAGAAGCGGCTGCCGGCATTCGGACCGTACGAGGACGCCATGCTCTCCGGGGACCCGGCAATGAGTCACAGCACCCTGTCCGCGGCGATGAACCTGGGACTGCTGCACCCCTTGGAGTGCGCACGTGCCGCCGAGTCCGCGTGGCGGCAGGGCAAGGTGCCCCTGCGCAGCGCCGAGGGCTACATCCGTCAGCTCATCGGCTGGCGCGACTACATGTGGCACGCCTACTGGCACTTCGGGCGGAAGTACACACGGCGCAACGCCCTGCGTGCGCGACGCCACCTGCCGGAATGGTTCTCCGAACTCGACGCCGAGGACGTGCGGGCCCACTGCCTGTCCGACGTGCTGCGCAACGTACGCGACCGGGCGTGGACCCACCACATTCCGCGTCTGATGGTCCTGGGCAACTACGGCCTGCAGCGCGGATGGAACCCCGCCGAACTCAGCGACTGGTTCCACCGCTGCTTCGTCGACGGCTACGAGTGGGTCATGGCCGCCAACGTGATCGGGATGTCCCAGTACGCGGACGGCGGGACCATCACCACGAAGCCGTACGCGGCAGGCGGCGCCTACATCAACCGTATGAGCGACTACTGCCACGACTGTGTCTACCGGCCCGCCGCGCGCTCCGGTGACGACGCGTGCCCGTACACGGCCGGGTACTGGTGGTTCCTCGCCCGCAACGAGGAGCGGCTGGCCGGGAATCCGCGGCTGGCGCCGCAGCTGCGCAACCTCCACCGCATCGCGGATCTCGACGACGTCGTGGCGGGCGAACGGGCCCGGCACCGCCCCTGACCGGGCAGCGAGGGAGAGGGAGGCGAGGGGGCGCGAGATGGGCGAGGGAGAGGGAGGCGAGGGGGCGCGAGATGGGCGCGGGAGATGGGCGCGCGGGAGGTGGATGCGGCAGAGGGCTAGATTCCGGGCGCCCCCCAGACGGGGAACCAGCGGCCCAGGTCAGGTTCGACCGGCAGGTCGTCGGTCAGCAGCCCGCGCATCTGCAGCTCCAGTGCGCTGTCCCGCTTCTCCTTCCGTCCCGGCTGAGGGGCGAACGGATAGAACGTGCCGCGCTTGTAGAGATAGACGAGGGCGAGCGAGCGGCCGTGCGCCGCGGCGTCGGCCTCCGCTCCCGCCCCCTCACCCGCATCGGTCCTGCCGTCCCGCTCGGCCGCCCTGAAGCCGACGAGCGAGCAGAGCAGCTGCGGCCCGAATCCGTTCTCCTCCAGCAGGGTGTTCACGGCGTGCAGGTCGTTGACGAGCTCGCCCAGCTCCTCCGGTGCGTGCCGTGCGACCAGCCACGTGTAGCCGTACTCGTCCTGGCTGAACTCCACGGGGATTCCGCCCTGTTGAGGGCGTTGAGGGCCCTCCCCCTCGCTTCCCCGGGGGTCCGGGGCCACATCCGCGTCCAGCAACTGCCGTACGTCGCGCTGCAGCTGCTTGAAGGCGCCGCCCTCGACGCTCGCGAAGCACACCGACCCCAGCCCCGTCGGGAGGAGGTCCGCGCCCGCCTGGAGCGTCACCGCGGCGGCAGGCAGGGCGAAGAGCTGGTCGAGATCGGGGCGTACGGGCTTGCTGCGGCCCAGTAGCGCGTCGAGGAGGCCCACGGGGTTCACGTCCCTCGTACCGAGTCGGGGCGGTGTTTCTGTTCTCTGTCGGTCTGCCGGCCGGTCTGCAGTTCGGTCTGCCGGCCGGCCTGTCCGGAAGGTGGCGTCACTGCTGCCGGCCGAGCTGCTGCGAGATGCGGCTCAGCTGCTCCAGGCGCCGCTCCAGCGGGGGGTGCGAGGAGAAGAGCGTCGCGACGGTCTCGCCGGAGAAGGCCGGTGCGAAGAAGAAGGCGTTGAAGGGCTCGGCCTTGCGCAGATCGCGCGTGGGGATACGGGCCATCTGTCCGGTGACCTTCGTCAGCGCGGAGGCCAGCGCGGAGGGGCGTCCCGTCAGCAGGGCACCCGCACGGTCGGCGGACAGCTCGCGGTAGCGCGAGAGCAGCCTGGTCAGCAGGAAGCTGAGGATGTACACGAGGATGCTCACCAGCGGGATCACCAGCAGGATGATCCCGGCGCCGCTCTGGTCGTTCCGCCCGGCGCCGCTCAGGCCTCCCCACAGCGCGACGCGTGTCAGCACTCCCGCCAGTACGCCCAGGAAGGAGGCGATCGTCATCACGGCGACATCGCGGTGTGCGACGTGCGAAAGCTCGTGGGAGAGGACGCCCTCGACCTCCTCCGGTTCCAGCCGCCGCATCAGGCCCGTCGTCGCGCAGACCATCGAGTTGCGCTGGCTGCGGCCGGTGGCGAAGGCGTTGGGCACGTCGCTGTCGGCCATGGCCACCTTCGGCTTCGGCACGTCCGCCAGCGCGCACAGCCTGTCGACCGCACCGTGCAGCTCGGGTGCCTGCTCGGGCGTGACCTCCCGGGCTCCCATGCTGAAGGCCGCGATGCGGTCGCTGAACCAGAACTGCGCGACGAAGAGGCCACCCACCGCGATCACGATCAGTGGCCAGGCGTTGCTCATCGCCGCGATCAGCGAACCGACCAGCACCACGTAGAGCAGCCCGATGAGAAACATCGTGACCACCATGCGGCTCGTCAGCCCACGGTCGGCGACGTATCGCCCACGAGCTGCTGCCATGACGGACGCTCCTCCCTCGCCCGAGGTCACCTATGAGGTAATTGTCCTCTCTTTACTTCCTTTGTGACGAATGACCGAGAGCAGCCGTGACCTGACCCGGCGCGACCGTCCCGCGCGCCACGGCCGTAGGCTCGGCGCCATGGTCTCCTCCCCTCGTCCCGCGCACGTCCCGCGACTGAGCACCGTGATCCTTCCCGTCCAGCGCTGGCACGAGGGCGGGTGCCGTCGGTGGCAGCGCGCGGAGGAACTGGGCTTCCACGCCGCCTACACCTACGACCACCTCTCGTGGCGGGCCGAGTTCCGGGACGGACCGTGGTTCGGCGCCCTGCCCGTCCTCACCGCCGCCGCGGCCGCCACTTCGCGGCTCCGCCTGGGCACCCTCGTCACCTCGCCCAACTTCAGGCACCCCGTGACGCTGGCCAAGGAGCTGATGTCCCTGGACGACATCAGCGGCGGCCGCCTCACCCTGGGTGTCGGCGCGGGCGGCAACGGCTTCGACGCGACGGCGCTCGGCCGGCAGCCGTGGACGCCGCGTGAACGCGCGGACCGCTTCGCCGAGTTCGTGCCGCTGCTCGACCGGCTGCTGCGCGAACCGGTCGTCTCCTACGACGGCACCTTCTACTCGGCTCACGAGGTACGCGGCATCCCGGGCTGTCTGCAGCGGCCCCGCCTCCCCTTCGCCGTCGCCGCGACCGGCCCCCGCGGCATGCTGCTCGCCGGACGCTACGGCCAGGCATGGGTGACCACGGGCGACCCCCGCGTCGCCGCGGGCGGCACCCCCGCCGAGGGACTGCAGGCCGTACGCGACCAGATCGTCCGCCTCGGCACGGCCTGCGACCAGACCGGGCGCGACGCCTCGGAGCTGGAGAAGGTCCTGCTCACGGGATTCGTTCCCGGGAGCCCCCTGGAGTCCGTCGACGCCTTCGTGGATTTCGCCGGGAAGTACGCGGAGGCGGGCATCACCGAGATCGTGCTGCACTGGCCGATCGCGGACACGCAGTTCGCGGCCGACGAAGCGGTCTTCGAACGCATCGCCACCGAGGGGCTCGCGCAGCTGCGCGGCGCGGCGTGACTCCGCCGGCGCCCCCGGTCCGCCCGGCAGGGGCACATCCAGTCCGTCGGGCCGGGCACATCTGATCCGTCCGGCCGGGCCCGGTGTCGTCTAGTCCGCCGGGCCGGGCCCCGGGTCGTCCTCCGGCGTCCGCAGCCGCCCGATGAGGCGCCGCAGCAGCGCGCGGGCGGCGGCGATCTCGCCGGGCGGGATGCCTGCGGTCAGCGTGCCGTTGAGCCCCGCGGCGCGGGCGGTGATCCGGCTCAGCGTCTCCTGCCCCTCGGCGGTGAGCGACAGGAGCGGTGAGCTCCGGTGATCCGGGTTGGCCTCGAAGACGGCCAGTTCCTCACGGACGAGGTCGTTGGCGACGCGCTGCACCCCCTGCCGTGAGATGCCGAGCCGGCGCGCCGCCCGGGCCACGCTGAGCGGGCCGGCGGAGACGACGCTGAGCAGCTGCCACCGAGCCTGCGTCTGACCTTCCTCCGCCGCCACCGCCTCCCCGGACCGGCGCAGCAGACCCGCCGCCTCGTAGACGTCCGCGACCAGCAGGGCCATCTCGTCCGGCATACGACACCGCTCTCATTGACAACATGTTGTCACTCCGTATATCTGTTGTCATCCTAGCCGCGGGGAGACCGCACACCCGCACCGGCCCCCGCACCAGCCCGCACAGGAGACGAGAATGAGCCACGCGATCACCAACCTGAAGGCCGCCCTGGAGCGCGCGGACGCCGTCCGCCCGAAGTCCGACGGCTTCCCCTACCTCGCCGAGACGCTCCGGCAGTCGGGGGTCACCCGTTGCCGGATGGCTGTGCCGTCGAACGCGATGCTCTACCTCACGGGCGCCGGGCCCGTGGCCGTACAGGGCACGCCCCTGGTCACGGGCATGGCGGGCGTCCCGGGGTTCGACCGCCGTGCGGTGATCGCGGCACTCCGCGCCGACCAGGCGGGCGAGACCACGTTCCCCGAGTTCGTCCAGGGCTGCTGGAACGCCGGCGTCGTCTGGTACGACGTCGACCTGGACGCACGCACCTGCACCTATTTCGGCGCCGACGGCGACAGCTACACCGAGACCTACCCCGAGGTCGAGGTCCGGCGGTGACATGGCGCGACGAAGGCCCGGACACCCTGTCCGCTCATCGGGGGAACCCTCCGCACGGGTGTGCGTACATATGCGGGAAGATGGTCGCTGTGACTGAGCCGCCCGCATTCCGAGCCACCAGCGCTCCCCCCACCGATCCGGCAGTCGATTCCCGCGTGGCCTCGCCCTTCGGCGACGCCCCGCCGGCCGCCCCCACGGCCCCCTCGGCCCCCGCTGCGTCCTCGGCCGTCGCGGCGCCCTCGGCCGTCGCGGCTGTGGCGCCCGGCGCGTCCCGTCCGGTACGCCCCCGCCTGATCGCCACGGACCTCGACGGCACCCTGCTGCGCAACGACAAGACCGTCTCCGAACGTACGGTCGCCGCGCTCGCCGCAGCAGAGGCCGCGGGGCTCGACGTGTTCTTCGTGACCGGCCGCCCGGCCCGCTGGATGGGCGTCGTCAGCGACCACGTGCACGGCCACGGGCTCGCCATCTGCGCGAACGGTGCCGCGGTCGTCGACCTGCACCGCGGACGGCAGGTCGTCGAGGTCCGTGCGCTGGACCGTTACGACGCGCTGGCGGTCGTCCGCGCGCTGCGGGAGGCCGCGCCCGGAGTGAGCTTCGCCATCGAACGCACCGGCGGCATCCACTTCGACCCCGAGTACCCGGCACTCCACCCCGACCCCCTCGGGATCGTCGCACCGGCGGAGAAGCTTCTCGGCCCGGAGCACGAGGAGCCCGTGCTCAAGCTGCTCGCACACCACCCGGAGCTGGAACCGGACGCATTCCTCGCCCTGGGACGCAAAGTGGCGGGCGCGCACGCCCAGTTCACGCGATCCAGCAAGTCAGCGCTGCTGGAGATCAGCGGCTCGGGCGTCAGCAAGGCCAGCACGCTGGCGCGGTGCTGCGCGGAGCGGGGCATCCTGCCGGAGGAGGTCGTCGCCTTCGGTGACATGCCCAACGACCTGGAGATGCTGAGCTGGGCGGGCACGTCCTACGCGATGGCCAACGCCCATCCCGACGTGCTCGCCGCGACGACGGACCACACGTCCTCCAACGAGGCCGACGGAGTCGCCGAGATCATCGAGAGGCTGCTGCTCCGGCACGGCCGCCGGCGGCCGGACGCCGCTCCCGGCGGGACGCCGGGTGGTCCGGGTGGCCGTGGCGGTCCGGGTGGCCGCGGGGGTCCTGCGGTCCGGGGTGCCGCTGGGCGTCGCTCGCCGCTTCACGGGCAAGCATCCGGCTGAACGGCCCTCCGGCGCCGGCCAGTTGACCGTACGTACCGCGTTCGACGGTGCGGCCGCCGTCCAGCACGATCACCTCGTCCACCGCGTCCAGGCCCTTGAGCCTGTGCGTGATCAGGACCGTCGTGCGCCCCTCGGTGGCGGCCAGCAGGTCTGCGGTGAGGGAGTCGGCCGTGGGCAGGTCGAGGTGTTCGGCGGGCTCGTCCAGTACGAGGACGGGGAAGTCCGCGAGCAACGCACGGGCGAGCGCCAGCCGTTGACGCTCGCCGCCTGACAGGCGCGCGCCGTGCTCCCCGACGAGCGTGTCCAGGCCGTCCGGAAGCATGTCCGTCCAGGTCTCCAGCCGCGATGCCGCGAGCGCCTTGCGCAGGGCGGCGTCCGTGGCGTCCTTGCGCGCGAGGAGGAGGTTCTCGCGCAGCGAGCTGTCGAAGACGTGCGCGTCCTGCGCGCACAAGCCGACGAAGCGGCGCACGTCGTCGGAGTCGAGGGCGGTGACCGGTACGCCCGCGCCCTCCGGACCGCCGCCGAGCGTGTACGAGCCGCTCTCCGCGTCCAGGAAGCGCAGCAGCGTACGGGCGAGAGTGGTCTTGCCGGAGCCCGAGGCGCCGACGACGGCGACCCGGTGGCCGGGCGTGAGCGTGAGGTCGAACGCGGCGAGCGGCGGAGGCGCCCGGTACGCGCCCTGACCGGCGCCGTCCGCGTGCTCCCTGCCGGTACGCGTCCCGCCCGTACGCTCCCGGTCCGTACGCTCCTCGTCCGGGTATCGCACGGTCACCCCCTGGAGCGTGACCGGGAGCGGCGAGGCGGGGGCGGGCACGGGCAGCGCCGGCTCCCGTACGGGTTCGGGGGCGTCCAGGACGTCCTGGAGGCGCTCGGCGGAACGGCGCGCGCGCTGCCGGTACTGGACGGCGAGCGGCATTCCGTTCACGGCCTCGAACGCGGCGAGCGGTGTGAGCACGACCGCCGCGAGCCACACCCCTTCGAGCCGCCCCGCGTGCACCGCCGCAGTCCCGGCCCACGCGGCGGCGGTCACGGTGAGGCCGCACACGAGGGCCGACAGTCCGGAGCCGAGGGCGGTCGCGGCGGCGGAGCGGGCGGCGATCCGGGTGAGGGAGCGGTCGGCGGCGCGTGCCGCCTCCTTACGTGCGGGCAGCGCACCCGCGACCGTCAACTCGCCGGTACCGGTGAGGAGATCGACCACCCTGGTCGTCAACGCGGCCCGCGCCGGGGCGAGTCTGCGCTCCGTACGGCGGGAGAGCGCACCGGTGACGGCCGGAACGGCGGCACCGGCCAGGAGCAGCCCGGCGGCGAGCGCGGCACCGGCGGCGGGCAGCAGCGCTCCGGTGAAGGCGACCGCGGCGAGACCGGTGACCGCTGCGACGGCGGCGGGCAGCAGCCAGCGCAGGAAGCGGTCCTGGAGGGCGTCCACGTCGCCGACGAGCCGGGTGAGGAGATCGCCGCGGTGGGTGCGGCCGAGGGCGGCGGGGGCGAGGCGTTCGAGCCTCCGGTAGACGCGGACGCGTACGTCGGCGAGCACGCGGAGCACGGCGTCGTGCGAGACGAGCCGCTCGGCATAGCGGAAGACGGCGCGGCCGATGCCGAACGCGCGGGTCGCGGTGACCGCCACCATCAGGTAGAGGACGGGCGGCTGCTGGGAGGCGCGGGAGATCAGCCAGCCGGAGGTGGCCATGAGGCCGACGGCGGAGAGGAGGGCGAGCGAGCCGAGGGCGGCCGACGCGGCCAGGCGGGGGCCGCGCGGCACGCGCCCGGCTACAGCGCCCCCGGCGACAGCTTCCCCGGCGACCACGTGACGGGCGGCTTCGGCACCGGGCCGTTCCGGCTCCGCCGCCCCTTCCGTTCCCCCCGCGCCGTCGTCCCGCTGCGGTTCAGACCGCGCCGGCGCGCCGGGTCCTTCGGACACGTTCCCCGCCGTCCGCGCTGCCGGCTGCCGCTTCGTGAGGAGCGGTGCCGCGGCCCGGGGCGCCGGCAGGGTGACCACGCGGTCGGCGGCGGCCAGGAGGGCCGGGCGGTGGGTGACGAGCAGGACGGTGCGGTCCTCCGCGTGCCGGCGGAGCGTTCCGGCGACCGACGCCTCGGTGTCGCCGTCCAGGGCCGCCGTCGGCTCGTCGAGCAGCAGCAGCGGCCGCCCGCTGAGGAACGCCCGTGCCAGGGCGACGCGTTGACGCTGGCCCGCGGAGATGCCGGTCCCGCTCTCGCCGAGGACGGTGTCCGGGTCGAGACCGGCTTCCGCCGCGGCGAGGGCGGCTGAGACCTCGGCGTCGGTGGCGTCCGGGTCGGCCAGGCGTACGTTGCCGGCGACCGTGCCCGCGAAGAGGTGCGGGTGCTGGGGCACCCAGGCGATCTGCGCGTGCCAGTCCGGGAGTTCGAGCTCCCGCAGGTCGGTCCCGTCGACGCGTACGGCGCCCGAAGCGGGCCGTGCGAAGCCGAGCAGCGCGTGGAGCAGGGTGGACTTCCCCACGCCGGAGGGCCCCGTCAGGGCGACCGTCTCTCCCGGCCGCAGTGTCAGGTCCGTCGCCGGGAGGGAGTCGTGGTCGCGGCCCTCGTGGCGTACGCGGAGCCCGTCGACGGTGATGACGGCACCGCGCAGGTCGGGGGCGGCGGCACCGTGGGACCCCTCCCCCTCGCTGCGCTGGGGGGACCACGACCCGGGCCGAGAGGCCCGCGGGGAGTGCGGCAACGGCTCGGCGAGGACGGCGAAGACCTCCTCGGCGGCGGACAGCCCCTCGGCGGCGGCGTGGTAGTGGGTACCGACCTGGCGCAGCGGCAGATACGCCTCCGGCGCGAGCACGAGGACCAACAGGCCCGTGTACAGGTCGAGTTCGCCGTGTACCAGGCGCATGCCGATGCCGACCGCCACCAGCGCCACGGAGATCGTGGCGAGCAGTTCCAGCACCAGCGAGGAGAGGAAGGCGATGCGCAGGGTGCGCAGGGTGGCCCGGCGGTAGTCGGCCGTGATGGCACGGATGTTGCGGGCCTGCGCCTTGGCGCGGCCGAAGACCTTGAGCGTGGGCAGGCCCGCGACGACGTCGAGGAAGTGACCGGAGAGCCGGGAGAGCAGCCGCCACCGGCGGTCCGTGTGGGTTTGCGTCGCCCAGCCGACGAGGGCCATGAAGAGCGGGATGAGGGGGAGCGTGACGAGGACGACCACCGCCGAGACCCAGTCCGCCGTCACGATGTGCGCCAGCACGGCCACGGGAACGACGACGGCCAGGGCCAGTTGGGGAAGGTAGCGGGAGAAGTAGCCGTCGAGGGCGTCGATCCCGCGGGTGGCGAGCGTCGCCAGTTCGCCGGTGCGCAGGTCCGCCTGCCCGTAGGGCCCGAGGGCCGCGGCGTGGTCCAGCAGCCGGGTGCGCAGCTCGGACTTGACCGCCGCGCTCGAGCGGTGCGCCGCGAGTTCGGTGAGCCAGGAGACCAGGGCCCGGCCGGCCGTGACCGCGACGAGCAGCAGCAGCTGGGTGCTCACCGCGGCGTCGTCCTGGAAGGCCCGGACGACGATGTCCGCGATCAGCACGGCCTGCCCGATGACGAGCAGCGCCGAGGCCAGCCCCAGCACCACCGACGCGACGAGGAAGACGCGGGTGGTGCGCGCGTAGGTGAGCAGGCGGGGGTCGACGGGCCTCACCGGTGCCTCCCCATCAGTGGTTCTCCGCGATGTGCTGGGTGCCGATCCGCTTGCGGAAGACCCAGTACGTCCAGCCCTGGTAGAGCATGACGACGGGCGTGGCGACGGCCGCGCACCACGTCATGATCTTCAGCGTGTACGGGCTGGACGCGGCGCCCTCCGCGGTCAGGCTCCAGCGCGGGTCGAGCGTCGAGGGCATGACGTCGGGGAACAGCGCGAGGAACAGGGCGGCCACCGTCCCGGCGATGGTCACCCCGGACAGCCCGAAGGCCCAGCCCTCACGTCCGGCTGCGTTGGCGGCGACGGCGGCGAGCAGCGCGAGGACGGCGGCCGCCGCGGCGACGAGGCTCCTGCCGTCGCCGGAGTGAAGCTGCGTCCAGGTGAGGAAGACCGCGGTGAGAACGGACGAGCCCAGGCCGAGGACGGTTGCCAGACGCCGGGCGCGCGGCCGGATGCCGCCCGTCGTCTTCAGCGCCGTGAACACCGCGCCGTGGAACGTGAACAGGGTGAGGGTGACCAGCCCGCCGAGGAGCGCGTACGGGCCGAGCAGATCGGCCAGGCCGCCCGCGTAGTCCTTGTCCGCGCCGATGGGCACGCCGTGGACGATGTTGCCGAAGGCGACGCCCCACAGGAACGCGGGCAGCAGCGACGTGACGAACAGGGCCGCCTCCCAGCGGTCCTGCCAGCTCTTCTCCGTGCGCTTGACGCGGTACTCGAACGCGACACCGCGGACGATCAGGCAGACCAGGATGACCAGCAGCGGCAGATAGAAGCCGGAGAAGAGCGTGGCGTACCAGTCGGGGAAGGCGGCGAAGGTGGCGCCCGCGGCGGTGAGCAGCCAGACCTCGTTGCCGTCCCAGACGGGGCCGATCGTGTTGATCAGTACGCGCCGTTCGCGGCGGTCGCGGGCGAGGAGCCGGGTGAGCACGCCCACGCCGAAGTCGAAGCCTTCGAGGAAGAAGTAGCCGGTCCACAGTACGGCGATCACCGCGAACCAGATGTCGTGAAGCTGCATCGCGTGCTCCTCAGCAGGAGGCGTCAGGGGACTGCGTCGGCAGGAGGTCAGTAGGAGAAGGCCATGGGACGGTCGGGGTCGTCGGCGTCGTGACCGCCGATCCGGGTCGGCGGATTGAGGTCCGAGTCCGTCAGCTCGGGCGGTCCGGCCTTCACGTACTTCGCCAGCAGCTTGACCTCGATGACGGCGAGCACCGCGTACAGGGCGATGAAGACGCTCATCGAGGTGACGACCTCCGCCTGGCTGACACTGGGCGAGACGCCCGCGGCGGTCGGCAGCACGCCGTAGACGACCCAGGGCTGCCGGCCGGTCTCGGTGAAGATCCAGCCCCACGAGTTGGCGATCAGCGGGAACGCCAGGGTCAGCAGGGCGAGCCGCCAGTACCAGCCGGTGAGGGCGGGGCCGAGTTCGCGCTCGCGGGTGAGGGCGAGGCGCGGCACCTCCTCGTCCGACGTGCGCAGCCGTGGCGAGAGCCAGAGCCGGCGGCGGGTGAGATACAGCCCGGCGGCGCCGAGCGCGAAGGAGGACATCCCGAAGCCGATCATCCACCGGAACGACCAGTAGGCGAGCGGGATGTTGGGCCGGTAGTCGGCGATGTCGAACTTGTCGCCGTACTTCTCACGCAGCGCGTCCTCGGTGTCCTTGATGCCGGGGACGGGTTCGGAGAAGTTGTCGTGTGCCAGGAACGAGAGCAGCCCGGGGATCTCGACGGCGACCTTGTTGTGGCCGGTCTTCGGGGGACCCACGTCGCCGTAGGCGAAGAGCGAGAACGGCGCCGGCCCCTTGGTCTCCCACAGCGCTTCGGCGGCGGCCATCTTCATCGGCTGCTGGTCGTACATGATCTTCCCCAGCCGGTCGCCGGTGACGGCGGTGAGCACTCCGGCGAGTGCCATCGTGACGAGACCGAGCCGCAGCGAGGAGCGCATCACGGCCACATGCCGTCCACGCATCAGGTGGTACGCGGCGATGCCGACCATGAACGCCCCGCCGGTGAGGAAGGCGGCGGCGAGTGTGTGCGCGAACTGCGCGACGGCCGTGTTCTGGGTGAGCACCCGTACGAAGTCGGTGAGTTCGGCCCGGCCGCTCGAAGGGTTCATGCGGTAGCCGACGGGGTGCTGCATCCAGGAGTTGGCCGCCAGGATGAAGTACGCGGACAGCACGGTCCCGACGGCCACCATCCACATGCAGGCCGCGTGGATCCGCTTGGGCAGCTTGTCCCAGCCGAAGATCCACAGACCGATGAAGGTGGACTCGAAGAAGAAGGCGATGAGCGCCTCGAAGGCGAGGGGTGCGCCGAAGACGTCCCCGACGAAACGCGAGTAGTCCGACCAGTTCATGCCGAACTGGAACTCCTGCAGGATGCCGGTCACCACACCCATGGCGATGTTGATCAGGAAGAGCTTGCCCCAGAACTTGGCGGCCCTGAGGTACTTCTCCTTGCCCGTGCGCACCCACGCCGTCTCCAGGCCCGCGACGAGCGAGGCGAGCGAGATCGTCAGGGGAACGAACAGGAAGTGGTAGACGGTCGTGACGCCGAACTGCCAGCGCGCCAGGGTCTCCGGCGCCAGGGCTGTCATCTCCACCGGCTGTCTCCTTTGCCTCGCGGCTGTGGCCGGCGTCCGGCGAGGAGTTTCGTCCGCGTTCGGACAGGAATGACCGGACCACAAGTGGTGCTCGTGAATGAGTTCACATTCACAAGAAATACTACGACCGGTCTTTTCGGACACGACGAGCGGGGTCCGGAAACAGACCCGGCGGCCACCGCAACCCTGGTGCGGCGGCCGCCGGCGGACGCGGAGCGCGGGCGTCAGGCAGCCCGGAGCGCCGGCGTCAGAACTCGCTCTTGCGGAAGGCGGCGGCGGTCTGCAGGAAGATCTCGTTCGCCTCCGTCTCCCCCACGGAGACCCGCACGCCCTCGCCCGGGAAGGGCCGGATCATCACGCCCGACTGCTCACAGGCCGCCGCGAACGCGCTCGTACGGTCACCGAGCCGCAGCCAGACGAAGTTGGCGTGCGACTCCGGCACCGTCCAGCCCTGGGCGACCAGCTCACGCGAGACGCGCGCACGCTCGGCGACGAGCGACTCGACCCTCTCCAGCAGTTCGTTCTCGCTGCGCAGTGAGGCGACCGCGGCGTCCTGGGCGAGCTGGCTGACGCCGAAGGGCACGGCGGTCTTGCGCAGGGCGGCGGCGACCGGCTCGTGGGCGACGGCGAAGCCGACCCGCAGGCCGGCCAGACCATAGGCCTTGGAGAAGGTGCGCAGCACACACACGTTGGGGCGGTCGCGGTAGAGATCCAGACCGTCGACGACGCCCTCGTCCCGTACGAACTCGCGGTAGGCCTCGTCCAGCACGACCAGCACGTCGTCCGGCACGCGGTCGAGGAACCGCTCCAGGGCGTCCCCCGGGATGGCCACGCCCGTGGGGTTGTTGGGGTTGCAGACGAAGATCAGGCGGGTGCGGTCGGTGACGGCGCCGGCCATGGCGTCCAGGTCGTGCTCCTCGCCGTCCGTCAGAGGCACCTGCACAGAGGCGGCGCCGGAGATCTGGGTGATGATCGGATAGGCCTCGAAGGAGCGCCAGGCGTAGATCACTTCGTCGCCGGGGCCTGCCGTGCACTGCAGCAGCTGCTGTGCGACGCCGACCGAGCCGGTGCCGGTGGCCACATGCTCGACGGGGACGCCGAAGCGGTCCGCGATCGCCTCCATCAGGCCGGTGCAGGCCATGTCCGGGTAGCGGTTGGCGGCGCCGGCCGACGCCGTCAGCGTCTCCAGCACGCCGGGGAGCGGCGGGTACGGGTTCTCGTTCGAGGACAGCTTGTACGCGGCGGGCCCGGAAGCGGCCGGCCTGCCCGGCTTGTAGGTGGGGATGCCTTCGAGCGCGCTGCGCAGCCTGGGCTTCTTCTCGCTCACCGCTGACTCCTCCTCGTACCTGCCTCCGACATCAATACTGCTAACCCTAAGAGGAATCGGGCAAGGGAGCGTCGGCGAGGCGGTGCCGTATTCCGCGGGCCCCGGGAGGGGCGGAGTACGGACGGAGTCCGCCGGAGGACTGCGAGGACGCCCACCAGGGGGCGCGTACGTAAATGCCGCGAGCCCCATGACGCACTGCCGCGCCGGTGGCTTGAGCCGTGGCGCGCGTCACTCATGAAGGTGAGTTGAGACCTCCTCGCAACATCGCCGTATCCGTGGGCACAATCGCCCGCCGAGTCGGCCAAAGTTCATGATGCGTCGTCAACTGTCGTGTATTCCAAGGCAGTTGGCTGCCGTCGCACATGCAGAATCGTGCCTTCTGGGGTCCCCCGGAAGTGGCCAGCACCCCCTCCGTGGCGGGCCTACGATCGGGGCGCCATGACAGCAGCAGAGAAGCATCAGGTGGGCCGGGCAGCGGCCTCGCGCCGGGCACACGGGGGAAGCCGGCTGAGCGGGCGCGCGGGCATCCGCGATGTCGCCGCCGCGGCCGGCGTCTCGATCACGACTGTCTCCGACGCGCTCAACGGCAAAGGCCGCCTCCCCGACGCCACCCGCAGCCATGTGCGCGAGGTGGCCCAGCGCCTCGGCTACCGGCCCTCGGCCGCCGCCCGCACACTCCGCACAGGCAAGTCCGGCCTGATCGGGCTCACGGTCACCACGTACGGCGAAGAACCGTTCACCTTCACCGAGTTCGCGTACTTCGCCGAGATGGCCAGGGCCGCCACCTCGGCGGCGCTCGCCCGCGGGTACGCACTGGTCATCCTGCCCGCCACCTCGCGGCACGACCTGTGGTCGAACGTCGCGCTCGACGGCACCGTCGTCATCGACCCCTCCGACGAGGACCCGGTCGTCACCGAACTCGTGCGCTCCGGGCTTCCCGTCGTGTCCGACGGGCGCCCCGCGGGCTCGCTCCCCGTCACGGCCTGGGTCGACAACGACCACGAGGAAGCCGTCCAGGGCCTCCTCGACCACCTCGCCGAAGCCGGCGCCCGCCGCATCGGCCTGCTGACCGGCACCACCACCGACACCTACACACGGCTGTCGACCACCGCGTACTTCGACTGGTGCGCCCGCGTCGGCCAGGAACCCGTCTACGAGACCTACCCGGCGCACGACCCGTGCGCGGGCGCCGTCGCCGCCGACCGGCTGCTGGCCAGGCCCGACCGACCGGACGCCGTGTACGGGCTCTTCGACCCCAACGGCACGGACCTGCTCGCCGCGGCCAGGCGCTACGGACTGCGCGTACCCGAGGACCTGCTGCTCGTCTGCTGCAGCGAGTCCAGCGTCTACGCCACGACCGAGCCGCCCATCACCACGCTCTCGCTCAAGCCCGGCCGCATCGGCAACACGGTCATCCAGCTCCTCATCGACGCCATCGAGGGCATCGGCCAAGACGCACCCGTGCAGCAGGTGATGCCGACCGACCTCATCGTCCGTACGTCGTCGCAGCGCCGGCCGCCCCGCACCACCGTCAGCGCGCCGCGCTCCCCCGGCCCCGGGCCCGGAGCCGGTACGGACTGATCCGGCAAACGCCTGACGGACATTCGGGCCACGGCAGCACCCGAGGACGAGAGGGGAATTCCCGGAGGAATGCGCCACCCCCTCGCGGCCGGGCCGCAATTGCCACCCCCAGGTGCGTCACAAGCCGCTACCGGCGTTCCTATGATGGGTCGCACGACACCGGAACCCGATCCCGGTCTGTGCGACCGTGGACCCGTGGGTCGGCGTGACAGGCAACGGGCGGGAGTCCCCGCCGAAGCAGGCAGGGCGAGGTCCGGACAGGTGCACGGCGGCGCGCGATGGTGGAGGGGTCGATGACTCAGGGGGCCGGTCAGGGACCCGGGATGTTGCAGGGCGGCGGTGCCGCCGCGCACGGCCCCGGAGCCCCGGGAACACCGGGCGCACCGGGAACACCGGCCGCAGATCCGGCGCACCGCGCGCAGACCACACCGCCGGCGCTGCCGGAGACCGCTCCGCCGGCACCCGCCGCCGCGCACTCTCCGGCCGGTCCGGCCGGTGCCGCGGCTGCCGTGCCGCCCTTCTCCGCGCACCGGTCGTCGGCTCCCGCGCGTGAAGAGGGCAGTTCCGAGGAGCCCGACGACGGATACACCCCGACGGAACGCGATCTGCCGGTCATCGGTTCCGGCGCGCAACCCGAAGGGCACGAACCGACACTCGTCGACGTGGCCGCGCATCCCGCCGCGGAAGAGGGCGAGGGCCCGCTCTACGTCGTCGGCGACGTCCACGGCTACCTCGACGAGCTCCGCGCCGCACTGCACGGTGCCGGAATCACCGACAGCCAGGACAACTGGGCCGCCGGCAGCACCCGGCTGTGGTTCCTCGGCGACTTCACCGACCGCGGGCCCGACGGCATCGGTGTCATCGACCTCGTCATGAACCTCTCCGCGCAGGCCGCCGCGGCCGGCGGCTACTGCAAGGCCCTCATGGGCAACCACGAACTGCTGCTGATCGGCGCCAAGAAGTTCGGGGACACACCCGTCAACTCCAGCGCCGGCACTGCCTCGTTCCAGGCGGCATGGCTGCTCAACGGCGGTCAGCGCTCCGACATGGAACGGCTCGAGGACCACCACATCCAGTGGATGTCACGCCTCGACGCGATGGCGCTGGCCGACGGGCACCTCCTGCTGCACTCGGACGCCACCTGCTATCTCGACTACGGCAACACGATCGAGGGCGTGAACGACGCCATCACCGAGGCCCTGCAGCGCAACGACGCGGACGAGACCTGGGACCTGTTCCGCAAGTTCACCAAGCGTTTCGCCTTCCGCGACGAGACGGGCTCCCTGGCGGCGCGCGAACTGCTCACCGTATTCGGCGGCCGTCAGATCGTGCACGGGCACAGCCCCATCCCGTACCTGCTCGGGGAGTTCGCCGCCAACGGTGCCGGCGAGGCCGCCGACGGCGCGGACGCGGACGAGGACGTCCTGCCGGAGGTGACCGGCCCGCACCTGTACGCCGACGGGCTGGCCATCGCCATGGACGGCGGGGTGACCATGGACGGGAAACTCCTCGTCACACAGCTGCCGTTGGCTGACTAGCCGGGCTCTCTCTCCCGCTCGTACAGCTGGGGGACCCCCACCTCGCACGGCTGGGGCACCCCCAGATCGCACAGCCGGGGGACGCCCACCGGGCCGCCGGGCCCAGGAGGAAGGCGGGCGTACGCGGGCACGGGCGGGCGCGCAGGGGCGCGGAACACGTTGCCGGGAAGAGGCAATTACCGGAAACTCTCTCTCAGGAAGTGCCGGACTCCCACTAAAATCGGTTCTGCTGCTGCGAATTCGCCTACCCTCGCTGTGGCTGCCCCGCCCTCCCCCTGGGTCTGTCGGCCCGGGTGGGGGTCCTCCCTGGGGCCCTCCACGCGAAGCGTGGGGGAGAAGCCAGGGAGTGCCCCCTCGGCACCGAAGGCCCTACGGAGCATCGGGGGATGCACATGAACACCGCTCCTCACCTGCTGCCCGAAGACCGGCCCGACTTCGAACGGGCCGTCGACGAGGCCCTGCGCGAGGCAGACAAGCGTCCTGCCCTGGCGGCAGTGGGCGAGCAGATCAGCGCACAGCAGCTGCGCGTGATGGCGCTCAGCGCCGCCACCGCCATCGCCGCGGACGCCGCCGAGGAGTACGAGCAGTACGTCGCGCTGCGAACTCAGCTGCGGCAACCGGCAGTTGACACTGCCTCTCCGTCGTCACGGGCAACGTCGTCCTCGTCGTCGTCGCATCCGCAGGCCAGGGACGAGAGCGGCGAGCCCGGGGAGGACGGCGAACGGCGCGACGGCGGAGGCGGGTTGAGCCTGGCCGGTGTGGGCGAGGGCGTCGGCGAGACGACGGGAGCGGGACTGCTCGCGATGGTCTCCGTGCTGGTCCCGCTGCTCGCGGGGACGGCGGCCGTCATCTTCCTGCTGATCGGCAACCTGCTGCGAGTGGTCTCGCCCGAACCGTCCATCGCGGAGCCGATGCGGGGCGCGGGCTGGGTCTTCGCGATACTGGCCGCCGCCGGGATCGTCGTCGCCATGGCGGAGCTGTGGCTGACGGCCGTGCGCAACGGCGCGGGCGCGCGCCGGAACCGGCCCGGTGACGCCACGGCCGCGAGCGGCACCGATGACGACACGGCAGCCGAGTCCCGCCTGGCCAGGGAGGTTTCGGCGGCCCGTGCGGTGTGGCGCGAGACGCTGCTGGAGCGCGGCATAGTCCCGTTCCTCGCGGAGGCGCTGGCCGGGTATCCGTCCGGCGGCGGCAGCCACGGCGCGGGTGCCGGCAGCGGCCACGAGGGCGCCGGTGCTGCCGCCGCGCCGTCCACCCATGAGGCACCGCGGGCCGAGGAGCGCACGCCGCGGCTCGGCTACTCCGGCCCGGACTTCTCCAGCCGCAGTCCGTCGGACGGCAAGGAGCACGAGAGCCTCCGCCCCCGGTATTCCAGCCCGGATTACTCGAGTCCCGACTACGGCGGGCCCGAGCACAAACCGGAGTAGAGGGGCAGGCAGGGCAGGCAGCACAGGGCAGGCCACGAACGGCCGGGGGCGCCGCCCTACCCGGCGGCCACGTCCAGTGCGCGCAGGACATCCGCGACGAGATCGTCCGGGTCCTCCACGCCCACCGACAGCCGCACGAAGCCCTCCGGCACGGCGTCCCCGCCCCACCGTCCGCGCCGCTCCGCCGTCGAGCGGACACCGCCGAAGCTGGTCGCCTCGTCGACGAGGCGCAGCGCCCCGAGAAAGCGCTCGGCGTGCTCCTTGCCGGGCAGCGTGAAGGAGACGACGCAGCCGAACCGCCGCATCTGCCGCACGGCGGTCCCGTGCGCGGGATCGCCGGGCAGCCCGGGATGGCGTACGCCGGTGACCTCGGGGCGGTCCAGCAGCGCCCCGGCGACCGCGAGCGCTCCGGCCGCCTGCCGCTGCGTACGCACGTCGAGCGTCGCAAGCGAGCGGTGCGCGAGCCAGGCCTCCATCGGCCCGGGGATCGCACCCACAAGCTTGCGCCACTGACGTACCGAGGCGGCCAACTCCGCGTCACGGCAGCTGACATGGCCCAGCAGCACATCGCCGTGCCCGGTGAGGGCCTTCGTGCCGCTGGCCACGGAGAAGTCCGCGCCGAGTTCGAGCGGGCGCTGACCCAGCGGTGTCGCGAGGGTGTTGTCGACGGCGACCAGCGCGCCGCGTTCATGTGCGGCGTCGGCCAGCCGCCGGATGTCGCACACGTCGAGGCCGGGGTTGGAGGGCGATTCGATCCACAGCAGCGACGCACCGTCGAGCCTGCCGAGCTGGGCGTCGCCGGCGGTCGGCGCGGTGCGCACCTCGACGCCGAGACCGCTCAGCCGCTCCCGCAGCGGCACGAGGAGGTTGTAGCCGTCGTCGGGCAGCACGACGACGCCGCCGGGGCGCGCCCGGGAGAGCAGCACGGCGGAGATCGCGCCCATGCCGGAGGCGAAGGCGACCGTGTGCACCGGCTCCTCGCCGGCTCCGGGTGGCGACTCCAGTTCGCCGATGGCGCGTTCGAGGGCGCTCCAGGTGGGGTTGGCGTCGCGCCCGTACGCGTAGGGAGCGGCGGCGACCTCGCCGGGCAGGTGGTAATGCGCCGCGAAGACGGGCCCGGGCAGCGGCGGCTCGTACGGCTGCTCGTCCGGGAGGCCCGCCCGTACGACTCTGGTGGCGTCGCTGTCGCTGGTCATGGTGGCTCTCCTGTGGTGGCCGGCCGGTGCCGTGCCGCTGTCAGGGCGCGTACCGGTGCCTGCCCAGTGGGTGCGTCTGCCGGTCTCAGCCCAGGGCGGCGCGGGCAGTGGCCCCGCACAGCGCGCCGTACCCCGAACCGAACAGGACCGCGTGCACGAGCAGATGGTGGAGCTGGTGGAGGGGGACCCGTTCGGCGCGGCCCTCGATGTGACGTACTTCGTCGTACGCGGCGAGGATACGGGAGATCTGCGGGCAGCCGAACAGCTGGAGGAAGGCCAGGTCGGTCTCCGGATGGCCGCCCTGCGCGGCGGGGTCGATGAGGCGGGCGCGGGCGCCTGCCGTGCCCCCGGCGGCGCCCGGCTGGCCGGTCGTCCAGTGCACGTTGCCGGACCACAGGTCGCCGTGGATGAGCGCCGGAGGCTGCGGCGGCCCGGCGATCTCGCCGATGCGCTCGCACAGCCGCTCGACGTCACGGGCGTCGTCCGCTTCGATGCCGCCGCCGTCGACGGCCTGCCGCAGGAACGGCAGCAGGCGGTACTCGGCGTGGAAGGCGGGCCACCCGGCGGGATCGGTCACGGGCGCGGAGGGCGAGGGCAGCGTGAGAGGGCCGATGTAGGCGGTACGGCCGGGAGTCCCGTAGGACAGAGCGGTCGTGTCGTGCAGCGCGGCCAGGTCACGCCCGAGGCGGTCGGCCTGCTCGGCGGTGGCCTCTCCCGGCTCCAGCCACTCCAGTACGAGCAGGTCGTCCTCCACGGCGAGCACGTCCGGCACGGCCACCGTGCCCGTCACCGCGAGCAGGGTGAGCCCGGCGGCCTCCGCGGCGAAGAAGCCGGGCGGGCTGTCGGACAGGGTCTTCGCGAACACCTTGCGGTGCAGGCCGTGCGGGCCGCCGCGGAGCTGGATGCTCCAGGCGTCGCAGATGTCCCCGCCGTCGACGGGGAACGCACGGGTGGCCTCACCGGCGCCGGTCAGCTGCGCCACACGGTCGGCGAGCGCGGTCATCAGCCGGCCTCTTCCCGGTGCCGGTCGCCGGACGCGCCCCGCGCGGCGCCGGCGGCGTGCCCGCCCTCCACGGGTCTCTCGCCGCCGTCCAGCGTCGCGGCCACCTCGGAGAGCAGGCCGGGCACGGCGGCCTCCACGAGCCGCAGCACGTCGTCGAAGCCCTGGGTGCCGCCGTAGTACGGGTCGGGCACGTCCAGCCCGAAGCCGTCGCGCTCCGAGGCGGTCGGGTCGTAGCTGCGCAGCAGCCGTACCTTCGCGGCGTCCCGCGGGGTGGGGGCCATGGCGCGCAGTTCGCGCTCGTGCCCCTCGTCGAGGGCCACGACCAGGTCGTACTCGTCGAACCAGCCGGGGTCGAACTGCCTTGCGGAGTGGACCAGTTCGTATCCGGCGGACTCCAGCGCGCCGGCCGTGCGCGGGTCGGCCGGATCGCCGACGTGCCACCCGCCGGTGCCGGCGCTGGACACCGTGACCCGGCCCTGAAGACCCGCGTCCGTCACATGGGAGCGGAAGACGGCCTCGGCCATGGGCGACCGGCAGATGTTGCCGGTGCAGACGAAACAGACGCTGAAGGTGTCCATGCGCTCTCCGTGCTCGCTGTGTGCGTCCTCGGTCGCTTCGTCCGTCAGTCCCGGTCGGGGAGGACCATGTGGAGCGCCCACGCCACGATCGAGATGATCAGGCCGCCGAGGAACGCCGTACCGAAGCCGTCCACATGGAAGCTCACGTCGAGCTGGTCCGCCACCCAGGAGGTGAGCATCAGCATCAGTGCGTTGATCACCAGCGTGAACAGGCCGAGGGTGAGCACCAGAAGCGGCAGCGAGATGAACTTCAGAAGCGGCTTGACCACGAAGTTCACGACGCCGAAGATCAACGCCACGACTATCAGGGTCACCGTCTTCGAGCCGGTGTCGGTGCCGGTGAGTTCGATGCCGGACACCAGCCAGGTGGCCACCGCGAGGGCGGCCGCGTTCGCGAGCGTCTTGATGAGGAAGTTCGTCATGGTGTGATCGTGGCAGAGCCGGACTCCCGGGTCACAGGTGGGCCGTAAAGTCGGCCACCGGCGTACGAGCGGGATGAGACGAAGGACAAGGGGTGGGCGGGGATATGAAGGAGTTCCGGCTGGAGGAGCTGGAGGCGCAGCGGCTCGTGCACGACGGGGCGTACCTTCAGTTCCTGCGGGAGCGCCACATGTCCGTCGGGCTCTACGCGCTGGACCGGGGCACGGCCGACACCCAGCAGCCGCACAAGCAGGACGAGGTGTACTTCGTCGTCAGCGGCCGCGGCGCGATCACCGTGGGGAACGAGACGACCGCGGTCGCGCGGGGCAGCATCGTCTACGTGCCTGCCGGGGTGCCGCACAAGTTCCACCACATCGCCGAGGACCTGCGGGTGATGGTCGTCTTCGCGCCGCCGGAGAGCTGAGCGGGCCGGTCGAGCGTGCACGCGTGCCGTGTGGTGCCGTGCCGTGCCGTGGGGTGCCGTTGCAGGTCCTGGCGGCTCAGGGTCCCGGTGGGGGACGGTTCAGGGAAGGGCCGGGGTCGTCGGCACTCCCGGCACGCTCCCGGGCGCTCTAGCATCGGTGGTGAGCGGCGGCGGAGTGGTGCCGCCGGCGCAGCCGTACCGTGCCGGTCCGCGACGAGCGGTCCGGCCCTGCCGACAGGAGCCGAGCATGGACGCCAAAGGGATCATGAGAAGCCTGCCGTGGTGGGTGAAGTGGGTCGCGATCCCGGTCGTCGCCGTCATAGTCTTCGGCGGCCTGATCGCCAGCATCGTCGGCTTCCTGATCGGTGTTCTCTTCAAGGTGCTGATCTTCGCCGCCCTGGTCGGCGGTCTCATCTACCTCGTGCGTCACTTCACTTCGGCTTCCTCCTCTTCCCGCCGCGACGAGTGGTGACCTCGGTCTCCGCACGTACGGGCACTGCCGTACGGACGGACGGGTCCGCGCCTGCGGGTGGCCCCGCGGTGACGCCCGCGCCGCCCGCGCCGCCCGCCGCGGACGGCACCGGCGGCCCGGCCGGAGACCCGGCGGCCGCCGGACGGTGCCGGTCGGAGGAGACCACCAGGGCGGCCAGCATCGTCGTCACCGGCACCGAGGCGACCAGCCCGATCGAGCCGACGAGCGTACGGACGATCTCCTCCGCGACGACCTCGCTCGTCGCCACCGTCGTCACGCCGCTGCGGGCGATGGAGAACAGCAGCATCAGCGGCAGCGCCGCACCCGCGTAGGCCAGCACCAGGGTGTTGACCACGGAGGCGATGTGGTCGCGGCCGATGCGCATCGCCGCTCCGTACAGCTTCCGCCAGCCGGCGCCCGGATCGGCCTCCTTCAGCTCCCACACCGCCGAGGTCTGCGTGACGGTCACGTCGTCCAGCACGCCCAGCGAGCCGATCAGCACTCCGGCCAGCAGCAGGCCCTGAATGCCGATGCCGGGGAAGAGGCCGTGCACCAGGCCCGTCTGGTCGTCGGTGTTGCCCGTCAGATGCGCCCAGCCGATGAAGAGCGAGCCGAGCACGCCGATCAGCAGCAGTGAGATCAGCGTGCCCAGGACGGCCACGGAGGTACGGGCGGACAGCCCGTGGCACAGATACAACGTCGCCAGCATGATCGCGCTGCCCCCGACGACGGCCACCACCAGGGGATTCGACCCCTGAAGTATCGCGGGCAGGATGAACAGGCTCAGCACGGCGAAGCTCAGTGCGAGGCCGACCAGCGCCCGCACGCCGCGCAGCCGTCCCACGAGGACGACGAACAGCGCGAAGACGCCCGCGAGCAGGACCATCGGCAGCTTCCGGTCGACGTCGATGACGCTGTAGCGCAGTTCCTTCGGCGCCTTCGCGGAGTACGCGACGACCACTTCCTGCCCGGTCGAGAAGGTGCGGGTGGCGTCCGGGGGGACGACCTCGGTGAACGTGCTGCCCTTGTCCTTGCCTGCTGCGACCTCGACGGTCGCCTTCTTGCAGGTGCCGCCGCCCTTGCCCGCACCGTCCTGGCCCCCCGCGCCCGCGGACTGGCCCCCGGACTGGCCCGGCTGCTGCTCCGGCGGCTGTGCGTTGACGTCCTTGCAGTCGACGACCTGCACCGCGGTCACGCGCGCCGGCAGAGTCGGCCGGTCGAAGCCCACTCCTTCAGGGCCGCCCTTCTCCGGCACCCCGCCCGGCCACAGCAGCACGAGCCCGGCGATGACGGCCACGGCGAAGGGGATCAGCACCGCCCCGATGACCTTGCGCAGATGCCGCGAGACGGGTGCGGGCGGGCCGTGGCCGTGCGCGTGCGCATGCCCGTGCGCATGTGCGTGCGGGGGCGGTGGCGGCGGTTGCCCGTGCGGGTGCGGTTGCCCGTGCGGGTGCGGTTGCCCGTGCGGGTGCGCCTGTGCGCGGGCCGGTGTGTGCGCCCCGTCGCGCTCCTGTCCCGGAACCGGAACCGGAGCGGCTTCGGAGGAGCCTGGTGCGTGCCGGTCCCAGGGGGACCGCGGAGTCGGAGTCACGCCCCGATCATCGCAAAGCTCTGGCCGAAGGGTGGTCTGTTCATCACCGAGGTCATACGACTAGCGTGGCGGTGCCTTTGCACACCGCGGGAGCTCCGAGCACGGGGCTGAGAGGGCGCTGACCTCCGCGGCCCGGATCAGCGGGCCACGGAAAAGGCTGCGTCGACCGCCGAACCTGTTACCGGGTAATGCCGGCGTAGGGAGTTGGTCGCATGACCATGCAGGATGCACGTACACCCTCGGCCGAGAGCGAGACACGTGAACTCGGCTGGCACAAGGGCTACTTGAGCGGATCACGACCGGACCTGCGGGTCCCGGTCCGCCGTGTGCACCTCACCAGCGGCAAGGATGTGACGCTCTACGACACATCCGGGCCGTACACCGATCCCGCCATCGACACCGACGTGCGCCGCGGGCTGCCCCCGCTGCGCCAGAACTGGATCACCGAACGAGACGACACCGAGGAGTACGCGGGACGCGAACTGCGTCCCGAGGACGACGGAATCAAGCACACCACGCCACGCGGTGGCCTGGTCCGGAAGGCGGCGACCGATCTCGCCGGGCTCGACGCCGTCTTCCCGGGCCGTCCCCGCCGTCCGCGCCGTGGACGCGAATCCGCCGGCGGACGCGCTTCTGTCTCCCAACTCGCCTACGCCAAGCGCGGCTTGGTGACGCCGGAGATGGAGTACGTGGCGCTGCGCGAGAAGCGCGCGCCGGAGTTCGTACGGGACGAGATCGCGGCGGGCCGTGCCGTACTGCCCGCCAACGTCAACCACCCGGAGACCGAACCGATGATCATCGGTAAGAACTTCCTGGTGAAGGTCAACGCCAACATCGGCAATTCCGCCGTCACCTCCTCCATCGAGGAGGAGGTCGAGAAGATGACGTGGGCGACCCGCTGGGGCGCCGACACCGTGATGGATCTCTCCACCGGCCGGAACATCCACACCACACGCGAGTGGGTGCTGCGCAACTCCCCCGTGCCCATCGGCACCGTCCCCCTCTACCAGGCGCTGGAGAAGGTGGACGGCAAGGCGGAGGAGCTGAGCTGGGAGGTCTACAAGGACACCGTCGTCGAGCAGTGCGAGCAGGGCGTCGACTACATGACGGTGCACGCGGGCGTGCTGCTGCGCTACGTACCGCTGACGGCCCGCCGCAAGACCGGCATCGTCTCGCGCGGCGGCTCGATCATGGCCGCCTGGTGCCTCGCGCACCACCAGGAGAGCTTCCTCTACACGCACTTCGCGGAGCTCTGCGAGATCCTGCGCGGCTACGACGTCACCTTCTCGCTCGGCGACGGACTGCGTCCCGGCTCGGTCGCGGACGCCAACGACGAGGCGCAGATGGCGGAACTGGACACCCTCGGCGAACTCAACCGCATCGCGAGGGAGCACGACGTCCAGACCATGATCGAGGGCCCGGGCCATGTCCCGATGCACAAGATCAAGGAGAACGTCGACCGTCAGCAGGAGGTCTGTGACGAGGCGCCCTTCTACACGCTGGGCCCGCTCACGACCGACATCGCGCCGGGCTACGACCACATCACCAGCGGCATCGGCGCGGCGATGATCGGCTGGTGGGGCACCGCGATGCTCTGCTACGTCACGCCGAAGGAGCATCTGGGCCTGCCCGACCGGGACGACGTCAAGACGGGCGTGATCACCTACAAGATCGCGGCTCATGCGGCGGACGTCGCCAAGGGCCATCCCGCCGCCCAGGAGTGGGACGACGCGCTCTCCGACGCCCGGTTCGAGTTCCGCTGGGAGGACCAGTTCAACCTGGCCCTCGACCCGGACACGGCACGCGCCTTCCACGACGCGACGCTGCCCGCCGAACCGGCGAAGACGGCGCACTTCTGCTCGATGTGCGGGCCGAAGTTCTGCTCGATGAAGATCAGCCGCAGCATCAACGAGCAGTTCGGCTCGGACGACGGCGGAACGCTGACGGAGGACGAGGTGAGGGAGGGAATGCTCGCCAAGTCCCGCGAGTTCGCGGAGGCCGGGAACCGGGTCTATCTGCCGATGGCCGAGTAGTAGAGCGTTGTTGAGGAGCCGGCACCGGATGTGTACTTCGTCCGGTGCCGGCTTCGGCTCTCGATAGCCGACCGGCACCGCGACGGCTGATCTTCACCGACCTGGACTGCTCGCAGTTGTGGTTGGTCGGTACCGTCGGTCGGGTGTGCGCTGTGCGCCGTCGTCTGCCTCGACGGCTCACGGTCCGGGTGCGCAGTCGAGGGGGCGTGACATGCCGCGTCCCCGTGCACGGGCCCCTCGGGGGACCCTGCTGTACCTACCGCTGCGACCGACGTTCGTCCACGGGTGAGGGCCGGGTGATTCGGGTAGGTCTGTCGTGGCGTACAGAGGAGAAATCATGGCCTCGCCCGCACGGTGTCAGCTCGCTCGCCACCTGCCCGCTGCCGTTGCTGCACTCGTTCTTGTCGGCGGCTGCTCGGACGGTGAGGACAAGGGGCGCCCCGACGACTCCACGAGCCCGAAACCAGCCTCCTCAAGCAGCCGCCCCTCGCCGGACGCCAGCACGTCGCCACCACAGTCGAAATCCCCGACCCCCACCGGCAGCGCACCGGAACACCCTCTCCGGGCCGAGTCAGAGGTCAGGAACGCATGGCAGAAGTTCTTCGACCCCGGAACATCCGTCGATGAGAAGGTCGACCTCGTCGAGGACGGCGAGCAGAACGAACTGATGATCCGGCCGCTCTTCACCGACCAGCGCTCCAAAGAACTCCGAGCCGCGACGACCAGCGTGACCTTCCGCAGCTCCCAGGACGCCGAAGTCGCATACCGGCTCACTCTGGACGGGCAGGCGCTCGAAGACGGTGACCCTGGTGGAGCCGTCCTCCAGGACAAGAAATGGAAGATCACCCTGCAAACCGTCTGCGCGCTGACCAAACACGGCAGGGACGTCCCCCAGGCACCGGCTTGTGACGAGCCGCAGTAGCCGACGAGCCGACGAGGCAGTCCAGCCCTTCTCCAAACCGCCAGCAACAAGCTCAAGAAACGCCTTCATGCCTTGGTGCAGTCTCTGTCCGTGGTCGAGCCACGCTGATACCCCCCAAGGGTAATTGCGACTGTATCGCAGCTGGTCAGAGTAGGTATGACGGCTGTAGCTGCAATGGGATCTCTGTGCCACGGTGTCTGGCATGGAGGGGAAACAGCACGATCACACCACCGGCCACCACCACGATCACGGGCACGAACGGGGGTCCCGAAAAGCGAGACTCCGGCACCGGTTCGCCCACGTCCTCACGCCGCACAGCCATGAGGCCGCTGACAAGGTGGATGCAGCAATGGAGACCTCCCGGGAAGGGATGCGCACGCTGTGGATCTCTCTCACCGTTCTCGGCCTCACCACCCTGATCCAAGCGGTCATCGTCGCCGTGTCCGGCTCGGTAGCCCTGCTCGGGGACACGATTCACAATGCCGCAGACGCGCTGACCGCCCTGCCATTGGCCATCGCATTCGTGCTCGGGCGACGAGCGGCCAATCGCCGCTACACATATGGCTATGGCCGCGCCGAGGACCTGGCCGGCATCCTCATCGTCGTCACCATCGCCGCCTCTGCGGCCCTCGCGGCATGGGCAGCACTGGACCGGCTGTTCCACCCCCGGGACATCAGCCACCTGTGGGCTGTCGCTGCCGCGGCCCTCGCGGGTTTCGTGGGCAATGAGTGGGTTGCCCGCTACCGCATCCGCACCGGGCGGCGGATCGGTTCAGCCGCTCTGGTCGCCGACGGCCTGCACGCACGCACCGACGGCTTCACCTCCCTCGCCGTTCTCCTCGGCGCGGGAGGCGCGGCCCTCGGCTGGCGGTACGCGGACCCGGTCATCGGCCTGCTCATCACCGCGGCCATCCTGTTCGTCCTCAAGGACGCGGCGCGAGAGGTGTACCGGCGCCTGATGGACTCCGTCGATCCGCACTTGGTCGAGCGCGCGGAGAACGCGCTGCGTGAGGTCGACGGCGTCCGAGGAGTGGGCCAGGTGCGAATGCGATGGATCGGTCACGCACTGCGCGCAGAGGCGGACATCGTCGTCGACCCGCACCTGACCGTCGTGACCGCGCACCGGCTGGCGGTCGAGGCCGAACACGCCCTGATCCACGCGGTACCTCGGCTGACCGCCGCAACAGTGCACACCGACCACACCCCGACCGGCGACGACCCGCACGCACCCCTCAGGCACCACGCCCCGGCTGATCATCCGATGACGACACGAAGAGGTGCTGTCAGTGCCCGATGAAACGATCAGCCCGATGAGAAAGGCCGCCGCCAGCTGCCCGCTGGTCCTCAAGCAGTGCACAGCGCCTGACCAAGTCACGCCGCAACTGCGGGAAGCGCTCGCGGACTGCTGGGTGGAGGTCACCAACGCCGGCGGCGCAGCCGGCTTCCCCTTCCCACCCATCGATCGGTCGCACGCAGTGCCCGCCGTCGAGAGGATCGCGGACGGGCTGGCACCGGACACCAGTCGACTGCTCACCGCCTGGCACTCCGACGAACTGGTCGGCTGGCTCAGCGTCCGGCGCGACACCTTCGAGCTGATCGCGCACTGGGGAACACTGCACCACGTACAGACCCGGCCGACAGTGCAGGGGCAGGGTTTCGGCGTCACAATGATGCGCGAGGTCCACCGCATCGCCCGGGACGAAATGGGCCTGGAACAACTCCACCTCGCCGCCCGGGCCAAGGCCGGACTGGAGCACTTCTACGGACGTCTCGGATGGAGAGAAATCGGCCGATGGCCCGGCGCCCTCCGGCTCGCAGACGGGGACGACCGCGACGAGATCCTGATGCTCCTCGCACCGCTCTGACGGGCACCGGCCCAGCGGAACAGGGCATGAGCCTAAAGGCGGGCCACGAACTTGAAACCGTCGAGGCAGCGATGTCTCCGTGGGTTCAAATCCCACCGCCTCCGCGCTGTGAGCAGGCAACTCGGCCCCCGACCAGGCAAGTCGGTCGAGGGCCGTTGTCGTGGGCGCTGCCCGTCGGTGACTGCGGTTCCCCGTGGCTTACCGGTGGATGGGGCACGGCAGGGGCACGGATGGCCACATCCTTATCAGGTCGACGACGTGGGGTCTTAAGTTGCGGTCAATCCGCTCCCGACCACGATGAGCGGTCCCTCCGAGTTCGCTGCCGACCGCCGCTGTCCGCCCCTGTTGGTGTCAGCTATGGGTGTCAGCGACGAGCATTGCTCTCAGCAACCTGTACGCCACGCATTCCCTCACCCGGCATGAGGTGTCGGGTGAGGGAAAGCATGGTCGCGTTCAACTCGGTGAGCGGATCAGGAGTTCGGCTCGAACTTCCACAGGCGGTCGGCGCTCGGGTACTTGTAGGCAGTGTCGAGGTAGAGGTGGTCCCACGCACCGGGGCCCACATAACTCTTGAGCGTCATTGCCAGACTCTTGTCGGTCTTCGGGCGGTATTGCCACCAGTTGGTGCCGCCGTCGGTGTCCGGGGTCGCAAGCCACCGTTGGTCGTCACTCCCGTTGCAGGTCTTGACTACGATGCTGCCCCCGCGCTGTGGGTTCGAGTCGGACGGCTGGAGGCACTTGTCGGCGGCCTCGTTCCGCACCGTGCCGTACCAGTTGCCCTGACTGTCCTTTGCGAAGTCCGATTCCCACTGTTCCGTCTTGTATTTGTATTGGGGGTCGCGGAGTGTGATCGCCAGGGCCCCCTCTCCGGTGTTGTCCGCGTAAAGCGCGAGCCGGCTTCCGTCCATCCGGTTGACCATGTCCTTGTGCGGTCCGACTGCGGCGGCTTGCGGTGCGGTGGCGAGCATGGTGCAGGTGACGGCGGCAGCCAGGACGGAGGCGTCACGAATCGAACGAGCCAGATTCGGCACAGAGAAATCCCCTTCTCGGAATTGCTGCGATGAACATCAAGAGCTTGATGGGAGGGATTGAACTCCAACAAGGCCCAGAGAATGGATTCACCTGCTCCAGTGACTCTGGTGATAATTGCATTGCCCAGGCGGGCAGTTGGGGCTGTACCCCGCTGAGCTGTCCTTTCGGACGGCGCCCCGGTGCTCTCGTTGCTGAGGATCCGCACCGCCGCCTCGAAGTCCGGACGGCGTTCCGGGCCGGCGGGGAGCCGAATCGTGCCGGGGAGCTCGCGCAGCAGCGGATGGGTCCGATACGGCGCGAGCTGATACCCGCCGCACAGGGTCACCGTCGCCGCTTCGTCGGCCAGTGTGTATCCGTTGCCGTGCGGGGAGAACACCACCTCCCCTCGCCCGAGCCGGACAGGGCCGGCGGATTCCTCAACACCGACCTGAGGCCCCTCGCGGCGATGCTCGCCGATGCCGGCGCCGCCGTCGTCGGCACCGGCGAGACGACGCGCGCCGCGCACGAAGTGGTGTCGCTGGGCAAAGTCGCCTACTGGGAAGGCGTCTCGTTCACCGCGAACGCGGCGCGGCTCGAACCGGTCGCGCTTCTCGACCCGTTCCGGAGTGTCGGCAGCGAACTGCGCGGGCAACTGGGCGAGCGGTACGTGTCGCTTCTGATCGGGTTCGGTGCGGGAGACATCAGCGGACTCCATCCCCGCCAGCACGCGCCCGCGCCGATGGCGGGCTCCGTGGAAGCCGAACTGGCCGCGGCGGAGCCGGCCCGGTACCTGCTCGATCTGCGCGCCCCGCGCCAGGACCCGGTGGACGAGTGGCTGCGCGGGACGCACCGGCTGCGGGTGATCGGCGGAATCTACGAGGCCGCCGCCGACCACGAGCACTACCTGACGACCGGCCCGCTCGACGAATGGTTCGACGCCGTGCTGCACGTGCGCACCGTCGGCCCGACCACCCTGCGGTAGCGCGGGGGCACAAGAGGCCCGACAGGCCCGACACACCGAAGCGGTTCGAGGCTCCCCCCTCCTGCCTCGAACCGCCCGGTCGCGGCTCAACGCGCGAAGAACCGCCTACACCAGGGTAGTTGACTCTGCGTCAATGTCCAGTGACGGAGACGACATTATCGATATACCTCTGTGGAGATATTCGCCATTGCGCGTGCACGTCCTGTGGGGCTACGGGCGTCTCCCGGGTCCATCCCGGAGGCCGTCAGGTCCGGATGTCCGTACATCCGCACCGGACTGTGTTTGACCCGCCCCTCCACGGGCCAGACCTCACCCATGGCCGATGAACGTCCCGTGGTCAAGCGCACCGCCCGAGCCATCCTCCTCGACGGAGAGGGCACCGCCACCCCCCGCCTCGTCCTGATCAAACGCACCAAACCCGGCCGTGAACCGTACTGGATCACCCCCGGAGGCGGCGTCGAACCGGACGTGGACGCCACCGTCATCGACGCGCTGCACCGCGAGGTCGACGAGGAACTGGGCGCGAAGGTGACGGACGTGGTCCCGGCGTTCGTCGACACCGTTCCGCACACCACCGGCAGCGGCCAGGCCGGCGTGAAGGTGCAGCACTTCTTCGTCTGCCGGCTCGCCTCGATGGACCTCTCCCGCAGGCACGGACCGGAGGTCGACGAGCCGTGCGGGCTGTACGAGTTCGTGCGGGTGCCCTTCACCCGCCGAGGCATCGCGTCGGTCGACATCGTGCCGCCCGCGCTGCGGGCATACCTCGACAAGAACATCGAGGGCGTACTCGCCCTCCTCGCCCGCGACATGGGATGAACCGGGCGGCGGGCGCCTCACGCGGAGAGGGGCTTCCCCGTCCGTTCGGCTGTGCGCGCCCGCCTGCCGCTCCGGTGCCCGGTCCCCGCTCGTCCGGCCCCAGGGCCTCGTCTCGTCCTGTACTCGTCCGGCACTCCTCCGGTGCTGGTCCTCAGCCGAACCAGCCCTGGAACGAGCCCGTTTCGCTCACCTTGCCACGCCGCTGCGCCTCCGCCAGCGCGCGCTCGGCCTCCTGCCGCCACTCCTGAGGATCGGAACCGCTCATCGTGAAACCGGCGGACGGCGCGCCGCGGGCGGCCAGGGCGCCGGACGCCCCGTCCATCGCCGTACGGCCCTGCTGTTCCTGCGAGTTGAGCGAGGTCGTGGGAAAGCGCGGCCGCGGTGGCATCTCAGGCCACGACGAGTCCCGGGAGCGCCGCTGCTCCGGCAGGCCCGGCGACTCGGACTCGGACTCGGGGGAGCGCCGCTGCTCAGGCACCTCGACGGAGGCCGGCACGCTTTCGGCCTCGCGGGCAGCGGAAGCACGCTCCTGGTGCGCCACTTCCCGTGCGAAGCCGGGCAGTTCGTCGTACGCGGACAGGGTGGCGGACGAAGCGGCAGGTGCCGGAGAGGCAGCGGAGCCGGTGGCCGGGGAGTCGGACGAGGAATTGCCGGCGGACGAGGAGTTGCCGGCGGACGAGGAGGAGATGCTCGCGGACGATGCGGGAGAGAAGGCCGGGTCGGAGCCGGGAACGCTCGGCCCGGCAGCGGACACGTGCTCGGGGGCGCCGCCCACGCCGTCGAGGGCCGTGCGCTCACGTGCGTCGCGGGCCGTGCCGAAGAAGTCGCCGCCCTTGCGCTTGTAGTCGTCCGTGCCCCAGTCGCGGGCGGTGCGCTTGGGTGCCTTCTGCATCTGCGGTATGTGCTTCGCGCAGTGGATGTAGGCCTCTTCGACCTCCACGTGCACCCACATCTGTGCCCGCCGCCCGGGAACGGGGTCCTCGGGCAGATGCGGATACGAGGCGCGGAGCTCCTCGTCCTCGACGATGGTGGCCCGACCGTTGATGTGCAGACCGATGCGTGCCCGCGTGAAGTCGACCAGCATGATGCCCAGGTGCGGGTTCTCCTGGATGTTGCCGAGACTGGCGTGCACGCCGTTGCCGCGGTACTCCGGGTAGGCCAGGGTGCGTTCGCCCAGCACCTGGAGGAAACCGGCCGGGCCGGCGCGGAAACTGCTGTCGCACTCGCCCGACGCGTCCGCGGTGGCCAGGAAGAACATCTCCTGACGCTGCACGAACTCCTGCATCCGGTCGTTGAGATGGTCGAGCACCTGCTCGTCGTAGAAACGCTGCGCGCGGTCGGACGTGCCGAGCCGGCGCTGCAGCAGCCGCTCCCCGTCACTTCCCGGCCGGCGCAGCGGCCCGTCGGGTGCCGCCCTGTCGTGTTCGTGCCCGTGCCGCGTCCGTGAGTCCTGCCCGACCCACGGACGCGGCTCCTCCGCCTCAGCCACGCCGCTGACCCCTTTTCCTTCCTCTGCCTCGTTCTCGTTCCCGTGGTGCGTGTTCGGTGTTCGTGTTAGGTACTGCGTGTGCCGTGTTGCGTGTGCGTTGTTGCGTTGCCGTGTTCTGCTTCGCGGATCGCGTTTCTCGTTTCGCGTTCTCGTTCCAGTGCGCCCGGACCCGCAGTCGGCGTTATTCGTACGCGCCGCCCGTGCGCATCACTCGCACTGGGAGAACACTCTGCACCCGTGCCGGTACCCGTGCCCGTGCCGGTTGCGTCGGATCATTCGGACGCCCGCTCACCGCTGAGGAGGAGCTCCGCCAGCGAGTCGTGCCGTATCCGGTCGGCGGGGACACCCGACGCCACCAGCGCGTCCACACCGCTGCGGATCATGCCGGGCGGCCCCGAGAGATAGCCGTCGTAGGCGGACCAGGGGCCGTACTGTCTTACGGCGTCCGGGAGTTGCCCGGGCAGGGCGTTCGCGAACGCCGACCCCGGCGGGGTGGCGACCACGGGACGCACCGAGAGCCAGCGGTGCTGCTGCTCCAGCCGCATCATCGTGTCCAGGTCGTACAGATCGTGATCGCTGCGCGCGCCGTAGAAGACCTCCACGGGACGTGCGCGTCCGTGCTGGGCGACATCCTCCACGAGTGCCCGGATGGGTGCTATCCCCGTGCCGCCGCCGACGCAGAGCAGTCCGCTCTCCGTGGCGTGGTCGACGGTCATGCTGCCCGCCGGCGGGCCGAGCCGGAGTACGTCGCCGGGGCGTGCGCGGTGCACCAGGGCGCTGGAGACCCATCCCGTGGGGACGGCCTTCACATGGAGGGTGAGCAACCCGTCGGAGCGCGGCGACGAAGCGAAGGAGTAGTGCCTCCACACGCGGGGCCACCACGGCGTCTCGATGCTCGTGTACTGGCCCGCGAGAAAGGGGTACGGCTGGTCCGGGCGCAGAGTGATCACCGCGATCTGCGAAGTGCGCAGCTCGTGCGAGACGATCTGGGCGTTCCACCAGGCCGGAGCGCGCTGTGCGTCCTCCGCGGCGGCGTCGATCATGGCCTGCGAGATCGTCGTGTACGCGCGGACCCACGCGTCCTCGGTCTCCGGGCCCCAGCTCTCCGGGGCGTACTGCGCGAGTGCGCCGAGCAGGCACTCGCCGACGGCGGGATAGTGCTCGGGCAGCGTGCCGTACTTGCGGTGGCCGCGGCCCAGGCCGCTCAAGTACTCGGTGAGCGCGTCCACTTCGTCGGAGAGCCGCACCGCGGTGAGCAATGCCCTGAAGAGGCGGTCGCGCTGGGTGTCCATGGAGGCGGGGAAGAGGTCGCGAAGCTGGGGATGCTGCACGAAGAGCAGCGCGTAGAAGTACGCGGTGGCCGCGTCCGCACGCGGCTCGACCTCTTCCAGCGTCCGCCGGATCAGCGTGCCGTCGCGCGACTCGACATCTGCGGCCGGTGCGGCGGGCGGACCCCCGGCCGGCGGGCCGGGCGGGGTCGGCGGAGCAGGCGGGACCGGCGGAGCCGTGGGCGCCGACGCGTCGCCGTGCTGAGGGGCTCGGGGCTGCGGCTGTCTCTCCGCCTGGGGCGGTGGCCCCGGTGGGTACGGGGGCTGAACCGGGCCTTGGCCTGGGTGCTGGCCTGGGTGCTGGCCTGGCTGCTGGCCCTGGCCCTGTCCTTGGGGCTGGCCCTGGCCCTGGGGCTGGTGTGGTGGCTGGGGTCGGGTGCGGGGCGGTGTCCGGGCCGCGGACGCATGGGGTTCGGGGCCGGGGGCCTGACCCGATGCGGGGCGGGGCCCGCCGTACGGGGAGGGCTGTTCGCGTGGAGCGGTGGGATGTTCGCGCGGCGCCTCCGGGCCACCGCCGGGCCACGCGCCGGGAACCGGTCCGCGCTGCCCGCCGCCGGCCGGGGTGCCCGGACCGTCCGTTGCGGCGGGGGAACCTGGGGCGGGCGTGGCGGACGGATCCGCCGGCGGCGGCACGGGTATCGCCGCCTCCTCGGCCGTCTCGGCCCACAGGGCCCGGCCGGCACCGGGCCCGGTGGTGACGGGGCTCAGCGGCCGGTTCCCCACCTGCGGTGCGTCGTTGTCAGCTCCCCGGCGAGCGGAGGTCTCGGACTGCCGGGCCTGCTCCGCCGGTTCGCGCTGCGCGCCCTGCTCGCCGTGGGTGCCCTGTTCGCCCTGCGCGCCCTGCTCGTTCCGGCGGGAAGCCTCCGCCTCGGTGGCCGGCGGTGCGGGGGTGAACCACCCCCAGCCGCCGTCGTTGTCACCGCTGCCGTCTTCCGCGGACGGACCGTTACCGGCCGATGTGGTCGTCATGGTCTGCCTCGCCTCGAACTCCTACGTACAAGCTGCGCAGTCGCGCGCATTTGGAACGTCGTTCTGGTGGTGCGGCCCCCTGACACGGACAGCGTTCTGTAGCCGTACCGCGCGATGCGGACTCGACCATACCGTTATCACTTCGCCACACAAGTCCCGTCCGTACAGGGGGCGAATTACGTGACCTGCACCACTGAGAGGGAATTACGGACCTTTACGGACAAGTCCGTATGCCTCGCGAAGATCTTCGCCCTCGTACTCGGCCGACGCGAGACCCCGCAAATGACCGTCGCCGTTGACGGCCACCGAGACCGGCACCGCCGCGAACAGCGCCGCATCCGACATCGAGTCGCCGTAAGCCACACATTCACTTCTCGAAACACCGAATTGCGCGCAGAGTTCGTCGGCGATCCGCACCTTCGCCTCCGCCGAGAGAATCCCCGCCGGATCGGGCACCTCGCGGAAAGGGACGGCCGGCCAGCGGGAACCGTAGGTCGCGTCAGCGCCCCGGCCTCGGGCGTCCGCGACGGCATCCGTGACGGCGTCCGCGCGAAGGTCCGTACGGCGGGCGGGACCTGCGGTGTCGGCCGCGGTGTCCGCGGCACCGCGCGCCGCACGCGGGCGCGGAGCCTGCACAAGGAGACGGCTCACGAAGAAGTCCGGTGAGAGCGATATCACCGCGGAACGCTCACCACGTTCCCTTATGTCATCCCACACTTCGCGGATTCCGGAAAGCCAGGGGGCTTCCAGGAAAGCGGCGGTGACATGATCCTCCGTCAGTTCCGACCACATCGCGCACGCACGTGCCGCGAAATCCGGCGGTGTCATTCCACCGGCGGCGAAGGCGAGTTCGAGTTCGCGGATCTCATCGTCCAGACCGAGCTGATGCGAAATCTCCACCGCCGCGGACGACCCGTGGATCAGCGTGCCGTCGAGATCGAAGAGATGGAGCCGGGACGGCCGCCCTGACGGAGAGGAGAGCGAAGAGGCCATGCGTTCGATCGTAGTGACGTTCGAACGCGGCGGGGTTCGGCGGGCGCACACCCCCGAGCTGCCCCTCCGGGGCAGCCTCCGGGGGCACGAGGGGACTGCCGGAGGAGGCCGGAAGCCGCCAGGGCATCGGCAGGCGAACTCGCGCTGCGGCTGCGCCCTGCTCCCGCGGCTGTACTCGGCAGCGAGTAGGACGAAGTACTCCCGACGTAAGACGCGCTGAGCCGCCGCCACCCGGCACCTTGTGGAACATGCCTCAGCTCCCGCGCCTGCCGCGCCTTCCACGCCCCGCACGAAGAGCCGTCCTCGTCGCCCACGTCACCGTCTCGGTCGGCTGGCTCGGCATCTCGCTGTGCCTGCTGACCCTGGCGATCGCCGCGGCAGACGACCCGGACGCCCTCGCCGTCCCCGCGAGCACTGCCATGAAGCTCTTCGCCGACTGGCTGCTGCTCCCCGTCGCGCTGCTCTCCCTGACCACCGGGCTCGTGCTCTCCCTCGGCACATCGTGGGGGCTGGCCAGGCACCGCTGGGTGTGGGTGAAGTTCTGGCTGACGCTCGCCGCGACAGGCCTCACCGTCTTCTCCTTCAGGCCCGGAGCCGGCGAGGCCGCGGCGATGGCGGCAGCCGGCGAGACCGTGCCGGCCACCGACCTCCTCGTCCCGCCCGCCGTGTCCCTGGCGCTGTACGCCTTCCTCACGGCGGTATCGGTGCTCAAACCCTGGGGCCCGACCCGGCGGGGGCGCCGCCTGCGCGAAGCCCGTACGGGAAGGACCGCGGCAGCCGCGACGGAGGGACGGGCAGGCAGGACCGGGGCCGGGGACCGGGACGGGGGCAGGGGCACGGACGACAGGGCAGGGACCGGGACGGAGACGGAGACGGGGACGGGGGCGGAGACGGGGACCGGGACGGGCGGCAGGCGCCGGCACCCGGTGAGCAGGGCGAGCGGAAACCCGGTGGCAGGGAGTCAGTCCCGTCAGCCAGTCTGAGCCCGTGACGACCTCATCGGGGGCTCCCGCACCCCGCCTTCTCGGGCAACGGCTCCAGGATCTTCCCGTACGCCGGCTCACCGTCGCCGATCTCGCCGCGTGCTCCGACCTCGCCGAGAGCCGGGGCTGGGGGCGCGAGCAGCACAAGTGGCGGCTGCTGCTCACCACCGGGCAGGGGTACGGCATCGACGCGCCCGACCGGCCCGGCGCTCTGATCGGGACCTGCGTCGTCACCTCGTACCCGGGCCTGCCCGGCGCTGTCGGGGAGGCGGGGCCTGACTCCGGACCGGAAGCGGCGCCGCGGGCGGGGTCGGCGTGCATCGGCATGATGCTCGTCGCCGCACGCTGCGCACGCCAGGGCCTCGGCCGCCGGCTGATGGAACACGCCATGCACTCCGTGACCACTGCCGGCGACGCGGTTGCCGCCGGCTCGGCTGCGGGTGACGGGGCTGCCGGTGACGCGGTCCTCTTCCTCTCCGCGACCGAGAACGGCAGGCCTCTCTACGAACGGCTCGGCTTCCTTCCGGCCGGTACGGTGACGTCGCTCACCGGCCGGTTCCGCATCCCTGCCGGCGAGCCGTCCGGCGGGCGCGCGGGCACAGCACCGTACGTACGTACCGCCACGGCATCCGATCTGGCCGCCGTCCGCTCGCTCGACGGCCCCGTGTTCGGGGCGGACCGCACCACGGTCCTGCTCCGGCTCCCGCAGTTCGCGGACCGCTTCGTCGTGGCCGAGTCCGGCGACGGCTCACTCGCCGGGTTCGCGGCAGCCTGGCCCAACGGGCCCCGGACCACCGTCGTCGGGCCCGTGATCGCCCGTGACACGGAGACGGCCGAAGCCCTGATCCGCGACCTGGGACTGCACGCCCCCGGAGAGGTCCGTCTCGACATCGACGCCCGGCACGAAGGACTGGCGACCTGGGCGCGGCGGCACGGCCTCGACGGCCGGTGCCTCTGCACCCTCATGGTCCGCTCCGGCTCCGCCCTCCCGGGCGACAACTCACGCCGGTTCGCACCCTGTTCCGTGGCGCTCGGCTGACCGACGGCGCATGTGAGGCGGGCGCGACGACCGGCGACGAGCGGCAAACGGACGACGGCCGTCAACGAACGGCGGCACGACCGGCGACGACGACCGGTGGCAACGACCGGTGGCAACGACCGGCGAACGCCTCCGCGAGCCGCCGAGGCATCCGAAGCGAGAAGCGGAATGCGCCGTGGGCGGCGAGCTGCGAGGTGAGGCGCATCGCGAACCGGAAACCGGGGCCATCGCCGCACAACCCGCACTCCCACCCGCTTGTGCACTTTCCGACCGAGTCCAACCTCTGGCCAATACCGGGGCGTAAGCTGCGATCATGAGCACCGGGACCCCGCCCCCGTCATCAACGCCGTCACCGGCGTCGTCGCCGTCCTCACCGGCTCCGGCGCCGATCACGATGCGGCGCGCGACCGCCGACGACGTACCGGCCCTCGTCTCCATGCTCGCCGACGACCATCTCGGCGCCCAGCGCGAGAACCCCGACGAATCGGCCGTGTACCGCGAAGCGTTCGACCGCATCGACGCCGACCCGAACCAGCACCTCGTGGTCGCGGAACGCGACGGACGGCCCATCGGCACCCTGCAACTCACCGTCATCCCGGGCCTGTCGAGGCGGGGCTCGACCCGCGCCCTCATCGAGGCGGTCCGCGTACACGCGGACGCACGCGGCGACGGCCTCGGCAGCAGGCTGATCCAGTGGGCGATCGAGGAGGCCCGCCGCCAGGGCTGCGTCCTGGTCCAGCTCACCTCGGACGCCACCCGCATCGAGGCCCACCGCTTCTACGAACGTCTCGGCTTCGAGGCATCCCACCTGGGCTTCAAGATGCAGCTCTGAACGCAGCACACGGGCAGGCGGCAACGCGTCGAGACGGACGCGGCAACGCAGCCCGGCTCGGCGCCCGTTCGGTTCGAATCGCAAGAACGACCGCAATTCGAGCGTGTCTTCCCATTTAATGCCTCGTTTATCACGACAGGGGTGGGATCAACGGGGATGCCCACTTGTGTCCGGGTCCGCCCGGTGGGGAGGGGTGTCATGGTGCACGAGGGCGCGCTGCTGGAATCACAGACGCTGCGGGCGTCCGTCGCGGAACGAACGGAAGCACTCGACAAGGTCAAGCTGCTCTCCTTGCTGCCCGACGGCCTGCACGTGACGACGCGCATGGTGGCCGACTACTTCGAGGTGACCGAACGCACTGTCAACAGGCTGATGCAGCGGCACCGCGAAGAGCTGACAGAGAACGGCATGCGTACGCTGCGCGGCTCTGAGCTGGAACTTTTCAAGAGAGACACCCTGTCTCTCTTTCCGGAGAGTTATCCACAGCCCCGCTCCAACCTGGCTCTCTTCACCCGCCGCGCCGTCCTCAACGTCGCCATGCTGCTCCGGGACAGCGACGTCGCGCGGCGGGTCCGTACGTATCTGCTCGACGCCGAACAGACCGGACGGGCCGCGCCTCGCACGCCCCGGCCGGGTCCCGGTCCCCGTGCGGGTTCAGGGCCTGTGGACGAGTCCGTCGTCCGGAGTCTCATCGCGTGGCTGGACGAGCGCATCGCGCAGAGCGTCGCGGAGCAGCACGCCCGGCACCCGTCCGGCTTTCAAGGCGTGGACGAGACGCTGGTACGGCGGCTCGCGGAGGAGACCGTGCGCGGTGTCATCGGGCGGACGATCGTGCCCCTCCTCAACCAGGCGATCGAGTCCCAGCGGGAAGTGCGCCGCCAACTCGCGGAGAACGAGGCGGAGATGATCCAGCTCAGACGCGTTCTGCGGGAGCACGAGGCGGCCGGTTCCATGGCGGCGCTGGATGCCATGAACGGGCGGGAGTTCGAACGGCACGTCGCCTGGCTGTGCCGCCGGGACGGCTGCGCCCAGGTCACCGTCACCGGCGGGCACGGCGACGCCGGTGCCGACGTCCTCGGCTACACCGCCGACGGCCGGCGCCTCGTCGTCCAGTGCAAGGCACGCACCCCCTCCTCCAGCATCACCAGCGGCGACGTGCAGGGCTTCATCGGCATGGCCAGGCTCGAGTACAAGGCCGACGTCGCACTGCTCGTGGCCACGGCGCCCTTCACGCGGGACGCCCTGCTGATGGCCGCTCGTCACGAGGTGACAGCGGTTCACCGCGGTCTGCTGGAGGCGTGGAACAACGGCGCGAAGCTTCGCGTACTGGAGTGACGCGCACCCCGCCGGTTCCGGACGTACCGATTCCTGTTCCGTGACCGGTTCCGGAACCGGCAGCCCGGAAGCTCAAGTGCCCTCCGCCGTACCGGTGTCCGGGAGTGCAACGTCACCGGGCGGCGGGGCCGCCTCCCCGCACGAGGCGCACACGATCCCGGCGTCGAGCGGCCCGCCGCAGTCATGGGTGAAGGGCGTGGGGCCCACTGGAGCCCCGGGCACCCACCGCATGCCCCAGCGCATCAGGCCCAGCAGGGCGGGGGCGAGTTCCCGTCCGGCCCGGGTGAGGTGGTATTCGTCCCGCGGCGGACGTTCGGAGTAACGGACACGCCGCAGCACTCCGCCGTCGACGAGCGTGCGCAGCCGCGCGGCGAGTACGTCGCGCGGTGCTCCCGTGTTGCGCACGATGCCGTCGAAGCGGTGCACGCCGTAGAACACCTCGCGCACGGCCAGCAGTGACCACTTCTCACCGACCACGTTCAGCGCCGAAGCGAGCGAGCACTCCCGCGGGTTCACCTCTCGCTTCGCCATGACCGCGATCCAACCAGCCATTTGATTGGAAAATCAAACCCTCGTGCTAGAGTCCCGGCGTCCGAGTTGGTCGTGAATTCCAACTCACCTATGTCCCGGAGGACTTCGTGCACACCGCCGCCATAGCGCTCACCGCCCTGGTCGCCCTGCTCCACCTGGGCTTCCTGATATTGGAGATGTTCCTGTGGCGCACGCCGCGCGGCCGTGCCGTGTTCGGCACGACCCCGCAGTTCGCCGAGGAATCGGCACCGCTGGCCGCCAACCAGGGCCTGTACAACGGCTTTCTGGCCGCAGGCCTCATCTGGAGCCTGGTCGCACCAGAGCCGACCGGGTCGCAGGCGCAGATCTTCTTCCTCTGCTGCGTGATCGTCGCCGGTCTGTACGGCGCGCTCACGGTCAGCCGCCGCATCGTCGTCGTCCAGGCCCTCCCCGCCGCGGCCGCCCTGGCCCTCGCACTGGCCGCGTAACGCTCGTCGCCTGGCCCTCGCCTCGTAGCGCTCGTCGCATGGCCCTCGCCACGAAGGGCACTCTCCCCCTGACAAGGGGCACTTGCCGGCGCCGCCCCCTCAGGCGACCGGAGCGGCCAGGAACTCCAGGAGCGCATCGGCGGTCGCCTGCGGATCGTCCTCCGCGACGAAATGGCCCGCTCCCTCCACGCGTGCCTCGCACGCACCGGGGATGGACGCCGCGAGCCGGTCCGCGGTGGCGGTGCCGAGCCATTCGTCCTGTGCGCCCCACAGCACGAGCGTGGGAACGGCGATCTGCTCCAACCGGGCCGCGGCATGGCGCGTGTCCTCGAAGCTGACACTCGACACCTGGTCGATCCAGCGGCCCTGGCCTGCGGTTCCAGCCCAAGGAGCGAGGTAGGCGTCGGCGGTCTCGTCGGCCATCGGGTTACGGGTGGCGGTGCGGAGACGGCCGGCGATCAGCTCTTGGAAGACCTCGGTGGGCATGGTGCGGTAGACGTCGGCGTGACGTTGCATGTGCTCGGTGAAGGGCGTGTTCCAGGGGCCGAGGACCGCCGCGTCCAGGAGCGCGAGCCGCCGGGCGCGTACGCCCTCGGTGAGGTGGGCGCGCGCCACGATTCCTCCGCCGATGTCGTGCCCGACCAGGGTGGGCGCCTCCAGGCCCCAGTGCGCGACTAGTTCGGCCAGTGCACGTGCCTGTGCGGCGATCGAGGGGCGGACTCCGGGACGGAGGCGAGAGTCACCAAAACCGAGCAGGTCCCAAACGTGGACGGCATGCGTCCGCGCCAGTAGAGGAACGACCCCGCGCCAGAGGAACGACCATGCCGGGGTGCCGTGGACCAGCAACACCGGCGGCCCCTCCCCGAAGACGTCCGCGGCGACCACGCCACCGCTGACGCGCACGCGTTGGCGAAGTCCCCACGACCCGGGACGGGTTGCATTCGTGGTCATACCGCACTCCCAACCAGGCATTGCTAAGGGGTATAGTCGACTTTCTCCAGTTACCGTAGCAGCGAGGTAAGGCTTGAAGGTATCTTTTTCCAATTACGCTCTCGGGGCGGGGGTGGCCACGTCCCTCGTCAACACCGCTCCGGAGGTGCGAAGAAGCACCGGCGAGGCGCTGCGCTCCCCCGGCGACCTCGCGCGCTTCCTCGACGAACACGGCCTCTCACCCGGGCCGCTGAAGTCAGCCGCCCGTCCGACCGGCGACGACCTCCGGCAGGTACACGCCCTCCGCGGCGAGATCCGCGACATCATGGATACGCACGCCGAGGATCACGCGGTCGACGCCGCCAACGGCGTGCTGGCGCGTGCGGGCAGCAGGCCGGTGTTGCTGCGGAACGCCGAGGACGGCCCATGGCAGTGGCACGTGGTGACCTCTCAGCAGGCCTCCCTCGCCGAGGAGTTGGCCGTCCTCACGGGCGCCGGCATGCTCGGCGTGATCCACACCTTGAGCCACAGCCGCTTCCGCGCCTGCACCTCGTCCACATGCGAGGGAATGTTCATCGACACCAGCCGGGCGGGCCGCCGCCGCTACTGCACGCCGGACGTGTGCGGCAACCGCCTCAACGTCGCCAACCACCGGGCGCGGCGACGGGCGGGTGCCTGAGGCAGGCCGCCGCCCGGCCGGTGCCTCCTACCGCAGGGTGTCCGCCACGACCGACGCCGCCTTCGCGATCAGTTCGTTGTCGAACTCGGCGTCCCGTTCCTTGCGGTGCGACAGGATCGCCACGACGATCGGGGCGCCACCGGGAGGCCGGAGCACGGCGATGTCATTGCGCCCGCCGTAGCTGCCGCTTCCGGTCTTGTCGCCGACGACCCAGTCCTGGGGCACTCCGGCCCTGATGAGTTCGTCCCCGGTGGTGTTGGTCCGCAGCCACTCGGAAAGCTGCTTGCGTTCCGCTTCGCCGAGGACGTCCCCGAGGACGAACGCCCGCAGATCCCCGGCCAGTGCGCGCGGTGTGCTCGTGTCCCTCGTGGAGCCCGGAGTCCACCGGCTCAGCTGCGGCTCGCGGCGTTCCATTCGCGTCACGTCGTCCCCGATGTCCTCGAGCGCCGCGTCCAGGCCCTCGGGCCCGCCGAGCACGTCGAAGAGGAGGTTGGCCGCGGTGTTGTCGCTGTAGCGGACGGCGGCGTCGCACAGCTCGTCCAGAGTCATCCCGGAGCCGACGTGCTTCGCCGTCACGGGAGAGTTGGCGATCAGGTCGTCCCTGGAGTACGTGATCCTGCGGTCCATGCCGTCCGGGGAGTGCCTGCGCAGTACCTCGCCGGCGGCCAGGGCCTTGAACGTGGAGTTGTACGCGAACCGCCGGCCGTCGTTGTAGGCCACCTCGCGTCCGCTGCCTGTGTCGACGGCGTAGACACCGAGCCGCGCGCCGAACTCGCGCTCCAGTTCCTCGAATTCCCGGTCGTACGGCTTCTTCTCCGACCCGGAACCGGACCCGGAACCAGAACCGGACGCCGCGGCCGACGACGAGGACGACGGTGACGACCGGGACGACGAGTCCGCGGAACCCCCCTCCCCGCAGGCCGCGACCTGGACGAGGGCGAACACTGCGAGCGCACCGGCAACGGCACGCCCTGCACGGGTCTGCTTCATGATCCGAACCTCCCGGACGGGACGCCCCGCACGCAGGGCGCAACACAGGATGGAGCGAGCAAGGCCCATCCCGGTACGTGGTGGCGAGTGAGGGCCAAAACCAAGCTCACCGGCTCCCGGCCATGCGGTCCAATACGCACCGGCGCCGTTCCATGCCGATCCGGCATAGGGTCACGGGTGTGGATCTTGTGGGAGCGTGTCGCGCGTTCGTCAGTGTCAGCGAGCACGGCAGTTTCACCGTCGGTGCGGACGCCGCCCGGATGTCCCAGTCCGTGGCCAGCCGTCGTGTCGCCGCTCTGGAAGAACGCTTCGGTGAGCAGCTGTTCGAGCGCACGTCACGCAGAGCCGTCCTCACGTCCTTCGGCCGGGACCTGCTGCCGACCGCACGCCAACTCGTGCAGGCAGCCGACGTGCTGCTGCACGAAGCAGAGTCCGCCAAGCGCAAGCCGTGGCGGCTGGCGATGCCCGCCGTCTGCCCGACAGCCGGGCTCGCCCGCCTCGTCGCCGAGGCACGAGCCCACGCGGTCACGCTCGAAGTCCGCGTCGCGACACCGGCTCAGCGTCAGGAGACCGTCCACGCCCGGCAACCCGTCCGCTCCCACGGGGAGGCATCCGGGGCACCGGCCGGGAGAGTGCACGCCGCCCTGCTCGCGGTGCCGCCCGGCGAGGCCACCTGGTCCGTGCCCCTCGGGCTCGCCGGCGCCCAGGACCCCGGGGTGAGACGCCTGTACGTGGAGACCTTGCGCCCCGGACGAACCACCACCGGCCCGGCGGCCCGTATCTGGATACAGCCGGAGGACGATGTGCCCCACATCCGCGACCCGTTGACGCGACTGCGCGACGCGGTCGGACTGCGGCCCGCACAGCTCACCACCACCAACGACCTGGCGCACGCCGCGGCGGAAGTCCTCTGCACACCCGACCTGTTGCTGTGCTCCCCCGCACAGGCCGAGGAGTTCGGCCTCGACTGGCGGCCCATCGGCGAGATCACGCTCCGGCGCGGGTACGCCCTCGCCACCGCGGACGGCCGTGCACAGCACATCGAAGCCCGCCTCGGCGAGGCACTCGCCCGCTGCCTCGGAGCGCGCTCCGGGACCGGCACCACCGGCGATGCGACGGCCGGAGGTACGGGAACGTGAGCATCGAGGCCCTGCTGCACGACATGCGCCGGCAACTGAACGACGGAGGCCTGCGCGCCTGCATGCTCGTACGGGATCTGCACACGCGGGACGAGTTGAGCATCGACCCGGACACCCAGCTCCCCTCCGCCTCCCTGGTCAAGATCCCCCTCGCGATCGCGACCGCCGAGCGCATCCGACGGGGCGAACTCGACGGTGCGGCCCTGCTCGACGTACGCCCCGGACGGATCACCACACCCGGCCCGACCGGCCTCAGCCGCTTCCGCCACCCCTCCCGGGTCGCGGTGGACGACCTGATCTACCTGAGCACCTGCGTGAGTGACGGCACCGCCGCCGACGTGCTGTTCGACCTCACCCCGCCCGCCCAGGTCGCCGGAATCCTCCAGGAGCTCGGCATCCACGGGATCACCGTCCGGCACGGCATGCACGAACTGTCCGACACCCCGGTGGAACGATTCGACGCCGACCAGGCCCATCTCGCCCACGCGCTCGCCATCGAAGCCGGCACCAGCGGCCGTGGACACCGGGTGCCGCAGCTGGACACCACCCGGGCCAACACCGGCAGCGCACGCTCCTACGCCGACCTGCTCCAAGCCCTGTGGACACCGTCGAAGATCCATCCGGAAGTCGCGGAGCGCGTGCGCGGTCTCATGGCGCACAACGTCCTCCGGCACCGCCTCGCCCCCGACTTCAGTACCGACGCCGCCACTTGGTCCTCCAAGACCGGCACCCTCCTCAACCTCCGCCACGAAATCGGAGTCGTCGGGCACTCCGACGGCCAGAACTTCGCAGTCGCCGTCCTCACGGAGTCACTCGTACCCGCCGGGACCCAGCCCGGCGCCGACGCCCTCATGGCTCAAGTGGCCCGCCGCCTCCGCGACCACCTGCGGCAGCTCTAGCGCGGCCGCGAGCCGTGCCGCCCGGCGCCTTTGCGCCACGGCGCGCTGCGCGGAGCATGTCGGCGCGGCTCAGCCCCCCTCGGCGCAAACCGCTCATTCACGCCGTTGGCGGCGCATGCACCGGCAGGGGTGTGGTCGCGGTCCGGGCCACTGAGCGCTAGCCGCGTTCCGGTGTGTGTACGTCGACATCTGTCGCCAGATGGCCGTTGTCCGGGTCCAGTACACCGCACAGCCGGTTCACCGGACTGTAGATGGGACGCCCGTCAGGCTCGATGCCGTCCTCGTCGGGAAACTCCCCCAGCCGCTCGAACGGCACGATCACGAACGGCCATTCGCCGGGGTCTTCCGATGAGGCCGGGTGGTACTGCCACACCGTGCCGCAGTGGCGGTTGTGGACCTCGCCGACATACCAGGCCGCCGTCTGGAGGAAGTCCCCGCCTTCCTCCGCATGGGCTTGAGCGCTGCCGGAGTATGCCGAACGCACCAACTCTTCCACCTGGGCAAGGGAGTCAAGGCTGAAGTCCCAGCCGCCCGGGTGCCTCTCGGCCCACGCGGGGAACTCGGCGTGCTGGATCTCCAGCCACGCGTTCAGCACGGGGTTGTCCGACCGCAGCCGGTCCAGCTCCCGCAGTTCCTCGTACTCCGCGCTGGTAATCTCCATGAGCCCGACCTTAGCTGCCGGAGCCGACAAGGCTTCAACTGCCTGGCATACACGCATAGTTGAGCTTTTTGCCGGTTCAAATTCCTTGCCGGATCACTGGATTGACTTCTAGGGTCGTTGTGCTCTGCAGCGCCACACAGAACACGGGGGCCCTGGCGCCGCATGAGCTCTCACCCTCTGGGCCCCGACGGGGGGACTCAAGTGAATCGAGCTTTACGCCCAGAGCGCTGGTCCATGCTGCGACGTGCTGCCGTCGCTGTGGCCTGCGCTTCCGCCATGGCCGTCGGCGGGCTGCCGGCCGCCATGCACGCCGTCGCGAAGCCGAAGCCGCTCGACCCGGGTCTTCCCTGCTTCGAGTACTTCGAGCTGCTGGAGGACGCAGCGGGCCTCCTCGACCTACCGGAAGGCGACGCCTCCCGGGCGAAGTCCCAGTGGGACACGTACGAGTACGTCAACGAGGCCAAGAAGTGGGACGGGCTCCAGGCTCCGTCACCGGCCGATGAAGCCCGGCTCAAGGATCTGCCGACGAAGCCGCCGAAGTCGAAGCCCGTCGACCGGATCTACTGGACGTGGATCCAGGCCAAGAAGAAGGACTCCAAGAACTGGTCCAACTGGGACCACTGGCGGGACGCCCGGTTCATACGCAACTCCGGCAACGACCCGCGGGGCAAGGCGTTCGAGAAGAAGGTCATCAAGGATCACGGGCTGACCGGCAAAGACTGGATCTGCCAGAAGGAAGTGATCTTCGAGGACCCCGACACCGGGATCAAGCACCGGCGCCAGCTCGACGCCTACAACCAGAAGACCGGCAAGATCCTCGAGGTCAAGGGCAACGGCGAGCTCACAGAGACGCAGAAGCCCAAGGACCGTGCCTGGGCGAAGGACCCCAAGTGGCGGGGCACGTCCTGGAAGTACGTCTTCGCAGAGCCGCAGACCAAGGGAACGCGCGACTTCATAGAGGAGCAGCGCAGGGCGGCGCAGGCGAACAGCCGCGGGGTCACGGAGTACAACTACCGTTCCGACAAGGTGGAGAAGGCCCCCAGCGGAGGGGTGCGCTACAAGTCGGCCAACATGCAGCCTCCGGGGAAGCCCGGCATCGCGGGGGGCGGCGCGTCCGATCTCATCCGTGAGTCGCGGCCCAGTCCGAAGGACATGAAGGAGTTCCTGGACCGCAAGAACGCGGCTGACCCCAAGCGGCTGTCCCCCAGGGGGCCGGGCGGGGTGGACTTCACCACGCTGGAACTGCGCTACGTCGGCAAGCCCCAGAAGGGCAAGGGCCTGGATTACGGGTTCTCCGCCCAGCAGGACCCGACCGGGCAGTCCGGCTGGGGTGGCAAGGCGAAGTCCCAGCTCATCTCGGACGCGTTCTTCACCTGGCTCGCCCTCACGCCGGAGAAGTTCTGGGTGAACCTCAACCCGGACCAGCCGGACAAGATCATGGATGCCCAGTTCGGCAAGACCGACGCCGGCAGAGTCCTGCTCGAGTCCGACCTGGAGCTGAAGAAGGACTTCGCCTCCGCGATGAACCCGGCCAAGCGGCCCGAAGCCGACCAGTACTGGAAATCGCTGCCCCGCAACGACAAGGGCCAGCCGTGCTGGTTCCAGGTCCGCAACTGGATCGAGCCGAAGGAAGCCGTCGTCCGCGAGGAGAACGGCGGGATCCACATCCTGGACACCCCGCTGGCTGTCAAGGCCCAGTACCTGAAGATCGACAACATGCCCGGCGACCCCTACTTGTGCGACTTCAACGAAGCGGAGAAGAAGGCCACCGAGCGCCGCATGAACCGGCTGATCATGCCGGAGGTCGAGAAGCAGGTGAACACCTCGCCCCGCTACGCCGACCTGCGGCGCGTCTACACCGCTCGTGTCGCGGCGGAGTTCATCCGGCAGCAGGACGCCAAGGAGCCGACCGACTACCGCAAGATCATCAACAGCAACGACGTGAGCGCCTGGCCGCTGCGCGCGCCCAACCAGGACTGGAAGCGGGAGAAGACCTACCAGGCCTACCTGGAGTCATTGAAGAAGGGTGAGGAGAGCTGGGAGCACGACGCCGGCGGCGGCCCCTACACCTACAGCGTCGGTGGCGTGGACTTCTCCAAGCAGCCCAAGCGCAACATGAACAAGGCGCGCTTCACGGCTGAGCACCGGTATCTGCCCAAGCAGACCCGGACCAGCGTGCAGACGCTCACCGACAACACGAAGGACGACGAGCGGAACCTGCTGTTGCTGGGCGGCAACACTGCCACCACCGACACCGGCGGCGGGGACGGGGACGGAGACGGGGACGGGGGCGGCGAGCCAGATCCCACCCCGACCCCGACGCCCACGGACAAGCCGACCGGGGAACCGACGAGCCCGGCTCCCGACCCGTCCGCCCCGGGCAATGACGGCGGCGATTCCACCCCCGGCAGTGGCGGCGGCAAGCCAACGGCTCCGGCCGAGGACCCGGACGGCAACCTCGCCGGCACCGGGACCGGCATCCCGATCGGGTTGATCGCTTCCATCGCCGCAGCGCTGGCGGCGGCCGGAGCAGCACTGATGTGGTGGAAGCGAAACCGCGGCCGGCAAAGCGCCGAATAGCACCGGTCTTACCGAGCCGCACAGTTGGGCCGCTCTTCCTTCGGGAGGGGCGGCCCTTCGCTGTGCCGGCCACCAGCCTCCGGCTGCCTCCGCGACCGCGACGGCCGGGCCCTCCGTGCGGCCCACACGGTCAGCTCTGGTGGACGCTGTTCCTTCCGCTGCCTCCGGAGAGGGTGTCGCTCTCGTCGGTGCCGATCAGGGTGTCGTTGCCGCTGCCACCGTCCGCCCCGTAGTCCGGCGAGGTGAGCAGATCGGCGCCGTCACCGCCCAGTTGGGAGCCTCCCGTGAGGGTGTCGTCACCGTCGTCGCCGTAGAGGATCTCGTGGCCGGTGCCGTTGAGGGTGTCGTTCCCCGAGCCGCCGTGGATCGTGACGCGGCTCGATGGTTGTTCCGGGGGCGGCGGGGCTCAGTTGAGGCCCTACAGGACGGAGCCCTACGTCTGCGCCATGTCCACGAAGCGCGAGTAGTGCCCCTGGAAGGCAACGGTGATCGTCGCCGTCGGACCGTTGCGGTGCTTCGCCACGATCAAGTCCGCCTCCCCCGCGCGCGGTGACTCCTTCTCGTACGCATCCTCACGGTGCAGCAGAACGACCATGTCGGCGTCCTGCTCGATCGAACCCGACTCGCGAAGGTCGGAAACCATCGGCTTCTTGTCCGTACGCTGCTCCGGACCACGGTTGAGCTGCGACAACGCGATCACCGGAACCTCCAGCTCCTTCGCGAGCAGTTTCAGGTTCCGGGACATCTCCGAGACCTCCTGCTGACGGCTCTCCGGGCGGCGCGAACTGCCCGTCTGCATCAGCTGGAGATAGTCGATCACGACGAGCTTCAGATCGTTCCGCTGCTTCAGCCGGCGGCACTTCGCCCGGATCTCCATCATCGACAGGTTCGGTGAATCGTCGATGTACAGCGGTGCCTCCGTCACCTGCGGCATCTGACGCGCCAGCCGCGTCCAGTCGTCGTCCGTCATCGAACCCGAGCGCATGTGATGCAGCGCCACCCGCGCCTCCGCCGACAGCAGCCGCATCGCGATCTCGTTGCGCCCCATCTCCAGCGAGAAGATCACGCTCGGCATGTTGTGCCGCACGGAACAGGCACGCGCGAAGTCCAGCGCCAGGGTCGATTTGCCCATGGCGGGCCTCGCCGCGATGACGATCATCTGGCCCGGGTGCAGGCCGTTGGTCAGCGAGTCCAGGTCGGTGAAGCCCGTGGGCACGCCCGTCATCTGGCCGCTGCGTGAACCGATCGCCTCGATCTCGTCGAGGGCGCCCTCCATGATGTCGCCGAGCGGAAGGTAGTCCTCCGAAGTGCGCTGCTCGGTGACCGAATAGATCTCCGCCTGGGCGGAGTTGACGATGTCGTCGACATCGCCGTCGGCCGCGTATCCCATCTGGGTGATACGCGTGCCCGCCTCGACGAGCCGGCGCAGCACCGCGCGCTCGTGGACGATCTCCGCGTAGTACTCCGCGTTGGCGGCCGTGGGGACGGTCTGTACGAGGGAGTGGACGTAGCCGGGCCCGCCGACGCGGCTGATCTCGCCGCGCCGGGTGAGTTCGGCGGTGACGGTGATGGGGTCGGCGGGCTCGCCCTTGGCGTAGAGGTCGAGGATCGCCACGTAGACGGTCTCGTGCGCGGGGCGGTAGAAGTCGTGCCCCTTGAGGACTTCGACGACGTCGGCGATGGCGTCCTTGGAGAGCATCATGCCGCCGAGCACGGACTGTTCGGCTTCGAGGTCCTGCGGCGGTACGCGCTCGAACGAGACGGGCGCGGGCGCCGCGCCGTGTCCGTCCGTGCCGCGGTCGTGCCTCTCGGCGTGCCCGCTCCCGTGCCCCGCCGCGTGGCCGTTCCCGTTGCCCGCCCCGTGTCCGGGGCCGCTCTGGCCGGCCTGCCTGCTGCGGGCGGCGGGCAGGCGCTCGGTGTGCGCGGGGCGCGTGGCACCGCGGGAGCCAGGGTCCGCCGCCCAGGCGTCCTCGACGTGTTCGGGCTGCTGAGTCATGCGTCCACCTCCTCCCCGTCCGGTGATCGTCCATCACTCACGACCGGACCTGACCGCAGTGCCCTCTTTCTTACGGCACGGCTCTGACAATGGGCCGCCCGGCTCCGCATCGGCGCGTCGGCGCAAGGGAGTTGACGAGGGGTTCGGGAGCGGACGACGACCAACGTTATGGGGCCCGGGAGGCGTCATCCAAGCTTGTTATCCACAGGGTGATGTGGACGGTGTTCGGGTTTCTGTGGAGAAGACCGCGAAAGCTGTGTACGGCTCAGGGGACAGCCCTGTGGAGAAGTTCCCTGCCGTCCATCCCGACCACCCCTGACCTGTGACGACGGTGTCCACCGCCTGTGCGGGGAAAAAACTTGGCCCTGGAGCCGGGATCGTTACGCGGCTTGGCGCACAGTTGCCGCACACGCACACGAGCCGCACAGCGGTAATAGACAGTAGTGCCTTGCAACCATTACTTGTGGATGCTTGGATCGAACCCATGAGCGAGCCTGCCGACACCCGCGCCACCATGCGGCGCCACGACCGCGAGATCATCGCGCTCGCACTGCCCGCCTTCGGGGCCCTCGTCGCCGAACCACTCTTCGTCATGGTGGACAGTGCCGTCGTCGGGCACCTGGGAACCCCGCAGTTGGCCGGACTCGGAGTGGCCGCGGCGCTGCTGCAGACCGGGGTCAACATCTTCGTCTTCCTCGCGTACGCCACCACCGCCGCGGTCGCACGCCGCGTCGGTGCCGGTGATCTGCCGGCGGCGATCCGCCAGGGAATGGACGGCATCTGGCTCGCTCTCCTGCTCGGACTGGCCGTGGTCGTCGTGGTGCTGCCGGTCGCTCCGGCACTCGTGGACGTCTTCGGCGCGTCCGGGACGGCGGCACCGCACGCCGTGACGTACCTGCGCATCAGTGCGCTCGGCATACCCGCCATGCTCGTCGTGCTCGCGGCGACGGGCGTGCTGCGGGGACTGCAGGACACCAGGACGCCGCTCTATGTGGCGGTCGGCGGCTTCTCGGCCAACGCGGCACTGAACGTGCTGCTCGTCTACGGGTTCGGATGGGGCATCGCGGGCTCCGCCTGGGGGACCGTGCTGGCGCAGTGGGCGATGGCCGCGGTGTATCTGTTCGTCGTGGTACGGGGAGCACGGCGGCACGGCGCGTCGTTGCGTCCCGACGCGGCGGGCATCCGCGCGTGCGCGCAGGCCGGTGCACCGCTGCTGATCCGTACGTTGTCGCTGCGTGCCGTGCTGATGATCGCGACGGCGGTGGCGGCGCGGCTGGGAGACGCGGACATAGCGGCGCATCAGATCGCGCTGACGCTCTGGTCGTTGCTGGCTTTCGCGCTGGACGCCATCGCCATCGCGGGGCAGGCGATCATCGGCCGGTATCTGGGTGCCGGCGACGAGGCGGGTGCGCGTGCGGCGTGCCGTCGGATGGTGCAGTGGGGCGTCGCCTCGGGGGTGGTGCTGGGCCTGCTGGTCGTGGCGGCGCGGCCGTTCTTCATGCCGCTCTTCACGTCGGACGGTGCCGTGATCGACGAGCTGACGCCCGCGTTGCTGGTCGTGGCGCTGACGCAGCCGATCGCCGGTGTGGTGTTCGTACTGGACGGGGTGCTGATGGGCGCGGGCGACGGCCCGTATCTGGCGGGGGCGATGCTGGTGACTCTGGCGGTGTTCGCGCCGGTGGCGCTGCTGGTTCCGGTGCTGGGGGGCGGCCTGACGGCGCTCTGGTGGTCGGTCGCGGGCGTGATGATGGGGGTGCGTCTGGTGACGCTGTGGCTGCGTGCCCGTTCGGGCCGTTGGGTCGTGACGGGTGCCGTGCGGGCCTGACCGGCGGTTCGTCGGCCGGGGCGGCGCGGGTGCGGCTGCAATGCCTGGCGCGGGGTGCGGTGCCATGCCAGGAGCGGACGGTGTGCGGTGCGCCCGGCGTGCGCTGTGCCGTGCGCGATGTGACGTACAAGGTGACGTACGAGGCGGGCTCGGAGACGGCCGGAGGGCCGTACCCCTGCTTCCAGGAGTACGGCCCTCCGCTTGTGCCCTTGCCGACCCGACCGGGTCCGCTGCCCGCCCGCTGTCCCGCCCTTCAGGCGTGACGGCCGGTCAGGCGCCGGACTATTCAGGCCGTTGAGCCCGTGCGTGCCGTCAGGCCGGGACGACCTCGATGTCGACCTTGGCGGCGACGTCGGCGTGCAGGCGCACCGAGACCTGGTGCGAGCCCAGGGTCTTGATGGGCGCGCCCACCTCGATGCGGCGCTTGTCGATCTCCGGCCCGCCCGCGTCCTTGACGGCGCCGGCGATGTCGGCCGGGGTGACGGACCCGAAGAGCCGGCCCTGGTCGCCCGCCCGGACCTTCAGACGCACGTTGGCGCCCTCGATCCGGGTCTTGATCTCGTTGGCCTGCTCGATCGTTGCGATCTCGTGGATCTTGCGGGCGCGGCGGATCTGCGCGACGTCCTTCTCCCCGCCCTTGGTCCACCGGATGGCGACGCGGCGCGGGATCAGGTAGTTGCGGGCGTAGCCGTCGCGGACGTCGACGACGTCGCCCGCGGCGCCGAGGCCGGACACCTCGTTGGTCAGGATGATCTTCATCTGTCGGTCACCCTTCCCTTATCGAGCAGTCGAGGTGTAGGGCAGCAGCGCCATCTCACGGCTGTTCTTGACGGCCGTGGCGACGTCGCGCTGGTGCTGGGTGCAGTTGCCGGTGACCCTGCGGGCACGGATCTTGCCGCGGTCGGAGATGAACTTCCGCAGCAGGTTCGTGTCCTTGTAGTCGACGTAGTTGATCTTCTCCTTGCAGAACACGCAAACCTTCTTCTTGGGCTTGCGAGCAGGCGGCTTCGCCATGTCTCTCTCCGTTGAGTTTCAAGAAGTGTGCAGCTGTCTGGCCCTGCCCTGACCGGCCCGGTGCTCCGAGCTCCGGCCGGTCGTCCCGGCCGGTACGCGCATGTGCGCGACCGGTCAGAAGGGGGGCTCGTCCGAGTAGCCGCCGCCGGAGCCTCCGCCCCAGCCGCCACCGCCTCCGCCGCCCTGGCCGCCTCCGGCCGGTGCGCCGGTGGCCCACGGGTCGCCCGCGGGTGCGCCGCCGCCCTGCTGGCTGCCGCCGCCCTGGCCGCCGCCCCAGCCGCCGCCGCCCTGGCCGCCGCCGAAGCCGCCGCCCTGGGCGCCTCGGCCGCTGGTCTTGGTGATCTTGGCGGTGGCGTTGCGGAGGCTGGCGCCGACCTCGTCGACGTCCAGCTCGTAGACCGTGCGCTTGATGCCCTCGCGGTCCTCGTACGAGCGCTGCTTGAGGCGGCCCTGTACGACGACGCGCGTCCCCTTGGTGAGGGACTCGGCGACGTTCTCCGCCGCCTGCCGCCAGACCGAGCAGGTCAGGAAGAGGCTTTCGCCGTCCTTCCACTCGTTGGTCTGACGGTCGAAGGTGCGGGGAGTGGACGCGACGCGGAACTTCGCGACCGCCGCACCGGAGGGGGTGAAGCGCAGCTCGGGGTCGTCGACAAGATTGCCGACGACCGTGATGACGGTCTCGCCTGCCATGGGGAACCTCTCGGCGGGTGCTGCTGGCTGCTTGTGGCTTCTGTGGCTCGTGCTCTGGCTTGCTGCTACTCGGTGTCCGGTCCTTCGTCCGTCCCTTGTGCCGTGGGTGCCGTGCGGCTCGGCCGCCTGGCGGGCCCGTGGCTCAGTGGGCGGAAGGGCGCAGGACCTTGGTCCGCAGGACCGACTCGTTCAGATTCATCTGACGGTCGAGTTCCTTGACGGTCGCAGGCTCGGCCTGGACGTCGATGACCGAGTAGATGCCCTCGGGCTTCTTGTTGATCTCGTAGGAGAGCCGGCGACGGCCCCAGGTGTCGATCTTCTCGACCTTGCCCTTGCTGTCCCGTACGACGGACAGGAAGTTCTCGATCAGCGGCGAGATCGCGCGCTCCTCGAGATCGGGGTCGAGGATCACCATCACCTCGTAGTGACGCATGTGGAACCCACCTCCTTCGGACTCGCGGCCACGGTCGTTCCGTGGCAGGAGGTTCGTGATGCGTTCCGCACCATGGGCCGCCTCGCTACGGGGGCGGCGGGTGCAGACCGTTCAGACTACCCGGCTTGAGCCTTCCGGTTGAAATCCGGGGGCAAGTCCCCTCAACCTGGACGCAACGGTGTGAGCGGCGTCACGAGGGCGCCGCCGATGCCGGCCTCTGTCAGGAGGTGCCGCATGGCACAGGCAGTACGGCACAACCCGGTCTCCATGCTCCTCGACGACGGCAGGGCTCACCCTCTGGAGAGCTCGCTCGCCGCGGTCACGGTCGTCCTGGGCGCGGTCGCGTTCCTGACGGCGCTGGTCTGGCCGGGGCTTCATGTGCTCAGCGCCTGGACGGGCCTGGTCGGCATCGTCACGGGCGCCTGGGGGCAGTTCATCTCGGCCACCACGGGCGAACGCTTCGCCCTGATCATCGGGCTGGGCGGGGCCGCCTTCGGCTTCTATCTGGGCATGGCGCACGGCGGTCTTCTCGCCTGAGGCGAGGTCCCGCTGCCGCTCTCCCCGCTGCGCCGCGCGGCGGGGAGCTGCCCGCGGCTTCTGCGTTCTGCGGATGCCGCGGACGACCGTGGTGCCTACGCTTGCGGATGTCCGGCTGCGGGTCGCCGGTGTCCGGTCATCAGCCGATCGTGTGACGCCTGAGGCACGACTCAGGCGCCGCATCCATGTCTGCCGCCGCGATGTCCGTACTCCTGCGCCCGTACGCCCTTCGTCGCCAGGGGGGCGAGCGAGAGGAAGCCGCAGATGGCACAGCAGGACGGAATCCCCGGCATCGATCCTTCCGCGCAGCCGAGCGGTACGGGCTGTGTGGAGTGCTCGGCGGGCGACGGCCCGGGGTGGTGGTTCCATCTCCGGCGCTGCGCGGCGTGCGGGCACATCGGCTGCTGCGACTCCTCGCCCGGGCAGCACGCCACGGCGCACGCCCGGCAGGCGGGGCATCCCTTCCTGACCAGCTTCGAGCCGGGCGAGGACTGGTTCTGGAACGCGGAGACCGAGCAGGTCCAGGAGGGTCCGCAGCTGGCTCCTCCCACGTCGCATCCGCAGTCGCAGCCGACGCCGGGCCCGGCGGGCATGGTTCCTGCGGACTGGCAGCGCCGGCTGCACTGACCGGGAACTCGCAGGGCGAACTCGCAGGGCTCTGACCCGCCCCTCACGGGGCACGTCCGGGCGCCGCCCGGACGTGCTCGCAGCCCGCCGGGGCGCAGGCCAGCGGTCAGCGGTGCTGGGCGACCAGCTGCTGATCCGTGATGCCGTCCGGGCTGGTGAACGCCTCGATGTCCCAGTCGGCACGGGACGCGGCCGCCCGGTAGGCGCTCTCGTAGAAGTCGAGCAGGGCCCGGCGCGGGTCGTCGAGGGCGCGCACGTCGTCGTAGCGCAGCAGGGCGAGGTGGCCGCCGTTCTGCGCGACCCAGCGTGCGGCCTGCGGCGTGAGCGGCTCCAGCTCCAGTCCGGCCGGTTCCGGTGCGGCGTAGGCGTAGAAGGCGGGCTCGGCGAAGGAGTCGTCGCCGAACCAGAAGCCGAAGCTGGTCACCTCGCGCGAGTACGCCTCGCGGGTCACGGAGTCCACCTGGGGCGGCTGTTCGACGTGCCTGCCGGAGAAGCGGGTGTATGCGAGGTCGAACGTGTGCCAGAAGTGGTGTACGGCGCTGCACTTGCCGGAGAAGCGTGCGGCGAACTCCTCGAGCACCAGCGCGACCTGGCTGAGGACCTGCCAGTAGCGGTTGGCGTGCTCCGGGTCGTACGTGGCGTGCTCGGTGTCCATGGCGAAGGGCCTGGAGGAGTCGGGCAGGTCGAAGGGCTCGGGGTGCGGGATCTCGGCATGTATGCCGAGATCGGCGAGCGTCTCCAGGGTGTGCCTGCGGAAGGAGGCCACGGACTGGCCGAGGAGCGGGAAGGAGACGGCCGTCCCGTCGAGCGCCGAGACGATGAGCTGGTGGTCGACGAAGTCGAAGTCGATGGTGAAGACGGGGTTGCCGTCGGCCTGGCCCATGGGGCGTGTGGTGATGCCGCGCCCGGTGATGTGGAACGGCACGTTCCACCAGTGGTTGCGGCGGCTGCTCGACGTGAGGCGGATCTTGCCGATGAGCTGTTCGAAGCGGTGCAGGGTCTCCTTGGTGTCCCGCCACTCGCTGAGCGGCAGGGGCGGGAAGAGCTCCATGGCGTCGTCCCCCTTTCCTGCTGTCTCCTGCGGTCCTCCCCGGGAAGAGGTCCGGACCGCCCGGCGGTTCCATGATGACGAGATCGGCGTGGTACGGCATGTGCGCGCCGTCCCCGGCCCTTCCCGCCCGTACGGCGGCCGCTGAAGAGCCGCTGAAGAGCCGCCGCGAACCGGCCGGAAACCCGCGCACGCGCGTACGCGGCGGTGCCGGTCCCGGCCCCGGGCAGCAGGATGGATGCCATGGATGCCAAGGACGCTCCGCGCGCCGGCGAAGTGGCCCTGTCAGGGGCCACCGGGCGCCGGGTGCTGTTCGCGACGGTCCTCGGATCGAGCATGGTGCTGCTGGACGGTACGGCCGTGAACGTGGCGCTGCCCCGCATCGGCGCCGATCTGGACTCGGACCTGGCGGGACTGCAGTGGGCGGTGAACGCGTACCTGCTGACGCTCGCCGGGCTGATCCTGCTGGGCGGCTCCCTCGGCGACCGGTACGGGCGGCGGCGGGTCTTCGTCATCGGTGTGCTGTGGTTCGCCGTGTCGTCGGCGATGTGCGGGCTCGCGCCGAGCGCGCCGCTGCTGGTCGGCGCCCGGGGCCTGCAGGGCGTGGGCGGCGCGCTGCTGACGCCGGGATCGCTCGCGATCATCCAGGCGGTCTTCCGCCCCCAGGACCGGGCGGCGGCCGTCGGGACATGGGCCGGTCTGGGCGGGGTGGCCGGGGCCGTGGGCCCGCTGCTCGGGGGCTGGCTGGCCGGCGGGCCGGGCTGGCGCTGGGTGTTCCTGATCAACCTTCCGCTGGCCGCACTGACGGTGCTCGTCGCCGTACGGGACGTACCGGAGAACCGGGACGAGGCTGCGAGCGGCCGCTTCGACGTTCCTGGGGCGGTGCTGGCGGCGCTGTCGCTCTGCTCCCTCACCTATGCGCTGACCGCTGCCACGACACAGCCCTTCGCCGCGCTCGTGACGGGTGCGGCGGCGGTGCTCCTCGGTGCCGCGTTCGTCGTCGCGGAGCGCCGCTCGCCGCGTCCGATGGTGCCGCTCGGACTCTTCAAGGTCCGGCTTTTCTCGTACACGAACGTGGTGACGGTGCTCATCTACGGTGCGCTGGCGGCGGTGTCCTTCTTCCTTGTGCTGCAGCTGCAGACCACCGCGGGTTTCTCGCCGCTGGTGGCCGGGCTGGCGCTGCTGCCGCTGACGCTGCTGATGCTGGCCTTCTCCAGCCGCGCGGCGCGTCTGGGCAAGCGCATCGGGCCGCACGTCCCGCTGACGGCGGGCCCGGTGCTGGCGGCCGTGGGGGTGCTGCTCATGCTCAGGATCGGTCCGGACGCGTCGTACTTCGCCGATGTGCTGCCCGCGGGGATCGGGCTGGGCGCCGGCATGACGCTCCTTGTGGCTCCGCTCACGGCGACGGTGCTGGACTCCGTGGACGTGGGCAGGGCGGGCACCGCGAGCGGCATCAACAACGCCGCGGCCCGTACGGGCGGACTCGTCTCCGTCGCCGCCATCCCGTCGGTCGTCGGCCTCTCCGGCGACGAGTACCGTTCGCCCGCCGACGTCGACGCGGCCTTCCACGGCGCGATGCTGACCTGTGCGGGGCTGCTGGCCATGGCGGCGGTCACGGCCTGGCTCTTCGTACGTACGGCCGCGCCGGCGCCGGAGACGGTGGACGCGGTGTGCAGGTCCTGCTCGCTGTCCGCGCCGCCCCCCGCCGCGGAGCGTGAGAAGCCCGGCGGCGGGACGTGAGCCCCCCACCGCGCACAGTAGGCTTCCCGGCGAGTCACCCACCTGCGCCCGGAGGAGCGTCCCGCATGAGTCTGACCCTGAGGACCATCAGCCGTGAGCAGCATCTGGCGTACATCCGCAGCCTGCCTTCGGCGAGCCACTGCCAGGTGCCCGCCTGGGCCGATGTGAAGGGCGAGTGGCGCTCGGAGAATCTGGGCTGGTTCGACCGGGACGGCGAGCTCGTCGGTGCGGGTCTGGTGCTCTACCGGCAGCTTCCGAAGGTCAAGCGGTATCTGGCGTATCTGCCGGAGGGGCCGGTCATCGACTGGTTCTCGCCCAGTCTGGAGGACTGGCTGCGGCCGATGCTGGCGCATCTGAAGCAACAGGGCGCCTTCTCGGTGAAGATGGGCCCGCCGGTGGTGATCCGCCGCTGGGACGCTCCCGCGATCAAGGGCGGCATCCAGGACCCGGACGTGAAGCGGCTGCGGGACGTGCAGGCGACGCACATCGAGCCGCACGCCTTCGAAGTCGCGGACAGGCTGCGCCGGATGGGCTGGCAGCAGGGCGAGGACGGCGGCGCCGGCTTCGGCGACGTGCAGCCGCGCTACGTCTTCCAAGTGCCGCTGGAGGGACGGTCCCTGGAGGATGTCCACAGGGGCTTCAACCAGCTGTGGCGGCGCAACATCAAGAAGGCCGACAAGGCGGGCGTCGAGGTCGTACAGGGCGGGCTGCAGGATCTGGACGACTGGCAGCGGCTGTACGAGATCACCGCCGAGCGCGACAAGTTCCGTCCGCGGCCCAGGTCCTACTTCGAACGCATGTGGAAGGTCCTCAACGCCGAGGACCCGAACCGGATGCGGCTGTACTTCGCCGAGCACGAGGGCGAACGGATCGCTGCCGCCACGATGCTGATCGTGGGCGGCCATGTGTGGTACTCGTACGGAGCGTCGGCCAACCACAAGCGTGAGGTGCGGCCGTCGAACGCGATGCAGTGGCGCATGCTCCAGGATGCGTACGCCCTGGGGGCGAGCGTCTACGACCTTCGCGGCATCAGCGATTCGCTGGACGAGTCCGACCACCTCTTCGGGCTGATCCAGTTCAAGGTGGGCACCGGGGGAGAGGCCGCCGAGTATCTCGGGGAGTGGGACTTCCCGCTGAACAAGCTGCTGCACAAGGCGCTCGACATCTACATGTCGCGACGCTGACGGCGCGGCCCGCCGCGCCGTCAGCCTCTCGACAGACGGCGCGATCAGACCGACCGAGACGAGAGACGGAAGAAAGGTTCCCTACCGGCCATGGCGCTCACCCTCTACGTCGATACCGATCGCTGGCGGGCGCACCAGCAGTCGGTGATCCAGCAGTACCCGGGCCTCGTCCCGGTCTGCAAGGGCAATGGCTACGGCTTCGGCCATGAGCGGCTGGCCGACGAAGCCACCCGTTTCGGCAGCGACGTCCTCGCCGTCGGCACGACTTACGAGGCCGCCCGCATGAAGGACTTCTTCGGCGGCGACCTGCTGGTGCTCACCCCGTTCCGCAAGGACGAGGAGCCGGTGCCGCTGCCCGACCGCGCGATCCGCTCGGTCTCCTCGGTCGAGGGCGTCGGCCTGATGCGGGGCGCACGCGTCGTCATCGAGGTCATGAGCAGCATGAAGCGCCACGGGGTCAGCGAGGAGGATCTGCCGAAGCTGCACGCCGCGATCGACGAGGTGCGGCTGGAGGGCTTCGCGATCCACCTTCCGCTGGACCGCACGGACGGTTCGGACGCGGTCGAGGAGGTCATCGGCTGGATGGACCGGCTGCGCGCCGCGAGGCTGCCGCTGGAGACGATGTTCGTCTCCCACCTGGGTCCGGACGAGTTCGCCAGGCTTCAACAGCAGTTCCCGCGCACGAACTTCAGGGCGCGTATCGGTACGAGGCTGTGGCTGGGGGATCACACGGCCACGGAGTACCGGGGTTCGATCCTGGACGTCACGCGCGTCGTGAAGGGCGACCGGTTCGGCTACCGGCAGCAGAAGGCTCCGGGCGACGGATGGCTCGTGGTCGTCGCCGGCGGCACGTCGCACGGCGTGGGGCTGGAGTCGCCGAAGGCGCTGCAGGGGATGACGTCCCGCGCGAAGGGAGTCGCGCGTGCGGGGCTGGCGACGGTGAACCGGAACCTCTCGCCGTTCCTGTGGGGCGGCAAGCAGCGGTGGTTCGCGGAGCCGCCGCACATGCAGATGTCGATCCTGTTCGTACCGGCGGAGGCGTCCGAGCCGAAGGTCGGCGAAGAGCTGGCGGCACAGCTGCGGCACACGACGACGATGGTGGACCGCACCGTCGACCGCTGAGCGGGCGGAGTCAGGCCCCCGCCGCAACGGCCCGGGTCACCGCCCCGGGCCCGGGCCCTGGCCCGGGGCACCCCCAGGGGGCGCCCCGGCGGGGCACGGCGCTAGCGCTCCGTCTTGCCGTCGATGAACGCCTGGACGAGCTCCCGCGCCTCGTCGTCGTAGTACTGCACCGGCGGCGACTTCATGAAGTACGAGGAGGCCGAGAGGATCGGCCCGCCGATGCCCCGGTCCTTCGCGATCTTCGCGGCGCGCAGTGCGTCGATGATGACGCCGGCGGAGTTCGGCGAGTCCCAGACCTCCAGCTTGTACTCGAGGTTGAGCGGTACGTCGCCGAAGGCGCGCCCCTCCAGCCGCACATAGGCCCACTTGCGGTCGTCGAGCCAGGCGACGTAGTCGGAGGGGCCGATGTGCACGTTGTCGGCGCCCAGTTCGCGGTCGCGGATCTGGGAGGTCACGGCCTGCGTCTTGGAGATCTTCTTCGACTCCAGCCGGTCGCGCTCCAGCATGTTCTTGAAGTCCATGTTGCCGCCGACGTTCAGCTGCATGGTGCGGTCGAGGATCACGCCGCGGTCCTCGAAGAGCCTGGCCATCACGCGGTGCGTGATCGTCGCGCCCACCTGGGACTTGATGTCGTCGCCGACGACCGGCACGCCGGCCTCGGTGAACTTGTCCGCCCACTCCTTCGTACCGGCGATGAAGACGGGCAGCGCGTTGACGAAGGCGACGCCCGCGTCGACCGCGCACTGGGCGTAGAACTCGACGGCCTCCTGCGAGCCCACGGGCAGATAGCAGACCAGGACGTCGGCCTCGGCTTCCCGCAGGGCGCGTACGACGTCGACGGGCGCGGCGTCGGACTCCTCGATGGTCTCGCGGTAGTACCTGCCGAGCCCGTCGAGCGTGTGTCCGCGCTCCACGGTCACCCCGGAGGGCGGCACGTCGCAGATGTTGATGGTGTTGTTCTCACTCGCGCCGATGGCGTCCGCCAGGTCGAGGCCGACCTTCTTGCCGTCGACGTCGAAGGCGGCGACGAACTCCACGTCACGCACGTGGTATTCGCCGAACTGGACGTGCATCAGGCCCGGCACCTTGCTGCCCGGGTCGGCGTCCTTGTAGTACTCGACGCCCTGCACGAGCGAGGCGGCGCAGTTGCCCACGCCTGCGATGGCTACACGAACCGAACCCATTCCGGTTGCTCCCTGTTTCTGGTCGGTGAGGCCGCGTTCGTACGGGGCCTCATGCGGTGTCGTCGGACGGATCCGGCGGGGTGCCACCCCTGTGCCGGGGCCTGCCTCCCGCGTCTCCTGGCCGGCGCGGCGGAGGTACGGCGTCGTCGCCGGCCTCCAGGTCGCGCCCGGTCCGCTCGGTCTCGATGAGTTCGGTGAGCCAGCGGACTTCGCGCTCTACGGATTCCATTCCGTGGCGCTGCAGTTCGAGGGTGTAGTCGTCGAGCCGTTCCCGTGTGCGGGCGAGTGAGGCGCGCATCTTCGCGAGCCGCTCCTCCAGGCGGCTGCGGCGTCCCTCCAGCACGCGCATCCGCACGTCCCGCGAGGTCTGCCCGAAGAAGGCGAAACGGACACCGAAGTGTTCGTCTTCCCACGCGTCCGGTCCGGTGTGTGAAAGAAGCTCCTCGAAGTGTTCTTTTCCGGCCGCCGTGAGTTTGTAGACGATTTTTGCCCGGCGTCCGGTCAGCGAGGCCTGCCGGTCCTGCCGCTCGCCCTCCTGGGACGGTGCGGCCGTCTCGTGCTCCTCGGTCAACCACCCGCGCTCCACAAGGGTCTTGAGGCACGGGTAGAGCGATCCGTAACTGAAGGCGCGGAAGACTCCCAGCGAGGTGTTGAGCCGTTTTCGCAGCTCATAACCGTGCATGGGCGATTCACGGAGCAGCCCGAGTACGGCGAACTCAAGGATCCCCGAGCGCCTGCTCATTCCGCACCGCCCCCCTCGACTCCCCGCCCCGGCTGCCTGCTTGTGTCGCGCCGATGTATCGGCTCGATACATCAGAACGATAGAGCGATGCTCACGGAGCGACAAGTGGGGAGTGGGTGAAGGGACTCACATCTCTGATTAGTTGGAGGCAACTTGCCTCGATTGAGATGAATGCCCGGCGACGGGTGTTTTGGATCTGCGTAGTCTGTGCGCGTGCAGACCACCACCGGGAACCAGAAGACGCCCGCGCGCGTCATCGTCCTGGGTGCAGTGCGACCGGCAGACCGAGCGTCCGCGGGCCGCGCTCGGGGGGACCAGACGTCAACTGCCACCTTCAGGCGCGAGCGCCTGCCCGAGGAGTAGCTGTTCCATGAGCGAGCACCGTCGAAAGCCGCCACAGGGGCGCGGCCGGCGCGCAGCGCAGCCGCAGCCGTCACCCGGCACCGGCCGTCGTTCCGCCCCGCCGCCCAGGGGTGGCGCTTCAAGCTCGTACGGCGGGCGCGCCGACGCCCGCAGAGCGGCACCGCGCGGAAGTGGCGGCGGCGGACGGCGCCGGGCAGCCGGCGCGGGGGCCGCAGCGGGAGCCGGGGCCGGGATGGCCGCCGGCGGCATGGGCGGTGGTGGCCGGCGTGCGGGCGGCGCGGGAGGCCGTGGCGGCGGCGGCCCGTACGGCAGGGGCGGCGGGCGCTTCCAGCCCCCTCCCAGAAAGAGGTTCATCGACTACCCACGCTGGAACAAGGCCGGCTTCGGCCGCTGGGTGCCGTCGTGGAAGCTCGTGCTCGGCTCCTTCGCCGGCTTCCTCGGGCTGATCATCGGGCTCTCCGGCATCGCGCTGGCGATGGTCGGTGTTCCCGACCAGAACGAGGCGACCAAGCAGCAGAAGAACGTCTACTACTGGGCCAACGGCAAGCAGATGGTCGTCGCCGGCGGCGGCGACCAGAACCGGCAGATCGTGCCGCTCGCCCAGATCCCCAAGTCCATGCAGAACGCGGTCATCGCGGCGGAGAACGAGTCCTTCTACGAGGACCCGGGCGTCGACCCCGTCGGCATCGTCCGCGCGGTGGGCAGGATGGCGCTGGGCGGCGACACCCAGTCCGGTTCGACGATCACCCAGCAGTACGTGAAGAACACCTACCTCGACCAGTCGCAGACGATCACGCGTAAGGTCAAGGAACTGTTCATCTCCATCAAGGTCGGTGCGACGGAGAAGAAGCAGAAGATCCTCGAGGGTTACCTCAACACCGGCTACTACGGGCGCGGCGCGTACGGCATCCAGGCCGCGGCCCAGGCGTACTACCGCAAGGACGCCAAGGACCTGAACCCGAGCGAGTCCGCGTTCCTCTCCGCGACGCTCAACGGCCCGAACCTCTACGACCCCGCGGGCGGCATCGGTTCGGCGGCCACGAAGGAGAAGAACTTCGAGCGGGCCAAGGCCCGTTGGAGCTGGACGCTGGACCGTGAGGTGCAGACGGGCCGGCTGTCCAAGGCGACGCGCGCCGAGTACACGAAGTTCCCGATGCCGAAGCAGCCGAAGAAGTCGACCGAACTCAAGGGCCAGAAGGGCTACATGGTCGACGTCGTCAACAACTACATCACCGCCAACAGCGACATCTCCGACCGGGAGCTCAAGCAGGGCGGCCTGCGCATCCACACCACCTTCGACAAGAAGAAGATGGCCGACATGGCCGCCGCGGTGAAGAAGGTGCGCGACGCGAACATCAAGCCCGAGGATCGCGAGGTCGACAAGTACGTTCAGTTCGGCGGCGCTTCGGTGAAGCCGAACGACGGCGCGATCGTCGCCATGTACGGCGGCGACGACGCGACCACGCACTTCACGAACAACGCCGACTACACAGGCGTCCAGGTCGGCTCCACGTTCAAGCCGTTCGTCCTCGCCTCGGCGATGCGCGACGGCGTACGCAACCCGAAGGGCCCGGAAGTCCAGGGCAGCGAGGCCCGTACGCCTGTCTCGCCCAAGAGCGTCTACAACGGCGACAACAAGATCAAGCTGCGCAACTACAACCGCACCATCTGGCAGAACGAGGAAGGCAAGGAGTGGCGTCAGCGCAACGACGGCAACCAGAGCATGGGCCGGATCAACCTGCGTGAGGCCATGAAGGAATCGGTCAACACGCCCTTCATCCAGCTCGGCATGGACGTCGGCGTCGACAAGGTCAAGGCCGCGGCGATCGACGCCGGCCTCAACGAGGACAGCCTCGCCCGCACCACTCCGACCTTCTCGCTGGGCACGTCGGCTCCGAGCGCCATCCGCATGGCCAACGCCTACGGAACCTTCGCCAGCAGCGGCATGAAGTCCGAGCCGTACTCCGTCAAGCGGGTCGAGAAGGACGGCGAGGACGTCTACACGCACCAGAAGCAGGTCAAGAGCGCCTTCGAGGCCCGCGTGGCCGACAACGTCACCAATGTGCTGGAGACGGTCGTCCAGGACGGCACCGGCAAGGCCGCGAGCGCGCTCGGCCGTCCCGCGGCGGGCAAGACCGGTACGACGGACGACAACAAGTCGGCCTGGTTCGCCGGTTACACGCCGCAGCTGTCCACGTCGATCGGCATGTGGCGCGTCAACGACAAGGCCAAGGTGCAGAAGTTCCAGAAGATGTACGGCGTGGGCGGACAGGAGTCCATCCACGGCGCGTCCTTCCCCGCCGAGATCTGGACCGAGTACATGACGGGCGCCCTGTCGGGCACGCCGGCCAAGTCCTTCCCGGCCCCCGAACCGATCGGCGAGCCGGTCTTCGGTGTCGGGGCCAGCCCGTCGCCGACACCCAGCCCGACGGACACTCCCTCGCAGGACCCGTCGCAGGACCCGTCGCAGTCGCCGTCCCAGTCGCCGTCGCCCTCGGGCACGTGTGACAACCCGTTCGTCTGCAACGACCAGGGCCAGACCGCCGGCCAGGACCAGGGCCAGGACGGCGGAAACGACCAGGGCCAGGACGGTGGGAACACCGGCGGCGCCAACGGCGGGAACACCGGCGGCGCGAACGGCGGGAACACCGGCGGCGCTGACAACGGCGGCCTGTTCGGCGGGCCGACCGGAAGCCGCGAACGGGACTAGCCGGAAGCTTCGCCTCGGCACCTCGCAGCCCCGTCACGGGTCACACCGTGACGGGGCTGCTGGCGTCTGCGCCCGTACGGCAGGATGTGCGCATGACGCGTGCCCACCTCCAGGACCTCCCCGACCGGAACGGCGCCATCGAGCATCCGACGGAGCAGGACGAGGTCGCCGCCGCCGGCAGCGAACTGATCGGCGGGCCGATGGGCCGCCGGGCCGCACCGGGGCCGGGTGGCTGGTGGACTCCGGTGCGGGTGGTGGCGCTGCTGGGGCTGGGCATGTTCGTGCTGGGCATGGTGCAGAAGGCCCCCTGCTTCAACGGTGCCTGGTTCTCCGGCCAGACCAGCCAATACGTACACGCGTGCTATTCCGACATCCCGCATCTCTTCGCCGGGCGGGGCTTCGCCGAGGGCCTCGTCCCGTACTTCGACCGCATCCCCGAGCGCATCTCGGGCGGCATGACCTACCTCGAATACCCGGTGCTGACCGGCGTGTTCATGGAGGTCGCGTCCTGGATGACGCCCGGCGACGGCCTCCAGCAGCGCGAGCAGTTCTACTGGATGGTCAACTCCGGCATGCTGATGGTCTGCGCCGCCGTCCTCCTGGTCTGTGCCGCGCGCACCCACCGCAACCGCCCCTGGGACGGCCTGTTCGTCGCTCTCGCGCCCGCTCTCGCGCTGACGGCCACCATCAACTGGGATCTGCTGGCGGTGGCGCTCACGGCCGCGGCGATGCTGATGTGGTCCCGCAGCCGCCCGCTCGCCGCCGGGGTGCTCATCGGGTTGGCCACGGCCGCCAAGCTCTACCCGGTGCTGCTGCTGGGGCCCCTGCTGCTGCTGTGCTGGCGCGCGGGGCGCCTGCGGCCGTACGGCACGGCGCTCGGCGGCGCCGCGGTCGCCTGGCTGTGCGTCAACCTGCCCGTGATGCTCCTCGCGCCTCAGGGCTGGTCGAAGTTCTACAGCTTCAGCGAGGAACGGCCCGTGGACTTCGGGTCGGTCTGGCTGATCATCTCCCAGCGGACCGGCGATCCCCTGCCTGACGCCAACACGTACGCCACGGTGCTGATGGTGCTCGGCTGCGCGGGCATCGCCGCGCTGGCTTTGCGTGCGCCGCGCCGGCCACGCCTGGCGCCGCTGGCGCTGCTGGTGGTGGCGCTGTTCATCCTGACCAACAAGGTCTACTCGCCGCAGTACGTCCTGTGGCTCATCCCGCTCGTGGCGCTCGCCCGCCCCAAGTGGCGGGACTTCCTGATCTGGCAGGCGTGCGAGGTCGTCTACTTCCTCGGCATCTGGCTCTACCTCGCCTATACGGGCAGCGGGGACAAGCATCACGGCCTGCCGACGGAGGGTTACCAGCTGGTAATCATGATCCACCTGCTCGGCACGCTCTATCTGTGCACCGTGGTGGTACGGGACGCGCTGATGCCGGAGCGGGACGTCGTACGCCGGAACGGCTCGGACGACCCCGGGGGCGGCGTGCTGGACGGGGCACCGGACGTCTTCACACTGGGTGCCGCCCGGCGGAGGCCCGCACACGCGAGTCCCGCGCCGTTCGAGGAGAAGCAGGTCCACTGGGGCACCGGGGCCCGCTAGCCACGGAAGACCCGGAAACCACGGGCGGCTTGCGGCTCGAAGAGGAGCGATCCGGGCCGGAGTCGCGAACGCGACGAGACGGCGGGCGCGTTTCACGGGACGCCATGTTTCACGTGAAACACGAGGCCATGGCCGACACCCGCAGCCCTCGCCCCTTGCCGTCACACCTGCCGTAGCTCCTTCCGTAGCTCCTCCCCTCCCGCCGCCGGGACGCGGACCCGCCCCCGCGTGTGTGAAGCTGGGGCCATGAGTGCCGTCGGAGATCTCCGCACCCTGATGCGCTTCCCCGACTTCCGGCGACTCCTCGCGGTGCGCCTGCTCTCCCAACTCGCCGACGGCATCTATCAAGTCGCACTCGCGGCCTACGTCGTCTTCTCCCCCGAGAACGAGACCTCGCCGGCGGCCATCGCCTCGGCGATGGCCGTACTGCTGCTCCCGTACTCACTCCTCGGGCCCTTCGCGGGCGTGCTGCTGGACCGGTGGCGCAGACGGCAGGTCCTGCTCTACGGAAACCTCCTGCGCGCGGTGCTCGCCGCCGGCACCGCGGCGCTGATACTGGGCGCCGTCCCCGCCTGGCTGTTCTATCTCTCGGCTCTCTCGGTCACCGCGGTGAACCGCTTCATCCTCGCCGGGTTGTCGGCGGCGCTGCCCCGCGTCGTGGACGACGCCCGTCTCGTGATGGCCAACTCCCTCTCCCCGACCGCCGGAACGCTCGCCGCAACGGCCGGCGGAGGCATCGCGTTCGCCATCCGGCTCGCCTTCCCCGACGGCGGACGCGGAGCCAATGCGTGGGTGGTGGTGGCCGGGGCCGCCGTCTACCTGCTCGCCGGTGCCGCCGCCCTGCGCATGGGACGGGACCGGCTCGGACCCGACCCCGGAACTCCGCGGGAACGGCTGCGGCTGCTGACGACGCTGACGACCACCACGCGGGGCCTGGCCGACGGTCTGCGGCACCTCCGGCAACGGCACACAGCCGCTTACGCGCTCACCGCGATGACGCTGATGCGGTTCTGCTACGGCGCTCTGACGGTGATGGTCCTGATGCTCTGCCGCTACGCCTGGGGCACGAACGGAAAGGTGGGAGACGCGGTCGAAGTGGACGTGGGTGCCGGACTGAAGCTGCTCGGGCTGGCAGTGGCGGCGTCCGGGCTCGGCTACTTCGCGGCGGCCGTCATCACTCCCTGGGGAGTCGGGCGAGCCGGCCGCTTCGGGTGGCTGGCGGTGTGCGCGGCGGCAGCGGCGGTGCTGGAGCCGCCTCTCGGGCTGAGCTTCGCGCCGCTGCCGATTCTGCTCGCGGCCTTCGTTCTCGGGCTCGTCACACAGGGTTCGAAGATCACCGCCGACACGGCCGTGCAGTCGACGGTGGACGACACCTACCGGGGCCGGGTGTTCTCCCTCTACGACATGCTCTTCAACGTCGCCTTCGTGGGTGCCGCGGGAGTGGCCGCGCTCATACTCCCGCCGGACGGACGCTCGGTCGTACTCGTCCTCGGGGTCGCCGTGGTCTACGCGGGCGTCGCCTGGCTGATGTTTCACGTGAAACGCACGCAGGCGGACCGGAGCGCGCTCACCTCCCAGGCGCCGCCCTCCTCACCTCCGGGTGCGCTCTGACCCCGGCTCGGGGCCCTGCGCGGCCCACCACTCCTTGAGGGCGGCGATCGCGTCGTCGCGTTCCATCGGACCGTGCTCCAGGCGGAGTTCCAGCAGGTGCTTGTACGCCTTGCCCACCACCGGTCCGGGCTTCACTCCGAGGATGGTCATGATCTCGTTGCCGTCGAGGTCCGGGCGGATGGCATCCAGTTCTTCCTGCTCCTGGAGCCGGGCGATCCGCTCCTCCAGACCGTCGTACGCCCGCGAGAGCGCACCGGCCTTGCGCTTGTTACGCGTCGTGCAGTCCGCACGCGTCAGTTTGTGCAGCCGGTGCAGCAGCGGTCCCGCGTCCCGTACGTACCGGCGTACCGCGGAATCGGTCCACTCGCCGGTGCCGTAACCGTGGAAGCGCAGATGCAGCTCCACCAGCCGGGAGATGTCCTTCACCAGCTCGTTGGAGTACTTGAGCACGGTCATGCGCTTCTTCGTCATCTTCGCGCCCACCACCTCGTGGTGATGGAAGGAGACCCGCCCGTCGGCTTCGAAGCGCCGCGTCCTCGGCTTGCCGATGTCGTGCAGCAGAGCGGCCAGCCGCAGGGTCAGATCGGGGCCGTTCTCTTCGAGGTCGATCGCCTGCTGCAGGACGGTCAGCGAGTGCTCGTAGACGTCCTTGTGGCGGTGGTGCTCGTCCCGCTCCAGCCTCAGCGCGGGAATCTCGGGCAGCACCTGCTCGGCGAGCCCGGTCTCGACGAGCAGCCTGATGCCCTTGACCGGGCGGGGGGAGAGCAGCAGCTTGTTCAGCTCGTCCCGTACACGCTCCGCGGAGACGATGCCCAGCCGGCCGGACATCGCCTTCATCGCCGCCAGCACGTCGTCCGCCACGGAGAAGTCGAGCTGGGCCGCGAAGCGCGCCGCGCGCATCATCCGCAGCGGATCGTCGGAGAACGACGTCTCCGGCGCCCCAGGGGTGCGGAGGATCCGGCGGGCCAGATCCTCCAGGCCGCCGTGCGGGTCGATGAAGTGCTTCTCCGGCAGTGCCACCGCCATGGCGTTCACCGTGAAATCGCGGCGGACGAGGTCCTCCTCCACGGAGTCGCCGTAGGACACCTCCGGCTTGCGCGAGGTGCGGTCGTAGGCCTCGGACCGGTAGGTGGTGACCTCCACCTGGAAGGTGCGTGTCTCGCCCCCGTCTTCCGCCTTCTTCTGGCAGCCCACCGTTCCGAACGCGATACCCACCTCCCAGACGGCGTCGGCCCAGGGCCGGACGATCCGCAGCACGTCCTCGGGGTGTGCGTCGGTGGTGAAATCCAGATCGTTGCCGAGGCGTCCCAGAAGGGCGTCCCGTACGGAACCGCCGACCAGCGCCAGCCGGAATCCTGCGTCCTCGAAGCGCCGGGCGAGGTCGTCGGCGACGGGGGAGACCCGCAGCAGCTCGCTCACCGCCCGGCGCTGCGCCGCGTTGAGCTGCTCCTTGGCGGAAGGGGCGGGCGGTGTCTGCTGGATGTCATCATTGGCGTTCGGCACGACAGCACAGGGTACGTTGCCACCCCCACGCCCTGCCCTGCGCCTGGTCACAACGCCGGGCGATCATGTGACGTACACCGCGGCACGTGCCTTCCCGGGGCATCGTTACCATCAGACGAGCGAGACGCATCCACGACGACACGAGGACGGACGAGCGCGTGGCCGAGGCGGCTGAGAACCAGGGCACCCCGACCGCTCCCGCCCGCCGGTTGCTGCGAGGTACGGCCGCCGTCCTGCTCACCACCGGGCCCCTCCTCGGCGGCCTGCTGCCGCCTCCCGCGGCCGCCGCGGACACGGCGGGCGCACCGGCCGCCGCGTCCGCACCATCCGCCGCGCAGAGCCACGCCCGCTCGGAGGCGTCCGCCCCCGCCCCGGCCCGCAAGGGCACCGGCTCCCAGACTGCCGACATCTCCGTGAACACCCTCTCGCCCGCGACTCCGCAGAAAGGTGACACGGTCAGCATCACCGGCACCGTCACCAACAACGGACGCTCGTCGATCAGCGACGGCCGCATCGGTCTGCGGATCGGTCCCGGCGAGAACAGCCGCAGCGCGCTGGAGCAGAACGCCGGCCGCAAGGACTATCTGCCGGGCGCCGACGGCAAGGAGGTCGAGGCGAAGCGCGCCACGACCGACGTCGGCAGCATGCGCCCCGGCATCCGCCGCTCCTTCAAGCTCAAGCTGCCCGTCAGCGCGCTCAAGATGGACTCCTCCGGCGTGTACCAGCTCGGCGTCACGCTCACCGGGCAGACGCGGGAGCGCCCGTACGACCAGATCCTCGGAATCGAGCGCAGCTTCCTGCCCTGGCAGACCTCCGACGCGGAGAAGAAGACCGGGCTGACCTACCTGTGGCCGCTGATCTCCTCCTCCCACCTGACCGCGCGTACGCAGTCCGACGAGGCACAGACGCCTGTCTTCCGCAACGACGAGCTCGCCAAGGAGCTGGCTCCCGGTGGCCGCCTGCAGCAGATGGTCAACCTCGGCAAGGACCTTCCGATCACATGGATGATCGACCCCGACCTGCTCGCCTCGGTCGACGCGATGACGGAGCGGTACCGGGTGCAGAAGAAGGGCGGCGGCACGGTCGCCGGGAAGGGACAGGCGTACGCCAAGCAGTGGCTCATGGACCTGCAGGGCGCTGTGAAGGGCGAGGAGGTCGCGACCCTGCCCTTCGCGGACCCGGATGTGGCCTCCCTCGCCCACCGGGGCAGGAACGTCCCGGGCGCGCTCGGCGACCTCGGATCCGCCACCAAGCGGGCCACGGAGACGGTCGAGACGATCCTGCACACCAAGCCGAGCACCGACTACGCCTGGCCGGTCGAGGGCGCCGTCGACCCGGGCATCGTGGACGTTGCGACCTCGGCCGGAGCCCACAACGTCATCGCCCGCAGCGACAGCCTCAGGGACACGGCCCTGTCCTACACGCCGACGTCGGCGCGCCCCATCGGAGGCGGCAACACGGCCCTCGTCGCCGACGCCCGCCTCTCCAAGGCCTTCGAGGGCGACATGACGCGGCCGGGCGCCACGTCCAGGGCGGTGCAGCGCTTCCTCGGCGAGACCCAGGCCGTCACCGCCCAGGTGCCGAACAAGCAGCGCAACATCCTCGTCGCACCGCAGCGGACGCCGAGCGCCTCCCAGGCACGCGCTATGGCGCTGGCGCTCAGCTCCCTGCAGAAGGACGGCCGCTGGGTCGAGGGCAGCGACCTGTCGGAGGCGGCGAAGGCCAAGCCCGACCCGGGCGCGAACGGCCGGGTGCCGAGCAGCAGCCAGTACCCGGCTTCGCTGCGCAAGAAGGAGCTGCCCGCCGAGGCGTACCGGCACGTGCAGAACACCAAGCGGCTCGTCGGCGACTTCAAGAAGATCCTGACGCGTGAGGACCGCGTGGTGACCCCGTTCGCCAGCGCCGTGGAACGCGGACAGTCCACCTCCTGGCGCGGGGACGCCGAGGGTGCCTCGAACTACCGGGACGGGGTGCGCAGTTACCTGGTCGGGCTGACCAAGGAGGTCCGCCTCATCCAGAAGTCGCCCATCACCCTCTCCGGACGCAGCGCCACGATCCCCGTGACGGTGCAGAACAACCTGGTGCAGGGCGTCGAGAACCTGGAGCTGCGGCTGACGTCCAGGCGCCGCATCGGACTCGACGTCGGTGAGCCGAAGGCCGTCAGGATCGACGGCGAGCACAGCCAGTCGGTGAAGTTCCCCACGACCTCCAAGGCCAACGGGCGTGCGTTCGTGGAGGCACAGCTCTACACGAAGGACGGCAAGCCCTACGGGAAGCGCATGGTCTTCCAGGTCAACGTCACTTCGATCACGTCGACGGTGCTGCTCGTGATCGCCGGCGGCGTTCTGCTGGTGGTCCTCGCCGGAGTACGGATGTACACGACGCGGAAACGGAACGGCGGCACGGCTCCCGGTCAGGACCCGTCCGGGCCGGACGAGGACGAGGGGGACTCCGACTCGGGCCCCGGCGCGGACGGCACCGACGGCGCTGAGGGCGTGGGGGAGGACGACGGCGGCGAGCGCCCTGACCCGTCGTCCGGGCCCGCAGAACCGGACGAGGCGGATCAGGCGTCTCCCGCGGTCGGCACCGGCGAATCCGCCGGGTCCGACGGGCGCACCGGTGCCGGTGGCAACACCGGTAAGGGAAGCGGAAGCGTCCCCGACGCGGGTGAGAAAGTGGACCGTTGAGTCAGCTCGGGAGCAGGGGCAGGGGTAGGTAGCGATGAATGCGCCGCACGACGGTGACCGGGGCGACCAGGCCGCCGGTGACGGCTCACAGCCGCCGGAGGACCCGTACGTACGGGACGCCTACGCGCGCGACCCGTACCAGGACCGCGACCCCGCCACCAGGGACCCGGTGGGCGAAGCCCTCCAGGACCGCGCGGCCGACCCGCCACCGCCCCCGGGCACCCTCCCCGACCCGCAGGCGCTCTACGAGCAGCCCGAGCAGGGCCCCGACGCACCCGACCCGCGCCGCTGGGCGCATACGCCCGCCCCCGAACCGGACGGACCCTCCCGGCGCCTGCCCTACGGTGACGACCCCGCGACCGTCCAGTACACGGGCCTGGACGGGCTGCTCAGCCGCTCCCGCGACGACCGCACCGGGGACGACCGCACCGGCCACGACCCCACCGGCGACCGCGACCCGCATTCCCAGCGCCGGCTCCAGCCCGAATCCGGGCCTCAGCCCCACCCGGACGGCGAACGACGCGACCCTGAGGACGCCTTCGCCCACCTCTTCCGCGACCAGGGCCGCTCCCACGCCTCCGACACCCCCGCGGCTCCGCCGCAGCCGCGCTCGGAGAGCACACCCGGACATGAGCCGCGGGCCTCCGCGTCCGGTCCGTACGAGGGCCGTCAGCCGCTCCCCGACGAGCAGCCCGCCCCGCACCCCGGGCAAGGTCCCGGCTTCGAAGCCGCACACTCCGCACCAGCCGAAGTGACGCCGCCGCCGCCCGAACCCGACGCACCGTCCGTGCCCGTACAGGACGACGCCGCCCAGGAGCCGCCGGCGAAGGGCGGCGGAGGAGGCGGCCGGGCCGGCGGACTGCTGCGCTCCAGCGCCATCATGGCCGCGGGCACGATGGTCTCCCGCCTGACGGGCTTCATCCGCTCCGCGATGGTCGTCGCGGCCATCGGTGCCGCGGTCCTCGGCGACACCTACCAACTGGCCATCACGCTGCCGACGATGCTGTACATCCTCACCATCGGCGGCGGCCTGAACTCCGTCTTCGTCCCGCAGCTCGTCCGCGCCATGAAGGAGGACGGCGACGGCGGCGAGGCGTACGCGAACCGTCTGCTGACCCTCGTCACCGTCGTCCTCGGCGCCCTGACCCTCGTCGCCGTCCTCGCCGCTCCCCTGCTGGTACGGGTCATGTCGGTGCCGCTCGCGGAGAACCCGCAGGCGAACGAGGTCACCGTCACCTTCATCCGCTACTGCCTGCCCACGATCTTCTTCATGGGCATCCACGTGGTGATGGGTCAGATCCTCAACGCCCGCGGCCGGTTCGGCGCCATGATGTGGACGCCGGTCCTGAACAACATCGTCATCATGGCCACCTTCGGCGCCTTCCTGTGGGTCTACGGCTCCGCCGACGACTCCGGCCTGACGGTGGGAAGCATCCCGCCCGAGGCCGTCCGGCTGCTGGGCATCGGCACCCTGCTCGGGCTCGTCGTGCAGGCCCTGGCGATGATCCCGTACCTGCGCGCCACCGGCTTCCGCATCCGGCCGCGCTTCGACTGGCGCGGCCAGGGTCTCGGGAAGGCCGCGAAGCTCGCCAAGTGGACCGTCCTGTTCGTCATGGCGAACCAGGCCGGCGTCCTCGTCGTCACCCAGCTCTCCACCTGGGCGCAGGAGTCGGCCGCGGCCGACGGCCACGCCGGAGCGGGCTGGACGGCCTACTCGCAGGCCCAGCTGATCTGGAACATGCCGCAGGCCATCATCACCGTCTCCGTGATGGCCGCACTGCTGCCCCGCCTCTCCCGCGCCGCCAACGACGGCGACACCGGCGCCGTCCGCGACGACATCTCCCAGGGGCTGCGCAACTCCGCCGTCGCCATCGTCCCCATCGCCTTCGGCTTCCTCGCCCTCGGCGTACCGATGTGCACCCTGATCTACGGTCCTTCCGGCATCGAGGCGGCCCGTTCCATGGGATACGCGCTGATGGCGTTCGGCGTCGGCCTGATCCCCTTCTCCGTGCAGTACGTGGTGCTGCGGGCCTTCTACGCGTACGAGGACACCCGCACGCCCTTCTTCAACACCGTCATCGTCGCCGTCGCCAACGCCGTGGCCTCGTCCGCGTGCTTCGTGCTGCTGCCCGCCCGCTGGGCCGTCGTGGGCATGGCCGCCTCCTACGGCCTCGCCTACGTCATCGGCGTCGGCATCGCGTGGCGGCGCCTACGTCTGCGGCTGGGCGGCGACCTGGACACCGCGCACGTGCTGCGTACGTACATCAGGCTCGCCGGTGCCGCCGTGCCCGCCACCCTGGCTGCAGGTGCCGTCGTGTACGGCGTCACCGTGGCCCTCGGGAGCGGAACGCTGGCTTCACTGGCCTCGCTGGTCGCCGGAGGGATCGCATTGGCCGTCGTTTTCGTCCTAGCCGCGAAGAGGATGCGGATCGCGGAGATGACAGCCATGGTCGGTATGGTGCGTGCCCGCCTCGGGCGCTGACCGTACAACCATCCGCAGCCACTGCGTGTCGTGCATAGCGGCGGACTGTGGGCACAATTGTTGAGCTGTTTCACAGAGTGGCTGCATTGAACTGGGGAGGCAGGAACGACGGTGGCGGAACGGAGCACAGCTGCCGTCGGCGTGGCTGAGAACAGCGGTGATGAGGAAACACTCACCGCCCGGTCGGACAAGGCCAGCGTCGACAGCGCGACGGACGGACAGAGCGGCAGCGACCGGCCCCCGGAGGACACCAGATCCGACGCTCCCGCCGCGACGGCCGGAAACCAGGACAGCGGCACAGCAGACGGCACAAGTCCTGCAGGTCCTGCAGGCGACCCCGGCAGCCCTGGCGACCAGAGCGGCCCCAGCCCTGACCACGGGCCGTCCGCGGCCGCCGACGGCCCGTTTCAGACGCAGGATCAGACACAGCAGCTCGGCACCGCCGGGGTCACGGGCACCGGTGCGGTCGAGGAGGCCGTCGCCGCCCCCAGCTCCGCCGCGACGCCCGAGCCTCCGGAGCTGCACAGCGGTCACAAGCTGGCCCGGCGGTACCGTCTGGAGGAGTGCGTCACCCGTCTGGACGGATTCAGCAGCTGGCGTGCCGTGGACGAGAAGCTGCGCCGCGCCGTCGGCGTCCACATCCTCCCTTCAGGCCACCCCCGCGCCCGTACGGTGCTCTCCGCCGCCCGCTCTTCGGCCCTTCTCGGGGACCCGCGCTTCGTCCAGGTCCTCGACGCCGTCGAGGACCACGATCTGGTCTACGTCGTCCACGAGTGGCTCCCGGACGCGACTCCGCTCAGCGACATCCTCGCCGCCGGCGCGCTGGAGCCGCACGACGCGTATCAGCTCGTCACCCAGGTCTCCCAGGCCATGGCCGCCGCACACCGCGAAGGGCTGGCCCACCTGCGGCTGACGCCGGGCACGGTTCTGCGTACGGGCTCCGGGCAGTACCGCATCCGCGGGCTCGCCGTGAACGCCGCCCTGCGCGGCATCGGCAGCGACACCCCGCAGCGCACCGACACCGAGGGAATCGGCGCCCTGCTCTACGCGGCACTGACCCAGCGCTGGCCGTACGAGGAGGACGCGTACGGGCTCACGGGCGTCGGCTCGCTCGCCAAGCGCACCCTCGTCGCACCCGACCAGGTGCGTGCCGGCGTGCACCGCGGCCTCGCCCAACTGGCGATGCGCGCCCTCGTCAACGACGGCGCCACCGCTTCCAGCCAGGAGCAGCCCTGCGCCACCCCCGAGGAGCTGGCCAAGGCCGCCTCGGCGCTGCCGCGCATCCGGCCGCCGGAGACCAGCTTCAGCTCACCCGGCCCGTATCAGCGGACCACCTACCAGCAAGGCGCGTACGGGCAGGGGGGCGCCCACGCCCGTCCGGCTCCCGGCATGGGCGGCGGTCACGGATCACCGAGCGACCCTGCGGCACCCCCCGCGCTGCCGGGGCGTACGGGAAAGATCCTCAAGTGGGGCGTGTCCGCCCTGCTCATCGCCGCGCTCGGTCTGGGCAGCTGGCAGGTCGCCGACACCCTCCTCAAGGGCGACAACTCCCCCGGGAAGGGCACGGGCCAGACGCAGGGCAACGACGAGACCGGCGGCACCGGAAAGCCCGTGAAGATCGTGGACGCCAAGGACTTCGATCCGCCGCCCGGCGGGAACGGCAGTGAGAACCCGGGGAAGGTCCCCGACGCGTACGACGGGTCCCAGGGCACCTACTGGCTGACGCAGAAGTACTACGGCCGTCCGGACTTCGGGAATCTCAAGCCGGGTGCCGGGCTCGTCCTGGACCTCGGCAAGCCGCAGCCTGTGAGCTCGGTCGAGGTCGACTTCATGGGCACCACCACCGCCGACCTCCGCGCCGCTCCCGGCGACACCGCCGCGATGCCCACCTCGCTCGACGGATTCAGCAAGGTCAGCGGCGGCACAGGCAAGCATCTGGACCTCAAGACGAAGAAGCCCGTCAAGACTCGTTACGTATTGGTATGGCTCACCGAACTCCCGCTCTCGGACGACGGCAACTACCGTGGCCGGATCACAGAGATCCAGGTAAAGAGCTGATCCCTCGACAGTGACGCACGGCACGGCCGGCGGGCGAGGATGACGGGAGGCGTCCGACGGTGAGCGACGACAGCGGCGGCAAGCGAATGCGCCGCCGCCCCAGACACGGGCGAGGCGGCCCGGGCACGGGCGACAGATCCGCGCGGACCCCTGTCCCCGCCCAGGACCAAGGGCCCGACGCCCCGGACGACCGGGAGCTTCTCGCCCGGCACGTCGAAGGTGACTCCGAAGCCTTCGGCGAGCTCGTCCGCCGGCACCGGGACCGGCTGTGGGCGGTGGCGATACGCACCCTCGGCGACCGTGAGGAGGCCGCCGACGCCGTGCAGGACGCTCTCATCTCCGCCTACCGGGCGGCACACACCTTCCGCGGCCAGTCCGCCGTCACCACCTGGCTGCATCGCATCACCGTGAACGCGTGCCTCGACCGTGCCCGCAAGGCCGCTTCCCGCCGCACTCAGCTCACCGACGACAACGAGCGCCTGGATCTGCTGCTCGAGCCGGAGGAATCCGCCGCGCTTCCCGCGGAGCGCCGGGACCTCAACCGGCAACTCGTCGCCGCGCTCTCACAGCTTCCCGCCGAGCAGCGGGCGGCACTTGTACTCGTGGACATGCAGGGCTACCCCGTCGCCGAGGCCGCCGAGGTTCTGGGCATCGCCGTGGGCACCGTGAAGAGCCGCTGCGCCCGTGGGCGGGCCCGGCTGCTCCCTCTCATCACGCACCTTCGGCCGAACGGGGAGGAGAGGGGTAGCTCACAGCAATCCGGGGGAAGGAACCGGACCCGCGGGCCATCCGTCCCACCCGCGAAAGGTGTCACGCAACGACCCGGAGCCGTGAAGGGAGGAGGAGAACACACATGACATCCACCCCTTTCACGTCCGGCGCGCGCAGCACCGACGGCCATCCGGACGTCGCGGAGATCTCCGCGCTCAACGAGGAGCTGCTGCCCCCGGACCGTTCGTCGGCCCTCCACGCCCATCTGGCGTCCTGCGGCCTGTGCGCGGATGTGCTGGCTTCGCTGGAGGAGATCCGCGGAACGCTCGGCACCCTGCCGGGTCCGGCCGGAATGCCCGCAGACGTCGCGGGCCGTATCGACGCGGCACTCGCGGCTGAGGCTCTGCTCTCCTCTTCGGCCCGAGACAGCTCCGTTGTTTCACGTGAAACCGACGAGGCCTACAACAGCGGCCGCTACGCGAGGCCGACGACAGAACAGCCCTCCGGGCACGGCGTCGGTGTCGTTTCACGTGAAACCGGCGCCTCCCGCCGTCCCGCCGACCGTCCAGCGGGGCGCCCCGGCGGCGGCAGCAGCGGCCCGGGGCGACACCGGCCGGCCCGTCGTGTGCGCCGGTGGCGCTCAGCGATCCTCGCGGGTGCAGCCGCGGTCGTCGCGCTGGGGGTCGGTGGCGTCGTCATGCAGTCGATGAGCGGTTCCGCTCCCTCCACCGCCGAGTCGGGCCCCGACAAGAGCGAACGTGCCACGGCCGGGAGTGCACTCGAGAAGCACGTCCAGGGTCTACTCGCGAAGAACGAGAGCGGAGGATCCACGGAAGGGACGGGAGGCTCCCCGTCGCGGGACATCAAGACGAAGGAGAGCCAAGGGGACGCTCCGCTCGCGGGCGGCGCCACCTCCGTTCCGTCCTGTGTCCGCGCGGGCATCGACCGTACGGACTCGCCCCTCGCCGTCGATGAGGAGGCCCCGTACAAGGGTGGCACCGCCTATCTCGTCGTCCTCCCGCACGAGGACGACCCCAAGAGGGTGGATGCGTATCTCGTCGACAGGTCCTGTCTCGGCGACCAGGGCGGCGGCCCGGGAGACGTGCTCACCAGGCACACCTACACCCGGCGCTGACACACGGCGTCCCTGACGCCTGCCAGGCGGCAACACCGGGAATGTCTGCCCCCTAGGATCCGTTGGGTGGGGTGAGAACCTCACAGACCGGAAAGCAGTCGGCAGACAAGGAAGACTCCCGTGAGCGACGTCCGCAACGTGATCATCATCGGCTCTGGGCCCGCCGGCTACACCGCCGCGCTCTACACGGCGCGGGCATCGCTGAAGCCGCTCGTCTTCGAAGGCTCAGTGACAGCGGGCGGTGCGCTGATGAACACCACCGAGGTCGAGAACTACCCGGGCTTCACGGACGGAATCATGGGCCCGGAGCTCATGGACCAGATGCGCGGGCAGTCGGAGCGCTTCGGTGCCGAGCTCATCCCGGACGACGTGACCGCCGTCGACTTCTCGGGTGAGATCAAGACCGTCACCGACTCCGCCGGCACGGTCCACCGCGCCCGGACGGTGATCGTCTCCACCGGGTCCGCCTACCGCTCGCTGGGTCTGCCCCGCGAGGAAGAGCTGTCGGGCCGTGGCGTCTCCTACTGCGCCACGTGTGACGGCTTCTTCTTCCGCAACCAGGACATCGCCGTCGTCGGCGGCGGCGACACGGCGATGGAAGAGGCCACGTTCCTCTCCCGGTTCGCCAACTCCGTCACCGTCGTCCACCGCCGCGACGCGCTCCGCGCCTCCAAGGCGATGCAGGAACGCGCCTTCGCGGACCCGAAGATCACCTTCGCCTGGGACAGCGAGGTGGCCACGATCCACGAGAAGGACGGCAAGCTCGGCGGGCTGACCCTCCGGAACACCAAGACCGGAGACACCTCCGAACTCCCGGTGACGGGGCTCTTCGTGGCGATCGGTCACGACCCCCGCGTCGAGCTGTTCAAGGGCGTACTCAACCTGGACGAGGAGGGTTACCTCAAGGTCGACTCCCCCTCCACCCGCACCAACGTGCCCGGGGTCTTCGCCGCAGGCGACGTCGTCGACCACACCTACCGGCAGGCAGTCACCGCAGCCGGTACCGGCTGCTCGGCCGCCCTGGACGCCGAGCGCTATCTGGCCGCGCTGCTCGACGGCACCGCCGAGGCGGCCGAACCGGAGAAGGCCGCAGAAGCCCAGGAAGCGGCAGAGGCAGAGGCCGCCACGGTCTGACAGCCAGCGCGGCACCGCGGAACAGGCCGCGGCACCGCACAGAAGACGTGCACGCACCACCCGCACCATCACGAGAATCGAGGAGAACCACCATGGCCGGTGCCACTGTGACCGCAACCGACGCCGACTTCGACGAAGTCGTCCTCAAGAGCGACAAGCCTGTGCTCGTCGACTTCTGGGCTGCCTGGTGCGGTCCGTGCCGTCAGATCGCTCCCTCCCTTGAGGCGATCGCGGACGAGAACAGCGAGAAGCTCACCGTCGTGAAGCTCAACATCGACGAGAACCCGGCTGTCGCCGCGAAGTACGGGATCATGTCGATCCCGACCATGAACGTCTACAAGGGCGGCGAGGTCGTCAAGACGATCGTCGGCGCGAAGCCGCGGGCAGCAATCGAGAAGGACCTCGCCGAGTTCATCGGCTGAGGCGACCGCGGCGGGAGCCACCCTCGCCCATCGCTCAACGGAACGGCCCGGCGTACGACGCCGGGCCGTTTCACGTGAAACCCGTTTCACGTGAAACGAGGCGACCTCAGGGAGCCGGCCCCTCGCACGTCTCAGAAGCCCGACCGGACCACTTACTCCGCCACGGTCACAACGGCCGAAGCACCCGGTCCTTCTGCACCGCCCCCAGCAGTTGATCGAGGGCGCGCTCCATGTCCTCCCGCCAGGAGACCGTCGAGCGCAGTTCCAGTCGCATCCTGGGAAAGCTGTGATGCGGCCGTACGGTCTTGAAGCCGACCGACAGCAGATGATCCGCCGGCACCAGACAGGCCGGCTCGGTCCAGCGCGCGCTTCCGAACGCCTCGATCGCCTTGAAGCCTCTCCGCAGCAGATCCTTCGCCACGGTCTGCACGATGACCCGCCCCAGTCCCTGTCCCTGGCACTCCGGCTTCAGCCACGCTGTCATCAACTGGACGGCGTCAGGGGAGACCGGGCTCGTCGGGAAGGCGAAGGACCGGGGGACGTACGCGGGAGGTGCGTACAGCACGAAGCCGACCGGCTTCTCGTCCACGTAGACGACGCGCCCGCAGGACCCCCACTCCAGCAACACCGCGGAGATCCATGACTCCTTCTCAACCTCGGGCCGCCCGGCTCGCGCCGCGGCCTCACCGCTGACGGGATCAAGCTCCCAGAACACACAGGCGCGGCAGCGCCCGGGAAGGTCGGTGAGGTTGTCCAGCGTGAGCGGAACGAGCTGTCGCCCCATGGATCCATCGTATCCATGGGGCGACATTTGATCCCGTTCCTGCGGGCCGGTATCGGGAGAACCCGCACCAGCCGCTCTCGCGGCTCCCGGCCAAAGGCTCAGTCCTCGCTCTCCTCGTCTTCGGTCCCCGCGGCCTCCGCCGTCAACTGCTGACCCAGCACGCGGCCTTCGCCCGGGGCGAGCTGACCGAGGATCCGCTCGAGGTCGTCGACCGAGGCGAACTCGACGACGATCTTCCCCTTCTTCTGGCCGAGATCGACCTTCACCCGGGTCTCGAAACGGTCCGACAGCCTGCCGGCCAGTTCGTCCAGCGCGGGGGATACCCGCCGCCCCGCACGAGGGCCCTTCGGCTTGGCCGAGCTCTTGGCGGATGAACCCGCCATCGTGACGATCTCCTCGACCGCACGCACCGACAGGCCTTCGGCGACGATCCGGTGGGCGAGGCGATCCTGCTCGTCACCGTCCTCCACCGACAGCAGCGCGCGGGCATGCCCGGCGGAGAGAACCCCCGCTGCCACACGCCGCTGCACCGACGGGGAAAGACGCAGCAACCGCAGCGTGTTCGAGACCTGCGGGCGCGAACGGCCGATCCGGTCGGCGAGCTGATCGTGCGTGCAGTTGAAGTCCTTCAGAAGCTGGTCGTATGCGGCGGCCTCTTCCAGAGGGTTCAGCTGTGCCCGATGGAGGTTCTCCAGGAGAGCGTCCAGGAGCAACTTCTCGTCGTCGGTGGCTCGGACGATCGCCGGGATTCGCTCCAGGCCGGCTTCGCGGCACGCACGCCAGCGCCGCTCACCCATGATGAGCTCATAGCGCTCCGGCCCCAACTGACGTACGACGACCGGCTGGAGCAGTCCCACCTCTTTGATGGAGGTGACCAGCTCCGCCAACGCGTCCTCGTCGAAGACCTCACGTGGCTGACGCGGGTTCGGAGTGATGGCCTCCAGCGGCACCTCCGCGAAGTGCGCACCGACGGGAGCGACTTCACTGCCCGAAGCAGCCCCGTCGTCGCCCGACGACGAGGTTTCACGTGGAACATCGTCCCGTGCCTCGCTGTCCGGCAGCGCGGTCACCTTCGCCGCAGCCACACCACGATCCGGCGGGATCACGGGAACAGCACTTGGGGAAGTGGCACCGTTGGCGTCGACCGAGGGCTTCCCCTCTTCTGTCCCGGATCCCGGCGCGGCCGGAATCAGTGCACCAAGACCCCGGCCCAGCCCCCTACGTCGATCACTCACTGCGTCCCCTCCGGCATGGTGCTGTTCTGCTGTTGCTGCAGCTGCTGAACGGACTCCTCGTGCCGCTGCTGCACATTCGGATCGCGCAGCGCGATCTCACGAGCTGCCTCCAGGTAGGAGAGCGAGCCGCTCGATCCAGGATCGTAGGTCAGGACGGTCTGCCCGTAGCTGGGGGCCTCCGAGATGCGTACCGACCGCGGGATGTTGGTCCGTAGCACCTCTGCACTGAAGTGACTGCGCACCTCGTCCGCAACCTGCGAAGCGAGTCGCGTACGACCGTCGTACATGGTGAGGATGATCGTCGAGACGTGCAATCGCGTGTTGAGGTGCCCCTTGACGAGATCGACGTTCCGAAGGAGCTGCCCCAGACCCTCCAGCGCGTAGTACTCGCACTGGATCGGGATGAGCACCTCGGCACCGGCGACCAGAGCGTTGACGGTCAGCAGACCCAGCGAAGGCGGGCAGTCGATCAGGACATAGTCGAGCGGCTGATCGTACGCACTCAGCGCACGCTGAAGGCGGCTCTCCCGTGCGACCAGAGACACCAATTCGATCTCCGCACCGGCGAGATCGATTGTGGCGGGCGCGCAGAACAGTCCTTCCACGTCCGGTACCGGCTTGACGACGTCCGAAAGCGGCATGCTTTCGACCAACACGTCGTAGATCGACGGCACTTCCGAATGATGGTCGACACCCAGGGCCGTCGAAGCATTCCCCTGAGGGTCCAGGTCGATCACGAGGACTCGGGCACCGTGCAGGGCCAGGGAGGCAGCCAAGTTCACGGTGGTGGTGGTCTTCCCGACTCCACCCTTCTGGTTGGCCACGACCATGATCCGTGTCTGCTCGGGCCTGGGGAGGCCTTCGCCGGCACGGTTCATCGCCTCTACCGCCTGCTGGGCGGCGCGACCGATCGGCGTATCGTCCATCGGGGGCGGAGTTTCACGTGAAACATCCACCGATTCTGAACGGGGGCCGGGGACCGGGTCGGCCATCGGTCCCGCGGTATTGGCGTCGGACCGCAACGGTTCACTCTCCTCGACATAAGGCTCGTGCTGAACAGAGCCTGCCATGCTTTCGGTGTCATGAACCAGCGAGCCCCGCTCAGTTGTGGATGAATCCACCGAGGAGCGGGGCTTGGACGAGGGTTTCTGGTCGCGTTGCGCAGCCTGAGCGCGACCACGGCTGATGATTCCTTGCAAGAGAGAGCGGCGTTTCACGTGAAACACGATGCACACTCGGGCACCGCACACCAGGACGACACACCGTAACGCATAGTCTTAAGAGCTTTTTTGGAGTAAACGGACATCCCGCTCTGTGCGGAAATCAGTGTCGCCGACGCCCACTCCGTGCGGTCCGCCCGCGGGCCTTCTGCGCCTTCGCCCGCCTCGCGGCGAAGCGCACACCTCCGGGGCTCTCGCCGACCTCAGCCCGTACCACCGTCGAGAGCGGATACACGACACCGGAGCCCACCTGAACCACCGATGTCTCCACGACACCGAGCTTGTGCAGTGCGTCGCGTGCGCCCTTCAGTTCCTCGTCGGCCGTGTCGCCCTTGATCGCGAGCATCTCTCCGTACGGCCTGAGCAACGGAATGCCCCAGCCGGCCAGCCTGTCCAGCGGAGCCACAGCACGGGCGGTCACGACATGCACCGGCTGCAGCGCCCCGAGCATCTCCTCCGCGCGGCCACGCGCCACCGACACATGGTCCAGCCCCAGCAGCTCGACGACCTCCTCAAGGAAGGTCGTGCGGCGCAGCAGGGGCTCCAACAGAGTGATCTCCAGGTCGGGCCGTACGAGCGCCAGGGGGATGCCCGGAAGGCCCGCACCAGAACCCACGTCACAGACCGTCACGCCTTCCGGCACGATCTCCGACAGAACAGCGCAGTTCAGAAGGTGCCGCTCCCACAGCCGCGGCACTTCCCGCGGCCCGATCAGTCCGCGGCGTACGCCGACATCCGCGAGCAACGCGGCATAGCGCTCGACCTCGGGGAGTTGTTCACCGAAGAGTTTCCGCGCCGCCTCGGGGGGATCCGACAGCTCCGACAGCTCACTGGACTCCGCCGAGCCCCCCTCAGGTGGCCCGGCCTGCCCCACCGAACCGTCGGTCACGGCAGCACGACCACACAGCGCTGTGGCTCCTCGCCCTCGGACTCACTGCGCAGCCCCGCCGCCTTGACCGCGTCATGGACGACCTTGCGCTCGAAGGGCGTCATCGGCCGCAGCTTCACAGGCTCACCGGACCCCTTGGCCTCCTGCGCCGCCTTGGCACCCAGCTCCGCGAGCTCCTCGCGCTTCCGGGCCCGGAAGCCCGCGACGTCCAGCATCAGCCTGCTGCGGTCACCTGTCTCCCGGTGCACCGCGAGCCGCGTCAGCTCCTGCAGCGCCTCCAGGACCTCGCCCTCGCGGCCCACCAGCTTCTGGAGATCGCGGCTGGATCCGTCGTTGATGATCGACACCGCGGCACGGTCGGCCTCGACGTCCATGTCGATGTCGCCGTCGAGATCGGCGATGTCGAGCAGGCCCTCCAGGTAGTCGGCCGCGATCTCGCCCTCCTGCTCCAGGTGGGACAGCGTGTCCGTCTCCTCCGCAGCAGCAGTCGTACCAGTGGTGTCCGTCGTCTCCGTCACGCCGTGGGCTCCTTCTCGCTACTTCTTGGAGGGGTGCTTGGGACGCTGCGCTCCACCCTTGCGCTGCTGCCCCGACTTCTGCTGTCCCGACTTCTTCTGTCCGGCCTTCTGTCCCGACTTCTGACCGGACTGCTGGCCGGACTTCTTCGGCTGCTGGCGCGATCCGGCATCGCCGGTCTCCGCATCGGTGGCCTCGTCCCCGCCGTCGCCCTGCTTCGTGAGCGACCCGGACCCGCCGGCGGCCGCCCTGCCCTGCTGACGCTGGGACTTCGACTGCCGCTTTGGCTGCTGACGCCGCGAGCGTGCCTCCTCCGCGGCCTCCCGCGCCTCGACCTCCTTCGGGTCCTCCTTGAGCTTCCCGGCGGCCCGCAGCTTGTCCTGACGCTGCTTGTACGCGATGGAGCCCGGCGTCGGATTGCGCTTGATGACGAACATCTGCTGCCCGAGCGTCCAGACGTTCGTGGTGAGCCAGTAGACGAGAACACCCACGGGGAAGTTGATGCCGAAGACGGCGAACATGATCGGGAAGACGTACATCAGCATCTTCTGCTGCTGCATGAACGGCGTCTTCACCGTCAGGTCGACGTTCTTCGTCATCAGCTGGCGCTGCGTGTAGAACTGCGACGCCGACATCAGGATGATCATGATGACCGTGACGACCCGCACATCGGTGAGCGCGGCGCCCAGCTCCGCCACCTTGTCCGCGCTGTCCAGGAACTTCGCCGCGATCGGAGCACCGAAGACCGAAGCGTTACGAGCGCTGTCCACCTGGTCCGCGGTGAGGACACCCACCGGCCGGTTGTTCGCGATGTGGTTCAGCACCTGGAAGAGCGCGATGAAGAACGGGGACTGCGCCAGGATCGGCAGACAGCTGGAGAGCGGGTTCGTGCCCGTCTCCTTGTACAGCTTCATCATCTCTTCGGACTGACGCTGCTTGTCGCTCTTGTACCGCTCCTGGATCGCCTTCATCTTCGGCTGGAGCGCCTGCATGTTCCGGGTCGACTTGATCTGCTTCACGAAGAGCGGGATCAGGCAGATCCGGATCAATACCACCAGGAAGAAGATGGACAGACCCCAGGCCCAGCCGCTGTCCTGGTCGAAGACCATGCTGAACAGCGAGTGGAACTGGACAATGATCCAGGAGACAGCGGTATAGAGAGGACTCAGGATCGTGTCCAGGAAGTTCATCAGGCTCCTTGGGCGTTGGACTGGGTCCGGTACTGCTGCCAGCGGTAACGCAGCCGCTGGTGCCAAACCGGATGTTTCCGGGCGGGGACGTGGTCGACGCCACCTGGGGACCAGGGATTACAGCGCAGAATGCGCCAGGCCGTCAGCGCCGTCCCCTTCACAGCGCCGTGCCGCCCGATGGCCGCGTAGCCATAGTGCGAACACGACGGGTAGTACCGGCACACCGGCCCGAGCATCGGACTGATGGTCCACTGATACAACTTGATCAACCACAGCAGCGGGTACTTCATGACGGAGGCCTTCCAAGCAGCCGCCGGAAAGCGGCGTCCAGGTCGCGCACCAGCTCGTCATGGCCTGCCTCACCCGCGCCCGGCAACGCCCGTACGACAACCAGGCTACCTGGGGGCAACGCGGCCAATCGCTCCCGTACCAGATGCCGCAGCCGCCGCTTGACGCGGTTGCGCACAACCGCGTTGCCGACCGCCTTGCTCACGACGAAACCCGCACGTGCGGGGGGAGCCTCTCCCCCCGCCTCGTGCGGGTCCGATGAGTTGCCGTTGCGGCGGAGATGGACGACGAGAAGCGGGCGGCCCGCCCGGCGTCCTCGGCGTACCGCGGCCGCGAAGTCCTCGCGCCGCCTCAGCCGGTTCTCGGTAGGCAGCACGTCATGGACCGGAGGTCAGGCCGCTCAGGCCGACAGGCGGCTGCGGCCCTTGCTGCGGCGGTTCGCGACGATCGCACGGCCGGCGCGGGTCCGCATGCGCAGCCGGAAGCCGTGGGTCTTCGCGCGGCGGCGGTTGTTCGGCTGGAAGGTGCGCTTGCTCACTCGGGGGCTCCAGGAAAGCTTCGTGTCCCGCGTCGGCCGCGGGAGAGGGCGTGTGGAGTCGACAGGCTGTCACCGTGCGCCCACGAGTAGCTCGCAACGCCCGAGTGCGCACCGCTTCATGATCCGTGAAGAGTCTCATGGATCTTGCCCATCGGAGGCAGGCGGCAGCAGCCGTCGACAACTCGACCTCGTTACGGTACGCGCGGCTACGCCATTCGGTCAAACCACCGACGGCCCTGCCGAAGGCCTCGGCAAGGGGCCGGAGGCCGCTCGTGCACAGCCTGTGGACAACGACTTGAATGGTGCACGTCGCCCTGACTACCGTGACTGAACTTCCCATCCCTCCCGACCGCCCGCAGAACCACACATTCGTGGGATCCAGCCGGCTTCCCCGAAGCATCACACCCAGCGAGTGAGAGAAGCGTGACCCGTGGCCGACCTGCCTGCCGATCTTGCCGCAGTGTGGCCACGAGTACTGGACCAACTCCTCTCGGACGGTCAGGGAGTCGAGGCCAAGGACCAGCGCTGGCTGCGTGAGGCCCAGCCGCTGGTCCTCGTGTCGGGCACAGCTCTCCTCGGCGTCCCGAACGAGTATGCGAAGGGCGTCCTGGAGGGGCGGCTCTCCCCGGTGATCAGCGATGCTCTCAGCCGGGAGTGCCAGCAGCCCATCAGGCTCGCGATCACGGTGACCGGACCCGCTCCGGAAGCATCCGCCCAGGCGGCGGCCACCGACGCCACGGCCGCCGCTGCCGCGTCGGCACCGGACCCGCAGCAGTCCGCCCCGTCCGTACCGGCACAGCACACCCCCGCCCCGCATGAGAGCGGAGACGCGGGCGGCCCGGCGGGCGGCGACCCCGGCGGCGGATACGACAGCGGATACGACAGCGGCGGGTACGCCGGCGGCAGGTACGAGAGCTACGAGAACCGCGACCTTCCCAGCCCTCGCCCCGCCTACCCGGAGTACCCGGAGGCGCCGCGGCAGGCCGGCGCGTGGCCGCAGCCCCAGCAGGGCCAGTACGCACCCCAGAACCAGCCGCCGCCACAGCACCACTCACAGCAGCAGCACCACTCACAGCAGGCGCACCCCCAGCAGGCGCAGCAACAGCACACGCAGCAGACGTACGAACAGCACTACGACCAGCACCGCCCGCCGCACCAGCAGCAGTACGAGCGCCCCCAGTCCCCGTACGACTCCTACGAGCACCACCGTCAGGCGCAGCAGCAACTGCCGCCTCCCCAGGGCCAGATGCCGCAGCCGCAGGTGCCGCCTCAGGGCCAGCCCCCCGCGCCCCGGTACGACGGCCCGTCGCAGCTCCCCGCGCCCAGCGGCGCGCCCGGCCCCCTGGCCGCGCAGCCCGCGCCCGCCACGGGCCCCGGCGAGCCGACGGCGCGGCTGAACCCGAAGTACCTCTTCGACACGTTCGTCATCGGCGCTTCGAACCGCTTCGCGCATGCCGCGGCCGTCGCCGTCGCCGAGGCTCCGGCCAAGGCTTACAACCCGCTTTTCATCTACGGGGAGTCCGGGCTCGGCAAGACCCACCTGCTGCACGCGATCGGTCACTACGCGCGCAGCCTCTACCCGGGCACTCGGGTGCGCTATGTGAGCTCGGAGGAGTTCACGAACGAGTTCATCAACTCCATCCGCGACGGCAAGGCGGACGCGTTCCGCAAGCGGTACCGCGACATGGACATCCTGCTCGTGGACGACATCCAGTTCCTGGCCGACAAGGAGTCGACGCAGGAGGAGTTCTTCCACACCTTCAACACCCTGCACAACGCGAACAAGCAGATCGTGCTCTCCAGCGACCGTCCCCCCAAGGCGCTGGTCACGCTGGAGGACCGGCTCCGTAACCGCTTCGAGTGGGGCCTGATCACGGACGTACAGCCGCCGGAGCTGGAGACGCGCATCGCGATCCTCCGGAAGAAGGCGGTGCAGGAGCAGCTCAACGCACCGCCCGAGGTGCTGGAGTTCATCGCCTCGCGGATCTCCCGCAACATCCGGGAGCTCGAAGGCGCGCTGATCCGGGTCACGGCCTTCGCATCGCTCAACAGACAGCCCGTGGACCTCGGTCTCACCGAGATCGTCCTCAAGGACCTGATCCCCGGCGGCGAGGACGCCACCCCCGAGATCACCGCGCCGGCCATCATGGCAGCCACGGCGGACTACTTCGGGCTCACGGTCGACGACCTGTGCGGCTCCTCCCGCAGCCGCGTCCTGGTGACGGCGCGGCAGATCGCCATGTATCTGTGCCGCGAACTCACCGATCTGTCACTGCCGAAGATCGGCAGCCAGTTCGGCGGCCGCGACCATACGACCGTGATGCACGCCGACCGCAAGATCCGGGCGCTCATGGCCGAGCGCCGCTCGATCTACAACCAGGTCACCGAGCTCACGAACCGCATCAAGAACGCCTGAGCGCACTCCTCCACGTTTCCCTTCACACGTACCCACGCGCACCTTCGCGCCCTCCTGCGCGCCCTGCCTCGCGCCGTACGCCGCCACGAGCCCCCTCGGAGCCAACTCCCCGGGGGCACTTCGCTGTTCGAATCCGAGGGGCGCGAAGGGCGAGTTCCACAGCCTGGAGCCGCATGAGGCGTCCACACCCTGTGGGTCCCACAAGTTGTCCCAACAGTGTCCACAGCAGAGGGTGCTGACGGGCGATCACCGGTGGTCAAGGGGATGTGGATTTGTGTGCAACCGGGGTCCACAGGGTGTGGACCCGGGAAGCGGACACCGGCTGGAGGAGGTTGCTGTCCACCGCCCGCCCACAACGACCGCAATCTTGTCCCCAGCTTCTCCACAGCTCTGTCCACTGTTCGGCAACACAACGCGCCTGCTCACTGGTCCGAGTGAAAGCCGTCACACCCGGCACCCAACAACCCCTGTGGGAAAGCTGGGGACAACATTGGCAACCCTTGTGGGGAAGTCCGGGCGGGCTGTGCACCGGATGTGCAGAACTTTTCGGTGTCCACAGAAACCGTCGCCTGTCCACTGGTCCCGCCCACAGGGACGGTGGACAAAATTCGCGCGCTGAGCTGGGAAAACGGACTTGTCCACGGTTTCCACAAGCCCTACTACTACGACCACGGATATATAGCGAGGAATCTGTTTCGAAGTGGGGGCTGTGCACAACTCAGGGCGCTCCCCTCCTACCCATCCCGCAACGACTTGACCCACACCCACGCCGACTGTCGGCGGCGTGCGTCAGACTGGTCCCCGGCAACGAGCCGACTACGACAGGCGGCAGGGCGAGCAGCCAGCAACAGCAGGAGGCGGCTGAAGGTGAAGATCCGGGTAGAGCGCGATGTACTCGCGGAGGCGGTGGCATGGGCGGCGAAGAGCCTCCCCGCCCGTCCGCCCGTGCCTGTCCTGGCAGGCCTGCTGCTGAAGGCCGAGGACGGTTCCCTGAGCCTCTCCGGCTTCGACTACGAGGTCTCGGCGAGGGTTTCGGTCGAGGGCGAGGTCGAGGAGGAGGGCACGGTCCTCGTCTCCGGCCGGCTGCTCGCCGACATCTGCCGCTCGCTCCCCAACCGTCCCGTGGAGATTTCCACAGACGGTGTACGGGCGACGGTGTCCTGCGGCTCCTCCCGGTTCACCCTGCACACACTGCCTGTCGAGGAGTATCCGGCGCTGCCGGAGATGCCCACCGCCACCGGCACGGTGCCGGGCGAGGTGTTCGCCTCCGCGGTCTCCCAGGTCGCCATCGCCGCCGGCCGTGACGACACGCTGCCGGTGCTGACCGGTGTACGGATCGAGATCGAGGGCGACACCGTCACCCTGGCCTCGACGGACCGGTACCGCTTCGCCGTCCGGGAGTTCCTGTGGAAGCCGGAGACGCCCGACGCCTCCTCGGTGGCGCTCGTGCCGGCCAAGACGCTGCTGGAGACGGCCAAGTCGCTCAGCAGCGGCGACAACGTCTCGCTGGCGCTGTCGGGTTCGGGTGCGGGCGAAGGTCTGATCGGTTTCGAGGGCGCGGGACGGCGTACGACGACCAGGCTGCTCGAGGGCGATCTGCCGAAGTACCGCACGCTGTTCCCCACGGAGTTCAACTCGGTGGCGGTGATCGAGACCGCGCCGTTCGTCGAGGCGGTGAAGCGCGTTGCCCTGGTCGCCGAACGGAACACTCCGGTCAGGCTGAGCTTCGAGCAGGGCGTGCTGACACTCGAAGCGGGTTCCAGCGACGATGCACAGGCTGTGGAGCGTGTGGACTCGGAACTGGAGGGCGACGACGTCTCGATCGCCTTCAACCCCGGCTTCCTTCTTGAGGGTCTGAGCGCGATCGACTCCCCTGTCGCCCAGCTCTCCTTCACGACGTCGACGAAGCCGGCGCTCCTGAGCGGCAAGCCCGCGAGGGACGTCGAGGCGGACGACGCGTACAAGTACCTGATCATGCCTGTGCGGTTGTCGGGCTGAGCGGCTGTCGAAGCCGTCGAGTCCGTCGAATCCGGTCCGGGTCCTCGCCCGTCGTGGGCGGGGCGGCTCCGGTAGCGCCCCTGGTCAGCACGTATGAGCGTCCCCTGTCCACAGGTGTGCACGCGACCTGTGGGCGTAGGGTCGGGCGCAGTACGAATCGTGAAAGAAGGGGCACTGATGGAGCTCGGTCTCATCGGTCTCGGCAAGATGGGCGGGAACATGCGCGAGCGCATCCGCCGGGCCGGCCACACAGTCATCGGCTATGACCGCAATCCCGACGTGGCGGATGCGCGGAGCCTCGAGGAGCTGGTGACGAAGCTCGAGGGGCCGCGCGTCGTGTGGGTGATGGTGCCGGCGGGCGCCGCCACGCAGTCGACCATCGACCAGCTGGCAGAGCTGCTCTCCCCCGGTGACGTGGTCGTCGACGGCGGCAATTCGCGCTGGACGGAGGACGAGCAGCACGCGGAGGAGCTGGCGGCCAAGGGGATCGGTTTCGTCGACTGCGGTGTCTCCGGCGGCGTCTGGGGCCTCGAGAACGGCTATGCGCTGATGTACGGCGGGGACGCCGAGCATGTGGCCCGGGTGCAGCCCGTCTTCGACGCGCTCAAGCCCGAGGGCGACTTCGGCTCGGTGCACGCCGGCAAGGTCGGCGCGGGCCACTTCGCCAAGATGGTTCACAACGGCATCGAGTACGCGATGATGCAGGCCTTCGCCGAGGGCTGGGAGCTGCTGGAGGCCGTCGATTCGGTCACCGATGTGCGTGAGGTCTTCCGCTCGTGGCAGCAGGGCACGGTCATCCGCTCCTGGCTGCTCGATCTGGCGGTCAAGGCGCTGGATTCCGACGAGCACCTGGCCGAACTGCGCGGCTATGCCGCGGATTCGGGCGAGGGGCGCTGGACGGTCGACGCGGCGATCGACCACGCGGTGCCGCTGCCGGCGATCACGGCGTCGCTCTTCGCCCGTTTCTCGTCGCGGCAGAAGGATTCGCCGCAGATGAAGATGGTGGCGGCGCTGCGGAATCAGTTCGGGGGTCACGCGGTCTCGGCCAGCGGCGCCCATGTGGACGGTGACACTCCGGGGGCGGACGTCCTTCCGCCGGTGGGTGGTTGACGGTTCCGATGCACGTCACGCATCTGTCGCTCGCCGACTTCCGTTCGTACGCCCGGGCCGAGGTGGCTCTCGGTCCGGGCGTGACGACGTTCGTGGGGCCGAACGGGCAGGGCAAGACGAATCTCGTGGAGGCCGTCGGCTATCTCGCGTCGCTCGGCAGCCACCGGGTGTCGTCGGATGCTCCGCTGGTGCGTATGGGTGCGCCGCGCGCGGTCGTACGGGCGGCGGTCCGGCAGGGGGACCGGCAGCAGCTGGTTGAGCTGGAGCTGAATCCGGGCAAGGCGAACCGGGCGCGGATCAACAGGTCCTCGCAGGTCAAGCCGCGTGATGTGCTGGGGATTCTGCGGACGGTGCTCTTCGCGCCCGAGGATCTGTCGCTGGTGAAGGGGGATCCGGGCGAACGGCGCAGGTTCCTGGACGAGTTGGTCACGGCGCGTTCGCCGCGCATGGCGGGGGTGCGTTCCGATTACGACCGGGTCCTCAAGCAGCGCAATTCGCTGCTGAAGTCGGCGGTGATGGCGCGGCGTCACGGGGGGCGTGACGTGGACACTTCGACGCTGGACGTGTGGGACGAGCATCTGGCGCGCGTGGGTGCCGAGTTGCTGGGGCGGCGGCTGGAGCTGATATCGGCGCTGCGGCCGCTCGCGGACAAGGCGTACGAGCGTCTCGCGCCGGGCGGTGGTCCGGTGGGGCTGGAGTACAGGGGTGTTCCGGCGGACGGCGGCCGTGGCGAAGCGGGCGGTGACGGCGGGGCTCTCCACGCGGACGCGGACGGTGCGGGCGCGGGCGCGGGTGTGGGCGGTGGGTTCTCGCCGGCGGAGCTCTACGACGGGCTGCTGGGGGCGTTGCGTGAGTCGCGCCGTGCGGAGATGGAGCGCGGTGTGACGCTGGTGGGTCCGCACCGGGACGACCTGGTGCTGAAGTTGGGGGAGCTGCCGGCGAAGGGTTATGCGAGCCATGGTGAGTCGTGGTCGTTGGCGTTGTCGTTGCGGCTGGCGTCGTACGAGTTGCTGAAGAGCGAGGGCAACGAGCCGGTGCTGGTGCTGGACGACGTCTTCGCGGAGCTGGACGTGCAGCGGCGGGCGCGGCTCGCGGAGCTGGTGGTGCCGGGCGAGCAGGTGCTGGTGACGGCGGCTGTGCCGGAGGATGTGCCGGATGTGCTGGCGGGGGCCCGTTTCACGGTTGCCGGCGGGGAGGTGGTGCCGGAATGAGCGAGGAGCGCGACGGGGAGCACCCGGACGCACGGCGGCCCGAACGTACGTCCCCGGAGGCGGGCGCGGAGACCCGGGACGAGACGCCCTGGACGTCCGGCCCCGAGCCGCCTGGCGCGGAGCGTCCGGAGCCCGGGGAGCCCACGGGTGTGGATCTGGCGCGGGTGGCGCTGCGTGCGGCCAAGGAGCAGGCGCGGGAGCGGGGTGCGGCTGCCCAGCAGAAGAAGGATGTGCGGCGTGGCCGGGTGCCGCGTTCCGCCGCAGGCCGTGACGGGCGCGATCCGCTCTCGCTGGGTGCCGCGGTGCGGGGGTTGATCACGGAGCGGGGCTGGGCGGTCCCGGCCGCGGTGGGCGGTGTGATGGGCCGCTGGCCGCAGTTGGTCGGGCCCGAGGTGGCGCAGCACTGTGAGCCGCAGCGGTTCGACGAGGAGGAGCGGGTGCTCACGGTGCGGTGTGATTCCACGGCGTGGGCGACGCAGTTGCGGTTGCTGGCGCCGAGGCTGGTGGCGCGTCTGAACGAGGATCTGGGGGACGGAACGGTGGCGTTCCTGAAGGTTCGCGGACCGCAGGCTCCGGGCACGCGCAGTGGTCCGTTGCGTGCACCGGGTAGCAAGGGTCCGGGCGACACCTACGGGTGATTCGTGACGGCGCTCACGGTGATGGAGCGTTGACAGGTCGAAGCGCTGAGCGCCCCTGTGAGCGTTCTGGCCCCCCGGTGTGCATATAGGGAGTCGGCGGACGCCGATCCAGGACGGCACATGCGGACTCAGGCACCGGCAAACCCCCATTCACACTGCCGCCACCGGTACACTGGTGGCTAACCCGCCCCGTTGCGGAACATGTCGAACGACGCAGCCGCTCCACATCGATGGAGTCGGCCTGTGCTGTGCCAGAAAGGGCGCTTCGTGGCCGATTCCGGCGATCTCAACGAGTCCGAGAACAACTCCACAGACACCGGCACCGATGCGCCGCTCGTCGACGGCGCCGGCGCCGAGGTCCCCCCGGTGGGTCCGCCGGTCTCGCCGGTGTCCGCGGTGTCGGAGCCGTCGTACGACGCGAGTGCGATCACCGTCCTTGAGGGCCTTGAGGCCGTGCGCAAGCGGCCCGGCATGTACATCGGGTCGACAGGTGAGCGTGGTCTGCACCACCTGGTGCAGGAGGTCGTGGACAACTCGGTCGACGAGGCCATGGCGGGCCACGCGGACACGATCACGGTGACGCTGCTCGACGACGGCGGGGTCCGGGTGCAGGACAACGGCCGTGGCATCCCCGTGGGCATCATCCCGTCCGAGGGGAAGCCGGCCGTCGAGGTCGTGCTCACCGTGCTGCACGCGGGCGGCAAGTTCGGCGGCGGCGGGTATGCCGTCTCCGGCGGTCTGCACGGCGTCGGTGTCTCGGTCGTGAACGCGCTGTCGCAGAGGGTCGCCGTCGAGGTCAGGACGGACGGCCACCGCTGGACCCAGGACTACAAGCTGGGTGTGCCGACCGCGCCGCTGAAGCGCAACGAGGCCACCGACGACACCGGTACGACGGTGACGTTCTGGGCGGACCCGGAGATCTTCGAGAGCACGGAGTACTCGTTCGAGACGCTCTCGCGCCGTTTCCAGGAGATGGCGTTCCTGAACAAGGGCCTGACGATCGAGTTGAGGGACGAGCGTCAGGAGCATGTGGACGAGGAGGGCAAGCAGCTCTCCGTCCGTTACCACTACGAGGGCGGCATCTCCGACTTCGTGCGCTATCTCAACTCCCGCAAGGGCGAGTTGGTGCACCCGACCGTGATCGACGTGGAGGCCGAGGACAAGGACCGTACGGTCTCGGTCGAGATCGCGATGCAGTGGAACAACCAGTACAGCGAGGGTGTGTACTCCTTCGCCAACACCATCCACACGCATGAGGGCGGCACGCACGAGGAGGGTTTCCGTGCGGCGCTGACGGGTCTGATCAACCGGTATGCGCGGGACAAGCGTCTGCTGCGCGACAAGGACGACAACCTGACGGGTGAGGACATCCGGGAGGGTCTGACGGCGATCATCTCCGTCAAGCTCGGTGAGCCGCAGTTCGAGGGCCAGACGAAGACGAAGCTGGGCAACACGGAGGCGAAGACCTTCGTTCAGAAGATCACACATGAGCATCTGAGCGACTGGCTGGACCGCAATCCGAACGAGGCCGCGGACATCATCCGTAAGGGCATCCAGGCGGCGACGGCACGTGTCGCGGCCCGCAAGGCCCGTGATCTGACGCGCCGCAAGGGCCTGTTGGAGACGGCGTCGCTGCCGGGGAAGCTGAGCGACTGCCAGTCGAACGACCCGGCGAAGTGCGAGATCTTCATCGTGGAGGGCGACTCGGCGGGCGGTTCGGCCAAGTCGGGCCGTAACCCGGAGTTCCAGGCGATCCTCCCGATCCGCGGCAAGATCCTCAATGTGGAGAAGGCCCGGATCGACAAGGTGCTGCAGAACGCCGAGGTGCAGGCGCTGATTTCGGCGTTCGGCACCGGCATCCATGAGGACTTCGACATCGCGAGGCTCCGGTATCAGAAGATCATTCTGATGGCTGACGCCGATGTCGACGGCCAGCACATCAACACCCTGCTGCTGACCCTGCTGTTCCGTTTCATGCGTCCGCTGGTCGAGGCCGGGCACGTCTTCCTCTCGCAGCCACCGCTCTACAAGATCAAGTGGGGGCGTGACGAGCATCAGTACGCCTACTCGGACCGCGAGCGCGACAGCCTCATCGAGCTCGGCCGTGAGCAGGGCAAGAGGATCAAGGACGACTCGATCCAGCGCTTCAAGGGTCTGGGCGAGATGAACGCCGAGGAGCTGCGCATCACCACGATGGACTCCGATCACCGGGTGCTGCGCCAGGTGACGCTGGACGACGCGGCCGCGGCCGACGACCTCTTCTCGATCCTCATGGGCGAGGACGTGGAGGCGCGGCGCTCGTTCATCCAGCGCAACGCCAAGGACGTCCGCTTCCTGGACATCTGAGCCTTGAGATCCGAGCCCTGACACCTGAGCCCTGCCATCCGGGGCCGCCGGCCGCCGGCAACGCCCGGGGCCCGTACTCCGCCGCGGAGTCCGGCGTCGCAAACACACTGAAGGACTTGAGCTGAGCAATGGCCGACGAGATCACCCCCACCCCTGACAGCCCCGACAGCGACGAGGGCACCGAGCCTGTCGTCGCAGGCGATCCCGCTCCGGTGCAGATCGAGGGCGCGGCTTCGCGCGTCGACCCGGTGAGCCTCGAGACCGAGATGCAGCGTTCGTATCTCGACTACGCGATGAGCGTGATCGTCTCGCGTGCGCTGCCGGACATCCGCGACGGTCTGAAGCCGGTGCACCGGCGGGTGCTGTACGCGATGTACGACGGCGGCTACCGGCCGGAGAAGGGCTTCTACAAGTGCGCCCGCGTCGTCGGCGACGTCATGGGCACGTACCACCCGCACGGCGACTCCTCGATCTACGACGCTCTGGTGCGGCTCGCGCAGCACTGGTCGATGCGGATGCCGCTGGTCGACTCCAACGGCAACTTCGGTTCGCCGGGCAACGACCCGGCGGCGGCCATGCGGTACACCGAGTGCAAGATGACGCAGCTGTCGATGGAGATGCTGCGTGACATCGACGAGCAGACGGTCGACTTCCAGGACAACTACGACGGCCGCAACCAGGAGCCGACGGTCCTGCCGGCTCGCTTCCCGAACCTGCTGATCAACGGCAGCGCGGGCATCGCGGTCGGCATGGCGACGAACATCCCGCCGCACAATCTGCGCGAGGTGGCGTCCGGCGCGCAGTGGTATCTGGAGCACCCGGACGCCTCCAACGAGGAGCTGCTCGATGCGTTGATGGAGCGCATCAAGGGCCCGGACTTCCCCACGGGCGCGCTGATCGTGGGCCGTAAGGGCATCGAGGAGGCGTACCGCACGGGCCGTGGCTCGATCCCGATGCGCGCGGTCGTCGAGGTCGAGGAGCTCCAGGGCCGGCAGTGCCTGGTCGTGACCGAGCTTCCGTACCAGGTGAATCCGGACAACCTGGCGCTCAAGATCGCCGAGTTGGTGAAGGACGGCCGGGTCGGCGGCATCGCGGACGTACGGGACGAGACGTCCTCGCGCACGGGCCAGCGGCTGGTGATCGTGCTCAAGCGGGACGCGGTCGCGAAGGTCGTGCTGAACAACCTCTACAAGCACACCGATCTTCAGACGAACTTCGGCGCCAACATGCTGGCGCTCGTCGAGGGCGTGCCGCGCACCCTGTCGCTGGACGCCTTCATCCGGCACTGGGTGGCGCACCAGATCGACGTCGTCGTACGCCGGACGCGTTTCCGGCTGCGCAAGGCGGAGGAGCGGGCGCACATCCTGCGCGGTCTGCTGAAGGCTCTCGACGCGATCGACGAGGTCATCGCGCTGATCCGGCGCAGTCAGACCGTCGACGACGCGCGCGGCGGCCTGATGGGGCTGCTCGAGATCGACGAGATCCAGGCCAACGCGATTCTCGAGATGCAGCTGCGGCGTCTGGCGGCCCTGGAGCGGCAGAAGATCACCGCCGAGCACGACGATCTGCAGGCGAAGATCGACGAGTACAAGGCGATCCTGGCTTCGCCGGACCGCCAGCGGCAGATCATCGGTGAGGAACTGACCGCGCTGGTGGAGAAGTTCGGCGACGACCGGCGCACGACGATCATCCCCTTCGAGGGCGACATGTCCATCGAGGACCTGATCGCCGAGGAGGACATCGTCGTCACGATCACCCGTGGCGGCTATGTGAAGCGGACGAAGACCGTCGACTACCGGGCGCAGAAGCGCGGTGGCAAGGGCGTGCGCGGTACGAAGCTCAAAGAGGACGACATCGTCGACCACTTCTTCGTCTCGACGACGCACCACTGGCTGCTGTTCTTCACCAACAAGGGCCGTGTGTACCGGGCGAAGGCGTATGAACTGCCCGATGCGGGCCGGGAGGCCCGCGGTCAGCACGTCGCGAATCTCCTCGCTTTCCAGCCGGACGAGCAGATCGCGGAGATGATCGCGATCCGCGACTACGAGGCGGCGCCCTACCTTGTGCTGGCCACGAAGTCGGGCCTGGTGAAGAAGACTCCGCTGAAGGACTACGACTCCCCGCGCTCCGGCGGCGTCATCGCGATCAACCTCCGGCAGATGGAGGACGGCCGCGACGACGAGCTGATCGGCGCGGAACTGGTCTCCCCCGAGGACGATCTGCTGCTGGTGAGCCGCAAGGCGCAGTCGATCCGTTTCACGGCGACGGACGAGGCGCTGAGGCCCATGGGACGTGCCACTTCCGGTGTGAAGGGGATGAGTTTCCGTGAAGGTGACGAACTTCTCTCGATGAACGTCGTACGTGCGGGTACGTTCGTGTTCACCGCCACGGACGGCGGGTATGCGAAGCGCACCGACGTCGACGACTACCGCGTGCAAGGCCGGGGTGGCCTGGGCATCAAGGCGGCGAAGATCGTGGAGGACCGCGGCTCGCTGGTGGGCGCACTGGTCGTCGAGGCGAACGACGAGATCCTCGCGATCACGCTCGGTGGCGGTGTGATTCGTACACGCGTGAGTGAGGTCAGGGAGACGGGCCGTGACACGATGGGCGTCCAACTGATCAACCTGGGCAAGCGGGACGCGGTCGTCGGTGTTGCCCGCAACGCCGAGGCCGGCCGTGAGGCCGAGGAAGTGGAGGCGGCTGTGGAGCCCGGCGGCGAGCCGGGTGAGGAGCCGGCGGCCACGCCGGATGAGCCGGACGACGAGGAGTAAGGCGTGAGTGGTGCCCAGCCGCAGCCTCATGCGGGGCAGGGGGCCGAGGCGCGGCAGCAGCCGCAGCCGGAGTCGCAGCCCCTGCCTGACGCGCAGCCGCATCGTCCCCCGCAGGCGTATCCGGCGCCGCCGGTGACCCCGCCGACGACGGGCGTGGCGGGGCCCGGGTCTGCGGGCGGCGGTCACGGTCAGCAGCCCCGTACGGACGGTGCGGGGGCGGGCACGGGCGCGGGTGCCGGCGCGGGCATGGGCACCGGCACCGGCACCACCACGGAAGCGGGCGCCGGCGCGGGTGTGGGTCTGGCCGCGGGTGCCGTGCGGCGTCCGCGCACCGGGGCCCGCACGGTGCCGCGTACCCGGAAGGCGCGGCTGCGCGTCGCCAAGGCCGACCCGTGGTCGGTGATGAAGGTCAGCTTCCTCCTGTCGATAGCACTGGGCGTGTGCACGATCGTGGCGGTCGCGGTGCTGTGGATGGTGATGAACGCGATGGGAGTGTTCTCCGCCATCTCCGGTACCGTCAGCCAGGCGACGGAGTCCGGCGCCGCGGGCGGCGGTTTCGATCTCGAATCGTTCTTGTCGTTGCCGAGGGTGCTGCTGTTCACGACTGTGATCGCAGTGATCGACGTGGTCCTCGCGACGGCTCTGGCGACGCTGGGTGCCTTCATCTACAACCTGTCGGCGGGCTTCGTCGGAGGCGTCGAGCTCACCCTCGCGGAGGACGAGTAGCAGCGGGAACGGGCCCTGGAACCGATTTGGGGGCCCGGATGGAAGTGCGCTAATCTTTCGGTGCAGCACGGGGCTATAGCTCAGATGGTTAGAGCGCATCCCTGATAAGGATGAGGCCACAGGTTCAAGTCCTGTTAGCCCCACCAGCGCGAAGGCCGGTGTCGGACATCCGACACTGGCCTTTGGCATCACCAACTGACATCAACCGGCCCGACGATCATCCCTCGGCAGGTCGGCAAGCCGAGCGGGACGGGAACGCACCTCAACCTGCTGGCCTTAGGCCGGAGTTCGAGCGGGACGGTCTCGGGACCGTCGGATACGTCGACACGCACGATGGCGTGGAAGTGGACCGCTCCCCTGCGTTGGAAGGCCGCGATCAGTGATTATTCGCGCTTGGGCCAGATCGGCCCCTGGTCGGTCCAGATGACCCCCTTGTTGCGGCACAGGCAGAAGGGGTGGCCGATCGGGTCGGTGTAGACCTGCCAGCCGTAGCCGTTGGGGCCGATGAAGTCCTGCATCAGCGTCGCACCGAGGCCGAGGACGCGGCGCTGCTCGGACTCGATCTCGTCCACCTCGAAGTCGAGGTGGAACTGCTTGGGGTGCTCACTGTCGGGCCACTGCGGAGCGCGGTAGTCGTCAACTCGGATGAATGCCAGCTCGATCTCGCCGAACTGGATGCCGGCCCAGTCCTCGGAGCTGCCTTCCTTGATCGGACGGCCCGTCACCTCGGAGTAGAAAGCCGCCAGCTCCATCGTGTCCGGGCAGTCGATAATGAAATCAGTGAGTCGCAGCATCCCGCGATCTTGGCACAGGCTCACACCCGACTTCGAGACAGACCGCGAGCAGCTCCGCTGAGGTGTAAATCGGGTGGATCACCCGTTCTCGGGCGCGCGTCACGGTGCGTTACCGGCGCCTTTCCCCCGGCGACGGGGACGCCTGCGCCACGCTGCCGACCCCGAAGGCCGGGCGAGCGAACTCGCCTGCAAAGCACGGCAGTTGGACCCGTGAGGTTTGTCACTGAGTGAGTTCTGAGCGAGGCATCGACACTTCCCCGTTCGTGTGGTTGGGACCGGGTCCCGCGGGCGATCCGTGAACCCTTGTGCGCGCATTGGTTCGCTGACGCCAGATACGTTCCCGTGTCCGTATTGCGGACCCGGTGATCCTTCACCGGGATCGAGCCGGCCGTTCCGCATCGCCCTCCTCAAGTTTCCGGCCGCAGAAGTTAACGTCTCTCCGCGCCATTCGCCTTGCGTCAACCTCTGGCCGGATGAAGGAGAGTGCCGACAATGAACCGCAGGACTCTTACGCCCCCTGCCATGGCCGGGCTGCTTGCCCTCGCGCTCGTTGCCTGCAGCGACGGGGTTGGCGGCAGTGACGACGAAGAGAAGAGCATCGTGGTCGGCACGACGGCGAGACTGGCGGTCACCGAGGACACCCCGGCGCCGTTCGACCCGGCCGCCTCATACGACGTCAGCTCCTGGAACGTCATGCGCAACACTTTGCAGACGCTGCTGCGGCCGCCCCGTTCGGGCACCGATCCCGTGCGGGACGCGGCCGAGAGGTGCGCTTTCGCCTACAAGAAGAACGACCGGTACAGCTGCACCGTGCGGGACGGGCTGACCTTCTCCAACGGGAACAAACTCAGCGCCGAGGACGTCGAGTTCTCCATCGAGCGCCTGCTCCGCATCAACCTCGAGGGCGGTCCGGCCTCACTGTTCAGCAACGTCGACAAGGTCGAGGCCACCGGCGGCAACAAGGTCGTCTTCCACCTGAAGAAGCCGGACGCCACCTTCCCGTACAAGCTCGCCACCCCGGCCGCGTCCATCGTCGACAGCGAGACGTATCCCGCCGGCCGGGTCGCCAAGGGCTCCGACGGCACCGGTTCGGGGCCGTACCTGGTCGACGACTTCGACGAGAAGGGGCGCAAGCTGATCCTCGCGAGGAACCCGGACTACCGGGGCGGCCCCGAGGCGAAGAACGAGAAGATCGAGCTGCGATTCTTCGGCAGCTCGGGCGCGCTTCAGAAGGCACTCACCTCCGGTGACATCGACGTGATGAACCGCGGCATCACGTCCCGGTTCGTCGACCGGCTGGAGGCGGAACAGGACGACCACATCGATCTCGTCGAGCAGACCGGCCAGGGGGTCCGCTACCTCGTCTTCGACACGGAGGACAAGACGGTCGGACGGCGCGCGGTGCGGCAGGCGTTCGCCCAGGTCGTGGACCGCAAGCAGCTGGTGGGTGACGTCTTCCCACGTACCGCCGAGCCGTTGTACTCCGTCGTCCCCGGCGGCCTCACGGGGCACACGAACTCCTTCTTCAACGAGTACGGCGAGCCCAGCGTCAAGGCCGCGGAACGCACCCTGCGCAAGGCGAAGGTGAAGACGCCGGTGAAGATCAGCCTTCATCACGCCCGTACCGGCCGGGGCGGCGTGACCGCCACGGAGTTCGCGATGCTCAAGAAGCAGCTCAACGACAGCGGAGTCTTCGAAGCGGACGTCAAGGCCGAACCCCTGAACTCCTACAGCTCCGCGGCGTTGAAGGGGAAGTACCAGGTGTACGGCTTCGGCTGGCTCCCCGACTTCCCGGACGCGGACAACTTCATCGCGCCCTTCCTCGAGAAGAACAACGTGCTCAACTCCCCGTACGCCAACAAGGAGATCCGCGACGAGCTGATACCGCAGACCCGGCGTGAACCCGACCGGGCGGACGCCACGAAGAGCTTCGCCCGCGCGCAGAACATCGTCGCCGACGACGTCCCGGTGCTGCCGCTGTGGCAGAGCAAGCAGTACATCGCGGCCCACGACGACATCACGGGCGTGGAGTGGGCGCTCAACTCCTCGTCCCTGCTGCAGCTGTGGGAGCTGGACCGCGGGGTGAGCAGCTGACGCGTGCCGCATCCGGCGCGCGCCGGCACCGGCCGGTGACGTGGCCGGTGTTCACCGTCGTTCGCCCGGCTCTCCGGTGGCGCCGGAAGGACGGGCCGTGCTGTCGATGATGGTGCGGGCGCCGTGGCGGAGCAGTTCGTCGCACACGCGCGTGCCGAGGCCCGCCGCGTCCTCCGCGCCGGGTGCCTGCAGGTGGGCGTGGGCGGTGCGGGTGCCGTCGAGGGTGAAGACCAGGCCGCGCAGGCTGAGCCGGCCGTCCGCGCCGGTGACGCAGTGACCGGCGACGGGTGAGTTGCAGTGGCCGCGCAGGCCCCCCAGCATCGAGCGCTCGGCCGTCGCCTCGGCGTGTGTCCGCGGGTGGTCGATGCGGCGGAGCAGCGCCGTGGCGGCCTCGTCGTCGCTGCGGCAGTGTGCCACCAGTACGCCCGCGCCGACGGCCGGCAGCACTTCGCCGAGGGGGAATTCGTACCGGATGCGGGCTGTGAGACCCAGACGTACGAGCCCGGCCTTGGCCAGCACCATCGCGTCCGCTCCGAGGCCGCGGCGGGCCCCGTCCAGCTTCTCCAGGCGTGTGGCGACCGCTCCGCGCACGTCCAGCATGCGCAGGTCGGGCCGCAGGGCGAGGAGTTGGGCCCTGCGTCGTACGGAACTGGTGGCGACCGACGAGCCGGGGGGAAGGTCCGCGAGGGTGGTCGCGGGTGAGCCCTCGGGTACTAGCAGCACGTCGTGCACGTCGGCACGGGGAAGCATCGCGGCGACGGCCAGGCCCTGCGGCAGGGGCCGGTCCCCGGGTACGTCCTTGAGGCAGTGGACGGCGACATCGACCTCGCCGCGCTGGAGCCGCAGGTCGACGGCCTTGACGAACAGTCCCTTCCCGCCGGCGTGGGAGAGGGAGCCCGGCCAGGTGTCGCCGGAGGTGATGACCGGTACGGTCCGCGTGGCCAGCCCGGGGGCGGCACGGTGCAGGAGTTCCGCCACCTGGGCGGCCTGCGCGAGCGCCATCGGAGAGCTGCGGGTGCCGATGCGGAGCGGGCGGTCGGGGAAGTCGGTCACGGGTGGAGATCCTCTCGGGGTGCGGATCTCAACGTAGGGCGCGGGCCCGCTCATTGGGGGCGATGGCAGTGTGTGTTGGTTCGGTCGCTGTGAGTTGCGCGGGTTCGGGATGCGGTGTGCGCGGAACCGTCGCACTCTTTTGGTTATGGCTGCGTCGATCGTCGTGCATCCGCCCGCACCCACGGGCGGGCGCCGTATAACCGCTGACAGGGTCGATGGGGACGATCTCGGGTTCGCCCGTGGGATCGCGGACCTGGTCGAGATCCTGCGCCGCGCGGGACTCGATCCCGACCAGGTGCGTCTCGACGACCCGGTGCTGATCGAATGGCGCGGGGGGAAGGCCGACGTGTGGGAGTGACGCGCACCGCGCGCTGCTGAGCGGGCTACTGAACGCGCTGCTGAACGTGCCGCTGAGCCCGCCGCGGAAGGGCCGCGCGGGCGTCCGGCGCCGTGCGTACGCGATGCGCCGAACGGAGATCGTCGTCGTCGGGGCGGACTCCCCGGTGATGGTGGACGGTTGGGTATCATCGGGCGCCAGATGGTCCCAACGTCTCTCAGAAGGACGAGGTAGCGCGGTGAAGAAGCTTCTCCTGGTCGCACTGGCCGCCATCGGCGGGCTCCTCGTGTACCGCCAGATCCAGGCGGACCGCGCCGAGCAGGATCTGTGGACGGAGGCGACCGACTCCGTGCCCGCAGGTTCGGGTGTGTGAAACCACAGCGTTTTCGCGTAGAGGCCCTGACCGTTCAGGCGGTCGGGGCCTCTTCGCGTGCGAAGGCGGCCGGGGCGCCGTTCGTGCCGCTCCTGGACCGAACGCTTCGTGAGCCGCACGCACCCGGTGTCCGTCCGCAGGGACGGCGACTACTACTACATCGCGGTCACGTTCGGGGCGGACGCCGCGTCTGTCGCGGAGAATCCTGACACCGGCGTCCTGTTCCGCGCCGACGTCCGGGGCGAGGCCGACGCGGGACCGCGCACGGGTGTCCCGGGGCCGAGGGCTCCGGGCCGGCGCGGACGCCGCCTCCGACGGAGAGGGCAGCGGGGCGGGCGGCGGCGCAGAGGGCGGGGCGGAATCGATGATGGGGAGCGCGTGGTGACGCGGCGTACCGGGTTTGCAGGGCTCATGAGTGGCGCGGGAAGGCGTACGGGAGTGCGGGCGGCCATATCCGGGGCATCCGGGGCGGCACCGCTGACTGCGTGTGCTGCCGGACCGGTGGCGGCCGTGGCCGCGGCACTCTGTGTGCTGGCGGCGCTGCCGGGACAGGCGGTGGCCGCACCGGCCGACGAGCCGGGCGGCGTGCCCGTCTACGGGATGGCCGACGACGCGAAGAAGGTCAAGGGCACAGCGGGCAGCGGCGAGGCCCCCGGCATCGAGCCCGGCACGTACACCGACTCCATCGGCCGGGGCGAGAAGAGGTACTACCGCGTCGAACTGGACGCGAAAGCCAGCGCGTTCATCTCGGCGGTCGCCGCTCCCGAGCCGGGCTCGCGGGTGAAGGGCGTCGGCGAGGGGCTGAAACTCGCGCTGGAGAACGTCGACGGAAGTGCCTGCAGCGGCTCGGGCCAGCCGCAGTTCAGCGCCGAGGGCGCCGCCTACCCGATAGCGGATCACGCCACGCGCCTCATCGGCGTCAACGACCAGTGCCAGGAGGCGGGTCCGTATCTCTTCTCCGTCGAGCGCGAGAGTCCGGCGACGTCCGACCCGGCCCGCTGGCCGCTGGAGATCCGCTTCATGTCGGAGCCCGGGCTGAAGGGCGGCCCCGCAGCGGTGCCGTCCGCACCCGGAGAGGACACGGCCGCGGACGATGAGACCCCCGCTCCCGTCACCGGCGGCGCGAAGCGGCAGGCACACGGCGGCAGCGGCTTCAACGACGCGGGTTCTCTCTCCAGAGGTGTGTGGAAGGACCGCATCCGGCCGGGTGAGACGCGCTTCTACCGCGTGCCGGTCGACTGGGGGCAGCGGCTGAACGCCGCGGTCGAGCTGGGCAGCGCGAACTCCCCCGGCGAGTACCCGCCGACGATCTACGACGGGCTCGGCGTCACCGCCTACAACCCGGCGCGCGGGCAGTTCGACGACGACCCGTTCGTCTCCTACACGGCCGACAAGTCGGCGCAGGCGGCGCTGTACACGCCGCCTGTGGAGTACGCGCGCCGCTTCGGATTCTCCGACAACACGCCGTGCGTGGCCGGTTGGCACTACCTGGCGGTGACGGTCTCCCCGAAGCTGTCCAAGTACTTCAAGTCGACGGCCTCGCTCACCCTTCGGGTCGACGTCAAGGGCAAGGCCCAGGCCGGGCCCCGGTACGCGGGCGACGCGTCCGCAGCCGGTTTCGGCGTCAGCGAGGCCGACAAGGAGCAGGCGGAGACGGGACGGAACGCGGCGGACGGCAAGAGCAGCGACACCCTCCAGCTCGTCGCCTACGGGGGCATCGGTGCCGGCGCCGCGCTCATCCTCGGGCTCGCGGTGTGGACGCTGACGGCCCGGCGCCGGGCGGCCGCGGCGCCCGGCGGCTTCCCCGCGCAGGGAGCACCGGGCGGGCCGGGCACGCAGGGCGAGGGGCAGTCGGGGACGGTGCCGCTCCGGGCCGGTCACGGTCCGGATCAGAGGTACGGACCGACCCACGGGCCGGGGCCGGGAGCCGGTCCGTGGCCGGGTCCGGGGCAGCAACAGCCGCCGCAGCAGCGGCAGTAGAGCGCGCCGCGGGGCGGCCGCTCAGACATTGGTGAGTGCCCACACGCCGACTGCCAGACAGATCAGCGCCACGATCAGGACCGGGACCGCCACCTTCGCGGGCGGTCCCGGTCTGCGCGCGGGGACCGGAGCCGGGGCCGCGCCCGCCGCCTGCCCGTACGGCGCTGTCTGCCCGTACGGCGCCGTCTGCCCGTACGGCGCGGGGGCGAGCGGCGCCCGCGTGGGTACCGGTGGCCGGTCCGGGGTCCGGCTCGGTGCCGGAGGGGCCGGTTGCTCGGGGGCGCCGAACGCGCCCCGCGGAGGCGCGAGATGGAAGCTCCCCGTGGCGGACGGAGCCGGCGGGGCAGCCTGGGTCGGCGTGGCGGCGGCGGGCGCGGCCGAAGGCGGACTCTGTGCCGGAGCGGCTCCCGCTGAGCCCGGCGACGCGGGAGAGGCCGCCGCGTCGCTGCTCGTCAGCGGTCCGTGCGGCCCGAACCCCTCGGGCAGGGGCCCGAGTTGGTCGAAGACCTCCACGACCTCCTGCCCGGCCGCCGCGTCGGGAGCGAGCATCTCCGCCGCCGCTGCGAGCGCCTTGAGGACGCCCGTCGCCGTGCGGAAGCGATGTCGCGGGTCCGGTTGCAGCAGCTGGCCCAGCACCTGCCACAGCGGCTCCGGTACGCGGTCCGGGGCAGGCGGCACGCCGTGCTCGTAACGGGCGACCATCTCCAGCGAGTCGGGTTTCAGCCCGGTCAGCAGATACAGCCCGACCAGGCCCACCGCGAACAGATCGGCCGTGAAGTCCGGTTCGGCGCCCATCAGTTGCTCCGGTGCGAAGTAACCCGGAGTGCCCACGACGAAGTTGGTCTCCGTCAGCCGGGGCTCACCCTTGCGCATGGAGATGCCGAAGTCCGACAGACGCAGATGGGGCCGCCCCCTGCCGGTGGGCTCCATCAGGATGTTGGCGGGCTTGATGTCCCGGTGCACCACGTCCTCGGCGTGCACCGCCGTCAGCCCGGCGAGCAGCTGGTCGAGGAGCGTGCAGACGAAGCCCGGAGGCAACGGCCCGTAATCGCCGATGAGATGGGAGAGGGAACCGCCGCTGACGAGGTCCATCGTGAAGAGGACCTTGTCGTCGTCGGCCGCCCAGCTGGCCGGCGCGAGCACATGCGGATGGTCGATGCGCAGGGCCTGTTCACGTACGAACCGCAGCAGCGAGTGGGCGTCGCTCTGCTGGAGCACCTTGGCGGCGACGTAACGCCCGCGGCGGCGGTCCCACGCACGCCACACCGCACCGGCTCCGCCGCGCCCGATCGGGTCGGCCAGCTCGTACCGCCCGGCGAAGACCTCACCCATGGCGCCCTGCCCCCTGTTCCCCCGGTGCCCTCAGCCCCGCGGCCGCGGCCCTGCGGCTTGAGCCCCGTCTGCCCTCAGCTCTGATGCGCTTCGTAGTGCTTGACGGCGTCCGCGGTGCGCCCCGCCCCGTACACCCGGAGGAACTCTGCCAGCTCCGGATGTGTGGAGGCGAGAGCGGACGAAGCGTCGAGGATGTCGGCCGCGTCGGAGACGGAACGCAGCAGCGCCTGGATCTCCCGCACCACCCGCTTCACGGGTGTCTGCGACGCGCTGCCCGAAGAGGCCGTCTGCGCCTGGCTGTTGAGCACGCTGCCGCCGGCGCTGCGCCGCACCTCCTCCATGCGCTGTGTCGCGTCGGCCGCGCTGACCTCTCCCCTGGCGACCTCCGCCGCGAGCTCCTGCAGCGCCTGCACCCGCTGTACGACCGCGGGGTTGCCGATCTTCGCGCGCTGGCCGCTCATCAGCTGGGACAGCATGGGCGCCGAGAGGCCCAGCACGGTGGCCAGCCGGGCCTGGTTCAGGCCGAGATCCTCGATGAGCCGGCGGAAGAGAGTCCCCAGCGGCTCGCCGTACCACTGACTTTGCAGCTCACGCGCCTTCGCGGTGGATTCCTGCTGTGCTGCGTCCATCACGTCTCCCCTGGACTCCCCTGGCACTTCGCTGACGCGAACTTGCCGTGCATCCTACGGAGGGTGGCGGACGACGGGCGATACCCGGTCGGAATTCGCTCCGGGGAGCCGGTACTCTTGTGCGGCAGCGGGGCCTTAGCTCAGTTGGTAGAGCGCTGTCTTTGCATGGCAGATGTCAGGGGTTCGACTCCCCTAGGCTCCACGAGGGCGAGGGCGACGTGTGTCCGCGGATGGCGCGGACCGGGTCGCCCTCCTTGTTTTGCGCGGCTTCGCCGCGCGGGGCGGGGGCTCCGCCACCCGCACCCCCGGCGGACCTCCGCCCCCGGCACCCTCTGGGCGGGGGCGCCCCCTGCGGCCCCTTGGTGGTTGCGCGCACCGGCGGTGCCGCCGGGAGGGCCCATGCCCGAGCGGCCCGGCATCCTTCGCGGGTGCCGCAGGTGGGTGATCCCTTGCGGGGGCGGCGGGTGGTCGCACGGCCCGTTGCGGCTCGGGCGTACCGAAGGGCCGACGGTCACTGTGTGGCACGTCACAACGCCGGGCGGGGCCGCGGTCGTTGCCCGGCTCTTCACCCGCGCGAAGCCACGCGCAGCCGGACAGTCGCTGACCGTCACCCCTCCAGGGCGCCGAGCGTCACCGTCCGCGTGCCCGCAGGAACCGGTCGGCACCCTCCGCCAGGTCCACCAGGGGGCCGGGATAGTCCAGCCGGGCGCGCTCCCGCGAGGGCAGCTTCCACGGCCGGTGTACGGAGGCGCCCTCGACGCCGGCGAGTTCGGGAACCCAGCGCCGCACGTAGTCGCCGTCCGGGTCGAAGCGCCTGGCCTGGGTGAGCGGATTCAAGACGCGGTTCGGCCGGGTGTCGTTGCCGGTGCCCGCCACCCACTGCCAGTTGAGCTGGTTGTTCGCCACGTCGCCGTCCACGAGCAGACCGAGGAAGTGGCGGGCGCCGACCCGCCAGTCCGTGTAGAGCGTCTTGGTGAGGAAGCTCGCCGTCAGCAGCCGGGCCCTGTTGTGCATCCAGCCCTCGTGCAGCAGTTGCCGCATCGCGGCGTCGACGAGGGGATAGCCGGTGCGTCCCTCCCGCCAGGCGGCGATCTCGTCCTCGTCGTGCCGCCATCTGTCGCCGCGTGCGCGGTAGTCCTCCCAGGAGGCGTGCGGCCGGGCCGCGAGGACCTGGTGGTGGAAGTCCCGCCAGGCGAGCTGACGTACGAACGCGTCCGCGCCGGCGCCCCCTGTCCGACGAGCCCGGCGGACGAGTTCCACGGGCGAGAGCGTCCCGAAGTGCAGATGCGGCGACAGACGCGACGTGGCGTCCGCCGGCAGGTCGTCGTGCCGGTCCGCGTACGCCTTCATCGGCCCCTTCCGCCACGACTCGAAGCGGGCGCGGCCGACGCTCTCGCCACCGCGGGCGAGCCCCGGCGAGACTCCGCTCACCTCCGAACGCGACGGCAGGGCCGCGGAGCCGGTCCCCTCCGGCACGCGCACCCTGCGCGGCGGCTCCAGGACAGGACGGTGGCGCACGGCCGCCCAGCGTCTGAAGTACGGCGTGAAGACGGCGAAGTGGTCCCGGCCCTGCGGCGTCACCTCGCCCGGCGGGAGCGCCGTGACGACGGTGTCGTGCACGTACAGCTCACGCCCGTCCGAGGCCAGCCGGCGCCGCAGTCGTTCCTCGCGTACCTGGGCGTAGCCGCTCACGTCCCCGGCCACGTGGACCTGGCGCGCGCCGCACCCGGCGGCCACCGCGCATGTCTCCTCGGCGACGTCGCCGCTGCGCACCACGAGCCGGCCGCCGCGTTCCCGCAGCGCCGCGTCGAGGTCCGCGAGGCTGTCGGCGAGGAAGGCGCGCCTGTTGGGCACGTCGAAGCCCGCCGCCCGTACACCCTGATCGAGGACGAACAGCGGCACCACTTCGTCGGCGCCGTCGAGCGCCGCGCGCAGCACCGGATTGTCGTGGATCCGCAGATCGGCGGTGAACAGGGCGACGGAAACGCTCATCTGCGGGCCCTTCGTGCGTGCGCGCGGGCGGCTGTCCGCCGCGAGGTCCGGGGCGCCCGGCAACAAGTGGGCGCCGGGGACAGCTCACCACACGCGCACCGCTCAGCCGCGGCGGCGCAGCGCCCCCGGCCACCACACCGCCGGCCCGATGTCGCGCGCGAGCGCGGGCACCAGGAGGGAGCGGACGACGAGGGTGTCCAGCAGCACCCCGAAGGCGACGATGAAGGCGATCTGGACGAGGAAGGAGAGCGGGATGACCACGAGCGCCGCGAAGGTCGCGGCCAGCACCACGCCCGCCGAAGTGATCACGCCGCCGGTGGCTGTGAGTCCTCTGCGGATGCCGGTACGGGTGCCGTACAGCAGCGCCTCCTCGCGCACCCGCGTCAGCAGGAAGATGTTGTAGTCGACACCCAGGGCCACGAGGAACACGAACCCGTACAGGGGCACCGAGGCGTCCGTGCCGGAGAAACCGAGGAGATGCTCGAAGACCAGCGCGGCGACTCCCAGCGTGGCAAGGAAGTTGAGCGCGACGGTCGCCACCAGCAGCACGGGGATGAACAGGGCGCGCAGCAGCGCCGTCAGGATCACGAGAATGATCGCCAGCACGACGGGGACGATGAGCCCCCGGTCGTGCTCCGCGGTGGTCTGGATGTCGTGCTGCTGTGCGGTGTAGCCGCCCACCAGGGCGTCCGCTCCCCGCACGGCGTGCACCGACGTACGCAGCCGGTCCACCGTCTGCTTGGCGGCGTCGCTGGAGGCGCTCGCGGTGAGCGTGGCGTTGATGAGTACGCGGCCGTCCGCGACGAGCGGTTCGCCCGCCCCCGGGCGGCCCGATTCCGTGACCGGAGCGGCCGTCGCGACGCCTTCCGTACGGGCTGCGGCACGGGTGACCTCGCGGGCCTCCCCGGCGTCGGCGACGATGACGGCGGGGTTTCCGGAGCCGCCGGGAAAGTGGTCGCTGAGCGCGCGCTGCCCGGTGACGGAAGGCTCGTCCTTGACGAAGATCTCGTCGGCCGGAACGCCCTTCGAGTTCAACTGGGGTGAGAACGCGGCGCAGGCGATGAGCGCCACCAGGGTGCTTGCCCAGATACGGCGAGGCATGCGGTCGACGAGGGCGGCGACCCGGCTCCACACGCCCTTCGCGGGCGCGGCCCCGGCCGCGTCGCCGGACTCGCCGCCGTTCGCGCCGGGGGCGGGTTCCGCCGTGGGCTTCGGGCGGGCGGGCCAGTACGCGGCGCGTCCCACGAGCAGGAGCGTCGCCGGCAGGAACGTGAGCGTGCTGATGACGGCGCAGACGATGCCGATGGCGCCCACCGGGCCCAGCGCCTGGTTGTTGGTGAGGTCGCTCAGCAGCAGGGCGAGCAGCCCCAGTGCGACGGTCGCGGCGCTCGCCGTGACGGCCCCGAAGGAGCGGCGCAGCGCCGAGCGCATGGCGGCGAAGCGTTCGCCCTGCGCGGCGAGTTCCTCGCGGAAGCGTGCGGAGAGCAGCAGCGCGTAGTCGGTCGCCGCGCCGATGACGAGGATCGAGAGGATGCCCTGCACCTGCCCGTCGACGCTGACGGCGTCCTCCTGCGCCAGTTCGTACACCACGGCACAGGCGAGGGAGAGCGCGAAGACGGCGCTGACGATGATGAGGACCGGCAGCAGGACGCTGCGGTACACCAGCAGCAGAATCAGCAGGACGACGACGAGTGCGACGACGAGCAGGATCCCGTCGATCCCGGCGAACGCGTCGGAGAGGTCGGCCTGCGTCGCCGCCGGCCCCGTGATGTGTGCCTTCGTCCCCTCCACGCCTTCCGCTTCGGAGCGCAGGTCGGCGAGCAGGTCCGGAAGCGCCTCGTCCAGGTCGGAGCGGATCTCCACCGCGCCCTGCAGCGCGCGGCCGTCCTCGCTGGGCACGGCGGGCGAGGGCTTGCCGACGAAGCCCTCGCTGCCGGCGAGCGAAGCGAGGGCGCGTGTCGCCTCTTCGCGCTGCCGGGGGTCGATCTTCCCTTCTTGCGCGGTCCACACGACCACCGCGGGAATCGTCTCGTCCTGGTCGAAGCTCTTCTGTGCGTCGATGACGCGGGTGGACTCGGCGCTCTGCGGCAGGAAGGTGGACTGGTCGTTGGTGGCGACCTCACCGAGCTTTCCGGCGTACGGGCCGAGGAGACCGCCGAGCACGAGCCAGACGACGAGCAGGACGACCGGGATGACCCACCGGGTGACGCGCTGTGCGGACGGCATCTGTTGTTCCTCGCGTACAAGTACGGCGGACGGTGGACGACGGCGGACGCGTCGCGAGCTTACGCAGCCTCAGGTGTGCCGCTCGCGGCTGCCCCCGCCTTCTCGTACTCCCCCTACGCCGTGTACGCCGCGGCGGTGCGTCACTCGTACCGGTAACGCGGGCCCGCTCGGAGGGCCGTGGCCGGACGGCGGCTCATGCGCGCGGGCCGGCAGGCATCCGTGATGCCCGCCGGCCCGCAGCCGCGCCACGACCGGCGCTCAACGGCCCGCTGCCGGTCGCCGGTTGGCCGGCTACCGGCTGTCCGTCCGGCCGGCCGGACGGCGTGACCTACTGGCCACGCCGCTTCGCCTTCGTCTCGGCCTCCTTGGCCTCCTTGGCCTTCGCCTCGACCTCGGGGTCGAGCTGGCCGTCGCCGGCGCGACGCTCCGCCGCGGCCCCGCCGACCGACGTCAGCGACGCGCGGTCGCCGACCTCCGTGGCCTCGGGCGGCTCGACGAGCCAGTCGGGGTTGGCCTGCTTGTCCCACCAGCGCCAGGCGGCGTAGGCGCCGCCCGCCAGCAGGCCGAGCAGACCGAGCCGCCTGGCCAGCCGGCCCCTGCGCGCACGCTTGTCGCGCTTGTGCACCAGCTTCTCGATCTCCTTGGCCGACACCTGCCCCCGCAGCGCCGCGAACGCGGCGGCACTGCGCGAAGCGGCCTCCTCCCGCACCGGCCCCGAGGCGCTGCGGGCGTCCGCGACGGCGTGCTCGATGCGCGGTGCGGCGTAGTCGGTCGCCTTGCGAGCGGCACGGCGGGTGCGCTTGGCGGCCTTGGCCGCCGCCCGGTCGAGCTCGGGCGGAAGGTTCTTGCGAGCCTTGGCGATACGGGGCACGACGACGTGGTCGTACCCGTCACGAGCCGAGGTACGGGCCTGCCGCGCGGCGTGCGAGACCTTCGGCCCCAGCCGCGCTCCCGCCTCGTGCGCGTACTGCACTGCGGTGTCCCTGGCGGTCCCTGCGTAGGGTGCCATGACCTCCGCTGCGTGCCGCACGCTTTCCTTGGTGTTCCCGGTCGCGGCGCGCACGGTGTCCATGCGGGTCACGGGTACCTCCTCCTCGGTGGCGTGTCACGGGCTGGTTGGTCCTCCCCCGGACACAGTGTCGTTTTCCACCCGTTTCGAAGATCATGCCTGGCTGCGTCCACTCAAGCTCGTTGCACGGGGGCATCCGGGTCACCGGCGGGTACTCCCGGCAGCTCCGGTCCGTGGCAGGATCGGACGGGTCAACGCAGACAGATGGAAGGTAGATCGTGGCCGAGCAGCTCTACGCCACCCTGAAGACCAATCACGGCGACATCGAGGTTCAGCTCTTCCCGAACCAGGCGCCGAAGACGGTCAAGAACTTCGTCGAGCTCGCAGAGGGCTCGCGTGAGTGGACTCACCCGGAGACGGGTCAGAAGACGACCGACAAGCTCTACGACGGCACCGTCTTCCACAGGGTCATCAGCGGTTTCATGATCCAGGGCGGTGACCCGCTCGGCAACGGGACGGGCGGCCCCGGATACGAGTTCGGGGACGAGATCCACCCCGACCTCGCCTTCACCAAGCCGTACCTGCTGGCGATGGCGAACGCCGGGCCGGGCACGAACGGTTCGCAGTTCTTCATCACCGTCGGCGCCACCGCCTGGCTCACCGGCAAGCACACCATCTTCGGCGAGGTCACGGACGCGGCGTCGCAGAAGGTGGTCGACGCAGTCGCGGGCATCCAGACCAACCCGCGCACCGACCGGCCCGTCCAGGACGTCGTCCTCGAGTCGGTCACGATCGAGCGCCGCTGACGGATGGGCGCGTATGCGCCGGGAACTGTTCCGCCCCGCCTGACCGTAGGACAGACGACGGGGCGGAACAGCTCCGCCATGTGAGACCGAGTAAGAGGGGGAGGGGCGGGCCGTGGAGGACCAGCACCGGACGGAACCGCGGGTGACGTACTGCTACCGGCACCCGGACCGGGAGACCGGCATCAGTTGCGTCCGCTGCGAACGCCCGATATGTCCTGAATGCATGGTTCCGGCCTCCGTCGGATTCCAGTGCCCCGAGTGTGTGAAGTCGGGATCCGGCACCGGGCACTCCCCGTCCGCCAGCGCGCCGCGGACCATAGCGGGCGGCGTGATCGCCGGGGACCGGCGACTGATCACGAAGATCCTGCTCGGTGTCAACGCCGCCGTCTTCGTTGCGGTGCTCGTCGTCGGCAGCCGGCTCGTCGACGACCTGCTGCTGTTCGGCCAGGCGGTCACCGAGCCGTACGGACCGGTGGAGGGCGTCGCGCAGGGCCAGTGGTACAGGCTGCTGACCTCGATGTTCCTGCACCAGGAGATCTGGCACATCGCGATGAACATGCTGGGTCTCTGGTTCCTCGGCCCGCCCCTGGAGGCGGCGCTGGGGCGCCTGCGCTACAGCGCGCTGTACTTCCTCTCCGGGCTCGGCGGCAGCGCCCTCACGTTCCTCGTCTCCGCTCCGGGGCAGGCGTCGCTCGGCGCCTCCGGGGCGATCTTCGGGCTCTTCGGTGCGACGGCGGTGCTCATGCGCCGCATGAACTACGACATGCGGCCCATCCTGATCCTGCTGGGCATCAACCTCGTCTTCACCTTCACCTGGCAGGGCATCTCCTGGCAGGCGCACATCGGCGGGCTGGCCGTCGGCGCGCTGATCGCGTACGCGATGGTGCACGCGCCCCGGAAGCACCGGCGGCTGGTGCAGTACGGCTCGTGCGCGCTGATGGCGCTGCTGATCGTGGCGGCATGCGTCGTGCGGACGCTCCAGCTGACGCCCTGACCGTTCCCTGCGGACGGCACCCGCTCCGACCGGGGATTTCGACCTGTTGTCCACAGCGCGTTCCGGATCTTGTGCACGGTGTACGGAACGACTGTCCAGTCTCGCTCACAGGTGCGTTTTCCCTGTACAGGAGGGGTGACGTGGACCGGGATGCAGAACGTACCGGTAGGACGAGCGTCAACTCACGCAGAGTTATCCACAGATGGTGTGAAAGTTATCCAGCCCTGTGGATCAGGCTGTGGATAACTTGGGGCGGGAGGGGCTTCGCGGCAGGTCGGAGCCGTCGCGGGACGCTCACCGAGCGCCCTGGTCCGTTCCCGGGCCGACGGCCCGGAAACGAACGGACGGTGGTGCTACTTCCACTGGGTGGAGACGACGAAGCCCGCCGCGATGAAGCCGAAGCCCACGACGATGTTCCAGCTGCCGAACGCTTCGACCGGCAGCTTGCTCTGGGTCACGTAGAACAGCACGATCCACGCGAGGCCGATGGTGAACATCGCCAGCATCAGCGGCGCCACCCACCTGCCGCCCGTGGCACCGAGGTTGATCTCGGTCGCCTTCTTCTCCGGGGGCGGAGTGAAGTCTTCCTTTTTGCGGATCCGTGACTTCGGCACGAGAGTCTCTCCTGTCGACGGCTTCCCTTACCGCATGGGGCCCTCGGAACGGGGACCGAGGGGGATGTGACGCTGTGGTGGTCCGTTAGCGTAGTGCTTCCCCGCGGTGGAGGGAGACGAGGGTAGTGACCAGATTCCGAATCCGTCCTGCACGGCTGGCCACTCTGGGGGTCTTCGCCCTCGCCGGTCTCATCTTCTGGATCAGTTTCAACACCGCACATGGTACCGATCTGCGTACGGACTCCTCGATGCTGCGCCTGTCCGACCTGATTCAGGAACGGAGCCGCAAGAACGCCGAGCTCGATTCCTCCGCAGCAGCCGTACGCAGCCAGGTCGACCGCCTCGCACAGCGCGACAGCGGAAGCAGCAGCGAGGAGAACCGGAAGCTGTCCGGCCTGGAGAAGGACGCCGGCACCAAGAAGGTCTCCGGAGCGGGGCTGTCCGTCACCCTCGACGACGCGCCGCCCGACGCCACCGCCCAGATCCCCGGCGTGCCCGAGCCGCAGGCCAACGACCTCGTCATCCACCAGCAGGACCTGCAGGCCGTCGTCAACGCGCTGTGGAAGGGCGGTGCCGAGGGCATCAAGATCATGGACCAGCGGCTGATCTCGACGAGCGCCGTGCGCTGCGTGGGCAACACCCTGATCCTTCAGGGCCGCGTCTACTCGCCTCCGTACCAGGTGACGGCCGTCGGCGACCAGGAGTCGCTGCAGAAGGCCCTGAACGCCTCGCCCGCGATCCAGAACTACCTGCAGTACGTGGACGCCTACGACCTCGGCTGGAAGGTCGACGAGCGCAAGTCCGTGACCCTGCCCGGCTATTCCGGCACCGTCGATCTTCAGTACGCGAAGCCGACCGGGTGAAGCGGGCACGGTCCGGGACCCACTTGCCCGACTGACGCACTTCGCCCCGGCGCGGCCCCGTACTCTGGTGGGCGCGCCCGAAGGCGGGGATCTACGGCACTGAAGGGACGGCACGCAGGGATGTACGGCTGGATCTGGCGGCATCTGCCGGGCAACACGTGGGTGCGGGCCCTGTGCTCGCTCGTGCTCGCGCTCGGGGTCGTTTTTCTGCTCTTTCAGTACGTCTTCCCCTGGGCGGAGCCGCTGCTGCCGTTCAACGACGTGACCGTCGACGGCGGTGGCAGCTGATGGGCACCGCCCGCATCCTCGTCGTCGACAACTACGACAGCTTCGTCTTCAACCTCGTGCAGTACCTGTACCAGTTGGGCGCCGAGTGCGAGGTCGTACGCAACGACGAGACCGAACTGGGCCACGCCGACGAGGGGTTCGACGGCGTTCTGCTCTCGCCCGGGCCCGGCACGCCCGAACAGGCCGGTGTCTGCGTGGAGATGGTGCGGCACTGTGCGGCCGGCGGAGTTCCCGTGTTCGGCGTCTGCCTGGGGATGCAGTCGATGGCCGTGGCGTACGGCGGCACCGTCGGACGCGCTCCCGAGCTGCTGCACGGCAAGACGTCCCAGGTCTCGCACGAGGGCGCGGGTGTCTTCGCGGGGCTGCCCACACCGTTCACGGCCACGCGCTACCACTCGCTGGGCGTGGACGGTACGGACGTACCGCAGGCGCTGGAGGTGACCGCACGGACCGGCAACGGGCTCGTGATGGGGCTGCGCCACCGTGAACTGGCCGTCGAGGGCGTGCAGTTCCACCCCGAGTCAGTGCTGACGGAGTGGGGTCATCTCATGCTCGCCAACTGGCTTGCCGAGTGCGGCGACGCGGGCGCCGTCGAGCGTGCCGCCGGGCTGTCCGGGGTGCGGGCGGGCGCTGCCGCTGCCGGGAGCCCGGCTTCGGGGGGCAGGTGACGGGGATGCCCCCCGAGGGGGAGGACGCCTACGGGCGGCCGTACGGCGACGCATACGGAGACGCGTACGGCGATCCCTACGGCGAGCGGGACGAGGGAGATCCGTACAGTCCCCGTGATTCCGGGGGCGGTTGGGCCTACGGGCGGGGCGAGGACTTCCAGCGCGCGGTGGACGCGCTGAGCGATCCGCTGAGCGATCCGCTGCCGGGGCAGGGGTATCCGGGGCGGAACGAGCAGGGCCGTAGCGGGCGGCCGGGGCAGAGCCCGCAGGGGTACCAGCAAGGGCAGCAGTACTCGTCGCAGGGTTATCAGCCTCAGGGCTACTCCTCGCAGGGATACGGGCCGGGGGACCGCGGGGTCCAGGGCCGGCAGGGACAGCACGCACAGGGACAGCACGCACAGCAGGGGCAGTACGCAACTGGGCGCGAGCAGCACCAGCAGCACGCGCAGGACGGCGTCTCACCGTGGTTCCGGCCGCACCGCGAGCCGGGCGACGCGGAGTCCGGCCGGCAGCAGCCGGGCGGTCGACCGGGGCAGACGCCCTCGGCTCCCCCGCAGCAGGGGCCCGGTGCCGGGCGTCAAGTCCCGTACGGCGGCGGGCAGTCGGGCCGTACACAGCAGTGGCAGGGTCCGGGCCCTGGCCCTGGTGGTCCGGGACGGGGTCCAGGCGCGGAGCGGCCGGCGAGTCCCGGCACGGCGGCCGGGCCGCCCGTCACACGGCATCCGGTGAGCTGGAACAACGCCGCGGCGGCTCCCGTTGCACGGCCGCAGGCTCCCGGCGCTCCCGGCGCTCCCGGCGCTCCCGGCGCTCCCGGGGCTCCGGGGGCTCCCGGCGCTCCCCGCGTCCCGCAGGCCCCGCGTACCGGCTCCGGCTCCGGCCCGGGCCCCGCGCACGCCGACTCCCCGCCCGGCCGCGAGGCCCGGATCTCCGAGACCGCACCGCTGCCCGTCGTCGGTGAACCCGGCAGCGGCAGCGGAGCGGGCGGCGAACGGACCGTCCGCGAGACGGCGCCGGCACGTCCGACGGGCCGCGCCACGCGGGAATCCGCGGACGACGACATGACGAACACCCGCACCGTCGGCCTGATCCGGCCCGGTTCGGACGACCTCGCCGGACGCGCCGCCCGGCGCAGGGCGGCACAACACCGCGGGCGGAGCGGCATGCCGCCCCCGCGTGCCGCAGGCACCCGGCTGGAGGCCAGGCGTGCGGAACGTGCCCGCCGCGAGGGCCCGGCGATCATCGCCAGCCGCTTCCTCGGCGAGGTGTTCATATCAGCCGGGGTGCTGATGCTGCTCTTCGTCGCCTACCAGCTGTGGTGGACGAACGTGCTGGCCGGGCAGGAAGCCGGCGGCGCCGCGCAGAGCCTGCAGGACCAGTGGAAGGGCGGCGGCAAGGCGGAACTCGACCCGGAGCGCAGGGCGGACAGCTTCGCGCCGGGTGAGGGATTCGCGATCCTCTACCTTCCGAAGCTGGACGTCAGGGTCCCCATCGCACAGGGCATCTCCAAGCCGAAGGTTCTCGACAAGGGCCTCGTCGGGCACTACGACGAGCAGCCGTTCAAGACCGCGATGCCGTGGGACAAGAAGGGCAACTTCGCCCTGGCCGGCCACCGCAACACCCATGGTGAGCCGTTCCGTTACATCAACCGCCTCGTCGCCGGCGACGAGATCATCGTGGAGACGGCGACGAAGTTCTACACGTACAAGATGGCCAATCGGCTGCCCTCCACCTCACCTGCGAACACCCGGGTCATCGAACCTGTGCCGCAGGGCTCCGGCTTCGAAAAGCCGGGCCGGTACGTCACGTTGACCACGTGCACTCCCGAATTCACTTCGAAGTACCGGCTCATCGTCTGGGGCAAAATGGTCGAGGAGCGTCCGCGCAGCGAGGGCAAGCCGGACGCTCTCGTCGAGTAGGGGACAGCAGAAACGGGCGGTAAGCGGTGTCAAAGACCGAACACGACAAGGGCGGGAGGCCCGGCGCGCCGTCGTCGCTTCCGCCACCAGATCCGGCGCCGGGAGGCGGACGCGGGGCCGCACGCCGGCGGCGCCTCTCCGCGTTCGTGGGCCTTGTCGGCGAGTTGCTCATCACCGCGGGCGTCGTCCTCGCGCTCTTCGTCGCCTATTCGCTGTGGTGGACGAACGTGCTCGCCGAGCGCGACTCCAAGCGCGCCGGCGACAAGGTGCGCGAGAGCTGGCTGCACGACCGTACGCCGGGCGCCCTCGACACCAAGGACGGCATCGGCTTCCTGCACGTACCGTCGATGTCGCGGGACGACGTCCTGGTGATGAAGGGCACCGACGCGAAGGAGCTCAACAAGGGCGCGGCCGGCTATTACACGAAGCCGGTGAAGTCGGGGATGCCGCAGGACCAGTCGGGCAACTTCTCGCTGGCGGCCCACCGCGACGGTCACGGCGCGAAGTTCCACAAGATCGACAAGATCCGGAAGGGCGACGCCGTCGTCTTCGAGACGAAGAACACCTGGTTCGTCTACAAGGTCTACTCGATCCTTCCGCGCACATCCAAGTACAACGTGGACGTTCTGGATCCGGTGCCGAAGGAGTCGGGCAAGACCCGTGACGGCCGCTACATCACGCTGACCACGTGCACGCCCGTCTACACCTCCAAGTACCGCTACGTGGTATGGGGCGAACTGGAGCGTACGGAGGACGTCGACTCGAAGCGGACTCCGCCCGAGGAACTGCGCCGGCCCGCGGGCTGAGCAGCGCGGCGCCCGGTCCGTCCGGCGGCGTTGGACGCGGCATGATCGCTTGACTTAACATGCGGACTGCCCAACGGGGGAGGGCTGTTGAACGCGCACTCGCTTGAACAGATCCTGGGCACCTCCCCTGAGATCTCCAGTCGTGCGCCGGCCCGGGGCGCCGGGGGAACATCATGAAACGCGGAATCGTCGCCACCGTCACTGCGGCGGCAGCACTCGTTCTGACCATGGGGACCACGGGGCCCGCGCAGGCCGCAGCGTTCATCAAGGTGAACAGCGACAACGGCTGCGCGCAGCTGAGGTTCTACACCAAGGGCGAGCACCTCTACCTCGAGGACACATGCCGGGACGGCCGCAGCGCCGTCGCCTTCATCAAGAGGACCGGGAACACGGGCGGCGGCTCGCCGCACCTGGAGAACCGGGGCTACGGCAAGATCGGCCACTGGAACAAGGACTGGCCCGAGGGGCGCCGTGTCGACTTCATGGTCTGCACGCTGAAGGGCCGGGACTTCGAAGACGCCTACTACTGCAACTCACGCAACAACGTGGTCGTCTGAGGCACCGCGTCGTCTGACGCGCTGCAGCGCGAAGGCCGGCCTGCCCGGGCCGGGTCCCGCCGCGCCGCTTGCTTCCGGCAGCATCGGCTGCCGGAAGCAAGCGGACCGCGGTCAGTTCTCCTTCTCGCTCCTGCCCGGCTGACCGGCCGGCCCTCCGAAGATGCCGTCGTCACCGTCGTCCGGCTGACCGTCGCGGGCGAAGATCGTGACCGTGTCGCCCTTCTTGCCCTGGGTGTTGGCGGGCGGGTTGGTGGTGACGACGGTCGCGTTGTTCTCGTCCGCGGCGCCCTGGACCTGGACCTGGAAGCCTGCTTCCTCCAGCGACTTACGGGCCTCGGCGACCAGCTGCTGGGTGACGTCCGGGACGGTTGCGGGCTGGTCGTCCGGTGCCTTGGCGACGGTCAGGGTGACCTGTTCACCGAGCTTCGCCCGCTCGTTGCCACCCGGTTCCTGGGCGAGGACCTCGCCTGCGGCCTTGTCGGGGGCGTCCTGGTCCTTGCGGGCCACCTCGAAGCCGCGTTCCTCCAGCAGCTTCTTCGCTGCTTCGAACTGCTGGCCGACGACCTTGGGAACGATCGCCTGCTGCTCCTGGGCGACGGTCAGGACGACCGTCGAGTTCTTCGGAGCCTTGCCGCCGCCGTTCGGATCCTGGGTCAGCACGGTGCCCGGCGTCTCGTCGGACTCCTGGGTCTTGCGCTGCACTTCGAAGCCGGCGCCCTCGAGCTCCTGCTTGGCGTTCGGGTAGGACTTCCCCTCGACGTCCGGGACCTGCACCGGGGCCGCGCCCTTGGACATGGCCAGGGTGACGGTGTCGCCCCGGTCGATCTCCGCGCCTTCGGCCGGGTCCGTGTCGCAGACGGTGTTCTTCTTCTCGTCGCAGAACTTGCCTTCGCCCTTGGTGACCTTGAAGCCGCCGTTGTCCGCGAGCTTCTGGGCCCCCTGGTAGGTCTCGCCGGCGAGATCCGGCACCTTCGTGGTGTTGGCGGGGCCTCCGGCGAAGAGCGTCTTGCCGATGAAGATCGCGCCGACGAGGATGAAGATCGCGGCGAGGACGAGCAGGATCGTGGAGAGGTTGCTCCGGTTCTGGCGCCTGCGGCCGCCCCGGCCGTCGTCGTAGTAGCCGCCGTTGTCGTCGCGGACGGGCGGCATCATCGAGGTCTGGGAGTCCTGCGCACGAAGCGCCGTGGTCGGCTGGTCGTCGGGGTAACCGCCGTAGCCGGCGGCGCCCATCGCGCTCATGGCGGCGGTGGCTGCGACGGGCTGCCCGTCGAGGCACGCCTCGATGTCGGCGCGCATCTCATCGGCGCTCTGATAGCGGTAATCCGGGTCCTTGACCAGCGCCTTCATGACGATCGCGTCCATCTCGGGCGAGATCTCCGGATCGAAGACGGTGGTGGGCTGCGGATCTTCCCGCACGTGCTGATAGGCCACCGCGACGGGGGAGTCGCCGACGAACGGCGGGCGGTTGGTGAGGAGTTCGTAGATCAGACAGCCCGTGGAATACAGGTCCGAGCGGGAGTCGACCTGCTCGCCCTTGGCCTGCTCGGGGGAGAGGTACTGGGCGGTGCCGATCACGGCGGCGGTCTGCGTCATCGTCATGCCGGAGTCGCCCATGGCCCGCGCGATGCCGAAGTCCATGACCTTGACCTGGCCGTTGCGCGTGAGCATGACGTTGGCGGGCTTGATGTCGCGGTGGACGATGCCGCTGCGGTGGGAGTACTCCAGCGCCTGGAGGATGCCGACGCACATCTCCATGGCGCGCTCGGGAAGCAGCTTGCGCCCGGAGTGCAGCAGCTCACGGAGAGTGGAACCGTCCACGTACTCCATCACGATGTACGGAATGGAGACGCCGTCCACGTAGTCCTCGCCGGTGTCGTAGACAGCGACGATCGCCGGGTGGTTCAGCGATGCGGCCGACTGGGCCTCGCGGCGGAACCGGGCCTGGAACGACGGGTCACGAGCCAGGTCGACGCGGAGCGTCTTGACCGCGACGGTCCTGCCCAGGCGCGTGTCATGGGCGAGGTACACCTCGGCCATGCCGCCGCGGCCGAGCACTGAGCCCAGCTCGTACCGGCCGCCGAGGCGACGCGGCTCTTCCATAGTCTCCAGCCCTCTCCGTTCGTCCGGGCCCGTATCTGACGTACGGCACGGCGGTGTGCTGCTCGGGATACGGTACCCGCCCACTCGTGCGGGTCGGTCGTGACTGAGGTGACTGACGTCACCACTTGCGCGGCCGCCGGGGTGCTTTCGGTCACTTCCCCCGGTTCCGGGCGAACTCCCGTGCTCCGGTGGATCTTGGCGGCGAGCGCTGTGTACGTCATCGCTCACCCTCGAGTACGGCCTTCATCACGCCCTTGGCGACCGGAGCGGCGAGCTTGCCGCCCGCGATGTCGCTGCGGAGCGCGTCCGAACCCTCGATGACGACGGCGACCGCGACGTCCGCGGAACCGTCCTCGCCCTTCGCATATGAGATGAACCACGCATACGGGTTCTCACTGTTGTCCACACCCCGCTGGGCGGTGCCCGTCTTGCCTCCCACTGTGACGCCGGGGATCTGGGCACTGGTTCCTGTGCCCTTCTCGACCACGGTCTCCATGCCCTGCTGGAGCTTCTGCGCGTTCTCGGACGAGACCGGCTTGCTCATCTCCGTCGGCTTGTGCTGCTCGACGACGTTCAGGTTCGGGGCGACGAGCTGGTCGACCATGTACGGCTTCATGAGCGAGCCGTTGTTGGCCACCGCGGAGGAGACCATGGCCATCTGCAGGGGCGTCGCGCGGTTGCTGGCCTGTCCGATGCCGGCCATGGCGTTCTGCGGCTTGTTGTCCTCCGGGTAGACGCTCTCGGCGGCGCGGACCGGGGTGTCGAGTTCCTTGTCGTTGAAGCCGAACTTCTCGGACATGTCGATCATCTCTTCGTTGCCGAGCTCGTTGCTCATCTTCGCGAAGACGGTGTTGCAGGAGTACTGGAGCGCGGTGCGCACGGTGGCGTTCTTGCAGGGCGGGCTGCCCTCGTTGCCGAGCTTGGTCTGCGAGTCGGGCAGCTTGTACGGGTCCGGGGTGTCGGTCGCCTTGTCCAGGTCGTACTCGCCGCTCTCCAGACCCGCGGCCGCCGTGACGACCTTGTACGTGGAACCGGGCGGATAGGTCTGCCGCAGAGCCCTGTTGAGCATCGGCTCGTCCTCGTTCTCCTGCTTCTGCAGCTTCGACCACTGCGCGGTGTCGGAGTCACCGTTCCCCGCGAAGCTGGACGGGTCGTAGGACGGGGTGCTGGCCAGGGCGAGGATGGCGCCGGTCTTGGGATTTATCGCGGCGACCGCGCCCTTCTTGTCGCCGAGGCCGTCGAAGGCGGCCTTCTGTGCCTTGGCGTTCAAGGTCGTGACGACGTTGCCGCCCTTCTGCGGCTTGCCCGTGAGCATGTCGATGGTGCGGTTGAAGAAGAGCCGGTCGTCGTCGCCGGTGAGGATGCCGTCGTTGAGGGCTTCCAGCTGGTTGGCGCCGAAGGCCTGCGAGGCGTAGCCGGTCACCGGCGACCACATCGGGCCGTTCTTGTACGTGCGCTTGTAACGGAAGTCGCCGCTCTTGGTGTCGGTGGAGCCGGTGATCGACTTGCCGTCGACGATGATGTTGCCGCGCGGCTGCGAGTAGCGCTCGATGGCGACGCGGCGGTTCTTGGGGTCGGTCTTGAGTTCGTCGGCCTGGACGAGCTGGATCCAGTTGTCCCGCACCAGCAGGGCGAGCACGAGAAGGCCGCAGAACATCGCGATCCGGCGCAGTGGCTTGTTCACTGTGCATCACCTCGTGCGGGTAGCCGGGACATGTGCTGGGTCGTCTGCGTCGGTGGTGCCGTCATGGGCGGACCACCTGAGTCATCTCGGCGTCCGGGGACGGCGCGGGCGCCGGCGCGGGCCGGCGCGCGGTATCGCTGATCTTGAGCAGGATCGCGACGAGAGCCCAGTTGGCGACGACGGAGGAGCCGCCCTGCGCCATGAAGGGCAGCGTCATACCGGTGAGCGGGATGAGCCCCATGACGCCGCCGGCGACGATGAAGACCTGGAGCCCGAGAGCCGAGGAGAGGCCGACGGAGAGGAGCTTGCCGAACGGGTCACGGGCCGCGAGGGAGGTGCGGATGCCGCGCTCGATGAGCAGTCCGTACATCAGCAGGATCGCCATCGTGCCGGTCAGGCCGAGCTCTTCGCCGACGGTGCCGAAGATGTAGTCGCTCTTGGCTGCGAAGCCGATGAGCCGTGAGAAGCCCTGCCCGAGCCCCGAGCCGAGCACGCCGCCGGAACCGAAGGCCCACAGCGCCTGAGCGGGTTGCTCGGAGCCGTCCTTGAACGCCTGCATGGGGTCGAGCCAGTCCTGGACGCGGCTCTGGACGTGTGGCTCGAAGCTGGCAACGGCGACTGCGCCGACCACGGAGAGGGTGAGACCGAAGACGATCCAGCTGGTGCGTTCGGTGGCGACGTACAGCATCACGACGAAGAGGCCGAAGAAGAGCAGCGAGGTGCCCAGGTCCGTCTCGAAGACGAGGATCATCAGGCTGAGCGCCCAGATCGCGATGATCGGTCCGAGGTCGCGGCCGCGGGGCAGGTAGAGGCCCATGAAGCGGCGGCTGGCCAGGGCGAGCGCGTCCCGCTTCACCATCAGATAGCCGGCGAAGAACACCGCGAGGATGATCTTCGCGAACTCGCCGGGCTGCAGGGAGCCGACGCCGGGGATGGTGATCCAGATCTTGGCGCCGTTCTTGGCGGGGAAGAAGATCGGCAGCGCCAGCAGGATCAGCGCGGTGGCCATCGAGATGTAGGTGTAGCGCTGCAGGACGCGGTGGTCCTTGAGGAAGACCAGTACGCCGGCGAACAGGGCGACCGCGAGCGTGGACCACATCAGCTGGCTCGGTGCCGCCGCCCCGCCCGTCTGGTCGGTGGTGATGCTGGGCTCCTGGTCGAGCCGCCAGATCAGGACCAGGCCCAGCCCGTTGAGCAGCGTGGCGATGGGCAGCATCAGCGGGTCGGCGTACGGGGCCCAGCGACGTACGACGATGTGCGCGACGCCGGCGAGCAGGCCCAGGCCGAGGCCGTAGCCGAGCATGCCGGCGGGCAGTGCGCCGTCCTTGGCGAGGCCGACGTTGGCGTAGGCGAACACCGGGATGAGGACGGCGAAGATCAGCATCGCCATCTCGGTGTTGCGGCGGCTGGGAAGGCCCCCGGGGGAGACCGTCGTATTGCTGCCGGTGTTGGTCATGATGTTGCTGCTCATAGCTGCCGGAGCCCCCCTACGGCGCGGTGCACTGCTTGGCGAGCTGCTGCTGCTTCTCCGAGAGCTTCTGGGTGGGCGACGGCGACGGGGAGTCGCTGCTGCCCGGGTCCTTGCTGCTGGAGGAGCCCTCGGCGGCGCCGGTCTTGTTCCCGCCCGCTTCCTGCTGCTTGTCCTGCTCTTCCTTCTTCTTGCCCTCGTCGGCCGGGGGCTGTACGCGCTGCTCGGCGACGATGCGGCAGACCTCGGCCTGCTGCTCCAACTCGTCGGCCTTGTCGCGGGCTTCGGCGACGCTGCTGGCCGCGATGGTCTCGCGGACCTGGTTGCGCTGGTAGCCGGGCAGGTACTTGAGTTCGACTGCGGGGCGGTCCTGGTAGACCTCGTTCAGGCTGATGCCCGCGAGTTCCTGGCTGATCCCGCGGTAGAGCGCGACATGGTCGTCGTTGGCGCCGACGTAGTACTGGGTCTGTGTCCAGCGGTAGCCGCCGTACAGTCCGCCGCCGACGATGATCAGGATCATCGTGAGCCACAGCGAGCGGCGCAGCCACTTTCTGCCGCCGCGGTGCTTGATGAAGTCGTCCTCGGTGTATGTGCCGAAGCTGCCGGACGGGGGGCCGCCCATGTCGCCGCTTCCGGGCGGGCCGAAGCCTTCGCCCGGGTGGTTCTGCGGAGGTACGGACTGGCCCGCGCTGCGGCCGAGTTCGGCCGCGCGCGCCGCAGGCGTCCCCATCGCGCCTGCGCCGCCGAGCGGCGTCTGGGACTCCGCGACGGCACCGACGACCACGGGGGTGTCGTTCAACTGCCGCCCCAGGGCGTCGTTCTCGTCGACGTCGACGACATCGGCCACGATGCACGTGATGTTGTCCGGGCCGCCGCCGCGCAGCGCGAGCTGGATCAGGTCCTGCACCGTCTCGTGCGGGCCCTGGTAGCTGGCGAGTGCTTCCTCGATGGTCTGCGGGCTGACGACGGTCGGGAGACCGTCGGAGCAGATGAGATACCGGTCCCCGGCACGTACTTCCCTGATGGACAGGTCCGGTTCGACGTGGTCGCCGCTGCCCAGCGCGCGCATCAGCAGGGAGCGCTGCGGGTGGGTCGTGGCTTCCTCTTCGGTGATGCGCCCCTCGTCGACCAGTTTCTGCACCCAGGTGTGGTCCTGGGTGATCTGCGTGAGCTGTCCGTCACGAAGCAGGTACGCACGGGAGTCGCCGACGTGTACGAGGCCGAGCCGCCGGCCCGTCCACAGCAGGGCGGTGAGCGTCGTGCCCATGCCTTCGAGCTGCGGGTCCTCTTCCACCATGACGCGCAGCTGGTCGTTGGCCCGCTGCACCGCGACACCGAGCGAGGTGAGGATGTCGGAGCCGGGGATGTCCTCGTCGAGCTGGACGATGGTGGAGATCACCTCGGAGCTGGCGACCTCTCCGGCGGCCTGGCCGCCCATGCCGTCGGCGACCGCGAGCAGGCGCGGGCCCGCGTATCCGGAGTCCTCGTTGTGGTCCCGGATCATGCCGTCGTGAGACCCGGCGGCGAAGCGCAGTGACAGACTCATGCGCACCTCGCCCGTCGGCTCCGGATACATCCGCACGGTGCCCACCCTCCGGTCGTCATGATCTGTACTACTTCCGCAGCTCGATGACCGTCTTGCCGATACGGATCGGTGCTCCGGGCTGAATCGGCGTCGGCGTGGTGAGTCGGGTCCGGTCGAGATAGGTGCCGTTGGTGGACCCGAGATCCTCGACGATCCACTGGCCGTCACGGTCCGGGTAGATCCTGGCATGCCTGCTGGAGGCGTAGTCGTCATCCAGCACGATTGTGGAGTCGTGCGCACGGCCGAGCGTGATGGTCTGACCCTGCAGCGCGACCGTGGTGCCGGTCAACGACCCTTCTGTGACGACCAGCTTGCTGGGCGCGTTCCGCCCGCGGCCGCCTCCGCCGCGGCGGCCGCTCTGCTGCCTCGGGGGCTGCTGGCGCTGCTGCGGCCGCTGGCCCTCGGCACGGCGTGCGGCGCGCTGCGTCACGCGCGTGCCGAACAGATCGCTGCGGATGACCTGCACGGCCACGATGACGAACAGCCACAGTACGGCGAGAAAACCCAGCCGCATGACCGTGAGGGTCAGCTCTGACATGCCCCCGCTTCACCCTTCGGCTTGCCGGTAAATGATCGTGGTGCTGCCCACGACGATGCGTGAGCCGTCGCGGAGCGTAGCGCGAGTGGTGTGCTGTCCGTCCACCACGATGCCGTTGGTCGATCCCAGATCCTGGATCGAAGCCGGGTCTCCCGCGCGGATCTCGCAGTGCCTGCGCGAGACTCCGGGGTCGTCGACGCGCACGTCGGCCTCGGTGCTGCGGCCCAGGACGAGGGTGGCCCGCGAGATCTGGTGGCGGTTGCCGTTGATCTCGATCCAGCGCCTCGTCTCGGCACGGGGCATGGAGCCGCCGCCGGAACCGCCGCCGGGAGCGTAGCCGGGCGGCGGGCCCGCCGGCATGGGAGGCGCGCCCACCGGACCGGGGCCGGGCGGGTAACCGCCTTGGCCGCCATAGGCGTTGCCGGGTGCGCTCGCGGAGCGCTGCGGCTGCTGCTGTGAGGCGCTGGAGGCGAGGGTGCGGCTGCGGACCCGGTACAGACCGGTGTCGAGCTCCTCGGCCTTCTCCAGGTGGACCTTGACCGATCCCATGAAGGTGTACCGCTGCTGCTTCGCGTAGTCGCGTACCATTCCGCCCAGTTCGTCCCCCAGCTGACCGGAGTACGGGCTGAGGCGCTCGTAGTCGGGTGCGCTCAGCTCGACGATGAAGTCGTTGGGCACCACGGTCCGCTCGCGGTTCCAGATCGTCGCGTTGTTGTCACATTCACGCTGGAGGGCGCCCGCGATCTCCACAGGCTGTACCTCGGACTTGAACACCTTCGCGAAGGTGCCGTTGACCAGACCCTCAAGTCGCTGCTCGAAGCGCTTCAGAACTCCCACGTTGCACCTCCTTCCCAGATGCCCTCGGCTCTAGTGCGCTTCCCAGTGTCACCCGGGGGTGCGCATGCTGTGTTCGTACGTCGGTCCGGTACTGCTTACTGATCGTATCCACGCGTGGGGAAATCGGGTGGTTCCCCAGTGGGGCCCTGCGGAGGAGTGTCACCTCTCACACCGTCACACTCCCTCGCCGTCGCGGTGACACCCTCGCATGGATCGAGGTGTCCCCGAAGCCAGTGTCCCGTAGTCGCGCGGCCTCCTGCGGGGCGGATGCGGATGTGAAGCCACCGCCGCCAGCGTGCTAATCTTCTGGACGTCGGCGGGTACTTCCGAGGAAGCCTGCCGGCCGACTTCCCGCCGAGGCGGGAGGCACCCGATGCGCGGGTGGCGGAATAGGCAGACGCGCTGGATTCAGGTTCCAGTGTCCGAAAGGACGTGGGGGTTCAACTCCCCCCTCGCGCACAGAGAGACACCGACGAAACGGGTCTCCGTCAGTGACGAAAGTCGCGGCGGGGGCCCTTTCTCCGTTGCGGCGAGGGCTCCAGCCGCCCCTTGAGCCGCTTGACCTTCTACGTGTGCACCGTTTCCGCGCATAAGGGCACGTACCCGGACATTTCCATAGTACGGGCCCCTGTTGATGATCTTCGGTTGCGGCGACCGGAGTTGATCACGCGAGGCCGCTGCTCGTTGCCGGCCCCGGAGGCGTCAGGGAGCCGTCAAGGTCGTGCCCGCAGCCGTATGGAAGCCATCAACGGCTGCTGCGTCCCCGCGGAAGTGGGCTTTTCATCTGGAAGACCGAACATTCCCGAACCTCTTCCAGGAGCTCACGATGGCCGACGTGGCCTTCGTCGTCACCATGATCGCGGTCTTCGCGCTGGTGGCCGTCATCGCCAAGGGGGTGGCAAAGCTGTGACCGCCGAGAACATCGTCGGCCTCGTCGTGGCCGCCGCCCTGCTGGGCTACCTCGCATTCGCGCTGCTGCACCCGGAGAGGTTCTGAGCCCGAGATGAGCCCTCTCCTCGCCGCTGTGCTCCAGCTGCTCGCGCTCGTGGCGGCGCTGGCTCTGACGTACCGCCCGCTCGGTGACCACATGGCCCGCGTCTACTCCTCGACCAGGCATCTGAGGGTCGAGAAGTGGATGTACAAGGCCGTCGGCGCCGACCCCGGCACCGGGATGCGCTGGCCCGCCTATCTGCGCGGTGTGCTCGCGTTCTCCGCCGCCGGCGTCCTCTTCCTCTATCTGCTGCAGCGGCTCCAGGGCGGCCTGCCCGGTTCGCTCGGCTTCTCCTCCATCGACCCGGACCAGGCGTTCAACACCGCCGCTTCCTTCGTCGCGAACACCAACTGGCAGTCGTACTACGGCGAGCAGGCCATGGGCCACGTCGTGCAGACCGGCGGGCTCGCGGTGCAGAACTTCGTCTCGGCGGCTGTGGGCATCGCCGTCGCCATCGCGCTCGTGCGGGGCTTCGCGCACAGCCGCAACGGTGAGCTGGGGAACTTCTGGGCGGACCTGGTGCGCGGTGTCGTCCGCATCCTGCTCCCGATGTCGGTGATCGGGGCGGTGGTGCTCGTCGCCTGCGGGGCCATTCAGAACTTCGCCGGCATCCACGAGGTCGGACAGTTCTCCGGGGGGACTCAGCAGTGGAACGGCGGGGCCGTCGCCTCCCAGGAGGTCATCAAGGAACTCGGCACCAACGGCGGCGGATACTTCAACGCCAACTCCGCCCACCCCTTCGAGAACCCCACCCCGTTCTCGAACCTGTTCGAGATCTTCCTGATCCTCGTCATCCCCTTCGCGCTGACGCGGACCTTCGGCAGGATGACCGGCTCCCTGAGGCAGGGCCACGCGATCCTCGCCACGATGGGGACGATCTGGATCGGCTTCACCGCGCTGATGATGTGGACCGAATTCCACCACGGCGGCCCGGCGTTGGACCTCGCCGGCGGTGCGATGGAAGGCAAGGAGACGCGCTTCGGGGTCGGCGGCTCGTCGATCTTCGCGGTGGCGACCACGCTCACCTCGACCGGAGCGGTCAACTCCTTCCACTCCTCCTTCACCGGCTTCGGCGGCGGCATCACGATGCTGGGGATGCAGCTCGGCGAGATCGCACCCGGCGGGGTCGGCTCGGGTCTGTACGGCATGCTGATCATGGCGGTCGTCGCGGTGTTCATCGCGGGACTGATGGTCGGCCGTACGCCCGAGTACCTGGGCAAGAAGATCGGGACCCGCGAGATCAAGCTGGCGGCCTGCTACATCCTGATCACTCCGGCGCTGGTGCTCTGCTTCACCGCCGCGTCGACGGCCTTGCCCACTCCGGCCGATTCGATGACCAACTCGGGGGCGCACGGCTTCTCCGAGATCCTCTACGCCTTCACCTCGGGCGCCAACAACAACGGCTCGGCCTTCGCGGGCCTCAACGCCGACACCCAGTGGTTCAACACCACCATCGGGCTGGCCATGCTGCTCGGCCGCTTCCTGCCGATGGTGTTCGTACTGGCGCTGGCAGGCTCCCTGGCCGGACAACGGCCGGTGCCCGCCACCGCGGGAACCCTGCGCACCGAGAAGCCGCTCTTCACCGGCCTGCTGGTCGGAACGATCATGATCATCGCCGGTCTGACGTACTTCCCGGCGCTGGCGCTCGGGCCGCTCGCAGAAGGGCTGGCCTGATGACCACCTCGACACAGAAACACGAGGAGCCCGGCTCCATGTCCAGCGTCTCTCCGACCCGCGCGCCGCACAGCGACGTGCACAGGGGTCACAAGCCCGGACGCGGTCGCGTCGGCGGAGGTCTCTTCGACCCCAAGCAGCTGGTCAGGTCCTTCCCGGACGCCGTCGCGAAGCTCGATCCCCGGGTGATGATCAAGTCGCCCGTGATGTTCGTGGTGCTGACCGGCTCCGTACTGACCACGGTCTTCGCGCTGATGGATCCCACCGACTGGTTCGGCTGGGCCATCGCCGCCTGGCTCTGGCTGACGACGGTCTTCGCCAACCTCGCCGAGGCGGTGGCCGAGGGACGCGGCAAGGCGCAGGCCGACACCCTGCGCAGGGCCAGGACCGACACCGTCGCGCGGCGGCTCAGCGGCGCCACGGAGGAACGACTGCCCGGCACCGGCCTGCACATCGGTGATCTGGTCGTCTGCGAGGCTGGCGACATCATCCCCGGCGACGGTGACGTCGTCGACGGGGTCGCCAGCGTGGACGAGTCGGCCGTCACCGGCGAGTCCGCGCCGGTGATCCGGGAGTCCGGCGGCGACCGCAGCGCCGTCACCGGCGGTACGCGCGTCCTCTCCGACCGCATCGTCATCAAGATCACGGCGAAGCCGGGTGAGACCTTCATCGACCGGATGATCAAGCTCGTGGAGGGTGCCGCCCGTCAGAAGACGCCCAACGAGATCGCGCTCAACATCCTTCTCGCGTCCCTCACCATCGTCTTCCTGCTCGCTGTCGTGACGCTTCAGCCGTTCGCGGTCCACGCGGGCCGGGAGCAGCCCGTGATCGTGCTGATCGCGCTGCTGGTCTGTCTGATACCGACCACCATCGGCGCGCTGCTCTCGGCCATCGGCATCGCCGGCATGGACCGGCTGGTGCAGCGCAACGTGCTCGCGATGTCGGGCCGGGCGGTCGAAGCGGCGGGGGACGTCTCCACCCTGCTGCTCGACAAGACCGGCACCGTCACCCTCGGAAACCGCCGGGCCGCCGAGTTCGTCCCGGTCGAGGGCGTCAGCGAGGCCGAACTGGCGGATGCGGCACAGCTCTCCTCGCTCGCCGACGAGACGCCCGAGGGCCGCTCGGTCGTCGTCCTCGCCAAGGAGCGGTACCGCCTGCGCGAGCGCGACCAGGGCGAGCTCGTGCACGCCGAGTGGGTGGCCTTCACCGCTCAGTCCCGCATGTCCGGTGTGGACGTGGACGGGTGCCGGGTCCGCAAGGGCGCGGCAGGTTCCGTCCTCGCGTGGGTCCGGGAGCGGGGCGGGCCGGTGGCCGAGGACGCCGCCGCCGCTGCGGACGCCATCTCGGGGGCGGGCGGTACGCCGCTGCTCGTCGCGGTGGAGGACGACCTGGGCGCACGTGTCCTCGGTGTCATCCATCTCAAGGACGTGGTCAAGGAGGGCATGCGGGAGCGGTTCGACGAGCTGCGCCGCATGGGCATCAGGACGGTCATGATCACGGGCGACAACCCGCTGACTGCACGCGCCATCGCCGACGAGGCCGGCGTGGACGACTACCTCGCCGAGGCCACGCCCGAGGACAAGATGGCGCTGATCAAGCGCGAGCAGGCGGGCGGGAAGCTCGTGGCGATGACGGGCGACGGCACCAACGACGCACCGGCCCTCGCGCAGGCGGACGTCGGAGTCGCGATGAACACCGGCACCTCGGCCGCCAAGGAGGCCGGGAACATGGTCGACCTGGACTCCGACCCGACGAAGCTCATCGAGGTCGTCGAGATCGGCAAGCAACTCCTCATCACCCGGGGCGCGTTGACCACTTTCTCCATCGCCAACGACGTCGCGAAGTACTTCGCGATCATCCCGGCGATGTTCGCCGTGGTCCATCCGGGCCTGGAGAAGCTCAACGTCATGGCGCTGTCCTCTCCGCAGTCCGCGATCCTCTCCGCGGTCGTCTTCAACGCGCTGATCATCGTCGCTCTGGTGCCGCTCGCATTGCGGGGCGTGCGCTACCGGCCAACCGGCGCCGACAGGATGCTCCGCCGCAACCTGGGGATCTACGGACTCGGCGGCCTGATCGCCCCCTTCGCCGGCATCAAGATCATCGACCTGCTCATCTCCCTCATCCCCGGAATCGGCTGATCGCCATGAACAACTCGGTAAGCAGCACCGCGCGCCTCCTCGGAGCCGCGCTCCGTGCCCTTCTCGTACTGACGGTGGTGACGGGCCTGCTGTACCCGCTTGCCGTCACCGGCGTCGCCCAGGCCTTCTTCAACGGCAAGGCCAACGGTTCGGAGGTCACATCGGACGGCGAGGTCGCCGGCTCCTCGCTGATAGGCCAGAGGTACGACCTGCCGAAGAGGGACTCCGGCGACGACGAGGAGGTGCCGCGGCCGGACCTGCGGTGGTTCCAGCCGCGCCCGTCGGGCGGGCTGGGGACCAACAGCGTCAACACCCAGTACTCGCTGATCGTCTCCGGAGCCACCAACCGGTCCGCCGACAACCCCGAACTGCTCCAGTGGGTCAAGGACGCCAAGAAGGCGGCCGTCGCGGACAACCGTACGAAGGACTACACCCCGAGGCCCTCAGATGTGCCGGCCGACGCGGTCACCTCGTCCGGCTCGGGCCTGGACCCGCACATATCGCCCCAGTACGCGGAACTGCAGGTACGCCGCGTCGCGGAGAAGAACGGTCTGCCCGTCGAACAGGTCCAGCGGCTGGCCGAGAACCACACCGACGGCCGGGTTCTCGGCTTCATGGGCGAGCCCAGGGTCAACGTCCTTCAGCTCAACATCGCGCTGAAGGAACTCGCCCGGAAGTGACGGGAGTTCAGCCGCGTCAGGAGACCGCTGCCCGGGGAGCCGCTCGCGCCGCGGGCTCCCCGGCGCCGAGGTCCCGCGGCCCGGGGCCCGTCACGCCAGGAGGGAGCGCCAGCGGTCGGCCGACTCCAGCTCGTCCAGGACGACCCGCTCCAGGAACGTCCCCGCCTTGGTCAGCCGCCTGCCCACGGGGGTGTCGGGGCCGAGCCTCTCCGCAGCGGCCATGGCGAGCCGCGCCGATTCGAGTGTGTGCCGCGCGCCGATGAGGATCGAGTGGTACCAGGCGTCGTCGTCGATCACGTAGATGTCGCGACGCCCCTGCGGGTCGCGCTCGCGCCGGATGAACCCCTGCTGGGCCAGGCCGTTCACGGCCACGGAGACGGACGCCGGGCTGACCTTCAGCCTCCGGGTCAGCTCGGCGGCGGTGCGCCTGCCGTCCTCGGACAGCATCAGGTCGATGTGTACGCGGGCCGCCGTCCTCGGCATCCCCGCCCTGACCGCCAGCTCGATGATCTCCTCTTCCATCCCGGTCGTACTGCCCTGCGGTCCGGCGGCGCGTGGGGGTGCGGGTGTGCCGCGCCGGGCCCGCCGGCCCGTCTCCTGGTGTGCTTGCCGGGGCCGGTAGCCGCTGGGGCCGCCGTTGCGTCCGACCTCCCGGCTGATCGTCGACGTCGGCCGGTCCAGCCGTCTGGCGATCTCGGCGTACGAGAGACCGTCGGCGAGTCCGGCCGCGATGCGCTGGCGCTCCTGCTGGGTCAGTCGTCCTCCTGGCATGCCGCCAGTATTGCCTTCACCGTCATTCATTGCAACGCCCCATTGCGTTCTGTCTCAGTGTCATTGCATCAATTAACGGCGCTCTACCTGCATTAATGGCAGAAACTGGATTGACGAGATCCTGAATGCAACGTAGCTTTCAGTTCACCTTGAACGCGCACTATCGCGAGATGAGGAATGGCCATGGGTGAATCCCCGCATGCCGTCGCGACGCTGCCGACCGCGCGTCAGCCCGGCTGCCCCTTCGACCCGCCCGCGGAGCTGACCGACGCCCGCCGGCACGGCCCCATCAGCCGCTACACCTTCCCCGGCGGGAAGCCCGGCTGGCTGATCACCGGATTCGACCTGGTCAGGTCGGTGCTGGCCGACCCGCGGTTCAGCTCACGCAAGGAGCTCATGCGCCACCACCCGACCATCGACTACGGGGACATCGAGGTCCCCCCGGCGCCGCCCGGCGAGTTCCTCCTCATGGACGAGCCCCTGCACAGCCGCTACCGGAAGCCGCTCATGGGCAAGTTCACCGTGCGGCGGATGCGGCTGCTCACCGAGCGCGTCGAGCAGATCACCGCCGGCCACCTCGACGCCATGGAGAAGGCCGGACCGCCGGCGGACCTGGTGACGGCGTTCGCCAAGCCCATCCCCGCCATCATGATCTGTGAGCTGCTGGGGGTGCCGTACGAGGACCGGGGGTCCTTCCAGGAGCAGGTCGAGATGTTCATGAACGGGGAGACGAGCGACGAGGACCTGATCGCGGCCTACACCGCGACCCAGGACTACCTCGCGGAGCTCGTGGCCGCCAAGCGCGCGAACCCCACCGACGACGTGCTCAGCGACCTCACCGACACCGATCTGACGGATGAGGAGCTGAAGGGGATCGCCCTGATCCTGCTGGCGGCCGGGCTCGACACCACCGCCAACATGCTCGCCCTCGGCACCTTCGCGCTGCTGCGCAACCCGGAGCAGCCGGCCGCGCTGCGCGCCGATCCCGCGCTCGCCGACGCGGCCGTGGAGGAGCTGCTGCGGTACCTCAGCGTCGCCAAGACGTTCATGAGGACGGCGCTGGAGGACGCCGAGGTGGGCGGCCAGATCATCGAGGCCGGCTCGCCGGTGATCCTGTCGTTCAACACCGCCAACCGCGACCCCGAGCGCTTCGCCGATCCTCACGTGCTCGACCTGCGCCGCCAGAACGGGGGGCATCTGGCCTTCGGACACGGCGTCCACCAGTGCCTGGGTCAGCAGCTGGCCCGCGTCGAGATGCGGGTCGCCTTCCCCGCGCTGTTCGGCCGCTTCCCGACGCTGCGCCTGGCCGTACCGCCGGAAGCGGTCGCCCTGCGCCCGGAGACCGCGGACGTCCACGGCGTGAAGAGCCTGCCGGTCACCTGGGACGCGTGACCGATGAGGATCGCTGTGGACGCAGAGCGCTGCATCGGCGCCGGGATGTGCGCGCTGACCGCCCCTGAGGTCTTCGACCAGGATGCCGACGACGGCCACGTCCTCCTGCTGCGCGCCGAGCCGCCCACCGCCGCTCGCGCGGCCGCACGGATGGCCGCCGGTGTCTGCCCCTCCGGGGCGATCACCCTCAGCGAGCCGGAACCCGGGAGTTCCTGACGCCGGAGCGGCCCGTCAGGGCCACGGCGACGACGGGAGCAGTGCCCTGCACTCATTCTCCTTCGTCCCGGTCATCGGCGATGCGGTCGCCGTGGTCACCGGCCCGCTCGCCCTCGTCCTCGGCGCGACAGGCATCAGGCGCAGTGAAAAGGGCGTCGCAACGAACTTCGGGCCCTCCCTCACAGGCGCCACCCTCGGGGCCCTGGCGATCCTCGTCGTCGCGCTGATGTTCGCGGTGACCCGCTGAGTGCCTGACGGGCCCCGCACTCCTCGCCCTAGCGTTCGAAGCGGTAGCCCATGCCGGACTCGGTGATGAAGTGCCGGGGGTGCGCGGGGTCCTTCTCCAGCTTGCGGCGCAGCTGGGCCATGTAGACGCGCAGGTAGTTGGTCTCGGTCTCGTAGCTCGGCCCCCACACGTCCTGAAGCAGCTGGCGCTGGGTGACCAGGCGGCCGGAGTTGCGTACGAGCACTTCGAGCACGTGCCATTCGGTCGGGGTGAGGCGGACGTCGGAGCCGTCCCGTCTGACCTTCTTGGCCGCGAGGTCGAAGGTGAGCGCCCCGGTCTCGACGACGACGTCCTCCTCGTCGGCGGGGGTTGCCCTGCGTACGGCCGCTCGCAGGCGGGCGAGCAGTTCGTCCATGCCGAAGGGCTTGGTCACGTAGTCGTCGGCGCCGGCGTCGAGGGCCTCCACCTTCTCGTCGGAGGCGTGCCGGGCGGAGAGCACGATGACCGGGACGCGGGTCCAGCCGCGCAGTCCGCTGATGACCTCGACACCGTCCATGTCGGGCAGGCCGAGGTCGAGGATGATCACGTCGGGGTGCCGGGTGGCGGCGAGGTGAAGGGCGGAGGCGCCGTCGTGCGCGGCGTCCACCTCGTACTTGCGGGCACGCAGATTGATCGTGAGGGCCCGGACGAGCTGTGGTTCGTCGTCCACGACGAGCACTCGCGCCATCCGTCCGGCTGTTTCGTGCCGCGGGGCGTCGGCCCGGGACTCCGTCATGACGTGGCTTCCGCGGTGAGATCGGGGCGGGCCGCGGGCCTGCCGGGGGCGGTTGTGAGAGTCAGCACCATGGTCAGGCCTCCGCTGGGAGTGTCCTCGGCGGTGAGGGTGCTGCCCATGGCTTCGGCGAAGCCGCGGGCGACGGCGAGGCCGAGGCCGACGCCGTCGCCGCCGGGGACGTCGCCGTGGCGCTGGAACGGTTCGAAGATGCGGTCCTTGCCGGCGTCGGGCACGCCGGGGCCGCGGTCGATGACGCGCAGCTCGACGCGCTCGCCGAAGGCACTGGCGGACATCAGGACCTGCTCGTCCCCTGGGCTGTACTTGACGGCGTTCTCGACGATGTTGGCGACGATCCGCTCCAGCAGCCCCCGGTCGGCCTCGATCATCGGGAGGGTCTCGGGGATGTCCAGCCTGACCGCCGATTCGGGCACGCCCTTGAGGGCCAGCGGTACGACTTCGTCGAGGTCGGTCTCGCGCATGAGCGGGGAAACGGCGCCGGTCTGCAGCCTGCTCATGTCCAGCAGGTTGCCGATGAGGTGGTCGAGCCGGTCGGCGCCTTCCTCGATTGCGGCGAGCAGCCCGGCCTCGTCCTCCGCGGACCAGGCGACGTCGCCGGAACGCAGCGAGGACACCGACGCCTTCACGGCGGCCAGCGGCGTACGCAGGTCATGGGAGACGGCGGCGAGCAGTGCCGTGCGGATACGGTCCGTCTCCTCGAGGCGGCGGGCCCGTTCGGCTTCGTCCATCAGCCGCCGGCGTTCCAGTACGACGGCCGCCTGAGCGGCGAAGGCGCCCAGTACGCGGCGGTCCTCGGCGGGCAGCACGCGGCCGCGCAACGCCAGGGTCGTTCCCTCACCGGCGGGGACGTCCACGTCGGCGTCGTCGGGATGCTCCGCAGGGTCCGGTCCTACGCTGCCGGCGCACCTCCAGCGTTCGCGGCTCCCGCCCCGCTCCAGCAGCGCCGCCGATTCCATGCCGAAGGTCTCGCGGGCCTGTTCCAGCAGGACGGGCAGTTCCGTCCCGTCTCCCGGCCGCGCGGGGAAAGCTCGTTCTGCTGGGGAGACCCGGTGGCGCAGCACGCTGCCCGCGAGGTGGCTGAGGATCTCGGCCTCGGAACGGAGCCTGGCCGCCTGAGCGGTGCGGCGGGCGGCCACGTCCACCACGGAGGCCACGGCGACCCCGACCACCACGAAGATGACGATGGCCAGGATGTTCTGCGGGTCGGAGACGGTCCAGGTGCGGACCGGGGCGGTGAAGAAGTAGTTCAGCAGCAGCGATCCGACGACCGCCGACACGACGGCCGGCAGCAGACCGCCCAGCAGTGCGGCCGTCACGGTCATGGTGAGGAAGAGCAGCATCTCGTTCGCCAGTCCGAGCCCGGGGCCGGCGGCGGTCAGCAGGACGGTGAGCAGTGCGGGCCCGGCCGTACCGGTGAGCCAGCCGGCGACGATGCGGCTGCGTCCGAGGCGTGCTCCGCGGGCCGCGGGCAGTCCGCGGCCCTTGGCGGCGCGTTCGTGAGTGACGATGTGTACGTCGATGTCGGGACCGGACTCGCGTGCGACGGTGGCGCCGACGCCGGGCCCGAAGAGGTACTGCCAGGCGTTGCGGCGGCTGATGCCGAGCACGATCTGGGTGGCGTTGACGCCCCGGGCGAACTCCAGGAGGGCGTCGGGGATGTCGTCGCCGACGACGGTGTGGAAGGTGCCGCCCAGGCCCTCGACCAGGTTGCGCTGTACGGCCAGCTCCTCAGGGGACGCCGAGGTGAGGCCGTCGCTTCGGGACACGTACACGGCGAGGATCTCGCTGCCCGAGCCCTTGGCGGCGATGCGCGTGGCCCGGCGGATCAGCGTCCGCCCCTCGGGTCCGCCCGTGAGACCGACCAGGATGCGTTCGCGGGCGGGCCAGGGTGAGGAGATGCCCTTCTCGGCGCGGTACTGCTGGAGGTACTCGTCGACGCGGTCGGCCGTCCACAGCAGGGCGAGTTCGCGCAGCGCGGTGAGGTTCCCGGGCCGGAAGTAGTTGGAGAGGGCGGCGTCGATCTTGTCCGCCGCGTAGACGTTGCCGTGTGCGAGACGTCTGCGCAGCGCCTGCGGCGACATGTCCACCAGCTCGATCTGGTCGGCGCGGCGTACGACCTCGTCGGGGACGGTCTCGCGCTGCCGGACCCCGGTGATGGACTCCACGACGTCGCCGAGGGATTCCAGGTGCTGGATGTTGACCGTGGAGATCACGGTGATTCCGGCCTCCAGCAGCTCCTCGACGTCCTGCCACCGCTTGGCGTTCCGGGAGCCGGGGACGTTGGTGTGCGCCAGTTCGTCGACCAGGGCCACGGCCGGAGCGCGTGCGAGGACGGCGTCGACGTCCATCTCCGTGAACTCCGCGCCCCGGTGGGTGATCTCGCGGCGCGCGACCAGCTCCAGGCCGTGCAGCAGCACCTCGGTGCGCGGCCGTCCGTGGCACTCGACGAAGCCCACCACGACGTCCGTGCCCCTCTCCAGGCGCCGGTGTGCCTCGGAGAGCATGTCGTAGGTCTTGCCGACGCCGGGGGCGGCACCGAGGTAGATGCGCAGATTGCCGCGGGCCATGGCTCCATTGTCTTTCACGTCGGGTGCGGGGACGTTCGTCCTCCGCGTCGGACTCGGAGACGTCGGACGGCGAGCCGCGGATGCGAGCTCACGCAAGAGCAAACTCCCCGGACGGACACGCGCGGCGTCCGTTGACGAAGTCCTGACGCCCCAACGGTCGATCCTGACGCGGCCCTGATGGACACCGGCAGCAGGCCGCCAGGCGTCCGGCCCGGCCCTCGCCGGGACGGACGCCACGCCCGCCGTGGGCGGGGCGGCGCGGAAACGGCCGGAGGCTCCCACAGTGGTGCGGAGGCCACCCGCCGGTCGCTGGCCCGCATTCACTGCGTACTCCGGAGGTGGTTCGTGACCGGGACCGTGCACAGCGGAGCAGAAGCAGGCGACGGCGCCGGCGGACGGTGGCAGTTCTGGGTCGACCGCGGCGGCACCTTCACCGACGTCGTGGCCCGGCGGCCGGACGGCACACTGCTGGCGCACAAGCTGCTGTCCGAGAGCCCCCGCTACAGGGACGCAGCCGTCGAGGGAATCCGTACGGTCCTGGGGACGGCGGAAGGCGCGGCCGTGGCGGGCGAGGAGATCGAGACGGTACGGATGGGCACCACCGTCGCCACCAACGCCCTGCTCGAACGCAAGGGTGAGCGGACCGCTCTGGTGATCACACGGGGTTTCCGTGACGCGCTGCGCATCGGCTACCAGAACCGCCCGCACATCTTCGACCGGGCGATCACGCTGCCGGAGGCGCTGTACGAGCGGGTGATCGAGGTGGACGAGCGCATCACCGCGGACGGCACGGTGCTGCGGGCGCCCGATCTCGAAGGGCTCGCCCCTCGGCTGCGGTGCGCGTACGACGACGGCATCCGCGCGGTGGCGGTGGTGTGCATGCACAGCCACCTGCACCCAGGACACGAAGCGGCCGTCGGGGAGCTCGCAGAGCGGACCGGCTTCCCGCAGGTCTCCCTGTCCAGCGAGGTCAGCCCTCTGATGAAGCTGGTGCCGCGCGGCGACACGGCTGTAGTCGACGCCTATCTGTCGCCCGTGCTGCGGCGCTACGTGGGGCAGGTCGCCGAGCAGCTGCGGGGGGTGCGGCTGATGTTCATGCAGTCCAACGGCGGCCTTGCGGAGGCCGGCCACTTCCGCGGGAAGGACGCGATCCTCTCCGGCCCGGCGGGCGGCATCGTCGGAATGGCGAGGATGTCCCGACTGGCGGGCTTCGACGAGGTGATCGGCTTCGACATGGGCGGCACGTCGACCGACGTCTCGCACTTCGCGGGCGGCTACGAGCGGGTGTTCACCGCGCAGGTGGGCGGCGTACGGCTGCAGGCTCCGATGCTGGACATCCACACCGTCGCAGCCGGGGGCGGATCGGTTCTGCACTTCGACGGCAGCCGCTACCGGGTGGGGCCGGACTCGGCCGGCGCCCACCCGGGACCCGCCTCGTACCGTGGCGGCGGCCCGCTCACCGTCACCGACGCCAACGTGATGCTGGGCCGCATCCAGCCCGCACACTTCCCGCACGTCTTCGGTCCGGACGGCCGCCGGTCACTGGACCGCCGGACGGTGCGGGAGCGGTTCGCCGCTCTGGCCGGCGAGATCCGTGAACGTACGGGCGACAGCCGGTCCCCGGAGGAGGTCGCGGCGGGGTATCTGGAGATCGCCGTGGCGAACATCGGCAGCGCGATCAAGCGCATCTCCGTGCAGAAGGGCCACGACGTCACGCGGTACGCGCTGACCACCTTCGGCGGTGCGGGTGCCCAGCACGCGTGTGCGGTGGCCGACTCCCTCGGCATCCGTACCGTCCTGGTGCCGCCGATGGCCGGGGTGCTCTCCGCCCTGGGCATGGGCCTCGCCGACACCACCGCGATGCGTGAGCAGTCCGTGGAACTCCCCCTCGCCGGGGAGCACATGGAGCACATCCGGGCGCTCGCCGCGGACCTGGAGTCGGCGGCGCGTGCGGAACTCCTCGACCAGGACATCCCCGCAGGACACATCGGGGTGACGCGCCGCGCCCGGCTCCGCTACGACGGGACCGACACCGCGCTGGCCGTGGAGCTCGCCGGGCCGGACGCCATGACGGAGTCGTTCGAAGCGAGGCACCGTGCCACGTACTCGTTCCTCATGGACCGTCCGGTCGTCGTGGAGGCCGTATCGGTGGAGGCGGTCGGCGTCACGGAGCAGCCGGGGCTCGCGGCCCTCGGCGGTGCGGACGGCTCCGGTGACGACGGGCGGGACGGGGAACGCGGGGAGCGCGGGGACGGCGGCGTGAGCACCGTGTGCCTCTGGACGGGCGGAGCATGGCGGGACGTTCCACTGCACGGCCGGGGTTCCCTGCGGACCGGCGACCGTGTGCCGGGCCCGGCGATCATCACGGAGGCCAACGCCACCACGGTCGTCGACGCCGGCTGGCGTGCGGACGTGACGCCCGAGGGCCATCTGCTGGTGCGGCGCGTGGCCGCGCGGGGCGAGGCGGACGTGGGGACCGAGGCGGACCCGGTCCTCCTGGAGATCTTCGGCAACCTCTTCATGTCGATCGCCGAACAGATGGGCGCGCGGCTGGAGTCGACCGCGCAGTCCGTCAACATCAAGGAACGGCTCGACTTCTCGTGTGCCCTCTTCGGCCCGGACGGCGATCTCGTCGCCAACGCCCCGCACATCCCCGTGCACCTGGGCTCGATGGGCACCACCGTGAAGGAGGTGATCCGCCGCCGGGCGGGGACGATGAAGCCGGGCGACGCCTACGCCGTCAACGACCCGTACAACGGCGGCACTCATCTGCCGGACGTCACCGTCGTGACACCCGCCTTCGAGGATCGCGCTGAGGGTGCGGACCCGGCGGACGCGCGGATTCTCTTCTTCGTCGCCTCCCGCGGCCACCACGCCGAGATCGGCGGGCTGACTCCCGGATCCATGCCGGCCGGCAGCCGTGAGATCCACGAGGAGGGCGTGCTCTTCGACAACTGGCTGCTCGTCGAGGACGGCAGGCTCCGTGAGGAGGAGACGCGGCGGCTGCTGACGGAGGCGCCCTTCCCGTCCCGCAACCCGGACACGAACCTCGGGGACCTCCGCGCGCAGATCGCGGCCAACCGGAAGGGCGTCGAGGAAGTCGGCAGAATGATCGGCCACTTCGGCCTGGACGTGGTGCAGGCGTACATGCGGCACGTGCAGGACAACGCCGAGGAGTCGGTACGCAAGGTCGTCGACGCCCTGGACGACGGCGAGTACCGCTACGAGACGGATGCGGGCCACGTGATCTCCGTACGGGTCTCGGTGGACCGCGAACACCGCTCGGCGACAGTGGACTTCACCGGCACCTCGGCGCAGCTCGGCTCGAATCTCAACGCGCCCACGTCCGTGGTGACCGCCGCCGTCCTCTACGTCTTCCGCACTCTCGTCGGCGACGAGATCCCGCTGAACGACGGCTGTCTGAGGCCGCTGCGGATCATCATCCCGCCGGGCTCGATGCTGGCTCCGGTCCATCCCGCCGCCGTCGTCGCGGGCAACGTCGAGACGTCACAGGCGATCACGGGCGCGCTCTACGCCGCGATGGGCGTACAGGCGGAGGGCTCGGGGACGATGAACAACGTCACGTTCGGGAACGAGCGGCACCAGTACTACGAGACCGTGGCGTCGGGCTCCGGTGCCGGTGACGGCTTCGACGGCGCTCCGGTCGTGCAGACGCACATGACCAACTCCCGGCTCACCGACCCCGAGGTCCTGGAGACGCAACTGCCCGTGCTGGTCGAGGAGTTCGCAATCCGCCACGGCAGCGGCGGGGCGGGGCGGCAGCGCGGCGGGGACGGTGCCGTGCGCCGGATCCGCTTCCGTGAGCCGATGACCGTGAGCACGCTGTCGGGCCACCGCCGGGTGCCTCCGTACGGGATGGCAGGCGGCGCGGCGGGCGCACTGGGCTCCAACCGCATCGAACGGGCGGCCGGCGGCAGCCTGATCATGGGTGCGTGCGACTCGGCCGAGGTGGAGCCCGGCGACGTGCTGGTGGTGGAGACCCCGGGCGGCGGCGGATACGGGCCGCCGCGCGACGGCGGGTAGAAACGGCGTCAGGGGCGCCACGTGGCGGTCCGCCTGCTCACGGCGGCGTGCCCTCCCTCAGCGGTCGCCCTCCGCCGGCACCACCACGACGGGGCAGTGAGCGTGGTGCAGCACGGCCTGGCTGACGGAACCCAGCAGCATCCCTGTGAAGCCGCCGTGCCCCCGGGCGCCCACGACCAGCATCCGCGCGCCCTTGCTCGCGTCCATCAGCCGCTCCCGGGTGCGTCCGCGCAGGACGCGGTGCTCCACCCGTACGTCCGGATACCGCCCCGCGTGCCCGGCGAGCGCCTCGGACAGCAGCGCCTCCTCCTCGTCCCGCAGCTCACCGGGCTTACGGGCGTACGCCTCGGACGGGTCACGGGGAACCGTGGGAGGCACCGACCACTCGGACCACACATGAGTCGCCACGAGATCCACCTCCCGAAGCGACGCCTCTTCGAAGGCGAACGCGACCGCGGCACGGTTCGCGGCGGAGCCGTCCACCGCGGCCATGACCGGTCCGGAGGGCTCGGCCGTGCCGCGTACCACCAGCACCGGGCAGCGGGAGTGCGAGGCGAGGTGCATGGCGACGGAGCCGAGCAGCAGCCCGGAGAACGCGCCCCTGCCCTTGCTCCCGACGGCGATCAGCGAGGCCGGCGCGGACAGTTCCGTGAGCACGGGGAGGACCTCACCCATGGCGACGGAGCCGGTCACCTCCACACCGGGGGCGGTCGTACGGGCGCGTGAGACGGCCTCCTCCACGCTCGCCTCCGCACGGCTGTGGAACGCCTCCGCCGCGGACCCGGCCACCGTAACTCCGCGGAGGACGGGGGCCGTCGGCCAGCTCAGCACCTGCACGACCCGCAGACCGGTACCGCGCAGTGCGGCCTCCTCCGCGGCGTGCTCCATGGCCGCGAGGCTCACCTCGGATCCGTCCACTCCGACGACGACTTCGTTGCCCGTCTCCACAACGCTCGTCTCCACAGCCGCGCTCCTTCCGCCCGTCCGCCCGCTCGCTGCACCCGCGCCCGCGGGCCGGTCCGCTGCTGCCTTGTTCTTCCCTGCTCACCCTCAGGGTCGTGCCGGGCACGGTGCCGTACGAGGGCCGAACGGGCCGGGACCAGGGTCTTACGGGCATGGTGACGGCTGCTGCCCGGCGGGCCGTCCAGGTCCGCCGGGCCCAGCCGCGTGCGGCGGAGGCCGAGACGGCTGCGCCGAGGGCACGGCGGCAAGTGCGGCTGCGATACGTGCGGCCGCGGCTGCGTCACGTGCGGGGAGCCGGTCTCAGACCGCCGCCGCGAAGCGTGCCGCGAGGGCCTTGCCGTGTGCGCCCGCCGTCTCGTGTGCCTTGGTGCGCGAGGCCTCCGCGAGGTCGACCAGCGACTCCATGCCGGGCGTACGGGCGGCCAGCGTGAGCTCCGGCACGACGAACTCCAGCTCCAGGCCCATGCCCTCGCCGAGCATCTTGGCCAGGTAGCTCTGTACGAACTCCCAGCTCTCGCGCGGCGTGCCGGGCCCGTATCCGCCGCCGCGGCTGGCCACGACCACGGTGGGGGTGCCCGCGGCGGTCGGGGTGTCCGTGCCGAATGTGCGCCCGTTGAGGACCACCTGGTCGATCCACGCCTTGAGGGTCGAGGGGACCGTGAAGTTGTACATGGGCGCGCCGATCAGCACGGCGTCCGCCTGCTCCAGTTCGCGGGCCAGCTTGTCGCGCAGCGCGTACGCCACCGACTGCTCCGGGCTGTGGGTCTCCGGCGGGGCGAAGGCGCTGGAGGCGGCCACACCGTCGAGGTGCGGGAGCGGGTCGGCGGCCAGGTCGCGGTACACGACCGTTCCGTCCGGGTGCTCGGCCTCCCATGCCTTGCGGAAGGACGCGCCGACGTCGCGCGAGACGGAGCCGTCGTGCGGGAAGACGGACGAGTCGAGGTGAAGCAGAGTAGCCATGAGGGAAGCTCCTTGGTGAATGTAAGGAGGTACTGTTGCGTTCGCACCTATTAATAACACAGCTACTTACTTTTTTTCATCCCCTTGTGTGGGCGCAGTACCCTTGAGGCATGGCGGAGCCGCGGGAACAGACGCACACGGCGTCGGCACAGGAAGAGGGGGTGCCCGGTCTCGCCGGCGCGTGCAGCGAGCCCGAGAGCAGCATCACGCGCGTCTTCCAGATGCTGGGCAAGCGCTGGACCGGGCTGGTGCTCGCGGCGCTCATGCACGGGCCCGGCCACTTCGCCCAGCTCCGGCGCGCGGTGCCCGGAATCAGTGAGCGGATGCTCTCGGACAGGCTGACCGAGCTGGCGTCGCTGGGACTCGTCGTACGCACCGTCGAGGAGGGCCCGCCGCTGCGGGTCAGCTACCGGCTCACGGACGCCGGACTGGCGCTGCGGCCGGCCATGACGGAGCTGACGCGGTGGGCGGACACGCACCTTCCGGACGAAGCGCCGGGCTGCCCCTCGGAGTTCAGGGCCTGACACCGCGGTCCGGCCCGCACGCTCCCCGACGGGCGGGCATCGTCGGGTCGCGGCACTCGCTGGGAATGGCGGGGCGGGCTTCCGTAGGGTGGGCCCGATGAAAGCGAACCCGGAAGCGGAAGCCGAAGAGCCGGAGCAGCCGCCGGAACGGTCCGAGGATCCCGCGGGGGCCGCCGAAGCCTCCGGCACCGCCGGGGCGGGAGGGACCGGGGGCCCGGGTGAGCCGGGCACGGACCGGCTGGAGAAGGCGGTGCGGGCGGCGGAGAACGCACTGATCGAGTTCGAGATCGCGGTCGAGACGTTCCGCGTGGAGGTCGAGAACTTCTCACGCCTGCACCACCAGCGCCTCGGCCCGATGTACGCGCGCCTCGACGAGCTCGACGCCTCGATCCTCGAGGTGACCGCGGCCATCAGCGGCGACCCGGAGGATCTCCGCAAGGCCCAGGACGCGCGGGCCGCCGTGCTGCCGATGCCCAGGGTCGAGGAGCTCTTCCACGGCTGGATCGACTCCAAGGGCATGCCGCCCGAGGCCACCGCCATGCTCACCGGGCAGAACGTGCAGCCGCCCGGCCGCGTGCGTCCGAGCGAGGAGGCGCGCAAGGCGTACCGAGAACTCGTGCGCAAGGCACACCCCGACCTGGCGCAGGAGGACGCGGAGCGGCAGCGCCGCGAGGAGTTCCTCGTACGGGTCAACAAGGCCTACGCGGACGGCGACGCGGACACCCTGCGGGCGCTGCTGGACGAGTGGGAGAACGGGCCGCGCGAAGAGGAACCGGAACCGACGGTGCCGCAGAGCGAACTCCTCTACGCCCGCCTTGAGTGGCTGGCGGAGCGGAAGGAGGTGCTCACGGCGATGGTCACGGAGCTGGAGCAGAGCGCGATCGGTGCGATGCTGAGGATGGCCCCGGACGACCCGGACGCGCTGCTGGACGAGATCGCCGAGCAGCTGCTGGAGCAGGTGGCCGGACGCGAGCGAGAACTTGCGCGGCTGATCCAGGTCCGCGACGCCGGTACGAGCGGCCAGGCCGGTGCGACCGGGGAGGCCGGCGTGGCAGGACAGGCCGGCGCGGCAGGGACGCCCGGCGCCGGCACGGAAGAGAACTGAGAGAGAGCGTTTCGCCATGGAATTCGGTCAGTTGCCGCAGGTCGACGTCGCCTCGGTGCCGCAGGACGCGCTGCTGCTCGACGTCCGCGAGGACGACGAGTGGGAAGCCGGGCGCGCCGAGGGCGCACTGCACATTCCGATGAGCGAATTCGTCGGCAGGCTGGGCGAGTTGACCGAGCGGGCCGGCGAGAACGAGCGGATCTACGTGCTCTGCCGGGTCGGCGGACGCTCCGCGCAGGTGACGCAGTATCTGCGGCAGCAGGGCGTGGACGCGGTGAACGTCGACGGCGGCATGCTCGCCTGGGAGGCAGCGGGACGGCCGCTGACGGCGGACGCGGACAGCGCGCACGTGCTCTGAGGCTCTGAGGCGGACCGCTGAAGCTGCTCCGGGACGGCCCGCTGCAGCGCGGGCCTCTCAGGCAGGCGCCCAGGGCTCCGGTCCGCCCCGTGCCTCCCGGGCACGGCCGCCCTCAGCCGTCGAAGTCCACTTCCACGGCCTCGGTCACCGGGTGGGACTGGCAGGCCAGCACATAGCCCGCCTCCAGCTCGTCGGGCTCCAGCGCGTAGTTGCGCTCCATCCGCACCTCGCCGGAGAGCAGGCGGACCCGGCAGGTGCCGCAGACGCCGCCCTTGCAGGCGAAGGGTGCGTCCGCGCGGTGGCGCAGGACCGTCTCCAGCACGGATTCGCCGTCGTCCATCGGCCAGCAGCCCGAGCGGCCGTCGAGGTTGGCCGTCACGGACGCGCTGTGAGAGACGCCTCCCGCCGCGGACCGCGCCGCGGACGGAGCCGTGGGTGCCTCCGTGACGTGGAAGATCTCCTGATGGATGCGGCCGCGCGGCACACCGAGGCCGCGCAGGGCGCGTGAAGCCTCCTCGACCAGGCCGAGCGGCCCGCACAGATACCAGCCGTCGACGTCCGGCACGGACAGCAGCGAGGGCAGCAGCCCGCTCAGCCGCTGCTCATCGAGACGGCCGCTCGGCAGCCCGCTCTGCTGCTCCTCGCGGGAGAGGGCCGTCACGAGCTGGAAGCGGTCGGGGAAGCGGTCCTTCAGGTCCGCGACCTCCTCCAGGAACATCGTGGACGCCGTGGACCTGTCGCTCCGTACGAGGCAGAAGCGCGCCTCCGGCTCACGCGTGAGCAGCGTGGCGGCGATGGAGAGCACCGGGGTGATGCCGCTGCCTCCGACGACCGCCGCGAAACGGCCCTTCCGCGGCTCCAGTACGAACCGGCCGGAGGGCGGCAGGACGTCGACCGTGTCGCCGGGCCTCAGCTCCTTGACCGCGTAGCTCGAGAAGTCGCCGCCCTCGACGCCGCGTACGCCGATGCGCAGCTCCGCGGGCTCGTCGCAGGCGGGGGCGCAGAGCGAGTACGTGCGCCGCACCTCCGTGCTCGCGGTGAGCGTGTCCGCACCGGCGCGGTGCCTGCGCAGCGCGATGTGCTGGCCGGGCGAGTATCCGTAGAGGGGGCGCAGCTCGGGCGGCACGGCGAAGGTGAGGGCGACGGAGTCGTCCGTGAGGCTGTCGACAGCCGTGACGCGCAGCGGATGGAAGGTGCTCACGGCGCCCTCACACCTCCTTGAAGTGGTCGAACGGCTCCCTGCACGACTCGCAGCGGCGCAGCGCCTTGCACGCGGTCGACGAGAAGCGGCTGATCAGGCTCGTCTCCGTCGAGCCGCAGTTCGGGCAGCGGATCGCGAGCGTCAGCGGGACGGGGCCGTGCGCCTCACCCGCACCCGGGACGGCCCGGCCGCCGCGCGGGGGCGCGATGCCGTGCGCGGCGAGCTTGCGGCGGCCCTCGTCCGAGATGTCGTCCGTGCTCCACGGCGGCGCGAGGACGACGCGGACGGCGACCTCGGGGACGCCGTGCTCACGCAGCACCCGCTCGATGTCCGTGGCCATCGACTCGACGGCGGGACAGCCCGTGTACGTGGGCGTCAGCTCGACCTCGACGGGGCCGTGGGGCGACCTCTCGTGCACGCGGCGCAGCACGCCCAGCTCGGCGAGCGTGATGACGGGAAGCTCCGGGTCGGGGACGGAGCCGGCCCATGCCTCCAGGTCGCGCTGCCGGCGCTCGGCTGCGCCCGTGTCCGCGCGGGCAGCGGCCCCGCCGGGGGTCGTCACCACGACGCCCCCGGGTGGCTGCGGTGCAGGTGCTGCATCTCGGCGAGCATCCGGCCGAAGGGCTCGGTGTGGATGCCCTGGCGGCCCGCTCCCGCCTTCCACGCACCCTCCTGGGGGGATTCCGGCACGGTCAGGGTCGCCCGCTCGAACGTACGGGTGATGCGCTCCGTCCAGCCCGTGCGCAGGGCGTCCCAGTCGACCTCGCCGACGGGCCCGGGGCCTGCGATCGGCTCGAAGAGCTCGCCCGTGAAGCGCCACAGGGAGTCCGCCGCCCGCTGGGCGCGGGCGTGGCTCTCCTCCGTGCCGTCGCCGAGACGCAGCGTCCAGTGCTCGGCGTGGTCGCGGTGGTATTCGGACTCCTTGACCGCCTTCGCCGCCAGCGGCTGCCCGAGCTCGGCGAGCTGTGCGTACAGCAGCTCCTGCCAGGCGGAGAAGTAGAGCTGGCGGACCATCGTGTGCGCGAAGTCGCCGCCGGGCTGCTCGGCCAACTGGCAGTTGCGGAAAGCCCGTTCCTCACGGAGGAAGGCCAGCTCGTCCTCCTCGCCCAGCTCGGCGTAGAGGGCGCGGGCCTGGCCGAGGAGGTCGAGGGCGATGTTGGCCAGGGCCAGCTCCTCCTCCAGAACGGGTGCGTGCCCGGCCCACTCCCCCAGCCGGTGGGAGAGCACGAGGGAGTCGTCCGCCAGCGGGAGCAGCGGGTCGGAGAGTGCGGCTGCGCTGCGCGCCGAGAGCCCCTCGGAGCCCGTCACAGGTTCCGCACCCCTTCCGGCACCTCATAGAACGTCGGGTGGCGGTACGGCTTGTCGGCGGCGGGCCCGAAGAACGGGTCCTTCTCGTCCGGCGAGGAAGCCGTGATCTCGTGGGAGGGCACGACCCACACGGAAACGCCCTCGGAGCGGCGCGTGTAGAGATCGCGTGCGTTGCGCAGCGCCATCTCGGCGTCGGGGGCGTGCAGGCTGCCGGCGTGCGTGTGCGACAGGCCGCGCCTGCTGCGCACGAACACCTCCCACAGGGGCCAGTCCGTGCCGCTCATCAGGCGCTCACCGCCGTGTCCACCGCGGTCTCCGTCCGCTCCTGAACCTTGCCGCGGCCGCGGGCCGCGTGCTTCGCCGCATACGCGGCCGCCGCGTCACGCACCCAGGCACCGTCCTCGTGGGCCTGGCGGCGGCGGGTTATCCGCTCCTCGTTGCACGGCCCGTTGCCCTGCAGCACCTGTTTGAACTCCTCCCAGTCGATCGGGCCGAAGTCCCAGTGGCCCCGCGACTCGTTCCACCGCAGCCCGGGGTCGGGGAGGGTGAGGCCGAGCGCCTCGGCCTGCGGCACGCAGATGTCGACGAAGCGCTGGCGGAGCTCGTCGTTCGAATGGCGCTTGATCTTCCACTCCATGGAGCGGGCGCTGTGCGAGGACTCGTCGTCGGGCGGCCCGAACATCATCAGCGAGGGCCACCACCAGCGGTCCACCGAGTCCTGCGCCATGGCGTGCTGTGCCTCCGTGCCGCGGCTGAGTGCCAGCAGCAGCTCGAAGCCCTGCCTCTGGTGGAAGGACTCCTCCTTGCAGATGCGGATCATCGCCCGCGCGTACGGACCGTAGGAGCAGCGGCACAGCGGCACCTGGTTGGTGATGGCCGCGCCGTCCACGAGCCAGCCGATCGCGCCGACGTCGGCCCAGGTCAGCGTCGGGTAGTTGAAGATCGATGAGTATTTCTGGCGGCCCGAGTGCAGCTTGTCGAGCAGCTCCTCGCGGCTCGTGCCCAGCGTCTCCGCGGCGCTGTAGAGATACAGGCCGTGGCCCGCCTCGTCCTGCACCTTGGCCATGAGGATCGCCTTGCGGCGCAGGGAGGGCGCACGCGTGATCCAGTTCGCCTCGGGCTGCATGCCGATGATCTCGGAGTGCGCGTGCTGCGCCATCTGCCGTACGAGCGTCCTGCGGTAGTCGTCCGGCATCCAGTCGCGCGGCTCGATCCGCTCGTCCGCGGCGATCGCGCTGTCGAAGGCCGCGACGGACTCCACCGGCTCCGCGGAGCCCTGCGTGCCCTCGCCGAGCAGCACCGATGTCATGCCGACCCCCTTGCCGGCGGCCGCAGCCGCACTCCCAACCGACCGATCGTTCGGTTCAATGGTGGGCCGGGGCCCCACAGGGTGTCAAGGCTCGAATAATGTCTGAGGTCGTATCGGCTGACCGACCGACTGACGTGGGGAGCAGGGGAGGGCATGGAGCCACAAGAGCAGCAGGCGCCGCCGGCCGGATCGCGGGCCGAGCCGCCGCGGGAGGCCGGGGGTTCCCCCAGGCCCTCATGGGCTGAGGCAGGGGGTACGCCCAAGCCCTCACGGGCCGAGGGGGAGGGTCCGCCCGGACCGGGGGAGCGAGGTCCGGGATTCGCGGGGCTGCCGCGCCCCTGGCGGCTGGCAGTGGCGGTATCCGCCGCTGTCCTGGTGGCCGCCGTCGCCGTCCACCTGGGGATGGTCTTCCTGCATGTGGCACCGTCGAACACGCTCAGCAAGCAGCACGGCGAGGGCATAGACGACTACGTCTACCCGGAGTTCGAACAGAACTGGAAGCTCTTCGCGCCGAACCCCCTCCAGCAGAACATCCACGTCCACGCGCGCGCCCGCGTGGCCAAGGACGACGGCAGTTCGGAGACGACGGGCTGGGTCAACCTCTCCCGGATGGACGGCGAGGCCATCGACCACAACATCGCCCCCAGCCACGTACAGCAGAACGAACTCCGCCGCGGCTGGGAGTTCTACCGCGGCGCGCACAACGAGAAGGGCAAGGCCATCGGACTGCGCGGCGAGCTGTCGGAGACGTACATCAAGCGAATAGTGATGCTGCGCTTCGGCCGTGAACTCAACGGAGGCACGGTCGAGCGCATCCAGGTCCGCTCCGCCACGACACCGGTCAAGCCGCCCTCGTGGAGCGACGAGAAGTCGGACGCCAAGACCGAGTACCAGGTGCAGCCCTGGTGGCAGGTCGGCAGCGCCGACATTCCGGGGGGCTGGGACAAGTGACCGAACAGCAGCGCCCCCAGGACGACGGCACCCCTCCCGCCGCGCACGCCCCGCACGCCTCCGAAGGTTCCGCCCGTGCACAGGCGTCCGTGCCCGCGCAGGCCTCCGCGCCCGCAGCGGAGTCCGGGCCGGCATCCCCGTCCGCCGCGGACCCGGCACATGAAGGCTTCTTCGCCCGCGGACTCGCCCGCGTCACCGCCGAGGCGATCGCCCCGTACCAGACTGCGGTCGTGCGGATCGGCTTCGCGCTCACCTGGTTCCTCTTCCTCCTGCGCGAGTTCCCCCACCGCCACGAGCTGTACGGGCCCGACGGCCCCTGGAGCTGGCAGCTCGCGGAGCGGCTGATCGACTCCAACCAGGCGTTCACCGTGCTGATGTGGTCCGGCAGCGCCGTGTGGTTCGAGCTCGTCTACGCGCTGTCGCTCGCCGCGAGCCTCGCCGTGATCCTCGGCTGGCGCACCCGCACCGCCTCCGTGGTCTACATGGTCGGCGTGCTGAGCCTGCAGAACCGCAGCGTCTTCATGGGAGACGGCGGCGACAACGTCATCCACCTCATGGCGATGTACTTGGTGCTCACCCGCTGTGCCGAGGTCTGGTCCCTCGACGCACGGAGGCGGCGCAGGAAGGCGGCGGCCGCCGCTGGCCCCTCGGCCGGCCACGCGTCACCGCCCCGGGACGTGACGGGCGTCGTCCTGTGGAGCGTCCTCGGCGCGATCATGCTCGGTTCGACCGTCGGCGGCGGGCTCAGCATCGGCTGGGGCCTGTTCTTCTGGGCGCTGTGGGCCGCGCAGGCCGTGTGGTGGCTGGCCGGGCGCCACACGCCGCGCGGCGATCTGCGAGCCGTGTGCGACATGCTGGCCAACCTCGTTCACAACGCGGCGCTCGTGGTCATCGTCGTCGAGGTCTGCCTGATATACGCGACGGCCGGCTGGTACAAGATCCAGGGCTCGCGGTGGCAGGACGGCACCGCCGTCTACTACCCGATGAACCTGGACTACTTCTCCCCGTGGCCCGAGGTCAGCTCCTTCCTGGCAGGCAGCGGCCTGCTGATCCTGCTGATGACGTACGGAACGGTCGCGGTCCAAGTGGCCTTCCCGTTCACGCTGTTCAACAGGAACATCAAGAACGCGCTGCTCGCCGCGATGATCGCGGAGCATCTGGGCATCGCGGTGCTGCTCGGGCTGCCCTTCTTCTCGATGGCCATGATCGCGGCCGACGCCGTCTTCCTGCCGACCGTCGCGCTCCTGTGGTTCGGAGACCGCCTCCGGGGAGGCTGGGAGCGGGTGTTCGCGCGGCTCCGCCCCGGCCGTGGACACCGGCCGCATCCCGCCGGCGGCCCGGATGAGGGCGGAGCAGGCGACGGCGACGGTGCCTCCGCCGCCTCCCCGGTCCCTCAGCAGCGCAGCGGCGACGGGGTGTCCGTACGCTGACGCCATGACCGGCGGTGAGTACCCGGGGGTGGCCGCTGACGCCCCGGACGGCAGCGGCGCCCACCCGGCGCCGCTGCTGCGGCAGTGGCGCGGGCTGGCGGAGGACTGCGTGCTGCTGGACGGCTTCCACGCCCTCAAGCACGCCCTGCGCTTCGGGGCGCGGATCCCTCTCGCGCTGACGGAGGACCGCGCCGCGGCGCTCGAACTCGCGGACGGGCTCGCCCCCGATCTGACCCGGACGCTGGACGGCCTGCTGCGGGAGGTGCCCCCGGGTGCGCTGCGCGGGCTGGTGCCCCGCCCCCATCCCACCGGTGTCGCCGCGCTCGCGGTACGCGGCGGCGGCCGGGTCGCGGACGACCGTACATCGCCCGTGGTCGTGCTCGACAATCCCCGTCATCTGGGCAACGTGGGCGCTGTCATCCGGCTCGCCGCCGGAGCGGGCGCCGCGGGCGTCCTCACCACCGGCACCGTCGACCCCTGGCATCCCAATGTGGTCAGGGCGAGCGCGGGACTTCACTTCGCGACGGCCGTACGCCGTTGCGAGCCGTCAGCTCTTCCGCCGGGGCCGCTCTACGCACTCGACCCGGACGGCCGTGATCTGCGGGGTCTCGAACTGCCCGACGACGCGCTCGTGGCGTTCGGCTCCGAGCGGCACGGCCTGTCGGAGGCGCTGCGTGAGCGCGCCGACCACCTGGTGGCCCTGCCGATGCAGCCGCAGGTCTCCAGCTACAACCTCGCCACCAGCGTCGCGATGACCCTCTACCACTGGATGGCGGGACGGGCCCCGGCACCCGGCGGGCCCGGCCGGGGCACGCCCGCGTAGCTGAGCGCCCGGAGGGTCCGCCCGCCGCACGGGCCACCCCGCCGCCGCACGGGCGGTGTGCGCCGCCCCCGCGCCGCCTACAGGTACGGGCCGCCCGAGCGGGCCGGGCGCCCCGGCTCCTCGTCGCCGAGCGTGCCGTCCTCGGGGAGCGTCCCTGGAGGCAGCGCCCTGCGCATCTGCTCGAGCTGCGCGCGCGCCGCCATCTGCTGGGCGAAGAGCGCCGTCTGGATGCCGTGGAAGAGCCCTTCGAGCCAGCCCACGAGCTGCGCCTGCGCGATGCGCAGTTCCGCGTCGGTCGGGACCGTGTCCTCGGTGAACGGCAGCGAGAGCCGTTCCAGCTCCTCGATCAGCTCCGGCGCGAGACCGTCCTCCAGCTCCTTGATCGAGCTGGTGTGGATCTCCTTGAGCCGCACCCGGCTCGCCTCGTCCAGCGGTGCCGACTTCACCTCTTCGAGCAGCTGCTTGATCATGCTGCCGATGCGCATGACCTTCGCGGGCTGCTCGACCATCTCCGTGACGGGGACCTCGGTCTGCTCGTCGCCGTCCTCGCCACCGGCCCTGGAGTCGGCGCTGCCGAGCGCCATGCCGTCCGGTCCGACGACCAGTACGTGCTGGTTCTCCTTTGGCCGTTCGTTGCTCGGCTGTGTCATGACCCCATTCTGCACGCATGCCCCCGTCGCGTGTTCGCCGCGTTCCCCCCGGGGCTCCGTCAGGCAGGGTCCGGTCCGGGCGGGCGGGCACCACGCGGCGGCGAACGCCCGTACCGGCGTCCCGGTGGTGTCAGGGGCGCCTCAACCCGACGGCGGTCAGGGCGAGTCCCAGCCCGATCAGCGTCATGCCGGCGCCCAGCGGGAGCACAGGTGAGACCTCGCCGGTGGCGGCGGCCGTGGGCGGGGGGCGGTTCTCGCTCGCCACGGCGGCGCTCCGCTCCCCGTCCCTGTGCTGATCCTGGGCGGGTGCCGCTCCGGTGAGCGTCGCGGCCAGCAGCAGGGCGGCACAGGGCAGCCCGGCGGTCGCACGGAGCGTACGGCTGTGAGTGGGGATGCTCGCGGGGGTGCGGGTGGGGGTGTGGCGTCTGAGCCGCACGGCAGAGACCCTCCCGTCAAGGATCGTCCAACAATGCAATCAGCGTTACATAATTGGACAAACCCGGCATCCGGAAGGGTCTCTGTGCGGACGTGTCCGTCCGCCCGTTCGTGCGCTACGGAGTGAGAAGGATCTTCCCCACGTGGGTGCTCTCCTCCATGGCCCTGTGTGCGTCCGTGGCACGGCTCATGGGGACGGTGCTGTCCACCACCGGGCGTACCCGGCCGTCGGAGACCAGCGGCCACACGTGTTCGCGTACGGCCGCGACGATCGCGGTCTTCTCCGCGGCGGGCCGGGCACGCAGCGAAGTCGCCGTCACCGCGGCCCGCTTGGCGAGCAGGGCGCCGAGGTTCAACTCGCCCTTCCGTCCGCCCTGGAGGCCGATGATGGCCAGACGGCCGTTGACGGCGAGCGCCTTGATGTTCTGCTCCAGGTACTTGGCGCCGATGATGTCGAGGATCACGTCGGCACCCTGGCCGTCCGTCCCCGCGCGCACCTCCTCGACGAAGTCCTGGTCGCGGTAGTTGATCAGGATGTCGGCGCCCAGTTCGGCGCAGCGCTCCAGCTTCTCCTTGCTGCCGGCGGTGACCGCGACCCGTGCGCCGACCGCCTTCGCCAGCTGGATCGCCATGGTGCCGATGCCGCTGCCGCCGCCGTGCACGAGCAGCGTCTCGCCGGGACGGAGGTGGGCGACCATGAAGACGTTCGACCAGATCGTGCTGGTCACTTCGGGAAGCGACGCGGCGGTCCGGATGTCGATGCCCTCCGGTACGGGCAGCAGTTGGCCGGTCGGGACGGCGACCTGCTCGGCGTAGCCGCCGCCGCCCAGCAGGGCGCAGACCTCGTCGCCGACGGCCCAGGTGTTCACGCCCGGGCCCAGCGCCGAGATCCGGCCGGAGCATTCGAGGCCGGGATAGGGGGAGGCGCCGGGCGGCGGATCGTAGAAGCCCTGACGCTGGAGGATGTCGGCGCGGTTGACCGCGCTCGCCGCGACCTCGACGAGCACCTCGCCCTCGCCGGGTTCGGGGACGGGGACCTCGGCCCAGACGAGGGCCTCGGGGCCTCCTGGTTCGGGGATGGTGACCGCGTGCATCGTGGAGTTGGACGTACCCATGCGGCCGACGCTACTCCCGGGGCCGCTCCCCTGGCTCCCCTGGGGACCGTCACTCAGGGAGTTGCAGCCTCTGGGGGACTCGCGGGTGCGGCACCGTCCCGCACGGCTCGGTCCGGGTCCTGCCGGTACGCCCGGGGTTCTCCCGGCGCCGGACGGACTTCCCAACTCCCGTGCGGGCGCGGCCTCTCGCAGGCCCCGGCTTACGCCGTTTCCTCGCGGGTGCGGCGGCCCGCGTCCCAACTCGGCGGGCGCGCTTGCCGGCTGATCGTCAGCGGCCTTCCCCGCGTTCGTTGCGCCAGAAGCCCACGACGCCGGGACCGCCGGAGTCCCCGCCGGGGCCGGAACTTCCCGCACTGCCTGCGGCAGGGGGGGTGCCCCCATGGGTGGGGTCGGTGCTGCCGAGGTGCGGGTCCGCCGGGGGCGCTGCCGGCGCCCGCTGGATCACCACGATGCGGTCGGTGGACTGGAGCGGGTCCGCTTGCGGATCGTCGTATCCGAGCAGCCGGTGGCCCCGTACGACGGTGACCACCAGGTCCTTGCACTCGCGTGGCGGGCGCCCGGTCTCGGCCTTGGTCACGGGCCGCTCCGTGAGGCTGAGTCCCGAGCCCTGCTGGATGAGGTCCTCCATCACGGAGCTGGCGTTCGGGCTGAGCACGGAGAGTCCGAGGAGCCGGCCGGCGGCGCTGGCGCTCGTGATCACGGAGTCCGCCCCGGACTGGCGCAGCAGCGGTACGTTCTCCTCCTCCCGCACCGCGGCGACGATCTTGAGGCGCCGGTTGAGCTGGCGTGCGGTCAGCGTGACCAGCACCGCCGTGTCGTCGCGCTGCGTCGCGATGACGATCTGCTTGGCGCGCCTGACCTCGGCGCGCGACAGCACATCGCTGCGGGTGGCGTCGCCGGCGACGCTCACATAGCCCTCGTCGCTCGCGGCCTTCGCCACGTGGTGACTCGGGTCGATGACCACTATCCGGTCCCGGCGCACGCCGGTGGACAGCAGGGTCTGTGCCGCCGAGCGGCCCTTCGTGCCGAAGCCGACGACGACGGTGTGGTCGCGCAACTGGGACCTCCAGCGGGACAGGCGCCACTGCTCCCTCGTGCGGTCGGTGAGCGCTTCGAGGGTGGTGCCGATGAGGATGATCAGGAAGAGGATGCGTAGTGGCGTGACGAGCAGGATGTTCGCGATGCGGGCGCTGTCGCTCGCGGGCGCGATGTCCCCGTAGCCGGTGGTCGAGAGGGTGACGGTCGTGTAGTAGACGGCGTCGAGGAAGGAGACCTCGCCGCCGGGATCGCCGTTGTCGTTGTAGCCCCCGCGGTCGAGGTAGACGATCAGGACGGTCGTCGCGAGCACCGTGAGCGCCGCGAGGAGTCGCTGCCCGACCTGGCGCTGAGGGCTGACCTCGGAACGCGGCAGCAGAATCCGGTACCGGTCGCTCACCTGGGATGTTCCTTTCACCGGGCGACCCATGGGAGCGGCAGCATCTGCACTTCTGTGCCGGACGGGGCGCCGCCCGGCGGTACGACGGCGAGGGCGGTGGCGGTGGCGATGCCGCGGAGCATCGCGGGGCCGTTGTAGTGGAGGGGACGCGCCCGTGAGGGCGAGGGCGAGTGGTCGACCGGCACCAGCCGTGTGTCGCGGGGATGCCCCTGTACGTCGTCGGTGATGCGGGCGTACAGCTCCGGACGAGGCGGCCGGTCGCCGAGCGTGCGGATCAGCGGGTCGGCGAGCGTCGCCAGCCCGGAAAGGGCCGCGAGCGGATTCCCGGGGAGGCCGACCAGGAACGGGCCTCCGCCGCCCTCGGTGCCGCCGCTCTCGGTACTGCCGGCCTCCGTGCCGGCCTCCCCGCGCCGCGGCAGGCGGGCCAGCAGCATGGGGTGCCCGGGGCGTACGCGTACGCCCTCGATGAGGAGCCGCGCGCCGAGCCGGGCGAGCGTGGGACGCAGATGGTCGACGGGGCCGCGGGCCGTGCCGCCCGTGGTGACGAGGAGGTCCGCGGTGGTCGTGGCGACGGCCTCGTGGAGCGCTTCCGCGTCGTCCCCGAGGCGCCTCGTGACGATCACGTCCGCGCCGAGCTCCGACAACCAGGGAGCGACCGCCGGGCCGAGTGCGTCGCGGATGCGTCCCTCGTGCGGCACGCCGCGGTGCAGCAACTCGTCGCCCAGTACGAGGACTTCCGCGCGGGGGCGCCTGGTGACGGTCAGCCTGTCGTAGCCCGCGGCGGCGGCGAGACCGAGCACGGCCGGAGTGACGGGTGTGCCGGCGGGCAGCAGCCGGTCCCCGGAACGGCACTCCTGGCCGCGGGGCCGGATGTCCGTACCGGGCTGGGGCCGCCGCGTGGTGCGCAGCCGGCTGCCGTCTGTCTCGCCGTACTCGGAGCGCAGCACCGCGTTCGCACCGGGCGGGATGCGGGCGCCGGTCGCGATGCGGACGGCCCGGCCGTCCGGGAGCGGACGGGGCTCTGACCGCGCGCCGGCGAGGATGCCGGTGCCAGTGGCGTCCTCGGCCAGCGTCCAGGGGCCGGGGCCCGCGACGGCCCAGCCGTCCATCGCGGAGGTGTCGAAGGACGGCAGGTCGGTGAGCGCGTCGAGCGGGGCGTCGAGGGTGTGGTGCAGGGCCTGGTCGAGGGGGAGCGCCAGGGAGGGGAGAGGAGCGGCGGCCCGTGCGGCGTAGGTGCGGGCATCGGGCCAGGGGACGTCGTGGGCATGGGCCCGGGCGGTACGGGAGCGGTCACGGGCCTGGGCGCCTGCCTCGGGCCCGGCGCCGGCCTGGCCGTCGTCCCGCGTCGTACGGGCGGGGCGGTGGCCGCTGCCGTGGTCGCCGTCCCGCCCGCGCCCGCCGGTGCTCCCGCCGGTTGTCCCGCCGTCGGCGCGGGGCCGCGGCGTCCCACCGGCACCCGGGCCCCCGCGGTGCGCTCCCCCGGCCTTGGGCCGTGGGCGTCCCCAGGCGTCCTCGTTCGCCAGCGCGATGGCCTCGTCGAGTTCGTCGGCGCCGCTCATCGACCTTCGCCCTGCTCCTCTTCGCTCTCCTCGGCCCAACGCGCCGCGAGCCGGGCGGCCTTGTCCACCGTCTCCGCGATGTCCTCGGCGGTGCCGCCGCGCCGGGCGGCGGCGTAACCCACGAGGAACGTGGTCAGCGGTGCGGCGGGGCGGGCGACGCCGTGCGCGGCGTCGCGTGCCAGGTCGAGGAGTGCGGCGGTGTCGACGTCGGTTTCGATGCCGAGTTCGGCCTTGGCTGCGGCCATCCATTCGTCCAGCACGGTGTCATGCTCCCTGATACGGGCCCTGGCGGCGGCGACGTCTTCCCAGGTGTCGCAGTCGAGGGCGTCCGATGTGGCCGGCCTGCGGCCGACGGCGATATCGATGCGACGAAGTCTCAGCTCAGGAAGGAGCAGCCGCAAGGGGAGACCGGTGAGGCTTCCGTATTCGGTGCGCAGCAGGGCCAGTTCGCGGCGGAGCGATTCGGTGCGGTAGGCGGCGAGCAGCGGCTGGTCACGGCCGTCGTTCACCAGCGCGCCCTCGGTGCCGTCCCCGCTGTCGCTCGCGGCCGGGCCCGCGTCCGTCCCCGTGTCCGCGCCCGCGCTCGTCCCCGTACCCGTGTCCGCGCCCGCACTCGTGTCCGCAGGAGTACGCCCGTTCCCGAGCGGTGCCACGCCGACCGCCGCCAGCAGCGCATGTACGGTTTCCGGCCGCAGGAAGGGCAGATCGGCGGAGAGGACGAGCACCGTCCCGCCCGTGACCGATCGCAGCCCGGCGTCGAGGGCCGTCAGCGGCCCGCCGCCCGGCGGGTCCTCGCGCACCCACGACACCGGCCGGTACGTGGGCCTGCGCGGGCCGACGACGACCGTCGTGGACGCGTCGGCGCACGCGGACAGCACCCGGTCGAGGAGGGTGCGGGCACCGACGGTCAGCGACGGTTTGTCCGTGCCGCCGAGGCGCCTGGCGCCGCCGCCCGCGAGGACGACGGCGTCGTGCGTGTACGCGTGTGCGTCAGGTGTCACGCACTAGAGCGTACGGAGGAGCACCGCCGGCTGTTCCACGCAGTCCGCGACATGGCGCAGGAATCCGCCCGCCGTACCGCCGTCGCACACCCTGTGGTCGAAGGTGAAGGACAACTGCACGACGTGGCGCACCGCCAGCTCCCCCTGGTGCACCCACGGCTTCTCGGCGATGCGGCCGACGCCGAGCATCGCGGCCTCGGGGTGGTTGATGATCGGGATCGAGCCGTCGACACCGAAGACGCCGTAGTTGTTGAGCGTGAAGGTGCCGCCGGTCATGTCGCCCGGCGTGAGTTCGCCGTTCCGCGCCGACTCGGTCAGCCGCGCGATCTCCTCGCCGAGCCGGACCGCGTTCATGGTGTGCGCGTCCCGCACCACCGGGACGACGAGCCCCCGGGGGGTCTGCGCGGCGAACCCGAGATGCACCTCGGACCGGCGCACGATCTCCCGGGCCTCGGTGTCGACGGTCGCGTTGAGGTCCGGGAAGCGGGCGAGCGCGGCCGTGCAGATGCGGGCGAGCAGCGCCAGCAGCGAGACCTTTGACGCTTCGCCGGTCCCGGCGGGGGAGTTCATCGCCCGGCGGGCGGCGAGGAGTTCGGTCGCGTCGGCGTCGACCCAGCAGGTGGCGTCGGGGATCTCGCGGCGGCTGCGCGAGAGCTTGTCGGCGACGGTGCCGCGGAAACCGGTCAGCGGAACGCGCGTGGCCGTGCCCGGGTCCGTAGCCGCCGGGGCTGCCTGCTGTGCCGCCGGCTGCGTCGCCTGCTGTGTCACGGGCTGCGTCGCGGGCAGCGCCTCGGGCAGGGGCGCCGACGCCGGCGCGGTCTGCCCGGTCGCTTCGCGGGTGCCCGCCGCGCGCTCGACGTCCGCGCGCAGGATCAGCCCGTCGGGGCCGGTGCCGGTGATTCCGCGCAGATCCAGGTCGTGCTCGCGGGCGATGCGCCGGACGAGCGGTGAGATGACGGCGACCGGGCCCTGCTCCGCCGCTCTTGGAGCGGGCGGCGGAGCAGAGGCCGCGGCCGCCGGCGGGCGGAATCCGTCGACGGGGCGGGAACGTCGACGGCGGCCTGCCGGGGCTCCTGTGCCGTAACCGACCAGGACGTTTCCGGAGCTTTCAGCCTCTGCGTGCACGAGCTCCGCGTCCGCGTGCACGTTCTCGTCCTGGGCGGCGGACGCTTCCGTACGCGCAGCGGCGGCAGGCGGCGCGTCCTGCTGCGGTTCCTGCTGCGTTTCCTCCTGCGACGCACCCACGGCCACCGTCAGCAGCGGAGCGCCGACCGGGATCTCCGCGCCCTCCCCCCCGTAGCGCGCGGTGACCACTCCGCCGTACGGGCAGGGAACGTCCACGAGCGCCTTGGCCGTCTCGACCTCGACGACGGACTGGTCCACCGCCACGACGTCGCCGACGGCCACCAGCCACCGCACGACGGTCGCCTCCGTCAGCCCTTCTCCCAGGTCGGGAAGCGTGAACTCCCGCACGGAGGCCATCAGCGATCCCCTCCCCCGGCGCGCCCGGCATCTCCCGCCGCCTCGCCGGCACGCCATTCGCTCTCCCACTGGAGCCGTGCGACCGCGTCCAGCACCCGGTCCACGTCCGGCAGATGATGCTGCTCCAGCATCGGCGGCGGATACGGGATGTCGAAGCCCGCGACGCGCAGCACCGGCGCCTCCAGGTGATGGAAGCAGCGCTCGCTGACGCGTGCCGCCACCTCCGCGCCCGGACCGGCGAAGCCCGTCGACTCGTGCACGACGACGGCCCGGCCCGTGCGCCGTACGGACGCCACGACCGTCTCCTCGTCGAACGGCACGAGCGACCGCAGGTCGACGACCTCCAGCTCCAGGCCCTCGTCACGGGCCGCCGCCTCGGCGGCGTCCATGCAGACGGGCAGCGAAGGCCCGTAGGTGATCAGCGTGGCCGAGGTGCCCGGGCGGCGGACCACCGCGCGGCCGATCCCCGGCACCTCGTCCGGCTGCTCCGGAGACCAGTCGTCCTTGCCCCAGTACAGCCGCTTGGGCTCCAGGAAGATCACCGGGTCGTCGCTCGCGATGCTGTGGCGCAGCAGCCCGTAGGCGTCGGCGACGGTGGCCGGAGTGACGACGTGGAGGCCGGGCGTGGCCATGTAGTACGCCTCGGAGGAGTCGCTGTGGTGCTCGACGCCGCCGATTCCTCCGCCGTAGGGCACCCGCACCGTCAGCGGCATCGGCAGTGCGCCCCGCGTGCGGTTGCGCATCCGCGAGATGTGCGAGACGAGCTGCTCGAACCCGGGGTAGGCGAAGGCGTCGAACTGCATCTCGACCACGGGCCGCATGCCGTACATGGCCATGCCGACCGCGGTGCCGAGGATGCCGGCCTCGGCGAGCGGGGTGTCGGTGCAGCGGTTCTCGCCGAACTCCGCCGCCAGACCGTCCGTCACGCGGAAGACGCCGCCGAGCGTGCCGACGTCCTCACCGAAGACATGCACGTCCGGGTCGGCGGCCAGGGCGTCGCGCAGCGCCCGGTTGAGGGCCTGCGCCATCGTGGACGGCTTGCGCGCGGACTCCCGGGCCGGCTGCGCACCGGGCTGCAACGACGTGCCCGTCGCTGTGCTCATTTCCGGCCCCCCTGCTCGTCCGTGTGCTGCCGGGTGTCCGTGTGCAGCCGGGTGCCTCCGTGCCGCTCTGCGGCCGCCGGGGTCCCCTCCGCCTCGGCGGCCTCGAGCTCCGCGCGCAGCCGCTCGGCCTGCTGGTGCAACTGCGCGGTCCTGTGGGCGAAGACGTGGTCGAAGAGGTCCATCGGATGCAGGTCCGGCTCCTGGTGCATGCGCTCACGCAGGTCACCCGCCATCCGCTCCGCCTCCTCGCGTGCCTCCCGCGCTCCCTCGTCGTCGAGGAGCCCGCGCGTGCGCAGCTCCCGCTCCATCAGCACGAGCGGGTCGTGCTCGCGCCAGGCGTCCACCTCGGCGGCCTCCCGGTAGCGGGTGGCGTCGTCGGCGTTGGTGTGCGCTTCGAGGCGGTACGTCACCGCCTCGACCAGGCATGGGCCCTCGCCCCTGCGGGCCCGTTCGACGGCGTCCGTGAGCACGAGGTGCATGGCCGCCGCGTCGTTGCCGTCGACGAGCCGGCCCGGCATTCCGTAACCCACCGCCTTGTGCGCGAGGGACGGCGCCGCGGTCTGTTTCGCCAGCGGTACGGAGATCGCGAAGCCGTTGTTCTGCACGAGGAAGACGACGGGGGCCTGCCACACGGCGGCGAAGTTGAGCGCCTCGTGGAAGTCGCCCTCGCTGGTGCCGCCGTCGCCCACCATCGCGAGCGCCACCACGTCGTCCCCCTTGAGGCGTGCCGCGTGCGCCAGCCCCACCGCGTGCGGCAGCTGGGTGGCCAGCGGGGTGCTGAGGGGGGCGACTCGGCTCGCGCGCGAGTCGTAGCCGCTGTGCCAGTCGCCGCGCAGCAGCGACAGCACGGCGACGGGGTCGAGGCCGCGGGCGACGGCCGCGAGGGTGTCCCGGTAGCTGGGGAAGAGCCAGTCCTGCTCGCGCAGGGCCAGCGCCGCCGCGACCTCTGCGGCCTCCTGGCCCGTGGAGGACGGATAGACGGCGAGGCGGCCCTGCTTGGTCAGCGCCGTGGCCTGCTCGTTGAACCGGCGGCCGCGCACCAGGTGTCCGTACAGCTCGTGGAGCAGATCGCCGTCCAGCTCCGCACCGGTGCCGAGCAGCCGCAGCGGCTCCCGGTCGGGCAGCAGGGGAGCGGGGTCGCGGCGGGGGCGCCAGGCCGGGGGCGGCGCGAGGTGGTAGGCACCGGACTGCTCGAGAACGGTCATGGTGAGCACCTCACTCAGTGGGGACTGTCAGGACTCAGTGGGACTGCCAGGGCTGCGGTTGTCTCGGGGTTGCCGCTGGGCCGTGGCCGGTTGCGGGCCGGGATGTCGATGTGCCGTTGCCGGTCGTGGGGCTCCAGGGCCTGTCCCGGTGGCCCCCCGGCGCGGAGCCATGGGGAGCGGGTACCCGGACAGGCCCCGATGGGCGTGGAAGCGCGTTGGTGCCGTGCTCCCCTACCGATTGTTCGGTTGCCGGCACATTTTGGCTACAGGCGGGGTCAGGCTGTGGACAAGTTGAGCGACCATGCGTTCGATGGAGGCAAGACGTCCAAGCAGGGGAGGCCACAGGGCATGCCGGACGGACAGATTGCCGATTCGGCCGGCGGACCCGGGGGCCCGGGCCCGGAAGGTGCGGAGGCTCTGGACCGCCGGCCCCCCGCCCGCCCGCTGGACCCCGTCGACAGGGAGATACTGCGGCTGCTGCGCGCGGACGGCCGGATGTCCGTACGGGCGCTGGCGGACCAGGTCCACATCTCCCGCGCCAACGCCTACGCCCGCATCAACCGGCTGGTGGACGACGGCGTGATACGGGGCTTCAGTGCCCGCATCGACGAGGAGCGGGCGGGGCAGGGCGCGTCCGCGTACATCACCCTCAAGATCGTGCAGGACTCCTGGCGCAGCGTCCGCGAGAAGCTGCTGCGGCTGCCGGGGGCCACGCACATGGCGCTGGTCAGCGGGGACTTCGACGTGCTGCTGCTGGTGCACACCGCCGACAACAGGTCGCTGCGTGACCTCGTGCTGACGAGGATCCAGTCGATCCCGGAGGTGATCAGCACGCGGACCCTGCTCGTCTTCGAGGAGACCCATCTGGAGCCGGAGATCTGAGGCCGCATACGTGAAGCCGCCGCCGCGGTCAGGATCTTGCGCCCGGCGCACCAGCGAAATTACCCTCCAGTAACCGTGCGCGCCCGCCGGGACCGCCGTGACTCCGGTGCGGCCGGGGACCGCCCGTCCGCGGACGGGCCGCCGAACGGCCGGAGCGAGCGGAGGGTCCCCATGGCCGCAGAGCATTCACCGGGCAGTACGCGGAGCACACCGGCCGGCCGCACGGCCGCGGCCGGCCGGTCCTGGTGGGGCTGGGGACGTACGGACCAGGCGCTGCCCGACAGCGAGTGCGCCGCTCTCGCCACGATGATCCCCGGGCTGCCGTCCGCACCGCTGCCCGTGCCGGACGCCGCCGCCCTCACTCTCGCGCCCCCGCGGATACGGGTCCCCGGCTCGCTCGCGCACCTGGTCTCGGACGGTACGGCGGACCGTGCGGCCCACACCTACGGCAAGGCGTACCGCGACGTCGTCCGCGCCCTGCACGGCGATCTGGCCGCCGCACCCGATCTCGTCGCCTTCCCGCGCACCGAGGCGGAGCTGGTGGATCTGCTCGACTGGGCGGGCACGCGGAACGCCGCCCTGATCCCGTACGGCGGCGGCAGCTCGGTGGTCGGCGGCGTCGAATACCGCGGCGGCGACCACTCCGGAGTCCTCTCGCTCGATCTCTCCGCGATGGACCGGGTGCTGGAGGTGGACACGACCAGCAGGGCGGCCCGCATCCAGGCGGGCGTCCTCGGGCCGGCGCTGGAGCGGCAACTGCGCGACCACGGCGGGGGCCTGACGCTGAGGCATTTCCCGCAGAGCTTCGAGTTCTCCACGCTGGGCGGCTGGCTGGCCACCCGCGCCGGAGGGCACTACGCGACGCTGCACACCCACATCGACGACTTCGTCGAGTCGATGCGCGTGGTGACTCCCGCCGGCGTCTCCGAGTCCTGGCGCCTGCCCGGTTCGGGTGCGGGTCCGTCCCCCGACCGGCTCTTCCTCGGCTCCGAGGGGACCCTCGGCGTGATCACCGAGGCGTGGATGCGGCTGCAGGACCGTCCCGTGCACAAGGCCTCCGCCGCCGTGCTGTTCGCGGACTTCGCGGACGCGGCGGAAGCCGTACGGGCGATCTCGCAGTCCGGACTCCACCCGGCCAACTGCAGGCTGCTCGACCCGGGCGAGGCCGCTCTCGCGGGCGCGGCGCAGGGCGGGGACAGCGTGCTGGTGCTGGGCGTGGAATCCGCGCACCACCCGGTGGACGGGCGGCTGGCGGAGCTGTGCGCTCTCGCCGCCGACCACGGCGGGCGTGTTCCCGCCTCCGCCTCCGCCCCGGGCGGCGGTGACGGTGACGGCGGCCCCGCGGCCCGTGACGACGCCGTCGACGCCTGGCGGTCCGCGTTCGTACGCATGCCGTATCTGCGGGACGGGCTGGCGCGGATGAGCGCGATCACGGAGACCTTCGAGACGGCGTGCACCTGGGACCGGTTCGCCGGTCTGTACGAGGCGGTCCGCACCGGGACCGCGGCAGCGGTGAAGGAGATCACCGGCAGCCCCGGGCTGGTCAACTGCCGCCTGACACACGTGTATCCGGACGGGCCCGCCCCGTACTTCACGGTGATCGCGGCCGGACGACGCGGCCGGGAGGTGGCCATGTGGGACGAGATCAAGAGCGCGGCCATGGAGACGCTCGGCAGGCACGGAGCCACCGTCACCCACCATCACGCCGTCGGCAGGGACCACCGGCCCGGCTACGACCGGCAGCGCCCCGAGCCGTTCGCCCTCGCCCTGCGGGCCGCCAAGTCGGCCCTCGACCCGAGGGGCATCCTCAATCCGGGAGTCCTCCTCGGCTCCGGGTCGCCCGGAGCAGGCTGAGGCGCGCGAGCAGGCGGGTCCCGGTCAGCTGCGCAGACCCGCGAAGGCCGTGCGCACGACGGCCTCCGCCACCTCGTCGCTGGTGGCGGTGTTTCCACGCCCGGCACGCGAGGGCCGGTACCACTCCACGATGGAGTTGATCATTCCGAAGAGCAGCCTCGTCGCCAGCCGTACGTCCACGTCGGCCCGCAGGTCGCCCTCCGCCACGGCCTGCTTGATCAGCTCCGAGACCCGCTGGTCGAACTCCCTGCGGCGGGCCATCGCCCACCGTTCGGTGTCGGTGTTGCCGCGGACCCGCAGCAGCAGCGTCACGTACGGCAGCTCCGCCGTCAGCACCTCGACGGTGCGGCGGGTGACGTGCTCCAGCCTGTCGATCGCGTGGCCCTCGCGCGCACGCGGCTCGTCGAGGACGCCGAACAGCCCGCTGAGGGCCCGGCTTATCGCCCGGCGCAGCAGCTCCTCCTTGCCGCGTACGTGGTGGTAGATCGACGACTTCGAGATGCCGGCGGCCTGGGAGAGATGCTCCATCGAGGTGCCGTCGTAACCGCGCTCGTTGAACACCTCCACGGCGACTTTCAGCAGCGAGTCGGGTGTGTAGGTGTCGCGCTTGACCGGCATGCGGCCGATGCTATCCGCGTTGTCCACAGGCTCACCGACCCCCTTGCACCGACCGATCGTTCGGTAGCAGTATCTACCTGTTGCTGCAGGACCGACAGCCCGCGCAGCCATGCGGGGCCGGCGCGCCGCGCACATCCGGGCGAGGCGTGCAGGCGATGCAGCGCAAGACAGCGCCAGTGCCGTGACCGGCGATGTCTGCCCGCGACAGGGCAGGGCTCGCCGGGAGGGGTATCAGCCACCCAGCCCCCAGCTTCGACGAGGAGTTGGTCGTTCGTGACCGCACCCGTGACCACCACCGCGACTACGGCCGGCAGCACCGCGCTCTCCGCGGCCCGGCTGACCGAGAAGCACCGTCCCACGCTCGACCGCGCGCTGGAGGCGATCCGCAGCCGCGAGTACTGGTCGCCCCACCCCGAGCACCCCAAGGCGTACGGGGAGGAGTCCGCCGTGGCGGGCTCGCTGAGCGCCGGGCAGGGCCAGGCCGCCTTCGACGCGCTGCGCGGCAGCCGCTTCGAGATCGAGGGCCAGCCGGGCACGGCCGGCCCGCAGGGCGGCTGGGCGTCGACGGAAGTCTCGCCGTACGGCCTGGAGATGGGCATCGAGTATCCGCGCCCCGACATCGACGTGCTTCTCCCCGAGATGCGCAAGGCGATGCCGGCGTGGCGTGCGGCGGGGCCGGAGGTGCGGGCGGCGGTGTGCCTGGAGATTCTGGCCCGCATCAGCGCCCGTACGCACGAGTTCGCGCACGCCGTGATGCACACCAGTGGCCAGGCGTTCATGATGGCGCTCCAGGCGGGCGGCCCGCACGCGCAGGACCGCGGCATGGAGGCCGTGGCCTATGCCTATGCCGAGCAGGTGCGCACCCCCGAGACCGCCGCCTGGTCCAAGCCGCAGGGCAAGCGCGACCCTCTCGAACTCGACAAGCGGTTCACGGCGGTGGGCCGCGGCGTCTCGCTGCTGATCGGCTGCAACACCTTCCCCACCTGGAACGGTTACCCGGGCTTTTTCGCCTCCCTCGCCACGGGCAACCCGGTGCTGGTCAAGCCGCATCCGCGTGCGGTGCTGCCGCTGGCGCTGACGGTCCGTATCGCCCGCGAGGTGCTCACGGAGGCGGGCTTCGAGGCGAACCTGGTGGCGCTGGCGGCCGAGCGGGAGGGCGAGGGCATCGCCAAGGACCTGGCGGTCCGCCCCGAGATCCGCATCGTCGACTACACGGGCTCGACAGCCTTCGGCGACTGGCTGGAGGCCAACGCCCGCCAGGCCCGCGTCTTCACCGAGAAGGCCGGGGTCAACACGGTGATCATCGACTCCACCGACGATTACAAGGGCATGCTCGGCAATCTCGCCTTCTCGCTCTCGCTCTACAGCGGCCAGATGTGCACCACGCCGCAGAATCTGCTGATCCCGCGGAACGGCATCAGCACGGACGCGGGCGAGAAGTCCTACGACGAGGTCGTCGCCGATCTCGCCACCGCCGTGGGCAAGTTGCTGGGGGACGACGCCCGTGCGAACGCGATCCTGGGCGCCATCGTCAGCCCGCAGGTGCGTGAGCGCGTGGAGTCGGCGGCCTCGCTGGGCGAAGTGGCCCTGGAATCCCGTCCGGTGGAGCACCCCGACTTCCCCGGTGCGACGGTGCGCACACCGGCCGTTGTGAACCTGGAGTCCGCGAAGCCGGAGGCGGAGGCGGCGTGCTTCTCGGAGTGCTTCGGGCCGGTCTCCTTCGCCGTCGCGGTCGACTCCACCGCCGACGCCGTCGCCCTGCTGCGGCGCACGGTGCGTGAGAAGGGCGCCATGACGGTCGGCGCGTACACCACTTCCCCGGCGGCGGAGCGCCTGATCGAGGACGCCTGCATGGACGAGTGCGCGCAGCTCTCGCTCAACCTCACCGGCGGGGTCTATGTGAACCAGACCGCGGCCTTCTCCGACTTCCACGGCTCCGGCGGCAATCCCGCCGCCAACGCGGCCCTGTGCGACGTCGCGTTCGTCGCCGACCGCTTCCGGACGGTGGAGGTGCGGCGGCCCGCGGAGTCCGCCCCGGCGCAGGACTGATCGGAAGAAGCGGGCCGTAGACGAAGCGGCCGTAGAGGAAGCGGTCGGAGAAAGAGAAGGGGCGCCCGGCGCGTGCGGTGCGCGTCGGGCGCCCCGGCCTGTTCGGCGGACCGGGCACGGTGCGGTGCGGGCCGGTCAGTCGCCGGGCTTGCCTGTGGAGACGGTCAGCTCGATCTTGTCCTTGTCCGGGTCCAAGTACTCGATGCCGTCAGGGGACTGCTCCAGGACCATGTTCTTGCCCCAGATGTTCTCGTCCTCGTGTGAGACCTCGCCGAGCTTCCAGCCCGCGGCCTTGATGCACTTCTTCACCGAGTCCAGGTTCTTGTAGGTGAAGTCGGGCACGATCTTCTTGCTCTTGTCCGAGTAGCTGTCGGGGGCGTTCGTGCAGCGGGTGGTCTCGATCGTCTTGGACTTGTCCTCCGGCTTGAAGCCGTCGGCCTCCTCGTCGCCGGTTCCGCCCGATTCGGCCTCGGGTGCTTCCTGCCGCGGGGCAGAGGTCGTCGGGATCGGGTCGTTGTCGGCCTCCGGGTCCGTCTCGGTGCTGCTGGAGAACAGCACCGCGACGATCACCGCGATCACCGCGACGGCCACCGTGATGACCGAACCGACGATCACCGGGGTGTTGCTCTTACGCCCCCCACCGCCACCGGAGGGCTGCGGGGAGAGCGTGTACGGAGGAGGCGTGTGCTGCCCCGCGCCCTGCTGCGCACCGTACGGCGACGGTGCGTACTGCCCCATCGGTGCGGTGGCGGGCGGCGGAGGCGTCGAAGGCCCGAACCCGCCGTACTGCTGCTGCGGCTGGTAGGGCTGCACCCCCTGCGGCGGCGGCGTGCCCTCGCCCACCGGCGGGAAGACGGCCTGCCCGACTCCCGCGCCGCTCTGCGCGACCGGAAGCCCCTGCACGATGGACGGAGAGGCACCGGCCGCCGCCTGCCGGACGAGGCGGGTGCACTCCTGGTTCATCGTTTCCGCAGACGGGAAGCGCTCGTTCGGGTTCTTCTGCAGCGTCCTCGCCACGAGGCTGTCGACCGCGGGAGTCAGCGACTGGTTGATCGCGGACGGAGTGGGCGCCTCCTCCTGCACATGCGCGTACGCGATGGCCAGCGGGGAGTCGGCGTCGAACGGCAGCCGCCCGGTGAGGAGTTCGAAGAGCATGATGCCGACCGAGTACAGGTCGGAACGGGCGTCCACGCCGCGCCCCAGCGCCTGCTCCGGCGACAGGTACTGCGGCGTGCCCACGACCATGCCGGTCTGCGTCATCGACGTGACCCCGGACTGCATGGCGCGCGCGATGCCGAAGTCCATCACCTTGACCACGCCGCGCTTGGTGAGCATCACGTTGCCGGGCTTGATGTCCCGGTGGACCAGCCCCATCTCGTGGCTGACCTCGAGCGCCGCCAGCACGTCGCCGGTGATCTTCAGTGCCTTCTCGGTGGGCATCGCGCCGAACTGCGCGATGTCCTCGTCCAGTACGGAGCGCAGCGGCTTGCCCTCGACGTACTCCATGACGATGTACGGCACCATCGCGCCGTCGATCTCGTCCTCGCCGGAGTCGAAGACCGAGACGATGTTGGTGTGTGTGAGCTTCGCGACAGCCTGTGCCTCGCGGCGGAAGCGCTCGCGGAAGGACTGTTCACGGCCGAGCTCGGTGTGGAGGGTCTTGACCGCGACCTGGCGGTCGAGGACGGAGTCGTAGGCGAGGTAGACGGATGCCATGCCGCCGGCGCCGAGCAGACTCTGCAGCTGGAAGCGGCCGCCGCCGACCGTGCGGCCCGCGTACTCCGCGGCTGCCTGACCGCCGTCGTCACTCATCTGACTGCTCCCCCTCGGCGGCATGCCCCCGCACAGTTTTTTCAGGGCAGATTTCCGGCCCCGGAAACTCGCTGATGCTCACTGATTCTCGTACCGGCTCAAGTCTGCCGGAGGGCTCCGGTACGTCAAGCGCAGTGCCCGTTCCGTAACCCGATGCGCAACCTGTGACCACAACTGTGGCAGCTCTGGTTCTTCGCAACTCTTGCGCCCCGAGTCCCCTGTGTGCGCTGCAGCACGAAGGCGCCGCAAAGGGACCCCGAAAACCCGTCCCGCAAGGCCGCACGGCCCGTCCCGCAGGGGCTCTCGCCCCACCGCCTGCGAACTTGCCAGCCGGGTACCGCAGCCGATTGGATGGCTGATCCGTCCCCATCCATGCGACTCCCCCGAGCCTGTAGCCTCCAAAGCGGAGCGGCGCGAGCCCGGGGCGTCCGGGCATGAGCCGTCCGGGCATGAGCCGGCGGTCAGGGGGTAGGCACCGCGCGACCCACACCGGATGACGGCATTTCGATCCACGGCGAGGACAGATGGCACAGACGCAGGCCGGCGGGGGTCCCTCGGACCCTGACGCCATGGGCGGCTCCATGGCCGAATCGCCTGAGCTGTGGGGCAACAACGGCCTTGTCGGCGACGGCCGCTACCGCCTTACCCACCGCCTCGGGCGGGGCGGCATGGCGGAGGTCTTCGCCGCCGAGGATCTGCGCCTGGGCCGTACCGTCGCGGTGAAGCTGCTCCGCTCCGACCTCGCCGAGGACCCGGTCTCCAAGGCCCGCTTCACGCGTGAGGCGCAGTCCGTCGCGGGCCTCAACCACCACGCGGTCGTGGCCGTCTACGACTCCGGCGAGGAGACCATCGGCGGCTCCGTCACGCCGTACATCGTGATGGAGCTGGTCGAGGGCCGCACGATCCGCGATCTGCTGCTCAACGCCGAGGCGCCGCCGCCCGACCAAGCGCTGATCATCGTCTCCGGTGTGCTGGAGGCCCTGGCCTACAGCCATCAGCACGGCATCGTGCACCGCGACATCAAGCCGGCCAACGTCATCATCACCAACACCGGCGCGGTGAAGGTGATGGACTTCGGTATCGCCCGCGCCCTCCACGGCGCGTCCAACACCATGACGCAGACCGGCATGGTGATGGGCACACCCCAGTACCTCTCCCCGGAGCAGGCGCTCGGCAAGACCGTCGACATCCGCTCCGACCTCTACGCCACCGGCTGTCTCCTCTACGAACTGCTCACTCTCAGACCGCCGTTCACGGGCGAGACCCCGCTCTCGGTCGTCTACCAGCACGTCCAGGACGAGGCGGCGCCGCCGTCCGAGTCCGCGGAGACCGTCCCGCCCGAGCTGGACGGGCTGGTGATGCGGGCGCTGGCGAAGGACCCGGACGACCGGTTCCAGAGCGCCGAGGAGATGCGCGGCCTCGCCCAGTACGCGCTGCAGATGCTGCACGAGCAGGGCAGCCACACGGGCGGCATGTGGAACACCGGCCCGGTCGCGCACGCCGGGGGCTCCACCCCCGCGATGGGCGTCCCCGGCGCCGGAGCACGGCAGCACCCCGCGCACGGCGACACCTCGACGCTGGCACCGCCCATGCTGATGGGCCGGCCCGACCGGGACGACGGCGGGTTCGAAGGCGGGCCGCGCCGCGACGACCGCCGTGGCGGCGGCGTGAAGTACGCGTTCATCGCCTTCCTCGCCGTGATCGCCGTGGCGGCCGGCATCTGGTTCGCCGCGACCTACGACTCCGGCAAGGGGGAGAACGACACCAAGCCGGACACGTCGACGACGGAGCCGAAGGACAAGGAGACGTCGGAGGACCCGACGCCGACGCCCACGGAGACCGAGGAGGAGCCCGGCGCCAGCACGGGCGACACCGGCGAGGACACACCCACCCAGACGCCCTCCGAGACGACGCCGAGCGAGACCGAGACCTCGCCCACGGGGGAGCCGACGGACACCCCGAGCGAGACGGACTCCGGCAACTCCGGAAACGGCGGAGGCACCGGCGGCCCCACCAATACGCCCTCCGATCCGCCCACCGAGGAAGACGGTGGCACCACTGAGGGCGGGCCCGGCTCCGGCGGCGGCGAGGGCGAAGGCAGCGACTGACGGCCCCGGCCCCCCCGGTGGTCCGTCACTGCTCGTACGGCGGACCGTCCTGCTCGGCGTCCTGCCCCGCCTGCATCCGTGCGACGTAGGCGGCGGCCTGTGTCCTGCGTTCCATACCGAGCTTCGAGAGCAGCTGCGACACGTAGTTCTTGATCGTCTTCTCTGCCAGGTTCAGCTCGTCGCCGATACGACGGTTCGTCATGCCCGCGCCGATGAGGTCGAGGATGATGCGCTCCTGGCCGGTGAGCGAGGCCAGCTTCTCCCGGCCGCTCATGCCGTCCTCGCGGGCGGCTCCCCGGCGCAGCCGCTCCACCACCCGGCGGGCGGAATCCGGGCCGATCAGCACCTTCCCGGCAGCCGCGTCCCGTACCGCCGACTGGAGCTCCTTGCCGCGGATGCCCTTGAGGACGTAGCCCGAGGCGCCCGCCAGTACGGCGTGCACGAGCGCCTCCTCGTCCGGGAACGAGGTGAGGATCAGGCATGCGATGTCCGGGTCGCGGGAGCGCAGCTCGCGGCAGACCTCGATGCCGCTGCCCTCCGGCAGACGTACGTCCAGCACGGCGACGTCGGGACGGGCGTCGGGGATGCGCTTCAGCGCCTCGGCCGCGTTGTCCGTCTCGCCGATCACCTCGATGTCGGGTTCCGCCGACAGCATCTCGTGCACACCCCGGCGGATCACCTCGTGATCATCGAGCAGGAAGACAGTGATTTGGGTGCTTTCTTCCATTTTTTCAGTCTCACACACTGGTCTCCGCTCCGCCCTTCCCGCACTCTGGAGCCGCGGGATACCGTGCTTGGGGCCTCCCCACGCCGAAGGCGCAGGGGAAGGTCCACGAGGCCCGCGAGGCTGTGACCAGTGATGTCTCTGAACCTTCCGCTTGCCCGGACTTCCGAGTCGTTAGTTGGAAATCCGAGCAAAGTTGCAGGTCAGGGCAGCTTCATGCATGTATGGAGTCCTGGGAACTGCTTCAGCGGGCCTTAACCGAGACATCGTCACCGTCCGGTTGCCGTCCGTGCCGCACCCACCCCCGTGGCCGTACGGGACCGGGCGAGCCTCCCTCCGCCCACGGGCGGGGGAACCCCAGGCCACCGGCGACCCCGGGGGCCGGACAGAAGAGGAGCACACGTGACCGTGGAGAGCACTGCCGCGCGCAGCACGTCGCGCCGCAGCGGCACCGGAGGCAAGCGCGCCACGAAGAAGGCGGCGTCCGCACCGGGCGACGCCGGCAGCACTACCGGTACGACGGCGAAGACCGCGAAGCGTTCGAAACCCGCGGGTTCGAAACCCGCGAAGGCGGCGAAGACCGCGAAACCCACGAAGGCGGCGAAGACCGCCCAGCCCGCGAGGACGGCCAGGTCCGCCAAGCCGCGCGCCGCGGGACAGGGCGCGAACGGATCGGCAGGCCCCGAACTCGTACAGCTGCTGACCCCCGAGGGCGAGCGGGTCGAACACCCCGACTACGCCATCGATCTGAGCGCCGAGGAGCTGCGCGGCCTGTACCGCGACATGGTGCTCACCCGGCGCTTCGACAGCGAGGCGACCTCGCTCCAGCGCCAGGGCGAACTCGGCCTGTGGGCCTCGCTGCTGGGCCAGGAGGCCGCGCAGATCGGCTCCGGGCGCGCGCTGCGCGACGACGACTACGTCTTCCCCACCTACCGCGAGCACGGCGTCGCCTGGTGCCGCGGTGTGGACCCGACGAAGCTGCTGGGCATGTTCCGCGGCGTCAACAACGGCGGCTGGGACCCCACCACCAACAACTTCCACCTCTACACGATCGTGATCGGCTCCCAGGCCCTGCACGCCACCGGCTACGCGATGGGCGTCAGCCTGGACGGCGCCGACTCCGCCGTCATCGCGTACTTCGGCGACGGTGCCTCCTCGCAGGGCGACGTGGCCGAGGCCTTCACCTTCTCCGCCGTCTACAACGCGCCGGTCGTCTTCTTCTGCCAGAACAACCAGTGGGCGATCTCCGAGCCCGCCGAGCGGCAGTCCCGCGTGCCCATCTACCAGCGCGCCGCGGGCTTCGGCTTCCCCGGCGTCCGCGTCGACGGCAACGACGTGCTGGCCTGTCTCGCCGTGACCCGCGCCGCCGTCGAGCGTGCGCGCAGCGGCCAAGGGCCCATGCTGGTCGAGGCGTTCACGTACCGCATGGGCGCCCACACCACCTCCGACGACCCGACCCGGTACCGCCGGGACGAGGAGCGCGCCGAGTGGGAGGCCAAGGACCCGATCGCGCGTCTGCGCGCGTACCTGGAGAAGGACGGGCTCGCCGACGACGCGTTCTTCGCGTCCATCGACGAGGAGAGCGAGGCGATGGGCAAGCACGTGCGTGAGGCGATCCGCACCATGCCCGACCCGGACACCATGGCGATCTTCGAGAACGTCTACGCCGACGGGCACGCGCTGGTCGACGAGGAGCGCGCCCAGTTCGCCGAGTACCTCGCGTCGTTCGCCGACTCAGCCGAATCCGCAGGGGAGGGCCGCTGACATGGCCGCTGCCGCTACTTCGACCACATCGACCACGCCGGCGTCCCCGGACGCCGCCGCGTCCGGCACCCCGGACGTACGGAAGATGCCCATCGCCAAGGCGCTCAACGAATCCCTGCGCTCCGCGATGGAGAACGACCCGAAGGTCCTGGTCATGGGGGAGGACGTCGGCAAGCTCGGCGGCGTCTTCCGCATCACCGACGGCCTGCAGAAGGACTTCGGCGAGCAGCGGGTCATCGACACCCCGCTCGCGGAGTCCGGCATCGTCGGCAGCGCGATCGGCCTCGCGCTGCGCGGCTACCGCCCGGTCGTGGAGATCCAGTTCGACGGTTTCGTCTTCCCGGCGTACGACCAGATCGTCACGCAGCTCGCTAAGATGCACGCGCGGGCACTGGGCAAGATCAAGCTTCCCGTCGTCATCCGCATCCCGTACGCGGGCGGCATCGGCGCCGTCGAGCACCACAGCGAGTCGCCCGAGGCACTCTTCGCGCACGTGGCCGGCCTCAAGTGCGTCTCGCCGTCGAACGCTTCGGACGCCTACTGGATGATGCGTCAGTCCATCGAGAGCGACGACCCGGTCGTCTTCTTCGAGCCCAAGCGCCGCTACTGGGACAAGGGCGAGGTCGACGTCACCGCCATCCCGGCGCCGCTGCACGCGGCCCGGGTGGCCCGCGAGGGCGGCGATCTCACGCTGGCGGCCTACGGGCCGATGGTGAAGACGTGCCTGGAGGTGGCGAACGCGGCCCAGGAGGAGGGCCGTTCCCTCGAAGTGATCGACATGCGCTCCATGTCGCCGATGGACTTCGACACCGTCCAGAAGTCGGTCGAGAAGACCGGAAGGCTTGTGGTGGTGCACGAGGCGCCAGTATTCCTGGGGACCGGCTCGGAGATCGCCGCCAGGATCACGGAGCGGTGCTTCTACCACCTGGAGGCGCCGGTGCTGCGCGTGGGCGGTTTCCACGCGCCGTATCCGCCGGCCCGGTTGGAGGACGAGTACCTTCCGGGTCTTGACCGGGTGCTCGATGCCGTCGACCGCGCGCTGGCGTACTGAGGAGAGTCGTGACGATGACAGAGAGCGCGACCCGCATCCGCGAGTTCAAGATGCCCGACGTGGGCGAGGGGCTGACGGAGGCCGAGATCCTCAAGTGGTACGTCCAGGCCGGTGACACGGTGACGGACGGCCAGGTCGTCTGCGAGGTCGAGACGGCCAAGGCAGCGGTCGAACTGCCCATCCCCTTCAACGGATCCGTGCACGAGCTGCGCTTCACCGAGGGCACGACCGTGGACGTCGGCACGGCGATCATCGCTGTCGACACCGACCCCTCGGCCGGGCCGCTCGGCGGCGAGGCGGCCGCGGGACCGGCGGTGCCCGCCGACGAGGGGGCCCGCGAAGGGTCCGGCGACGGAGGCGGCGACAAGCGGCAGCCCGTCCTGGTCGGTTACGGGGTCGCGGACTCCCCGACCAAGCGCCGCCCGCGCAAGCCGCAGGCCGCGGCGGACGCACCGCCTAACGGGAACGGTGCACCGGAGTCCGTGGAGGAGTCCGTACAGGCGGCCGTTCAGGGTGAGTTGAACGGTCACCGGGAAGGCGCAGGCAGCGTGGCCGGCGTCGCCGGCGTCCCCGCACCTGCCGGCCCCGGGCGTCCGCTGGCCAAGCCGCCGGTGCGCAAGCTGGCCAAGGACCTCGGCATCGACCTGACGACGGTCGTGCCGACGGGCCCCGACGGCGTCATCACGCGCGAGGACGTCCACGCGGCCGCCGCCCCGGCCGCTTCCCGCGTCCCGGGCCCGGCACCCGCCGCGGTCGCGCCCGCGCAGCCCGAGGCTGCGGGGGCCGGTGAGACGGCGGCCCGGGAGACGCGGATCCCGGTGCGCGGGGTACGGAAGGCCACCGCGCAGGCCATGGTCAACAGCGCCTTCACCGCGCCGCATGTCACGGAGTTCGTGACCGTGGACGTGACGCGGACGATGAAGCTCGTACGGGAGCTGAAGCAGGACCCGGACATGCAGGGGCTCCGCGTCAACCCGATGCTGCTGGTCGCCAAGGCGTTCCTGGTCTCGCTGCGCCGTCACCCGGAGGCCAACGCCGCCTGGGACGAGGCGAATCAGGAGATCGTGCGGAAGCACTACGTCAATCTGGGCATCGCCGCGGCCACGCCGCGGGGCCTGATCGTCCCGAACATCAAGGACGCGCAGGCCATGACTCTGCCCGAACTGGCGCAGGCGCTGGGCGAGTTGGTCTCCACGGCCCGTGAAGGCAGGACGAGCCCGGCCGCGATGCAGGGCGGCACGGTGACGATCACCAACGTCGGCGTGTTCGGCGTCGACACGGGGACGCCCATCCTCAACCCCGGTGAGTCCGCGATCCTCGCCTTCGGCCAGGTGCGGCAGCAGCCGTGGGTGCACAAGGGCAAGGTCAAGCCGCGTGACGTGACCACACTCGCGCTCGCCTTCGACCACCGTCTGATCGACGGCGAACTGGGTTCGAAGGTGCTCGCGGACGTGGCGGCGGTCCTGGAACACCCCAGGCGGCTGATGACCTGGACCTGACGGGCACGGCCTCCGGCCGTCCGCCCGCGCAGTCCCGTGCCGGGCCCCCTCCACGGGGCCCGGCACCGCCGTGTGCGGTGGCCGGGAACGGGGGCGGCAGGTCCGGCGGGGCCCGCTACTCGATCGCGGGATCCGCGGTGGTCTCGAACGTCCTCCAGTACTGCCGCCGCTTCTCGTCCTTCACGACGACGCCGAGACGGGCCAGTTCCGCACGCAGTTCCTGAACGTCGTCGTCGGAGGAGTCCTTCTTCTCCAGCGACTTCTGGCGTGCCGCGAGGATGGCGTTGGCACCCTCCGGCAGTCCGGGAGTGTCCGGGACCCAGCGGCGGAACTCGTCCTGGTGCGGATCGGCGTCCACCCAGACGTAGCCGTGCCCGGTGAAGGCGGCGTGGACCCCGTCGGCGTCCAGGTCGCAGTCCTGCCGGGCGAGTTCGCCGCCGTCGCTGCCGAGCAGGACGAGCTGGTCGCCGTCCCGGAAGACCGCCGCGACGGTCTCGCGAAGGAACTCCTGCTCACGGCGCTTGCGCGTGAGCACGACACGGTCGTCCGACAGGCGGATCGCCAACTGCTCGCGCTGGGCGTTGACTCCGAGCCACAACCCCGCCACCGCACCCGCGACGGGGAACACCGGATCGGGGAGCCCCGCGGCTATCCGGGCCACTTCCGTCAGCGACGCCAGCGGCAGCGTCGCCAGCCAGTCCGTCAGGATGCCGGTCAGCCAGCCGGCGACCGTCGCCGCCACCACGCAGACGACGTAGAGGAACACGGTGCTCCAGCGCGGCTCGGCAAGCACGGTGGAACGTTCCTCTTGCGCCTCCCCCTCGGGTTGCGCCTCCCCCTCGGGTCTCTTGTCCGTACTCATGATCTACCTCACTCCGGACGTTCTCTTTCGCAACCCATGCTGCTGCCGGAAGCGGCTCCAGCGGGCGGGATCGGCCGAGAACGAGGGCCTGGACCTGCTCGGACGTGCCGATATCACCAGGTAACAGCCGAGATGAACGGGCTGCTCCGGGCCGCAGGGAGGCATCGTTCAGGAGCGGGTGAGCGGGAGCGAGTCCATATCGCGGACGCGAACTCCCACGCATCTGTGTTGTATCTAAGCTGTGCTCATGTCCGTTTCCACCGATCTCGCGACCTCCGCACCCTCCACCTCGACGTCCACCTCGACGTCCAGGGCACCGGCCGCCTCGCGCCGCCCGCCCGCCGCCGACCGCGTGTACGCACACGTCAAACAGGCCGTGCTGGACCGCCGTTACGAGGGCGGGATGCTGCTCACCGAGGGCGAGCTCGCCGAGGCCGTCGGCGTATCGCGTACGCCCGTACGGGAGGCGCTGCTGCGCCTGGAGGTCGAGGGGCTGATCAGGCTCTACCCCAAGAAGGGCGCCCTCGTACTGCCCGTGTCGGCGCAGGAGATCACCGACGTAGTGGAGACGCGCCTCCTCGTCGAGCAGCACGCGGTGCGCAAGTCGTCGGACCCGGTGCACGCCGGACTGATCGCGCGGCTCGAGGAGTTGCTGGACGAGCAGCGCGCGCACGCCGACGCCGGCGACCTCACGGCGTTCGCGGTGAGCGACCGCTGCTTCCACGCGGAGATCGTCAAGAGCACGGGCAACGAGATCCTCACCCGTCTCTACGACCAGCTCCGTGACCGGCAGTTGCGGATGGGCGTCGCCATGATGCACGCGCACCCCGACCGCATCGCCAAGAGCATCGCCGAGCACGCGGAGATCACGGAGACGGTGCGGGCGGGCGACGCGGAAGCCGCCGCGGAGGCCGTACGCCGCCACGTCACCTGGGTGCGGCACCTGGTCCACGGTGATGTGCGGTGAGCGCACCCACCTCCGCGGGCGTGCCGGTCCACAGCGACCCGCCCGGCGGTTCCCGCGCGGTCGCGGTCTGGGGCCTGGGCGTCACCGTCTACTTCGTCGCCATCACCTACCGCACCAGCCTCGGCGTCGCCGCGCTCGACGCCGCGGAGCGCTTCGACATCAACTCCTCCGCGCTGTCCACGTTCTCCATCCTCCAACTGCTCGTATACGCGGGGATGCAGATACCGGTCGGGCTGCTGGTGGACAGGCTGGGCACGAAGAAGGTGCTGTCCCTGGGCGTCGTGCTCTTCACGGCGGGGCAGTTCGGCTTCGCCTTCTCCGAGTCGTACGCCGCCGCGCTGGCCTGCCGTGCCCTGCTGGGCTGCGGGGACGCGATGACGTTCATCAGCGTGCTGAGGCTCGGCTCGCGCTGGTTCCCGGCGCGGCGCGGGCCGGTCATCGCGCAGATCGCCGGCCTCATCGGCATGGCGGGCAACCTCGTCACGACGCTGGTGCTGGCCCGGGTGCTCGACGCCTTCGGCTGGACGGCCACGTTCGCGGGCAGCGCCGTGGGCGGTGTGCTGCTGGCGGTGCTGGTCGTGGTGTTCCTCAGGGACCACCCGAAGGGGTACGCGGTGGTCTCCCCGCCGCATCTGGGCGGCGGCTACGTACGGCGGCAGATCCTGCGGGCCTGGCGCGAGCCGGGCACCCGCCTGGGGATGTGGGTGCACTTCACCACCCAGTTCCCGGGGATGGTCTTCCTGCTGCTGTGGGGCATGCCGTTCCTCGTCGCGGGACAGGGCCTGGACCGTGCGACCGCGGGTGAACTGCTCACGCTCATCGTGCTGTCGAACATGGCCGTCGGCCTGGTCTTCGGGCAGGTGATCGCAAGGCACCACGCGGCGCGCGCCCCGCTCGCGCTCGGCACGGTGGCGATGACCGCCGGAGTGTGGGCAGCGGTGCTGCTCTGGCCCGGTCACTCGCCGATGTGGCTGCTCGCGCTTCTGTGCGCGGTGCTGGGGGCGTGCGGCCCGGCCTCCATGATCGGCTTCGACTTCGCCCGTCCGGCCAACCCCCCGGAACGTCAGGGCACGGCCTCGGGAATCGTCAACATGGGCGGGTTCACGGCCTCGATGACGACGCTGCTGGCGGTCGGCGTGCTGCTGGACCTCACCGGCGGCAGCTTCCGCGCGGGCTTCGCGAGCATCTTCGTGCTGGAGGCGCTGGGCGTCGTGCAGATCCTGCGGCTCCGCAAGCGGGCGCACAGGCGCGAGCGTGAGCGCATCGTCGCCAGCCGTGTGGAGGCGGTGCACGTCCCGGTCTCCCGCTGACGCGGGTGCCCTGACGGGCATTCGGGCCGGTCATCCGCCTGCCCGTACGCTCCGTTCCGCCGGCGCGCAGCGGGCAGCGCGGCTCCGCGCGCGGTGGCGGCAGCGAGCCCACGGCCGGCCGGTCTTGCCTTGTCACGCGGGCCGTGCGGCCGGGCCATGCGGCCGGAACCGCGGCCCGCGACGTGCCCTCCTGCGGGACCGGGGCGGGCACGCGGCGCCCGGCGGGGCAACCGGTGCGCCGCGAACGCCGCTCCAGGTGCCGCGTGGCGCGAGCGCCCGCCGGTGTCATCCCCTCACGGCGTGACGGTGAAGTTCTCCAGGATCGCCTTGGCCAGCTTCGCGTCGCCCTCGACCTTCACCTGCTCCGCCACGGCATCCGCCCGTACGCGCCCGGCTGCGAGCCGCACATACGTCTCCCAGTCCAGCGACAGCGTGGCCGCGGGGCCCAGCGAGGGGCTGCCGTCGACCGTGCCGCGGCCGTCGGCGCCGACCCGGACGGTACGCATGAACTCCATCGGGCCGCTCACGTCGAAGACGACCGCGGTGTTCGCGGGAGCGCCCGCCTTCTTCGCGACCACCTTCGGCAGGCCCAGCACCAGCACGTCGCGCGCCACGGCCGCGCCCGGCGAGTCGAGGTTGGCGGGCTTGCCCAGCGCCCGCCGCAGATCCTGTTCGTGCACCCACACGTCGAACGCCCGCAGCCGGAGCTGGTGTTCGAGGGTGACCTTCGAACCGCCCGGCATGATGTCCCGTACCTCGGCGTCCGGTTCGCGCTTTTCGTTACGCAGCTGACGGGAGCGGCGGATGATGGTGTACTCCAGCTCGCTCGTCATCTCGGGGCCGGTGTGGTGCCGCCGCACGTCGACCTGGATCTCCATGTGCCGGCTCGGCTCGTCGACGACGTGGTAGAGGTCGCGGGGGAGGGTGTGGATCGGCCGTGGATCGCCGAGGAGTTCACACTCCATGCCGATGATGTGGGAGACCACGTCCCGGACCGACCACCCGGGGCAGGCGGTGCGCCGGTTCCACTCACCCTCGGCGAGCGGCCTCACCAGTTCTGATATCGCTTCGATGGACTCGGTCCAGGCGTCGACGTATGGCTGAAGGCTTGGGTGGTCGGTCACGAGACCCCTCGGGCGGTACGGACGTTCGTGGTCTTCGGTGCGTGCGGTGCTCTCAAGTTACGCTGCGCGAGGCCGACGCGGCAGTGCTTTCGGGGCACGATGCTAGGCCCATTCGGACCCCTTTTGCGCACTGGCGGTGGTACGGTGCCCGGCCGTTACGCGTGAATGGTGCAGAAGGGCGCACAACGGCCGATTCGCTTGCTGCGCGGACCAGTTGACCGGCCCCGCCGCGTACGCCCGCGCCGTACGTCGGTCGCTGCGCGCCGTCGTCAGTCGTCGCCGGTCAGCGCGTCGACGCACACCGCGAGCGACAGCAGCAGCGGCACATCGGAGCCGGGCTGTTCGATGTCGACGGCGTACGTGTCGCGCATCCGGAACCACTTGCGCGAGATGCGTGCCAGACGGCCGCCGCCGAGCTCGATGTCGTACTCCTTGTCGAGCACGTTCCCGTGCACCGACAGCGCGCCGCCGTCCGCCAGCCGCGCCTTGAAGCGATTGCGCAGCGGTGTGAACCGCTTCTTGCGCACCGTCGCCAGCCTCCGGCCGTCGCGCTCGATCTCCATGGTCTCCCAGAGGCTGACCATCTTCCGCCGGATGACGGCGACGACCTCCCCCTGTACGTCCTTGAGCTGGAAGGTCTGCCGCACCCGCAGCGCCTTGCCGTCGACGAGGAAGGCGTGGTCCCCGTGCTCGTCGTCGATCCAGTAGTCGTCGCCGATGCCGAAGATCCGTTCCCGTACCAGATATCTCATGGCACACGTCTTCCCCGAGTGGCGGCGGAATGCTCACCCGGCTGTGACTGTTGCTCCGACCATGGTTTCTCAGGCACGCGTCCGCGCCCCCGAGCTGCGGGGCGAGGGCGGCTGGATCAACACCGGCGGCAGGGATCTGCGGCTGGCGGACCTCCGCGGCCGTACGGTCATCCTGGACTTCTGGACCTTCTGCTGCGTCAACTGCCTTCATGTGCTCGACGAACTGCGGGAGTTGGAGGAGCGGCACCGCGACACGCTCGTGATCGTGGGCGTGCACTCGCCGAAGTTCGCACACGAGGCCGACCACCAGGCCGTCGTGGACGCGGTCGAGCGCTATCAGGTCGCCCATCCGGTGCTGGACGATCCGGGCCTGGAGACCTGGAAGCAGTACGCGGTACGGGCGTGGCCCACGCTCGTCGTCATCGACCCCGAGGGGTACGTCGTCGCCCAGCACGCGGGCGAGGGACACGCGCACGCCATCACGAGGCTCGTGGCGGAGCTGGAGCGCGAGCACGCCGCGAAGGGCACGCTCCGCCGCGCCGGCAGCCCGTATGAGCTGCCGGAACCGGAGCCGACCGCTCTGCGCTTCCCCGGCAAGGTGCTGCGGCTGCCCGAGGGAGGCTTCCTCGTGTCGGACACGACCCGGCACCAGCTCGTCGAGCTGGCCCCGGACGGCGAGACGGTGCTGCGCCGCGTGGGCAGCGGCGAACGCGGGCTGGTGGACGGAGGCGCCGCCGAGGCGCGGTTCAGCGAGCCGCAGGGCCTCGCGCTGCTGCCCGACGGGAAGACGGTGGTGGTCGCCGACACCGTCAACCACGCGCTGCGCTCCTACGAGCCGGACAGCGGCGAGGTCCGCACGCTGGCGGGCACCGGCGAGCAGTGGTGGCAGGGCGCGGCGACCGACGGCCCCGCGCGGCGGGTCGCCCTCTCCTCGCCGTGGGACGTGGAGTGGTTCGACGGGCGGCTGTGGATCGCGATGGCCGGAGTGCACCAGCTGTGGACGTACACGCCGCCCGCCGAGGGCGGTGCGGAGGGCACCGTACGGGCCGAGGCGGGCACGACCAACGAGGGTCTGGTCGACGGTCCGGCGGCCGAGGCGTGGTTCGCGCAGCCGTCGGGCCTGTCGGCCTCGGCTGACGGGAAGCGGCTGTGGGTCGCCGACTCCGAGACCAGCGCCGTCCGCTGGATCGAGCGGGCCGACGGAGACCGGCAGGGCGGGGACGCAGACGGGCACGCAGACAGGCGCGCAGGCGGCCAGGCGGACGGGGGGCTCCACGTCCGTACGGCGGCGGGCACGGGCCTGTTCGACTTCGGGCACCGGGACGGGGAGGCCGGACAGGCGCTGTTCCAGCACCCGTTGGGCGTCACGGCGCTCCCCGGCGGCCGGGTCGCGGTCAGCGACACCTACAACCACGCGCTGCGCTGCTACGACCCCGCCACCGGCGAAGTCACCACGCTCGCAACGGACTTGCGTGAGCTCTCGGACGCGGTCCTGGTCGAGCACGCCGGGGAAGGGGCAGGGGAAGGGACGCGGGCCGAGATCGTGGTCGTCGAGTCCGCCCGCCACCGGCTGACCCGGCTGCGGCTGCCCGAGGAGGCCGTACGGGTCGATCCCGTGGCGCACCGTACGCAGCGCTCGGCGACCGAAGTGGCGCCGGGCGAACTGCTGCTGGACGTCGTCTTCCAGGCGCCCGAGGGGCAGAAACCCGATGACCGTTACGGTCCCTCGACGCGGCTGGTGGTCGGCTCGACGCCGCCGGAGCTGCTCGCGGAGGGAGCCGGCCCGGGCACGGACCTGCGACGCCGGCTGCGGCTCGCGGAGGGGGTGGCGGAGGGTGTGCTGCACGTGTCGGCGACGGCGGCCTCGTGCGACGATCCGGACGGTGCCGGGGAGGCCGCCGAGTACCCGGCGTGCCACGTGCACCAGCAGGACTGGGGGGTGCCCGTGCGCGTGACCGGGTCGGGGACGCGCCGCCTGCCGCTGGTACTCGCGGGCATGGACGACGGCCGGGAATCCTGAGGGCCGGACGGAACGGGCGGCCCGTGGCATCCGGCCGGATGCCACGGGCCGTCGTCGTGTGCCTGTCCGTGCAGCCGCTCCGGCTGCTCGGCTCCGCTCAGATCACAGGCGCCGTTCCTCCTCGACGACCACCGGTGCGGCCGCCTGGCCCCTGCGGCGCTTGAAGATGCTGACGTAGACGGAGAGACCGATCAGCCCGGCGGCCATCAGGACGAGTCCCACCACATCGAGGTTGACGGCGTCGGTGTTGAAGTCGACGGCCAATGTGAGGATCGCTCCCACGGCCAGCATGCCGATGCAGATGACGATGCCCATGGATTCCTTGCCTCCGATTGGCGGTTGCCCTGCCTGTACGGCTTTCGTACGACGTACGGGTGCCCCGGCGGGTGAAGGTCAATCAGACGGCCACGAACGGGGTCCGTCAGCCGGTGAGGAATCCGTTCATGCAACGGGTCAGCAGATGAGGGTCGTTCACGCCGCACAGCTCGCGCGCCGAGTGCATGGACAGGATCGCGACCCCGATGTCGACGGTCGAAATCCCGTGCCTGGCCGCCGTGATGGGCCCGATCGTCGTCCCGCACGGCATCTCGTTGTTCGACACGAACGTCTGCCAGGGCACACCGGCACGCTCGCAGGCCGCCGCGAAGACCGCGCGGCCCGAACCGTCCGTGGCATAGCGCTGGTTGACGTTCACCTTGAGGATCGGGCCGCCGTTGGGCTTCGGCAGGTGCCCGGGATCGTGCCGCTCCGCGTAGTTGGGGTGCACCGCGTGCCCGGTGTCGGAGGAGAGGCAGACGCTGCCCGCGTACGAGCGCGCGCGGTCCTCGTAACCGCCGCCGCGCGCGAAGACGGACCGTTCCAGCACGGAGCCGAGCAGCGGCCCGTCGGCGCCGGTGTCCGACTGGCTGCCGTTCTCCTCGTGGTCGAACGCGGCCAGTACGGGGATCGCCGCCAGACCGTCCTGCCCGGCCGCGTCCGCCAGCGCGACGGCACCGGCGTGCACGGAGAGGAGGTTGTCCATGCGCGGCCCGGCCAGCAGCTCCTCGTCCCGCCCCAGATACGCGGGAGGCTCCACGCTGTGCGCCATCAGGTCCCATCCGGTGACCTCCTCGGCGGGGATGCCGGCCTCCTCCGCGACGAACCGGATCAGGTCGCCCTCGTGGGGAGTGCCGAGCCCCCACACGGGGGTCATGTGGCGCTGGCGGTCCAGCCTGAGCCCGTCGTTGGCCTGCCGGTCCAGGTGGATGGCGAGCTGCGGTACGCGCAGCAGCGGACGGCTGACGTCCACCAGCCGTGTCGAGCCGTCGCGCAGCGAGAGGCGCCCGGCGAGGCCGAGGTCCCGGTCGAGCCAGGTGTTGAGCAGTGTGCCGCCGTAGATCTCCATACCGATCTGCCGCCAGCCGTTGCTCCCGGTGTCGGGCACCGGCTTCACGCGCAGGTTGGGGGAGTCGGTGTGGGCGCCGATGATGCGGTACGGGGTGGCGGGACCGGCGCCCGCCGGCACGTACCAGGCGATCAGGGCGCCGCCGCGCAGCACATAGTGGCCGCGGCCGCTCGCCGCGGCGCCGCCGCCGGCCGAGTCCCAGGCTTCCGTCTCGTCGAGCTGCCGGAAGCCCGCCTTCTCCAGCAACTCCGCCGCGCTGCGCACCGCGTGGTACGGCGTGGGCGAGTCCGAGAGGAAGCCGATGAGGCTGTCGGTGTGGGCACGGGCCGCAGGGTGCGGCGGCGCGGTGCTCTGCGAGCTTGGGGTCATACGACCAGCATACGAAGGCGAAACGTCCTTCCCCTGCCCTGCCGGGAGGAGAAGGACGTTCCGCATGGGGGGATCTCAGTGGCCGCCGCCGGCCGCCCGTATGTGGACGGCCGGGACGGCCAGGACGGCCACCACGGCCGGGACCGTCAGTACACCGGGACGCTCAGAAAGCGGCCTCGTCGAGCTCCATCAGCGAGGAGTCGACGTTTTCGGCCAGCGTGCGCTCCATGGCCACGGCGGGCAGCACGTTCGAGGTGAAGAACTTCGCCGCGGCGACCTTGCCCTCGTAGAACGCCTCGTCCTTGGGGGAGAGGGAGACGGAGGCGTCGGCCAGCTTCTCCGCGGCGACGGTCGCGCCGCGCAGCAGCAGGTAGCCGATGACGACGTCCCCGGAGGCCATCAGGAAGCGCGTGGTGTTGAGGCCGACCTTGTAGATCGACTTCACGTCCTTCTCCGTGGCGGCCAGGTCGGTCAGCATGGCTCCGACCATCGCCTCCAGCTCCACCGCCGCGCGGGAGAGCTCCTCGCGGGCCCCGGCCAGCTCCTCGCCGCCCTTCGCCTCGGCCAGGAACTTCTTGATCTCCTCCGAGAGCGTCGTGAGCGCCTGGCCCTGGTCGCGGACGACCTTGCGGAAGAAGTAGTCCTGGCCCTGGATCGCGGTGGTGCCCTCGTAGAGGGTGTCGATCTTGGCGTCCCGGATGTACTGCTCGACCGGGTACTCCTGCAGGTAGCCGGAGCCGCCGATGGTCTGCAGCGACTGCGCGAGCTGCTCGTAGGACTTCTCCGAGCCGTAGCCCTTCACGATCGGCAGCAGGAGGTCGTTCAGACGCTGCGCCGCGGAGGCGTCCTCACCGCGGTACTCCTTGATCATGATCTCGTCCTGCACGGACGCGGTGTAGAGGACGAGCGCGCGCATGCCCTCCGCGTAGGCCTTCTGCGTGAGCAGCGAGCGGCGCACGTCGGGGTGGTGCGTGATCGTGACGCGGGGCGCGTTCTTGTCGGTGAACTGGGCCAGGTCGGCGCCCTGCACGCGCTCCTTGGCGTACTCCAGGGCGTTGAGGTAGCCCGTGGAGAGCGTCGCGATGGCCTTCGTGCCGACCATCATCCGCGCGAACTCGATGACCTTGAACATCTGGCGGATGCCGTCGTGCTTCTCGCCGAGCAGCCAGCCCTTGGCGGGGCCGTTCGCACCGAAGGTCAGCTCGCAGGTGTTGGAGACCTTCAGGCCCATCTTGTGCTCGACGTTGGTGGCGTACACGCCGTTGCGCTCGCCGAGTTCACCGGTCTCCCAGTCGAAGTCGTACTTCGGTACGAGGAAGAGCGAGAGGCCCTTGGTGCCGGGACCGTGGCCCTCGGGGCGGGCGAGGACGAAGTGCACGATGTTCTCGGAGAGGTTGTGCTCACCGGAGGTGATGAAGCGCTTCACGCCGTCGATGTGCCAGCTGCCGTCGTCCTGCTGCACGGCCTTGGCGCGGCCGGCGCCGACGTCCGAGCCCGCGTCCGGCTCGGTGAGCACCATCGTGGAGCCCCACTGCTTGTCGACCATCAACTGGGCGATCTTCAGCTGCTCTTCGGTGCCCTCGTCATGGACGACACCCGCGAAGGCCGGGCCGGACGCGTACATCCACACCGCCGGGTTGGAGCCCAGGACTGTCTCCGCGAAGCTCCACAGCAGCGAGCGCGGTGCGGTGGTGCCGCCGATCTGCTCCGGGGTGCCCAGGCGCCACCACTCGGCGTCCATGTACGCCTGGTAGCTCTTCCTGAACGACTCGGGCACCGGAGCGGTGTTGGTCTCCGGGTCGAAGACGGGCGGATTGCGGTCGGAGTCCTCGTAGGACTCGGCCAGTTCGTTCTCGGCGAGGCGCGCGATCTCGGTCAGCACGCTCTTCGCGGTGTCCACGTCCATCTCCGCGAACGGTCCGGTGCCGTACACCGTGTCGCGGCCGAGCACCTCGAAGAGGTTGAACTCGATGTCGCGGAGATTCGACTTGTAGTGCCCCATGGCAACGGCTCCGTGTGGTCTCACTCGACGGACAGGTAGTCAGCTGTGTCACGCAGTCTGTGTCTGCTCAAGATGATGCTACCCGTCGGTAATAAGAAGCAAGCCCTAACCGCCCATCTGTGACTCGTTACTCTTTCTTCCATGTACGGCTACGACCAGACCGCGTCCGCGGGGCAGGGCTACCCGCATGCCGGGCAGCAGCACGTCCACCACCAGCAGCCTGGCCATCAGCAGTACACGCAGCACCAGGCTCCTCCCCAGTACGGGCACCAGGGCCAGCAGCACGCGAACGGGCAGCCGCTCTACCCCGAGCAGGCGTCGCCGCCGTCGCTCCGCGAGACCGTGCGGGCGTTCACCAACGGCACGCTCACCTCGGAGGACTTCCAGTCGATCTTCTCGACGTCGAAGGTCTACTGCCCGCGCGGCGAGACCCCCGGCTTCCTGGCGCTGCACGACACCCAGCAGCCGGTGATCCCGATGTTCACGACGCTCAAGGAGCTGCGCCGGTACGCGGGCAAGGAGTCCCGCTACTTCGTGATCACGGGCGCCGAGGTCCTGGACCTGCTCCCCTCCGGCTACGGCTTCGTGCTGGACATGGAGGGCGACCACCGCATCGTCTTCGACGCGAAGGCGGTCGAGGAGATGGTCGACTTCGCGATGCGGCGCATGTACGGGTAGCCGGTCTCCCGGCAGGACAGCCGATGTGCGCTGGGCCTTGCGGCCCGGGGTTCCCCTGGCTTCCCCGGCGCTTGGCGGGAGTGCCCCGGAGGCCCCGGGGAGTCCCTCCGGGTTTCTCTCCGGTGGGTGTGTCCCTGCCCGGCCGGAGGCCAGGGGGAACGGCCAGGGGCGTGCCCCGGTCACGGCCGGCTCTTGTGCCGCCGCGGCGGCGGACACCGCGACGGTGACCCGCCGCGACGGTGAGCCTTGCGACGGTGGCGGTTCGAGGACCGGTCGCGGCGGGCGGTCCGTCGCCGCCGGACGGTTCGGCCGAACCTCCCCTGGCTTCGCCGGGGGCCTGGGCGCCCGGACCGGGCCTGGGGCTGTGGCGAGCATCTTCCGGTTCGGCGGCCAACTGGCCGCATCCATGGGCCTGTTGGCGTGACCGGACATGGCTCTTGAGCTCCCCTGGCTTCGCCGGAGACGTCCGGCGTGGTGCCGCTCGCAGCGAGCGGAGTGTGCCCGAACCGGGCCGCAGGGCCCGGGGAGACCGCGTCCGGCTGTTTGCCCCGGGGCACCGCCACCGGGCGAAGCCGAAGGGGAGGCCGCGGGGACGGGGGTTCGGCCGTCCGCCAGGACTGTCACGCCCACGCGGGCGCCGCGATGTTCTCGCGCATCTCGAACCAGATGCTCTTGCCCTCGCCGCGCGGGTCCACCCCCCACGACCCCGCCAGCATCTCCATCATCATCAACCCCCGGCCTGACGAGGCCAGTTCGCCGGGCGTGCGGCGGTGCGGCAGTGCGTCGCTGGTGTCGGAGACCTCCACGCGCAGCAGCCGGTTCCCGCGGTTGCCGCTGCACTCGGCGACCATGATCGCGTCGCCCTCGGTGTGCACCAGCACGTTCGTGAGCATCTCGGAGAGCATCAGCACCGCGCCGTCGATCTGGTCCTCGCTCTCCCAGTCGAAGAGCATGCCCTGGAGCTGGTGCCGGGCCTCGCCGATCCGGTCGGGCTCGGCCTGCGCGACCGTGAACGTCGTACGCCGCGATACCCCGGCGGCCGCGGCGGCGCGCTCGACGGCGTAGGCGGGGTCCAGGGTCAACAGCAGCAGCGCGATGTCGTCCTCGCGGCGGTCGGCGAGCGGCCCCGCGGCCTCGCCGGACAGCGGCTGCTGTGCCGAGCGGATCAGGGCGTCGGCGAACTGCTCCAGATCGGCGGGCGTGCCCGTGCTTCCGGCGGCCAGCTCCCTGAAGACCGACTGGATGCGCCGCCAGCCGGTCTCCATGGTGTGCCCGCCGATCTCGATCAGGCCGTCCGTGCACGCCAGCAGCGTCTCCCCGGGCTCCAGCACCAGCCGCGTCGTCGGATACTCCGTGCCGGGCTCGATGCCCAGGGGCAGCCCGCCGGCGGTGGCCCTGATCAGCATCGTGCCGTCGGCGAGCCAGATCGCCGGGTCGGGGTGGCCCGCGCGGGCGATGTCGAGCGTGCCCGTGACGGGGTCGGCCTCCATGTAGAGGCAGGTGGCGAAGCGCTCGTCGTCCGCGAAGCCTCCGGTCAGCTGCCCCTGTGCGGTGCCCGCGCCGCCCCCCTCGTCCGGGCTGCCCGTCATCACCTCGGGCCGCCCGATGCCCGCCAGATAGCGCGAGGCACGTGCCAGCACGGCGTCCGGCCGGTGCCCCTCCGCCGCGTACGCGCGCAGGGCGATGCGCAGCTGCGCCATGATGCCCGCCGCGCGCACGTCGTGGCCCTGGACGTCGCCGATCACCAGTGCCGTACGGCCCGACGGCAGCGGGATCACGTCGTACCAGTCGCCGCCGACGTCCAGCCCGCCGCCCGAGGGCATGTATCTGGCCGCGAGCTTCATGCCCTCGATCCCGGGCCTGCGGGTGGGCCTGAGAGTGCGCTGCAGACCTGAGGAGAGCTGGAGCTCCATCTCGTGCATGGACGTACGGGCGATCGCCTGGGCCAGCATCCGCGCGACGTTCGTCAGCAGCGACCTGCCCTCCGGCGTGAACTCCACGGGCTCGGGGAAGGCCACCATCCACGCGCCCAGCGTGCGATTGGAGATCACGAGCGGCAGGAAGGCCCATCCCCGGTTGCCGATCGGCTCGACCTGGGGCCACGCGGCGGGGAACTCGCGCCGGTAGTCCTCGGGGGCCGGCAGGTAGATCGCCCGCCCGGAGCGTACGACGGCCGCGGCCGGATGGTCGGCCTCCACGGACATGTCGATGAAGGGAAGCAGATGCTGCGGCACGGGCCGTTGCGCGGCGGGCCCCACGAGGATCAGCCGCCCCCGCTCCAGGCTGAAGACCGCGAGGGCCCGGGTCTTGAAGCCGGGGATGACCAGTGAGCCCGCTACCCGCAGCACCTCCGCGGTGGTGCGCGCCTCGGCGAGCGCGCGTCCGGTGTGGAGCAGGAACGCCTCACGGCTGTGCTGATGGCCCTCCTCGGTTTCGTGCGACGCCTTCCCGGTGGATTCGGGCAGCTGGGCGACGGTGCCGATGAGTGAGAGCGCTCCGTCCTCCTCCACCGGCACCATGCGGGTCCGCACCGTGCGTACGACGTGACCGTCCTCGTCGACGACGCGCAGTACGGCTTCGACGAGCTCCCACTCCGCCAGCGCCAGGGTGGCCGTCGCGGTCAGCTCGACGTAGTCGGCGAAGTGGATGCGCGAGCGGATGGAGGGCTCGGCCAGCGTGATGGAGTCCTTCGCCGCCCCGGCGCCCGGGCCGGTGCCGGGTTCCGCGCCGGCTCCCGAGGGGACCTCGGAGCCCGGCCCGGCCACCGAGAGGGGCCGCTCGCCCCTGTCGGACGACGCGTCCTGTCTGAATGGCAGACCGAGGAGCTCCGCGGTGCGGACGTCTACGGTCGAGGCACCGGTCGCGCTGTCCCAACGCCACAGCCCGGTCCGGGTGGCCCTCAGCACGTCCTCGGTGTGCATTGTCCCACTTTATGTGCGTTCGGGAATACGGGGCGAGCGGGGCTGAGCCAGGGCGGTAGTCTGAAGGGCCGACTGCCCCCATAGCCTCCGGCATGGGGGTGCCCCCAGGTATCTGGGTCAAGTGCTGCCCACCCGACGACTGGATGACAGATGCACCGGTACCGTTCCCACACCTGCGGCGAGCTCCGTGCTCCGGACGTCGGCACGGACGTCCGTCTGAGCGGCTGGCTGCACAACAGGCGGAACCTGGGCGGCATCCTCTTCATCGACCTCCGTGACCACCACGGCATCGTGCAGCTCGTCGTACGTCCCGAACAGGCCGAGGTGCACGACCGCCTCAGCTCGCTCTCGAAGGAGTCCGTCGTACGGGTCGACGGCAAGGTGAGCGAGCGCGGCGCCGACAACGTCAACCCCGAGCTGCCGACGGGGGAGATCGAGGTGGAGGTCGGCGAGGTGGAGGTGCTGGGCGCCTCCGAGCAGATCCCCTTCACCATCAACGCCGACGACGGCGTCAACGAGGAGAAGCGCCTCGAATACCGCTTCCTCGACCTGCGCCGCGAGCGCATGCACCGCAACATCGTGCTGCGCTCGCAGGTCATCGCGAAGATCCGCGAGAAGATGGTCGCCCAGGGCTTCAACGAGCTGGCCACGCCGATCCTCTCGGCCACCTCCCCCGAGGGCGCGCGGGACTTCCTCGTACCGTCGCGGCTGCATGCCGGGAAGTTCTACGCACTGCCGCAGGCGCCGCAGCAGTTCAAGCAGCTGCTGATGATCGCCGGCTTCGACCGCTACTTCCAGATCGCGCCCTGCTTCCGCGACGAGGACGCCCGCGCGGACCGCTCGCCCGGCGAGTTCTACCAGCTCGACATGGAGATGAGCTTCGTCGAGCAGGAGGACGTCTTCGGAGTCATCGAGAAGGTGATGACCGATCTCTTCCAGGAGCTGGGCGGCGGCCGCGAGTGCACCTCGCCCTTCCCGCGCGTCCCGTTCCGCGAGGCGATGCTCAAGTACGGGACGGACAAGCCGGATCTGCGTGCGCAGCTGGAGCTCGTGGACGTCTCGGACATCTTCAAGGACTCGGGATTCAAGGCCTTCGCGGGCAAGCACGTACGGGCGCTGTCCGTGCCGGACACAGCGGACCAGCCGCGCCGGTTCTTCGACCAGATGGGCGAGTTCGCTGTCGAGCAGGGTGCGAAGGGTCTGGCCTGGGTCCGTGTGGGCGAGGACCGTACGCTCACCGGCCCGATCGCCAAGTTCCTCGACGAGAACGACGTCTCGCAGCTGTTGACCGCGCTGAAGGCCGAGCCGGGCACGGCGGTCTTCTTCGGAGCGGGAGAGTTCGACGAGGTCTCGAAGGTCATGGGCCCGGTCCGCGTCGAAGCCGCCAAGCGCGCGGGGCACTTCGAGGAAGGCGTCTTCCGCTTCTGCTGGATCGTGGACTTCCCGATGTTCGAGAAGGACGAGGAGACCGGCGCCGTCCAGTTCTCCCACAACCCCTTCTCCATGCCTCAGGGCGGCCTCGAAGCGCTGCAGACGCAGGACCCGTTGGACGTCCTGGCCTGGCAGTACGACATCGTCTGCAACGGCGTGGAGCTCTCCTCGGGCGCCATCCGTAACCACGAACCCGAGATCATGTTCAAGGCGTTCGGCATCGCGGGCTACTCGGAGGAGGACGTCGAGCGCGAATTCGGCGGCATGCTCCGGGCGTTCCGCTTCGGGGCGCCGCCGCACGGCGGCATCGCCCCGGGCATCGACCGCATCGTGATGCTGCTCGCGGACGAGCCCAACATCCGCGAGACGATCGCCTTCCCGCTCAACGGCAACGCCCAGGACCTGCTGATGGGTGCGCCGAGCGAGGTCGACGAGGCCCGGCTGCGGGAGCTGCACCTGTCGGTGCGCAAGCCGAAGCTCTAACCCTGCCGGGGGCGTGTGTATCGGTGGTGGCTGCGTGGCCGGGTGCGGCGCCTTCGTGGCTCCGGTCGTTCCCGTCCGTCCGTCCGTCCGTCCGCCCGCCCACCCGCTCGGCGGCGAAGTTGTTCCAGCGCTGACCGCTTACGACGCCTCGTATGTGGCCCTTGCGGAAAAGCTGGACGTGCCACTGGTCACGACTGACGCGACGCTCAAGCGCGGCAGGGGTGCGCGCTGCGTGATCGAACTCGTCGGGTAGCCCTCTCAGGTGGGCCGACCAAGGGCCGGCCCACCTGATGTACAGGCCGCTTCCTCAGTCCTCGAGCCGCGGGAAGAGCGCCGCGCCCTTCGTGACCGTCGCGCCGGCGGGGAGCTGGCCCCAGCGGGCCGCGTCGCCCACGGGCTGGTCCGCCAGCGGGCCGAGATGCGGCTCGGCGCCCAGCGAGTCCCACAGCTTCGCAGACGACTCCGGCATGATCGCGCTCAGCAGCACCGCGCAGGCGCGCAGCGACTCGGCGGCCGTGTAGAGGATCGTGGCCAGCCGTGCCTGGGCCTCGTCCGACTTGTCCTTGGCGACCTTCCAGGGCTCCTGCTCCGTCAGGTAGCCGTTGACCTGCTTGATGAAGTCGAAGACCGCCGCGATGCCGCCGGAGAAGTCCAGCTCGTCGCCGATGCGTTCGTCCGCCGTGGCGACGGCCTTCGCGAGTCCGTCCACGACTGCCTGTTCGGCCTCGCCGTGCGCCGTCGCCTCCGGCAGCGCGCCGCCGAAGTACTTGCCGACCATGGCCGCGACGCGGGACGCCAAGTTCCCGTAGTCGTTGGCCAGTTCGCTCGTGTAGCGGGCGGAGAAGTCCTCCCAGGAGAACGATCCGTCCTGTCCGAAGGCGATGGCACGCATGAAGTACCAGCGGTAGGCGTCGACGCCGAAGTGCTCGGTGAGCTGCTGCGGGGAGATGCCCGTCAGGTTCGACTTGGACATCTTCTCGCCGCCGACCATCAGCCAGCCGTTCGCCACGATCTTGCCGGGCAGCGGCAGTCCGTTGGCCATCAGCATCGCCGGCCAGATCACCGTGTGGAAGCGGAGGATGTCCTTGCCGACGAGGTGCACGTCCGCGGGGAACGTCCGCTCGAAGCGCTCCTGGTCCGCGCCGTAACCCACCGCCGTGGCGTAGTTGAGCAGCGCGTCGATCCAGACGTAGATGACGTGCTTGTCGTCCCAGGGCACCTTGACGCCCCAGTCGAAGGTCGAGCGCGAGATCGACAGATCCTCCAGGCCCTGCCGGACGAAGTTCACGATCTCGTTCCGCGCGGACTCGGGCTGGATGAACCCGGGGTTCCGCTCGTAGTGCTCCAGCAGCTTCGGGCCGTACTCGGAGAGCTTGAAGAAGTAGTTCTCCTCTTGGAGCATCTCGACCGGCGCGCGGTGGATGGGGCACAGCTTCTGGCCCTCGAAATCCCCTTCGCCGTCGAGGAGTTCGCCGTAGGTCTTGTACTCCTCGCAGCCCACGCAGTACGGGCCCTCGTAGCCGCCCTGGTAGATCTCGCCCTTGTCGTAGAGATCCTGGACGAACTCGCGGACGCGTTCGGTGTGCCGCTTCTCCGTCGTACGGATGAAGTCGTCGTTGCGGATGTCGAGATGCTCCCAGAGGGGCTTCCACGCCTCCTCGACGAGCTTGTCGCACCACTCCTGCGGGGAGACCCCGTGTGCGTCCGCGGTGCGCATGATCTTCTGACCGTGCTCGTCCGTGCCGGTGAGGTACCACACCTTCTCGCCGCGCTGACGGTGCCAGCGCGTGAGCACGTCGCCCGCGACGGTCGTGTAGGCGTGGCCCAGGTGGGGAGCGTCGTTCACGTAGTAAATGGGGGTCGTGACGTAGTACGCCTTCGATCCCGTCTGCTCTGATCCAGTGGCCGCCATGCCCGGAATCCTAACCGTCCGGAGGCCGCCGTTTCCCTCCGATAACGCTGTGTGACCGGCCACCCCGGGTGGCGGGCAGGCGGCGGATGTCTCTGTTGACGCCCCTCGTGCGCCTCTGCATGCTTGCGCGCGTACCGAGACCGAAACTTCACACACGGGGACCGGACCATGGAGGGCGCCATCCGTCGCGTGATTGCTCCGCTGGCCGGTGTCGTGGCCGCGGGTCTCGTGGCCGCGGCGGTGCTGGTCGCCGGCTCGGACGCGGAGACCCGGCCCGAGAAGCCCGCGTCCTCGTCGGGCGAGTACGTCATCGGGCAGTTCAACATGGCCGGCGGCACGACCGAGCACGGCGGGAAGAAGAACGGGCCGCCCGACGCCTTCGCCGAGGATGTGAAGAACCGCAAGCCCGCGTTCGTCGCGATGCAGGAGACCTGCCGCGACTGGGACGAGCGTCTGGAGGACCGACTGCCCGGCTACACGGTGCTGTTCAGCCCGGTCAGGAACCTCGCCAGGAACCCCGGGAGCCCCGCCCGCTGCCACCACCCGACCGACTTCGGCAACACGATCGTCTTCCGTCACGGCCTGGGCTTCGACAAGGACGACACCGACGTGCACCAGCTCGGCTCCACCTCCGGCGACGAGTACCGCGAAATGGTCTGCGTACGTTCCGAGCCCCGGAAGCTGGTCGCCTGCTCCGCCCATCTCACGCCCGCCGGGGGCGAGTTCCTGGACAGCCGCAAGCGCGAGGTGGCGACGGCCGAGCAGGTCCTGACCTCACGGTACGAGGACTACACCGTCCTGCTCGGCGGAGACATAAACGACCTGCCGCTCTCCGCGACGCTGGACCGCCTCTACGACCGCGGGTACGGACGCGGTGCCCGCGGCGCGTTCAAGGAGGCCGCGAGCCCTTGCGGCGATGAGATGAAGCCCGGGCGGAAGGCGGCGGAACTGCCGCGCACTAGGTACGCGCACTGCCGCTCGGGGGAGCCGACCCACAGCAGCGGGAAGATCGACTACCTCTTCGTGTCGCCGTCCGTACGGGTCGAGTCCAGCAGCGTGAGCTACTCCGAGCACTCCGACCACAAGCAACTCTGGGCACGCGTCGGCCTCCGGGCAGGCCGCGGAGGACACGGCTGATCCATTCCGGTCACAGAGTTTCGGATCACGTGAGGATCGTGCGGAGACGGTTTCCACGAGTGGCAGCGGGGTCCGCGAACATGTTCTGATCCCCCGACCTCCGGATTCACCGGAGGACTGTCCCCGCCCTGTTGATTGGAAGCCACCATGCGTGACATCACTCCCCAGATCGAGACCTCCGAACTCTCCGACGCCGACCTCGACAACGTGTCCGGCGGCGTGGGCGCCACCGTCGGCGGCAACCTCGCCGCAGGCCTGGACGGCGTCGCGGGCAGCGTGGCCGGCGGCGTCGACGGCGTCGGTGGCGTCGCGGGGAGCGTGGCCGCCGGCGCCCCCGGTCTCACCGGCAGCCTGCCCGCCGTGGGCGGTGTCACCGGCCTGGTGGGCTGACCGCGAGGAGCTCCTTCGCATTCAGGGGCCCCGGGGCGTGTGCGACGCATGCGTACCGGGGCCCTGCGCGCGCCCGGGTGCCACCGGTCCGGTGGGGCGGGGCTGAGAGTCAGTAACGAATCAGAAGATCACGTGAGGGTCATGGGGGAGACGAGTGTGACAAGTGGCAGAGGAGAGCGTCCAGATGGTCTGATCCCTAACTCCGGCTCTGCCGGAGCAGTGCTCCCGCTCATCGATTGGAACCTTCATGCGTGACATATCCCGGATCGAGACCGCCGAACTCTCCGACGCCGACCTCGACAACGTGTCCGGTGGCGTCAGCGCGACCGTCGGCGGCGGTATCGCCGACGTCGCCGTCACGCCCGGCCCGGGCGGCGTGGCCGCCAACGTGGACGTGGTCGGCGTCAACGGCACCGTGAACGCCGGCGTCCCCGCCGTCGAAGGCGCCTCCGGCATCGTCGGCTGACCGGCTCTCCGGACTCAAGGGCCCCGGGATCGCACGCTGTTCGCGTGCGATCCCGGGGCCCTCGTCCGTGCGCCGTGGCCTGATGCGCGGGCTCAGTCCACGGCGAAGACCTGCGCGTCGTCGGCGAACGCGCGGATGCCGTGGGCGGCTCACCCTCTCCACCCTCATCTGCACACCAACCTCCCAGGTCGTGTTCCCCGAATTCGGTCATAACGCCAACGACAGCGCGTTACTCCGGGACATGACTTGGTCCCTCGATCCCCGGAAATGGTTCACACGACGTCGCTACGCTCGGTCGCTGTAACAGGGCCCCGAACGATGTTTCCGCAGACCGGGCACGAACGCCGGCCAGTGGCCCGAATGCGGCCGGAGACGCGTGTTGCAGAACTTCCGTCTCGGTCTGCGCAAATAACCTGGGATCGAGCGCGAGAAATTCACTCGTCGCGGCCGAGATCTAAAGGAACCGGAGACGCAGATGCGTAAAGTTGCCAGGGCGGCCTTCGCGGGCACCATGGTCGGAGGTCTGAGCATTCTTTGTGTCAGCCTCGCCGCCGCCCAGAATACAAGCGTGGACTGCCGACAAGTAAACGGCACCAACGGAGCCCCAAGCCAGTTCACCGGGGCCGTCGACGGCTCTGGTCATTCCGATGCGAGAAACAGCAGCTCTTCCTGCGGCGTTGGGATCAGAAACAACAACAACTCGAGCGGCGACGCAGTCGGCGGGGACGTAACCGTGGTTGAGACCCCGACAACAATGGCACCTGCGCCGTAGGAATTCAGCAGCTTCATGCTTGCCCTCACGTTCTCGGGGGCTGATGACGACTCGTCCTCAGTGCGAGTGAGGAAGCCGGACCCGCGGCCGAAGTTCAAGCCAATTCCGCGCCACCAATGTGCCGATCGACGCGCGCACCGTGCATGCCGAGCGTCGCCGCGACTGCCGGCGCATCGAACTTCGAGATCTCTGCACCATGACTGCCATGGCCTTCTGTAGAGCGGGGAGCGTGTGTGTGGGGGCCGGTCCGCACTGTGGGTGTAGGGGTGGTGCGGACCGGCGTGGTGTTGGTGGGTGGGTCAGTTGTTGCAGCCGGGGGGGATGACGGGGCTGCCGGTGCAGTTGGTGGGGATGTTGCCGGTGATGGCGGAGGAGGTGAAGGTGATGGGGACGTCGGTGTATAGGCCGCCGGGTGCGATGGTGGCGTTGTTGCCGGTGACTCTGCTGCTGATCAGGGACAGGGGTGCGCTGTCGTTGTAGATGCCGCCGGCTCCGGTGGCGTTGTTGCCGGTGACTCTGCTGCTGATCAGGGACACGGGTCCGTCGTCGCTGTAGATGCCGCCGCCTTGTCCGTTGGCTCCCGGGAGGCTGTTGCCGGTGACGGTGGAGTTGCGGAGGGTCAGGGGGCTGGTGTTGTAGATGCCGCCCCCTTCGGAGCCGTCGCCGGTGCTGGTGTTGTCCCTGACGATCGTGGTGTTGAGGGTCATGGAGTCCGCATCGTTGTAGATGCCGGCGGCGAAAGTACCGATGGTGGTGTTGTCGCTGATGTTGCTGTTGCTGATGGTGACGGTGCCGCCGTCGGAGTCAACGCCGGCGCTGCCCTCCCCGGTTTCGTTGTTGCGGATGGTGGTTCTGCTGGCGGTCAGGGTTTCGTCGTCGCTGTCCAGCCCGCCGCCGTAGTTGTCTGCGTTGTTGTTGTTGAGGGTGGTGGTGCCCAGGGTGGTGGTGCCGTCGTTGCTGAGACCTCCGCCTTCATCGCCTGCGTCGTTGTTGCTGAAGGTGCTGTTGGCGATGGTCGCGGTGGCATCCTCTGTGATCTTGGCGCCGCCTCCGTCGGCGGCGGAGGTGTTCTCGGTGACGGTGACGTCGGCGAGGCGGAGGTTGCCTCCGGTGGATGTGAGGATGCCTCCGCCCTCGCCGGTGGTGTCCCCGCCTCGGATGGTGAGTCGTTGGAGGCTGAGGCGTCCGCCGTCGCCTACTTCGAAGATGCGGAACTGGTCGGTGGCTGAAGCGTTGCGGGCGATGGTGGTGTTGCTGCCGACGATGGTGATGGGTGTGGTGATGACGGGGAGGCCGTTCTCGTCGTTGTCGGCGGCGGTGAGGTCGTAGGTGCAGCCTGAGGCGAGAACGAGGGTGTCGCCGCCGTTGGCGTTGGCGTCGTTGATGGCGTCGATGAGAGCGGTTGCGGAGCAGGGCACGGCGGTGGCGGCGTGCGCGGCGGGGGCAGTGAGGGTGCCTGCGGCCAAAGCAGCGCCGGCGGCGGCGAGGACGACGCGGGTGGGCTTCATCGTGTCTCTTTTCTGCAGTGGGCAGGCCCCTCGACGGGCGCTGCCGGTCGTCGGTGGAGGCGACGGCCAGGGAGGACCGGAAAGTCCCGGTGCTTCCCGACCTGTGCTGCCAGTAATATGAGATTCCGAAACGGTGCCCCAAGAGACATGACGGGGCATCATCCCAACGGCCCTGCGCGCGTCAGCAACCTGCCACGCCGGCAGAACCCACTGCCTCTCCGTCACACCACCGGCGGCCCCGGCCACCACCAGGGCATATCGGCTGGGTTCGGGCCGCCTGCCCCGAGCGGATGATTCGTTCATGAATGACCGTTCGCCCCGACTCCGGGACGGGGGAGCGCTGCCGCGCAGCCTGGTGGACCGCCTCCATCCCGACTTGGGTTGTGCAGACCTCAACGTTCATTCGGTGTGGGCATTCCTCGCTTCACGTCCTGGCTTGCTTGCCACCGATCCCACCGATCCCAGCCTCGTCATCGCCTGAGAGACCGCGTTGGTCTCCTCCTGGACGGTGGCCGTGTGTCCAAGCAGTCGACACGCGAACTCGATGCGGTGCATATCGGTCTCAGACCGAACACGCGATGATTCGCCCAGAGGAAGATCCGTATGGGTCGACGCAGCACGGACCAAGCTCAAGACAGCGTCAGCCAAGGCGCTTGCAGAGGCCGCCGAAGGCATGTCGTCGGCTGAGTGGCAGCGAACCTGCTCCGAGAAGCTGAGCCAAGACGGTCTACCCCGTCCGGTGTCGCACCGGCCGGGGTCGTTTCTTGCTCTGGTGAGGCTCTTGCCGTGACTCAACCGGTGGCGAAGACCTGCGCATCGTCGGCGAACGCCTTGAACTCCAGGGCGTTTCCGGCCGGATCGCGCAGGAACATCGTCCACTGCTCGCCCGGCTGCCCCTCGAACCGTACGTACGGCTCGATGACGAACTCCGTGCCGGCCGTACGCAGCCGGTCCGCCAGCTTGTGGAACTCGGGCACGGCGAGGATCAGGCCGAAGTGCGGCACGGGCACGTCGTGGCCGTCGACGGGGTTGTGCGCACCGCCGGGCGCCGCGCCGCCGTGGCCGGGTGCGAGGTGGGTGACGAACTGGTGCCCGTGGAGGTTCCAGTCCGTCCAGGTCTCCGCGCTGCGGCCCTGTTCCAGGCCGAGGACGTCGCCGTAGAAGCGGCGTGCGGCGTCCAAGTCGTCGACGGGCACGGCCAGATGGAACCGCGGGACGGGGGAGTCGAAGATGCTCACGGGCTCTCGCCGCCTTCCTGTGGAGTGGTGCGCCGTGGAGGGCCGGCAGTCGACCGTACCCGGGCGTGGGGCTTGGGCCGTGGGGCGGGGCGTCGGGCGCGGAGTCAGGAGCCGTACGAGCCGCAGGTCGCCTGCTCACGCCTTGGATGGGCGCTCGGTCTCAGGCAACTTCAGGTCGCATCCTTTTGCGAACTGGGTATTCACACGCACGTCATCACACCTGATTTGCATGGCCCCTCAGCGGCGCAACTCCGGCCGCGTTGCCGCCAGCTCCCGCGGGCAAACCCCGTAGGCGCGGGCCCGCACCGCAAGCGCCCCAGCGAAGCCGAACTCATCGAGGTCTACGGCGTATCACGCCCCACCGTCCGTTCGGCCGTGGGGCGAGCTGCGGAAGCTGGGCGTCGTCGTCTCCCAGCACGGCAAAGGCAGCTTCGTGCGTCAGCAGGCCACTCCCACGGCCACCCTTGAGCGCACCGTCTACCGAGCAGGCAAGAGCTCTGTCAGCGGCGAAAGCTTCAGCGACGCCGAGGCCCCCGCGGTCTCCCGCAGCAACATCACCGGCCAGACAGCCCATGGCAAGCACGTCTGCGAAACCGGCGGCACCGCCACCTGAACGCCCGCCTCACCCAGCGGCGCCGGGTCGAGGACTCGCCAGCTATCGCGCCCTATCACCTGGCGGCCAGCGAGAGGAGTTGACTTCAACTTAAGTTAAAGTTCTAGGTTTTCCTCCATGGACACCACGAACTCCACTCTCCCCACCAGCGACGCAGACGAGCAGAAGATCCGCGAGTTGGTCGCGCGGTCCCAGGAGGCGCAGACCGACCCGGACGCGCTGCCTGCGCTGCACACCGCAAACTTGGTGATCGTCAACTTGGCCGGGCGGCGCCTCTTCGGGCGTGAAGCCTTCGCTTCGGCGATGGCCGAAGCGCTCTCTTCCCCGCTCAAGGACATCCGGACCTCGCTGGAGGTCGACGACATCCGGTTCACCACCCCAGACGTCGCTGTCGTCAGCCTCACCAAGACCGTGCACGACGAACGGTCCGAAGCGGAGGGCACGTCCGAGCTGCCTTCGGTCGGTGCCATGACCTACGTATTGACCCGCCAGGGCGACGACTGGCGCATCGCCCTGGCCCAGACGACACCGGTCCGCTGAGCGGTAAGGCCCTGGTGATTCTCGGTGTGCGGACGGTTCTGGTCGGGTCCGCGGCGGTGATCAGTTCGGCCGGGTCGGTGTTGGAACGCCGTTACGAGGTGGCGTCGCGGGTGCGCAGTTCTTCGTTGATGCGCTGGGCTTCTTCGAGTTGGTCTTCGAGGATGATGATCCGGCAGGCTGCTTCGATGGGGGTGCCGTCGTCGACGAGTTCGCGGGCGCGTGCGGCGATGCGTAGTTGGTAGCGGGAGTAGCGGCGGTGGCCGCCTTCGGAGCGGGGCGGGGTGATCAGCCGGTTCTCGCCGAGAGCGCGGAGGAAGGCGGGGGTGGTGCCGATCATGTCGGCGGCCCGGCCCATGGTGTAGGCGGGGTAGTCGTCGTCGTCGAATTTGTCGACGGGGCGGGAACTTCGAGGGGGCATAAACCTCTTCTTTCGGGGGCGCGTCGAGGGGCCCGAGTGCCGTACTGGCACCCGGGCCCCGAGCTTTCAACACCATCTACCGGCTGACTACACCGGGCTTCTTGTTCCGCTGGTCCGCCTCGGCGGGCGGAAGTGCGGGGATCGCGGCTGCGTGACCGGGGACCACCTTCCAATCCGGGGCCTGCGGTACCCGAGCGGTGTTCTGCTTCGCCCGGGCGATCCTGATGGCGGCTGCTCCTAACCTCGTTCGGTTACTCGGTTGTACTGCTTGATCTTGCGGGTGCTGAATGCGGCCCCTGGGGCCGCTCGGCCCGGCAGTCAGTGAGGGAACCCACCCTTTGCGGCTCCACCACTCCACTGCCGTTCCGCATCTTGCCGGACCTGCTTGCACGGCAGTTCATCTCTGCCGTGCCCTCTTCGACCTCTTGGCTACAGGCAGAACACTAACCCCGGCACGTACCGATGTCTACTCTCGCCGTGACAGATTTTCTTCACCAGTGGTGACGGAGGTTCTGCCTTTTGCGCACCCGGAAGAGTGACGTACGCGGTTGAGGCCCGGCTCGCCGGGCACAAGCTGAGCCCGGCGGCACAACCGACCCAGGCGGGGTGTTGGCGCATGAACGACATGAAGACGACCGGCACAGTGGCTCCCGGGCCCCCTGTCGTTCTCGAAGACGACAGCCTCGCCGGCATCCCCCGCGCCCGCGGGGTCGCCCGCGCCTTCATCGAGGATCTCGACCCGGCCCCGGACCCCGAGACCGCGGAAACCCTCGCCCCGGTGGTCTGCGAACTCGCCACGAACGCCCTGCGCCACGGTGGCGGCTACTACACCCTCCACCTCAGCGCCACCGCCCACACGGTGGACGTCGCCGTCAGCGATCTCAACCCGGCGCCCCCGCGCGAACGTGCCCCGACCTCAACGACGGCACCGGCGGCTTCGGATGGCACATGGTCCGCCTCCTCACCGGCCACATCGCCATCACCCTCGGCCCCGGCCAACAGGGCAAGACCATCCACGCCCGCCTCACACGATGACCGCACCCAACGGCGTGCATCGGCCGGTTGCCCAACTCCGCACGCCCCGACGGATAACCGACGCCCGCGTCTGTGGGTGGCGCTGACCCGCCAGGGAGCAAGGGGGAGAGATCAAGAGCAATGGCAGTTACGGCGAGTAATGAAGGAGCCCGTACGAGCCGCAGCACGTTCGGGTGAAGCCGTCCCGTCCGGGCCCGGGCGGGAGGCGGCGGGCCTACGGTGACGGGGCAGGTGACACCATCGCCCGCACCCTGCGAGGAAACGCATGCCTCTCACGTCGAAGAGCCTCCCCGAGTACTGGGACACGTACAAGCCGCACAAAGGGGACGGGGCGCCGTCGCCCCCGGTCGTCGACTCCTTCGAGTGGACGCAGTATCCCGGGCACGGCCCGGGAGCCGGCTTCCTCGGACAGCCGCGCACAGCCCTGGAGCTGGGCTCGGCCGAAGGGAAGGAGGCGGTCTTCCTCGCCCGTATGGGCGTCGAGACGACCGCGCTCGACTTCTCGCCCGCACAGACCGCCCGCGCGCGCCTGTGGTGGGAGGGCACGCCGGGGCTCTCCTTCGTCAACGCGGAGGCCTGCGACCATCTCGCCGACACCTCCGCCACCTTCGACGCCGTCTTCTCCCGCTGGGGCGCCGTGTGGTTCACCGATCCGGAGAAACTGATCCCGCTGATCGCCCGCAGGCTCAACCCCGGTGGAGTGCTGGCCCTTTCGCAGGCCGAGCCCATCGAGGGCTTCTACGGGCCGCAGGCGATGTACGGCAACGGCCTCAGCGGACGCAGGCTGCCCGTGCTGCGCTGGTCGTACTCCACGGAGATGTGGGAGGACCTGCTGAAGCGCAGCGGCTTCACGGGCGTCGAAGCCTCCGTACTGCCCGCGCCGGAGCCCGACAACGTCGGCACGCTGATGGTGCGGGCACGTATCCCGGCTGCCCCGGCGGTCCCGTCCGTGCCGAAGAGGCGCCGCCGCTGACAGGCTGAGCAGACGCACGCGGGCCCGTACGAACCGGGCCGCCGCGGCGCGGAAGCGGAACGGCCGAGGGAACTAAGGCGCGGCCGGCGGCGTCAGTTCCGTCATGGAACCGAGCGAACCGCGTGAACGGCGTGCGGGGCCTGAAGGGCGCGAGGGGCCGGCGGCCGTGGCTGCCGGGTGCCTGGTCACGGCCGTCGCTGCGGCCGTCGGCTTCGGAGTCTGGCTCGAAGGCGCGGCACCCGGGCTGCGGGGATCCTTCGAGGGGCGGCGCGACCTGAGTCTGCTGTACATCGAACTGCCGGGCATGGTCGCAGGCTTCCCCCTGATCACCCTGCTCACCTGGTCACTCACGCGCGCCGTGCTCCGCGGCAGGGGCGGGCCCGGGGCACGCCGCACCGTCAAGGCCGCGGTCGTGGTGCTGACGCTGCTGTTGCTGTCGTGGGCGTGCGCGGTCTGGCTGGACCACCGCATCGTGGTGGCCTTTCCGGACCAGTGCTCGGGCGCGCCGTGCTGACCTGAGGGCCGCCGGCCGCCGTCGGCGGCACTCGTCGACGACCGGCGGGCTTTCGTGAGCGTGCGGGGGTGGGACGGGGTTCACCCGTGGTTCATCGTGAGGTTGCCTCTTCGCGGGGCTGTGCCCATAGCGTCACCGCCGTAGACACGGGAGATCCGGAGGGGACCATGCGCAAGCTGCTGACGGTGCTCGGCTCGCACCCGGGCGGGAGGTCCGCCATGACCTGCCGCTACCGGTGTGGGGACGCCTGCTTCCACGAGGCGCCCAACACCAGCGGCAACGAGTACGCCGGAGACGTCATCGCGCGTGCCCTCTCGCGCCGGGCCGTGCTGCGCGCCGGGGCCGTGGGCGGGACCGTCGTCGCGGTGGCCGGTACGGGGGCGTGCAGCTCCGGGCCCGCCGGTGCGGTGTCTGCGGAGGAGGCCAAGACGAAGGGCAAGCCCGCGAAGGGCCTGCGTTTCACGCCCGTCGAGCCGAACACCGACGACAAGGTGACCGTCCCGGAGGGCTACGGTCAGAACGTCGTGATCCGCTGGGGCGAACCGATCCTGCGCGGTGCGCCCGACTTCGATCCGGAGAAGCAGACCGCGAAGGCGCAGAAAGGGCAGTTCGGTTACAACAACGACTTCCTGTCGCTCCTGCCGCTGAAGGAGCAAGAAGGCGACGAGAAGCGGCAGTTGATGGTCGCGAACCACGAATACACGGACGAGGTCCTGATGTTCGCCGGTTACGACGCCGACGACCCGACCCGTGAGCAGGCCGAGATCGGCTGGGCTGCGCACGGGCTGTCCGTCGTGGTGGTCGAGGGCGAGAAGAAGTCCGGAGCCCTCAAGGCGGTGCCGCGCCACCGCCTCAACCGCCGCGTCACCGCCACCACGCCCTTCGAGGTCACCGGCCCGGCGGCCGGCAGCAAGTGGCTCCGTACGTCCGCGGACCCCGGGGGCCGCAAGGTGCTGGGCACCCTCAACAACTGTGCGGGCGGCACCACCCCGTGGGGCACCACGCTGCACGGCGAGGAGAACGTCGACCAGTACTTCGCCAACACCGACGAGGTGAAGGACGAGGAGCACAAGAAGCGGCTGCAGCGCTACGCGCTGAAGGGCACCGACACCGAGCGCAAGTGGGAGCGGTTCGACGACCGCTTCGACGTGACGAAGGAGCCGTACGAGCCGCACCGCTTCGGCTGGGTCGTCGAACTCGACCCGTACGACCCGGATTCGGCGCCGCGCAAGCGCACCGCGCTCGGCCGGTTCAAGCACGAGGCCGCCCAGCCCCGGCTGACGAGCGACGGCCGCCCCGTGGTGTACATGGGCGACGACGAACGCTTCGAGTACCTCTACAAGTTCGTCTCGTCGAAGCGTATGCGGCGCGGTGACAGCCGTGCCGACAAGGAGCACAACATGACGCTCCTGGACCACGGCACGCTCTACGTCGCCAAGCTGACCGGGGACAGCCCCGAGGACGAGATCGACGGCTCGGGCGAACTCCCCTCCGACGACCACGAGTTCGACGGCAAGGGCAAGTGGATTCCGCTGGCCACCGGCGACGACTCGCATGTGAAGGGCATGACCGCCGAGGAGGTCTACGTCTTCACGCGCATCGCCGGCGACAAGGCCGGGGCCACGAAGATGGACCGTCCCGAGGACGTCGAACCGAGCCCGCGCACCGGGCGCGTCTACGCCGCGCTCACCAACAACACCGACCGCGGCGCCGCAGGCAAGGCGGGCCCCGACGAGGCCAACCCCCGCAAGGGCAACAAGCACGGCCAGGTGCTGGAGTTCACGGAGAAGGGCGACGACCCGGCCGCGCGGAGCTTCTCCTGGCGGCTCTTCCTGGTGTGCGGCGATCCGGAGGACCCCTCCACGTACTTCGGCGGTTTCCCCAAGGACCAGGTCAGCCCGATCTCCTGCCCGGACAACGTCACGTTCGACGACTACGGCAATCTGTGGCTCTCCACGGACGGCAACGAACTCGGCTCGCACGACGGCCTGTTCGGCGTGGCCACGGCTGGCCGGCGGCGCGGCGAGGTGCGGCAGTTCCTGACCATGCCCAACGCGGCCGAGACCTGCGGGCCGATCGTCCAGGACCGGCGCGTGCTCGTGTCCGTACAGCATCCGGGCGAGGAGGACGGGGCGAGCGTGGAGAAGCCCGCCTCCCAGTGGCCGGACGGACCGGGCGAGTACGTGCGCCCCTCCGTCGTCAGCGTCTGGCGCAAGGACGGCGGAGACATCGGCGTCTGACGTGGCTCCCGGCGGCCGGGCCTCCCGGCCGCCGGTCTTCCGGAGCCCGGCCTCCGGGTTCCCGGCCTCCGGGTGCTCGGTCTCCCGGAGCCTCGCCTTCCGGGGCCTCGTCTTCCGGTGCCAGGGCTCCCTGGCGCCCGGGCTCCCGCTCCGCTCCCGCGCGCGTGTGATCGACTGCCGGTGGCAGCCGGCTGGGGCTGCCCTGAGGCGGCCCGCGCTGGAGCGGGCGGAGTGGAGCGCGTGCGATGAGTCTCGCCTGGGTGGTTCTGATCGCATCGGGGCTGCTGGAGACCGTGTGGGCGAGCGCCCTGGAGGCGTCCGGCCATTTCCACAGGCTGTGGCCGTCGCTCCTCTTCGCCGGTGCGCTGGCGTGCAGCATGGCCGGACTGTCGTACGCGATGGGACACATCCCGCTCGGGACCGCCTACGGCGTCTGGGTGGGGATCGGAGCCATCGGCACCGCCGTGTACGGGATGGCGGCGCTCGGCGACCCCGCCACGGCCGCCCGTCTGCTCTGCCTGCTGCTCATCGTCGCCGGCGTGGTCGGGCTGGGCTTCCTCCGCTGACGACCCCGGGCCGGGCGTTCCCCGGACCGGGCCCGGTCCCGAACCGGACGCTGCCCCTGCACCTCCACCCCCGCCGCTTCCCGCGGGTCCCCCGGCCGGACCCCGAGCGGATGCGGCCCGCGCGACCCCGTGCCAGCCTTTGCGCACGGGCCGCCTCCGGCGGTGACTGACGGACCACGGTTCCACGGACCCCGGCGAGTGAGGGCGGGTGAAGCGGCCATGGAGCGACCCAGGGTGCTCATCGTCGGAGGCGGCTTCGCCGGAGTGCAGTGCGCGCGGGGACTGGAGCGCGAACTCTCCGAGAGCGAGGCGGAGATCTCCCTCATCACCCCCGACGACTACCAGCTCTACCTCCCGCTCCTTCCCCAGGTGGCCTCCGGCGTGCTCGCCCCCGAGGCCGTCGCGCCCGCGCTACGGCGCGTCCTGCGCCGTACGCGCATCGTCCCCGGCGCCGCCATCGGCGTGGACACCTCCGCGAAGGTGTGCGTCGTACGGCTGATCACCGGCGAACTGGTCAACCAGCGCTACGACTGGATCGTCCTCACACCCGGCAGCGTCACCCGCACATTCGACATCCCCGGCCTGGACCGGCGGGCGCGCGGCATGAAGACGCTGGCCGAGGCTGTCTGGCTCCGCGACCACGTCATCGCCCAGCTCGACCTCGCCGCGGTCACGCACGACGAGGCGGAGCGTGCCGCACGGCTCCGGTTCGTCGTGGCCGGCGGCGGCTACTCGGGGACGGAGACGGTCGCCTGCCTCCAGCGGCTGACGTCCGCGGCGGCGTCCCGCTACCGCCGCGTCGACCCCCGCTGGATCAAGTGGCATCTCATCGACCACGCACCGAAGCTGCTGCCTGAGCTCGGCGACCGGCTCGGACACAAGGCGCTGCAGATCATCACCGCACGGGGTACTCAGGTCTCGCTCGGGGTCTCCGTGTCGGCGGTTTCGGAGGGCTCCGTCACGCTCACCGACGGCCGCACTCTGGCCAGCCACACCCTCATCTGGACGACGGGCGTGACCGCCAGCCCGCTGATCGACACGCTCGGCGCGGAGACCGTGCACGGGCGGCTCGCGGTACGGGCCGATCTGCAGGTGCCCGGCATGGAGGGAGTCTTCGCGCTCGGGGACGCCGCGGCCGTGCCCGACCTGGCCGCCGCCCGTGGCGCCGGTGACGGTCCGCCGCCCGTCTGCCCGCCCACCGCGCAGCACGCCATGCGGCAGGGGCGGCGGGCAGCCCGCAACGTCGCCGCCGTTCTGCGGGGCAGGCCCACGAGACCGTACGAGCACAGGAACCTCGGGCTCGTCGTCGACCTCGGCGGGCGGGACGCGCTGGCACGTCCCCTCGGTGTCGAACTGAGCGGACTGCCCGCCCGGTTGGTCACCCGCGGCTACCACGTCGCGGCGCTGCGGACCAGCAACGCCCGCTGCCGCACCGTCGCGAACTGGCTGCTCGACGCCACCACCGGCAACGACTTCTTCCGCACCGGCTACCTGGCCGGGCAGCCCGCCACACTCTCCGGGTTCGAAGGCACCGGCGAATACCCGACACCGGAGCGCGTCCGCGAACTCGCGCACGACTCCTCCGTGGCCGGGGAGTGCTGAGGCCCGCTCATCAGCCTGCGCACAGCCTGCGCCCCCGGCCTTGCCGTCCTCCGGCCTTGCCCTCTTTCCCTTCCCGCCCTGCCCGCGCCCTGCCCCGCTTCCGTCCCGGTCGCTTCCGCTTGGTCCATCGGCCGTCTGCCAGTTCCCGCGTGAGCGTTGTGCGGCAGGGAGCTGGCGGGTTCGTGCCGTCCGTGTGCGATCTTCCACTTCGGCGGGTTACCAGGCTCGCGGACGGGCACCACCGGAGGCGGAGGGCCGACGGACGGGCCGTATGCACGAGGTCGTGTGTACGGGCCGCACGCACGGCCCACCCGCACGTCCGCCCCGTACGTCATGCCAGTCGCTGCACGACCGTGTGCCGTCCCGTACGGACGGCACCCCCGAGGAGAAAGGCGGGTCATCCCGTGTCCGCACCACCGCTGCGCCAGAACCTTCGCTTCGACGCCGACGGCGTGGAGATCTACGGCTATCTCGCTCTTCCCGAGGGCGGCACCGGTCCCGGTGTCATCGTCATCCAGGAGTGGTGGGGGCTGACGGACCAGATCGCCGACGTGGCGGACCAGTTCGCCGCCGCCGGCTATGTGGCGCTCGCCCCCGACCTCTACGGCGGCCGCACCACCCACGACAGCGACGACGCGGCACGCCTGGCCACGGAGCTGCCGATGAACCAGGCGGTGCGCGAACTCACCGGCGCCGTCGACTACTTGCTCGCACACGACGCGGTACGCGGCGACTCGGTGGGTGCCGTCGGCTTCTGCATGGGCGGCGGCTTCGTACTCGCGCTGGCTGCCGCGGCGGGGGAGAAGATCGCGGCAGCGGTCCCGTACTACGGGGTCACGAGCGACGACGAGGTGGACTTCTCGGGCGTCCGCGCCGACGTCCTCGGTCACTACGGCGAGCTGGACGAGAACGCCACACCCGCCCGGGCCGAGGAGATCGCCGCACGAATCCGCGCCGAGTCCGGGGCGAAGGTGACCATCGAGCGCTACCCGGCGGGCCACGCCTTCGCGAACGAGGAGAACCACCTGGGCACTTACGACCCGGACTCGACCCGGCTCGCCTGGGAGCGCACCCTCGCCTTCCTGGAGAAGCGCCTCTGACGGCACGGGTACCGGCGCGACGCCGGGCCGCGCCGGGCGGTCAGGCCGCCGGTACGACGTCGGGCCGGCGCTGCGACGTCTGGACCGTGGCAGGACCTCAGGGCAGCAGTACGACCTTGCCGCCGGAATGGCCCTCCGCGAGGAAGCGGTGGGCCTCCGCCGCCTCCGCGAGGGAGTACGTACGCGCGACGGGGACCTCCAGTTCGCCCCGGCGCGCGAGGGCTACGAGCTGCCGCCAGGCATCCGCCCTGATCCGGGTGCCCGGGTCGGCGTTCGGGGCACCGCCGATCAGCTTGATACCGGTGTCGCCACGGTCGAAGGCGAGGACGGAGACGATCCTGCCGCGGTCCGGGACCAGTTCGAGCGAGGCGTCGATGGCCTCTCGGGTGCCCGAGGTGTCGACGACCGCGTCGACGCCTCCGGGTGCGGCCTCGCGCACCCGCTCCAGGAGGCCCTCGCCGTAGGGCAGCGCGGTCGCTCCGTACCGCTCGACCGCCTCCAGATGCCCCGTGCCCGCCGTGCCGATCACCCTCGCGCCCGCCGCGGCCGCGATCTGCACGGCGAGGAGGCCGACGCCGCCCGACGCCCCGTGGATCAGCAGTGTCTCCCCCTCGGTGACACCGACGACCGTGAGGGCGTGCACCGCGGTCCCCCCGGCGAGCAGCAGCCCGGACGCCGCCTCCCACGACATCTCGGCCGGCTTCGGCACGACGCCGGCCGCGGGGACCGTGAGCTCGGTCGCGTAGGCGCCCGGTGCGGGGTGGGCGATGACCTCGTCCCCGGCGGAGAGCGGACCGTCCGGGCCCTCCGCGCCCTGCCCGACGGCGGTCACCACGCCCGAGAGCTCCAGGCCCACGGGCATCGGCAGGGCCGCCGGGTCGTCGCCCATGGCACCGCTGTAGAGCTTGTAGTCCACCGGGTTCGTGCCGATGGCCATGGCCCGCAGCGTCACGGAGCCCGGCCCCGGCGCAGGCACCTCCGACTCGATGAGGTCGAGCGCCTCCGGCCCGCCGTACGAGTTCGCCACCACCCGTTTCGCCATGCCGCGGTCCCTTCGCACGTGTGTCCGTCACCGCCAGGGTCGCACCGGGCGGTGCCGTACGCGCGGCGGGCGGGGGCGGGCCCTGATTCACGGGGTGGGCGGGCCGTACCTCACGGGGTGAGCGTGCGCACCGGCTTCCCGTCCGCCCAGGCGGTGATGTCCTCGACCGCCTCCCCGTAGAAGGTCCGGTAGGTCCCCTCGGTGACGTATCCGATGTGCGGCGTCAGCACGGTGCGGGGCGCGGTGCGCAGCGGGTCGTCCGCCGGCAGCGGTTCCACGTCGTAGACGTCCAGGCCCGCGCCCGCGATACGTCCCTCTATCAGGGCGTCGACGAGCGCGTCGGTGTCGACCAGCGGCCCGCGCGAGGTGTTGACGAGGTACGCCGTGGGCTTCATCCACGACAGCTCCTCCGGGCCGATCAGGCCCGTGCTGCGTTCGCTGAGCTTGTAGTGGACGGTCACGATGTCGGCCTCGGCGAAGAGGGTCTGCTTGCTGACCGGCTCCGCCCCGCGCTCGCGGGCCGTCGCGGGTTCGAGGTTGCTGCTCCAGGCCAGTACGCGCATGCCGAAGGCCCTGCCGACGGCGGCCACCCGCGAACCGAGCCGTCCGAGGCCGACGATGCCGAGGGTGCGCCCGTAGAGGTCGCCTCCGATGGAGTGCTGCCACTGGCCCTCGCGCACGCCGGTGGACTCGGCCGGGATGTGGCGGATCAGCGACAGGATGAGGCCCCAGGTGAGTTCGGGCGTCGCGGTGGCCGGGCTGTGTGTGCCGCAGACGGTCACGCCGTGCCGTTCGGCGGCCGCCACGTCGATCGCGGCGTTGGCCATGCCGGTGGTCACCAGCAGACGCAGGTCCGGCAGACGCTCGAACCGCTCGGCGGTGAAGGGGGTCCGCTCGCGCATGGCGACGACGACGTCGTAGCCGCGCAGCGCGGCGACGAGGGCGTCGGTGTCGCCGAAGTGCTCGTGGAGGAAGGTGACTTCGGCGTCCAGGCTCTGCCAGTCGGCGAAGTGGTGGGCGGCCTGCTGGTAGTCGTCGAGGACGGCGACGCGCACAGTCGCTCCTTCCTGCCGGGTTCGTACTGACGTTCATCCGCTGACCTGGACCTTAACCCCACACGGCGGAACTGTCCCCTTGTCGTACCTGAGGCGGAGATGCGGTGACGGGACCGCAGGCGGATGTCACCGTGCGGCCGCCCTCGTACGTTCGTCCCCATGGACATCGAGGGGCCGCACGGCCAGGGCTTGTTCCGGAGGTTGTTCCCGGGGTTGTTCCGTGACCTCGTGCGGGACGCGTTCGTCTTCCGTCCGCTGCCTCCGGCCGGCGGGATCTCCCTGCCGGGCGGTGCCGGGCGGTCCGTACCGGCGGCCGCACGGAATGCGCTGCGCTTCGCGCCGCACGGCGGCCTGCTGATGGCCGTCCTGCTGCTCGTGACGCTGCAGGCCCGTGCCGAGATCGGCCTGAGCGAGAAGCTTCCCGGCATGGCGCTTCTCGCGGCAGCGCTGCTGACGGCGGCGTTCTGGCCGGTGGTGTCGGCCTGGCTGCTGCTGGTGGCGACGGCCGTCAGTCTGTTCCGTCCCGGCGCGGTGGCGGCTCCGTTCCCGTTCGCCGACCTGTCGCATTCGAACGTCCTGCAGTACGGCTCCCAGGAGCGGCCGTGGGCGTGGGCGGGACTCTTCGCCTTCGCCGCCCTGCTGGTGGTCCTCGGTCTGCGGTTGCGCGTACGGGCCGTGGCCTGGCTCTGGGTGCTCGTGGTCGCGCTCGCGGCGGTGGGCAACGGGCCGTTCATCGTCGGTACGTCGGTGACCGCCCTCCTCTCGGGGCTGATGCCGCTCGTCGCGGTCGTCTCCACGGGCTGGCGGGAGGCCCGCGAGGAGGCGGCCGCACAGGCCGTCGCCGCGGACGGGGAACGCTCGCGGCGCATGCTGCTGGAGGAACGGGCCGCGATCGCAAGGGAGTTGCACGACGTGGTCGCCCACCACATGTCGGTCGTCGCCATCCAGGCGGAGGCCGCGCCGTACCGGGTCGCGAATCCACCGCCCGAACTGGAGAAGGCGTTCGGGAACGTACGGGAGAACGCGGTCGCCGCGCTCGCCGAACTGCGCCGGGTGCTGGGCGTCGTACGGGACGTACGGCCCTCGTACCCGTCGCCGTTCGCGCACGGGGGGATGCCGTCAGGCGGTGGTGGTGCGGAGGTCCCGCAGCCCGCTCTCCGTGACCTCGACGCGCTGCTGGCGGGTGCGGAGGCCGCCGGGCCGCGGCCGGTGAAGACGGTGACGGGTGCGGTGCGCCCGCTGCCGCGCGGCGTGGAACTGTCGGCGTACCGCATCGTCCAGGAAGCCCTGAGCAACGCGCTGCGGCACGCTCCCGGGACCGCCGTCCGTGTCGAAATGGCCTACAGCACGGACGGGTTGGGGCTCCGGGTCGTCAACGACCCGCCCTCCGTGCCCGCACCGCCGTCGCCGGGCGCGGGACACGGCCTGACGGGCATGCGCGAGCGTGCCGCGATGCTGGGCGGGCGGCTGACCGCCGGCCGCAGGGACGACGGCGGCTTCGAGGTGTCGGGATATCTGCCCGGCGACCGGGCAGGGGCCGTGAATGGATGAGGAGGAGGTGATCCGCGTGCTGATCGCCGACGACCAGGAGATGGTGCGCGAGGGATTCTCCGTACTCCTCGGCAGCCGGCCCGGCATCGAGGTGGCCGGTGAGGCCGTCGACGGCCGCGACGCGGTGCGGCAGACGGCCGCCCTGCGCCCCCACGTCGCCCTCCTCGACGTGCGGATGCCCGTGATGGACGGCCTGGAGGCCACCCGGGAGATCGCCGCGGCCTTCCCGGAGACCAAGGTGCTGATACTCACCACCTACGACCTGGACGAGTACGTCTACCGGGCGCTGCGCGCAGGCGCGAGCGGGTTCCTGCTCAAGGACGCGCCGGTCCGCCAACTCGCTGAAGGCATAAGGGTGGTGGCCGGCGGCGGTGCGTTACTGGCTCCCACGGTCACGCGTCGCCTCATCGCCGAGTTCAGCCGTCTCGACGGCGAACGCGCGGGCCTGCATGCGCCGTTGAAGGAGCGTGTCGCCGAACTGACCGTCCGGGAGACTCAGGTGCTGGCACTCGTGGCACAGGGCCTGTCGAACGCCGAGATCGGCGAGCAGCTCTTCGTCGCGGAGTCGACGGTGAAGACCCACGTCGGGCGCGTTCTCGAGAAGCTGGCCCTGCGCGACCGGACGCAGGCCGTGGTCTTCGCGTACGAGAGCGGGGTCGTCGAGGTCGCCGGCCCCGACCCCGTCACGGAACCCGGCACCGGGACCGGCACACCCGCCGCAACCGGGACCGGCACACCCGCCGGCAGACGCACGCGAGCCGAGAGACGCACGCGCACCGACTGAACCCGCGGGACGGCAAAGGCCGTCGGCGCCCCGCGCCCGGCGCCGACCGGTGCCGCCCGCACATTCCCCGCTTCCCGCGCCGCACGGCCATGCCCCTTCCGCGCCCCGCATGCGAACGTGTCCGACATGGCCGGTCATTCGTTTCGGCATGTGTCGAAACGCCGTCGGGGCGACACCGGAACAACCGAGGAGTACACCGTCATGCCCAAGAAGACCCCGCGCTCGCTGGCAGCCAACCGGTCGAGGCTGGCCCACAAGGTCTCGTACGCGCTGCGGAATCCGGCGCGCGTCGCCCCGTACGTGCGCCGTGCGGCCCGTGACCGCTGGCTGCGCTTCAAGCACCCGGACCACGTCGGTTACTACCGCGCCGTGATGGCCTCGGACACCGCCAACAACCCGGAGGCGGCCGTCGGAAGCCGCAGTCACGACCGGTGGCTGGCACTGGGGCAGATGCAGTTCGACTTCCTCAAGGACCACGGACTCCAGCCGCAGCACCGCATGCTCGACATCGGCTGCGGCAACCTGCGCGCGGGCTGGAGGTTCATCCAGTACCTCGACTCCGGCAACTACTACGGCATCGACATCTCCCCCGACATCCTCATCTCCGCGAAGAAGACCCTCACGCGTTACGAACTGCAGGAGAAACTCCCGCACTTGACCCTCACGCACGACCTGCGGCTCGACTTCCTGCCCAGCGGGCACTTCGACGTCGTGCACGCGCACAGCGTCTTCTCCCACTCGCCGGTCGAGGTCATCGACGAGTGCCTGGCGAACGTGGGCCGGATCCTGGCGCCGCGCGGCTTCTTCGACTTCACCTTCGACCGCACGGAAGGCGCCGAACACCAGGTGCTGCGCGAGGACTTCTACTACCGGACGGAGACGCTCACGGCGCTGGCGGAGAAGCACGGGCTCGTCGCGCGCTTCATGGACGACTGGGAGAAGCTCCCGCACGGCCAGTCCAAGATCCGCGTCTCCCTCGCGGACACCGCGGCCGCGCCCCCTGGGAGCTGACAGCGGGGAAGCGATGCGTGTGAAGCGTCACGAGTGGTATTGACGGCGCGGCGCCGCACGGATTTCGTGGACTGTCTTACGAATCCCCCCACGACGGAAGGCAGTTCACATGCGAGGCATGACCACCGGCTCGCCGTCATCCGGCGGCAGAACGGGAGGCATACCTGGGGCCACGCGCCTCCTGGCCACGCTGGCCGTGGTGGCGCTGGCCGCCGGAAGCACGGCAGGCACCTCGTCCGCCAAGGAGGCTCCGCGACCCCCGTCCGGGAAGGCCGCTCAGTCCTCCCAGCCCTCCCAGCCGCGCGAGGCCACCTCCCCCTTCACCGGGCTGCCCGCCGAGCCCGCGCCGGTCCTGGCCGTGAAGATCGACAACCACAAGGACGCACGGCCGCACACCGCGCTGGAGGACGCCGACATCACCATCGTGGAGAAGGTCGAGGGCGGGCTCAGCCGGCTGCTCGGGATCTACTCCAGCAAGTTCCCCGAGTCGCTGGGACCGGTACGCAGCGCACGTGCGTACAACGTCGAGCAGCTGCGCATGTTCGACCGGCCCGCGCTCTCGTACTCGGGTGCGCGCGCAGGGGTCGAGGACCTCATAGAGAAGTCGCCGCTGCACGCCCGCTCGCACGACAAGTACCCCGAGCCGTACTTCCGCGGGGGCGACAACGAGGCGCCGCACAACCTCTACGTGCATCCCGATCAGCTTCTCGACACCGCGCCGGAGGCCAGCAAGAGCGCCGACATCGGCTTCCGCTTCGCCGACGCGGCCCCGGAGGGCGGCGAGCCCACGGCGGAGCGCTCGGTGGACTACGGCTCGGCCGAGACCGGCTTCGAATGGTCGGAGAAGGAGGACCGCTGGCTCGCCTCCTTCGACGGTGCTCCCGCGACGAGCACGGGCGGGGCGCGGCTCGGCGGCAGGACGGTGATCGTTCAGAAGGTGGCCATGCCGCCGGACGACGCCGGCACCCCGTACGAGGAGACCGTCGGCAAGGGCAAGGCGACGGTGCTGCGTGACGGCAAGGCGTACGAGACGACCTGGGAGCGGCCGACGGCGGAGTCTGGCACGACCTTCACGCTGCCGAACGGCGAGCCGATGCCGTTCGACCGCGGCAACGTGTGGCTGGTCTACGAGGAGGCGTGAGGGCCTGACGGCCGGGATCAAGGTGTGAACGGTGTCAACGGCGGGCGGACGGACTGCCGTTGACACCTCGCGTTCCGCTGCGCGGCCTCACCGCAGCGGAATGCCCGCCCCGCGCTGGGACTCCGGGCGCGGCCCGAAGATGCGGCGGTCGCTCTCGGCGATCGGTACGTCGTTGATGCTGGCCTCGCGGCGTGACATCAGGCCCTGCGAGTCGAACTCCCACAGCTCGTTGCCGTACGAGCGCCACCACTGCCCGTCGGCGTCGTGGCACTCGTACTGGAAGCGCACGGCGATGCGGTTGCCCTCGAAGGTCCACAGGTCCTTGCGCAGCGCGTACTCCAGCTCGCGCTGCCACTTCCTGGTCAGCAGGTCGACGATCTCCGCGCGGCCGTTGACGAAGGCGTCGCGGTTGCGCCACACCGAATCCTCCGTGTAGGCGAGCGAGACCTTGTGCGGATCGCGGGTGTTCCAGGCGTCCTCGGCGGCCTGGACCTTCTGACGCGCGGTCTCCAGGGTGAACGGCGGCAGTGGCGGGCGAGCGTTCATGGCGGGGGTGCCTTTCTCGACGTCGTGCTCCGGCTCCGGACGGGAATGCGGCTCCCGACGGGGACGCGGTCCGGCTTCCGTGAGGAGGGGTGGCCGACTCCTTCCCGCATGGGGGGTGGCCTACCGGACCGCCTGCCGGTTCTCGTGCCGGGAGGGCCTTCGCGGTGCTGCGGCCTGCCCAGCTGGACGTCACGAACGACCTGCGGTCCCCCGGTCACAGACCGATGAGACGCACCCGGTCACCGCAGAGCTTGGTCGTGTCGTCGATGTCGGAGGTCACGATCGCCACCGGCCCCGGTTGGCGCAGCGCGGCCTCGGCCACGGTGGCGTCGATCGCGTACTTGTGGCCGACCAGACCCGCCGCCTTGAGCAGCGCCGCTGCTTCCTTTGCCGCGTGCTGTGTGACGGGCTCGACCTTCACGCGGGAGAGAGTCCAGTTCAGGCGTGGGACGTTCACCCGTGCGTGGCTCACTTCCACGATCGTGTTGGCGCCGATGACGAGATCGGCGCCCATCTCGTGGAAGACGGCGAGCATCGCGAGGAACTTGCGGTCCTGAGCGACCCAGGCGGACAACCCTTCGGCATCCAGAACAACGGTTTCGACGTGCTGGTTCACGCGGCGTCGGGGTGATCGGTGGCGGCGTCCCGGCCGGGCTCGCCGAAGATTCTGCCGCGGGCTTCCGCCAGTTCCTCATCCGTGAACGCGCCGTGCTCTTCCTGGTGGCGCAGCAGTTCCTCGCCGATGAGCTCGTGTCTGATCCTGCGAGCGACTGCATCAGCCACATAGCCGGAGACGTTGTCCGTCAGCTTCCTCAGTTCGTCGACCTGCTCTGCGGGCAGGGTGACGGTGATACGGGTCGTCTTGGACATGAGCCAAGCATACCGCGGTATGCGCCGACCGTCCCGGAGCTCGGCCGGAGCATCCACGACTGCGCGCTCACGCCACCAGGTACTCCTCGTCGCGCACGTCCGTGACGAACATCCGGCCCGGCGCATGGGTGATCGCGAAGGGCGGGCGGGAGGCCGTCACGGCGGCCTGCGGGGTCACGCCGCAGGCCCAGAAGACGGGCACGTCGCCCGGGTGGAGCCCGGTGCGGTCGCCGAAGTCGGGCTCGTCGAGATCCGCTATGCCGATGACGGAGGGGTCGCCGTGGTGCACCGGGGCGCCGTGTACGGCGGGCATGCGGCCCGTCACCCGTACCGCGGTCTCCACCAGGTCCTCCGGCACGGGCCGCATCGAGACGACCATCGGCCCGCGCATGCCGCCCGCGGGACGGCACGGGCGGTCCGTGACGTACATGGCGACGTTGCGGCCCTGCTCGATGTGGCGCAGCGGGACGCCGGCCTCGCCGAGCGCCCACTCGAAGGTGAAGCTGCACCCGATCAGGAAGCTCACCATGTCCTCGCGCCACAGGCCGCTGACGTCGGCGGGCTCGTCGACCGGTTCGCCGTGCTCCCAGACGCGGTACGCCGGCAGGTCGGTGCGCAGGTCCGCCTCCGGGGCGAGCACGGTCGAGGTCGCGCCGGGGTCCGTCACGTCCAGCACGGGGCACGGCTTGGGGTTGCGCTGGCAGAAGAGCAGTACGTCGTAGGCCCAGTCGCGCGGTACGGAGACGAGGTTGGCCTGGGTATATCCGGGGGCCTTGCCGCTGGTGGGGCTTCTGTCGCCGCCACGGACCGCCGCCCGGACCGCTTCGGGGCCGGCCGGGGTGGCCGAAGTGCCGTGCGTCGTACGGGGCATGGCGTGTGACCTTTCGTGGGCTGCGGAGGTCCGGCGGTGGGGCGGTCCGGCGGTGGAGCGGTCCGGCGATGTGCGCAACGGTGTGCCGAACGGTGTGCGGAACAGGGTCCGGGCGGGGCGCGGCGGGCGCGGCCGGGGGCGGCGGTGCGGCGGTTGCCGCGCCCGGCCGTGCGGACCGGTGTCTCAGACCAGCGCCCGCCCCCGCGTCTCCGGCAGCCCCAGCAGCGCCACCAGGGCCAGCCCGTACCCGGCCGCCCCGAAGATGAGCGCACCGCTGACGCCCCAGCTGTTGGCGAGGAAGCCGACCAGCGTGGGGAAGAAGGCGCCCACGGCGCGGCCCGTGTTGTAGACGAAGCCCTGCCCCGTGCCGCGTACGGCCGTCGGGTACAGCTCGCTCAGGAAGGAGCCGAACCCGCTGAAGATGGCCGACATGCAGAACCCGAGCGGGAATCCGAGCAGCAGCACGAGCGTGTTGGAGCCGGTCGGGACGTTGGTGTAGGCGACGACCGAGACCGCCGAGAGGACGGCGAACACGGCCACGTTGCGTTTCCGGCCGAGCTTGTCGGTGAGATAGCCGCCCGTCAGGTAGCCGATGAAGGCGCCCGAGATCAGGAATGTGAGGAATCCGCCGGTGCCGACGACGCTCAGCCCGCGGTCCGTCTTGAGGTAGCTGGGCACCCAGGTGGCGAGCGTGTAGTAGCCGCCCTGCACACCGGTGGAGAGCAGCACGCCGAAGATCGTGGTGCGCCGCAGGTCGCCCTTGAAGATCGCGGCGAACGATCCCTTCTCGCGGCTGTTCTTGCGCTGCTCGGCGGCCTGGGGGGCGTCGCTGACGTTCCGGCGTACGTAGAGGATCAGCAGCGCCGGGAGGGCGCCGGTCCAGAACAGCACGCGCCAGGCGGTCGATTCGTCGAAGAGCTCGAAGACGGCGGTGTAGACGATGACCGCCAGCGCCCACCCCACGGCCCACGAGCTCTGGATGACACCGAGGGTGCGCCCGCGGTTCTTCGCGGTGGCGTACTCGGCGACGAGGATCGCGCCGACCGCCCACTCGCCGCCGAAGCCGAGCCCTTGCAGTCCGCGGAAGACCAGCAGGGTCTCGTAGTTGGGGGCGAAGCCGCAGAGCAGGGTGAAGAGCGCGTAGGTGACGACGGTGAGGATCAGCGTCCGCGTCCGCCCGATGCGGTCGGCCAGGATGCCCGCGAGCGCGCCGCCGAGTGCGGAGACGACCAGGGTGACGGTGGTGAGCAGCCCGGTCTCGCCCGGGTTGAGGCTGAAGTACGCGCCGATGGCGACCATGCCCAGCGGCAGCGTGAAGAAGTCGTAGGAGTCGAGCGCGTAGCCGCCGAACGCGCCGGCGAAGGCGCGGCGCCCGGACGCGCCGAGCTCCCGGAACCAGGCGAACGGGCCGCCGGGCTGCCCGCCGCCGGCCCCGGCGTCGTTTCCGCCGTCCCGGCCTTGCACCGGGGCGTGCTCGGTCGCGGTGCCCTCCTGTGGGGCACTCGGATTCGGGTCGCTGTTCATGTGCACCTCGCAGAGGGAGAGGGTGCCGCCGGGGAACGGGGCCGGACGGTGGTGCCGGGCCGATGTCCGGGATAACGTAGAGGATCGTTGAACGATCCTTCAAGGGGTTCGTAGCGATGTATGCGCGCGACGTGGCGCCGACGGGCGCCCTTCATCGCGGGGGAGCGAGCCGGAGACAGGACCCGGAGACAGGAATCGGAGAGCAGGAACCGGAGACACGAGGGGGCACCAGTTGGGGACGACCGACCCGGAGCCGGCACGACTGCCCGCCGTGCAGTCCGCGCCCGCGCTGCCGCCTGCCACGCCGTCCACGCCGTCCACGCCGTCCGCCGCACCGTCGACGCCGCCTGCCGCACGCGCTGCCGCACCCTCTGACGCCACGGCCGCCGTGCCCCCTCCGCAGGGCGAACTCGCGGGCGACCGTGCGCTGCTGAACCGTACGAGCACCTCCGAACGCGTCGCCGACGTGCTGCGCAGCCGGATCGCGGAGGGGTTCTTCCCGCCGGGGGCGCGGCTGTCGGAGGGGAACATCGGCGGGGCGCTCGGCGTCTCACGCAACACGCTGCGCGAGTCGTTCCGGCTGCTCACCCATGAGCGGCTGCTGGAGCACCAGCTCAACCGGGGGGTCTTCGTCCGTGTCCTCACGGTCGAGGACGTCCTCGACATCTACCGGATGCGGAGACACGTCGAGTGCGGAGTCGTGCGGCAACTGGCGGCCGAAGGCCCGCCGTTCGCGCTGGACGCCCTGGCCGCGACCGTCGCGTCGGGGCAGGCGGCCGCGCGGGAGTGGCGATGGAAGGACCTGGCCACCGCGAACATCCACTTCCACAGCGAGCTGGTCGCGCTCGGCCGCAGTCCCCGCACTGACGAGGTCATGCGCAGCGTGCTCGCCGAACTACGGCTGGCACTGCACGTCATGGACAGCCCGCGCCGCCTCCACGAGCCCTATCTGGCGCGCAACCGGGACATCCTCGGGGCCCTGCGCTCGGGGGACGCGGCGGAGGCGGAGCGGATGCTGCGGGAGTACCTGGAGGACTCCCGCAGACAGATCGTCGCCGCGTACGCACAGCGCCTCGGCGGGCAGGACGGCCACCGTGGGGAGGGCCGCCACGGGGACGGCCACCGCGGGGAGGGCCGCCGTGGCGAAGGTGCTCAGCCGATGGGCTCCGGCATGGGCACCACGTGGTAGGCCAGGGAGATCTCGTCGCCCGTCGCCGGGTCCGCGAGCTGCACACGCCAGTGCGCGGCGAACTGGTCGACGCCCTGCAGCATCGGGATCGTGCCGGAGATGAGCACCGTGCCGGGCTCCAGCTCGCCCCGCTCGCGCAGCACCTCCGCCCAGTGGTGCGGGGTGAGCAGTTCGGCGGCGGTGCCGTCCTGGATCAGCTGCTCGCCGCTGCCGCCGGCTCCGCTGCCGCCGGCCCCGCTCCCGCCCGCGCCGGAGTCGCCGTCTCCACCGCTCACCCAGGCCCGCAGCGTCAGCGTGTCCAGGCGGCCTGCGACGTCGTCGAGGCGCCATGCGCTCGTGGCGAGCACGTCGGGGGCGGCGTTCTTGCTCCAGGCCACGCCGTACGTCTCCAGCTCGCGGTCGGTGTGGTCGCACGCGGCCGTCAGCAGCAGCTCCCCGGTGTCGTCGACGACGAGCGCCCATTCGGCCTCGCCCGAGGTCTTGCGGTGCTGAACCGGGACCTCCGCGGTCTGCTGCGCGAGATAGGGCGAGACGGGGTAGAGCGCGGGGGTCGTGGAGGGGGCCGGTACGCCGAGCTCGGCGAGTTCCGCGACGTGTGCGGCCACGTCCTCCTGGCTGCGGCCCGCATACCCGGCGTTGAGCAGACGCTTCACGGTCACGGTGCGCCTGGTTCCGTCAGGCAGCGTGAAGGAGAGGCCGGTCATGGGGATTCCTCCAGGTCGAGCTTGATTTCACAGGGGTAAATTCCGCGCTCCGAGGGTTGCGCATACGAGCTGTATACAGCAAGTATGCCCCCGTACCAAAAAGGCACCCGACCGTGAGGAAGCCCCCGTGGACCACAACACGTCGCACCAGGCGGCAGCGGAGGAAGCCCGGCCGCCGCACCGCGGCCCGGGCGATCCGGCCGGGCCCGGCGGCCCAGGCGGCACGAGCAGCAGGCAGCGCAAGGACCTGATCAAGGCGTTCACCGCGAGCCTCACCGGCACCTCGCTCGAGTGGTACGACTTCGCCGTCTACTCGGCGGCCTCCGCGCTCGTCTTCGGCAAGCTCTTCTTCCCCGGCGGCGACCCGCTCACCGGCACGCTGCTCGCCTTCTCCACGTACGCCGTCGGTTACGTCTCCCGCCCCCTCGGCGGCTTCGTCTTCGGACGCCTCGGCGACGTCATCGGCCGCAAGCGCGTCCTCGTCGCCACCCTCGTACTCGTCGGCGTCGCCACGTTCCTCATCGGCTGTCTTCCCACCCACGCCGTCGCCGGCCCCGTCGCCCCCGCACTGCTGGTCCTGCTGCGCTTCGCCCAGGGCGTGGGCGTGGGCGGCGAGTGGGGTGGTGCCGTGCTGCTCACCAGCGAGTTCGGCAACACGAGGCAGCGCGGGTTCTGGGCGTCCGCGGCGCAGGTCGGGCCGCCCGTCGGCAACCTCATGGCCAACGGCGCCCTGGCCGCGCTCGGCGCGATGCTGACGGAGGAGCAGTTCCTCTCCTTCGGCTGGCGCATCGCCTTCCTGCTCTCCGGCGTGCTGGTCGCCTTCGGCCTCTGGGTGCGTACGCATCTGGAGGAGACGCCCGTCTTCAAGGCCGTCGAGGCGAACGACGAACGCCCCGAGGCGCCGATCCGCGAGGTGTTCGCCACGCAGCGCAGGCCGCTGATCGCCGCGATCCTCTCCCGGGTCGCGCCCGACGTCCTGTACGCGATGTTCACGGTCTTCGTGCTGACGTACGTGACCCAGGAGCTCGGCATGCCGCAGGGCCAGGCCCTCACGGCCGTGCTCGTCGGCTCCGGTCTGCAGATCTTCCTCATCCCGCTCGCCGGCGCGCTCTCCGACCGCTGGAACCGCCGGCGCCTGTACCTGGGGGCGGCCGTCGCCGCCGGCGTATGGCCCTTCGTCTTCTTCCCGCTCGCCGAGACGCGCTCGTGGCTGCTGATCGTGCTGGGCGTCATCGGCGCGCTCGTCATCCACTCGATGCTGTACGGGCCGCAAGCGGCGTTCGTGGCCGAGCAGTTCAGCCCTCGGCTGCGCTACACCGGCTCCTCCCTGGCGTACACACTGGCCGGAGTCATCGGCGGAGCCGTCGCACCCCTGGTCTTCACGGCGCTGCTCGGCGAGTTCGGCACCTGGCTGCCGCTCGCGGGGTACATCGTGCTCACCGCTGTGCTTACGGTGGCGGGAGTGCTGCTGGGCCGCGACGCCGACCACACGGAGGACGAGGAGTACATCAAGCTCCTCGGTCCCGGTGGCGGCACCCATGGCGAAGGCGGCGGCGACCGGACGGCGGGCGCGGGAGCGGACGCGGAGTCCTCGCCGTACGCCGCGAAGTCGCGGTGACGGCGAGCCGGTCCGCCGGCGTGCCCGACCTGCTCGACGTGCCCGATCTGCGGAAAGGAGACAGGCAGTGACGACGCTCCGCACGGCGCTGTGCCAGTTCACCGCCTCCACCGACCCCGAGGAGAACCTGCGCACCATCGACGAGATGGCCGCGCGGGCAGCCGGTGAGGGCGCCGCGCTGGCGGTCTTCCCGGAGGCGGCGATGGCCCGGTTCGGCATCAAGCTCGCGCCCGTGGCGCAGCCGCTGGACGGGCCGTGGGCCGACGGGGTGCGCGAGAGCGCCCGCCGCCACGGACTCACCCTGGTGGCAGGGATGTTCACGCCGTCCCCCGACGGCCGCGTCACCAACACCCTGCTGGCCACCGGCCCGGACGTGGACACCGCGTACGACAAGATCCATCTGTACGACGCCTTCGGCTTCTCCGAGTCGGACACCGTGGCACCGGGCGAGAAGGTCGTCACCGTCGACGTCGCGGGTGTCCGGGTGGGCCTCGCGACCTGCTACGACATCCGCTTCCCCGAACTCTTCCGCGCGCACGCCGATGAGGGCGCGGCGCTGACCGTACTGCCCGCGTCGTGGGGCGCGGGCCCCGCCAAGCTGGACCACTGGCGGCTGCTCACCAGGGCCCGCGCGCTGGACGCCACGCTCTGGGTGGCCGCTGTCGGCCAGGCCCCGCCCGGCCCGGACGCGGACATCCGGCGGCCCACGAAGGCACCCACCGGCATCGGGCACAGCGTGCTGATCGGCCCTGAAGGAAGCGTGCGGGCGGAGGCCGGGGAGACACCCGAGATGCTCGTGGCCGACGTGGACGCGGACGAGGTCGCCGAGGTCCGCAAGGCGGTGGCCGTCCTGGAGAACCGCAGGCTCTGACGATGCGGACGGCGTGCGCGCCCACCCTTCCCCGGCGGGCGCGCGCGGCGGCCGGCCCCCGGCGGGCGCCCCTCGCGCGGGCACCAGGTGCGCGGGCGGCCCGCGTCCGGTCAGCCCTCGGTGAGGATGCGACGGGTGGCCGCGATGTGGTCGTCGATCGCGGCGCAGGCGACATCCGCCCGCTCGGCCGCCAGCGCCGTGACGATGTGCCGGTGTTCGACGCAGACCTCGTCCTGTCGCCCGGCCGAGCGGTAGAGAGCGCTGACGCCGGCCCGGACCTGACGGCTGCGCAGCGCCTCGTACTGCTTCGTCATCAGCTTGTTGCCGGCGGCGGCGATGAGCGTGGCGTGGAAGCGGTGGTCGGCCTCGATGAACTCCTTGGCCCTCTCGCCGCCGCGCAGTTTCTCCTGCTCCTGGAGGATCCGGTCCATCTCGGCGACGGGAGCGGTGCCCATGTCGACGGTGCGGCGGGCCGCGTAGCGCTCCAGCAGGGCGCGCATCTCCATCAGTTCGCTGATCTCGCGGCCGGAGAGCGGTGCGATGTAGGCGCCGCGCTTCGGGACGAGGCTGACGAGTTCCTCGGCGGCGAGCAGCAGCAGCGCCTCGCGGATGGGAGTGCGGGAGATGCCGACGCGGTCGGCGATCGTCTGTTCGGAGAGGAACTCGCCCTGCATGGCGGGATCGGTGAGCACCGTCTCCTTGAGGAACGTGTACGCCTTCTCACGTCCGGATGTCACAGCCAGCCTCCCCGTCAGGTCGCGTCCGGGTTCGCCCCGGAGGGCGCTGCCGTGCCGCACCGACGTCCGTCGCGCTCTTGCGTGCGTGCCCCGTACCAGCTCTTGCATACAGTCTGTATACGGACTACACACCATCACTCCGCGCTTGTCCAGTCCGTCCCCGGTCACAGCGCCGCACGTCCCGCGTCCCGTCCTTCGGGTGGCGGGCGGCACCGTCTGGCGTGGTGCGAAGGCGACGCGGAAGTGGCTTCCTAGTCTCGCCGCTGACGGACCGAACCGCGTTCCGCGGCTCCGGGCGACCGGGATGCGGCACGTGGTGACGGCCAGTCACGTCAACGGCGCTCCCTTCGTCCTCCATGCGACGCGGGCGCGTACGCCATCCTCGCGGGCCGAAACGGCGCAGGCCGACGGCCCAGAACAGGTGGGTGTCCATGAACCGCTACTCACTTCCCGGGCGTTCCGCCGAGCCGGATCCAGAGCGTTCCCCCGGGCCGCGTCCACAACAGCCGTCCCAGCTGTCCCAGACGTCCCAGACGTCCCCGTCCTCCGTGCCGTCCCCGTCTCCGTCGTCCCGAGCGGGGCAGCCGTCATGGCGCAAGCGCCTCACCTGGCGGTCCGGTTCGTGGCGCCGTGCGGCGGCCGTGACGGGAATCCTCATGCTGTGCACGGCCGGGCTGGCCTCCGCCACCCCTTCGGCCTTCGCGGAGCCCGGCACCGGTGCCGGGGAGTCCGGGTCCCGCCGCGCGTCCCTCTACATCAGCGAGTACATCCCCGCGAACGAGGTCCAGAAGCTCCGGCTTCCCGACGGACCCCAGACGACGGTGCCGGCCACGGGCCTGAACGGTCCGAGCTACATGGAACTCGACCGCGCCGGCGCTCTGTACATCGCCGACACCATCAACAGCAGGATCGTGAAGGTCTCCGCCGACGGTGAGCAGACGACCGTCCCGACCGAGGGCCTGGACCGTCCGCTCGGGCTGGCGCTCAGCCGGGCCGGAGACCTCTACATCGCCGACAGCCGCAACGACCGGGTGGTGAAGGTGCCCGTCGGGGGCGGAGAGCAGACCACCGTCCCCACCTCCGGCCTCACGCACCCCCAGGGCCTGGCGCTGGACGAGAGGAAGAACGAGCTCTACATCGCCGACTTCGTCAACGACCGCGTGGTGAAGGTGCCGACCGCGGGCGGCGGCGGGCAGACGACGGTGCCCACCACCGGTCTCTCCCAGCCGACGGGCCTCGCACTCGACGCCCGCGCCGAACGGCTCTACATCTCCGACTCGGGCAACAACCGGGTGCTGCGGGTGCCGACGCGTGGCGGCGGACAGACGACCGTTCCGACCACCGGCCTGTCGAGCCCCTCCGGGCTGACCCTCGACCGCAGGAACAACCTCTACATCGCCGACAGCCTCAACGACCGGGTGGTGCGGGTGCCCGCCCGCGGCGGGCCGCAGACCGTCGTCCCCTTCACCGACCTCACCGCTCCCGTGGACCCGGTGATCCAGGAGGCCGTACGCACCAGGCTGGAGGCCCGTACCGCAACCGCGGAACGCCACTTCGGCCCGCCCGCGCTGAAGGTACGCGGACTGTCCGCCAAGCTGACCCGGGCCGGCGGCAAGCCGCTCGCAGGCGAGACGGTCCGGTTCGGCAACGCGTCGCAGACCAGACAGCTCTGCCGGGCGGTCACCGACGCGCGGGGAACGGCCCGCTGCACCGCGAACGTCCATGGCAGCCGGCAGCAGATCGACCGCCTCTACCGCGATCTGCTGCACAACGGCTACCGCGCCTCCTTCTCCGGGACCGCCGCGTACGAATCCAGTGCCGACTCCGCCCGGGTACGTCCGCGGCACTGACCTGAGGTCCACCGGCGGACATCGGCAACACCGGAGACACCGGAGACACCGGAGACACCGGAGACACCGGCAGACGCAGGGGGCCGCGGCGCACCGCCGGGTGCGGCCGCGCGCCGCGGCCCTCGCCGTGCCGTCGCCCGCCTGCCGTCGACGGTCACACCGCCGCCCGCCGCCCGCCGCCCCGCGAAGGAGCGCAAGTGAACGCGTCCGCCGCCCCCGGGGAAGCACCCCGGCCCAAGGAACCGCCGCCCGCGCGCTACGACGACCTGCGCGCCCTGATCTTCAACTGCACCCTCAAACGCTCGCCGGAGCGGAGCAACACCGAAGGTCTCATCGAGCGCTGCGCCGGCATCATGACCGGGGAGGGCGTGCGCGTCGACGTGGTCAGAGCCGTCGACCACGACATCGCGACGGGCGTCTGGCCGGACATGACCGAGCACGGCTGGCAGAGCGACGCGTGGCCCGGACTGTACGAGCAGGTCCTGGCCTCGGACGTCCTCATCCTGGCCGGTCCCATCTGGCTGGGTGACAACAGCTCCGTGACCAAGCGCGTCATCGAGCGCCTCTACGCCTGCTCCAGCCTCCTCAACGACCGCGGCCAGTACTCGTACTACGGGCGCGTCGGCGGCTGCCTCATCACCGGGAACGAGGACGGAGTCAAACACTGTGCGATGAACGTCCTCTACAGCCTTCAGCACCTCGGCTACACGATCCCGCCGCAGGCCGACGCCGGGTGGATCGGCGAGGCCGGGCCCGGGCCCTCCTATCTGGACCCCGGCTCGGGCGGCCCGGAGAACAGCTTCACCAACCGCAACGTCACCTTCATGACGTGGAACCTGCTGCACCTGGCCCGGATGCTGAAGGACGCGGGCGGCGTTCCCGCGTACGGGAACCAGCGCACCGCCTGGGACGCCGGCTGCCGGCACGACCACGAGAACCCCGAGCACAGGTGACGGGGTCCGGCGACGAGCACAGGTGACGGGTCCGGCGACCAGCACAGGCGAGGCAGGCGGCCGGTTCACCCGTATGCGATGACTTCTCCGCCCGCGTCCGGTCCGTACAGGCAGAGACATCCGACTGCGGGAGGCAGCGATGACGGTCGACGGGTTCACCACCTGCCTGTGGTTCGACGGGCAGGCCGAGGAAGCGGCGGAGTACTACGTATCCGTGTTCAAGAACTCCAAGCTCGGCAGGATCGTGCGCTACACCGATGCCGGGCCCGGGCCCGCGGGGTCGGTCGTGACGGCCGAGTTCGAGATCAACGGCCAGCGGTTCGTGGGAGTGAACGGCGGGCCGCAGTTCACGTTCAACGAGGCCGTCTCCTTCCAGATCGACTGCGAGGACCAGGAGGAGGTCGACCATTACTGGAACCGGTTCGTGGACGACGGCGGCGAAGGCGTCGCGTGCGGCTGGCTGAAGGACAAGTTCGGGGTCTCCTGGCAGGTCGTGCCCACGGAGCTCGTCGGCATGATCAGCGACCCCGACTCGGAGAGGGCCAAGCGGGCCACGGAGGCGATGCTCAAGATGACGAAGCTCGACCTCGACGTCCTGCGCAAGGCCTACGCGGGAGACTGAGCACAGGGCAGGGGCCTGGATGGACAGGGTTGTGATCGTCAGCGGCGGCGGTACGGGCATCGGCCGTGCCGCCGCCCGCCGTTTCGCGGAGGACGGCGACCGCGTGCTGCTCGTGGGGCGCCGCGAGGCGGTGCTCCGGCAGACCGCGGAGGAGCTCACGGCCGAAGGCGCGGTACGGGGCGGGATCGGGACGCTCGCCGCCGACCTCACCGGGCCCGAGGGGGCGCAGCGCGTACGCGACGAGGCCGGCGCCCGCTACGGCCGCGTTGACGTGCTGGTGGGCAGCGCCGGCGGCAACGTGAAGTACGCCTCGGGCGGGAAGGAGCCGCCGGGCGGGCTCGCGGGCGTCGCATGGCAGTGGCGGTCGGACTTCGAGTCCAACGTGCTCACGGCAGTGCTCCTCGCCGAAGCCCTCACCGACCTCCTTCAGGCGCCGGGCCGCCGGGTCGTGCTGCTCAGCTCCATCGCGGCCTACCGCGGCTCCGGTACGGGCTCGTACGCCGCGTCGAAGGCGGCGCTGCACCCGTACGTGTACGAGCTGGCGGGCAGGCTGGGCCCGCACGGGGCGACGGTGAACGCGGTGGCGCCCGGCTTCGTCGAGGCGACCGGGTTCTTCGGCGGCCGGATGCCGCAGGAACGGCGGGAGGCGCTCGCCGCACAGACGGTCACCGGCCGTACGGGAACGCCCGAGGACGTCGCGGAGACGGTCTTCTGGCTTGCCTCGCCGGGCGCGGCGCAGGTGACCGGCCAGATCGTGCAGATCAACGGCGGTGCGCGGTACGGCAATTGACGCCGCGTCCGGGCGGGCGGCGGCCACCGTCCGCCCGGTCCGCCGGGTCGGCCAGCCATCGGCCCGAGGGTGCCCCGACCCGCCCGGGCGCCCATCCGGACATTTATTCAGCGCCGCATGCCGTGGGCGCCCGCCTTCGGGGAACGCTCACCTCACCCGGGAGCGCAATGAGGGAGGCGGGCGCCATGGAGTGGACGGGATCGCGCCGGACGGTGCTGCTGACGGCGGGGCTGTCGCTGCTGACGGCCGCCTGCAACGGCAACGGTGACGGGGGCGGAGGCGGCGGGGGTGGAGGCGACGGCGACGGGGAGCGCTCGCCGTTCACGGGCCGGGTGGGCGCCGGCGAGAAGGTGCTCGCCGTGAAGATCGACAACGTCGAGGCCGCCCGGCCGCACACCGGCCTGCAGAAGGCGGACATCGTCTACATCGAGCAGGTCGAGGCCGGTCTCACCCGCATAGTGGCCGTCTTCGCCTCCAGCCTTCCCTCGCTCGTCGGCCCGGTGCGCAGCGCCCGCGAGTCCGACCTGGAGCTGCTGCGCCAGTTCGACCATCCGGGCCTCGCCTACTCCGGCGCCTCCTCCGAGGTGCGGCTCAAGGTGGAGTCCGCGCCGCTGGCCGCGCTGTTCCCGGGGCGTGTACGGGAGGCGTACGTACGGAAAGGGGACAGACCCGCTCCCCACAACCTCTATCTGCGCCCGGGCCGTGCCCTGGACTCGGACGCCGCCTCCGACGTCGGGGCGCCCGGCGACATCGGCTTCCGCTTCGGGTCCGCGCCGGCCGGCGGGCGGAAGACGCGGGGGCGCACCGTCGAATTCCAGGCAGCGCGGTACTCCTTCGACTGGTCGGCGGAGAAGAAGCGCTGGCTGGTCTCGATGGACGGCCGGCCGGCCAGTACGACGGACGCCGGGCGGCTGGAGGCCGCCACGGTGGTGGTCCAGTACGTGCAGATCAGCGACAGCGCCTCCCCGCTCACCGAGACGGTGGGCTCGGGGCGTGCCCTGGTGCTCCGGGACGGCAAGGAGTACGAGGCCCGCTGGAAGCGTCCGTCGGAGAGCGACGGCACGGAGTTCACGGACGCCGACGGCAAGCGGCTGCCCTTCGCGCGCGGGCAGGTGTGGGTGGCGCTGGCTCCGGACGACTGAGCGCCCGAGACCTCCGCCCCCGTCCGTCCCGGCGCTCACCGGTCCGTCCGCCCCGTGGAGTCGATGCCGAGGAAGGCGCACGTCGCCTCGTACGCCGATCCGCCGCCCATCGAGAGCGGCAGCAGATGCCAGCCCTCTTCGACGATGTGCAGCCGCGCGTCCGGGATGGTGGCGGCGGAGTGGCGCGCGTGCGCGGGGTCGACGTCCCCGTCGTGGCTCCCGTGGAGGACGAGGGTGGGGCAGCGGACGCCGGCGGTGAGTGAATCGTCGAGCGCGGCCCAACGGCGCAGGTCGTTCTCCGAACCCGCGGCACGGTCCTCGTACGGAGTGATCAGGTCCGTGACGGCCTGCAGAATCGTGCGGCGCCCGCTGTCGGCGAGTATCCACTCGACGACCTGCCGCCTTCTCCGGCGGTCGAGCGTCGATTCCTGGCGGACGAACCCCGCCGCGTACGCGCGTGGCCGGCGGCGTGCGAAACGCGTGGTCAGCCACGCGCCGCGGGGCGTGAGGAAGAGCGCCCTGGCCAGGGGCGAGATCTTCGGTGCGTAGCGTCGGCTCACGGCCGACTCCAGCACCAGGCCCCGCGTCATCGCGGGATGCCGGCGTGCGAACTCGATGGCCATGGGCCCGCCGCCACTGATCCCGTAGGCCACCGCGGCCGGGACGCCGAGTTCGTCGAGCAGCGCGGCCGCGGCGTCGGCCTGCTCGGCGAAGCTGCTTCCGGTCGTCAGGGGCGTACGCAGATATCCCGGCCGGGACCACCCGATGACGCGGCATCCCGCTGCGGCGAGCGGGGAGAGAAGCCGGGTCTGGTCGTGGCCGGCGAGGCCGCCGGGGAAGAACAGGACCGGCAGGCCCGAGTACGGGCCGAGTTCGGCGTACTCGACGGTTCCGGCGCGAGTGGTGACGAGGGTGCCGCCGGAGCTGAGTTCGGCACGTCTGCGGGAGGCGAAGCTCTTGTAGCCACGGGACATGGGAAGCCCTCCAACCGGGACCGGCATTGGACAATCGTCTTGGGCGAGTGACCAAAAGCTAGCACGCCACGGGTGCACCGCGGCATGGCCGGGTCGCGGAGGTTCTCTCAGGCCGTGGGGCTGGGGCGCACTACCGGGTGTCCGGCCGCAGTTCGCGGCGGAGGATCTTGCCGGTTGAGGTCTTGGGCAGCTCGTCGAGGAAGACGACCGACCTGGGGTACTTGTACGCCGCCATCCGCTCCCGGCAGTAGGCGATCAGACCCGCTTCGGTGACGGGTTCCCGTTCCCCGTCCGTGTCCGTGGCCCCTCCCGGGCCCGTGCCCGTTCCCGGTGCCGGCTGCCGGTGGTCCGGGTCCTTGAGGGAGACGAACGCCTTCACCGTCTCGCCGCGGTACTCGTCCGGTACGCCGACCACCGCCGCCTCGCGCACCGCCGGATGCCCGTAAAGGACGTCCTCGACCTCACGCGGCCAGACCTTGTAGCCCGCCGCGTTGATCATGTCCTTCTTGCGGTCGACGAGGTAGAACCAGCCCTGCTCGTCCATGAACCCCACGTCGCCGGTGCGCAGTTCACCGCCCGGAAGGGACTCGGCGGTCGCCTCGGGCCTGCCCCAGTAGCCGGGCACCACCTGCGGCCCGTAGGTGGCGATCTCGCCGGTCTCGCCGACCGGCACCTCCTCGCCGCCGTCGTCGAGGATGCGTACGACGGTGTCGAAGACCGGAACTCCCACCGACAGCGCACCGGTTGCCGGGTCCACGGGTGCCTCCGTGTGCAACGGGACGGCGTGGGAAGGGGAGTTGGTCTCGGTCAGGCCGTAGCAGTTGTGGATGTACAGCCCCGTGACCTCCCTGATCCGTGCGATGACGGCGGGAGCCACCGGCGCACCTCCGGAGTACACGACGCGCAGCGACGAGAAGTCCTCCGAAGCTGCGCCGGGGGCCGCCGAGAGGCTGATGAACACGGTGATCGCCCCGACGGTGAAGGTCGGCCTGTGCTCGCGGAGCGCGTCGAGCACCACTCCCGGGTCGAAGCGGTGGGCGAGCACCAGCGGGCAGGGCAGCAGCAGCGCGAGCGTGAGATGCCCGACGAGGCCGGTGATGTGGAAGAGCGGGGCGACGCCGAGGACGGAGTCGTCGGGCGTCAGGCCCATCCACTCCCGGTAGGTGCAGGTGTTGAAGACCATTCCGGCGTGGGTGTTCATGGCGCCCTTGGGCACGCCGGTCGTGCCGGAGGTGTAGGTGAGTACGGCGACGTCGTCCGGGGCCGGTGTGTGCGGTTCGGGCGTGCGTCCCGCGTACTCCCGGACGAGGGTGAGCAGGTCGAGCGTCCCGGCGGGGCGGCCGGTCGCCCTGGTGGCGTCCGGGTCGGGGAAGAGCCGCGGATCGTCGCGCGTCTGCCAGTCCAGCGGCGAGCAGGTGACGACGGTGCCGACGTTCGTGCCTCCGGAGGCGATCACGTCGCGGGCCACGCTCTCGTACAGCTCGTCCAGGCAGAGCAGAGCCGTCGCGCCCGAGTCGGCGAGCAGGTACGTCACCTCGCGGGCCTTGTTCATCGGGTTGACGGCGACCGCGCTGCCGCCCGCCTTCCAGGCGGCGATCAGGCCTACGACGAAGGCGGGGTTGTTCTGCACGTACACCGCGAGCCGGTCCCCGGGCAGGAAACCGTGACCGGCGAGGGCCACGGCGAGTGCGTCGGAGGCGGCGTCCAGATCGGCGAGGGTGAGCACGCCGTCGAAGTAGCGGATCGCCTCGGTGCCGGGTGCGCGTTCGACAGACGCCCTGAACATCTCCAGCAGCGTGCCGTGCACGGGGACGATGCCGGCCGGGGTTCCGGGCGGGTAGAGGTCCAGCCACGGCCGCTCCGCGTAGGCGCTCATCCGCTTGTCCGGCGCGGCGCCTGCCCGGTCATCGGTTCACGTCCAGGTCCTCCTCGCACGCACGGGCGCACGGCCTCGGGGAAGCCGCCCGCCGGGCACCCGCGCGGGCCGCCCCGACGGAAGTGCACGCCACTGTGGACGAAGGCGTCCCGGCCGGTCAACGGGGCCGGGCCGGGGCCCGCCGATGTGCACAGTGCCCTACGGGGACCCGGGTGCCGCCCCCGACCTGGACTTGGCCCCCGACCCGGACTTGGCCCCCGACCCGGACTTGGCCCCCGACCCGGACTTGGACTCGGACCCGGTGTCGGGCTCCGATCCGTACGCCGTCAGGAAGCGGTCGCGGAACTTGTCCATCCGCCAGACCGGCGCCTTCGGACCCGGCTTGAGGCCCTCGTCCCATCCCCAGTCCGAGACCTTGTCCATCACCTTCTTGTCGCGGGCGACGATCGAGATGGGCACGTCCTTGTTCTTCCAGCCGTCGGTGACCGTCGGTACGGGCTGGTGGTCGCCCAGCATCACGAGCACGGTGTCCTCGTCGCCGTACTTCTCCACGTACTCCGTGAGGCTCTGGACCGAGTACTCGATGGCCTTCCGGTACTGCGCGCGCACCCGGTGCGGGTCCTTCCACACCTCGGTGGGCCGTGCGCCCGCGTCGTGGATCGGCTTGTAGACGGAGCCGTCGCCCAGCTTGTTCCACGGGAGCATCTTCGGCAGCGGCGACCAGGGGTTGTGGCTGGAGGCGAGGATGATCGTCGCCATCAGGGGCTTGCCGTCCGCCTTCGCCTTGCTGTGCTCCAGGCGCTCGAAGGACTTCAGGCTGAACTGGTCGGGCACGGGCGACCAGCTGAAGTACGGGCCCTCATAGCCGAGTTCACGGGAGTCGTAGATGTGGTCCATGCCGTAGAACTTGCCCTCGGGCCAGGACCGCCTGACGCCCGGCATGATGCCGACCATCCGGTAGTCGCCCGTCCTGCGGAAGGCCCGGGTGATGGTCAGGCGGTCGCTGGACATGACGCTGCGGTACCGCTGCTCGTTCGCGACCCACAGCCCGGACATCAGCGTGGAGTGGCCCATCCAGCTGCCGGCGCCGGAGATGGGCGAGGTGAGCCAGCCGCTCCTGGAGGAGAAGCCCGCCTCGTTCAGGGCGTCCGTCCGCTCGGAGAGCACTTGGTTGACGCCGGGGGCCATCTCGGGGTCCTCGACGGCGCTGCGGCCGTAGCTCTCGACGAAGGCGAAGACGACGTTCTTGCCGCGCAGATCCGGCACGAGCTTCTTGCCGGGGGTCTCGTCGAACTTGTCGACGCGGGCCACCTTCTCGAAGGCCTTCCCGTCCGCCATGCCGGCCCTGACTGCGTCCACGCGGTTCTGCACCAGGAGAGCCGTGCTCCTGGAGGCGACGTCCACATCGGCCTTCCCCGTCTGCACACCGAAGACCGCGCAGACGATCCAGACCGTCCCGACGGCGAGGACGGTACGGGTCGTCACCGCCCGGTGCTCGGCCATGATGCGGCTCAGACGCCTGACCGCCAGCGCCATGAAGACGACCAGGACGAGCGCGAGGACCACGACGCCGATCAGGGCCAGGACGGTGCCGGCCGGGCCGACGGAGTCCTTGAGGAAGGACTGGGCGTCGTCGAAGAGGATCCAGTCCAGTACGAGGTCGAAGGGGCGGGCGAGCACCGAGTAGAAGCCCATGTCCAGGAACTTCAGGATGGTCACCAGGCCGAGCCCGGTGCCCGCGAGGACGGCCGTCCAGCGCCTCGCCCGCGGCGGCAGTACGAGCAGCACGACCGTGCCGAATATCGCCTCCACGGGTATGCGTATGAAGGCGCTGGGCGTGAGGCGCGGGATCGCGTTCGGCAGCAGGAGGGCGAGGAGCACGAGGGCGGAGGCCAGCACGGTCGTCGTGCCCGCGGCGATGCGGGCGGCTGTGGCCCGTCCGGCGCGCGGGCCTTCGTCGTCCGCGCCCTTGCCTTCGCCGCCGTTCTCACCGGCGGCGTCGCCGGGCCCCGCGGGGGCGTCCGGGCCGCCGGGGTCCTCGGAGGTGCCGGCGCCTTCCCGTGCGTGCGTGCCGGTCCCGTCCGTGACCTCGTCCGTGGCGGTCCTGTCCGTGACCTCGTCCGTGCCGGTCCCGTCCGTCACCTCGTCCGTGCCGGTCCCGTCCGTGGACGTGGCGGAGCTGGGGCCGTTCCCGGGGTTCGTGCCCTTCTCTGTGTGTTTGTCCTTGTTCCTCTGCTGCCAGAGGGAACGCGTGAAGAGCGACAACCCGAAGGTCCTTCCGTGCGTGGCGCGGTGGTGTCACGGCGGACCAGTGATCACGGACCGGCCGCGCGGGAAGCGTACGCCGCGAAGGGTGCCCTGGCAGGGCGGTTTTGCCAGCCCGATAAACAAGCCCCGGTGCCGTACCCGTACTCGTCGGCATCAGGTCATCGGGAAGGCAGCGGCGGCGGGGGAAGCGGCGGAAGCAGCCCGGCCGTGCCGAGGACCGCCTTGACGGCCTCCACGTCGTCGCCGTCGAGGGCGCCGAAGGGTTCGGGCAGCTGGTTGTGCGCGATGACCCCCTGCAGCATGAGCGCCGTCTTGAAGGAGCCGACGCCCGCACCCCAGCCGGTGACGGACCCGGCGACGCGGGTGATCTCGAAGAGGGCGGCGAGACGGTCCTGTTCGCGGCGTACGGCCGCCCAGTCACCGTCGCGGAAGGCCGCGTGCATGCGTACGTACCCGTCCGGGTCGACGTTCGCCAGGCCCGGCACGACACCGTCCGCGCCCGCCAGATACGCCCCGTCGACGACGACTTCGTGCCCGGTGAAGAGGGTGAGCGGCCCGCCCTCGGCACGGTTGTGCAGCGCGAGCCGCCGGAACGCGACGTCGTCGCCCGAGGAGTCCTTCACGCCGGCGAGCGCGCCGCTGAGCCCCAGCTCGACGAGCATGCCGGGGTCGAGCTTGGTGTGCACGCAGAGCGGGATGTCGTACGCGTACACGGGGACGTCCGCCCGCTCGCCGATGGTCTCGAAGTGGCGCCTGATCTGCGGTGCGTGGGTGACGGCGTAGAACGGCGCGGTGGCGACCACCCCGTCCGCGCCGGCCTCCTGCGCGGCTTCGAGCTGCCGGAGCACCCGGTCCGTCTGGGTGTCGATGACGCCGGCGAGAACCGGCACGCGTCCCGCCGTGACGCGCACGGCCTCCTCGATGACGCGGACCCGCAACTCGTCGGTGCAGAAAGCGGCTTCGCCCGTCGAGCCGAGCACGAACACCCCGTCGACGCCGGCCGCGAGGAGCCGGCCGATCAGCCGCTCGAACGAGGGGACGTCGAACTCGCGGTCCTCGGTGAGGGGTGTGACGACGGGCGGCACCACGCCGCCGCTCGCGGTGCGTGTGCCTGTCTGCGGAGATGACCGAGATGCGTTCATGAAGGCATTCCTTCCCTGCCCGCGCCGGGCACCGCCGGCGCGGGGACCTGCGGAACGACGTCCAGGGCATCCGTGTCCCACACATGCCCGGGGGCGACGAGCCGCTGTGCGCGCAGCGGCGCGTTAACCGCGACGAGGACGATCACGACGGCGGTCAGCCCGAACGAGAGCACCGCGAGCGCCGTCCCCAGCGGCATCGTCTGCGCGAGCGCCGCACCGAGCACGGGTGCCACAGCACCGCCCAGCGCGCCCACGTTGTAGGTGAACCCGAGTCCCGCCGCACGCTGCTCCACCCTGAAATAGCCCCCTATCCACTTCGGCAGCAGCCCTGAGATGCCCTGCCCGAAGACCTGCTGCAGGAAGAGGAGCGCCCCGAGCAGGACCAGGGACCGCTCCCCGACGAGGAAGACCGGGAAGACGAGCACCTGCGAGACGACGAGGGCCGTCCAGTACGCCCTGCGGGTGCCGAGACGGTCGCCCAGGAAGCCCCCGAGCACGCAGCCGGCCGCCGCGCCGAAGCCGGAGAAGAAGAGCAGGTCCGCGACGTGTCCGGGGTCGAGCCCGAGATCGGACTTGAGATACGTGGGCAGCAGCGCCTGGATGGGCCACGAGTACAGGAAGGCCGCGAAGACGACGATCATCAGCGTGACGCCCGTGGGCCATCGCCGTCCGGAGAACTGGACCATGAAGCAGACGAAGACCACGGTGACCACGAGCGCCAGCGCCGTCACCGGCAGCGCGCCGTGTACGAGCCCGGCGAAGACGAGCAGCAGGGCGCCGAACGCCACGAGCGTCAGCACGATGTTCACCGCGCCGGTCCGTGCCCCCGCGCTCCGGTAGAGGACGCGGAACATGTCGGGCGGCCCTCCCCCGGCGCTTCCCGCCCTGCGGGCGTCGCGGGCCCGTTGCCAGTCCCCGGACTCGGGCAGTGCGCGCCGCAGCCACAGCGCGACCACGATCGGCACGAGGCCGACGGCGAAGAGCGCACGCCACCCGAACTCCGGCACGACGAACCGGTAGACCTGTGCGCACAGCGCGGCTCCGATGGCGAATCCGCTGATCAGGAAGCCGGATGCCTTGTTGCGGAGGTGCTCGGGCCACGACTCGATGACGTACGTCGCACTCGATCCGTACTCCCCGGCCATGCCCAGGCCGATCAGCAGCCGTGCCGCGAAGAGCACCCAGTACGCGGGCGCCACCGCGCACAGCGCGGAACCGGTGGAGAACAGGACGATGCTCACGACCATGGCGTTCCTGCGCCCGAAGCGGTCGGCGAAGGCGCCGAGCGCCAGGCCGCCGAACCACCGGGATATGAACGCGGCGGAGACCAGTGCCGCGGCCGTCACGCCGGAGAGGCCGAACTCGTCGGTCACCTCGGTGAGGACGAGAGTGATGATCACGAAGTCGAAGCCGTCGAGCAGATAGCCGAGCCAGGCCGCGGTGAAGGCCCGCCACTGCGACCGGGATATCTCGCGGTACCAGGCGGTGCCTTTGCTCTTGCCGGTCGTCATGATCCCCCACATCGGACGTCGGATGTCTGATGTCCTGACGCTAGGGCCGGGCCGTCGAGGGCGGCAAGACCCCTTCCGGCCTTCCGGCCTTCCGGCCTTCCGGCGGTTCCGGCTTCAGGCCCGCCCGGCCGCCCGTACGCCCGTACGCCCGTACGCCCATCCACGCGGACATAGGATGTCCGACGTCGGGACTCACACCTCCGGGCGACAGCGAAGTCGCTCCTGACACGGGAAGGGCCCCCGGATGCCGCCGAAGAAGCTGCCTGCCGAGTACGGACCCGCCCCCCTCGGTGAGCCCGCCGGCCCGGGCCGCGGAGGCGCGGCCCGTCTCCACCCCCTCGGCGCCCCGCGTGCCCCGGAGATGTCCGTGGTGGACCGGATCAAGGAGTACATCCTGCTGGGGCGTCTCGCCCCGGGCGACCCGATGCCCACCGAGAACGAGCTGAGCGAGCAGCTCGACGTGAGCAGGTCGCGCATCCGCGAGGCGATGAAGACGCTCTCCGCGCTCGACATCGTCGAGGTCCGGCACGGATACGGCACCTACGTGGGGCGTCTCAGCCTCACGGCGATGGTCGAGTCGCTCGCCTTCCGGGGGCTGCTCAACGCACACGACGACCAGGACGTCATGGCCGATCTCATCGACGTACGGCAGCTGATCGAGACCGCCCTGGCGGAGCTGATCATCGAGCGCGCGACGCCCGAAGTGATGGCTGCGATGCGGCAGTTGACCGGCACGATGCACGAGAAGGCCGAGATCGGAAGGGAATTCCTCGACGAGGACCGGGAGTTCCACATGCTCCTCATGCAGACGACCGGCAACGCGCTGGCCGTTCAGCTCACCGGCGCCTTCTGGGACGTCCACTCCATCGCCCTCGGCGCGCTGCCCGGCAGGACGGATCTCGCGCAGACCGCGGACGTGCACGTCGCCGTGCTCGACGCGATCGGGGCGTCGGACGGGGCGCTCCTGCGCGACGCGATCGTCAGGCATTACGCGCCGATCCGGGAGCGCATCGGCCGGAGGACCCCGCCTGGCGCGACGGGGAAGTGAAACGGGGGAGTGAACAGGCAGGCGTGAACGGGCCGATCGCGCGGGCGGCACCCGGCCGCGCGTGCCGGGTCGCGGCCCGGGCAGGCGCACTCCCTTGACAGCGGACCCGGATGGCTCGAACCTTCCGGCATCTCTCGTTCAGTGGATCACTGGCCAGTCCACCCTGAGGAGCCGCCATGACCACGCCCACGTCCACGCCCGCGGGTGAGCCGCAGACGATACGCAGCCAGCGACGCCGCGCGGTGGTCGCCAGCACGGTCGGCACGGCCATCGAGTGGTACGACTTCTTCCTCTACGGCACCGCCGCGGCCCTGGTCTTCCCGCAACTCTTCTTCCCCGGCCACTCCACGTACGTCGGTGTGCTCGCCGCCTTCGGCACGCAGTTCGTGGGCTTCGCCGCGCGCCCCATCGGCGCCGCGATATTCGGCCACCTCGGAGACCGGGTCGGGCGCAAGTCGACCCTCGTGATGACGCTCATGCTGATGGGCGTCAGCACCTTCCTCATCGGGCTGCTGCCCACGTACGCCTCGATCGGCTTCGCTGCCCCCGTGCTCCTGGTGCTCCTCCGCATCGTCCAGGGCATCGGCGTGGGCGGCGAGTGGGGCGGCTCGGTCCTGCTGTCGATGGAGTGGGGCTCCAAGCGCCGCCGCGGGCTGATGGCGAGCTGGCCGCAGCTGGGCGTCCCACTGGGGCTGCTCGCGTCGACGGGCATGGTCCAGCTGATGAGTTCCGCCTCGGGCGACGGCTTCGAGAGCTGGGGCTGGCGCGTGCCGTTCCTGGCCAGCTTCGTGCTGATAGGCATCGGCATGTACGTACGGCTGCGCGTGCTGGAGAGCCCCGCCTTCCAGGAGGTGAAGAAGGACCGCGAGGTCGTGCGCATGCCCGTCGTCAGCGTGCTGCGCGAGCAGCCCCGCGAGGTCATCACCTCCGCCTTCGTGCGCCTCTCCGAGCAGGCCCCCTTCTACCTCTTCATCACCTTCATCCTGACCTACGGGACGAAGGAAGTGGGCCTGTCCAAGGAGGAGTTGCTCAACGACACCCTCATCGCCGCGGCCGTCGGCCTGGTCAGCGTTCCGCTGTGGGGGTACATATCCGACCTCATCGGACGACGTCTCACGTACGGGATCGGCATCGCCTGCGTCGGCGCCTTCGCGTTCCCGTACTTCGCGATGATCGACACCGGCAGCTCGGGGCTGGTGATGGCCGCCATCGTGCTGTCGCTGTTCTTCCACGACATCCAGTACGGGCCGCAGGCCGCGCTGATCGCCGAGAGCTTCGGGGCGAACGTCCGCTACAGCGGCGCCGGTCTCGGCTATCAGCTCGCCTCGGTCATCGCGGGCGGACCGGCGCCGCTCATCGCCGCGGCGATCCTGGAGAACACCGGCTCCAGCACCGGGATCAGCTGGTACATGGTCGGCTGCTGCGTGCTCGCCATGGCCGCGCTGTTGCTCATGCCGCGCGGCGGTGCCGAGCCCGGCACGTCGCTCAGCGACAAGCCGGCAGCGTCGGGCAAGGCGGACGCATCGGGCAAGGCGGACGCGGCCACGACCGACAAGGGCTGACCCGCGACCGAGAAGGGCTGACCCCGGCAGGGAAGGGCTGAGCACCCCCGGCCGGGGCGGGATGAGGGAGCACCGTAAGCAGTCCGTAACGGAGCGCACAGGAAGCCGGTGCCGTGCTGCGTCACACGTTCGAGCAAGCCGACGACCTGTCGACGCACGAGATCGAGCAGTGTAAACAGGGGCAATGGCAGGACCGCTGACACGTCTTCGGGCCCTGGCCGCCCCGCCGTTGACCGGCAGGCGCCTGCGGCGGACGCTGCTGCGTGAGGGCAGCGTCGCCGGGCAGGTCTTCGTCCTCCAGGTGGCCGTGGTCCTGCTGCTCGTCGTGGCTGCGGTGGCCGCCCTGGTCCTCCAGGTGCGGCGGGACGGCACGCAGGCGGCGCGCGACCGGTCGCTCGCCGTCGCCGAGACGCTCGCGAACGCGCCGGGGACGGTGGACGCGCTCCGCTCGTCCGATCCGACCGCGCGGCTGCAGGGCCCGGCCGAGGCCGCGCGGAAGCGCAGCGGGGTCGACTTCATCACCGTCATGAACAAGGACGGCGTCAGGTACACCCACCCGATCACGAACAGGATCGGGAAGAAGTTCGTCGGCACCACGGGGCCCGCGCTGCAGGGACGCGTCCACACCGAGACCATCGAGGGCACCATCGGCCGGCTCGTTCAGGTCGTCGTCCCCGTGACCGGCCGGGACGGCGAGATCGTCGGCCTCATCTCGGCCGGAATCAAGATCGACAAGGTCAGCGGCGTCGTCGACCGGCAGCTCCCGATCCTCCTGGGCGCGGCCGCCGTCGCGCTCGCGCTCGCAACCGCCGGTACGGCACTGGTGAGCCGGCGGTTGCGCCGTCAGACCCACGGCCTGGGACCGCTGGAGATGACGCGCATGTACGAGCACCACGACGCGGTGCTCCACGCGGTCCACGAGGGCGTGCTGATCGTCAGCGGCGAGGGCAGGCTGCTGCTGGCCAACGACGAGGCGAGCCGGCTGCTGGACCTGCCGCCCGACGCGCAGGGGCGCCACGTCACGGAGCTCGGCCTGGAGACGTCCATGGGCCGGCTGTTCGTCCCGGGGCGCGTCGCCACGGACGAGGTCCTGCCCGCCGGCGACCGGCTCCTCGCCGTGAACAACCGCTCCACCGACCGCCACGGCGGTCCTCCCGGCTGGGTCGCCACCCTCCGCGACACCACCGAGCTGCGTCTCCTCACCAGCAGGGTCGAAGTGGGCCGCAAACGCCTGGAGTTGCTCTACGAGGCCAGCGGCGGCATCGGCACCACCCTCGATGTCGTGCGTACCGCCGAGGAGTTGTCACAGGTCTCCGTTCCGCGCTTCGCCGACTTCGTCACCGTCGACCTGGCCGAGGCCGTGCTGCGCGGCGACGAACCGGGCGGCGGCAGCCCGGCGATGCGTCGCACGGCCGTCCACGGCATCCGCGACGACCAGCCGCTGTACCCGCTCGGCGAGCTGATCACGTTCGCCGCGCCCTCGCCGCAGGCCCGGGGCTTCGAGAGCGGACAGGCAGTGATGGAGCCCCGGCTGCGCGAGTCGCGCGGTTGGCGCGAGCAGGACTCCGAACGCACCGCCAGCGTCCTGGAGTACGGCATCCACTCGCTGATCGCGGCGCCGCTGCGCGCCCGCGGCGTGCTGCTGGGCGTGGTCAACTTCTGGCGCTCGGAGAAGCCCGAGCCCTTCGAGGACGACGACCTGTCCCTCGCCGCCGAACTGGCCGCCCGTGCCGCCGTGTCCATCGACAACGCACGCCGCTACACGCGCGAGCACGGCATGGCCGTCGCCCTGCAGCGGAGCCTGCTGCCGCGCGCACTGCCCGAGCAGAGCGCCGTCGAGGTCGCCTCCCGGTATCTGCCCGCGAAGGCCGGAGTGGGCGGCGACTGGTTCGACGTCATCCCGCTGCCCGGGGCACGCGTCGCGCTCGCCGTGGGGGACGTCGTGGGACACGGGCTGCACGCCGCCGCCACCATGGGCCGGCTCCGTACCGCCGTGCACAACTTCTCCGCCCTCGACCTGCCGCCCGACGAACTCCTCGGCCACCTGGACGAGTTGGCCGCACGCATCGACCATGACGCCATCGAGGCGGGCGACGAGACGGCCATCACCGGCGCCACCTGCCTTTACGCGGTCTACGACCCGGTCTCGCGTACGTGTGTGACGGCCAGGGCCGGTCACCCCACGCCCGCCGTGGCACGCCCCGACGGCACCGTGGAGTTCCCCGACGTGCCGGCCGGACTGCCGCTGGGCATCGGCGGACTGCCCTTCGAATCGGCCGAGTTGCAGCTGCCCGAGGGCAGCCGCCTCGTGCTGTTCACCGACGGCCTCGTCGAACGCCGCGACAAGGACATCGACACCGGGCTGCGGCTGCTGCGCGACGCGGTGGCGCAGGCGGGCCAGTCGCCCGAGGAGAGCTGCGACGCGGTGCTGGAAGCCCTGCTGCCGGACCGCCAGGGCGACGACATCGCGCTGCTGGTCGCCCGTACGCGGGTGCTGGGGCGGGGCCAGGTCGCCGAGTGGGACGTGGAGTCGGACCCCTCGGCGGTCTCCGGGGTGCGCAACGCCGTCTCCTCGCAGCTCGCGGAGTGGGGCCTGGAGGAGCAGGGCTTCGTCACGGAGCTGATCCTCAGCGAACTGATCACCAACGCCATCCGGTACGGCACCGGGCCGATCAAGGTGCGGCTGCTCCACGACCGTGCCCTCATCTGCGAGGTCTCCGACCACAGCAGCACCTCACCGCACCTGCGCCACGCGGCCACGACGGACGAGGGCGGCCGCGGGCTCTTCCTCGTCGCGCAGTTCGCCGAGCGCTGGGGGACGCGCTACACGAAGGACGGCAAGGTCATCTGGACGGAACAGTCACTGCCCGGCAGCCGTGACGCGACGACCCCCGAGGCGGACGCCCTCTTCACGTGACGCCGCCGGTCGATGTGCTGCCGGTTCACGCGCGGCCGGTTCACGCACCAGGACCCGCGCCGGAGGACCCCACCGTCCCGGACTGCCCCAGGCGGGCGGCGAGTTCGCGGCGCGTGGCGATGCCGAGCTTGGCGTACGCCCGCTGCAGATGGTTGTCGACTGTGCGCACCGACAGGGTCAGCGAGGCGGCTATCTCCTTGCTCGGCTCGCCGGCGGCGGCCAGCACGGCGATCTCGTGCTCCCTGTCGGTCAGCGGCGCAGCGGCACGTACGGCGTCGAGCAGCGGAGTACGGGCACCCTCGCAGTGCTCCTCCGCGACGGCGCAGGCACGTACCGACGCGGCCGTGGCCTGGCGCCCCTCGCCGCGACGGCGCCACACGCCGGATGCCGCGGCGGCGGCCTCGGCGGCCGGAAGATGAGCGCCCAGCGCCTCCAGCTCGTCGCTGACCTCCAGCAGCCGCGACGGGTCGCCCGCCGCGAGCACCGAGGCCAACCGGGCCCGCACCGCCGCCAGTTCGCCGTCGCACCGCTCCGCCACCGAGGCCAGCCGCCCGGCGACGCCGGCGGCTCCGCCGAGCCGCGCCACGTCGGTCAGCAGCAGCCCCTCCGATGTGATGTGGCCCGTGGAGCGCGCCGCGTCCGCCGCCTCGGTCAGCACGCTCCGCGCCTTGCTGCGGTGTCCGCCGCTCGCGAGAAGCCACGCCTCACCCAGGCGCTCCTCCCCGACGGAGAAGTAGCCGGGCGCCCCGCCCGCCATGCCGTCCAGCTCCGCGAGCGCGTTTCCGGCGGCTTCCGCGTCCCCCAGCACGGCGGCGCACGCGGCCAGCCCGCTCAGCGCGATCCGCAGCAGCTTGACCTGGTGTTCACGGCGGGCGAGCGCGGCCAGTTCGGCGTACAGGCGGCGCGCGGTCGCGGGATGGCCGGCCAGCCACTGGGTGCGGGCGCTCAGCAGCGCGGGGAGGACCCGCAACAGGGGGCTGTGGCGCGCGAGTTCGACGCTCACGCTCTCGCAGAGGGCCGCGGCCTGAGCCAGCCGTCCTTCCTCCGCGAGCGCGAGCACCAGCGTGCCCTGCTGGACGGCCGGGTGGGCGGGACGTGCCTCCTCGTCGGTCAGCACATGTGCCGCGTGGGCGTGTTCGGCCCAGCGGACGGCCTCCCCGATGCGGCCGGTCAGGACCAGTGCGAGGGTCCGCACCGCGGCCGCGCACAGCCACATCCGCCGGTCGGGTGCCCGGTCGGCGTCGGGTTCGAGGAGATCCAGCAACTCCAGCCCGGCGACCGGCTCTCCGCTGGCGAGCCTGATGAACCCCTCGTTGACGAGGAGCAGTTCGCGGACGGTGTCGGAGGATGCCGCGGCTCGGGCGGCTTCGTTGACGTCGAGTATCTCGGCCGGCGGCGTGTTGCTCACCAGCAGGTTCGTCGTCCTGGTCACGGTGACGGCGATGCGTTCCGGTTCGTTCCGTGCGGACTGGGCCGCCTGTGCCAGTACGGCGTCGGCCAGATCCCAGCCGCCCGTGAGGAAGTGCGCCTCGCCCAGCATGAGCCTGGTCCCGGTGTCGTGGTGCGTCTCGGGCAGTGCTTCGAGGAAGGCGAGCGTGCGCGGATGGTCGTGTGCGTAGTGGGCGAGCCGTGCCGCGCGCAGCAGCAGGGCAGGATCGGCCTTGCCGGTGGCGTCGAGCCGCCATGTGGCGATGCGCAGCGCGTCACCGCGTCGCTGCGCGCCCAGCGCCTCGATCCGCTCGGCCTGTTCGAGCTGGATCGCCCGGTGCCGCAGGGCGGGTACGGAGCTGCGCAGGACCTCCTCGTAGAGCGGGTGTGCCAGCGAGACCCGGGTGCGCCGGCCGTCGGTGCCGAACTGGATCAGTCCCTTGCGTTCGAGCTCCGTCAGTACGTCCTGCGGCGCGGCCTCTTCGAGTGCGGCGAGCGGAAGTGCCCCGCAGCAGGCGAGGACTTCGAGCGCGTCGCGCCCGGCGCCCGCGACGGCGTCCACTTTCACGCGGATGAGCTCGGCCAGCCGGACCGTCGTCCAGTCCGCGCCGGGGCCCGCCTCCCAGACCTCGCCGTCGCTGGTGAGAGCGTGGTTCTCGAGTGCTCCCCGCACGAGTTCGCGGAGGAAGAGCACATTGCCGCCGGAGACCTCGTGCAGGTCCCTGACCGTGCTGCGGCCGACGGGCCCTCCGAGGACCTCGTTCAGCAGCCCTTCGGTCCGCCGCAGGTCGAAGGCGTCAAGACCGACGTGGAAGACCGACTCGCCCGCGGTCAGCGCCTGCACCGCCTCCGTGGCGTGCTCCCCCGTACGGATCGTCGCGATCAGCGTGATCACGCCCGCGTCCATCAGCTGCCGCAGCAGCATCGCCGACGTCGCGTCGAGGAGGTGGATGTCGTCGACGAACACCGCGTACCGCTCCCGGTGGTCACCGCCGTCCCGGATGGCGCCGGCCACCGTGGCGAACCCCCGCACCGGATCGGTGAGATCGACGCCGGTCGGCAGGAGATGAGCGATCGCCCCGAGCGGTACGGCCGCGGCCGCCGTGCTCGCCACGGCACGCCCGGCCCGGAAGCCGGCACGTTCCGCCACGGCGAGACACTCCTCGGCCAGGCGTGACTTGCCGACGCCGGCCTGGCCGAAGACGACCAGCCCGGAACACCGGTTCGCGGTCAGTGCACGCGTGAGACGGCCGAGCTCCTCGTCCCGCCCGTACAGCGGCCAGCCCGCCCCCCAAGCCGGCACACGCGACTCGTCCATCCGGCAACTCTACGCACAGAACGCGCCTGTCAGCGGGTCTGTACGGGCTCTTCACGTGCTCCGGGGCGGGGCCCCGCCGCCGCATGGTGCGGTGCTTTCATTCCGGATACGGGGAAGGGCGCCGGCAGCAGCAGCTCGGTGTTGCGGTCCTTCTCGCTGCCGCGGTGGCCCTCGTCCACCTGGAGGTCGTTGACGGCCAGCTCCCGCGCCAGGGACGCCAGGGCCCGGGGGCTGCCCAGGTCGCCGCCGCTCTCCAGCGGCGCGTCGATGTCGAGGACGGTCGTGAAGAGGGCCAGGCACTCCCTGCCCTCGCCGTCCCTGCCCGCGGCGATCTCGATGACGCGGCTCTGGACCGGCCAGTCGATGTGCGCGGCCGCCGAGACCTCCCAGAAACCGCCCGGCCTGGCGTGCCCGGCGGGCCGTGCGTGGGGCCTGATCTCGTTGCGGTGGGTGTGGCCGTTCGCCATCAGAACGACGTTCGGGAAGCGCAGCAGCAGCGCTTCCACTTCCTCTCCGGAGCGGTGGTCGTTCTCGGTGTTGGTCATGGTGTGCAGCGGGTGGTGGCAGAAGACGACGACGAGTCTGTCCCGCACCCCCTGCTGCGTCACGGCTTCGCCCGACTCGTCGAAGTACGTGCGGCTGTGCTCCTTCAGCCGCTCCTCGAGCCAGCGGAACTGGTCCTCGTCGATGCCGCCGTCCGCGTTGCTCGCGATGTTGCCGAGGCCGCCCGGATTCGTCGTGTCCAGAGTGATGTAGGCGACCGGGTCGTCCGCCGCCGCCGGTATCGCGTAGTACGCCTTGTCGCTGCCGGCCGCGAATCCGTGCCCGGCAGGCAGCCCCGAGGTGCGGTGGTGCTCCTCGACGAACTCACCGGGGCTGAGCAGACGCCGCTCGGCATCGGCCGTGACGTCCTGCGACTCGACCCCGTCGAACACGGCCTTGATCACGTCGAAGAGATCCAAGTCGTCCATGTCGTCGGGGAGTTCGGGACCCTCGGTCCACTTGGAGCCGTTCACGGTGTGGTGCTTCAGCGAGTGGAAGAAGGGCAGGTCGGTGTCGATGGGCAGGTTTCCCTGCGCCATCACGTCGTGGTTCCCGTACACCGCGTACCAGGGCATGCCCAGCCCGCCCGCCGTGAACGGCTTGCGTGCCGCGCCCAACAGGCCCTGGATCTGCGGGAATCCGCGCCGTCCGTAGCGGTTCGCGGGGTCCACCGGGTCCTCGGGGCGCCAGTAGTGCTCACTCCTGCCGAAGGTCCCGTTCGCGACGCTCTCGTCCTTGCCGGGCGAACCGGAGTCCGCCCGCACGGACTTGCCGCCGTCGAGGAGGTCGATGTACCAACGCACCTCGTTCAGCTGAGCGTTGTCGACGGCGTCGCCCGTCACCACCGTGAAGGCGAGGGGCAGCCCCGTTCTCGGGCCCTCACCGAGCTGCCTGAGCGAGCGGCACATCGCGTCCACAAGGTGCAGCGACAGGAACTCGTGCGCCCGGTAGCCGGCCGAGAAGGGCCATCCCGAGCCGGGGTCGTCGTTGTAGCGGTCGAGGAACTCCACGCGGGACGGCGACTGGTCGTCGACGATGTGGAGATCGCTGAGATGCCCGAAGGCGGCCAGGGGCTCCAGCTTCTCCGCCCGTACGTCGGTGATGTCCGTACGGAGCAGATGGTCCTCGCCCTTGCCCTCGACGAGCTTCCGGAAGCCGTTGCCGTCGGGCGGGCCGGGCTGGACCGTGCGGGTCAGTGTGGTGCCGGCGGTCTTCGCCGGCGCCGGCCGCGACGGGGAGAGCAGCTCCGAAGCGGCGAGCGCGGCGGCACGGCCCTTCCCGCCCGCGTCGATGGCCGCCGCGGCCACACCCACGGCGGCGAAGGTCAGCATCCTGCGACGTGAGACCGGCACCTGATCCCCCTTCTTCGGCGACGCCCCGCCGGTCGGTGCGGGGCGTGCGTACGGCCGTCCGTACGACCCGGTGGATTCTTGAACCGAACGGGGCCGTACGCATGAGTAATCACTACTCCCCTGTGCATGCGGGGACCTGGCGACGCCGCGGCCGGTGCCTTCTCCGGTGCGCTTGCCGGCGCCGGTTGCGGCTCCGGTGCCTGTGCCGGTGCCTGTGCCGGTGTCACGTCCGGTGCTCACTGCTGGAAGGGCCCCACCGTGGTCTTCGGGCCGCAGACGATCAGTCCGGCCTCCGCGGCGTCCGCGTCGCCCGCCTCGTTGGCGCGGATCTTGGCATTCCAGGTCGCGTCCTGGTTGGACACCTCGGCCGTTTCGGCACTCTTCCCGCAGGTGATCCCGTCCTGCGAGCCGCCTTCGCTCACCGGGCCGCTCTCGTACGTCAGATCCGCGGTGGCGACGCTGCCCGAGTCGACCGTGACGAGTGGGGCCTCCTGATTGCCGTCGGTGGCGGGCTCGGGGTTGAGGATCTCGCCGTCCGACGACTTCAGGATGAGGTTCGGCGCGCCGTAGACGGAGCAGGAACGCCCGCTGTTGTTGAACACCTGGATCTCACCGGTGCCGGAGCCGACGGCGGTCCTGATCGTGACGGCGGTGTTCTTCTCGGTGCAGGCAGGCGCGTCCGGCTTGTGATTGCCGAGGCCTCCGTCACCGGCCTCCCCGCCGCCGGTGCCCCCGTTGCCGGACGCCCCGGCGCTCCGCCCCTCGGTCTCGCCGTCGCCGCCCGCTCCGCCGGCCGATTCGCCCGCGCCGCCACCCGGGCTGGCCGTCGAGCTGGTGGAGGATGCCGGGGCGCCGGCACCGGAGTCGTCCTTCGGACCGCAGCCGGTGATCACCAGACTGCACGCGGCCAGGACGGTCGTGGTTGCGGCAGCGAGCCGCAGACGATTGCGCATGGTCTTCCTCAGCACTTGATCGGTCATCGGTACGCGGCGGCCCCCTGCACCGAAGGCAGGGGACCCTGCCTTCGGTGCAGGGGCCCCCAGCCGTCACGCAGGACGGATGCCGCCGTACCGCTGAGCCCAGCACGTGCCGCGGGGCAGGTCGTGAGTAAGCGCTACTCATGCGTAACCAAGCCCGAAGTGGAGCGAAAGACCTCGGATGTGCAGGTCAGAGAACCGGAACCCGCACCTGGGCCTACGGAGTGCCCGCGTCCGCTCCCGTTTCCTCGAGCCGCAGGAACCCGGTGAAGAAGGGAGTGATGCTCACCGGGAACGCGCCCTCCGAGCCGGGCGCCAGCGCCGCCCGCACCTGCTCGTCGGGGTCTCCGTAGACGTCCAGACGCTCGACGGAGCAGTGCTCCATGACCGCAGCGATGTAGGGGTCGGACAGCTTCCAGTGGGTGCGGACCGCCTCTGAGCCGTCGTACAACTGGAAGCTGTGGGCCCGCATTCCGGCCTCGTCGACGAAGACCCTGACCATGAGCTGCGGGCCGTGCTCCTCGACGAAGCCGACCGCGCGACGGACGGCTTCCCGGAAGCCGTCGAGATGCCCCTCGGTGATCTTCATGGTGTTGTGCATGAGGACGGGTGCCGTACCGCCGGATGACTCACTCGTGATCTCCATGCGCCGAGTCTTCGACTTGAACCGCCGTTGAAGTCAAGCGTGACTCATCGCGTTGGCGACGACGATCACCAGCCCGATCACCAGGTCCACGCCTCCCGAGAGAAACGAGCCCGGCCATCCGCGCCCCGCGACACGGGCGGCCCACGCGCCCCAGGCGAACAGCGCGACCGTGTTGAACCACAGCGCCGCCGCCACGGCGTCGCTCTCCTCCCACCACCCGGCGACGGCGACGGACAGCAGCACCGCCGTCGGCAGCGCCGCGGCGACCAGCGGCCACTCCGCCAGCATCGTCCGCAGCGCTCGCACGGTGGTCTCTCCGCGGGCCGCGGCGCGGCGGGCGATCACATGCGCATAACCGTGCGCGGCCGCCGTCGCGGCAGTGGTGAGCAGCACCCACAGCAGGTCCGACGCCGGGTCCGGCTCCTCCCCGGGGTTCTCGAGCGCGGCGATCAGTGCGCTGGACAGCACGAGCCCGTAGGTGCCCCCGAACAGCAGCTGTTCCCGGGGTAGGTGCCGCACGGCCCGCGTACGGACCGGGCCGGGGGAGGACGGGACGGGCTCGTCGCGGCCGGGCATCACACCGCCTCCATGCGGGAGGAGTTCCAGTTCGGGTCCGCACATGCTCACCCGCGGGCCGCACCGCCGCGCACCGCGACGCGTGCACGGCACGCTTCTTCCGCCGTACGGGAGCGGCCGGGGCCGGACCCCGGGCCGATCACGGACCGCGCGCCGCAGCGGCCCCGGGGACGCTTGCCCGCCCTGCCCTGCCCTGCCCTGCCCGGGCGGTCGGGCCCGGCTTCCCGGCCTGCCCTGCCCTGCCGGTCCCGCCCGTCCCCGGCTCCGGTCGCGACCCGGCGGCAGGATCTCCGCCGGGACCCCGCCCCCGGTCCCCCGGCCGGGCCTGGCCGGGCGAGGTGAGTAGTACGGTCGAAAAGAGAGTTTGCTTCCTATTCGTCCCGCGTCGGCCTGGAGGCGATCATGTCGGTGGATATCGAGCGGCTTCCCGTCGAGCGGTCGGAGTTCGCAACCAAGGATCCTGACACCGCCGAGGCCATGAGCGCCGAGATGTACGGCGCCTTCCGGCCGAAGTACGGCCACACCGAGGACTTCACGTTCGACGGCCGCCGTACGAGCGCCGGGGGAATGAGCCTCGACCACCTCACGCACTCGACGATGAGCATCGAATGCGCGCCCCTCGACTACCTCATGTTCATGTTCGTGAGGGGCGGGACGCTCACCGTCACCTCAGGTGACATCGAGACCCGCCTGCGCATGGGCGACACGGCCGTGTGCCCTGCGGGAGTGCCTCTCACGATCAGCTGGGACCGCCTCAACAAGGAAGTCATCTCGGTGCCTCTGCAGGCGGCCCACGAGGCGGCGGCCGAGTACGGCGGAACCGGCGAGGTGAACTTCGTCGGGACGACACCGGTGTCCCCCGCGATGGACCGGTTCTGGCGCTCCACGGTCGGATTCGTCGCCAGCCAGCTGGAGAGCCCCGACAGCCCCCTGTCGGAGCCGCTGGTCTACGAGCAGACGCTCAGCCTTCTCGGTACGGCGGCGGTGAAGACCTTCCCGAACACCACCATGACGGCCGACTACCAGCCCGGCCCCGGCCAGATCGCACCGGCCGCGCTGCGCCGCGCCGTCTCGTTCATCGAGGCCAACGCCGACCGGCCCCTCAGCCTGACCGACATCGCCGCCGCCGCGTCCGTCTCCGCGCGGGCCCTGCAGCACGGCTTCGTCCGCCAGTACGGGACCAGCGCGCTCGGCTACCTGTACCGCGCCCGCCTCGAACGGGCCCGCCGGGATCTCCAGGCCGCCGACCCCACCACCGGTGCGACGGTCGACTCCGTGGCCACACGCTGGGGTTTCCCCAACCCCGGGAAGTTCTCCGCCACTTACCACGAGGCGTACGGGCAGCCGCCTGTCCAGACCCTGCGGTCCTGATCCCGCGGCGGATCAACCTCCGGCAGGGGCGGTGCGTCCTGACCCTCGGCTGCTCCGTGAGCGGTCCTGCCGCCACGGCGACGCGTTTCTGCCACGAGGAGGACGACCATCCCCGGGACCGGAGCCACCTCGCGCGAGCGCCGGGGCGGGCGCCCCGGCCGTCTCAGCCGCATCGGCCGGCCGTACGGCGTGCGCCGGCTGCTCCTCGGCGCCGTGCTGGGCGCCGCCCTCACCGCCGTACTGCTCACCGTCCTGTGGTGGCCGCGGTCCGAGGTCGTGCACCGCAGCGGCGCACCGCCTTCCGTGACCTACAAGGACGGGTCACGCCATCACCTCGGCCTGGTCCGCGAGCACAGCTTGTCCGGACGGGAGTCCTGGCGCCTGGTCGTCGGCCGCGATCCCCGCCTGGCCTACGGGCACATGCTGGACGTCGACGCGTCACTCGGGGCAGGCGGGATCGAGTCCACGGAGTGGACGACCGCCGGCGTGCGGATCCGGTTCACCGCCGGGCACGAACTCTTCGTTCCCGCACGGCTCTTCACGTACGGAAGGTGAACAGGACGCCGCCGTCGCGCCGGAGGAGCAGCATGACCGGAATGGGGGTGAACGAGCGGGAGGTATGTGCTGAACTTCCCGGCATGGACCCTTCCCGATATCTCGGCTGCCTGGCGGCCGACTTCGCCCGCCTGCGTGCCGTGGCACCGGCCGACCTCACCGCGGCGGTGCCGAGTTGCCCCGGTTGGACCGTCGCCGATCTGACCCGTCACGTCGCCGAGGTGTATCTGCACAAGACGCTGGCCATCCGCGAGGGCGCCGAGCCCGAACCGTGGCCGCCGGACGAACTGGCGGACGAGGAGCCTGTCGCGCTGCTCGACCGGACGTACGCGGGGCTGCTGGAGGAGTTCGCCGCCCACAAGCCGGACGATCCGGCGGGCTCCTGGTACACCCCCGACCGGACCGTCGGGTTCTGGTTCCGGCGGATGGCGCAGGAGACGCTCATCCACCGCATCGACGCGGAACTCGGCGCCGGCCTGCCGGTCGCGCCCGTCCCCGCGGACCTGGCGGTCGACGGCGTCGACGAGCTGCTCAAGGTCTTCGTGGCGTACGGAGTCGCCGAGTGGGGCGCCTACTTCACCGGCATCCTCTCCGCTTCGCCGGGCCGGACGTACGCGGTGCGGACGGACGGTGCGGCCTGGCGGGTGCGTACGGGCTCCGGGCTCTTCGCCGTCGAGGGCGGCCCCGGCGCCTCCGCACCGGAGGGGTCCGGCGCGGTCGACGTGACCGTGAGCGGCCCCCCGGAGGCTCTGCTGCGCCGGCTGTGGAACCGCGAGCAGCCCGGCGGCCCGTCCGGAGTGACGGTCGAGGGCGCCCCGGAGGCCATCGAGGAGCTGCGACGCTGCATCGTCACGGCCACGCAGTGAGTGTGCGAGGGCGAGGCGCAGGGCAGTCCAGGGCCGGGCGACCCCGCCCGTGCTCACAACCAGGCCAGTAGCGAAGGGGAGGCACAGGGTGAATCTGTTCGGGCGAGGAAAGCGACGCATTCCGCTCAAGTACTACCTCTACATATCCCAGTCGAAGCTGGACAACCTCTTACCTCAGATTCCGCAGTCGTTCATCAAGGCATTCGAGACCGAGTTCAAAGTCAGTGCGGGAGTGCTGGGGGCCACGGTGAGAGGAAAGCCCGGTGGCGACCCCTCTGAGGTCTCGGCCCGGGTCGGGGTGCTCGACGCCTATCTCAGGAAGAGCGAGCCGCCTGGATCGGTCGCACAGCCGGGCCGGTACATCGCGGGTGCCGAGTCGTTCCGATACGGCATCGTGCACGAGTACGCGTCGCAACTGGCCTTCTTCGGAGGGCCCGTGGACGGAGTGAGGTGCGCACTCATCGGATCCCCCGACAGCCTGGTCGGCGCCGCTCCCAAGGCCGGCGCGAATCACGCGCCGTACTACTACACCCTCAAGTTTCTCAACGCCCTGGCCTCCGCCCCTGAATGGCAGCAGGCCACGGGAGAGCCCGACTACTACTCCTACCCCGAAGCCGTTGACATAGCGTTGCAGGCGCTCTCTTCGACACCGCCCACCAGGCTGGAGTTTCTGGCCAAGACCCTGCACGTCGAGCCAGGTGTGGTCGTGGCGACTCCGATCTATGTGGCGATGGCCGACTGAGCTCACGTCGGCCGCCCTACGTCAGCAGCCCGGCGAGCCTTTCCTCGACGTCCTCCCTGTCCTCCGCTCCGGTCGGCACCAGCTCCGCCCGGTCGCGCGGGTCCCGGGAGAGCACGTGCAGCCGTCCGTCGTTGCGGGCGAGGATCAAGTCGCGGCTGGCACCGGCGACTTCGGCCGATCCCTGCGCCGTGTAGTCGGTGACGGTGACGAGCGCGGAGCGCTCCGACGCGGTGAGCACGGCATCGGCGTCCATCGCGGGATCGGGCTTCGCCACCCGGCCTCCGGGCAACCAGTCGATGAGCGTGCGGAGGGCTTCGTCGAGCTTGTGGAGACCGATCTGGTGGACGCCGAGGGCGTCGATGCGGATCATCAGGCAGATCCCCTCGGGCTGCGGGAGCAGCAGTATCCGCCACGGCTCCCCCGGTTCCGTGCCGGTCGTACGGGCGTCCAGCACCTTCCGCGCCCTCCGCTGGAACGCCACGGTGATGCCCAGGTCTCCCCGCACCTGGACCTGCTCTTCCGACGACCCCGCCACGAGCAACTGCCGTGCGGCCAGCGACCGTACGGCCTCGGCGAGCACCTCGTCCGACGGACGGGCCTCCAGGAAGTCCACGATCGCGTCCACAGCGGTGAGTTCGGCGATGGTGTACGCACCGAGCAGTACCGGTCCGGTGTTGACCAGGTTCAGCACAGCCGAGACCAGCCCTTCGGGGACGGACGCGTCGCCCGGTTCCGGCGGCGGCGCCGGCGGAGGACCGTTGCGCTGTTCGTCGCTCATGCGGCTCCTCTCCCCGGCCGTCCCTGCGGCCGTCCGTCCACCGCGGGCGCCTCGGGGCGCTGCCGGAGGAGCTCGGCGGCACTGCGCGAGGGCGTCTGCGTGACCCACACGTCGGAGTTGCCGAACAGCCCGCGCCCGGCCCTGCCGGACAGCGCGTGCCCCAACTCGCCCGCCAGGTCCGCCCGGTCGGGGGGCGGGAACCGGGCCGCCAGGTCCTGGGACACGGCGGTGACGTCGTCGTCCTCCTCGATCCGGCGCAGTGCCCGGGCCAGCGACCGCGCGACCGGCGGCGTCAGCGACGTGGGCACCGCCAGGACCGGCGACAGGTACATGGGGCGCCGCTCGGTCATCCGGGACAGGCCCCAGGGGCCGACGTTGCTGCGGGTGATCCGGTACACCACGTAGTCCATGAGGTGCCGGAGGTCGTTGAGGGTGGGCAGCTTGCGCTTGCCGAAGGCCGCCGGGGTCTTCTCCAGCTGCACCCAGGTGCCCTGCGCCGTGCGGCCGTGCAGCTTCTCCCGTACGACGTCGCCGCGCATCCCGATGTCGGGATACCGCGTCTTGTCGATGTCGCGGTGATGGCTGGACAGGCGTGTACGGCTGCCCTCGGCGAACCGCCAGTTCTCGTACAGCTGCGGGTCGTCCACCAGCACGTGGCCGCCGCACAGCACGTCGTGCAACTGCGGCACCTGCAGTCCGTTCCGCTCCAGATCGGCGAGGATCACCGCCTCCTCGGGGCTGAGGCGGCCGACTGCGGTGACCAGTCCCTTACGGTACGCACCCGCCCGAGCGGTGATCTTGATCATGAGGCGCACCCTGCGGCGCTGCAGCTCGGCCTGCTCGGCCTGCTCGGCCCGCACACCGCCGGAATCCCGCGGGACGGAATCCGCCTTGCCGGACCGCCCGGTGCGCGGCGTCGGGGCATTTGTGTGCTTTCGCTTCACTTGACCACTACAACACGGCGGCCGGGCGCCCGCATCGGCTGCGAACGGCCTGCGAATGCAGCGGCCGTTCCCGCTCCTTAGGCTGGTTCACGGGAGTACGTGTCGGGGGCCCCAGTTCCACACCGGCACCACTCGTCGTCATGCGGGTGCGTGGCCGGTGAGACCCGGCGTCGCATCCCGTGCCGGCGCCCCTGATGTGGAGTCCTCCATGAGCACACCGCGGGACTTGATGATCATCGCCCTGGACGTGACGCCGAGCAGGCCCGTGAAGCAGGGCGAACTGTCGCTCGCCCTGGCGGGAGCCGAACTGGTCGACCTCCTGGGCGCCGGGGCCGTCACGCTGGAGGACGACCTGATCGTGCCCGGCGACGGGACGCCCGTGACGGACCCGCTGCTGGAACGGGCCGCGGCGTCGTTCGCACGGGAGGCGCCGCACGAGCCCGTCGGCGACTGGCTCTGGCGCAGGGGCCGCGGGCTGGCCTCGGCCTATCTGGACGCCCTTCAGGCGGAAGGGCAGCTCACGCGGCGACGGAGCCGGTGGTCGCCGTTCCGGACCGGCCGTACCGTGCCGGCGGATTCGTACGGGCGCCGCCGGGCGGGGGACCGCTGGGCGTCGGAGGAGCCCGTCCTCCTCGCGCTTGCGACGACCGTCGGCATCCGCGACGACGAGACCGGACGCGACACCCGGATCGTGGACGACGAGGCGGTGGAGACGGTGCTCGCGGCGGTCGACGGCGCTTCGGTGGAGCTGGAGGCCGTACGGCAGCGCAGATCCGTCGAGCAGGACGCCTTCGACAACATCTGGCGGGGCGACTGACGGGGGACGGCGACGGGGCCGTCGGTGGTCTTCCGCCGGCGGGAGCGGCGGCGTGACCCGCGGCACCGGCCGTCCCGCGGCCGGAGATTGACGGTGACGGCCGGGTGCCGTTGTCAGTGGTCCGGGCTAATGTACGGAATCCACTGTTTGCTCCGATTCAGGAGGTTTCTCATGACCTCGCGTCTCAACCCGTACATCAGCTTCGGCGGCGACGCCCGGCAGGCGATGGAGTTCTACAAGGAGGTCTTCGGCGGCACACTGGCGCTGCACACCTACGGCGAGTTCGGCCAGGGCGGCGCACCCGAGGCCGACAAGATCATGCACGGCATGCTGGAGACGCCGCGCGGCTTCGCCCTGATGGGCGCCGACGCCCCGCCGGGGACGGAGCACACCCCGGGCAACAACTTCTCGGTGAGCCTCAGCGGCGACGACGAGGCCGAACTGCGCGGCTACTGGGAGAAGTTGTCCGCCGGCGGCTCCGTGGACGTGCCCTTGGAGAAGCAGATGTGGGGCGATCTGTTCGGCATGTGCACGGACCGTTTCGGCATCGCCTGGATGGTCAACATCGGCGAGGAGTAGGGCTTTCGCTTTCCGGCCCGTCGCGGGCAACTGCGGCCTGTCACCCGGGACTTCGCGTCGGAACACGGGTGACAGGCGCCGGATCCGCCCGCTGCGCCCGGGAGTCACCGCCGGGACGCCGACGCGGCTGACCTGGCCGGGCGGGTGCGGCCGCACCCGCCCGGAGGTGGTGCGTCAGCGCAGGAAGCCGCCGAAGCGCGCTCCGGTCACAGGACCCCCGACGTCGCCGGGGCCGAAGGCCGCCGCGCCGTCCGTCGTCAGACCGTCGCCGGTCCCGCGCAGCGACCACACGGCTCCGGCGGAGGCGTTCTCCTTCGTGGAGGAGACGTTCACGTCGCGGTGACCGTCGCCGTCGACGTCCTTCAGGGCGCACGCCGCCCCGAACTCGTCGCCCGTCTCGGCCACTCCGGGCACGCCCGCCGTGTTCTGGTGCACGACCTGGCTGCCGGTGCCGGTGACGCCGGAGGAGCTGCCGTGCAGCAGCGCGACAGAGCCGGCGTCGTCCAGCCCGCCGAAGTCCTCCCCGCTGATGCCGACGGCGACCTCCGCGTGACCGTCGCCGGTGACGTCGGCGACCGAGATGCAGGAGCCGACGCGGTCTCCGTCCTCCTGAGCGCCGGGGAACCCGGGCATGCTCTGGTCGAAGGACTGGCTGCGGTCGGCGGACGGACCGGACGCCGAGCCGAAGACGACGGTGACCTTCTGGTTCAGGCCGGCACCGAGCACGACGTCGCCGAATCCGTCGCCGTCCACGTCGCCGATGTCGCCGGCGCCCTCGTCGCCGACGGAGCCGAAGTCGCCCACGGTGCCCGTCGTCTTGAATCCGGCCTCACCACCGAGCAGTACGTGGTTGCCCCACACCCCGTCGCCCTCGTACTGCCAGATCGCGATGTCCTGGCGCTTGTCGCCGTTGACGTCGCCGACCGCCTTGGCCTTGACGGGCCCGCTGACCGAGGACGGGCCGTCGACGCACGAGTCGTCCTCCGCGCAGCCGGGTCCGTCGTCGCCGTAGCCCCACCACTCGGACTTGTCCATGAAGTCGAGCCGCTCGGCGGGCGAACCGTCACGGGAGACCGGTCCCTTGAGCAGTGCGGCCGGCTGCGTCACGGGGTCGTCGCCCCCCACCTCGGCGTCGCCGAGCAGCGCCAGGTCGGCCTTGCCGTCGCCGTCGAAGTCGCCGGCCTGCGGCGTCCGTCCGTACTCGCCGAGCGCGGTGCCCTTGGACGGACCGGACGGCGAGCCCCAGAGGATCACGCTGCCGGAGGGCGCGTCGGCGGAACCGACGACGAGGTCGCCGTAGCCGTCGCCGTCCAGGTCGCCTGTGCTGAAGGTCTTGCCGAACTGCTGCCCGGCGGCGGCCGATCCGGGCACGCCGCTCGTCGAACGGCTCAGCAGCGTCCTGCTCGACGGGTCGATTCCGTCCGCCGATCCGTACGTCACCGTCACGTACCCCGCCTGCGCCTTGCCGGAGACCTTGCCGCCCGGGGCGCCGGAGACCAGGTCCGCGTGGCCGTCGCCGTTGAGGTCCTCAGCGGGGGCCGCGGTCCCCGCCGGCGCCGCGTGCGCTTCGCCCGCCGCGAGCGACCAGGCGGTCAGGCCGCCCGCCGCCAGCAGTGCGGCGGCCAGCGGCACAGCGGCACGCGCGGCCCGCCCTCCCCGGGCACTGCGGACATCGGGGCGTCTCAAGGGTGTCATCGCGAATTCCTTTTTTTGTCCAGACCATTCGCATCAGAAGACACACCTGACTCCCAGTTGGTTGCACCCCCCGGCCGCGTGCGACGTACGGCGGCTTGTCACAACGAGTACGGCCGCCGCTCAAGTGGCGCGGTGAGGCGTGCGAGGGGACGGTTGACACACGAAGCGGGACGATCGGCAGACACGAAGCACACAGCGTCACGCGGGTCCGGAGGAGAACAGCGCCATGCCCGGGAACCTCAGCAACTCGGGGCGGTTCGACGGCAACGATCCCGAGGCCGTGAAGCGGCACCAGGCGCTGTTCCGGGCGATCCGGCGGCGGCGGCACCCGGCATGGCGGCGCAGCGACATCACCGTGACCGACGAGCGTTCGGTCAGGCGAGCCGTGCGGGCGGCGGCCCTCGGCAACGCCATGGAGTGGTACGACTTCGGCGTCTACGCCTACCTGGCCGTCACCATCGGCGACGTCTTCTTCTCCGGACTCAGCGGAGGCGCACGCACGCTCGCCTCCCTCGGCACGTTCGCGTTGACCTTCGCGGTCCGGCCGTTCGGCGGCCTCTTCTTCGGGCCGCTGGGCGACCGTATCGGCCGGAGGAAGGTCCTCGCGGCGACGATCATCCTGATGGCCTCGGCGACCTTCTGCGTCGGCCTCATCCCGAGCTACGGCACCATCGGCGTCCTCGCGCCGGTCCTGCTGATCTTCTTCCGGCTGCTGCAGGGCTTCTCCACCGGCGGCGAGTACGGCGGGGCCTCGACCTTCATCGCCGAGTACGCGTCCGACCGGAAGCGCGGATTCTTCGGGAGCTTCCTGGAGCTGGGCACCCTCGTCGGATACGCGTGCGCGGCCTCCATCGCCGCGGTCCTGCAGGTCACCCTGAGCGAGGGCGACCTCGTCTCCTGGGGGTGGCGCATCCCGTTCCTGCTCGGCGGCCCGCTCGGCGTCGTCGGCCTCTACCTGCGGCTGAAACTGGACGAGACGCCCGCGTACCGGCGGCTGGCGAGCGAGACCGGGGGGATGACTCAGGACGGGGAGGCGCCGGGCGGTTCCCCCGCTGCGCAGCCGCACCTTCCCGAGCACAGTCACAAGAAGGAACTGGTGACGATCTTCAAGGACCAGTGGCGCGTACTGATGCTGTGCATCGTGCTCGTCGCCGCGTACAACGTGACCGACTACATGCTGCTGTCCTACATGCCCACCTATCTCACCGACACCCTCGACTACCCGGCGAGCCACGGCACCTTCATTCTCGTGGGAACCATGGTGCTGATGATCTGTGTGATCAACCATGTGGGCCGGCTCAACGACCGGTACGGACGCAAGCCCCTGCTGATGACCGGCATGCTGGGCTTCGTCGTCCTCACCGTGCCGGCCTTCCTGCTGCTGAGGCAGGGCAGCCTCCCGGCGGTGATCTGCGGCATGCTGATGCTGGGCTTCTCGCTGGTGTGCCTGCTGGGCACGATGTCGGCCACGCTGCCCGCGCTCTTCTCCACCGACGTGCGCTACGGCTCGCTCGCCATCGGCTACAACGTCTCCGTCGCGGTCTTCGGCGGCACCACACCCCTGGTCATGGACGGACTGGTGACGCTCACGCACAACGACCTGATGCCCGCCTTCTACACGACGCTCTTCGCGGTCGTGGGCGTGGTGGCCGTACTGGTCATGAAGGAGACCGCGCGGCAGCCGCTGAAGGGTTCGCCTCCGTCGGTGGCGTCGGCGGCGGAGGCGAAGGAGCTGGCCCGCCAGTCACAGGGCGCCGGCCGGTCGCGCCAGTCACAGGGCGCCGGCCGGTCCGCGCTCTGAGGTCGTTTCGGCCCGCGCGCCGAGGTCCTTGCCCGCGCGGGCCCGGAGAGACCGGTCAGGAATCGAGAAGCGCCTGGCCTGGCCCGAAATTAGCGTGATCACCATGACAGCCATCCCATCGGTCACCCTCGAGGTCGCCGACCCCGCAGCCGAAGAACGTTTCTACTCCGCCGCCTTCGGTCTGGGCCCCGAGGTGCGACTGCGTGCCCCGCAGGCACCGACGAGCGGCTTCCGCGCCTTCACGCTGACGCTCTCGGTGTCCCAGCCGTCCACCGTGGCCGGCTTCATCGACTCCGCGCTCGACGCGGGCGCCGCTCCGCTGAAGCCGGCGGCGAAGTCGCTCTGGGGCTACGGCGGAGTCGTACGGGCCCCGGACGGGACGGTCTGGCAGGTCGCAACCTCGTCGAAGAAGGACACCGGCCCTGCCACCAGGGAGATCGACGAGATCGTGCTCCTGCTGGGAGTCGCGGACGTGGCCGCGAGCAAGCGGTTCTACGCGGACCACGGCCTCACCGTGACGAAGAGCTTCGGCCGCAAGTACGTCGAGTTCGCCGACCCTTCCAGTCCCGTGAAGCTGGCGCTCTACGGGCGCCGTGCCCTGGCCAAGGTCGCCGGAGTGTCTCCCGAAGGCACCGGGTCGCACCGGCTCGTGATCAACAGCGATGCCGGGCCCTTCACCGACCCTGACGGGTTCGAGTGGGAGGCCGCGTCGCACTGAGCCGTGCACCGGGCACACCCGCGGCCTCCGCCGCCCGTCCGGGCTAGCGTGGGGGCGTGACGCTGTTCATCTCCCCCGGGGGACCGGGGCTCGCGGAGCTGGTCCGGCAGGCGATGTCGTCCACGCGGCGCGGCTACGACCTGCTCGCGCCGAAGTTCGACAGCAGCCCGTTCCGGACCCCGGACGGGATGCTGGACGCCACCGCCCGCGCGCTGCGCCCGCTCGGCCCGTTCGAGGCGGGCCTCGATCTGTGCTGCGGCACCGGCGCGGGCGTCGAGCGGGTGCTGCGGCGGGTGTGCGACGGGCCCGTCACCGGGGTCGACTTCAGCGAGGGCATGCTCGCCGAGGCCCGGCGCGCGGTGCCCGGCGCGGAGTGGGTGCGCGCCGACGCCCGCGCGCTGCCGGTCCGCGACGCCTTCGATCTGGCGGTCAGCTTCGGGGCGTTCGGGCACTTCCTGCCGCATGAGCGGCCCGCGCTGTTCGCGCAGGTCCACGACGCACTGCGCCCCGGCGGCCTGTTCGCCTTCCCCGTCGCGGCGCCACCCCGCGTCGGGTCGCGGCCGTACTGGACGCTGTGGGGGTTCGACGCCGCGATGCGGGTGCGCAACGCCCTCTGGCACCCCCGATTCGTCATGTACTACCGCAGGTTCCGCCTCCCCGAGGTGCGCCGCGACCTGGCCGCCGCCGGCTTCACGGTCACGACCCTCGCCCTGGAGAGCCTCGGCCGCCGGCCGGACGGCAGCCCCCGCTGCCGCCTGGTCCTGGCCCGCCGTCGGGCCTGACGCCTTCGCCGGGTCTGACCCGGGACCGACCCCGCCGCCCGGCCGGGCCCGTCGGCGCACTCCGTCCGCACCCTCCACGTGGTCGCCGAGGGCACACGGCGCGGCCTGAGCCCCGCGACCCTGCCGCGCGTCGACGCCTGGCCGTGAACGCCCGCGCACCGCGGCGGCGTTCACGGCCAGGCCCGGCTCGGGCCCGTCGGCTCAGGCCGTCTTCGTCGCAGGGTCGCTGACGCCCGGCGCGCCCGTCTCCACGTGGCCCGCGAGCCGGCGCCGCCACGACTGGTCCGTGTCGGAGGACACGGACAGGTCGTACCAGTGCCTGCTCGCCCGCAGGCTCACCCTCTGCACCCTTCGGCCGCCGGCGCGCACGGTCCAGGTCTCCTTCGAACCGTCGTACGCGTTCGTCACCGTGAGAGCGCAGTCGGCGTCACCGCGGTTCGTCATGGTCAGCTCGATGTCGCCGCTCGCCGGCAGATGGCGGCCGGTCACCTCGGGGCCCGCGGTGCCGCCGGGCCCGGTGAAGGCGCACACGAACCCGTTGGGACCGTGGACCGACAGGTCGTAGACCCCGTCCGAGTGCGCCGTGTTCCAGGTGCCGGAGAGCTCCTTGCCCGCTTCGGCGGTGTACGTCCAGGGCCCGTCCGTACGGTTCCCCGACGTGACCAGGAAGCAGGCACCCGCCGCCTCGCCGCCGCTGAAGGTGAGCGTGAACCTGCCCTCCGCGGGCCCGGCCGCCCCGTCCACGCGCGGCGCGTACCGCAGCGGGCGCGTGGGCCGCGAACCGGCCTCCTGCACGGGCAGCGAGGGGCTGGCGGGCGGCTCCGGCACGTAGTCCTCGTGCCGCTCCTTGTCCGGGGGCTCGTAGGCGCCGGTGTCCGGGAGCGAGGCGGGCTCGGTGTCCTTGAGGCCGAAGTCGAACGCCGAGGTGAGGTCACCGCAGATCGCGCGCCGCCAGGGCGAGATGTTCGGCTCCCGTACGCCGAAGCGGCGCTCCATGAAGCGGAGGATGGAGGTGTGGTCGAGGACCTCCGAGCAGACGTAACCACCCGTGCTCCAGGGGGAGACGACGAGCATGGGCACGCGCTGGCCCAGTCCGTACGGGCCGGGGGCGTAGCCGGCGACGCCGCCGCGGTACCGGTCGGGCTCGGTCTCGACCGTGGAGGCGCCCTGGGCGGCGGAGTCCGGGGGGAACGGCGGTACGACGTGGTCGAAGTAGCCGTCGTTCTCGTCGTAGGTGATGAAGAGTGCCGTCCGGCTCCATACCTCCGGGTCGGAGGTGAGGGCGTCCAGGACCTGGGAGACGTACCAGGCGCCGTAGTTCGCGGGGAAGTTCGGGTGTTCCGAGAAGGCCTCCGGCGCGGCTATCCAGGAGATCTGCGGAAGTCTGCCGGACTGCACGTCGGCCTTGAGCACGTCGAAGTAGCCGTCGCCCTTCTTGGCGTCTGTGCCGGTGCGGGCCTTGTCGTAGAGGGCGTCGCCGGGCTCGGCGCCGCGGTAACTGTTGAACCAGAGCAGCGAGTTGTCGCCGTAGTTGCCGCGGTAGGCGTCGTCGATCCAGCCCCAGGAGCCCTCTTCGTCCAGGCCGTCGCCGATGTCCTGGTAGACCTTCCAGGAGATCCCGGCCCGCTCCAGGCGCTCGGGGTAGGTCGTCCAGCCGTATCCGGCTTCCTCGTTGCCGAGGACGGGGCCGCCGCCCGTGCCGTCGTTGCCCGTGTAGCCCGTCCACATGTAGAAGCGGTTCGGGTCCGTGGCCCCGATCATCGAGCAGTGGTAGGCGTCGCAGATGGTGAAGGAATCCGCGAGCGCGTAGTGGAACGGGATGTCCTCCCGCGTCAGATACGCCATCGTCCCGGTGCCCTTGGCGGGGATCCACTGGTCGTACTTGCCGCCGTGCCAGGCACGTTGGCCGCCCGCCCAGTCGTGGTTGAGGCCGGCTATGAACTGCATGCCGAGGTTCTCGGCGTCAGGGTGGTAGGGCAGCACGTCCTTGGTGCCGTCCGACTGGTGCCAGACCGTCCTGTTCCCGGTCGGTGCCGAGGGGCGGGGGTCGCCGAATCCGCGTACGCCCCTGAGGGAGCCGAAGTAGTGGTCGAAGGAACGGTTCTCCTGCATCAGCACGACGATGTGCTCGACGTCCTCGATCGTGCCCGAGCGGCGCGCCGCGGGGATCGCGGCGGCGCGCTCGATGCTGCTCGACAGGGCGGCGAAACCCGCGGTGGCGCCCGCGATCTGGAGGAAGCGGCGCCGATTGAGTCCTGGCATGGGGCTGTTGACCTCGCGAAGTGTGGGGAGTGTGCGCGAGAAGTCTTTCAAGAAGAGCGGGGTGCATGAGGGGTGCCCGGGTGAACAGCCGTCAAAGTGAGGAAGGGTGCGGCGCTCCTCCCGGCTCGCCCGGGCTGGTCCGGCGCCGGCCCGCTGCTGCTCCGGTGCCGCTCCGGTCGCTGCCTGCTCGCCATAGGTTGGTGCCATGCTCGACTCAGAGGACGTCCGCCGTATCGCGCTGTCATTCCCGGAGACGGTGGAGAAGGAGGCATGGCAGATGCCCACGTTCCGCGTCGCCGGCAAGATGTTCATCACGGTCCCCGACGACGAGACGTCGTTCGCCGTGCGCTGCCCCAGGCACGAGCGGACCGAACTGATCGCGGCGGAGCCGGAGAAGTTCTGGGTTCCGCCCCACGAGGCAGGCACCCCGTGGGTGCGCGTGCGTCTCGCCGCTCTCGACGACATCGACGAACTGCGCGACATCCTTGCCGATTCCTGGAGGCAGGCCGCTCCGGCCCGTCTGCTGGACGCCTTCCCCGGCCCCGGCCCGGGTTCCGACGAGGGGCCCGGCACGCGCTGAGCACCGGCGCTCCCGGTACGCGCGTCCCCCCGGCGATGACAAAGCGGTACGCGCCGGGTCTGCAGATGTGTGAACGCACAGCCGGGTGAACGGAGAGTTCAGCATGACCTTCTCGCACGTGCTCGCAGTCGCTCCCGTCCGTGACATCGAGGCCGCCGTCAGCTGGTATCAACTGCTCATGGGCAGGGGGCCGGACACCAGGCCGATGCCCGGGCTGGCCGACTGGCACGTCGCACCCAGGCCCTGTCCGGCGGATCTTCTCGGGCCCGCGACGACAGCCACGGCACCTCGCTGCGTTGTCGGAGTCGCCCGAGTACGCCCAGTACGAGGACGATCCTCCGCCTTGCGATGCACCGCATCTGACGCCGCAGGCTTGTCCTCAAAGATCCACCGGACAGGTCCTAGCTGTATTGATCATGAGCGTTGTTAACTCTGGGGTCTTGATCAATAGCGAAGACCTCCGCTGTGGTGGAGCTGTCTAAGGACTGCACCGCAGGGAGGTCTTCGTGTCCCACCGTAATGCCCGTCTGACTGTTCATGGCAGGCGGCTGCTGGTCGATCGTGTCCGTTCCGGCTGTCCCGTCGCTCATGTTGCGGGTGCGATGGGGATCTCCCGGGTCACCGCCCACAAGTGGGTCCGCCGCTGGCGCCGGGAGGGCGAAGCAGGGCTGCACGACCGCTCCAGCCGACCGCACACCACGCCGCGTCGCACCCCGGCCGCAGACGAGGCCCGGGTGTGCGAACTGCGCCGGATCCGCAAGCTGGGACCGGCCAGGATCGGGCCGATCCTGGGCCTGCCCGCCTCGACCGTTCACCGGATACTGACGCGGCATGGTCTGCACCGGCTGGCCTGGATGGACCGACCCACTGGAACCGTGATCCGACGCTACGAACGCGCGGCTCCCGGCGAGTTGGTACACGTCGATGTCAAGAAGCTCGGACGTATCCCCGATGGCGGCGGCTGGCGTGTCCACGGCCGGGCCGAGAGCCGGCTCACCAAGACCGGTGTCGGCTTCGATTACATCCACTCCGCCGTCGATGACCACAGCCGCCTGGCCTACAGCGAGGTCCACACCGATGAGAAGGCAGCCACATGCGCCGGCTTCCTCTACCGAGCGGCCGCCCACTTTGCCCACCACGGCATCCGCCGCATCGAGCGGGTGCTGACCGACAACGCCTGGTCCTACCGCAAGAGCAGCTTGTTCCAGCAGGCTCTGACCGATCTCGGCGCGACGGGCAAGCGCACCCGCGCCTACCGGCCACAGACCAACGGCAAGGTCGAGCGCTTCAACCGCACCCTTCTCGATGAATGGGCCTACCAACAGCCCTACGCCAGCAACGCAGAGCGCACAGCCGCACTGGACAGCTTCCTGCACACCTACAACCACCACCGATGCCACACAGCACTCGGAGGCCAGCCACCAATCAGCCGTGTGAACAACGCATCAGGTCAATACACCTAGCGGCTGGGTCCAGGTCTTCGAATCCCCCGAGCACGCGGGGTCGACGCTGCTGAACCTGGTGGTGGCGGACCTGGACGAGACCATCGCGGAGCTCGCGGAGCGGGGCATCCAGGCCGGTGACGTCCAACAGGGCGGTCAGAAGGCCCGGTTCGCGGCTGTGCACGACCCCGACGGCAACCGCGTCACCCTGCTGGAGAGCCCCGTGACGTCGTAAGGGGGACGCCGGGGCGGCCGGACGCGCTGTCGCGTGCGGAAGCCGCATGAGTGCCGCCCGATTCGGGAAAGCAGCCAGGCCGGGCCCCTTCACCAGGGGCCTCCCGACGCCGAACCGGAGAGCTGGAGGGCGGACGATGGCCGCGCCATGCGCCGTGCGCGGGACCCCCCTGCGTCCGTTCCTGCGCCGTGCCCGTCCCGCGGCGTGGCGGCACGCACGCTGGGTCGGGCCCGTACGTGTGCTGGCGTGCCTCGTCGCGGTCGTGTGCGTGACGGCTCTCGTCGGCGCCGCGACACTGCGCGCGACGGTCCTGGAGCGCGGGTACTACCAGGCCGTGCTGGACGACGAGCGGGCGTACGACCGGCTGTACGACGAGGTCCTGGTCGACCCGCGCTCCCGTCCCGTCACCAGGAGCCTGCTGTCCCGGCTGCCCGTCCCGGAAACCGTGGTGACGGCCAACCTGAAGACCGTGCTGCCCCCGACCACGGTCCGGCAGCTGACGGGCGAGCAGATCGCCGCCCTGACCGGCTACTTCCGCGGTGACTCCCGCTCCCTGGGGGTGTCGGTGAACCTGCGGCCGGTCCTCGCCAACGTCGGCGAGCTCGCGCAGGTGTACCTGGGCGGTCTGGCCTCCGGTGAGCGGGCCTCGCCCGAGGCGAAGGTCTCGGCGGTGCTCGCCCGCGTGGACGAGGCCCTCGACAGGGTCGCGGCGGGCCGTGAGCCGGCCGGCCTGCCCGAGGTGGAGCTCAGCGACCGGGCCGTGGATACGGTCACCTCCGCGTTGCTGTCCGGCGTACCCGCGAACGAGCGGGCATCGCTGCGGCCGCAGGTCGAAGGGGCCCTCGCAGCGGGCGACACGGGCACCGCCCTCGCCGCCGTCGGGCCGCATCTGCCCGGCACCAAGGCCGGCAGCGGCGAGGAGAGAAGCCGGCGGGACCTGCTGCGGATGGCCGACGGCGGACGCTGGAACGCCGTACACGACCTGAGAGGCGCGGGCGTGGACACCGGCGCGCTGGAGTCGGCGCGCGCTGTCACCCGCCTCATGCAGGGCCCGGCGCAGACGCTCGCCGTCGCCGTCGGGCTTCTCGCCCTCGTCTTCCTCTGGGTGTCCGGACCGCCGGGGCGCCGGACGCGCGGGCTGCGTACGGCCGGCTGGATCCTCGCCGTGGGCGGCGCTCTGCCGGCCGTCGCGTTCTGGGCGGTACGTCACAGGGCCGGCGACCTGCTGTGGCAGGCTCCCGCGTCGTGGCCGCCGTCACTGGCCGGCCTGGCGGAGGACCTGCAGCGCAACGCCCTCGCCGCCCTCGGCACCGCGGGCCTCTCCGCCGCCGCCGTGCCGCTCGCCGCGGGCGCGCTGCTGGTGACCGCGGCCGCCGTACGGGAACGGCACCGGGCCGTGCGCACCGCTCTGCGGGCGCTGAACCGGCGTACGCGCACACGCCTGGTGGGCGGGACCTCCGCTGCCGTCGCGGCCGCGGTCGTGTTCGGCGTGGTGCTCGCCCCCACCGCCGCCGGTGAGCCGGAGCGGGCCCACTGCAACGGATCGGCTCAGCTGTGCGACCTCCGCTACGACGAGGCGGCATACCTGACCACGCACAACTCGATGTCCTCCACCGCGGACAGGTTCATCAGTCCGCTCCAGGACGGCGACATCACGACCCAACTGGACGACGGCGCCCGCGCGCTGCTCGTCGACACCCACACCTGGGAACCCTCCGACCGGATCGCCGAGCGGCTGAAGGTGTCCGACTTCGCCCCCGGCATGCAGCGGAAGGTCGCGGAAGTCATCGACAAGGCCGGCCCTGCCCGGCCGGGCCTGTGGCTGTGCCACGCGGCCTGCCGCGCCGGCGCGCTTCCACTCGTCGAGACGCTGCGTGAGATCCGCGTCTGGCTCCAGCAGCACCCGGAGGAGGTCGTCACGCTGGTCGTCCAGAACGGCATCACCGGCGAGCAGACGGCCTCCGCCTTCCGCAAGGCGGGTCTGCAGGACCTGCTGTTCACGCCCGACCGCGACCCGGAGTCCCCCTGGCCGACGCTGGGGGAGATGGTCGCCGGCAACAAGCGGCTGGTCGTCTTCTCGGAAGGGTCGGGGGGACCGGCCGGCTGGTACCGCGGCTTCTACCGGTACGGAATGGAGACCCCGTACGACTTCCCCGACCCCGGCAGCATGAGCTGCGCACCCAACCGCGGCGGCACCGGCAAACGGCTCTTCCTGCTCAACCACTTCATCACCGACGCGGGCGGCAGCCGCCTCGACGCCGGCGAGGTCAACGCGAAGAGCTTCGTGCTGGACCGGGCCCGCCGCTGCGGGGCGGAACGCGGCCGGCCCGTCAATTTCGTGGCCGTCGACTTCGCCAACCTCGGCGACGCCCGTGGCGCCGTGGACGAGATGAACGCCGCCCGCGCCCGCTGACAACAGCGCAGCGGCAGTCTGCCGTTTCGCGAAGGATGCCCTGTTCCTCTGCCACGGTCCGTGGTCCTAAGCTCGCCGCGCCCACCAACTCTGCTGCGAGGGACGGAACATGGACTTTCAGCGTGTCGGCACAGGAGCGCACACCGTGCTGGTTCTGCACGGCTGGTTCGGCTCGTCGCGGTCGTGGCAGGCCGTGCTGCCGCACCTCGACCAGGAGACGTTCAGCTATGTGTTCCTGGACTGCCGCGGCTACGGGGCCCGTCGGGGCGAGACGGGGCGGTTCTCGGTCGCCGAGGCGGCGGACGACGTGCTGACGGCCGCGGACGAACTGGGTGCGGAGCGCTTCTCGTTGCTCGGGCACTCGATGGGCGGATCCGTCATGCAACGGGTGTACGCCGACGCTCCCGAGCGCGTACGGGCACTCGTCGGTGTGTCACCGGTGCCCGCCGGCGGCGTGCCGTTCGACGAGCAGAGCTGGCAGCTGTTCTCCAGCGCCGCCGACAGTCCCGGCAGCCGCCGCGCGATCATCGACTTCACCACCGGAAACCGGCTCACCGGAACCTGGCTGGACGCCATGGTGCGCCATTCGCTGGACAACTCGGACCGTGACGCGTTCGCCGCCTGGCTTCCTGCCTGGGCCCGCACCGACTTCCACACCGAGATCCAGGGCCGTGACGTGCCGATCCAGGTGATCGCCGGACGGCACGACCCGGCGCTGGGCCCCGAGACCATGGAGGCGACGTTCGGAGCCTGGTACCCGAACCTGGAGCTGGAGATCTTCCCCGACGCGGGGCACTACGCGATGGATGAGTCCCCGGTGGCCCTCACCAGCAGCGTCGAGCGCTTCCTGCGGAGGCACTGATGGCCGCGGCCCCCGCAGGCATCCCCGACGTGTTCGACCCCCGCGTGTTCGCGCGCGGCATTCCCCACGACGGGTTCCGCCGGCTGCGCGACGAGGCGCCGGTCTGCCGGCAGGACGAGCGCGAAGTGCTCGACTGGCCCGCCGGACCCGGATACTGGGCCGTCACCCGCTACCAGGACGTCCGCGCCGTGCTGCGCGATCCCGCCGTGTACTCGTCCTGGCTGGGCGCCACGCAGATCCGCGATCCCGCCCCGGAAGACCTCGACTTCATCCGGCGCATGATCCTCAACATGGATCCGCCCGAGCACAGCCGGATACGACGGCTGGCCGCCGCCGTGTTCACCCGACGGCGCCTGGAGCGCTTCACCGCACAGATCACCGCACGTGCCACCGCCCTGCTGGACGCCGTTGCCGGGCGCGGCAGTTGGGACCTTCCTCCCGAGGTCACCGACGAATTCCCCCTCGCCAACCTCGCCGAACTCCTCGGCGTCCCCGCCGCCGACCGGGGCCTGCTGCTGAAGTGGACCAACCGGGTCATCGGCTACCAGGACCCCGAACACGCAGAGGTCGTGCGCGACTCCGACGGACGGCCCGTCAACCCGCGTTCACCCGCGATGCTGCGCGACATGTTCGACTACGCCCACGAGCTGGCCCGGCACAAGCGCAGCCACCCCGCGGACGACCTGATTACGGCCCTGGCCACCGCCACCCTCGACGACGGGCGCCCCCTGACCGGCGAAGAGCTCGCGATGTTCTTCTTCCTCGTCGTGATCGCCGGCAACGACACCGTGCGCAGCGCCCTGCCCGGCGGAGTCCTGGCCCTCCTCGAACACCCCGACGCCTACCGGCGGTTGCGCGACGACCCCGGCCTCGTGCCCGACGCCGTGGAGGAGATGCTGCGCTGGCACCCGCCGGTGCTCAGCTTCCGCCGCACCGCCACCCGGGACACCGAACTGGCCGGGCAGCGGATCGGCGAGGGGGACAAGGTCGTGGTCTACCACGCCTCCGCCCACTTCGACGAGCGCGTCTTCCCCGATCCGTACCGTTTCGACATCACCCGCACGCCCAACGACCACCTGGCCTTCGGTCAGGGCCCGCACATGTGCCTCGGCGCGCACTTCGGGCGTCTGCAGATGCGGATCTTCTTCACCGGGTTCCTCACCCGCCTCCCGGAGCTCGAACTCGACGGTCCGCCGGTCCGCCTGGTCTCCAACTTCATCAACGGCATCACGCATCTCCCGGTGCGCCGGCTGCGCCGGCCATAGGTGGCGGCTCCTGCGGGCACTGTCCTTGCGCAGGGCCGTACCGCGGGGGCTCCGGCGGCACCTCGCAGGCCCGGTAGCCGCATTCCTTGAGGGCCTCCTCCACCGAGTCCCGCCCGGCGGGCAGCAGCGGCAGCCGTACGTCCGCCGTGGGGATGCGGCCCTGGGCGTGCAACACCCCTTTGATCACGGTGGGGTTGGGCTCGGCGAAGGCTGCGGCCGACAACCGGGCCAGAGCATGCCCGAGCGGTCGGGCCGCTGCGGCGTCGCCCGTGCGCCAGGCCGCGGCGAGCTCCACGAACCGGCCCGTGGCCAGCTGAGCCGACGCGATGATGCCGCCGGCCGCGCCGAGTGCCAGCATCGGGGAGAGAAACAGGTCGTCGCCGGCCAGCACCGAGAACTTCGGCGGCGGACTGCCCAGGAGGTCGACGGCGGCCTGGTCGATCGCGCCTGTCGCGTACTTGACTCCGCTGATCCCGCTCAGGCTGCCCAGCGACCGCAGCGTGGCCGCTCCGAGCTGCTGCCCGGTGCGGTACGGAATGTGGTAGATCACCAGCGGAACGGGGCTCGTCGCCGCCAACTGCGTGAAGTGCGCCCGGACTCCGGCCTCCGACGGCCGGGTGAAGTAGGGCACCGGCACCAGCGCGGCCGTCGCCTCCGGCCACCGGCTCAGCCCGGCCAGGGCGAGAGCGCTGCTCCGGGTGTCGTTGCTCCCGGCCCCGATCAGCAGGGGCACCTGGCGCTCCCTGCAGACCCGGGCACACACGTCGACGACCGCGGCCTTCTCCCCGGCGTCGAGTGCGGCCGCCTCGCCCGTCGAACCGAGCGCGACGATCCCGTCGGCACCCGCGTCCAGCACGTCGCGGGCAAGCTCCTCGAGGGCCTCCGTCGCGATCCGCCCATCGGCGGTGAACGGGGTGACGAGCGGCACGTGGATCCCCCGCAGGGATGTGTCCTGGGTCATGCTCACGAGAGTGGCAACGGGTCGTGAAGCAGGTCCAGTTCGCCTTTCTTGGTCTGAGCGTAAGCTGTGCTGATGCTCGACGTCCGCCGGCTGCGCCTGCTGCGCGAACTCTCCCTGCGCGGCACCATCGTCGCCGTCGCCGACGCCCTCGCGTTCACCCCGTCGGCGGTCTCTCAACAGCTCAGCGCGCTCGAACGCGAGGCGGGCATCGCCCTGTTGGAGCGCACCGGACGCCGGGTCGTCCTCACCCCCGCGGGTCTGAATCTGGTCGAGCACGCCGAAGCGGTGCTCGCGCGCCTCGAACAGGCGACGGCGGAACTGGCCGACGCCCGCCAAGGACTGGCAGGCCCGCTGCGGATCGGTACCTTTCCGACAGCCGCCCGGGCGATCGTCCCGGCCGCGCTGACGACCCTCGCAGCCCACCACCCGGGCCTGGAGCCGATGGTCTCGGAAATCGACCCGGCGGGGGTCGCCCATGCCCTGCGGGCGGGCGAACTGGACGTCGCCCTCGTCCATGACTACGACTTCGTCCCGTCTCCCGCAGAACCGGGCCTGGCGAGCGAACCCCTCTGCGCCGAGTACCTCTGTCTCGCGGCGCTCTCGCCGGAGACCGCAGAGACGACCGAGGGCGCGTCGATCAGCCGCTGGAGGGACGCTCCCTGGATCACGGCGACACCGGGCACTCTCTGCCACGCGATGACGCTCCGGGCCTGCCAAGCCGCCGGCTTCACACCACGTGTCCGCCATCAAGTCGACGAATTCGCCACCGTGTTGGCCCTGGTCGCGGCCGGACAGGGCGTCGCCCTGGTGCCCCAGCTCGGCGTGGCGGAACCGGTGCCGGGAGTGACGCTCACCCGCCTGCCGGTCCACCGGCGCACCAGGATCGCCTTCCGCCGCGGCGCCGACGGGCACCCGGCCGTCGCTGCGATCACGGCAGCCCTGCGCACGGCCGTCCCCGAGGAGTTGCGCCCCGGGCCCTGACGGTCGTGCCGGGCACGGCGGACCGGGCAGGCTACGAGGGCACGTACGCGATGCTCAGTCGAGGCAGAACTCGTTGCCCTCGATGTCCTGCATCAGCATGCACGACTCGTCGAAGCCGTCGGCGACCAGCAGTCGTTCGCGTACCGCGCCGAGCGCGACCAGGCGTGCGCACTCGGCCTCGAGTGCGGCCAGGCGCTCCTCACCCACGAGCCCGGTGCCGACCCGTACGTCGAGATGCAGCCGGTTCTTGACGGCCTTGCCTTCGGGCACGCGCTGGAAGAACAGTCGCGGGCCCACACCTGTGGGATCGACGCATGCGAAGGCGGCGCCCTGACGCTCGGGCGGCAGCGAGCGGTCGAACTCGTCCCAGGTGGCAAACCCTTCCGGTGGCGGTGGCACGACGTACCCCAGCACCTCGCACCAGAAACGAGCGACGCGCTCAGGTTCTGCGCAGTCGAAGGTGATTTGGACCTGCTTGACGGACGCCATCGGTCCACCATAGAGGCGCGCGCCCGGCGGTCGCAGCGCGTCGGGGCCGCTGGCGCCGGCCACCAACCGTGACCGGAGAAAGGACCGTTCGCCGGACTCGGCGGCCTCTCCGTCTCCGGGACGGCCGATTCCTGGGCGGCGGCGCCCCCCCCGCCGATCCGGCGCCGAATTCCGGTGAACTCCTTACAACCAGCTCTGCCCCTGGACGGTCACACCAGACAACCCGTACCCCGTCGACCGAGTGGGGGCCTCCGTGCCACGCAGCCGCCGCATCCTGACGTACGCCATCGCAGCCGCCGTCGCGGCCACCACCGGGTTCGTGCTCCCGTCCGGCGCCACCGCTGCCGCCGCTGCCACCCCCACCGCCACCGCCGCCGCACCCCGTGCCACCACGAGCGACTTCAACGGCGACGGCTACGCGGACCTCGCCGTCGGCGTCCCGGACGGGACCGTCGGCGGCCGGGCCAAGGCCGGGTACGTGAACGTCGTCCGGGGCGGCCCGAAGGGTGTCGGCGCCCACGGAAGCATCCGTGTCACCCAGGCCACTCCCGAGGTTCCCGGCACCCCGGAGGCGGGCGACCGCTTCGGCGCATCCGTGGCTCTGACGGACCTCAACGGCGACGGCATCGCGGAACTCCTCGCCGGTGCCCCCGGCGAGGACGTCACCGACCGCGGTGCCGACGCGGGCATGGTCACCGTCGTAGGCGGCTCGAAGGACGGGCCGGGACCGGGGTCGACGGTCCTCACCGGGCCGTCGCCGTCGGCCGCGTACGGCAAATCGGTCGTGGCGGCCGAGATGACCGGCGACGACAACAAGGAGATCGTGATCGGCGGTACGGACAAGGTCGTCGCCCGTGTCATCGAGGGCGAGGACAGCATGGTCACCACCGTCGTCGCCGACCCCATGGGCGGCCGCGCCCCCGCCCTGGCCACCGGCGACTTCGACGGCGACGGCACGGCGGACCTGGCCGTGGCGTACTGGACCTCCGGCGTCCCCAGCACGCAGTCCCACGTGCGCCTTTGGAAGTGGGACGCCGACCGGTCGGAGATGGCCAACTTCTGGAACACGGACAACGCCGGCGTGACCGCCCTGGCCGCCGGCGACTTCGACGGCGACGGCCACGACGACCTGGCGCTCGGCGAATGCCGTGAGATCGCCGACGAGAACATCGACGACCCGTGCGGCCCCGAAGAGCTGGCCGAAGGGGGCGCCGTCCACACCCATTACGGAAGCTCTGCGGGCGGCTCGTTCGGCAGCCGCGCGCAGACCCTCAACCAGGACACGGCGGGCGTCCCGGGAGTGGCCGAGGACGGGGACCGCTTCGGCGCCGCCCTCGCCGTGGCCGACGTCAACCGCGACGGCCGCGACGACCTGATCGCGGGTGCTCCCGGTGAGGCCATCGGAAGCAGAGCGGGGGCGGGCGCCGCCTGGCTGCTCCGCGGTGGCGCTCAGGGTCTGCTCGACGCCGACAACGCTGCCGCATCCGTCACTTGGAACCAGGACACGGCGGGCGTCCCGGGCGTCGCCGAGGCGGGAGACACCTTCGGCGCGGCGGTCGCCTCGGGTGACGGCAACGCCGACGGCGTACCGGACGTCACGGTCGGATCCCCTGGCGAGAACGCCTCCCTGGGCGCCGTGTGGAGACTCCCCGGCGGCTCGGCCGGCGGCTCGGCGGCCTTCTCACCCCGCACGCTCGGCCTTCCGTACCCGTCCACGGCGCACAAGTACGGCAACCCGCTGAACAGCCGCTGAGCCGCCGCCGAGCAGCAGCTGAGTGAGACGTACGGACCGCTGTGCCCGTCCCCCATACGTCGGCCCGCCCGCCGGGGCCGAATCTCCCTGGTCTGCGCAGCGAACAAGCCCCCGGGCCGCCAGGCCCGGGGCATTGTGCTGGAGCAGCACCGTCCGACCGGCGACGTCGGAGCGTACGTTCAGTCGATGACCGCGCCGCCGGTGACGTTGAGTTCGGTGGCGGTCATGGTCGCGGCACGGTCGGAGGCGAGGAAGGCCGCGGCATAAGCGACCTCATCGAGGCGTGGCCGGCGGTGCAGCAGGGTCCCGGTCGCCTCCGGGTCATCCTCGGGCGGAGTGGTTGGACCGGGCGAGCCGGGGGACAGCAGCCAGGCGGACCGGATCCCGTGCGGGCCGAGTTCGGCGGCGAGTTGGCGGCACAGGCCGGCGAGCGCGGACCAGGCGATGTGGGAGCCGCCGAGGCGGGGGATGGCTTCCCGGCCACCTCCCATCGCCAGGATCACCCCGGTGCGGCGGGGGATCATGTGGCGGGCCACGGCGGTGGCCAGGGTCAGGTGGGTGGTGACTGCCTTGGTGACGGGCCTCAGCACGTCTTCGTCCGCCATGTCGACCAGGTCGGTGCCGTGCAGATCCTCGTTGGAGGTGGCGTTGAAGGCGACGTCGATGCCTCCGGAGTGCTGAGCCACGGCCTCGGCGTGCCGCTCGACTGCGGCCCGGTCGGTCGCGTCGAGCGCGGCGACATCGGCGCGCCCCCCGGATCGGGCGATCGTGCCGGCAAGTTCGTCCAGCGGTGCCCGGGTGCGTCCGGCCAGGTGGAGTGCGGCGCCTTCGCGGGCGAAGACGCGGGCGACCGCGGATCCGATCGTTCCCGCGCCGCCGTAGACGACGGCGGTCTTGTTCTCCAGCAGCATGAAGGTCCCTTGGGCAGTCGTGGACGCAACCGTGATCGTTTCGGAAGGCGGCAAGGTCGTGCCGCAGGCACGGATGGACGCTCCTGCCGCGGGCAACGCCTTCCCACCTACGAAGTCGGACCGTGAGCGACCGCGGAATTCATCGGTTCGACGTTCCTGCTGCGCATGCCCGGACCGAGAGCTAGCCCATGCTCTGCTGCGGCGGTATCCAGTCGAGTTTGTGCCGGATGTGCGACGACATCTTCGCGTCGAGCTGCATGTGGAGTTGGGTGTTCCCGCAGGCCGCGCAGACGTAGGCGTCGAACACCGGCTGCTTCGCCCCCAACTTGCCCGTTCCCGACTGGCGGAGCCCGGCCTGCGCCACGTACTCGCCCCGGTACACCTCGCCGCCGCCGCACGCCCCACAGCGTCCGTAGCGCATGTCCCCATTGGTCATGCGGGCGAGCCTAGATCGATCCTGCGCAGCCGGACACGGCGAATCAGCCCACGGGCACGAGCCTGTCAAGCAGACGTCCGGAGACGTTGTCGGCACCGGGTGGTGCGCATGAACCACTGGCGCCGGTCGGGCCTGAGCGAGGGGTGCGAACAGGCGGCGCCGGTGGACGCGAAGCCCAAGTCGCCCCGCTCGAGCGCCAATCCGTCTTGCCATTTGTCGGACAACTGAACGTGCCTACGTGGGTGAACTGCGCGCGTTACTCTGCCGCCGCGGGTATGAAGTGCTCACGACAAAACAGACTCGGAGAGACCATGAAGAAGAGAACCGGCATCGTGCTGGGCATGATCCTGGTGGCGGGGGCCGCGGTGACACCGGTCGCGGCGTCCGCTGCGGAGGAGAAGCCGAAGGCGGCGAACTTCCAGCTCCCGTTCAAGTGCGGGGACACCTGGCGACTGGACACCTGGGGCCACAACCCCGCGCTGGACATGGTCAAGGAGCCGGACCAGCACGGGACCGAGGGAGCGCAACTGGTCGCGCCGGAGGCCGGCACCGTCAACAAGTCCTTCTGGCACGACAACGCCGGCAACGTGGTCCAGATCGACCACGGCGGCGGCCACTTCACCACGTACCTTCACATGCAGTCGCGGTCCGTCAACGCGGGCGACACGGTCGCTCAGGGCCAGGGGATCGGCGCCGTCGGGAAGACAGGCCCGACCTCCAACGGTCACCCCCACCTCCACTTCGAGCACGGCGTCGACGCCAACGGCGACGGGGAGGCCTCCTGGGGCACGTCCGACTCGGAGCGGGTCAACGCTTCGTTCAACGGGGTCGAGTACGCCGGAAGCAGCCAGACCTGGCGGAACGTCAAGAGCAACAACTCCTGCTGAAGCGGACCCGGCCGGCGATCGGACGGCCCTTCAGCCGACTGCGTCCCGGAGGCCCTGTGGTCACCGGTCGCACGGCCGTCGGGCCGTCCGCGAGCCCCCTGTCCTCCGTGGCCGACGCTACGGCTGCGAGGGAGGTCGGGCAGGCACGGGCTCGCCACCCGGGGCAGGAAGCACGGCAGGTGAGCCTGTGGCCTGCGGCACGGTTCGGCCGCTCCTGCTGAATGCCACGGCGCAGGCCGCGAATGTCACCCCGGCCAGGCCGAAGACGACGGCCAAGTTGCCCTTCGTCTGGATGCCCGCCTGGCGCCCTTCGATCTCGGCCGCCCAACTCGCCGCATCCTCCTGCATGTTCGCCTCGTGCTCGGCCAGACAGGAGAAGAAGGGCCGATCGGGGGGAGATTCGCTGTCACGGTCGCACCTGGATTCCCCGAACAGGTCCTTCTCGTTCTTGAATTCGTCCATCGGCTTGCTGGACACCTGAGAACTCGCGTCCAGCGCGACGGCCGACAAGATCACCGCCGTGGACATACCGAGCATCGCCAGCACGATGCAGAGAAGAAATCCGGCCCCACGCCCCTGAGATGACATGGCAGGGAGATTAACGGCACGCGCGAACCGCTCTCAGCCGACTGCGACGACGCCCCCGCGGCTGTAGAAGCGCCCCTGCCCAGCCACGATGCGCCCCCGGCTCCGACCACCCGAAGCCGGAACTCGCCGGCGAACCGTCTGCAGTCACCGGCCGGTCCGGTTCAGCGCGTCCGGTAGCGCGCGTAGATCAGTCCGCTGTCGAAGGCCCGCTCCTCGACCAGGACGAGATCTAGGCGCACGCCGTCGGGGAAGAACCGCTTGCCGCCGCCGACCACGCTCGTGGTGATGAACAGGTGGTACTCGTCCACCAGACCGGCCGCGATCGCCTGGGCCGCGAGGTTCGGGCCGTCGACGGTGAGGTCGTGGTCGGCCTCGGCCTTGAGCCTGCGCACCGCGTCCGGGTCGAAGGTCCGCTCGATCCTGGTCTTCGCGCTGGACACCGACTCCAGCGTCGTGGAGTACACGATCTTCTCCGCGGCCTGCCAGTCGCGGGCGTACTGCAGGATGTGCGGCGGCTGTTCGGGCTCGGTGTGCGCGGTCTCCCAGTAGACCATCGTCTCGTACATCCGCCGGCCGTAGAGGTACGTGCCGACGGGGCGGAAGAGGTCGTTGACGAAGGTATGCACCTCTGGATCTTCGGCTCCGGTGCCGAGGTCGCCCTCCGCGGCCTCGGCGTAGCCGTCGAGCGAGGTGATCATCGAGTAGATGAGCTTTGCCATACGTCCCTCCGGGTGCGAGCGCGCGGTCTGCCGGCGGTCCCGCAGACTGTGACCTCCGCACGACCCGGAACTCATCGACCAGCCGGCCCGGAAGCCGAAGTCGTCGCAGATCGACGAGCCCAGCAACTCGCGGCACACTCGGCAGCACTCGCCCCGACGTCCCCGACGTCCCCGACGTCCCCGACGTCCCCGACGTCCCCGACGTCCTCGATGCCGAGCAGGCCGAAGCCGCAGTCGAGCGCCGCACCTTGGTCGTGGCCCCGGTCAGGACTGGGTCGTCTGACGGTCGGCCTCGTCCTGGACGAGCCAGGACAGCAGCGAGGCCACCGTCAGCCCGGCTTCGGCCGGGTGGCGCAGCACCTTGCCGGGCGCGATCTGGTACGTGTTGGCGCGCCCTTCGCGGGTGTGGGAGAGGTAGCCCTCCTGCTCCAGGTCGACAATGATCTTCTGGACGGAGCGCTCGGTGAGACGGCAGTGCGCAGCGATGTCGCGGATGCGGGCGCTGTGGTTGTCAGCGATGGCTGCGAGCACGCGCGCATGGTTGGTGAGAAACGTCCATCCGGTGTGCGGCTCGGGTACTGCTTCCATCCTCCGACTGTACCGATCCGGCATTCACGTACCCAATAACCTGTACTAGAGTTCAGGTATATATTGACGGGTGTCGGGTGGGAGCGGGCTTGGCGCTGATGTCAGCCCCGAGAGGGAGACAAGACGTCATGTCGGAGCCGGGGTTCTCCGAGAAGCCTCTTGAGCAGGCAGCCGCACAGGTCGGGAGTGGCGGCGCGCAAGGGACGCACGGGCCGAGTTCGGACATCCATCAGAACTCAGGTGACGAAGCCGCAGCCGGTACGGGCAGTGCGCACGAGGACGCGGGTCAGGATCTGCATGTCGAAGTGACGCAGTTGCGACGAGCCATGCAGACCCGGGCGCCCATCGACAAGTCCATGGGCGTGCTCATGGCTGCTTACGGCCTCTCCGAGGATGAGGCATGGAAGATCTTGGTGACCGTCTCCCAGAACACGAACACCAAGCTCTACGCCGTGGCCGAAGAGATCGTCGCGAGCACTCAGAAGTACGTCCTGGACGCGCGCTTGCGCAGGACGATCCAGGCCGCACTGAAGGACCTCAGGACCCAGTAGCGGGTCCCCGGCCTTCGAGGCTCGTCCCCGGTGCGAGCGTGGTTGTGGCCTGGTCGCCTTGAGTGGCGCGGGGCCGGTCGTAGTCGGTGCGTGGCTCTGTATATGGCTCCAGGGGGACGTCCTGCCGCGTGGGGTCGACGGCGCTTGCCAGGTACCCGGTGCCCGTTGACTTGTCGCAACCCTTGACGCAGGATGCTGAGACAAGTCTTGCGACATGAAGCCTCAAGATGAAGGAGGGTCGGCGGATGACTGACCAGCCGGTGCGTCCAAGGGACTTGAAGGGGGCCGAAGTGTGGTTGGCCGCACACGGCTTGACCGACGTCCGGCCGACACCGTTGCTGGCCACGCGTCTGGCGGCCCGGCAGCGTGCCCGTCTGACTGCTGCTGTCCTGCTGGCCGCGTTCATCGTCGCGGTCGCCCTTGTCTACACCGTCGACAGGTCGACCGGCGCCGGGGATGACGGCTCCGGACCGTACCGGCACTGGTCGCTGCTGGTCCTTACGGCGGTGGTCGTGGGGTTGGTGCTCGCCCAGTCGCTGCTCGACCGGCGGGTGCGGCGGGCCGACCGGCGAGCCGGTGCGACGTTGCAGCGACGGGCGGCCCACTCCGTACGGCCCGGCTGGCGCACCGTGCTCGGCTGGCCGCGTGCCGCATTCTCGGTTGCCACGTTCGCGGGCGGGATGGTGCTGGCGATCAGTGCCCTGACCACGCAGGACTCCACCGCGCGGTACGCGGCACTCGTCCTGCTCATCGGGCTTTGCGGCGCCGCAGTCGGTACGGTCGTCCAGCTGCGTCATGTGCTGACGCACCCGGTCGTGGCCGACGACGAAGCCTCGCTCACCACCGACTTCCTCATGCGGGTCGAAGACGCCCGCGAGGTCACCACGCCAACCTTGGTGTGGTGCCTGCCGACCGCGTCGGTGCTCGCTGCCGTGCCTGGATCGTGGATCACTGCCTGGATCGTTTTCGTCGCCCTGAGCGCAGTCACGCTCGCCCTGATCACCGTGGGGACCGGACTGGCGGCGCGGCGGCGCGGGCGCGCCACGACCGCCCCGGTGAACCGATGATCGTCGTCGATTCGACCTCGCCCGTCCCCCCGTTCGAGCAGCTCCGCGCCCAGCTCGCCCGACAGATCCAGGACCACACACTGGCCGTGGGCACCAAGTTGCCGACCATCCGCCGCCTGGCCGCAGATCTCGGCCTGGCCGTCAACACCGTCGGCCGGGCCTACCGGGAGCTGGAGGAGGCAGGGCTGATCGAGACCCGCGGACCGGCCGGCTCCTTCGTCTCCGCAGCCGGCGGGCAGGGACGCGAACGGGCACGCCGCGCAGCCGCCGAGTACGCCACCGTCATCGCCAGCGTCGGCATCGACACCGGCGAGGCCCTCCGCATCGTCCAGGCGGCCCTGACCAACGGCACTGCCGTGTCGCCCCCGTCATCCCTGTCCACGGCGCACGTGCCGGACGGTGACCCCGACGCATAGGCCGGGGCCGGAGGCAACAGCCCGCACAACGAACAAGCCCCGGGCCGCTGACTGGCCTGGGACTTCGTTCTGGAGGGGGGGGTGACGGGAGTCGAACCCGGGCTCTGAGCTTGGGAATCACCGGGTAGTTGAGCTCAGCAGGTGTGCTGAGCTGCGTACATGACTCCTGGTGCACCATTGCAACAGGCCGTGTTGTGACCGATGTTGACCGGGCGTCTCCGCCCGTTCTGGCCCGCATCTGGCGCGGTCGCCCAGGTGGTTCTACAGGTCGTCAGGCAGAAGCCGAAAGGCGTGGTTGCCGGTGAGGGGGGTGACGGCCCTGAAGTCCCGGCGGTCGAGGGTCAGGATGCTCTCGGTGTCGTACGCCTCGGCCAGAACGACGTTCACCGCATCGGTCAGATCGAGCCGCAGGGCCGCGTAGTGGTTCTGGACCTTACGGGCCTTGCGTAGTGTGCCGGCGGACAACTCGGGAATGGCAAAGCGTCCGGTTCGTTCTTGACTCAGCAACCAGTCGTTCACGGCGTACGCGGCCTTGCGGTCGACGTTGCGTGTGGTGATGTGTTCGATCTCCAGAATCACCAACGGTGACACCACGATGAGTGCTGCCTGACGCATCGCAGTCCGAGCGGCTCCGTGTTCAGGATCCGAGGTGTTCAGTGCAGCCACCAGGCCGGAGGTGTCCCCGACAACGATCACTCGGTGTCCGCCACGCCGTCCGAGACCGCTCGGTCGATCTCCTCAGCACTGACCGGTCCGCCGAAGTCCATGCTCGGGATGTCCCAGTCGTCACCCCAACGACGGGTGCGCAGGGCCGCGAGGTGGAACGCCTCCCGGAAGTACTCCGACTCCGAGCGCCCCTCCCGAGCAGCCGCCTCCTTGATCAGCGCGAGGTCTTCTTCGTCGACCATGACGGTCGTCTTCTTCAAGGCCATATGGTTATGGTACCTCCGCCATACCAGCGTATTCTCGGTCGGAAGTCTGAATCGCGCCCTGTCAGTCCCGTGTGTCGGCAGGCAGCCTCGAGTCAATCCCTCCGAAGAGGGCGGGCGTGCGTGGCTCCTAGGGGCAGTGATGGCGTATGTACCGATCCTGAAAGGCAAACGAGGCGAATTCACTGCGCTCGGGCAGATGGAGCCGGGTGTGCAGGCCGAAGTTCATCCGATCATGGAAGTCGTCCACGACGAGCGACTGCGGGATGTCATGGAGACCTTCCGCAAGAACGCTTGGAGCCAGCTGCCGCAAGGGCTGGACATCGCCGTGGACTGTGGCGGCCTTTGGCATCACGGTGTGGTCGGCGGCGTCTGGACTGGACGCCCGATGAACTGGCTCAGCGAGGCGTTCGGAGCCTGGCTCCTCGCCCTGATCCCGGTCTTCCGGCCGTATGACCCGCCCGGATTGCTGACCGAGGTGCGTGACGTTCAGCGCGCTCACAGGCGTGGAGCGGTGCTCCGCGTCGATGTCTTCCTTGTTCCGGTCGGGTCTTCCGCGATGTCGCGTGAGGTGCGCACTGCCTTGCGTGCCGTGCATCTGGCCCCTGAGCAGGTGGACTTGGTGCTGGATGCCGGTCACGTGTCTGGGGATACCGCGGTGATTGACGCGTTCGCGCCGATGCTGGACGCGTTGCGATGGGCGCGGCAGGCCACGTGGCGCAACGTGGTATTGGCTGCCGGGGCCTTTCCCAAGACTCTTCGGAAGCTGGTGCGAGGAATTCCCAACCGGATGCACCGGTGGGACGCTGCGTTGTGGCGCAAGGTGGTGAACTCTACGGACGGCATGCCACCGCACTTCGGCGATTACGGCGTGACGCATCCGGTCGCGCCGCGACGCGGTCGTGGCAGCATCCCCAACATCCGGTACACGGTCGGCGAGGACTGGCAGGTCTACGTTGCCCCTCAGACGCTTCCGGGTAACGATGACTTCTTCGTGATCGCACGGGAGCTTCTGCGCTCGGAGTATTGGCCTGCCCGTGGGGAGGCTACTTCGTGGGGAGACGCGGAGTTGGCCAGGTGCGCACGGGGACAGCGGGCGAAGGCCGGCGGCGGAGCGGAGTGGCGTGCCTGGGCCACTTCCCACCACTTGGCGGTTACCGCGGAGGCTCTGCGAACGACGGGCCAGCCGTAATCTGCTGCCTCAAGGCTGGGCGCCACTCTCGAGCGGATAAGAGCCTTAGGCGGATTGAACCGGCCTGCAACGGACACGGTGTGCGGAGGCGAAGTCCCATGGGAAACAGAGCGGCCCAGGCTGGAATGTCTACCCCTGACTGGCCTTCGTCGTGGAGCGGGTGACGGGAATCGAACCCGCGCTCTGAGCTTGGGAATCAGGGAGCGGTTGGGGTCCGCCGAATGCGCTGAGCTGCGTATACAGCCACTTCTCCACCACGGGAACGGGCCCGGCCATAGCCGGTGTTGAACGTGACTCACTGCCTGTTCTGGCCCGCATCTGGCACGGGGAAGCGCGGCGGCTGGGGGTGGTCCACTCAGTCCTGTTCAAGGTCTTCCGGATCGTGGAGCCGCACGGCGATGTCGTCAGCCCACGCGAGTGCCCACCGACGCAGTTCGTCTGCTTCCTCGCTGTGGAGTCCGTAGGCGGCGAATTCGCTGTCGTCGATCCAGTCCGCTCCACCGAGTCGTGCTTGGAGTTCGGAGAGGTCGAAGTCGTCCCGAGCATGACGTTGACCGAGCGTTTCGAGTTCCGTGCGGCTCCAACGATCTGCTGCAGCCCGCACGTCGATGAGGTCCCGGGCCAGCCCGCGGTCGGCCAAAGCGCGGACCTTGGTGCCGACGACGTCATCGAGAGAGAGGACCAACCCGAATTCGGTCGTCACCGGCGGACGCCAGAACGCCTCCTTGAGGATGTCGACCTCGCACTCTTCGCCGGAGCCGGGGTCGGTGACGATCAGCCGGGCCGAGAGCGGGTCGGCATCCAAGCACGTACGCTCCAGCCGCGGCCTTCCAGACCGGTGCGTACGGAGGCGGCGATGTCCTCCATGGGGTCCGGCTTCTCGGTTGCGACGTCGAGGTCCTGGCTGAGCCGGTCGACCAGACCGTGGGCCTGGACGGCGTAACCCCTGTGACCGCGAGCGGATAAGCCTCACCGACCGCGAGTACATCTGCCAGCAGCAGGCGATGGAGTTCCGTGAGATTCATGCAGCGGTCTGGGCGCTCGGACGGAGTTCGGTGAAGGCACTCTCCCAGACCTCACGGATGTCGCGGCTGATCAGGGTACGCAGAACGGGCCACATGCTGGTGAGCAGATCCCGGTTGAGGTAGCGAACAAGATCCTCATGCATACCCTCGGCCAGGACGATCCGGTAGCAGCTCATCCGCAAGCGGGGCTGGTCGAGGTCGAACTCGGTGAGACTGGACCATGCCAGGTGGAGAGGCAGGCTGACACTGCCGTGCGCCGGGCCTTCGAGCTCGGAGAGATCGGCAGGTCGCCGCCGCGCGAACCGGTCGCGTCGGATCTCGGAGATGCTGGGCGTGGATGCCATGTCTCGATTATCACGCAGGGCCGGGTGGGTGCGCTGCGCCTCTGTCTGCGGAAAGGGCTCCGGGCAGGTGCTGCTGACAGGAACGCTGTAGACGCCAGTCATGAGCTTGCACAACAAACAAGCCCCGGGCCTCTGGCCTGGGGCTTTGCGCTGGAGCGGGTGACGGGAATCGAACCCGCGCTCTGAGCTTGGGAATCACGGTGCGGATTGGGCCAGTTGGCTCCTGAGCTGCATAGAGGTGTCGTGCCCGTCCACCAAGCGACTCGTCCCATGGCCCGTGTTGACCGTGGATTACCGCCTCTTCTGGTGCGCATCTGGTGCGACGCTGGAGGCACGCGGTCAGTGGATCACGACTCCGGGAATCATGGCAGCCAGACCCGAGGCGAAGCTGCCCAAGCCGGCCAGGGTCACGACCACGGCTTTCCCGTCCGAGAACAGGCCGCGGCAGAAGGTGGCGACCTGGCGGCGCACAAAGAGCATCTTGAGCTTCTGCCAGCGGTGTTGCCGGATGTGGCACCCCAAGAGGAGCCCTGCCGCGTTGTTCCGGCAACCATCCGGTCTTCCTCTCACCTCCGCCTTGCAGGTCACGGGGGCTTGGAAGAAGCACCAGAGGAGGACGATGGCCGACAGTCCGATGACCACCGCTGGGCCAGCTGCCTTGTTGATCCAGGCTGCGATCAGCAAGAAGCCTGCCAACACGCCCCACCACTTGCCCAGTCCGCCGAACGGCGCCTTGCGTGCCCCCGAAGTAGCCATGCCACCGAGGGTATGGACCGGTCCACGGACCCCAGGTTCGGCAGGGTGACTCTGACCGGAAAGGAACGACGAACGGCTGGAGCTGGGATGTTGACGAGCCCTTAGAGGTGGAAGACGGCGGCCTTCTGAGCGTGCCGGTGGGCTACACCAACTTGAGTTGCTGTGCCGCAGCGCACTGCAGGAGGTGAGTTCTCCGGGCTTCGGCATAGCCGTACCAGTGTCGCAGATCAACTGGAGCGCCCCAGGCCAGAGCAGTGCGACGACAGTCACCATCCGGCATCGACTGTCAACGTCGGCCAACCTCGCACGGCCCAGAGACGGCCCAGACGATTGGTATCCCTGGCCCCCAGACGCCGGCCAGGCCTTCAGCCCGACTGGCTCTCTGGCTTCATGCCTGCTGTTGATGGCTGCCCAGGCATGCCGAGGTCCGGGGCCATTGGCGTCGGAATGGGCGTCACCCATCTCCGAGCGTCGACCAACCTGCTGAGGCCCTCAGGCCCTCTGGGCAGTGCCCTCCTTCAGGTCGCAACAGGAGTGACGCAGGTGTAGCTCGCCAGCGTTGCAGGTGTCTCGATTCCGCCATGGCGGAGCAGCGTGAAATCTGACGTTGTTCCAGTGGGCGGGCGATCTCAAGTGCACTGGCATGTGAGTCTCTCGACCTGCTGATGACCATGGGTGCGCATCTAGTGGCCTCAACAGGATCTCGATTCGTGTCAGGGACAAGGTTCTTCAGGCAACAGGGTGCATCAGACGGTCACTTGAGAGACAATCACTGACACTTCGCTCATCACGGACTATCCAGGTGGATCGAGTAGGGGAGAGCGGCAATGGTCGAGTGGTGCTTGATGCGGCAGATTTCCAGGAAAACAGAGAGCGGAAATCACCATAAGCTCGCTTACGTTCGTGAACTTGAGAATCAAGAGAAAGAGGGAATCGATGAAGCCCTCGCTATTATTCGATCATTCACTTCGAACTGGGAATGGGAGCAGGCGAATCAGTCCGTTAAACGAGTAGCGGAAATTGTTGCTGAATGCGCGGATGGAATTGCAAGAGCGAGTGGCCATTTCAGCGACAGTGATCGCAGAATGCTTTCCAGGTCAGTCATTGAGGCGGCTTCGGTCATTTCTTCGTGGCCAGTTTCAGTGTTGAATGAATGTTCCAACCACATGGGCTTGAATGTCGAATCTCGGGAGCGGATAGAGGCCAGTGCCAGAAGGGTCCTGAGTGAGGATTCGATTGTGTCACTCCTCAACGAGATTAGTCAGTGCGATGATGATTCATTGGTCTCGCTCGGTAAACTGCAAAACCATGAACAGAGCGCACTTGTTCCACATTTTCAAAAGTCCTCCCTGGAGAAGATTGGAGTTTCCCCGGCAGATAATTGGTTAGTGGATGAAGTCCTTATGTACGGCCTCTCTGCTTTGGAGCACTTGGCCGCAACTACGCTCACTGCTTATAGGAAGGACATCGAACAGTCGGGAAGGAAGGTCTTGGCTCACCATGCTGAGATCGTGTATGGCGCACCTGTGTTGCTTCCCAAGGCTGACCTTGAAGACATGAAAAATGGTGGAACGAATTTGCGTGTCACGCCCATTGATAACCCTGGCATTGAAGGGTTGATGAATGCAGTGGACACAGCATCTGCCTTGTTGCAAGAAGGGCGTGAGCAACCAACTGCCGTGCAAGATGTCGATGCAAATACCCAGGCTCCTCAGAATGCATCCGAAGCAAGGGAGGAAGAAGGAGAGCAGATTAGTCCGATTGCCTCGAATTTGAATTCCCTCCTTTTTCACATCGGACGCCTGAATACCGAGATTGAGAAAGCTTGGTCTTCGGCACTAGATCCCGTTGGAAACACGGCACACAAGACACTACTGGCGCAGTGGAACTCGTTTCTCACATCGTTGAGAAGTCATATTAGTCAACAAGACAAGCGAGGAGAGGGGCATAGCGGAGGACTTTTGACGAGCGAATTTCCGCTTACAGCCGACCACTTCACAAGTTATGAAGAAGTCTCCGACGTGGCCTGCGCTGCAAGGGAAGCTGGCTACGCCGAACTGTACGCTGTTCGGAATCTCGGCCGCTGCATGGCTGCCTTTAGGAAGCCCTCAGCGGTGGAAATTAATTTGGTGACAGGTGAAGAGACTACATGGTGGGAGGCCGGCGGCTTCTCCGCCGTACGACGGGCATCGGAGCTTGCTATCCGAACTGTCCACCGTAGGGACCAGCTAGTCGCGCATAGCGAAGGAGGAGAACAGGAAGCCGAAGGTGTGGCTGATCTGTCGCGCTCCGGGCTAACAGATCTTCAGTGTGTCGATCTCTGTCGGATCGCGATGCATCAAGGACTGCCCGAGGCATCAATTCTCTACTGCGCAATGGCGCTTCGTGAGTTTTCCGCACGGATTGGGCTGGATCGGGCGGGGGCTAATGAAACTGCTGTGAGAATTGGAGCCATTTTCGGCGAAGACCTAGTCGTTCCTGCCGAACGGGCCTTGCACCTGGCGTATCAAGTTGCGTTGGGGCTCCCTGCGCCGCTGGAGCAAATTGTCAACCTTGGGAATTTCTGGTGCTCGAAGTTTGATGCGCTTATCTCAAAGAGTTTCGATATGCGCACATCAGATCATCCCTCAGAACGAGAGGGGGGAGATTGATAATGGCGGGATGGGGTGACGTAAGTAGGCTTCTACTGACGAAAGACAATAGCCGTCAGATTACATGCTTCGGAGCTGTCGATGTAAGCCCGGCCGTAGTTTCGATCACTGTTACTGGGAAACTGAACTCGATAACTGAAGCGCGGATCGTCCTGAATCCCATGTCGTCGGTTATCAGTAGAGTCGACTTCAGTAGTCAAGTAACTGTGGAACGGGAAATTGGTGGTGATGCTGCACAGCGGATTTTCACTGGGTTCGCGGTGCAGGCTCTCCTTTCGAATGGTTGCATTGAAGTTGTCTGTAGCGCGCGTCCAGAGTTCGCAGAGCGTCGAATTTCTCCTATGGCAACGGTCGGGGTCCCTGGAGCAGAAATGATCTACACGTTGGCAAGAGGCGGTGGCCTTCGTGACGATCAGATAAGGGTTCAAGGAATTGAAGACCTCGGGAGTGAGGTGTTCGAAATCGTATGTCCCATCCGGGGAATCGAAGTCCAGGATCCTATCCGAATCGGTTCAGTGACCATCGCTAGCGAGAGCGCTGTAGAGTTGACCTCCATTCCCGACCCGGAAGGCTTTGCGTCAGAGTTTCGTGGGTTTCAGGCCTATGCCGTAGCCTATGTAACCGACAGGCTGATGCTTTCCGCCGAGAAAGTCGGAATTCAAGAGATCGATCTATGCCTTTCGTGGCTTACCGTAAGATCACGCTATTCCGTACCACCGCTACCGGATGGGACCCTGCATTCTTGGGACAGAGCGAGTATGTTCGTGAGCCCATCTAGAGGGCGGTTCGTGTACCTGCGAGGATTGAGTACGCACAGGAGATGGCTGCGAATTCCCAAACAGGAGGTCAATCTAGGAAATCTAGAATTGGCCCAAAAGCATGCAGGCTTGACGAAGCCCTCACTCTTTCGTGCGGCACCAATGAATATTCGCCAAGCAATTGTGTCTTGCGCGAGGGCGGCAAAGGGGATTGACGATCTAGATCGCGTACTGGCGCTCTGGGAGGCAATTGAATTCTACGTTGGGGACACCTCGGTACCTCGACTCTTTTCGAAATCAGAAATGAAGGCCATCCGCAAAGCTATGCCGAAGCTTGACAATGATGAGAAATCCAGTCGTTTGGGAATTCTCCTGGGAGATCTTAATAGTCCTCCGCTTATTGTTAAGTTCAGACGCCGAGTCGCTATTGATGGCGCTCCAGTAAGTCAATCCGACGTGGATCTGTTCGTTAAACTGCGCAAGATTAGAAATGATGCAGTGCACGGGCGCTCGTTGAGCGAACCCGAATCGAGTGAAGTCAGTCAAGCGGTTGCTGTGTTATCTCGGATCCTGGTTTTTAGAATGCATGCGCTCGGGCAACAGAACGAGTGAGAGTAGGTCGGCGGAGTCTCAATGAGCGAGTCAAGCTGTCGCAGCCGCTTGTGGTGGCATCGCAGTGAAGGGCCGGTTGTCGCGTAGGAGTGCCCAGAGGACTGCGACTCGTCGGCGGGCGAGAGCGATGACGGCTTGGACGTGCTGTGCGCCCTCGGCTCGTTTCTTGAGGTAGTAGTCGCGGTTGGGCCCTTCGCGGATGATGCTGGTCTGGGCTGAGAGGTAGAAGACGCGGCGAAGGCGTCGGCTGTAGCGCTGGGGCCGGTGCAGGTTGCCGGTGCGGCGTCCGGAGTCGCGGGGGACGGGGACCAGGCCGGCCGCGGAGGCGAGGTGGCCTTCGTTCGCGTAAGAGGTCAGGTCCCCGGCAGCCACGATGAACTCGGCGCCGAGGATGGGTCCCATGCCGGGCAGCGATTCGATGACGGCAGCCTGAGGGTGGCTGCGAAAGGTGCAGCGGATCTGCTTGTCGATGCGATTGAGGCGTTCATCGAGGTCGAGGATCTGCTGGGCGATGTCGGCCACGATGTCCGCGGCGACCTGCTGGCCGGGCAACGTGGTGTGTTGAGCATCTGCGGCCTGGACGGCGGTGTGCGCGACGGTTGCAGGATTGCGCACGTTCCGGCGGGTCAGCCACGTCGTAAGACGAGTGAGGCCGCGGCGGCGGATGGCCGTCGGAGTCTGGTAGCCGGTGAGCAGGGTGAGGGCACCTTTGTGGTCGGAGTAGTCGAAGGCAGCCTCCAGTGCGGGGAAGATCCCGGTGAGCACGTCGCGGAGCCGGTTGACCATGCGGACCCGGTCGGTGATCAGGTCGGACCGGTGTGCAGTGAGGAGGGCAAGGTCGGCGGCCAGTTGAGCGCTGACACCGATGCTGGTGAAGTCCCGTCGGACACGGGCGGTTTCTGCGATGACATAGGCGTCGCGGGCATCGGTCTTGGCCTCACCTGGATAGGCGCCGGACATGCGGTTGACTGTCCGACCAGGCACGTAGACGGCCTCCTGGCAGTGGGATGCAAGCAGCGCCAGCAGAAGCGCGGAGGCAGTGCCGGCAATGTCGATGGCCCAGTGCACGTGATCGGCAAGGGCAAGGACGCTGCCGAGGGCGTCGAGGATCGCACTCTCGTCGTTGGGGACTTTCTGGTTCCACACTGCGGCACCGGCGTCGTCGACCGCGGTCATCCAGTGGTGGGCCTTGCCGGCATCAATGCCGACCCAGATCTGGGTCAACTGCTTTGCCATGAGCGTCTCCTCGGCTCGGCGACGTGGTGTCGGTCCGAGGAACACCCGCTGTCAGCTCCGTAAGCAGCGACCGGTTCGCACATCTCAATCAGCAGGCAGGCGTCCCGGAGAGCCGGGCGGCCACTCCACCGGAGCCACCGAAGGCAAGCGGCTTTAAAGCCACACCCGACCCTCCCGGACCGCCGAACAACTTACGGAGCGGCTTTGGGCTGGAGCTGCCTTGGGGCGAGAGATCAGGGGCTCGTAAGCTTTCCGCGATTCGGGCAGTCTCCTGACCTGCCCGCAATAGCCCGAAGTGAGCCCCTGATCTTGGAGGCTCGCCCCAAGGTGGCTGCCTCCTAATGCGGTTGGTCAAGTGGTTGGTTGGTCAGGCGGCGAGACTGACGGGCGGTGGGGGTTGGTAGCGGCGGTGGTCGCGGAGGAGGGCCCACAGGACGTTGACGCGTCGGCGGGCGAGGGCGAGGACTGCTTGGGTGTGGCGTTTTCCTTCGGCTCGTTTGCGCTCGTAGAAGCGTCGCGATTCCGGACAGTGCTGGATGCTGATCTGCGCGGAGAGGTAGAAGACGCGCTGGAGTCCGCGGTGGTAGCGGTGGGGTCGGTGCAGGTTTCCACGGATGCGGCCGGAGTCGCGTGGTACGGGTGCGAGGCCGGCGAAGCCCGCCAGTCGGTCGGCTGTCTCGAATGCGGCCATGTCACCGCCGGTGGCCACGAGGAATTCAGCGGCCAGCTGGGTTCTGATACCGGGCAGGGTGGTGATGATCTCGGCATGCCGGTGGCGGCGGTAGCGGTCCGCGATGAGGGCGTCGGCTTCCTTGATCTGCTTGCTGAGCTCGAGGACCCCTTCGGCGAGGCGTCGGATGATGCGGGCGCTCAACTGTTGTCCGGGCAGCGTGATGTGCTGCTTGGCGGCTGCTTCGATCGCGGTCGTGGCGAGCCGTGCCGCATTGCGGACCTTGCGTGAATGCAGCCAACTGGCCAGCGAGCTGTGGTCTGTTCGGCGCACGGAGTCGGGTGTCTGGTGGCCGGTTAGCAGCGTCAGCGGGCCGATGGTGGTCAGGTCCAACGCGCGTTCCAGGGTCGGGAAGACGCTGGTGAGAAGCGAGCGCAGGCGGTTGGTGTTGCGGGTGCGGTCGGCGACCAGGTCGGCTCGGTGGGCAGTGAGGATCTTCAACTCGGCGGTGACGTCGTCCCCCTTGCGCAAGGGGTGAAGGTCGCGTCGCATACGGGCCTGGTCGGCGATGACGGCTGCATCACGAGCATCGGTCTTGGCGCTGCCGCGGTAGCCGCTGGCGGCGCGGTTGACGCTCAGACCTGGGAGATACAGCAGATGCTGGTCATGTTCGGTGAGCAGACCGATCATCAGTGTTGCCGGGCCGTCGGCCAGATCGATGGCCCAGGTGACCGGTTGCTCCTCGGCGAGGGTGCCGACATCGCTGAGCAGCTGCAGTAGTTCCGGTTCGTCATTGGCCACCCGGCGGGAGAGCAGCCGGTTGCCCTCGCTGTCGATCGCGACGCAGTGATGGTGAAGCTTTCCCGCGTCCACTCCGGCCCAGACCTGGGACATGGCGACCTCCGTACTCGACGCTCAGTGGTTCCGTGAGACGACGTCGCCGGCCTGGCCCTACACAGCGATGAACTCGCACGTCCTAATCAGCGGCCGAGTCGTCACAGAGCGTCGGGCGGCCAAGCAGCCAAAGCCATGATCGGCAGCCTAAAGCGAGCCATACCCGACGCCCCTCGGGCCCACCGACCCTACGAATGGCCGGACCGGACCCACCAAGAACGTAGGGCCTAAAGCCGTGGAGCCGACTGACCCCGCCGGCACCCGTTCTTCTCTTCTGGGCCGCGTCCGCGCGCGGTACGGCGGCCGGGCCGGAGCGGGGCGGAGACAGGAGCGTCGGCCCGGCGGCGAGCCGGGCCGCGCGGCGAGCGGAGCGAGCCCTTGAAAGTAGCAAAGAAGGTTGTTACTCACCGCTGAGGAAGCTGAGTTGAGCGGTCGAGTGGCGTTGCGTGCATGAGGGGAGCGTCCTGCCTTGGCGGTGGACCAACGGTAGGAATGTGACTGGTCGGGCCGTCCAAGTGATCTGCGTGGTGCGGTGCTTGAGGGTGAGGTCTTGGGGCTCGCCCCGGCGGAGCGCTTCGAGAGCCTGCGGCTGCTCGTGGGCCTTCCAGTGCTGGGCCTGGCGGTAGGGCTCGTGGTCCAGGGCGATCGCGATCGTCATGAGGCTGATGCGGACCCACCGAAGGGCTTGTTCAGCGCTGGTGGCATCGAATGCGCCGAGAGTGCCGCCGTTGACCGTGCATTCGCACCAGTAGCCCTGGGTGAGAGGGACGTCGGGTGATGGCTGGAGGCCGGCCTTGAGTTCGGCGGTGACGGTGTGGCCGTGTTCGTCGTCGCCGTAGACGTGGAGGCGTCGGGCGAGTGAGGCGACGAGGGCCAGGCCGCGGCCGTGGGTGTCGTTCTCGTCGGGGTGCTCCACGTGGGGTGTGGTCCGTGTGCCGCCGGAGTCGGTGACGGACAGGGAGACCGTCTGTGGTGTGCGGGAGATCGTGAGGTTGAAGCCATCACCCTGGTTGCCGCTGGCGCTGTGGAGTAAGGCGTTCGTGCCCAGCTCGGTGACGATCAGTGCCGCGTCGTCGGCATGGTCGCTGTCGCTGAGGATGTCGCGCGTCCATCGGCGTGCGCGGCCGATCTCTTCCAAGTCACCGGGGCAGGAGAGTTCCCAGATCCGCACCGTGCTCGTATACTCGTGCATACAAGTTCCTTCGTGCTGGTGGCCGCTATGGACAGTGAGTTAGAGCTAGACGAGTTTCACGCCGTCGTGCGCACGCACGGCCGGCGGGGATGTTGCGTCGAGAGCGTCCAGGACGCGGATCGCGTATGCCTCGTCGGCCAGTTCGGAGACCTCTTCGCGGGTCGCCCAGCGAAGTGCGTAGGTCTCCTCCCCTGTCGTCGGGGCCCCGTCGACCGCTTCGCAGCGGAAGACGAGCGAGACGATCAGGCCGGACATGTTCTTGTAGACGCCAGTGAGGGTCGCCGGAAGCGCGATCTTGAAGCCGGTCTCTTCGAGGACTTCGCGCTGAAGAGCATCCGGGATGGTCTCCCCCGGTTCGAGCACGCCACCGGGCGGCTCCCACTGGCCGTTGTCACGGCGCTGGATCAGGAGGGCCCGGCCGTGCTCGTCGACGATGACTCCGGCGACGCTCACGGAATGGGGGCGCTCTACAGTGCTCACGTTCCTCGGCTTCCCTCTGCTGGCTAGGCTTCCCACCGTAGCAATGACACTCAGCTTCTCGTCTAGATATCTGAAGGAGTACACATGGCGGCTCTCCCCTCCGGCGTTCTCGGAGCGCTGGACCCGACAAGTGACCGCGCGGTGTTCCGGCAGATCGCTGACCAACTACGGGAAGCCATCGACAAGGGGCGGTTCAAGGAGGGTGCCAAGCTGCCTTCCGAAGCGGAGCTGACCGAGCATTTCGGGGTGTCCCGGATGACCGTCCGCAACTCACTTTCCATCCTTCAGAGTGAAGGGCTGGTCTCCTCCGAGCACGGTCGTGGGGTCTTCGTGCGGCCCCGGCCACCGGTGCGGCGTCTGGCCTCGGATCGCTTCGCCCGGCGTCACCGTGATCAGGGGAAGTCCGCGTTCACCGTGGAGGCCGAAGCCGCGGGGAGCCGTCCCGAGGTGGACAGCTTGGAGGTGCGCGAGGAGCGCTCCACGCCGGAGATCTCCGCCCGGCTCGGGTCAGCACGGAAGGTCCTCGCCCGCCGGCGCCGGTACCTGATGGACGGCAAGCCGGTCGAGTTCGCCACCTCGTACCTGCCGCTCGACATCGCCCGCAACACCCCGATCGCCGAACCGAACCCCGGCCCCGGCGGCATCTACGCCCGACTGGAAGAACTGGGGCACCGCCTGGAGCACTTCGACGAGGAAGTACGGGCCCGGATGCCGGCACCGGATGAGGTGAAGACGCTGCGGCTGGCCTCCGGTGTGCCGGTCATTCACCTGGTGCGGACCGCGTACGACACCGAGGGGCGTGCGGTGGAGGTCTGCGACACCGTGATGGCTGCCGACGCCTACGTCCTCGCCTACCAACTCCCGGCAACCTGACGAGTCTCGGAGGCCGGTGCGCTGCAAGTGGGGCCTCTTCTCCGGGACTTGTACACACGCAGAGGCATACTCGTATAGACGAGTGGGCAAGCATGTGGCACAGTGGTTCGTGTTCCCAACCGAATCGGGGCTGTCATGACGCATCTTGTCTAGACGACTAGGCGTTGATGGTCCCGGCTGTGACTGAAGGAGAAGAGACCTTGAAGACCATCCGTGTGCAGACCGAGAACGCCACGATCCTGCTGACCGAGGTGCCTGAGCCGAAGGTGCGGGACCGGCAGACCGGCGAGATCGCCAAGGACGCTGTCAGCGGTGAGGCGTTGATGAAGGTCGGCGTCGTCTACATCGACGAAGGGGAGTCCTCGCTGATCCATGTGACCGTGCCGGAAAGCGGCGTCTCTGACGGGCTGACGCTCGGCGCTCCGGTCTCGCTGCCGGGACTGATCGCCCGGCCGTGGGACTCGGTGTTCAACGGGCAGCAGCGGCACGGCATCGCCTACCGGGCGGCGGCTGTCGCCCCTGGTGCCGTTCCGGCCGGTGTGGGGGCCTGACCTGATGTCGGAACTGATGACCATGATGGAGGTGGGTGGTCCCCTCGCCGTTGCTGGTGGCGGGGCCGCCTACCTCCGGGCCCGGCATCCGGCCGCGTACTGGTCCACGGTGGGCTTGCCGGTGTCGGTGGCCCGGCTGTTGGGTTCGTACGGGTCGGTCATGGACTCTTGCGGACTGACCGTTCCGCCGTCCCGGCTGCGGGTGTTGGCCACACGCGCGACGACTCGTCGCGAGGTGCGGCCGGTGCCTCCTCGCCGCGGAATGCTGCGGCCGACCTCGACGGGGATGCGGCTGCGGTTGCGGCTCGCTCCGGGTCAGGAACCGGCGGACGTGGCGGCCTCGGCTGAACGGCTGCGTCACGCCTGGGGGGTTCATGCCGTCTACGTGGACGTGGTCAAGCCCGGTGTGGTCGAACTGCGGCTCGTCGGCTTCGACGTGCTGGACCGGGTGCGGATGCCTCGTAAGGCGGGTGGCGGCTTCCTGCGGGTGCCAGTGGCTCTGCGGGAGGACGCTACCGCGTTCGTACGGGACTACCGCGCGATACCCCACCAACTCACCCTCGGCGCCACGCTGTCGGGGAAGTCGATGTACCTGCGGCACCTGGTCGCCGGGCTCGCCGGTCAGCCGGTGGCGCTGGCAGGGATCGACTGCAAGCGCGGGGTGGAGCTGGCACCGTTCGCCTCGCGGTTGTCGGCGCTGGCGACCGAGCCGGGTGAGGCGGCTGAGCTGCTGCCGGTGCTGGTGCGGCTGATGGAGGAGCGCTACGACCTCATCAAAGCCCGGCAGGGGATAGCTCCGAGTACGCCGGACGAGGAGATCACCTCGGACGTGTGGGGGCTGCCGGAGCATCAACGGCCGGTGCCGGTGGTGCTGTTCGTGGACGAGATCGCCGAACTCTTCCTCGTCGCCACGCGGAAGGACGAGGAGAGGCGGGACGAGATGGTCACCCAGCTCATCCGGCTCGCCCAGCTCGGACGCGCCGCCGGCATCTACCTGGAGGTGTGCGGCCAGCGCTTCGGTGCCGAACTGGGCAAGGGAGCGACGATGCTCCGTGCCCAGCTCTCCGGCCGCGTCTGCCACCGAGTCAACGATGAGCCCTCGGCCAAAATGGCGCTCGGTGACATCGCCCCGGAAGCGGTCGAGGCTGCCTGCGCCATCGCTCCGGAGCGGCCCGGATTGGCCGTGGCCGGTGACACCTCCGGTGGCTGGTCCCGCATCCGTACGCCGTACCTGTCGCTGGCCGATGCTGCCGCCGTCTGCCAGGAAGCCGCGCACCTGGTGCCCGACGTGCCCGCGCTGGAGCGCTTCCGGCCCGTGGTTCCGGCTCAGCCCGTCGAGCGGCCGATCTCGCTCGTGAAGCCCTGGCCCGTCACGGACTGATCCACACCCTCACCCGGTCGGCGTGACCGCCTCACGCCACGTCCCTACCCCTCCCATGCCTGAACACAGAAAGGAGGCTCCCTGTGCGTGCACAACTGGCTCGTGTCGACGCCGTACTCGTCCAGGCCGTCATCGCCGCCGCGCTGTCCTTCGCGCACCTGCACGACTTGGCCTCGGCTGCCGGACAGGACGGCTGGAAGGCGTGGGCCTATCCGGTCTCCGTCGACCTGCTCCTGGTCGCCGCGTGGCGGCGGCTGAGGTCCGGAAAGGACAAGGCGGCGGGCTGGTGCTGGTTCCTCATCGCCCTGGCTGCGTCGCTCGGCGCGAACGTCTCCACTGCCGGCCTCCTCGACCTGAACGACGTCCCTGACTGGCTCCGCATCCTCGTCGCCGGGTGGCCCGCCCTGGCCTTCCTCGGCGGAACGCTTCTCGCCCACGGCTCGAACGAGCCTGCTGCGGAGGAGAGTTCGGAGCCCGTCTTGACTGCCGAGCAGGAGTCCACAGCTCCCGTTGAGCCGGTGGCTGAGGAGCCGGCGCCTTTGCCCGCCCCGCCGGACATCGCTCCGCCGGTCCCGGCCGCCCTCGTCGCGCACGCACGCAAGGTCGCCGACGCCCATCAGGCCCGTACCGGCGCCCGCATCGACACCGACTCACTCCGCGCCCGCCTCGGCGTCCCCGCACCGCTCGCCGAACAGATCGCCGCCCAACTCACCTGATCAGACAGGAGAACTCGCCGTGCCCATGAACCGCCGCTTCCGCCGCGTAACCCGCGTCGGCCCCGTCCAGGTCGGCACCGCCTACGACAACCGCGGACGAGAGAAGCACACCGCCGCCTGCACCGCCCCGCGCTGCGGCTTCTCCGCCGACTACGACTCGCGCGCCGCCGCCGAACTCGCCGCCCGTACGCACCGCTGCCCCGTCCGCTGAAAGGAGACCTGACCTCGTGAACGTGACTCTGCCCCTGGTCGTCGTCCTCGGCCTCATCACCTGGGGCGCCGTGAAGTTCCTCGGCGTCCGCGTCTGGCTCGTCGTCGTGATCGCCCTCTTCGGCTTCTACCTCGCCGACACCTTCCTCGCCCCCGCCATCGACAACGGCACCCGCGACGGGGTCGACGTCGTCAACGGCACCCACGACTGAACGGAGAACCAACCATGCTGCTCAAGCCCCAGCTCTCGCAGGACCCCACGGCGAATGTCGCGGGTTCAAGTCCCGTCATCCACGGTCACCAACCGGCCGCCCCGGCGCCCGTACGCCGTTCGCTGCCCTCGGTCAGCACAGGAGCCGTTGCCACCGTGCTCCTGGGCGGCGTCGTCCTCACGGCCCTGCTCACCGCCGTCGCCGTCTCGGCCATATCCGTCGCCGTGGCCGCCGTGGTCCTGCGCTCGCTCCTGGGCTCCCAGCACCGCCGCTGAAGCGGCTACCGGGGCGGTCTCGATACCGCCAAGCATCCACCGCCCCGGCAGCCCGGCCCCTTCCGACCGAAGCCGAAAGGAGAAGACCATCATCACCCGCAAGAGCCCGACCCCACTCAAGGAACTCGGGACGCTCGCCTCAACGGGGACGCTGCCCGGTATCCTCCGCCAGCTCTCCACGCTCGGCGGCTGCACCAACCCCGTACGCCTTGCCGGCCAGCGGACCGAACACCGCCTCAACACCAGGACGGGTGTGATCGGTGCCGAACTGCACCGCCTCAACTCGGCCGAGATGCCTGCCGGTCACCTCCTGGTGCGCTGCGGCAACCGCCGCACGACCCGCTGTGCGGCCTGCGCCGAGACGTACCGCCGTGACACGTTTCACCTGATCACCGCCGGACTGCGGGGCGGCAAAGGCACGCCTGAGACGGTCACTTCGCATCCGCGCGTCTTCGCGACGTTCACCGCTCCGAGCTTCGGCCCCGTCCACAACCGGCCCACCGGGCCCGGTGGTTCAGTACGCCGGTGCCGGTGCGGCAAGCGTCACGACCAGGGCGACGGCGTCCTCGGGATGCCGCTGAATCCTGCCCGCTACGACTACGAAGCCGCCGTCCTGTGGAACGCGCACGCCGGGGCCCTGTGGCGGCGCTTCACCATCTACCTGCGCCGCGAGATCGCCAAGCGAGCCGGACTCACTCAGCGGGCCTTCCGGCACTTCGCCCGCGTGTCCTTCGCCAAGGTCGCCGAGTACCAGAAGCGCGGTGCCGTCCACTTCCATGCCGTGGTCCGCCTCGACGGGCCCGAGGGTGGCGACACTTCGCCCCCGGCCTGGGCGACTGCCGAGCTGCTGACCGATGCCATCGAGGCCGCTGCCGGGAAGGCCACCGTGGCCGGCCCCGACGTCGACGGCCGCGCGCACTCCTTCGCCTTCGGCCGTCAGCTCGACGTACGCACCATCCACGGACCCGACTTCGACGGCGGGCAAGAGCTGACCGACCGGGCTGTCGCGGCGTACATCGCCAAGTACGCCACCAAGGGCGCAGAGACAGCCACGGGGACGCTCGACCGCCGTCTGAGGTTCGTCGGCGAACTCGCCCAGCTCGACCTCAACCCGCACGCGGAACGCATGATCCGCACCGCCTGGGCCCTCGGTGCGCGTAAGGACCTGGCACACCTGCGGCTGCGGGCCTGGGCCCACATGCTCGGCTTCCGCGGCCACTTCTCCACCAAGACCCGCCGCTACTCCACCACCCTCGGCGCTCTCCGCGCCGCCCGCGCCGAATGGCGCCGCCTCCAAGCCGCCATCGCACGCGGCGAAAACCATCCACAGCCGGTGGACGACAACGGCTCCCGCGAAGAGACCACGCTCGTTCTCGCGCACTGGTCCTTCGTCGGAACCGGCCTCGACCCGATCGAGCAATGGCTGTCCGCGTCGCTCGCTGACCCCAGCACACCAACCGCCACCAGCACGGAAGGAGAGATCGCACGATGACGGACCGGTACCTCAGCGTCGACCAGGTCGCCGAACTCCTCGGCACCACCGTTCGATTCCCCCGCCGCCTGATCGCCGAGCGGCGCATCACCTTCGTGAAGGTCGGCCGTCACGTGCGCATCCCTGAGAGCGCGCTGGCCGCGTACATCGAGGAGAGAACCGTCCAGCCGATGCGCCCGCGTCGGGTCAGGGCCCGGAAGGCGGCTGCCTGATGGGAAACAGCAAGGGGAGGCGGCGTCGCTTCGGAGCCGTTCGCCAGTACCGGTCTGGTCGTTGGACGGCGAGCTATCTGGACCCAGAGGGGATGGAACGCCGGGCGCCTCAGACTTTCGAGACCAAGACCGACGCGGAAGTCTGGCTCTCACAGGTGGAAGCCGACCTCTCTCGGGGTAACTGGCAGGACCCGGACGCCGGGGCGGTCAACTTCGAGCTGTACGCCTCGCAATGGGTGAGGGAACGCGGCTTGTCGCCGACAACGAGCGAGCTGTACCGACGACTCCTCCGGCTGCACATCCTGCCCACCTTCGGTGGTCTCGACCTGGACGAGATCACCTCACCTCGCGTCCGTACCTGGCGTACGGAGCGCTTGACCGCGACGGAAGCTCCGACGACGGTCGCCAAGGCGTATCGGCTGCTCAAGGCCATCATGCAGACCGCGACCGACGATGAACTGATCCGCCGGAACCCCTGCCGGATTCGCGGAGCCGGCAAGGAGGTCGCTCCGGAACGTCCCGTCGCCACCGTGGACCAGGTGGATGCCCTCGCGAACGCGATCGGCGTGCGCTGGAAGCTGATGGTCTACCTCGGCGCGTATGGCCCGCTGAGGCCCGAGGAGCAAGCGGAACTCCGGCGCCGCGATGTCGACCTGGACGCGATGACGCTCCGGATCACTCTGGCCTCACCCGAACTGACCACCGGAGAGCGGGCCACCGGGCCCACGAAGTCCGAGGCGGGCGTGCGGCTCGTCGTCCTGCCGGACTTCCTCCGCACCGACCTCCGCCGGCACCTCGACTGGTTCGCGGAGAAGGGTCGGGATGGCTTGCTGTTCGTCGGTGAGAAGGGCGCGCCGTTCCGGCGAAGCTCCTTCGGCCGGAAGTGGCGGCGCGCCCGGACCAAGGTCGGGATGCCCGAGGGTTTCCGCTTCTACGATCTTCGTCACACCGGGCACACCCTGTCGACGCAGAGCGGCGCCACGCTCAAGGACACGATGGTCCGGGCGGGCCAGTCCTCCGAGCGGGCCGCGCTGATCTATCAGCACTCGAACGAGGAGCGACAGAAAGAGGTGGCCGGCGGGATCGACGCACGGGTACGCGCTGAGCGGAAGAAGGCGGCGCAGGGGGACGGCGACGCGCCTTCTGGTGCGGATCTGGTGCAAGACGCTTAGAGCGGTCTAGACAACAAACAAGGCCCGGGTCTGTGACCTGGGCCTTTGTCGTGGAGCGGGTGACGGGAATCGAACCCGCGCTCTGAGCTTGGGAAGCTCATGTTCTACCATTAAACTACACCCGCGAGGAGCCATTCGATCATCGGCTTCAACGCCCGATACTCTACCTCATGACAGACCCCGCCGCACCGGAGCGAGGGGTCTTTTTGCTGCTCCGGCACGGGGTCCGTGCCCTCGGGGCAAGGGAGTTGGGGGCGTAGCGTATGTGTGGGCGGCCGGGCGGAAGGCTGTCAGTTTGATCCCCTAATGTGGCTTTCGTCGACCAGATACTTGGCGACCACGCACTTGGGGAGAGGAGAGCGATGGAGGCCACCGTCGTTCAGTGTGCCGAGGGGCACGTGTTCAGTACCTCGACGTTCCCGATGCAGAACCTGCGGAGCGGGCGCATCGGTCCCGGGCGGCTGCTGCGGTGTCCGCGGTGTGCCCGTCTGCGGCAGGCCGTCCCGGTCCAGGCACCGGGAACGGCGTCGGCAGCGGCACCCGGCGCAGGGCCGGCGCCCGACGCTCCGTATCCCGACGCTTCGGACCCCGACGCCCCGTACGTGCCGCGCCCCGCGCGCCGCGAGCGGTAGCTGCCCGGGCGAGTACGGGCGAGTACGGACGAGTGCGGGCGGTTCGCCCGCCGTGCGCAGCCGTGGGGCAGGTTCGATTGGGCCGGCCCCTCGCTGGGCGCGTAGTCTCTGGCCCGTGCTTCTCTCTGACAAGGACATCCGGGCGGAGATCGACGCCGGCCGGGTGCGGATCGATCCGTACGATCCCGCGATGGTGCAGCCCTCCAGCATCGACGTCCGACTGGACCGCTATTTCCGGGTGTTCGAGAATCACCGGTATCCGCACATCGACCCCGCCGTCGAACAGCCCGATCTGACAAGGCTGATCGAGGCGGTGGGTGACGAGCCCTTCATCCTTCACCCCGGTGAGTTCGCGCTCGCGTCGACGTACGAAGTGATCACGTTGCCCGACGATATCGCCTCCCGCCTGGAGGGGAAGAGTTCGCTGGGGCGGCTCGGCCTGCTGACGCACTCGACCGCGGGTTTCATCGATCCGGGCTTCTCGGGCCACGTGACCCTGGAGTTGTCGAACGTGGCGACGCTGCCGATGAAGCTGTGGCCCGGCATGAAGATCGGGCAGTTGTGCATGTTCCGGCTGACGTCGCCTGCGGAGCATCCGTACGGGTCGACGCCGAACGGCTCCCGCTATCAGGGGCAGCGGGGCCCGACCCCCTCGCGCTCGTACATGAACTTCCACCGGACGCAGGTCTGACCGGAGCCGATCGAGAGGGAGGGGCGGGCGTGAGCGGTGAACAGCGGGAGAACCTGACGTACCCGATGTTCGGGCAGGCGGTACGGGAGTTGGCGCAGGCCGTCGCCGACGACGGGTACGACCCGGACATCATTCTGTCCATCGCGCGCGGCGGCCTGTTCGTCGCGGGCGGGCTCGGCTACGCGCTGGACGTGAAGAACCTGCATGTCATGAACGTCGAGTTCTACACGGGGGTCGGCAAGACCCTGGACATGCCGGTCATGCTGCCGCCCGTACCCAACGTCGTGGACCTGAGCGAGAAGAAGGTGCTCATCGCGGACGATGTCGCGGACACGGGGCGGACGTTGAAGCTGGTGCAGGAGTTCTGCGCGGAGCACGTCGCGGAGGTGCGCAGCGCGGTGATCTACGAGAAGTCGCAGTCCGCGGTGAAGTGCGAGTACGTGTGGCGGCGTACCGATGAGTGGATCAACTTCCCGTGGAGCGTGGAACCTCCGGTACATACGTCTGGAGAGGCGCCGAAGGAGAACAAGGAAGCGCTCTGACCCGCTTGTCCGGCCGGGTACCGCAGGATGTGTGCGCGGCGCCGGTCCGGGTTGCCGGATCCCATGACCTGTCAGGTCATCGATCCGTGTGCGCCGGCATGGCAGCCTCGGCGTACGGAGCCCGGCCGACCGGAAGGACGCCATGCCCGCCTACGTCATCGCTCATCTGCAGGAAGCCGAGCCGCACCCGGAGATCGCCGAGTACATCGAGCGGCTCCCCGCCACCTTCGAGCAGCACGGCGGGCGCTACCTCGTGCACGCCACGCAGCACGAGGTGAAGGAAGGCAGCTGGCCCGGGCACGTCGTGATGATCGGCTTCCCGGGGATCGCCGAGGCGCGGGCGTGGTGGGACTCGCCTGCGTACCGGGATATCGCGCCGCTGCGCTCCCGGCACATCGAGGGCGACATCATCATGGTGGAAGGCGTCCCCGAGGACTACGACCCGACGGCCGCCGTGAAGGCGATCCGGGAGGCCCTGCCGGGCGAGTAGTCCGGGCCCGGACCCGGCCCGGGTCCGGCTCCGCGTCCGGCTCCGGCCCCTATTCACGCCTCACTCGGTCGTGCCGTGCCACGCCGGTCGCGCGATGCCGGTCGCGACGAGGATCTGCTGGCCGGTCTCCGTGTTGCCGATGTGCGTGGCCATGGTCATCGCGGCGTGTGCCTCGTCGACGCCGGCTTCGGGGGAGATGGCGAGGAGCGAGAAGTTGTCGAGGCCGCCGCGGGTGATGATGACCGTGTCGTCCCCCACCGGGAACCAGTCGATCTGTATGAGCCTGCCGTCGACGAAGAGGGGTTCGCCGAGCCCGTCCCAGGCGTCCGCGTCCAGGCCGATGCGGTCGATGGGCCCCAGGTGCTCGCTCAATACGGTCACCAGCCCCGGCAGTTCGGCGTGGATGTCGCGGGAGTGCGGCCACCATGCGCCGTCGAAGAGCCCGTCGCCGGACGGTTCGGACTTCAGGCGGAGCGCCAACAGGCCCGGTTCGACGGGGAGATGGAGGGCGCTCAGCGCGGAGAGGTCCACGGTCGGCATGTTGGGCTCGGTGTCCGCGCTGCCCGCGATGTGCACGCCGGATGCGCCGGGTGCGTCGGACACATGCCGTGCCGTGTCCGGGATGCTCGGTTCGACCCTCATGGTGTCCGCCCCTCTGTGGCCCGGAGAGATCTGACGGAGTGGACAGCCGGACGGCTCGCAGTCCGGCCGCCGCCTTCGAGCTTCGAAGCACTGATGCGTTGAAAAAGGCCCAACGATTTAGGAATGGGCGTTGTCGCCCATTTTTTCCCAGAGTACTACCGGCGGGTTCCCGGGCCTCCCGCTCCCTCCGCAGGCCTTCCACCAGGCCCCCCACCAGGCCTTACGACTGTTCTTTACCGGGGGCGACGCCGGGTCCAGGCCTCCAGCGGCGGGCGGTCCGGCGAGGGCGTGATCTTCCCGAGGCTCTCCCAGCCCCATGAGGTCAGCGCACAGCGGGCGGGGGTGTCCTCCTGGTCGATCAGGGTGACGGCGAGGCCGATGCCCGCGGGGGTGAGCAGGTGCTCCTGGAGGCGTGTGGCGATGCCGCGCCGCCGGAAGGACGGCAGCACCATCAGCTCGGTCATCACGAACGCCCGGCCGGACGCGGTGAGTTCGGCCATGTCCGCGGGCAGTTCGCCGTGCAGGCCGTGCCACCATTCGTCCGTACGTTCCGGGCGGTAGCCGTAGACGCTGCCCGCCAGTGCCCCGCCCGTGCTCGCGGTGACCAGCTCGAAGCCGGTGCGCTGCACGTGCTCCCCGAGGCGGCGCAGATACTCCTGCCGGTCGTGGAACTGCTCGCCGGCCGTGCCCCGGTACGCCTCCACGTACAAGTCGGCGACGGCCTCCCGCTCCCGGTCCGCCTGCCACCGGCTGAGTCGCCGTACGAACACCTCGGTCATCTCTCCGCCCCCTCCCCGCCTCGGCGGGCGCGCCCCTGCGTCCCGCCCCTCTGCGTCCGCCCCTGCGTCGCGACCGGCACACGACGAGTCGGTCCGATGGGCCCTGTCCGACTTTGACCGGCAGTGACCGAATCCTCACAGGGAGAGGCCGAGAATACTGAGAATACTTCGCCTCCGGGGATTTTCGGCCTGCTTGTTCCGGGTGCGAAGTGCCCGTTCTCAGCGAGGAGTTGCCGGGCCGCACCGTGCCGGGGCCGGGCCGTTCACCCGGCTGGTACGGGAGCGTGCTGTGTTCCGCGGGCGAAATGGGCACCCGCGTCACGTGCGTACGTACGTGAACGCGTGCGTGCCGGAGCCACAGCAGAGGCGAGGGGAGGAGGAGCGGCCATGCTCGACATACTCGTCACCGTCGGCGTCATCCTCGTGCTGATCGCGCTGGCGGCGCTGCTGCTGCATCTGATCAACACGCACCATGAGCAGCGCATCGCCACCACCCACTACGAGCGGTTCCACCCCGGGAATCCGCCGGAGGGGCCCGGAAGCCGCGCCGAGCGGCAGGACCGGGAGGAGGGGAAGGGCGAGGACGGCGGTGGCCCGCCGCCCTAGCGGCCCTGGAGCCCCGGAGCACCAGAGGCCCCAGGGCTCCCGCGTACCTGAGCTCAGCTCCTAGAGCGTGCCCAGCTTGATCAGCACCAGCAGCGCCACGAGCTGCACCGCCGAGGCGCCCAGCGCCCGCGCCCAGTGGAGGTCGTGGGAGCGGCTGACCATCATCGCGAAGAGTGCGCCCGAGGCGACCCAGGTCACCCAGCCCAGTACCTGTACGACCGGGGCCGTGCCGCCGAGGAAGAGGGCGACGAGGAGGCGCGGCGCGTCCGTCAGCGACATGATCAGCATCGACAGCCCGACCGTGGGCGCCCATGCGCCGGTGCCGCCGAACTGGCGCGCGAGGGTGTGTGTGACCGCGCCGAGTATGAGGCCGGCGAGGACCACCGCGATGCCCGTGCTCAGGGCGTACGGGATCGCGCTCGACAGGGTGGCGTTTATGACCTCTTCGCGGGCCTGGTCGAGGCCGAAGATCGCGAGCAGCCCGTAGAGGAACGTGACGATGATCGCCGTGCCCCAGACGCTGTGGTCGCGCATCTGCCAGAAGGTGTCGCTGGGGCGCAGCAGGATGCCGCTCAGCAGCTCCTTCCAGTGCAGGCGGGGGCCGGGGGGCGGTGCCGGGCGGCTGTAGTCGTAGCCGTCGTCCGGGCCGTAGGCGCCGTGCGCGCTGAACGGGTCGGGGACGGTGAAGGAGCGGGTGTGGCCCGAGGAGTTCGCATACGGGTCGGCGGGGCCGCTGCCACGGGCCGGACCGTTGCCGGCGGCGTAGGGGCCCGGGCCGAACTGGGGACCGCTGCCGCCCTGACCCGGGGCGCCCGGACCGGGGCCCTGGCCTCCGTGACCCGGTCCGTAGCCGTGCCCCGGGTGCGGTTGTGCGCCGTGCGGCTCACCGAAGTACTCGGGCTCGCCGTGGCGGCCGCCCCTGCGTGGCCACTGCTCCGGCGGGCGCTGTCCGTACGCCCCCGGGCCGGGGCCCGGTGCGCCCTGCGCCCGCCCCTGTGGTCCGCGGTACTGCCCTTGCTGCTGCGCGTTCCGGGAGCCCCGGCCGCGTCCGATCCTGAAACCAGCCACGCCTTCGAACGTACCTTGTCCCCGGGCCGTCGATGCCGGGCCCGGGAGATTGGGACGGGCTTTGTGGCCGATCCGGTACAACTCGTAGGGCTCACCCCTAAGGGCTGTCCCGGCGCGCCGTCAGCCCACGTGACGAGACGGGACCTGACGGGACCTGACGGGAGGGGAGCGGGCCTGCCCGGGTCAGCCGCCGGGCAGCTTCACGGCCAGCGTCACCACCGCGCCGGAATCCGGCCCCGCCGGTTCGACGCTGAGCCTGTCGGTGACGAGACGCGCCAGCCACAGCCCGCGGCCGGCGGTGGCTCCGGCCACGCCGGGCGCGAGTTCGGGGATGACGTCCTCGGAGAAGCCGGGCCCCGAGTCCTCGACGCGGCACTCCAGTTCGCCCGCGAGGTGACGCATCACCAGGCGGCCGGTGCCTCCCGCGTGTTCGACCGCGTTCGTCGCCACGGCGTCGACGGCGACCACGAATTCGCCTCTGCGCGGCTCGGCGAGCCCCGCGGAGGCCGCGCACTCCTCGACCTCGATGCGGATGCGCGGGAGGTCGCGTGAGGTGAAATGCAGTCGGCAGAGGCGCTCGTTGGTCAGCATGCGCCCATCTCCTCGACGGTGGTCGGCGTACGGACCGGGTCTTCCCCCTGCCTGTGTCCCCTGCGGGCCCGGTCGCTTCTGCCCCGCAGGTTATCGGGCCGTGCTCTCCGGCCGCAGAGCCGTAAGCGCCGGGTCTCCGCGACGACCGGCAGGACCGGGGCGGGACGCAGGTCCCGTCTCGCGGAGACACGGCGGACCGGGCTGGTCTCCGCCGTCACGTCGCCGCCGTCCAGCAACCGGGGTCGCCTCCTTCTGCTTCCGGCTTCTGCTTCCGGTACTTCTGCCGCTGGTCAGCGAGGCTAAGGCGCGGGCTGCCGGTTGGGTATCCCCCGAAGGGGATTGACGTGTGAAGAACGCTAAGTGACTGAATACGAACGGAGCTTGCCGCAAACGAACGGAGCCTGCCGTTTCCGACGACAGACTCCGTTCATTTACGCATTTTGTCCGGCAAGGTTCGGGTTCCGAAGGCCCGTTGACCCGCACTCGCACCCGCATCCGCACCTGTACCCGCGCCCGGGCCGGGGCTCCGCGGGGCTAACGGGCGGGCTCGGGCGCGCTGCTCTCCTCCTTCTCCGGTTCGTCCGACGGGCCGTCCTCGCCCGGCGTACGCACGGAGTCCAGCAGCAACTGCGCCACGTCCACGACTCGCAGGTCTTCCTTGGCCTGCTGATCGTTCTTCTTGCCGTTGACCGAGTCCGTCAGCATGACGAGGCAGAACGGGCAGGCGGTCGAGACGATGTCCGGGTTCAGCGAGAGGGCCTCGTCCACGCGCTCGTTGTTGATGCGCTTGCCGATGCGCTCTTCCATCCACATGCGGGCGCCGCCGGCGCCGCAGCAGAAGCCGCGCTCCTTGTGGCGGTGCATCTCCTCGTTGCGCAGGCCCGGCACCTTGCCGATGATCTCGCGCGGCGGCGTGTAGACCTTGTTGTGACGGCCCAGGTAGCACGGGTCGTGGTACGTGATCAGGCCCTCGACCGGTGTGACGGGCACCAGCTTGCCCTCGTCCACGAGGTGCTGCAGCAGCTGGGTGTGGTGGATGACCTCGTAGTGGCCGCCCAGCTGCGGGTACTCGTTGGCGAGCGTGTTGAAGCAGTGCGGGCAGGTCGCGACGATCTTCTTCTTCGAGGCGGGCTTCTTCGTCGACTCGTCCTCGTCGTCCTCGCCGAAGGCGGCGTTGAGCGTCGCGACGTTCTCCTCGCCGAGTTGCTGGAAGAGGAACTCGTTGCCGAGGCGGCGAGGGGAGTCACCTGTGCACTTCTCGTCGCCGCCCATGATCGCGAAGTTGACGCCCGCGATGTGCAGCAGCTCCGCGAAGGCCTTGGTGGTCTTCTTCGCCCGGTCCTCCAGCGCGCCCGCGCAGCCGACCCAGTAGAGGTAGTCGACCTCGGTGAGGTCCTCGACGGTCTTGCCGACGACGGGCACCTCGAAGCCGGTCTCCTCGGCGAGTTCCTTCGTCCACTCCAGGCGCTGCTTCTTGGCCAGGCCCCAGGGGTTTCCCTTCTTCTCCAGGTTCTTCAGCATCGTCCCGGCCTCGCTCGGGAACGCGCTCTCGATCATCACCTGGTAGCGGCGCATGTCGACGATGTGGTCGATGTGCTCGATGTCGACGGGGCACTGCTCGACGCACGCGCCGCACGTGGTGCAGGACCACAGCACGTCCGGGTCGATGACGCCGCCCTCTTCCGCGGTGCCGATCAGCGGGCGCTCGGCCTCCTCCAGCGCCGCTTTGGGTACGTCCTTCAGTTGCTCCTCGGTCGCCTTCTCCTCGCCCTCCATCGTCTTGCCGCCGCCGGCCAGCAGGTACGGGGCCTTCGCGTGCGCGTGGTCGCGCAGCGACATGATCAGCAGCTTGGGCGAGAGGGGCTTGCCGGTGTTCCAGGCGGGGCACTGCGACTGGCAGCGGCCGCACTCGGTGCAGGTGGAGAAGTCGAGGATGCCCTTCCAGGAGAAGTCCTCGACCTGGGAGGCGCCGAAGCGGACCTCCTCCTCGTTCTCGTCGTCCAGAGCCGTCTCGAAGTCGATCTCCTTGCCGCCGGAGACCATCGGCTTCAGCTCGCCCATCGCGGTGGCGCCGTCGGCGTTGCGCTTGAACCAGATGTTGGGGAAGGCGAGGAAGCGGTGCCAGGCCACACCCATGTTGGTGTTGAGGCCGACCACGATCATCCACACGAACGAGGTGCCGATCTTGATGAGCGCGACGAGATACGTCAGGTTCTGCAGCGCGCTCACGCTCAGCCCGTCGAATGCGGCCACCAGCGGATACGAGACGAAGTACGAGGCCTCGTAGCCGTGTACGTCATGCAGGGCGCCCTCGAGTCCGCGCAGCACCAGGATCGCGATGCCGATGGTGAGGATGACGTACTCGACGAAGTACGCCTGGCCCGCCTTGGAGCCCGTGAAGCGGGACTTGCGCCCGGCGCGCGAGGGCAGGCTCAGCAGCCGGATGACGATGAGCGTGGCGATGCCCAGTGTCGTCATCAGACCGAGGAACTCCGTGAAGATCTCGTACGGGGCCCAGGTGCCGATGAGCGGCAGCGTCCAGTCGGCTTGGAAGAGCTGCCCCATGGCGTGGACAAGCGTCAGCACGAGCGCGAAGAAGCCGACGGCTACGAACCAGTGCGCGAAGCCGACGATCCCCCACCGGTTCATCCGCGTGTGGCCGAAGAACTCACGGGCCACCGTGAGCGTGCGCGCTGCCGGGTCGTCGGTGCGCGTGCCCGCGGGCACCGGCTGCCCCAGCCTGACGAAGCGGTAGATCTGCGCGACGGCGCGCGCGAACAGCGCGATGCCGACCGCGGCCAGCACCAGCGAAACGACGATCGCGGCGAGTTGCATGAGGGCTCCTCGGGCGGCCTTCGGGCGAGACCTGATCGGGTGGCTTACTAAGCGGTAACTTATCTGATCCGTACGAGACTACCCACTCCGCGCGCCCTGCTGGTACCCGGGCGCGCGGTGATCTGCGTCGCGGGGCGCCCGGTGGGGGTCCCTGCGCCGCCCCGTCGGCCGGCAGCCTTTCTTCTCTCCTGGTCAGAGGTGGGTGCGCATAAAGTCGGCATAAGAGTTGAGTGCCTCCCACTCAGGTCGTTTGACGTACTCGGATCGGCCAGGCACTCTTGAGCCAGCTTCACTCAAGACATCAGCTGGAGGAAACCGAAATGGCACGTGCGGTCGGCATCGACCTGGGCACGACGAACTCCGTCGTCAGTGTTCTCGAAGGCGGTGAGTCCACCGTCATCACCAACGCCGAGGGCGCCAGGACCACGCCGTCCGTTGTGGCCTTCGCGAAGAACGGCGAGGTGCTCGTCGGCGAGGTGGCCAAGCGGCAGGCTGTGACCAACGTCGACAGGACGGTCCGGTCGGTCAAGCGCCACATGGGCACCGACTGGAAGATCAACCTGGACGGCAAGGACTTCAACCCGCAGCAGATGAGCGCCTTCATCCTGCAGAAGCTGAAGCGCGACGCGGAGTCCTACCTCGGTGAGAAGGTCGAGGACGCCGTGGTCACCGTCCCGGCGTACTTCAACGACGCGGAGCGTCAGGCCACCAAGGAGGCCGGCGAGATCGCGGGCCTCAACGTGCTGCGCATCGTCAACGAGCCGACGGCCGCCGCCCTCGCCTACGGCATGGAGAAGGAAGACCAGACGATCCTGGTCTTCGACCTCGGTGGCGGCACCTTCGACGTCTCGCTGCTGGAGATCGGCGACGGCGTCGTCGAGGTGAAGGCCACCAACGGCGACAACCACCTCGGTGGTGACGACTGGGACCAGCGCATCGTCGACCACCTGGTCAAGCAGTTCCAGTCCGGGCACGGCGTGGACCTGTCCAAGGACAAGATGGCTCTCCAGCGTCTGCGTGAGGCCGCGGAGAAGGCGAAGATCGAGCTGTCCAGCTCCACCGAGACCAACATCAACCTGCCTTACATCACGGCGTCCGCCGAGGGCCCGCTGCACCTGGACGAGAAGCTGACGCGCTCCCAGTTCCAGCAGCTCACGGAGGACCTGCTGGAGCGCTGCAAGACCCCGTTCCACAACGTGATCAAGGACGCCGGCATCCAGCTGTCCGAGATCGACCACGTGGTTCTGGTCGGTGGCTCGACGCGTATGCCCGCCGTCGCCGAGCTGGTCCGTGACCTGACCGCCGGCAAGGACGCCAACAAGGGCGTCAACCCGGACGAGGTCGTCGCCATCGGCGCCAGCCTGCAGGCCGGTGTGCTCAAGGGCGAGGTCAAGGACGTCCTCCTGCTGGACGTCACCCCGCTGTCCCTCGGCATCGAGACCAAGGGCGGCATCATGACCAAGCTGATCGAGCGCAACACCACGATTCCGACGAAGCGTTCGGAGACCTTCACCACGGCCGAGGACAATCAGCCGTCGGTGCAGATCCAGGTCTTCCAGGGTGAGCGCGAGATCGCGGCGTACAACAAGAAGCTCGGCATGTTCGAGCTGACGGGTCTGCCGCCCGCGCCGCGCAACGTGCCGCAGATCGAGGTCAGCTTCGACATCGACGCGAACGGCATCATGCACGTCTCCGCCAAGGACCTCGGTACCGGCAAGGAGCAGCGGATGACCGTCACCGGCGGTTCGGCGCTCCCGAAGGAAGACATCGAGCGCATGATGCGCGACGCCGAGCAGTACGCGGACGAGGACGCCAAGCGCCGCGAGTCCGCCGAGACGCGCAACCAGGCGGAGCAGCTGGTCTACACGACCGAGAAGTTCCTCAAGGACAACGAGGAGAAGGTCCCCGGCGAGATCAAGACCGAGGTCGAGGCCGCTCTCGAGGACCTGAAGGAGAAGCTGAAGGGCGAGGACACCGCGGCGATCCGCGAGGCCAGCGAGAAGGTCGCGGCGACCAGCCAGAAGCTGGGCCAGGCCATGTACGCGGACGCCCAGGGCGCCCAGGGCGAAGCCGGCGCGGAGGCCGGTCCCGAGGGTGCCGAGGGTGCCGGGCAGGCCAAGGCCGACGGTGACGAGGATGTCGTCGACGCCGAGATCGTGGACGACGAGCAGAAGCCGAAGGATGGTGCAGCGTGACGGAGGAGACTCCGGGCTTCGAACAGAAGCCCGACGTCCCCGCCGACGCCGTACAGCCCGACGACGCTGCGGCGCAGGCCGCCGGACAAGTGCCCGCCGACGAGGCGGGCGGTCCGGCGGACCCGGCCGGGGACGTGACCGACGACGAGCAGGAAGGCCAGGACGTCCTGCAGGGCGGCCAGGGTCAGGACGCGCAGGTGGCGGCGCTGACCGCTCAGCTGGACCAGACCCGTACGGCACTGCACGAACGGACGCAGGATCTGCAGCGCCTCCAGGCGGAGTTCCAGAACTACCGCCGCAGGGTCGAGCGGGACCGCGCGGCTGTGAAGGAAGTCGCGGTCGCCAACCTGCTGACGGAACTGCTGCCCGTGCTCGACGACATCGGCCGCGCCCGCGACCACGGCGAACTCGTCGGCGGCTTCAAGTCGGTGGCCGAGTCGCTGGAGATGGTCGCCGCCAAGATGGGTCTGATGCAGTTCGGCAAGGAGGGCGAGCCCTTCGACCCGACTGTGCACGAGGCACTGATGCACTCGTACTCGCCCGACGTCACGGAGACGACGTGCGTGCAGATCCTGCAGCCCGGGTACCGAATCGGCGAACGGACGATCCGCCCCGCCAGGGTCGGAGTCGCCGAGCCGCAGCCGGGTGCTCAGGGCGCGGCAGGCGAGGAGTCCGCCGACGAAGAGGAGAACGGTGGCCCCGACCAGGGCTGACCAGGCTGACCAGGCTGCCCACGGCAGCACGAGCGGGCACGGCACCGGGGAGGAGGGACGTCGCGGATGAGTACGAAGGACTTCATCGAGAAGGACTACTACAAGGTCCTCGGCGTCCCGAAGGACGCCACCGAGGCCGAGATCAAGAAGGCCTACCGCAAGCTGGCCCGTGAGAACCACCCCGACGCCAACAGGGGCGACGCCAAGGCCGAGGAGCGCTTCAAGGACGCTTCCGAGGCCTATGACGTACTCGGCGACGCCAAGCGCCGCAAGGAGTACGACGAGGCGCGCACCCTGTTCGGCAACGGGGGCATCAGGACCGGCGGTCCCGGTGGCCCGGGCGGAGCGGGCGGCTTCAACTTCGACCTGAGCGACCTCTTCGGAGGCGGTCAGCCGGGCGGTCCCGGTGGCCCGGGCGGAGCGGGCGGCTTCGGCGGCGGTCTCGGCGACGTGTTCGGCGGGCTGTTCAACCGCGGCGGCGCCGGTACGCGCACGCAGCCGAGGCGCGGCCAGGACATCGAGTCCGAGGTGACGCTCAGTTTCACCGAGGCGGTGGACGGTGCCACGGTCCCGCTGCGGATGTCGTCCTCGGCGGCGTGCAAGGCGTGTGCCGGCACCGGCGACAAGAACGGCTCACCCCGGGTGTGCCCCACGTGCGTCGGCACCGGCCAGGTCTCGCGGGGCGGTGGCGGCGGATTCTCCCTGACCGATCCCTGCGTCGACTGCAAGGGCCGCGGGCTCATCGCGCAGGACCCCTGCGACACGTGCAAGGGCTCCGGCAGGGCGACGAGTTCGCGCACCATGCAGGTCCGCATCCCCGCGGGCGTCAGCGACGGGCAGCGCATCAGGCTGCGCGGCAAGGGCGCACCGGGCGAGCGCGGCGGCCCCGGCGGCGACCTGTACGTCGTGGTGCACGTGGACCGTCACCCGGTCTTCGGCCGCAGGGGGGACAACCTGACCGTGACCGTGCCGGTGACCTACCCGGAGGCGGCGCTCGGCGGCGAGATCAAGGTCCCGACGCTCGGCGGTCCGCCGGTCACGCTCAAGCTGCCGCCCGGCACGCCCAGCGGCCGTACGATGCGGGCCCGCGGCAAGGGTGCGGTCCGCAAGGACGGGACGCGCGGCGATCTGCTGGTCACCATCGACGTATCGGTTCCGAAGGATTTGAGCGAGAAGGCGAAGGGCATCCTGGAGACCTACCGCGAGGCGACGGCCGCGGAGGATCCGAGGGCGGCCCTGTTCAAGGCCGCGAAGGGAGACTGAGGTGAACGGCCGAGGTGGACGACGCAATCCTTACCAGCTGACCGACGAGTCCCCTGTGTATGTCATCTCGGTCGCCGCTCAGCTCTCGGGTCTGCACCCGCAGACTCTGCGTCAGTACGACCGCCTCGGCCTGGTCTCCCCCGACCGCGCGGCCGGGCGCGGCCGGCGCTACTCGGCGCGGGACATCGAACTCCTCCGTCAGGTACAGGAGTTGAGCCAGGACGAGGGGATCAACCTCGCGGGCATCAAGCGCATCATCGAGCTGGAGAATCAGGTCGCCGCACTGAAGTCCCGTGTGGTGGAGCTCCAGCAGGCGGTCGAGGGCGCCGCGGCCGCCATGCAGCAGCGTGAGGCCCAGGTCCACGCCTCGTACCGCCGCGACCTCGTCCCGTACGAGGACGTCCACCCGCAGTCCGGGGCCCTTGTCGTCTGGCGGCCGAAGAAGCAGCGCCGCGACTGAGGCGCCGGCCCGGCTCTCACTGCCGACGCGGGCCCAGCACGCAGAACTCGTTGCCCTCGGGGTCGGCGAGCACGACCCAGGGGTCCTCCTCGCTCTGCCCCACATCGGCGTGGCGTGCCCCGTGGGCGAGGAGGCGGGCGACCTCGGCCTCCTGGTCGTCGGGCCGGAAGTCCAGGTGGAGCCGGTTCTTGCCGGTCTTCCGCTCGGGGACGTGTACGAACAGGAGCCCGGGCAGCCGGTCCGGGGACGGGCGGATCTCGAACTCTCCCCCGGAGGCTCCGCCCTCGGTGGTCTCGGCCGAACCGTCGACCACGGCCCAGCCGAGCGCCTCGGCCCACCAGCGTCCCAGCTTCGCCGGGTCCTCAGCGTCCACCAGTACTTGCTCCCATTCGAGGGTCATGGCGGGGAGCGTACTGCTCACGCTCAGCCCGCGGCGGCTCAACCGGGCGCGGCGGGGCCGGGGTTGACCGCGAGGGCCGGCCCCTCGGCTGGGCTGGCTGGCGTGGACTGACCGGGCGGGGCTGACCGGCCGGGGCCGGCGGGCCGTTGACGGCCTGCGGCAGGGCGCGCGTGTCATGACCTGGGCGCGGGTGGCGCCCGGAACGCCCACTGTTAACCCGATCAGGTGTGTGCGGTTGGCCGAGGGGACGGCGGCAGCAGAGCGTAGGTGCATGACGTCGACCCGCGCGGCGCTCGCCGCTCTCGTGACCTGCACCACCTCGCTGGCTCTCATGGGAGCGAGCGCGCCCGCGCCGTATCCGCCCGCCTCGAAGGGTGACCGCTGGCCGCAGGGGACGGTCAGGACCGTCGGGAAGCTTGTCGCCAAGCTGCCGGGTCATCAGGCGGAGTCCTGCTCCGCCGCGATCGTCGACTCCCCGAGCGGCAGCATCGTGGCCACCGCGGCGCACTGCATCTCCAGCCCGGAGCGTCCGCGCAAGCCGGAGGCCATGTACTTCCAGCCCGCCTACAAGAGCAAGAGCGACCCCAAGGGCCAGGGCCAGGGCAAAGACAAGGGCACCAAGCGTGGCGGCACCGGCGACGGCCCGCGGACCGTGCTCGCTCACGGCTGGAAGGTGGAGTCCTGGAAGACGGCGCCCGGCTGGGACACCAGCAAGAACCTGGAGTCGGTCCTTCCGTACGACTGGGCGTTCCTGCGGATGGAGAAGCGCGGCGGTCGCACCATTCAGGAGGTGTACGGCGCGAACAAGCTGCGGACCGAGCCTGTCCGCGGCGGCCACGCGGCCACGCTCGGCTACCCGGCCTCCTCGCCGTACGACGGGGAGACGCTCCACTACTGCGCGGGCCGGGCCCACCGCTACGAGCGCGGCGAGATCGCCGCCACCAACGTGGGTGCTCTGTCGCTGCGGCCCTGCAAGCTCACCCAGGGTGTCAGCGGCGGCCCCTGGCTCCGCGGCATCGACAAGAAGACGGGCACCGGAACCCTGGTGGCCGTGACCTCCGTGGGCTCCGACGACGAGCTGCTGGGGCGGCCCTATCCGAGTTCGGCGCGGGCGCTCCTCGCCGAGTTCGGCGCCAGGAACAAGCGCTGAGGGCGGAGCCGGGCCACCGGCCGCCGGGGGGCGGCGGGGCTGGGACCGCTCAGGCCATGGGGCCCAGGGTCCGCTCGACGGCGATCTCGATCAGTACGCGCTCGGGGTTGGGCCTCGGCCGGCGTCCGTAGCGCTCCTCGTAGCGGCGCTCGGCGTCGGCGACCGCTGCCGCGTCCGTACGGATGCGGGCGCGGCCCTCCAGGGTCGACCACCGTCTGCCCTCGAACTGGCAGAGGGAGACGCGCATGCCGTCGCTGCCCGCGGCCTCGATGTTGCGGACCTTCTTGCTGCCGCGGCCGGCCACCACGCGGGCGGTTGCCCCTGTCCCCGTCCCGCCGCGGGTCCCCGTCCCCGGCTCCCTGCCCGGACCGGGTTCGTACGTCACGCTCACGGGCACCACGTGCGGTGTGCCGTCGGGCCGCAGCGTGGTGAGAGTCGCGTAGCGGCGCTCCTGCCAGAACGCCGCGAGGGGGTCCGCCGACGCCGGCTCCGGCGGCTGCGATTCGATGCTCGTCATGGGAACGAATCTAGCCCCGTGACAGTTGAGTGGAATAGACTCAACTTGCTGGAGGCTGAAGCTAGCAGCGACCCGGTCAGAGGGGCCGGGAAGGCCCGTCAGGGCCCGCGAGCAGGTAACGGCACAGCCAGCCGTAGACGAAGGAGGCACGCACGCCAGTGGACGCAGAGCTGACCAACAAGAGCCGGGAAGCGATCAGTGCGGCCAGCGACCGGGCGGTGACGGACGGGCATCCCGACATCACCCCCGCCCACCTGCTCCTCGCTCTGCTCCAGGGCGAGGAGAACGAGAACATCTCCGACCTGATCGCCGCCGTCGAGGCCGACCAGGCCGCCCTCCGCTCGGGCGCCGAGCGGCAGCTCGCCGGCCTTCCCAGCGTCCAGGGCTCGACGGTGAGCAAGCCGCAGCCGGACCGGCCGCTGCTTGCGGTCATCGCGGACGCCACACAGCGCGCCAAGGAGCTCGGCGACGCCTACGTCTCCACCGAGCACCTCCTGATCGGCATCGCCGCCAAGGGCGGCCAGACCGCGGAGTTGCTGAAGGAGCAGGGCGCGACGGACAAGGCGCTGCTGGAGGCGTTCCAGTCCGTCCGGGGCAGCCGCCGGGTCACCAACCCCGACCCGGAGGGCACGTACAAGGCGCTGGAGAAGTTCGGCACGGACCTGACCGCCGCCGCACGTGAGGGCAGGCTCGACCCGGTCATCGGCCGGGACCAGGAGATCCGCCGCGTGGTGCAGGTGCTCTCGCGCCGTACGAAGAACAACCCGGTGCTCATCGGCGAGCCCGGAGTCGGCAAGACCGCGGTCGTGGAGGGCCTGGCGCAGCGCGTGGTCAAGGGCGACGTGCCCGAGTCGCTGCGCGACAAGCGGCTGGTGGCACTCGACCTCGGCGCGATGGTGGCCGGCGCCAAGTACCGGGGCGAGTTCGAGGAACGCCTCAAGACCGTGCTGTCGGAGATCAAGGCCAGCGACGGCCAGATCATCACCTTCATCGACGAGCTGCACACCGTGGTCGGCGCGGGTGCCGGCGGCGACTCCGCCATGGACGCGGGCAACATGCTCAAGCCGATGCTCGCGCGCGGCGAGCTGCGCATGGTCGGCGCCACGACACTCGACGAGTACCGCGAGCGCATCGAGAAGGACGCCGCGCTGGAGCGCCGCTTCCAGCAGGTGCTGGTGGCCGAGCCGACCGTCGAGGACTCCATCGCGATCCTCCGCGGGCTCAAGGGGCGTTACGAGGCGCACCACAAGGTCCAGATCGCCGACGGCGCCCTGGTGGCGGCCGCGGCACTCTCCGACCGGTACATCACCTCCCGCTTCCTGCCGGACAAGGCCATCGACCTCGTCGACGAGGCGGCCTCCAGGCTGCGCATGGAGATCGACTCCTCGCCCGTCGAGATCGACGAACTCCAGCGCGCCGTCGACCGGTTGAAGATGGAGGAGATGGCGCTCTCCAACGAGACCGATCCCGGCTCGGTGGAGCGCCTCGAGCGGCTGCGCCGCGAACTGGCCGACCGCGAGGAGGAGTTGCGGGGCCTGACCGCCCGCTGGGAGAAGGAGAAGCAGGGCCTCAACCGGGTCGGTGAACTCAAGGAGCGCCTCGACGAGCTGCGCGGCCAGGCCGAACGGGCCCAGCGCGAGGGCGACTTCGAATCCGCTTCGCAGTTGCTGTACGGGGAGATCCCGGGCGTGGAGCAGGAGCTGGCCGAGGCGTCGGCCGCCGAGGAGGAGGCCGCGTCCCAGCCGGAGCGGGAGACGATGGTCAAGGAGGAGGTCGGCCAGGACGACATCGCGGACGTCGTCGCCTCCTGGACGGGCATCCCCGCCGGACGGCTCCTGGAGGGCGAGACCCAGAAGCTGCTGCGCATGGAGGAGGAGCTGGGCAGGCGCCTGATCGGCCAGACCGAGGCCGTGCGTGCGGTCTCCGACGCCGTACGCCGCACCCGCGCGGGCGTCGCCGACCCGGACCGCCCCACCGGCTCGTTCCTCTTCCTCGGCCCCACCGGAGTCGGCAAGACCGAACTGGCCAAGGCACTAGCGGACTTCCTCTTCGACGACGAGCGGGCCATGGTCCGCATCGACATGAGCGAGTACGGCGAGAAGCACTCCGTGGCACGCCTGGTCGGCGCGCCGCCCGGCTACGTCGGGTACGAGGAGGGCGGCCAGCTCACCGAGGCCGTGCGGCGGCGCCCGTACAGCGTCGTGCTGCTGGACGAGGTGGAGAAGGCACACCACGACGTCTTCGACATCCTGCTGCAGGTGCTCGACGACGGCCGGCTCACGGACGGGCAGGGCCGCACGGTCGACTTCCGCAACACCATCCTGGTGCTCACCTCCAACCTGGGCAGTCAGTTCCTGATGGACCCGCTGGAAAAGCAGGAGGAGAAGCGGGAGAAGGTGCTGGCCGCCGTCCGCTCGTCCTTCCGGCCGGAGTTCCTCAACCGCCTCGACGACGTCGTGGTCTTCTCCGCGCTCAGCGAGGACGAACTGGGCCGCATCGCCCGGCTGCAGATCGACGGGCTGCGGCGGCGCCTCGCAGACCGCCGGCTGGAGCTGGAGGTCACTCCGGAGGCGCTGGCCTGGCTGGCGCGCGAGGGCAACGATCCGGCGTACGGGGCGCGGCCGTTGCGCCGCCTCGTGCAGACCGCCATCGGCGATCAGCTGGCCCGCGAGATCCTCTCCGGCGAGGTGCGCGACGGCGACACGGTGCGCGTCGACCACGTCGAAGGCTGGGAGGGCCTGATGGTCGGCAGCACCTCGGGAGCGCCCGCGGAGTCCTGACCGGCGGCGACGCGGGCCGGCTCGCACCGGCTTCCGCGTCGCTTGCCAGGACGGCCCCGGCATGGGGGAGGATGGCGGAATCCGTACGAAGGGAAATACACGGTGAGCATCGATCCGTCCTCGATTCCGAACTTCGGGGGCCAGGAGCCCGACCCGGAGGGATCCGGTCCGACCGGCCCTGTGATCCCCGACCAGGAGCTGGTCAAGCAGCTGCTGGACCAGATGGAGCTGAAGTACGTCGTCGACGAAGAGGGTGACCTCGCGGCGCCGTGGGAGGAATTCCGCACGTACTTCATGTTCCGGGGCGAGGAGGAGCAGCAGGTCTTCTCGGTCCGTACGTTCTACGACCGGCCCCACCCGATCGAGGACAAGCCCAAGCTGCTGGAGTCCATCGACGACTGGAACCGGCGGACGCTGTGGCCGAAGGTCTACAGCCACACGCACGACGACGGCACCGTCCGCCTGATCGGCGAGGCGCAGCTGCTGATCGGCACGGGTGTCTCCCTCGAGCACTTCGTCTCCAGCGTCGTCAGCTGGGTGCGGGCGTCGATCGAGTTCGACAAGTGGCTCGTCGAGCAGTTCGGCCTGGAGAAGGACGCGGAGTCCGGCGAGAAGCCGGACGACGGCGCCGAATGAGAGGGACGCTCCGCGCGGCACGTACGCGCGGCGGCGCACACGGGTCCGCCCGGGCACGCACAGCCCGGACGGCGCGGACCAGGACATCGCGCACAGCACGACGGGCCGGGGTCTGAAGACCTCGGCCCGTCGTGGTGCGTGAACAGGGGGCGGGCGGCAAGTACCGGGCGCGCAGGGCCGGTTCGGCGTCCTGAAGCGTCCAGGGGGCCGCCCTCGACTCCCTAGCGTCGCTCGGTCACGGTGAACCGGCGCAGTTCGAGTGCCGGATTCACCTTCCTCACCGCGGAGATGCGCTCCCGCGTGGCGGTCGCGGCCGCTGTGCCGGTCCGCTCACCGAGAGACGCGACGACGACGCCCATCGGATCGACGATCATGCTGTTGCCCGCCCCCGTGGGGGCGCACTGGTCGGCGGCGGCCACGTACACGGTGTTCTCGATCGCCCGGGCCCTCAGCAGCGTGACGAAGTGGTCTTCTTTCAGCGGCCCCGGCACCCACTCGGCAGGCACCAGCACCACGTCGGCGCCCGCGTCGACGAGGCGGCGTGTGACCTCGGGGAAGCGCAGGTCGTAGCAGGTCTGCATGCCGAAGACGAGGCCGTCCGCCTCGAACGTCCCGAAGTCCCCGACGGCGCCGGGGTGCACGATCGAGGACTCCGTGAACCCGAAGGCGTCGTAGAGGTGCAGTTTGCGGTAGACGGCCGTGACGACGCCGTCCGGACCCGCGGCGACGAGCGTGTTGAAGATGGTGCTGCCGTCCCGCTGTTCATTGATTCCGGCCACCAGATGTATCCCGAGCCGGGCGGCCAGCTCGCGCAGTGCCGTCGTGTACGGACCGTCGAGGGGCTCCGCCGAGTCGACGAAGCGCCGGTCCATCGCGGGTGCGGTGTACATCGCGTACTCGGGAGCCACGACGACCCGCGCTCCGCGGCCTGCGGCCTCCTCGGCGAGGTCCTGCAGAGCGGCGAGGTTCGCGCTCTTGTCCTCACCGGGCGCGAACTGTGCCACGGCGATGTCGCCCATGCGTCTTCTCCTGTCTCGGGTCGTTGCGGATTCGGGGAGTCCGGGTGTCCGCATCGGTCACGATGCGGGGGCGGGCATGCGCTCGATACGTCCGAGCACGGCCGTGTAGCAGACGATCCCGCCCAGCAGCACCGCGCCGGTGACGATGAACGCCCCGGCGAAGGAACCGGTCGCGTCGACGACCATGCCGGTGACGATGGGGGCGGCGATGCCCAGCAGGTTCGCCGTGAAGTTCACGATCCCGCCCAGCGTCCCCGCGTACCCCTCCGGAGCGATCAGCGCCACGATGCTCGACCCGGCGGGCACCGAGATCGCCAGCCCGGCCGCGCCCACCGAGAGGTACACGAGGGCGACGCCGACCGATTCCGCGTACGCGGCTCCCGTCACCGCCATCGAGGCCAGCAGGCTGAGCACCAGCACGGTGCGGCGTACGCGTGTGGTGTCGTGCGTACGGCGCAGCCACCGGTCCATGAGGATGCCGCCCACGAGGAACTGCGCCAGCACTGCGGCCAGCCACGGGAGCATCGCGTAGAAGCCGCCCTGCAGCAGATTCACGCCGAACTGCTTCTCCAGATATGCGGGCAGCCAGGTGAGCAGCACGTAGTAGCTGTAGGTGTACGAGGCATAGCCGAGCGCCAGGCCCCAGGTCTTGCGGCGCCGCAGCAGGTGGCCCATGCCGCGCAGCGAACCGCCGCCCGCGGTCGCGGACTCCTCGTCGTCCCCGCCGCCCGCGCGGATGTGCTCGAACTCGGCCTCGCTGAGCCGGCCCTTGGCGCGGGCCTGCTTCGGGGTGAGGTACATCAGCCACCACACCGCCAGATACACGGCGGAGAGCACACCGGTGAAGACGAAGGCGGCGTGCCAGCTGTAGACCGTGACCAGGAACGCCATGACCGGGATGCCGATCACGTTGGACAGCTTGGCGCAGCCGTCGAAGACCGCGGTTGCCGTTCCGCGCTCGTGCTTCGGGAACCACTGGCCGATGCTCTTCCAGCCCGCGGGGATGGTCGGTGCTTCGCCGACCCCCAGCAGCAGACGGCTCACCAGCAGCAGGCCCAGGCCGCCCGCCGCGGCCGAGGCGAAGGAGGCGACCGTCCACAGGAAGGCGGCCACGCGGTTGACCCAGGTGACCCCGATCCGGTCGATGACGGACCCGACGGGGAGCTGCAGCATCGCGTAGGTCCACAGGAAGGCCGAGGAGAGAAGGCCCATCTGGGAGGCGCTGATGTCGAAGTCCCGCATGATCGCGGGAGCGGCGACCGAAAGGTTGACCCTGTCGATGTAGTTGACGAAGGTGCCGACGCCCAGGACGCCCGCTATGCCCCAGCGGAACCTTCCGCCGCCCTGCGTACGGGCGGCCTTCCCCGCCTTCTGGGCCGCCTGGCCGGTCTCCACTCCCGTCCCGGTTCCGGTCCCGGTTCCCGTCTCAGTCATCGCGCCCCTCCGGACCCGGAGCCGCCGGGTACGCCCCGGCCTGCTCGTGGTCCGCCCCGGCGTCCGCGAGTATCCGCCGCGTCGTCTCCAGCGGGGCGGAGAAGCCCGCGGCCAGGGCGCCGTGCTGCATGATCAGCGCCATCTGGTCGACTCCCGCGCGCACTGCGAACTCCTTCTCCTCGGGGGACCAAGCCGGCAGGAACCACGGCTTGCGGGCTGCCGCTGCGGCGTCGGCGATCCTCCACATGTCCTCGAAGTCGCCTTCCGTACGGGCGTACGCCCCACGCCCGCGCCGCAGCGAGAGATCGCTGGGGCCGACGAACACGCCGTCCACGGTGGGCAGAGCGAGGATCGCCTCGATCTCCTCCACCGCTCCCGCGTCCTCGATCATGGGATAGCAGCGGGTCCGTGAGTCCTGCTCCCGGACCCAGGGGTCCGTCATGCCGCCGTAGGACGCCGTGCGCCCGCCGGCGAAGCTGCGGTCTCCCAGCGGGGGGAACTTCGCGAAGCCGGTGACGGTCCGGGCGTGCGCCGCGTCCTCCACGTGCGGGATCACGACGACGTCCGCGCCGAAGTCCAGCGCCTGCTGGACCGGGCCCCGCTCGGGGCCCAGCACCTTCGCCAGCACCTCCATGCCCGAGGCCTTGATGAAGGGTACGAAACGCTCCAGATCGGCGAGGTCGAACGAGCCGTGCTCGATGTCGAGCACGACGGCGCCGTAGCCCATGCCGCGGGCGATCTCCACGGCCGCGGCGCTGGGGTCGGAGAGCCAGACCGCGAAACGGCGGTCGGCGGTGACGCTGGGAACGGGCACGGGTGACTCCTCGGGACGACGACCGCGCAAGTCGCGCATGCGTCGTGTATACACGGTGCATTTCTGAGGCGTCCAGGGCTAGGATGTCTTCGCATCACCACGCACGTCACGTCCTGCGCGCCCACCTCCTGCGGACGGGGCCGTCAGGGCGCCGAGAGGAAGAAGGGCCAGTGACCACACGGGACGGGGCGACGGGCAGCCGGAAGCCGGCGGGGCCGGCCAGGGAGCGCGTCTACGACTGGCTCCGTGACGAGATAATCAAGGGCTCCCTCGAAGGCGGCCAGTTCCTCGACGAGCAGTGGGTCTCCCGCACCGTCGGCGTCTCCCGTACGCCGGTCCGGGAGGCCTTCCACCGGCTCGCGGCCGAGCACTTCATCCAGCTGATGCCGCGCAAGGGGGCGCAGGTGCGCAGCGTCACGGCGCGCGAGCTGGAGGAGGTCTACCAGGCGCGCCGTCTCATCGAGGGCCATGCCGCGCGGTCGCTGTGCGAGGCGCGGCACGGCGCACCGGGCGGGATGACCGCGCTGCTGGAGCCCATGGAACGGGCGGGCCGGGAGCGTGACTGGTTCGAAGTAGCCGCGCTGAACCGGCAGTTCCACGAGGTCATGGTGAGCACGGCGGGAAACTCGGTGATCACCGACCTCTATGAGGGCCTGCACTCCCGCCAGCAGCGCGTCGGGCTGCGGGCGATGCGCGCCCGGCCGGAACGTGTGGGGACCGTTGACGCCGAACACCGCGCTCTGGTCGCGGCGTTGGACGCCTTCGACGCCGAGCGCGCCCTCGCGGTTCTCGACGAACACCTCAGGCCCGTCCCGGAAGTGGTCTCGGTCCTTCCACGCGGGACCGACGGCTGAACGGGCGCTGCCGCGACGGTTGAACCGGCCGCGCCGTCCGCCGCCTCCTGGTCAGGCCCGCAGAGTCGCACCCTTCAGCCGTGTGACGGCCTCGGCCAGCACGTTCGGCTGCTTGCAGAAGGCGAAGCGGACGTGGCTGCGTCCGGCGTCCGGGTCGTCGTAGAAGACGGCGGTGGGGACGGCGACGACTCCGCACCGTTCGGGAAGGCCGAGGCAGAAGGGGATGCCGTCCTTCTCGCCGAGGGCCGTGATGTCGGTGGTGATGAAGTACGTGCCCTGGGGGCGGAAGACCTGGAAGCCCGCTTCGGCGAGCCCGTCGCCCAGGATGGCGCGCTTGGCGCGCAGGTCCTCGCGGAACTCGGTGAAGTAGCCGTCCGGGAGCCGGAGTGCCTCGGCGACCGCGTACTGGAACGGGCCCGCACTGACGTACGTCAGGTACTGCTTGGCGGTGCGGACCGCGGCCACGAGTGCGGCGGACGCCGTGACCCAGCCCACCTTCCAGCCGGTGAAGGAGAAGGTCTTGCCGGAGGAGGAGATGGAGACGGTGCGGTCACGCATGCCGGGAAGGGAGATGAGCGGCGTGTGCTCGCCGTCGAAGACGAGGTGTTCGTAGACCTCGTCGGTGACCACGAGCAGGTCGCGCTCGACGGCCAGGGCGGCGATGGCCGTGGCTTCCTCCTGGGTGAGCACCATGCCGGTGGGGTTGTGCGGGCTGTTGAGCAGCAGCAGGCGCGTGCGCGGGGTGATCGCGTCGCGCAGGGCCTCGAGGTCGGGGCGGAAGCCGGGGGCGCGGAGCGTGAGGGGCACGCGGGTGGCGCCGGCCATGGCGATCGAGGCGGCGTAGGAGTCGTAGAACGGCTCGAAGGCGATGACCTCGTCGCCCGGCTCCAGGAGGGCGAGCATCGAGGCGGCGATGGCCTCGGTCGCCCCCGCGGTGACCAGGACTTCCGTGTCGGGGTCGAAGTTCAGGCCGTAGAAGCGCTGTTGGTGCTCGGTGACGGCGGTGCGCAGTTCGGGGATGCCGGGGCCGGGAGGGTACTGGTTGCCGCGTCCGTCCCGGAGGGCCCGTACGGCGGCTTCCCGTACGGATTCGGGGCCGTCGGTGTCCGGGAAGCCCTGACCCAGGTTGATCGCCCCGGTCCTGACGGCAAGGGCCGACATCTCCGCGAAGATCGTCGAGCCGTGCCCCTCCAGCCTGCGGTTCAGCAGTGGCCTGTCGCTCATGTCCGCACCAACTCCCGTCCCCACCGACTCCTCACGCCGGACGGCAACCGTCCGGGACGCGTCCACGCGGGGCGCGCAGGGCGCGCTTCGCGCAGAGGCTTTCGCGCAGAGGCTATCGAACGGACAGGTGAGCAGCCTTGCGGGAAGCACCCGGGGCCACGCGCGCGGGCCGCCGCGGAAGCCGGAGCGTCCGCTCGTGGACCTCGGCGGCGAGCGCCCGCCCGCCCCTCGGCCCTCGGGCCAGGGGCGGGCGCGGCTACCGGTGCGGCGTGATCAGAGGTTGCCGCGGACGGCTCCGGCAGGGAACTCGGCGTTGTGGACGTTGACATAGAAGAAGAACGGGTTCCGCTTGATGCCGTCCAGCTCCCAGCGGGTCAGGACCTGGTCGGCGTTCTCGGGTGTCTGGGTCCGCTGGGCGCGGATGCATCCCTTGGACGTGCCGTCCGCGGGCGGCGTGTTCAGCAGGACGGCGATGGGTCCCGCCTCGTCGCTCTGGCCGAAGTGGATGTGGGCGGCGGTGGGGGGAGCGATGTTCTGGACGCTGAGCTTGTAGCAGAGCGTCCGGTGCTTGATCTGGTACTTGAAGACGCCGCTGCCGTCGGGGTCACCGGGGCCGGGGACCTCCTGGGCACCGTCGAGGCTCACGGTGTGCTTGCCGTGGCCGCCGACGGGGTCGGCCGGGGCGGCGGTGGCGGTGCCGGCCGTCGAGGCCAGCATGGCCGCGGCACCGAGTGCGGCGGCGACGGCTGCAGTGGATACGCGCATGCGGATGCTCCTTCTCCAGGACGGATGCGGAGAGCGTGCGGACGAGCACGTTCCGTACACAGTGGTTGCGGGGACGACGCTAAGTGCGACATGGGGCATCCGCATCCGTACCGGGCATTCGGTGTAGCCGGGGTGCGCCGGATGCCCGGATGGCCCGGTGTGGTGCGTCTCCGTGCGTGTGTGAACCTCTGGTCTTGCTCAACTCTGCTTTGACGCCGCGGACTCCGGGCAGAAGCCGGTTCACGCCGGCCAGGTGCCGGCTTGCGGGCGTCCGCGGGATGCCCGCCGGAGCAGCGAGATCGGAGCGGTGCCTGGCGGCGCCGCGGAGATGAGGGGGAAACGCAAATGGGCAAGGTCTTCGTGTTCATAGTCGTGGCGGTGATCGTCATCGCGATCGTCGCCGCCGTTTCGAAGAGCTCCAAGGGCGGCAGCAAGCGGCGTGGCGGCGGCTACTCCGGCGGCGGCGGTGCGGCGGCCGGCGGCTGGTGGGCAGGTGACTCCGGCGGCAGCGGCGGTGACGGCGGCGGTGGCCACTCGTGCGGCGGCGGTGGCGGCGGCTGCGGTGGCGGTGGTGGCGGCGGCTCCTGACCGCTCGTCGCGACAACAGGCTCACGGCCCGCTGCAGCAGGACAGGCTCCTGGTCTGCCGGCGGGCCGTCCCGTCTCGCCCCGCACTACAGGCAATCCGTTCCTCCGTCGAGGGCCCGGCAGTTGAACATCTGAACTGCCTGGCCCCCGGGGGGATGGAAACCCGGAGAAGTTGGGCGATACAGCTGTGGTAGTACACATTTCATGATTCGGTGATTCCGTATCCCCGGACTTGGCGTGGGTACGAGCCGACGGCGCACGGCCCCTGGTCACTCGTCGAGAGACGCGCCCGGCTCACCCCTCCACTGTGTGCTTGCGGAGCCGACCCATGCTCACCACTCTCTCCACCCCCTACACCGACACCCGCGCGGGCGACCTCGCGTGGGCGCTCGGCCGCGAGCCGCTTCCCGCGCTCGCCCAGCGCGAGCTGGAACTCGGCACCGCCACAGTGCAGTTGAGGCTGCTCGGCGCATCCCATCAGGTGCTGCTCGAAGAGGACGGCCGCATCTGCTCCGAGACCGTCGCCTGCATGCCCGGCGGCAGCACGCCGCTGCCGCTCGGCGTCTCCAGACGGGCCGGCGAGTTCGACTACGACTTCGCGGCGCGCGTCGAGGTGCTGACGCCCGGCTCTTTCGCGGGCCGCGCACAGGAGTTGCTCGACCTGGTCTCCGACCATCCCGGCGGTCTCGCCGGTACGTTCCCCGGCGCCCCGCACGCGTTCACCGCGCTGCTGGTGCAGCGCTCCGCGGGCAACGTGCGCTGGCGCACGTGGCATTCGTATCCGCAGGAGGGCCGGCTGGTCTCCACCCGTACCCGCGTGGTCCGTTGCCACGTGGGCAGGCGTGGCACTCCGGCCGCGGTGCCGGCAGGGGCGGCCGAACGCCCCGCGGCGGCGCGGTAGTCGGGCGTCTGGCACCGCTCGTGCTTCCGGCCGCTTCACTGCGCATGTTTTGCCGCGAAGGCACGCGTGTGGGTGACGAAGTGTGTAAAAAGCGTGACGTAGCGTTCGCGGCATGATCGACCGTCCCCTCGCCCAGTCCCAGGACGCGCGGCTGCCCGTGCCCGTCGGGCTCGGGCGCGGGCTCGTCCTCGCCTCGGTCTTCGTGTGTGCCGCCTGCGGCCTCGTCTACGAGCTCGAACTCGTCGCGCTCGCCTCGTACTTGTCGGGCGACTCGGTCACGCAGGCGTCGGTCGTGCTGTCCGTGATGGTCTTCGCGATGGGCATCGGTTCGCTGCTCGCCAAGCGGCTGCGCTGCCGCGCGGCCACCGGATTCGCCGTCGTGGAGGCGCTGCTCGCCCTCGTCGGCGGCGGCTCGGCGATCGCGCTCTACGCGAGCTTCGCCTGGTTCGGCGGTGCGCGCGTCGCGCTCGTCGGCTTCTCCCTGGCCATCGGGGTGCTGATCGGTGCCGAGATGCCGCTGCTGATGACTCTCATCCAGCGCATCCGCAAGCAGGACGCCGGCGGTGCCCTCGCCGACCTCTTCGCCGCCGACTACGTGGGTGCCCTCGTCGGCGGGCTGACCTTCCCCTTCCTGCTGCTGCCGTTCTTCGGACAGCTGACGGGTGCTCTGCTGACGGGCGTGGTGAACGTGTGCGCGGGCGGGGTCGTCGTGCTGTGGCTCTTCCGTCACGACGTCAGTGCCCGCGTGCGCTGGTGGCTGCTGGCGGTGAACGGCGCGGTGGTGCTGCTGCTGATCGCCGCCACCGCGTTCGTGGCCTCCTTCGAGCGCGCGGCACGGCACGCGGTGTACGGGCAGCACGTGCGAGTCGCCGTCCGCGACGGCCAGCAGGAGGCGGTCCTCACCGGCGACCCGGACCCCACGGCGTACCGGAGCGGCGCCGAACCGCTGCGGTTCTACCTGGACGGGCGGCTGCGGGCCTCCTCCGCCGAAGGGAACCGCTACCCCGCCGCGCTCGTACGGCCCGCCATGGCGGACGGCCCGCACGAACGGGTGCTGATCCTGGGCGGCGCGGACGGCCTGGTAGTGCGCGAAGTGCTCAGGCACACACGGGTGCGGGCGGTGACGGTCCTCGAACGCGACCGGGCCGCAGCGGAGTTGGCACGCACGGACCCCGGTCTGCGGCGGCTCAACAAGGACGCGTACGACGACCCGCGCGTACGCGTCGAAACCGGCGGCGACCCCTTCGACCGGCTGCGGGAGCGCGTGCGGACCCCGGGCGCGGCACCGTACGACGTCGTGATCTCGGACCTTCCCGACCCCGCCGTACGGGACAGCGCGAAGCTCTACTCGCACGAGTTCTACGGGCTCGTGCGCCGCGTGCTCGCACCCGACGGCCGCTTCGCCGTCCACGCGGGCGCGGCCGCCGCGCAGCCCCGCACGTACTGGACGGTGGAGGCGACCCTTCGTTCCGCGGGGCTGCGCACCTCGCCGTACGTGGTGCGCAGCCCCCGCGACTGGGGGTTCGTGCTCGCGTCGAACGGCGCGCAGCGGACCACGCTCACCGCTCTCAGCTCCGCCGGCGGCGGGGCCGGGCTCGACGGTCTCGACGGGGTTGCCGGGTTCGACGGGGTCGCCGGGTCCCGCAGCGGTGCCGACGCCGCGTCACCGCTGCGTCCGCTGACTCCGCATCAACTGCGAACGGCCGGGCTGCGTGCGGAACGCGACCGTCTGACGGGCCTTCCGCCCTCCACGCTCACGCATCCCCGTCACTGAGGCGCTCACGCACCGGACCCGGCCCGCGCCCAGGCGGGTGCGCTGCGCGGCGGAACAGTGCCGACCGGTCACATGTACGGGGTGCGGTGGGTAGGCTCCGCCCTATGGAGCACGAGGTGAACGTTCCGTTTTCCGTCGGGTCGGTACGGGCGGCGCTCGCTGAGCCCGAACGTGTGGCGCGCTGCGTGCCGGGTCTGCAACTCGACAGCGCCGGAGGCGCCGGGAGCGCCGGGAGTACGAACGCCAAGGGCACCGGGGGCACCACCGAGGGCCGGCTGCGTGTCCGCGTCGGCGGGTCCACGATCACCTACCGGGGCAGCCTGACCGTCACGTCCCGCGGTGAGGAGTTCACCGTCAAGGGCACCGGTACGGAGGCTCGGGGCACCGGCTCCGTGCGGCTGAACCTCACCGTCGTACCGAGGCGCTCGAAGGAGGGCGAGGGCACCCGCCTGGTCTGCACGGGCACCGTCAAGGGCGACGGACGGATCAACGACGTCGAGCAGAAGGCGGCGGCGACGGCCGGACAGCGGCTGCTGGAACGCTTCGGCAAGGCGCTCGCGGACAGCATCCAGGAGAACCCGCCCGGCACGCTCGACGCTCCGGAGGCTCCCGCCGCCGAACCCGCGACGGCAGGTCCCGTGGGCGGCATCGGCGAGCCCGGCGACAACGACCGCGTGATCCCCGGCATCCCGGGCCCGGACAACCGCGAGTCGCAGACGTCCGCACCTCAGACGGGCGCGGCCAAGGACCAGGCGGCCAAGGCCGAGGCCAAGCCGGCGGACAAGGCGAAGCCCGCGGCCAAGGCCGAGGACAAGGCGAAGCCCGCCGACAAGGCGAAGCCCCAGGACAAGGCCGCGGGCCCGGAAGCCGACCGGGCCAAGGGCGGGAAGAAGACCGGGGACGGGGCCGGGGAGTCCAAGGCCAAGGCAAAGGACAAGGCGGAGGACGAAGGCAAGGCCAAGCCCGCGGACAAGCCGAAGCCCCAGCCCGAGCCCAAGGACGAGCCCGAGGACCACAAGGACAAGGCCGAGCCCAAGGACGAGCCGACCCCGGACGAGCGGCCCTCCGGGCGTGAGGGCGTCTTCGGCACGGAGGTTCCGCCGCCCTCCCTCGACCCGCTCCACGACGACGAGCCCCTCGACGAGGCCGAGGTCGAGGCGGCGGCCGAAGCCGAGGCGGCGCACGCCCGCCGCACGATGATCGGGCGCAGCGCCGAGGAGGTCGACCACGCGCCGCCGCGCGGCCGGTACGCACCCGTCCCGTTGCCGGAGCCCATCGCCAACTCGGCCGCGCTGCGCTGGGTCGCGCCCGCCGCGGCCGCCGTGGTCGCCGGAGCCGTGGTCATCGGCCGTGCCCTGCGCCGCCGCCGCTGACCGTGTCCGTACCGCCGCCGACGGGAGCCGTGCCCGTGGCGGGACCGCGCCCGGACCGTGCCCCAGGAGTACGGCCGGGTCGCGCTCTGCCGGGAAGTGCCGAGGTTTAGGGTCGCGTCATGACTGACACCGCCACCACTGACGCCGACGTCACGCTCCGCGCCGGAAACGCCGAGCTGACCGTCGAACCCCACCGGGGCTGCCGTATCGCCTCGCTGAAGGTCAGCGGTACGGAACTGCTCCGGCAGGGCAACAGGTACGGCGCGTTCGTCATGGTGCCCTGGTGCGGCCGTACGGACCAGGGCCGGTTCCGCAGCGGCGGCGAGCTGTACCAACTCCCCCTGGACAGCGGTCCGCACGCGATCCACGGCACCGTACGCGACGGGGCGTGGAGCACCCTGCGGCACGACGAACGCTCGGCGGCCTTCACCTACGAACTGAGCGACCCCTGGCCGTGGGAGGGCCGGGTGACGCAGATCGTCGAGCTCGACGAGGCCGGCGAGGGGCTCACTCTCACCCTCGGCATCGAGGCGGCCGACGCCAGCTTCCCGGCCCAGGCCGGCTGGCATCCCTGGTTCCTGCGCAACCTCGGCGGACGCAGCGGCGACGTACGCATCGACTTCGACCCGGAGTGGCAGGAGGAGCGCGGGGTCGACCACCTCCCCACGGGCAAGCGGATCGCGCCCCGTCCCGGTCCCTGGGACGACTGCTTCGGCATGCCGCAGGGCGTCGACGTCACCCTGACCTGGCCGGGAGCTCTGGAGATGAAGGTCGCCAGCCGTGCCGAGTGGGTCGTCGTCTACGACGAGCAGCCGGACGCCGTGTGCGTGGAGCCGCAGACGGGCCCGCCCAACGGCCTCAACTCGCACCCGCACCTGGTCACGCCGATCCAGCCGCTGGAGATCTCCACGGCCTGGACGTGGCGGCCCCTCTCTTAGAGCCTCCGCACGGGCCCGCATAGGCTCCGGGCCATGAGCACTGCAGACGCGCTGCTGCGGCAGATCAAGGAAAAGGCCGTCGTGCACGGCAAGGTCACCCTGTCCTCCGGGCAGGAGGCGGACTTCTACATCGACCTGCGCCGCATCACCCTCGACGGCGAGGCCGCGCCGCTCGCGGGCCAGGTCATGCTGGACCTCACCGACGGTCTCGACTTCGACGCCGTCGGCGGCCTGACGCTCGGAGCCGACCCGGTCGCCTCGTCGATGCTGCACGCGGCGGCCGCCAGGGGCCGCAGGCTGGACGCGTTCGTCGTACGGAAGGCGGGCAAGGCCCACGGCCTGCAGCGACGCATCGAAGGGCCGGACATCGCGGGGCGGCGCGTACTGATCGTCGAGGACACCTCCACGACGGGCAACTCGCCGCTCACCGCCGTGGAGGCGGCGAGGGAGGCCGGTGCGGAGGTCGTGGCGGTGGCCACCATCGTGGAGCGCGGCGCGGCGCGGGCCGTCGAGCAGGCGGGCGTGAGGTACCTGCACGCGTACGACCTGGGGGATCTCGGCCTGGCGTGAGGGAGCCGGAGCGGACCCGTCGCGGCGGAGCCGCAGCGCGTCCTCCTGTGGCTCGTGCTGTGACCGGGCACCCGGGTGCGTCTGGGAGGATGGGGGTGACGATGACGTCGTTCCGTTGAATCCGCAGATTTCCGCCGGCCCGGTCCGGGACCCGGCGGTGATCCGGATCCGGACTCCGCAGCAGAGCCGACACGCGAGCCCATACGCACCCCAAGGAGCGGACAGATGCCCATCGCGACCCCCGAGGTCTACAACGAGATGTTCGACCGGGCGAAGGCGGGCAAGTTCGCCTACCCCGCCATCAACGTCACCTCGACGCAGACCCTGCACGCGGCCCTCCGCGGCTTCGCGGAGGCGGAGAGCGACGGCATCGTCCAGATCTCCACGGGCGGTGCGGAGTTCCTCGGCGGGCAGTACAGCAAGGACATGGTGAGCGGCGCGGTCGCGCTGGCCGAGTTCGCGCACATCGTCGCGAAGAAGTACCCGGTGAACATCGCCCTGCACACCGACCACTGCCCGAAGGACAAGCTCGACGGGTATGTGCGTCCGCTGCTCGCGGTCTCCAAGGAGCGCGTGGACGCCGGCCAGAACCCGCTCTTCCAGTCCCACATGTGGGACGGCTCCGCCGAGACGCTCAAGGACAACCTGGACATCGGCGAGGAGCTGCTGGCCCAGGCCACCGCCGCGAAGATCATCCTCGAGGTCGAGATCACCCCGACCGGCGGCGAGGAGGACGGCGTCAGCCACGAGATCAACGACGAGCTGTACACGACCGTCGACGACGCGCTGCGCACCGCCGAGGCCCTCGGCCTGGGCGAGAAGGGCCGCTACCTGCTGGCCGCCTCGTTCGGCAACGTGCACGGCGTCTACAAGCCGGGCAACGTCGTGCTCCGTCCCGAGCTGCTGAAGGACCTGCAGGAGGGCGTCGCCGCGAAGTCCGGCAAGCAGAACCCGTTCGACTTCGTCTTCCACGGCGGCTCCGGCTCCACGGACACGGAGATCGCCACGGCGCTGGAGAACGGCGTCGTGAAGATGAACCTGGACACCGACACCCAGTACGCCTTCTCGCGCCCCGTCGCGGACCACATGTTCCGCAACTACGACGGCGTGCTGAAGGTCGACGGCGAGGTCGGCAACAAGAAGACCTACGACCCGCGCAGCTGGGGCAAGGCCGCCGAGAAGGGCATGGCCGAGCGTGTGCAGCAGGCGTGCGCGAACCTGCGCTCGACCGGCACCCGGCTGAAGTAGGAACCGGAGCCCTGAGGCCCCGCCCGGGCCCGCCGGACCCCGCGTCCGGCGGGCCCGGGCAGGGGGCAGGGCCCGTCGCGTCCGCCGAGGAGGACCGGCCGTTCCGGCGGCCGGTCCTCCCGCGCTGTGTGCGTCCGGCGGCGCATGCGGAGTGCGCGCACCGGGAGTTCCCGCTTCACGCTTGCGGCGGGTCCGCGCACCCGCGACCGTGTCCCGTACCGACAAGGCAGACTGGAAAGCATGAGCATTCACGAGAATCTGCTCGGGGGCCCGCCCCCGACCCACCTGCCCGACGACCCCGGGCCGCGCGAGCTGCTCGCCTCCGGGGCGGCACCCGCAGAGGTGGCCGCGGAGTACCCCACGTCCTCACTGGCGTGGGCACTGCTCGCGGACGACGCCTTCGAGGCAGGGCGGGTCGTCGAGTCCTACGCGTACGCGCGCACGGGCTACCACCGCGGCCTCGACTCGCTGCGCCGCAACGGCTGGAAGGGCCACGGGCCCGTGCCGTTCGAACACGAGCCGAACCGCGGCTTCCTGCGCGCGCTGCACGCCCTCGCGCGCGCAGCCGAGGCGATCGGGGAGCACGAGGAGTACGAGCGCTGCTCGACGTTCCTCAAGGAGAGCTCACCGACCGCGGCGGCGACTCTGTCGTAACCGGACGGCGGGCGAGGCCCGGCCGGGGCATATGACGTGGGCGCTGACCAGCTGCTCTTGTCCCGGCGGGCCGCCTCCCCGATGATGAGTGACAGGTCCGTACGCCCGGAGTGCCGGGGGCGGGCCTGAGGGGACCGGGGCTCTTGCCGATGAAGAGAAGGAGCGGACCGCTACCCGGACACCACGTTGAGGAGAAGCGATGTCGCACGACGTCGAGGACCCCGCGGCCGGTATCGAGGCCCCCCATCTGGATTTCGAAGGCACCACCCCCTACGAGGACTACGTACAGGCCGACGTCCTCACCCACCTCCAGCACCCGCTCTCCGAAGATCCCGGCGAGATGGTCTTCCTCGTCACCACACAGGTCATGGAGCTGTGGTTCACCGTCATCGTGCACGAGTGGGAGACGGCCGCGAAGTCGCTGCGGCAGGACGACCTTCCGGGCGCGCTGGCGGCTCTGAAGCGCTCCACGTACGAACTGCAGTCGCTGAACGCGTCCTGGGAGCCGCTGGCCCATCTGACGCCTGCCCAGTTCAACTCCTACCGCTCCGCGCTCGGGGACGGCTCCGGCTTCCAGTCCGCGATGTACCGGCGGATGGAGTTCCTGCTCGGCGAGAAGTCCGCGTCGATGCTCGTACCGCACCGCGGAGCGCCGCGCGTGCACGACGAGTTGGAGAAGGCGCTGCACGAACCGAGCCTCTACGACGAGGTGTTGCGGTATCTCGCGCGGCGGGGCGAGGCGGTGCCGCAGGAGGTGCTGACCAGGGACGTCTCCCAGTTGTACCGGCCGAACCCCGAGGTGGAGGCCGTGTGGGCCGGCGCGTACGCGCGGCCGGCGGCGGGAGCCGGCGGCGGCACCGGGGAGAGCGACGTCGTACGGCTCGGTGAGGCGCTGACCGAAGTCGCCGAGCTGGTGTGGCGCTGGCGCAACGACCATCTCGTGGCCACGCGGCGCGCGATGGGCTCGAAGGTCGGTACGGGCGGCTCGGCCGGCGTGGCATGGCTTGAGAAGCGCGCCGCGAAGAACGTCTTCCCGGAGCTGTGGACGGCGCGCAGCCATGTCTGAGGCGGCGGGAGTACGGGCCGACGCGAGCACCGCCGATCCCGGCCCCGGTTCCACCGCCGCCGACGACGCGGGCGCACTCACAGCCGACGAGCTCGACGCACGCGACGAACTCGCGCAAAGGCGTGGGGACTTCGTCCTGGACGGCACCGTCTATCTCGACGGCAACTCCCTGGGCGCCCTGCCCCGTTCCGTGCCCGCACGCATCGCCGATGTTGTGGAGCGCGAGTGGGGGCGGCTGCGCATCCGCTCCTGGAACGAGTCCGGCTGGTGGAGCGCGCCGGAGCGGATCGGCGACCGCGTCGCGGGGCTGGTGGGCGCCGGTGAGGGGCAGATCGTGGTCGGGGACTCGACCAGCGTCAACGTCTTCAAGGCACTGGTGGGCGCGGTGCGCCTCGCCCGCGAGGAGCACGGTTACGGTTCCGGTGACGGGGGCGGTCGCGGGGCCGGACGGGACGAGATCCTGGTGGATGCCGCCACGTTCCCCACCGACGGTTACATCGCCCGCTCCGCCGCGCGGATGACCGGAGCCACGGTGCGCGCCGTGCCGGTCGCCGGGATGGCCGCGGCGGCGGGCCCGTCCACGGCGGCGGTGCTCGTCAACCATGTCGACTACCGCACGGGTGAGTTGCACGACCTGGCGGCGCTCACCTCCGCGGTGCACCGCGCCGGGGGCCGCGTCGTGTGGGACGTCTGCCACAGCGCGGGGGCGCTGCCCGTCGAACTCGACGCCGCGGGTGCGGACTTCGCAGTCGGCTGCACGTACAAGTACCTCAACGGCGGCCCGGGCTCGCCCGCGTTCCTGTACGTACGGCGCGAGTTGCAGCACCGCTTCGACACGCCGCTGCCCGGCTGGACCTCGCACGCCGACCCCTTCGCGATGTCGGACGCCTACGAGCCGGGCGACGGTGCGGTACGCGGACGTGTGGGCACCCCGGACATCCTCTCCATGCTCGCGCTGGAGGAGGCGCTCAAGGTCTGGGACGGCGTCGATGTGGCGGCAGTCCGCGCCAAGAGCCTCGCCCTGACGGACTTCTTCCTGCGGCAGGTGCGCGCGTACGTACCCGGGGGGCGGGCCGGACGCCTCCGTCTGCGCTCGCTCACGCCGGAGGCACACCAGCGCAGGGGCAGCCAGATCTCCCTGCTGTGCGAGGACGTGGCGGACGCGGACGGGCCGGACGGGCGGGAGGACGCCGCCGGGGCTCGCCGGGGCGACGTCGCGGAGGACGTGATGAACGAGCTGCACGCGCGGGGCGTCGTCGGCGACCACCGCCGTCCCGGCGTGCTGCGTTTCGGATTCACCCCGCTCTACACGTCGTTCGCCGACACCGGCCGCGCGGCGAGGACACTGGCGGACGTCGTACTCGAACGAGGCGGTGAGGTGGGCAGCCGACCGCGACGGGGAACGGGGGAACGGTGAACGGGGCAACCGGGAACGGGGAGACCGGAAGCGGGGGAACGGGGAACGAGGCGGAGAAGAACGCGCTGCTGGGCCTGCCGCCCGTACCGCCGGAGAGAACCGTCCCCTACGGTGAACACCCCTCCCAGGTCGTCGACTTGTACGGAGTCGGCGCGCCGGGCCCGCGCATCACTGTCCTGCACGGCGGCTACTGGCGTGAGGCGTACGACCGCACACACCTGACCCCCTTCGCCGCCGCCCTGGCGGAACGGGGCATGACCGTCGAGCTCGTGGAGTACCGGCGCGTGGGCGGCGGTGGCGGATGGCCGGTGACGGCACAGGACGTCGACGCCGCACTCGGCCTTCTCGGGCCTCCGGACGTGCTGCTGGGGCACTCGGCGGGCGGCCAACTGGCCCTGTGGGCAGCGGGTTCGGCGGGTGCGGCGTGTTCATCGGGTTCGGCGGGTGCGCCGGGTACGTCGGGTTCGGGGGGCTCGGAGCCCTTCGGCGCCGCCCCGGGCCGGGACCGTGCGGCGGACCGCGTCGTGGCCGTCGCCCCCGTCGCCGATCTCGAACGGGCCTGCCGGCTCCGGCTCAGCGCGGACGCCGTACGCGAATTCCTGGGCGGCGACGTGCAGTCGGGCGGATTCGCTGAGCGGATGGCGGAGGCCGACCCGATGCGGGTGCCGCCGCGCGTACCGGTGGAGATCCTCCACGGCACGGCGGACGAGGTGGTCCCGCTGGAGCTGTCCCGCCGCTACGCGGGCGACTGGGGCGCCCGCCTCAACCTGCTGACCGGAGCCGGCCACTACGCGGCCTTCACGCCGGGCACGCCCGCCTTCGGCGTACTCGTCGACGCGCTGGGCTGAGCGGCGCCCACCCGACCCCGAGGGCCGGGCTGGGCCGGACCGGGCCGCTCAGGGCAGCATGCGGAAGTCGGCGAAGTCGAAGCCCGGCGAGACGATGCAGCTGACCAGCGTCTCCCCGTCCCGGTCCACGGGCCGTGCCCGCTGCCACACCCCTGGCGGCACGACCGCCTGGGGCAGCTGGCCGCTCGCGACGTCCGGGCCGAGCGTGAGCGTCGTCGGCTCGTCACCCGGAGCCTCGCCGTCGCCGCCGAGCTGCAGACTCAGCGGCGCCCCGGAATGCCACAGCCAGATCTCCGCGGAACGCACGGCGTGCCAGCGTGACTCGTCACCGGGCCCCAGCAGGAAGTAGATCGCGGTGGCGGAGGCCCGTTCCCCGTCGTACCCGTCGGGGTGCATCGCGACGTCGCTGCGCCAGGTCTCCCTGAACCAGCCGCCCTCCGGGTGCGGTTGGAGGCCGAGTTCGCCGATGAGCGTGGAGTGGTCTGCCATGGGGACATCATCGGCTCGGCCGCGTGCCGTGCACCAGCCCGCCCCGTCCCGTGTGCGCCCGGCCGCACCGGCCGGGCGCACACGTACCGCTCGCTTCCGCGCCCGGGCGCCGGGCACCGGCAGCGCTCAGAGGAACGAGTTGATCTGGATGGTCTCGTCGCGGCCCGGGCCGACTCCGATCGCGGACACGGGGGCGCCGGACATCTCCTCGACGGCCTTGACGTATCCCTGCGCGTTCTTCGGGAGGTCGGAGAAGGACTTGGCCTTGGTGATGTCCTCCGACCAGCCCGGCAGGTACTCGTATACCGGTGTGGCGTGGTGGAAGTCACTCTGGCTGAAGGGGAGTTCGTCGATGCGCTCGCCGTCGATCTCGTAGCCGACGCAGACGGGGATGCGCTCCCAGCCCGTCAGTACGTCGAGCTTGGTGAGGAAGAAGTCGGTGAGGCCGTTGACGCGGGTCGCGTAGCGGGCGATGACCGCGTCGAACCAGCCGCAGCGGCGGTCGCGGCCCGTCGTGACGCCCCGCTCACCGCCGATCTCGCGCAGCGCCTCACCGTCGGCGTCCAGCAGCTCGGTGGGGAAGGGGCCGGCGCCCACGCGGGTCGTGTACGCCTTGAGGATGCCGATGACGCGGCTGATCCTCGTCGGCCCGACGCCCGATCCCGTACAGGCGCCGCCCGCGGTGGGGTTGGAGGAGGTGACGAAGGGATACGTGCCGTGGTCGACGTCGAGCAGCGTGCCCTGCCCGCCCTCGAAGAGGACGACCTTCCCCTCGTCCACGGCGTTGTTGAGGATCAGAGTCGTGTCGGCGACGTAGCCGCGCAGCGCGTCCGCGTAGCCGAGGAGTTCTTCGACGATCTGCTCGGTGCGTACGGCGCGGCGGTTGTAGAGCTTGGCGAGCACCTGGTTCTTGAAGTCGAGGGCGGCCTCGACCTTCTGCGTCAGGATCGACTCGTCGAACAGGTCCTGGACGCGGATGCCCACCCGGTTGATCTTGTCCGCGTACGCGGGGCCGATGCCGCGCCCGGTGGTCCCGATCTTCCGCTTGCCGAGGAACCGTTCCGTCACCTTGTCGACCTCCGTGTGGTACGGGGTGATCAGGTGCGCGTTACCGCTGATGAGAAGGCCGGAGGTGTCGACGCCGCGCTCGTTCAGGCCGCTCAGCTCGGAGAGCAGGACCGACGGGTCGACGACGACGCCGTTGCCGATGACGGGCACACAGCCCGGCGAGAGGATGCCGGAGGGGAGAAGGTGCAGCGCGTACTTCTGGTCGCCGACGACGACCGTGTGGCCGGCGTTGTTGCCGCCCTGGTAGCGCACCACGTAATCCACCGAACCGCCGAGCAGGTCGGTGGCCTTCCCTTTGCCCTCGTCACCCCACTGAGCACCGAGCAGCACGAGTGCGGGCACAGGCGTACACCCCTTCCGGGCGGGGCATGTCCCACGTGCGTGGCGAGTGCCATCGCAGAGCCGCGGACCGGTGCCCCAGATAGCGGAAGCCCCTAGTCGCAACAGCGACAGGGGCTCTTGCACCGAGAGGTTACCTGAGAGAGGAACAAGGTGTCGGCTCCAGACCCCACGGGGACCTCGCAGCTCTCGCTGCTCCTGGTCATCGACCCCGCCGCGAAGCTGTGGGACGGGGAATCCGTGCGCATCGCGCGGGACGTGCTGTGCGCGGGCGCGGCGGCGGTGAAGGTGTGCCTTCCCGAGAGCCCGGAGGAGGCCGAGCGGGCGCTGGCCCGCCGTGGCAGTCGCCGCCCCGTGGTGGTGGGCGACGACAGGGCGCTGCTGAGAGCCGTCCGACTGCTCCACCGCGAGCGGGCGTTGGACGATGCGGTGCTCTCGGTCGTCCCCGTCGGCGCGGAGGACGCCGTGGCTCTGACGTGTGGTCTGGGTGTCCCGGCGGACGCGGTCTCGGCCGCCCGCACGGTGCTCGACGGTGTCGAACAGCGGCTGGGGCTGCTGATAGACGACAGCGGCGGAGTGGTGCTGGGCGGCATCCGCATCCCGGGGCAGCAGGGCAGGGGTGAGGCCCAGGGCCGCGCCGGGGCGCTGAAGGCGAAGGCGGCGCTTTCGCTTGCCCGGCGCACGCGGGTCCCCGCGCAGCGGCTGCGGGTCGAGGCGGACGGCGAGCTGCTGGCGGACCTCGACCGGCCGGTGACGGAGGTCTGGGTCACCTCGCCGGACAAGGGCCCTCGTTCCTCGCGCGCGGGAGACCTCGGCCGTCGCTTCGGCAGGGAGTCCGAGGGTCCGGGTGAGGGCGCGCACAGCCTGGCGCAGGTGACCGTACGGCCCGAAGGCGCGGACCGTTCGGGCCTGGTGCGGGCGCGGGCGAAGGCTGTGACGGTGTCGGGGCCCGACTTCAGCTACCGGGCGGACGCGCTGGTCGGCGGGCCGGTACGGGTACGGACGTGGACGGCGCTCGCGGGGGCGTGGAGCCTCACTCTTCCTGCTTGAGCGCGGCGTGCTGGGCGCGCCAGCGGGTCAGCATGGCCGACAACTCGCCCTGGAGGAACTCCAGAAGGTCGTGGGTCTCCCGTATGCGGCGCCCCGCCGGGGTGTCCGGGCCCAGGCTCTGCTCGCCCGAGCGCAGAGTGCTCGTCCAGCGGGTGATGATCTGGTCGCGGTCCAGCAGGGCCTCGTACCAGACGTTCTCGTGGACGCGGTAGAGCTCGCGGCGGGAGCCCGGTTCGCGCTCGCGGCTGACCATGTGGACCTGGGAGAGATAGCGGACCGCGCCGGAGACGGCCGCCGCGCTGATGCGCAGCCGTTCGGCGAGCTGTGCCGAGCTGAGCGAGCCGTCGTCGGAGGCGAGCAGGCAGGCGAAGACGCGGGAGGCCATGCGCTGCATGCCGGCCTCAGTCATGTCGGCGGCGAAGCGCTCGACGAAGGCGGAGGCGGTCTCGTCGTAGTGGCGCAGCTCCCGGGCCTCCTGCGAATCCTCCTGCTGCTCGCCGCCGTGCTCGGACGTGCGTCGTGATCTCTCTTCGGGCACCGTTTCAGCTTCTCCCTGCTCAGCTCGGATGCGGTCGATCCTAACGCTTCCTTAACTTCACAAATTTATGAAGCAAGCGTAGCTTCCTGTCCATGGACACGGACACACCCGCCACCGCGATCTCGGTATCCGGTCTCGTGAAGACCTTCGGCCGGGTACGCGCACTCGACGGCCTCGATCTCGACGTACGGACCGGCGAGGTGCACGGCTTCCTCGGGCCCAACGGAGCCGGGAAGTCGACTGCCATCCGCGTACTCCTCGGCCTGCTGCGCGCCGACGCCGGCACCGCGCGGCTGCTGGGCCACGACCCGTGGGACGAGGCCGTCACCCTGCACCGCCGCCTCGCCTACGTGCCCGGCGACGTCGAGCTGTGGCCCGGCCTCACCGGCGGCGAGGCGATCGACCTGCTCGCCCGCCTCAGGGGCGGGCTCGACGCCGCACGCCGCGACGAGCTGATCGAGCGCTTCGATCTCGACCCTACGAAGAAGGGGCGGACCTACTCCAAGGGCAACCGGCAGAAGGTCGCCATCGTCGCCGCGCTCGCCTCCGACGCCGAACTGCTGCTGCTCGACGAACCCACCGCGGGACTCGACCCGCTGATGGAGGTCGTCTTCCAGGACGTCATCTTCCAGGCCAAGGCCGCGGGGAAGACGGTGCTGCTCAGCAGCCACATCCTCGCCCAGGTGGAGAAGCTGTGCGACCGGGTGAGCATCATCCGGCTGGGCAAGATCGTCCAGTCCGGGACGCTCAGCGACATGCGCCATCTGACGCGCACGACGATCGAGGCCGAGACCGAGCGGCCCGTGACGGCTCTGGAGACGCTGCCGGGCGTGCACGACGTACACACGGACAAGGGACGGGTGCACTTCGCCGTCGACGGCGAGCACCTCGACGAGGCGGTACGGCACCTCAGCAGCGTCGGCATCCGCAGCCTCACCAGCCACCCGCCGACCCTCGAAGAGCTGATGCTGCGTCACTACGGCGACGAGCTGGCCGCCCTGAACGGCAACGGGGGAGCAGCCTGATGAGCGCCGGCACCGCCACCCCCACCACCCCCGCCGCACGGACACCCGCGGCGAAGCGCCACGGCGGCGGCCGCCTGCTGGCCGGCACGGGAACGCTCATCCGCTTCGCGCTGCGCCGCGACCGCGTCCGGATTCCCGTGTGGATCGCCGCCCTGCTGCTGGCGCACCTGTCGACCCTCAGCGAACTCACCGGCCTCTACGGCGACGCCGCCACCCGTGCCTCCCTCGCGAAGACGATGGACAGCCCGGCCGGGCTCGCCATGACCGGCCCCCGCCACTACCTCGACGGCGGCTACGGGACGGGCGCGATGCTGAGCCACCAAGTGCTCGGTTTCTACGGCGTCCTGGTCGCGCTGATGAGCGTCCTGATCGTCGTACGGCACACCCGCGCCGAGGAGGAGACCGGCCGGGCCGAGCTGCTGCGTGCGACGGTCGTGGGCCGCCACGCGGCGCTGACGGCCGCGCTCGCCGTCGCTCTCATCACCAACCTGGTGCTCGCCGCGCTGCTGGCCGCGGGCCTCGGCGGATCGGGCACCGACGGCCTGACCTGGCAGGGCTCGCTGCTCTACGGAGCGGTCTTCGGCGGCCTCGGCCTGCTCTTCGCCGCGGTCGCGGCGGTCACCGTGCAGATCAGCGAGCACGCGCGGGGCGCCTCCGGCACGGCGGTCGCCGTGATCGGACTCGCGTACGTGCTGCGCGCGGCCGGCGACGTCGGTGACGGCACGCTCTCGTGGGCGTCTCCGATCGGGTGGGCGCAGCGCAGCTATCCGTTCGTGGACGACCTGTGGTGGCCCCTGCTGCTGATGACCGGCTTCACCGCCGTGACGGGCGGCGTCGCGTACGTGCTCAGCGGGCGCCGCGACGTGGGAGCGGGCCTGCGCCGTCCGCGGCCCGGGCGGCGTACGGCCTCCGGGGTGCTCGTGCGGCCGTTCGGCTTCGCGCTGCGGCTGCACCGCGGCATGCTGGCCGGATTCTGCTTCGGGGTGCTGCTGCTGGGGTCGATGTACGGGTCGATCCTCGGCGACGTCGACGACATGCTGAAGAACGTCGACGTGGTGGACGAGGCGCTCGCGCAGGCCGGCGGCCGCGACTTCGTGGAGTCCTTCGCCTCCGTCGTAATGATCGTCAATGCGGTGGTGGCGGCCGTGTACGTGGTGATCGCCTCGCTGCGTACCCGCGCGGAGGAGAGCGCCGGACGGGCCGAGTCGCTGCTGTCGACCGGGCTCTCCCGGGTGCGCTGGATGTGGAGCCACCTGGCCGTGGCGCTGCTGGGCGGCACGGCGACGTTGCTGCTGGCGGGGCTCGGCTTCGGCCTCACGGGGGCCGCCTCCACGGGCGACGGCGGCCTGGTGCTGTCGCTGACCGGGGCGGCGCTGGCCTACGCACCCGCGCTCTGGGTCACGGCCGGTGTGGCGGCACTGCTCTTCGGCTGGCTGCCGAAGGCCACGGCGGCGGCGTGGATCGTGCCCGTCTACGCGTTCCTCGTCGGCTACCTGGGGCAGATCCTGCGGTTCCCCGGCTGGATGAACAACATCTCGCCCTTCGGCCACGTGCCGCAGCTGCCGGCCGCCGAGATGGACTGGACGCCGGTGGCGGTGCTCACCGCGGTCGCGGCAGCGCTGCTCGCGGCGGGGCTGGCGGGCTTCCGGCGGCGGGACCTGGAGACGAAATAGCAGTCCCCGGGCGTGGGCCGGGGTGTCCGGCCTGGTGGGATCAGTGGGCGACGGGAGCCCTCACTCCACGCGCTCGTACGTGAACGACTTGACGGTTCCCTCGGCGAAGCCGCGTACGAGAGCCCCGTTCTCGACGCTCAGTGTCGCGGATGGGCCGGTGACGCACGCGCCGGAGGAGGCCGCGCGGTCGAGGCGGGGCGGGCCCAGCCGTACGGGTTCGTCCCGTCCGCCGACGGAGACCACGTCGGCCTTCGCCTCGCAGTGCTCGTCAGGGGCCTCGGAGACCATGCCGACCGACATGCTGCCGGGCTCCACCTGCTCGACGGTCATCCGCTGGGTGCCGCCGCCCGCCAACTGCCGCTGCCAGACGCCGAGATACTCCTCGGGCAGCTTCTCGGGCCCGGTGATGCGGCGGAGCGTGGCGTTGCGGCCCGCGGCCTCCCACTTCAGCGTCGAGCCGGAGGCTTTGGTGAGCTTGTGCGATCCCAGGGCCGAACACCTGCCCGCGGGGACGCTCTTGACGACCTTGGTGTCCAGCTCGACCGAGTCGCCGGCCGCGACGAGCTTTCCGTCGCTCTTGCACTCGTAGTCGGTGCCGAGGCTGACGCTGTTGGCGACGACCTCGTTGATCTTGCCGTGTGTGACGACGAACCGCCGGTACTGGCCGGTGGGTTCGCCGTCCCTGGTCACCTCGCCGCCCCACGTGCCGACGTAACTCTCGGGGATGTCGGAGGACTCGCTGTTGCTGCCGCCCTCCTCCGGGCCGAGCAGGGGGAGTTCGGCGCCGGACGCGGCGAAGGCGACGCCCGCCACGGCGACCGCCGCCAGGAGGCCGATCGTGGTCCGCTTGCCCGGGCCCCGCGCCGGACGCGGAGCAGGTGCGGACGGCTGCCCGGCCTCTCCCGGCTCTCCCGGCTGCGGCGAAGCCGCGGAGTGCTCCGCTGACGGCCGGGGAAGCGCCGAGGTCAGCTGCTCGTCGGCCTTCCCGCCCGGGTTGCCGTCGGGCTTGCCGTCGCCGAGGGCGTCCGGCGGCCCGGAACCCGAGGGCGGCGTGTCCGTGTCCAGCAGCTGCACGGCGTGCCGGCCCAGTTCGGCGATCAGCGTCGTGGGCAGCCACGGCGCGGAGGCCGTACCGGTGGAGATGGGCTGCACGCCGGCGATGACGTCTTCGGGCGCGGGCCGCTCCGCCGGGTCCTTGGCCAGGCACGACGCGATGAGCCCGCGCAGCGGCTCCTCGATCCCTTCGAGATCGGGCTCCTCGGCGGCGATGCGGAACATCACGGCGTGCATGCCGCCGCCCTCACTCCCGAAGGGCCTGCGCCCGGTCGCGGCGTACGCGAGCACCGAGCCCATGCAGAAGACGTCGCTGGCCGGAGTGACCTGCTGGGCGCGGATCTGCTCGGGCGACATGTAGCTGGGGGAGCCGACGACGACTCCGGTGCCGGTCATCGTCGATTCGGGAAGGGCGTCCAGGGCGCGGACGATGCCGAAGTCGATGACGCGCGGGCCGTCGATGGTCACGAGGACGTTGGACGGCTTGAGGTCGCGGTGGACGACCCCGGCGCCGTGGATGTCGAGGAGGGCGCTGGAGAGTCCGTACGCCAGCGTGCGGATGGTGTTCTCGGGGAGGGGGTCCTCGCCCGCGGCGGTCCGGCCGGCGACGACCTGTTCGAGGGAGGGGCCGGCGATGTAGCCGGTGGCGACCCACGGGTTCTCGGCCTCGGTGTCCGCGTCCAGAACGGGTGCGGTCCAGCGCGCCCCCACGCGCCGGGCGGCCTCCACCTCCAGCCGGAAACGCGAGCGGAACTCCTTCTCGGCGGCCAGCTCCGCCTTGATCAGCTTCACGGCGACCGTACGTCCGCCCTCGGACCGGGCCAGGTAGACACGGCCCATGCCGCCGGCGCCGAGCCGGCTCAACAGCCGGTAACGGCCGATGGATTGCGGGTCGTCCGCCGCCAGCTCCGCCATCTCATCCCCCCACGTCGATATTCGGCCATGCGTGCGCTGGAACCCTCTCACTCTCGGTCACGAAGGTCACAGCCGGGCTGCCAACGCGTCCCCGTTTGATTGTCGCCCGGCGGTCCCTTCCGCCGGTGTCACAGGTCGGTTGCCGCGAAAGCGGTGAGTTGCCGCGAAACGGTCAGCTGCCGCGTCCGGAGAGGCGTTCGTCCTGCATGGAGGTGAGCCGTGAGACGAGGACCATGGCGAGGATCGAGGCCGGAATGCCGAAGAAATCCATGAACATGGCGATCGCGACGCTTTCCTCCGCGTTCGAGATGCTGCTCTGGTCATACCAACTGTCCCAGTTGGCCGAGAAGAAGCACAGGTAGATGAGCCAGAAGATCCACCAGGTGTTGACGAGGCCACGCCGGACCGGCGGACGCTGCCCGTAGCCGTACCAGTCCGGCACGGCCGTGTTGCTCGCCGACCAGACGTCGTTCATGACCTGCTTGGGCATGAAGAGATTGCACACCGGGATGAACCAGGAGCCGACGGCCATCGCCGACGAGTAGCGGATGCCGCCCGGCGAGAACGACTCGGCGTTGACCCGCACCCGCCAGAACCACGTGCACCACAGCACGATCACGGTGACGCCCAGCAGGAAGCCGATGACCTCGACGGCGATCGTGGCCCCCTGCAGCCCGCCGAAGCCGTCGATGCTCTCGACGGAGGTGTAGAGCACGCCCGCGTCGAGGGCGCCGATCACGACTATGTCCACGATCAACGCGATGACGCCGACGAGCAGATGGAGGCTCATCAGCACCGTGAAGGACTGCGAGAGCTTGCGTGGCGAGCGTGCGCGCTGCGGCGGCTGCGCCGGGCGGCGGCCGACCGGGGGCCCGTGTCCGGGACCAGGACCAGGACCGGGACCGGGACCGGGACCCGGGCCAGGACCGGGGCCGGGCCCGTGCGCGGGTGCGGGACCGTGCGCCGGCCCCTGCCCCGGGAACCCCGGCTGCCACGGCGAGGGCTGCCGGGGCGGCGTCGAGTACGGGGAGTTCGCGGGCGGACCGTACAGGCCGGCCGGCGGGGGCGTGGACGGCGCGGAGTTCGCGGGCGGCGGCGTGGAGGGCGCCGACGGCGGGGACGGCGTCGACGGCGGGGATGGCGTGCCGGAAGGCGCCGCGGCCGGAGCCGAGGCGGCCGCGGACCTCGGCATCTCGGCGCTCTCCGGGTCCTCGCTGTCCAGGAGCTGTACGGCGTGCCGTCCCAGCTGCGCGAGCACCTCGCCCGGCAGCCAGGTGCCCTTGAGCTCGCCCTCCGTGTGCTGCAGCAGCATCTCCAGCGTGGGCCGCTCTTCGGGCTTCTTGGCGAGGCAGGCCGCGACGATGTCGAGCAACGGGCCGTCCAGGCCGGACAGTTCCGGGTCCTCCTCCGCGATACGGAAGAGCAGCGCGTGCACCCCGCTGTCGGCGGTGCCGAACGGCATCCGTCCCGTCGCCGCGTAGGCGAGCACCGCGCCGAGGCAGAAGATGTCGCTGGCGGCCGTGGTCTGCAGCCCCCGCACCTGCTCGGGCGACATGAAGCCCGGCGAGCCGACGAGCGCTCCCGTACGGGTCAGTCCGCCCGCAGACTGGACCGCGGAGTCCAGGGCACGTGCGATGCCGAAGTCGATGACGCGCGGACCGTCGATGGTGATGAGGACGTTGGAGGGCTTCAGGTCGCGGTGGACCAGCCCGGCCCGGTGGATGTCGTGCAGCGCGCGGACCAGGCCGGAGGCGAGCGCCGTCACCGACGCCGCCGGAAGCGGCCCGAACTGTTCGTCGACGACCTCGGAGAGGGACGGCCCGGCGATGTAGCCGGTGGCCACCCACGGCGTGGCCGCCTCGGTGTCCGCGTCCAGCACGGGTGCCGTCCAGTCGCCGCCCACCTTGCGGGCGGCGGTGATCTCCAGCGCGAAACGGCGGCGGAAGTCGGGCTGCCGCGCCAGTTCGTCCTGCACGGCCTTCACCGCGACCGTGCGGCCGCGGCTGGAACGGGCCAGGTACACCCGGCCCATGCCCCCCTCACCCAGCCTGCCGAGCAGCCGGTAGTCGCCGATCCAGTGCGGGTCACCGGCGCTGAGCCGCTTCATTCGCCTACCTCTTCCCCCCGGGTGATTCGACTGCAACGAGAATAAGGTGGCGGGCCGCGTGCGTTGGGCTGAGCCCCGGATCCGATCCGATAACGCGTTCGCCGGTGGCTCGGGGGCGTACCGAAGGGGCATCAATTGAGATGACAAGCTCTCAATTCGCCCTTATTGGTGGGGTGAAGACGGTGGAGATCCTTCTGTTCGCCGCTTCCCTTATTTTCCCGGCATGGACGTGATCTGCCAGATCCTCTCCCATTTCGCCCTCGACCTCACGGCCGTGTGCGTGCTGACTTTCGCCGTCTACTATCCACGCCACCGGCGAAGGGATCTGATCCCCGGCTATCTCGCTCTGAACGTCTCGGTCTTCGCGCTCGCCGCCTCTCTCGGCCGCAGCGGCGACAAGGGCGGTATCGCGCTGGGGTTCGGTCTGATCGGAGTCCTGTCGATCGTCGGGCTGCGGTCGGAGTCCATGCAGAGCGAGGAGATCGCGTACTACTTCACGAACCTCGTCCTCGGCCTCATCTCCGGCCTGCCGAACGTGAGTCTCCTGCTCGCGGGCGTCCTGTGCGCGCTGCCGCTCGCGGTGGTCTATCTCGCGGGCCACCCACGGCTGTTCGCCCACACGCACCGGGCACTCGTCACCGTGGACGAGGCGGTCACCGAACCGGAGGCGATCGAGGCCTTCGTGAGGGAACGCCTCGGGGAGCCGCTCTCCTGGAAGATCCAGGAGGTGGACTACGGGCGTGATCTCACCGTCGTGGACGTGCGTTACCGGCGTACGGACACCGCCGGACGCAGCCGGCGGCGGAGGGTGCGCACGATCGTGCGGCAGCGGCGGCCCCGCCACACTCCGCGGCACTCGCCTCGGGGCGCTCCCCGTGAAGCCCCCGGGGAGACCATGCACTCGCCGTGACGGCGAGGCCGGCGCCGTGACGGCGAAAGCGGCCGCCGTGAGAGCGGAACCTGGCGGTCCGCAGTGGAACAACCCAGGACAGAGCGGTACAGCGGTGTTGATCGCCCTGCTGGGGCAGGCTCTAGGGTTTGCGGACACGCCCTAGGCTGTGGGCCGTCCCACCCGGCGCCTTCCCCGAGCTGAGGAGCCACCACGTGAGCACAGGTACGAACCCGTCGACTTCTGCCGCAGGCCCTGCGGTATCCGTTCCCGACCCGGCCGCGGGTCAGGCCGTACGGGCGGCGGACCGCGCGCACGTCTTCCACTCCTGGTCCGCGCAGGGGCTGATCGAGCCGCTGCCCGTCGCAGGCGGCGAGGGCTCGTACTTCTGGGACTACGACGGCAACCGCTACCTCGACTTCTCCTCGCAGCTGGTCAACACCAACATCGGTCACCAGCACCCCAAGGTCGTCGCCGCCATCCAGGAGCAGGCGGCCCGCATGTGCACCATGGCGCCCGGATTCGCCGTGGACGTACGGGCGGAGGCCGCGCGGCTCGTCGCCGAGCGCACCCCCGGAGACCTCGACAAGATCTTCTGGACGAACGGCGGCGCGGAGGCCGTCGAGAACGCCGTCCGCATGGCGAAGCTGCACACCGGCCGCCCCAAGGTCATGAGCACCTACCGCTCGTACCACGGGCACACGGCAGCCGCGATCCACATCACCGGCGAACCGCGCCGCTGGGCCAACGACACGGGCGCCGCCGGCGCCGTGCACTTCTTCGGCCCGCATCTGTACCGCTCGCACTTCTACGCCGAGACCCAGGAGCAGGAATCGGCCCGGGCCCTGGCCCACCTCGAGCAGACCATCGCCTACGAGGGGCCGGGCACCATCGCCGCCGTCATCCTGGAGACCGTCCCCGGCACCGCGGGCGTCCTCGTGCCGCCGCCCGGCTACCTCGCGGGCGTCCGCGAGATCTGCGACCGGTACGGCATCGTCTTCATCCTCGACGAGGTGATGGCCGGTTTCGGGCGTACGGGCGCGTGGTTCGCCGCCGACCACTTCGGCGTCACCCCGGACCTGATCACCTTCGCCAAGGGCGTCAACTCCGGCTACGTGCCGCTGGGCGGAGTCGCCATCTCGGCGGAGATCGCCGCGACCTTCGACCAGCGTCCGTACCCGGGCGGACTCACCTACTCCGGGCATCCGCTGGCGTGCGGCTCCGCCGTGGCGACGATCAACGCCATGGCGGAGGAGGGCATCGTCGCCAACGCGGCGCAGATCGGTGAGAACGTCATCGGGCCGGCCCTGCGGGAGATCGCCGACCGCCACCCGTCGGTCGGCGAGGTGCGCGGCATGGGCGTCTTCTGGGCGCTGGACCTCGTACGGGACGAGGAGACCCGCGAGCCGCTCGTCCCGTACAACGCGACGGGCGCGGCCAACGCGCCGATGGCCGAGTTCGCCGCCGCCTGCAAGCGCGGCGGACTGTGGCCGTTCGTGAACATGAACCGCACCCACGTCGTGCCGCCTTGCACCATCAGCGAGGCGGAGGTCAAGGAGGGGCTGGCCGTCCTCGACGAGGCGCTCGGCGCCGCGGACGCCCACACGACCGCCGGGTGATGATCAAGCGAAGTACCTTGCGGGCACAGGTCGCCGGCGCTCTGCGTGACGAGATCCTGGCCGGGAGGCTGCCCGCGGGCAGCCACTTCACGGTCAAGGAGATCGCCGAGCAGTACGGGGTGTCGGCCACGCCCGTGCGCGAGGCGCTGGTCGATCTGGCCGCGCAGGGGCTGCTGGACGTGGAGCAGCACCGGGGCTTCCGCGTCCACGAGTTCACCATCGACGACTACCGGTCGATGGTGAAGGCCCGGATGGTGGTCCTGGACGGCCTCTTCCACGGCTACTTCTCCGAGGAGGGACCGGTGCCGGTGCTCGCTCTGGACGCGGCCGTGCTCGCGTCCGTACGCCGCCGGGCGGAGGCCGCGGTACGCGCCGCCCACGCGGGCGACCTCGACGTGCTCATCGGCTACGACCTGCGCTACTGGCGGGAGTTGAGCGAGGTCATAGGCAACCGCTACATCTGCGACTTCCTCGACCGGCTCCGCGTCCAGTGCTGGGTCTACAGCGTGCCCTTCCTGCGCAAGGAGCACGAGATGGCGAAGCGGCTGTGGTCGGGGCACCGGGTGCTGGTGGACGCGGTGGAGCGTGAGGACGCACAGGCGACGCGTCAGATCATGGACGGTTACCACCGTCATTCGCTGGCACTCGCGGAGTGAACACAGCCCGGGGGCAGGGCATTACGCTGTTGCGACCCGGCCGGGAGCCCCCGGGGCACTGGGGAGGATGGAGAGTCCCTTGGCATGTGATCTCTGGTTGGTCCCCCTCGTCGACGTGCTGTGCCACAGCCCCGACAATCCCTTCGCCGAGGAGATCGCTGCGTACGACAAGGCGCTGACGGACGCCGGTCTGCCGCCCGTCCCGGTCTTCAACTACATGCCCGGACTGTCGGGGGACGTCGCGCCGGTCGCCGGTTTCGACTACGACGCGCTGCACTTCCTGCGCCGCGCGCACATCCTGCACATGTGCGGTCTGGAAGTCGCACCCGTGGACGAACTCGGTGGCGACTACGAGCAGTTGCTGGAGATGTTCGAGGCGACGGCGCAGCAGTCACATCTGGTGTGGCACTTCGACCACGCGGGCGCCTACGTGCCCGTCGACTTCGCCGAGCCGCTCGTGACCGACGAGCTGCTGGACGGCGGCGGCCCGCTCGGCTCCAGCCACGGCCTGCTGCGCGAACTGGAAGCCGTCGCACCGTACCTGGGCATCGACCCGGCGGCACCGCCGCCCGCGCCCCAGTCGCCGTCGCGGCCCACGGACCTGGAGGAGCCGGCGGAGACGCCGGTCGCCTACGAGGCGGGGCCGTTCGCGCGGGAGCGGCACGTGTGGCTGGGACTGCACGCGGCGGCCACGCGCAGCCTGGCTCAGGGCTCGATGATCGTCTTCAGCTAGGGGCCGGGCGTTGCGCCGTCGAGCCGGCGTCTGCCGGAGGGGCCGGAGGGGTTCGCTCAGAGCGGCCCTTCGGGCGGGCGCTGCCGGGGCATGCTGGTGCGGAAGCCCGGGGACGCCGGCAGGCGGTGCACGTTCTGCGCCGCGGCGCAGACTTCGGCCGGACGTACGCCCGGTACGGCTGCCGGGCGGGCGGCCGACGCCGACGACCCGGGCCTGAACTCCTGCATCCAGTCGGCGGTTTCGGCCCGTACGACCTCCGAGACGTCCTCGGTGAAGCGGCGGAGCAGGGTCAGACCGCGCTCGGCGGCCTCGCCGGCACCGCCCTCCGCCGGGCCGAGCATCTCGCGCACGGACTCCGACGCCCAGTCGTACTGCAGGGTCTCCAGCCTGCGCTGGATCGCCTGTGCCGTCGAGACGTCCCGGATCCAGCCCGTGGTCAGCCCGAAGCAGCGGTCCGCGCACACGCACACCAGGGCGCCGAGCAGTGCCACATAACCCCACACGGCGTGCCGCACGGGCAGCGTCCCCGTCAGGGCCAGCAGCGGCAGCACCGCGGCGGCGGTGGCCCCCAGCGCGGCTCCTGTGCGCAGGGCGCGCGCTCCGCGCCGCTTCCAGGTGCGGTCGGAGAGATACCAGTCGGCGATGAACAGCGCACGCTGCTCCACCCATACGTACAGCTCGTCGAGGCGCTCCCCCGGCTCGCCCCAGTCACCGAGCGGGAACGCCCGTCCCGCTCCGGGCCGCATCTCCGGCTTGCTCACCGTCACACCCCACAACACACGCACCACGAACGCTTCGAGCTCCGAAGGGCCCTTCCTACCGCCGGAAGAGGGGGCGCAACACCACTTCCCGGCCGAATTCCCACGGAATTGTGCACTGTTCAGGTATAGGACGGATTTCGCTCTCACTCGAAAGAGTGCCCCGCCCAGGCGCCTGAAGGTGCCGTCTAGGCTGCTCCCGTGAGGATTCTGGTCATCGGCGGCGGCGCCCGCGAACACGCCCTGTGCCGCTCTCTTTCGCTCGACCCCGAGGTCACGGCGCTGCACTGCGCGCCCGGCAACGCCGGAATCGCCGAGGTGGCCACGCTGCACGCCGTCGACGCGACGGACGGCGCCGCCGTCGCGTCGCTGGCGGAGACCCCCCACGTGAACGCGGACCTCGTCGTCGTCGGGCCCGAGGCGCCGCTCGTCGCCGGGGTCGCGGACGCCCTGCGGGCGCGCGGGATCGCCGTGTTCGGGCCGTCGGCCCAGGCCGCACGTCTGGAGGGTTCCAAGGCGTTCGCCAAGGACGTGATGGCGGCGGCCGGTGTCCCGACGGCCCGCAGCCACGTCTGCGCGACCCCCGGGGAGGCCGACGAGGCGCTGGACGCCTTCGGCCCTCCGTACGTCGTCAAGGACGACGGGCTCGCCGCGGGCAAGGGGGTCGTCGTGACCGGCGACATCGAGGAGGCACGCTCGCACGCCCGCGGCTGCGAGCGGGTCGTCATCGAGGAGTTCCTGGACGGCCCGGAGGTCTCGCTCTTCGCGGTCACCGACGGCGAGACCGTGGTGCCGCTCCAGCCGGCACAGGACTTCAAACGCGCCTACGACGGCGACGAGGGCCCCAACACAGGTGGCATGGGGGCCTATTCGCCGCTCCCCTGGGCGGACCCCGGGCTGGTGCAGGAGGTCGAGCGGACGGTGCTGAGGCCGACCGTGGACGAACTGCGGCGCCGCGGGACGCCGTTCTCGGGGCTGCTGTACGCCGGGCTCGCGATCACCTCGCGCGGTGTCCGCGTGATCGAGTTCAACGCCCGCTTCGGCGACCCGGAGACCCAGGCCGTACTGGCGCGGCTGCGGACGCCGCTCGCCGGGCTGCTGCACGCCGCCGCCACCGGCCGGCTGGCCGCCTTCCCCGAGCTGCGCTGGAGCGACGAGGCGGCTGTCACCGTCGTCGTCGCGGCGAGCGGCTACCCGGCGTCGCCCCGTACGGGCGATGTGATCGAAGGGCTCGACGCGGTGGCCCGGCAGGACGCGCCGGATGCGTACGTGCTGCACGCGGGCACCAAGCGGGACGCGCAGCACCGGGTGGTCAGCGCCGGCGGGCGCGTGCTGTCCGTCACCGCGACGGGAGCCGGGCTCTCGGGTGCGCGCGAACGGGCGTACGAGGCGCTGGAGCGGATCCGGCTCGACGGCTCGCACCACCGTACGGACATCGCGGCCAGGGCAGCCGACACCACCGCAAAAGGGGCACAGGGGTAGCGGGCGGACACCCCTCTCACCCCCCGCTGACGCAAGAGCTCTCCCCAAAGCCATTCCATCGAGTGACCGGACAGCGGAGCGGCTGACGGGTGTGAGGGGTCCAACTAGGGTTCCGCGCAAGCCGCATGGGGCCTCTCCCGGCGCCTCCCTCGGCCCTGCGCTGAGCGGCGGGGGCGGGAGACCCTCTACGGGTGTCCCGAACCGGCGTCGTCCGGCCGCAGGGCGGGCCCGGGGCACTCCCCTTGGCGAGACCGGGGGGACCCCCGTCCAGACGGAGTCTGGGGGAGGGACTTCGGCACAGCCCCCGGGCCCTGCCGGGTCCCGGCTGGCCCCGCGCACGTTGCGGTGGCGGCGCGCGGTGCCACAGTGGGACCACCGAAGTCCGGGAATCCGGGCACGTCGTGATGGGGGTGAGCAGTTCGTGGTGGGCCGCCAGGCAGGGACGCGCTCTGCGCGATCGCACGCTCTCTCCGTGCTCCGCATCCGCGGCGGGGCGCTCGCTCTCGCGCTGCTGCCCGCGGCGGCCGCGGTGATCCTCCTCGCCGCGGAGGCGACGGGCCGCGTCGGCGCCGGCTGGGCGGGCGTACGGCTGGCGGTGAGCGCGGTCGCGGTGCTGGTGCTGGCGACGGCTGCGGGCGTCGCGGCCGTGATCGCGCGGTCCCGGCCGGCCGTCTCGCCGACCGTCCCCGTCGAGGAGAGCTCCGCCCGCGATCTGTACGAGCTGGTGCGGGATCTCGCCGAACGGCTGGAGGTCCCCGTGCCCTCGGCGGTGGCGCTCACGCCGGACTGCGACAGCTGGCTGGAGGACCGTTCGCACCGCACGCGGGGGCGGGCGGCCCCGGTGCTGGTCATCGGCTCGCCGTTCCTGTGGTGGATGCGGGTCGCGGAGCTGCGCGCCCTGCTGGCGCCCGTGGTCGCGGGCACGGGGCCCTCCGCGCACCCGGACATAGCCGCGGCCCGCCGTTTCGTGCGGGGGCTGGACGCGGCTGTCGCCGTCGCCGACAAGGCGCAGGCGGTGCGCGGGCCCGGGCGGGCGAAGCGCGCACTCGTCCGCTTCGCGGGCGGCAGCGCCCGGCTGATGCTCCGCGCCTGCGCCTCGCACGCCGCCGAGATGGAGCGCGGTGTCGCCGCCGCGGCGGCCGCTCGTGCACAGGGTGTGGATCACGCGCTGCGCACGGCGGCGCAGGAACAGGTCGGCCTCGCATACGCGGGCTGGGACAGGCTGCTCACGCGGGTCGCCCTGCCCGCCTGGCGCATCGGCCGGTGGCCGGCCCGGCTCGACGCCGGGGTGGTCTCCGCGCTCACGGAGCTCTCCCACCGGGACAGGCTCGCGGAGGGCTTCACCTCGCGGCTGGGCGAGAGGCCCGCCTGCGACCTGCTGGACGAGCCCGGCACCGTGGACGAGGCGGTCTCACTGCTCGCCGCCCGCCTCTTCCACGGCGGGCCGCCGGAGCCGGGTCCGGACTGGGCGCCGGTGGACTGGCAGGCGTATCCGGAGGAGGTCGTCGACCGCATCTGGCGCACCCGGGCGGCCCGCCTCTTCACTCATCTCGACGCCCTCGACCGGCCCGGCAGCGGTGCCGTGGACGGCGGAGCCACCCCGGCCCGGATCATGGAGTGGCTCGCGGGCAGCGGGGAGGCCCGTACGGAGGAGCTGGCCGCCCGCCTGGGTGCCGCCGTCGCACGCGAGACCTCACGCGAGTCGTGGGAGGACGCGCTCGTGGCGCCGCTCATAGCGGGAGCGGGCACGGGAGGCGGAGCCGGTGTCTCGCCCATGGGGCTTCCCCTTCAGGCGCCCCGCAGCGGGCGCGAGTTGATGACGGAGCACGTCGCCGCGGTGATCTGCTGCGCGGCTGTGGACAGCGCCGGCGCGGCACCGGGGCTGGACTGGCTCGACGGTCCGGCGCTCCTCGTCGACGGGGCGCGCGTGGCGGATCTGACGGGTCCGGTCCTGGAGCTCGTCGAGGACGGCGACGGCCGGCCGCTGCGCGAGTGGATGGCCGCCATCGGGGTCAGGCCGGACAAGCCCGTCCGCCTCGTCTGATGCCATGGGGTGACGTCACGCTCGCGTAATGTGATGGGGTGACGCCGTCGGGGTGACGACGAGAAGTGGGGGTGGGGTCACCGGTGGGACAGCAGCAAGCGGGGGAAGGGCAGGCGGGTAGGGAAGCCATCCGGCGCTGGGAGTCGGGGGCGCTGGCGCACGCCGTCACGGACCCGTTCGGGCAGGGGCCGCTCCCCTGGCTCCGCTTCGGCGAACAGTATTTCGACAACGGCCGCATGGTCCCGTGGTACGTGGACCACACCGGCCTCGAGGACGTGCTCTCGGGCGAGCGGATCCACCGCAGTCCCGGTGTCGGCCGTCCCCGCACCGCCGACGATCTGCACTGTCAGATCAAGGGCTTCGCCGGGAGCGACGGCGGCACGGCACCCGGGGAGTCCCTCGACTTCCGGATCACCGTCGACCCGCCTCAGCCCTTCTGCGTCGACATCTACCGGATCGGTCACTACGGCGGCGACGGCGCCCGGAAGATCACCACCAGCCCGCGCCTGTCGGGCATCAGCCAGCCCGCCCCGCTCACCGCCGACAAGACCGTCTCCTGCCACCACTGGTGGCTCTCCTGGCGCCTGCAGATCCCGGAACACTGGTCCACGGGCGCCTATGTCGCCGTCCTCACCACCGCCGACGGGCGGCACCGGTCGCACATCCCCTTCACCGTGCGCGACCGCACTCCCGCGGACCTTCTCCTCGTACTGCCGGACATCACCTGGCAGGCGTACAACCTCTTCCCGGAGAACGGCCGCACCGGCGCCAGCCTCTACCACGCCTGGGACGAGGAGGGGCGCCTGCTGGGAGAGGCGGACGCCGCCGTCACGGTCTCCTTCGACCGCCCCTACGCCGGAGCGGGCCTGCCCCTGCACGTGGGCCACGCCTACGACTTCATCCGCTGGGCCGAGCGCAACGGGTACGACCTCGCCTACGCCGACGCCCGCGACCTGCACGCGGGCCGCGTCGATCCGGCACGCTGCCGCGGCGTGGTCTTCCCCGGCCACGACGAGTACTGGACGGTGCCCATGCGCCGCTCCGTGGAGCGGGCCCGCGACTCCGGCACCTCGCTGGTCTTCCTCTCCGCCAACACCATGTTCTGGCAGGTGCAGTTGGACCCGCTGCCCGGCGGCGCCCCCGACCGGCTGCTGACCTGCCGGAAGCGCCGCGGCCCCGGCCGCCCGGCCCAGTGGCGGACCCAGGGTGAGCCGGAGCAGCGCGTGCTGGGCATCCAGTACGCGGGGCAGGTGCCCCACCCGTACCCACTGGTGGTGCGCAACAGCGGCCACTGGCTCTGGGAGTCCACCGGTGCGTCCGAGGGCGACGGGCTGCCCGGCCTGGTCGCGGGCGAGGCCGACTGCTATTTCCCCCGTACGAGCCTGCCCGCCCACTCCGAGCGCGTGCTGCTCGCGCACTCCCCGTACCAGGACACGCGGGGCACCCGCCGCCACCAGGAGACGTCCCTGTACCGCGCCCCCTCCGGCGCGCTGGTCTTCTGCTCCGGCACCTTCGCCTGGTCGCCCGCGCTCGACCGCCCGGGCCATGTCGATCCCCGCGTCCAGCGGGCCACCGCCAACCTCCTCGACCGGGTCAGCAAGATCGGCTGAGCGGCGGGCGCCCCGTGGCTCTTCCACCGGCCCCGGGAGGTGTGCGAAGCCCCCGTACGGGACAATCGGGAGCTGAAGCGCGCTCGCTCCGGGCTTCCCCCACGCTCCTCCTACGGTGGGAGGTGCCCCAGGGGACCCGGGGACACCCCAAGCCGACCCCGGAGGACCAGTGTCCGGATTCGTGGAGAAGCCCGACCCCGTGCAGGTCCCCGGCCTGCTGCATCTGCACACCGGCAAGGTGCGCGATCTGTACCGCAACGAGGCGGGCGATCTCGTCATGGTGGCCAGCGACCGCATCTCGGCGTACGACTGGGTGCTGCCGACGGAGATCCCGGACAAGGGCCGGATCCTCACCCAGCTCTCCCTGTGGTGGTTCGAGCAGCTCGCCGACCTCGTCCCCAACCACGTCATCGGCACCGAAGTGCCCGCGGGAGCGCCGGCCGACTGGGCGGGGCGCACCATGGTGTGCCGCTCGCTGCGGATGATCCCGGTGGAGTGTGTGGCCCGTGGCTATCTCACCGGTTCGGGCCTCGCGGAGTACGAGCAGACCCGTACGGTCTGCGGTCTCGCGCTGCCCGAAGGGCTCACCGACGGCTCGGAGTTGCCCGGCCCGATCTTCACACCCGCCACGAAGGCCGCGGTCGGTGACCACGACGAGAACGTCAGCTACGAGGAGGTGGCCCGCGAGGTCGGTGCGGAGACCGCCGCCCAGCTCCGTCAGTTGACGCTGGCGGTCTACCAGCGCGCCCGCGACGTCGCCTCGGACCGCGGCATCATCCTCGCCGACACGAAGTTCGAGTTCGGCCACGGGGAGGGCGACGGCGAGGACGGGATCGGGGTGTCCGCCGCTTCGGACGTCGGGCTGGTGCTCGGGGACGAGGTGCTCACCCCCGACTCGTCCCGGTTCTGGCCCGCGGACCAGTGGGAGCCGGGGAAGGCGCAGCCCTCGTACGACAAGCAGTTCGTGCGCGACTGGCTCTCCGGGCCCGAGTCCGGCTGGGACCGGAGCAGTGAACAGCCCCCGCCTCCGCTGCCGGAGAAGGTCGTGGAAGCGACTCGCGCGAAGTACGCGGAGGCCTACCGGATGCTCACCGGGCTCGACTGGGACTGGCCGCTCCGCTGAGTTGTGATCTACGTGCTGAACGCACGGAGAATTTTCCGGAGGCGATTCCTCCGTCCAGGACGGTGCATACGGGGGCAGATGCGCACCATATGAAGGCCCCTTTCGAAATGGTCTTTCTGACAGGGGTGTTGGACGCCTTCGTTTTTTCTATGCTCGGAAGCCTGTTCAGGCATGTGGGATCCCAAGCTTTTACGACCACCCATGTGCACGGGTCCTGGCGGGCGACCGGACAGGGGGAATCACCTTGGGTACGAACGAGATGTCTTATCTCGGTCTCACCGAGGATCAGGAACACATATACCGGCTCTGTCTCCGCGAGCCGGGCATAGGGCTCGACGGTCTCATCGACCAGCTCCGGCTGCCGCCGAACGCGGCGCGCAGGGAGCTGCGCAGGCTGCGCGAACTGGGCCTGCTGCGCGGCGGGGGCAACAGTCACGGGCGAAGCCCGGCGGGGGACGACGCGCTGCTGGCGGCCGACCCGGACGTCGCGGTGGCCAGGCTGCTGGACCTGCGCCTGCACGAACTCCACGAGAAGCTGCAACGCGTCACGCAGCTCCAGCCGTTGGTGGCGTCGCTGCGCGCGGAGCGGGGTGAGGTGCGCGAGCCCGCCGTCGTCGGGATCGAGCAGCTCACCGACCCTCCCAAGATCCGGGACCGCATCGACGACCTGGCCTTCTTCGCCCGCGAGGAGGTCGCCCTCGTCGAACCGGCCATCGCTCTGCGGCCGGAGGAGATCGAGCAGTCGTGCCCGCGGGTGCTGCGCTGCCTGAGACGCGGTCTGTCGGTACGTACGGTGCTGGTCCGCAAGGCGCTCGACCACCCGCCGACGGTGGCGCATCTGCGGGAGCTGGAATCGCACGGGGCGCGCGTACGGCTGGTCAACCACACCACGGCGAAGATCCAGATGTACGACCGCCGCACCGCCGTCGTACCCGTCGATCCCGAAGACGCCACGCGGGGCGCCCTGTTCGCGCAGGAGAGCGGTCTGGTCTCCAACATCCTCGCCCTGTTCGAGTCCATCTGGGCGGAGTCGGAGGACCTGGGGGTCCTGCTCGGCGAGTGGCGGGCCGTGGAGGAGGACGGGCCCTCCGAGCTGGAGCGGATGGTGCTGCGCGCGATGTGCTCCGGGGGCAAGGACGAGGCGGGGGCGCGGGATCTGGGCGTGTCCGTACGCACGTACAGGCGCTACATCGCCGAACTCATGCAGCTGCTCGGTGCGGGCAACCGGCCGCAGGCGGCGCTGCTGGCACGGGAGCGCGGCTGGATCTAGGGGGAGGTCCCCGGTGAGGGCCGCGGCCGGCCGTGCGGCACCGGGGTGGGGCCATCCGCACCGCATCGGACCGCCCCACCCCGTCCGTCCCGCGCAGCACCCGTCCCGCAGTGCACGCGTCCCGCAGTGCACGCGTCCCGCAGTGCACGCGTCCGACCGGCCGGGCCGCCGCGGGCCCGGCCGGATCTCAGCCCCGGCCGGCCGCCGCCGTGGGTCTCAGCGACGGTGCCTCGCGCACCCCGAAGCTGTGGCGCAGCGCGGAGAGCGCCGCCAGGTGGCCGGACATGCCGTGCACGCCCGGTCCGGGCGCCGCGGAGCCCGAGCAGAGGAAGACACCTGGCAGCGGCGTGCGCCAGGGGTCCAGCCGCGGGACCGGCCGGGCCAGCGACTGGTACAGCGTCATGGCGCCGGCGCTGATGTCGCCGCCCACGTAGTTCGGGTTGTACGTCTCGTAGTCACGGGCGGGGACGCCGCGTGCCGCCAGGACGGTGTCACCGAAGCCGGGTGCGTACTTCTCGATGCGTGAGCGTACGAGAGCCACCGGGTCGCGCGGATCGCCGTTCGGCACATGCGCGTACGCCCACACGGGCCGCTTGCCCTTGCTCGCCCGCCCGGGGTCGGTGGCCGCCGGGTCGACGAGCAGCACGAAGGGCTCGTCGGTGGCCTTGCCCCGTACGGTCAGATTCTCCTGACGGGCGATCGCGGTGTGGCTGCCGCCCAGATGGACGGTGCCGGCGCGGCCGACGTCCGGATTGGTCCAGGGGACGGGCTCCGAGACGAGGAAGTCGGCCTTCGCCGCGCCGGGTCCGTACCGGAAGCGCCTCAACTGCCGTGCGTAGCCCGCCGGGAGACGGTCACCGGCGAGGGCGAGAAGTTGGGTGGGAGTGGTGTCGAGCAGGACGGCGCGGGCGTGGGCGAGCTGGCTCAGGCCGGTGATGCGGGAGCCGGTGTGGATGGTGCCGCCGTGCGCGCGTACGTCGTCCGCCATGACCTGGGCGATGCGTTCGCTGCCGCCGCGCGGCAGTGGCCAGCCGGTGCCGTGTGCCAGGTGCCCCAGCAGCATCGCGACGGCGTCGGAGGCGAGGGACGGCAGCTTGCCGACGGCGTGCGCGGCGACACCGGTGAGCAGCGCGGGTGCGACGTCCCCGCGGAAACCGCCGATCACCCGGCGGGGCAGCAGCCGCGCCGCGAGCAGCAGGGGTGCGGCGAGGTCGCGGGGCACGGAGCGCTGACCGCTCATGAAGAAGTCCACGAGGCCGGTGCTGTGCTGGAGCAGCGGCTCCATCAGCTGCCGCCACCGCGGGCCGTCGGCGCCGAGACCGTCGCACGTGGCGTCCAGGTCCGGGTGGGCCAGGCCGGCGCGTCCGTCGTCCAGCGGGTGTGCGTAGGCGATGTCGGGGCCGAGGAGTTCGACGCCGCGGGCTGGGAGGTCGAACTCGCGGAAGAACGCCGACGCGGCGGCCATCGGATGGACGGCGGAGCACACGTCGTGCCGGACGTCGCTGTCGAAGTACGCCTCACCCCGCAGCCCGCCGCCGATGCTCCCGGCGGCCTCGTGGAGCTCGACGCGCAGGCCTGCCCGTGCCAGAGTCACCGCGGCCGCCAGCCCGTTGGGGCCTGTGCCGACGATGGCCGCATCGGCGGTCTGCGTCACCGCGAACCGCCGACGGGCGTGCCGTCCGGCGCCGCCTGCGTCCCGTGCCCGTTCCCTGCAGCGTTACCGGAAGCGTTCCCGGAAGAGTTCCCGGGTGCGTTCCCGGTCCCGGTCCCGGGCGCGTTCCCGGGTGCGTTCCCGGCCCCGGCCCCGGTCTCGCTCCCGGCCCCGTTCCCGTTCGGCCAGTGCTGCGCCTGCTGCTGCCCGCTCTGCCCGTTCTGCCCGGGCGCGGGCCAGTGGGCCGCCGAAGTTGCCGCCTGCAGCTGGGAGTTGGCGAGCCGGTGGTAGAGCGGGTCGCGCCGCATCAGGTCGTCGTGCGTGCCGGTGGCCTGCACGCGGCCCTCGTTCATCACCACGATCTTGTCGGCGTCGACGACGGTGGAGATGCGGTGCGCGATGGCGATCACCGCGCAGCGGGCGGAGACCTTGCGCAGCGTGTCGCGGAACTCCCGCTCGGAGTCGGAGTCCAGGTGCGAGGTGGCCTCGTCGAGGAGGAGCACGGCCGGCTTCTGCAGCAGCGCGCGTGCGATGCACAGACGTTGCCGCTGGCCGCCGGAGAGTCCGCTGCCCTGGTCGCCCAGTTCGGTGTCCAGACCGGCCGGCAGGTCGTCGACGACCTTGGTGAGACCGGCCAGTTCGATGACTTCCCGGATGTCTTCCTCGCGTGCGTCGGGCTGCGCGTACACGACGTTCTCGCGTACGGTTCCGCGCATGGCCGCGGTGTCCTGCTGTACGTAGCCGACGAGCCCGCGCAGCGTCGCGAGCGGCATCGTCTCGACGTCCTTGCCGCCGACCATGATGCTTCCGGAGTCCAGTGCGTGGAAGCGCTCGATCAGCTGGAAGAGGGTCGTCTTGCCCGCGCCGGACGGGCCGACGACCGCGGTCATGCCGCGGGCGGCCACGGAGAAGCTGACGTCGGAGAGCGTCTCCGCCGGCTGCTCGCCGCCGCTGTCTCCGTCTCCGTCCGCACCGTCGCTCCCGCCGCTGCCTCCGCCGCCCTCGCCGCCGTAGGTGAAGCGCACCGAGCGGAACTCGACCGCTTCCTGGTCCTCCGAGAGCGACGACTTGACGGGTGGCTTCGGCCGGTGCCGCATCCTGTCGAGCACGCCGCCCTCCTGGGGGAGGGTGGTGAGTTCGTCGACCCGGCGGATCGCCGCGCGCCCCTGCTGGAACTGGCCGATGGCCAGGAAGAACAGCACCAGGGGGGAGACCATGTAGAAGAGATACATCACGAAGGCGGTGAGATCCGCCATCGACATAGTCCCCCGGGTCACGCGGGTCATGCCGACCCCGACGACGACCGCGAGCGCCGCCTGCGTACCGACGTTCATGGCCGGCATGAACAGCGCGTTGAGGCCGTTGACGCGCACTCCGGAGTTCCGCGTACGCCAGGCCAGCAGGCCGATCCGCTGCGTCTCGCGGTCCTCCGCGCGGGAGGCCTTGACGGTCGGCAGGGCGGACAGCACACGCTGCACGTCCGAGCCGTAGGCGCTGGTGTCCTCGCGGTTGACCACCGCCGCCCGGCGCACGCTGCGCGCCAGCACCAGGGAGACGCCGCTGGCGAGGCCGAGGCAGGCGAGCGTGATGAGCATCATCCACACGTCGATCAGGAACATCACGACGACGCCGCCGACCACCGTGAACCCGTTGATCACGAGCTGCGCCAGGCTCTGCGACAGCGCGATCTTCGCGAGCGAGGTGTCGGAGACCGTACGCGTGAGGACGTCGCCCTGCTGCTGCTTGCTGTACGCGGACAGGTCCACGCGAAGCAGCCGTCTGGTCAGGAGCATCCGCACGTCGTAGACGATGTTCTCGCCGGCTCTGCCGATCAGATACGACTGGAGCGCCGAGAAACCGCCGTCGACGCAGAACAGCCCCACGAGGACGAGGACCGCCGTGGTCAGGGGCTCCCTGGCCCCCGCCTGCTTGATGAGTTCGCCGATCGCGTACGGCTGCGCCAGCTGCGCCGCCACCCCGATCAGGCCGATCACGACGCCCGCGGCGAGCAGCCCCCGGTGGCGTCGCGACAGATACCACACGGCGGCCGGGGCGGCGCCGCCGCGCCGCCTGCGCGCGTGTGCCGGACCCAGATGCTCGAGCGGCCCGTCCACGTCGGGAGTTGCGGAGTCCGACGTGTCCTTCGCCTCCAGGGTGCTGCTCATGCCGGTGTCACCTCGCCGTGTAGGTGGTGACGAACATGGGGGAGTCGTCGGCGTACGGCGTCTCCTCCCAGTCCGCCCAGCGGTCGACCGGCTTCAGGCCGGCGGCTGCCGCGTACTCGTCCACCTCCTCCGGGGTGGTGAGCCGGGCGAGTTCGGAGCCGACCGAGGACTTGCCGTCCTCGAACCAGATGTGCGACGCGTGCCACAGACTCTTGTCCTCGAAGACGGTGGAGTACGTCAGCAGGCCCGTGTTCGGCTCCGGGTAGGGAATGAAGTACGAGGTGCGCTGCCGGCCTTCGTGCAGTACCCGCAGGCCCCCCGGGTTCGACGTCTCGACCACGAGGACGCCGCCGGGAGCGAGCCGGTCGGCGGCCGCCTGGATCGTGGCCCGCTGGTCGTCGGCGTCCAGGATCATCGAGAGGGTCGCGCAGACGCAGTAGACCAGGCCGTACTGCGCCTCGTCCGTGTACTTGCGGATGTCGCCGTGCACCGCCTCGACGTCCGCGCCTGCCTCCTTCGACTTCTCTCTCAGCTGCTCCAGCATCTCGGGCGAGGAGTCGACGCCGGTGACGGGAAAGGCCCGTTGGGCCAGGGGTATCGCCACCCGGCCGGTGCCCACGCCGAGTTCCAGGGCGCGTTCACCGGGGCTGGGGTGCAGGGAGGCGAGCTTGCGCACGGTCGGCTCGGTGTAGGCGCCGCTCGGGAAGATCCGGTCGTAGAAGTCTCCGAACTGCCGTCCGTAGCCTATGTCGTCCACAGAGCTCATCAGGGCCCCCTCTCGGTGTCGTGATGTGCGGCCTTCCGCTTGCCGGGGCCCGTGCCTACTTCTTCTTGCTGTTCTTCGAGACGTTCAGAGCGATGGCCGCGACGATGATGATCGCGATGACGGAGATGATGATCGAGCCAGTGGACATGTGCTTGACCCCTTCCGGGAACGGTGCTGATCAGGCCGGCTGTGCGGGTACTTCCCCGCGTGAGTCGTCCCTTATGTGTGAGTCGTAGGACGGTCCCCAACCCGAGGCACCGCCGTCGCCGCCCGCTGTCTCCCCCGGCCCCGTCATCGGGGTGTACGGGGAGACGAAGACGACCTCCGGATCGGACTCCTCGAAGCCGGTGGCCCTTACGAGCGTGAACTGGAAGCCCTTCACGCCCTCTGCCCTTCCGTCCTCACGGATGCGGTGCCGCAGGAACGCGCACAGCATCCGGTAGGAGGGCAGCTTCATCATCCCGCTGAAACCCTTGTCCAGCTGGGTGATGAGTTCGGTGACGATGTCGAAGATCGCCTTCTCGGGCCGCCGTCCCGGGAACCAGAAGATCTGCGGGAGCTTGCGGCCCACGATGACCTCCACCATCCGCCAGGAGGAGGTCTCCCCCTCGCGGTTCAGCGTCCGGTAGAGGATGTGGTAGTCGTGCTGAGCCGGAGTGGGCGCGAAGAACCGCCAGTTGGGGAAGAGCCCCGAGAAGATGTCGATCTTCTGCGCCCTGTTGAACAGCGGGTTCGGGTGCTGCGCCGAGAGCGTGCCGAGCAGCAGGGCCGCCCCCGCGGCACGGGTGAGACCGCCCGGCCCGGTGAAGGCGCGCGAGAGAACGGAACGTACTCCGCCCGGTGTGGTTGTCATCGTGCCTCCTTGGACTGGTTGCCCTTGCTCCCGCCGGTACGGCCCTCTTCGCCGTGCAGGCCCTCGACCTCCCGCAGGAAGTCGAGGATCCGGCGCCCCACGTCCCCGCCGAGGCGTGCGTCGGTGAGCATCGTGTCGTGGTCGGCCCCCTCGATCACGGAGTTGCGGACGACCCGTCCCTCTCCGCGGTGTGCCGCGCCGAGTTCGTTGTGCATCAGCAGCTGTTCGGGGTCGCGGTCCACTGTCCGCTGCGCCGACAGCACGAGCGCGTGCGCGCCGACCGCCGGAAGGTCGCCGCTGAAGCGGCGGAAGTCGTCCTCCGTGGCGTCCCATTCACGCATTCCGGCCCGCCACAGCCTGCTGTCGGCGTACTGGGCGAAGGCGCGGCTGCGCACCTCGGCCGGCAGGTCGTGCACCCACTTGGGACGTACGAGGGTGGCGCCGAGGCCGGTCTGCAGGCTGCGGGTGAACATGTTCAGGCCGTCCTTGAGCCGGTCGGCCGCTTCCTGCTGCTGCTTGGACCGGGTCAGCTCGTCCGGGTGGGAGCTGTCGAGGTAGATCACGCCACGGATACGGTCGCCGAGTTCGAGGGCCGCGCGCCGCCCGATCTCACCGCCGAGGGAGTGCCCGACGAGGTATACGTCGCGGTCTGCCGCAACCCCGTTCCGCACAAGGTCGATCAGGTCGTCCACGGACTCCTGCAGGGTGTACGTGCCGGTGCTGCGGCGCTTGCTCGGCCCGTAGCCGGCCCGGCTGTAGGAGATGATCCCGTAGTCGCTCTCCTCGACCAGCTTGTCGGTGATCCAGCCGAAGTGCTCGGTCGTGGAGATCATTCCGGTCCCGAAGACCAGCACGGGCGCCTTCGTGTCCTCCGACACCCGCTCGTTGTAGTGCAGTTCGTTGCCGTGCCGCGTGGTGAGCACCTTGCCGTGCGGCCACGGGTCCGTGGCCCGCATGCGGCGCATCGCCGCGAGAAAACCGGCAATGGTCACACCGGTGGCGGCCATGGCGGCCGTTGCCTTCAGCATCCGGTCGTCGCGTCCGGCCACCGCGGGGTGGTCCTTGGGGGCGCTGGTGTAGGCGACCATCGGGTGCATCGCCTCGAACGCGGTGATGAAGCGGCCGAGCCCCATGAAGTAGCCGTTGGCCACGTGGAACGCCGCGGCGCTCGCCATGACGGGCCGTGCGAGCGCGCCGCCCTTGAGGTACGCAACCGGGAACAGGCACTCCAGCGCCAGCACGCCGTGCGCCAGGTAACGGGCGGGCACGGGGTAGCGGTTGGTGAGGTTCCACATGCCCTCGTGACCGTACGTACGGGTGCGCATGATGCCGTTGAGCGCGGAACCGTCCCGCCAGGGCTCCCCCAGCAGCTTCACCCAGCCGGAGACCAGGTACGAGAGGTTGGCCTGCAGCGCGACGTACCACAACAGGGCGTCCTGCACCGCGGGCTGGCGGGAGAGCCGGGCGAGCCCGGCAGCCGTCTGCACGAACGAGGAGACCTGGTCGGAGCCGTCGGTCCCGTAGCGGTGCCGCGGGTAGAGGGCCGCGTTGCTCAGCCCGAGGAACATGTTGGCGGCGCCACGCCAGCGGGCGTTGCCGGGCGCGAGCAGCGCCGCAGCGGCCGCAATTCGCCCGATGTGCAGCGCACGCGTCGTCCTCGGGTTTCCGACGGTGTCCAGGATGCGCCGGGTCGGCCGCGTCGACGACGCGTGCATGCCGCGCGCAATGGTCCAGTCGTTGAGCCCGCCGCGGCGTATCTGCCGCTGGTGGGTGATGTATTCGAGACTCGACGTGAGGGACGTCACCGCCGTCAGCCGCTCGGAAACGGCAAGCGCCCGACTGCGGGAGATCGGGACCGGCCCGAGAAATGTCGAGGTCAGCTTTTTGGCAAGCGATTTCACGTCGGTCTCCTCGGTGCCGGGGTACCGGGTGGGGGGTGGCGGTCTGAAAAGGGATGAAAGGCAGAAAGGGCGTGGTGCGAAATCAGACGCAAGGACTCGTTTGCGGACGAGCGTGAAGACAGGTGCGGAGAATCGGCAAAGAGTAAGGAAATGCGCGGCAGTTGGTCTGGGCCGACTTGAAAGAAATCTTCATCGATGATGGTGTTACCCGGTCGGCCGGTGTCAGGACCGGCCGACCGGGCAGAGCCCCGAGTTCATCCGGCCGCGCAGAAGGGGGTACCACGTGGCCGATTGATCAGCGGGTCGGAGCCGGGATCAGATCAGCCCTGGCCCTGCTCGAAGGCCGCAACCGTCGCCGAGGCGATGGCGACGCCGCCGAGGAAGGCGCCGGGGGTGCCCATCACCGGGGTGTAGTCGGTGAAGACGACACCCTCGGCGTCGGTGATCTCGACGGAAGCGAGCTCCGCTGACGCGTTGATGTGCGAAGTCACATCGTTCATGTGCGCACTCCTGTTCTGTTCTGGATCACCCGGAGCGTCTGTCTCTCCGGATGTAGGGACAGACGGCCGGACCGAGTCGGCCGGCCGGGAAATGTGCCAGTGGTCAGCCCACGGCCTTGCCGGCGGCGTACGCGCCCGTCACGACGGCCGCGCCGCCGACGAAGGCACCCGCGAGCGCGGGGGTGGCGAGGACCGGAGCCGCCTCTTCGGCGATCTCGCCGGCGTGCTCCTCGTGGAGCTGGTCCTGAATTTGAAGGTTCAGCTTCTCTTCCAGCATGGATTCCTCCGAGCTTGTGAGACGTGACTGGCTGTTCCTCGCGAAAGTGGTCGAAGCCAGGAAGCTCAGGGTGGTCACCGGGCGCGGGTCCCCCGTCGTTTGAGCTTTCGGTCGTCACCGTAAACTGCAGCGAAGCGGGTCTTGCGCACGCTTGCCTCCCCGTGAATGCCCAGGTTCGCTTCCGCAGGGATGAAGATGCCAGCACGGGATGCGCGGCAGAAGAGGAATCCGTGACAGTTTGCTGCAATGCGGCGGGGCAGCTTTATGCCACGGGTGACTGTGGCCTGGACCAATATGTTACTGGTCAGGTTCTCTATACGGCCTTCCGCTCGCCAATCTCAAGTAAACCTCAATCTTTGAGAATTGGCATAGGGGTAAGCAAGAGATAGAGAAGAATATCCGGCTCCGGAATGCTTGCCCCGCCTTGAGGTCCCGGGCTCTGAATAGTCCGAATTCGCCCGCCTGTGTGGGGTGTTGGGCGCGGAGGCTGCCACGCGGCACGTCCACGGCGCCCCGGAACCCCCCTAGAGCCAGCCCCGCTCGCGAGCCATCCGCGCGGCCGCATGGCGGTTCTCGGCGCCCAGCTTCGCGGTCGCCGCCGAGAGGTAGTTGCGCACCGTCCCCGGTGTGAGCGAGACACGCTCCGCGATCTCCGCGACCGGAGCCCCGTTGGCCGCCAGCGCCAGCAACTCCGTCTCACGTGCGGTGAGGGGCGAGTCGCCCGTACTGATCGCGTCCGCCGCCAACTCCGGGTCCACGTAACGCGTTCCCCCGTGCACGGCCCGGATGATCTCCGCGAGCTGCTGTGCCGAGGCGGTCTTCGGCACGAAGCCCCGCACGCCCGCCGCGAGCGCACGCTTGAGATGACCCGGCCGCGCGTGACTCGTCACGATCATGGTCCGGCACGCGGGCAGTTGGTCACGCAGCTCCGTCGCGACCTGTACGCCGTCGGCGCCGGGCATCTGCAGATCCAGTACGGCCACATCGGGCGCGTGCGCACGGGCCATCGCCACCGCCTCCGGACCGGACGCCGCCTCGGCGACGATCGTGAGGTCCTCCTCCAGGGCGAGCAGCGCGGCCAGCGCGCCCCGGATCAGATGCTCGTCGTCCGCCAGCAGGACGCGGATGCCGCCGTCCGGCCCGCCGTCGCCGCCGGGCCCTGGCCCGTCCTGCCCGCCGATCACTCCGCCGTGTCCTTCCCGTTCCCGCTCTCGCCCTCGGCTGCGAGCGGGACTTCGGCCGTCAGCCGGAATGTACCTCTCTCGCCGTCGTGCACCGCCCGCAGCGTGCCGCCGACCCCGTCGAGGCGTTCCCGCAGCCCCGCGAGCCCGGAGCCCGTGCGGCCGCCGGCGCCCTCACCCGCCGGGGTGCGTGCGCCGTCGTTCTCCATCACGAGCAGCGCACTGCCGCCCGCGGCGTCGGTACCCACCCATACTGTGCACCACGTGGCGTCCGCGTGCCGCAGCACGTTCGTCGCCCCCTCCCGCACGACCCAGCCGAGCGCGGCCTGCACCGGAACGGGCAGCCGCGAACCGCCGTTGTCGGTACGGCAGTCCACTCCCGCGGCGCGCAGGATGCCCCGCGCGCCGGCGAGTTCGGTGGGCAGATCGACGTCCCGGTAGCCGCGGACCACCGCCCGCACCTCCGACTGCGACTCTCGTGCGATGTGCTGCACCTGCGTCATCTGCTCCACGGACGCCTCAGGGGACGCCCCGCGCTGCGCCAGCTGTGCCGCCAGCTCGCTCTTCAGCGCGATCGCCGACAGATTCCGCCCCATCACGTCGTGCAGATCCCGGCTGAAGCGCAGCCGCTCCTCGGCGACGGCCAGCCGCGCCTGCACACCCCGTGCCTCCTGAAGCTCCCTGATGACGGCGATGTACCAGGCGGACGAGCGCCCGGTGAAGACGGAGAGGAGACCGCCGAGACCCGTCACGACCAGTGCCGCCAGCACACCCGACCAGGGCATCGCCGTCGCGGCGAGCGCGGCGAGCGCGACGGCGAGGAAGCCGCACAGCGCGAGGGCCGCCACCCGCCGCGGCACCGTCACACCGAAGGTCACGGCGAACGGCGCAAGCGTCCCGTGCAGCGCCAGCCCGACGGTCAGCCCGCCCTCGACCGCGCCGACCGCGACCAGCGCGACCGTCAGCGCGGTCATCACTCCCACCAGCGCGGCGGGAAGCACGAGCAGGGAGCCCGGCACGGTACGGGTGCCCAGATAGCCGTCGACGGCCTGGTGCAGTGCGCCCGTACAGAGCAGGCACTGCACCAGGCCCAGTCCGAAGACCGTCCAGGCGAGGGTGAGGGAGAGAGCACCGGGGCCCGCGTTCGGCATCAGCTGTACGACGAAGCCGACGACCGTCAGCCAGGCATAGGCGGCGAGCATCCACCGGGTCGAGGCCTCGACCTGCTCGTGGCTGCTGCGCTCCTGCCAGCGGCGGTACTTGGGGGCGACCCACCAGCCGATCACGTGCCCGTGCTCCTCACCTGTCCACCGCTGTCTAGCGCCGCGGCTCCCAGGGGAACCAGCGTCGTACGGCCAGGGTCCCGAGGATGATCCACACCACGAGGACGCCCAGGGCCTTCACCGTGTCCGCGCCGCTGAGCGTGCCCACCCAGCCGTTGCGTACCAGCTCCATCGTCGGTGACACGGGGAGCAGTGAACACACCGTGGCGAGGGCGTCCGGCATGACATCCAGCGGAACCACGATTCCCGATCCCACGAAAGAGACCGCCATGAACGGGAACGTGGTGATCTGCGAGGCTTCCGTGCTCCGCGTGAACACGGCCGACACCCCGGCCAGCAGCACCATCAGCACCAGGCCGAGCAGCAGCCCGGCGGCGACCAGTTCGGGCCGCTCCGGCGGTGCGAGGTCGAGCAGCACCGCGCCTCCGCCGAGCAGCAGCACGCACTGCCCGAGCGCCAGCACCAGCGAGGGCAGCGCGCTGCCCGCCAGGATCTCGCCGTCGCTCGCCTCACCGGTACGCAGCCGCTTGAGCACGAGCTCCTCGCGCCGCGTGACGTAGATGCCGGTCAGGTTCGCGTAGACGGCGAAGACCAGCACGTAGCCGATCGAGCCGGGGATCAGCACCGTCCCCATCGACAGGCCGGTGCCCTCGAGGTTCATGCCGCTGATGGTCTGGCGCATCAGCACCGTCAGCAGGATCGGGGTGGCGAGAGCGACGAAGAGCATCGCCTTGTTCCGGAACAACAGCGTCAGTTCCGCGCGGCCGAGCGCGCGCAGCCTTCGCCCCATCGCCGAAGTGTCCACCCGGCCCGGCGCCTTCACAGTGGCCGCATCCGTGGTGCTCATACCCGCTCCACCTCCTTCTCGCCGGACTTCGCCGCGTCCGGAGCCTGCCCGTCCTCGTCGTTCTCGTCCGGGAGCTGCGCGATCTCCAGGAACACCTCTTCGAGGGTGGCCGTCCGCGCGTGCAGGCCGGGCAGTTCGACGCCCGTCTGCCGCGCCCACAGCAGCAGATCGGTCAGCACCGCCTGCAGCTGCGGCGTACGGATCTCGAAGCGTCCCTCGCGCACCGTGGCCGGCGGCAGCGTCGGCGGCAGATGCTGGGCGGTGAGACCGTCCGGCAGCATGAAGCGGATGCTGGACGGGCGTTCCGCGACGACCTGCTCCGGGGTTCCGGTGGTGACGATGCGCCCCGAACGCATGATGGCCAGCCGGTCGGCCAGCTCCTCGGCCTCCTCCAGATAGTGCGTCGTCAGCAGCACGGTCGTGCCGGCCCGGCGCAGCTCGCGTACCAACTCCCAGGTGTCCCGGCGTCCTTCCGGGTCCATGCCGGTGGTCGGCTCGTCCAGGAAGAGCACCTCCGGGTGTCCGACCAGCGCCATCGCCAGGTCCAGGCGCCGCCGTTCACCTCCGGAGAGCTGCTTGACGCGGACGTTCGCGCGCCGGTCGGAGAGCCCCACCTGTGCCAGGACCTCGCCGATGGGGCGCGCGTCGCTCGTGCAGCCCGCCCACATCCGGATCGTCTCGGTGACCGTCAGCTCGGACGGGAAGCCGCCCTCCTGAAGCATCACGCCTGTACGGGGCCGCACCGCCGTGCGTTCCGAGTACGGGTCGAAGCCGAGCACCTTCACCTTGCCGCCGCTGGGCCGTGCCAGGCCCTCCAGCAGCTCGACCGTGGAGGTCTTGCCCGCTCCGTTCGTACCCAGCAGCGCGAAGATCTCGCCCTCCCGTACGGAGAACGAGACACCGCGCACGGCTTCGAAGCCCTTCGCATATCGCCGTTTGAGTCCGTCGACCTCGATCGCATCCATGTCCGTCAGTCTTCCGCGCCGCCCGGCTTCTGCCGGGTGCGTGGTGTCACGAGCGCGCATGACGAACCTCATGCGCGGGCAAGGAGGCTTGCACACGAAGGCGTCGGACCGGCGGACACGATGGCCATCGGAGGCGGCGGAGCTCATGGCCGCAGAGGCGGCAGCGGACATCGCCGCGGAGGCGGCGGACATCTTTCGGAACCGGGGAAATGAACGAGCCCCGGTCCGGGGACCGGGGCTCTCACATACCTCTTGAATGAGGATTCCGTTGTGCGTGGAGCGGACGACGAGGCTCGAACTCGCGACCTCAACCTTGGCAAGGTTGCGCTCTACCAACTGAGCTACGTCCGCATGCTTCCATCCGGCTTGCACCGGGTGGCTTGCGCGACCCCACTGTACCTGATCGTTTCCGACGGCGGTCCGGCGAGGACGAGAGCGGGTGACAGGAATCGCACACTGCGCCTCCCCCTTGGAAAGGGGGCGCTCTACTACTGAGCTACACCCGCGTGTTCCGCGTGGTTTCCCTCGCGGCGACGGGCCAGACTCTAGCGGATCAACCGGGGTCCGTGGCAAGTCGGGCCGCCCGGCCCGCGGTACGGGCCGGGCGCGGGGGTCAACGGGAGGCGTTGAAGGCGTCGTAGACCTTCTTCGGGATGCGGCCGCGAGCCGGCACCTCGAAGCCGTTGGACTCGGCCCAGGCGCGCACGGCGCGGGGGTCGGGGGCGACCGAGGTGCGGTGGTAGGCCTTGCCGGACTTGGCGCGCTTGCGGCCGGCTTCGACGAAGCGGGCCAGGTCCTCACGCAGCTTCTTCGCGTTCTCGATGTTGAGGTCCACCTCGTACGACTTCCCGTCGAGCCCGAAGGAGACCGTTTCCGCTGCTTCTCCGCCGTCGATGTCGTCGGAGAGGGTGACCACTACACGTTGTGCCACGGATATCGGACCTTCCATCAGGATCGCGAAATGGATCACACGATTCCCGCGCTGACATGGGAAGACCAGCGGGAGGCGCGAGTGATCCGCGGGATTGGTGCCGGGGACTTTTCCTTTTGTACAGCCGAGGGCTTTGCAATGTGAAGCGCGAGTATTTCGACTCGCGTGTCAGACCGCAATCGGGACCATACTTTTTTCACGGCATTTTTCCCAGAGCTCCGGCGTGCGGTGGTGGGCCGATCGCGCCGGAAAGCCGGGCCGGTGCGGGTGCGGCCCGAGATATCAACGCGCGTAGATTCTGCGGGCCGGTAGGCTGGCGAGCGCGTTGCTTCGCCGGCAGACGCACCATTGCTCAGCACCATCACCATCACCGGGAGTACCTGTGGCTCGCGTCGTAGTCGACGTCATGCTGAAGCCGGAGATCCTCGACCCGCAGGGCCAGGCGGTGCAGCGTGCACTGCCCCGCCTCGGTTTCGAGGGCATCGCGGACGTACGCCAGGGGAAGCGCTTCGAACTCGATGTGGCGGAGCCCGTCACGGACGAGGCACTGGCCCGTATTCGCGAACTGGCCGAGACCTTCCTCGCGAACACCGTGATCGAGCACTACACGGTTCGTGTCGAAGAGGCCGAAGGCGCCGAAGGTGCCGGAGCGGGGGCCGCTGCGTGACCGGCGGCCTCGGACGTATCGGCGTCGTCACCTTTCCCGGGTCGCTCGACGACAGCGACGCCCGCCGCGCCGTCCGGCTCGCCGGCGGCGAGCCCGTCGAGCTCTGGCACCGCGACGCGGATCTGCGTCAGGTGGACGCGGTCGTGCTGCCCGGTGGCTTCTCCTACGGCGACTATCTGCGCTGCGGCGCCATCGCCCGCTTCTCGCCCGTCATGGAGCCGCTGCTGGAGCAGGCGCGCGGCGGCATGCCGGTGCTCGGCATCTGCAACGGCTTCCAGGTGCTGTGCGAGTCGCATCTGCTGCCCGGAGCGCTGACCCGCAACGACCACCTGCACTTCGTCTGCCGCGACCAGAGGCTGCGCGTGGAGCGCACCGACACCGCCTGGACGTCCGACTACGGGCAGGGGCAGGAGATCACCGTCCCGCTCAAGAACGGCGAGGGCGGTTACGTCGCCGACGAGCGCACCCTCGACTCCCTGGAGGCGGAGGGCCGCGTCGTCTTCCGCTACGTCGGGGGCAACCCCAACGGCTCCCGCCGCGACATCGCGGGCATCTCCAACGAGGCCGGGAACGTGGTCGGCCTCATGCCGCACCCCGAGCACGCCGTCGAGACCCTCACCGGGCCGACGACCGACGGGCTGGGCTTCTTCACCTCGGTACTCAAGAGGCTGGTCACCGCATGACTCCGTCCACGCAGTCCGAGCCGCGTACGGCACCCGCGCCGCGTACGGCTCTCGACACCGTCAAGCACGCCGCCGGGACCCCCGGCGCCGATCAGCCCTGGGCCGAACTCGGCCTCAAGCAGGACGAGTACGAGCGCATCCGCGAGATCCTCGGCCGGCGTCCCACCGGCGCCGAGCTGGCCATGTACTCGGTGATGTGGTCCGAGCACTGCTCGTACAAGAGCAGCAAGGTGCACCTGAAGCAGTTCGGGGAGAAGGCGCCCGGACAGCCTGAGAACACAGCGATGCTCGTCGGCATCGGGGAGAACGCCGGGGTCGTCGACATCGGCCAGGACTACGCCGTCACCTTCAAGGTCGAGTCGCACAACCACCCCAGCTATGTGGAGCCCTACCAGGGCGCTGCCACCGGTATCGGCGGCATCGTCCGCGACATCCTCGCCATGGGCGCCCGTCCCGTCGCCGTGATGGACCCCCTCCGCTTCGGCGCGGCCGACCACCCCGACACCAGGCGCGTGCTGCCCGGCGTCGTCGCCGGCATCGGTGGTTACGGCAACTGCCTGGGCCTGCCCAACATCGGCGGTGAAGTGGTCTTCGACGACTGCTACCAGGGAAACCCGCTGGTCAATGCCTTGTGCGTCGGCGTGATGAAGCATGAGGACATCCACCTCGCACAGGCGTCCGGGACCGGCAACAAGGTCATCCTGTACGGGGCCCGCACCGGTGGCGACGGCATCGGCGGCGTCTCCGTGCTGGCCTCCGAGACCTTCGAGGAGGAGGGCCCGGCCAAGCGCCCGGCGGTCCAGGTCGGCGACCCCTTCCAGGAGAAGCTCCTCATCGAGTGCACCCTGGAGATCTTCAGGGAGAAGCTGGTCGCCGGCATCCAGGACCTGGGCGGCGCGGGCCTGTCCTGCGCCACGTCCGAGCTGGCCAGCGCCGGCAGCGGCGGCATGCGCGTCGAGCTGGACACCGTCCCGCTGCGGGACTCCTCGCTCTCCCCCGAGGAGATCCTCATGAGCGAGTCGCAGGAGCGGATGTGCGCCGTCGTCGAGCCCGGCAAGGTGGACCGCTTCCTGGAGATCTGCGAGAAGTGGGACGTCATCGCCACGGTCATCGGTGAGGTGACGGAGGGCGAGCGGCTGGAGATCTACTGGCACGGCGAACAGATCGTCGACGTACCGCCGCGCACCGTCGCGCACGAGGGGCCCGTCTACCACCGTCCGTACGAGCGTCCGTCCTGGCAGGACGCGCTGCAGGCGGACGACGCGGCCGCGCTGCCGCGCCCCGGCACGGGGGAGGAGCTGCGCGCCGCCACGCTCGCGCTGCTCTCCTCGCCCAACCAGGCGGCCAAGTCCTGGATCACCGACCAGTACGACCGCTACGTCCTCGGCAACACCGTGCTGGCGCAGCCGGAGGACGGCGGCATGATCCGCGTCGACGAGGAGACCGGCCTCGGGGTCGCGCTCGCCACCGACGGCAACGGCCGCTACGCCAAGCTCGACCCGTACGCGGGGGCGCAGCTCGCGCTCGCCGAGTCGTACCGCAACGTCGCGGCGACGGGCGCGCGCCCGCTGGCGGTCACCGACTGCCTCAACTTCGGCTCGCCGGAGGACCCTTCGGCCATGTGGCAGTTCGCCGAGGCCTGCCGGGGGCTCGCCGACGCCTGCCGCGAACTGGGCACGCCGGTGACGGGCGGCAACGTCTCCCTCTACAACCAGACCGGCGACACGGCGATCCATCCGACGCCGGTCGTCGGCGTCCTCGGTGTCATCGACGACGTGAGCCGCCGTACGCCGGTCGCGTTCGCGGAGCAGGGGCAGCTGCTCTACCTGCTGGGCGACACCCGGGAGGAGCTGGGCGGCTCGGCCTGGTCCCAGGTGGCCCACGGGCACCTGGGCGGGCTGCCGCCGGCCGTCGACCTGGACCGGGAGCGGCTGCTCGCGGAGATCCTGATCGCCGCGTCCCGTGACGGGATGATCGATGCCGCGCACGACCTGAGCGACGGCGGCCTGATCCAGGCCCTCGCCGAGTCCTGCCTCAAGGGCGGCAACGGTGCGCGCGTGGTGGTGCCGGACGGGCTGTCGCCGTTCGTCTTCCTCTTCTCCGAGTCGCAGGGGCGCGCGCTGGTCGCGGTCCCGCGCAGCGAGGAGGTCCGCTTCAACGACATGTGCGGGGCGCGGGGGCTTCCGGTGGCCCGCATCGGCGTCGTGGACGGCGACGAGATCGAGATCCAGGGCCAGTTCGGCGTCTCCCTGCGCGAGTTGCGCGAAGCGCACGAGGGCACGCTTCCGGCGCTGTTCGCGGGCGACGCGGAGCGCGCGGGCGCCTGACGCCCTGCCCGTACCGGTGGCGCCGGGTCATCCCCGCCCCGCCCGCCCGCCCGGCCCCGCCTCCGGCGCGGGCGGCTCTGCGCCCCCGCCGCAGGGGGACCGCCCTCGAACCGGCCCGGCCGTGACGCCTGCGACATGGCCGTACGGCCCCGAGGTGTTGCCTCCCGCGGATCATCCTCGCCGCTGTCTGCGGGGCGGGGGCCTGCGGGGACGGGGGTTCGTCGGCAGGTGGTCGCAGCTGATGTGCCGGGTCGCGTCTTTCCGCCGTGGCGGCGGGTGTCCGCGGTGTGTGTGGTCGGCGGTGTCGGGGACGGGGTGATCGGCGCGTGCGCCCCCGCGTGGCCACGCCGGCGGGGGGCGGCGGATTCCCGTACTGCTCCGGCGCGGCGCGCCGCCCACCGGCCCGGAGCGGGGTTCCGGCCCCGGGCCGGTCAGGGTTCCTGCTCAAACCGGAAGGTTCCGGCCGGAGGGGACAGGTCCGGAGGGAGTCCGGCCCGCGTCGTGGTCAGACCTCCGGCGTCAGCCGGATCACGCTCCAGGAGACCGGCGGCAGCACCGCCTCCAGTTCGCCCTCCGCGCTGACCGCCGTGTCCCGTACGGGCCGTGGCACGACGCGGTCCGGTTCGGCCTCCGTGTTGGCCGCGTCCGGATCGGGGTCGGCGATCTGGAGATGCTCGGTCACCCGGTACGGGGCGGACAGACCGCGGAGCGCCGCGCTGAGCCGGAGGCTCTGCTCCTGGTGCCGGTTGACGGCCAGCACCGTCAGCTCGCCGCTCTCCGGGTCCAGCGTGCTGACCGTGTCGAGCGCCTGTACGGGCCCGTGCTTCTCCGTCTCGATCACCGGCCCGGACACCTCCGTACGCAGCACCGTGCCGCGCGCGTGCCGTGCCGTGAGCGCGAAGGGGTGGAAGGTGGTCTGCCGCCAGCTCGGGCCGCCCGGTTCGCTGCGGATGGGGCCGATGACGTTGACGAGCTGCGCGAGGCAGGCGACGGCGACCCGGTCGGCGTGGCGCAGCAGCGTCATCAGCAGGGAGCCGACGACGGCCGCGTCCGTGACGCTGTAGGTGTCCTCGATGAGCCGGGGCCTCTCTTCCAGCGGAAGCGCGCGCTCGCCCGGGAAGCGGGACTGGTACCAGACGTTCCACTCGTCGAACGAGAGCTTCATCCGCTTCGTGGAACGGCGGACGGCCCGCACGTGGTCGGCGGTGGAGACGACGTCGGAGATGTAGGCGTCCATCTGGGCGCCGCTGGCGAGGAAGCTCGCCCGGTCGCCGCCGGTCTCCTCGTAGTAGGCGTGCAGCGAGAGGTAGTCGGCCTCGTCGTACGTCTCGTGCAGCACCTGCCGCTCCCACTCGCCGAACGTCGGCATCCTCGCGTTCGAACTGCCGCACGCCACAAGCTCGATGGAGGGGTCGACCTGGTGCATGGACTTGCCCGCCTCCGCTGCCAGGCGCCCGTACTCACGGGCCGTGGTGTGCCCGGTCTGCCAGGGGCCGTCCATCTCGTTGCCGAGACACCACAGCCGTACGCCGTGCGGCTCGCGCACGCCGTTCTTCACGCGCAGGTCCGACCAGGCGGTGCCGCCCGGGATGTTGCAGTACTCGACAAGGGCGCGTGCGGCGTCGATGCCGCGCGTGCCGAGGTTGACGGCCATCATCGGCTCGACGCCCTGACGGCGGGCCCAGCCGAGGAACTCGTCGGTGCCGACCTGGTTCGTCTCGATGCTGCGCCAGGCGAGGTCGAGGCGGCGGGGGCGGTCGGCGGCCGGGCCGATGCCGTCCTCCCAGTGGTAGCCGGAGACGAAGTTGCCCCCGGGATAGCGGACGAGGCCCGTGCCCAGCTCGCGTACGAGCCGGGAGACGTCGCCGCGGAAGCCGTGCTCGTCGGCGGTCTCATGGTCCGGCTCGTGGATGCCCGTATAGACGCAGCGGCCCATGTGCTCGACGAACGTCCCGTACAGGCGGGGGTCCACGGTGCCGAGGGCGAAGTCGGGGTCGATGGTGAAGCGGGCGGTGCCGACGGGCTGGTCGGTCATTCGGTGATTGCCTCTCTGGGTGCTCTGTGTGCGGTGCTCTATGTGCGGTGCTGTTCGTGCAGTGCTCCCTATATGCGGTGCTCTTCGTGTCGGTGGCTTCGTGTCGGTGCTCGTCGTGCGGGACCCGCGGCGGCTGTCACTTCAGGCCGGTGCCGGCGATTCCCTCGACGATCCGGCGCTGGAAGAAGAGGAAGACGGTGAGCAGCGGCAGCGCCCCCAGCACCGCCGACGCCATCAGCTGCGCCTGCGGCAGACCGAAGGCGTCCTGTACGGAGTTGAGGCCGACGGGAAGCGTCATCATCTGCGGGTCCGTGACGGCGAGCAGCGGCCAGAGGAAGTTGTTCCAGGACCACACGAAGACGAAGATCGTCACGGCGGAGATGGCGGGACGGGACAGCGGCATCACGATCTGCCAGTAGATCCGCAGCCAGCTCGCGCCGTCCGCGCGCGCCGCGTCCGTCAGCTCGACGGGGATGCCGTCGAAGAACTGCTTGAAGACGAAGACCGAGACCACGTTGGGCACTTGGGGCAGGATGACCGCCCAGTACGTGTTGAGCATCCCGGTCGCCTGCAGCGTCAGGAACTGCGGAATCATCAGCAGCTGCGGCGGGATCATGACGCCGGCGAGGATGACCAGGAAGACCGGCCTCCGGTAGCGGAAGTTCAGCCGTGACAGCGCGAACGCCGCGAGCGACGTGGTGCACACCGCGAGCAGCGTCGTCAGCGACGAGGTGATCAGGCTGTTCACGTACCAGTACTGGATTCGTCCCGCGGAGAGAATCTCCTGGTAGGAGGAGAGCGTCGAATTCTCCGAGAGCCACGAGGTCGGATCGGTCGCGATGTCGTTGGGCGGCCGTACGGACGTTGCCACGGCCCACGCGATCGGGACCAGCCACAGCAGCGCCAGGGCGATGAGCACACCGAGCACGACCCGGTTGAACAGCCGCTCGGAGTCGGTGTGTCCGGCGCGCCTGCGGGACCGGGACGGTTCCGTCTGAGGGGTGGAGGGAGGTGCCGCCGGGGTGAGCGTCGTCATCGTGCTCAGCCCTCCTTCTCGGTGCGCCGGATCAGCGCGAACCAGACGAGCGAGATGAGCAGGATGATGACGAAGAGAAGCAGCGCAACGGTCGAGGCGTAGCCGGCGCGGCCGTCCGTGAAGCCGGTCTGGAAGATGTACAGCAGCGAAGGACGGGTGGCGTCGTCCGGGCCGCCGTTCGTCATCATGTAGATCTGGTCGAAGACCTTGAGCGACGCGACGAGTTGGAGCACCGCCACCAGCGTGGTCGCGCGCCCCAGCATCGGGATGACGACGAGGCGCAGCCGCTGCCAGGGGCCCGCGCCGTCGATGGCCGCGGCCTCGTACACGTCGCGCGGTATCTCCTGCAGCGCGGCCAGGTAGATGACGAAGTTGAAGCCGACCGTCCACCAGACCGTCGCGGCGGCGATCGAGATCATCGCCCAGTCCGGGTCGCCGAGCCACGAGGGCGCCGCGTTCACGCCGAACCACTTGACCACGCCCTGCGCCAGCCCGATCTGGTCCGCGTAGATCCACATGAAGAGCAGTGAGATCACCGAGGAGGGCAGCATGAAGGGCGCGAAGAACGCCAGCCTGAAGAACCACTTCCCCCGCGAGAAGCGGTCCGTCATCAGGGCCAGCGTCAGCGCCAGCAGTATCAGCGGCACCGTCGTCAGCACGGTGAACCAGAGGGTGTGGCCGAGGCTGGACCAGAACTCCGGGGAGGCGAGCGCCTCCGCGTAGTTGGCCGTGCCGACCCACTCGCCGGTGCCGTCCTTGACGAGGCTGTCGTTGAAGAATCCCGCGACCGCCGTGTAGACGAGCGGGCCCAGCAGGAAGAGCACGTAGAAGAACCCGAAGGGCAGCAGCATCCCGGAGGCCGTCCAGCGGGCGGTCCCGCTCCCGGGCCCGCCGCCGGGCTTGCCGGTCGCGGGTGCGCCGGTCCCGGCTCCCAGGTGCACGCTCGTACTCGTACTCATACGGGTGCCTCCATCCCGGCCAGGTCCTTGATCGCCGCGCGCATGCGTGCCGCGCCCGGGCCGGGGCGGGTGTCGCCGCCCACCACTGACGACACGACGTCGCTGAAGCGGCGGTAGAGGTTGCTGTCCGCGCCGGAGTACCAGGCGGCCGGGTCGTACGCCGCGCTGTCGGCGGCGTCCCTGTAGTGCGCCTGCGGCTCCAGCCGGTGGTAGGCGTCGGAGCGTTCGGTGGACTGCCAGGCGGGGATGTGGCCGCCCTTCGCCCACAGCAGGCTCTCGTCGAGCATCGACCGGGCGAACTCCAGCGCCTTGCCGGCCCGTTGGGCCTTCTCGGAGGGTGCGCTCGGCAGGATGAAGGCGTGCGAGTCGGCGGCGCACGCGTACGGGGCGTCGCGGAAGATCCGCGGGAAGGTGCGCATGTCGAACTTGTCCTTCACCGCTCCCTGTACGGCGAGCAGTTGCCATTCCCCGTCCATCAGGAAGCCCGCCTTGCCGGAGGTCAGCAGTGTGATCGCGCCGCCGTCGCCGTCCGCGCCGGGAGGGATGAGCTTCTCCGCGGCCATGCGGTGGATGAAGGCGAGCGCCTCCTCGGCGGCGCCCACGTCCATGACCACCTTCCGGCCGCCGTCGGTGATGAGGTCCGCGCCCAACTGCCGGTACAGGGACCAGAAGAGCCGCCAGCAGGTCGCCGGGTCCTTGACGGTGGCGATGGACCCGCCCCAGACGCCGGTTGCCTGCTTCGCGGCCCGCAGCGCGTCGAGGAACTTCTCGGGTCCGTCGACGTCCGTCAGCCGGCCCGCCTCGTCGAGCAGCCCTGCCTTCTTCGCGACGTCGGTGCGGTAGTAGAGCACGAAGGGGTGGGTGTCGATCGGGAGTGCGTAGAGCCTGCCGTCGTGGTGCGCGCTGCGGAACGCGGCCTTCTTGAAGCGGTCGGGCGTCAGACCGTGTTCTTCCAGCTCGGAGCCGGATATCTCGCGGAGCAGCCCGGACGCGGCGAGCGTGGGCAGCCTGGAGACATGCGTGATGGCGATCTGCGGCGGCCTGTTGCCGAGCGTCGCCAGGGTGAGCTTGGTGTAGTACGGGGCGCCCCACACCAGCGTGGTCGTCTTCAGATCGACGCCGGGGTTCTCCTTGCGGTACGCGCTCTGCATCGCGTCCAGCTGCGCGCCGTCGCCGCCGGTGAAGGGGTGCCAGAAGTTGAGGAGGGACGGCGGGCCCGCGGAGCCGGTGAAGGCCTGCCCGACGGGGCTGCCGCACCCGCTGAGCGCCCCGGCCGCCGCGAGAGAGCCGACGGCCCCGAGGAACCTCCTCCTGTCGTGCAGGTTGCCGTGCCCACTGCCACGCACACGCACCACGCCCGTTCGTTCAACGTTGGAAGCACAGGAGCGGCTGGCCAGCAGCCGCCCGTCAGGGCCTGCGGAATCGCTGTTCCAACGTTGTACTCAGGGCATAATCTGACGTCAACACATCGGACGGCACTTTCCGTCCGCGCGGTACGGGGCAGGCCGGAGCGAGGGCGGGTGGTGACCGCACGCCGAGGGGAGCGGAATGGCCGGGGCGAGACTCAAGGACGTCGCGGAGCGGGCGGGCGTCTCCATCAAGACCGTCTCCAACGTCGTACGGGGCAAGGTCCGCGTCGCCGAGCCCACCCGCCGGCGGGTCCTCAGCGCCATCGACGAGCTGGACTACCGGCCGAACGCCTCCGCCCGCCATCTGCGCACCGGCCGCAGCGGCGTCATCGCCCTCGCCGTCCCGGAGCTCGTCCAGCCCTACTTCTCGGAGCTGGCCACCGCCGTCATCGCCGCGGCCCGCGAACACGACGTGTCCGTCCTGATCGAGGAAACCGGCGGAAATCCGGCGTCTGAACTGCGCGTCGCCTCCGGCCTTTCGGACCTGCTGATCGACGGAGTGCTCCTCTCGCCGCAGGGCCTCGACCAGGTCACTCTCGCCCGCCGCGAACGACGCGTCCCGCTCGTACTGCTCGGCGAGCGCGACTACGAGGTCGCCGCCGACCAGGTACTGATCGACAACGTCGCCGCCGCGCGCGAGGCCACCGCACACCTGATCGCGGGCGGACGCCGCCGCATCGCCGCCGTCGGGTTTCTCTCCGACCCCCTCTTCACCTTCTCGCAGCAGCGCGCCCGCGGTTACCTGGACGCTCTGGAGGCGGCAGGCCTCCCGCACGAGCCGGAGCTCACGCCCCTCGTGCCCGCCTTCAGCCGCACCGCGGGCCAGGCCGCCATGCGCGGCCTGCTCGCGCTCCGCGAGCCGCCGGACGCGGTCTTCTGCTTCTCCGACCTGCTCGCCTCCGGCGCCGTACGGGCCGTGTACGACTCGGGCCGCACCGTGCCCCGCGACATCGCGGTGATCGGCTTCGACGACATCGAGGAGACGCGGTTCAGCGTCCCTTCCCTGAGCACCGTCGCCCCCGACAAGCGGCAGCTCGCCCGCCTCGCGGTGGAGGCGCTGCTGGCCCGTACGGCGGGCGACCCGGAGGCGCCGCACAGGACGCTGCACGTGGAGCACCGGCTGGTCGCCCGGGAGAGCACCGCGCGAGCGTGAGCTCCCCGGCACCCGGCGGCGCCGCCGGGTGCAGTGCGGATACCGGCGCCTTCGGCCCGCTCCGGGCCGGGCCCGGAGTGCCCTGCCGCAAGGCCGCCTTCCGCGTACCGGCCGCCCGCCCAGCCTCTAACCTCTTGACCATGCCGCCCGCCAAACGCAGCAAAGCTCCCACCAGGCGCAGCTACGACCCCGCCAGGGTCCGGCAGGCCCTGATCGGCCAGGTCGAGGCCGTCACCGCCGCCGCGCACGCGCTCACCCCCGAGCAGTGCGCACGGCCCTCGGGGCTCCCCGGCTGGGACGTGCACCGGCTCCTCGTCCACATCGCGCTCCAGATCGACGCCGTGCCCCGCTTCCTGGCCGGCCCGGAGTCGAAGGCCGCCGCCCCCGAGGTGGACCTGCCGAAATGGGCGCTCTCGACCGCCCGAGGCGCCGCCGGACTGGACCGGGAGACCCGCGAGGAGGCGGACCGGGCGGGCGCCGGCGGCGCGGCCCGTATCGACGAGGCCGTGGCACAGCTGGAGCCCGTACTGGAGTCGGCCGTACGGGGCGACCTGCTCATCCCGCACGGCGCCGGAGCGATGCGGATGCTCGACTTCACAGTGACGCGGCTGGTCGAACTCGTCGTCCACAGCGACGATCTGGCCCGCGCCACCGGCAGCGCCGTCACCTTCGACCGGCAGGCGCTCGCCGCCACCGTACGGGTGCTCACGGACACGCTCGCCGTGAAGGCGCCGGGCTCCTCGGTCGAGGTGCGGGTGCCGCCCTTCGCGGTCGTCCAGTGCGTCGAGGGGCCCCGGCACACCAGGGGCACGCCGCCCAACGTCGTGGAGACCGACCCGCTCACATGGGTCAGGCTCGCCACCGGCCGGGTCCGCTGGGAGCAGGCCCGTGACGCGGCCGCGGTCTCCGCCAGCGGTGAACGGGCCGACCTCGGCGGCCTGTTGCCCTTGCTGGGCTGAGCGGGGCGCGGCCGGGCCCGTCCCACCTGCTGAGCCGCCTCGTGACCGCAGGTAGCCGGGATGTCACCCGATACCGGTGGGACTGTCCCCGATTCGGAGCAACGCGCCGCCTGTCCTAGACTCGGTGTCGTGCCACGTGGTGACGGACGACTCAGTCACGACCTGCTCCCCGCAGAGAAGGGCCCACAGGACGCCTGCGGCGTCTTCGGTGTCTGGGCCCCCGGGGAAGAGGTCGCGAAGCTCACGTATTTCGGTCTCTACGCGCTGCAGCACCGCGGACAGGAGTCCGCGGGCATCGCGGTGAGCAACGGCTCCCAGATCCTGGTCTTCAAGGACATGGGCCTTGTCTCGCAGGTCTTCGACGAGACCTCCCTCGGTTCCCTCCGCGGCCACATCGCCGTCGGCCACGCCCGCTACTCGACGACGGGCGCGTCCGTGTGGGAGAACGCCCAGCCGACCTTCCGTGCCACCGGGCACGGCTCGATCGCGCTGGGCCACAACGGCAACCTCGTCAACACCGTCGAGCTCGCCGGGCTGGTCGCGGAGCAGTCGTCGGAGAACGGCAGCCGCGCCACCAGGGTCGCGGCCACCAACGACACCGACCTGGTCACGGCCCTGCTGGCCGGCCAGACCGACGAGGACGGCACCCCGCTCACGGTCGAGCAGGCAGCTCCAGTGGTCCTGCCGCTCGTGCGGGGTGCCTTCTCCTTCGTCTTCATGGACGAGCACACGCTGTACGCCGCCCGCGACGCCCAGGGCGTGCGCCCGCTCGTCCTCGGCCGCCTGGAGCGCGGCTGGGTCGTCGCGAGCGAGACCTCGGCCCTGGACATCGTCGGCGCGAGCTTCATCCGCGAGGTCGAGCCGGGCGAGATGATCGCCATCGACGAGGACGGTCTCCGCTCCACCCGGTTCGCGGAAGCGAAGCCCAAGGGCTGTGTCTTCGAGTACGTCTACCTGGCCCGCCCCGACACCGACATCGCCGGGCGGAACGTCTACCTCTCCCGCGTCGAGATGGGCCGGAAGCTCGCCGCCGAGGCCCCTGCCCCCGATGCCGACCTGGTCATAGCGACACCGGAGTCCGGCACCCCCGCCGCGATCGGCTACGCGGAGGCCAGCGGCATCCCGTACGGCAGCGGCCTGGTGAAGAACAGCTATGTCGGCCGCACGTTCATCCAGCCGAGCCAGACCATCCGCCAGCTCGGCATCCGCCTGAAGCTCAATCCGCTGAAGGAAGTCATCAGCGGCAAGCGCCTGGTCGTCGTGGACGACTCGATCGTCCGCGGCAACACCCAGCGCGCCCTGGTGCGGATGCTGAGGGAGGCGGGCGCGGCCGAGGTGCACGTACGGATCTCCTCGCCGCCCATCAAGTGGCCCTGCTTCTTCGGCATCGACTTCGCCAACCGCGCCGAGCTGATCGCGAACGGCCTCACGGTCGAGGAGATCGGCAAGTCCCTGGGCGCGGATTCGCTCGCGTACATCTCCATCGACGGCATGACCGACGCGACGACGATCCCCAAGTCGCAGCTGTGCCGCGCCTGCTTCGACGGCGAGTACCCGATGCCGCTTCCCGACCCCGAGCTGCTGGGCAAGCACCTGCGCGAACCGCAGGCGGCGCCCGGCGCCGAAGCGGGCAACGGGCACAGCACCGAGCAGCCCTCCGTTCCGGACGTCGACGGCGTCGGGACGCTCACCGCCGGCGTCGGCGGCACCGACGCGCTGCGACGCCCGTAGCCGGCCCGCCCATGGCAGGCCGCAGTCCCGCGGACTCCCGCCCGCATGCCCCCACGACCCGAGAGAGCCGACCCCATGCCTGCCGAGCCTGCTGAATCTTCCGGCGCGACCTACGCGGCCGCCGGCGTGGACATCGAGGCGGGCGACCGCGCCGTCCAGCTCATGAAGGAGTGGGTCAAGAAGGCCCAGCGCCCCGAGTCGGTGGGCACGCTCGGCGGCTTCGCCGGCCTCTTCGACGCCTCCGTGCTCAAGCGGTACGAGCGGCCCCTGCTGGCCTCGGCCACCGACGGCGTCGGCACGAAGGTCGCCGTCGCGCAGCGCATGGACCAGCACGACAGCATCGGCCACGACCTGGTGGCGATGGTCGTGGACGACCTGGTCGTCTGCGGCGCCGAACCGCTCTTCATGACCGACTACATCTGCGTCGGCAGGGTCGTCCCCGAGCGCGTCGCCCAGATCGTCAAGGGCATCGCGGAGGGCTGCGTGCTGGCGGGCTGCGCCCTCGTCGGCGGCGAGACCGCCGAGCATCCGGGGCTGCTCGGCCCCGACGAGTACGACGTGGCGGGCGCCGGTACGGGCGTGGTCGAGGCCGATGCGCTGCTGGGCGCGGATCGAATCCGTACGGGGGACGCCGTGATCGCCATGGCCTCCTCCGGTCTTCACTCGAACGGGTACTCGCTGGTCAGGCACGTACTCTTCGAGCGCGCCGGCTGGGCCCTGGAGAGGCACGTGCCGGAGTTCGGCCGCACCCTCGGCGAGGAGCTGCTGGAGCCCACCAGGATCTACTCGCTGGACTGCCTCGCGCTGACCCGTACGACGGAGGTGCACGCCTTCTCGCACATCACCGGCGGCGGTCTCGCGGGCAACCTCGCCCGCGTCGTGCCGGAGGAGATGCAGGCCCGGGTCGACCGCGGGACATGGACGCCGGGCCCGGTGTTCGACCTGGTCGGGCAGGCCGGTGACGTGGCACGGGGCGAGCTGGAGAGCGCCCTGAACATGGGCGTCGGCATGGTCGCCGTGGTGCCGCAGGAGTCTGCCGGAGCGGCGCTCGCCACTCTCGCGGACCGCGGAGTGGACGCCTGGGTGGCGGGGGAGATCACCGGGCGCCCCGCCGGCGGCGGGGCCGTGACTCTCGCGGGTGACTATGCGCGGTGACCGGCCGCGGATACAGGCGGCGCCGCCGGCGTGCTCCGGTGCAGCATCTGCCGGGACAGCCCCGGCCGGAACAGCGCGGGCGGTGAGAGCACAGGCCGCGACGTCATCGAGCGCGACAGCGCCCGGAACAGCACAGAACCCGGTCCGGCTTACGCCGGACCGGGCAGGGATCTGTGGACGTCAGCTCCGGCGCCGGTGCGCCGAAGAGTCGGAGGACTGGCCCTCGTCCTCCTCGTCGTTGTACCCGTCCGCGTACTGCGCGTACGGGTCGTCGTCACGCTCATCGTCCTCGAAGCGGTCGCCGTTCGGCGGCTCGTTCGAGGTCGATGCGCCCAGCTCCTCAGCCAGACGCGAGAGGTCCGTCCCACCGCTGTTGTACTTCAGCTGGCGGGCGACCTTCGTCTGCTTGGCCTTGGCCCGGCCGCGCCCCATGGCTCGACCCCCTCAACGACGGGGCTCGACGGCCCCAGAGTCTTGACACGCGTTCACAATTCAGAGCGGACCCTCGAAGGAGAGACCGGCCCGTAGGGCTTCAACGGTACCTGCTTCCGCCGCCGTACGGTACGCCGCCCGCACGACACGGCCGCCGGCAGGCGCCGCCGGTGGCTCTCTCTTCGCTGGTCAGCTCTCATTTTACCGTGCGTCCGAGTGTCGACCCGCCGAGGGGTCCACGGGAAGAGTCCCGACAGGATCAGCCGTACGATTCCTCGGCGCCGTCGCCCCCCGAGCCGCCTCCGGCCATCCGCATCTCGGCGATGCGGTCCGCGGCCGCCGCGGGCGGAACACCGTCCGTCGCCGCGCGGTCGAAGATCGAGAGCGTGGTGTCGAAGATCTTTGCAGCCTTTGCTTTGGCACGTGCGAAGTCGAAGCCCAGCAGCTCGTCCGCGACCTGGATCACGCCGCCCGCGTTCACCACGTAGTCCGGCGCGTAGAGGATGCCGCGCCCGGCGAGGTCCTTCTCCACGCCCGGGTGCGCCAGCTGGTTGTTGGCGGCCCCGCACACGGCCTTGGCGGTGAGGGCCGGGACGGTCGCGTCGTCCAGGGCGCCGCCGAGGGCACAGGGCGCGTAGACGTCCAGCCCCTCGAAGCGGACCAGCGTCGCGGTGTCCGCGACGCCCTCGACCTCCGGATGCGCCGCGCGCACGCGCTCGACCGCCTCGGGCCGCACGTCCGTGACCACCACGCGCGCCCCGTCCTCCAGGAGGTGCTCCACGAGGTGGTGCCCGACCTTGCCGACTCCGGCGATGCCGACCGTACGGCCGCGCAGCGTGGGCGCCCCCCACAGGTGCTGCGCGCTGGCCCGCATGCCCTGGAAGACGCCGAACGCGGTGAGCACGGAGGAGTCGCCGGCGCCGCCCTGCTCGGGGGAGCGGCCGGTCGTCCAGCGGCACTCGCGCGCGACGACGTCCATGTCCTGCACGTACGTGCCCACGTCGCAGGCGGTGACGTAGCGGCCGCCCAGGGACGCCACGAAGCGTCCGTAGGCGAGGAGCAGCTCCTCGGTCTTGATCTTGGCGGGATCGCCGATGATCACGGCCTTGCCGCCGCCGTGGGGGAGGCCGGCCATCGCGTTCTTGTACGACATGCCGCGAGCGAGGTTCAGCGCGTCCAGCAGCGCGGCCTCCTCGGGGTGCTCCTCCCCTGCGTAGGGGTGGAACCTTGTGCCGCCCAGACCGGGGCCGAGGGCGGTGGAATGGAGGGCGATCACTGCCTTGAGGCCGCTGGCGCGGTCCTGGCACAGCACGACTTGCTCGTGCCCGCCCTGCTCGGACCGGAAGAGGGTCCGCAGAATCCCCGTGCCACTCGCTCCGCCGGCGCTGATGGTGGGCGCCGCGGTGTGCTGTGGGGAGGGACGTACGTCAGCCACGGTGGTGACTCCTGATGTCGCGGTTGTACGCCCTCTTTGTCGCCTTCCGTGCTTGTGGCGCGGAACGGCGTGGAGGGCCGGTCGACAGCAGGGTACGACCTGCGCGCGGCCGCATCGTTGCGGTGCCACGATCGGTGGTAGTCAACTGTCCTTCGGGGTGCGCCCGGCAGGGGCGGACCCGGGCTCCCGCGGGAGCTCTTGCAGGCGAGATTCTGGAGGAAACGCGTGGCTCAGCAGGCGTCGGTCATCGTCCCGTACGCGGCGTATCTGCGGGTGTACGAGCCACTGGCCGCGTTCCCGGAGCCGGAGCGGGCGCACTGGGTGCGGTACGCGAAGCGGGACCGGGTGCCCACCGCCCAGGACGAGTTGCGGCGTTCGCTCGCCGATCTGCTGCCCGTACCGCCGGTCGCCGTGCCCGTGCGGGAGAGTGCCGACGCCTTCGTGGCCGAGGTGGACGGTGTGGTCTGCGTGTGCCCATGGCGTACGCGCCTGCGGGGCTGGCAGGCGCTTGCGGCGCTGTCGCAGGCGGCGGGCGAGCAGGAGGTGGCGATGCCGCAGACGGTGCTGGACGCCGCTGTGCCTCCGGTCGTGCGGCGTCAGGCCGCCGCGGACTATGAGCGCTGGCTGACGCGCAATCCCGATGCGCGTCCGTGGATCCGTACCGCCCTCTGGCATGTCCCCGTGCGCTGGTTCGTTCTTTTTTCTTCGGAAGAGAAAGAGTTTGCGAAGCCTGGAACGGGTGAGGAGAGCGTTCAGCAGTTCGTCCTCCGCTATCGCACGCCGATGGTCCAGGCGCGGCGCCGCCTCGCCCGTGGTCTGAAGGTGCTCCGCGAGGAGTTGGAGGAGGGGCCGCTCGTCGACGGCCTGGTCGACGTGGGCAGATGGCTGGAGGAGTTCCATCCGCGGTCCCTCGTCGAACTGGACTACGGCGGTCTGGCACACGCGATCCCCGAGGAGCAGCTTGCCGACGACGATTCCGCCGCCGATGTGGCGGAGGGAATCGCGGCCCTGCGAGAAGGGGACGGGGAGCGGGCCGGCGTCGCCTACGAGCGGCTCACGGACCGCTGGCGGAGTGTGAGAGAACTGCAGTTCGCCAACTGACTACGCGGGTTCGGTGCGTGGCGGTTCACGATCGAGCTGTGTTCGTGAACTGAACACGGACTGGGGCCCACGGGGGTTGCGTACGTCACGGACCTCCAGGACCAAGGTCCCGAAAGGGGCCAAAGCCTCAAGCGTGACGGACAGCACTTTCCGGGGCCTTGCTCTCAGAGCAGTCCCTCGTGTCAAAATAGGACAAGGAGTTCGACGGGGGCTCCATCCATCCAACTATGGTCGGAAAGATCGGTATTGCCCACCTTGGTGGGGCTGATGCTGCTTGGTCACCCTGTGACTGTTCGTCACGGTGGTGTGACTGTCCGCTATGGGGCGGTCCATCGGCATCCGTCGAGGTTCTACACCTCAGAGGGCAATTCCATCGGTTTGGCCGACGTGGCTGGACAGATGGTGTAGTTGTAGTGCCGAGGACAAGCCGTTCGTCCTATAACCGACTCGGCTCGCGTACGTCCATATCGGGCAACGCGGGCCAAGGTGCAGAATTTAAGGAAAGAACCGTATGGTTCGGTTCCTCCGAGGAGGCCGCTCATGACCGCTCGCACCCCTGATGCCGAGCCGCTGTTGACCCCGGCTGAGGTTGCCACGATGTTCCGCGTGGACCCGAAGACGGTCACACGCTGGGCAAAGGCAGGCAAGCTCACGTCGATCCGCACGCTCGGTGGTCATCGCCGCTACCGCGAGGCGGAGGTGCGCGCACTGCTCGCGGGCATCCCGCAGCAGCGCAGTGAAGTTTGATCAGGCGAAATAACTGCATAACAGGGCGTATTCGGGGCCCTCACCCCGGATCGGCGCCCGAGGCAACAGACATCAGGCCGCTGTCCCCAACGGCGCTTGATCGTTGATCGCGCTGGACTCCGCCGGGTCCGGCGCGATCTTTTTGTGCTCGGACCTGCCGTGTCCGGACTGGTCGTGTCCGGACTGGTCGGAAGCGGATCGCATTCGGTCACGCTGCCCGGCCGGCGCCGGTCGGGCAGCAAGACGGCGGGCTCGACTGGTGCCGCGACAGGGGGAGTTGGGTGTGCCGCTACGTCCGCTGTGGGTCGACGGTGAGGGCAATGAGACGTAGTGCAATTGCACATATTAAATTGGCGCGTGGTGAGAAGGGCGTAAGTTCCTCCCCATCCGGAACGGAACCAGTGACTCCCGTCACATCTGCTGTGACTTGTCGGGACCGATCACTCTGAGGTAGTGAGCAACCTCTCGTCAGCCGATGCCCCGCAGCTTCACAGCTCCACACTGAACGCCCTTATCCGGAACGGGCGTTGACTAGTTGGACGCGGAGACCCGGCGTGGCTCCCTGGGGCGCTCCGTGTGCCGCTCGGCGCGTCCGTCCGGGTGCCCGGTGCTGTGCCCGTCGGCGTGCCCGTCCGGGTGCTCGTCCTCGGGCTCCTCCGCCGTGTGCTCCATCGCCAGGCGCAGCAGCCGGTGGCAGACGGGGCAGTGACGCGTCACGTGCCGGTACCGGGTGGCGGCCGCCAGGTGCGCCCGCAGGAGCGCCTTGGTCTCACGCCGCCGTGGGCCGCGCGGAGTTGTCCCCATTGATGCCCCACCTCCCTATACGAGAAGTACCGGCGGGACGGTTTGCCGTCAAGAAGGCCCGGGTGCGGGCGGGCGCGAGGTCTGGAGTTCGTGGAATCCCGGAGTCGAGGCCACGAGCAGGACGCCGTCCCACAGCCGTGCGGCCGCTTCACCGGTGGGGACCTCGGAGACGACCGGCCCGAAGAACGCGGTACGTGCCTGACCGGCACCGGCCCGCTCCCCCTCCCGGTCTCCATCCATCTCCCCGTGCCCGTGCCCGCCCCCGTGGTGATCTCCGTGCCCGGACACGGAGATCACCGGGGTTCCGACATGTGTGCCGACCAGCCCCACGGCCTCGGCTGTCGACGCTCGTATGGCCTCGTCGTGGGCCGTCGTCATGCCGGCGTCGGCGAGAGTCCGGGGAAGCCCCGCCTTCTCCAGGGAGTCGTGCAGGTCGCCCAGCCACTCCTGTTCGCCGCCGCCGACCGTCCACAGGGCTGTGTAGAGCCTCGCGAGCGCCTCCTGCCCGTACTCCTCCAGCACGGCGGCGCAGATGCGCACGGGGACCCACAGCCAGCCCTCAGGGTCCCCTTCCGGGTCGTCGTCGCGGCCTTCGTTGAGCACCGAGAGGCTCATCAGGTGCCAACGCACCCGCACCGGGCGGACCTTGGCGACCTCCAGCAGCCACCGGGAGGTCAGCCATGTGTACGGGCAGGACGGATCGAACCAGAAGTGGGCCGTGCGTATCTCCGACGGGACTGTCACGGGGCGCTCCAAGTCGTCAGGGCCACGGGGGCACTTCCACGACGGCGCTTCACAGTCGCACGCCCGGGGTGCACGTGGAACAGCCCGCCCCCGGCGAGCGGGGACGGGCTGTCGATCTCTGCGGTCCTGACGGGATTTGAACCCGCGGCCTCCACCTTGACAGGGTGGCGAGCACTCCAAACTGCTCCACAGGACCTTGCGCGAGCGCCCGGCGTGCGGGCGCGAACGAGACTCTACAGCAGCCCGGTGAGCGTCGCGAACTCACTTTCAGCGACGTACATGTCACGCTCACGGCGCCGCCGCGTCCACCGCTTTCATGATCCGTTTGTCCGAGACGGGGTGGGCGGTGCCGAGCGCGTGGGCGAAGTAGCTGACGCGCAGCTCCTCGATCATCCAGCGGATGTCGAGCGCCGCCCGCGGCACGGGCCTCCCCCTGGGGAACTGCTCCAGCAGCCACAGGTATTCGTCGTGCATCTCCTTGACCTTGGCCATCCGCGTACGGTCCCGCTCGGCGTTGTTCGGCATCTGCGTCAGGCGGCGGTCGGCAGCGACGAGGTAGCGCAGCAGGTCCGGGAGGCGTGCCGTGCCGTGGAGCGTGACGAAGCCGGGGCAGACGAGGGCGGCGAGCTGCTGCCGTACGTCCTCGGCGGACTCGGCCAGCGCCGGGCTCGTCACGCCGCGCAGGCGCTGCTCGCACGAGTGCCAGGCGGCGAGCACCTCCTGGACCTGCCTGACCGTCTTCAGCGTGACGTCGACCAGGTCCGTGCGCACGGCGTCGAAGAGCTTGCGGAAGCTCTCCTCGTCCCACGCGGGACCGCCGTGCGCGGCGATGAGCCGGTCGGCGGCGGCCGTCACGCAGTCCTCGAAGAGAGCCTGCACGCTGCCGTGCGGAGAGCGGGAGAGAGCCAGCTTCTGCGGGTTGGACAGCTTCGAGGCGGCGAACTTGGCCGGGTCGGAGGGGATGTTGAGCAGGATCAGCCGGCGCGTGCCGCGCCACATGGCCTGCTGCTGCTCGGCCTCCGTGTCGAAGAGGTGAACGGAGACGGAGTCGCCGTCGTCCACCAGCGCCGGGTACGCCTTCACGGGCTGACCGCCGCGCCTGGCTTCGAAGACGCGGGGGAGGGCGCCGATCGTCCAGCCGGTCAGGCCCGTGCGCGAGGAGAGGGCGGGAGCCGCGTCGTCGGCGCGTCCGGTGCCGGGGGCTTCGGCGGACGCCGCGGAGGGCCCCGCCGACGACTGTGCCGCGGACCGGTCCGAGGGCCGGGCTGAAGACCGGGCCGTCTCCGCGTGCCTCTCCCCCGCCTTCTTCCGCTGTGCACGCTCGGACGACTCGAAGGCGCGGGCGATCGCGGCCTGCGTCTTGTCCCGGAGGCTGTGCTGCAGCTCCTCCAGGTCCTTGGACTCGGCGAGGGTGCGGCGACGTTCGTCCGTCACCCGGAAGGTGACCTTGAGATGGTCCGGGACCTTCGCCAGGTCGAAGTCGCCCGCGTGGAAGGGCACTCCGACCATGCGCTGCAGGTCGCGGGCGAGGACGGCCGTCAGCGGCTCCGGGCCCGGCGCCGCGGTGCGCAGGAAGCGCGCGGCGAAGTCCGGCGCCGGGACGTAGTGCCGCCTGACGGCCTTGGGCAGTGAGCGGATGAGCTCGGTGACGAGGCTCTCGCGCAGCCCGGGGATCTGCCAGTCGAATCCCCCGGGCTCGATCTGGTTGAGGACCTGCAGGGGTACGTGGACGGTCACGCCGTCCGCGTCGGTGCCCGGCTCGAACTGGTAGGTGACGCGCAGCGTCAGCTCGCCCTGCTGCCACACGTCCGGGTAGTCGCTGCGGCTGATCTCCTCCGCCTGCTCGTTGATGAGCATCGACTTCTCGAAGTTGAGCAGGTCGGGGTCCTCGCGGTGCTGCTTCTTCCACCAGGAGTCGAAGTGGGAGCCGGAGACGACGTGCCCGGGGACGCGCTCGTCGTAGAAGTCGTACAGCGTCTCGTCGTCGACGAGGATGTCCCGCCGGCGTGCCCGGTGCTCCAACTCCTCGACCTCGTCGAGGAGTTTGCGATTGTCATGGAAGAAACGGTGGTGTGTGCGCCAGTCGCCCTCGACCAGGGCGTGCCGGATGAACAGGTCGCGGGACGTCTCCGGGTCGATGCGCCCGTAGGCGATCTTGCGCTCGGCGACGAGCGGCACGCCGTAGAGCGTCACGCGCTCGTACGCCATGACAGCCGCCTGCTTCTGCTCCCAGTGCGGTTCGCTGTAGGTGCGTTTGACCAGGTGTTCGGCGAGCGGCTCGATCCACTCCGGTTCGACCTTGGCGTTGACGCGGGCCCACAGCCGCGAGGTCTCCACCAGTTCGGCGGACATCAGCCAGCGCGGCTGCTTCTTGAAGAGCGAAGAGCCGGGGAAGACCGCGAACTTGGCGCTGCGCGCGCCCAGGTACTCGTTCTTGTCGGTGTCCTTGAGCCCGACGTGGGAGAGGAGCCCTGCCAGCAGCGACTGGTGCACCGCGTCGGCCGGAGCCTCCCGCGAGGACGAGGCCGGCAGGATGTCCATCGCCTTGGCGACCTGGCGCAGCTGCGCGTAGATGTCCTGCCACTCGCGTATACGCAGGTAGTTGAGAAATTCCGCCTTGCACATGCGGCGGAAGGCCGAGGAGGACAGCTCCTTCTGCCGCTCCCGCACGTAACGCCACAGGTTGAGGAAGGCGAGGAAGTCGCTGCCCTCCTCGCGGAACCGGGCGTGCTGCTGGTCGGCCTGCTGCTGCTTGTCCGAGGGGCGTTCGCGGGGGTCCTGGATGGACAGGGCCGCGACGATCACCATCACCTCGCGCACGCATCCGTTCCGCTCGGCCTCCAGCACCATGCGTGCCAGCCGCGGGTCGACGGGGAGCTGTGCGAGCTTGCGCCCGGTGGAGGTGAGGCGGTTCCGGCCGTCCTTGCCGTCCTTGCCGCTGCCCTTGGCGCCCTTGGCCCCCTTGGTGCCCTGGGGTTCCTTGGCGTCCTTCGTCCTCGCAGCGGTGGAGGTCTGCAGCGCGTGCAGTTCCTCCAGGAGCTGGACACCGGCCTTGATGCTGCGGTGGTCCGGCGGGTCGATGAAGGGGAACTTCTCGATGTCGCCGAGGCCTGCCGCGGTCATCTGCAGGATGACGGAGGCCAGGTTCGTACGGAGGATCTCGGCGTCCGTGAACTCCGGCCGGGTGAGGAAGTCGTCCTCGGAGTAGAGCCTGATGCAGATGCCGTCGGACGTACGGCCGCAGCGGCCCTTGCGCTGGTTGGCGCTGGCCTGGCTGACGGGCTCGATGGGCAGCCGCTGCACCTTGGTGCGGTGGCTGTAGCGCGAGATGCGGGCCGTGCCCGGATCCACGACGTACTTGATGCCGGGGACGGTGAGGGAGGTCTCCGCGACGTTCGTCGCCAGGACGACGCGGCGGCCCGTGTGCGCCTGGAAGACGCGGTGCTGTTCGGCGTGGGAGAGGCGGGCGTAGAGGGGGAGGATCTCGGTGCCGGACGCGGCGGCGGCTCCCCTCCGTACGAGACGTTTCTCCAGCGCGTCCGCCGTGTCCCGGATCTCGCGCTCGCCGGAGAGGAAGACCAGGATGTCGCCGGGCCCTTCGGCCTGGAGTTCGTCGACGGCGTCGCAGATCGCCGTGGTCTGGTCGCGGTCGCGCTCGTCGGAATCCTCTTCGAGCAGCGGCCTGTAGCGCACCTCCACCGGATACGTGCGGCCGCTGACCTCGACGATCGGCGCATCGCCGAAGTGCCGGGAGAACCGTTCCGGATCGATCGTGGCGGAGGTGATCACGACCTTCAACTCCGGGCGTCTGGGCAGCAGTTGTGCCAGATAGCCGAGAAGGAAGTCGATGTTGAGGCTTCGCTCGTGCGCCTCGTCGATGATGATCGTGTCGTACTGGCGCAGCTCGCGGTCCTGCTGGATCTCGGCGAGCAGGATGCCGTCCGTCATCAGCTTGACCAGTGTGTTCTCCCCCACCTGGTCGGTGAAGCGGACCTTCCAGCCGACGGATTCGCCGAGCGGCGACTTCAGCTCGTGGGCGACGCGTTCGGCGACCGTGCGGGCCGCGAGCCGGCGAGGCTGCGTGTGCCCGATCGTCCCGTGGATGCCGCGGCCCAGCTCCATGCAGATCTTGGGGATCTGCGTCGTCTTGCCCGACCCGGTCTCGCCCGCGACGATCACGACCTGGTGGTCCCGTATCGCCGCGAGGATCTCGTCCTTCTTCCGGCTGACCGGGAGCTGCTCCGGATATGTGATCGACGGCAGGGACTCGCGCCGGGAGGCCACCTTCAGCTCCGAGTCGTCCATGGCCGCGGAGATCTCCGCGAGGACGGCGTCGCGCGCCTCGGGCTTGCGGACCTTGCGTGCGCCGTCGAGGCGCCGCCCCAGCCGCTGCCGGTCGCGCAGCATCAGCTCGGGCAGACGCTCGCGGAGAGCGTCGAAGGACGGGGTGGGGGACGTGGATGTCGGCATACCGGCTCCAGGATCGCACCTCACCGAATCCGGCGGCCAACCAATTCATGAAGGGGATGAATGCATACGTATCAGAACAAGTGAGACCTAGGGTGTCGCGCATGAGCGAGCAGCAGGAACCGGAGCCCGGCGCGGACAAGTCGCGGTCGCGACCGCAGTCACAGCAGCCGCACGGCGCGCGGGGTGTGCAGCACCCGCCCCACGGGCTGCGCGCCCGATGGCGGATCTTCACGCACACGCCGTTCTTTCCCGCGACCGTGCTCGCGCTCATCGTCGCGGCGGCGGCCGGTCTCTTCGCCGGCTCCTACACCTATGCCATGGCCGACCCGACACCCCGGGACATCCCCGCGGCGGTCGTGGGCCAGATCGAGGACGAGGGCCGCGCCCGCGCCTTCGTCGACGGCCTGGAGCAGGCGCTCGGCTCCTCGCTCGAGCTGCACCGCTACGGCACGTTCGCGCAGGCCAAGGAGGCAGTCGAGGACCAGGAGGTCTTCGCGGTGCTGCGGATGGACGCCCGTGAACGCGTCAGGCTGGACCTCTCCAGCGCCGCCGGCGCCTCGGTGGCCGAGGTGCTGCAGGAGACGGCACCGAAGGTGGGGCAGAAGACGGGCGTACGCGTGACGGTCGGCGATCTGAAGCCGCTCGGCAAGGGGGACCCGCGCGGGCTGACGATCTTCTACATGACCCTCGCCGCCGACATCATCGGCTTCATCGGCGCGATCCAGCTCAGCGTCAACGTGCCGGATCTCTCCCCCGTCGCCCGGCTCTCCTTCATCGCCTCGTACGCGCTGCTCGGCGGCTTCATCATCGCGGCGATGGTGAGCTGGTTCCTCCAGGCCGTGCACCTGCCGTTCGTGCACTCCTGGATGATCCTCACGCTGACGATGTTCACGTCGGGCATGGTGTTCCTGATGTTCAACGCCCTCATCGGGCGCTGGGCGATGATCCCCACCTGGTTCGTCATGGTGCTGCTCGGCAACCCCTCCTCCGGCGGCGCCGTGTCCTGGCCGCTGCTCCCGTCCGTACTGGGCCAGGTCGGCCGGTGGCTGCCCCCGGGAGCGTCCGTGAACGCCCAGCACACGGCGGTCTATTTCCCGGGCAACCAGCACGCGACGCCGTACCTGGTGCTCGCTGCCTGGGCGGTGGGGGGTGCCGCGGTCTTCCTCGGCCTCGACGCCCGGCGCCGCGGCGACGGCGGCGAAGCGTGGTGGAAAAACCTGCTGCCGTGGTCCGTACGCGAATGAGACGGTGTCAGAGACCGCAGCGCAGGCCCGATCCGGTGGAGGAGGGGAGAACCGTGGCAGTGACCGAGGTGATCAATACCGTGTGTGCTGCCATCAGCGCGTTTGCCGCCGTCGCGGGCGTATGGGTGACCATGCAGCAACCGCGCCCACGCCGAGGACGACGTGGCGACTCCCGTACGCAGGAAGGCGCACCGCCGCCGAGCCTGACTCACCGAAAGCTCACAGGGGCGGTCCTGGGCGTGTGAGCCCGGGCGTGTGATCGCCTTGAGCGTGTGAGGCACCGCCTTGAGCGTGTGAGGCACCGCCTTGAGCGTGTGAAGCAGAGCGAGGGCCCCGCCGGACGCCGGCGGGGCCCTCCGCATTCGATGCGCCGCTGTGTTACGAGGCGGGGCCGCCGATCACCGGGTAGTGGTCGGAGAGGTTGGTGAAGGTGCCCTCGGAGGACTCCCAGGGTGCGGTCTCCTCCTTGACGACCTCGTTCTCCCAGCCGGCAGGCCGGGCATGGCCGTTGCGGTGCAGCACGTAGTCAAGGTCCGACCGGCTGCCGTTGTCGCTCCGGCCCTTGGCGATGGTGTTCTCCACGTGGTCCGAGGAGTAGGGGTGCCCCGTGCGGGCGTCCGCGGAAGCGAGGTCCGCGTTGGCGAGCATGGACGCGTACTCCTCGCCGCGGGAGTCGGTGTTGAAGTCGCCCGCGACCATGACCTGTTCGTCCGCGGGGATCTTCTTCTCGTCGAGGAACGAGTCGATCGCGCGGAACTGCTCGGCACGTATCTTCTGCGGCTCGCCGTCGCCGCAGGCCGAGTCGCCCGCCTGCACGTGCGTGCCGACGACGTGCACCTTGGCGCCGTTCACGTCGAGCACGGCGTAGACGAAGCCCTTGTTGGAGAGGTAGTCGGCGCCGCAGCCGTGGTCGTAGACGAACTGTTCCTTGTGGACGACCGGCCACTTGCTGAGGATCGTGACTCCGCCGTCCTCGGGCGCGATGTCGGACCACGAGCCGCCGGTCGCGTCCCAGCCGTCCTTGCTCCTGCCCAGCACCGGTGTCTGGTGCGGGTATTGAGCGGCGGCCTTCTCCTGGAGCTTGTCGGAGACCGAGTTCTCGAACGCCTCCTGGAGTACGACCACGTCGTGGCCCTGGAAGAAGTCCGCGTCGGGGATCGCGTCCCCGCGGTGGTCCTGGCCCCAGTTGGGATAGATGAGCTTGTTGAACAGGAAGGTGTTGTAACTGAGCACCTGCAGGCCCGGCGTTTCGGCGGCCTTGGGGGACTCCCCGGGCGACGCGGTGGCGGCGGAGCCCGTCGCGAACAGGGCCGATCCGGCGAGCACCGCGGCGGCGGCAAGTCCCTTGAGGCGGCGCAGTCTTCGCGGTTCGCGGGGCGGAGGCGCCGGTGCGGAGGCGGATGCTGAGGGTGGCATGTTCGTCTCCCGTGGGGGGTGAGGGATACGTACGACGTCCATCCAAGCAAGCAAGCTTGATTTCTGTAACCGTACCCGCGCGCCGAATTCGGCTCGGACAGCGGGAGTCCGGGGCGGTCGGTACGGGTCGGTGCGGGTGGGTACGGGTCGGCACGGTTCGGTCCTGGTTCGGGAGGATCAGGGTCCCTGCACAACTTTTCGTGCGCTCCGCTGGTCTCATCTGCGTACCGGCGCCATCAGGCGCATCCGGGGGGACTTGGAGGGGAAATGCGCGTTCGCACACTGTGCGCCGCCGCGGCCGGCCTGGCCGTCGTTCTTGCGGGAGGCACGGCGTCCGCGGCCGGCCGTGCGGAGCCGGCCCAGCCGGGCTCGGCGGCCCAGTCGGGGCAGGCGGGGGCCGCGAAGGGGGCGGCGGCCCAATCGGCTTCCGTGCGGGAGGACTTCGACGGAGACGGCTTCCAGGACGTGGCGACCACCGCGTCCGGTGCCACGGTCGGCGGCCAGGCCAGGGCCGGTTACGTCGTGGTCACCTACGGCTCGGCCTCCGGGCTGCGGACGGCGTCCAGCACGTACATCGACCAGAACACCGCGGGCGTCCCGGGCGTGGCCGAGACCGACGACCGCTTCGGAGCCAAGGTGGTCGCCCGCGACCTCGACGGCGACGGCCTCACCGACCTCGCGGTGTGGTCCTCCGGCGAGCAGGTCGGCACGTCCGGCTACGGCACGGTGACCGTGCTCTGGGGCCGCGGAGGCGGGATCAGCGGGCAGGGCTCGGCGACCATCGAGGCCCCTGCCGAGCCCTACTGGCAGGCCGGGGCCAACATGGCGGCCGGGGACTTCGACGGCGACGGCAACGCCGATCTCTTCATGCAGCACGGCGACGACTGGGAGACGCGCTCGGTGCTCTCCGGCCCGTTCACCCGCGGCGGCGAGGCGGCGGACGAGCAGCAGATCGACATGTTCACCACCGACAACGACATCCACACCGTCGCGGCGGGCGACATGACGGGCGACGGCGTCGACGACCTGGCCACCTTCTACGCGTACCAGAACCACGCCGAGGGCGGCCGGTTCTGGCAGGGCACCGCCTCCGGACTCTCGACGGAGCCGAAGCAGCTCAAGTCCGCGGCCACCGCCGTCGTCGGCGACTTCGACAAGGACGGCAAGGGCGACCTGGCCACCCGCACGGTCCCGGGCGACATCACCGAGGAACTGCCGTACGACCCCGGCACCGTGAAGGTCTACTACGGCACTGCCGACGGGCCCAGCGCCACCCGCACCAGGACGATCACCCAGAACAGCGCGGGCGTCCCGGGCACCAGCGAGAAGGGCGACCAGTTCGGCGCGCGGCTCGACGCGGGCGACGTCAACGGCGACGGCTACGCGGACCTCGCCGCCGGCGTGCCCTTCGAAGCCATCGGCAACAAGTCGGCGGCGGGCGCCGTGGTCCTGCTCAAGGGCCGCTCCGGCGGACTCAGCGGCACCGGCGCCCAGGCCTTCCACCAGGACACCGCGGGGATCCCGGGCGTGGCCGAGGCCGGCGACCGCTTCGGCGGCGCGGTGCGCCTGCTCGACGTCACCAAGGACGCCAAGGCCGAACTCGCCGTCTCCGCACCGGAGGAGAACGGGACGGGCGCCGTCTGGTCGCTGCGCGGCACCTCGGCCGGCCTCACGTCGGCCGGTTCGCTCGCCTTCAACCCCGTCGACCTCGGCACCCCGGCCGCGGGGGCCGGCTTCGGCGGCTCCTTCGCCAACGAGAACGGGACGGGTCTGTACGCGCCCTACTGATCCTCCACCGGTTCGGAACCCGAGCCGTTGCCGGGCAGGGCAGGCGCCGCCACCGCGGCGCCTGTCCTCAGCGCGAGGCCCTCGTCCTGTGGGGGCCCAAGTCGTGGAGTACGCGGCCGAGTTGGTCGAGGCTGAGGGGCGGCCCGGGCAGGGGCCGCCCCGCCTCGGCGCGAAGGCCGTCGAGAAAGAGAGCGAGAAAGCGGCGCCAGGCGCCGGGGGCGGCCTCGGCGCAGGCCGGTACCACCCGGCCGAGCGCGGCGAGGGCGAGGAGCAGGTCCTCGGCGACGACGTCGTCCCGCACGGTGCCCTGCTCCTGGCCGCGGGAGAGAAGCATCCCGACCGTCTCCAGATTGTGGGCGTGCAGTGCGTCGAGCGAGGGGACGCCCTCCAGGCCCGTGGTCATCAGGTCGTTGGCGCCCCGGTCGGCAGCCAGGCCCTCGAATATCCCGTCCAGATAGCGAGTCAGCCCGGTCCACGCGTCGGGCTCGGCCCGCGCCTCTTCACCCCTGCGCCGGGTCCCGGTCAGCAGCTCGTGGAATACGGCCTCGACCAGCGCGGCCCGGTTGGGGAAGTGCCGGTACAGCGTCGCGTTGCCCACCCCCGCGCGGCGGGCGATCTCGTCGAGCGGAGCGTCGAGCCCCAGCGCGGCGAACACCTCCCGCGCGGCCGAGAGCAGCGCATCGCGATTGCGCCGGGCGTCGCGCCGCAGCGTCACGGGTCCCCCTTTCTGCAGCAGACGGTCCTCTGCCGCCCCCGGGTCTTCGGACCGTACGGAAGCGTGGACTGTTCCCCGGTTGGGATGTTAGCGTCCCCGACGGAAACGGGGAGTAGTCCTCGTTTAGCGGGAAGGGTGGGCGTGGCGGACACGGCACTGGTGCTCGGCGGGGGAGGACTGACCGCGTACGCGTGGCAGGCCGGTCTGCTGGCAGGGCTGGCAGAAGCCGGTGTGGATCTCAGCGGCGCCCACCTGCTCGCAGGTACGTCGGCCGGCTCGCTGCTCGCCGTGGAACTGGCCGCGGGGGCAGCGCCGGCGGACCTGTACGCGGAACAGATCAGCCAGGAGCGCACCATCCTGGAGCCGGCCGTCACCTTCGCCATGACCGTCAAGTACCTGTGGGCCGCCCTCGGTTCACGTGATCCGGGGACCGTGCTCAAGCGGCTGAGCAGGCTGGCGCTGGCGGTGCGCGACGTACCGGAGAGCGAACTCCTCGATGCGATCGGACGCCAACTGCCGGGCCGGGCGTGGCCGGAGCGGCCCCTGCGGCTGTTCGCGGTCGACGCTCTCACCGGTGCGACAGCCGGCTTCAGCGCCGGCAGCGGGGTCGACCTGCTGCGGGCGACGGCCGCGAGTTGTGCGCTGCCTCCCCTGTTCCCGCCCGTCACGATCGGGGAGGGGCGCTGGGTGGACGGAGGCGTCCGCTCGACGACCAACGCCGACCTGGTGCACGACTGCTCCCGGGCGGTCGTGCTGGCCCCCGTTCCCAAGGCGCCCGGGGCCGCTCCCGGCGCCGCCGGCCAGGTCGCCTCCCTGGCGGCGCACGGCGTACGGACCGCGCTGGTCGTTCCGGACCGCGAGGCGCGTCGTGCCTTCGGCCGCAACGCCATGGACCCGTCCCGCGTTCCCGGCGCGGCCCGGTCGGGGCGGCGCCAGGCGGCCGCGCATGCCGAACGGATCCGCGCCGTCTGGCACGGCTGAGCCGGCCGTCTCCAAGTGGCCGCCACGTTCCAGCGGACGGGACACGCGAGGGGCACGGGGAAGCAGCCGAGGAGTTCGGCCGTGCTCGCCCCGGTCGCCCCGGTCGTCCACGCGACGGCGACGCCGAGGTCCAGGACCTGCCTGAGTACCCGTCCCTGGGCAAGGCGGAGTGTCAGTTCACAAGGCCGATCCTGTGTCGACGATCATGTGATCCATGAATCGAGTACCTGAGGAAGGCATGGTCCTCATCCCGGGCGGCACGCTGATCACCAAGACAGCGGAGGAGGGGCGAGCCCTGGCGCTGACGATCGCACGGCACACCGTGCACAACATCCAGCCGGACCTCGACGTACTCGCCGGGGGGCGCCCCAACTACGCCACCTCCCCTGACAGCCTCATCGAAGCGACGCGCGTCGTGGCCGTGGAGTTCCAGACGATCGCTGCGGCCAACAACTACTGGCGCGACTGAGGACCACCGGCCACAGCGCAGGGTCGTCACTGTCGACCGAACCCGCGGCCCACTGCCGTCGCAGGCACGCGAAAGCCCCCGCCGAGACGACTTGAGTTCTAGTGGTCGTTGCAACACCCCAGTTCAAGGGGTGCGATGGACTTCGAGATCCGGGCGGACCGGCATCAGAAGGGGCGCCGTCTGACGCGTGAGCGGGCGGCATACTTCCGGCTCATGGAGCAGGGCTACAGCAGCAGAGAGGCCTGCCGGATCGTCGGCATCAACTTGCGGACCGGCAAGAGATGGCGCAACGGCTGGCATGCGCCGCCTACAGGGAAGCCGAAGCCTCCGATCCATGTCGAGGCTTCGGCTTCCGGCTCCTCGCGCTACCTCCAGGAGAAGGACCGCATCCACATAGCCGACCGGTTGAGGGAGAACGCCTCGATCCGGCAGATTGCCACCGAGCTGGACCGCAGCCCGTCCACGATCAGTCGAGAAGTACGCCGTAACGGCATGCCGTTACGCGGGGACGCGTCTTGCTGGGTCTACCGCCCGCATGCCGCCCATCGCCGAGCCGAACAGCGGCGCCCGCGTCCCAAGCCCGGCAAGATCGGGCAGAACTCGCAGCTGCGTGACTTCATCCAGGACCACCTCACGCTGCGATGGAGCCCGGAACAGATCTGCCACGCTCTGCGTGCACGCTTTCCCGACCGGCCGGAGATGCACGTGACGCACGAGACCATCTACCAGGCCCTCTACGTCCAGGGCCGCGGAGAACTCCGCCGCGAGCTGACCCGAGCCCTGCGAACCGGTCGCGCACGGCGCCGGCCCCACCGACAGTCCTACAAGCGCCAGCCCCGCAGCATCCCGAACATGGTGATGATCAGCGATCGTCCCGCTGAGGCCGCCGACCGGGCCGTTCCCGGCCACTGGGAGGGCGACCTCATCATCGGCAAGGATCACAAGTCCTCGATCGGCACCCTCGTGGAGCGAGCCACCCGCTACGTCCTGCTCGTCCACCTGCCGGCCGGTCACAGCGCGGGCAACACCCGAGACGCGCTGGCCGAGACCGTGAAGGACCTGCCGCCGCACCTGCGGAAGTCTCTGACCTGGGACCAGGGCTCGGAGATGGCCGCCCACCAGGCATTCACCATCGCCACCGACATCCCCGTCTACTTCTGTAACCCCGGCAGCCCCTGGCAGCGCGGCTCGAACGAGAACACCAACGGCCTGCTGCGACAGTACTTCCCGAAAGGAACAGACCTGTCCGTCCACACCCGAGACCACCTGGACGCCGTCGCAGCCGAACTCAACAGCCGCCCACGCAAAACGCTCGGCTGGGAAACCCCAGCCGAGCGCCTCGCTAAGCTCCTGGCAACAGCCAGTTGATCACTTGTGTTGCAACGACCCCTCGAATTCGCCTGACTCGACGGGGGCTTTTCGCTGTTCAGCGACAGTGGCTGGGGCCGGGGTCGAACCGGCGACCTTCCGCTTTTCAGGCGGAGGAGGGGATAGGCGGGGCCCCGCTACGCCCAGGTCGATGGTGCGCTGACATCCGCCTCGACCGCCGACGTCCAACCTCGTTGGCGTCACGACTGGCGTCACGACGGGTCACCCTGGTGCAAGGGACCAGCGGATCACGAGGCCTGGGATCATGGCCGCCATCCCTGAAGCGAAGTAGCCCACGCTGGCCGCTCCTGTGGGTCGGCGCTGACTCCGTCTTTCCACCCTCCGCCATGCTCGTACGGCAATCGACCAACTCAACGGTCTGACTGGACTCGGCTGCCCCACGAGCCAACGAAATTGGCCGATACCGATCGACACTCCGCGTCTCAGCAGTACGGTAAGAGCACTGCCGTAAGCTAGCTCAAATGACGGGGTGAACATCATGCTGAACCTGCGCGACGTAGAAGATTTTGGCGCCACCGATGCTGACGCGGATTCCCTTCTCCGTGAATGCTTCCAAGACCACCCGGCCTATATCTCCGCCAAGGAGAACAGGAAATTTCTCATCCTTGGAAGGAAAGGATCGGGGAAGACTGCCATCTATAAGCGTTTCTTGACTGAGCGAGATCCACACGAGTTCGCTTACGGCCATTCTTTTAATGACTACCCTTGGCATCATCATGACCTGCAAGGGCAAACCGGAGTCCCGGAGGAGCGTCGGTACTTCCACAGCTGGAAATTCCTCATTCTGATGGGATTGGCAAAAATCCTACTCAATAACGATCAGAGCCAACCGTGGAGCGATCAATCCTTCGACTCCATCACGGCTCTCGAGGATTTCGTGGTCGATTCTTATGGATCACGCGACCCTGATATCCGTCAACTCTTCAGTCCGAGCAGGGAGCTGCGCCTAAAGAGCGTACTCAAAATGCCATTTATCGAATTCTCAGGTGAGCGTGTTCGCGTGAAGGAGTTGCCCCCTCACATTCAGGAGGTGAACCGTGCAGTGCAAGAGCACGTACTGAACTCCCTTAATCCGGACAACTCCTACTACATCTGCTTCGACCAGTTGGACCTGGAATTTGTCAAGAGCAACGAACCATATGCTCAGCGTCTAATCGGTCTCATTCTCGCAGCCCGAGACCTGTTTGTTGCAGCCCGAGACATGGGGAAGAAACTCAACGTCGTTGTTTTCCTGCGAGACGACATCTATCAAGACTTGCAATTCGAGGACAAGAATAAAATTACACGGAATTTCATGGAACGGGTGCAGTGGGATAAGTACGGTAGTGGGCTGACACTCAAAGGGCTCATGGAGAGCCGTTTCAGCAAGGCGCTGGGAGACGAAAGGACTCCTAGGGTCACTTGGGAGGACGTGTTCGACGAGTCTAAGGAAATGCCAAGTCGACAGAATAAGTATCAGCACATCTGTGACCGCACATTCCTGAGGCCCCGCGATGTGATCCAGTTTTGCAACGAGGTCTTGAATCAGTATAAGTCTTCAAGCGAATTGGGGGACACGCAGTTCGACAATACGGCCGTTCACGAAGCGCGCCCAGAGTATTCTGATTACCTTCTCAGTGAGCTGGATGACGAAATCGCTAAACATGTACCTCAGTACAAGGAATACATGGAAGTGCTCAAAGAGATCGGATCGCTGCAATTCTCTCTAGTCGCCTTCGAGGGGGCTTGGCTTAGGAGGTCGCTGAACGCCCAGGTGGAGCCAATCGTTGCGCTGAGTCAACTCTTTGAATTCTCAGTCGTTGGCTACCTTAAGCCCGGTGGTCGGGGAGGTGGTTCCGAGTATGTTTGGCGGTACCGTGACCCGAGAGCTCGATTCAATGCGGCGTCAGAAGTATTTCGTATCCATCCCGGCTTCAAAGAAGCTCTCGACTTGAGTCGTCAATCTGCCTGAGGTTACTTTCACGGTCGGCGGAGTCTCAATGAGCGAGTCAAGCTGTCGCAGCCGCTTGTGGTGGCATCGCAGTGAAGGGCCGGTTGTCGCGTAGGAGTGCCCAGAGGACTGCGACTCGTCGGCGGGCGAGAGCGATGACGGCTTGGACGTGCTGTGCGCCCTCGGCTCGTTTCTTGAGGTAGTAGTCGCGGTTGGGCCCTTCGCGGATGATGCTGGTCTGGGCTGAGAGGTAGAAGACGCGGCGAAGGCGTCGGCTGTAGCGCTGGGGCCGGTGCAGGTTGCCGGTGCGGCGTCCGGAGTCGCGGGGGACGGGGACCAGGCCGGCCGCGGAGGCGAGGTGGCCTTCGTTCGCGTAAGAGGTCAGGTCCCCGGCAGCCACGATGAACTCGGCGCCGAGGATGGGTCCCATGCCGGGCAGCGATTCGATGACGGCAGCCTGAGGGTGGCTGCGAAAGGTGCAGCGGATCTGCTTGTCGATGCGATTGAGGCGTTCATCGAGGTCGAGGATCTGCTGGGCGATGTCGGCCACGATGTCCGCGGCGACCTGCTGGCCGGGCAACGTGGTGTGTTGAGCATCTGCGGCCTGGACGGCGGTGTGCGCGACGGTTGCAGGATTGCGCACGTTCCGGCGGGTCAGCCACGTCGTAAGACGAGTGAGGCCGCGGCGGCGGATGGCCGTCGGAGTCTGGTAGCCGGTGAGCAGGGTGAGGGCACCTTTGTGGTCGGAGTAGTCGAAGGCAGCCTCCAGTGCGGGGAAGATCCCGGTGAGCACGTCGCGGAGCCGGTTGACCATGCGGACCCGGTCGGTGATCAGGTCGGACCGGTGTGCAGTGAGGAGGGCAAGGTCGGCGGCCAGTTGAGCGCTGACACCGATGCTGGTGAAGTCCCGTCGGACACGGGCGGTTTCTGCGATGACATAGGCGTCGCGGGCATCGGTCTTGGCCTCACCTGGATAGGCGCCGGACATGCGGTTGACTGTCCGACCAGGCACGTAGACGGCCTCCTGGCAGTGGGATGCAAGCAGCGCCAGCAGAAGCGCGGAGGCAGTGCCGGCAATGTCGATGGCCCAGTGCACGTGATCGGCAAGGGCAAGGACGCTGCCGAGGGCGTCGAGGATCGCACTCTCGTCGTTGGGGACTTTCTGGTTCCACACTGCGGCACCGGCGTCGTCGACCGCGGTCATCCAGTGGTGGGCCTTGCCGGCATCAATGCCGACCCAGATCTGGGTCAACTGCTTTGCCATGAGCGTCTCCTCGGCTCGGCGACGTGGTGTCGGTCCGAGGAACACCCGCTGTCAGCTCCGTAAGCAGCGACCGGTTCGCACATCTCAATCAGCAGGCAGGCGTCCCGGAGAGCCGGGCGGCCACTCCACCGGAGCCACCGAAGGCAAGCGGCTTTAAAGCCACACCCGACCCTCCCGGACCGCCGAACAACTTACGGAGCGGCTTTGGGGTGGAGCTTGCTTGGAGCGAGAGATCATGGCCCTTACGCTTCCGCGAATCGGGCTGGCTCCTCGCCTGCCCGCAATAGCCCGATCTGGGCCATGATCTTAGAGGCTCGCTCCAAGTTGGCTCCGTAAGGCCGTGGAGCCGGCCGTCCCAACCACGATGGCGCCCTCTTCTGCGACTCGCGTTGCGCGCGGCCCGGCGGCGAGCCGGGCCGCGCGGCGAGCGGAGCGAGCCCTTGATCTCGGCACCCCCGTGCACATCGTCCAGCAGATAGCCGGGCACAGCGATCACGGCGTCACGATGCAGGTCTACGCACATGCCTCGCTGGATGAGCAGAGGAAAGCTCTCGGGCGTCTGGAGGGCACGTTGCTGTAGCGGATCGCTGCCGTTGGCGTCAGAACTGGCGTCATCCGGCACGCAGAAGCCCCCGCCCAGTGAGGCGAATTCGAGGGGTCGTTGCAACACAAGTGATCAACTGGCTGTTGCCAGGAGCTTAGCGAGGCGCTCGGCTGGGGTTTCCCAGCCGAGCGTTTTGCGTGGGCGGCTGTTGAGTTCGGCTGCGACGGCGTCCAGGTGGTCTCGGGTGTGGACGGACAGGTCTGTTCCTTTCGGGAAGTACTGTCGCAGCAGGCCGTTGGTGTTCTCGTTCGAGCCGCGCTGCCAGGGGCTGCCGGGGTTACAGAAGTAGACGGGGATGTCGGTGGCGATGGTGAATGCCTGGTGGGCGGCCATCTCCGAGCCCTGGTCCCAGGTCAGAGACTTCCGCAGGTGCGGCGGCAGGTCCTTCACGGTCTCGGCCAGCGCGTCTCGGGTGTTGCCCGCGCTGTGACCGGCCGGCAGGTGGACGAGCAGGACGTAGCGGGTGGCTCGCTCCACGAGGGTGCCGATCGAGGACTTGTGATCCTTGCCGATGATGAGGTCGCCCTCCCAGTGGCCGGGAACGGCCCGGTCGGCGGCCTCAGCGGGACGATCGCTGATCATCACCATGTTCGGGATGCTGCGGGGCTGGCGCTTGTAGGACTGTCGGTGGGGCCGGCGCCGTGCGCGACCGGTTCGCAGGGCTCGGGTCAGCTCGCGGCGGAGTTCTCCGCGGCCCTGGACGTAGAGGGCCTGGTAGATGGTCTCGTGCGTCACGTGCATCTCCGGCCGGTCGGGAAAGCGTGCACGCAGAGCGTGGCAGATCTGTTCCGGGCTCCATCGCAGCGTGAGGTGGTCCTGGATGAAGTCACGCAGCTGCGAGTTCTGCCCGATCTTGCCGGGCTTGGGACGCGGGCGCCGCTGTTCGGCTCGGCGATGGGCGGCATGCGGGCGGTAGACCCAGCAAGACGCGTCCCCGCGTAACGGCATGCCGTTACGGCGTACTTCTCGACTGATCGTGGACGGGCTGCGGTCCAGCTCGGTGGCAATCTGCCGGATCGAGGCGTTCTCCCTCAACCGGTCGGCTATGTGGATGCGGTCCTTCTCCTGGAGGTAGCGCGAGGAGCCGGAAGCCGAAGCCTCGACATGGATCGGAGGCTTCGGCTTCCCTGTAGGCGGCGCATGCCAGCCGTTGCGCCATCTCTTGCCGGTCCGCAAGTTGATGCCGACGATCCGGCAGGCCTCTCTGCTGCTGTAGCCCTGCTCCATGAGCCGGAAGTATGCCGCCCGCTCACGCGTCAGACGGCGCCCCTTCTGATGCCGGTCCGCCCGGATCTCGAAGTCCATCGCACCCCTTGAACTGGGGTGTTGCAACGACCACTAGAACTCAAGATGACTCGACGGGGGCTTGTCGCTGTTCAGCGACTGTGGCTGGGGCCGGGGTCGAACCGGCGACCTTCCGCTTTTCAGGCGGACGCTCGTACCAACTGAGCTACCCAGCCCGGGTCCGGGGGCGAAACCCCCAGTCGGGGCGTACCCCTCAGGAGGCGAAGCATCCGCATCCTGAGAGAAGCGGTCCTGACGGGATTTGAACCCGCGGCCTCCACCTTGACAGGGTGGCGAGCACTCCAAACTGCTCCACAGGACCAAGCATCGTGCGAGCACAAGTCTCGCACAGGTGGTGCGTGCCCCCAACGGGATTCGAACCCGTGCTACCGCCTTGAAAGGGCGGCGTCCTGGGCCACTAGACGATGAGGGCTGATGGCCCACCTGGGCGCTTCCGGTGAGTCAGCGCGTCGGGGACGTGAGAAGCATATGGGATAGCAGGAGCGTTCGCCAAAACGGTTACGGGGAGTTCGCCGGCCCCGGCGACGCGGCGGGCGTCGGCCCGGGGGAGCCGGACGCCGGTCCGGGAGACGGGGACCCCGGACCCGTCGTACTCGGGGAGGGCGAGGGGGAGGAGCCGGGCTCGTCGGCGAGGTGACGGGTGACCTCCGCCGTCGTCAGGCCGAGCCCGCCGAGGGTGATCTCGTCCCATGCCTGCAGCCCTCCGTCGTCGCGGTCGAGGTAGAGGACGGACGCCGAGACCTTCTGCGGTTCCTCCTTCTCCACCGCGCGCAGGCCGCCGCCGCCCGTCGAGCCCTCGATCATCAGCCGGGTGTCACGCGGCAGCAGCTCGTTGCTGCGCTGATGGGTGTGGCCTGCGAGGGCCAGCGGCACGAGGCCGTCGGTCTCCTTCGCCAGGACGGGGTTGTGGGCGACGGCGATGTCGACGGGTGTTCCGGCAGCCTTCTGGGCGCGGAGCGCGAGAGCCAGCCGCCGCCCGTCCCTCCGTTCCCGAGGGTCGCCCTCGGGTTTGACGGAGCGGTCCGGCGTGAACTGCGGGTCGCCCCAGCCGGCGAGGCGCAGACCGGCCACGTTGAGGGGCACGCCGTCGTCGAGGACGTGGACGTTGCTGCCCTCCTCCTCCCCCATCTCCTCGAACGCCTTCTGGGTCTTGTCCGAGTCGTGGTTGCCGCGCACCCAGACGTACGGGGCTCCGAGGTCGGTCACCGGCTCCAGGAAGCCGTTCTCGGCCGAGGTGCCGTGGTCCATCGTGTCGCCCGTGTCGATGATCGCGTCGATCTCGTACTGCTCCACGAGCGACTTGATGATCTGCCAGGCGGCCGGGTTGAGGTGGATGTCCGAGACGTGCAGGACGCGGGTCGTGGAGGGGTCCGGCTGGTACGCGGGGAGGGTGGAGGTCGCCTCGTAGAGCTTGGTCACATTGGTGACGAGGCGGGCCAGTTCACGCTGGTAGATGTCGAACTCGGTGACGATGCTGCGCGCGTTGCCGACGACCGAGGGTGCGCCGGCCAGCAGTCCCGAGAACTTCGGTTCGAGTACGGACTTCGGGTTCCACGTCGCGCACGCCGTCGCCCCGGAGGCCGCCAGCAGCGCGAGCGCGAGGCCGCCCGCGAGGGCCGCGCGGCGCGGGCGCCGGTACACGGCGAGGCCGAGTGCGCCGGCTCCGACGACGACGGCCACCGCGGAGCGCAGCGCGAGGTCGCCGGTGCCCGCCTTCACGTCGGAGGTGATCTCGCTCTCGAGTCCCTCCAGGCGCTCCGGATGGTCGACGAGCGCAGAGGCGCGCTCCTGGTCGAGCTGGTCGACGTCCACGTCGAGGCGCAGGGGTGCGGTGTGGCTGCGCAGTTCGAGGGCGCCCAGCGGCGAGACGTTGATCTTCGTGCCGCCCGTGAGGGCGGGACGCAGCGCCATCTTGGTGTCCATCGGGCCCACGGGCGCGTCGATGCTGCCCACGATCAGGAGGCCGAGCCAGGCGCCGGCGAGGGTGGTCGCGATGAGGCCGAGCGCACGTACGTACGGGCGGGGGCCGGGGACCAGCGTGCCCGGGAACTCCGGGACGTCCGGGGTGTCCGGGGTGCCCCCGGGCGGCGCCGTCGCCCGGCTGGAACGGGCTCCTCGGAGGCGGTGCGGGACGGGCAGTTTGCGTACCCATTGCGGCAGAGCGAGCGGTTTACGGGGCTTCCTGGCATCGCGGGCCATGAGGCCCCCTATGCCCGCACGAGCAGGCACCTATGCGGGAGTCCCGGAGACCGGTCGTGCACGGGGGAAGCCGGTTGGCCGACAATGGCCGGGTGCTGGAGATGACGCGCGAGGACTTCGAGGAGCTGGTGGCCGAGGCGCTGGACCGCATTCCGCCGGAGCTGACGAGGCTGATGGACAACGTCGCGGTCTTCGTCGAGGACGAGCCGCCCGCCGAGGACCCGGAGCTGCTGGGCCTCTACGAGGGCACGCCGCTGACCGAGCGGGGCGAGTGGTACGCGGGCGTGCTGCCGGACAGGATCACGATCTACCGGGGTCCGACGCTGCGGATGGTGGACGGCGAGGACGGCGGCCGGGAGGGAGTCGTCTCGGAGGTCGAGGTGACCGTCGTGCACGAGATCGCGCACCACTTCGGCATCGACGACGAGCGGCTGCACGAACTGGGGTACGGATGAGTTCCAGACGGGGGCCCGGACGGGGACCTGGACGGGGACCCGGCGGTGACGGCCGCCCGGACGGACCCGGTGGACCCGGCGGACACAGCGGACCCGGTGGCGATCCCGTCGATCCCGACGTCGATCTGCACGTGGCCGCGCAGCGGGCCGAGACCGCCGGACGGCGCGGGTCGGCCGTGCTCGCCGCCGTCGCCGCCGGTGGCGCGCTGGGTGCCGTCGCCCGCCTCGCGGTCACGCTGTGGCTGCCCGCTCGCGGCACGGCCGGTTTCCCGTGGGGGATCTTCGCCGTGAACCTCTCCGGCTGCGCCCTTATCGGAGTGCTGATGGCACTGATCGGCGAGGGCGGGCGCGACGCCCGCGCCCCCGCGCTGCTGCGGCCGTTCCTGGGCGTCGGTGTGCTGGGAGGCTTCACGACCTTCTCGGCGTACGCGCTCGACGCGGCGCATCTGCTGGAGTCCGGGCCGCGTGCCGTGCCGGCCGCCGTCGCGTATCTCGCCGGGACGCTGCTGGGCGCCCTCGCCGCGGTGTGGGCCGGAGCGGCGGCCACGCGTGCGCTCTTGGCGGTGCGCGAGGGGGCGGTGACGCGGTGACGACGCCGGTGACCTGGCTGCTGGTGGCGGCGGGCGGCGCGGTGGGCGCGCCCCTGCGGTATCTGACGGACCGCGCGGTGCAGGCGCGGCACGAATCGGTCTTCCCCTGGGGCACTTTCACGGTCAACGCGGTGGGCTGTCTGCTGCTGGGACTGGTGACGGGGGCCTCGGTCTCGGGCGCGGCCGGTTCGCGGCTGGTGGCGCTGCTCGGTACGGGGCTGTGCGGGGCGCTGACGACGTATTCGACGTTCTCGTACGAGACGCTGCGGCTCGCCGAACGCGGCCGCGTGGCCTCGGCGTTGGCGAACGCGGGCGGGTCGGTGCTGGTCGGTCTCGGAGCCGTCTTCGCCGGACTCGCTCTCGCGCGCGGCGTGTTGGCGTGACCTGTCGAGTGGCGCGGCAGTTGAGCAGGGCGCTTGCCCGGCTTGCCGTTTCCCGCGCCTGGAGGTCCCCGCCGTGCGCTCGTCCCGTTCCCCTGCCCGTTCCCGGTCCCGCTCCCGCTCCCGCTCAGGGGCCGGTGTCCGTGTACGTCTCACCGCCCCGGCCCGCCCGACTGCGGGCGTACGCAAAGGCGTTCGCGTCGCGAGCTCTGTCCGGGCCGCCCGTGCCGTCCGCGGTGCCGCCCGTACGGCCGCCTGCGCGCTGATGCTCGCGGCGCTGCAGGGATGCATGACGGTGCACGGCGACGGCGACGGCCGCGCACCGCGCGGGTCCTCGTCCTCCGGAGCGAGCGCGGGCGCCGGTGCCCGGATGCCGGAGGGCGGAGTCGGCGGCAGCGTGCGGCACGGCGAACGCGCGCACGCCGGCGACGGCTCCGGAAGCGGCGACGGCGCCAGGGCGCGGAAGCGCGGTGGCGCGGACGACAAGGACCGGGACGGCCGGGGGAAGCGCGACGGCAAGGACCGGCGGGGCGAGGATGACGCCAAGTCCGGTTCGGGGCAGCACAGTTCGGGCCGCGGCCAGGAATCCCCGGACAAGCCCGGGCGGCCGCGGCCACAGCGGCCCCCGCGGCCTGACCGTCCGCCCGCCCCGCCGAAGCCGAGTGTGCCGAAGCCCACTCCCAGCGACCAGAACCCGCCGACGCCGACGCCGACGCCGCCCACCAGCGGATAGTCCCGCGAGCGAGGCCGTGTACCGTTCTGGATCTCATTTGCGCGGCGGCCCGCGGGGTGCGTATGCTGGTTGATCGTTTGATCCCATTTGCCCGGCGCCCTGCAGAGCGCGCCGCGTGGCGCGTTTCTCTCAGCCGTGGCTGACCGCATAGAGGCGGTCGTTTGCGAATTCACGGAGTCTGGGCGCGTGCTGCTGAACTCCGGAAGGTTCGCATTTCGCATGTCTGTTGCCTCGATCGACGCTGTCCTGCCTGAGGACGAGGACACCGTCACCTTCGCCGATCTCGGGCTCCCCGAGCCCGTGGTGCGCAAGCTCGCGCAGAACGGCGTCACCATCCCCTTCCCCATCCAGGCCGCGACCATCCCGGACGCGCTGCAGGGCAAGGACATCCTCGGCCGCGGCCGCACCGGCTCCGGCAAGACCCTCTCGTTCGGGCTGCCGCTGCTGACCGGTCTCGCCGGCGCGCGCACCGAGCGCAAGCGCCCCCGCGGCGTCATCCTCACGCCCACCCGCGAGCTGGCCATGCAGGTCTCCGACGCGCTCCAGCCGTACGGTGACGTGCTCGGTCTGAAGCTCAAGGTCGTCTGCGGCGGCACGTCCATGGCGAACCAGATCACCGCCCTGGAGCGCGGCGTCGACATCCTCGTCGCCACCCCCGGCCGCCTGCGCGACCTGATCGGGCGGGGCTCCTGCTCCCTGCAGGACGTCGAGGTGGCGATCCTCGACGAGGCCGACCAGATGTCCGACCTGGGCTTCATGCCCGAGGTCACCGAGCTGATGGACCAGCTCCCCGAGGGCGGCCAGCGGATGCTCTTCTCCGCGACGATGGAGAAGGAGATCGACACCCTCGTACGCCGCTACCTGGTCACGCCCGTCGTGCACGAGGTCGACGCCGCACAGGGCGCGGTCACGACCATGAGCCACCACGTGCTGGTGGTGAAGCCGCGCGACAAGGCGCCCGTGACCAGCGCGATCGCCTCGCGCAAGGGCCGCACGATCATCTTCGTACGTACGCAGCTGGGCGCCGACCGGGTCGCCGAGCAGTTGCGTGAGGGCGGCGTCGGCGCGGACGCGCTGCACGGCGGCATGACGCAGGGCGCCCGTACGCGCACGATGGCGGACTTCAAGGACGGCAAGGTCAACGTGCTGGTCGCGACGGACGTCGCGGCCCGCGGCATCCACGTCGACAACATCGACCTGGTGCTGAACGTGGACCCGGCCGGCGATCACAAGGACTACCTGCACCGGTCCGGCCGTACGGCACGGGCGGGGCTGTCCGGCACGGTCGTCTCGCTGGCGCTGCCGCACCAGCGGCGGCAGATCTTCCGGCTGATGGAGGACGCGGGCGTCGACGCCTCGCGGCACATCATCGGGCGGGGCGACGTCTTCGACGAGGAAGTGACGCGGATCACGGGTGCCCGGTCGCTGACCGAGGTACAGGCCGACTCGACGGCCAACGCCGCGAAGCAGGCCGAGCGTGAGGCGGCCAAGCTCAGCCGTCAGCTGGAGCGCGCGCAGCAGCGTGCGGCCGAACTCCGTGAGGAGTCCGAGCGGTTGACGGCGCGCGCGGCGCGCGAGCGCGGTGACGACCCGGAGGTGGCCGTCGCGGAGGCCTCCGCGGCGCTCACCGCTGAGGTGGAGGAGGCGGTGCAGCGCGAGCTGCGCCGGGAGCAGCGCCGCGAGGAGCGCGAGCAGCGCGACCGTGAGCAGCGGGACCAGCGTGAGCAGCGCGACCAGCGCCGCGACGGGAAGCGCGACGATCGCAACGAGCGCGGCGGCGACCGCGACCGGCGCGACGGCGGCCGTCCGGCGTACAACCGTGGGCGCGAGCGTGACAGGAACGGCGACCGGGACCGTCCGCGTGACCGCGGCGAGGGCCGCCCGTCGTACAACCGCGAGCGGCGCGACGGCGACCGTGGCGGGTTCCGGCGCGACGACCGCCGCCCGGCGTCGTCGTACGGGCGGGACACCCGCTCGCACGACGACCGGCGCCCGTACGGCCGCCGTGACGATCACCGCACGGGTGGCCGCTCGTTCGACCGCCGGGCCGACAAGCCGCGATGGAAGCGCAACGGCTGACGCGGGCCCGTACGACTCCCCAGCACGAAGGCCGATGCCTTCGAAGCCCGGCGGTCCGCCGGGCTATGCTGCGGGGGCGGGCCGTTAGCTCAATTGGCAGAGCAGTGGACTTTTAATCCATTGGTTGAGGGTTCGAGTCCCTCACGGCCTACCGAATTGTCATTGCACGAGCACTTTCCTCCTGGCCCTGGCTGACGGTTTTCCGTCGGCCAGGGTTTTGCGTTTCAGCTGTGCCCTGGTCTGTGCGGTTCGGTCCGGGTAAGCCGGGGTGAATGGCTTCTGGCCGCCCTCGGCTCGGTGGGGCCTGCGTGTGCGGCGGGGCGCCGGCCAACCGCGTCGGGCGCGGCGGCAGACACGGCAACACCCCTTGCCCGGCAACGAGTTCCGCGACTGTGAGGAAGGGGCTGCCCGGGGCGGGAAGCAAGCAGGTGAAGATCGTTCGCGGGCGGGGGCGGGAGCCTGTGAAGACCCGGCCGGACCGGCAACTCGGGCTGATAGATAATCATCCCGACGACTGTCATCTTCCGACCCTCGTGGTCCTCATGCCTGGAACGGAGTCCACCCCATGCCCAAGTCCTTCTCTTCCTTCGCCACTTGGGGCCTCGCCGCCGCAGCCGCCGGAGCGCTGCTGGTCGGCTGCTCGTCGGAGGCGAAGATGCCCAAGGACAAGGTGGCGGACACCGTGGCCGAGAAGCTCGCCGCGCAGACGGGCCAGCCGAAGCCGGACGTGACCTGCCCCGAGGACCTCGTCGGCAAGGTCGGCACCTCGATGCGCTGCAAGCTCACCGCGAGCGACGGCAGCAGCCTCGGCGTGACCGTCAAGGTCACCTCCGTCGACGGCGACAAGATCAACTACGACATAAAGGCCGACCAGTAGGTCTCCTGAGGCAGACCGCCGCCTGAGGCAGATCAGGGCCCCCGCTCCCCGGACCTTCCGCCGGGATCGGGGGCCAGGCGGTTACCGCCAGGCGCGCGCCACGACCGCCACGGATACTCCTTGTCGACGACGAGCGTGAACTCCGTTTCTTCAGCCTGTGTTCGGGATTGCTCCGGCCGCCTGTCCACAACGTGATCCTCCGCCGATGTACCGCTCCGGGCTAGTCCCAGGAAGCGGGGGAGCCTCGACGCGATACGCGATGGGTCCTCCGCCGCCCGGACGGGACATGCGGGAAGATGTGTGATCCCAGGGCGCAGACTGTGCACGAGTGCGGGGGCGGTTGGCCCGCGAAGGGGCGTGGGGGATGCTGGCGCCATGAGTGGAATTCAAGCTGTCCTGATCCTGCTGTGGTGGGTTGCCGTAGGAGCGCTCGTGTTCTGGGTGTTCCGGCGCAAGGCCCGGAAGAAGCGCGAGGCCCGAGAGACGTACGCAGAGCTGCAGTCGTTCGCTGAGAGCCGTGGGTGGAGGTACGAGAACGGGGTGCCCGGCCTTGTCGACGCGTACCAGGGAGCATCACCGCTGCCGATCACGGCCAGCGGTCTCGGGGGGGACCATGTCGTCACCGGCTCCCACCGCGGATTCGGCTTCCGCGCCTTCGAATACCGCCACTACTCCACCGATCTCGACGTCGACGGTGCCGACACGAGCAGCGTCACCATTCACTCCTTCTGGGCTCTGAACCTGGGAGTGGAGGTGCCGGATCTGCGCATCTACCGTGACGGCTGGTTCGACACCGTGTCTCGGGGAAGGGCCATGGAGGTCGGAATCCCGCAGCTCGACAAGGACTTCCACATCGTCTCCAAGGATGAGGAGCGTGCTCGGGCGGTGTTGTTCGGCGGCCTGGCGGAGTTCCTCACGTCCGACCGTCGCGCTTCCGAGCTCGAATTGCGCCTCCACAACGGTCAGTTGATTACTTGGCGAACGCGGACCGGCCTGAGCAGCGCGACGTTCGATGGGCCCCTTGACTATCTTGCCGATGCCGCTGGTCACTTGGGGATCGGCACGCCCGCCCAGCCTCCGCGCCTCTAGCGCAGTCTTCCCCGAAGTGCCTCCCGCGCGGGGCCGCCAGGGCGGCGGTCCCGCGCGGTCCGCTGCGGTCGCCGAGGCGGGGCGAGCGCGAACAGTGCGATTGGATGTTTCCTGAGGCGCACGCTGTGGTCGCAATGTGAAGCTTCACGGTGGGGGGCATGGTGATGTAGGGGGCCGATGTTGGGCCATCCCAGCCACGCGAGACCCTGGCAGGGTCTCAATAACCAGAGTCTGAGCGTGAGTTCGCATCGAGCTCGGACGTACAGGGGGAGCGGATGGGCCAGTTCGATGTCGAGCCGTCCGAACTGCGGGCGGCTTCCAAGAAGATCAAAGACTCCGTGGACAACAGTGACAAGGTGAAGCTCAAGGAACTCGGAGATGCGAGCGGCGATTTCGGGCACGCTGACGCGGCCGCGGAGTTCAGCCAGCTGATGGCCACTTGGACGGAAGCCATCAAGAGCCCGATGAAGGAGGACGGGGAGAACTCGGCGGACAAGCTGAAGGAGAACGCCGAGTCGTACGAACGCTCCGAGCAGCAGTCACAGAACCACTTCACCGGGCCCGCGGCCGCCGGCCCTGGCCCGATCTACTGACGACGACCTACCAACGGGGACCGATGACGGCACAACTTGGCGACACCCAGAACCCGCGCGAACTGATACCGGGAAACCCGTCGAAGCTGACAGACGACGCGGACAAGCTTGACGATCACGCGAAGACCCTGGACGGCATAGGGGACAAGCTCGGCTCTGTTCGCATCCCCAGCTGGCGGGGACAGGCCAGCGACGCCTTCTGGGACGACTTCTCAGGCCAGAAGAAGAGGTGGCACCGCGGCTCGGACTCCCTGGCCGCAGCCGCAGGCGCACTCCGGGACTACGCCGGAACCCTCAAGTGGGCCCAGGGACAGGCGAGGGAAGCCGTCCGGCTGTATGAGGGAGGCGACGAGAGCGGCGGCATGCAGCTGCTGGAAACGGCGCGCTCCCAGGTCCGTTCGGAGGGCGACGCGGCGGCCAAGAAGTTCAAGGCGCAGGGCGGAGGCGGCAAGAACGCACCGGAGTGGCTCTTCTGGGCCTCCGAGGCGACGCAGGACGACACGGGCAAGACGTCCATGCAGATTGCCGAGATGATGCGGGCGCCCGACCCGCGACACGGCAAGGCCTGGGGCGACCACAAGAACATGTCGCAAGCGCAGAGGGAAGCGTTGCGTGAGGGCAGGGGGCCGGGCATCAGCGTTGCCGGTCCTTCCGTCAGCGGCGAAGCCAGTGCGTGGGGTGCTGAGGCCCGGGGCCGCGGGAACTTCGCAGGCGGCGAGGCCTCCGGCAAGGCCGGCGTCAACCTCCTCGGCGCACAGGGCACCGCCGGGGTGGGCGCCAGGGACGGGAACGTCACCGCACAGGCGTCCGGCAAGGCCTATCTCGCCCAGGCCACGGCCGAAGGCAAGTACGTGGCTGGTCCGATGGAGACCTCTGGCAAGGCCCAGGCATTCGCAGGCGCTGAGGCCAAGGCCAAGGGTTCCATCGGCACCGACGGCGCCCATGTCGGCGCCGAGGCCTTCGCCGGTGCCAAGGCCACCGCGGAGGGGCACGCCTCGGTGGCCGGTGTCGGCGTCGGTGGCGAGGCGGAGGCGTGGGCCGGTGCTGGAGCCGAGGCCCACTTCGATGCTGGCCGTACGGAGGACGGCAAGTTCGTCATCGGCGGCGATCTGGGCGTCGGCCTCGGCGTCGGCGCGAAGCTCGGCGCTGAGGTCGAGATCGACCCCGGCAAGGTCACCGATGCCGCCGGCGACGCGGCGGACGCGGTCGGGGACTGGGGCTCGAGCGCCAAGGACACGGTCGGCGGCTGGTTCGACTGACCGCCGGGGTGTGGCCCCGCTCGGGGCCACCCATCGGCCCCTCCCCGTCGCTTCCCGTACCGTCGAATCCGTACCGCAAGGAGTTGATCCACCATGCCGGGCACACTTCCGGTGCCGCTCGAGATCGAGCTTCCGCAAGGCTGGGAGTCGGCACCCCCGGACAAGGTCGGCGCCCCGCACGCCGCCTTTGTCGCGCTGCACAAGGCCTCACAGGGGCAGGGCTTCACGCCCAACATCACGGTCACCGGACACACCATCGAGGGCTCGCCTGGCCTGCACCGTCTCGCCGAGGAGTCGGTGCAGCGGCTGCGCGAGAACGTCGGCGCCGTCGACATCGTCAAGCGCACCGAGGTGGGCACCTCGTCGGCGCCGGGCCTCGTCGACGCCCCTGGGATCGTGCAGAACCTGCGCATCCAGGCCGCCGTCAACGAGCAGCCGATGGAGCTCGCGCAGAGCCAGTTCATCCTGGTGCTGGAGAACGAGAAGCAGCGCAGTGAACTCGTGCAGATCGAGGTCGCGTTGACGGCGAAGACGAGCCAGCTCCAGGACGTCCTGGAGGACTTCCAGGACTTCGTCGCCGCCCTCCGCCCGGCCACTCAGACGTAGCCGGGCGGCTGCCGGCCCGGGGCCGCGCCTCAGCTCAAGAGCGCGGCCCCGGGACTCAGCTCAAGAGCGCGGCCCCGGCGACGTGTCAGGCCTTGCGCTGCATGCTTTCCCTCGCGGGGTTGCCCTGGCGCTCGGCCTTCGGGCCCTTCTCGTCCTGCTTGGCGCGCACGCCCTGCTCGATCCGGGCGCCGACGGACGTGTCGATGTTGCGCCAGTACTCGAAGGCCCGTTGAAGTACGGGCTCCGTGACCCCGTTGAGCAGGTGCCCCACGACGTTGTCCACCAGCCGGTCGCGGGCGGCGTCGTCCATCACCTCACGCACCAGCGTCCCCGGCTGACCCCAGTCGTCGTCCTTCGCGTGCGAGACGTAGGCAGCGCGTGTGATCTCGCCGTCCGTGTACCAGCTGGGCGGGGTCCCGTAGCGCTCCGTGTCCGCCCTCGGCCCGCTCTTGGAGTTCGGCGCGTACACCGGATCGGTGGTCTTGCGGTAGGCCATCGCCCCGTCCTTGGAGTAGGTGTGCACGGGAGCGACCGACGCGTTGACGGGCAGCTGCTGGTAGTTGCCGCCGATGCGGTGGCGGTGTGCGTCGGCGTACGAGAAGAGCCGGGCCAGCAGCATCCGGTCGGGGCTCGGCCCGATGCCCGGCACGAGATTGTTCGGCTGGAACGCGGCCTGCTCGATCTCGGCGTGGTTGTCGGTCGGGTTGCGGTCCAGGGTCATCCTGCCGACCTCGGTCAGCGGGTAGTCACCGTGCGGCCAGACCTTGGTCAGGTCGAACGGGTTGAAGCGGTAGTCCTTGGCGTCCTCGTACGGCATGACCTGCACGTACAGCGTCCAGCTCGGGTACTCGCCGTCGCGGATGTGTTCGAACAGGTCGCGGGTGTGGTAGTCGGTGTCGGCGGCGGCCATCTGGTCTGCTTCGTGCTGGTCGAAGAACTCGATGCCCTGGTCGGTCTTGAAGTGGTACTTGACCCAGAAGCGCTCACCCGCGGCGTTGATCCACATGTAGGTGTGCGAGGTGTAGCCGTTCATGTGGCGCCAGGTGCGGGGGATGCCGCGGTCGCCCATCAGCCAGGTGACCTGGTGAGCGGACTCGGGTGAGAGGGTCCAGAAGTCCCACTGCATGTCGTGGTCGCGCAGGTTGTTGTCGGCACGGCGCTTCTGCGAACGGATGAAGTGCTGGAACTTCATCGGGTCCTTGACGAAGAACACCGGCGTGTTGTTGCCGACCATGTCGTAGTTGCCTTCGCTGGTGTAGAACTTCACCGCGAAGCCCCGCGGGTCACGCCATGTGTCCGGGCTGCCCCGCTCGCCCGCCACGGTGGAGAACCGCGTCACCAGTTCGGTCCTGGTGCCGGGCTGGAACACCGCGGCCTTGGTGTACGCACTCACGTCGCTCGTCACCTGGAAGTGGCCGAACGCCCCGCTGCCCTTCGCATGGGGCTGCCGTTCGGGAATCCGCTCCCGGTTGAACTGGGCCATCTGCTCGATCAGATAGGCGTCCTGCAGCAGGATCGGCCCACCGGGGCCGACGGTCAGGGAGTGCTCGTCGCTCTCGACAGGAATGCCGGCATCCGTCGTCGTCGGGTTCCGGTCCGCGTTCGCCATCGCTGCTTCTCCTTACACCTGGGCCCAGTGGCGGGACCCGCAGCCCCGGCGCGCGCAGCACCTCCGGAGGCTTGCCGTAACCCTGCGGTTTCCGCTCACTGATCCGTACTGAGGCCCTGTCGCGTCATTGGGTGACCTCTTCGGAACAGGTCAAACATGGCGATATCCGCGTGGGCTGCCGTATGCGTGAGCGGACCGCTCGGCACGGTGCGTACGAGCTGGACAGCCCGTCCGGGCGGAGGGCTCAACACAGACGGCCGACCTGCGAGAACCGGACCCTGCGACGTCACTCGAAAGGGGACCCCTCAGCGGCTGACGGCCGGGCGCAGGACCGGCGCCACCGGCCTGCGCCGTGAGGTCTGCGGCTGCGCCTCCGCCTCCGCCGGAACCTCGATGGAGCAGCCGCGCAGCCGGCGGGCCATGCGCCAGCCGCCGCAGCCCAGTTGGAGCTGAAGGTCCCAGGTGCCCGGGGCCAGCGGCCGGCCGTTGTCGGCCGAGGAGGGGTCGACCGTGAACTCGGTCTCGAACCCCAGGGCGCACAGGTCCGGTTCGCGGTTGCCGCCACCCGGCAGACGGGACGTCAGCCGGTCGGTCAGCCGGTCGGTCAGCCGGTCGGTCAGCCGGTCCGGCAGCCGCATCCGGCGGGCCGCCTTCGCCACGAAGTCGGCCGCGGTGCCCTCCTGCCGCAGCGGCACCTCGACGACGCGGTGGGTCAGCGGAACGCTCAGCGTGGTGCCGCCTTCGCGGTGGCGGAGCAGGCCCCGTACGTTGCTGCGCCGCACCGCCCCGGTGAAGTCGGCCGCCTCCGCGGCCTCCGGCACGGCGGCCACACCGGGCGCCAGCTGAAGCCGGTAGCGGTTCCGGGCGCGCGAGAAGGGGAGCGGAAGAGCGCGGGCACCCTTCTCCTCCGTGCGGACCAGCCGGGTGCCGCACCTGACGGTGAGCCGTCCGTCCTTCCATCCGGTCGACCGGACGACGGGCCGGTGGTCGACGCCCGCTTCGAACTCCGCGTGCTCCTCCAGCAGTTCACGCTCGCCCCGCCGCGCGAGGGCCCCGACGATCCGCAACCGCGTCGGCAGTGACGTGTCGGTTTCCGGCGGCAGGTCGCACGCCAGGGCGCTGACGGCCTCGAACCATTCGGCCCTGCGACGGGCGGACTGCCCGAGCAGGAGCTCCCCGCTGATCCGGGCGAGCGCCTTCTTCCCGTACCAGTTCGCCGTCAGACGGCGGCGGTGCCGGCCGTGCGGTACGTACGTGTCGGGCGCGTCCAGGATCGCGAGCACCTTGCGGACGCTGTCGAGGTACGGGCCCGGCTCGATCGACTCGTAGCTGATGTTGTGGTCCTCGCTCCGGTGCCGGACCCAGTGGTAGCAGGTGTAGTCGTGCACCGTCGCCACGCGGCTGGTCAGCAGGTAGGCACGGAGGGTGAACATGTGGTCTTCGAGCCGCACTTGGCCCTCTTCGAAGCGCAGCCGGTTCTCCTGCAGGAAGCTGCGCCGGAAGAGCTTGTGCACGGTCATCGAGGCCAGCAGCGCGGTGTCGGACCGCAGGTCGGCGGACGCGATCGGCTTCTCGAACAGGGCACGCGGCGCGCGCCGTCCATGACCTGCCATCCGGCCGATGACGATGTCGGCCCCGGTTTCCTCCGCCCGCGCGCAGGTGCGCTCCAGTGCCTCGGGCGCGAGCCAGTCGTCGTCGTCGACGAAGTGGACGAACTCGCCGCGGGCGGCGTCCATTCCGATGTTGCGCGGCCTGCCTGGCCAGCCGGAGTTCGCCGTCCGTATCACGCGGATCGCCGGTTCGGCTCCCTGGCGGGCGAGTTCGGACTCCAGCAGCGCGACCGTGTCGTCGGTGGAGCCGTCGTCGACGTAGATGACCTCGAAGTCGGTACGAGGCATGGTCTGCGCGAGGAAGGAGTGCAATCCGGTCAGGATCGTCTCGCCGGTGTTGTGGGTGGGAACGACGACGGTCACCTTGACCGGCGTCGTCCGGCTGACCGAGGGCGGCGTGACAGGCACTGCGACCTTTCAGGTGGATTACGGATCAATTGCATGCCTACCCGTACGTTCTGAAGTGAAAGTTAACGACGTCCGACAACCCGTGACGACAGTGTGAATCGGCCTTGCGCGCGCCCCGGTTCACGCCGTGCGCCGCCCGCGTTCCACGCCGTGCGCCGCCCGCGTTCCACGCTCACCGCGGAAGATGCCGTGAGAAGGCTCATTCACGCACGGAGAGCGCCGTGCGGCGGCAGCAGTTACTTGCCGGGGCCGTCGGCGGGCGCGAAGGCGGCTCGCGCCATTACGCAGTCGAACTCGACGACGCGGCCTGTGGCGGCCTCACGCGTCACCGGGTACATGCCGGTGATCTCGAAGCCCGCGTCCTGGTAGGCGGTGATGGCCTCGGTCATGTGCGGGCTTCCCTCGTACAGCCGCAGCGCCGCCACCTCCGACTGCATCCCGACGTACTCGTCGATCCGCTTGCCGGCGCCGGCGAAGACCTCCATGTCGAAGCCCTGAGTGTCCATCTTCAGGTACGGCCGCGGGTCCGCTATGCCCTCCAGGGCCTCGTCCATGACCTCGTCCAGCCGCCTGACCTGCACCTGTGTGGTGGTGCTGGTGTCGGCGAACCGCTTGTAGCGCTGCTGCCCGTACGCGCTCGGCTCCAGCAGTGAGTTCATGGTCTTCCAGCCGAGGTGCATGGTCTCGACCGATTCGCCGCGCCCCAGCGCGCAGGGGTACACCAGCCAGTCCCGGTCCCGTTCGGCGGCCTTGCGCAGCTTGGCCAGGGCGTCCGGGACGGGCTCGAAGGAGACGATCCTGCCGCGGTAGCCGGACTCGCGCAGCTGCTTGCCGTACTGCCCCTTGTTGGCTCCGACGTCGAACACGCAGTTCACTTCGTAGTTGACCAGGAAGTCGGCCACGTGCCGTGTGCAGAGGCTGCTTGCGGCCGCCTTGTGGAGGCCCCACCCGTCCCGGGGGGCACGGCTGCTCCTGGAGAGCTTGCCGGCGACCAGCCACGCGTCCGAGCTCAGCTTCGTCGCGGTGTAGCCGCCGCGCCGTGAGATCACGGCAGCGCCCGGGCCGAGATCGAGTACCTGCACTCCCAGCCGGGACGCTGCGCCGAGCACCTTCCTGAACATAGTTGTCATATTGTGAGGCTAGGCTTGCGGCTTCCATTTCTGTCAAACAGAAGGTCCGGCCGTACTGCCCGTTCGGCGTTCCGGCGAGCGCGGATGCTTCCCGAACCTCTCCCGGCCGCCGACGTCGCCTCCGCCGATGCCCGGCCTTCACTCGGCCAAGGTCCCGAACGCCGCGCATGCTCCGCCGGATTCGTGCCCGTTCCGCGTCCCGAGAGGGTTCACGCCGTCGGCACCGGCGCGGGCGGCACGGGTCCCGTGTAGCGGGCGGAGGGGCGGATGATCTTCGAATCCTCCGCCTGCTCAAGGATGTTGGCGCTCCAGCCCACCACGCGCGCCGCGCAGAACGTCGGCGTGAACATCGTGCGCGGCAGACCGCACAGCTCCATGACGACGCCCGCGTAGAACTCGACGTTGATGTGCAGCTCGCGGCCGGGCTTGAGTTCGGCCAGCACCGCCTCGACCCGTTCCTCGACCTGTGAGGCGAACTCGACCAGCGGGCCCCCGAGTTCCTCCGCGATGCCCTTCAGCATGCGTGAACGCGGGTCCTCGGTGCGGTAGACGGGGTGCCCGAATCCCATGATCCGGCCTCCCTCACGTACGCGCGCGCGGATCCACGCGTCGATGCGGTCGGGTGTGCCGATGGCGTCCAGCGCGTCCAGGGCCCGGCTCGGGGAACCGCCGTGCAGCGGGCCGGAGAGGGCGCCGATCGCACCCGTCAGGCACGCGGCGACGTCGGCGCCGGTCGAGGCGATCACGCGGCCGGTGAAGGTCGAGGCGTTGAAGCCGTGGTCGACGGTCGAGATCAGGTAGCGCTCCACGGCTCGGGCCTCGCGCGGAGCGGGCTCCTCACCGGTGAGCATGTAGAGGTAGTTGGCGGCGTACGGCAGGTCCTCGCGCGGTTCGACGGGCTCCAGCCCCCGGCCGAGCCGGTGCAGCGCGGTCAGCAGCGTCGGTACGAGCGCGCAGGCGGCGAGCGCGTCCTCGCGGCGCTCGGCCGGCGTGAGGTCGTAGACCGGACGCAGCCCGGCCGCCGCGCCGGCGAGGGAGAGCGCGGTGCGCAGCCCGGCGAGCGGGCCGGAGGCGGCCGTGGCCCGTGAGACGGCGGGCAGTGCCTCGCGCACCGGGCGGGGGAGGCGGCGCAGCGCGGCGGTGCGCTCGGTGAACTCCTTGAGGGCGGCGGGGCCGGGGAGTTCCCCGTGAAACATCAGATGCCAGACGTCCTCGAAGCTGCGGTGCGCTGCCAGCTCCACCGCCGAGTACTGCCTGTAGTGGTAGAAGCCCTCGCGCCCGCGTACGTCGCCGAGGGCGGTGTCCGTGACGACGACGCCGGAGAGCCCGCGCGGTACCTCGATGCCCTGCTGCTCCATGGTCCGGATCTCCGTTCCCCGTTCCGCAACCCCTTACTTGATTCGACTGTCCATGCTGTACTGAATGCTGTCAATGTTGATTGAATCAATGCAGGGCCCAGTGCTAATGCTCAGGAAACCGATGCACGAGGGATCAATGCCAAGGGGAGCGCGGGTGCCGGTGTGAGCGAGAACAGCGAAGGCGACGAGGGCGCGGGCGACGGCGGTCGGCCGGACGAGCGGCCCCGGCTGAGCACCCGGCAGGCCGCCGAGCGACTGGGTGTGAAGCCCGAGACGGTCTACGCCTACGTCAGCCGCGGTCTGCTGAGCAGTCGCCGCTCGGCCGGCGGACGCGGCAGCACGTTCGACGCCGCCGAGATCGACTCGCTCGCCGCCGCCGCCCGCAGGCCCGCCGCCACGGCGCGCGAGGCCGCCCCGGACGCCATGTCCGTACGTACCGGGATCACGCTCATCGAGCCCGACGGCTGCTGGTTCCGTGGCGTCGACGCCCGTGAACTGGCCGCGGCCCGTGGCTTCGAGGAGGCGGCCGATTGGCTGTGGACGGGCCGCCTCACCCCAGGGCTGCGTTTCACCGCCTCTCCCCCGCTGCTCGGCGCGGCCCGCGCGGCAGCCGAGGCGCTGCCCGGGCACTGCGCCCCCACGGACCGGCTGCGCGCGGCGGTCGTCGCGGCTGCCGCCGCGGACCCGCTCCGCTTCGATCTCGCCGAGGACGCGGTGATCGCGCGGGCACGCGGGCTGCTTCCCGTGCTGGTGGGCGCGCTGCCGCTGCGTGGCGACGACCCGGGGCCGGAGGCCCCGCTCGTCCGGGCGCTGTGGTCCCGGCTGACGGGACGCCGCCCGTCGGAGGCGTTCGCCCGCACCCTTGAGCGGGCGATGGTCCTGCTTCTCGACCACGACCTCGCCGCCTCTACGCTCGCCGCCCGGGTCGCCGCCTCCGCGCGTGCGCACCCGTACGCGGTGGTCTCCGCGGCGCTCGGCGCTCTCGACGCCCCGCTGCACGGCGCCGCCGGTGCGGGTGCGCACCGCATGCTGGCCGAGGCGGTCGAGCGGGGGAGCGCCGCCGCCGTCGTCGCCGGCACCCTGCGGGCGGGGCGCCGCGTTCCGGGGCTCGGACACCGCGTCTATCCCGGCGAGGACCCGCGGGCCACCGCCCTCTTCGCATGGCTGGAGGAGGTGCCGCGGTGCGCGCCCGCGCTGGAGGCCGCCCGCGCGGTCGCGGCCACGGCCGGACGGCCCGCCAACATCGACCTGGCGCTGGCGGTGCTCACCCTCGGCGCCGGCATGGGCCCCGAGGCGAGCGAGGCCGTCTTCGCCGTGGCCCGTACGGCGGGCTGGATCGCCCACGCGCTCGAGGAGTACGGGGAGCGCCCGCTCCGGCTGCGGCCCAGCGGTCACTACACGGGTCCGAGGCCGCCCGTCGCCGTGCCGTAGGTCGCCGGCGCATGCGCCGATCCACCGGGGCGGCCGCGACGAACCACTCAACGACAGTTGTGTACACGTACGCGCGAGAAGGAGCGGAGGCACATCTGATGTCCTGCGCGGACGACTCCCCCGTACACGGCCTCCCCGGCAGGGCGCCTGCCGGGGAAGCGCCTGCCGGGGAATGGAACCGTATCGAGATCCACGGTGAGGTCAGCAGCGTGGGCCCCTCGGAAGACCATCCCGGCCTGGCGCGGATCGAGCTGACCGTTCCGCCGGTCGCCGGCTGCCCCGACGGGACTCCTGAGGAGTCCCGGGCCGCGCTGGCGCAGTGGCTGCTCGCCGCCCAGGCGGGCGGCCTGGTGACGTTGCGGCCTGGCGGACGCCGGGCGGATGAGGCCTCCTGACGCGGCCTGGCCTGGCCTGGCCTGGCCTGGCCGGCCCGCGGCCCGGTCCGCTCCGCCTGGCCTGGCCTGGCTTTGCGCCGGTGGTCGGGGTCCGTACGCCGCCGGGTACCCGGCTCGTACGCCCCGGGGAGAGGGCCGTGGGATTTCCGCTTGCACCTGACGTCACGTGAGGGCTCATCGTGAAGTGCGTACGAGAGAGGAGCGGAAGATGAGCTACTCCGTGGGACAGGTCGCCGGGTTCGCCGGGATCACCGTGCGCACCCTGCACCACTACGACGGCATCGGACTGCTGGTCCCCAGCGAGCGCACCCACGCCGGCCACCGCCTGTACGGGGACGCCGACCTGGACCGGCTCCAGCAGATCCTGTTCTACCGGGAGCTCGGCTTCTCGCTCGAAGAGGTGGCGGTCCTACTCGACGACCCGGACGCGGACCCGCGGGAACATCTGCGGCAGCAGCACGAACTGCTGCGTTCGCGGATCGAGAAGCTGCAGAAGATGGCCGCCGCCGTCGAACACGCGATGGAGGCAAGGAAGATGGGCATCAATCTCACGCCCGAGGAGAAGTTCGAGGTCTTCGGCGACCACGACCCCGACCAGTACGCCGAGGAGAGCGAGCAGCGCTGGGGTGGCACCGAGGCCTACCGCGAGTCGCAGCGAAGAGTCTCCTCCTACACCAAGGAGGACTGGCTGCGCATCAAGGAAGAGGGCGAGGACTGGGGGAGACGCTTCGTCGCGCAGATGGAGAGCGGCGAAGGACCGGAGTCCGAGGCGGCGACGGACCTGGCCGAGGAGCACCGGCAGCAGATCTGCCGCAACTTCTACGAATGCCCGTACGAGATCCATACCGGTCTCGGCGAGATGTACGTCGCCGACGAGCGCTTCACCGCCCACTACGAGGCGATCAAGCCGGGGATGGCCGAGTACCTGCGGGACGCGATCCTCGCGAACGCCGTCCGCCGCGCCTGACGCGCGCCCGCGTCCCTCGGGGCCCCGCGTCCCTCCGGCGCTCCGCGCCTGAAGGGCGCAGGCACCCGGCACCGCCGGCACCCGCCGGCACCGCCGCGTCCCGGCGCCGGGGCGCCGCCGCCCGGCCCGTGGCGCGCGGGAGACGGCGCCGCTGGACACCAGGCCCCGGCCCCGCCGGGCCGGGAGCCCCGCGCGGACCGTCACCTCGGCGGTCCGGCGGCTCTCCCGGCCAAGGGCATCCGCCGGGGCTGGCGCAGTCCGTGAACGGCATCCCGCCTCCCGCACCCCGCGGCCGCGAGCAGAGGGGCCGTCCGGGACCGCCGGCCCGGCCCCGGGCGTCCGCAGCCAACTCCGGTGGGCCGCTCGCCCGTTCTTAGACCACGTGGGTCAACATCCCCTCCCCGACTCCCCACGCTCGGTGCGCCCCGTAGGAGCGGGCCCCGCCCCGCACGATGTTGGAGCGGTCATGCCGAGAACGGGGGCGGCGAACACCACGGGCGAGTGAGGGGCTTCGCGATGGCCGAGCTGTATATCGACGGTGAGTGGACCGCGAGCGTCTCCGGTGGATTGCGCGACGTGATCAACCCGTTCGACGCCTCGGTCATCACCACCGTCGACGAGGCGGACGAGACGGACGTCGACATCGCGGTACGGGCCGCCAAGCGGGCCTTCGAACGCGCCGACTGGGCATGGGCGCCCGCCCGCCGCCGCGGAGACGTCCTCTACCGCCTGCACGAACTGCTCCTGCGCGACAAGGAGCAACTGGCCCGCATCGAAACCCTGGACACCGGCAAGACGCTCGCGGAGTCCCGCCTCGACATCGAGGACATCGCGGGCGCCTTCCGCTACTTCTCGGAGATCGTGGGCAAGGAGGCGGGGCGGGTCGTCGACGTCGGCCCGGACGTGCTCAGCAGGGTCGTGCACCAGCCCGTCGGCGTGTGCGCGCTGATCGCGCCGTGGAACTACCCGCTGCTCCAGGCCTCGTGGAAGGTCGCGCCCGCACTCGCCGCTGGGAACACCTTCGTGCTCAAGCCGAGCGAGACCACTCCGCTGACGACGATCGCCCTGATGGGACTGCTGGAGGAGGCCGGTACGCCGCCGGGAGTCGCCAACCTCGTGCTGGGTGCGGGCGGCTCCGTGGGCGCCGCGATGACCTCGCACCCGGAGGTCGACATGGTCTCCTTCACCGGGGGCCTGGCGACCGGGCGGAAGGTGATGGAGGGCGCCGCGTCCGGCGTGAAGAACATCGCCCTCGAACTGGGCGGCAAGAACCCCAACATCGTCTTCGACGACGCCGACTTCGATGCGGCGCTCGACTACGCCCTGGACGCGGCCTTCCTCCACTCGGGGCAGGTCTGCTCGGCCGGCTCCCGCCTCATCGTCCAGTACGGCGTCCACGACCGCTTCGTGACCGAACTCGCCTCCAGGGCCCAGGCGATCCGCCTCGGCGACGGACTCGAACCGCTCACCGAATCCGGCCCTCTCAGCTCCGCGGAGCACCGTGCGAAGGTGGAGGACTACCTGGAGATCGCGCGCATGGACGGGGCGCGGCTCGTCACGGGCGGCCGGCGGCCCGACGATCCCGAACTGGCCCGTGGGTTCTTCCTGTTGCCCACCGTCTACGCGGACTGCAAGCCGACGATGCGCATCGTGCAGGAGGAGGTCTTCGGACCGGTGGTGACGGTGGAGCGCTTCTACACCGAGGACGAGGCGCTGGAGCTCGCCAACGACACCCGGTACGGGCTGGCCGGCGGCGTGTGGACCAACGACGCGGGCCGCGCCCAGCGGGTGGCGAACCGCCTGCGCCACGGGACGGTCTGGATCAACGACTTCCATCCGTACGTGCCGCAGGCCGAATGGGGCGGCTTCGGCAGGTCCGGCATCGGACGGGAGCTCGGGCCGACGGGACTGCGCGAATACCAGGAGGCCAAGCACATTTACCACAACCTCTCGCCCGCACCGTCCGGTTGGTTCAAGGGCTGACGCACAGGCTGAGTTACCGGCTGACGACGGGTGGACGGGATGGGCGGCGGACAAGTGGACGGCGTGGGCATGAGCGCATCGGGCATGAGCGCATCGGGCATGAGCGAATCCGGCAGGGGCGAGAAGGACGAGGACGCCTACGACTACGTCATCGTCGGCGGCGGCACCGCGGGCTGCGTGCTCGCCTCCCGCCTGAGCGAGGACCCGGAGTGCCGGGTGTGCGTGGTCGAGGGCGGACCCAGCGACGTCGGCGACGAGAACGTGCTGAAGCTGCGGAACTGGATCAATCTCCTCGACACCGGCTACGACTACGGCTATCCCACCGTCGAACAGCCCCGTGGCAACTCCCACATCCTGCACTCGCGGGCACGTGTGCTCGGCGGCTGCTCGTCCCACAACACCCTCATCAGCTTCCTGCCGTTCCCCCAGGACCTTCAGGAGTGGGTGCGCGCCGGCGCGGAGGGCTGGGACGCCGGGACGCTCCTTCCGTACCGGCAGCGGCTGCGGAACACCATCCGGCCCGTCGCCGAGAAGGACCGCAATCCAGTCGCGCACGACTTCGTCGGTGCCGCGGTCGACGCCCTCGACGTCCCCGTCGTCGACGACTTCAACGCGCAGCCCTTCACCGAGGGCGCGGGCTTCTTCTCCCTCGCCTACGACCCCGCCACCGGGTACCGGTCCTCTGCGTCCGTCGCCTATCTGCACCCCGTCATGGACCGGCCCAACCTGACGCTGAAGCTGGAGACCCGCGCGTACCGGCTGCTGCGGGACGGTGCGGGCCGCCTCACCCGCGTGCGGGTCAGGTACGCCGACGGCTCCGCCGGCACCGTACGGGCCGAGCGTGAACTGCTGCTGTGCGCGGGGTCGGTGGACACCCCGCGGCTGCTGATGCTCTCGGGCATCGGGCCCGCGGAGGACCTGCGCGAGCTCGGCATCGACGTGCTCGCGGACCTTCCCGGGGTGGGGGAGAACCTGCTGGACCACCCGGAGTCGGTGATCGTCTGGGAGACGGCCGGCCCGCTGCCGCCGAACTCGGCGATGGACTCAGACGCGGGTCTCTTCGTACGGCGCGACAGCCGCGAGCCCGGTCCCGACCTGATGTTCCACTTCTACCAGGTGCCGTTCACCGTCAACACCGAACGCCTGGGCCTCCCTTCGCCGCCGTACGGGGTGTGCATGACGCCCAACGTGCCCAAGTCCCGCTCACGCGGCCGCATCTGGCTGCGCAGCGCCGACCCGGACGAGAAACCCGCCCTGGACTTCCGCTACTTCACCGACCCCGAGGGCTACGACGAGCGCACCATCGTCGACGGCCTGCGCATCGCCCGGGAGGTGGCGGCCACCGGGCCGCTGCGCGACTGGCTCCTGCGGGAGTCCGCCCCGGGTCTCGACGTGACCTCCGACGAGGCTCTGTCCGAGTACGGGCGGCGCGCCGCGCACACCGTCTACCACCCGGCGGGCACCTGCCGGATGGGCCGCGCCGCCGACGACGGCGCCGTCGTCGATCCGTTGCTTCGGCTGCGCGGCGAGGAGGGCGTGCGGGTGGTGGACGCGTCGGTGTTTCCGAGCCTTCCGACCGTCAACCCGATGGTCACCGTGCTGCTCGTCGCCGAACGTGCCGCGGATCTGATCACCGGCCGTGCCGGACCGGGGACGACAGCGACATCTGCACGCGACGTGCTGGGAGAGGAACAGCGATGACGGACGCCCAAGGCCCCGCCGCGGCGGGCGGATCAGGGGGAGGCCGCGGCGGAGGCTCCGCGGGACACGGCGGCTCCGCGGGACACGGCGGCGACTCGGCCCCGCCCGGCGGCGAATCCGCGGGGCACGGCTCGGAGTTCCGCAAGGAGATGGGCCCGTGGGCGAACTTCGCGCTCGGCTTCACCTACCTCTCCCCCGTGGTCAGCACCTACACCCTTTTCGCCACGGCGCTGGCCACCGGCGGCCCGCCCATGATCTGGGCGTTCGTGCTCGCCGGCGCGGGCCAGTTCCTCGTCGCGCTCGTCTTCGGGGAGATCGTCGCGCAGTACCCCATCGCCGGCGGCGTCTACCCGTGGGCGCGGCGGCTGTGGGGCATCCGCTGGGCGTGGATGACCGGCTGGGTCTACATGTGGGCGCTGCTGGTGACGATCACCGCCGTCGCCTACGGCGCGGGCCCGTACATCGCGATCCTGTTCGGCTTCGAACCGTCCGTGCACACAACCGTGTTGTGCACCGTGGCCCTCATCCTCGTCGCCGCCCTCATCAACTACGCCGGTACGAAGGCCCTTTCGAAGGCGGCCGTCATCGGGTTCACCGCGGAACTCGTCGGCGCCCTCGTCGTCGGCATCTGGCTGCTGAGCACCCACCGCTTCCACGGGCTCGGCGTCATCTTCGACAACTTCGGTGCCGGGGGCGGCGAATCGTACTTCCCGGTCTTCCTCGCCGCGGCGATCATCGGCTTCTACCAGTACTACGGTTTCGAGGCGTGCGGCGACCTCGCCGAGGAGGTCGCCCGTCCGGGCATCGTCATTCCCAAGGCGATGCGCCGCACCGTGTACGTGGGCGGCGCCGCGGCGACGTTCACCTGTCTGACGCTGCTGCTGGCCGTCTCCGACTACCAGGCCGTGATCGACGGCGAGGACACCGACCCGGTGGTGCGTGTGCTCTTCGACGCGCTGGGCGAGTTCGGGGCGCGCATGGTGATGGCGGTCGTGCTGATCTCCTTCCTGTCGTGCACGGTCAGCCTCCAGGCCGCCGCCGGGCGTCTCATCTACTCCTACGCGCGCGACAAGATGATCGTCGGGCACCGGCTCCTGCGTTCGTTCTCGTACGCGCGCGCGGTGCCGCACCACGCGCTGCTGGTGGCCGCCGTCATCCCCACCGTGATCGCCTTCGGATCGCTGATCTCGGAGGACGCCCTCACCAAGATCGTCTCGTTCGCGATCCTCGGCATCTACGGCTCGTTCCAGATGGTCGTCCTCGCCGCGCTGCGCGCACGGCTGAAGGGCTGGCGGGCCACGGGGGAGTTCAAGCTCGGCCGCTGGGGGCTGCTCGTCAACGCCGGCGCCCTCGCCTACGGCATCTTCGCGATCATCAACATCTCGTGGGCGCGCAACCCGGACCAGTCCTGGTGGGAGAACTGGATCGTGCTGCTGTGCGGCGGCGTCGTCCTCGGCACGGGGCTGCTCTACATGTTCACCACGCACCACTACGGGCGGGGCGACGCCCCCGCCGGTGACGCGATTCCGAAGCGCTCCAAGGTGTGAACGGCGCCGCGCCGCAGGCCTGTGCGCACGCGGCTCGGCCTGCGGCCCTCTGCCGTGGTTCGGCGTCGCGCCGACCTCACCAGGGCACCGCGCCCTCCTCACCGAAGAACCCGCCGGTCGGTCCGTCCACGCCGAGAGTGGCAAGGCGCACCAGGACCGCGGCGCCTTGCGCGACCGTGAGGAACCCGGTGTGGTTGTTGCTGTCCGTGGCGACGAAGCCGGGAGCGACGGCGTTGACGAGGATGCCGTCCCTCCGCAGCTCGTTCGCGTACTGCACGGTCAGCGCGTTCAGCGCGGACTTGGACGGCGAGTACGCCGCCGACTGCGGAAGCGACGCCAGCGGGCCGTCCGTGGCACTGGCGAGAGTCAGCGACGCCGCATGGCTGCTGACGTTGACGATGTGCGCCGCCGACGACCGCCGCAGCAGTGGCAGCATGGCGTTGGTCACCGCGATGACCCCGAAGACGTTGGTCTCGAACACCGCCCGGACCATGTCCGGGTCGACGGAGCTGGGGACCTGGTCGTGTGCGTCTTCGGGCGAGACCTGACCGGAGCCGGTGATGCCGGCGTTGTTGATCAGCACGTCGAGGCGGCCGAATCGCTCCTCGACCTGCTTCGCCGCCTCGCGAACGGTGGCCGGGTCGGTGACGTCCAGGGTGACCGCGTGCGCGTCGCCGCCTGCGGCACGCAGCGCCGCCGCGGCCTCCTCGCCGCGCCGCGGGTCTCTGGCCCCGATCAGGACAGTCATGCCCAGACCGGCGAGATGTCCGGCAGCCCCACGGCCGATCCCCTTGTTCGCCCCGGTGACCAGCGCCACCTTCTGGTGTGTGCCCTGCTCGCTCATGACCTGCTCCTCGTGAAGTAGGGGGTGCCGTCCCCGGAACCGTCCTCGAACCGGGACGGGACAGCCCGGCCACCTGTGACATCCGGACGGGAGAGCCCGGAGCCCGGAGAGCCGGGAGAGAGAACCCGGGAGCGGGCCGTCCGGCGGCGGAGTCACCCGGACGGGAGCGGTCCGGCCGGGGCGGCGGCTCCCGGAGCCAGCCGTGCCGTCATCTCCGCCAGCCGCGCACGTGCCTGCGGGTCGTAGGCCTGCGGCTCGGCCCTGCTGTCGGCGAAGCGGTGGAAGTAGCGCCCGGTGACGCCCGCGAGCTCCGGGTCGTCGACGAGCCGCCGCACCGCCTTCACGCCGTCCTCCACGTCCGACTGCGGCGGAGCCGAGATCTCCCGCACCATGCCGGTGTCCATGAGCGAAGCCGGGTGCACGGCGTTGACGGTGACCAGGCCGGGTGCCACCTCGGCGGCGAGGTCGAACGTCGCCATGATCAGCGCGAGTTTGCTCCTGCAGTACGCGAGGATCCCCTCGTAGTCCCGGTGCGTCATCAGATCGCCGAAGTCCAGTGGCTCCTGCCCCGCGGATGCGACGTTGACGACGCGCGCCGGTGCCGAGCCCTTCAGGAGCGGCAGCAGCCCGCGGGTCAGCACAAGAGGCGCCAGGTAGTTCACGGCGAAGCGCAACTCCAGCCCCTGGGCGCTGACCTGGCGCCGTGAGCGGTCCGGGCCGCCGCCCACCGCCGCGTTGTTGACCAGCACGTCCAGCCGCCCGCCGCCCTCGGTGAGGGTCCCGGCCAGGTCGCGCACCTGCTCCAGATCGGCGAGGTCCGCCGCGTGGCCGCGCACGTCCGCTCCCGGAACTGCCGTGCGCAGGTCTTCGACTGCCTGCCCCACTCGTGTACGGTCCCGTCCGTGCAGCAGCAACGTGGCACCGTCCGCCGCCAGTTCGCGGGCGAGACGGTTGCCCATTCCCCGGGTGCTGCCGGTGACCAGGATTGTCCTGCCCTGCGGGGGGCGCTGATCCGTCTGCTGATCCGACTGCGGACTCATCTGCTTTCCTCCTTCTCTCCGGGCCGGCTGATCCGCGGACGCGGGTGAACTGACGTACGGGGACGATTCCGTGCAACCAAACGGGGCGTTGCGCTGTCCTTCGGGCAACGGACTTTTCTCACGGGGCGGCCGCCCGCACGCACACGGGCTCCGGCCGGCCCCGTCACGGACGATGGAGCTGCGAGTTGATGCGTGTATCCACCAGGGCCCGCCGGATCGGTGTTGCGGGGGTGGCGGCAGGAGCCGTTCTGGCCGCGGGACCCTTTGTCTACCCGGCGCAGGCGGCCGGCCCGTCCGGCGTCAGCGCCAAGGGCGCCTTCCTGCTGGACGCCTCGTCCGGTGAGGAGATGTGGGGCAAGAGCTCCGACACCAAGCGGCAGATGGCCAGCACCACGAAGGTGATGACGGCGGCGGTCGTGGTGAGCTCCGGCGCCGACCTCGACCGCAGGGTCACCGTCAAGAAGGCGTACCGCGACTATGTCGCCAAGTGGGGTGGCAGCACCGCCGACTTGAGGACGGGCGACAAGCTGACCCTGCGGCAGCTCCTGTACGGGCTGCTGCTCCCCTCCGGCTGCGACGCCGCGTACGCGCTGGCCGACGCCCTCGGGAAGGGCAGCTCCACGACCGCCCGCGCCAACTCCTTCATCGCGAAGATGAACGCCAAGGCCGACCAGCTCGGCATGAAGAACACCGAGTTCGACTCCTTCGACGGCATCTCGAAGAAGGGGCGCAACTACTCCACGGCGCGTGACATGGCCAAGCTCGGCAAGTACGCCCTGGGCAGCACGAACATCCGCAAGGTCGCGAAGTCGACGTCGACGAAGCAGAAGGCGACCAACGGCCGTACGTACACCTGGTACAACACCAACCAGCTGCTCGGCTCGTACCAGGGCGTCATCGGCATCAAGACCGGCACCGGCACGAAGGCCGGGCCGTGCCTCGTCTTCGCGGCGGAGCGCAACGGCCGCTCGATCGTGGGCGTGATCCTCAACAGCAGCAAGCGTTACCCGGACGCCAAGAAGATGCTGGACTGGTCGCTGCAGCAGAAGACGCCGAAGCTCGACCTCCGCTCGCTGCCGGAGGGCGCGGAGCGCGACTGACGCGGAAGCGGGCAGTGCGCGCGGCGCGCGCACTGCTCCGCCCCGCACCACGCGCGCCGTGCGCACGGCGCGCAGCGCGTGTACCGCCCGGGTGTGGCTGTCCGGCGACGGCCGCACCCGGGCGTTCGCGTGCCGGGCGTTCGCGTGCCGGGCGTTCGCGTGGGGTCCGCACGGGTGGCGGGTCGGGGTCATACGTGCCTCCGGTTGTGGGGGTGCGCTTCCGGGGGCCGGGTGCTGGGAGGCCGCGTGGGCGGGTGGTTGTCCTGTGAGGCGCGGTGCGAGGAGCGCAGGCGGGAGCCTCCGGCCGGGGTGGGCGCGGCCCGGCCGCCGTGCCCATGCCCGAAGGCGGGCCGGAGCCGGACCCCCAGGCACCCGGGGCCGGGCGGCCCCTGCGCGCCCGCATCGCGCCGCGCGCCCGCGCCGCGCGCCACCGCGCGCCCGCATCGCGCCGCGCGCCCGCACGGCGGTGGAACCGTCCCGGCCCCGCGGCCGTGACGCCCGGACGCCCCGACTCCCCGCCGGGGCCGGGCGGTTCAGCGTGCGGCAGGCGCATGCGCGGCCGTGTCGTGCTGCAGGACGACGATCACCAGGTCGTCGTTGATCGTCCCGGCCCACCGCGTGACGTCCGTGTTGATGAAGGAGACGACGTCCCCCGGTTCGGCTCCCCCGGCGCGTTCGCCCTCCCGGCCCGTGCGCCGGCCGCTTCCCGCGCCGTCGCCGTATCGGGCCGCCAGCCGCTGCCCCAGCGGGTAGAAGGCGCCGTCCCGGTTCCGCGCCTCGCTCACCCCGTCGGAGTACGCGACCAGTGCCTCGCCCTCCGCCAGCTCGTAGCTCTTCTCCCCCGTCGAATCCCCTGACGCGGTCACCGGCGTGAGGTCTCCGAAGCCGAGCGGCAGCGCGGGCTCCGGCTCCAGTGCGCACACCCCCTGCGGCCCGAAGATCCGGTACATCGGCGGATGCCCCCGGTTCAGCACCCGTACCAGCCCTCCACCCAGCGGGAACTCCAGCAGCACCGCCGTCGCGAACAGCTCCTGCGACCAGCTCTTCGGCATCCCCAGCGCGGGCGCGGCCTGCGAGACCCCCGCCTCCATGTCCTCCCGGTCCATGGCCATCGCCGCCTCCACGCGGGCGGCCACCTCCGAGAGCGTCGCGCACTGCGCCGCCGCCTCACGGAAGGCCGAGGTGATCGTCGCGACGCCCTCGGTCGCGCCGATGCCCTTGCCCCGTACGTCGCCGATCACCGCGCGCACCCCGTAAGGAGTGGAGCGGACGCTGTAGAGGTCCCCGCCGATCATGGCCGCCTCGTCGGCGGCGCGGTAGAGGCCCGCCAGACGCACCGGGCCCACCCGGTCCGGCAGCGGCCGGAGCAGCGCCCGCTGGGTCGCCTCCGCGACCGCGTTGACCTGGACGAGCTGGAGCGTCGTACGTTCGAGGATCATGGCCAGCAGCGTCGAGAAGCCCGTGACCAGCACAAGGGTGACGATCGGGCCGGTGACGTTGTCGGGATAGACCTCTTCCAGGGCCACGTGCAGGCCGAGGACCAGGGCGATCGAGAGCACGCCGATCACGAGGGTCGCGAGCGGCCGCGTCAGCAGCGCGGCGAGCACGACGGCGGCGGTCAGGAAGGAGGCGAACGAGTAGCGGGTGGGAGTCGACAACTCCAGTACGAGCGCCAGCACGATGAGCCCCGGCGGCAGGGCCTTCACCCAGCTCGGCAGCCATGCGGTTCGTTGTGCCCGGGTCACGCCTGTGCTGAGCACCTGGTTCGCGTTCCAGGCCCGCCGGGCGGTGTGGACGCCGGCCGGAACGCCCTTGCCCGTGCGGCCCGTGCTCCCCCGGCTGCCCCTGTCGCCTCTGCCGCTCGTGCCTCCCGTGTACCGCGTGCTCACGTGCGTCCGTTCCCTTCCACGGGGCGCGCGCCGGATGCCGCTCCTGCGCCGGCTTCTCCTCAGTCTCCGCCACGGACGCCGATCCGGCCCGGCGTCCCGGCTCCTGCCCGCCGTCCCGGCTCCGGCGGGCAGGCACGCCCGGCCGGGTCAGGCGAGGCGCGCCTCCACCTGCCCCTCCGCCTGCCGCGTCTCGAAGACCGGCTGCGGGGAAGTCGCCGGTCCGCCCACGTTCCAGCCGTCCGAGAGCCGGAAGACGCTGCCGTGCCAGGGGCAGCGGACACATCCGTCGCTGATCTCCCCCTGCGAAAGCGGCCCCGCCATGTGGCTGCACCGGTCCGCCAGCACGTGCACGGCGCCGCCGCCCTCCCGTACGACCAGGACCGGCGTCTCACCCACCGTCCGCCGCACGGCCTTGCCGACGGGGAAGTCCGAGGGTGCGCCCAGCGCGTGCCAGCCCGGCTCCGTACGTACGGGGATGTCCTCGGCGTGGTTGACGGCCGCGGCCTGCCGGTACGCGAGGTGGCCGCCGAGCGCTCCGCCGACGCCGACCGCCGCGAGCCCCGCGAATCCGAGGGCGCGCCCGCGCACGGAACGGCCCCGCAGCCGCGCGCCCAGCGAGGCCGTGTAGAGGACGACGGCGGTGGAGTTCGCGAGCGCGTGCACGAGACCGACGCGCATCTGCGGTTTGCGCAGCTCCGCCCAGTCGATCCACCCGGTCACGGCGGCGGGCACGGCGGCTCCGAGGCCCGTGGCGATCAGCAGCGCGGGCGCGTAGTGCCGCCGCTTGCCCGGGATCAGATCCAGCACGGCCGCGGACAGCCAGGTGCCGATCGGGATCTGGACCAGGGCGGGATGCACGGGGTGGCCGAGCCAGTGCCCGTGCAGTACGTCGCGGTCCTCGTCGCTGAGGGGCAGTGCGTGGACGGCCCGCTGGATTCCCTGCAGCGGGGGATCGAGGCGCGTGTCCTGCTCGGTCCTCTCGATGGCCGTCAGCAGCCGCCCCTGGCGCTGAGGGTCGGGCAGCACGGCGCGCAGGGCGCCGGCGCAGGCAAGGAGCTTCTGTGAATAGGACATACCGCCCGGTTCCCGTCACGCGGCGGGGCAAACGGCGCCACGGCGGGCTCGGCCCGCTGACCGGCCGGAGCTTCGGACCGTACCGCTCAAGTGGCCGACTGCGACGGCACCCCCCACCGTGGAGTGGTGAAGGAGCGACGGAGTCACAGCACGACGAGGCGGCGATACGAGAAGAGGTCACGGCGGCCCGCCGACTGGTACGGGGCGCCGTGGGGACCTGATGAAGAGGGCCGGCTCCGCATACCCACGGTGCGCCGCGTCGCGCTGTTGCTGCCCCTCATGCTGATCACCGCGGGCGCGGCCCTCGACCTGGTCACCGAGCGGGGCCTGCCCGGTTCGCCTCTGTTCACAGTCGCGCCGCTCGTGGCGGCACCCTTCACCTCGACACTCGTGACCGCGCTGACCGGCCTGGCCTCGGCTGGGGTGCTCGCCGTCGTGCTACTGATGGACGAGGTGACGTGGAGCGAGGACGACCTCACCAGGATCGTCACCGTCGTCATGGTCGGTCTCCTCGCCGTGGCCATCAACCGGCTCCTGCACCGGATGAACGCCGCTCTCACCTCCGCGAGGACCATCGCCCAGGTCGCTCAGCTCGCGGTGCTTCCCGTACCGCCGTCCCGTATCGGCGACCTGCAGATCGCGGCACGCTACGAGGCGGCGCAGAGCGGCGCCCACATCGGCGGGGACCTGTACGCCGTGCACGAGGTGCCGCAGGGCGTCCGGCTGATCGTCGGGGACGTGCGCGGCAAGGGGCTTCAAGCCGTACGGACCATGGCCGTGGTCGTGGGGACCTTCCGGGAGGCCGTCGAGCAGGAGGCCACCCTCGAAGGGGTCGCCAGGCGCCTCGACCGGGCCGTGCTCCGGGAGAAGCTGGGACGCAAGGGCACCGATGCCTATGAGGACTTCACCACGGCCGTGATCGCGGAGGTCCCGGTGGAGGACGCCGGCGTTCTGCGTCTGGTCAACCGCGCGCATCCGGCGCCGCTGCTCTTCCTCCCCGACGGCCGCGCGGGGCTGATCGATCCCGCGGAGCCGGCGCTGCCGCTGGGCGTGTCCGAACTCGGCGAATGGCCGGACCGCGCCGAGGAGATCCCCTTCCCGCCCGGCATGCAGATCCTCTTCTACACGGACGGGCTGTCCGAGGCGCGCGACAGGGCGGGTTCGTTCTACGAGCCGGGCGTACGGCTCTCCGGAATGGCCTTCAGCGGCCCCGAGGCCCTGCTCGACGAGGTACTGGAGGATGTCGCCAGGCATGCCCGGGGGGACATCAAGGACGACTTGGCGCTGGTGGCCGTGCAACGGGGCACCGGCCCGGACTGACGGCCTTTCACGGCGCGTTCACCCGTCACCCACAGCGATCCCAGGCACCATGCAGAGTGACCGGGTGTCCCAATTGGACCTTACTGTCCCGGAAGATGGAGCTCACGCAGCTACAAATCTCGCCGGAACCGCTTGGAATCCCGACCGCCGCTCTATTAACGTTCCATAACGCAGCGCGGTCGTCACTGCCGTCACGAGAGACGGCTCCGTGCGCCGTCGCCGAATCCTGAAAGTGCACCACCCCGAGCCACAACTCGATATCGCTGCACCAAGGGAACCGGGGAACCACCCCCTGCCGGCCAGTCCGGTGGGGATGGGGTGAATCGGACAAGTCCCGCCCACGGGCGGGCAGTTCGTAGGAGACCTTCCTGCTCCGAACCCGTCAGCTAACCCGGTAGGCGAGAAGGAAGGAAAGGAGAACGCCCCCGTGGCGTCCAACAGGCATGCCCCCGAGGGCACGTATGACCCGTACCTCGACGACGAAGAGTCCGGCAGATACGGCGACTACGGCTCCTACGGCGACGACGGCGCGCAACAGCAGTCCGGCCACTTCGGCTCGTACCAGTCGTACGTTTCGTACGAACAGGATGGCCGGTACGGCGGTTTCGACGGCTACGGCTCGCAGCTGACCGAGCCGTACGGCACGGACACCGCGTACGGCTTCGGCACCGACGGCGCTTACTCGACGCAGGAGTTCGCGGCCCCCGGCTTCGACTCACCCGGCTTCGACTCACCCGGCTACGGGACTTCCGCCTACGGCGCATCCGCCTACGAGACGCCGGAGTTCGGCACCTACGAGTTCAGCGACGGCGAAGTGCCGCCCGTTCCCGGCTCCTTCGTCCCTCTCCCCGGCGACCCTCCCTTCGAGGAGTGGAACCCGACCGAGGAGTCCGTACGCCCCGTACGCGGGCGCCACAAGCTCGCCAAGCAGCGCGGCGGCAGCATGGCCCGCAGCGGCGCCGTCCTCGGCGTCGGCATGATCGCGGCCGTCGGCGCGGGCGGCATGGCCACCGCGCAGGAGAAGCCCTCGGCGTCCATCTCCATGCCGGACGTCGCGGCGGCGGCCGACAAGGCCAAGGACCTGCCCGGCGTCAAGCTGCTCTCCGGCGGCTCCGAGGAGACCGTCGCCGGTCAGCCCCTCACGCAGGCGGCCCTGACCGAGAGCGACACCCAGGCCGGCCGTACGGACGCGGGCGAGGCTCTCCGCTCCCGCATCCTCGAACAGGCCCAGCAGCAGCAGTCGCAGGCCGAGGCCTCCGCACGCAACGCCGCCATCGACAAGGCAGCGGGCGCGGCGAAGGCGAAGGCCGCCAAGGCGCAGAACAAGGCCGAGGCCGCGGAGCGCCAGAAGGCCGAGGAAGCGCGCCTGGCCAAGCTCGCCAAGAGCTTCAAGCTTCCCGTCTCGGGCTACCAACTCACTTCCGGCTTCGGGGAGTCCGGCGGCCTGTGGTCCAACGGCCACACGGGCACGGACTTCGCTGCCTCCTCCGGCACGCCCATCAAGGCGGTCGGCTCCGGCACGATCAAGGAGGCCGGCTGGGCGGGATCGTACGGATACCGCACGATCCTGCAGCTGAACGACGGCACCGAACTGTGGTTCGCTCACCAGTCGTCCATGAACGTCTCGGCGGGCCAGAAGGTCCGCACGGGCGAGACCATCGGCCGCGTCGGCTCCACCGGCAACGTCACAGGTGCCCACCTGCACATGGAGGTCCACCCGGGCGGCGGCGGCCCCGCCATCGACCCGCTGGCATGGCTGCGCGGCAAGGGCCTCACTCCCTGACGCGGCCGCCGCAGGAAGGGCGGCCGCGCGGCCGGCCGCCCTCGCGCACCACGCCACCCCTTCGGGGCAACACCGCTGTGACGGCCGGGAGTTGAAGCCTCCGTCGCAGCACCCGTAACAAGTACATGTGCCGGCAGGCCAGTTCCGCACAGGCCCCGCGCTCGCACTCACAGCGGCACATCCGCCTCTCCCCGGGCGCACCGCCGTTTCCCACATCTGCACAGACGCACGACTGCCGACGCGATGACCTGTCGCGCCGCCGCCGCCTCGCACCGTCGAGGTGCGCTGGACCACGCACAACTCGCCCATGCCCCTCGGCGTATCAAGGAGGGGACGAGGCGGCGGCGGACGGGGGCCCCTCCTTCACGAGTACGGCCCTGCCTCCCATGCTCCGGCGGCCCTGGTGGACCACCCCCCGACACCAGGGCCGTCGGTCTTTTATCCGGTGCCGGTGAACGGCGCGGGGCGCTACGGTCGGTGCCATGTCCGATCCCGATTCCCCTGACGCGACCGGCGGGCTCGCCTCGCGCCGCCCCCTCGGCCGGCTCTCCGTCTCGCCGCTCTGCCTCGGCGGCAACGTCTTCGGCTGGACGGCCGGCGAATCCGTCTCCTTCGACGTCCTCGACGCCTACACCGCCGCCGGCGGCAACTTCATCGACACCGCCGACTCCTACTCGGGCGCCCGCCACGGCGTCGAGGGCGGCATGGACTCCGAGGCCGTCATCGGCAACTGGATGGCGGCGCGCGGCAACCGGGACGACCTCGTCATCGCCACGAAGGTCGGCGCACACCCCGACCGCAAGGGCCTGACCGCCGCCAACATCCACGCCGCCGCGGACGATTCGCTGCGCCGCCTGCGCACCGACCACATCGACCTCTACTACACGCACTTCGACGACGAGTCCGTGGAGGTCTCCGAGATCATCACCGCGCTCGACGAGCTCGTACGGGCTGGGAAGGTCCGCGAGACCGGCGCCTCCAACATCTCACCGGAACGGCTCGAAGCCTCCCTCGCCTTCAGCGCCGACGACGGTGCCGCGTCGTACGCCGCGCTCCAGCCGCACTACAACCTCGTCTCGCGCGACACCTACGAAGGTCCCCTGGCGGAGATCGCCGGCCGGCACGGGATCGCGGTCATGCCGTACTTCGCGCTGGCCATGGGCTTCCTCACCGGCAAGTACCGGCAGGACCGTACGGCGGAGAGCGTGCGCGCCGAGCGGGCGTCGAAGTACCTGGAGACGGAACGCGGCCGCCGCGTACTCGCGGCCCTCGACCAGATCTCCGAGACCCGCGGCGCCGCCCCGGCGACCATCGCCCTCGCCTGGCTGCTGACCCGCCCCACGGTCACCTCGCCGATCGCGAGCGCCCGCTCGCTGGAGCAGCTCACACCGCTGGTGGCCCTCGCCGACGTCCAGTTGACGGCGGAGGAGGCGAAGCTCCTGACGGAGGCATCGGCTTGAGGGGAGCCCGGCGCGAGCAGCCGCCGTGGGCGGCGAGCCTGCCCCGAGAAATCCGACGCGGCGACGGCACCGGTCAATGGCGGGGCGGAACTCGTCCGCGACCGGTGCCGCCCGTCCCTAGAATGCACGGATGGCCATCGAACTCGCGGAGTACGACCCTTCCTGGCCCGAACAGGGCGCCCGTGCCTGCGCGGAGCTGACCGACGCGATGCCCGGGCTGTTCCTGGAAGCCGAGCACGTGGGCAGCACCTCCGTGCCGGGCGTCACCGCGAAGCCGGTGATCGACATCATGGTGTCGGTCGCCGGGCTGGACGAAGTCACGGCCGAACGCGAAGCCGTACTGGAGCGGCTCGGCTACCGGCAGCAGTCCACCGGGATGCCCGGACGGCTGTTCTACCGGCGGGACGCGGACGCCGTGCGGCTCGGCCACAACCTGCACATCGTCACCGCCGAAACCTGGGACACGCGCAATGAGCGGCTGTTCCGCGACCACCTGCGGGCGCACCCGGAGACGGCGGCCGAGTACAGCGCCCTGAAGCGGCATGTCGTCCGTGAGGAGGACGACGGACTCGCCTACACCAAGCGCAAGACGGAGCTGATCCAACGCGTCGTCGACCGCGAGCGTGCCGCCCGCGGCCTGCCCCTGGTGCCGGTCTGGGAGGAGTGAGCCCGGCGGCCCGGCCCGCACACGCGGGCGGCCCCGACGGCCGGCGCTCAAGGGCCGGTGTTCCAACGCGGGCCGGTGACCGCGTCCCACGCCCAGACGTACTGCCGCGTGGGCTCGACCGTCATGCCGAAGTCGTAGAGCTCCGGGCTTTCCGCCGCGAGCCACCGGTCCCAGGCCGTCTCCAGCAGATCCACGAGCCGCAGCGGTCCGCCCTGGTGGACGGCCGTCCCGCCGCCCGCGGTCGCGGAGAGGGCGGCCCAGGACGAGACACCGTCGTGCAGCCAGGCGTTGACGCCGTCCTCGTCCACGGCCGTACGGAGCCGGACCTCGGGAAGGGCGACGCGCAGCGCGAACCGCAGATGCCAGTTGCTGTGGAGCGGGCTCGGGTCACGGTCGAAGACACCCTCGTGACCGGCCGGAGAAGTGCCCCGTACGTATGTGAAGTCCGGGGCGGCGCCGGTGCCTTGGGCGGGCATGAACTGAGCGAGACCCTGCATCCGGCCACTCGCGGACCCGCCGTCCTCCGAGACGGTGAGAGCGACATGGCCCAACCGGCCCCACGGTGTGACGATCCTGCCGCCGGGACGCGCCTGCTCCACCCACGCCCAGGGCACACGGTCGACCGCGTAGGTCGAGATCACCCGGTCGTACGGAGCCGCCTCCCGCCACCCCGCCCCGCCGTCGCCGGTACGGACGTGCACCTCGGCGCCGGTGCCCGACGCCGACAGCCTGGCTGCGGCCAGCTCCGCCAGCTCCGGGTCGACCTCGACGCTGGTCACCTGCCCCCCCGGCGCCCGCGCGCCAGGCGAGCAGCGCGGCGTTCCAGCCCGTGCCGGTGCCCAACTCAAGTACGTGATGGCCCGGTTCGGGGTCGAGGGCGTCGAGCATGTCCACCACGACGGCCTGGCACGACAGACTGGATGAGGCCGCCCCGCCCGAGGACACTGCCGTCACGGCGGCCTCGTCCGGGCTTCCGTACACCAGAGACGCCCACCGCTCCGCGTCCATGCCGCGCTCCACGGGCCCGTACGCCTGACCGTGCCACTGCCACAGCCGATCGGGTGCGAACTCGTGCCTGGGCAGAGCTTCAACGGCCTTGCGCAGCCAGACGGAATCGGCGGGCCAGTCACCCCGCCGATCCATGAACTCCGCCAACTCGTGCCGCCGCTCGGCGAACTCCGCCACGCTCGGGCCTACTTGTCTTTCCTGCGCCTGCCCGAACCCGATTCAGGCCTGGGTACCTGTCCGTCCGAGTTCCCCGGCGGCGGCTTGCCCTCCGACGGCTCCGGCGGTGGTTTCTCGTGCTTGGCCAAGGTGCTTCCCTCCGATGGTCGGTCGGATGGTGCCCACCTCGACAATGTTGCAGAGCAGAGGGCCAGTCGGGGAGAGACGCGCATACCCGTCAGGGGGTACGCGGGGCTCACAGGTCGGCGCATACCGTGCCCACGCAACCCTTGACCAGTGAGGGAGCAGGGCCTCGTCCCGGCCGGGGCCGGGAAAGCAGGCGGTCGGCACCAGCCGCCGCGACCGGCTAGTCGCCCGGGCCCGCAGCCGCCGACGGTACCTCGACGACGAAGAACAGGAAGCAGGTCTTGGTCGAGAGGTCGTGGAACCCGTCGGGGAACAGCTCGCGGGCGGCCGGGTCGGGCTGCGGCTCGCTGATGACGGAAAGACGGAAACCTGCGGTGGTGAAGGCATCGGTCATCGCGTGCAGCGGCTTGCGCCAGAACCTCAACGGGAAGGACTGCCCGTCGTACGTCCAGTGGAACGTATAGCTGGTGGTCGCGAAGTAGTCGGGCCGGGGCTCCTGGAACGTGTAGGCCACGAAAGGGTGTTCCACCGACGCGATCAGCCGGCCGCCCGGCCTGAGCACCCGCCGCAACTCGGCCAGCGTCGGCCCCCAGTCCTCCAGGTAGTGCAGCACCAGCGACGCGACCACGTCGTCGAACGCACCGTCGGCGAAGGGCAGCGGGTCGCTCAGGTCCCCCACGTGGAGGGCCGCGTCGTCACCGAGCCGCCGCCTTGCCAGCGCCACCATCCTGGCGCTGGCGTCGATGCCGGTGACGTCCGCGCCACGGTCCCGCAGTGCGGCGGACAGCGGACCCGAGCCGCAGCCCGCGTCCAGGATGCGACGGCCGGCCACGTCTCCGGCGAGTTCCAGCATCGCGGGCCGCTCGTAGTACGCGTTCACGAGATTGTTCTCGTTCTCCGCCGCGTACGCCTCGGCGAAACCGTCGTAGTCGTTCACCTGCGCGGGGCTCGCGGGCTCGGCGAGACCCTCGGGCACGTCCGTCAAGTGGTCCATCGCCGCAGCCTAGTAGTCACCTCACCCGCCGGTCAGAAAAACGAGCCGCGCAGCTCCGCGAGCCGCGCCAGGTCGTCCCGGACGGACTCCCGTTCCCCGTCCGGGAGTTGGACCGCGGCGGCCTCTTCCAGCAGGGGCGACCGCCCGTTCGTCGTCCCCGAGCCGTCCCGCGACGTCCGCGCGCAGCACTAGCAGACGCAACAGCTGCACACGCGTGGGCTCGTCCTCCAGCCGCAGGACCCTGTCGATGATCTTCGCCGCGCCCAGCGGGTCCTCGTGCGAGTCCGCGAAGAGCGCCGCGTTGTGCAGAGCGCGGGCGAAGGTCTCCTTGGGCGCGGGCCGGTGGTGCTGGTCCTGGCTCGTCTTCTTCCCGATGCGGATGCAGTTGCCGCCCGGGTCCGACATGAGGAACTGCCGCACGCCGTAAGACATGTCCTTCAGCGGTCCTATGCGCGGCAGCCCCCGGGTCGGGATCCTCCCGTACGCGGCCTTGAGCCCGGCGCGGAACTCCTCGTACAGCGTGTCCACGTCGTCGGTGAGTACGTAGCAGGTGCTGAAGGACTCTGTGGGCTCGTACTTCTTCATGCCGAAGAACTGGAGCTCGATGCCGCCTCGTTCCACGACCGCGAACGGGTTCGGGCTCTTCTGCTGGAAGGTCACCTCGAACCCGAGGGCCGTGTAGAAGTCCAGGACGGGCTGGATGAACTGGCACGGCAGGATGGGAATGGTCTTCTCGCTCATGCACCAGCACTCTAATCAAGTTTGAATAGAAGCACAGGCCTCGTGCGCGTCTGTGTTCCTGGTGGTCGTGACGGTCCTGGTGCTCGGACGCTCAGCGCTGCGGCTGCCCGTACGCGTGCTGCACCCCGAGCCGCACGACCAGGCGCCGGTCGGCCACCATCGCCGCCCGGTACTCGTCCCAGTCGGGATGCTCACCCTGGATCGCGCGGAAGACGTCGATCAGCTCCTCGACCGTCTCATCCTGCGGGTCGGCGGCGACCGGCGTCAGCTCCGCGTCGCCCTCGGCCACGGTCCAGGCCCAGCCGTCCTCGCTCCGTACGTGGAAGCTGGCGCGCGGATCGCGCAGCAGATTGCGCGTCTTGGCGCGGTCGGCGGTGACGGAGATCCGGATGAGCCGACGGGCCGAGTCGTAGGTGTAGTTGACGTTCGACAGCTGGGGCCGCCCGTCCCGCTTCAGCGTCACCAGCACGCCCAGCTTGTGCCCGGCGAGCAGCGCGAGCAGTTCCTCGTCCACGAGTCCTCGGCCTGTCCCTTCCGTCTTCCGTCTTCTCAGGTCAGATCTGTCCGCGCTTCACGGCGTCCACGAACGCGTACCAGCCGCCGGCGGGGAAGACGATCACGGCTCCGTCGCCGCCGGCACGCTTGCTGTCCCGCACGGGCATGAGGCCGGGCAGACCGCAGGCGACCTCGACGCAATTGCCGCCATCGCCGTTGCTGTAGCTGCTCTTGTGCCACTCGGCACCGCTCAGGTCGTTGCAGGTCATCATCTGGATTGTTCCCCTCTGAGGAGTTCAGACGGAGAAGCGTCCGACCTTGACGGCGGAGACGAACTCGCCCCAGTCGCAGGCTGAGAACAGAAGCACGGGACCGTCCGCCCATTTGCTGTCACGCACCGGTACTTCGCTGGGGATGTTGTCGGCGACTTCCACGCAGTTTCCGCCACTGCCGTTGCTGTAGGTGCTCTTGCGCCAACGGGCGCAGCTCAGATCAGTGTTCGTCGTCATTTCTGTAGTCCTCTGCCGCTGACTCGATCATGGCCAGGGACGCCCGAGGCGCCATTGCGGCGGCCCTGAGCAGATCGTACGACGCCATGTACTGCCTCACGAGTGCTGGATCATCGATGAGTTCACCGCTGTGCAGAGACTCTGTGTACGTCAGTGGCGGCGCTTCGGCAAACGACATAAGCGTGGCTGTGCCGATCATGAAAGGGTGTGCCCCGGCGTTCAACGGCAGAACTTGCGTAATGATCCGGTTGCGTCGCGCCAGCTCGGCAACGTGGTTGAGCTGCACGGCCATGTCCTGCGAACCCATGATTGGCTGTCGCAGCAGCGATTCGTGCAGAACTACCCACAGCTCCGGAGTCCTTGGGTCCTCGAAAACACTTGCTCGACTGAGTCGGGCGCTGACCTTGGCGTCGACGTCCTCAGCGAGTTCCAGTGGGTGGGTGGCGCGAACGACGGCCCGAGCATAGGCCTCCGTCTGCAACAGCCCAGGGAGCAGTGTCGGAGCCCACTCTCCGATGAACTGCGCCTTCTTCTCTTGCTCCACCACATCCGCGAAGTATTCGGCGTGACCGGCCCTCCGGGCCTTCCTCGCGTCCTCGCAGCGGCGCTCGAAGAAGCCGTCGGTGTCGAGGAGTTGATCGGCGTGACGCGCGAAATCGAGGGGCATACGACGCTCACCCATCTCGATCTGGCTCAGGAACGCCACGCTGTAGAAGCAGCCCTCCGCCAACTCCTGGAGCGTCAGCCCGGCGTTCTCCCGCTTCCAGCGCAACTCGGCCCCGTAGAACGCGGGCACACTCGCCGCCGCGTCGACGTCCTTACGTGGTGGCATGGTCGATGACCTCCGGATTCAGCACGGTTCACCGCAGAACCTGAACCCCTGTCACGTTACGCGTCCCGGCTCCACGCTGTGAGCAATACGTCACACAGAGCACGGAAGGCGCGACATGCAGACACCGGAGCAGATCCGGGAATCCGTCCGGGAGTGCGCGGACGAGCTTCGAGCCGTTCTCGCAGACCACGGCATCAAACTCCCATCCCTGGGCGTCGACTTGACCACGTACGCGAGCGAAGCCCCGTACCCGCTCGTCTCGCTGGGCAACTGCCGCCTCGACACGGCACGCAGGCTCGTCGCCGTACTCCAGGAAGCCCGGCGGACGGGGCCCACCGATGACCGGCACTGACCCCACTCCGTCCCTCGGGGAACCGGCGCGCCTCCACCTGTCCCGCCGTTGCTGCGTCACCCTGACGATCCCGCTCCTGGCCGAGCCGGAAGCCCTCTCGCCCGTACGCCACCGGATCGGCGCCTACTTCGAGCTCTGGGACCTCCCCGAACTCGCCGGCACCGCCCAGCTCTGCGTCAGCGAACTCCTCACGAACGCCATCACCCACATCGGCCCGGGCACCCCGGTCACCCTCCACGCCTCAATGGCAGGCCCCAACCCCCGCCTCTCCCTCACCGATCCGGTCCCGGACGCGATGCCCGCTCTCCAACGTGCCGACGACGACGCGGAGTCGGGCCGGGGGCTCGCCTTGCTGGATGCGCTGACGCATAGGTGGGGAGTGGACCGGGGGCGGCACAGCAAGACGGTGTGGTGTGAGCTACGACTTGAGCCTCCCTTCGGGAAGTAGGCTTCCGTCCATGACGGATCAGGCGAACTCCCCGCGCGTGGTGGTCGGAGGCGCGATTTGCGACCAAGGGCGGCTACTCGCCGCACGGCGCACAGCTCCTCCTGCACTGGCGGGACGTTGGGAGCTACCTGGCGGCAAGGTCGAGCCAGGTGAGACCCCGGATCAGGCACTCGTGCGCGAGCTACGCGAGGAACTGGGCATCGAAATCGAGGCCCTTGCACGGGTACCGGGTGCGTGGCCTTTGAACCAGAACCTTGTACTGCACGTTTGGCAGGCACGTCTCCTCAAGGGCGAGCCTCAACCGCTCCAAGATCACGATGAGTTGCGTTGGCTCGCCCCTGATGAGGCCTTTGATGTCGACTGGCTGGAGCAAGACCGACCGGCTGTACGTGCGGTTATGGAGACACTCACGCACTCAGCAGCTCAGTAACTGCCGTCGGCATGCCTACGTGTGAGTGATGGAAGAGTAGGTCAAGACATCAGCCGGAAGTTCGTGGTTGAGCTTCCAAACTATGGCCATTGGTTTGCTTCCCTTGTGGCTCACGTATTCAACTGGACCGAGAAGGGTCGACGGGTGCGGCCTTCCAATGTCAGTTGTCTTGTACCGACGTACGAAGAGCAGGACTTGCGATCCCCGCGTCTGATGGTTCTGGTACCTCTTCCCTACCTCAGACGTGGGCGACGTGGCGTTCTGGGACTCCCAGTGGAAAAGATCCGGGCCCATTGCGTAGTCCTGGTACCGGGTCTCTGGAGAGAAGTCTTTCTCCTCCTTCTCGAGCGTCACAAACAGTGCATCCGTCTTCTCTGCCTTGCACCATTTTGCCCCCTCGCGGAAGTTGTTCGGAAGGGCGCCACCCAACTCAGCCTCGCCCAGGGCGGGTAGGTACTCCTCGCGGCTGTATGCACAGTGCACTAGGAGCGTCTCTGGAAGTCGGTCATCGCGTATCGGAAGCGTCTCGGTGTGTTCCAGATTGTACTTCAGAACTTGCCTTACTTCATGGCGAAAGTGGGTCTGCTCCCTCAGCGTTGACAACCCTTCCTCGTAGCTGGAAAAGCCGCCGCCCCCAGGCCACAAGGAGAAGAAGAGCATGCGAGCGAACGCCTGGTCCGAATCACTCAACTCATCGTAGGGCGTGGCATCGTCTTCGAGTACTCGCTGATATGCATGCACGCGGAATGAATCATCTACGTGCAGGAAGGCGAACACGCGCTTGAGGAGTTCCCCCTCGCCCTGCGGCGCAGGCGAGGGCAACAAGTCTGCCCGCCGAAGAAGCGTGGTCCACGAGGACTCCTTCCCACGGTACAGCTCCTTGAGGTCCCGCCCGGTCTCTTGCAAATATTCTGCGAGTTCGAGCGTGCCCACCTCCCGGACCTCCTCGGCAAGGCGCTTGACGTTGACGTCTATCTGGGATCGAATGTTTTCTACTACTCGTTCCTTTGACTTCTTGTCGAGAATCAGTCGGCAGCCGGCCGGAAGGTTGGGGAATCCCGCCTCTGCACTGGCGAGCAGTCGCTTCCGAGTGAGTCCGGTCAAGGACTTGTACTGGGGTTCAAAATGGTATTCTCGTCGGTGTTGACCGATGAAGTCGAGGACGGTCAATACAGGCTTGTTTGCTGTACGACGTAGCCCGCGTCCGAACTGCTGCAGGAAGACAGTTGGGCTTGAAGTAGGCCTGAGTAGCAGGAGAGTGTCGACGTCGGGGATATCCAGTCCCTCATTGAAGAGGTCGACGGAGAAGAGGACTTGAAGCCTGCCAGCCTTGAACTCTTCCAGCGCGTGGTCCCTGGCCTCTTTCGACCAGGTGCCATCCAGTGCCACGGCACGTATCCCTCGGTCGTGGAAATACTGGGCCATATAGTTCGCGTGTTTGACAGTCACGCAGAAGCCCAATGCACGCATCGAGTCGAAGTCGGTGACCTTGTCCCCAAGCGAGCTGAGGATGAGCTCTGCCCTGGGGTCATTTTCTGTGAGAAGGTCGCTTAGTTGGGCAATGTCGTAGCCACCGCCACGCTTCCACTCGACACTTGTGTAGTCGGTATCGTCGGCAATTCCGAAGTAGTGGAAAGGGCTGAGAAGTTGGTTTTCGAGGGCCTCCCAGAGTCGCATCTCTGCTGCGATGCGCCCCTTGAAGTACATGTTGTGTACGTGATTGCCGTCGCCCCGCTCTGGGGTTGCCGTGAGGCCGAGAAACTCTTCCTTTGGGTGAAAGAACTCGATGACTTGTTTGTACGTCTCCGCGGCGCTGTGATGAAATTCGTCGATGACTATGACATCGAAGTGGTCTGCCGTGAACTTGTCACCCAAGGAACCGGATTGAAGTGTCTGAATGCTGGCAAATACGTGTTCATTCTTCTCGGGTGTCGCACCGCCGACGAGTAGCTCGCCGAACCTGCTATCAGACAGCACCTTTCGATACGTGCGCAATGCCTGGTCGAGGATCTCTCTACGATGAGCGATGAAGAGAAGGCGGAGATTTCGACCATGCTTCTCGCGCAAGGACTTGTAGTCGAGTGCAGCCATGACTGTTTTTCCGGTGCCTGTGGCAGCCACGAGCAAGTTCCGATGCGTGCCATGTACTTCTCGCTCGATCGTGAGACGATCCAGCATGTCCTTCTGGTGGGGGAAGGGGCGCACTTCACGACCAGGGAGACTGAGAGCCTGGGCTCCAGTCGTCACAGCGCGGCCTGCCTGCTTTAGTGCCTCGGCAAGCCGCTCACCGTCACGATCGGGATCGTACTCTTCGAATGATGCGTCACCCCAGTACACATCAAAGGTTGCCTCGAACTTGCTCATTACAGAGGGAGTTGCCACAGACGATGCTCTGACGTTCCACTCCAAACCCTCCAGTAGAGCGCTCTTGGAGAGATTGGAACTACCGACATAGGCGGTGTCATAACCTGAGTTTCGACGGAACATCCAAGCTTTGGCGTGCAAGCGCGTGGATCGCACCTCATAGTTGATTTTCACTTCTGCGTCGAACTCGCGAACGAGGCGATCCAATGCGGTTTTTTCCGTCGCGCCCATGTAGGTCGTAGTGATGACGCGAACCGGTACACCGCGATCCTTCGCTTCCTTGAGAGGATCTTCGAGGACACGCAGGCCACGCCACTTCACGAAGGCACAGAGGAGATCGATGCGGTCGGCGCTGGCGATCTCTAGTTCCAACTCACTGCCGAGGCTCGGCTCTTCTGGTGCATTGGTGAAGAGCGCGGATTCCGACAACGGGGTACTGGGGCGGGTCCTGTAGCGATCAGGCGCTTCCTGAGGCTCGCTGAGCGCAAGAAGCTGCCGTGGACCTTCGGTGATGTGAAGGAGGTCTGCGTCGGGGTGCTGAATCTGGCTGCCGAGGGCCTTGAGAATCATGTTGGCGGCCAGCACCTGCTCCACCGTCGTGAGTCCTGTGAGCGCCTGTTCCACCATGGAGCCCACATGACGGGCGAGTGCGTGCGGCGCTAACTCCGTGGCCACAGCTTCGTCTATGACGTTCCAACCGCCATCGCGTAGCTCATCTATGTGGTGTTGCAACTCCCCGGTCACGAGTTGCTCATAGATGCCAGCAGCGGCCCACGACTCATTGAGTGGGTCAACCAAGGGAACCTCTCCTAGATGAGTACTGCGAATGGAAGTTCCCCTGTCTAGCATCCACCGCTGACATGTGAGGGGAGATCAACTAGTCGTTCATACAAGAGGTTTGAGATTCTCACAGGGACAATGAGCTAAGAGGGTTCGTCGGGGTGGTGGTTTGGGGTTGCCTGCGACGGAATGATGCCCCCATGCCCACCCTCGTCGCCTTCCACGCCCACCCCGATGACGAAGTCCTGCTCACCGGCGGGACCCTCGCGCAGGCGGCAGCGCAAGGCCACCGGGTCGTGGTCGTCGTGGCCACCGATGGGCTGATGGGCCAGGTCCCGCACGGCGAGGAGCCGCCGCGGATGGGGGAGTTGAGGGCCGGCGCGGCGGTGCTCGGAGTCGGGCGGGTCGTGCATCTCGGGTACGCGGACAGCGGGCACGGCAAGGAGCTGTACCCCGATCCGCCCGACCGGAGCCGGTTCGTACGGGCGGACACCGAGGAGGCCGCCCGACGGCTGGCGGAGGTGTTGCGGGAGGAGGACGCCGATGTGCTGCTCAGCTATGACGCGAACGGCGGTTACGGCCACCGGGACCATGTGAAGGTGCACCACGTCGGGAAGCGGGCAGCCGAACTCGCCGGAACGCCAAGGGTGTTGGAGGCGACCATGCCGCGGGAGGCGTTCGGCCGGCTGATGAGGCTGGCGCGGCTGCTGAGGATTCCCGTCCGGTACGACGCCGAGGCGCTGAGCAGGATCTACAGCTCACGCACGGACATCACCCACGTCATCGGCGTACGGCGGTACGCCCGGCAGAAGCAGGCCGCGCTCGCCGCGCACCGCAGCGAGGTCGCGAAGGGTACGGGCCGGATCGCTCCCGCGATGCGGGCGCTCGTGCGGCTTCCGGTGCCGTTGTTCGGGCTGCTGCTCGGCCGCGAGTGGTTCGTGGAGGCGGGGCCGGTGCGCAGGAGTACGAACCGGTAGCAGGGCCTACGCCGGCTGGTCACGTACGGCCGAAGCCGCCTGGTCACGTACGGCCGAAGCCCGCAGTCACGTACGCCGGTTGGCGACGCCCGTCGCGTACGCGTCCAACGTGGCCCGGTCGGGAACGATGCCCGCGACCGGTGGAAGCACCTTGCCGCCGGCGCTGCCGGCGTCCAGCGCGACGCCGCAGGGCCGCCCGGCGGCCGGTATGACGGAGTCGAGGAGTCGCCAGCCCTGCACCTTCCGGTACTCCCAGCCCTGCTTGCCCTCCTCCTCGGAGGTGGCGGGCTGCCGGATGCCGATCTCGGCGTCGCTGCCCTTCTTCGCGAACCGCGCCAGGCTCTTGACGTCGGAGAAGGCCAGAATCCAGCGAATGCCGCCGAGTTCGGCGGACCAGATGCCGCCCTGGTCGTCGAGCGGTACGAGCACGGTGCGGTGACGGAAGCCGTCGAGGAAGGCGGTGAACTCCGGCCGCGCGGCGGCCGCGTCGTCACGGACCTGCTGCTCGGCAGCAACCATGTCGGTCAGTTGCACGACTGCCCCCAACCCTCTGCTGCCTCACCGGTCCCAACTGGGGGCATGCTGGCAGCGATACGAAGTCACCGCAAGTATGTGCTAGTCGTGCTGCGGATACATGGAGTGAGGGAGCTTGGGCCGCTTTGTGCGCCCGGAGACCCGAACGGCCCCGGCCCGGCGACCAGTTGACCGCTCACCGCGCGCCGTTCCCCTCCCCCGGCCCTCACCTGCGGCGCCGCTACCGGACGGGAAACTGCTGCGCCCCGTACGCTCCGTACGCCGGCGGCGCCCCGCCCCAACCCGGCGGCCCCGGGGGCCCCGTCGGCCGGTAGCGGTTGAGGTTGACCGCCGCCGAGGCCGTCGGCGGGCCCGCGACGCCGTGCCGCTGCCAGACGTGGTGCAGGAGTTCCTGCTCGCGGGCCTGGAAGTCGGGCGCCGGCGACCCGTGGAGCGCGCGGGCGCGCAGCAGTGCCAGCGAGGTGGCGAAGTGCTGGTATTCGGCGACCGTACGGGCACCGGACGGCCCGTGCGTACGGCGGGCGAGCGTACGGGCCGCCGCCCGCGCCCGCATGGAGGCCAGCCCCCACGGCTCGGGCGCGGAGAACCAGCCGGCCGCGGCATACGCGGGAAGGGTGTCGCGGACGGTACGGAGCTCCAGGCGCCGCGACCAGACCGCAAGCCAGGTCAGTGCGGCGAAGACCGGGATCATGAAGAGGGCGTAGACGAAGAGGAACGTGAAGTCCGGCAGCGACGCGGAGCCGTTCCATATCGCGTGCAGCAGCGACGCCGCCAGCAGTCCGAGGACCGGGATGAGGATGCGCAATGCGCGTCCCATGCCGGGCAGCGCGGCGACGATGCCGACGGCGATGCCCGTCAGCGCGGTGAAGAGGGGGTGTGCGAAGGGAGCCACGATGATGCGGATGAAGAAGGTCATCGCGGTCACCGACTCGTGCAGCGCGTCCGGGCCGAGGAGTTGGTCCTCGCCGAAGGCGGTGCCGAGGTAGAGCACGTTCTCGGTGAAGGCGAAGCCTGTGGCGGTGATGCCCGCGAGTGCGATGCCGGATATGACGCCGTTGAAGTCGCGCCGCCGGAAGAAGAAGAGGAGCAGGATGGCGGCGCCCTTGGCGGTCTCCTCGACGATCGGTGCGATGACGGTGGAGCCCAGCAGGTCCGCACGGGGTTCGACGTCGCCGTCGGCGAGGGACGTGACGAGCCAGGTCGTGGCGAGGCTGTTGGTGAGGAGGGCGACGAGTGTCGCCGCGAACGCGCCCCACGCGAAGGCGAAGAAGTGGTTGCGCCAGGGGGTCGGCTCGACGCCGTCGATCCACCGGAACGCGGCGATGAGCAGCGGGACCGGCAGCACGGCCAGGCCGAGACCGACGAGGAGGCCGAGAGTGCCGGTCTGCTGCCGTACGAGGCCGAGGATGACCAGGCCGCAGAGCGCGAGCACCGTGACGAGGGTCAGCAGGCGGAGCGTGCGGCGGTGGCGGTGCCACCAGGAGGGGGCCGCGGGCGCGCGGTAGCGCCAGTCCGCCGGGGAGGCGGGCATCGCGGGGAACTGGGGCTGCTGGGCCCAGGCCGGGACGGGGTGCGTGTAGGAGTGCGGCTGGGGCTGCTGGCCGGGTTGCGGGCCTGGTTGCGGACCTGGATGTCCGCCGGGTTGCGGGCCGGGCTGCGGACCTGGGTGTCCGCCCGGTTGCGGACCGGGTTGCGGGGGAGGGCCGCCGTACGGCTGGGGTTGCGGCTGCCGCACCTGGGCCGGGTCCTGAGCCTGCGGTTGCTGTGCCGGTTGGGGCGCTGTGTGCCGGGGTTGGGGGGTCGGCGGCGTGTTCGTCGCGTCCGTGGGGTGCGTCGCGTCCGCCGCGTCCGGGGCCGTTCCCTCCCGGTTGTCGCGGTCCGACGTGGGCGTGTCCGTACCCGCGGCGTCCGGCCCCTCCGGAGAGGGACGGTCAGCCTGCGGGGGCGCGTCTCGCGCGCCGGAAGGTTGGTCGTCCACCACTCGACAGTAACGAGGCGGGCGGCGGCCCGGAGCGGAGTGCCCCGGATTGACGGACGGAGGCTTCGGACAGGGCCGCGCGGGGTGATCAGAAACCGGTTTATTCACCCGTTTGGAGTGATTTGACGATGAATGTTCTGGTACGGGCGTGCGAGCGCCGTCAAGCCGCGTTTGCCTGGAAACGGAGTGATACGCCATTGGGAGTAGGAGGCTCTTCATGATCTCCCAGGAGCAGATCCCCGCGGTGGTCGATCACATGATCTACGACCCCGACGGCAAGAAGATCGGCGAGGCCCGCCACGTCTTCCTCGACGAGCGCACGGGCGAGCCGGAGTGGGCCACGGTCCGCACCGGGCTCTTCGGCACTCAGGAGACGTTCGTACCCATTCATGAGGGCCGCGTCGTCGGTGACAACATCGAGGTGCCTTTCGCCAGGACGAAGGTGAAGGACGCACCCCACATGGACGTCTCGAAGGGCCGCCTCACCGAGCAGCAGGAGCGCGAGCTCTACAACTTCTACGGCTTCGACTGGGACGGCACACAGGGGCCGGCCGAAGGAGAGGCCGGGGTTCAGGGGACGGACACGGATATGGACACGGGTACGGCTGCCGGCGCCGGCGCAGCGGGTGCGGCCGGGGCCGCGGGAGCGGCGGGAGCCGCGTCCACAGGCACGATGCCGTACGAGCGTGAAGGCGCCGGTGCCGACGCAGGCGCGGCTGCCGCTTACGCGACCGGACAGGATGCCATGACCCGTTCCGAGGAGCGACTGCACATCGGCACGGAGCGGTACGAGACGGGTCGTGCGCGCCTGCTGAAGTACGTGGTCACGGAGGAGGTCGAGCAGACCGTTCCGGTGCGCCACGAGGAGGTGCGGATCGAGCGGGAGCCGATCACCGACGCCAACAGGGGCGCCGCGATGAGCGGGCCCGAGATCTCCGAGGACGCCTACGAGGTCGTTCTGCACGACGAGCGTCCGGTTGTGGAGACCGAGGCGGTGCCGGTCGAACGGATCCGTCTGGTCACCGAGGAGCACGTCGACCAGGAGACCGTCCGCGGCACCGTCCGCAAGGAGCGCATCGAGGTCGAGGGCATCGACGACTCGGCGTCCTACCGCTCCCAGGACACCGGCTGACGGACGAGGAAGGAAGGGCGGACACGGCGCGAGGGCCGGGCTTCAGGCCCGGCCCTCGCCTCGTCCGGGGCCCGGTCGCGGCCCCCTTCGGCTCGCCTCGTCCGGGGGCCTTGTCGCGTACGGTCCGGTGATCGCCTCGCCGCGTTCGGCAGGTCGCGGTCGTTGCGGTCGCCGTCGTACGGCTGTGTCGCGTCCAGCCGTCCTCAGCGGCGGCGGAAGAGCAGGTCGCGCACCTTGTGGCCCTTGTCCAGGCCCTGCTCCTCGAAGCGCGTACGGGGCCGGACGGCCGGGCGCGGGGCGAAGCCGCCGTCGAGCTGCGTGTTCTCGTACGCGGGATGCCCGGAGAAGACGTCGAGCATCTGCTCGGCGTACGGCTCCCAGTCCGTCGCGCAGTGCACCAGCGCGCCCGAACGCAGTGGGACTGCCGCGAGGTCGAGGAACTCGGGCTGGATCAGGCGCCGTTTGTGGTGCCGCTTCTTGGGCCAGGGGTCGGGGAAGTAGACGCGGAGGCCGGAGAGGGATTCGGGGGCGAGCATCTCGCGGAGCAGGATGATCGCATCGCCGTTGCCCACACGGATGTTGGTCAGCCCGCGTTCCTCGGCGAGGCGGAGCAGGTTGCCCTGGCCGGGGGTGTGCACGTCGACGGCGAGGATGCCGGTGTCCGGGTCGGCGGCGGCCATTTCGGCCGTGGCCTCACCCATGCCGAAGCCGATCTCCAGGACGACGGGGCGGTCTTCACGCGCGGGCGGGGGCGCGGGTGCATCCGCATGCCCGTCCGCATGTTCAGGGCCCCGCTGCTCGGGGGCGTTCGCGTCGTCCCCGGCATCCCCGGCATCCCCACCGTCCGCGTAATCCGCGTCGTCCGCGAACAGCTCGGACAGATCGATGCGGCGCTGCCCGTCGATGTCGAAGCCCCAGCGTGGCCAGAGCCGGCGCAGCGCGGCCCGCTGCCCCGAGGTCACACGGCTGCGGCGGGGCTGGAAGCTGCGGATTCGGCGCTCGTGGTGCGAACCGGCCGGGTCGGCCGACGGGCCGGTGCCGTCCGGGAACATCACAGGTTTCTCAAGTCTCTCAGGCTTCTCACGCACAGTACTTCCACTGTAAGGGCGCTGCGTACGGCGCCGGAACCGCTGCGGCCGTGGGCGCCCGGGGCGCGCGGGCGGGCGCTCAGCGGGCGGCCGGCTCCAGTGCGTTCAGCGCGCTCAGGGCACGTGACGCCACTTCGCGGCCGATCGGCAGCGAAGCCGTGGCCGCGGGGGACGGTGCGTTGAGGACATGGACGGCGTGCGGGCCTTCGGTGATCAGGAAGTCGTCGACGAGGGTCCCGTCGTGCAGCACCGCCTGTGCGCGCACTCCCGCGGGAGCGGGGACCAAGTCGCCCTCGGAGACCTCCGGGAGCAGCCGCCGCACAGCCTCGGTGAACGCGCGCTTGGAGAGGGAACGGTGCAACTCGCCCACCCCGTAACGCCAGTGGCGGCGCGCCATGCGCCATGTGCCCGGGTGGGCGAGGACCGCGGCCAGCTCGGAGGGGCGCACCGTGCGCCAGTCGTAACCCTCGAGCGCGAGCGCGGGAACGGCGTTGGGCCCGATGTGGACGCCGCCGTCGACGCCGCGCGTGAGATGGACGCCGAGGAAGGGGAAGGCCGGGTCGGGCACGGGATAGACGAGCCCGCGCACGAGATCCTCGCGGGCACGGGTCAGTTCGAAGTACTCGCCGCGGAACGGGACGATGCGCGCGGCCGGTTCGTCGCCGGTCAGCTGAGCCACCCGTGCGCAGTGCAGGCCCGCGCAGTTGACCATCGCGCGGGCCCGTACGACGGAGGAACCCGGCGGTGAATGACCCGGCGCCAGGGAACCGGCCGGTGAGGAACCGGCGGGCGTGGCGTCTTCCTCGGACACTCGTACGGCCACGCCCGTGCCCGCACGGCGCCGGACGGCCGTGACCTGCGAGCCGTAACGGATCTCCGCTCCGCCCTCCTGGGCGAGCCGCGCGAGCTGCCCGGCGACCGCGCCGAAGTCGCAGACCCCCGTGGTGCCCACGTCGATGGCGGCCAGGCCGCGCACGTGCGGCTCGCGTGCGGCGATCTGCGCGGGCCCCAACTCCCGTACGGGAATGCCGTGCTGCCTGCCGCGCTGGATCAGGGCGTGCAGCCGGGGGAGCTCCTCGCGGTCGGTGGCGACGATCAGCTTGCCCGTGACCTCGTGCGGGATTCCGTACTCCGCGCAGAAGGCCGTCATCTCGGCCGCGCCGCGCACCGCGAAGCGCGCCTTGAGGGAGCCCGGCCGGTAGTAGATCCCGCTGTGGATCACGCCGCTGTTCCGGCCCGTCTGGTGCCGGGCCGGGCCGGGCTCCTTCTCCAGGACGACGACACGTGTGCCTGGCGCGGCACGCGTGATCGCGTACGCCGTCGAGAGGCCGACGATGCCGCCTCCGACGATCACGACATCGCAGTCGTACCCGGGGCGGGGGCGGGCGCCGCGGGAGCTGCCGGGCGTGGCGGGCGCCGGCTCTTGCATGGCTCTCCCCGGAGTGGTGCTGGAGACGCTGGACGAGTGGCGTGGGTGTGACGGGAGGGGCGGGAGGGACGGGCGCGGTCTGCTCGTCGGGGACGAGCCGGTCGTGCCGGTCGTGTCGGTGGAGTCGGTCGTGTCGGTCGAAGCGGGCGTGTCGGCGGGCACGTTCTCCATCATGAACCGCACCACTGACAACAGGCTGCGACGCAGGTCACGATGCGGGCAACCCGGTTCCGCCTCCGTCGGCACGCGTGCCCGTACGGGCGCCGCGCCCGCTCCGGTTGATTCCGCCCGGACGGGCGGCCGTCCTCACGCCGGTGCCGCCAGCAGCGGCCGAGCCTGCTCCCGGAGCTCCGCGACCCGCGGCTCGTCCCCGTACGGCTCCAGACGGTGCAGCAGGTCCCGTACGTACTCGGTGGTGCGGGCCGAGGAGATGCGGCCCGCCACCTCGACGGCACGCGCTCCCGCGGCGCACGCGGCGTCGAGGTTGCCCGACTCCAGCTCGGCGACGGCCGACACGACGAGACGCAGCCCGTGCGAACGTACGAACTCCTCCGTCGGCTTCGACAGCGCCTTCTCGGTGAACCGGCGCACCTGGCGCGGGGCCTTCAGGTCGCGGTAGCACTCGGCGGCGTCGGCGGCGAGCCGGTCGTAGGAGTAGAAGTCCAGCCAGGAGGGGTCGGCGTCGCCTTCACGCGCCCGCTCCAGCCAGCTCTCCGCCCCGGAGAGGGCGGCGGCGCACGCGTGCGAGTCGTTGGCCTTGGCGTGTGCGCGGGCCTCGACGAGGCGGAAGAAACTCATGGTGCGCGCGGTGGCGAGACCGCGGTTGCGCTCCACGGCGGCCTGCGCGAGGTCGACGCCCTCGTCGGCGAAGCCGCGGTAGGTGGCCTGGAGCGACATGGAGGCCAGAACGTACCCGCCGAGCGGGACGTCGGCCGCGGCGCGGGCCAGCCGCAGTGCCTGGATGTAGTAGCGCTGTGCCGCCTCCTGCTGCCCCGTGTCGAAGGCCATCCAGCCCGCGAGGCGCGTGAGTTCGGAGGTGGCGCCGAAGAGGGAGCGGCCGACCTCGTCGGTGTACGCGCCGAGAAGTAACGGCGCCGCGTCCACCCGCAGACACTCCGGGACCATCGACGAACGCCAGTCACCGCCGCCGTACTTGGAGTCCCAGCGGCGTGCCTCGTCCGCGGCCTCGCGAAGCTTGGCGACGTCGGTGTGGCCGACGCGCAGGGCCGCGGCGGGCTCCTGATCGGCCCCGCCGTCAGGGCCGTTGGCTGAGCCGCCGTCCCCGGCGGTGCCGTCCGCCCCGGTGCCGTCCGCCCCGGTGCCGGCTCCCGTGCCGGACGCGGCGGCGGTCTCCGGATCGCGGGCGACGGAACTGTCGGCCGGGGTTATCAGCCACCGGGACGCGGGCGTCGCGTACGCGCTGACCGCGAACGACCCCGCCAGCGACTGCCAGATGCCGCCACCGCCGCGGCGCCCGCCGTGCAGATCCAGACGGTACAGATCGGTGGCGGCCTTCACCGCGGCACGTACGTCGCGTGGGAAGGCGAGGCCGACTTCGGGCGCCGGGTCGGCGTCCGCGAGACCGATCTCATGGAGCGGTACGGGGCGGCCCAGCTTGCTGCCGATCGCCGCCGCGATGAGGTGGGGAGCGGCGCCCTGCGGGACCATTCCCTTGGAGACCCAGCGGGCGACCGACGTCTTGTCGTAGCGGAGCGTCAGACCGCGCTGCGCACCCAAGTCGTTGACCCTGCGGGCGAGTCCGGCGTTGCTGATTCCTGCGAGGGCGAGAACGGTGCCGAGTTTCTCATTCGGCCCGCGTGGCTCCCTGGACATGCGCGCACACCCCTGACACACACCAACGGCCGCCCCGCCGGCCGGTGCGAACCGGCGGCAAGGCACCTGCTACCCGCGGGAGACCCGCGGGATGCCTCCCTGGAGACCGGACCTCTGCGGCAGGCACGGCGCGGGACGCACTGAGGACTTAGCGTAGTTCGCCGCATCCCTACCGTTAAGGGGCGCTGGACGGGATGGCGGGATTCGTGTCCGTGCGCAGGGTGGCGTCGGGCGGTGTGGAGAAGCCCGGAGCTGTGTACGGTCTGTCGCCGGATGCCGGCCCTCGTGACAGTCCGAGCGTGCGGCGACGGTGGGGCCGCGGACGGACGGTGGAGACCAACGGGCCCGTCGGCGGAGCGTCTTGGGGCCAGTGGTGGTGGGGGGTGGCGCGTTGGTGGCGCGTCGGCGGTGGGCCGATGCGGCCCGGCGGGCTGCCGTGGGGACCGCGGGCGGACGCCGCAGAGGCCGGCAGAGTGGCGGGGTGATTCTTCGCGTGTGCGTCTGTGCCCGTGCCTTTGCCTCTGCCTTGCTCCCGTCGCATCGGTCATTCCTGATGTATCTGCTTCTGACCGTTTGTGCGTTGGTGCTCCTTGGTCTGCATCGGTGTGAGCTGATGTGCCGGTTCTTGTCCGTATATGGCGCGTGTGTGTCCGGGTGGGTGCGTACGTGCGTCCGTCACGTGCCAACTGCCGCAGGACGCCCGGGAACAGGCCGAAATCCGTGTGAAGAAATCGTCGGATAAGGGTGCCGCGGCCGGTGCCTCCCGTGCTCCGGGTGTGTGGTCGTGCGCCTGTCCATGCGCCTGTGCGGCGCGTCGGGCGGGAGCTTCCATGAGAAGTGCGTGGGTCGGCCCGCTGAACTGGACCAGCGGGCTGGGGGAAACCGCCGCCCCGCTCCCCGCGGGCGACGGTCCGGCCCGGGAAGTTGGAGAAGCCTTCCCGGGCCGGCGAACCCCGCCGGTGCGCCTCCAATTTGGCCTTCCCTGCTTCCCCCTGCCGCCTTCTCCGCCTTCTCCGCCTTCTCCGTCCTCGCCGTCTTCCTGCTTTCTCCGTCTTCCCGGTCTTTCCCTTGCCCTCTCCCGGGACGCCGTCGAGCAGCCGTCGGGCACGCCGCCGCTTCACCTTCAAATCCCTCACAGTTCCGGCACGTTCTCGTGTGCCCTCGGTTCCGACGGCTGCCGATCGGTGCCGTGCCCCCGGCCCGGACGTCCGGCAGCGGTACGGGGATCGCCGACGTACGTCCGTCCGGGCATCGCTGCCGTGCGGACGTACCAGCGCGGTGAACACGGGGCGTAGGAATCCGGGTCCACCGAAACGGACTCCGAGGTCGGTGCAACGCACGGCCGCGCTCTGATACTTGGCCGAATAACATCGGTCAGCCGTGCGGTGCCGCGAGCCGAAGCCAGCGGAATATGCCTTACGTCCGGGTGCCGTCCCGGCGCCGTCCCGTGGCCGTACGGGCGGAGGTCCGAGGAGAGCACGGGGGCTGCCGCCCAGCTCCCGTCCGGCCGTCACCGAACCCGCCGCGCCTCCCGTCCGCGCGGTCCGCCCGGCGCACGTGCCGTGCAACCCACCTTCATGAGCGGCGCGTTGGGGCCAGATATGCGCCCCTTTCACGCCTCTCGTGCACCCTTCTCGTGGCAACATGGCCGCAGGGCAGCACAAGTTCCCCGCCGGAGGCAGGGGGAGAAGCCTCTCCCTGGGGGAAGGCAGGCCCACGACGGCGTCACTCAGGCAGCGGAGGCGGGCGGCGATGCGATGGTTGGTGGGATGGAGCAGCGCCGCTCCGGGACGCGGACAGTACACGCCGGGTTCGCTGGAGCCGGTGGGCGCACAGCTTCTGTGGAGTGACCCCGACCCGCTCTGGGCGGTGGGTGACTGGCGTCCTGACGAGGTACGGATCGTCGAGGCCGACGCCGCCAACCGCCTTGCCGTATTCGGATGTTGCGGCGCCAGCGACGAAGAACTGCGTGTGGGCCTCTCCGCCGCACGCGGCGGTGCGTACCGGCATCTCACGGCCTGGCCCGGCAGTTACACCGCGGTCGCGTGCGTCGGCCGTCGCCTCACCGTCGCGGCCGACCTCGCGGGTGCCCGTCCCGTCTTCCACACCCCGTGGGACGGCGGCACCGCGTACGCCACCGCCGCCCTGCCGCTCGCCGACCTCACCGAGGCGCAGCTCGACATCGGTCATCTCGGCGCGCTGCTCGCCTGTCCCGACTCGCCGGAGGCGCTCGGAGACGGCACCCCGTACGAGGGCGTGCGCCGCGTACCGCCCGGCCATGCGCTGATCCTGCGCGAAGGCAGCCGTGAGATCACGAGTTACGAGCCGGCGTCGTCGCTCGTCGTCTCCGCCCCGCCGCCCGTGGACCCGGAGACAGCGGTCGCGCGTGTGCGGGACGCGCTGGTGGAGGCCGTACGGGCGCGGCTGGCGGCGCCGCGGCACGCGTCGGAGAGCGACCTGGGACACGGCTACGGCGCCGGATACGGCGGAGCCGCGTACGGAGACGCCGCGTACGGAGACGCCGCGAACGGAGACGCCGCGTACGGAGATGCCGCGTACGGCGAACGGGCCTACGCCGAACGGGCGTTCAGCGACGAGAGCCATCCCGCGAGTGCGTACGGGCACGATGCGCACAGGCACGACGCGTACGCCCACGACGCGTACGGAGGCGGCCAGTACGGGGCCGACTCGTACGGAGGCGACTCATACGCCGGCGCCTCGTATGTCCACGACTCGTACGGGCGTGTGCCGTACGCCCGCGAGGGCCCTCCGCGCCCCCACGACGGCTCCGCGTACAACGGCAGCGGTCCCGGTCCGGGTCCCGGTCCCGGTCCCGGTCCGGGCGGGCCCGGGCGGACGACCGCCGGTCCGTCAGGCGGCCCCCGCAACGGCCGTGCCGCCCACGGCATGGACGGCCGCGACCCGGGCCCTGTCCCCGGTATGGGCCCCGCCGACCGGCGCGCCGCACGCGGCGGCCCCGCGCCCGGTGTGGGCGCCGACCTGTCGGGCGGGCCCGCCTCCGGCACTCTCGCCCTGCTCGCCGCCGGGCTGCCCGGGGTGCCGGGGACCGTGCACGGCGCACTGGACGGCACGGAAGGGGGCGCGCGGCTGCTGGCCGTTACCTTCAACGACCTTGCCACCAGCGGCGGTTCGGACGGTTCGGCAACGGCCGAGCTCGAACGGGCGCGCAGCATCGCGGACGACCCCCGTCTGCATCACGTCGTCGTCGCAGCCGGTGAAGAGGCCTTGCCCTTCGCCGAGTTGGAGGGGCCTCTCACGGATGAGCCGGGTCCGTCGCTCGTCGTCGCGGACAGGCACCGCCAGCGGCTGGCGGTCGGCAGCTCGGACCACTTCGTCGGGTACGGCGCCCGTCAGGTGCTGGACGCTCACCCGGCTCGTCTCGCGGACCTGCTGATGGATCGTCGCAGACGTCATCTCCTGCGTCCTGTCGCGGCGTTGGCGCGCGCCGAGGACGTACCGCCTGGGCGGTCGGTCCTGGTGCCGTGGACGGTCTACAGGGCTGCGCGCAAGCTCGCCCGCACGCAGTACAGGGACGGCGTCACCGCCACCGCCGAGCGGCTGCGATCCGGCGGCTTCGGGCGCGGCGGTTCGGCACGGAACGGCTCCGGGCGGAACTCGGCCTCCCAGGGGCGAGGTTCGGACAACGTCTCGGCGGACGGCTCCGGCTCGGGTTCCGGCCACGGCGCGGGCACGGGGAAAGGTTTTGCCGATCTCGGCGCCTTCGGCGGTGCGGCCGGCTACGGAAGTGAGGGCGCCGTCGGTGCCTCGGTGGCAGCCCTCACCTGGTGCCGTCCCGGCCCTGCGGCCCGTTGGCTGACGGGAGAGGCACTGGCCGAGGTGTCCGTACGGCTCGAGGCGGCGGCCAGGCTCCGCCCCACCGTGGAACGCCCCGGCGACCGGCGCGCCCGCGCCGCCCTCGCCCGGCAGGCCGCGGACCACCGTGTGCTCGAACAGGCCGCCGAGGTCCGCAACCAGCGTCTGCACGCCCCCTTCTACGACAACCAGGTCGTACGGGCCTGCCGCGACCTCCCCGAAGCACTGCGCGTCAAGCCGGGCGCTCGGGCGTCCGTGCTGCGCGCGGTGCTGGCGGGCGCCGGTGTGCACGATCTGCCGGCGGGCTGGGGAGCTCCGTCCCACGCCTACCAGGCGGCATCCGTACGGGCTGGCCTGCGGACCGCCGCCGGCGAACTCATCGAACTCTTCGACTCCCCCCTCCTGGCCGAGGCCGGGCTGGTGGAGGCCCGTGTCGTGCGGAAAGCGATCCGCGCCGCCTCCCAGGGCGAACCGCTGCCCCTCGACGGCCTCGCCGACCTCGTCTCGACCGAGCTGTGGCTGCGCCGCCTCGTCTCCCGGCGCGGCACATGCTGGACCGGCTCCGCCGCGCCACGCCAGCGCGCGGTGGCCTCGGGCGTGCTCCCCGCCGCCCAGCAACGCCCGGCACTCTGAGCAGCGTTCACCATGCCCACGGCGAGCCGGTCGCACCGGGAGGCCATGCCCCACGGCGACCCCGCAGCCCCGGCTCCACTACGGCGGTGACGGCTGCGACCCCTGTGACGGCGGCGGAACGGCGGAGCGCTCCTGATGGATCGCGACGCCGGCCACTACCAGGGCGACGCCTGCCAGTTCGAGCCATGTGGGCGTCTGAGCGAGCACTGCGAACCCGACGGCGACCGCCGTGGCCGGCAGCAGCGAGAGCATGAGCGCGAACGTGGCACGCGGCAGCCGCGCCATGGCGAGCTGATCGCATACGTAGGGGATGACGGAGGAACAGATCCCCACCCCGAACGCGCTCACCAGCAGCACCGGTGACGTGAGCGCCTCCGCCGCGTCACCGATCCCGACGGGAGCCACCACCGCCATCGCCACGAGCATCGCCGCGCCCAGACGGTCGATGCCCGACGCGCCGCCGTCGGCGGCCAGCCGGTGACCCAGCACCACGTACAGCACGAACAGGGCACAGTTGCCGAACGCGAAGGCCAGGCCGAGAGGTTCGGCGGCGAGGTGCACGTCCGTGAGCAGCCAGACCCCGCCGACCGCGATGAACAGCGCGCACGCGTTACGTGCCGTACGCAACCCCAGTGCGGCAAGCAGCACCGGCCCGAGGAACTCGATCGCGCCCACCGTCCCCAACGGCAGCCGCTCCAGGGCGAGATAGAACGAACTGTTCATCAGCCCCAGCACGACCCCCAGCGCCAGAAGCAGCCGCCGACGGCGCCCGGATGACCTCGCCCACACCCGCCACGGCCGACGCCATAGGGCAAAGACGAGCGCGGCGGAGGCACACCGGAGCCAGGCGACCCCCAGCACATCGATCCGGGCGAACAGCAGAACCGCGAACGCCGGCCCTAGGTAGTGGAAGACCGCACTGGTCACGAAGTACGTGGACGGAGGCAGCCGGCCGCCTGACGCGACGGCCTTGGTGCGGGCCCGGGGCTGAGCTTCTCCGCCGGACCGCACGCCACCGCCGCCGGCACGAGCGTCGTCTGCAGCCGGGCCGGTACCGGCGCCGGTCCCTGTACCTGAGCCTGAGCCTGTGAGGAAGCGCGGGAGGTTGACCATGCGTGGCACGATCGCAAGAATCCTCAAGCGGAACCATGTCGAAAAGGAAAGCTATCCGGGAAAGAACTTTCCCGTTGTCTCTGTGAATCACCTCTCGATTGGCGATTATGAAAATGGATGCCGTGGACAGGGCGCTGCTGGTCGAGCTGGATGCGGACCCCCGTCTGCCCACGGCCGAACTGGCCCGGCGTATCGAGGTCTCCGTGCCCACGGCGCGGGACCGTTTGCGCAGGCTCCAGGAGAGCGGCGTCATCCGCGGCTACCGCGTGGACGTCGACCCGGCAGCGCTCGGCTATCCGGTGGCCGCCTTCGTGCGCGTACGGCCCGGGCCAGGGCAGCTGCCCAAGATCGCCGAACTCGCTCGGAGCATCCCCCAGGTCAGCGAGTGCCATCGCGTCACCGGCGAGGACTGCTTTCTGATCAAGGTTCATGCGGCGGACGTCAGCTCGTTCGAGGAAGTCCTCGACCGCTTTCTGTTCCACGGGCAGACGACGACCTCGATCGTCCAGTCCACGCCCGTACCACCCCGGACGCCCGGGCTGGACTGAGCGCCTGAGCGAGCAGGACCGGCGGAGCAGCCCCCCGGTTGCAGCCGGCCCGGCCGGACCCTCGGCGGAGAGCGGCCGGGGCGCCTGGAAGCCCGCACCCGCCCCAGGGCCCGGACTCGCGCCCGACCCGGCCCGGACCCGGGACTGGCCCGGACTCCGACCGACCGGACCCGGGACTAAGCCCCGGACCCGGGACTAAGCCCCGGACCCGGGACTAAGCCCCGGACCCGGGCCCCGTCCGGGCGCCCGAAGCCGGAGCCCGTCACGTGGCTGTCGCTGCCGACTCCGTGCCCGTCGGCGCCGTCACGCCTGTGGGCGCGGGCGCAGCCCTTCCAGAAGTATCTCCAGCAGCCGCCTGGACGCCGCCGCCTGCTGTGCGGCGTCCGGGAGCGAAGGAGCCGCGGTGGCTATCACCAGCAGCACATCGCCGACCGTCACATCGTCGCGCAACTCCCCCGCCTCACGGGTTCGTTGAACCATCTGGCCGACGACGCTCAGCAACTCCGTACAGCCCGAGTCGTCCTCGAACCCCTCGAAACCGTCACCGCCACGCCCGGCCTGCCCCTGAGCGGGTGCAGGCGCGGCAGAGGCGCCGTCCTCCACCAGCCGCAGTCCGGCCTGGCCCTCCTGCTCGTACGCGGCCTGCCGCTGCTGCGGCACCCGCGCCGGAGAGCCTTCGGCGATCGGCACATCGCCGCCCCAGCCGTCGGCGCGCAGTATCCGCGGCGGCAGCAGACGGCCTGCGCCCGAGGCCACCGACGTGCGGAGGAAGCGCGCGAGAGCCGACCACGGCTCCTGCTCCTGGCCCAGTGCGGTGCGTGCCTGTTCGGTGAGGCGGGCGGTCTCCTCCGCCGCTATACGCCGGACCAGTACGTCCTTGCTCGGGAACCGCCGGTACACGGTGCCGACGCCCACCCGGGCCCGCCGGGCGACGTCCTCCATCGGCGCGCCGTAACCCAGCTCGCCGAAGACCTCGCGGGCGGCCCTCAGTACATGTTCGAGATTCCTCTGCGCGTCCACTCGCAACGGAGTCGGACGCGGGGCGGCCACAGCCTCTGCGGCCCTGCCGGCAGTGCCGGCCCTGTTCGCGCTCGTGGTGTTGTCGACGGCGCCGATTCCGCTGCCGCCGTCTCCCGCCCCCTGGCTCCCCGTGTCCGGAACCGCCGACATGGCAGCGGCCATGGAAGAAGAGCCGTGAATACCCTGAATGCGCATCAATTTTCCCCCGGTCATCAAAGTCTCCCCCCGGAGACCCTCACGCTGTCGCGGTCGGCGGCGCCGGCACCGTGGTCCTCAAGCACCGCACCTCCGACGACCATCGAAGATAGTTGAGACCCTGCTCATGAGAGAAGAGGGCGGTCTGGCGGACGTCCCACAGTGGCTGGAACGACACTCCACGGAAGTGCCCCGGACCACCTTTCACACCTCGGCATCCCCCTTCTGACCTGCTGTTATCCGTACGTTCCGGAATCGGAAAGGGAAGCGGATGCGGGGTCTCCACCGGTCACACAATTCTTTGAGCCTGTGGACAAACACCCGGTCGCGGGTGCGTCATGGACTCGTGACGAAGGCGAAGAACGGAACCGCCCGCATCCTCGTGATCGGCGGCGGATATGTGGGCATGTACACGGCCCTGCGTCTTCAGCAGAAGCTGAAGCACCAGCTCAGGCGGACAGCGAACAGCGGCCCCGGCACCTCCGGCGGAGTCGAAGTCGTCGTGGTCGACCCCGAGCCCTATATGACCTACCAGCCCTTCCTCCCCGAAGCGGCTGCAGGGTCCATCTCGCCGCGTCATGTCGTCGTGCCCCTGCGCAGAGTCCTGCGGGACTGCCGGCTGGTCGTCGGCGAAGCAGTCTCCATCGACCACGAACGGCGAGTCGCCCATGTCAAGACGCTCGCCACGGAGGAGGAAGGGACCGAGGCGGTCGAGATCTCCTACACCGAACTCGTACTGGCGCCCGGCTCCGTCTCCCGCACCCTCCCCGTCCCCGGTCTCGCGGAGCACGGCATCGGCTTCAAGACGGTCGAGGAAGCCATCGGGCTCCGCAACCACGTGCTCGAACAGCTCGACATCGCTTCGTCCACCCGCAGCCCGGAGATTCGCGACGCCGCCCTCACCTTCGTCTTCGTCGGCGGCGGCTACGCGGGCGTCGAGGCCCTGGCCGAGCTGGAGGACATGGCCCGCTACGCGTGCCGCTACTACCACAACGTCCGCGCGGAGGAGATGAAGTTCCTGCTCGTCGAGGCCTCAGGGAAGATCCTCCCCGAGGTCGGCGAGGAGATGGGCACATACGCGCTCCGCGAGCTCCGCGCCCGCAACATCGACGTACGGCTGGAGACCCGCCTGGACTCCTGCGAGGACCGCGTCGCCGTGCTCAGCGACGGCTCACGCCACCCCACACGCACCCTCGTGTGGACAGCCGGCGTCAAACCGCACCCCGTCCTGGCAGCGGCGGGCCTGCCCCTCAACGGCCGCGGCAGACTCAAGTGCACGGCACAACTGCGCGTCGAGGGCGTCGAGAACGCGTGGTCGGCGGGCGACGCGGCCGCCGTGCCCGACCTCCTCGCCGAGGAGAAGGGCGAGAAGGGCGCCCTGTGCGCCCCCAACGCCCAGCACGCCGTGCGCCAGGCGCGCCGCCTCGCCGACAACATCGCGGCCACCCTGCGGGGCGAGCCCGCCACCGACTACCGTCACGCCTACGCGGGCTCCGTCGCCTCGCTCGGACTGCACAAGGGCGTCGCGCACGTCTACGGGCGCAAGCTGAAGGGCTACCCGGCGTGGTTCATGCACCGCGCCTACCACCTCAGTCGCGTCCCCACGATCAACAGAAAGGCGAGAGTCCTCGCGGAATGGACCTTGGCGGGACTCTTCAAGCGCGAGATCGTCTCACTCGGCTCGCTCGAACACCCTCGCGCCGAGTTCGAACTCGCGGCAGGTGGCGTACGCCGTCGCGACGACGGCTGAGGGACCGGTCCGGGAAGTCCGCCTCCCCGGAGCGGCCGGCCCGACTCCCGGAAGGGACGCCGGGTGATCCGACGGGTGGCCGGTGCGTGATCCAATGTCTGCGCCGTGCACCATGCGGAACGTGTGACCATGAGTGGGCTCGCATCCGCACACTGTGACCAGCGACGGCTCAGCGGGGGGCCGTCTTCCGGACTACACGAGGAATCGGACGACCGTGAATTTCACGCGCTGGAGCGCCCGACTGCCCGGCACACAGCGGCGCAACTCAGCCGCGCAGGCCGCCAGGGCAGCGGCAGCGCAGGCGCAGCAGACGTCCGGAAGCCCTGCCGACGGGGCCGGGGGCGACGACGAGTCCGGCGGCGTGGCCGACGGCGCGAACCCGGAGAGCTCCGGCAGCGTCCCGGCGGCACGGGCCGAGCGCCGCGCTGACCCGGCAGCGCCGGAAGCGGAACCCGGAGGCCGGTCAGCGCAGACCGGCCACGCCGCTCCGTCCGTGCTCTCCGACTCGGAACGCAGGAGCGCGGAAGCCGCCGTGGCCGCATGGGCCCCGGGGACGGCCACGGCGACTGAGAACTCCAGCGCCCACGTCACCCGCAGCATCGACGCGCTGTCAGTGCACGATCTGCTCGGCCAGGTCCCTGCCCTCGCCGCTGTCGTGCACGGCGCCGACCACCGCATCGCGTACGTCAACGACGCATACACCGCCGTCTTCGGCCCGCGCACCCAGGGCGACGCGGCGCGTGACGCGCTGCCCGAACTCGTCGAACTCGGCCTGCTCCCACTCATGGACCAGGTGCTGCGCAGCGGCAAGCCGCGCACGGTCAAGTCGCGCCGCGTCCCCCGGACCGCCGACTCACGCGACAGCCGCGATGCCTTCTACACCTTCACCTGCACGCCCATCACCGCCGACGGCGAGAACGGCGTGCTGATCTTCGCCGCCGAAGTCACCGACCAGGTCGAGGCGGCGGAGCGCCTCCGCGCCAGCGAACGCCGCCAGCGCGAGGCAGCGGTCACCCTCCAGCGCAGCCTGCTGCCCCAGGAGCTGGAGCAGCCCGACGACTTGCGGGTCGCCGCCACCTACCAGCCCGGCGGTACGGAAGCGGCCGTCGGCGGCGACTGGTACGACGTCATCACCCTCGGCGCCGGCCGCACTGCCCTCGTCATCGGCGACGTGATGGGCCGCGGCGTGCGCGCCGCTGCCGTGATGGGCCAACTCCGCACCGCCGTACGCGCGTACGCCCGGCTCGACCTCCCGCCGCACGAGGTGCTGCAGCTGCTCGACGGGCTCGCCGCCGAGATCGACCCCAGCCAGATCGCCACCTGCGTGTACGCCGTGCACGACCCCAACGAGGGGCTTCTGCACTACGCCTCCGCCGGCCACCCCCCGATCATCGTGTGCGACGCGGCGGGCACGGTCCAGCGCGCGCCCGAGCCGACCGGACCTCCGCTCGGCACCGGTGGATGGGTGCACGCCTCCAGCTCACTGCCGCTCCCGCCCGGTGGCTCCGCCGTCCTGTACACCGACGGCCTCGTCGAACGTCGCGACGCCGACATCGACACCGGAGTCCACACCCTGGAACAGGCCTTCGCGGGCGCCACAGGCTCCCCGGACATCGTCTGCGACCGTCTGCTGCGCTCCCTCGGCATCACCGCGGAACACGACGACGATGTCGCCGTCCTCGTCCTTCAGCACCCCGCCCGCACGGGCCCCGACGCCGAACTGTTCCACAACGCCGCCCTGGACCTCCTCGGCGGCACCGAAGCCGCCCCGCGCGCCCGCGCGTTCGCCACCGGCGTGCTCTCCTCCTGGCGCTTCCCGAGGGAACTCCAGGATCTCGGCGTACTGGCAGCCAGTGAACTCGTCGCGAACTCCCTCCAGCACGGCATCCCGCCGATGCGCCTGCGCCTGCGCCGGACGAACCGGCGGCTGATCGTCGAAGTCACGGACGGCGACGAACACCTGCCGAGGCGCTGCGCCGCCGAGGCCGCTGATGAGGCGGGACGCGGAATCTCCATCGTCGCCACCATCGCCTCGGCCTGGGGCTCACGACGGACACCCGGAGGGGGCAAGTCGGTCTGGTGCGAGTTCGCCCTGCCCACGGCCTGACCGCATCTCGCGGCCGCCACCGGAACTGACCAACTCCCCGCTTCACCCCCTCCGTTGATGCCCTGCGCCGGCCTGTAGCCGATCCCGGCAGCGGACTCGCTCAGACCGCCGCTCCATTCGCGCGATCCATCGGTGCCGTCTCTAACGTGACAGCCTCGGCCGGCCGCCGCGGTGCACCGCTGCCGCCCGCCACCACGACGGACCGGTACGGACGGTCCTGCGCGGCTGTCAGACGCCGGCCCAGGCAGAGCGCCAGCAAGCTCACGCCGAACGAGCAGCCCACCAGCATGACGATGTAGACCCCGTACGCGCCCATCGCTGCCAGCAACCCTCCGAAGGCGGGGCCCGCAGCCAGCGCCAGTTGCTTGACCAGCGCGAACGCCGAGTTGTACTGGCCGACCAGCCGCCCCGGCGCCAAGTCCGCCACGAGGGGTGCCACGGTCGGCGACAGCATCGTCTCGCCCACGCCGAAGAGCGCGTACGTCGTGATCAGCAGCGCCGTCGCAATCGCCTGGGTTCCGTGCACCAGACCGGAGGCACCGGCGGCCACCCAGGCGACCGCCCATATGACCCCGACCAGAGCGACGACCCTGCTGCGCCGACGCCGTTCGACGAGCCGCAGCACCACGTACTGCGCCAGGACGATCACCCCGGTGTTGACCGCGAGTGCGATGCCCAACGTGGACGTCGATATTCGCGTTACTTCCACCGCGTACGCCGACAACCCCGACTCGAACTGCCCGTAGCAAGCGAAGAACAAGACGAAGCCGAGGACGCAGAGCAGCACCATCGACCGGTCCCGCAACAGCACCGACCAGCCTTCTGCCGGCGCCTCGCGCTCATCCGCCGCCGCCTGGGTCAAGTCGCGGCCGGCCTCCCGCAGTTGCGGCAACCGGACGGTCGCGAGTACCGCAGCCAGCACCACGAACATCGCGGCCTCGATGACGAACAGCAGCGTGAACGTCCCGGGCCGATGCTCGTCGACCATGAGCCCCCCGAGCAGACCGCCGACACCCAGACCGAGGTTGTTCAGGAAGAACTGCGTCGCGAAGGCGTGCGAACGGGTCACCGCCGTCGAGCAGGAAACGACCATGGTCGCAAGGGCAGGCTGCAGAATCGCCACACCCGCTCCCATCAGAGCCGACGACGCCAGCACGGACGGAGCGCTCTCCGATATGCCGAACCCCAGCGCCCCGACCGTGCCGAGCGCGGAACCTGCGAACGCCACAGGCATCGGGCCCCGGCGGTCGATCACCCGCCCCGTGAAGGGCAGCACCACGAGCGCGACGACAGCGAAGACCGCCAGCACCGCGCCGGCCGTGCCGTCACCCAAGTCCCGCACGTGCGAGGCATAGATGAACAGGAACGGCGCCGTGAAGCCGTTGCCGAACGCCGCCAGGGCGTTCCCGAACTGGATCCTGCGCAGCGCAGCGCTCATCGCCGTGGTCACACTCACCTACCTCTGATCCCGGCTCCTCGGCACGCGAGGAGACTTCAAAGCTAAACTTCGAAGCTAAAGGCTACACAGCGCAAGCGTTCATGTCGAACGACTTCACGTGGGATACTCCGTTTCCATGCCTCCCGTGCCGGACCGACAGCCCACACTCGACGAGCAGATCGCCATCTACCAGCGCGAATACCGCGATCTGGACCCTCAGGTGGAGAAGGTCGTCAACGCGCTCAGCCGCCTCGACCGCCGTATGAACGTCGCCTACGGACGCCAGCTCGGCACCCTCGGACTGGGCCATGCGGAGTGGGAGGTCCTCAGAGAGCTCGTGATGGCGGGAACGCCGTACCAGTTGTGGCCCGGCACGATCGCCAAGCGTCTGGGTCTGACCCCGGCCGCGATGACGCACCGCATCGACCGCATGCTCGCTCAGGGGCTCGTGACGAGGGAGCGCGACTCGGAGAACCGGGTGCGGGTCATCATCGGCATCACCGACGAGGGCCGGGAGAAGTGGCTCCAAGTGATGCGAAAAGCCTCTGTGTTCGAAGAAGAGCTGCTCCAGGACCTCACCAAGGTCGAGCGGTCGCTCCTCGGTGAGCTGCTCACACGGCTCCTGCGCCGCGTCGAGGACGCGCAGCCGGACGCGAGCGGCCGGCTCACCGACCTGGACTGACGCGGTCCGGCGTCCGGCAGCAAGTTGACACCGTGCACGCCGATCCGTAGTGTCCTCCGGGTTGCCACGGAGCCCACGGCTCCGAAGCGACGCTCTTGCCGTTCGGCGGCAGTCTCCAGTGAAGTGTTCTCCCCGTCCTGCGGGGCTGTTTTTCGTGTGTTTGTGTGTGCGGAAATCAGTTCGGTGCGGGTGGTGTGGCGTCTCGATTTTGAGGTGTCGGGGGAGTTCCTCTAATGTGGCGGCCGCGCCGGTAAGGTGTCCCCTCCCGGCAGGGGTTCAGGAAGAAATTCTGGTCCGTTCGGACCGGGAATTCGGATCTGATAGTGTCGGGTTCACCGAGAGGGAAGCGCCCGGAGTGGCCTGTGGCAGGGTTGTGATGGAAGCGTCCGTTCTTTGAGAACTCAACAGCGTGCCAAAAGTCAACGCCAGATATGTTGATACCTCGTGCCCCTGGTGTGTTTGCCGGGGGTGGGGATTTCTTTGATGACAGCGAGGATGTTGTGCGCGACCGGGATTATTCCTTCTGGTTGTGCCGCTCTTTCGGGTCTGTCTTTTTAGGCATTCACGGAGAGTTTGATCCTGGCTCAGGACGAACGCTGGCGGCGTGCTTAACACATGCAAGTCGAACGATGAAGCCCTTTCGGGGGTGGATTAGTGGCGAACGGGTGAGTAACACGTGGGCAATCTGCCCTGCACTTCGGGACAAGCCCTGGAAACGGGGTCTAATACCGTATAGGACTGCCGGCCGCATGGTCTGGTGGTGGAAAGCTTCGGCGGTGCAGGATGAGCCCGCGGCCTATCAGCTTGTTGGTGGGGTGATGGCCTACCAAGGCGACGACGGGTAGCCGGCCTGAGAGGGCGACCGGCCACACTGGGACTGAGACACGGCCCAGACTCCTACGGGAGGCAGCAGTGGGGAATATTGCACAATGGGCGGAAGCCTGATGCAGCGACGCCGCGTGAGGGATGACGGCCTTCGGGTTGTAAACCTCTTTCAGCAGGGAAGAAGCTTTTGTGACGGTACCTGCAGAAGAAGCACCGGCTAACTACGTGCCAGCAGCCGCGGTAATACGTAGGGTGCGAGCGTTGTCCGGAATTATTGGGCGTAAAGAGCTCGTAGGCGGCTTGTCGCGTCGGATGTGAAAGCCCGGGGCTTAACCCTGGGTCTGCATTCGATACGGGCAGGCTGGAGTTCGGTAGGGGAGATCGGAATTCCTGGTGTAGCGGTGAAATGCGCAGATATCAGGAGGAACACCGGTGGCGAAGGCGGATCTCTGGGCCGATACTGACGCTGAGGAGCGAAAGCATGGGGAGCGAACAGGATTAGATACCCTGGTAGTCCATGCCGTAAACGTTGGGCACTAGGTGTGGGCGACATTCCACGTTGTCCGTGCCGCAGCTAACGCATTAAGTGCCCCGCCTGGGGAGTACGGCCGCAAGGCTAAAACTCAAAGGAATTGACGGGGGCCCGCACAAGCGGCGGAGCATGTGGCTTAATTCGACGCAACGCGAAGAACCTTACCAAGGCTTGACATACACCGGAAAGCTCTGGAGACAGAGCCCCCCTTGTGGTCGGTGTACAGGTGGTGCATGGCTGTCGTCAGCTCGTGTCGTGAGATGTTGGGTTAAGTCCCGCAACGAGCGCAACCCTTGTCTCGTGTTGCCAGCAGGCCCTTGTGGTGCTGGGGACTCACGGGAGACTGCCGGGGTCAACTCGGAGGAAGGTGGGGACGACGTCAAGTCATCATGCCCCTTATGTCTTGGGCTGCACACGTGCTACAATGGCCGGTACAATGAGTGGCGATGCCGTGAGGTGGAGCGAATCTCAAAAAGCCGGTCTCAGTTCGGATTGGGGTCTGCAACTCGACCCCATGAAGTCGGAGTCGCTAGTAATCGCAGATCAGCATTGCTGCGGTGAATACGTTCCCGGGCCTTGTACACACCGCCCGTCACGTCACGAAAGTCGGTAACACCCGAAGCCGGTGGCCCAACCCCTTGTGGGAGGGAGCCGTCGAAGGTGGGACTGGCGATTGGGACGAAGTCGTAACAAGGTAGCCGTACCGGAAGGTGCGGCTGGATCACCTCCTTTCTAAGGAGCATGCGGCGTCAGGTACACCTCTCGATGTGAGAGGGGCCCTGCCGTCCAGAGCCAGTACACCGGCGCACGTCCGGTGCTGGACGCTCATGGGTGGAACGTTGACTATTCAGCTCTCGTGCCGGTGTCGGCCGTTAGTACTGCCTGTGTTGTTGCAGGTGTGGAAGACGGTCCGCTGCCGGCGGCGGGGGCTGGGCGCGCTGTTGGGTGTCTGAGAGTGCGGCCGTTGGGCTGTTTTCTCTTGGTTGCCGGTCCCGGTGTACTTCGCCCCGATGGGGTGGGGGTGGTGGGTGGCTGGTTGTTGTTTGAGAACTGGACAGTGGACGCGAGCATCTGTGGCCAAGTTTTTAAGGGCGCACGGTGGATGCCTTGGCACCAGGAACCGATGAAGGACGTGGGAGGCCGCGATAGGCCCCGGGGAGTTGTCAACCGAGCTGTGATCCGGGGGTGTCCGAATGGGGAAACCCGGCAGTCGTCATGGGCTGTCACCCGCATCTGAATGTATAGGGTGTGTGGAGGGAACGCGGGGAAGTGAAACATCTCAGTACCCGCAGGAAGAGAAAACAACTGTGATTCCGGGAGTAGTGGCGAGCGAAACTGGATGAGGCTAAACCGTATGTGTGTGAGACCCGGCAGGGGTTGCATGTACGGGGTTGTGGGAGTTCTCTTGTCCGGTCTGCCGGCCGGTCGGCGAGTCAGAAATTGTTGATGTAGGCGAAGGGTATGCGAAAGGCCCGGCGTAGAGGGTAAGACCCCCGTAGCTGAAATGTCAGCAACTTGTTTGAGGACCACCCGAGTAGCATGGGGCCCGAGAAATCCTGTGTGAATCTGGCGGGACCACCCGTCAAGCCTAAATATTCCCTGGTGACCGATAGCGGATAGTACCGTGAGGGAATGGTGAAAAGTACCGCGGGAGCGGAGTGAAAGAGTACCTGAAACCGTGTGCCTACAAGCCGTGGGAGCGTCGCGTGCCAAGCTTGCTTGGTGCGTCGTGACTGCGTGCCTTTTGAAGAATGAGCCTGCGAGTTTGCGGCATGTTGCGAGGTTAACCCGTGTGGGGGAGCCGTAGCGAAAGCGAGTCCGAAGAGGGCGGTCTGAGTAGCGTGTTCAAGACCCGAAGCGGAGTGATCTAGCCATGGGCAGGGTGAAGCGGAGGTAAGACTTCGTGGAGGCCCGAACCCACCAGGGTTGAAAACCTGGGGGATGACCTGTGGTTAGGGGTGAAAGGCCAATCAAACTCCGTGATAGCTGGTTCTCCCCGAAATGCATTTAGGTGCAGCGTCGTGTGTTTCTTGCCGGAGGTAGAGCACTGGATAGGCGATGGGCCCTACCGGGTTACTGACCTTAGCCAAACTCCGAATGCCGGTAAGTGAGAGCGCGGCAGTGAGACTGTGGGGGATAAGCTCCATGGTCGAGAGGGAAACAGCCCAGAGCATCGACTAAGGCCCCTAAGCGTGTGCTAAGTGGGAAAGGATGTGGAGTCGCAGAGACAACCAGGAGGTTGGCTTAGAAGCAGCCATCCTTGAAAGAGTGCGTAATAGCTCACTGGTCAAGTGATTCCGCGCCGACAATGTAGCGGGGCTCAAGCACACCGCCGACGTCGTGTCACTCCAACGTGAAGGGCTAACGCCTGTTGGGGTGGGTAGGGGAGCGTCGTGTGCCGGGTGAAGCAGCACCGGAAGGTAGTTGTGGACGGTATGCGAGTGAGAATGCAGGCATGAGTAGCGATACATGCGTGAGAAACGTGTGCGCCGATTGACTAAGGGTTCCTGGGTCAAGCTGATCTGCCCAGGGTAAGTCGGGTCCTAAGGCGAGGCCGACAGGCGTAGTCGATGGATAACCGGTTGATATTCCGGTACCCGTGGCAGTGCGCCAGCGCTGAATCAGGTGATGCTAAGCCCGTGAAACCCCCGGTCGGATTCTTCGGAAAACGGCTGGTGTGGTGGAGCCGGCGGTCCGAGTCTGTAGTAGGTGAGTGATGGGGTGACGCAGGAAGGTAGTCCAGCCCGGGCGGTGGTTGTCCCGGGGTAAGGGTGTAGGGCGTCATGCAGGTAAATCCGCATGGCACGAAGCCTGAGACCTGATGCCGAGCCGATTGTGGTGAAGTGGATGATCCTATGCTGTCGAGAAAAGCCTCTAGCGAGTGCTGTTGCGGCCCGTACCCTAAACCGACTCAGGTGGTCTGGTAGAGAATACCGAGGCGTTCGGGTGAACTATGGTTAAGGAACTCGGCAAAATGCCCCCGTAACTTCGGGAGAAGGGGGGCCACGGCCGGTGAAGAGTCTTGCACTCGGAGCTGGTGGTGGCCGCAGAGACCAGCGAGAAGCGACTGTTTACTAAAAACACAGGTCCGTGCGAAGCCGTAAGGCGATGTATACGGACTGACGCCTGCCCGGTGCTGGAACGTTAAGGGGACCGGTTAGTCACATTTCGGTGTGGCGAAGCTGAGAACTTAAGCGCCAGTAAACGGCGGTGGTAACTATAACCATCCTAAGGTAGCGAAATTCCTTGTCGGGTAAGTTCCGACCTGCACGAATGGCGTAACGACTTCTTGACTGTCTCAACCATAGGCCCGGTGAAATTGCACTACGAGTAAAGATGCTCGTTTCGCGCAGCAGGACGGAAAGACCCCGGGACCTTTACTACAGCTTGATATTGGTGTTCGGTTCGGTTTGTGTAGGATAGGTGGGAGACTGTGAAGCATTCGCGCCAGCGGGTGTGGAGTCGTTGTTGAAATACCACTCTGATCGTGCTGGATGTCTAACCTGGGTCCGTGATCCGGATCAGGGACAGTGTCTGGTGGGTAGTTTAACTGGGGCGGTTGCCTCCTAAAATGTAACGGAGGCGCCCAAAGGTTCCCTCAGCCTGGTTGGTCATCAGGTGGTGAGTGTAAGTGCACAAGGGAGCTTGACTGTGAGACTGACGGGTCGAGCAGGGACGAAAGTCGGGACTAGTGATCCGGCGGTGGCTTGTGGAAGCGCCGTCGCTCAACGGATAAAAGGTACCCCGGGGATAACAGGCTGATCTTCCCCAAGAGTCCATATCGACGGGATGGTTTGGCACCTCGATGTCGGCTCGTCGCATCCTGGGGCTGGAGTCGGTCCCAAGGGTTGGGCTGTTCGCCCATTAAAGCGGTACGCGAGCTGGGTTTAGAACGTCGTGAGACAGTTCGGTCCCTATCCGCTGCGCGCGTAGGAGTCTTGAGAAGGGCTGTCCCTAGTACGAGAGGACCGGGACGGACGGACCTCTGGTGTGCCAGTTGTTCTGCCAAGAGCATGGCTGGTTGGCTACGTTCGGGAGGGATAACCGCTGAAAGCATCTAAGCGGGAAGCCTGCTTCGAGATGAGGACTCCCACCCCCTGTGTGGGGTTAAGGCTCCCGGGAGATGACCGGGTTGATAGGCCGGATATGGAAGACCCGTGAGGGTTGGAGTTGACCGGTACTAATAAGCCGAGGGCTTGACCACACATGCTTCGCGTCCACTGTGCAGTATCTGAAACAACAACCCCCGCACCCCGCACCAAGGGGTTGTCGGCCGGTTGTTAAGTGAAGAGTGCGCTGACACAACACAGAGAACACAGAGTTTTCCCCCACCCGTGTGTGGGGGTGTGTTTCGGTGGTCATAGCGTGAGGGAAACGCCCGGTCACATTCCGAACCCGGAAGCTAAGCCTTACTGCGCCGATGGTACTGCATGCGGGAGCGTGTGGGAGAGTAGGACACCGCCGAACTACCAGTAGAAGAAGCCCCGTTGGAATGGGAACACCACCCACACCAACGGGGCTTCTCTGCGTACGGAGCCCCTTGTCGGGCTGTCGTGCATGGGTGGCAGCGGGAGGGGCAAACGGAGGGTCTGGGAGTGCACAAGGCGGGGTCGGCGAGGGGCGCCGGCCCCGCTGCTTCGTGGCCCAGGTGCAGCGCAATTCGCTATTGCCGGGTGGGGGCGCTGAGGCAGTATCAGGCCATGACGTACAAGATCCGGGCAGTTCGGGCCGAGGACTGGCAGCAGCTGCGTGAGCTCCGGCTGGCGGGGCTCGCGGATCCTGCGGCGTCCGTCGCCTTCAACGAGACGTACGAGAACGCTGCCGGGCAGAGCGACGAGTTCTGGCTTCGTCGTGCCGCGCAGGGAACGCAAGGCACTTTGGCGGAGACGTTCATCGCGGAGGACGAAGAGGCCGGTGGCCGCTGGGTGGGCAGTGCGGCCGTGCTCGACGAAGGCGAGAGCGCGCATGTCGTGGGCGTCTACGTGCGGCCGGAGCACAGGGGGACCGGGCTGGCGGAGGGGCTGCTGCGGGCTGTGGAGGATTGGGCCGGTGAACGTCCGCGTGTGACGCGGATGCTGCTGCATGTCCACGAGCACAATCCGCGGGCGGAGGCCTTCTACCGGCGGATCGGGTATGTGCGTACCGGAGGGTTCGTCAGCGATCCGAAGGCGCCTGTGCTGAAGGAGTACGAGATGGTGCTGCAGCTGCCCGGTCGGCCCCGGCCAGGGCGCTGAAGGAGCCCTCCTAGAGGGGGAGTTGGAGAACCGCGGTGAGTGGTGGGCCGAGCCGGCCGGGGGATGACCGTGCGGCCACGCGGCGGCCGTGCTCGACCACGCTCTGGGCCAGCGCGTTGAGGATCGGCATCAGTTCGGGGTCTTCGCCCACTACATAGAGCGTGCCCGTTTCGTCGATGAAGGATTCCAGTGCGACGCGGTCGGCGCGTGCCGCCGTGCACGCGTTGCGTACGTGGAGCTGGGACAGCGGGGAGAGGGCGCGGCGCACGAGTTCGGTGGCGTGCCTGCGGCGTTCGGGGTGGCCCGTGAGTGTGGCCTCGAGCTCGCCGGCGGCTCCGGGCGACGCCTTGGGGTGGGTGCGGAGCGTCTGGACAGGGTCTGCCGGGGTGGTCTTGGCGATGGCCCAGCGGTGCACTTCGCGGAACGGGCGGTCGTCCAGGGCGGCCGCGTGGAGCCAGCAGCGCAGGAGTGTCTCCGCGGCGGAGTGCATCTCGGCGTCGATGGGACGGGACGAGCGCAGCGGTGCGAGCAGGGCCGCGGCGCGTGACGCGGCCGTGGCACGGTCGGCGCAGCCGTGGTGCGGGGACCAGCGCAGACGGTCGGGGGTGTCGCAGAGCTGGCCCGGGTCGAAGAGGTGGACGGGCCCGAGTTTGGCCCTGGCGTCCTTGGTCGCTGCCCACAGCGCGGTGTCGGACGTGGCGACGAGGACGGCGCCGGGAGCGTCCTGAATGCGGGCCTGCGGGACCGCCGTTTCCTCGTCGCCCGCCTGGGAGCCGGGGACGACAGGGTCGGTGCCCGCGTCGACGGGGCCGGCGGGCACCGGTTCGGCTACTCGTTCGACGGCCGGTGCGCTAATGGGAGCGGACGGGGCGGCCGGGTCTGCCGACTCCTCCTCGACGGGGGGAGCTTGAGCGGGCAGCGGCCGTACGTCCGTGCCGGAGGGCGCGGCCTCCTGAGTCCGGTGTGAGCGGCGGGCCGCGCGAACCGCGCGGGCGCGGGTGACGGTGCCGACCGCGAAGACGGTGAGGACGGCGAGAATGAGCAGCTGTCCGATGAACAGGCCCCAGAAGAGCCCGTATCCGGACAGGTGGGAGGGGTCCACACCGGGCCAGGCGGCTGCGAGGTCCCGGGGGTCGGCCGCAAGGTCCCGTATGGCCATGGGTGTACGGGTGAAGGAGACCCCTTCGGGCCAGGAGCCGTGAGCGAGGAGCCCGGCGAGGCCGGTGGCCGTCCAGATGAGGACGGTGGTGCCGAGGAGCAGCGCGAGCCCGCCGAGGAGCAGGCCGTCCGGGATGCCGCCTCCGCCGGTGCCGCCGCGGACCGGGCCCCGGCGAGGAGGGCGGGACGGACCGCCGTACGGGTGCCGCCGCCAGCTCTCGGGCCGTCCGCCGTCGTGGGGCCTGCCGTCGGTGTAGCCGCGTCCGCCTTCGTCGTCGTAGGCCGAGCCGTGGTGGTCGTATCCGTACGACATGGCTAGGCGACGGTGGAGTTGGAGGACGGTGACTGTTCGACGGCGAGGGCGCGCGCCTCCGCCTCGGCCTCCAGGTCGGCCTCCAGCGAGGCGTCGAAGTCCTCCGGCCCGGCCGAAGCCTCGGTCATCGCGCGGTCGGTGAAGACCAGCGGCCGTTCCGCCTCTGTCACCAGGTGCTTGACGACCTGGACGTTGCCGTTGACGTCCCACACGGCGATGCCCGGCGAGAGGGTCGGGATGATCTCGACGGCCCATCGGGGCAGGCCGAGGACCTTGCCCGTGGCGCGGGCCTCGTCGGCCTTCTGTGCGTAAATGGTCCGTGTAGAGGCCATCTTGAGGATCGCGGCGGCCTCGCGGGCGGCGGCCCCGTCGACCACGTCGGAGAGGTGGTGGACCACTGCCACGAACGAAAGGCCCAGCCGGCGGCCGAACTTGAGCAGACGCTGGAACAGCTGCGCGACGAACGGGCTGTTGATGATGTGCCAGGCCTCTTCGACCAGGAAGATGCGCTTCCTGCGGTCCGGACGGATCCAGGTGTGTTCCAGCCAGACGCCGACGATGGCCATCAGGATCGGCATGGCGATGGAATTGCGGTCGATGTGGGAGAGGTCGAAGACGATCAGCGGGGCGTCGAGGTCGATGCCGACGGTCGTCGGGCCGTCGAACATGCCGCGCAGGTCGCCGTCGACGAGGCGGTCCAGGACGAGAGCGACGTCAAGTCCCCAGGCCCGCACGTCGTCCAGCTCCACGTTCATCGCTTCCGCCGACTCCGGCTTGGGATGGCGGAGCCGCTCGACGATGTCGGTCAGGACGGGCTGGCGGTCGGCCGTGGTGGCGTTGACATAGCTGTGCGCCACCTTCAGCGCGAAGCCCGAGCGCTCGTCCAGGCCGTGGCCCAGGGCGACTTCGATGATCGTACGGAGCAGGGCGAGCTGCCCGGTCGTGGTGATGGACGGGTCCAGCGGGTTGAGGCGGATGCCCTGGTCCAGCGCGGCGGTCGGGTCGAGGCGGATGGGGGTGATGCCCATCTCCTCGGCGATGAGGTTCCATTCGCCGACGCCGTCCTCGCCCTGTGCGTCGAGCACGACGACCTGGCGGTCACGGAAGCGGAGCTGACGCAGCACGTACGTCTTCTCCAGCGCCGACTTGCCGTTGCCCGATTCGCCGAGGACGAGCCAGTGCGGGGCCGGGAGTTGCTGGCCGTAGAGCTGGAAGGGGTCGTATATGTAGCCCTTGCCGCTGTAGACCTCGCGGCCGATGATGACGCCGGAGTCGCCCAGACCGGGGGCGGCGGTGGGCAGATAGACGGCCTGTGCCTGGCCCGTGGAGGTGCGCACGGGCAGTCGCGTCGTCTCCGTCTTGCCGAAGAGGAAGCTCGTGAACGCGTCGGTGATCGCTGTCAGTGGATCGTGCGAGGCCATGGGAGATCTTTCAGCCCCTTCCGCGGCGGATGCCGGTTGCCGACGTCGAGAGGGCCGTCCGAGCCGCCGGCGTCCCCGTCGTCCGTCCGGTCATTGCCGCCGGCAGCGCGGACGCCGCTGTACGGGCGGAGGGCCCTGTGCCTGAGGAAGCACCGTCGATCGGGGTACGCGGGAGGCCCGCAGGGCTGTGGCCCCGGCTGCGGTCCCGGCTATGGCTTCCGCTGTGGCTCCCGTCCAGGTGGCCGGGGCGGGTCGTCCGGCGGTCCGGACGACTGCCGTGCGGGCAGCGGCCGTTGATCATGTCGCGCGTCCTCCTCAGCGGCGGATGCCGGTTGCGAACGGCAGCGTGTTGACGAACGCCCGGTGATGCTCCCTGTCGCACCACTCCAGCTTCAAGTAGCTCTTTCCGGCCGACGCGCGGATCGTGCGCTTGTCACGGGCGAGCGAATCAGCGGAGCGCGAGGAGACCGTGATGTAGCCGACGAGGTTGACGCCTGCCGCACCGGACGCCAGATCCTCGCCGCGCTGGTCGACACGGCCGTGTGCGGCGACGTCGCGCGGATCGATCGTGCGGTTCATCTTCGCCTGCCGGCTCGCCTCGGCGTCGTCGTTGGTCTTCTCGGTCAGCATTCGCTCGATGGCCAGTTCCGTCGGCTCCAGATCCATCGCCACCGAGACCGTACGGATCACGTCCGGGGTGTGAACGAGCAGCGGTGCAAGGAAGTTGACGCCGACGGGCGTCATCGGCCACTCCTTCACCCACGCCGTGGAATGGCACCACGGTGCACGTGTCGAGGATTCCCGCGTCTTCGCCTGAAGATACGTCGGTTCCATCGCGTCCAGCTCGGCAGGCCAGGCGTTGCGCTTCGACATCGCCTGCAGGTGGTCGATGGGGTGATCCGGGTCGTACATCGAGTGGATCAGCGACGCAAGACGGGCCTGGCCGAGCGGCTGACGGACGCGGATGTCCGCCTCCGTCAACCGGGCGCAGATGTCGGTCAGTTCGCGGGCCATGATGATCGCGAGGCCCTCGTCCTTGGTCAGCCTGCGCCCCGAACGGCCCGCGGAGCGCTGCGCCGCCTTCGCGATCGTCGCGCCCTCGGCGGCCAGTTCACGCCCGTAGTGCATGCAGGCGACGAGATACGCCCGGTGCTGCTCGCTGGACGTCGAGACCATCGACTGGAGCTGGTCGTAGGAGTCACGCAGCCAGGCCGAGGAGCGCTCGTCGCCCCGCTGCTCGACGTCCTTGGCGTGTGCGTCCGGGTCGGCGGGCAGCGTACGGGCCAGGATCTGCAGGCGGGTGACGAAGCCGTCGCCGTTCGCCACGTGCTTGAGGAGCGTGCCGAAGCGGTCGACGAGGGCCTCCTGGTCCTCGCTGTCGCGGAGCCCCACGCCGGGCCCCTCGATCTCGATGCACGCCGTGACGGTGCGGCGGTCGGCGTGCAGCAGCACCGCCAGCTCGTCCGGACCGAAGGGCGCCGTGAGCCAGTTGATGCGCCCGACGCCGGGCGGCGGGCCGATCTCCACCTCGCGGCCGTCCAGCCCGATGCCGGCCTCCGCGGCGTCCGAGCGGTACGTGGCGCCGCCCTTGCGCAGCATCCTGCGGTACGAGCGGTTGATCTCGAACCACTTGTAGAACGTACGGCCCTTGTACGGCACGTAGATCGCGGCCAGCGACAGCATCGGGAAACCGACCAGGGCGGGGATGCGGAACGCGAGCACGGGGATGAGCAGGCCGCTCATCATGCCGAGGAACGCGCCCGCGATGATCAGGCCGATCTCACCGGTCTCCCGGTTCTTGCCGATCGCCGCGTTGGGCCGCGCCCGGCCGATCATGTACGTGCGGCGTGGAGCGGCGGCAGTGTGGGACGCCGTCGTCACCTGCGGTCACCTCCGGTACGGTTCCCGCCGCCGTTGCCGGCCGGGCGGGATGGTGCGGAACGGTCGTACGTACGGGGCGCGGGCGGCGCCTTGGGACGCGGGGCGTCGCCGCCGCCTCCGCCGCCACGGGAGCTGTGCGCGGCGACACCGCCGGAGACCTGGCCCGCCGGCTGCTGCCTGGCGCCGCCGCCCTCGCCGCCGGACCCGGACTGGCCGCCGCCTCCGCGGGCGCTGTGCGTGTTGATGCCCTGGCGTACGAGCGCGGCCGGCGAGGAGACGACCGCCGCGGCCGAGCGGGAGGCGGGATCGCGGGAGGCGTTGCGGTGGCCAACGATCTCGTCGCCGAAGCCGGGGACGAAGCGGTAGATCATGGCGCTCGCGAAGATGGCCAGGATGATGATGGAGAGGCCGGAGACGATCGCGGAAAAGGCGTCCGGACCGTCCGACGAGGAGAGCGCCCCCGCCAGCCCGAGCACGATGACGATCACTGGTTTGACGAGGATGACCGCGATCATGATGCCCGCCCAGCGGCGGACGTGGCCCCACATGTTCTTGTCGACCAGGCCCGCGTACACGGCCGTGCCGAGCAGCGCGCCCACGTACAACAGGGCGGCCCTGACGACGAGTTCGAGATAAAGGACGCCTGCGGCGAGCACCGAGATGAGCGAGACGACGATCAGCATGATCGGGCCGCCGCCGATGTCGTCGCCGTTCTTGAGCGCTTCGGAGAACGTGCCGAAGAACTTGTCCGTCTGATCGGACGTGCCCGCCGCGACCACGTCGGTCACCGCGTCGGTCGCCGAGACGACGGTGTGGAGGATCAGCGGTGTGAAAGCCGACGCGATGACGGTCAGCCAGAGGAAGCCGATCGCCTCGGTGACGGCCTCGACGAACGGCACGCCGCGGATCGCGCGCTTGGCGACGGCGAGCAGCCAGATCGTGAGCGTGAGGATCGTCGACGCGGCGAAGACCACGGCGTACTGGCGCAGGAACTCGGGGTTCGTGAAGTCGATGTTCGTCGTCTTGTTGACGAGATCGGAGAGCTCGTCGACGGTCCAGGCGGCGGCTTTGGCGCAGCCCTTGGCGAGGGACGAGAGCGGGTCGAGGGTGCTCGCGGCGTCCGGGGCGCCGCCGCCCCCGCCTCCGCTGCTGCCGCCTCCGCCTTCGTCGTTGGCGTCCTCGCAGACTTCCCTTACGGGGCCGCTGACGGTGGAGCAGGGATCTTCTTCGCTGGGCGGATCCGGTGCTGCGCTCGCGCGGGATGCCAGCAGGATGAGGGCAGCCGGCAAGGTCGCCGCGAGACCTGTCAGTTGAAGCATCCGGTGGCTACGACTAGCGCGCATAGGTGAAGCCTCCGAACTCGTCGACCGCCTTGCTGATCTCCTCGGCCCCTGAGATCGGGCTGTCACCGTTCACGGGAGTCGGGCCGTTCTTCTGCCGGGAGTCGACGACCTTCCAGTCGCCGTCCGTCCACTTCAACTTGAACGTGACGGTGAACCAACTGTTCTTCACCGGCTTGGTCGAGTCCTCCCCGGCGACACCGAAGAGCCCCGAGCACCAGACGGCAACGGTGGCCGCATCTTCGTCGAAGCTCCTCACCGTTGTGCCTGCGGGCATCGTCCGGTTCACGAAGGTCGACCCTGACGGTGCCTTGCCTTCGTCGTCGATGCCGATCTTCTTGTTCAACTCCTCGCTGTAATCCGCGTCGAAGCCCTTTTGCAGCTTGCTCAGTGAGGAGGGGGCGCTGACAGCCTCGACGATCTCGTGACGGTCGTCCTTGCTGAACATCCCGTCACCACCCAGCGCCACCGCGTAGTTCGCCGCCGCGCTCTCCGCGCCCTGTTCGGACTGCGGGAAGCCGGAAGCGATGCCGCCCTTGCCGCCCTCGACCGGCTTCTGCCCCGTCGGCGCCGTCGGCTGCGCCTCGCCGCCCTGCTTGCCGCCGGCGCCGTCGTCCCCGCTGTCACCGCCCTGGTTGGCGAAGGCGATCGCCGCGATCAGCAGGACCACGACACCGACGACGGTGACGACGCTGCGTCCTGGGCGTGCGGGCGGTCTTCCGCCGCCCTCACTGCCCGGGAGCCGTGTGCGGGTCGTGGTGAGGCCGGCCGGGCCGCGGCCGTGGCCTCCGGCCGCGCCCTCGTCGCCCGTACGGTCGCGCTCGCCGTACCCCTCGCCGCCGATGCTCATCCCGGACGTGCCCCCTCGAACCTCATACTCAGTCAACTGTCGTCATTGCATTGTCTCCTCAAACGAAGGTAGCTGTGTCACTGGCCGTACGGGGGGCCTGTGGACAACGGGTGACTGACCGTCTTGCCATGCGGTACGCCTGACGCCCCGTGCATCTCACCAGTCACGTCCGCCTCGTGGCCTCCCCGTCTGCCCCAGGGGCGCATCCCGGGGCGTACGGAGGCGCAGGGGTCCCCATGCGGATACGTGACCGAGTAGTTGTACTCATGTGCACCGCCGTGCCGCCCGGCACCCTGTGCGGGACAGGCAGGAGGTGGAGGAGATGACGAGCAAGGTCGACAGGGCGCGCGTCGACAAACTGCTCACGGAGCAGGACCCGTTCGAGCAGGGGCGCCTCTGACACGGCTTCCGGGCTTCCTCGCCCGCCCCCGCACGGGGCAGCGGTAAGGCGCCAAGTAGATTATGGGGCTGTTGAGTTGGGACGTGCGGAGGTCAGGCGGCCTCGCGCCGTCGACGGGGACGATCAACCACCGGAAGAGAAGTGAACAACGTGTCGCAGCCGCCTCCGCCCGGGCACGGCTTGCCGCCCTCCTACGGTCCGCCTCAGCCGAGCGGCCCTCAGCCGAGCGGTCCTCCGCCTTCGCCGTACGGGTACGGGTACGGGCAGGCGCCCGTACCTCCGCCGCAGGCCGGTCACACCGGAACCGCCGGACACGCCGGTCCGCACGGGGCGCCGCAGCAGCCGTACCCCGCTCAGCAGCCGCACCCCCCGCAGCAGCCGTACGGGCCGTACCCCTACGGACCGCAGCCTCCGGGGCCGGGATGGGGACCGCCGCCTCCGAAGAAGAGCAACGCGGGCAAGGTCGTCGCGATTGTCCTGGGGTCCCTCGTGGTGCTCGGCGGGCTCGCTCAGATCGTCAAGTACAGCGCCTCGGGCAACCGCGGCCCGGATGCCTCGGCGGCGAAGTACGAAGTGAGCATGCCCAGGACGCTGTTGGACGGGAAGTACAAGCTCACCCAGGACATGAGCGACGAGGCCGGCACCCGGAACACGGACCTCGCGGCCGGCGACGAGCAGTACGTGGGGATGTACAGCGGCGGCTCCGGGAAGGAGCAACTCCTCTACTCAGGACTCAACTCCGAGGCCACCGGTGGGGAAGGGTCCGACGACAAGCTCCTGGACGGAATGAGCCAGGCGTCGGGGACGGATGTGGCTGTGCCGCGTCGCGAGATCGTTCCCGCGGGCGGGGACGAACCGCTCACCTGTGAGGTCATCACCAAGTCGCGGGGCGGCGAGGAGCTCACCATCGCCACCTGCGCCTGGAGCGACCCCGGTTCGGTCGCGAGTGTCGCCGACAACAGCCCGGAAACCCTCAGCTCCGACCCGGACGAGGTCGACCTGGAGGCCCTTGCCGGTCAGGTGGACACGATCCGGGACGAGGTGCGTTCGCCTGCCGGGTGAGCCGGTACGGCGGGGGCAGCGGCGCGGGCGACGGCGTGGGGCACGGCGCGGGCGGCGGCGCGTTTCTCAGTCGTCCGCGGCTCTCAGTCCGCAGAGCCCAGGTGTACGCGGCCGGTTGCGTCGACGGACCAGCCCGGGTTGTGGCAGACCTCCCAGATGACGCCGTTGGGGTCCGCGAAGTGGCCGTGGTAGCCGTCGAACACGGGGACTGGCTCGGGTGACTTGACCAGGCGCGCCCCTGCGGCGACGGCGGCGTTCACCACCTCGTCGACGGCTTCCCGGCTTCCCACGTTGTGGGACAGCGTCACGCCCGAAGTGCTGAGCTCGGAGACGGCGCCCGCCACGTCCTCGCGGAACTTCTCAGCGACGAAGAATCCCAGCACCAGCCCCGGACCTGTCTGGAAGAAGACGATCTCGCCCGGCACGTCCGCCAGCGGCTGCCAGCCGAGTCCGTCCCGGTAGAAGGAGCGGGAGGCGTCGAGGTCCGGCGTCGCGAGCGTGATGAAGTGAGTGCGCTGGTCCATGCGGTGAGTTTGGCACGGTTGTGGCGGTGATCCGCCGATGTCGCCCGTGACCTCACCACTGAGGTGGCACAGTACGGCGGACAGGCTCACGGGGCCGGTGTCGACCGCACACAGCACGCACCGCACGCACCACACAGCACACAACGCCCGTACGTGACACCGGACCTGACGCCTAGCCTGACGCGGGACCCGGCACTTTGGCCTGACACCGGATCCGACACGGGCCTGCCGGCCTGGCGGTGAACTCCCCGGTTCCGGTGGCGCGTTGCTCATCCACAGGCTGTGGATATCGTCGGGCGCGCTCAGCCCGGGAAGTCACACATGGCCCGCAGGGATTCGTGGCGCGTCCCGGGGCGTGCCGTCCCCTCCACGATCACCACTTCCTGGCCGTCCTCCAGATGGACGGTGATCTCGTCGTTGAGCGGAAGGTTGCGTGCGGCGAGCGAGCCGGTGCTGAACCAGAAACCGTCATCGAGCCATACGCCCCACACCGGCCGGCAGTGCGGACGGCCGCCCGGACGAGTGGTGGCGATCCAGTAGTTGTGTGCGGCCGCCAGGCGCTGCAGGGCCCACTGCCACGGCAGGAGATCTCCCGGGGGAGCGGGCACACCGAACATGACCGGCGGTGACGCCTCAGGTACCGGCAGAGCATTCATGACAGGTCATCTCCTTCGTCCCCCGGCGAGTTCGGCCGCGGCCCCGGTCGCCGACCGCCGACCGCCGGCTTCCGGCCGCGGGCTTCCGGCCGCCGGCATCCGGCAGCCCGTATCCGGCCGCCGCCCGCAGACCCTCGGCCTCGTCCCGGGCCGGCCGCCTGCTAGAAGCCGACCCGCTCCAGCCAGAAGTCCAACAGCCGTGCGTCGCCCAGCACTTCGACCTCGCCGCTGCCGGGCGGCCGACGGCGGAAGAGGACGAGAAGCAGCTCCGAGAGGGGCCCGCGTACGGCGGTCGTGGCCTTCTCGTGGGCCCGCAGCCAGCTGAACCCCCCGCCTTCGAGACGCACGAGCCACTCGGCCGCGTCCGAATCCGGGGTGTCGGTCGCATGGAGGTGGAGCGTGTCACCGGAGCGGTCCGCGAGGCTGCGCAGCCCGGGCAGCTGTGCCATGGCCTCGGGGCTGGAGGTGAGTTCGAGGAACTCGTCCACGCAGTCGGCCGCCAGGCCGTGCGGCGCCTCGAATCCGGAGCCCTTGGCCAGGGCGGCGTCCGCGCGGTGCACGAGGGTCTCGTGCGTCCTGCGCCGTGCCCAGAAGGACGCACGGTGCTCGCCGGTGAGCGTCCAAGCACGCGAATCCTCGCCGGCTACCCGCAGTTCGTCCGAGACGAGCTGTGCGCTCTCGGAGAGCCATGCGCTGAGCGCTTCCGTGAAGGCCTCGGGGGCGACGGCCGCCTCCGGGAGGTCGGCCGGCCCACCGTAGCCGGGGACGTTCTCGGCGCGGATGAACGAGGTGGCCCTCTTCCGTACGACCTCCGCGGCACGGCGGTGGCCGTTGCCCAGGTGCACTGCCAGGTCCCGCAGGGTCCAGTCCGGACACGTGGGTACGCGGGTGTCGAGCTTGACGCCCTTGAGGGTGTCCCGGAAGAGGCGGGTCTGCTCGATGATCTCGGCGCAGTAGCGGTCGAAGACGAGGGCGTTGGTCATGCCCGAAGCCTATGAGCAGTCAGGACGGGGAGCGCCCGCGCCCATGGCGAAGCGGCTTCGGACTCGTCATCCCGCAGGACCGTCACGCACGCGCGCCCCGCTTCGCCCGCGTGACCGCGACGACCGTCGTGACCGCGACGACAGCCGTCATCGCGACTGCCGTCGTCACCGCGCGAACGCCGTCGTCACCGCTTCCGTGCCAGGGTGACGCCGTCGCGCATCGGCAGCATGACCGACTGCACGCGGCTGTCGGCCGTGATCGTGTCGTTGATCTGCCGGATGGCCCGGTCCGCGGCGTCCTGCGCCGAAGGGTCGACGACGCGGCCGCCGCGCAGGACGTTGTCCAGAACGATCAGACCGCCCTGGCGCATCCGCGGAACGAGCTCCTCGTAGTACGTCGGGTAGCCGGTCTTGTCGGCGTCGATGAAGGCGAAGTCGACGGCCTGCTCCGTGGGAAGAGCGCGCAGAGTCTCCTCCGCGGGGGCGATGCGCAGGTCGACGCGGTCCGTCAGACCGGCGCGGTCCCAGTAGCGGCGGGCGACGGAGGTCCACTCCTCGGAGACGTCGCACGCGAGCAGGCGGCCGTCCTCGCGCAGCCCGCGCGCGATGCAGATGGACGAGTAGCCGGTGAAGACGCCGATCTCCACGGCGAAGGAGGCCTGGGTGAGCCGCACGAGCATCGTGAGCAACTCGCCCTCGTCGTGCGAGATCTGCATCGTCGTGCCCGGCTCCAGCTGATGCGTCTCCTCGACGAGGTCGCGGAGGATGTCGTCGGCGGGCGAGGCGTGGGCGAGCAGATAGTCCTCGAGGGCGGGGTTGATGATGTCCATGCGTTTCCGGGATCCGTCCTACGTGGCGTGAAGGCGTGAAGGCTTGAAGCGGCCCGAGGGCCCAAGTGGCTCCGGCACAGCGGAGATCGGCTCACCGGGCTGGACGGACCTGACCGGACCGGACACGACACCGTGCACCGGGCCCCGCACCTGACCGGCACCGGCACGTACGGGCAGCCACCGGCAGGCGCGCCGGGCCGGCCCCGCGGTGGTGCGGGCCCGGGTGACCGAAGTCACCCGAAGTCCCCCCGTGGGTAGGGCTATACGGCCATCCCGTAGACGATGGTGAAGAGCGTGCCGAGCGATCCGATGATGAAGACGCCGGTGAGACCGGCGACGATGAGCCCCTTCCCCTGCTCGGCGCTGAAGGTGTCGCGGAGGGCCGTCGCGCCGATGCGCTGCTTGGCCGCGCCCCAGATGGCGATGCCCAGACAGAGGAGGATGGCTATGGCCATCACGACCTCGATCATGATCCGGGCCTCGTTGCCGAGCGACCCGAACGGGCCCCAGTCGGGCGCGATTCCGCCGATGATGGTGGTGATATCGCCCTTGTCGGCCGCCAGAAACATGGTGAACTCACCGCCCCATGTCGGAGATTGAACGTGCACTCGGGGAATGAAAGTCGAGTGAGGATGCGGCGCGCCTGTCGGGCACGCCCAATCGGATTCTGTCATGAGTCGGACGGGATGGGCAGTGAACCACGCCCGCATGAGGGATGGTTGAGTGGTGCGGATGCGTGGTGCGGGACGTAGGAAAGTCTGGCTGCTGGGTGTCGGAGGCGGGTTAGGGCTGCTCGCCGGCTTCGTGGCGCTCCTCGTCGTCGGTACGTATGTGGCGGCTGCGCACCTGGGTGCCGGCGGAAGAGCCGTGGGGCTGGCCAAGGGCGCGGTGCCGACGGCGTATCAGAACCTGGTGCAGAAGTGGGGCGCGCTGTGCCCGGCGTTGAATCCGGCGCTTCTCGCGGCTCAGCTCTACCAGGAGAGCGGCTGGCGGCCGGACGCGCAGAGCGGGGCGCAGGCGCAGGGCATCGCCCAGTTCATTCCCGGGACTTGGGCGACACACGGCATAGACGGCGACGGTGACGGCGACCGCGACGTGTGGGACCCGAAGGACGCGATCCCCTCCGCCGCGAGCTACGACTGCAAGCTGGCCTCCTATGTGAAGGACGCGCCGGGCGACCCCACCGAGAACATGCTGGCCGCCTACAACGCGGGCGCCTACGCGGTGATCAAGTACGGCGGGGTGCCGCCGTACCGCGAGACGAAGAACTACGTGTCGACCATCAGGAAGATGGAGCAGAGCTTCGCCTCCACCAAGGGCCGCGTCGATCCGTCCAAGCGGGCCGCGGGTGCCATCCACTACGCGCAGCAGAAGCTCGGAACGCCGTATCTGTGGGGCGGGAACGGCACTCCTGAGCAGGGCGGCCGGTTCGACTGCTCGGGTCTGACCCTGGCCGCGTACAGGAGCGTCGGCGTCCAGCTGCCGCGTGTCGCCAACGACCAGTGGAACAGCGGCCCGCACCCGGGGCGTGACGAACTGCTCCCCGGCGACCTGGTGTTCTTCGGCACCGACATGAACAACTCACGTTCCATCGACCACGTGGGGATCTATGTCGGCGGCGGCCACATGATCAACGCCCCCTACACCGGGGCCAAGATCCGCTTCGACCCGATCGACACACCGAACTACTTCGGCGCGACGAGGCCGACTGCCGACGGGTGACTGCCGACGGGTGCCGGGTCGACAAGTGCCGGGTGACGCGGAACACGTGAACCAACGCGGATGACGGTACGTCACACCCTCGGACAGGTGTGCTGCGGGTGGAACCCGGCAAAGCCGCGAAGTGGAAGTGCAGAAACGTGTAATCATTGCGGGACGGTGAGTAGTCGGTATCCCCTGAGCTGGGAGAACCGGTCACCCTTCGATAACGTCCGGGTGATCGTTCGGTAAGTCCCGGAACGGGCCGGACACCAACTGGCGTTTCCTGTACGGCGGAAGGACACTTCCCGCTTCCGCGGCATTCACGGTCACGGGCCCCGGGGTCACCGGCCCTGGGGGAGCACGGGTTCACGGGGGCCGGCAGCGGCAAGCGATCACGAACAGAGCAGAGCGAGGTCAGCATCACGATGGCAGTTTGGGACGACCCGGACGTCGATCTGCTCTACGAGATCAACGGCCTCGCCGAGTCCGCCCCGACCTGGGCCGACCGGACCATGCAGTACGTCGGCGAGTACGGCATCGTCGCCGGGCTCGTACTGCTCGGGCTCCTCGCGTGGTGGCGCGTGGTCCGCCGCAAGGAGACCCGTGAGGAGGCGGTCACGGCTTCCGCGGGTCTGATGTGGGCGCCGGCGGCCGCAGCGATCGCCGTGCTGGTGAACATCCCGATCAGGGCGATCGTCGAGCGGCCGCGTCCGTTCACCGAGCACAAGGGCCTCGAAGTGCTCATCCAGGGCAAAGGCGACTACTCGTTCGTCAGTGACCATGCGACGCTCGCAATGGCGCTGGCCGTGGGCATCTTCATGGTCCACCGCCGGTACGGGCTGCTGGGCATCGTGCTCGCCGTGCTCGCCGGCGTCAGCCGCGTCTACATGGGCGTTCACTATCCGACGGACGTGATCGGAGGGCTCGCCCTCGGCGCGGCCGTGGCGTTGCTGCTGGCCCCCGTGGCCATGTGGGCCCTCACGCCGCTGATGCGTTCGCTCGCGAACTCCCCGCGTACGGGCGCCGTGGTGTGGGCGGGGCCGGCCAGGCGCGTGGGGCGTGAGGAACGCGGCGACGCCGCTTCGCAACCGCGGGAGGAGGCGGGGGCTCAGGCGTCCGACGGCTCCCGTGCGCATGCGCCGGCAAGTGAGCAGGACGACCGCGACGACCGCGATCTGGCGGCGTGAGCGGGCGAGTACGGGAATGAGCGCCCTGGGCCCGGCGGGCGCAGAGAGTTCACCGGACTCACCGGACTCACCGGACTCACCGGACTCGGCGGGTTCAGCTCGCTCGGCGGGATCGGTCCGATCCGAGCGAAGCGCCTTACGGCCCGTCGGGATTCAGTCTGATCCTTCGAAGCCGTCGGCCCGTTCAGAGGGAGCCGCGGACGCCCCCGGGGTCCGCGCCGTCGATGTCGGCGCCGTCCGTGCCGTCCGTGCCGTCCACGTCCGCTCCGCGGTCCCGTTCGTGCCTCTCGGAGTGGGCCGTCGCGTCCGCGCGTGACATCTCTCTCGCCCGCCGGGCGGGACCGAGCCAGCCGCACGTGCAGCGGGCGTGGCTGAACGCGCCGCGATCCACGGTCGACGAGCGGTGTCCGCCCTGGTCATCGCTCTCGTCGTGTCCGGTTCGATGTCGCACCCGCCAACCGTATCCGTCCCCGTGACGGGCGCCCCCGGCCTGTCGTTAAGGGATCGAATCCCGGAAACAGAACGCTTGTTGGGGGCCGGCAGACCATGGTGGCGCACTGGCTGGGGGCATTCCTCCCAGCTCCTCCCCCACGCGGGCCGCGAGGCCCAGGGGGAGGGTGCGGGCGCGTCCGCGTCACCGTCGCCGCCGCCCTGGCCGTCGTTACGGCGCTGATGCTGGCCACGGGGTGTTCGGAGGACGGCACGACGGCGGCGGGCGACCGGAACCAGGACGGTTCGTCCGCAGGCCCGGGGTCGAACGCGTCGCAGGACGGACGGCGGGGAGTGCACGGAACGGCCGGTGTGTCCGGTTCGTCCGGCACCTTCGGACGGAGCGGTCCGGGCGCGCTCCCCGCGCCTGCCGATCCGCGGAAGGCCGTGCGGGAGGCCGCCGCCGCGCTCGCCGAGTCCGGCACGTCACGGACCCGTACGTCCATGTCGATGGCGAGCGGCGGCACCCGTATCGCCATCGAGGGCGAGGGCGGCTTCGACTACCGCGAGGGCAAGGGCGCCCTCACCGTGCGGCTCCCGGAGGGGACTTCGGGCGCGCGGCCGGGTGAGCGCCGCACGGTCACGGAACTCGTCGTGCCCGGCGCGCTCTACATGAAGAACCGGGGCGCGGGTGTGCCCGCCGGGAAGTGGGTGCGGGTGGACACGGAATCGCTCGCCGACGGGAATCTGATCACCGCGGGCGCGACCGACCCGGTGAGTGCGGCGGAACTGCTGCGCGGCGCACGGAAGGTGACGTACGAAGGCACCGCGAGGACCGCGGGCGGCACGGTCGTACGGCGCTACCGCGGCACGCTCGACCTGACGGCCGCGGCGCGGGCCGCGTCGCAGCACCGGCGCGGGCAGCTGGAGTCTGCGGCCCGCGGTTTCTCCGAGGTGGCCGTCCCGTTTGACGCGCAGATCGATGGGCAGGGGCGCCTCCGGAAGGTTCGGCACCAGTTCACCTTTGCGGGCGGTGCGCCGAGCGGTCCGGACGGGACGAGGTCCGGCACCGGCGGTGGCGCCGCGGCCGGCGCCGTGGGCGGCGGCGGGCACGGAGGTGACGCCGGTGACGACCATGGCGGAGTCGCTGTCGCGTCCACCACGTGGTTCTACGGCTACGGCGCACCCGTGGAGGTCGTGATGCCCGAACCGGATGACATCTACGCGGGAGAGATCGCGCCGTTCTAGGCGTCTTGGACCGGGTTCGCACAGCACGTTCCGGCTGCGGTGACGGGTGCGAAATGGTTCGGAATTGCCATGTGCGGAGGGTGCGCCTGTCCCTACTGTGGGGATACACGAGGAGGTGGTGCGTGTGCCTGGCAGCGTTCCCGGTGTGCCCGGTCGTGGTTCGCGGGGTTCTGTGGTCCAGGATCACGTGGCCCTCGCCGAGATCGAGCTGTGCGGCGAGCTGATGATCGCGGCTTCCGCCGCGGAGGAGGCCGGTGAGGAGCGGTTGAGCCTCGCGCGTATCGACGAGGTGCTCGGCACGGTTCCCGGCGAGGTGGACGAGACCGCCTGGCAGTCGGTGCCGCGGCCGGTGCCGCGGTGCTCCGCGTCCTCCAGACCCGCGCAGGCCGCCCGGTCCACGCATGCGTCGGGGCATCGGAGTTGAGCGGCAGCGGCCTCCGAGGCCCGCGTTCCACCGTGTGTTGAGTCACCGGGATAGGTGTGCCGTCCCGGTGACGGCAGATTCTCCGTCAACGAACGTCAGCAGACGCCTCGCCCATGGAGGCCTCGTGCCTGCGGACGCCTTGTGCTCTACGTGCGCAGCAGACGGGCTATGGCGGCCGTGGCCTCTTCCACCTTGTCGTCCATCTCCGCGCCGCCCTCCTTGGCGGCGTGGGCGACGCAGTGCCGCAGATGCTCTTCGAGCAGCCGCAGGGCGAAGGACTGCAGTGCCTTCGTCGAGGCTGAGACCTGGGTGAGGACGTCGATGCAGTAGACGTCCTCCTCGACCATGCGCTGCAGGCCCCGCACCTGGCCCTCGATGCGGCGGAGGCGCTTGAGGTGCGCGTCCTTGTCCTTGCTGTAGCCGTGTTCGCCGGTGGCCGCGTGCGCGGCGCAGTGGTCGTCCGCACTGCCGTTGCCGCTGCCGGCGGCGCTCGGGATGCCGGAGGCGCCGGTGGTCGTCATGGGTCCTCCGTGGGGTCGTCCGGCGGTCCTGTGAGGGCGTCCGGGAAAGGCCGCCGATGGCCTGAAATGTACGGTGACGGGGCCCTGGCTCGCGTCCTCACCGGGCCGTCTCACCTGCGTAAAATATACCCCTCGTGGGTATATGATAGCGGATTCGGGGAGGGCGGTTCAGGGCACAGTCAGCTATGGGCGACACTGTCTGAGGCCGCCTCGCTGTGGCCGGATGATGCACTTAGCATCAGCGAGACCGTTTCCGATGCACCCCGAGGAACTCCAGTGCGCTTTCGTCTGACCCCCAGGGAGACGAGCTTCTACGACATGTTCGCGGCCTCCGCGGACAACATCGTCACGGGCTCAAAGCTCCTCATGGAACTGCTCGGGGCGGAGTCCTCCGCTCGCGCCGAAATCGCCGAGCGTATGCGGGCCGCGGAACACGCGGGCGACGACGCCACGCACGCGATCTTCCACCAGCTCAACTCCTCCTTCATCACGCCCTTCGACCGGGAGGACATCTACAAGCTGGCCTCCTCGCTCGACGACATCATGGACTACATGGAAGAGGCCGTCGATCTTGTCGTCCTCTACGAGATCGAGGATCTGCCCAGGGGCATCGAGCAGCAGATCGAGGTTCTCGCGCGGGCCGCCGAGCTGACCGCCGAGGCCATGCCGCACCTGCGCACGATGGACAACCTCACCGAGTACTGGATCGAGGTCAACCGGCTGGAGAACCAGGCGGACCAGATCCACCGCAAGCTGCTCGCGTACCTCTTCAACGGCAAGTACGACGCGATGGACGTGATGAAGCTCAAGCAGGTCGTGGACGTGCTGGAGGAGGCCGCGGACGCTTTCGAGCACGTGGCGAACACGGTCGAGACCATCGCGGTCAAGGAGTCCTGACCCCCTGTGGACACGTTCGCTCTGGTCGTGACCATCGGGGTCGCGCTCTTCTTCACGTACACCAACGGCTTCCACGACTCGGCGAACGCCATCGCCACATCCGTCTCCACGCGTGCCCTGACGCCGCGCGCCGCGCTGGCCATGGCCGCCGTGATGAACCTCGCGGGCGCCTTCCTCGGCAGCGGGGTCGCGGAGACGGTGAGCAAGGGCCTGATCGAGACGCCCACCGGGCAGAACGGGATGGCGATCCTCTTCGCCGCCCTGGCCGGCGCCATCGTGTGGAACCTGATCACCTGGTACTTCGGGCTTCCGTCCTCCTCCTCCCACGCGCTCTTCGGCGGCATGGTCGGTGCCGCGCTGGCCGGCGGCACGGCGGTCATCTGGACCGGCGTCGTCGAGAAGGTCGTACTGCCGATGTTCATCTCGCCGCTGGTCGGGATGGGAGCCGGCTATCTGGTGATGTGCGCGATCCTCTGGATGTTCCGGCGTTCCAATCCGCACCGGGCGAAGCGTGGATTCCGTATAGCGCAGACGGTCTCCGCGGCGGGCATGGCACTCGGCCACGGTCTGCAGGACGCGCAGAAGACGATGGGCATCGTTGTGATGGCCCTGACCATCGCGGACGTCCAGGAGGACAAAGGCATCCCGCTGTGGGTCAAGATCGCCTGCGCGACGATGCTTTCGCTCGGTACGTACGCCGGCGGCTGGCGCATCATGCGGACGCTGGGGCGCCGGATCATCGAACTCGACCCGCCGCAGGGCTTCGCCGGGGAGACCACGGCGGCGTCCGTGATGTACACGGCGTCGTTCATCTTCGACGCGCCGATCTCGACGACGCACGTCATCACCTCGGCGATCATGGGTGTCGGGGCGACGAAACGTGTCTCCGCGGTGCGTTGGGGCGTCGCGAGGGGCATCGTCATGGGGTGGTTCATCACGATGCCCGCCGCGGCCCTCGTGGCGGGCCTCTGTTACGGGGTCATCCTGCTCTTCTTCGGCTGACGCGCCGCTTCCGCGGCTCACGTGCCGCCGCGGCGCGTGAAACATGTGCGGGCTCGCCCCCGGTGGTGTCGGGGGCGAGCCCGCCGCCTTGCGGTGGCACCGCCATGCAGCACCGCGAGGCTGTATGAACGGCAGCCGGTCTGCCGGAGACGGTTCAGCCGAAGCGGCCGGAGATGTAGTCCTCCGTCGCCTGGACCGAGGGGTTGGAGAAGATCCGCTCGGTGTCGTCGATCTCGATGAGCTTGCCGGGCTCGCCGACCGCCGCGAGGTTGAAGAAGGCCGTACGGTCCGAAACCCGCGCCGCCTGCTGCATGTTGTGAGTGACGATGACGATCGTGAACTTCGACTTCAGGTCCGCGATGAGGTCCTCGATCGCCAGCGTCGAGATGGGGTCGAGCGCCGAGCAGGGCTCGTCCATCAGCAGCACCTGCGGCTCCACGGCTATGGCGCGGGCGATGCACAGGCGCTGCTGCTGACCGCCGGAGAGGCCCGAACCGGGCTTGTTCAGGCGGTCCTTGACCTCGTTCCAGAGGTTGGCGCCCTTGAGGGAACGCTCGACGGTCTCGTCCAGCTCCCGCTTCTTCTTCTGGCCGTTCAGGCGCAGGCCGGCGGCGACGTTGTCGTAGATGGACATCGTCGGGAAGGGGTTGGGGCGCTGGAAGACCATGCCGATCGTGCGGCGTACGGACACGGGGTCGACCTGCGGGCCGTACAGATCCTCGGAGTCCAGCATCACCTTGCCGTCGACGCGGCCGCCGGGGGTGACCTCGTGCATGCGGTTGAGGGTGCGCAGGAAGGTGGACTTGCCGCAGCCGGAGGGGCCGATGAAGGCCGTGACGGAGCGGGGTTCGACGCTCATGGAGATGTCGTCGATGGCCCGGTGCGAGCCGTAGAAGGCTGTCAGGCCGCTGACGTCGATGCGCTTGGCCATGGTGTCAGTCGCTTTCTGAGTGCGGGGAGTACGAGAAGTTCGGGGCGTTCGCGCGTACGGGCACGGATGCGCGCACGGGTGCGGACGCGGACGCGGGCGCGGTCGCAGGCGTTGGTGCGGACGCGGCGGGGGGCATCAACGGCCTCCCGCCTTGGGCGCCTTCCAGCGGGCGATGCCGCGTGCCAGCAGGTTGAGCAGCATCACGAAGGCGATGAGCGTGAGCGCTCCGGCCCAGGCCCGGTCGATGCTCGCCGCGTTGCCGAGCTTGTACTGGTTCCAGACGTACAGCGGCAGGGACTCCTGCGCGCCCGAGAACGGGTTCGGGTTGATGAGCGTGTTGCCGAAGACGAGCAGCATGACGGGCGCGGTCTCGCCCGTGATGCGCGCGACCGCGAGCATCACGCCGGTCGTGATGCCGCCGATGGACGTGGGGATCACGACCTTGAGGATCGTGAGCCACTTCGGCACGCCGAGCGCCAGTGACGCCTCGCGCAGCTCGTTCGGTACGAGCTTGAGCATCTCCTCGGTGGAACGTACGACGACCGGCATCATCAGGATCGCCAGTGCCATCGCGCCGGCGAATCCGGACGGGCCGAAGCCGAGCCCCAGGTTCCAGAAGGCGAGGACGAACAGGCCCGCGACGATGGACGGGATGCCCGTCATGACGTCCACGAAGAACGTGACGGCGCGGGCGAGGCGGCCACGCCCGTACTCGACGAGGTAGACCGCGGTGAGCAGGCCGACGGGTGCCGCGATGAGCGTGGCGATGCCGACCTGTTCGAGGGTGCCGAGCAGGGCGTGGTAGACGCCGCCGCCCTCCTCGAGGTTGGTCATCCCGCCCATGGAGTGGGAGAGGAAGTATCCGTCCAGGAGCTTCGCGCCGCGGCTGATCGTCGTCCACGCGAGGGAGACCAGCGGTACGACGGCGACGGCGAAGCAGACCCAGATGACGCTGGTGGCCACCTTGTCGCGCGCCTGCCGGCGGTCCTCGACGAGTGCGGTCACCCCGTAGGTGATCGCGACGAACAACAGGGCGCCGATCAGGCCCCATTGGATGCGGCTCTGCCAGCCCGCGGCGTTGCCGATTCCGATGCCGAGCCCGGCCGAGACCAGGGCGACGGCGATGGGGGACCAGCGGGGCAGACGGCGGCGCGCAAGGGCCGGAGAGGACGGCGGCGGGTCGGTGACCTGCGGCTTTTCCAGGACTGTATTGCTCATGCGTTGGCCCCCGAGTACTCCTTGCGGCGCGCGATGATCCAGCGGGCCGCGCCGTTGACGAGCAGGGTGATGACGAAGAGGACGAGGCCGGAGGCGATCAGTGCGTCACGGCCGAAGTCGTCCGCCTCGTTGAACTTCGCGGCGATGTTCTGCGCGAAGGTCCCGCTCCCGGGGTCGAGGATGTGCCAGGTGAAGAGGAATCCGGGGGAGAGGACGGTGGCCACGGCCATCGTCTCGCCCAGCGCACGCCCGAGGCCGAGCATCGAGGCGGAGATGATGCCGGAGCGGCCGAAGGGGAGCACCGAGGTGCGGATGGTCTCCCAGCGGGTCGCGCCCAGGGCGAGAGCCGCCTCCTCGTACATCTTCGGTGCCTGCAGGAAGACTTCGCGGGAGACGTTGGTGATGATCGGCAGGATCATGATCGCGAGCAGGATGCCGACCGTGAAGATCGAGCGGGCCGGGCTGCCCGGGTTCGACATCTCGAACACCGTCGTCCAGCCGAAGAACTGGTCGAGCCAGCGTGTGAGCCCGTCGAGGTACGGGACGAGGAAGAGCGCGCCCCAGAGGCCGTAGATGATCGAGGGCACGGCGGCCAGCAGGTCGATCACGTAGCCGAGCGGGGAGGCGATCTTGCGGGGTGCGTAGTGCGAGATGAACAGGGCGATGCCGACCGCGACGGGCACCGCGATGACCATCGCGATGACCGAGCTGACGACGGTGCCGAACGCGAGGATGCCGATGCCGAAGGCCGGCGGGTCGCCCTGCGGGTTCCATTCGAAGGCGGTCAGGAAGTTGACCGAGTTCTGGGACACGGCGATCGACGCGCGGTAGGCGAGGAACCCGGCTATCGCGGCCATGATCACGAGCAGCGTGATGCCGGAGCCGCGGGAGAGGCCGCGGAAGATCCTGTCGCCGGGACGTACTGCGTTGCCCTTGATGGGGGCGGGGGCCGGGCCGCCCGCGCCCGCGCCGCTGCCGTCGGCCGGTGGGCCGGTGGGCGGCGGTGCCTTCTCGGATGTGCTGGTGGTGTCCATGATGTCTCCGGTCTGGTCGGGGACGGTTCCCCTGGCGGCGGTGCACCGGATGGGTTGCTGGTGTCGGGTGGGTTTCTGTCAGCCGGCCTGCGGGCCGGTGGCCCTGTGGCCCCGGTCCGTACGGCCGGCCGGCCGTACGGGTGGGAGACGGACGGACGTGGCGCGGGGCCGGCCCGGCGGGCCGGGCCGGCCGTTCACGCGTCGTGCGCCGTGGCCGTCGCTGTGGCCTTGGCTGCGGTGGTCAGGACAGCTCCGGGATGGTGCTGCGGACCTTCTTCGCGACCTCTTCGGGCAGCGGGGCGTAGCCGAGCTTCGAGAGCTCCTTCTGGCCGTCCTCGCTGGCGGTGTAGGTCAGGAAGGACTTGGTGGCGTCGAGCGTCTTGCTCTTGTTGCCCTTGTCGCAGGCGATCTCGTAGGTGACGAGGATGATCGGGTAGGCCCCCTCGGCCTTGGTGTCGTAGTTCAGGTCGAGGGCCAGGTCCTTGCCCTTGCCGGCGACCTTGGCGTCGGCGATGGCCTTGGAGGCGTTCTCCGAGGTGGGGTCGACGGGCTCGCCGGCGCCGGTGTCGATCTTGACGCTGTCGAGGTTGTTCGCGGTGGCGTAGGACAGCTCGAAGTAGCCGATGGCGCCCTCGGTCTGCTTCACCTGCTGCGCGATTCCGGCGGAGCCGGACGCACCCTGGCCGCCCTTGGCGGGCCAGGACTTCTCGTCCGGGTACTTCCAGTCGTCCTTGGCGGCGGTGCCCAGGTACTTGCCCAGGTTCTGCGTCGTGCCCGACTCGTCGGAGCGGTGGAAGGCCTGGACGTCGGTGCTGGGCAGCTTCGCGTCAGGGTTGAGCTTCTTGATCTCCGGGTCGTTCCACTTCTTGATCTTCCCGTCGAAGATCTTGGCGACCGTGGACGCGTCCAGGGCGAGGTCCTTCACGCCCGGGAGGTTGTACGAGATCGCGATGGGGCCGCCGAGCATGGGCAGGTTGATGCCCTGGCCGCCCTTGCAGATCTTCTTGGACTTGGCGACCTCTTCCGGCTTCAACGCGGAGTCGGAGCCTGCGAAGGCGGTGGTGCCCTGCAGCCACTCCTCGATACCGCCGCCGGAGCCGATGTCCTTGTAGTTGATCTGCGTCTTCTTGCAGGCCGTCTGGTAGTTCTTCACCCAGGCGTCCACGGCGTTCTTCTGGGCCGAGGAGCCGGACGCGAGCAGCTTGCCCTCGCCGTCGCACTTGATGTTCTTGGCCGCCTGCTGGGCGTCCTTGCTGGTGTTGGTGTCCGAGCCGCAGGCGGTGAGTACCAGGGCGCCGGAGACCGCGACGGCGCCGAGAGCGAGGGCGCGCAGTCGGTTCGTGCGCTGAAGCATCACTTCGTTCGGTTCCTTCCTGGAGCCCGCCGTTGGGGGCGGCGCGCGAGGCTTGATTTGTGGTGCTTGTCGGCTTTCGAGAGGGCGCAGGTTCGCGCTCCGTAAGGCTGAAATTAGACAGATCAGGTGAAGCGGCCCACGAAGGTGAATGAACGCACGGTGAACCTCGGCGGTCGGCCCAGTGGCACTGTGCGCGGCGGTGACGTGGCCCGTACGCGCTGCTTCCGCACCGTACGGGCAGGTGGCCGCCCATGCCGTGACGTGCGGCGGCGGTGGCTTGAACCCTCGATCCCCGGTCCGGATGCGGGGCCGCGGGCCGCTCGCCGCCCTGTCGGATTCCACCGGCGCGTGGCAACATCCGCTGGGTCGGCGGTGGTTGACCGGAGCCGACGGTGGCAGAACTGATTCGAAGGGGTCGTATCCGAGGGCCCGGACCGGCGGTGCCGGGGCCCGGCCGGCGGATACGTCCGGCACGCACGGGCACAAGGCACACACGCACGGGCACGAGGCACGAGGCACGAGGCACGACGGAGAATCCCGGAGACGGACTACGGCGAGGGGGCCACGTGGGCGGGACGGGGAAGCGCCGGATGCTGGTGGCGGCCTGCACGCTGGGGCTGCTGGCGGGGCCCGCGGCGGGCAGCGCGTACGCGGATCCGGCGGACCCGGGCGACGGCGGGATGCGCGGCCTGGAGCAGGTGGGCAAGGAGATCGACCGCCTGCACGAGGCGGCCGAGTCGGCGACGGACGCCTACAACGGCGCCCAGGAGCGGGCCGAGAAGCAGCAGAAGGCCGTCGACGAGCTCACTGAGAAGATCGACTCTCTGCGTGAGAAGCGGGGCAAGTACACGAAGACGGCCGGAGCCCTGGCGCGTGCCCAGTACCGCAGCGGCGGAATGCCCGACGAGGCCCATCTCATACTGCGCAAGACCCCCGAGGCGTTCATGCACGACGCGGTGATCATGCGCAAGGGGCAGCAGGCCACCAAGGGTGTCATCACGACGCTCGCCGCGACCGAGTCCCGCCTCGACGAGTACGCCGCGGAGTCCTCGAAGAAGCTGCGCAAGCTGGAGGCGAACAAGAAGCGCAAGGCGGCCGCGAAGAAGAAGATCGAGAAGGATCTCGAGCGTGCCGAGGACCTCGAATCGCAGCTCGCGGAGAAGGAGTTGGAGCGGCTCCGCGAGCTGGAGGACGAGGCGGCGAGCGCGCGGCAGGCGAAATGGCTGGAGTCCGGGGTGCTGGACGAGATCTCCGGCAAGGCCTCCAAGGCCGGCAAGAAGGCCATCGGCTACGCCACGAACCAGATCGGCAAGGACTACGAGTGGGGCGCCGAGGGCCCGCGTACGTTCGACTGCTCCGGGCTGACGCTGCGGGCCTGGCAGGCGGCGGGCGAGGAGATACCGCGGACCTCGCAGGAGCAGTGGAAGCAGCTCGAGCACGTGCCGATCAGGAAGATGCGCCCAGGCGACTTGATCATCTACAAGCGTGACGCAAGCCACGTCGGGATGTACGTGGGCGGCGGAGAGATGGTCCACGCACCCCGTACGGGCCGCCAGATCACGGTCGCGGGAGCGGGCTCCCTGCTGATCAAGGGCGTCGTCCGCCCGGACGAATAGGGGCGAAGCGGCCGGAGGCCGCAGGCATATGACAGGGGCGGATGGCCCTCAGCCATTCCGTACGTGCGTACGGGGGCGCTAGGGTCCCCTGGACAGCCCGGTCGTGCAGGCGCGCAGGACCATCGCCGCCGCACCGGGCCTGGTGGTGTGCCGGCTGGCTCACGACCGCGCCCTCGGGGGGAGGGAAGGAACGCACATATGCCCGTAGGCGTGCCACGCGAGGACGCTGTGTCCGCGCGGCGCCGCGCGTCGGTGCCTCAGCAGAGTGACGGATCGCACGAGCGGTCCGGGGGGAACGTGAAGAGTGGCCTGACGTTGCTCGTCATCGAGGACAGCCTCGCCGGGGGCCGGAGCGTGCCGGAGATGCTCGACGCGGCGAGCGGATACCTGCCCGGTGACGCACATTCCGGTACGTCCGGCGAGCGCATCAAGGTCCGTACGGCCCGGAATCTGACCGAGGCCGAGCGCCTCCTGACCGATGACGTTCAGTGCATCCTGCTCGACCTGGCGCTGACCGGTGCCGTCTCCGGGGTCGTCACCGGTGCGGGTTCGGGTGGCGCTTCTGGTGCCGCTTCCGGCGTCGGCGGGGCACCGGCGGGGGCGGAGGCCGCCGAGGCCTCCGCGTCTGCCGCGTCCGCGGGTTCCGGCGCGTCCGCCGGTGCCGCTGCGGCCGCCGGTTCCGGCGGTTCCGGCCAGGGCACCGCTTTGCCGGGGCTCGACGCCGGAGGCGGCGCGGCCACCGGCGAGCTGGAGATCCTTCGCCACGTGCTGCGGCTGGCGCCCCGGCACGCCGTGATCGCGCTGACGGACGGAGCCGACGCGGAGCTCGCCGCCGAGGCCGTACGGGTCGGCGCCCAGGACTACCTCTTCCGCGACGAGCTCGACGGGCGGCTGCTCAGCAGGGCCATCCGTTACGCCGTCGAACGCAAACGCGCGGACCTCGCCCAGCAGCAGCTCACCGAGTCCCGGCTGCGCGCCCAGGAGAACGCCCGGCTGGAGCGCGGGCTGCTCCCCACGCCGCTGCTGGCCGGCAGCGAGCTCCACTTCGCCGCCCGCTACCGCCCTGGCCGCTCCCGCGCACTGCTCGGCGGGGACTTCTACGACACGGTCCGTACCGCGGACGGCACCGTTCACGCGATGATCGGCGACGTGTCGGGGCACGGCCCGGACGAGGCCGCTCTCGGCGTCGAACTGCGCATCGCGTGGCGTGCGCTGACCTTCGCGGGCCTCTGCGGCGACGAACTCCTCGGAACGCTGCAGAGGGTGCTCGACAACGAGCGGGCCAGCGATGAGATCTTCGCCACACTGTGCACGGTCGAGATCGCCCCCGACGGCCGCAGTGCCGGAGTCTGCCTGGCCGGGCACCCCTCGCCGCTGGTCGCCGGAGCGGGCGGCTCGGTGCCGCGGCTGCTCCCGTACGACTACAGCGGCCCGGCGCTCGGTGTCGTACCGAACGCGCGCTGGCCGCGCCGTCAGGTCGAACTCGGCCGTGCCTGGAGCCTGTTGATGTACACGGACGGGCTGATCGAGGGGCACGTCGGCGAGGGCCGGCAGCGCCTCGGCCAGGACGGGATGATCGACATCGTGACCGGGCGGATGGCGCAGGGCATGGACGGCGAGCGGCTGCTGGACGCGACGATGGAGGACGTGCGGCGGCTGAACGGCGGCGAACTCGCCGACGACGTGGCCGTGTTGCTGCTCGACCGGAGGTGACGCGGGCGGGCGGGTGTGTGTGCCCGGCCCGGGGGTGCGCTCAGCGGGCCCGTCCCGTGCGCGCGCTCAGCGGCCGTTGAACGGTCCGTACGGGCCGTCGCTGCTGCTGCCGCCCCACTTCGGACCGCCGCCCATGACCTGCTTGAGCGCGGGACGCACGTCGACGATGTAGACGATCGTGGCGATCGCGCCCGCGATCTGCAGGAAGACGATCTGGAAGTAGTTCGCGGGGAGGGTCAGGCCGAGGATGATCAGCCAGAACACCTTGGTCTGCTTGCCGGCGGCCGTGTAGGCGTCCGTCCGGCGCATCGCACCGTCGATGAACGCGAACACCGCCATCGCCAGCAGGACCAAGGTGATGATGAGAAACAGCGGCCCTAGGGGTCCCTGCGACATGTCGTCCACATCCCTGTGAGTCCGTGATCACTGCCGGGGCCTCGCAGCCCCGCCGGCGGCCTGCTGTGGTGCCGCTCGTCAGCCCACCGTACCCGTTCGCCGGACCGGGAATCCGGGCCCGGCGAACGTCTGGACAGAGGACCCGGCCGGGGCCCGGCGGGACCCGGCCAGGAGGGACGACTGCCGTTTCCGGTTCAGGAGCCGGACTTCGGGGGCGTCTTCTTGCCTCCGTTGGACTGCGCGGTGCCCGGCTTCGTGGAGTTGGACTTCGCGGTGCTCGTCCTGGCGGTGGTCGTCTTGCGGGCGGTGCTCTTCTTGGCGGCGGACGCGGAGCCCGCGGAGCCCTGGCCGGTCTGCGTCGTGCCGCCGGCCGTGCTCGCCGTACCGCTCGTGCTGCCGGGGCCGCTTGTGCTGCCGGTGCCGCTCGTGCCCGCCTTGCCGGACTGCGTGCCGCCGCGCGGCTGGGCCGGCGGCTCGGCGACCTTGACCGGCTCACGCTCGACGGTCACCTCGGGGGTGCCCGCGTCCTCGCCGCGCCAGTTCTTCACGGCGCCACGGCCGCGGTCGGCCAGCTCGTCGTACGCCTCGCGGGCCTTGACCGCGTACTCGGCGGCGACGCCCACGCTCTGCAGCGCCAGGTGCTGTGCCTGCTCGCGCAGCTTCTTGATGTCGGTGTCGATGCTGCCCAGGGTCTCGCTGACCTTCGCCTGCGTCTCCTTGGCCTGCTTGGTGAAGCGCGCCTGTACTTCCTTGGGGTCGGTCGCGCGTACGGCCGCGATGCGCTCCGGGGCCTCTTCGCGGATCTTGTCGATCACTCCGGCGGCGAAGTAGAGCGGCTTGGGGTCGGTGAGGGTGCTGCGGATGTCGTTCGTGCTGGGCATGAGAGGTCTCTCCCTGGTGGACTGACTGCTATCGGGCGTCGGCCTCTGTGGCCTCGGCTTCGTCCTGTTCGGCGTCCTTGGCGTGCTCGGCGGTCCGGGCGTCCTTGGCGTGCTTCGTGGTCTTGACGGCCTGGACGCGACCCTTGTCCTTGGCGGGCCCGGTGCCCTCGGCGGCGGTGCCGGACTCGTCCGGCTGCGCCGCCGCGTTCTCCTTGCGGAAGGACTCGTAGATCTGCAGCAGCGCCTGCTTCTGGCCCTCGTTGATCGACGGATCGGCGAGGATCGCGGCCGGCACCTGCAGCAGGTCGTCCCGCTCCCGCTCGTCGAGGATTCCGGCCTGCACATACAGCGTCTCGGCCGAGATCCGCAGGGCCTTGGCCAGCTGCTGCAGGATGTCGGCGCTCGGCTTGCGCAGACCGCGCTCGATCTGGCTCAGGTACGGGTTGGACACCCCCGCGGCGTCCGCGAGCTGCCGCAGCGAGAGCTTGGCGTTGCGCCGCTGCTCGCGCAGGAACTCGCCGACATTGCCGACGTTCAGGGAAGCCATGGCTCAACCATGCCTCGTCTTGCTAACTATTGCAAGCGCCCTGCTTGCAAGTGTGTTTCCCCAGGGTTACGTCTGCTCCTGTGGATTGCACGTAGTTGTCGTGTTCGCAGGGCAGCTGTCGTGCCATCGCGTGACGGGAACGGCCTGGAACGGCCGTCCAGTTGTGGCTACTGAGCTTCGCCGACCCGTTGGGGAGAGACCTGTGCTGCCTGCCGCGGTGTGCCGCCGAGAGCGAGCGCTGCGGCGACTGCCGAGACGGCGGCGAGGGTGAGGAAGAGTGCCGGGTAGCCGCCGAGGGGGCCGGCGAGGGCGGCGCCGGTGAAGGGGGCGAGGCCGGTGGCGATGGTGACGGGGGCGGTGAGGATGCCGCTGAGTTTGCCGTAGTGCTGGGCGCCCCAGCGGTCGGTGACGGCGGTGGCCTGGAGGAGGGTGAGGTTGCCGCGGACCATGCCGACGCCGATGGCGAGGGCGATCAGGAGCGTCACGGGTCCGGGGACGACGGCGAGGGCCGCGGTGGTGACGCCGCCGGTCGCGATGAGGACGCTGGTGCGGGTGGTGACGCCGGTGCGGCGCGCGAAGGGTGCATAGAAGATGCGGCCCAGGGTCTGGCCGAGGCCGCCGAGTCCGAGTGCCCAGGCTGCCTGTGTGGAGGTGGCGCCGCGTTCGTTCAGCAGGGGGACGGTGCCGATCACGACGGCGAAGGAGGAGAGCGCGGAGAGCGTCAGCGCGATGGCCAGGAGCACGAAGGGCCGGGTGCGTGCGACCGGCCTCTTGGGCCTGGCTCCTGTGTCGGGTTGTCGAGCCGCGTTGGGGGAGTCGGGTGCGGGTGGCCATGGGGCTCGCAGGGCGAGCGTGTGGGCGGGGATGGTGATCGCGGCGAGGATCACGGCCAGGGTGACGTAGGTGGCGCGCCAGCTCATGTGCTCGATGAGTGCGGCAGTGATCGGTGCGAAGACGGTGCTGGCCAGTCCGCCGGCGAGGGTGAGGATCGTCAGGCCGCGGACGCGGTGACCGCCCCACCAGCGTGTGACGGCGGCGAAGGCGGGCGGGTAGAGCGTTCCGGCCATGGCCGCTCCCGCACATAGCCAGGCCCCGGCGAATACAAGGAAGTTGGGGGCTGCGGCGATGGCCAGGACGGATGCCGTGCCCAGGAGCGATCCGGCGGTCATCACCGCGCGTGGGCCGCGGCTGTCCAGTACGCGTCCCACGGGGATTCCCACGAGGGCGCTGACGAGGAGGGCGCCGGAGAAGGCGCCCGTTGCTGCGGTGCCCGACCATCCGGTCTCGGCTGTCAGGTGGGGCAGGAGGACGGGGAAGGCGTAGTAGAGAACGCCCCAGCTGGTGATCTGGGTGGCGCACAGGGCGGGCAGGACGAGGCGGGGTCGCGGCCGGTCCCCCGTACCGGTCGCGACCTCATCGGTGTGGGGGCGCGTCATCCGCACGTCAGCAGCAGCCTCCGGTGGTGGCGGCAGGGACGGTTTCCGTTTCCGGCTGGGCATGGGACTCGGCGCAGCAGGTGCTGCCCTGCTGCTTGGTGAGGGAGTCGGTGTCGGCCTTGACGGCGTAGACCTCCCAGGGCTCCTTGCCGGGCCCGTGGACCCAGACCTTGTCCTGGAGGGCGTAGCAGCAGGTCGTGTCGTTCTCCTCTTGTGTTGCCAGGCCCGCTTCGCTCAGGCGGGCGGTGGCGGCGTTCACCGCCTCGGAGGAGCCGACTTCGACTCCCAGGTGGTCCATGCGGGTCTCCTCACCGGCCTCGCCCTCGATGAGGACGAGTTTGAGCGGCGGCTCCGCGATGGCGAAGTTGGCGTATCCGTCGCGGAGTTTCGCCGGCTCGGTCCCGAAGAGCCGGGTGTAGAAGGCGATGGACGCCTCAAGGTCAGGGACTCGGAGTGCGAGTTGCAGGCGTGACATGGTGCGCCTCCTCAAGGGGTGGTGTTCAGCAGCCGCCGGATGCGGTTGGGGCTCGGGAGCCTCCGGGTTGCCCGGTGTCCGGAGCGGCGCAGCATCCGCCGCCGTCACCGTCGGCTTCTTCCTGCTGGGTTTCGGGTTCGTCGAAGAGTCCGGCGCCGCCGCACACTCCGGTCTCCGGCAGCGTCAGCTCGACTCGCTCGGCGGCTTCCTGGTCTCCGGCGAGCGCCGCTGCGATGGAGCGCACCTGTTCGTAGCCGGTCATGGCGAGGAAGGTGCGTGCGCGGCCGTAGCTCTTCATCCCCGCCAGGTAGAGGTGCGGCTCCGGGTGCGCCAGCTCCTTCTCGCCATGGGGGTAGACGGTGCCGCAGGAGTGGACGTTCGGGTCGATCAACGGGGCCAGTTGCACAGGGGCTTGGAGCCGCTCGTCCAAGCCGAGACGCACCTCGTCGAGGAAGGACAGGTCGGGGCGGAGACCGGTCAGCACGATGACCTCGTCGACGGGTTCCAGGCGGCGGCCGTCCTCGGCGACAAGCACCAGCCGCCCGTCCGCACCCCGGTCCACCGTGCTCGTGCGGAATCCGGTGACGGTCTCGGCGTATCCGTCGTCGACTGTTGCTTTGGCGCGCAGTCCGAGCGCACCGCGGGCGGGCAGTTCGTCGGCCTCGCCGCCGCCGAAGGTGCTCTCGCTGACACCTCGCCGCAGTACCCAGGAGGTGCGGGTGCCCGGGTGTTGCTTCGCGAGATCGGCGAGACCGGCAAGGGCGGTGAAGGCCGAGGTTCCGGAGCCGATCACGGCCGTGCGCCTGCCCGCGTAGCGGTCCCGTACGGCGGGGTTCTTGAGATCCGGGACGCGGTAGGCGATCCGGTCAGCCGCGGCGCGCTCGCCGAGAGCGGGAAGGCCGTCCGCGCCGAGCGGGCTCGGAGTCGACCACGTACCGGAGGCGTCGATGACGGCCCGTGCCGTCACGCGTTCCTCGACGCCCTCGGCTGTGAGGAGGTGGACGGTGAAGGGCTGCTCCTCCCGGCCGGCGTCGACCACGCGGTCCCGCCCGCTGCGCGAGACACCGGTGACGCGGCATCCGTAACGGACGCGGTCTCCCAGGGCGTCCGCCAGCGGCTGGAGGTAGAGCTCGGTCCAGTCAGCACCGGAGGGGTAGGCGGTTCCGTCGGGGCGGACCCACCCGGTGGGAGCGAGGAGCTTCTCGGCTGCCGGGTCGACGACTTCCGCCCAGGGGGAGAACAGTCGCACATGGCTCCACTCCCGCACGGCCGTACCGGCACTGGGGCCGGCCTCCAGGACCAGCGGATTCTGGTCCCGCGCGACCAGGTGGGCAGCGGCAGCCAGGCCGACCGGGCCGGCTCCGATCACCACGGTGGGCAGTGCGGCGGTGGGCTCGTTCACGGCGACTCTCCTACTTGCTTCGACGTTCGTCTATGGCTTGCACTGTCACCATCCCATCTGCTTCGATGAGTGTCAACATAGACATTCATCTAACCAAGGACTGGTGATGGAGTACTCCGACGTGGTGATCATCGGTGGTGGGCAGTCAGGCCTGGCCGCCGCGCATGCTCTGCGGCAGCGCGGACTGCGGCCGCTCGTGCTGGAGGGATCCGGGCAGCCGGCCGGGTCCTGGCCGCGCTACTACGACAGCCTCACCCTCTTCTCCCCGGCGCGGTACAGCTCGCTGCCCGGCCTGCCCTTCGGTGGGAATCCGGACCGCTACCCGCACCGGGACGAGGTCGTCGCGTACCTCCTGCGCTACGCCGACCGGTTGGACGCGGAGATCCGGACCAGGCAGCGAGTCAGAAGCGTCCGCCGTGACGGCGAGGGATTCGCAGTCGCAGTCGAGGACGGAACGGAGTTGGGCGCGCGGGCCGTCGTGGCCGCCACAGGCAGTTTCGGCCGCCCCTACCGCCCTGACCTGGCCGGGCTGGATTCATTCACCGGCACCGTGCTGCATGTCGCGGACTACCACGCCCCAGAGCCCTTCGCTGGTCAGCGCGTTGTCGTCGTCGGCGCCGGCAACTCCGCCGTGCAGGTCGGGACCGAACTCGCCGCCCATGCGCACGTCACTCTTGCCGGCAGGGCTCCGGTCCGCTGGGCAAAGCAGCGTCCCTTCGGCGGCCGTGACCTGCACTTCTGGCTCTCTGTCAGCGGCCTGGACACCGCGCCTCTGGGGCGCTTCGTACGCACCCCGCCCACGCAGATGGTCATCGACGACGGCCGCTACCGAGCCGCTCTCGCCCGCGGCGCACCGGACGTGCGCCCGATGTTCACGGGCATCGAAGGCTCCAAGATCACCTGGAGCGACGGCAGCGTCGAAGACGTCGACGCTCTCGTGTTCGCCACCGGCTACCGTCCGGACCTCGGCTACCTCGCGCCCTTCGGCGCCCTGGACCGGCGCGGTCTCCCCCTGCGCCGCGGGGATGTCTCGCCGGCCGGTCCCGCACTCGCGTACGTGGGCCTGGAGTGGCAGCGCAGCCTCTCCTCGGCCTCCCTGCGAGGAGTCGGGCGCGACGCGGATCGCGTGGCCCGGCGCCTGTCCGCGCATCTGGCCAGTACGTAGAGGCCGAGCGCCAGCCTGTTCGATGTATGTCAAAATAGACGTATGTCGAAAGCGAAGGCGTTGCCGCTGATGGAGACGGACGTTGCGGCGTGCTGCCCGCCGCTGGACGAACGGGCGTTGACCCCTGAGGAAGCGGAACGGGCCGCCGCGATGTTCAAGGCGCTCGGCGACCCGGTGCGGCTGCGTCTCTTCTCCCAGATCGCCTCCCACCCCGGAGGTGAGGCGTGCGTGTGCGACATCTCCGACGTCGGGGTCTCGCAGCCCACCGTCAGCCACCACCTGAAGAAGCTGCGCGAGGCGGGGCTTCTGACCTCGGAGCGGCGCGGCACGTGGGTCTACTACCGCGTCGCGCCGAGCGTGATGGCTTCGATGGCGCGCAGCTTCTCCGTCTCCGGATGACGACAGCCGAGGCGGCAAGACGACAGCCATGACAGCCAAGGCGGCCCGTCCACACGGCTGTTGACGGTCACCGGCCCACGACGACGAAAGGGCGGGACCCGCTTACCGGGTCCCGCCCGTTTCGCGCTGTGTGCGCCGGCCCGCCGCGCTCTCGCGACGTCAGTTCTTGCCGGGCTTCGGTTTCGCCGTGCCGGGTGCGGAGTCGACGGCGTCGCAGCTGGGGACGGTGTTGGGCGGCGCGCAGTTCGTCGGGTGGTTCTTGAAGACGGCGCTCTTGATGAGCTTCACCTCGGGCGTCTGTTTCGTGGAGCTTCCGGCCTTGCCCTGCTGACGCTCGGTGCTGCCGGAAGGGCTGATGACGACGCCGAAGAGGCGGCCGTCGTTGTTGATGCCGCCGCCCTGGGTGGGACCGCCGTTCGCCGTGTTGCGCGTGACGGTGCTCTTGTAGAGCGTCGTCAGCTCGTGCGCCCCGATGAAGATGCCGCCGCCGGACGTCTCGACGATGTTGCCTCTGACGGATGTGGAGTTCAGGCGCAGCGGGCCGGTCTGGATCCCGGAGCCGCTGCTGCTGCTCATGGTCATGATGCCGCCGCCGAGGCCGCCCCTGCCTTCGCCGACGTTGTTGCCGGCAACGGAGACCCCGTCCAGCTTGGTGTTGCCCGAGTTTGCGAGGCCTCCGGCCCAGGACGCGGCCGTGTTCTCGTTCAGGGCGCCGCCCCGCATCGTCATCGTCCCGCTGGTGGCCACGGCGCCGCCGACGTCACTGGTGTTGTCCCTGACGCGGGTGTTCCTCAGCGTGAGGGTGCCCACGTTGTTCCAGATCCCGCCGCCGAGGAATTCGGACCGGTTGTTCCTCACCGTCGAGTCGGTCAGTGTCAGCCGGCCGCGGTCGTTGAGGAGACCCCCTCCCGCTGCGGCGAAACCGTTGCCGGATGCGTCGCCGCCGCGGACGGTGAGCGAGTCCAGGCTGAGGTTGCCCGTCTGCGTCACGTGGAAGATGCGGAAGGCCCCGGTGGCGTTGGGAGCGCGCTGAATGATGGTGCCGTCTCCGGTGATCCGCACCTTGCCGGTGATCTCGGGAAGGCCGTCGTCGGTGTTGTCGGCCGCGGTGAGGCTGTACGTGCAGCGGGGCGCGAGGGCGATGCTGCCGCCGCCGGTGTTCGCGTTGTTGATCGCCGTCTTCAGCGCGGCGACGTCGTTGCAGGGTACGCGGGTGGGCGCCTGCGCATGTGCTTGCCCGGCGGGCAGGAGAGTCAGGCACAGGCCGAGGCCCGTGACGGCGGTGAGGCATACGCGTCTGAGCGTGTCAGTCATGCGGCTTCCCTTGGCTATGGGGAGGGGGACGGACAGGAAGACGGGACAAACCTCGTGACGCCCGGTCAGCGAGCAGTCGTCGTCGCCGAGCGCCACTGATCGACAGTCCGAGATCTATCCGAGGCAGGCATCGGGCGCATGTGGGGATCGACTGTCTGGCCGTCCCTGCCCGAAGCCGTATCCGGGTCGGCCGGAGCGCTTCCATGGCTCCCGGCCCCGCGGCCGTGCACGGCCGAAGCCGAGGGCGCCTGAGGGTGCATGAGGGGCCTGAGGGTGCCTGGCAACGGCTGACCCGACCGGGGCCGCTGAGTGGCGGGTGCCGGCCGTCCATACACTGGTGTGTGCTGCTCGTTGCGGGGCTGGACCAGGGGGAAGGCCTCATCAGTTGGAGGTCGGAGGGGCCATCGATCACGTGTCCGCAGCTGAGGCTGCCCGGTCCCGGTCCCGGTCCCGGTCCCGGTCCCGGTCCCGGTCATGAACGGCCTCGAGGACATCGCGCTGCTGGCCGCCGCAGGACTCCTCGCCGGGGTCGTCGGGTCGGCGGGCGGCATCACCTCCTTGCTCTCCTATCCCGCCCTTCTGGCCGTGGGCCTTCCCGCCCTCTCGGCGAACGTGACCAACCTCGTCGCCGGGGTCGCCTGCTGGCCCGGGGCCGCTCTCGCCTCACAACCCGAACTGGCGGGCCAGGGACGGTCGTTGCGCCGCTGGGTGCCGATGTCAGCCGTGGGCGGGGCGCTGGGCTCGGTGCTGTTGCTGTCCACTCCGCCCGGCACGTTCGCCCGCGTCGTGCCGTTCCTGGTGGCCGCCGGTTCGCTCGCCCTGGTCGCCCAGCCCTGGCTCGTACGTGACCCCGCGAAGGACCAGCGTGGTCGCACATCCGGGGCACGGGGTGCGGTTCTCCCGCTGGGGCTGATGGCGGTGTCCGTGTACGGCGGCTACTTCGGGGCCGGGTCCGGCGTGATGACCCTCGCTCTCCTGCTGATCACGGCTGAGCCCCACATGGCCACTGCCAATGCCCTGAAGAACATGCTCATCGGTGCCCTGGCACTCGTCTCGGCGCTCGTCGTCGCCGCGTTCGGCCCCGTCGACTGGACGGCGGTACTGCCGCTGGGGCTCGGCATGTTCACCGGCTCGACGCTCGGCCCGCGGATCGCCCGCCGGCTGCCGGCCGCCGTGCTGCGCTGGCTGGTCGCACTGGTCGGTATCGGCCTGGCAGTCCAGTTGTGGATCAATCCGGGTGAATGACGCCGACCGGCAGCACGCTGACGAAGGGCGCCGGGTGCGCCGAGCGTGGCGGTCGTCGGCGTCATCAGGCAGATGCCGCGTCGGACGGCGTGAACTTCCGCCGCCAGGCGAGCGATACGTACACCAGGGCCACCAGGACCGGGACCTCGATGAGGGGGCCGACGACGCCGGAGAGTGCCTGGCCCGAGGTGACGCCGAAGGTGGCGACGGCCACGGCGATGGCGAGCTCGAAGTTGTTGCCCGCCGCGGTGAAGGCCAGGGTCGCGGTGCGGTCGTAGGGGATGCCGAGGGTCCTGCCGAGGGCGAAGGAGCCGAACCACATCAGCGCGAAGTACACGAGCAGCGGCAAGGCGATACGGGCGACGTCCAGGGGCTGTGAGGTGATCGTCCTACCCTGGAGGGCGAACAGGATGACGATCGTGAACAGCAAGCCGTACAGGGCGAACGGTCCTATCTTCGGCAGGAAACTGCCCTCGTAACGTTCGCGGCCCAGTTTCTTCTCGCCGGTTCGGCGGGTGAGGAACCCGGCCAGCAGCGGAATGCCGAGGAAGATGACGACGTTCCAGGCGATCTTCCACATGGAGATGTCCAGCTGCCCGCCGCCTCCGAGGCCGAGCCAGCCGGGCAGCAGGTCCAGGTAGAGCCAGCCGAGCAGGCCGAAGGCCAGGACCTGGAAGAGGGAGTTGAGGGCGACGAGGACGGCTGCGGCTTCGCGGTCGCCGCAGGCCAGGTCGTTCCAGATGATGACCATCGCGATGCAGCGTGCGAGACCGACGATGATCAGGCCGGTGCGGTACTCGGGCAGGTCCGGCAGGAAGACCCAGGCCAGCGCGAACATCACGGCTGGCCCCAGGAGCCAGTTGACGACCAGCGAGGAGACCATGAGCTTCCGGTCGCCGGTGACCGCGTCCAGCTTGTCGTAGCGGACCTTGGCCAGCACGGGATACATCATCACCAGCAGACCCACGGCGATGGGCAGCGAGATCCCGCCGACTTCGACCTTGCTGAGCATGCTGTTCAGGCCGGGGACGGCGCGTCCGAGACCGAGCCCGAGAGCCATCGCGATCACGATCCACACCGCCAGGAAGCGGTCCAGGGTGGAGAGTCCGGCGACGACCCCGGGCGCAGGCACCGGGGTCGTGGAGGTGGTCGCTTCGGTGCGGGTCACGGACAGGCCCTCTTCTTGTCGGCGGCGGTCGTCGCACGGGCAGTGGCGGCGAGGTCGGAGAAGGAGCCGGCCACGGCCTCGATGACCTCGGGCCGCAGCTTGTAGTAGGTGAAGCGGCCGCACGGCTCTGTATCCACGACCCCGGCGTCCCGCAGCACCTTCAAGTGGTTGGAGAGGTTGGTCTGACGGGCGCCGGTCTCCTCCACCAGGTGCGTCGTACAGAGGGTCTCGTGGGCCAGCAGGGTCACGATGCGAAGCCTGAGGGGGTCCGCAAGAACCCGGATCAGCTCAGTGTCGACTGACGTCAGCATGCGCTGATACTGTCACATCAGTCAGCGCTGACACCAGCGGTCGCTGATTCGCAGATCTCGCGAAGGCGGTCCGATGGCGCCCTGCACCACAGAGGGAAGGACCCGATGGCCACCACACCCGTCGCATCCGTGCTGTTCGTCTGCGTCCACAACGCCGGACGCTCTCAGATGGCGGCCGGCTTCCTCTCCCACCTCGCAGGTGGCCAGGTGGAAGTGAGGTCGGCGGGATCGCTGCCCGCCGAGCAGGTCAACCCCGCCGCCGTCGAAGTCATGAATGAGGTGGGCATCGACATCTCCGGCAGCGCACCCAAGCTCCTCACCACCGACGCGGTACAGGCCTCCGACTACGTCATCACCATGGGCTGCGGCGACGCCTGCCCGGTCTTTCCCGGCAGGAAGTACCTGGACTGGGAGTTCGACGACCCGGCCGGCAAGGGCGTCGAAGACGTCCGGCGCATCCGGGACCAGATCAAGGACCGCGTCGAGTCACTCGTCGCCGGTATCCGTCAGGAGGGCCACTCGGGCCGAGCCGACCCGTAGGCCGGCTCGACGCCGCGACGGCCTGGAGCCGGGGTCTGCCGGGAACCGGGGCTGTTCGGCCGTAGGCCAAGTGAGGCCGCTGCGGCCGCGGTTACGGATGAGACGTCATCGCATCAATCCGGCTGACCGGCGTGGTTGCCGGGTGCCGGTGATGCGCCGTTTCACTCTCCAGCGTCGAGGGAGTCGCAGTGATGAAGATCATTTTGCGGTCCGGGGCCGTGACCGCCGCGGTCGGTGTGGGACTGTCCCTTGCGGTCCTGCCGGCGGGTCCGGCCAACGCCGCCGGGGGGACCCACGTGCGGTGCAACGACATCACCGGCCTGGTGAACGCGATCAACCAGGCCAACGCCAATGCCAACGGCGGTCGCATCATCCTCGCGCCCCGCTGCACCTACACCCTTACCGCGCCCGAGAACGCCGACGACGGGCTTCCGGAGATCACCGGGAACGTGACCGTCTCCGGCCGTGACACCACCATCCGGCGCGGCCCGGACGCGACGCAGGACTTCCGCATCCTCCACGTCGCGTCCGGCGGCACCCTCACCCTGAACTCGCTCAAGATCAGCGGCGGCAGCCTGGGTACCGGCCTCTCCGGTGGCGGTGTCTCGAACAACAGCGGAACGCTGAACCTGAACCGCACGGTCGTCAAGGGGAACACCGCCGACACGGGAGGCGGCGTCTTCAGCTTCGGCGGCCGGCTCAACCTCGTTCGCAGCACCGTCGAGGGCAACACGGCGAACAGCTTCGGGGGCGGCGTCGTCAACGACGGCGTCGGCACGATGACGATGAAGGACGGTGCCCTGCTCAGGAACCGGGCGGTCACCAGCAACGGCGGCGGTCTGGAGAACATCCTGGGCACCGCGTCCCTGGAGTCCGTCTCGGTCAGAGGGAACACCGCCGTTGTGGGTGGCGGCATCCGTAACACGAACGGCTCCACCCTGCGCCTGAAGTCGACCACCGTCCGCGACAACGTCGCGGTGTCGGGCGCGGGTATTTCGAACAACTCCCTGCTCGGCAGCAGCACCGTCACGCTGGTACGGAGCCTGGTGACCCGCAACACGGCGATCGGCGCCGGGGGCGGCATCCTCAACGAGCCGGGCGGCCAGGTCACGCTCAAGGCCAGCAGGGTCATCCGCAACTTCCCGGACAACTGCAGCCCTGAGGGCAGCGTCCCCGGATGCACCGACCCCGCCGGCACCGTCACCCCGCCGGACTCGGAGTTCACCCCGCCCGCCGACGACATCAAGCCCCGCAAGTGAGCCGTCTCCCGGGCTGAGGCCCACGAGCCACACGCCGGTGTACGACGCACAAGGGCGGGACCCGCTCCCCGGGTCCCGCCCTTGTGCACGTCGCGGTCGCGGGAGCCCACCCCTGTCCATGTCCCGGGAGCTGCGCCATCATGGGCGGCAGCCATGATCACCGTTTGTTCGAAGCACTGATGACGACCTGCCAGGACCCGCCCTCCGCACAGCCCGTCACCGGGCCTCCGCGCGCCCTGTCGGCCGCGACGTTCGTGAGCAGCTTCGACCGTTTCGTGATCAGCCCGATGCTGGTTCTGATCGCTTCCGGGCTGGGTGTGCCGCTCTCGACGGTCGTCGTCACCGCGAGCGGCTACTTCCTGGCGTACGGGCTGTCGCAGCCGCTGTGGGGAGTGCTCTCCGACCGCTTCGGGCGGGTCCGCGTCATACGCGCGACGCTGCTGGCCGCCGCACTGGCCGGAGCGGTCTCCGCGGCCGCCCCCGGCCTGGTGTCGCTGGCGGCGTCGCGGATCGTCGCGGGCGCCTTCTTCGGTGCCGTGGTGCCGACGTCGCTGACGTACGTGGGTGACACCGTCACCGCCGGGCGGCGTCAGCGGGCGCTGTCGGACCTGATGGCCGCGATGGCGACGGGCACCGCCCTGGCCACGGCCTTCGGCGGCGTGCTGGCTCATCTGCTCGACTGGCGTGCGGTGTTCGCCACGTCTGCGGCGTGCGCGGCGCTGTGCGCGTTCGCGATGCGCGCGCTGCCGGAACCGCCGCGCGCACCCGTCGCCGGAGTGGGCCGGCACCTGGGTACGGTGCTGCGCGACCGCTGGGCCCTGCTGGTGTTCGGGCTGGCGTTCGTGGAGGGCGCCGTGCTGCTCGGGACGATGACCCTGCTCGCCGCCGCGCTGCAGGCGAACGGGGTCAGCGCGGCGGTCGCCGGCCTGGCCACGGCCGCCTTCGGGGTCGGAGTGCTGGGCTTCTCGCTGCTGGTGAAGAGGCTGGCCGGACGGATGCCGGTGTGGTCGCTGATCGCCGTGGGCGGCGCGCAGATCTGCCTGGGCTACGGAATCGTCGCCGGCCGGATCGGTCTGGCCACGGTCGTGGTCACGGCGCTGCTGCTCGGCGGCGGCTGGTCGTTCATGCATTCGTCGCTGCAGACGTGGGCGACTTCGGTGGCGCCGCAGGCACGCGGCACGGCGGTCGCCTTCTTCGCTGCCGCGCTGTTCATCGGCAGTTCGGTCGCGGTGACCGCCGCCGGGCCGTTGGCCCAGCACGACCGGTTCGCGCTGCTGTTCGGCATCGCCTGTGCGCTGTCGGTTCCGCTGACCCTCACCGCCGTACTGTGCCGGCGCCGCTGGCCGGGAGCGACGTCATGATGGACGGCGTGACCGCAGAGCAGACAGAACCACCGGTCGTGATCGAGGCGCTGACGGCCGCACACGCCGATGAGGTCCTCGCGATCTACCAGGCCGGTATCGACGAGGGGAACGCGACCTTCGAGACGGCCGCTCCCGCCTGGGAGGTCTTCGACGCCGCGAAGCTCGCCGAGCACCGGTTCGTCGCCCTGGACCCGGAGGGCGGCGGGGCCGGGACCGGGAGCGCCCGTACCGGCGGGAGCGGGCGGGTGCTCGGCTGGATCGCCGTCGCCCCCGTCTCGCCCCGTGCCGTCTACGCGGGCGTGGTCGAGCACTCGGTGTACGTGCATCCCGGGGCGCGTGGCCGGGGAGTCGCCCGTGCCCTGCTCGACGCGCTGATCGCCTCGACGGAGGCCGCGGGGATCTGGACGATCCAGGCCGGCGTCTTCCCCGAGAACACGGCCAGCATCGCCGTCCATCTGCGCGCGGGCTTCCGTGCCGTCGGCGTCAGCGAACGCGTGGGCCGCCACCACGGCACCTGGCGCGACGTACAGCTCCTGGAGCGCCGCAGCCCCGTCGTCGGCTGACCGCGGACGCCCCGCGCCGGCTGCTGGCCTCCCCGCGCACCCGGCGCCAAGTGCCGCCCACCTCGCGCCGGATGCCGTACGGGCCACCGGTGGCGGTCCCGTACCGGCATCCGCGTCAGTAGGAGCGCACGGCGATGGTCATGCCCGCACCGCGGAGACGGCCCACGAGAGCGTCCCCGATGCCGGTGGCCGGAGTGAGCACTCCGCCGCCGCCCTCGACGTGCGGCAGCCCGGCCCGGTCCAGTACGAGGGCGAGGGCCGACTCGCCGAGCATCACGGCGGTGGCGTTGTATCCGGGGTCGCCCTGTGCCCTGAAGCGGGCGGCGTAGCGGGCACCTGTCGTCGTGACGGCGAAGGTGTCGAACGTGAAGTGCCCCCTCTCGCGTGTACGGCGGCCGGGGCCCTCACCCGGCTCCGGCAGGGCCTTGTCCATCAGAGGGCGGGTCGGACGCAGCGCCAGCCCCGTGAAGAGGGCGCCCATCACCCCGGCCGCCCCGACCGCGACCAGCGGCGAGACCAGCGGGGAGCCGAGGCGCATGGCCTCGCGGTAGCGGAAGCGGGCGCCGTAGGCGTGGCCTCGCAGCGCGGCGCTGCGGCGGACGATCCGGGTGTTGAAGGGGGCCATCGGGAAGGGGGCGAGGACACCGCGCAGCGGCGTACCGGACTTGGCGGCGCGGGCCATGAACAGGTCGTCCTGGCGGCCGAGTTCGGGCTCGGCCGTGCGGTCGGGGCTGAGCGTGTACGGGTCCATGGCGAGGCGGCGGGCGTCCCGGTCCCGCTTCATGACGTCGATCTGCTGCCGCACCGAGTCGATCGTGCCGCCGCTCACTCCGCCGCTGACCGCGGTGAGGACCGCGGTGGTGTCGGTGAGTTCGCCGTTGCCGTCCGCACGGACCTTCTCGTGCAGGAGGTGGACGTTGACGTCGGACGGGACCGAGTCGAATCCGCAGGCATGGACGATGCGCGCGCCCGCGGAGGCGGCGGCCTCGTGGTGCGCGTCGATGCTCTCGCGGACGAACAAGGCCTCACCGCACAGGTCGACGTAGTCGGTGCCCGCCCTCGCGCAGATGCCGACCAGGTCGCGGCCGTAACTCGCGTACGGGCCGACGGTGGTGATGACCACGTGTGCCGCTCCCGCCATCTTCTCCAGCGCGGAGCGGTCGTGCGCCTCGGCGACGAACAGGGGCCAGTCGCGGGCGCGTTCACCCAGGCTCTCCCGTACCGCCGTGAGCTTCTCCTCGCTGCGTCCGGCCAGCGCGATCCGGGTTCCTTCGGGGGCCGTCCGGGCGAGATGGTGAGCGACGAGCGAGCCGACGAAGCCGGTCGCACCGTAGACGGTGACGTCGATGTCGCGTGCACCGCGACGGGGAGTGCTGTCGGTGGTTTCCCTGGCGTCCGTCATGGGCGGGTCCTTCCGGGCCGGGCGGTGGGCGTGGGCGAGTGCCCGCTCCCGGGAACGCCGTCGGGGCCACTCTCGCCTCCGGTACTCCGGCTCCGCGGGTACGGACGTACTCACGGGTAAACCTATCCGTGCGGGAGGCCCGCGCGCCCGGCGCCCTGCCGCACCGCGGCGCTCACCGCTCCGACCGCGTTCACCGCTCCCGTCGCTCTGAGCGCTGTCACACGGGTGCTCGGCCGGCACCTTCCTTGCCTTCCGCCCGCTCCGCAGCGGCGGAGGAACGGGCGGGCGTGGCCCGGAGCGTGAGCGCGACCAGCGCGGACGCCGCGAATCCGCCGGCGAGGTAGGCCGCGACCCAGTACCACTCGCCGCCGCCGAAGGCGACGAGGGCCGTCGCGATGAACGGCGTGAAGCCACCGCCCACGGCGCTGGCCACCTGGTATCCGAGTCCGGCGCCGCTGTAGCGGTACTCGGCGCCGAACAGCTCCGTGAACAGCGGCTGCTGGACGCTGACGATCAGGTCGTGGGCGATGTTGACGAGCAGCACGGAGGTGACGGCCAGCAGGACGGTGGAGCCGGACTCCATCGACATGAAGTACGGGACGGCGCCCAGCACCCCGATCAGCGCGCCCGTCATGAAGACCGGCTTTCGCCCGTACCGGTCCGAGAGCCACGCGAAGGCCGGGATGGTGACGATGCCGATCCCGCCGACGAGCAGCCCGATGTTGAGCATGAAGCCGGAGTCGAAGCCGTGCTTGTCGGTGGCGTACGAGAGCGCGAACGTCGTGACGACGTACATCGACACCAGCTCGCCCAGGCGCATGCCGATGATCTGGAGGAAGGCGGCAGGCTGTTTGCGCAGGGCCTTCACCACGGGGAGCCTCGTGCGCTTCTGCGGCTGCTGCGCTTCGACCTCCTCCTTGAAAACCTCGCTCTCGGGGACGCCGGCACGAATCCACAGGGCGAGTACGACGAGCAGTGCGCTGATCAGGAACGGGACCCGCCAGCCCCAGTCCTGGAAGCCGTTCTCGCCGACGGCGGACTCCATCAGCGCCACGGCGCCTGTCGCGAGGATCAGGCCCACCGAGTAACCGACCTGCACGCCCGAGCTGTAGAAGGCCTTGAGCTTCGACGGCGCGGACTCGACCGCCATGAGCGCGGCGCCGCCCCACTCGCCCCCGACCGCGAACCCCTGGAGGGCGCGGAGGATCACCAGGAGCAGCGGCGCCCACCAGCCGATGCTGTCGTACGTGGGCAGCGCGCCGATGAGGGCCGTGGAGACGCCCATCAGCAGGACCGTCCACACGAGCATCCGCTTGCGGCCCAGCTTGTCCCCGAAGTGCCCGAAGACGAGACCGCCCAGCGGGCGGCAGACGAATCCGATGCCGAAGGTCGCGAAGGCCGCCAGCGTGCCCGCGAGAGGGCTGACGCCGGGGAAGAAGGCCTCGTTGAAGACGATCGCGGCGACGATTCCGTAGAGCAGGAAGTCGTACCACTCGACGACGGCCCCGATGGAGCTGCCGATCGCGGCTCGCGTCTGCTTCCGCGGCGCCTGCTGCTCTGGTGTGGCTGGCATGAGACCTCGGTCCTCGCTCTGTGCGCTAAGTGCACGGATGTGCGTGACTTGAACGGCATGGTGTACGCGCCGGGCGGCCGGGGTCAATACGTCGTTCCGGATGAGCTGACGGGTCTCACGTTCCGGACGTCGCCGCGACACCTGTGCCGCGCCGTGGCGACCGCGTCCGCTACGGTGGCGCCATGCGTACGTACGTGCGTATCGCGCACAGTCACTCGGTACAACCGTGGAGAGGGCGGAACCCATGAGAGCAGCGGCATTGACGGCGCCCGGACGGGTCGAGATCGTCGGCGTGCCCGAGCCGGTCTGCGGACCCCACGACGTCATCGTCCGCATGACCGCCGTGGGGCTGTGCGGCACCGATGTCGCCGTGGTCCGTGGCGCCCGCCCGGCGCCGCGGCTGCCGTGGGTGCTGGGACATGAGGGCGTCGGCGAGATCGTCGAGGCCGGCGAAGCAGTCCATGGCGGGCGGGCGGTCGGAGAACGCGTCGCCATAGAACCCAACTACTGCTGTGGCGGCTGCGCGGCCTGCGACGGGGGATTCACCTCGGGCTGCGCCGGCCGCGTGGCCGTCGGTCTCGCCGTGCCCGGAGTGCTGGCGGAGTACGTCCGCGTGCCCGCCGAGTTCGCCCACCCGGCGGCCGCGCAAGTACCGACCCGCGATCTGGTGTGCGCCGAGCCGCTGGCCGTGGCGCGCACGGCCGTACGGCGTTCCGGTGCCGCCCCGGGCGACACCTGCCTGGTGGTGGGCGCCGGCTCGCAGGGCCTGTTCGTGTGCGCGAGTCTCGACGCCGCCGGGATCACCCCGTATGTGCTGGAGCCGCACGACGGGCGCCGGGCGCTGGCGGTCTCGATGGGTGCCGTGCCCCTGGAGCCCGCGGGGAGCGAGCCCGCGGGGAGCGAGGCCGAGCAGCCGGTGCGGGCCGCCCACGTCTTCGAAACCGCGGGGGTGCCGGCGGCCCTGACCTCGGCGCTACGGCACGCGGCGCCCGGCGGGAAGATCACGGTCATCGGGATGAGTGGTGCGCCCCTGGAGCTGACGCCGCACGAACTGGTCAGCAGGCAGCTCACCCTGACCGGCTCGCTGATCTACGACCACCCGCACGACTTCGCCGGGACGGTTGCGGTGATGGAGGCGGGTGCGATGGCGCCGCACCGTGTGCTGGGTGCGGAGTTCGCATTCGAGGACGCGGCCGCGGCGTTCGACGCCGTCGCGACGACGCCGGGCAAGTGCTGGATCAGCTTCGGGGGAGGGGGCGGACCGGTGACGCCCGCCCCCGTCAGCGCGCCACCGCGCTGACCAGGTCCGCCTCGATGAGCCGTACGGTGCGCAGGATCATCGGGATGTAGTCGCGTTCGACGAGCTCCGGTGTCGTACGCCCCGCGTGGACCGAGACGTTCGCGGCCGCCACGACCTGCCCCCCGCGGTCGCGGACGGGCGCCGCCGCGCCCCGCAGCCCTTCCTCCAGCTCCGAGTCGACCAGCGACCAGCCCTGCTTGCGCACCCTGTCGATCTCGTCGCGCAGGGTCCGCGTGCTGCGGATGGTGTGGTCGGTCCTGGCCTCCAGCTTCAGCCGCGCGAAGCGTTCGTCCAGTTCGGCGTCCGGCAGTCCGGCCAGCAGAACGCGGCCCATCGACGTCGTATAGGCGTCGAACCGCGTGCCGACGCTGATCTTCACCGCCATCAGCCGGGTGCTCTGGACGAGCGAGACGTAGACGATCTCCTCGCCGTCGAGCACGGCCAGCGCCGCTGTCTCGTTGAGCTCGCGGGCCAGCGACTGAAGATGCGGCTGTGCGATCTCGGGCAGCGACATGCTGGAGAGGTACGCATAGCCCAACTCCAGGGTGCGCGGGGTGAGTTCGAAGGCGCGGCCGTCGCTGGCGACGTAACCGAGGTCGGCGAGGGTGAGGAGCAGCCGCCGGGCGGTCGCGCGGTCGAGGCCCGTCTGGCGCGCGACCTCGGTGAGAGTCTGCGAGCGGCGTTGCGCGGTGAACGAGCGCATCACCGACAGCGCCCGTGCCACGGACTGGACGAAGTGCGGTCCGTACTCCTCGCGGCCCTTCAGCACCGGTTCCGACAAAGCCTCACTACCTCCCGTACGGGCCCGGCCCGCCGATTCCGCGCGCTTGTGCGCATCACGCACAGCCTACAGGGCAGCGCGGGCGCGGCGCCACGTGGGCCCATTGCACGGGGGTGGGACCCGGAGTCGATGGTTCGCGGAGTTGTCTGCACACCGATTGACGCGTCCGGGAGGTCGCTCGTAGCGTGCGCGATGTGCATCCAGGTGCGGCATACGAACAATCTGAAGCGTGAACCAGCGAACCATCCCCTGGTCCGGAGACCTCCGCCGTGGGAAGGAGCACAAGTGAGCCCGTCACCGTCACCGCAGCCCAGCAGCCCCCGACCGCACCCCCGTCCCCGTGCGCGCAAGGGCGTCGCGACGGTCTGCCTCTCCGGAATGCTGGAGGACAAGCTGCGAGCGGTGGCCGCGGCCGGGTTCGACGGTGTGGAGATCTTCGAGAACGACCTCGTCGTATCGGCCATGACGCCGGAGAGCGTCCGCGCGCTCTGCGCGGACCTCGGCCTGACCATCGACCTCTACCAGCCCTTCCGCGACTTCGAGGCCGTCCCCGACGGCCTGCACGCCGCCAATCTCCGCCGCGCGGAGCGGAAGTTCGACCTGATGGAGCGTCTGGGCGCCGGCACCGTGCTCGTGTGCTCCACGCTCTCGCCCCACGCCGTCGACGACGACGGACTGGCCGCGCAGCAGCTGCGCGCCCTCGCGGACCGTGCGGACGCGCGCGGCATACGCGTCGCCTACGAAGCCCTCGCCTGGGGGCGCTTCGTGAACAGCTGGGAACACTCCTGGCAGATCGTCCGCCGGGCCGACCATCCCGCGCTCGGGCTCTGCCTGGACAGCTTCCACGTGCTCTCCCGCGACCCGGCCCCCACGGGCGTCGACACGGTGGACGCCGCCAAGCTCTTCTTCCTCCAGCTGGCCGACGCGCCCCGGCTCGACATGGACGTACTGCAGTGGAGCAGGCACCACCGGCTCTTCCCGGGCCAGGGCTCCTTCGATCTGCCGGACTTCCTCGCCCAGGTGCTGGCCGCCGGGTACGAGGGGCCGCTGTCGCTGGAGGTGTTCAACGACGTCTTCCGCCAGACCGATCCGGGTCCCGCCGCGGTCGACGCCATGCGTTCGCTCGTCGCGCTCGAAGAGGCCGTCTCCGAGCGGGAGTACGGATACGGGGCCGCAGGACGGGCCCGCCCGCGCGTCGAGCTGGCCGCGCCGCCGCCCGCCCCCGGACTCCTCGGCCACGCGTTCGTCGAACTGACCGTGGACGACGAGTCGGCACCGCAGATCACCTCGGCACTGTCCGCACTCGGATTCGCGCACACGGGACGCCACCGCTCCAAGCCCGTGGAGCTCTGGCAGCAGGGCGGGAGCAACGTCGTACTGAACCGGGACGGAAACACCACGGGAACGGACGGCACCGGCACGGCGGAAGTCGTGGCCCTGGCGGTCGAGAGCCGGGACCCCGGACAGTCCGCGCGGCGCGCCGAAGCGCTCCTGGCCACGCCCCTGCCCCGCAGGCGCGGCCCGGAGGAGGCCGAGCTCACCGCGGTCGCCGCCCCGGACGGCACCCAGCTGTTCTTCTGCCCGGGCGGCGAGGCGCGCGGTCCGGACTGGCGGGCTGACTTCGCGCCCGTCGCGGCCGGGGAAGGCGTAGCCGCCGATCCCGGCCCCCCGCGCCCAGGCCGCCTCGGGCGCATCGACCACGTCGCGCTGGCGCAGCCGAACGACCAGTTCGCCGGTTCGATGACCTTCTACCAGTCCGTACTCGACCTGCGCGAAAGGGACTTCGCCGAGTACGGTGCGCCCTTCGGCCTGGTCCGCAGCCGTACGGTCGGCAACGTGTCCGGCGAACTCCGGATAGCCATGCACGGGGCGCTGCTGCGCCGCGGAGGCTGGGCGCCCTCGGTGCCGGACCCGGAACACATCGCGTTCGCCACCGACGACGTATTCGCCGCGGCTCGGGACGCGCTGGAGCGCGGCCTGGAGATCCTCCCCATCACGGACAACTACTACGACGACCTCGACGCGCGCTACGCGCCGGAGCCGCGGCTCCTGGAGACGATGCGCGGGCTGAACATCCTCTACGACCGCGACGAGCACGGGGAGTTCTTCCACTTCTGCACCGGCCTCCTCGGCTCGCGCGTCTTCTTCGAGGTGGTCCAGCGGGTGGGCGGCTACCGCGGCGACGGTGCGGTCAACGCACCCGTACGGATGGCCGCGCACCGGCAGGCCCGGCACGTGCCGGAGCAAGCAGCGTCCGCGTGACCGGGGACCGTGTCCCGGACCACACCCTCCGCCCGCCAGGCCCTCTTCCCCGCCGGGCAGGACCGGCGCAGGCTGAGGCCATGCAGAAGACCACGACGGCCACCACCGGAGCCGAGGGGCGGGCCCGCCTCGCCCTCGCGCAGGCCGAGTTCGAGCCCGATGTCGTCTACCTCAACACCGCTGCGCTGGGCCTCCCGCCGCGGCGGTCCCTGGACGCGCTGCAGTCGGCGCTGGCGGAATGGCGCGAGGGCAGGGCGAACCCGGCGGCCTACGACGCCCCGCTCGCAGCGGCACGTGCGAGCTACGCCGGGCTCGTCGGCGTCGACCCGTCGTGCGTCGCGGTCGGCAGCCAGGTCAGCGCCTTCGTGGGCCTGGTCGCCGCCTCGCTGCCCGGCGAGAGTGAAGTGCTCACCGCTGCCGGGGAGTTCACAAGCGTCGTCTTCCCCTTCCACGCCCAGGCTCCCCGGGGCGTACGGGTGCGGGAGGTGCCGCTCGACTCCCTCGCCGAGGCGGTGACGCCCCGTACGTCGCTGGTGGCGGTGGCGGCCGTGCAGTCCGCGGACGGGCGCTTGGCCGACCTCGACGCGCTCACGGCCGCGTGTGAGGCGAACGGGGCGCGCGTGCTGCTCGACACGACCCAGGCCGTCGGCTGGCTGCCCGTCGATGCGAGCCGCTACGCCTACACCGTCGACGGCGGTTACAAGTGGCTGCTGGCCCCGAGAGGCACGTGCTTCTTCACCGTGCGGCCCGAGCACGCGGACGGTCTCGTCCCGCACTCCGCCGGCTGGTTCGCCGGCGAGGAACGCTGGGAGAGCCTCTACGGCGCGCCCCTGCGGCTCGCGAAGGACGCCCGGCGCTTCGACACCTCCCCGGTGTGGCACGCGTGGGTCGGCCAGGCGCCGTCCCTGGATCTGCTCACCGGCATCGGTACGGACGTACTGCACGGGCACGCTCTCGGCCTCGCGAACCGCTTCCGCGCCGCCGTCGGGCTGCCGGAGGGCGACTCCGCGATCGTCAGCGTGGCCGTCGCCGCGGACACTCCCCGGGAGCTGGAGCGCGCGGGTGTCGTCGGCAGCACGCGGGCGGGGCGGCTGCGGCTCGCGTTCCACCTCTACAACACGGAGGCCGACGCGGACCGCGCCGCCGAGGCCGTCGCCGGAAGGCTGACCGGGGAGGAGCGCTGACCGGGGAGCAGTGAGGCGGCCACGGCCGCCGGCGTGCGGCGGTCAGCCGGCCTTCTTGACCGTGATGGAGCCGTTGGTCGTGGTCAGGTCGAGCTCGTGGTCGCCGGACGGGTCGTCGCGCAGGCCGATGTGCTTGTCCCCGTTGCTCGTCCGCGCCGACACCTTGTAGCGGCCGTCCGGCGCCGTGACGGAGACCGCGCCGTTCGAGGTCTTCGCCCGTACGTCCTGCGGGGTGCTCAGATCGAGGTCGATCGCGCCGTTGGAGGTCTCGGCGCGGATGCTCTCGCCCTTCAGACCGCGTCCGTTGATGCGGCCGTTGGTCGTGCGTACCTCGACGGTGCCGTCCACGTCGTCGAGGTCGACCGCCCCGGAGTTCGTGGTCACGTCCACCTTGCCCGCACCGGAGACGCTGATCCCGCCCGACGAGGTGCCGCCGCTCACGGAGACCCTCGGCGGCAGGTCGACGGTGTAGCTCACCGAGCAGTCGTCACCGCAGCCGCGGAGCACGAGCACGCCGTTCTCGACGTCGTACGTGCGCTTCGCCGGCTTGTCCCCGTCGTACTCGATGCTCCGGTGAACGGCGGTCTTCGTGACCGTCTGCTTGCTGCGCAGCCGGACGGCGCCCGAACTGCTGTCCAGGCGCACGGAGTCGACCTTCTCCGACAGCTCCGCGCGGTCCTCGAACGTCTCTCCCGGGACCAGCCCGCACGCGCCGAGCGTGCCGAGGGCGGTCCCGGTCGCGGCGAACGCCGCGAGGAGGCGGAAGTGCCTGCGCATGGTGTTCTCCCCGTTCCGCTGGAATCCGCCGACACCGCACCCGCACCGCACTGCCGTGCGAGGTGACGAGCATTCAGGTACCGGCATTCTCTGGTCGATGCCCGAAGAGGCTATGGCACCCGCGACGGCGCAGCCATGAGGCAAACCCCCGGGTCCTCCCCCGGACTCCGTCTGGGAGGTGCCCCCGGGCTGCCGCCCTCCGGAGGCTTCAGCCGGCAGCGATAAGCGCCGTCTCCGGCCCGCGGCGGGGGCAGGCTCGTCACATGGGACTCGGATTCGGCGGCGACGTCGCCACGTACTACGCACGGTTCCGCCGCGGCTATCCGGCCGGGGTGCTCGAAGACCTGCGGGAGACCTTCCAGTTGACGCCGGACGACACGGTCCTCGACCTGGGGTGCGGCACAGGGCAGCTCGCCGTGCCTCTCGCCTCCCGTGTCCGCCACGTCGTCGGCATGGATCCCGAGCCGGACATGCTGCGCCTCGCCGCGGAGACGTCCGCGCGGCACGGCGTGACCAACGCGTCCTGGGTCCTCGGCTCGGACACCGACGTCCCCGCGCTCGGGGCGCTGCTGCACGGCCGTCCCCTGGCGATGACGGTGATCGGACAGGCCCTGCACTGGATGCGGCACGAGGTCCTCTTCGCGGAGCTCTCCGGTCTGCTCCGTCCGGGCGGCGGAGTCGCGGTGCTTGCGAACGGCACCCCGGCCTGGCTGCACGACACCGACTGGTCGCGTGCCCTGCGCGGCTGCCTGGAGGAGTACTTCGGTACGGAGCTGAAGGCCTCGTGCGGCACGGCGGGCGAGGACCGTGAGCGGTACGCGCGGGCTCTCGCAGCCGCGGGATTCGGCGAAGTGCGCCACAGGGAGGTCTCCTACGCGGAGGAGCTGACGTTCGAGGAGCTCTTCGGCGGGGTCTGCTCCGCCGTGCCCGAGGACATGCTTCCCGCTCCGGCGGAACGGCCCGCGTTCGCCGAGCGCATCCGGCAGGCGCTGCCCCACGGCACCTTCACCGAGCAGGTGCGCGTATCGGTGCTGACAGGGAGGACCGCCCGCGCCCGCCACTGACAGAGGCTCTGGCGGCCTGCTTCGGGGCGGTGCTTGACCTTGTCCTTGGGGGAAGCCGCAGCATCAGGCGGACCGGGCGAGGTGCCCGGTGTGAGGGAGGGGAGCGGACATGGGAGAGAGCGCCGGGGCGGCGGGTACGGGCGCGGGGCTGGGGCTGCTGACGATCGGGGCGTTCGCGAGGGCGTCCCGGCTGTCGCCGAAGGCGCTGCGTCTCTACGACGAGCTCGGGCTGCTGCCCCCTGCCCGCGTCGATCCGGAGACCGGCTACCGCCTCTACGCACCCGGGCAGCTGGAGCACGCCCGGCTGGTGGCGTGGCTGCGCCGCCTCGGCATGCCGCTGGCCCGCATCCGTGAACTGGACGGACTGGACGGGCCCGCGGCCGCGCGCGAGATCCGGGCCTGGTGGGCGCACTTCGAGAACGACGTGGCCACCCGGCGCGACATGGCCGCCTTCCTCATCGACCACTTGTCACGGAAGGACGCCACGATGCCGCACAACGACAGACCGCTCGCGATCCGCTACGCCGCACTGACCGACGCCGGGCTCGTACGGGAGGGCAACCAGGACGCGGCGTACGCCGGTTCGCGTCTGCTCGCCGTGGCGGACGGATTCGGCGGCAGCGGCGGCCCCGCCAGCGCGGCCGCGGTCGACACGCTCAAGCAGCTGGAGGAGGGAGACCTTCCGGCGGCGGACCTGCTCAACGTCCTCGACGACACCATCGCGCGCGCCGACAGCGCGGTCGGCGACGTCGTCGCCTCGTCGGCGGACGGCAGCGAGGCCGGCACCACGCTCACCGCGATGCTGTGGACGGGGTCGCAGCTCGCACTCGTGCACATCGGCGACACGCGCGCGTACCTCCTGCGGGACGGCGGCTTCTTCCAGATCACCCACGACCACACCCTCGTGCGTTCGATGGTGGACGAGGGCCGGATCAGCGAGGAGGAGGCCGCCTCGCACCCGAAGCGCGCGCTGCTGATGAGGGCGCTCATGGGGCGGCGGGACGACAGGCCGGACGTGCGGCTGCAGAACGTGCTGGCAGGCGACCGCTATCTGCTCTGCTCGGACGGGCTGACGTCGGTCGTGCCGGAGGAACAGGTGCGGGGCGTGGTCGCCGGGACCGCCGGGCCGGAGGAGACCGCCCGGGAACTGGTCGGGCTGGCGCACCGGTCGGGCGGGCCCGACAACGTCAGCTGTGTCGTCGCGGATGTGGTGGAGGAGCCGCGGTAGGTCTTCGGACGCGGAACGGACGCGAACCGGTGCGGGTCCGGCTTCGAGAGCGGACGCGCACCGGTCGGTCGGCACCGGTCCGCAGCGGGCTCGCACCGGGCACCCGTACCGGACCCGCACCAGGCGCACCGGGCCCGGTGCCCTGTCACCCCGGAGCCGATGACCGGCGGCTACGCGCTCTCGCCGAACAGCTCCAGCAGCTCCTTCTTCTCGAACATCCGCGCGGTCTCGACCGCCGACGGCTCGCCCGCCCGCGGGTCCGCTCCGGCCGCCAGGAGCACACGTACGACCTCGTCCTCGCCCTTGAAGACGGCGCCCGCGATCGGCACCTGGCCGCGGTCGTTGGGCTTGCCGGGGTCGGCACCGCGGTCGAGCAGGGCCCGAACGGCGTCCGCGTGGCCGTGATAGGCCGCGAGCATGATGAGGGAGTCTCCGCTGTCGTTGGTGAGGTTCACGGGGACACCCGCGTCGACGTAGGCCGCGATCGTGTCCGTGTCGCCGTGCCGTGCCAGCCCGAAGATCTTCTGGGCGAGCTCCATCACCTCGGGGTCGTGTGCCGGCTCGTTGCTCGCGGGCATCGGGGCGTCGGTCATCGCGTCCTCCTCGTGCTGCTGCGCCGGGCGGCCGGGGAGTGTGCGCCCGGCACGGTGCCACTGCTTCCCACCTTACGTACGCTTCACCGCATGCCCGTCTCCGCGCCCCGCACCCTTCCCGTCGTGGCGGCGCTCGTCGCGGCCGTGGTCTGGGCGGTGTGGACCTTCCTCGTGCGCGGCGACGTGGAGACCTCACCCGGACGTCAGGCCGCCGGGTGGGCGCTGACGGTGGTGGGCTGCGTGGCGCTGCTGTGGCGGCACAGGTGGCCGGTGCCCGTGGCGGTCCTTGTCCTGGCCTGTGCCGGGGTCTACTTCCCCCTCAGCGGTGAGGACGTGCCGCTGCTGGTGCTGGCCTTCGGCGTGGCCCTGTACACCGTCGCCGCCGAGGGCCGTCTCGTCGCCGCCGTGACGATCGCGCTGGTGACCCTGCTGGCCGTGGCCTACGGCGAACTGGGCCTGTCCGGCCGGGCCCGGCACGTCGACGACTCGGCCCTGTTCCTGCTCGTCGGCTGGTTCGTGGGGCTGGTCGCAGCCGGGTACGCGCACCGCACGCGGCAGGCGTATCTGCACGAGGCGGAGCAGCGGGCCCTGGCCGCCGAGCGGGAGAAGGACGTACGCGCGCGGCAGTCGGCGGCCGAGGAACGGCTGCGTATCGCAAGGGAGTTGCACGACGCGCTGGGCCACAGCATCTCGCTGATCAACGTGCAGGCGAACGCGGCTCTGCACCGGCAGGCCAAGGACCCTTCCCGTACGGGGGAGTTGGTGGAGGCCATGGAGTCCGTGCGGGACGCCGGACGGGACGCCCTGCGCGAACTGCGCGCCACACTGGGGGTGTTGAGACAGGTCGACGAAGCCGCCCCGAGGTCGCCCGCGATGCCCGCGGGGCGGGAGGGGCTGTCGCCCGCGGACGTCGAAGGGCTGGCCGGGGGTGCGAGGAGAGCGGGCATCGACGTACGCGTGGAGGTGGACGTACGCGCTGAACTGCCGCCGCAGGTGGGGACGGGCGCGTACCGCATCGTGCAGGAGTCGCTGACGAACGTCGTGCGGCACGCGAGGGCCCGCACCGTACGGGTACGCGTGTGGGACGAGGACGCAGGTGAGGACGGGCGCGAGAGTGAGGGGGAGCCGGCCGTACTGCGGGTACGGATCGAGGACGACGGTCAGGGGGCCGCGCCCGGAGCGACGCCAGGGGCGACGGACGCCGGAGACGGCGGAGACGGCGGAGACGCCGGAGACGGCGGCGCAGGCGGTCGCACCAGCGGAGGCAGCGGAAGCGCCGGAGACGCCGGGGAAGGCAGCGGCATCAGCGGCATGGCGGAACGGGCGCGTGCGCTCGGCGGGACGCTGACGGCGCGGAACGCATACGCCCCGCCCGGCGGCGCGGGTGCCGGTGCGCCGGGTGCGGCCACCGGCTTCGTCGTCGAGGCGAGGCTGCCGCTGCGCGACTTCGGGGAGGGCATGTGATCCGCGTACTCCTCGCGGACGACCAGACGCTCGTGCGCGCGGGCTTCCGTTCGATCCTCGTCGACGAGGACGACATCGACGTCGTCGGAGAGGCCGCCGACGGAGCCGAAGCGGTGCGTCTCGCAAGGGAGTTGAGGCCCGACGTCGTCCTGATGGACATCCGCATGCCGGACCGGGACGGTCTCGAGGCCACGAGGGACATCGCCGGCGACGAACGTCTGGCGGCCGTGCGCGTGGTGATCCTCACGACCTTCGACGTCGACGACTACGTCTACGGGGCGCTGCGCGCCGGGGCCTCCGGCTTCCTCGTCAAGGACACCGAGCCCGAGGAGCTGCTGCACGCGGTGCGGGTCGTCGCCCGGGGCGACGCGCTCATCGCGCCCTCGGTCACGCGCCGTCTGATCTCGGAGTTCGCGGGCCGTGTGCAGCGCCCGGAGCCGGGGCCGCGGCTGAACGCGCTCACGGAGCGCGAGCGCGAGGTCATGGCGCTGGTCGGGGCGGGCCTGACGAACGACGAGATCGCCCGGCGGCTCGTGCTCAGCCCTGCCACTGCCAAGACCCACGTCAGCAGGCTGATGACGAAGCTGGACGTACGGGACAGGGCCCAACTGGTCATCCTCGCCTACGAGTCGGGCATGATCACGCCCGGCTGGCTGGACTGAGCCCGGCGGCACCGGGGCGGTCCGGGCGGTCCCGGCCCGGTCCGGGCCCCCGCCCCGGCTGCGGAGGTCCGGCGGCCGTCTCAGGGTGCTCGTCAGGGTCGCCCTCGGGGACCTCTCGGGGCCGCTCGCAACCGGTGGGGTAGGCCCGCCGCTGCCGGAGCAACCAGCGCGGTACTCCAGGTCACAGCCGTGGGCCGACGCCGGGGCGGTCTCCTCGCGCGCACGCTTTCCGACGTGAACAACGCCGGATCCTCTCCCATGGAGCGTGCAGTGTGATGCACCGTACGGACACGGGGCCGCCGCACGGCCCCACCGACCACGACGACACGTCTCCCGAAGGCACATCCCGCGACGGCACGTCCCGCCACGACGGAAGGGGCGTCTTCGCACGCGTCGCCGGGCTCTCCGCGCGCCGCCGCTGGTGGGCGCTGCTGCTCTGGATCGCGGTTCTCGCCGGCACGCAGATGCTTGCCGGAGCCGTCGGCGACTCCTACCGCAACGACTTCTCCCTCCCCGGCACCGACGCCGACCGTGCCCTGAAGGTGATGCAGGAACACGGCTCCGCGCAGGCGGGCGACAGCGTGCAGATCGTGCTGCACGACGAGGGCGGAGGGGGCGTACGGGCCACCGCCGTACGGGAGCGCGTCGAACCGATGCTGAAGGAGGCCGCCACGCTGGAGGGCGTCTCGCAGATCAGGAGCCCCTACCAGGACCCGTCGGCGGTCTCGCGGGACGGTGCGACCGCCTATGCGACGGTCGTCCTCGACAGCAAGGCGGAGCACATTCCGACCGAGCACACCAAGCGCATCCTGGAGGTGGCGAAGAGCGTCGAAGGGGACGGTCTCCAGGCGGAGTTGGGCGGTGAGGCGGCCCGTGCCGCGGAGGAGTCCGAGGGCGGCGCGGCCGAAGGCGCCGGAATGCTGGGCGCGTTGGTGATCCTGGTCTTCCTCTTCGGGTCGCTCGTCGCGGCGAGCGTTCCCGTGCTGACGGCGGTCTTCGCGGTGGGCACGGCGCTCGGGCTGATCGTCACCGCCTCGCACGCCTTCACGATCGCCGACTTCACTCCGTACGTCATGATGCTCGTCGGGCTCGGCGTGGGCATCGACTACGCGCTGCTGATCTTCTCCCGGTACAGGTTCGAGCTGCTGCGCGGGGCCGACCGTGAGCGCGCGAACCGTATCGCGATGGACGCCGCGGGCCGCACCGTCTTCTTCGCCGGCTGCACGGTGATCATCGCGCTGCTGGGGCTCGTGGTGCTGGGGCTGGGGTCGTTGCAGGGGGTGGCCCTGGCGGTGGCGCTGACCGTACTGGTGACGATGCTCGCGTCGCTGACGCTGCTGCCGGCGCTGCTCGCCGTCGCGGGCCGCCGCATCGAACGCAACGTCGCCCGGCGGGCGGCCCGGCGGCAGGCGCGACCCGCCGGAGCGCCCGGCGAACGTGCCCCCGTCGACCCCGTCGACCCCGTCGACCCCGCCGATCCTGTCGACCCCGCCGATTCCGTACCCCCCGCCGGCTCCCAGGCGGCGTATCTCCCGGAAGGCGCACGCTGGCGCCGCTGGGCTGCCGCAGTGCAGCGCAGGCCCTGGGCGTCCCTGCTGGTCTCGGTGGTGGCGCTCGGCGCACTCGCCGCACCGGCGCTCGACATCCGGCTGGGCTTCGCGGACTCGGGCACCGACCCGGAGACCAAGTCGAGCCGCGCCGCGTACGACCTCCTCGCCGACGGCTTCGGGCCGGGCTTCAACGGCCCTCTCGTCATCGTGGCCGAGAGCGGCGACGGCGAAGGGGACGGTACGGCCGCCGACGCCGCGGCCGCGCTGCGCGCCGAGGTCTCCCGTACTCCCGGCGTCGCGGGTACGACCCCGCCCCTCCCCGCGCGGGACTCCGGAGCCGCAACCGTTCTCGCCTTCCCGGACTCGGCGCCCCAGGACGAGGCCACCTCGCGGCTGGTGACCTCGCTGCGTCAGGACGTACTGCCACCGCTGGAGGAGCGGACCGGCGCCGCCTTCCACATCGGCGGCCCGACGGCGGCGTCCGAGGACTTCGCCTCGACGGTCGCGGACCGCATGCCGCTCTTCGTCGCCGTGGTCGTGGGCCTGTCGGCACTGCTGCTGATGGCCGTCTTCCGGTCCCTGCTGATCCCGCTGAAGGCGGCGGTGCTGAACCTGCTGAGCATCGGGGCGTCGCTCGGCGTGATCACGCTCGTCTTCCAGCACGGCTGGTTCGGCGCGCAGCCGGGGCCGGTGGAGGCGTTCATCCCCGTGATGATCTTCGCGATCGTCTTCGGGCTCTCGATGGACTACGAGGTCTTCCTGCTCTCCCGTATCCACGAGGAGTGGGTACGTACGAAGGACCCCGCGCTCGCGGTACGCGAAGGGCTCGCCCACACCGGCAAGGTGATCACAGCTGCGGGCGCCATCATGATCGTCGTCTTCGCGGCGTTCGTACTGAGCCCGGACCGCATGCTGCAGCAGTTCGGCCTGGGCCTGGCGGTGGCGATCCTGCTGGACGCCGTCGTGATCCGGTGCCTGGTCGTGCCCGCGGTGATGCAGCTGCTCGGGCGCGGCGCCTGGTGGCTCCCGGCACCCCTGCGCAAGGTGCTGCCGAAGGTCGAACTGGAACATCACGAGCGCGAAGCCTGACCCGGTGAAGCCGGTACGGACGGGCCCGGCGGCGGCCACGGTGGCGCCGCGCCGCCCCGTTCGTACCGGCTCACACGTGCGCGCGCGGGTCCACGATCACGAGGATGCCCCGCAGGGAGTCGGTGACGTGCTCCGCGCCCGCCTCACGGAGCTGCTCCTCCTTGCGCTCGTCGCGCGCGTAGCCGAGAAAGGCCACCCCGGCGGCGCGTGCCGCCTCCAGGTCGCGTGGCGCGTCCCCGATCATCAGCGCCTCCTGTGCGGGCGTGCCCGTGGACTTCAGGGCGCGCAGCAGACAGTCGGGGTCGGGCTTGAGGCGCAGTGAGCCGCCTTCGGCGTCGCGCCCGTGGATACGTCCCGCGAACAGCTCCTCCGTCCGGCGCGTCTCCAGGTAACGCTCCACCGCCTGCTGCGAGTTGTTCGTCGTGACGGCGAGCTGGCGTCCGGTGGCGGCGAGCGTACGTACGAGGGCGTCCGCGTAGGCGGTGGGGAAGGCGTGGGGAGCCGCCTCGACCTCCTCCTCGGTCAGCGCACGCTCGATGTCCCGCGCGACACCGCGCTCGACGAGATCCGGCTGGTCGAAGGCGGCCCGCAGTATCTCCAGCGGATCACCGGTCTGCGGCAGCCGGCCGCTGCCGGTGTCCGCGGCGGCGAGCTGCCGCAGCCGCTTCGCGATGTCGGACGAGGGGCGTGCCTGGAAGAGGTGGCAGACGGGTCCGTCGAAGTCGAAGAGCACAGCCTTCGCGGCTTCGATGAGTTCGCGCATTTCACTCCTCGTACCAGGTCCGCGGCGGGGCACCGTCCCCTGCCTACCGGCGGGACACCCCAATATCCCCCGCGCGGGCCACGGCGTACAGCGGTGATCGGGCCCCGGAACGGCCGGAACGGTCCGCGAGGTCAGCTCGTCGGGCAGTACGCCCTGTATGCGTCCTTGATCTCGGTGGTGCCGGGCACGGACGACACCCCCAGGCACTCGCCGGCGTCCGCGAGCACGCTCCCGACGGCCTCCGCGCTCTCGTCCAGCTGCTTCTCCCGCTCCTCGGGAGCCGCACACTTGCGGATCTTGATGGCGTGCCGCATGACGTCTGTGTAGACGGACTGGGTGCGCTTGTACGCGAGATAGCGGGGCAGATCGTCCGCCAGGCCCGCCGAGGCCCCGGGGAGCACCTTCTCCATGGTGGTCTTCCACCTCTCCGTCACCTTCCGCCGCTGGTCGTCGGGGTAGCGCATCAGGTGAAGGTGGGTGGCCAGGTCGTAGAGCGGGTCGCCGAGCGTGGCCAGCTCCCAGTCGATCGTCCAGAGCCGGTTCTCGTTGTCGACGATGAAGTTCGCACGGTGCAGGTCGCCGTGGAGCAGGCAGAACGGACGAGCCGTCAGTCCGGCCGCCTCGTGCACGAGATGCGAGTCCGGTGCGACGGCCCTGCCGCGGATGCCCAGCCGGCGGAAGAGCTCGCCGAACTCCGGCTCTCTCTGCTCGTAGACCTCTTCACGGGTGAAGCGGATCAGGCTCTGGAGGAACTGCGCGCTGTCCTTGAGCCCGTCTGTCCTGGTGCTGATCTGCCACTGCAGAACGGTCCCGGGCAGCACCTGCCCCAGGGCCGAGAAGACCTCCATGATCTGGTCCACGACGGCCGGTGTCACGGAACTCCCGGCAGACGAGCGCCGGTTGAGCGGATCTCCTTCGATGAAGTCGAGGATGACCGGGCCGGGAGAGCCGACACGCTGCACCGGGGGGACGCGCGGCACGAGCCCGTGAAGCCGCAGCAGCAACTCCTCCTCGGAGGTGAAGGAACGCCGGTCGAACCAGAGGACGTCCTCCCGTGGCTGCCCCACCTTGAGTCTGGACACGCCGCCCTTCGCGCCGTCCGGGCTCACCACATACCACTCGCGGTGATGTCCCTGCAGCGGGCCGTCGATGGTCCCGGTGCTTGCGGCCTGCTGATACGTGTGGGACGTCATCGGTTGCGCGACTTTCCTGTACGGGCAGTTCCGGCGTGGGTGGAGGAACCTTAGCGGCCGGGAGGCAGGTTTCTCGCGCGGAGACGCCGAATCGCCACACCCTCATCACCCGTAACGGCCGTCAGACGGGTCCAGCGGTGTGGCGATCGTGTCCCACAGCGAATCGAACCATTCCTGACAGTGCTTCATGAATGCGACGTCCTGCTTGTCCTGCCTGTCCGGAGCGCCGGAGAAGTGGAAGAGGGAGCTCTCGAAGCCGAGGACGTCGAACATGTCCAGCCTCTCTCCCCGGTAACTCACTTCGTCACGCACCACGTGGTAATAGCCCATGAGCGCTTCGGTGCCGTTGAGGATGTAGAGCTTCTGCAGGGGAGTTGCGGCCACCGTCCGGATCTCGCAGGAGACCTCAGGAATCTCGTAGCGGTCGCGGAACGTACTGAGGCTCATGCGCAGCGCCGTCGCCCATGTCCTCTGCAGCTCGTGCAGGCGGTCCAGCGGGCGGCGGTCATCGGGATCGTCGACGAGCCTGGGCAGGGCAAGGTATGCCTCCGGGCTGGGAATGATCACCCGCATCGTGATGGAGCGGGGGGCCAGATTGCCGTCGACGATCGAGCGGTGCGGCCGGGCGAGGGCGTTGTTGAGCGTCTCCGTCGTGAGGGAGTACGTGTCGATCGTGACGTCCTCGGCGCGGAAGGCCTCGTAGAGACGCTCGGCAAGCTCGGTGCCCGCAGGCTTCGGTGCCTCGTGGGAGGCGCCCGCCCGTGCGACGGTCGGCGGTGCGCCGCGGCCGGTGTCGGTGAGGAGGCCGTGGCGCTTGAGCTCGTGGAGGGCCTGGCGGACCGCGGTGCGGTTGACGCCGAACTCGCCGGCCAGGTCCTTCTGCGTGGGAATGCGGCTGCCCGCGGGCAGTTCGCCGGAGTCGATTCGCTCACGTAGCGCTGCGGCGACCACTTCGTGCGGGGGCCGTGCGCCTTTCGCGGGGCTCGTCCTGTTCACACCAAGACGGTACAACTTCGGGCCAAGCACCGGGAGTTGTTGGTCAACTGTTTTCAATCTCCGGCCAAGTGGGAAGACTTCGAATAAGTTGGCGGACAACTTCGCACAGATGGTGGACAAGTTCGGCAGGTATCGCCAAGTGGGCGTGGCTGCCCGCCAACACAGAGCGCTCCGGTTCCCGCCTGTCCAACGACGTACGGGCCCGTGCTCGACGAAGGGGGAATGCCATGCCTGTGTTCGCTCTCGCTCTCGCGGCCGCCGTGATCGGACTCGAGCGACTGGTGGAGTGGCAGTTCGGTGCCCTCGGGGTCATCGGCTGCGTACTGCTCAGCGTCGGTGTGAAGGCGAAGAACATCACCTGCAGCTGTATCGGCGCCGTCGTCCTGACGATGCTGATCGTCTGACCACGCGGCGCGCGGTTCCAACCCACGCCATCCGCGCGCCGCGTGCCCGTCTCCGGTGTCCTGCGTGACGGCCGGCTGCCCTGTGTGGCGCCTCCGCGCGTCAGAAGATGTCCGGGCACCAGGCCCGGCGCGGCGTGCGGAAGAGGGTGTCGGCCAGTTCGGCGGCACCCTCGCTGCGCTCCTCGGCCCGTCCCAGGGCCGCGAGCCGCACCGCGGACTCGTCGCCGAGGAAGAGGGTGCCCAACTCGGCGATGTCCAGGGCGAGATCGGCACTGTCCCCGGTGGTCTTGCAGGCGGCGCCGTCCGGCCCGGCCTCCAGGCGGTAGCGGCCGCCGGCGAGCCCCGCGGGGTCGTGCAGATCGAGCACGAGCGCACGGTCGACGGAGTAGCGGCGGCCCTCCAGCATGCGCGGCACGTCCAGGGGGCGCAGCCACAGGAAGTCCGCGAGGGTGTCGAGCCTGGCCGCGCGCGGGTCGGGCAGCAGCAGTGGCAGCACGTCGTCGGGGGCCCGGTGTCCGGAACGTACGCGGACGATCCAGTCGATCGAGAGCACGAAGTGCCACAGGGCGCGCTCCGCGGCGGGCGTGAGGGCGGTGAGGCACTGCACCTCGGCGGTGTTCTGCGGAAGCTTGGATTCCCAGCGCTCGCGCACGGTCCACGACACGAAGCCCTGCGGCTCGCCCCGCCCGTCACGGTGGACGGCGTGGAAGGGCGGGCTGAACTCGTCTCCCGGGAAACGGCGCTGGCCCGTGTGGATGCGCCACCAGCGGTCGGGACGGTCGATGACGCCCTGGGAGTGCGGCAGGGCGCGGTGACGCTCGTGCAGCGTGGGCCCGACGGTGCGGATCTCCTCGTCGTCCGCGAGATCCACCCGCCCGCCGTCAGCGGGGCCGGAGTGGCGTTTGTCGAGCCCCGCGCGGGCGATGTCGACCTCCCACTCCGCGGTCCAGGCGGCGGGGCCGAAGCCGTAGCGCCCGTAGATCGGGTACTCCGCGGAGATCAGTGAGGCGAAGGCGTCGCCGCGCTCCTTCGCGGCCGTGAGCGCGCTGCCCATCATGCGCGTGAGCAGGCCGCGGCGCCGGTGGGTCGGGGAGACGGTGACGTTCGTGACCGCGCAGGACGGAAGGGCCGCGCCGCCGGGAACCGTCATCTCCTGCGCGAAGGTACGGAAGGTGCCCACGCACCTGCCTCCGTCGAACGCGCCCTGCGTACGGTCCATATCGATGTCGGGGGTGCGGACGGCCACCTCCTCCTCGGACACGGTCCCGCCGCGCAGGAAGCCGACGTTGACCGCGCGGAACCAGCCGGGCAGCTCGTCGCGGGAGGTGAGGGTGCGGATCTCCAGGGCCATGCAGGTCACGTTATGCGGGGGCGCCGGAGCACCGCACCTGGATTACGTCCCCGCCCGGCGCCCCGCCCCGAGGCCGGGCCTCAGAACGCCGCGCGCACCTCGCCGACCCGCTGACCGCCGCCCAGCAGGGGCGAGTCGGCGATACGGGCCAGCACCGGGGAGTCGACCCCGAGCAGTTCGAGCGTGCGGGCCAGCACAGGTCCCACGGCGCGGTTGCCGCCGTCGTGGATCTTGAATGCGAGGGCGCGGCCGTCCGCCAGTGCGGCCCCCTGTACGGACTCAGCTCCCACCTTCGCGACCGCTCCCGACACCTCGCTCATCAGCCATGTGTCGATGCGCCGCGTCCCCGCCACGTACTCGGGGTGCTCGCGCATGGCTGCGGCGACCCTGCCCTCCGGGCTGTCCGCGGGTGCGAGCGCGAGGGCGCGGAAGACGCGGGCCAGCCCCGCCGGGGTGATCGCCATCAGGGGAGCGCCGCAGCCGTCCGTACCGACGTGGGTGACGGGGTCGCCGGAGAGGGATTCGAGGGTCTCCGCGACCAGTTGCTGCAGCGGGTGCGACGGTTCGAGGTAGGTCTCCTGCGGCCAGCCGTTCGCCGCGCAGGTGGCGAGCATCGCGGAGTGCTTGCCGGAGCAGTTCATGGCGACGCGGCTGCGGGCCGCCTCCTCGGAGCCCGCGCCGGCGACGGCGCGTGCCGCCTCGGCCTGGTCGAGGGGGAGTTCGGGCGGGCACTGCAGAAGTTCCTCGGTCAGCCCGTGCTCGGCGAGCATCTTCCGTACGAGGTCCTGATGGAACGGTTCTCCTGAGTGGCTCGCGGTGGCCAGGGCCAGCCGGGGCCCGGAGAGATCCAGCCCGGCGCGGAGCATGGCGGCGGCCTGCACCGGCTTGTTGGCCGAGCGTGGGAAGAAGGGGGCTTCCGGTTCGCCCATCGACAGCTCGGTGCTGCCGTCCGCGGCGAGCACCACGAGCGAGCCGCGGTGTTGTCCCTCGACGAAACCGGAGCGTACGACTTCGGCCAGCACCGGGGGTGTCCCGTACGGCATGGGCAGGGGCCTTTCAGTTCACCACCCCCGCCCATGGCGCAGCCCGGAGCCCCTCGCAGGGCCCGGCCGCACACAGGTCAGGGGAGCAGGTCGTCGACTTGCGCTTCGCCCTCACGGTACCTGCGTGCGATTTCCCTGCTGCACCCGTCCGCCGTGCGCTGCGTCACCTGCCGCCGCTGCGAGACGTGCTGCTCGTAGCCGACGAGGCGGGCCATCGCCTCCTGCAGCTCCTCGTCCGTACGTGCGGTGAGGTCGCTCAGCTCGACCTGCGCCAGCATCCCCTCGGCCAGGGAGCGGTATTCGTCGCTCTGCGGCGTGCCCAGTGTGACGTGGCGGGCGGAGCTGCGGTGGTTGGAGGGGCCGTCGGCCAGGATCTGCGGGAGCAGGTCGAGCAGCGGCGAGCCGGGGGCGCTGCGCCGGGCGAGTTCGGCACGGAGGATGTCGATGCGCCCCTGGAGGAGCCGCCGTACGTAGCTGAGTTCGCCTTCTTCCTGCTTGGCGTCGCGCAGGAGCGTGCGCAGTTCGGGCAGCCGCAGCCCGTGCAGGTCGGGGACTTCGCCGTCGCCCTCGCCGTCGCCTGCGCGGGTCGCCGCGGTCGGGGCCGGGCCGGTACGGGCGGCCGGCAGATCCCCGGGGGTACCTCCCCCTGGGCCTTGCGGCCCGGGTGGACCCCCAGGGCCGAGAGGCCCAGGGGGAGTACGGGCGGCGCCGGTAGCGCTCATGGAAGGTGTCCCCTTCTTCCTTATTGCCGCAATGGCGTTGAGAGCAGCGGTACGTACCGCGTGTACGCATCGTGCCACTGCGGAGCGTTCCTGCGCAGCGATGTCGCACCCATCCGGACCATATGAACTCCCCCTGGGCCTTTCGGCCCTGGGGGAGATACCGCGGCCGGGCCGCACGGCATGATGGCTGCCATGCGAGCTGTGGTGCAGAGAGTGAACGGCGCGAGCGTCGTCGTGGCCGGGGAGACCGTCGGGGAGATCACCGGCGAGGGGCTGTGCGTACTGGTCGGCGTCACGCACGACGACACTGCGGCCAAGGCGGCCCAACTCGCCCGCAAACTCTGGTCGGTGCGGATCCTGGAGGGTGAGAAGTCCTGTTCGGACGTGGCCGCGCCGCTGCTCGTCATCAGCCAGTTCACGCTCTACGGGGACGCGCGCAAGGGCCGCCGCCCCACGTGGAACGCCGCCGCACCCGGGCCGGTGGCGGAACCTCTCGTGGATGAAGTGGTCGCACAGCTCCGCCAGTTGGGTGCCGAGGTCGCGACGGGCAGGTTCGGCGAGCAGATGAAGGTGTCCCTGACGAACGACGGCCCGTTCACGGTCCTGCTCGAGGTCTGAAGGGCATGGTCCGACGCATCCCCTGGTGGACCCGGTCCGAAGGGCCGGGTCCCGGGGGCCGGCCGTCGACGGGCGCCGACGGCCCGCCGGCTCCCCGGGATTCCGGCGGAAGGCCCCCGGGGATTCCGGACGAACGGAGGCGGCTCAGGGCTTCGGTTCGCCGGGGTAGTAACCGAAGGACCAGAGGTTGCCCTCGGGATCGCTGATGGTGAACTCCCGGTTCCCGTAGTCCTGATCGGACAGTTCGCGCGTGAAGGTCACGCCCGCGGCCTTCACCCGCTCGTACAGGCCGTCGACGTCGTTCGTGACGACGTAGGCACCGAACGTGCCCGGAGGTCTGCTCCACTCGGTGTCCGGCTTGTATGAGCCGAGCATGATCCCGCCGCCCTCGGGCCAGTCGAGCTGGCAGTGGGCGACCTGGCCGCCGTCCTCGTACACGGCTGTGCGGAGGAAGCCGATCTTCTCCACCAGGAAGTCGATCAGCGCGTGCGCGTCGTGCGCCTGAAGGACCGGCCAGACGGTCGGTGCGGGGGCCGGGGCCTTGCCCGCGCCGGTGCCGGTGTGCGTCGTGTTCGTCTCGGAGTCGCTCATGTGTCCCACTCTTCGCCGTTGCGGTGTCCTCCCGCTTGGATATTCCGGCGCTCTTCGGCGATCCACCCGCTCGGGCTCAGGTCTGTGTAGTGCTGGAAGTCGCGGACCAGGTGCGAATGGTCGTAGAACCCGCACCGCGCGGCGATCTCCGAGAGGTCCAGCGCGGCCTCTCCCGCCGCCCGCCCGGCGGCGGGCTCCTCCGCGACCGCCGAGGCCACCTCCTGCCGGGCCCGCTCGAACCGCATCAGCCGGCTGACCTGTTTCGGCCCGGCACCCACCTCGCGTCGGAAGAGAGTGGTCAACTGCCGTCGGCTCAGCGCCACATGACGCGCCATGGCGTCCAGCGACCCGGCCCCCCGGTGGCAGGCCATCCACCGCCAGGCCTCGGCGACTTCGGGCCGCACCTCCGCGCGACGCCCGCTGTCCTCCGCCTTCTGCCGCAGGTAGCCGGTCAGGATGGCGAATCGCCCGTCCCAGCTCCCGCTCTCGCGCAGCCGCTCGTGGACCTCCACCGCCGGCCGGCCGAGGATGGAAGCGCCGTCCCCGGCCGACTGCCTCAACTCGGCCGTCGGCATGCCGAACAGCGCCCGTGCCGCCAGCGGGTGCACGGCCAGCTGCACCCCGGTCTGGCGGGAGGGCTGGACGATGTACGCGGGCCGCTGATGCAGCCCGCCGACGATGATCTCCTCGCGATAGGCCTGCGCCCCGAGCGCCTGATCCGGGGTGTCACCGCCCACGACCGGACCCTCGAGGGAAAAGATCAACGTGAGCCAGGGAGCGGGCAGCCCCCGGTGCAGCTGGGGAGCGGCGTCCTCCGAGCGGTATCCGACGGTCGACGCCACCATGGCACCCAGCGTCCGCGGCGCCCGTACGAACTCGTACGGGGCCGCGGTGGGCGGCCCGGCCGCCCGCTCGCTGCCCTCCGCGAAGGCCATGTGTCCAGCCTACGCAGGCCGGGCGGGGTTCACACCGTGCCCGTCAGGGGGCGACCACGACCTCCTGGGCCGCCGCCGTCGCCTCGTCCCCGACCGTGAGCGCCGCGTCCACGGGGACGTTCCGCTTCACCAGAGCCATGGCGATCGGGCCGAGCTCGTGGTGCCGGGCGGAGGTGGTGACGAAGCCGAGCTTGCGCCCGTCCGGTCCGTCGTCGGCGAGCCGTACGGCGTCGCCGTGCACGGGCAGGCGCACCTCGCTGCCGTCGAGGTGGAGGAAGACGAGGCGGCGTGGCGGCTTGCCGAGGTTGTTCACGCGGGCGACCGTCTCCTGGCCCCGGTAGCAGCCCTTGTCGAGGTGGACCGCGGTGCCCAGCCACCCCAGCTCGTGCGGGATCGTGCGGTGATCGGTCTCCATGCCGAGCCGGGGCCGGTGGCCCTCGACGCGCAGCGCCTCGTACGCGAGCAGGCCGATCGCCGGAGGCCCGGACTCCGCGAAGGACTTCAGGGCGGGGCGGGGCAGGAAGAGGTCGCGGCCGTGCGCCGTCTCCCGTACGACGGTCCCTTCGGGAGTCTCGGCGATGGAACCGGCCGGGAGGTGTACGACCGCGAACTCGTCCGTGCGGTCGGCGATCTCGACGCGGTAGAAGAACCGCATGCTCTCCAGATAGGCGATCACCGCGCCCTGCTTGCCGGGCTCGGTGTGCATCCACACCGTCTCCCCGTCGTCGACGAGGTAGAGGGCGTGCTCGATGTGCCCGTGCGCGGAGAGGATCAGGGCCTCCGTGGCGTGCCCCGGCGGGAGTTCGCTGACGTGCTGCGTCAGCAGCAGATGCAGCCAGGACAGCCGGTCCGCGCCGGAGACGGTGACGACCCCGCGGTGGGAGAGGTCGACGAAACCGTCGCCCTCGGACAACGACCGCTGCTCCCGGAAGAGATCGCCGTAGTGGGCGGCGACGCCTTCGTCCTGGCCCTCGGCGGCGACGGCGCCGGGCAGCGAGAGGAGGGGGGAGTTCATGCGGCATCACCGGGCTGCACGAGAAGGGGGCGGATGGGGCTGTCGAAGCACATACGACCAGACTACGACGGGCTCGAGCCGCCGTTCGAGGAGCGCTCCCCCGGCTCCGGCTCCCCCGCCTCCGCTTCCCGCTCCTCCGGTGACGGTGCCTGCTGCGCCTGGTGTTCCTGGTGCCCCTGGCGGGCCTGCGCGGTGCAGCCGGCGCAGCGGCCGAAGATGGCGAAGTGCTTCATGTCGGTGTCGAAGCCGAAGGCCGCGAGGAGGCTCTCGGTGAACGGTTCGGCCACCGACAGGTCCGCCTCGATCACCTCCGTGCAGTCCCGGCAGACGAGATGCATGTGGTGGTGCCGGTCGGCGAGGTGGTACGTCGGCGCCCCGTGGCCCAGGTGGGCGTGCGAGACGAGGCCCAGCTCCTCCAGCAGCTCCAGGGTCCGGTACACGGTGGAGATGTTCACGCCGCCCGCCGTGCGGCGCACCTCGGCGAGGATGTCGTCCGGCGTGGAGTGTTCGAGCTTGTCGACCGCTTCCAGCACGAGCTGGCGCTGCGGAGTCAGGCGGTATCCGCGCGCTCTCAGGTCGCTCTGCCAGTCGGTCGTCACCACATCGACAGTGTAGAACCGCGGCTCACTTGAAGAACGCGATGCCGTCGTCCGGCAGATCGCCCTGGTCCTGCTCGCTCAGGCTCTTCGCGACCTCGCGCAGATCGACGGCCTTCTTCAGCTGCGCCGACATGTACGGCTGCAGCGGCACCCCGGGGGCGGCGCGCTCGCCGACCCACATCAGGTCGCCGTTCACATAGCCGTACAGGCGCTTGCCTCCGCTGTACTCGGCGGCGGACGCCGTGCGCGCGATGGCGTCGGTGGCGAGGTCGATCTGCGGCTTCTGGTCGGCCAGCTCGCCGTACCAGACCTCGGCGACTCCCTGGTCGCGGATCATGACGACCTCGACCTTGCGCCCGGAGTCGATGCGCCAGTAGCCGGTCTCGGTCTCCAGCGGGCGGACCTTCGCGCCCTCGTCGTCGAGCTGCCAGCTGTGTGACACGTACTCCAGGAAGTCACGGCCGTCGTGGCTGAACGTGACCTCCTGCCCGAAGTTGCACTTGCCGGTGCCCGGTCCGTCCTCTCCCCCAGCTACCGCTGGGAGGGCGGCGACGCCCGCGCCCTGCCAGTTGCCGAGCAGGAAGGCGAGGGGGACGAGGTCCGGGTGCAGGTCGGACGGGATCTCGATCATGGGAACTCAGTCGGTCGGTGGGGACGGTTGGCCGGGTGGGGCGCGGGGCGCCGGCTCAGCGCTGGCCCTGGTAGAGCTTCTTGAAGGCGAGGCCGGCGAAGGCCGCGGTGCCGACGCAGACCAGGACCATCAGAGCGGTGAAGAATGCCTCAAGCACGGGGATGTGCTCCTCGGATGTCGCGGCGAGTGCCGTTGACTTGCGTATGACGTACGGGACCGAGTCTAGTCGCCGCACCGGGCGCCCCCGTACACGGCCCGGGACGGCGGTGCGGGGAGCGTGCGGGTCAGTAGACGAGCGCCTGTACGCCCTCGCCCATGATCTCGCTGACGAAGACCTGCGCGCCCGCGATGCGGACCCCCTCCAGGACGTCCTTCTCCTCGATGCCGCGGCGGGCCGCGCACTGCGTGCACAGGGTGATCCGCCCCTCCCCGAGGACGCCGGAGATCAGCTCCGGCAGCGGCGCGGCGTGCGGCAGTTCGAACTCGGCGGCGCGGCCGGGCAGCGCGAACCACGCCGACTCCCCGGTGAGCCAGAGTGAGACCTCGACGCCGCTGGCGGCGGCCACCGCGGCGACGGTGAACGCCTGTGAGCAGCGCTCCGGCGCGTCCGTGCCCGCCGTCACCTTGATCACGAGCTTCTTGCCTGCTGTCGCTGTTCCGGGTGCCATGCGGCAACCCTATGCCGGGCCGCGCACGCCGCGAGGCCGCGCTCCGGGCTGGTACGCCCGGGGCACGGCCTCACATGCGCTGCGCGGCTCACGGGCCGCGTCCGTCACACGGCGATGGCGACCTCCGCCAGACCGCCGTCCTGCGCGACGACGGTACGGTCCGCGCTGCCGCCCGGCACGAGCGCCCGTACGGTCCAGGTGCCCTCGGCCGCGTAGAAGCGGAACTGTCCTGTGGCGGACGTGGGGACCTCCGCCGTGAACTCGCCGCCGGCGTCCAGGAGCCGCACGTATCCGGTGACTGGCTCGCCGTCGCGGGTCACGCTGCCCTGGATCGTCGTCTCACCGGGCTTGATGGTGGAGGCGTCGGGGCCGCCTGCCTGTGCTCCGCACATGGAACTTCCCTTCGGTTCTGTTCAGGTCGGGTCCGGGCCCGGGGGGACGCCCCCTGGCTTCGCCGGGGGACCCCCACCCGGGTCCCTGGGCCCAGGGGGAGGTCAGTCTTCGGTGCCGACGGCGACGGGGACGCCGACCAGCGAGCCGTACTCGGTCCACGAGCCGTCGTAGTTCTTGACGTTCTCCTGGCCCAGCAGCTCGTGCAGGACGAACCAGCTGTGGGCGCTGCGCTCACCGATGCGGCAGTAGGCGATGGTGTCCTTGCCCAGGTCGACACCCTCGCCCTCGTACAGCTCCTTCAGCTCCTCGTCGGACTTGAAGGTGCCGTCGTCGTTGGCCGACTTCGACCACGGGATGTTGCGGGCGCTGGGCACGTGACCCGGGCGCTGCGACTGCTCCTGCGGAAGGTGGGCCGGGGCGAGCAGCTTGCCGCTGAACTCGTCGGGCGAGCGCACGTCCACCAGGTTCTTGGTGCCGATCGCGTCGACGACCTCGTCGCGGAACGCCCGGATGGAGGTGTCCTGCGGCTTGGCCTTGTAGTCCGTCCTCGCGCGGCTGGGCACCTCGGCGACCAGGTCGCGGGAGTCGAGCTCCCACTTCTTGCGGCCGCCGTCGAGCAGCTTCACGTCCTGGTGGCCGTAGAGCTTGAAGTACCAGTAGGCGTACGCGGCGAACCAGTTGTTGTTGCCGCCGTAGAGCACGACGGTGTCGTCGTTGGAGATGCCCCTCTCGGAGAGCAGCTTCTCGAAGCCCTCCTGGTCGACGAAGTCGCGGCGGACCGGGTCCTGCAGGTCCTGCTTCCAGTCGATGCGCACGGCGTTCTTGATGTGGTTCTTGTCATAGGCCGAGGTGTCCTCGTCGACCTCGACGATCACCGTCTTCGGGTCGTCGATGCGGTCCTGGACCCAGTCGGCGTCTACGAGGACGTCACTGCGGCTCATGGTTTCTCCTCCGGGCAGATAGCGGATGAAGCTCGGCGTGGGGTGCGGTGTGGGGGAGTGGAGTGCGGATGCGCACGTACCTCGGGGACCGGCCGCCGGGCGCACGCGCGCCGGGGCCGTGCGGCAGCCCTACTGGTAGCCGGCACGTGGGGCGGCGGCGGGGACGGAGCCGTGCGGGCGGGGCGTCGTCCGCACGGGCTGCCCGGACTCAGGCGGGGCCTGGCGGGCCGGCAGCCGTCAGGAGGGAATGCGACAGAGCATCGCGGCGACGCGGCAGAGGTCGACTGCACGCCGTTTCGTGAGGTCCGCCTGTCGCTTCATGAGGACGATCGTAAGGACGGCGGAGGCCTTGTGTCACCGCGAATCCACATCGTGAGACGTGTCCGACCGCGATTTGGGACGCCGGGTCCTTCCGCCGTGGCGGCGGGGGCCGGTGCGGGCCACCCGGGGAGCACCTCCGGCATGGTCCGCGGACGCCGCCGTCTCGTGGAGTGGGACGGGAGGTCCCCCTGTCGGTCCTGGTGGCGCAAAGGAACGGCCCCGGTGAGGCCGTGACTCCACCGGGACCTCCTCCGCACGTCACTTGCTCAGCTTGACGTCCTTGCCGCGCACGGACAGCTCGATGCCCTCCGGGGTGGGCTCGACCTTCTCCAGCTCGATGCCGTCGGGGAGTCCCGCTATCTTCCTGGAGAAGTCGATCCTGCCCCTTATCGCGTCCTCGAGGCCGGGGATGTTCCCGCCGGGCACCTTGTCGGCGCGCACCCTCACCGTGTCGCCGCCGACGACGCTCACCGAACTGGTCACGCTGCGCTCGAAGGTCTGGCCGAGCACCGTGACGCTGCCGCTCACCTTGAGCCGCCCCTTGCCGCTGCCGTCCTGGCCGCCCCAGCCGACGTCCACGCCCTCCAGGGCCGCCTTCGTCAGGTCGTCGTACGAGACGAGTGCCGTGCCTCGGGCGCTGTTCGCGACGCCCGAGGAGTAGTCGTCGTTCAGACGCACGTCCTGCAGCCGCGCGCTGATGCGGCTGACCTTCAGTTCGCCGCCCGGCGCCTCGGCCTTCATGCCGCTCATGTCGGCATCGATCTGGCTCAGTTCCTTACCGGCGACCTGGGTGAGGAAGGGGAAACCCTTGATGTCGATGGAGGTCTTCCCGGCGGAGGCGATGCCCTGCGCGCTCTTGATCTCGTCGGCGGCCTTGTCCTCGGCCAGCTTGACCGCCAGCCGGTCGGCGGCCACGAACAGCACCGCGAGGACGAAGAGGACGATGAGCCCTCTGCGTAGTGCGCGCATCTGCGATTACTCCCATGCTCCCGGGCTGCGGTGCTGTGCTGGGGGTCCCCCCAGGTCCGGGGGGCCGAGGGTGTGGGTCCCCCCAGGTCCGGGGGGCCGAGGGTGTGGGTCCCCCCAGGTCCGGGGGGCCGAGGGTGGGGGTCCCCCCAGGCCCGCAGGGGCCGAGGGGGAAGGTCTCCCGGACTTCAGCGAGCCTAACCCGGCGGCACTCAAACGAAGGCTCTGCCGAACAGATACACGGCTGGTGCCGCCAGGGTCAGCGGCAGCGCCACGCCCGCAGTCATGTGCACGAAGCGCGACGGGTAGTCGTAGCTCGCCACCCGCAGACCGAGCAGCGCACACCCGCCCGTGATCAGGCCCAGCACGCTGCCGGCGGCCGCGGGCGCGGTCGCGGCGCCGGCACCTCCGAGAACGGTGAGCTGTCCGGCCGCCACTCCCGCTCCCGCCGCGGCGAGAAGCGCGACGGCGGGGGAGACGAACGGCGGCAGGGGCAGCGCACGGGCGAGCGCGGCGACGGCGACGGCGACCGCGCCGACTGTCACCGCGTCGGCGGTCGCCGCATCGAGGGAGGCGAGGAAGCCCGCGGCGACGACGGTGAGGGCCGTCGCCGTGAACGCGGCCGTCAGGGCGTAGAGGCGCTCGTCCGGGCCGGATCCGTTACGCAGATGGAGCGTGAGCGTCAGTACGCACCACGCGCCGAGCGTGCCGATGATCACGGCGGGCGCGCGGCCCTCGTCGGCGAGCAGCAGGGACACGTCCGTGGCCACCCCCGCGAGGAAGGCGAGCGCGATGCCCTGCCGCGCCGGCCACATCCCGTTCAGCCGGAACCAGCCCGCTGCCGTCACCGCCTGGAGCAGCGCCACGGCCACGGCGAGTGCCGCACCGCCGACCTGTGCCGTACCGGCCACCAGCAGCGCGAGCGCGCCGGTGACGGTTGCGGGGAGCAGGCCGGGCGCGATGAGCGGCGAGCCCTTGGCGCGGGTGGGGGCTGCGTCCGGGCGGGCGGCGCCGCCCGCCCCCTGGGCCCTCGCGGCCCCGGGGGTCCCGCCGGTCGCCGCAGGCGGGACGGCGGGGGCCGGCAGCGGCCGGGACCGGGAGTGCTGCTGGTGCTGCGGCTGCTGCTGGTGCTGCGGCTGCTGTTGGGGCTGTGGCTGTGGCTGTGCGCCCGGGCGGGTGCGGGAGTGCTCGCTCATGCGCTGCCTCCTGCGAACGGCGGGAGCACCTCGACCGTGCCGCCGTCGCTGAGCCGCACATCGTCGTGCGCGCGCTTGCCGACGGGGTCGCCGTCGACGAGGAACGAGCAGCGCAGCAGCACCCGCGCGAAGTCCGGGCGTTCGGTGTGACGTTCGCGTGCGCTCTCCAGCGCGTCGGCGAGGGTCCCCGCCTCGTACTGCTCCTCGGCCGTCCCGGCCGCGGCCTTGGCCGCCGCCCAGTAACGGATCGTGCCACTCGCCATCGTGGTCCTGCCCTCTCAGCCTGTCCGTCCCGCGCCGCACCCCTGGCCTGGACGGCCTGACGGTCCGTCCGGCCGCCTCGGCGTGCCCGGCACCGCCTTGCCCTTCCCGGCCGAGCAGCGCCTTGCCCTGCCCGGCTGTGCCGGACCGTCCCGCTGCCGGGGCCGTCGGCCGTACATGCGGATCGCGCGGTGTTGCGCGACCCATCATGCCGGGCCGTCGGGCGGCGCCGGCCACCGATCGCCCACCCAGCTCCCGATCCGGTGCAGCAGCGCGGGCCCGGCCGCGTTCTCCGCGTGGCCGAAGCCCTCGACGAGCCACAGGTCGGTGCAGTCCGGATCGCCCGCGGCGGCGAGCGAGTGCGGGTGGTCGACGGGGAAGTACGGGTCCTGGTCGCCGTGCACGACGAGCAGCGGGGTCGGCGCCAGCAGCGGCGCCGCGGCGACGGGGGAGAGCGGTACCGGATCCCAGTCGCGCGGGTGGATGCGGGTGCGCAGGCCGTACCGGGAGACGAGCCGCCCCACCGGGCGCTGGATGACCCAGTGCAGCCGCCGCATCGGTGCGGTGCCGCGGTAGTACCAGCGTGCGGGGGCGCTGACGGCCACCACGGCGTCGGAGTGGTCCGCGTGGGTACGGGCCGGGCCGGCCGCATCCCCGATGCCCGGGGAGCGGCCGATGTCTCCGGGCCTGCCGATGTCATCGGACCCGGAGATGCCCATGGCGCCACCGAGGTGCCCCGTGCCGGGATGTGCGTCCGTGCGCCCCTCGTGCGCCTCGGGACGGTGGAGCGCCCCGTGCCGGACGACGACGGAGCCGCCCATGGAGAAGCCGACGGTCGCCACCCGCGCGTGCCCGAGGGAGCGCGCCCAGCCCACCGCCGCCGCGAGATCCAGGACCTCCAGATCGCCGACCGTCGAGTGACCGCCGGAGCCGCCGTGCCCGCGGAAGGAGAAGGTGATCACGGCTCCGTACTGCACGAACACCTGCACGGCCCGGCGCAGAGCGGGTCTGTCCACCGAGCCGCTGAATCCGTGCGCCAGCACGATGGCTCCCGGGGCCTGCTTTCTCCCGCCGCCCTCGTACGGGTCGTACGCGGCCTCGATCGGCACCCCGTCCGAGGCCCGCAGCACCGTCCTCTCCCTGGGGCCCGGCCGGCCGGGCCGCGCGCCGCCGTCCCCGCTCACGGTGGTGGCGTCGGCAGCTGAGCGACCGAACTCACACTCCGCATCGTCACCCATGTCGGCTATTCTGCTCGGAGTGAAGGATCCGGGCAGCGTGGCCCCCGGGTCCTTTTGTGCTTTCAGGAGCACTGTGCCTCCGGGAGCGCCGGGCTTTCCGGAGTACCGGGTTCAGCCGGGCTTTCCCGGGCGCAGTGTGCTTTCAGGAGGCATCCGTACGAAGCAGTGCCGTCCCGTACCGAAGTCCCCGAGGGGACCGAGGAAGGAACTGACGTGAGCTCGCTACTCCTGCTGACGAACGCCCTCCAGCCGTCCACCGAAGTGCTCCCCGCGCTCGGGCTGCTCCTGCACAACGTGCGCGTGGCACCCGCCGAGGGGCCCACCCTTGTGAACACCCCCGGCGCGGACGCCATCCTCATCGACGGACGCCGCGACCTGCCGCAGGTGCGCTCGCTGTGCCGGCTGCTGAACCAGACCGGCCCCGGCTGTCCCCTCATCCTCGTCGTCACCGAGGGCGGCCTCGCCGCCGTCACCGCCGACTGGGGCATCGACGACGTGCTGCTGGAGAGCGCCGGCCCCGCGGAGGTCGAGGCGCGGCTGCGTCTTGCCACCGGCCGGATGCAGAGCGGCGCGGACGACGAACCGACCGAGATCCGCAACGGCGACCTCTCCGTCGACGAGGCCACCTACAGCGCGAAGCTGAAGGGCCGGGTTCTGGACCTGACCTTCAAGGAGTTCGAGCTGCTGAAGTACCTGGCCCAGCACCCCGGCCGCGTCTTCACGCGCGCCCAGCTGCTCCAGGAGGTCTGGGGCTACGACTACTTCGGCGGCACCCGCACCGTGGACGTGCACGTACGGCGGCTGCGCGCGAAGCTCGGCCCCGAGCACGAGTCGCTGATCGGCACCGTGCGCAACGTCGGCTACCGCTTCGTCTCGCCGGAGAAGGAGAAGTCGGCCGAGGAGAAGCGGGCGAAGGCGGACGCACGCGCCGTCACCGACGCCGCCACCCGTCTCGTACGGGAGGCCGCGGGCGAATCAGCCGGCGGGACCGCGGGCTGAGGACGGCGGGCCGGGGCGGCGGGCTGCCGCCCCGCCCGAGGCCGCACGAGGGCTGCGCGAGGCGGCGGTGCGAAGGCCCACGGGGCGGGCTGCGCCCGTAACCCCTGGGCCCCTCAAATGCAGTACGCATCCCGCGTAGACTGCGCGGGTGGCCAGGGTGACGCGGGACGATGTGGCAAGGCTGGCGGGTACGTCGACCGCGGTCGTCAGCTATGTGATCAACAACGGGCCGAGGCCCGTCGCGCCGGCCACGCGCGAACGCGTGCTCGCCGCCATCAAGGAGCTGGGCTACCGGCCCGACCGGGTCGCCCAGGCCATGGCCTCGCGCCGTACCGACCTCATAGGCCTGATCGTTCCCGACGCCAGGCAGCCCTTCTTCGCGGAGCTCGCACACGCTGTCGAGCAGGCGGCCGCGGAGCGCGGGAAGATGGTCCTCGTCGGCAACTCCGACTACCTCGACGAGCGCGAGGTGCACTATCTGCGGGCCTTCCTCGGGATGCGCGTCTCCGGTCTGATCCTCATCAGCCAGGGCCCGAGCGAGCACGCCGCCGTGGAGATCGACGCCTGGGACGCCCGCGTCGTGCTGCTCCACCGCCGTCCCGAGGCCATCGACGACGTCGCGGTCGTGCTGGACGACGTCGGGGGCGCGCAGCTGGCCACCCGTCACCTGCTGGAGCACGGCCACGAGTACGTCGCCTGCCTCGGCGGCATCGACTCGACGCCCGAGTCCGGCGACCCGGTGACCGACCACGTGGAGGGCTGGTCCCGCGCGATGGGGGAGGCCGGGCGTCCCGTGGAGGGCCGCCTCTTCCAGGCCCCGTACAACCGGTACGACACCTACCGGCTGGCGCTCGAGATCCTGGGCGGTCCGGACCGTCCCACCGCCGTCTTCTGCGCCACCGACGACCAGGCGTTCGGCGTGCTGCGCGCGGCTCGCGAACTGGGTCTCGACGTACCGCAGGATCTGGCCGTCGCGGGCTTCGACGACGTGAAGGAGGCGGGCCTGACGGACCCGCCGCTCACGACCGTCGGCTCCGACCGCGAGGGGATGGCGAAGGCGGCGGTCGACCTGGTGCTCGACGACGGTCTGCGGGTCGCCGGCTCCCGGCGGCAGCGTGTACGGCAGTTCCCGGCGGGGCTCGTCGTGCGGCGCTCGTGCGGGTGCGGGAGCCCGCCGAAGCGTTAGGGCGTGTCCGCCAGGTCCCACCCGGTCCCCGGTCCGGGTGGGGTCCCCGGGGACCCTGCCTGGGGGAGTGCCCCCGGCGCGCACCAGACCTCGACGCCCCCGGTCCGCGGCCGGAGCGACGCCACGTCGAGACACCCGCAGGTGGTCCTGGCGCCCCCGGGGCCTTGCCCGGCCTGTGTGACCGGCCTGACACGTCGCCCGCCCGCACACGATGCGAGGCTTGGGTCCATGGTGGCCATGAAGGTGCTGATCGTCGACGACGAGCCCGCCGTCCGTGACGCGCTGCGCCGCAGCCTCACCTTCGAGGGGTACGGGACCGAACTCGCCGAGGACGGATTCGAGGCGCTGGAGAAGACCGCGTCGTACGAGCCTGACCTGATCCTGCTCGACGTGCTCATGCCGGGCATGGACGGGCTGACCGTAGCCCGCCGGCTGCGCGACTCGGGCAGGCGGCTGCCGATCCTGATGCTGACCGCCCGTGACACGGTCGGTGACCGCGTCACGGGCCTGGACGCGGGCGCCGACGACTACCTCGTGAAGCCGTTCGAGCTGGACGAGCTCCTGGCCCGCATACGGGCGCTGCTGCGGCGCACCTCGTACGCGCAGGAGCAGGCGGGCGCGGGGCACGGCACCGGCGGGAACGCCGCCCAGGGCGCGGGTGCGGCCGCGGCGGGAGGCCCCGGCACGGACTCCCTCGCCTTCGGCGACCTGCGCATGGACCTCGGGACGATGGAGGTGACCAGGGGCGCGCGCACGGTGGAGCTGAGCCGTACCGAGTACATGCTGCTGGAGATGTTCCTCTCGCACCCGCGCCAGGTCCTCACGCGCGAGCAGATCCTCAAGGCCGTCTGGGGCTTCGACTTCGAGCCGTCGTCCAACTCCCTGGACGTGTACGTGATGTATCTGCGCCGCAAGACCGAGGCGGGCGGTGAGACGCGCCTCGTGCAAACGGTGCGCGGCGTGGGCTACGTGCTCAAGGACGACGGGGCGTGAAGCTGCCGCGGATGCCGGGGTCGCGGCGCCGCGACCCGCTGGAGGCGAGGGCCGGGCGCGCGGAGACCCCGCGGGGGAGAAGGCGCCTGCGGGCGCCCGCGCTGCGCTCACGGCTGGCCATGCTGGCGGCCGTGACGGTGGCGCTGGCGGTGGCGGCGTGCGCGACGGCCTGCTGGTTCCTCGTACGGGCACAGCTGATCGGTTCGCTGGACGAGTCGCTGCGCAACAACAGCCGCGTCGACCCCAGCTTCGTCGTGGGGCAGCTCAGCTCGGGCCAGTGCTCGCCGGCGGACGAACGCGCCCCGAACCCCTTCGACGCGACGGTCCAGGTCGTCGACCGGGACGGCAAGAGCTGCGTGATCGTCGGCAGCAGGCTGGGGGTCTCGCCGAGCGACGAACGCGTGGCCGAGCACCGCCAGGACGAAGCGGTGCACACCTCACGCAGCGAGGACGGCTCCGGCACCGACTACCGGGTGCTGACCACGCCCGTCGAGGGCACGGACCTCGCCGTGTCGGTGGCACGGCCGCTCACCGAGACCGACAGGTCGCTGCGGAACCTCGCCCTGATCCTGGCGCTGGTCGGCGGTACGGGCGTGCTCGCGGCGGCGGGCGCGGGCGTGGTGCTCGCGCGGGCGGGGCTGCGGCCCGTCGACCGGCTCACCGGCGCCGTCGAGCACATCGCCCGTACGGAGGACCTCGGCGTGAGCATCCCCGCCGAGGGGGACGACGAGATCGCCCGCCTCTCCCGTTCGTTCAATTCCATGACCGAGGCGCTGGCCTCCTCCCGTGAGCTCCAGAAGCAGCTGATCGCCGACGCGGGGCACGAGCTGCGTACGCCGCTGACCTCGCTGCGTACGAACATCGAACTGCTCGTGCGCAGCGAGGAGACGGGGCGCTCGCTGCCGGGGGAGGACCGGCGGGCGCTGCTGGAGTCCGTCAGGGCGCAGATGAGCGAACTCTCCGCGCTCGTCGGGGACTTGCAGGAGCTGTCACGCGAGATGCCGCCGACCGGCGGGCCGCTCGCGGGCATCGCGCTGCACGACATCACCGAGCGGGCGGCGGAACGGGTGCGGCTGCGCAGCGGCGGGATCACGGTCGTGGTGCGGGCCGAACCCTGGTACGTGCGGGGTGAGCCGGCAGCACTGGAGCGTTCCGTGGTCAACCTCCTGGACAACGCGGTGAAGTTCAGCCCGGAGGGCGGCGTGGTCGAGGCGGTACTCCACGGCGGGGTCCTGCGGGTGCGCGATCGGGGGCCGGGCGTCGATGAGGAGGAACTGCCGTACGTCTTCGACCGGTTCTGGCGCTCACCGTCCGCGCGGAGGCTTCCGGGGTCGGGGCTGGGGCTGTCCATCGTGGCCCGTACGGTGCGGCAGTCGGGCGGCGAGGTGGCCCTGGAGCAGGCGGACGGCGGGGGCACGGTGGCGGTGCTGAGCCTGCCGGGTTCGCCGGAGCCGGAGCCGGAACGGTCCCCGGGTTCGGAGCCGGAGCCGGGGGCCGGGGACTGGGACCAGCGCGGGGCCGGGGACGGGCAGCGGACCGGGCCGGGTGGCGACACGGAACCCGGCCGGGGGAGAGAGGCTTGACTTCAACTTAACTTCATGTTTGAGCCTGGGGTCAGCTGCCGCCGCAGCCGCACGCCGCACAGCGTGCGCATCACCGCTGAGTCCGAGGAGAGAGACCCCATGAGCCCCATGACCACTGCGAACATGACAAGCACGGCAAGCATGACCGGCACGGCACCGGGCAGGCCGGACCTTCTGCGCCTCGCCGTCATCATCGGCAGCGTCCGGGAGGGCCGGTTCGGGCCGGTCGTCTCGGAATGGTTCGCCCAAGAGGCACGGAATCACGGCGCCTACGACGTCGACGTCATCGATCTCGCCGAGGCCGAACACGAACTCCCCGTCGCCTTCCCGGAGTTCGACAAGCCGCTGCCGCCCGCCGTGAAGGCCGTGCACAGCGCCCTCTCGCGGCGCCTGGAGGCCGCCGACGCCTTCGTGGTCGTCACCCCCGAGTACAACCACAGTTTCCCCGCTCCGCTGAAGAACACCATCGACTGGTTCCACGCCGAGTGGCAGGCCAAGCCCGCGGGATTCGTCTCGTACGGCGGAATGGCCGGCGGGCAGCGGGCCGTCGAGCATCTGCGGCAGGTCTTCGCCGAACTGCACGCCGTCACGGTCCGGGACACGCTCAGCTTCCACATGGCCTGGGAGCGCTTCGACGAGAGCGGCCGTCCCCGCGACGAGGGGAGCACCGCCGCCGCCGAGGGGATGCTGCGTCAACTGGAGTGGTGGGGCAGCGCGCTGCGTGAGGCGCGCGCGAAGTCCCCGTACGGTTCGGCTGTTTGAGACCTGTCCGTACCCGGCCGCCGTCGCGAACCACGGGCACTCGGCGCCTTGTTCGCGACGGGCGGGGAGGTGGAGCGCGCCCCGCGTCTCGTAAGGTCGTGTCCCATGAGCGACGTGGTGGTTGTGGACGAGGCGTCGGCCGAGGTCGTACGGGACGTGCAGTTGCTGATCGACGAGTCGGCCCGTACGGACGGGCAGTCCCCCCTCTCCGAGCAGGGCCGGCTCCAGCTCCGCGGCGGCCGGCGGCCCGGTGTACGGCATCTTCTGCTGCGCAGGGACGGCGAGCTCGTCGGCTACGCACAGCTCGAGGACACCGAACCCGTCGAGCCGCCCACCGGTGAGCTGGCCGTGCACCCTTCGCACCGCGGGCGCGGCTACGGACGGCAGCTCGGGCAGGCGCTGCTGAAGGAGTCCGGCAAGCGGCTGCGTGTGTGGGCGCACGGCGGCCACCCCGCGGCCCGGCACCTCGCGCAGGTGCTCGGGCTCAGCCTCTTCCGCGAACTGCGCCAGATGCGGCGGCCGTTGACGGAGAGCCAGGCTCCGCCGCTGCCCGAGCCGGTGCTTCCGGAGGGCGTGACCGTACGTACGTTCCGTCCCGGTGAGGACGACGCGGCCTGGCTGGCGCTGAACGCCTCCTCCTTCGCGCACCATCCCGAGCAGGGCAGCCTCGCTCAGCGCGACCTGGACGACAGGAAAGGGGAGCCCTGGTTCGACCCGTCGGGGTTCTTCCTCGCGGAGCGGGAGGGAAGGCTCGTCGGCTTCCACTGGACGAAGGTGCACAGCGCGGAGCAGCTCGGCGAGGTGTACGTGCTCGGTGTCGCCCCCGAGGCGCAGGGCAGCGGTCTGGGCAAGGCCCTCACAGCGATCGGCCTGCGCCACCTGGAGCTGGACCGCGGGCTGCCCACGGCGATGCTCTATGTCGACGCGGACAACTTCGCGGCGGTGAGCGTCTACGAGCGGCTGGGCTTCGCGACGTACGAGACGGACCTGATGTACCGCACGGAGAGCTGACGCGGCATCCGTCCGGCGTCCTCCGCCTGCGGCGTCCGGCTGTGCCCGTCCCGTGGGCGGTCCTCGGCGGGGCGGGACCCGCACCCCGGCCCTGCCCCGGACCCGTAGCCCTGCCCCGGACCCGTACTACGGAAGACGTGCCGGTGGTCCGCCGCTCGCCCGGTGGCCATGTGTGCGTAACCGCTGATTAAGACGAGCTTGTGAGCATCACGGAATGCAACTCCCCGCTCGTCGCTTCCGTGCCCCTGGCGCCGTCACCCGCGCGGGGAACAATGGGGCCATGAGCGAGCCCACCTCGCGTGCCGCATCCGCATCCCCCGTCCCCTTCGATCCCCATTTCGATCACCATCACGACGCCGACGACGAGACCCGGCACGACGTCGCCCGGCACGACGTCGCGTACGCCGCACCCCCGGGGGGACCCGCCGACCGCTCCGGCGGCGGCACGGTGCCCGACCTGGACCCGGACCTCGACTCCGACCCCGACATCGCGGCCGATGCGCTCTCCTCGGAAGGCGCACCGGACGATCTTCCCCTGGACCGCTTCCTCGACCGTGAGCGCAGCTGGCTCGCCTTCAACGAGCGCGTGCTGGAGCTCGCCGAGGACGAGGACGTGCCGCTGCTGGAGCGCGCCAACTTCCTCGCGATCTTCGCCGGCAACCTGGACGAGTTCTTCATGGTCCGCGTCGCCGGCCTCAAGCGCCGCATCGCGACCGGCGTCGCCACACGCTCCGCCTCGGGGCTGCAGCCGCGCGAGGCGCTGGAGCAGATCTGGACGCGCTCGCGCGAACTGATGGCGCGGCACGCGGACTGCTACCAGCGGGACATCTCCCCGGCACTCGCCGCGGAGGACCTGCACCTGATCCGCTGGGACGGGCTGACCGAGAAGGAGCAGGCCCGGCTCTTCACGCTCTTCCGGCAGCGGATCTATCCGGTGCTGACGCCGCTGGCGGTCGACCCGGCCCACCCCTTCCCGTACATCTCGGGGCTCTCGCTCAACCTCGCCGTCGTCGTGCGCAACCCGGTCAGCGGGCACCAGCACTTCGCACGTGTGAAGGTTCCGCCGCTGCTGGCCCGCTTCCTGGAGGCCTCGCCGCACAGGTACGTCCCCGTCGAGGACGTCATCGCCGCGCACCTGGAGGAGCTGTTCCCGGGCATGGAGGTGCTGGGGCACCACATGTTCCGGGTGACGCGCAACGAGGACCTGGAGGTCGAGGAGGACGACGTCGAGAACCTCCTCCAGGCCCTGGAGAAGGAGCTGCTGCGCCGCCGCTTCGGCCCTCCGGTGCGACTGGAGGTCGAGGAGTCGATCGACCCGTACGTACTGGATCTGCTGGTGCGCGAGCTGAACGTCTCCGAGGCCGAGGTCTATCCGCTGCCGGGCCCGCTGGACCTGACGGGGCTGTCCGGGATCGTCCCCGCCATGGACCGGCCGGACCTTAAGTACCCGAAGTTCGTGGCGGGCACGCAGCGCGGGCTTGCGCAGGTGGAGTCGGCCCAGCCGCCGGACATCTTCGCCGCGCTGCGCGAGCGAGACGTACTCCTGCACCACCCCTACGACTCCTTCTCCACCTCCGTGCAGGCGTTCCTGGAGCAGGCGGCGGCGGACCCCGACGTACTCGCGATCAAGCAGACGCTCTACCGCACCTCCGGCGACTCACCGATCGTGGACGCCCTCATAGACGCCGCCGAGTCGGGCAAGCAGGTGCTGGTGCTCGTCGAGATCAAGGCACGCTTCGACGAGCAGGCCAACATCAAGTGGGCGCGGAAGCTGGAGGAGTCCGGGTGCCACGTGGTGCACGGGCTCGTAGGGCTCAAGACGCACGGCAAGTTCTCGCTGGTGGTGCGGCAGGAGGGCGAGACGCTGGTCCGCTACGCGCACGTCGGCACCGGCAACTACCACCCGAAGACGGCACGGCTGTACGAGGACCTGGGGCTGCTCACCGCCGACCAGCAGGTCGGCGCGGACCTCTCCGACCTCTTCAACCGGCTCTCCGGCTACTCGCGGCGCGAGTCCTACCGGCGGCTGCTCGTCGCCCCCACGTCGCTGCGGGACGGACTGGTCTCGCGCATCCACCGGGAGATCCGCCGCCACCGGGCGGGAGAGCCGGCGTACGTGCGTTTCAAGCTCAACTCGATGGTCGACGAGACCGTCATCGACGCGCTCTACCGGGCCTCGCGCGCCGGAGTGCCCGTCGACCTGTGGGTGCGCGGAATCTGCGCGCTGCGGCCGGGAGTCGAGGGACTGAGCGAGACGGTGCGGGTGCGCAGCATCCTCGGACGCTTCCTGGAACACTCACGGATCTTCGCGTTCGCGAACGGAGGCGATCCGGAGGTCTGGCTCGGCAGCGCCGACATGATGCACCGCAATCTGGACCGCCGCATCGAAGCGCTCGTGCGCGTGCCGGACCCCGCACACCGGGCGTCGCTGACGAGGCTGCTGGAGACCGGAATGGCCGACGACACCGCCTCCTGGCACCTCGGCCCGGACGGCGGGTGGACGCGGCACGCACACGACGCGGAGGGGCAGCCGCTGCGCAACATCCAGGAGTCGCTGATCGAGGGCCGCAGGCGGCGGCGCGGGCCTGCGCCCGGCTGAGGGGCCGGACTGAAGGCGGGACGGGCGGGTCCGGCGGAGCGGACGGGACAGGCCGGCGGTGCCGGAAGGACGAGCAGACGGGCGGACGAGCAGGCGGACGGACAGGCAGGCGGGCGGGCGGACGGGCAGGTTTCGGAGTTTCGGAGTTTCGTTTCGGAGTTCGGAGTCACGGATTTGCGGAGTGACGGGGGTGATGGGGGTGACGGAGCCGTGAGGGGACAAGCGGGCGGGCTCGCCGGGCCCACCGGTCCCGCCGTGCCGGCGGCCGCGCTGGAGACGGCGGACGCCGCGGAGGTGCTCAGCGGGTGTCTGCACGCCTGGGCTGCCGACTTCCTACGCAGCCTGCGCATGCACGAGGAGAGCGCGGGCAGCGCACAGACCGCGCCGGCGGCGGCCGAGGCGGTACGTCAGCTGCGCGCTGCGTCCCGGCGTATCGGCTCGGCCCTCCTCACGTACCGTCCGCTCGTGGACGCCGCCTGGGCGGACGAGCTGAGCGGCGAGCTGCGCCGGCTCTCCGGCACGCTGGCCCGCGAATACCGCTGCGGCGCGCGTCAGGCCCGGCTGCTCGCGGCGCTGCACCGGCTCGCGGTGGAGGGCGTGGGCGGCGACCGTGCGGCGGCGCTGCTGGAACGGCAGCACACGCTGGCCCGCAGCAGAGCGCATTCGGCCGCGCTGGAGACTCTGGTCTCCTCCCGCTTCCACGCCGTCGCGGACGCGGTGGCCGTACTGGCCTACGAGGTCCCGTTCGCGGCTGACGCGCCACGGGGGCGGGCCGGTGCGGTGCTCGTACCACTGGCGGAACGGGCGCGGGAGCGTCTCGTGGGCGCCGTCGAGGCGCTGCCCCGTACCGGGCGGATTCCGGCGGCGCCGACGGCGCCGGAGGGGCGGGGCGGCCACGACGCGCAGAGCAGGCAGGACGCGGCCTGGTTCGAGGTGCGGATACTGCTGCGGCACCACCGGTACGCGCAGGAGGTGCTGTACGCGGCGGGGGCGCCGCCCGCGGGCGCCGGTCCGGACGTGGTCCGGACGGACGCCGGCCGGGGCGCGGGGTCCGGCGCGGGGCCCGGCGGTGAGGGAGGCGGCGAAGGCGGCGTCGGCACGCGGGAGGCGGACGGTCCTGCGCAGCGGCTCGCGGCGGCGAGCACCGCGCTCGACCGGCACCGCGACGCGGTGGAGGCGGCCGAGGCCGCGGCCACGGCGGCCCGCACGCCCCGTATCGCACCCGCCACGGCGTACGCGCTCGGTGTGCTGCACGCCGGGCAGCGCCAGGAGGCGGAGGCGGCCCGCCAGGAGTTCCGCAAGCTGTGGCAGCAGGTGGAGAGTGGCAAGCGCGAAACAGCAGGACAGGCCCTCTGAGCTGGTGAGAGAGCTTGGTTGAGTCTCATGTTGTCAACTTTCCTTGGGTTGAGGTATATAAGAAAGCACAGGGCATCGCACGGAAGTGCAATCCATGGAAGGAGATGACCGTGATGCTCATGCGCACCGACCCGTTCCGGGACTTCGACCGCCTCACCCAGCAGGTCTTCGGGACGCGGGCACGGCCCGCGGGCATGCCGATCGAGGCCTACCGCTCCGGCGACGAATTCGTGATCCACTTCGATCTGCCGGGGGTCGCCCCCGAGAGCATCGATCTGGACGTGGAGAGGAACGTGCTCACCGTCCACGCGGAGCGCCGCTCGCCCGCTCCCGAGGGTGCGGAGCTGATTGCCGCGGAGCGTCCCGCGGGCCAGTTCAGCCGCCAGCTCTTCCTCGGTGAAACCCTGGATGCCGACCGGATCGACGCCGCGTACGACGCAGGCGTCCTGACCGTCCGCATCCCGGTGGCCGAGAAGGCGAAGCCCCGCAAGATCGAGATCAGCGGAGGTGGGGGCTCCCCTCAGCAGGTAGGGGAAGGGTCCGACCGGCAGCTCACCGGCTGACAGCCGGGCCGACGACTCCGTGGCAGAGCCGGGGCGCTCTGTGACATTCCCCTCTGCCGCACATCGGGTGGCCGCTCTCCGGGCACTACGGAGGGCGGCCACTCAGGCCAGCCTCATGAAAGGAAAGGGACGGACAGGTATGCAGTGGAACGAACTCGTGACCCGGGTCCGTGAGTACGGCCGCTACGCGACGGACGCGGAGACGAAGCAGGTCATCCGAGTTGTTCTCTCGGCCCTCGGCGGCCACCTGACGAACGGCGTCCGCGAGCGCGTCGCCGGGCGGCTGCCCGCGACGGCCGCCGAGACGCTGAGGTACCAGCTGCCCGCGACGAAGCCGCTGACGGCCGCCGAGTTCGTCGAGACCGTCGCGCGCCGTCTCGACGGGGCTACGTCCGCCACCGCTCGCTGGGACGTCAGCTCGGTGCTGGCGGTGCTGGCAGAGGTGTGCGGCGACGACCTGACAGACCAGGTTCTCGCCGATCTCCCGGAGGGCTACGCACTGCTCTTCGGACGTGGGCAGCTGCTGCACGCGGCCTGAGGGGCCCGGTGGGGAGCCGGGCCGGAGCGTGGCTGACGGATGACAGGTGACAGGTGACGGCTGACAGATTTCGCCATCTGTTATCTGTCAGCCGTCATCCGATATCCGTCATCCGATATCGCCTACTCGTCAGCCGTCAGCCGTCAGCCGTCCCCTGTCAGCGTCAACCGCCGCCCCGCGGGGCGAGCGCATCCCAGCTCACGGTGACCTCGCCCTGACGCCAGCGGTGCGGTCCTCCCGTCACGGGCCAGGTACCCGACAGTGCCCGCACCGCCGTCATCCAGCGCTGCCGCGCGCTCAGCGCGCCGTACGGCGCCGCCGTCGCCCAGGCCCGGTCGAAGTCGCGGAGGAACGCGTGCACCGGCTCTCCCGGGACGTTGCGGTGGATCAGCGCCTTCGGCAGCCGCTCCGCCAGGTCGGACGGCGCCGTGAGCGACCCCAGCCGGGCGGCGAAGGTGACCGTACGGGGCCCCTCGGGTCCCAGCGCCACCCACACATGGCGGCGTCCGATCTCGTCGCAGGTGCCGTCGACCAGCAGCCCGTCCGGTGCTGCGAGCCGCCCGCACAGGCGGGCCCATACCGCGGCGACCTCCGCCTCGTCGTACTGGCGCAGCACGTTGGCGGCGCGGATCAGTACGGGCCGCACACCGCCCGGCAGCGGCACCTCGAAGCCGCCGTGCAGGAAGGTCAGTCCGTCACGTTCGTACGGGAGCGCGGACGCGACCCGCTCGGGGTCGATCTCGACACCGGCCACGCACACGTCCGTACGGACCTTCCGCAGCCGCTGCAGCAGTTCGACGGCCGTCCAGGGCGCGGCCCCGAAGCCGAGATCGACGGCCAGCGGGGACCGGGCGTCCCACCCGGGACGGTCCCTGTCCCACCCGGGACGGTCCTGCCCGGGCTGCGGGCCCCGGGGGAGCGAGCGGCGCAACGCCGGCGCGTGTACGGCGGCTATCCAGCGGTCCATGCGCCGCAGCCGGTTGGGGCCGGTGGTCCCGCGCGTCACGTTGCCCACGGGCCGGGAACGCGGCGCGTTCGCAGCAGGGCGGAAGGGGGAACCGGTGGCCATGCCACGAGCGTAGGGCCCGCCGAGTCCCGGAATGCCCGCCCCGGAATCCCGCCCGCCCTCGGAGGCGCCCAGGTCCTCCGGGCCGTTGTCACGATTCGGCAAAGCCGAAATGGGAACCAGGCCCTCCGGTGTTCACGGTTGTGGGGCGTCAGTCTCCGCGCAGGTATGTCCGAAGCCGGAATCCCCGCAGCGGATACGTGCCCGCGTCGCAAACCGACCGCGGCGTCCATGGCAGTTCGTGGCAGCCATGGCACTCCCGCACCCCACCTGCACCGCGGCAGGCACTCCACACGAGGAGGCAATCGCCCGTGAGCCAGTACATGGCGCGGCTCGGCCAGCTCCGCACCCTCCCCCGGGGTCTGGGCGTACCACCCGGCCGACGGTCCAGGGGAAGGCCCGGGCGGGACCCCGTGCCGCAGCAGCGGCCGCGGCTGAGGCTCGGCCCCGCGCGCCGGCCCCGCAGGGTGGCCATGCTGAGCGTGCACACCTCCCCGCTGCACCAGCCGGGGACCGGGGACGCGGGCGGGATGAACGTCTACATCGTCGAGCTCGCCAAGCAGCTCGCCGCCCACGGCACCCAGGTGGAGATCTTCACGCGCGCCACGGCCGCGGCGCTCCCGCCCAGCGTCGAGCTGGCCCCCGGTGTGCTCGTACGGCACATCGACGCGGGCCCCTACGAGGGCCTGGCGAAGGAGGAACTGCCCGCGCAGCTCTGCGCGTTCACACACGGTGTGATGCAGGCCTGGGCCGGACACCGGCCGGGCCACTACGACCTGGTGCACTCCCACTACTGGCTCTCCGGGCACGTCGGCTGGCTCGCCGCCCAGCGCTGGGGCGTGCCGCTCGTCAACGCCATGCACACCATGGCCAAGGTGAAGAACGCCGCCCTCGCCGACGGGGACTCACCGGAGCCGCCCGCCCGGGTCATCGGTGAGACGCAGATAGTGCGCGCCGCCGACAGGCTCATAGCCAACACGGCGGAGGAGGCGGACGAACTGGTACGGCACTACGAGGCGGATCCGGCCCGCACCGTCGTGGTACACCCGGGCGTCAATCTGGAGCGTTTCCGGCCGGCCGACGGGCGTGCCGCGGCCCGGGCCCGGCTCGGGCTGCCGCAGGACGCCCTGATCCCGCTCTTCGCGGGACGGATTCAGCCGCTGAAGGCGCCCGACATCCTGCTTCGCGCGGCGGCGCTGCTCGTCGGTGAGGACCCGTCGCTGCGGGGCCGTCTGCTGGTCCCGGTCGTGGGCGGGCCGAGCGGGAGCGGACTCGCCAAGCCGGAGCGGCTGCACAAACTGGCCGCGAAACTGGGCATCTCGGACATGGTGCGCTTCCATCCACCGGTGGGGCAGGAGGAGTTGGCGGACTGGTACCGGGCCGCGAGCGTCCTCGTCATGCCGTCCTACAGCGAGTCGTTCGGGCTGGTCGCCGTCGAGGCCCAGGCGTGCGGCACGCCGGTCATCGCGGCCGCCGTGGGCGGACTGCCCGTCGCGGTCCGGGACGAGGTCAGCGGCTTCCTCGTGGACGGCCACGAGCCGCGGGCGTACGCGCGTGCGCTGCGTCGCTTCGTCACCGGCGGACCGGCGGAGGGCTCCCACGGCCCGGCCGACCGGATGGGAGAGGCCGCGGCGCGGCACGCAGCCGGGTTCGGCTGGGACGCAGCCGCGGCAGGCACCCTCGACGTCTACGCCGACGCGATGCACGACCAGCGCCGTCGCCTACGATCGGCCCATGGCTGACCCTGAGGCCCCGGAAGGCACGCCGCGCGCCGACCCGGTGCGCCGAGCGCGGAGCACCGTCGAACAGGCCCTGCGCGAGGCCGAGTTGGAGTGGGAGAGCCCCGCCGAAGGCACGTACGTCGTCACGCTTCCCGGCACCCGCAAGCTCTCCACGACCTGCTCGCTCGCCGTCGGGCGCCACTCGCTCTCCGTCAACGCCTTCGTCGTCCGCTGCCCCGACGAGAACCACGCGGCCGTGCACCGCTGGCTCCTGGAACGCAACACCCGCCTGTACGGGGTGAGTTACGCCCTGGACAAGCTCGGCGACGTCTATCTGGCCGGCCGCCTCCCGCTGGCCGCCGTCACCGCCGAGGAGGTGGACCGGCTGCTGGGAGTGGTGCTGGAGAACGCCGACGGCTCCTTCAACACCCTGCTGGAGATGGGCTTCGCATCGGCGATCCGACGCGAGTACGAGTGGCGCACGTCGCGCGGCGAGTCGACCCGCAACCTCGACGCGTTCACGCATCTGACGGGAGGCACCCCGGGCGGCGGCGGCAAGCGAGCCTGACGTCCGTCGTCCGGAGTGCCCCCGGGAGACACGCGAGGATCACCGGTGCACCGGGATCAGCCGATCAGGGGAGACCGGCCGATCAGGGGAGATCAGCGGATCAGAGACCTCTCCCGTGTCCTGCTCCGAGCCCTCGACCTCGAAGGTGACAGGGATGTTGGTCTGCTTCCCGTCCACCTCCGCCTCCAGGTCGCCCGTCCTGACCGACTCGTTCTGGGTCTGCATGTCGACCGCGCCGGCGTGGTTCTCGACCTCGTGCGCGGCGTTGTCGCCCGGTCCCTGCTCACTGACGACGCGGCCGTCGTGCATGACGTAGTAGACGTTGACGGTGACGGGGCGTCCGGAGGCCAGGGCCGCCTTCACGGCCGTGGACTCCGCCGGCGCCGCGGAGGAACGGGCGGGCTTCGAAGACGCCTGAGACGAGGTGGAGTCGGCTTCGGTCGCGGGACCCGTAGATGCGCGCTCCCCCAGAGGTGTGAGCGGCCCACGTGCACGGTTGTACGCGCACGGCCGGCACCTCAGGGGGAGCGCTCGGGGGGCGGGGAGGGACCTTCGTCAGCCTCCCAGCCCCCAGTCCGCGGTGATGTGCTTGGTGGAGCAGATGGTGTCGAGGAAGTGCTCGCCTGCCTTTCCGCAGCCCTCGTCCGGCTTCACGGGGGTGCCGTGCGGCATGCCGTCCACGCTGTAGTCGCGTACGACGACGGCCCCGTCGCCGTTCTGGTAGTCGGATCGGGTGGTGCCGCCCTGCAACTCCTCGGTGGCGTCGGCCTCCTGGTCGGCTCCGAGCGCGTCCGTCCACTGCTTGACGGACTCGTCGGCGTTCTTCGGCACCACGGTCGTGTCACCCGTGCCGTGCCAGACGGACACCGCCGGCCGGGCGCCCGAGTGGTCCGGGGCGGCCTCCCTCACCAGATCGCCCCACTCGGCCGCCGACTTGGAGACACCCGGATTCATGCAGGTGAACGCCTCGGCGACACTGGCGGCGCAGCCGTGCGGCAGGCCCGCGACGACCGCGCCGCCCTTGAACACGTCCGGGTATGCGGCGAGCATCGACGCCGTCATGGCACCGCCCGCCGAGAGGCCGGTGATGAAGACGCGCGAGGGGTCGGCGTCGAGATCGGCGACCGTACGGTCCACCATCTGCTTCACCGACAGGGCCTCGCCCTTCTCCCGGCCGACGTCGCCGGACTGGAACCAGTTGAAGCACTTGTTGACGTTGTTGGCCTGTTCCTGCTGCGGCGCGACGACGGAGAAGCCCCCGGCGTCCGCGGCCTGCTGCCAGCCGGCTCCCTCGAAGTACGTGGCCGCGTCCTGCGTGCAGCCGTGCAGCACGAGGACCACGGGGCTCTTGGCGGGCAGCCCGTCCGGGGCGTAGCGGTACATGCTGAGCGCTCCGGGGTTGGAGCCGAAGTCGCCGACCTTCTCAAGACCGGCCGCCGCCGCCTCGTCGCCGGCGGCCTCCGAGCCTCCCGAACCTTTCGCACTTTTTGCGGCTTCTCCGGGTTTCATCTCTCCCGCGTCCACCGCCTGAGCCACCGGGACCGCGGCCAGGGACGTCTCCCCGGTGACGGCGGTGAGTCCCGCGGTGGTGAGCGCGGTCATCGCGACGGTCGCGGTCAGTAACAGAGCGGCTTTCGAGCACGGTGCCTTCATGGCGCTCCTTCTGTGGGGGTGTCCCGTCGGGGACGCATCGAGCGTTACGCCGAACGGTAGAAGCCCTGAAGGCGCCGTCCGAACGTGTCGTACGTCCAGCGGTCGCCGGGCGCGAGTGTGGCGCCACCACATTGGGCGGCCACACGCACCGGCCTAGCGTTGCCGCATGACCGAGCAGCTGACACCGGGCCCGGGCCCCGCCGGGCCGCACTCCGTCGCCCTCGACCTGACCGGGCGCACCGCGCTGGTCACCGGTGCCGCGAGCGGCATCGGCCGCGCCTGTGCCCTGAGACTGGCGGCGGCGGGGGCGAAGGTCCGGGCGGCCGACCGCGACGCCGAGGGGCTCCGTGCCCTGCAGGACGCCGAGTCGGGCGGCGGGGCGCAGCCGTACCCCCTCGACCTCACCGACCCGGACGGGCTGGACGCCGCCGAGGAGGCGGCGGCCGGGGCCGACATCCTCGTCAACGGCGCGGGCGCCCAACTGGTCCGTCCCATCGAGGAGTTCCCGCCCGCGGACTTCCGCAGGCTGCTCACGCTGATGCTGGAGGCGCCCTTCCGGCTGGTGCGCGGCGCGCTCCCGCACATGTACGAGCAGGGCTGGGGCCGGATCGTGAACATCTCCTCCGTGCACGGGCTGCGCGCCTCGCCGTACAAGTCGGCCTACGTCTCGGCCAAGCACGGCCTGGAGGGCCTCTCGAAGGTCACCGCGCTGGAGGGCGCCGAGCACGGCGTCACGTCCAACTGCGTCAGCCCCGCCTACGTACGTACGCCCCTGGTGGAACGGCAGATCGCCGACCAGGCCGCCGCCCACGGCATCTCCGCCGACCGGGTCGTCTCGGAGATCCTGCTGGCTCATTCCGCGCTCAAGCGGCTGCTGGAGCCGGAGGAGGTCGCCGAGTCCGTCGCCTATCTGTGCACACCGGAGGCGTCGTTCATCACCGGTGCGTCGCTTCCCCTCGACGGCGCGTGGACCGCCCACTGACCGGTCCCCGTGGGCGTCGTCCCACCGGGCCGCCTCGCGCGGGCGGGTGCCGGCGGCCCCGTACGGACGCTCGCCCGTGGCCCCGTACGCATGCGCGCCGGCGGACCCGTACGCCCGTGCGCCGGTCAGCCTCCCCCACGGCTGCGCGTGGGGTGGGGTCTCCCCGGCGAAGCCAGGGGAAGTACCCCCGCCATCCGCCCCTGGCGTCACGCACCCCACCGCGGGTAAGCCTGTGACCATGCCCGAAGCCCGCCCGTCCCACGCCGCCTACCTGGACCTCCTCGCCCGCCGTGCGCCCGCCGAGGAGTACGACGAACCCCTGGTCCGCGCCCGCGAGGCCGGGGCATCGCCCGGCGAGCTCGCCGCCCTGGAGAGCGGCAAGCTGCAGGCGCTGCGCATCCGGGCCGAGCTTGAGGGACGGCGGCGGCGCGAGGCCGAGCTGACGGCGCTCATCGAGACCGTCCACGACCTGGCGGGGCTGCGCGACCTCGACGACGTGCTCCGCGCCATCGTGCAGCGGGCGAGGTCGCTCCTGGGCACCGAGGTCGCGTACATGACCCTCACCGACCACGAGCGCGGCGACACCTACATGCGCGTCACCGAGGGCTCGGTCTCGGCCCGCTTCCAGCAGGTGCGTCTCGGCATGGGCGAGGGGCTCGGCGGACTCGTGGCGCAGACCGCACGCCCGTACGTGACCGACAACTACCCGGCGGACGAGCGCTTCCGGCACACGGGCGCCATCGACGCGGCCGTCGGCGAGGAGGGCCTGATCGCCATCCTCGGTGTGCCGCTGCTGCTCGGCGGACGCGACGTCATCGGCGTCCTGTACGCGGCCGACCGCCGCGCACGCGTCTTCGAGCGCGAACAGATCGCGTTGCTCGGCTCGTTCGCGGCACACGCGGCCGTCGCGATCGACACCGCGCGGCTGCTCTCCGAGACCCGCGACGCCATGGCGGAGCTGGAGACCGCCAACGAGACGATGGAACGCGCGAGCGACGTCCACGACCGGCTCACCGAACTTGTGCTGCGCGGCGGCGACGTGACGGACGTCGCCGCCGCGGTCTCCGAAGTGCTCGCCGGCCGCGTCGAGTTCGTCGAACCGGCGACCGCGTCCGCCCGTCCCGCCGTGGAGCGCTCACGCAGCGCCGGATACGCCATGCGCGACGGCGGCACCTGGGTCACCGCCGTCTCCGCGGGCGGCGAACTGCTGGGCGCCCTGGTGCTGCACGGACATCCCGCCCTCGACCCCGTCGACCAGCGCACCTTCGAGCGTGCCGCGATGGTCACGTCCCTGCTGCTGCTCGCACGCCGATCCGCGGGTGAGGCGGAACAGCGCGTGCGCGGCGAACTGCTCGACGACCTCCTGGACTCCACGAGCCACGACCCGCGTCTGCTGCGCGACCGCGCGGCACGGCTCCAGGCGGACCTAGACGCACCCCACGTACTGCTCAGCGCCCGCCTCGAAGGGCACCCCGAGTGGGAGAAGAACGCCGGCGGGGAGAAGGAGGAGAGCCTGGGAAGGCAGCGCCTGTGGGCCGCCGCCTCCCATCTGGCCGCGACCCGCCACGGGCTGGCCGCCGCCAGGGACGGCGGCATCGTGCTCCTGCTGCCGCTGCCCGCCGGCGGCACCCCCTCGGGCACCGCCCAGGACATCGCCCCGCAGCTCGGGCACTCGGCGGGCGCACCCGTCACGGTCGGCGCCTCGGCCCCGGTCCCGGCACCCGCCGCCGTGTCCGGGGCCGTGGCCGCGGCGTACCCGGAGGCGCGGCGCTGCGTGGACGCGCTGCGGCTCCTCGGACGCTCCGGACAGGGCGCCGCCGCCGAGGACTTCGGCTTCATCGGCATGCTGCTCACCGACAGCCGTGACGTCGGCAGCTTCGTACGCCGCACACTCGGGCCCGTACTCGACTACGACGCACGCCGCGGCACCGACCTCGTGGCCACCATGGACGCCTACTTCGCGTGCGGCATGAGCCCCGCACGCGCCAAGGACGAGCTGCACGTGCACGTCAACACCGTCGCCCAGCGCCTGGAGCGTGTGGCCAGGCTGCTGGGCGACGACTGGCAGTCCCCGGAGCGCGCCCTCGAGACGCAGCTCGCGCTACGGCTGAACCGGCTCGCGGGAGCGGTCGGAGGCTGAGCCCGCCCCGGGCGCGGTGCCGGCCGCCGCGCCCGCCGCCGGGGTGTGTTCGACGGCGTCGTCCTGGCCGATCTTCGTCAGGTCCTGCCGGCTGGTCTCCTTCGCGCAGACGATGGCGATCACCGTGAGCAGCACCGCCGCGATCACGTACAGAGCGATCGGTGTCGAGTTGCCGTAGTCCGCGAGCAGCGCGGTGGCGATCAGCGGCGCCGGCGCACCGGCCGCCACGGACGAGAACTGCGCGCCGATGGATGCACCGGAGTAGCGCAGCCTCGTGGCGAACAGCTCCGAGAAGAAGGCCGCCTGCGGGCCGTACATCGCACCGTGCAGCACCAGACCGACCATCACCGCGAGCACGATCGCACCGAAGCTCTTGGTGTCCAGCAGCTGGAAGAACGGGAAGACCCACAGGCCGGTGCCGACGGCTCCCAGCAGATAGACGGGACGCCGCCCCACCCGGTCGGAGAGCGCACCCCACATGGGGATCACGGCGAAGTGCACCGCCGAGGAGATCAGCACGGCGTTGAGCGCGGTCTGCTGGGACAGTCCCAGCTCCTTGGTGGCGTAGACGAGGATGAAGGCGGTGATGACGTAGAAGGTGATGTTCTCCGCCATCCGCGCACCCATGGCGATGAGCACGTCCTTCCAGTGGAAGCGCAGCACCGCGACCAGCGGCATCTTCTCCACCTGCTTGTCCCCGCCCGTCATCGCGGCCTCCGCTTTGCGGGCCTCGGCGCGTTCGCGGGCCTCCTTGAAGACCGGCGACTCGTCGACGGCCAGCCGGATCCAGAGCCCCACTCCGACCAGCACGCCCGACAGCAGGAACGGCACGCGCCAGCCCCAGCTCACGAACGCCGCCTCCGACAGCAGCGCCGTCATCACCGCCAGCACGGCCACGCCCAGCAACTGCCCGGCGGGCGCGCCCGTCTGCGGCCACGAGGCCCAGTAGCCGCGGCGCTTCGCGTCCCCGTGCTCGGAGACCAGCAGCACCGCGCCGCCCCATTCGCCGCCGAGTGCGAAGCCCTGCACCAGGCGCAGCACCGTCAGCAGTACGGGCGCGAGCGTGCCGATCGCGGCATGGCTGGGCAGCAGCCCGATCGCGAAGGTCGCACCGCCCATCATCAGGAGGCTGAGCACCAGCAGCTTCTTGCGGCCTATCCGGTCGCCGTAGTGCCCGAAGACCAGCGCCCCGATGGGGCGTGCGGCGAAGCCGACCGCGAGGGTGAGGAACGCCAGCAGGGTGCCGACCAGCGGGTCGGAGCTCGGGAAGAAGACCTTGTCGAAGACGATTGCTGCGGCCGAGCCGTAGAGGAAGAAGTCGTACCACTCGATGGTCGTACCGACGAGGCTCGCGGCGACGACGCGCTTCAGCGACGAGGACGGCGGGGGCGACGAGGACGACGGTGCCGGCGAGGCCGGCGACGAGGACGCGGACGAGGGCGTCGGGCTCTTGTCAGCTGCGGGATTCTCGGGGGTCATGGCGTGACCGTAGGGACGAACCGGCCGCCGACACATGTGCGCGGGAGCCACACCGCGTCGGCCGGATATCGCCTCCGAACACACCGGCGGACACACCCAGTAGGGTGCTCCGCATGGCCGACGCACCGTACAAGCTGATCCTCCTCCGGCACGGAGAGAGCGATTGGAACGCGAAGAACCTGTTCACCGGCTGGGTGGACGTGAACCTCACCGAGAAGGGCGAGAAGGAGGCGGTCCGCGGCGGCGAGTTGATCAAGGACGCCGGGCTGCTGCCCGACGTGCTGCACACCTCGGTGCAGAAGCGGGCGATCCGCACCGCACAGCTCGCACTGGAGTCCGCCGACCGGCTGTGGATCCCGGTCCGCCGCTCCTGGCGGCTCAACGAACGGCACTACGGAGCCCTGCAGGGCAAGGACAAGGCGCAGATCCGTGACGAGTTCGGCGAGGAGCAGTTCATGCTCTGGCGCCGTTCGTACGACACCCCGCCGCCCGAACTGCCCGACGGCTCCGAGTTCTCGCAGAGCGACGACCCGCGCTACGCGGCCGTCCCGAGCGAGCTGCGCCCGCGCACCGAGTGCCTCAAGGACGTCGTGGCGCGCATGCTGCCGTACTGGTTCGACGGCATCATCCCCGACCTCCTGGCCGGGCGCACCGTCCTGGTCGCCGCGCACGGCAACTCCCTGCGCGCCCTCGTGAAGCACCTCGACGGCGTCTCCGACGACGAGATCGCGGGCCTGAACATCCCCACCGGCATCCCCCTCAGCTACGAGCTGGACGCGGACTTCCACCCGGTGACGCGGGGCGGCACGTACCTCGACCCGGAGGCGGCGAAGGCCGCGATCGAGGCCGTGAAGAACCAGGGCAAGAAGTAGCGGTACGGGCACGCCCCCGTGCCCGTCCCGTACCGCAGAGCGCAGAGCTGAGGGCCCTGCCCCGTCGAACCGGGCAGGGCCCTCGGCGTCTGCCCTCACTGGGGTGGCAGCCGGGTGCAGCCTCGGCAGGACGTGGACCGAGACCGCGGCGGACACCGCCTCAGCCGCAGGCGCCGCCGCACTGACACGGCCCGCCGGACTGGCATCCGCAGCCGCAGCCGGGCCCGCACCCGCACGCCCCCAGTACGTGCAGGGACGGCCGGTCCTCGGACTGCGCGGGGGACAGGGCCCGATCGCTGTGATCAGCCATGACTTCCCTCCTTTTCCCTCCCCGGTCTCCTGCCCACACTCGGACCGGTTCCATGGGCGCATCAAGGGCGCGTCGTTGCACATGGCGCATCACGCGCGCAGTCTGCGGGCTTTCCGTGACCGGCCCGCCCGCTATCCCGCAGGATCGGGCGCTCCGGCGCTCCGGTGCTCGGTCGGCCGGTCGCTGAGGCGCGCTCAGGCGCCTTCGACCGGTGCCGTGCCGTCGCCGGCCGCCGCCGTCGCCGGGTCCATCTCGTCGGCGTAGTCCCCGGTGACCAGGTAGACCACTCGGCGCGCCACCGATACGGCGTGGTCCGCGAAGCGCTCGTAGTAACGGCCGAGCAGCGTCACGTCCACGGCCGTCTCGATGCCGTGGTGCCAGCGGTCGTCCATGAGGTGCTGGAAGAGCGTGCGGTGCAGGTCGTCCATCGCGTCGTCGTCCTGTTCCAGCTGCAGCGCCAGATCGACGTCCTTGGTGATGATGACCTCGGCGGCCTTCGCCATCAGCCGCTGCGCGAGCTGTCCCATCTCCAGCAGCGTCGCCTGCAGGTCCTTCGGCACGGCCGAGTCCGGGAAGCGCAGCCGCGCCACCTTCGCGACGTGCTGTGCCAGGTCGCCGGAGCGTTCCAGATCGGCGCTCATCCGCAGCGAGGTGACGACTATCCGCAGGTCGGTGGCGACGGGCTGCTGCCGCGCCAGAAGCTGGATCGCACGGGCCTCCAGGTCGCGCTGGATGTCGTCGACCTTCTCGTCCGCGGCGATGACGCTCTCTGCCAGCTTCAGATCCGCGTCCAGCATCGCCGTCGTGGCGCGGCCGATCGCAGAGCCGACGAACCGGGCCATGTCGACCAGGCTGTCGCTGATCGAGTCCAGCTCCTCGTGGTACGCGTCACGCATGGCTGTCCTTCCCTCGCATGTTTCTCTCGACAGAGGGCCCTGAGGCCGGGCCTGGGCCCTCCACGCTCCCACGCTCCGTCCGGAATGCGTCCGTCGCCGACCTCACGGGTGAACCGGCCGGGGCCTGAAGGTGAACTCTGGGAGACGAGTGTTCGAGGTCTCCTGCTTCCCCTGGGGCGCTGTCGGCGAGCGCGCATAGCCTGGAGACATGAACGTGAACGCGGCGGTCGCCGCAGCGGCAGCGATCGCCGGAGTGCTGACCGGTGTGATCGCGATGCTGGCGTTCCGCTGGAGCGAGCGCGACCAGGCCCGTCCCACGCGCTCGTCGCTGCACACCGAGGCCGTCCTTCCGCCCGGCGTGGACACCGTGCTCTCCGTGCTGCGCTCCTCCGCCGTCGTCCTCGACGAGGCGGACGAAGTGGTCAAGGCCAGCTCCGCCGCGTACGCGCTGGGGCTCGTCCGCGGCGGCACCCTCGCGGTGGGGCCGATGCTGAAGATGGCCCGCGACACCAGGCGGGACGGCGAGATACGGCAGGTCGACCTGGACCTCCCACGCCGGGGCACGGGCCGGGGAGACGCCCTCGCGGTCTCCGCGCGCGTCGCCCCCCTCGGCTCGCGGCTGGTGCTGCTGCTGGTCGAGGACATGACGGAGGCCCGCCGCATCGAAGCCGTACGGCGCGACTTCGTCGCCAACGTCAGCCACGAGCTCAAGACCCCCGTCGGCGCGCTCTCCCTGCTCTCCGAGGCGGTCCTGGACGCGGCGGACGACCCGGAGGCGGTCGAGCGCTTCGCGGGGCGCATGCAGTACGAGTCGACGCGGCTGACGAGCCTCGTCCAGGAGCTGATCGACCTCTCCCGCGTGCAGAACGACGACCCCATGGGGGACTCCGAGCGGGTCGGCGTCGACGAGCTGATGGCCGAGGCGATAGACCGCTGCCGCCAGTCGGCGGGCAGCAAGCACATCACCCTCGTCGCGGGCCGTACGAGCACGGGCACGGGCACGGGTGCCGGCTCCGGCGACGACGGCGGGCTCCACGTATGGGGCAACCGCAGCCAGCTCGCTGCGGCCCTCGGCAACCTCGTCGAGAACGCGGTGAACTACTCGCCCGCCCGCACCCGCGTCGGCATCGCGGGCCGCAGGGTCGCCGCCCCCGGCGGCGACCTCATCGAGATATCGGTCAGCGACCAGGGCATCGGCATCTCCGAGCGGGACAAGGACCGCGTCTTCGAACGTTTCTACCGCGTGGACCCGGCCCGCTCACGTGCCACCGGCGGCACCGGCCTGGGGCTCGCCATCGTCAAGCATGTGGCCGCGTCGCACGGCGGCGAGGTCACCGTGTGGAGCGCCGAAGGACAGGGCTCCACATTCACGCTCCGGCTGCCGGAGGCCGGCAGCGCGCGGAGCCGGACCGAGGAGGCGGCGCGCGGGAGCGGCCGTCCGTCCGGAATCCCCGTGGAACCGGCGGACTTCGACTACGGGGACGACCCGGAGGCCGCGGACGAGCTCCCGGCCCCGGCCGACTCCCCGGCCCCGGCTGACTCCCCGGCCCCGACCGGGGCACCGGCTCCCGCGGACCGTCCGGACTCCGACGGGCCCGAGGAGCCCCGGCAGTTCCGGAACCTGTCGCGGGGATCCGCCGGATACGCGGCTTCCGCACCCGGTGGTACGGGCCGCGGCGCCACGCGCTCCGAATCCCCTCCCAGTGCTGCTTCCGCTTCCGTCTCCTCCCCTCCCCCCTCTTCCGCTCCCACTCCCCGTTCCTCTCCCCATTCCTCCAGTTCCCCGTTCTCACCGCCGCGCGGGCTGCCGCGCGCCCCTGAAACCGCCCCGGAGGTCCTCCCGTGACCCGAGTGCTCGTCGTCGAGGACGAGGAATCGTTCAGCGACGCACTGTCGTACATGCTGCGCAAGGAAGGCTTCGAAGTCGCCATCGCGTCCACCGGTCCGGACGGGCTCGACGAATTCGAACGCAACGGCGCCGACCTGGTGCTGCTCGACCTGATGCTGCCGGGCCTGCCCGGCACCGAGGTCTGCCGCCAGCTGCGCGGCCGTTCCAACGTCCCCGTCATCATGGTCACCGCCAAGGACAGCGAGATCGACAAGGTCGTCGGCCTGGAGATAGGGGCCGACGACTACGTGACCAAGCCCTTCTCCTCGCGCGAACTGGTCGCGCGGGTACGGGCCGTGCTCCGCCGCCAGGGCGAGCCGGAGGAGGTCACACCCGCGGCCCTGGAGGCCGGGCCCGTCCGCATGGACGTCGACAGGCACGTCGTCACCGTCTCCGGCAGCAAGATCGACCTGCCGCTGAAGGAGTTCGACCTCCTGGAGATGCTGCTCAGGAACGCGGGCAGGGTGCTGACGCGTATGCAGCTGATCGACCGGGTCTGGGGTGCCGACTACGTGGGCGACACCAAGACCCTCGACGTCCACGTCAAGCGTCTGCGCGCCAAGATCGAGCCCGACCCGGGCGCACCCCGCTTCCTCGTGACGGTCCGGGGCCTGGGCTACAAGTTCGAGCCGTAGGCCGCACTCGCGTTCGGGTTCCGGCCCCCGGCCCGCGCCCGAACGCCCCCGAAGCGGAAGCCGCATGACGCGTGAGGCCCCGTCCGTACGGTCCGTACGGACGGGGCCTCACGCATGTTCCGGTGGCCGGAGGGCGGATGGCTGCGGACAGCTCAGTGCCCCGAGGCGTGACCTTCCGCCTCGGCCTCTTCGCCTTCGTGCTCGGACCCGGCCTCGCCCGCGTCGTCCGTGTCGTCGTCACCGGCACCCGGCGACTCGGCGCCCGCGGCCTCCTCGGACGGGCTGCCCGGCGACGACTCCGACGGCGAGGACGACGGGGAGCCCGAGGGCGTGGCGGAGGTCGTGCTGGGCGAGGGAGCGACCGTCGGGCCGAAGTGCTTGTAGTCGCCGTGCGCGGGCACCACCGTCGCCCGCAGCGTCACCTTGCCCGTACGGCTCAGGTCGAACGAGATCGGCTGTGCGTTCCCGTCCTGCACGGCACCCGCACCTGCCTCGGGCAGTTCGGCGGAGGCGTTGCCCTTGCCGCCCAGTGCGAGCGAGCCGCCCGCCGGCACCGTCAGCTTCTGCTCGCCCTTCGCGGGGCGGAGCTTCACGCGCGCACCGGCGCCCTTGACGGTGATGGCCGTAAGAGTCTCGTCCTTGGAGCCCTCGTTGAAGATCCGTGCCGTCACGGCGGAGGGGCCCGGCCCGGAGTCGGGCGTGATGATGTTGACGTTCTGGACCTTGACGGAGCCGACGGACGTCGCGGCGTTGTCCGGCTTGATCTCGAGGGTCTCCGCGTCATGTCCGGCTGCGCAGGCGGACAGTGTGACGACGGCGAGCGCGAGGGCGGTGGCGGCAAGGGTGCCGCGTCGAATGCTGCTGCTCACGGCGGCGGCAACTCCTGGGCGAGCTCTGGCGGCCGAACTACGTGCCGGTCGCGGACGGATACGGCGATCTGTCATCTGTCATCTGTGACCTGATCTGTGGCGCCGCTCAGGTTACCGAGCGCCCGGCGGCGCTCCGCACGCGGCCCTCCCGCCGCGCGCCGCGCGGGCCCGCTCGTACGCGGGAGCGCGTGCCGGCCACATCCGGCTAGGCCGTTTCCCGGTAAAGAATGCGAACGGCTTGTGAATTGATCAGCGGAACTGCTGATCAATTCTTGGGAAAGTCCGGGAAGGGGCGAAGAGAGCCGAACGGGCGACGACTTACAGTCGGACAAAACGGACAGCAGATGCTTTCTGAAGCACCTTCTTCACGCGTGTCCGTTGTGTTTCGAGCCGCGTACAGAAGTGCCCCCACCTGCGAATACCCGTCCCGGGGCGGTGCCCGCAGCACGTAACAGGGCCGCTTGTCAAGCCCCGAGATGCGGTCTGACCTGCGAAAACGCCATTCAGAAGAGCCCGATTCCGTGTTACTCTGGATAGTCACGGAAGGGGTACCTGACACATGACGTTCAAGGTTGGCGACACCGTGGTCTATCCCCATCACGGGGCCGCGCTGATCGAGGCTATCGAAACTCGCCAGATCAAAGGCGTGGACAAGACCTACTTGGTTCTGAAGGTTGCGCAGGGCGACTTGACGGTTCGTGTGCCGGCGGACAATGCGGAGTTCGTGGGCGTACGAGATGTGGTCGGTTCGGACGGGCTGGACAGGGTCTTCGAGGTGCTCCGCGCACCGTATGCCGAGGAGCCGACCAACTGGTCCCGGCGCTACAAGGCGAATCTCGAGAAGCTGGCGTCCGGCGACGTGATCAAGGTGGCGGAGGTCGTGCGTGACCTCTGGCGCCGTGAGCGCGAGCGCGGGCTCTCCGCCGGTGAGAAGAGGATGCTCGCCAAAGCCCGCCAGATCCTGGTGAGCGAGCTCGCTCTCGCGGAGAACACGAACGAGGACAAGGCCGAGGCGCTGCTCGACGAGGTCCTCGCGTCCTGACCGCTCGGGAGCCGAGAGAGCAGAGCCGGCAGGGCAGGCCGTTCACCCCGCCTCGCGGTAAGCAAGCCCGCAGTGAGCAAGTCTGAGCAGTAGTAGAGCAAGGCTGTGCCGCAGTGCCCGAGTGACGTCGTCACGTCGCCGGGCGCTGCGGCATGTCCGCACATGTGTCCGCACTGCGGTGCTCGCGCACTGCCTTGCCTCCACCTGTGCCGGCGGCCCCGGGCTGCGTTCAGTAACCTCAAACCTGCCCGGTGTGCTGTGCTCAGTCACGTTCACTCACAACTGCCGTGAGCGTGCCGGGCCCGGGCAACCGCCTCGACCAGAAATCACGGAAGGGCCGGTCAAGGCTTCGCGCCCGGCACGCCCCCAACCTACGGCTGGGGGTACCCCAGGCCATACCCACACCGGCTGAGGACACAAACCTGAACGTGGAACCGATGTCAATGCAATCCGCGGGCGAGTCGCATCAGGGCCACCCGGAAGGAGCAGGCGGGGGCACTCCCGCCGGCGATTCCGGCCACCGCACCGCCGCCGTCATCCCCGCCGCGGGCCGTGGCATCCGCCTCGGCCCGGGCGCCCCCAAGGCGCTGCGTGCGCTGAGCGGCACGCCGATGCTGGTGCACGCCGTGCGGGCGATGGCCCGCTCACGCGCCGTCTCCCTGGTCGTCGTGGTCGCACCGCCGGACGGCGCCGACGAGGTCCGTCGCCTGCTGGACGAGCACACGGGTCCCGCGGAGACCTCGACCGACATCGTGGTCGTCCCCGGCGGCGAGACGCGTCAGGACTCGGTGCGTCTGGGTCTCGCGGCGCTGCCGGACGACGTCGACTCCGTGCTCGTGCACGACGCCGCCCGCCCCCTCGTGCCCGTCGAGACCGTGGACGCGGTGGCGGCGGCCGTACGGGAGGGAGCACCGGCCGTCGTACCGGCGCTACCCGTGTCCGACACCGTCAAGGAGGTGCAGGTGCGCGGGAACGGGGAGGCCGAGCCGGTCACCGGCACCCCCGAGCGTTCGCGGCTGCGGGCCGTGCAGACTCCGCAGGGCTTCGAGTTGAAGGTGCTCGCCGCCGCGCACGCCCAGGTGGTGCGCGAGGGCGACGGGGCGACGGACGACGCGGGCATGGTGGAGCGTCTCGGCGTCGAGGTGGTCGTCGTCCCGGGGCACGACGAGGCGTTCAAGGTGACCCGGCCGCTGGACCTCGTACTGGCCGAGGCCGTCCTGGCGAGGAGGCGCGCGACCGATGGCTTCTGAGCCGCGAGAGCGGGCGCGGACGGAGGCGCAGGCGCGTGCGCGGGCCCAGGCCCAGGCACAGGCGACTCAGGGCGGGCCGCCGCTCGTCCCCCTGGTCGGCATCGGCACCGACGTGCATGCCTTCGAAGAGGGACGCGAACTGTGGTGCGCCGGTCTGCTCTGGGAGGGCGAGCGCTACGGGCTCGCCGGGCACTCGGACGGCGACGTCGCCGCGCACGCCGCGTGCGACGCGCTCTTCTCCGCGGCCGGCCTCGGCGACCTCGGCGCCCACTTCGGCACGGGCCGCCCCGAGTGGTCAGGCGCGTCCGGGGTGGCCCTGCTGACCGAGGCGGCACGGATCCTGCGAGCGGAGGGCTTCACCGTCGGCAATGTCGCGGTCCAGGTCATCGGCGTACGGCCCAAGGTCGGCAAGCGGCGGGACGAGGCACAGCGGACGCTGTCCGCGGCGGTCGGCGCCCCGGTGTCCGTGTCCGGGACGACGACGGACGGGCTCGGCCTGACCGGTCGCGGCGAGGGCCTGGCCGCGACCGCGACCGCGCTGGTGCTGCCGCCGCACGTGTGAGAAGGGGCTGCTGCCCGGAACACCGGGTGCCGTAAGGGTGTTGAAGGTGAGGCGGCCGGCGCGCGGCCGCGGAACCGACGATCCTCCGAGAGAAGGCGACAGCCTTGGCAGCAGCACAGCTCTCCGACAACCTCAGGCAGGTTCTGGACACCCCCGTTTTCGTCAGCATCGCGACGATCCAGCCCGACGGAAGCCCGCAGGTCTCACCGGTATGGGTGAAGCGTGACGGCGACGAGTTGCTGATCTCCACCACGTTGGACCGCCGCAAGACCCTCAACCTCAAGCGGGACCCCCGCGTGACGGTGATGGTGCAGCCCGCGGACGCCCCGTACACGTACGCGGAGATCCGCGGCACCGTCACCCTGACCACCGAGGGCGGGCGCGAGCTGATCGACGAGCTGGCCCAGAAGTACGTCGGGAAGAACTACGCCGAGTTCAACCCGCGTTGGGAGCAGGACGCCGAGCGAGTGGTGGTGCGGGTGAGCCCCAGGAAGGTCGCGGGGCGGCTCTGACAGATTCTGAAATCTGTCATCTGTTACCTGTCACCCGTCAGCTGATATCCGTCAGCTGTCAACTGTCCGCTGTAACCGGCACCCGGCACCCGGCACCCGGCACCCGGCCTCCAGCACCCGAAGGCGCTGACACCTGCCGTCGCCGCCGTCCGCCGCCGGTCCGGCGCACCTTGCCCGGTGTGCGGGGCACCCGGTCTCACGGGCCCACTACCCTGGTCGCGTGAGCATTCGCCTGTACGACACCAGCAGCCGGCAGATCCGCGACTTCGTCCCGCAGACGCCGGGCCATGTCTCGATCTATCTGTGCGGCGCCACCGTGCAGGCCGCCCCGCACATCGGGCACATCAGGTCGGGCCTCAACTTCGACATCATGCGCCGCTGGTTCACCCACCGCGGCTACGACGTCACGTTCGTGCGGAACGTGACGGACATCGACGACAAGATCATCGTCAAGGCCGTCGAGCAGAACCGCCCCTGGTGGGCGATCGGCTATGACAACGAGCGCGCCTTCACCGCCGCGTACGACGCCCTCGGCTGCCTGCCGCCCACGTACGAGCCACGCGCCACGGGCCACGTCCCCGAGATGATCGAGATGATGCGGAAGCTCATCGACACGGGCCACGCCTACGCGGCGGACGGGAACGTGTACTTCGACGTCCGCTCGTACGAGGACTATCTCCAGCTCTCCAACCAGGAGTTGGACAACCTCCTGCAGCCCGAGAGCGAGGGCGAGACCGGCAAGCGCGACCCGCGCGACTTCGCCATGTGGAAGGCCGCCAAGCCCGGCGAGCCGAGCTGGGAGACGCCGTGGGGCCGCGGGCGTCCCGGATGGCACCTGGAGTGCTCGGCCATGGCGCACAAGTACCTCGGCCCCTCCTTCGACCTGCACGGCGGCGGCGTCGACCTGGTCTTCCCGCACCACGAGAACGAGATCGCGCAGTCGAAGGCGTACGGCGACGCATTCGCCCGCTACTGGGCGCACAACGCCTGGGTCACCATGAGCGGCGAGAAGATGAGCAAGTCGCTCGGCAACTCGGTGCTCGTGAGCGAGATGGTCAAGCACTGGCGCCCCATCGTCCTGCGCTACTACCTGGGTTCGCCGCACTACCGCTCGACCATCGAGTACAGCGAGGAGTCGCTGCGCGAGGCCGACCACGCCTTCGGCCGCATCGAGGGTTTCCTGCAGCGCGCGGGCGAGACGGTCGGCGACACGCCTCCGGCGGACGATGTCCCCGCCGCCTTCGCCGAGGCGATGGACGACGACTTCGCCGTCCCGCAGGCGCTGGCCGTCCTGCACACGACGGTCCGGCACGGGAACGCCGCGATGAGCGAGGACGACAAGGAGGCCACGGCGAAGGCCTTCGCGGACGTACGGGCGATGCTCGGCATCCTCGGTCTCGACCCGCTCGACGCGCGCTGGCAGTCCACGGAGACCGACGCCGGCCGCGGCGGTGAGCTGCGTGACGCCGTGGACTCGCTGGTCCGCCTCGTACTCGCCCAGCGGCAGGCCGCGCGCGAGCGCAAGGACTACGCCACGGCGGACGCGATCCGTGACGAGCTGAAGCAGGCGGGTCTCGTCATCGAGGACACCCCGTCCGGTCCGCGCTGGGAGCTCGGCGGCAGCGGCGGCCACTGAACGGCGGCCACCCGGCCGCGGGGCTGAACGGCGGCCACCCGGCCGCGGCCGCTGGACGGCGACCGCCTCGCAGCGGTCCGCGGAGCACCCCTCTTCCCTTCACGACGGGGCCCTGGGGGCGGCTGCGCCCTCCGCCGATGATCCACTTCTTCGGTACGGCCTGCCCTCCGGAATAATGGCGGCAGCCGGTCCCCACGCCGGCGCCCCGCGTGTACCGGGTGCATGCCGCAGCGGACCGGACGCATCAGACGCCCAGCAGCCCAGCAGCCCAGCAGCCGAACCAGCCGAACCAGCCCAGCAGCCCAGCAGCCCAGCAGAGAAGAAACAGGTGCCCGATGGCCGGGAACAGCCAGCGCCCCAACCGGCGTACGTCCAACAAGAAGGGCGCGCAGGTCGGCAGCGGCGGCAAGCGGCGCCGCGGGCTGGAGGGCAAGGGCCCAACGCCGCCCGCCGAGATGCGCAAGGGCCACGCCAAGCAGCGTGCCGCCCAGGCCAAGGCCCGGCGCGCGCAGGGACGTCCGCAGCGCAAGGGGGGCGGCAGGAGCGCCGCGGAGCTGGTCGTCGGCCGCAACTCGGTCGTCGAGGCGCTGCGCGCGCACGTACCGGCGACGACGCTGTACGTGCAGCAGTTCATCGACAACGACGACAGGGTGCGCGAAGCGGTGCGCCTCGCGGGCGAGGACGGCGGCATCCATCTGATGGAGGCGCCACGGCCTGAGCTGGACCGCATGGCCAGGGGCCTGCACCATCAGGGTCTCGTGCTGCAGGTCCCGGAGTACGAGTACGCACATCCGGACGATCTTGCGGCGGCCGCGCTCGAAGACGGCGAGGACCCGCTGATCGTCGCGCTCGACGGGATCACCGATCCCCGCAACCTCGGCGCGGTCGTCCGTTCCGTGTCGGCCTTCGGCGGGCACGGCGTCGTCGTACCCGAGCGGCGGGCCGCGGGGATGACGGCGGGTGCCTGGAAGACCTCGGCGGGCACGGCGGCGCTCACGCCCGTCGCGCGTGCGGCCAACCTCACGCGTGCGCTGGAGAGTTACCAGAAGGCCGGGATGATGGTCGTCGGCCTCGCGGCGGACGGCGACGTCGAACTCCCGGATCTGGACGTGCTGGACGGGCCGGTGGTGGTCGTCGTCGGCAGCGAGGGCAAGGGCCTGTCGCGTCTGGTGGGCGAGACCTGCGACGTGCGCGTACGGATTCCGATGCCGGGCGGCGCCGAGTCGCTGAACGCGGGTGTGGCCGCGGGCGTCGTGCTCTACGAAGCGGCGCGGCGGCGGAGCTGAGAGCCGGGCTGCCCGGACACCCGGACCCGGACACCCGAACACCCGAACACCCGAACACCCAGACGTCCGGACGCCCGCCCGCCGGGCCTGGCGCCTGACCCGGCGGGCGAGCCGGGCGCAGGTCACCGGGGCCGCCGCCGGCCTTGACGGGCCTCGGACAGATCGGGGCGGTCAAGGCAGTGTCTTAAGTGTCCGTCACTCGGTTAGTGGAGTGTGGACACCAGAACACCCCGCACGCCCGACCCCTCGGGCCGGCGTCCTGGGGACACCCAACAGGGCGGCCCGAGCGGTTTCTTCGACGACGAACCCGGGCTGAGCACGGTCAAGGTCCCCTCTGATCCGGCTGAGGTCGTCGTCACACACGCGAGCTTCCGGGTGCAGCTCGCGCCGCCCGCCGCCGAGCCCGTCGTCACCGGACACATTCCCGCTGTGTCCGGCATGCCCACCGCAGCACCGTCGGTCGCGGGACCGTCCGTCAACGGGCCCTCCGACCCGCCTGTGACGCCCGTCGTGTGGGGCGTCCACACCGGCCCCGAGGACACCGGGGCGACCCGGCTGTCGCATGTGGCGTATCCCGGTGCCCGGGACGCGGCGGAGCCAGCGGGCTCCACCACGCAGGTGCTCCCGCGGATCGACGAGGACACCCTTCCGCCGCCGTCGGTCGTCGGCCCGCGCGGGCCGCGTCCGCCCGAGTCGACACAACCGCATCCGCGGTCGCTGCTGTACGGGGTGCGCCCGGCGCGCGGGGCCTTCGACGGCCCGGAGCCCGGCGAGTACGACCCGTACGGCCGGCGCGGTGAGTACGGCCGCGAGTACGGCGAACACGGCGAGCCCGGCGCCTTCGGCGACCAGGGTGCACGCGGCGGGCACGACGACGACTCCCTGCGCGGCGAACGTCCCCTCGCACAAAGGGAGTTCGAGGAGGACGAGGCCGACGTCCGGGCCGGCTCCCGGGGGGCGGCGGTCGTCGGCACGGGCCGTCAGGCGTACTACCCGGGCCGCCGCATGAGCCTCGGCGTCGTGCTGCTGCCCATGCGGATCTTCCTGGGCTTCATCTCGGTCTACGCGGGCATGGGCAAGCTGTGCGACCCGGTCTACTTCGACGGTGACGCGCGCGGCTCGATGGTGACCTGGCTGCGCTCCCTCGAACCCTGGGCCATTGCCTCCCCGCTGCGGGACTTCGCACTGGCCCATCCCGTCGGCTCCGGGCTGACAGTGGCGTTTCTCCAGATCATCATCGGCGTACTGACGGTGTGCGGCCTCTGGCAGCGGCTCGCCGCCTCCGTCGGCGTGCTGCTCTCGGCCGCACTGCTGATGACGGTGAGCTGGAGCTCGGGACCCGCGTACGAGACGCCGGACATCATCTATCTCGCCGCGTGGAGCCCGCTGGTCATCGCGGGCGCGCCCGTCTACTCCGTTGACGGCAGGCTCGCCGCCGACGCGTGGCGCAAGCTGGGGCCGCGGGCCGAACTGCGGGACCTGCGGCGGCGGGTGCTGCAGCGGGGCGCCGTGATCGTGTCCGTCGTCGCCGGGGTCGCGATGCTGACCGGTTCCATGCTGGGCGGCGCGGTTCGTGCCTCGCACACCGCCAAGATGCCCGAGCCCGGGGAACCGCCGACGAACCGGCTGCCCGGCTCGCCTCTCCCCGAGGAGCCGGGTGCCCGTACCGACAGCGGACGTCCCGCTGACGGGCGCACGGCGGGCGCGGACGCCGGCGCCGACAGCCGCCGTTCGGGCGGGCCTTCGACGTCGGCGTCGCCGGGCGAAGGGCGGCGGGGCGATTCGTCCACGCCGAGCCAGCGGGAGACCGTACAGGCGCCGCGGCAGACCGTGCCCGGTGCGCAGCCGCCTCGGCACTCGGCGCCCGGCACGCGCGCCACACAGGGCGGAGGCGGCACCGCCACCGGTGGCGGCACGGGTGGCGGAGGCGCGAGCGGCGGCTCCAACTCCGGTGGCGGGAGCGGTGGTTCGTCCTCGGGCGGTGGAGGCGGCTCGTCCTCGGGCGGCGGGGGAGGCCTGGGCGGCCTCCTGGGCTGAGGGGGCAGCGGAGCGACGAGAGAGGGGCCCCGGCCGGGGCCCCTCTCTCGTCGCGGGGACGAGACCTGTCTCTTGCAGCGGGGACGGGAGCCGCCGGGCCTGCCGGACTGCTGGATTGCCGGGCTGCCGGACCGGCCGGGCCTCACCGCTCGTGTGCGGCCTCGCGCACCGTTCCCTGCCCGGCCTCCTGACCCGGCTTCTGCCCCGTCCCCTGTGCGTCCTTCAACTCCTTTGCGGCTTCCTCCAGATCCTTGGCGGTGTCGATGGCCCGCCAGTACGCCCCCTGAGGCAGCTGAAAGCCCGCGAGCAGGCGCTGGCGGGCGAGCCGCGGGAACGTCGTGCGCTCGTGGTCACCGCGGTCGGGAAGCATCGCAGTGAAGGACGAAGAGAACACGTACACACCGGCGTTGACGAGATAGGGCGACGGCGGGGCCTCGATGAAGTCGAGGATGTGACCGAACGGATCGGTCTCCACCGCCCCCCACGGGATGCGCGGGCGGGCGAGCGCGAGCGTGGCGACCGCGTCCCGCTCGCCGTGGAACGCGGCCATCTCGCGCAGTGCGAACCGCGTCCAGATGTCGCCGTTGGTGGCGTACCAGGGCTCGTCGGGCCGGGGCAGCGAGGCCGCCGCGTACTTCAGCCCGCCGCCACGGCCGAGCGGTTCCTCCTCCACAACGACCCGGGTCCGCAAGGCACTTCGTCCCGCGGCGCCCGGAAGCTCGGCCGTCGTCAGCCAGTTGCCCAGCACGTCGGCCAAGTGGCCGCAGGAGACGACGACATCGGTCACGCCCTCAGCTGCCAGCCACGCGAGCTGGTGCCCGATGATGGGGGTTCCGGTGCCGGGGATCTCGACCATCGGCTTCGGACGGTCGTCGGTGTACGGCCGCAGCCGTGTCCCCTGGCCGCCGGCCAGGATCACGGCTTGGGTGGGGAGCTGCATCATGCAGCGCACCCTATGCGGCGTACGCCCGCGGAGCCGTCGTCGGCAGGCGGGCGGTCAGCACATCGGGGGCGTACGGCTCGGGAGCCCGTACGGCCCGGGAGCCGCACGGCTGAGCGCGGCCTGCGACTCAGCGGTCTGCGAGGGAGCGGCCGTCGACTGAGCGGCCGTCCGGCTCAGTGGTGATGGGGCTCGGTGGTGGTGTGGCGGCTCAGCGGTCGAGCATCCGGGACGCGCCGGTCGCGAACGACGTGTCGCAGACGGGCCGCGACCAGCTGCTGGCGCGCTGCACGCTGCCGTACTTCTGCACGGCGGCACGGCCGAGGGCCCGCGCGAGCGACGCGCAGTGCCTGGCCAGCGACGGGCGTTCCGACATCTCCTGCTGGAGGCTGGTCAGCGCCACACCGGGGTCCTTCTCCTGCAGCTCGGCGACGAGACGGTCGCGGAGCGCGTCCTGGGGCGCCCGGTACGTCGCTTTCGTGGACGCCCTGTGCTCGGACGCCGTGAGCATCTGCGTACTGGAGGAGGACGACGAGCTCCATGGCACGCGGACGACTGCGAGCGTCCCGGACAGGACGAGTACGACTGGGAGAACGAGGGCGAGAGATCGGCCGATTCGGCGGGCAATGTGGTTCACGCCGGCGATCGTAGCGAAGAGTGGTGATTTGGCGACATTCGGTCACTCCGGCGAGCGACGGCGCACAGGCGCGTCCGTGACGGATGTTGACGCCGTGCACGAAAATGCCCGGAAAGACGCGAAAAGGGGCCGTATGCCCGGCTGTTGTGCAGGCATACGGCCCCTGCGCGCTGAGCGGCGCGGCCGGGCGGCGGATCAGTCGCTGAGGCGCTCGCCGGTGGAGGTGGAGAAGACGTGCGTCTCGCCACCGCGCGGCACCACGTTCACGACGGCGCCCTTCTCGGGCACCTTCCGGCCGGAGACGCGGACGACGAGGTCGCAGTCCTCGCCGCCGACCTTGGCCGTGCCGTAGATGTAACCGTCCGCGCCGAGCTCCTCGACGACGTTGACCGTGACGGCCACGCCCGCGGGCTCGTCCTTGGACACGGCCTTGTCGGAGCCCTCGCCGTTGACCACGTCGAAGTGCTCGGGACGGACGCCGACCGTGACGGTCTTGTCGCCCTTGTCGACGGCGGCCGACAGCGCCTCGCGCTCGACCGGCACGACGCTGTTGCCGAACTTCACGCCGCCGTCGGTGATCGGCACCTCGACGAGGTTCATGGCGGGGGAGCCGATGAAGCCGGCGACGAAGAGGTTCGCGGGGCGGTCGTACATGTGACGCGGGGTGTCGACCTGCTGGAGCAGCCCGTCCTTGAGGACGGCGACCCGGTCGCCCATCGTCATGGCCTCGACCTGGTCGTGGGTCACGTACACGGTGGTGATGCCGAGGCGCCGCTGCAGACCGGCGATCTGCGTACGGGTCTGGACGCGGAGCTTCGCGTCGAGGTTGGAGAGCGGCTCGTCCATGAGGAAGACCTGCGGCTCCCGGACGATCGCACGGCCCATCGCCACGCGCTGACGCTGACCGCCGGAGAGTGCCTTGGGCTTGCGGTGGAGGTAGTCCGTGAGGTCGAGGATCTTCGCCGCGTCCTCGACCTTCTTGCGGATCTCGGACTTGTTCACACCGGCGATCTTGAGCGCGAAGCCCATGTTGTCGGCGACGCTCATGTGCGGGTAGAGCGCGTAGTTCTGGAACACCATGGCGATGTCCCGGTCCTTGGGCGGCAGGTGAGTGACGTCGCGGTCGCCGATGCGTATGACGCCTTCGTTGACGTCCTCGAGGCCCGCGAGCATCCGCAGGGAGGTGGACTTGCCGCAACCGGAGGGGCCGACGAGTACGAGGAACTCGCCGTCCTCGATACCGATGTCGAGCTTGTCGACGGCGGGCTTGTCGCCGCCCGGATAGATCCGGGTGGCCTTGTCGTACGTGACCGTAGCCATGCTGTTGTCTCCTTCACCGGCAGGTACGTGCCGGACGATCCGTCGTAAAGGGGAGTACGTTTCACTCCTGTGAACGTGCGGTGACGCTAACCCGCCGGTACGCGTCTTGTCAGCAGTCGGGCAGCAACGAAACCGCATCGCGGACCCCCTGGCCGGGGTGGGTAGACTGCACGGGCACGCTGGTCCCCTGCACGTACGCACAGGCGGGCCGGGCCCGCCGCCTTAGCTCAGCTGGTTAGAGCATCTGTCTTGTAAACAGAAGGTCGTCGGTTCGAATCCGACAGGCGGCTCCAAGGAAGCAGCAGCTCATAGGCCCCGTTCCATGATCGGAACGGGGCCTCTGTGCGCTGTACAGCAGCGAAGTACAGCAACTGGGGTTCTTGCTGTGTGGGCCGAGGGTCACAGACTGCTGGAGCTGCCGGGTGGCGCACTGACGGACGGGGCCGGTTCCACGGATTCGCTCGCCGTGTCGGGCGTGCCATACGCGTACTCGACGCGGTGCACCTCGGAGAGTGCTTTCTTGGTGATCACTTTTGCGAGGTACCCGGAGCCCAGAGCTACGTTCATCAGCACGTACCAGAACTTCTCGGCCCCCGTCATCTCGATCAATCCGTACTCACTGAGCGCCTTCTTGGCAGGCACCTTTGCGAAGTAGGAGGCTCCCAAAGCTATGCATCCGAGTACATACCAGAATGACTCGGCGCTCGTGGTGCGTCCGTTGCCGATAACCAGTTGCGCCATGAATTGCCCCTCTCCAGAGCTGAGCCATGCAGGCCCGTATCCGCATGTGCCGGATCCAGGGGTGGAGTGAGGTGACTCACCGCCCGCCCGAGTTCTCCAGTTCTAGCCCTATTGCGAGCATGTAGTCGCATCGATGCTGAAATGTGTGCAGAACTTTGCCAGTTCGACTCCAGTAGCCAAGTCCCCAAACCCCGAGAGGCCCCGTTCCATGGTGGGAACGGGACCTCCAACAGGAGCCGTCTGTCGCGGAGAGCAGCGGCCGACGTGATTGCTACTGACTGATCGTCATGTCTGGCTTTTGGCCGAAGCCGGAGGAGAGCCGTTGCAGGGCGTCACGGATCTCCTCGTCGCTCGCCTCCGAGTACACGTCGAAGGTCATCGTGAACTTGGAGTGCCGCAAGATCCGTTGCGCCACCTTGGGGTGGACCTTGAGCGCGACGAGCAGGGAACCGGCGGTGTGCCGGGTATTCCTGAGCGGGATCGGTCGGACGCCGGCCTGGCGGATGCGGACGGCGAAGGCGCGGGTGAGGTTGCCGGGCTCGATCGGGGTGCCGTAGCGGGTGGTGAAGATCAGGCCGTGTGAGTCCTGCCAGCGATCACGGGCCGCTTTCCGGTCAGCGTCTTGCTGCTGACGACGTCGCTTCAGTGCCGCGAGGCAGAGATCCGGGAGGGGCAGGAAGTCCTCCGAGTCCTCCGTCTTGGTCTCGCGGTGCAGGACCTCACGGCCGGCCCGCTGGAGCTGGTGGTCTATGTACAGCTCTCCGGCCTCGAAGTCGATGGACTCCCATGTGAGGCCCAGGATCTCCCCACGTCGCAGGCCCAGCGTCAGCGCCAGGACCCAGGCCGCGTAGAGCGAATCGTCGGCCGTGACAGCGTGCTCCAGGAAACTGCTCGCTTCCCCGACGGACCACGCCTTGACCTTCCGCCGCCGCGGCTTCGGGACGCGTACGAGCTTGGCGACGTTGCGGGAGACCTCCTCTTCGAGCATCGCCTGACTCAGCGCCGCGCGGAGCGTGTCCCGCGCGATCTGCACCACGCGCCCGCTCGGGTACTGCTCGCAGCACTTCCCGATGGCGCAGCACCGCCGCCGCTCAGCCGGGCGTTTCTTGTCCTTGCGCTGCGCACAGCACTGGCAGGTGTCGGCGAGCTTCGTCAGCCACTCGCGCACGTCCCGCACGGTCAGTTTGTCCAGGCGTTTGGTGCCCAGGTGCGGAGCGATGTAGAGGCGGGCGGCACCCTCGTACGCCACGTACGTCAGGGGAGCGAGGTTGGGCTTCACGACAGAGCTCAGCCAGTAATCGAGGAAGCCGGCCACAGTTCGGTGCCGCGTGGCGACCGGCCCCTTTCTCGCCTCGGCGTGGAGCTTGACCCACTTCTCATGGACCTCGGGGCGCGTCTTGCCGTAGACGTACTTGCGCTTGCCGTCGGGCGTCGTGACCCAGGCGTACGCAGCGAAGCCGTTGCGGTACGGGTAGATGGCTCGCATCTTGAGGATGGAAGGAGAAGAGGACCAGACCACCAGCCGGGCGGTCGACGCAGCTTGCGGCGAGGGCGAGATGCGTCGTGACATCCGTGTGCCTTCGCGTCGCGAAGCCAGGGGCTCGGTCCTTGGGCCGTCTCTGGACCGTGCGAGGTTGGCCGAAGCTGACAGTCGATGCCGGATGGTGACTGTCGTCCCACCGCTCTGGCCTGGGCCACCCTCACCGGTCTGCGAGACTTGTACGGCTATGCCGAAGCCCGGAGAACACACCCCGCGAGGAAGGCACCGCGTGACAGAGGCGTCCCCTCTAGCGGACGAACTGCCCTTCGTCGACCGAGCCAAGGCATGGATACGCGATTGGCCACGGCGGCCTCGCCGGCCGCTCACAGCTCAGGACTTCCTCCCGCACACAGGCTCCCTCTTCCTCCCGACCTACCTGAGCTTCTTCCTGCTGTACGGCGGAAGTTGGGTGCTCTTCGGCCCCAACCAGACCTTCCGCCTCGGCGGCTTCCTGGCACTGCTCGGCGGCGCCGGTCTGACAACACTGATCGTTCTCTATATCCGGCGCCCATCGACGCGACGCCGGTAGCCACCCCGTCACGGCGCAGCAGCGAGCCCGCACCGTCTGTGTCACACACACATCAGACGGGAAGCCACGGGAAGCCTGGCGATGAGTTGACCGACGTCAGGCCCGTCCACATGCTCACAGGTGATCGTCGGCGCGCCCACGTCATAAAGGGCACACTGCCTGACCATCCGAGGTAGCGCCTGGGTAGTGCCGTCACCGATGGGCTTCTCAGAGGACGACGTGCGCTCTTGGGCGGGTGGTGTGAGCCGGCTGCACGAGGGGACCGTGCACAGTCAGGACGGGATAGCAGCTGGCCAGGCCGCAGCGATGCTGATGTCGGGCGGCGGGTTCGTTCATGAGCCGGTGGAAGTGCTCACCATGTTGACCCAGGCCATCGAAGTCGGATACGCGGCGGCACTAGCAGACCTGAGAAACGGGCGCCTGGAGGATCGCATCGCAGAGATCCACCCGAGCTGTACGACCAATAGCGCCCCTCGACGGCCCCACACGTCGATGCAGCAGATGCGGACCAGAAGTGGCGGTATATCACGGACGATGCGGGCCACGGCGACGTGAGCGGCGAGCGAGGACACTCAGCATTTCTGCCAGCCCGCCGGTCAACTGGCCCGATCTGCAGGGTGATTCCCAAGCTCGTGAGTCTGTCGACAGCATCAGGACGTAGTTTCTACACCGGTAGGTCGGCTCCAGGAGGCTTGTGTGCACGCTGCTGCTCTGACCAGTCCGGGTCGACTCTGGTCGGCCACAGAGGTCTTGTCGCTTCCGGGGCCGGTGCCTCGTGTGGCCGGCGTGTACGGGTGGCATTTCGAGGAGCCCCCGCATCCGAGTCTGCCGTCAGGTCGGCTCCTATACGTGGGTATCGCGCCGCGGCACATGACGAGCCGGACGAGTACGCAGAATCTGCGTAAGCGGGTGCGGTATCACTTCCGGGGAAACGCCTATGGCTCCACGTTGCGGCTCACTTTGGGGTGTCTGCTGGGCTTGGAGTTGCGCCGCGTCGGCAGCAGCGGCAAGCGGATGACGTTCACCAAGGCCGGCGAGGCGGTTCTGAGCGAGTGGATGGCCGAGCACGCGCGTGTGTGCTGGCTGGAGCATCCGGAGCCGTGGACGGTCGAGGCAGACCTGATCAGTCGCTTGGACCTACCGCTGAATCTCGATCAGAACCGGCACAACGCCTTTCACCCGCGTCTCACCGAAATACGTGCCCAAGCACGACAGCGAGCCCGGGAGATGCCGGTCACCACGTGACCAGACCACGTCGAGGAACGCCGCCAGCGGGGTTGCTGTACATCAGCGAAGTACAGCAACCCTGCTGACCGTTGGCAGCCGCAAGCCCCTGGAATCGTCCCTCGGGGGACCACTCCGACCGCAGATGTCCGAGCTGTCCACAGCTTGTAAACAGAAGGTCGTCGGTTCGAATCCGACAGGCGGCTCCGGAGAAGTAACAGGTCAGAGGCCGGTTCCGATCACGGAACCGGCCTCTTTGATCTTGCTTGCTGATTTGTTCGCTAATTCTGGGCCAGAGGCCAGGCGGTTTGGAGGCCCAAACTTGGGCTGGCTGCAAGGATCGTCAGATACGGAGCGTGACCAGGCTTTACCTGCCGAGCACTGCCACCCGGAGCCGGCTTGGCTCCGGGGCAGTGCTCGGAGCAGCAGGTGACCAGAACCATCGCAGGGGAGCGCGGGGAGCCCGGTGCTGCCCGTCGTGACCACTGGGGTGGAACGGGAAGGCGGCGGGTTCAGCTATGCCGCATGCTCCGCCGTGCGTCGCTTCTGACGGCGGGTGGCCGGGCGCCATTTCGCCTCGCTCAAGCGCATGCCCACGACGGTGCAGAGGACGATCACGACACCTCCGGTCTGAACGAGTTCCTTGCCGCCGCCCACGGGGAAGGCGGCTGTCGCAGCCGTGGCCAGCCCCGCGAGGCCCAGCCACACCATGGCGCCCAGGCGCGCACGTGGTGGTCGCATCCCGCCCGAGTCCAATGGCCGTACCGGTGGGCAGGACTCGCGGCTGATCGCTCCCAGGCGACGTCCCTGGGCGACAGGCCAGTCCGGTTCGCGTGGCATCCATCCGCGTACGTAGCGTGCTTCGTCGCCGCTGCCGAGCACCAGGACGGCGGGCAGCATCTCGCCTTTCCGTCCGGGGCGTCCGCGTGGTGGTTCGCTTTGGGGCCGTGCCCAGTACAGCCATGCGGTGTGGCCGTAGAGGAGGTCGGCGAGATGCTCGCTGTCGACGAACCGGCTGATGTACAGCCTGCGTTCTCCGTCCTCGGCCTGCAGGTTCAGGCCCACTCCCAGCTCGCGTCTGCCTTCCTCGGCCGTGCCTCCCAGCGTGACGGCGAGCGCCTGCGCACCACTTGTGTGCAGCGTCTCCGCGACGGATTCCTCGTCCTGGGACGGCTTCACCTTGCGCCGAAGCAACAGGACCAGCCCCAATGCGGCCACGGCTGCACAGATGCCGAGCAGCATGCCGGAGGGGCGGGTACCCCCGTCCCGCAGAGCTTCCAGCTCGCCCCGGGTCTCCGTCAGCTGTGCTGCCTCTTTGCCGGCACCTGGGGTGTAGAGGGCCCACAGCTTGTCGGTGGGCCCCACCGAGTCGGAGGTCTTGATCCTGCCGTGCAGCGGTTTGTTGCCGGTGCTGCCTTTGGCCGCTTTGAGCGAGAGCTCGGAGGTGTAGGTCGTGCCTCCGCCGCGCACTGGCGTGGATCGCTGTGCGGTCACCTCGACGACGGTCACCGGGACGATCCGTGCGGATCCGCTACGGGCGTCGGCCAGTTGGGGCGTGACGTGCTGGGCGGAGCCGAACAACAACAGGCCGACGGACAGCAGCATCAGCAGGACACCGAGATGCTGCCGCTGGGTACGTCCGGGGCGCCAGACGCCGACGAGACGGAACCCCGCGGGTTCCACCGGGGCAGGTGACGGTGGGACGTCCTCCACCGGCGCAGCCGCCTCACGCCGGGTCCCTGCCCAGGACAGCATCAGCCCGAGCAGGGATATCCCGAGACAGGTCAGGACGTCCCACCGGGGGGCCGGTTCGACGTATCGCAGCAGCAGGCATGCAGCGACACCCGCGAGACCGCCCCAGCCCAGAATCTTGCCAACATCAGACAGCCTGATGGTCATAGCCTCCGCCCGGTTTCGGGAACGCCTTCACCGCGTTCAGATTCCCGTCCAGCACCGCACCCCCTGCACCGAAGGTGGCGTTGATGCTCGCGTAGAGCGCTGACAGAGCATCGATGATCTTCGACCACTCGCTGATCATCTTCGCCGCCTGACGAGCAATCAGCGCAGCCGCTCCACCTGACACGATCAAGCCGACCCCGGTAGTCGCGGCGCCGGTTGCCACGGCTATCTCGACACCAATCGCGATAGCCATGTCGCTGATGAGGATCAACCCCGCCTTGAGGCCGTCCGCGAACTGCTGGATTGACCGGCGACGTCTTCGTAGGCCGCCTTGAGGTTGGCGAAGGCGTCGTCCGTGTCGTTCATCTTCGTGGTGAGCCGGTCGAAGTAATCCCAGCGTGTGTCGGCTGCGTTGCCGTACCAGGTTTGACTTAGGAGGTCGTTCCCCTTGTCGACATTGGTGGCCATGCTGTTCAAGAAGTCGCCCAGCGAGCCCCATGCATTGGCGCAATCCCCGTAGCTTTCCCAGTCGCCGGACAGCATCTTCGCCGCTTCGCCGAAGATGTCGACGTTGAAGACGAACTTGACGGCCTCGTTGACGAGGGTCGACGGGCTCAGCAGGTCGAGACCGATACCAAGGAGTCCCAGCGCGGGGTTCTTTCCCTCGCCGGTGACGGAGTCCACGCGGGACCAGACAAGCCCGTCCATCCGTTCCGAGGCACCTTGCTGGATCTGCTCCCAGACACTCCCCCGTGATTCTCAGTAGACAGACCAGCCGCGCCCGCTGTGCCGGGCCTTCGATCCGGAGTTCTCGGCCCCGCGGCGCTGTTCTGCCTCCATCTCAAGACGCTTCGCTTCGTACTCCCGCTCTCCTTCCGCTGCCAGCCGCTCGCGCTCCGCGGCGGAAAGCTTGTCCCACTCTTCGCGGAAAGGACGTCCGCCCTCGATGAGGGCCTCGCTGTAGGCAGGTACGGCCACGGCATCGCGAAGTCCGATGCGCCCCGCAAGGACCTCCTTCGCCATCTCCTTGAGCGTGTCGTTGGAAGCGCCTCCGGCGAGTTTCTCCAGCGATTCCCGCAGTCTTCGCGCATCCACCGGGTCTCTGGCGATCTCCAGGAGCTCCGTCTCGTCCACACGCTTCGACGCATCGTGTCCACCCGTAGCCACGGCGCTGCTTCCCCCTGCATTCACGTAGTCAGGGCCCGACTGGGCCACCAACGAACCCTAACGGGAGGGGGGTTGGAGGTGACTGAGTACTGCTACTCAGTCATCTATCCTCCCTTGCTCTCACAGAGCGACTACCGCGCCGAAGTGGGACCTCACCGTTCGAGAGCTACTGCCCTGTGGCGCAAAGGCCCCCGAGACGTTGAGCTCGCAGTTGTGTTCCCTTCATTGGGACGTCATCCCGAGTCGGACCGGCCTGGCCCTGGAGCAGCAGCTTCCCTCGCCGCAAGCGTCCGCGCGAAGGTGTCGGCGACATTGGCGTTCGGGCCACTGATGACGTGCGCGTACACCCGCAGTGTGACCGAGGATCGCGATGTCCGAGGCGTGCGGCCACTACGTGAACGGGGACGCCTGCGAATAGAAGCATCGTGGCGTGCAGGTGCCGCAGATCGTGAAGTCTCGTTTTCGGCAGCGGCGCCATCGGCTGCCGCGTCATGGGTTTCCTTGTTACCCCACAGCGCGGCCGATGAGTTCGTGGCTGCCGGCCGGTCAAAGGTCGTGACACAACCTAGGAAAGGCCACTGCCATGTCGGAGCTTCTCGTCGACTTCATCACCTCCCTCGACGGCCACGCGTCGGGAGAGGGATGGCCCGGGTTCTGGGGCCTCGAGGGCCCGGAGTACCTCGCATGGCTCGGTGAGCAGCCCGAGAGCACCCATCTGATGGGAGCGAACACCTACCGCCAGATGTCGGGCTTCGCCGCCGGCGAGGTCCCGAGTGGCCAGGATGAGTTCAGGCCCGAAGAAGAGGCGTCCGTCGACGAGCTCACGCGAGCGTCCAAGGTGGTGTTCTCCTCCTCAATCGAGGAGCCACTGACGTGGGCCAACTGCACGCTCGTCCGGGACGACGCCGTCGAGGCGGTCCGCGCCATGAAGGCGGGTGGCTCGGGGCTCCTCAGCACGATCGGCAGCCTGAGCCTGTGCCGGTCCCTGCTGCGTGCCGGACTCGTCGACCGCTTCCGGGTCGTGATGTTCCCGGTGATCACCGGGGCCACGGGCGCGGAACGCATCTACGACGGCTATCCGGACGTCGCCCTCGAGATGACCGAGCACCGCACCTTCGACGGCCGCATCCAGCTGGTCGAGTACAAGCCCCGAGTGCTCGAGCACCCGCCGCTCTTCGCCCCTGCGTGACGTTGCCCCGTCCACCTGTCCGGACCGCCGCCAGGCACCCTGGCCACTGTCAGTTCCTGCAGGCACACAGCAGCCTTCGATTCAGGCGACATGCACTGCCGAAGTCAGGGCAGGCCTTGACTGCACAGCTCTTGGTCACGCACCCGTCGAGTGCTGGAAGGTGCCCGTGCGGAGGCGGTGGAGATCTCCGGACACCGCCCCGACGGCGCACGATCTACGGACGGCGTACCTCGTACTGGAAGCAGCCGTACTCGACGGCCCGGACGTGCACCAGGGCCACCTCCGGGTGGCTGAACGCTTCCCTGAACGCCTGGTCGAGGCCCGCCTCGGCGTCGTCGGGGATCTTGAGCAGGCGGCCCCCGGCGATGCGGCCCACGGCGTCGTAGCGACGGATGGTGAACAGTGCCCCCGGCCGGGCGAGCGGGTAGCCGGGGGTCTCGCGCGGCCGTGGCCCCCCGCATTCCCCGGCGTGGATGAACACCGGTCCCGACTCGTCGTACGCTCCGGGGTCGGCACCGGTGGCCGCCGCCCAGCGGCGTAGCGGCGCGTACGACACGAGCGCGACCCGTTCACCGGGTTCGATCGCCCGCAGGCAACAACGCAGGGGACTGCCCACGCAGTTGAGGGGAATGCCGTCCTCACGCGCGGTGCAGGGCCGGAGGGGCTGTGCGGCGTCGTCGGAATCGCGGAGTTCTTTCAGAGCAGCGGGAGGGATGGGGAGCGGTGTGTATGCCGTCATGCGTTCCAGCGTCGGCTGGCGGCCCTTGATCTGCTGGCGGAATCCAGACGCGACGGCAGGCCGGCGCAGCCTGTGGTCTGGGGGATCTGGGGGGAGACCTGCGGTTGGCTCGCAACCACGCGCCGCCGTCCGGATGGTGAGGTGACAGCGTGACCGACAACGATGAGGCGGCGTCTGTCCGTCCGTTGACGCTGGCTTGGGTGAACCGGCACCTGGAGGTCGGTGAGCGGATCGCCGGAGCGGAGGCGTTGCACGGCGGCATCAGCGCGGAGATGCGGAGGCTGACCATCGGCGCGCGGGACGGAGGCACCCGTGACCTGGTGCTGCGGACCTTCGTCGGTGTCGAGGACGCCGAGGACTCTCTGGACAGGGAGGCCGGGGCCCTGACCCAGCTCAGGGGGACCGGCGTGCCGGCTCCCCGGCTCGTGGCGGTTGATGCGACCGCCGCGCATTGCGAGTATCCGTCGCTCCTCATGACACATCTGGCGGGCCGTACGGTCCTCGACGAGGAGGGACTTGAGACGCGCGTTCCTCTGCTGGCCCGTCAGCTTGTGGCGATCAACGCGCTGCGTCCTGCCGAACGGCCGGGCGTGTATGTGGCGTTGACGACCGCCGACACCGTCGTGACTCCGAAGGGCGCCGACGCTGCGGCGTGGGCCGGGGCGATCGACGTGATCCGCGGGCCCGCGCCGCCCTACGAAGGGCGGTTCCTGCACCGGGACTTCCACCCCGGCAACGTGCTGTTCGACGTGCCGCCCTCAGGACCGGCAGGTGCCCGGATCACCGGTGTCGTCGACTGGGCGGCTGCCTCCTGGGGCCCGGCGGATCTCGACGTGGCGCACTGCTCCACGAATCTCGCGTTGCTGCACGGCCCGGGGTGGGGTCTGCGGTTCGCCGAGGCGTACGAGGAGGCCGGCGGGGTGCTGGCCGCGGCCGCGAGCGAGCGGCTGTACTGGCGGGTGCGGGACGCGCTGGCGTTCTCGGAGGAAGTGCGGTCTGTGTCGCGGCCCTGGCGGGAGGCGGGGCGGACGGAGCTGACGACGCGAGCCGTGGAGGAGCGGCTGGATGCGTATGTCACCGCCGTGATGGACGCTCTGGGCTGAGCCGGCCTCGCCCTCTCCTGCGCTCACCCGGCACGAGGGCCCTCCGCTGAGCGCCGAAAGCTCTACGAAAGTTTCCTGGCGCTTCCGTTAGGGTGGCCCGCGAGCAGAGCATCAGGGGCCAGGGTCCAGCACCCAGGGGCCAGGGGTCACAGGAGGTCGGAACGTGGCCGCACCGCACACGGCGGGCGAACGCGCGGAAGGGGCGCGGGCGCGCAGTCGCCGCGAACGCGTCACCATCAGCGACATCGCCCGCGAAGCCGGCGTTTCCGTCCCCACCGTCTCCAAGGTGCTCAACGGGCACGCGCACGTCGCCGCCGGTACGCGCCGCAAGGTCGAGCGGCTGCTGGCCAAGTACCAGTACACGCGCCGCACCAAGCGCCGGGAGGGTCAGGCGCGGCTCGTCGACCTCGTCTTCAACAATCTCGACAGCGAGTGGTCGGTGGAGATCATCCGCGGGGTCGAGGCCGTCGCGCACGAGTCCGGGCTGGGCACTGTCGTCTCCGCCATCCACGGGGAGACGACCGAGGAGCGCAGGTGGCTGGAGAACCTCACCGCGCGCTGGTCGGACGGGATCATCCTGGCCGTCACCGAACTCAGGCCGGCGCACGAGGAACAGATCCGTGCGCTCGGCATCCCCATGGTCATCATCGACCCGGTCGGCCAGCCCGACCCTCAGGTCGCCTCCGTCGGTGCGACGAACTGGAACGGCGCCCTCACCGCCACCGAGCACCTGATCTCCCTCGGGCACGAGCGGATCGGCCTCATCGGCGGGCGGCCCGAGCTGCAGTGCAGCCGAGCGCGGCTGGACGGCTACCGTTCGGCCCTGCGGTCGGCGGGCCTCCCGGTCGACGACGGCCTCATCGCCGAGGGCGACTTCTACGCACCGCGAGGCGAACAGGCGGCACGTGAACTGCTCTCCTCCCCGCACCCGCCGACCGCGATCTTCGCGGGCAACGACCAGCAGGCGTTGGGTGTCTACCGCACGGCTGAACGCCTCGGTATGCGCGTCCCGGACGACCTGAGCGTGGTCGGATTCGACGACCTGCCCGCCGCCGGCCTGGCCTCACCGCCGCTGACCACCATCCGGCAGCCGGTGGCGCAGATGGCGGCGCAGGCGATGCGGATGCTGCTGCGCTGTCTGGAGACCGGCTCCTTCGAGACCCGCAGACTGGAGCTGTCCACGGAACTGGTCGTACGCGACAGCACGGCTCCTCCCCGGCGGCACTGACCCGAAGCCGTCCCGCCCGCCCGTCCGTTTCGCCCCGGCGTCCGTTTCACCGGTACTCGGTCACCCGCACGGGAGTCCGCAGCACCCGGTCGTGTCCGGCCGGCCGCGGTGCCGTACCCGCGATACGGAACGAGCCCTCCAGCGGTGTGTCCGTGCTCGACCTGCCGATCCGCACCTCGATCAGGCCTGGTTCCACCACGCGCCGTCCGTCCCGCCCGGTGAAGGCGGTGCGGTCCGTGTGCAGGGCGAAGGTGACACGGCGGCTCTCGCCCGGAGCGAGTTCCAGCCGGGCGAACCCGGCCAACTGCCGCCAGGGGCGGGTCACTTGGGCGACCGGGTCGGTGAGGTAGAGCTGCACGACATCGGTGCCCGCCCGCTCGCCCGTGTTGGTGACCGTGCAGGAGATCTCCACCGTGCCGTCGACCGGTACTTCGTCGCTGCTCAGCGTCAACTCCCCGTAGCGGAAGCGCGCGTAGGAGAGTCCGTGCCCGAACGGGTAGAGCGGCGTGGGGTCTTGGGAGCTCACCTCGCCGGCACGTCCCAGCGGTGCGCTCAGGTAGGTCGCCGGCTGGCCGCCGGGCAGGCGCGGCACACTGACCGGCAGCCGGCCGGACGGGTCGGCCCGGCCGGTCAGCACGTCCGCCAGCGCCGGCGCACCCTCCTCGCCGGGGAAGAAGGTCTGCACGATCGCCGCCGCCCTTCCGGCTGCCGGACCCAGCGCGTACGGACGCCCGCTGACCACGATCAGCACCACCGGGGTGCCGCTCTCCAGCAGCTCCTCAAGCAGTTCGGACTGCACTCCGGGCAGGGACAGGTCGGGCACGTCGCACCCTTCGCCTGACGTGCCGCTCCCGAAGAGCCCTGCCCGGTCGCCCAGTACGGCCAGACAGACGTCCGCCTCCTGCGCGGCGGTCACCGCACGGGTGAAGCCGGAGCGGTCCGTCTCCTGTACGGGGCAGCCCTGTTCGTACGTGATCCGGTCGGCACCCAGGCTCTCCCGCAGCCCCTGCAGCACGCTCGGTACGGCTACGCCCATGTCCCATTCCGGATGGCGCACCCCGACGTGCGCGGGGAAGGAGTAGCAGCCCTGCAGCCCCAGGGCGTCGTCGGCGAGCGGCCCGACGACGGCGACCCGTCCGGGTTCGCCGAGCGGCAGCAGCCCGCCGTCGTCGGCGAGCAGTACCACCGACTCACGGGCCAACTGCCGGGCCAGCGCACGGTGTCCGGGCGGATCGAGATCGGGCTCGCGCACCGGCGGCTCGGGGCTCCAGTCCGGGTCGAGCAGACCCAGTTCGCACTTCTGCCGCAGTACGCGCGTCAGCGCACGGTCCACCAGCGCCTCGTCCACCGTGTGTTCGCGCACCTGCCCGGCCAGCGGCCGCCCGTAGCAGCGTGCGGTGGGGAGTTCCACGTCCACACCGGCCGTCAGCGCCTGGGCGGCGGCCTCGCCCGGGCTGCCGGCGGTGCGGTGCAGCAGTTCGAGGAACGAGATCCCGAAGTAGTCGGCGACGACGGTCCCTTCGAAGCCCCACTCATCGCGCAGCACGCCGGTCAGCAGCGCCTCGTCGGCAGAGGCGGGGACGCCGTCGGTGTCCGTGTAGGCGGCCATCACCGAGCGGGCGCCCGCCTCCCGCAGCGCGGTCTCGAAGGGCGGCAGCACCACGTCCGCCAGTTCGCGCGTTCCCATGCTCACCGGCGCCAGATTGCGTCCCGCCCGGCTCGCCGCGTACCCGGCGAAGTGCTTGAGCGTGGCGATGATCCCGGCCGACTCCAGCCCGGACACGTAGGCGGAACCGATCTCGCCGACGAGATACGGGTCCTCCCCGATGGTCTCCTCGACCCGGCCCCAGCGCGCGTCCCGTACGACGTCCAGCACCGGTGCCAGCCCTTGTTGCACGCCGACCGAGCGCATGCTCTGCCCGATGGCCTGCGCCATGCGCCGCACCAGCGCCGTGTCGAAGCTGGCCCCCCAGGCCAGGGGTACGGGAAAGACCGTCGCACCCCACGTGGTGAACCCGGCGAGGCACTCCTCGTGTGCCACCGCGGGGATGCCGAACCGGTTGGCCGCCATGACCTCGCGCTGACTCGCGGCGAGGGCCTTCGCGCCGGCAGCCGGTGTCACCGGGCGCGTGCCGAAGACGCGGGTGAGCTGCCCGAGCCCGTCCCTGATCAGCTCCTCCCAGGACGGCGACTCCCCGGCCAGGTCGTCCTGGTGCGGGGCGACTCCGCGGCCGTCGTGGGTGGCGCCCACCCACACGCCGACCAGCTGGGCCAGCTTCTCGTCGAGGGTCATCCGGGCGATCAGGTCGGCGACGCGGGCGTCGGCCGTCAGCCGCTTGTCGCGCCACGGCGCCGTGCCGCCGTGGTCGTCCGGGTTGCCCGAGTGGTGCGCTTTCTGTTCCATCGTCACCTCGTCGAGTGGAGCGGATGCAGCGGATGCTACTCGATGATTTCGGAAACTTTCTACGTCATGAGTTCTCCTGTCCTGCTGCAGGCCGGAACTTGTGTCGGGCAACTCCTGCACTGCTATTGACGGCCCTGCTGTGCCCGCTCTAGGTTCCACGCCAACCTCTTGATTTCGGGATTCACCGAAAGTTTCTGGAGCGGAGGCGTCATGGCAGACACGGCGACGCGACCGGCGCACAGCCGGCGTCGCTTCCTGGCGGGCCTCGCCGGCATCGGAGCCGCCGGCATGGGCGCGGCCCCCCTCACCGGCTGCTCGGCCCTGGGCCTCGGCACCGGAAGAGAGGCCCGCGGTCTGGACGTGTGGACCCTCACCGACCCCGTGCAGAACAAGATCCAGCGCGCCGCCCTCGCCCGCCTCCGGCGCAGCCACCCCGTGCCTGCCAAGCTCACGCCGTTCCCCAACACCGGCTACACGCAGAAGCTCCGCATCGCCATGGGCACTTCGGACGGGCCGGACGTCTTCTGGAGCTGGGGCGGCGAGTCGCTGCGCCCGTACCATGACGCCGGACTCGTGGTCGACCTGGCGGACCGCTTCGGCAAGGACACCCGGTGGCGCGACGCGTTCCTGCCCGCGGCCCTCCAGGCCGCCCGCGTCGACGACCGCGAACCGCTCGGGCTGCCCGTACGCGGTATGCAGCCGGTCATCCTCTTCTGCAACCAGACCCTCTTCGACGAGCACGACCTGCGCCCGCCCCGTACCTGGGACGAACTGCTCGACGTCGTCGACGCCTTCGTCGACGCGGACGTCCTCCCCGTCTCGCTCGCCGGGGCTGAAAGCTGGTGCGAGCTGATGTGGTTCGAGTGCATCACCGGGCGGCTCACCGGCGCCGGAGCGCTGCGGAAGATATTCGCGGGAGAGCGCGGCAGCTGGCGGCACCCCGCCATCGAGGAGGCCCTGGACCGAATACAGAACCTCGTGCGCCGCGGCGCGTTCGGCCGTGCTTTCGGATCCGTCAGCTACGGCTCGGGCGGGGCCAGCGCACTCTTCGCGAAGGGCCGGGCCGCCATGCACCTGATGGGTTCGTGGGAGTACTCCAACCTGCGCAACGACCACACGCGTTTCACCGAGGAGGGCCTGAGCTGGGTGTCCTTCCCGGAGATCCCCGGCGGCACGGGCGACCCCCGCGCCCTGGTCGGAAACAACACCAACTACTTGTCCATCAACGCCAGAAGCTCCGACATCGACGCGGGTCTCGACCTGGTCGGCACCCAGCTCGCCGCGCGCCCCTTCATCGACGCCCTCATCAAGGCGGGTGACGTTCCCGCCGCCGTCGGCATCGAGGACCGGCTGAGCGATCTCGCCCCCGACCCGGACTTCGCGCTGCATGTCTACCGCATCGTCTCCGAGGCCCCGGACTTCACCCTCTCCTGGGACCAGGCGATGCTCCCTGCCGTGAAGGAGGCGATGCTCTCCAGCCTTCAGCAGATCTTCCTGGAGGAGCTCTCGCCACGGCAGTTCGTCGACGCGATGGAGGTCATCCAGTGACCGCCCCGGCACCGGCGCCCGCCCGCCCAGCGTTCCTCGGCCGTACGCGCGCCGCCTCGCACACCGACAACGCCGCCCGGCCGGGCGCCCTTTACGCCGTCCCCGCCATACTCGTCTTCGGTGTCTTCGCCCTCGTACCGCTCGTCCTCGTCGGCTGGCTCTCCTTCACCACCTGGAACGGCCTCGGCGACCCCCGCTGGACCGGGCTCGGCAACTGGCGGGACCTGATCACCGATCCCGGTCTGCTGCACTCACTGCGGATCACCGCCGTACTCACCATCGCCGGCTGGGCCGTACAGACACCGCTCGCACTGCTCCTCGGCGTATGGGCGGCCGGCGCACAGCGGGGACGTGCGGTGGCCTCCGCCCTGGTCTTCCTGCCGCTGCTGCTCTCCGGTGCGGCGACCGCCCTGGTCTGGAAGGCGCTGCTCGATCCCAACTTCGGCCTCGCCGGCAGTGTCGGCCCGTGGGTCGGCATGCCCGACGGCAACCTGCTCGGTACGGCCGGCGGCGCGCTGACGGCCATCATCGCCGTCGGCGCCTGGCAGTTCGTGCCGTTCCACATGCTGATGTACCAGGCCGCCGCGCGTAACGTACCCGCACATCTCTACGAGGCGGCCACCATCGACGGCGCCGGCCGCGTGCGGCAGTTCTGGTCGATAACGCTGCCCCAGCTGCGCAACACCGTCGTCACCTCCTCCACGCTCATGATCGTCGGCTCGATGACGACCTTCGAGACGATCCTGATCCTCACCGACGGCGGTCCCGGCGCGGGCACCCAGTCCATGCCGTTCCGCATGTACCAACAGGCCTTCAAGAGCTTCGAGATGGGGCCGGCCTCGGCGCTGGCCACCGTCCTCGTGCTGTTCGGCACAGCGCTGTCACTGCTGATCGTCCGCTTCAGCGGCTTCAGCAGAATGCGCTCCACCCTGGAGGGGATCTGATGGCCACCGCCCCCGCTGCCGCACCCGGACAGACCCGCACGCCCGCCGGGCCGGGGCCCGGGTCCGGCGGCGGCCGTGGAAGCACCAGGGCGAGGGGCGTACGCCCCCGTCCGCTGTTCGCCCGCGCCAACATCCCTGCGGGCGCCGCCTCGTTGATCTGGCTCCTGATCGTCCTGGTCCCGCTGTGGTGCATGCTGAGCTGGAGCGTGCAGAGCCGCGACGGATTCCTCGACAACGGACCGCTCAGCCTGCCCCGCCAGCTGACCTCCGGGAATCTGACGACGGTTCTGGAAGGCGGATTCACGAACGCCTTCGTCAACACCGTGATCGTCACGGTCGTCAGCGTCGCCCTGACCCTCGTGTGCGCCGTACCCGCCGCGTACGCGGTCGTACGTTCCACCAGTCGCTTCGTCGCCGGTGCCTTCTCCGTATTCCTGCTGGGGCTCGCGATCCCCGCCCAAGCCGTCATCATCCCCGTCTACTTGATGATCGTCCGGATGGGCCTGTACGACACCAAGGCCGCCATCATCCTGCCCACCGTCGCCTTCGGGCTGCCGTTCGCCGTCCTGATCCTGGCCGGTTCGCTGCGCGACGTGCCGGGCGAGAACTACGAGGCCATGACGCTCGACGGAGCCGGCCCGATGCGCACGCTGTGGTCCCTCGTCATCCCGATGTCGCGCGGCAGCATCGTCGCCGTCGGCATCTACGCCGCGCTCCAGGCATGGAACGGGTTCCTGTTCCCGCTGATCCTCACCCAGTCCGAGGAACAGCAGATCCTCACCCTCAATCTCTGGAACTTCCAGACCGAGTACGGCGTGAACGTCCCCGGACTGATGACGGCCGTGCTGCTGTCCGCCGCCCCCGTCTTCATCGCGTACGTCCTCGCCCGCCGCTGGATCGTCGCGGGGCTTGCGGGGCTGGGCGGCAAGTAGGCCTGGCCTGCGGCTGACAGCTGCCGGCAGACCTCGACGCCGAGCCTTCCGCGTGCTCCGCTCACCCAGACCCGCATGGGGAGCAGGGTAGGGAGCCCGCAGGCCGGCCCGCACACAATCCCGCCCGCCGCCCGGAGCGTTGTCCGCAGGTGTGTCAGGCGTCCTGCCGCAGGCCGTCCAGTTCGTCCGCGATGCTGCTTCGCAGCTTGTCGTGCCGCGGGCCGAGGGCGAACCGTCCGTCGCGCCAGTTCTCCGCGGGGTACAGCCACACCGGTCGGCCGACGAGATGAGCGGGCTCCCACTCGAAGCGCGGCCACACATGGGCGTGCAGCATGGCGTCCGTGTTGCCGAGGATCTCGAGGTTCACGCGCCGGAAGCCTGGGTCCGACTTCCGGCTCGCCCGTTCGACGGCCTCGCCGAGCTGATCCATGCTGCTGAGGAACGCCAGGCGCCTGGAACGCGGAAGGTCTGTCAGCCGCTCCACCTGGGGATCGTCGGCCAGCAGCACGCAGTACCCGGGCAGGAACTGGACGTCCCCGATCACAGCGAAGCCCGCTTCCAGCCGCCGCAGAACAGTGGGATTCTCCCCCCGCAAGGCGCTTCCGATCCGGTCCTTGCGCCAGTCGTCAGTCATGCCGTCGGACGTTACCCGAGCCGAGTCGGCAGCCGGAGGTGTACGGACCGCGTAAGGGGCCGCGGGGACACGTGCCGGGGAAGCCCAGGTCTTCCAGCGCGGCCGGGCGAGACGTCGCCGACGATGTATTGCCTGACCGGGCCAAGTCCGGGAGGGTTCGGCCCATGCGGTCCCTTCCCCTCTTCCCCGCGTCGCTGGTCGGCAGCTACGCCCAGCCCGAGTGGCTCATCGACAGGGCGAGACTGGCCGGCCGTTTCCCTCCGCGGGTACGCGCCCGTGAGCTGTGGCGAGCGGCCCCGGAGCATCTGGCCGAGGCACAGGACGACGCCACGCTGCTCGCGATCCGGGCGCAGGAGCGCGCCGGTCTCGACGTCGTCACCGACGGCGAGATGCGCCGTGAGAGTTACTCCAACCACTTCGCCACCGCCCTGGAAGGCGTGGACGTCGACAACCCGGGCGAGGCGCTGGACCGCAGCGGCCACCCGAATCCGGTACCGCGTGTCGTGGGCCCGGTCCGGCGGCCCGAGCCGGTGCAGGCCGGCGACGTGCGCTTCCTCCGCGCCAACACCGACCACGTCGTCAAGGTGACGGTGCCGGGCCCGTTCACGATGTCGCAGCAGGCGCAGGACGATCACTACGGCAGCCCTGAGGCCCTCGCGATGGCCTACGCGGAGGCGGTCAACGCCGAGGTGCACGACCTGTTCGCCGCCGGGGCCGACATCGTCCAGCTCGACGAGCCGTACATGCAGGCACGTCCCGAGCCCGCGCGGGAGTTCGGGCTGAAGGCTCTGAACCGGGCGCTGCAGGGCGCACCGGGAACGACGGCGGTGCACATCTGTTTCGGCTATGCGGCGATCATCCACGAGCGGCCTTCGGGCTACTCCTTCCTCCCCGAACTCGCCGACTGCGCCTGTGATCAGGTCTCGATCGAGACCGCGCAGTCCGGTCTCGACACCTCGGTTCTGAGGCATCTGCCGGACAAGACGGTCATCCTCGGTGTCATCGACCTCTCCGACCCCGCCGTGGAGTCCGCCGAGACGGTGGCGGCCAGGGTCAGGAGCGCGCTGCCGTACGTGGACCCGGAACGCGTCGTGGTCGCGACGGACTGCGGGATGAAGTACCTGCCACGGCAGTCCGCCGAGGGAAAGCTGCGCGCGATGGCCGGGGCTGCCCGGATTCTGCGTGCGGAGGCCGTCGGCTAGGCCCTCTCCGAACAGGACACCTCGGCGTTCGGGTACGCAAGCTTCCTCGACGGCCGCCAGACCGTCCGATAACCGGTTGCGGTCGGGGATCGAGGTCCGCGACGCTTCCCGCGTGGACATGCATCCCGACCAGCTGAACATCCCGCACAGGACCGTACGGGAGTTGGTGGACGGTCAGTTCCCCGAGTGGCGGGAGCTGCCGGTCCGCCGCGTCGCCTCGCAGGGGACGGTCAACGCCATCTTCCGCATCGGCGACGGCTTCGCGGCCCGGTTCCCGCTGCGCGGGAGTGACGCCGCCGCGACACGTCGTTCGCTGGAGTCCGAGGCGGAGGCAGCCCGGGAGCTGGCAGGCCGTACGCCCTTCCCCACGCCCGAACCGGTCGCTCTGGGTGAGCCGGGCGCGGGCTACCCGCTGCCGTGGTCGGTGCAGACCTGGCTGCCCGGCGTACCGGCCACGGAGGAGGACCCGGGCGGGTCGGTCGCGTTCGCGCACGACGTCGCCGGGTTCATCCGCGGTGTGCGCTCGATCGGTACGCGCGGGCGCTCGTTCGACGGAGAGGGGCGCGGCGGCGATCTGCGGGACCACGATGAGTGGATGGGAATCTGCTTCGGGCACACCGAACAGCTCCTGGACGTGGACGTTCCGCGGCTCAGGCGAATGTGGAAGGCCATGCGGGAGCTGCCGCGTGTCACGGAGGACGTGATGACCCACGGCGACCTCATCCCGGGCAACGTCCTCGTCTCCCATGGCCGTCTGGCCGGCGTCATCGACGTCGGCGATCTGGGGCCGGCCGACCCCGCGCTGGATCTGGTGGGCGCCTGGCATCTGCTGGAGCCCGGCCCGCGGCAGGCGCTCCGCGCCGAACTCGGGTGCGACGAGCTGGAGTGGGAGCGCGGCAAGGCGTGGGCCTTCGAGCAGGCGATGGGCGCCGCCTGGTACTACGTGGAGAGCAATCCCGCGATGGGCCGGATGGGCCTGCGCACCCTGGAACGCCTCATGGCGGACGAGTCGTCAGCCGCGTGAGCCCGGGCGGGCCGGTATCGGAGGGGTCTGCCGGTGCCGGGGCGGTCCGCCGGTGCCGGGGCGGTCCGCCGCCCGACCGTGCACCGCACCTCTCCCTGCCCGTACGCACAAGGGGGCACCTCCCCCCGCCCGTACGGACAAGAGGAGGTGCCGTGCGCGTCAGTACAGCCGCTTGCGTCCCCACCAGAAGACGAACACCGCGAAGGCAGCCGTGAGCGCCAGCATGATCGCCGACCCCGTCCAGAGGACGGCCGGCAGTTCGGACTGCGGCAGATACTCCACGGACCAGCCGACGACGTCCTTCTTCTCCAGGCACGCATTGGTCGCCTGCTCGGTCTGCTCGGCGCAGCTGCCCCAGCCGATGAGGTCCCCCGAGCCGGTGAGGTAGGACTGGTCCAGGTCGTAGGCGGCTTCGGGCAGCTTCGGGAACGCGCCCTCGCCGACGCCGTCGTGGGTGGTGACCGTCCTCGCGTCGCCGAGCCGCAGCCAGTTGGCGGCCCAGAGGACCTGGACCGTCACGGCGAAGCCGAAGGTGACCGCCATCGACAGGAGCGTGCGGCGCAGGACCATGCCGATCGCCACACCCCCGACCATCGTCAGCAGGGTGAGCGCCACCGGCACCGGGCCGGTCGCGCTGCCCGCGACCCAGTAGAGCTCCTTGTCCGCCTCGGCGACCGGTTCCAGCCACCAGCCGTACGCGGCGGAGAGAGCCGTGGTGCACAAGGTGACGACCGCCACGGCCATGCCGACCTTCGTCGTCAGCCAGCGGCCACGGCTCACGGCCTGGGAGGTGACGAGCTTTCCGGTGCCCTGCTCCAGGTCGTTCGCGATCAGCGGGGCGCCGAGGAAGACGCCCACCAGTACGGGCACGAGGAGGCCGACCAGTGACGAGGTGTCGCCCAGCCGGGAGCTGTACTCCTGGAAGCCGTTCTGCAGCGCCCACGACTTCGACTCGGGCCAGCCGGTCCTTTCCAGGTACGCCATCATGCTCGCGCGCTGGTAGGCGAACCATGCGAGCGCCGCCACGGTGACGGCGAGCCCCGTCCAGAACGCGGCCCGGTGCTGACGCCAGACCAGCCAGGTCAGGCCGCTGAGCCGCGGTATGCGACGGGATGTCAGGGAGGCTCCGGAGGCTGCGGGCGGAGCGGAGGTAGGCGTCGTTGTCGTCATGCTGCTGCCACCTTCGGGTCGGCCTGGGCACTGGGGCTGATCAGGGGTGGTGCGTCGGGGGAGCGGAGGTAGGCGAGGAGGACCTCTTCGAGGCTGGGCGCGTCGGCCTGCCAGGTGCCGGCGACGGGGCCGTCGGGCCGGACGAGCGCCGTGATCTGCCGCCCGCTGGTACGGGATTCGACGACGGTGTGCCGGGCGAGCTCCTGGGGGACGCCCTCACCTGTGCCGGCCCCGGTGAGAAGGGTGTGACAGGTGAGGAGTTCGTCGACCTCGCCCGCCATACGGACGCTGCCGGCGGCGATGACGAGGAGGTAGTCGCAGATGTTCTCCAGGTCGGCGAGCATGTGGGACGACATGAGCACGGTGGTGCCGTGCTCGGCGGCCCCGGCCATGAGGACGGCCATGAGTTCGTGCCGTACCAGCGGGTCGAGGTCCGACATGGGCTCGTCGAGGATGAGCAGGTCCGGGCGCCTGCCGAAGGCGAGGGCGAAGGCCACGCGGGTGCGCTGGCCGCCGGAGAGCGTGCCGACCCGGGCGCCCATGGGAACGTCGCCGGACCGGACGATCTCCTCGGCGGTCCTCTGGTCCCAGCCCGGGTTCAACTCCCGTCCCATGCGCAGGGTTTCGGCGACGGTGAAGCGCCGGAACAGCGGCTTCTCCTGAGCGAGGAAGGCGGTGCGGCGGCCGGCGTTCTCAGGTCCCGGGGTCTCGCCGAAGACCCGCACGGTGCCCGCCGTCGGCTTCAGCAGGTTCACCGCCATTCCCATCAGCGTCGTCTTGCCCGCGCCGTTCGGGCCGACGAGACCGCAGATGCGCCCGGCGGGCAGCCGGAACGAGCAGTCCTTGAGCGCCCAGCCGCGCCGGAATCGCTTCCCGAGGCCGTACGCCTCTATCGCGGGCTCCTCCGCGGCGCCCCTGTTGTCCATGACCGAACTCACTTGAGCTCCTCGCTTTCACCGCTGTGACTGCTTCCGGTGCGACTGCTTCCGGTGTGGCTGCTTCGAGTGGTCGCCGGGCTCTCGGCGTACCGCTCCTCCAGGACCGACGCGACCAGGGCGGTCACGTCGTCGCTTTCGAGACCTGCCGCGCGGGCGCGGTCCATCCAGGCCGCCAGCTCCCGGCGCAGCGGGGAGTCGGCGGCGGCCTGGGGCTGGGCCAGTGACTGGCGTACGAACGTCCCGACACCGGGGCGCGGTTCGACCAGCCCCTCCCGCTCCAGCTCCCGGTAGGCCTTGAGAGTCGTGTTCGGGTTGACCGCGCTGGACTCGGCGACCTCCTTGGCCGTCGGCAGCCGGTCGCCGGGCAGGAGGACGCCGAGCCGCAGGGCCTGCTTGGTCTGCAGGACGATCTGCTGGTAAGCGGCGATCCCGCTCCGTCTGTCGATGCGGAACTCGATCTCCTTCACCACCATTTAGCTAGTTAGTTAGTGGAATGATGATGGAGGGCGGCGGGGGTCTCGTCAAACGAACTGGTCAGTGAGGCCCCGCAGTTGAGAAACCGCCTGCCGGACTCCCGGGAGACGGCGGCCGGTACCGACGGGCTCAGGGCCCAGGGCCCAGGCCGAGGGCGGTGCGCATGGATGAAACCGGGAGCGACTGCCCGGCGCACAGGGCGACTTGGCGGGGCCGTGCGCAGCGCCTTCGATGGCGCGTGAGCGAGCACGGGAACGCGGGAACGCGGGAACGTGGAACGTGGGAGTGTGCGTGAAAGACGTCGCCCTCCCCTGCCTCCCTGCGCGCGCCGGCGGCAGGCGAGGTGGGAGGGCTTGCGCCGGCCGCGGCCGGCCGCCAGGCCCGTGCCGTACGGCGGGGAGGCGCCGGCCACGGGGCGGGCGGCGCGGCTTCGCGCGCCAACTTGCAGGGACGTTTCGTCAGTTGAGGGTCAGCGGCAGGCTCTTCAGGGACCGGAATTCCAGGTTGGAGTTCCATTCGGGCTCGCCCGCCAGGCGTATCCGCGGAAAGCGTGCGAACAGCGCGGCGAAGAACCACTTGATTTCGAGGGCGGCGATCTGCCTGCCGAGGCAGGAGTGCACACCGAGCCCGAACGAGAGATGCCTGCCGCTGTTCTGCCGGTCGAGATCGAATTCGTCAGGCCGCTCGAACACGCTCGGATCGCGGTTCGCGGCGCCCAGGAAGAGGGCCAGGTTCTGTCCTTCCTCGATCTTCACGCCGTTGATCTCGACCGGCGTGGACGCGACGCGCCATGTGAACTGATTCGACGCGTTGTACCGGACGACCTCGTCGGCCACGTTGTCCGCGCACGCGCGGTCGGCCAGGAAGCGTTCGATCTGCGCCGGATTCCTGGCGAACGACAGCATTCCACTGCTGGCGGAACCGGGGGTGGTGGGCGCGAAGAGCGCGATGAAAAGCAGGACGAGCTGGTGCACGGTCTGCTGCAGCGTCGCCTCGGTCCCGTCCGCCTGGCCGGCCGCGAGACGTGCGATCACCGTGTCCGGAACGACTGCGCCACGCCTTCCCTCCAGGAGCTCCTGCGAGTACGTGTGCAGATCCGTCAGGTGCTCCAGCAGCAGATCGAGCTCCACCGGCTGAGCCTGCGGGCCTGACCAGTACGTCATGAGGGTGTCCACCCGCGGTGTGACGAACTCCAGATCCTCTTCCGGAACCCCGAACGCGCTGACCGCGGCATTCACCGGGAGTTTCGCCGCCAGCGCGGAAACGGCGTCGATCTCCGTCGTTCCGCGGGGAATCGAGTCGACCAGTTCGTACGCCACACGCTCGATGACCCGGCTGTAGTGCTCATGTGCGGCGCCGGTGAATCCCGGGCGGGTGGACCTCCTCAGCGCGTCGTGGAGAGGAGGGTCGGTGTACATCATGACGTTCTTCGTGAACCGGTGGTAAATGCTGTCCGGTGGCAGCGGCCGGTCCGGGAATTTGGCATGAAGGATCTCCTCCATTCGCTCGGCCTTGAGCCGGGAATCCTTCAGCGCGGCCGCGCAGTCCCGATACCTCATCACCGCCCAGGCGTTCAGGCCCTCGCACCAGTGAACCGGCTCATGCTCCGCCAGACCGGCGTAGACGGGATAGGGATCGGGAACTATTCCCGGATCTGCTAACGGTGATGCTGTGTGTGCTGCAAGCACGGTGACTCCTTCGGACGTGCATTTCCAACGTCGGTCCGCCCACGGCGTACCGGGGTGAGACTTGCACGATAACCAGGCCCGACCGGCAGTTGGCCGCCTTCCCCAAAGTGATCCACATCAGCCTGTACGGTGCACCCGGGTCCCGCCCGGCCCGTCGCCCGGCGTGAACTCGCCGCGGACGGGGGCGGGTTCACGCCGGATTCACTCCGGTTCACGCCGGACGCCGATGCCTCACCGTGAGCCGAGCATCCCGGGTTCGCGGGCCCGGAACGATTCGTGAGCCCGCGACCCGGTGCTTCCCGCGCACGACGCGCTCACCGCCCCGTGCGCCGCCGCGGCGAGCGAGCGGCGGTCGTGTCCGTACGGCCACAGCGGCGCGCACACCCGGACTCGCGCGCCGAGCGCGTCCGTTGCCGCGACCCTCCGCAGCGAGGACGCGAAGGTGTCGTCCCCGACGTAGGCGGCTGCCGTGCTGGACCTGCCCTCCCGCGTGAAGTCGACCGCCACGGGCCGCACCGGCGCCCCCGCGTCGAGCGCCGCCTGGAAGGTGGCCCGGCGGAACGGGCCACCCGGTGCCGTGCACCACGTGGTGGCCTGGGGAAACACCGCCACCGTCTCCCCGTCCCGCAGGCGGGCCGCCAAGTCCCGTACGACACACGGAAGTTCGCGCAACGCCTCCCTGTCGATGAACCATGTGCCCGTGCGGCGGGCCAGCCCGCCGACCACCGGCCAGGCAGCCACCTCCCGCTTTGCGATCAGCGGAACGGGTTCGACCGCCAGCAGTGCCACGACGTCCAGCCACGAGGTGTGGTTGGCGACGACGAGCGTCCCGGTGACCGTGCCCGGCACCCGCAGCGGACCCGCGGCCTCCAGGCCGATGCCGAGCCCGTCGAGTACGGCGCGGGCGTGCCGCTGCAGCGCCTGCGGCTCGGCGATCCGCCCTCCGGCGGCCATGGCGCGGGAGACCGCGGCGGCGAGCGCCGCGTACCTGCGGAGCACGGTGCCCCTGGGGGAGCGGGCCACCGCACCGCGCGGCACGGACGGCGGCGACGGGCAAGGCGAGGCGGCGGCCCAGGCGTTCACCGGGTCTCGCCCAGGAAGTAGCGCCGGTACCGGTCGTTCATCCGCTCCATGTCGAGCAGTACGAAGAAGTCCGCGTCACCGAAGTCCCTGTCGTGTGCGGGCGCACCGCACATCCAGGCGCCGACCCGCAGGTAGCCCCGCAGCAGCGGCGGCAGCGCGGCGTAACTCGGGTTCGCCACAAGGGCGTCGAGCGGCTGCCACGGCTCGTGCGGGTGCACGCGCAGCTCGGGCGGAGCCGCGTGCCTGGTCGTCCCGAGCAGCCAGGTGTCGGCCGCCGACTGCCCGCCGTCGGCGAGCGGTACGGAGGCGCAGCCCGCCAGATAGCGGTGCCCGGACAGCAGCAGGTAGCGGGCGAGTCCGCCCCACATGGCGTTGATGACCGCGCCCGAACGGTGATCCGGGTGCACGCAGGCGCGTCCGGCCTCGACCATCGCGGACCGTACCCGTACGGGCAGCCCTTGCAGGTCGAACTCGCCGTCCGAGTACAGCCGCCGGCTCCGGCCGGGGGGCAACAGCCGGTAGGTGCCGACGGTTTCGCCCGTCGCGCGATCGGTGACGACGAGGTGGTCCGTGATGTCGTCGAAGCCGTCGACGTCGTGACCGGGCACCGGCGTACGCAGCCGGGCGCCCTTCTCCTCGCGGAAGACGCGGTAGCGCAGCCGCTGGGCGGCCCGTATCTCGTCGTGCGTGGAGGCGATGGAGGTGACGTACGAGCCTGGGGCGGCCGATACGCTGGAAGCAGTGGGCATGGGTGATCTCCCTGTGTGGAAACGCGGCACCCGCGCGGACCGTTGCCAGCGATCTCCGCGAGGGTCTGCCTCCAGCCAAGCGGCTGCTCATGTTCCACATGGGGCCGCCGAGTTACCGCTCGGCGGCCCCTCTGCGTCGGACGGGTGGCGCCGCCACCGCCCCACCGCCCCAGGGCCTCCGGGGCCACGCGCCGGTGTCCCGAGGGGCCGGGCTCACAACTTGTCGTAGACGAGCAGCCCGTCGTCACGCAGCCGCGCGCCCGGCGCGAGCGGGTGCTGGGTGAGCCGCCCGTCGTGCGCCAGGTGAAGTACGGGTGTGTCCCGCGCCAGCACGGCGAAGTCGGCGATGATCCGCCGGTGGCAGCGCCACCACAGGGACTCGGCGCACATCACTGCCGTACGTTCCAACCGGGCCGCCTGATCCAGCAGTTCGTCCACGGCGTCGAGGAATCCGGGATCACGGGTCCAGCCCGCGTAACCGCGGAACTGCTCGTGCTCCCAGAAGACGTCGGGCGAGTCGGGCGCCGGTTTGCGGAAGCCGCCGAGCCGCTTCTCCCACCGGTACTCCAGCCCCGCTCGGGGCATCCACTCGGTCAGCTGCTCGCGCCGTGCGTCGGGGTTGCGCCGGCTGCCCGGTGCGGTACGGACGTCGACGACGGCGGCGACGCCCGCGCCGTCGAGGAGGGCGGTCAGCTGGTCGCGGGTGGCGGTGCCGTGGCCGAAGGTCACCAGCGGGGCGGCCGTGGTCACCGGGGTCCGGCGATCGGCGGCGGCACGGCGGCGCGACGTCGGGGGTGTTCCCGTACGTGAGCGTCCGGCGAGAGCATTCGCATGGGACCGAGTCTGCCAGCGCCACCTGGCTCCACGCCCACCCCCGCCCGAAGGAGAGCCGAAGGACAGGCGACGGCCGTCCGACGTGGAACGGGCACGCAGGAGAGCGGCCGGTGGAGGAAGGCGGGCACGGAGGTCAGCGGACGCGGACGAGAGCCCCGGAAGTGCCGAGGCAAGCAGAGGAGACAGACCCGGATGTCACCGTCCACGCCGCCCGAGGACGACCCGGGCTTCCCCGCGGCCACGGCCCCGCACACAGCCACCGCCGCCGGGCTCGACGCGGCCGTCGCCACGTGCCGTGCCTGCCCCCGGCTGGTCGCCTGGCGCGAGGAAGCGGCCCGTACGAAGCGGAAGGCCTATCTCGACTGGGAGTACTGGGCCCGGCCGGTCCCCGGATTCGGCCCGGCGGACGCCGCGCTCGCGATCACCGGGCTGGCACCGGCAGCTCACGGCGGCAACCGCACCGGACGGGTGTTCACCGGTGACCCCTCCGGCGACGCGCTCTTCGCCGCACTGCACGACGTCGGCCTCGCCTCTCAGGCCGTCGCGACGCACCGCGGCGACGGCCTGGAGCTGTACGGCGTACGGATCACCATGCCCGTGCACTGCGCGCCTCCCGGCAACCGGCCCACCACCGCCGAGCGCGACACCTGCCGTCCATGGCTCGCCCGCGAACTGGAGCTGCTGCGGCCCACTCTGCGCACGGTCGTGGTGCTCGGCGGGTTCGCGTGGCAGGCGCTGCTGCCGGTCCTCGCGGGCGCGGGGTGGTGCCTGCCGCGTCCGCGCCCGGCCTTCGGGCACGGCACCGAAGTCCTGCTCGTGGACGTACGGGGGCGGGACCACGGGGAGCTGCGGCTGGTCGGCGGCTACCACCCGAGCCAACGGAACATGTTCACGCGCACGCTGACGCCCGCGATGCTGCGCGACGTCCTGCAGCGCGGCGCGGAGACCGCTGGGCTGCCGCGGCGCTGACGGCGAGCCGTCCGGCCTGGCCCGGGCGACGTGGCGTCAGGCCGGGCCCGCACACGTGGAGTCACGCCCTGGCCCGGGCGACGTGGCGTCAGGCCGGGCCCGCACACGTGGAGTCACGCCCTGGCCCGGTCCCGGTGCGCGGTTCCGGCCTCCGTGAGCGCGCACCGGCGAGGCGTCCAATTAATACGTTTTTCTACCGATACATTCGAGGATGCTGCTTGCGCGACTCATCGACATCTACGGAGGCACGCATGCCCCTGCCCAGGTCCGGCCCCACGCGCCGCGCCGTCCCCGGCACGGCGAGGACCCCCGCTGTACTTCTCACCGCTCTCGCCCTCCTGTTCGTACTCCCGGGAATCGCCGAGGCGGCGGCCGACGACGAGCGGCCGGCTCACCCGGAGAAGGACTGGATGGGCTCCACCCTCCAGGCCAACGAAGGACGCGCGCCGGCGACCCCGTCGTCCTCGCGGACCCTGACCGCGTCCGTCGAGGGCGTCGACGTCTCCAGCCACAACGGCAACGTGCCGTGGTCCACGCTCAAGAAGGCCGGTTCGCGGTTCGCCTACGTCAAGGCGACCGAGGGCACGACCTACCGCAACCCCTACTTCACCCAGCAGTACAACGGCTCGTACAAGAGCGGAATGATCCGGGGCTCCTACCACTTCGCCCTTCCCTCGAACTCCAGCGGCGCCGCGCAGGCGAACTACTTCGCCTCCCACGGCGGCGGCTGGTCCCGGGACGGCAAGACGCTGCCGGGCGCTCTCGACGTGGAGTACAACCCGTACGGCTCGGCCTGCTACGGCAAGTCCCACAAGGGCATGGTCGACTGGATCAGCGACTTCGTGCGTACGTACAAGACGCGGACCGGGCGCGACGCGGTCATCTACACCTCCGCCACCTGGTGGAAGCTGTGTACCGGTAACTCGACGAAGTTCAGCAGGACGAACCCGCTGTGGATCCCGAGCTGGGGCAAGTCGGTCGGCACCCTCCCGGGGGGCTGGCCGTTCCACACGTTCTGGCAGTACACGTCGACGGGGAAGACGGTCGGCGACCACAACCGCTTCAACGGCTCGTACACGCGGCTCAAGGTGCTCGCCAACGGGTGAGTGTCCGCTCACCCCGCCTGCGGCCCCCCGGGAACCGAACCCCGGGGGGCCGCTCTTTTCGCGGCTCCTGGGGGCACTCCCCCTCGCTGCGCTGGGGGGACCCCCACCCGGCCGGAGGCTGGGGGAGGGTGCCTGAATCTCTTCCTCCGGATGTTCGCCGCTTCGGCTTCCGCAGTCGCACCATGGAACGAGCGGGGATGATTGGAGGGAAACCTCATGATCGAAGTCAAGACGGTCGACAAGGCGGACGAACGGCGAGACTTCCCACGCGGGCACATCGAAGCCCTTCACCTCAGCGGACTGGATTTCGCGGTCGCCACATTCGAACCCGGCTGGCGCTGGACGGAATCACTGCGTCCGATAGCGGGGACGGACTCCTGCCAGGTCCACCACAACGGATTCATGGTCCAGGGCCGAATGCGCGTCAGGATGGACGACGGCACCGAGACCGAGGTCGGGCCGGGCGACGTGTTCGTGTGCCCGCCCGGGCATGACGCCTGGGTCGTCGGAGACGAGGCGGTCGTGATGTACGACTTCGCCGGCCAGATGGCGTCCGAATACGCGAAGGGCTAGCTCAGGACGGGGCCGCGGGCGACGCGGAAGCCGGGACATCGGCGTCGCCCGCGGTCGCCGCGTGAGAGACGGTGCGGGGCCGTTGCCGGTGGCCCGGTGCACGATGTCGGGATGACGAGGACGAGGACGACGACGGGCAAGGCTCCGCGTGCGCTCAAGGCCCCGCGCAGACCGGAGGTGGACCTTCCGGAGCTGCGCGCGCAGGAGTCCGGGCCGGTCCCGGACGGGGACTACGACGGGGTCGGGTTCGAGGGCGCCGACCTGGGCCGCACCGACGCCTCGGGGGCACGATTCCTGGAGTGCCGCATCCGCGACTGCTCGCTGGACGAGGCCCGTTGGGAACGTGCGCGGCTGCTCGACAGCGTGCTGGAGGGCGTGACGGGAGCCGGTACGGATCTGGCAGGCGTGGAGCTGCGGGATCTGGAGTTGCGGGACGCCCGGCTGGGCGGCGTTCAGGTGCACGGTGCGCGGCTGTCCAGGGTGCTGGTGCACGGAGGGAAGATCGACTTCCTCAATCTCCGGCAGAGCAGGCTGCTGGACGTCACCTTCGAGAACTGCGTGCTGGTGGAGCCCGACTTCGGCGGGGCCGTTCTGGAGCGGGTCGCGTTTCCCGGTTGCGTGCTGCGCGGGGTCGACTTCTCCTCGGCCGAACTCACCGACGTCGATCTGCGGGACGCGGCGGAGCTGGACATCGCCGCGGGCGTCGGGCAGCTGGGCGGAGCGACGATCAGCTCGGCCCAACTGATGGATCTGGCACCGGCGTTCGCCGCCGAACTCGGTGTACGGGTGGGCGGCTGACCACATCCGGCTCCCCGCAGCCGCCGGGCCCACGGCAGCCGCGCCCACGGGCCCCGAACCCCCGGACGCCGGACCCAAGGACCCCGACCCCCGGACGCGGCCCGTCAGACTCGGGGGAAGCGGGCCCCCAGCGTCCACACCGCGGGGTTGTCCGCCAGCCCTTCGTGCATGTCGGTCAGATCCGCGAGGAGGTCGTGCAGGAAGTCGCGGGCCTCACGGCGCAGCTCCGCGTGCCGGCAGGTGAGCGGCGGCTCGCCCCTCCCGGTCCAGTCGGCGGTGATGTCCACCCAGCCGAACCTCCGCTCGAAGCGCATCCGTTGGGTGCTCTCGGTGAAGTCCACCTCCGCGTGCTGCGGGCTCGCGGCGCGGCTGCCGCGAGGGTCGGCGTCGATCGCCTCCACGGTGTCGCACAGCGCCCAGGCGAAGTCGAGGACGGGCAACCATCCCCAGGCTGTGGACAGTTCGCGGCCGGTCTCCGTGTCGGCGATGTGGACGTCCCCGCTGAACAAGTCGTGACGCAGGGCCCGTACGTCCGCCCTGCGGTAGTCCGTCTGCGGAGGGTCGGGGAAGCGCCGGGAGAGCGAGTAGCCGATGTCGAGCACGGGGCGATCGTGTCACGGCGCGTACGGGGCACCCCCGGCGCCTGCGCAGTGCCCCCGGCGTGTCCGCCGTGCTTCCCGGCGGCCCGCACCCGCCCGCGGACACGACGAGGGCGGTGCTCCTCCCGTGTGGGCGAGCACCGCCCTCGTTCCGCACGCGTGAACGCGCGCCGGTCACGGAGACACGTCAGACGTTGACCCCGAAGTCCTGCGCGATGCCCACCAGGCCGGAGGCGTAGCCCTGGCCGACGGCGCGGAACTTCCACTCCGCGCCGCTGCGGTACAGCTCACCGAAGACCATGGCGGTCTCGGTGGCGGCGTCCTCGCTCAGGTCGTAGCGGGCGATCTCGGACTCGTCGGCCTGGTTGACGATGCGGATGAAGGCGTTCCGCACCTGGCCGAAGTTCTGGCTGCGGCTCTCGGCGTCGTAGATCGAGACCGGGAAGACGATCTTGTCGACGTCGCCGGGCAGCCCGGCGAGGTTGACCTTGATCTGCTCGTCGTCGCCCTCGCCCTCACCGGTGATGTTGTCACCGGTGTGCAGGATGCTCTGGTCCGGTGTCGCCTTGTTGTTGAAGAAGACGAAGTGCTGGTCGGAGTAGACCTTCCCGGTCGGGTTCACCGCGATGGCGCTCGCGTCCAGGTCGAAGTCGGTGCCAGTGGTGGTGCGGACGTCCCAGCCGAGGCCGACCGTGACGGCGGTCAGGCCCGGTGCCTCCTTGGTGAGCGAGACGTTGCCGCCTTTGGACAGGCTTACAGCCATGGGGATGCCTTCCGTTGATGAGATTCCATGGGGAATCGGCCGGTAGCGGATCGATGGAATTCGCTCTGTGGAGCTCGTTCCTACCCCTGCACAACGCAACGCGTCCATGGCGGGGTTCCAGGTGGCCGGTGGAAAAAGGCCGTGACCCGGATGTGGCCGGGGAGCGACCATGGATGACATGTCACCGTCCCCTTCCGCGTCCCCTTATGTCATCCGCGGTTCGGTTTCCCTGCCGGAAGCCGAACTGATGTGGCGTTTCACGCGCTCCTCGGGGCCCGGCGGGCAGCACGTCAACACCAGCGACACCCAGGTCGAGCTGCGCTTCGACCTCGCGGCCACCGACGCGCTGCCGGAGGTGTGGAAGGAGCGCGCCCTGGAGCGGCTCGGCGGTACGGGCAGACTCGTCGGCGGCGGCGTCGTGGTCGTACGGGCGAGTGACCACCGCTCCCAGTGGCGCAACCGCGAGGCCGCCGCGACCCGCATGGCCGCGCTGCTCGCGGAGGCGACGGCACCGCTGCCGCGCCCCCGCCGCAAGAAGAAGGTGCCGCGTGGCGTGAACGAGCGGCGGCTCCGCCACAAGAAGCAGCGCGGCGACCTCAAGCGGGGCCGCTCGGGACGCGACTGGTGACCGGACCGCCCCGACGACCGGACCGCCCCGACGACCGGACCGCCCCGACGACCGGACCGTCCCGACGCCGTCCTGAGCCGATCTCCCCTGACCTGCTCCGACCGGTCAGGAACCGCCCTTCGCCAGCGAGTGGTAACGCCCCCTGTAGTACGTGAGCGGCCCGCTGTCCGGAGCGTGCGGCAGCCCCGCGGCCAGTACCTGCCCGATGACCAGGGTGTGATCGCCCGCCCGTACGCGCTGCTCGGTCCGGCACTCGACCGTCGCCAGGGCCCCCTCCACCAGCGGCGCACCGGAGGCCTCCCCCCGTACGTGCGGGAGATCGCGGAAGAGGAGCCGGTCGCTGAGGCGACCCTTCATGGCGAAGCGGCCCGCCGTCTGGCGCTGGTGCTCCGTGAGCAGGGAGGCGGCCCAGAAGGGCTGCCGCTCCAGCAGCTCGTCCATGCGGGAGCCGTCGCGGACGCTGACCATGGTCAGCGGCGGTTCGAGGGAGACGGACATGAAGGCGGTGGCGGTCATGCCGACGTCCGCGCCCTCAGGGCCGTCGTCGGGGTCGTAGGCCGTCACCAGCACCACACCGGCCGCGAGTCTCGCCATGGCCGCCCGGAACTCGTCCTCGCTCACCCCATCAGCATGGGGCATCGGGTGGTCCGGCGCCGGGCTCGTCTGCTGCTGCACTGCGTGTGACACGTCAAAAACGCTAACCGCTGGTACGTGCCTCCCGCATCGGGCCCCAGGACCAGGACCTGGGACCCATGACCGGGAACCCGCCCTTCCGGCAGACCCGTGACCGGATTGTGGTTCTTGTGTGTACACGAGGCAGACGGCCGGTGACGGGGCTGTGACCAGGGCGGCAGGCTGCCGGAAGGTCAAAGTCCGCCGCGGCGGCGGATGTTGGGGCGCGCGCCTGCCGCAAATCGGGGCGTGAATTGGGGCGCATTCGACGTTCTACGCTCCGGTAAGGCCGTACTGTCTCATGACCGGTCATTCGGTCGAGAGTGCCGACCGAGGCCGGGCGCGTGTGCCAAGCTCACACGGAGAGGAGTCAACGGGCTGCACACAGTTGTGACTTGAGTCACAGCGGGCAATAATTGTTGACCCTGTGTACCTGGAGCACAGCTCGCTGTGATTCAGTGGCCGTGGCAGTCGGACAATGACGTCCCGCGAACACCTGGAGTTGACGGACGAGGCTCAGGGGGAGGGCGATGGAAACCGAGTCGGAGCCCTATGTCCGCCTTGCCAGCCTGCGTCAGCTCCACCTCGTCGTGGCACAGCTGAGCACCGCCCGCAGCCTCGCCGACACCCTGCAGACCGTCGCCGACGGCGTGGTCGAGGGCCTCGGCTTCGAGATCGCCGCCGTCAATCTCGTACGTCCCGAGGGCGATCTCGTCGTCGCCGCCGTCGCCGGCAGCCAGGGCGCCGAAGCGATGATGGCCGGCCGCGTCGGATCGCGCGCCTCGTGGGACCGCCGGCTCTCGATGGGGGAGGCGTGGGGCAACCTGCGGTTCATCCCCTACACGGAGGGCTGGGTCCTCGACGACGACGACGTCCCCCAGTGGCACACCGCGGGGCCCGCGCCGCAGGGGCCCGACGACTGGCACCCCATGGACCGCCTGTTCGCGCCGCTGTACGCGTCCGACAGCGAGCTGCTGGGAGTGCTCACCGTCGACAAGCCGCGCAACGGGCGCCGCCCCGGCGCATGGGGGCGCGAAGCCCTGCAGCTGTATTCGTCCCAGGCCGCGATCGCTCTCAGCAACGCCCGGCTGCGCTCCAACATGCAGCGCGCGCTGGTACGGCTGGAGCGGGAGCAGTCGGCGCTGCGCGCCAGCGAGGAGAGCTTCCGGCAGGCCTTCGAGTACGCACCGAGCGGGATGGCCGTCGCGGAGATGGGCGGCGACCAGCACGGCCGGCTGATACGTATCAACGACGCGCTCTGCAGGCTGCTCGGCCGTCCCGCCTCCGCCATGCGGCGCTACTCCTTCTCCGACATCGTCCATCCCGAGGACATCGGGACCCTGCTCCGTACGTCGGCGGAGGGCGGCCAGGCCGAGCTGCGCCTGGCCCGGCGCGACGGCTCGTACGTGTGGGTCTCGCTGCGCAACTCAGTGGTCGCCGACACCGCCGACGGGCCGCGCTTCCTGCTGACCCACGTCGAGGACATCGAGGACCGCAAGCGGCACGAGCTGCAGCTGGCCCACCGCGCGAGCCACGACTCCCTCACCGGCCTGCCCAACAGCGCCGAGCTGCGCGCCCGCCTCAACGGCCGGCTCTGTGCCCGCGCCGCGCCCACGATCTCCGGTGTGCTGCACGCGGAGGCGGGCGGCCCCGGGGAGGGCAACGGATTCGGTCCGGGGTTCCAGTTCGAGGACGCGGGCTCCGGAGTCCTCGCGTCCACGGGGATGTACGACCCGCACCACACGCACGCGGTGCCGCCGACCGGCACCATGCAGGGTGAGAAAGGTCTCGCCGTCCTCTTCTGCGACCTCGACGGCTTCAAGTCGATCAACGACCGCTTCGGGCACAACTGCGGCGACGCCGTCCTCGTCGAGGTCGCCCGCAGGCTCTCCGCCGGTGTGCGGGACAACGACACCGTGGCCCGTATGGGCGGCGACGAGTTCGTGGTGCTCACGGACGGGGTCGGCCCCGCGGAGGCGCAGGACCTGGCGGTCCGCCTGCGGAACGCGATCATCCCGCCCATCCGCGTCGACGGCCGCGCGGTGCGCGTGGGGGCCAGCTTCGGCATCGGCTGGGCGGGCTGCGGAATGACGGCCGAGGAAGTCCTGCAATCGGCCGACCAGCGGATGTACGTGGAGAAGCGGTCCCGCTCGAAGGGCCAGCGAAGAGCGGGCTAGGCGCCGGTGGGGCGGCGGCTCTCACGGGCCCGCAGGACCGGGCGTGGAGCCCCCGCGGCTTCTCCCCCTGCCGTCAATTGCGCGATCATTCAGCGTTGGCGTAGCCCTCACCCGGGAGAGGTAGGCTCGGCCGGATACGTGACGCAGTTGGGAGTGACAGGGGATGACCGCCGAGAACGACGGCACCGGTGCGACGCCGGAAGGCGACGACCCGTTCGCCTACCTCTACCGCCAGGAGGGCGGTGAGGGCGCTCCGGCACCTCAGGGCGGCCCCAGGCGCTCCTACAACCAGGTCCGTGCGGTCGGCGAGCGCCAGTACGGCGGATACAGCAGCCAGTACGGGCCCGGCACCCAGCAGACGGCCGCCTTCGGGCAGCAGCCCAACGCGCACTATGCGGCGCCGGAGACGATGCCCGGCGGCCGTGCGGCCGCTCCGCAGCACCACGGCGGCAACGGCGGCGGGCACGGTCACGGTCCGGGGCACGGTGGTTCCGGCGGCGGGCGGAGCCGTAACGGCCTGCTGGTCGGTGCGCTGGCCGTCGTCGCCGCCGTCGTGATCGGCATAGGCGCGGCGATCTACTTCAACTCCTCGGGCCAGAGCCAGGCCGATAACAGCGGTGCCGCCTCAGCGGGAGCGGGCGACGGCGGTAAGCAGAAGCCCGGCGGTGAGAAGCTGCGCAAGGGCAAGCCCATCGGCAAGAAGCAGGACGCCGCCACCTTCCAGCTCGCGGGCGGCGCGGCGGCGGCGAGCGACGTCCCGGGCTCCGCCAGCAGCGGCGGTTCCTACGTCGGTTCCATGAACACCACGGGTGCCTCCGCGACCTGGACGGCGGACAACGTGCCGAAGGCGGGTCTCTACACCCTCTACGTGCGTTACGGCGTACCGGGCAAGGACGCGAATTCGACGCTCTCCGTCAACGGCAAGCCGAGGTCGCAGCCGCTGAACATGTCCAACTTCGGCGGAGCCGAAGAGGGCGACTGGGAGAAGGGCTGGACCCGGACCTACGCCTATGTCGATCTGAAGCAGGGCTCCAACACCTTCAAGATCTCCTGCGAGGACGGCAACAACTGCGAGTTCAACCTCGACCAGGTCTGGCTGAAGGCGGGCAAGCTCCGCTGACGCCGGGGGCGGCGCACGGGGAGCGTGCGCACCGGAGCCTCAGTGCCGGAGCCTCAGCGCCGGAGCCTCAGCGCCGGAGCCCCCATGCCCGAAGCGCGCGAGGTCACCCCGGTGCGGGTTCGCTGCTCTCCTCGACCGTCACCTGCGACAGCAGGTCAGCGTGGAGCCCTTCGTCGAACTCCCCTGCCGTGGGCGCCCGTACGGTCGCCGCCGACAGCGCGACCGCACGCGCCAGCATCTCGGGCCACGGCACCCCCTCGACGAGCCCTGCCAGCAGGCCCGCCACCGCGGAATCTCCCGCTCCCGTGGGGTTGCCCGTGAGGGAGCGGGGCGGACCCGCCTGCCACATGCCGTCCGGGGTGACCAGCAGCATGCCCTCCGGCCCGAGTGAGGCGGCCACCGAGCGCGCACCGCGACGCTGTGCCGCCCGCGCCGCGTGCAGCGGCTCGGCCGTGCCGGTGATCCCCGCGAGCTCCTCGGCGTTGGGCTTGACGAGGTCGGGGCGTGCGGCGAGGCCGCGGCGCAGCGGTTCGCCGCTGGTGTCGAGCACGACGGGCACCCCGGCGGCGTGCGCCTCCTTGGTGAGCTGCGCGTACGCACCCACGGGCACGCCCGGCGGCAGGCTCCCGCACAGCGCGACGGCTTCGGGAGCGCCACCGTCACCGCTGCCGCTGCTACCGCCGTTCTCCAGCAGCCGCGCGTACACCTCCTGGAACGCCGACCACTCCTCGGGAGAGATGTGCGGACCCGGCTCGTTGAACTGGGTCGAGCCGCCGCCCGATTCGTCGACGACGCCGACGGTGCGCCGGGTGCTGCCGGCGGTCGTCACCAGTTCGTCCTCGATGTTCCGTTCCCGCGCGAGGAGTTCGCGCAGCTCCGATCCCGTGAGACCGCCCGCGAATCCGGTGACGACGGTCCGGTGGCCGAGAGCGGCGAGCACGCGTGCCACGTTGAGGCCCTTGCCGCCCGGGCGTTGCACCACTTCCCGCACCTGGTGGGAGCCGTGCACGTCGAGACGGGGCACCCGGTAGGTCAGGTCGAGGGCGGTGTTGAGCGTGACCGTAAGGATCACGGGAGACCACTCCATGGGGGGACGGGGCGGGGACGCGCGTAGATGGTGTGACGGCAACCGCCCGAGCGATCATGCCACTTGATCCACGGTGCCGCGACCCCTGCTGACCGTCCGGCGGCGCCGTGCCGCGCCGCCGGACGTACCAGTGGTCACCCCACGTCAGGCCGTACGGTCCACTCGCCACGGCGCATCACGCCCACCACCTCGAACCCGCCGTCCAGCACCACCAGATCCGCGTACTTGCCCGCTTCGAGCGAGCCCGTACGGTCGTACACGCCGAGCAGCCGGGCCGGGTTCGCCGACAGGGCCCGCACCGTGTCCTCCACCGGCAGCCCGTCGACCGTCACGGCGCGGCGGAACGCCTCGTCGAGGGTGAGCGTCGACCCGGCGATCGAGCCGCCCTCGGTGAGCCGGGCGACCCCGTCGCGCACCTCCACCTCCAGCGGCCCGAGCGGGTAGCGCCCGTCGCCCATGCCGGCTGCGCCCATCGCGTCGGTGATGAAGGCGACGCGGCCGGCGCCGGCGCGGTGGAAGGCCAACTCCAGTACGGCGGGGTGCAGATGGGTGCCGTCGTTGATCAGCTCGACGGTGATCCTCTCGTCCTCCAGCAGCGCCGCGACGGGTCCCGGCGCGCGGTGGCCGAGTGCGGGCATGGCGTTGAAGAGGTGGGTGGCAACGGTCGCGCCCGCCTCGACCGCCTCCGCCGTCGCGTCGTACGAGGAGTCGGTGTGGCCGATCGCGGCGATGACTCCGCTGTCCGCGAGCATCCTCACCGAGTCCAGCCCGCCGGGGAGTTCGGGTGCGAGCGTCATCATCCGCGCGGTGCCGCGTGCGGCGTCGACGAGCTTGCGCACCTCGGTGGGGTCGGGGTCGCGCAGCAGCTCGGGGTCGTGTGCGCCGCAGCGCTGCGGGGAGATGAACGGACCCTCGAAGTGGATGCCCGCGAGGTCGCCCTGCTCGACCAACTCGCTGAGCGCGGCGGACTGCTGGGCCAGGTCGCCGAGTTCGCCCGTCACCGTCGAGGCGACCATGGTGGTCGTGCCGTGCCGCCGGTGGGTGGCGATGACCTTCAGCGCCTCCTCGGCCGTCCCCGCGGAGAAGGAGGCGCCGCCGCCGCCGTGCACGTGCATGTCGACGAAGCCGGGCACGATCCAGTGGCCGCTCAGGTCGAGGGACCGTGAGTTCCCGGTCGAGTCCCCGGCCGTACCGCCCCGTGAGTGCCCGGCGATCAGCCGTCCCTCGACGGTCAGCGCGGCGTCCTCGGCCACGCCGTCCGGCAGTACCAGCCGGGCACCGGTCAGTACGGTGCGCTCGCTCATCGGGCTCATCGGGCTCGTCGGGCTCATCGGCTCGCAACCTCCGCGGAGAGTAGATCTCGGGCGAGAAGCCCCGCGCCGAGGGAGCCCGCGGCGTCCCCGAGGGCCGCCGGGACGATCGTGGGGAGATGCTGGAAGGTGACGCGTGCGCGTATCGCCTCCCGCAGCGGTACGAACAGGATGTCGCCGGCCTCGGCCAGCCCGCCGCCGATGATCACGGTGCGCGGATCGAGGAGCGTGACGGCGGTGACGAGCCCCGCGGCGAGGGCGTCGACCGCGTCCCGCCAGATGGTGATCGCGCGGTCGTCACCGGACTCGACCGCTCTGGCGGCGTCGGCCGCCGTCGCCGCGGCGTCGCCGCTCGCGGCTGCCCATGCGCGTCCCACGGCGGACGCCGAAGCGAGTGCCTCCAGGCAGCCGTGCTGTCCGCATCCGCACCGCGGTCCGCCGGGCCGTACGACGATGTGGCCGATCTCGCCCGCGCTGCCGTGCGCCCCGGGCTCGACGCCGTCCTCCGTGCCGATGGCGCCGGCGATGCCCGTGCCCAGGGCGACGAAGAAGAATCTGCCGGCGCCACGGCCGGCGCCGATGCGGCCCTCCGCGAGTCCGCCCGTACGCACGTCGTGCCCGAGCGCGACCGGGATGCCGCCGAGGCGTTCGGCCAGCAGCGCACGCAGCGGTACGTCGCGCCAGCCGAGGTTGGCGGCGTAGACAGCGGTGCCCGTGGCCTCGTCGATCATGCCCGGCACGGCGACGCCGGCGGCCAGCGGCTCGGTGCCGAACTTCTCGACGCCGTGCGTGCGCAACTGCGCCGCGAAATCGAGGATTCCCTCGACGACCGCCTCCGGGCCGCCGTCGCGGCCGGTGTCGCGGCGGGCCTCGTGCAGCAGTTCGCTGCCCGCGTTTCCGGGGCCGATGAGGGCGGCCTTCATGCCGGTGCCGCCCACGTCGAGGGCGATGACGTACTCCGGTTTCCGGGGACTGGTGCTCACGGGATCAGTCTCCCGTGTCATCCCGCAACAGGTCTAGTCCACTTCTGCCATCTGTTTGAGTTTTCCGAGGTGACGGGCGTGCCGGAGTGTCCTGGTCTGGTACGGAAAACTGCCGCGTCCGCGCTCTTCGCTGCATGTACCGGATGAAACGGGAGGGGCTGTCGCGAAAGCGATTCGGTCCTTGGCCTAGACCTTTAGCGCCGCCCGGTGGACACTCCTGTCCTGTACACGTCCGGACGGACCGGACGCGGGGGGTGGGACGGGAACACGGCATGCGCCGTGTGCATGGGTTGAAGGGTGGAGGCCGTGGAGCGTCGCAGATTCCTCGGGCTGGCAGCGGCCGCGGGAGCGACGGGTGCGACCGCCGTCGGCGCCTTCACGGCCGCGGGCTGCGGCACCGGTACGGGAACGCAGAGCGCGGCCCTCACGGTGGTCGCGGCCGACTACGGAGATCCAGGACGCGGCAACGGCTCCCAGGCGTACTGGAACTCCCTGGTGAACGCCTTCCAGCGCAAGCATTCCGGCATCGCCGTCGACGTGCAGGTGCTCAGCTGGAAGGACGTCGACAGGAAGGTGGCGGCGATGGTCGCCGCGGGGCGCCCGCCGGACATCGCACAGATCGGCGCGTACGCCGACTTCGCCGCGCAGGGCAGGCTCTACAGCGCCCGCGAGGTGCTCTCCATACCGGTACAGGCCGACTTCCTCCCCCCGCTCGCGGGGGCGGGCGAGGTGCGGCGGGTCCAGTACGGGATGCCGTTCGTCGCGAGCACGCGCCTGCTCTTCTACAACAAGACGCTCTTCGCACGTGCCGGGCTCGACCCGGACGCACCGCCCAGGACCTGGGAGCAACTGGCCCGCGCCGCGGCCCGGTTGAAGGCAGCGGGCGTGAAGATCCCGTACGGGCTGCCGCTCGGGCCTGAGGAGGCGCCGGCCGAGACGCTCCTGTGGCTCCTCAGCGGCGGCGGCTCGTACACCGACAAGGTCGGCAACTACACGATCGACGCCGCGGCCAACATCAAGACCTTCGACTGGCTGCGGGACAGGCTCGTACGGCGCAAGCTGACCAACCGCGATCCGGGCGGCACCGACCGCCAGGAGCTCTTCGACGCCTTCGTCCGCGGTGAGGTCGGCATGCTCAACGGCCATCCCACGCTGCTGGAAGAAGTGCGGCGCCGCGGGGTGAAGTACGGCACCGCGGTGGTGCCGGGCGCCGAAGGGCCCTCGGACGGCACGCTCGGCGTGGCGGACTGGGTGATGGCGTTCAGGCAGAACGGCAGACGCGAAGAGGCGGGCCGCTTCCTCGACTTCCTCTTCAGCGAGAAGAACCACTACGCCTTCGCCGACCGCTACGACCTCCTTCCGGTGACGACGTCCGCTAACGAACGGATGCGCGGGCACGCCGAGCACAAGCCGCTGCGGCGCTTCCAGGACGAGCTGGTGAGCGCCGAGTTCTACCCGGTGGGCAAGGTCTCCTGGGCGAAGGTGAGCGCGGACCTCAAGAAGAGCATCGGCAAGGCGGTCGGCGAGGGCCCCGGCCCGGCGGGCGTGCTCGGTGCGATCCAGCGCCGCGCGGAGGCGCGGGATTCCGAGGCAGAGGTGCCCTGAGCGGTTCGTGCCTCCTGGCCGCCGGGGTCGGTCGTCGTACGCGGGCGGTAGCTTGGACGGATGAGCGACGAGGTCCGCGACACCGGCGACGACGGACCGGAGGCACCGGCGCCCGAAGGTCCGGTCGGGGAACCGCCGTCCGGGCTCTCCGAGCGCGACCTGTCCGTGCTCGCCGTGGAACGCCGCGGCTGGTCCGGGCCCGGCGCGAAGGAACGGGCGATACGCGAGCAGCTGGACATGTCGCCGACGCGCTATTACCAGCTCCTCAACGCGCTGCTCGACGACCCCCGCGCCCTCGCCCACGACCCTGTGACGGTCAACCGCCTCCGCCGCCGCCGCGACGCCCAACGGGCCCGCCGCTGACGGGAGTCGGGGCCCGTCCCCCGGTCGTACGCGTCACTAGGATCACGGCATGACCGCTCCCGAGCCGACGATCCTGGCCACCTCCGGCGGACATCTCGTCGGCAGCCGCAACAGAGTGCTCTTCGACGCGCTGGTGCACCACGCGGTCGAGCTGTCCGGCGTGCACGGCCGCCGCCCGAAGGTGCTGTACGTCGGCACGGCGATCGGCGACGCCGAGCACTTCGCGTTCCGCATGGCCGAGGCGGCCCGGGTGGCGGGCTTCGACCTGATGCCGCTGAACCTCTTCCCCATGCCCAACGTCGAGGACGTCGAGGGCACCGTCCTCGATCACGACGTCGTCTGGGTGATGGGCGGCTCCGTCGCCAACCTGCTCGCCGTCTGGCGGCTGCACGGGCTCGACACCGTGCTGCGTCGCGCATGGGAGGCCGGCGTGGTTCTCAGCGGCGTCAGCGCCGGCTCGCTCTGCTGGTTCAAGGGCGGCGCAACCGACTCCTTCGGCCCCGAACTGCGCCCGCTCACCGACGCGTTGGGCTTCCTCCCGTACGGCAACGGCGTGCACTACGACAGCGACCCGGGCCGCCGTCCCCTCATGCACCGGCTCGTCGCCGAGGGCAACCTGCCTGCCGCACACTGCACCGACGACGGAGTGGGCCTCGTCTACCACGGGACGCGGCTGACCGAAGCCGTCACGGAGATCCCCGGCAAGGGCGCATACACCGTGGTGAGCGAAGGGGGCGCGGCCGTCGAGGAGCGCATCGAGCCGCGCGAACTGCCGCCCGTCGGCCGGTAGTCTCGCGGCATGGTCGCCCTACCGACACCTCGTACCGACGCGGGCCGTGAAGGGCTCGCCGCGATCCTCGACGAACCTGAACGCGCCCTCGCAGCCTTCGACTTCGACGGCACCCTCGCCCCCATCGTCGCCGACCCCGCGGACGCCCGCGCACACCCCGACGCCGTGCCCGTGCTCTCCCGCCTCGCCACGCGCCTGTGCGCGGTGGCGGTCGTCACCGGCCGCCCGGCCGAGGCGGTCGTCCGCAACGGCGGCCTCGCGGGCGCCGAAGGTCCCCCCGGCCCCGCCGGGTGGGGGTCCCCCCTGGGGGTACCTTCCGGCGAAGCCAGGGGGAGCAGCGAGGGGCAGTACCCCCTGGAAAACCTCACCGTGCTCGGCGCGTACGGGGCCGAGCGCTGGGACGCCGCCACCGGCACCCTGAGCGCCGCGCCGCCGCCTCCCGGCGTCGCCGCCGTACGGGCGGAACTTCCCGGCCTTCTGGCCGACTTGGGCGCCCCGCCCGGCACCTGGACGGAGGACAAGGGGCGGGCTCTCGCGGTGCACACCCGCCGCACGGACGACCCGGTGGCCGCATTCGAGCTGCTGCGTTCCCCGCTGTACGCGCTGGCCGAACGGCACGGACTCATCGTCGAACCGGGCCGCATGGTCCTGGAGTTGCGCGCACCCGGCGTCGACAAGGGCGCCGCGCTGACCGAGCACCTGCGCGAAGTCGGCGCCGGAGCCGTGCTGTACGGGGGCGACGACCTGGGCGATCTGGCGGCCTTCGCGGCCGTGGAGAAGCTCCGCGGCGAAGGTGTGCCCGGCCTGCTGGTGTGCAGCGGCGGCGGCGACACCGGCGAGTCAGTGCCCGAGATCGCCGGCCGCGCGGACCTCGTCGTGGACGGCCCGGCCGGTCTGGTCCGCCTGCTCGGCGGCCTTGCCGACCTGCTCGCTGAGCGGAGCGACTAGGGCTAGGGCTAGGGGTGTCTCGAAGTGGCGGCCTCCGGCCGCGCCGGGCCGGGGCCGCGGCGTCCGGCCGTCGCCCTCATCGCCCTCATCGCCTCGTGGCGGTGCCGCGCCCCGCCTGCCGCCATCCGTTCACCGCACGGATGCGGGAGCACCCGCAAGAGGGTCCGGCAGCGTGTCCGGCGCCCGCAACGAGTGCGCGTGTCCCCGCCGCGGGGGACCGCGCTACGCGTCCCGCAGCGCGTGCAGCTGGTCCAGGAACCAGCGGGTCGGTGGCAGCGCCGTCGCCGCCGCGGCCAGCCGCTTCGTACGCTCCGCCCGGCGGCCGTGTTCCATCGTCAGCGCCTCGTGCAGTGCGCGTGCGGTGTCCGCGATGTCGTACGGATTGACCACGAGGGAGTCCTCGCCCAGCTCCGCGTACGCGCCCGCCTCGCGGGAGAGGACCAGCGCGCAGCCGTCGTCGGAGACGACCGGGACCTCCTTGGCGACGAGGTTCATGCCGTCCCGGATCGGGTTGACCAGTGCCACGTCCGCCAGCCGGTACGCCGCCAGCGAGCGCGCGAAGTCGTCCTTGAGGAAGAGCACCACCGGCGTCCAGCTCTCCGTGCCGTACGTGGAGTTGATCTCTTCAGCGACGCGCGAGACCTCGCTCATGTAGTCGCGGTAGACCGCCAGGTCCTGCCGGGAGGGGTAGGCGAGCGCGAGGTGCACGACGCGCTCGCGCCACTCGGGACGGTCCGCGAGCAGACGCCCGTAGGCGTGCAGCCCGCGCACGATGTTCTTGGAAAGCTCGGTGCGGTCGACCCGTACGAGCGCCCGGCGCGGCCGGCCGTCCCTGTCGCTGCCGATCTGCTCGCGGAGTATGGCGATCCGCTCGTCGACGTCGTCCCTTCCGGCGCGCTCCCGCAGGAACTCCGCGTCCGCACCAAGGCCGTGCACTCCGAGACGGGTCGTACGGCCGTCGCAGGTGACCTCCAGCTCGCCCGTCGACTCGTCCTCCGCGACGGCGGCGCCCAGCACCGCGACGCAGCAGTCCGCGAAGCCGCGTGCCCAGCGACGGGTGAGGAAGGCGGCGCGGTCGGCGCCCAGGACGCCGCGAAGCACCTGCTCGGCGACGGCGTCGGGCAGCATCCGGTAGTAGTCCGGCGGCGCCCAAGGCGTGTGCGAGAAGTGCCCGATGCGCAGGTCGGGGCGGCGCTCGCGGAGCAGCGCGGGCACCAGCGTCAGGTGGTAGTCCTGCACGAGCACCGTCGCACCCTCGGCGGCCTCGTCGGCCAGTGCGTCGGCGAATGCCGCGTTGTACCGCTCGTACGACGCCCACTGCTGTTCGAACTCCGCGCCGAAGGACGGCTCCAGAGGCGTCTGGTAGAGCATGTGGTGGACGAACCAGAGCACGGAGTTGGCGATGCCGTTGTAGGCGTCGGCGAAGGTGCCGGCGGGGATGTCCAGCATCCGTACGGACTGGCCGCCGGTGTCGGCCCGGTCGAGCTTGCCGCCGGAGCGGCGCACGGCCTCGCGGTCGCCGTCGCCGAGGGCCGCGCAGACCCACACGGCGTCGCCGCCGGAGTCCTCCGTGGCGATGGCGGAGAGCCCCGAGACGAGACCGCCGCCGCCGCGCTTGGCGGAGAGCGAGCCTCCCCCAGCGCCTCCGGCCTGGGTGGTTTCCCCGGCGACGGAGTAGGAGACGGGCCCTCTGTTCGAAGCGACCAGTACGTCGGCCAGGGCCTGCGATGCGCGTTCGACGACCATGGCCCGAGCTTAGCCGCGCCCGGATCCACGCAAACGTGACGCGCCTCGCGCCTCCGGCACGCCCGTGGCCCCGCTTCGTGCCCGCCTCGAGTGGGCTCCGGTGCCCGGGTTCGGGCCGGGTCTTTCCGGGCGGCGCGCCGGTGCTCCCGCCCCTGCGTTCGGCGGGGAGTGCTGTGCGTGTTCCGCCAATGCGCCGTTGTTCTGGGGCCGCCCGTTGGGCGTGCCAAGTCCCGGTCGAGAGGCGGGAGTTGCCTGCGAGGGCGACCGTGCGCGGCGCGCCCCTGGCCCCGCTTCGTGCCCGCCTCGGGTGGGCTCCGGTGCCTGGGTGCGGGCCGGGTCTTTCCGGGTGGCGCGCCGGTGCTCCCGCCGCTGCCTTCGGCGGGGAGCCCTGCGTGCGTTCCGCCGTAACCGTTGTCCTGGGCCGCCTGGTTCTGGGCCGCCTGCTGGGCGGCGGCGCTGCACGCCCGTGGCACGGCTTCGTGGGCTCCTGTGTCGGGGGCCGCCGGTCCCCGGGGGCCGGGCCGCGTCCGGTCCCGTGAGGGAGGGGGTGCGGGTCGGGCCGGCGGGGCGTGCTCGTACTGCAGCCGAGCGCCAGGTCTGCCGCCTGTGGGCCGTGCCAAGCCCCCGGCAGGGGGCGGGAGTTGTCGACGGACGGATGGCCCGGCGCCCGGCGCCCGTGGCCCCAGGCCCCCGGCCCCGGGCTGGGTGCGTGCCCGAGACGCCCGACCCGGTCGGCGCAGCCGCGCGCGTCCCGCGCGGCTGCGGCCCCTACGCCGCCCGTCGGGCCGCGTACTCCGCGATCTCCCGCATCGGGGGCCGCTCCACCGTGTCGACGGCGTGGCTGCGCGGCGCGAACCCCCCGGAGCCCGCCGCGCCGCCCGCACCCCCCGCACCGTCCACGTCCCGTTCGAACTGCGTCAGCGTCGGACTTACGAGGCGGCTGCCGCGTGCCATGCGCAGCTGTGCCGTGTGATGGATCGCCGCGGCCATGCGCCCCAGCGCCTGCCCGTCCTGGTGCCGGTGCCGCCGGACGCCGACGTCGACCTGGGCGAGCGCGTCGAGCCCCGCGGTGTGCAACGAGTCGATGAGCAGCCCCAGTTCGACGCCGTAACCGACGGGGAAGGGGAGCTGCTCCAGCAGCGTGCGGCGGGCCGCGTACTCGCCGCCGAGCGGCTGCACGAAGCCCGCGAGCCGGGGCCAGTGCAGGTTGAGCAGCGGCCGTGCGACCAGTTCCGTGACGCGGCCGCCGCCGGCCGGATCGTCGCCCAGCGGCCGGTCGTACATCGCCTTGACCAGCCGCAGCCGCGGATCGGTGAGCAGCGGCCCGACGACGCCGGAGACGAAGTCGGCGGAGAAGTCCTCCAGGTCGGCGTCGGCGAAGCAGACGATGTCGCCGCTCGTCACCAGCAGTGAACGCCACAGCACCTCGCCCTTGCCGGGCAGCGCGGGCAGCCGCGGAAGCACGTCGTCGCGGTGCACGACCCGCGCGCCCGCCGCCTCGGCGACCGGGGCCGTACGGTCGGTGGAGCCGGAGTCCAGCACCACCAGCTCGTCCACGAGAGCCGTAGGGGAGGCCGTCATCAGCTCGTGCCGGATCACCGAGACGATCCCGCCGATGGTCCGCTCCTCGTTCAGCGCGGGCAGTACGACGCTGACCCGGGACCCCGTGGCCCGCTTCGCCGCGAGCAGCTCCGTCAGCGGGCGGTCGGTGCACGAGAAGGACCGGCGCCTCAGCCACTGCTCGACTTCCTCCAGCACTCGGCCACTCCCTGTGATCCATCTCGCGGTACGGACGCCTGTCTCAATGCGCAGGCCTGTCGGTTACAGTCTTGAACAACGCGGAACGCGATCGCATGCCGGGTCCGGCCCGGCGGCGGCCACCGCGCCGCTCACAACTTCACACCGCTCATCCAGAGGGGCAGAGGGAACGGCCCGTTGAAGCCCCGGCAACCCTCCGGCCGGTCTCGCACGAAGCGACGTGACATCGCGAGGCTCCCGGCTCGGGAAGGTGCCAATTCCGTCTCGTGGCGAGATACGTCCCGAGGAAGATGAGGAGAAAGGGCCTCGCCGAATCATGGCTGTTCAAGCCGCTCAAGCCGCCTCCGGCACGACCGTGGACTCCCCGGCCGGTGGACCCGGCACCGTGCTCGGCCCCGCTGCCGCGCTCTCCTGCCGCGAGTGCGGGGAGCGCACGCCGCTCGGCCCGGTCTTCGCCTGTGAGGCGTGTTTCGGGCCGCTGGAGATCGCATACGAGTTCCCCGGCGGCGGCACCTCAGGGCCCGCGGGGCTCCGTGAGCGCATCGAGGCAGGCCCGGACAACATCTGGCGGTACGCGCCGCTGCTGCCGGTTCCCGCCGACGTCGCCGCGAAGCCCAACATCAACCCCGGTTTCACCAAGCTCGTCCAGGCCGACCGGCTCGCCCGCGAACTCGGTGTCACGGGCTCCCTGCACATCAAGGACGACTCGGGCAACCCGACGCACTCCTTCAAGGACCGCGTCGTCGCCATAGCCGTCGAGGCCGCCCGCGCCTTCGGCTTCACGACGCTCTCCTGCTCCTCCACGGGCAACCTCGCGGGCGCCGTCGGCGCCGCTGCCGCCCGCGCCGGCCTGCGCTCGTGCGTGTTCATCCCGCACGACCTGGAACAGGGCAAGGTCGTCATGGCGGCCGTCTACGGCGGAGAACTCGTCGGCATCGAGGGCAACTACGACGACGTGAACCGGTTCTGCTCGGAGCTGATCGGCGACCCCGCAGGCGAGGGCTGGGGCTTCGTCAACGTCAACCTCCGCCCGTACTACGCCGAGGGCTCGAAGACCCTCGCGTACGAGATCTGCGAACAGCTGGGCTGGCGCCTGCCCGACCAGCTCGTCGTCCCGATCGCCTCCGGCTCCCAGCTCACGAAGATCGACAAGGGTCTGAAGGAGCTGATCGCGCTCGGCCTGGTCGAGGACAAGCCGTACAAGATCTTCGGCGCCCAGGCGGAGGGCTGCTCCCCGGTCTCCCGCGCCTTCAAGGACGGGCACGACGTCGTACGCCCGGTCCGCCCCGAGACCATCGCCAAGTCGCTGGCCATCGGCAATCCCGCCGACGGTCCGTACGTCCTGGACATCGCCCGCCGTACGGGCGGCGCCGTGGAGGACGTCGACGACCCGCGGATCGTGGAGGCGATCAAGCTGCTGGCGCGCACCGAGGGGATCTTCGCCGAGACCGCCGGCGGCGTCACCGTGGGCGTCACGAAGAAGCTGATCGAGGAGGGCCGTCTCGACCCGGCCCTCACCACCGTCGTCCTCAACACGGGCGACGGCCTGAAGACCCTGGACGCGGTGGCTCCCACCACCGGTATGTCCGCCGTCATCCGCCCCAACCTGGACTCGTTCCGAGAGGCTGGTCTCGCATCATGAGCGTGAACGTCCGTATCCCGACCATCCTGCGCACCTACACCGGAGGGCAGGCGGAGGTGAGCGCCGAGGGCGCGACCCTCTCCGAGGTGCTGGCCGACCTGGAGAAGAACCACACCGGCATCGGTGCACGAGTGCTGGACGACTCGGGCAAGCTGCGCCGCTTCGTCAACGTCTACGTCAACGACGACGACGTCCGTTTCGAGCAGGGCCTGGAGACGCCCACCCCGGACGGCGCGGGTGTCTCCATCATTCCCGCGGTCGCGGGCGGATGCTGAGTTCGCTGAGGTCTCGGCCCTGCTGAGGTCTCGTGAGAGGTCGGTGAAGGCCCCTTGCGGCCGGTGCTGATCCCCTTACGGTCGAACCGCCTCCTCCGGGAACACATGAACGAAACGGAGGGGGCGGTTCCGCGTGTGGGGACGCGATAGGGTTGCGAAGAATCCCACCCCAGTGACTCCCCGGTGCGTGCCGGGCGTCCATGAGAACGCGACAAGTTGTGCCCGGAATCGGTGCGGCAATTGTCGCGTTGGCGGCGCTTTGCCCGGCCTTGCTTGCCCTGCTTCCTCGGAGAATGCGGGCTTTTGCGCCCTCGATCGTTGCTCAGAATTCTCGTCTTCGTGACCTGTTGCAGAGGGCGTCCGTACAGATACATTCAGCCGCGGTCGACGCGTTCCGGCTTACGCATCCGCATGTCTGCGGTGCCGTGCCGGAGGTGAGGTCTGACCCGGGTTCGTGAAGTGCGGGCTCGTGCAAGGGCCAGTAATAGGGGAGTTAGGGATGGCTCAGGGCACCGTCAAGTGGTTCAACGCGGAGAAGGGATACGGCTTCATCGCGGTCGACGGTGGTGCAGACGTATTCGTCCACTACAGCGCGATTCAGATGGACGGCTACCGCACCCTGGACGAAGGACAGCGGGTCGAGTTCGAGATCTCGCAGGGTCAGAAGGGGCCGCAGGCGGACATGGTCCGTGTGACTGCCTGAGCACCCGCAACACTGCGCAGAGCTGCAACAGCCGTAACAACAGCCGTACGAGGGGCCGTACTCCGCGGAGGAGTACGGCCCCTCTGTGCTGTCCGCGCGGCCCTGACCCGCAGGCCCCGCAGGTTGCGTACGTCCCGGCCCGGTGTGATGTCCTGGGGGCGCTTGCACTCGCAGGGGTCGAGTGCTAATCATTGCGTTAGCACTCTCCGAGTGAGAGTGACAGTCAAGGACCGGGTCGGTGAGGCTCGTTCGCCGGGTGGAGCAAGGAACCACGCGGCTTCCGGGTCGTCCGTCGCGGGCGCCAGCGCGGTCCGGTATACCCGTCCCCTGGTTGTGCAGGGGGATCCCCAGTCCGGGAGGGACCACTTCACATGGCCAAGATCATCGCGTTCGACGAGGAGGCGCGGCGCGGCCTCGAGCGCGGGATGAACCAGCTCGCCGACGCCGTCAAGGTCACGCTCGGCCCCAAGGGCCGGAACGTCGTGCTGGAGAAGAAGTGGGGCGCGCCCACGATCACCAACGACGGTGTCTCCATCGCCAAGGAGATCGAGCTCGAGGACTCCTACGAGAAGATCGGCGCCGAGCTGGTCAAGGAGGTCGCCAAGAAGACGGACGACGTCGCCGGTGACGGCACGACGACCGCGACCGTCCTCGCCCAGGCGCTCGTCAAGGAGGGCCTGCGCAACGTCGCCGCGGGCGCCAACCCCATGGCCCTCAAGCGCGGTATCGAGCGTGCCACCGAGGCCGTCTCCGCCGCCCTGCTGGAGCAGGCCAAGGACGTGGAGACCAAGGAGCAGATCGCTTCCACGGCCTCCATCTCCGCCGGCGACCCGCAGATCGGCGAGCTGATCGCCGAGGCGATGGACAAGGTCGGCAAGGAAGGCGTCATCACCGTCGAGGAGTCGCAGACCTTCGGGCTCGAGCTGGAGCTCACCGAGGGCATGCGCTTCGACAAGGGCTACATCTCCGCGTACTTCGCCACCGACATGGAGCGCATGGAGGCGGAGCTCGAGGACCCGTACATCCTCATCGTCAACTCCAAGATCGGCAGCGTGAAGGACCTGCTGCCGCTGCTGGAGAAGGTCATGCAGTCGGGCAAGCCGCTGCTGATCATCGCCGAGGACGTCGAGGGCGAGGCGCTCTCCACGCTCGTCGTCAACAAGATCCGCGGCACCTTCAAGTCCGTCGCGGTCAAGGCTCCCGGCTTCGGCGACCGCCGCAAGGCCATGCTCGGTGACATCGCCATCCTCACCGGTGGCACGGTCATCTCCGAGGAGGTCGGCCTCAAGCTGGAGAACGCCGGTCTGGATCTGCTGGGCCGCGCCCGCAAGGTCGTCATCACCAAGGACGAGACGACCATCGTGGACGGCGCGGGCGACAGCGAGCAGGTCGCCGGCCGTGTCTCGCAGATCCGCGCCGAGATCGACAACTCCGACTCGGACTACGACCGCGAGAAGCTCCAGGAGCGTCTGGCGAAGCTGGCCGGCGGCGTGGCCGTCATCAAGGCCGGTGCCGCCACCGAGGTCGAGCTCAAGGAGCGCAAGCACCGCATCGAGGACGCGGTGCGCAACGCCAAGGCCGCCGTCGAGGAGGGCATCGTCGCCGGTGGTGGCGTGGCTCTGCTCCAGGCGTCCAGCGTCTTCGAGAAGCTGGAGCTGGAAGGCGACGAGGCGACCGGCGCACAGGCCGTGAAGCTCGCGCTGGAGGCACCGCTCAAGCAGATCGCGGTCAACGCCGGCCTCGAGGGCGGCGTCGTGACGGAGAAGGTGCGCAACCTGAAGCCCGGTCACGGCCTCAACGCCGCCACCGGTGAGTACGTCGACATGCTCGCCGAGGGCATCAACGACCCGGCGAAGGTGACCCGTTCCGCGCTGCAGAACGCCGCCTCGATCGCGGCGCTCTTCCTCACGACGGAGGCCGTCATCGCCGACAAGCCGGAGAAGGCGGCCGCCGGCGGCGGCGACCCGACCGGTGGCATGGGCGGTGGCATGGACTTCTGACCGCAGCGCGGTCGGAGGTTCCGTAGCCTCCCGGCACGGATCAGGACCGAGGGCGGCATCCCGGAAGGGGTGCCGCCCTCGGCGTGCGCGGGGCACGTGTGCCCCGGCCGGCACACTCGCCGATCGCCCTACACGCGCGCCCCGTTGTCGTGCGGGGAGCGGCGGGTCCTCGCCCGGGCGCTGCCCGGTCCGGACCCGCGCCCGCCCGTGCGGCGGGCCGGCGTGTGCGGGCTGCGGTTCTCGAACTCGACGGCGAGCGGGGCACCGACGAACAGCGACGAGTACGAACCCACCACGATGCCGATCAGCAGAGCCAGCGCGAAGTCGCCCAGCGAGTCGCCGCCCAGCACCGCGAGGGCGGAGATGATGAACAGAGCTCCCATGCCGGTGTTGAGGGTGCGCGGCACCGTCTGCACGACCGCTCTGTTGACCACGTCCCGGAACGACCTCTTCGGTGCCGTCGGGGACGGCCGGTGCGGCTCCTGCTCTTCGGAGCGGACCCGGTCGAAGATGACGACGGAGTCGTTGACCGAGTAGCCGATGACGGTCAGCAGCGCCGCCAGGAAGACCCCGTCGACGGGCCTGCCCAGCCAGGCGAAGGCACCGATGAGGATGACCGTGTCGTGCACGAGCGACAGCACCGTCGAGGTGCTGAACGTCCACCGGAACCGGAAGGCCAGGTAGAGCAGCTGCGCGCCGAGCGCGACCGCCAGCGCGATCAGGGCGTGTCGCCGCAGTTCGTCGCCGAGGCTCGGTCCGAACATCTCGTCGCGCACCTGCTCGGCGTCCCCGCCGAGTTCGGCAAGCGCGGAGCGGACCGTCCGCTCCTGGTCGTCCGTGAGCTGCTCGGAGCGCACCGTGATCCCGTCGGCGGCGCCTTCGCCCCCGCCGGAGCCCTGGACGACGGCGTCCGGCAGCCCCGCGTCGGCCAGTGCCGCGCGGGCGGCTTCGGGATCGACGGCCTGACTGGTGGAGTACTCCACGAGCCGTCCCCCGGTGAACTCGACGCCGAAGTCCAGCCCGCGCAGCACGATTCCGGCAACGGCGAGGACGACGGCCGCGGACGAGACCGCGAGCCAGCGCCTCCCGTACCGCATCCAGTCCGGATTGCGTCGCGTCAGGCGCGTACGTACGCGTCCCAGCCCGGCGAGTCCCGAGATCCGCGGACGCGCCCGTACGGCACGGCGGCCCGCGGCGAATTCCACCAGCACCCTCGTGACGACCAGCGCGCTGACCATCGAGGCGAGCACGCCGATGGAGAGCGTGACGCCGAAGCCGCGCACCGGCCCCGAGGCGAGCGTGAAGAGCAGCAGGGCCGCGAGGAGCGTGGTGACGTTGGAGTCGACGATCGCGCTGAACGCACCGCGGAAACCCTTCGCCGACGCGGTGCGCAGGCTTCTGGCCCGTCCGCCGCGTTCGTACTCCTCACGCCCTCGTTCGAAGACGAGGACGTTCGCGTCGACGGCCATGCCGATCGCCAGTACGAAGCCGGCGAGGCCCGGCAGCGTCAGCGTCGCTCCGAACGCGAGCAGCGCGGAGTACGCGATCAGCCCGTAGCACAGCAGGCCCACGGCCGCGAGGGCGCCGAAGAGCCGGTAGACGAAGACCACGGAGGCCGACGTGAGGGCGGCACCGATCACGGCGGCCCAGCCGCTCGCCTCGATCGCCTCGGCGCCCAGCGTCGGTCCGACGGTGTGACGTTCGATCACCTCGACCGGGACGGGCAGGGCGCCGCCCTCGACGAGGGTGGCCAGCTCCTTGGCCTCCTCCTCGCCGAAGTCCCCGGTGATCTGGGTCTTTCCGCCTCCGATGCCGGCTCCGCAGGAGACGGACGGGTCGACCTGCGGCGACGAGATGACCTTCTCGTCCAGGACGATCGCCACGCGACGCTGCGGGTCCCCGGCCGGGGAGCAGGCCGCCTTGCCCGTCAGGTCCTTCCACTCCTTTCCGCCCTTGTCGCGGAAGCCGAGCTCGACGAACCAGCCGGACCCGTTCTGCTGGTCGAGGGTGGCCTTGGCCGACTCCACCTCGACGCCCGTCATGGCGGTGTCCCCGAGTTCCACGGGACGGCCGGACTCGTCCTTCCCGGCGCCGCCCTCGCCGGGCCGTTCCCCGGCCTCCGGGGCGCCCTCGACGGGATGGAAGGTGAGCTGGGCGGTCCGGCCGAGGACCTCTGTGGCCTCCTTCGGGTCGGTCAGGCCCGGGAGTTCGACGATGATGCGGTTGTCTCCGGAGCGCACGAGGTTGGGTTCGGCGACTCCTAGCGCGTCCACGCGCCGGCGCAGCACTTCCATCGTGTCGTCCGTCGCGGACGGCGTGGCTTTCGCCGACTTCGAGTCCCGGGTCTCCAGGACGATCTGTGTTCCGCCGCGCAGATCGATGCCGAGGCGGGGTTCCTTGGTCATGGCGAGGACCGCGGCGAGGGCCGTTACGGCAAGCGCGATCACCGCCCGCACCCTGTTGGCGCGAGTCATGGGTTGCCTCCTGTACAGGCACACCGCATCCGCCCGGGGCAGGGCCCGGGGGCAGCGGTGGTGAAGGTGACGGCACCGGGGCGCGCCCCGCGGCCGGGTGCCGTTTGTCAGGTCGGATCAGGTCTCAGATGCCTGTACGGGCCGGGGGAGCGCGCCCCTGCGGCGGTGACCTGTGTGTGAGGTGCGTGGCGGAGAGCCGCGGGCGCTCCGGCCGTACGGAGCCGGGCTCCGCCTCGGGGCCGTTCTGTCCGACGGCGGGAAGCAGCGGGAGAGGTGCGTGGGTGGCGGCGTGCGCGGCGTGCGCGATCGCGCCCTGGAAGTGCTGCGGCGGGTCCTGCTGGTGGGCGCCCGCGGACTGGCCCTGAGCGGGGGCGCCCTGGGCGTGCGGCTGCTGCGCCATGGCGGCGGAGCCGCCGGACAGCACGAGCAGGACCGCGAGGAGGATGCCGGGCAGACGCGGCGTGGTGCTGCGTACGCGGCGTGCCATCATGCCCCTCCTCACCTGGCTCGGTCTCACCTGCATCGGTCCCTCAACCGGCCCGGCGTCCGCCCGTACGGGCGGGGATGCGGGCGGGCACGCTGCACAGCCTGCCCCACGAACCTCCGCGCTTCAACGGCGTTCCAGGCAGCCGGGAGACGGCGCGCCGAGTGTCAGCGAGAAGCGCTGGGCGGCGGCGGCGACGGCTCTTCCGCACCGGGTCAGTGACGCCTCGTCCGAGAAGCTGCTCAGGGTGACCGCGCTCATGCCGCCGACGGCCAGCCCTGAGTGGTCCAGGACGGGCGCTCCGACGGCGACGACCCCGGTCTCGTTCTCCTCGCGGTCCTCGGAGTATCCGCGTTCCCGTACGGCGGTGAGTTCGCCGAGCAGCTCCGCCGGGTCGGTGTGGGTGTGTTCCGTGTGCGCGGGCATGCCGGTGCGCTTGAGGAGCGCGAGGACCGACTCGTCGGGCAGCGTCGCGAGTACGGACTTGCCCACCGAGGTGGAGTGCAGCGCGAGGCTCATGCCGACGCGTGAGGCGAGCCGGTAGGGCTTGTCGGCCTCCAGCTTGGCCGCGTAGACCGCCTCGTCGCCGCTGAGCAGGGCGAAGTGGACCGTCCAGTCCGTCTCTTCGCGCAGCGCCTCCAGGACGGGTCGCGCCTGGTCGGGCAGGTCGCCCTCGCGCTGGTGTGCGCCGACGAGGGTGAGGATGCGGGGGCCGCTCGCGTAACTGCCGCGGCCGAGGGGGCGGGCGAAGCCGCGTTCGACGAGGGTCTGCAGGATGCGGTGGACGGTGGGCTTGGGCAGCGCTGTGACCTCGGAGATCTCCGCGACGCTGCGGTGCCCGGCCAGCGCTTCCAGCACGTCGAGTGTCTTGTCCGCCGCAGTGCGGTGCCGCTCGCTGGCCATCGGCCCAGTCTAAGCAGCGGGATCGTTGCGGGGGCGTGGTCCGGATGCGCCCGGGATGCGCTTGGGGTGGGGCCCGGGGCGCACACGGTTCCTGTGTCCAGGTGTCCAGGTGTGCGCACGGTTCAGGTGTGCTCCAGGTCTGCCGGTCCGCTGCTGCCGCGCGGGTTCACAGCCCCGGAGGGCTGTGGCAGCATTCCGGAACCCCGGGTCGGTTTCCGGAACAGAGTTCCGTCAGGCGAAACGATGGTGAGGTGGGCCGGAATCCGGCCGGGGCGGCCAAGGCGGCAGGGACGGATGAATCGAGACGGCGATGTCCGAGGAACCACCACCCACCAGGATCACGACTCCCACCCCCGACCCGGACGACCCGGCGTCCACGGGCGCGGCCCCCGCGGCGGAGACCGGGGCCACGGCCCCGCCCAGGAACATGCGGACCGACCGTGAGCTGCGGCGCGTGGTCACCGCGTCCGTCGTCGGTACGGCGCTCGAGTGGTACGACTTCTTCATCTACGGCACGGCGGTCGTGCTCGTCTTCAACGACCTGTTCTTCGTCCAGGACGACCCGGCGGCCGGCACGCTGATCGGCCTCGCGACCTTCGGCGTCGGCTTCGTCTTCCGCCCGGTGGGCGGGTTCTTCTTCGGCGCCCTCGGCGACCGCATCGGCAGGCGGGCCACGCTCGTACTGACGACGCTGGTGATGGGGCTCTCCACGGGCCTGATCGGCCTCCTGCCGACGTACGCGTCGATCGGCGTCATGGCTCCCGTGCTGCTCACGCTGATGCGGGTGTGCCAGGGGCTGGGCGCGGGCGCCGAGTTCGGCGGTGCCTCGACGCTGCTCGCCGAGCACGCGCCGGCCCAACGGCGCGGCTTCTACGCGTCGTTCGCACAGATGGGCGTGCAGGCGGGGCTCGTGCTCGGGATGGTCGTCTTCCTCTTCGTCGGGATGCTTCCGCAGGCGAGCCAGCAGAGCTGGGGCTGGCGGCTGCCGTTCCTCTTCAGCTTCGTACTGATCGGGGTATCGCTCTATCTGCGGCTGCGCGTCGCCGAATCCCCCGTCTTCCGGCGGATGAAGGAGAACAAGAGCGTCGTGAAGCTGCCGGTGCGTGAGGCCCTGCGGCGCTATCCGCGCAGCTTCCTGGTCGGGATCGGCGCGCACATCTGCGACACCTCGGTCGTGTACATCTACGCGACCTTCTCCGTGTCGTATCTGACCGTCCAGGTCGAGCAGCCCAAGTGGGTCGCGCTGACCGGGGTGATCTCGTTCGGGCTCGTCGTGATCGCGCTGCAGCCGGTGTACGGCGCGCTGTCGGACAGGATCGGGCGCAGGCCGCTGAACCTGTTCAGCGTCGTCTTCACCGGCCTGTTCGCGTATCCGTTCTTCCTGCTGCTGGACACGGGCGTCCCCGTGGTCATCTGGCTGGCGATGATCGTTGCGACCTCGCTCGGGCTGGCGCCGATGATCGCCGTCCAACCGGTCTTCTACGCCGAGCTGTTCGGGGCGCGCGTGCGCTACACCGGGTTCGCGGCGTCGCGCGAGACGGGTGCGGCGCTCGCCGGTTTCTCGCCGTTCATCGCGGCGGCGCTGCTCGGGTACGCGGACGGCGACCCCTGGCTCGTCGCGGTCTTCATGGCGGCGACGGCGGCGGTCTCGCTCGTCGCGTTCCTGTACTCGAAGGAGTCGCGTCAGACGGACGTCGGACTGGAGGAGCACGCGCCGGCCGCCCCTTCGTAGCGGGCGGGCGCGTCAGGTCGCGCGGGGCGCCCGCCCCGCGCGCAGCAGCGCCGCCAGTACGGAGCCGGCGAGCGCGGCGACGAGCAGGCTGAAGGCGATTCCCGCCGCGCGGAGCCCGAACAGATCGGCCGCCACACCCACGCCGATCACGGGCAGTGACAGAGCCACGTAGAGCACGACGAAGTACGTGGAGGCCACGTTGGCACGCTGGGCGACAGGAGCCTCGGCGTTGACGGCCGCCAGTCCGGCGCGGAAGCTCATGCCCTGACCGCCTCCGGCGATCACGCCTCCGGCGACGAGCAGTTCGAACGACCGCACGGCGAACCCGGCCGTCAGCAGGCACATCCCCACGACGAGTCCGGCGCACCCGAGAGGCAGTGACGCCTCGCCGAACCGCGGCACCAGCACGATCTGCCCCACGGCGGACGCCGCGAACACCCCGAAGATCACGCCGCCGGCGAGCGCGAAGCTGTCCATGCCCAGCAGCTCGCCGAGGAACGAGGGCGACACGGCCGTGAACAGCCCCAGCACAGCGAAGCCCGCGAACCCGGCGATGCCCGCCCGTACGAAAGTGCCCCGCATCCCCTGCGGAACCCCCGGTTTCGTCACCCGCATCCGGGGACGCCGCACGGTGCCGGCCACGGGTTCCGGCATGAACCACAGACCGGCGGCCACCAGCACGAGCAGCGCCAGGTCGACCGCGTACGGGAGACGCAGCGGCGCCGGTGCGGCTTCGGCGAGCACGCCGGCCAGCAGCGGGCCGCTGCCCAGGCCGCCCATCTGCACCACCGTGGCCACCAGGCTGCCCCGGCCGGTGCTCCTGGCGTCGGCCAGGTCGACCAGGGCGGCGGTCGCCGTGCCGGTGAAGATGCCCGCGGACAGACCCGACAGCAGCCGTCCGGCGAAGAGCAGTTCCAGATTGTGCGCCACGAGGAAGACGACCGCGCTGAGCATCGACAGTGCCAGCCCCGGCAACAGCGTCCGGCGGCGGCCGACTTCGTCCGAGACATGGCCGACGAGCAGCAGCGCGGCCAGCACGCCCGCCGCGTACGTCGCGAAGACGACGGTGACCATGAGGGTGGAGAAGTCGAGTTCCCGCTGGTAGACGACGTACAGCGGGGTCGGCAGTGTCGTCCCCAGCATCGTCACCGTGAAGGCGGCGGCCACCAGCCAGAACGCCACGGGGCGCGTGAGGGTGCGGCGTTCGCGTGTCGCCGTGCTGCCGGAATCCGGTTCGGTGTCACCGCTCATGCACCCATGATCCGCTCCGCCGTGGCCGTCGTCCCGGCGTTTGCGGACGGACGGCGCGGCTACCCGGAGGCGAACTATCCGCTACGAGAAGAAAACTCGGGGTGGGCACAGTGTCATCAGTTGTGATCATTGTTCTGATAGCGGCAGTTGCCGTAGTCGTGGCCGGCGCGCTCTTCGCGGGTGTCGGCAAGCCCGGCGGTGGAGGCGGCCTCAGGCGCCGCTTCGGGCCCGAGTACGGGAGGGTGCTCGCCCGCCACAACGGCGACACCAAGGCGGCGGAGCGCGAACTGACCGCCCGGGTACGCGCGTACGGCTCCTTCACGCCGCACCCGCTTCCGCCGCAGGTGCGTGAGCAGTACCTGAGCCGCTGGACGGCGGCGCAGGAACGCTTCGTCGAATCGCCGCGGCACGCTCTCGCAGAGGTGCACCAACTGCTGGGCGGCCTGGCTCAGGCGCGCGGCTTCCCCGGCCCGGAACGCCATGGCGAGCACATGGACGCGCTCTCCGTGCACCACCCTCATCACATCGAGGGCTACCGGCGGATGCACGCGGCGGCGACGGCGGGCACGGCGGGTACAGAGGGCACGGCTGGTGCTCCCGGCACGGCCCCAGCCGTCGGTGCGCCGGGTGCCGCGGGTACGCCGGGTGCTCCGGGTGCTCCGGGTGCTCCGGGTGCGGAGGCCGCCGCCGGTACCGAGGACATGCGTGTGGTCATGCTCCAGGCCCGGGAGTTCTTCGACGTGCTGGCCACCGAGCACCCCGAGCCGAAGGCCGGGCGGGCCCGGTGGACCGGCCGGGCGCCGCAGACGGCCCGTCCGCTGACCCACGACGGCACAGCGGGCCCGGCCCGGGGCCTCTTCCCCGGCCGCCGTCCCACGAAGGGACGTGAGGCGTCGTGACGTCCCGCGAGACTCACCGCGGCTCCGCCGATCCGGGCTCGTTGCGGGGCACCCCGGCCGCCGCCAACCCGCCCGCGGTGCCGCCCGCTCCGCCGGGAGCACCTGCCGACCCGGCGGCGACCGGTACGGGGCCGGGCCACGGCCTCGTACCGCCGACGGCGGAACAGCGGCGGCGGACCCGGTCTGCCGCCGCCCGGCAGCACTCGGAGGAGGACGGCGCCGCCCCGCTCCTGGACCGCGACGAGCGCGACCGCCTCACCGCTCGCCTGCACCACGCCGTCAGCGGCTTCGTGGACGGGCCGCGGCGCGCGGTCGAGCAGGCGGACGACGTCTTCGACGAAGCCGCACGCCATCTCGAACAGGCCCTGGCCCAGCGGCGCCGCGCACTGCGCGAGCCGTGGCAGCACGCGAACGGCCCGGGGCGCACCGGAGGAGCCGGGCGACCCGGCCGGCCCGGACTCCGAAGCGGGAACGGAGCAACTTCGCCTGGCCCTGCGCCGGTACAAGCAGGCGACGGAGCGGTTGCTGAGGCTGTGAAGCCGGTGGCCCTCCGGTCACCCACCGTTGTCAGTGCCCTCTGCGAGGGTGAGTTCATGGCGATCTCATCCGGCGAGGGCTCCCACTCGAAGACCGTCCACGGGTCGACGTACGAGCAGGCCCGCGTACGCGCGGACGAGGCTGCGGGCCTGCCGTATGAACGGCCGGCGCCGCCCCCGCCACCGGGGTGGCACCGTTTCGATCTCATCCACTGTCCGCCGGTGGAAGTGCCGCCGCTCGACGACCCTCGTTTCGCCGCTCTCCGGGTGAGCCCCCCGGAAGGCTGCGTCGCCGCGGACTTCGGGGCGTACTTCGGGCTGAAGTGCGAGCGGCCCGGGCCGAGGCTCCTGGATGCGGTCGCCCAGGTGTGCGCCGAGATCAGATCGGAGCACGGCTTGCAGATGACCGATCTCGGGATCCAGAAGATGTGGGAGTGGTGCAGCGACGGTACGGATGGGTGGGGGGCGGAGATCGTCGGTCAGTTCCTCCTCATGGCCGCGGACCGCGGCACGGAACTCGGCTACAGCGTGGAGGACTTGGTCGCGTTCCTGCGCAAGTCCTCCGGCGGGGCTTCTTCAGCACGCCAGGTCAGCCCTCCGTGACGCGGGCCAGCGCGCCCGATTCGAGTGCCGTCCAGATGGCGCCGTCCGGGCCGGGCGTCAGGCCGTGCGGTTCGGCGTGCGGGGTGTGCAGCGGGGTGTCGGTGAAGGTGCCGTCGGGGGTGATGCGGCCGATGCGGCCCGTGCCCCATTGCGTGACCCAGCACGCTCCGGCGGCGTCGACGGCCACCGCGTGAGGACGCGCGGACGGGTCGGGAAGCGGGAATTCGGTGATGTCCCCGGAGGCGGTGACGCGGCCGACCGCGCCCGCGCCGATCTCCGCGAACCACACCGCGCCGTCACGGGGATCGGCGGCGATGCCCACCGGCGCGGCGCCCTTCGTCGGCAGTGGGAAGGACGTGATCTCGCCTGCCGTGGTCATCCGGGCGACGACGTCTGCCTGGTTCAGCGTGAACCAGAGCGCGCCGTCCCGCCCCGCCGTGATGGCCGAGGGATATGCGCCCCGTACGGGCAACGGGAACTGCGCCGTCTCCCCGGACGTGGTGATGCGGCCGATCCGGTCCGCCCCGGGCTCGGTGAACCACAGCGCGCCGTCCGGCCCCGCGGTGATCCCGTACGGGCTCGACTCCGGTGCGGGCAGGGCGAATTCGCACGTACGGCCCTCGGTGTCCATGCGGCCGATGCGGTGGTCCTTTGTACGGCAGAACCACAGCGCGCCGTCCGGCCCGGGAGTGATGACGGTGGGGCCGCTGTCCGGGGCATGGAGCGGGTGGAAGCTGAACTTCCCCGCGGGCAGCTCAAGTCGGCCGATCACGCCCGTGTGCACGAGGGTGAACCAGAGGGCGCCGTCAGGTCCCGCCGTGATGCCGTACGGGCCCGCTCCCGCGTCGCCGCCGTCCGCCGGTATTCCGGTCTCTTCCACGATCAGCGTCTTCGTCACGCCTGCTCACCCCGTTCTTCGAGTACCTGTACTTGTGTGTCCGCTCCGGATACTTGTGTGTCCGTTCCGGATTCCAGCTCGCCGCCGTGCATGCGCACCCGGGCTCCCCTGAAGCGGCGTGCGAGCGTGCGGTCGTGGGAGACGACGACGAGGGCGCCCCGGTACGAGTCGAGCGCCCGCTCCAGCTCCTCGACGAGCGTGGGGGAGAGGTGGTTGGTCGGCTCGTCCAGGAGCAGCAGTTCCGTACCGGCGGTCAGCAGCCTCGCGAGGGCGAGCCGTTGCCTCTGGCCCACGGAGAGCCGTCCGACGGGGACTTCGAGGGTCTCCTCGCGGAACAGGCCCAGGGACAGCAGCCGTTCGCGGTGCTCGTCGGCGCTGCCCGCACGGCCGGCCGCGAACGCGGCAAGGAGGGAGCGGCCCCTGCCGTCGCTCGCCTCGTGGAGCTCCTGGGCCAGCAGCCCGGCACGTCCGCTGAGACGCAACGTGCCGCTGTCGGGGCGCAGTTCACCGGCGAGGAGGTGGAGGAGGGTCGACTTGCCCGCGCCGTTCGGGCCGTGCACGAGAAGCCGCTGCCCGTGTGCGATGCGCAGTTCCGGAACGTGGAGGCGGTCGCCGACGCGCACGTCGTGCAGGGAGGCCCGGATCGCGTCGCCCCCGCCGTCCGCCTTGTCCGCTCCGGTGCCGCCCGTGTCGTCGGTGCCGTCCTCGCCGCGGGTGCCGGACGTTTCGAACTCCCCGTTGAAGCTGAGCAGTTCGGGCGGCCGGGGCACCGCCTCACGGTGCAGTCTGCGCAGCCGTTCCTGCGCCTGCCGGACGCGGCTCGCCACCGAGCTCTGCACGCGCCCGGCGTCACGCGCGTAGGCCATCTTGTTGCCGTCCTTCATGCCGCGTCCGGGTGCCACACGGCGTGCGGTGGTGGCGATGGCGCGCTCGGCCTCCCGTACGGCACGGCACCAGTCCTCGTACGCCTGCTCGTGACGCTGCCGCACCGCCGCCTGCTCCTTGAGATAGCTGCGGTAGCCGCCGCCGTACCGGGTGACGCGGCCGTTCTCGACCTCCACGATCGTGCCGGCGACCCTGTCGAGGAACATCCGGTCGTGGGAGACGGTCACCACTGTGCCGCGGTGTGCGCGGAGTTGGTCCTCCAGCCAGCTCAGCGCGTTCCCGTCGAGGTGGTTGGCGGGTTCGTCGAGCAGCATCAGCTGCGGCGCGGAGGCCAGCAGGCAGGCAAGGCCCAGCCGCGCGCGTTCGCCGCCGGACAGGCTCGCGAGCTGTCTGCCGCGGTCCGTGGCGCCCAGGCCGAGTGCCTGCAGCGCCCTGTCCGTACGGGAGTCGGCCACGTATCCGCCGCGGGCCTCGTACGCGGTGAGCAGGTCGCCGTACTCGGCCATCCGCTCCTCGCTGAGGTCGGACTCCAGCTCCCGCAGGCGCCGTTCCATGGCCCGCAGCCCCGCGAGCGCGTCGTCGACGACCTCGCGCACGGTGCGGGTGCCCGGCGGGACCGGCGTCTGGCCGAGGTGCCCCACACCGCCGCCGAGGGCGCCGGCGGGAACGGAGACGGTCACGGTGCCGTCGTCCGGCGGTTCCTGACCGGCGATCAGCCGGAGGAGCGTGGACTTGCCCGAACCGTTGTCACCTACGACGGCTACGTGTTCACCGGGTCTGACCGTGAGCGAGATCCCGTCGAGCACGGGGCGTCCGGCATACGACTTCGTGACGTCCTTGAGCGTGAGCTGGGCGGGCAAGGCGGTGGACCTCCGGGGCGCGGGGCGGCGGCTGGCAGGGCGAGTGCGCCGGGACGGCGGTGTGTTCCCGGGCCTGGACTCGGTCCATGTCTGCTGCACTCCCTCGAGGTCTCTGCCTGATCTGTGTCTCGTCCGCGTCTCCGCGGCTGCCGGCGTCGTGTCCGGCGCCGCTTCAGGCGTCCTGCAAATGCGACAGTGTTGCGTTAAGGTGAGCGTGACACAGGGGGTGCGACCATGCAACGCGATTACCTGGGCGGCCCTTGACGCCCGGCACGAGCCCCGGGCACGGGCGTCACCGGGAATCCACGCCTCCCGAACCGGAGCCCGGGCCTCCCGAACAGGGACGTACGCGCCCCGGCGGTCGTACGGCACGCACGCGCGAGGCCGTGCGGGAGGCGACGCTCGCCGAGATCGCCGACCAGGGCTACGGCGGACTGACGGTCGAGGGTGTGGCGGCACGTGCGGGCGTGCACAGAGCCACCGTCTACCGCCGCTGGCGGAACGCCGCCGGGCTCGCCGCCGACGCCCTCGATCTCGCCTCCGGTGAGCCGTGGCCCGTGCCCGACACCGGCGACGTCCGCGGCGACCTGCGGGAACTCACCTCGCTCGTGGTCGCGCACTTCAACGACCCGCATGCCGGCACAGTCTCGCGTGCGCTCGTCTCGGCCGCGGTCCACGACGAGGTGACCGCCCGCGCCCTCCACGGTTTCCTCGCCGCCCGTCACCGCCGGGCGGCGTCCGTCGTCGTACGGGCGGTGGAGCGAGGGGAGCTGCCGGAGGGCACGGACGGGGAGGAGACCGTACGCGCGGCCGTCGCCCCGCTGTACTACCGGCTGTTCATCTCGGGCGAACCCGTCGACGCGGAGACGGCGGCGCGGGCCGCGGAAGCTGCGCTCGCCGCGGCCCGCGCCGGGGTGTTCGTTGAACCGGGGTGTTCGTAGAAGGGTCCGCCCGGGCCGTTCCGGTTCCGGACTGCCGGCCCCGGTCCGGCCCCGGCTGCCCCTTACGGTCAGACGCCGGCCGGCTGCTTCGGCTCGCCGCCGCTCCCGCCGCCCCCGCCGTGACCGCCGCCGCCCTCGTCCTCGATGCCGCCGCTGTCACCGTCGTCGTCCTCGTCCCGCGTGCCGGTGGTGCGCATGGCAGGGCGGGCGTCCTGCCGTACGGAGGGCGACCCTGCCGCGACGACCCGGCTCGGCGCCGCGGCGGTCTCGTCCCCGGGACCGGCGTTGAGTTCCGTCAGCATCTGCTTGCTGAAGCCGAAGAAGTACGTCACGAGGAAGCCCGCCAGATATCCCGTGCCCATCCCCAGCGCGTAGACGGCGGCTACGGCGCCGAGCCCCTGATTGCCCTTCAGCAGCGGGAACAGAGCCCACCCGGACGGGCCGATCGCGGTGGAGCCCACCGACGTGCCGAGCTGGTGGAAGAGCCCCACGGCACCGCCGCCGACGGCTCCTCCGACGCAGGCGGTGATGAAGGGACGGCCGAGCGGCAGCGAGACCCCGTAGATCAGCGGCTCGCCGATGCCCATCACCCCGGCGGGAAGCGCCGACTTGATGGTCTTACGGATCGAGGTGTTGCGGCGCAGCCTGACGTATACGGCGATCGCCGCACCGACCTGTCCGGCGCCGGCCATCGCGAGGACGGGAAGCAGGACCGTGAAGCCGTCCTGCTCGATGAGCGTGGTGTGGATGGGGATGAGCGCCTGGTGCAGCCCGAGCATCACCAGGGGCAGGAAGAGACCGCCGAGGACGAAACCGGCGACGCCTCCGCCGTGCAGGAGCAGCCAGTCGGCGAAGTGGCCGATGCCGGTGGAGACGAGCCCGCACACGTACATCAGGCCGAAGAGCGTGACGAGGCCGGAGACGAGCACGGTGACGGTGGGCGTGACCAGTACGTCGACTGCCTCCGGCACCCGGCGGCGGCACCACCTCTCCACGTACACCGCGAGCAGCGCCGCGAAGAGCGCGCCCAGCACGCCGCCCTGCCCGGGCGCGAGCTTCTCCCCGAACGCGGAGACCTTCGAGACCCCGGCGAAGACGATCACGGCGGCGGCCGCGCCGCCGAGGACGGGCGTACCGCCGAACTCCGCGGCCGTGTTGATGCCGACGAACACGGCGATGAGCGACATGAACCCCGTGGAGATCGCCGTCAGCGCCGGGACCATCCCGGATGCCCACTGGGCGCTGCCGCTGCTGACCAGGTTCGTCAGGATGCCGTTGATGCCGGCGACGATGCCGCAGCCGATGAGTGCCGGGATGAGCGGGACGAAGATGTTGGCGACCCGGCGCAGCATCTGCTTCACCGGTGTGGCGTTCTTACGTCTGCGCGCGGCACGGATCGCGTCGCCCCGCTCGGCCAGCTCGCCTGCGGTGACCGGGGACGGGCCGTCGGCGGTGCCCCCACCGGCCGGCGGGCCGGCAGCAGCGGCCGCGGGACCGGCCGCCGTGGCGGCACTCGTACCGGCCGGCGTACCGGCGCCCGGGTCCTGCCGGGCGATGGCCTGGAGTTCGGTGGTGACCCGGGCGACCTTCCCCGGGCCGAGCACGATCTGGTACGTGTCGTCGTCCTCGACGACGCCCACCACGTCCGGCAGCGCACGGAGCGCGGCGTCCTGGACCAGCGAGCGGTCGGCCAGGCCGAGCCGCATCCGGGTCATGCAGTGGGTGACGGAGACGACGTTCTGCGAACCCCCCACGAGGGGGAGCAGAGCCTCGGCGATCTGGCGGTTCTTGTCTGTGCTCATGGGCGCGGTCGCTCTCTGGCGGTCCGGGGGGCCCGGAACGTGGTGCGGTCGAGCCAGTGCCCCTCCGGCACTGGCTAGCCGCAGGCGGCGGCGGCCAGCCGCTTGGCATCCACTGTCAGCCCTCGCCGCCCGCCGCGCGGAGCGCAGCTCGCAGATGACCGTCGGCGTCGTCGAGCAACCGGGCCGCGCTGCGGCCGTCGACGCCCGCGAGAATGATCAGAATGGCGTTCTTGACCTCGTCGCCCGCTTGGGTGAGAGCGGCCTCGATCGTCTCGTCCCCGGCACCCGTCGCGAGGGCGACGATGCGGCGTGAACGCGCGCGCAGCTTCTCGTTCGAGGCCCGCAGGTCGACCATCAGGTTCCCGTAGGTCTTGCCCAGACGGATCATGGTGATCGTCGACAGCATGTTCAGGACGAGCTTCTGCGCCGTACCGGCCTTCAGGCGGGTCGAGCCGGTGAGCAGCTCCGGGCCCACCACGACCTCGATGCGCAGATCGGCCGCGTCCCCCAGCGGCGAGTCCGCGTTGCAGGAGAAGCCGACGGTGAGCGCGCCGTGCGTGTGGCGCGCGTGCTCGACGGCGCCGACCGCGTACGGGGTGCGGCCGGACGCGGAGATGCCGACCACCGTGTCGTCGGACGTCAGCTGCAGGGCGTCGAGGTCGGCGGCGGCCAGCTCCTTGCTGTCCTCGGCGCCTTCGACGGACCTGCTCATCGCGCCGGGGCCGCCCGCGATCAGGCCGAGCACGTCGGACGGATCGGTGTTGAAGGTGGGCGGGCACTCGCTGGCGTCCAGCACGCCCATCCGGCCCGCGGTGCCGGCGCCCGCGTAGACGAGACGGCCGCCGCGCGCCATCCGTTCGGCGGTGGCGTCGATGGCGGCGGCGATCTGCGGGAGCTGCTCGCCGACGGCACCGGGCACGGTGGCGTCCTCACCCTGCATGATCCGGGCGATCTCCAGGGTGGGCAGCTGATCGATTTCGGACAGTTCGCTCCGGAACGCCTCCGTGGTCAGCGTCTCCAGCTGCGCACGCAGCTCGCTGTAGGAGGGGGGAGTGTCGGCGGTGGAGGTCATGGGGAGGTGGGGCTCTTTCTGGCTCGCGCGGACGCGGATGCGGATGCCGTTTCGGACGAGAACTCGGACTCGGGCAACGGACACGGACACGGTTCGGCACGGACGCGTGGTCCGGCCCGGATAACGGGCACCGACGCGTTTCGGACACGGGGCGCCTTTCGGACACTGACGCCTTTCGGGCGGGGACAGGGACACGGACCCGCACTCGGGTGCGAGTCCGGACGGCCGCGCAGCCGGCAGGCCGTGCGCGTACGTGCCTGCCCGTACCGGCAACCTGCCCGTCACCGACGACCAGCCCGGGCCGGGATCCGGACTGGAGGTGCGGGCTCAGCGCGGGCGCGGCGAGTGCCGGTGTGCGAGTGCCTCGTAGGAGGCGGAGAGCGCGGGGGCCGCGCTCTCGTACGTACGTTGGGCCACGCCGATGAACAAACAGTCAACGACGAGCAGTTGGCTCGTACGGCTCGACATCGCCGCCGGCCGAAGCTCGCTCTCGCGCGCCGTCGACGTGGTCAGCACGTGATCGGCGTACTGCGCGATCTCGCCGTCCGAACGCCCCGTGATGGCGATCGTCGTCGCACCCTGGTCGAAGGCGGCCCTGAGCGGTTCGATCACGTCGACCGTACGACCCGAATGAGTGATGGCTATCGCCACGTCACCGGCGCCGAGCTGCACCGCGGTGGTGACGGCCAGGTGGGGGTCGGCCTCCGCGTGCGCGACATGGCCGATGCGCAGCAGCTTCTGCGCGAGGTCCTTGCTGACGAGCCCGGAGGCCCCCACTCCGTACACGTCGACGCGGCGTGCGCCGGCGACGGCGGTGACGGCCGCCTCCAGCTGCACCGTGTCCAGGCCGGCGGCGGTGTCGGCGAGCGTCTGCCGCTCGTCGTGCGCCAGCTTGGCCACGACGTCCGCGATCGGGTCGTCCACCGCGATGTCGGCCGTGACGGACGGGGCCGCGCCGGACTCCTGCTGTGCCGCGAGGCCCGCGAGCGCGAGGCGCAGATCGCGGTACCCGGGGTAGCCGAGCAGACGCGAGGTGCGTACGACCGTGGCCTCGCTGGTCCCGGTGCGTTCGGCGAGCCCGGTGACCGTGAGCTGGGCGCACCCTGCGGGGTCGCTCGCGACGGTCTCGGCCACGCGCTGCATCGAGCGCGTCATGGACGGAGCCATGGTGCGCACCTTGGCGGCGAGAGCGCCGGGAGCGGGGGGTCCGGGCCGTCCGCCGGGCGCAGGGCGCGCGGCGGGCTGGGGTGCGGCGGCTGCGCCGCGGGACCCGGGGGTGTGGGGCGGGCCTGAGCGGGGTGTGCTTCCGGTGGGGGAGCCGCCGCCGGGTCTGGGATGCGTACGGCTGTTTCTGGCGAAACTTTCCTTCAGATACGTGGTCATCGATGGAAGATATTTTCCCGCCGTGCCCACGTCAAGAGGTGTGTACGTGGGTCCGTCATGGTTCCTTCTCCGGTTCTTTTCGCGGTGAACGCCGGTCCCGCGGGTGGCCGGGACCACCGCACAGCCCGTCACCTGTTTGGTGCAATGGAGGCATGGACCAGCTTGAGCAGACACTTCACACGGCCCGGGCCCTCGTACTCGCCGACCTCGAGGCGGGCAAGGTCGCGGAGGCGGACGTGGTCTCGCTCGTCGAGGAAGCGGTCTCGCACCGGAGGTGGTGGGTGGAGCAGTGGCCCGAGGGGATGGGCTTCGTGAGCGGCCTGGTCGCCCAGGACGTACAGGACGCCCTGCTCGACCGGTACGGGCGCTGGCCGCTGTGCCCCGTGTGCCTCGGCTCCGATCCGCATGCGCTGGAGATCGAACCCGCGCTGGGCGAGGACCCGCACTGGGTCTGCAGCGAGACCACGACGTCCGTCTGCCGCGTGGGAGCGCTGAACAAGTGGCTCTGACGGGACGCGGTCCGAGGGGGCGCGGTCCGACGGGACCGGCTCCGACGGGCAGGGCTGCCGGTGAGGGCCGGACCGCCGGCCGCGGGCGGCGGTCGGAGGCGCGGTGACCGTATACATCGACCCGCCCGTCTGGCCGGGCAAGGGCCTCGTGTGGTCGCACCTGGTCAGCGACGTCTCCTACGACGAACTCCACGCCTTCGCCGCCGCGATCGGCTGCCCGCGCCGCGCCTTCGACCGCGACCACTACGACGTGCCGAGCGCCCGCTACGCGGCGGCCGTCTCGGCAGGGGCGGTCGAGGTCGGCAGCAAGGAGCTGGTGCGGCGCCTCACCGACGCGGGGCTGCGCCGCCCGAAGAGGCGAGGGCCGTCGCAGCCGGGGCGGCGGCGGTCCGGCGACGGGCCCGCCGCTGTGTGAGCGAGGCGAGAGCCGTCGTGACGACGGCGCCCGCCGCGAGCGCCGCGCCGGTCCATGCCACTGCCTGGTATCCCCACCCCGCACTGATGACCAGGCCGCCCAGCCAGGGACCCAGGGTGTTGCCGATGTTGAAGGAGGACGTCGTGGTGGCGCCCGCGAGCGTCGGCGCGGCATCCCCGAGGTTGAACATGCGGGCGTTCAGCGCCGGGGCGGTCATGAACGCGGTGACGCCCAGCAGCAGCGAGAGCCCCACCGCCGCAGCCGGGATGCGGGCGAACAGCGCCAGCAGTGCCAGTGCGCCCGTCGATGCCGCGATGCCGCCGTACATCGTGCCGAACAGGTGCCCGTCCGAGATGCGTCCGCCGATCGCGGTGCCTATGAGCCCGCCGAGTCCGAAGAGCGCAAGGACCGTCGGAAGCCGGTTCTCCGCCATGCCGGCGACGTCGGTCAGCAGCGGGCCGAGATACGAGAAGACGGCGAAGACCGCGGCGGCGTTGAGGGCGATCGTGACGACGTTGAGCCACACCAGCTTGTCGGCGTAGATCCGCAGCTCGCGGCGGAGCCGAGGCCGGTCCGCGTCCTTCGCCGGCTCCGTACGCGGTACGAGCGCGATCACCCCGGCCAGCGCGACCGCCGACATGGCCGCCACCGCCCAGAACGCCGACCGCCACCCCGCGTGCTGACCCAGCAGTGAACCGGCGGGCACGCCCACGATGTTGGCGGTGCTCAGCCCGCCGATCATGACGGCCATGGCGCGGGCCCGAGTGTTCACCGGCACCAGCGACATCGCCACCGCCGCACCCACCGCCCAGAAGCCCGCGCAGGCCAGAGCGCTGATCACCCGGGAGGCGAAGAGCACCCCGTACGTGGGCGCGAGGGCACCCGCGACCTGGCCCAGCCCGAACACTGCCAGCAGCGCGATCAGTGTCACGCGGCGCGGCAGCCGCAGCGTGGCGGCCGCGAGGAGCGGGGCTCCCACGACCATCCCGACCGCGAACGCGGAGACCAGCAGCCCGGCCCGTGGAATGGAGACGCCCAGATCGCGGGAGAGCGGCTGGAGAAGCCCGGAGAGCATGAACTCGGAGGTGCCGAGCGCGAAGACCGCCAGGCCGAGGACGTAGACGGAAGGTGGCATGCGCTCGCGTGACCGGGCGGGGCGCGGGCTGACGCCGGCGCCCTCCCCGTTGCCGGCTCCTCCTGCTTGGTGCGGCACGGCCGGCGGCCCGGTGTGCGGCGCCGCGGAGGGGCCCGCTGTTTCGGCTGGCATCACACGCGTCAACCACGGGGCGACGGCCCGCATTCCGCGCTGTCACCCACGACCGGGTGCCGTTGCGCACCGGCGAGGGCCGGCCCTCCGGCCGCGGGCGGCGGCCGGAGGCGCCGTGACCGTATACATCGACCTACGGGGCGGCCGTCCCGGCCGGAGCGGTCGAGGCGGCAGCAAGGAGCTGGTGCGGCGCCATGCAAGGTGTCCGGCCTGAACAGTCAGCCACCCAGCCGCTCGTGCGTATTGCGGTGCGTCAAGGGCTCTGGCTCGTCGACTTCGCCCTCGCGCCATGCCTGCCGAGCTTTGCGCCAGGACTCGAAGAGCTTTGGGAGCTGTTCCAGCAGTCCTCTCAGGACGGCAATTACCAGGCCTAGAACTCCGAAAATTCCGATGATTACCTGGGTGATGTTCTCGACCACCGGACAACGCACCTTCCAGGGGTAGTGGTGATGACTCGGGGTGGGAATTCTGGTCGGTTCCACCCAGCCTTTCGGCCTGGCATTCGGCGATGACCCTGTCTCGCAGGGTGAAGCGAGTCCTCCTCACTCCTTCTTGAACCTATTGTTCACTGCCGAGTCGATCGTGGAACCATCATGTGGATCCAGGCAGCCGGCAACCAAGAGACAGGCGATGTCTCCAAGCAGTGAATACGTTGGGCTCTTCGGTACTTGCTCGTCGTCCTCCTCGTCCTCCCCCATCCACATACACATGGTCGTCCCGAGGTCGGCGCAATGCAGGATGCGGGTGAACGTCTGAAGCGGCAGGTCGTGGCGTAACTGCACGCCGCGCGCCTCGAAAACTTCGGCATACACCTCAGACCACAGCTTTTCGACCAGTGCCCGAGTCTCTCCGAGTGCCCGCTGAATTCCTTCATCGGCATCTGCGAAAGCAGTGAGGACTCCCTGGAGTCGATGCAGATCGCTGGCGAGTGCCTGCTGCTGGTTAAGGTAGGCAACTTTGCGAATGGCTCGCGCGATGTTTTCGTCGGTCTTCAGCTGTTCCAGTACTTCAGGGTTCCTTGCCTCGTGAAGGGCCCAGTGTTTGCGGTAGAGGGCATAGCTCAGAAGGTCCGCGATGTAGTCGTGTGCGATTTCCCAACGGGTCTCAAAGGTCTTGCGCGTGAATTCCTTGTCGGGGCTCCATTTCTTGTTGATGGCTTCTACGACCTGATTGAAAGCCAGCATCGACCTGATGCGGCAGTCTGGCAGATTCGATGACCCCCTGCCTTGCCCGCCGATCCCGATCAGCGGTTTATGGAATGCTCGTTCGAGCTGAAGCATGCCACCCATAATGCACAGGCGGGTCCTTGGGTCCTCGACCTTCTTGCGCCGGGCCTCTTCATCAGGGCCGGTCACGCGTCTGACGATCGGCCACATCGATTCTTCGTTCTCGTCCATTCGCCTAGAGTCCACCTCCCCGTTGCCGATGACAAGGGGAATCAATCCCCCCTGGTACCGGCATCACCATTGGGGCACTTGAGGCAAATGCGACGACGCAGCCGCCGCTGCAGCTGAGGGCTAATCGAAGACCAGTGCTCGGCGAGGGTTGGCGTCGTGATTTGTGCGGCTTCCTGACCCCTCCATCACCTGCTCCTGGGCAATGCGACATGACGGGACGGTGGCCCTGGCGGACCTGCCGACCGTACGCAGAGCTTTCTGGTCCCGTGAAATTCCCCTGTGTGATGCGGGCCCGTCAGTGGCTGTTCTCGGCTGGCTTGGTGACGTCAATGTGGAAGGGCAGCAAAGTGTTGCTTTCGCCAGTGTGCATTTCCTCCAACAGTCACACGCGACAATCCGCGGCTGCGCTCAGCGGCCGTGCTCAGGGATGGCGGCCGAGGAGTGCCACCAGCCGGTCCTGCGGCACCGCGTCGTCCGGCACGTCCACCGGGGGATCGAAGATCCCGGCCTCGTGCCAGCTGCCGGCCTGCGGCGCGATGTGGTCGTAGACCGCGTCGGCGAGCTCGTCGTGCATCCGGGACGGTACGCCGATGCCCTTCGCCAGATCCCAGCCGTGCACCGCGAGGTCGGTCGTCATCTGCCAGCCGTACTCGGCGGCCGGTGTCTTCCCTCCGGTGACGTGCACGTCGCCGCGGAGGGCCCCCTTCCGGTGGAACGCGGAGCGTGAGCCGCTGCCCGCCTGCTCCCACATCGCGACCGGGGCGTCGCCGACCACGTCGCCGTCGTAGCGGTCGCCGACCTCGGCGAGCGTCTCGCCGTTCAGCAGATGCGGCGCCCAAAGGTGTTCGCCGACCAGGTGATTGACCAGGTCCCGTACGTTCCACTCGCGGCACGGCGTGGGGTCGTCCCACTGCTGTTCCCCGACTTCGTGCACGAGCCGGTCCCATTCCTTGAAGGCCGTCTCGAAGGCGTCGATCAGTTCCATGCGTCAATGGTGCGCCCGTGCGCCCGCGCGCGCGAGGGGGGATTGTGACGCACGTCTCACTGACAAGTGTCATACGGGAGGCCGTCGCCGTACGTGTACCGGATGTCCCTGCTCCGATGGAGGCAGGAACAGCGCGGTCCGCGTGGCCGCGCGCACTCGGGGGAGTGCCGGGGCGCCGGCGGTGGGGGACGTGGCCTGCGGGCCGCAGATCATCCGCCCGGCGTCCCGACACCGCGCCGCCGGCGTCAGTTGCCGTACGGCCGGGGCTTCTCCCCGTCGGCACAGAGCCGCACCTCGGTCGTGTTACGAGTACGGACACCCGGCAGCCAGCCCTCGAACCGCTTGCCGTCGCCGCCTTCGCCGGCCCTCTCCACCCGGTACCAGCGAGTGGAGGAGACGCCCTTCTCGTCCGTCACCATCTGACCGTCCGTGACCACGCAGGCCGCGGTGAGCCTGTCGCCGTGCCAGACCCGCCCCGCCGAGTTGCCGGGGTCCGCGTACAGCTCGTACGGGCTCTTCGCGACGCGCAGCGCGCACTCCAGCGTGCGCAGCTCCTGGCACGCCTTCTCGACGTTGTGCACCCGCAGCGTGATGGGGCGCGAGTCCCGCGAGTCCTCCGCCGTCCCCGAGTCCCCGGACGAGTCGGCCGAGGAACCCTGGACGGCCCCGGGCAACGTGGACGGCGACATCAGCCACCACGTACCGCAGACGACGAACACGACCGCCGCTGCGGCCACCGCGATCACCGTCATCGGCAGCGGTCGGCGGCGGCCGCCGGGCAGCTCCCGTGACGTCGCCGGCGTGACGTCCTCGCGCGGCTCACGCACCCGCTCCCACAGACCCTCCGGGGCCTCGATCACGGCGTCCGCCGCCTGCAGTTGCTCGCGGAGGGCGGTGGCCGTCTCCTCACGTCGCTCAGCACGCATGGCGTTCCCCTCCCGAGCGGTCCGGGCGGTCCGGGCGGTCCGGTCGATCTGTGCGGCCCTTGCGCTCCGACCGGCCCTGGTGCCCAGGGCGTTGGCGCAACGCGCCCCGCAGCTTGTCCAGCGCCCGTCGCCGTGTGAGAGCCACCGTCCCGCGATGCAGGCCGAGGATCTTCGCGGCCTGGTCGATGGTGTAGCCGTCCAGGTCCACGAGTACGACGACACCCGCCTGCCGTACGGTCAACTTGCGCAGCAGGCGGACCGTTTCGAGCTCCGACGCCCGCCGCTCCAGACCGCCGTCGTCCCAGTGCGCACCCGGCGGCGGAGCGGCCCCGCCCCCGCCCCTGTCCGGAAGGCCGCCCTCGCCTGTGAACTCGACGTCCGCGACGAGCACTTGACGCCGCTCCCGGCGCCAGCTGTCGCGGACGACGCTGAGGAGCGACGAGAAGGCGTACGCGTACGGCTCGGGGTGCGCGAGGAAGTTCTCGGGCCGGGCGGCCAGTTTGAGGTAGACCTCGTGCACCGCGTCCTCCGCCGACTGCCGCGATCCGGCCAGCATTGCGGCCCGCCGGTAGAGCCGGTGCAGCAGTTCGCAGAAGACGTCGTCGAACGACGGGTCGGGAGAGTGGGCGTCCTTGCCGGTGGTGGAGGAAGAAGTGACCACGTGGCCTGCGATCCTCTGTGAGTGGCCTCTTGGTGTTGTGGAGATCGGGACGTCTCGGCCGTGGGGGGATCGGCTTCGGCCGGGCCAAGCCGGGCAGTTCAGGGTCCTAGCAACGTCGGCCGGTCGCAAGTCGGTCGTGCGCCAATCGCGCGTCAATCGCCTCTGACGAGCAACTCCATCTCCGTCTCCAGGTTCCGGCGCGCCACGTGTTCCCAGCGCTCCTGCCCGTACGGGGTACGGAACAGGCGCGGCAGACCGAGGAGTTGACGCAGCACCTCCGCCCGGCCCTTGAGGAAGAGGGCGTCCGGCACGAAGCCGTACTCCTGGCGCACGGCGGCCGCGTACCGGGCGTACTCGCCGGGTGAGCCCGCCAGCACCGCGAGATCCGCGTCGCACAGCAGCTCGCCGTTGACGTCGCCGGGCGCCGGGTCGTGGCTGACGGTCAGCCGCACCAGACGGGCGACTTCGTCCGTACGGGCCTGTGACACTCCCGCCTCGGGCAGGGCGCGTTCGGCGAGGGCGGCGCTGCGTTCCTCGTTCTCGCTGCGGTCGGGGCGGTAGACGGCGTCGTGGAACCAGACGGCCAGCAGCACCGCGTCGACGTCGGCCCCGGTGGTGTGCGGGGCGAGTTCGTCGACGCGGTTGAGCACGTCAAGCAGGTGATGGACGGTGTGATAGCGGCGCTGCGGCTCCGACCAGCGTCCGATCAGGTTCCGCCCGTACGGGACCGGGTCCGGTTCGGGGCGGCCGCCACGGGCGCTGACGAGGAGAGCGTTCCAGCGTGAGAGCAGGCGGTCGCGGGTCTTCCGGTCGGGGTCGTCGTGCGCGGGGTTCGCCGGACCGGTGGACTCTGCCGGTCCGGCGGGTTCTGCCGGTCCGGTGGGTTCTGCCGGTCCCGTGGGTTCGGCCCCGGAGTCGTCGTTTGTCGCCATGGGGGCGATTGTGCCTCCGGGGCGCAATGCCGACTTCCGGTGAGGTCCCGCATGTGACACAGTACAGACATGTCTAGACCAATTTTCGGGGAAGCCGCCCTTCCGGAGCCGCCCCGCTCGGGAGCCGTACGGGCGAGGCCGGTTCTCGAAGTGATCGCCCTCGACGCGGAGGACGCACGTGCGGCGCGCGAAGGAGGCGCCGACCGCCTCGAACTGGTCACCGACATGGCCGCCGACGGGCTGACCCCCTCCCGGGAGACCTTCGCCCGCGTACGCGCCGCCGTCGACCTGCCGCTGCGGGTCATGCTGCGGGGCGGTGCCGGATTCACGGCGGGCGGCGACGCGGCGCTGGACGCGCTCTGCGCACAGGCACGGCGGCTGCGCTCCGAGGGCGCCGACGAGTTCGTGCTCGGGTTCCTCGACGAGGCGGGCGGACCGGACCTGCGCGCGATCACCGCCGTCACCGACGTGATCGACGGATGCCCCTGGACCTTCCACCGGGCCATCGACCGCGCCGCGGACCGCGAGGGCCTGCGCAAGGCGCTCGCGGATTTCGCGGACTCCACGGGGTCCGGGGACTTCGCGGACTCCACCGGGCTTGCCGACGCCGGGGAGGCGGGACGCGCGGATCGCGCCGGGCGCCGCGCGTCGGCGGTGGGACCCGGGCGCGGCCCGGACGGCTATCTGACGGCCGGTTCGCCGCATGGCGTGGACGCCGGGATGGACGTGCTGTGCGCCGAGGCCGCGCGAGCTGCCGCGGCCGAACCGGGTTACGTGCCGGGGAACATCGCCGGCGGCGGACTGCGTCTGGAGCACGTGGCCTCACTCGCCGCCGCGGGCGTCGGCGCCTTCCACATCGGCGGCACCGCCCGGCGCGGCGGCTGGTCCGGTCCCGTCGACGCCCGTCTCGTCGGTGAATGGCGCGCGGCGCTGGACAGCTGAGCGGAACGGACGTCGCCGTCCGGGGCGGCCCGGGGATCACAGCGGTGCGGTGATCGCCCACCGGTCGTGGTCGCGCCACTCGCCGTCGACGAGCTGGAAGGCGGGCGAGTGCCCTTCGTGCCGGAACCCCAGACGCTCGACGAGCCTGGACGAGCGGGTGTTCCCCGGCTGGACGTTGGCTTCGAGCCGGTGCAGCCCCAACTCCTCGAAGGCGTAACGGATCACGAGCCCCAGGCCCTCCGTCATGTAGCCGCGGCCCGTGGTGGACGCGTAGGCAACGTAGCCCAGAGCACCGCTCTGCAGGGAGCCGCGGACGATGTTGTTGATGTTGACGGAGCCGACGATCTCTCCGCTCTCGCGCAGGCAGATCACGAACCCTTCGTGGGTGGGCTGCCCGATCCTGGCGAGGTAGTCGGCGAACGCCTCAGGCGTCGTCTCCCGCTGTGGGATCCAGGGCCGGTGAAGCCCGGTGCTCCGGCGGGTCAGCGCGGTGAGCTCGTCGTAGTCCGCCGAGGCCGGGTGCCGGACGTGGACCAGGGGACCGCAGCGCAGGGCGGCCTGGCTGCGGCCCCCCGTGGAGGATGACGTCACGAGTCAGGTCACCGGCCGGTCAGGTGGGCGGAGACCTGTTGTACGTAGACCGTGTAGAGCTTGAGGGCCTTCGGAATGGCACCGGCCAGGATCGAGAGGTCGATGGTGACGTACTCGTGAGTGAGAATGTTGCGAAGCCCGGCGCTGGGGGCCAGATCTGCGGCCAGTTCTTCGGTGATCGCCCCGGTCGCTGCCGCCGCTTGGAAGGAGTCGCGGTAGGTCGAAGGTGCCTGTCCTGAAGTGGCGGCGACGATGTGGCTGTTAACGGACACGGATAGATCCACAAGCTGCGTCATGATGCGCTCGACAGCGTGGCGGACGATTCTTTCCCGGCTCAGGCGGTTCTCGTCCACCGTGCCGATGTCATCGAGGTCCTGGAGCAGGTCCCTGATGTGGCGCAGTCGCTCTTCCACGACCTCAACGTCCACGGGCCATCAGCTCCAGGTTCAGACGCCGCAGCCAGGCGGTGTCCATTCGTTCCGTGATCGCGTGCATTTGTTCGCGGGCCAGGGCGCCGGGGGTCAGTTCAACGAGCGTGATCCCGCCGACAAGTGCGCGCTCACGCGCAACGGGGCCCGCACGGCCGAGATCCATGAGATCGATGACGGTGCTCTGGGCCAGAGTGCTCAATCCGTCAAGGAATCCCAGCAGATCGGGTCGCGTTCCGTCTCGGCGGAAGAGTACGGCGATGTCGAGGTCCTGCGGCTCGGAGCCCGTACGTACCGCGCTGCCGAAGGCGACAAGGAGCTCCGCACCGAACGCGCGGCAGAGCGAATCCAGTTCGCCGTCTGCGGCTGCGACGGCGAGACGCCGCAGGGATTCCCGTGGATCGGCCATGCACACACCGTAGCCCTGGTGATGGGCCGCAACCACTCCGATTCCGGTGACGGGCCTGCGGGAGGCGCCGCCTCGGGGCGCAGCTCCCGCAGACGCGGGTCCCATGGCCTACATGGACGGCTTCAGTACGACGAAGTCCGCGCCGAACGGGTCCAGGCAGACGGCCATGCGGCCGACCCCTTCCGCGTCCTCCGGGCCCATGACCACGCGGCCGCCGAGCCCGGTGACCTTGGCGATCGTCGCGTCGCAGTCCGTGGTGTGGAAGACCGGATGCCAGAACGGGTTGCCGCCGGCCGTGGAGAGGACCTCGGCGGGGACCTGCATCAGGCCGCCGTGCATCCGTTCCTGGGGCGCGGAGGAAGGGCCGATGATCGTGTACGTGCCGGACTCCTCGCCGGGCATGGGCATGTCCGAGAAGTCCCAGCCGTACAGCCCCTTGTAGAAGTCCTTCGCCCGGGCCGAATCGCTGGTGTACAGCTCGACCCACATCAGCGAGCCGGGCTCGTCCACCTTCTCCAGGCCGGCCGTCTTGCCCGGCTGCCAGGCGCCGAACTGGGCGCCCTGCGGATCGGTGAACTGCGCCATGCGGCCTTGGTCGTTGACGTCGAACGGGTCGACCCGCACCGTGCCTCCGGTCTCGCGGACCTTCGCGGCGGCCGCTTCCACGTCGGGAGTGCTGAAGTAGATCATCCAGGCCGAGCGGGCGTCCTCGTCGAGCGGGCCGAGTGCCGCGACGTTCCTCCCGTCGGACTTGAAGAAGCCGAACTCCTCCTCGCCCGATCCGAACGGCTGGAACGTCCAGCCGAACACCCCGCCGTAGAAGGTCTTCGCGGCGGCGGAATCCCGCACGCCCAGGTCGAGCCAGCACGGGGAGCCCACGGAAAAGTCAGTGGTGATCATGGTGATTCCCTTCGGAGGTCCCTGACAAGGATCAGACTCCCACCGCCCACTGACACTCGCTCGCCGAGCAGCCGGCCGACGGCCCGTGACCGGCGCGGATGACCGGCAGTCACCCCCGGCTCACCGCGCGCCGGGCCCCTCCGTGCTCTCGCGTGGCTGGAGCACCGTGCGCAGAACCACCGTCTGCAGCGGCTTGCCGGACCCCGCCAGCCGGTCCTGCAGTAGTGCGGCGGCCGAGGCGCCCAGGTCGTACGAGGGCAGCTGGACGGTGGTGAGCGGCGGCCTGACCAGCGAGGCCCAGGGGACGTCGCCGAAGGAGAGAATGCCGAACTCCGGTGGCTCGATGCCCGATTCGCGCAGCGCCTTGAGGGCGCCGACCGTCATCAGGTTGTTGGCGACGAACACGGCGTCCGGGGGCGTACGGAGCGAGAGCAGTTCGCGCATGGCCGCGTGGCCCCCGTCGACACGGAAGTCGGCGTGCCGGGTGTGGGCCCGGGTCCAGTCGTCCGGGACGCCGGCCTCGTGCATCGCGGCGCGGTAGCCGGCGAGGCGGTCCTCCGAGGTGGAGGCGCCGGCGGGCCCGGTGATGCAGGCGACCCGCTCGTAGCCGCGTTCGAGGAGGTGGGCGGTGGCGTCCTCGCCGCCGTGCTGGTTGTCGACCATCACCGCGTCGACCTCGGCCGCGCGCGGGCGCCGGTCGACGGCGACGACGGGCATGCCGCGGGCGGCGAGCGCGGAGAGGTCGGTGCGCCGGCGGGAGGCAGCGGCGACGATCACGCCGGCCATCTGCTCGGCGACTGCGATGTCGAGGTAACGGCGCTCCTTCTCGACGTCCTCGTCCGTGTTGCAGAGCACCACGGAGAGGTTGGTGCGCTGGGCGACGTCCTCGACGCCGCGGGCGAGCGAGGTGAAGAACGGGTTCTCGATGTCCGGGATGAGCAGGCCGATGACGCTGGCGCGCTGCATGCGCAGCGAGCGCGCGACCCGGTTCGGTGAGAAGCCGAGGTCGGCTGCCGCCTTGCGGACCCGGTCGGCCCGTTCCGCGGTGACGCGGCCGCCGTTGAAGACCCGGGAGACGGTCGCGGGGGAGACCCCGGCGGCCCGCGCCACGTCGCTGATGGTTGCCACCGGGTCTCCTTCGTACGCTGCGCACCGGCTGCGGGGGCCGCTGTGCCCAACCTCTTCACACGTTTCCGCAGTGAACCCTACTTTCGCGTGAAATGGATTTCAAAGAATCGTCGAAGCAGACCGAAAGCCCCCCAGCAGGTCCCGGCTGCCGACGCCATCCCCTTGCCATGTGGTCCGGGCGTCGCAGCGAGGATTGAGAGATCGATTTCACCACCTGGGTCCAGCCGGTACGTACGGCGTCTTCTACCTCCCGGCCGGCGGCGCGTCCGTGCAACACCTCGCCGAACCGGGTGAGATGACCTTCGCACGGCTGACAAGGCTGGACGGCGCGTACCGTATGCACGTCATGCACGGCGCCTTCGACCACTACGACGACGAGACCAACGAGCGCATGATGCGCGCCTCCACCTGGGAATGGCCGCACGCCTTCGCGTCGCTCGGCTGCGAGGCGGAGGAGTTCCTCCCCAGGTTCGGCGCCAACCACATCCACGCGGTGCCCGGCGACCACGTCGCCGAGCTGCGCGCCGTGTGCGGTCAACTCGGCATCACATACGACGGGTTCGGAGACGCCGCCTGATGACACTTCTGCTCGGGATCGACATCGGAACCGCCAGTTCCAAGGGCGTACTCACGCGCGACGACGGGCAGCTCGTCTCCCAGGCAGTGCGCGAGCACCGCACGTCGAGCCCCCGGCCGGGCCATGTCGAGCACGACGCGGAGGAGGTGTGGTGGCGGGACTTCACCGGGATTGCGGCCGAACTCCTCGCCGGCGCACCGTCCGGGGAGCGCCTCGCGGGCGTGGGCGTCAGCGGAATCGGGCCGTGCCTGCTGCCCGCCGGCGATGACGACTCGCCGCTGCGCCCGGCGATCCTCTACGGCGTCGACACCCGCGCGGGCGACCAGGTGGCCGAACTGACCGCCCGCTACGGCCAGGACGAGATCATGCGGCGCTGCGGGTCCGCGCTGACCAGTCAGGCCCTCGGCCCCAAGTTCGCCTGGGTGCGGCAGCGCGAACCCGGCGTGTACGGGCGCATGCGCCGCTGGTACATGGCCAGTTCGTTCCTCGTGCGCCGCCTCACCGGCGCGTACGTCCTCGACCACCACTCCGCCAGCCAGTGCGACCCGCTCTACGGCATGCGGGACGGCGGATGGATCGAGGAGTGGTGCGATGACGTGGCACCGGGCCTGGAGTGGCCCGAACTGGTGTGGCCGGCGCAGGTGGCGGGCGAGGTGACCGCCGAAGCGGCCGCCGCCACCGGCATCCCCGCCGGCACTCCCGTCGTGGCGGGCACGATCGACGCCTGGGCGGAGTCGGCCGCGGCCGGCGCGACCGGCCCGGGCGACCTGATGCTGATGTACGGGACGACGATGTTCCTGGTCGACGTCGTCCGAGAGCCGGCCGTCGACCCCCGGCTGTGGTCCACGGCCGGAGCCTTCGAGGGGACGTCCTGCCTGGCGGGCGGCATGGCCACCTCCGGTGCGGTCACGGCCTGGCTCCGCGACCTGACCGGCACGGGCTACGGCACGCTCACCGAGGAGGCGGCGGCGCTGCCGCCGGGCGCCGAAGGGCTGCTGATGCTCCCGTACTTCGCGGGGGAGCGCTCACCGCTCTTCGACCCCGACGCGCGCGGTGTCGTCGCCGGCCTGACCCTCCGGCACGGCCGCGCCCACCTCTACCGGGCAGCCCTGGAGGCCACGGCCTTCGGCGTACGGCACAACCTGGCGGCGATGCGCGAGGCGGGCGGCGACCTGCGGCGGCTGGTGGCGGTCGGCGGCGGCGCGCGGGAGCTGTGGACGCAGATCGTCTCGGACGTGACGGGCCTGGAGCAGTCGGTGCCGCGCCACACCGTCGGCGCTGCGTACGGTGACGCCTTCCTGGCAGCCGTCGGCACGGGCCTCGCCCGGCGCGAGGACATCGCCGAGTGGAACCCGGTGACCTCGACGGTCCTGCCGGACCCCGCACGCGGCCGTGTCTACGACGAGCTCTACGAGCACTACCTCGCGCTCTACACATCCACGCGCGCGACGGCCCACGCGCTGGCGGCGCGGCAGCACGCCGACGGCTGAAGACGGGGGTTCACCGCCGACCGCCGACCGCCGACCGCCGTCCGGCCGACGGCTCAAGTGGCCTGCCACGGCCCGGCGTCACGGGGCGCGGACCCCGTCAGTCGCGGCGCTCGATGCGGCCCTCCGTGACGAGCGCGTCCACGGCCTCCTCGATCGCTTCGAGCGCGGTGAAACGCGGCCGGTGGCCGAGCAGCCTGCCTGCCTTCTCCATGCTCCGGTGCGGGCTGTGCGCGATGTGGCTGTACGTCGCCTCGGCGTCCGCCTCGTCGACCGTGGCGCGCCACTGCTCCCACGGCACGAACTTGAGCCGGGGCTCCTGCCCGAACCATCCGGCGACGGCCTCCGCGTAGCCGCGAAGCGTCACGGCCGTGGGCGCGACGGCGTGGAAGCTCTCGCCGACTGCCGCCGAACGATTCGCGATCGCCGCCGTGAAGACCTGTGCGACGTCGTCCGCGTGTACGTGATGGAGGGTCTCCAACCCCAGGTTCGGAAGGGCGACTTCGGCCCCGTCTGCGAGGGTCTGGAACACACCCGGGTTCAGATTCCCGGCCGGATTGACCGGCACCCAGCCGGGCCCTGTGATGTGGCCCGGGTGCACGACCGTCGCCGGAAAGCCGTTCCGGCGTGCCTGGTCCAGCAGATACGCCTCGATCGCCGCCTTGCCCCGGCCGTACTCCTCCAGAGGCCGCCTCGGCTCGGACTCGGGCGCGGGGACCTGTCCGCTCGGCCCGTACACCCAGATCGTCCCGCAGTGCAGGAAGTGCTGTACGCGCCCGGCGAGCGCCTCGACCAGGTGACGTGCGCTCTCCTCGCGGAAGCAGATCATGTCGATGACGACGTCCGCGCCCAGCGCGGCGATCGCGGGCCCGAACGACCCGTCTGCCTCCGCCGCCTCGCGGTCGGTCACCATCCTCGTGACGCGCCTCCACGCACCATGCGGACGGTACGGCTCCCGTTGCCCCCGGCTGACGACGACGACATCGTGGCCCTCCTCGACCAGACGTGGAACGAGGAAGGAGCCGACATGTCCGCTGCCGCCGAGCACCGCGACCTTCATGCGTCGCGCCGCCCGTCCACGGGGAAGACGAAGCCGCGCATGGGACGGCCGTCGTGCCGGCCGGGAGTCTGCGGCGGGCCGCCGCGGGCTTCGTCTTGCGTCACGGGGCGCCCTTCCAGCCCGCGCTCTTGGGCTTGGGGATGGGAGTGACGGGACCGTTCGGCCCGCCGCTGTGCTGACAGTCTGCCGCGACAGAGCCGGCGTTGTCTGCCGGAGCGGTCCACCGTTCGGGCGCGGCCCCGCCCTCACACCCACTCAGCCCTGCAGCACCAGCGCCCACGCCAAGCAGCCGAACGCCGCCGCGTTGACCGCCGTGCGGACCGTGTTCCAGCGGACCCAGGAACGCTCGAACTCGGCCCGCAGCGCCGCGAGTCCGGCGTCGTCCTCGGGTCGCCCCCCGGCGTCGAGCCTGTTGTTGAGCGGCACGTTGAAGCGCATCGTGATGACGAGGACGGCCGAATACAGCACGAGCGCCGCCACCGTCCACGCCGCCCCCGTACCGCCGCCGCCGGCGAACTGCAGCGCCGCGGCGGCGGCCGTCAGCACCAGCGATCCGAGGAAGAGGAGCATGAACCAGCCGTTGATGATGGCCGTGTTGATCCGCTGCATCGTCTCGACGAACGTACGGTCCGCGGACCGCGCCAGCCCCGGCATGACCGCGCAGGCGAAGCCGTAGTACAGGCCCGCGCTCAGACCCGTGGTCAGCGTGGCGGCGACCAGCGTCCCCGCCTGGATCTCCTGCAACACGGCTGCCTCCGCTCTCGGGCTCTCAGGATGACAGGGGTTCCGGCAGCGGTGCCGAATGCAGCACCGCGAGGCCGGAGACCGCACGCGTGAGGCAGACGTACAGGCGGCGCAGGCCGGTGCGGGTGCCGGGTTCGGCGGCGGCGATCGCGGTGGGCTCGTCCAGTACGACGTGGTCGTACTCCAGCCCCTTGGCGAGTGTCGCCGGGACCAGCGTGAGCCGGGAGCCCTCGCTCGTCTCAGCGCCCGGCGCGAGATGGGACAGGCCCGCTGCCTCCAGGGCGCGCGTCAGCGCGGGCACCCGGGCGTCCGCCGCGATCAGGCCGACCGAGCCCTCGCGCCGCAGCGCCGCACGGCAGGCTTCGACGACCGCGGCGTCCAACTCCCCGCGCGCGCAGGCACGTACGGAGAAGTCGCCGGGCGACTCGCGGACCGACGTGGCCTCGCGCAGATCCGGTGCGATGCGGGGCAGCAGCCTGGACGCGTACGCGATGACCTGACGCGGCACACGGAAGCCGAGCGTCAACTCCTCGACGGCCGCACCCGGTTTGCCCAGATGGTGCAGCGCCTCCTCCCAACTCGGCGTCGACCAGGGTGTCGTGCCCTGAGCGATGTCGCCGAGCACGGTCACCGATCCGGTCGAGCAGCGGCGGCCGACCGCCCTGTACTCCATCGGGGAGAGGTCCTGCGCCTCGTCGAGTACGACATGCCCCAGCGAGGGCGTGCGGCTGACCAAGTCGCGGGCCTCGTCGACGAGTACGGCGTCGGCCGCCGTCCATGGCGCCGACCCGGGACCGCGCGCCGGCTTCGCCCACAGCACCGCCCGCTGCTCCTCCTCCGTGAGCACGCCCTCGGCCTGCTCCGCGAGGAACGCGGGATCGGACAGCAGCCGCAGCACCAGCTTCGCCGGATCCCACGCCGGCCAGCAGGACTTCACCACCGCCTTCACCGCCGCGTTCCGCGCCACTGCGTCCTGCACCCGGTCGTCCGGAGCCTCGCCCGCCTGCTCCATGCGCACCAGCACCGCGTGCGCGATGCGCTGCGGCAGGGCCTCGCGTGCCGCCCCGTACCGCATGTCGCGGGCCAGCAACTCCCCGATCAGCTCCGCCAGTTCGTCCGCCTGTACCCGCCAGCGGCGTGAGCCCCGCACCACCACGCACGGCTCCTGCGGCATCCTCACCCCGGAGCGCAGTGCGCGCCGCAGCACCCTCGCCATGCGGGCGTCGCCCTTGATGCGGGCGGCCTCGGGCCCGTCCTCGCCCCGTACGGGGACGTGGGCGACCAGACCGGCGACCGTCGTCTGCCGCACCGACATCTCCCCGAGCGCCGGCAGCACCTGCGCGATGTAGTGCAGGAACGAGGAGTTGGGGCCGACGACGAGCGTGCCGGTGCGGGAGAGCCGCTCCCGGTGCGTGTAGAGGAGATACGCGACGCGGTGCAGGCCCACGGCCGTCTTGCCGGTGCCCGGCGCGCCCTGCACGCACAGGGAGCCCTCGACCCCGGCCCGTACGATCTCGTCCTGCTCGGGCTGGATCGTCGCGACGATGTCCCGCATCGGACCGACGCGGGGGCGTTCGATCTCCGCCTGGAGCAGCTTGGAAGTTCTCCCCGGGCCCGCGTCGCCCGTGGCGGTGAGATGTTCGTCCTCGTACGCCGTCAGCTCGCCGGCCGCGAAGCCGAACCGGCGGCGCAGCGCGACGTCCTGAGGGTCCATCTTCGACGCCCGGTAGAAGGGCTGTGAGACCGGCGCCCGCCAGTCGATCACCATCGGATCGCCCTCCGCGTCGTGGACGTGGCGGCGGCCGATGTAGAAGGTACGGGCGGGCGTCGCGGCCGTTTCGTAGTCGAGGCGGCCGAAGAAGAGCGGGGTGTGGGCGAGGTCGGCGAGGGATCTGACGCGTGCGTCGATCCCGGCGCGCAGCACCTCAGCGTTCACCCAGTTGGCGGCGACATCGGTGATGTCGAGGGCCTCCGCGTCCTCGCGCATGGCGCGCAGCGCGGCGCGGGAGGCCGCCAGATGGGCCCGTTCGTCGTCGAGGGGGTTGCGGGCGTGACCGGGGACGGAATGGGCAGGGGCGGACACGGGTTTGCCTCCGGGCGGGATGCGCTTGGTGAAGCGTCTCGTGAGGGTCCCTCGCGAAGACGCCATGTCGAGGACGCCTTGCAGGGACGCTTCGTGAGGTCGCTCCGTGAGGAACGGAAGGCCGACCGGTTTCCGAGCGGTCGGGGGTCCTCCCCGGACCGGGAGGCGGCAGACGCGGAAGCCTAGCTCCGCGGCAGTGCAGGGGGCCAATGGATTTCCCGCCGGCACGGGCAAGCACAATCACGGGGGACGACAGGACCGAAGAACCGAAGAACCGAAGTACCGGAAGACGGACCGACGTACCGAAGTACCGGATGATCGACGACCGGACCGGAGCGGAGAGGCGGCGCGGTGACTCGCGGGACAAGGGGGGAGCGGGCGGCTGCCGCACTGCTCGTGCTGTCGCTGACCGCGCTGGCGGTGCTGTGCGTCGTCGAGCGCTTCCCCATGGCGGATCTTCTGGTCTACCGGGCGGAGGGCGAAGCCGTTGTGAACGGGAGCGACCTCTACGGCTTCACCGTCACCGAATGGGATCTCCCGGCGACGTATCCGCCGTTCGCCGCCCTGCTGTTCGTACCGACCGTGTGGCTCTCCCCGGCGGTCGCCAAGGCCCTCTTCCTCGCCGGCAACGCGGCCCTTCTCGCGCTCCTCGTCCACCTCTCCCTGCGCATGGCGGACGACCTGCCGGGTGCGGCGCGCCTGCCCGGCGCGGAGGGCCGATGGAGCGGGCGCGGCCGCGGGTGGAGCCGTCCCGCCGTCGTGCTCGCCGCGACCGCCGCCGCGCTGTGGCTGGAGCCCGTCTTCCAGACGCTCGTCTTCGGGCAGATCAACCTGCTGCTCGTCTGCCTCGTGATGTGGGACCTGGGACGCCCCGACGGCGCACGCGCCAAGGGCCTCGCCATCGGCATCGCCTCGGGCATCAAGCTCACACCGGCGGTCTTCGCCGTCCACCTTCTGCTGACGGGGCGTGTACGGGCCGGGCTCACGGCGCTCGCGGGCTTCGCCGGCACGGTCGCGGCGGGAGCGCTCGTACTGCCGTCCGCCAGCTGGGAGTTCTTCACGCGGCGGGTCTTCGAGACGGCCCGGGTCGGCAAGGCGTGGATCGTCGACAACCAGTCCCTGCAGGGCGTCGCCGCGCGGCTCGCGCACACCGCCGAGCCGGGTCTGCTGTGGGTGCTGCCCGCCGTCGTCGTCGCCGTGGCGGGGCTGATGCTGGCACGCCGTGTGCACGTGCGGCACGGCCAGCCCGGCTGGTCGGTCATGGTCAGCGCGTTCACGGCGCTGCTCGTCTCCCCGATCAGCTGGTCGCACCACTGGGTGTGGTGCGTGCCGCTGCTCGTGCTGCTCGCGGCGGAGCGGGCGCGCCTGGGCGCGGGCCAGGGCCTCGTGCTGGCGGTGGCGGCGGTCTTCTCGGCGCGCACGCTGTGGCTCGTACCGAAGCACGGGGCCGACGACTTGAGACTCCAGTGGTGGATGCAGCCCTTGGCCTCGCCCTATGCGCTGCTGACGCTGGGGCTGCTGGCAGCGGCGGCCGTCCGCTGCTACTCGGTCTCGCTGTCGGGCGCGGCCTCCGGCTGGGCCGTGAGCAGGTCCTGGGAGTCGACGATGCGGTAGGCGTAGCCCTGCTCGGCCAGGAACCGCTGCCTGTGGGCGGCGAAGTCCTGGTCGACGGTGTCGCGGGCGACGACCGAGTAGAAGCGCGCCTCGTGGCCGTCGGCCTTGGGGCGGAGAATGCGGCCGAGCCGCTGTGCCTCCTCCTGCCGTGAGCCGAAGGTGCCGGACACCTGGATGGCGACGGTCGCCTCGGGCAGGTCGACGGAGAAGTTGGCGACCTTGGAGACGACGAGCGTGCTCAACTCCCCCTCGCGGAAGGCGTTGAAGAGCTTCTCGCGCTGCTTGTTCGTGGTGTCGCCCTTGATGACGGGTGCGCCGATGTGTTCGCCGAGTTCGTCGAGCTGGTCGATGTACTGGCCGATCACCAGGGTCTGTTCGCCCTCGTGCCGCCTCACCAGCGCCTCGGTCACGCGCCGTTTGCTGTCGGTGGTGGCGCAGAAGCGGTACTTCTCCTCCGTCTCGGCCGTCGCGTACGCGAGCCGTTCCGAGTCGGTGAGGCTGACGCGCACCTCCACGCAGTCGGCGGGCGCGATGTAGCCCTGCGACTCGATCTCCTTCCACGGCGCGTCGAAACGCTTGGGCCCGATGAGGGAGAAGACGTCGGACTCGCGGCCGTCCTCGCGTACGAGCGTCGCGGTCAGGCCGAGACGGCGGCGGGCCTGGAGGTCCGCGGTGAACTTGAAGACGGGCGCGGGCAGCAGATGCACCTCGTCGTAGACGATCAGGCCCCAGTCGCGGGAGTCGAACAGCTCCAGGTGCGGGTAGATGCCCTTCCGCTTCGTCGTCACCACCTGGTACGTGGCGATCGTGACGGGACGGATCTCCTTGCGGGTGCCGCTGTACTCGCCGATCTCGTCCTCGGTCAGCGACGTACGCCGTACCAGCTCCGACTTCCACTGCCGGGCCGCGACGGTGTTGGTGACCAGGATCAGCGTCGTCGCCTGCGCCCGCGCCATCGCCCCGGCGCCCACCAGCGTCTTGCCGGCGCCGCAGGGCAGCACGACGACGCCCGAGCCGCCGTGCCAGAAGCCCTCGACGGCCTGCTGCTGGTACGGGCGCATCGACCACTCGTCCTCCTCCAGGCCGATGGGATGCGCCTCACCGTCCACGTAACCGGCCAGGTCTTCGGCGGGCCAGCCCAGCTTCAGCAGGATCTGCTTGATCTGGCCGCGCTCCGAGGGGTGTACGACGACGGTGTCCGCGTCGATGCGCTCACCGGTGAGCGGCTGGATCTTCTTCGACCGCAGGACCTCCTCCAGCACCGGCCGGTCGCTGGTCTCCAGGACCAGGCCGTGGGTGGGGTGCTTGAGCAGCCGCAGCCGCCCGTAGCGGGCCATCGTCTCGGCGACGTCGACGAGCAGGGCGTGCGGCACGGGGTAGCGGGCGTGCGCGACGAGCGCGTCGACGACCTGCTCGGCGTCGTGCCCGGCGGCGCGCGCGTTCCACAGGCCGAGCGGCGTGAGCCGGTAGGTGTGGATGTGCTCGGGTGCCCGCTCCAGCTCGGCGAAGGGAGCGATGGCGCGGCGGCACTCGTCCGCCTGTTCGTGATCGACCTCCAGCAGCAGCGTCTTGTCGCTCTGGACGATCAGGGGGCCACCGTTCACGCGTCTTTCCTCCGTCTCGCGGTGCGGTGCGGTGCGGACGCATCCGGATGCGCTGGGGCGTCTCCGGTACGACCGGGTCAAACGTCCAGTGTGCCGCATGGGTCCGATCGGGGGCTGTGGAGCTGCGGTGGAGGAGCGCGCACGGGCAGCCCGCGCGCGCCGGCGCCCGCCCGCGGGCGGGGCCGCGGGCGGGTTCTCGTGCGTGTGCCGGACTCCCGTCCGGTTACAGCAGAGCCGAGGCCAGAACCGGCAGCAGGATGATGATGAGCAGTGCGCCGATGATGTCGAAGGAGAAGCCCGAGCGGATCATCTTGGTGATCGGTACGGTGCCGGATCCGTAGACGATGGCGTTCTGCGGCGTGGACACCGGGAGCATGAAGCCGAACGACGCGGCGAACGTGGCCGCGAGCGCCGGCGTCAGCGGGTCGACCCCGGCGGCGACGGCCAGCGGGATGACGATCGGCACCACGACCGCCGCGGACGCGGTGTTCGAGGTGGTCTCGGAGACCACGATCGCGAGCAGGGCGGCGAAGACCGTGATGGCGACCGCGCTGCCGATGTTCAGGGCACCGAACGCGCCCTTGCCGATGGTCTCCGCAAGCCCCGTCTCCTCCAGCAGCGTGCCGAACACCACGCCGGAGCCGAACAGCACGATTGTGCCCCAGTCGATCCTTGCGGCGTCGCTCCAGCGCAGCGTGAACTCGCGCGTCCTCCAGTCGGTGGGGAGTACGAAGAGCAGGGCCGCACCGAGCACCGCGGCGACGCCTTCGTCGAGGTTGTTCGACACCGTCTCGTAGGCGCCGGAGCCGGTTCCCGCGACCAGGCCCACCACGGCCGGGAAGACCCACAGGACGACCGTCACCGCGAACGCGACCAGCGTGTTCTTCTCGGCGCGGCTCATCTTGCCGAGCGCCTCCCGCTCCCGGCGGACGTAGTCCTCGACGCCCGTGAGGTGCCGGATCTCCGGACGGTTGAGCAGGAGCAGTACGACGGCCAGCCCCACGAACATCAGGGCGCAGATCGGGAACGCCATGGCCATCCACGTCCCGAAGGGGATGGGCTTGTCGGTGGCCTTCTCGATCAGCTCGCGGCCGATGAGGTTGGGCGGGCTGCCGACGGGGGTGAGCAGGCCGCCGACGCTGGCGCCGTAGGCCAGCATCAGCATCATCGCGAAGCCGATGCGCATACGGGTCGGGTCGAAGCGGTGCACGGTGCCGTCGGCCTGGTGCTTGTCCTGGACGAGGTTGCCGATCACGCCGAGGATTCCGACGGCTGTCGGCATGAGCATCGCGACGGTCGCGGTGTTGGAGATCCACGCGGAGGCGAGGGCGGTGATGAGGCCGAAGGCGATGACGATGCGGAAGGAGCTGCGGGCGACGCCGGGTATCGACAGGACGCGGAAGGCGAACCGCCTGGCCAGTCCGTGCACGAGCATGGACTGGGCGAGGATGAAGGCGCCGATGAAGGTGAAGACCGTCCCCGAACCGAACGGCGCCAGCACACCGTCGGCGCCCTCGTCGCCGCCGACGCCGAGCAGCACCAGCAACGAGGCGCCGATGAGCCCCGACACCGGAATGGGGACGGGCTCGGTCACCCAGGCGACGATCACTCCGGCCAGAACCGCCGCGACGTTGTGCTGGGTCTGCGGCAGGTCCAGCGGCAGCAGGAAGACCACGATCGCGGCCAGCGGCGCCAGTACGAATCCGGCCGTACGCCGGGCCTTCTCGAACCGCTCCTCCGCCGGGGACAGTTTCTGCTCGGCCAGCCCGCGGTAGGTGGACCCGCCCAGCAGGGCCTTCTCGACGTCGACACGCTCTGGTTGGTTGCTGGGTTTCGACTGATCGCCGGTGATGGCCATGTCATCTCCTTGAGCTCTCGGGTCCCCCAGGAATTCCGGTGACGCGGCATCGGGCTGCGAGCTGGCTCCGCCCCGGTGCCGGCCGGGTGGTCGGCTTTGCGGGTGGTCGGCTGTGCGGCTGGTCGGCGGTTGGGTTCTGGCCGTGGTGAGACTGCCAGCTCGCGGGCTTGTTCGGAATGGGCCGTCAGCCGTTGTCCAGATGGCCGATGACGGCGTCCGTGACCTCGGCGGAGGTCGAGGTGCCGCCGACGTCGCGGGTACGGATGCCGCTGCCCGTGGTCGCCTCGATCGCCCGGCGTACGGTCTTCGCCTCGTCGCCGAGACCGAAGTGCTCCAGCATGAGCGCGGCGCTGCCGATCGCCCCGAGGGGGTTGCACAGCCCCTGACCTGCGATGTCCGGAGCCGAGCCGTGCACCGGCTCGAACATCGAGGGGAAGCGCCGCTCGGGGTTCAGGTTCGCGCTCGCCGCGAGGCCCAGGCTCCCGGTGATGGCGCTTCCGAGGTCGGAGAGGATGTCGGCGTGCAGGTTGGAGGCGACGACCACCGACAGATCCTCGGGACGCAGGACGAACTTGGCGGCCATCGCGTCGACCAGGACGCTTTCGGTCTCGACGTCGGGGTAGTCCGCGGCGACCCTCTCGAAGACCTCGTCCCACAGGACCATGCCGTACTGCTGGGCGTTGCTCTTGGTGACGCTGGAGACCTTCTTACGAGCGCGGGTCCGCGCGAGATCGAAGGCGAAGCGCATGATGCGCTCGCACCCGGTCTCCGTGAACAGCGCCGACTGGACGGCCACTTCCGATCCGGCGCCACGGGCCGCGAGGTTGCGCCCGCCGAGCCCGGCGTACTCCCCCTCGGAGTTCTCGCGTACGACGACCCAGTCGAGATCGTCGCGGTCGGCGGTGCGCAGCGAACTCGGTACGCCCGGCAGGAATTCGACCGGACGCACATTGGCCCACTGGTCGAAGTTCTGGCAGATCCTCAGGCGGAGTCCCCAGAGGCTCACGTGGTCGGGGACGGTGGGCCACCCCACGGCACCGAAGTAGACGGCGTCGAACGCCTTGAGCTGTTCGAGACCGTCGTCGGCCATCATCTTCCCGTGCTCGGCGTAGTAGGCCGAGCCCCAGGGGAATTCGGTCCAGTCGAAGGCGAAGCGGCCGTTCGAGCGGGCCGCGAGCGCGTCCAGGACTGCTCGTCCGGACTCGACGACCTCGATGCCGACACCGTCGGCGGGGACGGCGGCGATCCGGAAGGTTTGCTCAGCGGTCACTGGTGATCCTCCAGCGTGTCGGCGTCGCGGGTTCACGGGGGAGTGAACCGCGTGACTTCCCGCGGCGTCCAAGACGGGCTGCTGATCCCGGTGATAGGCCCTGCCTATGGGTTACGCCTCATGGTGGCGGGTGCCGTCGGGCAGCTGTGCGGCGTACCGCTCGACGTGCGCGGCGAAGGCCTGGGCGGCCGGTGTCAGCGCGGTGTTGCGGGCCACGAAGACGATCCGGAGCAGGGAGACCGGCTCGATGTGGCGGACGAGGGCGCCCGCCCTCTCTGCGAGCTGGGTCCAGGACGAAGGCATCACGGCGTGCCCCACGCCTGCCAGGACCATGGGCAGGATCGACGTGCGGTGCTCGACCTCTACGACGATCCGGGCGTTCACGCCGCTGGAGAGCACGTCGTCGACGAGTTGGCGCATGAGGCTCCCGGGCTTGCTCACGACCAGCCGCATCGCGTCGAGCTGCCCGCGCCGGATGGTCCCGCCGGGCCCGGTCCCCGGCCGGGTTCCCGGCTGTGTCTCCTCGTGCTGTCCCGTCCGCTCGTGTCCCTCGTCTCCGGACTCCCGACTGCCTGCGCCGGGGGGCGAGATCAGCACCAAGGGCTGGTCTTCCACGTGCAGGACCTTCAGCCCGTCGGTCAGGGGTGTGGCAGCCGCCCCCAGCAGACCCAGTTCCGTCCGCCCCGTCTTGACCGAGTGGATGACCTCTTCCGGCGTGAACGCGGCTTCCACGGTCACCGAGACAGCCGGGTGGGCGCCGGTGAAGTCACTCATGATCGTGGCCAAGGGCTCCATTCCGGGGCTGGGCATGGACACCAGCTCGACGCGTCCTCTCTGCAGGCCCCGTACGGACTGCACGGCGGCCTTGGCCGAGTCCACGTCCCGCAGCACCTGACGGGCCGGCTCGACCAGCTGCGAACCCGCGTCGCTCAGCACGATGCCCCGGCCCACGCGGTGGAACAGCGGTACGCCGAGTTCGCGTTCCAGGGTTCTGATCGCCTGCGAGAGCGACGGTTGCGCGATACGGAGCTGCTCGGCCGCGCGGCCGAAGTGCTGGTGCCGGACGACGGCCAGGAAGTAGGCCAGCTGCCGAACGTCCATGTGCCACCTCCGACAACGGATAGGCGCAGCCTACTGACGGCGCCGGTGACCGCCGGGCCAGGGACGTGGCCGCAGGTCCGCGACGGCGGCTGCGTCCGGTCCGCGACGGCGGCTGCGTCGACGTCCGCGGCGGTGCGCTCGGCCCGCCGCGCAAGGGCGAGGGGCCACACGGGCGCCTGCCGTGCGTGTGGCCACGCCTGAAGTCCAGGCGCCTATACGGTTATACGTCCGCACACAAGGTGTAGTGGTCCGTATGAGATGCGTGACCGTATCCGAGGGCGCGTTGAACGGAACTGACGAAGGAGAGCGACCGGGATGGCGACGAAAGTTGCGGTAACCGGGCACATGGAGCTGTCCGAGGAGACGGTGCCGCTGGTACGGGCGGAACTCGAGCGACTGCTGCGCATGTTCGAGCCCTCCGGGCTCGTGGGGCTGTCGTGTGTGGCGGCCGGAGCGGACTCGCTCTTCGCGGAGTCGGTGCTCGCGGCGGGCGGACGGCTGGTAGCGGTGCTGCCCAGCCGCGACTACCGGCAGGCCACGGTGAAACCGGAACATGCCGAGACCTACGACCGGCTCACCGCGGCGGCGGACGAGGTGCTGGTGCTGCCGTACGCGAACGCCGACCGCAAGGCCTACGAGGCGGCGAACGCGGTGCTGCTGGAGCGCGCTGACCGGCTGGTCGCCATCTGGGACGGTCAGCCGGGCTCGGAGGAGAAGGCCGGTACGACGGCCGACGTCGTCAACGGGGCACGGAGCGCCGGGCTCGCCGTCGACATCGTGTGGCCGGCGGGCGCGAGCCGCGGCTGACACCGCCGACGTCCGCCGGCTGCCGCCCGCCTCTGTCGGCTTCCGTGGGCGCCGCGCGGCTGAACCGGAGGCCCCGGCCCGGAACCCCCGGACCGGGGCCTCCGGCATGTCCGGCGCCCGGCCCCGCGCCCGGCCCCGCGCCCGGCCCCGCGCCGGGCTTCGCCCGCGCCCCGCGCCCCGCGCCCAGACGCGGGCGGAACCCCGTCCCCGCTCATCCCTCGTCCGCGAGCTCCGCGATCACCTGCGCGTGGCAGGGCTCGGGAACGCACCAGCACCCCAGCCGGCGGCCGCGCAGGCCGGGCAGGAGCGCGAGGAGGTCCGGGCGCCCCAGGAGGTGTTCGCGGTACTGCTCCAGCACCTCCTCGCGGGAGCCGTCGCGGCCCGGGCGGAAGGGGCTCGCCAGCGGCGAGCCCTCCAGGTGCCATCCGCCGCGGTGCATGGGACGGCCGACGTAGACGACGTCGGCGTAGGCGGGGTCGTCGCGGTGCCCCTTGAGGTTGACCACCGTCGTGGCTGCTGCCGTGCCGCTGCTCATGTGCTCCCTCTCCGCCTGCTCGGGGCCTGTGCCCGCCAGCTCTCCGCCTGCTCCCGGCCTGTGCCTGTGCCCGCCTCCTGAGCGTCAGCCCGCCCGGGGCGCATCGAAGACCAGGCAGGTGGTGGTGCCGTGCGCGTACAGCCTGCCGTCCGCGGTCCCGGTCACCCGGGCCTCTGCGGTCGCGGTCGTACGGCCCACGTGGAGGACGGTGCCCTCGCAGCGCAACGCCGGTGTGTCCCCGAAGACCGGGCGGACCATGTTCACCCCCAGCTGGACCGTGGTGTAGGCGCGGCCGGCGGGCAGGGTCGTCATGACCGCCGTGCCGAGAGCGGAGTCCAGGAGGGTGGCGAGGAATCCGCCGTGCACGGTCCCCATCGGGTTGAACAGGTGCTCACCGGGATCACCCTCGAAGGCCGCCCGGCCCTCGTCGGCCTCGACGAGCCTGAAGCCGAGGGTGCCGCAGATCGGCGCCGAGGGGAGATGCCCGTCGAGGCTGAGACGGACCAGTTCGAGGCCGGGGCGGTCGCCCGCGTCCAGGTACGTGGTCGGGGCCTCCCAGGTGTGGGTGCGCGAACGCGTGGTGCTGTCGCCGGAGGCCGGCCGGGCGGTGGACTGCGCCATGGTGTGTGTGCTCCAGGTCAGTGGCAGTTCAGTTGCTGTCGTACACAGCGAACCTACGACCGTGGCGCGGTCTTGCGGAGTGTCGCTTACGACGCTTTCGATACCGTTTCCGACATGGACATCGCCGTACTCGCCTACGACGGGGTCTTCGACTCCGGACTGGCCTCGGTCCTGGACGTGCTGGCCGCCGCCGAGGCCATGCGCGGCGAGCTGCCGCAGCCGCCGCCCGCCCGGGAGGTGACCACGGTCGGCTTCCGCCGCCGCGTCCGTACCGCGGCCGGGCACACGGTCACCACCGCTCCGGTCGCAGGGGCGGGGCGTCCCGCCCTCGAAGGCGCGGGCCTGCTGCTCGTGCCCGCGCTCGCCGAACGCCGGCCGAAGACGCTGATCGGCCATGTCTCCGGGCCGGACTCGGGCGCCGCGCGCCGGCTGGTACGCGAGACGCGCGAGCGGGGCGTCCCCGTGGCGTCGGCCTGCACCGGGACCTTCCTGCTGGCCGAGTCGGGGGTGCTCGACGGGCGCCGGGCGACGACGAGCTGGTGGCTCGCGCCGGTCTTCCGGGAGCGCTATCCGGCCGTCGGGCTGGAGGAGACGAGCATGGTGACGACCTCCCGTGGCGTGACGACGGCGGGCGCGGCCTTCGGCCACGTCGACCTCGCCCTGGCGGTCGTCCGCATGACCAGCCCGGCGCTGGCGGACCTCGTGGCCCGCTATCTGGTCGTGGACGAGCGGCCCTCGCAGTCCGCCTACACGATTCCGAGCGCCCTCGCACAGAACGATCCGACGGTGGCGGCGTTCGAACGGTGGGCGCGGCAGCACCTGGCGGAGCCGGCCGGCATCAAGCAGGCGGCGCACGATCTGGGAGTCAGTGAACGCACCCTCCAGCGGGCCGTGCGCCGTACGCTCGGCACCTCGCCGGTGCGCTTCGTCCAGGACCTGCGGGTCGAACAGGCCTCCCATCTGCTGCGGACCACCGGCCTCTCACTGGAGGCGGTCGCGCGGAGGGTGGGCTATGAGCACGCGAACACGCTGCGCGTCCTGCTGCGGCAGCGCACCGGGGCCACCGCGGGAACGCTGCGCGGGCAGCGGCGCTGAAGTGGTCCGAACCCGTTCACGGCCCGGCGAGTTCGGCGACGCCCGTGATGCGGTGCAGCGGGTACGTGCGGATCTCGTCCGCGGTGTGGTCGTACGCCGTCACGAAGCCGCCCTCCACCCGCACCGGGGCGATCACACGCTGGCTGGCGGCACCGTCCGCGTTGACGTAGCCGATCCACAGCGCGTCACCCGACGCGACCGCCGACCGCATCGTGGCGATCGTGTCCGCCGAGGTCGTACGGGGCGGGCCGCCGCCCGGAGTCGCCGGCGGCTTCGGTGCGCGCCCGGGCGCTCTGGACGGCTTGTGCTCGGCCGTCGCCGCGTGGTCGCCGGCTCTGATGGCCCGTACGGCAGCGGTGAGCAGTGCCGCGTCCGGCACCGGAGGCCCGTCGGGCACCGGCTCCGGCGCCGTGCGCGGCGGGGAGCGGTGGGCGTCCGCGCGGGCGATCAGCACGTCGCCCTCGGCGGATTCCGCGGCCGGTGCGTATCCCATCTCCCGCAGCTTCGCGAGCAGTTGGTCCGGCGGCAGCGGTGAGGCGAGCACCGTGGGCGCGAGCAGCCGCAGCCGCATCGGCGCGGAGCGCCTGTCCGCGGTGATCTCGGTCAGCAGGGCGTCGTCGTCGCAGCGTACGTACGAGGAGGCGGCGCCGACGCGCAGCCTGCCGTGCCTGCGGGCGACGTCATCGACGAGGTAACTCAGCGGCTGCGGCACGGGAGTTCGCGAGTGTGCGGCGAGGAAGGCGTGGATGTCGCTCGCGGTCCGTCCGGCGTCCAGGGCCCGTCGTACGGAGGCGGGCGTGAAGCGGTAGACGGTGGCTCCGCCCTTGGACTCGACGTCGGCGAGCACGCCCAGCATGGCGGCGAGCGGCCGCTCCAGCGGGCCGGGTGCCACCGCCGTCAGGTCGGCCTGGAGCAGGATGTGGTCGAGCGGCTCGGGGAGGAGCGGCGCGAGCCGGCCGGCCGTCCGCGCAGCGGCGGCCTCCAACTCGCCCGCGGTGCGGGCATCCCCAGCTACCGCTGAGGGTGCCCCCGGCCCGGGGAGCAGCAGCTCACGCGCGTACGAGGCGAGCGCCCCCCGGCCGGTCAGGCCCAGCAACTCGGCTTCGTGCAGGGCCCATTCGGCAAGCTGCGTCCGCAGGTCGCCCGAGGCCTCGCCGACGGCGCTTCCGGTACCGCGCAGCGGACGCTCCCAGCGCAGCTGTTCCAGCACGGAGTGCTGCGTGGGAGCCGAACCGGCGTCGAGAGACGCGAGCAGCTCCAGCGTGCGGCGGCGCACGTCGGCGGTGAGGCCGCGGTCCAGGCCCTGTCCGAGTGCGGTGAGGCCGCGCCCCTTGGCGTCGCGGGTGCCGACGAGGCCGGGCACGCGGGTGCCGGTGAACCAGTGGACGACGACGTGCGCCCAGCGTTCGTGTGGGGGACGGCGCAGCCACTCGTCGTAGGCGGGGGTGGGCGCGTACGCCTCGTCGGGTTCGCTGTCGGGGGCCAGCAGGCCCGCCGCGTAGGCGAGTTCGATCCAGAAGGCTGCCGTCGGCTCCGGCAGGTCGAGCACGGTGGCGGTGCGTTTGAGGTCCCGTACGCCGAGGCCGCCCGAGCGGAGCACGGACGGCGGGTCGGTCTCCCATTCGGACAGCAGGTCCTCCAGGGTGCCGAGGGCGGCGAGCGCCTGTCCTGCGGCCGTCTCGTCCACGGCCTCCTGCGGATACTCGCGCCGGACCACGGGCTCGGGCGGCAGCGGCTCGACCTCGCGGTGCGCGCGCCCGTCCCGCAGACGAAGGGCGACCTCGCGGGGGAGCACGACCGTGCGGGGCGCGGTCCTCACCAGCAGGCCCCGGTCGAGCAGCCAGGTCACGGGCGGTGAGGGCGTGTCGGTCTGCACCGAGCCGTACGGCGGGCCCCAGCGCAGCTTCTCCAGCATCGCCAGCGATTCGGGAGGCGCGTTCTCCAGGAGGTCCGCGGTGCGGCCGGCGTCCGCGAAGAGCGCGGTGAGGCCGGCCAGTGCGCTCACCGGGTCGTGGGTGGCGGGCAGTCCGGCGTTCGCGAGGATGTCCTGCAGCCTGCCCGGCGACATCCCGGCCGTGGCCTCCGTGAGCGTCGGACCGAGCCCGGTCGGTGACGGCGCCGAGGGGGAGGGAGTGAGCAACTCCCTTACGGTGCGCACGAGATGGAGCCTGTCGTCGCCGCCCCACAGCAGGGCCTGCCGGCGCAGGGTGCGCAGCGCGCGCGGCAGTTCGGCGGCGACGTGCCGGGCCGGGTCGCCCCGCCCCGGGTCGCCGCCCGTGTGCGGGTCGCCGGGCGTGCCCTGGCCCGGGCCAGGGTCCTCGCCGGCGAGGAGGGTTTCGAGGGTGGCGTACGCGCACGGGTCCGGGGCGACGGCGATGGCCTCGGCGGTCTGCAGCGCGAAGCGGTCCAGCCGTTCCACGGCCCGTACGACGGAGGCCCGGGTGCCGGCGCGGGTGGCGAGCTGAGTGAGGTCGTTCGGCACGGGTGAGAGCAGGTCCGGGCGGGCGCGGAGCAGCTCGGCGAGCGCCTCGTCGTCACGGGCGCGCAGATCGTCGGCGAGCGTACGGGGTGCGGCGGTGCTGCCGCCTCTGTGCTCGGGGCTCATCCAGCCCACGTTAGCGCGGGCGGCGCAGGGTACCGTCGTGGGCGAGCCTGGCAGACGCAGGGCAGGCGCCAAGGGCAAGCCGTCGTTGGGGAATTGGTGGGGATCGAGAGCGACAAGCTCGTATTCGATTATCTGAGCCGGATCGGCGACCTGGCCCACAGGACGCCGATGACGGCCGCGGAACGGGCACGCCTGGTGAGCGGTCTGCGGGGCCGGATCGACCGGATGCGGGCCGAGGCGGGCGGCGCCGAGAGCAAGGCGGCCGTGAAGAAGATCCTCACGCAGCTGGGGCGGCCGGAGGACGTCGTCGCGGCGGGCGGTGCGTCGGGCGGCGCCTCGGGCGCCTCGGGCGGCTCGTCCGGCGACCCGTCCGGCGGCGCCGAGGGCCCGAAGGTTTCGCTCGGCAAGGGCCCGTCGGCGCCGTCGGCTCCCACCGCTTCGTACGGCGCGTCCGCGCCCCACCTGGCCGGGATGGACGAGCTGGGCCCCGAGGAGTCCGACCCGGACTGGTGGCGGGTCGATCCCAGTCCGTACGGGGACGGCGGCGGCAGCCGCACCTTCGGCGAGCCGGTGCCCGGCTTCGTCGGCGGCATCGAGCTGCCCGAACTGCTCAAGCCCCCTCCGGGCGGCGGCGAGGAGGGCGATGCCGCACGGGCGGCGTCCCGGCGGCCGAAGGCCCCCGTGCCCACTGCCCGCAAGGCCCTCGACGACGAGACCGCCGACGCGGAGGCGGACGCCGACGCCGAAGCGGTCGTGGCGGGCGGGCGCCGCCGGCTGTGGCCGGGGCGAGCCCGCCTGGTGGCGGCGGGTCCCCGTGCGGGCGGCGTCGTGGAGTGGCTGGCGGCGGTGCTGCTGGTTGCGGGTGCCGCCATCGGATCGCTCATCCCGCTCGGCGTGGGCTGGCTGGCCGCGTGGTGGTCGCCGCGTCTGAGCCGTACGGAGGCCAAGTGGGCAGCGGCGGGCATGCCGGGGCTCGTCGCGGCGGGCACGCTGGTGTGGCTGTGGGGACGCGCCGATAGGCGGTGGGGCGAGCCGCTCGCCGCGGGCGGCGAGGCACTGGGCCAGGCCCTCACGGAGGCGGGTCCGGTGGCGCTGCGCGTGGCCGCGGTCGCCAGCGCGCTCTTCCTGGTCTGGCGCGCCCGGCGGCCCAGGCTCTGAAACGGCCCAGGCTCTGAAACGGCCAGGGCCTGGTAACCGCGTCGACCACAGCCGGGGGCCGTGGGAATCTGGGCGCCATGGCCAGGCTGACGGTGGCGACCTGCCAGTTCCCGGTGGATGCGGACATCGAGCGCAACTGCCGTTACGTCATGCGGCAGATGAGGACCGCGAAGGCGCGGGGCGCGGACCTCGCGCACTTCCCCGAGGCCGCCCTGTCCGGCTACGCGGGCACCGACCCCCCCGTCGTACGACGGATTCGACTGGGGCCTGCTCGAAGCGCTCACGCTGCGCGTCATGGAACTCGCGGGCGAGCTGGGGATATGGGCCGTGCTCGGTTCGGCGCACCCGCTGACCTGGGGGTCCCCCCAGGCCCGTCCGGGCCGAGGGGGAGGACACAAGCCGCACAACAGCCTGTACGTCCTCGACGACACCGGCGCCCTCGCCGACCGTTACGACAAGCGCTTCTGCTCCGGCGACCCGGAGGGACGCACCGGCGACCTGGCGCACTACACCCCCGGCGACCACCCGACGGTCTTCACCGTCAAGGGAGTCAGGTGCGGCGCGCTGATCTGCTACGACTTCCGCTTTCCCGAGCTGTACCGCGACTACGTGCGGCAGGGGGTGCAGCTCGTCCTGCACTCGTACCACGCGGCGAGGATGACTCCCGCGAAGGTCCGGGCGATCCGGGCCGCGATCGGTGAGGACGTGCTGCACCTCAACACCTCGGACACCTACCCCGGGATCACGATGCCCGCGACGATGACGGCTCAGGCGGCGGCGAACCACGTCTGGATCAGCTGTCCCAACTCCTCGGCACGGCAGAGCTGTTGGGGCTCGTTCTTCGTCCGCGCCGACGGCGTCACCACGGGACGGCTGCGGCGCGACCGTGCGGGCGTGCTGATCTCCACCGTCGACACGGAGGCGCCGCTGTACGACTCCACCCGGCACTGGCGCGCCAATGCCCTGTCCGGCGTCCTGAACAGCGGTACGCCCGTGCGGGACCCGCGCTCCGCGGACCGCACCAGCCTGTGACCGGCGGGGCGGGGTGCCCCGGCCCGTGGTGCACACGGCACGACCGGGCAGGATGACCGCCATGGCACCGCACGACCAGCAAACCCGGACCCACGCCGACGAGGGCCGGGGCCCCACCGTCGGCTTCGACCTCGACATGACGATCGTCGACACCCGCCCCGGCATCAGAGCGGCCTACGAGGCGCTGTCCGCCGAGACCGGCACGTACATCGACGCGGCCCTGACCGTGACGCGCCTCGGGCCGCCCCTGGAACAGGAGTTGGCGCACTGGTTCCCCGACGAGCGGATCGCGGAGGCCGCCGAGCGCTACCGCGAGCTGTATCCGCGGTACGCGATCGCTCCGTCACCCGCGATGCCGGGCGCCCGCCAAGCCGTCGCGGCCGTACGGGAATCGGGCGGCCGTGCCGTCGTCGTCACCGCCAAGCACGAGCCGAACGCCAAGCTGCACCTGGAACATCTCGGCATCGAACCCGACGCGGTGGCCGGCTGGCTGTGGGCGGAGGCGAAGGCGGAGGCGCTGCGCGAGTTCGGCGCGAGCGTGTACGTCGGTGACCACACCGGCGACGTGCGCGGGGCCCGCACCGCCGGCGCGCTCTCCGTGGCGGTGCCGACGGGGCCGTGCGATGCGGAGGAACTGCGCGAGGCCGGTGCAGATGTCGTACTGACCGGAGGGCTCGGCGACTTCCCCGGCTGGTTCGCCGACTACTGCTCGCGGCGCCAGAACCGTCCCCGCGGTGCGGAGGACGGTTCTTCCCGCGACGCCGGCTGAACCCTGGCCGACCTCACCAGCCCGGCCGCGGCCAGCAGGAAGCCCACGCCCATCAGCATGCACACGAAGTAGGCGGGCGCCGGGAAGGGCTCCGTGCCCAGGAAGAGCGGGGCCACGGTGACCACTGTGGCCAGTGCGCCGACGAGGAAGACGACCCCGCCTGATCGTACGAGAAGATCACCGGGGTGGGACGTTTCAGTGTTCACACGCCCAGGGTAGATCGGTGGGCAACTGCACGGAGGAACCGCTCGGCGGCTCCCCTGGGCCCTCAGGGGCCTGGTGGGGTACCCCGGCGTCAGCTGGGGGAGTACCTCAGCCACCGGGCACCGGGGGGATTAGCCTTGGTGTCCGAGCGGGTCATTCGGCCCGCTCAACTTGCTCTTCGGAGCCAGGTTCAGGACGAGATCACAGCTTTCAGGACGCAGCCGAGGCTGCCCGGCAGTACGAGGACGAGGACAGACGTGCCTACCGGCAAGGTCAAGTGGTTCAACAGCGAGAAGGGCTTCGGCTTCCTCTCCCGCGACGACGGCGGCGATGTCTTCGTGCATTCCTCCGTGTTGCCCAGCGGCGTGGACGCACTGAAGCCCGGCCAGAAGGTCGAGTTCGGCGTCGTCGCGGGGCAGCGCGGCGACCAGGCCCTCTCGGTGAGCGTGCTGGACCCCGCCCCCTCGGTCGCGGCGGCGCAGCGGCGCAAGCCCGACGAACTGGCCTCCATCGTCCAGGACCTCACCACGCTCCTCGACGGCGTCGCGCAGGGCCTCGAACGGGGCCGCTACCCCGACCGGCAGCACGGCCACAAGATCGCCGGGATGCTGCGGGCCGTCGCCGACCAGCTCGACGTCTAGAGCCGGCCCCTCGGACAGGGCCCCGGGCCGGCACCTCGCCGCGGCGGACTCGCGCGGTGGAGCCCGGCCTTCAGCCGAGGCCGCCGGGCGGCGGCGGGAAGGCCAGGGCGGTGTCGGGCAGGGCGGGCACCAGGCCTTCCGCTGCGGCACGGGTCAGCAGTCCGCGTACCGCCGCGATGCCGTCCTCGCCGAGGTCCGCGGTGAACTCGTTGACGTAGAGCCCGATGTGCTGGTCCGCGACGGCCGGGTCCATCTCCTGCGCGTGCTCCAGCACGTACGGGCGTGACGCCTCCGGGTCGTCCCACGCCATGCGCACCGACTCGCGTGCCGCTTCCGCGATCCCGGTCAGCGTCTCCAGGCCCAGCGAACGGCGGGCGATGATGGCGCCGAGCGGGATCGGCAGGCCGGTGGTGTGCTCCCAGTGCTCGCCCATGTCGGCGAGCTTGTGCAGTCCGTACTCCTGGTACGTGAAGCGCGCCTCGTGGATCACCAGCCCGGCGTCGACCCGGCCCGCGCGCACGGCCGGCATGATCTCGTGGAACGGCAGCACGACCACCTCGCCGACGCCGCCCGGCACCGCCTCGGCGGCCCAGAGCCGGAAGAGCAGATAGGCCGTGGAGCGCTCACTCGGCACCGCGACGGTCCTGCCCTTCAGGGCGGCAGGCTCGACCGGTTCCCTGGTGAGGACGAGCGGGCCGCAGCCACGGCCGAGAGCGCCGCCGCAGGGCAGCAGCGCGTACTCGTCGAGCACCCACGGAAGGATCGCGTACGAGACCTTCAGGACGTCGCCCTCGCCGCGCTCCGCCATGCCGTTGGTGACGTCGATGTCCGCGAACGTGACATCGAGCGGTGGCGCTCCCGGCACCCGGCCGTGCGCCCAGGCGTCGAAGACGAACGTGTCGTTCGGGCACGGCGAGAAGGCGATGCTCAGCGGGGATGCCGCGTTTCGGGGGCTGCCCGGTCCTTCGGTGCTCATGGCTTCCATGCTCGCAGCACCGGCAGCATCGCCGCGCAGCCGGTCCCGAGGGCGGCCAGCGCGCCGGGAATCCGCCACGCGGCGCGGTCGCGCGGGCCGACGGGGTTGGAGACGGTACGCAGCTCCAGCACGGGCACGCCCTGCGCGGCGGCAGCCTCGGCGACGCCGAAGCCCTCCATCGCCTCCGCGACCGCGCCGGGGTGACGGGCCGCCAGCTCCTGGGCGCGCGCCTGCGTTCCAGTGACCGTCGAGACGGTGAGCACCGGCCCGGACGCCGCGTCCGCCGCCTCGGCCACGTCCCGTACGAGAGCGGGGGGCGGGTGGTGCTCGGCCCTGCCGAAGCCGAGGTCGGCGACCGATGCGAAGCCGTCCGGCGTGACGGCGCCGAGGTCCGCGGCGACGATCGACGAGGCGACGACCACGCCGCCGAGTGGCTGCCCGAAGCCGCCCGCGATGCCCGTCGAGACGGCCAGCGTGAAGGGCCTGCCGCCCGCGGCTGCGGAGGTGAGGGCGCTCGCCGTGGCGGCGGCCGCGGCGGCAGGGCCGACGCCCGCGGCGACCACTTCGACGTCCGCGGGGGCCGCGTCCCGCTCCAGCCGCGACGTCACCGCGTCCCTCTCGGCGGTGACTGCGGTGACGACCAGGATTCGCGCTCGGCGCATGACCGCAGGCTACCGGCGTGCGGGGTGCGGTACGGCGTGCGGGCAGGTGCGTGGCCGTGCGCGTGGCCGGGGCGGGGTCGCGCGCGGGCGAGGGTTCGCGCGGCCGGTACGTGCGCGGGCGCGGCCGGTGCGTGGCAGGCGCCGGTTCGGGCGTGGCCGGTGCGCGGCGGGCGACGGTCAGGCGACGCGTGGGTGCGGGGTGCGGTGCCTGGCGGCGCGGAGCAGACTCCGTACGGAGAACACCGCGCCCGCGGCGATCACGACCGCGCCGACGCCCATCCCGAGGGGCGCGATCAGCGGCAGCGAGATGCCCAGCCCGCCGCCCACGACCCACGACATCTGCATCAGCGTCTCCGAGCGCGCGAACGCGGACGTACGGACCTCCTCCGGCATGTCCCGCTGGATCAGCGCATCCAGCGACAGCTTGCCGAGAGCCTGGGAGATCCCCGCGGTCAGTGCGACGACGGCGACCGTGACCGTGCCGTAGACCGCGGTGGCGGTGACGACCGCGGCCAGCGCGAACGCCAGCACACCCGCGATGATCACCTCCGGGCCCCGGGCCCTCAGCCACGCGCCGATCGCCGTACCCAGCGCGTTGCCGCCGCCGGCGGCGACAGCCACGAGGCCCAGCGACAGGGCGCCCGAGAGCCCTGTCAGCGGCTGGTCGCGCAGGAGGAAGGCGAGGAAGAAGGTGAGGAAGCCGGACAGGCCGCGCAGGGCGGAGTTGGCGATGAGGGCGCCGCGTACGGAGGCGCCCACGGTGCGCAGTCCGGGACGCTTCTCGCCACGGGCGCCGTCGTGGTCGTACGGGCCGTCCCGGCCGTTCCGGTCGTCCTGGCCGTGGGCGGAGCCGGGGGAGTCCGGGTCGTCCGCGGCCCGTGCCGGGGCGAGCCGGGCCTTTCTCTCGCCTTTCGCCGAGTCGACCTTCCCGGGCAGCGAGAACGACAGGAACGTGCCCACGATGAAGACGGCGAAGGCCCCGTACAGTGGCAGCGCCGGGCCCAACTGATGCAGCCCCGCACCGAGCGGCGCCGCCACACCGGTCGCGACCAGCCCGGCGAGCGTGACCCGCGAATTCGCCTTCACCAGCGAGAACGTCTGCGGCAGCAGCCTCGGCACAACTGCCGAACGCACCACCCCGTACGCCTTCGACGAGACCAGTACGGCCAGCGCCGCCGGATACAGCTCCAGTCCTCCCGAAGCCACCGCACCCGACATCGCCAGCGCGAGCAGCGCACGGGCGAGCATCGAGGCCGCCATCGCGGCACGGCGCCCGTGCGGCAACTTGTCCAGCAACGGGCCGACCACCGGGGCGAGAAGCACGAACGGTGCCATGGTGACGAGGAGGTACAGCGCGACGCGGCCGCGCGCCTCGCCGGTGGGCACGGAGAAGAAGATGGTCGAGGCGAGAGCGACCGTGATCAGCATGTCGCCCGCGGAGTTGACGGCGTGCAGCTCGATGAGCTTTCCCAGGCCGGACTCGCCCGCGCCCTCGGCGTGCGTGAGGCGGCGGAGCCGACGGGCAACCGCCGCGGGTGGCCGTCGTACGGCACGCGCGGCCCCGCGAAGCAGACGACGTCCGCGCCCAGGCTCTGCAGCCACGAGCTTCAGTTTGCCCCACCAGCGGTGACGGATGCGGACAGTCCACGCCGGACGGACAGTTCGTACGCGGTGCGCGGTGCGCGGTCCGCCGTGGGCGGTCGGCTGTGCGCGGTCGGCTGTGCGCGGGCGTGGGCCCGCTCGCGCGTGGGGCGTGGGGTGCGGGAACGCCGGCGCCGGGGGTGCGGTCGCCGGGCGTACGGAATCCCTCCGGGGCGGCTCGCCGAATCCGTGGGGTAGCGTGGTCGGCGGTGCGCTCCGCACGGCCCCGAGCGGGGCGCGGACGTTCGCAGCGGCTCCCCTGTTCCGCTCCGTCCGCAAGCCGCTTCCCCTACGCGGCCGCCGTACGGGAGTGCACGCCGATACCGGCGCTATGGCGTAGGAGAGACGATTCTTGTGAGTGCTGCATGACTGCCGCGACGCGAAGCGGCCGTACCCGCCGCGCCCCCGCACCCGACCGGCTCTGCGCCGAAGCCGTCGCACTCGCGCGTGAGGCCGTGGAGGCCGCGGCCGGGCCGGGGCAGGTCGGCGATCACATCGAGGCCGTCGCCGACGGGGACCGGGTCGTCACCCACTTCTTCGAGTGTCTCGAATCCGCCTACCGCGGCTGGCGTTGGGCCGCGACACTCACCCGGGCATCCAGGGCGAAAGCGGTCACTCTGGATGAAACCGTCCTGCTGCCCGGTCCCGACGCGCTGCTCGCGCCCGAGTGGGTCCCGTGGAGCGAGCGGCTCCGCCCGGGCGACCTCGGCCCGGGCGACCTGCTGCCGACGGAGGCGGACGACCTCCGGCTGGAACCGGGGGGCGTGCGCGCTGCCGCTGCCGCGGGTGTGGGTTCGGGCGCGGGTGCCGGTTCCGGTGCGGCCGTGGAGGTCCCGGCCGCGACGGAGGAGACCGAAGAGGTCGCCGAGGAGGTGGGTGCCGACCTCGAACCGGGTTCGCCGAGCGAGGTCGTGCCGCCGCCCGCCCGGGGCACCATCGCGGAGGTCGCGGAGGAGTTGGGCATGGGCCGCCCGCGCGTGCTCTCTCGCTACGGGCTGGACGTGGCGGCCGACCGCTGGGACGAGGAGTACGGGGCGGCGACGCCCATGGCCCAGTCCGCGCCGGCGAGTTGCGTGACGTGCGGCTTCCTGATGCCGCTGGCGGGGTCGCTGCGTCAGGCGTTCGGAGTCTGTGCGAACGAGTACAGCCCGGCTGACGGGCATGTGGTGTCCCTGTCGTACGGATGCGGGGGCCACTCGGAGGCGGCGGTCATGCCGAAGCCTCCGCAGCCGCCGCCTCCGGTGATCGACGAGACGCGGGCGGACGAGCTTTCGTAGGGGTGCCGTTGGGCGCCTCCGGTGCGTTTCTGGTTCCGGGGGCGTGCGTGTTCGCGTGCGGTGCGTTTCTGGTGCCGGGTGCGTGCGTGTTCGCGTGCGGTGCGTTTCTGGTGGCGGGTGCGTGCCGCTCCGGGGTACATGTCCGGACCCATGATTTACCTCCCTGAACCGCTCCGGCTGTTGCGGAGCCTTGCCTGTGCCGGTCGACAAATCACGGGCAAGCGTCCGGACACGCACCCCTGCGCGTCCCGCCCCCTCCCGTTTCGTCGGCGGCTTCCGGTTGGTGGCCACCGGCCGGTTGCCTCGTCCTCCCGTCGGACCTGCTGCCGCTCTCGGACCACTCCAGGATTCAACGGGCCCCTGAACACCGATGGTTGGAGCCGCAGCCACGTACACGTGCCGAAAGGTCCGCGCGGCAGCGACCCGCCGTCTGTCCGGGAACCACGAGGGGAAAGCCGCTAGGACGACCGGAGGGGGTGGGACGCGGAGGCGGTGGCTCCGGGAAACTCAAGCGTGATTTGTGGCCGCTGCGGGGCTCCACGG
>NZ_LJGT01000038.1:50465-473270 GCF_001751365.1 Streptomyces abyssalis | reverse complement strand
GACGAGACGCGGGCGGACGAGCTTTCGTAGGGGTGCCGTTGGGCGCCTCCGGTGCGTTTCTGGTTCCGGGGGCGTGCGTGTTCGCGTGCGGTGCGTTTCTGGTGCCGGGTGCGTGCGTGTTCGCGTGCGGTGCGTTTCTGGTGGCGGGTGCGTGCCGCTCCGGGGTACATGTCCGGACCCATGATTTACCTCCCTGAACCGCTCCGGCTGTTGCGGAGCCTTGCCTGTGCCGGTCGACAAATCACGGGCAAGCGTCCGGACACGCACCCCTGCGCGTCCCGCCCCCTCCCGTTTCGTCGGCGGCTTCCGGTTGGTGGCCACCGGCCGGTTGCCTCGTCCTCCCGTCGGACCTGCTGCCGCTCTCGGACCACTCCAGGATTCAACGGGCCCCTGAACACCGATGGTTGGAGCCGCAGCCACGTACACGTGCCGAAAGGTCCGCGCGGCAGCGACCCGCCGTCTGTCCGGGAACCACGAGGGGAAAGCCGCTAGGACGACCGGAGGGGGTGGGACGCGGAGGCGGTGGCTCCGGGAAACTCAAGCGTGATTTGTGGCCGCTGCGGGGCTCCACGGAACTGCACCGTGAGGCGGCCGTAAATCATGCCTTCCCGGAGCCGCCGCCGCAGCGGCACGCACCCGGAACCAGAAACGCACCGGAGGCGCACACCGGCGAGCCTCAGCCGCCAGGCGGATGCCGTACCGTCCACCGGACGGGGTGAGGGTGCCGAGGGTGGCGGTGTGCGATGAAGGAGACGGTCATGGGGCAGGAAGAACCGCCGGAGGGCGGAGACCCGTTCGGCACGGCGCGGCTGAGGCGTGGCGTGCTGGACGCGTGGACCGCGTCGCCCGCACGGTTCCGCGAGGACGCCAACGCCGAGCAGGAGTTGGCGCTCGGCGGCTACCGGGACCGCCTCGTGATCGAGCTGGCGCAGAACGCCTCGGACGCCGCGGCCCGCGCCGGCACAACGGGACGCCTCAGGCTCACCCTCCGCGACGGTGTGCTGACCGTCGCCAACAGCGGCGCGCCGCTGGACGCGAGCGGCGTCGAGTCGCTGTCGACGCTGCGTGCCTCGGCGAAGCGCGGTGACGAAGATGCCGCCGCGGTCGGGCGGTTCGGCGTGGGCTTCTCCGCCGTGCTGGCGATCAGCGACGAGCCCTCCGTCGTCGGCGCCACGGGCGAAGGCGTGCGGTGGTCGCTGAACGAGGCGCGGGAGATGGTGCGGGACGCCGCGCGCGAGGAGCCCGTGCTCGGGGAGGAGTTGGACCGCCGCGAGGGCCATGTGCCGCTGCTGCGGCTGCCGTTGCCTCGGAGCGCGGGGGAGGTGCCGCCCGAGGGGTACGACACGGTGGTGGTGCTGCCTCTGCGGGACGCGAACGCAGGGGAGTTGGCGGAGCGGCTGCTCGCCGACGTGGACGATGCGCTGCTGCTGACGCTGCCCGGTCTGGACGAGGTCGTCGTGGAGACCGGCGAGGGTGTCAGGCGGCTGACCAGGCACGCGGACGGACCGTTCGTGGAGGTCCGGCGGGACGGCGGAGACGTGCGGCGCTGGTGCGTGGCGCACGACAGCGGTGTGGCGGATGCGGCGCTGCTGGAGGACCGCCCCGTCGAGGAACGGATGCGTCCCGCCTGGTCGGTGACGTGGGCGGTCCCGGTGGAGGACGGCAGCCCCGCACGGCCTCCGACGGCGCCCTGCGTCCACGCGCCGACGCCGACGGACGAACCGCTGGGCATGCCCGCCCTGTTGATCGCGAGCTTCCCCCTGGAGCCGACGCGGCGCCATGTCGCGCCCGGCCCGCTGACCGAGTTCCTGCTGGAGCGTGCGGCCGACGCGTATGTGCGGTTGCTGCGCGAGTGGCGGCCGGTGACACCGGACGTCGTCGATCTCGTGCCCGGGCCGCTGGGGAAGGGCGAACTCGACGGTGAACTGCGGCAGTTGCTGCTGTCGAAGCTTCCGTCCGTGCCGTTCCTCGCCGGTGCCGGCAAGGACGAGGACGGGGACCCGGTCGTACTGCGGCCGCGGGACGCGGAGATCGCGGAGGGCGCCGGTGCCGGAACGGTCGCGGTGCTCGCGGAGCTGTTCCCGAGCCTGCTGCCCGCCGGGATGGAGCGGCGTGCGGAGCTGCGGGCGCTCGACGTCGCGAGGGTGCCGCTCGGCGAGGTCATCGACCGCCTCGCGGGTGTGGAGAGGCCCCCGGAGTGGTGGCGGAGGCTGTACGACTCGCTCGCCGGAGTGGACCCGGACCGGCTGACCGGTCTTCCCGTGCCGCTGGCCGGTGAGGGCCCCGGCGGAGGAAGGACGGCCATCGGGCCGCGGCAGGTGCTGCTGCCGTTGCCGGATTCTGCGATGGAGACGGAACGGGCGGGACGGCTGGCCCGCCTCGGCCTGAAGGTGGCGCACGAGGACGCCGTGCACCCGCTGCTGGAGAAGCTCGGCGCCACCGGTGCCACGCCGCGTGCCGTTCTGACGACTCCGCAGGTACGGGCCGCGGTCGCGGCGTCGCTGGACGACGGCGAGGCGGCCTGGGACGGCGGTCCGGCCGGGGACGGTGAAGGTCCCCTGGACGCCGAGGAGTTGGCCGAGGTCGTACTGGGGCTCGTACGCGACGCGGGTCTGGGGCCCGGTGACGAACCGTGGCTCGGTGCGCTCGCGCTGCCCGACGAGGACGGGGAGCTCGCACCGGCGGGCGAACTGGTCTTCCCCGGCAGCGCCTTCGAGAGCGTGATCCGTGAGGGTGAACTCGCTGCCTGCGATGGCGAGTTGGCGGAACAGTGGGGCGAGCAGCCGCTGACCGCCTTGGGTGTGCAGGCGGACTTCGCGCTCGTACGGGCCACGGACGTGGTGCTCGACCCCGACGAACTGGAGCCGCGCGAGGGCGACTTCGCCGAGCCGGACGACGCCGGTCTGCTGGACGCGGTCGACGTGTGGTGCGAGGACGTGCTCGACCAGCTTCCGGACTCGGAGGTCGCGGTTCCGCCCGTCGCCTCGGAACTGGTGGCGGTACGGGATCTGGACCTCGTCGACGACGACTGCTGGCCCGAGGCGCTGGCGATGCTCGCACGGCCGCCGCTGCGTGACGCGCTGACCGCGCCGGTGCGGGTGCTGCTGCCCGGCGGCGTCACGGAGACGGTCCGGCCGTACACGGCCTGGTGGCTGCGCGGACACCCCGTGCTGGACGGCCGCCGTCCCGCGGGCCTGCGCGCGGCCGGCGGCGATGCGCTGCTGGACGGGCTCTATGAGGAGGCCGACGCCACGGGCTTCGGCGACGTCCAGGTGCTGCGGGCGCTCGGCATCCGTACGTCCGCGGCGGCGCTGCTGGAGGAGCCGGGAGGCGCGGCGGAGCTGCTGGGGCGGCTCGCCGAACCGGAGTCGGAGGCCGGCCACGCCCAACTGCACGGCCTGTACGGCCTGTTGGCCCAGATGGATCCGGAAGAGGTCACGCTCCCCGACGAGTTGCGCACGGTGCGGGCCGGAACCGGTTCGGTCGAGGTCACCCCGAGGAGTGAGGCCGTGATCGCCGACGCGCCCGATCTGGTGCCGCTGGCGGACGGCCGGGCTCTGCTGCCGGTGGCGCCGGCGCACGCCGCGGGCCTTGCGGCGGTGCTGGAGGTTGCGCGGCTGAGCGAGACAGTCGCTGGCCGCATCGACACGGCCGCCTCCGGCGAGGGTACGGAGCGGGGCGTGCCCGAGGCGGTGCGTGTGCTGCTCCCGGAGGCGCCCCGCTCGTACCGCGAGCACGACGAACTGGTCGTCGACGGCACCGATGTGGAGTGGCGCCGCACCCCGGACGGTGTGCTGCACGCCGCGACGCTGGAAGGCGTGGCGGCCGGCCTCGCCTGGGCGGCGGGCCGCTGGGCGCGCCGCTTCGAGGTGGCCGCTCTGCTGGAGGACCCGGTACGGGTGGCCGAGCTGGAGAGGGCGCGCTGGTTCGACTGAGCGCGGCACCCCGCGCGGCACCCGGCGCGGGGTGCCGCGCGCCGAGCGGGGCCCCGATGAGTTCCGTGCCTGCCGCCGGTCCAAAGGGGCATGACCTCTCTCACGCTCACCACGTTCGTATCCCTGGACGGCGTCATGCAGGCGCCCGGCGGGCCCTCGGAGGACCCCAGTGGCGGCTTCGAGCAGGGCGGCTGGGTCGTTCCCTACGTCGACGCCGACATGGGCGACTTCATCTCGAACACCTTCATGGGTGCGGGCGGCTTCGTGCTGGGCCGGCGCACGTACGAGATCTTCGCCGCCTACTGGCCGGGCGTCACCGACCCCGACGACCCGGTGGCCACGAAGCTCAACACCCTGCCGAAGTACGTGGCCTCCACGACGCTCAAGACCGCCGAGTGGAACAACACCAACCTGCTGAGCGGGAACGTCCCGGAGCAGGTCCAGGAGCTGAAGAAGCAGCACGAAGGCGGTGAGCTGCAGATCCACGGCAGCGGGACCCTCGCACGGTCGCTGATGGCGCACGACCTCATCGACGTGTTCAGGCTGCTGGTCTACCCGGTCGTCCTCGGCAACGGCATGCGGCTGTTCGCGGACGACGCGCTGCCGACGGCGATGAAGCTGACGGACTCCACGACCACGGGCACCGGTATCGCGATCCACACCTACGAATGGTCGGGGCGCCCCGAGTACGGCTCGATCGGGCTGCCCGACGAGGAGGCGGCCCGGGACCAGTAGCCCAGGCCCGGGGCCCCGCCTACGCTGCCCGGATGGATGGTGACGGCACGGAACCGGGACGCGGACGGGACGGAGCACAGGTACGGGACGGGGCACAGCCGTTCACGCAGGCACAGCCGTTGGCGCAGCCGCAGCCGTTCACGCAGGCACGGGCGCGGGCGCTGCTCGCGGCCGCCGGAGAGCAGGCCGAGCACGCGGAGCTGCTGGCGCTCGGCGAGAACGCCGTCTTCGCACTGCCCGGCCCGGAGCCTGTGGTCGTACGCATCGGACGCGGCCCGTCACAGCTGCACCGCGCCGAGCGCGAACTGCGCGTCGCGGCCTGGCTGGAGGAGCGGCAGGTGCCCGCCGTGCGGCCGGCGCGGACCGGCGTCACCGTCGTCGACGGGCATCCCCTCACCTTCTGGCAGCGCCTGCCGGAGCCCGTACGGGCGGCGGCGCCCGTGGATCTCGCCGGGCTGCTGCGCCTCGTGCACGCACTGCCCGCACCGCCGTTCGACCTGCCGGGCCGCGATCTGCTCGGGGGTGTGGAGCGCTGGCTGCGGCTGGCCGGGGACGCGGTGCCGGCGTCGGACGCGGCGTATCTGCGGGCGCGGCGCGACGACTTCGCCGCGGCGGTCGCGGAGCTCGCCCCCGTGCTGCCGCCCGGGCCGCTGCACGGCGACGCTCTGCCGCGCAACGTGCACATCGGCCCGGACGGCCCGCTGCTGCTGGACCTGGAGACCTTCTCCGAGGACCTGCGCGAGCACGATCTGGTGGTGCTCGCCCTGAGCCTGGACCGCTACGGGCTGGACGAGGCGGCCTACTCCGCCTTCGTACGGGCCTACGGCTTCGACGTACGGGAGTGGGCGGGCTGCGCCGTGCTGCTCGGCGCGCGGGAGACGGCGGCCTGCGCGTGGGTGGCGCAGCACTCGCCCGGAAACCCGGCGGCGGGCCGCGAGTTCGCACGCCGCGTCGCCTCGCTGCGGGACGACGACGCGGCCGTGCGCTGGTACGCGTTCTGAGGCGTGGCCGGGAAGTCCCTCCCAGCTTCGCGGGAGGGAATCCCAGGCCGTGGGGGTCCGGGGCGTGCTCCCGGCGTCCTGCCGGGGGCCCACGCTGCGTTGCCGGTCGTCGGTGCGCCGCCCCGGGGTGGTCCGGGCCGCGGGTGCCCTCGCCCCTGGGCCTTACGGGCCCTGACGATGCCTCCGCCTCGTCCCCCGGCCACCGCTGCGACGGGGCGCGTGCCGTGGACCTGGCGCGTATACGTCGGTCCTCCGGCAGGGGCGCCGGTGGTGGCCCGGGTGTGGGCTCGGCAACCTGGGCCCGTGGCCTCGCGATGTCTCCGCCTCGTCCCCCGGCCACCGCTGCGACGGGGCGCGTGCCGTGGACCTGGCGCGTATACGTCGGTCCTCCGGCAGGGGCGCCGGTGGTGGCCCGGGTGTGGGCTCGGCAACCTGGGCCCGTGGCCTCGCGATGTCTCCGCCTCGTCCCCCGGCCACCGCTGCGACGGGGCGCGTGCCGTGGACCTGGCGCGTATACGTCGGTCCTCCGGCAGGGGCGCCGGTGGTGGCCCGGGTGTGGGCTCGGCAACCTGGGCCCGTGGCCTCGCGATGTCTCCGCCTCGTCCCCCGGCCACCGCTGCGACGGGGCGCGTGCCGTGGACCTGGCGCGTATACGTCGGTCCTCCGGCAGGGGCGCCGGTGGTGGCCCGGGTGTGGGCTCGGCAACCTGGGCCCGTGGCCTCGCGATGTCTCCGCCTCGTCCCCCGGCCACCGCTGCGACGGGGCGCGTGCCGTGGACCTGGCGCGTATACGTCGGTCCTCCGGCAGGGGCGCCGGTGGTGGCCGGGTGTGGCCTCGGTCCTGGGCCCGTGGCCTCGCGATGTCTCCGCCTCGTCCCCCGGCCACCGCTGCGACGGGGCGCGTGCCGTGGACCTGGCGCGTACACGTCGGGCCTCCGGCAGGCGCGCCGCAGGGCGTCGCCTGCCCGGCGCGGCCCTCCCCGGGCCGAAGGCCCAGGGGGCGGACGACGCCAACTCGGGGACGCACCCCGCGCGTTGCAACGCGCAGGCCCCCGGCGGGGAAACCGCGTCCGGCCGGTCTGCCGGGCATGGCTCAACGTTCGCCCTCCCGCTGGAAGGCCTTCCGCTCCTCTCGCCGGGCCTCCCCGCCCGGCTCCCGCGGTCGCGTCACCCAGCGCCAGGTGACCTCCAGAGCCGCCGCCGCGACGGCCGCGACGGCCACCCCCGTCCACGGCATCGCGGTTCCGACCAGCTTCAGCGCGAAGAAGCGTTGCAGGACGGGCAGGACGAGGACGGCCACGAAGGCCAGCCCCATCGTGAGCACCAGCGCGACCCGCCACCAGCTGTACGGGCGGGCGACGATGGCGAGCACCCACATCGTGATCAGGAAGAGCGTCAGCGTCGCCACGCTGGTCTCCGCCGCCAGCGCCCCGCGGCCCGTGTAGTGGCTGCGGGCCAGCAGATACACGGCGAAGGTCGCCGCCCCGGCGATGAGCCCGGCCGGCACGGCGTACCGCATGACCCTGCGTACGAAGTGCGGCTTCGCGCGCTCCTTGTTGGGCGCGAGGGCGAGGAAGAAGGCGGGGATGCCGATGGTGAGGGAGGACAGGAGCGTCAGATGGCGGGGGAGGAACGGATAGGGCACCTGCCACGCGATCACCAGCAGCGCCAGCAGCACCGAGTAGACGGTCTTGGTGAGGAAGAGGTGCGCGACGCGCTCGATGTTGCCGATCACGCGGCGGCCCTCGGCCACGACTGAGGGGAGGCCGGCGAAGCTGTTGTCGAGCAGCACGATCTGGGCGACGGCCCGCGTCGCCTCGGAGCCGCTGCCCATGGCGACGCCGATGTCGGCGTTCTTCAGCGCCAGTACGTCGTTGACTCCGTCCCCCGTCATCGCGACGTGGTGGCCGTGCTCCTGCAGCGAGCCGACCATCGTCTGCTTCTGCCGCGGCGAGACCCTCCCGAAGACGGTGCCGCTCTCCAGCGCGCGCACCATCCCGGCCGCGTCCTCGGGCAGCCGGGCCGCGTCGACGGGGTTCTGTGCGCCCTGCAGCCGCAGCTTCCCGGCGACGGCGCCGACGGAGACGGCGTTGTCGCCGGAGAGCACCTTCGCGGCGACGTCCTGTTCGGCGAAGTAGTGGAGTGTGTCGCCCGCGTCGGGCCGCAGCCGCTGCTCCAGTACGACGAGTGCGGCGGGCGTGAATTCGTCCGCGGCAGCCGGGGTCTCCCCGCCGGCGCCGCCCGTGGTCTCCCCGCCGGAGGTGCGGGCAGAGGTCTCGGGCATGTGGTCGGCGCCTGCCAGCAGCAGGACGCGCAGCCCCTCGCGGCTGAGTTCGTCGACGTCCGCACGGGCGGGGTGGCCGCGCGGAAGCAGCACGTCGGGGGCGCCCAGCAGCCAGGTGCGGCGGGTGCCGTCCTGCTCGACGAAGGTCGCTCCGCTGTACTTGCGGGCGGAGGAGAAGGGGAGGGTCTGCGCCGTACGCCACGCGGGCGTGCCGCCACGGCCGTCGGGGGGGTAGGCGTCGACGATCGCCTGCATGCTCGCGTTGGGCCGCGGGTCGGCGGAGCCGAGAGCTCCGAGCACCCGTTCGACGTACGTACCGTCCGTGGGTCCGTGTCCGTTCTGGAGGACGCGCACCTCCGCGACGTCCATGCCGCCCTCGGTCAGGGTGCCGGTCTTGTCGAGGCAGACGACGTCCACCCGTGCCAGCCCCTCGATCGCGGGCAGTTCCTGCACGAGGCACTGCTTGCGCCCCAGCCGTACGACGCCGATGGCGAAGGCGATCGACGTCAGCAGCACGAGACCCTCCGGCACCATCGGCGCGATGCCGCCGACCATGCGGCGGATGGCGCCCTCGACGTCGTCCCGCTCGACGAAGAGCTGGCTGAGCACGAGACCCGCACCGGTCGGGACGATCACCCAGGTGATGTATTTCAGCAGATCGTTGATGCCGCTGCGCAGCTCGGAGTGTACGAGCGTGAAGCGGGAGGCCTCCTCGGCGAGCTGCGCCGCGTATGCGGCACGTCCCACCCGCGTCGCGGTGAACGTGCCGCTGCCCGCGACGACGAAGCTGCCGGACATGACCCGGTCGCCGGGCTGCTTGGCGACGGCGTCGGCCTCGCCGGTCAGCAGCGACTCGTCGATTTCGAGGCCGTCGGCTTCGGTGACCTCGCCGTCCACGACGCATTTGTCGCCGGGACGGAGTTCGATGAGGTCGTCCAGCACGATCTGCGACGTGGAGAGGGAGAGGCTTCTCCCGTCCCGTCTGACGACGGGCCGCACCTCACCGATGACGGCGAGGTTGTCCAGGGTCCGCTTGGCACGCAGCTCCTGGACGATGCCGATGAGGGTGTTCGCGAGGATCACGAAGCCGAAGAGGCTGTCCTGCACCGGCCCGACGACGAGGATGATCACGAAGAGGACGCCGATGATGGCGTTGAAGCGTGTGAAGACGTTGGCGCGGACGATGTCCGTGAGCGAGCGGCTGGTGTGAACGGGCACGTCGTTGATCTCGCCGCGTGCGGTCCGCTCCTCGACCTCCTCGGTGCTCAGGCCGCGCCGCGGGGCGTGGCCATGGGTCCCGGTGGCGGTGCCCGTCCGCTCCGTCATGCAATCGACGTTACGGGCGTTTTACGCGCCTTGCCCTGTCTGGTCCGGTGAGGGGGCCGGCAGCGCGGCGCGGAGGGCGGAGCTCAGCGACTCGGGCAGGGAGCTGCCCTGTGTGGACTCCACCAGTGCGGTCGCCACCTGGTGCAGCTTGGTGTTGGTGTGCTGGGAGACGGTGACGAGAACGTTCCACGCGTCGTCGGGAGTGCAGCGGTAGACCGCCATCAGGACACCGTGTGCCTGGTCGATGACGGGACGCGTCTCCATGGCGCGGCGGAGTTGCTCCAGCTCGGCATGCGGATTCTCCGCCTCGCCCATTCCTGCCCCAATCCCGCTCTAGGGTGACCTTCGGCGCACCGCCGACTAAGCGGGCTGATGGACATATGCCCTGTTGAGTGATCATACGCATGACCGTGCTGTGAACGGGAGTTGCAAGGTCACCCCGGTACGAGTCCGAACGCCGGCCGGAAGCGGTCGACGCCGCCGGCCGTCAGCCCCGGAAACTCCTGCACCCGCTTCCACTGCTCCGTGGGGCCGCCGACTCCCACCCCGGGCGGGTGCAGGGCGTCGATGTGGGCCTGAGCGCTCTCCCATTCGGCGTAGTTCACGACGCGCGTGCCGTCCGTGGAGAGGTGGAAGTGCGCCGAGATGCCGCCCGCCGGGGGCTCCGGATCGCTCTCAAGGGCTTCGAGCACCGCGTCCACCCAGGCACGTTGGCGGGCGGGGTCGGGTCCGTCGAACTCGGCCTCGACGATGACGAGGCAGCCCGCCGTGCGGGGGTCGCCCTCCATGCCGCCGCTGCGGTAGTGGCGGAAACGGCCGATTTCGATGCGTTCGATGCCCGGTACGGCGGCGTCGATCTCGTCGATACGGGCCTGGCGGTGATCGCGCGCGTAGGTCTCGTAGGCGTCGTCGCTCGTCCACTGCGAGTGGTGCAGCAGAGTGCGGCCGTCCTCTCCTGCGAAGAGGTGGTACGAGAGGAGCTCGGGTGAGGGCCAGGGCTCGCGCTCCCATACGGCGGCGATGGCGTCGAGTGCGGCGTCCCGTTCCCCGGGCCCTGCCACCCTCCACCTGCTGAAGAAGGCGACGCGGGAGTCCTGGCGCGCGGGATCGGGGAGGTCCGTGGTGCGTACGGTCATGGCCGGCTTCCTCCGGGTGGGTGCTGGCGTGGACGGTGCCGTCGGACTCACGCTCACACTTCAAGCTCAGTTGAAGTCAAGGAGAGGCGAGCGGATGTGCGCGCGGGGCGGATGCCGTCACGCGGAGTCCTCGGCGTCACGCCGGATGGCGCGCTCGCGCACCAGCACGTACCAGAAGCCGAGCAGGCCGAGGCCGGCGCCGGCGGCGCAGGTCCAGATGAACCAGGTGTGCCCGTGGGCCTCATACCAGCCGTAGAAGGGGAGCTGGGCGAGGAAGAGGACGAGCCAGATGCCGGTGCCGACCAGGACGGTGCCCCTGACCGGGCCCTCCAGCGGCTCGGGAGCTTCGCGCTGGCCGTCGGTCCACCGGTTCATGAGGCCCATGGCCGCAGCTCCCTCTCGTGCTCGCAATGCCGGCGCCTCCGTCTCGCCCCGGCGGGCAGGGGAACAGCCTATCGAGGGCCGCCCGGGCGGCGGGCCGGTGACCGGAGGCGGCCGCGCAAGGCAGGCGAGGCGTGGAAGCGCTCCGTCTCCTCGACGGATGTCTGGAGGCGCTCGTCGAAATCGTCGCGCACGAGCGCACGGACCACGTAGTCCTGGACGCTCATCCCGCGCTTGGCGGCGTGGGCGTGCAGCCGGTCGAACAGGTCGCTGTCCATCCGCAGGCTGAGCACCTTCGAGGTCATCGAAGTCATGCGTCCACGGTCCAGGCCGGGCCAGGGGTGACGTCTCAGATTTCCGTGCTAAGTCACTCGTATGTGTGATTCAGCGTACAGAACGTGACCCGGCCGAGGGCTTTTCTTTAGCTCAGGTAATGAGTTACGCTAACGACATGCCGGAGACATCCGAGCGCCGCACGGGCGGCGCAGGCGACGGGAACGAGCTCGACATGGCCGCGGTGAACGCACTGCGCACCGCCGTCATGCGCCTGTCGCGGCGCCTGAAGCACCAGCGGGTGGACGAGTCGCTGAGTCCGACGGAGATGTCGGTGCTCGGCACACTCGCCCGCTGCGGTTCGGCCACGCCCGGCGAGCTGGCCCGCAAGGAGCACGTGCAGCCCCCGTCGATGACCCGCATCGTCGCGATGCTGGAGGCCAAGGGCCTGGTCCGGCTGGAGCCGCACCCCGACGACCGCCGCCAGAAGACGGTCACGCAGACCGAGCGCGCGGAGTCGATGCTCGCCGCCAGCCGCGAGAAGCGGAACGCCTGGCTGGCCGAGCTGGCCGGCCGGCTCGACGATGACGAGTGGGAGCGGCTGCGCGCCGCGGCGCCGGTGCTGGAGAAGCTGGCGCACTCATGACCGGCCGGGCCCCGTGCGGCCCATCGGCTCACCCGTAAGGAGCAGCACTGCAAGACGGAGACGGACGCACGCGTATGAACGAGGAGGCGAAGAGGATTGCGTACGGGCCACGGAACAGATTCCGCACCCGCACCCGATGACAAGCCACTGAACGACCTAGCAACGAACGACCTGGCACCCGACGACCTGGCACCCGACGACCGAGCCCCCAGCGACCGCTCATCGAGCGGCCGTTCGCCGAGCGGCCGGTCGCTCGACGACCGCTCACCGGACGAACCGGCGGGCACCGCGGACGCCCCCCGGCGCGAGGAGGCGCAGGAGGCCGAGGAGCCCCTGGCCGCGAAGCCGTCGATGTTCTCGTCCCTGCGAATACGCAACTACCGGCTCTTCGCCATGGGCCAGGCCGTGTCCAACACCGGCACCTGGATGCAGCGCATCGCACAGGACTGGCTGGTGCTGAGCCTCACCGGGTCCGCGACAGCCGTGGGCATCACCACGGCCCTGCAGTTCCTGCCGCTGCTGCTCTTCGGCCTCTACGGCGGCGTCGTCGCCGACCGCTGCGACAAGCGCAGGCTGCTGCTGATCACGCAGTCCGTCATGGGGCTCACGGGCCTCGCGCTGGCCGCCCTGACGCTGAGCGGCAACGTCCACGTCATGCACGTCTACGTGCTCGCCTTCGTGCTCGGCCTGGCGACGGTGCTCGACAACCCGACGCGTCAGACGTTCGTATCCGAGATGGTCGGCCCCGGGCAGATAGGCAACGCGGTCTCGCTCAACTCCGCGAACTTCCAGAGCGCCCGCCTCGTCGGGCCCGCGATCGCCGGCGTGATGATCTCGGCCGTCGGAAGCGGCTGGGCCTTCCTGTTCAACGGCCTGTCCTTCATCGCCCCGCTCGCCGGGCTGCTGCTGATGCGCACCGGAGAGATGCACAGCATCGAACGGGCCCCGCGCAGCAAGGGCCAGCTGCGGGAGGGGCTGAGCTATGTGCGCAGCCACCCCGAGCTGATGTGGCCCATCGTCCTCGTCGGCTTCATCGGCACCTTCGGCTTCAACTTCCCGATCTGGCTCACGGCGTTCACGGACAAGGTCTTCGAGGAGGGCGCCGGCACGTACGGGCTGCTCAACACCCTCATGGCCGTCGGCTCCGTGGCGGGGGCGCTGCTGTCCGCGCGGCGCGGCACGTCCCGCATGCGGCTGATGGCGGGCGCGGCGCTGCTCTTCGGCGTGCTGGAGATCGCGGCGGCGCTGACCCCGTCCTTCTGGCTCTTCGCCGCGCTGATGGCGCCCATCGGGATCATGGGCCTGACCTTCAACGTCACCGCCAACGCCAGCGTGCAGACGGCCTCGGACCCGGCGATGAGGGGACGCGTGATGAGCCTCTACATGATGGTCTTCATGGGCGGAACGCCCATCGGCGGGCCGCTCATGGGCTGGGTCACCGACACCTTCGGCGCCCGGATCGGCTTCCTGTCCGGCGGAGTCATCTCGGCGGTCGTCGCCGTCGTCGTCGGCCTGGTGCTGGCACGCGCGGGCGGGCTGCGGCTCCGGGTGGACCTGCGTCGCGGGCACCGGCATGTGACGTTCGTACCGCGGGAGGCGGCGGACACGGAGAAGGAGCGGGAGCGGGTGGCTTCCGCCGCCTGAAGGCTTCGTCCGGATCGCCGGGCGGACCGGGACGTCTGCCGAAGCCGGCGCGTCACCGGCCTGCCCGGCGGTGACGACGGAGGCCGGGGGCGGCGGGCGCGCCACCGAAGCGGCGCCGCCCGGGGCTGTTCATCCGGGGGCTGTTCACCCGCTCACAGCATGACGTGTTTGACCTGCGTGTAGTCCAGCAGTCCCACCATGGACAGGTCGCTGCCGTAACCGGAGTGCTGCACCCCGCCGTGCGGCATCTCCGACACCGTCGTCCCGTGGGTGTTCACCCAGACGATTCCCGCCCGCAGCTTCCGGGTGGCCCGCATCGCGCGGTCGTGGTCGGCGGTCCAGACGCTCGCCGCGAGGCCGTAGCGGGTGTCGTTCGCGAGGCGCAGGGCCTCCTGCTCGTCGGTGAAGGGCTGGACCGTCACAACCGGGCCGAAGATCTCCTCCCGCACGATCTCGTCGTCCTGTCGCACACCGGTGACCAGCGTGGCCTGGTGGAAGGAGCCGGGGCCCGGGACCGGCGAACCGCCCACGGGGACCCGGGCCCGGCCGGGCAGCCGGCTCAGCAGGCCCTCCACGGTGTCGCGTTGCCCCGCGGTGGCGAGCGGGCCGAAGTCGGTGCCGGGCCGCAGCGCCGACGCGTGGGCGGCGAACGCCTCGACGAAGGCGTCGTGCACGTCCCGGTGGAGGAGCAGCCGGGTCGGCGCCGTGCAGTCCTGGCCCGCGTTGTAGTACGCGACGGCGGTGAGCTGTGCGGCCGTCCACTCCACGTCGGCGTCGTCGTGCACGATGACCGGGGCGTTGCCGCCCAGCTCCAGGTGCACGCGCTTGAGGTCGGCCGCCGCGGCGGTGGCGATCTCGCGCCCCGCCCGCACGCTTCCGGTCACCGCGACAAGCCGGGTCGCCGGGTGGGAGACGAGGGCGCGGCCGGTGTCGCGGTCGCCGCACACCACGTTGAGCACGCCCGGCGGGAGGTGCCGGGCGGCGATCCGGGCCAGCAGCACGGCCGAGGAAGGCGTGGAGTCCGCCGGCTTGAGGACACTCGTGTTGCCGGCGGCCAGCGCCGGTGCCACCTTCCAGGCCGCCATCATCAGCGGATAGTTCCACGGGGTGATCTGGGCGCAGACGCCGACGGCCTCGCGCCGCAGTATCGAGGTGTGCCCTTCGGCGTACTCGCCCGCCGCCGTGCCGGGCAGGTTCCGGGCGGCCCCGGCGAAGTAGCGGAAGGTGTCGGCGACCGCGGGCAGTTCGTCGCAGCGGAACAGCTCTGCCGGTTTGCCGGTGTCGGCCGTCTCGGCGGCGACGAGTTCGTCCGCGTGCGCCTCCAGCCCGTCGGCGATTCGCAGCAGCGCGGTCTGCCGTTCGGCCGGAGTGGTCACCGACCAGTGCTCGAACGCCGAGGCCGCCGCCGCACACGCCGCGTCGGTGTCGGCCTGGCCGGACAGGGGCGCCGTGCGGCGGGAGACGCCGGTCGCGGGGTCGGTCAGCCGCATGGTCGCTCCGGAGGCCGCGGGCACGTCCGCGCCGCCGATGTGGTTGTGCGGGGTGGGGTCCGGCTGCTCAGCCACGGCGCAGCGCCTCCTTCGCGGCGGCGCGGCCGGTCCGGACCGCGCCTTCCATGTAACCGGCCACCCACTGGTCCGACCCGCAGACGTAGAAGGGCGGTTCGTGGGTTCCGTGCAGGGGTCCGACGGCCATCACGTCACCGGGTGTCCACTGCGTGACATAGCCCTGGGTCCACGGGTCGGTGCCCCACATCCGGGACCAGCACTGGAGGGGCCGGTGTGCCTCGTCGCCGTAGAGCCGGGCGATCTCGGCCAGCAGTTCGCGCTCCCGGCGCCCCTCGGGTATCCCCAGCAGGACGCCGTACCGCTCGGGCGGGACGAGGCAGGACAGCACGCCCTCGTTCTGCGGCCAGGTGCTGCCGAGAACGCCCTCGCACTCCGAGAGCCCGTTGCGCCCGTCGGCCCGCCAGAACGGTGCGTCGTACGCGGCGACGAACTTGGCCGTGACGGCCTGCCGTTGCCGGTGGAGCGAGGCGAGCCGCCCGTCGGACACCCCGGTGAGCGCCACGGACCGCAGCGGGCCGACCGGCAGGGCGCTGACGACGGCTGCCGCCGTCAGGGTCTCGCCTCCGGACAGCCGCACCGAGCAGGCGCCGGGCCGGATGCCGACGGCTTCGACCGGCGCTCCGGTGCGGACCCGTCCGCCCAGCTCGTCGGCCATCCGCAGGGCCACGGTCGCCGATCCCTCGGCGACCCGCAGACCTTCCCAGTCCTCGTAGTCGTAGTGCTCGACGTGCTCGACGTGCTCGACGGGCTCGACGGGGCCCGGGCCGCCGTCCGTCGCGGCCGGATCCCCGCCGGGTACGGCGGCGTGCTTGCGCAGCGCGGACAGCAGCGAGGTGCGTTCGTACGAGCCGCTTGCGAGGCCGAGTTGGCCGATCTCCCACAGGCGGACGACGCCGGCGGAGGCGCCTTCGGCGCGCAGCCAGCCGGCGACCGAGATCTGGTCGAGGGCACGGGCACGGGGGTGGCTCCAGGGGTCGTCGGGGTCGACGGCCCGGGCAAGGTCGGCGAACGTCCGGCTGACGCGGCGGTGGCAGGCGTCGTCGCCGGGCTCGAACCAGTGCGGCGGGTCCCCGGCCGAGACGCCCTCGGGCGTGGCCCGGGCGAGGACACCCGGCTCGGCGACGTAACTCGGGGTGAGGCCGAGTCCCAGTTCGGCGACCAGGCCCAGATAGGCGGTGTGGGCCCGGCCGACGACCTCGCCGCCGAGCTGGACGAGTCTGCCGTCGGGCAGGGCGGTCTGCTCGACCCGGCCGCCGACGCGGTCACGGGCCTCGACGACCAGGACATCGGCGCCCTCGGCCGCCAGGTCCCGCGCCGCCGCGAGGCCGGCCAGACCGGCGCCGAGCACGATCACGTCATGGTGCATGGAGAAGCGTTCCTTCGTTCGGTCCGGGATGCGGCAGGGGAGCCGGGGATCTCCGGGAGAGAACCGGAGGCGCCCCGGCGCATCGGGGGCGCCCCAGGGAGTGCCGGGGCCCGGGACGGGTGGGGGTGCGGGACGGGTGGCGTGCGGGAGTTACGGGAGGCGCCCCGGCGAGCGGCGAGAGCCGAGGAGGGCAGGACCCGGGCGCCCCTGCGGCGGGGCAGTCCCGGTACCCGGAATCCCGGGGGCCGGGCGGGGGTTCAGTTGAGGACCAGGCAGTGCTCGGGCAGCCAGCCGACCTCCACGTCCTCGCCGCCGCTCCAGCGGTCCTCCATCCGCGAGCGGTCGGTGTTCTGCTCCAGCACCGAAACCGTGACACCGGGCGTGAGTTCGATCAGGTACGTCGTGGTCGGACCCGAGTACACCGTCTCCCGGACCACCCCGGTCACCCGCGCCATCCCCGGCGCGAGGTCGGACAGCCAGATCTTCTCCGGCCGGATGGCGAGGTTCACCCTGCTGTTCTCCGCGATCCCCTGCCGGGGGCCGACGGGAAGCGCGGGGCCCTCGTCCATGACCACCGCGCCGTCCCGGTAGGTGCCGGGGACCATGTTGGAGGTGCCCATGAAGGAGGCGACGAAGCTGTTCGCCGGACGCTCGTACACGTCCTCGGGGGTGCCGCACTGCTGCATACGGCCGTCGTTCAGCACGGCCATCCGGTCCGACATGGTCAGGGCCTCGTCCTGGTCGTGGGTCACGAACACGAACGTGATGCCGATCTCACGCTGGATCTGCTTGAGTTCGACCTGCATCTGGCGGCGCAGCTTGAGGTCCAGGGCCGCCAGTGGCTCGTCCAGCAGCAGCACCTGCGGCCGGTTGACCAGTGCCCGGGCCAGGGCGACCCGCTGGCGCTGGCCGCCGGACAGGGTGGTGGGCTTGCGGTCGGCGAGCTCCGTCAACTGCACCCGCTCCAGCATCATGGCGACGCGCTCGCGGATACCGGCCCGGTCGACTCCCCTGCGTTTGAGGCCGAAGGCCACGTTGTCGCTCACCGACAGGTGGTCGAAGAGGGCGTAGCTCTGGAAGACGGTGTTGACGTCCCGCTTGTTCGGCGGCAGCGCCGTGACGTCCTTGCCGCCGAGCAGGATCGCGCCGTCGGAGGGGTCCGTGAATCCGCCGATCATGCGCAGCGAGGTCGTCTTGCCGCAGCCGGACGGGCCGAGCAGCGAGAAGAACTCGCCCGGAGCGATGTCCAGCGACAGGTCCCGGACGGCGTGGGAGTCGCCGTAGCGCTTGCAGACGTCGTCGAGCCGGACGGCGGGCGCCAGGCCCGTGGCGGGTCCGGCCGCGGTGGTGGTGGTCGTCGTGGTCACGGGTGTCACTTCCCGGAGAGGAGATCGAGGCCGCCGCGGCGGCCGAACAGGCGTGGGATGAACAGCGCGAGGGCGATGAGGGCGATCGACCCGACGAGCATCAGGGTGCCGACCGCGTTGATGGTCGGCTTCACCCCGAAGCGGATGGCCGAGTAGATGCGCACGGGCAGTGGCTGGGGGTCGACGCCGGTCGTGAAGTAGGCGAGCACGAAGTCGTCGAAGACCAGCGCGAAGATCAGCACGGCGGACGCCAGGATGCTGGGCAGCAGCGCGGGCAGGGTCACCAGCCGCAGCGACTGCCAGCGCGTGGCGCCGAGGTCCATCGCGGCCTCCTCCACCTCGGGGTTCAGCGCCGCGATCCTGGAGCGCAGGATGACGGTCACGTACGAGATGGAGAAGGTGATCTCGGCCAGCATTACCGTGCCCGTGGACAGCGGGATCTGCATGCCCTTGAAGAGCAGCATCGCCGCCACGCCGGTGACGATCTCCGGGGTGACCAGCGGGACGAGCATGACCAGTCCGGCGAGAGAGCCGAGCCGGTTCCGGCAGCGGACCAGGCCGAGGGCGAGCGTCACGCCCAGGATCAGCGAGCCCGCCATCGCCACCGTGGCCACCCGCAGGCTCATGCCGAGCGATTCGAGCAGCACCGGGTCCTGGAAGAAGGCCGTGTACCAGCGCAGGCTGAAGTCCTTGAAGACGGTGAGCGACCTCTGCGAGTTGAACGAGAAGAGCACCACCACGCCGATGGGCAGGTACAGCAGCGCGAAGAACGCGGCGGTCACGGCGATCGCGAACCGCGGTTTCCGGTCGGTGCCGCGGCGGGTGCGCCGCGGGGCGGCGGATGATGTCGTCATCGGACCGCCTCCGCCTCGTCCTTGCGGGTCCGCCGCAGGTAACCCAGCATGCCGAGGAAGAGCACCGCCATCATCAGCATCGTCAGCGCCGAGCCGAGGGGCCAGTTCTGGCCCTGGAAGAACTTGTCCTGGATCAGGTTGCCGATCATGATCTGGTCGGGACCTCCCATCAGCTGGGCGCTGACGAAGTCGCCCATGGCGGGCAGGAAGACGAGGACGCAGCCGGCGGCGGCGCCCTGTCGCGTGGCGGGCAGAGTGACGTGGAAGAAGGTCCGCAGCGGGCCCCCGTAGAGGTCGCGTCCCGCCTCGATCAGGGAGACGTCCATGCGTTCCAGCGCCGCGTACAGCGGGATGATCATGAACACGATGAAGCCGTAGACGAGTCCGGCCACCACTCCGGGCGCGGTCTGCAGGATCCTGGTCCCGTCGCCGGCGAGGCCGATCGCGCGCAGTACCCCCAGCAGCGGTCCGTCGTCCGAGAGGACGACCGACCAGCCGTACATGCGCACCAGGTAGTTGGCGAAGAACGGCACCACGATCGCGGCGATCAGCAGGGTCTTGAAGCGCCCGCCGTACAGGGCGATCGCGTATGCGACGGGGTAGGCGACCACCAGGCAGATCACGCAGGTCAGCAGCGCGTACCCCAAGGAGCGCAGCATCACGGCCCGATAGGCGGGCTCGGCCAGCGCCGCGAAGTTCTCGGGGTTGAGGCCGAAGCGCGGGTTGCCGAGCGGGTCGGTGGTTCCGAACGCCAGGGTGGCGACCAGGGCCAGGGAGCCGATGAGGAAGGCGGTCATCCACAGGCTGCCCGGCAGCATCAGGAGGGTCCAGAGGCGATCGCCCGCGCCGGCGGAGCCGTCGGGGGCGGCGCGGGTGTGGCGGCGGTCCTGGTGGGGGCGGCCGGTGGGGTGCTCGTGCCCCGCGGCCGCCGCGCGGGTGGGGCCGTCGTCCGGGTGGAGCCCGGGCTGCGCCGGGCCGGTGGTGTTCTGCGTGGCCATGGCGTCAACTGGCTTTCACACGGGTCCAGGCGGTGTCCCGGGCTCGTTCGGCCCGGTCGTCGCCGTTGCGGAAGTAGAGGTCGTCCTTGAGGTCGCCGGAGAAGACGACGCAGGCGGGGAAGGGCTCGACCAGTGCGGCGTAGGTGTCCTCCGTGCCGCCGACCGGCATCGGGTAGCCGATGTACTCGATGTTTCTGCGGACGTTCTCGGGCCGGAGCATGTAGTCGATGAAGAGCATCGCCGTACCTGGGTGGGGCGCGTCGGACGGGATGGCGTAGCAGTCGGAGTTGAGGGGCGCGCCTTCCTCGGCGACCTCGAAGCCGAACACCGACTGGTCCTTGGCCTGGTTCAGCATGGCGGCCATGTCACCGCTCCACGCCTGGGTCATGACGGCGTCGCCGGTGAGCAGGTTGTTGTAGCTGTTGCTGGAGAAGCCCCGCAGGTGCGGGCGGAGCGAACGCAGCGTCGCGGTGATCTCACCGAGGTCGTCCTCGTCGGACGTGGAGACGTCCAGGCCGCGCTTGAGCGCGGCCAGACCGAGCACCTCGTCCCGGTCGTCCAGCACGAAGACGCGGCCCATGGCACGGGGCAGCCACAGGTCGTCCCAGGACCCGGACAGCTCGTCGCCGATCTTGTCCTTCCGCCAGCCGATGCCGGTCTTGTACATGGTGAACGGCAGGGTGTGCCGGGACCCGGGGTCGTACCAGGGGTCGGTGAAGAAGTCGTAGCGGCTCAGTACGGCGTCGGCGTTCCTCAGCCGGGAGTGGTCGATACGGCGCAGCCGGTGCCCCTGGACGAGCCGCTCCGCCCACTTGGCGGTGGGGAAGATGATGTCGTACCTGTTGCCGGCGTTGAGCTTGGCTGCCATGCCTTCCATGGAGTCGAAGTTCGACTGCACGACCTTGACGCCGTACTCCCTCTCGAACCCCTTGAAGACGGCAGGGTCGACGAAGTCGGCCCAGTTGAAGTACACGAGGTCGCCGTCGATCTTCATCTCGATGGGCTCGTCGTTCGCCTCCTGGGAGGCCGTACCCGCGGATGTGAAGCCGCAGCCGGACGCGGCCGCGCCGAGGCCGAGGCCGGCCGCCGCGGCGGAACCGGAGCGCAGGACCGACCGCCGGGACAGGCGGCGCGGTATGCGCTCGGAGACCCGGCGGGAACGTTCGGTCCGGGTGGGTGGGGGAGACGGGGGACATGGGGGAGGTTCGGGCGATGGTGGGAGCGCCTCGGGGGACATCAGCGGTCCTCTCCGTGGGGTGTCCGTACGGCACGGACACTGATCGGGCGAGGTCGGGGGAATACCGGGGGAACAGGGCCTGACGCGGTGAATTCGGGTGAGTTCGAGTGAGGGTGAGGCGCGGCCTTGGTGCCGGCTGGGGCGAGCGGAGGCCGTGCGGAACCTGTCAGCCGGTGCCGGAGGGGACGGGCGCCGCGCCGGGGGCGGCTGCGGCGGCTCAGGCCGTCTCGTCGTCGGGGACCGCCGCGAGATCCGCCCTGATCCGGTCGGCGAACCAGCCGACCGCCGACTCGCGCCGGGACAGCGGACCGGGTTCGAACCCCGGGGTGGTGAGTCCTTTCTGTACGCGGGCCACGAGCTCGGCATCCTCGTCGTTGGTGATCCAGCCGATGTGGATGTTGAGCCTCCGCGCGAGACGGGTGCGCAGCGAGGTGCCGACCCGGGTGTAGAACGCGCCGGGAACGGCGACGCGGTCGACGCCCCTGGGGATCGCGGTCCAGGCAAGCACATGGTCGGGGTAGAAGTCGATGAGAGTGTTCGGATAGATGACCGCGTACCGCCAGACCCGGTGGTCGGCCTCGGTGAGGCCGGGCATCGGGGCGGCGAGGCGCTGGTAGAGGCGCTCGGGCCAGTTCGAGGAGGGCTTGTCGCGCAGCGGGGAGGCGAAGAGCGTGTAGGCCTCCTCGATCTCACAGGTGTAGCCCTGGTAGTCGAGCAGCCGCATCAGCCCGGGGTGGGCCACGGGTACGTGGTAGCCCTCCAGGTAGTTGTCGACGGTCACCTTCCAGTTGGCGTGCTGGACCTCGGCGCCGTCGAGGTCGTGGATCCGGTCGCGGCCGACCGGTACCAGGCCGGGACCGGCGTAGTGCCCCACGGCCTCGGCGAGCCCGGCGCACTGCTCGGCGAGCGGGACGGCGTCCGGGTCGTGGTTCACGAAGACGAAGCCGAGGAACGACTCGACGCGGACCGGGAACAGCCCCAGCCTCGGCTTGTCCAGGCACGGGATCTGCCGGGCCTCCGGCGCGCCGACGAGCCGGCCGTCGAGCTTGTAGGTCCAGCCGTGGTACGGGCAGCGGATGGCCTTGCCGCCCGGTTCGGGCGCCGAGACCAGGCGGGTGCCGCGGTGGCGGCAGACGTTGAGGTGAGCGGCGAGGCCGCCGTCCTCGGTGCGTACGACGAGGACTTCGCGTCCGGCCGCGGTCGCGGCGAGCCGTGCGCCCGCGCCGGGCAGGTCCGACTCGTGGCAGACCAGCTGCCAGGACTTGGCGAAGATGTGCCGGTTCTCGGCCTCGGCGACACCCGGGTCGGTGTAGTAGCGGCCCGCCAGCGCCTCGCCCGGCGTGGGCGGTGCGGCTTCCGCGCGGCTGCGCGGCGGCTTCGTGGCGGGCAAGCCGGGGGACGGTCCCGTGGGGGGCGAGCCCGTGGTCCCGGCGGGGGTGGCGGGGGATTTCGCGTACATCGGCTGACTCCAGTGGGGAACTGGCTCGAAGCTGACTGAATGGTTAGTCAGCCTGGGGAGCGACTTGTGAACTGTCAAGGGTTGCGGACTGACTAATCAATTAGTTAGCTTCGGTCCGTCGCCGCGCCGGTTCCTCTGCCGTACGCGGCCCGCCCCGGGCCGTCCCCGCCCGGCTTCGCCGCGCTCCGCGGCCCCGTTCACTTCCCCGACCCGTATCCCGCCACCCGACCTCTCCGGTCACCCCTGCCGTCCCGGCGGTGCCCGGGACGCTCCCGGGCCGCCCGGCACAACCGGTCCCGCCGCACACCCGGTCCGGCGATCCACCCGGTCCGGCAATCCACCAGGTCACCTCCCGGCAGCGGCCGGGTCCCCACACCTCACCCCGGAGGCACGCATGAGCGGTCGTCGGAGTCTGGTCTGGCTCGGCCTCACCCCCGAGCCGGAACGCGAACTTCCCTCGAACGTGGCTGCCCTGCGCAGCCCGCCGACGGCCTCCGCCGTCGAGTACCGCCGCGTGCAGCGACTGATCCTGCACGGCAGCGAGCGCAGCTGGCTGCGCTACCTGGCCGAGGTCACCGAGCTGGTGACCGGCGTCGCGACCGGCACCCGGCCCGGCGACCGCCGGGCCGCCCTGCTGGCCGCCGAGGTCGTCCTCGACCACCACCGGATGCTCATCGGACTGCCGGGCAGCGCCTACGCCCGTACGGCCCGCCAGCGCGACGCCCTGGAGTCCGCGCTCCACAGCCTGCGCACGGGTGACGCCGACGCGGCCGGGAGGGCCGACGACGCCGGCGGCACCGGCCACGGCAGCGACGTCAGCAGGGCCAGGAGGGCCCGCGGCGCACACGGCTCCGGGGACACGGCCCGCTCCCACGACGCCACCTCACACCTTGGAGGGCACGCATGACCACGACGCGAGCCCGCGGGGCACGGCGGACCGCCGTCCGGTCCCTGATGCCCCCCGCAGCAACCGGTCCCGACGCGGGTGAGCGCACCCCCGGCACCGTTCTCGGCCCGCACCCCGACCGGCTGGAGAACGCGCGGACCTACCTCGCCCACGGCGGGTACGCCACCGCCACCGCCCCCGACGCGCTGCCGGGGCTCCTCACCCGGTCAGGGCTGTGCGGGCGCGGCGGCGCGGGCTTCCCGACCGCCGTCAAAATGGCAGCCGTGCGCGACGCAGGCGGTGCGCCCGTCGTCGTCGCCAACGGCGAGGAGGGCGAGCCCGGTTCCGTCAAGGACCGGTGGCTGCTGCGGGCACGCCCCCACCTCGTACTCGACGGCCTCGCCCGGGCGGCCACCGCCATCGGCGCCCGGCGCGGGTACGTCTACCTCTCCGACCCGGCGGCGGCCCGCCACGTCCGGCAGGCCCTCGCGGAGCACCCGCCGCCGCTGTCCGTCCAGGTGGTGGAGACCGAGCACACCTATGTGGCCGGTGAGGAGAGCGCGGTGGTCCGCCGTATCAACGGCGGCCCCGCACTGCCGGCCGCCAAACCGCCCCGGCCCTTCGAACGGGGCGTCGGCGACGAGCCCACCCTCGTCGCCAACGTCGAGACCCTCGCCCGGATCGCCCTCCTCGCCGCCCGCCCCGACCTGAGCCGCCGGATCGCCGAGGCCACCCTGCTGACCGTCTCCGGCGGCGGCGACCACGCCCCGCTGCTCACCGAGGCCCCCTACGGCACGACACTGCGCGAGCTGGCCTCCGCCCACGGCGGACCGGACGGCGGCGCGCATCCCGAGGGGGCGCTCATGGGCGGGCTGTTCGGCGGCGTCGTCGCCGGGGAGTCGCTGGACCTGCCTGTCGACCCCGGCCGCCTCGCCGCGGCGGGCACCGCCCTGGGCTGCGGCGCCATCCGCTTCCTCGGCCCGCAGGACTGCCCCGTGACCGCTGCCGGCGAGGCCGCCGCACACCTCGCCGCCGAGAGCGCCCGCCAGTGCGGCGTGTGTGTCGCCGGTACGGGATCGATCCGCGACGCCCTGCGGCAACTGGCCGCCGGCAGCGCGACGGAGGACGTCCGCGCGTCGCTGGCGCGCTGGTCCGCGGGGCTGCCCGGCCGCGGCGCCTGCGGGCTCCTCGACGCCGCTGCCGGCACCGCGGGCAGCCTGCTGCGCGCCTTCCCGGCAAAGGTCGGTGCCCACCTGGCCGCCCCGTGCACCGTCTGCGCCGCCGGCTTCGGCATGCCGGACGGGCCTCCGGCCTCCACCCGGCTCACCGTGCCCGTGCCCGTGCCCGAGGTGCCGGACACTCCCCAGCCCGCTCCCGGCCAACCGGCCGGGGCCGCTCGCCGCCCCTGAGACGGACCGCTGAAAGGACCGCCATGAAACTCCTGCTGGACTCCACCCTGTGCCAGGGCTACGGCCTGTGCCAGGAACACGCCCCCGAGCTGATCGAACTCGACGAGTGGGGCTACGCCTCCGTCGTCGCCGCCGACGTCCCGCCCGGCGCGGAGAACGCTGCCCGGGACTGCGCCGACAGCTGCCCCAACTCCGCACTCAGGCTGGAGAATTGACATGGCCCGCACGCCCGGCCGGCACCTGACGCCCCTCTTCGACCCCAAGTCCGTCGCCGTCGTCGGCGCCAGTGACGACCCCGCCAAGTACGGCAACGCGATCGCCGCCCAGGTCCTGCGCGCCCCCGGACGCCGCCCCGTACACCTGGTGAACCGGCGCGGTGGCACCGTGCTGGGCAGGACCGCGGCACCCAGCGTCGCCGCGATCGGCGAACAGGTCGACCTCGTCGTGCTCTCCGTTCCCGGAGCGGGCTTCGAGGCCGCCGTCGACGACGCGCTGGCCTGCGGTGCCCGTGCCCTGGTGGCGATCACCGCCGGATTCGCCGAGACCGGCGCCACCGGGCGCGCCCGCCAGCAGGCGATAACCGCCCGCGTCCGCGACGCCGGAGCCGTCCTCGTCGGCCCCAACTGCCTGGGCATCGCCGACAACACCACCGAGCTGTACCTCGCCTCCGGCACCTTCGCTCCCGGCGGCGTCGCCCTGCTCAGCCAGAGCGGCAACCTCGCCCTCGAACTCCAGCTGCGGCTGACGCCGTACGGGCTGGGCTTCTCCCGGTTCGTCTCGCTCGGGAACCAGGCCGACATCACCCTCGTCGACCTCGTCGCCGACTGCGCCAGTCACGAGGGCACTTCGGCCATCGCCGTCTACGCCGAGGACTTCGGCGACGGCCGGGCCTTCGCGGAGGCCGCCGCGGTGGCCGGCAAGCCCGTCGTCCTGCTCACCGCGGGACGCGGCACAGCGTCCGCGCGCAGCGCGCAGTCCCACACCGGAGCCCTGACCACCTCCGCCGACGTGGTGGCCGCCGCCTGCCGCGACGCCGGTGTGCAACTGGTCGCCACCCCCCGGGAGATGGCGACCGTGCTGGCCGCCCTCGGCACCCAGGACCGCCGGGCCGGGAGGCGCACCGCGATCTTCACCGACGGCGGTGGCCACGGCGCGATCGCCGCCGACGCGGCCGAGGCCGCCGGGCTCGACGTCCCCGAACTCGGCGAGCCCGCACAGGCCCGGCTGCGCGAGGTGCTGTGGGAGCAGTCCGCCGTCGGCAACCCCGTGGACCTGGCGGGCATGGGCGAGCAGGACCCCGGCTCCTACGCCACCACGATCGAGGCGCTACTGGCCACCGAAGAGGTCGACACCGTGTTGCTGACGGGCTACTTCGGCGGCTACGCCGCCTCGGAGGCCGGTCTCGGTGAGGGCGGAACGGCACTGTCCGTGGGCGAGCTGGAGGCCGCGCAGGAGATCGTCCGCGCGCACGACGGGCGTCCCAAGCCGCTGGTCGTGCAGTCCATGTACCCCGCCTCGCCCAGCTGCCGGATCCTCGCCGAGGGCGGCATCCCCGTCTTCGGAGCCACCGAGGACGCGGCCCGCGCACTCGCCGCCCTCACCATCAGGGAGCCCGCCGGCCCTGCCGGGGTGCCCCCGCTGCCGCCTCCCGCTCCCGTGGTGACCGACCCCGGCTACCACTCCGTGCGGGCCCTGCTCACCGCCGCGGGCCTGCGCTTTCCCGCGGCCCGCCGAATCACCGGCGAGGAGCAGCTGCGCGCCGCGGCAGCGGAGTTCGACGGTCCGTACGTCCTCAAGGCGCTGCACCTGCTGCACAAGTCCGACGCGGGCGGTGTCGCGCTGCGGCTGCCCGACGAAGCCTCGCTGCTGGCCGCGTACCGCGAGATGGACGCCCGGCTCGGGGCGCCCGCCTACTCGGTCGAGGCCATGGCCGACCTCGGTGACGGGGTCGAACTGATCGTCGGCGTCAACCGGGACCCGCGCTTCGGCCCGGTCGCCATGGTCGGTCTCGGCGGCATCCTCACCGAGACCCTGCAGGACGTCGCGTTCGCCCTGGCACCCGTTCCGGCGGCACGGGCCGAGCGCCTGCTGCGCGGACTGCGCACCGCCGGGCTGCTCGGGGGCGTCCGTGGCCGCCCCGCCGTCGACGTGGCCGCGGCCGCCGAGGCCGTCGCCCGCATCACCGAAGTCGCCGCCGCACACCCCGAGATCGCCGAATTGGAGATCAACCCCCTCCTCGTCCGGCCCGACGGCGCTCTCGCCCTGGACGCCCGCGCCGTACTCGCCTGACCCGACCGCCCCGACCGCCCCGACCCGCCAACCGGCACGTGTCACCCACCGACCGCCTGGAAGGATCGCCATGGACTTCCGCTACACCCCCGAGCAGGCCGACCTCAAGGCCCGCGCCGCCGCCTACTCCCAGCGGCTGATGCAGTACGAGAACGAGTCGGAGGAGGCCGGCGGCCCGCTGCCGGCCGAAACCGTCCGCGCACTCACCCGCGAGGCCATCGACGCGGGTGTGTTCGCGATCAACATGCCCGCCGAGTGGGGTGGCGCCGGACTCAGCCTGCTCGATCAGGTCATCGTCGAGGAGGAGTTCGGCAAGGTCACCAACTGCCTGTGGGACATCCCCTGGCGGCCGGCCAACGTCCTGGCGTACGGCACCGAGGCGCAGCGCGAGAAGTATCTGCTGCCCGTCATCCGCGGCGAACGCTTCGACGCGTTCGCCGTCACGGAGCCCGGCGCCGGATCGGACGCCGGATCCGGTTCCAGCACCGCCGAGAAGACCGAGGGCGGGTGGCTGCTCAACGGTGAGAAGTGGTTCGTCACCTGCGGCGACGTCGCCGACTTCCTGCTGGTGCAGGCGGACGCGGGTCCCGAGCGGCAGCCCACGCTCTTCTTCGTCGGCAAGCAGGCGCCGGGCGTGCGGATGACCCGCGTCCCGCGCTTCATGCACTCGGCGGTCAACGGGCACCCCGAGTTCGTCTTCCAGGACGTGTTCGTCGCCGACGAGGACGTGCTCGGCGGCGTCGGCAAGGGCTACGAACTCACCAAGGAGTGGTTCACCGACGAGCGGCTGATGATCGCCGCCCGTACGACCGGCGCGGCGGAGCGCGCCCTGGAGCTGGCGCGGGAGTGGGCGGTGGAGCGGCGGCAGTTCGGCTCCCGTATCGCCGACTTCCAGCTGATCCAGGGCATGCTCGCGGACTGCGCCGTGGACATCGCCGTCAACCGGGCCTACACCCACCAGGTCGCCTGGGAGGCGGACCAGCCCGGGACCGAACGCAAGGCCCTGCACGCCAAGGCCTCCACGGCGAAGCTGGCCGCGAGCGAGGTGGCCGGCCGGGTCGTCGACCGCTGCCTGCAGATCTTCGGCGGGCGCGGCTACGACCGCTCCTACCCGGTCGAGCGGCTCTACCGCGAGCTGCGGGTCGACCGGATCTGGGAGGGCACGTCCGAGATCCAGCGCCTGATCATCGCCAACGAGCTGATCAAGCGCGGCACCCGGGCCCTCGCCCTGCCCCGTCACTGACTGCCCGACCCGGCTCCCTGACTGCCCGACCCGGCTCCCCGCGTCCGCCGGGTCCGCAGCCCCGCTCCCCGGCCCACGGGCCTTCGTCGTCTCCGCCCCGCCCGTCACTCCGCATCCCAAGGACCGACATGGACTTCCGCCTTACCGCCCGCCAGCAGGAACTCAAGGGCACGGCCCGCAGGCTCACCGACCTCGTCATGAAGTACGAGGAGGACTGTGAGGAGAACAACGGTCTGCCCCCGCAGGCCCACGACGCCATCCGCGTCGCCGTGCTCGACAGCGGCCTCCAGGCCGTCAACATGCCCGCCGAGTGGGGCGGCGCCGGGCTCAGCATCTTCGAGCAGGCCGTCGTCCAGCAGGAGTTGGGCCGGCTGACCGGCGCCCTGTGGGACATGGTCTGGCGCCCGGCCAACGCGCTGCGCTTCTGCACTCCCGAGCAGCGCGAGCGCTTCCTCGTTCCGGTCATCCGCGGCGAGCGCCGCGACTGCTACGCCGTCACCGAACCGGAGGCGGGCTCGGACCCGCAGAACCTCAGCACGACCGCGACCCGCACCTCCGGCGGGCACTGGAGCCTCGACGGGGAGAAGTGGTTCGTCACCGTCGGCGACCACGCCGACTTCCTGATCGTCCTCGCGGCGGCCGGGGACGAGCGGGCACCCACCCTGTTCCTCGTGGACAAGGACACCCCGGGCGTCGAGATGACCCGGGTGCCGCGCTTCATGCACACCTTCGTCTACGAGCACCCCGAGTTCACGTTCACCGATGTGCGGGTGCCCGACGGCGCGGTGCTCGGCGGCATCGGCGAGGGCTACGACATCACCCGCTCCTGGTTCACCGAGGAGCGGCTGATGATCGCGGCGCGCACCATCGGCGCGGCGGAGCGCGCCCTGGAGCTGGCGCGGGAGTGGGCGGTGGAGCGGCGGCAGTTCGGCTCCCGTATCGCCGACTTCCAGCTGATCCAGGGCATGCTCGCGGACTGCGCCGTGGACATCGCCGTCAACCGCGCGTACACCCACCAGGTCGCCTGGGAGGTCACCGAGGGCACCGTCGACCGTAAGACCGCGCACGCCAAGGCGGCCATCGCGAAGCTCGCGGCGAGCGAGGCGTCGGGCCGCGTCGTCGACCGCTGCCTGCAGATCTTCGGCGGGCGCGGTTACGACCGCTCCTACCCGGTCGAGCGGCTCTACCGCGAGCTGCGTGTCGACCGGATCTGGGAGGGCACGTCCGAGATCCAGCGTCTGATCGTCGCGGGCGAGCTGATCAAGCGCGGTACGGGCGTTCTGCAACTGCCCGCCGCCTGACACGCCGTGCTGAAGGGGCGTCCCCGACGGGCGTCCCCGACGTCCCCGACGTCCCCGACGTCCATGCGGGATGTGTCCGAGTGCGCGGGCGCCGCGTCGGACCGCTGACGCGCCCGGCAGACCGGCGAGGCGGATGGACGGACGGCCATGAGCCCCACGGCCGGCCCGTCCGGCGTCACGAGCCGACCACGGGCGGCTCCCGGTCCCGCCGGGAGCCGCCCGCCCGGAAACGTGCCGTCCCGGGACCACCGGGACGGCCATCGTTCGGAAGGAGCCACACATGACGGAGCCGGTGACCGCGGGGCCCGCCCCGCTCCCTGAGCACGGTGCGCCCGTCCGACGGGTCGGCATCGTGGGCTGCGGCCTCATGGGTTCCGGCATCGCCGAGGTGTGCGCCCGGGCCGGGCTCGACGTCGTCGTCGCCGAGTCCGGCGCCGCGGCCGCGGCCGCGGGCCGCTCCCGCATCGCCAGGTCCCTGGAACGCGCCGCCGACGCGGGCAAGCTCACCGCGGCGGACCGGGACGCCGCCCTGGACCGGATCGCCGTGACCGGCGGCCTGGACGGGCTGGACGACCCCGATCTCGTCATCGAGGCCGTCGCGGAGGACGAGACGGCGAAGCTGGAGGTGTTCAGGCGGCTGGACGCCGTGGTGCGGCGCCAGGACGCCGTCCTGGCGACCAACACCTCCTCCCTCCCGGTCATCCGCCTCGCCGCCGCCACCCGACGCCCCGAACATGTCGTGGGCCTGCACTTCTTCAATCCCGTTCCCGTGCTGCCGCTGGTGGAACTGGTTCCGTCGCTCCTGACGAGCGAGCACACCGCGCGCCGCGCCGAGTCCTTCGTCACCCAGGTGCTGGGCAAACAGGTCGTACGAGCCCGGGACCAGTCGGGCTTCGTCGTCAACGCCCTCCTCGTCCCCTACCTCCTCGCGGCCGTGCGCATGGTCGAGTCCGGAACGGCGTCGGCCGAGGACGTCGACCGTGCGATGACGCTCGGATGCGCCCATCCGCTCGGTCCGCTCGCGCTCACCGACCTCATCGGACTCGACACCACCCGGGCCATCGCCGAGTCGCTGTACGGAGAGTTCCGCGAACCCCGCTACGCCCCACCGCCGCTTCTTGCCCGCATGGTCGACGCGGGTCTCCACGGCCGGAAGACCGGCCGTGGCTTCCACACCTACCACTGACCGGTCCCGCCCCGGTCGCGCCCAGTGCCGATGCGGGAAGATGGGACAGGGCGAGAGGCCGGCGCACCCCGGCCACCGGACCGAACGACCAGGGGAGCACGCACGTGTCCACCGCCGAACGCACCCGCGAGCGGATCCTCGCCGCCGCGTGCGAAGTGATCGCCGAGGTCGGCTTCGAGAAGATCCGCATGCGCATGGTCGCCGAGCACGCCGGGGTGTCCACGGCTCTGCTCCACTACCACTTCGAGAACCGCGAGAAGCTCTTCGCCGAGGCGATGACGCACTCCTTCGCCCACACCAGCACCGAACTCGAACGGGACGCGGGCTCGGTGCCCGCCGCCGTCATCCTCGCCCGCATCCTGCGCAACCTCTTGCCGACCGATCCGGAGCTCCGCCAGGACTGGCGGCTGTGGCAGGAGCTGTGGGTGCGGGCGCTGCGTGACGAGACGGCACAGGGCCTCGCCGTGGACCTCTACGACCAGCTGCACAGCTGGGTGGGCGAGGCCCTGCGGCGAGGCATCGGCTCCGGCGAGTTCGCCGACTGCGACATCGACACCACCAGCACCACGCTGCTCGCCCTGTGCGACGGCTTCGGCATCCGCCTCATGCTCGGCGACCCCCGGGTCACCGTCGGGACGGCGCAGACCGCGATCTGGGCGGCGGCGGCCCGGGAGCTGAAGATCACGCCTGAGTTCCCCCGGCTGTGACGCGCCGGTTCTCGCCGTCGTCTCTCCCACGTCTCCGCCGGGACTCGAACCGGCCGTGCAGGGCTGCGGCGGACACACCGCGGAACCGGGGAGCGCCGGGGTACGACCCGGGCCGCAAGGCTCAGGGTAGGGCGGCATGCTGGGGCCATGAGACTCTTCACGGCTCTGCTGCCGCCCGCCCGCGTGCTCGACGGCCCAGGCCAACTCTCCGACAAGGTCGCGGAGTTGCGCTCCCTGGACGACACCGGACGGTTGCGCTGGGCCGACCGTGCCAACTGGCACATCACCCTTGCCTTCTACGGCGAGGTGAGCGACGCGAAGCTCGACGAGCTGTGCGAACGCCTCTCGCGCGCGGCCCGGCGCGGGCACCCGCTGCGCCTGCGGATCGCGGGCGGCGGACGGTTCGGCGACCGCTCCCTGTGGGCCGGTGTCACGGGCGCGCCCCCGGGCGACGGCGGTGAAGGGGAGGAACGGGAGCAAGCGGGCCATGCGCAGGTGAGCGGTCCCGGCGGCGAGATGCACGCGCTGCGGCGGCTGGCCGCCGCCGCGACCGCCGCCGGGCGCCGCACGGGCCTCGGGACGGACGAGCCCCACCAGTTCCGGCCCCATCTGACGCTGGCACGGGCCCGTTCGCACGGGCCCGGTCTGCGCCCGTTCACGGCGGCCCTGGACGGGTTCGCGGGTGAGCCCTGGACCGCGGACGGGCTGGCGCTCGTACGCAGCAATCTGCCGGACAGCGGCGTGCAGGGTGAGCAGCCCCGTTACGAGCAGATCGCGGGCTGGCCGCTGGGAGAGTGAGGGACTTGGTTACCGTTGGGGGCGTGAATACCAAGACGAGGACGCGCATCGTCAGCGGTGCGCTCGTGCTGATGCTCATCGTGGTGGCCGTCGCGGCCGCCGTCGGAGGCTGAGGGCTTCGCAGCCGAAGGCGCTGTCCGGCCCCGGTGCGTCCGGGGCCGGACGGCGCCTGTCCGGTGCGGTTGACCTCTCCGGTCAGAGCACCGGCGGCGCCGCTACCAGGCGAAGGCCTCCGGTGTCGGCCCCGGGCCCGGGAAGATCTCGTCGAGCGAGGCCAGCAGGCCGTCGTCGAGCTTCAGTTCCACCGCGCGCAGTGCCGACTCCAGCTGCTCCGGGACGCGCGGGCCGACGATCGGGCCCGTCACGCCGGGACGGGTGAGCAGCCAGGCGAGGGCCGTCTCACCCGGGTCGAGGCCGTTCCCGGCGAGCAGGTCCTCGTAGCGCTGGATCTGCTCGCGGACCCGGGTGTTCGCCAGTGCGTCCGCCGAACGTCCCGATGTGCTGCGTGCGCCCTCGCCCGACGTCTCCTTACGGATCGCGCCGCCCAGCAGCCCGCCGTGCAGCGGCGACCAGGGGATGACGCCCAGGCCGTACTCCTGCGCCGCGGGGATCACGTCCATCTCGGCGCGGCGTTCGGCGAGGTTGTACAGGCACTGCTCGCTGACGAGGCCGTACGTGCCGCGCCGGGCGGCCGTCTCGTTTGCCTGCGCGATGTGCCAGCCGGCGTGGTTGGACGAACCCGCATAGATGATCTTGCCCTGCTGGATCAGGACCTCGATGGCCTGCCAGATCTCCTCCCAGGGCGTCCTGCGGTCCACGTGGTGGAACTGGTAGAGGTCGATGTGGTCGGTCTGCAGCCGCTTGAGGCTCGCGTCCACGGCGCGGCGGATGTTGAGCGCGGAGAGCCGGTCCTGGTTGGGCGTGCGGTCACCCTCGGCGGCCATGCTCCCGAACACCTTGGTGGCCAGCACGGTCCTCTCGCGGCGGCCGCCGCCCTTGGCGAACCAGGTGCCGATGATCTCCTCGGTGCGGCCCTTCTCGGGGCCCCAGCCGTACACGTTGGCGGTGTCGAAGAAGTTGACGCCGGCGGCCTGCGCGGCGTCCATGATCGTGTGACTTCCGGCCTCGTCGGTCTGCGGTCCGAAGTTCATCGTTCCGAGGACGATCCGGCTGACCTTGAGGCCGGTGCGGCCGAGCTGCGTGTACTCCATGCCTGTAGAGCCAAGCCCTTGGAGTGGGCTCGAAGCAAGCGCCGGGGGGAGCCGGAAGGGAGCCGGAGGGGGCCGGGGGAACGGGCCGGGGGAACGGGCCGGAAGCAGGCGCCGGGCGCCTGCCGGGTACCGCCGTACGGGAGACTGGGGCCATGTCTGTGCTTTGGCGCCGCGCCGTCGCGGCTGTGGGGGTCGGGGGAGCGGCGGGTCTTCTCGCGCTGGGGCCCACGACGGGGGCGTCCGCCGTACCTGCCGTCTCCGCCGCAGGAAACGGCGGAGACGGGGCCTTCCGTATCAAGGACCCCCGGATCACCGAGTCGAGCGGGCTGGCGGCCAGCCGTACGCACAAGGGCGTCTACTGGACGCACAACGACTCGGACGACGGCCCGTACGTCTACGCGGTCGACTCGTCGACGGGCCGGACCGTCGCCACGGTCACCCTCAAGGGCATCGACCCCCGCGACCTGGAGGCCGTCTCGGCCGGCCCCGGCGGCGAGGTGTACGTCGGCGACATCGGCGACAACCTGAACGGCGGCTGGAACGAGGTGTGGATCTACCGCTTCGACGAGCCGGAGGAGCTGCGCGACGTCACGGTGACGCCGACCCGCTACACGGTGCGCTACGCCGACGGGCCGCGCGACGCCGAGTCGCTGATGGTCCATCCGAAGACCGGCCGGGTCTACATCGCGAGCAAGAGCCAGGAGAAGAAGGGCGGCGTGTACGCCGGACCCGAGCGCCTCACACCGTCAGGCGTGAACACTTTCCGCCGCATCGCCCGTACGGAGGTCTGGGCGACGGACGGCGCCTTCTCGCCGGACGGGACGCGGCTGGTGCTGCGCGGCTACTTCGGGGGCGAGATGTTCCGGTGGCGGGACGGGAAGCCCGAGGCCCTGGACACCCCCGTCAGCGTGCCCGTGGCAGGGCAGGGCGAGTCGGTGACGTTCACCGCGGACGGGCGCACCCTGATGTGCGGCTCGGAGGGCAAGGGCAGCACGGTCGACCCGCTGGAGCTGGACGGGGAACTGCTGCCGGAGAGCGTCCCGGCGGGCGAGGGGCAGGCGGACGGCGGCACGGAGGGCGGCGGTGCCGCGAGCGGCGGTGACGAGGGGAAGCTCAGCGAGAAGAAGGTCGTCGTGGGAGGCGCGGCTGTTGCGGTCGCCGTGGTGCTGTGGACGTTGCTGCGGCGGATCTTCCGGCGGCGCGGCTGACCCGCGGGTCACCGCTCACCGTCACCCCTCGCCGCGTCGCCGCGTTTCCGCGTCTCCGCCCTTCTTTCGTCGATGAGTGTCTGGAATCCGTCCAGCAGTGCCCGCAGCCCGAGCCGCATGGTCTCGCGGGCGCTCATCGAGAAGGAGTCCTCCGGCATGGCGGCCAGATGCGGGTACTGGCCGGTGCTCATCGCCCGTTCCAGATAGGGCACTTGGGCGTCCCAGAACTCCCGCTCGGACCGGCTGGAGCGCTCCGTGGCCTGCTGCTGCAGTACGTGTGTGCGCGCGGCGCCCAGCACGTAGTTGTCGAGGCCGCTCAGCAGGCCGATCTTCTCCCTGCCCGCCAGCTCCAGCCCGTCCAGCGCCGCCAGCGCGAACTCGACGCTCATCAGCGAGGCCGGGCCGAGAACAGGGCGCACGTACGAGACCTGCAGCAGCCAGGGGCTGTTGATGTAGCGCTTCCAGGCACCCTCGGCGATCAGCTCCATGCTGGTGCGCCAGTCCTTGCCGCGGTACTCGTCCAAGTCCCCGGCCGGGCCGTTGACGTGGTCGAGCATCAGGTCGAGCAGCTCGCCCTTGCCCGGCACGTACCGGTAGAGCGTCATGGTGCCCACGCCCAGCTCGGAGGCGACCCTGCGCATGGAGAGCGCTGAGAGGCCCTCGTCGTCGGCGAGTGCGACGGCTGTGGCGACGATCCGTTCCAGCGTCAGGCCCGGCTTGGGTCCGCGGCTGGGCTGCTCCTTGCCCCGCCAGAGCAGGTCCAGGGTGCGGGTGAGATCGCCCGTGCCGCTGTACTCGGTCGTCATGCGCGCCCGCCCGCCGTCGAACGGAGGTGCGCTCGCCGGCATGTGCGGGGCTGCGCCTGGCGCGGTGTTCGTGGCTGTCTCGTCGGCATCGTGGCCGCCATCCTAAGCCGCTTGCGTAAATCTGCGTGCGCTGTACGCTGTTCTTTATGAGTACACCGTACCCAATTTCTCTGGCCCGCAGTGCGTGCAGTGCGCACTGCCCGGAAGCAAGGGGGGAGCAGCTGTGACAACCACACCGGGGGAGGCCCCGCCGGCGGGCGGCCGGGAGTTCTCGGTCGTCGCCCAGGGGCTGCGCAAGAACTACGGCGACAAGCGCGCACTGGACGGCCTGGACCTGGCGGTGCCGCGCGGCACCGTCTTCGGCCTGCTCGGCCCGAACGGCGCGGGCAAGACGACGGCGGTGCGCATCCTGTGCACCCTCAGCAGGGCCGACGGCGGCAGCGCCGGCGTCGGCGGCCACGACGTGACGAGCCGGCCCCGCGAGGTGCGCCGCAGCATCGGCCTCGCCGGGCAGCACCCGGCGGTCGACGAGATCATGACCGCCCGTCAGAACCTGGAGATGTTCGGGCGGCTGTTCCACCTCGGCCGTGCGCGGGCGCGGCTCCGCGCGGGCGAGCTGCTGGAGCAGTTCGGCCTGAGCGACGCCGCCGGGCAGCAGCCCAAGAACTTCAGCGGCGGCATGCGCCGCCGCCTCGACCTCGCCTCCAGCATGATCCTCGCCCCGGAGGTGCTCTTCCTGGACGAGCCGACGACCGGACTGGACCCGCGAGGGCGCAGCGAGGTGTGGCAGGCGGTGCGGTCGCTGACGGAGACCGGCACGACCGTGCTGCTGACGACGCACTATCTGGACGAGGCCGACAAGCTGGCGGACCGCATCGCGGTCATCGACCGCGGCCGTAACGTCACCGACTCCTCGCCCGCCTTCGGTGGCGAGACGCCCACGCCCGCGGCCCTGAAGCGGGCGATCGGAGGGGACCGCATCGAGGTGATGGCCCGCGAGGCCGCCGACATGCCGGACATCGTCAAGGCCGTGGCCAGGGTCGCTGCCGAGGGCAGCGAACCGGAGACCGAGGACGCGACCGGGCGCATCCATGCGTCCGTCCCCGCCGGGGAGGGCGTGGCCGCACTGACGGAGGTCGCGCGCGGCCTGCAGGAGGCCGGCATCACCGTCGAGGACATCGGTCTGCGCCGGCCCACGCTGGACGAGGTCTTCCTGACGCTGACCCGGGAGAAGCAGGAGGCCGCAGCATGAGCAGCGACGTCACCGGAACCGTCACCGGAACCACCGACGGGACCACCGCAGCAACCGCGGCCGGAACCCCCGGCGGGACCGCGGCCGCGACCGCCGCCGGCCCGGGCGCTCCGCTGCCGCCGCCCGCGCACGGCTCGGCCGGGGAGCGGCGCCTGTACTGGGCGCTGGCCGACTGCTGGACGGTCGTACGGCGGGACCTGACCCACCTCGCCAAGCAACCCTCGGTCATCGCCTGGCAGTTGGGCTTCCCGATCGTCTCCGTCCTGCTCTTCGTCTTCGTCTTCGGCAGCGCGATGGACGTCGGCGAGGGCGTGGACTACAAGGACTACGCGATGCCCGGCATGTTCGCGATGACGATGGCCTTCGGCTTCATGAACACCGCGATGAGCGTCGTCATCGACAAGGAACGCGGCGTCACCGACCGCTTCCGCTCCATGCCGATGGCGCCCTCGGCGGTCGTCACGGGGCGCGGCGTCTCCGACGTCCTGCACGCCGCGCTCGACCTGCTGGTGATGGCGGGGATCGCGCTCGTCGTGGGCTGGCGCTCGGACGGAGGGCTGTTCGCGACGGTGTACGCCTTCGCGCTGCTCCTCCTCCTGCGCTTCTCACTCATCTGGGTCGGGGTCTGGCTCGGCTTGATCGCCCCGAACCAGGAGGTGGCGGGCAATCTCTTCGCCGTGGCCTTCCCGTTCGGGATGATCTCCAGCGTCTTCACGCCGCCGTCGGCGATGCCGGACTGGCTGGGCGCCATCGCCATGTGGAACCCGGTCTCCGCCACCTCGAACGCCGTCCGCGAGCTGTACGGGAACCCGCTGCCGGTGGGGAGCAGCTGGATCGAGCAGAACTCGGCGCTGATGGCCGTGGTCTCGCCGCTGGTCATCACGGCGGTCTTCCTGCCGCTGGCCGTACGGAAGTTCCAGCGGCTCTCGGCCTGACACCCGGCGGCGCCCGGCACCCGGCGGTGGCTGATACCCGGTGGTGCGGGCGAGCGAGGCGGGCCCGGGCGTTCTCACGACGCCCGGGCCCGCCTCCTGTCCGTGCGCGCTGCCTACTGGTTCTCGATGACGTAGTCCACGCAGCGTGTGAGCGCCTCGACGTCGGAGGGTTCGACGGCGGGGAACATCGCCACGCGGAGCTGGTTGCGCCCCAGCTTGCGGTAGGGCTCCGTGTCGACCACGCCGTTGGCGCGGAGCACCTTGGCGACGGCCGCGGCGTCGACGTCGTCGCCGAAGTCGATCGTGCCGACCACCTGCGAGCGCTGCGCCGGGTCGGAGACGAAGGGCGAGGCGAACTTGGCGTCCTCGGCCCATCCGTACAGCGTCCGGGAGGACGTCGCGGTGCGGCGCACCGCCCAGTCCAGGCCGCCCTGGCCGTTGATCCACTCCAGCTGGTCGTTCAGCAGGAAGAGAGTGGAGACGGCGGGAGTGTTGTACGTCTGGTTCTTGCGGGAGTTGTCGATCGCGGTCTGCAGGTCGAAGAACGCCGGGATGTGCCGGTCGGACGCGGCCAGGCGCTCCGCACGCTCGATCGCGGCGGGCGAGAAGACGGCGATCCACAGGCCGCCCTCGGACGCGAAGGACTTCTGCGGGGCGAAGTAGTACACGTCGCTCTCGCGCACGTCGACCGGGAGACCGCCCGCGCCGGAGGTGGCGTCGACGAGCACCAGCGCGCCGTCGTCGGCACCCGCCACACGCCGGATGGGCATGGCGACGCCGGTGGATGTCTCGTTGTGGGTGAAGGCGTAGACGTCGGTGCCGGCTTCGGCCCGCGGAGCCGGGTGGGTGCCGGGCTCCGACTCGATCACCGTGGGCTCGCCCAGCCACGGTGCCTGCTTGGAGGCCTTAGCGAACTTGCTGGAGAACTCGCCGAAGGAGAGGTGCTGCGACCTGGACTCGATCAGCCCGTGCGTCGCGATGTCCCAGAAGGCGGTCGTACCGCCGTTGCCGAGGACCACTTCGTAGCCCTCCGGCAGCTGGAACAGGTCCTTGACGCCCTCACGCACCCGGCCGACGAGGTTCTTCACCGGGGCCTGGCGGTGTGAGGTGCCGAGAAGTGATGTGCCGGTGGCAGCCAGCGCGTTCAGCGCCTCCGTACGCACCTTGGACGGGCCCGAGCCGAATCGACCGTCGGCGGGCTTGATGTCAGCGGGAATCTGGAGATCAGCCACACAGGCAGCCTAGTGCGTTCCTTCACATGGCACGGCAGGTGGTCCAGCGGGTGAGACGAACGCCCTGCTCGGGCCGGGTCTGGTGGAGTCCCCCTCCACGGAAGGCATGTACCTCCGCGGAGGGGGCCGGCGGCCGGTGCTGTGTTCTCAACTGCCGGCGCCTTCATCCCGTGCAGCGCTGCGAGATGCACAGACTCGGGTCTCCGTTCACGGCTTGTTCAACCACGCGGGTGCCGAACGACTGCGGACGGGTTCAGGAGGCGCCCGCTCCTCGTCCGCCTCGTCCGACTCGTCCTCCCCGCCCTTCCCGTCCGGGGGCTCCGGGACCGGGGGCGATCACGACGCCGCCGCCGTACGGGTGGGGCTCGGGCACCGACGGCGGAGCCCCGTCCAGCTCCTGGAGCAGCAGTCTGCGCAGCCGCCGTCCGCTGCGGCGGTAGAAGCGGCGCTGTGTGAGACGTCCGAAGAGCAGAAAGCCGTACCGGATCAGGGGACTGCGGATCGGGGCGCGGCGGGAGTATCCGGCGATGACGAAGTCCACGCGGCCCGTGGCCAGATGCTTGACGACCTCGTATGTGAGCTCGCCCTCTTCCAGGTGGCCGTCGAGCGTGCGGTAGCTCCAGCCCCAGACGCGGCGTGCGCCCGCGTCCGAGCCGCGCGTGACGTCCGTCACGGAGGTGACGCGTACGCCCATGTCGAAGCGCAGCCCGCAGAAGCGGCCTTCGAGGAGCATGTTCCGTCCCGGCAGCGGCTCTCCGGCGTCGTAGAGAGCGCGCAGGATGCGGGGATCGGCGAACTGGTAGTCGCGCACGAGACGGCACGCCGTCTCCCACGGGCCTCCCGCGGCCGGCGCCCCGGCGGGCTCCGCGGGCAGCGCCTGCACGAGCGTGTCGAATTGCCAGCCGGAGGCGGGGGCGGGGTCCGGCGGCGGCTCCGCGTAGTTGACGCCGAGGCCGCGGAGGGCGCGCAGCGTCCTGACCGCACGCTCACGGCGCAGGCGTCGCTCACGGATCATTCAGGGCCGGGCCTTCGGGGTCAGTCGAACTCCCGCAGCGACTGACTCATCAGCCACAGCATCGGAGCCCACATGGAGACGAAGAGTGCGCGGCGTTCCGCGTTGCCGCGCTCGTCCTGGTCCACACTCGCGGCGCGCGACCACAGGGCCACGCAGAGCGCGATCGAGCCCAGGGACGCGGCTTCCAGGTGCCCGCTTCGCAGACCGAGCATCCGCAGCAGGCGTCCGGTCCGCATGACGACCTCCTTCGCCGCCCCGGCGGGCGGCCGTTCCTCGGACATCCAGATCGCTCATGTATCGCTCATATGGTGTCATAAGCCGCATGAGCGCACTCCGCAGAGCCTCGTCCGGTGGTGTGACTCTCAGGCGGCGGGCCGGGACCCTGCTGCGGCTTCCGGCCGGCATCCTGCTGGTCTCATGGCAGTACTTCTGGCGCATCACGGCCCTCCACCGGAGCGAGACGCGCGGCGACGAGGGCGATCTGCCGCCGCCCATCCCGCCGGACGCCGTGGACGAGCGGAGCAAGCTGCTCTCCGACGGCGTCGGGCCGATGTTCCACCGCCGATTCAGGGTCCGCATCGTCGGGGCGCGGATGAGCGCCGGTGAGCTGGCCGCCACCGTGGCGGCGAACCCGAACCGGGCCGCCCCGTGGACCGTCGCGGTCTTCGTCAAGACCCGCGGTGAGAGGGGGAAGCTGCGCGTCGGCGACGAGTACCGGGTGCAGATGCCGGGCCCCTGGGACGGGCCCGTACGCGTCGTGCACAGCGGTCCGGCCTCCTTCAGGCTCGGCACCCTGCGGGGCCATCTGGAGGCGGGGCAGATTCAGTTCAGCGCGCGCGCCACCGGTGACGGCGCACTCGAGTTCCAGGTCGAGGCGTGGTCGCGGGCCGGGGACCGGATGGCGGCGCTGCTCTACAGCCGGCTGCGGGTGGCCAAGGAGATCCAGTTCAACATGTGGGTGCACTTCTGCCTCAACGCCGCCGCCTTCTCCGGCGGGCGTCCCTCCGGCGGCGTCGTGATCGAGACCCGGGGAGTCCCGGCCGGGCTCTGCCGGGACGCCGACGGGCGCTGAAGGCGGACGGGTCGGTGGGGAGGGTGCCCCTCAGGCACGATCACCGTGCACGCTGGTGGCATGGCACATGCACAGGCGCGGGTGGCGGCAGACGGACGGGCAGACGGACAGGCAGGCGAGCGGGAGCGGGCGCGCGAGGCCGAACGGGCACGCGAGGTCGAAGGCGCGCTGCGGCAGGCGCTGCGAGGCGGAGAGGTCGAGTTCGGCACCGGCACGCGCTCGCTGTTCACCATGGACGCCTCGAACTACAGGCGCGTGCCGCTGGGCGTGGTCGCGCCCCGCGACGCGGACGACGTCGAGGCGGTGCTGGCCGTCTGCCGCGAGCGGGGTGTGCCCGTGCTGGCACGCGGCGCCGGTACGTCCATCGCGGGGCAGGCCACCGGGACCGGAGTGGTGCTCGACTTCACCCGGCACATGGACCGCATCGAGTCCGTCGACCCGGAGACGCGCACCGCGCTCGTACAGCCCGGCGTGATCCTCGACCGGCTGCGTGACGCCGCCGCGCCGCACGGGCTGACCTTCGGGCCCGATCCCTCCACGCACAGCCGCTGCACCCTCGGCGGGATGATCGGCAACAACTCCTGCGGCTCGCACTCCGTCGCCTGGGGCACGACGGCCGACAACGTGCGCGAGCTGGAGGTGACCGGCTACGGCGGGCGGCGGATGACGCTCGCCCGCGGCGGTGAGGGCGTGCCGTCCGCGCTGCGCGAGGACGCCCGTGCGCTGGTGCGGGAGGAGCTGTCGCGGCTGCGCACCGGCTTCCCCGAACTGCCGCGCCGCATCTCCGGTTACGCCCTGGACGAGCTGCTGCCCGAGAAGGGCGAGGACTGGGCCCGCGTCTTCACCGGCAGCGAGGGGACGCTGGGCGTCCTGACGCGGGCACGCGTCTCGCTCGTGCCGGTGCCTGGGGCGCGCGTGCTCGCCGTGCTCGGATACGCGGACGAGAGCGCGGCGGCGGAGGCCGCGGCGGGGCTCCTTCCGTACGGACCGCTGACCGTCGAGGGCATGGCGAACGACCTCGTCTCGGACGCGGCCAGGAGCGGACTGCCGCGCGGCGGTGCCTGGCTGTTCGTCGAGATCGGGGGCGACGACGAGGCGCACGCGCGCTCACGGGCCGGGGAGCTGTGCCGGGCCGCCGCCGCTGACGGCACGACCGACCACAGCCTCGTCGTCGAGGCGGCGGCGCAGCGCGCGCTGTGGCGCATCCGCGAGGACGCCTCCGGCACGGCGACGCGGCTTCCCCTGTCCGGGGACGCCACCCAGGCCGACGGTTCCGGCGGAGTGGACCGCGAGGCGTGGCCCGGCTGGGAGGACTGCGCGGTTCCGCCGCCCCGGCTGGGCGCGTATCTGCGGGACTTCAGGGCGCTGCTGCGACAGCACGGGCTGCACGGACTGCCGTACGGGCACTTCGGCGACGGCTGCATCCACGTACGCATCGACTTCGACCTGATGAGCGAGGCGGGCATCCGGCGCTTCCGCGATTTCTCGGCGGACCTGGCCGACACCGTCGTCGCGCACGGCGGTTCCCTCTCCGGCGAACACGGCGACGGGCAGGCGCGCGCCGAACTGCTGCCGAGGATGTACGGGGAGGAGATGGTCGGCCTCTTCGGACGCTTCAAGGACATGTGGGACCCGGACGGCGGGCTCAACCCGGGAATGCTGGTGCGGCCCGCGCGCATCGACGAGAACCTGCGCTTCGCGCCGCTGCCGCGCGAGCCGGTCGACGTGGAGTTCGGCTACCCGCACGACGGCGGCGACTTCTCGGCGGCGGTGCGCCGCTGCGTGGGCGTCGCCAAGTGCCGTAACACGGACGCCGGTTCGAGCGTGATGTGCCCGTCGTTCCGCGCGACCGGCGAGGAACAGCACTCCACGCGCGGACGTGCGCGGCTGCTGCACGAGATGCTCGCGGGTGAAGTGGTCACCGACGGCTGGCAGTCGGAAGAGGTGCGGGAGGCCCTCGACCTGTGTCTCTCGTGCAAGGGCTGCCGCAGCGACTGCCCGGTGGGCGTCGACATGGCCACGTACAAGGCCGAGTTCATGCACCACCACTACGAGGGCAGGCGCCGGCCGATGGCCCACCACTCGATGGGGCGGCTGCCGCAGTGGCTCCGGCTGGCCGCGGCGAGCCGGATGGTTCCGCTGCTCAACGCGGCAGCCCGCGTACGGCCGTTGGCGGCCGTGGCGAAGCGGCTCGGCGGCATCGCGCCGGAACGGGACATCCCCGCGCTGCCGCGCGAGCCGTTCACGCGGTGGTGGCGCAGGAGGGCGCGCGGGGGTGCGCGGGGTGCGGGTGCCGGGCGGGAGATCGTGCTGTGGCCGGACACCTTCACCAACTACCTGTCGCCCGAGGCCGGTTCGGCCGCCGTGCGGGTGCTGGAGGACGCCGGTCTGCGGGTGGCCGTCCCGGACAGGCAGGTGTGCTGCGGCCTCACGTACGTCTCCACGGGCCAGCTCGACCGGGCGCGTGAGGTGATGCGCCGCACCCTGGACCGCATCGAGCCCGCCCTGGACGCGGGTCTGCCGGTCACCGTCCTGGAGCCGCCGTGCGCCGCCGCCCTGCGGACGGACGTACCGGAGCTGCTGGGCGACGACCCGCGTGCGCGGCGGCTTGCCGGAGCCGTACGGACGTTCGCGCAGACGCTGGAGGAGTACGCCCCGGACTGGGAGCCGCCACGTGTCGGCCGTCCCGTCGCGGGCCAGACCCACTGCCACCAGCACGCCGTCATCGGCGACGCGGAGGACCGGCGGCTGCGCGAACGGGCCGGGCTGACAGGTGAGTTGAGCAAGGGCTGCTGCGGCCTCGCGGGCAACTTCGGCTTCGAGAAGGGGCACTACGAGGTGTCGGCGGCCTGCGCCGAGGACCAACTGCTGCCCGCCGTACGGCAGGCGGCGCCCGGCACGGAGCTGCTGGCCGACGGCTACTCGTGCCGTACGCAGCTGGAGCAGCTCGGCGGTCACCGCAGCCGGCATCTGGCGGAGGTGCTGGCGGAAAGGCTGGACGCGCGGGACGGGTGAAGGCCGGACACCGGTGAACCGGCAGGCCGTGCCTCCGGGCTCCGGTCGTTGAGGACGAGGGCCTCACGCGGTCACGAGGACCGCCGACCGGAGCCCCGTGGCTTGCCGGACGCTCAGTGGGTGACGGTCAGTGGGTCTGCTTGGTGATGTCGAGGTCGCGGGGGACGAGCACAGCGGCGACGACGGCGGCTCCGGTCATGATGAAGAAGCCGACGAGCCCCGTGAGGGTGAGGGAGTCCGTGAAGGCGTCGGCGGCGCGGTCCGCCAGGGCGGACGAACCCGTCAGCGCGGCGATCTCCATGGCTCCGCCGAGGGATTCCCGTGCGGCGTCCGCCTGGGCGTGGCTGAGGCCCAGCGCGGACAGGACGGCGCCGCCGAGGTGGGACTTGTAGGCGGCGGAGGCGATGCTGCCGAGAACGGCCACACCGAGCACGCTGCCGAACTCGTAGGACGTCTCCTCCAGGGCGGCGGCGTTGCCGGCTTTCTCCTGCGGGGTGCCGGACATGACGATCGCCGACGCGACCGCCAGCGAGCTGCCGCCTCCGCCGAGCAGCGCCAGGGACAGCGCGATCCAGGAGTACCCGAGCGGACTGGGCGCCACGCAGATGACGAGGAACCCCAGTCCGGCGACTGCGAGGCCGCCGCCGAGGACGTTCCGGGCGCCGATCCGGGCGGCGAGCGCCGGGGCGATCGGTGAGACCACACCCATGGCTATGGCGGCCGGCAGCAGGGCGACGCCTGCCTGAATGGGGGAGCGGCCGTCGACGAGCTGCAGCCACTGGGCGACCAGCAGCAGGAGCGCACCCATGGCGAACATCGAGGCGAGCGCGGCCAGGATGCCCGCGGTGAACGGCGGCCTGCGGAAGAGCCGCAGGTCCAGCATCGGGTCCGGCCGGTTCAGGCATCGGCGTACGAACCAGCCCAGGATCAGGACTGCCGCCGCGAGCGCGGCCCATGACGCGGCGTCATGGAAGCCCTTCTCCGCGAAGTGCTTGACCGACCAGACCAGCGCGACCATGCCCGCGATCGAGGCGAGCGTGCCGGCCATGTCCCAGCGCGGCTTGGCCTTCGTGCGGTACTCGGACAGCAGGAACAGGCCGGCGAGGACCGCCACGGCCATCAGCGGCACGTTGATCAGGAACGCCGACTGCCAGGAGACGTGCTCCAGGAGGAGACCCCCGACGACCGGCCCGACCGCCATGCCGACAGCCGAGATCGCGGCCCATATGCCGAGGGCGGTGGCGCGCTCCTTCGGGTCGGTGAAGAGCACGCGGATCATCGACAGCGTCGTCGGCATGATCATGGCACCGGCGCCGCCGAGCAGCGCCCGGATCAGGATCACTCCCGCCGGGCTGTCGACGGCCAGGATGGCCAGCGAGAACCCGCCGAAGAACAGGTATCCGGTCAGCAGTGTGCGCTTGCGTCCGTAGCGGTCGGCCAGCGCGCTGACGGGGACGAGCAGGCCGGCCAGGATCAGCGAGTAGATGTCGACGATCCAGAGCTGCTGGGCGGCGGTGGGGGCGAGTTCGGCGGTTATGTGCGGCAGGGCGACGTTGAGGATCGTCATATCCATGACGATCACGAGGAGGCTGGCGGACAGCACCACCAGCGCCCCCCAGCGCCGCCCGGCACTCAGCGGTGAGGGGGCCTGCTCCTCGGTCCGTACGGCGGTCACTTCTCCTCCTCGGCGGGGTGCGGACGCATCAGGGCGGTGAAGACGCGGGTGAGGTCCGCGAGACTCAGCGGCTCGTCGTGGACCGTCGCGTGGAGGCTGACGCCGTCGGCGAACGTGGCCACCAGCCGCGCCGTGGCCGGGTCGGTCCAGTCGGACAGCAACTCGACCATCCCGTCGAACCAGCGCATCGCCAGCGGACGCAGTTCGGGGCGCTGGATCGCGGCGCAGTACAGGGCGGTGTCGGCCCGCACGCTCTCGCGGTCGGCGAGGTAGTCGTGCAGGAGCCGGGCGAGGACCTCGGGGTCGCCCTGCGCCTCCGCCGCCTCGCGCCGTACGTCCCCGAGAACCTCCTCGACCTCGTCCGCCAGGAGTTCGAGGCCTGCCTCGCGCAGCTCGTCGAGCGTCTTGAAGTAGTACGTGGTCGCTCCGAGCGGCACCTCGGCGCGCTCGGCGACCCGCCGGTGGGTGATGTTGCCGCCGCCCTCCTCGATCAGGAGGTCGGCCGCGGCCTGAATGATCGCCCGCCGGCGTGCCTGCGGGTCGCGCCGGCTGCGGGAAGCGGGCTGTTCGGAGCCGGTGGACGAGGGCGTCGTGGACGGGCCTGGCATCGCGGTCCCTTCTTCTTGTACGGATGTACTAGTGCGAGTGTACATGTACATCCGTACAAGAAACTCGGCCGGGTCCGCCGCCTCGTTCCGGGCCGGAGAGAAATAACAAGCACGCTTGATTGTTTCGCTGTCCGCTGTCACGCTCATGGGGTCCCGAACTCGACGAGGAGGGTGCGTGGTGGTGGCCGAGAGTTCGAGTGCGGGTACCGGTACGGGCGACGCAGGCGTCACCGAGGCCGTCCTCGCGGATCTGCGGGACGAAGGCGAGGCCCTGGAAGGGCTGGTGGCCGGGCTCGACGCGGAGGCGTGGGCTCTGCCGACACCGGCCCCCCGCTGGACGGTCGCCCACCAGATCGCCCATCTCGCCTGGACCGACGAGCAGTCGCTGCTGGCCGCGACGGACGAACCCGCTTTCCGCGAGGCCTCACAGGCCGCGCTGGCGGCGCCGGACACCTTCGTCGACGAGGGTGCGGAAGCCGGCGCCGCGCAGCCGCCGGACCGGCTCCTGGAGCGGTGGCGCGCAGGGCGCGAAGAGTTGCTGCGGGTGCTGGGGGGAGTGCCGCAGGGCCGCCGGATCGCCTGGTACGGGCCGTCGATGAGCGCCGCGGGGATGGCGACCGCGCGGATCATGGAGACCTGGGCCCACGGCGAGGACGTCGCCGAAGCCCTCGGCGTGCCCCGCGATCCGACGCAGCGGCTCCGTCACGTCGTACGGATCGGCGTGCGGGCACGGGACTTCGCCTACGCCGTGCGCGGCCTCGAGCCCCCGTCCGAACCCTTCCGCGTGGAACTGGTCGGCCCCGGCGGCCAGTTGTGGGCGCACGGTCCCGAGGACGCGGCGCAGCGCGTGACCGGCGACGCCGTCGGCTTCTGCCGGCTCGTGACGCAGCGGGTCCACCGGGACGACGCCGGCCTGCGGGCCGAAGGGGCGGACGCACAGCGGTGGCTGGAGATCGCCCAGGCCTTCGCGGGCCCGCCGGGCGAAGGCCGCGAGCGCAAGGAGGCACAGCGGTGAGCGGCGCGGCGAGCGGGACCGGGAGCGAGTCCGAGGGCGGGACGGCGAGCCGGACGGCGAGCGGCGCCGCGAGGGCAACGACTGGCGGGGCGGTCGGCGCGGCGGACGTGCTGCGCATCGGCAACTGCTCCGGCTTCTACGGCGACCGCTTCCGTGCCATGGAGGAGATGCTCACCGGCGGCCGGCTCGACGTGCTGACCGGGGACTATCTCGCCGAGCTGACGATGCTGATCCTCGGGCGGGACCGGCTGAAGGACCCCTCGCGCGGCTATGCGAAGACCTTTCTGCGGCAGCTGGAGACGGGGCTCGGACTCGCGATGGACCGCGGAGTGCGGATCGTCGTCAACGCGGGTGGTCTCAATCCTGCCGGACTGGCCGACGCCGTACGGGAGTTGAGCGAGCGCACCGGTGTGCCGGCCGCCGTCGCGCACGTCGAGGGCGACGACGTACTGGCACTGGGCGGCGGACACGGCGGCTGGGGCGAGGGCGTGCTGACGGCCAACGCCTACCTGGGCGGCGGCGGCATCGCCGAGTGCCTGCGGGCCGGCGCCGACATCGTGGTGACCGGCCGGGTGACGGACGCCGCGCTGGTGAGCGGGGCGGCGGCCGCGCACTTCGGCTGGGCGGGCGACGACTGGGACGCGCTCGCCGGAGCGGTGACCGCGGGACACGTACTGGAGTGCGGCGCTCAGGCCACCGGCGGCAACTACGCCCTCTTCGCACGGGAGAACCTCGATGTGACGCACCCCGGCTTCCCCCTCGCCGAGATCGCGCGGGACGGAAGCGCCGTCATCACCAAACACCCCGGCACCGGCGGCGCGGTGACTACCGGCACGGTCACCGCCCAGCTCCTGTACGAGACGGCGGGCGCGCGCTACGCCGGACCGGACGTGACGGCACGGCTGGACTCGGTGAGCCTGTCGCAGGAGGGCCCGGACCGGGTGCGGATCGACGGCGTACGGGGAGAGGCGCCGCCGCCCCGGCTCAAGGTCGGCCTGACCAGGCTCGGCGGCTGGCGCAACGAGGTCACGTTCGTGCTGACCGGCCTCGACATCGAGGCCAAGGCGGCGCTGGTGCGGCGGCAGATGGAGGCGGGGCCGGCGGGACCCGGCCGGGAGGGCGGCGGGCGGCCGCCGGCGGAGGTGACCTGGACCCTCGCCCGTACCGACCACGCCGACGCGCCCGTTCAGGAGGAGGCGAGCGCGATGCTGCGGATGGTCGTGCGTGACCCCTCCGAGGAGGCCGTGGGGCGGGCCGTGAGCGGCGCCGCGATCGAACTTGCGCTGGCGAGCTTTCCCGGCTTCCACGTGACGGCGCCGCCCGGAAAGGGCTCTCCGTACGGGGTGTTCGAGGCCGCCTGGATCGACGCGGACCGTGTGCCGCACGTCGCGGTGCTGCCGGACGGGCTGGGGTCACCATCCGCCGAAGGCAGCGGGAAGGTGGACGTACCGGCGCCGGAGAAGACGCAGGATCTCGTCCCTGTGGAGGAGCCCGCACTGCCGGAGCCCCTGTCCTCCGACGCGTACGGGCCGGTGCGCAGGATGCCGCTGGGCGAGCTGGTGGGAGCGCGCAGCGGGGACAAGGGCGGCAGTGCGAACGTGGGGGTGTGGGTGCGCGGGGATCTCGGGGAGGACGCATGGCGGTGGCTGGTCCATACGCTGACAGTTGATGAAATCTGTCATCTGCTACCTGAAATCCGTCATCTGTCCGTCACCCGCCACGTCCTCCCCAACCTCCGCGCCGTCAACTTCGTCGTCGACGGCCTGCTCGGTGAGGGCGTCGCCTCCCAGGCGCGCTTCGATCCGCAGGCCAAGGCGCTGGGCGAATGGCTGCGTTCCCGCCACACCGACATACCGGAAGGGCTTCTCCCGTGAGTGCACTGACCTCGGCGCTGGACGTGTCGGGCGGCGAGTACGCCGGACACCGGCGGCAGATGCTGGAGAGGATCGCAGAACTCGACGCGGAACTCGCCAAGTCCGTCGCTGGCGGAGGTGAGAAGTACACCGAACGCCACCGCGGGCGCGGCAAGTTGCTCGCCCGCGAACGCATCGAGTTGCTGCTCGACCCGGACACGCCCTTCCTGGAGCTGTCGCCCCTGGCGGGCTGGGGCAGCGACTACGCGGTCGGGGCCTCGCTGGTGACGGGCATCGGCGTCGTCGAGGGCGTCGAGTGCCTGATCACGGCGAACGACCCGACCGTACGGGGCGGCGCCAGCAACCCGTGGACGCTGAAGAAGGCCCTGCGCGCCAACGAGATCGCCTACGCCAACCGGCTGCCGTGCATCAGCCTCGTCGAGTCCGGCGGCGCGGACCTGCCCAGCCAGAAGGAGATCTTCATCCCCGGCGGGGCGCTCTTCCGCGACCTCACGCGGCTGTCCGAGGCCGGAATCCCCACGCTGGCCGTCGTGTTCGGCAACTCGACGGCCGGAGGCGCGTACGTACCCGGCATGTCCGACCACGTGATCATGGTCAAGGAGCAGTCGAAGGTGTTCCTCGGCGGCCCGCCGCTGGTGAAGATGGCCACCGGCGAGGAGTCCGGCGACGAGGAGCTCGGCGGTGCGGACATGCACACCCGCGTCTCCGGCCTCGGCGACTACTTCGCGCTGGACGAGCCGGACGCGCTGCGCCAGGCCCGCCGCGTCGTCGCCCGCCTCAACTGGCGCAAGGCGCACGGCAGTCCGGCCTTCCCGGCGGCGCCTCCGAAGTACGACGAGGACGAGCTCCTCGGCATCGTCCCCGGAGACCTGAAGACGCCCTTCGACCCGCGCGAGGTCGTCGCCCGTATCGTCGACGGCTCCGACTTCGACGAGTTCAAGCCCCGCTACGGCACGAGCCTCGTGACGGGCTGGGCGGAGCTGCACGGCTATCCGCTGGGCGTCCTCGCCAACGCGCAGGGTGTGCTCTTCAGCGAGGAGTCGCAGAAGGCCACGCAGTTCATCCAGCTCGCCAACCAGCGCGACATCCCGCTGCTGTTCCTGCACAACACCACCGGCTACATGGTCGGCAAGGAGTACGAGCAGGGCGGCATCATCAAGCACGGCGCGATGATGATCAACGCCGTGTCGAACTCGAAGGTGCCGCATCTGTCGGTGCTGATGGGCGCCAGCTACGGAGCCGGCCACTACGGCATGTGCGGACGGGCCTACGACCCGCGGTTCCTGTTCGCCTGGCCGAGCGCCAAGTCCGCCGTCATGGGCCCGCAGCAGCTCGCGGGTGTGATGTCGATCGTCATGCGGGAGTCGGCGGCGGCGAAGGGCAAGCCGTTCGACGAGGAGGCCGACGCCGGACTCCGCGCCATGGTCGAGCAGCAGATCGAGGCGGAGTCGCTGCCGATGTTCCTGTCGGGACGGCTCTACGACGACGGTGTGATCGACCCGCGCGACACCCGCACGGTGCTGGGTCTGTGTCTGTCCGCCATCCACACGGCGCCCGTCGAGGGAGCGCGCGGCGGCTTCGGCGTCTTCCGGATGTGAGGGCTGGGACGGTGCCGGGAGCTGCGGGAGCTGTGAGTCCTGCGGGAGCTGTGAGTGCTGCGAGGGGCGGCGGAGTGGAGCAGAGAATGATCACATCGGTGCTGGTCGCGAACCGTGGCGAGATCGCCCGACGCGTCTTCCGTACGTGCGCGGAGCTGGGCGTCGCCACGGTCGCCGTCCACTCGGACTCCGACGCGGACGCGCCGCACGTACGGGAGGCGGACGCGGCGGTGCGGCTCCCCGGCGACGCGCCCGCGGACACCTATCTCCGGGGCGACCTGATCGTCGCGGCGGCGCTGGCGTCCGGGGCGGACGCTGTGCACCCGGGCTACGGATTCCTCTCCGAGAACGCCGGGTTCGCACGTGCCGTGCGCGACGCGGGTCTGGTGTGGATCGGCCCGCCTCCGGAGGCGATCGAGGCGATGGCGTCCAAGACGCGTGCGAAGAAGCTGATGGGCGAGGCCGGAGTGCCGCTGCTGGAGCCCGTACGTACGCAGGAGGCGCGCGAGAGCGACCTGCCGCTGCTGGTGAAGGCCGCGGCGGGCGGCGGCGGACGTGGCATGCGCGTCGTGCGTGAACTCGCCGCGCTGGAAGGGGAGATCGCCGCGGCGAAGGCGGAGGCGGCAGCCGCTTTCGGCGACGGCGAGGTCTTCGTCGAGCCGTACGTCGAGCGCGGACGCCACGTGGAGGTGCAGATCCTCGCCGACGCGCACGGCGCGGTGTGGACGTTGGGCACCCGCGACTGCTCGCTCCAGCGGCGCCACCAGAAGGTCGTCGAGGAGGCTCCCGCACCGGGCCTGAGCGGTGAACTGCGCGACCTGCTGCACAAGTCGGCGGCCGACGCGGCACGTGCCGTGGACTACCGGGGCGCCGGCACGGTGGAGTTCCTGGTCACCGGTGGCGACGTGCAGGGCACGGGGACGCGGGAGTCCGGGGAGGGCTCCCGCGCGTACTTCCTGGAGATGAACACCCGGCTCCAGGTCGAGCATCCCGTCACCGAGTGCGTGCACGGTGTGGATCTCGTCGCGCTGCAGATCCGGGTGGCCGAGGGCGAGCCGCTGGACCCGGAGGGGCCGCCCTCCCCCCGCGGGCACGCCGTCGAGGCCCGCCTCTACGCGGAGGACCCGGCCCGTGGCTGGCAGCCGCAGACCGGCACGCTGCACTGTCTGCGCGTCGCGGGCGCCGGCGGGCACGGGCAGGGCGGCATCCGGCTGGACAGCGGCGTCGCGGACGGCGACGTGATCGGCGTGCACTACGACCCGATGCTGGCCAAGGTCGTGGCATGGGCGCCCACGCGGCGCGAGGCCGTACGCAGGCTGGCGTCCGCGCTGGAGCGCGCACAGGTGCACGGGCCGGTGACCAACCGTGAGCTGCTCGTACGGTCGCTGCGGCACCCGGACTTCGCGGAGGGCCGCCTCGACACCGGCTTCTACGACCGGAACCTGGACTCGCTCACCGAGGACCTGGACGGCGGCGGCCCGGACGCCGCCGGGGCCGGGGGCGGGGCCGGGACGGGCACCTCCGCGGGCCGCCCCGGGGGTACCACCCGGGCCGCGAGGCCCAGGGGGAGGCTGGCCGCGCTGGCCGCCGCGCTGGCCGACGCGGAGCGGTCACGGACCGCCGGCGGCACCGTCTCCGCGCGGCTCGGTGGCTGGCGCAACGTGCCCGCACACCCCCAGTCGAAGACGTACCGGGCCGAGCCCTCCCAGGAGGAGACCGAGATCCGCTACCGCCTCACCAGGGGCGGACTGCTCCTCCCGGACGGCGGCTTCCCAGGGGTGAAGCTGCGCCTGCTGCACGCGGCACCCGACCACGTCTCACTCGAAGTCGACGGTGTGCGCCGGGACTTCGCCGTGGCGCGCTACGGGGAGGACGGCTCGCATGTGTACGTGGACGCGCCGCCGCCCCTGGGCTGCCACGCCTTCACCGCGCTGCCCCGGCTCCGTGAGCCGGAGACCGCGAACGAGCCCGGTTCGCTGCTGGCGCCGATGCCGGGTGCCGTGGCCCGCGTCGTGCCCGGGCTGGCCGTCGGCGTCACCGTCAAGGCGGGGGAGCCGCTGCTGTGGCTGGAGGCGATGAAGATGGAGCACAAGGTCGTCGCGCCCGCGTCCGGCACGCTCACCGCCCTCCACGCGGAGGCGGGCCGCCAGGTCGAGGTGGGCGAACTGCTCGCCGTCGTCAGCGAGGACGGGGCGGCCCCCGGTACAGACACCGCCGCGGAGACAGAGCCCGTAAGAGCCGAGTCCCGGGAGTCGGAGTCCGCAGCAACGGAATCCCCGGCAACCCAGTTCCCGGCAACCGAGTCCCAGGTAACCGAGTTCCCGGCAACCGAGTCCGCAGAAGCCCGTCGTACGGAAGCAGCACAGTCCGCCGCCCCGAAGGAGCCGTCATGACCAATGCCCTGCTGGAGACCGAGGAACAGCGTGACCTGCGAGCCGCCGTCGCGGCGCTCGGCAAGCGCTTCGGACGCGAGTACTTCACCGGCGTCGTCGCGGAGGGCAAGCACACGGACGAGCTGTGGGCCGAAGCGGCGTCGCTCGGGTATCTCGGCGTCAACCTCCCCGAGGAGTACGGCGGCGGAGGCGGCGGCATAACCGAACTGGCCATCGTCCTGGAGGAGTTGGGAGCAGCCGGCTGCCCGCTGCTGATGCTGGTCGTCTCGCCGGCGATCTGCGGCACCGTCATCGCCCGCTTCGGCACCGAGGAGCAGAAGCGCGAATGGCTGCCCGGACTGGCCGACGGCAGCCGCAAGATGGCGTTCGGCATCACCGAACCCGACGCCGGGTCCAACTCCCACCGCATCACCACCACGGCACGCAGGGAAGGTGAGGACTGGCTGCTCACCGGCCGCAAGGTCTTCATCTCGGGCGTCGACATCGCCGACGCCACGCTCGTCGTCGGCCGCACCGAGGACGAACGTACGGGCAAGCTCAAGCCCTGCCTGTTCATCGTCCCGCGCGACGCACCCGGCTTCACGCGCAGCCCCATCGAGATGGAACTGGCCGCGCCGGAGAAGCAGTTCGAACTCGTACTGGACGACGTGCGGCTGCCGGCGGACGCGCTCGTCGGCGGAGGACAGGGAGAGGACGCGGGGCTGCTCCAGCTCTTCGCGGGCCTCAACCCCGAGCGCATCATGACGGCCGCCTTCGGCATCGGCATGGGCCGCCACGCGATCGACCGGGCGCTGGACTACGCCCGTACGCGCCAGGTGTGGAAGGAACCCATCGGCAGCCACCAGGCCATCGCGCACCCGCTCGCCCAGGCGCACATCGAGCTGGAGCTCGCCCGGCTGATGATGACCAAAGCCGCCGCGCTCTACGACGCGGGCGACGACATGGGCGCGGGCGAGGCGGCCAACATGGCGAAGTACGCGGCCGGGGAGGCGTGCGTGAAGGCCGTCGACCAGGCGGTGCACACCCTCGGCGGCAACGGGCTCACGAAGGAGTACGGCATCGCCTCCCTGATCACGGCGGCGCGCGTCGGCCGCATCGCGCCGGTCAGCCGCGAGATGGTGCTGAACTTCGTCTCGCACCAGACGCTCGGCCTGCCGAAGTCGTACTGAGCGGCGCCGACGGGCCCGGCCGCGCCGGGGGCTTCTGAGGAGGGACGCCACGAAGGAGACTGTGGGGCATCTCCGGTCATTTCGCCGACGGCGGAACGGACGGCGGAACGGACGGCACCACGGACGGCACCGCACGAACCGGGTGCGCCGCGCCGCACGCACCGCACCAGGCGTGCGCACCGCACCAGGCCCCGTGCGCACCGCGCCGTACCGCCGAGGCCACCGCTCCGTCGCCGACGACCACCTTGCTCGGGAGGACCACATGATTTTCCACAGCGAGTACGCCGACGTCCCCCTCGTGGACGAACCCATCCACGACGCCGTACTGGGCCACTCGGCGGGCCTGTACGCCGAACGGACGGCGCTCGTGGACGGCGTCGACGGCTCCACACTCACCTACGCACAGCTCGACGCCTTCACCCGCCGCATCGCCGCCGCGCTGGCGGAGGCCGGGCTGCGCAAGGGCGACGTGCTCGCCCTGCACAGCCCCAACACCCTGGCCTTCCCCGCCGTCTTCCACGGGGCGACGCGAGCCGGGGCGGCCGTGAGCACCGTCCATCCGCTGGCGACGGCCGAGGAGCTGGCGCGGCAGCTCGGCGACTCCGGCGCACGCTGGATCGTGACCGTCTCGCCGCTGCTGGAGACGGCACGGCAGGCGGCGGAACGGGCAGGCGGCGTGGTGGAGATCTTCGTGTGCGACCACGCGGAGGGGCACCGCAGCGTGCTCGACATGCGCGGCAGCACGGCTCCCGAGCCGCGGGTCGTCATCGACCCGGCGCACGACCTGGCCGCACTGCCGTACTCCTCGGGCACCACGTCCATGCCGAAGGGCGTGATGCTCACCCACCGCAACATCGCCACCAACCTCGCCCAGCTCAACCCCCTGATGCCGGCGGGCCCCGAGGACCGGCTGCTGGCGGTGCTGCCGTTCTTCCACATCTACGGTCTGACGGCGCTGATCAACGCACCGCTGCGCCAGGGCGCATCCGTCGTGGTGCTGCCGCGCTTCGACCTCGGCCAGTTCCTCGCGGCGATCGAGACGCACCGCGTGAACGTCCTCTATGTCGCGCCTCCCATCGTGCTCGCCCTGGCCAAGCACCCCGACGTCGACAAGTACGACCTGTCGTCGCTGGAGTTCGTCCTCAGCGCGGCGGCGCCGCTGGATGCCGAGCTGGCCGCCGCCTGCGCGACGCGCCTGAACGTGCCGGTGGTCAAGCAGGCGTACGGGATGACCGAGCTCTCGCCCGGCACGCACGTCGTGCCCCGGTACGAGTCGGGGCCGCCCGGGGCGGTCGGGAAGCTGCTGCCGTCCACCGAGATGCGCGTCGTCTCCCTCGAGGACCCCGACCGCGACGCCGGCGCGGGCGAGGAGGGCGAACTGCTCTTCCGCGGGCCGCAGGTGATGAAGGGGTACCTGGGGCGTACGGGCGAGACCGACGCGATGATCGACGCCGAAGGATGGCTGCGCACCGGCGACATCGGGCGCGTGGACGCGGACGGATGGCTGTACGTCGTCGACCGCGTCAAGGAGTTGATCAAATACAAGGGGTACCAGGTGGCCCCGGCCGAGCTGGAGGCCGTGCTCCTCACCCACCCGGCTGTCGCCGACGCCGCGGTGATCGGGGTGACGGACGCAGAGGGCAACGAGGTGCCGAAGGCGTTCGTCGTGCGGCAGCAGGGCGAGGCGGGGGAGCGGCTGAGCGAGGAGGACGTAATGGCGTACGTGGCCGAGCGGGTCTCCCCGTACAAGAAGGTGCGGCGGCTGGAGTTCACGGCGGCCGTGCCGCGTGCGCTCAGCGGCAAGATCCTCCGGCGCGAACTGCGCGCGGCGGAGGCGGAGAAGGCGCGGGGCGAGGGATGACGGCGTGACCGGAGTGACCGGTGTGACCGGCGTGACGGATTGCCGGGTATGACGGCGTGATGACGGGTGACAGTTGGTGAAATCTGTCATCTGTCATCCGTCACCCGTCACCCGTCAACCGTCACCGTCATCCGATTGACGGCAGATGACAGCGGACCAGTGCGGGAGGACGAGCGAGAATGACCGGAACCGCCGAAGAGGCACACCCCGAGGGGCAGTTGGTGCGCAGCGCGCACGAGCGTGGCATCACCACACTCACCCTCGACTCCCCGCACAACCGCAACGCGCTCTCCAAGGCCCTCGTCTCCCAGCTCTACGCGGGCCTGGAGGAGGCCGCAGCCGATCCGCGGGCACGGGCGGTGCTGCTGACCCACACCGGCAACACCTTCTGCGCGGGCGCCGACCTGCGCGAGGGCAGCGGGAGCCCGGGCGATCTCGCGGCGCTGCTGCGCACGATCGTGGAGCTGCCCAAGCCGGTCGTCGCACGCGTCGAGGGGCATGTACGGGCCGGCGGTACGGGCCTGCTCGGCGCCTGCGACATCTCGGTCGCCGGGCCGGGCGCGAGCTTCGCCTTCACCGAGGCGCGCATCGGGGTGGCACCGGCCGTGATCTCGATGCCGCTGCTGCCGCGCCTCGACGCCCGTGCCGCCGCCCGCTACTACCTCACCGGCGAGCGCTTCGGGGCCGCCGAGGCGGCGCGTATCGGACTGGTGACACTGGCGGCGGACGCGGACGCCGGTGTGGCGGCGGGCACCGGTGTGGACGCGGGCGAGGGCGTGGACGTCGTGGACGGCATGGACGCCCTGCTGGAGCCCGTCCTCGACGGCCTGCGGCGAGGCTCGCCGCAGGGTCTGGCGGAGTCGAAGCGGCTGGTCACGGCGGAGGTGCTGCGGGCGTTCGACCGGGACGGCGATAGCCTCGCGGAGCTGTCCGCGCGGCTGTTCGCCTCCGACGAGGCCCGCGAGGGCATGACCGCTTTCCTCGAACGACGGGAGCCCGCATGGGTGCTGTGAACACCCGCGGTGCCGAACCGAAGCAGGACCGCAGCCGCGCGACGCGGCAGCGGCTGCTGGAGTCGGCCGTGACCTGCCTCGCCGAACACGGCTGGACGGGCAGCACGGTCACGGTCGTCGCCGAGCACGCCGGTGTCTCACGGGGCGCGGCGCAGCACCATTTCCCCACCCGCGAGGACCTGTTCACGGCCGCGGTGGAGTACGTGGCCGAGGAGCGTTCCAAGGCGCTGCGCTCGCCCGAGCGGGACCCGGACCACCCGCCCGGCACGAGGGCGGCCGTGGGAATGCTGGTGTCCCTCTACACCGGGCCGCTCTTCCGGGCCGCGCTGCAGCTGTGGGTCGCGGCCTCGAACGAGCCCCAACTGGGCCCGCGTGTCACCGCGTTGGAGGCACGCATCGGCCGGGAGACGCACCGGATGGCGCTGGAGCTGCTCGGTGCCGACGAGTCCGTGCCGGGGGTGCGCGAGACGGTGCAGGGCCTGCTCGACATGGCGCGCGGCCTTGGTCTGGCGAATCTGCTGACGGACGACAGCGCGCGGCGCGAACGGGTCGTCGCGCAGTGGGAGTCGATCGTCCGGGAGGCGCTCGCGCGATAGCGGCCGCCCCGGCCGCCTGCCCCGACCCCGACACCCCTGCGGTTCGCATTCACCGATGTGGATGGGGCCGCAGGGGTGTTGTGCCGGCGGATCACCAGATGCCGTCGTGGATATGCGCTTGTGCGCGGTATTGACGCCCTACAAGGCCACTTCTATGGTGACGCTCGATTCATAAACCTGGCAAGCGTTCATGTCAGTGAACATATCGGTGAGCGCTCCAGTGAGCACCGGTGAACGTGCCAGTGAGCAGCAGCGCTCAGTGCCGAGCGGTGGACACCGCACGGGAACCTGCCGGCGCATACCCAACGTCGAGGAGTCGTGATGTCCGCACTGGACTGGACCGTGGTGGGCGCGTACTTCTTCGTGATGCTGGGCATCGGGGTGTGGTCCAAGACCCGCGTCGAGAACGTCGCCGACTTCTTCACCGCCCGCGGCCGCGTGCCCTGGTGGCTCTCCGGCATCTCCCACCACATGTCGGGCTACAGCGCGATCATGTTCGTCACCTTCGCGGCAGTCGCGTACGACCACGGCGTCACCGTCTACTTCTGGTGGGCCCTGACGATCGGACTCGGCATCGGCGTCGGGGCGTTCCTCTTCGCCCCGCGCTGGAACCGGCTGCGCGCCAAGCACGGCGTCAACTCGCCGCTCGCCTATCTCGCCGTCCGCTACAACCTGCCCACACAGCAGGTGCTCGCCTACAGCGGTGCCGCACTGAAGGTCGTCGACATCGCGGCCAAGTGGGTCGCGATAGCGGTGCTCCTGCAGGGCTTCGCCGACATCCCACTGGCCTGGGGCATCGGACTGACCGGCGTGTGCACCATGTTCTACGTGACCTTCGGCGGCCTGTGGGCCGACGTCCTCACCGACTTCGGGCAGTTCGTCATCCAGGCCGTGGCCGGGTTCGCGATGTTCTTCGCCGTACTGGCGCACCTCGGCGGCGTCTCGTCCCTGTGGACGATGTACGACGAACTGCCGGACGGGCACGGCGACCCCGTGGCGGGCAACGTCACCACCGGCCTCCTCCTGGCGTTCCTGCTGGTGAAGACCTTCGAATACAACGGCGGCATGTGGAACCTCGCGCAGCGCTACATGTCCGCCCCCAGCGGCTCCCGGGCCCGCAAGTCGGCGCTGCTGTCGAGCGCGCTGTGGCTGGTCTGGCCGTTCGTCCTCTTCGTGCCGATGGTCGCGGCGCCGCTCATCGTGCCCGGCCTGGACAACTCCGAGGACTCCTACATCCGTCTCGCCCAGGAGCTGCTGCCCACGGGCCTGATCGGTCTGCTGCTCGCCGGGTTCTTCTCGCACACCATGGCGATGGTCGCCTCCGACTCCAACGTCATCACCGCCGTCATCACCCGCGACCTCGCGCCGGTGCTCGTACCGCGGATCAAGCGCATGACGCAGCGCGGCCAGCTGCTCTTCGCGCGCGTCACCACGGTCGCCTTCGTGACGTCGAGTATGGCGCTGGCGCTCTTCAGCGACCCGGACGGCTTCATCATGACCGTCGTCGTCAGCATCGTGGCGGCGACCATGGGGCCGATCTCCATTCCGCTGATGCTCGGGCTGCTGCCGTGGTTCAAGCGGACGGGCCCGCTCGCCGCTATCGCCTCGTGGGCGGGCGGGCTCGCGGTATGGGCGTATCTCTACTGGGGCGCCGGGAACGCATCGGAGGCAGCCACCGTCGGCTTCCCGGTCCTCACCTCGCTGGTGCTGTACGTCGGCATCGGCCTGCTGAGGCCGGAGCCGCGCGCGGACCGTTCGGCGCTGGTCGACTCCCTCGGCAGCGATCCGACGGAGGAGGAACGCCTCGCGCTGGAACGGCAGTTCCTCGCCGACCCGGACAAGGGCGGCGAACCGCAGGAGCCGACGGCGGTCCGGTAGGGGCGGGGGAGATCGCGATGACGGCTGACAGTATTTGATATCTGTCAGCCGTCAGCCGTCAGCCGTCAGCCGTCAGCCGTCAGCCGTCAGCCGTCAGCCGTCAGCCGTCACCCGTCACCCGTCACCCGTCACCCGTCATCTGCGACGCTTCCCGCACACCCCCGCGCAGGAACCTTCCCGTACGGGAAGCCGCGACGTGGGCGACCTGTTCCGGAGTGCCCTCCGCGACGATCTCGCCCCCGGCGGCACCGCCCGCCGGGCCCAGGTCGATCACCCAGTCCGCCGCCCCGATGACGTGGAGGTCGTGCTCAACGGTGACGACGGTGTGGCCCGCGTCGACGAGCTGCTGCAGCACCCCGAGGAGCCGTGCCGTGTCCGCCACATGCAGGCCGGTCGTCGGCTCGTCCAGCAGGTAGAGCGTCCGTCCCGTCGAGCGCTGCCCTAGCTCTTTCGCGAGCTTCACGCGCTGCGCCTCACCGCCCGACAGCGTGTTCGCCGGCTGGCCCAACTGCAGGTAGCCGAGGCCGACTTCGTCCAGCCGCCGCAGCCGCGCCGCCGCCCTGGGGACCTCGGCGAAGACGTCCAGCGCCTCCTCGACTGTCATCTCCAGCACCTCGGCGACGTCGTGCCCCCTCCCTCGTGCCTCCCGCGATCTCGTCCCCGCCCCTCGCTCTCCGTAGCGCGCCGCGAGCACCTCGCCGCGGAAGCGCCTTCCCCGGCACTCGGGACAGCGCACCTCCACGTCCGGCAGGAAGTGCATCTGGACGCTGAGCACTCCGGCCCCGGTGCAGCGCTCGCACCGTCCGCCCGGCATGTTCGGGGAGAAGTACCCGGCCGTGAGACCGGCTTCGCGGGCCGCGGCCGTCGCGGCGAAGGCCTCGCGTATCGGCGTGAAGGCCTCGGAGTACGTCGCCGGGTTCGACCTGGGCATGCGGCTGATCGGCCGCTGGTCGATCGTGATGACCTTGTCCAGGTGTTCCCAGCCCTCGATCTGCCCGTACGGGCCCGGCGGTTCGCCCGTACCGTGAAAGCGTCTGCGCGCGGCGCGGTCGAGGATGTCGAAGAGCAGCGACGACTTGCCCGATCCCGACGGCCCGCTCACCGCGACGAACTTCCCGAGCGGCAGCCGCGCCGTGACGTTCTTGAGGTTGTGGGCACGCGCGCCGCGCACCACGAGTGAGGTGCCGTCGCCGGTGCGCGGCACCGGCGGACGGGGCATGGTCACACGTCCCGAGAGGCAGTCGCCGGTGACCGATCCGGGTGCCGAGGCCACGTCCTGCGCGGTGCCCTGGGCGACGATGCGTCCGCCGTCGCGTCCCGCGCCCGGCCCGACGTCGATGACGTGGTCCGCTGCCCGCAGCATCTCCAGGTCGTGCTCGATGACGAGGACGGTGTTGCCCAAGTCGCGCAGCCCGCGCAGCACTTGGACCAGCCGACCGGTGTCGGCGGCGTGCAGGCCGATGGTCGGCTCGTCCAGTACGTACAGCACACCGGTGAGTCCCGATCCGAGCAGCGAGGCCAGGCGCAGCCGCTGCGCCTCACCGGCGGACAGGCTCGGCGTGGCCTGCTCCGGCGTCAGATAGCCCACGCCCACATCGACGAGCCGGCGCAGTCGTTCCCGCAGGTCGGCCATGACGGGTTCGGTGACGAGCCGCTCCTTCCCCGTGACGGCGTCCGCGAGTTCGCCGACCCAGCCCGTCAGCGCGGTGAGCGGCATGCGGGCGGCGGCCGGGAGGCTGAGCCCGCCGACGGTCACGGCCCTGCTCTCCGGCTTCAGGCGTGTGCCCTCGCACCCGGGACAGACGTCCTTGACCAGTGAACGCTCGGCCTTCTCGCGGTAGCCGGAGTCGTCGATGCGTTCGGCGTAGCGGCGCAGCATGTTCGTCACGACGCCCTCGAAGCGTCCGCGAGCGACCGTCGGCGGGGGTTCGGTGCCGGGGAAGCGGGCGCGGAAGGCGTCGCTGCCGACACCGTGCAGGAGCAGGTCACGCTGCACGTCCCCGAACTCCTTGACGGGAACGTCCGGTTCGAAGGTGAAGCCGTAGTGCCGCGCGGCAGCCCGCAACACCTCGACGTTGCGCTCGGTGACGACGGGGTGCCAGCCGCGTACGGCGCCTCCGGCGACGCTGCGGCCCTCGTCGACGAGGCTCTCCACATCGGCCTGGAAGACGGTGCCGAGACCGGTGCACGTGGCGCAGGCGCCGGCCGGCTTGTTGAAGGAGAAGTTCCCCATCACGATCTCGGGCACCGGAGTTCCGCAGTGCGGACACGGCACGCTGCGCCGGGCGCCGTCGTCCTCGTCGTCCCCGCCGCCGGCGTCGTGTCCGGGCCCGGCACCGTGTCCGGGCCCGGCACCGTGTCCGTGGTCCTCGTCGTCCCCGCCGGGACCGTCGTCGCCTGCCACGTCGTACGAGGGCGGGACGTCGCCGCCGCAGGCAGGGCACGGGCGCCGGCCGATGCGGGCCCACAGCAGCCGCAGGCAGGTGAAGACCTCGGTGACGGTGCCGACGGTCGAGCGGGGGCTGCGGTTCGTCAGATGCTGGTCCACGCTGATCGACGGGGACAGACCGCTGATGGAGTCGACGGAGGGCTTGCTCACGAACATCGTGACCATGCCCAGCGATTCGAGGTACTGCCGCTGGCCTTCCCTGTGCAGCGTGTCGAAGGCCAGCGTGGACTTGCCGGAGCCGGACAGGCCGGTCAGTACGACGAGTGCGTTCCTGGGTACGGCCAGGGACACGTTCTTGAGGTTGTGCAGGCGCGCGCCCTCGATGCGGATCTGTGCGGGAGACGGATTCTGGGTGGCTTTCTCCGCGGTATCCATGCTTTAAAGTTTCTCATTGAAGCTCTAGTTGAGACTTGGTGAGCAAGGTGCCCCAGCATCAGCGAATGACTTCCGGCGCAAGTCTCAAATCGCGGCGGAAGGCGGCGCATCGGTCCGCGGTCGGGGGAGGCCGGCACCGGCCCCGTACGGGCCGGGCGGGGGAAAGGGAGGAGCGGATGCCGCGTGTGAACGGCGAGGGCGGAAAGCCGGTGCGCCGTCCGGTGCGACTGCGCCCCGTCGATCTCGCGCGGGCCGCCGGCGTATCGGCCCAGCAGATCCGCAACTACGAGGCTGCCGGCATCCTGCCGCCCGCCTCACGCACGGAGTCCGGCTACCGCGAGTTCACCGGCCGGCACCGCCGCGCGCTGCTCACCTACCGCGCTCTGGCGCGGGGTTACGGCCCCGGCACCGCCCAGGCGATCATGCTGGCGGTGCACGACGGCGAGGTACCACGGGCGCTCGCGCTCGCCGGCGAAGGCCACGCTTCGCTGCACGAGCAGCGCTGTTCCCTCCGCGAGGCCGCTCGCGCGCTCGAAGCGATCGCCGCACAGGACCCGGAGGCCGACGCGCACCGGATGCCGCGCCCGGACCTGCGCATCGGTGAGGCCGCCGCCCTCGTCGGCGTACGGGCCTCGGCGCTTCGCGTGTGGGAGGACGCCGGCCTGCTGGCTCCGCGGCGCGACCCCGCGACCGGCTACCGCCGCTACGGCGCGCGAGAGGTCCGGGACGCACGCCTGGTCAGCACCCTGCGGCAGAGCAGATATCCGCTGCCGCGCGTCGTCGCCGTACTCGACGGGCTGCGCCGCACCGGCAGCACGGACGAGCTGCGCGCAGCGGTCGCCCAGCGCCAGGAGGAGCTGGACAGGCGGGCGTTGGCCATGCTGGAGGGCTCCGGCCTGCTGTACGGCTACGTCACGGGGCCCGACGGCTGCGTCACGGAGCCCGCCGCCACGGAAGATGCGGACGCGGACTGAACACGCGCGGGCAGCCGGGCTCCCGCCGCCTCCTACCGACTCGGGTGCGGGGTCAGTGGAGCGCCTCCCCGAACCCGTCGACCTCACGCGGATCGCGCGGGCCCGGGCCGGTGTACCGCGCCGAGGGCCGCACCAGACGCCCCGTGCGCTTCTGCTCCAGTACGTGCGCCGCCCAGCCGGCCGTGCGCGCACACGTGAACATCGAGGTGAACATGCTCGCGGGCACCTCGGCGAAGTCCAGCACGATCGCCGCCCAGAACTCCACGTTCGTCGCCAGGACCCGGTCCGGACGGCGTTCGTGCAGCTCCTTCAGCGCCGCGCGCTCCAGCGCCTGCGCCACCTCGTAGCGCGGCGCGTCCAGCTCCTCGGCCGTACGGCGCAGCACGCGCGCCCGCGGGTCCTCCGCACGGTAGACGCGGTGCCCGAAGCCCATCAGGCGCTCGCCGCGGTCGAGTTGACGCTTCACGAAGGCCTCGGCGTCGCCCGTGCGCTCGATCTCCTCGATCATGCCGAGCACCCGGGACGGTGCTCCGCCGTGCAGCGGTCCCGACATCGCGCCGACCGCGCCGGACAGCGCGGCCGAGACGTCGGCGCCGGTGGAGGCGATGACGCGGGCGGTGAACGTGGAGGCGTTCATGCCGTGTTCGGCCGCGGAGGTCCAGTAGGCGTCCACGGCAGCGACGTGCTTGGGGTCGGGTTCGCCGCGCCAGCGCCGCATGAAGCGCTCGACGATCGTCTCGGCTTTGTCGATCTCCTGCTGCGGCACCATCGGAACGCCCGGCCCGCGCGCCGACTGCGCGACGTACGACAGCGCCATCACCGCCGCGCGCGCCAGGTCGTCCCGTGCCTGCCGCTCGTCTATGTCGAGCAGCGGTTTCAGGCCCCAGACGGGAGCGAGCATCGCCAGTGCCGACTGGACGTCGACGCGGATGTCGCCCGAGTGCACGGGGATGGGGAACGGCTCGGCCGGCGGCAGCCCGGGGTTGAAGCTCCCGTCGACCAGCAGGCCCCACACGTTCCCGAACGACACGTGCCCGACCAGGTCCTCGATGTCCACGCCGCGGTAGCGCAGCGCGCCGCCCTCCTTGTCGGGTTCGGCGATCTCCGTCTCGAACGCGACGACTCCTTCGAGCCCGGGTACGAAGTCGGACATCAGGCGGCTCCTCATGAGGTTGTCGGCGCCGGACGCCGGGGGCGCGACCGGATTCGCCGGTGTCGGGTCTGACGGGTACGCGGGGGTTCCACCGCCGGAGGCCGGCTGGCGGACCGTGACGTCGCCACTTCAGGGCCTGCCCCGTGCGGAGCGTGGTCACCCCTGGTCCGTACGGCCGTGACGGGGCGGCCCGGCAACTCCTCCGCACACGGGCCGCGGCAGGGGTGCCGGGGAACATCCCCATGGCCCGGCTGACGATTCTGGAGCCTGCCCGCGGCCCCGGACATCCGTGTACGGGGTGAGATCAGGCACACGGACGACGCAGCGGACGATGCTGCAAGATGAACGCGTGCCCGACGCTGACGAAGACGCCGCCCGCCACGCTCCCCTGACCGTCCTCGACCCCGCCGCGATGCGCGCCCGCTACCGCGCCGAGGGCATCTCGGAGCAGGAGCTCGCGCCCGACCCGTACGGCCAGTTCGCGCGCTGGTTCGCCGACGCCGCCGCGAGCGGCCTCCACGAACCGAACGCCATGATCGTCTCCACCGCCGGCGCGGACGGCATGCCCAGCTCCCGCACGGTCCTGATGAAGCAGTACGACGAGCGCGGCTTCGTCTTCTTCACCAACTACGGCTCCCGCAAGGGCCGCGAGCTCGAGGTGAACCCGCAGACGTCGCTGCTCTTCCCCTGGCACCCCATCGCGCGGCAGATCATCGTCTCCGGCATCGCCGAGCGGATCGGAAGGGACGAGACCGCGGCCTACTTCCGTACCCGCCCGCACGGCTCGCAGCTGGGCGCCTGGGCCAGCGAGCAGTCCTCGACGGTGGCGTCCAGGGCGGAACTCGACCGCCTCTATGCCGCCCTCGCGGAGCGCTATCCGGAGGACGAGGACGTGCCGGCGCCTCCCGGCTGGGGCGGCTTCCGGGTGCGGGCCGAGTCGGTCGAGTTCTGGCAGGGCCGGGAGAACCGGCTGCACGACCGGCTTCGCTATGTCCGTACGGCCGGCGCCGGCGGGCAGCAGTCCCCGGAGGGCTGGACGGTCGAGCGGCTCTGCCCCTGAACTTTTCCGGACCCTCGCACGGGGGGATGGCTGCGCGCGGGTGGCCGCGCGCCTCGCGGCGGGCCCTGTGCCGCCGCACCCGGGGAAGGACCGCCGCCTGGGCCGCGATGCCCGGGGGCCGGCGCGTTCAGCGTCCGCGGAGGCGGACAGACGCAGAACGGCCCGCGGGCTGCTCCGCTCGCGGTGGGCGAACGGCGCCGGTCGGACGAGTCCGACGAGCCCGCGGGCCGGGTGACTGCATTGAGATTGGCCGGCGATACCGGCGTCACACTGTGGCGTCGGCTCTAGGCCGCAGCCACCTCACGCGTCCGGGTAAGCATCATTTACCGGATCACCTCCTTTCTCGTGTACTCAGCACGCTAGGCAGCGCGAAAGACACTGGCAAGCGATTTCGGGGCGGCAACGATTTCGCTGAACTGCGTGTGCGCTGCGTCACGTTCGAGTTGAATGATCCGTACGCGCAGCGGCAAGCGGCAGTCAATCGGCGCGTTCGGCTGGGGGTGCTCAGGTGTCCGCTCGATCCAGGACCCACGCTGCTTCGTCGTCGGACGGCGACGACAGGCAGGGGCCCGACGACGAATTGCTGCTCGCCGCGCTGCTGGACGGCATGGACGCGGCGCTGTGCGCATTCGACGCCGACGGAGCGGTCACCCACTGGAACCGTGAGGCGGAGCGCCTCCTGGGCTGGACGCAGGAGGAGGCCGTCGGCCGCAAGGGCCTGGCGGGCTGGGCGCTGCGCGAGGCGGACGCGGAGCAGGTGCAGGCCCGGCTGTTCTCCGCGATGGACACACCGGGGCGGCAGGTCCACGAGTTCGCGCTGCTGACGAAGGACGGCCGCCGGCTGCTCGTACGGACGCAGGCCTCCGGCGTCGTCGCGGCGGACGGCAGTCCCATGGGTGTCTACTGCGCCTTCAGCGAGGTGCACGCGCAGATCGACCTGGAGCGCTCCATCGCGCTGAGCGAATGCCTCTTCGAGGACGCGACCTGGGGCGTGGTCCTGGTCGACGCCGATCTGCGTCCCGCCGTCGTGAACGTCTCCGCGGCGAGCGCCTTCCGCGTCTCGCGTGCCGCGATGCTCGGACGTCCGCTGGGTGAGCTCGTCGACCAGGGCGTGGAGGAACTGGAGGGCGCGCTCCAGCATGTGCTGGCCGACGGGCCGCCCTCCGCTCCGGCCGAGATCTGGGTGACCCTCCGGTCGGGCCGTCGCGGACCCGGGCCGGGGGAGGCGGCAGGCGCGGGCCCGCAGGGAGCCGGGCAGGGCGAGGCGTACGGGGCCCGCAGGTGCTGGCGCAGCGGATTCCTCCGGCTGTCCTCGCCCATGGCGGAGGCGCCGGTGCCGCTGGGGGTCGCGTGGCTCTTCCAGGACGTGACCGACTCCAAGCGCATGGAGCAGGAGGCCGACCGGCTGCGCTTCCGCGACAACCAGCTCCACCGTGCCGCGCGTGCCGCCGCCGAGTGCGAGAAGCCCATGGAAGCGGCGACCGTCCATCTCGACTTCGCGCTTGCCGGCTTCGCCGATCACGCCCTGCTGGACCTCGCCCTCCCGGCCGGGGACGGCGAGAGGGGCGACAGCCACGGCCTCGACGCCTTCGACGCCGACGGGCAGGGCAGCGAGCCGGGCCTGGTACGGGTCGCGGCGACGCCCGCCTCCGGGCCGGACCCGGTGCCGTCGCTCCAGCGGCACATGGCCGCCGGGCAGGCCGGTCAGGGGGCCTTCGGCGGCATCCCCGTCAGTTACGCGGAGGGGCACCCGGCGCATCAGGCCTACGCGCGCTGCGGTTCGGTAAGGGCCAGTGTCGGGGGAGTCGCTGCCGCCGGATCGGCCGGCGGTGCCGTGATCGAGGGCTGGGCGGCGGCCCGCAAGTGGCCGGACGGCACGGTGCACGGGCTGTGCACGGTGCTGCGCAGCCGGGGCCGCACGCTGGGGGTGGTCACCTTCCTGCGGGGAGCGAGCCGCCGCTCCTTCGACCGTTCGGACGCCGCGTACGCGGAGGACATCGCCGTACGCATCGCCGCGGCCGTGGACATGGCGCAGCTGACCCAGGCGCCGCGGGGGCCGGGCGGCGCCGGTCACTGAGGAGTGGCGGCGCACCGGCCTGGCAGCGCGCCGGCCGGTCGGCCGGCCGGCACGTCAGTGGTAGAAGATGCGGTCCGCGTAGCGCTCCATGACGGTGTCGTTCCAGGCGAGCCCGCCGTCGACGTTCCCCGAGCGCAGCAGCGGGGGTTCGATCCCGCGGGAGACGAGTTCACCGGCGGCGGTGGCGACCACGGCCTGCATCAGCGCGCTGGTGACGACGGTCGACGCAGGACCGAAGGGCGCCGGGACGCCGTCGGTGCTCAACTCGGCGTCCCCGACCGGTATCCGGCTGTCGAGGACGATGTCGCAGTGGTCCTTGAGGAAGGTTCCACTGGAGTGGCGTGAGGTCGTCTCGTGCGCGTAGGCCACGGAGGTCACGCCGACGACCTTGATCCCGAGGGTGCGTGCGTGCGACGCCATCTCCACCGGCAGCGCGTTGCGGCCGGAGAGGGAGATCACGAAGAGAAGGTCGCCTTCGCGGGCGGGACCGGTGTCGAGTACGGCGGAGGCGAGCCCGTCCACACGCTCCAGGGCGCTGCCGAGCGTGGCGGGGCGCACATCGACCCCGACTGCGCCCGGAACCGGCAGCAGATTCATCACGGCGAGGCCGCCGGCTCGGTAGACGACGTCCTGGGCGGGGAGCGAGGAGTGCCCGGCGCCGAAGGCGAAGACGCGGCCGCCGTCCTCGACGGTGCGGGCGAGCAGCGTCCCCGCGGCGGCGATGTCCTCCGCGGCGGCGTCCCTGACCTGCTGGAGCAGGGATATCGCGGCGTCGAAGAAGTCGCTCGCCAGCGTGTTGTCGCTCATCCCGCAGGTCCCCCCGGGTCTCGTCGTGTGCGTCTCCGTGCCCTTCGTCGGGCCCTGGCCGCCGGCCGCCGGTTCGTCCCCGTCCGGGTGCGGCGTGATCACGTTAGAGGTCTGGACCAGTCGTCTGTCAAGAGAGCGATGCGTCCAGGGAGGGACGGTTGTCCGACCGATGCGTCAGAATTGGAGCAGGGCCACGATGCACGACTGACGAGGGGCACGCATGTCCGGACTGATCGACACCACGGAGATGTATCTCCGCACCATTCTGGAGCTCGAAGAAGAAGGCGTCGTCCCCATGCGTGCCCGTATCGCCGAGCGCCTCGACCAGAGCGGGCCGACGGTGAGTCAGACCGTGGCGCGCATGGAGCGGGACGGCCTGGTGAAGGTGGCCGGGGACCGGCATCTGGAGCTGACCGACGAGGGCCGCAGGCTCGCCACCCGCGTGATGCGCAAGCACAGGCTGGCCGAGTGCCTGCTGGTCGACGTGATCGGCCTGGAATGGGAGCAGGTGCACGCGGAGGCGTGCCGCTGGGAGCACGTGATGAGCGAGGCGGTCGAGCGCCGCGTCCTCGAGCTGCTCCGGCACCCGACGGAGTCGCCGTACGGCAATCCCATCCCGGGCCTGGAGGAGCTGGGCGAGCAGGCGGAGACCGAGTCCTTCCTCGACGAGGGAATGGTCAGCCTCACGGATCTGGAGGCGGGCGGCGACGCGAAGACCGTCGTGGTGCGCCGCATCGGCGAGCCGATCCAGATGGACTCGCAGCTGATGTACACGCTGCGGCGTGCGGGCGTGCAGCCTGGCGCGGTCGTGAGCGTCCACACCGGTGCGACGGGCGGTGTGCAGATCGGCAGCAGCGGCGAGGCGGCCGAGCTGGATTCGGACATCGCTTCGCACGTGTTCGTCGCGCGGCGCTGATCCCGGCGTAGTCGGTTCCCGGCGTATCCGGATTCGCGGGGTTCCGGGTCTCCGGTGTACGCCGGTTCGAGCGGCGGCTGCGGCTTTCGCAATCCCTGACGGCCCGTCAGCAGGTCAGGGTGTGTGCGCCGGGCATGTGCGCCCGGACTGAAAGCGGAACATCTTCCCAAAGAGGCCTGCCGGTACGAAAGTTACGGTAAACCGGGTGCCCGGCCATGCGCCGTGCGACGCTGTGGCTACGCATGTACGGGCGGAGGGGAGCCGTCGATGGATCGCGCTATGCGGGCCGAGCTGGCCGGCGGAGCGGGAGGCGGGACGCCGCCCAGACCGGACCCGTCCTCGCGCGGATCCGAACCGCCTCGCAGACCCCTGCTTTTCGGGCCCGGGTGTCGCGTCCGGCCCGCCGGTCCCGGAAGCCTCGCACTCCCCGGCCTGCGGCCGGGCAAGCGCCGCGGCACCCGCCATGACAAGGGCCCCGGCGCCTTCGGCGTCCGGGGCCCCGCCTCCCCTTTTCCCCTAGAGGCGACCCAGAGCCCCGAGCTCTCAGGGTCAGCCCTCCTCCCGGTAGCTGTCTTTCCACGACCCCGGCGATCAACCCTTGAACGCAGTCACTCGAAAGTAGGGGTTTCCACTGGACCGCGGCGCGTTCGAATAGAAGTTCGATAGCGTGGGGGAGCGGTCAGAAGGAATGGGGGTGCCGGAGCGGATGGTGCGACGGCTCGACGTGACTGGTTCGGACGGAGTCCGGCTCGCGGCATGGGAGTTCTCCGACGTGCCCAAGTGCGGCCCGGAAGCGGAGCCCGGCGCCGGGGCCCGGGAGAGCAAGCCGTTAACGCGGTCGAAGAGCGTGCTGCTGCTGCACGGTCTGATGGGCCGTGCGGCGCACTGGGCCGACACCGCGCGCTGGCTCTCGGGCCGCTACCGGGCCGTGGGCCTCGATCAGCGGGGCCACGGACGCAGCGAGAAGCCCGTCGCCGGCGACGACCGGGACCCCTACGACCGCGAGGAGTTCGTCGCGGACGCCGAGGCCGCGATCGAACAGCTGGATCTGGCGCCGGTGGCGCTCATCGGCCACTCCATGGGCGCCCTGACGGCCTGGCAGCTCGCCGCCAAGCGGCCCGACCTCGTACACGCCCTGATCATCTGCGACATGAAGGCGGCGGCGCTCGGGGAGCAGTCCCAGCGGGAGTGGGAGGAGTGGTTCAAGTCCTGGCCGGTGCCGTTCGCCACCCTCGCCGACGTACGCCGGTGGTTCGGCGAGGAGGATCCGGCGCTGGAGCGGCCGCAGGCTTCCAGGGGCGACTTCTTCACCGAGGTGATGACGGAGAAGGACGACGGCTGGTGGCCGGTCTTCTCCCGGCGGCAGATGCTGCAGGTGCGCGAGACGTGGGTGCACGACGCGCACTGGGACGAGCTGGCGCGCGTGGTCTGCCCGACGCTCGTCGTACGGGGCATCGACGGCGAACTCGGCCGCGCCGAGGCCCAGGAGATGGTCCGTGTGCTGCCGCGTGGGATCTACGCGGAGGTGCCGGATGCGGGTCACCTCATGCATCTCGATCAGCCCACCGACTGGCGCCGTGTGGTCGAACCGTTTCTCCAGGCGGTGCTTCCCGCCGACGGGTAGCCGTGTCCGGCCGAGCGGACGAGTCTGCCGGTCGTGGTCGCCCTGCCGGACCCTCGCCGTCGTGGTCGCCCTCCCCTGTATCCCCGCGCTTCTCCGGGGCCGGAGAAGCGCCCGGTTGCGGCGGGAGCCGCAGGGCGCACAGGGGCACTGCGGGGGGCGCACGCGTAAGTGTCCGGGCGTAAGGGGTAGTTCCACACTGCGGTGCGCTGTCCGGAAGACGGTGCGTCGACTGAGACACGGGCATATGTCCTGGGCAGTGGTCATCCAATGTCGTCCTGAGGGGGATACATGACCGCCCGGCCTCTGGTCGCTCGGCAGCCCAACGAAAAGCTGCAGGCACTCATCCAGGAAGCCAATTGTTCCAACGCGGGGCTCGCGAGGCGGGTCAACGTCTGCGGTGTGGAGCACGGACTGGATCTGCGCTACGACAAGACGTCCGTCGCGCGCTGGCTGCGCGGCCAGCAGCCCCGGGGCCGGGCCCCCGCGGTCATCTCCGAGGCGCTCGGCCGGAAACTGGGGCGCACGGTCACGCTCGACGAGATCGGAATGGCCGACGGCCGCAACCAGGCCGCCGGCGTCGGGCTGCACTTCGCGCCGACAGTCGCCGGAGCCATAGAGCAGGTGTGCGAGCTGTGGCGCAGCGACGTCGGACGCCAGGGTTTCTTCGGCGGTTCGACCGTCGCCTCGTCCGCGCTCGTCGAGCCCAGCCGGGACTGGCTGATCACCACGCCGGACGGGCAGGTCGCGCGGAGCGCCGGGCCGCGCGTGGGCATGTCCGACGTAGCGGCCGTGCGGGCGACCACGAACTCGCTCTGTCAGCTCGACCACCGCTTCGGCGGCGGGCACGTGCGTCCCGTCGTCGTGCACTACCTCAACAGCGTGGTCTCCGGGCTGCTCGTCGGCTCGTACAAGGAAGGGGTGGGGCGTGCCCTGTTCGCCGCGGCGGCACGGCTCACCGAACTCGCCGGCTACATGGCCGTCGACACCGGGCAGACCGGTCTGGCGCAGCGCCACTTCATCCAGGCGCTGCGTCTGGCGCAGGCCGCCGGTGACCGCGCATACGGCGGATACGTACTGGCGGCGAGCATGAGCCATCTGACGGCGTCGCTCGGAAACCCGCGCGAGGCGGCCCAGTTGGCGCGCGCGGCGCAGGAGGGGGCACGGGGCCACGCCACTCCCCGTACCGAGGCGATGTTCTGCGTGGCCGAGGCGCGGGGGCACGCGCTGCTGGGAGACGTACGGGCGTGCCTGGAGGCGGCGGGCAGGGCGCAGTCGGCGATGGAACGGGCGGTGGCGGGAGACCCGTCCGACGACCCGGTGTGGATCTCACATTTCGGACGCGCCTATCTCGCCGACGAGTTGGCCCACTGCCACCGGGATCTGCGGCGGCCGCGGGAGGCCGCCGAACTGGCAGGTGAGTCACTTGCGGGCCATCCCGCCGACCGGGTGCGGCGGCGGGCCATCGGTACGTTCCTGCTGGCGTCCGCCCAGTTGGAGAAACGTGAGCTTGAACACGCTTGCCATACCGGTGCAAACGGGATGGAACTTCTCTCAACTCTCCGCTCGGGCCGCGGCGCCGAGTACCTCCAGGACTTCCGGCGGCGACTTGTGCCGTTTGTGAAGGAGCCGGTCGTGCGGGAGTTCACGGCGCGGCTGGAGGCCTCCGCGGCCGCCTAAGTGCGTTTCTGTTCGGGTTTGCTCCATATCCGAGGTGAAGGGTTGGTGTCGCCCCATCAGCTGCGTGGTCGCTCCTCGTGGCCACCCGGTAGCGTGACCCGACGGTTCCGGCAGTCAGTTGATCGATCGAGGAGTCCCGGTGACAGCGCACAGCGGACGTGGACAGGGCGACCAGCCCCTCTACGAGGGTGTCGTGCTGCCGGCGAACGGCGACCCCTGGACCCCGGAACAGCAGCGTCAGGTCGACGAGGCCCAGCGGCAGCCGACAGCGGGGCAGCCCTGGGGCGAGCCCTGGGGGCCTCAGTCGCAGGCGGCCGTGACGTCGGGGGAGCACTCGGGTTCGCCGCTCCCTCCTCCGCCGCAGACACCGCCTGCCATGCCCGGGCAGCAGCCGCCCGCCGCCATGCCGCCTCAGCAGCACTCGCTGCCGGGGACCACGGAGGAGGCGGGCGCCGATCGGGGCGGGAGACTCGGCGGCGGCGATTCCACGCCGCCGCCCGCTCCCCACTCCCAGGGCCAGCCGCCTGCGTCCGTACAGCCGGAGACGGCCGCCGGCGCTCCTCTGCCTGCCGCGCAGCCAGGGGAGGGCCCGTACGCGCCCTACGCGCCGCACGCACCGCAGACGCCCCAACCGCAGGCAGGCCAGGCCTGGTACGGGAACGGGCAGTTGCCGCCGCAGTCGCCGCAGCCGGCCCAACAGCCGCCCGCCGCCCAGCAGTTCGCTTCGGCGGCTCCCGCCGCGGACGCGTCGGCCGACGCCACGCAGTACATACCGCCGGTTACCGGTGGAGCGCCCCTGCCCGGCGAGTACCAGCACGGTCAGTACCAGCCCGGTCAGGCCCCGCCCGTGGCCGACGCCGAGGCGACGCAGATGCTTCCCCCGCAGACCGGCGGCCCGCCGGCCGCCGACCCCGAGTCGACGGCACAGCTCCGTTCGCCGCTGCCGCCCGAGGCCCCCGCCGGCGGGCAGGGCGGTCACGGCGGCCCGGCCCAGCAGCCCCAGCCCCAGCCCCCGGCCGGGTTCGAGAGCCTCTTCCGTTCCGAGCCGGGGGCCGCGCCCGGCTCCGGTGAGCCGGGCGCGACACAGAGCCTTCCCCTCTTCGACGGGGCGGTCGCACGTCAGCGCCGCGGCGGAGGGGTCGGCGGCCTCGGCAAGTCCGGAGGGCAGCCAGGTCCCGCCGGTCCGTCCGGTCCGTACGGTCAGGGTCCCGGTTACGGACAGGCCCACGGCCAGGTTCCGGGCCAGGGCGCGCAGAACGGCCAGTGGGAGCCGCCGCAGGGCCGCGCCGCCCGCCGCAACGCGGAGCGCAGCGCGATCTCCCGCATGTCGCCCGGCATCCTGATCGGGGTCGGCGTCGCCGTCGTCGCCGGTGTGGGCATGGTGGCGGGCGCCGCGCTGAGCGGCGGCGACAAGGACGACCGGAAGTCCGGGAGCAAGTCCTCCGCGGCACCCGCGAGTGAGAAGTCCGAGGGGCCCGACCCCGCCGAGGCGCAGGCCAAGGAGCTCGACAAGCTTCTCGCGGACAGCAACAACAGCCGCGCCACGGTGATCCGTTCGGTGGAGAACATCAAGTCCTGCAAGAAGCTCAAGCAGGCCGCCAGTGATCTGCGGGCCGCGGCAGGGCAGCGCAACAGCCTGGTCACCCGCCTCGGCAAGGTCGAGACGGGTGACATCCCCGCCAACGCCCAGCTGAAGTCCTCCCTCACCCGAGCCTGGAAGTCCTCCGCCTCCGCCGACAGCCACTACGCGACCTGGGCCGACCAGACCGCCGGCAAGAAGGGCTGCCGCAAGGGCAAGGCGCGTACGACCACGCACACCGGCCTGGGCGCGCGCTCCAGCGGCGAGGCGACGGCCGCCAAGAAGCAGGCGGCCAAGCTCTGGAATCCCACGGCGAAGAAGTACGGGCTCCAGCAGCGGCAGGTCGGCGAACTCTGACGCGGGGCCCCGGTCAGAGGTCCGCACAGGGGAACGTATGGTCGAGAACCATGCAGCAGCGTTCCGTGCCCCGGGCTTCCTCCGAGCGAGATTCGGCGAGGGCTTCCCGTCGCACCCCCCGGTCCACCACCATGGACCCCATGCCCGTCCATGACATGCCCTGGTGGCGCTGGCGCAGCAACGTGCGCTCGGCGCTGCACATGCTCTCCGACCCTTCCTTCCAGCAGGACTGCTGGGCGACGGGCCGGCCCGGCTACGGCGACGTCACCGACGCCGTGTACCGCCTCGTCGAGGACACCTGGCTGGACAACTGGTCGGCCGAGAAGTATGTCGGCACGATCTTCCGCGACTCGCAGGAGGCCGCCCTCGTCGACACCGCGGTGCTGCGCGTGCTGCGCATAATGCACCAGGTCGGCGCCGACGCCCCCGTCGCCTCGTACATGGAGCACCACGGCTGGTCCGAAGCGGTACGGGCGGCACGCGACGCACACGTACGGCTTGCCACGAACGACGGCGACGACCCGGACGAGGCGCCCCGCTCCCTCGACGTGCTGGCGATCATGCTGCACTCCGTCTGAGGAACGCAGGACTCCGCCTCAAGAACACCGGTCGGGAGGGGCCCTCCGGCTGTGCAAGGCTTGGCACATGAGCCAGCCGCACGCCGATGCCGGGACCACCTCCGGGACCGCCTCCGGGACCGCCTCCCGGGCCACTTCCGGGACCGCCTCCGGGGACACCGCACAGCACCCCACGTCCTCCCGTTCCGGCGGAGTCCGCGAGGAGTACGTCCTCACGCTCTCCTGTCCTGACAAGCAGGGCATCGTGCACGCCGTGTCGAGCTATCTCTTCATGACGGGCTGCAACATCGAGGACAGCCAGCAGTTCGGTGACCACGACACGGGCCTGTTCTTCATGCGCGTCCACTTCTCCGCCGACCCCGGCGTGACGGTGGACAAGCTGCGTGCGAGCTTCTCGGCGGTCGGCGACTCCTTCCACATGGACTGGCAGGTGCATCCGGCGGAGGAGCGCATGCGCGTCGTCCTGATGGTCAGCCGCTTCGGCCACTGCCTCAACGACCTGCTCTTCCGCTCCCGCAGCGGCGCCCTTCCGGTCGACATCGCCGCCGTGGTCTCCAACCACACCGACTTCGAGGGGCTGGCCGGCTCATACGGCGTCCCCTTCCACCACATCCCGGTGACGAAGGGGAGCGAGGAGAGCAAGCAGGAGAGCGAGGCGAGGCTGCTGCACCTGATCGAGGAGGAGAACGTCGAACTGGTCGTGCTGGCCCGCTACATGCAGGTCCTCTCCGACAGCCTGTGCAAGCAGCTGCCCGGCCGGATCATCAACATCCACCACTCGTTCCTGCCGAGCTTCAAGGGCGCACGGCCCTACCACCAGGCGCACGCCCGCGGCGTCAAGCTGATCGGTGCCACGGCGCACTATGTGACCGCGGAGCTCGACGAGGGCCCGATCATCGAGCAGGAGGTCGAGCGGGTGGGCCACGAGGCGTCGCCGAAGCAGCTCGTCGCCGTGGGGCGTGACGTCGAGTGCCAGGCGCTCGCGCGGGCGGTCAAGTGGCACAGCGAGCACCGGGTGCTGCTGAACGGACACCGCACCGTCGTCTTCGCCTGACGGCCGGGCGGTCCGCCCGTCGCGCCGCCGGGGCTGGTCGGGGGTGCCCTACATGCGGGAGAGCGAGGCCGCCGCGAACAGGACGTCCCGTACGGCCTCCGGGTCGCCGTCCTGGCCCGCAGCGGTCTCCAGCGGCGGCACGTGACCGGCCACGAGCTGGCAGAACTCGTAGCTGTCCAGGGCCACATGAGCCACCGCGTCGTCCGGGCGAACGGACGCCGCGGGCGAGTCCAGCGGGATGTACCAGTCGCCCCCGCCGTCGCCCTCCACCTCCAGATGGAGCGCGCGCCCCGGGGCTCCCGCGGTCGTCAGCCGCTGCGGTGCTCCCGCCAGGCCCGTACGGCGGCGCCAGGCGATCGTCCCGGGCAGCAGCCGCGCCGCGAGGTCGACCATGCGGTGCATGTGCTTGCCCTGCGGTGCCGTGTACGGATAGTGGATGGCGTCGGCGATGTCCTCCGCGTGCATCCAGCACTCGAAGGCCCGGTCGAGGAGCGCGTCACGGACGGGGAGAGTGAAGTCGCCGTAGAGGACGTCGAGTCCGGCGGCGCCGCTGCCGGCGAACGACGCCGTACGCACCATGGCGTGACCCTGCTCCCGCCACGGACCGCGGGCACTCGGCGTGCGGAGCACATCGCAGTCGGCGTTCCAGAACTCCTCCGTGCGCCGCGCGGGACCGGACGGTCCGCCGCCCTGCGCGGCGCGCTCCGGGACGGCGGCGTCCAGCGGGTCGGGCAGCCCCAGCGCGGTGGCCACCAGGCCGTCGACGGCGAGCAGATGAGCGATGACCCCGGCGACCGTCGTCTCACGCTCCGCGTGCTGCCGCCCGTCGAACCAGCGCAGCAGAACGGGTGCGAACCACTCGGCGTCCGCCATGTCCCGCAGCAGGGCGTCGAGCCGGGAGGCCTCCGCGTCGTAGGGGGCGGCCCACTCGGGCACCGGAACGCGCGGCGCGCGCCGCACCATGCAGCCCTCCAGCACCTGTGAGCGCAGCATCGGGTCCAGGTCGAGGCTGTCCTCCGGATGCAGGAGCCCGACGGCGTCGCGCAGCCGCAGCGCCTCATCGGCACAGGCGCCGCATTCGCTCAGATGGCCTTCGACGGCGGCCGTCTCCTCCGCGGAACAGGCGGCGAGCGCCCACGCTCCGAGCAGGGACTTCAGCACGCGGTGGTCGAGCTGTCCGGCCGACAGGCCTTCGGGCAGGGGCTGTTCCCCGGACGCGGGCTGCTCTTCGGGCCCGGCCTGCTCGCCGTGCGTGGCCTTCTCCTGGGGCAGCGGCTGCCCTCGGGGCGGGGTCCGGCCGGACGGACCGTGCGGCGCCGGGGCCGTGCCGGGGTGCGGTGCCGGCGGTTCGCGGAGCTCGAACTGCCGTGGCAGCTCCGTCACTTCGGGTGCGTCCTGCGCCTCCTGTGCGTCGGCCGCGTCCGGTCGTGGCCGCGGTTCCGGTTCTGGTTCTGGTTCCTGAGACCGCGGTTCGTACGGCTCGAACGGTGAGTCCTCCGCGGGGCTCCGCGGCGGTGGTATGCGGTGCGCGCCGCCCCGGGCGCCGCCCTCACCGTCCCCGGTGCCTCCTGTGCCGCCGGCGCCTCCGGTGCCGCCGTCCCGTCCGCCGGGGAAGTCTTCGTACGGCCCGTTCACCGTGGACGCCCCAGGGCGGTCGGGTGTGCGGGCATCGGATGGCTCGCCGCCGAGGACAGCAGCTGCAGGCCGAGCCGCAGCCGGCGCCGGGCCTCGTCCTCCGTGACGTCCAACTGCCGTGCCGCCTGGCGGTAGTCGCGGCGCTGGAAGTACGTCAGTTCAAGGGCGGCACGCAGGGAGGAGGGCATCGACGTGACGATGTAGTCGGCGCGCGCGGCCGTGGACGCGGCGCGGACCTTCTCCTCGATCTGCTCACGCCGCTCCGGGGACTCCGGCGGCTGCGGGCCTTGTCCGCTGTGCTGTCTGCGCAGCCATCCGGCCGCGATCTCCTGTGTGACTCCCGCTATCCAGGAGCGCATCGGGCCCTTCTTCGGGTCATAGGCGTGCGGGTTCTCCCAGATGTAACCGAAGACGTCGCGCGTGGCGCGGTCGGCAGCCGACTCGTCGTCGAGCACCCGGTGGGACAGACTGTGCACAAGCGAAGCGAAACGGTCGTACAACTCGCCCAGTGCTGCGGCTTCTCCACGCGCGAGACGCTGCTGCATCTTCCGGTCCCAGCGCGGTGGTGTCTCGTTCGCCATGGTGACTCCCAGCCGATCCGTGCCTCCCCCAGAGCCTTCGGCCTGGGTGGAGGTCCCCCTGGGGGCACCTCCCCGCGAAGCGAGGGGGAGGAGCGAGGGGGAGTGCCTCCATTGCCGATTGCCGTGCCTGCCGTGATCCTCTCGCAACCCGGCACCTCGAATGTAGTGCGAGGGGCTGACAACGCACGCCCCTTTGCGGCAATGTGCCTCCAGTGCTGATCGCTGATGGTGTCGATCCCGTCACGTTGCGGCATTGCTCAGGAAGTGTCGGCGCGTGATCACACCCGAAATTGCCAGGGGGTCATGCGGGTATGACTGTGACGATTGCGGGGGAGGACGCCTTCCGAGCGCATAGGCTCAGGTGAGTGGCTCGTTTTGACCGTGGGGGGCCGGGCAGCCGAACAGGGAAGGGACCATTCCGGTAGGCGCAGGGCCCAGGCAGGCGTAGTCGAGCGAAGGGGATACGAGGACGTGTCGTTGAAGGTGTTGGAGGAGGAACGGGGGGAGTGGGCCGTTCTCCGGGTCTCCGGAGAGATGGATCTGGTCACCTCGCCCGCCGTGCGGCAGCACGTACACGACGCCGTTGCCGACGGACGGCGCAGTCTCGTTCTCGATCTTTCGGAAGTGCTCTTCTGTGACTCCAGCGGTGTGGGAGTCCTGATCGCTTCGAGGCGGCTGATGCGCTCCTGTGCCGGGCAGTTGCGGCTGATTCTCCCCGCGCAGGGCGCGGAGGACGGATCACATGTGAACCGCGTGCTGGCGGCGCTCGGCGTGCGACGCCTCTTCGACTGCTATCCGGATCTGCCCGCCGCCACCCAGCAGACGGCGGCCGGTCCGCTCTCCGCCTGACTCTCCCGCTCCCCTCGCTTTGGCCCTTCAGCGGGACTGAACCCTTCGGCCTGGCTGACTGATCCGTCAACCGGCCTGCCCCGTCGACCCGTTGGACGTCGTGCGGCCGGAGCCGCCGCCGGCCGCGGATCGTCCGTCCCGCCCTCGCCTGTGCCGACCCGTTCCGTCGTCCGGCCCTCGCCTGCGCCGCCCCGTCCCGCCGCGATTCTCCGCCCGTACCGCAAGCGCGTGCGCGGGGCCGGGCCGGTGCGGTCTTCCAAGTGGTGCCGCGCAGTATGCAGCACGGCTGGTCCTTTGCGCCGGAATATGCCCGAAGCGCTTGTTGCCCCAACTATGCGTCAATCATGCTGTTCTCCGACGGGGTCACGGTCCGTGACCTCATGAGGACGCGAGGCGATGTGCTTGCCAGTTCGGACGGTGTGAGCAGTGCGGGTGCTTCAGGTGCAGTTGGAGATCGGGGCGGACCCGGCGGAGGTGGGGCGCGCACGCAGATGGGCCAGGACCAGGCTGGCCGGCTGGGGAATCGGCGGTGACGAGGCGCTGGCGGAGACGGTGCTCCTGCTGGTCTCCGAGCTGGTGACCAACGCCGTTGTGCATGCGGGCACTCCGTCGGTGCTCCGCATGCTGCTGCCCGGACGCCATGCGCCGGGGGCCGTACGCCTGGAGGTGGCCGACATGAGCACATGCCCGCCACGTCAGCGTCACGCCGAAGGCGACGACACCAACGGGCGTGGCCTGGAGCTGGTTTCGGGGCTCGCGGACCGCTGGGGCTGGCAGAGGGAGGGCTTCGGCAAGCGCATCTGGTGCGAACTGGACACGCCCGGGCCCGGCCAGGGATGCCAGGGCTTGCTGTCCGCTCTCTCCGGCCCGCCCGCCCGGCAGTTGACGGCGGGCGCGGTGAGCGGCCCGGACGGCGTCTTACCCGCGTAGGCGCGCCCCGCCGGCGTGGACGCACGGGTTCAGGCGGCGGCGCCCCCGGCGCCGTCGCCCGCCCTGTCGACGCTGCGACCGCCTCTGCCGCCGCCGCTGTTGCCGCCGTTGCCCGTCTCGGGGGCGTCGCCACGGACGCGGAAGGTGCGCCGGTATGCGCTGGGCGAGATCCCCAGTGCGGCCTGGAAGTGCAGGCGCAGCGACGACGCCGAGCCGAATCCCGCGTCCCGTGCGACCTTCTCGACGGCCAGGCCGCTGCTCTCCAGCAGATGCCGCGCCCGCTCGACGCGCTGCCGCGTGAGCCACACCTGCGGGCTGGTTCCGACCTCCTCGCGGAACCGCCGCGTGAACGTCCGTACGCTCATGGCCTCCTGCTCCGCCAGATCACGCAGGCCGAGCGGCCGCTCCAGGTGCCGCAGCGCCCAGTCGCGGGCGGTGCCCGTCGTGTGGACACCGGGCTGCGGTACGGGACGCTCGATGAACTGGGCCTGGCCGCCGTCCCGGTGGGGCGGCACGACGGTGCGCCGGGCGACCGAGTTGGCGACCTCCGCGCCGAAGTCCTCGCGCACCATGTGCAGACACAGATCGATTCCGGACGCGACGCCCGCCGACGTCAGCACGTGCCCGTCGGCGACGTAGAGCACGTCCGGGTCGACCTCGACGTCCGGGTGAAGGCGCTGCAGACGCTCACAGGAGGACCAGTGCGTGGTCGCGCGCCTGCCGTCCAGCAGCCCGGCCGCGGCCAGCACGAAGGCTCCCGTGCAGATCGACGCGACGCGGGTGCCGGGCCGGATCAGCGCGAGAGCGCCGGCGAGGGGCGGTTCGAGGCGGCCGCTCGCGTACGCGTCGTCCAGCTCGTGCGACGCGGGCACGATCACGGTGTCCGCCTGGGCCAGCGCCTCGGGACCGTGCCGGACATCGACGGTGAAGTCCGCGTCCGTACGGACCGGGCCGGGCGTCACCGCGCACGTGACGACCTCGTACAGCGGCTCGCCGCGCTCGTCCCAGGAGCGGCCGAACACGCGGTGCGGGATGCCGAGTTCGATGGGCAGCAGACCGTGCCGTACGAGCACGGCGACACGGTGACGGCCGGGGTGGCGGAAGACACCTCCAGCCGGGGCGTCCGCCGTCACGGCACCCGCCGTCGTGACACCCGTCGTCACAGCACTCGCAGCCGTGGCGTCCGCCGTCGTGACACCCGCATCGAAGGCTCTCGCATCCATGGCCCGATCCTCGCACAACATGGCCTCCCGGCCACTCGTGCGCCGGATGTGCCCCGGCGGAGTCTGATTCCGTGACCGAACGCGCGACTGAACCCGTGCAGGAACCCGTGCAGGAGCACGAGACCGAGCCCCCGAAGCGGCCCCTGACCGCACCCGAACACGCGCCCGCACCCGGGCGGCCCGTCACTCCGCCGCCCGGGCGGCGTCCACCGCGCGTGCACCGCGCCTGGTGGGTGGCCGCGGTGTCGTTCGTCGCGCTCGTCGGCGCGGCCGGTTTCCGGGCCACGCCCAGTGTGTTCATCGATCCGCTGCACGAGGAGTTCGGCTGGTCGCACGGCACCATCTCCGCCGCCGTCTCCGTCAACGTCCTGCTCTACGGCCTCACTTCTCCCTTCTCGGCCGCGCTGATGGAGCGCTACGGCATCCGCCGCATCGTCTGCGGGGCGCTGCTGCTCATCGCCGCCGGAAGCGGACTGACCGTCTTCATGGACGCCACCTGGCAGCTCATTCTGTGCTGGGGCTTCCTCGTCGGCCTCGGCACCGGTTCCATGGCGCTGGCCTTCGCGGCGACGGTCGCCAACAGCTGGTTCATCGAGCGCCGCGGCCTGGTCAGCGGCATCCTCACGGCCGGCGGCGCCGCCGGGCAGCTGGTCTTCCTGCCGCTGGTCGCGCTGCTGGTCGAAGGTCCCGGCTGGCGTACGGCGTCGCTGACGGTGGCGTTCGCGGCGCTCGCGGTCGTGCCGCTGGTGCTGCTCGTGCTGCGGGACCGGCCGGAGGACGCGGGGGTGCTCCCGTACGGAGCGGGCCCCGAATACGTCACCCCGCCGCCCCCGCCTCCCGGAGCCGCCAAGCGGGCCCTGCGAACGCTGCGCGACGCGGCCCGTACCAAGGTCTTCTGGCTGCTGGCGGGCACCTTCGCGGTGTGCGGGGCCTCGACGAACGGGCTGGTCGGCGTGCACTTCGTGCCCGCGGCGCACGACCACGGCATGCCCGTGCCCGCCGCCGCCTCGCTGCTCGCCGTCATCGGCGTCTTCGACCTGGTGGGGACGGTCGCCTCGGGCTGGTTCACCGACCGCTTCGACGCGCGCAGGCTGCTCGCCGTCTACTACGCGCTGCGTGGCGTCTCGCTGCTCTTCCTGCCGATGCTCTTCGCGGAGAGCGTGCAGCCTCCGATGCTGTTCTTCATCGTCTTCTACGGGCTCGACTGGGTCGCCACCGTCCCGCCGACGATCGCGCTGTGCCGCGCGCACTTCGGTGAGAACGGCGCGATCGTCTTCGGCTGGGTCCTCGCCTCGCACCAGGTCGGCGCCTCGGTGGTCGCCTTCCTGACGGGCCTGGCGCGGGACACCTTCGGCAGCTACGACGTGGCCTGGATCGCCTCCGGCGCGCTGTGCGGTACGGCCGCGCTGATGGCCCTGGTGATACGCGGACGGGGGCAGCCGGAGCCCGGGCGGGGGACGGCTCAGCCGTCCTGACGGCGCCCGCAAGGGAGTCCGCACCGGGACCTGCCAGGGGCCGAAGGGGCCAGGGCCACGAGCTGGACCGGGCGGCCCTGGGGCAGGCGGTGTCAGGCGACGGCCCGGTTCACCGCCTTCGCGATCCGGCGCGCGTCCAGCGACAGCTCCCGCAGCATCCCGCTGAGCGGATTCGTGTAGCCGATGAAGTACAGCCCCGGGGCCTCCGGGTGGGTGCGCCGGCCGTGCGCCAGCGGACGTCCGGCGTCGTCGAGCACTCCGAGGCCGCCGACGAGGTCTTCGAGCCCGCGCCGGAAACCCGTCGCGGCGATGACGGCGTCGGGGGCGACGGACGATCCGTCGGCGAGCTGGATCTTCGCACCGTCGAAGGACTCCACGGCCGCGACGGGCTCCACCTTCCCCTTTCGTACGGCCTTGATCAGCCCCACGTCCTGTACGGGGATAGCACCCTGGCGGGCCCGCGTGTACAGCCCGGTGTCGGGGCGCGGGAGCCCGCGGGCGGACAGGTCCGGGACGGCGACCTTCGCCATGCGTGCCGCCAGGGCGTCCACGAGCCGCGTCGGCAGGCGCCGGCAGAGGATGCCGTTGGCCTGCGCGGGCCAGCCCAGGGTGGAGCGCCGGACGATGTGCGGGACGGTGCGTACGGCCAGCCGCACCCGTGCGGCCCCGCCCTGGGCGAGATCGGCGGCTATCTCCGCCCCCGTGTTGCCGGCGCCGACGACCAGCACGTCCTTGTCCGCGTACGGCTCCGGGTTGCGGTAGCGCGAGGCGTGCAGCAGTTCGCCCTCGTAGGTCTCCCGGCCGGGCCAGGACGGCAGCCGCGCGGTGTGGTTGTAGCCCGTGGCCACGACGACGACCGGCGTGGTCAGCCTGCGGCCGCCGTTGGCGTGCAGCACCCAGTCGTCCCCGTCGCGTGCGACCGAGTCGACCTCGACGCCGGTGGCCACCTCGATGCCGTGGTGCTCGGCGTAGCTCTCCAGGTAGGAGACGAAGTCGTCGCGCGCGACCCAGCGTCCGTACGAGCGGGGAATCGGCAGCCCCGGGAGCGCCGACCAGCGACGCGTGGTGTGCAGTCGCAGCCGGTCGTAGTGGGCGCGCCAGGAGGCGGCGACCGACGGGGACTTCTCCAGTACGACGGTGCTGATGCCGAGTTCGTGCAGCGCCGCGGCCGTGGCCAGGCCACCGGGACCGGCGCCGATGATGTGAACGGGAACTCCGTCGTCGGTCATGGGCATGACGGAGAGCTTAGTGCTGGTCGCGTGGTGTTCCCGTCACGGAAGAGTCACGGGAAGAGCACGTGGAGGCGGCCGCCGCCCGTGACACGTGCGGTTGCCGCGGAACGCGGGGCGGACGTGGAGACCGCGGAGGCCGCGGGGTCCGGCAGGGGGGTTTCGGAGAGGTGGGGGAGAAACGTTTTTCGGAGTACCCGGAGGAAACGGTTCATCTCGTGGGCTTGCGGCCCGTCACACCGAGGTGGACCAGCAGAGCCAGGTTCGGCTTGAGCTCCGCCTGCTTGACGCCCCAGGTCTGGAAGCCCTTCTGGTGGCCCGCCACGGAGGCGAGCATCATCACGAGCGCGCCGGCCGTGGCTGCCGGATTGACGTCCTTGTCGACCCGGCCCTTGGCCTGGAGGTCCTTGATGGAGTCCGTCAGCGGCTGGTTGACGGAGTTCAGGACCTTCATGCGGATCTTGTAGAACCGCTTGTCGCCCTCTGCCGCGCCCAGGTCGACGACCCTCAGGATGGCGTCGTTCTTGCGCCAGAAGGAGAGGAACCCGTCCACGAGTTCCTCGGCGGTGCGCCAGCCGGACTTGCCCGCCCAGGAACGGTCGGTCACCAGATCGCTGAGCGCGGCACCGTCCTTCGCCATGGACTCGGCCAGTTCGAGGACGGCGCCCTCGACGTCCGGGAAGTACTGGTAGAAGGTCGCCGGGGACGTGCCCGCCCGCCGTGCGACATCAATGACCTTGACATCGCGATACGGCGACGAGCTGAGCATCTCGCCGAGGCAGTCGAGCAGCTTCTGCCGCGTCGCCTGCCCGCGGCGCCCCGCTACTCGCCCGTCGACGGTTCGAACTTGTCCTGTCATGCCGTCAGCTTATCGACGGGGAACGGGCGCGCGATTCGGCCGCATGCAAATGGGGTGGACGGGCCGGATCCGGGGTGGGTCCCGAGGCGCCCCGCGGGGCAGACGTAGAGGACGGCCGGATCCCGGGCAGACGTACCGGCGGGGGCCGACCGAGGGAGCAGCGAGGGGACAGCGTGGGGGGACAGCGAGGGGAGGGGAGAACACTGCGCGTTCGAATCATCGGCCTGCAGAGGCTCCCGAACGCGGCTAGGGTCTGTCGTCCGGGCGGACCGGGCCTTTCACGCCGGGGGGCGGGCGGCACGGGCGACCTGCCGGGGCGCGCCGGTGACCTGCGGTCCCGCCGCGGCGGGTGCGGCGTGAGGGGCGGACAGGGGCGCGGCGCACGCCGCACACGCCCCGTACCGGATTCGGGGGAGAGAAGGAATCACGCCTCGCGCTTCGGTGTTTGGCCTGCGGAGACCCGAAGGGGCTGCCCCCGGGTTCGCAACCACCGCCATGGGCAGGAAGAATCAGCCTGTGGACCGCGTGACCGGCAGGGCAGTGAGAAGCTGCACGGGGCGGAAGTCGAGGGGCCCCGACGGGGAGGTGGCAGGTAAGTGGTGGAGCAGCTGACGCAGCACGATCCGCGACGGATCGGCCAGTTCGAGGTGCTCGGCCGACTCGGCGCCGGGGGCATGGGGCTGGTCTATCTCGCGCGTTCGGCCTCCGGCCGCCGTGTGGCGATCAAGACGGTACGGACCGAGCTCGCCGAGGATCAGCTGTTCCGTGTCCGCTTCACGCGCGAGGTCGAGGCCGCGCGCGCAGTCAGCGGCTTCTACACCGCGGCCGTCGTGGACGCCGACCCGCGGGCGGCGGTGCCGTGGCTCGCGACGGCGTTCGTGCCCGCGCCCTCCCTTGAGGAGATAGTCAACGAGTGCGGGCCCCTGCCGGTGCAGGCCGTCCGCTGGCTCGCGGCAGGGGTCGCCGAGGCGCTCCAGTCCATCCACGGCGCGGGGCTGGTGCACCGTGACCTCAAGCCGTCCAACGTCCTCGTGGTCGAGGACGGTCCGCGTGTGATCGACTTCGGTATCGCCTCGGGTGTCTCGAACACCCGCCTGACGATGACGAACGTCGCCGTCGGTACGCCCGCGTACATGTCGCCCGAGCAGGCACGGGACTCACGCAGCGTCACAGGCGCGAGCGACGTCTTCTCCCTCGCCTCCACACTCGTCTTCGCGGCCACCGGGCATGCGCCCTTTCACGGCGCCAACCCGGTGGAGACCGTCTTCATGCTGCTGCGCGACGGGCCCGACCTGGACGGCATGAACGAGGAGCTGCGGCCCCTCATCGACCCCTGTATGCGCATGGCCGCGGAGGAGCGCCCCACCCCCGCCGACATCCAGGCACAGCTCGCCCCGCATCTCTTCTCCGCGGGCGGCGACGACAGCGGCACGGCCTCGGCCTGGCTGCCCGCCGGGGCGGTGGCTCTCATCGAGCGCAAACGCGGTGCACGTCCCACGCCCAGACGGGCCGCTCACCGTCAGGACAGTCCGCCGGAGGGACCGCCGGACGGGGCTCCGGACGGGCCGTCCGCGCAGCCGGCGCCCTCTGCCGCTTCCGCGCCGCCCGCCGTCACGCAGGCACCGCCCGCGCACGCCGCCGGCGGAGGCGGGCGCCGGGGCGGGCCCCGGCACGCCATCCCGGCCGGTCCCGGCGGGCCCTCGGCCGTCGGATCGCTGGCCTCGCATCCCGCTCACGCGGCACCGGGCGGGCCGTCGGCTCAGCCTGTGGCGCCGGGTCAGCCCGTCCACGGCGCCCCTTCGTCCGCGGACGTGGCCGACGGCGCTCCCGTACGGCTGCCCGGCTCGCAGGTGCCCATCGGTCCCGGGCCGCGCCGCTCCGACGACGTACGTGCGGAGGCGGCCGGTCCCGCCACGGGCTGGGTGCGCCCGCCGAACGGGGCGCAGCCGGCGCCGGCGGCCGCGCCGGTGACCGGGCCCGGCGCCGCGGCCGTGTCCGCGGCCGGTGCGGGTGTGACCGGTGAGGCGCCGCCGCTCGCGGAGCCCGCCGGAGTGGTCTCCGCGCCCGGTGCCCCCGGAGAGGCCGGTGGCGCGCCGCAGCGGCAGCGCTGGCGTCCGTGGCGCTTCCGCATGTCGAACGACGTGTGGGGCACGCCGGTCGTCGCCGACGACCTGCTCTACGTCACCTCCTTCGAGGTGCACGCGCTCGATGTCGCCAGCGGACGCCGCCAGTTCAGGACACGCGAGGTGGCCTGGTCGATGGCCGTCGCGGACGGGCGCGTACACGCCTCGGACGGGCCGAGCCTCTACGCGCTCGACGCCCGCGACGGCTCCGAGCTGTGGCGGCTGGCCACCGACGGCTGGGTGTTCTCGCTCCAGGCGGGCCACGGCACCGTCGTCACGGGCACGCGGGGCGGCGGCGTACAGGCGTGGGAGGCGGCGAACGGCGAGAAGCTGTGGGAACTCGGCGGTGCGCAGACGGAGTTCGAGACCCGCGAGGGCGGCCCCTCCGTGCACGAGGGCACGGTCTACACGTGGGGTGAGGGCCGGCTGTTCGCGCTGGACGCCCGCACGGGCGCCGAGCGCTGGTCGTACCCGGTCGGCGACGCGGGAGTCACCGGCGGCGTCCCGCTGCGGCTGACCCCGGCGGAGGACGGCGTGGTCTATGTGTGCGCCGGTGCGCGCGTCCATGCCCTGGACGGGGCGAGCGGAGCGGAGCGCTGGCGCTTCGACGCCCCGGCGGTCTTCCTGAGCGCGCCCGCCTTCGTGCACGGCCCGGCGGTCGCGGGGGGCGGCGTGTATCTGGCCGACCACCTCGGCACGGTCTACGCCCTGGACGCGGCGTCAGGCCAGGACAGATGGCGGATCGCGACGGAGGCCCGGCACTCGACGGAGCCGGTCGTCGTCGCCGACGGGCTCGTCCACCTGGGCAGCGGGGGCGCGCTGTACACGCTGGACGCGGTCAGCGGCGCGCCGCGCTGGCGGTTCGCCGCCGGCGGTGACCTGGTGGGCGCGCCGGTCGTCGCGGACGGAAGGGTGCACTTCGGCTCTGCCGACCACTGCCTCTACACCGTGGACGCCGTGGGCGGTCAGCTGCGCTGGAAGCTGGCCACGGGCGGTGAGATCACCGGGTCGCCGGTGGCGGACCGCGGCGTCGTCTTCGCGTGCAGCAAGGACCGCTGCGTCTACGCGCTGGACGCTGCGAAGGGCACGGGGCAGGCTCGTCAGGTCTGAGCTCGGCCGAGCTCCGCTGGGCTCGGAGATCACGTGCCGGGTCGCAAGACATCGGATGCCGGACGTCGGAGGACGAGGAGGCGCCGTGAGCGGCGGACCGCGTACAAGACTCTCGGCCATCGTGCTCGGCGCACCCGATCCGCGTGCGCTGGCGGACTTCTACCGCCACCTGATGGGCTGGCGGCTGAAGTGGGACGAGCCGGACTGGGTGATGCTGGAAGCACCGGACGGCGGGCCCGGGCTCTCCTTCCAGACCGAGTCGGAGCACGTCAGGCCCGTGTGGCCGGCCGGGCCCGGCGACCAGCAGATGATGATCCACCTGGACATCGAGGTCGACGACCTCGATGCCGCCTCGGATCATGCCGTCGCCGGGGGAGCGGTCGTGGCGGAGTTCCAGCCGCAGGAGGGCGTACGGGTTCTGTTCGACCCCGTCGGCCATCCGTTCTGCCTGTTCCTGCCCGGCCACTGAACCTGACCGGGGCGGGTCACTCGGACGTGCCGCCCCCGCGGTGGTCGGGTCGGCGCGGAATGCGCTGCGTGCCCTGGGGACCGTGGCCGTCCTGCTCCGCCGGCGCCTCCGTGTCCGGCCCGGCGGAGGCCGGAGGCTGCTGCTGCGGGCCCTGCGGCGGCTGGCCGCCCGGGGCGCCGGGCTCGCCCTGATCCGCGCCCGGCTCCGCCCCCTGATCCGCCCCCTGGCCGGGCCGGCCGGGCCGGTCCTCCGGCGGGCTCACTGGGGACGACGTGGGCCCGGGGTTCCGGGGCGCCCACGGGTCCCACTCCTCCGGAGGTGTCGAGTCGTCGTAGTAGTAGGGGTGGTGGCTGCGCTCGTACGGTGGCCAGTCGTCCGCCTGGTAGGCCTCGTGGGGACCGTGCGTCGTCCCGAAGGGGCCGTAGGGCTGGGGCATTTCGGAGAACTCCCGGTCGTCGGGCCCGGCGACGGCCGCGCTCGCGGCGTAGCTGTCGTCCACGCGGCCACTGTGGCGGCCCTTGCGGCGCCGTCCGCGCGGGCGGCGCCCCCGCATCACGAGCGAGGCGATGAGGAGGAGCACGCCGCCGCCGATGGCGTAGCCCACGCCGTCGCCGAGACCGCCGGCTCCGGCCGTGAGGGTTCCCGCGTCCTGCCCCTGGCGGATCATCCACAGAACGGTGAAGCCCAGCACGAGCAGGCCCGTCAGCGCCAGGAGCAGACGGGAGCGCATGAGCACCGCGAGCAGGGTGAGCACGCCGGCGCCGAGCATGGGCATGAACAGCCCCGTCCACAGGCTTGCCTGGGTTCCGGTGATGCCGGCGGACGAGAAGAGTTCGCGTACGAGGTAGTCGCGGCCGAGCCGCGCCCCGTACCACGCACGGAAGGGGCTCCACGCCGCCGCGGCCGCGCCGATGAGCGCGAGCAGGGTGCCGAGCAGGTTCCGGACCATCGGGTTCGCCTCGCTTCCCGGCGCCGCGCGGTCGCTCCTTCCGGCGGGTGCTTCTCCCGCCGGGGAGCAGGCTGACGCCGCAGCGTGCGTCATCCCGTACGAAACGTTACGCCGGGCGGAACCCCCCGGCCACCTGGCGGCGTCCCCGCACTGGGGCATCCGCCTCAGTGCTCATGTCAACATCGGGGGTCTCAACCATGTCGCGTCATCTCAAGCTCATCGCCGCAGTGGCGGTCGTACTCGTGGCGATCAGCGGGTTCAGCCCCGCCCGGAAGGGCGGCGGCCGGAGCGGCGGCGGAGGGTGCAGCAGTTCGAGCTCCAGCAGCCACAGCAGCAGCGACAGCAGTTACGAAAGCGGCAGCAGCTACGGCGGCGGAAGCAGCAGCTATGACAGCGGTAGGAAGGACGACTATGGCTCGGGCGACGGCGGCTACCGGCGCTCGGGGCGTTATCACGGCACCACCGGCACCAGCGGCACCACCGGCACCACCGGCACCACCGGTACGGCCAACGGAACCGCCCGGAGCGGCACCGCCACCGGGACCGTCGCGCAGTGCGCGGCGCAGAGCGGGAGCGCGGCGAAGGCCGTGGTGGAGGTCCGCAACCCGAAGAGCTACGGCAAGACCTACCAGGTGAAGGTCAAGTTCCTCGACGAGTCCGGGACTTACGTCGACTCGGGCCTCGCGGAGGTGAGTGTCGGCAGCAGGGACACGGAGGCCGTCGACGTACGCATGGCGCATCCGGAGCGGATCGGCGACGTGTCGGACTGCCTCGTCGAGTCGGTCAGATGACGGGCCCGCAGGCTGACGGACCGACGGGCTGACCGCCCACCGGAAAGCCTGAAGGGGGCGGGCCACTCAGTGGCCCGCCCCCTTCAGGCGTCGCTCGTCGTGCTGGATCAGGGTACGTGGTCGTCCTTGTGGTCATTGATCTGGACGCTGCGGATGTTCGGCACGTCGGACTGCGTGGCTCCGGCGGCCACAGCAGGAGAGACTGCTCCGGCTACGAGTAACGAGCAGATTATGAGCGTCTTCAGAACTTTCGGCATTTCTCTCCTCCGAGGTGCGTGGTCGTGCGGTCGGCGAACGGCGGGCAACTTCAGGATTCCCCCTTGGGCGGTGCCCAAGCAGCGGGGCTCGGCGGCAGCGGCGCCCCCTCCGCGCCGCTGACGCCAAGCCCCCTGTTTCCCCCGAGGAAATGGCCTACTTGCCCTTGCCCGGGCTCTCGTCCTTCACCGACTCGGCGCCGATGGGCGAGTGGTCGTCCATCGTGACCACACCGCCGTCGACCCCGGCCTCGGGGCCGATGGGCGAGTGGTCGTCCTTCACCGCCAGGTCGCCGTCGTCGCCCTTTCCGGGCCGGCCGGAGATGTGGTCGCCGTCGGTACCGACGGTCTCGAATTCCTTCTCGAAGTCCTCGACGGTGGACTGTGTCGTCTCGCTCATGACCGAACTCCTGTGGCTTGGTGGCCGATTGTGCTGACTGCCCGCCCAGCGACTCCCCCGTGGGTCGCCGGGCGGGCTTTAGGGCCGCTCACCATAGCCGGAGTGCGGCCTCCCCCCGGATCCGCCTGCCCCCCGACGCGACGGATCGATGTAAGAACCTTGCCGAGTCGCGATAAACGATCGATGAACGACCGATAAGTGCGCCTGTCGCGGGGGCGTTTACGCCGCAGGAGCGGGGGTCAGCAGCCCGCGGACCTCTTCGGCGTCCGACGCTCCCATCTCCTCGAAGACGGCCAGCGCGTCCTTCCAGCAGACACGGCCCCGGTCGCGCTGACCCAGCGCCACCAAGGCCCGTCCCAGCACGGTGAGCATCCTGCCACGCATCCATTCGCCGCCGATTCCGCGCAGGGCGAGGGCCTGTTCGGCGTGACCCGCGGCCTCGGCCGGGCGGCCTGCCGCCAAGTGGGCCTCCGCCATGCGGAAGTGGGAAACGCCCTCCCACAGCGGCTGCCGGGCCTCACGGAAGAGCTCCACCGCCTTGGTGAGCTGTTCGAGCCCTTCCGGAATGTGATCGGCTTGCGTGAGAGCTCGCCCGAGCGCGTATCGCCCGTTGGCCATCCGCATCTTGTGGCCGAGGCTCTCGTAGACCTCGAGCCCCTGCCGCGCCAGCAGAATCCCCCGTTCCATGTCCCCCGATGCCAGGCTGGCCTGCGAGAGGTTGCACAGGGCGCTCGCCTCGCTGGGACGGTTGCCGTCCGCGCGGAAGGCGTCGATCGCGCGCAGCAGGAACGCCTCGCTATCCGCGTAGCGGCTCTGGCAATTGGCGATGATGCCGCGCTGGTTCAGGGACCAGCAGCTCGTCAGGGGGTCACGGGCGGCCTCGGCGAGAAGCAGGGCTTGCTGGGCCTCCTCGTCCGCCTTGCCGAAGCGGCCAGCCACGATGTGCGCGTGGGTCAGCATCGCCTGGGCCCGGGCCCCGGGCAGGGCGTCGTCCGCGGCACGGGCGGCGTCCCGGACGGCGGTTGCGGCCCGCTCGTATCGCAGGGAGTGCACTCCGGATTCGGCGCAGTCCTTGGTCACGATCAGGAGATCCGCGGCATGGTGCAGCATGCCGCGCTCCGCCGCCTGCTGCACGCAGGAGAGTACGCAGTCGGCCTCAGAGAAGAGCCAGCCGAGTGCCTCGTCCCGGGTCGCCAAGTACATGCCCTCGGCCTGCGGCTGCAGGACGTGGTCCAGGGCCCGCTCCCCCGGACGTTCGAGACCGAAGACCTTCGAGGCGGTGGCGAGGTAGAAGTCCAGCAGCCGGGAGAAGGCCTCGTCCCGGAGGGACGGCGGCTGTTCGTCGCGCTCGGCGCAGGCGCGGGCGAAGAGCCGCACCAGGTCGTGGAAGCGGTACCGGCCGGGCGCGGCCGACTCCAGCAGGGACGCGTCGACGAGGGACTCCAGCAGGGACTCCGTCGTGTCCACGGTGCGGTCCAGGAGCGCCGCCGCTGCCGGCACGGAGATGTCCGGTCCGTCGGCGAGGCCCAGCAGGCGGAAGCCGCGGGCCTGTTCGGCGTCGAGCTGTCCGTAGCCGAGCTCGAACGTTGCCTTGACGGCCTGGTCGCCGACCTGGAGTTCGTCGAGACGCCGGTGCTCGTCGGCGAGCTTCTCGGCGAGGGTGGCAACGGTCCAGGTGCGGCGGGAGGCGAGCCGGGCGGCCGCGATGCGGATGGCAAGCGGCAGGAATCCGCAGGCGCCGACCACGGACATGGCCGCCTGGCGCTCCGCGGTGACGCGCTCCTTGCCGACGATGCGCGTGAAGAGCGTCATCGCCTCTTCAGGGCTCATCACATCGAGGTCGATGAGGTGCGCGCCGGCCAGGTCGACCATGCGGACCCGGCTGGTGACCAGCGCCGCGCAGCCGGCCGCACCGGCGAGGAGCGGGCGCACCTGCGCGGCGTCGCGGGCGTTGTCCAGGAAGGTCAGCACGCGGCGGCCCGAGAGGAGTGACCGGAAGAGCCCGGCACGTTCCTCCACACCGTCCGGGATGAGTTCGTCCTGCACTCCCAGCGAACGCAGGAACGCGCCCAGCACCGCCTCCGGCTCGGCCGGCGAGGAACCGGCGCCCTGAAGGTCCACGTAGAGCTGGCCGTCCGGGAAGTACTCCGCCGCCGCATGCGCGACGTGCACGGCGAGAGTCGTCTTTCCCACGCCGCCGATGCCCGCGACGGCCGAAACGGCCATCACCGTGCCCTCGGCCTGGGCCAGTTGCTCCTTCAGCTCCGCCACGAACGCGTCGCGGCCCGTGAAGTCCGCGACGGCGGCGGGCAGTTGAGCGGGCTGGGCGGGCTTGGGCGTGGCGGGGCCGGACGGCTCGTCGGGAGTGAGGGTCAGGCTGTCGTCGGCTTCGAGGATGCGCTGGTGGAGGCTGATGAGCTCGGGGCAGGGGTCGACGCCGAGTTCGTCGGCGAGGAGCCGCCGCGTATCGGCGAAGACCGCCAGCGCCTCGGCCTGCCGGCCGCTGCGGTAGAGCGCCAGCATCAGCAGCTCGCGCAGCCGTTCGCGCAGCGGATGCGCCGCGGTCAGAGCCGTCAGCTCGCTCACCGCCTCGGTGTGGCAGCCGAGTTGGAGGTCCAGGTCGGTGCGGTGTTCCTGCAGGGAGAGCTGCCATTCCGTCAGACGGCTGCGGTGCCGCTCGGCGAAGGGGCCGGGCACATGTGCCAGCGGTTCGCCGCTCCACTGTGCGAGGGCGGCCGCGTAGCTGTCGCGTGCGCCCGAACGGTCCCCGCTCGCCGCGGACTTCTCCGCGTCCGAGACGTGGGCGGTGGCGGTGTCGAGGTCCAGGACGACATCGGAGTACGCGCGGCCCGTACGGATCGCATAGCCGCCGGACTCGCTGACCATCAGCTCCGCGTCGTCGCCGAGTGCCTTGCGGATGCGCGAGGCGTACGTGCGCAGCGTGGCCTTCGCCTGCTCCGGGGGCTCCTCGCCCCACAGCGCGTCGATAAGCTCCTCGGCGGTCGCGGTGTGGCCGCCGCGCAGCAGCAGGGCGCCGAGCAACGCGCGTTGCTGCGGTGAGCCCATGGGGATTTCCTGGTCGCCGCGGTGGGCGCGGACCGGTCCGAGCACGGCGAAGCCCAGCTTCTGTTCCTGCTGTTCACTCGCGCGACCGATGTTCCCCTCGGCCCCCATCATGGCCCCCTGCGCTCTTCATCCCACTCCGCAGGGGTCAGTCTGCCTTGCTTGTCAGCTATACGTCATCAGGGCCCCGGCTCCTCTACGAGTCCTTCGAACTTTGCACGGAACAGGGGCGATTGGTGTGGTAACAGCACCTCCACGGGGGCGGCGGGTGGGGAGGCCGGGGCGTCCGGGTGTCATGGGAGCGGTGGTGTCAGCCGGGGCCGTGCAGCAGCACCGGCAGCGTCCGGTAGCCGTGCGCGATGAAGGACTCCACCTGCTCCAACTCCTCCGGCGGGACGGCGAGAGACAGCTCTGGGAAGCGCTCGAAGAGCGCTGGGAGCGCAGTACGGGCTTCCATGCGCGCAAGGGGGGCGCCCAGGCAGAAGTGCACGCCGTGTCCGAACGACAGATGCTCCACGTCTGTGCGCTGCACGTCGAACTGCCCCGCGTCGGCGCCGTGCCGCCCCGGGTCGCGCCCGGCCGCGGCGTACGTGGCGAGGATCGCCTCGCCCTGCCGGATCGTCGCGCCTGAGGGAAGGGCGATGTCCTCGACGGCGTAACGCAGCGGCAGCGAGGCGATGCTGGGGGCCCAGCGCAGCGTCTCCTCGATGACGTCGTTCCACGGGACCTCGCCGCTGCGGACGAGTTCGAGCTGGGCGGGGTGGGTGAGCAGAGCGTGCACCGCGTTGCCGATCAGGTTCACGGTCGTCTCGTGGCCGGCGCCGATGACGAGCAGGAGCGTGTCGAGCAGTTCGGCCTCGGAGAGCTTCGAGCCCGTCTCGTCGTCACGTGCGGAGACCAGCACGCTGGTCAGATCCTCGCCGGGCTGCTCCCTCTTGAGCTGGACGAGGGCGCCGAACGTGCTCTGCACCTCCTCCGCCGTGCGGGCCGCCTCCTCGGGCGACGCGGAGGTGTCCATGATCTTCTCGACGAGACGTGCCATGCCCGGTCGCTGCTCGTCGGGGATGCCGAAGAGTTCGCAGATGACTCCCATCGGCAGTGGATGCGCGTAGGCGCTGCGCAGGTCGGCCTTCTCGCCGCGCGGTAACGCGGCCATCGCGTCGAGCAGTTCGCCCGTTATCCGCTCGACGCGGGGCAGCATCGCCTCCGTGCGGCGGCCGGTGAAGGCGGGTGCGACGAGCTTGCGCAGACGGCGGTGCTCTGTGCCGTACGAGCTGAACATGTTGGTGACGCCCACCCAGGAACGTATCCACGTGTCGTGGAACTCGCCGCGCTGCCAGGCCGGCCAGTGCCGCCGCGGATCCTTGGAGACACGGTCGTCCGTCAGCAGCTGCTTGAGCAGGTCGAAGCTGCTGACGGACCACGCCTGGATGCCGGCGGGAAGCTCTACGAGGGCGGCGGGGCCGGATCCGCGGAGGCTGTCGGCCTCGGCGTGGATGGCCCTTCCGGCGGGGTCGATGGGGACGGGCCCGGGGGCTGCGGCGTCTGCCTGCTCTCCTCCTCGGGCCTGCCGCCCCGGTCCTGTCCTGTGTCCCTGCTGTCCCATGGGGTGGCTCCTGCCTGGTCGGGGCTGATGGGAGTGAACTGTGCGGGCAGGTGTGTCAGGGCGCGGTGGAACGGCCCTGGCCTGTAGGTGAGTTGGTCGTGCGGGACGGTCAGCTGGATGTCGGACAGCCATGCGCAGAGCCGCTCGATGGCGGTGGTCGCGATCAGCAGTGCGGCGCGGGGCACGGGGCAGGAGTGCGGGCCCGCCGACCACGCCAGATGGGCGCCGCCGCCGGAACCGCTCGCACCGCTGCCGCCCGCGCCCGCGCCGTCACCCGGGCCCGCACCCGCGCCCGGGCCCGCACCCGCGCCCGTGCCCGTACGGCCGTGGGCCGCGCCGGCCGCCGCGTACGAGACCATGACGAGCTGGCCCTTACGAATCCATGTGCCGTGGAAGTAGACGTCCCTTTTCGGGTAATGGGCCGAGTAGTTGGTGATCGGCGGCTCGTTCAGCAGGACGTCCTGGATGGCGTCGCGCGGGGTGAGGGCGCCGCCGGACAGCGTGCTGTAGTAGCGGTCGTCGGTGAGCATGCGGGCCAGGGCGTTGCCGACGAGGTTGGTCGTCGGCTCGTGGCCTGCGCCCATGGTCAGCACCATCTGGTGGGCGACTTCCTCGTCGCTGAGCCCGACAGGGTGGTCCAGGAACCACGACGTCAGATCCCGGCCGCGTACCTGCTTCTTGGCCGTGATCAGCTCGTTCATGTAGCCCTGGAACTCGTCCCCCGCCGCCGACGCCTCCTCGGGGTCGCCCTCCATCATCCCGGCCAGGGAGCGGATGAGCTGCTCGCTGTAGGAGTCGGGCAGCCCGAAGAGCCGGTTGAAGAGCTTCAGCGGCAGCAGCCGGGCGAACTGGCCCATCAGATCTGCTCGTCCGTCCGCGCCGAACTCGGCTATGAGCGAGTCCGAGATGCTCACCACCATCGCGCGCAGCTCGTGCGGCGGGATGCGGTCGAAGGCGTCCGTGATCGCCTGGCGGTAACGGGCGTGCACGTCACCGTCGTTGAACATGACGTTGGGCCGCCAGCCGAGCATCGGCAGGATGGGTGAGTCCTCGGGGAGCGTCTCCTGCCAGTTCCGCGAGTCCTTGGACCAGGTGACGGGGTCGTGCAGGAGGTCGAGCGCCGCCCGGTAGTCGGTGACCAGCATCGCCATGACGCCCGGCGAGATCTCGACCGGTGCGAGCGCGCCGTAGCGACGCAGCCGGTCGTAGACGGCGTGCGGGTCCGCGGCGAATTCCGGCCCGTACAACTGCGCGATCTCGTGGTGCGGTTCGCCCCTGGGGGCGGGCATGACACCGCGCGGCGGCCCGGACGCGCCCGGCCCGGACGTGCCTGCTGCGGACGTGCCTGCTGCGGACGCGCCCGGCGCGGACGTGCCTGCCTCGGGAGGGGGCGGTTCGGGTGTGCCTGGTCCGGGTGTGGCGGTCACGCTGTCTCCTCAGGCGTGAGGGCGAGCACGTGGCCCACGAGTCCGATCAGCGCGTCGGTGGCCTGGTCGCGGTCGCGCGCGTCGCACAGCACGAGCGGGGTGTCGGGCAGCAGGTCGAGATGGTCGCGGAGCGTTGCGGGCCGGTGCGAGGGGGAGTCGGGGAAGGCGTTGACGGCGACCGCGTAGCGCAGGCCCGCGTCCTCGATCATGTCCATCACCTCGAAGGAGTCGGACAGGCGACGGGTGTCGGCGAGGACGAGCGCCCCCAGCGCGCCCCGCGAGATGTCCTGCCACAGCGGCGAGAAGCGGCGCTGGCCGGGTGTGCCGAACATGTACAGCACCAGATCACCGGGAAGCGTCAGACGCCCGAAGTCGATCGCCACCGTGGTCGTGGACTTCTCCCGGATTCCCGAGAGGTCGTCGACTGCCGCGCTTCCGCTCGTCATCACCTCCTCCGTGTGCAGCGGCTCCGTCTCCGACAGCGAACGGATGAAGGTGGTCTTGCCGACGCCGAAGGGGCCCGCCACCAGCAGCTTCACCAGGGTCTGGGTGCGCTCGCCGTCCAGGTACATGCCGGTCCCGGGAGCGGTGACGGCGCCGGTGCGCCGACTTGCGCCGCGGACTGACGGCGGTACGTCACCTTCGTCACCGGAGTTGTCACCGAGATCGGCCCCGGAATCGTCACCGTGGTTGTCATCGGGAGGACTTGAGAGTGCGGAGTCCATCGAGAACTTTCTCCAGAATCTGCCGCTCGGGCAGTTCGGCGTCGGGTACGGGGGCGCGGGCCGAGAGGTGACCCGCGTCGACGAGGTCGGCCACCATGACCTTCACCACGCTGACCGGCAGCCGCAGATGCGCGGCGGCCTCGGCCAACGAGAGCGGCCCGGGCTGCAGCAGCTCCAGCAGGCGCCGCTGCTGCGGGCGCAGGCCGGTTTCCGACGGGTCCGCGGGGGCGTGCAGCACGGTGAGCCGGTCGAGCGTGTTGCGGCTGGGCCGCGCGCGTCCGGTCGTGGCCAGATACGCGGGCACGAGACGTCGTTGGTCACGCGGCGGATTCATCCCGGACTGTCGCTCCGTGTGGGGCTGTTCATGGTCTTCGAGCCCAGGGTGGCCACCTGGACCTGCATCTGGTGCGTGACGACGCCCATGTTGACCTCGGGGCCGGCGAAGACAGCGAGGCAGGTGTTCTCGCCAGCGGGTATCGCGAACACCCAGCCCAGATCGGACTCGATCACGGTCTGCCGCAGCTTGACGTCGTACTCGCCGGCGAAGGCCGCCGTGGTGGTACGGGCGGCTCCCTGCAGGGCGGAGAGCATCGCGGCGACGCCCTCCGCGGAGTCCCGCTCCAGATTCGGCGAACGGCCCTCGATGAGACCGTCACCGGAGATGACGGCCGCGTGGATGACATGCGGCAGTTCGAGGAGCGGGGCCAGCACCCAGGAGGTGTCCTCCCGGACGGAACGGCGGGCGGGAGTGGTCATACGGGCTGATTCCCTTCGGCTGCACCGGGACCGGCGTCTTCGTCTCCTGCGTCGCCGCCGGTCCCGCCGGTCTCGCTTGTCGTGCCGGTCTCGGCCGGCTCGCCTGCTTCGCCCGGCCTGCTCGTGGGGCTTGGGGTGGTGGGGCTTGCGGCCGTGGGAGTTGCGGTGGTGGGGCTTGCGGCCGTGGGGCTCTCCCGGTCCGCCGCGGCGGCGCGTCCGGAGGCGGTGCCCTTCTGGAACGCGGCCCAGCGCTCGGCGCTCTCCTCGGGCGTCGAGGGCGGAGCGGTGGCCACTCCGGAGCCGGAGCCGGGCCCTTCCGATGTCTCCGGGACCGGGGACGGACCGGCCGCGCCGGGCACGTCAGTACCCGTGGCGGCCGGGGAATCCGTGACGCCCGTGAGGCTCGCGCCGGCGGCGCCGGCGCTCTCCGCCTTCCGCTGTGCGTCTGCACGGCTCCGCCTGCGACGGCGCGGCAGCTCCTCCGCCTCCGCCGTGCCCGGGGACCCGGACGCCGCGCCTGTGCCCCCGGCCTCGGACGGGTCCGGCGCACGGGCGTCCGTGGCGGCACGCCCCGGCAGTACGGGCGTGCCGTACGGGGCCGTCGGTGCCATCGCCGACAGGGGGTGCTCCTCCTCGTCGAGCAGCGTGAGCAGGGGCTCGCCGGGTATGTGCACGACCGCACGCACGCCTCCGTACGGGGAGGCCTCGGCGTGCGTGCTGAAGCCGTACTGGCGCACGAGCTGACCCACGGCCGCGAAGCCGTTGCGCGGAGGATCGCCGAGCTCCGTGATGAGGATCGCCTCGTCGCCCGACATCAGCCGCTTGGCGCGGGTGAGCTCCTCCGAGGTCATGCCGACGCCCGCGTCGTCGATGATCACCGAGACGCCGCTGTTGCCCTGCTGGAGCGTGACGACGACGGGAAGCTCGGGGTGGGAGTAGTGCAGCGCGTTGGCCATCAGCTCCGTCAGCGTCACGGCGACCGGCTCGACCGCGCGTGCGACGACGCCGACCGGGTCGCGCAGCAGGTTGGTGACCTGGACGCGTTCGTAGCCGCTGAGCCGGGACGAGGCACCGACGACGACATCGGCGAGGTGTGAGTTCTCCCGCGTCAGACCCGGCCAGGCACCGCACACCACCGCCGTCGACTGGATGCGGCGCAGGGCCTGTTCGTTGAGGAAGTCGGCCGCCAGCAAGTCCTCGGCGACGAGCGGGTCCTCGTACTTCTCCTGCATCCGCTGGAGGAGGGTCTGCAATTGGTAGAGCAGCGCCTGGATGGTGGTGGTCGCGCCGCGCATGGCTGCCTGGGCGGCAGCGTCGACGCGCAGGCGCTCCTTGGTGACCTCCTCCCTGACCTGAGTGAGCACGGCGTCGAGGGACCGGTCGAGGTCGGGGCTCAGCGTGGCGGTCCCGAGCGGACCCGGTACGGGCACGTTGGAGTGGGCCAGGGAGGTGGCCAGTTCGGGTATGCGGGCTCCCACGAGATGCCGCAGTTCGGCCTCGACCGCCCGGAGCCGCGCCCCGAGGTCCGCGGCGTACCGCGACGCGCTCTCGAGTTCCGTCTCGGTCGCCTCTGTGTGCAGCTGCGACCTGCTCAGCTCCTGCCGTGAGCGGACGAGAAGCAGAGCCAGAACGACGGCGACTGTACCCAAGGCGAGGAACACGATCAGCGCCACCGGTGTGTCGGTCATCGGCGTCCTTGGTCAACTGGATTGCTGTGAACGGTGGTTCGGTCGACTGGCGGGGGTGAAACGTGCCTCCCCCTGACTGCCGCCCCTGCGGCTCTCCTCGCCCGGCGGTCCCCACATGCTGCCGCAGACACATGGTGTGCACACCCGTAACAGGAACATCCGTACACATCGACTGATCGCATTCCGCGGGCAAACAGGGAGAGTTCAGTCAGAGACCGATGGCGAGTGGCCGGTCGGGTGACAGCTCCTGGAAGCGCGGCGCCGGCACGTCGGCAAGCCGGCACGCCAGTAAGCCGGCACGCCGGCACGCCCTTGCGTCAGTCAGGACGTCGGCCCGTACGTACGCGCGTACGGCCCGTACACCGGTCGCCCCCCGGGGAGCCTCAGCCGCAGCGAGTCAGCCCCCGCCCCTGCCGAGCCGGACCGGGTTGGTCATCGCCGCCATGGCGCCCGGCAGACCCGGGGGCGACCCCACGGGCGGACGGTGACGTATCTCCGCTCGTACGTACGCCGCCAGCGACGCCGTCGTCCGCCATTCCAGAGGCGCCGCCGAGGCCGGGCTGGTGAACATCTCGCCCTGGTCGGTGAGGAGCCGGGCCGTGGCGCCCGCCGGCGCGCCCGAGACCTCCAGGCGTACGGCGACCTCCGCATCCGGGTCCACCGCCAACCGCCCCCCGATGTCCGCGTGTTCGCCGTGCCCGCCGCTCGCCGTGAGGCTCACGGAGACCTCCGAGGACTCCGCGATGTAGCTGCGGCCCGCTCGTATGCCCTCCAGCAGGGCCTGCCGCGACAGGTCCTCCGCGAGGACCACCGTCTGCGGTACGCCGACGGCCTGCGGCTCGGCGTGCGCGTCGCTGTTGCCCAAGGCAGGGAGCGGGCCCCGGCCGGACCGCGGGGCCAGAAGCATGTTGTCCCAGGCGGCCACGGCGAGCTCGTCGTCGGCCGTCCAGGGGCCGTTCCACACCTCCACCGCGTCCGCGTCCTCGTAACCGAACTTCCACTGGCAGCCCACGAACGGGCAGTCGGGGTGGGCCGGGACGACGAGGCCGCCCGCGCGGCGGACGCGGCGTGCGAAGCGCGGGAAGTGGCCGTCCCTCGCCCTGTAGCGCCAGTCGACGAAGGTGCCCGGGTCGGTGCCGAGGGCCAGCACATGGCCGTTGCGGGTGGTGACCTCCTCGCCGCAGAGGATCAGGAACTCCTCGTCCCACAGCCCTTCCCAGGCGCCGTGACCCGACGTGGTGTTGTGCTCCGTGGTGGCGATGAAGTCGAGCCCCGCCTCACGGGCGGCCGCGGCGGTCTCCGCCGGCGTGCGCTTGCCGTCGGAGTGCACCGTGTGCAGATGGCAGTCGCCCCGGTACCAGGCCCGGCCGCGGCCCCTTGCGCGCTCCGGCGGGTGGACGGGGCGCGGAGTGCTGCCCGGAGCCCCGTGCCGCAGGGTGACGGTGACCTCGTAGTCCAGGCCCTGCGGGGCGACGGTGTACGGACCGAGGACCACATGCCAGGTCCCCTCACGGACCGGACCGGGCAGATAGCCGGGCGTCGCCTCCTCCGCGCTGATGGTGAACCGGTCGCGCGCGCCGCCCGACCAGCCACGGAAGCCCCGGCCGCCGAGCGCCGTGCCCCGCTCGTCGAAGACGCCGATGTCCAGGGCATTGCCCTTGGTGCCCTCGGGGACGGACGGCTTGCCGTAGGTGTAGGACACCTCGATCTCGCGGACCCCGGCCGGGACCTCGACCGGCAGATACACGAAGTCGGGCGCGCCCGTGGGCAGATGGCCCTTCACCGTCCTGGACTTCTCCGAGCCGTCCGCGGCACGGGCGAAGCTGACGCCGCCGAGGGTGAGCACCCCCGTGGCACCGGCCACCGCGGACAGCCGGAGCATGTCGCGTCTCTCCACACCTGGCATCTGTGCCTCCCCCTGGCCCGCGGGCCGATGCGGCGCACCGTCCCGCACCGCGTCCTGAAGTCGTCCCGAGGCGCCCACCTTGACGCCACGAACCACTGTTGTACGCGTCGGAGACGGGCTGGGAAACCCCTGTGGAAAACTCCGGAACCGTGCACGCGGCGGACGCGAGGGCCCGGCCCGGAAGCCTCCGGTAACGCTGCTCCGGAGCCCGGTTCAGGCGCGCCGCCGCCGGGACGCGGCGAAGACGATCAGCGCCGCCGCCACGATCACGATGAGGACGACGGGTATGACGACCCACAGCCACCATCGGCTGCTGCTCTTCTTGGCGACGGAGTCCGTGCTGCTGTGACCGCCGCCGCCGGCCGTGGTCGTGGTGGTGGTCGTCGTGTTCCTGCCGAGGGTCGAGCCGCCCTTCGAGCTGCTGCCCGAGCTGGTCTTGCTGACGCCTCCGCCGGTGCTGACGGTCCCGCCCGTGCTGCCGCCGGTCGTGGACGAACTCGAGGAGCTGCTGCTCGTCGTGCCGCCCCTGCTCCCGCCGCTGCTGACCCCGCCCGAGACCCGGCCGGGTGCCGCCTGCGTACGTACGCCGTCCTCGCCCTCCCCGCCGCCCGCGCGGTCGCCGGACACCCCGTGGGACGTACCGCCGGAATCCCCTCCCGAGACCGGACCCGCAGCTCCCGGACCGGCAGCTCCCGGAACCGCGGCCCCGGCCGCCGGTCCTCCCTGAAGCCCGGACGCGGCGTGCGCGACGGCGCCGCCTCCGCCCAGCATGCCCAGGAGCAGCACGGCAGCAGTGGTCAGAAGTCGAATTCGCATGTGTTCCCCCGTAGTTGTGGTGTCGGTACGGCATCGCACGTTCGGCCGAACGTCACGCAGCACCGTAGACGATGTGACATTGCCCGCAGTTGCGGCCTCGGAGGGCCGCCGATCCCGCTCGTATGCTCGGTTCATGACTTCGAACGCGCAGGCAGCCCCCACCGCCAACGCAATGCGGCGCGCACTTCGCCGTGCCCGCGACGGTGTGACGCTCGACGCCGCCGAAGCCGCCGTCCTGCTCCAGGCGCGCGGCAGCGATCTCGCCGACCTGGCCCGCTCCGCGGCCCGCGTGCGCGACAGCGGGCTCGAAGCGGCGGGGCGCCCCGGAGTGATCACCTATTCGCGCGGGGTCTTCATCCCGCTCACCCGGCTGTGCCGGGACAAGTGCCACTACTGCACGTTCGTCACGGTTCCCGGGAAGCTGCGGCGCGACGGTCACGGGATGTTCCTCTCCCCCGACGAAGTGCTGGACATCGCCCGCCGAGGCGCCGCGACGGGCTGCAAGGAAGCCCTGTTCACACTCGGGGACAAGCCCGAGGAGAGGTGGCCGGAGGCCCGCGAGTGGCTGGAGTCGCACGGCTACGACGACACGCTCTCGTACGTACGGGCCATGGCCGTCCGCGTCCTGGAGGAGACGGGTCTGCTGCCGCACCTCAACCCGGGGGTGCTCTCCTGGTCCGACTTCCAGCGCCTCAAGCCCGTGTCGCCGTCCATGGGCATGATGCTGGAGACCACGGCCGAGCGGCTGTGGAGCGAGCCGGGCGGCCCTCATCACGGATCGCCCGACAAGGAACCGGCGGTGCGGCTGCGCGTGCTGGAGGACGCCGGGCGCTCCAACGTCCCCTTCACCACGGGGCTGTTGATCGGCATCGGCGAGACGTACGAGGAGCGCGCCGAGTCCCTCTTCGCGCTGCGCCGCATCCAGAGGGCGTACCACGGCATCCAGGAACTCATCATGCAGAACTTCCGCGCCAAGCCGGACACGGCGATGCGCGGAGCGCCCGACGCCGAACTGGAGGAGCTGGCCGCGACGATCGCCGTGGCGCGGCACATCATGGGGCCCTCGGCCCGCATCCAGGCGCCGCCGAACCTCGTCGACGGGGACGCCGGAGAGTTCGCGATGCTCATCGACGCCGGCATCGACGACTGGGGTGGCGTCTCCCCGCTGACGCAGGACCACGTCAACCCGGAGCGCCCCTGGCCGCAGATCGACGACCTGGCCGAACGCACCGCCGCCTCCGGCTTCGTGCTGCGCGAACGGCTGCCCGTCTACCCGGAGTTCATCAAGCGCGGCGAACCCTGGCTCGACCCGCGCCTGCTGCCGCACGTGAACGCGCTCGTGGAGCCGGAGACGGGCCTCGCACTTGAGGACGCCCCCGTCGAGGGCCGCCCGTGGCAGGAGCCCGACGAGGGGTTCATCGCGCCCTCGGGACGCACCGACCTGCACCGCACCATCGACACCGACGGGCGCACCGCCGACCGGCGCGACGACTTCGACGAGGTCTACGGCGACTGGGACTCCCTGCGCGAGGCCGCACAGCCCGGCATGACACCCGAGCGGATCGACACGGACGTGCGTGCGGCGCTGGCCACCGCCGCGGACGACCCGACGCGCCTCACCGACGACGAGGCGCTGGCGCTGCTGCACGCGGACGGCTCAGCCCTGGACGCGCTCTGCCGGATCGCCGACGAGCTGCGCCGCGACGTGGTCGGCGACGACGTGACGTACATCGTCACCCGCAACATCAACTTCACCAACGTCTGCTACACGGGCTGCCGTTTCTGCGCCTTCGCGCAGCGCCGCACCGACGCCGACGCCTACACCCTCTCCCTCGGCCAGGTCGCCGACCGTGCACAGCAGGCGTGGGACGTCGGCGCCGTCGAGGTGTGCATGCAGGGCGGCATCCACCCGGATCTGCCGGGCACCGCCTACTTCGACATCGCACGCGCGGTGAAGGAACGCGTGCCGGACATGCATGTGCACGCCTTCTCGCCCATGGAGGTCGTCAACGGCGCGAGCCGCACGGGACTTTCGATCCGCGACTGGCTGCTGCAGGCGCGCGAGGCGGGACTCGACTCGGTCCCCGGCACCGCCGCGGAGATCCTCGACGACGAGGTCCGCTGGATCCTCACCAAGGGCAAGCTCCCGGCGGCCACCTGGGCCGAAGTCATCGAGACCGCACACGAGTCGGGCATCCGCTCGTCCTCCACGATGATGTACGGACACGTGGACCAGCCCCGCCACTGGCTCGGTCATCTGCGCAAGCTCGCCGAGATCCAGCGGAAGGCGCTCGCCAAGGGGGTGGAGGGCTTCACCGAGTTCGTGACGCTGCCCTTCATCCACACCAACGCGCCGGTCTATCTGGCGGGCATCGCCCGGCCCGGCCCCACCACCCGGGACAACCGGGCCGTGACCGCGATGGCCCGGCTGCTGCTGCACCCGCACATCACCAACATCCAGACGAGCTGGGTCAAGCTCGGCACCGAGGGCGCCGCGGAAATGCTCCGCTCCGGCGCGAACGACCTCGGCGGCACGCTGATGGAGGAGACGATCTCCCGGATGGCCGGGTCCTCATACGGCTCGTACCGCTCCATCCAGGATCTCGTCGCGATCGCCGAGGCCGCCGGCCGTCCCGCCCGCGCCCGTACGACGCTGTACGGTCGTGTGCCGGCGGAGCGCCTGGAGGCCGCACACCGTTCCGACGGACACCTTCCGGAGCTCCTTCCGGTGTTGGAAAACTGAACCGGCGTTCTAGAGTGCTGACCCCGGTGCCGTGACCGGTAATGAAGCTTGCCGGGAGGGCGACGGGGGCCGACCACCCCCTTGCTTGCCCTTACCCGTCCGTCGTACCAGTGGGAGAGAGACGTGGCCGCTTCCGGCGGTGATGCCATGTGGGGCCGCACCGAGCAGCAGGATTTCCGCAGCAGGGTGCGAGGCTGCCTGCTGGGGGGCGCGATCGGCGACGCGCTCGGGGCGGCCGTGGAGTCCGACTCGCTGAGCGCGATCCGGCAGGCCCACGGTGAGGCCGGAGTGACGGATTACGTGCCGGCCTACGGGCGGCGCGGAGCCATCACCGACGACACCCAGATGACGCTGTTCACCACCGACGGCCTGATCCGTGCGCACGTACGCCGCGACACGGGCGCCTGGCACCCGCCCACCGATGTGCACGCCGCCTACCGCAGGTGGCTGGCCACACAGCGGGACTGGGGGCCGGACGAACGCAAGAAGGAGGACGGCTGGCTGGCCCGCGAGGAGTGGCTGTACGCGCAGCGCTCCCCGGGCAAGGCCTGCCTCAGCGGGCTTGCCGACGACCGCATGGGCACCTTGGAGACTCCCAAGAACCCCGAGTCGAAGGGCTGCGGCACCGTCATGCGCTCGGCGCCGTTCGGGCTTCTGGTGGGCTGGGAGCCGCAGTTGGTCTTCCAGCTCTCCGTGGAGTGCGCCGCTCAGACGCACGGCCACCCGACGGGATATCTGGCGGCGGGCGCGTTCTCCGCGATCGTGCACGCGCTGGCACGCAAGGACACCCTCGACCACGCTGTGCAGAAGGCTCTGGCCATGCTGGCCACACGGCCGGGCCACGAGGAGACGACGGACGCACTGAAGCGCGCGCTCGGTGCGATGCGGCAGGGCATGCCGTCCGCGGAACGCGTCGAGTCGCTGGGGGAGGGGTGGACGGCCGAGGAGGCTCTCTCCATCGGTGTCTACTGCGCGCTCGTGGCCGAGGACGTACGCCACGGGCTGCTGCTTGCCGTGAACCACGGCGGTGACAGCGACTCCACGGGCGCCGTCTGCGGCAACCTGCTCGGCACCATCCACGGGGAGACGGCGCTTCCGCCCGCGTGGGTCGCGGAGCTGGAGGGGCGCTCGACGGTGCTCGAACTGGCCGACGACTTCGCCATGGAGATGACTCAGGGGCCCGCCCTGCACGCGCCGGGCGCGGCGTCACAGGCCTGGCTGGACCGCTACCCGCGGGCGTGACGTCGCCGGGGCGGCCGTTCCGGGCATGGAAGAGCCCTCTCGGCAGGGACGGCGGGCCGGTCGAGAGGGCTCTGTTCCAGGGTGGACGCGGCTTCAGGCGGTGCCGGCGTCCTCACCGCCGGACAGGCCGGCCACGAAGCCGGCCCAGGCTCCCGGCGGGAAGCTCAGCGACGGCCCGTGCGGGACCTTCGAGTCACGCACCGCCACTGCACACCGGGTCGGGGACTTCACTTCGACACACGCCCCGTTCGCCGAGTACGTCGATTTGGTCCATTCGGTCGTGTTTCCCTGCTGAATTGCCATGTCTGCTCCGGTTGTTCGACTCCGGTGGTCGACCGTACGCCTCGATTTCCCAACGCGAAGGGGCCGTTCACTCGACCGGATGGCATATTCCGAGCCGCTCTTCACGCCGCTCTTGGGCAGGGTGTACGCTCCCCGCCCTCAGCCGCGGGCATAGTCCTTTGCCACATTCTCGATGAACTCGCGTGTCTGATCCGGGTTGAGAGCTTCGGCGCGCAAATGCTCATACATCACGCTGTAGCTCTGCACGTCGTGCGACTTCTCCAGATAGAGGTCGCTCGTGACGCCCTCCAGGTAGACCACCGAGGAGTCGGAGGCGTCGGGGAACTCGAGGATCGCGTACTGCCCGTTGACCCCCGGGTGCGCGCCCATCGAAAAAGGCATCACCTGGACCGTCACATGCGGCAGTTGGGAGATCTCGTTGAGCCGCTCGAGCTGCTCCACCATGGTCTGCCGGCCGCCGACGCGGCGCCGCAGCGCCGCCTCGTCCAGCACGGCCCACAGCCGCAGCGGATGACGGGTCTCGCTGATCCGCTCCTGACGGCGCATGCGCACCTGGACGCGCTTGTCGATGTCCGCCGCCGAGGCCTCGGGCTGCGCGCCCACGCATACGGCCTCCGCGTACGCCCGCGTCTGCAACAGGCCCGGCACGACCTGGGGTTCGTAGACGCGCAGTGACGCCGCGTCCGTCTCCAGGCCGATGTAGACGCTGTAGGGGATGTCTCCGAACGCGTGCCACCAGCCTTGCTGGCGCGACTCCTTGGCCATCTGCATGAGCGATTCGACGACGCGGTTGTCCTCGACCTCGTAGACCCCGCACAGGTCTCTCACGTCGCGCTGGCTGATGCTGCGCCGGCCGTTCTCCAGGCGGCTGATCTTCGACTGGGAGACCAGCAGGCGGTCGGCGACCTCTTCCGCCGTCATGTTCTTCAACTCGCGGAGGCGACGAAGTTCCTGGCCCAGACGGCGGCGCCGGACGGTGGGGTTGACGTTTGACGCCACAGGGGCTGCACCTCCGCGTAAGTACGACTACTTTCAAGCAGGTTGCCACCACCGTGAGCGATCTCGCTGGCGAATGGCAACAGAGGGTGCAGAGCCGGGCACACAGACGGTCCGGTTACGGCCACGGCCGACGGCGGCGGCCAAGGGTTTCCAGAGGGCCGGCGGGGCGAGCGGAGAAGACGGTGACGGCCGGGCGCCCGGCGAGCGGGAGCGGGCGGGGAACCGGGGGCGGCGTCGAAAACAGGCCCTTGTTCCGGGCGCACTTGGCCGGGCGGGAGCACGCCCCGAGGGGCGTTCCCGGCCTGCGGGGAACCGCCGGATTCTTCAACTTCCTTGCAGGTCAGGGCCGTTGCGGCGCCCGCGGGTCCTGCGGCCGCGCGGCTCGTCCGCCGCGGCGTTCCGTCGCAGGTGCCGGGCCGTCGGCGTCGCCCGCGCCGCCCGCCTCCAGGGCCGGTTCGTCCACGGGCGCGCGTGCGCGCGGGGTGGTGGTCCGGCCGTCCCCTTCGACGGCCGGACCACCACCCCGCGCGCCATCACGGCCCGGCAGGCGCGTTGCCGCGCTGCCGGTGGTGCCCGGTGCGCTCGCGCGCACCTGTGATCAGCGTGCGCCGGCGCGGACCATCCCGCCCACACTCGGCCGTGCCTTCTCCGGCACATGCCTGGACTGGACGTGCCCGGAGGGTACGCCGGCGCCCGCTGCCGCGGGACGACCGCCCTGAGCGGGGGGCGCCGCCGGAGCACCGGCCGCACCGTTGCCCGCCGCACGCCGGGGCTGGGCCCCCGCGCCGTTCTGCACATCCATCACGGCGTGTGCGACGAGACCGCCCATCGGGTCGTGCCTTATCAGGTCCCGGAGCCGGGAGCGGCATGAGCGCCCCTCGTTGCCGGGATAGAGGTGCTTGCCGAGACCGACCGCGTGGGCCAGCGCCGCGAGCGCAGCCGTCCGCGGGTCCGGCGGTACGCCGGTACGGATCGCGGCATCCAGCCGGGTTCGGATCTCCCGGCTGATCGCCGTCTCCGTCGCCTGATAGCGCGTCGTCGGCAACACCCCGCACATCTGGCTTGATACGGCATGCACCATGCCGCACCGCTCCAGGTGTGTGAGATAGGTTTGGCGAAGTCCCAAGCGGGGCCCGCCGATCCAGTGGACAGCGCGCACCGGGCTGCCACGCCTTCGCAGCAACTCCAGTGCGGAGTCCAGAGTTGGATCTCCGGTCGGCCGTGGCAGCACCACGGCGATGCGGTCCCCATCAGGGGCTATACGTCCTGCGAGAGCCAGCTCGACGAGCTGGGCCCCGGCCAGGCCGAGGTCAAGCGACTGCGGCTGTGCCGTGGTGCCCGTGGCCGGGTCCAAGGCCAGCAGCAGAAGCTCCTCCGGAATAGTTCTGCGGCTCCTGCCCATCCATGCCTCCCCGCGTGGATGTCTGACAGGGTGACCCCTCTCACAATGGTCTGTCGAGAGCGCCTGGGCGTTATGGACGGGAACCAGTAGGTATGTCGTTCTCGTCTGCACGGTCGGAGAGACCTGTCTGTGACCTTGCCGGAGCCCCCGCGCGATGTGGGAGGCGCGGCGCACAGGACACTGTTAACTGGTACGGCGAGCGGCGAGCATTCATCAGCAGGAGGCATCGGTGGCGGGCGAGTCCCCCGACAAGGTGGAGCGCGGGCAGTCGTCGGGGGAGACGACGGACGACGGCGCGGCGGTTGCGTCCACCGGCGGGAAGAAGGCCGGCGCGGAGAAGTCCGGCGGAAAGAAGTCCGGCGGCGGGAAGCGCGAACGGAAGACGGGTGCACGCCCGGACGCCGCACGTACCGGCTCCAAGAAGAATCCCGGCGAAGCCCGGAACGAAGCCCCGGGCGACGCTTCGACGGAAGCGCCCGCGGACTCCGCCCGGAGCGGTGACGAAAGCGAAGCGGAAGCACCGGGGACCGCCACCCGGGACGCCGCCGCCGACCCCGGTTCGCCGGACGCCTCGGACGCCCCGGACGACTCCGGCCCCGCGGGAGCCGCTGACCCCGGCAGCGCAGCCGAGGGCAAGGGGCGCAGCGACGACAGGCTGAAGGCGGCGGTCGCCGCCTGGGTCGCCGGCTCGGACGACGAGCCGGACGAGGCCGCTCCGGACGCCGCGAGCGCGGACGGTCCCGGAGGCCGCGTGGACGACGAGGGCGGCGGGGACGGCGGGGACGGCGGGGACGGCGGGGCAGTCAAGGACGGAGCGGCGAAGTCCGGCGCGGGGGAGAAGGTTTCAAGCCAAATCCCGGCCAGCCATCTGCCCGTACGCCCGAAGTCCGAGGAGGACGAGGAGCCGGACCCGGCGGATGACCCGCGAGCCCCGGAGGCCTCAGAGGGCTCAGAGGCCTCAGACGGCGCTGAGAGCTCGGCGGAGGCCGTCGCCGAGGCCGACCACCCCACGGCGATGTTCAGGACCGTACGGCCCGGCTCGGACGACTCCGCGGCCGCGATCGACAGCGAGGAGGCGGCGAGGCGGGCCGAGCGCATGACGTCGGCCTTCTTCGGGTCGGGCAAATCCGCCGCAACCGAAGAAGCAGCAGCAAAGACAGAGAAGGCGGACAAAGCGGCCGACGAAGCGGAAGACTCTGCGCGATCCGCCGGGAAGGAGGACCGCTCCGGAGCTCACGGCGAGAGCCGGGACGGTCGCCGCGACGAGGAGCGGGGCGAGGACCCCGGCGAGCGGGAGCCAGCCGCCGGCGAGGCGGAGCCCGGGCAGGGCCGCGAAACCGCGGGCGATCCGGACGGGTCCGGCGAGCCTGACGGGCAGGCGGGACAGGACACCGAACGGATCGACGAGCCCACGGCCGCGTTCCGCACGGTCCGGGCGGACGATTCCGCGACCGGGAAGACCGGGAAGAAGAGCCCGCCGGAGAAGAGCGGGAACGGCCGCGTCGACCAGCCGACGACCGCGTTCCGAACCGTGGAGCCCGGCAAGGGCAGCGAGGCGCGCGGCAAGGAGGACGCAGAAGCAAAGCCGGCAAAGCCGGTCGACCCACGGGTGGCGGGCTTCGTGAAGCCCCGCACGGACGGCGGTGACGAGGCCGGGTCCGGGACCGGGCCGAAGAGCGCGGAGTCCACGTCCACGGACTCCAAGTCCACGGACTCCAAGTCCACGGAATCCGAGCCGACGTCGAAGTCCCCCGCGGCCGAGCCCGAGTCGAAGCCGAAGCCCGGGACCGAATCCAGGACCGACACGAAGCCCGAGCCGAAGCCCGAGTCGGAGTCCAGGACCGAGGCGAAGCCCGAGTCGGAGTCGGAGTCGGAGCGCACGAGCCAGTTCGTGCCCCTCCGTTCCGCCGACGCGCCGCCGAGCGCCAAGCGCACGCCCTCCGCTCCCGTCGTACCGCCGAAGCCCGAGGGCAAGCCCACCGCGGGTGAGCTGCCCCCCGAGGCCGAGTCGCCGAAGCTCACCGAGGCCGAGCTGACGCGGCAGCAGGTGCGGCCCGACCAGGCGCCGCTCGACCTGCTCGCCCAGCTCACCAACACCCCGCCGCCGCCGGAGACTCCGCTGCGTACGGCGGTGCGCCGGGTCAAGATCTGGACGCCTCTGGTCGTCGTGCTGGTGGTCCTCTTCGCCATCGCACAGGCCGTACGACCGCTGCCGGAGCCGGAGTTGTCCCTGTCGGCCCAGCCGACCTACAGCTTCCAGGGGCCGAAGCCCTCCGTGCCGTGGCCCTCCGAGGGGCAGGCGGCGCTGGACGTGCAGGGCCTCGGCTCGTTCGGTACGTCCGGCAAGCAGAAGCCGGTGCCGATCGCGAGCGTGGCGAAGGTGATGACCGCGTACGTGATCCTCCGGGACCACCCCGTCAAGAAGGGGTCGAAGGGCGCGAAGATCCCCGTCGACCAGAAGGCGGAGGACGAGGCGGGCCTCAGTGCGCAGAACGAGTCGACCGTCGAGGTGAAGAAGGGCGACACGCTCTCCGAACGGGAGGCCGTCCAGGCGGTGATGATCGCTTCTGCGAACAACGTGGCCCGGCTGCTCGCCCGTTGGGACGCGGGGTCGGAGAAGGCGTTCGCGAAGAAGATGAACGCGGCCGCCGAGGATCTCGGGATGAAGAACACCAAGTACACCGATCCCAGCGGTCTGACGTCCTCCACCGTGAGCACCGCTTCCGACCAGGTGAAGCTCGCGAAGAAGGCGATGGGGATCGACCTCTTCCGCGAGACCGTGCGGCTCCCCGGCTACAAGGACGCCAAGGGTGAGCAGCACGGCAACTGGAACAAGCTCGTCCCGCTCGACGGAGTCGTCGGCATCAAGACCGGTACGACGACGAAGGCCGGCGGCAACCTGCTGTTCGCCGCGGAGAAGAAGGTCGGCGGCACCGAGCAGTTGATCATCGGAGCGGTACTCGGGCAGTACGAGCCGTCGATACTCGACACTGTGCTCCGCGAGAGCAAGAAGCTCATCGACACCGCCCAGGACTCGCTGCGGGCGCAGAAGGTCGTGCAGAAGGGCGAGGTCGTGGGTTACGTCGACGACCAGCTCGGCGGCAGGACACCCGTGGTCGCCTCCCGGGACGTCTCTGCGGTCGGCTGGTCCGGGCTGAAGGTGAAGCTCGGACTCACGGACGGCGGCGATGCGCTGCCGCACGAGGGGAAGGCGGGCGACAGGGCCGGCACGCTGACTGTCGGCGACGGACCCGGCCAGGTGAGGGTCCCGGTCACGCTGAAGGAAGACATGAGCGAGCCGGGCTTCGGAGCCAAGTTGACCAGGATCTTGTGATCCGGGTGGCATGGCCCGGTGAGAGGGGCCCGGCTCACAGCGGGTGAGGCGGGCCGAGCCGTACGGGGGAGAGCGCAGTGCCGATCGCAGGAGCCGCAGATGCCGGAAGGTGACGACGCCGGCATAGCGCCCGGGGACGAGTACGTCCCCGGGACGGAGCGGGGCACCGTACCCGGGCCGAGGCGGGGAGCGGACCCGGACGCCGGCGGGGAGAGCCGTGAAAGCGCGGCCGCCCGGACCCGCGGCGGTACGCGGGAGCACGGGCGTACCGCGTCGCGCCCCTCCCGCAGGACCTCGGGCGACGGGCGCAACGCAGCGGCCTACCCCGGGGCGCTGCCCCGTACCGCCGCCGACCAGCACACACGTGCGGCGACCGATGCCCGTCCGGACGCGCCCGCGAACGAGCGCGACACGCTGCGCCCGGGCCGCCCCGGCCATCCCGGCCACCTGGGCCATCCCGGTCACCCCGTTCCCCTCGGCCAGCCCGGCGACCGCCGCCCTCCAGAACTTCCCGGCCCGGACCGCGACCCGCACCCCGGCCCGCACCCCGACGACGGCCCCGGTCAGGACCCCGGTCAGGACCGCGAGGGCGCCCCGCGCCCCGGTTCGCCGGCCGCCGCCCCCGCTGCGGCGCCCGCACCCGCTCCCGCCGCTCCCCGCCGTCGGTCCCGGGCACGGCGTCTCGCGGTCGAGCCGCTGCGTCACCCGGTGGCCGCCCCCGTACTGCTGGCGACCGTCCTGCATCTGCTGTGGCTGTGGCTGCTCGCCAGCGGCGGCGGCGACCTCGCGGCGCAGGACGCGTGGGCCGAGTTCGTCAGGGAGCACCCGGATTCCGCGTACAACCTGGCCTGGTACGGAGGGCTGCACCCCTTCTCGTACAGCGTGATCTCGCCGTACCTCATGGCGTGGCTGGGGGTGCGCAGCACCCTGATGCTGGCCGGAATCCTCTCCTCCGGTCTGCTGGCGCTGATCCTCCGGCGCGTGCTGCACAAGCCGCTCCTCCCCGCCCTGTGGGGCGCCTTCTCCTTCACCTGCAACGCCGCCTCGGGGCGCGTGACCTTCGCCCTCGGTGTGCTCTTCGCGCTCGGGGCGGTCGCGATGGTGTGGGCCTGGCCGCAGCGCTGGTGGCGCAGCGCGGGCACGTGGCGGTACGCGCGGGGCGCGGCAGCGGCTGTGCTCGCGGCGCTCGCGACGACGGGCAGCCCCGTCGCCGGGCTCTTCCTCGAAGTCGTCGCGGCCGCGCTCTTCCTCGACCGGCGCCGCCAGGCCGCGTACTCGCTCGCCGTCACGCCGCCCGTCGTGGTGGCCCTCTCCGCGGTCTTCTTCCCCTTCCAGGGGCTGCAGCCGATCCCGTGGTGGTCGGTGCTCTTCCCGCTCGCCGGCGCCGTGTCGGCCTTTCTGTTCGTGCCCCGCTCGTGGCGCACCGTGCGGCTCGGGGCACTGGTGTACTCGGTGGGCGTGGTGCTGACCTGGCTGATCCCTTCGCAGGTCGGGTCGAACGTGGAGCGTCTCAGCCTGCTGTTCGGCGTGGTCATCCTGCTGGCCGCGGCCCCGCTCGTGGTGCGCCACTGGCGGTCCCGGCGGGGGGTGGCGATGATCGTCGCGCTGGTCGTGGCGGCGGGCTGGCAGCTCGGCAAGCCCTCGTACGACGTGTTCGCGACGACCCCTGACGACGCCTGGACGAAGGAACTGCGCCCGCTGGTACAGCAGTTGAAACGAGTCGACGCCACCCGCGGACGGGTGGAGGTCGTGCCCGTACGAAGCCACCGTGAGGCCTCGGCACTCGCTCCGTACGTCAATCTCGCCCGCGGCTGGAACAGGCAGGCCGACCTCGACCGCAATCCCGTCTTCTACGAGAACGGCGGTCTGACCGCGAAGAGTTACCACGAGTGGCTGCGGCGCTGGGCGGTGCGTTACGTGGTGCTGCCCTCCTCGCCTCCGGACGGTGCGGGCAAGGAGGAGGCCGAGATCGTCCGTGCGGGGCAGCCCTATCTGAAGGAGGTCTGGAGCGGCGTGCACTGGCGGCTCTTCCGCGTCGCCGACCCGCTGCCCCTGGCCGAGCCGCCCGCGACCGTGGAGCACGCGGGTGCGGGCCAGGTGAAGGTGAGGGTGCGGGAGCGCGGAGCGGTCCTCGTACGGATTCCGTGGTCGCCGTGGCTCGGCCTGGTCGACGCGGGGGGCCGCCGCATCGAGGCACCGGCGCCGGGCAGGCCGAACCTTCAGGGCTGTCTGCGCAAGGCCGAGCCGCGGGTGGGCGGATCGCCGCCGCCCGGCGAGGAGGAGCCGGTGACGGACACCTGGACCCTGCTGGATGCCCCGCGCCCCGGCACGTACCGGCTGGCGGCGCCTTACAAGCTGCCCCGCGGTACGACCTGCCCGGACACGAGCGGCCTGGGCGGCACGGTCGGTCCGGCGGCGGGGACGGAAGGTCCGGAGCGGCCCGGCCGTACCGACGGGCCGGGGGCCGACCGGGACCGGTGACCAGGGCGACCGGCGGACCGGGAGCGGTGACCGCCCGCGCACGGCGCCGGACGCCCGTACGCATCAGCGCCGGACCGGCCGTCGGCGGCGCACCCGTACGGGACGGGTCAGCTGCCGCTGCCGTAGGGGCGGGTGAGGATCTCCAGGAAGTGCCCGTCGGGATCGGCCCAGTAGACGCCCCGGCCGCCGTCGTTGTGGTTGATCTCGCCCGGGCGCTGCCTGCCGGGGTCCGCGTAGTAGGTCAGCCCAGCGTCCTTGATGCGTCCGAAGATCGCGTCGAAGTCCTCCTCGGAGACGAGGAAGGCGTAGTGCTGCGGCGTGATCGGGCTGTCGCCGGCGTCCATGAAGTCGAGCGTGGCGTCGTTGTCGGCGACCACGGGCAGGAACGGGCCGAACTGCGGCCGCACTTCGAGCCCCAGCAGGCCCGCGAGGAACTCGGCGGAAGTCCTCTTGTCGGTGGCGTGCACGATCGTGTGGTTGAGCTGGACGGGCATAGCGTCTCCTCAAGCGCTCGCGGACGGGGCTCGGCAACGGCTCCCCGCTGACATCGCTGACCTTCCTTCACATCCAACGAACGTCCGGCGCAGCGGATTTCGGGATCCCGTTCGGTCTTTCGTCGTAGGCCCGCGGCCGGTGAGCGGGCCCGGTCCGCGGGACCACGGCGTTCGACCGGCCCCTGGTCCGGTCAGGAAGGTGCGCGCATGCCGGTGCGGGGAAGCAGTGGTACGAGGGCGTCCCAGCGCTTCATCTCGCAGCCGTTCTCGCGGTTGAAGTGGGCGTCGACGGGCCGCCCGGCCCAGCGTCCGCGCACATGGGCGCTGGCCGGACCTCCGTACTGCATGGTGCAGCGGGTGCCCGAGGGCACGGGCGCGAAGGGGTCCTTCCCCCAGGTGGTCAGCTCGTCCAGCCCGTCGCAGGCCTGCTCGGCACGCGGGTGGTCGCCGGCCGTGGGGTGGCAGTACAGCTCGTAGGTGCCTTCCGTGGCGCCGTCGCCGGATTCGGCGACGGTGACGGTGAGGCGGTCCTGCTGCCCGTGGCGCACGTCGCCGAACGCCTCCGGGGTGACGGTCAGGGCGCAGGTCAGTGCGGTCGCGGTGAGGGCGAGGCGGCGGATCAGCATCGGGACTCCTTGACACCGGTACGGGCGGAACAGAGGGAGGACGGGAGCGGGAGCGGCGTACGGACAGGGGCCGGACGGCGTACGGACCGGGCGGGGAACGGGCGCACGGCGCGCGGGCGGTCCGGTGGGCCGGCCGTCGCACGTGCGGCAAGCTCCCTCGGCCCGCCAACGCCTCTCAGGGGGCGCGCGTCATGCCCGGGGCCGCGGGTTGACCAGAACGAGTTACGCTCCGGGCCGCATACGGCCGGACCCCGGGCCCATCGGCCGCGTGCTGACCCGGCGGGCTCACCCGGGGGCGTCGACGGCCCGGCTCACTCGGGCAGGTCGACGGCGAGGAGCGCCGGGCGGCTGCCGCGGCCGTCCAGGGCGGGGGCGTCCAGGGCCGGGGCGTCCGGCCCGTCGTGCCGCTGAGTCTCCTCGCGGCTCCGGGCACCGCCGTCGGTCTGCCTCTCGTCGCGGTTCTGACTCCCGTCGTGCGTCTGCCGCTGGACGTGTGTGTCCGGCTCTCCGGGTTCGGAGGACCCGTCCGGCAGCACCCGCCGGTGTTCCCGTGGCGCGCCGGGGACGGTCCTGCCCTGCCTGTTCCATTCGTTCGCGAGCCCGGCGTAGATCGGCTCCAGCCAGTAGGCGCCGGTCAGTTCCGCGAACTGCGTGCGGGGTTCGGCGGGACCGGGCCCGTCCTGGCGTGCGGTCCTCAGAACGATGAATGACGTGTTTCCCATGCACGAGCAACACGGGGCGGTGAGCCGGGGACACCGTCCGCGCGGTCGCTTCACTGCCACGAGAGCCCTCGTTCGATCACGCCTTGGTCACGGAAGGTCAAGAACCGGTGGCGATGCCTGATTCTGTACGCAGCGGTCCGCTGTCGCGGCCGTGCACACCGGCGCCTCGCCGGCCGCAGGCCGGCTCCCGCGCCTGACAGGGGGGCATCTTGCGCAAGCTGACCTACTTCATCGCCGCGTCGGTCGACGGCTTCATCGGCCGGCCCGACGGCGAGGCCGGGTTCTTCACCGAATACGTGGACGAGGAGTTCTTCGAGTTCCTCAAATCGGAGTTCCCCGAGACCATGCCGACCCACGGGCGGCAGCCGCTGGGCATCGACGACCTGGAGAACCAGCAGTTCGACACGATCGTGCAGGGGCGGGCGAGCTACGACCTGGCGCTGGAGGCCGGCGTCACGAGCCCGTACGCGCACATGCGTCAGTACGTCGCCTCACGGACCATGGAGAAGTCTCCCGACCCCGCAGTGGAGATCATCTCGGAGGACCTGAGGGGGAGGGTCCGCGCTCTCAAGGAGGAGGGCGGCCTCGGCGTCTATCTGTGCGGCGGCTCCGTGCTCGCGGGTGAACTGCTCGACGAGATCGACGAGTTGATCGTCAAGACCTATCCCCTGGTGCTGGGTTCCGGCATGCCGATGTTCGCTTCCGGCTTCGGGCTGGAGCGGTTCGCGCTGGAGTCCGTGCGTACGTTCGGCAACGGCGCGCTCGTCAGCCGGTACAGCCGGGAGCGCTGAGCGGCGGGCGGTGCCGAGTCCGGCGTCCCCCCGGCGCGGGCGGGCGCTCAGCGGATCTGGCGGCGTACCAGTTCGTGGAACTCGCCCGAGGTGTCCGCGAGCAGTTCCGCGGGCGATCCCTGCTGGACGATCCGCCCCTGCGACATCACCAGCACCCGGTCGGCGTCCATGACGGTGGAGAGCCGGTGGGCGATCACGAACCGCGTGGCCTGGAGCTTGCGGGTGCTCTCGATGACGGTGCGCTGCGTCTCGTTGTCGAGTGCGCTGGTCGCCTCGTCGAAGTAGAGGATGCGGGGGCGCCGGATCAGGGCCTGGGCGATCATCAGGCGCTGCCGCTGTCCGCCGGAGACGGCGGCGCCGCCGTCCGAGAGGATGGTGTGCATCCCCATGGGCATGCGCTTGATGTCCTCGGCGAGGCCCGCCATCTCCGCGGCCTCCCACGCCTCGTCGTGCGAGTAGATCTCCGCGCCGCAGATGGAGTCGAGGATCGAGCCGACGAACGGCTGCGCGTTCTGCAGTACGACGCCGCACTGCCGGCGCACCGCGGCCTGGTCGAGGGCGGAGAGGTCCTGGCCGTCGTACAGAACACTGCCCGAGACCGGCTTCTCGAAGCCGATGAGCAGCCTCAGCAGCGTCGACTTGCCGCAGCCGCTCGGACCGACGACGGCCACGAACTCGCCCGGCTCCACGCGCAGCGAGACGTCGTCGAGCGTCAGAGGGCCGTCCTCGCTGTAGCGGAACGAGAGCTGCCGCGCCTCGACCGCCCCGGTCAGTTCGCCGGGCTGGGTGCTGCCGCCGCGTACCTCGGTGGGCTCGTGCAGCACCGGTTTGACCTTCTCGAACATCGGCAGGGCGGCGGCGGCCGAGATCAGCGAGTTGGTCAGCTGGGTCACCGACGTCAGCAGCATCGTCACGGCGGTGTTGAAGGTGAGGAAGCCGCTGGAGGAGAGGCTGCCGCGGGCCGGCCCGGCCAGCAGCATGAACAGCATGAGCGAAGTGAGCGGCAGATAGACCGAGTTGAGGATCGTGGTGAGGTTCTTGATCCGGCCGACGCGCTGCTGCAGCTCGCGGCTGCGCGCGAACTCCCTCGCCCACGCCGCGTACGCGAAGCTCTCGGCGGCGGCGACGCGCAGCTTCGGCAGACCTCGCAGGGTCTGGAAGGACATGTTGTTGAGCTTGTTGTTGAGGTCCACCAGCTTGCTCTGCCAGCGCAGTTGCCAGACCCCCATGGCGGTGAACGCACCGGCGATGACGATCAGCAGCCCGAGCGCCATCAGCGCCAGCGGAACGCTGTAGAAGAGCAGCAGCACCAGGTTCATCGCGCCGATCGTGCACGCCTGGACCGCCACCGGCCCGACGCCCGAAAGCACGCGCCGCATGGTGCTGATCCCCATGGCGGCGCTCGCGAGTTCGCCGGTGGAGCGTTCCGCGAAGAACTTCGTCGGCAGGCGCAGCAGCCGGTCCCAGACCGCGGGCTGCAGCGCCGCCTCTACGCGTCCCTCCATGCGCAGGATGGACATGTTCTGCAGCAGCATGAAGGCGGCGGTGACGATACTGCTGAGCACGATCGCCAGCGAGACCTGCTTGATGAGGCTGGTCTCGGCGTTCGGCACGAACACACCGAGCACCTGGCCGGTGGCGATCGGCACCAGCGCGCCCAGGCCGACGGCGACGAGTCCGCCGAGTGCGAGGTTCCGCAGGTCCATGCGGGTGCCGCGGAGGCAGAAGCGCAGCAACTGCCAGGCGTTCATGGGCTCTTCGGGCAGCGGCCGGTAGAACATCACGGCACGCGGCTCGAATTCGCCGGCCCGGGACTTGCGGATACGGGTGCGTGCGCCGTCCGCTTCCACCGCCTCGTACCGTCCGCGGCGCCACAGCAGCGCCACGGGCTCCCCGGAAGCGGCCTTGTGGCCCACGAGCGGACCAGTGTTCTCCCGCCACCAGCGGTCCCGCAGCTTCACCACGCGGGTACGGACGCGTGAGCTGAGCGCGATGCGTTCGACGGGGTTCGTACGGTCGCCCGCGGCGCGGCCCTGCGCGGGCGCGGCGAGCTCGATGCCGGCGGCGCCGGCGGCCAGGCGGGCGACGGCGAGCGTCGCGTCGTCGTTCGCCGAGGAGGTGCCGGAGCTGCCCTTGCCGGTGGTGTTGATGGAGGCGAGCAGCGCCTGGTCGGCCTGGGCACGCACGGTCTCGCCCGCCTCGATGCCGGCGGCGGTGCGGTCCTCGTGTGCACGTTCGAGGCGTTCGATCCAGCGGTCCAGGGCGGAGAGCAGCCGGAACTGCTGGTCGACCATGCGCTGCCACATCGCGCCGTCCACCAGGAGCTGGGACGCCGCCGCCGGGCTGAACTCGGCCCCGTACTGGACGCTCCGAGGGTCCACATGCATCCACAGGATCTCGTCGTCGTCCTGGCTCCGGCCGGCGCCAGGGTGGACGGAGTCCGGGGTCACCTCGCCGTCGAGCGGTGCCTCGAAGAGCACGCGGAGGCTGCGTCCGATGCCGAGGGCGAAGGCGGAGTCGAGCTGTGTATGGGGCAGTGCGGCGATGCCGTCGGCCTGGTTCCGGGGCTGGACCTGCTGCTGGTGAGGGTGCTGGTGCTGGTGCTGGTGCTGGTTCCAGCCGGTGTGGCTCTGGAAGTGGGCGGAGACGCTGCTGTACTCGGGCCGCGCCAGTTCGCGCAGCTCGATGCGGCGCAGCGAGCACTCGCGCAGCGGCCTGCCGACCAGCGTGTGCAGAGTGCCCTCGACGGGGCCGAGGAGCAGGGTGCCGGGTTCGAGCCGTCCGAGGAAGTGCCAGTGGCCCTGCTGCACGGCGTCGACGGCGAAGAGGTCCATCGCTCCGGCCGTCACCAGCCAGAGCACATGGGGACCTTCGAGGGGGACGCTCCGCACCCCGAGGCAGTCGACGTCCTCGCCGAGCATGCCGAAGGCGGCGGTCACCGGATCGTGCGGCGGAGCAGCGGCACCGACGGCGGCGTGCCGGCCGGTGTCATGGGTGACGGGGCGGTGCGAGCCGGTGTCGTGCGGGACGGCCGCGGGGTACGAGCCGGTGTCCTGCGGGACGGCCGCGTGTTCGCCCGTGTCGTGGGGAACGGCGGGGTACGAGCCGGAGTCTTGGGACACCGAGGGGTACGAGCCCGTGTCGTACGAGCCGTTCCGTGGCCCCCCGGTGCCGTACGAACCTGTGTCCCACTGGTCGCCGCCGGTCTGCCACGAACCGGTGTCCTGCCCCCTCTCGCGGGGGTCTCCTGCGGAGCCGTCGCCGGATGCCACGTCAGTGCTCCTTGACCAGTTCGGCGTACGGGCCGCCGCGGGCCACCAGCTCCTCGTGGCGCCCGCGTTCGACGACGCTGCCGTGGTCCAGCATGACGATCTCGTCGCTGTCACGGACCGTGCTCAGGCGGTGCGCGATGACCACGCACGCACAGCCGCGCCGCCGCAGGTTGTCGATGATGAGCTGTTCGGTCTGGGCGTCCAGCGCGCTGGTCACCTCGTCCAGTACGAGGATGCTCGGCCGGCGCACCAGCGCCCGGGCGATCTCCAGACGCTGCCGCTGTCCGCCGGAGAGGTTGCGGCCGTCCTGCTCGACTCGGCTGTGGATGCCGCCGGGGCGCCGCGCGAAGTCGTCGAGGACGGCCGCGTCCCGCAGCGCGGTCGTGACGGCCTCGTCCGGTATCGAGGGGTCCCACAGCGCCACGTTGTCGCGCACGGTTCCCTCGAAGAGGAAGACGTCCTGGTCGACGAAGGAGACCGATGCGGCGAGCGCGCTGCGGGAGATGTCCTCCAGCCGCTGCCCGTCGATGCGGATCACGCCCTCCCACGGGCTGTAGAGCCCCGAAATCAGCCTGGAGACGGTGGACTTGCCGCTGCCGGAGCCCCCGACGAGCGCGACCTGCCGGCCCGGGCCGACCGACAGCGAGAACTCTGTCAGCAGCGGCTTGTCGAGCGGGCTGTAGCCGAAGGTGATGTTCTCCAGCGACACATGGCCCTTGAGGCGGCGGGTGTCGGCGACGGGCTCGCGGCGTGAGTAGAGCGAGTCCACCGGGAAGTTCTCGACGTCCTTCAGCCGCGTCACGTCGGCGGCGAAGTCCTGGATGCGTCCGGCGACGCCGTTGAGCCTCGTGATGGGAGCGGTGAAGCGCGTCACGAGCGCCTGGAAGGCCACCAGCAGACCGATCGAGATGTGCCCCTCCACGGCGCGCATGCCGCCGATCCACAGGATCATCGCGCTGTTGAGGGTCGCGAGCGTGGGCGCCACGACGGCCAGCCATGCCGTGGGCACGCCGAGCTTCTGCTGCTCGTCGAGGGTGGTGGCGTGCTGCCCCGACCAGCGGCGGAAGTAGCCGTTCTCACCGCCGGTGGCCTTCATCGTCTCGATCAACTGCAGGCCGGTGTATGAGGTGTTGGTGAGCCGGGCGGTGTCCGCGCGCAGCTTCTGCGTACCGGTGGCCCGCAGCCGGAGCACCACACGCATGGCGACCAGGTTGAGCAGCGCGATCAGCACACCGATGACGGTCAGCTGCGGATCGTACGTCCACAGCAGCACCGCGTAGAGGATCACGACGACGGCGTCCACGCCCGCGGCGGCCAGATCGCGGGAGAGCGTCTCGGCGACCGTGTCGTTGGACTGGAGGCGCTGCACCAGATCGGCAGGGCTGCGCTGGGCGAAGAAGGTGACGGGCAGCCGCAGCAGATGACGGAAGAAGCGTGCGCTGCTCAGCGTCGAGGAGATGATGCGCCCGCGCAGCAGATTCGCCTGCTGGAGCGCGGTCAGCACGGCGGTCAGCAGCACCATGGCGCCCATCGAGGCGAACAGCACGCCCAGCAGCGACGTCTGGTCCCCGATCAGGAACATGTCGATGTACGTGCGGCTCAGCGCCGGCACCGCGGCACCCACACCCACGAGCAGGAGGCTGGCGAGCAGCGCGGCCAGCATCGTCCCGGTGGTGCGGCGCAGCCTCGCCGGCATGGCGCTCATGGCGCCGGGGCGCTTGCCGCCGCGGCGGAAGTCCTCACCGGGTTCGAAGGTGAGGACGACGCCCGTGAAGCTGGTGTCGAATTCCTCCAGCGGGACGAAACGGCGGCCCTTGTCGGGGTCGTTGATGTGCACGCCGCGCTTGCCGAGGCGGCGTCCCATCCCCTCGTAGACGACGTAGTGGTTGAACTCCCAGAAGAGGACGGCCGGCCCCGGCACCTCCGCGAGGGCCGCCGGCTCCATCTGCATGCCCTTGGCCGTCAGACCGTAACTGCGGGCCGCCTTCAGGAGGTTGCTGGCGCGCGAGCCGTCGCGGGAGACACCGCACGCGATACGGAGCTGTTCGAGAGGCATGTGCCGGCCGAAGTAGCCGAGGACCATGGACAGGGCGGCGGCGCCGCACTCCACGGCCTCCATCTGCAGCACGGTCGGCGTGCGGACGGTCTTGTAGCGCGCCTTCGGTATCTGCTGAGGCGCGCTGCGCCGGGCGGCGCCCGTACGGTGCTTGCCGCTGCTCCGTGCGCCGGACCTGCCGCTCCTGCCGCCGTCGGGGCGGTGCTTGCGCCTGCCCGGGGGCGGCAGCCGGTTCTCGCCTGTGGTCTCCGTGTCCGGGGCCTCGGTGTCCTGTGGCCCGGCGCCCGGGGCCGGGTGGCGCGGGGGACCGGAGCGCGGGGTCCCGGCGGCCTTGGCGGCCCTTCCGCTCCTGCCTGCCTTGGCGGCGCCGGCGGTGTGGTCCGTCCTGTCCGCGGTCTTCTTCTGCTTCTTCTGCTTCTTCTGCTTCTGCCGCGGGCTCACGGGAGCAGCCAATCGACGGGGCGCTCCGAGGGCTGGTGTATCGCGCCGTCGGTGACCGTCATGGACTGGAGCCGGTACGGCGGGCCCTTCTCGGAGGACCATCTGTAACCGGACTTCGTCGCCGCCGACTTCTCCAGCTCCACCAGGACCGCGACCGGCTGTCCGTCCTTGGTGAACTGGGCGGCGAGCTGGCTGTTGCCGAGGAAGCCGGAGATCTGCTGACGGGTCTGCGCTCTGCCGACGGCCTTCACGCGGCCGCGCAGCACGCCGTACTCGTCCGTCGGGGCCGACTGCACCGTGAGGTCCACCGCCGCACCGGGGGAGACCGTGGATCCGCTGCTGCCCGGCACGTACAGCATGGCGACCAGCGGCTCGCCGGGCTTCTCCACGCGCTCGACGGTCGCCACGTCCTTGCCGGTGGTGATCACGGAGCCGATCTTCGCCGTCAGCGATGTCACGCGGCCTGCCGCCACCGTGCGAACTGCCTCGTATCCGCGGTCCGTTCGCACCTTCAGCACCGGTGTACGGGCGGGAAGCATGCGGCCTTCCTCGGCCAGCACCTCGACGACCTGGCCCGAGACCGGGCTCTGCAGCACGTAACTGCCCTTGGCGTGGGTGAGGATGCCGGGCGCGTCGAGTTTCCCCGAGACCTTGCCCGTGACGGCCCAGTAGCCACCGCCCGCCATGACGAGGACGGTCACGAGCAGCACGAGCCAGCCCTGCGGGCGCGCGTAACGCACCGGCAGGTCGAGTTCCTCTGGGGACTGCAGCTTGGAAAACGCCTTCTGGCGGAACTGCACGGGGCTATTCCCTCAACTGCGTTCGTCGCTTTCAGGCATGACGCTTCCTTCGGGACGACGCCTCAAGGCATCGGCTTCGTCGGCGGGGCGGGCGAGCGCACGACCGGCAGCCGGGGCGGCCGGCGGCGCGAATTCGGGGACAGAAGTCGCAAGGCTTTCACAACTTCCCCCGGACGCATCCGTAAGCCCCGGAACAAGGGGGTTCCGGGGCTCACGATCACCCCACTGGGATTCGGATGCACCGAGCGGGACGGGCTGTGCACTGCTGACCCGTCCGCCCGGTGACGGGCAACGCCTCAGAGACCGGCGAGGCCCGTGACCTGGGAGGTGTCGACACCGGTCAGGCCGGAGGCAACGCCGTTCACAGCGGCGGTGGTCTCGGAAACCGGGGCCACGGAGTCGGCGGTGCTCACCGCGGTGCCGACGACGGAGCCGACGACGCCGCCCGAAACGTTGTCCAGGTCGTTGTCGGAAATCTCGCGGGTCTCAATGAAGTCCATGAGTTGAGCTTCCCTTCGCTTGCTCTGGTGTTCTCAATAGCAGCGGCCGGCTCGGGGAAAGCCGTCCGGCCGTACGAGCGGTCGTCTGATGCCCGACAACGGGAACCATTCGTTCAACTTCCGCGTCAGGGCCCGATCAAAGCATGCGTACGCGCTGCCAGGCCACTCATCCGTGTGCCGGTCCGGCACCGATACGGCCGCTGAACTTCGTTCACGTGTAGTCGTGTCCACGAATTCGTGGCGATCTCTTCACTTGTTACTCCGGTGTCAGCGGCTCCCATCGGGCCCTGACCGCACCGCAATTGGACATTCCCGCACCAACCTCACCGGGTGCATTCGGCCCCGGTGGACGCGTGTGGGGTCATGTGCCGCCCGTACGAACCAGTTGTGCAGGTTCGCTGAATTCAGTTTCGGGGGGCTGCACTTGTTCTCGCCTGCACGGTCTGACCTGGGGCTGGGGGCTCTGTTGAGCCGGTCCACTCAAGGCGTGACTCATGGTGACGGGGAAAATCCACTGTGAAGTCCTCCCGTAATACAGGCGCCTTAGGAGTGGTAAGGGCGAAATGACGTGTTCAAATGCTGAGACGTGCGCAAGGTGTGTGGAGGTGAATCTCCTCCGCGGGCGGCGTGCGGTCCGCGCGACGAATCCACAAGTGTCCGTGTACCGCTGCGACATGAGGGCAAGTCAGCCAAGTCCACAGGTCCACGGCGGAAATGGTGCTTTTCGGCTGCGGCGGCCGGGCGTGGGGGGCCCGGTGTGTGAACACGGTGGTGCCGGCGGATCGGGGGCATATGGGTCAGGCGCGGGTCCTCGGCCGGGGCGTGGGCGGCGCCCCGGAGCCGGGTCCCGCGTACGTGCGCGAGACCGCAGACGGGCCGGTCCTGCCGGTGCGGCTTTATCTCCTCGGGCGGACAAAGTCCAGAAAATCGGAGAACCGTGCAGAACCGTGACGAATGCAGAACATCTTCGTTGGAACGTCTGCAGGCAGGTAGTGGGCTCCCCCACGTTGGCGACCGAGGCCCCGGGCTCCCCGGGGCCTCGGTCATTGCCGCGCGCGGCCCGGGCGTCCTGATGTACTGAGGGGCCAGCCGGCACCGTCGTCCCACCGGAGCCCGCCCCGTGCGTCAGACCAGCTCTCCTCCGCCGCCGTATCTGAGACGAGCGCGCGTCGCCGTATCCGCCGTGTTCTTCGTGCACGGAGCGGTGTTCGCCTCCTGGGCCGCCCGTGTCCCTGCCGTGCAGGAGGAACTCCAGCTCTCCGCGGGCATGTTGGGCCTGGTGATGGCCGGGCCCGGCCTGGGGGCGCTCGCCGGCAGCCAGGCCGGCGGACTGACGGTGCACCGGCTGGGCAGCCGCGCGGTCAGCGCTTCGGCACCGGTCTCGCTGTGCGTGCCGCTGGCCCTCGTACCGGCGGGCGGTTCGGCGTGGACGCTCATGGCGGTGCTGGTGCTGCTCGGCGCCGCCGACGGATGCACATCGGTGGCCATGAACGCCCAAGCGGTCGTCGTGCAGCGGCAGTACGGGCGTACGGTGCTCAACTCCATGCACGCCATCCGCAGCATCGGTGCCGTCGCCGGAGGCCTGGCCGGCGTCGCCGGCTTCGCCGTCGGTCTCACTCTCACCGCGCAGTTCGTCGTCATGGCCGCCTTGCTCGCCGCGGTCTCCGCCGTCGCCGCGTGCGGGCTCCTCCCGGACGCGGGGGACGGCGGGAGCCGCGCGGACGACGAGGGGACGGGGGCGGGCTCGGGCGTGCGTACTACCGAGGAAGTGCCGGGGGAGGAGCCACGGCCGGGGCAGGCGAAGCCCGCGGGCGCGCGGCGCACATCCACCACCGTGCTCCTCCTCGCGGTGATGACCTTTCTCGCCGCACTCGTGGAGGACGCCCCCGCGTCCTGGAGCGGTGTGTATCTGCGTCACCTGGGCGCCGACGCGGCGACGGCCGCCGCCGGTTACGCGGCCTTCAGTGCCGGCAGCGTCGTCACCCGCCTCTTCAACGACCGGCTGGTGAACCGCCTCGGGTGGGTACGCCTGATCCGTACGGGCACCCTGTGCTGCGCCACCGTGCTCACGGCGGCACTGCTCATCGGGGCGCCCGCGGTGGCACTGGCCGGGTTCGTGGTCGCGGGGGCGGGGATCAGCGCGGTCTTTCCCGGTGCCTTCACGGCCGCCGGTGCGCTTCCCCGTCCGGCGCCGGCGATGGGCCAGATCGGCTTCGCGGGCAACCTCGGCTGGCTGCTCGTCTCACCGCTCGTCGGAGGGCTGGCGACGCTCGCCGGGCTGCCTGCCGCGCTCGGGCTGCTGCCGCTCGCCGCGCTTGCCATCGCGGTGCTCGCACCGGCAGTACGCTCGCGCCCCGCCTGTAGCACAGGTCACACACGCGCTACCGGCGAGTTGCGTTGAACGGAAAACTTCTGCGCACGGAGCTATTTGGCAAGCGGTTGTTCTGTCATGCTCATGCTTTGTCAGTCCCCGATGTCTGGACCGCCTCTCCCCCCACGGAGGTACGAAATGCGTCGAAGACTCGCCGCGGGCGCCATCGTTTCGTCCGCAAGTCTCCTCGCCCTCATCGGCACCGCGACAACCGCTGCCGCGGACCCGGCCGACAAGCCCCAGGTCCTCGCGAGCTGGACCCAGACCGACGCCGGAAGCCAGAGCGCCTTCCTGGCCGCCCGTGCCGACCAGGGCGCATGGGCCGACTACAACTTCGACTGGTCGACCGACGTCTGCTCCTCGTCCCCTGACAACCCGTTCGGATTCCCCTTCGAGAACGGCTGCATCCGGCACGACTTCGGCTACCGCAACTACAAGGCGCAGGGCACCTTCGAGGCCAACAAGGACCGGGTGGACGACGCCTTCTACGAGGACCTCAAGCGCGTATGCGCCGGATACGACGGCGCGAAGAAGGAGTCCTGCGACGCACTCGCATGGACCTACTACCAGGCCGTGGTGATCGTGGGCGTCAAGAAGGGCAGCCCGGTCGGCTGACGCCGCCGGACTGCGAGCCACGACTGCGAGCCACGGCGCAACAGTGCGCGGGGCGCCGCCTGGTGGCGGCGGCGCCCCGCGCACTCATTTCATGGGCCACGGTCGCTGATCCGGCCCACGGCCGGCCGGGTCAGACGCTGTCGGCCAGCTCCATGCGCCCCTGCATGCGTGCGCAGCTCGCGCAGCAGAAGAAGCGCCCTTCGGCCTGCAGGCCGTGCCCCAGGATGCGGCACCCGCAGTTCTCGCAGATCGGCGCCATCCTCTGCGCGGCACATTCGAAGCTGTCGAAGATGTGCACCGCGCCTGCCGCCCGCACTTCGAAGGTGTATTCGTAGTCGTTCCCGCAGACCTCACATACGGCCATCTCATGGCTCCTCGGGTGGTGTGGATGGTGGACGGTGGAAGAGCGGACGCATCGTCCGGCACCGGTCGGCACGGACGAGTGGTGCATAAGGGGCGCGGGTAGCACGCCCCGGCGCGCTCAAACCCCGGCGTAAGGGGGGTGCGACGGGGCCGCGAGGGTGAGCCGGCGGTCCCGGAGCCCTCGGCTGCGCCGGGACGGACCCGCGGCGTGCGTGCCGGGGCCGGTGGGCGGGGCCGGTGGGGCCGGGCAGTGGGTGTCCGCTGGGGCCGGGCGCAGCGGGTGTCCGCTCCCTCCCGGCCCCGGCCCCGGCCCCGAGCCCGAGTCCGGGCCCCGGCCCCTGGCCGTCCCCGCCACCGCGGGTCCGCGGGCACAGGAAACGCCCTGTCCGGCGGGGAGACCCCACCGGACAGGGCGCAGTAGTCCCTTGCGCTTCCCGCCGGGCCGTTACTCGACGACCTTGATGCGGTCCGCCTTCGGCGGCTCCAGCGGGTCCGACTCCGAGGAGTGCTCGCCGAAGTACGCCTCCAGGGCCTCCAGATCGGACTTGCCGACGAGCTTGTCCTTGCCGTCCTTGAAGACCGGGAAGCCGTCGTTGCCGCCCGCGAGGAACTCGTTCATCGCGACGCGGTAGGTCTTGTCCGCCTCGAGTGCCTTGCCGTCCAGCTTCACGGAGTCCGTGACGATCCGGTCCTTGCCGGACTTGGTCATGTCGAGCGTGTAGCTGAAGCCCTCCGAGACCTGGAGGATCTTCGGCGACTTCTCGTTGGCGCCACTGACCTGCTGCTGCAGTGCGGTGATCAGCTGCTCACCGGTCAGGTCGATCGCCGTCATCATGTTGGTGAACGGCTGCACCGTGAAGCCTTCGCCGTACGTCACGACGCCGTCGCCCTCGCCGTCCGACTGCTTGTGCACGAGGTCGGAGCGGATGCCGCCCGGGTTCATCAGCGCGAGCTGCGCGCCGCCCTTGTCCTCCGGTGCCATGAACTCCAGCTGCGCGTCACCGATCAGGTCACCGAGCGGGGACTCGGGCGACTCCGCGCCGCGGCCCGGGACGTCGTCGGAGATGTAGCCGATCGGCTTGTCCGCGATCGGGTCCGCGAGCTTGCCCCAGCGCTTGATGAGCGCGGTCATGTCCTTGGCCTTGGCCTGCTCCCGGCTCACCACGTGGTTGGCGCTCTTCACGCCCGTACGCACGATGTCGCCGCTACGGCGGTCGTAGGTGAGCGTGGTGTCCGTGTAGAGCTTGCCGAACGAGGACGCCGAGGTGACCGTGCGCGGGTCGCCCGCCGGGTCCGGGATGGTGCACGCGTACGCCTCGTGGGTGTGGCCGGTGACCAGCGCGTCCACCTTGGGGGTGATGCCCTTGGCGATGTCGGTGATCGGGCCGGAGACGCCGTCGCCCGGACCGGGGCTGTCGCAGTCGTAGTTGTACTCGGGCTTCTCCGGAAGTCCGCCCTCGTGGATGAGCGCGACGATGGACTTCACGCCCATCTTGTTCAGCTTCTTCGCGTACTTGTTGACGGTCTCGATCTCGTCGTGGAACTTCAGGCCCTTGATGCCCTCTTCGCTGACGATGTCCGGCGTGCCTTCGAGCGTGACGCCGATGAAGCCGATCTTCACGCCCTTCTTCTTCCACACCGTGTAGGGCTTGAGGATCGGCTTCTCGGTCTTCTCGTCCGTCACGTTCGCGGCGAGGTAGGGGAAGTCGGAGCCCTTGAAGACCTTGCCCTCCTCGGAGCAGCCGTCCTTGGGGTGACAGCCGCCCTCCTGGAGGCGCTGGAGCTCCTTGCGGCCCTCGTCGAACTCGTGGTTGCCGACGCCCGCGACATCCAGGTCCATCTTGTTGAACGCCTCGATGGAGGGCTCGTCGTGGAAGAGTCCCGAGATCAGCGGGCTCGCGCCGACCAGGTCGCCGGCCGCGGCGGTGACGCTGTAGGGGTTGTCCTTGCGTGCCTTGCGCAGTGAGCTCGCCAGATATTCGGCGCCGCCCGCTGCCACCTTCTCCGTGGAGCCGTCCGGCTTCAGCCGGGAGACCTCGCCTGAAGAACCGGGGGGCGGCTCGATGTTGCCGTGGAAGTCGTTGAACGAGAGCAACTGCACGTCGACCGTGCGTCCTTGGGCGTGCTGCCCTTGGGCCTTCCCGCTGCGGGCGCCGTCGCCGCTCTCCGCGCCGGCGGGCAGCGCGGCGGCGAGCACGCCGACGGCGGCGGCCAGCGCGGCCACGCCGGTGGTCAACCGGCCGATGCGTCTGCGCCCTTGTGGTTTCACGGTCATCGAGTTCCCCTTCGTGGACTGCGCGAGCGCTGGCAGCCTACGGTCAACGCGCGTAGTCCGTCAGGAGTGTTGCGGTAACGACAGGGTTGCGGGAAGGGGATCTGCCGGTGGCAGAGGTGCCTGCGCTTGCCGGTGGCCGCCCGGTACGGACCCGTCCGCCGGGTCCGTACGTCCCTTCTGTCCGTTCCTCCGTCCCGTCCGCACTGATGTCGTCGCGATGTCGTCGCGAGGGACGCCGAGGCCGGGCCGAGGCGCTAACCTCGGCTCCATCCGCGCGGACGGCACGAGCCAACTGCCCTTCAGGGCACGACTCGTGGCACTCGTGGCGTCCTTCCGAGAGGGGCACAGTTGAGCAGTGAGGGGCCGGGGCACCGTACGTCCGAGGACGTACGGGACAGGATCGACACCAGCATCACGCACACCGCCCGGGTGTGGAACTACTGGCTGGGCGGCAAGGACCACTACGAGGTGGACCGGGAGACCGGCGACCAGATTCGCAGGCTCCACCCGGGCATCGGTGAATACGCACGCGCCGACCGGCGTTTCCTCGGCCACGCCGTCACACATCTGGTGGGCGAGCTCGGGATCAGGCAGTTCCTGGACATCGGCACGGGCCTGCCGACCGCCGACAACACGCATGAGGTCGCCCAGCGGATCGCGCCCGACAGCCGGGTCGTGTACGTCGACAACGACCCGATCGTGCTCGTACACGCGCAGGCTCTGCTCACCAGCACCCCCGAGGGCAGGACGTCCTACCTGGACTGCGACCTGCGCGACGTCGACACGATCCTCGAACAGGCAGCCGCGACACTCGACTTCAGCCGTCCCGTGGCCCTGATCCTGCTCGGCGTGGTCATCTTCATCGAGGACGACGAGGAGTCGTACGGCATCGTGCGGCGGCTCATGGACGCCCTGCCCTCCGGCAGCCACCTCGTCCTCTCGCACACCATCACCTCACCGGCGATGCCGGACGTGGACGACGCCGTCGCCTTCTGGAACGCCAACGGCACGCCCAAGCTCACGCAGCGCACCCCGGCGCAGGTCGAGCGCTACTTCGACGGGCTGGAGCTGATGGCTCCGGGCGTCGTCTCCTGCTCGCGCTGGCTCCCGGGGGCGCCGCTCGACGTGGAGGACGTGGCGATGTTCGGGGGTGTGGGGAAGAAGGCGTAGCCGGCGCTTGCCGGGCAAAGGCGCGTCGCGTCCGTTCCGACCCGCCGGCGGTGCGGCCGTTTGCAGCGGAGCGGGGAGGGCTGCCCCGGCAGCTCAGTCGAATGCGCCGGCCAGATAGGCGTTGCGGATTCTGATGAGGCGAGGCATATAGCGGCTCAGGAGGAGCCTGTCGACGATGCGTCCGACAGGCCCCAGTGGTGAAGCGAAGTCGATGACGTCTCTCATGACGGTGCCGTCGGCGCCGTCCGGCTCGAAGTGGTGGGCGTGACGCCATCGCTTGAAGGGCCCCGAGTCCTGCTCGTCCACGAAGCATCGGGGCCGGTCATAGGAAGTGATGCGTGCGGTGAGTCGCCAGGTGAGGCCGAGGTGGCGGGCCTGGAAGGTCACCGTGTCACCGAGCGACAGCTCGCCACGGGTCTTGCCGCCAACCGCTCGCTCCGACGAGTCGGCCATCGAGCTGGTGTGGGCCTCCACGTCCAGGCATTTCGCGAACACCTGGTCCGGAGGTGCGGCGACGGCCGTCACGACCTCGAAATGCTGCACAAGCTCAGTCTAGAAGCAGGGTGGTCCGGGCCCTTGGGCCCGGGCCGGGCGCTCATCTCATCTCGGGACCGGGCGGCAGCCCGAGCGGCTGCCGTTCATGATCCAGTCGCTCTGGCGCACACAGGTGGGCGCAGGCGTTGAGCCGTATGGCGGCGAGATCGCGCGGGGGCCGCCGCGGCACCATATATGTGGGTTTGTCGACTTTCTCCGAGAAAGCGAGAGCCCACCATGAGCACGTACATACGTCAGGCCGCCCTCGTCACCGCCACGACAGTGCTGCTGGGAATCGTCGCCGGATGCGGCACCCAGCGGAACCCGCGTCTTGAGGGGGACGACCGCCGCGACGATGCCGCTGCGAAGAGTGAGGCGTCCGCCGCGGCCTCGCACCGGCCGTTCACCCTCGTCGCCACCGGCGACATCCTCTCCCACGACTCCGTCATACGTCAGGCCCGCCAGGACTCCGGCGGCTCCGGCTACGACTTCCGCAAGATGCTCGCCGGCGCCAAGTCCGTCGCTTCGGGCGCCGACCTGGCGATATGCCACATGGAGACGGTCTACGGCCGCTCAGGCGGGCCCTTCACCGGTTACCCCGCCTTCAAGACGCCCCCGGACGTCGCCCGGTCCATCAAGGACACCGGTTACGAGAGCTGCTCCTCCGCCTCGAACCACACCATGGACGACGGAGTGGACGGCGTGCGCCGCACCATCACCGCCATGGACGAGGCAGGACTGAAGCACGCGGGGTCCGCCGACTCGGCTCGCGCCGGAAGCCGTACGACGATGATGAAGGCGGGCGGAGCGAAGGTCGCCCAACTCGCCTACACCTACGGCACGAACGACATACCCGTACCGAAGAACAAGTCGTGGGCCGTCAACCTCATCGACCCGAAGCGGATCATCGCCGACGCCCGCGCCGCGCGCCGCGCCGGCGCCGACATCGTGGTGACGAGCATGCACTGGGGAACAGAGTGGCAGCAGGCCCCGGACAGCGACCAGAAGAGACTGGCGAAGCAGCTCACGAGCTCCCGGGACGGCAGCGGCCGCAAGGACATCGACCTCATCATCGGCACCCACGCACACGTTCCGCAGCCCTACGAGAAGGTCAACGGCACGTGGGTCGTGTACGGGATGGGCGACCAGCTCGTCGGGAAGATGAGCGACAAGCGCGGAGCGATGAGCTCGGCGGCCCGCTTCACGTTCGTACCGCCGAAGGCCGGGGCGGACGCGAAGAAGGCGCCGGAGAAGCCGGCGGAGCCGGAGGAGTCGGCGGCGAAGCGTGACGCGAAGTCCGCGAAGTCCGCGGGCAGCCGGGGACGCCAGGGCGAATGGAAGGTGAAGAAGGCCGAGTTCATCCCCTTCTTCGTCCAGACGACGCCGCGGATCAGCGTCGTCGACCTCAGCCAGGAGAACGCCCGCGACGCGGGTGCCGGGCGTGCCGACGCCTACCGCACCATCCGTGAGGCGGTCCTCAGCAGGGGCGCGGCGAAGGACGGCCTCCGCATGGGCCACTGACCCCACGGACGCACTGACGCACTGAGGTGCGGAGACACTCAGATCCTCCGCACCGCGGGCGAGCCCGGGCCGGCCGGTCGCCGGCCAGGTCCGGGCTACCGGCCGCTTTCCGGCTCACCGGACGGCCGGGGCGGCCCGCGTCCGTCCAGGCCGAAACCGCATGCGGCGACGGCGAGTTGGACGCGATTGCGGCTGCCGGTCTTCGTCATCAGGCTGGCGATGTGTGACTTCACCGTGGTGACGCCGATGAAGAGCCGCTCGGCGATCTCGGCGTTGGAGCGGCCGGCCACGACGCATTCGAGGACCTCGCGTTCGCGGCCGGTGAGCGCCACCGCCTCGGCCCGCCCGGCCGGGGGGTGTTCGGCCGCGACGGCCCGCCGGACGAGACGGCGCAGGACGTGCGGGCTGAAGGGGCTCCCGCCGTCGGCCGCCAGCCGTATCCCGTCGAGCAGCTCCTCGGGTGCGGTGTCCTTGGCGAGGAACCCGCACGCTCCCGCCTCCAGCGCGGGATACAGGTGCTCGTCGTCGTCGAAGGTGGTGAGCACGAGGACGCGGACCGACGGACGTGCTCCCAGAATCCGGCGCGTGGCGGTGATCCCGTCGACGCCGGGCATACGCAGGTCCATCAGCACCACCTGCGGCGCCAGCTTCTCGACGAGCGCGACGGCTTGACGTCCGTCCTCCGCCTCGCCCACGACCTCCACCCCGTCCGCGGCCGTGCAGAGCATGCGCAGTCCGGCCCGTACGAGCTGCTGGTCGTCGACGACGAGGGTGCGTATCACGGCGCACTCCGGGAACCCTGGGCGCTCCGGGCGCCTTGAGGACTCTGAGAACCCTGAGCGTTCCGGGCACCGGCAGCCGCCGGCGCAGGTGCCTCCGGCAGCACCGCGCGCAGCGTCCAGCCGGGCCCGTCCGGACCGACGCACAGCTCGCCGCCGAGCAGTTCGAGACGTTCGCGCATCACGAGGAGTCCGTGGCCGGGTTCCGGCGCGGGAGTCAGGCGCGACGCGTCGGTGCCCCGCCCACCGTCGTCCCTCACCTCGACCCGCGCCCGTCCCCGTCCGTCGCCCTGGAGAACGAGCCGTATGTGCACACCCGGTCGCGCGTGCTTGAGTACGTTCGTCAGGCCCTCCTGCACCAGGCGCAGCGCGGCATGCCGGCAGGCGGTGTCCAGCCGCTCGACCGTCTCCGCGTCCACGGCGGTCTCCACGCTCGCCCCTGCCTGCCGGCTGCGTTCGACGACGGTCTCCAGCTCCGCCGAGAGCGCGGACGCCGTCAGCAGTACGGGCTCTCCCGCGCTCTCGGGATCCCTCAGCACGGACACGAGCCGGCGCAGGTCCGCAAGGGCCTGGCCGCCGATGGCGTGCACGTCTTCCAGAGCCTCGTCGACCCGGGGATCGAAAGACGGCACCACATGCCGTACGACGCCCACGCGCAGCACGACGGATGCCACGTGGTGCGCCACGACGTCGTGCAACTCACCTGCCACGGCGGCCCGTTCGTCGGCCCTGGCCACCTTCGTCTCCCACGCCCTGCGCTGCTCGGCCTCCTCCGCCCGCCGTTCGGCCTGGGAGGCCAGTTCGCGCTGGGAGCGCAGGAACGAGCCGAGCAGCAGCGGAAGCCCCGTATCCACCAGCAGGACAAGGGCGTTGGCGGCGAGCGGGTAGTGGGGGATGAAGTTCACCGCGCTCGCGGCGCCCAGTGCGACGGCGCTCCACCACATCCTCCGCCGCGGGCACCGCAGTGCGACCTCCCCCAGGGCCACGCACGCCAGGATCTGCGCGACCCCGCCCCCGATCTTCGCGGTGGCCGCCACAGAGGCGACGACCAGGGCGCACTGGAACAGGAGCACCGTCACAGGACGGCGGCCCCCGGCCGGCACCAGTGCCGCCGAAGCCACCGCCAGCAGCCAGTCCGCGGCCGACGGCTGGATCTGCGGCACATGGAGCAGGCCGACGAAACCGACGGCTCCGGTCATGGGCAGCAGCCGCACCCATCCGTACCCCGGGACATGGGTGCGCAATGAGCGCAGGGACTCACCGATCGGCCGCACAGGGCGAACGTAGCCCCGGCCCGGGGCGTCCGGCGTCCTCCCGGGGGAGGGGCCGCCCTCCTACTTCAGGCCGCGGGAGAGGCCGGATGCACGGGGCGGTCGGCGCGGCCCGCGCCGAGACTGACGGCGACAACGCCTCTGCGCGGCCTCGGAGAGACATGGACCGCGCGAATCCGGAAGGACGCCGAGACCTTGCGATCCAGGAAGCTTCCACCCCGTCTGATCACCGGCGTCAGGCTCTTGCTCTTCGTCGTCTTCGCCGGATACGGCACCGTGAAACTGCTCGGCGGACAGTACGACTACGGGGACTGGGAGATCTCCAACCACACGGCGGACGGCACGAGCGTGGTGTGGGCCTTCTACGGCTACTCCGAGTTCTACGGCCGGTTCACGGGCCTCTACGAACTTCTCCCCGCCCTGCTGCTGCTCTCGCGCAGAACGGCAACGCTCGGTGCGCTGGGGCTCTTCGCGGTCTCGCTGAACATCACGGTGATGGACTTCGCCTACGGCTATCCGATGGTCAAATACTTCTCGCTCGTCTACACGCTCCTCTGCCTCTTCCTGATCGCCCAGGACCGCGACCGCCTCCTCGCCGCCTTCTGGCACGGGCCTGCCCGGTCCCCGGGCAGGACGCCCTGAGGAAGCGTTTGCGGCAACGGGCACCTCGGTGCTGCGGTGTTGCAGGGTGCTGTCGTGCTGCACGGTGCCGCGCGAGCCGGCGCCGGCGCGGGAGGCCCTGACGGGAGCCCCCGCGCCGGCCGCCGCGCTACGGCTTCCTCGCCACGCCGCCGTACTGGTCGACTTCCTCGGGTCCCCCGACGGGCTCCGTCTCCGGGCGCCAGCGCGGGCAGGACACCACTCCTGGTTCCAGCATCTCCATGCCGTCGAAGAAGCGGGTGATCTGTTCCGGGCTGCGCAGGATGTAGGGGACCGAGCCGCCTTCGTTGTAGAGGCGCAGTGCCTCCACGTACGCCTCGCTGGTGTCGGTGCTGTCGTACTGGACGAGGTAGCTGCCGGAGGGCAGGGCGTCCACGAGGCGGCGCACGATCGAGCGTGCCTCGTCGTAGTCCTCGATGTGGCCCAGGATTCCCATCAGCATGAGGGCGACGGGCTGTGAGAAGTCGAGGGTGTCCGCGGCCTCCCGCACGATCGTGTCGGGGTCGTGCAGGTCCGCGTCCACGTACTGGGTGACGCCCTCGGGGGTGCTGGTGAGCAGGGCACGTGCGTGTGCTAGTACCAGGGGGTCGTTGTCGACGTAGACGATGCGTGCCCGCGGGTTGACCGACTGGGCGATCTGATGGGTGTTGTCGACGTTGGGCAGGCCGGTGCCGATGTCGAGGAACTGGGTCACTCCAGCTTCGCCCGCCAGATGGCGCACCGCGCGGGCGAGGAAGTAGCGGGCCGCGCGGGCGCCGTCCTCGATGTCCGGGTAGATCTGGCGGAACTCGTCACCGGCGCGCTGGTCGACCTCGTAGTTGTCCTTGCCGCCGAGCCAGTAGTTCCAGATGCGGGCCGAGTGCGGCACGGTGACGTCGATCTTGGCTTGGACTTCCGGGTCGCGGGTGGGCTCGTCCGACATGGAGTACCTCTTCTCGGGAGTGGGCCGGGCTCTGCGCCGTCACGATCGTAGAGGCCAACTGCCCTGCCGATGAGGGAGTTTGCGGGCGTGACGAGCGCGGGCCCGCCCGCGTCCCCGGCCCGGCCGCGGCGGTCCGGCCCGCACGCGGAGCGGTGAGGACGGTTCCGATTAACCCCGTTACGACCGATCCGACCCGAACCGGCGTTGTTCCCGGGGTTCTTCTGGTTTCCCGTCGTTTCTGAGTTTCCTCTGATTTCTCTCGGTGGCCGCTGTTGCCAAGGTGGGCAACACTGTCACCCAGGTGTGCAGAATTGTTCCTTTTGGTCTGCGATTTCTGCGGGTGAAGCCGCCGCGATTTGCCGTGCCCGGAACGTTCGCGGGCAATGCCGGGCAGCATCCGCCAGGTTCCGCTCACCAGCGGCGACAGAATGCGAGTGCCGAAGACGCGGCTGGAAGACGACCCCCGTACCGCCCGGATCACGCCCACTCCGCCGATTGCTGCAGGAACGAATCGCTTGGCACGTACATCCGGTAAAGCGGCAGGTCAAATACGTAAGAAATTTGAGCCAACGGTCCGGGCGCCGGCACTCGCCCCGCGTTCTCAACTTCCCTCAGCCCGCGCTTCCCACGCAGGGTGACGGCATCTACACTGACGCCGCGTCAACCGGCTCCACTTCTCATCGATATGTGAAAGCTGCGGTCAACCTATTGAGTACCCAATCTTTAACTGGCCGGACAGGGTTCAGACGTCAGACGGTGTGGCCCGCCGCCCTTTTACTGGCGGCTGTCGCGGTCATCGCGCAGATGGTCAGCTGGTGGACGCGGTCTCCCGCCGTAATGGCGAGCGGATCGGTCGCGGCCGTTGCGCTGCTGGCATGTCTGCCGCACCTGTGGCGGATGCACCGCGCGGACATCGACCATGCCGACCGCTCCGCTGAGCAGGCCGAGCATGCACGACGCGCCGCCGACGCCCAAGTCGCGTCGGAGAGGGCGCACTTGACGGAACAGTGGCAGACCTGGTCGCAGTCGCAGTTCGAGGCTTTCCACGAGTCGGTGGACACATGGTGCCGCGATCTGCGCACCGTGCTGACCGAGCGGCGGAAGCCGGAGGTCTCACTCCCCAGCCTGAGCCCGCAGACGGCGAAGCTGCTCAGCGGCGCACTCGACGAGGTCGACGAGGAGCTCGTGGACGTCCAGGACGCCTGCGAGCACGCGATCGTCTTCCTGGCACAGCGCCTGCAGACGGGCGGCCTGCAGATCCAGGAGAAGGCCGGCGGCCTGATGGACCGGCCCGAGCCGGGACTGCCCGAACTCGGCATCGAGATCGACCACTTGGCGACCACGTTCGCCCACCACGCGCAGAGCCTCCGCATCCTCGGCGGCTCGTGGACCGGCCAGCAGTGGCAGGAGACGGTCCCGCTCACGGACATCGTCCGTGCCGCGGGCGGCCAGATCACCGACTACCAGCGTGTGGTGATCGGCGGCGAACCCGACCTGGGCGTCAAGGACTTCGCAGCCGAGTGGCTCATCCACCTCGTCGCCGAACTCCTCGGGAACGCGACCACCTACAGCCCGAGCAGCAAGGAGGTCACCGCGCAGCTCGAGGCCGTGCCGTCGGGAGCGGTCATCCAGATCGACGACCGGGGCACCGGCATGACGGAGGCGCGCCTCCAGAAGGCCCTGGAACTGGTCGCGGGGCAGCGCGACGTCAGCATCCGCGATCTGCAGACGCCGCAGGTCGGCCTGGCGGTGGTCGGCAACATCGCGCGGCGCCTGAAGCTCCGTGTGAGCCTGGGACGTTCACCGTACGGGGGCATCCGTGCCGTCGTACTCGTGCCCATGGACCTGCTCGAAGCGATCGACCCGGTGTACACGATGCCCGTACCGGAAGGCACCGCAGGCCCGGCGGTGGACGAAGAGCCGGCCGAGCGTGCCGAGCGTGCCGAGCGTGCCGAGCGTGCCGAGCGGCGGCAGGAGAGCCCCCTCCCCGTCCGCAACCGGGCGCAGCGCGAGTCCTTCGCGCCCGCGCCGGCTCCCGAGCCCGAGCCGGCTCCCGCACTCGCCCCCGAACCCTCCGGGACCGGCGAGTCCCCGTCGGACGCCGAGCCCCCCGCGGTGGGACTGCCGCGACGGCGCTCCCCGCGTCACCAGCGCCCGGAGGCTCCCGCGGAAGCACAGCAGAACAGCATCGGCAGCGAGGACGACCCGGAGGCCGCCGCTTCGTTCATGAGCTCCTTCGTGCTGGGGGGCCGGACCTCTTCGCCCGATGACGAAACCGATTCGCCCCAGGGGGACGACGCCCGATGAGTCACGAAGCAGCTACGCACGACCAGTCCTGGATGCTCAGTGACGTAGCTGACGTCCCCGGTGTCCAGCACGCGGTGGTCCTCAGCGCCGACGGCCTCGTCCGGGCCCGCACCAGCGAACTGGGCATCGACGAGGCCGACACCCTGGCCGCGGCGGCGGCCGGGCTGCAGTCGCTGGGCATCAGCCTGGCGGGGCGCTTCGGCGAAGGGGGACTGAAGCAGCACATGGTCGAGTGGAAAGGCGGTTTTCTCTTCCTGCGCGGCGCCGGCGACGGTTCGAGACTCGCGGTGATCACCAGCAACAAGGTCGATCCGGGAGTGATCGCCTCACAGATGGTGCTGCAGGTGCAGCGGTTCGGCGACCACCAGGGCAGTCCTCCGAGGAGGCACTCCGTAACGTGACCGGACCGAGAGGACCGAGAAGGGGACCTGTACGCCCCTACGTGCTGACCGGCGGCCGTGCCCGTCCCCGTCAACGGCTGGCCGTGGAGACACTGCTGGAGACCGTCGACCCCGAGGGCACCGATCTCCCGGTGACCGCGAGCAGGCAGGAACGGATGCTGTGGCGGATGTGCCGGCACAGACTCTCCGTTGCGGAGTCCGCCGCGCACCTGGGCCTCTCGGTCAGCGTCGTCACGATCCTCGCCTGCGACCTGATCGACGCCGGCTACCTCGTCACACGTTCTCAGGTCCCCAAGGCGCAGCTTCCCGACGTGCACATACTCCAAGAGGTACTGGATGGACTCCGCAGACAACTCAGCGCCTGACGGGCGCTATCTGGCCCCCACCGTCGACCAGGCGCTGAAGATCCTCGTCGTCGGCTCGTTCGGGGTCGGCAAGACGACGCTCGTGGGGAGCGTCAGCGAGATAGACCCGCTGCGCACCGAGGAGACCATCACCCAGGCCAGCACGGGCGTGGACGACCTCTCCGGCCTCTCGGGGAAGACCGCCACGACCGTCGCGATGGACTTCGGGCGTATCACGCTCAACTCCAGGATGGTCCTGTACCTCTTCGGCACACCGGGGCAGCGGAGATTCTGGGACCTGTGGGAGGGGCTGGTCATCGGCTCGATCGGTCTGCTGGTCGTCATCGACACGCGCAGGATCGAGGACAGCTTCGAGATCCTCGACCAACTCGACGTGCGCAGCCTTCCGTTCGCCGTTGCCATCAACCAGTTCCCGGACTCCGTCCGCTACGAGGAAGCGGACCTGCGTGAGGCCCTCGATCTGCTTCCGGAGACCCCGCTCGTACACATCGACGCCCGTAGCCACCATTCGTCGACGCAGGCGCTGATCACCCTCGTCGAGTACGCCGCCCGCATCAAGGCCCAGGAGAAGGTTGCGTGACCACACCGGCACCGACGCGCCCGTACGGCTCGGAGAAGCTCGTCTCGCTGACGGAGATAACCCAGTCCCGGGACCCGCACAGCATCTACCACCAACTCCGTCTGCAGCACGGCCCGGTGGCACCCGTCGAACTGGAACCCGGAGTGCCCGGGTGGCTGGTGATGGGTGTGGACCAGCTGCGCATCATCACCGAACGCGAGGCGCTCTTCTCGCGGGACGCCCGCAACTGGCGCGACCTCAACGACGGAATCGTCTCGCCCGACTCGGGGCTGCTGCCGATGATGGCCTACCGGCCCAACGTCATCGGCGCCGACCAGCAGGAGCACCGGCGTCTGCGCCAGCCGCTGGACGACGGAGTCGGACGCATCAACCACCGCGCGCTGCGCCGTCAGGTGCAGCGGATCTGCAGTGAACTCATCGGCAGTTTCGCCCAGTTGGGCAAGGCGGACCTTGTCGCGGACTACGCGGCGTACGTGCCGATGCTGGCCGTCGCGAGCCTCTTCGGGCTGGACACCCGTCAGGGCCACGAGCTGCGGGCCGCTCTGATCGCGCTGTTCAGCAGCCAGACCGACTCCCAGGTCGGAAACCGCAGCTTCGAGCAGATCCTCTTCGACACGCTGCGGGAGCGGCAGCAGAACCCCACGGAGGATCTGACGACCGCCCTGATGAACCACCCGAACCTCCAGGACGATCCCGAAGTGCTCCAGTCCATGGTGGTGATGATCTCCGCGGGGAACGAGACCACCACGTGCTGGATCGCCCACACCCTCTACCGGATGATCACGGACACCTCGTTCGACGACCGTCTGCGCAGCGGCCAGCTCGGCGTCGACGACGCGCTCGACGAGGTGCTGTGGCGCGAACCGCCGATGACGCACATGCCCGCACGGTACGCGCTGCGCGACATCGAGCTCGGCGGCCAGTCCATCCGCCACGGCGACGTGCTCATCCTCGGGCTGTCGGCGGCCAATTCGGACCCGGCGCTCGCGCCGGGCGGACGGCGTCCGCCCAACAACCGTGCGCACATGGCCTATTCGGCGGGTCCGCACATGTGCCCGGCGCAGGACACCTCGCGCGTGATCACCCGTACCGCCGTGGACACCGCGCTGCACCTGCTGCCGGGCCTGCGGCTCACCGTCACGCCCGGCGAGATCAGCTGGAACCCCTCGCCCTGGACCCGCTGCCCGACCCAATTGCCCGTCGAATTCGCCGTTCCTCACGAGATCACCGCGCCGCCCGCAGCCCCCCGCCACATTGGAGAGACCGCATGACGGCAGACCAGGCATCGCCGACGTCCGGCGTACCGACCCTCGAACTCGACCCGCACGGCCGCGACCACATGGGAGAGGCCGCGAGACTGCGCGGGCTGGGACCGGTCGTGCGCGTCAAGCTGCCGGGCGACGTGGAGGCGTGGAGCGTCACGCGCCACGACCTGCTGGGCAAGCTGGTGATGGACCCGCGCATCTCCAAGGACTGGCACAACTGGGGCGCCATGCAGCGTGGCGAGATCCCCGACGACTGGCCGCTGATCGGCATGGTCAAGGTCACCAACATGGTCACGGCGGACGGCGCCGAGCACCGCCGGCTGCGCAAGCTCGTGAGCCAGACCTTCACGGCACGCCGCGTGGAGGACCTGCGTCCCGGCACGACCGAGATCGTCGAGAACCTGCTGGACGCGCTGCCCTCGCACGCCGACGCAGACGGCACCGTCGACCTGCGCAAGCACTTCGCGTACCCCGTGCCGATGCAGGTCATCAGCGACCTCTTCGGCATCCCCGACCACGAACGGCCGGAGCTGCGCGAGGCGGTGGACAAGATCTTCCGCTCCGACCTCTCGCCCGAGGTGGTCGGCGCCAACCAGATCGCCGTCTACCAGCTTCTCGCCCGCGTCGTCGAACTCCGCGGCAGGGAACGCGGGGACGACCTGACCAGCGCGCTCATCTCCGCGCGTGAGGCGGAGCCGGACGCGCTGACGGAGGAGGAACTCGTCGGCACCCTCCTCGTGATGCTCTCGGCGGGCCACGAGACGACGCTCAGCCTCATCGTCAACGCCGTACGGGCCCTGCTCACGCACCCCGACCAACTGGCCCTCACCCGGGGCGAGAAGGACATGTGGCCCGAGGTCGTCGAGGAGACGCTGCGGTGGGAGGCGCCCATCGGCAACTTCCCCTTCCGCTACGCGACGGAGGACATCGACGTCGCCGGCGTGACCATCCCCGCGGGCGAACCGATCATGGCGCCGTACAGCGCGGTCGGCAGGGACCCGCAGCAGCACGGTCCGGACGCGGACAGCTTCGACATCGCCCGTGAACAGGCACGGCACCTCTCCTTCGGGCACGGCGCCCACGCCTGTCTCGGGGCACCGCTCGCACGGCTGGAGGCCACCATCGCGCTGCGTGAACTCTTCGCGCGCTACCCGGACATGATCCTCGGGGCCGTCCCGGGCACCCTCGATCCGGTGCCCTCGATGTTCTCCAACAGCGTCACCACGCTGCCCGTGCGGCTGGGGAGGCCCGCCGGGTGAACCGGGCGGGGAGCGGCGGACGGAGCGGCTGACCCCGCGCCGTCCGCCGTCTCCCTGTCCCGGGCCACCGGCCCGGGGCGTCCCGGAACGGGGCCGGTTCGCCGGCCCGGTCGTACGTGGAGGGGGAACAGCGCCGCCGAGCGCCTGTCCCGCGTACGTACCGAAGAACGCACGTCCGCACGTAGCAGCTGCCAGAAGCACCACCCCAGGTTCTTCACGGAAGGCGCGACGACCATGCTCGACGGACAGGATCGCCCGGACAGAACTGCACCGCCCGGCCCCCCGCCGCGCCCGGGCCCGGCGGGAAGCCGCAGCAGACCACCCCGCCGCGGCCGGCCCGGCGGGCGACGCAGGGAGGCGGCCGCCGGAACCGTCACGGGGCCGCACGAGGCAGCGCTGGAGAGCCTCGAAGGCTGGCTGGCGTCACGGGGCCAGGGTCACGACCCGCTCGCCGAACAGCACCGCTGGGCGCTGCTGCCGCCCGGCAAGCTGCTGAGACCGGTGCTGCTGATGGAGTCGGCGGCGGCCGTCGGCGGCAGCATCGAGCAAGTCCGGCCCGTGGCAACGGGGTTCGAGCTGATGCACGCCGGCAGTCTCATACACGACGACATCATCGACGGGGACGAGGTGCGGCGCGGGCGCGAGGCCACCCACTGCCGCTACGGCGTGGACCGCGCCGTCGTCGGTGCCGACGCTCTCTTCTTCGCCGTCTTCGCGACGCTGGGGGAGTGCCGCCGGCGCGGCGTCCCCGACCGGCTGATCGCGGACGCCACGGCGGTCATCGCCGAAGCCGGACTGCGCATCACCCGCGGTGCCACGCTGGAGCTGGATCTCAGCGGCACGCTCCACGACGACACCGACGCGTATCTGGAAGTGGCACGGCTGAAGACCGCGGCCCTCCTGCGCGCGGCATGTCGCACGGGTGCCGTACTGGCCGGCGCGACCGCCGAACAGACCGCCGCGCTCACGGAGTTCGGGGAGGCGCTGGGAATCGCGTTCCAGATACGGGACGACCTGCTGCCGTACGGACGCGAACGCCGGCCGGGGACGAGGACGGAGACCGCGGCCGCCGGGAAGCCGCGCACCAGCGATCTGCGCAACGGCCGCCCCGTCCTCCCGCTGCTGCTGGCCCACCGGTACGGCGACGACGCCGAGCGGGCGCTCCTCGCAGAGCTGCTCGGCGCCGGGCAGGAGCGGTCAGGGGAGCGGTCGGGGGAGCGGGCGACGGTCCGCGCGTACGCCTCGCAGGAGGCCGGGGCGGATGAGGAGTCCCGGCAGGAACGCCTGCATCAACTCCTGGAGCGCACCGGTGCGTTGAAGGCCGCGCAGCACACCGCCGACACCCATCTGGACCGCTGCCGCGAGGCCCTCGAAGCCCTGCCGCCCAGTTCGCACCGGCAGCGTCTGGCCGCGCTGGCAGCCCGGTGCCACAGCCGCCGGCAGGCCGGGGACGAGGGGGCCGGGCGATGACGACGACCACCCGCCCGTCCGGGAAGGCGGCACCGGCCACCGCGGGAGCCGTCCTGTGGCTGCCGCGCCGGATCTGGCGCGAGATCTTCATCAGCTACCGCTTCAACAGCAACGACCTGTGGTCGACCGTCGTACCGGCCTCCTGTTTCGCCGCCGCGGCCGTCCGGTACGCGGGACTCGGGCCGTACGAAGCCGCGGTGACCCTCGCGGGTGCCGTGCCCTACTTCTGGCTCTTCATCTACGGATCGAGCCTCATCAACCAGATCACCGGAGTGGAGGAGGACCGCCTCAACAAGCCCTTCCGGCCACTGGTCACGGGCGACAGCAGCTTGGCCGGGGCGAAGCGCCGGCTCGCCGCCGTCCACGTCCTCTTCCCGGCGCTGGGCTGGCTCCTGGGCGTACTGGAGTGGGCACTGCTGTGGCAGCTGCTCTTCATGCTCCACTACGCGTGGGGCGGGCACCGTCACTGGTTCGCCAAGAACCTGCTGATCGCGCTCGGTGTCGTCGCGCAGCTCGCGGCGGCCTGGCAGATGGCGGCGCCCGTGACGGCTGCCGTGTGGCCGTGGATCGTCACCATGTGCGCGATGACGTTCCTGATCATCGGCGTGCAGGACCTGCGGGACGTGGAGGGCGACCGGGCCCTGGGCCGCCGCACGATGCCGATCGTCCTGGGTGATCTGCCGTGCCGCGTCTACTTCGCCGCGAGCTTCGTGGGGCTGCTGCCCGTCACACACCTCGTGATGGTGGCGCCCGCCGGGTTCCACTGGTGGACGGTCGCCATAGACGCCGCGCTGGCCGGGCTGAACCTGCTGCTGGCGGCCCGGGTGCTGCTGCTGCGCACACCTGCGCAGGATCACCGCACGCAGCGGGTGGTGGAGTGGTGGTACACCTTCGTGCTCGCCACGGCGGTCGTGCTGCTGTGACGAGGCCGCTCACGTGACGTCGGGGCGCGGGGGCGGGCCGATCGCCCCCCGCGCCCCGGCGCCCGTCTGAGAGGTCCGCCGCCGGGTACGCGGGTACGCGTCACACGGAACCGGACCAGCGACGCGACACCTTGAGGAGCGCCACCGCATGTCGAAGCCACCGCTTCCCGACGCCGCAGCCGATGTGCTGAAGAAGGCCAACCCGGCCGTCGTCACGACGCTGCGCCCCGACGGCCAGCCCGTCTCCGCGGCCACCTGGTACCTGTGGGAGCAGGGCCGCGTGCTGGTCAACATGGACGAGGGCCGCAAGCGGCTGGAGCACATCCGGGGCGACCCCCGCGTCACGCTCACCGTGCTCGACGAGAGCAACTGGTACACGCACCTCACCCTCATCGGACGGGTCGCCGAACTCCGTGACGACGAGGGCCTGACCGACATCGACCGGCTCGCCCGGCACTACCTCGGCAAGCAGTACCCGCAGCGGGACCGCCGCAGGGTGAGCGCCTGGATCGAGATCGACCGCTGGCACGGCTGGGGATCGATGAAGGACAGCGGCCAGGCGGGCTGACGCCCCCGGCCCGCGCCGGTGTCTACCGCCGGCCGGTGTCTACCGTCCGCCGCGGCGTCACCGTCCCTGCCGCGGCGCGCGGTTGAGAAGCCCCTCCCCGAACGGGGCTAACCCCGCCCCTTCCGCACGTACATCACCGTCCGGCCGGGTACGCGGGGACTCCCAGCACCAGTGCGCACGGGTGCACACCAGCACCGCAGCAGGAGGGAGCCGGACATGGCCAGCGCGGACGAGGAGGCGGTCACGACGGTCACGGGCCGCGCTGCCCGGGGAACGGTGGCGCAGCGCCTCATCGACGACCACCTGGTCGAGGGCGAGGCGGAGCCGGGCCGCGAGATCGGTCTGCGCATCGACCAGACCCTGACGCAGGACGCCACCGGCACGCTGGTGATGCAGGAACTCGAGTCGCTGGGCCTGGACCGGGTCCGTACCGAGGTCAGCGTCCAGTACGTGGACCACAACATCCTCCAGGCCGACGAGCGCAACGCCGAGGACCACGCCTTCCTGCGCTCCGCCGCCCGTCGATTCGGCCTCTGGTACTCCAAGCCGGGCAACGGCGTCTCGCACCCCACACACATGCAGCGCTTCGGTGTGCCCGGCAAGACCCTCGCCGGCTCCGACTCCCATACGTGCGCGGCGGGTTCGCTCGGCATGCTCGCCATCGGCGTCGGCGGCCTGGAGGTGGCGCTGGCCATGGCGGGGCGGCCCCTGTACGTACGCATGCCGCGGATCTGGGGCGTGCGGCTGACGGGGGAGCTGGCGCCCTGGGTGAGTGCGAAGGACGTCATCCTGGAGCTGCTGCGCCGGCACGGCGTGAAGGGCGCCGTCAACCGCGTCCTCGAATACCACGGCCCCGGACTCGACTCGCTCACCGCGATGGACCGGCACGTCATCGCCAACATGGGTGCGGAGCTCGGCGCCACGGCGAGCGTCTTCCCGTCCGACGAGGCCGTACGGACGTTCCTGCGAGCCGAGGGGCGCGAGGAGGACTTCACCCCTCTCGCGGCTGAACCCGGCGCCGTCTACGACCTGGACGAGGAGATCGACCTCTCCTCGCTCGAACCCCTGATCGCCCGCCCGTCCTCGCCGGGCAACGTGGTGCCCGTACGGGAGGTGGCCGGCCGGCCCGTCGACCAGTGCGTGATCGGCTCCTCCGCCAACCCGGGGCTGCGCGACTTCGCCGTCACCGCCGCCATGGTCGCCGGGCGGCGCACGGCCGACGGCGTCAGCCTCGACATCAATCCGACGTCACGCGAGATCCTCCAGGACCTCACCCGCGGCGGCGGCACCTTCGACCTCGTCGCCGCGGGTGCGCGGCTGCACCAGAGCGGCTGCCTCGGCTGCATCGGCATGGGCCAGGCGCCGGCGGTGGGACGCAACTCGCTGCGTACCTTCCCCCGCAACTTCCCCGGACGTTCGGGCACGGAGGAGGACTCCGTGTGGCTGTGCTCCCCGGAGACCGCGACCGCGTCCGCTCTGACCGGCGTCATCACCGACCCCCGCGACTGGGCGGCCGACGCCGGGGCCGAGGCACCGCAGATCACGCTGCCGGAGCGCGCGAGCGTGAACAGGCAGATGCTGGAGGCGCCCCTTCCCTTCGAGGAGGCCGTCAACGTCGAGCTGGAGCGCGGGCCCAACGTCTCGGCGCTGCCCGTGCTCGACGCGCTGCCGGACACGCTGGAGGGCCCGGTGCTGCTGAAGACGGGCGACGACGTCTCCACCGACGAGATCTCCCCGGCGGGCGCGCGGGCGCTGCCGTACCGCTCGAACATCCCCAAGCTCGCCGAATTCACCTTCACCCGCCTCGATCCTGACTACCCGCGGCGGGCGGCAGAGTTGGCTGCAGCGGACACGGGGGGCGGGCACTTCGTTGTCGGCGGCGACAACTACGGCCAGGGCTCCTCACGCGAGCACGCCGCGATCACGCCGCGCCACCTGGGGCTGCGTGCCGTCGTCGCCAAATCCTTCGCACGCATCCACTGGCAGAACCTCGTCAACTTCGGTGTGCTGCCGCTGGAGTTCCAGGACGGCGGCGACAGCGAGCGGATCAGCACGGGCGACGTGCTGCGCCTCGACGGGCTGCACGAGGTCTTCGGCCCCGACGGGGACGCGCGAGGCACGGAGCTGCGGCTGCGGAACGTCACCCGCGACGAGGAGTACGCCGTGCGGCACCGGCTCTCCGCCCGGCAGCGCGAGGCCGTACGGGCGGGCGGCATCATCCCGGCACTCGCCGCGGCGGACCCGGCGCGGTAACAGGCGGGCCGTCCTCCGGCCACCGGGATTCCGCGAGGCTTCCGTGGGCCACCGGGCTTCCGCCCCTCGTCCGTGCCGCGTCTACCGGGCCTCTTCGCGGCGCCTGCGCGGTCTGCTCGGCAGGGACACGTGGATGCGTTCGGCGACCCTGGCCAGCAGGGGATGGCGGTCCGACGTCTCGTGCGTGTAGCGGTCGAGTTCCTCCGCGAGCCGCGTGGAGCGCTTCTCCACGTCCAGTTCGTCGAGCATCCTGTCGATCTCGGCGAGCAGGGCGCCGTGCAGCTGCCACTGGCGGGGGTGGTTCTGCACGCCGGTGAGAAGCAGGTGAGCGATCCGGTCGCGGGCGTCCCGGGCGCCGGCGAGCTCCTCCACCAGCCGGGCCTCGGCCGTGTCCGCGTCGGAGCTGACGTCGCTGGTGATGAGGACGGCGAACGCCTTCACGGCGCCCGCCAGATGTGCGAAGAGCTCCTCCAGGGCGGCGGCCTCCTGGGGCGGGAAGAGCGGTTCGTTCAGCCGGCTCCTGGCGAGGTCTGTGAGTGTACGGGCCGTGACGCGGAGCACCACCACACAGATCTCCAGAGTGTCCAGGCCGGTCCGCAGTACGACCCGGGAGAGCAGGCCCTCCTTGACCCGGGGGTTGAGCTTCAGGCTCTCCTCGGCCTGCGCGAGCGAGGCGTCCACCTGCACGATGTCGTGGTCGAGGCGGCGTGCCTCCTCCAGCCGCGCCGCTGCGTCCTCCACCGGGGTGTGGCCGCCGAGCTCCTCGCCGATCCGCCGGAGCAGGCTGCGGAGGCGGCCGGCGAGGTCCTCGATGGACTCGCTCGCGGAGCGTGTCCAGACCGGCGGCACGAAGACCACGTTGAACAGCAGGCCCACCGCCGCGCCGATGAGCGTCTCCACCACCCGGTCCAGGGCGGTCTCCGCGACACGGCCCACGCTCACACCGAGGACGAGCATGGCGCTGATGGCGACCTCCGGCACGAACTCCTTCACCCGTACGAGATGACCGGCCGTCAGGGAGGCGAGGATCAGCACCCCCAGAGACCACCAGCTCAGCCCCACCAGAGTGCTGAAACCGACGGCGACCAGCACCCCCGCCACCACGGCGTTCACGCGCCGGACGCCGCGGGTGAGCGTGGCGTAGAGGGTGACCTGGACGACGAGGAGCGTGGTCAGCGGAGCCAGCAGCGGAACCTGGGCCTTGCTCAGCCAGAGAGCGGCCAGGTAGCTGAGTACGGCTGCCGCGGTGGACCGGAGGGTCTGGGTGACCGCGGGTTCGTTGCGGCGCCGGACGAGTTCGGCGAGGGGTTCGGGAACAGCCGGCACGCGGTGGCCCTTCCCGCTCCCGCACGGAAGCGGGCGCACGCCGGGCGCGTGCCACCCGAGTGGGCTTCGCCGCGGCCCTCCGTGGGGTGAGGAGAGCGGAGTGTCCCGGACGCCGCCGAGGGTCGGTACGTAATAAGGATCAGCCACTGATCTGCTGCGTCCGGCACGGGCGCGAGGGTGATGTCACATGAATCCCGTACGCACCGGGCGCCCCGTTCGTGCTTCTTCGCGCAGGCGTACACCGCCGCGGCGGCGGCAGGCTTCAACCCGGGGGGCGCAGGCGGGGGGACCGTCCGCAGCGCCCCGGTGCTCCGTACGGCGGGACACCGGGGACCCGCCCGCCCGCCCGCTCGCTCGCGAGTGCTGAGGACTGGAGCCATGACCAGAAGCGGACCGCAGAAGTACCCGGGTGCATCCACCTCGTACTGGTACGGCAAGAAGTATCCGGGCTCGGCGATGGAGACGAACGTCGTCGTCTGGCACTCCACCGAGGGCAGGAGCCTGCCGTCCTACGGGGGCGGCGGCTCGGCTCCCAACCTCACCGCCGTGCCCGACTTCGCGGCGGAGCGGCTGAAGTGGTATCAGCACTTCGACTTCGACGTCTCCAGCCGTGCCCTGGTGAACAAGGCGGGCGGCGTGGAGACGAACACGCTGAACGTGTGCCAGGTCGAGCTGGCCGGTACGTGCGACCGCAGGAATGCCGAGACGTGGAGGCTCGGCGGCCGCACGTACAGGGCGGGGACCGACTACCTCTACACCGGCGACCTGCCGGGCTGGGCCGTGCGCGATCTCGGGGCGTTCTGCCGGTGGGCAGGCGAGAAGCACGGCGTACCGCTCTCCAGCGGACTGACCTTCAAGACGTACCCGGACTCCTACGGCGCCAACGGCGTGCGCATGTCCGGGAGTCGCTGGAGCGGATTCCGCGGACACTGCGGGCACCAGCACGTACCGGAGAACGACCACGGCGATCCGGGTTCGTTCCCGATGACCGCCATCCTGAACGCCGCGAAGGGCGGCGCCCCGGACAGCGAGGAGGGCGACGGGATGCCCAGGCACAACAACCCGAAGGTGAAGGCCGCCAAGGGCCGCGTCGCGAACGACTGGCACACCCTCACCTTCACCAGCACGCCTCTCAGCGGCGGAGCGCACTACTCCGGCACGGTCTTCTTCCGGCTCAGGGGCGTCCCCGCGGGCGCCTCCGTCCAGGCCCGGTTCTTCGAGACCACAGGAGGCAGGCGGTCCAAGACGGGCGACATCGTCGAGCGGGCCGGCACCGAGGGCGACACGTTCGTCGACCTCAGCAACGCCGGTGCCTACTGCGACGCGAAGGCGACACTCGGCGCGGAGTACGTCGTCTTCGACCCGCGCGGCGGACGGCACGACCTGGTCTCCGGCCTCGGGCAGATCAACTACTGGAAGTGAGCGCGGTGAGCGCCGCCCCGGCCGCGTGCGTGCATGGCCGCCCGGGGGCTCCGGCCCGCGGCGTACCGGCTGCCGGATAAGGAGCGGTCCCTTGGACGCCACCACCTTCGGCGGGCTGCTCGGCGCTTTCGGCGGACTGGCCGCCGCGGTGGTGGCGTTCGTCGGGAAGCGGGGCGAGAACGCCCTCAACGGCTATTCGAGCCTCACCGACAACCTCCAGGAGGAACGCGACCGGCTCGACCGCCAAGTCGCCGAGAAGAACGCCGCACTTGCCGAACTCGCCGCCCAACGCGCCGCGGACCAGGTGGAGATAGCGCGCCTGCGCGGCCTCGTCATCCGACTCGGAGGGGATCTGCCGTGACCCGCGCACAGCGTGTACTCGCTCGCCGCTGGAGGCCCGTACTGCTGGCGTGCGTGCTGTTGGCCCTCGCCGGAGCCGTCGTCGCGATCTGGGCGCGCATCGACGAAGAGGCAGGCCGGGCACAGGAGTTGGCGGCCGAGGCCGAGCGGCGCGGTTCGGCCGTGACGACCCTCGCCGGGGACGTGCGGACGCTGCGCGCGCAGCTCCAGGCCGAGGGCGAGACGCCCAGGGCGCCCGACCCGTCGCGCGCGGTCGAGGACCTGCCGGACCGTACGGAGGTGCCCGTGCCGATGCCCGGCCGCCCCGGTGAGCGGGGCGCCGCGGGAGCGGACGGCGAGGACGGGGCTCCGGGCGAGGACGGCGCCCCCGGCGAGGCCGGTCCCCCGGGCGAGGACGGCCTCCCCGGTGCGCAGGGCCCGCAGGGTGAGCGCGGCCTGGCCGGGCACGACGGACGGGACGGCGCAACGGGCCCGCAGGGGCCGCCCGGTGAAGCGGGCGAGGACGGGAAGGACGGCGCCAGCGGTGAACAGGGCCCGCGCGGGGAGCAGGGGCCGCCCGGTCCCGCCTGCCCGGACGGCTACACGCTCCAGCCCCCGCCGGGAGACCCGGAGGCCCTGGTCTGCCGCCGCACCCCGGCCCCGGACGAGTCCCCTCCCGAGAGCCGGCCCTGAGCAGCCCCGGCGCGCTCACCTCCGTACACGGGCGCGGGCACCTCGACGCGGTGGCCCGGGACTCCCGGAACTCCCGGGCCTTCAGGACCGGAACCGTCCTCAAGGGTTCGTAGCGTCGCTGCCATGACGGACTCGCAGCAGGACATCCGGCCCTTCCGCATCGGCATACCGCAGGCTCAGCTCGACGACCTTCACGCACGGCTCGCCGGCACCCGCTGGCCGGACGAGCTGCCGGGTGTCGGCTGGAGCCGCGGGGTGCCCCTGAAGTATCTGCAGGAGCTCGCCGAGTACTGGCGGACGGTCTACGACTGGCGTGAGCACGAGGCGGCGCTCAACGAGCACCCGCAGTACACCACCACGGTCGACGGGCAGAACATCCACTTCCTGCACGTCCGTTCACCCGAGCCCGGCGCCACTCCGCTGATGCTTCTGCACGGCTGGCCCGGCGGCTTCACAGACTTCCTCGACGTCATCGGTCCGCTGTCGGACCCGGCGGCGCACGGCGGCGACCGGGCCGACGCCTTCCATCTGGTCGTGCCGTCGCTGCCCGGGTTCGGCTTCTCCACGCCACTGGCCGGGCCGGGCATGGGCTCGGCAAGAATGGCGGAGGTGCTGGCGGGAGTGATGTCCCGGCTGGGGTACGGGCGTTACGGAGTCCAGGGGTACGACACGGGCGCACTCGTCGGCCCCGGGATCGGCCGGCAGAACCCGGACCGTGTCATCGGCGTCCATGTGAACTCGCTGCTCACCTTCCCGGCAGGAGTGCCGGGGGAGATGGACGGTCTCAGCGACGTCGAGCAGCGGCGCCGGCATGCGATGGAGACCTTCAACGACGGCTATCTGCAGTGCAATTCCAAGCGTCCGCAGACGGTGACGTACGGGCTGCACGACTCGCCCGTGGGTCAACTCGCCTGGATCACCGAGAAGTTCAAGGAGCTCACCGATCCGGAGGACGGGCTCCCCGAGGACAGCGTCGACCGTGACCGGATGCTGACGGATGTCTCCCTCTACTGGCTCACGGGCACGGCCGGGACGGCGGCACAGATCTACTACGAGGAGATGTCCGCGAGCTCCTGGGACGACGGCACCGGCGACTGGGGCGACGGCTCCGGCGACTGGAGCGCCGCCGACGGTGACCGGGGCGCGGCCGGTTCCCCCGCGCCCGCCGTGCCGGGAACGCCGACCGGTGTGCTGGTCTCCGCCCGCGACGTGACCATCCGCCGCTGGGCGGAGCGCGACCACAACGTGGTGCGCTGGACGGAGTTGAGCCGGGGCGGCCATTTCCTCGCGATGGAGGCGCCGGATCTGCTGGTGGACGACGTCCGCGGGTTCTTCCGTGGGAGGACCTGAGGCGGCCGCCCGCGTGACGGGCCGCCGCACGTCCTGACCGGGCGGCGGGCGTGGCTGCGGACCGGGCATCGGGCCCGGGCAGCACGCGAGGGCGGCAGGCTTCCGGCTCGGTACCGTGCAGCGTTGCCGGCCCGGCACCCGGTAACGGGGCAGGGCCGGCACCCGGGCCCGGCCCTCAGTCCCGGTCGCGCAGCAACGCCAGCAGCAGACGGACGAGTTCGTCCACGACCTCGTCGAGTGTGGCGTCCACCCAGCCCGCGCCCCAGTCGTGCAGAAGTCCGTTCACGCTGCCGATGAAGGCTGCCGCGGCGATGCGGTAGTCGCGGTCGGCGGCCTCACCGCGCTCGACCGCGGCTGCCGCCTCTGTCCGTATCAGATCGACCCACCGTGCGCGGCGGGCCAGCCGTTGCTCGTCCATGCGCGCGCTCACGCCGACGATCTCGGTGAAGGTGATCCGCAGCCGGCGCGGGTCCTCGGTGAGGCTCGCCGCGTACGCGCGGAAGACGCGGCCGTAGCGTTCGGCGTACGGCATGCCCTCCGTGTCGGTGAGGGCTTCGACGACGGCCTTCTCGGACCAGTCGTTGACCTGCAGGTGAAGCATCGCGAGTACGTCCTCGAGGGTGCGGAACTCCTCGTAGAACTGACGGGTGGACAGCCCCGCCGCCTCGCAGAGGGCGGCGACGGACGTCGACCGGTAGCCGGGGCCGGCTCCGAAGAGCTGCAGCGCCGCGTCGAGAAACCTCTGCCGCCGCTCGGCCTGCCGCTCGCCGGCCGCCTTGCCCGCGTAGCGGCCGGTCGGCCGCCTGAGCCGTTCCACCACCGTTCTCCCTCGCTCGGGTGCGGGACATCTTCTCCCCCATGGGGGGTTGAAGAACCCCGGGGTCGACGTTACCTTCGGTAGTCCCAATGTGAAGAGGTTCCTTTTCACATTGGTCCGGCTGGGCGCCTCGCATGAAAACACCCGCTCAGACAGCATGCGGCGCCGACCTTGCACGGGAAGTCGCAGCCCAGCCGCCGGCCCTCTCCGCAGAGCCCCGCCGAACTCTGCGGAGAGGGTCAGGCACTCCCGTGCCCGCGCCGGTTCCGCTCGCAGCCGGCGGACGCAAGAGCCGCTACGCGAAGGAGAGCCATGCCCGTTTCCAGGACGTACTGCGCGGACGCGGGGACTCCCGCCTCCCTCCGTCCGCCGTGTGCGGCGCGCGTCAGGACCCGCCGCCTGCTGCCGTTCGCCGTCGCGACGGCCCTGCTCGCCCTGACCGCCACCACCGGCGTGGCCGCCGCCGCGCCCGGCCCCGGCGGCAAGGACGCGCCTGGCTCCGGCGGCAAGGACGCGCCGGGCCTGCAGGAAGTGATGTTCGTCGGCAACAACTGGGACGGCACCGCGGACGTGATCAAGTCCAAGGGCTCCTTCGAGAAGCTCGGGCGCATCAACGTCGTACCCGACAAGGAGGAGCGCCTGCGGGAGATCTACGCCAACCCCATCAAGCTCGCGGCCTTCCTCATCATCCGCAACGGCCCGGGGGAGGGGCACGACCAGCTCGTCGACGACATGTACTCGACCCCCGACGGGTCGGCGATGGTGGTCTCCCGCCCGAGCTTCGCCGACGTCGTCTCCATCGACGTCGGGACGGGAGAGCTCAACTGGCGCTTCCCCGTCTCCGGTTTCCGTTCCGACCACATGGCCGTCTCGCCCGACGGCCGGCGCGTGGCCGTCTCGGCGTCGACCTCCAACACGGTCCACGTACTCGACATCGAGACGGGGAAGGAAGCCGGGAACTTCAAGACCGGCGACAAGCCGCACGAGAACGTCTTCGCCAACGGAGGCAAGCACCTGTGGAACATGTCCATCGGCGATGTGCAGACCGACACCGACGACCCCTGGCTGGACTGGACGAAGGGCGACCGCAAGATCACGGTCGTCGACGCCGAGACCTTCGAAGAGGTCAAGGTCATCGACATGCGCGAAAGGCTCGATGCCTTCGGCCGCAAGGACTTCTCCGATGCGGTGCGCCCGGTGGCCTTCACGCCGGATGAGTCCAAGCTCTACTTCCAGGTCTCCTTCTTCAACGGCTTCTTCGAGTACGACGTGGCCGCGGACAAGATCACGCGTGAGAAGGTCCTGCCGAAGAACCCCGACACCAGCGAGGACCGCACCACCTGGGTCAACGACTCCCGCCACCACGGCATGTCGATGAGTCCGGAGGGCGACAAGCTCTGCATCGCCGGGACCATGGACGACTACGCCACCGTCGTGGACCGCGAAACCCTGGAGGAGGGCCCGGTGGTCACCGCCTCCAAGCCCTACTGGGCCACGGTCAGCGGCGACGGCAAGTCCTGCGTGATCTCGGAGGCGGGCAGCGACCAGGTCAGCGCCATCGACTTCGCCACCGGCGAGAAGACGGTCTCCGTGCCCGTCGGGGACCATCCGCAGCGCGTACGCATCGCCCATGTGCCGGAGGACTGGACGAGCCCGGCCGCACGCGACTGAGGACCTCGGCCGGACGCCGGTCCGGGCGCTTCGGCGCGCCGGACCGGCGGACGGATTCCGTTACGTGACCGTGTTGTTGAGTATGTAACCAAACACCTTCCGGATGTGTCTGAGTTGTGAAGGCTGCGGCCGGCTTCCTGCCCGGAGCAGGAGGCCGGGCCGGAGCGCCCCCCACAACTTCATAAGGAGAGACATGTTCCGGAGAGCCGTCGTCACCGCTGCCGCCCTGGCGGCCGCCGTCGCCTGGTCGGTCTTCCCCGCGAGCGCGGCCGCCGTCACCACGAAGGGCACCGGCTGGAAGCTCACGTCCGACCTGGGGGTCACGTCCGCCAGCCCGAGCAGGACGTACACCGTGACCTTCAAGACGGAGGCCCTGCGCAAGCGTTACACCCCGTATCTGCAGCCGGCCGTGCGCCAGGTCGAGGCCGCCGGTCTGCATCTGAGGATCGGCGGTGTCGAGCCCAACGACCCGTCCAGGTGCGGCCCCGCCTACCACATCCAGTTCATGGAGCTGTACCGGCCGCTGGGCACGCCGGGCTGGTCGCAGGGCATGCCCTGTCCCGGCCAGCCCCGCGGACTGGGCCGCGGCGGGCTCGTCGCCATCGACTCCGAGTACTGGGACGGCAGTTGGGTCATCGCGGACCACGTGCTGCGCAACACGGTCGTGCACGAGATGCTCCACGCGCTCGGCCTCGACCATCCCAACTCCGACCTCGACAAGGACGGTCGCGCCGAGCCCTACGAGTGCGTGGCCACCAGGTACGGCAACAGGCCGGTCATGTGCTCCCCGAACGGCGGCTACAGAACGGCCGCGAACAAGGGGCGGCTCACCGGCTACGACATCGACGGGATCAAGGCCCTGCTCAAGAACGCCAGGGCCCAGGGGATCAAGTAGCGCCGGTACGGCCGCCGGTGCCGTGAAGCCGCCGGTGGCCGTACCGCGGACGCGAGTCCTACAGCAGCCCGAAGTGCCGCAGATCGTCGGTGTACTTGGCGATCAGCGACGGCGGGAGGACGGGGATGCCGCCGTCCCCGCCCACCCCGGCGTCCCGCACCGCGGCGCCGAACCGGTCGGCGGGCACGCCCGCTCCGGCCACGGGCGTCATCGGTTCACGGAAGGCGTCCAGGAGCGGGAGCAGGGAGTGCCGCCGCTGCTCCGCCGGCAGACCCCGCAGGGCGGTCTCGAAGCGTGCGAACCACTCGGCGTGCCCTTCGATGTGCTGGATGCGCTGTCCGCTCTCGGCCAGCCAGTCCACGAAGGTGTCGAGCGAGACGCCGTCGTCGTGCGGATTGACGACGTTGTAGGTGTGGAAGCCGTCCGTCGTGCGCTCGCCGATCGAGGTGACGGCCTCGGCGGTGAAGTCGGCAGGCAGTCCGTCGAAGTGCGCGCGGGGGCGCCCGCCTTCGGGGCCGGCGCGGTAGAAGGAACGTGGCGCGACCCCCGTTGCGACGAGGCTGAGCAGCAGGCGCGTGAACATGTCGGGCACGTTGAGCTGCCCGCGGTACCGGCTGTGCGCGAGGATCATGTCGGAGCGGAAGACCGCGCAGGGCAGCCCGCACAGGTCGTGTGCCTCCCGGAGCAGCACCTCCGCCGCCCACTTGCTCGTGCCGTAGCCGCCGGCGTACGCCCCGTCGAGAGAGCGCACCGGGACGGCCGTACGGATGTCGCCGTCCTCGGCGAGGACCCCTGCCGGCTGCCCGGTGCCCACCGCCACGCTGGAGAGGAGGACGAAGCGCTTGATCCGGGTGGTGACGGCCATCCGGATCAGCTCGGCGGTGCCCGCCACGTTGGGGCCGAAGAGCTGGTCGTACGGGAGGACGTGGTTGACCAGGGCCGCCGGATGGACGATGAGGCCGACGTCCGCGGCGAGCCGCTGCCAGGTCTCCTCGTCCAGGCCCAGGCGGGGCTCGCCGATGTCACCGGCCAGCACCTGCAGCCGCGTACCGGACGCCAAGTCCCGGTAGCGGGCGAGGAGTTCCGCGTCGCCGCTGTCGAAGGCAGCGTCCAGCCGGCGGCGGGCGGCCTCGGCGCTGCTGCCGCGGACCAGGCAGACGAGGGTGCCGTCGGTCCCGGCCAGCCGCTGAAGCCATTCGAGGCACAGGAAGCGGCCGAGGTAGCCGTTGGCTCCCGTGAGCAGGACCGTGCGTGCGGGGCCGCTCCGCCGGGGGAGCTGCTTGGCGTCGTCGAGGACCCCGGCGTCGATGAACGCCCCGAGACTCAGGTCCTCGGCGCGTACCTCCTCGGCGTCCTGTCCGTGCACGGAGGCGAACGCGGGCCGGCCCGGGCCGGAGACCGGCCGGGCCTCGACGTACCGCGCGAGTTGCCGCAGGGCGGTTCCGGGGCTGATGACGGCCGAGACGGGGACGTCCACCTCGTAGATCTCCTGGAGGAGCCGGGAGAAGGAGAGCGCCGAGAGCGAGTCGCCGCCGAGCCCGGTGAAGTCGAGGTCCGGATCGACGTCGGTGTACGGGCAGCCCAGCAGGCTGCCGGCGGCACGCGCGACCGTCTCCAGCACCGGCCGGTCCCGTCCGTCGCGGCGCAGGGCGCGCAGCTCGTCCCGCTGCTGCGAGGCGAGGTCCGCGTACATCTGCTCCAGGCGCTCACCGTAGCGTTCCCTCGCCCGGGGGCGGGCCAGCTTTCCCGCGTCCGAGAGGAGGCCGTTCCCGACGCTGAAGGGCTCGGTCTCGACGACGAAGTCCCGTGGAATCTCATAGGACTTCAGGCCCGCCTCCTTCGCGGCCCGGCGGAGTGCCGTGCTCAGCGACGACTTGAGCGCGGCGGCGCTGCCGCCCGCCTGCTCGGCCGCCTCCGGCGTGGGCACGACGACGGCGAGGACGCAGGAGCGTTCGCTGCTTCCGTGTACGAAGATCTGCCGGACCAGCGGGCTGGCGGCGAAGACGGTCTCCAGGCGTGAGAGGGCCACCAACTCGCCCTGAGAGAGCTTCAGTACGTTCTTGGTGCGGTCCACGTAGACGAGTTCGCCGGGGCCGGTGCGGGCCATGATGTCGCCGGTCTTGTAGAAGCCGTCCTCGTCGAAGGCCTCCGCGGTCGCCTCGGGACGGTTGTAGTAGCCAGCCATGATCATTTCGGTCTTGACTCTCAACTCCCCCCGCGGATAGGGGGAATCGGTCCCGAAGTAACCCAACTCCGGTACGTCGACGAGCTTGTGGTCGATCACCGGGGGAGCCAACTTGTGGCCGGTGGTGATCATCCCGGCTTCCGTCGCGCCGTAGCCGTTCAGCGGCTTCAGCTCCAGACACGCCTCCAGGAAGGCCGCCGTCTCGGCGTCCAGCGGCGCGCTGCCGCTCATGACGCGCACGATCCGGCCGCCGAGGACCTTCTCCCGCATCTCGGTGAGCAACTCCGCCTCCACCGTGGGCGGGTCGCCGCCGGCGGCCAGGCGGCGGTCCACTTCGCTCCGGTACTGCTGGAAGATCATCTCCGAGACGCGGGGCACCAGCATGAGGTCCGTCGGGCGGGCGAGCGACAGGTCCTCGAACAGGGTGGACAGGTCGCTTCTCGCGGTGAAGTGGACGGTGCCGCCCGCGCTGAGCGTGCTGAAGAGCATGTAGCGCCCGGCGAGATGGCTCATCGGGAGGAAGTTGAGAGTGATCACCGGCGTGTCGGTGGTACGCCACGACGCGCCCCAGAGGTAGGTGGCCAGCCGCTGCGTGTACATGGCCCCCTTCGGCGTGCCCGTGCTCCCGGAGGTGTAGAGGAGCGAGCTCAGCGACTCCTGGTCCGTGTCGGTGCGCAGCGGCGCGTACGGCAGGGTGCGTCCGCGTTCGAGAATCGCGGCCAGCGGGTCGAGTGTCACCGGGGAACCGGCGGCCGCCAGCCGCCCCGCCGCCGCCTCGAAGCGCTCGCGGTGCTCGTCGGCGCCCATTTCGCAGTCGAGGACGAGCAGGCGCCGCAGCGACCCACTGCCCAGCGCCAACTCGACGGCGCCGTCGAGGAGTTCGAGGCTCGTCGCAAGTACGGACGGGTCCGTCTCCGCGACGAGCGGCTTCAACTCGGCGACGGTGGCACCGGCATGGAGCGGTACGGAGACGAGGCCCAGGTGGATGCATGCCATGTCGACCGTCGCGTAGTCGCCGCTGGTGAAGCCCAGCGTGCAGACGAAGTCCCCGGCATTCACAGGGGTCTTCGGGCATCCGGCTAAGTCGTTCGCGAGCGCCTGGACCCGTTCCGCCACGTCGCGGTAGGTGAGGGTGCGGAACTCCGGGAGCAGCTCGGCCGTCGTGCGGCCGGTCCGCGGGTCCGTCACCAGATTCTTCGCGCGCTCCGCGAAGGCAGGCCGTGCGGCATAGCCCTCCATGACCGTCGCCATGATCCGCGCGAGTCCGATGCCCGGCTCCCGTACCGCCGCGGTGACCTCGTCCAGCGGTACCGCTTCCCGGAACTGCCGGTCGCCGGCGAAGAGTTCGGCCATGCGGCGCTCGACCGGCGTGGGGTCCGCCGTCCTGCCGTCCACTCGGTGATCACCGTCGTTCCCGGGCCGCGCGTTCAATGCCATGCCGTCTCCTGCTCGGTGTCGGGGCGGTAGCGGTCGAACGGGAGACCCTATGCAATGAGCGACGCGGTGTGGCGGGACCGTGGCCGTTGTGCGCAGCCGGCGGGAGAGCGGCCCCGGCCGGAGCGCGGAGCCCCGCCTGCCCCGGACCGGGACCTCGCCGGGATGCGAGGGCGGAGGCGGAATGGTGCACTGGGGGCAGGGGCGTTCTTCGTCGTGCTCCCTGCGAATCGCACACGAAACGAGTGGACAGCGGCGACAGTCCTTTTCCCGGGCCTTCTGTCATGGCTGCTGTACGCCGCTCCACTGGAGCGGAGGTGCTTATGACCGGCCGCGTGGGAAAGACCAGGAACGTGTTCCTGGTGTGGCTCGTCTGGCCGTTGATCACCTTGGGCGTCTACCACCTCGTCTGGTATTTCAAGGTGAACCGCGAGGCGCATTCCCTGGATGAACGCATCGAGGTCAATCCCTGGCTGTCCGTGCTGGCCATAGCCCTCGGCTGGGTGCTGATCGTGCCTCCCTTCGTATCGGTCTACCGGACGGGCAGGCGCATCGGGCAGATGCAGCGCTCGGCCGGGACGGAGCCGACCTGCAACGGGTGGATCGGGCTTGCTCTCGTGTTCGTCTTCCACCTGACTCCGCTCTACTACCAGAGCGAGCTGAACCGGATCTGGGATCAGTACGAGTACGTCGCGGAGGGCGAGCGCATCACTTTGGCCGCCTGACGGGACGGGGCCTGCCCGCGGGCCGACTGCCCGCGTACGTCCCCTTCTTGGCGAACCGGCCGTCAAGGGGCGACGCCGGAGCCGGCCGGCGGGAGAGCATGCCGTGCACCAGCCCAGAACTCGGAGCCGGGAAGTCGCAGGGCATTCAGCCCCCCTCTGCCGTGTCAGCGGAGACAGGGCGGATCACCTGGTCCGGTCCGACGAGCCACACCCGTTCGCCCTGCGGACTCACCGTCAGCCCGAACGCTTCCGGCTCGGGCCGCCCGAGGTCGACATATTCGGCGTGCGCCGCTTCGACCTCGGACCACAGGTCGCGCGGCCCGTACTGCCACACCGGATCACCGACGTCGGCGATGGCTCCGGAGCCCGCCCGGTCCGTCAGCCACACCCGCACCCCGCCCTCGGTCTCGCCGTGCACGAGCTTCACGTCAGGCAGCCGCGCCCCGCCGTACAGGGCAAAGCCCAGCGTCAGCAGCGACCGCGGATCGACCGAGGACTCAGCCGTACGGGGCGGCGTCTCCTGATCCACCGGAACAGCCGCCGGCAGGCGGTGCGAGCGCATCGGCATGTAAGAGGCGCCGCCGCGGAAGTGCCCGGAGGCGGTGCCGTCGTCCTGCACGATCAGCTGTACCACCGCGCCTGACCAGAACTCGCGCGCCATGGGCGCCACGAGCACACCGCCCGGCCGCACTTGATCCATCAGGTCGAGCGGCACGTGCCGCAGCGCGCACGTGGCAATCAGCCGGTCGTACGGCGCGGCCTCCGGCCAGCCTTGCCCGCCGTCGCCGACGATCAGCGTCGGCGCGTACCCGGCGAGCCGAAGATGTGCGCGCGCCTGTTCCGCCAGTTCCGGGGCCAGCTCGATGCTCAACACCCGCTCGTCCCCGAGCCGTTCACACAGCAACGCCGCGACGTACCCGGTCGCCGTGCCGATCTCCAGCACCCGGTCGCCGTCGCGCACGTCCAGCAGGTGCAGCATCTGCGCGACCATCGACGGCATGCTGTTCGACGACGTCGCGACGCCGGGCCCGCCTTCCTGCCCGTCGTCGACCTGCGTCACCACGGGCCTGTCGCTGTAGATCAACGACAGCCGGTCGTGGTCCCGGATGACCGGCTCGCAACGCTCCGGGCCCTGCCGCCAGATCTTCGGCGGGATGAACAGCTCGCGCGGCACCTGCTCCCACACCTTGCGCCACTCCGGGGTCAGGAGGCCGCGCCCGCCCAGCAGGCGGACGAGCGCGGCGTGCCCCGGGTGACCCTGGGCTGTGCTGCTCATATCAGGCGCCGGCCTCGCTGTTGCTCGGACCGCCACCGTCGGGTGACGGGGGCTCGGGCGGCGGGGTCCACGGCTTGTCGGAGGGCCGGCCTCCGTGCTTGCCACCACTGTCGGCGGCAGTCGGGCATGTGAGCATCTGCTTCCTCCCTGTGTCGGTTGTACTCCTGTGCATCCCGCCCCGGGGGCGCGTCCGGTTTCCCCGGGGCGGGGGTCTGTGGGATCACTTGCGGGTCGTTGCCGTGCGGCAGCCCTTGCAGCGGTGGACTCCTCCGCCGAGGTCTTCCAACTGCCCGCCGCAGTGGGCGCAGTTCGCAGGCAGGTTCCGGTCGTCACGGCTGGGGCGGGTGGTGGCGTAGAGGATCGCGAGGCCGGTCAACAGGGCGCAGTAAGCGACTTGAGCGATTCGCTGCCTCATCGCGCGGCCTCTTGAGCCTCGAACTTGGCGATGTCCCCGGCCAACCAGTCGGGGGCGTCAAGGCGTTGGGCGCGACGGCGGGCATGCGTGATGCACGCGTAGAGGATGGCGCCGCCTGAACCTGTTTCGATCTGGCCGACCATGATGGCGCCGTTGCTGAGCGAGCCGCAGTCAATGCACGCCTTGGACATCACGACCCGGCCACCTGCGGCAGTTATGCGGGCAGACGCAGCGCGTCCCAGTGCATCCCTGCGTCCATCACTTCGGAGTCGAGCCCTTGGGGCAGCGACATCCATAGCGGTTCAGTGGATCTGGGCATGGAGAGCACGGCACACCCCTGGTCGCGTTCGCGGTTGGTGACGCGACCCACATTGGACCGGTGGACCGGTCCAGTCAAGGGATTCCGTTACTTCAAGAGCCCATTGTGTAGCGCTCTGTTACTTCCCACTGGGTGCTGTCCGTGATGCCCTCCTCGCAGACGAGGGCCCTTCCTTCCTGGTCGTACGCGGTGTGCAGAGTGATCCCCACCGCGCACGGCAGCGTCAGCGCGAGCAAGTCCGCCTCGTCTCGTGAAGCGAGGCGCACGGTGTACGTATCCGCGCCCTGGGCCGGCGGTCGGCCCGTCGCCCGAGTCACATAGTGGGTCGTGCCCTCGGCGATCGGCCCTTCGTCCGACAGCCGCGGGCATGCGTCAGCGATGTCCGGCGGGAACCAGGCAACGACGTAGCTGTGCGGCGAACCATCGTGCTCGACGACGAGGCGCGCCCGCCGCAACGCATCGCTGCCCACGGCGAGTTGCAGGGCCTCCCGGATGCGCTCAGGGGGAGTCTCCCGGGTCGGCTTGCCCAGCCGCTTGAACGGTCGCCCACCCGCGATGCGTGACCGGCTAGCACGGCGGCCCGCTGGCCGAGCTACCGACGTATCAACCACAGAGAAGCCGCTACCTTGCTTCGCGACCACAACGCCGTCGTGACGCAGGATGTCCATGGCCTTGATGACCGTGGCCCGCGAGACCTCGAACTGCTCGCACAGATCGCGCCCCGACGGCAGTACATCGCCAGGGCCGAACTCGCCCTCGGTGATCCTTCCCCGAAGGTGGTCGGCGATTTGCTCGTACTTCAGCTGCGGCATGGCTGACAGGTTAACCGGTCAGGTGATCGGTATTTCCGGGACGGATGCGGAGCGGCAGAATGCGCGCATGGCGATCGAGATTGCACCCGAGGTCATGCGCTTCTATGCAGCCACGATCAACGAGGCCGACCGTCTGTCGACCTCGGCGGACGGGACGCTGGAGATGGTGCGCACGCAGGAGCTGCTGCGCCGCTACCTGCCTGCGGCTCCGGCGAGTGTCCTCGACGTGGGTGGAGGCCCCGGTGCTCACGCGAAGTGGCTCGTCGACGACGGGTACACGGTGCATCTCGTCGACCCCGTGCCGCGACACATCGAGGCGGCCAAGCAGCTATCCGGGTGCACGGTCGAACTCGGCGACGCACGCGAACTCACCGCCGCCGATGCCTCGTTCGACGTGGTGCTGCTCCTCGGCCCGCTGTACCACCTTCTCGAACGCGACCAGCGTGACCGCGCGTTGGCCGAAGCCTGGCGCGTGCTACGCCCCGGCGGGCTCCTCGCCGCAGCCGGCATCAACCGGTACGCCTCGCTGTTCGAGCACACCGCATTCGCGCATCTACACAAGGACAGCGTCCGCGAGAGCATCGGAAACATCCTGGCCACGCGTATCCACGACGGTAAGAAGGCGTTCACTGCGGCGTACTTCCACAGTGGAGCCGAGCTGCGGGACGAGGTCGCCGAGGCGGGATTCGAGCACGCAGAGGTGTTCGGGATCGAGGGCCCCACGTGGGGGATGCTGAAGGCGACCGAGCAGTTCACCGGAGATTCCATCGTCGACTCGCCGCTGTTTGCGTCTGCGCTGACCGCGGCCCGGATGGCGGAGCCGTATCCGGATCTGCTGGCAGCCAGCTCGCACTTGCTCACCGTGGGGCGTCGTCCGGTGTAGCGAACGGCATGTGACAGATGAAATGCGTGGCGCAAGAATTCTGTTGCTTGTGGCACCCAATAGTTCAAGAGTCAGCTCTCCTTTCCAGGGCTCACTCACGCATTGCTCGGCCAAGCGAGATAAAAATGCTACAGAACCGTTGACAGTCGGTATGACCATGTAGAGAGTTTCCTCCATCGCACCCAGCCGGGACGCGGAACCGTCGCCCTCGCCGGACGGCGGGACGCCCCGCGGGCGGACGCCCGCGACGAGGCGCAGCGAGGAGGAGCGGTGAGTCAGTCCAGCGCACCGAGACAGAAGATGAGCAGGATCGCCGTCGCGAGCCTGGTCGGCACGACCATCGAGTTCTACGACTTCTTCATCTACGGCACCGCCGCGGCCCTGGTGTTCGAGAGCGTCTTCTTCCCCGCTCTCGGTACCGCGGCCGGTACGGCTGCCGCGCTCGCGACCTTCGGTGTCGCCTTCGTCGCCCGCCCGTTCGGGTCCGTCCTCTTCGGGCACTTCGGTGACCGCCTGGGACGCAAGAAGACCCTGGTCTCGACGCTGCTGCTGATGGGCCTGGCGACGGTTGCGGTCGGCCTCCTGCCGAGCACGGAGTCCATCGGTGCGGCGGCACCCGTCCTGCTGATCGCTCTGCGGATATGCCAGGGAGTGGCCGTCGGCGGCGAGTGGGCGGGGGCGACGCTGCTCACGGCGGAGAACGCGCCACGCGAGAAGCGCGGGTTCTACGCGCTCTTCCCCCAGCTCGGACCTTCCCTGGCGTTCATGCTGTCCAGCGCGACGTTCCTGGTGATCACGCTCTCGATGAGCAAGGCGTCCTTCGCCGCGTGGGGCTGGCGCATTCCCTTCCTGATCAGCATCGTGCTCGTCGTCGTCGGGCTCTATGTGCGGCTGAGGATCGAGGAGTCCGCCGTGTTCACCGCGACCGCCGTCGACAGGAGGTCCGACAGGCTGCCGATCGCCGCGGCGCTGACCCGTCAGCCTCGTGAAATTCTGTTCGGTGCGGGGGCCGTGGTCATGACGTTCGCGTTCTTCTACGTGAGCATGACCTACCTGACCACGTACGGCGTCGAGAAGCTCGGCCTGTCACTGTCGACCGTGCTCAGCATCGGCATCGTCGCCGGGCTGGCGTTCGCCGTGACCACGGTCATCGGATCGGTATGCTCCGACCGTTTCGGGCGGCGGAAGGTCATCATGACGGCCAACGCGCTGGCCGTTCCGGTCGCGTTGGCGCTGTTCCCCATACTCGATCTCGGGACACCGACGGCGTTCGCGGTCGGCATGTGCCTCCCCCTGGCCGTGGTGGGGTTGGGCTACGGGCCCGCCGGAGCGCTGCTGCCGGAGATCTTCTCCACCCGTCACCGCTACACGGGGGCGGGCATCGCGTACAACCTCGCGGGGGTGCTGGGCGGGGCCGTCACGCCCCTGGTCTCCTCGCAGCTCGCGGTGTCGTTCGGCGGGTCCGCCATGGGCTTCTACCTCGCCGCGATCGGGCTGGTCAGCCTGCTGAGCATACTCGCGCTACGGGAGAGCAAGGACAACGCGCTGGAGGGCACAGCGCTGCGGGAGGCCGCCACGGCGCCGGCCTCCACATGAGTCGCGGTGCCGTCGGCTCGCCTCTGCTGCTCACGCGGGCAGGGAGGCGAGCCAGCCGGTCAGGATGCGGTTGACCTCGTCGGGACGCTCCTGCTGGATCCAGTGCCCGCAGCCGTCGAGGACGTGGGACGAGACAAGGCCGGGCAGCGTGGTCGGGTACGCCTCGATCGCATCGGCCAGCCAGGTGGTGGAGGCGTCCAGACCGCCGCCGATGAACAGGGACGGCTGGGTCACGGGGGCGCCGTCGAAGCCGGCGAGGTCCTCCCAGTCCCTGTCCATGTTCCGGTAGCGGGCGAGCGGCCCGCTCATGCCGGTCCGCTCGAACTCCCCGGCGTAGATGTCGAGATCGTCCTCACCGAGCCATGCGGGCAGCCGGCCGGCGGGGAACCGGTCGCGCAGCGTCCCGCCCCGGCCGACGAAGTGCGGGTCCGGTGTGCCGGGTCCGGGCATGGTGTCGGCGGACAGGGCGGCGTAGAGGCCCGCGAGCCACCCGCGCACGTCGGGCTCGATCTCCGCCTCGGCCCGGCCGGGCTCCTGGAAGTAGGACACGTAGAACTCCTCTTCGCCGCCCATCCGCGCGAAGATCTCGCTGGGCCTCGGCCCGCCGCGCGGGGCGTACGGAACACTGAGCAGCCCCACCGCGGTGAACACGTCAGGCCTGACCAGGGCCGAGTTGGCGGCGATGGCAGATCCCCAGTCGTGGCCGACGATCACCGCGGACCGTTCGCCCAGGGCGTGCACCACCGCGGCGTTGTCCTCCACCAGCTCCAGCATCCGGTACGCGTCGGTCTGCCCGGGCTTGGAGGAACGGCCGTAGCCGCGTACGTCGACGGCGGCCGCGCGGTACCCGGCGGCGGCCAGCACCGGCAGCTGGCCGCGCCAGGAGTACCAGGACTCCGGGAAGCCGTGCACGAGCAGGACGAGCGGCCCGGTGCCCTGTTCCACCAGGTGGATCCGGCCCGCGGGGGAGGGGACCGACCTGTGAATGACGTCCGGGGCGGGATGCGGCATGAGACCTCCAGGGGCTCCCGGTCCGCGATGCGCCGTGACCGGTGAACCGATCATGCGGGGCCCCGAACGTGCGGCGCGAGTTCTGTTGCCGCTTCGGCAAACGGAGAGGCGGAGGCCCGGGCGGCCTTCTCGCGCCCGTTCCGCGTCGTTCCACGCGTCGTTCCAGCCGTCAGTAGAGGTGTCAGTCCACCTGTCAGCCCAGGTGTCAGTCCACGCGGCAGTCCGCCAGGTCGACCCGGGTCATCGCCTCCGGATAGCGGCGGGCGAATCCGGTGTAGACGCCGACCGCGTAGTCGATCCAGCCGTCCTCCCAGTCGTCCGGCAGCGGCTTCACCCGGGCCCGGGACCCCCAGCACCATGGAACGTTCCGGCACGGTGAGCCCCTCGGGCACCAGCGCCGCCGCTCCGACGACCGAACCGCCGTGCACGGCGGCCCGGTTGAGCACAGCCGACATCGAACCGACGAGACAGCGGTCCGCGATCGTGCAGCCCTCCAGATGGGCGTTGTGGCCGACCACGCTTCTCTGCACTTCACCCGGAAGGATGACAGGCTTCGGTTCACGTCATTCGCGGAGCCAAGCCACCAAGCGTCGTGGAGTCGGTCGCGACGTACTGGCGACCGCGGCTCGGGCTGCCGACTTGGCTCTCCTGACTTGTTGGGCGAGTCGGAATTCGTCGGCTTCACGGATGAGTTACTCAGAGCGGAACTCGTGCAACTCGAATCGCATGCCGCTCACTCCTCCTTAAGCCGAGCACGTCGCCCGGCCCCACTGATGCTGTGGGCTGCCCCAAGGTGAAGGTCAACTGGCGGACTCGGGCACGTCTTTGGGGCAGTCAGAGGCCATCCACTGACCGATCAAACGGGCTCGTCTGGTCGAAAGGGTCCTGATCGGTGATCGCGGGGCGATCGGCGCATGAAGCAGGGCTCGCGGTTGCTCGGGGTCGTCGAAGCCAACGAGCTGTTCCGGAGGCCCTGTTGCTGAAGTCTTTTCGTGCTCGCCTGTGTGGAGCCCAACTCGGGTTCTCTTTGGAGCTGGAGACTTGGCAGTCCGGCATCGAGGTTGATGTCAGTGGGTTCTGCGATCGTGTGCGTCGTGGATGAAGTCGTGGAACGTGTCGATGCACAGGACCGTGTGCTGGGGCCAGTGAGTCGGAGAGACGCCGTCCGGGAGGGCTGGCTGCACCGGATTGCTGTGGTCGTTTGTCACGACCTGCAGGGTCGGATCCTCGTCCATCGGCGTGCTGAGCAGGTGCCCCGATTCCCGGGACATTACGAGGTCGGAGTGGGTGGAGCCCTGGTAGCCGGGGAGTCTTATGAGCAGGCAGCTATCCGTGAGCTGGAGGAGGAACTGGGGGTGTCGGCGGCAGTACGCTTTCGGTTCAAGTTCCTTAACCGAAGTGGGCTGAGCCCTCACTGGCTTGGGGTGTGCGATGCCGTCGTTCCGCGGGCTGTCATCCCGAACACAAATGAGGTGGCCTGGCATCGCTGGCTGAGTGAGTCCGACCTTCCGCGGATCCTTCAGGAATGGTCTTTCACTCCCGATAGTCCGGAGATTCTGGATCGGTATTTCGCCGGTCGTGCCGATGGGACGTCTGCGCAGTGACCGTGCTTTTGAGCTGGGTCAGAAGGCTTCTGCTTACCGATGAACAGGGCTTTCTGGTCGGACGAGGTTCCTGATCGGATGATCGCCGGGAGCGGTGCATGCCGGCAGGGCCTCTTGGTAGTTCGGGGGGTGCGATCCCGTCCGAGCGTCCCAGGAGGCACTGTTGCCGTCCCCCTTCGCGCTCACGTGCGTGGGGTCCCGCTCGCCGTCACAAGCCGCGCGAGGAGTATGAGCTTCTCCGCGCGCGAGTCGCGGAGAAGCTCGGTCAGCAGCAGACTCTGGGGCTGCCATCGTTAGTCGGCCTCAGTGGGTAAGTGGATGGTCACGGCGTCTCCGGGGCACGAGGCTGAGGGATGCCCCCATCGACGGTTGGTCGGTGGACCCGCCGCTGGGTGTCGTCACGCTTTGCGCGCAGGAACGTGAGGGTGAGGTCGATACCTTCGATCTCGCCGACCCAGCCTTCGGCCTCGGCCCGTGCGCGACGTTCCAGAAGATCGGCTTCCAACTCATTCAGCCGGGTGAGCATCTTGGGATTGACGTGCAGCATCGGGCAGCGGATGCAAGCGTGCTCGTGCTGGCAAGCGAGGACTGCGCCCCCACGGTGACGTGGCCGATCAGCACGGCGTCGGGATGGATGTAGGCGTCGGCGCTCACCCGCGGGCTGACCCCGTCGAACGCGTAGACCGGCATGGGCTGTTCACTCCCTCTCGGGTTCGATCCCGTGGTAGACGCGGACGGCGTTCTCCCCGAGGACCAGCGGCACCGTGTCGTCGGACAGCCCGAGCCCCGCGACCGCGCGGGCGTTGACCGCGGTGCCGGGCACCCCCGGCCAGTCCGTACCGAAGATCCACTTACGGGCGAGCCTGTTCAGGTCGTGCCGCGCGTAGTACGACGGCAGGCGCTTGGGCGGCAGTCCCGACAGCTCGATCCACACATTGGCGTGGGAGAGCGCGAGGAAGGCCGCGGCGTCGTACCACCATCCGCGGCCCCCGTGCGCGAGCACGACGGTGAGGTCCGGGAAGTGCCTGAGCACCGGGTAGAGCTGCGCCGGGTCGGCGAGTTCGTTCATCGACCCCGGGAACGACGACGTACCGCAGTGGGTCACGAGCGGGACGTTCCGCTCGACGAGCAGCGAGTAGGCAGGGAAGAGGGCCGGGTCGTCCAGGCGGAACCCGCCGTGCACGGGGTGCAGTTTGAGCGCCGCAGCTCCGAGGTCGAGCTGCCGGCGCAGCTCCCGGTCGACGGGGAAGTGCAGATGCGGATTGACGTTCGCCACCGGGCGGAAGCGCCGCGGATTGTGCCCGACCAGGGGCAGCAGATCGTCGAACTCCTGGTAGCCCGTTGCCTTCGGGCTGTATTCGCAGAACAGCAGCGCGGTGTCGACGCCCTCGGCGGCGAACAGCTCGTCCAGCTTGGCCGGGTCCGGGTTCCCGTCCGCGTCCCATGCGAGTCCGAGTACGTTGTCGGGCCCGAAGTCGCGTGCCCACTGCGACCACGCCGGAGCGATCGACGACAGCAGCGGCACGTGCACATGGGCGTCGACCAGGAGATGGCCGTCCAGCATCGTGAACTCCCTCCGGTTGCGGGCCGGTTGTCCTAGTTTCCCGAGTGCTTCGCGACGAGCGGTGTGTCCACGCCGATGTCGCCTGTCAGCCGCGAGCCGCCGGGAGTGCCGATCGGTTCGTCACGTCCGGGCAGCGTCTCGGTGAAGAAGGTCTTGTTGTCCTCGATGAACTCCTGCTGCTCCTCCGGGACCCGGCGGTCCTGGGATATGGCCTCCACCGGGCAGACGGGTTCGCAGGCGCCGCAGTCGATGCACTCCTTGCCGTTGATGTACAGCTTGCGCTCGCCGACATAGATGCAGTCGACGGGGCATTCCTCGACGCAGGACTGGTCGGTGATGTCGATGCAGTCCGACATGATCACGTAGGGCATGGTTCCTCCTCCTGCTCAGGCCGCTGCCACGGTCGCAGTTCGTGGGGGTGCCTCGTCGGTGCTGTGACCGGGGAACAGCGAAGCCCCGGGGTCGAGGTGCACCGCCGCGTTGTTGACCGCGGTGGCCACTTCGCCGAAGCCGACAGAGATCAGCCGGACCTTGCCCGGGTACTGAGAGATGTCGCCCGCCGCGTACACACCGGCCATGTCGGTGGCCATCCTCGAATCCACCACGAGATGCCGGTTGTCGTGCAGGTCGAAGCCCCACTCACGCATCGGTCCCAGGTCGGCCAGGAAGCCGAGCGCCGCCACGACGCGCTGGGCGGGCAGCACGACGCGATCCTGGTTCTTGCCGGTGACCTCGACCCTCTCGATCGTTCCGTTGCCCGCGATCCCGGTCACCTGCGCGTCGGTGAGCACCGTGGCGCCGCAGGCGCGGACCGCGTCGACCGTGGCCGCGTGGGCCCGGAAGGCCGTCCGCCGGTGTACGAGCGTCACCGACCTGGCCACCGGCTTCAGCGCGAGCACCCAGTCGCACGCGCTGTCGCCGCCGCCGACCACGACCACGTCGGAGCCGGTGAAGTCGGCGAGTGAGGGCACGAAGTACGACAGTCCGCGGCCGAGGAAGTCCTCGCCCGCCGGCAGCGGCCTGGGCGTGAAGGTCCCGATGCCGCCGGTGACCACCACCGCTCCGCAGTCGACCACCGTGCCGTCGGACGCCGTCAGCCGGAAGCGGTCCGGGCCGTCGCCGCCCGGGAGGCGTTCCAGCTTCGTCGCCTGCCGGCCGAGGAGGTACAACGGGCCGTACCTGTCGGCCTGTTCGACGAGGTTGTCGACGAGTTCCCGCCCCCTGACGCTCGGGAAGCCGGCGATGTCGTAGATGGGTTTCTCCGGATACATCGCCGTCACCTGGCCGCCCGGCTCGGGCAGCGAGTCCACCAGCGCGACGCGCAGCCCGCGCACGCCGGCGTAGTAGGCGCCGTAGAGGCCGACCGGTCCCGCGCCGACCAGTACGAGGTCGACCTCGTGGCGGCCGCCGGGCCCGGTCTGCTCTCCGTCGGTCATCTGCTCCTCCTGCTCGGTCCTCGCGCTTCTCGCGCTTCTCGCGCTCACGCGGTGCTCGCCGCGCCGGACTCCTCGGCGGCGAGCCGGCGGATCTTGAAGCGCTGCAGCTTGCCGGTCGCCGTACGGGGCAGCGCGTCCACGCACACCACACGCCGGGGCGCCTTGAAGTGGGCGAGGCCGTCCCGGCAGAAGCCGATCAGCTCCTCCGGCGTGGCGGTGGCGCCCTTCCCGAGCACCACGTAGGCCACCGGCTTGTCCAGGCCCTCACCGTCCGGAACGCCCACCACGGCGGCCTCCGAGACGTCCTCGTGCTCGGCCAGCCGGTCCTCGACCTCGGCCGGGGACACCCAGATCCCGCCCGCCTTGAGCATGTCGTTGGACCGCCCCAGGCATGTGTAGCGGCCCTCCTCGTCCTGTACGTAGGTGTCGCCGGTGGCCAGCCAGTCGCCCTGGAACACGTGCCGGCTCGTCTCGGTGCGGCACCAGTAGCCGGACGCGATCGACTCGCCCTTGACGTACAGCGAACCGGGCTCGCCGGGCGGCCGGACGGCGCCGTGCTCGTCCCGTATCTGCAACTCGTAGCCGGGCACCGGGAATCCGCTGGTTCCGGGGCCGACGTCACCGGGCCGGTTCGACAGGAAGATGTGCAGGGCCTCGGTCGAGCCCAGGCCGTCGATGATCTCGACGCCGAAGCGGTCCCGCCAGCGCCGCAGCAGCGGCGCGGGCAGAGCCTCACCGGCCGAGACGGCCAGCCGAACCGACGACATCAGCTCCTCGGGCAGGTCCGCGGCGAGCATCCCGGCGTAGAAGGTCGGTACGCCGAAGAAAAGGGTGGGCCGGTCGGCGCTCACCCGTTCGGCGATCACGTCCGGCGTGGGACGGCGGGGCTCCAGGATCGTGGTGGCGCCGGCCGAGAGGGGGAAGAACGCCGAGTTGCCGATCCCGTAGGCGAAGAAGAGCTTCGCGACGGACAGGCACCGGTCCTCGGCACGAATCCCCAGCACCTGCCGCCCGTACGTCTCGCACACGTGCCGGATGTTGGCGTGCCGGTGCATGGCCGCCTTGGGCATGCCGGTCGTACCGGAGGTGTAGAGCCACAGCGCGGGTGTGTCCTCGCCCGTGGCGGCGGCCGGGCCGCCGTCGTCCGGTGCGACGCCGTCCAGCGCCTCGTCCCAGGCCAGCCGCACAACCCGCGCCGGCACCTCGGGTCGGGCCCCGCCCACCACGACGAGGTGGCTCACGTCGGGCGAGGCCGAGAGCGCCTCCGCGCACGCGTCGGCGAACTCGGACGTGCACACCAGTACGCGGGCGCCGCAGTCGGCGAGAATCGAACCGAGTTCCCTGCCGGTCAGCATCGTGCTCACGGGTACGGCGACCAGCCCCGCGCGGAACGCGCCCAGGACGGTGGTCAGCAGCTCCGGGGTGTCGGACATGCAGCACATCACCCGCTCGTCGCGGTGCATGCCCAGGCGCAGCAGCGCACCGGCCACGCGGGCGACGTCGCCGGACAGCTGCCCGTAGCTGATGTCAGCTCCCGCGTGACGCACCGCGGGACGGTCACCCAGGCCGCTGCCGAGATGCCGGTCGACGAGGTAGGTGGCGGCGTTGAAGGACCGTGGGGACTGCGGCGGCCGGGACGGCGTGGACATGGGCTGTTCGCCTCCTTCTTCCTCGGCGGCGGCCGCCGGTCAGACCCGCTTGACGTCGAAGTCGGCGCGCTTTCCCGTGCCGTAGCGTCGCAGCGCGCCCTCGGTGCCGGACGCGTTGGGACGGTTGAAGATCCAGTTCTGCCAGGCGGTCAGCCGCCCGAAGATCTTGGTCTCCACCGTCTCGGGGCCCACGAAACGGTGGTTGGCCTCCATGCCGGTCAACGCGTCCGGGGAGAGGGACGCGCGCTCCTCCAGGACGATCCGCAGTTCGTCCTCGTAGTCGATGTCGTCCAGCGCCATGGTGACGAGGCCGAGCCCGTCGGCCTCGTCGGCCGTCAGCCGTTCGCCGGTGCGGTCGAGCACCGTCCGCAGTTCCCCGTCGGCCGCGTAGAAGCGCGACTGCAGCCGCGTCAGGCCGTTGCCCATCGGGTAGGCGCCGTCGTTGGCGGTGCCGACGACGAGGGACGCCGGGTCGGCGCCGGGGTCGACGTCCTCGAACACCCCCGCCAGCATGTACTGCCGGTCGCAGGCCAGGGCGAGCTCCAGCAGCGTCCCCGCGAAGCAGCTGCCCGGCTCGATCAGCGCGACGAGGCTGCGGCTGGTGACGTCCAGGCGCTTGAAGGTGCGCTTGAGGTAGTGCCGGATCTCGTTGACGAACCAGTCGCCGGCGAGCGTGTCGAGCTGTGCGTCGTACGCCAGCACGGCGTCGGCGTCGCCCTTGGCGCGGAACACCCAGGTGCCGAGCTCCAGTTCGTTGGTGCGCAGCCGCAGGATCAGGTCGTCGAGCTCGCGGGCGAGCGCGAGCGGCCAGTAGTCCGCGCCCTGTTCGCGCACGGCGTCGGCGTCGGCGGGCGGCGCCCCGGCGGGCGCCTCGACGGTGATCTCGACCCGCCGCTGGTCGCGCAGCAGCTCCGCCTCGACGTGCGGGTACGTGATCGAGTCGCCGCTCTCCGTCCGGTCCAGGGCCGGCAGTGCGACGCCCTTCCCGTCCGCCGGGCGGTGGGAGGTCCTGGCGGCCTCCTCGGCGCGGGAGCGCACCTCTTCGTCGAACCGGCCGCGCGGAACCGCGGCGTCGACCAGCCGCCACTCGACGGCGGTCCTGCCCTTGATGCCCTCGCTCTTGGTGGCGAAGACGTCGGCCCGGTCCTTGCGGACGTGCCGCTTGTCCACCACCCGCGTCAGTCCCCCGGTGCCGGGCAGCACGCCCAGCAGCGGCACCTCCGGGAGGGCGACCGCCGAGGAGCCGTCGTCGACGAGGACGATCTGGTCGCAGGCGAGGGCGAGTTCGTAGCCGCCGCCGGCGGAGGTGCCGTTGACCGCGGCGATGTAGGTCTGCCCGGAGTGCCGTGTCGCGTCCTCGAAGCCGTTGCGGGTCTCGTTGGTGAACTTGCAGAAGTTCACCTTCCAGGCGTGGCTGGACTGGGCGAGCATCTTGATGTTCGCTCCCGCGCAGAACATCCGCTCCAGCCCGCCGGTGAGCACCACGGACTTGACCCGGGGGTGCTCGAAGCGCAGCCGCTGGACGGCGTCGTAGAGCTCGATGTCGACGCCGAGGTCGTAGGAGTTGCTCTTCAGCTCGTAGCCCGGGACGATCCCGCCGTCCTGGTCGACCAGCAGCGTGAGCGTGGCGACCTCGCCGTCGACCTCGAGCTTCCAGTGCCGGTAGCGCTCGGGCGAGGTGTCGAAGGAGACCGTGGGCGCGCCCTCGGCGGCCGGTGCCGCCTCCGGGCTCCCGGCGCCGGGGCCGGTGCCCTTGCCGGTCGGCTGGGTGCTGCTTTCGACCGCGGCGGTCATCTCGCTCCTCCAAGCGATCGGTGCCGTCTTCAGTCCATGACTCTACATTGCCATGGTTGGTCGTCAACAGTACGTAGCATGTTTTTACGTGCGGACGTCTGCGGTGCCGCAGGTCCGGGCTAGAATTCCGGTGCCCCTGACCCTTCCGAAAGGACTCATGGCCGTGGCCCCTGCCGGTACGTCTGTAGACGGAGCGTCTGTGGACGGTAAGTCCGTGGACCGTAAGTCCGCGGAGAGTGCGCCGCGCCCCCGGCGTTCCGGGCCGGGCTCGACCAGCGCGCGCTCCCTGCTGCTGACCGTGCTCGGCGAGTTCGTCCTGCCGAGCCGGGAGCCGGTCTGGACGGGCGCCCTGCTCGGGGCGCTGGACTCCCTCGGCATCGAGGAGAAGGCGGCACGGCAGGCACTGGCACGCTCGTCCACCGAAGGCCTGCTCGTGGCCGACCGGGTCGGCCGCCGTACCCGCTGGAGCCTGACGCAGAGCGGCGAGCAGCTGCTGGAGGAGGGCACCGAGCGGATCTATTCGTTCATGCGGCACAGCCGCCGCTGGGACGGCCGCTGGCTCGTGCTCGCGGTCACGGTGCCCGAGAGCCGGCGACGGCTGCGGCACAAGCTGCGCACCAGGCTCACCTGGGCGGGCATGGGATCACCCGCGCCCGGCCTGTGGGTGGTGCCCGACGCGGGACGGGCCGACGAGGTCCGCGCCATCGTGCAGGAGCTCGGCATCGAGGCCAGCACCATGTCGTGGAGCGGTCCTTCGGCCGGCATCGGCGACCCGCAGGACGTCGTGGCCGCCGCGTGGCCGCTCGACAAGATCGAGGTGGCCTACGGCGACTTCGTCGGACGGTTCGGCGGCATGCAGGTGGGCGACCAGCGGGAGGCGTTCGTGGCACAGGTGAACCTGGTGCACGAGTGGCGGCGCTTTCCAGCTCTGGACCCGGCTCTCCCGGCTGAACTGCTCGACCACGACTGGCCGGGCCCGGACGCCGCCACCGTCTTCCACCGCTGCCACGAACGCTGGCACCGCAGGGCGCAGACGTACTGGCAGCGCCTGTGCACCGGCGCGGACGACCGGTCCTGAACGCGGAGGGCCGTTCCCAGCCGAGGGCGGCCGGTCCTGAACGTGGCGGCGTCCGGCCCTCCGACGAGGGCCGGGCGCCGCCACGTTCAGGCGCTGAACGGTGCCTGGTGCTGTGACCGGAAAGGCTCGCCGGCTCGCGACGCCGGCGCGACACCTCGGCCCCCGGACTGCGTCCGGGCGGGGTCGCCCGGCGAAGCCAGGGGGCGTGCCCCCGGTGTTGTCGGAGTCGCCCGAGTACTCCCTCCCCCTGGCTTCGCATGGGGGACCCGAGGGTTTCGCATGGGGGACCCCAGTCCTGTGGCATGGGGGCGCCGGTACGAGAACGGCCCTCCGCCTTGCGATGCGTCCCCAGGGCCTGCGGCCCGGGGAGACCTCATGCACGGGACGCCGCGGGCTTCCGCAAACCTTCCCGGCAACAGCACCAGTGGCCCTCCCGGCAGGCTTTGCCCGTCGCGCCGCCCCGCGCGCCCCTCAGCCTTCGGCCGGGGGCGCCCCCACTCCGTGGGTGAGGTCCTCCCGTGCAGCGAGGGGGCTGCCCTCAGCGTCACCACGGACCGGACGACGCTCCTGGGTCCCCGGGCCGTGAGGCCCAGGGGGAGGCGAACGTCGCCGGTCACGGCGCTAGTTGTCCTCCTGCCAGAAGCGCACGTAGTCGAACTCGACGCCCATCTTGTTGATGCCCTGCGCGGGCGGCGCGATCCAGCCGGCGAACCTGCCCGGCTCGTACTCGGGCTTCATCAGTGACCGCACGTCGGCCCGGTCCTGGTCCGACGGGAGCCACTCCTCGACCCTGTCGTCCCACTGCTCCCGCGTCAGCACTTCGCCCTCGGGGCTCACATGCGCGCCGGCGTACACGCCGACCTCGCGGTTGAAGCCCTCGTGCGGCAGCGTCAGCCGGTGCGGCAGCCCCGCGTCCTCGAGCGCCTGGTTCCAGCGGCGGATGCCGTTCTCGCAGTCGGCGACGTACTCGTCGCGCAGGTCGAGGTTCAGCGCATTCAGCAGCGGGACGGTCTCGGTGACCAGCCGGCCGTTCTCGGGCTTGGTCATCTCCCGCGTCTGGTCCTGCAGTTGGTGGTCGTCCTTGCGGCGCCGCTCCTGCCAGCGGCCCTTGAGGCCCGCGGTGTAATAGGCGGCCGCGTTGGAGGACAGCTCGGAACCGAACAGGTCCATGGAGACCGAGAACTGCTGGTTCAGGTACTTCTGAATCACCGTGAGCGGGATGCCGCCGTGCTGCACGATGTCGTCGGTGCCGTGCTCCTTCATCAGCTCGGCGGTCCGCTCGACCACACGCTGGATGCCGGTGGTGCCCACGAACATGTGGTGGGCCTCTTCCTTCAGCATGAACTCGCAGGTGCGCGCCAGCGGGTCGAAGCCGCTCTCCTTCAACGTGCCGAGCTGGTACTTGCCGTCGCGGTCGGTGAAGTAGGTGAACATGAAGAAGTTCAGCCAGTCGGTCGTGTCCTCGTTGAAGGCGCCGAGGATGCGCGGGTTGTCGTAGTCCCCGCTGTTGCGGCGGAGCAGCTCCTCCGCCTCCTCGCGCCCCTCACGTCCGAAGTAGGCCTGCAGCAGGTAGACCATCGCCCAGAGGTGACGGCCCTCCTCGACGTTGATCTGGAAGAGGTTCCGCATGTCGTAGAGGCTGGGCGCGGTCGCCCCGAGCTGGCGCTGCTGCTCCACGCTGGCGGGCTCGGTGTCGCCCTGTACGACGATGAGCCGCTGCAGCTCGGCGCGGTACTCGCCGGGGACCTCGGTCCACTGCTTCTCGCCCTTGTGCTGGCCGAAGCTGATCTCGCGGTCGGGGTCGGTCTCGGCGAGGAAGACGCCCCAGCGGTACTCCTCCATGGGCACGAAGTCGTAGACGGCCCATCCGTCGCGGTCGATGGCGACCGCCGTACGCAGATAGACATCCTTGGTCGGCACCTGGGGGCCGAGGCTCTTCCACCACTCGATGAACTTCGGCTGCCAGCGCTCCAGCGCCCGCTGGAGCTTGCGGTCCCCGGCCAGGTCGACGTTGTTGGGAATCCGCTCGGTGTAGTCGATCCTGCTCACCGGGCCGGTGGGCTCGGGTGCGGCTCCGAGGCGGCCGTCAGTGGTCGTCATCCGCTCTTGCCCTTCTCTCCGGGGTCAGCCGTCAGCCGTTGGTCCACGGCATCGGTGCACGACAAAGGTCCACTGGAAAGTCCACTGCAATAGTCCACGACGAGGCACCGTCACGTCAATGGAATGTAGCACGTCGGATCAGTGCACAGTCCCCGTCAGCGCATCGAGGACGCGCGGGGACGCCTGCACGGCCGTGCGCTGCAGATGGTGCGTCACCGCACGCAGGCCGCCTTCCTCCTCGCCGCCTCCCGCCCGGCCGGGCCCGCCGTGCACAAGCTGCGGCATCGGCGTCCCGTGGCCCGTGCTCTCCGCGGCGTCCTCCCGGTCGAGTACGAGAATCCGCCCGTGGTGGGCGGCCGCGCCGAGCACCACCTCGCGTACGGCGTCCTCGTCGCAGGAGACCACCGAGGCGACCAGTGAGCCCTCGCCGCGGGCGAGCAGCTCCACCGCGTGCGCGGGGTCGCGGTAACCGATGAGCGTGCTCACCGGGCCGAAGGCCTCGACGGCATGCGGCTCCGCGCGGTCCGGGTCGTCGCAGCGAAGCAGCGTGGGTGCCATGAACGCACCCGTCGCGGCGTCCGCCCCGGCCACTTCGGCGGGCGGCCCGCCGCCGGCGACCACCGTTGCGGCGTTCTTCAGCCGTTCCACGGCCGCGAGTACGTCCCGGCGCTGTGCCTGTCCGGCCAGGGCGCCCATGGTCACGCCCTCGGCGCCCGGCGCCCCGACGACGGTCTTCGCCAGCCGCCCGTCGACCGCGCCGGACACCTGGTCCAGCAGCGCTTCGGGCACCAGCGCGCGCCGGATCGCCGTGCACCTCTGGCCCGCCTTGCAGGTCATCTCGTGCACGAGGGCGTCGGTGAAGAGCTCGAACTCGGGGGTACCCGGCACCGCGTCCGGTCCCAGCACGGAGCCGTTGAGCGAGTCGGCCTCGGCGTTGAAACGCACCGAGCGTGCGGTCACCGCTTCGTGCCCGCGCAGCTTTGCGGCCGTCGCGGCCGAGCCGGTGAAGGAGACCAGGTCCTGGCCGCCGAGGTGGTCGAGCAGGTCGCCGAGCCCGCCGCACACGAGCTGCAGCGCCCCGTCGGGGAGCAGCCCCGACTCGTCGAGGACGCGCACGGCGTGCACGGTGACGTAGGCGGTCTGCGTGGCCGGCTTGACGATGCTGGGCACACCGGCGATCAGCGCGGGAGCCAGCTTCTCCAGCATGCCCCAGACGGGGAAGTTGAAGGCGTTGATCTCGACCGCCGCGCCACGTCGCGGCGAGAGAAGGTGACGGCCGGCGAACGTGCCGCCCTTGCCGAGCGGTTCGGCCTCGTCCTCGGCGAGCACGTTGCCGTCCGGCAGCCGCCCCGCGCCCTTGCTCGCGAAGACCAGAGCCGTGCCGATGCCTCCGTCGACGTCGACGGAGGCGTCCGCCGCGGTGGCGCCCGTACGCGCGGACAGCTCGACCAACTCGCCGCGCCTCTCCTTCAGTGCGAGCGCGAGCTGCTTGACGAGTGCGGCGCGTGCGGCGAATCCGCTCCGCCTCAGCTCCGGGCCTCCCACTTCCCGCGCGTACGCCACGGTCGCCGCGGTGTCGAGGCCGTCGCTGGAGACGCTGACCACCGGCTCGCCGGTGACGGCGTCGCTCACCTCGGTTCCGAGGCCGCCGCCGGCCCACCACTCGCCCCGGGTCCAGCTCTGCAGTGTCCGTGCCACGAACTGCTCCTTCGTCGGAATCGCGGGTGGCCGCGGGCGGCTCTCCGGCCACCTCGACCCCGAAACACGCTACATATTCATGACGCTTCGCGTAAACAACGTGGCATTAAGAGTGCGCGTGCGGCTGTCCGCGCGGCACGCCGCCCCCGGGTCGCCCCTGACGCCCCTTTCGCCGGGACCCCGCCCCCGCTGCGTGGTAAGGAGATTCCATGGCATTGACCCGTGAGGAACGTGCAGAGTTTCTGGCCGAGCCGCTGATCGCCGCGCTGTCGGTGGACGCGGGAGAGAAAGGGCGCGCGCCGCTCTCCGTACCGGTCTGGTACGAGTACGAGCCGGGCGGCGAATTCTGGATCCTGACCGGGCGGGATTCACGCAAGGACCAACTGATCGCCAAGGCGGGCCGGTTCACGCTGATGATGGACCGCCTCGAACCCACCATCCGGTACGTGTCCGTCGAAGGCCCCGTCACCGGGCGGGAGCCGGCGACCCGTGACCGCCTCCATGCGCTCGCGGCCCGGTACCTTCCCGCCGACAAGGTGGACGCGTACGTCGACTTCGCCTGGGACGACCACGGAGAGCAGGTCATCCTGCGGATGCGGCCCGAGCGCTGGCTCTCCTCGGACCTCGGGCGGATCTGAACGGCACGCACGCCCCGTCCGGCAACGGGCGGGGCGTGCTCATTCATTGCACTGGTCGGTCTGCCTGCCTGTTCTGCCCGCGGGTCAGTCGAGCTTCGTGACGGCCGTCTTCGTCGTCTGCTTGAACGCGTCGACGGGGGCGTGCCCGAGGTTGCCCATCTCGCCCCAGCGGACCACGGTCACGGTCCTGCCGTCGCGCCCGACGCCGAAGAGGTGGACGCCGGGCTCGGAGTCGGGGATGGAGGTGTGCACACCGTAGACGTGCGCGCCGTCGCCGGCCGCAAGCCCGCCGTAGTCCTCCCACGAGGCGGTGCCGCCCGGTGTCTCACGCAGCCAGTCGGCGGCGCACGCGGCGACCGCCTTCCTCAGCGAGGCCGCCAGCCTGCTCGCCGCGGTGTTGTTCTTCGCGGTGACGGCGACCTGGGTGGCGTTGGTGTCGAACTCGGTGTGGAACTCGCGGTGGTGGCTCCTGCCGGCGGGCAGCGCACCGTCGACGCAGAAGGCCTCCGGGTCCGGCAGCCCGGCCGTCACCTTGCCCGCCCACCAGGGGGAGGACGAGTGCGGCGGCAGATCCGCGGCTGCCAGGAATCCCGGCACCGGGGCCTTCTTCCCCGTGCCGGCGGCCGCGGCGCCCGGGCTGCTCGCGGCGAGCGTGAGCCCCAGCGCGGAGAGCGCCGCGAGTGCGCCGAGAGCCGCGGAACGGAATCGATGTACGCGCATTTCGGAACCTTTCCCCCGTATCGGTACTGACGTCATGACAGACCATCAAGCATCCCGAAGGGTTGTGCACCGTGCGGCCGCGGCCCCGTCCGGCGGGCGGCACCGTTCCGCGTGCACCGTCCCGCGCGGCACCGCCCGCTCAGCGGCCGCAGCCCCCGTCCCGCGAGGGACGGATGTGCGGCCGGACGACGTCGGCGTACCCCTTCCACGCGTACGGATCGGTTCCGGCGACCAGCGTCACGTCCCGGAAGTCCCACTTCGCGGTGTGCGTCCCTTCCGGCGGGCCCTGCCAGGGCAGCAGCGACTGCGCGCTCATGTAGTGGTTGACCAGCGCCCGGCGCAGCCCGTGCCGGCCGGTGTTGGGCAGCGAGCGGTGCAGCAGGTAGCCGTCGAAGAAGACCACCGAGCCGGCCTCCACCTCCAGCGGCACGGCGTCCTCGTCCCGGTAGGGGAAGTCGTACGCCTCGATGGCGCAGTCGAACCGCTCGTCGTCGTGCTCACGGTCGGGATAGATCACGCCGGGGCGGTGGGAGCCGGGCAGCGCCCACAGGGCTCCGTTCTCGACGGTGGCGTCGTCGAGGGCGATCCAGGCGGCCGTGAGCGAGCGGTCACGGGTGGGGATGAAGTACTCGTCCTGGTGCCAGGCCTGCCCGGGCTTGCCCTCCCCCTTGGTGAAGAGCATGGACTGCATGGACTTCACGTCCGGGCCGATGAGCCGTGTCAGCACACGGACCAGCTCCGGGTGGGAGAGCGCCTGCCGGAGCACGGGTGAGATCTTGTGCGGCTGGTGTATGCACGCATAGCGGCGGAGGACCTCGCCGTCGTCGTCCCCCTCGTGTGACGCGGCGAGGCCGGTGATGTCGCCCGCCTCGCCGCGGAAGATGCGCAGCGCCTCGTCGTTGAGTCCGTCGACCTCGTCCCGCGTGAGGCAGCCGACGACGACGTAGCCGTCCCGGTCGAAGCGTCCGGTCAGGTCGTCGGGGGTGCCGGTCCCGGTGGGGGCTGGGGTGCCGGCGAGGCCGTACCTCGCCTTCCTCGTCGCTGTGGTCATGGACATACCGTGACCCGCCCCGGCCCCCGTATCCATGGCCGGAGCGCGCCTTAACATGGCGATTCGTGACCTGTTCCGTGGCGAAGGATCCCGCGCTGGCCGACTATCCGCCGGGGGCGACCTTCGGCCCCCGCCGGACGGACGACTTCGAGTTCGTCTGGCTGCTCTCCGGCTCCGCGCGCTGGCTGGAGCCGGAAGCCGGCCGGGAGCGGCCGCTCACCCCGGGCGAGGTGCTGCTGATACCGCCGGGCACTTATGACGCGTTCCACTGGAGCCCGGACGGACCGACCCGGCACGGGTACGTGCACTTCACCGCCGACTCGCCGGTGCGCGAACCCGTGGTCCGCCCGCTGGCGCCGCCCGCACCCACCGCGGGGCTGCTCGAGTATCTGCTCTGGCTTGCCGAGGAGCCTTCGCCGGACTGGCGCAGGCGTACGGAGGAGGTGCTGGCCCTGCTGCTCGACCTGTGCACCGCGGGACCGCTGCCGGGACCCGCGCCGTCGCCCGAACCGCCCGCCGTCGCCGCCGCGCTGGCACACGTGCGGCAGGTGTGGAGTGGCCGGATGCGGGCGATCCCGCTGGGCGAACTGGCCAGGGCCGCCGCGGTGTCCGACGCCCACCTCGCACGGCAGTTCAGAGCGGCCTTCGGGCTGACCCCGGTGGCCGCTCTGGAGGCGGTACGCCTGGAGAGGGCGGGGCTGCTGCTCTCCCGGAGCAACCTGTCGGTGACGGAGGCCGGGCGGGAGTGCGGCTTCGCCGACCCCCTCCACTTCTCCCGGCGGTTCCGTGCCGCGTACGGCCGGTCACCCCGCTCGTACCGGTCCGCCTTCGCGCCGGGCGCGGGCCCGGCGGGATCACCAGCGCTGCGGCGGCTCTCCCACCGGCTGGGCCTGGCCGGCGGTGCCGCGCCCTGACCGGCCCCGGGCAGCCTGCGGTCACGCCGGCCGTCACGCAGTGCGCGAGGAGTACGGTCGGGAAGAGAGTCCTCGCAGGCCCGACCGCCGCCGTGGTGGAGGGGATCATGACGGTCGACACCGAGCGCCGCCGTCCGGTTGAGCGCTTCGAGTTCAGTACATCCGACCCGGCAGTCGCCGCGTCCGTGACCAAGGACGCGTATTGCGACTGCAGGCAGTGGGCTGCGCCGGCCGATGACTTCACTTTCCGCTTCTGCCGTACGAGTGCCGGGGGCGTGAGCCTGGACCACCTCGTGCATTCGAACGACACGATCGCCGACTGCGACGTCATCGACGGTCTGATGTTCGTCTTCCTCGCGGGGGGCAGTTTCTCCGTCACATCGGGTGACCAGGAGGCGACGCTCTCCGTCGGCGGCACCGCCCTCTACCCCCCGGGAGTCCCGATCCGGCTCAGCTGGAACCGCCTGCGGGCGGAGTTCCTCAGGGTGCCCGCCGACGCCGCGGAACGTGCGGCCGCCGACCACGGCGCGGGCGGCGGGGTGCGCTTCCTCGGCACGCTGCCGGTCTCCGCGCAGATGGACAGGTTCTGGCGCTCCACGGTCGGCTTCGTCAGCCACCAGCTGGAGATGCCCGACAGCCCGCTGTCCTCTCCGCTGGTCAGGGACGAGATGGTCAATCTCCTCGGCGCGGCGGCGGTGCGGACGTTCCCGAACACCACCATGACCGCCGACTACCGGCCCGGGCCCGGCCAGGCCTCACCGGCCGCCGTGCGCCGTGCGGCCGACTTCGTCGAAGCCCACGCCGACCGTCCCCTCACGACGGCCGACATCGCGGCCGCGGCTTCCACCTCGCCTTCGGCCCTGCAGGCGGCCTTCGAGCGGCAATACGGCACCACGCCGCTCGGCTATCTGCGCCGGGTGCGCCTGGAGCACGCGCACCGCGAACTCCAGGCCACCGACCCCACCGGCGGGGCGACGGTCGCCGGCATCGCCACCCGCTGGGGGTTCCCCGAAGCCGGTGCCTTCGCCGCCCACTACCACGATGTGTACGGACAGCAGCCCGGGCACACCCTGCGAACCTGATTCCTCGGTGCGAGAAGCCCATGGCCATCACGACCGCGGATACGAAACCCCCGAGCCACGCGTTGCGACGGGACGTGTTCGAGACCACTGACCTCGACGCGGGCCGGGACTTCATGAGCGCCGCCTACGGCTCCTCCCTGCGGATGAAGGGCACGGAGCACAACCAGCTCGTCCGGCACGCCCGTTACGACTTCGGCTCGTTCTGGGTGGACGACGTGACGCTCTCCATGGAGACCGGCTACGACGCCGATCCGCTGGAACGCCTCGCGGTCGTACAGCCGAGGGCGGGCTGGGTGGAGCACGGCTGGGAAGGCGGCAGCGAACGCATCCTGCCGGGGGACGTCGCCGTCATCGCCCCGCCGGACCGGCCGTTCACCGCGCAGGCGCACAACCTGCACTTCGGCTCTGTCGTGCTGGACCTGCCGCTCCTCGAGCGGGCCGCCGGCTTCGCGGGCGACGAGCCGGGTGCCTCCCTCCGCTTCACCGGGATGAGGCCCGCTTCCGACGACCTCGCCGCGCACTGGGGGGAGACCGTCGAGGATCTGCGGGGCGTCCTCTCCGAGGCCCCGGACGCGATGCGTGAACCGCTCGCGGTCGGCAACGTGGCCCGTACCCTCGCGGCGAGCGCGCTGGACACATTCCCCAACACCGGGGGTCCCGAGCCCACTTCGGCGGACGGCGGGGACGCCACGGCCGGCGCCGTGCGCAGGGCGGTCGCCTTCATCGAGCAGAACGCGCACATCGACATCGGTCTGACCGAGATCGCCGAGGCGGCGCGTGTGTCGCCCCGGGCGCTGCGTGCGGCCTTCGCCCGTCATCACGACACCGGCGTATTGGGCTGCCTGAGGCGCGTCCGTCTGGACCGTGCGCACTTCGACCTTCTCGACGCCGTCCCCGGCGCGGGTGCCGGCACGGATGCAGCCGCCGCTCTCGATGCGGATGCGACGGTGGCGGCGGTCGCGGCGCGTTGGGGATTCGTGAGGCCGTCGAACTTCGCCGCCCACTACCACGACACCTTCGGCGTCAGCCCCGACGACACACTCCTGAGGTGAGGCACGGCGAGCTGCCCGCACGTACGCCACGGCCCGCGGCCACCTCGCGCAGGGCCGTGCGGTGCCCGGCGTCCGATCAGTTCGCTCCGAAGCGGTGGAGGCGCATCACGAAGCCCGTCGGCGGAGCACAATTCGGCGGAGCACGATCAGGACGCGAGAACTCCGAGCGGGAACAGCCCGAGAGGACGGGAAGAGGCCATGGCGGACGAAGAGTGGACGTGCGGCAAAGGGCTGGCCGCCAGTGCCGAACTGCCCGCGAGAATGGGTGAGTTGACGGACCGGCTGGCGAACGTGCTGCAGAACCACATGGGAGCCCTGCCCGTCGCGGATCCGGACGGCAAGCAGGAGCACGACGCCTACGGGCGGCTGGTGCGCGAGTACCGGGCGATCGCCTCGCAACTGGCCGCGGCTGCCGAGGCGATGGAGTCGTACCGCGGTCTGCCTGCGTGCCCTCACGACGAGGCCGTGATGGCGGAGCCGGCGGCACAAGAGGTCTTCGAGGCCCTGGTGCGCGCGGAGGACGAGCTTCTCGCGCTCCTGAAGCAGCGCTCCGAGGAGAATCACGCGATGCTCGGCGAGTGGGGCAGCCAGGGCGACGCGCCGCCGGGCGACGCCCGGTGACCCGCGAAACGCGTGCGGGCCACCGGGCGTACGAGTGGCGGGGTCACCGGGTCACCGGGTAACCGGTCAGCGGGTCACCTTGCGTCACCCGGCCGTCGGTGACGGTGCCGTCCTGCTGATCAGTCCTGGAAGACCAGGGTCCGCTGCCGGTCCGCCGCGCCCGCCGCGCCTTCGGCGAAGTTCTCCTCGACCTCGGCCTTCTCCGCCGCGTCGGGGTTGGGGTTGGTGCAGGACGGCCCGGCGGTCGACCCGGACATCAGGCTGGAGCACGGACCCGGCTTGATGTCGGGCAGACCGAGGATGTGGCCCAGCTCGTGCGAGGCGATCCGGGTCGTGTCGTACCCCTGCTGCACCGCCTCGCGGCCCATGTAGACGGTGCCGTTGCCGAGGCTGGTGGTGACGGCGCGCGGCCAGCCGTCGTCGGCGACGATTCGTACGTTTGCCTCCTCACCGGCCGCGGCCGGTTCGAGACGTACGCCGGTGACGCTGTCGTTCCATACCTTCACACCGTTGTCGACGGCCTCGGCGAACTCGGCGGACTCGCCGGCGTCGTAGGTGAGGACCTTGGGCGCGGCCGCCTTCTGGGGCGCTTCCGCCGGGCTGGCCACTGCCTGGCCGCCGAACAGGGCGAGAGCGGCCAGCGCCCCGACGATCGCCGCCCGGGCGCCATTACGGATCAACACATCAGCCTCCTGGTGGGGGACAGAGCTCAGGTGTTGCGTATTGGCGTGTTCATGCCCTGAAATGAGCGGGGGACTCCTGCCGGACGCAACTCGGCAGGCGGATTCTCAGCCACGCCCTCGCCGGCCGGAAGGGCTATTCACACTTGCGTCACGGAAAGTTGAGATTCCGTGACTCCTCCGTTGGTTGGCGCACGGCAGCGTTCGCCGTATGTCTGCAAGGCGTCGTCGTACCGCGCTCCTGGCCACCGCCGTCCCACTCACCGCCTGCACCGCACTGCTGGCAGGCTGCGGTGCGGTCCCGTCCACCGGCGACGGCGACGACGACACGGTCACCGTGATGACATGGGCGCCGGAGGGCACCCAGGCGACGAACATGCCCGGCATGCCCGCGATGGCACAGGCGTACGCGCGCTGGGTCAACGCCGAAGGCGGCATCAACGGCCGCCGGCTGCGGGTGCTGACGTGCAACGACCACAACGACACCGTGCGAGCCGCTCGTTGCGGCGCACGCGCCAAGAAGGAAGGCGTCGTCGCGGTCGTCGGTTCGTACAGCCAGCACGGCCGCTCCTTCATGCCCGCCCTTGAGAGTGCCGGCATCCCGTACATCGGCGGATACGGCGTCGCGGACCAGGAGTTCAGCAGCCCGTTCTCCTACCCCGTCAACGGCGGACTGCCGGCGCTCGTCGCGGGGAACGGCCGCCAACTGGCCGCCGGGGACTGCTCGCACGTCTCTCTCGTACGGCCCGACACCACCGTCGGGGACCAGCTCCCCAGGCTCATCGACGCCGGCCTCGCGGAGGGCGGCGCCGGGCCGGTCACGGACGTACGGGCGCCGGAGGACGCCACCGCTTACGGACGTCACGCACGCAAGGCCCTTGCCGACGCGAACGCCTACGGCGGCGGGACGGTCGGCACGGCGGCCCAGGGCGCCGCGGCGAACGGGCCGTGTGTCACGGCCGTACTGGGCGGACGCACGAACATCTTCTTCGACTCGTTCAGGCACCTGCAGAAGGACAGCCCGCCCGTGCGGACGGCGTCCGTGCTCGGCAGCGTGCGGCAGTCCCTCGTCGACCAGACGGGCGGTGCGAAGAGCCCCCTGGAGGGCGCTTTCGCGACAGGCTGGTACCCCGCGGACGGCGACCCCCGCTGGAAACCGATGAAGCACGTCATCCAGGAGCACGCCTTCGGCGACAACCGGGTGGACAGCTCGGACCCCGGCGTACAGACGACGTGGATCGCCTACACGGTGCTGAAACAGGTGCTGGAGTCCATGGACGACGGTGAGGACGTCACCGCCAAGTCCGTGCGGGGCGCGCTGGACAGGGGCGGGCCGGTCGACACGGGCGGCCTGACGCCGAAGCTGAACTGGAACTACGACAACATGCTCGCCGCTCGTGACTTCCCGCGCATCGTGAACACGATGGTGACCTACCAGCGGGTGCGGAACGGCCGCCTGACGAAGGTGCACGACGGCTTCGTGGACGTCCAGAAGACGCTGGAGCGAGGGTCTCCCGCATCCTGACGGCCCAGGTGTCCTCGGCGGAAACGCCGAGTCCGTACAACCATGGACGAACCTCGGATGTCTCTTGGATGACAGCAATACGGGCATCGGGTGCATTCGCGGCCACGGCATTCCACTCGCCGCGCCACCCGAGGGGCGTCGGCCGGTCCGCCGGTGGCTGAAGCAGGACGCGAACACGCGGCCCACGACACGTGACACGCGGCCTGGGAGACCAAGGAGGTTCTCCTGTGCGTTACCTGAGAAGCGTGGCCCTGACGGCCACGGCACTCCTCACCGTCGGCGGCGCCGTGATCGCGGCGCCCGCCGCACGGGCCGCCGTGCCCTTCCCGTCCATCGGCTGGCAGCAGCGCAACTGCGACTACGACGGGAACGGCTTCGACGACGTGCTGACCGGCGCCCCGGGCGCCACCGTGAGCGGCGCACGGGGCGCCGGATACGTCACCGTGCAGTACAGCTCGTCGAGCGGTCTCAGCACCACCGGCAAGCGCGTCCTCAACCAGAACACCGCGGGCGTCCCGGGCGGTTCCGAGGCCGGGGACGGCTTCGGGCGTGCGGTGGCCTCCGGCGACCTGGACAACGACGGTTACGACGACGCGATCGTCGGCATCCCCGGCGAGGACCTGGCGGGGTTGTCGGACGCGGGCGGCGCCACCGTCTTCTGGGGGTCGCCGAGCGGGTTGCGGGGGACCGACAGCACCTGGCTGGAGAACCCCGGACAGCCGCGGGCCGGCGCCGGCTTCGGGCGGGCGATCGAGGCGGCCCGGTACTTCTCCCCGGACCCGGCGGATCCGGACGCGGGCCTGCGCGACAGCATCGCCGTCCTGGAGAACGACACGCTGCTGTTCTTCACCTCACCGCCGGGAGCGGCGGCCGGGCAGCTGAAGCCGGCGGGCGACGGACGGACTCTGGAGGTCTCCCCGGGGGCCGGCCTCGCCCTCCGGAGCCTGACCCACGGCAACTACAACGAGGACCCGTGGGCGGACCTGGCCGTCTCCGGGGTGACCACCGGCGACCAGCCGGGCGCCGGCGCCACGCAGGTGCTCCACGGAGCCCCCGACATCGAGGAGATGGGTGACGGCGGCACCTTCGAGGGCGGTCCCGCGGCGGTCAGCAGCGACTTCAACCACGACGGCCAGGACGACCTGGCCATCGGCGACACGGGCGCCGGTTCGGCCCTCGGCGGATCCGTCTCCGTCCACCTGGGCCAGGGCGACCTGTCCGGACTCGGCCCGGACCCGGCGCAGACGTGGACGCAGGACTCCCCGGGCGTCCCCGGTAAGGCCGAGGCAGGCGACCTGTGGGGAGCCGAGATGTCCTCCGGCGACACCGACGGCGACGGACGCCCCGACCTCGCCGTCGGCGCTCCCGGGGAGGACATCGGCTCCGTCTCCGACGCGGGTGCGGTGTGGGCGCTGCGCGGCGCACCGGGCGGGCTCACGGCCACCGGAGCACGCAGCTTCGACCAGAACCACGGCAGCATCCCCGGCGTGGCGGAGGCCTCGGACCGCTGGGGCGGCCAGGTACGGCTGGTCGACGCCAACAAGGACGGCCTCTTCGGCCTGCTGGCGGCGGCACCGGGCGAGAACACCGACGACGGTTTCATATGGGTCCTCCCCGCGACGACGTCGGGGCTCGCCGCGAACGGCACGTGGACGTACGACGGCGCCCGCCTCGGCGCACCGGCCGCCGGCGCGCTGTTCGGCGCGGCGATCGACGAATAGCGGGCGGGTGTCGGGCGGGACGAAGAGCGGACGGGCGGCGTACGTCTCGCGAGCCCGGGTCCGTGATCGCCGGGATCACGGCCCCGGGGCGGGGGATCAGCGAACGCCGGGAGTGGTACCGGCCTCGCGCCAGGGCGCGAGGTCGAGCCCGGGATATCGCAGCGCCGTCCCGGCCAGTGTCTCCGCCGTCCAGTACGGATGCCCCGGCGGCGGGAAACCGAATGCCCCCAGCTGGCGCGGAGTGGCCCGCTCGACGAACCTGGACCAGTCCTCCTGTACGGCGGAATAGGCCCAGCCCCGTCGCTGGCCCCAATCGACGCCGGAGGAACGGAAGTTCAGGTGCATCGTGTACCGCGCGCCGCGCGGCGCGGCCATGGCCGTGGCCCGGTGGACGGTTCCGATCTCGAAGGCGACGACGGTCCCCGCCGGGCCCGACGCGGACACCTCCGCTCCGTACAGGTGCGGCCCTGCCTCGGAGCAGCCGCCGCTGCCGTCGGGGGAGCGGCTGCCGCTTTCGCGGCCGGGCCGCGGATAGCGGTCGGGCAGGGCGGGAAGGCCGGCTGTGTGCTTCCGGGAGACGAGGTGCGCCGGGCCGCACTCCTCGGGCACGTCCGCCAGGTACACGAACATCTCCAGCTGGCGGAAGCGCGGTTCGGTGCTGGGGACCACGAGGCTGTGTCCGAGGTAGTCGCGGTGCAGATCCTGCTCGTAGTCACTGGCGCCGGTGTACTTGGCCCAGGCCTCCGCTCCGTAGATCCGGCAGCCGTCGTCCTCCAGCAGCGTCCCGGCGAGCGCCAGGATGCGGTGGTGTACGGCGAGCAGGCTGATCTCCGTGCTCGCGAACGGGAAGTAGTCGATACCGGCGAACTGGTCGCCGATGAAGCGTTCGCGCCGCGGGTCGGTCGCGTCGTGGAAGCCGTCGGGTGACGGGAAGAGCAAGCCCAGTTCGTCCGTTGCCGGCTTCAGCTCCCCGGCCGGGATGAAGGCCGGCAGGATCACGAAGCCGTCCTCGGCCCACGCCTGTGCGGCTCCGCTGAGTTCCATCAGGCCAGGGTGATCACGGCAGGAGGCGCGGGCAACCGGTTTTCCCGGGGGTGCGCCGGAGCTGAAGCGGCGCCCGGGCGGCGGCCGTTGGGCGTGCGGGCGGCGCACGAAGAGTGGGCGGGCAGCGCGTGGCAGGGCCAGTTCAGCGCGTGGTCAGTGCGCGCGGAAGGCCTCCTTCAGCCACCAGGAGCCCTCCGTCGATGTGATCTTGGCGTCGACCAGCAGCGGGGTGCTTCGCGGTCCGTCCACCCAGCTGGCGACGGCCTCCAGATCGTCCTCGCCGCGCACGGTGACCCCGGTGTAGCCGAGGCCCCGGGCGAGGGCCGCGATGTCGGTGTCGGGGAACGTCACGGTGCTCAAGTCGGCGCCGTCACCGGCGAAATGGTGCACCTCGGCGCCGTACGCACGGTCGTTGTAGACGACGACCGCCATCGGCAGGCCCAGCCTGACGACGGTCTCCAGCTCCGATACGCCCATGAGCGCACCGCCGTCGCCGAGCGCGGCCACCGGAAGGCGGTCCGGTCTGGCGAGGGCGGCTCCGATCGCGGTGGCCAGGCCGAGCCCGATCGACTGGAACGCCTGCGTGAAGCAGAAGCCCTGTTCGTCCGGTACGGAGAGGAACATGGCCGGGTAGCCCATGAAGTTGCCGGAGTCGACGGCGAGCACGCGCTCGCGCGGCAGCAGTCCGTCGAGCCGGACGGACAGGGTGCGCGGATCGATGTTCCCGTCCGTGTTGCCGTCCGTGCTTCCGTTGGTGTTCCCGTCCGTCGAATCGTCCGTGTACGGCACGGTGTTCCAGGCCAGTTCGCTGCCGATGCGTGCCCGCAGCTCCTCGGAGCGGTAGCCCCGAAGGCCGTCCGCCGGCGGGTCCTCCGCGGCCGGCTGTCCGCCGCCGCCGGCGAGGAACACCGTCACCGCCGAAGCTGTCGCCGCCGTGTCGCCCACGATGCCGAGGGTGACGGGGCGGTGCGCGCCGATCGCCTCGGCGTCGAGGTCGACCTGCACCAAGGACGCGTCGGGGGCGATCAGCGCGCCGTGGCGCGTCGTCCACTTGTTCAGAGCGCAGCCCCAGCCGACGACGAGGTCGGCTCCCGAGATCAGTTCGGCGGCCAGCGGTGAGGAGAAGCCCCCAGAGACGTCCAGGGACCACGGGTCGCCGTGGAAGAGACCGCGTGCGACGGCCGACGTCGCGAGCAACGCACCGGTGGCGGCGCCGAGTTCACGTAGGGCATCCGCGGCGGGCCTTTCCCCCGCGGAGGGTCCCGGCCCGGACAGCGCGCCGCGTCCCGCGATGAATACGGGACGGCGCGATCGCATGAGCAGCCTGCCGAGCTCGGCCACCGCCTCCGCCGCGGGAGCGGGCCGGTGAAGCCGGGGCGGTTCGGGTTCGGGTTCGGTCAGCGGCAGGGGGACCTGACGGCTCTGCACGTCGACGGGGAGGTTCAGCACGACCGTGCGCCGCCCCGAGACGGCCAGCCGGCAGGCCCGTACGGTGTCGGCGACGGCCGTTTCCGGGCCGTGCACGCGCTCCGCCCGCGCGCCCACGGCGTGTGCCAACGCGTCCTGGTCGACGCGGAAGTTGGAGCGCAGGTCCGCCGCGGGTGTGTCCGCGGCCAGGACGATCAGCGGGGTACGGCTCTTGGCCGCTTCGGTGATGCCCGTCAGCGCGTTGGTCAGGCCGCAGCCCTGATGCACCGTGACGACACCGAGCTTGCCGGAGACTCTCGCGTAGGCGTCGGCCATGACCGCCGCGCCGCTCTCGTGCCGCGCCGCGACGTACCGGGCGCCCGCGGCGACCATGGCGCCGGTGACGTGGAAGTTTCCGCTGCCCACGACGCCGAACGCCCTGTCGGCACCGAGCCGGACGAGCGTACGGCCCACGGCCTCCGCGACGATCACCGGCGTCTCTCCCTTCCTCGCGCTCCGGGCGCGGCTACTTGCGCAGTGCGGGGATCAGCAGCATGGCGGCGGCTCCCAGCAGGGCGGGCGCCGCGAACGCGTAGAAGTTCGCGTCCAGTCCCCACCCGGAGGCGAGGATGAAGGCGCCGTAGATCGGCCCGAGGATGGCCCCCAGCCGCCCCACGCCGAGTGCCCAGCCGAGGCCGGTGGCCCGCATGTGGGCCGGGTAGAAGTTCGCCGTGTAGGCGTTCACCAGGATCGTCGTCCCGATCGTGCAGGCGCCCGCGATGCCCACCAGTACGAACAGCAGGAAGCTCGGCAGTTCGAAGCTCAGCAGGAAGATGCACACCGCGGCGGCGAGGAACATGCCCACCGTCACCGGTTTCGACCCGACGCGGTCGGCGAGGGCGCCGAACAGCGGAGTGCCGAGGATGGCGCCCAGGTTGAGCACGAGCAGGAAGGCCAGAGCCGATCCCAGCGGATAGCCCGCCTCCCGCATGATCTGCGCGAGCCAGGTGTTCAGGCCGTACACGAGCAGCAGCCCCACGCCGGTGCCGAGCCAGAACAGCAGCGTGCCGGCCACGTAGCGCGGGACGAACAGGGCCTTCAGCGTGGACAGTCCGCGAGGGGCGCTGTCCTGAGCCGGCGGCGGTTCCTCCAGCGTCAGGCCGTAGCGGGCGGCGAGGCTCTCGGCCTCCTCCCTGCGGCCCCGTGCGAGCAGGAAGCTCGCCGACTCGGGCAGCAGCCGCCACGCGACCGGGAGGAGCAGGACGCCCAGCACGACGCCGACCCAGAACATCGCGCGCCAGCCCAGTTGCGGGATCACGGCGATCGCCGTGAGCGCGGCCAGGATGCCGCCGACCGAATAGCCGGAGAACATCAGGCCGTTGGTACGGCTGCGGTGCCGCGGGTGTGCGTACTCGATGGTCAGCGCGATGGCGGTGGGTACGACGCCGCCGAGCCCCAGACCGGCCAGGAACCGCGCGAAACCGAAGAACTCCGGCGTCGGCGCGACCGCCGCCAGCGCCATGGCCGTCGTGAACCAGGCGACGCAGCCGAGCATGATGCGCCGGCGGCCCACGAGGTCGGTGACCGTGCCGGTCATCATGGCGCCGAAGAGCATGCCGACGAGCGCGTAGGCGCCGATGCGTCCCGTCTCGGCCTCCGACAGCTTCCACTCGGCCGAGCCGTCCAGGAGGGTGGGCACGACGGTGCCGTACACGATCAGGTCGTAGCCGTCGATGATGATCGTCGCGCAGCACAGGGCGACGACGAGGGCTCTGGAGCCGGTAGGGGCGGCAGGCTGCGGCTGCGGTGTCGTGGGGGAGGGGTCCGCGGAAGCAGGGTCAGAAGTCACGCGATCTCCGACTGGAGCGGTGCGTGCGCTCGTATGCGGCGCGCGCTGGGGACGGCATGGCCGGTGGAGGCCCTGGTGAGGCGCGTGGGGGGCCACAGGTAACCACGCACGGGCCCGGGGCGGAAGACTCCGCGTTCACCGGACCTGGCGGGGCGGGCGCCGGGTGCGGGCGGGCCCGGATCTCGCAGCGCCCCGCGTGCGGATGCGCCTGCCGGCGGTCGGTCGTACCTGTCCGTGCCTGTCCGTGCCTGTCCGTACCGGTCCGGCCCTGCCCGGCCGGCCCCGCCCGGCGCTGCGCGGTCCGGTCGTACCCGGCCCTGCCCGGCCTGGCGCGGGTCCGCCGGGTCCGCCGGTCAGTCGGGCCAGTCCGGCTTGCGCTTCTCCAGGAACGCCGCCATGCCCTCACGTGCCCCGGGCAGCCGGGAGGCCGCAGCCATCACCTCGAGTGCCAGCTGGTAGGCGTCGGCTTCGGGCCGGTCCAGCTGGGCGTAGAGAGTCTGCTTGCCGAGCGCCTTGCTCGCCCGGCTGCCCCGGGTCGCACGTGCGAGCAACTCCGCGACGGCGTCGTCGAGTTCGTCGTCGGGCACCACGCGGTTCACCAGGCCCCACCGTTCGGCTGTCGCCGCGTCGACGGCGTCGCCCGTGAGAGCCATCTCCATCAGCCGCTTCCTGCCGATGGAGCGGGCCACCGGCACGGCCGGCGTGTGGCAGAACCAGCCGCCCTGCCCGCCCGGCAGCGCGAAACCGGCGGACTCCGTGGCCACCGCCAGGTCGCAGGAGGCGACGAGCTGGCAGCCGGCGGCGGTGGCCAGACCGTGCACCCGTGCGACCACGACCTGCGGCACCGACTGGACGGTGTTCATCAGCTCGGTGCACAGCTGCAGCAGCTCGCGTACTCCCAGCAGGTCCCGGGACGAGACGTCGCCGAAGTCGTGGCCGGCGGAGAAGACCGGACCGTCCGCGGCCAGCACGATTCCGGTCGCGTCGCTCTCACCGGCCTCGGCGAACGCGTCGCGCAGCTCGGTGAGGTGTGCGGCGGTCAACGAGTTCCGGCGTCTGGCGCGGTTCATCGTGATCGTCACGGTGCCGTCGTCGCGCTTCACCAGGATGTGCTCGTAGTCAGCCACGCTTCCACCGTATCCCTCCGTGTCCCTCCGCGGCCTGGCCCGGCCGCGCCTGCCCGGCCGGGTCCGGTCCGGCGGCGTCGCTGCCGGCGGCGCTCGCGTACTGCTCTCCTCCGGGCTCTGTCCAGATGTGAGTGGTTTCCGCCCCTCGGGCTCCACGCCCTGCCCTGAGTGCGACGATGGCCAGGTCATGCATGCGGGAAGCGTTCTCAGGGCGTTGCGGGCGGGCTCGTTCGCGGCGGTCTGCGTGCTGCTCGCATCCGTGGGACACACGCTGATGTCCGGCGCTTCCGTGCCCGGCTGGATGCTGCTGCTCGCCTGGCTGGGGGCGGCGCTCCTGGGGTGGTCCCTCGCCGACCGCGAGCGCGGCCCGCTCCTCGTCGGCGCGTTGACGGTCGGTACGCAGGCGCTGCTGCACTGCGTCTTCTCGCTCGGTCAGGCGATGGCAGGCCACGGCGTTCCGAAGCATGGCCCGCTCGCCGACCGTTGGACCACGGCCCTGCTGGGTCATTCCGGCCAGTCCGGTCGCCCGGAGCCCGGTCTGCCTGCCGGTCATGGGTCGTCGCACTCCATGCACGGCGGCGGTGGCATGGAGCATCACGCGCCGTCCGCCGGTATGGACGGAATGGCGGCCGACGCGCATCACGCCCAGCACACCGGGGCGGCGCTGCCCGACCCCGGGAGCATGGACGGGATGGCGCACGGCGGCATGGCGCACGGCGGGATACCGGGCGGCACGACGGGGATGCTCGCGGCCCACCTTCTGGTGGCGCTGCTCAGCGCGTGGTGGCTGTGGGGCGGGGAGCGGGCCGTCTTCCGTGCCGTACGGGCGGCGTCGGTGCGGCTCTTCGCGCCGCTGGTGTCCGTCGTCGACGTGGTGCTGCCGGCTCCCGCCCCCGCGGTGTTCGCAGGCTGGCGGGAGCGTTCCCGTACACCACGGAAGCTGTTTCTGAGTCATGTCATCTGGCTGAGAGGTCCGCCGCGCGGCCGCGCTGTCTGACGGCAGCACGGCCCTGCGCCCCCGGCGACGACGTCCGGCTTTACCGGCCCGCCGCGCCGGAGCGCGACTTCACCGGTTCCGCCCCCATGCGGCGGCCGGACGACACGAAGGACTTCAGATGACGATGACCCCTGTCCGCGTGCGGGTGCGGTCCGCACCTGCCGCGCGGCCACTGACGACAAGAGCGGCCTGTTGCGCCTCAGCAAGCGTGCCGGCCCGGGCCTCCGGTCCCGTGCTCTTCGGGGCCGGACGGGCAGCGCTCGTCGGGGCCGGAGAGGCCCTCGGGGCGGCGCAGCCGGTCCAGCGGGCGTCCCACCGGCTCCGCGCCCGCGCCCGGTTCGCCGGCAGGCATGCGCTCGAGCTGCTCGGCCCGGTCCTGCCACCGGCGGCAGTCCGGGCATTCCGCGAGGTGTTCCCCGAGCCTCCGTTCTGTGACGCCGGGGGGCAGTGCCTCCTGGTCGAGCCGGGCGGAGAGCGCGGTGCGGGCTCGGGAGCAGTGCATGCCCCCATCCTCCCCGATCCCTGTGACAACGGGTGCGGGAGGAAACGGAATGCGTGAGGAGGTGGACGCGGAGGCGACCGCGTGGGCGCTTGCCGCCCGAGCCGGAGACGGGGAGGCGGCGCAGGAGTTCGTACGCGCGACGCAGCTCGACGTGCGCCGCTACGTCACGCACCTGAGCGGCGACGTTCAGGCGGCTGACGACCTCGTGCAGGACACCTATCTGCGTGCGCTGCGCAGCCTCCCGGGTTTCGAGGGAAGGTCCTCGGCCCGTACGTGGCTGCTGACCATCGCCCGCAGAACGGTGGCCGACCGTATCCGCACCAGTGCCTGCCGCCCGCGGCCGGCCGACACGGACGACTGGCAGACGGCGGTGGAGCGGACGCAGCCGCGCGGTCTGCCGGGGTTCGAGGAAGGGATAGCGCTGAGCGAACTGCTGGCGCTGATCGATGCGCCGCGGCGTGAGGCGTTCGTGCTCACGCAACTGCTCGGGTTGCCCTATGCCCAGGCTGCCGCGGTCATCGACTGCCCGGTGGGCACGGTGCGTTCCCGGGTGGCCCGGGCACGCGAGTCCCTCATCTCGCTGCTGGAGGAGGCGGAGGAGTCGGACCGCGCCGGAACGGGCGGCAGAGGTGCCGCCCTGGCCGGCTCGGCGGCGTGAACGGCACGGTGCCGTAACGGCACGGCGGTGGTCGCCCGGGGCGTGTTTCACGTGCCCGGGGACCACCGCCGCGTATCCGCGTCCGTCACGCCCTACCGGCCTCCCGCTTCCTCCAGCCCACCGAGCGCGGCGGGCAGATCGCCGGTGTGCAGTACGCCGAGTCGCTGCGTGGCCCGGGTCAGCGCGACGTACAGATCGCTCACCCCGTACTCGGCCGGTTCCACGACCAGCACCGTGTCGAACTCCAGCCCCTTCGCCTGCCGTGCGTCCAGCAGCACCACGTCGCGGGTGAGGTCGGGTTCGGGACCGTGCTCCGCGTCCGGAAGCTCCGCGGCGATCGAGGCGTGCAGAGCCGCCGGGGCGATGACCGCGACCCGTCCCGCCCCGTCACGGGCCTCCGCGGCCTCCCGTGCCACCGCTGCGGCGAGACCGCCCCCGGCCACCCGCAGGGCCCAGGGCCGCACTCCGGTCGACCGCACCGACTCCGGCGGCGTGAACGACGGGTCGTGTGCCCGCAGGAACCCGGCCGCGACCTCCATGATCTCGGCGGGCGTACGGTAGTTGACGCCCAGTCGTACCTGCTCCCAGCGGTCGCCGACGTACGGCTCGAGGATGCGTTCCCAGGAGCCGAGCCCGGCCGTCTCCGCCGTCTGCGCCGGGTCCCCGACGAGCGTCATCGAGCGCGTCGGGATGCGCCGCATCAGCAACCGCCAGGCCATCGCCGAGAGTTCCTGCGCCTCGTCGACGACGATGTGGCCGAACGCCCAGGTACGGTCGGCCGCCGCCCGCTCGGCCGCGCTGCGGCGGTCGGCCTCCTCGTGCCGTTCGGCCATCCGTTCGGCGTCGATGATGTCGTGCGCGGCGAGGACCTCGGACTCCTCGTCCTCGAACTCGTACGTCTCGGAGCCCCGGGACAGCTCCAGCACGCCCTGTGCGTAGGCGATCTGCTCCTGGCGTTCGGCCTCGGCCGCGGCGCGGGCCGCGCTGTCGTCCTCGCCCAGCAGCTCGGCGGCCTCGTCGAGCAGCGGCACGTCGGCCTCGGTCCACGCCCCGCCCTGCCGGCGGATCAGCCCGGCCGGCTCCTCGTCCAGGTGGACCGGCTCCGCGAGGAAGTCCGCGACGAACTCCTGCGGGGTCAGCTGCGGCCACAGCTCGTCGATGGCCGCGTGGACCCGCGGACTCGTCGCGATCTCCTTGCCCATCTGGGCGACGTCGTCGGGTTGCAGCAGGTTGGGGCCGCCGTACGGATCGGCGCCGATCCGCTCGGTCAGCTGCGCGGTCAGCTCGTCGATGACGTGGAAGGCGAAGACGGGCCTGGCCAGGTTGTGGGGCAGCTCGCTCGCGCGCGCACGGTGGCGCGCGTCCTCCGCCATGGCCCGCTCCAGGTAGAGCGTCCCGTAGTCGTCGTGGTCGATCTCCGTGGCCCACTCGGGCACGGTCTGCCGGTCGCGCAGCGCCTTCGCCAGCACACCGGCCATCGCGGCACGTCCCTTGACCTCGGCGGCGGCCGGGCTGTCGGTGCCGGTGGCCCGTACACCGGGGAAGAGTTCGCCGACGGTCGCCGGCAGCACGCCGGTCTCGCCCAGGGACGGCAGCACTTCGCCGATGTAGCTCAGGAAGGCCGGGTTGGGGCCGACGATCAGCACCGCCCTGCGGGCCAGCAACTCCCGGTGCTCGTAGAGCAGATACGCCGCCCGGTGCAGCGCGACGACGGTCTTGCCGGTGCCGGGGCCGCCCTCGACCACCATGACGCCCTGGTGGGGCGCCCGGATGATGTGGTCCTGCTCGGCCTGGATGGTCCGGACGATGTCGTGCATCCGCCCGGTGCGGGCCGCGTCCAGCGCGGCCAGCAGGACCTCGTCGGCGTCGGCGCCCTCGTGGCCGGTACGGGTCGGGTCGCTGAGGTCCATCAACTCGTCGTGGAGCGCGGTGACGGTGCGTCCTTCGGTGGTGATGTGCCGTCTGCGCCGCAGGCCCATGGGGGAGTGTCCCGTGGCGAGGTAGAAGGGACGCGCCACCTCTGCCCGCCAGTCGATCACCAGGGGTGTACGGGACGCGTCGTCCTGCCGGATTCCGATGCGCCCGATGTGGTGGGTACGGCCGTCCCGGAAGTCGAGGCGTCCGAAACAGAGCCCGTTCTCCTCCGCGTTGATCGCACTGAGCAGCCCGGACTGTTCCGCCACCAGCACATCCCGCTCGAGCCTGGCCTGGAAATTGTTCCCGGCCTGCGCGAGTGCGCCGCGTACCGACCGCTCGGCCTGCTCTCTCAGCTGATCGAGCCGGGTGTAGAGGCGGGTGATGAATTGCTGTTCCTGCCGCATTTCTTTGGTTGACAATTCTACTCCCGACGCGATATGGTGACCCTGTTGAACTTCTCCTCATGCCCCTTTTGAAGGACGCGAGTTGAGAGTCGCGAGCCGTGAAGGCATAAGGATTGAATATACGCAGAATCAAGCCCTGGATGTCAATTCATCCGGGGCTTGTTCTTTGAGGATTTCTTGAGGATTCACGCCCTGTGCGGGAGCGGCGCGCGGCAGCCCGGCCGTGACGTACCGGCGCTCCCGCCGGTACGGAGAGTGCCGAGGAGGCCACCGAGGCGAGCTGTCGGGGCAGATTCTCTGAGCCCTTGTCACATTCGGCGCCGGGCGCATTCACAAGCCCCGGTCGTTCAACGGGAAAGGAATTCCCGGAGCGGGAGCGGCATGTCTCCACCTGCCCGGAGCTGCTGTTTTGACATCCGTTCAACTCCCGTTGCATTCTCTCGGCTGGTCCCTGGGCCGAGTGCCCGCTCTTCCGAAGAGGTGTTTTTGTGAATCGGGTCACTCGCCCCGCCCTGCTTTCCATGATCTGCATATCCGCGCTGCTCGCCACGGGCTGGGGCAGCACGGCTCTGCAGGCCGCCGTCCCGGGTCAGGTTTCCGACGGGGGTTCTCCTCGGACGAACGGCGAACGAAGCGCCACTCCCGAACTCGCCGTCACCCGGGGCGGATCGGGGTCCGCCAAGGTCAGCCGCCCCTCGGCGGACGGGCGGCCGACCTCCCGCACGGAGCGGGACGTCACGCTCTCCTCCTACGACGCGAAGGCCGGCCGTGCGGTCCTGACCCACGGCGGGACCCGCGCCCCCGGAATCCGCAAGGGCGACGTGATCGCGAGCCCGCCCGCCGCCGCGGCACCCGCCGGCGCCCTCGTCAAGGTCACGCGGGTGCGTTCCGAGAGCGCCGGGAGGACCGAAGTCGCCACCGCCCCCGCGAAGTTGGCGGACGTGCTCGGCAGCTCGAAGGCCGAGGGGAAGATCCCGGTGGCGCCCTCCGCGTGGGACGTGACCCCGCAGCTCAAGAGTCTCGACGTGACGCGCGGCATCGCGGGGCGCGCGCAGGAGAGCTCCCCCCGGGGCATCGGCGGCGGAGCCGACGGCAGGAAGCTGCGCATCGAATTCGGCACCGAACTACCCATGTTCGGGGGGAAGCCCGGGCTGGAGCGCGAGACGAAGGTCGGCGGCTTCCTGGAGATGGCCCCCTCGGTCGGGTTCTCCTACGACGGCAAGGGCTCCGCCGACCCCGCGGACGCGTCCGCCTCGGTGAACGTCTCCGGTCCCTGGAAGGCAGGCTGGCGGATCAAGGGTCCCGTCAAGCTCCCTCGTACCGCGCCGCGCATCCCCATCGCCACGCTCGCCGCGTATCCCGTGGTCATGGTCGGCACGGTCCCCGTGGTCGTCGCCCTGAAGCTCAGCCTCGTCCTGGAGGTGCGCGCCGACGGCACGTTGAACGTCGACGTCGACCAGACCTCGGGCGGCTCGATGAAGGTCGGCACGCGGCACACCGAAGCAGCGGGGTGGAAGCCCGACAGGCACGCCGACGGCAAGACCCGTACGGGCGGAACCGCAAAGGTCTCCGGCAACGGCGAACTGCGCACGATGCTCGGCCCGGAGGCAAGCATCAGCCTCTACGACACCGTGGGCGTGGACGCGTTCTTCGGCCCGTACCTGCGCGCGAAGGCCCGGCAGCCCGAGCCGGCGTCCACGGTCGGCGAGAAGCGCGGCGGTACCTGGAAACTGAACGGCGGGGTCACCCTGGAGACCTCGCTCTTCGCGGGGCTGCCCTTCACGGTCATCGGAATCCGGCCGCAGGACCGCGTCGTCTTCCCGGTCGTCACCCGTGAGTGGCCGATCGCCGACGGCCGGATTCCGCCCGGCGCCTGACACTTGTCGGCCCGTTTCCCCGTAGCCCTGATGTCCCACGCCGTCCGACGCGACAATGGGAAAGCCGGGACGGCACAGGGGACTTGAGGGGGAAGGCATGCTGCCGGAGGCGTTGACGACGTTGGCGGGCACGGGTGCGGGGGCCTTGGTCGCGGCCATGGCGACGGATGTCTGGCAGGGGGCCCGGGGAGCGGTGGTGCGGCTGTACCGGCGCGGGGGCGAGGAACAACAGGCCGCTGTGGAGGGACAGTTGCACCATCACGACCTGATCGTGCAACGGGCGGACGACCCCGACCAGGCCAGGCAGCTGCTGTTGGGGCAGTGGCAGCGGGACTTCGCCCGGTTGCTGGACGATCACCCCGATGCGGCAGCCGAGTTGAGCGACCTGGTCGAGCAGATCCGGCGCGAGCTTCCGCAGGGGCGGGACCAGTGGGTGCAGACGAACATCGCGCGTGACCAGGGCACGGTGTACGGAGTGCAGGGCGGGAACGTCAATCACTACCACCAAGGGCTGCCTCCAGCGCCCGGCTCCAACGGCGGGGACGGCCAGTAGCGGTGGCGCCCGACTCCGCTGAGGAACGGGCGGGTTACGTGCAGGAAGTACGTGCCGAGGCCGGCTACGCCTATGGTGCGATGGGTGCGGACATCCACGTCTTCGGTGACGGCACGCCCGTGTATCTGCTGTTCGAGCGCGCACAGGTCACCGCTCCGGACTCCGCATGGCTGAGGGCCCAGCCCAGCCGGATGCTCGACGCACGCGCGGAGGTCGTCGGTTTCACCGGCCGTGAAGCGGAACTGCGGGCGCTGGTGGACTGGCGTGACGCGGAGGGCGCATTCGCGGTGCGCTGGCTGCATGGCGAGGGCGGCCAGGGGAAGACACGGCTCGCCACGGAGCTGGCCGCCGATGCACAGCGGGCGGGGTGGAAGGTGGTGGATGCCGTCCACGGCACGGACACCCATCCACCGGCCGAGGACAGCCAGGATCTCCGTCTCGACGGTTGCGCGGGGGTACTGGTTCTCGTCGACTACGCCGACCGGTGGCCCGTCACGCATCTGAGCTGGCTGTTCCATAACCGGCTGCTGCGGCACCGGGTTCCGGCCCGGGTCCTGCTGCTTGCACGCTCGGCCGGCGGCTGGCCGGCCGTCCGCGGCCGGCTCAACCGGCTCCGCGCGGGCGTCGACACCTCTGATCAGCATCTGCCGCCCTTGCCGGGCACCGGTACCGAGCGGGCGCAGCTGTTCGGTGCCGCCCGTGACAGCTTCGTGCGCCACTACCCTCAAGTGGAAAGGCCGGAGGCGACCGGACCGCCGGGGGCGCTGACCCAGCCGGACTTCGGGCTGACGCTGGCCGTGCTGATGGCCGCCCTGGTCGCCGTGGACGCTACGGCCAACGGCCGCCGGGCGCCGGGCGACATGGTCGGTCTGACCACGTATCTGCTGGACCGCGAACACGAGAACTGGCAGCAGCTGTACGAGAACTCCAGCGTGGGGCTCGACTACGGAACACCGTCCGAGGTGATGAAGCGCCTGGTGTTCACCGCCGGCCTCACCGGCCTCACCAGCCGGCCGGCCGCCGAAGCGCTCTTACGGAGCCTGCTGCCCGGCCTGCCGGCCGGGGAGCTGCTCGCGGATCACGCCGTCTGCTATCCGCCTCCCGGACCGGCGGGTGCCGGTGTGCTCCAGCCGCTGCTGCCCGACCGGCTCGCGGAGGACTACGTGGCACTCACCCTGCCCGGCAGCCCTGTCACCGCATACGCCACGGACAGCTGGGCTGCCACGGGCTGCGCCACGCTGCTGGCCCGCGATCGGGACGGCGTCGCGCCGACGTGGATCGCGCGTACGGTCACCTTCCTTGCCGCCGCCGCTGACCGGTGGCCGCATGTAGGCCATCGGCATCTCTACCCGGCGCTGGACCGTGACCCCGATCTGGCGGCCGCCGCCGGGAGCGCGGCTCTGGTGCACCTGGCCCAGGTCGAGGACGTGGACATGGCGATGCTGGAGGCGGTCGACGGCACGCTGAACAGCCGTACAGGAGATGCCGGCCACGCCGACCTGGATGTCGGAGCGGCGGCGACGTGCGAGCGGGTCACCCGGCACCAGCTGGTCACGGTCTCCGAACCCGGCCCGCGGATACGGCTGCTGAGCAGGCTGGGGCTGCGCCTGGCGTACGCGGGACGGCAGATGGATGCGCTCAACCCCTTGGAGGAGGCGGTGCAGACCGGCCGGCACCGAATGGCCGAGGGTGACCCCGACGTCATGCCGGGGCAGGCCGTCGCCCTGAACCGCCTCAGTCGCGTGGCGGCCGAACTGGGCATGACCGTGGAGGCGTTCCGCTTGGCCGCCGAGGCGGGCAGCATCGGGAAAGCGCTGGTCGGACACGATCCCGAAACTCACCTGCCCGCCCTCGCCGAGACCCTCTCGGGCGCCAGTGACCTGGCGGAGGCGCTGGGCCGGCCGGAGCTGGCCCTGGACCTCGCCGAGGAAGCCGTCGCCACCCATCGGCTCTTCCTGCGGACCGGCACCGGCACCGACTCCGCGCCTCTGCTGCACCGGCTTGCCGGGGCGTTGAGCATCCAGGGAGCACGGCTCCGCGAGCTCGGACGCTTCCTGGAAGCGGCGCAACCCACCATGGACGCGCTGGCGATCCACCGGAAGCTCGTGGAGTACAAACCGGCCGCCCATCTGGCCGACTTCGCACATTCCCTTCGTGATTTCGGCATCACGCAGTCCCAACTGGACAGGCGGGAGGGCGCGGCCGAATCCTTCGAGCACGCGTCAACCGTGCTGCGCCGCCTGGTCGAGCGCAATCCGGCCGCTCACCTGTCCGACCTGGCCGACGTCCTCGGCAGGCTCGGCAGCGAGCTTGCGGCACAAGGCCGTACGGGCGACGCGCTGAGCGTGACCGAGGAGGCGGTCGCGATCCACCGGCGGGAGGCGGAAGGCTCCTTGTCCCACACCGCCGGCCTCGCTGACGCCCTGCGTCTGCTCGGCCTCCGGCTGGCCGAATCGGACCGCACGGTGCAGGCCGCCGACGCGGCCACGGAGGCGATCACACTCCGCTGGGGGCTGGCGCGCACCAACCCGGTGGTCCATTCCCCCGCCCTGGCTGAGGACTTGGCCACCCACGGGCGTCTTCTGAGGCGTCTGGGGCGGTCCACGGAAGCGGAGAGCGTCCTGCGGCAGGCGGTGGACATTCAGCGCCTGGCGTGCGAACACGATCCGGGCCGGCAGCGGCCTCCGCTCGCCGGAATCCTGGACGAACTGGCAAATGCGCTCACTGACTTGGGCCGGGCGGACGAGGCCCGGACCGCCACCCAGGAGGCCACCGGAATCCGGCGGGACAACGCCCGGCGTTCTGTGCCCCGCCCGTCTGCCGCCGCTGCCTCCTCCGGCCTGGCCGGCTCCGGCTCACGGGAGCCGTCGAACCCGGCCGGAGGAACGATCGACGCCTCGGTGGCGCTGGAGACCGCCATCAGCACCAGCCGCCGGCTGGCGGAGGAGCACCCGAGCAGGCATCTTCCCGTGCTCGCCTGCGCTCTGAGCAACCTTGCCCAGCACCATTTCTCCGCCGGCCGGCCCGACGCGGCAGTCGAACCGGTGCGGGAGGCCACCGAGATGTACCGGCGGCTGGCCCAGGAGGACAGCGGGTACGTGCCGTTGCTCGCGCAGACACTGAACGGCCTGGGCTCCGCGCTGTACGCGCTGGACCGCTACGAGCCGGCCCTGGTTCCCATCGAGGAGGCCGGGACGATCTACCGCGGGCTCGCCGAGACCGACCCCGGCACGTACAAGGCGAACCTCGCCTCGTCGCTGGGGCGGATCGGCCTGATACTCGACAAGCTCGGCTTCGCCGACCGAGCGCGGAAGGCGCTGCTGGAATCGGCGGCACTGCGCAGATCGTTGCCGCCCGGCGAGGTGCCGGCTCCCTGAGGGCGTCTCCCGTGAAACAACGCGAGCGCGGAACCTTTGCGGAAGCCGGCACTTCGAGGACCCCGTGGTGCAGGGCCTCCCGCTTCAGCCCGTGCTCGCCAGCAGACCGGCGAAGCGAGTGACCGTCAGGTCGCCCAGATACGGGCCGATGATCTGGACCGCGAGCGGCAGGCCGTCGGAGGTGAAGCCCAGCGGGACGGTCGCGGCGGGCAGCTGCACCGGACCGGCCAGGTTCAGCCAGGTCGTCTGGTCCCAGTACGCGCGGCGCTCGCCGTCCACGATGATGTACCGCTCGGGCACGGGGAGTTCGGTCTGGTCCGGTGGGGCTGCCGTCGGGGCGGCGGGTGTGACGAGCACGTCGACGTCGCGGAAGTACGCGGCCCACTGCTGCCGCACGCGCCGGCGTTCGTCGTCGGCGAGCAGCCAGTCCCGGTGCCGGATCGTACGGGCCCGCAGGAACTGCGCCCCCGGTGACTGCTCACCGGGCGTCAGGGCACCGGCGGCCTGCACCTCCGCGGCGAAGGCGTCCGCGGAAGCGGAGGCCGACGTGGCGGAGAACATCAGGGTGCGGAAGAGGCGGTCGGACTCGGCCATGTCGACCGGCCTGGTGGTGGCCTCGATGCTCGCTCCCGCGTTCTGCAGGCGCTTGGCGACGCCTTCGAGCAGCTCACGGGTCGCCGCGTCCACGCTGCAGTACGGGTCGTCCGCCCACAGGCCGACCCTGAACTCGCCCAGATTGCCGTGGCGCGCGGCGGGGAGCGTCAGCTGCCAGCCGGCGCTGTCCTCCGGCGAAGGCCCCGCCAGCACCCCGAGAGCGAGTTCGAGATCGGCCGAACTGCGCGCGAGAGGACCGATGCTGAGCATGTCCGATGTCGCCAGCCAGCCGGGAGGCCGGGGGATGTGCCCCCTCGCGGGGACCACGCCGTAGCTGGGACGCAGCGAGTGGACACCGCAGTAGTGGGCGGGCAGCCGCAGCGAACCGGCCAGGTCGCTGCCGATGTCCAGAGGGCTCAGACGAGCCGCGACGGCCGCGGCCGGGCCGCCGGAGGAACCACCGGCCGTCCGCTGCGGGTCGTGCGGGTTCGGCGTCGTACCGAAGAGCGGATTGCCGGTCTGGATGTCCTGGCACATCGACGGTGTGTTGGTCTTGCCGATGATCACCGCGCCGGCCTGCCGCAGCCGGACCACGGCGTCGGCGTCCCGGTCCGGCACGTGCCCTTCCAGCTCGGCGGCGCCGCACGCGGTGCGCAGGCCTTCGGTCTCCAGCGAGTCCTTGACGGTGACGGGCAGCCCGAGCAGCGGACCGCCGGAGCCGCCACGCGAACGCTGCTCGTCCGCCCGGGCCGCCGCGTCCAGGGCGCCTTCGCGGTCGAGCGTCACCACCGCGTTGTGTTCGGGGTGGCGTGCGACGCGCTCCAGGTGGGCTTCCGTGAGCTCCCGGCTGGAGACCTCCCCCCGGTCGAGGGCGCGGAGTTGGCCGAGAGCCGTGTCGTGCGTCAGGTCCATGAAGGTGCGTTTTCCCCTCTTGCGGGTGCGGTCTCGAAGTGGGTGGCCATACGCAGCAGAGCCCGGACGTCGTCGTCCGGTGTGCGCACTTCCTCCCGTGTGTGTGCGTCGGCGTACTCCACCGGGTTCTGCGCCGTCTCCTCGCGCGCGGACGCGGTCAGCGCCGCGCGGATCTGGTCGGCGGTGACGGCGGATACCAGGTCGGCACCGGTGAGGCCGGCATCCCGCCGGTGCCGCTCGGAGGCATCCTTCACGGCCGCCTCCAGGAAGGGCTGCAGGGCCCATTGGCCGTCCCGGATCTCCACCGCCCGCCGGTAGAGATGCCAGGTGATGGCACGGACGCGCATCCGTGAACCCCGGACGGTACGGGTGGAGTTCAGGGCGATGGTGGGGACGGCCTCGTGCACCGCCTCCCACAGGGGTGCGAGACGCCGGTAGTCCCGCTGGGCGCGGAGCCAGGCACGTACGTGCGGAACGGCGTGCAGGGCCAGCGTCGGCACGAAGAAGCCGACCAGGGAGAGAGTGGTGCCGCCGTCGGCGCACAGCCAGGCGAACTCCTCGGCTGCGGGCGAGGGTTGGGGAAGCCCGGACAGCACGGCGACGACGTAGGCCAGCCGGACGGCGCTGTAGCCGAACGTCACGACCGCGCCCACTCCCACGATGCGCAGTCCGCGGGCGATCCAGATCTCGTCCGTACGGCGGGCGGCCCTCCAGCAGCCCACCGCGAGCACCGTCTCACCGACCGTGTAGGCCACGATGTACAGCGTCAGGTACGCCTGATAGGCGCCCGTGTGCACGTAGTTGACGGTGAAGCCCTGAGGAGTCGACCGGCCGGTCGGCGTGAGCTGGAAGAAGATCACCGCCAGCGCCGCGATGACGACCGCTCCGAGGGCCAGGCACAGCCGGGTCCGCCTGCGGGCCCGCTCCTGCGGCAGCGCCCAGTGGGCGAGCACGACGGGTTGCAGGGCGAGGAGGGCGACCACCGAGCCGAAGGCCGCGAGGATGCCTGTGGAGGGGCGTCCCGTCGCCTCGTCGAGTGCTCTCCAGACGGGTTCGAGCGACACCAGGAACGAGAGCGCCGAGAACCCGTAGACACCGGCGAGAGCCGCCAGCGCACGGTCTCTGACGAGGCGCCGGGGCGGCCAGAGAAGCAGCAGCAGACCGGTGACGGCCAGCGTGAGACATATGGGATGGAGCAGCTGTTGCACGGTTACCTCTGCCTCCTGCGGCGCAGCAGGGTCTCAGCGATGCGGTCGTCGCCGCCGATGTCAGGGCCCGGGTGGTGGATGTGCCGTTGCAGGTGTGAGGCGATCAGTTCGGCTTCCCTCTCGTCATGGAACTCGTAGTCGCTGCGGCCCAGCATCATCTTCACCACACCCGGATCGAGAGTGGTGACGAGACGGTCCGTCACCGGGTTCACGTCGCCAAGTGCCCGGCCCCCCTGGTGATTTCGCAGGATGTGAGCCGCCTCGTGCGCGATGATGTGGTCCTGGTGGGCACGGCTGGTCTCTTCGTTGACGAAGATGTAGTCGATGCCCTCCGCCGTGCGTATCCACATCCCGCACAGGCCGTCTCCGCTGTTCAGCGGCGCGGGTTCCAGCCGTATCGACCGGCCCGAACGTGACTCGATCGCGGGCAGCAGCTCGCGGATGCTCTCCGCCGGTGGGAGACCGAGGTCACGCACGAAGCGGCGGCATTCCCGCCGCAGGCTGCGCCGGCGTATCAAGCGGTGTCCCCCTCGCCCGAACCGGAATCCAAGCCTTCCTTCTCCCTTATGTGCTCGATGGTGGCGAGGACTTGCTCCACGCTCTGCGGCGACAGCCCTGCCGCACGGGCCGCCACGCGCTGCACGCCGCTGTCGCGGATGCGCCGGATGATCTCCAGCTCCTCGGAGACCTTCAGGGCCGTGCCCTCGTCGAAGAAATACGCGACCGGGACGCCGAAGAACTCGGCAAGCCCCTCAAGGTGCCGACGGGTCGGGTTGTCGCGCCGTCCGGTGCGCAACTGCCACAGGTAGACGTGGGAGAGCGTCGGTCCGCCGCGTTCCCGGAGCAGAGCGGCGACCTCCTGGTTCGTGTACGGGCCACGGTCAGGGGGGTGCACCATCTCGAAGAGCCTGTTCAGACGCTCACTGAAAGCATCCGCCGGCATACGACCTCCCGGGTGCCGAGATTAACGTGAGTTGACACTGTGAAGCAGGGCGTGCCATGTTGACGTCCTGCGATTAACTGAGGTTAATCGAGGCCTGGTTGGCCGTGCACCGCAGGAACACTACCGACGCCGTCCGTCCGGTGCCGCACCGCCCGGCGGCCCAGGGGGGAGCCGAGCGCACGACGCTCGTGATGCAGAGCCAAGGCCGCCCAGGCCAGCAGGACCCGGAGCACCGCCCGCACGGCCACGGGCCCCGCGCGGGGATGTACGGACCCCGCGCTCCACAGCGGGCTGCCGGGACTCCGCGGACCACGGGGGAGTCCGCGGAGTCCCCGGCAGCGCCCCGCTTGCGGCGCGGGCTTCTCAGGCCGACGTCCCGTGCGGGCTTCCCGTATCGGCTGTGCCCTTCTCGGCGACGCCGAAGGCGGCGACCTTGCGGACGGCGATGATCGCGACCGTCAGCAGGATGCCGCCCCAGGACAGGTCACCCGCGAGGCGCATCAGGCCGGCCGCCATGAGGAAGTCCAGCAGCAGCGGCAGGGCGACACGGATCGTGCGCGTGGCGGCGTAGGCCGCCAGGAAGGACACCACGCCCGCTGCGGTGATCAGCAGCGCGGCCGCCTCGATCGCCGCCCTCACCCGACGGCGCCCTGCGCCCGTCCGGGTCCGGCTCCCGCGTCCCGCTGTGGCTCTCCTTCAGCCTCGCGTTCGAGTTCGGCACGTTCATGGGCGATCTCACGGCCCAGGAAGTAGTTCAGCGCCGTCCGGATCGCGGCGATGGCGGCGAGCTGTCCGATCTCGGTGAAACTGGGCGCCACCGCGGTACGCAGCACATCGCCCGCCAACTGGAATTCGAGCCCCAGCACGAGAAACCTGCCCAGCGTCAGCCGGATCCGGTTGAAGCCCTTCACATGGCCCCTGCCACGCACCACGGTCACGATGAAACGGACGAACGCCCAGACCGCTCCCACAAAGATGATCAACGCGCCGGCGGTCTCCACCACCTGTACAAGGACCCCGATCGCCTCACGCAGATCCGACTCCGGCAATACCTCCCACGACAGGACCATGCATCGCGGATACCCGCCCGCCGCAGCCCGCTCCACCGAACGCCTGCCAGGCCCTTCCAATGGCAGACACCCGGCAACGGAGGCCGGGCACCGGGCGCCGGCCGTCCCGTTCCGGGTTCGGGGAGTGCCCGTACGCCGAGAGGTCAGCCGTCCCGTACGGGGCCGCTCGACCCCCTGGTGACGAGCCGGATGCTGAGCATCTCCTCCTTGGCGGGCCCCCCTTGCACGAGGTCGAGCAGCAGCCGCCCGGCGGCTGTGCCCTTCTCCACCAGCGGCTGCTGAACGGTCGTGAGCGGCGGGTCCGAGGCCGCCGCCTCGGGGATGTCGTCGAAGCCGGTGACCGTCAGATCGCCGGGCACGGAAAGCCCCCGTGCCCGGGCGGCGCGCAGTGCGCCGAGCGCCAGTTGGTCGGTGAGGCCGAGGAGGGCCGTGGGCCGGGGCTCGCTGTCCAGCAGCATGTGTGCGCCGGCCTCCCCTTCCTCGGGTGTGTTGCCGCGTTCCTGGGTGGTGATCGAGACATCCGGGACGGGGCCTTGGAGGAGCGCGTCGCGGATACCGCTGAAGCGTTCCTTGAAGATGCGGAAGGTGCTGGCCGCGAGCCTCTCGTCGCTGACCGGGCCCACGTAGTCGTCCGGGAGGAGCCGCGGGGTCAGGATGCCGACGTGGTGGTGTCCCAGCGCGGTGACGTGCTCGCCGATCAGACGCCCGCCGTGCCGGTCGTCGACGCCCACGAACGCGGTGCCGCGGATGCGCGGCTGGTCCACGAAGACGGTCGGCAACTGCCGTTCGAGTACGGCGTTCACCGCCTCGTGGTCCTCCGGCATCGAGTAGATGCACATGGAGTCGACCACCGCCTGCCGCAGCGTGCCGGCGATGTCGGCGTCCGGCGGTGACGGGAGCAGCAGCAGGCCGGCGTTCGCGCTCTCGCACTCGCGGGCCACGGCGCCGAGGAAGAGCACCGCGGCCGGATCGGAGAACGCGTAGGACAGCGGCTCGGTGAACAGGAGGCCGACCACGCCCGACCGGCCCAGCCGGAGCCGCCGGGCCGCCGGGTCGGGGCCCGGATAGCCGAGCCGGCGCGCCGCGTCGAGGATCTGCTCGCGCAGCTCGGGGCTGAGCCTCTCCGGCCGGTTGTAGGCGTTGGACACCGTGGCCCGGGAGACCCCGGTCATGTCCGCGACCGTCTGCAGCGTTACCCGTGAGCCGCCGCCGGCTCCTCTTGTGCGCATGTGGTGAGTGCTTACTACGAGGTGGGAGCCAGCCGGTCGGCCAGCGAGTGCAGGGCGCAGGCGAGCCGGAAGCGCATGCTCCGTCGCTTCTTGCGGGCAACGGACTTGCGGCTGCCGGGAGTTGGGTCCTCCTGCGTCGGGGCGTGCGGCAGCGCCGAGTGCGCGACGTCTTCCACGGCGCTCCGTACGAAAGAACCAGCCATGGAGTCGAACATAGCGCTTCCCCTTCGGTCGGGTTCAGTCGAGTTGTATCAATCGATTTACTAGATCGGTACACTTGTAGCCCTCGTGGCCCGGCCCTGTCAAACCGTATTCGTGCCATGAACACCCTATGTGCGGCACCGTGCACGGCCCCTTGACGCTCCGGCACAGTGCGCTATATCAATTTAGTAGATCGATTAACTGACTGGTTATGGCTGCTGCGGCAGCGGAGAGAGGAGCGTTCCGGATGACGTGGACACGGGCAGGCGAACTCGGCCGTCTCGGCGGCGAGTTGCTGCCCCTCGGCATGGGCTGCTGGGCGATCGGCGGCCCCTGGACCTTCGACGGCGCGTCCGCCGGCTGGGGAGACGTGGACGACGAGGAGTCCGTACGCGCCGTACGCACCGCCGTCGAGTCGGGCGTGACCCTGTTCGACACGGCGGACGTCTACGGCTGCGGGCACAGTGAACGTGTCCTCGGCAGGGCGCTCGCCCCGGTGCGGGACGACGTACTGATCGCCACCAAGGGCGGGTTGCTGTTCGACGAGGAGTCGCGCTCGGGCAGCGGTGCGGACGCCGCTCCCCGGTATCTCCGCGAGGCGGTGCGCGGCAGCCTCCGGCGGCTGGGCACCGACCGCGTTGACGTGTACCAGCTGCACGCCGGGGCGGACACCCCGCAGCAGGCGGAGGACGTGGTCGCCGTCTTCGAGGAGCTGGTGGCCGAGGGCGTGATCCGGGCGTACGGCACCAGCATCGACGACCCCGCGATCGTCGAGGTGTTCGCCGCGGGTGAGCACTGCGCCACCGCCCAGCACGAGTGCAACGTCTTCGGGGTGGACGACAGGGTCCTGGACGTCTGCCGTGCGTCCGGGGTGACGAGCCTGGGCCGGAGCCCGCTGGCCATGGGGCTGCTGACGGGCAAGTACAGCTCTCCCGGTGAGCTGGCGGAGAGCGACGTGCGGCGGGTGACCCCGCACTGGGACTACTTCAAGCCCGGCGCGATGGACGGCTGGCTGGACCGGCTCGCGCGGGTCCGCGAGGTCCTCACCAGTGAGGGGCGTTCGCTCGCCCAGGGCGCGCTGGCCTGGGTGTGGGCGCGCAGCGGGATCACCGTCCCGATCCCCGGGTTCCGTACGGCCGAGCAGGTGCGCGAGAACGCCGCGGCCCTCGGTTCCGGTCCGCTCGGCGAGCCCCAGCTCGCCCAGATCGACAAGCTCCTGGGCAGGTGACGGCGCGCCGGGCGGCGGGTGCGGGAACGCAACGACGTCGTCGGCATCGTGAACGCAGGAGGCCCGCGAGGCAGTTCGGCACGCGGACCGGCTGCCCGGCCGGCGACCTGGGGCCGGCTGACCATGGGGGTTGTGCCGGATCTGGATGCCGAAGCCCCGGACCTTGATCACAGGCTGGGGTCGCCCTTGCCAAACCCATCGAATATCGATAGATTCCCATCGTAGCTCGATGGAGGGGGAGGCATGGGAAAGCTGACAGTGCGTGCGCTGCGCGTCGTGATCGTGGCGCTGTTCAGCGGCTCGGCGTTCGTACAGGCGCTGATGGTGGCGCTGCTGGCCACCGGCTCGGAGGACGGGGAGCTCGCGCACCTGCGCGTCCCGATCGCCCTGATCATGGTTCTCGGCATCGTGACGGCCCAGGTCGTCATGGTCTGCGTGTGGCGGCTGGTGACGATGGCGCAACGCGGCACGGTCTTCTCCCACGCCGCCTTCCAGTACGTGCACATCGTGATCGGCGCGTTCGTGGCCGCCGCCCTCCTGGTGTTCACGCTCGCGGCCGTCCTGGCCCCGGGCGAGGCGGTCCCCCCGGGCGCGATCCTCATCATGGGCGGGGTCGGCGTGGCCGTCCTGGGGGTCGCACTCATCGTGCTCGTACTGCGGATGCTGCTCGCTCAGGCCGTCGCGCGCGACGCTGAAGCGGCACAGATGCAGGCCGAGTTGGAAGAAGTGATCTGATGCCGATCGCCGTCGACATCGACGTGATGATGGCCAAGCGCAAGATGTCCGTGGGCGAGCTCGCCGAGCGCGTCGGGATCACACCCGCCAACCTGGCGGTCCTCAAGAACGGCCGCGCCAAGGCCGTGCGCTTCGCGACTCTCGCCGCGCTCTGCGAGGCGCTCGACTGCCAGCCGGGAGATCTGCTGCGCTGGGAGCCCGAGGACGCGGCGGACGGCCAAGACGCATCCGGTGCCACGCGCCCCGGTGCCACGCAGGGGGTGCACCCATGACCGACGTACGCGGCAAGCGTGGCGGGAGCAGACCATGAACACAGCCGGCACCTCCTTCTCCTACCGGCCCGGGGTCACGGCCACCGCCGACGTACTGGTGGTCGGGGCAGGGCTGGCCGGGCTACACGTCGCCACGCTGCTCGCCCGGCAAGGCCATGACGTACTCCTGGCCGAACGGCGAAGCAGCCTCGGTCACGCGATCCGCACCACGGGAATCTTCGTGCGGAAGACGCTCGACGACTTTCCGCTGCCCCCGGAGCACCTCGGGCCGCCGATCCGGCGAGTGGTGCTCTACCCCCCTGGCCTGCGCCGCCCGGTCAGTCTGGTCAGTGACCGCGACGAGTACCGGGTGGGCGACATGGCGCCGCTCTATGCGGCCGCGGCAGATGTCGCCGCCGACGCCGGTGTGCGCATCGCACTGGGCACGAGCTACGCCGGCCGGCAGGGCGACACCTTCCGCCTGGTCGGCCGCGAAGGGCCGGCCTCGGTACGGGCACGCTTCGTCGTCGGTGCCGACGGAGCCCGGTCGAGGGTCGCCCGCGACCTTTCCCTCGACCTCAACCACCATGTGCTGGTCGGTGCCGAGGAGGTCTTCGGGCTGCCGGGGAACGACGACGGCGAGCCGCCGACCTTCCACTGCGTGCTCGACCCCTCGCTCGCCCCCGGCTACCTGGCTTGGGTGGTCAACGACGGGCAGCACGCCCACGTCGGCATCGCGGGCTATGCCGACCGCTATCCGCAGGGTCTCCGCGCGGCCTTGCAGCGGTTCAGTGCCTCGGCGCCCGGGCTGGCGGGCGTGGACCGTCCCGAGGTGGTGGAGCGCCGCGGAGGCCCGATCCCCGTCGGAGGCATGCTGCGCCGGGTCAGCTGCGCCGATGGGCTTCTTGTGGGGGACGCGGCAGGCGCGGTCTCCCCGCTCACCGCCGGCGGCCTCGACCCCTGCCTGCGGCTGTCGGAACTGGCAGCCACGGTCCTCGACGAGGCGCTGCGGGCCGGGAATCCGGAGGAGGTGCTGGCCGGCTACGACGGAGCCGCGCTGCGCGCCCACTTCCGGGGGCGGCTCATGATGCGCAGAGGGCTGGCCCAGGTGCGGACCCCGGCCATGGCGAGCGCGGCGTTCACGCTCCTGCGCACGCGGTTCGGCCGGGCCGCCGCCGGCCGTGTCCTCTTCGGCGACAGGTCCTTCCCCGCCCCCGTACACGAGTTCACGTGAGCGCACCTGGGTGCGCCGTTCAACCCCGCATGAACGGCTGTCTGAGGGATCATTGACGCCAGGAGCAGGAGGTCCGGCAGCGGAGGCCACGGTCATGATCACCATCGACGACATCCGTGACATCGCCTCGGGCCTGCCGGGTGCCTACGAACAGGCGTCCTACGGCGGGCAGCCGTCCTGGCGGACCAAGCCACGGGGGTTCGCCTGGGTGCGCGACGAGCCGGAGGCGCTCGTCGTGTGGGTGGGATCGGTCGAGGAGAAGCTCGCGCTGGTCGGCTCCGAGCCCGCCAAGTTCTTCACCACCTCCCACTACGACGGCTACCCGGTCCTCCTCGTCCGCCTCGAAGGCGTCGACCGTGCCGAGGCGGCCGAGCTGATCGAGGAGTCGTTCCGCCTCCGGGCCCCGAAGCGCCTCGTGTCCGAACTCGACGCCGGCTAGGGGGGCCCGGTGCGCCGCGCGGCTGGTCGCCCGCCACCCGCCCCTCGGCGGCCCTAACGCAGCCGTGCCGCGAAGCTCCGCCCGTACGCGTGCCGCGTGGCGACCTCGATGCGGGTGGCGCCGGGCAGCCTGGTGACGCGGACACCGTCGTCCGCGGAGACCGCGCGCAGGGAGCGGCCGTGCAGGGTGACCGTGACCGTGTCCCGTTCGGTGGTCGGATCCGCGACGGCGACCGTGGTGACGCCGTCACCGCCGCGCCGTACGAGCACCGACGCGGGACCGTCCATGGCGAGCGGCCCGGCGAAACAGGTGCCCGGCGCGAAGCTGTTGGCCGCGAGCAGTTCCAGGCCGCGGTGTCGGATCGCCTGGACGTCAGGGGTGTTGGCGAGGACCGTCAGCGGGCCGTGTGCGTAGCGGCGCAACTGCCGTTCGGTGGCGCCCGGGACCAGCGCGTAGGCCAGGGTGGTGGCGGGCGCGCCGGGCGGCTGCTCGAAGAGGACGCTGAAGACCTGCTTGGTGATCCGGGTGTCGGGGTTGGCGGCGTTGACGTCCTGGAGGCTGCGGGTGACGGTTTCGAGCGAGACGGTGGCCCGGGGGCCGCGGGGTGCGCCCGGGGCGTCGAGGAAGACGTAGCCGACGGCCGTCTTCTCGTCGGCGTTGGCGTACCGCAGCCACGCGAGATGCGCCGGGCCCGGGCGCCGCCAGGGCGTGCCCTCGCGCAGGCGTCCCGTGAGGGTGACGTCGTCCGATTCGGCGGCGATCCGGCTGTCCACGGTGGTGGTCACCGCCCGGCCCGCGGGGTCGTGCACCCCGGCCGCCAGCACCACGATCTCGTCGTCCAGCAGGAACCACGACTTGGTGGCGCCGGCGTTGCGGTAGGCCACGAAGTCGTCCGGCAGCCGCCCGGCCTGCTTCGCCGCCCAGGCGACGTCGTCGGACTGCACGAGCGACGCCGTTCCGTAGGCGCCCAGGGTGGCCCCGCCGGAGTGGGAGTCCGTGGCGCACGGGAAGTAGACGTAGGTGTTCTGCTTCTCGGACGAGGCGGTGAACCCGGCGTCCGGGTTGTCGTACCACTGGCTGCCGTACAGCTCGGGGACCGTCCTGCGGGTCTCCACCGGGGCGGTGACACCGGCCAGCCGGTACGGGGAGACGGCCGCGAAGTAGTCGACGCCGAAGGCGTGACTCTGGTCCTGCTCCGACAGGTACAGGTAGTGCGCTCCGTCGCCCTGGAACCACGGCTTGAGGTTCTCGCCGCTCATGTACTCGTACTTGCTGATCCGCCGTGAACTGCGGGCCAGTGCGAACGCCCAGCCGGGGCGGTGGTGGACGGTGCGGTCCATGGCGTTGAACGCCGTCGTGTACGAGGCCTCCCTGAGGTCTCTGGCGGGGACGGAGCCGTCGGCGAGGATGTCGGCGTAGCGGGCGACCGTCACGGGGGAGACGAACGCGGTCGGGTCCGGCGGCACCTTCACGGCCTCCCGGACGAACTTCACATACCCCTTGAGCGCTGTGGCGTCGTCGCCGGAGGAGTGGGCCGCGAGGTCGGTCACGGCCTCCAGCACGGTGGTCGCGTCGGCGTACCCGTTCTTGGCGCGGGACACCCCGCGGCCCTTGACCGCCTCCATCATCCAGCCTTCGAAGATCACCGGCGCGAAGCCGTCCACCACCCAGCCGCGCACCACCCCGGCCATGTCGTCCCGCGGCAGGTAGGCCGTACCGTCCAGGATCTTCAGCGTCTGCACGACACGGCTGAGCAGCCCGGTGCCGTACGTGCCGGTGTAGGCGACGGAGGCGTGCTGGATGAAGGAGCCGTCGGCGTAGAAGCCGTCGGTGACGCCGTGCCGGAGTTCGTACGGGTCGATCGTGGCGAGCACGGTGAGCTGGTCGGCGACGGCCTTGCTGACGCGGGCGTCGTCGCCGAGGGCGGCGCCCTGCATGATCCGGTCGGTGGTGATGTCGGCGAGGTTGGCGCCGGTGTGGAAGCGGGAGTCGAGGTCGACGTCGCCGTCCTTGCCGTTGCGCAAGTAGCCGTCCATCGCGGCGACGTAGGTGGCGGTGAGGTCCGGGCGGTGGGCGGCGAGCTGGTCCCGCAGCAGCACCAGGATCTTGCTGACCTGCTGGGAGATGCCGATCTCCCAGTTGTGCCAGTTGCCGTAGTACCCCTTGGACTGGTCGCCGTAGTAGTGGTCGTGGAGCCAGGTCAGGCCGTCGATGACGCGCCGCTGAACGGCCTCGTCGCCGTGCAGGGGGTTGGAGTCCGCGGGGGTGCGGGTGGCCAGCGCGATCTCGTAGAGGTACTGGAAGGACTTCGTCAGGTTCTTGTCGCTGGTGCCGAGGTCGCCGAGCCCCTGGAACAGCTCGCCGTCGCCTGCCGCGTCCATCGCCTCCAGACGGTCCTGCGCGGCGCCGGTGATGGCGGCCACCTTGCCGGCCACCTCGGGACGGGCGTCGACCTCGGCGGTGCCGGCCAGGACGGCGACGGTGTTGGCGGCAAGCCGGGCGAGATCTCCCCCCGGCCCTGCAGGGAGGTGCCCCGTGGACGGTTCCCCGGTGGCCGGGTCGCGCGGGACGCCTGCCGCCCGGGCGCGCAGCGGCTCGGCGAGGGCGAGCAGGGCGCTCGCGGGAACCATGGACAACAGGGCGCGGCGCGACAGCTCCATGGGGCTCTCCACTTTTCGACCAAATGCCGGAAAGGCTCGCCGTATCCAAGCAACGGGGTCCGGTGGTGTCAACGCGTCGGCACCGCCGGCACGGTCCGTTCCGGCCGCGGACCGCGGTTCGGGCCGGGGAAGTCCGCCCGTCTCAACTCTCCCCAGGCGCCGGGGCGTTGAACAAACGGAGCGAGGCCGCCGTGCCGCAGCGGGAGAGCTCGCGGAGCATCCGCAGCCGGTTCAGGGAGCCGAATCCCGATCCGTGTCCGCATTACGGCCACAACTCGCCACAGCCCTGGGCCGCGTTACGCCGTGGACCAGGGAAGTCCCTTCGCCAGGAAGAGAGTTGCATGGGCAGCACAGAGCACGGACGGCAAGGAGGGCACGGGGATACAGCCCCGAGGTCACCCGGCTCGGCGGCGCCGCGTCGCCGGGCTGGCTGACGGGACAGTCAGGAGGCGTGATCGTCCGCCGGGCGGATTCAGCCCCGCAGGACGGAGACCTTCCACGGCAGGCCCGCGCATCCGTGCGGGCCGGAGACTCGCACGGCGACCTCCGGCCAGGTGTGGTCCAGGTCGTGCTCGTCGACCAGTGAACCGGCGATCTTCTGGGGCGTGTTCGACGCGACCACCCGGCCGGTCGCGTTCACCAGTGCCGTCGGCGGATCGGTCGCCCCGACGGCGCCGAGCAGCAGTGATTCGAACGCGTCGGCCCGGATGTCGGTGGCCGCCACCCCGAGGAACCGTTCGCCGCAGCTCACCGGGTTGGCCAGCGTGAGCATGTACTCGTCGGTGCCCGAGTAGTCCACGTAGGGGCCGACGACCACCCGGTTCCCGGTCCGCCTCGGCAGCGCGAACCATGCGGCGGAGACGTAGTCGTAGAAGCCGACGCTGGCCGGATTGTGGTCCACCTCGAGGAAGGCCGGGGGGCCGTCGGGCCGGTTCTGCCACCACTCCAGCCAGTGCGACCGGTCCGCGAGCACGTCCTCGGCCAGGATCACACCGGTGCCGGCGATCAGCTTCGGCTGCTCCCGCAACCGCGCGAAGATCGGCTTCCGCAACGCGGTGAGCTCGTCGGCGCACAGAGCCCGGCCCTCGGCTTGCGACTGCTGGTGCAGCGCGCGCAGCGGGTCGGACAGCAGATCCAGCCAGCTGAAGACGTCGTCCAGCACCGCGGCGACCCGGTCGGCCGCGGTACGGATCTCCACCCCTTGAACGTCGGTCACTCCTCGCCCCCCTTCCCGGGCCGGCGGATGTGATGCACAGACATTTCTCCGGACAGGTCTCACGCGCCGGCAAGCCGAAGGTGGAACTCGATCAGCCGGTCGATGCCACGCCCGATGTGCCGCTCCACGATAGAGCGTGCGCGCGATCCGTCACCGTCCTCGACGGCCTGCAGAATCGCGAGGTGATCGGCGACCGCGTCCTTGTGCGCGACGGCCTCGCCGGAGGGCATCCACAGCAGCTCACCGATCTCCGCTTGAAGGGCGATCTCCTGGCGGGTGAGCCGGGAGGACTGCGCGGCGGCGGCGGTCTCGATGTGGAAGCGGCCGTCCGCCCGCCTGCGGTCACCCGGCGTACGGGCCGACTCCAGCTGGGCCACCAGCCGGTGCAGTGTGGCGACATCGTCGGGGCCGGCGCGTTCCGCGGCCAGCAGTGCGGCCGTCCCGGCTATCGCGAGGTGCTGGTCGCCGGTCTCCCGCAGCTCGTGCACGCTGCGTTCGCGCAATGTCTTGCGCAGCCGCTCCAGCGAAGCCTCGGCCGGTGAGCGGGCGAAGCTTCCGCCGCCTCTGCCGCGCCGCGTCTCCACCAACCCGTGGTGCCGCAGGGAGGAGAGCGCTTCGCGCAGCGTGACGGTGGCGACCTTGAGCTGCGCGGCCAGATCGGCCTCGCTCGGCAACTGCTCGCCGTCGCCGAGCAGACCGAGCGCGATGGCCTCACCCAGCCGCCGGGCCACCACCTCGGCGCGGCCGCCGTCCTCGAGCGGCGCGAAGGCCGCGTGCCGTGCCGCACCGGAAACGCCCTTGTCGTCCACGCACACCTCCTTCGCCCCGGCGGACGGCGTCCGAGTTGAGTCTGCGTTACGGCCGCACCGATCCTCCCATCGGGGGTTGCGGTTTGAAAGCTGGTTTCATATGTTTCAGCTGAAGCCAGTGACCCAAGTCACGCCCGGCGCCGCACAGTCAGTACCGATCCGTCGCCCACCACCACAGGCGTTCCTCGCCGCTTTGGAGTGGACCCATGACTGACACCCCTGCCAGGCACGAAACGGACGATCCGCCCCGGTCCGACGGTCACGGCAGTACCGAGGAGTTCGTCGAGCAGTGGAGCAACGCCGCGTACAACTGCTTCTCCTCCGGCCACAAGTTCTGCCGCGAGGTCTGCCCGGTCATGCAGGTGACCCGCAACGAGTCGTGGACGCCCACCGCGTTCCACGCCAACGTCGTGGCGATGGAGCAGGGCGAGCTCGAGATCGCCGACATCGCCGAGGACTACGTGAACTGCACCGGTTGCGGCGCTTGTGAACTGCGCTGCCCGAACACCTTGTTCACCGGCGACTTCTACCGGTTCCGTACCCGCACCGTGGACCTCGTGAAGGCGGTGCGCGCGCTGGCCGTGGACAACGACGTGCACCAGCAGGGGTGGCAGCGCTGGAACCTGCTCACCGACGAGCGCACCCACGAGCCGGTGCTCGGTGACACACCCGTCAGCCAGGAGCACGTGCGCGACTGGTCGGACGGGCTGAACATCCCGGTCGGCGGGGAGACGATCCTGTTCGTGGACTGCGAGGCGGCGTTCTACCGCACTTCGGTTCCCCGCGCGGTGGCACAGCTCCTCCAGCACGCCGGCTACGAGTTCGGGCTGATGAACGAGCAGTGGTGTTGCGGCGGACCGGCCGCGGAGATGGGCTACGTGGAACAGTCGAAGCGGTTCGCCCGGCACAACCTGGAGGACTGGCGGGCAGGCGGGGTCAAGCGCGTGCTGGTGCTCGACCCGCACGACTACATCACGTTCACCGAGGACTATCCGAAGTATTTCGGCGACGACTACGACATCGAGATCGTGCTGGTAGTCGAAGTGCTCGCCGAGATGATCCGGGACGGAAGGCTGAAGCCGGCGGTGCCCGTGGAACGGACCGTCACGTATCACGATCCGTGCCGGCTGAACAAGCGCAAAGGGGTCTGGAAGGAGCCGCGGCAGATCCTCTCCGCGATCCCAGGGCTCGTCTTCCACGACGTCGACCGGGTCACCCAGTGGTCCTACTGCTCGGGCGGCGGCGGAGGGCTGCCGATCGAGAAGCCCGAACTCACCGCGAGGATCAGCGAGTCCAGGGTGGACAAGGCGGCGGAGCTCGGCGTGGACACGCTGGTGTCCGCCTGTCCCTGGTCGGAGCGCCCGCTGAGCGAGGCGGGCGACGCCAGGCAGATCGACGTGACCGACATCCATGAACTGCTCGCCGAGTCACTCGGCATCGAGGTCGGGGGGAGTCGAGGACGATGACGGTCGCCCCGCAGCTCGCCGAACCGGTGCTGGACGACCTGCGCCAGGTCCTCGGCGACGAACACGTACTGACCGGCAAGGCGGCCCGCTTCAACCGGGCCAGGGTGCCGGCGCCGTTCCCCGTGCACCGCTGGGCCGAGCGCGTGCCCGACCTGGTCGTGCTGCCCGGCTCCACCGAAGAGGTCTCCGAGGTGGTGCGTATCGCGAACGCGCACCGCATCCCGATCGTGCCGCGGGACGGCGGCACCGGACTCACCGACGGAGCCGTGCCCCTGCGGCGCGGCATCGTCGTCGACGTCAAGCGGATGAACGGCATCCTGGAGATCGACGAGGTCAACCGCACCTGCACGGTGGGCGCGGGCATCAACATGCTCAAGCTGAACGAGGTGCTCGCGGCGTACGGGCTGATCTATCCCGACGACCCTGCCTCCTACCCGTGTTCGCTGGTCGGCGGCCGGATCGGCACCAGCGGCTGGTCGCTGATCGGCAGCCGCTACGGGCACTCCCGGGACCTGGTGCTGAGCTTCGACTTCGTACTGCCGACCGGCAAGGTGATCCACGTCGGCGACGGCGCGGGCCGCAAGCTCTCCAAGAGCTCCAGCGGATACCAGCTAAAGCACCTCTTCATGGGCCACCAGGGCACCCTAGGCATCGCCACGGAGGCCACGCTCAAGCTGTTCCCGAAACCGGAGGCGGAGCTCTCCCCGTTCTTCGCGTTCCCCGATTACGACAGCGCGTACCGGACCGTCGGCGAGCTGGCGCGCGCCGGAGTCGCCACCTTCGCCGGCGCGGTGCTGTTCGACGAGTGGAAGGTCGACTACCTGCGCCGGGACGACGAGGCGTACATTCCGCAGCCCGCCGACGTGCGGGCGCTGGTGTGCGCGGTGGCGTACGGCTACGAGGACGAAGTGATCGCGGGCGGCAGGCGGTTGATGCGCATCGCCAAGGAGAACGGCGCGCGCTACCTCGGCGACGAGGTGTCCGAAGGGGACTGGGCGGCCCGGCACGACCGCTACGCCACGCCGCTGCACGGGCGGGTCAGGTCGGGGCAGGTGGTGCCGATGAGCTGGCACTGCGAGGACGCCGCCATCAACTACAGCGAGCTGCCCCAAGTCCGCCTGGAATGGCACGAGATCGTGCGCAGGCTGCGCGAGCGTTTCGACATGTTCGACGACTGGGGCATGTTCACGTACACCAGCGCGAACACGGGCGTGGACTACCTCACCGAGATCGATGTCGGCATCTGGGAGCAGCGGCTCGACGACGAGTCCTGGGCCGCGTGGGTGCGGGCGAAGCGGGACATCGCGGAGGTCGCACTCCGCTACGGCGGCTCCATCAGCGCGTGCCACGGGTCGTGCCGGGAGGGCGAGGTCGACCTGGTGCCGCAGGAACTCGGCGGCGGATACGACGTGATGCTCGACGTCAAGCGAGCCATCGACCCGAACAACATCATGAACCCCGGCAAGTACGGACTGGACCGTGCCTACGAACCGGATGGAGGGAGCGGCTCATGAGCGCCTACCGCCACTCCGAGCAGTCCCGGCCGCCGGAGGCGAGACAGATCACCGAGGTCGCGATCGAGCGCTTCGACGACGTCTTCGAAGTCGACCCGAAGCTGATGAGCGTGCATGTGGTGCAACAGGTGTTCCCGAACTGGGACACCTTGCGCATCGTTGCGAGCCGGCACGATCACCTGGACTGGATGCACAGCCACTGGGCGGCCAAGGTGATCTCGGCGCAGGCTCTGCTGGACGAGATCGACGACTAGCACCCCGCCCACGGCCTTCGGCGTGGGTGGAGTGCCCCCTGCGAAGAACGAATTCCGCCACGAGTCCGACACGAGGACCGCACATGGTAGATCACGTCTCGCGCCGAGAGTCTCCCGCTGAGGAGCAGGCACCGTCCGGCCAGGATGACGCGTCCCAGCTCGAAGCACTCGGCTACCGTTCCGAATTCCGCAGGGAGATGAGCCTGTGGGCGAACTTCTCCCTCGGCTTCACGTATCTGTCGCCCGTGGTCGGCATCTACACGCTGTTCGGCTTCGCGCTGGCCACCGCGGGCCCGCCGATGATCTGGACCCTGCTGATCGTGGGGCTCGGCCAGTTGCTGGTGGCACTGGTCTTCGGCGAGGTGGTGTCCCAGTACCCGCTGGCCGGCGGGGTGTATCCGTGGGCCCGGCGGCTGTGGGGCAAGCGCTGGGCGTGGCTGAACGGCTGGGTGTACATGATCGCCCTGCTTGTGACGATCGCCAGTGTCGCGTACGGCTCCGGGCCCTACGCGTCGATGCTGTTCGGCCTGGAGTCCGGCACCGGCAACACGATCCTTTGTGCCCTGCTGGTGCTGCTGGTCGCCACTGTGATCAATCTCGGCGGCACCCGGACGCTCGGGATCGCCGCGATCATCGGTTTCGGCATGGAGATCCTGGGCGCGCTCGCGGTGGGCGGCTGGTTGCTGCTCAGCGAGCGGCATCACGGACTCGGCGTGCTCTTCCAGGACTTCGGCTCCGGGGGCGGCGGCTCCTACTTCACGGCGTTCCTGGCCGCGGGGCTGATAGGGATCTTCCAGTACTACGGGTTCGAGGCGTGCGGGGACGTCGCCGAGGAGGTGCCGAACCCCTCGCGGCGCATTCCGAAGTCGATGCGGATGACCATCTACGTCGGAGGGTTCGCCGCGACATTCGTGTGCCTCGCGCTGGTACTCGCCGTCCCGGACTTCGGCGCGGTGATCTCCGGCAAGGACGCCGACCCGGTCTCCACGGTGCTCGGTGCCGCCTTCGGCACGGCCGGCTCGAAGGTCGTGCTGCTGGTCGTGCTGGTGTCCTTCCTGTCCTGCGCGCTGAGTCTGCAGGCCGCGGCGAGCCGGCTGATCTACTCCTATGCGCGCGACGAGATGCTTCCGGGGAGCGCGGTGTTCTCCCGGTTCTCCGCCAGGCAGCACGTTCCCCCGTACGCCTTGCTGACCGCGGCGGTCGTGCCGGCGCTCGTGGTGCTCGCGTCCCGGCTGTCCGAGGACGCCACCGAGCGCATCGTGTCGTTCGCGGTGCTCGGCATCTACCTGGGATTCCAGATGGTGGTGTTCGCCGCGCTGCGCGCACGGCTGAAGGGATGGAGCCCGAGTGGACCGTTCTCGCTCGGGCGGTGGGGCCTGCCGGTGAACGTACTGGCGCTGCTCTACGGGATCGCGGCGATCGTGAACCTGGTCTGGCCGCGCACACCGGAAGCCCCCTGGTACGACAACTACCTCACGGCACTGTCGGGGGCGGTGGTGGTGGGTGCCGGGTTGATACTCCTGGTGACCACCCGGCCCTACGGCAGGAGCCAGGCACCGGCGGGTGACGCGATTCCGCAGCGGCCGGAGAGAACGGCCGCCCGCGAATGACGGACCGACGAGCGCCGCGCGACTTCGTCGCCCCCGGGCCGGGCCACACCGCGGACGGCTCCGGAAACGGCAAGACCCTGTCCACGTACCGACTTGCGGACTGCACCCACGTCAGGCACGTCATGTCCAATTCCGAACGCTAGGCCGAAAGGTGCGCACCATGAAGATCAGCTATGTGATGCTCCCGGACTACCCGATCGACGAGACCATCGAATCGATCAAGCTGGCCGACCGGCTCGGCTACTACGCCGCCTACGCCGCCGACGAGACCTGGCACAAGGACCTCTGGCTGCTGTTCGCGGCGGCCGCCGACAAGACGCAGAACATCAGGTTCGGACCGAACCTGTCACCGGTCACCCTTCGCGAGCCGACATTGATCTGCCAAGCCGCCGCCACTCTCGACGAGTTGACCGGCGGGCGAGCCGAATGCGTCATCTCCAGCGGCAACTTCGGGCTGCTCGCGCAGTACGGCATCGACTGGGCGAAGACCAAGCCGCTGTCCCGGGTCAAGGAGGCCCACCATGTGATGCGCACGTTCCTGGACGACGGCGCGATCACATTCGAAGGCGAGTTCTACAACTACACCGGGCTGTTCAGCTTCGCGCGTCCGGTGCAGGAGCGGCTGCCGCTGAAGCTCGGTGCGATGCGCGGCCCCAAGTCGTTCCAGGCGGCCGGCGAGATCTCGGACGGCGTGCACCACGCGCTCAGCTACACCCGGGAGGCGTACGACTACCTCGTGGACAACGTCAAGATCGGCGCGGAGCGCGCGGGCCGGGACTGGCAGTCGCTCGACATCGGCGCCTGGGTCGTGTTCGCGACGGGAGAGGACGGCGAGGCGGCGAAGCAGGCCGCACGTGCCATGGTCGGGTTGTACGCCTCGTCCATGCCGGCGGAGCAGCTGCGGCGCAACGACGTCGACCCCGACTCCCTGCAGGAGATCATCGCCGCTGTCGGCGCGGGCGACCTGCCGCGCGCCTACGAGCTGACCTCGCCGGAGCTTGCGGAGAAGCTGTCCGTGGCAGGCACCCCTGAGGAGTGCGCGGAGAAGATCAACCGGGAGATCCTGGCCAGCGGGGTGAACCACATGATCCTCGCGATCACCGATTCAGCGCTGGTGAAGGCGTTCTCCGGGATGGAGATGCCGGGTGTGCTGAGCATGGCCGAGCAGCTGCAGCTGGTGCACGACAAGGTCAAGCCGGCACTGAGCGCGTGACCACTCAGCTGGGAGCCTTCTGCTCACCGAGCGGGCACGGGCCCGCCGGGCGCCGGGCTCCCAGCGGAGGCGCACGTTCCCGGGGTGCCGGCCGGTCAGGGACGATCGGGACGGTCACGGGGGCTCTCGGCCCAGCAGGGGAGCGGGCGGGCGACGGTATGACGTCGCCGCCGGAAGACCGGTCGCACCGGGGACTCCGCGACGCCCCGTCAGCCGGCCTTCCGCGCCACACCTCCGTAGAAACCGATCTCGCCGGATCGGGCCGGCGGAGGAGTGTCCGGGCGCCAGAACGGCACCTGGGCCAGGCCCGGCTCGACCAGCTCGAAGCCGTCGAAGAAGCGCTCGACCTCGGCACGGGAGCGCAGATTGAGGGTGGCGGACGCCTTGTTGTAGACGGCCTGGGCCGCGCGACGGTCGGCGAAGTCGCCGGTGGCGTGCGAGAGCACCAGGAAGCTGCCGGCCGGGAGCGCGTCGCGCAGGGTGGCGATGGTACGGCGGGGCTGCTCCGCGTCCGTGAGGAAGTGGACGATGGCGACGAGGAGCAGGGCGACCGGCTCGCCGAAGTCGATGACCCGGCGGACGTCCGGGTGGTCCACGATGGCCTGCGGCTCACGAAGGTCGGCGAGCACGATGCTTGTCGTCGCGGAATCGCTGAGCACCGTACTGGCGTGCACGTTCACGATCGGGTCGTTGTCGACGTATGCGACGCGCACGTCCGGCGCCACTTCCCGGGCGATCTCATGAACGTTCGGCGAGGTGGGCAGGCCTGTGCCGATGTCCAGGACCTGGCGTACGCCGCTGCCGAGCACGTGTCTGACTGCGCGCTGCAGAAAGGCGCGGTTGGCCCGTACGCCGATCCGTACCTCGGGGGCGGCAGCGGCGAGTTCCTCCGCGGCCTGCCGGTCCAGCTCGTAGTTGTCCTTGCCGCCCAGCAGGTAGTCGTAGATCCGCGCAGGGTGCGGTCTGCTGGTGTCGATCTCCTCGCTGCGGAAGCCGTCCTGTCTCACACCGCGCTCCTCTCGACTCCAGGAAAGCTTTCCACATCGGCCAACTTCTGTTCGTACGTCGGCAGTTGGAAATTGCGGGTGATGCTGCAGGCATCCACATGTGCCGCCGAGGAAGACCCGGCCCAACATCGAGGTGGCCGCACCGGACGATGTTCGTCGCACGGTGCACGGCCCCCCGGTCCCATCTGGCACGCGAGTGTCACGGGCAGCCGTCATTCTTTGATCCGTACCTCGAGGTGGACCGGGGGACCGGTCAGCCGCCTCGGGCTCACACCGCAGAAGTACGTCGCCACAGCTCGACGAGCGAAGGGTCTCCCGTCACATCGAGGTCCTCGTAGCGTCCTCGGTTCCACAGGGCGCGGTACACCGTGGGGGATGAGCCGCTGATGGTGCAGTCGGCGGACACACTGCCGGTATCGGTCAGTTGCTCCACCCGCAACGGCTCCTGCGAGAGGTGGAGCAACCATGCGCTCGGCTGCCCGGTGTCCGAGGCGGTGTCGGTCGTCTGCACGAGCAGGGAACGTGGTTGTTCCGTACGCACCTTGCTTCGGGAACGGACGTGGAATCCCGCCAGGAGTTCGTCGATCCCGTCCGCGGCGAACTCAGCGGTGAACTCCCTTGGCCGGCCCCCGAGTGCACTCTCCGCGTCCACTCGGTGAATCGCGGTCTCGTGGGCCTGGCGCCTGGCCCAGAAGGCCAGGGGCGTCGGTGCGGGAAGGAACGTCCAGCACTCCAGATCCGCAGGGGCCGTGGTGAGCCTGTTCAGCAATCGCAGGTGCCCCTCGCGGAACCAGTCCGCGAGGGCGTCGACGTCGTCGGGAGCGCATATCTCGATGGGCCGGCCCTCCGTCTTGCCATCGAGGTAACCGACGGCCCAACGATGCACGCTGCCGGTGTGGGCGACGAGATCGCGTACGCGCCACTCGGGGCAGGTGGGCACCAAAGTGTCCCACCCCGCGCGCACAGAGCTGTCAACCAGCACCTCGCCGTCCCGACGCAGCGCCTCGATGAAGCCGGCGATTTCCACGAGACTTTGCACCATCCTCAGGCACTCAGAGTGACGTTCCGCTGCCTGCACAGGACAGTAGTGCTCGCGTGCGCTCCTGCACATGGGGTGGACCGGGCGGCCTCAGTCCTGAAAACCCTCGTGGCAGCGACGTCACCGCGGGTTCAGATCCCCCCGACTCCGCGCTGAGAGCAGGCAACCCGGCTCCGGCCAGGGAAGCCGGCCGAAGGGCCAGCCCCGGCGGATACTCCCGCTGAGCCGGCCCTTCGCTGTGTGCCCCCGGCAGGATTCGAACCTGCGACACCCGCTTCAGGAGTGATGTAGGGCGAGTGACAGCTGACCTGCGCGAGCGCATGCCGGCCCAGTGACCGTCAACTTGCCCTTGAGACACCCGGTTTCCCCGTGAGTCTCCGTCTCATCCGGCATGCGACTGGCACAGGTGACCATCTCGTTGCGAGCTATGGGCACGACGGTCGATGGGGACGGCTGAGGGCGTGTGCCGAGCCTCCTGCGCCGGGTGCGGGCCACCCACGGTCGCGGCGGTTGCTGTACTTCGCTGTTGTACCGCAGTGCCCGCCGAAGGGAGGGTTCCCCGGGCCTCCCGGGCTGCGACTCAGCGGCGGAGCAGGAGCATGGCGGCATCGTCGACAAGTGGGCCGCCGGTGTGTGCGACGACGTCACTGCGCAGGGCCTCCAGCGCGCTGGTGGGATCGGGCGTCCTCAGCAGCGAGGCTCGATCTCCGAGTGGGTAGAACTGGCCGACGGCGTTGCGTGCCTCTGTAGTGCCGTCGGTGTAGAGCAGCATCTGGTCGCCGGGACCGAGTTCGACGCGGTGCGGCGTGGGGTGGCCGCCTCCGATGTCGGTGAGGCCGAGCGGGAGAGCGGGCTCCGCCGGTTCCGCGAAATACGACGTACCGTCCCTGCGGACGATCAGCGGTGGCGGATGGCCGTAGTTCAGGAGAGTCACGGTTCCGTCTGCATTCACTTCGGCGAGGATCACTGTTGCGAAAGCACCCTCCGGAAAGTGCCGTAGCGCAGCACGTTCGAGGCACTTGCCCACTTCGGGCAGCGTGTCTTCGTCGTAGGCGGCGACCTGGTGCGCGCCGAGCACCACGGAGGCCCTCTGAACGGCGTTCAGTCCCTTGCCTTGAACGTCGCCCACCACGGCTCGCACCCCGGCACGACTCTCGATCGCTTCGTAGAAATCTCCCCCGATCTGAACATCCCGCGTCGCCGAGCTGTAGGACACAGCGAGCTGAAGGCCGTCCGGCGTCTCGGGCAGTTCCCGCAGCAAGATCCGATGTGCCACCTGCGCCACCGCACGGACGCGGGCCAGCCGTTCCTCCTGGCCTTGCCGCAGACGCGTGGCCAGCAGCCCCGCCATGCTGGTACCCAACACTGCGATCAAGGCGGTCACCCCGCGGGCGGTCCCGAACAGATTGTCGTACACGCTGAGCAGCATGCAGAGGGCCAACGACAGCAGTCCCACAGTAGCTACGTGGAGCATCCCGCCGGTCAAGGTGGCGAACGCCGGGCCGAGCGCGAGCAGCGGGAGCAGGCCGAGAGGGCGGCCAGCGGCCAGATCCGCGGCTGCAGCGAGCGCTATGGCGATGTACGGCAGTAGGAACAGAACAAGATTGCCGTCGTCGCGCGGTCTCATCGGCACAGGAGCGCTCACAGGAATGAGAAATTCGTCAAGGACACATCGCTGAACTTCGTCACTTTAGACTGAGACGACTTCCTGACAGAGGAGCGACGAGTAGGTCGCCCGTGACCGGACCATCGCGGATGGGCTCGGGCTGATGATGACCAGGATGGGGCACAGCACCTCACGTGCCGCGCTTATCTACCAGCACATGACCGGCCGATCCGAGACGCTCGCGGAGATGGTGAGCCCGCTCTGTAGTGGCACGGGTGTGGCACGCGCCCGACCAAGCAGAAGGACCAGCTCTGGGAGATGATCCCGCTGAGCCGGCCCTTCGTCGTGTGCCCCCGGCAGGATTCGAACCTGCGACACCCGCTTTAGGAGAGCGGTGCTCTATCCCCTGAGCTACGGAGGCGGGGCTCGGTGGAACCCTGGGGAAGGCCCCGATCGGGGCTGCCTCGGGTCACGCGAGCTCCTGGTCGCCCCATGAGGGCGACCCTGGACAGGTTAGCCGATGGCCCGGCGTGGTGATGCACGCGCTGGTGCGCAGGCGGTCCCAGCAGCTGCCGGGAGGCTTCACCGCAGGCATGGGAGAGCTGCCCGGACGGCTCCGTCGTCCTCTTCCCCGTCGAGATGTGCGGGGTCATCCGGGGAGCCTGCGGCGGAGGTCGTCCTCCCGCATCGGTGTGCCGGGCCCTCGTCGGCTGCGGCGGGCCGTACCGGACGTCGAGCGTCCCGGTGGGCACCGCCCGCCGCACGAGCGCAGAGAACCTCGGACTACATCTCCGTCCAGGTGAAGGCGACATCGTCACCGGCGGAGAGCTTGTGCTGGCAGCCGCCCACGGATGTGGCCTGGCCGTTGACGGAGATGTTCCAGTAGGCCTCGGCGGTCTGGGCGTCGCCGTCGATGCTGGTCACGAAGTAGTCCTCGAAGGAGGCGTACCAGGTGCCGTCCCACGGGAAGTCCTCGGCCTTTGCGGCGTCGTCGAGGGCGGCTGTGGGTGTGGCCCCGGGTGAGGGGTTGGCGCCGTTGTTGGTGCCGTCGCACTTGTGGCTGCCGCCCGTGGCGGCGGTGACGGTGTGCCCGGTCGTCTGGAGGTCTCCGTCGTAGACGGAGCCGTCAGGGCCGGTGACGGTGAGGTGGACCGATATCGGGGCGGCGGCTTCCGGCGTACGGGCCTGGGCTGCCGTCGGGGCCCACATGGTGAGGGCGAGGCCCAGGACCGAGGCGGCCACCGGAAGCCCGAGGAATCTTCGTCGCATCAGTAACTCCTTCTTGTAGCGCGCCGCGAGGGCGCAGGGATGGGGCGGAAGGGGGGGGGTGGTTCAGGAGGTGCGCCCGCGGCGACGCTCGAGCACCAGGGCCGTGCCGCCGATGAGGAGGGCCACCGAGATGCCGGCGGCGGGCAGCACGGTGGTGCCGCTGGATGCCAGGCTTCCGTCGGGTCCCTCGGTTGAGGCTCCCTCGGAGCCGGCATCCGAACCGCCGCTGTCGGAGCCGCCGTTCGCCGAGCCGTCCGGGCCGGAACCTCCGCTGCCGCCGTCGTCACCGCCCGTGGAGCCGCCGTCGCTGGAACCTCCGTCGGAGCCACCGCTGTTGCCTCCGTCGGAGCCGCCGTCGCTGCCACCGGAGTTGCCGTCTCCTGGTGCGCAGACGATGTCGCTGAGACCCGGCTCGGCGTCCGCGCCGTCCACCTCGATCAGGGACTGGCCGGCGAGGGCCGGTATGACTTGAGCTGTGGCGCGCAGCGCGGAGCCGTCCGCGACGGGCTTCATGTAGCCGACGGCTCCGCGGTCCGCGGCTTTCGCGTCGCAGCCGAGCTGCATCGTCTTCAGCCAGGCGACGCCCTTGGCCGCGGCCTGCTCGCGTTCACCGGCCTTGAGCGCCTGCACGGCGAGCGCGGTGGTGTTGGAGTTGGCGGCCGATTCCGGCTCGCCGTAGGCGAATCCGCCGTTCTTGTTCTGGCGCTTCTCCAGCCAGTCCAGTGCGGGCGCGACGTCGTCCTCGCGCTCCGCGGCGAGGAGTGCCTGGACGGCCAGCCCGGTGCTGTCCACGTCGGACTTGCACTTGGCCGGGTCGCTCTTGAACGTGAGCGGATAACCGCCGTCCTTGCAGCGGGACTTGGCGAGGAAGTCCGTCGCCTTCTCCGGAAGCGAGCCGGCGCGGTCGAGACCCAGCACAGCGAGGGACTGCGTGAACTGGTTGGACATGTCGCCGGAAGCCGTGTCGTCGGTGAAGCGACCGCTGTCCTGCATGCGGTCCTTCAGCGTCTTGACGAGGTCGACGTCGCCGAAGGCCCCCGCGTCGCGGTGCTCGACCCCGGCGACGAGGGCGAGCTTGGCCGCCGCCCCCGCGTTGACGTCTCCCTTCACGCCTCGGCTGATGTACTCCTCGGCGTGATCGGCGAGCCAGTCGGTGGCCTTGTTCGCCGTGTCGCCTCCCGTGCCGCTGGCGGCCAGCCCGATGACGATGTCGGCGGTCAGACCGTGGTCGCCGGAGGCGTTGGTGCCCTTGGAGAGCTTGGAGGCGGCTCAGGTGGCGGCTGCCTGCGGGGGCGAGGTGTCGCCGGGGGGTGCGGCCTGGGCCGGGGTGGCCGACACGGCGGTGAACGCGAGGGCGGACAGAGCCGCGGCTCTGCCCAGCGAGGCGCGATTCATGACGTGAACTCCTTTACGAAAGGGCGGCGCGGGCGAGCGGGCTTGCCGTCGACGGGCGCGCGGTCGGACGAACTACGGGTGAAGGTGACGGGTGCCTCGAAGGCGGCACGTCTGTTGGCACGGCGCAGCGTTGCCAGGACGGCTCGTCCGGTGAGGACGATGGCGATGAGATTGGTGACCGCGCGGCCGGTGTCCCACCCGAAGGTGGAGCTGGCAAGGGTGAAGATGAGGAAGGTGTGCAGGTTCTCCGGCACGGAGGCGTCAGGGTCGAAGGACAGCTGGGTGTCCGGGCCGGCCGTGAAGGGCCAGAACCACATGTTCATGATGAAGCCGAACGTGTAGGCGGCGACGACTCCGTAGGCCGCCAGCATCGCGATCTCCCACCGGCCGGAGACCCTTCGGGGGAGCAGCCCGGCACCCAGTCCGATCCATGCCGAGCAGACTATCTGGAACGGCAGCCAAGGCCCGACCCCCGCGGTCAGCAGGGCCGAGGCGAACAGCGAGATCGCTCCGAGCGCGAAGCCGAATCCCGGGCCGAAGACCCGTCCCGCGAGGATCAGCAGGAAGAACACGGTCTCGATGCCGGCGGTGCCGGCGCCCAGCGGCCTCAACCCGGCGTTCACAGCGGCGAGGACGCCCAGCATCGCCAGAGCCTTGGTGTCGATGCCTCCCGACGACAGCTCCGCCAGGACCACGGCGAGGACCACCGGCATGGCGAGGATGAACAGCAGCGGCGCGTCGGCGGAGTGGGCGTTCGCCTCCGGCTGCGGGGGTGCGAACAGCGGCCAGAAGAACATGGTGAGGCCGGCCAGGCTCGCCAGGGTGAGCACGACGGCGGTGCGGGTGCTGATCCTGAGGGCGGACGTGCGGTGTCCGGGCGGGAGGCTCGCCCGTCTTCGGCGCCGCGGCCCCCGTCCGCCGGTTCCGGCTGGATTCATGCGGATGCCTCCTGGGGTGCCAGGGCAGCGGCCACCTGATCGACGGTCAGCCAGGTCTGGGGGTGAAGGATCTTGCTCACCTGCGGCGCGAACGCCGGGGAGGAGACCACGACGTCCGCTGTCGGACCGTCGGCCACGACCTCTCCCTCGGCCATCACCACGACCCGGTCGGCCGCGCCGGCAGTGAACTCCACGTCGTGGGTGGCGACCACGACGGACCGTCCTTCCCCGGCGAGGGCCCGCACGGACTCGGTGAAGCGGCGCTTGGCGTGGTAGTCGAGGCCCCGCGTCGGTTCGTCCAGCAGCACCACCTCGGGAGCGGCGACGAGCTGGACGGCCAGCACCAGCGCGAGTTTCTGGCCTTCCGAGAGGTCGCGGGGGTGACGGTCGCCGGGGACACCCGGGGCCAGGCCGTCCAGCAGCTGCCGGCACGCTCCAGGTGTCGCGCCGGCTTCGGTGTCCCCTTGCGCGCACTCGGCCTCGACGGTCTCCAGGTAGAGAAGATCGCTCGCCGTCTGCGGCACCAGTCCGACCAGGGCACGGGCCGCGCGGGCGGAGAGCTCGCCGGGATCGCTGCCTGCCACGTCGACGGTGCCGGAGCGCCGGGGCCCGGATCCCTGGAGAGCCCACAGCAGCGACGACTTGCCCGATCCGTTGCGGCCCATCAGGGCCACGACCTCGCCCCTCCGCAGTTCCAGGTCGACGTCCCGTACAGCGATCAGCGATCCGTACGACACGACGACCCGGCGGGCCGTCAGACCTGCTCCGGATTCCGGCCCGCGCTGGGTCGACGCGGTCGATGGGACGTCGGGCAGCTGCGGGGAGAGACGTTCCCGGAGGCCGGCGGCCTGACGGCGCGCGTCACGTACGGACAGCGGCAGCGGACGCCACCCCGCCAGCCGCCCCAGGTGCACCACCGGGGGTGCCACGTCGCTGTCCAGCATCAGCTCGGCCGGATCTCCGTCGCGTACGCCGCCGTCGCCCGTGAGATGCACCAGCCGGTCCGCGTACTGCAGCACCCGTTCCACGCGGTGCTCGGCCACCACCACGGTGGTGCCGAGATCGTGGACGAGTCTGACGACGGCGGCGAGTACCTCTTCGGCGGCGGTCGGGTCGAGCGCCGAAGTGGGTTCGTCCAGCACCAGCACCTTCGGATGGGTGGTGAGGACGGAGCCGATGGCGACGCGCTGCTGCTGCCCGCCCGACAGCGTCCGCAGGGCACGGTGCCGCAGTTCGGCGATGCCCAGCAGATCGAGCGTCTCCTCCACTCGCTTGCGCATCACCTCCGGGCGGAGACTCAACTGCTCCATCCCGTAGGCCAGTTCCTCCTCGACGGTGTCGGTGACGAAGCCGGCCAGCGGGTCCTGTCCCACGACTCCCACGAGATGGGCGAACTCCTGCGGCGGGAAGTCACGGGTGTCCTGGCCCGCCACCTCGACACGGCCGTGGAGATGGCCCCCTGTGAAGCGCGGCACCAGCCCGTTGACGGCGCCGAGCAGGGTGGACTTCCCGACCCCGGTGCGGCCGGTGACCAGGCAGAGCTCACCTTCTCCGATGCGGAGGTCCATATCCCGCAGGACGGCCTCGTCCGCACCGCTGTAGGTGAAGGTCACCTCGTCGAACGTGATCAAGAGACGGTCTCCTTGCTGGTCTCCCGCCGGGCGTTCTCCTCAGCCGCGGGGTGGGTGCGGGCAGGCTCGTCGTGTTCTGGGCCGGCCCGTTGTGGAGGCGTGAGCGCGGGCGGCGGAGTGAGCCAAGCCGGAAGAAGACCCACCAGCACGGTGAGTGCGGGCAGCAGCCCCAAGGTGGGCCAGGTCATCGGGGACAGCGAGGGATACAGATCGGCCGGATCGACCTTCGTCGTCACGTACATCAGCGCACCGGCGGTGACACCGGCGGCCACCGTCAGCAGCTCCGCCGTGCGCCAGCGGTCCGGCCGGTAGCGGCTGCGCCGCACCCGTCTGCCACCCAGCAGGAGCCCCGCGGTCGCCACTGCCAGCCCGGCCAGCAGCGCGGGCGCCCCCAGGTATGCGGGCACCGAGGAGTCCATGACGCCGTACAGGCCGGCGCACACGCCCAACAGGCCGGTGAGGACGAGGAATCCGGTGAGCAGCCGGGCGGCGGGTGCCGTACGGCCCGTGCGGCCGTAGCCGTGTGAGGCCATCGCCGCCGCCAGAGCCAGCGAACGCGTCAGGGCGTCTTCCAGGACGGGGATGAGGATGCCGCGCAGCGCACGCATGCCGCGCTGGGTGCCGCCCCGGAGCCGCCGCGCACGGCGGATGCGCTGCACGCTCTCCACCAACTGCGGCGCGACGCTGAGCGCGACGACGACGGATGTGCCGATCTCGTAGAGCGCGCCGGGCAGCGCCTTGAGCATCCGTTTCGGATTGGCCAGGGCGTTCGCCGCACCGACACACACCAGCATGGTGGCCAGACGCAGCCCGTCGTACAGACCGCTCAGCAGCTGCTCGGCGGCCACCGGCCCGAACAACCGTATCCCGGCGGTCCATTCGGGCAGCGGGACCTCAGGGAGCGTGAACAGGACGGTCTCTCCCTGCCCTCCGCCGAAGACGATGCGGAAGACCACGCGCATGAAGACGATGAAGGCGCCCAGAAGGAGATACATCCGGAAGGCCAGCGCCCAGGGTGCGTCGCCTCGCCGCTGTACCACTACGTATCCGCAGACGGCGACGATGAGCAGAAGCAGCAGGGGGTTCGTGGTCCGGCTGGCGGCGGTGGCCATTCCGAGGGCCCACAGCCACCACGCTCCCGGATGCAGGGAGCGCGGTATCCGGAAGCGGGCGGTGAGGCCGGCGGTGATGCGGGACGAGGACATGTGTGCTCAGTCGGCCTGTTCCGCCCGGGCCGCGCGGCGTCTGCGCCAGGCCGTGGCGCCTGCCGCCGCGGCGACCAGCACGACGGCGCCGATGGATGCCACGGTCCCGGCCGGCACCCCGCCGTCCCTCGCGGGGTCCGCGGTCTTCAGCCCGTCGCCGCCTGTGCCCTCCGTGCCGTCGGGCCCTGCGGCCGAGCCTTCCGAACCGGCCTCCGCATCCTTCGACTTGGACGGCTTCGCGGACTTCTCGTCCTCCTTCTTGCCCTTGGAGTCGTCCTTGGTCTTCGATTCCTCCTTCTTCTTGCCGTTCGCGTCGCCGGGGCCGCCCTTCCCGGCGCTGGCGGACGACCCCCCTGACGAACCTGCATCGTTGCCGCCGGAACCCGACGAGCTGCCACCGGAGTTGCCGCCACCGCCCGTGCCCCCGCCTCCGGGCCGCCGGGGTGCGACACCCGGGGGAGGGCTGGTGGACTGTGACTCGTCCTTGGAGAAGGACCATCCCTCGAAACTCCCCTTGGGCGGCGTCCGGTTCGTCACCCCGGAGTCGCTGTACTTCCAGCTGCCTCCGTTGGAGGAGTGCCAGTAGGACCAGTAGGCCGAGGTCGGAGGCGTGTCGATGCACGGCTCGGTGTCCGCTCCCGGCTTGCCCTCGATGCGGCAGATGAAGGCTTCGCCCCACCGGTTGGTGCCGGTGATCTTGAAGCCGGCGTTCTTGAGCGCTGCCAGGCCGGTGGACTGACTTCCGTGAGCACAGCGGATGACGGTGCCTCCGCCGAGGTCCTGGAAGTCGACGACGACGGTGACGCCGTCGCTGGTCTTGCAGTAGCCCGAACTGCCCTTGGCCGCCTGGGAGGCCGCCGCGGACGCCGACGGACTGAGCGCCGGTGACGTCCCGACGAGAACGGCAGCGGTTGCGGCGAGGGCCGCGGTCTTCGCGGCACCGGGTCTGACGCCGGGCATGGGGAGAAGTCCTTCCGGGCAGGCCGCATCGGGCCCCTGCCGGAGGCGTCCCGCAAAATGGCCCCGTACCTGCATTCGTGCGGTGGTGACGAATGCGGCAGGGGCCCGGAACGGCTCAGGAGGGCTCCACGCTGCAGACCATGACAGTGAGAAGCGGTGCACGTATCGCGCCGGGTGGTCCGACTCGCGGCTGAGGGTGCTCAGCCGCTCACGGTTGCAGGTCAGTGCCGGAATCCCACCGGCTTTCCCCGGGCGCGTACGCATTGAGTTGTCGGTGTCCATTCATGCGTGGACGTACCCGCATCGTACGGGCCGGCGAACTGCTACCGCCAGACGGCGATTTCAGGCCTCGTTCCCGGCGCGGCCCTCGTCCGGCGGTTGGGACGGCGCCGTGCCGAAGGCGCCGGGGGTCAGGCAGTGGTCAACGCGCGGACGTCCTCAACGATGCCGTCAGATGCCGTCAGATGCCGGCCGCTTCTCGACCCGCGCGAGATCCGCCGGGCGGGCGCCGGTGGTGAAGCGCCGCTCGGGGCGGAACTGGTCGCGGGTCGCCGAGGAGCCCGAAGCGTTGGCAGGCCTGTTCGGCCAGCACGGAGTCGTCGCCCACGGCCTGCCATCAAGTGGCCCAAGTCCTTGGCGCCGTCCGTAAGTTCCCGGTTCTTGCACGCCTCGCCGTGGGCGTGGAGGGCGGCGTTGATGCGGGTGCCGACTCGTCCGTCGGACGGCGACTGCGTCTGTGCTGCAAGTGACATCGCCGGCCGGGTCGTTGGCGGCTGTCTCCCGCTATCTCCCGCCGTTCGGCCCTTCGACCGGGTAGGGGATCGTCGTACGCCGGTCGGGGTCGACGGCGAGGCGTCCGCCGGCCGGTGGGCGGGCGCGCTGCGCGCAGTCGCGGCGTTCGCAGATGCGGCAGCCCAGGCCGATGGGTGTGGCCGCCGCGGGGTCGTCGAGCGCGACGCCTTCGGCATAGACGAGGCGCTGGGCGTGCCGCAGTTCGCAGCCCAGGGCGACAGCGAACTCGGCGCGCGGCGCACGGTGCCCGAACCCGCCTCGCGTCACGGTGCGTGCGACCCAGAAGTACCGCTTGCCGTCCGGCATTTCGGCGACCTGCGTGAGGATGCGGCCCGGGGCGGAGAACGCCTCGTAGACGGTCCACAGCGGGCACGTACCGCCGAGCCGTGAGAAGTGGAAGTCGGTGGCGGACTGGCGCTTGGAGATGTTGCCCGCACGGTCGACACGCAGGAACGAGAACGGCACCCCGCGCCGCCCCGTGCGCTGGAGCGTGCTGAGCCGGTGGCAGACCGTCTCGAATCCGACGCCGAAGCGCGTCTGGAGCATCTCCACGTCGTAGCGCAGCTCCTCGGCTGCTGCGTGGAAGGCGGTGTACGGCATGAGCAGCGCGCCCGCGAAGTAGTTGGCCAGCCCGATACGGGCGAGCCCCTTGGCCTGAGGTGAGGCGAAAGTGGTGCTGTCGGCGAGCGCGTCGAGGAGCCCGTCGTGCTCCAGCATCGCGAGTTGCGTGGCGAGCTGGAAGGCCTGCTGCCCCTCCGTCAGATAAGGGGAGAGGAAGAGCAGCCCGCGCTCGCGGTCGAAGCGGCGGGTGGACACGGCACGCTCGGGGCTCGACTGGACGATCTTGATGCCGTGCCGCTCGGTGAACAGCTCCCGCAGCACTGTGGCCGCCGAGCGGGCGGAGTCCAGGCCGAGATTCGCCACGGCCCGCTCCGCTTCGTCGTCCAGCGGGCCGAAGTGGTTGTGGTGGGCGTAGAAGAAGTCGCGCACCTCGTCGTGCGCCTCCAGCGGCGGCAGGGCCGCGGAGGGGTCGCCGGAGGCGAGCGCGGCGACCTGCTCGGAGGACTCGCGGTAGCGCCGGTGCAGCGCCACCAGGGCCCGGGCCGCTTCGGGGTGGTCACGGGCCACCTCGCCGGCTTCCTCGGGGCTCACGGTCACCCCGCTCGCCTCGTCGGCCAGGGCTGCCCGGAGATCCGTGGTGAGGCGCTCCTCGTCGGCTTCGGAGAAGAACTCCGCCTCCACGCCCAGCACTTCGGACAGGCGGAGCAGAACGGCGGCGGTCAGCGGGCGCTGGCTGTGTTCGATCTGGTTCAGATAGCTGGTGGAGATGTCCAGGGCGCGGGCCAGCTCGACCTGGTTCATGCCGTGCTGAGCGCGGAGCCTGCGCAGCTTGGCATGAGCGTAGATCTTCCGTGCCGGGGGCCGTCCCATGTCGCCGTTCCTCCCGAATCCCGGGCCCTGCTGTCCAGCCGTCGTTGCCAAGCTAGCATCCGCTGAATTTGCAAAATTCGCAGATTCGCAGGTACGGCACGGAGAGATTCCGCAGATTGGGCCAGTCGCGCTGGACGGCGACATGGAGCAATGCTCGGTTGCGAAGGATGTGTACGAAGCACCGTCGCGCCGAACGAGGAGTCCCGTGATCGACCACCAGGTACGTGTCCACCCCAGCGCCGACCGGCTGCCGCGCGAGGAGCAGCTCGCGTGGAAGCTGGCGGCCGTCGCCACCGGCACTCAGGAGACCGGCGCGATCGACCCGCAGGTCACCGCCATGGCCGTGAACCGCGTGATCGACAACGCCTCGGTCGCCGTGGCTTCGCTGCGCCGCCGGCCGGTCGCCGTCGCCCGCACCCAGGCACTCGCGCACGCCGGCGCGCCCGGCGCCTCGGTGTTCGGCACCGCGCCCGGCGTGCGGGTGTCCCCGGAGTGGGCGGCCTGGGCCAACGGCACGGCTGTACGGGAGCTGGACTTCCACGACACCTTCCTGGCAGCCGATTACTCCCACCCCGGGGACAACATCCCCCCGCTGCTGGCGGTCGCCCAGCACACCGGACGCTCCGGCGCGGAACTGCTGCGCGGCGTCATCGCCGCCTACGAGATCCACGTGGCGCTGGTGAGGGGCATCTGCCTGCACGCCCACCGCATCGACCACGTGGCCCACCTCAGCGCCGCCACCGCCTGCGGACTGGGGGCACTGCTGGGGCTGGAGACCGCGACGGTGTACCAGGCCGTCCAGCAGGCCGTGCACACCACGACCGCGACGCGGCAGTCCCGCAAGGGCGAGATCTCCTCGTGGAAGGCGTTCGCCCCGGCCTTCGCCGGGAAGGCCGCGATCGAAGCGGTCGACCGGGCGATGCGCGGCGAAGGAGCACCGTCCCCGGTCTACGAGGGCGAGGACGGCTTCCTCGCCTGGATGCTGGACGGGCCCGAGGCGGCGTACACCGTCGCACTGCCCGAGGCGGACGAGGCACGGCGCGCGATTCTCGACACCTACACCAAGGAGCACTCCGCCGAGTACCAGGCGCAGGCGGTCATCGACCTGGCGCGGCGGCTGCGCGAGCGCACCGGCCCCCTCACCGGCGTCCGGGAGATCGTGCTCCACACCAGCCACCACACCCACAACGTCATCGGTTCGGGCGCGAACGACCCGCAGAAGTACGACCCCGGGGCCAGCCGCGAGACCCTGGACCACTCGGTGCCGTACATCCTCGCCGTCGCTCTGGAGGACGGCGAATGGCACCACGAGCGTTCATACGCGCCCGAGCGGGCCCGGCGCGCGGAGACCGTCGCTCTGTGGCGGAAGATCTCGACCGTCGAGGACCCGGAGTGGACCCGCCGCTACCACGACCCGGACCCGAACAAGCGGGCCTTCGGGGGGCGTGCCGTCATCACGCTGGAGGACGGCACCGTCATCGAGGACGAACTGGCCGTCGCCGACGCGCACCCGGCGGGGGAGCGCCCCTTCGGCCGCGCACAGTACGAGGCCAAGTTCCGCACCCTCGCCGAGGGAATCGTCGAACCCGGCGCCCAGGACGCGTTCCTGACAGCCGCCGGGCGCCTGGCCGAACTGGACACGACCTCTCTCGCGGACCTGTTCCCGGCCGTGGACACCGAGGCCGTCGCGGCATACGACGCCACGCTTCCGAAGGGGCTGTTCTGATGCTGCACACCCGCACGACGCCCGCACAGCGCCGCCGGGCACTGCGCGAACGGCTCGCCACCGGGCGCCTGTTGACCATGCCGGGCGCCGTCAACCCGTACTCGGCGAAGCTGATCGAGGAACACGGGTATGAGGCCGCGTACCTCTCAGGCGCGGTGCTCGCCGCCGAACTGTGCCTGCCCGACATCGGGCTGACCACCTCCGCCGAGGTCGCCGCACGCGCCCAGCAGGTCACACGGGTGACCGACCTGCCCGTTCTCATCGACGCCGACACGGGCTTCGGCGCTCCGGTCAACGCCGCCCGCACCGTCCAGCTCTTCGAGGACGCCGGCCTCGCGGGGCTGCACCTGGAGGACCAGACGGCCGTCAAACGCTGCGGCCACCTCGACGGCAAGACCCTGGTCACGCGGGAGGAGATGGTCCAACGCGTACGCGCCGCCGCGGAGGCCCGACGCGACCCGGACTTCCTCCTGATGGCCCGCACCGACGCACGGGCCGTGGAGGGAATGGACGCGGCGATCGACCGCGCGAAGGCGTACGTCGACGCCGGTGCCGACGCCGTCTTCCCCGAAGCTCTCGCCGACGAGGCCGAGTTCGAAGCGTTCCGCAAGGCCGTGGACGTGCCGCTGCTCGCCAACATGACCGAGTTCGGCAAGACGCCGCTGCTGAACACCCGCACGCTTCAGGACCTCGGCTACGACATCGCGCTCTATCCCGTGACCTTCTTCCGGCTGATGAACGGGGCGGTCGAGGACGGGCTGCGCACGCTCGCCGCCGAAGGCACACAGGAATCGCTGCTGCCGCGCATGCAGACCCGCTCCCGCCTCTACGAGGTGCTCGGCTACGCCGACTACACGGCCTTCGACTCCGCCGTGCACGACTTCACGCTGCCACCCGGCGCCTGACCGGGACCCACACGGAGGCATACGAACATGACCACCACTGCATCCGACATCCGCAGGGGCCTCGCCGGCGTCGTCGTCGACACCACTGAGATCTCGACCGTCATCGAGGCGACCAACTCCCTCACCTACCGCGGCTATCCCGTCCAGGACCTGGCCGCCCGATGCTCGTTCGAGGAGGTCGCCTACCTGCTGTGGCACGGCGAGCTCCCGACGACGGCGCAGCTGGCGGAGTTCCGGGCACAGGAGCGTGCCCTGCGCCCGCTGGACCGCACCACCGCCGAACTCCTCGCGCGCGTCCCGGAGACCTGCCACCCGATGGATGTCCTGCGTACCGCCGTCAGCTTCTTCGGCGCCGAGGACCCCACCGAAGGCGACGACAGCCCCGAGGCCAACCGCGCCAAGTCCCTTGCCCTGCTGGCCAAGCTGCCCGTCGTGGTCGCCGCCGACCAGCGTCGGCGGCGCGGACTCGGCCCCATCACCCCGGACACATCTCTCGGCTACGCCGAGAACTTCTTCCACATGTGCTTCGGCACCGTGCCCGAACCCGAGGTCGTGCGCTGCTTCGAGATCTCACTGATCCTGTACGCCGAACACAGCTTCAACGCCTCGACGTTCACCGCACGCGTCGTCACCTCAACCCTCTCCGACCTCTACAGCGCGGTCACCGCGGCCATCGGCGCACTCAAGGGGCCGCTGCACGGCGGCGCCAACGAAGCCGTGATGCACATGCTCAACGAGATCCGTGACCCGCAGCGTGCCGCCGAGTGGCTGGAGGAGGCCCTGACGACCAAGCGGAAGATCATGGGCTTCGGCCACCGCGTCTACAAGCACGGCGACTCCCGCGTCCCGATCATGCAGGAGGCAACCGACCGGCTCATCGCCCGCTCAGGAGATCCCGGGACCACGCGGTTGGCTGCGCTGCACGCCGCCCTTCGCGACGCCATGATCAGCCGCAAGGGCATCCACCCCAACCTCGACTACCCGGCCGGTCTCGCGTACCACCTGATGGGCTTCGACATCCCGGCGTTCACGCCGATCTTCGTGATGAGCCGAATCACCGGGTGGACGGCCCACATCACCGAACAGCTCGCGCACAACGCCCTGATCCGCCCACTCGCCTCGTACACCGGCGTGGAGCAGCGGGTCGTCCCGGTCGCGTCCTGAGGTCCCGTTTCCCGCGGGCTGGTCAGCGGGACAGGGCGCAGTCCCCGCAGAGGGCCCCGTTGCGGTCCGGTGCGGCACGGTAGATCAGGCAGCAGCTGCGGCGCCGGAAAGTTCCGTCGGGGGTCGTGGTGCCGGCTTCGCGTAGTGGGGACCGCTCCAGGAGGAGGCTCGTGAGGGTGCGGGTCCGTGCTGAGAGTTCCGGGCGGGAAGATGTGATCATGGTCGCCGCTCCGTTGACGGCCGAGGCGGTGTTGCCCCACAGGATGTGCCGGGATACGGAGAACTCCGCCATGGCATCGGCGAGTTCGCGCAGCGGGCCGTCCAGCAGACGGCTGCTCAGTTCGTCGGCGATCCCGGTCGGCGAATCCGCGTGGCCGTCGGTGAAGGCGTCGCCGGGCAGGGAAAGGGGGCCCGGGCCACCGATCACGGGTTGCCACCGCAGATCCGCGAGGCCGGACGCAAGTACCAGACCGTGCAGCACCGCGGCGGCCAGGGCGGGAGAGACCAGTCGGGCGGCCAGTCCCAGGTGGGCGACGGACGCGGCGACCCGCGTTTCGACCGCGCCGGGCGGCTGCCCGCCGGCCGCGGCCAGCGAGTCCCGCACGCCTGTCACCCGGGCTTCGAGCAGGGGCCGGGAGAGCGGCTGCCAGGGTCCGGGCGGCTCGGTGCCGGGCGGGTGGGCCTGTACGGCGAAGAACGGACCGAGCGCCGTGACCTCCTCGACCACCGCTCTGACCGTGTAGGGGCTGGTCATGCCGGGAGCTGCGCGCCGACGACGTGGAGGCGGAACGCGAACGGCACGTCCGCCGGGAAGCCCGGGGAAACGGTGTCATCGCCACTTCGACGAGGCGCTTTCCCACGACTCGGCCAGGCACTCCCGTCCTGGAATGTCGGTGTTGTACGTGGCCGGCATGGCGTTACGGCCCCGGCGCTTGCCATCACGGTGCGCCTGCTCCGACCTCGACGACTTGTTGCGCGCATCTCGGCACGGCTCGGCATCGCGATCCTTCCCGGGGTGTTCTCGCCCCCAGCCGGTGGACGGCGACGGGTCAGTCTCCTGACTCCCGGATCACCGCTCGCCCCTGTCTTCCAGTCTTTGCGACCACAGGGCGTGGCCTTGCTGGGGTCCGCTCCCCGATCACAGTGGCGCGACCGTGCCGGAATCACACCGGCACCCTGAACCCCGTCGCCCTGCCTCGTCATTGTGACGCACGGCCGGCAGCCCGCCCGTCAGCGCGGGTTCGAGGCCGATCGGCCTGGACGGCACCCGGATGGAATGATGGCCCGTGACATGGCGACGGCGGTCGGAGGAAGCCGGTGTGAATCCGGCGCGGTACCGCCACTGTGATCGGCGAGCGGATCCCCGACACGCCACCGCCCCGGGCGGGGTGGGAAGGCCGGGACGAGCCTTGACCCGAGAGCCAGGAGACTCACCCGTCGCCTCCTCGACGTGCCGGGGCGGATCTCCCCGGAGAGAGGGAGGGTTCGGCGTGCCTGAGGCATCGGTCGATGAGGTGTCCGGCGAGGCGGAGGCAGCGGAGACGACCGGCCGTGCGCCGTGCCGGATCGTCGTGTGCCGGGACTGCTGCTGCGGCAGCCCCAAGGTGACCGGACTGGATCACGCGGCGCAGACGGCTCGCCTGCGGGAGGAGGCGCCTGTTCGCGTGTCCGGCTGTCTGGACGTATGTGACCAGGCCAACGTCATCGTCGTACAGCCTTCCGCCGACGGCCGTGCCGCCGGCGCCCGGCCCGTCTGGCTGGGTCTGGTCAACAGCGCGGACGCGACCGAGGACGTCACCGCCTGGGTCCGGGCGGGCGGCCCCGGCATCGCTCCGCGGCCGGAGATCCTCGACCTGCACGCCATCGCGCCGCCGCGACGGGGGCTTGCCGGGAATCGTCGCGCTGCGCCCCCGATCCGTGATCGGGGGCAGTGAAACAGCCCCCGCTACCGGCTCCCGGAGCCGCGCACCGCGGGTACGGGCCGGCAGGCGGCTTCTCCGCAGCGGCGGGGCCGGCGGGCGTTCGGCCCGGCAGCCCTCAGCTCCACGAGGTGTGATGCCTGTCACATCTCTGTGGATGAGTGTTCCGGAACCCCACTCGCCCTCCGCCCGACTACCTGCAGGCACCCCATGCCTCGGGGATGCGACGGGAGCACGGAGAGGAACAGCATGGTGACCAGCACGGCGACCACGCCGGAGTTGGAGGAGTCACCCTCCGATGCTCCGGCCACCGAAGCGACAGGGACACGGGCGGGCATCCGGGCGCTGCTGCTGCGCCTGCACTTCTACGCCGGGGTCTTCATCGCGCCCTTCCTGCTCGTCGCGGCCGTGACCGGCCTGTTCTACACGGCGATGCCGCAGGTGGAGAGGACGCTGTATCAGCACGAGTTGAAGGTGACCCCGGATGGCGACCCGGACCGGCTGGCCGTTCAGGTGGCGGCCGCGAAGAAGGCCGTGCCGGACGGCGAGCTGGTCTCCGTGACGACCGGGCCGGGCCCCGAGGACAGTACGCGGGTCGTCTTCGAGGAGCCGGGGCTGAAGGAGGGGTACACGCGGACGGCCTTCGTGAACCCCTACGACCACTCGGTACTCGGCACGCTGGAGACCTTCGGGCAGTGGCTCCCGGTTCGCGCCTGGTTCGACGATCTGCACCGCAACCTCCACCTCGGCGACTTCGGCCGGAACTACAGCGAGATCGCGGCGAGTTGGCTGTGGGTCGAGGTGGGCGGCGGGCTGGTGCTGTGGATCGGGATGCGCCGCTCGCGCCGGAAGCTGCGGGGCACCCTGCTGCCGGACCGGTCGGCACCCGCCGGGCGCCGCCGGGTGAGGTCCTGGCACGGCGCGGTCGGGCTGTGGGCCGCTGCCGGTCTGCTGGGCCTGTCGGCCACGGGACTGACATGGTCCGCATACGCGGGTGCCAACATCACGCAGCTCCGGGAGCAGTTGAACAGCCCCACGCCGGAGGTCGCGGCCACCGTGCCCCACGCCGATCACACCGGCGGCTCGGGGAAGCCGGGCGGCCGGGACATCGGCTTCGACGGCGCCGTCCGTGAGGCACGGGAGGCCGGACTCGGAGGCGTCCTGGACATCACGCCCCCGGCCGACAGCGGCAGTGCGTATGTCGTGAAGGAGAACACGCGCTCCTGGCCCGAGCGGCAGGACTCCGTGGCGGTCGCGCCGGACTCCGGGAAGATCACCGCGACCCTCCGATTCGACGACTACCCGCTGCTGGCGAAGCTGTCCCGGTGGGGTGTGGACGCGCACATGGGCCTGCTGTTCGGCCTGGTCAACCAGATCGTGCTGGCGCTGCTGGCCATCGCGCTGATCGCCATGATCTGTTGGGGATACCGGATGTGGTGGCTGCGCCGGCCCACGCGAGGTGCCGACGCCGGCCGGCGGCCACGGCCCGGACGGGCTCCGGCGCGGGGCGCATGGCGCCGCATTCCGGGACGGGTGCTGGCTCCCGCCGCCGTCGTGACCGCGCTGGTGGCGTACTGGCTCCCTTGGCTCGGCATTCCGCTTCTGCTGTTCATGACCGTGGATCTGGTGACGGGCCGGATGCGCCGCAACCGCGAGCCGAAGGAGGTGGGCGTGTGATCTCCGCACCCGGCCTGCGCCTGATACTCACCGCCGCACTGGCGGTGCTGGCGGTCTATGCACTGTGGCGGGCTGTCCGCGCTCCTCGGCTCGCCGGGGGAGTCTCACACCTTCTGCACGCCGCCATGGCGGTGGCGATGGCCGTCATGTGCTGGCCGCAGGGCATGGACGTACCGGCGGTTCCGCAGGCGGTCTTCTTCGTGGCGGCGGCGCTGTGGTTCCCGGTGGCGGCCGTTGCCGGCGGGCCCGGGGGCACCGGCCGCTCCCGTGCGCAGAAGGTCCTCGCGGCGTTGCCGCACACCGCGGTCATGGCGGGCATGGCGTGGATGCTCCACGCGATGGACGAGTCGATGGGCGCTTCCCCGCACGCCTCAGGCGCGGCGGGGCACGGTGCGTCGGGCGGTCACCACGCTGCCGCGCCGGCGGACCTGGCGGCGATGTCGCTGCACGGCAGCGGTCAGCAGACCGTCTCCTGGATCCTGGCCGCCGCCTTCGTGGCGCTGTGCCTGTGGTGGCTGGCACGGGGGTTCGACGCGGCGCGCAGTCCGGCGCCGGTCTCCGCCCGGCCCGCCGCCTCCAGCAGTGCGCAGCAAGTGCCCGGCGATCTTCTGTGCCACGGCGTGATGGCGCTGGTGATGGCCGTCATGTTCGTACTCGTCGCCTGAGCCGAAAGCCTGCTCTCCGCCCGGCGGGACCCGCCGGTCAGCGAAGTTCTCCGGGGCGGACGGCGACGGCCTGGACGGTGACGGGCCGCAGATCCTCGAAGTGGAGGGTGAAGCGGACCCGTTCGCCTGCCTTGATCCTCGGCGCGGGCGTGACCATGACGTTCAGCGAGTACGGCGACATGCGCAGGGTGCCGTGCGGGCGGACGGAGATGTACGGCACCATCGTCATGCTCCGTGCGCCCCCGCCTGTCGTCACGTTCCGGCTCAGCATGGTGCGGCTGCCCTGCTCGGTGGTGACGCCGGTCAGCCGCTCGCTCACATCACCGGTGTTGCGGATGGTGAAGAAGGCGGAGGTGGCGCCTTCCCGCAGTGGTGTGAAGATGCGGCCCTGTGTGACCTCCAGCCCGCGCGGCGCTCCGGCATGGCCCGCGGTCGTCCACGCCGTCAGCGCCGCCAGAGCAGCGATACACGTCGCGATCGGAACGACCGCGGCCCGCAGCGAGTTCACGAGTGCCTGTGCGTTTCCGGTCCTTGCAGGCGAGTTCATGCCGTCTCCTGGAATCCGGTCCCGAGCCGGGACGGTGTGCGAGCTCGGCCTCCGGGCGCGGGGCTCCACGTGCGCAGCCGGAGGCTGTTGCCGACGACGAGCAGTGAACTGGCGGACATGGCGGCCGCGGCGAACATCGGGTTGAGCAGGCCGACCGCGGCCAGCGGCACGGTGACGAGGTTGTAGCCGAAGGCCCACAGCAGGTTGGCGCGAATGGTGCCGAGGGTCTGCCGCGCCAAGTGCACCGCGTCGGGCAGCGCTTGGATGTCCTCGCGGGTGAGCGTGATGTCGGCGGCGCCGATGGCGGCATCGGCGCCGCCGCTCATGGCGATGCCCAGGTCCGCCTCGGCGAGGGCCGCGGCGTCGTTGACGCCGTCCCCCACCACGGCCACCCGGCTGCCGTCCTCTTTCAGCCTCTTCACCAGCGCCGCCTTGTCCTCCGGGCGTACCGCCGCGTGGACGTCGGTGATGCCCAGCCGCGCGGCGACGGCACGTGCGGTGGCTTCCGCGTCCCCGGACGCCAGAACCGGATCCAGTCCGAGACGGCGCAGGCGGTCCACGGCACGGTAGGCGTCGCTGCGCAGTGCGTCTCCCAGACGGATGACGCTGTCCGGTACGCCGTCGACCGTGACGAGCACCGCTGTGCTGCCTTCATCCTCGGCCGTCCGCACGGCGTCACGCAGCGGACCGGGAAGGCCGTACTCGTCGTGCGGGCGGCCGACCTGCACGGCCCTGCCTTCGACGTTCGCCTTCACACCCTGCCCCGGGACGTCGGTGAACTCCGTTGCACGAGCCAGCGGTTGTGCCTGCTCCAGACCCACAGCGTGGGCAGTGATCGCGGCGGCGAGCGGGTGCGCGGACGCTCGTTCGACCGAAGCGGCCAGGCGCAGGGAACCGGCCGCGTCGGCGCCGTCGGAGGTGGTGACGCCGAGGACGCTCATGCGTCCGGTGGTCAGCGTGCCCGTCTTGTCCAGCACCACGGTGTCGACGCGGCGCAGCGACTCCAGCGCCCTCGGTCCGCGGACGAGGATGCCCAGTTGCGCGCCGCGGCCGGTCGCCGCCAGCAAGGCCGTGGGCGTGGCCAGGCCGAGGGCGCATGGGCAGGCCACGACGAGTACGGCGACCGCCGCCGTGATGGCGGATTCGGCCGCGGCCCCGGCACCGAGCCAGAAGCCGAGGACGGTGACGGAGACGGTCAGCACGGCGGGGACGAAGACGGCTGCGATGGCGTCGGCGAGACGCTGCACCTTCGTCTTGCCGGTCTGTGCCTCCTCCACCAGACGTGTGATGCGGGCGAGTTGAGTGCCGGCCCCGACGACGCTCGCCCGTACTTCGAGCAGGCCGCCGGAGTTGAGGGCCCCGCCGACGACCCGTGCACCGGGGCCCGCCTCGACGGGACGGCTCTCCCCGGTGATCAGGGAGAGGTCCAGCGCCGAATTGCCTTCGACGACGGTGCCGTCCGTCGCCACGCGCTCCCCGGGCTTGACCAGGAAGTGGTCGCCGACCTGGAGTTCACCGATCGGGACGCGCCGCTCCTCGCCGTCCACGAGCAGGAGGGCGTCCTTGGCGGCGAGTTCCGCGAGAGAGGTCAGCGCAGAGCCCGTACGGTGCCGGGCCCGGCTCTCCAGCATGCGGCCGGTGAGGACGAACAGCGGGACGGCGACGGCCGCTTCCAGATAGATGTGAGCCGTACCGCCGGGGGAGGGCAGCAGCGTGAAGGGCATCGTCATGCCGGGGACGCCCGCCCCGCCACCGAAGAGGGCGTAGCACGACCACGAGAAAGAAGCGGCGACTCCGAGCGAGACGAGCGTGTCCATGGTGGCCTCGCCGTGCCGCAGCCCGCGCAGGGCGCGCCGGTGAAAGGGCCAGGCGCTCCACGTCGCGACGGGAGCCGCCAGGGTCAGGCACAACCACTGCCAGTTGCGGAACTGCCAGGCGGGGACCATCGACAGCACCAGCACGGGTACGGACAGCACCAGCGTGACCATGAGCCGGTTCCACGCCTGCTCGTTGGTCTCCCCGCCCGGGACGGGAGCGGCTGAGGGCCCGCCTCCGGCCGCGCCGCCGGCGCCCGGAGACGGTGCGGGCTCCGGGAGGCTCGCCGTGAACCCAGCCCCCTCCACAGTGGTGATCAGTTCTGTGACGGGGAGAGAGGCCGGGTGGTCGATCATGGCCCTGCCGGTGGCGAGGTTGACCGTCGCGGAGACCCCTTCCAGCCGGCCGAGCTTCTTCTCGACCCGGCCCACGCACGCCGCGCACGTCATCCCCCCGACGACCAGCACGCTGCTGACGGGCGGGGACTTGTGCGTGGCGGCGTCCCCGGACGCCCGCGCGGGCTCCTGAGGTGAAGCCGCGCCGGGCTTGCTGTCCGTCACCGTCCTGCCTCCTGACGCGGAGGAAGCCTCAGGCCGTGCGTGTCGTGCCCCTCCCCGTGCTCGCCCGTCTTCGGACCGCCGGGGTCCCCGTGGATCGGCCGCATCCCCGGTGCCACCGGTCCGGCGACGGCACCGGCCGCGTAGGAGACCGCGAACAGCACCGCCAGCAGCAGCACGAACCCGGCCACGGCCGGTGCCGGCAGCCACCGCCCGAAGGCGGAGGCGGATGCCTCGGGGGTTCCCTCATGGACGGGGTCGGTCATGGGTCCTCCACGGATCGGGGGAACGACGTCGGGCCGCAGCGCCGGAGCCCCCCCGTGGCCCTTGGCATGAGCCTTCTGCGTTCCACCATCCTGTCGGGTGCGGGGACCGGCTGGTTCCCCGCGGCACGTGTGGCGTGGATCACCCAGAGGGGCCGGCGGGAGTGAAGCGCGGGCGCACAGAGCGAATCAGCTCACGGACGGCTCGTCACGGCGGGAACTCACCGCGCACGCAGCCCGACTCCTGCAGAGGTCCGGAAGCCAGGAGCGGCGCGTGGCCGCAGCCGCAGCGGAGACGGAGAGCATCAGTGAGGGCGCAGCACGAACCGCCGCAGTCGAATGGCGCAAGCGAGGAAGTCCGGCCGGGGAACGCGGCGCTGACGGCGCTGCTGACCTGCGCGATGGCGTTCTCCATGATGCAGCTGTTCCTTCTGGGGGCGCTGGGGCCCCGGCTCGTGGGTGAGTTGGGCATCTCGCCGACCGTTCTCGGTCTGACGACGACCTTCGGGTTCGGCACGGCCGCAGTGCTGTCGCCGCTGGGCGGCCGGCTGGTGGACCGGGTCGGGCCGCGGCGCTCCACGGTGGCCCTGCTGCTGGTCGCCGCCGCATCCCTCGCGCTCATCGGTTCCGCGCCCGGAGCCGGTCTGCTGCTCGCGGCGGTCTCGCTCGGCGGTCTGCCCCAGGCGCTGGCCAATCCCGCCACCAACAAGGCCGTTCTGGCCGCTGTCCCACCGGACCGACGGGGACCGGTCACCGGGATGAAGCAGTCCGGCGTCCAGCTCGGCGCGTTCGCCGCGGGGTTTCCACTGGCCGTCCTGGCCGGGAGCGTCGGCTGGCGAGGCGCCGTATGGACGGCGGCCGGGGCCGCCGCGGCTGCGGCCGCCTGGGCCGCGGTGGCGCTGCCACCGGACGCACCTTCCCGGCGACCGGGCCTGAGCCACCCGGTGATGTTCAGGGGCACCGTCGCGTGGCTCGCGGGCTTCTCGCTGCTGCTGGGCTCGGGGATCGCCTCGGTCAACACGTATCTCGCGCTGTACGGCAGCAGAAGCCTGGGCCTGGATGCGACCGCCGCCGCCGCTCTCGTGGCGGTCCTCGGCGTGGCCGGAATCGCCGGCCGCGTGGGCTGGTCGAAGGCGGCAGGGGGACCGGGACGTGCCGAGGTGCTGCCCGCTTGGCTGGCGGCAGGTGCGGTCGGCGCCGCGCTCCTGCTCGCCGGCGCCGCTCAACTGCACGCCCTGGTCTGGGCGGCGGCGGTGGCCGTCGGGGTGTTCGCGGTCTCGGGCAACGCCGTGTCCATGGTGCTGGTGATGAAGCGTGCCGTGCAGGGCCGCGCAGGGATGGATTCCGCTCTGGTCTCGGCGGGCTTCTTCGCGGGGTTCGCAGTGGGACCACCGCTGTTCGGGGTGCTGCTCGAGGCGGCCGGCTACGTACCAGGATGGCTGCTGGTGGCGGCGGAGTTCGCCGGGGCCTGCGCGATCGCGGCACTGTGGGCCCTCCGTGACCGCCGCGGCAAGGCGGCTTCGGCATGACCCGTGAGTCGTGGGCAGCGCCGGCGCTGGAGGCGGTCCTGTCACGAGCGGTCCTCACCCGGGACGAAGTCGCCCATCGTTTCCCCTTGTTCGCCGACCCGGAGAGCGGACGGTGGACCACCAGCCGCCGGGGGTCCTGGACCGGCGGGTTCTGGTCCGGCCTGCTCTGGCTGCGTGCGAGGCACACGGGCGCGCAGCGCGACCGGACCGTGGCGTGGGGGACCACGGACATGCTGGCGGACAGGCTCTCCGACGACACCGCCACGCGGGGGCTGATCCACTGGTACGGCACGGCCCTGGCGTCGGGGAGACGCGCGGATGAGCTCAGGGAGCGGGCCGGCCATGCCTGCCTCGCCGCAATGGACCCCGAACTCGGCCTGGTGCCATGGGGTTCGGCGTTCGGCGGCCCCCGTCTGCTGGCGCGCGCCGACGCCGTACCCGGCATGGTCCCGCTGCTCTCCTCCACCAGGCCCGGAGGGGATGCGGCGGCACTGTCCCATCTGGAAAGGCACCTCGAACTCTGCCTCAGCCAGGAGCCGTTGAGACCGGCCTGGCGCTACGAGGCCGCTTCCGGCTGGGAGCCGTGCGATGAGCCTGCGCCCGGCTGGAGCCGCGGCAGCGCGTGGCTGCTCCTCGCGGTCGCCGACGGGCTGGCCCGGCTTGCCCCCGGGCACGGCGCGGAATCCCGGTTGAACACAGCGGCGGTGCGGCTGACGGCCCACTGGATGCGGCCCCCGGACGGATCACTCATCCCTCTCGCCGAGCCCGGCAGGCCCGGGAGCCCCCTCGACACGTCCGCGGCGGCCGTCGCAGCCGTCGCGCTGCTGAAGATCGCCGCGGTTCAGGAGCGCAGGGAGCTGCATGAGCAGGCGACGCTGATCCTCCGGACCCTCGTACGGGAGCACACGACCGGCGGCGGCAGCGGCGCCGACGCGTACGACCGTCCTGCCGGGATGCTCCTGGACGGCTGCTACGACGCCGGCAACGGGATCGCCGTGCGGCACGAGCTGATCTGGGGCGACTTCTTCCTGGCCCTCGGACTCGCCGTCCTCACCGGCCTCGTCGGCGTCAACGAGACGTGAGAGGCGGGCAAGCCCGGGTCTCCCCTCAGCGCAGGCGGAGCACGCGCCGCGCCACGGACGTCATGTGCAGCTCGTCCGGCCCGTCGAGGATGCGTGCCGCGCGGCCCGTGCGGAAGAGCGCCGGCAGCGGAGTGCCGGGGCCCAGCCCCTCCGCTCCGTGTATCTGGATCGCGGCGTCCGCCACCTGCTGCAGCATGCGAGCCGCGGCCACCTTGGCGAGGCCGACCTCCACATGCGCCTCGTCTCCCGCATGGATCCGCGCGACCGCTTCGTGGACGAGCGGGCGGGTCGTACGTATCGCGAGCAGCGCCTCGAAGACGTGCCGCTGCACCAACTGCTGTTCCCCCAGCAGGACTCCGCGGGCCCCGGTCCGTTCCGCGGCACGCTCCCGCATGAGGCCGAAGGCGCGCTGGGCCTGGCCGAGCCACCGCAGGCACCGCAGAGCGCGTCCCAGTTGCAGACGCTCCGACGCGACGGCGAGGGCTTTCCCCCGGTCGCCGAGCAGATGGTCGGCAGGCACCGTGACGTGGTCGAACTCGATCTCCCACTGTCCGCCGGCACCCATGACGGGCAGCTCCCGTACGACGCGGAACCCGGACGCCGATGTGGGGACCAGCAAGAGGGACAACCCCTCGCGGTCGCCGGCGAGGCCGTCGGTCCGTGCGAGCACGGTGACCAGGTCGGCTCCGGCGGCCCCGGAGGTGAACCACTTGCGGCCGCTGATCTGCCAGCTCCCGTCCCCCTGTTGCACCGCCCGGGTGCGGACGGCAGGAGGGTCCGTGCCGGGAACCCCCGGCTCCGTCATGGCGTAGCAGGCACTCATCTCCCCGGCCGTGATGCGGGCGGGATACTCCCGCCGCACACGGTCGGAGCCGTGGCGCTGCAGCATCAGCACGTCCAGGAGCGGCGCGGACCCGAGGGCGACGGGACCGTGGTCGCTCGCCCCCTCCGCCTCGGCGAGATGAGCGTGCTCCGGCAACGCGACTCCCTGCCCGCCGAGTTCGGCGGGCAGCGGCAGAGCCCACAGTCCTTCCCGCCTGGCCTCGCGCTGAAGTCCGCGCATGGCGGCGGCGGCAGGCTCGCCGCCCGCATCCAGGACCTGCTCCCGCGGCATCACACGGCTGCTGACGAAATCCGCGACCCGGTCTGCCAACTCGACGTGTCCGACGGGGCATCCGGGGCGGCCGTGCCCCGTCCGGCCGAGACTCTCCACCGCATTCTCCTGATCGTCGGGAACCTCTCGGTGAGGCGGTACGACTGCCTCTCCGTGGAACTGGTCGGGCGCGAGGGCTCCCGGGTTCCCGCGTCGCGGACGCCCGGCGCTCGCCATCGGCCGCGTCAGGAGAGGACAGGAGAGGAGAGGCATGGCATCACCGACCGTCAGGCGTACGGGGCTGCCCCTGGACGGCCTCAGCCTGGAGGCTTCGTCGCCGCCGGGCACGAGCGGGCTCGTGAGCGGCCATCTCCGTCTCCTCGGGGCGGAGGCCGAGCCCCGGCGAACGACTCCGGACGTCCCCGGCCGGATCACGGCATCCGGTGACGGCTTCGGCCCCGTCGAGGTCCGGATGCACGCCGTGAACGAGGCGAGCGGCGTCGTGGACGAGGCAACAGCACAGGCCGCCACCGGAATCATGGCCGTGCACGGGAGGCGGGACGGGCAGCCACGGGGGCTGGCCCTCGACTACGTCTCGGCTGCCACGGGCCTGCTGGGGGTGCAGGGCCTGCTGGCCGGCCTGCTCGCGGAGGCCCGCGGCATGCGGGCGCACCAGGTGACGACGAGTCTGCCGAGGGCCGGTCTGCTGTCCGTCTCCCAATACCTCGCAGCCGAAGGGGCGGACGAGGAGGAGGCGTGTGAACTCTCGCCGGGCGGGCCGCCGTTCTCGTCCGCCGACGGCACGGTCTTCGAGCTCGAGACGCTCGACCCCACGGCGTGGGCCGCCTTCTGGCAGGCCCTGGGGGCACCAAGGGACGCCGTACGCAGCGGCTGGCGCCCCTTCCAGTTCCGTTACGCGACAGCCTGCGCACCGTTCCCCGAAGTCCTGCATGCGACGACGCGCGACAAGTCCTGGCAGAGCATCCGGGCGGCCGCGGACGACTCCGGCGCGCAGGTGTGCGCACTGCGTGCCGTGGCGGACCGTGCCGCCGAACACGACGGTGCGGCGCCCTGGAGGCTGACCGAGCTGGGAGCCGGCCCGTACGAGCCCACTCGTCCGGAAGCGGGTACCGCCCCCCTGGCCGGGGTCACCGTGCTCGAAGCAGGGCGCCGCATCCAGGCACCGCTCACGGCGCACCTGCTCGGCCTGCTCGGCGCGGAAGTGATACGGATCGAACCGCCCGGCGGTGACCCGCTGCGCGGCATGCCGCCCGCCTGCTCGGGCGTCTCGGCCCGGTGGCTGGCGCTCAACCGCGGCAAGCAGGCGGCGGAGGTCGACATCAAGTCCCCGTCGGGGCGGGAGCGTCTGCGGGAGATGGCCGCCGAAGCGGATGTCTTCGTGCACAACTGGGCGCCGGGGAAGGCCGCACAGCTCGGCCTCGACGCAGGCGACCTCGCGGCCGTGAACCCGTGCCTCGTCTACAGCTGCACGAGTGGCTGGGCAGGCCGGCTGCAGAACGCCCCCATGGGCACGGACTTCATGGTCCAGGCACGCACAGGCATGGGCGAGGCCGCCCGCCCCTCAGGCGAACCCCCGGCTCCGTCCCTGATGACCCTGCTCGACGTCATGGGCGGTCTGCTCGGCACGGAGACCGTCCTCGCCGCGCTCCTCCAGCGTGAGCGGTACGGCCACGGGGTGCGTGCCGACTCCTCACTGCTCGGCGCGGCCGACATCCTGCTGGCCCCCGCCCTGCGCCGGGCCGCGGAGGGCCGTGGCACCCGGCGCCCGGCCGGGTTCCGCCGGCCGTTGCGTACCGCCGACGGCTGGGTGGCACCCGCTGACGCACACGCGTCCGAAGCCGCCGGCCACGACCTGAGCGGTCTGACCACCGCGGACGCCGTCGACAGGCTGCGCGCACACGGACTGGCCGCCACCGCCGTCACCAACCGCCTGACCTCGCTGGACCACGATGCCCGCTTCGCCGGCCTGATCCGGCGCGACCGGCACGGCGCGTTCGCCGTCCCCGACCCCTGGAGCTTCGCGTGACCCTCGTCCTGCACGACCTCCTGCCCGCACGGCAACGTCGTTCGTGGGCTGCCGACGGCACCTGTCCCGATCTTGACCTCTACAGCCTCTACCGGTCCCGGCAGATCGCGGACCCGCACCGGACCGCGGTGATCGACGCCAAGGGCAAGCTCTGCTACGCGGCCCTGGACCGAAAGGTGCGGCGTCTGGCAACCGGCCTCGGCGAACTCGGCATAGGCCCGGGTGACGTGGTCGGCGTCCAGCTGCCCAACGGCCGCGACGCGGTGATCGCCGACCTGGCCCTGGCCGCGGTCGGAGCGGTCGCTCTGCCGTTCCCCGTCGGCCGCGGCAGCCTCGAAGCGGAGTGCCTGTTGCGCCGCGCCGAAGCCGTCGCAGTCATCGCCGTCACGGAGCACCGCGGCAGTCACCACGCGGCCGAACTCCAGGAGCTCGCCCCGGCGTTGCCCGCCCTGCGCCACGTCATCGCCTGCGGCCCGGGCGACGCCCCCTGCGGCACCGTGCCGTATTCGGCGCTCCTGCGTACGGATCCGGCGGCCTTCACCCCGGCACGTCCCGACCCCGACGGCCCGGCCCGCATCCTGGTCTCCTCGGGTTCCGAGTCGGAACCCAAGATGGTCGCCTACTCGCACAACGCCCTCGCCGGCGGCCGTGGCAACTTCCTCGGCTCGCTGCTGCTCGACGACGCGCCGCCCCGCTGCCTCTTCCTCGTGCCGCTCGCGTCCGCCTTCGGCTCCAACGGCACCTCGGTCACCCTCGCCAGGCACGGCGGCACGCTGGTGCTCCTCGACCACTTCACACCGGAGGGCGCCCTCGCGGCGGTCCGGAAACACGAACCGACCCACGTCCTGGGCGTACCGACGATGGTGCGCATGATCCTCGAAAGCCTCGACAAGGAAGGCCGGAGCGGGACCGAACCCGCGGGACTCCCTTCACCGGCAGCTCTGGTGCTCGGTGGATCGGTGCTGGACGAGACCACGGCGGCCGGCGCCCGCCGCGCCTTCGGCGCCCCGGTCGTCAACCTGTACGGGTCGGCGGACGGCGTCAACTGCCATACCGGCCTGGACGGTGAAGTACCTGAGACCGCGGGAAGCCCCGCTGTCGTCGCAGGCAGGCCCGACCCGCGCGTGGCCGACATCAAGATCGCCGACATCGATTCGAAGGACCTCACCGAGGCACCGGGCGGAAGCGTCGGGGAGATCATCGCCCGCGGCCCGATGACCCCCATGTGCTATGTCGGCGCCCCGGATCTGGACGCCCGCTACCGCACGCCGGACGGCTGGGTCCGCACAGGGGACCTCGGATTCCTCGACGACGACGGCATCCTCCACGTCGTCGGACGGCTCAAGGACGTCGTCATCCGCGGTGGCGCCAACATCTCCCCGGCGGAGGTCGAACGGGAGCTGTCCTCCCATCCGCTCGTCCGGGACGTGGCGTGCGTGGGGGTCCCGGACGACCTGATGGGTGAACGGCTCGCGGCCTGCGTCGTCACCCGAGGCGACGACGCCCTCGGCCTCGAAGCACTGTGCCGGCACCTGACCCGGCGGGGTCTGGAACGGCGTAAGCACCCCGAGCGGTTGCTGCTCGTGCAGGAACTCCCGCTCACGCCCGCGGGCAAGACCGACCGGGCGGCCCTGCGCGACCGGCTGATGAAACTGGGCGGGCCCCGGGAGGGGACGGCACCCGTACCCGTGGCGGGACCCGCATAGAGGGAGGGGGCCGCGGCCCTCGGCTGTGCCTGGGCTGCCGCCCCCGCCTCCGAATGCTTCAGCTCCCGCTCAGGACATGGCGTTCCGCAGCTCGGCGGCCGCCTTCCGGTAGACCGGCCAGAGCTCCAGATCCTCACCCGGGTAGTTCGCGACCTTCACCTGCTTCGCGTCCGAATCCGGCAGGACGGTGCCGGTGGACATGTGCTCGTTGTCCACGACGAGTCCGGGCTTCTTCTTCGACAGCTTCGAAAGCTGGCCGGCGGTCACGGCCTCCGGCCCGAACGTGCCCGCGATCTTCGCCCCTGCCATCCGGGCGGACCAGACGGTGAAGACCTGGCTGACCGCCGTCGGCCGCTCACCGTCCTTCCAGGAGGACTTCAGCTGCGAGGACAGCTTGCCGTACTTGGCGCCGAAGTCCTTGTTCCACTTCCTGGCCATGTCCTCGGTGCCGAACTTCCCGGCGAGGCGCGTCACTTCGGACTTCACGTTGCGCGGGTCGTTGTCGAGCTTCGTCTCGACGAGCTCGGCCTTCGAGCCCGCGGCTTCCTTGATCTTCGCCGCGTACGGCTCGAAGGGTGCGTAGAGCACGTAATCGGCCTTGGCGACGGTCGCGAGATCCGTGGGCTTGGGGTCGTAGTCGGGTGCGTGCTGTACCGACTGCGGCACGATCACCTTCACGTCCTCGGCACCTGCCGCCTTGGCGAACGCCCCCTCCCACGTGGTGGTCGCGACCACCACGGGTCCCTTGCCCTTCTCGTCTCCGCCGTTCGATGCGGAGCCGGACGAGCCGCCGCAGCCGGCCGTGAGGGAAATCGCGGCACTCAGTGCGAGGAAGGAACTGAAACGGACGCGGTTGAGCGCCATGAGGTGACTCTCCGTTCGGGTATGAGGTGAACTGCAATGACGACCAACCCCGCCGCCAGGACGAGGACGGGGCCGGGAGGCAGGTCCAGGGCAAGAGCGGCGAGGAATCCCGTCAGATTGACGACGACGCCGATCGCAACGGCCCACAGCGTGATCGACTTGAGCGACGTGCCAAGACGCCGGGCAGCGAGCGCGGGCAGCAGGGTCAGGGCATCGACGAGCAGCGCGCCGGTGAGCTTGATCGCCCCGGCGACCGCCACGGCGACCAGAACCAGGAGCACGAGCGTCAAGGCACGTACCGGCACGCCCGAGCACAGTGCGAGCTCCCGGTCGTAGAGCAGCAGCGACACCTCCCGGCGCCGCCACAGGAAGAGAGCGCAGACCGTGACCGCGAGGGTGCCGAGCACCCATACGTCGGCGGAGCCCACGGAAAGGATCGAACCCCACAGCAGCGCGAAGGCGCCGGAGGCGTTGATGCCCGCGACGGACAGCACCAGCAGGGCGGCGGCGATGGCGAGGCTCATCAACAGGCCCATGGCGCCGGACAGTCCGTCCGGTGTACGGGCCAGGGGCGCCACGCCGGCCCCGGCCAGGGCACAGGCCACAAGCGCACAGAGCACGGGGTCGAGCCCCGTCAGCATGCCGACGGCGATGCCCAGCAGAGCGACATGCATCATCGCGAACCGCACCGGCATGATGTCGAGCCCGACGATCACCACACCGATCACGGGCAGGCCCAGCGCCGCCAGCAGCAGAGCGAGAGCGGCGCGCTGCACCGGCACCAGCTGCAACAGGGCCCCGACGTCGGCCACCACGGTCACCCGGCCTCCCGCAACCGTCCGGCCGCCATCTCCAGCACCCGGTCGCACCGGTCCGCCATGGTGCGGTCATGGGTCACCACGAGCAGGGTGACGGGCAGTGAAGTGAGGACGTCGGCGGCCTCTTCCTGCCCTTCGAAGTCCAGCGCCGCCGTGGGCTCGTCGGCGAGAACCACTCCGGCACCGGCGGCGACGCAGCCCGTCGCCCGGGCGAGATACATCCGCTGCAGCTGTCCGCCGGACAGGGTCCGCAGGGGCCGGTCCGTCAGGCCTCCCACCCCGAGCCGCACGGCGGCTTCGGCAGCCGCTCCCGGCGCGTTGCTGCTGGCGAGCAACTCGCCGGCCAGCAGCGGGAAGCGGCCCGGCACCGGCTTCTGCGGAATCCATGCGCACGAGCGGCGGCGCCAGGCCCACTCGGCGTTCGAGTCCGCTCCTCTCCCGCCGACATCGATGGTGCCCGTCCACTGCCGGTGCAGGCCCAGCACGCAGCGCAGCAGTGTCGTCTTGCCTGATCCGTTGGTCCCGGTCAGGGCGACCCGCTCTCCCGCCACGACCTCCAGATCCACACCGGAAACTGCCTCGACCTTGCCGTGACGGCATGCGACGTCCCTCAACGTCACACCCAGACCGCCCATGCTGTGCCCTTCGAACGCCTCGTCACGTGTGGCACGGCGGGGCGTCCGCTGTGCCGTACGTGAGTAGTCGGACGGGCAGGGGACTCGGTTCCTGCGCCGGGCTTCGCCTTCACGCCGTACAGGCCCGCGGCTTCAGGAGACGGACCCCGGTGGGCGGGGCTCGGTGGACGGGCCGGTGGACCGGGGGCGTCGGGGCTGCGCGGAACCCTCGGTCGACGCCCTGTCCGCCTCAGGCCGTTGCCGCGAGGGTGTCGGTCAGCTTGCGCAGTGCCTGGTCGAGTTGGTCCGCGGGGATGCCGCCGCCCTGGGCGACGTCGTCGGTGCCGCCGCCGCGGCCCTGGAGGGCCTCCTTGACCAGGGTGCCGGCGGAGAGGCCGGCTGAGCGGGCGGCGGGGGTGAGGGCGACGGCCATGAGGCCCTTGTCGCCGTCGCGTGCGGCGATGGCGGCGACGCCGGGGCGGCCCTGGGGGAGCTTGTCGCGTACGGACCGGGCCAGCCGCCGCGCCGCGGGCCCGTCCCCCTCGATCACTGACGCGGCGAGAAGTGCGCCGCCGATCTCCCGGCTGCCGGCTGCCAGTTCGGCGGCCCGCGCCGCGTTCTCACGCTCGCGCAGCCGCTGATTCTCCTGGTCGGCCGCCTTGAGACGGCCGAGGAGGGTGGCGATGCGGTCGGGGAGTTCGGCACGCGGGGCCTGGAGCTGTTCGGCGATACGGGAGACGAGGTCCCGCTCGCGTGCCAGGTGGCCGAACCCCTCGTTGCCCACGGCTGCTTCGAGACGGCGCATGCCGGCACCGACGGAGTACTCGGCGGTGAGGGCGACGACGCCCACCTGGGAGGCGTGAGCGACGTGGGTGCCGCCGCACAGTTCGCGGGACCAGGCTCCGCCGATCTCGACGACCCGTACCTGTTCTCCGTACGTCTCGTCGAACAGGGCGAGTGCGCCCGCCTGTCTGGCTTCGGGCAGCGTCATCCACCGTACGTCCACGGGCAGATCGCGGCGCAGCGCGCGGTTGGCGGCCTCTTCGATCTCGCTGCGGGCGGAGGCGCTGAGCGCCCCGCGCCAGGGGAAGTCCAGGCGGAGGTGGCCGGGGCGGTTGTAGGAGCCCGACTGCAGGGCTCCCGGGCCGAGGATCTCGCGGAGTGCGGCGTGCAGGACGTGGGTGCCGGAGTGTGCCTGCCGCGCGCCGAGCCGCCACTCGGGGTCGACGGCCGCGTGAACCGGGTCGCCGGCGGCCAGTTCCCCCGCGGTGACGCGGACTTGGTGGACGACGAGACCGGGCAGGGGGCGTTGGACGTCGAGGACGTCGGCCTCCACGGACGCGCCGGTCAGATGCCCCGCGTCGCTCTCCTGACCGCCCGACTCGGCGTAGAAGGGCGTGCGGTCCAGGACCACCGTGACGATGTCTCCCGTACGGGCGACGGGCAGCGTTCCGTCCGTGCCGAGCAGGGCGAGGACGCGGGAGTCGGTGGTGAGGGCGTCCCAGGCGCGCCAGTCGGTGGGGCCGTGTTCGCCGAGTACGGTGCGCAGTTCCGAAGTGTTCACCGTGCTGCCGGACTTGCGGGCGCGGGCGTCGGCCCGGGCGCGTTCACGCTGCTGCGACATCAGCTCGGTGAAGCCGTCGCGGTCGACGGTGACGCCCTGCTCGGCGGCCATCTCCAGCGTCAGGTCGATGGGGAAGCCGTACGTGTCGTGCAGCATGAAGGCCTGCGAGCCGGGGAGCGAACTGCCGCCTTCCGCCCGGACCTTGGCGACGGCGGTGTCGAGGATCGTCGTGCCCTGGCGGAGGGTGGAGCGGAAGGCTTCCTCCTCGGCGTACGCCTGGTCGGCGATCCGCTCGAAGGAACCGGCCACCTCGGGATAGCTCTGCGCCATCAAGTCGCGGGCCACGGGCAGCAGTTCGGGCAGCGCGGGGTCGTGGTGGCCGAGCAGGCGCATGGAGCGTACGGCCCGGCGCAGGATGCGGCGCAGGACGTAGCCGCGGCCCTCGTTGCCCGGGGTGGTGCCGTCCGCGAGGAGCATCAGCGCCGTACGTACGTGGTCGGCGACGACGCGGAGCCGTACGTCGCCGTCCTCGTCCGATCCGTAGGCCACGCCTGTGAGCCGGGCGGCCCGTTCGAGGACGGGCCAGGTCTCGTCGATTTCGTAGAGGTTGCCGACGCCCTGGAGGAGCGTGGCCATACGTTCCAGGCCCATTCCGGTGTCGATGTTCCGGCTGGGCAGTTCGCCGAGGATCGGGTAGCCGGACTTGCCGTGGCCCTCGCCTCGTTCGTACTGCATGAAGACGAGGTTCCAGAACTCCATGTACCGGTCCTCGTCGGCGTCCGGCCCGCCCGGCTTCCCGAAGGCCGTCCCGCGGTCGTAGTACAGCTCCGAGCAGGGACCGCATGGCCCGGGGACGCCCATGGACCAGTAGTTGTCCTCGTCCCCTCGGGAGACGATGCGCCCGTCCGGCAGCCCCGCGACGCGCCGCCACAGGGCGCGTGCCTCGCTGTCGGAGTGGTGGACCGTGACCCAGATCCGCTCCGGCTCCAGGCCGTATCCGCCCTCGGCGACCGGCTTGGTGGACAGCTCCCAGGCGAAGGCGATCGCCTCCTCCTTGAAGTAGTCGCCGAAGGAGAAGTTGCCGTTCATCTGGAAGAAGGAGCCGTGCCGTGTGGTCCGGCCGACCTCCTCGATGTCCAGGGTCCGCACACACTTCTGCACGCTTGCCGCCCGCGGCCAGGGGGCGGGCGTCTCACCCGTCAGACAGGGCTTGAACGGCACCATGCCCGCGTTGACGAAGAGCAGCGTCGGGTCGGGCGTGGGCAGCGGGGCGCCGGGGACCACCGTGTGCCCTCGCTCGGCGAAGTAGTCGAGGAAGCGGCTGCGGATCTCGGCGGTGCGCAAGGCGACTCCGGGCGGTGGGAGCGGTCGGGCGGTCAGGCGGTCCGGGCGGTGAGAAAGTCAGGAAGTCGGCCGGTCAGAAGGGGAGTTCGGCCGGATGGCCGGGACCGAGGAAGACGGCGGAACCGCGGCCCGACGGGGCCGGGTGGGTCGCCTGGCGCCATCCGAGCCGCCGGTAGAAGCGCAGGGCGGACTCGGCGCGGACCGAGGTGAGCAGCCAGCACCTGCCGTCCGGAACAGCACTGGTGACGGCGGCGAGCAGCGTCCTGCCGACCCCTCGCCTCCGGGCCGCCTCGCCGACGGCGAGCTCGTCGACCTCCAGGCCCGCGCACAGCCACTCCGCGGTGCGCCGGGCTCCCAGAGCCGCCGCGGCCTGGGGGTAGCAGCGTCCGGACGGGAACGGCGACGGAGTGGTCCAGGCAGCCGCGAAGCCCACCACCTCGGCCCCCTTGAGCGCCAACGCCCCAGTGAATCCCGGCCGTTCGACGTCCGTTGTCAGCCGCTCAAGGTATGCCGCCGCCTGATCGTCGCTCTCCTCCCAGGGCGGGGAGCCGAACGACTCCTTGTAGACCTTGCGTATCCCCGTCGCATGCGACAACAGCGTGGCGCCGTCGACGAGTTGGACATCGATGGTCATGCGGCCGCCCGGCCCGGGACCGTCGACGGCTGCAGTGCCGCGAACTCCAAAGGCGCCGACGGATCGACGGACACGTCGAGCGGTGCCGGCGCGGCGTCGGCGCGGACGAGCAGGTCCCCGACGGCGGCGATCATCGCGCCGTTGTCGGTGCACAGCCGCATGGGCGGCACCCGCAGCGCGATCCCCGCCGTACGGCAGCGCTCCTCGGCGAGGGCCCGCACCCGGGAGTTGGCGGCGACGCCCCCGACCACGACCAGCGTGTCCACACCGTGGTCCCTGCACGCGGCAACGGCCTTGCGGGTCAGCACATCGGCGACGGCCTCCTGAAGCGCGGCGGCGCCGTCCGCGACGGGCAGGGCGTGCCCGCTGCCGCGGATTCCCTCGGCCCAGCGGGCGGCGGCGGTCTTCAGCCCGGAGAAGGAGAACGCGTACGGATCGTCGCGGGGACCCGTGAGCGGCCGCGGGAAGGAGACCGAGGCGGGGTCGCCGTCCCGTGCCGCGCGGTCGATGGCGGGCCCGCCGGGATAGGGGAGGCCGAAGACGCGGGCGACCTTGTCGAAGCACTCGCCCGCTGCGTCGTCCAGGGTGTCGCCCAGGTGCACGATCGGCTCGCCCGCCAGGTCGCGGACGAGCAGCAAGGACGTATGGCCGCCCGAGACGATCAGCACCATGCACGGGTCGGGCAGCGGGCCGTGCTCCAGCATGTCGGCGGCCACATGGCCTGCCAGATGGTGCACGCCGTGCAGCGGCACTCCCAGCGAGTACGCGAGGCTCTTCGCCGCGGCGACCCCGACCTGGAGGGCGCCCGAGAGCCCCGGGCCCGTCGTCACCGCGACGGCCCCGACGTCCCCGAAGCCCAGCCCCGCCTCGTCCAGCGCCTGCCGGATCACGGGCTGCACGGCCTCGACGTGGGCGCGGGCGGCGATCTCCGGCACCACCCCGCCGAAGCGCGCGTGCTCCTCCATGCTCGACGCGAGCGCGTGCCCGAGAAGCCGCCCGTCGCTCACCAGCCCGGCTCCGGTCTCGTCGCAGGACGACTCGATTCCCAGCACGACTCCGGAGGCCACGCTGCTCCCTTCCGGCCTTCTGCCTTGACTGCCGCAGTTGCAAACTCTTTGCAATAAGACTACGGCAGGCAGGGCGCCGGGAGCGCGGGTTCGAGCGGCGCAGCAGGTGAGCGCCCGTGATCCGGCCGTACGGGGCTGCGGGGCCGTGGCTCTGGACGGGGCACCGGAGGCCCTGCGGGTACGGAGCCCGCCTCAGGCGGCCCCGTACTCGTAGAACCCCCGGCCCGCCTTCCGGCCCAGCAGCCCCGCCTCGACCATCCGCTTCAGGAGGGGCGGCGGTGCGTACAGGGGCTCACGGAACTCCTCGTATAGGGACTCGGCGATCGCCGCGACGGTGTCGAGGCCGATGAGGTCTGCGAGCCTGAGCGGGCCCATCGGATGTGCGCACCCGCGTTCCATGCCCTCGTCGATGTCCTCGGGGCTTGCGAAGCCGGACTCGGTCATGCGTACGGCGGAGAGCAGATACGGGACGAGCAGGGTGTTCACCAGGAATCCCGCGCGGTCCTGTGAGCGTACGACGTGCTTGCCCAGGACGCCGGACGCGAACTCCTCCGCGGCGGCCAGCGTGCGAGGAGCGGTGTGCAGCGTCTCGACGACCTCCACGAGGGGCATCACGGGCACCGGGTTGAAGAAGTGCAGCCCGACGACTCGTTCGGCGTTGCCGGTGGCCATGGCGAGGCGGATGACCGGCAGGGAGGAGGTGTTGGTGGCCAGGATCGCGTCCGGGTCCCCGACGGTCTTGTCGAGGACGGCGAACAGCTCGGTCTTCAGTTCCGGGTTCTCGGAGACGGCTTCGACGACGAGTTGGCGGTCGGTGAGGCTGTCCAGGTCGGCGGTGAAGACAAGGTGCGCCAGGCCGGCATCGGCCTCGGCACGGTCCAGTTTGCCCCGCTTGACGGCGCGTTCCAGGGAGGCGGTGATCCTCTCCCGGGCCGACTCCGCCGCTGCGCGGTCCACTTCGCACACGACGGTGTCCAGTCCGGCGCGGGCGCAGACCTCCGCGATGCCGGTGCCCATCTGGCCGCCGCCGACGACTCCCACTCGCTCGATGGGTGCGGTCATGAGTCCACCTCCGTGGTGTTGCTGCGACGGACGAGGTGGCGCTCGTAGGCGTCGACGGTGAAGAAGCCGGGCAGTTCGCGGGCCAGAGCCGTACGGACGAAGATGTCGCGGGCCTCGGCCGACAGTGCCGAAGGGTCCTCCTTCGCCAGGGCGGCGCATTCGTCGTCGAGCAGGCCGAGGACGGTCTCCCGGCTGACTGCTCCGTGCTGCTGCCACTGCCAGATCTGGCAGCGGGCGATCTCCGCGGTCGCGGCGTCCTCCATCAGCCCGTAGAGGGCGACCGCGCCCTGACCGCGCAGCCAGCCGTCGAAGTACCGCAGGGCGACGGCGATGTTGCTGCGGACGCCCTCCTGGGTTGGAGGACCGGCGGTGCGGCGGACGGCGAGAAGGCCGGCGGCCGTGACCGCCACGTCCTCACGCGTGCGTTCGATCTGGTGCGGGCGCTCGCCGAGCACGGAGCCGAACGTGTCGCGGCAGGCGGGCACGAGAGCGGGATGGGCGACCCAGGAGCCGTCGAAGCCGTCTTCCGCCTCACGCTCCTTGTCGAGCCGGACACGGGCGAGGGCCGCTTCGCGGGAGGCCTGATCGCCGCTGGGGATCTGGGCGGCCATGCCACCGATGGCGTGCGCACCGCGCTTGTGGCAGGTGCGCACGAGCAGTTCGGTGTACGCGCGCATGAAGGGTGCGGTCATGGTGACCTTCGCCCGGTCGGGGAGTACGAAGTCGGGGCGGTGCGCGAAGTTCTTGATGAGGTTGAAGAGGTAGTCCCAGCGGCCGGCGTTCAACCCCGCGCTGTGGTCCCGCAGTTCGTAGAGGATCTCCTCCATCTCGAACGCGGCGGTGACCGTCTCGATGAGGACCGTGGCGCGGACGGTGCCGCGCGGGATGCCCAGCAGGTCCTGTGCGAGGACGAAGATGTCGTTCCACAGCTTCGCCTCGTAGTGGTTCTCCAGCTTCGGCAGGTAGAAGTACGGGCCGCTGCCCGCCTCGATCTGTCGCTGTGCGCAGTGGAAGAAGTACAGGCCGAAGTCCACCAGCGGTGCGGGGACCGGGCGGCCGTCGACCAGCAGGTGGTCCTCGGTCAGATGCCATCCGCGCGGCCGCACCATGATCGTGGCCGGGTTGCCGGCGACGCGGTACCTCTTGCCGTTCTCCGTGGTGAAGTCGATCCGCCGCTCGATGGCGTCGAGCAGGGTGAGCTGCCCGCCGATGATGTTCTCCCAGGTGGGGGAGGTGGCGTCCTCGAAGTCCGCCATCCACACCCGCGCACCGGAGTTGAGCGCGTTGACGGCCATACGGGGCTGCGGCGGGCCGGTGATCTCGACTCGGCGGTCGGTCAGCCCCGGCGCGGGCGGCGCCACCCGCCACCCGGGATCGTCCCGCACGGCGGACGTGGCGATCGAGAAGTCGAGCGAACAGCCGGACGCCAGGCGCAGGGCGCGGCGGCGACGCTCGGCCAGCACGCTGTCGCGGCGCCCTGCGAAAGCTGCGTCCAGGCGGCCGATGAACTCCAGGGCCTCAGGGGTGAGGATCTTCTCGAAGCGGTCGCCGGGAGGGCCGGACACCTCGACGTGGTGAGTGGTGGGGGAAGCGACAGACATGCTGGTCTCCTGAACAGGTCTGCTGGGAGCTGCTGCTGAGATGCGGCGGTGAGGGGGCGGGGGCGCGCCCCCTCACCGGTACGGGAGTCCGGGCCGTGACGCGGGGAGGCATCCGGCCCGAACGGCCTTTACTTGAACTGCTGTTCTTCGGTGGAGCCGCGCAGCGCGGTGGTCTCCCCCGTGGGGTTGACGGCCGTGCTGACGAGGTCGAAGTAGCCGGTGCCGACTTCGCGTTGGTGCTTGACGGCGGTGAAGCCGTGCTCCTGCGCGGCGAACTCCCGCTCCTGCAGCTCGACATAGGCGGTCATGCCCTCGTCGGCGTAGCCCCGTGCGAGGTCGAACATCCCGTGGTTGAGGGAGTGGAACCCGGCCAGGGTGATGAACTGGAAGCGGTAGCCCATGGCGGCCAGCTCCCGCTGGAACTTGGCGATCTGGTCGTCGTCCAGGGCCGACTTCCAGTTGAAGGACGGCGAGCAGTTGTACGCCAGCATCTGGTCCGGGTGGCGGGCGTGGATCGCCTCGGCGAACTGCCGTGCCTGCTCCAGGTCCGGCGTGCCCGTCTCCATCCACAGCAGGTCCGCGTACGGGGCGTAGGCCAGACCGCGCGCGATCACCGGTTCCATGCCGGGACGGACGCGGTAGAAGCCCTCCGCGGTGCGCTCGCCGGTGGCGAACTGCGCGTCCGTCTCGTCGATGTCGCTGGTGAGCAGGTTCGCGGCGAGCGCGTCCGTGCGCGCCACGATCACGGTGGGCACGTCGGCGATGTCGCTGGCCAGCCTGGCCGCGTTGAGGGTGCGCACGTGCTGGGCGGTGGGGATCAGCACCTTGCCGCCGAGGTGGCCGCACTTTTTCTCGGAGGCGAGCTGGTCCTCGTAGTGGATGCCGGCGGCGCCCGCTTCGATGAGGGCCTTGGTCAGTTCGAAGGCGTTGAGCGGGCCGCCGAATCCGGCTTCCGCGTCGGCGACGACCGGAGCGAGCCAGTCGGTCGTGTCGCCGGCGTCCTCCGCGGTGGCGATCTGGTCGGCGCGCAGCAGGGCGTTGTTCACGCGACGCACCACGGAGGGGACGGAGTTGGCCGGGTAGAGGCTCTGGTCCGGGTATGTCTGTCCGGCCTGGTTGGCGTCGGCGGCGACCTGCCAGCCCGACAGGTAGATCGCCTGGAGTCCCGCCTTGACCATCTGGACGGCCTGGCCGCCCGTCAGCGCGCCCAGGGCGTGGATGTAGTCGCGTTCGTGCAGTTGCCGCCAGAGCCGCTCCGCGCCGCGCCGGGCCAGGGTGTGCTCCTCCTGGACGCTGCCCGAGAGCCGGATCACGTCCTCGGCTGTGTAGGTGCGTTCGGTGTTCTGCCAGCGCGGATCGGCGGCCCACCGCTGTGCCAGCCGTTCCGCCGCCGTGGTCCCTGAGTCCGCCATGCCTTCTCCCGGAGTCGTATCGAGGTGTGTAAAGAATGCGAAGAGAGTGCACTGGGTGACACTCTTTGGTGTGCGGCTGGTCGGCTCCGTCCGGGTACGTGAGACGATGTATCGGACGGAGGTGAGCCGAACTGACCGGGATCTCCGATGTCAGGGCCTTATCGTGCCCGGTTCTTCGGTCCGGGCACCGAGTGGCCGACCAGCCGCACAACCCAACATGGCAGTGGCACTGAGTGCCGTCCACGGTGGCACGAAGCCAACTTCTGCGAATCTTCCCAGGCTGTTTTGCGAAGGTTGCCAATCAATGGCTGCGTACGATGGGGAAGGCTCGTCCGCCCAGACGGCGGATGCGCGAAGTCCGGACCGGGAAGAGAGGCAGCCGATGAGCAAGACCTACGCGGGCCCCCGGCTGCGCCGGCTGCGTGAGGAGCGGCAGCTCAGTCAGGCGGCCCTGGCCCGGCTGCTGGAGATCTCCCCGAGCTACCTGAACCAGATGGAGCACGACTCCCGGCCGCTGACCGTGCCCGTGCTGCTGCGCCTGACCGAGACCTTCGGAGTGGATCCGGGCTTCTTCTCCGAGCGCGACACCACACGTCTGGTGGCGGACCTGCGCGACGTACTCGCGGAGGAGGTGACCGCCGCCCGCGTGTCGCCGTCCGATCTCGCGGAACTGGCCTCGCGTCAACCAGCCGTGGCGGAGGTCCTGTTGGGGCTTGGACGCCGCAACCAGTCCCTGACCGAGAGGCTGGACCAGCTGCGTCCGCGGGACGGGACGGGCCACGACGTCACAAGCCGCGGGCCCCACGAGGAGATCCGCGAGTTCTTCTACCGGCGCCAGAACTATCTGCACGAAGTCGACCTGGCCGCGGAGGAACTCGCCGCCGAGGCCGGGGTGCGTCCCGGCGAGGTGCGCCAGGCGCTGGCGGCACGCCTCACCGAACGGCACGGCGTCCGCATCGCCTCCGACGCCGAAGAGATGCACCGCTACGATCCGGCGCGGCGCGTGCTGCACCTCTCGCCGACGATGCGCCCCGGGCAGCAGGCCTTCCGCATGGCGACCCAGCTCGCCCTGCTGGAGCACGACCGACTGCTCGGCTCACAGGCGTCCGAGGACTACGAAGAAGGCTCTCCCACCTGGTCGTTGGCCCGGATCGGGGTGGCCAACCACTTCGCCGGCGCGCTGATCCTTCCCTACCGCGCCTTCCATTCCGCCGCCGAGGAAGTGCGGTACGACATCGAGCGGCTCACCGACCGCTTCGGCGTCGGCTACGAGACGGTGTGCCACCGGCTGAGCACGCTGCAGCGTCCGCGGCTGCGGGGCGTGCCGTTCTCGTTCGTACGGGTCGACCGGGCCGGCAACATGTCCAAACGGCAGTCCGCGACCGGCTTCCACTTCTCCCGCGCGGGCGGCACCTGTCCGTTGTGGAACGTCTACGAGGCCTTCTCCTCACCCGGCCGTATCCATGTACAGCTCGCCGAAATGCCCGACGGTCACCGCTACTTGTGGACGGCCCGCACCGTTCACCGTCACCGCGGCGGCTGGGGCGAGCCGGGCAAGACCTTCGCCGTCGGGCTCGGCTGCGAGATCCGCCACGCGGACCGGCTGGTGTACTCCGACGGTCTCGACCTCGGCAACAACGCCGCCGCCACCCCCATCGGCATGGGCTGCCGCATCTGCGAACGGGTCGCCTGTCCGCAGCGCGCCGCGCCGCCCCTGGGGCGGCAGTTGGCGGTGGACGAGAACAGCACCACCTTCGTGCCGTATCCGGTGGAGCCGGAGGGCCACCGAGGCGTCTGACGCACCCGTCGGGTTCACACCGCTGTGCGCCGTGCCTCCGCGGAGGTGACCTCGGCGCCGGCGGTGACGCCGTGCAGGACGTGCGCGAGGATCTCGGCGCCCCGTACGACGCGTGGCCCCGGCCGGTTGAAGTACGCGGGGCCGTCCACGACCCACACCTGTCCGGCCCGTACCGCGGGCAGCTCGGCCCAGCCGGGCAGCCGCGTCAGCAACTCCCGCTCGGACTCGGTGCGTTCAGGGCTGAGCCCGCACGGCATGAGCAGTACGACGTCCGGCTTCGCGGCCCGCACCGTCTCCCAGTCGACCGGCTCGGTGTGCTCTCCGGGCTCGGCGAGCAGTGCCTCGCCTCCCGCGATCCGGATCTGCTCGGGGACCCAGTGGCCCGCGGGCCACAGCGGGTCGAGCCATTCGACGGCCGCCACCGTGGGCCGGGCCAGGCCCGAGACGGACTTCCGCACCCTCTCCAGCCGCTCGCGGAGCAACGACGTGCGGCGGGAGCCCTCGAGCGGCACGCCCAGCTCCCCGCCCATGCGCTCGACGCAGTCGAGTACGTCCGTCAGCGTACGGGGCTCCAGGCTCAGCACCGTCGGGCCGCTCTCCAGGGAGCGGACGGCACCGGCGACGCTGCTGTAGGAGACGGCGCACACGTCGCACAGCTCCTGCGTCAGCACGACGTCCGGGGCGAGTTCGCCCAGCTTCTCCGTGTCGAGCGCGTAGAGCGACGATCCGCCGTGTTCGGCGCCGCCGACGGCCTCGGAGATCTCCCGGCTGCCCATGAGGTCCGCGTCGAAGCCGGCCGACGTCACGACCGGTACGCCCGCCAGCGGGCCGGGCGGCCAGTCGCACTCGTGTGTACGCCCCACCAGGGCGTCGGTCAGGCCGAGTTCGGCCACGATGTCCGTTGCGGCGGGAAGCAGCGAGACGATGCGCATCCCGGAACCGTACTGCCCGGCGTAGTGGCATCCTCGGCCGCCGGCGGCTGCATTGCCCCACTAAACGGGGAATCCGCCGCACCTATCCCTGTGAAACGGGTGTGGAACTCTCGTAACCACTTCGGGGGGCATGCAACCACGCGACGCGGTCAGGGCGTGTTCCCCGGAGTGCCTGGGGACAGGGCAGAGGCCGCGCGGGTTCACGCGTAGCAGGAGGCGATGAGTCTCTCGGAGCAGAGAGACCGGCTCATCGCGTCCGCCACGCCTCGGCCCTGCTCCGCCAGGAATTCGTACCCCAGGGACCGGAGCGTAATGAGTCACGCCCACGCACCCGCCCCCACGAGCCATCGGCAGGGCGGTCCTCGTAAGGAATCGCCGTCGAAATGGACGGCGTTCGCCGTCCACACGGTCGCCGACATCGCAGCGGCTTTCGTGGCCCTGTGGATCGTTCTCCACCTGTCCGGCGCCGACAAGGCCAACTTGTTCGTCCAGTACGTGGAAGACATGGCGTACTGGATCGCCGGCTGGTCCCAGAACATCTCCGCAGCGCAGAACGAGCACCTGATCCTCGCCCTCAACTACGGCCTGCCCGCCCTCGTTTACCTCTTCATCGGACACGGCATCGCGGCGAGGACGAGACCCGGCCGCGTAACCGGAGAACGAGAGGGGCGCACCGCACGGCAACCCCTGGCCGGATGAGACCGGGGGCCGGGAGAGGGCAGCGTTCGCCGCTCTCCCGGCCCCCGGCCCGGGTGGGTGTCAGGACGCCGGCAGTTCCGCCCTCACCGTCGCGGCCGCCGCGACGAGGTTCTCCAGCGAGGTACGGGTCTCGGGCCAGCCGCGGGTCTTCAGGCCGCAGTCGGGATTGACCCACAGCCGCTCGGCCGGAATGGCCTCAAGTCCCTTGCGCAGGAGGGCCGCTGCCTCGTCGGCGCTCGGGACGCGCGGCGAGTGGATGTCGTAGACGCCGGGACCGGCTTCGCGCGGGTAGCCGTGTGCCGCCAGTTCGCGGGCCACCTGCATGTGCGACCGGGCCGCCTCCAGGCTGATGACGTCGGCGTCGATGTCGTCGATGGCCTGGATGATGTCGCCGAACTCGGCGTAGCACATGTGCGTGTGGATCTGCGTGGCCGGCCGCACGCCGCTCGTGCTGAGCCGGAAGGACTCCGTCGCCCACTCCAGGTAGGCGGGGCGGTTGGCGGCACGCAGCGGCAGGGTCTCGCGCAGCGCGGGCTCGTCGACCTGGATGACCGACGTGCCCGCCGCCTCCAGGTCCTGGACCTCGTCGCGCAGCGCGAGGGCGACCTGCCGGGCGGTGTCCCCGAGGGGCTGGTCGTCGCGGACGAACGACCAGGCCAGCATGGTGACCGGGCCGGTGAGCATGCCCTTGACCGGACGCTGCGTGAGCGACTGGGCGTACGTCGTCCAGGGCACGGTCATCGGCTCGGGGCGGGAGATGTCGCCCGCCAGGACCGGGGGCCGTACGTAGCGGGTGCCGTAGGACTGCACCCAGCCCTGCTGTGTGGCGAGGTAGCCGGTGAGCTGCTCGGCGAAGTACTGCACCATGTCGTTGCGTTCGGGCTCGCCGTGCACCAGGACGTCGATCCCGGCCTTCTCCTGGAAGGAGAGCACCTGCTGGATCTCGGTCTTGATGCGCTCCTCGTAGCCGGCGGTGTCGATCTTCCCCTTGCGCAAGTCGGCGCGGGCGGTGCGCAGTTCGGTGGTCTGCGGGAAGGAGCCGATCGTGGTCGTCGGCAGCAGCGGCAGCCCGAGGTGTTCCCGCTGGGCCTTCGCACGCTCGGTGTAGGGCTGGGAGCGGCGTCCGTCGGCGTCGGTGATCGCCCCTGCCCTGGCCCGTACGGCGGGGTCGTGGGTGATGGCCGATCCGGCGCGGGAGGCCAGGTCGGCCCGGTTGGCGGTGAGGTCCGCCGTGATCGAGTCGGTGCCGCCGCTGAGGCCCTTGGCGAGGACGGCGACCTCGTTGGCCTTCTGCCGGGCGAAGGCGAGCCAGCGCAGGATCTGCTGGTCGATGTCCCGCTCGGCGCCCGTGTCGATCGGTACGTGCAGCAGCGAGCAGGAAGCGGCCACGTCGACCCGGTCGGCGAGACCGAGCAGCGTGCCCAGCGTGGAGAGCGACTTCTCCAGGTCGTTGATCCAGATGTTGCGGCCGTTGACCACGCCGGCGACCAGGCGCTTGCCCTTGAGCCCGCCGGCCTTGGCCAGATCGTCGAGGTTCGCGGCGGCGGCCTCGGTGAAGTCGATCGCGAGGCCCTCCACGGGTGCCTTGGCCAGGACCGGCAGGGCCTCGCCGAGGCGGTCGAAGTACGAGGCGACCAGCAGCTTCGGACGGTCCTTGAGGGCCCCGAGGTCACGGTAGGCGCGGGACGCCGCGTTCAGTTCGGCGGCGGTGCGGTCCTGGACGAGGGCCGGCTCGTCGAGCTGGACCCATTCCGCCCCGGCCGCGCGCAGGTCCGCCAGGACCTCCCCGTAGACGGGCAGCAGCCTGTCGAGCAGTGTGAGCGGGTCGAAGTCGGCGGCGACACCCGGGGCGGGCTTGGACAGGAGCAGATACGTGACGGGGCCGACCAGGACGGGCCGCGGGGTGTGGCCGAGGGCGAGAGCTTCCTTGAACTCGGCGACCTGCTTGGTGCTGTCGGCGGTGAACTCTGTGCCGGGGCCGAGCTCGGGGACCAGGTAGTGGTAGTTGGTGTCGAACCACTTGGTCATCTCCAGCGGCGCCACATCCTGCGTGCCCCGTGCCATGGCGAAGAACCCGTCGAGGGCGTCCGCCGCGACGGCGGAGCGGTGGCGTTCAGGGACGGCGCCGACCATGACGCTGGTGTCCAGGACGTGGTCGTAGTAGGAGAAGTCCCCGGTCGGGACCTCGTCGATGCCGGCGTCGGCCAGCAGCTGCCAGTTGGAACGACGCAGGCCCGCCGCGGTCTCCCGGAGGGAGTCCGCGGTGACGCGGCCCTTCCAGTAGCCCTCGATGGCCTTCTTCAGTTCCCGGTTCTGGCCCTGACGGGGGAAGCCGTACACGGTGGGCCGTGCTGCCGCGGCTGCGGACTTCGCTGTCACGAACTCTCCTTCGCGAACGATTCGGACGTGCCCCGGTGAGGGAGGAGAGCGCGAAGGAAACACGGCACCGGACGGCAGGGCACACGGTCGTGTGCGGCTGTGCGTCTGGTGCTGTGGTCGCCGACCCGCCCTCGAGGTCACTGGGACACCGCACGTGAACGGTCACATGCGGGCAACGGGCAGGTCTTCGGACTCGCGGGCACGTCCGCTTCGAAGGCGGACGCCTACTGGCCGTCGCTTCCCGGGCCCGCTCGGGCCCAGTGCGTATGACGGCGTTCGTTCCCACTCACCGCTGCGGGGCAGTCCCGGAATTCCACCGGGTTCCCTCTTGCGACGTGCCTGCCTGGCGGGCAGGACGAACCAGCTGCGGTTTCAGACTAGGGCGGAAAGAGCCAGTACGGAACACCGCCCCTCGTCCGCCCTGCTCCCGGCGGTGCCGGTGCGGCCCAGCCCCGCTGTACGAACCGCTCGCCAAGTTGATTAGGTTAGGCTAACCTAATCAACTCGTACGGGAGTGATACGGCGCTTCCGGCCATCACGTGTCAGGGAGGCGACGCATGGCGCGGGTTCCGAAGGTTCTCGCCGACTACGCGGAGCGACGCGGGTTCACGACGAGCGTGACGTCCGTCGAACGCCCGTCTCCTTCGCTGCTGCGCGTCACCTTCCAGAGCCCCTCGCTCAAGTCCCGGAGTGTCTCGCCGTGCGACGTCACGGCGTTCCGCGTGCGCGGCAGCGAATTCCGCCACTACACACCCGAGTTGCACGACCCGGACGCCGGCACGGTCACCGTCCTCTTCCACCACCACGGCCGCACCGGTGCTCCCGGACTGGCCCTGATCGAATCGCTCGTGCCCGGCGAGGAGATCATCTGGTGCGGGCTGGAGTCGGCGAGAAGTTTCCGCTGGACCTCGCCGGGAGCGGCACTCGCCATGGGGGACGCGAGCACGCTCGGGCTGATGGCGGGGCTGACGGAACGGGCGAACGCGGAGGGTGCACGGCTGCTCGTCGCCGTCGAGACCGAACCGCCGGACTGCGACTACGTCCGCACGCTGCTCCCCGGCGCGGTCGTCCTGGCCGCGGGCGAGGAGCACGGCGCCGCGCTCGACGAGTGGCTGAGCGGTGCCGGCGAGCACGTCCGCGCTCTCGCGCCGCAGACCGTCTACCTCGCCGGGCACGGGGGCTCGATACAGCGGCAACGCGACGTGCTGCGCACGCGGTACGGCCTCGACAGACGTGCCGTCCGCACCCAGCCGTACTGGGCGACCGGCCGCACCGGACTCTGAACAGAGGACTTACGGACGCCCGCGCGGGCGTTCATCCGCCGGTGCCGGGCTCCGGCGGGTGCAGGAAGCGGAACCCGGGCGGGGGGTGCATCAGGAAGTCGTGGTGGGAGATGTTCCACGCATACGCGCCCGCCAGAGCGAACACCGCCCTGTCGCCCGCCCGGACCCCTGCTGCCGGCGCGCGCCGGGCCAGTACGTCCTTGGGGGTGCACAGCTGCCCGGTGAAGGTGACGCGGTCGTCCTGCGCGGCCGGACGGGGCAGCGAATGCGGCCAGCGCTCCACGGCGAGGACCTCGGCCGGCTGGTCGTGTCCCTTCGCCGCAGGCGTACGCAGATGGTGGGTGCCGCCGCGGACCACCGCGAAGTCCTCGCCCTTGCTGCGCTTCACATCCAGCACCTCGGTCGCGTACCAGCCGCAGTACGCCGTCAGCGCCCGCCCCGGCTCGATCCGCAGTACGGGGCCCGGGTACCGCTCGGCGATCCGGGCCATTCCCGTACCGAAGGCGGACCAGTCGAAGCGTGCCGCCGGGCGGGAGTAGTCGACGGCCATGCCGCCGCCGACCGTGAGTTCGCGCAGCCGGACGCCGCACCGCGCGGCGAGGGCGGAGGCCTCGGCGACGACCTCCTCGGTGAGCGCCAGCTGTGCGCCGGCGCCCAGACCGCTGGCCAGATGGGCGTGCAGGCCGGCCAGTTCCAGGCCGGGCAGCGAGCCGTCGCGGAACATCCGCAGGGCCTCGGCCGCCGCTGCCGGTTCCATGCCGAACGGGGTGGGACGGCCCCCCATGGCCAGGGCGCTGCCGGCCAGGGCGTCCGCGGTGACCGGCGGGTCGAAGCGGACCAGCACGCGTGGCCGTGCTGTCGTCCCCGTGTGGTGACGGGCGGTCAGCCGGGCGAGGAGCCGCAGTTCGTGGAGACTCTCCACGTGGAAGCGCCGCACACCGGCGGCCAGCGCCGACGCGATCTCCTCCGGCGTCTTGCCGGGGCCGCCGAAGGCGAGCGGCCGGTCGTGAACAGCGGCGCGTACGTGGGTGAGTTCACCGCCGGAGGAGACCTCGAACCCGTCCGTGTACGGTGCCAGCGCCCGCAGGATCTCCGCCTCCGGATTGGCCTTGGCCGCGTAGTACAGCTCCACCGGCTCCGGGAGGGCCGCGCGCACGGCGGCCGCGTGCTGCCGCAGCGCGCCCAGATCGTAGATGTAGCAGGGCAGTTCGTGGGGGGCGAGGGCAAGGGCCGCGTCCCGCACGGCAGGGGTGAGCAGGCTCAACTCGCGGGTTCCTCCGTCACGTTCGCGTCGGTCAGGGGGGAAGGCAGGCGGACGTAGCGGGCTTCGCGGTCGGGCGCGCGCTGCCAGCGCGTGAGCAGATTGGCCTTCGCGGGCAGTGCCTCGCCGGCGAGCAGCGACCGCAGCAGGGGCGGCTCGCCGAGGTTCGCGGCACACCGGGCGAGGGTGTCCCGTACACGCCGCCACAGGGCCGGCTCGGTGCCGGGGTGCAGGTCGGCGACCGCCGCCAGCGTCTCGGCGAGATGGTTGACGAACAGGCAGTAGACCACCCGGTCCCAGCCATGACGGACGTCGTAGGTGAGCATGCGGGCGACGTCCCCGGGCAGCGCGGCGAGCGCGTCGCGGTGCGTTCCCGTCACCAGTTTCGTGCCCTCCAGGTCCCGGAAGACCACCCGCACCGGCGCACCGTCCTCGTCGACGCAGACGACGACGTTCTGCAGGTGAGGTTCGAGGATCAGCCCGTGGACGAAGAACGCGGACAGCACCGGCGGCACGACGAGGTCCACGTACCTGCCCCACCAGTCGGTGGCGGCGGACGGGCCCGCCCCGTCCAGCAGCGCGGCGACGCGCCCCGGACCGGTGGGGTACTCGTCCGCAAGTGCGGCCGCCAGCAGGGGCGTTGCCCCGGCGGGCACATGAGGCCCGAGACCTTCCCGGACGATCACCCCGAAGCCTTCCAGCAGCGCCCGGTCCGCACTGCCGTCGGGGCCGCGCAGCGCGAGGCTGCGGTAGGCGGGTTCGCGGAGCACGACCGCGCCGGGGTGGCGCACGGCCATGTCGTCGAGCGTGGGCCCGAGCAGCCGGGTGAGGGCAACCGCCCCGGCGAGTTCGTAATGGGCGTTCTTCCGCAGGCAGTTGGTGATCCGTACGTCGAGGCTGAACTTCAGGAACGCGGTGCCGTCGTGGACGGTACGGACCGACGCGGTCGGGGTGACGGGGGGGCCTCCGGTGCCGAGGTCGAGCACATCACCGCGCGCCACGGCGGACGCGAAGCCCGGGTGCCGGTGCAGCAGCCGGAACTGCCATGGGTGTGCGGGCAGCAGCTTGAACCCGGCGGGGGCCTCTCCGGCCCGGTCCAGCGGTGTGAGCGCACCAGGTTCCGCGGATTCCTGTACGACGAAGTCCTCACGCACGGCGAGCAGTCGGAGCGGGAAGCGGGCGCCCTCCTCGGGCGCGTACGCAGCCCAGGTCGCGGGGTCCGCACCATGCGCCTTGGGGGTGGGGTGGAACCGGTGGCCGAGGAGCAGCGACTGCTCGCTGCCGAGATAGGCGGCAAGCCACCCGCCGGTGCGCGGCGGACGGCACGGCGGCGTACGGGGGCGGGCGAGCGCGCTGCTGACGGCCCGGTGGCTCGCCGCGACCTGGCCGAGGAACTCGTCGTTGCGGGTGCCGGTGCGCAGTGAGAGCTCGGCGTGCACCAATGCGGCCAGCCGTCGCCAGCCGATCCGCGTCCACCCCTTGGGCTTGTGTTCCTGCACGGGGCCGGTGAAGCGATGGGCGCCGGTCAGGGACGTGCGGCGCAGCGCCACCCGCAGTCCGGCACCTGTGAACGGGAATCGCAGCAGAAGGCGGCCGTCGGTGATCCTCCGTGTCTCCTCGTCCGTCATCTCGCGCAGCACGCAGTTGAGGAGGGTGTGGACGACCGCCTCGTCGGCGCTCGGCAGCACGGCGGGGGCGGGAACCGGCGGCTGGGCGGTGGTGGTGCCGGACATGGGTGGTCAAGCCTTCCGCAACAGGTAGTTGGGGCCAGTGGTGTAGTGCTTGTTGATGTCGGCGGCGCCGGACCGTGCCTTCGTCAGGAGCGTTCCGGCCGTGACCATGGCTTTGACGGGCAGTTCGGGCGCCTCCAGCACTTCGGAACGCAGCACGGCGGCCGCCGTACGGTGCGCTGCGGCGAGCCGCTCCACGGCTTCGGCCAGCCGCCTGCGTACGAGGCCGGTCAGGGCTCCGCGCGCGGAGGAAGTCCCCAGGCCGGGGCTGAACGCCCATGCGCCCGCGCACAGATGCACGGTGACGGTGGTGAACAGGTCGGTGACCGGTCCGTCCTCGGTGACGCAGATGCGCGGGTCGTCGAAGCCGAGGCGCCCGTGGCCGACGCCGGGGAGTGCGCGGCGCAGCCGGACGGTGTTGACGCGTGGTCCGTCGTTGTCCTTGAAGAGCAGCCGCGGGCCGGGGCCGCCGGAGCCTCCGAGGACGAGGGAGACGTTCTGCTGGTGGGACTCCAGGGCGATGCCGTAACCGAAGAGTGTGGTCTGCCAGTCCAGCAGGAGCGTCAGCAGCGCGTCGAGGAGGGCGGCGACGTCGCCGCCGTGGAAGCGGTCGGCGAGCGAGCCGATGACCGGGCGGCCGTCCGGGCCCGGGGCCGCCAGCGCGGCCAGCGGTACGACGACGCAGTCGTCCAGGACCGGCGGCAGGCGGCGGACCAGCACGGACATCAGTTCATGACCCGCTGACGCGTAGCGGGTCTCGTCGGCGAGCAGCACCCGGCCGCGGAACCGCGGTTCCCGCTCGATGACCCGTTCCAGCAGCCTCTGGCAGGCGGCTCCGTCGCGCAGCGTGCCCGGCCGTATCGAGCGCCGGTTCAGCAGGCCCAGCGTGGAGGTGGGCAGGGGCAGTTTGAGGTGGGTCCCGGGGTGACCGGCCAGGGCGACGGTCCGCATCGACAGGGTGGGGACCGCCTCCAGATACGGCTGCTCCAGCAGGGTGGCCCGCCCGCGCAGGCCGGCCGCGTCCAGGGCCTCTTCGAGCGGCCGTCCGGCGGTGGCGGGATGCACCGGCAGCAGCACATGGCTTCGCGTCCGTTCGCGGGGGAGTTCCCCCTCACCCGGGCCGCACGGACCGGGGCCGCCCGGAACGGTGCCGCCCGGAACGGGCAGCACGGGACCCGGGACCGGACCGCCCGCTGCTCCACGGCCCGCTGCTCCGCCGCCTGCCACGGTGACGTCCTCCGCGGGCAGGGCGAGCCACCGCAGCCGGAACTCCGGATGGAACTCCGGTGCCCAGGACCGCAGTTGATGTGCCGTCATGCCGGGCCGCGCCCGGGAAGCGGGATACACGGGGTGGTCCGTGCGGGCCGCGAGAGCGTCGAAGGCGAGTGACGCGGCAAGACCCTGCCAGTGCGCGGGATCCGCACCGTGGCGGGCCGTGACGTGTGCGTGAAGCTCGTCGCGGGTCGCGGCGTGCAGCCGGCGGGCCAGCAGGTCCGCGCGGCACTCGGCTGCGAAGGCGTCGAAGCCGCGCCGGTCGGCGGGGTCGGCCATGGCGGAGAGTGCCGTGAGCACGTCGGTGACCGTCGTCAGGTCGGTGCCCTCCGGCTCCCGGCGCAGCAGCGGCAGACGGGCCGCCATCGTGCACTGGAACCCGTCGTCGCGTACGGGCAGCAGCAGGGCACGCCTCCCGCCCGCGGCGAGCCGCAGCCAGCGGCCGTCCGCGGCACCGATCACGGCGGAGCGGGTGCGCAGGCCGGCGACGTCCTCGCGCAGGAGTGCGCTCAGCACCCGCAGCAGCAGCTCCCGTTCGGCCGGACAGTCGCTGAGCACGGGCGCGGGCGCCGCCGGGGCCGCAAGATCCGCCGGGATCGCCGGTGCCGTCGGGGCGGGTCCCGGAGTCAGGGGCCCGGGACCTGTGCTCACGGGGTGATCTCCCACCGCTGCGCGGCGAGGAACTCCTCGGCGGCGCGGTCCACGGCGTGCTGGTCGGTGCCGGTGGTCCGCAGGACACCCAGGTAGTCGCGGTTGGTGTCGTAGAGGTCGTGGCGCTCTCCCACGGCACGCAGCGGCCGGTAGGCCAGCCGCACTTCTCCTTCCCGTACGTCACAGGCGCGGGGCGCGGCGGTGAGGGTGCCCCCTCGGTCGGCGCACGGATAGTCGATCCGTGCCGCCCCGGCTGTCCGTGCGACCGGCTCCGGCGGCAGCGGAACACCCAGGTGGGCATCGAGTACGTACTCGAAGAGCGGGATGTCGAGCAGGTCCGCGAGCAGCAGATCGCCCTGGTCGCCCACGGCGCGGTAGTTGACCTCGATGATCCGGGCGCGGCCGCCGTCGCCGGTCACGAACTCGGTGTGACAGGCACCGAGCCCGACGCCGAGCACGCCGAGCTGGGCGAGGACCGATTCCCTCACCGGCGCGGGATGCCGGTGGACGTACGTCATCTGCCGCTCGACGAAGCAGGGCGGCGGGGACAGACGGGTGCGGAAGCCACCGAGGTCGTGCAGACGGTCCCCGTCCCCAAGGGTCTCGAGGGTGTGCAGCTCGCCGGGGAGGTACTCCTCCACCACCAGTGCGGCACCCGGGCGCCGCTCCCTGATCTCCGCGCACCGCCGGGCCAGTTCCGCGGTGCTGCCGGCCAGGAAGACGTCCTCACTGGCCACGCCCTCGCGCGGCTTGACGACGCAGGGGAACGGAACCTCCAGCGCCCGCAGACGGGACGACAGCTCGTCCCCGGCGGTGATCTCGGCGGCCCATACGGTGTCGGCGCCTGCCGCGGCGAGGTGCCTGCGCATTTCGGCCTTGTCCTTGGTCCGTAACGCGGCGCGCCAGTCCTTGGCCGGCAGCCCGAAGTAGTCGGCGGCCAGCGCGGCCTGCATCTGCAGATGGTCGCTGTTGGTGAAGACCGCGTCGGGAGAGCGGTGACCGGAGATCCGGGCGATCACCGAGGCGACGTCCCTCACGTCGCAGCCCAGCACCTCGACGGGGGCGGTTCCGGGACCGTCCGGGAGGGAACCGGTGTGCTCTTCGGGACGGTCGGTGAGCAGCGTGACACGCAGGCCCCGCCGCCGGGCAGCCGGCAGGAAGCCGCAGGTGACCGAGTCGGTCGGGTTCAGGGCGAGCAGGTACAGCTGCATGTCGGAACCCTTCCGGCGCTGTTCGACGCGAGCCGGAGCCGAGCTTAAGTTAGGTAATCCTAAATTTGCCAACTCGCCGGGAGGCGGGGAGGGTTCACGCAGGACCGTGTGAGTAAGGTTCGCCTTACCTGGTGGCGCAGCATGCTCGCACACCGCTGCCGTCAAGACCGGTCAGAACCGCGAGGAGCCCCGTTGAACCTGGCCCCGGCGTCGGCCTCCGCACGAGGCGTCGAGAGCTGCTGCACCCTGCTCACCGAGACCTACACGCGCCTGAGCGCGCTGAGCCCCACGCTCGGCCTTCACATCGTGCCCGCCCCTTCCGGGATCGGGCAGGACTGGGCCGCGCTCGGTGAACTGGCCCGTCACCCGCAGATCCTCGACGTTCTGCTGGAGGCGGAGACGGCACGCCACACCGGCCGTTACGGGACCGCGCAGCGCCCCGACGTCGTGGCCTCCCGCGTGCTGCACCGCCTCCTGTGGTCCACCTGTCTGCTGCTGAGCGGGCCCTGGTATCTGCAGCGCAGAGTGCCGCGTCTGCGCCCGCAGGATGTCCGGATCAGCCGCCGGGACGAAGCCTGCCAAGTCGTGCCGGGGGGCTTCGCATGCCTGCCGGACGATCCCGCGGCCTCGCTCCCCGGCGCGGTCGTCCTGCCGGACCAGGGGGCCCTCGACCAGGAGCTCCGCACCGCCGCCTCCGACCAGGCACGGCTCCTGATCGCGGCGCTCGGCCCCCGGCTCCGGCGCGGGCCGAGGGCGCTGTGGGGCATGGCCGAGGACGATCTCGTCGCCGGCATCTGGCATCTCGGCCGCGCGACAGGGGACGAGGAGAAGGCCGTCGCCGCGGCCGGCGAACTGCTGCCCGCTCCGGTCCCGCCGTTCCCCGCGGGCGCCGGCTTCCGCCGCCTGCACGGCGGCGACGGCACTTCGTACCCGACGCGTACCCGTACCGGATGCTGCCTCTTCTACGCGATCTCGCCCGGCGAGGCGTGCGCCACCTGCCCGCGCACCGGGGACGCGGACCGGCTGGCGCGCATCGGCGCCGGATAGCCCGGTCCCGCGGGCCCTTGCGGGCAGCGGGCCTTCGGCCGTGCCCGTGCTGCCTGATCAGGCTGTTGAAGGACACGGGGACGAGCCTCCCGCTACGCTGACGGCCGCGCCGCAGACCGATCCCGGCGACGGCGGCGCGCACGCCATACCGGAGGTACCTCACCAGTGCCGACCAGCGAAACAGCGCCGCCCCGCGCCGACGGCGGCGGCCAAGGCGGTGACCACGGCGGCGACCACGGCGCCGCGGAGGCCCGCGGCGCGGAGGGCCAGGGAAGCCGGCGGGTCAGCTCGTCCCTCGTACTGACCGTGGTGCTGCTCCTGGTGATGCTGCTGCAGGCTCCGATCGGCCGGGCGCTGTCCGCGCCGCTGATGCAGAGCTGGATGACGGTGTTCGTCGCGATCGTGGTCCAGGCGCTGCCGTTCCTGGTCCTCGGGGTGCTGCTGTCGGCGGCGATCGCGGTCTTCGTTCCCGCGTCCTTCTTCGTACGGGCGCTGCCGAAGCGGCCCGCCCTGGCGGTGCCGGTGGCCGGGGTGGGCGGTGTGGTTCTGCCCGGCTGCGAGTGCGCTTCCGTGCCGGTGGCGGGGGCGCTCGTACGGCGGGGCGTCACTCCCGCCGCGGCGCTGACGTTCCTGCTGTCCGCTCCCGCGATCAACCCGATCGTGCTGACCGCCACCGCCGTGGCGTTCCCCGGCGATCCCGAGATGGTCCTGGCCCGCTTCGTGGCGAGTCTGCTGGTGGCCTGCGCGATGGGCTGGCTCTGGCAGCGACTGGGCCGTACCGAGTGGATGCGTCCACCGGCCCGCCCCGCTTTCGACGGCCTCGGCAAGGGGGCCGCCTTCTGGGGATCGGTACGGCACGACGTGATGCACGCCGGCGGCTTCCTCGTCGTCGGTGCGATGGCCGCGGCGACGCTCAAGTCCGTGGTGCCGGAGAGCTGGCTGCAGGCGGCTGCCGGCAATCCCGTGGTGTCGGTGCTCGTCCTCGGGCTCCTCGCGGTGCTGTTGTCGATCTGTTCCGAGGCCGACGCGTTCGTCGCGGCCTCCTTGACCCAGTTCTCGCTCACCGCGCGGCTGGCGTTCCTGGTCGTCGGACCGATGATCGACCTGAAGCTCTTCGCCATGCAGGCGGCCACGTTCGGCCGCGGGTTCGCGCTGCGTTTCGCTCCCGTCACCTTCGCGCTGGCAATCGCGGTGTCGGCCCTTGCCGGGGCGGTGCTGCTGTGAACCGGCAGGCGCAGGCCGCGGTGCTGTTCCTCATAGGCGTGGCCGTGCTGCGCGCCAGCTTCACCGATCTCTACCTGCGCTATGTGAAGGCCGAGTTGCGGCCGCTGCTGATGGTCGCGGGAGCCGTCCTGATCGTCGCCGCCCTCGCCACCGTCTGGTACGAACTGAGAGCGCTGCGGGCGGCGCGGAACGGTGCGGCCGAGGGTCACGGGAGCAGCGGGCATGACGGCCACGGACACCGGGAGCCGCGGGTCTCGTGGCTCCTCGTTCTGCCGCTGCTGGCGCTGATCCTGGTCGCCCCGCCCGCTCCCGGCTCCTACAGCGCCATGCGCGCCGGTACGGCCCTCAAGCCGCTCCCCGCCTTCCCCGAACTCCCCGCCGGCGGCACCCTCCGGCTGGGTGTCGGCGACTACGCCGGGCGCGCCGCCTACGACGACGGACGCAACCTCCGCGACCGGCGGATCAAGATGACAGGCTTCGTCGCCCTCGACCGCGGCGGCGCACCTCACCTGACGCGCATGACCCTCAACTGCTGCGCCGCGGACGCCCAGCCCGTCAAGGTCCGGCTCTCGGGACGGCTTCCTCCGACCCTGCAGCCGGACACGTGGCTGGAGGTCACGGGCACCTACAGCAGCAAGCGGGCCAAGGACCCCGTCAACGGCGGAGTCATACCGTTCTTCGACGTCACCCGGGCCGCACCGGTCAAGCCCCCGTCCGACGAGTACGAAGGCTGAGCGGGCACTCCACGGCCGCGGGCCGCCCCGCAGTTGCCGGGCTCTCCGCGGAACCGCCGGCTCCGGCAGGGACCGGCCGGGCAGCCGCCCAGCGCGTCACAGGGTCACGTCGTCACAGGGTCACGTCGGGCCAGCCGAAGGCGGCACGCGCCTTGGGCGGCAGCGGCCCGGCGCCCACGCCCTGCAGGTCGCGGTCGGCGGCGCGCATCATCTGCCGGCCGAGCTCGGCCATGGCGCGGCTGGCGGCGAGTTCGTCACCGATCTCCGGGATGTCCACGTCCTCGGGATTGCAGCGCGCGACGCCTCTGCCGGTGAGCGTCGTCTCGCCGGTGTCGAGTACCGCACGCGCGGTCGTCGTGCCCTCGTCCTCGTAGAGGAAGATCCGTACGTTCCATTCGCGTGTGTTCGGCATGGTGACCTCCTGGGTGTCGGGCCGTCAGACCCGCTGCGGAGCGAGGATCTCGCTCTCGATCCGGTGACGGACCTGGTCGGACAGTGCCTTCAACCGGTCGGAGAAGGCAGGTCGTGGTGCCGTGGGCCCGGTGATCCGCCGCGCCTCGGGCGGCAGTTGGGCGAGGTCGGCGGTGAACCGTTCCCGTGCCTCCCGCAGCGGCGGTGCCTCGCTGACGCGCCGTCCGTTCCGCATCACGGGGCGCATCAGGGGCCGTTCGCCGGAACCGGGCTGCTCGGACCGCAGGGCGATCACGTCCGAGCAGCCGTGGCTGCGGAAGATCTGCTTCGCTCCGGGTGCGGTGGTCTTCGCCGAGGACAGCTTCATGACGGGGCGTCCGCCGTAGGCGACCAGCTTGTACGCGGAGTCCAGGTAGGGCGCGTCGGCCGAGACGCCCATCCGCGTGCCCACGGCGTAGACGTCGATCGGTGCGCCCGCGCGCACCAGCCGGTCCACGGCGTACTCGTCGAGCCCGCCGCTCGCCACGATCAGTACGTCCGTCAGGCCAGCCGAGTCCAGGATCCGCCGCGCCCGTACCGCCTGCTCGCCCAGGTTGCCGCTGTCCAGCCGTACCGCCGAACCGGCGGCCGTCCCATGGGACTTGAGCACCCGGGCCGCGGTGCGCACGCCCGCGTCCGTGTCGTAGGTGTCGACGAGGAACGTCACGGGGTGGTCCGGATGGGCGCGCGCGAAGGCGCGGAAGGCGCCCTCCTCCGAGGAGAACGCCTCCACGTAGGAGTGGGCCATCGTGCCGATCGCGGGCAGCCCGAGCGACGCGGCGGCGTCCACGTTGCTGGTGCCCGCGAAGCCCACGACGGCGCCCGTCCGCGCGGCCTCGTATCCCGCCGCGAGCCCGTGGGTCCTGCGCATCGAGAAGTCCATGACGGGACGTGCCTCCGCGGCGAGCACGCACCGCGCCGCCTTGGAGGCGACGGCCGTCTGGTGGTTGACCAGATTGAGCAGGTACGTCTCGACGAGCTGGGCGACGGGCAGCGGCGCGGTGACCTCCAGCAGCGGCTCGTTCGCGAAGACGACGGTGCCTTCGGGGACGGCGCGCACCTCGCCCTTGAAGGCCGTTCCGAGCAGCGGCACCAGGTCGCGGGCGGGACGGCCGAGAGCCTTGCCGAAGGAGTCCAGGTCCTCGGGTCCGATGCGGAAGCCGCTGAGGTAGTCCAGCGCGGGTTCGAGCCCGGCGGCGACGAGGAAGCCGCGCTCGGGCGGCAGGTCGCGCACGAAGAGGCTGAAGGTCGCGGGCTCCGTCATCCCCTCGCGTACGTAGGACATGGCCATCGTCAGCTCGTACAGGTCCGTCTTCCTCGCCTCGGACATCTGTGAGCACCTCCTGGGGGTACGGGCGGTGGGCCGTGCGGCCGCGCCCGTCTCAGTCGTGCGGCACGACCGCGACCGGCGTACGTGCGTGGTGCATGACGGAGTGGGCGACGGTGCCCACATGTGTGCCGAGCCGCGAGCGCCGGTTGCGGCGGCCCACGATCAGCATCGACGCCTGCGCGCCAGCCTCGACCAGCAGCCGCGAGGGCTGCCCGATGACGGCGTCGGCCTGCACCTTGACGTCGGGCTGCGCGTCCTGCCACGGGCGCAGTGCCGCGGCGAGCGCCTGGTTCTGGGCGGCGAGCAGCTCGTTGGTCATCGCGGGCGGCACGGGCAGTGGCCGCATGCCGTACGTAGGGGGGAGGTCCCAGGCGTGCACGACGCGCAGCGGCGCCGAGTGGCGTGCCGCGGCGTCGAAGGCGAAGGCGATGAGTTCGTCGCAGGGGCGGCCGAGGTCGAGGCCGAGCACGATGTCGCCGCCGGGGGTCTCGGACGCGGGGTAGCCGGCGCCGGATACGGGGCCGGCGTGGGCTTCGCCGCCGTCCTTGCCGTGGGGACGGGCGCGTACGAGGACGACGGGGCACACGGTGTGCGCGACCGTGGGCAGCGCCGTCGAGCCGACGATGAAGCCGAGCAGGGTGCCGAGGCCGCGTGAGCCGAGCACGAGCAGATCGGTCTCGGCGGAGGCGTCCGCCAGAACGTGGGCCGGGCGCCCGGCGACCATGTCGACCGTGACGGCCAGTTCGGGCATCCGGGCGTTGAGATCGTCGAGGGCTTCGTTCGTGATCGTCTGTGCCCATTCCCGTTCGACTTCGTCGTCCGCTATGGGCGAGTAGGGATACGCACCTGTCTCCCGGACCTGGATGAGCTGCAGCGTGACCCCCCGTGCGAGCGCCTCCCGGGCCGCCCAGTCGACGGCGGCCAGGCTCTCGCGCGTGCCGTCCAGGCCCACCGTGACGTACTGGAACATTGGCGTTCTCCCTCCAGGGCCGGGGCCCCGCACGCCGCGTGCGTCCTCAGTCAAAGCCTCCTGCGGGCGGGCGGCACGACCGAGGGGCCGGGCGGACCAGAGGAAGGGGCCGAAGGTCCCTGTACGGGCGCGGGGCACCGGGGGCCAGGCTGGTTCCAGGGTCCCGGGGTGCGCGTACGCACGGACCGGTCCGGGACAAGGGGGCCGAGAAGGGGGCGGAGGGACACGGGAGGAGCGTGGCCATGAAGGCGCTGGTCTTTCACGAGCCAGGCGGTGCCGCCTGGGAGAGCGTCGCCGACCCGGACGTCCAGGACTCCCAGGACGTCGTCGTACGGGTGGAGACCACCACCCTCTGCGGGACGGACCTGCACATACTGAACGGCGACGTCCCGGCGGTGCGGCCCGGCACGGTCCTGGGACACGAGGCAGTCGGCGAAGTGGTCGAGGCGGGCCGCGACGTGCGGACGGTGCGTCCCGGCGACCGCGTCCTGGTCCCCTGCATCACCGCCTGCGGCCGCTGCCGTTACTGCCGCGAGGGCTCCTACGGACAGTGCCGCGGCGGCGGTGGCTGGATTCTCGGGCACCTCATCGACGGCACGCAGGCGGAGTACGTACGCGTGCCCTTCGCCGATCATTCACTGCACCTGCTGCCGGGCGGCATCGACAGCCAGGACGCGGTGCTGTTCGCCGACGTCTATCCCACCGGCTACGAGGTCGGCGTGCTGAACGGGCAGGTAGGTCCCGGAGACACCGTCGTCGTGGTCGGGGCCGGGCCCGTCGGGCTCGCCGCGATCGCCACGGCGCGGTTGTACTCGCCGGACAGGGTCGTCGCCGTCGATCTGACCGCGGGGCGGCTGGAGGCGGCGGGCCGTTTCGGCGCGGACGCGAAGGTGCTCGCCGCGGACAAGCCCGAACAGCTCGTGGAGGACCTCACGGACGGTCTGGGCGCGGACGTGACGATCGAAGCGGTCGGTGCGCCGGAGACGTTCGAGATGTGCACGCGCATGGTGCGGCCCGGCGGCCACGTCGCCAACGTCGGCGTGCACGGCAAGCCCGCGGCCCTGCACCTGGAGGATCTGTGGATCAAGGATCTGACGATCCGGATGGGCCTGGTCGACACCTCCTCCACACCGATGCTGCTGAGCATGCTCGCGGCGGGACGGCTGCCGGCGTCCTCGATGATCACGCACGTCTTCGAACTGGCGGCGGTCGAGGAGGCGTACGAGGTGTTCGCGGGCGCGGCGGAGACCGGCGCTCTGAAGATCGCGCTCAAGGGGGAGCAGATCTACCGGGCGGACAGCTCCTCGCTGGTGACCCTGGCCGGCAGCCGGGCGGTCGGCTGAGACGGGGGCGGAGCGGGCCGGGGGCGGTCAGTCGCCGGGTGCCGTGCCCAGCGGTCCGTACAGGTCGAGCAGCCTGGTGCGGGCCGCGTGCAGACGCCGCGCGACGATCCCGGCGACCTGGTGGTAGAGCGCCCGCCCGAGCACGGCGTCCTCCTCGCACAGCGCCCGTACTTCCTTCGCGTCGAACTCCAGCGCCCGCACCGGTGCGAACGCGGAAGCGCCCAGGTGCCAGACGTACGGCGGGAAGAGCCAGGACCAGCCGAGCAGATCGTCCGTCCCGAGCGTCTCGACGGTGGCGGCGCGGCGTCCGGGGACGTGGATGTCGAGCGTGACGGAGCCGCTGCGGATGATCCAGAACCTGTCCGCCGGGCGGCCCTCCTCGAAGATGCGCGTGCCGCCGGGGAAGTGCGCCTGTCCGCCCAGCTGGAGGAGCCGGTCGCGGCCCTCGGGCGGCAGCGCGCTGATCAGCCGCGGATGTGCAGTGGTGGACATGGGTTCACGATGTGGCGGGCCCGCGGGGGCCGCAACTCGGGCCGCCGGTCACGGCGCTGGTGGCGGCGTGCCTGAGTCCTCCGGGTGGTGGAGGTCGAAGGCCGGGGACTCGGAGCGGATGCGCGGCAGCGCGTCGAAGTTGTGCCGCGGCGGAGGGCAGGAGGTGGCCCACTCCAGGGAGCGCCCGTATCCCCACGGGTCGTACACCTCGACCTTCGGCGCGGAGACGGCGGTCCGCCACACGTTGTAGAGGAAGGGCAGCGTCGACAGGCCGAGGATGAACGCGCCGATGGTGGAGACCATGTTGAGGGCGGTGTATCCGTCGGCCGCCAGATAGTCCGCGTACCGGCGCGGCATCCCCTCCGCCCCGAGCCAGTGGTGGACGAGGAAGGTGGTGTGGAAGCCGGTGAAGAGCGTCCAGAAGTGGATCTTGCCGAGGGTCTCGTCGAGCATCCGCCCGGTGAACTTCGGCCACCAGAAGTAGAAGCCGGCGAACATCGCGAAGACGACCGTCCCGAAGACGACGTAGTGGAAGTGGCCCACGACGAAATAGCTGTCGGTGACGTGGAAGTCCATCGGCGGCGACGCGAGCAGCACGCCCGTCAGGCCGCCGAAGAGGAACGTGACGAGGAAGCCGACGCTCCACAGCATCGGCGTCTCGAAGGACAGCGAGCCGCGCCACATCGTGCCGATCCAGTTGAAGAACTTCACGCCGGTGGGCACGGCGATCAGGAACGACATGAAGGAGAAGAAGGGCAGCAGCACCCCGCCGGTGGCGAACATGTGGTGCGCCCAGACGGTCACGGACAGACCGGTGATGGCGATGGTGGCCCCGACGAGACCGACGTACCCGAAGGCCGGTTTGCGGCTGAAGACGGGGAAGATCTCGGTGACGATCCCGAAGAACGGCAGCGCGATGATGTAGACCTCCGGATGGCCGAAGAACCAGAACAGGTGCTGCCACAGCAGGGCGCCGCCGTTCGCCGCGTCGAAGATGTGCGCCCCGAACTTGCGGTCCGCCTCCAGCGCGAACAGCGCGGCGGCCAGCACGGGGAACGCCAGCAGCACCAGCACGCTCGTCAGCAGGATGTTCCACGTGAAGATCGGCATCCGGAACATCGTCATTCCCGGCGCACGCATGCAGATGATCGTGGTGATGAAGTTGACCGCACCGAGGATCGTGCCGAAGCCGGAGAGCGCCAGGCCCATCACCCACAGGTCTCCGCCGATGCTGGGGGAGTGGTCCCCGTCGGAGAGCGGGGTGTAGGCGAACCAGCCGAAGCTCGCGGCGCCGTCGGGCGTGAGAAAGCTGATGACCGAGATCAGGCCGCCGAAGACGTAGAACCAGTACGACAGCATGTTCAGACGGGGGAAGGCGACGTCCGGCGAGCCGATCTGCAGCGGCATGATCGCGTTGGCGAAGCCCGCGAAGAGCGGCGTGGCGAAGAAGAGCATCATGATCGTGCCGTGCATCGTGAACGCCTGGTTGTACTGCTCGGCGGAGATCAACTGCATTCCCGGGCGGGCCAGTTCGGCCCTCATCGCCAGCGCCAGCAGACCACCGAGGAGGAAGAAGACGAAGCCGCTCGCCATGTAGAGAGCGCCGATCTTCTTGTGGTCCGTCGTCGAGAGCCACACGACCAGCACGGCGCCGGGCTTGCGGCGGCGGCTCCCCGCCCGCCGTGCGTCCTGCGGCGGCGGTCCGGTCACTACAGGCATTGCGCGGCCCTCTCGGTCACTGTCCGTCCCGTGCGCCGGCAGGACACCGGCTGCGGGTCCGGCGGTTCGGGCACCGCCGGACGCCAGGACGTTCGTACCGTCCGGCCCGCAGGAACGCGGCATTTCACCCGTACGTGGGCCGTTCGCGGAGGCCGTGCGACGTCGGTCACACCGGGGACGGAACCGGCGGCACGCGGGTACGCGGGGGCCCGCCCGGCGATCAGCCGAAACCGTCGAACACTTCAGGGGGCATCCGTGGCGCAGGCCCAGGCCCAGGCCCGGGGGCAGGCCCAGGACCAGGCGTCCGCACCGTCACAGCCGGCACCGGTGGCGTCGCAGGGGCCTGCCGCACGCGCGTCGCAGTGGCTGCGCAGAGCGAGGCACGCGAACGGCCAGGAGCGGCACACGCTGACGCTGATCGCCAAGTGCACGCTCGTCGCGAGCATTTCGTGGGTCATCGCGCACGTCGTGATGAGGGCGCAGATGCCCGCGTTCGCTCCGTTCTCGGCGGTGCTGATCATGCAGATCACGGCGTACAAGTCGGTGCTGCAGGCGCTGCGCTACGTCGTCGCCGTGACGGTGGGCGTGTCCCTCCAGGGGTTCTTCGGCGCCGTGGCGGGCCCGAATCTCGTGAGTTTCGTACTCGTCGCCCTGGTCGCGGTGACCATCGGGCGGTGGGGGCGGCTCGGCGAGCAGGGTCCGCAGGTCGCGACGGCCGCCTTCTTCGCCTTCTCCACCTACGCGGCAGCGGCCAGCCAGAGCCAGGGCCTCAAGGAGCTCGGGCAGATCGTCCTGCTCGTCCTCATCGGCTGCGGCGTGGGCGTGGTGGTGAACGTGCTGGTGCTGCCGCCGATGCGCTACCGCAGCGCGGAGCACGGCATACACGCCCTGGGCCGGAGCCTGTCCGACCTGGCGTCGGACATCTGCGCCGCCCTCCGCGAGGGCGAATGGGACAAGGAGCGTACCGAGCACTGGCGCCGCCGCGCCAAGCAGCTCGGGCCCATGGCCGCCCAGGCGCAGGCGTCCGTACGCACCGCCTGGGAGAGCACCTTCTACCATCCTCGCCGGCTGCTGCGGCGGCACCGCGGCAGCACCTCGTTCACCGCCTATCAGCAGCTCGCCGACGCCCTGGAGCGGGTCACCCACCAGATGGCGTCGATGACGCGCAGCTTCGACCAGTGGCACGAGGCCGGTGAGAACCGGGATCACCGCGAGTTCATGGAGCGCTACGGGGACTTCCTCGCCTGCTTCGCGGACATCGCCGGGATCTTCGGCCGTCTCGACGAGGACAGGCTCACCGGGCAGCTGCGGGAGCTGCGCGCGGCCGACGAGGAGGCGCGCGGGGCACGCGACCGGCTCGCCGACGCGGCCGAGAACGGATCGTCGCTGCCGCTGAGCGACCCCTCCCGGCCCTTCGGGATCCTCCTGGCGGAGGCCGTACGGCTGCTGGACGAGGTCGAGCACACCTGCCAGGTGATGGAGCAGGCCGTCGGAACGCCGGCCCCGCGTGCGGAGGCGGCGAAGTGCCCGGCGTGAGCGGCCGGTTGCCTGGACCGGCCATGCCGGCGGTCGGGCACCGGCTCCGGATGGCCGGGATTCAGCCGCCGACCCGGTGCCGGCCAGGGAGCCGCCGCGCCGGACCGGGGGACTGCCGGCGGGTGCGCCGGACCTGTCCGACCCCGCGGTCAGTCCGCTGAACGGCAGCATGGCCGGGCTTCCCCCGCCCAAGGACTTCGCCGGTACCCGAGGGACTTCGCCGTACCCGGGAGGTCCCGCTCGCCGATGGGCGGAAGGCGCGGGAGCAGCTGCTCGCGCGCTCCGGACGGGCAGGCGGGCGGACGTGACACCGGAAGCCCGACGCCCGACAGCGGGTGTGTCGGAACCGCCGCTCGCGGTCACCCGGGCCACGGGGACGGACGGCCCGGAAGCGGACGGCCACGGACGGAACGGAACGTGCGGACCGGAGGCCCCGGCCCGTACGGACCCCGACCCGAAACCGGTCCGCGGACCACCGGGACGGAACCGAACCGGAGGGGATGGCAGGAGCGATGCGCTACGAGGACTTCACCGGACAGGTGCAGGCACGAGCCGACCTCGGGAGCAGGCAGGCGGCGGAACAGTCCGTACGCGCGACCCTGGAGACCGTCGGGGAGCGGGTGCCCGACGGGGTCGCCGCGCACCTGGCGGCACAGCTCCCGCACGAGGCGGCCGAGTCGCTGCGCCGCGTCGTCGCCGTACACGAGACCTCGCCGCATGAGCGCGCCGAGGGGCGCGTCCGCGGGGAGCGCTTCGACCTGCCCGTCTTCGCCGGGCGGGTGGCATGGCGGGCTGAGACGTCCGAGGAGGAGGCCCTGCGCCGCGCGGGCGCGGTCCTGGAGGTCCTCGACGCCGCCGTGGCGCCCGAACTGATGCGGAAGCTGGAGGACGTCCTTCCGGCGGACATCCGTGACGTGCTGCCCTCGGGGCGCGCGAGCGGCTGAACGGTACGGCGGCGAGGGCGGGCGACCGACGGACGAGACGACCGACGAACGAGACGACCGACGAACGAGACGAACCACGAACGAGACGAACGACGAACGAGACGACGTACGGACGGCGGACGGCCCGACGCGACGCCCGCACCGACGGGCACCTGGCGGACGTTCCACGAACGGGCGACGAACGGGCGACGAGAGGAACCCCTGATGACTCCTGACCCCTCCACCGAAGGCACAGGCGGCACGTCGGCCGCGGGCGCGGGCGGCGCCGGGCTGCGCGTGGTCGTCGTCGGCGCCACCGGCAACGCCGGTACGAGCGTGGTGCGAGCCCTCGCCGACGACCCGCAGGTCGGCTCCGTGCTCGGCGTCGCGCGCCGCACGCCGGGCTGGTCGCCGCCGAAGACGACATGGGCCTCAGCGGACGTCGGCCGCGAAGATGCCCAGCGGGACGGGCGCTCCGACGGCCTGACCAGGCTCTTCCGCGGCGCCGACGCGGTCGTGCACCTCGCGTGGCTCTTCCAGCCGACGCACCGTCCCACCACGACCTGGCGCACCAACGTGCTCGGCAGCCTCCGCGTCTTCGCCGCCGCAGCGGAGGCGGGGGTGCCCGCACTGGTGCACGCCTCGTCGGTGGGTGCGTACTCGCCCGGGCCGAAGGACCGTCAGGTGGACGAGAGCTGGCCGACGCACGGCTGGCCCGAGGCCGCCTACTGCCGCGAGAAGTCCTATCTGGAGAGGGCGCTGGACAGCTTCGAACTCGACCACCCGGACATCCGCGTGGTGCGCATGCGTCCCGGCTTCCTCTTCAAGGAGGAGGCGGCGAGCGAGCAGCGCCGCCTGTTCGCGGGGCCGTTCCTGCCGCAGCGCCTCGTACGGCCGGGACTGGTGCCGCTGGTGCCCGGCCTTCCCGGTCTGCGGATGCAGACGCTGCACACCGACGACGCCGCCCAGGCCTACCGCCTCGCCGTCACCGGCACGGCGCGCGGCGCCTTCAACCTCGCGGCCGATCCCGTCGTCGACGCGGATGTGCTCGCCGGGCTGCTCGACGCCCGTGTCGTACGGATGCCGCTGCGGCCGGTGCGTACGGCGCTCGCGGCGGGCTGGCACTCCCATCTGCTGCCGGCTTCCCCGCACCTCTTCGACGCCGTGCTGCGGCTGCCGCTGATGGACACGGGACGCGCGAGGCGGGAGCTCGGCTGGACGCCGCGGTGGACGGCCGACGAGGCGGTGGCGGCCTTCCTCGGCGGACTGCGGAACGTGGCGGGGACGGACACGCCGCCCCTGCGGCACAAGCTGCGCGGCGGCCGCCTGCGGGAGCTGCGGACGGGCGTGGGAGAACACCCCTGACCAGCGGCTCAGCTCCCGCCGGCGCCGAACGGCCGGCGGCTCAGCTCCGGCCGGCGCGTGACGGGCCTCCTGTGGGCGCGTCGGTCAGGTACGCCAGGTGGTTGCGGACCTCGACGACGCCGTACACGCCCCACGTCAGCCGGTCCACGAGCGGCAGCAGGGCCCGGCGCTCGACGATGCCCTGGAGCGTCACGCGGCCGTCGGTCACCGTGACCCTCACCTGAGTGGGTCCGATGCCGAGGGTGCGGTCCAGGACGTCGCCCGCGATCTCCTGCCGTACGGCACGGTCGGGCCGTACGAACACACGCAGGAGGTCCGCCCTGCTGAGGAAGCCGACGAGCCGGTCCGTACCGTCCACGACGGCCAGCCGTTTGACGCGGCGGCGGTCCATGGTGCGGGCGGCCTGCGCGACGGGCCAGCCGGGGCGGGCGGTGACCGCGGGGCTCGCCATGATCTCGCCCGCGGTCACGGCGGCGTACGACGGCCGCCTGCGGGAGGCGGGAGCGGGGCCGGGACCGGTGCGGCGGGGAGCGTACGGACCGGGGCCGCCGTCCGCCCGGACGGTGGGCACGGCCGCGCGCAGGTCTCCGCGGGAGACGACGCCCACGGGGCACCCTTCGTCGTCGACGACCGGGACGGCGGTTATGGCGTGCTCGTCCAGCAGCCTGGACACCTCGCCGGCGGCGGTGCCGCGGTGGACGCGGACGCCCGGCTCGGCCATCAGCTCGCCGACGGTGCGGTTCGGCATCGGCCCCACCTCCCAGGCCTTCCCCGGCTCACCCGAGCTGCCCGAGGTCCCAAGCCCTCCCCGAGGTTCAGTGTCCGCTCGGGACGGTGCGTGAAGGAGGGGCGGAGGAGTCCCGATGTGCCGCCGGTCGTCCCGTACGCGCGGGGCCGCCCGGCCGCCGGGGACGGCCGCTCCGGTGCCGTTCGGCCTATTCAGCGGCTACTGTTTGGACTAGAGAAACAGACAATTCCTCCCAATCCGTGCGGAGGGCCGATGAGCAACAGCGGCGCTGTGCATGACATGGACGGCGGAGGTCCCGGCCATCTGCCCCGTATGCAGCTCGACGACCTGCTGGAGGAGCTGCAGGTGCGGATCGATGCGGTACGCGGCACACGGGACCGCATCCACAGCCTGCTCGACGCGGTGCTCTCCGTCGGCCGGGAGCTGGAGCTCTCCCAGGTGCTGCGGCGGATCGCCGAAGCCGCCGTGCTGCTCGTCGACGCCGAATACGGCGCACTCGGAGTGATCGGGGAGGACGGAAACCTCTCCGAGTTCATCCCCGTGGGCGTGACCGAGCAGGAGGCCGAAGCGATCGGCTCGCTGCCGACGGGTGGCGGACCGCTGAGCGAACTGGTCCGGAACCCGCTGCCCGTGCGGCTGCCCGAGCTCGGCCGGCATCCGTCCTCGCCGGGCTCTCAGCCGGACAGTCCCTCGATGCGTTCCTTCCTCGGGGTGCCGATCCGGGTACGGGACGAGGTGTTCGGCAACCTCTACCTCGCCGAGAAGCGGGACGCCGGGGAGTTCGACAGCGAGGACGAGACGGTGCTGTCGACCCTCGCGGCGGCGGCGGGCGTAGCCATCGAGAACGCCCGGCTCTACGAGGAGGCGCGCTACAGCCAGCGCTGGATGGAGGCGAACGCCGAGGTCACGCGGGCCCTGCTGTCCGGGGTCGGGGAGCGGCGCGTACTCGGGCTGATCGTGGAGCTGGCCCGCACCATCCTCTCCGCCGATCTCGGCGTCCTCGCGCTCCCGGAGGAGGGCGGGCGGGCCCTCCGGGTGGCGGTGGCAGCGGGCACGGACGCCGAGCACCACAGGGGGCTGCTGCTGCCCCGTGAGGGCTCCTTCGCGGGTGCCGCGATGGACGCCGGGAAGGTCACCACGAGCGCCGACGTGGAGCACGATCCGCGGATCACGGCCGGACCGCCGCGCTGGGCCGGGCTCGGCCCCGCCGTGGCGGTGCCGATGATCGCCGAGGACGCCGCCAGCGGCGTGCTTCTCCTCGCCCGCGCCAAGCCCCGCCCGCCCTTCGCCGAGCCGCAGATCGCGCCGCTGAGCGCCTTCGCCGGGCAGGCGGCAGTGGCGATGGAACTCGCGGAGCGGCGCCGTGACGCCGAGCAGATCACGCTGCTGGAGGAGCGCGACCGCATCGCCCGGGACCTGCACGACCTGGCGATCCAGCGGCTGTTCGCGACGGGCATGACGCTGCAGAGCGCCGTACGTTTCGTGGACCACCCCAAGGCGGGCGAGCGGCTGCTGAGAGCCGTGGACGACCTCGACGCCACCATCAAGATCATCCGCTCGACGATCTTCGGGCTGCGCGCGCACGACAACGACTCGGGCGGCGAAGGCTTGCGCAGCCGCGTGACCGAGGCGGTGCAGGACGTCTCGTCCGCGCTGGGCTTCACGCCCGTGCTGCGCATGGAGGGCCTGCTTGACACGGATGTGCCGGACGGGGTCGCGGACGAGGCCGTGGCGGTGCTGCGGGAGGCCCTGTCGAACGTCGCGCGGCATGCGGGAGCGAACAGGGTTGAGGTGGCGGCGGAGACGACCGGGGAGGCGTTCACGCTCACCGTCGCGGACGACGGCACCGGAATTCCGGAAGGCGCTCACCACAGCGGGCTGCAGAACCTGGCCGACCGCGCCGAGCGCCTGGGCGGCGACATGCGCCTCGGCACGCCCTCCGGCGGCGGTACGAGAGTGACGTGGCGGGTTCCGCTGACCGGCACCGGAGCGGGCGGCGCCACGGGAGAGCCGGCGAACGGCGGCCGGCCGGCGGAGCCGGGCGAGCCGGCCGACGGGGCGGAGGGCTCGATCGGACGGATCGGGCCGGTCGGCGGCTGAGCGCGGCTCCTCGGCGGCGGGCCGTCGGGCGGGCGCGGGCGGGCCGGGTGCCCGGGGCGGCGGTCTGCGGGCTCGGCCCACCGGCCGGTGGGGCGGCGCCCGCGGCACCAAGCGGCACCCGGCGGCGCCCGGGCCCCTCGGGCGCTGGGGCCATCAATGGCGGCGGTGTCCGTTCCGCTCCTGCGCGTGCGCCTGCGTCGCGAGCACGGCCCGCCTGCATGTGCCGAGCCCGTCGGGCTCAGCGTCGGGCGGGGCGCGGGCGGCCGGGTGCCGGGAGGGGTAGTCGGTGGCCTGGCCCCCGGCCGATGGGGCAGCGCCCCCGGGAGACGTGAGCGGCCGGCGGAGCCGGCGAGCCGGGCGACCGGGCGGGGTGACTGTGAGCTGCGAGGCTGAGCGGGGCTCCTCGGCGGTTGAGCGTTGGGCGGGCCGGTGCCCGGGGGCAGTCTGCGGTTTCGCCCCCACTGGCCGGGGGAGCCGGGCGACCGGGCGGGGACTGTGGGCTACGGGGGAGAGCGGCGCTCCTCGGCGGCGGGCCGTCGGGCGGGCGCGGGCGGGCCGGGTGCCCGGGGCGGCGGTCTGCGGGCTCGGCCCACCGGCCGGTGGGGCGGCATCGGCGGCGCCAGGCGGCGCCCGCGGCACCAGGCGGCGCCCGGCGGCGCCCGGGCCGCCCCCCGCGGCGCCGGGCCCGTCAGTGGCGGCGGTGTCCGTTGCGCTCCTGCGCGTGCGCCTGCGTCGCGAGCACGGCGGCCTGAACGCGCCGCTCCACGCCGAGCTTGGCCAGGAGCCGCGAGATGTGGTTCTTCACCGTCTTCTCCGACAGGAACAGCCGGTTGCCGATCTCCTGGTTCGTCATCCCCTCCCCGATGAGGTCGAGGATGTCCCGCTCGCGCGGCGACAGGCCCGCGAAGGCGTCGTCCTTGCCGTCCTCCTCGCGGGCGTCCGGGCCGCGCAGGCTGCCCATGAGCCGGGCCGTGGTCGCCGGGTCGAGCATGGACTGGCCCGCCGCGACCGTGCGTACGGCCGAGACCAGGTCCGAGCCTTTGATCTGCTTCAGGACATAACCCGAGGCGCCGGCCATGATCGCGTCCAGCAGTGCCTCGTCGTCGTCGAAGGACGTCAGCATCAGGCACGCCAGTTCCGGCATGCGGGAGCGCAGCTCACGGCAGACGGTCACGCCGTCGCCGTCCGGCAGCCGCACGTCCAGGACTGCGACGTGCGGACGGAGCGCGGGCCCGCGGGCCAGCGCCTGCTCGGCGGTGGCCGCCTCGCCGATCACGTCGATGTCGGACTCCGCCTCCAGCAGGTCGTGCACGCCGCGCCGTACCACCTCGTGGTCATCGAGCAGCAGGACCCTGATGGGGTTCTGCTCGGAGTACGTCCGCAGTTCGCTCATGTCGCACTGCTTCCCCTCGCAACGGGTGCTGCCCGCATCCTCGCCCCGCCGGGCACCGCCCGAATAGGGCCGAACGGCCCCAGGCGGGCAGCGGAGGGGGCCACTCGTACCACCATCGGTGGACCTTCCGGCCCCCTTAGCGGGCGGCCCGCCGGTCACCTCGCTCACGTGTCCGGTCTGCCGTCGTGAGGGGAGTCGGCACATGAGGACGAGGAGATGGCTGTGGCGCTGGCGGAACAACCCGCTCAAGCGCCGCTCCGACCGTGCCGAGGCGTGGGCGGGGCTGGCCGCCGGGCTGATCATGGCGGTGACCGCGCCGCTCACGGGTGCGCTGGCCTCGGACGCCGTCGCGGGCAACCTCCGCGACCAGCCGGGCCTCCACCGGACGTCCGCCGTACTGCGTGAGGACGCGCCCACGACGGACGGCGTCTCGACCGTCTCCGACGACCCGACGGTGCTCACCGAGGTCAGCTGGGAGACCGCGGACGGCCGCTCGCGGTCCGGCCGGGCGCCGGTCGAGACGGGCACGCCGGAGGGCACACGCGTCCAGCTGTGGCTGGACGGGCGGGGCATGCCGCACCAGCCGCCGCCCGACGCGACCGAGGTGAGCGTCGAGAGCGGCGCCGCGGGAGGCGCCGTCGCGGTGGGGACCTGCTTCCTCGTGGGAAGCGGCGCGTGGGTGGTGCGGCGCAGGCTGGACGCCGGACGCGACAAGGACTGGGAACGGGAGTGGGCCACGGTCGGTCCGAGATGGAGCAAACGGGACTAGCGCCGGGTCCGGCCGAGCCCCGGATTCCCCTCGGAACGGAGCCGAGTCCCCTCGACACGGACTTGAGTCACGGGACGGACCCGAGTCACGGGACGAACTCGAGCACTTCCCCCACCGGGCGGCGCGGCGTCGACCGCCCCAGCGATCCGAACCCCAGGCGGACCACCATCTGCACGGGGCCCGCGCCCCACACCGGATCGCGCAGCAGCCATCGCAGCTCGGAGCGCTCCAGCGCCTGCGTGGCCAGTGAGGTCGCCAGTCCCTCCCGCGTGGCCATCAGGAGCATCCGCTCCATGGCCTGCCCCGCCACCAGCCAGTCGGCCGGATGGTCGTGCTCGGTGCACAGCAGCCCGAGATGCGGCATGTGCTCGAATTCAGCCGTACCGGGGCCGGAGCCCGGATCCTGCCCCGGACCGGAACCCATGCCGGAACCGGGATCAGAACCCGGGCCGGAGTCACTCCTTCCGCGGGCGAAGTCCCGCACCGGCGCCCTGCCGTCTCCCTTGCGGGGGCCGAACCTGTACTCCGGCACGCCGTCCGCGACCGCGTCCGAGAGCTTCACGCCCGTACGCACCCACCTCTGCTCGTCGGGGTCGCCGGTGCGCGCCGAGCTCAGCTCCGCCTCCTCGATGACGTCGAGCACGAGCGACAGGTGCCAGCCGGAGAGGAACTCCAGCACCGCACCCTCGGCGCGCGCCTGCTCCACCAGCACCTTCGCCAGCGCGGCCGGTATCGGACGTTCCGCGAAGGGGTAGCGACTCGTGCGCCGCTCCGCGATCGCCGTGTACAGGAGCGGCAGGTCCGGGTCGAGCGCCCCGGCCGTCTCCCGCAGCGACAGGGCCGCCAGGGTCTGCCGGTCGTCCGGGTCGGGCAGCAGCGTGACGACGGGACGGAATCCGGCGTTCTGCGCCGCGACCCGCAGATTGAACAGGGCCGCCCCGCAGCCCAGGTGCAGCGCACGCAGCTGCGGATCGGCGAGCGGCATGGCGCGCTCCGCGTCCATGCGCAGCGTCAGGGCCTCACTGCGGCGGCTGTAGCGGAAGGTCCACGGCTGCGCATTGTGCATCGACGGCGCCATGCATGCGTCGCGGACAAGGCTCTCGACCACCTCGCCGCGTGCGAATGAGGTGGAAGGCATGAGCTCTCCCTGTGCTTCTCTCCTCGGCGTTACTGGCATGAGCCGCCGGTCGCGGCTCCGGACCCCGGCGCCGGGCACCGGTCCGGGCCGCGTGCGCGTTCTCACCCGCCAGCCTCCTGCCGGCGCGGGACGGCGCCGAGGGCCCGGGAGGTCCCGATGAAGGGCCGAACGTCCCCTTGTGACGGGAGAGCGGCCGGTGGTGCGCACAGAACGTCGTGCGCACAGCACAGCGCCCCGTCCACCGGAAGGGCTCCGGTTCCGGTGGACGGGGCGCTGCCGACCGGCCGGCTCTCCGCGGCCGGGCGCGTCGGCCGCCACGCGGCCGGGCCCTGTCAGTAGCTGAGCCCGTGCCCGAATTCGTAGAGCGTCCCCTCGTCCTCGTCGAGGGCCGGGATGCTGACCGGCAGCTTGCCGCTCGGGTTCACGTCCCCGTACAGCGCGCGTACGACGGAGTCCAGCGACGGCTTCCCGTACGAGAACGTGGCGAGGCAGGCCGGCACGCCGGGGAAGCGGCGGATGTCGTAGGCGTTGCGCACCGCGACCGCCACGACCGGCTTGCCGGTCTTCACCAGCGCCTTGACCAGATCGGCCTGGGCGGCGCCCTTGTCCTTGGCGGACGCGGCGGCGTTGGTCAGCACGACCGTCACGTCGTGGTCGCCGGCTGCGGTGACGGCGTCCTCGATCTGCGTCGCGCCGGGCGTCGCGCCGGTCGCCAGCGCGGTGGCCTCCTGGCCGGACCGCTCGCCGACCGTACGGGCGAGGATGCCGACCCTGTCGGTGTCCCAGCCGGTGACGAGCACGGTACGGGCTCCCGGGGAGAGGGGCAGCGTGCCGCCTTCGTTGCGTACGAGCGTGACCGTGCGGTCGGTGATGCGGGCGGCGTCCGCGATGTGACGCCGGCTGCCGACGACGCGGGCGGCCCGGTCCTCGTCGACGTACGGACGCGGGAAGAGGCCGCCGCGCAGCTTGTGTTCGAGGATGCGGAGCACCGACGCGTCGACCCGGTCCTCCGGCACGTCGCCGCTCTCGACGGCCTTGAGCACGGCGGCGTGCGCCGTGTCCGCCTTCGGCGCGAGCACGAGCTGGTCGCAGCCTGCTTTCAGGGCCCGTACGGGGGCGACGTCCGGCGGGAAGTCCTCGGTCGCGCCGCCCATGTCCAGGGCGTCGGTGACGATCAGGCCGCGGAAGCCGAGCTCCTCGCGCAGCAGCCCCGTCACGATGGGCTTCGACATGGTGGCCGGGACGCCGCTGGAGTCCAGGGAGGGGACGACGATGTGGGCCGTCATGATCGTGTCGACGCCGCGGGCGATGGCGGCGCGGAAGGGCGGCAGGTCGATCTTCTCCAGCTCTTCGCGCGTGTGCTTGATCACGGGAAGGCCCGTGTGGCTGTCGACGTCGGTGTCGCCGTGACCGGGGAAGTGCTTGGCGGCGCTGGACACTTCGCCGCGGTGGTAGCCGCGCACGGACGCGGCGACCAGGTCCGAGCAGAGGGCCGGGTCGGAGCCGAAGGAGCGGACGCCGATGATCGGGTTGTCCGGGTTGATGTTGACGTCGGCGACGGGCGCGTAGTTCTGGTTGATGCCCATCGCGGCCAGCTCGGTTCCGATGATCTCGGACGAGCGGCGGACGTCGCCGCGTGAACGGGCCGCTGCCAGCGCCATGTTGCCCGGCAGCTGCGTGGCCGGCTCCAGCATGCGGTAGACGACGCTGCCGCCCTCCTGGTCGATGGAGACCAGGAGGGGAATGCGGGCGCCGGTGCGGAGGGCGGCGCGCTGAAGGCCGTTGGAGAGCCCGGCGATCTGGCGGGGCTGCTGGAGGTTGTCGGGGCCGCGGCGTGCGTCGAAGTAGATGACGCCGCCCGGGCGGTACTTGGCGACGACCTCCGCCGGCGTCGAGACCCCGTACAGCTCCTTGTTCTTGTCGTGCGCGGAATCCGCCGACTTCCCGTAGACCTCGACGACGAAGAGCTGCCCGATCTTCTCCTTCAGCGACATGCGCCCCAGCAGGGCGCGGGCGGCCCGCCGCGTACGCGCGTCGTCGGCGGCCGTGGCCGCGTGCGCCGTGCCGGACGGGAGGGCGGTGGCCGCCGCGATGCCGGCTGCTCCGGCTGCTCCGGCGAGGATCTGTCTGCGGGTGGTGGACTGCGGTGGCGGCGTCTGCTGCATACGAGTGCTCCTCACAGGGGGCCACATGGAGCCGGGCATACGGGCCTACAGGCATACGGGAGCGCACATCGTTGCAGCGGGGCGTATGGAGGGCCAGACGCCGCGCTGATGTTCATCGGTCCAGACCACTGGCGGACGGGGTGCCCCTCACGCGTGGGCGTGCGGAGCGTGGGCGGCCCCGGGCGCGGGCCGGGGCTCGGTCCGGTGCGGGCGGGGTTCGGGCCGGGTTCGGTCCGGTGCGGGCCGGGTCGGTCCGGGTGCTGGCGCGGTCCGCGCGGGGCGCGCCGCCCCGCACGGGTCGGGTCAGACCGCGAGCCCCTCCTTCAGTCCCCGGGCGATGCGGACCACGCGTTCGGTCTGCACCCGCGCAGCCGTACGGGCGGTATCGCCGACCGGGTTGTCGCCGTGGGCGTCGGTGTGCGAGGTGCCGTACGGGTTGCCGTCCACGAACTTCGACGGGTCGGTGTATCCGGGGGCGACGACGATGCCGCCGAAGTGGTGGAAGGTGTTGTAAAGGGCGAGCAGCGTCGACTCCTGGCCGCCGTGCGGGGAGGCGGAAGAGGTGAATCCGCTGTAGACCTTGTCGGCCAGCCTCCCCTGCGCCCACAGACCGCCGAGCTGGTCGAGCACCTGCTTGAGCTGGGACGAGACGTTTCCGAAGCGGGTAGGCGTACCGAAGAGTACGGCGTCGGCCCACTCGACGTCGTCGGGGGAGGCCTCGGCCGTCCCGGCGGTGGCCTGCTGGTTCTCGGCCCACGCCGGGTTGGAGTCGATCGCGGACTGCGGCGCCAGTTCGGGTGCGCGGCGCAGCCGGACCTCGGCGCCCGCCTTCTCCGCGGCTTCGCCGATCTCCCTGGCGAGGGCGGCGACGGTGCCGGTCGAGGAGTAGTAGATGACGGCGACCTTGAGCTGGGCAGAGGCGGCGTCGGCCGGAGTCGGGGTGCTCATGGAACTCCTGTCCAAGTGACTTGCGGTTTCTCTGTGCTGCGGTGCCACCGGCACGCGTTTGTACACGTCCCTCAGCGCGGGGAGTCGTTGAAGTCGCAACTTCCCCGTCCTTCGGCAGTCAATCACTGTGACGCCGGCCCCGGTCGGTGCGAGTGGTGCGAGTGATGCGGGCGATGTGACTGTCTTGCGGCGAGGTGGGCCGTGTGAGTGATGCGAATGGTGGCCGACAGGCAGGGACGCGGTTTCCGTGGCCCGGTCGGAGATTGGCCGGATGCGGCCCCGCCGCTTCCGCATCGGGCCCTGAGGTCCCGCGTCCGGCACCCGCGGGGCTCGCGAACTGCCTGAGAGCCGCCTTTTTCCGTGCAATCCGGCCCTACGTGCAACCAATCGCGCCTCAAGGCCGTCTGTAGGGGGGAGAGCGGTCAGTCACGCTTGCCCGGCAGGCGTGACGAACGGTGCCGATGACGGCGGACGGCTCGCCGCACGGATCCCGGATCCCGGAGCACGGGCCTCGCCCCGGACGACGGATCGGCCACGGAGTCCCGGACTCCCGGACTCCCGGACTCCACGCGGCGCCTTCGGATCATCCCCCGGCACCCGCTCCGACCAGTGCCCCAAGGCCCCCATCCGCCACAGGCCGCTCCCTGGCGGCCGGACAGGGTACTGCATGATCAGGAAAATGACGCGGCGGTTGGGAATTAAGTCCGGTTTCCGCTCGTTGTTTCCTACGGATGGGGGCACCCGGGCAGTGCCCGACCCAAGCCACCGACCAGATTGATTTGAGTCCACTCGCAAGGGAGCACGCATGGCAACCCGTGCCGTCGCCCGTCGTCAGGCCGCCGCGACCGGTGCCACTGACACGGCAAGCAGTGTTCGCGCCGCAGGCAGCGAAGTCGCGGACCGCGACCTGGTCGGCATGTATCTCGACGAGATCGCCCGTACACCGCTGCTGGACGCGGCAAAGGAAGTGGAGCTGTCCCTCGCCATCGAGGCGGGGGTATACGCCCGGCGAATACTGGACAAGGACGAGGAGCCGCTGAGCGGCGACTCCGCGAGCGCGACCGCGACCCGCGAGGAGCTGGAAGCGATCGTCGCCGAGGGGGAGCGCGCCAAGGACGTCTTCATCCGTTCCAACCTCCGTCTCGTCGTGGCCGTGGCCCGGCGGTATCCGCGCAGCGGACTGCCCCTGCTGGACCTGATCCAGGAGGGCAACGCCGGCCTGGTCCGTGCCGTCGAGAAGTTCGACTACCGCAAGGGCTTCAAGTTCTCCACGTACGCGACGTGGTGGATCCGCCAGGCCATCACGCGCTCCATCGCCGACCAGTCCCGGACGATCCGGCTTCCCGTGCACCTTGTCGAGGAGCTGGGGCGCATCCGGCGCGTCCAGCGCGAGTTCAACAGGGAGCACGGGCGCGAGCCGGAGCCCGAGGAGGTCGCGGCCGAGCTGAGCTCCACGCCCGAGCGCGTCGTCGACGTACTGGACTGGGCACGTGACCCGGTCAGCCTGAACATGTCCGTCGACGAGGAGGGTGAGACGCAGTTCGGCGACCTGCTGGAGGACACCTCCGCCGCGTCGCCCGAGCAGTCGGTGCTGACGCTGCTGCGCCGCGAGGAGCTGGACGGGCTCATCGGCCGTCTCGACTCCCGCACCGCCTCCATCATCAAGGCCCGTTACGGCATGGTCGACGGGCGGGAGCGGACCCTCACGGAGGTGGGCAAGCAGCACGGGCTGACCCGTGAGCGCATCCGGCAGATCGAGAAGCACGCCCTGCTGGAGCTGAAGAAGCTCGCGTCGGACACCGGCTTCGACGCGGCCGCCTGACGGGCGACAGAAGGACAACCGCACAGAGTGAACAGCGGCTCGGCTCGATGAGCCGCTCCCAGGACGAGTCCCGGTGCCTTCCCCCGAGCGCCGGGACTCTTCTCTTGCCCCGGCCCCTGGCGCCCGGGCGTCCGCGCGTGGCGAGTGCCTGTCCGTACGCCGTAGCCGCGTCGTAGCCCTACGTCCGTACTCCGTAGGTCCGTACGTGTCTGTTCGCATGCCCAGGTGTGTTTACTTTCGGCGCATGTGCTCGTAACGTGCCCGCGAAGTCACACGTTCGGGCAGCGGAACGGAACTGAAGTCACATGTACGCACCGGAGCGCCAGCAGGAGATCCTCCACCTCGCGCGTGAGCGGGGCCGTGTGGAGGTGCTCGCGCTCGCGCAGGAGTTCCAGGTCACGGCCGAGACCGTCAGGCGCGACCTGAAGGCTCTTGACCGGGCCGGCGTCATCCGGCGCGTGCACGGCGGCGCCATCCCGGCAGGCCGGCTCGACTTCGAGCCCGATCTGAACGAACGCGAGGCCTCGGCCCCGGACGAGAAGGACCGCATCGCGCAGGCCGCCCTCGGCGAACTGCCCTCCGACGGCAGCGTTCTCCTCGACGCCGGATCCACCACCGGGCGCCTGGCCGCGTCCGTACCCGTCGACGCGGCGCTCACCGTCGTCACCCACGCCCTCCCGCTGGCCGCCCGGCTGGCCGACCATCCGGGCATCGACCTGCACATCGTCGGCGGGCGCGTACGCCACCGCACCCGCGCGGCGGTCGACGCATGGGCCCTGCGCACGTACGGAGAGATCAACGCCGACCTGCTCTTCCTCGCCACCAACGGCTTCTCCCTGGAGGGCGGACTCACCACCCCCGATCTCGCCGAGGCGGCGGTCAAGCGCGCGGTCATGGGAGCGGCGCGACGGGTCGTGCTGCTCGCCGACTCCACCAAGTACGGACGCGAGCACTTCGCCCGCTTCGGCGGCCTCGACGACGTCGACCTGCTCATCACCGACACCGGCCTCAGCGCCGACGACGCCGAAGCAATCGAGCGCAAGGGTCCCCAGGTGAGGCGCGTATGAACGACGACCGGACCGGCGACCGTACGGGTGGTCGGGCCCGCGACGGGATGGATGGCCGGAGCGGCGGCGGGACCGATGCCAGGAGCGGCGGCCCGTCGGCTGATGGACGTGTGCCCAGGGCCGTCGTCACCGTCACCCCCAACCCGAGCCTTGACCGTACGTACGAGGTCGACCGTCTGGCGCGGGGAGCCGTGCTGCGCGCCGCCGCCGACCGGGTCGACCCCGGCGGCAAGGGCGTCAACGTCTCACGTGCCCTGGCCGCCGCCGGGCGGAGCACCGTCGCGGTGCTGCCGCTCGGCGGGCCCGAGGGAGCGCTGCTCGCCGAGTTGCTGGGGCGGCGGGGCATCGAGGTGGCGGGCGTCCCCGTACGGGAGTCGACCCGTGTCAACATCTCGCTCGCCGAGCCCGACGGCAGCCTCACCAAGATCAACGCCGCCGGTCCGGAGATCAGCTCCGACGAGGCCGAGGCGCTCATGGAGACCGTGGGGGAGCGCGCGGCAGGAGCCGGCGCCGCCTGGATCGTCTGCTGTGGCAGCCTGCCGCGCGGACTGCCGCCCGCCTGGTACGCGGGGCTCGTCGCACGCGCTCACGAGCAGGGCATACGTATCGCCCTGGACACCTCGGGACCTGCCCTGTCCGCCGCCCTGCGGGAGCGGCCGGACGTCGTGAAACCCAACGCCGACGAACTCGCCGAGGCCGTCGGCCGCCCCCTCGCCACCGTGGGCGACGCGCTGAAGGCCGCCGAGGACCTTCGGCACGCGGGCGCCGGTGCGGTCCTCGCCAGCCTCGGAGCCACCGGGCAGCTGCTGGTCGACGCCACCGGCACATACTTCGGCTCCGCCCCGTCCGTAGCCGTACGCAGTGACGTCGGCGCCGGCGACGCCTCGCTCGCCGGCTTCCTCGCCGCGGGAGGTGCCGGTGCCGGTCCGCAGGCACTGACCTCGGCAGTCGCACATGGCCTGGCCGCGGTGCAGCTGCCGGGCAGCGCGATGCCGCGCCCGGCGGATCTGCACCCCGACGACGTCACCGTGACGACCGAACCGCCCCTGGACCACCCCCTGGGCCGGCCTCCGGGCCCGCCCCTGGGCCATGCCCTGCCCGACAGCGCCGATGGAGCCGTGCGATGAGTCAGTTGATCAACGCGGATCTGGTCGACCTCGACCTGGCCGCGGACACCAAGGAAGAAGCCGCACGTTCGCTCGCCGGGCGAATGCTCGCGGAAGGCCGCGTAACCGACCTCGAAGGGTTCCTCGCGGACGTCGCCGCCCGGGAGGCCCAGATGCCGACCGGCCTCGAAGGCGGCATCGGCATACCGCACTGCCGCAGCGCACACGTCACCGAGCCGACGCTCGCCTTCGGCCGCCCTGCCCGCCCCGTCGACTTCGGTTCCGCGGACGGGCCCGCCGACCTGGTCTTCCTGATCGCCGCCCCCGACGGGGCCGACAGCGATCACCTCGGCATACTCTCCAGCCTCGCCCGGCACCTGGCGGACGAGGACTTCACGGGAGCCCTGCGCACGGTCACCCACCCCGCGCGGGCCGCGGCCCTCATACGGGGCGACATACGGGGCGACACACCGTCGGCTGAAGCCGCATCAGGGGCAGTCGGCGCCGGAGCGGCCGGAGCGGCCGAAGGGGCCGGAGGAGCGGGAGGAGCGGGACGGGCCGGAGCGAGCGGGGCCGCGCCCGGAGAGCCGCCGTCTCCCGAGGAATCCCCGTCGGCTCAGCCGCCTGCGCCTGCGCCTGCTCCTGCGTCGGAGCAGGACAGTGGCGACGGCCGGGAGGGCCGCCCCTTCCGCATCGTCGCCGTCACCTCCTGCCCCACCGGGATCGCGCACACCTACATGGCGGCCGAGTCCCTGGAACGGGCCGGGCGGGAGGCGGGAGCCGAAGTCTCCGTGGAGACCCAGGGATCCGCCGGATTCGACCGCATCGACCCCGCGGCCATCGACGCCGCGGACGGAGTGATCTTCGCGCACGACGTGGAGGTCCGGGAGAAGGAACGCTTCGCGGGCAAGCCGACCGTCGACGCGGGAGTGAAGGCCGCCATCAACCGTCCCGCCGCACTCATCGCGGAAGTACGGGGCAAGGCCGAGCGCGGCGAGATCTCCGGGCCCGCCCGCACCGGCTCCCCCGTGGACGCCGCGGGCGAGCCCGGGGACGGCTACGGCACCCGGCTGCGCAAGTGGCTGATGACCGGCGTGAGTTACATGGTCCCGTTCGTCGCCGCGGGCGGTCTGCTCATCGCGCTCTCCTTCGCGATCGGCGGTTACGGGATCGCCGAGGCCAAGTCCGTCGCCGACCACTTCGCGTGGACCGAACTCTCCAGCTGGGCGGCCCTGTTCAACCAGATCGGCCAGCTCGCCTTCAGCTTCCTCGTACCGGTGCTCGCGGGTTACATCGCCTACGGCATGGCCGACCGGCCCGGCCTGGTGCCCGGTTTCGTCGGCGGCGCCGTCGCCGTCGAGATCGAAGCGGGCTTCCTGGGCGGCCTGGTCGCGGGCCTGCTGGCCGGCGCCCTGGTGATGGCGGTCCAGCGGATCGCGATCCCGCCGGTGTTCCGCGGCATCATGCCCGTGGTCGTCATACCCCTGCTCTCCTCGGCCGTCGTCGGCACGCTCATGTTCCTGCTCATCGGCAAGCCCGTCGCCGGTGCCCAGAAGGCCATGACGGACTGGCTCGGCGGCCTCACCGGCACCAACGCCGTCCTGCTGGGCCTGCTCATCGGGCTCATGATGTGCTTCGACCTGGGCGGCCCCGTCAACAAGGTCGCCTACACCTTCGCCACCGGGGGCATCGCCACCTCCGACCCCGGCAACGGAAGCCTGACCGTGATGGCAGCCGCCATGGCCGCCGGAATGGTTCCTCCGCTGGGCATGGCCCTCGCGACTGTCGTACGCGGCAGGCTGTTCACCACGGCCGAACGCGAGAACGGCAAGGCGGCATGGGTGCTCGGTGGCTCCTTCATCACCGAGGGAGCCATCCCGTTCGCCGCCGCCGACCCGCTGCGCGTCATCCCCTCCTCCATGGCGGGCGGCGCGGTGACGGGCGCGCTGACGATGGCCTTCGGGAGCACGCTGCGGGCACCGCACGGCGGTGTCTTCGTCGTGCCGCTCATCGGCTCCCCGCTGCTGTACCTCGTCGCGATCGCGGCGGGCACGATCGTCACCACGGGGCTCGTCCTCCTCCTCAAGGGAACCCGCTCCCGCGGGGATGCGGCCTCCCGCGGTACGGGCGGGCAGCCGAAGGACCGGAGCAAGGAACCGGCCGCAGCGACCGCGGCCGCCTGAGCGGTCCCCTCCCGCCTGCGGCGACGCCGCGGCCCTCGCCGCGCTGCCCGTCGCGCCCCGCGGCGGGGCTCCCGGATCACCGGTCAGCGGCTCACCAGGAGGGGCGGACGGGCCCCCTTGGCGCGAGCCGCGTCAGGTCGGCGACCAGCTCCCCGAAGCGCTTCTCACCGAGCTCCTCTCGCCATGGCGCCACCGCCTCCCGTGCGGCCTGATCGGCGGCGCGGGTGGCGGCCCGGCCGTCATCCGTCAGCTCCAGGAGCCTCGCGCGGGCGTCGTGCGGGTGCGCACGGCGCAGCACGTATCCCTTGCCGACCAGTTCCGCGACCAGTTGGGCGGCCGCCTGCTTGGTCACTCCCAGGTGTTCGGCCAGGTCGGCCGTGGTGGCGCCACCGCTTGAGATGCGGGCGAAGGCGAAGCCGTGCACGGGACGCAGGTCGTGGAATCCCTGCTGGGACACGCGATCGTGGATTTCCTGCACCAACTGCCCGGAGAGTGCGAGTACGAGCGCGGAGAAGGTCAGAGGGGTATCCATGGGGCTTGACTATATATAGACAGCTTGCTTGTCTATATGGACAAGCAAATTGTCTAGTTGGAGGCCCGGCATGCCCGTCATCCGCAGTACCGAGGCCGTCGTGCACGAAATGCACGGCGCCCGCTTCACTTCCTACGTCAGACCGGCGACGGGCAGCGAGGAACTCGCAGCCTGGCGCGGTGAGATCCCGCCTGGCACGGCGGCACCGGTTCACGTGATCAGCCACGAGGAAGCGTTCTACGTCCTGTCCGGTCGGCTGCGGCTCACCATCGACGACGAGACCGCTGAACTCGGTGCCGGCGACGCGGCGGTGGCTCCCGCAGGTTCCGCGCTGGCGGTGGCCAATCCGGCCGACGAGCCCGCGCAGATGTGGGTCACGACCCGCGTCGGCCTCCGGGCCGAACTGGCCGACGGCACCATCCTCACGCCGCCTTGGGCCAGTTGACGCACGGAGCGGCAGTCCCTCGCCGGGCCGGCCTGCCGCCCGTGCGGTCCCCGTCGGATCAGCATGGGCGGCCGTATCGACGGTCCCCGCCGTCCGTACCGGTCCAGCCGTCCCTGTCAGTCCCGTCGCTCGTACACGTCCCGGTAGGACGGGAAGACGCCGCCCGGGCCGTCCACTCCCTCCGCTGCGAGCACCGCCTTTGTCACGGACCGCGTCAGGACATCCGCTGACGCAGCCAGGACGTCGTTCAACTCGCCTTCCGCCAGAGGGCGTTCGCAGGTGGCCAGGCTGAAGACGGTGTCTCCGTCGTGCATGAGGTGCACCGGCCGCACCGCGCGCGCCAGCCCGTCGTGGGCGGTGCCTGCCGTCTTCTGTGCCTGTGCGCGGGTCAGCGCGGCGTCCGTGGCGACCACCGCCAGCGTCGTGTTGAGCGGGGGACGCAGCACACCTGCCGCCCGCCTGCCCGTCTCCTCGCGTGCCTCCGCCAGTCTGCGCTGTGCCTGTGCGTGCACGCCCCCGTCCGGCACAGGCGGAAGCCCGTCCCACATCTCGCCGTAGAGCACCCCCGTGGCCGGGTCCACCGCCGAACCGGCCGCGTTGACAGCGGCGATCGCAGCGACGGTGACTCCCGAGGGGAGCACGGTGCTCGCGGTGCCCGTACCGCCCTTGAGGCCACCCACCACCGCACCCGTGCCCGCACCCACGTTGCCCTGCGGGACGGGCGAACCCGGCCCGGTGGCCGCCGCGGCCTCCACGGCTTCCCGCCCCAGCTCCGGGCCCGGACGGGCCTGCCAGCGACCGCCACGCCCCAGGTCGAAGAGGACGGCCGCCGGGACGACGGGCACCACCTGCGCCGGATCCGGCCCCACCTGAACGCCGCGGCCCTGCTCCTCCAGCCAACTGACCACGCCCGAGGCGGAGTCGAGCCCGAAGGCGCTGCCACCGGTGAGCACCACCGCGTGAATGCGTTCCACCACGTTCCGCGGGTCCAGCGCGTCCGTCTCCCGTGTGCCCGGGCCGCCGCCACGGCAGTCGACACCGGCGACCGCGCCGCCCTCCGGAGCCAGCACCACGGTCGTGCCGGTCAGCCAGCCCGGGTGGCCGGCTCCCGCGCGCTGTGCGTGGCCGACCCGCATGCCCGGTACGTCCGTCAGAGCGTCCTGAGTAGTCATGCGCCATGGATACCAGCCGTACGGGAACCCCGTACGCTGCATGCATGACCACCGGTTCGCAGCAGCCCGCCGACCCCGCCGCGCGGCTCCAGTTCGACGATCCGCTCAGCCTCCGCTCAGCGGACGACACCGACAGCGGGTGGGGCGAAGTCCGGGCCGGCGAGGGCGGCTCCGCGGGGGCCGCGTCCGGCGGTGGGCAGCAACCGGACGGCGCCGCGGACCTGGCCCGCTTCCTGGAGGAGAAGCCGCCCCACCACCTGTGAGGCCCGGCTACGGCTTCTCCGTGCTCACCCCGCGCCCGCCGCCGTCGCGCTGCTGCCCCAGTGAGCCTTCCGTATCCGCACTGCCGCCGGAACCGGCCGCGACCTCCGTGCCGCCGGACCTGCCGTCCGAGCTCCCGCGCTCCGAGGCGAGAAGGTCGCGGATCTCCGTCAGCAGGTCGACCTCGCTCACCTCCGGGGGTGCTTCCGGGGTGGTCTTCTTCGCCGCCAGCCGCTCCTTGTACCTGGTCATCGGAAGGATCATGAGGAAGTAGACGACCGCCGCCGTGATCAGGAAGGTCAGGGTGGCGCTGAGCACCGGACCCCAGTTGACCGGGACCCCGCTCGTCACTTCGCCCGTCGTCTTGCTCGTCTCGCAGGGCGCCTTCAGGCAGAAGCTGTACTTCTCCAGGTCCTTCGTGCCTATCGCGCCCACGAGCGGATTGATCAGGCCCTTGACGAGGGAATCGACGATCTTGCTGAAGGCCGTGCCGATGACGACGGCGACGGCCAGCTCGACCACGTTGCCGCGCATCAGGAATTCCTTGAATCCCGTCAGCAGGCCCTTCTTCTCGCTCTCCACAGCTGTCACGCTCTTCGACCTGTCTCTTCTCGACTCCTGTGCGGTACGGACGCCGGCGCGTGACGCGGGAGGAGCTAGGGCTCAGCACAGCGTCACCGCCAGCCTGCCGGAGGCCCCCGCACCGGCGAGTGCGGCGGCCTTCTCACGAGGCACTCTGAGGACGACGAGCGCTCCGTCGTGCCCCGCGCCGGCCGGGTCAGTCTCCACGGACCTGGGCACTCGATCCACCCGTGCGCCCCTGGCCACCACCCTGGCCGCCTCCGTCCCGTCGGAACCGGCGATCACATCGACCCGGTCTCCGGGACGCAGGAGCCGTACCGCTCCGGCATCCGCGATCCGCACCGGAGCGGAGACCACGGAAGCGGACCTCTGCCCGCCCGCGGACTGCCCATGTGCCCGCTGGGCGGCGGCAGTCGGGGCGGGAGCGGCTTCCCGGCCCCGTCCGGAGCCGTCGGCCCCGCCGCCCTCGCCGGAGGCGACCTGGCCGGCCAGCGCCGCGGCCGCGACGGCGAGCACGGCGGCCGTGAAGCGGCGCTTTCCGCGCACGATCCGTGGCAGACGGTGTCTGCCGCGCAAGCCGGGGCGCACAGGTGTGAGTTCCGGCACCACGCACGGCCCTGGAACCGGGCCGGAGCCGCGACGGCGGCCGTCCGGTCGCACCACAGGACCGCTCCGTCCGCCCTGGTGCTCCCCGCCGTCACCCTCCCCGTCAGGGCCCACGCCGTCATGGCGCGACTCGAAGTCCCGGGGCATCACGATCACCGCCTGCCGTCTGAGCGCCGGAGATTCCGTCTTCCGGTGCCAGACTGCAGGCTTCGCCGCGCTCCAGGGGAAATCAGCTGAAATCTGTGGACAGGCGGCCAGTTGTGGACAACCCGGTCACCCGTCCCGGGAAGCTTGGGCACACCGCGTGCGCTCTCCCTGCCCCCTGTCCCTGCCTGATGCGCCCCGCCGGCCCTGCGGTCCCGCCGTCCCAGCCAGTTCCCCTGGCCTTCTGAGCCCGCCAGTTGCCCCTGGTTCCGCTAGCCCCGCTGGTCCCGCAGCGCCCCGGGGAGCTCGATCCCCGGATCGATCCCGCCGAGTGCCTGCGCGCAGTCGCAGTCACGCTTCTCGGGCAGCTTCGCGACGGCGTCGAAGAGCACCTGCCGCAGCCGTCCCACGTTCTGCCCGAACACGCGCAGCACTTCCTCGTGTGAGACGCCCTCGCCCGTCTCCGCCCCCGCGTCCAGGTCTGTGACAAGGGCCAACGAGGAGTAGCAGACCCCCAGTTCGCGGGCGAGGACGGCCTCCGGGTGCCCGGTCATGCCGACCACGGACCAGCCCTGCGCCGCGTGCCACCGGGACTCGGCACGGGTGGAGAAGCGGGGCCCCTCGACCACGCACAGCGTGCCGCCGTCCACCGCGTCCCAGCCGTGTTCGCGAGCGGCGGCCAGCGACGCCTGCCGTCCGGTCGCGCAGTACGGGTCGGCGAAGGTCAGATGGACGACGTTCGGTACGGACCCGTCCGGCAGCGGCTCGCCGTCGAAGTAGGTCTGCACACGCGACTTTGTGCGGTCCACCAGCTGGTCCGGTACGAGCAGCGTCCCCGGGCCGTACTCCGGGCGCAGGCCGCCGGCGGCGCACGGGCCCAGCACCTGCCGTACTCCGACGGAGCTCAACGCCCACATGTTCGCGCGGTAGTTGATGCGGTGGGGCGGCAGATGGTGCTTGCGGCCGTGCCGCGGCAGAAAGGCGACGCGGCGCCCGCCCAGCTCGCCCATGAAGACCGAGTCGCTCGGTGCTCCGTACGGAGTCTCGACCGCGACCTCGGTCACGTCGTCGAGGAAGGAGTAGAAGCCGGAACCGCCGATGACGCCGATCTCTGCCTGTGCGCTCATGCGGGTCACCCTACGGGCAGCGGGCGGAGGCGCGCTGCCGGGCGTTCAGGCCCGGCGCAGCACCCCTCCCGTTCCACGGCACGGCCTTCCGGGCACACCGCCCGAGTGCCGCCGGAGCCGGGCCTCAGGCCGAAGTGCCCGCCTTGCTCGCGCTCTTGGAGCCGGAGCCGGAGCCGTTGCCACCGGACGAGCCGGACGAGGAGCCCGCCTTGGCGGAGTCGGAGGAGGACGACGAACCGGAGGAGTCCGAGGAGCCCTGCGAACCCGAGGACGAGTCGCCGTTGCTCGTGGAGGACGACTCCGAGGACCCGGACGACGACTCGGACGCCCCGGAGGACGCGGACGACTTGCCGGCGCCCGAAGACGAACTGCGGCTGTCGTTCCGGTAGAAGCCGGAGCCCTTGAAGACGATGCCGACCGCGGAGAACACCTTCTTCAGGCGTCCGTCGCAGCTGGGGCACTCGGTCAGCGAGTCGTCGGTGAACTTCTGCACCACCTCGAGGCCCTCGCCGCACTCGGTGCACTGGTACTGATACGTCGGCACGTTCTCCTCCTGGCACTCTTACTCGGTGAGTGCTAACGACGGTCCATAGTGCAGCATTCCCGTCCGTCAGTCCACCGGGACAGGGGCACGGTGACCGACCCCACCCCCGGACGGCCGGTCGCCCGTGCCGACGGCCAGCCGCCGCCGGAACGCGACGAGTGCGGCCAGCGCCAGCCCCGTACCGGCGAGGGGTGCGAGGAAGCCCGCTCCGGCGCCCGCGGCGTCCGCCAGCCGGCCCGCCGCCATCGACCCCGAGGCCTGCCCGAGCGCCACGGCGCCCGTCAGCCAAGTGAAGGCCTCCGTGCGGTACGCCGCGGGAACCAGCAGTTCCACCAGCGTGAAGCCGGCGATCACCGCCGGAGCGACCCACAGGCCGAGGACCAGCCCCAGGCCGCCCAGCAGGGGGAGCCACGGCGCCAGTTGGGCCGTCACGGCCAGGGTGAGGGCGGCCAGGACGAGCAGCGGGTAGGCGATCAGCAGCCGGACGTCCGCGCCGCGTCTCCAGCGCACCGTTCCGACGGCCAGGGCGGCCGACATGTTGCCCGCGGCGAAGACGCCGTACAGCACGCCGTTGAGTTCCGGGGCACCGGCGGACTCCGTGACCGCCGCGACCGAGACCTGCATGCCGCCGAAGACGGTGCCGACGCCGAGCAGTACGGCGATGAGCACGGGCACGCCCCGCACGCCGAGCGCCGAACCGCGCCTGCCCCCGCCGTCGTCCGCTCCGCCGCGCCGTCCCCCGGCCCGTCCCGTACGGACCTTCGGCTGGGTGCCGCGCTGCGCGGCGAACAGCAGGCCGCTGACCAGGATCAGGACGGCCTCCGCGATCAGGCCCGCCGCGGGGTGCACTCCCGTGCACAACGCCGTCGCCAGTACGGGCCCGACGACGAAGCTGAACTCGTCCGTCACCGACTCGAAGGCCGCCGCCGTCGTCATGAGCGACGAGCCGCCGCAGTCGCGGCCGCCGGCGGCACCACCGGCGGCAGCAGCCTTGCCGCCCCCGCCGTCCGTTCCCCCCAGGCATGCCGACCAGCGCGCCCGCACCATCGGGCTGATCTGCGGAATGCTCGCACCGGCCGGCACGGCGGCCGCGAAGAGCGCCCACAGCGGGGCCCCGCGCAGCGCCAGCACGACCAGCGCGGAGACGGACAGCGCGTGCAGCAGTACGAGCGGGACCAGCACGGCTCCCTGCCCGAACCGGTCGGTGAGCTTGCCGCCCTGCGGCGCGAGCAGAGCCATCGAGACGCCCGTGGCGGCGGTGACGATGCCCGCCGCCCCGTAGGAGCCGGTGGTGTGCTCGACGAGCAGAACCGTGCCGACTCCGAGCATCGCGATCGGTTGCCGGGCAAGGAAGCCCGGTATCAGGAAGCGCCATGCGCCTGGTGTGCGCAGCAGGGCGCCGTAGCCGCCGCGGCTGTCGCGGGTCGCTGTGGCCGGGGTTGCCACGGCCGGGCCTCTCTGCCGCCTGGTAGCGCGCTGCTCGCGCCGAAGGCTGTCCTCTCGCGCGGCGCCTGCAGGCCGCGCCAGCCCTGCGTCAGGCGGGAACGGTGAATTCTTGTACCCACAGGAGGATAACGGCGATCCGCGCACCGGGCCCTCGTGAACCGGTCCCGAGAACGGCCTGGAAACCACCCCCGAAGCCGGCCCGGACACCGGCCCCGAAGTCGGACGCTCTCACCGCGGACCTGGCCGGGCGGCTCCGCCCACGCCCGCGTCCCGGTCACGCCCCTGCTCAGCGCTGCGGCTTCTCCCGCAGCCAGCCCGCGAGCTTGCCGCCCCGGCCGACCTCCAGCAAGCGGTTCTCCGTGCTGTCCCGGACGGGGTCCGTCGCCACGACCAGCAGCTCGTCGCCGTGCCGGAGCATCGTCGTGGGCAGCGGTACGAAGCTGCTGCCGTCCCGTACGACCAGGGTGACGGCGGCGCCGGGCGGCAGGCGCAGCTCGGTGATCTCGACGCCGTGCATCTTCGAGTGCTCCGGGATCGCCACCGACAGCAGGTGCCCCCGCAGCCGTTCCAGCGGCGCCGACTCGATGTCGAGGTCCAGCGGCTCCTCGCTGTCGCTCAGATTGAGCTTGCGCGCCAGCCAGGGCAGCGTCGGCCCCTGCACGGCCGTGAAGATGATCACGAGCATGAAGACGATGTTGAAGATCCGTTCGCTGCCCTCGACCTCGGCGACTCTGGGGATCGTCGCCAGCACGATCGGCACCGCTCCACGCAGCCCGGCCCAGGACATCAGCGCCTGGTCCGGCCAGCGCAGGCCGAACGGGAGCAGGCTGATCACGACCGACAGCGGGCGCGCCACCACCGTCAGTACGAGCCCCACGCCGATGGCCGGCCAGAAGTCGTCGACCAGGTCGTGGGGGGTCACCAACAGACCCAGCAGCACGAAGAGTCCGATCTGGGCGATCCATGCCAGCCCGTCGGCGAAGCCCCGTACCGCCGGCCGGTGCGGCAGCTTCGCGTTGCCGAGGATCAGGGCCGTGACGTACACCGCGAGGAACCCGGAGCCGTGCAGCATCGCGCCGCTCGCGTACGACAGAACGCACAGTGCCATCACGGCGATCGGATAGAGGCCGGACGAGGGCAGAGCCACCCTGCCGAGGCTCTGCTCGCCCAGCTTGCCCACCGCGAGCCCGACGATCAGCCCGATGGCCAGCTCCAGCAGGATCTCGCCGATGAGCACATACCAGACGACCGAGGAGAAGTCGGCGGCCGAGAAGGAGACGACGAGGATGACGACCGGTGCGTCGTTGAAGCCGGACTCCGCCTCCAGCACTCCCGCCAGCCGCTTCGGCAGCGGCACCTTGCGCAGTACGGAGAAGACGGCCGCGGCGTCGGTGGAGGAGACCACGGCGCCCACCAGCAGAGCCGTCTGCCAGCTGAGGCCGATGAGGTAGTGGGCGGCGCAGGCGGTGACCATGACGCTGACGGCGACGCCGACGGTCGAGAGGACCGCGGCGGACGGCACGCACGGGCGGATCTCACGCCACTTGGTGCTCAGCCCCCCTTCGGTGAGGATCACCACGAGGGCCGCGTAGCCGAGGGTGCGGGTCAGTTCGGCGTTGTCGAACTGCACGCCGAGACCGTCCTGCCCGAGCGCGATGCCGATCCCGAGATAGACCAGAAGGCTGGGAAGCCCGCTGCGTGAGGAGAGCCTTACGGCTGCGACCGCGAAGAGAAGGACGAGCGTGCTGAGAAGGAGCAGTTGGTTGAGGCGGTCGACACTCAGGGGCAGATCCTCTCTCTCGATCGAACGGTGAAGTCCCTTGCAGGTCCGCCAGTTCGTTCGTGTGGCTAACAATTTACCATTGCTTGAATGTCCCGGAGGGCCGGGCGACGGCTCCCTGTGTAGCGCCGCTGCGGCTCCGCCTATGGTTGGTCCGGCGTGGCTCCGTTCGCTCACGTTCCGGTCCTCACGCCCAAGGTCCACCCTGCCCTCGAAGGACAGCGATGCCCGCCAAGAAGACCTCGCGACGCGCCCGCCTGATCGTGATCGCAGTCGTGCTGCTGCTCGTGGCCGGTGTCGGCGGCGGGACGTTCTGGACGGTCAGCACGGTCCGCGACTCCTTCCCGCAGACCACCGGTTCGCTGAAGCTCAAGGGCCTGGAGGACCCGGTGACCGTGCAGCGCGACCGCGAGGGCATCCCGCAGATCTACGCCGACAGTTCGTCGGACCTGTTCACCGCGCAGGGGTACGTGCAGGCGCAGGACCGCTTCTGGGAGATGGACGTGCGGCGGCACACGACGTCGGGTCGGCTGTCGGAGATGTTCGGCCCGGGCCAGGTGAAGACGGACGCCTTCCTGCGCACCCTCGGCTGGCGACGCGTGGCCGAGCGTGAGTACGCCGGGCTCTCCGAGGAGACGAAGGCCAACCTCAAGTCGTACACCGCGGGCGTCAACGCCTACCTCAAGGACCACAAGGGGTCCGCGGCCTCCCTCGAGTACGCCGCCCTCGACCTCGACACCGGCTACAAGCCGCAGAAGTGGGACCCGGTCGACTCCGTGGCCTGGCTCAAGGCGATGGCCTGGGACCTGCGCGCCAACATGTCCTCCGAGATCGACCGCGCGCTCATGGCGGGCCGCCTGTCCCGTCAGCAGATCGAGGACCTGTACCCGGCGTACCCGGCCGACCGGAACAAGCCCGTCACCGAGGGCGCGGTGGACTCGCGCAGCAAGGAGTTCGACCCCGAGGGAGGCGCCGCCGCCTCGCCCGACGCCGGCCCGGGTGCGCAGCAGGCCGTACGGAGCGCCGGCTCGCAGCTCAGTTCCGTCGCCACGCGCCTCGACAAGATCCCCTCACTGCTCGGCCCCAACAACAGCGGGATCGGCTCCAACTCGTGGGTGGTCTCCGGGAAGCACACGACGACCGGCAAGCCGCTGCTCGCCAACGACCCGCACCTCGCACCCCAGTTGCCGTCCATCTGGTACCAGATGGGGCTGCACTGCCGGACGGTCACCAAGTCGTGCCCGTACGACGTCTCAGGGTTCACCTTCGCGGGGCTGCCCGGCGTCGTCATCGGCCACAACCAGGACATCTCCTGGGGCATGACGAACCTCGGCGCCGACGTGACCGACCTGTACCTGGAGAAGTTCAGGGACGGCGGATACCTGTACGACGGCAGGCGCCGCTCGTACAAGACCCGCGAGGAGGTCATCAAGGTCGCGGGCGGCAAGAGCCGGAAGATAACCGTGCGCGAGACCAACAACGGCCCCGTGATCTCCGACCGGAACACCGAGCTGCGCAAGGTCGGCGAGGAGTCCCCGGTGGACAACGCCGCACCCGACCGGGGCGACGGCTACGGAGTCTCCCTGCGCTGGACGGCGCTGAGCCCCGGCAAGACCATGGACTCCGTCTTCGCGATCAACAAGGCGTCGGACTTCAAGGAATTCCGCGCCGCGGCCCGCGACTTCGAGGTCCCCTCGCAGAACCTGATCTACGCCGACACCAAGGGCAACATCGGCTACCAGGCGCCCGGGCGCATCCCCGTCCGCGGCGCGGGCGACGGCCGCTACCCGGCGCCCGGCTGGGACCCGCGCTACCGCTGGAAGGGCTACGTGCCGCAGAAGGCGCTCCCCTGGGAGTACAACCCGAAGCGCGGATACATAGTCACCGCCAACCAGGCCGTCGTCGACGAGAAGAAGTACCCCTACGTACTGACCAAGGACTGGGGCTACGGCACCCGCAGCCAGCGCATCAACGATCTGATCAGCTCGAAGACCGCGGACGGCGGCAAGATCTCCATGGGCGACATGCAGACCATGCAGATGGACAACAGCAGCGAGATCGCCAAGCTGCTCGTGCCGTACCTGCTGAAGATCGACATGGAGGACGAGTACGTCCGCGAGGCCCAGCGGCTCCTCGAAGGCTGGGACTACACGCAGGAGCGCGACTCCGCACCCGCCGCCTACTTCAACGCGGTCTGGCGCAACCTGCTGCTCCTCGCCTTCGGCAACAAACTGCCCAAGGAGCTGCGGGTCAAGGGCGACTGCATCAACGTCCGCCCCTCCGACGAGTCGGGCCCCGTCGACGACCTCGACGGCAACACCCGCCTCGTACGCGAGTGCGGCGTGCGTGACACGGCCTCCGGGCAGCCCGACGGGGGCGACCGCTGGTACGAGGTCGTGCGCAAGCTCATCAAGGACGAGAACAACGACTGGTGGAAGACGCCCGGCAACGACGTACGCCCCGGCGACCGGAACCGCGACGAACTCCTCGCCCACGCCATGAAGAACGCCCGCTGGGAGCTGACGTCCAAGCTCGGCAAGGACATCGAGTCCTGGAGCTGGGGCCGCCTGCACCACCTGATGCTGAAGAACCAGACCATAGGAACCGACGGCCCGGGCTTCATGCAGTTCCTGCTCAACCGCGGCCCCTGGGACCTCGGCGGCGGCAAGGACGCCGTCAACGCCACCGGCTGGAACGCCGCCGGCGGCTACGACGTGGTCTGGGTGCCGTCGATGCGGATGGTCGTCAACCTCGACGACTTCGACAAGTCCCGCTGGATCAACCTCACGGGCGCCTCCGGTCACGCCTACAACCCCAACTACGTCGACCAGATGGACAAGTGGTCCGAAGGCGCGCTGCTGCCCTGGGCGTTCAGCCAGCGTGCGGTCGAGAAGAGCACCGAGGAGAAGATGGCGCTGACGCCGTAGGGCCCTCCGGGCCCGAACGGCCGCCGAGTCCGCGCGCCGCGCCGTGCGGGCGGCCGGGCACCGGCCCGGTGCGGCGCGGTGCGTGTGGTGCCCGCCCACGTGCCGGCGTACGCGGGTGCGGCTTCGGCGCCGCGCTTGCACCCCCAGCTCGTGGTGCCGTGCCCGTCCCCGCGGAACGCCGTGCCTGGTCGGCCCGGCTGCAGCGGCCCGCCGCGCGGGCAGCCCGCTCGACGCCCGCCGTCGTAGCCGACCGTCCCCTGGCTTGCCGGGAAGCGGCCCCGGTTGCGGCGGACAAGAGCCGCTCCTCACCCGGGTCAGCCACCGTCGCGGAGAGCGGGGTTCTCCCGTGGCCGGAGTCGAAGGAGAGCGCCACTGCGGTTGTGCCCAGGCGCCGTCCGGCCCGCGCGGCGGGAGCAGCCCGCCGCCCGGCGCGTACGGCGTCGACGTGGCCACGCCGGACGGATTCGGGCAACTGCCACGAGGAGGTGGGCCGGGGTCGTGTGCGGACATGCTGCCTCCCGCACGACCTCCAGCTGCCCGACCGTCACGTCGGCGCTGGGGGTCTTCCGGCGCAGCGTGGGGGCCCCGCCGGGACATCCACCCGGACCGCGAGACCCGGAGGGAACCACGTTCGGACTGATCTGCGTGCACGGCGCTCGCAAGTCCGGCCCCGAGCAAGCCCGGCTCTCGCCACCCGTGCGGCAGCGGCGGGCGACCGACCACGGGGCCGAGGGACCGGCGGGACGCAGTCGCGGGCCCGCGGCACCCGTCATGATGCGGCGGGCCTGCCGGACATGGCCCACCGCTGGTACGGCGGGGCAGTGAAGCGATGGATCGTCGGCCCGGCCCGGCCCGGCCCGGCCGCGTGGCGGCCGCGTGCGCGGGCGCGGGCGTGGGCTCGGCGGCCCGCCGCCGGTTGGCTCCCCGCCGAGCGTTCGGTTCCTCTGCCGGGACGGCCTACCCGTGGTGCGGCGGCGGCGCCGTGAAGCGGTGGACGGCCGAGGGCGTCACCGCCGCGGCCACCGGCAGGTCGTGCGGCTCCGCCGGCACGCTGCCGAGGAGCTCGGCGTCGTACAGCAGCACCGCAAGCGCCGGGCGCGCACCCGCCGCCCCGATCCGTGCCAGCACGCGGTCGTACGAGCCCCCGCCGCGCCCCAGCCTGATGCCCGTCCCGTCGACGGCCAGGCCCGGGAGCAGCACCGCGTCCGCCTCCGTCACCGCTTCGGGGCCCAGGCGCGGCCCGTCGGGCTCCAGCAGTCCGCGGCCGGCGCGCACGAGCCTGTCCTCGCCCTCGTACACACCCCAGTCCAGGTCGTTGTCCGGGAGCAGCACCGGCAGCAGCACCCGTACGCCCTGAGCGCGCAGCGCCTCCAGCAGCGGTTTGGTGCCGGGCTCCCGGCCGACGGAGACGTACGCGGCGACAGTGCGCGCCTCCGACAGTTCGGGCAGCTCAAGGGCGCGTTCGGCGAGCACGGCGGCCGTCTCCTCCGCGTCGCGTGCCGTCAACCGGGCCCTCACCGCGAGGATGCTGTCCCGCAACACGTGCTTACTAGCGTCGAGTTCTCCCACCGCCGCCTCAGCTCCCTTCCGTGTCGCCGGTGTTGCTCGTACCGCCGCATATCCGAACGAAGCGTTACCTTCTGCGCAAAGCCACCGGTTATCGTGCGGGGCATGACTGAATCCCGCGCACAGATCACCAAGGCTGTCATCCCGGCAGCGGGGCTGGGCACCCGCTTCCTGCCCGCCACCAAGGCCACGCCCAAGGAGATGCTTCCGGTCGTCGACAAGCCGGCGATCCAGTATGTGGTCGAGGAAGCGGTCACCGCCGGGCTCTCGGACGTTCTCATGATCACCGGCCGCAACAAGCGTCCCCTCGAGGACCACTTCGACCGCAACTACGAACTCGAGCAGGTGCTGCGCGACAAGGGCGACGCCACGCGGCTCAGCAGGGTCGAGGAGTCCAGCGGCCTGGGCACCATGCACTACGTGCGCCAGGGCGACCCGCGCGGTCTCGGCCACGCCATCCTTTGCGCGGCGCCGCACGTGGGCGACCAGCCCTTCGTCGTGCTTCTGGGAGACGACCTCATCGACCCCCGCGACCCGCTGCTGACCCGGATGATGCGGGTGCGCGAGGAGCACGGCGGCAGCGTCGTGGCGCTCATGGAGGTCCCGCCGGAGAGCATCCACCTCTACGGATGCGTGGCCGCTGCGCCCGCCGGCGAGACGGACGTCGTACGGATCTCCGACCTGGTGGAGAAGCCGCCGGCCGAGGACGCCCCGTCCAATCTCGCGATCATCGGGCGCTATCTGCTGGACCCGGCGGTCTTCGAGGTGCTGCGCAAGACCGAGCCGGGCCGCGGGGGCGAGATCCAGATCACCGACGCCCTGCAGACCCTCGCCGGTGAGCCTTCCCTGGGCGGCCCGGTGCACGGCGTCGTCTTCCGCGGCCGCCGCTACGACACCGGTGACCGCGGCGACTATCTGCGGGCCATTGTCAGGCTGGCATGCGAACGTGAGGACCTGGGCCCGGACTTCCGGGACTGGCTGCGCGGCTTCGTAACCGAGGAGATGTAAGAGCTTGAGCGAGACCTGGTCGGTCGAGGAGCACCTGGACGACATCCTCAGCAGCGTCCGCCCCCTTGAGCCCATCGAGCTGCAACTGCTCGACGCGCAGGGGTGCGTGCTCGTCGAGGACGTGGCGGTGCCCGTCTCCCTTCCGCCGTTCGACAACAGCTCGATGGACGGCTATGCGGTGCGTACCGCCGATGTCGAAGGCTCATGCGAGGAGTTCCCCGCGGTGCTCACCGTCATAGGGGACGTCGCCGCGGGCGAGGGCGATCTTCCGGTCGTGGAGCGCGGCCAGGCGGCCCGCATCATGACGGGTGCCGCGCTGCCGCCGGGTGCCGAGGCCGTCGTCCCCGTGGAGTGGACCGACGGCGGGCTGGGCGGCGGCCCGGTCGAGACGATGAGCGCCCGCAGCACCGACCCGGGGGGCGCCGCCGGGGAGGTCCGCGTGCACCGCCCCGTCGAGCAGGGGCAGCATGTCCGGCCCCGCGGCAGCGACGTACGGGCAGGTGCCGTGGCCCTCAGCGCCGGCACGCTGCTCGGCCCGCCCCAGGTCGGCCTGCTCGCGGCGATCGGCCGCGGCACGGTCACGGTGCGGCCGCGCCCCCGCGTGGTGGTCGTCTCCACCGGCAGCGAACTCGTGCAGCCCGGCGAGCAGTTGGGCTCCGGCCAGATCTACGACTCCAACAGCTACGTGCTGACGGCCGCCGCCCGCGACGCCGGTGCGATCTCCTATCGCGTGGGCGCCGTCTCCGACGACGCGGACACCCTGCGTTCGACGATCGAGGACCAGCTGATCCGCGCGGATCTCGTCGTCACCAGCGGCGGGGTCAGCGTCGGGGCGTACGACGTGGTCAAGGAGGTGCTCTCGCAGGTCGACGGCGGCAGCGGCAGCGTGGAGTTCCGGCGGCTGGCGATGCAGCCCGGCAAGCCGCAGGGCTTCGGCCTGATCGGTCCGGACCGCACGCCTGTGCTCGCCCTCCCGGGCAACCCGGTCAGCGCGTACGTCTCCTTCGAGCTCTTCGTGCGTCCCGCGGTGCGAGCCCTGATGGGCCGGGCGTCGGTGCGGCGCGAGACGGCGCGGGCCCGGCTGGAGACCGACGAGGCACTCACCTCCACGGACGGCAAACGCCAGTTCCTGCGCGGCAGTTACCTTCCGCCGGCGGCGGGGGAGGCGAAGGGCGTCGTGCGTCCCGTGGGAGGCGCCGGCTCGCACCTGATCGCCGCTCTGGCCCAGGCCAACGCCCTGATCGACATCCCGGAGAAGACGACTCGGATCACTCCCGGGGAGGAAGTGACCGTGGTGCCGCTGGACCCGTAGGCAGTGCCCGACCGTACGGGCCGGGCCGCCGAGGCGGAGCCAGGGCGCCGCAGGCCCGGTACCGTATCCGGTCACAGGGACGGTTCCGGGAGCACGATGAGCAGCGCAGAACAGCAGCACCTCACCCACATCGACGAGGGCGGGGCGGCACGCATGGTGGACGTCTCCGCGAAGGACGTCACCGGGCGCACCGCCCGCGCGGCCGGACGTGTGCTGGTCTCCCCGAGAGTCGTCGAGCTGCTGCGCGGCGAGGCCGGCGAGGGCCTGCCCAAGGGCGACGCCCTGGCCACGGCCCGCATCGCGGGCATCATGGGAGCCAAGCGGACCCCGGATCTGATTCCCCTGTGCCATCCGCTCGCGGTGTCGGGCGTGACCGTGGATCTGTCGGTCACGGACGAGGCCGTCGAGATCACCGCACAGGTGAGGACGACGGACCGTACGGGCGTCGAGATGGAGGCGCTGACGGCGGTGACGGTCGCTGCCCTGACCGTCGTCGACATGGTCAAGGCAGTGGACAAGGCGGCCGTCGTCTCGGACGTCCGCGTGGAGGAGAAGAGCGGCGGCCGCTCCGGGAACTGGAGGCGCGCAGCGGCTGTTCCTCCCGGTGCGCGCGGCGGCATCGACAGTACGGAGAACCGGCCCGGTGAGCCCGCTGAGTCCGCTGAACGCGGAGAGCACGGTGAGCGCGGCGAGCCCGGCCTGTCCGGCGAGAAGGAGTCCGGCGTATGAGCCCCGCCCTGCAGCCCTACCGTGCCCTCGCGGTCACGGCGTCGAACCGCGCCGCCGACGGCGTCTACGAGGACACGGGCGGCCCGTTGATCGTCGAGAGCCTCTCGGCCATGGGCTTCGACGTGGCAGGACCAAGCGTCGTACAGGACGGCGAACCGGTCGCGGAGGTGCTCGGCGCGGCCGTCGCTGCCGACTACGACGTCATCGTGACCACCGGCGGCACCGGCATCGCGCCGACCGACCAGACCCCCGAAATGACCCGCCGCGTACTCGACTACGAGATCCCGGGCATCGCCGAGGCGATCCGCGCCGAGGGCGCGGGGAAGGTGCCGACGGCCGCCCTCTCGCGTGGCATCGCGGGAGTCGCCAACACCACTCTGATCGTCAACCTTCCCGGTTCCTCGGGCGGGGTGCGTGACGGACTCGCCGTGCTGGGACGGCTGTTGGTGCACGCCGTGGACCAGATCCACGGCGGTGACCACCCCAGAGGGGACCTCAACTGAACGCGTCCTGGCCGATCGTGCTGACGGACGGTGCGACCACCCTCCGTCCGATAAAGCTGCGCGACCAGCGTGCCTGGCGCGAGGTGAACCAGCGCAACCGCGAATGGCTGCGCCCCTGGGAGGCCACCATCCCGCCGGCGCCGCCCGGGCTCACGCCGCCGAACCGTCCCTCGTACCGTCAGATGGTCCGTCATCTGCGCGCCGAGGCGCAGGCCGGCCGGATGCTGCCGTTCGTCGTGGAGCATCAGGAGCGCCTGGCGGGCCAGTTGACGGTCGCGGGGATCACGTGGGGATCGATGTGCTCGGGCCACATCGGCTACTGGGTCGACCGTGCGGTCGCCGGCCGGGGCGTGATGCCGACGGCCGTCGCCCTCGCCACGGACCACTGTTTCCGTACGGTCGGACTGCACCGCATCGAGATCTGCATCCGGCCCGAGAACGCACCGAGCCGGCGCGTGGTGGAGAAACTGGGCTTCCGCGAAGAGGGGTTGAGGCCTCGTTATCTGCATATCGACGGTGCGTGGCGCGACCATCTCGTTTTCGCCCTGACCGCCGAGGAAGTGCCCGAAGGACTCCTCACCCGGTGGCGCCGCACGGCTCCCGGCGCCTCCCGAAAATGAAATAGACGTTCGATATTACGGTGCCGGTCCTGAACACCCCCTGCGCCACGGCGAATTGAGTTCGTCTGGGTTTCCGCGGTCAACAGCGGTGAAAAACATGGAGAGATCAGCCGGATCGTGCGACACACCGCCGTATTTGGCAGATGGCTGCGGCCAAATCCCTCTACCGTGTGAGGGTGAACAGCAGTGGCCTCATCTACGCAGTCATCGTCGGGGCCTGGGCTGCCTACCTGGTGCCGATGTGGCTCCGCAGGCAGGACGAGCTGAACGAATCCCGTCCGACGGAACGCTTCAGCACCGCCATCCGTCTGCTGTCCGGCAAGGCGGCGATGGAAAGGCGCTACGCGAGGGAGACCGAGCGCCGCGACGGTGACGTCGAAGTGCCCGGCGAACTCGGCGACGAATTGGCTCCCGACGGCAGCCGTCCCGCCGAGCGCCATGACGAGTACGACGGCGTTCCGGAGGGAGCGGTCGCCGCCGACGCCGCCGCCGTCGAATCCGTGGACGTACGGGCCTACGCCGATCCCAAGACCATCGTGGGCGAGGGCGTCACGGGCACGCCCACCGAGGTGCTCGGCGCCTCGGGCCGCGCGGAGGGAGCCGGAGGCGACTCCGGCGGCCGGAGCGGAAGCGCTGGGGGTACCGCCCAGGCCGAAGGCCAGGGGGGAGGACGGAAGTCCGCCGAGCGGGACGGCGCGGAGCGCAGCAAGGCCGAACGCGACAAGGCCCGGCAGAAGAACAAGCGGGCCAAGGTCCTCGCCCGGCGCCGCCGCACCACGATGGTGCTCTTCCTCGCCTTCACGGCGGGGGCGATCGTCGCCGCCGTGGGCGGGTTCGCGTTCCTCTGGGCTCCGGGCGCACCGGGCCTGCTGCTGAGCGCGTACATCGTCCACCTGCGTGTGACCGAACGCCGCCGCTTCGCGGCCACGATGGACAAGCGGCGGCGAGTGGAGTCCGCTGCGCAGGAGCGGCACGCTCCGCAGGCCGGGGACGACGAGGCGGCCGCGAGAACGGGCGGAGGCGCCGAGACCGAAGCCTTCCACGGCCCCGCTACGGCCGCCGGCCACACCGCCTCGCAGGGCCCGGCACCGGAGCCCGCCGCGGCGCACACCGAAGAACCCGCGGCGATCGACCGCCGCGCACTGGTCGAGCAGACCGACCACGCGGAATGGGTCGACCAGCAGCGCCACGGCGACCGCGAGTCCACCGAGGGCTGGGATCCCGTACCGGTGCCGCTGCCGACGTACGTCAGCGCTCCCGTCGCCCCGCGCAGCACGCGCGGAGTCGACCTGGAGGCGCCCGGCACGTGGAGCTCCGCCCGCTCCAGCAGCGCGAGCGGTGAGGCGCCGGCAGCCTCGTCCGGGGGCTCGGGCGGCTCCGCTTCAGCGGGCTCCGGCAAGGAGCAGGACGACGATCCGGCCACCCCGTCCCGTCGCGCGCGCGGACGGCGCCAGACCCCTCTCTTCGACCAGTACGAGGGCGACGACCGCCCGCGCGCAGCCAACGAGTGACCCGCGGCGACCGCCGTCGCCGCGGGCCCGGCACAGCGGCACGGCACCCGCGATCAGCGCCCTGCAGCGCGATGACCAGCACCGGAACCGATTACCGCCCGGCCGGGCGGGGATGCTAAGGTTTCACCCGTCGCAAGGGCCTGTGGCGCAGTCCGGTAGCGCATCTCGTTCGCAACGAGAGGGTCAGGGGTTCAAATCCCCTCAGGTCCACTGCGGGCCGTTCTTGAGCTAGCTGGAGAACGGTTGACGAGATCCCGTTCGATCATGGAGATCGGACGGGATTCTTGCGTTTCTGCGGTCCGTTCCAGGCGTGTTCGGGGTGGTGGGGTGGGGCGTGCAGGGCTGGAAGACCCCCGGGGCGGGATCCGGGCCTTCGTTGCTGCGGCCACCGCAGCGGAGAATGCTCCCGCGCCTGGCTGCTGCGTCACCGGCCGAAAGGTGGCCCCGGGCCCGCGGCACCGGCTTGAGTAGACGCAGCACGCCCTGTAGGGGTTCGTTGATTGTTCTGTCGGTCCCCAGGACTGTTCTGATCCTCGCCTGACACACCCTCTAGCCTTCGCGGCTGGCGCCTATGAGGACGTAGCACATGAGTGCCGGTTTGTCGCTCTTGTTGTGCCACGCGTGGCGGGTCCCTTGCTGGACTACGAGGGCGCCGGGAGTGAGTTTGACTTCCTTGCCGTCGTCGAGTTCGAGGTGGAGTTCACCTTCGAGACAGACGCCGTAGTCGATGCTGTCGGTGGTGTGCATGCCGGGGTTGTCGGCTTCGAACACATCGAGCAAGCCGGGGAGTTTTTCGGCTCCCTCAGCGGCGGTCGCGTCGGGGTCGCCGGTGGGTTCGGGTTCGGAGGAGTGGGGGGCGAATCGGAGGAACAGGACACGGGTACCGCCGGGGCCGGGGAAGAAGGGGAAGGTCTTCGGTTCGTGGGGTTCAGTGCCGACGGTGGTGCCGCCGTCGTCCGTACCCCACATCGTGTAGAAGGTGCCGGGGAAGGCGGCGATGGTTGTTGGGGCGGCGGGTTTGTCGGTGACGAACACGGAGGTGCCGTCGGCTTCACGGTCGGTGACGATCAGGCGGGGTTCGATTGCCATGGCGTTACGCGCCTTTGGTGAGTTGGCTACTGATTGTCGGCGATGTCGGCCCGGAGTTGTTGTTTGGAGAATTTCCCGGTGGCGGTCTTGGGTATCTCGTCGAGGAAGAACACCTGGTCGGGCAGCCACCAGGAGGCCACGCGGGTGCGCAGGTGATCGCGTACGGCCTCAGCGGTGGGCGTCGCCCCGGAGTGGGCGACGACGCAGGCCACTGGGCGTTCGCCCCATTTGGCGTCGGTGACACCGATAACAGCGGCTTCGGCGACGTCGGGGTGGTCCATGATGGCGTTTTCCAGTTCGACCGAGGAGATCCATTCACCTCCCGATTTCACGAGGTCTTTGGTGCGGTCGACGATGCGCACGTAGCCATCACGGTTGACGGTGGCCACGTCACCGGTGCGCAGCCATCCATCGTCGGTGAACGCGTCGGTCGCGGCTTCCGAGCCGAAGTAGTGGGCGGCGATGGTGGGGCCGCTGGCTTGCAGCTCACCGGGCGTGCGGCCGTCCCAAGGTGCTTCGCGGCCGTCGTCGCCGATGATGCGGACCTCGGTGAGCGGGATGGCTGGCCCAGGCGTGCCCAGCAGCGCGCGCTGCTGCTCGCGCGTGCTCCCGTCATGCACAGTGCCGATGCGGGAGGTGGTGACCACCGGGCTGGTTTCGGTCATGCCCCAGGCGTTGGTCAGCGGCACGCCGATGCTGTCCTGGTAGGCGCGGGTGAGTGCTTCGTCGACCGCGCCACCGCCGCTCACGATCTGGCGCACGGCGGACAGGTCGTGCTGGTCGAGCAAGGGCAGCAGTCCGCGCCAGATGGTGGCCACCGCGGCGCCGAACGTGACCTTGTGGCGGGCGAGCATGCCTGCCAGTTCCGGTGGGGTCATCGCCGGTCCGGGGAGCACGAGGTCTGCACCGCAGAGCATGGCGCTGTAGGGCAGGCCCCAGGCGTTGACGTGGAACATCGGCACGATCGGCATGATTACGTCACGTTCGTTGATGCCGAAGGTGTCGACCATCAGCAACAGGCTGGCGTGCAGGACCATCGAGCGGTGGCTGTAGAGCACACCCTTGGGGTTGCCGGTGGTGCCCGAGGTGTAGCAGAGCGCGGCGGCGGTGTTTTCGTCGGCGACGGTGAACTCCCGCCCGGTGTCCCCGGACCGGGCAAGGAGGTCTTCGTAGTCGACGATGCGCGCGTCGTCGGGGATCTCGGCGTCGCTGCCGTCGTCCATGACCACCACCGCGCGCACGGTGGTGAAGGTGTCGACCAGGGGCCAGATGGTGGGCAGGATGGAGCGGTCGATGAACAGGACGTCGTCAGAGGCATCGTTGACGATGTAGGTGATCTGTTCGCCGAAGAGCCGGTGATTGACGGTGTGCAGTACTCGCCCTGTGCAGGGCACCGCTAGATACAGCTCGGCGTGACGGTGGCTGTTCCACGCGAATGTGCCCACCCGAGCGTCAGTTGGTACGCCGAGCTCGTCGAAGGCGGCGGCCAGGCGCCGAACCCGCGCGCAAATGTCGGCCCATGTCGTGGTCATCTCTCCGTCGATGCGGCCGGACACCACGGTCTTGTGCCCGAAGTAGCGTTCGGCCCGCCGGAAGACGTGGGGGAGGGACAACGGACGGTCCTGCATCAAGCCGAGCATCGGTGGAGCACCTTCTCTTTCGGATTCGCCGACGACCCCGTCGGAAGGAATGGCGATTGCGGAGTGGGAACCCGACCGTTGGGTCCGACGTCAGTGCGTGCACACGAAGCTCGCGGCGCTGTCCGGATCGCCGGCGCGATACCTGGGCCAGTCCGGATATCCGCAAAGTGGACGAGTGCGGTTGTGGTCGGTGTCGGCCACGATCGGATTCGCGGGCGGCTGTCCCCGTTCGACCCACCGCTCGAGCGCGGAGAGCGAGTCCCAGCCGGCGGCGAACGCCGGCGTGCCGTAGTTTGCGTGGTTCGCCCCGGGCACGAGGTAGTACCGCATGAACTTGCTGGTCGACCGGGGGCCCAGCACATCGCGCACTCGCTGGTGGTAGTCGCTCGTCGAGCGGGGAGACACCAGCTCGTCCGCAGCGCCGTGGATCAGGATGAGCTTGCCGCCGGCGCGGGCGAACGGGCGGAGATCCGCGTTGTTGCGATCCTGGATCGTGGACAAGTAGCTGATTCACTTGAGCCACTTCCCGGGATTTCGGGGATCGACGTCGAGAGAGTCATGGGCAGGGTCTCGTGTCAGGAAGTACTTGACCCATTGCTCCCAGTACTGCATCCCGTAACCGCTCGTCACCGGCATGGGATTGGCCGGCGCGGTTGTGCCGAACCCGAGGAACGGGGTCCTCATGTCGGCCCCCTCGAGGAACGGGAAGCCCGGGTATTCGGTCTCGCCACTGGCGATCCGGTACGGCCACCTGAACGGGGAGGACATGGCGACCACGGCCCCGATCTGAGGATCCGACAGACAGGTCGGACCGTCTTCCTCACCGCCGGGGCAGCGGAGTGCATGAGGATCGAAGTGGCAGCCGCCCGGGTTCGAGACGACGTCGTCCTCGACACCGTCCAGACGGTCACACGCGTTCACGACGCTGTTGTAGAGAAGCGTCTGCTTTTCGGGTCCGGGGAACGCACCGGGCCGGGACAGGACCTGCGCCAGATACCCCAGGTCCAGGACCTCACTGAGGTTGTTCCAAGCGGGATAGGCGGAGATCACCCCATCGAATGCCTCCGGCCACCGTTGAGCGACGATGAGAGCTTCGCGGCCGCCTGTCGAGCCTCCTGCGAAGTAGACCTCGACGGGCTTTGTTGCGTAGGCGTGCCGGATGAGGAACATGCTCGCGTCGCGCGTCTTCTTGAGTGCGTCACCGGCAGCGAAGTTGCTCACGGCCTCGTCGTTCATCCCGAACGACCCGTCCAAACTCGGCGGGGATGCCGGGTCTTGCTGGTGGCCGGAGTCGCTGGCGAATGTCGCGTACCGCCGGGCCAGCGGCGCGGGCCGGCCCGTGGGGCCGAACGGCACATTCGCCGTCAGGTCGGGAACGGTGCCGTTGTAGCCGCCACCACCGAACATCGTCGCCTTGCGATTCCAGCTGTGAGGCAAGGCGGCGCGCATCTTGATAACGGGCGCGGCCGGATCAACGGGAAAGATGTCAGCGTCGACCTGGCAGTACTCAATCGTCTCGCCACTGACACGGCTGGTCATGACCGAGGCCGACGTGACGCGACCGCCGCGCGTCGGCAGACTCATCACCGATGCCGGAATGTTCAGCTGATCCAGTCCTGCGCACCTCGGCACCGTCGTCGAGGAGCCAGCCTCGGTGGAGGTTGTTGCGACGGCGGGGCCGGCACCGAGGAACAGGGTCGCGCCCGCCGCGAGCGCAGCGAGGCGACGGTACCTTGCGCCCCTTGCCGGTGTTCTGCTCACGCTGGCCTCTTCTCTGAGTCGCGTAGGCACGGGGTGCCGCTCGGCACCGGCCCTCAGCGGTATAGGTGCGTGCCCGGAATGGCGTGCGGATCGTTGCGGACCTCAGCGGAGTTCGTCTCGGGCAGGAACCACGCGCTGGCGAAGGTGATCAGCCCCATGGCCGCGATGTAGGCGGCGACCGGCATGGTGCTCCCGGTCTTTGCGATGAGTGCTGTCATGAGGAACGGTGTGCCGCCGCTGACGATGATCGCGGAGAGTTGGTAGGCAAGCGATGCGCCCGAGTAACGAACGCTGGGAGCGAAGAGCTCACCGAGGAAACTCGCGATCGGGCCGTAGGTGAGGCATTGGAATACGAAACCCACCATCACCGCGACGAAGATCAGCGGCAGCGACGCGGTATCGACGAGCCCGAAGTAAGGGAAGGCCCATACGGCAACGCCCATACCACCGACCAGGATCAGCGGCCGACGCCCCACCCGGTCCGAAATGTGACCGGACCAGGGGATGGTCACGACCATGGCCACGGAACTGATCAGGACGATCGCGAGCAGAGAGTTGCGGTCGAGTCCGAGAGAACCGGTGCCATAGCTCAGGAGCCCCGAGATGCTGACGTAGAAGAGACTGTTCGTGGCTGAGAGGAGCCCGCAGCCGAGAAGGATGGTTCCCCACTTATTCCGAACAACCTGCGCCAGCGGAGCCCGGACCACTGCGCTCTCCGACCCCGACGCCTCTCGTTGCAGCTCGCGGAACTCCGGCGTGTCCTCCACCTTGGCCTGGATGTAGAGAACCACCACGAACATCACGACGCTGACCAGGAAGGGGATGCGCCAGCCCCAGCTGAGGAAGGCGTCATCCGGCATCAGGCCACTGGCAGCCACGAAGATGAGGTTCGAAAGGATCACGGCAACGGGAACACTGGTCTGCCCGAAGGTTCCGGCGAAGCCGCGCCGCTTGGGGCTGGCGGACTCGGTGAGCAGGAGCACGATGCCACCCCACTGGCCGCCGGCCGCGAGCCCCTGCAAGAAGCGCAGCGTGACCAGCAGCGTCGGGGCCAGCACACCGACGGTCGTCGCGCTGGGGAGGCAGCCGATCAGGAAGGTCGCGGCCCCCATGAGCGCCAGACAGGCGACCACGACCGGCTTGCGTCCGTATTTGTCACCGAAGTGTCCGGCGAGCACCCCGCCGATCGGGCGCGCCACGAAGCCTGCCCAGAACGTGCTGAAGGCGAGGAGGGTCCCCGTCAGTTCCGAGGAATGCGGAAAGAACACACGGGGGAACACCAGCGCGGCTGCCGTGCCGTAAAGGAAGAAGTCATACCACTCGATCGAGCTTCCGATGAGCCCCGCAGTCAGCAGCTTGCGGAAGCCTCGGCGTCGAGTTGTGGACGAACCGGTATCAACGGGGCCGGAGTGTTCTTCGGGTTGAGCGAGCGGGGCTGCCATACATGCCGCCTTCGTCGATAGCACAGGCGAGTGATGGCGGTCATATTATGGCGCCGCTAACTGACGGTTGAGGTACGTATCATCCACACCTCACGCTGGTTCGGTGGGTCTTTCTTTCACCTGATGCGAAGGAGGTGGCGTTGTGGTCAGCGACCCCGGTGGCGAGGCGGAGTCGTACTCCCTGCTGCGCCGGCAGCGCGAGCTGGCGTCGTTGTATGCGACTGCCAAGTCGCTCACTGCGCTGGGCGAGCTCGATGAGGTGCTGCAGTCCATCGTCCACCACGCCCACGATCTGATCGGTACGGACTTCATCTACCTCTCGCTTGTCGGCGCGGACGGCAGACTGTCGGCCAAGGCATCGGAGGGAACGATCTCTCCCTCGTTCCTCGCGGCGGGCATACCGGCGGGTGTGGGGCTTGGCGGCAAGGTACTGGCCTCCCGGCGCCCGCACTGGGTGCGCAATTACATCAACTCGACTCTTATCGAGCACGATCCGAACTTCGACCGCCTGGCCGCTACCGAGGCACTCGTCGCGCTTCTCGGTGTGCCACTGGTCATCCGAGGTGAAGCGGTGGGCGCCCTGTTCGCCGCGGACCGCTCGGAGCGATCCTTCCAAGCCGACGAGATCGCGCTGCTGAGCGCATTCGCCGATCACGCAGCGGTTGCCCTCGACAATGCCCGTCTCTACGAGGCGAGCCGGAATGCCCTGCACGAGCTGCAGATCGCGTACGGGAAGATCGAGGAACACGTGGCCGTGATGGAGCGAGCGCAGGCGATCCACGAAGCCTTGACCGGGGTTGTGCTGGGGGGCGGGACGCCGGGCGATGTCGCGCAGCTTCTCGCCGATCAACTCGGGGGAAGCGTCGCGCTCTTCGACAGGGCCGGCGCCGCTCTCGTTCGCCGAGACTCGACGTCGAGTCCGTGCCGGACTCCATCGGAGATCGACCTGGCCGATGTCGTCAAGAACGCACACGGCTCGGGCCGCTGCACGACGTGGGTCGATCCCGACGGGGTGGCCCGCAGCGTGGCTTCGATCCAGGCAGGCGACAGCTACCTCGGGGCACTGGCGTGGACCCGAGAGGGAGCCGCGGACCGCGGCGCCCCGGACGACATGGACCTGCGAACCCTCGAGCGGGCCACCCACATCCTGGGGTTGCTCATCCTCAAGGAGCGGGCCGTTGCCGAGGCCAGCGAGCGATTGAGCGGAGAGCTCCTGACCGAGCTCATGGTCGGCAGCCCCGGGATCAGTCCTGCTCAGCGCGCCCGCACCCGGGCTCGCAACATCGACGCCGACCGCCTGGATCTGGTCCTCGTCGCGGATTCCCCCACGATGTCGTCAACGGATCTCTCGCGCCACCTGCACGACATCGCCCGAGACCGCTCAGGGCTGGCCGGCGAACATCTGGGCAGGGCGACCACGATTCTCCACAGCGTCGACGACGACCGGACCGTCGAGGACGTCCATTGTCGACTGCGTCGCACGCTGGGTGGCCCCGTGGTCGTCGTCGGAGAACGGGCGGTAAATCATGACTGGTCACGCGCCTTCTCCCTGGCCAGCCGTTGCAGTGCTGTGATGCGAGCAATCGGCCACACCGACCTGGGCGCCACAACGGGTCGATACGCCCTCTACGCCATGATCTTCGACACCGAACGGGTCCGCGAGCTCGAAGGTTTCATCGCCGACTCCATAGGCCCGCTCCTTGACCACGACCAGCGACGTGGCACCAACCTCGTCGACACCCTCAGCGCCTACTACGGCCATCGTGCCAACGTCGCGGCGACCGCCCGAGCGTTGCACGTGCACGTCAATACGCTGCTCAAGCGACTGGACCGCGCCAGCAACATTCTCGGCTTCAACTGGCGCCACGAGAACGGCCTGGAACTGCAACTCGGACTTCAGCTGCACCAACTGAGGCAGGACACGGCCCACGCGTGACACCGCCCACCCATGGGCAAGGGAGCGTCTCCAGCAGGTCTGTCCGATGACCGGCTCTGGTGCTGGTTGAGTGATTCCCTGTCCCGTCGAAACGATCGAAACGCCGTGCTCCGCCGGCATCAAGGGTGATCAGCACCCGGCCTACGACCTCATGGCCGCCGCCGGGACGATCGAATGGGTGCTGGCGGCCGAACTCTTCCGAGGCCCCTCGCGGCCGTCACAGCGAGCGCGGCTCACCACTGCGTGCGGCCCGGCGGCGAGCCGGGCCGCGTCCCCGGTGGGTGCGGGAGCCTGTGAGCTCTAGGGATAGAGCCGTACGGAGTTCGTCGACGTAAGGTTCGTCCACAGGCCCGTGGTGCAGTTGTTGACGTCGAGGTCCCACGCAACGCTTCCCGTGCCGTCGTACCCCGTGAGTCCCCTGACCCCGGCACCGCCCGTCTGGCAGTTCTTCACGGTGTAGTCGCCGATGAGGTTGGCCACGTTGTACGTGCCGTAGCGGTAGAAGCTGTACACCATGGGGTGGTTGGAACTGCCGTCCCAGATGTCGCCCTTGTAGATGCAGACGTAACCCGAGTTGCAAGGGGCCGTCCGCGTCTCCTGGGCGGCAGCCGCCGTGGAAGTCGTCGCGGCCGGTGCCGCGTACGAGGCCGTGGGTGCGGCGAGGGCCGCGGCCCCCGCCAGCGTGAACGCGCCGGCCGTCGCGGCGGTGCGAAGACGCCATCGTCTGGTCGTGCGGATGCGGTTCGTCATGGTGCTCTCATTTCCCGGAGTCGGTGGGTATGGCGGGCCCGCGCGGAGTCCGGCCGCTCAGTGCGCGTGAGCGGAGGTTCCGTTCCGGCGGGGGACCCGGAGATCTGACATGACGTTAGGCGATGGCAATAAACAAGCTCTAAATGATGATTAGGCACCTTTCATCCCCGGTGGGTGGTTCAGCTCGATGGACTCTTCGTGGCGGCCGGCGGTGCTCCTCCGGTAAGCGGCCGAGCGGCGTTCACCGGCTCCCGTACGGCAGCAGGGCCATCTCGCGGGCGTTCTTGATCGCCCGTGCCATCTGTCGTTGCTGTTGTGCGCTGATCCGGGTCACGCGGCGGCTGCGGATCTTGCCCCGGTCGGAGATGAACTTCCGCAGGAGGTCGGTGTCCTTGTAGTCGATGTAGGTGATGCCGGCGGCGTCCAGGGGATTGCGGCGGGACTTGACGGGCTTGCGGGCGGCGTTTTGACGGGGCACAGGATCTCCAGGGGTGAGATTCGGGGGCGGGCGGCTTCAGATCGCGTGATCGAGAAGCGGAGCGAAGGTGGGCGGCAGCCGCCGCCAGGCGTCGGGACCTGCGGCGTATTCGGCGTCGGTCAGCAGGCACGACTCGAGGACTTCCCCGAGGCCGTCGCGGTCGAGGCCCGGTGAGGTGAAGACCAGGTGCTGGCAGCGGTCGCCGTTCTCGTCGTGCCAGTCGAGTGCGGCGGCCGCTCTGCGTTCCGGAGGCACCATGTCCCAGGCGGCGTCGGGGAGTGCGGCCAGCCAGGGGCCCGCTTGCTCGACGCTGAGTGCGCCGCCGGCCGCGTCCCACCCCAGCAGGGTGTCGGGGCGGTCGGCGAGCCAGAAGCGTCCCCGGCTGCGTGCAGCGGCGCAGGTCAGGTCCTCGAGCGCCCGGTAGAGCCGTTCCGGGTGGAAGGGACGGTCGCGGTGCCAGACGTAGGTGCTCACCCCGGAGTCGTCCGCCTCCTGCGGCAGCAGTGCGCAGGCGGGGTCCTGAGCCGCGGCGGCGGCACGCACGTCGAAACCGGCGAAGGCGGCGGCCGCCAACTCACGGGATGCCGCGTGTACGTGGTGCGCGGTGGGATGCAGCTGGTTCAGCAACGCCGCGTCCTCCTCGTCGGCGTCTTCGCTGTCGACGAGGGCGAGCACGGGGGCGTATTCGAGCTGGCGGGCGAAGGTGTCGGCGACGGTGCGCTGATCGGTGGCGGCAGCCGCGAGGCCGGCGTCTGCGAGGTCGTCGCCGTTGCCGAGGCAGGGCAGGACGAGGGCCGGGTCGACGGCCGTGACGACATTGGTGAGGACGACGTCTTCGCCGTGTGCGGCCACGACTTCGGCCATCGCCTTGGGCTCGACGGAGTCCCACAGTTCCACGACGGCGAGCCGGGTGATGCCGTCCGTGGCCAGCCTCTCCAGTTCGGGGATCAGGTCCTGGCGGAGGGCGCAGCAGGCGCAGTCGTTGACCAACGGTGCCTCTCCCGCGTGCAGTTCGCCGGCGGCGCTGCGTATCGTCCGCCGCACCGTTCCGTGTGAGGCCGTCGAGTGGTCGTGGTGCAGCGCGACGCTGCCGGGCACGGCCCGCAGCAGCCGGTCCACGACCTCGGTACGTGCCTCGGAGTGCAGCCCGCAGGCGATGACGACGGGAAGCTTCGGCCGGCTCTCCATCAGCGCGCCTCTCGGCGGCCGTAGCGGCGCTCGAAGCGCTCCACCCGCCCTGCTGTGTCCAGGACGCGGGCTGTGCCGGTGTAGAAGGGGTGGCTCTTGGAGGAGATCTCGACGTCGATGACGGGGTAGCTGTTGCCGTCCTCCCAGTCGATCCTCGTGTCGCTGGTGACGGTGGAGCGGGTGAGGAAGGCGAATCCCGCGGCCTTGTCCCGGAAGACGACGGGACCGTAGTCGGGGTGTATGCCCTGCTTCATGGCGCTCTCCTTTGCGTGGGGCTCGGTCGCGTGGGCTCTCAGCGGGTCTCGCGGAAGTCGACGTGGCGTCGGGCGACGGGGTCGTACTTGCGCAGGGTCATGCGGTCGGGGTCGTTACGGCGGTTCTTGCGGGTCACGTAGGTGTAGCCGGTGCCGGCCGTGGACCGGAGCCTGACGATCGGACGTAGGTCGTTGCTTGGCATGCGTGTAGTATATGGAAATGATTTCCATTAACAAAACCATGAGCCACGAGAGGCAGGTCACCGCATGTCCGCCCGCTGCCAACTGACCGGCGCCGAGCCCCGGTTCGGCAACACCGTGTCCCACTCGCACCGCCGCTCCCGCCGGCGCTTCGACCCCAACATCCAGCGCAGGCGCTACTGGCTGCCGAGTGAAGGCCGCCATGTGCGGCTCACCCTCAGCGCGAAGGGGATCAAGACGGTCGACGCGATCGGCATCGAAAGGGCCGTCGCGCGAATCCGCGCACGAGGAGGGAAGGTCTGATGGCGAAGAAGAGCAAGATCGCCAAGAACGAGAAGCGAAAGGCCGTGGTGGAGCGGTACGCGGCCCGCCGGGCCGAGTTGAAGGAGATACTTCGCCGCCCGTCCTCGACGGAGACGGAAAGGGCGGCCGCTCTGCGTGAGTTGCGCCGTCAGCCCCGCGACGCCAGCGCCACACGGGTGCGCAACCGTGACGCCGTCGACGGGCGCCCGCGCGGTCACCTGCGGGCGTTCGGACTCTCACGCGTGCGCATGCGCGAACTCGCACACAAGGGATACCTGCCCGGGGTCACCAAGTCCTCCTGGTGATCCCCGTCGGCCTCTGGGCATCGATGGCGACCGCGGACGGTGAACCGGCCTGCGTCGGTCGTGCGTCGCCTTGGCGGAAAGGCCCCCGTCAGCGCTCCGGGCAAAGGTCCGGAGCGCAATGACGGGTTCCTTCGGGGGTCATCAGTGGTCGTCCCAGTGGCCCTGGTGTGCGGCGTGCCGGTGTCCGTCGTGTACGTAGTCCACGTGGTCGCCGTGCGGCACGGCGACGTGTCCGCATCCTTCGCCGTGCATGTGGTCGTGGCCGGAGTGTTCCCGGTGCTCCTGTGCTTCGCATTCGTCGGTGTGATCTTCGTGAGGGCGGTGCAGATGCCCGTCGTGTGCGTAGTCCATGTGGTCGCCGTGCGGTACGGCGACGTGTCCGCATCCTTCGCCGTGCGTGTGGCTGTGGCTGTCGTGGACGCGGTGCTGTGTCGTTGTCACGTTGCTCAACTCCGTTTGTGATTCGCGGCATCGAAGACAGCCGGGCTTGAGGCAGCCGGCGGCCGAGGAATTCGGTGCGCAGAGTGTGGGATGTTGATGAAGCGTGTCACGAGGGTGATACGGAAACAGCTATTGACGCACGTGTCGAAAACCGACAGCGAATGTCGGATTCATGTTGTGAATACTCCCCGGTATGACGTGGTCGTTCTTGTTCCAAAGCCCGTCGGGTGGGCGGTGCCCTTGATCAATCCTGGGCATGCACGCCGTTCCGGCCGGGGCTCGGTCCGTGCCGAGTCGGGGAGCAAGGCGAGATCGATGCTTCGGCAGTTCAGCCGGGGGTGGAGGAAGACTCGGGCCCCGGTGCGACACCTCGGTGGCTGATGGTGAGCCGTCCGCCGCTGTCGCGGGTGATTTCCGTCTCGGTTCCGAAGACGTTCCTCAGATTCTCCGCAGTGAGTACGTCGTGCGGTATTCCTTCCGCGGTGACCTTCCCCTGGTTCAGCAGGATGAGCCTGTCGCAGAAGCGGGCAGCGAGAGCCAGGTCGTGTACGGCGACCAGAACGGTCTGGTCGGTGGCGGCCAGCATCTCCATGAGTTCCAACTGGTACCTGATGTCCAGGTGGTTGAGGGGTTCGTCCAGAAGAATTCCCCAGGGCTGCTGGGCCAGCGCGCGTGCGACGTGGGTCCGTTGTTGTTCTCCGCCGGACAGCGTCCTCCACGTACGGGTGGCGAGGCCGGTCAGGCCCATGTGTGCGAGGGCGGCGTCGATGATGAGGCGGTCCGTGGAGTTGAGGCCGCGCCACCGGTCGCGGAAGGGCGTGCGTCCCAGAGCGACCACGTCGGCGACCCGCAGTTCGCCCGCGGTGTGGGAAGTCTGCCCGACGAAGGCGATGTGCTGGGCGATCCCGCGAGGGCCGAACACCCTGATGTCGTGCCCGTCGTAGCGGACGGCACCATGCGTCGGCTTGAGCAGCCCCGCGGCGCACCGCAGCAGCGACGACTTTCCCGAGCCGTTGGGGCCTATGAGCCCGACGGTCTCCCCGGACGTGACCGTGAAGTCGACGCCCTCGATGATGGTCTTGTTCCGGACGGTCCAGCCGACCTGTGCGACGTCGATTCTCATAGTCCTCCCCGCTTACGGAGGATGACGGCGAAGACCGGGGCGCCGATGAGCGCCGTGAAGACCCCGGCCGGTACCTCCTGGGGCGCGAACGCGACCCTTGCCACCGCGTCCGTGACCACCAGGAACACCGCACCCCCGAGAGCCGAGAACGGCAGCAGGGACCGGTGCAGAGGCCCGACGAGGAACCGTACGCAGTGCGGGACGATGAGCCCCACGAACCCGATCGCACCCACGAACGCGACGGCTACCGCCGTGAGCAGCGCGGTCGCCACGAGCAGCACGTTCTGCATCGTCCGTACGTTGATGCCGAGCGATGCCGCGGTGTCCTGACCGAAGGCGAAGCCGTCCAGTGCCGTGGAGCACGACCACAGGACGAACAGCCCGGCCGCTGTGACGGTTGCGCAGATCGCCACCCCGTCCCACCGGGCGGAGGCCATCGAGCCGAGGAGCCAGTGGGCCACCGCCCGTGTCGTCTCCGCATCGCCGGACGCCATGACGATGAGCGAAGTGAGCGCCATGAACAACTGCCCCACGGCGACACCCGTGAGCAGAATCCGCACGGAGTCCAGGCCGCTGCGGCGCAGCAGAAACATCAGCAGGCCGAACGATACGAGCGCGCCCGCGAAGGCCCCGCCCGTCACCCCGAGCGAACCGGCGCCGATGCCCAGGACGACGACCGATACCGCGCCGCTGGAGGCGCCCGAGGAGACCCCCAGGAGATAGGGATCGGCCAGGGCGTTGCCGGTCACGGCTTGGAGGACCGCTCCGCACGACGCCAGAGTCGCGCCCACGAAAGCCGCCAGAAGGACTCGGGGTATGCGCAGATCCCAGATGAGGGAGTCGACGAGCGGGGGCAGCGGTTCGACTGCCAGACCGAGCCGGCTCCCCAGCACCCTGCCGAGGTCGGCGTATCCGATGTCGCTGATGCCGATGCGTACCGAGACCGCCATCGAGAACACGAGGAGCGCGACGCCACCGAGGAAGAGTGCGGGCCGGAGCATCCCGGGGCCCGGCTCGGCCCGTTGCGGCCGATGGTCGTGGTGCCTCCCGCTCGGTGCCGTAGCGCCGCGGTGGGACGGATGGAGCAGCGATGCCGTGCTGTGTGCGGTCGCCCGCGCTGCCGCGGAATCCGGTGCGGCCTCCGCCTGATCGACACGATCAGCGGGCATACCCACGGTCCTTCATTTCGTCCGCGAGCAGACCGAGCGTATGGGTGCTGCGTACGGACGGATCCATCTCGATGCCCGGCACGGTGAGAACCCGCTTGTTCCGCACCGCTGAGAGCTTCGACGTCACAGGGTCCTCGCGCAGCATGCGCAGCTTGTCCTCGGCGCTGTCGCCCGGCTGTCCGAGTTCGGGGATGTCGCCGAGCACGATCAGGTCCGGGTCACGGTCGGCCACTGCTTCCCACGACACCTCGGGCCACTGCTCGTCGACGTCGGCGAAGGCGTTCTCGGCGCCCACGAGCCTGCTCATCTCACTCGGCAGACCCCCCTTGCCCGCGACATACGGCGCACCCTCGAACACCGAGTAGATCCATACGACAGAAGGCTTGCCCTTCACCTTCTTGCTGACGGACGCCGCCCGCTGAACCTGCTTCTTCTGGCTGTCGATCAGCTTCTGAGCGCGGTTCTCCGTCCGGAACATGCGACCGAGGTTCTCGTAGTCCTTGAAGAGAAGGTCGAACGGAGTCATGCCCGCCCTGCTGTGCCGCGGGCAGTCGACGGCACTCACGTACGTGGGCAGGCCCGATTCCTTCAACTCCTCACGCGTGCCGACCCGGTCCTTGCTGTAGAGCTCGGCGAAGGAAGCCACCGCCAGATCGGGATTGGCTGCCCGAAGCTGTTCACTGGTGAGGGTCTTGGGGCTGAGCACCGGCACCTTCTCGTAGTCGGCCCGGTACCGGGGCGCGATGCTCGTCTTCAGGTACGAGGTCCCTGCCATGCGGTCGGCCATGCCGAGCGCGAGCAAGGTCTCGGTCGAGGACTGGTCGAGGGTGACGGCCCGGCTGGGCACTTCGGGCACCGAAAGTGACTGCCCGCAGCTGCGTACGACCGTGCCGGCCTTCTTGTCGCCGCCCGCTGAGGGGTGAGGCGCGCCCGAACACGCCGTCGCCCCCAGGGCAAGTGCCAGCACGACCGTGATGCGTATGCCCTTGGACATGGTCCTCCATCTACTGCGGCTCTGATGCAACTGAGTCCTGAACGCAACTGTATCTGGCAACGATTGTCGTTACACCCATGCCAAGCCCCTTGCGGAGCGGGCGCCTTGCTGTGCGATTCACGGCTGTGGTGGGGCAGGGTGCACCGGGTGACGGGGACCCCGCCGGAAGCCTCCGGTCAGGTGGAGACCGGGCTGGACAGTAGGGCCCCCACGGCCACTGTCCAGCCCGGCGACCTCACCTGTGCGCGGCAGGCAGCTGCTCGGGGTGGTCGTGTTCGCAGTCGTCGTCGATGCCCAAGGTCTCCCACCCCGGGAAGGAGTCGGCGGACGGGACGCTCTCCTGCCTGTCATGAGGCAGCCGGGCGAGGCTTCGTGCGGTGGCGCGGGGTGCAATCCGGTGCCGATGAAGACCAGTTCCTGCCCCTGAGGGTGTGGGAAAGTGGGCGTCCCGGCACGCTGGATGAAAATGGGTCCCATTAGCAATGCTGTTTCCCGGATGCCGCTGCTCGCGGGAGGGAGAAGGGCCGCCCCGCTGGTCAGCGTGCGTCCGCGCTGAGCAAGGTGAGGATGCGGGTCGTGCGCTCGCCGGTGTGGGCGTCCCTGCCGTGCCAGCAGCGGTAGTTGTCGAGAATCAGGATGTCCCCCTCCTCGAGCGGGAACCGGGGGAGGGTGCTCTCCAGTGCGCCGACCCTCTCCTCGAAGCGGGCCAGCATGACCTTGATGTGCTCCTCGTCCGGGTCCCGGTGCAGCGGCACGGCGCCGTCGCTGCGGCGCACGATCCGGCGACCGGAGCGGGTGTACTCGACGTGCCTGCCCGCGCGAGGAGTCGAGGGCAGGCCCCGCAAACCGCCCCATGCTCCGTAGAAGTCGACGTCGGTGCGCGTCAGGAAGTCCCACAGCTCCGGATCCGCGGTTCGCAGAGTGTCCACGAAGCGGTACGCATCGGCCACGAACGACTCTCCCCCTGACAGCGGCGGCCGCGTGAGCTGTACGAGGGCGTAGTCCTCATCGGGGTGGCGCCGCCTCGTGGGCACTCCGGCCAGGTCCACGACGATGTCGAAGCTGTCCGCGTGCAGGTGCACCGGCGACCCTTCGGACGAGGACCGCTGACGCTGCGGAAAGAGCTGCCGCAGCTGCTCGCCGAGGGCGAAGGCTGCGGCGACGGTGAGGGCCCGCGGAGACGGGGTCTGTCCCGTGAGGACGACGGCGCCGTCCCGGGCGAGGCAGCGTGAGACGGCGTCGGCGCACTCCATGTCGAGTCGTTCGGGGACCAGTCCGGCATCGGCCGGGGCCGTGAGCATCTCCTGCATTGCTGTTCGTATCCCTTCGAGTGGTTCCGGAGGTTCATCGATGCGTGCGGTTTGGCGGGGCGGAGCCCTCCGGCCGCATGTGGCCTGGTCAGTGTGGTTGCCCGGACAGGAGCTCCATGTTCCGACCACTGGACCGCTCCCGCTCCGGCCTCTCCCTCAGGCCGTGAGCATGGGGTCGGCGGCGGGAGCGCGCACGCCGGGGAAGCTGAGCGTGCGGTAGACGGCGACACCGCCGGCCAGTTCGGCGCATGCCCGGGCCGCCTCCATGGCCCTGCGCGTGCAGGACGGGTCCCGGGAGTCCAGGAGCACTCCGAGGGTCGTGCCGCTGTGCCCGACGGCCACACCGAGACCGCCGACCTCCCGGCAGATCTCCCGCATCGGCTCCAGCGACCGCTTGTACCGCAGCGGCTGATTCATCAGCGCGCTGCGGGTCGCGACCCTGCCCACTTCCGCCAGGTCGTGACGCGGAACGGCGGCGGCGAGCCTGTCCAGCAGACGGGCGTACTCGTAACCCTGCGCTGTGGAGAAGGACTTGGGGATGCGGTTGTAGGCGACGGTGTCGACCGCGCCGCCCTCGTCGATCCCCACCACGGTCATCGCCGGAAGGGATCCGAGGACTGCCCGCAGCCGCACCGCACGGTGGTGGAACGCGACGATCCCCGGGTAGAGCACGCCGTCCGTCGGCTCGATACGGGCCAGCAGCCGCTCGATCCTGGCGGGAGGCATCGGCGTACCGAGGGTCTTCGCCAAGGCTCGGGCAGTGGCGACGAGGTCCGCCGAGGAACTGGCCAGCCCCTTGCCTTCGGGGATGACACTGCTGACGGTCAGTACGCCGCTGACGGGGCGGCGCTCCTCCTCGGCGATCAAGTGCGCCAGCTGCAGAGCTTTCTTCTTGTGTACGGGCCGTACCGCGATTCCGTCGGCTGCCGGGTCCTGACGGAACGTCGCCATGCTCCACCGGGCGACCGGCAGGGTCACCAGGAAGTCGCCGCCATCTCCCGGCAGCACACCCTGCAGCAGCTCGCCGAAGGTGCCGAAGGCCGTGCCCGTGCCCTGCAGCCCCTGTCGCGGTGTCACGTCGTGGGAGAGCTTCACGTGTTCCTCTCTTCTTCCTGCATCACCTGCTCGTGGCCGCAGTTGTGCGACCGCACGAGTGCGTGTGGCCGAGAACCGCCGAGCACCAGCCGCGGCCGACTCGATGTCACATCCCGGTGAAGGCGGCTGAGGTTCAGGGACCGCTCACGTACGGACCCGGCTGAACGGCCATGCGGGGGCAGGGGCTTCTCGCGTACGCGTGAGGTCGGTTGACGGCTGTGGCGATGCCGGCACCGGGCACCTACGCCGGGGTGACGACCGGTGGTGAAGATGAAACTGATAATCGTTCTAACTCATCCGACCGTGATGAGGCAAGTCGGTGCTGCATGTGCCCGGGTGTCCGCCGGTGTCCGAGGTTCTCGCTGTTCTGGCGGCAGTGGGTGGCGAACGAAAAGTGCTCTTGACAATCATTTCCATGTAGTCGATGCTCGCTGACGCAAGGCAGCCGCTCGGATTCAGCCGTCCCGTACCGGGGTGTGCGCCACCCCCGGGCAAACCCCGCGAGAACTGCGGCGGGAAGCCTCGGAGTTCGCCTCCTGCGGGAGGCGCGCGTCATGACGAGGCAGTGCAGTCGGCCGGGACCCGCAGGAAGAGACCCAGCAGGAGGAGCCATGGGCGAGCAGAACCGTACGAGGACAGCACTGTCCGCTGACGATCCGGCCGTGGGCAGGGCGTGGGCTCTTCATGAAGCCCTTCCGCAGACGCTTCCCGCGGACGAGATCATCGCCCTGAACACTCCCAAGGCGGACCTGCACACATGGCGCACATACGCCTACCGGGACTGGACGTTCGAAATGCCTCCGGGCGTCTTCACGCCGGGGGAGACGAGCCGGATGATCCACGACCGGATCCTGGACGGGACCATCCCCGTCAGCGGCAGGTCGTACGCCGCCATGGGGGTCGGCCTCGGTGTCGAGGCGGTCGTCGCCGGGCTCCGCGGGGCGAAGGAGATCCACGCGATGGACATCGATCCGGAGAGCGTCCGGGCGATGACGGAGGTCTACGAGCGGATCGTGGGGGACCGGCCCGGGACCCTCTTCCACCCGTGGGTCTCCGACCTGTTCGAGAGGGTGCCCGACGGGGCGCAGTTCGACGTCGTCACGTTCAACCCGCCCGCCGTGCGGGAGACGGTGAGTGAGGACCCGGCCGTCGTGCGGAACGTGTGCGTGGGCATAGGCATCGTGCGGCGGTTCTTCGACCAGATCGTGCAGCGCAACCTGCTGGCTGAGGACGGCGAGATCTACTTCATCGTCTCCAACACCTCCGAACTGCGGAACATCGTCGCGTACGCCATCGAATCCGGGTTCCTCCCGGAGGTGATCCACCATCAGACGTGGGACACGGACGAGGTGCAGACGTTCCTGTTCGAGCTGCGCCGAAGCGCAGCGGTCTGACGGGCGCGGGGGATGCACTCACATATCGCGGAAGCGATCAAGCAGCCCGATCTGATCCGTCTCCAGCCGGATCTGATCTGCCTGCGTTTCGAGACGATGAAGATCTACTCGGCGCTGGGGGCGGTTCGCCATCTGCTCGACTCGGGGGCCGTGAAACCGGGCGACACGCTCATCGACAGCTCCAGCGGCATCTACGCGCAGGCGCTGGCGCTCGCGTGCCACCGCTACGGGCTCAAGTGCCACATCGTGGGCTCCACGACCGTGGACCGGACGCTCCGTGTGCAACTGGAGATACTCGGCGCCACCCTGGAACAGGTCGAGCCGTCGAAGAACCTGCGGCTGGACCAGGAACTGCGGGTTCGGCGGATCGCGGAAATCCTCGAGGAGAACCCGTCGTACCACTGGATGCGGCAGTACCACGACGAGATCCACTACTACGGCTACCGAGAGGTCGCCGACGTCATGGACAGGGAAATCCCCGCGGGGCCGGTGACGTTGGTGGGCGGCGTCGGTTCGGGTGCGTCGACGGGAGCCATCGCCACCTATCTACGGGATTCCGGCAGGGACGTGTCCGTCGTGGGCATTCAGCCTTTCGGCAGCGTGACGTTCGGGTCGGAGCACGTGCCGGACCCGGACATGATCATCGCCGGGATAGGCAGCGCCATCGAGTTCAGGAACGTCAGGCACGACCTGTACGACAGGATCCACTGGGTCAACTTCGAATGCGCCCTGTCGGGGTCCGTCGAACTGCTGCGCAGCACCGGCGTATTCGCCGGGCTGTCGGCCGGGGCGGCGTACCTGACGACCCTCTGGGAACGACGCGGGAACAGCTCGCGCACGTACGTCTTCATCGCGGCCGACACGGGCCACCGCTACGTCGAGGACGCGTACGCCCAGCACCGCGGAGCCAAGGGCATCGAGACCCTGAGGCCACACGAGATCACGTCCCTCGACGAACTGAAACCCCCCTGGTCGGCGGCCTCCTGGCGTGACATGTCCCGCCCGGCGCACGGCAGTTGACGCCACGGCCCCGCAAAGAACCCGGCCGGCCCGAACGGGCGGCCTCCTGCTCGCAGAGCAGCCGGCAGCACACCCACCACTCGACGAGAGAACTGAGAATGCCCTACCCGAAGCCGCACACGGTCGCGGAACTGACCGAGGGAATACTGGAGGGTGCCTACGGCCCCGATCCGAAGGACGTGACCGTCACCAGCGCCTTCTGGCTCTATCACACGACGCGGCTGGCGGGCAGCGAGGTCACGTATCACAACCACTATCTCCTGCTGCGCGTGGGAGAGAGCTTCGGCGCGTGCTCCTTCGAAGCGGGCGAGCTGAGCCCCGAGTTCTGCGAGAACGCCTCCGGTTTCACCCTGGAGACGCTCCTGCGCAGCGAGTCCACCTGCGTGCGCATCGCCGCTCTGGACGCCTATCTCTCCCGGGTCCGGCCGCACCGGGACGCCGGTGAGGCCGAGCCGGTCACGCTGCCCACGGGAACGCCGGAGATACGGGCGAGGGCGCGGGACGCCGCCATCGCCGGACTCCTCGACCTCGATCCGGGCGCCAAGGTGGCCCTGATCGGTGTGGTGAATCCACTGATCGAAGCGATACGCGACCGGGGAGGCGTCGCTCTGCCCTGTGACCTGAACCTGCGCACCACGCAGTGGGGCGAGCCGGTCTCGGACGACATGACCGAGGTCCTGAAGCAGGCAGACGCCGTGGTGGCGACCGGGATGACCCTCGGCAACGGCACGTTCGACCTGATTCTCGAGCACTGCAGGCAGAACGACGTGCCGCTCGTGGTCTACGCACAGTCCGGCAGCGCCGTCGCCCGCGCGTTCCTGGCCGGCGGCGTCACCGCCCTCTCCGCCGAGGCCTTCCCCTTCTCGCAGTTCAGCGCGGACGCGACCGTCCTGTACCGCTACCGGGCCGGCAGCTCCGCGGCGGCACTCGAGGAGGCATCGTGAGCAACGGCGCCGGGACTTCACAGATGAAGCGCGACGACCAGGACACCGGCGAGCAGCTTCCGGGCGACCTGAAGATGACGCGCACACTGTGGCCGATACTGCTGGCCTCGGCTGTCGGGCTGCTGCCGTTCACCATCTTCAGCACATATCTCGTACCGATCGCCGGCGAGTCCGGAAGCAGCGTCGCAGCGATGGGCGGACTCCGCGGACTCGGGGGCCTCGCCGCCCTGTTGGTCGGTACGGCACTGGCGCCGCTGATCGACCGGGTCCCCAAGGAGTGGGCCGCTGCCGGCGGGCTCGGAGTGCTGGCGGTCTCGGCCGCTCTCGGAGCGAGCGGCGAATACGTCCTTCTCGTGGCGTTCTGCCTGCTCGTCGGGGCTGGGACAGCCGTACTCAATCCGGCACTGACGGCGGCGGCAGCCGACCGGTTCGGTTCCGGGAAGGCGGCCAGCAGGGCGGCGACGCTGGTCACGGCCACCCAGTCCATGACGGCGATGCTGGCGGCGCCCGTGATCGCGCTGCCCGCGGTGTTCTGGGGATGGGAGGGGGACCTTCTCGCGGTCACAGCAGTCTCGCTGCTGCTCGCGGCCATCCTGCTCTCACGGCGCGGGCGTTCCGTCGAGGAGGAAGAAGCGGCCGACGGCGGCGAGAAGCTGAGCTACTTCGCCTCCTTCAAGGCGCTCGCCGCGGTGCGCGGTGCCGTGCCGCTGCTGCTGATCTCCCTTCTCCGCACGGCGGTGTTCATGGGGTACCTGGCATATCTGGCCGCGTACTACGACAGCCGATTCCAACTCGACCCCGGACTCTTCTCGTTCGTCTGGACACTCAGCGGTGCGTCGTTCTTCGTCAGCAACCTCCTCACGGGACGGCTGACGAACTCCGCCCAGCCCCGGGTGCGTACGGAGCACCTGCTGATCCTCGGCCTTGTCGCGGCCATGGCCTCCGTCGTCGGGTTCTACTTCACGCACTGGCTTCCGCTGGCTCTTGCGCTCACCTCGCTCCACGCGGCCAGTCACGCGGTCGTCGCGGCATGCGCCGTGAGTCTGCTGGTGAGGCGCTGCGGGGCGCTGCGCGGGTCCGCGTTGAGCATCAACGCCGCCGGGATGAGCCTCGGCGTCTTCGTCGGCGCTTCTCTGGGCGGCGCCGGGCTCGGCCTCGCCGGCTATCCCGGGATCGCTCTGGTCTTCGGAGCGCTCACGGCGGCGGCACTGGGAGCCGCCTTCCTGGTCTCGCGGCTCTCCGGCGACGAACCCACCGGCGACGAACTCACCGGCGACGACGGCACGGAGAACCCCGATTCGTCCGACACGTCCACGACCCCGTGACCGGCTCCCTCACGACGGACTCCCCGTCCACCATCCGTTCCGGAAAGGACTGCGTATGCGCCCGTCAGCATCCCTCGCGGCGACGGTGAGCAGCGATTCCCACATCCCGGAGGGGAAGCCGGGTCAGGCTCCCGGCGCCCGTGGTTCCGAGGCCTCGGCCTCACGCATGAGGCTGACGACGGCCTGCGTCGTCCTCTTCGCTCTGCTGCTCGTGTCGGTCGTCGTCGCGATCGGCCTCGGAACCGCGGTGATCACGCCCGCCGACACCGCCCGGTACCTGTGGGCGGCCCTGAGCGGCGGGAAGATCGGCGCGGGCGAGGCGTCGACGTACCAGATCGTCTGGGAGATCCGCACGCCACGTGTGCTGCTGGCCGCACTCGTCGGGGCGGGGCTGAGCACCATCGGTGTCGCCGTCCAGGCGATGGTGCGCAACGCGCTGGCCGACCCGTACGTCCTGGGCGTCTCGTCCGGAGCGTCCGTCGGTGCGGTCGGCGTCACCGTCACAGGAGGACTCGCGGGGCTCGGGGTCTACGCCATGTCCGCCGGAGCCTTCCTGGGCGCGCTGGCGGCATCCGCCCTCGTGTACGCCGCTGCCGCCGGCCGGGCCGGGATGTCCCCGCTGCGTCTCATCCTGACGGGCGTCGCCATGGCGCTCGGTTTCCAGGCCGTGATGAGCGTGATCATCTATCTGGTCCCCAACAGCGAGGCCACCAGCACGGTTCTGTACTGGACCATGGGGAGCTTCGGTGCCGCGACGTGGGCGGCTCTGCCCGCCGTGGCGCTGGCGGTGGTGCTCGGGTTGTCCGTGTTGAACCGCTGCAGCCGCGCCCTGGACGTGATGGCGCTCGGTGACGAAACGGCGGCGAGCCTGGGCGTCGACCCCGACCGGCACCGCAAGGGGCTCCTCGTTCTCGTCTCGCTCGTGACCGGTGCCATGGTCGCCGTGAGCGGTGCCATCAGTTTCGTCGGCCTGGTCATGCCCCACTTGGTGCGCATGGTCGTCGGGTCCACGCATGCGCGGGTTCTCGCGGTCAGTCCGCTCGTCGGAGCCGTCTTCATGGTGTGGGTGGACCTGGTGGCCCGGACGCTGGTGGCTCCGCGGGAACTGCCTCTCGGGGTCATCACCGCTCTGGTCGGCGTCCCGGTGTTCGTCACGCTGATGCGCCGCAAGGCCTACATGTTCGGAGGCCGTTGACATGGACCTCACCCTCGATCAGCTCTCCGTCGTCACCGACGGCAAGAAGCTCCTGAGCGACCTCTCCCTGAACGTGCCGGACGGCCGGTGCGTCGGCCTCGTCGGACCCAACGGAAGCGGCAAGTCCACCGCGCTGAGGTGCATCTACCGTGCCCTGCGCCCGAGTTCCGGTGCCGTGCGGATCGGTGAGGAGGAACTCTCCCGTCTGAGCATGCGGCGAAGTGCCCAGGTGGTTGCCGCCCTCGCTCAGGACGGGGAGGTCGAACTCGACTTCACCGTCGAGGAAGTCGTCGCTCTCGGCCGTACGCCCCACATCCGGGGCAACCAGGTGCTCAGTGCCAGGGAGCGGGAGCTGTGCGAGCGGGCCATGGAGCAGCTCGACATCTCTCACCTGGCCCGGCGGGGCGTGCTGACGCTTTCGGGAGGCGAGCGGCAACGCGTTCTCGTGGCCCGCGCTCTCGTCCAGGAGCCGAAGATCCTCGTGCTCGACGAGCCGACCAACCACCTCGACGTACGTCACCAGGTGGAGCTGCTCTCGCTGCTGCGCCGCACCGGCCTGACCACCTTGGTCGTCCTGCACGACCTCAACCTCGCCGCAGCGGCCTGCGACCGGCTCGGCGTGCTTTCCGAAGGACGCCTGGTCGCCTCCGGGACTCCCGAGAAGGTCCTGACGCCGGAGATGGTTCACGACGTCTTCGGTGTCCGCACCACCGTCGTCAGCCACCCGCTGACGGGCGATCCGCAACTGCTGTACTCCCTCACCCTCACCCCTTCATCACCGAACGGAAGTGACACGTCATGCACTCCACCCGGCCACTGAACTCCGCACGGCGACGCGCCGTCATGGGGTCGACCGCGGCTGCCGCACTCCTGCTCACGGGATGCGGTGCCGATGTCGCAACCGACGGGAAGAAGTCTGAGAAGGCCACCGTCAAGAGGTGCGGAGAGCCGGTCGAATACACCGTTCCCAAGCGCACGGTCGCCTACGAGGGCGGCAGCGCCGACAAGCTCTTCAGCCTCGGACTGACCGACCACGTGTACGGCTACGTGATGCCACCGGCCAACCCTCCCGTGAAGGAGTCGCCGTGGGCGTCCGAATACGCCAAGGTGAAGAAGCTCAGCGACGATCTCCTGAACAAGGAAGTCGTCGTCGACGCGAAGGCCGACTTCGTGGTGGCCGGCTGGAATTCCGGTTTCAGCGACCAGCGCGGCATCACACCCGAGATCCTCGACAAGCTCAAGATCCAGAGCTTCATGCACACCGAGAGCTGCTACAACTACCCGAAGCACCCTGAGAAGAAGAAGCCCTTCGAAGCTCTGTACACCGACCTCGAACGGCTCGGGAAGATCTTCAAGGTGGAGGAGAAGTCGAAGAAGGTCGTCGACGACCTCAGGCAGCGCGAGAAGGCCGTGTCCGCAAAGGCGCCCAAGGGCGATCCCGTACCGGTCTTCCTCTACGACTCCGGCACCGACCAGCCCTTCACCGCGGGAAATCAGGTCCCGCCGAACGACATCATCGAGAAGGCCGGCGGGAAGAACGTCTTCTCGGACCTCGACCAGCGCTGGACGCAGGTGAACTGGGAAAGCGTCACCAAGTCCGAGCCCGAGGTCGTCATCATCCTCGACTACGGCGACAAGCCCGCCAAGAAGAAGATCGACTTCCTCAAGAAGTCACCGCAGACCAGGGAACTGCCCGCAGTGAAGAAGAACAACTTCTTCATACTCGACTACAACGAGGGCATCAGCGGCCCCCGCAACATCGACGGCCTGGAGAAGTTCGGCAAGTACCTGCGGAACCTGGACCGCTGACCTCGGCAGGGGCCGACGTCCGCGCGGCAGGACATCTGCGGCCCCCGTCGGCTTCCTGGCCGGGAGGCCGCGCTGCCCCCGGCACGCTCGTTCACCGCCGGGGGATGGGCCAGCCCGTGATCCTCTTCGGCGGCGGTGGCGCCCAGCTGCCGACCTTGGAGGTGCTGAGACCGAGCCGTACGAGGGACTCCGCGAGGGCGACCCCCGCCGTGACACCGTCGACCACCGGCACCCCGACCTCGGCCTGTACACGCTCGGCAACGCCCGCCATGCCCGCGCACCCCAGGCAGATGACGTCGGCGCCGTCGGCCTCCACCGCCCAGGTCACCTCCTCGACAACGCGCTCACCAGTACGTTCGAGATCGTCCTCCAGGTCGAGAACCGTCATCTCGGTGGCGCGGACCGAGGCGCACCGGGACGCCAGCCCGATCAGCTGCAACCGGTCGTGGATCTGCCCCCTGGTGCGCCGCAGCGACGTCACCACGGAGAAGCGCCGGCCGAGCAGGCAGGCCGTGTGCGCGGCGGCCTCGGTGATGTCCACGACCGGTTTGCCGAGGAGTTCGGCCACGCCCTCCTTGCCGTGTTCGCCGAATCCGGCCAGCACGACTGCGTCGAAAGGTTCCCCGACTGCTTGGAGGCGGTCCATCACGGCGACCGCCGAGAGGTAGCTCTCGAAGTTGCACTCCACGGATTCCGGCCCGAACTCCGGTGTCACCGCCACGATTTCGGTCCCGGGCGCGGCGGCCTTCACCGCCTGCTGGCGGATGGCCTCGGTCACGCTCCCGGTCGTGTTGACGTTGGCGACGACGATGCGCATGCGGCTCCTTCAGGGTTCGTTGCCGTGGAGTGGCGACGACCGGCCGCCGCCCGCACGGCCGGCTCAGTGGATTCCGGCGGCGACAGTGCTCTGCCCCAGGTGTTCGCCCGAGACGTCGGTGAAGGTCTGGTTCCTGTCCGCGACCACGAAGTAGAGGACCCCGGCCAGCACGGCACCGATGAACCAGGAGAACGCCGAGAGGACCTCGAAGGCGGGCAGCAGCGCGAGCACGGTCGCGATCGCGGCGGACGGCAGGAAGGCGATCAGCGCACGGGGGTTGAAGCCTCGGCGGTAGGCGTACTCGCCGTCCGGGGCCGTGGTGTAGAGCTGGGGGACGTTGATCCTCGCCCGGCGCAGCAGCCAGTAGTCCACCATGATCACCCCGAACAGCGGGCCGAGGACGGCGCCGAGTCCGGCGAGGAAGACGTTCACCACGGTCGGGCTGTTGTAGAGGTTCCACGGCAGTACCGCGACGGCAAGCACGGCGCTGATGATCCCGCCGCGACGGAAGTTGATGTACTTCGGCGCGAGGTTCGCCAGGTCGTACGCGGGCGAGACGAAGTTCGCGACGATGTTCACGCCGATGGTGGCGAAGGCGAACATCACCGCCCCGACGACCAGGACGAACGTATTCGGCACCTTCGCAATGATCTTGGCAGGGTCGGTGATGATCTCACCGAAGAGGGTGTACGCCCCGGCGGTGACGATGATCGAAACCATCGCGAACGCGGTGAAGTTCACCGGAAGTCCCCAGAAGTTGCCCCTGATGACCGAGCGGGTGTCGGGCGAGAAGCGCGAGAAATCGCAGAAGTTCAGCATCAACGTGCCGTACGTGGAGATCGTCAGCCCGGCGGCGCCGAGCATCTGCCACCACATCGCCGAGCCCGTCAGCGCGTCCGGCGGTGTCCACGAGATCCGGTCACCGGCGAGCACGACGATCCACACCGCCATCGCCAGCATGACGAGCCAGACGGCCGGGCCCGCCCAGTCCTGGAACTTGCGGATGATCTCCATGCCGAAGCTGAGGATCACCAGTTGAACCGCCCAGAGTCCGATGAAGCAGATCCATCCGAGGCTGGACAGGCCCAGAATCGAGTCCTCGGTCATCGGCCTCAGGCCCGGATCGATGCGCAGCGCGAGCACGACCACCGCGAGCGAGGCGAGGTAGGTCTGGATGCCGTACCAGGCGATGGCGATCACGGCACGGATCAGCGCCGGGATCTGCGCGCCGTGGATGCCGAAGCTGATGCGGGACATCACGGGGAACGGCACCCCCGTCTTCTGCCCCATGCGTCCCATCAGGTTCATGCCCCAGAACACGACGAGGATCCCGATGAGCAGGGCGAAGAACGAGGGGACGGCACCGAGTCCGATCGCGAACAGACCGGCGGCGAACGTGTAGTTGCCGATGTTGTGCACATCGTTCATCCACAGCGCGAAGATGCTGTACGTCTTCCAGCGGCGTTCGACGGGCGGCGCGAGGTCCTCGTTGTACAGACGTGAGCTGAGAGGCAGGGCCGGGTGATGAGGTGGCGGCTCCAAGGAGGTCACCGCGGTTGTGGCGTGGGCGTGCTCAGGAGACATGGCTGCTCCTAGTTACCGCGAAACGGATGCTTTCTTCCGCCATGCGAAAGTATATTTGAACGTATACGTAAGCTAGGAGTGGTCGGCTCCGGGGTCAAGAGTTGACGCACAGGATGAGCGCACGGACCTCGCCGCGCCATGACGAGCCGGAACTCGCCCGACCCCTCGGCACCCCGGGTATCGAGTCTCGCTGCGATCAGGGGACCTCCCTGTGATCAGGGGACGGGACCTTCCTGTGGTCAGGGGAACCTCCCTGCCACGGGCAGCGGAGTTCGTGACCGGTCCCCTGCCCGTACGCCTGTGAGCGCCGGGAGGCAGCCTCAGTACAGGACGCGGTCGAGGACCATCATGCGACTCGACCGCACGTGCCGCCGCGCCACGTCCTGCGCCCGCTCCACATCCCCGGCCACGACCGCGGCGTGCAGTTCCTCGTGCTCGCCGCACACCCGGTCGGGCTCCCGGTTGATCCGGAACAGCCACGCCAGACGCCCGTGCAGCGGCTCCAGCATGGACGCGAGCACCTCGTTGCCGGACAACACGACGAGCTGGTCGTGGAACTCGGCGTTGGCATCGGACATCGCCTCGACCTCACCCGCCTCCCACGCGCGGCGTGCCCGGCCGGCCAGCTCGCCGAGCCGGTCCGCGGTCTCCGAGGGCGCACGCTCCGCCGCCAGCCTCGCCGCCAGCACCTCCAGTGCCTCGCGGACGTCGAAGAGCTCCTCGACCTGCCGGCGGCCGAGACTGCGTACGAAGACCCCGCGCCGCTGCGGCAGCACGTCGACCAGACCCCCGCTCTGCAACATGCGGATGGCTTCGCGCACCGGCACCCGGGACACACCGAACTCGGCGGCGACCTCCTGTTCGAAGATCCGGTCGCCCGGCCGCAGGACGCCCTGACTGATCCTGGCCTGCAGCGCGTCGTGGACCTGGTCCCGCAGCGGTGCGCGCCGGCCGGAACCGCCCGAGCCGGATCGCAACCCGGACTTCCCCGGAGCGGGGTCCTCAGCCACGGACACAGAGCCTCCTCAGGTGCCTCCTCAGGTGGTCGCACCCCAGCCTAAGCTCTGCGCCCGGGACCTGGCCGGGGTGTGCGGTGCCGGGGTCGACCGGAGCAGCGGTCCGGCCGCACGCCGCCGCGCTGCGGCCCGGTGCCGGGGCTCATGCGGCCTTCGCTGCCCCGCGGCAAAGCCGTCCTCCGGAGGACGAGACGGTCCTGAGGCGGCAGGCCGGTGCCTTGCTGGAGAGCCCGGACGGGACCGGCGCCCGGAGGAGGGGCCGGGATACCGGCCGGTGCCGGAAAGCGTGGAGTTCCGGCACTGCGCGCCGACCGTACGGGCGGTCTCTAGGGAGTGACGAGCGTGATCTCGGTGGCCTTGACGCTGGTCCACACGGGAGTTCCGTCCGCCAGGCCGAGTTCGGCCGCGGCCTGCGGGGTGATCTCGGCGACGAGATCGGGGACTTGGTCCGAGGCGACGACGACGCGGAGGCGGCTGCCCACGGCGGTGATCTCCCGGACGGTTCCGGGCCAGTTGTTGCGGGGGCTGCCGGAGGGACGTTCGCGGTGCAGGGAGACGGCCTCGGGGGCGATGATCGCCAGCGTCGTCGTCCCGGGCGTCGCGGGGTCGGCGGCGACGAGGGTGCCTCCGGCGGCGAGTGACAGCGTCCCGTCCGAAGTGGCCGTGCAGGTCCAGGCGTTGCGGCCGAGCATCCGGGCCACCCAAGGGGAGCGGGGGTGACGGGAGACCTCGCCGGGGGTGTCGTCCTGAAGGGTCCGTCCGTCGTCGAGGACGAGTACGCGGCCGCCGAGCGAGATGGCCTCGACCGGGTCGTGGGTGACCATCAGGCATACGCCGCCGAAGCCTTCGAGATGTGCGCGCAGCATGCGGCGCACCCGGGCGCGGGTGGTCTGGTCGAGCGCGGCGAGCGGCTCGTCCAGGAGCAGCAGCCGGGGCCGGGCGGCCAACGCCCGTGCGAGGGCGACGCGTTGGGCCTGGCCGCCGGAGAGCTGCGAGGGCCTGCGCCGTGCGAGGTCTCCGACGCCGAGCCGGTCCAGCCACTCCTGCGCGCCGCGGCGTGCCTCGGTCCGTCGTACGCCCTGGGTGCGCAGGCCGTACGCGGTGTTCGCGAGGGCGCTCAGGTGCGGGAAGAGCGCTCCGTCCTGCGGCACCCAGGCCACGCCGCGGCGGTGCGGCGGCAGGTTCGTGACGTCCACGTCGCCGAGGCGCAGTCGGGCGTGGGCCCGCGGGGTGAGTCCGAGGAGGGCGCGCAGGAGCGTGGTCTTGCCGGCGCCGTTGGGCCCGACGACGGCGATGGTGGTGCCGGCGGGAGCGTCAAGGGTGACGTCGTTGAAGCCGCTGACCTCCGCGCGGAGCGGCGACTGCCGCTGCGGGGCCGAGGGCGCCGCCGTGGTGGCGACCGGTGCGTCGGGGGTGACTTCCGCCGGTTTCTCGTTCTCTTCCGCAGGCCGGTCGTCCGCGTTGCCGGGCCGGGCGGCTCCGTTGCCGGGCCGGGCGGCCGTGGTGCCCGTCCAGCGGCCGCGCAGTGCGACGAGGACGGCCATGGCGACGGCGAGAAGCAGGAGCGAGACGGAGGTGGCGGCCTGCGGCTGGTCCTGGAGGAGCAGGTAGACCTCCAGGGGGAGAGTCTGCGTCGTCCCGGGAAGGTTGCCGGCGAAGGTGATCGTCGCGCCGAACTCGCCGAGCGCCCTGGCCCAGGTCAGTGCGGCGCCGGCGGCGAGACCCGGTGCGACCAGCGGGAGGGTGACGGTGAGGAACACCCGTACCGGGGAGGCGCCGAGGGACGCCGCGGTCTCCTCGTAACTCGTGCGCAGCCCCGCGATGGTGCCCTCCAGGCTGATGACCAGGAACGGCATCGCGACGAACGTCGCGGCGACGACGGCGCCCGAGGTGTGGAACGGCAGGACGATGCCCAGGTCGTTCTCCAGCCACGGCCCGAGGAGGCCCCGGCGGCCGAAGCCGAGCAGCAGCGCGACACCGCCGACCGTCGGTGGCAGCACCATCGGCAGCAGCACGAGCGAACGCACCAGAGCCTTGCCGGGGAAGCTGACGCGGGCCAGCAGCCAGGCCAGCGGTACGCCGAGTACGAGCGACAGCCCGAGCGCGCAGAAGGACACCAGCAGCGACAGCCGTAGCGCGACGGTGACCTCGGGGCTGGTCAAGTGCGTGCCGAGTTCGCCCCATTCGGTGCGGGCGAGGATGCCGGTCAGCGGCAGCAGCAGGAACGCGATCGCCAGCAGGGCCGGCACCGCGAGGGTGACCGGGGTGCGGGTGCCGGGGGCGCGCGGGCGGCTCATCGACGCTTCCAGAGGGGGAGTTGACGGGTTCTCAGTGCGGACGCGGGCTGTGCGGCGACGCGTGTCACCGGGCGGCCCCGGAGTTCCACGATCACGTCAGTGGCCTCACGATCACGTCAGGGCTTCTGGAAGCCCGCGTCCCGCAGGAGCTTCTGCGCCTCCGGGGTGCTGAGCCACTTCACGAAGCCGGCCGCGGCCTTGGAGTTCTTCGACGACTTCAGGGTGGCGGCGGGGTAGGAGGCGACGGCGTTCTCCTCATCGGGAATCCTGATCGCGTCGACCTTGCCGGGGACAGTGGCGGCGTCGGTCCTGTAGACGATGCCCGCGTCGGCCTCTCCCAGCTCGACCTTGCTCAGGACGGCCCGGACGTTGGCTTCCTGGGAGACCGGGTTCACGTCGGCCTTCTGCCTGTCCAGGACCTGCCGGCTGTAGCGGCCGACGGGCACCTCGGGAGCGGCGAGTACGACTTTCAGCTTGGGGTCGGCGAGGTCCTTGAGGTTCCCGACCTTCTCCGCGTTGCCCTTGCGGGTGACGATGACCAGTCGGTTCTTCGCGATGACGGTCGGCTTGCCGGCGTCGGACTTCAGCCCGTCCATGGTCTTGGTGTCGGCGGTGACCAGGGCGTCGGCGGGGGCGCCCTGCCTGACCTGGGCGGCTAGTTCCTGGGAGCCGGCGAAGGAGAACTTCAGCTTGGTGCCCGGGTTCTCCTTCTCGTACGTCCTCCCCGCGGTCTTGAAGACGTCGGTGAGTGAGGAGGCGGCCAGGACCGTCAGATCGGCCTTCGGGGCGCCACCGGGCTCGCTGTTGGTGCCGCCGTCCTTCTGGCCGTTTCCGCAAGCGGCGAGCGGCACAAGGAGGGCAGCAGTGAGAACTGCGGCGGCAGTGCGTCGTGATGTGACCGTGGACGACGTGGACGACATCGAAGTTGAGGCTCCTTGGGGGTGAACAGCCTGGGGAGGGGGACGGCTCCCGTGCGGTCAAGTCCGGTGCGGTGCGGTTCGGTTCGATTCGGTGCGATTCGAGTCCGGTCAGGGGCGGTCGATGTGCACGCTGGTCGACTTCACGCGGGCGGTGGCCTCCATACCGACTTCCAGGCCCAGCTCCTCGACCGCCTCGCGGGTCAGGAGCGACACGAGCCGGTGGGGGCCGGCCTGGATCTCCACCTGCGCCGCTACGTCGCCGACCTTGACGGCGGTCACGATGCCGGGGAAGGCGTTCCGAGCGGAGGTGTATGAGACCCCGTCCTCACCGATGCCGCCCTGGCCCACCTCCACGGAGAAGGCGGCCAGGTCCTTGCCCTCGATGAGACGCCGGCCCCCGTCGTCGCGGTGGGTCGCGACTCTGCCGGCGTCGGCCCACCGGCGGGCCGTGTCGGGGCTTACGCCCAGCAGGCGAGCCGCCTGACCGATCGTGTAGCTCTGCATGAGTGCAAGGTATGCGGGCGATCTCGCATCTGCAAGACATCGGGAGAAGTCGTATGGCAAATGCAATCCGCCTTCAGTCAATGCATCGCAGCTGCGGAACTGCGCCCGGTCCGGCGTCGCTCTCGGCCGGGACGGCGCCCGGTCACTTCAGTTCGCCGGGGTGACCTGGGGCGGCATCCCGGCGGAAGTACTGTCCCGGGGTCAGGCCCACGATGCGGTGGAACGCCGCGACGAAGGAACTCCCCGACATGTATCCGACACGGCGGGCCACGGACTCGACCGGCCTTCCCTCGGCGAGCAGCGGCATCGCCAGCTGCATCCGCAGCCGCTCCCGCCACCTCCCGAAGGTCATCCCCGTCTCCGAGGCGAAGAGGCGTGCGAGGGTGCGCGCGCCGGCGCCCGTCCCCGTGCTCCACTCCTCCAGGGTCCGGTTGTCCGAGGGGTCGTCGATCAGGCCCTGCGCCACGACGCGGGCCCGCTGGTCCTGGGGTCTCGTCAGCGCGAGGTTCGCCACCGAGACCGGGGCCAGTACGTCGAAGAGCACGGCCTCGGCACGTCGACGGGCGTCAGGGGCGAGGTCCGTACGCCGCAGGTGACCGATGAGAGCTCGCAGCAGCGGACCCACCCGCACGACCGTCGGCTCCGTCCACGGCACCGGGCAGCCGTCCGGCACCACGTAAGGGCTGCGCATCAGGGCTGCCCCCACTGCCCCGGTCGCGTGGGAGACACCTGCCGGGATCCAGAGGGCCAACGACGGCGGCAACAGCCAGGTGCCCAGCTCGGTCCGGACCCTCAGCATGCCCCTGTCGCACCACGCCAGCTGGTGCTCCGGATGCCGGTGCGGGGGAAACCAACTTCCCCTCTCCATGGTGAAGTCACCGACGACGAGGGCCGCTGCGGGGCCGACCGATGCGGAGTCGTGTCCGGATGGCGACATGAACCGGCAGCCTAGCCCGTGGTGGACATGGACCGGACGGTCGTAACGTCGCCGCATGCCGATGAACAAGGCACACCGCAAACTGTGCAGTTCCGCAGAGTGGGCACGAGCCGTGGAGGAACGCATCCTCCCCTGGGCGCTCGAAGACGTCGAACTGGGCGATGACGTACTGGAGATCGGCCCTGGCTACGGAGCGAACCTCCGGGTCCTGGTGGAGAGGGTGCCCCGCCTGACCGCGGCCGAGATCGACGAAGGCACGGCGCGGCTGCTGCAGGAACGGTGGGGCGGCCGCGCCGGCATCCTGCACGCCGACGCCACGTCGCTGCCCTTGCCGGACAGCAGCTTCTCGGCGGTCGTGTGCTTCACGATGCTGCACCACGTCCCCACCGGGGCACTCCAGGATCAGATCTTCGCCGAAGCCTTCCGGGTGCTGCGACCGGGCGGCGTCTTCGCCGGCAGCGACAGCCAGAGCAGTCTTCGCTTCCGGCTGCTGCACTTCCGCGACACCATGAATCCCGTCGACCCGCGGCACCTGCCCGGCCGTCTGACCGCCGCGGGGTTCACCGGGACGGCGGTCGACCGGCATGCCCAGGGCCGCAGCATCCGCTTCCGGGCCCGCAAGCCGCGGATCTGAACCCGCCTCGCGTCAGGCAGGCTCCCGGCCCCTCAACGGACGCCAGGGGCAAGGGCTTTGCCGGCGGGCGCCTGAGGAGCATGGGCCAGGGCCCGTTCGTCAGAAGGCGAGAGTCACCAGTGTCGTCGCGTAGATCACGACGAGGACGGTGCCGTCGAAGCCGAGCCTGAACCAGCCCCGGCGCTGGCGTACGAGCAGCCCGCCGAGAACGACGGCAGTCATCACCAAGGCGGCGCTGGTGAGGAAGAGTTCGTCCCGGCCCGCGGAGTGGAACAGCGACCCCTGGGTGTATGCGAGGTCGCCGACGACGAGGTTCAGGACGTCCAGGCAGTTCCCGCCGATGATGGCGGCGACGGCCAGCGTGACGGCGCCTCGGCGCACTGCCGCGATCGCCGTGACCGTTTCCGGCAGGGCGTTGATGACGCCCATGATGCCGGCGCCGACCAGGCCGGGTTTCAGGTCGGTGCCGGAGAGGACCCCTTCTGCACTGCGTGTGACGACCCAGCCGCCGACGACCACGACCAGGGCGATCCCGAGGAACTCCGCCCAGAGCAGCCTGCCGTGGCGCTCCTCGGCGCGCCCTTCTTCCTGCGGCACGTCCGGCACGGTCTCCTGCGTGCGCACGGCTCGCCACATGGGTACTTCGCTGCTGTGGATGAGCCGCAGGCCACCAGCGTAGAGAAGGACGAGCACCACTGATCCCGGGTGCACGCCGAGCAGGGTGACGTCAGGGCTGAACGTCGCCATCAACGTGACGCCGAGCAGTCCCGTCAGGAGGCAGCCGAAGAGGATGTTCTGCAAGGAGGCCGCAGCGTGTTCCAGGTTGGCCCGCCGGTAGAAGGCGTCGGCGGCGACGACGGCGAGTGTCTGCGCGGCGATGCCTCCCACCGCGTTGCCGTAGGCGAGCTGCGGTTGATCGTCCGCCGCGCTGACGCCGGTCATGACGATGCCGGAGAGGCTGGTCACCAGTCCGAACAGGACCGCCCCGAACACGGCCTCGCCCCAGCCGGTCCGGTCTGCCAGGACGTCTCCGAGAGTCGCCAGGCGGACGCTGCTCAGCACGGTAAGCGCACCGGCCGACAGCAGTGCCACCACGCTCCACGTCAGGGACCACTGATCGGTCAGTGCGAGCACGCTGCTCCTTCGTTCCGGTGGGCGGGTCTCGTTCCGTGGTTCCCACGGAACGAGAACATCTGCACCTGTACGCCGGACAGTTGACGCCGGGGACCTCTCATGGGCATGTGTGTGTGATCCACGTCGCCCGCCCCCGGCAGCACGGCCCTGGCCTCCTGCACCCGCCAGGGAATCGGTTTACTATCCTTTTACTGTGGCGGAGGGTAAGTTCCTCCGGCCGTCCCCGACCCGAGAGTGAGCAGCAGTCCCGCAATGGGTGAGCCTCCTAGTCCCAGCCGTGCCATGCCCGTTCCGACGCCGCGACTGACGGGGGTGGCACGGTGACCGAAGTGCTTCTGCTCCTTGCCGCCGTCGCGCTCACACTCGCATGTGCCGTCTTCGTCGCCGCCGAGTTCTCCCTGACCACCGTCGAACGGGGCGAGCTGGAGCGTGCCGCCCAGGCCGGTGAACGCGGCGCTCCGGGTGCTCTGCGTGCCGTCAAGCGCCTCACGTTCCAGCTGTCGGGCGCGCAACTGGGCATCACCGTGACATCGCTGGTCATCGGCATGCTCGCCGAGCCGTCCCTGGCCGTGCTGCTGCAAGACCCCCTCACGCTCGCGGGTCTGCCCGGCACCGCCGTGAGCACGGTGGCGACCGTGCTGGGCGTGACACTGTCCACCGTCTTCCTGATGGTCGTCGGCGAACTCGTGCCGAAGAACTGGGCGATCTCCAGCCCCCTGGCCGTGGCCCGCATCGTCGCCGGGCCCCAGCTCGCCTTCACCGCGGTTTTCGCCCCGCTGATCAGGCACCTCAACAACACGGCCAACCGGCTGGTCCGCCGTGCCGGACTCGAGCCGGCCGAGGAGCTCGCCTCCGCACGGTCGCCGGAGGAACTGGTCGCGCTCGTACGGCACTCCGCGCGCGAAGGGGCCATCGAGGAGGACTCGGCCGAACTCTTCGTCCGTACCATGCACCTGGGCGAGCTGACCGCGGAGAACGTGATGACGCCCCGGGTGGACGTCCAGGCACTGGAGGCCCGTGCCACGGCAGCACAGGCGGCCGAACTCGCCCTGGCCACAGGGCTGTCGCGGTTCCCCGTGTACCGGGGCACGCTCGACGACGTCCTCGGCACCGTCCACATCCGCGACGTCCTCGCGCTGGACGAGCAGGCGAGGACAGGGGTGCGGGTCGCGGACCTGGCCACCGACCCGCTCCGCGTGCCCGACTCCCTCCCCGTCGACAGGCTCCTCGCGCCGCTGCGCCGTGCCCGCACCATGGCGATCGTCGTCGACGAGTACGGCGGCACCGCCGGCGTGGCCACCATCGAGGACATCGTGGAGGAGGTCGTCGGAGAAGTACGGGACGAGCACGACCCCGAGGACCTTCCCGACCTCGCTCCGGCCGAGCCGCACGGCGACGACGGCCGGCGGGTGTGGGAGGCGGACGGCGGTGTCCGCCTCGACCAGCTGGAGAAGATCGGCTTCGCCGCTCCGGAGGGCCCCTACGAGACCCTCGCCGGCCTCGTGGCCGCACATCTGGAGCGCATACCGGTCAAGGGCGACCGGCTCGACATGGCCGGCTGGTCCTTCGCCGTGCTGCACGTCGCCCATCACCGTGCCGGCCGGATCCGCGTCACCGCACCTGCCGAGCACACCGACGAGGAAGCCCGATGACCGATATCCAACTCGTCGTGGGTGCCCTCACGCTGATCACCAACGCCTTCTTCGTCGGCGCGGAGTTCGCGCTCATCTCCGTACGGCGCAGCCAGATCGAACCCCGCGCACAGGCGGGCGAGAAGCGAGCCAGGACCGTCCTGTGGGGGCTGAGGCACCTCTCGGCCGCGATGGCCACGGCGCAGCTGGGCATCACGGTCTCCTCGCTGGTCCTGGGAGCGGTCGCCGAACCGGCCATCGCCCACCTCCTGGAGCCGGGGTTCGAAGCGATCGGCGTACCCGCAGGTCTGACCCACCCCATCGCCTTCGTGATCGCGCTGACCGTGGCGACGTACCTGCACATGCTCATCGGGGAGATGGTGCCCAAGAACATCGCGCTGGCCGCCCCGGCCCGTACGGCGCTGGCCCTGGGCCCCGCCCTGATCGGTCTCACCCGGGCGCTCCGGCCGGTCGTCTTCGGGATCAACGCCTTCGCCAACGTGCTGCTCCGCCTGCTGAGGGTCGAGCCGAAGGACGAAGTCGAATCCGTCTTCACCGACGACGAGCTCATCGGTCTCGTCATGGCCTCCAGCGCCGCCGGGCTGCTGGACCGGGACGACGGAGAACGTCTGCGGGACGCCCTGGAACTGGGCAACCGGCCGGTGGGGGAGGTGATGGTCCCGCTGGACCGGATGGTCACCGTCGGGCACCAGGTCACACCACGGGAGCTGGAGCGGGCGGCTGCCGCCTCCAGGTACTCGCGGCTGCCGGTCACCGGCCCCGGAGACACCGTCCTCGGCTATCTCCACATCAAGGACGCGCTCGGGGTCACCGCCCGCGAGGAGCCCTTCCCGCGGGAGGCGCTGCACACCATCACCCCGGTCGAGATCGACACCCCTCTCGACGACGCGCTGACCGTGATGCGCGCCGCCGGCACCCATCTGGCCGCGGTCACGGGCGAGAAGGGCACCGTGCTCGGATTCGTGACGATGGACGACGTCCTCGGTGAACTGGTCGGCCCGCCCGCGGCGGAGAGCCCGGACCCGGCAGTTCTGTAGGGGAGGCCCCGGCGGGCGGCCGGCACTGAGGACGCCGCGATCCGGTCCTGCTCACGTGCCGCGTGCGGAGGCCGTCCGCCCGGTCAGGGGATTCCGCCCGAGGGCTTGATAGGTAAGTCGTCACTTTCCTATTGTGGAGTCGTGGCAGAGGACGTCTTCAAGGCACTGGCCGACCCCACCCGTCGGCGCATCCTCGACGAGCTGGTGGAACGGGACGGCCAGACGCTGTTCGAGATCTGCGCGCGGCTGGCAACCAAGCACGGTCTGGGGCTGACCCGGCAGGCGATCGGTCAGCACCTGGTCGTACTGGAGTCCGCGGGTCTGGTCCGTTCGCGGAGACAGGGCCGCTACAAGTTCCACGACCTGAACACCGAACCCCTTGAGCTCATCGTGACCCGGTGGCTCAGACCCGACGCACCGGAGGGCACACCATGAGGATTCACCTGCTGAGCGTCTTCGTAGACGACCAGGACAAGGCACTGCGCTTCTACACGGACGTGCTGGGCTTCGTGAAGAAGACCGAGGTCCCGCTGGGCGAGGACCGGTGGCTGACCGTGGTCTCGCCGGAGGATCCCGACGGGACCCAGCTGTTGCTGGAGCCCGACCGCCATCCCGCGGTGAAGCCGTACACCTCTGCGCTGGCAGAGGACGGCATCCCGGTCGCGTCCTTCGCCGTGGACGACGTGCACGCGGAGTTCGCGCGGCTGCGCGAGCGCGGGGTGCTCTTCACCCAGGAGCCCCTGGAGACGGGCCCGGTGACCACCGCGGTCCTGGACGACACCTGCGGCAATCTCATCCAGATCGTGCACAGCAAGTAAGGGAATGCGAGAGGCCCACCGCGCCTCCGGGGGCGGAAGCGCGGTGGGCCTCGGTCGGAGCGAGGCGGCCCGCCCGCACGCGTCGAACGTGCGATTCATGCGGTGCCGCCTGTGCGGGGCGGCTCTCAGCTGGTGCTGCGGGCGCCGCGGCGGCGGATCAGGTACATGGCTCCGCCTCCGGCGACGAGGAGCGCGCCGGCCCCTGCGATGAAGGGCGTGGCGGAGCTGCCTCCGGTCTCGGCGAGGCCGTCACCGCCGTCTTCGCCGGTCTGCGGGCCGGGCTCGTTGCCGCCGGTGCCGCCGGTCCCCTCTTCGCCGCCGCCCGCCGGCGTACGGCAGGTGGCCTCGGAGAGCACGATCTCGCCGGCGGCCTTCACGATGTTCAGCTTGGCCGGGTTGACCTCGTACGACAGCTTCAGCGCCGTCGCCGCTCCGGACGCTGCCTTCGTGGTCTCCTGCTCCAGCGCGACGTCGACGGTGCCGACGCCGGGCACCTTGACCTGCTGGCTGCCGACTCCGTTGACGGTGACCGGCTTTCCGAGGACGGAGACGTTCTCCAGGTCGGCCTTGGCCATCGGCTTCTCGCCCGCCTTGCAGGTGGCGGTCGCGGTGAGAAGATCCGCGCTCACCAGCGGCTTGCCGAGCAGGCCGGGTGCGAAGGCCCGGAGACCGGCGAGCTTGACGTGGCCGGTGGAGCGCCGCGCGTCGGCCTTCGCGCCCGAGCGGGCGACGTCGGCCTGGACCAGCTTGAGGGGCTGACCCTTGTTGGCGCCCTTCACCTCGGCGCTCAGCAGCGTCTCCTCGGCGTCCTCGGGGGCGCTGACGGAGTTGAGGGACGCCTTGACCGGAACCTTGGCGGCGTCCGCCACGGACACCTGGAGATCGGCACGGGCCGCGACAGCGGTGGCGTTACCGGTCGAATCGGAGTGCCCGTCCGCGGAGGCGGCATGGGCGGGAACGGAGACCATCGCGCCGCCGACCATGACGGTGGCGGCGCTCAGCAGCACGGACCGGCGGGCCCGGGAGCTCAAGACGTGCGTGATCAACTACGGGAACCTTCCAGGGGACATGGAGCCGCCGACTGCCCAACTACGGGGACAGCAAGGCCAGTCGGGGCTTGGTCCGGGGAATGATGCCCCTCCCCGTATCGCGGTGCAACTCCCGGTAACCCTATTAGGTGAAAGACCGTCAGTACTTTCGAGGGCTGGGCCGGGTCCACCGGCCCGCCGGGCACACGGGCCGCCACGTCTCCCCGCAACACGGGCACACCTGCGGTCGTTGGCTTCACGCAAGGGCGGGCACCCGCCGGCTGCGCCGGGGCGCGTCGCGAACGTACGTGGTGAGCGGGAGTGTGAGCGGTGACAGGCGACGGAACCGGCGGTTCTCCAGCGAAGGGCATCGTCACCACGGCCGTTCCCGCACGGCTCGACCGGCTGCCGTGGTCGCGCTGGCACTGGATGATCGTGATCGGCCTGGGCACCGTCTGGATTCTCGACGGGATGGAGGTCACTGCGGTCGGCAGCATCGCGAGCCGCCTGTCCGAGTCGGGCAGCGGCCTGCCCATCACCGCGGCCCAGGTGACCGGACTGGCCGCGGCGCTCTATGTCGCCGGCGCCTGCACGGGCGCGTTGTTCTTCGGATGGCTGACCGACAAGTTCGGCCGCAAGAACCTCTTCATGGTCACTCTTGGTGTGTATCTGACGGCCACCGCCCTGACGGGCCTGTCGTTCTCCAGCTGGTGGTTCTTCGCCTTCCGGTTCCTGACCGGCTTCGGCATCGGCGGCGAGTACGCGGCCATCAACTCGGCCATCGACGAGCTGATCCCGTCCAAGTACCGGGGCCGCGTGGACCTGATCATCAACGGCAGTTACTGGTTCGGGGCGGCGGCCGGTGCGCTGCTGTCCATCCTCATGCTCGACACGGACATCTTCCCCAAGGACCTCGGCTGGCGGCTGACGTTCGCGCTGGGCGTCGTCCTCGGACTGGCCGTGCTGCTCGTACGGCGGAACGTACCGGAGAGCCCGCGCTGGCTGATCATCCACGGACGCGGCGACGAGGCCGAGGCGGTCGTACGGGACGCGGAGGAGCAGGCGGCCGCAAGGCACGGGGCCGACCGGCTGCCCGAGCCTGCGGGTGAGATGACCATCCATCAGCGCAAGAGCATCGGCTTCGTCGTCGTGGCGCGCACCGTCTTCGCCGACTACCGCAGGCGAGCCGTGCTCGGGCTCTCCCTCTTCATCGGGCAGGCGTTCCTCTACAACGCGATCACCTTCGGCTTCGCCGTCATCCTGACGACGTTCTTCGAGGTGCCGTCGGGGTCGGTCGGTTACTACTTCGCCGTCATGGCGGCAGGCAACTTCCTCGGGCCGCTCCTGCTCGGCTCGCTCTTCGACACGGTGGGACGCCGGATCATGATCTCCGGTACGTATCTGCTGTCCGGTGTGCTGCTGTTCGGCACCGCGTGGCTCTTCGACGGCGGCCACCTGTCCGCGTCGACGCTCACCGCCTGCTGGAGCGTCGTGCTCTTCTTCGCCTCCGCCGGGGCCAGTTCGGCCTACCTCACTGTCAGCGAGGTGTTCCCGATGGAGACCCGGGCCATGGCCATCGCCTTCTTCTACGCCGTGGGCACCGCGGCCGGAGGCATCAGCGGACCGCTGATCTTCTCGGAGCTGACCGAGAGCGGAGTGGTCGGCGAGACCGCCCTGGCCTTCCAGATCGGTGCGGGACTCATGTGTGCGGCAGGGCTGGTCGCGGCGTTCCTGGCCGTCCCCGCGGAACAGCGTTCGCTCGAGGACATCGCCACGCCGCTCTCCGCCCGCGATCCCGGCCGTTGAGGGTGTTCAGCGGTGCTGAGGCCGGGCGCCGAGCGAGGGCCGGGAGGCCGGCAGGCCGGGGGCCGGAGCGTCCGCGGGGTCAGTTGCGGCCGTGGCCCTGGCCGTGGTTCTTGCCGCGTTCGACGGTCCCGCCCCACTTCCCCTGGATCGGTCCGAGTTTCGACGGCGCGTCCGTCACCACGATCCACCGGGAGCCGACGAGGTAGGTGCCGCCGTAGTCCTTGGAGAAGTCCAGCCAGCCGCGCTTGGCCCTGTTGTCCTTGAAGGTGACGAACGTGTACTTCGTCTTCTTGGCCGTGCAGACTCCCAGGCGGTAGTCCTCGACCTTCTTCTGGATGTCGGCCTTGCACTTCAGCGCCGAGGCCAGCTTCTCCACCGTCGGGGGCTTGGAGGACTTCGCCACGGTGGCGGTACCTGAGTCACCACCGAACACAAGCGCAGTGGAGACCGCCGCGACCACCGCGACCGCCGCGATCACGGCGATGACGAGCCTGCCGGGCCGCCACGACAGGATTCCCAGTGGCGCCCCCTCGTCGCGCCGCTGGGTGCTGTCGGTCTCGCTCTCGCTCTTGGTCTCGGTCTTGCTCTCGGCCGGTGGCGACTGGTCTTTCATCAGCGCTCCCCTGGAACGGAAAAGGCGTCATGACTCTAGGCCCCGCCTGCGGCGCGCGGTCGTCTTTGTCACCGGTGTGAAGGGTTCCGGGTGCCGCCCGCGCCGACCGGCGTTCTATGGGCGTTGCATGCAGGTTTGGGGGTTTTCATCCACCGGTAGCACCATGGAGTGAGTGGGGCCCCGACCGGGCTCCCACCGGGGTCCTCACCACGGCCGCCGGAGGTGGAGAGCTGTGCCCAGATTCATGGACGTCCATCGCGGGATGAGCGGCATCACCGCCGAGCAGCTCGACAACGCCCACCGGGCCGATCTCGCGGCCGAGCATGCCGAGGGCGTTCACTTCGAGCACGCCTGGGCCGATCCGGAGTCGGGGACGGTGTTCTGCCTGTCCGAGGCGCCGTCCGCGCAGGCCGTACGGCGCGCCCACGAGCGGGCCGGGCACTCCGTGGACGAGATCCACTCGGTGCCGCTCAGTGTCTGACCCCGTACGATCGCGACCGGCCACGACGGGAGGCCATCCAATGACATTCGTCCAGATCATCGAGTACGAGACGAACCACGCCGACGAGCTGGATGCCGTCTTCGAACAGTGGATGAAGGTCACCGAGGGCAAGCGGACCGTGCTGCACGAGATGCACGCACAGGACCGCGACAAGCCCACCCACTACGTGGACATCGTCGAATTCCCCTCGTACCAGAAGGCGATGGAGAACAGCCAGCTCCCGGAGACGCAGCAGGTGGCCGATCAGGCACGTGCGCTGTGCGTCGGCGAGCCGCGCTTCGTGAATCTGGAGGTGAAGCGCGAAAAGATCAAACAGCGGTGACGTGACCGGCCGTCGACGGCTGGTGCTTCAGCAGGGCCTCGGTGAGTCCGTGCTCGTTCGGGTAGTCCATGGGCACGATGCCGAGGCCCCGCCACGCGGCGTTCTCCGGTGAGCCGAGCAGGTCACGTACGCGTGGGTTGAGACGGTCCGCGTTGGACCGGGGCGGCAGATAGGCAGCGGTGCTGACGAAGTTGACGTAGAGCTTGCCGGGTTGGGCGACTGCCTTGCGGAAGTGGTCCTCGATCAGCGGGTACTTGGCACCCGGTTCGTCGTTGTAGGCGTCCTGGATGTCGAAGAGCTGCGGATCGCCGTAGCGCACGCCGGGCAGTCCGTCGGAGTCGCCGAGCAGCACGACCTTGCCGCGGGCGTCTCCCAGGTCCGGCAGTGCGGGGTCGAGCCGGAAGAGGGAGCGCCAGCCGCGTCCGTCCAGATAGTCCTCGAAGACGGTACGGAAGTGCTCCGCGGTCTCCTCCGAGTACTCCTGCTTCACCCGCATCAGGACCGTCTCGGACGGCCGGGACGCCAGGAAGTCGCGGCAGGTGCCCAGTACGTCGTCGAAGTTGAGGTGCTGGTAGGCCGGGCCGTGGTGGATGGCGAACGAGCCGTCGAAGAGGCGGCAGCGGATGTCGAGGAACCGGATGCCGGACGAGAGCTGCTCGGCGATGGGCGTGTTCTGGCACTCGGCCCACGGACCGCCGTGCAGGGCACCGGAGTTGTGGGTGCCCGGAACGGTCAGCTCCCGCAGCAGTACGCGGTCGGGGAGCTGCGACATCCAGGCGTCGGGCCCGGCGGCTGCCGCGGACCGGCCGGCGCCGGGTGCGGCGTACGCCGCGGCGGCCGTGGTTCCGCCGAGCAGCGCGGTGAGGGTGAGTGCGGCTGTGCCGCGGAGGAGGTGACGGCGCTTCATGGTCATGACAATGATGGAAGCACGCGGCGGCGCTTTGCGCACCGGTGCGTGGGTCTCCCGGGGCTCGATGCCGGCGCTCGATCCCGGGTGCGGGCCCGGTGCGTGGGCGCGCCGGAGACCCCGCCCCGGTGCCGGGAACCAGCGCACGCGCACGCCGTTCGTGCCGAGGGCCGCGCGCGGTGGGTCACGGCTTGCGGCCGACGCCGCAGACGGCGTCCACCAGGCCCGGGCCCTCCTGCGGATCGGCTGCGTCCGGGCGCCAGCCGGAGGTGGTGACGATGCCGGGCTCCACCACGTCGAGGCCGTCGAAGAAGCCGGCGATGTGATCCGCGCTGCGCAGATGGTAGGAGCCGGCGGAGTTCGCGTTGTACGCGGCGATCGCCTCGTTGAGGACCTCGTTGGTGTCGGTGCCGTCGCTCAGCGCCAGGTGGCTCCCGGACGGCAGCGGTTCCATGAGCCGTGCCACCACCGACGAGGGGTCGTCGGAGTCGGGGATCTGGCCGACCGTGCCGAGCAGCGTCAGCGCCACGGGCTCGCCGAAGTCCAGCGTCCTGCTTGCCGCTTCGAGGATCGTGGCGGGGTCGCGGACGTCCGCGTCGATGTAGTCGCAGGCACCTTCCCGGCTGCTGGTGAGGAGGGCCTGCGCGTGAACGAGTACCAGCGGGTCGTTGTCGACGTAGACGATCCTGCTCTCCGGGGCCACACGCTGTGCGACCTCGTGCGTATTGTCCACCGTCGGCAACCCCGTGCCCACGTCGAGGAATTGGCGTATGCCGGCTTCGGCGGCCAGGTATCGCACCGCACGTGACAGGAAGCGCCGCTGCAGGCGGGCGAGACGGGCGATGCCCGGGAAGAGCTTGAGGACGATGTCTCCCGCGTCCCGGTCCGGCCGGAAGTTGTCACGGCCGCCCAGCAGGTAGTTCCACACACGCGCCGAATGCGCGGTGTCTGCCCGGATCTTCTCCGCCAGTGAGGGGTCCTCGGGAGTGTGCATGGGGTCACCCTCACACGGACGGCCCGGTGCCGCAGCGGTTACGGCACGTCCTGCGGGGGACCGGGGGAGGCCGGACGAGCGCGGAGCCCCGCGAGTTCGCCGGTGAGGGCAGGCGGAGGTGCCCGTACGGGTGTTCCGCCGCTGTGGGCAAGGGAGTTCGAGGTCACCCGCGGGTGGGGCCGATTGGCGCCACGGGCGCGCTGCGGGCCAGGCTGACCCCATGAGCATCGCGTTCCTCTTCCCCGGCCGGGGTTCGCAGCGTCCCGGCATGCTGCACCGGCTGCCCGACACCGCGGCGTCCGCGACCGTACTGGCCGAGGCGGACTGGGCTCTGCGAAGCCTCGCATCGCGTACGGGCACGGAGGACGGCGCCGCCGGCAGGGAGTACGCGGACGGCATCGTCGAGCTGGACTCCGAGGAGGCGCTCGAACGCTCCCCGGTGGCCTGCCACTTGGCGCTGCTGATCGCGGGCGTCGCGGGTGCGCGTGCGCTGATCGAGGACGAGGAGGTGCGGCCCTCGTACGTCGCCGGCCACGGCACCGGCGGATACGCGGCGGCCGTGCTCGCGGACGTCCTCACCTTCGAGGAGGCGCTGCGCGCCGTACGGCTGCGGGGCGAGCTGCTCCATGAGGCGGAGAGCACGAACGGGCCGGAGAGCGACGTCGCCATCCGGCTCGCCCAGCACCTGGCGACGGTCAAGAGGCGCCCGCAGTCGGTGCGTTACGTCGGCGCAGTGCAGGGGCGGTCCCTGTTCGGCGACACGAACGCCGTCTTCGACGACCTGGCCTGGTCCGCGGCCAGGCCCCTGCGCTGGGCGGAGGCGATGTCGGCGCTCGCGGAGGAAAGGGTGGACTGCTGCGTGGAGCTGCCGCCGGGACGTGCCCTGACGGAGCAGCTGGCGACGGCCGGACTGCCGGGCGTGCGGGCGGTGTCGGTGGAGGAGCACGGCATCGCGGAGGCGGCGGAGCTCGCGAGGCCGGGAGGTGCCGAGTCCGCCCGTGGTGGTGGCCCCTCGCCGGAGGTGGAATCCGAACTGCCCCCGGGTCAGAGCGGTTTGGCGTAGCAGCGGCTCGCTGTCTCGAAGCGGTAGAGGCCGAACTTCTCGGTGGGCTCGTAGCCGGAGGACGTGTACAGACCGATCGCCTCGGGCTGCATCGTGCCCGTCTCCAGCACCATGCGGGTGCGGCCCGCGGCCCGCGCGTCGTCCTCCAGCGCGGCGAGAATCAGCCGGGCGAGCCCGCGTCCGCGCGCCTCGCGCACCACGAACATCCGCTTGATCTCGGCGTCGCCGTCGGCGTACCCCTCGTCGTTGCGGTTCTGAGTGCGCCAGCCGCCGGTCGCCACGGGGCGCTCGTCCTCGTCGTACGCCATCAGGTAGAGGCCCCGCGGCGGTTCGAACATCGCGGGGTCGAGCGGTGTGATGTCGCCCTCGTCGCCGTAACGCTCCGCGTACTCCTGCTGCACGGCGTCGTTCAGCTTCATCGCTTCCGGATGGTCGTAGGGCACACGGACGATTCGCATGCACGCATCTTGACGTGCTCGCTGGCCTTGAAGCCAGCGAATCCGGTCGGGGTCGGCTGACCCCTCCGGGGGCTTCCTGCTTCACCACGCTGTGCCGGGACTGTTGTCCTGGTCTTACCGGCGCTCCACGAGGCGTTTAGCGTCTCCACCCGTCCGGTGGCGACGATTCGGCGTCCTTCGAAAAGGACGTTACGTGCTGCGTTGTGGTCGCGGTCGTGCACAGTGGCGCACTTGCGGCACGTCCATTCCCTGACGTGCAGGGGCTTGTGGCCGTCCCGGATTCCGCAGGCCGAGCAGAGCTGAGAGGACGGGAAGGCCCGGTCCACTTTGGCGAACGTGCGGCCGTGCTTGACCGCCTTGTACTCCAGCATGCCGACGAACGCGGACCATCCCGCGTCGTGCACGGACTTGGCGAGCCGGGTGCTGCCGAGGCTGGACACCGCGAGGTCTTCCACGTACACCGCTTGGTTGTCGCGAATGATCTGTGTCGATGCCTTGTGGTGCCAGTCCCGGCGTCGGTCCGCCACCTTGGCGTGCTGGCGTGCGACCTTGATGCGGGCCTTGGCCCGGTTCTTCGACCCTTGGCCTTGCGGGACAGCTCCCGCTGAACGCGCCTGAGCTTCTTCTCCGCCCGGCGCAGGAAGCGGGGGCTGTCGATCTTGCTGCCGTCGGACAGGACGGCGAAGGCGGACAGGCCCAGGTCGAGACCTGCGTCGGTCTTCAGGCGAGGGAGAATGCCGGGCTCAATGTCCACGACGAAGCTGAGGAAGTACCGGCCGGAGCGGTCCTTGGTGACGGTCAGGGACGTGGGTGCGGCCGGAAGCTGGCGGGACCACTTGACCTTGAGGTTGCCGACTTTGGCTACGTACACCGTGCCGTTGTCCTGGAGGGAGAAGGCGTTGGTGGTGAGGCGGATCGACTGCCGGGTGTCCTTCCTCGACTTGTACCGGGGAGGACCGGCCTTGCGGCCATGCCGCCTGCCCTTGACCGCGTCGAAGAAGTTCTTGTAGGCGGCGTCCAGGGCACTCCCGAGATGCGGCGTCTCACTCTCGGCGTGAACGCCGACGCCTTCACACAACGTCACCGGTAAGGTGACCCGGATGCCGAAGGTGACGACGATCAACGTGAACGGGCTGCGCGCCGCCGCCCGCAAGGGCTACCGCGAATGGCTGGCGGGCACCGACGCGGACGTCGTGTGCCTGCAGGAAGTGCGCGCCGAGCAGCACCAACTCCCCGACGAGGTACGGGAGCCGGACGGCTGGCACACGCTGTACGCACCTGCCGCCACGAAGGGACGTGCCGGCGTGGCCTTGCTCACGCGGCGTGAGCCCGACCGGGTGCGCATCGGCTTCGGGGCGGAGGAGTTCGAGGACTCCGGCCGCTATGCGGAGGTGGATCTGCCGGGGATGACCGTCGCCAGCCTGTATCTGCCGTCCGGCGACGTCGGCACCGAGCGTCAGGAGCAGAAGGAACGCTTCATGGCCGCCTTCCTCCCGTACCTGCGTGAGCTGCGCGAGCGCGCTGCCGCGGACGGGCGGGAGGTGCTGGTGTGCGGCGACTGGAACATCGCGCACCAGGAGGCGGACTTGAAGAACTGGCGCGCCAACCGCCGTTCCTCCGGCTTCCTGCCCGAGGAACGGGCATGGCTCTCGCGGGTCTTCGACCCGGCGGACGGCGGCTACGAGGACGTCGTACGCGCGCTGCACCCGGACGTGGCAGGGCCGTACTCGTGGTGGTCGTACCGGGGGCGGGCCTTCGACAACGACTCGGGCTGGCGCATCGACTATGCGGTGGCGACGCCGGGCCTGGCGCGGCGGGCGGTGAAGGCCGTCGTGGAGCGGGCCGCAAGCCATGGCGAGCGCTGGAGCGATCACGCCCCGGTGAGCGTGGACTTCGTGCTGTAGGGCGGCCGGGCGGCAGGTGCGCCGCCCGAACGCCCGCCGGCGGGCGAAGAGCTCCTGAACCTCCGCGGTACGCCCCGGAGTCGGCGGAATGAAGGGCTGGTTGCGAGACAGCTGGTGAGCACGGGAGCCGGCCCGGTCACCGGCTGCATTCCGTTCGCCCGTCTCCCCCTCGTCCGTTTTCCGTTCAGTCGGAGGACCGGGAATTCCGGCTGCGACGCCTGCTGGAAGGCAGCGGAGACGGAATGGGATTCAAGTGGCTCAAGAACCGTCTCTCCAGGGGAATTCGCCAGTCACCGGACCAGAACCGGAATCATCCTGAAGCAGCTCGGATCACCACGCGGAGGACTACCGGGCCGGACCGCTCTCCGTCCCGAGCCAGGCGATGACCCCAGGTGTCTCCGGCACGACGCCGTGACGGGAGCGGCGCGGAGCCGCCGGTACGGAGTTGCGCGCGGCAGGTAATTGCCAAATCTTCACGACTGGGCCTCCAGGGGGAGTTGTACTCTCTGACTGTGCGTCAAACAATCGCCGGTGTCCATGTGTGAACAGAGGCCAGTGTGCGAATAAGACGGGAGCGGCAACGTCCATGCGAACGCCCCTTCGATCGAGCCACTGCCCGTGTCCCGTACCCCTCTCACGACATCGCAGTAACCAGCAGGAGGAATTGATGAACGCGGAAAGCCCTGGGCCTGAGACGCTGCCTGCGCAGGGAGGTAAGGGCGCCGAGAAGGACAGTTCGACCGCGGAGATGTGCGCTCTCATCCGGTCGGTGGAGAGCCGCCGCCCGGAGAAGGGCCGGATACTCGACGACCCGTTTGCCCACCATTTCATCCAGGACCGCAAGTACCGCCTCATGTTCTCGTGGCGGATGTTCGCGATGTCAGCTGCGCGCGCCTACGATGCGCTCTTCTCCGGCTGGGCGGCAGAAATCATTCTCCGGTACCGTCACAGTGATGAACTGATCCGCCGCGCGGTCGAATCCGGTTGCACTCAGGTTGTGATTCTGGGTGCTGGATACGATTCGACTGCCCTGCGGTCTCCGGGCGGTGCCGGGACGGTCTACTACGAGGTCGACAAGCCGGATATCCAGCGGAAGAAGCAAGAGATCATCCAGCAGAACTCGCTGCCCATCGGTCCTTCAGTGAAGTACGTGAGCTGTGATTTCGAAGCCGGCGACGACCTGCTGACGAGTCTGGTGGAGCGGGGCTTCGACCCGGCGAAACCGAGCTTTGTGAGCTGGCTCGGAGTGACGTACTACCTCACCGAAGCATCCGTACGTGCGACTCTGCAGAAGCTGGACACCGCGTGCGCGCCGGGAAGCCGGATCGTTTTCGACTACATTCTCCCCTCCGTGGTGGAGGGAACGATCGGCCACAGTGGCGCTCTCCGCGGGACGAAGTTCGCGGCGAAGCGCGGCGAACCGTTCGCCTTCGGTGTCGAGGGAAGCCGCCTCGATCACATTCTCCCCGAGAACGGCGGTCTCCGTATGGCGCAGAACCACACAGTTCCGCAACTGCTCGAAATGTACGGGGACCCGAAGGACTTCTGGCTCGCCGTGAGCGACTTCATCGGCGTCGTCGAGCTCGAACGGACCTGATGTCGGTGCGTTCTTCCGACGTGCCGTACGAAGCGGGGGAAGGAAGGCCCAGGACGGGTGCGGGCCGTGCTCGGCCCCGGGTTCCGGGAGTTCCCCCGGCTGTCGTGCCGGGAGCGGAGCGCTGACGAGCGAGGGGCACCTCGCGACGTGACGCTGCGGGCGGGTGCGTGTCGAGAGGCTTGCACGGAGACCCCGGGGTCAGGTGAGGCGGTTCGCCTCCCCGGGATGCCGCAGGACTTTCTGCTCGCACGCGGGGCACGGGGCCGTGATTTCTACAGGCCCTTCAGGTGGGGCAAGGCAAACCTTGAGCGGAGTATGCAGCAATTCAGCATAAGCGGGGGCTTCTGCGATGATGCACAACCAGCCGAGCAGTTCGATCTTCGAGTTCGAACTGGACGATCTGACAAGCAGGCGGGTCCGCAGCGCGGCCCGGCTCGACAATGTCTGCAACGGGGGTTTACACAACAGTTCTTCGCGCCCCCGGCAAATACATGAGCAAGACGTCGATACACAGACGGCAGTGCAATGGATCGCCCGACTCGTGCTCACCGCTGAAAAGGAGGTCGTCTGGAGCCTGGGCGGCACCGCGGTGAGCCAAAGGGGGCCGGACTCCAGAAACTTGCTCCGGACGGTCAGCAGAACGGCAGTCCAGCTGAATGCTCATGGAGTGTCCACGACCATCATCTGCCCGCCGAGGACGGCGCGGGAGAACAGGGAGTGGATGAATGACCTTGCAAAGGCGGGTGCATTGGTCCTCTCGCCGGCCTCCGACGAGGAGAGCCGGGACCTGGCGGTCATGGACCAGGCGACGGCGATCGTTCGTCCGACGGGGGCGGACGACTGGCACAGCTCGCGGATCCTCGTCATTCAGAACCCGGTGGTCGCCGGCATCTTCCACAACCTGCTGCACGAGTCGGCGCGATACACGGAGGAGCCCGTCGAGCCCCTTCCGCCGACGGCGGGCGCGGCCCGGCAGCGCCAGTTCCACAGGATTCTTGAACTCATGGCCGAAGGCTGCAAGGACGACGTGGCGGCAAGGAAAGCCGGTATATCTCTGCGCACCTACCGGCGCTATGTCGCGGAAATCATGCGGAAACTGGGCGCCGAGTCACGCTTCCAGGCCGGGTCGATCGCGGCACAGAAAGGACTGCTCAAGACGAGGTGAGCGCGGTGAAGGAGGTGAAACGATGTGTGAAGATCGTGTCTGCGTTTTGCGAAGAACTGAGGCGGACGCATCGGCTTCGAAGTGGCGCGAAGAATTGATTCTGGCAGGAAGGTGTCATGTTCCGGTGGTCCGGCGCCGGTTCATTGCCCGTACCTACGCGCGAGTAGCAAGATGGTACTCCAGCCGGCGGGGGTGCTGGACACGGCTGCACCACCGCGGACTCCTTTGCCGTGTCGGAGCTGTGTAAATGGGTCACTACAAGGCGAACCTCCGCGACATCGACTTCAACCTCTTCGAGGTGCTGGACAGGGGCCGGGTCTATGGCACAGGCCCCTTTGCCGAGATCGACACAGATACGGCGAGGAGTGTTCTCTCCGAGATCAGGCGCATGGCCGAGGATGATCTTGCTGATTCGATGGTCGAATCGGACCGCAACCCTCCGGTTTTCGACCCGGTGCAGCACACGGCCCCGCTGCCGGATTCGTTCAAGAAGGCCTTCCGTACTTTCTCCGATGCCGAGTGGTGGCGGCTGAGTCTGCCTTCCGCCCTGGGCGGCACGGAGGCTCCGCCGTCGCTCGTCTGGGCGTTCGCCGAGCTGGTTCTGGGTGCCAACCCGGCCCTCTGGCTCTACTCGGGCGGCCCGAGCTTCGCCGGCTTCATCCATGAGCTGGGGACCGAGCAACAGCAGGACATCGCGCAGCGCATGGTGGACCGGGGATGGGGGGCGACGATGGTCCTCACGGAGCCCGACGCCGGTTCGGACGTCGGGGCAGCCCGTACGAAGGCTGTGCGCCAGGACGACGGGTCCTGGCACATCGAGGGCGTCAAGCGCTTCATCACCAACGCCGAACACGACTTGTCCGAGAACATCGTTCACTTCGTGCTGGCGCGTCCCGAAGGACACGGGCCGGGCACAAAGGGGCTGTCCCTCTTCCTCGTTCCGAAGTACGACTTCGACTGGAGCACGGGTGAACTCCTGAGCCGTAACGGCGTCTACGCCACGAACGTCGAGCACAAGATGGGCCTGAAGGTCTCCAACACCTGTGAACTCACCTTCGGAGACCGGCACCCGGCAAAGGGATGGCTCGTGGGTGAGAAGCACGACGGCATCCGGCAGATGTTCAAGGTCATCGAGTTCGCCCGCATGGTCGTGGGGGCCAAGGGGATAGCCACTCTCTCGACGGGGTACCTGAACGCTCTGGAGTTCGCCAAGGAACGCCAACAGGGCGCCGATCTGGCACAGTTCGCCGACAAGACCGCGCCCCGCGTGCCCATCGTCCGCCATCCCGACGTGCGGCGCAGCCTCATGTTCCAGAAGGCGTACGCGGAGGGCATGCGGGCTCTGCTGCTCTACGCGGCCTCCGTCCAGGACGACATCCGGACCTTGGACGAGCGCGGTGCGGACGCGGGGCCCGCCCGGCGGCTCAACGACCTTCTGCTGCCCGTCGTGAAGGGATACGCGTCGGAGAAGTCCTACGCGCAACTCGCCGAGTCCTTGCAGGTGTTCGGAGGGTCCGGTTACCTCCAGGACTATCCGGTCGAGCAGTACCTCCGTGACTCCAAGATCGACACCCTGTACGAGGGTACGACCGCGATCCAAGGACAGGACTTCTTCTTCCGGAAGATCGTCAAGGACGGCGGGAACGCCCTTACGGCGCTGGCCGACGAGATCAGGACGTTCCTGGCCGAGGAGGCGGGAGGGGTGGCCGAGCTCGCCGGCGAAGTGAAGCTCCTCGAAGGTGCTCTGGGCGACCTGGAGGGAATGCTGGGTGCCATGCTGAGCCAGCTCTCCGGTTCCGAGTCCGACACCCGGGAGATCTACCGGGTGGGTCAGAACACCACACGTTTTCTCATGGCCGGGGGAGACCTGCTCGTATCATACCTTCTGCTGCGGGGCGCCGTCGTCGCGCAACGGAAGACAGCTCACGCCTCGGGTGCCGAGAGGGACTTCTACACGGGGAAGGTGGCGGTGGCGAAGTTCTTCGCCAGGGAGGTACTGCCGGGACTCTCCGTACAGCGTGAGCTGGCCGAGACGACGGACAACTCGTTGATGGACGTGCCTGACGCCGCCTTCTGAGGACCGCTGTCCAGCGAGCGCACCGCGACGGCCCTGGCCGGGCACCCGCCCGCCAGGGCCGTCGCGGGGGCGACCGCCCTGGCGGCTGCGCTGCCGGACGTCGGTGACCGCTGCCGCCGGGCGGGCGTGCGTCACAAGTCCGTCCGGCTGCGTCCCTGTTGTTCCGCCAGCTTCCGCAGGGTGAGGAGCTGACGCCGCATCATCAGCAGGTCTCCCCACGCCATCAGAGGACGGCGGAGCCGTCGCAGAGCTCCGTCGTCGTCCCCCACCACGAGCTTGACCAGCAGCCGGGTCGAGCCGTGCTCCTCCTCGGTGACCCGGTAGGTGAGGGCGAAGTTCCCGAACAGGCTGAGGCCCTTGGGGTGGTCCAGCATGATCGTCATGTCCCGGTCCTGTGTGAAGTCCACAAGCCGGAAGATGGTCATCACCCGCTGCCCCGGCTCCAGATGCTCGGCGCCGGGGGTGAGCCGGCGTGGGCTGCGGCGGCCGAAGTTGTCCAGGGAGTCGTAGCTGTAAGGGGCGACCTTGAGCTGGCAGAGCCAGCGGAAGACGGCGGCCGGATCGGCGTCGACGGTAACGGCACGGAACCAGCTCTCCTCCGGTCTGGTCAGCAGGCCGTCGCAGGGGAACTCCGCACGGATCTCGTCCTCCCGCGCTCCCCAGACCTTGGGAGCCCGCATGGTCTTCTTGGTGTCTCCGCTCCCGCGCATGTCAGGCGAAGGCTCGCTGGAGGAAGTTCAGCACGGTCGAGGTGTACTTCTCCGGGTCGGTCTTGAGGCCCTGGAGATGGTCGACGCCCGGCAGCATGTGGACCTCGGCGTGGGAATACCGGCTCGCCAGCGCGTCGATCGCCGGGGGAGTGAGGATGGGGTCCAGCTCTCCTGCCAGGAAGAGCATCGGAACCTTGTCGTAGTGACCGTCGACGGGCGGCGGCCAGTCGGCGCGGAGCATGGCCGGTCCCGCCGCGCACATCGACCATTCCAGAAGGGCGCGTGACGGCCGGACGTGGAAGGGCGGCGGCAGCGGGATCTTGTCGGCGTCCAGGAAGTTCCGGAAGAGCGGTGCGAGATCGATGCTGGGACCGCTGTCGCAGATGATGGCGTCCACTCCGCTTTCCGCCGACCGCAGCGAGTAGAAGACCGGAAAGGTGGAGAAGGAGAAGCCGTAGGCGGCGATCTTCGCCGACCGGTGCTCCTCCTGCTTCCGCAGGACGGACACCAGAGTCGTCACATCGGTGGTGAACTTGTCGCTCAGTCCGACCGCGGATCCGTCCCGGCCGCTTTCGCCGTGGTTGCGGTGGTCGAACAGGCAGACCGTATATCCCGCGTCGTGCAGGAACTTGGCGTGCGCGAGGCTCGCGGACTTGTTGAGGCCGATTCCGTGTCCTACGACGACCACCCGCGCCGGATCGCCCTTGAAGAGCCACGCGTTGAGGTGCTTCCCGCCGCCTATGGGTGCCCGCAGTTGCTCAGGCTGGGGAAGGCCCGCCTCGCCGGGCCCTTTGTGCCGGGCGCGCCTCGGCGGGTGGAAGAGGAGATAGGTGAGCGCCAGACCGAAGAGAGGGGCCACAGGAACCGCCGCGGCGGACAGGAGCCGCATCGGGAACGACACCCGGGCACCCCGATTCCCTTCGCTGGGTGTTCTGTTGGACTGCTGGCGCATCTGATCCTCCGTCGGTCACGGCTCGTTCGGTTGTCGCGGTTCGTCGGCACTATCGCCGACCGCCCCTCGCGACGACAAACAGCGTCACGAGGGGCGGTCCTGCATCGTCGGGAATCAGCCGCATCCCCCCGCATGTCCCTGGTCGCTCGCCTCAGCAGGCATCACGGGTCCACCGGAGGCGGGGGCAGCGTGGTGCTCGTCGCCCGCACGTTCTCCGCGTACGGAAGCGGCGAAGGCCGCCAGCCGGTCGAGACCCCAGAACTTCTCGAAGCCGTGGACGAAGAAGGGGACACCGAACACCCCGTCCTTGTGGACGTCGAGAAGTGCGGCGACCCCCCTCTCACGCACGCCCGGATCGGACGCCGCCTTCGCGAGGCGCTCCTGAGGCAGAGTCAGCCCGGCCGCCAGCCCGGCGACCACGGACGGGTCGCAGATGTCGCCGCCCTCCGCCCAGCGTGTCCGGGAGGCCGCCTCGATGAAGTCACCCCCGCGGCCTTCGTCCCTGGCAAGCAGATACGCCAGATGCGGAACTTCCCAGCACGGGTCCCTGTCCAGCGGCCAGGACACCGTCAGGCCCCGCTCCTTGGCGAGTCTGCGAACGTCCTGGAGGACGTAGAGATGCTTGGCGCGCGACATCGCCACATATGGGAAGTCGCCGCCCGCCTCGGTCAGCATGCGCCGGGACTGTGCGTCGGGTTCCCAGAACGGACGCCACTCCGACGCCCGCGCGACATCGGGGTAACGGGATGTCAGTTCGGCGCAGGCGAGCCAGGAGTACGGACTGCGGAGGGAGAAGTACACACGCGGTACCGCTCGTTGCCGTGGCACGGAATCTCCTTGTGGTCGGACTCAGATGACGATGCCGCCATCGATCTGCATGACGGAGCCGGTCACGTACTCGGCGCCGGCGAGGTAGGAGATCATTTCGGCCACCTGTTCCGGACGTCCCAGCTTGCGCAGAGGAATCTGCTGCAGTACCCGCTTGCGGAAGTCGTCCGAAAGGGATGCGGTCATGTCGGTGTCGATGAAGCCCGGTGCGACGACGTTGGCCCTGATGCCGTACGGCCCCACTTCCTTCGCGACGGCCTTGGTGAAACCGATGATGCCGGCCTTGGACGCCGAGTAGTTGCTCTGCGTCGCGTTGCCGTGCACTCCCGCGACCGAGGAGACGTTGACGATGCATCCGGACTTGCGCTTGAGCATCTCGAAAATGGCGGCCCGGCAGATGTTGTAAGTGCCGTTGAGATTGACGTCGATGACGTTGTTCCAGTCCTCGTCCCCCATCATCAGCAGGGGGTTGTCCCTGACGATTCCGGCCGAGGTCACGACGAGGTCGACGGCGTCGAACTGCTCCTGGGCACTGGTGACGAAGTCGCGGGCCGATGCGGCGTCCGAGACGTCCGTCTTCGCACAGAGGACGCGGACTCCCCGTTCCGACACCTCCTTCTCCAGCGCGCGTGCCGCGTCGTCGTCGGACATGTAGCAGAAGGCGATGTTGTAGCCCTCGTCCGCCAGCCGCAGCACGGCCGCCCGGCCGATGCCTCGCGAGCCGCCGGTCACCAGTGCTGTGCGCTCGTTCTCGTTCATCTAGGCTTCCTCCTCGGCTTCCGATGCGGCGTCGTCCTTCTGCCCGGTCAGCTCCGAAGCGGGGCGCAGCGCCATCACCACCCGTCCGATCCGGGCCACGAGCCTTCCGTCGACATGGCAGCTGCCTTCGAAGATCACCGTGTCCGTCAGCGCCCTGACGAGGTCGACGCGGTGCTCCATGACGTCGCCCGGGCGTACCCGCCCGCAGAACTGCACGTCCGAGATCCCGCCGAAGAGCATCACCTGCCCGTCGAGCACGTCCGGGTTGGGGTTCTCCGAGGCGATGAGGATGCCTGCCGCCTGGCACCAGGACTCGACGATCAGCACACCGGGATAGTCGTACGCCTCTTCCGGGGCCCCGTCGGAAAGATCCTGGTACCAGGGCTCGTTGACGCTCACCGCCTTGAGAGCGGTGATGCGCTCGCCGGGGACCCGTTCCAGCACCCTGTCGACGAGCAGCATGGGGAAGCGGTGCGGCAGAACCGCGCGGACGCCGTCCGGTCCCATGACGCCCTCGGCCCTGCCCGGCGCCGCCTCCGTGGATTCCGTGGTTTCCGTGGTCACTGTTGTCACCGGGGCCTCCTCGGTCCGAAACGGAGCCTCACCTGGGCGACTTCGCCGCGATCGGAGGAGACCAGGGCCTTGCAGCGCCACGCCCCGTCCCGCTGCGACCAGTCGATGCCGATGCTCAGCGCGTCGCCGGGGAAGACCGGTGCGACGAACCGCGTCGCCTCCACGGCGTGCATCTCCCACTCGTCGGCGGAGCCGGGAACGGTGGCCAGAGCACTCCGGTGCACGCACTCGACGATGCACACGCCGGGGTAGATCGGGAAGCCCGGGTAGTGGCCGGGGAAGACCTTCTCGTCGGGTGGAACGGTCACCTCGGTCCGTGCCCGGAGGCCGGACTCGATCACTTCGGGAGCCCTCCCGACCGGGCTGCAGAGTGTGTTCGTCACTGCTTCCCGACCTTCTCCCCGAGCAGGCCGTAAGCCTTCTTCAGCGTCGTGACCTCCTTCAGTTCGTCCTCCTGAAGCTTGACGCCGTACTTCCGCTCCAGGACCACCATGACTTCGAGGGCCATCAGCGAGTCGACGCCGAGGGTCTCCACGAAGTGGGCGTCGTCGGTCAGCTCGTCGATCTCGACGTCGAGGATGTCGGCGATCGTGTGGCGCAGATCTTCGAAATCCAGGTCGGGCGAGGTGGTTTCGGACATGGTTCTGCCTCTCTCTCGGTTGTTCTCGGTCGTGGTGTGCGGTGGCTCGTGCGTGACGGCGCGTTCAGGTTCTGACGGACGTCAGCGCCCGCAGCTCCTCCGGCGAGCCGGCCGACGCCGTCGTCGACTCCGGGAGAATCCGCGTGATCATGCCGGAGAGCGTCCGGCCCCGGCCCAGTTCGAGGAAGCGGCGGCAGCCCAGTTCGCCGTGGAGCGAGCGCACGCCGCGTTCCCAGAGCACCGGACCGGTCAGCTGCCGCATCTCCAGCTCCGGCCAGTGCGCCTCGGCGCCGGTTCGCAGGCGGCCGTCGACGTTCGCTGCGACAGGGGCGTGTACGTCGGCGAAGGGAACGGAGGCGAGAGCGCCGGCGAGCCGGGTGGCGGCGGCCGACATCATCGGGCTGTGGAAAGCTCCGCCCACCGGCAGCCGTACGAGTCTCGCCCCGTGTACGGCGGCAGCGTCCGCCACATGGCCGATGCCGTCGGCGGTGCCGGAAACCACCGCCTGACCGGGGGAGTTCAGATTGGCCACCCACACGTCGTGCCCGGCGGCGCGGGCATCGGCGGTCAGGGACTCGGCCGTCTCCTCGTCCGCCTTGATCAGCGCGCCCATGGCACCGGGCCGTTCCTCGGCCGCGTCGCGCATCGCACGGCCGCGTGCCGCGACGAGACGTGCCGCGTCGCCGAGTTCGAGGGCGCCCGCCGCGTGCATCGCCACGTATTCGCCCAGGCTGTGTCCCGCGTAGCCGGCGACGGTCTTGAGGACACCGGCGGCGACAGCCTCGTGGAAGGCGAGGACGCCCACGGTGAACACCGCCAGCTGTGCGCGGTCCGTACGGCGGAGCGCCTCGTCGTCGGCATTGAGCAGCAGTTCTTCGAGGTCCGTGCCGACGTGCTCCGAGATCTCCTTGACCAGCGGCCAGGAGCCGCAGTCCTGCCAGGGGCCGCCCATCCCCTGCTTCTGCGTGCCCTGGCCGGGGAAGACGACCGCGGTGGGCGTCGCGTCCGCCGTCATCGGGGTGCACCTCGCAGCTTCAGCAGCGCCGCTCCGGTCGTTCCGCCGCTCTCGGCGGAGGTGATCAGCGCGTACCTGCCCGCGGCGTCGTCCCCTTCGGCCAGCGAGAGCACGGCGCCGAACTGCATGGCGGCCGACGCAGCGTAGGTGTCGCCGATCAGGTCGGCACACGGCACGGCGCGGGGTTCGTGACGGGCGAAGATCTTCTCCAGCGCCTCCTGCTCCGCGTCGCCCTGCCGGCCCGGCGGCGTCGAAGCGGCGACCGCCCACACGTCGTGTGCGCCGATGTCCGCCCGGGTGAGCAGGGTGCTGACGCACCTTTCCAGGGTGGCCGGGATGTCTCCGGTGTCCGGCGTGAAACCGAACTCCAGACCGAGGACTTCCGCCAGGCCGGTCCGCGCGTTGCGCCGCATGTCCTCGGCCGGTTCGATCAGCCACACCGCGGCCCCCTCGCCGAGCGGTCGGTTCTCGCCTTCCGCCTCTGCAGGAGTCCCGTTGCGGCCGTGCCAGTCCAGCCAGGCGCGCGCTGCGGAGAACTCCTCGACCGCGCCGCACAGGACGGTGTCCGATCTCCCCGCACGCTGCAGCCGCAGCGCGTACCTGAGGGCCAGCAGTCCGGTCGCGCGCCCGCCCGCGACCGTGGTGTTGGGGCCCTTGAGCCGGTGCCAGATGGCCGACTGCCCGGCGGCGCAGTTCATGACCGTGTTGGGGAAGCGGGCCGGGTCGACGAAGTAGGGCTTGGCACCGGTAAGGGAGTCGCGCGTGAAGGACATGATGCTCTGGGCGCTGCCCGTGCTGGTTCCCAGCGCGAGGCCCGTGTCCTCCCCGACGCCGTCGAGCCGTCCGCCGCCGCCGTCGTCGAGGAGTTGTTTGAGAGCGGTCACGGCGAGACCGGTGGCGCGGTCCATCGATCGCGTCCCCTTCCGGCCCAGGATCTGCTTGATGTCGAAGTCCGGGACCAGGCATGCCTCGTGACGAGGCAGTGTCCAGGTCTCACGGTCCAGCGGTGCGGCGGTCGTACGGGCCTCGCGCAGCCCGGAGCTGAAGTCCCGGCGGTCGAGGCCCCAGGGTGAGACGGCGGCCCACGCGGAGATGAGCGGCCCGGAGGCGGATATGGCCATCGTGGAGTGAGCTCCTTCGGGTGCTGAGAGGTCTGCGTTGCGTGTCACATGAACCACACCCGCGGGAATTCGGCCCAGCGGAGGGTCAGTTCGCCCTGGGCGGCGCACCGGACGCCGTCGAGGAGCCGGGTGCGCGCAGTCGGTCCGAGCCGTGCGAGGTCCGGTTCCTCGACCCAGACCACCGCGTCGTCGTCGAGCATCTCCCTGATCGACGCGCGCGGGTCGGGGAGGGTGTCCAGCCGTCTGCTTCCGAGCCGTACGGCGGGTTCGTAGGACGGGGCTTCCAGCGCGTAGGTGGCGGTCAGTCCGCGCAGCGCCAGGTGCAGTCCGCCCGTCTGCCGGTTCAGTTCGCGGATGAAATAGAGCACGTCCGCGAACTGGGTTTCCACCGAGCCGCGGTAGGCCCTTTCCACGATGATGAGGGGACCGGAATCCGGCATTCTCAGCACACCCCCAACGTGAGCAGTTTCCCCGCGGACTTCGTGTGGTCCCAGAAGGTGAAAGGGGGACGCCGCCGCACCTGGGGAATCTGCTCGCTCATTCCTCGCTCGTCGGAGCAGAAGCGGCACACGTACCAGTGGAGGAGGTCCGGGTACTCATCGAGCAGGTCACTGATCACGGACGCGCTGGAGGGGTAATCGGTGGTCCAGCGCAGGACGTTGCGGGGCTTGGTGCGGCCCAGGGTGCTGCGGGTCAGCCCTGTCGCGTCGCCGCACGTCCATATCTGCACCCGTGCACCGCGGTCGAGGAGCGCCTGCGTCAACCGCAGCGCGGTCGTGATGAGTTCCGTCTGGTGAGGGCTTCCGTAGACGGCCAGCATGACGTCCGTGGGCGTGATCTTCTGCGCCATGTCAGTGCCACACCACCCTGGTGTCCGCCGCGAGGATCATGGAAGCCACGTCGTCCATCTCCACGATCCGGGCCGCCGCCACGAAGTCCCCCGGCTCCAGCGCCCGTTGCCGTACGGCCACCGAATCGACCATCAGCTCCCCGCCCTCACCCACGAACCGGTCCAGTACGGGCATCGCTCCGCGGACCGCGGCGGTGACCGCGTTGTCGACGAGGAAGAGGGAGGTCGAGCGGCCCGACCGGGCCAGGTGAAGGGCGTCCTCGACGAACCGTTCGCACCCCTGGCCCGCGGAAGGGCCGCCGCTCTCGATCAGCAGATGTTCAGTCATGGGCGGTTGCCTCCTTGCCCGAGGTGGCCGGCATCCTCCGCCGCTCCGGCGGGGACGGGCCGTCCGTGTCCGCCGTCCGCTTCCCGTACGGTCCTGTTCCGTCCTCGGACGCTGCCGCGGGAGTGCCTTCGGCGAACGCGGCCGCGAGAAAGTCCAGAACGCGCTCGGTGTACTCGTGCCGGTCGAACCGCAGAGCGTTCATGTGCATGGCGTGCTGCGACGCCCAGAATCCGGAGCCGGGGTAGCTCTCGGCCACCCGGCGTACCTGGTCCGCGCCGACGACGGGGTCCTGTGCGCCTGCGACGAACATCAGGCGTGTCGTGACTCCCGGCAGCTCCGGCGGCCAGTCCTTGATGGCGAGCATGTGCAGGGCCACGGTCCGGAAGACGAAGCGGTAGGGCACGAACGCCGCTGCTCGCCGCAGCCGTTCGGGCAGACTGCCGCGGCGCAGCGTCGCGAACGCCCCGAGACCGGTGCCGATCTCGTACATCGGCCCGCTGTCCGCCACGACAGCGCTCACGGCGACGCCGGGGTCACGCAGCACGTAGAGGGCGGGCCACGCCGAGAAGGAGAATCCGAGGACCGCGAGCCGTCCGCCCCCCAGCTCCGGATCGGCGGCGACGGCCCGCAGCACGTCCCGCAGATCGCTGGTGTAGCGCCGGGCCATGCTTCCGTAGCGGCGGTCCCCGCTGCTCTCCCCGTGATTGCGCATGTCGTAGGCGACGACGTTGTGTCCGGCCCGGTGCAGCATCTCGATGTGGCCCAGCACGCTGGACTTGGAACGCTCCATGCCGTGACAGATCACGACCGTGTGCGGCCCGTCCCCGGGGACCGCCCAGGCGTCGAGCGTGACGGCGTCCCGGGTCGTGGTGATGTGCATCCGGCGCGTCGCCAGGCCCTTGTTCTCGGGCGTACGGCCGACGCGGCTGTTGGGCGGGTGGTAGAGGCGGTATGCGTGCCGGACCCCGAGGGCGGCGCCGCGCAGTGCGTCGAGAGGGGCCGACAGGGCCCGCCCGGCGCGGCGCACCATGCGGGTGCCCGGCGGGGGGTCGGTGCTGTTCATCGCTTCCTCGTTCTCCATCAGGCCGTGAGGACTTCGCCGCCGTCGACACCGATCACGTTGCCCGTGATCCACGAGGAGTCCGTACGGGAAAGCAGCGCCACCGCTTCGCCGACGTCCTCGGGACGGGTCAGACGCCGGTGCGGGTTGTTCGCCTCGGCACGCTCGACGAGCTCGGTGTGCTCGGGGATGCGTTCCAGCGAAGGGGTCACCGTCACCCCGGCGCGCAGGGCGTTGACGGCGACGCCTGCGGACGCCAACTCCACCGCGAGCTGGCGCACATGGGACTCCAGCGCACACTTGGCCGCGGACACCGCGCCGTAGTTCGCCGTCACCTTCTGGTCGCCGGCGCTCGTCATCGCGTAGACCTTGGCCCCGGCGCGCAGCAGCCCCGCCGCGTACAGGTCCTGCGTCCAGTGCACGAGCGAGTGAGCCATGACGTCGAGCGTCATGGCCATCTGCCGTTCCGAGAGCCCGGCGCGTCCCTCTGCGGGCAGGAACGGCACGAGGGTGCCGAAGGCGAGCGAGTGCACGAGCACGCGGATGCCCCGGTCCCCGGTGAACTCGCCGAACTGCGGCACCAGTTCGGCACGGGTGGCGGCGCGTGCGGCGTTGGCGTTGTGGAAGTGCGCCTCGACACCGAGACTGCGCAGTTCCTCGGCCGCCGTGGCCGCCTTCTCCTGTCCCTCGGCCGTGTCGAAGTGCACGCCGAGGATGTTGACGCCCTCGTGGGCGAGCTCACGGGCCACTGCGAGCCCCATGCCGCTCGACACACCCAGGACGAGTGCCCACGATCCGCGGAGCGGGGATGTCATGACTGTCGTCTCCTCATGCCTCGTTGTCGGATTGCCGGTGGGCGGCGGTGCCGGTGCGCGCCGGTGTGATCCGGCATACGGCGACCTCTCCCGTCGCCGCCGCGGTGACCACCGCCGCGCTCCGGTCACCGCCCCGGGCGAGCGCCCCGGCTGCCTGAAGCAGCGGCTCCAGGCAGCCCGATCCGGCGGGGACCCGGCGTGCCGTGTCACCCAGCGCTCCGGTGACTGCTCGCCCCACCGGTGAGTCGTCCAGTACCGCTGTCACTTCGTCCGGCGGGCCGCCGGTACCCCCGCCGCCGGTACCCCCGCCGGCGGTCAGCGCCGTGCCGAGCAGCCGCCGGGCGTGCTCTGTGCCCTGTGGCTGCCCGGCCTTGTGCGGGGGGAGGAAGCCGGAGCGCACCGACAGCTCGCCCAGTGACGTCGCTCCGCGTGCTGCGGCCCCGGCGGCGGACTCCAGGACCAGGGCCACGGCCCCGGCCTCCGAGCCGGAAGCGCCGGGATCGAGCACGGCCAGCGCGTCCTCGGTCGCCCCGGCGAGCAGCCACGAGGCACGGCCGAGCCGGAGCGAGCGCAGCCCCGTACGGAGTGCTTCGAATCCGGCGACCCTCGGGCTTGTGAGGGTGAGGTTGAAGCCCTTGAAGGCGTGCTCCATCGCCATCCGGCTGCCGAAGAGATTGATGGAGAAGAACGGTGCCGTCGCCGGACTCAGGTCCTCCGCGCCCGTCTTGACGATGGTCTCGTCCATCGCGGAGTGCAGCCCCTCGGCCCCGCTGTTGGTGCCCACGGCAGCCCCGCGCTCCTCCGCAGGCACATGCTCGCAACCGCCGCTGGCCCGGAGGGCACGGTTGCACGCCGCCAGGAAGTACTGGGATGCGGCGGGCAGGTACTTGTACCCCCTGCGCCCCAGCTCCGTGCGGTAGTCGAACCAGTCGCCGGACGGCGCGGCGCCGGGCAGGGTCGCCGCGGACGCGTCGTGGCCCCGGGGGCTGATCACTCCGATTCCGGTGACTGTGAGTTCCGCCGCAGCGGCACTCGTGATCTCGGGTCCGCTCATGATCCGGCCTCCTGGAGTACGAGGGAGACGTTGTTGCCGCCGAAGGCGTAGGCGTTGACCACCGCGGCGGAGCCGTCGAAGGGCACTGCCCGTTCGGGGAGGGACACCTCGCACTCGGGATCGGCCACGTCGCGGGGGACGTTCGGCGGCACCGTGCCGCGGTGCACGATGAGCACCGCCGCGAGTGCGGCGAGTGCGCCCGCTGCCCCTCCGGTGTGGCCGATGAGGGACTTGAGGCTGTACAGGGGGTGCTTTGCGGCGACGGGGCCCAGCACCTCGGACAGGGCCCTGCTCTCGACGGTGTCGTTGATCAGCGTTCCGGTGCCGTGCGGGACGACGCAGCCGACCTCGGACGGGTCCACTCCCGATTCGCGCAGAGCCTGCCGCATGGCCCGTACGACCTGTTCGCCCTCGGGCTCGATGGCAGTCGTGTGGTGGGCGTCGCAGCTCCAGCCCGCGCCGGCCAGGCGCGCGTAGGCCCGGGGGGCGCCCCGCCGGCGGGCGTGCTCCTCCGATTCGAGGACGAGCGCGGCTGCCCCTTCACCGAAGACGGTTCCTTCGCGGTGTGCGTCGAAGGGGCGGCACCGACGGCTGTCGACGGCGCCGAGCCGGTTGAAACAGCCCAGCGCGACACGCGAGTACGCCTCGGCACCTCCCGTGACGACCACGTCGGCCTCGCCGGAGCGGATCAGGTCGGCGGCGATGGATATGGCGAAGCCGCTCGCCGCACACGCGTTGCTCACGCTGATATTGGGACCCTCTGCGCCGGCCAGGCTGCCCACCGCGGACGCGACGCAGAAGGTGGGGGACCAGCCGTCCCGCTCGGGATATCCGGATACGCGCCACTCCTCGTGCAGCCCGGCGTCTCCCATTCCGGTGCCGATGACCACGGCGATGCGCTGCGGATCGGTGCCGTCCAGTTCGGCGGAAGCGATCGCCTGACGGGACACCTCCAGTGCGAAGCGGGACCCGAGCCCGAGTGGCTGCCCGTCCGGTTCCCGCTCGGCGCGGGGCACTTCGGCTTCGGGCACCCCGTACATCATCGGGATGTCCATGTGCGCATTCGGGTCCGGCACCCTGCGAGGAGCGCTGGCCGCCTCGTTCATTCCTCGCCAGAAGGCGTCGACGCCGTTGCCGAGGCACGAGATGACGCCGAGCCCGGTGATGAGTATTTCGTCCATCGAATTCTCCGAAGTGCAGTGCGAAGGTCCCCGGCCGACCGGAAGGTTCAGCGCTCGGCCGGCTCTCCACCGAGGGCGCGGACGACACGCTCGTCGAAATTGACCAGGCTCCAGTCCCTGCGGTTCTCGATCACCGCGTAGCCGTGTGTGATCTTCCCCGTGGCGGTTTTCACGAGCTTTCCGTCCCGCACCACGTAGCAATCCATCCGGGAGGTGTACGTGAAGTCCTTGAAGATGCTCTCCACCGTGTAGACGGTGTAGAGGTCTTCCTCCATGAGCGCCTCGTCGAGAATCCGGATGCGCGACTGCGGGACGACCGGAATCCACCGGCGCTCGTCCAGGAGTTCCCTGATCGAGATTCCGCGGTCGGCGAGGAAAAGATCGACGACCTCCTCCATCTGCCGCAGATAGCCGGACATCTGAAGCCGCTCGGTGAAGTGGCAGTAGGGGTAAGGGATCCGCCACTTCCAGCCGAACGCGTTCGCGTCGCGGGTGAGCTGGGCGAGGACCGGATCCTCCTCGCCGGTCGTGCCGCGTCCGTACGAGAGCGATGTGTTCACGGTGGTTCCGACGGCCGGGCCGGTGTCAGGAACGGCGCCTGGGCGGGTCTCCGTGTGCGCGCCGAGCCTCGCAACCGTGAACGGGGCGAGCTCCTGGGGTGTCTCCGCAGTGCGGTCGAGATAGCCGTCCGGGCGCAGTGAGACCTTGACCTTCGAGGTGACGGCCTTGAGGGAGCTGCCGTCCCGCTCGACGCAGAGCGTCACGCGGAAGCCGAGGACGGACGCGTCCTCCGCGGTGTCGGGCACGACCAGCGCCTGCGCGGCGTCGTCCATGTGGAAGGCGTGCAGGATGCGTGTGTCGAGGTCCACGAAGTCCAGCCCGAGGCCGTGCTCCTCGTAGAGACCCCTGGCCGGCAGACCCGCCGTGCGGAAGTGGTGCAGGACGGCTTCTTCCACGAGGTAGTTGACGTGCTTGAAGCCGATCCACGTGCAGATGTTGGAGCCTTCGTAGCGGGGCCTGACCTCCACGGTGGTCTGCTCGTTCAGCAGGGACTTGAGGGCCGTGGCCACTGTCGCTTCTGTTGCCGTCGTCATGCCTTGTACTCCATCGCCGGGTTGTGGTCGTCCGCCTCGTTCCGGGCGGACACGGTGCGGATCAGGCTGTTGGTCAGATCCGCGAAGGTTCGCGGGCGCTCGGCCATCGTGAAGTGGCCTGCGCCGGCGAGGATGTGCACGTCGGCTTCGGGCAGGGCCTCGCCGAGCGCGTGGGCGTCGCGCGGGAAGGCGGCGAAGTCCTCGCTCCCCCCGATGACCACGAAGGGCAGCCGCATCCTTTCGGTACGCAGCGCGGGAGTGGCCAGATAGCTGTCGAAGAACCGCATCCATCCGTGACAGCCGATCCGGTCACGGACCTTCAGGGCCATGTCGTGTTCGATCTCGTCGGAGAGCCGGCTGCCGGACCGGACCCGCACGCCGTGCTGGAGGATGCGGTCGAAGTGGTTGAGGTAGTAGGAGATCGTGTCCCAGTCGAAGTGCTCGGCCGCGGCGCGGTAGAAGGGGGCGGCGAGCACGACACCGCGTGGCATGTGCCCGTGGGGACGGTAGGACGTCACGCCCCAGCCGCATCGGTCGAGCCAGGCGAGCGTGCCGTTGGCCGCGAACGAGTGCGCGACGATCACGTCGGCGCCGTTCCCCGGGAGCTGCCTGACCGCCTGGTCGATCCATGTGTCCGGTGGCCGTTGCGGCCAGCCGGGAACTCCGGCGCCGCGCCAGGGCAGATCGGCCGTCCAGACCTCGTACTCCGGTGCCAGCAGCGGCAGCACCGGCTGCCAGACCTGCGAGCTGCTGGCGAGCCCGTGCAGGAGCAGCAGACGCAGCGGCCGTGGACCCTGTGCCCGCCTCACTCGTGCGACGACGACGGGCGTGTCGCCACCGCCCGCGAGACCGCTGTCCTCTTGCACCGCCGGTAAGTTCATCGCGCACCTCTCGGGGCACCCAGCATCATTCCGGCGACTCCGTCGCAGCCGTCGTCGCCACTGGTGACCAGCGCCGCGGTTGCCTCGCCCGATGCGAACCAGCTCACCGCCGCCGCGCACTGGAGCACACCCAGGGCCCCGGAGGCTCGGCCGAACGTCCGTGTCACGTCGTGTCGTTCGAGCCCTTCGGTGCCGGGCAGCGGTGCCGAGAGATCGAACCGTTCGGGTACGAACCAGACACCGGGGCCTGCCTCGACGGCGCCGCCGGAGCGCGTGCCGCGGGCGTGCGTGCCGCCGGACGCGGACGCGTCGTACGGCAGGAGCGAGCCCACGCACCCGGCCACCGACGTGGAGCGGACTCCCTCGCCCAGGGACGCCATCGAGGTGGCGCCGCGCAGCCGGGCGGCCGTGCTGCTTTCGAGGACCAGTGCCACAGCACCGTCGAGTTGGTCGTCCTCTGGCACCCCGGTGAGCCGGGCCGTGACGCCGTTCCCCGTCTCGACGCCGACGACCAGGGCCCGTTCCGCACGGCCGGCGCTGATCAGTGAGGCTCCCCAGCGCACCGCGTCCAGACCGGAGGCGACGCCGTTGCACAGCATCAGGTTCGGGCCGCGGAGCCCGAATCGGATGGCGACGGACGAGGCCACGACGTTGCTGGAGGCGTTCGGCAGGTTCATCGGGCTGATGGCGGCGACGGACTTCTCAGCGATGTCGCCGGCGATCGTGCAGACGCTGTCGAGGTTGCCGAGGTTGGAGCTCGCCACGACGGCGGTGGAGCCGCCCGCCGCGCACCGTTCCCTGTCGGGGGTGATCAGGCCCGCGTCGCACAGCGCGTCCCGGGCCGCAACCAGCGCCAGTTGCGTCGCTCGGTCCTTGTAGCGCAGCCCCTTCCGCCCGATTCGCTCGGCCGGGTCGGGGGGCGGTGCGTCCGCGCGCTCGCCGGAGGAGACGAGGTCCGCGGCCTCCGCGACTCCGGGAAGGGCCAGGCCCAGACCGGTGATGTGCGTACCGGACTCGCTCACCGCGCGCCCCTTTCCACGACTGCCACGGCGTTGACCCCGCCGAATCCGAATGCGTCGACCTGGGCGAGCGACATGTCCGAGACCCTTCGCGCTTCCTTCTGCACGAAGCGGAAGCCGTCCGCCTCCGCCACCGGCCGTCGGAGGCCGGCGATCGGCGGCACCCATCCAGTCGCCAGGGAACGCAGGGCGACGATCAGGCTCAGCAGCCCCGAACCGCCCGAGGTGTGCCCGGTCATGGACTTGACGGCGGTCATCAGCGGTACGCCCACGTCCGGGCCGAACGCCTGTGAGACGGCCGTGGCCTCACCTTCGTCGTTGAGCAGCGTGCCGGTGCCGTGCAGGAGCACCAGGTCGATGTCCGAAGGCTTGACACCTGCCAGGTCGTGAGCGGCCCGTACGGCCTCGGTGATGCCCCGCGGGTCGGGCGCCGTCACATGGTGCGCGTCGCAGTTCACGCTCACCGACCGCACGGTGCCCAGGCTGCTGCTCCGGTCCTCGACGTCGCGGCGCAGCACGACGGCGGCGGCTCCCTCACCCATGAGGACTCCGCGCCGCTGCCGGTCGAAGGGCTGCACGGACCGGGGAGGTTCCATGTGGACGCGGTCCAGGGAGCCGTACATGCTCTCGGTGAGCGTGTCCACGCCCGCGACGACGACGGTCTCGTGCATCCCCGAGGCGAGCATGTCGGTGGCCAGCGCGAGCGCGTACAGCGAAGCGGAACAGGCGTTGGAGAAGGTGTGGCTGTCCGAGGTCCCGAAGCGTTCCCGCAGAGCTGTGCCGAAGTGCAGCCTCGAGATGTCGAAGTCCGCACCGTCGCGCCAGGCCAGCTCGGCCGAGCGAAGCTCGCGGAGACCGGTGCCGACAAGCACCGGGATGCCGCTCAGATCGGTACCGAGGCCGGCCTGTTCCGCGGCCTCGGTGACGGACCGCAGCAGCCAGTCGGTCGCCCGGTACGGGACGTCGCGTTCGCGCGCAGGCCGGTCGTCGATCTCGTAGGCGTGCTGTGTCCTGTACTGGGCGCTGTCGAAGGCACGCAGTTCGGCGAGGCCGCTGCGGCCGGCGCACAGGTTCGCGAAGGTCTCGTCCGCGTCCTTGCCCACGCTGGTGACTGCGCCCGCGCCCGTCACGAACCAACTCATGGGCCTTCCCCCTGCGTTGTGCGGTCGCTTGTCATGCGGTTCGTCCCTCGTGCCGTCCGAAGATCACGACCGCGTTGTTGCCGCCGAAGGCGAGTCCGTTGTTCTGCACCACCCGCAGATCCGCTTCGATCGCTTCGTTCGGTACGCAGTCGAGGGCGCACTCGGGATCGGTCTCGACGTGGTTGATCGTCGGCGGGATGAAGCCCTCGGTGATGGCGAGCGCGCAGGCGATGGAGGCGAGGGCGCTGGCGGCGCCCATGGTGTGCCCGATCATCGACTTGATGGAGACCGTGCGCGGTGGACGGTCGCCGAACACCTGGCGTATCGCGGCGGCTTCGGTGACGTCGTTGGCCTTCGTGCCCGTGCCGTGCGCGGATATGAAGTCGACCTCGGAACTCTTGACCTCCGCGTCGTCCAGCGCGAGCTGCATGCACCGGGCGACGCTGTCCTGGTTCGGAGCGACGGGGTGATGGGCGTCGCAGTTCAGCCCGTATCCGAGAACCTCGGCATAGATCCGGGCGCCGCGTGCGACGGCGGATTCCAGGCTCTCCAGCAGCAGGACGCCGGCGCCCTCACCGGTGAGAATCCCCTGGCGGTTCTTGTCGAACGGCTGGCACCGCTCCGGGGCGATGGTGCCCAGCCGGTAGAAGCCGGTGAACGTCTTGCGGCACAGCGCGTCGGCCCCGCCGCAGAGCGCGTACTCCGTGTCTCCCGAGCGGATGGCGTCGTAGCCGTAGCCGATGGCGTAGTTGCCGGCCGCGCATGCGGTCGGAAGTGTGACGGCCTCGACCTGTTCCAGGCCGAGTTCGTGCGCGATGGCCGCGGACAGGCGGCCCGCGGGGACCCTGCGGGCGATCCCCGCGTCCATCGCTCCAGGGCCGTGCCGCACCTCTGACTCCACGAGATGGTCGAGGTCGTGGGACTCGCCGTCGGTGGTGCCGATCGACACCAGGCAGGGCTGTTCCCGCAGTTCGCCGTCGGTCAGACCGGCGTCCGCGACGGCCATGCGTGCCGCGGAGACCGAGAACTGACTCGCCCGGCCCAGAGTCTCCGGGGCGAGGTTGCGCATCCACTGCTCGGGTTCGAAGTCCGCTACGGCACAACCGATCGCGTGCTCGTACCCCGTCGTGTCGAAGGCCGTGATGGGTTTCGCCGCCGTACGGCCCGAACGCAGCGCGGACAGGAACGCTTCCCTTCCCGTCCCGATGCTGGACACTGCTCCGAGACCTGTGATGACAACCCTGCGAGCTGGTGAGGCGGGCATGGTTTCCTCGATTCTTCGGATTTACCAGCCGGCAGCTTCGGAAACGACCTCGTAGACGCCCTTCAGATTCACCATCCGGGCCAGCTCGGACTGGTCGATGGTTACGTTGAAGTTCCTTTCGAGCGAGGCGAGGATCTCGATGGCGCGCAGCGAATCCGCGTCGTGTTCCTCCTTGAAAAGGCTCGTCTCTGTCACCTCGTCGGGGTCGATTTCAAGGATGTCGCAGACAAGATCCTTGATTTCGGTCTGGTGTTTTTCGGTGACGGTGGTCACGCTTTTACCTCCGTTTAGCAATTCGGGTGGCAGGCGGTCTTTACCTTAGGCATGCGCCTGATGGGCCCTCAAGCCTTATGGCCGCTAGCTGTCACGGTGCGCCGAATTGAATTAATCGGCTCAGGAAATTCGCATGATGCTGCCACCGAGGCGGCCGTCTTCCAGGATTTCTGGCCGAAGAATGCCAGTGCCGTCACGGTTCGCTGCCCCGGGCGGCGAACCGCCGCCGGGAAACCGCACCCGTACGGGGGCGGGAGGCCCGGAGGGGCCGGAGACCGAGCCGGATGCGCTGCCGGCCAGGGGAGCGGGGCCGGCGGGCTGGTCCGTCAGCCGGTGCCGGCGTCGTCCTGTGCGGAGGGATCGTACTGAGCGATCCACTCCTCGACCTCGGCCCGTACGCGGCGGTCCAGGGCCAGCCCGAGTTCCGCCTCGACAACCTGCTTCGCCAGCGGACGCAGCTGCGTCAGCAGGTCGTTGAGGCACTCGGCGTCGAGCCCTTCGGGGGCACGGGCCTGTTCCTGCGGCAGCAGATGCGTACGGAAGAGACCGGCGAAGACCTCCGCGATCGCTTCGCTCTGCGTGCGCAGTTCGCGCCCGGCGGCCAGCACGGCGGCGAGCGGGATGCCCTTCTTCACCAGCTCCGAGGACGCGTCCAGCAGGCGGCGGCTGGCGTGTACGAACTCGTCGCCGTCGACGGCGATGTAGCCGATGTCGAGCGAAGCGGCGAGATTCTCGACGGTGACCTCGCCCTGGTAGTAGTCCGCCAGCTCCTCGGGCGTCAGCCGGATCGGGGTCTCCTCCGCGAACAGGGCCGTGATCATGGAGGATTCGAGGCCGAGCAGCTCGGCGGTGCCGTGCGAGTCGCGTCCGCTCTCGAATGCCCCGAGCAGATCGGCGATGCCGCCCAGGGTGTGACCGCGGGCGAGCAGGCCGGAGATCGTGCGCAGCCGGGCCAGGTGGTGCTCGTCGTACCAGGCGATGCGGCCCTCGCGGCGGGGCGGCGGCAGCAGCTTGCGCTCGCGGTAGAAGCGCAGGGTGCGGGTGGTGATGCCGGCGAGCTCGGCGAGCTCGGCCGCCCGGTACTCGCGGGCGTCCCCGCCCGCTTCGGAGCCGGTGTCCGGGGCCGCGTCCACGCCCGCCGAACCGCCCGCGCCGGCACCCCCGTTCGCTGTCGTGGCCGTCGTCGGCGCCGTCCCGCCGTCCGTACGCCGCCGGTACGTGCCGTCGCCGCCGCCCGGGCCTTCGTCGGCGTGACCGGCACCGCCCGGGAGGGCCGGGTCCGTGCTCCGCGCTCGCTCTCTGTCGTCGGTCACGATGGCAGCCTAACCAGCGGGCTCGCTCGTACGTACGGGCGCCGCACCGCTCCCCGGCGCACCGGCCCGTAGGTGCAACCGGCGGTAACTTCCTCTGCGCGACCCCTACCCATCGGTATCTCTCTGCCTTACGCTCCAACCGTGCCAGTGATTACTGGCACCGTACAGGCGGCGAGACAGACAGACCCTCGGGAGGCGGCGGTATGGCGGCCGAGCGCGAGCACGAGCACGTAAGGGTGGCGGTGATCGGATCCGGATTCGGCGGCCTGGGGGCCGCCGTACGGCTGCGCCGCGCCGGAGTCACCGACTTCGTCGTCCTCGAACGCCGGGAGGCGGTCGGAGGGACCTGGCACGACAACACGTATCCGGGGTGCGCCTGCGACGTGCCCTCGCATCTGTACTCGTTCTCCTTCGCGCCCAACCCCGAGTGGCCGCGCACCTTTTCGGGACAGGAGCACATCCGCGCATATCTGGAGCGCGTCGCGGACAACTTCGGGCTGCGGCAGCACATCCGGTTCAACTCCGAGGTCGAGCTGATGAGCTGGGACCCGGAGGAGCTGCACTGGACCATCACCACCGGGCAGGGCACGCAGCTCACCGCGGACTTCGTGGTCAACGCGACGGGCCCGCTCTCCGACGCCAAGATCCCGGACATCCCCGGCCTGGAGGGCTTCGGCGGCAAGGTCTTCCACACCTCGCAGTGGGACCACGACTTCGACCTGCGCGGCAAGCGCGTCGCCGTCATCGGTACGGGCGCCTCCGCGATCCAGGTCGTACCGGCGATCCAGCCGTACGTCGAGCGGCTCACCCTCTTCCAGCGCACCCCGGCGTGGGTGATGCCCAGGGCCGACCGTGAGATCACCGCGCTGGAGCGGAGGCTGCACGCCAGGGTGCCGGCCACACGTCATCTGCGGCGTCAGATCCTGTGGGGCATACGGGAGTTGCAGGTCTCGGCCTTCGCCAAGCACCCGAGGATGCTCGGCCTCATCGAGGGGCTGGCCACCGGCCACATGAAGCGCGCGGTGAAGGACCCGGAGATGCGGCGCAAGCTCACCCCGGACTACCGCATCGGCTGCAAGCGCATCCTGCTCTCCAACGACTACTATCCGGCGCTCACCAGGCCCAACACCGACCTGGTCGACTCGGGTCTGAAGGAGGTCCGCGGCAACACCCTCGTCGCCGCGGACGGCACCGAGGCCGAGGTCGACGCGATCGTCTTCGGCACCGGATTCCACGTCACGGACATGCCGATCGCGCACCGCGTCAAGGGCGCCGACGGCATGACGCTCGCCGAGTCCTGGTCGGGCGGCATGGAGGCGCTGCGGGGTTGCTCCGCCAGCGGCTTCCCGAACCTCATGACGGTCATCGGCCCCAACACCGGCCTGGGCAACAGCTCGATGATCCTCATCATCGAGGCGCAGCTGAACTACATGGTCGACTACGTGAAGAAGCTGGAGATGCTGGGCGGCGCGGCGGGCAAGGCCGCTCTCGACGCCCGCCCCGAGGCCGTACGGGCCTGGAACGACCACGTCCAGGACCGGATGCGCCGCAGCGTGTGGAACACCGGCTGCGACAGCTGGTATCTCGACGCGAACGGCCGCAACACGACCGTCTGGCCCGGTACGACCTCCGAGTTCCGCAAGGTCACCAGGGAGGTCCGGCTGGAGGAGTACGAGGTGCGGCGGCAGGTCTCGAAGAGCGGTGCCGCCGCCCCGGGCGCCCGGGGTGGCGCCCGGGGCGCCGCCCCCGTGCGGGTGCCGCGCACCGGACGAAGCACGGCGGCGGCCGCATTCCACGCGGCCGAGGAGGGCTGATGGCGCGCCTGACCGCATCGCTGGGCAGGACACCCGGTCCGTACGATCCGCCGCCCGCGGCACGGGAGTTGACGGCCACGTCCGCCGACGGGGCCCGGCTCCACGTCGAGGTGCACGGACGCGATACGGACCCGGCCGTGGTGCTGGCACACGGCTGGACCTGTTCGACGGCCTTCTGGGCCCCCGTCATACGGGAGTTGACGGCCGGCGGCCACCGCGTCGTGACGTACGACCAGCGCGGACACGGCCGTTCGCCGGGTACGGATGGGCACCTCTACGGCCCGTCATCCCTTGCGGACGACCTGTGCGCCGTACTGGACGAGGCGCTGGCGCCGGGCGAACGGGCGGTGCTGGGCGGGCACTCCATGGGAGCGGCGACCCTCGTGGCCGCCGCCGGACGCCCCGGCTTTGAGCAGCGGGCCGCGGCCCTGATGCTGTGCAACACCGGCACTCACCGGCTCGTGGAGTCCGCGCGGGTCCTGCCGCTGCGCTCTGAGCGCATGCGTGAGCGCGCGCACCGGTTCCTGCTGCTCTCCAGGCTGCCGCTCGGTCCCGTCTCGCCGCTCACGAGGAAGGCGCTGAAGTACGGGACGATGGGCCCCGACGCGACGCCCGAGCAGCTCGCCGCCGTCGCCCGGCTCGTGCACGCGTGCCGGCCGCGCGAGCGCGGAGCCTGGGGTGCGGTGCTCACGAAGCTCGACATCGGGACGAACGTCCGGGCACTCGGCGCACCGACAGCGGTGATCACCGGCACCCACGACCGGCTGACGCCCCCGGCACTCGCGCGCGTGATGGCCGAGGCGCTGCCGCACTGCGCCGGCCTGCACGAGCTGCCGCGGCGCGGCCACATGACACCCGTCGAGACGCCCTCGGAGGTGAGCGGGGTGCTGCGCGCTCTCGTACGGGAGCACCTCACGGACGCGGCGGCCCCCGGCGGCACGGGCACGGGCACGGGTACGCGGACGCCCACCGGCACGCGTACGGACACGGAACCGGACAGGCAGACCCAGATGCGGAAGACGAAGGAGGAGACGCCGTGAGCGGACGTCGGAACCTGGAGGGCCAGGTCGCGGTCGTCACCGGAGCGGCCCGCGGTGTCGGCGAGCTGCTGGCGCGGAAGCTCTCCGCGCGGGGGGCGAAGGTCGCGCTGATCGGCCTGGAGCCGGACGAGTTGAAGAAGGTCAGCGAGTCGCTTCGCACGGAGTCCGAGTACTGGCACGGCGACGTCACCGACCACGAGGCCATGACCCGCATCGCGGGCGAGGTCGGGGAGCGGTTCGGCAAGGTCGACGTGGTGGTGGCCAACGCGGGTGTCGCAAGCGGCGGTCCGTTCGTCGACTCCGATCCCGTCTCGTGGCGCCGCGTCATCGAGGTCAACCTCATCGGCGGCGCGGTCACCGGACGCGCCTTCCTGCCCCGGCTCATCGCCTCCCGCGGGTACTTCCTGCAGATCGCCTCCCTCGCGGCGATCACGCCGGCGCCGATGATGAGCGCGTACTGCTCGTCGAAGTCGGGCGTGGAGGCGTTCGCCCACTGCCTGGGCGCGGAGGTCGGCCACAAGGGCGTACGGGTCGGAGTCGGCTACCTGTCCTGGACGGACACCGACATGGTGCGCGGCGCCGACGAGGACGAGGTCATGCGCGACCTGCGCAAGCGGCTGCCGTGGCCGGCGAACCGCACATACCCGCTGGGCCCGGCCGTCGACCGGATCGTGGCGGGGATCGAGCGCCGTTCGCGCCACGTGTACGGGCAGTGGTGGCTGCGCGGCATGCAGGGCATCCGGGGCTACCTGCCGCCCGTCATCGGCACGGTGGGGCAGCGGGAGATGCGCCGCTTCGAGCCCCGGCTCGCCGAGACGGGTACCCGCACCGGTCTGGTCGGGGCGGGCGGCGCGGCGGACGAGGGCGAGCGCGCGGCCCGCCGCTGACGTCCTGCGCTGCCGCGCGGGGGTCCACCGGACGGGGGTGCGCTGTCGCGCGGGTTCATGTTCCGCCTGGCCCCGCCTGTCGGCGCTTTGCCGGCAGCGCTGGTCGCGGCCCTCCGCATGTGGCCGGACCCCCGCCTGCGGCGGGAAGCTCGCGTCTCTGCCTGCGGCGGGCCGCCGTCGACCGCTGCCGAAGCCCGAGCCCTGGTCGTGCGTTCCCGGTCGGGAGCCGCGGGCCCCCACGGATCCTCGCTCGGGCCGGCCCGGGCCGGAGGCTGAGGCTGAGGGGAGGATGAAGGCCGCGTGCTGCGGGGCGCACCCCCCGGGGCGGCTGAGCCGGGCCCGGGCGTGTGCGCGTCGCTTGCTCGCGCCGCGGCCGGGCCGGGTGCCGGGGGGCAACGCGTCTGCGGGGCGGGCGAGTTACCGGCTGCCGTGCTGTGGCCGCTGACGCGCTGGCGCGTGGGACGCACGGTCCTGCCGGGGGGCGCGCTGCCTCAAGGTGCCGCCCGGCGCGGTGCGGGGTGGTTCCGGTCGCCGTGGCGGCAGCCGCTCCGCGACGCCGCGGACCGTGCCGGTCCGCGTACGCCCGAAGCCCCGCCCGGGCCATGCTCTGACGCGGGCGCTCCGGCGCGGGCGCACCCCCGCGCGGGAGCGCGACCCGTTCAGCCGCGAGGCGGCAACGCCGGGCGGCTCAGATCGGGGACGCGGGCGTAGTCCGGCGGTACGGCGGCCGGGTGCCGTTCGAGCAGATCGAGCGCCGTGCGTACGGCCCTCTCCAGCACCGAGGGCCGCCCCTCCGCCCACTCCACCGGTGAACGCACGGCCTCGATGTCCGGGGCGATGCCGTGGTTCTCCACCGACCACCCGTACGCGTCGAACCAGGCGGCGTGCATCGGCACCGTGATCGTCGTGCCGTCGACGAGCCGGTGCCGTCCCGTCACGCCGACGACGCCGCCCCAGGTGCGCGCGCCGACCACGGGGCCCAGGCCGAGGAGCCGGAAGGCCGCGGTGATCATGTCGCCGTCGGAGGAGGTCATCTCGTCGGCGAGCGCGACGACCGGGCCGCGCGGCGCGTTGCCCGCGTAGCTGACGGGTTGGGCGTCCCGTGTCAGGTCCCACCCGAGGATGGTCCGGGTCAGCGTCTCGACCACCAGTTCGCTGATGTGGCCGCCCGCGTTGCCTCGTACGTCGATGATCAGCGCCGGGCGTGAGACCTCCATCCGCAGATCGCGGTTGAACTGCGCCCAGCCGGAACCGCCCATGTCGGGGATGTGCAGATAGCCGCACCGGCCCGCGCTCAACTCCCGTACGACCGCGCGGCGTCGGGCGACCCAGTCCTGGTAGCGCAGGGAGCGGTCGTCGACGAGGGGCAGGACGGCCACCCGTCGCGGAGGCTGCCCGTCCGGGTTCGTGCGCCCGTTCCCGTCCACGCGCCCGTCCGCGCGCCCGTCCGCGCGCCCGTCCAGGCCGGCGTCTCGGCTGCCGGCGTCCCCGCTTCCGCCCGCGCGCCCGTTCCCGTCCGCGTGGACGCGGGAGCCGTCGCCGCCCGGCTCCGGCTCGGGCTGCGTGAAGCCCAGCTCGACGGTCGTTCCTCCCGCGGCCGCCAGCAGGGGCCACGGCCCGGCCACCGCGTCCACCTCCCGCCCGTCGATGTGTGTGAGCACCGCACCCTCCCGTACGCCGGTGCCCGCGAGCGGCGAACGGGCCTTGGAGTCGGAGGAGTCGCCGGGCAGGATGCGCTGGATGTGCCACTCCCCGGAGGGCGTACGGGCGAGGTCCGCGCCGAGCAGCCCGATGGGCCGCCGGTACTGGGCCGGTCCCTCGTCACGCCGCGCGGGTGTGACGTACGCGTGCGAGGTGCCCAGCTCCCCGAGGACCTCGCGCAGCAGGTCGGCGAACTCGTCGGGCGACGCTACGCGCCGGACCAGCGGGCGGTACTGGTCGAGCACCGCCGTCCAGTCGATGCCGCACATCCGCGGCTCCCAGAAGTACGCCCGTACGATCCGGCCCGCCTCCTCGTACGCCTGCCGCCACTCCGCGGCCGGGTCGACGTCGTGCAGCACCCGGCGCAGGTCGATCCAGGTGGTCGTCTCCTCCTCGGCCGTCTCGGCGGCGGGCACGGCACGCAGCTCGTCGTCGTCGCCCACCACGATCCTCGATCCGTCGCCGCTGAGGGAGAACCAGTCGGCGTCCTCGCTGAGTTCGGTGCGCTTCGCCGTGGCCGGATCGAAGTGTTCGAGGGTGGGACGCCCCGAGGTGTCGGCCGGGTTGGCGAAGGTCTCGCCCAGCGCGCCGGAGATCGGATGGCGCAGCCAGATCAGCCCGCCGCCGCTGACGGCCGCGAGCGACGAGTACTTGGAAGCCGTCACCGGGAACGGCGTCACCCTGCTCGCCAGCCCCTCGGCCTCCACGAGCACGGGGCCGTCCTCACCGGCCACGGGGTCCTGCGGGTCCAGTCCGCCGGCGGCCGGGCGGCCCTCGGGGGCGAGGGCGAACGGGGACGGCGTCGCGGACGACAGCGGTACGAGATAGGGACGGCAGCCGAGCGGGAAGGAGAGGTCGCCGGTGTGCACGTCGTACACGGGGTCGAAGCCGCGCCAGGAGAGGAACGCCAGATAGCGGCCGTCCCGGGTGAAGACCGGCTGTTCGTCCTCGAACCGGCCGTCGGTGACGTCGATGAGGTTCCCGGTCTCCAGCTGCGCGATCTTGATCTGGCTCAGCGAGCGGCCCACGCCGGGGTGTGCCCAGGTGAGCCAGCGTGAGTCCGGCGAGAACGACAGGTCGTGGACGGGGCCGTTCTCCGACCGGATGAGCTCGCGGACCCCTTCGCCGCTTTCGTCACCCTCCGCCGCGTCCTCCTCCGTGCCGGCTTCCGTGCCGGTTTCCGTGCCGGTCCCGGCACCGGTTCCTGTGCCGTTCACGTCTTCCGCTCCGGTGAGCCCGCTGACGTCGACCAGCAGCAGCCGCCCGTCGTGGCTCGCGACGGCGAGCGTCCGCCCGTCGGGCGCCGAGGCCAGTTCGCGCACCCGCCCCAGCATCCCCGCGGCGATCCGCCGGGGCGGGCCCGTACGCGTCGCACGCGGCAGATCCGCGATCTCGACGGCGTCCTCGCCCGCCGCGTCCGTGACGTACGCGATCTTCCCCGTGCCGCCGAGCATGTGCGGCATCCGCACCCGTACACCCGGGGTGTCGGAGATGGCGCGGGCCGGGCCGTCCCGGTGCGTGAGCCAGTAGAGGCTGCCCCGCACGCACACCGCGCTGGCACGCCCCGTGGCGTCGGCCGCGAGGGCGTCGAGGTTGGCGGCGGCGGGGATCTGGTACGTGCGGCGTCCGGCCCGCGGTCCGCCCAGCGTGATGTCCAGCCGGCGCGGTCTGCCGGACGGGGAGAAGTCGTCGACGAGCCACAGGTCGCCGCCGCACTGATAGACGACGCGGTGGCCGTCGCCGGCGGCGTTGCGGGCGTAGAAGTCGGCGTGGTCGGAGTGCCGGCGCAGGTCGGTCCCGTCCGGACGGCAGGAGTAGAGATTGCCGACGCCTTCGTGGTCGGAGAGGAAGGCGATGCGGGTGCCGTGGCCCACGAACATCACCGAGTCGAGATGTCCCTCCAGTTCGGGCAGCAGCCGCTCGCCGTGCAGCCACAGCCGTCCCGTGGCGCCGCCCCGGTAGCGCTTCCAGGCGGCCGGGTCGTGCGGCGGCTTGCCCGTCAGCAGCAGGGTGCGGCGTACGCCGCCGAGTTCCGCGACGGCGATGTCGGCGACCGGACCCCAGGGGAGGCGGCTGCCGGGGCTGCCGTCGGTCGGCAGGCGGTAGGACCACGTCCGGTAGTGGAACGGCTGTTCATGTGAGGAGACGGCCAGCACGTCGCCCTCGGGCGTCCAGCCGCACACGCGCGCCTCAGGTGCGCCCCAGTACGTCAGGCGGCGCGCGGGTCCGCCGTCCACGGGGACGACGTGGATCTCGGGGTCGAGGCTTCGCCAGGAGGTGAAGGCGATCCGTTCGCCGTCGGGAGAGAAGCGGGGGCAGGTGACGCGGGTGCGGTCGACCGTCAGCCGCCAGGCCCGTCCCCGTCCGTGGTCCCGGCCGCCTGCCGCTCGGGCCGCTCCTGGGCGCCCGCCTCCCGGGGCCCCCGGCGTGAGCGGCGCGACCCAGACGTCGTCCTCCGCGACGAAGCAGACGAGGTCGCGCTGCAGATGCGGAAAGCGCAGATACGGCGGCTGTGCGGCGTCGTCGTCAGGCACTGCCGCCCCCGGTCAGCCGTGCGGAGCCCAGCGACGGGGGGCCAGCGGCTGCGGTCCTGGGGGCACTCCCCCTGGCAGAGCCGGGGGGACCCCCACCCAGACGGAGCCCGGGGGAGGGACGGGTGCTGCGTGCGGCTCCGGCACGTGACGGCGGCGGATCGTGACGCATGGCCATGAATGCCATGGTTCGAGCAGGTCCGCGTGGCGGCAACTCGTGAGCGGCGGCGGCATGAGAGCGGAAGGTTCCGGGAGTCCGGGCGAGGGCGGCGCCGGACGGGGCGTTCGGACGGCCGGGCAACGGCGGGAGGAGGGCCGTACGGCCGTAGGGGACGGTCAGACGCCGCGCAGCAGGGCGGCCAGGCCCATCTCCACGTCGGTCTCGCCGTGCTCCTGCCCGGCGGCGACCGCGTCGTAGGAACGCAGCAGGAAACTGCGCAGATCCCCGCTGTCGAACTCGACGACGGCGACGCCCTCCTTGGAGAGCAGTTCGATCACCGTGCGGGAGCCGTCACGCGGCCACACGTGCACATCGCCCTCTCCGGCGGGACCGTGCAGACCGGCGTCGAGCAGCTCACGGGCGAAGGCCCAGGCGACCTCCGCGCCGTCCAGGGACGCGTCGGCGGGGAAGACGATGCGGACGGCGAGCGGATCGGCGTCGTCGTAGCGGAGAACTGCGCTGAGTTCCCTGGTCGCGGGCGGTTCGGCGATGAGTCGGGCCGTCACGGGGTGATCGAAGACTGCGGACATCCTCTGCTCCTATGTCGTCGGGCGGCACCGGCCGCACCGCTCCGTGTAGCCCTTTCCCCCTGAGAGACGCTCGGGGAGGGCCGGGAGTCACCGGAAATGCAGGGTGAGGTGTGCCACAGGCTGCCCCGTTCCGGTCTCCTGTGAACACCGGGCCGCCTTCGGGCATTTCGAGCGACATGGGCGCTCTTGCAATCCATTTGCAGGAAGCCCCTATCATCGAACGGTTGTGTAGTGGCCGCAAGAGCAGGCCGAGCCGAGAAGCGGAGTGGCGTCATGCATGTGCCCGACGGATTCATCAACGCCCCTGTGTCCGTCGCCGCGGGCGCGGTCGCGGCGGGTGCGGTCGCGGTCTCGCTGCGCGGCGCGCGCCGCGAACTCGGCGGTGTGGCGGCCCTGGGGTCCCGCCGGGGGCAGGGGGACGGTGTGGGCGGTGAGCGTACGGCGCCCCTCGCCGGGCTCGTCGCGGCGTTCATCTTCGCCGTTCAGATGCTCAACTTCCCGGTCGCGGCGGGCACCAGCGGCCACCTGCTGGGAGGTGCGCTGGCCGCGATACTCGTCGGCCCCTATACGGGGGTGCTGTGCGTCTCCGTCGTACTGCTGATGCAAGGCGTGCTCTTCGCGGACGGCGGGCTGACCGCACTCGGCGTGAACATCCTGGTCATGGGCGTCGTCACGGTCCTCGTCGCCTACGGCATCCTGCGGGCGCTGCTGCGTGTCCTGCCCAACGGCAGGGGATCCGTCACCGGCGCCTCGTTCGCGGCGGCACTCGTCTCGGTGCCCGCGTCGGCGATCGCCTTCACCGGGCTGTACGCGGTCGGCGGCACCGCGGACGTCGAACTGGGCAAGGTCTTCGCCGCGATGACCGGTGTGCATGTGCTGATCGGCATCGGCGAGGCGCTGATCACGGCGGCCACGGTCGGCGCGGTGATCGCGGTGCGTCCCGATCTCGTGTACGGGGCGAGGGAGTTCGCCGCCCGGCCGCTCGAGGTCCGTACGACTCGGGTGGCGGCTCCGGGTGACGGCACGGTCCCGCGTCCGGCCGGTTCCCCCGCCGGTGCCGCGACCGGCTCCCCGGACGGGTCCGCGGCGGCGCCCGTCGGCGAAACCGCCGCGGCTTCCGCGGCCTCCGTGCGTCCCGACGGCCGTTCCGCCTCTCCCGCCCGCACCAACCGCGGTCTGTGGCTGGGCGGTATGGCCGCGACCGTGATCTGCGCGGGCGTCGTCAGCTTCTACGCGTCGGGCAGCCCGGACGGCCTGGAGAAGGTCGCCGCCGACAACGGGATCGACAAGAAGGCCGAGGATCACGCGGCCAAGGACTCACCCCTCGCGGACTACGGCGTCGGCGGCATCACGGACCCCCGTCTCTCCGGCGGACTCGCCGGCGTCATCGGCGCGGGGGCCACCCTCGCGGCGGGCAGCAGCGTCTTCTTCGCGGTGCGCCGCCGGCGGGAGGCGAACGCGCCGCAGGCCGCCGGGACCCCGAGCGGGGCGAGCGGCGCCGGCGGCCCGAGCGGGCAAGAAGCCGTCTGACATGGGTGCGGGCCATGCGCACAAGCTCTATCTGCACGGGCATTCCCCCGTGCACGCGCTGCCCCCGCACTGCAAGCTCGCCGCGGTCTTCTGCTTCGTGCTCGTCGTCGTCTCCACGCCGCGCGAGGCGATGTGGGCGTTCGCGCTGTACGCGGTGCTGCTCGCCGCCGTGGCCCGGGCCGGGCGGGTTCCGTACGGGCATCTGCTGAAGCGCATGCTGGTCGAAGTGCCGTTCGTGGCCTTCGCGTTGCTGATGCCGTTCGTGGCGCGGGGCCCCTACGTGGAAGTGCAGGGGATGTCGCTGTCCTCGTCGGGACTGTGGGGGGCCTGGAACATCCTCGCCAAGGGCACACTCGGCGTCGCCGCCTCGGTGCTGCTCGCCTCGACGACGGAACTGCGCGAACTCCTGCTCGGGCTGCAGCGGTTGAGGCTGCCGCCGCTGCTCGTGCAGATCGCCTCCTTCATGATCCGTTACGGCGACGTCATCGCGGACGAGATGCGCAGGATGCGCATCGCGCGTCTCTCACGTGGCTTCAGCGCGCGCGGCGTACGGCAGTGGGGCGTGCTGGCGAAGTCCGCGGGGGCGCTCTTCATCCGCTCCTACGAGCGAGGCGAGCGGGTCCATCTCGCCATGGTCAGCCGCGGCTACACGGGCACGATGCCCGTCATCGACGACGTGAACGCGACGCGCGCCCAGTGGACGGGGGCCGCGGCCCTCCCGCTCGCGGCGCTCGTGGTCTGCCTGATGGGATGGGCGCTGTGACAGGCGACAGCACGAGCGAGCACACACGCGGCGGCGCGAACGGCGCGGCGAGCCCTTCCGTACCGAGCCCTTCCGCACCGGGCCCTTCGCCCGCACCGCACCCGCCCTCCCTGCACGTGTCGGGGCTCGCCTACGCCTACCCCGACGGCCACCAGGCCCTGTTCGGCGTCGACTTGACCGTCCCGCGCGGTGAGCGCGTGGCGCTGCTGGGTCCCAACGGCGCGGGCAAGACCACACTCGTACTCCATCTCAACGGCATCCTGGAGGCGGGAGCCGGCTCCGTCACCGTCGCGGGGCTGCCGGTCGGCCCGGAGCATCTCGCGGAGATCCGCCGCCGGGTCGGCATCGTCTTCCAGGACCCGGACGACCAGCTGTTCATGCCGACCGTCCGGGAGGACGTCGCCTTCGGGCCCGCAACCGCCGGTCTGCGCGGCGCGGAACTGGCCTCACGCGTGCACGACGCTCTCGCCCGGGTCGGCATGGAGGGACATGCCGACCGTGCGCCGCACCACCTCTCGTTCGGGCAGCGCCGCCGCGTGGCCGTGGCCACGGTGCTGGCAATGCAGCCGGAGATCCTCGTACTGGACGAGCCGTCCTCGAACCTCGACCCGGCCTCACGGCGCGAACTGGCGGACATCCTCCAGCAGCTCGACGTGACGGTGCTGATGGTCACGCACGATCTGCCGTACGCGCTCCAGCTCTGCCCCCGCTCGGTCGTGCTGAGCGACGGAGTGATCGTCGCGGACGGCAGCACACAGGAACTCCTGTGTGACGAGGGCCTGTTGGCCGCGCACCGCCTGGAGCTGCCGTTCGGCTTCGACCCCGGCTCGGTGCGCGTCCCGCAGCGATAGCACCATGGACGGTGCACGGACGACGGCACGAGTGGACGGACGAGGGCGTGAAGGCTCGAAGCGCTGAGAACCCGGTGGACGTCCACGGCACGGTCGCGGACGGCTACGAACCGGTCCGGGAGGCCTTCGCGGCCAACTTCGCCGACCGTGGCGAGACCGGCGCTGCCCTGACCGTCCACAGGGCGGGGCGCATCGTCGTCGACCTGTGGGGCGGGCGCAAGAACACCGGGCGCGGGGCGGCCGAGGGCGGGAGGCACGCGAGGTCCGGGCAGGACGCGAAGTCCGGGAAGGACGCCGGGCTCTGGCAGGAGCAGACCGCAGCCGTTCTCCGTTCCGCCTCGAAGGGCCCCGCCGCCGCCGTGCTCCATCTGCTGCACCAGCGCGGCCAGTTGGACCTGGACGCGCCCGTAGCCACGTACTGGCCCGAGTTCAAGGCGAACGGCAAGGAACGCGTGCTCGTGCGGCACCTGCTCGCCCACCGCGCCGGCCTGCCCGCGCTCACGGAGCCGCTCACCCCCGCACAGGCCGTCGACGGCGTCAGCGGCCCGTCGGCGCTCGCCGCGCAGGCCCCGCTGTGGGAGCCGGGCACGGACCACGGCTACCACGCGCACACCTACGGCTGGCTCGTGGGCGAACTGGTGCGCCGTGCGACGGGACGCGGGCTGGGCCGCTGGTTCGCGGAGGAGGTCGCGCGCCCGCTCGGGCTGAGCCTGTGGTTCGGGCTTCCCGCCACGCCCGAAGTCCCGGACGGCGGAGTGGACTTGGCCCGCCTGACCGAAGTGCCCACCCCGGAGCCCCCGCCCGCTTCGGGCCTGCGTGTCCGGCCCAAGCGGTCCGTGACACAGGCGTACAGCGACCCGGCCTCACTCACCAGGCGCGCCTTCGACGCGGTCGCTCCCCGTCCCGACATGAACGACCCGGCCTGGCTCGCGGCCGGCCTCCCCGGCGGCGGGGGCGTCGCCACGGCCCGTTCGCTCTCATGCTTCTACGCGGCGCTCATCGGGCCCGTGGAGCCGCTGCCCGGCGGAGCCGCCACCGAGTCGCCGCACGCCGGCCGCCCGCCGAACGCACGCCGGGGGCGCGGGAACGCTGGCGGCGGACGGCTGTTCACACCTGCGACGCTGACGCAGGCACGCTCGCAGGAGTCGGGCGGCCCGGACCGTGTGCTGGTCGTGGGGTCCCGTTTCGGGCTCGGCTTCATGCTGCACGGGCCCGGGGCGCCGATGCTCGCGAAGGGGTCGTTCGGGCATCCCGGCAGCGGGGGTTCGCTGGCCTTCGCGGACCCGGAGTCCGGCACGGCCTTCGCGTACGTCACGGCGGCGATGCAGCGCTCGGTGACCTCGGACCCGCGTGCCCACGCGCTCGTACGGGCGCTGCGCACGTGCGTCTCCGCTTCCGGGCGCTAGGCCGGTTCTCCCGGATCACACCACGCTCACCTGTTCCGCCTGACAGGCCCAGGTTCCGTACGCCGCGGGCCGGTGACGGCGGTCACCGGCTCCGTGAGGCGCGCCCCCGGCCGCCGCCGACACGGATGGCTCACATCGCGGCACCGCGCCCGGACCGGTATACATGTGCCCATACCTTGCATAACGCCCTCCTCTTCGACCGTGGCGCGGTCAGGCATGGAGAGCGCCATGAAGATCGCGTTTCTGATCCACAGCATCTACGGCATCGGCGGCACCATCCGTGCGACTGCGAATCTCTCCAGTGCGCTCGCGGCACGCGGCCATGAGGTCGAGGTGGTCTCGGTGTACCGCGGTGCTCCCTCGCCGCAGCTGCCGATCAGCGGCGAGGTCGGGATCGCGCCGTTGATCGACGTGTGCAAGGACTCCGCCGGCTCCGAGCGGGACCACGAGCTGCAGCAGCAGCCCAGTGCGCTGCTGCCCGAACCAGAGGGGTCACTGCGCGTGTTCACCCGTTTGAGTGATATGAGGGTTGCGCGGTACCTGGAGACGACGGAGGCGGACGTCGTCGTCGCCACGCGGCCCGGTCTGCTGGTGTATCTCGCGGAAGCGGGCCGGGAACGCGACTTCCTGCGCATCGGTCAGGAACACATGACCCGCACCGCGCACGCACCCGCGGTGCGCGCGGCCCTGGACGCGGTGATAGGGGACATGGACGCCTATCTGACCGTCACCGAGCAGGACGCCGCCACGCACCGCGACAAGCTCCCACGGCTGCCCCGCGTGCTGGGCTGTCTCCCCAATCCCGTACACGCACCGCGGACCGAGCCGTCGCACGGTACGTCGAGGCTGATCGTCGCGGCGGGGCGGCTCGATCCGGGCAAGCGGTTCGATCTGCTCATCGGCGCCTTCGCGGCGCTCGCGGACGAACTGCCCGACTGGAGAGTGCGCATCTACGGCCGCGGCCCGGACCACGCGCGGCTGCGTGCGCTCATCGACGAGACAGAGCTCACCGACCGGGTCTTCCTGATGGGACCGAGAAACCCCATCGAGACGGAGTGGGCGAAGGCCTCGATCGCCGTGTCCGCTTCCGACGCCGAGTCGTTCGGCCTGACCATCATCGAGGCGATGCACAGCGGCGTGCCGGTGGTCTCCACCGACTGCCCCGTCGGCCCCCGGGAGATCATCGACGACGGCAGGGACGGCCTCCTGATTCCGGTGGGCGACCAGGAGGCGCTGGTCGACGCGCTGCGCACCCTCGCGACCGACCCCGGACTGCGCCGCTCCCTCAGCGCAGCCGCGCAGGAGACGCTGGAGCGGCACGCGCCGCGGAGCATCGCCATGCGGTTCGAGCAGGTCGTACGGGAACTGCGTCCCGAACTGGTCGACGGGCCGGCCGCCACGCCCCCGGCCGCGCCGGCAGCCGCCGCGCCGGCAGCCGCCGCGCCGGCAGCCGCCGCGCCGGAAGCCGCCGCGCCGGGAACCGCCTTGCCGGGAGCCGCCGCAGCGGGGCCGTCCCGCGGCACGCTGCGCGAGGCAGCCGCAAGGCCGCTGCGGCCCCTGCGTGACAGGCTCCGCCGCAAGCACGGACCCGAACCGACCGAATCGCCCGAACCGCCCGAACCGCCGGAACTCACAGCAGAGCACGGCCCGTTGGAGCCGCTGCGGCCCCAGGCGCACTGCAAGGTCACCGCCGACGGCGGCCTCCTGGTGAGCATCCCCCGTACCGGGGCGACAGGACGGGACCTCACGCTCGTCGCCCGGCTGCGGGGCGGCGACGGCCGCCCCGCCGAGGAACGCGTGGTGGTACGGCTCGAACACCCCGAGAGCGGCAACGGCCCGCTCACCGCCACGCTTCGCCGTGCGGAGCACAGGCTCGCCGAAGGCCGCTGGGATTTCCACGTCGAGCGCGCCGACGACGGCGAGCGAGCCCGCCTCGCCGCCGAACTCGTCGAGCAGGCACGGCTGTTGACGCTGCCGTTGACGGTGGCGCCGCACGACGAGGTCAGCGCCTGGGTTCCCTACGCGACCGCCGGCGGCGCACTCACGCTGCGCACCTGGCTGCGCCCCGCACACGCCGAACTCGGCCGGGTCCACATCACCCCCGACGCCCTCGTTCTCGACGCCACGCTGCACGGCACACGCGCCACCGCGACCCACCTCGTCGCCCAGCCGCCCGGGGGAGAGCCCGTCGCATTCGACGTCTCAGGGGCTCGGTTCACCTGCACCGTCCCCTACGCGGGCCTGCCGGAGCATCCCGGCACCTGGCACCTGAGCGTCCGGGCGGGCGACGGAGCGCTCATACCCGTCGGCCGGCTCGCGGGAGACAACGTGGACCGCAAGCGAACGGACGCCTTCCCGGCCCGGACTCACGGGAACCTGACCGTCCGGCCGGTCTTCGATCCGTCCAACAACCTGACGCTGCACGTCGAAGCGCCCGAGCCCACCGTGAGCGCCCGACCGTGGGCAACCGCGAAGCGTTCGTCCCGGCTCAGCTCTGCAGCCGGGCCCAGACCGCGCTTCCGCGCGTGACCGGGGAGACCGTCACGCCCCAGCACTCCGCGAGCGCCTCGACGATGTGCAGCCCGCGGCCCGACTCCTTCTCCGCGTTCGGTGCACGGCGCTGCGGCGCGCGGCTGCTGGTGTCGTCGTCGTGGACCTCCAGCCGGACGCCGTCGTACGGGCAGTAGGAGACCGCGCACACGATCCAGGCGCTGTCGGTGTGCTTCACCGCGTTGGTGACCAACTCGGAGAGAACGAGGGCTGCTTGCTCGCGTAAATCGGCTGTGGCACCTCGGCGGCCGAGCCAGCGGTCCATCGCGTGGCGGACCCGGGGGACGCTGACGTCCTCGGCCGGGAGCCGCAGCGCGTGTGAATCCGTGCCGGAGACGGACGAGGGGCGCGGTGAGGGCTGGTGCGTGGGGGGCACGCTCAAGGGGAGCACAGGCTCACTATGGTCGCTGCGGTCTTCAACCCGCAAGCTTCTGTCTGATAATTTCAGAGTGAAGACGCAGTGAAGCGGCCCGAGTTGGCCAACCCGGGCCGGCCAACCGAGGTAGGTTCGGGCGAGACGATCGGCACCCCGGTCCCGGGAGGTGATGGCGTGACCGACGCACTGCCGACCGGTTCGAGTGCTCCGACGGTGCTGCGCATCATTCTCGGCAAGCGGCTCAAGGAACTGCGCGAGGCCGCCGGCATCCGGCTCGACGCAGCCGCGAAGGCGCTGAGCGTCAACCACCTGACGATCAGACGGATGGAGAACGCTCAGGTCGGCCTCAAAGTCCCGTACGTCAAAGAGCTGTTGAGGTTCTACGACGTGGGCGAGGCGGAGGTCGCCGAGTTCATCGCCATGGCCGAGCGCGCGAACGCGCCCGGCTGGTGGTATCCCTTCCGCGACGCCCTGCCGGACTGGTTCCGCGCGTACGTCAGCCTGGAGAACGACGCGGAGGTCATCCGGGTCTACGAACCCCACTACGTGACCGGGCTGCTGCAGACCCGGGACTACGCCCGTGCGGTCATCGGTGCCGGATTCCCCCACGAGCCGGAGGAGTCGCTGGAGCAGCGCGTCGATCTGCGCCTGCGCAGGCAGGAGTTGCTGGAACGCGACGACGCACCGACGTTGTGGGTGGTGCTGGAGGAGGCGGCGCTCCGGCGCGAGGTGGGCGGCCCGGCCGTCATGCGGGGGCAGCTGGACCGGCTGGCCGAGGCCGTGGAACTGCCGAACGTCACGCTGCGGATCGTGCCGCTCGCCGCGGGCCCGCATCCCGGGACGGGCGGCCACGTGACCTATTTCCGTTTCCGCGAACGGGAGTTGCAGGACATCGTCTACACAGAGGTCGGGCTGACCAGCGCGGTCTATCTGGACCAGAGGCCCGACGTGGTCACTCATCTGGAGGCGCTCACACGCGTATCGCTGCTGGCCGCCGACCATGTGCCCGACCCGCGCACCTATCTGGGAAACCTTCGCAAGGAGTTCGACAGATGACCCTCAACGGACGGGTGGCACTTCGCCGGTCCACGGACCCGGACGGCCCCGCCCTGCTTTACTCGGCACACGGGACGACCGACTTCAACGAGGCGGCCGAGCCGGGTGGCGCCGGCTTCCGCACCAGCTGACCGCCGGCGGCCGAACTGCCCTGGCTCCTCCCACAGTTCGCCACCTGCACGGACGCACCACCTGCACGGACGCACCACCCGCACCGACGCACCACCCGCACCGACGCACCATCCCCTCAGTTCCACCGACCACACGGACCGGCCAGCGGGGAAGTACTTCGCCGTGTGCCTCCCCGCCGGCCTCGTACGGCAGCCGCCCCCATTCGGCAGAAGAGGATGACCGATGACCACGCCCGGCAAGCCGGAGATCGACACCAGCAGGCCGCACTCGGCCCGGATGTACGACTACTACCTGGGCGGCAAGGACTGGTATCCCGTCGACGAGGAAGCAGCCGAAAGAGTCCTTCAGGTCTGCCCGCAGATCCGGCGCACCGCGGAGACCAACCGGGCGTTCATGCACCGGGCGACGCGCACCCTCGCCGCCGAGCACGGCATCCGCCAGTTCGTCGACATCGGCACCGGCATCCCCACCTCGCCCAACCTCCACCAGGTCGCCCAGGAGGCGGCCCCCGACTCGCGGGTGGTGTACGCGGACCACGACGCCACCGTGCTGGAGTACGCACACGTCCTGATGCGGAGCACACCCGAGGGCCGCACCGCCTACATCAACGCCGACGTGCGCGAGGACGCGATACTGGACTCGCCGCGGCTGCGCGAGGTCATCGACCTGGACGAGCCGGTCGCCCTGTCGCTCGTCGCCCTCCTCCACTTCGTCCCCGACGACCGCAAGCCGTACGAGATAGTCAGCGGCCTTCTGGACCAGCTCGCCTCCGGCAGCTTCCTGGTGCTCAGCCACTGCACCGCCGACTTCGACGCTGCCGCCTGGATGGGCGTGAAGAAGATCTACGACGCGGGCGGCACCGCCGTGCAGCTGCGGAGCAAGGAAGAGGTCGAGCGCTTCTTCGACGGGCTGGAGCTGATCGACCCGCAGGTGACCGCCGCGCACGACTGGCGTCCCGAAGAGCCCGTCGAAGTCACGGGCGAGGAGGCCGAGTTGCTCCGCAGCGCCGCCCTGTACGCGGCAGTCGGGAGGAAGCCGTGAGCGCACCCCTCCGGAACGAGAACTCCGGGCAAGGCGGCTCCGGCGCCGCTCCCAGGCCGACCGAGCATCAGATGCGCATGGCGCGCATCCGCGCGGCCGCCACGGGGGAGTCGCTCTCGCAGGTGCTGTCGGTGTTCATGGGCGCGGGCCGCCACGGCGAGGAGGCCGGAGCGCCGCCCACCGGGCCGGAAGCCCCGCTCGCGGCAGACCCGTCGGACCCTTCAGACCCGGCGGCCACGGACGCCGAGGCCCCCGAGCAGCTCGCCCCCGTGATTCCGCTGACCCGTGAGGCCCGTGGCGACGCTGCCGCGGAGCCTCATCAGGACGACACCTGAGCAGAACCGGGCACACGCCAAGGGCATGTCCGGTTCGACTGCCGCACGGTGACGGTCAGTCGGCGGGTGTCTCCGGCGCCGTCTGCTCCGCCCAGATGACCTTGCCGTCCTCGGTGTAGCGCGTGCCCCAGCGCTCGGCCACCTGTGCGACGAGGAAGAGGCCGCGTCCGCCTTCGTCCATGGTGGCGGCGTAGCGCAGGTGCGGTGAGGTGCTGCTGTGGTCGAAGACCTCGCAGATGAGCGTGCGGTCGCGGATGAGCCGTACGTTGATGGGCCCGGCGCCGTGACGCATCGCGTTGGTGAGCAGCTCGCTGAGGATCAGCTCCGTGGTCTCCACGAGGTCCTCCAGGCCCCATTCCGTGAGCCGTTCGGACACATCGGAACGCACACGGCGGACTGCGGCCGGGTCGGATTCCACTTCCCACTCCGCGACCTGCCCGGCCCCCAGCACCCGCGTACGCGCGACGAGCAGCGCGATGTCGTCGCTCTGCAGTTCCGGCAGCAGTGCGTCGAGCACGGCTTCGCAGGTCTCCTCGGGTGAGTGCTCCGGGTACGCCAGCGTCTCGCTGAGCAGCCGGAGCCCGGTGTCGATGTCCTGGTCGCGGCGCTCGACGAGCCCGTCGGTGAACAGGACGAGCCTGCTGCCCTCGGGCAGTTCCAACTCGGTGGACTCGAAGGGCAGTCCGCCGATCCCCAGCGGCAGCCCGGCCGGTACGTCCAGGAACTCGACGGTGCCGTCGGGCCGTACGAGCGCCGGCGCCGGATGCCCGGCCCTTGCCATGACGCAGTTGCGGGTCACCGAGTCGTAGATCGCGTACAGGCAGGTGGCGCCGGCGATGGTGGTCCTGTCGTCGGCTGCGACGGCGTCCTGTTCGAGGCGCGTCACCAACTCGTCGAGGTGGCCGAGGAGTTCGTCGGGGGGAAGGTCGAGGGAGGAGAAGTTGTGCACGGCGGTGCGCAGCCGTCCCATGGTGGCGGCGGCGTGCAGTCCGTGTCC
>NZ_LJGT01000038.1:0-50371 GCF_001751365.1 Streptomyces abyssalis | reverse complement strand
GCGTCGAGCACGGCTTCGCAGGTCTCCTCGGGTGAGTGCTCCGGGTGCGCCAGCGTCTCGCTGAGCAGCCGGAGCCCGGTGTCGATGTCCTGGTCGCGGCGCTCGACGAGTCCGTCGGTGAACAGGACGAGCCTGCTGCCCTCGGGCAGTTGCAATTCGGTGGACTCGAAGGGCAGTCCGCCGATGCCGAGAGGCTGCCCGGCCGGTACGTCCAGGAACTCGACGGTGCCGTCGGGCCGCGCCAGTGCGGGCGCCGGGTGTCCGGCCTTGGCGATGGCGCAGTTGCGGGTCACCGAGTCGTAGATCGCGTACAGGCAGGTGGCGCCGGCGATGGCGGTCCTGTCACCGGGCGCGTCCTGTTCGAGACGGATGATCAACTCGTCGAGGTGGCCGAGGAGTTCGTCGGGGGGAAGGTCGAGGGAGGAGAAGTTGTGCACGGCGGTGCGCAGCCGTCCCATGGTGGCGGCGGCGTGCAGTCCGTGTCCCACGACGTCGCCCATGACCAGGGCGACGCGGGCGCCGGGCAGGGGGATGACGTCGAACCAGTCGCCGCCGACGCCTTCCTGTGCGGGCAGGTAGCGGGAGGCGACCTCGACGGCGTTCTGCTCGGGCAGCGCCCGGGGCAGCAGCCTGCGCTGCAGCGCCACGGCCATGCCGTGTTCGCGGGTGTAGCGGCGTGCGTTGTCGAGGGACACCGCGGCGCGGGCGGCGAGTTCGGCCGCGAGGGAGAGATCGTCCTGCTCGTATGGCTCGGGTTTCTCCGAGCGCCAGAAGTTGACGACGCCCAGCAGTACGCCACGGGCGCGCAGCGGGGCGGTGATGAGCGAATGGATGCCGAAGTCGATGACGCGCGACGCCCGTTCGTGATCCACGGCCTGCCAGCCCGGGGACTCGCCGAGCCGGGGCACCAGGACCGCCTGCCCGCTCTCGACACTGCGTGCCTGCGGCGAGGACGGCACGAAAGTGATCAGGTCGCCGACGGGGAAGAGGGGAGCGTTGCCTCGGATGCCGTCGAAGGCCGTGCGCCGCATCCGGGCGCCCCCGTCGCTCGTGGAGATGCTCGTGCCGTTCACCCCGGGCTCGTCACCGCCCAGCACGGGCTCGGCCAGGTCGACGGTGACGTAGTCGGCGAAGCGCGGGACCGACACCTGTGCCAGCTCCTCGGCCGTACGGGTCACATCCAGGGTGGTGCCGACGCCGCCGGTCGCGTCGTACAGCAGCTTCAGCCGCCGCCGGACCAGCTCGACCCGCTTCGACGCCTCGCCGATCATCTCCATCACTTCGTCGCTGCGGACCTGCTCCTCTCCGGCCACGGCGTCGACCGCGAGCCGGGCGGACGCGGCGCCGATGGAGCCCGCGAGCTGGGCTTCCGCGTGATGGACCAGCTCCGGGGCCGCCTTGGACGCCAGCGAGTCGGGTCTCCTTCCGGAGTAGGAGCTCAGCGCCCGCTTCGCTCCGTCCTTCCCGAGGAAGCGCTCCAGCAGCGTCTTCAGTTCGCCGACCGTGGCACGGACCTGCCAGCGCCGCTCCGCCGCGGGCACGGCGAGGATGTCGGCGAACTGGTCGGCCTGGGCCCGCTCGACCGCGTTCGGCCGGCCTGCGAGTGAGACTCCGACGAATCCGCCGATGTTCAGCAGCATGCTCCAGAACATCGCGTTGCTGATCGGGTCCATCCCCGTCAGGCCGAAAAGCTGCTGCGGCCGCAGCAGCTCGATGCCGAACGGGCCGTCCCGCAGGAACGAGGACGGCAGCAGGCCGGATTCGGCGAAGCTGGGCAGCAGCAGCGTGTACGCCCACACGGCGAACCCCGCGACCAGGCCCACCAGTACGCCCAGACGGGTCCCGCCCTTCCAGAACAGGGCGCCCAGGATCGCGGGCCCGAACTGTGCCACCGCCGCGAACGACACTGTGCCGATCATTCCCAGAGCCGGGCCCTCGCCCGCGAGCCTGAAGTACGCGTAGCCCAGCAGCAGGATCAGCACGATGGTCGCCCGTCGGATGCCCAGCACCAGCCCGGCGAGCTCGTCGCGGCGCACCAGGCGGGACTTGCCGCGCAGCAGCAGCGGAAGGACGAGTGAGTTGGAGACCATGGTGCTGAGCGCGACCGTCTCGACGATGATCATGCTGGTGCCCGCGCTGAGGCCGCCGATGAAGACGAGCAGCGCGAGCACCTGCGGGCCTTCGGCCATCGGCAGGGCCAGTACGAAGGTGTCGGCGTCGACGGACTCCCCGAAGCGCAGCAGCCCGCCGGCCGCGATCGGAAGTACGAAGAAGGTGATCGCGAGCATGTACAGGGGGAACAGCCACATCGCCCGTTTGAGGTGCTTCTCGTCGACGTTCTCGACGAAGATCATCTGCCACTGCCGGGGCAGCAGCACGATCGCCAGCATGGACAGCAGGTTCAGCCAGATCCACTCGCCGTAGCCCGTCTCCTCGCGCAGGGTGAAGAGCTTGGTCAGGTCGGCGTCGGCGGCCTGGGCGAACAGGTCGTCGAACCCGTCGAACAGCCAGAAGGTCACGAAGATCCCGGCCGAGAGGAACACAACGAGCTTGACCACGGACTCGAAGGCGATGGCGGTGACGATGCCTTCGTGGCGTTCGGTGGTGTCCAGGTGGCGGGTGCCGAAGAGGATGGTGAACGCGGCGAGCAGCAGCGCCACGTAGAACCCGGTGTCCTCGAAGAGCGGTACGTGGCCCAGGTCCGAGGTGGATGTGATCTTGGGGTGCCGCCGCAGGATCTCGAAGGTGTTGGAGACCGCTTTGAGCTGCAGTGAGATGTAGGGGATCAGGGCGACCACGGCGATGACCGTCACCAGGCCGCCGAGCGCGGCGCTCTTGCCGTAGCGGGCGGAGACGAAGTCCGCCAGCGAGGTGATCCGGTGACGGCGGCTGATCCGGATGATTCTGCGCAGCACCAGCCAGCCCAGCGCGAACATGAGCATCGGCCCGAGATAGACCGACAGGAAGCCGATTCCGGACGTGGCGGCCGTGCCCACGTTGCCGTAGAAGCCCCAGGCGGTCTCGTACACGGCGAGGGACAGCGCGTAGACCGTGGCGTTGTTGATCAGGCTCCGGCGTCTGTCCGCCCGCCGGTCTCCGTAGAAGGCGACGGCGAAGAGCAGGCCCAGGTACGCCACCGAGACGACGACGATGACCCAGGTGTCGAGCACGGCGCTACCTCGATCTGCCGCCGATGACGGCGACCAGGACGATCACCATCGCCCAGACGAGGTAGAGGTAGGCCCAGAGCACCGGTACGCCCAAGACCCGGTCCGTGCGGTCGAACTGCGTGAGGAACGGCGGGACGATCAGCACGATCGCCAGCGCCGTCACGGCAGCGAGGCGCCCGGCGAGCTGCTCGTCGTCCTGCGACTCCGCCACGGGCTGCCTCCGCATCCTCAATCTCAGGCCTTGCGACCGCCCAGGTGTCCGGTGCCGCACCGGGCGCCGGTCGGCACCGCACAGCCGGCACTCTGCTCAGTTCAACACAGCGTGGTCGTCGCTGCACTCTGCGCGATCCCGTACTGTCTGCTCCGCCCAGATGACCTTGCCGTCCTCGGTGTAGCGCGTGCCCCAGCGTTCGGCCACCTGTGCGACGAGGAAGAGGCCGCGTCCGCCTTCGTCCATGGTGGCGGCGTAGCGCAGGTGCGGTGAGGTGCTGCTGTGGTCGAAGACTTCGCAGATGAGCGTGCGGTCGCGGATGAGCCGTACGTTGATGGGCCCGGCGCCGTGACGCATCGCGTTGGTGGTCAGTTCGCTGAGGATCAGCTCCGTGGTCTCGACGAGGTCCTCCAGGTCCCATTCCGTGAGCCGTTCGGAAACGGCGGCCCGTACGCGGCGGACTGCGGCGGGGTCGGATTCCACTTCCCACTCCGCGATCTGCCCGGCGCCGAGCACCTTGGTGCGGGCGACGAGCAGTGCGATGTCGTCGCTCTGCAGTTCCGGGAGGAGGGCGTCGAGCACGGCTTCGCAGGTCTCCTCGGGTGAGTGCTCCGGGTGCGCCAGCGTCTCGCTGAGCAGCCGGAGCCCGGTGTCGATGTCCTGGTCGCGGCGCTCGACGAGTCCGTCGGTGAACAGGACGAGCCTGCTGCCCTCGGGCAGTTGCAATTCGGTGGACTCGAAGGGCAGTCCGCCGATGCCGAGAGGCTGCCCGGCCGGTACGTCCAGGAACTCGACGGTGCCGTCGGGCCGCGCCAGTGCGGGCGCCGGGTGTCCGGCCTTGGCGATGGCGCAGTTGCGGGTCACCGAGTCGTAGATCGCGTACAGGCAGGTGGCGCCGGCGATGGCGGTCCTGTCACCGGGCGCGTCCTGTTCGAGACGGATGATCAACTCGTCGAGGTGGCCGAGGAGTTCGTCGGGGGGAAGGTCGAGGGAGGAGAAGTTGTGCACGGCGGTGCGCAGCCGTCCCATGGTGGCGGCGGCGTGCAGTCCGTGTCCGACGACGTCGCCCATGACGAGTGCGACGCGGGCGCCGGGCAGGGGGATGACGTCGAACCAGTCGCCGCCGACGCCTTCCTGTGCGGGCAGGTAGCGGGAGGCGACCTCGACGGCGTTCTGCTCGGGCAGCGCCCGGGGCAGCAGTCGGCGCTGGAGTGCGACGGCCATGCCGTGTTCGCGGGTGTAGCGGCGTGCGTTGTCGAGTGAGACGGCGGCGCGGGCGGCGAGTTCGGCCGCGAGGGAGAGATCGTCCTGCTCGTATGGCTCGGGTTTCTCCGAGCGCCAGAAGTTGACGACGCCCAGCAGTACACCGCGGGCCCGCAGTGGCGCCGCGATGAGCGAATGGATGCCGTACTGGAGGACCCGCGAGGCCCGCCGCTTGTCCACGGTCTGCCAGCCCGGGGATTCACTGAGCCGGGGCACCAGGACCGCCTGCCCGCTCTCGGCACTCCGGGCCTCGGGGGAGTGGGGGCCTCGGGTGATCAGCTCGCCGACCGGAAAGAGAGGTGGATCGTCGCGGATGCCGCTGAAGGCGACGCGCCGCAGCCGCGTACTGCCGCCGCTCGTGCTGATGCTGGTGCCGTTGAACCCTGGTTCGTCACCGCCCAGCACGGACTCGGCCAGGTCGACGGTGACGTAGTCGGCGAAGCGCGGGACCGCGACCTGCGCGAGTTCCTCGGCCGTACGGGTCACATCCAGGGTGGTGCCGACGCCGCCGGTCGCGTCGTACAGCAACTCCAGCCGCCGCCGGACCAGCTCGACCCGCTCCGACGCCTCGCCGATCATCTCCATCACTTCATCGCTGCGGACCTGCTCCCCTCCGGCCACGGCGTCGACCGCGAGCCGCGCCGAGGCCGCACCGACCGACCCGGCGAGCTGGGCCTCCGCGTGATGGACCAGCTCCGGGGCCGCCTTGGACGCCAGCGAGTCGGGTCTCCTCCCGGGGTAGGCGCCCAGCGCACGCTGCGCGCCGTCCTTCCCCAGGAAGCGTTCCAGCAGCGTGTGCAGTTCGCCGACCGTGGCACGGACCTGCCAGCGCCGCTGCCGGCCAGGCCCCTCCGGGGTCTCGACGAACTGCTCCGCCTGCGCCCGCACGGCGGCGTCCGGCCGGCCGGCGAGTGAGACGCCGACGTATCCGCCGATGTTCAGCAGCATGCTCCAGAACATGGCGTTGCTCATCGGGTCCAGCCGCGGAAGGCCGAACAGTCGCTGCGGCCGGAGCAGCTCGATGCCCCAGGGACCCTCATGCAGGAGTGACTGAGGCAGCAGGCCGGATTCGGCGAAGTTCGGCAGCAGCAACGTGTAGACCCACACGGTAAATCCGGCGAGCAGGCCCACCATGACGCCCTGACGGGTCCCGCCCTTCCAGAACAGGCCGCCGAGGATCGCGGGCCCGAACTGTGCCACGGCGGCGAACGACACCAGGCCGATCGACACCAGCGCCGGCCCTTCGCCGGCGAGCCGGAAGTACGCGTAGCCGAGCAGCAGGATCAGCACGATCGTCACCCGGCGGATGCCCAGCACCAGCCCCGCCAGATCGTCCCGGTGCGTCAGCCGGGACTTGCCACGCAGCAGCAGCGGCATGACGAGTGAGTTCGACACCATGGTGCTGAGCGCGACCGTCTCGACGATGATCATGCCGGTGGCAGCGCTGAGGCCGCCGATGAAGACGAGCAGTGCGAGGGCCTGCTGGCCTTCGGCCATCGGCAGGGCCAGCACGATGGTGTCGGCTTCGACGGAGTTCCCGAAGCGCAGCAGCCCGCCGGCCGCGATCGGAAGTACGAAGAAGGTGATCGCGAGCATGTACAGGGGGAACAGCCACATCGCCCGTTTGAGGTGCTTCTCGTCGACGTTCTCGACGAAGATCATCTGCCACTGCCGGGGCAGCAGCACGATCGCCAGCATGGACAGCAGGTTCAGCCAGATCCACTCGCCGTACGAGGTCTGGTCCCGCAGCGTGAACAACCTGGTCAGGTTGATTTCGGCTGCCTGGGAGAACAGGTCACCGAGCCCGCCGAACATCCAGAAGGCCACGAAGACCCCGACCGCGAGGAACGCCACGAGCTTGACCACGGCCTCGAACGCGATGGCGACGACCATGCCTTCGTGGCGTTCGGTGGTGTCCAGGTGCCGGGTGCCGAAGAGGATGGTGAACGCGGCGAGCAGCAACGCCGCATACAACCCGGTGTCCGCCATCAGCGGGACGTGGCCCAGATCCGGGGTGGAAGGGCTCTTGGGATACCGCCGGATGATCTCGAAGGTGTCGGACACCGCTTTCAGTTGAAGCGAGATGTAGGGGACGATCCCGATCACGGCGATGACCGTCACCAGACCGCCCAGTGCGGCGCTCTTGCCGTAGCGGGCGGAGACGAAGTCCGCCAGCGAGGTGATCCGGTGACGGCGGCTGATCCGGATGATTCTGCGCAGCACCAGCCAGCCCAGCGCGAACATGAGGGTCGGCCCCAGATAGACCGGAAGGAAGGCGACACCTTCTGTGGCGGCCTGGCCCACGCTGCCGTAGAACGTCCACGACGTGGCATACACGGCAAGGGACAGCGCGTAGACAGTGCCGTTGTTGATGATGCTCCGGCCGGTGTCCGCCCGCCGGTCTCCGTAGAAGGCCACGGCGAAGAGCAGGCCCAGGTACGCCACCGAGACGACGACGATGACCGAGGTCCGGAGCACGGCCTTACCGCCCGGCGAGCTGCTCGTCGTCTCGCGACCCGGCCACGCGCTGCCTCCGAATCCTCACTGTCACGCCTTGCGACCACGCAGGTGCGCCCTGTACAGCACCTCGCTCAGTCCAGCACGGCGCCGGGAGGCCCGCTACCTCGTCCAGGGCCGCCAGGAGCGCTGCGGCTACCTCGTTCGCAGCACTCCCGTCGCCCGTGCGGGCGAGCCGGACGGTCCCGCAGCCGGTACGCGGCCCCTGCGTACGAGCACCACCCGGTGGACACATCCGTTAACTCTCTGTGAGCATCTCCAAGTGGGAACAGGCCAGGGCGAAGGCCAGTACAGCGGTACCGGAGGGGGCCGGAAATGGCGCACAGCGCGGGCAGGTCTTGGGTCAGCGAGCCGGACACGTCGGACAGCCTCAAGTCCTTCGGCGCGGTCGTGAAGGTCTTCCGGGAGCGGGCCGGGTTCACCCAGCACGCGCTGGCCGAGGAGGTGCAGTACTCGCACCCGATGATCTCCTCGATCGAGCAGGGCCGCCGACTGCCGCCGCCGGACTTCGTCGAGAAGGCCGAAGAGGCCCTCAACGCCTTCGGGGTGCTGCGCGCTGCGGCTCAACACGTCGGGCGGCAGCCGGGGTTGGCGACGTGGTTCCGTGAATGGGCACGGCTGGAGAAGGAGGCGGTCAACCTCTGCACGTACGAGTGCCGTCTGGTGCCGGGGCTGCTGCAGACGGAGACGTATGCGCGTGCCGTCTTCGACAACAGCCTGCCGCCGCTGGAGGACAGCCAGCTCGAATCACAGGTCACGGCGAGGGCGGAGCGGCAGCGGCTGCTGGACGAGCTTCCCAACTCGGCGTTCAGCTTCATCATCGAGGAGGCCGTTCTGATGCGGCGGCTCGGCGGTGTCGCGGTCACCCGGGAACAGCTCGAACACCTGCTGGAGCGCGGCAGGTTGCGCAACGTGGAGATCCAGATCGTGCCCGCTACCGCGCAGGAGCACGCCTGCCTCCACGGCCCCGTACGGCTCCTGGAGACTCCGTATCACCGCTGGCTGGGCTACAGCGAGGGGCAGGAGAACGGACGGTTGATCTCCGACCAGAAAGAGGTCAGCGTGCTGCAGATGCGGTATGCCAAGATGCGCTCACAGGCTCTCTCCCACTCCGAATCCATGAGCCTGCTGCAGCGGATGCGAGGAGCGCTATGACCACCGGACTGGCATGGTTCAAGTCGAGCTACAGCAGCCCTTCGGGCGACGACTGCGTCGAAGTCGCCCTCTCCTGGAGCAAGTCCAGCTACAGCGGCACCGAAGGCGACAGCTGCGTCGAGGTCGCCGCCTGCCCCGGCACCGTCCACGTCAGGGACTCCAAGGACAAGGAAGGCCCACAGCTCGCCGTCGCCCCCGGCGCCTGGTCCGCCTTCGTCTCCCACGCCGCTCAGGCGTAACTCCCGTACTCCATGGGTCGGTTCGAGGGTTACGCGGCGCTGGTCACCGGCGCCGGGCAGGGGATCGGCGCGGCCGTCTCCCGCCGACTGGCGTCCGAGGGCGCGGGGGTGACGGTGACCGACCTGGACCGTGAGCGGGCCGAGCGTACGGCGGAGGCGATCCGTGCGGGCGGCGGCGAAGCCCTCGCCGCCGCCTGCGACGTGCGCGACAGGCAGGCCGTCGAGGCGGCCGTGTCACAGGCCGTGGGCCACTTCGGCCGCCTCGACGTACTGGTCAACAACGCCTACCGCTGCTCCCCGGACGCCGAACTCCTGGAGGACGAGCCGGACTCGGTCTGGGACGGCGATCTGGACACCACCCTCTCCGGCGCCTTCCGCTGCGCACGCGCCGCGATGCCGCACCTGGCGGCGGCGGGCGGACGCGGCGCGATCGTCAACGTCGGCTCGGTCAACGGCATTCAGGACTTCGGCAACCACGCCTACAGCGCCGCCAAGGCCGCTCTCGCCTCCCTGACCCGTACCCTCGCGGGCGACGGCGGACCGCGCGGCGTACGCGTCAACCTCGTCGCCCCCGGCACGGTGCGCACCGAGGCGTGGGCCGGGCGGGACGCGGCCCTCGAACGTGCCGCCGCCCTCTACCCGTTGGGCAGGGTCGGACGCCCCGGTGACATCGCCGCGGCCGTCGCCTTCCTGGCGTCCGCCGACGCGGAGTGGATCACGGGCGTCACGCTTCCTGTCGACGGCGGCATCACCGCGGTCAACTCCGGCTTCCAGCAGGCCATGAGCGTTCCCGAAGACCCGGGCCAGGGCCCGCCGTCCCCTCCCGTGACTCACTGACACTCTGTCAACTCCCCTTTGTTCGGCCGCATTTGCTCTCGATGAACAAATGCGTGTTCCGCTAACGTTGCGTGGCACACCGGTCACAGTTGACCGATCCCGGGCAGCCTGCGCCGGGCTGGGGAGCACTCCATGGGGGAGTCCGTGCGCGAAGACCTCGGGTACGAGAAGCTGCTGGAGCAGGACGGCTTCTTCGCGCACCTGCTGGGCCGGTCGCCTTCCGGCGCCGAACGGGACCTGACGTACGGCCCCGACCTCCCCGTGGTGCTGCTCACCGGCGGCCCCGGAATGCACAAGGGGCGCCTGCTGCGCGAGGTGCGGGACGGTTTCGCCGCCAAGGTGCCGGTGATCCATCTGGACTGCGCCTCACCGGTGTTCGAGGTCCGTGCCGCTGCGGAGCCCGGCGCACGCTCGGCCGCCACCGAGGCCCTCGCCGAGGTCGCCCGGCGGCTGAGCAGCTGGCAGGGGACGGGCGGCTCGTTCGCCTTCCCCAGGCTCTTCGCGGGCCTCGCGGTGATCGCGTCCGGCGTCGCGGACGGCACCTCCGCGGCGGTCGCGGCGGAGGTCGAACGGTACGGGGAGCTGCCCCAGCGGCAGCGCCTGCGCGGCCTGGCGGCGGGCGACTTCTGGACGGGCGTGCTCCACGGCACCGTACGGAACCTGCTGACCGCCCTGGTCGCGGACGGGCTCGGCCAGTATCCGGCGGCAGCGAGCACCGCCCTGCTGGACGCCCTCTTCGATCGCCTGGCGCCCCGGGGCAGGGTGGAACTGCAGCGGATCTACGGCGCCTATCCCGGCGCCGCGGGCCAGCCCAGGCACGGGTTGAGCAATCTCGCCGACGACTTCCAGGCCGGCGACGAGGCGCGGGAGGTCGCGGAGGGCTTCCTCTTCCGGGCGCTGCGCGAGGACTTGGAGGCGGCGTACGCGTCGGCGTCCGGCTGGCTGCGCCGGGTCGGCCGTCCGGGCCTGCTGCTCGACCACGCCGAGTCGCCGCTGGGGGAGGGGCTGCTGCGCGCCGTGCTCACCGACCGGCGGGGCGGGCAGCGCGACCGCGTGGTGATCGTCGGCACGGCGCGCAGGCCCGACGGCGGCGCCTTCCTGCACGCCGGTCTGCCGCCCGGGGACGCGTCGCCCCCGGCCGTGTTCCGGCCCGCCGACGGCAAGGCGCCGGCGTGGTCCCGTCGTACCGGCGAGGGGTCGGACCAGGTGCCGCTCGCCGACGGCGTGCTGCTGCTGCGGATGCCTCTGCTCACCGGGGACCAGATCCGCCGGGAGACCGAGCGCAGGCAGACGCGGGCGGAGCCCGAGGGCGGCGCCAACCGCCGCCGCGTCGACGGCGCCGTCGCGCGGCTGAGCGGCGGGCGGCCGCACACGGTGATGCGGCTGGCCGCGGCGGCGGCCTCCTTCCGGATGCCCGCCGGCGCCAACGACCGGGACGTACTGGACGCTCCGCTGCGGCTTCCCGGCGACGGCGCCCCCGAGCGGCCGGTGGCTCAGGTGCTGCTCCAGGAGCTGGTCCTGGACCAGTTGCCGGTGGGGCTGCCGGACGAACACCGTGCCCAGTGGCTGGACTTGCTCACCCACCTGTCGGTGGCGCACGACGAGGAGTGCGCCGACGTACTGCTCCGCCATCACCAGTCGGGCCAGGTGCACCGCCTGACGGCGCACAACGTCTCGACGCTGCTCACCGACACCGGATGGCCCAGCTGCGAGCGGCACTTCATCGCGGACTTTGGGCTGCGTCAGATGCTGGTGCACCGGCTGTACGGGCTGCGCCCCGGCGGCGCCGCCTGGCACGCCGACCACCACCTGCTGCGGGACCACTACGCGGAACGCGCGGCGGCGGACGAGGGGGCCGGGAGCAGGACGGATGACGGGGCGGGCGGAGGGGCGCCGGACCAACAGGCCCCGGACGACCGCGCGTTCCGCTCGGTCACGACGCACCGGATGAACCATCACCTGGTCTCCGGCGGCGCGGACGACGTCGTCAGTCATCTCGCGGGCACGCTGCCGGGACGTCCCGGGGAGTGGTGCGCGGAGCTGCTGGACATCGCGCAGGCGCCGTACCCGGGCGACGTGGACGGCCGCCGTGAGCGCGCACAGGGCCTGGTCGCGGTGGAGGACGGACCGGCGCTGCAGCGCACCGTCGACCAGCTGCTGCACGCGGTGTGGCTGTGCGAGGAACGGACCAGACCGACCGGACGGGAGACGGCCCGCACGCTCGCCAGGCTGCTGGAGCTGTTGTCGATCATGGACTTTCCCGGGGCCGGGAAGCTCAGCAAGACGGCGACCGAATGGCGTGAACTGGCCGCGAACGACCAGCCGTTACGGCGCTGCACCTGCACCGAACAGCTCGGGCGAAGGAGGTAGCGGGGATGCCCAGGTGGAAGAAGATCCTCTACGCGCTGCTGGCCGTGGGGACGGTCACGGCGTGCGGCCTGCTCCTGCTGTACTTCCTCCAGAAGCCCGACACCTGCGTCGACGGGATCGAGCGGGTCGACGGCGAATGCGTCGGCGTCAACGGCGACGGCTACGACTTCGGGACGCCCGAGATACGGGACGTCGCCAGGGCCATCGCACGCCAGAACAAGAAGATCGACGACGAGCCGCACGTCACGGTGGCGGTGATGCTGCCGCTCCAGTCGGACAAGCCGTCCCTGCGCCGGCAGATGCGCAGCGACCTCCAGGGCGCGTATCTGGGGCAGTTGCAGGCCAACGAGGGCGAGGGGGAGCCGCCGAAGATCCGGCTGGTGCTCGCCAACCCCGGGCGTGCCTACGGCCACCAGGACAAGGTCGTGGACACCCTGCTGCGGATGGCCGACTCGTCCGAGGACCGGCTGCGCGCCGTCACCGGCTTCAACCTGAGCCTCGACGACACCGAGGCGGCGGTCAAGCGGCTCACCGAGCACAAGGTCCCCGTGCTCGCCTCCCGGATCAGCGGGGACCGGATCGCGAACGTGGACAGTACGGACGGGACGGCGAAGCCGAGGTTCCCCGGCCTGGCCCGCGTCATCGCCACCAATCACGACGCGGCACAGGCACTGGCCAACTTCAACGGCGAACGCGGCCGGGAGGACCGCAAGACGGTGCTGGTCTACGACCGGCGCGGCGACGGCTACAACGAGTCGCTGGCGAAGGCGTTCAGCGGGATCGAGGAGCAGGGCCCGTCCGGTCCCGCCGCGATGCCCTTCGAGTCCCCGGCGATCGACGAACCCGGCTCGACCGGCAACCAGTTCACCCAGACGGCCAACAACATCTGCGACTCCGGCGCCGAGACCGTCTACTTCGCGGGCCGCACGCTGCACTTGAGGATCTTCGCCCTCAAGCTCGCCCAAGTGGACTGCGCGAAGCGGCACTACACCATCGTCGCCGGCTCCGACGCCGCGTCGCTGCGGCAGAGCATGACGGAGAAGGACTGGGAGCAGCTGCGAGGCGAGGACGGCGAGCCGAAGGTGACGGTGCAGTACGCCGCCCCCGCTCATCCGGACGCCTGGCGCGAGGAGCTGGCCGACTGGAGGGAGAAGTGGGAGGCGGACCACGACCGCGAGCCCACCGAGGAGGAGCTGCCCCAGTACCTCACCGAGCCCGAAGCGGCCCTGGAGACCCTGAAGAAGCTGATCGGGACGACGCGCAGCGAGGGCGTGAACCTCGGCTCCGTCCCCAACCTGGAGGACTCCAGGACGATGCTCGTCCACGACGGCCTCGTCACCATCGGCAAGGCGCTGCACCACGCGCAGGAGGGCGGCGCGGAGGCGGTGCCCGGCCGCGAGGACGTAGGCAGCCAGTGGTCGCTGTTCCACTCCCGGCACCGGGTGCGGGGCACGAGCGGGCTGATCTGCCTGACCAGCGGCGGCAACGCGTACGACAAGCCGGCCGCGGTGGTCGAGCTGGACCCGGGCCGGGAGGGCCGCGGCAAGCTGAAGTTCGTCGGCCTGGGCTGGCCGGAGGGCCGGGAACAGCCGGAGAACTGTGTGATCCCCAGCGGGACCGACTGAGGTGTGAAGTGGAGCCCGCGGGCCGGGCGGGCCCCCGGCCCCCGGGCTCACTACTCGACCAGCGTCGCTCCGGAAGCCGGTGCGGTGGTGACGCGTGCGGCACGGCAGTGCCCCGAATCCTCCAGCGCGGCGGCGATCACGGACGCCGAGCCGGAGTCCCGGGCCAGGAACGCGCACGTCGGGCCGGAGCCGGAGACCAGCGCGGCGAGGGCGCCGGCCGCGGTGCCGGTCTTGAGGGTGTCCGTGAGCGACGGGCGCAGCGAAACGGCCGCCGCCTGAAGGTCGTTGGCCATCGCCGCCGCCAGCGCCGCCGCGTCGCCCGTGCGCAGCGCGTCGAGCAGGTCCTGCGAAGGCCGGGGCTCCGGTACGGAGTCGGCGTCCGCGCCCGTGCCGGCGGCCTCACGCAGCCTGTCGCACTCGCGGTATACGGCTGGTGTGGACAGGCCGCCGTCCGCGACCGCGAACACCCAGTGGAATGTGCCGCCCGTCTCCAGCGGCGTCAGCAGCTCGCCACGTCCCTGCCCCAACGCGGCCCCGCCCACCAGGGCGAACGGCACGTCGGACCCCAACTCCGCGCCGAGAGCGCGCAGTTCGTCCGGAGACGTGCGGGTCTCCCACAGCGCGTCGCACGCCAGCAGCGCACCCGCCGCGTCGGCGCTGCCGCCCGCCATGCCGCCCGCGACGGGGATGTCCTTGGCGATGTGCAGCCGCACGTGCGGCTCGCGCCCGTGCCGTTCGGCGAGCAGCCGCGCGGCGCGCGCCGCCAGGTTGCTCCCGTCCAGCGGTACGTGCCGGGCGTCCGGGCCCGAGACCGTGAGCTGGGGGCCCTGGCCGCCGTCGGCCGGGCTCGCCGGGCTCGCGGTGACCTCGTCATGGAGGCCGACGGCGAGGAAGACGTTGGCCAGGCCGTGGAAGCCGTCCGGACGCCGACCGCCCACCGCCAGCTGGACGTTGACCTTCGCGGGCACCCGCGCGGTCACGCCGCCCGTACCTGTGGTCACCTGCTCACCTCTCACGCTGCCCCGCGTTCCTGAGTACGTCCATGTGCTTCGCCCCGTACTCGGCGATCGCGGCGAACTCCCCGACCGTCAGCTGCTCTCCGCGCGCACGCGGCGAGACGCCCGCACCCGTCAGGGCATCCTCGGCCGCCGACGCGGAACCCGCCCACCGGGCGAGCGCCGAACGGAGGGTCTTGCGGCGCTGCGCGAACGCCGCGTCCACGACGGCGAAGACCTCGTCACGTGTGGCAGCGGTGCGCGGGGGATCACGGCGTACGAACGAGACCAGACCGGAGTCCACGTTCGGCGCGGGCCAGAAGACGCTGCGCCCGATCGCGCCCGCCCGCTTCACCTCGCAGTACCAGGACGCCTTGACCGACGGCACGCCGTACACCCTCGAACCGGGCGGCGCCGCGAGGCGGTCGGCGACCTCCGACTGCACCATGACCAGGCCGTGCCGCAGCGTCGGGAAGGCCGCCAGCATCTGCAGCAGCACCGGAACGGCCACGTTGTAGGGGAGGTTGGCCACGAGCGCGGTCGGCGGCGGCCCCGGCAGCCGCGTCACGTGCATCGCGTCCGCGTGCACGAGCTCGAAGCGCCCGGCGCGGTGCGGCAGCCGGGCCTCGACCGTGGCCGGGAGGCCGGCCGCCAGCACGTCGTCCAGCTCGACGGCGACGACGCGTTCCGCGGTCTGGAGGAGCGCGAGCGTGAGCGATCCGAGGCCGGGCCCGATCTCCAGCACGACGTCGTCGGAGTGGATGTCCGCCGTGCGCACGATCCTGCGGACCGTGTTGGCGTCGATGACGAAGTTCTGCCCGCGCTGCTTCGTGGGCCGCACGCCCAGGGCACCGGCGAGCTCGCGGATGTCGGCCGCGCCCATGAGTGCGTCCTGGCGGTCGTCAGGCGCGTGATCAGGCTCGTGATCGGGGTCGTGATCAGGGTCGTGGGCTGCGGTCACCTGGTCAGTTTACGGCCGCAGTACGGCCACGGACTCGCCCCCTCCGAGACGTACAGCTTCTTCGCGCGGTACGTCTGCTCCTGCGCGGGAGCGTCCTGCGGGCGGCCTCTGCCGCCCATCGCCTGCCACGTAGGGGCGTCGAACTGGTAGAGCCCGCCGTGGTGTCCGGAGCCGTCGACGGCGGCGGGACGGCCGCCGGACTCGCAGTGCGCCAGCGCCGCCCAGTCGAGGTGATCGGCGCCCGGAACGGACTGCGGCAGCGGCCGCGTGCCCACGCGGATGATCTGCTTGCGGGGATGCCGCAGCACTTCGACGGCGATGCGGCGCGGCTTCTCCCGTACGCCGTTGACCGTACGCAGCCGGTAGGTGACGCGGCGGATGCCCGTGCTGCCCGCCCGCTCCACGATCTCGGTGCCCTGCGCCAGCCCGGGGTCCGCCTGCCGCACGGTCTTGAAGGCGATCCGCTCCTCCTTCACCTTCTCCCTGCCGGTGATCCTCATCACCGTGATGGTCTGCCCCTCACGCGGGAAGCTGTCCATCGGCGCGGACGTGGTGTCCAGGCCGTGCAGTTCGATGCCGGTCTCCCCGAGGGCTTCGAGGACGGTTCCGGCGTTCGTGCGGACGGTCCTCTCCTCACCGTCCGCGATGAAGGTGACGTTGCGCTCCGTACGGACCTCCAGCTCGAGGCCGCTTCTCGGGATGTCCGCGCTCGGCGCCAGGGAAAGGGACGCGCCCCGGGTCCGCACGCCCATGCCCCGCAGCGCCTCCTGCACCGTGCGCTCCGTCGTCCACACCTGGCGCCTTCTGCCGTCGAGGGTGAGGTCGAGGGGGCGGCCGTGGCTGAAGGAGATCTCGTCGCCGTCGGCCACCGGCTGGTGCGGGGACGGGCCGACGGTGTCGTGTTCGCCGAGCTGCACGTCCTCCTCCGCGAGGAGTTCACCGACGTCGTCGGCGAAGGTGTGGAGCGTGCGGGGCGTGCCGTCGACGCTCAACTCGACCTCCTTGTCGTGCGCGACGAAGGCGGAGGTGCCGCCCGCGAGGAACGCCACGACGAGGGCCTGCGGCACCAGGCGGCGCAGCGCCTCGGGGCGCTGGGCGGCCTTCTGCGCGCGGGCCGCGCGGCGCGCGGCGGCCCGGCCGCCCTCGGGACGACGGACGGGTTCGGGCTCGGGCGCCGTCCGCGGTGCGGTTTCGGGGGGCGCCGGTGGTGCGGGCGGGGGTGTGGGCCGTGGTGGGGACTGCGCCGGGGGTGCGGGTGGGGACTGCGGTGCGGGCGGGGCGGCGTGGCGGGCCCTGCCGGACCGCTCGTAGGACGGGCGATAGGTGTCGTACGGGTTCCGCGCGTGGCGCGGTGGCGCCGGCGGGGGAGTGGCGGCCGAGGCGGTGGAGGGCACGGGCTGTGCGGGTGCGGGAGGCGTCGCGGGAGTCGCGGACGGCGAACCCGGCTGCCGCGGCGGCGGGTTCTGCGGGCTGCGCGTGTACGGCGGGACCGGCTGCCCCTGCGGGCGGGGCGGCGTCTGCTGCGGCTGCCCGTACGGCCGGCGCTGACCGTGGGGCGACGCGGCCGGCGCGTACACCGAGGGCGGGTACGGGGGAGGCGTGGAAGGCAGGCCCGGGCGGACCGTGAGGCCCCGGACGTCGCCCGGGTGGTCGTCGTACCGCTGCTCCGGTACGCGCGGAGCCTTGGTCTGCCCCCCGCGCGCACCCCGGCCCCCGAAGCCCCCACGGCGCACCGCGCGATGACTTCCCTGCGTCTGGCTCAACACGCGCTCCAACTTCCGGCGGGATGTCGCGCGGACTGTAGCCGGAGGGCCGGTCACTCTCCAAAGTCGGTTGGTCACAAAGGGTTGTTGTGCGGCCTTGTTTCAAGCCCCGCCGGGGGCGTCGCTCAACAGCCGAAGGCTCGTGCCGTGTTGGCGGCCACGTGCTCTGCCAGCGAGTCTTCGGACATGCCCTTCGTCTCGGCCATGGCCCGCAGCGTGACCGGAACGAGGTACGGCGCGTTAGGCCGTCCGCGGTACGGCGCCGGCGTCAGGAAGGGCGCGTCGGTCTCCACGAGGACGAGTTCGGGCGGCGCGACGGCGAGCGCGTCGCGCAGCGGCTGCGCGTTCTTGAAGGTGACGTTCCCCGCGAAGGACATGAACCAGCCCCGGGACGCGCAGTGCGCGGCCATCTCCGCGTCGCCGGAGAAGCAGTGGAAGACGGTCCGCTCCGGCGCTCCCTCCTCGTCGAGGATGCGCAGCACGTCGGCGTGGGCGTCGCGGTCGTGGATGACGAGCGCACGGTCCTGCCGCTTGGCGATGGCGATGTGCGAACGGAACGAGTAGTGCTGCGATTCCCTCCCGTCCTCGCCCGTACGGAAGTAGTCCAGCCCCGTCTCGCCGACGGCCAGCACCTGCGGCAGCGCGGCGAGTTTCTCGATCTCCGCGAGGGACGACTCCAGTTCGCCGCGGGCGGCGGCGCGCGGCGCCTCGTTGGGATGGAGGGCGACCGTCGCGTGCACCGAGGGGTGTTCGGCCGCCGTCCGGGCGGCCCAGCGGGAGCGCTCAAGATCACAGCCGACCTGGATGAGCGTGGTGACCCCCACCGACGCCGCCGCCGCGATCGCCTCCTCGACGGAGGGCTCCTGCATGTCGAGGTGCGTGTGCGAGTCGGCGACCGGCACGCGGAGCGGTTCGGGCAGCGGCGGCGCGGGCTGCGGCTCCTGCTGCCGCTGCGTGGAAGTCGGCATGCGCCGATCCTAGGTGTATTGATCATGAGCGTTGTTAACTCTGGGGTCTTGATCAATAGCGAAGACCTCCGCTGTGGTGGAGCTGTCTAAGGACTGCACCGCAGGGAGGTCTTCGTGTCCCACCGTAATGCCCGTCTGACTGTTCATGGCAGGCGGCTGCTGGTCGATCGTGTCCGTTCCGGCTGTCCCGTCGCTCATGTTGCGGGTGCGATGGGGATCTCCCGGGTCACCGCCCACAAGTGGGTCCGCCGCTGGCGCCGGGAGGGCGAAGCAGGGCTGCACGACCGCTCCAGCCGACCGCACACCACGCCGCGTCGCACCCCGGCCGCAGACGAGGCCCGGGTGTGCGAACTGCGCCGGATCCGCAAGCTGGGACCGGCCAGGATCGGGCCGATCCTGGGCCTGCCCGCCTCGACCGTTCACCGGATACTGACGCGGCATGGTCTGCACCGGCTGGCCTGGATGGACCGACCCACTGGAACCGTGATCCGACGCTACGAACGCGCGGCTCCCGGCGAGTTGGTACACGTCGATGTCAAGAAGCTCGGACGTATCCCCGATGGCGGCGGCTGGCGTGTCCACGGCCGGGCCGAGAGCCGGCTCACCAAGACCGGTGTCGGCTTCGATTACATCCACTCCGCCGTCGATGACCACAGCCGCCTGGCCTACAGCGAGGTCCACACCGATGAGAAGGCAGCCACATGCGCCGGCTTCCTCTACCGAGCGGCCGCCCACTTTGCCCACCACGGCATCCGCCGCATCGAGCGGGTGCTGACCGACAACGCCTGGTCCTACCGCAAGAGCAGCTTGTTCCAGCAGGCTCTGACCGATCTCGGCGCGACGGGCAAGCGCACCCGCGCCTACCGGCCACAGACCAACGGCAAGGTCGAGCGCTTCAACCGCACCCTTCTCGATGAATGGGCCTACCAACAGCCCTACGCCAGCAACGCAGAGCGCACAGCCGCACTGGACAGCTTCCTGCACACCTACAACCACCACCGATGCCACACAGCACTCGGAGGCCAGCCACCAATCAGCCGTGTGAACAACGCATCAGGTCAATACACCTAGGCCGTGCGCCGCGGGGGCCCGTCCGCCGGGCACGGGCCTGCCCGGGGTCCCGCGCGGTGGCGGCCGATCCCGGTCTGGCCCGGGGCCCGGGGCCGGAGGCCAGGGCGCTCCTGCCTGGCGACCCGGGGCGCCGGGGTCCTCCGGGGCGGTCCTTCGACGCGGGCTTGCGGTTGCCGGGGCCGGCGCGGCTGCGGGCTCGCCGTCCGAGGCGCGAACCGCGGCCCGGGGCCGAGGGGTTGGGGCGCGCCCGGGGACCCGGCTGCGCTGCGGCGGGCCCGCGACGTGCGCCGAGCCGCCCTGGCCTTGGCTAGTTCTGCCGGGCCTGCCCGGCGTCCGCGGTCTTCGCCGCCACCACCGCGTCGAAGACCTCCCGCTTGGGCACGCTCACCTGCCGGGCCACCGCCGCGATCGCCTCCTTGCGGCGCTCCCCGGCCTCCTCCCGTACCGCGACCCTGCGGGCCAGCTCCGCCGCGTCCAGCTCCTCGCCGCTCCCCTCGGGGGCGCCCCCGACGACGACGGTGATCTCGCCGCGTACACCGTCGGCGGCCCAGCCGGCCAGCTCCTCCAGCCCGCCGCGCCTGACTTCCTCGTACGTCTTGGTCAGCTCACGGCAGACCGCGGCCGGGCGGTCGGCGCCGAACGTCTCCGCCATCGCGCGCAGTGTCTCCTCGAGCCGCCGCGGCGACTCGAAATACACAAGCGTCCGCCGCTCGTCCGCCGCCTCACGCAGCCTGGCCCGCCGCTCACCGGCCTTGCGGGGCAGGAAGCCCTCGAAGCAGAAACGGTCGACGGGAAGTCCCGAGAGCGCCAGTGCCGTCAGCACCGCGGACGGTCCCGGCACCGCCGTGACGCCGATGCCCCGCCGTACGGCCTCGGCCACGAGCCGGTACCCCGGGTCGGAGACGGACGGCATGCCCGCGTCCGTCACCAGCAGCACCCGCGAACCGGCCTCCAGCGCGTCGGCCAACTCCCCTGTACGGGCGGCCTCGTTGCCCTCGAAGTAGGACACGACCCGGCCCTGGGGGCGCACCTCCAGCGCCTGTGTGAGCCGCCGCAGGCGCCGGGTGTCCTCGGCGGCGACGATGTCGGCCGCCTCCAGTTCGCGCGCGAGGCGCGGCGGCGCGTCCGCGGCGTCCCCGATGGGTGTTCCGGCCAGTACGAGCGTCCCAGTCACGGCGCCATCCTCGCAGGGGACGTGATCCTCGCCGCACGTCCGTCCCCGGCCATCCCTGCCCGTCCCCCGCCCGTCCCCGCCGTGACGGCGGCCCGCGGAGCCCCGGCCTGGCCCCCGCGGACCCCCGCCCCGCACAATTGCTCGGAGTTCGCGTGGCGGCGGTCCCGCACCGGCTGGTTCCTTACGATGGCCCGGTGACGACGAGCGACACCGCAGCGGAGAGCCGGCCCGCGCCGACCCAGGACGCCATGCCCACGTGGCAGGCCCGCCTGCGCCGCTTCGGCTACGCGGGCCGCCCCCGTACCGGCACCCGCGAGCGCCTGGTGCCGCCGTTCCCCAAGCCGGACCTGCGCATCGGCGCCGCCTTCGGCTTCTCGCCGCTCGTCTCCGCCCGGCTGGTGCGCTGGTCGGCGTGGGGCGCGCCGCTGCTGGTAGCGCTCGTCGCCGGGATGCTGCGCTTCTGGCAGCTGGGCTCGCCGCACGCCGTGATATTCGACGAGACGTACTACGCGAAGGACGCCTGGTCCCTCTTCCAGTACGGCTATGAGGGCAGTTGGCCGGAGAAGGCCAACGACAAGATCCTCGCACCGGACCAGACGATCCCCCTCTCTCCGGAGGGCGCCTACGTCGTCCATCCGCCGGCCGGGAAGTGGATCATCGGCCTCGGTGAGTCGCTGTTCGGTCTGGAGCCCTTCGGCTGGCGCTTCATGACCGCCCTGCTCGGCACGCTGTCGGTGCTGATGCTGTGCCGCATCGGCAGGCGCCTGTTCCGGTCCACCACGCTGGGCTGCCTCGCGGGGGCGCTCATGGCCGTGGACGGGCTGCACTTCGTGATGAGCCGCACCGCGCTGCTCGACCTGGTGCTGATGTTCTGGGTGCTGGCGGCCTTCGGCTGCCTGCTGCTGGACCGCGACCGTACGAGAGCGAGACTCGCGGACGCGCTGCCCTCGGAGGCGTCGGCGGACCTCCCCGCCGGGTCGCTCCCCGCGACGCAGGCGAACGGCCACGCGGGCTCCGCCTCGGCGGTGTCCGGCGTCCCGTCCGCTGCCCGCTCCACCGTCCTCGGCGGCGTTCCTTCCGGTGTCCCGTCCGGCCCGGCCGACGGCGTTCCGCGCGGCGGCGCCGACGTCCGTCCCGACCCGGAGACCGGCGCGCGCTTCTCCTTCGGCCTGCGCCCCTGGCGGCTGGCGGCCGGCCTCTGCCTGGGCCTCGGCTTCGCCACCAAGTGGAACGGCCTCTACATCCTCGCCGCCTTCGGACTGCTGACCGTCCTGTGGGACATGGGCGCACGCCGTACGGGCGGCGCGCCCCGGCCGTTCGTCGCGATGCTCCGCAAGGACGCGCTGCCGGCGTTCGCCTCCACGGCCGTCGTCGCCTTCGGCACGTACGTCGCGTCCTGGACCGGCTGGTTCGCCACCACCGGCGGCTACTTCCGCGACTGGGCGGAGAAGGACGGCGCCGGCGGGCCCTGGGGATGGCTGCCCGGGCCGCTGCGCAGCCTGTGGCACTACGAGGCCGAGGTCTACGACTTCCACGTGGGCCTGACCTCCGGCCACACCTACGAGTCCAACCCGTGGAGCTGGCTGATCCTCGGGCGCCCCGTCTCGTACTTCTACGAGTCGCCCAAGGCAGGCCGCGACGGCTGCCCCTCGTCACAGACGGAGGGCTGCGCGCGTGAAGTCCTCGCGCTGGGCACGCCGTTGCTGTGGTGGGCGGCCTGCTTCGCGGTGGCGTACGCGCTCTACCGCTGGCTGCTGCGGCGCGACTGGCGCGCCGGCGCCGTGCTGTGCGGCATCGCCGCGGGCTACCTCCCCTGGTTCATGTACCAGGAGCGCACGATCTTCCTCTTCTACGCGGTCGTCTTCGTGCCGTTCCTCTGCCTCGCCCTGGCGATGGCGGCCGGGGCGCTGGCCGGGCCGCCGGGCGTGGGGGAGCGCCGGCGCAGCGCGGGGATCGTCGGCACCGGAATCCTGGTGCTGCTCATCGTGTGGAACTTCGTGTACTTCTGGCCCATCTACACGGGGGAGACGATCCCCATGGACGCCTGGCGCAACCGGATGTGGTTCGAGACGTGGATCTGACGTGGATCCGAGTCTTCCGGTCGCGTGACCGGGGCGGCACAGCGGTGATGCCGGAGTGAAGCCGGGTGAACGGGAGTTGAACCGGACTGGACACGGCAGGCGCTCCCGTAAGGTTCCGGTTCAGGCCCGCCCCCTGATCCGGTGATTATTCGAATCCGCATCCCGTCCATATGCTCCCTAACGGGGATACCGGGGGCACGTGATGTTGCACGCGTGCTCTAGGGTGCCTCGGACAGGTCCTCGGCCGCATGGCTGAGGCGGGGTGGAGGGGCAGATTCTCAGATGCGTGACACTCAGAAGATGGCGCTGATCGGTGGCGCCGCCGCAGTCGTCGTCGGTGCGACCGGCTTCGGCGTCTACGCACTCGTCGGAGGTGACAGCAAGGGAGGCGGCAGCGTCGCCTCGGACGAAGGCAACGGTGAGGAGAAGGCCGAGAAGGGCCCGCCCAGCGCGTCCGAGGTCCGCACGACCGCGAAGCGGTTCCTGACCGCCTGGTCCTCCGGGGACGCGCAGAAGGCCGCGAAACTCACCGACGACAAGACGCAGGCCGCCGAGAGGCTGAAGGGCTTCAAGACCGACGCCCGCGTCGCCAAGATCAAGCTTTCGCAGGGTTCCGCTTCCGGCGCGAAGGTGCCGTTCGACGTGACGGCTCAGATCTCCTACGCACAGCAGAGCGCCACGTGGTCCTATGCCTCCTCCCTGGAGGTCGTACGGGACAAGAAGTCCGGCGACCCGGTCGTCGCGTGGAAGCCGACGGTGCTGAACCCGAAGCTGAAGGAAGGCCAGTCGGTCAAGACCGGCAAGGCGGGCACCCCGCCGATCAAGGCCGTCGACCGCAACGGCGCCGCGCTGTCGAAGGAAGAGCACCCGATGCTCGGGAGCATCCTCGACGACCTGCGCAAGCGGTACGGCGACAAGACCGACGGCACGCCCGGCGTCGAGACCCGCATCGTCGACAGCAACGGCAAGGACACCGGCACGACCCTGCGCACCCTCTCCAAGGGCACGCCAGGCACTCTCAAGACGACGCTCGACAAGGACATGCAGGTCGCGGCCGAGCAGTCCGTGAAGGGCAAGCCGAAGGCGGCGGCCGTCGCCGTCCAGCCCAGCACCGGCGAAGTGCGCGCCGTGGCCAACTCGCCCGCGGAGAGCTACAACAACGCCATCCGCGGTTCCCTCGCACCCGGCTCCACGATGAAGGTCATCAGCGCCGCGATGCTGCTGGACAAGGGCCTCGCCGCGCCGGACAAGCCGCACCCGTGCCCCAAGTACGAGGAGTACGGCGGCTGGAAGTTCCGTAACGACGACAAGTTCGAGATCGAGAACGGGACGTTCGCGCAGAGCTTCGCCCGCTCCTGCAACACCGCCTTCATCAGCCAGGCCAAGGAGCTGAAGGACGACGACCTCACCAAGGAGGCCCGTGACGTCTTCGGCATCGGCATGAACTGGCAGGTGGGCACCGGCACTTTCGACGGCAGCGTGCCCGTGCAGTCCGACGCGCAGATGGCCGCGTCGCTGATCGGTCAGGGTGCCGTGCGGATGAACCCGCTCAACATGGCGTCGGTCGCGGCGACCGTGCAGAGCGGCACCTTCAAGCAGCCGGTGATCGTCTCGCCGTCGCTGGACGACCGCAAGATCGCGAAGGCCGCGCGCACCATGAAGCCGCAGGCCCACAGCGACCTGAAGGGTCTGATGAAGCTCACGGCCGCCAGCGGCACCGCCGCGAAGCCGATGGCGGGGCTCGGCGGCGACGTCGGCGCCAAGACCGGCTCCGCTGAGGTCGACGGGCAGAAGAAGCCGAACGCCTGGTTCACCGCGTACAGCGGCGACATGGCGGCGGCGGCCGTCGTCCCCGACTCCGGGCACGGCAACGAGAACGCCGGTCCGGTCGTACGCAAGATGCTCGACGCGGCGGCGGGCTGAGCAGGAGCCCGCGGCTCGCAACAAGAGCGACAGCACGGCACAGCACGAGCCGAGCGAGCGGTGTCCTTCCGGGAGATCCGGAGGGGCACCGTTCGCCGTGTGCGGGGGCGGTGCGGTGCGGGTGCCCGCGCGGTGCCGGTGCCGGTGCCTGCGCCGGTGGGCCGTGGAGCGGAACGCGGGAAACAGCATCGCGCGGCCCGGGGCCCGACGGGTAGCGTCCGCCCCATGAGCAGCACACCCCAAGCCCATCCGCGCTTCGCGGAGGCCCTGTCGGCCATGGGCCTGACCGTCGAGATCCGTGCCTTCCCCGACGCCACCCGCACCGCGGCGCAGGCCGCCGAGGCCGTCGGATGCGAGCTGAGCCAGATCGTCAAATCGCTGGTCTTCGAGGCCGACGGCGAGCCGGTCCTCGTACTGATGGACGGGGCGTCCCGGGTCGATGTCGCCCTCGTACGGGCCGAGTTGGGCGCCCAGAAGGTCAGCCGCGCCGACGCCGGCCTGGTGCGCGAGGCGACGGGCTACGCGATCGGCGGGGTGCCGCCCTTCGGCCACGTCACGCAGACGACGCGGGTGCTCGCCGACCGCGGCCTGCTCGCGCACGACGTGGTCTGGGCCGCCGCGGGCACCCCGCACACGGTCTTCGCCCTCGCCCCCGAAGAGCTGATCACGCACGCGCGGGGCTCGCTCGTGGACGTACGCGAGCAGACCGCCGAGGTTCCGTGACGCCGCTGGTCGTCGCGGCGGTGCTGGTCGCCGCCGTCACGCATGCCGCCTGGAACGCCCTCGCTCACCACATCAGGGACCAGCTGCTCGCCTTCACGCTCGTCGGCGGGGGCGGTGCGCTGTGCGGGCTGGTGCTCGCCTGCTTCGTGCCGCTGCCGGCGCCTCAGGCGTGGCCCGCGCTGGTGGTCTCCGCGGTGCTGCACGTCGTCTACCAGCTGCTGCTGATGCGGTCGTTCGGGCTCGGCGACTTCGGCCAGATGTACCCGGTCGCCCGGGGCACGGCACCGCTGGTGGTCACCGTGCTCGCCGCGTTCTTCCTTCAGGAGCTGCCGGACGCCTGGCAGTTGACGGGTGTGGCCGTCGCCTCGGCGGGGCTGCTCGGCGTCGCGCTGTGGGGGATACGGGCGAAGAAGGGCCCGGCCGCCGGGCGGGGCGCACCGGCCGGGCACGCCCAGCCGCCCGAGGGCCGCGACGAGCCGCCCGAGGGCCCCGCGCCGGCCCTGGAGTCCGCCACGTCCGGCTCGTCCTCCTCGTCCGCCGCCTCCTCCCGGTGGCCCGCGCTGACCGCGGCCGTCGCCACCGGCCTGGCCATCGCCTCGTACACGGTCGTCGACGGTGCCGGAGTACGCGCCTCGGGCTCCGCACTCGGCTACGTGGCGTGGCTGATGGTGCTGCAGAGCTTCGCCATCCCCGCGTACGCGGTCGCCACCCGGCGAAGGGCGCTCCTCGCCCAGCTCCGGCCCCTCGCCCTGCGGGGGCTGACGGCGGGTGCGCTCTCCCTGGCGGCCTACGGACTCGTCCTGTGGGCCCAGACTCGGGCGCCCCTCGCGCCGGTCGCCGCCCTGCGCGAGTCGTCGATCATCGCGGGTGCGGCCATAGGGGCGCTCTTCTTCAAGGAGCGCTTCGGCACACCGCGCGTGGCAGCGTCCGCGCTGATGGTCGGCGGCATAGCCCTGATGCTGCACGGCGGCTGAACGCGGGCGGGGACCCACGCGGGCGGGACCCCGGACCCCGGCTCAGACCCTGTAGTCGTCCCAGCTGTCCTTGACGAAGCCGGCGTGGCTGCTCATCAGGGCGACCAGCGCGGCCAGCACCCTCGGGTCCCACCCGTCGGACGGTACGTCCAAGCCGTCGCTCCGCCAGTCGAGAGCCCGCTGCCCCTCCCGCCTGAAGCGCGTACGCACGGGTATCCGCGGCACGTCGGGCGAGCCGAACGCGATGAAGACCCAGAACGGGAGCAGCAGCCACCACACGCAGTGCCAGAACACCCGGCCCTTGACACCGGTGGCGGCCCGCTGCCCCGTCTGCTGGACGCTCCACCGGGCTCTGATCCGTCCCCTCGTGAACGCCTTCTGCCGTGTGATCAGGGCCAGTTGCTCACCTGCGGGCCCGCCGAAGACCTCGTACGCCGCCACCCGGCCGCCCCCGGGCTGCGTCACCACGCGGGCGACGCGCTGCGCCCGGTACGGGTCGGCCCACAGGTCGAATTCGCGGGTCCCGTCCTTGCGGGCCTTGCGGTACTTCTCGGCGCCGCCGGGCGGGAGCGCGCGCTCGACGTGTGCGACCGTCCAGGCCGACCCGTCCTCGACGGCGCCCGGTGCCTCGCTGCCGTTGCGTATCTCCCGGAAGACCCGTCCGTCCTCCGGCGGCTCCCACTTCGCGCGGGCTCCCGTGGTGTCCGGCACCGGATCGAGCAGCCAGAACCTCTCCATGCTTCCCCGTCCCCCTGGTCTCCCAAGTCGTCGCACGCCCGTTTCGCGACCCCTTGCGTGATCACGGCGGACGCGGGAGCGGACTCTACCCAGCGGCCGGTGCCGCGCGCCTGCGGGGGCCGCACGGCACCTGCGTACCCTGGAGGGCTGATCCTCCCTTGGAGCACCGGAGGTGCCCAATGGACAGCGCGCGACAGGAGTGAGATGGCCGTCAACCTCGTCAATCTGGAAGCCGTGGGCAAGGTCTACGGCACCCGGGCGCTGCTCGACGGCGTCTCGCTCGGCGTGAGCGAGGGCGACCGCATCGGCGTCGTCGGGCGGAACGGGGACGGCAAGACCACCCTGATCAGGCTGCTGTCCAAGCTGGAGCCCGCCGACGACGGACGTGTGACGCACTCGGGGGGTCTGCGCCTCGGTGTGCTGACGCAGCACGACTCCCTTGACCCGGCCGCGACCGTACGGCACGAGGTCGTCGGCGACATGGCCGACCACGAGTGGGCCGGCGACGCCAGGATCCGCGACGTGCTGACCGGACTCTTCGGAGGTCTCGGCCTGCCCGGCTTCCCGCAGGGCCTCGACACCGTCATCGGGCCGCTCTCCGGTGGTGAGAGGCGCCGAATCGCGCTGGCTCAACTGCTCATCGCCGAACAGGACTTGATCGTCCTCGACGAGCCCACCAACCACCTGGACGTCGAGGGCATCGCCTGGCTCGCCGCCCATCTGCGTGCGCGGCGCTCGGCGCTGGTGTGCGTGACGCACGACCGCTGGTTCCTGGACCAGGTGTGCACGCGGATGTGGGACGTGCAGCGCGGCGGGGTGCACGAGTACGACGGCGGCTACTCCGACTACGTCTTCGCGCGCGCCGAGCGGGAGCGCATCGCCGCGCAGGAGGAGGCCAAGCGGAAGAACCTGATGCGCAAGGAGCTGGCGTGGCTGCGCCGCGGCGCGCCCGCCCGTACGAGCAAGCCGCGCTTCCGCATCGAGGCGGCCAACGCGCTCATCGCGGACGAACCGCCGCCCCGTGACGACGCGGAGCTCATGCGGTTCGCCAACTCCCGCCTGGGCAAGACCGTCTTCGACATGGAGGACGTCTCCCTGCAGGCCGGTCCCAAGGTGCTGCTGAAGCATCTGACGTGGCAGCTCGGCCCCGGCGACCGCGTCGGCCTCGTCGGCGTCAACGGCTCCGGCAAGACCTCGCTGCTGAGGGCGCTCGCGGAGGCGGCGCGCAGCGGCGGCGAACGGCAGTCGGAGCTGGTCACGGGCGGACGCGTCAAGGTCGGCAGGACGGTGAAGCTGGCGTATCTCTCGCAGGAGGTCGCCGAGTTGAACCCGGGACTTCGCGTTCTGGAGGCCGTCGAGGAGGTCCGTTCGCGCGTGGACCTCGGCAAGGGACGGGAGATGACCGCCTCGCAGCTGTGCGAGCGCTTCGGCTTCGTGAAGGAGAAGCAGTGGACACCCGTGGGTGACCTCTCCGGCGGTGAGCGCCGCAGGCTGCAGATCCTGCGTCTGCTGATGGACGAGCCGAACGTGCTCTTCCTCGACGAGCCCACCAACGACCTCGACATCGAGACCCTCACCCAGCTCGAGGACCTGCTGGACGGCTGGCCGGGCTCGCTGGTGGTCATCTCCCACGACAGGTTCTTCGTCGAGCGGACGACGGACCAGGTGTACGCGCTGCTCGGGGACGGCGCGCTGCGGATGCTGCCGCGCGGCATCGAGGAGTATCTGGAACGGCGCGCACGGCAGCGCGAGTCGGCGCAGACGAACACGAACGCGCCCGCGGCGTCCCGCACTTCGGCCTCGTCGTCGGCCGCGGGCCGTTCCTCGTCCTCCTCCTCGGCCCCCTCTTCGTCCTCCGCCGCCTCGTCCTCGGGCTCCTCGGCGTCCGGGGTGCAGGCTCAGCGGAAGCCGGCCGCGGCGGCGCGTGCGGGGCAGAAGGAGATGCAGCGCATCGAGCGTCAGCTGGACCGCATCGGAGAGAAGCAGACCGAGCTGCACGAGGCACTCGCCGAGCACGCCACGGACTTCGAACGCGTCGCCGGCCTCGACGCGGAGCTGCGCGAACTGGACTCGCAGCGCGAGGACTTGGAGTCCCGCTGGCTGGAGCTCGCCGAGAACGGATGAGCAGATGACGCAGCGGGCCGGGCTCGCTCGCCGGTGGGCGGGCGGCACGCGGCGTTCCGTACCGCTTCCCCGGCCGGCGGCCGCTCTGCTGCGTGCCGGCGCCCGTCCCGCTCTGTTCCGCCGGCCGGACCGCTACTCGCGGGTCGGTGACGGCTGCGCAACGTATGCGTCTCGGGCCCGTCTCTTCCAGCGGCTACCGGCTGGAACCGGACCGCCGGTTCGTGGTGTCCGGTGATAGAAAGACATCCGCGCACAAGCCAGCCGAAGGCGGGCCAGATGTCCGATTCGCTCCGCCCTACGGGGGCTTGAGGGGCGGACGTCCGGTCTGAACGTCAACGAGGGAATCGCTCATGTCGCAGCCGCCTCCGCCGCCCAGTCAGCCTCCCAGAGGGGATTCACCCGATCCGGAGAAGCCGGAAGAGGGCCCCGGCCTGGAGAAGAAGGAGCCCACGGGCGCCGATGCTCCGCAGACGCCTCCGCCCACGGGAGACCAGGGCGGGACGCCTCAACAGCCCGCGCAGCCGCCCCCGTCGGGCGGCTTCGGCGCGCCCCCGCAGCCCCCGGCCGGGGGTTACGGCTACCCGCAGCAGCCTCCGCCGGGCGGTTACGGGACCCCGCCGCCACCGGCGGGGGGTTACGGCTATCCCCAGCAGCCGCCCCAGGGCGGCGGTTACGGCTACGGCTACGGGCAGCAGCCGGCCCAGCCCTACGGCCAGGGCCCCGGCATGTACCCGACGGCGCCGCAGGGCGGCCCCTACGGGCCCGGCGGTCCGGGTGCCGGGCCGGGCGGCAGCGGCGGAGGCAACGGCAAGGTGATCGCGATCGTCGCGGCCGCGGTCGCCACCGTGCTGGCAGTCGTCACCGTCGGTTTCTTCCTCGTGAACAACGACAAGGGCACCGAGGCCAAGGACGACGGCAAGACCGGCACGAAGGGCATCGGCGGCAAGCCGGCCAGCACCGAGGGCAAGGAACTGTTCAAGATTCCCTCGCCGAAGCTCACGGACGAGGAGTCGGTGAGCGTCACGGGCGCCTGGGCCACCGACAAGATCTTCGCCAAGAGCACGATCAACGGCATCATCGGCATGGACGCGGCCCGCGGCAAGCAGGCCTGGAAGATCGACCTCGACGGTCAGGTGTGCGCCGCCTCCCGGCACTCCACGGACGACGGCAAGACGGCGGTCGTGACCGCCGAGACCAAGTCGTCCCGCGCGGAGTGCAATCAGATCGCCGTCATCGACCTGAACAAGGGCAAGAAGCTCTGGCAGGAGAAGATGCCCAACAGCGAACGCGCCACCACGCTGGGCATGAATATGACCATCAGCCAGAACGTCGTCGCGGCCAAGTGGATCGGCGGCTCGGTGGCGTACGAGATGTCCGGCGGCACGCCGCTCTGGAAGTCCGAGGGCACCGGCAGCGGTTGCCAGGACGAGGGCTTCGCGGGCGGCGAGGAGCTGATGGCGGTCGTGCAGTGCGGCAGCTACAGCGAGCCGAAGCTGAAGGTCCAGAAGCTGAACCCGAAGACGGGCGAGGCGAATTGGGAGTTCGACGTGCCCAAGGGCGTGCAGAGCGCCCGGATCATCTCCTCCGACCCGGTCGTGATCGGCGTCAGCGCCGGCACCAGCTCGACCACCGACGTGATGACGGTCGGCGACGACGAGAAGCTCAAGTCCAAGATCTCCCTGGGTGACCGCAAGTACGACCCGGGGTGCAGCACGGGCGTCGAGTCGTGCGCCTCCGCGGTCGTGGACGACGACTACGTCTACCTGCCCTCGGCGCGGCACCAGGGCGACGACTACTCGTCCACGAACGAGATCATCGCCTTCGACCTGGAGACCGGAAAGCCCAAGTGGAAGTCGGACGCGGGCGAGCGGCGCACCATCACCCCCGTCCGCATGCAGGGCGACAAGCTCATCGCGTACAAGAAGCCGACCTACGGCGCGGGCGGCCAGGTCGTCGCCGTCGACCCGGGGAAGCAGGGTGAGCAGGAGCTGTACATGCGCCACCCCGACGACAGCTCGGAGACGGAGAACAACTTCGCGGGCATCACGCTGCGCGAGCCGCCCCTCTACGAGAACGGGCGTCTCTTCCTCCACCAGACGCTGATCTCGGAGCGCAGCACCGGCACCTACGGCAAGTACCTCGGCATCGGATTCGGCGCCGAGTAACGACCGGACTATCACCGTTCGTCCGCCGTTCCTCCCACTTCTGCCCCCGAAGTGGCCCGGAACGGCGGACGAACGTGTAGCTTCCGGGAGCACAGGAGGGGTTGTTCCCGCGAGCCCCCGGGGCCGCCCGGGCCCCAGGGCCCTGAGGGGCGCCCGCAGGGAGCGGCGGTGGGGGGTTGTTGCGCATGAGCGTCCGGCTCATGGTGGTGGACGATCACAGACTGCTCGCCGAGGCGCTCGCCTCGGCGCTGAAACTGCGCGGCCACCGGGTGCTGGCTGCCGCGGCGCCCAGCGCGGGCGCGGCGGATCTGGTGCTGAGCAGGGCGCCCGAAGTCTGTCTGCTGGGTACGGCGGCTCCCGCCGAGGCGGGCGTCTTCGACCCGGTGATACGGATCAAGCGAGAGAAGCCGCAGATAGCGGTCGTGGTGCTGGGGCCCGTGCCCAGCCCGCGCGGTGTGGCCTCGGCGTTCGCCGCCGGGGCCTCCGGCTACGTACGGCACGACGAGCGCATCGAGGGCGTCGAGCGCGCCATGATGAAGGCACGGGCGGGAGACGCGGCGGTGGCGCCGCAGCTGCTGCGGGAGTCCTTCGCCGATCTGCTCAACCCGGCCCCCGAGCCCGACGACGAGGGCGCGCGGCTGCTGCAACTCCTCACGCCCCGCGAGGTGGAGGTGCTCATGCGGGTCGCCGAGGGCGAGGACACCCGGCTGATCGCGACGGGGATGCGCATAGCGCCGAGCACCGCCCGTACCCACGTGCAGCGGGTGCTGATGAAGCTGGGCGTCGGGTCCCGGCTGGAGGCGGCTGCCCTGGCCGCTCGCACGGGGCTGCTGGAGCGGGCGTACGAACCGGGCGCCGCCGAGGAGTGAGCGCGCCGCCCTGACGGTGCGAGGGGGCCCGGCGTGAACCGGCCGGTGAACCGCGCGCCCTGAACGCCACGCCCTGAACCGCGCGCCCTGAACCGCGCGCCCTGAACCGCGCGCCCTGAACCGCGAAGTCCGGAACGCGAACCCCAACCCCGAACTGCCCGTCCCCGCCTGGCATCTCCCGGTGTGCTCCCGCCCCGGTGTGCTCTCGCCCTGTCCCTGATGCCGCATGTGTACGGTATGCGCCTGTGAGCGGTCCACGGGTTCCGTGCGGCCCTGTTGGGCTCCCTGTTGGTCTCTGATTTCTTGTGTGTGATTATGTTGAGACTGGACTGGAGTCGGCCGGATCGTGAGGAGCGGACACCGTTGAAGAAGACCTCGACCCGGCTGGCCGACGGCCGCGAGATCATCTATTACGACCTGCGGGACGACGCCGTGCGCGACGCCGTCGACCGGCGCCCCCTGGGCGGCACGACGACGGCCTCCGAGATCCGCTACGACCCGCTGCTCGCGGAGTGGACGGCGGTCACCGCGCACCGGCAGGAGCGCACCTACCATCCGCCCGCCGACGCGTGCCCGCTGTGCCCGACCCGCGGCGGACATCTGAGCGAGATCCCCGAACCCGGCTACGACGTCGCCGTCTTCGAGAACCGCTTCCCCTCCTTCACCGGCGGCCCGGGCCCCGAGGCCGCATCCGGTCCGCCCGGTCTGCTGACGCACCGGCCCGGCGCCGGCCGCTGCGAGGTCGTCTGCTTCACACCGGACCACGACTCCTCCTTCGCGTCCCTCACGCACGAGCAGGCCCGGCTGGTGATGGACGTGTGGACCGACCGCACCGCCGAACTCTCCCTGCGTCCCGGCGTCGAGCAGATCTTCTGCTTCGAGAACCGCGGTGCGGAGATCGGGGTGACCCTGCAGCATCCGCACGGCCAGATCTACGCCTATCCGTTCACCACCCCCCGCACCGCGCGCATGCTCGACTCCGTCGCCCGGCACGCGGCCCGCACCGGCGGGCGCAACCTCTTCGACGACGTCGTCGCCGCGGAGGCTGCCGACGGGCGGCGCATCGTGTGCGAGAGCGAGCACTGGACGGCCTTCGTTCCGCACGCCGCGCACTGGCCGTACGAGGTGCACCTGTATCCGCGGGAGCGCGTTCCGGATCTGCCGGCGCTGAGCGAGGAGGCCCGGGCGGACTTCCCGGGTGTCTATCTGGAGGTACTGCGCCGCTTCGACCGGGTCTTCGGCCCTGACGAGCCGCCCACCCCGTACATAGCCGCCTGGCACCAGGCCCCGTTCACGCTGCCCGCGCGCGGGCAGCGGACCGGCGGCACGGGGGACGGTGCGGCGGCGTCCGCGGCCCGCGAGGACTTCGCACTCCACCTTGAGCTTTTCACCGTCCGACGGACTTCCGGCAAACTGAAGTTCCTCGCGGGTTCCGAATCCGGGATGAACGTGTTCATCAACGATGTGCCGCCGGAGCGCGCGGCCGAGCGACTGCGAGAGGTAGCGAGTGACTGCCAGCCCCCGGGGGTTCTCCCCCTCAGCACACACCGGTAAGTACCTGGTCACAGGCGGCGCCGGATACATCGGAAGCGTCGTCGCCGCCCATCTGGTCGAGGCCGGGCACTCCGTCACCGTGCTCGACGACCTCTCCACCGGCTTCCGCGGCGCGGTCCCCGAGGGTGCCGCGTTCGTCGAGGGACGGCTTCAGGACGCGAGGCGTGTCCTGGACTCCTCGTACGACGGCGTGCTGCACTTCGCGGCCCACTCCCAGGTCGGCGAGTCCGTGCAGGATCCCGGCAAGTACTGGCGCAACAACGTCGGCGGCAGCATCGAGCTGCTGGACGCCATGCGCGAGGCCGGCGTACGCAGGCTCGTCTTCTCCTCGACGGCCGCCACCTACGGTGAGCCGCTGACCACGCCCATCCACGAGGACGCGTCCGAGGCCCCGACCAACCCCTACGGCGCCTCCAAGCTCGCCGTCGACCACATGATCGGCGGCGAATGCCGGGCGCACGGGCTGGCCGCCGTATCGCTGCGGTACTTCAACGTCGCCGGTGCGTACGGGCGTTACGGCGAGCGGCACGACCCCGAGTCGCATCTGATCCCGATCGTGCTCCAGGTCGCGCAGGGCCGCCGCGACGCCGTCTCCGTCTTCGGCGACGACTATCCGACGCCCGACGGCACCTGCGTACGGGACTACATCCACGTCGCGGACCTCGCGGAGGCCCATCTTCTCGCCATGGCCGCGATGACGGGCGGCGGCGAAGGCGCGGGCGAGGTGGCCGGCGGAGCCCACCTGATCTGCAACCTGGGCAACGGCAACGGCTTCTCCGTGCGCGAGGTCGTCGAGACCGTCCGCAAGGTGACCGGCCACCCCGTGCCCGAGGCCGCGGCCCCCCGCCGCGACGGCGACCCGGCTCAGCTCGTGGCGTCCGCGGAACGCGCCGTGAAGCAGCTGGGCTGGCGCCCCTCACGTACCGACCTCGCCGAAATCGTCCAGGACGCCTGGGACTTCACCCAGCGGTACGCGGGCACGGCCGGCGCCGAATGACGGACGAGCCCCGGATGACGGACACACCCCGTACGGCGGACGAGCCCGGAACAGCGGGCGAGCCCGGCGTGGCGGACGGCTTCCGTGCCGTGTACGGGACGGCGCCCGAGGGGGTGTGGGCGGCGCCGGGGCGCGTCAACCTGATCGGTGAACACACCGACTACAACGACGGCTTCGTCATGCCGCTCGCACTCCCGCACACCTGCCGTGTGGCGGCCGCCCGCCGCGACGACGGCGTACTGCGGCTGCATTCGGCCGGCGTCCCCGGGGGCGTCACCGAGCTGCAGCTGGACGGTCTCGCCCCGCAGGGCGCATCCGGCGACCGCGGCGGCTGGGCCGCCTACCCGGCGGGCGTCGTCTGGGCGCTGCGCGGTGCCGGGCACCAAGTGGGCGGCGCGGACCTGCACTTCGAGAGCAGCGTGCCGACCGGTGCCGGCCTGTCCTCGTCCGCCGCGCTGGAGGTCGCCACCGCCGTAGCCCTCGACGGGCTGTACGGGCTCGGCCTCGCCCCGGACCGCCTGGCCGAGCTGTGCCGGCGTGCGGAGAACGACTTCGCGGGCGTCCCGTGCGGCGTGATGGACCAGATGGCGTCCGCCTGCTGCACCTCCGGGCACGCGCTGTATCTGGACACCCGGGACCTCACGCGCAGGCAGATCCCCTTCGACCTGGCGGCGCGGGGGCTGCGGCTGCTGGTCGTCGACACCCGCGTCAAACACGCCCTGGGCGACGGCGCCTACGCCGAACGCCGCGCGGGCTGCGAGGCGGCCGCCGCCGCGCTGGGCGTCGGGGCCCTGCGCGACGTCGCGTACGGCGAACTGGCAGCCGCGCTGCGGAGCGTCGAGGACGAGGCGCTGCGGCCGCTGGTACGGCACGTGGTCACCGAGAACGAGCGCGTCGCCCGCACCGTCCGCCTCCTGGACGCGGGGGAGACGCAGGCCATCGGACCCGTACTGACCGAGGGACACGCCTCGCTGCGCGACGACTTCGCCGTCTCCTGTGCCGAACTCGACCTGGTCGTCCAGGCGTCGACCGCGAGCGGCGCTCTGGGCGCACGCATGACGGGCGGCGGATTCGGCGGCTCCGCGATCGTGCTCGTACGGGCGGAGGCCGCGGAATCCGTTGCGAAGGCGGTCGGTGAGGCCTTCGCGGCGGCCGGGTACCGGGCTCCGCGCGTCTTCGAGGCCGTACCGGGGCCGGGTGCGCGGCGGATCACGGACGGGATCACAGGCACTTGACGAAGAGGTGGTCGGAGGAGCCCGGCGGGTAGTCCTCGACCGTGCCGATGAGGGTGTAGCCCTGCTTCGCGTAGAAGCCGGAAGCCTGGAAGTCGAAGGTCTCGACGCGCGAGCCGACACAGCCGTGCTTTTCACGGGCCTGCTCCTCGGCTGTGGCCAGCAGTCGGGACCCCAGCCCCGAGCCGCGCAATTCGCCGTCCACCCACAGCAGTTCGACGTGCAGCCAGTGGGCCCAGGCATGACCGACGACGCCGCCCGCGAGCCGCTCGCCCTCGAACGCGTAGACCTCGACGGGCACTTCGGAATCCGCAGGTGTGCCACGCAGTTCACGCATCACCCGTGAGCTGCGGGAATTGGATTCCCTGAGCCTTTCGTGCACGAGACTGGGGGCACCCCCTGGCCGGAGGCGCAGGGGGAGTCCGGCCTCGTCGGCGTGTGCGTCGATGTGGAACATGTCGCTCAGTTCACGCCATGCGCAAGCAGTTTCGCCAATCGGTTTCCGTTGTCATCTCGCGGCATTACTCTGAGTCGTACGCATTGCACCGGTGGGGGCCGGTGCCAGTCAGGGGCGGGGCGGCCGGTCAGGCCACGCCGGGGCCGCGGTGTTGCCGGCGGGCCGGCAAGGGGCGCGGCAGTGTCCTCCCAACGACACGACCTTCGGTGTGGGAGGGGGCCCTGCGGGGCGGGGGACCCCCGGCACGCGCATCTCTTCCCTCCGCCACGGAGGTGACGTACCCGCACTGCCAGGGGGCGCCATGCAACGAATCCGTGTGCTGGTGGTCGACGACCACCGCATCTTCGCTGAGTCCCTGGCCGCTGCACTCGCGGCCGAGCAGGACGTCGAGGTGGCCGCGGCCGGCAGCGCGCAGGCCGCCCTGCGCTGCCTGGAACGGGCCGCCGCCGACGGCCGCCGTTTCGACGTGCTGCTCGTCGACGCGGACCTCTCGGCGCCGGCTCCGGCACCACCCGCACCGGCAACCGCACCGACGGCACCCACCACACCCACCGCACCGGCAGCCGCAGCGGCGCAGGCGACGGCGCCCGGCGCGGGTGCGGCCGCTCAGAGCTCCGTCCCCGCCGCGCCGAACGGCGCCAACTGGGCGCTGCCGGCCTCCGTTCCGCCCGGCGGCGGCCCCAACGGGCCCACGGTGGACCCCACTTCGGGTGCCGGTGCCCCCCTCCGGCTCTCCGGCGGCCAGAGTGCCGCCGCACCGTCCGGCGGCAAGGCGGCACCGTCCGAGGCGGGCTCGAATCCCGGCGGCATTCCGCTCGTCGGCCGGGTGCGCAGCGAACACCCCGCCGTGCGCACCGTGGTGCTCGCCGAGCGTGACGACCCGCGGCAGGCCGCGTCGGCCCTGCAGGCCGGCGCCGGCGGCTGGGTCGCGAAGGACTGCTCGCTCTCACGGCTGCTGCAGGTCATCCGCGGGGTGCTGAAGGACGAGACGCATCTGCCGCCCGCGCTGCTGACCGGCGTACTGAAGGAGCTGACCGCCTCCCGCAAGCACCGCACGGAGAGCGAGCGCCTCGTGGAGTCGCTGACGCCGAGGGAGCGGGAGGTGCTGCGCTGCATGGTCGCCGGGCTGGGCCGCAAGGCGGTCGCGGAACGGCTGTATCTATCGCCCCACACCGTCCGTACGCACATGCAGAACGTGCTCGGCAAACTCGGCGTCCACTCGACGCTCGCCGCGGTCGCGCTGGCCCGCCGCGCGGGGGTCGGCCCCGTCGACCTGGAGCCGAGCGCGTCACGCTGAACGGCCCGCCGGGCGGGCCCGGTCGCGGTCCGGGCAGGTGCCGTCTGCGGAGAGGGCAGAGGAGCCGGCCCGCTCCGGCTCGGCCAGGTGACGCTGAAGCAGCCGGTGACGGAACTCGTAGTAGCCGTTCATCTGCCGCAGCACCCCCCGCTCCCGCGCGTCCTCCACGAACGCCATCAGCCGCCGCGGCGTGTGCCCGCGTACGGCCAGCCAGCCGCGGGTGGCCACGAACCGCCCCCAGGAGCTGGACCCGATCGCCATCAGCCCGAGCCCTGTGGCGCTGAGCAGCGCACCGGCGGCGGCCCCCATCAAGGCCTCGACGGCGGTGGGCAGTTGGTCGATCAGGGTGACGTCGTCGAGCTGCGGAGTGCGCCGCCCGTCCTTGATGGACGCACCGAGGTAGGCCCCGGTGAGTGCCCCGGCCACGGCTCCGGCCAGCCAGGCGTAGAGCACCGCCGAGCGGTCGGAGCGCAGCAGGGTGACCGGGGTGACGGCCTCCACCGGGTCGCTGGGCTCGCTGAAGTAGCGCGCGGCGGCGTACGTGATGCCGCTCAGCACACCACCGATCACGGCGTACTGGGGTTTCTCGTAAAGGAACCAGACGATCACCGCGCACGCGGCGGCGCCCACCGCTCCGAAGCCGAGTACCCGCTGCAGTGCGTGCGAGGACGGCGGCCGTACGGACCGGAGCCGGGGCTTGGCGCGGCGCGGGTCGTCCTGCGGCACCAGTTCCACCACAGGTGCGCCGACCAGCGCGGCGCCCAGCCCGATCCACAGGCCCATGAGCGGCCGTCCGAAGAGGGAGAACAGCGCGATCGCCGCAGCCGAGCAGCCGATCGCCGAACTGCCCAGGGCCACCGCCAGGAACACCCACCGGGGCACGGCCCGGTGCAGCTGCCACCAGGCCAGTCTGCCCGTGGCGGGATCGACGTTCCGGGCGAGGAAGGCCAGATGGCGGCGGGCCTCGTCCGCGTCGACGTCACCGAGCCGGTAGGCGCGGGCGACGAAGGCCCCCAGCAGATGCTGTTTGATCCGCTCCCCGGCTCCCGGCCCGGTGGCCGAGAGCAGCTCTCCGGGCAGCGAACCGCCGCGCGCCACGAGCAGGGAGAGCATGAACGGCGTCTCCAGCGCCTGCGCCAGCGAACCGCCGGGACGCGAGTCCAGGGCCGCGGCCAGCGGCTCCAGGTCCGGCCCGGTGCACGCGGTCTCCAGGACCCCGCGCGCCTCGTCGGCACGCAGCGGCTGCAGCCGTACGACGAACGCCTCGCTCAGCACCGCGCCGGCGTCCAGCCGGTCGAAGTCGGCGGTGCGGCAGGTCAGGATGAGGGACCGGCCCTCCAGTTCGTCCTCGATACGCCGCAGTGCGGCGGCCGGGTCGCAGACCTCGTCCAGACCGTCGAGAACGGGAAGTACGTGGTGCTGGACCAGCTCGCCGGCGATCTCGTGGCTGCGCGTCCGGTCGGCGAGGGCCGGGTAGTCGGTGGTGAGCTCGTCCGTCATCCACTCCGTGAGCGGACGCGCCGGGTCCCAGGAGGAGAGCCGGAAGAGCACAGGAACGGCCGGGCCGGCCGGTTCGGCGAGCTCCAACGTGGTCAGTACGCAGACCGCCGTCTTGCCGGCTCCCGGTTCCCCCGTCACCACCAGCCGGGACAGACTGCCCGCGCGGGCATGCCGGGCGAAGGTCTCCGTCAGCTGATTCAGTACGCCCTCGCCGGGCAGTTCGGCGGCCAGCCGCGAGACCCGCTCCGAACCGGGCCGTCGCCGCCATCGCACCGCCATCCGGCGCTCCGCGAAGAGGCCGCGGTGACGGCTCTCCTCCCGCCAGTCCCTGGCGACCTTCCGCGCCAGCGCCGCCACCGCCTCCTCCGGCGTGGCGGGCGTACGGCGGCCGGCCTGCAGCACGGTCATGGCGATACCGCCGATGGCGACCGCGACGGGGACGAAGGCGGCCCACACGTCCAGCACCTTCAGATCGCCGTTCATGACACCCCGGACGGCCATGCCGACCGTGGCCACCAGAAGTGCGCCCAGGCCCGCCCAGGCCACCCGTCTGAGCGCATCCCGGGTCCTCATGGCCGGCTCCCCGGTCCGGACGGCGGGAGCGCGTCGGCGCCGCGGGAGAGGAAGGCCAGCACGGCGGAGTTACGGGCGGGGCGGCTCGCCAGCCGGCCGAAGACGGGAAGCCTGCGGCCGACCCACGACTTGAGAAGCAGGAAGTAGAGCATCCCGCAGTACGGTCCGGCGAGCCGGCGCCCGTAACACGCCACCAGCCGCGGCCTGATGGCACGCAGCCGCTGCGCGATCTGCGGCAGCGTGCTCACGCCGAGGGTGGCGAGGGTGGTCACGCCGTGGGCCCGGTCGAGGTCGGCGTCCATGTAGTCGTCGAGGGACTGCAGGGCCTCGCCCAGGTCCATGGCGAGCTCCCGCTCGGCGGAGTCCAGGCCGGGATGGACGATGCCGCACAGGATCAGGTTGGCCGCCCTGCCCTTGCCGCTGGTGATCTTCTCCAGCACGTCGACGGGGACGTCCGCTTCGCGCTGGCGTCGGGAGAGGACCTGGTGTTCATGCAGCGAGACGAGCGCCGTGAGCAGGGACTCGTCGGGGGTGTGGCCGAGTCTTCGCTCGATCTCGTACACCAGCCGCCCGAGGAGCAGTTCGGCCTCCGTGCCCGCCGTGAAGGGGCGGTTGCCCAGCAGGTCGGCGAGGCGGGCGTCGGCCGAGGGGTCGCCGCCGCCGTCGATGATGTCGTCGTAGAGCCGGGTGACTCCTCCGGCCAGGACGGCGACGTCCGGCCGGGGCGCGCGCCCGGTCAGGCGGGCGTAGGCGAGCACGGCCAGGCCGAACTTCACGCTCATCGCGCGCAGTGACGTCTCGGCCCGTTCGAGCTCGCGCGGGTCGGTGAGGGTCTCGGTCAGGAAGGGGGCGACGACCCGCTCGTACGCCTCGGTGAGCTCGGGCAGCGAACGGTGTGCCGCCGCAGCGGCCGAAGGTAACCCGGTGGCCAGCCGCAGCGAGCGAAGAAGCGCACCGATCTCCGTGAACCCCTGCGCCATCCGTCCCCCTCGGCCAAGGAACCCGAGAGTGCCACAACGGCGAGCAGGCGGTAAACACCGGGTCAGAGCGAGGTCTTGTACGCGCTCCAGCCGCCGTCCACGACGAGGTTCGTGCCTGTCACGTACGAGGCGTCGTCGGAGAGCAGGAACGCGATGGCGGCGGCGACTTCCTCCGGGTGCCCGTAGCGGCCCGCGACGGTCTGCTCGGCCGTGCGCCGGGCGTCCTCCTCGCTGGTGCCCTCCCAGGCGCCGGTGACGATCGGCCCGGGCAGCACGCTGTTGACGCGGACGCGCGGCCCGTAGTCGACGGCGAGCTGACGGCCCAGTCCTGTCAGGCCGGCCTTCGCCGCCGCGTACGCGGGACGCTCACGGAGGCCCACCAGCGCCTGCACGGACGAGGTCAGCACGACGGACCCTGCGCGGGCGCGCAGATCCTCCAGGCAGGCCCGTAATCCGAGGAAGGCGCCCGTCAGATTCACCCCCAACTGCGCCTGCCAGTCCGAGAGCGACAACTCACCGGCCGGCCCCGGCAGCATCAGTCCGGCGTTGCTCACCAGGCCGTCGACGGGCCCGAATCCGTCGTGCGCGGTGCGTACGGCCCTGGCCCAGGCGGGTTCGTCGGTGACGTCGCCGAGCACGAACGCGGCGCGGGCGCCGGACGCGGTGATCTCGCGGGCGGTGCGGTGCCCGTCGTCCTCGTCGTGGTCGAGGATGACCACGGCGGCGCCCTCATCGGCCAGTCTGTGAGCCGTCGCGGCCCCGATACCCGCGCCACCGCCGGTGACGAGGACGGTGCGTCCAGTGAATCGATCCGAATGACGTCCGCCCATGCACGGATGCTACGGGCTGCACGGCGCGCACCGCAGCGGGGCACTCCGGAGCCGGCCCGACCGGCCCAACAGTTCTTCCCCGCTGGTGAGTTCCCTTTGCCACGGGCTGTCGTTCCACGAACGGCGGCCGGGGCCGGACGAGTTCACGGGGACTGCCAGGGGTCCACCAACTCGACGCCGGTGTCGGTGAAGTCCTTCGCGTTGCGCGTCGCGAGTGTCGCTCCTCGAGCACGACAGACTGCGGCGATCTGGGCATCAGCGACGCCGACGGGCCGTCCGAGCTGTTCGCGGGCCGTGACGATCTGTGCGTAGCGCTCGGCGGCGGTGAAGTCGAAGGGCAGCACACGGCCTTCGAGCACCTGGTTCAGCAGCGTGTTCACGGCGTGGGACAGCGCCGTCCTGCGGTGCCCTGAAGGCAGGCGGCCTACTCCGTGCAGCAGTTCGGCAGCCGTGATCGCCGTCGTCGCAACCTCGGCGGAGGGCAGGGAGTCCAGCCATTCGACGACACCCGGTTCGGGACTCCTGCGTGTGAGCTCGGACAGGACGTCGGTATCGAGGACGATCACTCTTCCAACTCCGCCGGCCGGGGTGAGTCCTCGCGGGCGGGCAGCTCGAGATCATCGGAACCGATGTCCGCGAACAGTGAGTGAATGCGGCTGCCGAGGCCCCCGGCGGGTGGTGCCGGGTACAGCTGGTCGTGGAGTATCGCCCGGACCTCCGCCTCCATCGAGCGTCCGTGTTCCGCGGCTCTTATGCGCAGCCGGGCACGTGTCTCCTCGTCCAGCCCGCGAACTGTCAGTGTCGCCATCGCCACCACCTAGCATCGCAGTCAATGCCAGCAATGCTAGCACTGGGGTCGCCCATGTGCATCTCGGCGGGCGGCCGGAGGCCTCAGCCCGGGATGTTGTCGAACGGCGCCGTCAACTGCCGCAGCAGCGAGGCCAGTTCGGCACGCTGCGCTGAGGAGAGCCCCGCGAGGAGTGCGCGTTCCTGGTCGAGCAGCCCGGCGAGGGCGCTGTCGGCCCTGTCGCGGCCCTCGGCCGTGAGCCGCACCAGCACGCCGCGCCGGTCGCTCGGATCGGGCCGGCGCTCGACGAGGCCCTTCTTGGCGAGTCTGTCGATGCGGTTGGTCATCGTCCCCGAGGTGACGAGCGTCTGGGTGAGGAGCTGTCCGGGTGAGAGCTGATACGGGGTGCCCGCGCGGCGCAGCGCGGTGAGGACGTCGAACTCCCAAGGCTCCAGGTTGTGTTCGGAGAAGGCGATCCGGCGCGCGCGGTCCAGATGCCGCGCGAGTCTGCTGACGCGGCTGAGCACCTCCAGCGGTTCCACGTCGAGGTCCGGGCGCTCGCGGTGCCAGGCTCCCACCAGTCGGTCGACCTCGTCCTCCATGTGATCAGTGTAGTAGTTGTGTCGACGTGAAGTCTCTTGACATCGAGATAATTGGCCTGGAGGTTGCTGTCATGACGTCATCCGTGTGGGATCCGCATCAGTACGAACGTCACTCGGGGCACCGCAAACGCCCGATCGCCGACCTGCTCGCCCGCGTGCCCGCGCTGCCCGAGGAGGAGACCCCGCGCATCGCCGACCTGGGATGCGGACCTGGCGGCCCGTCCCTGATGCTCGCCGAGCGCTGGCCCGCCGCCCACATCACCGGCTACGACAACTCCCCGGCCATGCTCCACGAGGCCCGCGCCCACGCCGGCAGGACGTCCGCGGGCGGCACCCTCGAATTCACCCACGCCGACCTCTCCACCTGGAGCCCCGCGGGCACCGAGCAGTTCGACCTGATCTTCTCCAACGCGGCTCTCCAATGGGTCCTCCCTGGCGGAGCCGACAACAGGGTCCTCCCTGGCGAAGCCGAGGGACGGGTCCTCCCCGGCGGTGATGAACCCCCCGGCGGCGATGTTCCCCCCGCCCACACGGCCCTCTTCCCGGCCTGGGTCGACGCCCTGCCGTCCGGCGGCGTGCTCGCCTTCCAGGTCCCGGGCAACTTCGACGCCCCCAGTCACACCCTGCTGCTGGAGCTGCGCAACTCGCCCCGCTGGCGCGGACGTCTGGGGTCCGCGTCGCGCAACGGCTCCGTGCTCGACCCGGCGGAGTACCTCGCCGCACTGGACTCGCTGGGCTGCGAGACCGACGCCTGGGAGACCACGTACGCGCAGCTGCTGCGCCCCCGCGACCCGTCGGCGGGGGCGGGGGTCCCCCCTGGGGGCACTCCCGCACGAAGCGACGGGGAGAAGCGGGAGGGAGCGCCCCAGGACGGGAATCCCGTCCTGGACTGGGTCAAGGGCACCGCCCTTCGGCCCGTCCTCACACTGCTCGCGGACGACCCCGAGGCGCGGACCGCCTTCCTCGACGACTACGGCCGGCTGCTTCGGCAGGCCTATCCGCCGCTGGGCGGCGATCCCCGGCGGGGGACGGTCTTCCCCTTCCGCCGCGTCTTCGTCGTGGCGGTGAAGCGGTGACGCGCCGCCACGACGAAGACGCAGCGGAGCCGGAACCGGAGCCGCAGCACGGCACCGCACCCGGCACAGCCGGCCCGCCCGGCCAGTACCGCCCGTCCGGCCGGATCAGCTCCCTCGACCATGTTCAGCTCGCCGCCCCGCCGGGCTCGGAGGACGCCCTCCGTACGTACTACGCGGACACCCTCGGCATGACGGAGATCCCCAAGCCGCCGGCGCTCGCCCCGCGCGGCGGCTGCTGGTTCGCGGCGGGCTCCGTCGTACTGCACCTGGGGATCGAGGAGGACTTCCGCCCCGCGAGGAAGGCCCATCCCGGCATCCGCGTACACGGCATCGACGACCTCGCCGCCCGTCTCGCCGAGTCCGGAGCCCCCGTCACCTGGGACGCGGACCTCCCAGGACACCGCCGCTTCTACTCGCAGGACCCGGTCGGCAACCGCCTGGAGTTCCTGGAACCCGAGGTCCGGGAGTGACGTCCGGCGGGGAGCGCCGTCCGGGCGGTGACATCCGGGGTGCGGGAGGCCGGGGGAGGCTCCTGCCGCGTCGGTCATGGCTCAGGCAGGCGTCTGCGAATACCGGTTGCCCGCCCCGTCCCGCCTCCGTAAGGTGCCGCTTCTGCCCAGCCGGAAGGCCCAGCCGGAAGGAACCGCCCGCATGAGCGATCTGTACCCGGAGGCCGAGCCCTACGACCGGGGAATGCTCGACGTCGGCGACGGCAACCGCGTCCACTGGGAGGTGTCCGGCAACCCGGAGGGCAAGCCCGCCCTCGTCGTGCACGGCGGTCCGGGATCGGGCAGCGGCACCTTCGCCCGGCGCCGCTTCGACCCCGGCCGCTACAAGGTCGTCGTCTTCGACCAGCGCGGCTGCGGGCTGAGCACCCCGTCCGCCGCCGATCCGTCCACGGACATGAGCCGGAACACCACCGGCCGTCTGATCGCCGACATGGAACTGCTCCGTGAACACCTGCGCATCCGGCGGTGGTTGCTCTTCGGCGGCTCCTGGGGCTCCACCCTGATCCTCGCCTACGCACAGCAGCACCCGGACCGCGTCTCGGAGATCGTCATCCCCGCCGTGACCACCACCCGCCGGTCCGAGATCGAGTGGCTCTACCAGGGCGCCGGCCGGTTCTTCCCCGAGGAGCGGCACCGTTTCGCCGCCGCCGTGCCCGAGGCCGAACCCGAGGCGGGCCTCCCCGGCGTCCTCGCGGCGTACGCGCGGCGCATGGCGCACCCCGATCCCGCCGTACGGGCGGAGGCGGCGGACGAATGGTGCCGCTGGGAGGACACGGTGCTCTCCATGGAGGCCCAGGACGGCGCCCCCAAGACGTACGGGGACCGGCCGCGCGAAGCCCGGCACGCACTGGTCCGCATCTGCTCGCACTACTTCTCGAACGGTGCCTGGCTGGAGGAGGGAGCGCTCATACGGGACGCGGGGCGCCTGGCCGGCATTCCCGGGGTGCTCATCCACGGGCGCTTCGACATGGGCGGCCCGCTGAACACCGCCTGGGAACTGTCGAGGGCATGGCCCGGTTCACGTCTCCTCGTCGTGGAGGACGCCGGTCATCTCGGCAGCGGCAGGACGAGCGCGGAGATCCGCACCGCCCTCGACGGCTTCGCCGTGCGATGACGCTCCGGGCGGGACCGGGGCCGGGTGGACACGGGCCGGGGCCGGAACCGGGCCGGAGACGAACGGCAGCCCGGCAGGTCAGCTGCGCCGGTGACCTATCAGGCGCGGCTTCGCCTCCAGCCCGTCCAGCCCGTGCCACGCCAGGTTGACCAGATGGGCGGCGACCTCGGCCTTCTTCGGCTTGCGGACGTTCAGCCACCACTGCCCCGTCAGGGCGACCATGCCCACCAGCGCCTGCGCGTACAGGGGCGAGAGCTTCGGATCGAAGCCGCGTGACTTGAACTCACGGCCCAGGATGTCCTCGACCTGAGTGGCGATGTCGCTGATCAGCGACGCGAAGTTGCCCGTCGACTGCGCGACCGGCGAATCGCGGACGAGGATGCGGAAACCGTCCGTGTAGAGGTCGATGTAGTCCAGCAGCGCGAACGCCGCCTGCTCCAGCAGCTCCCGCGGGTGCCCGCCCGTGAGGGCACTGGTCACCATGTCCAGGAGCTGCCGCATCTCACGGTCGATGACGACCGCGTAGAGACCTTCCTTGCCGCCGAAGTGCTCGTAGACGACCGGTTTGGACACGCCCGCCTTCGCGGCGATCTCCTCGACGGACGTGCCCTCGAAGCCCCGTTCGGCGAAGAGGGCACGTCCGATGTCGAGCAGCTGTTCGCGACGCTCCTTGCCGCTCATACGGCGGCGCGCGGCACGCTTCTCCTTCTTGGCGGCCCTGGCCGCCCTTGCGGGCTTCGCGGTGCTGTCATCCGTCGGCACAGGCTCCATCATGCCGCTTGGCGGGGCTGCTCCTTGCGGCGGGAGTCGATACGCGAACGGGCCGGCCAGCGCACGTCGTACGCCCAGCCCGCCAGTTCCATCCAGCGGATGATGCGGGCGCTGGAGTCGAGCTGGCCCCTCTCAACGCCGTGCCGGGCGCTGGTCGGGTCCGCGTGGTGCAGGTTGTGCCACGACTCGCCGCAGGACAGGATCGCCAGCCACCACACGTTGCCCGACTTGTCCCGGGACTTGAAGGGCCGCTTGCCCACCGCGTGGCAGATGGAGTTGATGGACCACGTGACGTGGTGAAGCAGCGCCACACGCACCAGCGAACCCCAGAAGAACGCCGTCAGCGCACCCTGCCAGGACATCGTCGCGAGGCCGCCGACGACGGCGGGCAGCAGCAGCGACACTGTCGTCCACAGCACGAACTGCCGGGAGACGGCCCGGATCGCCGGGTCCTTGATCAGATCGGGTGCGTACTTCTGCTGCGGCGTCTGCTCCTGGTCGAACATCCAGCCGACGTGCGCCCACCACAGCCCCTTCATCAGGGCGGGGACGGTCTCGCCGTAACGCCACGGCGAATGCGGGTCGCCCTCGGCGTCGGAGAACTTGTGGTGCTTGCGGTGGTCGGCGACCCAGCGCACCACCGGGCCCTCGACGGCCAGCGAACCCAGCACCGCGAGGGTGATGCGCAGGGGCCGCTTCGCCTTGAAGGAGCCATGCGTGAAGTAGCGGTGGAAGCCGATCGTGATGCCGTGGCAGCCGATGAAGTACATCGCCGTGAGCAGGCCCAGATCCAGCCAGCTCACCCCCCAGCCCCACATCAGCGGCACGGCCGCCAGAAGTGCGATGAAGGGGACGACGATGAAGGCCAGCAGCGCGATCTGCTCCACCGAGCCGCGCTTCTCACTGCCGAGCGTCGCCAGGGAGGCGGGGGAGTCCGGGGCGGCGGAGGCGGTTTCGTTCCGGGTGTCGGGGGAGCTGTCGAGTACTTCCGGGGGGCTTGTGGTCATAGATGTCCCTTGTCGGAGCGGTAAGGGGGGGTTGAAGTCGGTTGCAGGATCCGGGGCTCCGGGGGCGAATACCCGCCCAGGCCCTACGGAACCGTAACCTACGGCATCGTAAGTATGGCAGCCCTCACCGGCGTAGCAAGTGGGGGCCTGGGGGAGAAGAGTGCGTGCTCACCCATCGGACGGCACACCGGGCGGAAGGCCGCCCCCGCATATCCTGGGGAGCGTCGGACAGCGCGGTCCGTGATCTGCCCGAAGCAAGAAGCTGCAAGGAGCCGCACCTGTGAGCAGTGCCGATGTGAGCCGAACCGAGACCCGCCACCTGCAGGGAAACGGGTCCGGGGCCGGCACCGGACCCGCCGCCGGAACAGCCGCCGAGACCGAGGCGACCAGCGCGCTGCGCGCCGACATCCGCCGCCTCGGCGACCTGCTGGGCGAGACCCTGGTCCGCCAGGAAGGAGCGGAACTGCTCGACCTCGTCGAACGCGTACGGGCACTGACGCGCAGCGACGGCGAGGCAGCGGCGGCGCTGCTGGGCAGGACGGACCTGGAGACCGCCACCAAGCTGGTGCGGGCCTTCTCCACGTACTTCCATCTGGCGAACGTCACCGAGCAGGTGCACCGCGGGCGCGAACTGCGCACCCGCCGCGCCGCCGAAGGCGGCAACCTCTCCCGCACCGCCGACATGCTCAAGGACGCCGACCCCGCACACCTCGCCGCCACCGTGCGGAACCTCGGCGTGCGGCCCGTCTTCACCGCGCACCCCACCGAGGCCGCGCGCCGCTCCGTACTCACCAAGCTCCGCAAGATCGCCGAACTGCTCGAACACACCGACAGCGAAGACCGGCGCCGCACCGACCTGCGCCTCGCCGAGAACGTCGACCTCGTGTGGCAGACCGACGAGCTGCGCGTCGCACGCCCCGAACCGGCCGACGAGGCCCGCAACGCCGTCTATTACCTGGACGAACTGCACCGTGGCGCCGTCGGCGACGTACTCGAGGACCTCGCCGCGGAACTCGCCCGGGCCGGAGCGCCCCTTCCCACCGGCACCAGGCCCCTCACCTTCGGCACCTGGATCGGCGGCGACCGCGACGGCAACCCCAACGTCACCCCCGAAGTGACCTGGGAAGTGCTGCTGCTCCAGCACGAGCACGGCATCACCGACGCCCTCGAACACATCGACGAACTGCGCGGCGCCCTCTCCAACTCCATCCGCAACAGCGGCGCCACCACCGAACTGCTGGACTCCCTCAGCCGCGACCTGGACCGGCTGCCCGAGATCAGCCCCCGCTACAAGCGCCTCAACGCAGAGGAGCCCTACCGCCTCAAGGCCACCTGCGTACGGCAGAAGCTCCTCAACACCCGCGACCGGCTCGCCGCCGGCGCACCCCACGCCGCCGGTCGCGACTACCTCGGCACCGCCGAACTCGTCGAAGACCTGATGCTGCTGCAGACCTCGCTGCGGGCACACCGCGGCGAGCTCGTCGCCGACGGCCGCCTCGAACGCGTACTGCGCACCCTGGCCGCCTTCGGTCTCCAGCTGGCCACCATGGACGTACGGGAGCACGCCGACGCCCACCACCACGCCCTCGGCCAGCTCTTCGACCGCCTCGGCGAGGAGTCCTGGCGCTACATCGACATGCCCCGCGACTACCGGCAGCGCCTCCTCGCCAAGGAGCTGCGCTCCCGCCGCCCCCTCTCGCCGTCGCCCGCGCCGCTGGACGCGGCCGGTGCGAAGACCCTCGGCGTCTTCACCACCGTCCGCAAGGCACTGGAGACCTTCGGGCCGGAAGTCATCGAGTCCTACATCATCTCCATGTGCCAGGGCGCCGACGACGTCTTCGCGGCCGCCGTGCTGGCCCGCGAGGCCGGACTGATCGACCTGCACGCCGGCTGGGCCGACATCGGCATCGTCCCGCTGCTGGAGACCACCGACGAACTGAAGATCGCCGACGAACTCCTCGACGCGATGCTCTCCGACCCCTCCTACCGCAAGCTCGTCTCGCTCCGCGGCGACCTGCAGGAGGTCATGCTCGGCTACTCCGACTCCTCCAAGTTCGGCGGCATCACCACCTCCCAGTGGGAGATCCACCGCGCACAGCGGCGGCTGCGTGACGTCGCACACCGGCACGGCGTACGGCTACGGCTCTTCCACGGCCGCGGCGGCACCGTCGGCCGCGGCGGCGGCCCCACGCACGACGCGATCCTCGCCCAGCCCTGGGGCACCCTCGAGGGCGAGATCAAGGTCACCGAACAGGGCGAAGTCATCTCCGACAAGTACCTCGTGCCGTCGCTGGCCAGGGAGAACCTGGAGCTGACCGTCGCCGCCACCCTGCAGGCGTCCGCGCTGCACACCGCGCCCCGCCAGTCCGACGAGGCGCTGGCACGCTGGGACGCCGCCATGGACACCGTCTCCGACGCCGCACACGGCGCCTACCGCAGGCTCGTCGAAGACCCCGACCTGCCCGCCTACTTCTTCGCCTCCACGCCCGTCGACCAGCTCGCCGAACTCCACCTCGGCTCCCGGCCCTCACGCCGCCCCGACAGCGGCGCCGGACTCGACGGGCTGCGCGCCATCCCCTGGGTGTTCGGCTGGACGCAGTCGCGGCAGATCGTCCCCGGCTGGTACGGCGTCGGCACGGGGCTGAAGGCCGCACGCGAGGCAGGGCTCGACGGGGTGCTCCAAGAGGCCCACGAGCACTGGCACTTCTTCCGGAACTTCCTCGCCAACGTCGAGATGACCCTCGCCAAGACGGACCTGCGCATCGCACAGCACTACGTCGACACCCTCGTGCCCGACGAACTCAGGCACGTCTTCGAGACCATCCGCGCCGAACACGACCTGACCGTACGGGAAGTGCTGAGCATCACCGGAGAAAGCGAACTGCTCGACGCCAGCCCCGTACTCAAGCAGACGTTCGCCATCCGCGACGCCTACCTCGACCCGCTGTCCTACCTTCAGGTGACGCTGCTCCACCGGCAGCGCGCCGCCGCCGAACGCGGCGAGGAACCCGACCAGATGCTCAGCCGCGCACTGCTGCTGACCGTCAACGGCGTCGCCGCCGGGCTGCGCAACACCGGCTGACGCGCCCACGCAGGCGAGGCGCGCAGGCAGGCGAGGCGCGCCCGCACACAGGCGAACAGCGGCGCGGCCGTGGCGGGAAGCCCCGCC
>NZ_LJGT01000041.1:613044-1757199 GCF_001751365.1 Streptomyces abyssalis | reverse complement strand
AAGGCGTCGGCGACGCACTCACCGAGCACGGCGACGGGGGCGGCGCCGGGAGTTCCGCCGGCGGAAGGGACTGGCGCGGGCATTGCGGACCTCACGGATTCGGGCTCGGGGGGCGGTCGGCCGGTCCCTCGGTCGGTGATCGGAGGAGGGGCGCGGTGCGCCGCCAGGCCGGGGGCGGCTGCTGGAGTCCAGCAGCCGTCAGTGGCCCTGTCAACGAGGGCGTTCCGCATGCGGGCTTGATACGGGCACCGGCGGGCGTGTGCCGGGCACGGGCAGTGCGTACGGTGCGGCGGGCCGTCCCCGGCGCCCGTGCCGGAGGCGTCCGGTATGTATCGTCCCGTCGCAGACACCACCCCGGCGGAAAGGGACATCGCAGTGCCACGTGAGCAGGGCCGGGACCCCGGCGGCCACCGGTCGCGCCGCGGACCGGGCACCGGCGGTGGCTCCGGCGACCGCCGTGACCGAGGCGGCCGCCGTGACCGAGGCGGCCGGGGCGGACCGCGCGGCGAGACCCGTGGTCCGCACGGACACCATGAGGCCCACGAGACCCACGGGGAGAGGCCTCCGCGCACCGGAGGCGCACCGCGCGGCGAGCTGCAGGAGCAGCTCGCCCGTCTCGAAGGCGCCCCTTACGGCCGCTACAAGGGCCTCGTCGGCACGTGGGAGCTGCCCGGTGCGGGGACGACCGGCGAGACCTTCCAGCTCGTACGCGGCCAGGCCGATCCGTTCGCACCTCCCGCACGTGCTGCGGTGCGGGTGCCCGCGGAGCGCGCCGGCTTCCCTCCGGAGCTGTGGAGCACGCCCGTGCGGCGTCGGGCCCTCGCCGGCTTCCTCGCCCGCCGAGCGGCCGAAGTCGCGGGCGGCGAGCGGTCGTTGAGGATCGACGGGGGCGGCCAGGAGGTACTGGAACGCGGTTCGTGCCAGGTCTCGGCGGACGACGGCGGCGTCACGCTCCGGTTCGGTCTCGCGCTCCCCGGCAGGGGCCGCCGTATCGACGCACGGGCCGCGGAGCGGCTGATGTGCCGCTCGGTGCCGGAGATCGCCTCACGGGCGCTGCGGTACGCGTCGCTGGACGCCGGAGCCCTGCGGCGGTTCGTCGAGACCGTCGAGGACTCCGTCGCCCTGCGGGACGCACTGCCCGGCCTCGGCCTGGTCGCCTTCGTGGCCGACGGCTCGGTGCTGCCCCGTGGCAGCGGCGTGGACGACCGTCCGGCGACGGGCGAGGGAGTCGTGCCGTTCTCCTCACCCGAGGGCCTGCGGACGACGGTCGAGCTGCCGAACGCCGGCGCCGTCTCCGGGATGGGGCTGCGGGAGGGAGTGAGCCTGATCGTCGGCGGTGGCTTCCACGGCAAGTCGACGCTGCTGCGCGCCCTGGAGACGGGCATCTGGGACCACGTGCCGGGCGACGGTCGTGAACTCGCCGTCTCACGCCCCGAGACGGTGAAGCTGCGCGCCGAGGACGGGCGGCGCGTCGAGCGGGTCGACGTGCACGCGTTCGTGGGCCATCTCCCCGACGGCTCGGACACCACCGACTTCTCCACCGGCAACGCCTCCGGCTCCACCTCCCAGGCGGCGTCACTGTGCGAGGCCGTGGAGGCCGGTGCTCGCGTGCTGCTCATCGACGAGGACACGGCCGCGACCAATCTGATGATCCGCGACGCCCGCATGCAGTCCCTCGTGGCCAAGGAGCGCGAGCCGCTGACACCGCTCGTGGACTCCGTACGCTCGCTCCACCGCGACCACGGCGTCTCGACGGTGCTGGTCATGGGCGGCTCCGGCGACTATCTGGAGGTCGCCGACCGGGTGTTGATGATGGACGCCTACCGGCCGTCCGACGTCACGGAACGCGCCCGCGAGGTCGCTTCCGTACCAGCGGGGCGGCACGCCGAGGCGGAGTCCTTCCCTCCCGTGGTGCACCGGGTCCCCGACCCGTCGTCGCTGGAGTCCGAGTCACGGGGGCGCACGCGCATCCGCTCGCGCGGCGAGGACGCGCTGACGTTCGGCGAGCACGAGGTCGACCTGCGCTCCGTGGAGCAGATCGCCGACTCCCGTCAGGTGGCGGGCATCGGCCTCGCACTCGAACTGATGGTCCGGCGCGGGTACGTGGACGGCACCCGTACGCTCGCGGAGGCCCTGGATCTGCTCGACGCCGATCTGGAGGACGCGGGGGCGGAGGCGCTGCTGGCGGTGCGCGACGAGGACTTCGCGGTGCCGCGCCGTTTCGAGACGGCGGCGGCACTCAACCGCGTACGTGGTCTGCGCGTCACCAGGGCCGGGAGCCGGACACCGGCGAGCACGGGGAGCACGGCGAGAACGGCGAGCACCGGAGGAACGGGGAGCACGGGTTGAGCGAGAGCACCACGCGGACCGTCACCACATGGTTCCTGGAGCAGACGGACCCCGGGGATCTGCGAGGCGTCCCCGCCCCCGGCCAGGAAGCGGACGAGGACGGGCCCTCCGGTCTGCGGATCGCACGGGCCGAGGTGCACAGCCCCGCCTTCAGCCGCTTCCTCTACAGCGAGGTGGGCGCGGACGTGGAGTGGGCCGACCGGCTGCCGTGGACGCGCGAGCAGTGGCGCGAGTGGCTGGAGCGACCGGGCGTGGAGACGTGGGTCGCCTATCAGCACGGCACGCCCGCCGGTTACATCGAGCTGGACGGGGCGACCAGGGACACCTCGGGGCGCGGTGCCCGCCCGGGCACGACGGTGGAGATCAGCTACTTCGGACTCCTGCCCGGCTTCCGGGGGCTCGGAATCGGCGGCCGGCTGCTCGCGTACGGCGCCCGCCGCGCATGGGATCTGGACGAACGGTGGAGCGGTCGGCTGCCGACGGCGAGGGTTTGGCTGCACACGTGCAGCAAGGACGGTCCGTACGCCCTGCGCAACTACCAGCGCCGGGGCTTCCGCATCTTCGCGAAGGAAGTCGCCAGGGAACCGGCCGCGGAACCGGCCACCGAAACGGCCGAAGAAGCCGCCGCGCAGGCGTCCCCGGAGGGAACGGGGAGCGCCGGCCCGGCACCGCGTACGCCCGGGCCGCGCTCTTCCCCGATGTGACCGCTCCCACATCGTCCCATTATCCGGGACAGACTTGTCCACATCCTGGATATTGGTGGACTGCCGGTTCGGCACCGTGCGACGCTTCCGTCATGTCTCGCGCTGGAATCGCCTTGGTGAGTCGACGCCACGTCGACTTCGGCCGCATGTCCAGCGCCATCTGTCGCGCGGGCTGACAGTCCCAGCACCACCGACCCAAGAGCCGCCCTCACTGTCGCGGGCATGAGCTCTTCCCGGCTGAACCGCAGCGGCCGACCCTGCCCTCCGCGCGTACGAGCATGCGCCACGTACCGACGGAAGCGGGCTGCGCCGCGCGCGCCCGCCCCTGCTGACCTGCACCGTCTCTGACGACCGGCTGTGTCCGGCTGCCCGGCCGCCCGGCCGTGACGCCGCCCGACGGACACCTGAAGGACCCCGAAGGACAACTGCCATGGCCGACACCTCCAAGCGTCCCGCTTCCGCACCGAGCCGCCGCAAGGCCGGACGCCACCGCGGCGAGGGACAGTGGGCCGCTGGTCACTTCACTCCGCTCAACGGCAACGAGCAGACCAAGAAGGACGATGACGGTCTCAATGTGCGGACACGCATTGAGACGATCTATGCACACCGCGGATTCGACTCGATCGACGGCGCCGACCTGCGCGGCCGTATGCGCTGGTGGGGCCTGTACACCCAGCGCCGGCCCGGCATCAGCGGCGGCAAGACGGCCGTGCTGGAACCGGAGGAGCTGGACGACGAGTACTTCATGCTCCGCGTGCGCATCGACGGCGGGCAGCTGACGACGCAGCAACTGCGCACCGTCGGCGAGATCTCGCAGGACTTCGCCCGCGGCACCGCCGACATCACCGACCGGCAGAACATCCAGTTCCACTGGATCCGCATCGAGGACATGCCGGAGATCTGGCGCCGCCTGGAGGGCGTCGGCCTCTCCACGACAGAGGCGTGCGGCGACACCCCGCGCGTCATCATGGGCTCACCCGTCGCCGGCATCGCCGCGGACGAGATCATCGACGGCACTCCCGCCATCGACGAGATCCACCGCCGGGTAATCGGCAACCCCGCATATTCGAACCTGCCGCGGAAGTTCAAGACCGCGGTCTCGGGCTCGCCGCTGCTCGACGTCGCGCACGAGATCAACGACGTCGCGTTCGTCGGCGTCGAACACCCCGAACTCGGCCCCGGCTTCGACGTGTGGGTCGGCGGCGGCCTGTCGACCAACCCAAAGCTGGGCGTGCGGCTCGGCGCGTGGGTGCCCATCGAGGACGTCGCGGACGTGCACGAGGGCATCGTCTCCGTCTTCCGCGACTACGGGTACCGGCGGCTGCGCACGCGCGCCCGCATCAAGTTCCTCGTCGCCGACTGGGGCGCGGAGAAGTTCCGTCAGGTGCTGGAGGACGAGTACCTGCTGCGCAGGATGGCCGACGGCCCCGCGCCGGAGGCGCCCGTCCAGCAGTGGCGCGACCACATCGGCGTGCACGAACAGCGCGACGGCAACCACTACGTGGGCTTCGCGCCGCGCGTCGGACGCATCGACGGAGGCACGCTCGCCAAGATCGCGGACCTCGCAGAGTCGCACGGCTCGGGCCGCGTCCGTACCACCGCCGAACAGAAGATGATCGTCCTCGATGTCGCCGGGGACCAGGTGGAATCCCTGACGGAGGGGCTGGAGGCGCTCGACCTCACCGCCCGGCCGTCGGTCTTCCGCCGCGGCACCATGGCCTGCACCGGCATCGAGTTCTGCAAGCTGGCCATCGTCGAGACGAAGGCGCGCGGTTCCTCGCTCATCGACGAACTGGAGCAGCGCCTCCCCCACTTCGACGAGCCGGTCACCATCAACCTCAACGGCTGCCCCAACTCCTGCGCCCGCATCCAGGTCGCCGACATCGGGCTCAAGGGCCAGCTCGTCACCGACGCCGACGGCGAGCAGGTCGAGGGCTACCAGGTGCATCTGGGCGGTTCGCTGGGCATGGAGCCGGGCTTCGGCCGCAAGGTGCGCGGGCTGAAGGTCACCGCCGCGGAACTGCCCGACTACATCGAGCGCGTGCTGCTGAACTTCAAGGAGCAGCGCGAGGACGGCGAACGCTTCGCCCAGTGGGCGGCACGCGCGGAAGAGGGTGCGCTGAAGTGAGCGAGCCTCGAACAGTGACGAGGGAAGCCGACGCGTCAGAGCGCGCCGCGGCTGAGCGCGCCGAGGCTGAGCGGGAGGCACAGTGAGCGAGCGCGCGGCACCGTTCTACTGCCCGTACTGCGGCGACGAGGACCTGCGCCCCTCCGAGGAGGGCGCCGGCGCCTGGGAATGCGCCGCGTGCAACAGGGCGTTCAAGATCTCGTTCCTCGGGCTGCTGGCCAGGGGCCTGCAGCGCGGGGACGACGGAACGGCCCCGGAAGGGAGTCCGGACTCATGACCACCGCTGCCCAGCAGCACTCCGCGGCACAGCTGCGGCGGCTCGCGGAAGAGGCGGGCCGGGACCTGGAGGACGCACCGGCGCTGGAGATACTGAGCTGGGCCGCCGGCACCTTCGGCGACCGCTTCTGCGTCACCTCGTCCATGGAGGACGCGGTGGTGGCGCATCTCGCCTCCCGCGTCGCCCCGGGCGTCCACGTCGTCTTCCTCGACACCGGCTACCACTTCCCCGAGACGATCGGCACGCGTGACGCCGTCGCCGCCGTCATGGACGTCGAAGTGATCACGCTGACGCCGCGGCAGAGCGTCGCCGAACAGGACGCCGAGCACGGCCCGAAGCTGCACGACCGCAACCCCGACCTGTGCTGCGCGATGCGGAAGGTGGCGCCTCTGGAGGAGGGCCTGCGGGCCTACGACGCCTGGGCGACGGGCCTTCGCCGCGACGAGTCGCCGACACGGGCGGACACACCCGTCGTCGGCTGGGACGAGCGCCGCGAGAAGGTCAAGATCTCGCCGATAGCCCGCTGGAATCAGGCAGATGTCGACGCCTATGTGGCGGAGCACGGCGTGCTGACCAATCCTCTGCTCTCCGACGGTTACGCCTCGGTGGGATGCGCCCCGTGCACCCGGCGCGTTATCGAGGGTGAGGACGCCCGCGCCGGACGCTGGTCCGGGCGGGGCAAGAGCGAGTGCGGTATCCACCTGTGAACGGGGACACGGATGTGAACTCGGACACCGGCACGGTGAACTCCGCGGCTGGGAGCGGGAGATGAGTGAGGCGACTGCGCAGGAGCAGGCCCTTGGGACCGGAGCCACGGTGTGGCTCACGGGCCTGCCGAGCGCGGGCAAGACGACGATCGCGACGGCGCTGGCGGAACAACTCGCCGCGCGGGGCCGCCGGGTGGAGGTGCTGGACGGCGACGAGATCCGCACGTTCCTCTCCGCCGGGCTCGGCTTCTCCCGCGCGGACCGCGACCTGAACGTGCAGCGCATCGGCTTCGTGGCCGAGCTGCTCGCCTCGCACGGCGTGACCGTCCTCGTACCGGTGATCGCTCCGTACGCGGACAGCCGCGCCGCCGTGCGCAAGCGCCACCAGGCCGCGGGCACCGGCTACTTGGAGGTGCACGTCGCCACTCCGGTGGAGGTGTGCTCACAGCGCGATGTGAAGGGACTGTACGCACGTCAGGCGTCCGGGGAGATCTCCGGACTGACGGGCGTGGACGACCCGTACGAGGCCCCCGAGGAGCCGGATCTGCGGATCGAGGCGCACCGGCAGGGCGTTGAGGAATCCGCTGCGGCGCTGAGCGCGCTGCTGAGTGAGAGGGGACTGCTGTGAGGACGGCTGTCACGGCGCTGGAGGAGCGGGACAACCCTTATGCGCTCTCGCACCTGGACGCGCTGGAGTCGGAGGGTGTGCACATCTTCCGTGAGGTGGCAGGTGAGTTCGAGCGCCCGGTGATTCTCTTCTCCGGCGGCAAGGACTCCATCGTCATGCTGCATCTGGCGCTCAAGGCCTTCGCGCCGGCGCCGGTGCCGTTCACGCTGCTGCACGTGGACACCGGGCACAACTTCCCCGAGGTGCTGGAGTACCGCGACCGCGTGGTGGCGCAGCACGGGCTGCGCCTGCACGTGGCGGAGGTGCAGGAGTTCATCGACCGCGGTGAGCTGAAGGAGCGCCCCGACGGGACCCGTAATCCGCTGCAGACCGTGCCGCTGCTGAACGCGATCGAGAAGGAGAGCTTCGACGCGGTCTTCGGCGGCGGCCGGCGCGACGAGGAGAAGGCCCGGGCCAAGGAGCGGGTCTTCTCCCTCAGGGACGAGTTCGGCGGCTGGGACCCGCGGCGTCAGCGGCCGGAGCTGTGGCAGCTCTACAACGGGCGGCACGCACCCGGCGAACACGTACGCGTCTTCCCGCTGTCGAACTGGACCGAGCTGGACGTGTGGCAGTACATCGCCCGGGAGAAGATCGAACTGCCCGCCATCTACTACGCGCACGAGCGCACCGTCTTCTCCCGTACCGGCATGTGGCTGGCCCCCGGCGAGTGGGGCGGCCCGCGCCAGGACGAGCGGGTCGAGCGGCGCAAGGTGCGCTACCGCACTGTCGGAGACATGTCCTGCACGGGCGCGGTCGACTCCGACGCGGACAGCATCGAGAAGGTCATCTCCGAGATCGCCGCCTCCCGGCTGACGGAGCGCGGGGCGACCCGGGCCGACGACAAGCTCTCCGAGGCCGCCATGGAGGACCGCAAGCGCGAGGGGTACTTCTGATCATGGACACTCCCGCCACGCCCGCCGGCCACCCCGCCGCGGACGCCGCGCTCGGGGCGACCTCGCTGCTGCGCTTCGCGACGGCGGGCTCCGTCGACGACGGCAAGTCCACGCTGGTGGGACGGCTGCTGCACGACTCCAAGTCGGTGCTCGCCGACCAGCTGGAGGCCGTGGAGTCCGCCTCCCGCAACCGCGGACAGGACACCCCCGACCTGGCGCTGCTGACGGACGGGCTGCGCGCCGAACGTGAGCAGGGCATCACCATCGATGTGGCGTACCGCTACTTCGCCACGCCTCGGCGGCGGTTCATCCTTGCCGACACACCGGGCCATGTGCAGTACACCCGGAACATGGTCACGGGCGCCTCGACCGCCGAGCTCGCCGTCGTCCTCGTCGACGCCCGCAACGGCGTCGTCGAGCAGACACGCCGGCACGCCGCCGTGGCAGCGCTGCTGCGCGTCCCGCACGTCGTCCTGGCCGTCAACAAGATGGACCTCGTCGACTACGACGAGGACGTCTTCGCCGCCATCGCCGAGGAGTTCACCCGCTACGCCGCTTCCCTCGGTGTCCCGGAGATCACCGCCGTCCCCATCTCCGCACTCGTCGGCGACAACGTCGTGACGCCGTCCGCGCACATGGACTGGTACGGCGGGCCGACCGTGCTGGAACACCTGGAAACCGTCGCGGTCACCGACGACCCGGCTGACGATCCGGCACGCTTCCCCGTCCAGTACGTCATCCGGCCGCAGACACCCGAACACCCCGACTACCGGGGCTACGCGGGGCAGATCGCCTCCGGCCTGCTGCGCACCGGGCAGCATGTGACGGTCCTGCCCTCCGGCCGTACGTCCACGATCGAGGGCCTGGACGTGCTGGGCCAGTCCGTGGACGTCGCCTGGGCCCCGCAGTCGGTGACGGTGCTCCTCGCGGACGACCTCGACATCTCACGCGGCGACATGATCGTGCCGTCCGACGCCTCCGTCACCCCCAGCCAGGACCTCACCGCGACGGTGTGCCACCTGCACGACACCCCGCTCACGCCCGGCGCCCGGGTGCTGCTGAAGCACACCACCCGCACGGTCAAGGCCATCGTGAAGGAGATCCCCTCCCGTTTGACGCTGGACGACCTCTCCCAGCACCCGGAGCCGGGCCGTCTCGTCGCCAACGACATCGGCCGCGTGGTGCTGCGCACCTCCGAGCCGCTGCCCGTCGACGCCTACGCCGACTCCCGCCGCACCGGCTCCTTCGTGCTCGTCGACCCGGCGGACGGCTCCACCCTGAGCGCCGGTATGGCGGGCCACGCCTTCGCCGACGCCGTACGGGAGACCGCGGAGGCCGAAGGGCTGAGCGTGGCGGACGACGACGGCTGGGACTTCTGAGGCCGCAGCACCGGCCACGGGAACACCGGAAGCACTGACCGACTGACCGACTGACCGACTGACCGACTGACCGACTGACCGTACAGAACGAGACGGAAGAGGAACGGACGACCGCCATGCACGATGCGACACGGCCCACTCTCGTGGTCGTCGCGCACGGCAGCCGCGACCCGAGGCACGCCGCGACCGTCGCCGCGCTCTGCGCGCGTGTGCGTTCGCTGCGTCCCGGGCTGCGCGTGGAGGCGGCACATCTGGACTTCAACACGCCCTCCGTACCGCGTCTTCTGGAGCGGCTGCACGCCGAGGGCGTCCACGACGTCGTCGCGCTGCCCCTGCTGCTCAGCCGCGCCTTCCACGCCAAGTCCGACATCCCCGCGGAGCTGAACGAGGCGACGTCGCGGCTGCCGCGCCTGCGCGTGCGGCAGGCGGAAGTTCTGGGCCCGCACCCGCTGCTCGTCGGCGCGCTGGAGCGGCGGCTGCGCGAGGCCGGCCTGCGCCGGGAGAAGCACGGCTCGACCGGCGTCGTGCTGGCGTCGGCGGGCTCCTCCGATCCGGAGGCGATCGCAGTGATCGCACAGACCGCGCGGGAGTGGCGGCGCACCGGTGGCTGGTGTGCCGTGCGTCCTGCGTTCGCCTCCGCCTCCCTGCCCCGCACCGAGGACGCCGTACGGGGGCTGCGTGCCGACGGCGTCGAGCATGTGGCGGTGGCGCCGTACGTCATCGCGCCCGGCCGTCTCCCCGACCGCATCCGCGGCGGCGCCTTCGAGGCGCGGGCCGACGTGCTGGCGCCGGTGCTGGGCGCCGCGCCCGAGCTGGCGGAGCTGCTGGCGCTGCGCTACGACGAGGCCGCCGCTCGCGGGCCGCTGGCACTGAGCGCCTGACGGCCCGGGCGGCGGCCTCGCCTCAGCGGCTCAGCGCCTCGGCGGCCGGTACCTCAGCGGCTCAACGGGCCCTGCCCGGCTCGTACTTGTAGCCGACGCGGCGGACGGTGACGATCGTGTCCCGGAAGCGGCCGAGCTTTCGGCGCAGCCGGGCGATGTGCACATCGACGGTACGGCCGTCGCCGACGTGGCTGTAGCCCCACAGCGTTGCCACGAGGTGGCCGCGGGTGTGCACCCGGTGCGGATTCGCCAGCAGGTGGGCGAGCAGCTCGAACTCCAGGTAGGTCAGGCTCAGTTGCTCCCCGTCGGCCTGCGCGGTGTGCCGCTCGGTGTCGACGCGCAGGCCGCCGGCGGTGTCCAGGCCGTCGGGGGCGGCTCCGTCCTGCTGCTCCTGCGGGGGCGTCTGCGGTACGGGCGTCCGGCGTACGGGCTGCTGCCGCACCCCTTGCGGAACCGGAGGCTGTTCGGCGGGCAGCAGCGGACGGAAACGGGCTCTGGTGCCGTCCGCGGTGAAGAGTTCCGTCGGGTCGGTGCCCTCGGGGACGAGGACGACGTAGCCGACGACGGGCGTCGCATCGCCGGGCGGACCGTCTTCGTCGGCCGTGTCCCGTCCGGAGGCCGGTCCGTCGGTGGCGGTCTCGTCGACGACGCGAAGATGGCGTGCGACGGCGGAAAGGGCGGAAGTCATTCGGGCTCCTTCGCGGAGAGTTCTCAAGGGCGAGCCGTGAAGCACCGGTAAGGGAGAAGCCCCGCTCGTGAACTGCCGGACGGCGCAGGGCATCCGGGACCGCTCGGAACGGAACACGGAATGCGCGATCACCGGCCGTGGAAACGCGTCGGAACGGCTCACCCGGTGGTCAGGAAGCGAATCGGGAAAGGCCGCCGGTCACGGGACATCGCGTCCCGAAGCCGGTGACCGGAGGGAAGAACCGCAGCTCGCATCGGCTCCGTCAGGGAAGGAGCGGAGAGCAGAGCGGAAAGGAATCAGCCGAGCGCGGAGCTCAGAAGCCGTCGGCACAGATCGCGCTGGCGTGCCGTCGCAGATCGACGTGCAGGCGCGCTACAAGAATTGCGGACTGATTCACGGAATCGAGCATGGCAGCAATTGACCTACGGCGTCAACGAATTCGCCAGCCGTATCGAATAGCGGATGACGGCGCCGCGGAAGGAAAGGGCGCGGCCGTTCCGGAGGGCCGGGAAGTCGTCGCCGAGCCCGCGTTCGCGCCCCAGGACGCCGTACGAACGCGGCCGCCCGCCGCGCTCGTGGAAGAACGCGGCGGGCGGTCTTGTGCTGTGATGCGTTGTGCTGCTTTGTGCCGTGGTGCGTCGTGCTCAGCGGGCGTGCTCGCCGGTCACTTCTTGTTGACGTTGAGCAGCTTGTTCGGCGTGCCCTCGCTCGGGTTGGATATCGCGTCCGGCGTCGCGGCGTCGGTCAGACCCTTGGCGACGTCCGCCGGCTTGGCGTCCTTGTTCTCGCCGAGGAAGAGCGCGGCGGCACCCGCGACGTGCGGAGCGGCCATCGAGGTGCCCGACAGGGTCTCGGTGGCGTCGTCGCCGGTGTTGGTCGCGGAGACGATGTCGACGCCCGGCGCGTAGATGTCGACCAGCTTGCCGAAGTTGGAGAACTCGGCCTGGGCGTCCTTGTCGTCGCTGGCGGCGACGGTGATGGCGTCCTTGACGCGCGCCGGCGAGCTGTTGTCGGCGTCCTGGCTCTCGTTGCCCGCGGCGAGGGCGTAGGTGACGCCGGCGTCGATGGACTTCTGCACGGCCGCGTCGAGCGCCTCGTCCTTCGGACCGCCGAGGGACATGTTGGCGACGGAGGGACCCTTGGCGTTCTTGGTCACCCAGTCGATGCCCTTGACGACCTGCTCGGTGGTGCCGGAGCCCTGGTCGTCCAGCACACGCACGGCGACGATCTTGGCCTTCTTGGCGACGCCGTGGTCGGAGCCCGCGACGGTGCCCGCGACGTGCGTGCCGTGGCCCTGGCCGTCGTCGGCGTTGTCGTCACCGTCGACGGCGTCGAAGCCGTGGGTGGCGCGCTTGCCGAAGTCCTTGTGCGTGATGCGGACGCCGGTGTCGATGACGAACGCCGTCACACCCTCGCCGGCACTGTCCGGGAAGGTGTACTTCTTGTCGCCCTTGGTGTCCGTCTGGTCGATGCGGTCCAGGCCCCACGACGGCGGGTTGGCCTGCGTCTCGTTGATCGTGAACTTCTTGTTCTGAACGACCTTCTCGACCTGGGAGTTGCCGGCCAGCTGGCGGGCCTCCTCGGCGCTCAGGCCCTTCGCGGAGAAGCCGTTGATGGCGGAGTCGTAGGTGTTCTTGACCTTGCCGCCGTACTGGTCGACCAGGTCGTTCCCCGCGGACTTCACGGAGTTGGCACCCTTGGCGTCCTTCAGCATGACGATGTAGCTGCCGTCGACCGTGCCCTTGGCCTTCGTGCCGTACACGTGGCCTTCGGCGGGAGCCGCACCGGCAGGCAGCGTCAGCAGCGTGGCCGCCCCGACCACCGCCGCGGCGACGCCGGTCGCCAGAGTGATGCGGCGCCGCCTTGCGGACTTCTCCGGGCTTCTGGGCGTGTTGGTTGCCATGACGAGGGTCCTCCTCGTGAGGTGTGGGGGGTTCTATGTCACTTTTCGCACCCGGCACAGTCGCGGTGATGATCCGCAACCGGGTGACTCGAAACACTGTCTGATTGATCCGCTCACCTCAAGCCGTATGAGCGGGTGTGACATACACAACTTTCGAGTAGGCACGGCAAAGCGCCCTGTATCACCCCAAGTTGACCTGACAGCCCATCAGAACGATCAGATAGCTGACCGCCCTGACTCACTTCCGTGCAAGTCCTGTGCAGGGTGCGCCCGGTCCGCAGGCCCCCGGACTGGAGGGCCCGATCAGACTCAAAGCGGGCTCAAGCAGGTTCAATTCGGGATCAAGGGATCAAGGGGGCCAAGGGTGAAGGCCTCGATGTGCGGGCCCGGGGAGGTCAGCCGGCGAGCTCGATCAGCCGCTGGACCGTACGCCAATTGCGGCTGGTCGCCGTCACCTTGGGCCGCAGGGATTCCAGCGCGGCCGGAAGCCTGCTGCGGCCCATTCCGTCCGGAAAATAGCAGTACACCGCGCTGCCCGCATGGTGGAAGGTGTCGGGAGCGAACGCCGCGGCGTCCACGGAGTCGAAGTGCCCCTCCGGCGGAGCCTCTTCGAGGAAGACCACCAGCAGCTTGGCCGGGTCCAGCTCCGCGGCCGGATAGGGGCAGGCCGCGGCCACGGCGCGCAACTCCCCGGCCGTACGGACGAGGCAGCTCACCTCGAAGCCGAAGTGGCCGGCGACGGCACGCTCCAGCCGGGCGCGCGGGTCCGCGTCGTCGGTGGTGAAGACCGCGTTGCCGCTCTGCAGGTAGGTGCGGACGTCGCTCCAGCCAAGGCCCGCCATGACCTCCCGCAACTCGGCCATGGGGACCTTCCTGTGACCACCCACGTTGATCCCGCGCAGTAACGCCGCATACGTCGTCATGGGCGGCAGCTTAGAAGAGGCGTCCGACACCAGGTGGCGGACAGTGCGGTTCATGACACCGGGCGTGAGTCCGCCCACGCGGACTCGAACTCCTCACGGTAGGTCTGGAACAGCCCGCTCACACCCTCGTCCTGCGGCTTGTCGTGCCCCTCGCGGGGCTGCACCAGTTCCCTGCCTCCGCCGCGCAGGACCAGCACCGGAGCCTCCATGCCGCGCACCCGACGCAGATACGGCTGCACGACGGCCAGGCCGTCCGCCCCGTCCCCGTCGACCATGTACGCGGAGAAGCGCGGCGTCTCGTCGAAGACATGGATCTCGAAGGCGCCCGTGTCACGCAGCCGCGCCCGCACCCGGCGCATATGGAGAATGTTCATCTCCACCGTGCGGCTCAACTCGCCCTTCTTTATGTTCAGTTCGCGCTCCCGGCGGCGCACGGCGCTGCTGGCCGGGTTGAGGAAGAGCAGCCGCAGCCGGCACCCGGAGGCGGCCAGCCGCACCAGTCTGCGGCCCGAGTAGTTCTGCACGAGCAGATTGAGGCCTATGCCCATCGCGTCCAGGCGGCGCGCACCGCCGAAGAGGTCCTCGGCGGGCAGGCTCCGCTGGAGGCGCACCCGGTCGGAGTGGACTCCGACGACGTCGGCGAAGCGGTCGCCGACCAGGTCCTCGACGGCGTCGACGGGCAGCCGGTGCGCGGAGGGCGTCTCGTCGCCGGAGGCGCCCAGCAGCTCCAGCAGCCGGGCGCACATCCGCTCGGCCTGCGCGAGGACCGTCTCGGACAGCGCACGGTTGCGGGCGACCGCGCTGCGCGCCACCTCCAGCTCGTCCAGGGCGAGTTCGACCTCGCGGCGGTCGTCGAAGTACGGCTCGAAGCAGGGCCAGTGCTGCACCATCAGCTCGCGCAGCTGCGGCAGCGTGAGGAAGCAGAGAACGTTGTCGTCGGCGGGGTCGAGGAGATAGCCCTTGCGGCGGCTCACCTCCCGTACCGCCACGGCCCGTTGCACCCACTCCTGCCCTGCCGGACCGGCCGCGGCGACGACCCAGTCGCTTCCGTGCACCGGTTCGTAGATCGGCCGCAGCACCGCGGAGACGACCGCGCGCAGCCGCTGTTCGACGAGATTCAGCCAGATGTAGGCGCGGCCTGCCCGACGGGCCCGTGTGCGCACCTCGGACCACGCGTCCGCGTCCCAGTCGAGGTCCGCGCCGATCTCCATGGGGCGCGCCAGTGACACCGCACCGGCCGGCACGCCGGCGGCCTCCCCGTCACCGTCGTCGCCGCTTTCACCTGGGGGGAGCTCAAGCCCTCCCGCACCCACCCGCGCACCGCCTTCCTGACCCTGTTGAGCGATCAAGGAAGACTACTTCGGCCCCGGAAGGGCCGCACCCTGAACCCCCATCAACTTGCCCCGCCCGTACGTCCGTACGAGGGATTGCAGCCCGCTGTGCCACTCGCGATCCATTCCCTTTCGCACCACCTGGGCAAGGATGCCCCGGTGCGGCGGCAGCAGCCGGACGGTGACGGCGGGAGGAGAGCATCGCATGCAGGTCTGGCCGGGACAGGCGTACCCCCTCGGTGCAACCTATGACGGCGCGGGTACGAATTTCGCGGTCTTCTCCGAAGCGGCCCGGCGTATCGAGCTGTGCCTGCTGGACGACGAGGGGCGCGAGACGGCGGTGGAGCTCCGCGAAGCCGACGGCTACGTGCGGCACGCCTACCTGCCGGGGGTGATGCCGGGGCAGCGCTACGGATTCCGTGTACACGGCCCGTACGACCCCGGACGGGGTCTGCGCTGCAACAGCGCGAAGCTGCTCCTCGACCCGTACGCGAAGGCCATGAGCGGGCGCGTCGACTGGGACGAGGCGGTCTACGGATACCGCTTCGGCGCCCCGGAGCTGCGCAACGACCTCGACTCCGCACCGCACACGATGGCGTCGGTGGTGGTCAATCCCTACTTCGACTGGGGCGACGACCGGCCGCCGCGCACCGGATACGACCGCACCGTCATCTACGAGGCACACGTGAAGGGCCTCACGATGCTGCATCCGGACCTGCCCCCCGAAGTGCGCGGCACGTACGCGGCGCTGGCACACCCGGCCGTCATCGGCCACCTCACCCGGCTCGGCGTCACCGCACTGGAGTTGATGCCGGTGCACCAGTCCGTCACGGACCACGGGCTCGCGGACGCGGGAACGGTGAACTACTGGGGCTACAACACCATCGGCTTCTTCGCACCGCACAACGCCTACGCCTCGTGGGGCGACCGCGGACAGCAGGTGCTGGAGTTCAAGCAGGCGGTGCGCGCCCTGCACGGCGCGGGCATCGAGGTTCTCCTCGACGTCGTCTACAACCACACCGCGGAAGGCAGTCACCTTGGTCCCACGCTCTCCTTCCGGGGGCTCGACAACCCCTCGTATTACCGGCTGAGCGAGGATCCGCGCTACTACACGGATACGACGGGCACGGGTAATTCACTGTTGATGCGCAGCCCTCACGTACTGCGGCTCATCATGGACTCGCTGCGCTACTGGGTGACCGAGATGCATGTGGACGGCTTCCGCTTCGATCTGGCGGCGACGCTGGCCCGGCAGTTCCACGAGGTGGACCGGCTCTCCTCCTTCTTCGACCTGGTTCAGCAGGACCCGGTGGTGAGCCGTGTCAAGCTGATCGCCGAGCCGTGGGACCTGGGTGAGGGCGGCTACCAGGTCGGCAACTTCCCTCCCCCGTGGGCGGAATGGAACGGCCGCTACCGCGACACGGTGCGGGACCTGTGGCGCGGCGAGCCGGGCACGCTGGCGGAGTTCGCCTCCCGGCTCACCGGCTCCTCCGACCTCTACCGGGACGGCAGACGCCCGCTGGCCTCCGTCAACTTCGTCACGTGCCACGACGGTTTCACCCTGCACGACCTCGTCAGTTACGACGGCAAGCACAACGAGGCCAACGGCGAGGGCGGCAGGGACGGCGAAAGCCACAACAGGTCCTGGAACTGCGGGGCCGAGGGCGGCACCGACGACCCGGACGTACTGCGGCTGCGGCGGCGGCAGATGCGCAACTTCGCCGCGACGCTCATGCTCTCGCAGGGCGTGCCGATGCTCAGCCACGGCGACGAGTTCGCCCGCACCCAGCACGGCAACAACAACGCCTACTGCCATGACGGCGAACTGACGTGGGTGCACTGGCCGGAGAGCGGCCCGGCAGCACCGGGACCGCTGCCGGAGAACGAACTGGCCACGTTCATCGCCGAGTTGACCGCTCTGCGGCGCGAGCACCCCGTCTTCCGGCGGCGCCGCTTCTTCCGGGGACCGTGCGCGGAGGACGGCGCCGGCGGCTCGTACCCGGCGGCACCCGACATCGCCTGGTTCACGCCCGCCGGCGAGCCCATGCGGCCGCAGGACTGGCACGAGGAGGAGTCCCGGTCGCTGACGGTGCTGCTCAACGGCGGCGCCATCTCCGAGCCCGGCAGGCGCGGCGAACCCGTCACCGACGACTCGTTCCTGCTGCTGTTCAACGCGCACCACGCGCCGGTGGACTTCGCCGTCCCCGACGCGCCCGGTGGTCCCTCCGACTCCGCGGGTCATGCACACTCCGCGGACCCGGCGGACGCCGCGTGCGGCTGGCAGCTCGTCCTCGACACCGCGGTGGACGCTCCTCCCTCGGCACTGGAGACCCGCAAGGCCGGACCGGGCGACCGGATCACGCTGACCGACCGCAGCCTCGTGGTGCTGCGGTGCGTACGTCAGGACGGCCGGGCCCGTCAGTAGCCGGGCGGCGGCTGCGTGGGCGGCAGTTGCGGAGGTGGCGGCGGAGTGGCGGTGGCGCCCAGGACGAGCCTGAAGCCCGTCTGCCCGAACCGGACCGTGTCACCGGGGCGCACGCGCACCGAGCCGGTCACCCTGCTGCCGTTCACCCACGTCCCGTTGCTGGACCCGAGGTCGCGCAGCTTCCAGCCGTCGCCGGTCGCGCGCAGCTGCGCATGCGTACGGGAGACGGTGAAGTGGTTGAGCCGCAGCATCGAACCGGGCGCACGGCCGATGGAGTACGCGTGCGAGCCGGGTGCCGGAAGCAGCAGTTCCGGCAGGCGCTCGGACTGCCAGGCCTTCCGGAGCGCACGGGGGAAGGAGAGGACACGGGCGATGCCTTCGGCGAACCACCGGCCCCTCGGCCGGCGCGTCGGCAGGTCCTGCAACGCGGCGTGCAGCTCACCGTGCCACTGCGCCTTGAGGACCACGTCCATGCGCCGCTCGAACGTGTTCTGCGAGATGCGTCCCTCGGCCGCACCCTCGCGCAGCACCTCCAGAGCCCGTTCCCGGTCCGCGTCGGAAAGCCGCGGTGGGTAGGCACCGAACTCGAGAGATGTCATGTGCATCATTCTCAGTACGCCCAAACCCCCTGTCCAGGCCGGGCCTTGTGCAGTAGCCGAACCAATACATCCGGGCCGCTCAGACGGCGGGGGAACCCGTCCTGTCCTGTCCCGTCCCGTCCTGTCCGGAACTCGGCGGTCCCACCCGGGCTGCGGTGCCCAGCCGGAGCCGCGCCCGAAAACTCCTTGGACGTGCACGCGGACCGCGCGCTACGTTGCGCGAACCTTCCCGGCCTCCGCGGCCGGGGTGCCCCAGGCCAGAGGAGAGGAGGCGGTAGCTGATGTGCACGTTCACACCCGCGCTCCCCCTGGGCCTCCGCATCCACTAGGCACCCGCCCGGGAGCGCGGAACCCGCTCCCGGAAGGACAGCTCTCACGATGAACGGCATCACCGGCACGACCGGAGACCTGGTCGTCCGCACGCTCGCGGAGTCAGAGGCTCGCGACGTCTTCACTTCCCTCCCCGATCCGGGGCTCGTCGGCGGGGCCCTGCTCGGCCGCCCCTACACGACAGTCCACGAGGGCGGCGAATACCGCCCCGAGTGGACGTGGGTCGCCGAACGCGAGGGGCGCGTCGTCGCCCGCGCGGCCCTGTGGGCCGGACCGGCCGACCAACAGCCCCTGCTCATCGACTGGTTCGACTTCGAGCCCGGCGAGAGAGAGGCTGCCGTGCGACTCCTGCGCGGGATCTCGCCGAAGGTCGAGTTCGAAGTCGTACTGCCGCCGGGCTGGCGCTCCGATCCGGCCGCACGGGCCGCGGCCGAGGCCCGTATCGACGCGGCCTCGGAGGCGGGCTGGACACCGCTCGTCGAACGCTTCCGATACCGGTGGACGCCGGATTCGGGAGTTCCCGAGCACTCCGGACGTCTCCGCTTCCGGCCCGAGCCGGACGACGAAGTGATCCTGGACGTGCTGCGGCAGATCCAGCACGGCACGCTCGACGCACACGCCCGGCAGGCGCTCGCGACGGGGAACGAGGACGGTCCAGCCGTCGAACGGGCCGCCCGCGAGGACATGGACCACCTGCGGTGGATGGCGTCCCACGGCGGCCGCGAGTGGTGGCGCCTGGCCCACACCCCGGACGGCGCGCTTGCCGGGCTGCACGTGCCCGGCCTGATCCCCAGCGGTTACGCCGTCGGCTTCATCGGCGTGGTGCCGCAGCAGCGCGGCAACGGGTACGCCTACGACCTGCTCGCCGAGTGCACCCGCCAACTGGCCGCCGAGGGCGCCGAGTCCGTCGCCGCGGCGACGGACCTGGGCAACGCCCCGATGGCCGCCGCTTTCGCGAAGGCCGGATATCCGGTCGTCCAGCACCGGTTCTGCATGACGCCGGGCACGGGGAGCGCCGTCGGCGCGTGACAGAGGGACTGCACAAACGGACGCCCGTGCCCCGGAATCCGGGACACGGGCGTCCGCGTACGTACCCGACCGTCCGGGCCGTCCTTCGCGGACCGGCCCGGACAGCGGTCGTCAGGCCAGGTCGAACCGGTCGAGGTTCATGACCTTGTCCCACGCCGCGACGAAGTCGTGCACGAGCTTCTCGCCCGCGTCGTCGCACGCGTAGACCTCCGCGAGCGCGCGCAGCTCGGAGTTCGAGCCGAAGAGGAGGTCGACGCGGCTGCCGGTCCACTTGACCTCGCCCGTGACGGTGTCACGGCCCTCGAAGGTCTCGGCGGCCTCGGACGCCGGCTCCCACTTCGTGCCCATGTCGAGCAGGTTGACGAAGAAGTCGTTCGTCAGCGAACCGGGGCGCTCGGTGAGCACGCCGAGTGAGGACTTGTCGTAGTTCGCGCCCAGGACGCGCAGACCGCCGACGAGCACCGTCATCTCGGGCGCGCTCAGGGTGAGCAGGTTCGCCCTGTCGAGGAGCAGGTACTCGGCCGGGAGCCGGTTGCCCTTCCCGGTGTAGTTGCGGAAGCCGTCCGCGGAAGGCTCCAGCGCCTCGAAGGAGTCCGCGTCGGTCTGCTCGGCCGATGCGTCCGTACGTCCCGGCGTGAAGGGGACCTCGATCTGGTGGCCGGCCTCCCGGGCCGCCTCCTCGACACCGACGCAGCCGCCGAGGACGACCAGGTCGGCCAGCGAGACCCTCTTGTTCGTGCTCTGGGCGGAGTTGAAGTTCTCCTGGATGCCCTCCAGCTTGCGCAGGACCGCCGCCAGCTGGTCGGGGTTGTTGACCTCCCAGCCGTTCTGCGGCTCCAGGCGGATGCGCGCGCCGTTGGCGCCTCCGCGCTTGTCGCTGCCCCGGAACGACGAGGCGGACGCCCAGGCGGTGGAGACCAGCTCGGACACCGTCAGCCCCGAGTCCCGGATCTGGGTCTTGAGGGCGGCGGTGTCGTCGGACCCGATGACTTCGTGGTCCAGCTCGGGGACCGGGTCCTGCCAGATCAGCCTCTCGCTCGGGACCTCCGGGCCGAGGTAGCGCTGGATCGGTCCCATGTCGCGGTGGGTCAGCTTGAACCACGCGCGTGCGAAGGCGTCCGCGAACTCGGCGGGGTTGTCCTTGAAGCGCCGCGAGATCGGCTCGTAGACCGGGTCCATGCGCAGTGACAGGTCGGTCGTGAGCATCGTCGGGGCGTGGCTCTTCGACGAGTCGTGGGCGTCGGGCACGGTGCCCGCTCCCGCACCGCCCTTGGGCTGCCACTGGTTGGCTCCTGCGGGGCTCTGCGTCAGCTCCCACTCGTAGCCGAAGAGGATCTCGAAGAAGCTGTTGTCCCACTTCGTGGGGGTGTCGGTCCAGATGCCTTCGAGACCGCTGGTGATCGCGTCGCCGCCGACGCCGGTGCCGTGGCCGCCCTTCCAGCCCAGGCCCTGCAACTCCAGCGGGGCGGCCTCCGGTTCGGGGCCGAGGTGGCTGTCGGGAGCGGCACCGTGGGTCTTGCCGAAGGTGTGACCGCCGGCGATCAGCGCGACCGTCTCCTCGTCGTTCATCGCCATGCGGCGGAACGTCTCCCGGATGTCACGGGCCGCGGCGACCGGGTCGGGGTTGCCGTTGGGGCCCTCCGGGTTGACGTAGATGAGGCCCATCTGAACGGCGCCGAGGGGGTTTTCGAGCTCCCGGTCGCCGGTGTAGCGCTCGTCGCCGAGCCAGGTGGTCTCGGGACCCCAGTAGACGTCCTCCTCGGGCTCCCAGACGTCCTCACGGCCGCCGGCGAAGCCGAAGGTCTCGAAGCCCATCTGCTCCAGGGCGACGTTGCCGGTGAGGACCATCAGGTCGGCCCACGACAGCTTCTGGCCGTACTTCTTCTTCACCGGCCACAGCAGACGGCGGGCCTTGTCGAGGTTTCCGTTGTCAGGCCAGCTGTTGAGCGGCGCGAAGCGCTGCTGGCCGGACCCGGCACCGCCGCGGCCGTCGCTGATGCGGTAGGTGCCCGCGCTGTGCCACGCCATCCGGATCATGAAAGGCCCGTAGTGCCCGAAGTCGGCCGGCCACCAGTCCTTGGAGTCCGTGAGCACCTCGGCGATGTCCCGCTTCACTGCGGGCAGATCGAGGTTCTTGAACGCCTCGGCGTAACTGAACTCCTCGCTCATGGGGTTCGTCACGGGGGTGTTCTTGGCGAGGATCGTCAGATTGAGGCGGTTCGGCCACCAGCCCCGGTTCCCGCCGCCCTGGGTCGGGTGCGGGGCGCGGCCGTGGACAACCGGGCAGCCGCCTGCACCTTCCGTGCTCGTCTCGTCGACGGTTGCTTCGTGTTTCTCGGACACGGAAATCCCTTCCAATTCGATCAGCAGTGATCAAGAGCTGGGTACGGCGGAACAATCGGGGCACAGGCCCCAGTAGATGACCTCGGCCTCGTCGATCACGAAGCCGTGGTCCTCGGACGCGGACAGGCAGGGCGCTTCGCCGACGGCGCAGTCGACGTCGGCGACGACTCCGCACGACCGGCACACCACGTGATGGTGGTTGTCCCCGACCCGTGCCTCGTAGCGCGCCAGTGAGCCCGGAGGCTGGATGCGCCGCACCAGGCCCGCCGCGGTCAGCGCGCGCAGCACGTCGTAGACGGCCTGGTGGGAGACGCCACCGAGATCCCCACGCACGGCACCGATGATCGATTCGGTCTCGGCGTGCGGATGGTCGTGCACCGCGTGCAGCACCGCCACCCGGGGCCGCGTCACGCGCAGTGCGGCCTCGCGAAGCATGCGCTCGTAGTCCGTGGTGGTTGGCACGGTACGCAGCCTGCCGCAGATTCTGGAATCAATCAAGAAACAGTCGACGGGCGGACGGCCCCGCCCGGGTCCGCCCCCCGTCTGCGGACGTGCCCCTAGCCGTCCAGTGCCAGCCGTACGCCGAGCGCCAGCAGCACGCCGCCCGAGATCTGCTCCAGCCTGCGCCGTACGCCGGCGCGGGACAGCACGCGCCGCATCCGTCCGACGAACCACACGTACAGCCCGTAGTAGCCCACTTCGAAGACCGCCCAGATCGCCGCCAGCGTCATCATCAGGGGCAGCTGCGGAGCGCCCTGCGGGACGAACTGCGGGAGGAAGGACATCGCGAAGACCGCCGCCTTCGGATTGGCGAGGTTCAGCAGCAGCCCGGCCCGGTAGGAGCGCCACCCGCGCTCCTTCGTGGGGCCCGACTCCGCGGCCACCTCGAAGCTTCCGCCCCGCCGGGCCGCTCGGATCGCCTGCACCCCGAAGACGATCAGCACGGCCGCTCCCCCGAAGCGCAGTACGTCGTAGGCCAGTTGGGACGCGGCGAGCAGCGCCGTGAGCCCGAGGGCGGCGACGACGCCCCAGATGAAGACACCCGTCTCGTTCCCCAGCACCGTCATGAAGCCCGAGCGGCGGCTGCGCAGCGAACTGCGGATGATCAGCACGGTGCTGGGTCCGGGAGACATCGCGACCAGCAGACATGCGCCGAGGAAGGACAGCAGGGTTGTCAGCATGTGCTCCATCCTGGGGGCGCGTCCGGCGCGGGGCGAACGCTTTTCAGGCGTCGCCCTCCCCCTGGGCCTTGCCGGTCCTGGTGACGCCCGCACGCCGTCCCGGCAGGAACGAGGCGATGAGCAGTCCGGCGAGCGCGGCTCCCGCGGCGATGAGGAACGAGACGCGGAAGCCGCCCTGGCTGGGCACGTCGGCGCCGCCCAGCGGCCGGCTCATGTGTGCCAGCACCACGCCGACGACGGCGCTGGAGGAGGAGGTGCCGATCGAACGCATCAGCGTGTTCAGCCCGTTCGCGGCCCCCGACTCGGACGGCGGCACGGCACCGAGGATCAGCGCCGGCATCGCCGAGTAGGCGATGCCGATGCCGACGCCGATGAGGACGGCGGTCAGTACGACCTGCCAGACGGCGCCCATCAGAACCATGCCGGCGAGATAGGCCACGGCCAGGATCACAAGGCCCGCCATCAGCGAGACCTTCGGGCCGCGGGCCTCCGAGATCCGCGCGGAGAGCGAGGACACGAGCATCATGGCGATGCCCATCGGTGCCACGCACACTCCGGCGACGACCATCGACTGCCCGAGCCCGTAGCCGGTGGAACGCGGCAGCTGGAGCAGTTGCGGCAGCACCAGCGTGGCGGCGTAGAACGCGAGGCCGACGGTGATGGAGGCGAGGTTGGTCAGCAGCACCTGGCGGCGGGCCGTGCTGCGCAGATCGACCAGCGGTTGCGGTACGCGCAGCTCCATCAGCCCCCACAGGAGGAGGATCAGCAGCGCGGCGGCGAGGAGACCGAGCGTGAGCCCGCTGCTCCAGCCCCAGTCGCCGCCCTTGGATATCGCCAGCAGCAGCGCGACGAGACCCGCCGACAGGCCCAGCGCACCGGGGAAGTCGAAGCGGCCTCCGGTGCGCTGCGCGGACTCCGGCACCACCGCGGCCACCGTCAGCATGGCCAGCAGACCGAGACCGGCCGCCCCGAAGAAGAGCACGTGCCAGTCGGTGTGCTGCGCGACGTACGCGGCGGCGGGCATGCCCAGCGCCCCGCCGACACCGAGCGAGGAGCTCATGAACGCCATGGCCGGGCCGAGCCTGTCGGGCGGCAGTTCGTCCCGCATGATGCTGATGCCGAGCGGGATGGCACCCATCGCGAACCCCTGCACGGCACGTCCGGCGATCATCGGCAGCAGCGACGAGGTCATGGCGCACATCAGCGAACCCGCCACCATCGCGCCCAGGCTGCAGAGGATGAGGCGGCGCTTGCCGTAGAGGTCGCCGAGGCGCCCCATGATGGGCGTGGCCACGGCCCCGGAGAGCAGCGTCGCGGTGACGACCCAGGCGGCGTCGGAGGTGGTGGTGCCCAGCAGCGCGGGCAGCCCGGCGACGACGGGGACGAGCAGCGTCTGCATGACCGCGACCGAGATGCCGGCGAAGGCCAGCACCGGCACGACTCCCCTGCGGGTGACCGCGGCCGCCTTGCCGCCGCTCCCGCCGGTGGTCGCGGACGGGGCGGCGCTGCGGGCATGGGTCATGCGGACTCCGGGTGGGTGACGGGACTGCCGTTCGGATCGTTTGTAACGTACAAGCGAACCGCGGCGCCCTGCGCTGCTATTCCGCGGGGCTTTGTGAGGCCGGCGCAAGGACGGGGCAGAAGGGGCGCGGAGGCGCCCGGCGGTGTTTCCCGGCGGCCAGCGCGGGAAGTGCACGCATGACGGTGTGGTCCGTCCACCGTCCTGAGCCTGCGGCAGCCTCCCCGTCCGCCGGACCGCCGGTCCGCCTCGCGGGGCACGCCGTGGGACTCCCGTCTTCTCCGCGGCAGCCGGCGAGGACATGTGTACGTATCCCGTCCCGGAAGGCCCTCCGTGAGCGACACCACCGAAACGACCGCGCACCCCGGCACCGAACAGGGCCGTCCGTCCAAGCGCGAAGGCCGGCGTGGCCGGCGGGGTCGTTACCGGGACCGGCGTGGTGCTCGTGGTGGGGCTCGTGGTGGTCGTGAGGATGCCGAGCCGCAGATCGCTGAGGATGATGTGCTGATTCCGGTGGCGGGGATCTTGGACATCCTGGACAACTATGCGTTCGTGCGGACGTCGGGGTATCTGCCGGGTCCGAATGATGTGTATGTGTCGTTGGCGCAGGTGCGGAAGAACGGTCTGCGCAAGGGTGATCACGTCACGGGTGCGGTGCGGCAGCCGCGTGAGGGGGAGCGGCGGGAGAAGTTCAATGCGCTGGTGCGGCTGGATTCGGTCAACGGCACCTCGCCGGAGGGCGGCCGGTCGCGGTCGGAGTTCAACAAGCTGACGCCGTTGTATCCGCAGGAGCGGCTGCGGCTGGAGACGGAGCCGAATCAGCTCACCTCGCGGATCATCGATCTGGTCTCGCCGATCGGGAAGGGGCAGCGGGGGCTGATCGTGGCGCCGCCGAAGGCGGGCAAGACGATGGTGCTGCAGAGCATCGCGAACTCGATCACGGTGAACAATCCGGAGTGCCATCTGATGGTGGTGCTGGTCGATGAGCGGCCGGAAGAGGTCACCGACATGCAGCGGTCGGTGAAGGGCGAGGTGATCTCCTCGACCTTCGACCGTCCCGCGGAGGATCACACCACGATCGCGGAGCTGGCGATCGAGCGGGCCAAGCGTCTGGTGGAGCTGGGTCATGACGTGGTGGTGCTGCTGGACAACATCACCCGGCTGGGGCGGGCCTACAACCTCTCGGCTCCCGCTTCGGGGCGGATCCTGTCCGGCGGTGTGGATTCCACGGCGCTGTATCCGCCGAAGAAGTTCTTCGGTGCGGCGCGGAACATCGAGGACGGCGGTTCGCTGACGATCCTGGCCGCGGCTTTGGTGGAGACCGGCTCCCGGATGGACGAGGTGATCTTCGAGGAGTTCAAGGGCACCGGCAACATGGAGCTGAAGCTGGACCGGAAGCTGTCGGAGAAGCGGATCTTCCCCGCGGTCGACGTGGACGCCTCCGGCACCCGCAAGGAGGAGATCCTCATGGCGGGCGACGAGCTGCAGATCATCTGGAAGCTCCGCCGGGTCCTGCACGCCCTGGACCAGCAGCAGGCCATCGAACTGCTCCTGGACAAGATGAAGCAGACCAAGTCCAACACCGAATTCCTGCTCCAGATCCAGAAAACCACCCCCGGCTTTCCCGAGGGCGGCAGCGGTACGGACTGACCCGGCCGACGCGCGGGGGCGCATTCCGCCGGTTCAGGGAAGCACCGGATGCTCAGGGCCGGGAGCTCGGGGCCCGGAACCCGGGGCCGGGAGCTCAAGCCTGGGGACCGGGCCCGGAGCCCGGAGCCCGGATTCAGGACTCCGAGGGCACCAGCCGGACGGCGATGCTGTTGATGCAGTACCGCTGGTCCGTCGGCGTCGGATAGCCCTCGCCGTCGAACACGTGACCGAGGTGGGAACCGCAGCGGGCGCACCGCACCTCCGTGCGCAGCATCCCCATCGAGTGGTCCTCGATCAGTTCGACGGCCTCGGACCCGGCCGGGTCGTAGAAGCTCGGCCAGCCGCAGTGCGACTCGAACTTCGTGTCGGAGCGGAAGAGTTCCGCACCGCAGGCCCGGCAGTCGTAGACGCCGGTGGTCTTGGTGTCGGTGTATTCACCGGTGAACGCGGGTTCCGTGCCCGCCTCGCGCAGCACCCGGTACTCCTCGGGGCTGAGCTCGGCCCGCCACTGCTCTTCCGGCTTCTCGATCTCGTACGTCACGGCCGGCCGGCCTCCTTCATCGGTCTCGGGAGCTTCGTCGCGGGGCTCACTGCTGCGGCAGCCGGGCGAGGATCTCCGGGCCCAGCTCCGTCACGTCACCCGCCCCCATGGTGAGAACGAGATCACCGGGGGCGGCCATTCCCGCGGCCAGCTCCGCGCCCGCCGTGCTGGTCGCCGCGTGCCGTACGTCCGCGCCCGCGGCGCGCGCGGCATCGATGATCAGCTCACTGGTCACGCCGGGGATGGGGTCCTCGCGGGCCGGATAGATGTCGAGGACGACCGAGGCGTCGGCCAGCGCCAGCGACTCCCCCATCTCGGTCGCCAGCTCCTGCGTGCGGCTGAAGAGGTGCGGCTGGAAGAGGACGATGATCCGTCCGTCGCCGGAACCGCCGCGGATGGCCTCCAGGTCGGCGGTCATCTCGGTGGGGTGGTGCGCGTAGGAGTCGATGACCTGGACGCTGTTCGCCTCACCCTTGAGCTGGAGCCGGCGCCGCACACCGGTGTACGTGCCCAGGGCCTTCGCGAGCTCGTCGGCGGGGACGCCCAGCTCGGAGCCGGCGACGAGAGCGGCGACGGCGTTGAGCGCGTAGTGCTTGCCGGGCACGAAGACGGCGAACGTCAGCTCCTCCCCCTCCAGACGCACCGTGGTCTCGCTGGTCAGTCCGTGCGGCGTGACGTCGAGGACGCGGACGTCCGCGTCGGCGGCCTCGCCGTAGGTGCGCACCCGCACCCGCCCGCGCTCGCGGACGCGGCGCGTCAGCTCGCGGGCGCCCTCGTGGTCCGCGGAGACGACCAGCACGCCGCCGGGGCGGATCCGGTCGGCGAAGGTCACGAAGGACTCGTAGATCTCCTCCATGGAGGAGTAGTTGGCGTGGTGGTCGAGCTCCACGTTGAGGACGATCGCCACCTCGGGCTCGTACTTGTGGAAACTGCGGTCGGACTCGTCCGCCTCGGCGACGAAGATCTCACCGCGGCCGTTGTGCGCGTTGGACCCCGGCTCGTCCAGGTCGCCGCCGATCGCGTACGACGGGTCGAGCCCGAGGGCGCCCAGTCCGACGGCGAGCATCGAGGTCGTGGTCGTCTTGCCGTGGGTGCCGGCGACGGCCAGCGGCCTGCATGCGTCCATCAGCGCGGCCAGCGCGTCCGAGCGGTGCACGACGGGCACGCCGTGCTGCTGCGCCGCGACCAGTTCCGGGTTGTCCGGCCGGATGGCGCTGGAGACGACGACGCTCGTGGCGTCGGGCGCCAGGTGCGCCGCATCGTGGCCGATGTGCACGGTGGCGCCGAGGCCGCGCAGCGCCGCCGCCGTCACGGACTCCCTCGCGTCGCTGCCCTGCACCCGCGCACCGCGCTGGGCGAGGATCTTCGCGATGCCGGACATCCCCGCACCGCCGATGCCGATGAAGTGCGGGCGCGCCAGGTCCGCCGGGACGGTCGGGCTGGACAGGTCGGCTGCCATGCGGGCGCCTCCAGGATTCGTACTCTCGCGAACGGGCGCGGCGCGCACCCGGGGCCCGGATGTGCACGACGCGCCCGCTCAGCCTATGCGTTACGGGTGGGCACTTGGCCTCCCCAGGGGCGCAGCCCGCGGCAAGCCGCCCCGGTCACGGCCCGGCCGCAGGAGGCAGGCGGGCCTGCCCCGGCCGGCTCTACGGGGTGTGCGCGAAGAGCTTCAGCACGGGGACGCCCACCTTGTGGCGGGCCCTGGTCGCCCAGTCGCGGTGGAAGAACTCCTCGACCAGGTGCGGGGCCGTCAGCACGATGACCTCGTCCGCCTTGTGCCGCTCGACCGCGTCGGTGAGCACGTCGAGCGGATGGTTCTCGATGATCCGGCCCTGTGCCTCGGCGCCGGCCTCCCGCAGCAGCGTCAGCGAGTGCTCCAGGGCCCGGCGGGCCGGCTCGCGCGTATCGCGGTCGTCCGGTTCGCTGCCCTCGCGGACGGCCTGGTCGAGCTCACCGAGCGCGACGTCGTCCAGGGCGCGCAGCAGGCGGTCCTGGTCCCCGCGTGGCTGTATCAGTACGACGAAGGAGACAGCCTCGTCACCGTGCAGGGTCGTGACGAGTTCCACATCGTCGGACACCAGCGGCTTCTCGATCATCAATACGGTCGTGAACACGGCGGTGCCCTTCTTCATCATGGAGCCCGGGGGCTCCGGCGCGATCATCCTGCCAACGGCTGCCCGCGTACGCGCATCTCACGCTCCCCCGGCGCCGGCGGATGTATCCGAAACGGCCGGTTCCGCCGTCGCCCGTGCCCGCTGGTACCGCGTGAACAGGAAGCCGTCCTCCTCCAGTATCCCGGCGAGCCGGAAGTCCACCGGCACCCCGATGCCCGGGCCGTTCACGATCCGCGAGGCCTCACCCGAGGTGACGCGGGGGGCGAGGGTCAGGCACAGCTCGTCCAGCACACCCCCCGCGACCAGCTGGCCCAGCAGCCGCGGCCCCCCTTCCGTCAGCAGCCTCCGCAGCCCGCGCTCCGCGAGCGCGGCCGCCAGCCGCTCGGGCTCGACCGCCGCGCCCTCGCCCGCGAAGACGACCTCCGCGCCCGCGTACCGTGCGGCCGCGACCCGGTCGGACGGTGCGCCCGCCCCGGTCACCAGCAGCGTCGGCACGAGGGGGCGCGTGAAGAGCGGCTGGGAGAAGTCCAGGTCCAGGCCCGCGCTGACGACGGCGATGGCGGGCGCGGGACCCTGTCCGGCGGCGGCGCGGCGCCGGGCGAAGACCTCCCGTTCGCGCGGCGGGCCGTAGCCCTCTTGCCGCACCGTCTGCGCCCCCACCACGACCGCGTCCGCGAGACCCCGCAGCACGCCGAACACACGCATGTCGGCCTCGGACGAGAGCGGCTGCGAGCGGCCGTCGTGATAGGCGGCGCCGTCGAGCGAGGAGACCATGTTGGCGCGCAGCCACACGTCCGGGGTGCCGGGCCCACGCGCCGTGGACGCGGACGAGGAGGAGGACGCGGACGCGGACGCGGACCGGGAATCGGTCCCGGACGCGGTCCCGGACGCGGGCTCCGGGTAGGCGTATGCCTCGGCCAGCGCGTCGATGCTCCACCGGCCGTCCGAGGGCTCGGGGGACGTTCCGGGGCGTTCGTCGGCAGGGCACGGGAACAGGCGTCGCATGGACCGCAGTCTGGCACGCCGTCCGGCGCCGGTCCCCGGGCCGCCCGGCCCGTGAAATCCGCACTCCACGGCCCTTTAGCATGAACGCGTGTCCCGCTCCCTCGACCCGGCCGGTCCTGCCGGGCCCGCTGACCCCGCCGGTCCTGCCGGTACGGCGTCTGCCCGTACGTCCTCCGCTCGTACCGCCGACGAGGCAGGTGCACCGCTCTCCCTCACGTCGCGTGAGCCGCGTGTGCCGGCCGAGCGGCTCGTCGCCGAGATGGTCCCGCCCCCGCGCTTCGACGGCGTCCGCTTCGGGACGTACGTTCCGGACCCGGCGCGGCCCAGCCAGTCCGAGGCCGTCGAGGCGCTGCGTTCCTTCTCCCGGAGCATCAGCGGGGAACGGCGCGCGGGCGGCGGGGCCGGCGGCCTGAAGCGGTGGTTCCGGCGCGGCGGCGCGGCGGCGGCCGACAGCGCTCCCCGGGGCGTCTACCTCGACGGCGGGTACGGCGTCGGCAAGACGCATCTGCTCGCTTCGCTCTGGCACGCCACCGACGCGCCGCCGGAGCGCAAGGCGTTCGGCACCTTCGTCGAGCTGACCAACCTCGTCGGGGCGCTTGGCTTCCAGCAGACCGTGGCCACGCTCGGCGGCCACCGGCTGCTGTGCATCGACGAGTTCGAACTGGACGACCCCGGCGACACCGTCCTCGTCTCCAGCCTCCTCCGCCGCCTCGTCGAACAGGGCGTGGCGCTGGCCGCGACGTCCAACACGCTCCCCGGCAGGCTCGGCGAGGGCCGCTTCGCCGCGGCGGACTTCCTCCGCGAGATCCAGGGCCTCTCCGCACACTTCCGTACGCTGCGCATCGACGGCGAGGACTACCGGCACCGGGGCCTTCCGGCCGCTCCCGCCCCGCTCACGCAGGACGAGGTCCTGCGCGTCGCGCACCGCACGCCCGGTGCGTCGCTCGACACCTTCCCCGAGCTCCTGTCCCACCTCGCAGCCGTCCACCCGAGCCGGTACGGGGCGCTCGTCGACGGTCTCGGCGCCGTCTGCCTGACCGGCGTCGGGCCGGTGCCGGACCAGTCCACGGCGCTGCGGCTCGTGGTGCTCGCGGACCGCCTGTACGACCGCGAACTCCCCGTGCCCGCCTCCGGAGCGCCGTTCGACGAGCTGTTCGGGCAGGAGATGCTCGAAGGCGGCTACCGGAAGAAGTACTTCCGCGCGATCTCCCGGCTCACCTCGCTCGCCCGGGACGGCGCGCGGCTCGCCGGCGACTGAGGGCGCCGCCCCGGCGCGGCGCCCGTACGGCCGGCCCGCACCGGCGGGCACGGGGGCCGGGCCGCCCCGGCCGCACGGACCGGTCCGTACGGCCGGGTCCGTACGGACCGTCCGCCCCGGCCGCACGGAGATCGCCCCGTTGCCGTTGCGGAGGCTTTCGTTCCACTACGCACGCGCGTAGACCGCTGCTGTCGTGGCTAGTGCTCGTACGCCCGTCCGCATGGTAAACACACGAGATATCTGCCCCGCCGACATGGAGTTTCCGGATGACGACACGACGCCAAGTGCTCGCGAGATCGGGCGCGATGGGAGCAGGCATCGCCTTCTCGGGTGCCCTCTCGGAACTGTTCACGGGCACCGCCGCCGCCCAGGGCACCGGAGGTCGTTCCGGCTACGGGCCGCTCGTGCCCGACCCCGAGGGCCTGCTCGATCTGCCCAAGGGCTTCAAGTACAAGGTGCTCTCCCGCACGGGCGACGAACTGCGCTCCGGTGAGGGCAAGGTCCCCAGCAACTGCGACGGCATGGCCGCCTTCGCCGGCCCACACGGCCACCGCCACGGCTCGACCTGGCTCGTACGCAACCACGAGAACCGGATGGACGCCGAACACGGCGTACCCACGGTCGAGGGCCTCACCTACGACCCCGAAGCGCTCGGCGGCTGCACCGTCCTCGAACTCGACCACGGCGGCGAAGTCCTGCAGGAACGCGTCGGCATCGCCGGCACCTCCACCAACTGCGCGGGCGGTCCGAGCCCCTGGGACACGTGGCTGACCTGCGAGGAGACCGAGTTCAAGGCCGGAGAGGAGGGCTACAGCAAGGACCACGGATTCATCTTCGAGGTCGGCTTCCGCCACGACCGGCCCACTTCCACGGAGCCGCTGAAGGCGATGGGCCGCTTCCAGCACGAGGCCATCGCCTTCGACCCGCGCAACGGCGTGGTGTACGAGACGGAGGACGCCTTCGAGAAGCCCTTCGGGCTCTTCTACCGCTTCCTGCCCGAGAAGCCGCTGGGCGGTTACGGCTCCCTCCACGCGGGCGGCAAGCTGCAGGCCATGCGGGTGCCGGGGGTGCCCGACCTGTCCGTCGTACAGGAGCCCGGCACGAGCTTCGAGGGCATCGAGTGGGTGGACGTCCCCGACCCCCTCGCCAAGGAGACCGCGATCCGCTTCCAGGACTTCGGCAAGGACGGCATCACGCACGCCCAGAAGCTGGAGGGCTGCTACTGGGGCGGCAAGTCCGTCTACTTCGTCTCCAGCTACGCCAAGAGCGAGGAAGGCTCGAAGGCCGACCACTACGGGCAGATCTGGCGCTACGACCCGAAGCACAAGAAGCTGACGCTGGTCGTCGTCTTCGGGCCGGACTCGGATCTGGACCTGCCCGGCGAGGAGCCGGACAACATCTGCCTGGCCCCGAGCGGCGGGCTCATGGTGTCCGAGGACGGCGAGGGCGCCCAGCACGTCTACGGCCTGACCAAGCACGGCGCCGTCTACCCGATGGCGCGCAACCGGCAGGACATCGGCACCGACGAGGAGCCCGCATGGGGCGAGTTCGCGGGCGTCACCTTCTCGCCGGACAACTGCACGATGTACGTCAACTGCTATGACCCCGGCACCACGTTCGCGGTGACGGGCCCCTGGCGGCACTGAGCCCCCGGCCCGCCACGGCCGGCTCGCATGCCGAACGCACGAAGGCCGCGGCCCGGTGCCCCCGAGAGGGGCGCCGGGCCGCGGCCGTTTCACATCCGGCCGTCAAGACGGCCCTCCAGGACCGGCCCCCTCACAGCCCGCCGTTCACAGCCCGCCCTCACAGCAGCTGGTCCAGCGTGACCGGAAGCGACCGGACGCGTGTGCCGGTCGCGTGGTGGACGGCGTTCGCGACGGCCGCCGCGATGCCCACCAGTCCGATCTCCCCGACTCCCTTGGTGCCCAGCGGAGTCGCCCGGTCGGGGTCCCCGACGAAGAGGACGTCCATCTGCGTCACGTCCGCGTTAACGGGGACGAGGTAGTCGCCGAAGGTGGCATTGGCGATGCGTCCGGTCCCGGCGTCGGTGACCGTCTCCTCGAACAGCGCCTGCCCGATGCCGCCCACCGTCCCGCCGATGATCTGGCTGCGGGCGGTCTTCTCGTTGAGGATCTGCCCGCCGTCGATCGCCGAGACGACGCGCGGGACACGGATCACGCCGAGATCGGCGTCGACACGCACCTCCACGAACTTCGCGCCGAAGGCCCCGGCGGGTGCCATGCCCAGTTCCGCGGCGTCCGCCGGTGTGCTGGCGCCGTCGGCGGTCACTTCCACCTGTCCGTGCCTGGCGAGGATGTCCGCGTAGGACTCCCCCTCCGCGGGCCTGCCGCGCAGGTGCATGCGGCCGCCGCCCACGGTCACGTCACCGATCGTGCAGCCCCGCAGCGGCGACTCGGAATCGTCCCGCACCAGGTCGAGGATCCGCCCCAGCACACCCCGGCACGCGTCCCGTACGGCCGTCGCCAGCGCGCCGGTGAGGCCCGAGCCGCCCGCCTGCGGTGACTGGGGCATGTCCGAGTCACCGAGGTCGAAGCGGACGCGGCCGGGCGGGATGCCCAGGGTGTCGGCGGAGACCTGTGTCATCACCGTGTACGTGCCGGTCCCGATGTCCGTCGCGGCGCTGCGCACGAACGCGCTGCCGTCGCTGTTGACGGTCGCACGCGCCTTGCAGGGCTGCGCGTACCAGGGATAGCTGACACCGGCCATGCCGTATCCGACGAGCTCGTCGCCGTCCCGCATCGACCTCGGCTCCGGATCGCGGCGGGACCATCCGAACCTCTCGGCACCGGCCTCGTAGCACTCCCTGAGGGCGTTGCTCGACCACGGCAGTCCGTTCCCGGGATGTTCCGCGGCGTAGTTGCGCAGCCGCAGCTCCAGCGGGTCCGTGCTCAGGGAGTGGGCGAGTTCGTCCAGCGCCGACTCCAGGGCGAAGTTCCCCTGGCCCACCGCGGGGGCGCGCATGGACGTCGGGTCGGGGATGTTCAGGCGCAGCTGCACGTCCCGGGTGATCACATTGGGGCAGGCGTAGGCGAGCGCGGACGTCGCGGCGCACGGCTCGAAGTCGTCGTCCTCCATCGCCACACCCGAGGTGCAGCGGTGGTCCAGGGCGACCAGTTCACCGGTCCCCGTGCTGGCGACCGTCAGGTGCTGGACGGTGCTGGGACGGTGCCCGACCGAGGTGAACATCTGAGCCCTCGTCAGGACCAGCTTCACCGGGCGCCTGAGCACGCGTGCCGCCAGCGCGGCCAGGATCACGTGCGGCCACACCCGCAGGCCCGCGCCGAACGCGCCGCCCACGTACGGAGCCAGGACCCGTACGGCGCTCTCCGGCACGTCGAAGACCTTCGCGAGGGTGACGCGTCCCATCGTCGGCCACTGGGTGGAGTCGTGGACGGTCAGGGCGTCCCGCTCCCAGACGGCCACGGTCGCGAAGAGGCCCAGCGGGTTGTTGGTGTTGTCGGGCGTGGTCCAGGTGCCCGACACCTTCGCCTCCGCCGTTCTGACCGCCTCCGCCGGATCGCCGCGGTCGGCGTCCATCCCCCAGGGGTTATCCATCCGCTCGGCACGCGGATCGTCGAGGCCCAGCACGGGGTCGGACGTGTCGTAGGTGACCCGTACCAGCCGCGCCGCCGCGGCGGCCTGTTCCGGCGTCTCGGCGACCACGAGGGCGATGTGCTGACCGTGGTGGAGGATGCGGTCGTCCCGGAGAGGAGCCGGAGGCGACGCACCGAGTGCGGTCATCGGTCCGTCGGGCAGCCGGGGCGCGTTGCGGTGCGTCATGACGGTCAGTACGCCCGGGGACGCCTCCGCCGCGGCGGTCTCCAGTGTCCGGATGCGCCCCGCGGCGACGGTGCTCTGCACGAGGGCGGCGTGTGTCTGCCCCGGCAGCTGGACGTCGCTCGGGTAACCGGCGGCACCGGCCGTCTTGCGGGCACCGTCGACGCGGTCCATTCCCGTGCCGATGACGGGTGCGGCGTCCCTGGAGCCTCTGACGTCCCTGGATTCGACGGTGCTCACCGGGCGCCTCCCGACACGTTCCGCAGGGCCCGTACGAGGGTGCGCTGTGCGAGTTCGACCTTGAAGGCCGTGCCGGGCACCGTCCACGCTCCCTGTACGGCGGCGGCCGCGGCCTCGCGGAAGATCTCCCCGCTCGCCGCGGCGCCGGTGAGGACCTGCTCCGCCTCCAGCGAGCGCCAGGGCTTCGAACCGATGCCGCCGAGCCCGACGCGGGCCTGCGCGATCACGTCGTCCCGCATGACGAGCACGACCGCGGCCGACGCCAGCGCGAACTCGTACGAGGCACGGTCGCGGACCTTGAGATAGCCGGTGGCAGCCTCCGCGGGCAGCGGCGGAATGGTCACGCCGGTGATCAACTCGCCGTGGAGGAGCACGTTTTCGACGTCCGGGCTGGTGCCGGCCTCCCGGTAGAACTGCGTCAGCGGCACGCTGCGGCTGCCGGAGGTCCCGTGCAGACGCACGACGGCGTCCAGTGCGACCAGGGCGACGGCGAGATCCGAGGCATGCAGGGCGATGCACCGCTCGCTGACGCCGAGGATCGCGTGCATCCGGGCGGTGTTCCGTACGGCGGCGCACCCGGAGCCGGGCTCGCGCTTGTTGCAGTCGGGCACGGTCGGATCACGGAAGTACCGGCACCGCGCCCGCTGCAGGAGGTTCCCGCCGATCGTCGCCATGTTGCGGAGCTGAGCCGAGGCGCCGAGCAGCAGCGCCTCACGGACCACGGGCAGCTCGCCGGCCACCACCGGGTCCGCCGCGAGCTCCTCCATCGTGGTCAGGGCACCGATGTGCAGGCCGTCGGCGTCACGCGTGACGCCGCGGAGCGGAAGCCGGGTGATGTCCACGAGCCGTTCGGGACCCAGCACTCCGTCCTTCATCAGGTCGAGCTGTGTCGTACCGCCGGCCAGGTAGGACGCGGACGGATCGGCCGCCAGCAGGTTCACCGCCTCATCGACGCCGGTCACGCGGGCGTATTCAAACGGAAGCATCGGCACCTCCCGCTGCTGCCACGTCCCGTACGGCGGCGACGATGTTCGTGTAGGCGCCGCAGCGGCAGAGATTGCCGCTCATGAACTCACGTACGTCCTCGTCCGAATCCGCTCGCCCCTCCTCCAGGAGGGCCGCCGCCGACATGATCTGACCCGGCGTGCAGTAACCGCACTGGAAGGCGTCGTGGCGCACGAACGACTCCTGGAGCGGATGCGGACCCCCGTCCGGAGCCGTCAGGCCCTCGATGGTGGTGACCTCCCGCCCCTCGCACTGGGCGGCGAGCGTCAGGCAGGACAGGACGCGACGCCCGTCGGCGTGCACCGTGCAGGCCCCGCAAGTTCCCTGGTCGCAGCCCTTCTTCGTGCCTGTCAGGCCCAGGCTGTCGCGGAGTGCGTCGAGCAGGGTCACTCGGGCGTCCAGGTGCAGTCTGTGCCGGCGGCCGTTGACGTGAAGCTCCACCGGAGCTTCGGGCGCGAACCCTGCCGCACGTCTCTGACTCAGTGCTTCGGCCATCGCCATTCCTCGATTCTCGGCGCAAATCGTACAAACCGGAATCGAGCATAGGCCGCGCATACCGCACCGGGCGTGACGCCGCGGGGCCAGTCGCGGCGTGTGGCCGGGGAGGTCTAACTCCGTCTGGAGGCCTGACGGCAGGCGAAGGCCGTCGCCGCGGCGGCGACGGCGAGGGAGAGCACCGCCGGGACCCAGGGCATGATCACAGTGCCCGTGTGGGAGCCCGTCACCAGTCCCGACACCGCGGCGTTCGCGGGCGAGCCGCCCGCCACCAGCACCAGCAGCGCCGCCAGCATCCCGGACGGTACGGCCAGACCCGTACTGCTCAGCACCGGCCGGTTGCACAGCGCCCCGACGGCCGTGCCGAGCAGCGCGCACGCGATGACCGCCAGCAGTCCGGCGCCGGCCGCCTGCGGCACCGGCACCCCCACATGGCCCTCGGAGCTGTGGGGGTCGCTGACGGCGACCGCGTAGAGCGTCGCCACGGCACCCAGCACACACGCGGCGAGCAGCGCGGTCAGCACGCTCGCCAGATGCACGCGCCACGGGCCCGCGGCCGCCGCCGTGCAGTGCCGGGCGGCCGCCGCCTCCCCGCCCACGCAGATCCGTACGAGCCACGCGGTGACGGGCAGCAGCGCCGCTGCCGCGTAGCCGAGCGCGTCCAGCAGCGGCCCGCCCGACTGGATGCCCAGGCCCAGGAACGCCACGTACAGCAGCAGCGGCGGCAGCCAGCGCTGGGAGCGCACGAGCAGCTCGGTCTGATACGCCAGCAGCGCCTTCACCGGGGGATCTCCTCGACCGCGACGGAGCGGATGTGCCAGTGCCCTGCGAGCAGGCCGCGCAGCAGAGCGTCGGAGTACGGGGCCGGAGCCGTCAGCACCGTGGCGCCGTCCGAGGTCTGCTCCGTACGCGGGGAGCCGGGCAGCTCCGGCGGTAGGGCGACACCGGGCGGGCCCTCGGCCTCGATGCGCACCCGCGGCCCGGTCGCGGGGACGCCGCCGTGGCCGGGCGGCACATGTTCCGCCACCTCACGCACGGCGGCGCCCTCGACCCGGTAGGTCACGTCGGGAGATCCGGCCAGGCGCGCGGGATCGTGGTCGACGAAGACGACGGTGCCGCCTTCCGCCACGCGCTCGGCGACCGAACGGTCCAGGACCGTGCGGGCGTTCTGGTCGAGCCCCGTCCATGCCTCGTCGAGGACCAGCAGGCGGGGGCGGGCCAGCAGCGCCTGCGCGACGACGACCTTCTGGCTGCTGCCCTTGGACAGTTCGGCCAGGGGTGTGCGCGCGTACGCGTCGGCGCCGAAGCGCTCGAGCCACTCGCGGGCCTCGCCGGCAGCTGCGTCCCGGCGCAGCCCGTGCACGCGGCCCATGTGGGTCAGGTAGCCCAGAGCCGTCAGCGGCATCGCCGCCGGGAAGCGTTCGGGCACGTACGCGCTCGGCGGACGGCCGCTGATCCGGCCCGCGCTGGGTGCGTCGATGCCGGCGATCAGCCGCAGCAGCGTGGACTTGCCGCTGCCGTTGACGCCCTGGACGCGCACCAGGCTCCGCTCGGGCAGCGAGAGGTCGACCCCGCGCAGGACCCAGTGCTTACGCAGGCCGTAGCGTCGGCCGACTCCCGCCAGTTTCATGGGAATTGACATTAGCCGAGCGCCGGCGGACCGGCCCGGTGAGCGGCTGAACGACTCAACACGGGACGCGCCCGAGTACCCGCTGCCCGTACCGGGCGGTGTGCAGGTCGGTACGGGCAGCGCGGGCCGCCGAACCTCAACTCAAGCTCTGAACCGGCCGCAGGGGGGATTGACCGGCCCGTTCCGTGGCAGGAGCGGACAGAGACGGGGCAGACGCGGGGAGGCACGCATGGGGGCGACGGACACCCGGGTCCGGCTGGGCACCGGCATCGGCTGGCGGCCCGAGATCGCGGACGGCATCGAGGCACTGCCCGGCATCGACTGGGTCGAGGTCGTCGCGGAGAACATCTGCCCCTGCCATCTGCCCGACGGCCTGCGGCGCTTGCGCGAACGCGGCACGACCGTCGTCCCGCACGGCGTCTCCCTCGGGCTGGGCGGCGCCGAACTCCCGGACCCGGCACGCCTGTCGGCGCTCGCCGAGCGCGCCGAGGCGCTCGGGGCGCCGCTCGTCACGGAGCACATCGCGTTCGTACGAGCAGGCGGGCCGCCCGCCCGGGCCGGTCTGGAGACGGCTCCCGGGCCCGCAGTGCCCAGGGTGAGCATGGAGGCCGGCCATCTGCTGCCGGTCCCGCGCACCCGGGACGCTCTTGACGTGCTGTGCGAGAACGTGCGCGTCGCACAGGAGGCGCTGCCGGTGCCGCTCGCGCTGGAGAACATCGCGGCGCTCGTCGAATGGCCCGGCGAGGAGCTGAGCGAGGGCGAGTTCCTCGCCGGACTCGTGGAACGTACCGGCGTCCGGCTGCTCATCGACGTGGCCAACCTGCACACCAACCACGTCAACCGCGGCGAGGACCCGGCCACCGCGCTCGGCGAACTCCCCCTGGACGCACTGGCGTACGTGCACGTGGCGGGCGGTTTCGAGCGGGACGGAGTCTGGCACGACAGCCACGGGCATCCCGTCCCGCAGCCCGTCCTGGACGTGCTCGCGCAGCTGTGCGCCCGTACGGAGCCACCGGGCGTGCTGCTGGAGCGGGACGAGAACTTCCCGCCCGTGAGCGAACTCGCCGACGAACTGGGGAGCATCCGGGCCGTGCTCCAGGACGCCGCTCCGGCAAGGGAGTTGAGCACAGGCGCGCCCGCGGCCCCGCCTCCCCCGCCCGTACCTCCCACACCGGTATCTCCCGCTGCCGGCGGAACCTCAGGGCACGGCACCGCCGCCGCGCGTGAGCGCCTGGCGCGGGCGCAGGCGGACCTGCTGGCCGCGCTCGTCGCCGGCGCACCCGCGCCTGAGGGCTTCGACAGCGGCCGGCTCGCCGTGCAGAGCCGCGCACTCGCCGCGAAGCGGGCCGACGTCGTCGCGAAGGTGGCCCCCGAACTGCCTCTGATCCTGGGCGAGAAGACCTTCCGTACGGCCTTCACGGCGTACGCGCGGACTAGCCCCATGGCGGGCGGCTACCGGCGCGACGCACTGGAATTCGCGACCCACCTCCTCGATTCGGGCTCCGCGGGCGGGTGGCGGGAGCGACGGAGGCTGAGGCTGTGGTGGCTGGAGCGGTCCGGGCCGGAGCCGCTGCCCGGGAGCCGGCTCCGCCGCGCGCTGCACCTCGCGCGCGCCCGCTGACGGGCAAGCACGCCCACCCGTCTGCGCCCCCGGACCGCGTCGGCCCGCATCGCCCCGTGTCAGCCCTTGTCCGCGGATGCCCGCCTGCGCGGCCGCCTGCCTGTGCCCGGACACCCGTCCGTACGGAAGGATTTCGCACGGCCGCGCCCACGCTCCCCGCTTCGAGGGCATCGGCGCCGCCACGGCCCGCCGGTCCTTTACTTCACCAACTGCCCTGCCCAGCATGCGTGTTGTCACACACCGCATCCGGGCGCTGACGTACGGCTCACGGCGAGGTCGAGCCGGGCGCCCGTTCACAGCACAGCAGGAACGAGGCAGCCGGTGCGCCCAGTTGCGATCCGCGGCACGCTCGCTGCCCTGGTCATCACGGCGACGGCCGTCGTCCCGGCGGCGGCCGCACCGGCACCCGCACCGCCTGCCTCCCCCGGCGGCCTGCCGCTGCCCATGCGCGCGGCCCGCGAGGCGGTCGGTGCGGCGAGGGCCGCCGAAGCGGCGGCCGCCGCCGGGATCCACTGGCGTACGTGCCCGGAGTCGGAGGAGCTCCCCTCGACCGTCGAGTGCGGCAGGGTCACCGTGCCCCTCGACTACGCCGAGCCCGGCGGCCGGAAGATCCGCCTCGCCGTCAGCCGCAAGCGCGCGACGGGCCCCGCGGCACAGCGCCGGGGTCCGCTGCTCCACAACCCCGGCGGCCCCGGCGTCGACGGCATGAACTTCCCCCTCTACGGCACGACACGGGGCGGCGTGTGGAAGAAGCTCAACCGCGCGTACGACTTCGTCGGTCACGCCCCACGCGGCACGGGACGCTCCGCACCCCTGCTGTGCCGTGACCCCGCAGAGGCGGACCGTGGCCCCTCCCGCTCACCGCGCGTCCCCTCGGAGGCGTACAAGCGCCGGATGCGCGAGGAGGCGGCCGCGTTCGCAAGGGCCTGCGCACACGAACACCGGGGACGTCTGGGCCACTTCACCACCGCTGACAACGCCCGCGATCTCGACGTGCTGCGCGCCGCCCTCCACCGCCGGAGGACCGACTTCGTCGGCACCTCGTGGGGCAGCTACCTCGGCGCCGTCTACGCCACCCTCTTCCCGGACCGTGTGCGGCACCTCGTGCTCGACGGCGTCGTCGACCCGCGCCCCGGGCGGATCTGGTACCGCAACGCCCTCGCGCAGAACGAGAGCTTCCAGCGCCGCTGGCGGGACTTCACGTCCTGGACCGCAGCACACCACTCCGTATACGGCCTCGGCCGCAGCGCAGAGGCCGTGCAGCGCACCTTCGACAGGGCACGCGACACCTTCGACGGGCACGGCGTCGGCGGCTGGGCCGGACGCCGCGCCGGCTCACGGCAGTTGCTGCGCAGCTACCACGACGCCGGCTACAGCGACGAGAGCTGGCCCCGGCTCGCGGCGGCCCTGGCCGAGTTCCACGAAGGGGACCCGCGCCCACTGGCCGGGCTGGCGGCCCCCGGCCCCCGCGCGGCGGCGCAGGAGGAGAACAGCGACTCCGTCTACAGCGCGGTGCAGTGTTCCGAGGGCCACTGGCCGCGCGACTGGTCACGCTGGGACCGTGACAACACCACGACCGCCCGCCGGGCCCCGTTCCAGACGTGGGAGAACGTGAGGGCGAACCTTCCGTGCGCGTACTGGAAAGGCAGGCGCTCCCGGCCCGTCGACGTGCGCGCCGCACCGGGTGAGCTGCCGCCCGTGCTGCTGCTCGCGTCGACCCGCGACGCAGCCACCCCGTACGGGGGCGCGGTGGAGACATGGAAGCGGCTGCCGAGCGCCTCCCTCGTCACCGAGAAGGGAGCGGGCACGCACGGCGTCGCCGGGGGCAACGACTGCGCCGACCGGCATCTCGCCGCGTACCTGCTGCACGACAGGGCGCCCGGACGCGCCGCTGACTGCCCCGCTCGGCCCGCGCCGCGTCCCCTGCCGCGCGACGCGTCCTCCCAGTAGGACACCGGGCCCCGGGACGCCGTCGGCGCCGTCCCTAGACCAGCCCCGCCAGCAGCTCCGCGACGGGCTTGCGCCGCCCCGTGAAGAAGGGGACCTCTTCCCGTACGTGCATCCGGGCCTCCGAGCCGCGCAGATGACGCATCAGGTCCACGATGCGGTGCAGTTCGTCGGCCTCGAAGGCGAGGATCCACTCGTAGTCGCCGAGGGAGAAGGCGGGCACCGTATTGGCCCGTACGTCGGGGAAGCCACGGGCCATCCTGCCGTGGTCGGCGAGCATGCGGCGGCGGTCCTCGTCCGGCAGCAGATACCAGTCGTACGAACGCACGAACGGATACACGCTCACATACGCACGCGGCTCCTCGCCCGCCACGAAGGCCGGCAGATGCGACTTGTTGAACTCGGCCGGGCGGTGCAGCGCCATGTTCGACCAGACCGGTTCCAGCGCGCGGCCGAGCCGGGTGCGGCGGAAGCGGTTGTACGCGTCCTGGAGGGCGTCGGCGGACTCCGCGTGCCACCAGATCATGAGGTCGGCGTCGGCGCGCAGTCCCGAGACGTCGTACGTACCGCGCACGACGACGTCCTTCGCGGCGAGCTGCCCGAACAGCTCCTCCACCTCGTCCGCGTGTCCGGCACGGTCGTCGGGCAGGACGTCGCGCAGCCGGAAGACCGACCAGAGGGTGTATCGGACGACCTCGTTGAGGTCCTTGGCCTTCTTGCCCGCGTTGGGGGCCTTCTCCGGCCTGTCAGGCTCCGGTGCAGCAGTCATGCGCCTATTCTCGCGCGCTGCCCGCCGTGGCCCGCGCCAGGGTCTCCCTGGCGGCCCGCTGCCCGCTCGCGATGCACGCGGGGATGCCCACGCCTTCGTACGCCGCACCGCACACCGCCAGCCCCGGCACCCGCTCCACGGCGTCGCGGATACGGGCGACCCGGGAGACATGGCCGACCGCGTACTGCGGCAGGCCGCCCTCCCAGCGGCTGACCAGCCCCTCCACGGGCCGGGCCGACAGCCCGGTCGCATCCGCCAGGTCCCGCAGCGACACCTCCACGATCTCGGAGTCCTCACGCTCCAGGACCGCTTCCTCCCCGTACCGCCCGACCGAGGTGCGCAGCACGAAGAGCCCGGGTTCCTGGGCGGCCACCCAGCCCCACTTGTTGCTGGAGAAGGTGGACGCCTTGATGGTGCGCCCTTCGACGGGCGGGACGAGGAAGCCGCTGCCGTGGGGCGTCCGCTCAAGATCCGCGCGCCGGAAGGCCATCGTGACCAGCGCCATCGACGCGTACTCCACGGCGCGCAGCTCGGCCGCCGCGGCAGGCACCTCGTCCGCGAGCAGCCGGGCGGCCTGTGGCGCCGGCACGGCCAGGACGACCGCGTCCGCGTGCAGCGCCTCACCGGCCTCGGTGAGCACGGTCCACGGGGCGGGCGCCTCGTCCGCGGCCGGCGCGCCCGGGGGCCTCGGCACACCCGGAGCACCGGGCGTATCCGGAGCGCCCGGAGTCAGGGAACCGCCCGGTGACGGCCCGTCAGCGACGGCGTGCGCCCGCAGTGCACGTACGGCGACGCCCGTACGGATACGCGTGCCCGCGGCACGGCATGCCTCCGCCACGGCACCCGGCAGCCGCCCGATCCCGCCACGGATTCCGGCGAAGACCGGCGCACCGGCGGGCTGTGCCGGCGCCCGCCGCTGCAGGGCGCGCACGCCGTCGAGGAGCGAAGTCCCGGTCCGTGCTGCCTCGTAGAGCTGCGGCACGGCGGCACGCATCGAGATCCGGTACGCGTCGCCCGCGTACACGCCGCCCAGCAGCGGCTCGACCAGGCGGTCCACGACTTCGCGGCCGAGCCGCTCCGCCACGTACCCGCCGACGGCGGCGTCCTCGCCGATCTCCGTGCGCGGCAGCCGGGCGTCCTCGCCGACGCGGGCGACTCCCTCCTCGGAGAGGAGCCCTCGCAGTGCGTCCGGGTCGCCGGGCACACCCATCACATGGCCCTTGGGCATCGGGCACAGCTCACCGCGGGACCAGATCGCGGCGCCGGCGCCCGTCGGCGGCTCCAGTTCGTCCCCGAGCCCGGCAGCCCGCGCGAGGTCCACACCCTCCTCGCGGCGTGCCAGCATCGACTCCGCGCCCAGGTCGACGGCCGCGGCGCCCGCGATGTCGCCGCGCAGCAGCTTCCCGCCCAGGCGGCTGGACGCCTCCAGTACGGTCACGGAGGCGCCACCCGAGGAGAGCCGCAGGGCGGCGGCGAGCCCCGAGATGCCGCCGCCGATCACGATCACACGCATGTGTCCATCGTCCCAGCGCGGGTACCGCCCGGCGTAACCAGGGCAACGGCGGGACGTCAGGCACACGGGCGCGAATCCGGATCCGCAGGTCCGGCCCACGAGGTGAGGAGTACGGATCATGGCCGCTGTTCGACGCATGGTCGTCGTCGGGGGTGACGCGGCGGGCATGACGGCCGCGTCGCAGGCCCGCCGGCTCCAGGGACCGGACGAGCTGGAGATCGTCGCCTTCGAGCGCGGCGACTTCTCCTCCTACTCCGCGTGCGGAATCCCGTACTGGCTCGGCGGCGACGTCACGGAACGGGACGATCTGATCGCCCGCACACCGGAGCAGCACCGTGAGCGCGGCATCGATCTGCGGATGCGCACCGAGGTCACCGAACTCGACCTGGACCGCTCACGAGTGCGTGCCCGCGAACTCCCGCCGGGCGGCGCGCGGGGACGCGAGTACTGGACGGACTTCGACGACCTCGTACTCGCGACCGGCGCACGCCCGATGCGCCCGCCGCTGCCCGGCATCGACGCCGAAGGCGTGCACGGCGTGCAGTCCCTGGAGGACGGGCAGGTACTGCTGGAGACGCTGACGCCGCTGCAGGGCACCGCCTCGGACGACGGCGGACGCCCCCGCAAGGCCGTCGTCGTCGGCGCCGGCTACATCGGTGTGGAGATGGCGGAGGCCCTGGTCCGGCGGGACTTCGAGGTGACCGTCATCGACCAGGCTCCCCAGCCCATGACCACCCTCGACCCCGACATGGGCGAGCTGGTGCGCGACGCGATGTGCGACATGGGCATGGAGGTGGTGACCGGAGCGGCCGTCACCGCGGTCGAGACCGACGAGCGGGAAACCTCCGGCCCGGGAGGACGGACCCTCGCCGTCGTCACGAAGGAGGCTTCCTACCCGGCCGACGTGGTGGTGCTCGGCCTCGGCGTCGTCCCCGAGACGTCGCTCGCGCGCGAGGCCGGGCTGCCCCTGGGCGAATCCGGCGGCGTGCTGACGGACCTGGCGATGCGGGTGCGCGGACGGGAGAACATCTGGGCCGGCGGCGACTGCGTCGAGGTCCTCGACCTCGTCTCGGGACGCACCCGGCACATCGCCCTCGGCACACATGCCAACAAGCACGGGCAGGTCGTCGGCGCCAACATCGGCGGCGGCTACGCCACCTTCCCCGGGGTCGTCGGCACCGCCGTCAGCAAGGTCTGCGACCTGGAGATCGCCCGTACGGGAGTGCTGGAGGCGCAGGCCCGGGACGTGGGGCTGCAGTTCGTCACCGTGACGGCCGAAGCGACCAGCCGCGCGGGCTACTTCCCCGGCAGCCGGCCGATGCGGGTGAAGATGCTCGCGGAACGCGGCACGGGACGGCTGCTCGGCACGCAGATCGTGGGACGCGAGGGCGCGGGAAAGCGTGTGGACATCGCGGCGGTCGCACTGAGCGCCGGTATGACCGTCGAACAGATCATGTATCTCGACCTGGGCTACGCCCCGCCGTTCTCCCCGGTGTGGGACCCGGTCCTGGTGGCGGCACGGAAGGCGGCCGCGGCGGTGAAGGCGGAGAGCGGCGGCTGACGGCTGACGGCTGACGGATAACGGATAACGGATAACGGATAACGGCTGACAGCTGACAGCTGACAGCTGACAGCTGACAGCTGACAATCGTCGGCTTCTGTCAGCTGTTATCCGTCAGCTGCCCGCCGTCTGCTCATGCACGTACCCCACCAGCCTGGTCAGCGCATCCGGATCCGTCTCGGGCAGCACGCCGTGCCCGAGGTTGAAGATGTGCCCCTCCAGACCACGCGCGTCGTCCAGCACCCGCCGTGCCTGCACCTCGACGGCCTCCCGCGGCGCGAACAGCACCGCCGGGTCCAGGTTCCCCTGCACCGCCTTCCCCGGTCCCACCCGCCGGGCCGCCTCGCCCAGCGGCACACGCCAGTCCGCCCCGACGACGTCCGCGCCCGCCTCGCCCATGGCACCGAGCAGTTCGCCGGTACCGACGCCGAAGTGGATACGGGGCACGCCGTAGTGCGCCACGCTCGCGAAGACCTTCTCCGAGGCGGGCATGACGGAGAGCCGGTAGTCGGCCTCGGAGAGGGCGCCGGCCCAGGAGTCGAAGAGCTGCACGGCCGATGCCCCGGCCTCGATCTGCACCTTCAGGAACGTGGAGGTGATGACCGCCAGCCGGTCCAGAAGCGCGGCCCACAGCTCGGGATCGCCGTACATCAGCGCCTTGGTGCGCTCGTGGTTGCGTGAGGGCCCGCCCTCGACGAGGTAGCTGGCCAGGGTGAACGGGGCCCCGGCGAAGCCGATGAGAGGCGTGGCGCCGAGTTCCGCGGTGAGCAGCCGCACGGCCTCCGTCACGTACCCGACGTCGTCCGGTTCGAGGGGCCGAAGCCGGTCCAGGTCCGCTCGTGTACGGACGGGCTCCTCCACGACGGGCCCGACGCCCGGCTTGATGTCGAGGTCGATCCCGATGGCCTTCAGCGGTACGACGATGTCGCTGAAGTAGATCGCGGCGTCGACGCCGTGGCGGCGCACCGGCTGCAGCGTGATCTCCGTGACCAGGTCCGGACGCATGCAGGAGTCGAGCATCGCGATGCCCTCTCGCACCTTCCGGTACTCCGGCAGCGAGCGCCCGGCCTGCCGCATGAACCACACCGGCGTGTGCGGCACCGCCTCCCGGCGGCACGCCCTGAGAAAGGCGGAGTCGTGCAGGTCGGTCGGCTTGCCCGGCTGGGGGTCGTTGGCACTCACGCACCGCAGTCTCCCACGCCCGGTGGAGGCAATTGACAGCCGAGGTGGCACGGGGGCGTGCGGCTCTCTTCCCCTTCCGCTCCGGCGGGCGCCGTACGGCTGTCACGAGCCGTCAGTTGTCAGCCAATCTCGGCAGCCACCCGGCCGCGATCCTCTCCCTGACCGCGCTGCGAGCGCCTCCGCTTCTTCAACACCCACCGCTCTTCGGCCACTTGCGAGTGTCCCTACCGGTCTGTGCCTCCCGCTCGCCCTACTCTTGCGCCCCATGGCAGCGGCGCGACCAAGGATGACGGAGGGCTCCGGCAGCCCGGGCGGCGGAGGCGAAGGAGCCCCGCTGCCCTTTCAGCGTGCGATGGCGGCCCTGGACGCCGCACACACCAGGCCGGAGGTGCAGCTCTCCGCGCTTCCCGCGCCCAAACGCCTCGCCCCTTTCTCGTGCGCGCTGTCGGCGGCGGTCATGGACCCCGAGGACGACTCGGCGGAGCTCGCTGACGGCCGCTTCGTGCTGCTCCACGACCCCTCCGGTCAGGAGTCCTGGCAGGGCACGTTCCGCGTCGTCACCCTCGCCCGCACGGATCTGGAGCCGGAGATGGCCGGCGATCCGCTGCTGCCCGAGGTCACCTGGTCATGGCTGACGGGTGCGCTCGAGGCGCAGTCCGCCGCGTACTCGGATTCCAGCGGTACGGTCACCCGCTCCGGTTCCTCCTACTTCGGCGGCCTCGACGAGCGCCCGCCGCAGACGGAGCTGGAGATCCGCGCCAGCTGGACCCCGCGCCCCGACGATCCGGCGGCGCCGGACGCCCTGCCCGACCTGTCCGTCCATCTCACCGCCTGGTCCGAGCTGCTGTGCCAGTGCGCGGGACTGCCGCCGGAGTCCGGGGACGGAAGCTCCGTCGTCTCGCTGCCCAAGCGGCGCGGCCCGCAGCCTCTCTGACGCATTCCCCGCCCCGGCTTCCCCACGGCCTGTCCATGACCGGCCCCATGACCGGCCCATGACCGGAGGCCATGACCACTCCACGGCAGAGCTCCGCCGCGCCCGCAACGGGCCCATGAGAGGCCATGTCGAGCGACTGTCCGATTCGGGAAATATCGGTCATCAATTGGTGATCATTCCCTAAAGCAGGGCCCCCGACCTGCCGAAGGAGTCTATGACCCTTCCACACGGAACTCCCCGGCTCACCCCGCACGGTCACCGGAATCGTTCCGTCCGCAGCCAGCCCTCGGAGGCCCGGTGTCTGTTCTTCTTGAGCACCCCACAAGCCTGGTCGCCTACCGCCCGAACAAGCCGACGGCCATGGTCGTCGTGGCCGACCCCCGCGTCCGTTCCACCGTGACCCGACATCTCTGGGCTCTCGGCGTACGGGATGTCATCGAGGCGTCGTCGATCGCGGAGGCACGTCCCCGAGTCGGCAATCCACGCGACATCTGCGTGGCCGACGTCCACCTCCCGGACGGCTCGGGCCTCAGCCTGCTGTCCGAGACCCGCGCCGCGGGCTGGCCGAACGGCCTGGCCCTCTCCGCAGCCGACGACATCGGCGCCGTACGCAACGCCCTCGCGGGCGGCGTCAAGGGCTACGTCGTCACCGGCACCCGCAACAACCTGGGCGCCATGCCCACACGCCACGGCGCGGCCCCCATCGGTGCCGCGGCGGCGCGCATGCACCGCCGCCCCGGCGGCGGCCCGGGCGGGCCGGGGCACCCCGGCGGCCAGCGTGAGCTGTCGGGCCGCGAGGTCGAGGTGCTGCGGCTGGTTGCGGAGGGCCAGTCCAACAAGGCGATCGGCGTGTCCATGGGCCTCTCCGCCCTCACGGTGAAGTCTCATCTGGCCCGTATCGCCCGCAAGTTGGGCACCGGTGACCGCGCGGGCATGGTCGCCGTGGCGCTTCGCACGGGCATCATCCACTGATCGCGGGGCCCCTCCTCCCCCACACCTTCGAGGCGCCCGCCGGCAAGCACAGCCGGCGGGCGCCTCGTGTGTGCCGCGGCCGTGACGACCGCGTGGCCACTGCCGGAGGCACCGGCGGATATTCCGGTGCCACGGGCAACTGTCTGCCCGGACATTCGGACAACCACCCGCTTCCCGCAGCTACCCTTGACCGGTGACCGACGCCCGAGAAACCGCATCAGCAAAGCCAGCTAAGGCCCCCGACGAGGGCCCGGACTCTGGTCAGGCGCCGGTCCCCCTGCTGGAGCCCCGCGAGGGCGTTCCACCTGTGACGGGGGACGAGACGGGCCTGGCAGAGATCATCGCTGCCTTCGCCGCCGGCACGGGCCCGGTCGCCGTGGACGCGGAACGGGCTTCCGGTTACCGCTACGGACAGCGGGCGTATCTCGTACAGCTGCGGCGCGAGGGCGCGGGCAGCGCCCTGGTGGACCCCGTGGGCTGCCCGGACCTGACGGGGCTGGGTTCCGTACTCGCCGACTCCGAGTGGGTCCTGCACGCCGCCACCCAGGACCTGCCGTGTCTGCGTGAGATAGGCATGGTGCCCCGGCGACTGTTCGACACCGAGCTCGCGGGACGGCTCGCCGGGTACGCGCGGGTCGGGCTGGGCGCGATGGTGGAGAACCTGCTCGGTTACGCACTGGAGAAGGGCCACTCCGCCGTCGACTGGTCCACCCGTCCGCTCCCGGAGCCGTGGCTGCACTACGCGGCGCTGGACGTCGAGCTGCTGATCGACCTCCGGGACGCGCTGGAGGAGGAGCTGGAGCGGCAGGGCAAGCTGGCCTGGGCGCGGCAGGAGTTCGAGGCCATCGCCTCCGCGCCCCCGGCGCCTCCCCGCAAGGACCCCTGGCGGCGCACCTCCGGGATGCACAAGGTGCGGCGGCGCCGTCAGATGGCCGTCGTACGGGAGCTGTGGACGGCCAGGGACAAGATCGCGCAGAAGCGGGACGTCTCGCCCGGCAAGGTGCTCTCGGACTCTGCGGTGGTGGAGGCGGCCCTGGCGCTGCCGTCGGACGCGCGTGCCCTCTCGGCCCTGCCGGGGTTCGGGCACCGGATGGGACGCAAGCAGCTCGACCACTGGCAGGCGGCCGTCGACAAGGCGAAGGCGCTGCCGGAATCGGCTCTTCCGCAGCAGAGCCAGGTGACGAACGGCCCGCCTCCGCCGCGTTCGTGGGCCGACAAGGACCCGGCGGCCGCCGCCCGGCTGGCGGCGGCGCGTGCGGCGGTCACCGCACGCGCGGAGGAGCTCTCCATGCCGCAGGAGAACCTGCTGACTCCGGACACGGTGAGGCGGCTGTGCTGGCAGCCGCCGCGTGCGCGTACGGAGCCGGAGGTCGTCTCCGCGCTGCGTGCGCTCGGCGCACGCGAGTGGCAGATCGAGCAGACGGCGACGCTGCTGACCGAGGCCCTGGCGACGCCCGCTCCCTCCGAGTAGGAAGCCGGGCGTCCCATGGGTGACTGGCTCCCGTACCTGGTGACGGCCGGGGTACTCGCCGCGGTCCTGGGGTTCTTCGCCTGGCTGGCGGCGGTCGTCCGCCGGCGTGGTCTCGCCGGCGGAGCCCTCCGGGCCGCGCCGGCCGCTCACGATGAGGGCGTGTCCGCAAAGTAGCGTCGTCCGCCCGTCAGGGCGGGGGCCGCGGGGTCTGGTGCGTGTGATCGCAAGGCGGAGGGCGGGGGTACCACCCCGGGCCGACCGGCCCAGGGGGCGAGAGCGCAGCGGGCTGCGCCGACGACCGACAACGCTGGGGGCACCTCCATCGAAGCGGGGGAGAGCGCGCGTGCCAGGACCCGCGGCCCTGGGGGCACCTCCCAGACGGAGTCTGGGGGAGGGACTCTGCGGACACGCCCGAGGCCTTCCGTGTCACCGCGCACGACTCCGCGGTCGAGATCCTGGCGCAGGCGGAGCGCAAGGCTCCGGCACCCTCGCCCGGCGGGCGGCCGGGCGAGGCGGACCGGCTGCGTCTTCGTCTGCGGGGACGGCGCCGGGGCTGCCGGATGTGACGTGTGCCCCTCCCCCGGAACCGGCCTTGCCCCTCAGTTACCCACGGGTAGCATGGCTTGTGGGAAGCGCGCCGTACGGCGTAACTGCACCGCACCTGGAGGAGAGCCAAAGTGCCTCGTACCGCTAGGGACGTCGTCTTCGTCGACGGCGTCCGCACACCGTTCGGCAAGGCGGGCCCCAAGGGCATCTATCACGAGACCAGGGCAGACGACCTGGTCGTGAAGTGCATCCGCGAACTGCTGCGCCGTAACCCGGACCTGCCGCCGGAGCGCATCGACGAGGTGGCCGTCGCCGCCACCACCCAGATCGGCGACCAGGGCCTGACCCTGGGACGCACCGCCGGCATCCTCGCCGGGCTGCCGAACACCGTCCCCGGCTATTCGATCGACCGCATGTGCGCCGGCGCGATGACGGCGGTGACCAGCACCGCCGGTTCCATCTCCTTCGGCGCGTACGACGTCGTGCTCGCCGGCGGCGTCGAGCACATGGGCCGTCACCCGATGGGTGAGGCCGTCGACCCGAACCCGCGCTTCGTATCGGAGAAGCTGGTCGACCAGTCCGCGCTGTTCATGGGCATGACGGCGGAGAACCTTCACGACCGCTTCCCCCACCTGACCAAGCAGCGCGCCGACGAGTACGCGGTGAACAGCCAGGAGAAGGCCGCGAAGGCGTACGCCAACGGCAAGATCCAGCAGGACCTGGTGCCGGTCTCGATCCGCCGTACGAACGACGAGGCCGGCGAGACCGGTTGGGGTCTCGCGACGCAGGATGAGCCGATGCGTCCGGGCACCACGCTGGAGTCCCTCGCCGGGCTCAAGACTCCCTTCCGCCCGCACGGCCGTGTCACGCCGGGCAACGCCGCCGGTCTCAACGACGGCGCCACCGCCTCGCTGATCGCCGCCGAGGACTTCGCGCAGGAGATGGGGCTGCCGGTCAGGATGCGGCTGGTCAGCTACGCCTTCGCCGGTGTCGAGCCGGAGGTCATGGGCGTCGGGCCCGTCCCGTCCACGCAGAAGGCACTCGCCAAGGCGGGGCTGTCGATCGACGACATCGGCCTCTTCGAGGTCAACGAGGCCTTCGCGGTGCAGGTGCTCGCGCTGCTGGACCACTACGGCATCGCCGACGACGACCCGCGCGTCAACCAGTACGGCGGCGCGATCGCCTACGGTCACCCGCTGGCCTCCTCCGGCGTGCGCCTGATGACGCAGCTCGCCCGGCAGTTCGAGGAGCAGCCGCACGTGCGGTACGGGCTGACGACGATGTGTGTCGGCTTCGGCATGGGCGGAACCGTCATCTGGGAGAACCCCAACTGGAGCGAGGGAGCAGGCAAGTGAGCACCAACACCGCCGAGTTGCTGAAGGGCGCGGCCGAGCTGTTCCCCGACGAGGTCGTCACGCAGGCGCACGTACGCCATCTCGAACTGCCCGGTGCAGTTGGGCGGTTCGCGCTGATCACCCTGGACAACGGGTTCGACCACACCAAGCCAACGACCTTCGGGCCGGCTTCGCTCGCCAATCTGAACGCCGCGATCGACCAGGTCGAGAAGGAGGCGAGGGAAGGCGAGATCGTCGGCGTCGGGCTGACCGGCAAGCCGTTCATCTTCGCCGTCGGCGCCGACCTCAAGGGCGTCGAGCTGCTGAAGAAGCACGAGGACGCGCTCGCGATCGGGCAGGGCGGCCACGCGGTCTTCCGGCGGCTGGCCGACCTGGCGGTGCCGACCTTCGCGTACTACAACGGCGCCGCGATGGGGGGCGGCGTCGAGGTCGGGCTGCACTGCACCTACCGCACCGTCTCGCAGGCCGTCCCGGCCTTCGGACTGCCGGAGGTCTTCCTCGGCCTGGTGCCCGGCTGGGGCGGCTGCGCGCTGCTGCCGAACCTCATCGGCGCCGACCGTGCCGTCTCGGTCATCGTCGAGAACTCCCTCAACCAGAACAAGCTGCTCAAGGGCCCGCAGGTCTACGAACTGGGCATCGCCGACGCCCTGTTCGAGGGCGCCGACTTCCTGGAGCAGTCGCTGCGCTGGACGGCGGCGGTACTCAAGGGCGAGATCGAGGTCGTACGCCCCGAGGTCGACCGTGACGAGGCGTGGGACCAGGCCGTGGCCCGCGGCAAGCAGATCGCGGACGACAAGGTGCACGGCGCGGCCCCCGCCGCCTACCGCGCGCTCGACATCGTCGCCGCGGCCAAGAGCGGCGATCTGCGTGCGGGCTTCGACGCGGAGGACAGGGCGCTGGCCGACCTGATCATGGGCGGTGAACTGCGCAGCGGCATCTACGCGTTCAACCTGGTGCAGAAGCGCGCCAAGCGTCCGGCCGGCGCTCCGGACAAGTCCCTCGCGCGTCCCGTCACCAAGGTCGGTGTCGTGGGCGCCGGGCTGATGGCCTCGCAGCTGGCGATGCTCTTCGCGCGGCGCCTGGAGGTGCCGGTCGTACTGACCGACATCGACCAGGAGCGCGTGGACAAGGGGGTCGGCTACGTCCACGAGGAGATCGACAAGCTGCTGCTGAAGGGCCGGGTCAACCAGGACAAGGCGAACCGGTTGAAGGCGCTGGTGACCGGGTCGCTGGACAAGGCCACCGCCTTCGCGGACGCCGACTTCGTCATCGAGGCCGTCTTCGAGGAGATGTCCCTCAAGCAGAAGATCTTCGCGGAGGTCGAGGCGGTCGTGCCGGAGCACGCCATCCTCGCCACCAACACCTCCTCGCTGTCGATCACGGAGATGTCCTCGAAGCTCAAGCACCCCGAGCGGGTCGTGGGCTTCCACTTCTTCAACCCCGTCGCGATCCTGCCGCTGCTGGAGATCGTACGGGCGGAGCGCACGGACGACGCCTCGCTGGCCACTGCCTTCTCCGTGGCCAAGTCCCTGAAGAAGACGGCCGTCCTGGTCAAGGACGCACCGGCGTTCGTCGTCAACCGGGTGCTGACCCGGTTCCTCGGCGAGGTGCTGCGCTCCATCGACGAGGGCACCCCTGTCGACGTCGCCGACCGCGCGCTGGCGCCGCTGGGCCTGCCCATGTCGCCGATCGTGCTGCTGGAACTGGTCGGCCCCGCCGTCGCGCACCACGTCTCGGGCACGCTGCACTCCGCCTTCCCCGACCGCTTCGGCGTCTCGGAGAACCTCGGCCGCGTCGTCGAGGCGGGCAAGCGCAACCTCTACGTCCCGGGCTCCGCGAAGCCGGAGCTGGACCCGGAGGTCGAGGCCCTCTTCCAGACGGGCGATGTGCAGCTCACCGAGGAGCAGGTCCGCGAACGGGCGCTGGACGCCATCGCGCAGGAGGTCCGCCTCATGCTCGACGAGGGCGTCGTCGCCGAGGCGCAGGACATCGACCTGTGCCTGATCACCGGTGCGGGCTGGCCCTTCCACCTGGGCGGGATCACCCCGTACCTGGACCGTGAGGGTGTCAGCGAGCGGGCCACCGGGCGCCGCTTCCTGGAGCCGGGCGTCGCCAGCGTTCCCGCCTGACGGCGGTCGGTCGGCCCGTTCTCCGAACGTGAGGGTCCCCCGCCATGGCGGGGGACCCGTCGCTTTCCCCGGCCACGGAACAGGCCGTTGATGCCCAGCCGTCGCCGGACGGCCCTGCCGTCGTGGCCGGCCGCCGTCGCCGGGCGACAAGACCGCCGCCACGGTGCGCAGTACTCAACGCACGGTCCGGCGGCGAAGGGCCACCGCGGCGACCGCGTCCGGCCCTCCCCGGCCGCGCCGGGCGTCCCCGGTACAGGCTCCCGCGACCGGATCGCGCTTCCAGCGGCGAAGCCGCGCTCGCCCGGCCCGCCGGTCGCCGGTCAGCGGCCCGGCGCCGGCGAACGGGCGTACAGGTCCGCGCCGTCGAACGTGGCGACGAGCTCATAGTGGCGGGCCACATACGACCGCAGCGTCGGCGTGCGCGGCAGCGCGTACGGCTTGCCGCGGGAGTCGTCGACGATCAACGCGGGCGGCCGCAGCCGCAGTTCGCGGCGGAAGTACGGCCACGCGCCGTCCATGGCGTGCTGCTCGCCGACGCGTGCGCCGCCCCGTCCGCCGCTGAAGTTGGTGAGGAAGCCCGCGGTGAGATAGCGGGAGGCGGGGGCCCGCCCGGACAGCCAGTAGCCCTCGGGGTGCATGCCCCACAGCAGCACACGGTCCGTGGGCGCGGTGCGGGCGCGGACCTCGGCGGCGAGCCGCTGCTGGTGGACGGGTTCGGTGCGCGGGAAGAGCAGCAGCGCCCAGGTGAGGAAGCCCGCCGCGATCAGGGAGTTGGCGGCGATCACCGCCACCGCGCCCCGCGCGGTGAGGTGCCGCAGGGCGGCCGCGGCCAGCAGGGCGACGGCGGGGGTGAGTTGCAGGAAGTAGTGGCCGAAGAACTGGAGACCCACGGTGACGGCCGCACCCGAGGCCGCCAGCCACACCCACACGTCCCCGGTCCGCGTCATGGGGCGGCCGGTGCGTGCGACGTACAGCAGCGCCAGCAGCATGGGGAGGCAACCCGCCGCGAACAGACCGCAGTTGGCGAGGCCACGTATGAGCGCGTGGCCCACCGCGCCGTCCGCCGACACGTAGCTGCCGGAGCCGGTGACCATCCAGAAGACGAAGCGGGCGGGCCCGTGGAGGAGCGCGGCCGCCAGCACGGGCAGCGCCGTGGCGGCCGACAGCCTCGCCAGCGGCCACCATCCGGCCCGCGACGTCCACAGCAGCCACAGCACCGGCAGGAGGACGGCGCCGCCCGTCTGCTTGGTGAGCACCGCACCCGCGACCGCCAGGCCCGCGCCCGCCCAACGGCCGCGGTCCGCGCACCACATGGCGAGCACCGTCCACGGCAGCATGAAGACCTCGAACGTCGCCGCCTGCGTGTCCTCGGGCACCAAGGCGACGGACGCGAGGACGTAGCAGACGCCGGCCAGCAGCCCCGCTCTGTCGCCCCAGCGGCGGCGCGCGAGCGACGCGAGCAGCACGGCACCGGCCAGCACAGCCAGTACGGCGAGCGCCTTCAGCGGCCACAGGGACCACGGCGGACGGTCGCCGAAGAGCTCGAACGCGCCCCGGTAGAGCCAGGGCAGCAGCGGCGGCTTGCGGTCCACGACCGTCTCGTAGAGCGTCCCCCCGGCCGCCAGCTGCCTTGCCTGCGTGGCGAGGTAGCCCTCGTCCGGGTTCCACAGGGGCCGCGTGAAGGACGGCAGCCTGGTCACCGCCGCGAGCAGAGCCAGTACGGGCAGCAGCCGCAGCCAGTAGCGACGTCCTGCCTCGCCCGCGTCCCCGGCGACGGACACGATGTCACCGGCGTCGCGGGCGGGGAGCGCGGTCGTACGGGAGGGCGGCATGGCACCAAGCTAGTGCTTCGCCGCGTAAGTCCTGTCGGGGAGTCGCGGCGTCTGCCGTGCTCGCTGGGGGCACTCCCCCGGCGAAGCCGGCTCCCACCCGTCAGCTACAGCGAGAGAAGCGATCCGGAGTCACGGGACAGAGAATCGCAGAAATCATGACGGAATCTGTCATGAATGACGTGCACGCTCCCAGTCGTTCAGTGAGACCGACCCAAGGAGCGAGCAATGCCACCCTCGATCGTGTTCATCGTCTACGTCAACGACGCGCCCGAAGCTGCCCGCTTCTACGCGGACCTGCTCTCGATCAAGCCCAGCTTCGAGACCCCTGGATACATCGCCTTCGGCCTCGGCGACGGCGCGGACCTCGCGCTCTGGAGCGGGCATACCGACGGCCTGACTCCGACGGTGCCACGCACCAGCGAGGTCTGTCTCGCACTGCCTGGCGGACCCGACGAAATCGACCGCCGGTTCGAGCAGTGGGTGACGAAAGGAGCTCGAGTGGTCAGTGAGCCGCACGACGAGGTGTTCGGCCGGACGTTCGTCGTCGCGGACCCTGACGGCAACCTGATCCGAGTCGCCCCCGTCGACTGACGACAGGCTGCGATGACTCATTCACGACCCATCGCAGCGCACCGCTCCGGTCGTGGGCGCCGCCGACTGGTCCAACGCTGTCGGACTCGCACGCACAGGGCCGGGGCCGGGACCCTCAGAGGTCCCGGCCCCGGCCCTGTCTGCTCGTGATCCACCACCGCGCGGGCACCCCCGGCCGGGGGCGCTCAGGCCGGGGATGCCGGGCGCTGCACCGCGTGTCAGTCGCGTGCCGCTTCGGCCTCGGCTTCGGCGGCCTCGGTCCCGTACCGTCCGTCCAGCTTCGCGACGAGCCCCGTCACCTGACGGGCGATGTCCGGCGCGGTGAGCCCGATCTCGGCCATCACATCGGCGCGTGAGCCGTGGTCGAGGAAGCGCTCGGGGATGCCGAAGTCACGCAGCGGCACGTCGACGTTCGCGTCCCGCAGGGACTGCGCGACCGCCGAACCGACGCCGCCGCTGCGGCCGTTGTCCTCGACGGTGACGACGACGCGGTGCTGCTCGGCGAGCGGCGCCAGCTCCTCGTCCACGGGCTTGACCCAGCGCGGGTCGACCACCGTCGTGGAGATGCCCTGCTTGTCGAGGAGCCCGGCGATCTCCAGGCACATCGGAGCGAGCGCGCCCACGGACACCAGCAGCACATCGGGCCGCTGGACATCGGCGGGCTTGTGCAGCACGTCCATCCTGCCGACGCGGCCGACCGCCGGAACGGCGGGCCCGACCTTGCCCTTGGAGTAGCGCACCACCGTCGGGGCGTCGTCCACCTCCACGGCTTCGCGGAGCTGCTTGCGCACCTGTTCGGCGTCGCGGGGCGCGGCCAGCCGCAGCCCGGGCACGCACTGCAGGACGGACATGTCCCACATGCCGTTGTGCGAGGCGCCGTCGGAGCCGGTGACGCCCGCACGGTCCAGGACGAAGGTCACGCCGCACTTGTGCAGCGCCACGTCCATCAGGAGCTGGTCGAAGGCCCGGTTGAGGAAGGTGGCATAGACGGCGAAGACCGGGTGCAGACCGCCGGTGGCCAGGCCCGCCGCGGAGACGGCGGCGTGCTGCTCGGCGATCCCGACGTCGTAGACGCGGTCCGGGAACTCCTCGGCGAAGCGCTGCAGTCCGACCGGGCGCATCATCGCAGCGGTGATGGCGACGATGTCCTCGCGCTCACGGCCGAGCTTGACCATCTCCTCGCCGAAGACCGAAGTCCAGTCGGCGCCGGAGGACTTCACCGGCAGGCCCGTGTCGGGGTGGATGATGCCGACCTGGTGGAACTGGTCCGCCTCGTCCTCCAGGGCGGGCTGGTAGCCGCGGCCCTTCTCCGTCAGGCAGTGGACGAGCACGGGGCCGCCGAAACGCTTGGCGCGCTGCAGGGCGGACTCGACGGCGGCGAGGTCGTGGCCGTCGATGGGGCCGACGTATTTCAGGCCGAGGTCCTCGAACATGCCCTGCGGGGCGATGAAGTCCTTCAGGCCCTTCTTGGCGCCGTGCAGCGTTTCGTACAGGGGTTTGCCCACGACGGGTGTGCGGTTGAGGACCTCCTTGCCGCGGGCCAGGAAGCGCTCGTAGCCGTCGGTGGTGCGGAGTGTGGCGAGGTGGTTGGCGAGGCCGCCGATCGTCGGCGCGTAGCTGCGCTCGTTGTCGTTGACGACGATGACGAGCGGACGGTCCTTGGCCGCGGCGATGTTGTTCAGGGCCTCCCAGGCCATGCCGCCGGTCAGTGCGCCGTCGCCGATGACGGCCACCACGTGGTCGTCCTTGCCGCGCAGCTCGTTGGCCTTCGCGAGGCCGTCGGCCCAGCCGAGGACGGTGGAGGCGTGGCTGTTCTCGATGACATCGTGCTCGGACTCGGCACGCGCCGGGTAGCCGGACAGGCCGCCCTTGCTCTTGAGCCGGGTGAAGTCCTGACGTCCGGTCAGCAGCTTGTGGACGTAGGACTGGTGCCCGGTGTCGAAGAGGATCTTGTCCTTCGGGGAGTCGAACACCCGGTGCAGGGCGATGGTCAGCTCAACCACGCCCAGGTTCGGGCCGAGGTGTCCCCCGGTCTTGGACACCGAGTCGACGAGGAACGACCGCACCTCTCCGGCCAGCTGCTCCAACTGCTCCGGTGAAAGCTGGTCGAGGTCGCGCGGTTCCTCGATGCGGGTCAGCAGTTCCCACCTTCCCCGGCGCTGCGCCTTGGGGAACTCCACCGCCCCCGACCCGGGATGACGCGCTGAGCGCGGCCCCTTATCCACGGTGCCTCCTTGCTTTCGAGCGTGATCGAACCGTGTCGATCCGTCGAGTCTAATGTTCCTACCGCAGCGGGGAACTCCTGGCCGTGCGAGATCGATCACCCGTCTGGCGGTGGCGTGGGGCGCGGCCAGGCTCACTTGCGGGGCGGGAAGCAAGTCCGGCACACCGCGCGGGACGCCCCCGTTCCGGGGACGGGGACGCCCTGTCGGGCGCGGCAGCCGCGCGCGTGGCCACGCGCGCGCCGCCCACACCGCGGGCGGGCATCCAGCGGGGCGCCCCCCGTGCCCCGCATGGCGGTGCCGGGGCCGTTCACGGGCGCCCCGTCGCCCCTCGTGTGCGTCGGTCACGCGCCATCGCGGCAGACCGAGTTCCTCCCCCTGGCGTCGGCAGGGCGGAAGGGTCCGTGCCGGGCGGCCGACGTGGGCCCCGTGGCCGGCCGGTCTTGCCGCCGGTCCGCCGTCCCCGGCGGTCTCGCTCCGCTCGTCCTCCCCCTGGAGGCGCCTCCAGGGACGTGCCCGCGGGCCCGGCAGGTTCCTGCCCGCGGCGGCGACTACGGCGGAAGGGAACGCCGCCACGGGGGAAGAGGCCGGGCAGCCTGAGGCCCACCCGCGCCCGCCCGCCCTCGCCCGCACATCCCGCCGGGGTGCGAACGCGCCACCGCATGCCGCGGGCCCCCAGCGGGAGGAGTCCCGATGGGGGCCCACCGCCCCGGGCCCATGAGGGGCGGTTCAGGGCCGGAGCCCTGATCGGCGGCGGCGGTGTGACGCCGGTGCCCGCTCTTCCCGAGCCGGAGTCCGGGCCCGGGTCCTGGTCCTGGCCCGGGCCCGGCCGGTCCTGCGACCAGGGCTGCGTCCCGCGTCCCGCCACGCCATGTGCGGCGCTCGCACGCGCCGCTCCGTCGGCGCTAAGTCCGGCCGGCGGTTTTCTGCGTACGCCTGGAGACGGAGTCGATGACGACCGCGGCCAGCAGAACCGCGCCCGTGATCATGTACTGGATCTCGCTCGCCATGCCGAGCAGGTTCAGCCCCTGCTGGATGGACTGGATGACGAGGATTCCCAGCAGCGCCGACCAGATCTTGCCGCGTCCGCCGAAGAGGCTGGTGCCGCCGATGACGGCCGCGGCGATGACGTTCATCAGCGTGTTGCCGGCGCCGAGGCTCTTGGTGGCGCCGCCGGAGAGGCTCGCGATGAAGAGGCCTCCGAACGCCGCGAGCATGCCCGCGATACCGAAGACGCTGATGCGCACCCACTCCACGTTGATGCCGGCCCGGCGTGCCGCCTCGGCGTTGCCGCCGACCGCGAAGATCTGCCGCCCGTACGTCGTACGGCGCACCGCGAAGTCGGCGATGACGAGCACCGCCAGGAACAGCACCAGCGCCAGGGGCAGCCCGCGCGACTGGTTGAGCACGTACGCGCCGGCGAAGGCGACCACCGCCATCACCACGGTGCGCACCAGGATCTCGCTCATCGGACGCGAGGGAAGGCGCGCGCCGCGGCGGCGCTTGGCGTCCACGAGCAGGGCGGCCGCGTAGGCGAGCACGGCGACGAGAGCCAGGCCGTAGGCGGCGGCGATGTCCTCGAAGTAGTAACCGGTCAGGTCCTCGACGACGCTGCTGTCGGGCGTGTTGATGCTGCCCTCGGTGCCCATCAGCCAGATCTGCAGACCGCTCCAGCCGAGGAATCCGGCCAGCGTGACCACGAAGGCGGGGACGCCGACCCTGGCGAAGAAGAAGCCGTGCAGTCCGCCGATGCACAGGCCGGCGACGATGGCGATGACGACCGCCAGCCAGTCGTTGACGTTGTGGGTGACGCTGAGCACCGCCCACACGGCGGCACCGACGCCGGCGACGGAGCCGACCGAAAGGTCGATCTCGCCGAGCAGCAGCACGAAGACGATGCCGGTGGCCATGATGCCCGTACCGGCGATGTAGACGCCGATGTCGCTGACGCTGCCCGCGGAGAGGAAGCTGTCGTTCAGCGACTGGAAGATCACGGCGATGATGATCAGGCCGAGGACGACGGGCAGCGAACCGAGTTCGCCGCCGCGCACCTTGCGCTTGAACTCCGTCAGATAGCCGGCGAAGCCCTGTTCACGCACGAGCAGCCGCGGGTCGACCGCGCGGTCACCACCGCCGGCCGAGCCGTCTGCGGGCGCCGCGTCCTTCGGGTTCGCGGCCTCGGAGCCGCGTTCCTTGTCGACGGTGTCGCTCACAGCGCCGCCTCCTTGTCCGTACGGGCCTGGCGGCGGGTGACCGCGTTGTCGGAGGCGCCGGTGATAGCCGCGATGACCTCCTCGTGGGAGGTGGTCGCCACGTCGAAGACGCCGTTGTTGCGGCCGAGGCGCAGCACCGCGACACGGTCGGCCACGGCCTGCACGTCCGCCATGTTGTGGCTGATGAGGATGACGGCGAGGCCGCGTTCCCGCAGCCGCTCGACCAGGTCGAGGACCTGTGCCGTCTGTTCGACGCCGAGTGCGGCTGTCGGTTCGTCGAGGATGACGACCTTCGGGTCGCCGATGAGCGCGCGGGCGATCGCGACGACCTGCCGCTGGCCGCCGGAGAGCGACGCGACCGGTATGCGGACGCTGGGGATGCGGATGGAGAGCGTCTCCAGCAGCTCCATCGCGCGCTTCTCCATGGTGATCTCGTCGAGGATCGAGGCGTGGCGCGCCTCGTTCCCGAGGAAGAGGTTGGCGACGACGTCCAGGTTGTCGCAGAGCGCCAGGTCCTGGTAGACGGTGGCGATGCCGAGGTCCTGGGCGTCGTGGGGCCGGTTGATGGTGACCGGCCGGCCCTCCCACTCGATGCCGCCCTCGTCGATGGGGTGCACGCCCGCGATGGTCTTGACGAGGGTCGATTTGCCGGCGCCGTTGTCGCCGACGAGGGCGATCACCTCGCCGGACAGTACTTCCAGATCAACGTCGGTGAGTGCCTGGACGGCACCGAACCGCTTGGAGATCCCGCGCAGCGCCAGCACGGTTTCCTTCGCCACTGGGCCAACTCCGATCTTCTGTCAGGAGCCGCCCCCGCTCGTGGCGGGGGCGGCGGCCTGCGATTCGTACAAGGGGAGGGGCCGCGGGGAAGCCGCGGCCCCCGGTGGTCACTTCAGACCGGCCGCCTCGCAGGCCTTCTCGAACTGAGGCGTGCAGATCTGGTCGACCTTGTAGACCTTGTCCTTGATGATCGTGTCCTTGATGTTGTCCTTGGTCACGATCTTGGCGTCGTAGAGCTGGGCGGGAACGCCCTTCTTGCTCTTGCTGTCGACCTTCTTCGGAGTGAACTCGTCGATCTTCTTGCCCTGGAGCAGGGCCACGGCGATCTCGGCGGTGGTCTCGGCCTGCGGCTTGATCGCCTTGTAGATGGTCAGCGTCTGGTCACCCTTGATGATCCGCTGCAGACCGGCGAGTTCGGCGTCCTGGCCGCCCAGCGGGACGTCCTTGACGCCGGCCTTCTTCATGGCGGTGGAGACGCCGCCGGCCATGCCGTCGTTGGCCGCGTAGACGCCTTCGAAGCCGTCCTTGCCGAGCTTGGTGATCGCGGCGCCCATCTTCTTGTTGGCCTCGTCCGGCGACCAGTCCGGGATGTCCTGCTCGTAGACGACCTTCTTGACCTTCTTGTCGAGCACGCTGTGCGCGCCCTTCTTGAACAGCGGCGCGTTCGGGTCGGTGGGCGAACCGTTGATCATGACGACGTTGCTGTCCTTGGCCTTGTCGCCCAGCGCCTCGACGAGGCCCTGACCCTGCAGCTCGCCGATGCGGTAGTTGTCGTACGAGATGTAGGCGGAGATGTCGCCCTCGGCGAGGCGGTCGTACGCGACGACCTTGACGTCCTTCTTCGCGGCGCGGTCCACCCAGGACTTGGTGGCCTGTGCGTCGACGGCGTCCAGGATGATCGTCTTGACGCCCTGCGCGATGAGCGCGTCGAACTGCTTCTTCTGCAGCTCGGAGTCCTGGTTGGCGTTGTTGTACTTGACCTTGCAGTCCTTGCAGAGGGACTTGATCTTGTCGGTCATGTACGGCCGGTCGAACGTCTCGTAACGAGTGGTCTTGTTCTCCGGAAGCAGCAGGCCGATGGTCTTGTTGTCGCCACCGCTGCCGCCGTCGCCGCCGCCTGCCTTGCCGCAGGCTGCGAGCGAAACGGCCATCGATATGGCAGCCGTACCGATGACGACGCGACGCACCTTTGCGTTCATGGGGTTCCAACCTCCCTGACGAGGCCGCGTCGTTGCGGCCGAGGTGGTCGGAAGTCAACTCCCAGGTCACGCAAGCGTCAAGAAGTAAATCATTAACGAGACGGCAACGATGCCATCCGTTATCTGTATGAACCCAAAGCGCCACTTTGTGTGCCTGAACGGATCCGGAGCGGAGGCGAACCGCCCGCCGCTCCCGTCCTGCGGCCCGTCGGTCAGGCGGATGCCGCCACGGCACCCACCGGCGCCCTGCTCACACCGTCCACGGTGCCCGCGGCCGTGCTCGCGGGGGAAGAGCCGGAGGGCTCCAGGAGCGTCGCGTCGCCCATCTCGCTCAGCACGAGGGCCAGCGCGCCGAGAACCTCGGCCCGTCCGCCCAGGGTGCCGGGCACCACCGTCAACTGACGTGCGGCACTGGGGATCGCGTACCGCGCCACCGAGTCGCGCACCGGGCCGAGAACCACGTCACCGGCCTCCGCGAGGTCGCCGCCGAGCACGACCCGGCTGGGGTTGAGCAGATTGCAGAGATTGGCGACACCGCTGCCGATGTGGCGGCCGAGGTCGCCGACGACCCGCCGGCAGCCCGGGTCGCCCTCCCGCGCGAGCTGAACGACCCGCGCCATCGTCAGATCGGTGCCGTGGCTGGAGTGCAGCAGTGGCAGTACGTAGCGGGCCGCCGTGAAGGTTTCAAGGCAGCCGCGGTTGCCGCAGCGGCAGACCGGGCCCGACTCGTCGAGCGTGATGTGGCCGATCTCGCCCGCCGTGCCGCCCGGGCCACGGTAGATCTGGCCGTTGATCACGAGGCCGGCGCCGACACCGCTGGCGACCTTGATGTACGCCAGGTCGCTCGCGCCGCGCCCGTTGCCCCACACCTGCTCGCCCAGGGCACCGAGGTTCGCGTCGTTGTCGACGTGTACGGGCACTCCCAGCCGTGCGGCCAGCTCCTCCCGCGGATGGGTGCCGCTCCAGCCCGGCAGGATGGACGTGGACCCCAGCTCACCGGTGACCACGTCGATGGGCCCCGGAACGCCCAGGCCGACGCCGATCAGCTTCTCGCGGCTGATGCCGGTGGCGGCGACGAGCCGGTGCACCAGCTGTTCGGCCCGGTCGAAGCCCTCGTCGGCCGAGGCGTCGACGTCGATCGGCTCTGCCTCCTCGGCCAGCACCTGGTGTGCCAGGTTGCCGACCGCGACGCGCAGATGCGAGTGCCCGAAGTCGACGCCGACGACGGCGCCCGCGTCGCCGCTGAGTGACACGGCGCGCGCCCTGCGTCCCCCCGCCGAGGTGGGCGTGACCTGGACGGTTCCGCTCTCCTTGAGCTCCCGGACGATGTTGGAGACGGTGGCCGCGGACAGCCCCGTGGTCCGGGCGATCTCCGCCTGGGTGAGCGAGCCCGCCATGCGTACCGCCCGTACGACCCGTTCAAGGTTCGCCCGGTGCAGCGAGGACTGCGACCCCGGAGTCTCCACCACTGATCCACTCCCGCCTCGACGGCCGCCAACGCGTGGCGCGGCGCGACCATCGGACCGTCCGCCGTACCGCGTCTTCGGGAAACGGCTTGTCTCCAACACCTGAACTCCAAGCAGAGCCCGAGCGGTTATCTCCCGTCAAGACCTTGAACGAGGTGGGTGCTCACCTGCGGGACATTCTACGGAGTGTGAGCGGGCAGCCCTCTCCCGCGTACGGCCCGGTCCGCGGCGGTTCCGCGGTTGTCCCGTTCCGTCTGATTCCGCCCGTTCCGGGAGTCCTGCCCGCTCCGGGCGGATCACTTGACGGCGCCCGCGGTGAGCCCCTCCTGGACCTGACGCTGGAAGACCATGTAGACGACGAGGATCGGGACCATCGCGATGGTCAGGCCCGCGAAGAGGGCACCCCAGTCCCCCTCGTAGCCCTGGTTGACGGAGAGTTCGGCGAGGCCCTGGGTCAGCAGCGCCTGGTCCCCGTGCTCAGAGTTCAGCGCGAGCGGCAGGAAGTACTGGTTCCACTGGCCGAGGAAGTTGAAGATGCCGATGCTGATCAGACCGGGCTTGGCCATCGGCAGCATGATCTGGAAGAACGTCCGCATGTGCGAGGCGCCGTCGATGGTGGCCGCTTCGGCGATGCTGCCGGGCAGCGTGCGGAAGAACGCCGTCATGAAGAACGTCGTGAACGGCAGCGAATAGGCGATGTAGGCCAGGATCAGCCCCTGCCTGGTGTCCAGCAGGCCGAAGTTGTCCATCACGAAGAACAGCGGCACGACGGCCAGGATGATGGGGAACATCATGCCGCCGGCGAAGAGCAGATAGATGAAGCGGTTGCCCGGGAAGGTGAACCGGGCGATCACGTACGCGGCCATCGAGCCCAGAAGCATCGTGCCGGGCAGCGAACCCGCGAGGATGATCAGCGAGTTGAGCGCGAAGGTGCCGATGTTCGCGTCGGACCAGGCGTTGGCGAAGTTCTCGAAGCTGAACGCGGTGGGCAGTCCGAAGGGCTTGCCCTGGATGTCCCCCGAGTCCCGCAGGGAGTTGACCATCACCCACACCAGCGGGCCGGCGGCCATGACGACCCACAGCACGAGGAAGGAGTTGGCGAAGACGTTGAGCGTGCCGCCTTCCGTACCCGGTCCCTTCGGCTCCTTCGCCGCCGCCGCCACGCCCGCGGCCGGCTGGGAAGGTGCCTCGGCCGCGGCCTTCTCGGCAGGCTCGGCGGGCTGGGTTGCGCTCATTGCTGATGTCTCCCCGCTCATTCTCAGTACTCGATCCGGTCGCGGCGGTTCAGCAGCATCATGATCGCCGCGAACACCATGGTCACGAGCAGCAGTACGACGCCGATCGCGGTGGCGTAACCGGCCTGCCCGGAGTCGAATGCCTTCTTGTACAGGTAGACCGGAGTGACAAGCGTCGACTCCCCCGGACCCCCTCGGTTGATGGTCATGATGTGCACGATCGCGAAGGAGTCCAGCGCCTGGATGCCCATGTAGATCCAGCCGGTCTGCACCGTGTCCCAGATCAGCGGCAGCGTGACGCGGAAGAACGTGGCGGGACGGCTCGCGCCGTCCAGCAGCGCCGCCTCGTAGATGTCCTTGGGGATCGCGCCCATGGCGGCCGAGAAGAGCACCACGTAGAAGCCGATGAACATCCAGCACAGCACGAACAGCACGCACGACAGCGCGAACTTGGGGTCCGCGAGCCAGGAGCGCGTGAGGAAGTCCAGCCCGGCCAGGCGCAGCACCTCGTTGATGGGCCCGGTGATCGGGTCGTACATCGCGCCCCAGACGACACCGATGATCGCCACGGAGAGCACCTGCGGGAAGAAGTACACGTTCTTGTACAGCTTCGCGCCGCGTACGCCCGAGATGGCCTCGTTCTTCTTGTGCCGCCCGCCCGCCTGGAGCATGAAGGCGAAGAAGAGCCCGAGGCCCAGTGTCACCAGCGGTGCGACCACGAGCAGCAGCAGGCTGTGCCGCAACGAGGCCCAGAACGACGAGTCCTCCAGCAGCCGGACGTAGTTGTCGGCTCCGACGAAGGCGAAGTCGCTGCTGAAGCCCGTCCAGTCGGTCAGCGAGTAGTAGAACGCCTGGAAGAAGGGCGAGACGACGAAGATCGCGTAGATGACGATCGGGAGGAGCAGGAACCAGCAGACGAACCGGTACTTGTCCAGCGTCCGGTAGCGCCGGTCGTTGCGCACTTTCTCCGGTGTGAAGCGGGGCGGCAGGAGGAACGCGAGAACGAGAGGTCCCGCTCCGCTGCGCGCCGGTCCCCCGGCGCCTCTGTCCGATCCTGAATCAGTGGTGGTCTTGTCCACTGTCCGGACGTCGTTCGCCATTCCGCCCCGCTCCATACTCACCAGTCGACCGATGGATCACGTACCGCGCTGCTGTGGACCCTCCCCGTCAGCGCTTGTACTTCTTGACCGAGTCGTCCTTTGCCACCTCGTCGGCCGCCTTCTGGCAGCGCTTCATGGCCTCGGCCGGCTCGATGTCGCCGGACATCATCGAGGCGAGCGCGCCACCGACCTTGTCCTTGTCCAGCTCCAGGTACCAGTCGCGGATGCGCGGACCCACCCGGTTCTCGTCCCCGGCCGCCTTGAGGATCTCCTGCGCGGAGGCGAGACCGGACTGCAGGTCCAGCCCGTCGGAGGCGCCGTCGACGCAGGTGAGAGCGGAGACCTGCTTGCTGAAGTTCTGCGTGGACTGCTTGCTCATCATGGTGCGCAGCCACTCCATGCCGCCTTCGACGTTCTTGGCCTGTGCGGGCACCATGAACGGCTCGCTCGCCTCAGCCCAGATGGTCTCGAAGGGCATGGCGTCGGACTTGTCGAGGCTGGAGGGCGGAGCCACGGTCATCTCGAAGTCCTTGGGCGTGGTGCCCTTGGCCTCGTTCTCGACCCAGGAGCCGTTCGGGAGGAACAGCGCCTTGCCCTTGGTCCACTGCGTCTGGGACTGGATGTGGTCGATTCCCGGGGTGCCCTTGAGGATGTAGCCCTTGGCGTAGAGCTCGTGGTAGGCCTCGAAGGCCTTCTTCACGGCGTCGTGCTTCCAGGCGTTGGGCTCGAGGTTGTCGATCGCCTCGAGGACCTCCTTGCCGCCGATCTTGGCGATGAAGGGGTAGAGGCTGAAGGCGAAGTAGTACGGGTGCTTGCCCGCGTACGTCCAGCCCGCTATGCCCTCCTTCTTCGCCTTGGCGCAGGCGGCGAGCATCTCGTCCCAGGTCTTCGGGTACTCCAGGTCGAGCTTCTCCAGGTTCGTCTTGGAGTACCAGACGCCGTAGACGGTGTAGGAGTAGTTGAGCTGGTAGACCTTGTCGCTGCCGAAGCGGCCCTTCTCCACCACGCCGGGCAGCAGGGTCTCGCTGACCTTCTTCGACGGGTCGTAGAGGGAGGGCGCGTCCAGCAGCGGCTGGAGGTCCGCGACCTGGTCCTTCTCGATGAGGCTGGCGACGTCCATGTTCTCGGCGCCGGAGTTGTTGATCACGTCCGGCGGATTGCCCTTGACCATCCGCGGCTGCATCTTCGTGCGGATCTTCTGGGTCTTGGAGTGGCTGACGTTGCCGAAGTTCTTCTCGTAGACCTTGTGGTTGTCCAGGGCGTACTGGTCGCCGTAGCCACCGTTGAAGATCACGACTTCGAGCTTGGCGTCCTTGTTGACCGCCAGCGGATTGTCCTTGGTCTTCTTGCCCTTCTCGACCTTGTCGTCGTTCTCGCCGCCGCCGCTGGCGCAGGCGCTCAGCATGCCCATGCCGGGTGCGGCGACCAGGCCGACCGCTGCGGATCGCTTGATCAGGTCACGGCGGTTGACGTGGTTGGATCCCATGCTCAAGTCCTCGCCTTCTCCAGGACTCAGGCGGTGTTCCGGTCTCCCGACGACTCGCCCACCGGCGAAGGGCCCGACACCGCGGGTCAGTTGAAGCTGAGTTGTACGTTTCGCTACCGCCAGGAGCGCCGCGCGCACGGGCCCTCGTGAGGTGCCGACAGGTATAGTCCACTTGGCGTCAACAGGGCAAGATCAAAGCAACCCGTTTGGTGAGTCTTTCCCGAGTTGAGACCTGGCGGATTCTTGGCCGGCGGTACGGGCGCGCGGCCGGGGGCGAACACGCAGAGGCGGGTGCCGGGAGGTCGATCCCGGCACCCGCCTCGCTTGCCGTGGTGCACACCCGTCGCCCGGGCCGGTGCCGTGCTACTTGCGCAGCAGGGAGCGCAGCACGTACTGCATGATCCCGCCGTTGCGGTAGTAGTCGGCCTCACCAGGGGTGTCGATGCGGACCGTGGCGTCGAAGGAGACGCCGGTCTCCGTGGAGACCCTGACAGTCTCGGGCGTACCGCCGTCGTTGAGCGCGGTGATCCCGGAGAAGGAGAAGGTCTCCTCGCCGCTCAGCCCCAGCGACTCGGCGCTCTGCCCCTCGGGGAACTGCAGCGGCAGCACACCCATGCCGATCAGGTTCGAGCGGTGGATGCGCTCGTACGACTCGGCGATGACGGCCTTGACGCCCAGCAGCGCCGTGCCCTTGGCGGCCCAGTCGCGGGACGAGCCGGAGCCGTACTCCTTGCCCGCAAGGATCACCAGCGGGATGCCCTGCGCCTGGTAGTTCTGCGACGCGTCGTAGATGAAGGACACAGGGGCGTCGGGCTGGGTGAAGTCGCGGGTGAAGCCGCCTTCGGTGCCCTGGGCGATCTGGTTGCGCAGCCGGATGTTGGCGAAGGTCCCGCGGATCATCACCTCGTGGTTGCCGCGCCGCGAGCCGTAGCTGTTGAACTCCCGGCGTTCGACACCGTGCTCCGTGAGGTACTGGCCCGCGGGGGTGTCGGCCTTGATCGCACCGGCCGGCGAGATGTGGTCGGTGGTGACGGAGTCGCCCAGCTTGGCCAGCACCCGTGCGCCCGAGATGTCCTCCACCGGGGAGGGCTCGGTGCCCATGCCGTCGAAGTACGGAGGCTTGCGCACGTACGTGGACTGCGGGTCCCACTCGAAGGTGTTGCCGGTCGGCACCGGCAGCGCCTGCCACTGTGCGTCGCCGGCGAAGACGTCGGTGTAGCCCTTGGTGTACATCTCCTGCCCGATGGCGCCCGCGACGACCTCCTCGACCTCCTGCTCGGAGGGCCACAGGTCGGCGAGGTGCACCGGGTTGCCGTCCTGGTCGGTGCCCAGCGGCTCGGTGGTGATGTCGGTCTTCATCGAGCCGGCGATGGCGTAGGCGACGACCAGCGGCGGGGACGCGAGGTAGTTCATCTTCACGTCCGGGTTGATCCGGCCCTCGAAGTTCCGGTTGCCGGAGAGCACGGACACGACGGCGAGGTCGTTGTCGTTCACGGCCTGCGAGATCTCCTCCGGCAGCGGGCCGGAGTTGCCGATGCAGGTCGTGCAGCCGTAGCCGACGAGGTTGAAGCCGAGCTTGTCCAGGTACGGGGTGAGTCCGGCCCGGTCGTAGTAGTCCATGACGACCTGGGAGCCGGGGGCGAGGGTGGTCTTGACCCACGGCTTGCGCGTGAGGCCCTTCTCGACCGCCTTCTTGGCCACCAGGGCGGCGCCCACCATCACGTACGGGTTGGAGGTGTTGGTGCAGGAGGTGATCGCGGCGACCGCGACGGCACCGTGGTCGATCTCGTACGAGTTCCCGTCGGGCCCCGTGACCTGCACACGCTTGGAGGGCCCGCTGTCCGGCTGCGAGCCGATGGCGGCGTGCTGGGGGCTGCCGGCGCCGTTCTCGGCGTGGCCGTAGGCCGGGGCGTCGCTCGCCGGGAAGGACTCCGAGCTCGCCTCATCGACCGGAGAGGCAGAGGCCTGCGGGGCCGCGGCCGGCTGGGCGTCCGAGACGTAGTCGGGCAGGTCCGCGAGGAACTGCCGCTTGGCGTCGGCGAGCGCGATGCGGTCCTGCGGACGCTTCGGGCCGGCGATGGAGGGCACCACCGTGGCCAGGTCCAGCTCCAGGTACTCGCTGTACTCGGGCTCGTGACCGGCGTCGTGCCACATGCCCTGTGCCTTGGCGTACGCCTCGACGAGCTGGAGCTGCTCCTGCGAACGGCCGGTCAGCTTCAGGTAGTTGATGGTCTCCCCGTCGATCGGGAAGATCGCCGCGGTGGAGCCGAACTCGGGCGACATGTTGCCGATGGTCGCGCGGTTGGCGAGCGGCACCGCGCCCACGCCCTCGCCGTAGAACTCCACGAACTTCCCGACGACGCCGTGCTTGCGCAGCATCTCGGTGATCGTGAGGACCAGGTCGGTGGCGGTGGTGCCGGTCGGCAGCGAGCCGGTCAGCTTGAAGCCGACGACGCGCGGGATCAGCATCGAAACCGGCTGCCCGAGCATCGCGGCCTCCGCCTCGATGCCGCCGACGCCCCAGCCGAGCACGCCCAGACCGTTGACCATGGTGGTGTGCGAGTCGGTGCCCACGAGGGTGTCCGGGTAGGCCTGGCCGCCGCGCACCATGACCGTACGGGCCAGGTGCTCGATGTTGACCTGGTGGACGATTCCGGTGCCGGGCGGTACGACCTTGAACTCGTCGAAGGCGGTCTGGCCCCAGCGCAGGAACTGGTAGCGCTCACGGTTGCGGCCGTACTCCAGCTCGACGTTCTGCGCGAACGCGTTCGCCGTGCCGAACTTGTCGGCGATCACGGAGTGGTCGATGACCAGCTCGGCGGGGGCGAGGGGGTTGATGCGGTCCGGGTCGCCGCCCAGCTCCTTGACGGCCTCGCGCATGGTCGCCAGGTCCACCACGCACGGCACGCCCGTGAAGTCCTGCATGATCACGCGGGCGGGCGTGAACTGGATCTCCTGGCTGGGCTGGGCGTTCGGGTCCCAGCTGCCCACGGCCCGGATGTGGTCGGCGGTGATGTTAGCGCCGTCCTCGGTACGGAGGAGGTTCTCCAGCAGGACCTTCAGGCTGTACGGGAGGCGGGCGGAGCCCTCCACCTTGTCCAGCTTGAAGATCTCGTACGACTCGTCGCCCACCTGCAGCGTGCTGCGGGCGTCGAAGCTGTTCGCCGACACGACAGTCTCCTTCAGTGCGTCTTTGGCATCCGTCCCCTGGCCCTGCGGCCGGAGAACCCCCAGCGGGCGAGGCTTGGCTTCGGCCTTGCCGGCAAGCCTTACTCAGCTGCGGTCGTGTGTGCGCGTTTCTGTGCACACGCTCAGCAAGTTATCTCGATGTCGAGATAACCCTAATACACGACCGCCGCTCGGTCATGGGGGGTGCGCGCCGCCGTCTTCGACGACGACGCCCCGCACCGGAGGCGTACCGCTCGCCCGGGCTCTCACGCCGGCGGCCGGCCGATCCGCTTCTCGAACCAGTGGTGGGCGTACGGCTCGTCGTTGAAGGCGGGCACTTCCCGGAACCCGCACGCCTCGTACAGACCCTTCGCGGCGTTCAGCGTCTTGTTCGTGTCCAGGCGCAGCACGTCCCGGCCGTGCCGTACGGCCCGTTCCTCGAGCTCGGACAGGAAGCGGCGGCCGAGTCCGAGCCGTCGGGCGTCCGGTGCGACCCACATGCGCTTGATCTCGGCCGGGGCGCCCGGCGGCAGCTTGAGCCCGGCGCAGCCCACCGGCTCGCCGTGCAGCCGGGCGACCAGGAACAGCCCGTACGGGGGCCGCAGTTCGCCGGCGTCGGGCAGCAGGCTCCGCGCGGGGTCGAAGCCGGCCTCGAAGCGCTCCTGAAGCTCGGTGAAGTAGGACCGCAGGCAGTGCCGGGCGTCGGCATGGTCGGGGTCGACGGCGGCGAGGGTGACCGTCGCGGCGGTCAGCAGCCGGTCGACCTCGCCCATGGCGTCGACCAGGCGGGCCCGCTGAGCGGCGTTGAGCGGGCGCAGCAGGGAGCCGGCCAGCTCGTCGCTGCGGTCGTCGAGCATGGTGCGTTCCGCGCGCCCCGCCTCGGTGAGCCGGACGGTGCGCACCCGCCTGTCCCCGGGCTCCGGCTCCACCGCCACCAGGCCTGCGTCGGTCAGTGAGCGCAGCAGCCGGCTGATGTATCCGGAGTCGAGCCCCAGGCGCTCGCGCAGCTGCCGCACCTCCTGACCCGCCTCTCCGATCTCCCAGAGCAGCCTGGCCTCGCCGATGGGCCGGTCACGGCCCAGGAAGTGATCGTGGAGCGCGCCCACGCGCTCGGTGACGGTGCGGTTGAACCGCCGCACCTGGTCGATCTGTCCGGCATCCATTCTCTGACCATAGTCAGAGAATCCTCCCGCTGACCAGAGCCCGGCACCCCGCGGCCGAGCAAGGGCGTGTGGCACGCCCGTCCGGCGCCGCCGCGCACATCCCGCGCGGTCGCGCACCCCGCCGCGGTCACGCGCTGCGACGCGCCCGTACCCCGGTGCGGATTTTCCCCGCCCTGCCCGGCGGAGACGCGCATGCACACCGCACGGACACACCCTCGGTGCGAAGTCATCTCACATGTGAGATATTCTCAGGGCTATGACTGATGACTACCTGGCCCGCATCGGGCAACTGATCCGCGACGCCCGTCAGCACCGGGGCTGGACACAAGTGAAACTCGCAGAGGCTCTCGGTACGAGCCAGAGCGCGGTGAATCGCATCGAGCGCGGCAACCAGAACATCAGTCTTGAGATGATCGCCCGCATCTCCGAGGCCCTCGACAGCGAGATCGTCTCCCTCGGCTACTCGGGTCCGATGCACCTGCGCGTCGTCGGCGGGCGCCGCCTGTCCGGGAGCATCGACGTCAAGACGAGCAAGAACGCTTGCGTCGCCCTGCTGTGCGCCTCGCTGCTCAACTCCGGGCGTACGGTGCTGCGTCGGGTGGCCCGCATCGAGGAGGTCTTCCGCATCCTGGAGGTGCTCTCCTCCATCGGCGTACGCGCCCGCTGGATCAACGACGGCGCGGATCTGGAGATCGTGCCCCCGGCGGAGCTGGACCTGGAGTCCATCGACGCGGACGCCGCCCGCCGCACCCGCAGCATCATCATGTTCCTCGGCCCGCTGCTGCACAGGATGGACCAGTTCCGCATCCCGTACGCGGGCGGCTGCGACCTCGGCACGCGCACCGTGCAGCCGCACATGATCGCCCTGCGCCGCTTCGGCCTGGAGATCACGGCGACCGAGGGCCTCTACCACGCCGTCGTCGAGAGTTCCGTCACGCCCGGCGGCCCCATCGTGCTGACCGAGCGCGGGGACACCGTCACCGAGAACGCGCTGCTGGCCGCGGCGCGGCACGACGGCGTGACCGTGATCCGCAACGCCTCCTCCAACTACATGGTCCAGGACCTGTGCTTCTTCCTGGAGCAGCTCGGCGTCAGGGTCGAGGGAATCGGCACCACCACGCTGACCGTGCACGGCATTCCCGAGATCGACGTCGACGTCGACTACTCCCCCTCCGAGGACCCGGTGGAGGCGATGAGCCTGCTGGCGGCAGCGGTCGTCACCGGTTCCGAACTGACCGTGTGCAGAGTGCCGGTGGAGTTCCTGGAGATCGAGCTCGCGGTGCTGGAGGAGATGGGCCTCGACACCGACCGCAGCCCGGAGTACGCGGCGGACAACGGCCGTACGCGCCTGGTCGACCTGACGGTGCGTCCCTCCAAGCTGGAGGCGCCGGCGGACAAGATCCACCCGATGCCGTTCCCGGGCATCAACATCGACAACGTCCCCTTCTTCGCCGCGATCGCCGCCGTCGCGGAGGGGCAGACCCTCATCCACGACTGGGTCTACGACAACCGCGCCATCTACCTCACCGACCTCAACCGCCTCGGGGGGCGTCTCCAACTCCTCGACCCGCACCGGGTATTGGTGGAGGGCCCGACCCGCTGGCGCGCCGCGGAGATGATGTGCCCGCCGGCGCTGCGACCGGCGGTCGTGGTGCTGCTGGGGATGCTGGCGGCGGAGGGCACGTCCGTGCTGCGCAACGTCTATGTGATCAACCGCGGTTACGAGGATCTCGCCGAGCGGCTCAACGAAGTGGGCGCACAGATCGAGACGTTCCGCGACATCTGAGTGAGTGCCCGGTTTCCCGGATCCGTGCCCGCGACGCCCGGCGGGAGCCGGCGGCCCCGGATCGGGTCCGCCGGCTCCGCCGGGCTCATGACTTCTCGATCAATCGCAGGTGTCGTTCAGACGCAGATCCCGTCCGGGGAGTCCTTGGGACACACGTTCCCTCTCCAGGTGTTGGCCGTGCCGGCCGTCCCGCCGCCGCTGGTTTCATCGATGGCGTCCCATGTGGCGTTGTCCCTGGCGACGTTGCCGGTGAACAGCAGCGGGGTGGCCGGGTCCACGGTCGCGTCCACCTGAATTCCGTTGGCGGTGCTCGCCTGGACGACGTTGGAGGAGAAGGTGCCTGAGTCCAGTCCCTCGATGAGGACGCCGTTGGTTCGGGACCGGACGATGTTGTTCGAGACTCTCAGGTCGGTGCTGGGATCGGGACCGAACAGCGCTGCTACCCGGATGCCTGTGCCTTGGCCGCCTGTGATGATGTTGCTCAGGACTTGAGCGTTGTCGGTGTCCGAGTCGATGAGCATGGCGCTGCCGGAAGGCAGCGCGGCGTTCTTCGTGATCTGGTTGCTGAGGACCCTCGGGCCGTCGGCGTTGATCAGTACGAGAAATGTGGCGCTGTCCGTGCTTGTGTTGCCGGCGATGGTCAGATCTTCCGCGGGGTCTCCGCCGCCCAGGACTCCCTGCGTGTTGACGTCCGCATTGACGTGACCGCCGAAGCGGTTCTGGATGACCGAAAGGTCGTTGGTTCCCTGGCCGCCGCCGAGGAACACGCCCGATCCGCCACCCTCAGGCAGGCTGTTGTTGTTGTTCACGATCCGGTTGTGCCGGATCACTGAAGGGGTCGAAGCGGTGCCCGGGGAACGGAAGTTGATGCCGATGGCGTTCCCCGTGACGATGTTGTTGGTGATGGTGAAGCCGCTGCCGCCGGAGAGCGTGTTGATGCCGTCGGCTGCGGAGTTCTGGATGGTGAACCCGTCGACGGTGACGTCGCTGACCCCGGATGCGACCGTGAAACCGGCGGACGCACCGGGCTGAACGACGGACTCCTGTGTGGGATTCGTGCGGCCGCTGCGTGCGTCCACGCCTGCCCTTGCCCCGCGGAAGACCAATGACTTGGTCACGTTCACCGACTCGTTGTACGTGCCGGGGCAGACGCGGATGGTGTCACCGGCTGCCGCTGCGGTGACCGCGGCTTGAATGGTCGCGTGCTGCGGGTTCGAGCATGTTGCGCTCGGTGTTCCCACGACGATCACGGCTTGGGTGGCCGAGGCCGGTGAGGCGAGGCCGGTGGCCCAGAGGAGGGCGACCATGCCGGTGGTGAGCAGGTACTTGACGACGGATCTGGTCGAGGACATCTCTGCTCCCTTGTAGAGGGGTTGAGCCTGATCGGGCTGCGATGTTCCTGGGTTTCCGGCACTGACCCGCACCCGGGCGGGTGGGGAGGGGAGGGGTCAGCCGTTGCAGCCGGGGACGGTGCCGACGGGTGCGCAGTTGTCAGGGGTGTTGTTGATGACGGCGCTCCCGGTGAGGCTCACTGCGGGGGCGGCCTGGTAGACGCCGCCGCCGTTCGCGGTGGCGGTGTTGGCGGTGACCCGGTGGAGACCAACCTCGCATCGCCGGCGTTGGCCGAGTGCCAGGGCGGCGGCGTTCAGCCCGCCTCGCTTGCACGTGGTCGTCATGCGGAGGATCCCGTCTTCCGGAGGGAATGAGTCGCCGGGGTGATCACTTCGACGACGCTACGACCGCGGAAGCGGAGGCGCCCCTCCAGCAGGTCCGTATGCCCGGGCTGATCCGCGGGCCTTGCGCGGTGTGCGACCGGTGGACGTACTCATCTCTTGGCCTGAGGTTTGCGCCGCGCAACCGAGCGATTCCCCGGTGAGCACCGGGCGCTACGCGCAGGCGCGAGCCAAGCCCCTTGGCGGGCGCACCCGGTGCGACGGCCGAGGAAGTGGACGACGTGCCCCCGGAGCCCCCGGTCCGCCACGAGCCGTGTCCTCGGTCGGCGGTGCGGCCTCACTTCGCCGGGTGTCCGCCGGTGTCCCGTACGGGCAGCACCAGCCGCGCCCCCGTGCGCGGATGAGGGACGCTCTCGACGGGATGCTGGTAGACGCGGGTGAGCACCGCCGGGTCCAGGACTTCGGCGGGCGCGCCCGCCGAGATCAGGCGGCCCGCGTCCAGCAGCGCGATCCGGTGCGCGTAGGCGGCGGCGAGCGCCAGGTCGTGCAGGACGACGGCGACCGCCTCGCCCTCGGCGGCGCGCTCGCGGCACAGCCGCAGGACGAGCTCCTGGTGGCGCAGGTCGAGGGCCGCCGTCGGCTCGTCCAGCAGGAGCACGGGCGCGCGTTGGGCCAGCACGCGGGCGAGGGCGACGCGGGCGCGTTCCCCGCCGGACAGCGAGGAGAAGGGACGCGCCGCCAGGTCCGTGACCTCGGCGCCGGTCATCGCCGCGGCGACGGCCGCCTCGTCGTCGTCCTCGTGCGGGGTGCCCGCCCAGGGGGCGCGGCCCATCCGGACGACCTCTTCGACGGTGAACGGGAAGGCCAGCGTGGCGGCTTGGGGCAGCACGGCGCGGCGGGTGGCGAGCTCGCGGGCCGTCCAGGCGCCGGCGGGGCGGCCCGCGATGTGCACGCTGCCCCCGCTCACGGGGGTGTCGGCGGCGAGCGCCGCCAGCAGCGTGGACTTGCCGGCGCCGTTCGGGCCGACGAGCGCGAGGACTTCGCCGGGAGCGAGAGCGAGGTCCACGCCGTCGAGAACCGTACGTCGCCCGAGTCGCACGGTCGCACCGTGCGCCTCGGCCCCCGGGGTGCCCGGTGGCAGGGCCGGGCCGGCGGGTGCGCCGCGCTGTCCGCGCCGGGAGAAGCGGGAGGACAGCGGGGACAGCGAGGCGAGGAGACGTGCCATGGGTGCGTGCCTTTCCGTGCGGGCGCGGGCGGAGGCGGGGGTCACCCCCAGCCGCCCTGACGGCGGCGGGCCCTGCGCAGCAGCCAGAAGAAGAACGGGCTGCCGAGCAGCGCGGTGAGGACTCCGAGGGGCAGTTCGGCGGGCTGCGCGACCGTACGGGCGGCGAGGTCCGCGGCGACGAGGACGAGGGCGCCGCCCAGCGCGCTGCCCGGCACGAGGAACCGGTGGCCGGGGCCCGCGGCCATGCGCAGCAGATGCGGCACGAGCAGCCCCACGAAGGTGATGACGCCCGCCACCGCTACGGCTGCTGCGGTGAACAGCGCGACGACCAGCACCAGGGCGACGCGCAGCCGTTCGACGTCGACGCCGAGATGCCGCGCCGAGCGTTCACCGAGGGAGAGCAGGTCGAGCTTGCGGGCGTAGAACGGCGCGGCGAACAGCCCGAGCAGGGCACAGGGAAGGACGGCAAGGACCTTGGGCCAGGTGGCCTGGGCGAGCGAACCGAGCTGCCAGAAGGTGATCTGGGAGATCTGCGCGTTGTCGGCGAAGAAGATGAACAGGCCGATGAGGGCGCCCGCGAAGGCGTTGACGGCGATGCCGGTGAGTATGAGTGTCACGACCTCCGTACGCCCGCCGGAGCGCGAAAGCACGTACACGAGCAGGACGGTGACGAGCCCGGCGACGAACGCGCAGGCGGTGACCGTCCAGTTGCCGAGGAAGCTCAGTCCGAAGGCGATGGAGGCGACGGCGCCCACGGCCGCCCCGGAAGAGATGCCGATGACGCCGGGCTCGGCCAGCGGGTTGCCGAACACGCCCTGCATCAAGGCTCCCGCGCAGCCGAGCGACGCACCGGCGAGGAGCGCGAGCGCGACGCGCGGCAGCCGCACGTTCCACAGCACGCTCTCGGCGACCCGGTCCAGCGGGGCGCCGCCCACGCCCAACCGGTGCGCGAGCGAGCCGAGTACGTCGCCGACCGGTATCCCGTAGGCGCCGATCCCCGCGGAGAGCAGACCCAGCGCGACGAGCGCGGCGAGGAGTCCGGTGGTGAGCGGTGCGGCGACGCTGCGGCGGGTACGGAGCGAGGGGTTCGGTGCCGGTCCGGCCTGGCGGCGGCCGGGGTCGCCCGTGCTCTTGCGGCCCCGACCGGCCCTCAACGCAAGGGTCTTGCGGTGAGGGCCGGCCTCCACCGTCCCCGGCACCGCCGGCCGGACCGCCCCGTCCGCACGGTTCGCGTCCTCCACCGGAGGCGCTGCGTCCGCGAGGTCCGTGCCGGTGCCGCCCTCTTCGGGGCGTGCGGGAGCGCTCACTTGGCGCCGCCGTTGTGGATCTGCCGGGAGAGATCCTTGAGCACCTCGTCAGTGCGGGGGCCGTAGTTGAGCAGGATGCCGTCGTCGATGGCTGCGACGCGGCGGTCCGCTCCGGCGGGGGTCTCGGCGACGCCGGGGATCTTGAGGAGCCCGTCCACCCCGTCGACGGACTCCAGGCCCTTGGACATGACGAGGATGACGTCGGGCGCCGCCTTCGCGAGGGCCTCACTGGTGATGGCGGTGAAGTCCTTCTCGATCCCGGACTCCTCACCCGCGTCGACGCCGCCCGCCGCCTCGATGAGGGAGGAGGCACCTGAGCGGGCGCCGCCGAGGAGGTAGACGGATGCGGACCCGCGCAGGTAGAGGAATGCGACACGGGGCCGGTCGCCGCCGGGCAGGTCGTCGCGTACGGCGTCGATGCGCTTGTCCGTGCGCTCCCGCAACCGGTCGCCCGCGTCGTCCACGCCAAGTGCCTTGGCGACAGCGGCGATACGGGTGCCCACGTCGCCGAGGTCTTGTGCGGGGCCGAGGACGACGAGCGGGATGCCCGCCTCGCGGATCTGGTCGACGGCCTCGGCCGGCCCGGTCGTGGTCTCGGCGAGCACGACGGACGGCTTGAGGGACAGCACGCTCTCCGCCGAGACGTCGTGCGCGCGCGTGACCACGGGCAGCTTCCTGGCCTGGGCGAACGTGGCGGTGATGTCGCGGGCGACGACCCGCTTCCCGAGGCCGAGGCTGTAGACGATCTCGGAGAGGGAGCCGGAGAGCGGCACGATCCGCCGGGCGTCGCGCACCGTGACGCGGTGCCCGTCGGCAGATGTGACGCGGGCGGGCAGTTCGGGCTCGGGAGCGGGACCGCTCAGGGGCTCTGCGCGGTCGGCGGCCGAGCGTGCACGGGGCTCCCCGCCCGTGCCGGTTCCGTCGCCCTGTCCGGGGCCGCCGCAGCCGGTGAGAGCGAGCGCCAGGGCGAGTACGACGCCGAAGGCCCCGAGAACGCGCGGTCGTTGATGCACTTCTGCGCCTTTCGCGTGGGAGTGCCGGAACGCGGTGGTTCCAGTGGAGTTCGCGAATACCTTAGGTTAGGCTTACCTAACATCGCTAGTACCGGTTGTCCCCTGCTGTCCCATGCCCGGCCCCGGCCGACTGCGGACCGGCCCGCGCGCCGGCCACCGGGCCGCGCCCGCTGTGACTGGAGAAGCACCGATGCCGCATCGCAGATGCCTGCCACGCACACTCGCCGTGACGCTGCTGGCCGCGGTGCCACTGGCGGCGCTCCCCGCGACCACCGCGCAGGCCGGCACCCCGAGGGCGGCAACGGCCGGAGCCGCGGGGGCGGTCGAGGCCGAATCGGCTGAACGGGCCGTCTCCGGCGGGCGGTTGGACTGGGGCATCAAGGCGTCCTTCCAGAGCTACGTCACCGGGCCCATAGCCAAGGGCCGCTGGGCACTCGACGGCGGCACGGCGACGGCCGGCCGGAGCCGGTTCCGCTTCCACTCGGCCGACGGCAGCTACGCACCGGACAGCGGCGCCTTCGACGCCGCCTTCCAGGGCGGCGTCCGCTTCACCGGGCACAAGAAGCCCGACGGAACCCATGAGCTGGACCTCACCGTCAGCCGCCCGGCCGTCCGGATCGACGGCGGCTCGGGCACCCTGTACGCGGACATCCGCAGCAAGGCCAAGGGCAGCGGCCGGCTGTCCACTCGGGCTCAGGTGCCGCTCGCCTCACTCGACCTCTCCGGCGTGAACATGCGCGGCGGCAAGAGCCCGGTCGCCCTCACCGACGTCCCCGCGGCCCTCACGGCGGCAGGCGCCAAGTCCTTCGCCGGCTACTACAAGGCGGGTACGCCTCTCGACCCCGTCAGCCTCTCCGTCGATCTGAAGGCGAAGACGGGGAAGCGGGACGGCTCCGGGGGCGGGAAGTCCGTGAAGGACGGCGCGAGGAAGCCGGAAGAGGCGGGCCGTATCGAGGACGGCTCCGTCGACTGGGGTGTGCGCCGCACCTTCCGCGAGTACGTCACCGGCGCCGTCGCCAAGGGCAGATGGAAGCTGACCGGCGGCGCCCAGGACGGCGGGGCACTCTTCCGCTTCGGCCAGGGCAAGGGCGAGTACGACACCGGGAAGGGCACGCTCGACGCGGACTTCACCGGTGCGGTCCGGTTCACCGGCAGGCATCTCGACCTCACGCTGTCGAAGTTCTCCGTGCGCGTCGAGGACGGCGAAGGCACCCTCTCCGCCGACGTGCGGAGCGACGGCGGGACCGCGAAGAAGCAGCCCCTGGTGACCTTCGCAGCGAAGAAGTCCGCGCTGGAGCCCGGCAGCAAGGGCCTGGTCGTCCTCACCGAAGTGCCCGCGAAGCTCACACCCGAGGGGGCGGAGGCGTTCGGCGGCATGTATGCCGAGGGCACCGCCATGGACCCCGTATCGCTGGCCGTCGCGCTCGACGGCGACGCCGATCTGCCCCCACTCCCCGATCTGGGCAGCGGATCCTCCGCTTCGGCGGAGAAGGCCGGCGCGGCGGAGACCGGCCGGACCGAGAAGGCCGCCTCCGGAACCTCGGCCTCCCCGGCGGTGCCGCTGGTCGTGACCGGCGGGGCAGTCGCCCTGCTCCTCGCGGCCGGGGCCACGTTCGCCGTCGTCCGCAGAAGGCGCGGCGGCCCGGCGGCCGGCTGAACCGGCAGTGCGGCTGCCCATGCCTGCTCCCCCACTCCCCTGCTCCCACATGTCTCACCGTCCCGCCATTCCGAGGAGAGAAACCGGATCATGACCGTCAACTCACGTTCCCCGCACGGCCGTTCACGCGGCGGCACCATCGCGCTGGCCGCCGCAACCGCGACCGTGCTCGGTGCCACGGCCCTCGCGCTGCCCGCGTACGCCGCGACCGGGGCCGACAGCAGACCCGGCGCCGCCGGGCCCGCGGCAGGACCCGCAGCCGAGCCCGTCCCGCTCACGGACGGCACCCTGGACTGGGGCATCAAGAAGTCCTTCCGCGACTACATCACCGGGCCGATAGCCGACGGCACGATCACGGTCGCGGACGGCGCGAGCACCAACTCGGACGGCACCTTCCGTTTCACCGGCGGCGAGGGCACGTACGACATGGACAAGCACGCCGTCTCCACCGCCTTCCAGGGCAGCGTCCATCTCTACGGCCACCACGGCGCGCTCGACATCGAACTGTCCGACTTCAAGCTCACCACCGAGGGTGAGGACGGCTCCCTGTCGGCCGATGTGGCGAAGGGCACGGGCGAGAGCGGCACGGAGGAGGCGAAGGACGTCCAGGAGGACGTCCAACTCGCCGCTCTCGACCTGTCGGACGTCGAACCGGGTACCGGCGAGGACGGCGCGATGACCTTCGCGGACATCCCCGCCACGCTCACTGCCGACGGCTCCGCCGCCTTCGAGGGCTACTACAAGGAAGGCGAGAAACTCGACGCCGCGACGCTCAACGTGCACACCGGCGGCGGTCCGGGCGGCAGCGGCGGCTCGGCGGGCAACGGCACATCCGGCGGCTCTGACAGCGGTGGTTCCGACAGCGGCGGCACCGGCGGACCGGCGACCACGGCCGGGACCGGCGGCAGCAGCGCGGGCAGCGGCAGCGGCAACCCCGCAGCCGGCACCATCGTCGACGGCAATCTCGACTGGGGCGTCAAGAAGTCCTTCCGCGAGTACGTCACGGGGCCCATCGCCGACGGCAAGGTGAACCTCTCCGGCGGCGCCGAGTCCACCAGCGGCGGCTACCGCTTCCCCAAGGGCGGCGGGGAAGCAGGATCCGGCTCCCTGAATGCCTCCTTCCAGGGCGGCGTGCGTTTCCTCGGCCACGAGGAAGGCGGCTCCTACAGCCTCGACCTCACCTTCTCGAACCTCAGGGTCAAGGCGGCCGGCACCAAGGGCACGCTCGTCTCCGACGTGCGCAGCAAGGACCGGGAGAGCGGCAAGGTCACCACGCACAAGGCCCTCTCCGTGGCGAGCCTCAAGCTGAAAGCGGGAGCACTGGACCCGGTGGAGGACGTCGTCACCGTAAAGAAGGCTCCGGCCACCCTCACCGCCGACGGCTCCGAGGCGTTCGGGGGCTTCTACAAACCGGGCGACAAGCTCGACCCGGTCACGGCGGCCGTCTCGCTCGACGAGAACGCCTCGCTGCCGGGGGCGGATTCGGACGGCGGCGAGGGCTCAGGGTCCGGCTCAGGTCCCGGCTCCGCCGGCGGCGGGGGCAGCGTCGGCGGCGGGGGTGACGGTGGAACGCTCGCCTCCAGCGGCAGCGGCCTGCCCTCCGGCGCGCTGCTCGGCGGCGCAGCGCTGCTCGCCTCGCTGGGCGGCGGCGCCCTCTACGCCGCGCGTCACCGCACCCGGGCCGTGCCCGGCAACAGCTGACCCCCTGAAGGCAGCCGCCGGCCACGGCGAACTCGGGTCGGCAGCCCCTGGAACGAGAGCCGATGGGCCGGCTCTCACTGCACCCCCCGCACCGCTGTTCCGTCCGTACCACGGCCCTCGGACGGGGCACGGACGGCTCTCCCCCGAGGGCGTCCGGCGGGGGGTGCATCATTCACGGGCACCGGGAAGCTCACCTGGACCTGGGACCGTAGGTGGTCAGGAAGCGGTCGCGGAAGCTGTCCATCCGCCAGACCGGGGCGCCCTTCCCGGGCTTCAGGCCGTCATCCCACCCCCAGTCGGACATCCGGTCCATCACCTTCGGATCGCGGGCGGCGATCGTGATCGGCACGTCCCGGCCGGCGTCGTTGCCGACGACGGTCGGCACGGGCTGGTGGTCGCCGAGGAAGACGAGCACGGTGTCCTTGTCGCCGTACTTCGCCACGTAGTCGGTGAGGCTGCGTATCGAGTACTGAACGGAACGCCGGTACTCCGTGCGCACCCGGCCCGGGTCCTTCCACACCTCTTGCGGCGTCTTGCCTGCCTTCTTCTGCGCGTGGTAGATCGAGCCGTCGCCGATCTCGTCCCAGCCGACCGTCGTGGGCAGGGGCGCCCAGGGGTTGTGGCTGGTGGCGAGGATGACGGTCGTCATCAGCGGCTTGCGGTTCTTCCTGCCGTTCTCCAGGCGTTCGAAGGCCTGCATCGTGTACTGGTCGGGCACGGGCGACCAGCTGAACATCGGGCCCTTGTAGCCCATTTCGCGGGAGTCGTAGATCTTGTCGAAGTGGTAGAACTGCCCCTCCGGCCAGGAACGCCGCACGCCCGGCATCATGCCGACCGTCCGCCATGCCTTGGAGCGCTGGAAGGCGCCGGTGAGGGTGAAGCGGTCGCTCGCGGTGGCGGTGCGGTAGCGCTGGTTGTTGTCGATCCACAGCCCCGACATGAGCGTGGAGTGGGCCAGCCAGCTGCCCGCGCCCGTCGTCGGTGAGGTGAGCCAGCCGCTCCTCGACGAGAATCCGGCCTCGCGCAGCCGGTCGTCCTGGTTCCTGAGCACCGCGCCGACCTGGGGCGCCATCTCCGGATCCTCGACGGCACCGCGTCCGTAGCTCTCGACGAAGGCGAAGATGACGTCCTTGCCCCGCAGACCGGTCAGAAGCCTGTCCGGCGAGGTGCCGCGGAAGTCGTCGACCGCGGCCTGCTCCGCGAACGCCTTTCCGTCGTTCAGTCCCTTCCTCAGCAGCATCGCGCGTTCCTCGACGAGCCTGGAGGCGGCCTTGGTCGCGAACGGTATGCCCTCGACCGCCTGCAGACCCAGCGACGAGATCGTGATCCAGGCCGTGCCGAGTACCAGCGTGGTTCGGGTCGCGACGACGCTGTTCCGGACGACGAGGTCGCTCAGCCTGCGGACTGCCAGCGTCATGAGAACGAGCACCAGGAGAACCAGGATCACGATGCCGGCGGCGACGGCGACGGCGCCGGCCCGGCCCACCGTCGTCCGGAGGAACTCCTCGGCGTCGTCCAGCAGGATCCAGTCGAGCACCGGGTCGAAGGGCCGGTCGAGAACCGAGAAGAAGCCCATGTCGATGAGCCTCAGAACGGTCAGCAGACCGAGGCTCACACCGGCTGCCAGGGACACCAGCCGGCCCGCCCTCCGGGGCAGGACGAGCAGCAAGGCGGCAAGGTATATCGCCTCCACGGGCAGGCGCAGGAGCGTGCCCGCAGAGAGGCGGTCGAGAGAGTTCGGGAGGAGAAGGCCGAACAGCACCACAACGGCGGCCAGTCCGGTGGTCACCCATGGCAGAGCACGCGCCAGGACCGGGAACCTGTCCCGGTACTTGGCGGTGATCCTGGCCCGGCGGCCGCCGTCCGATGCTCTCTCGCCCACGGCCCGCAGCGTATGAGGGTGACGGGAACGGGTCGGCGGGTTGGCCGACTGTTCAGACCCCGTTCCACCGCCTCGGAGGCTCGCGCAACCGCGAAGTCGGCCGCCACCGGCTCAGGAGACCACATCCTTGCGGCCGAACCCCCGGAACGCGAGGGCGAACAGCACCAGCGCGAAGGAGACCGAGACGGACACCCCCTTGATCATCCCTGTCCACTCCAGCTGGGGCTGTATCGCGTCCGCCCACGCGTACTGCCAGTGCGCGGGCAGGAACTCCCGCCAGGACCCCAGGGCTTCGACCGCGTCCAGCAGATTCCCGACGATGGTCAGGCCGACCGCTCCGCCGACCGCACCCAGCGGCGCGTCCGTGATGGTGGAGAGCCAGAACGCCAGCCCCGCCGTGACCAGTTGGGAGACGAAGACGAAGGCGACAGCGAGGGCGAGTCTGAACACGGCGTCGTCGGCGGGAATCGAACTGCCCGTCGGACTCTGCAGCGGCTGCCATCCGTAGGCGACCGTGCCGACCGCAAGGGAGAGGAGGGGCAGCAGCACGATCGCGGCCAGGCTGAAGGTCAGCGCCACCAGGAGCTTGCTCCACAGCATTCGCGCGCGGGGCACGGGCGCGGCCAGCAGATAGCGCAGGGACGACCACCCGGCCTCCGAGGCGACGGTGTCTCCGAAGAACAGTGCCACCGGGATGACCAGCAGGAATCCGGCGGACAGGAACAGTGCCGAAGTGGCGAAGTTGAGTCCGGACGCGGTGGCGGTGTCCATCAGGTCGATCCGCTGCTCCCGGCCGCCGCCGGCACCGCCGTCGTCGTCGCCACCACCACCGATCGCGAAGGCCGCCACCAGGACGAAGGGGAGGACGCTCAGGATCACCGCCACCACCGTCGTACGACGGCGGCGCAGTTGTCGTACGGCCTCCACCCGGAAGGGGAGGGTGCTGCCCGGCCGGTAGCCGGACGCGGTCTCCGACTGGACGGTCACGGGGTCTCTCCTTCGATCAGGGTGAGGAAGGCGTCCTCAAGGCGGCGGTGCGGGCCGAGCCCGTTCACCGGTATCCCCATCCCGACGAGCTCCGCGAGCAGCTGGGACGGGCTCGCGCCGCTCAGCCGTACGAGCAGGCCGTCGTCGGTCCGTACGACGGAGCCGACGCCCGGCAGTCCCGACACCTTGCCCACCAACGCGTCCGACGGGGGCGGGCCGTCGATGCCGATGAGCAGCGTCTCGCCGGAGCCGGTGATCTCCGTGACCGTGTCCGCCCGCACCAGCCGGCCGCGGTCCATGACGACGAGGTGGGTGCAGGTCTGCTCGACCTCGGCCAGGAGGTGGGAGGAGACGATGACGGTGCGGCCCTCGGCCGCGTACCGGATCATGACCTCGCGCATCTCGCGGATCTGCGGCGGATCGAGTCCGTTCGTCGGCTCGTCGAGGATGAGCAGATCGGGCAGACCGAGCATGGCCTGGGCGATGGCCAGCCGCTGCCGCATGCCCTGGGAGTAGGTGCGCACGGGGCGCCCGAGCGCTTCTCCGAGACCGGCGATCTCCAGGGCCTGCTCGATGTGGGCGTCCCCCGGGGGACGGCCGGTCGCGGCCCAGTACAGCTCAAGGTTGGTGCGCCCGGACAGATGAGGGAGGAAACCCGGGCCCTCGACGAAGGAGCCCACCCGGGAGAGCACAGGCGCGCCGGGCCGTACGGCGTGTCCGTAGATCCGGATCTCGCCCTCGTCGGGCGCGACGAGGCCCATCAGCATGCGGAGGGCGGTGGTCTTGCCGGCGCCGTTCGGGCCGAGGAGACCGAGCACTTGGCCCTTCTCGACGCGGAAGGACAGGTCGCGTACGGCGTATCTGCCGGCGGACTTCCCGTAGCGCTTCGTCAACCCGGTGATCTCCAGGGGCACTTCGGACAGCTCCGGATCGGGAGCGGGGGACGGGGCGCGGCGCCGTCTGCCGGTCACCAGCAGGACCGCGACCACGGCACCGGCGACGGGCAGACCCCAGACCCAGGCGGGCAGCGGCTCGGTCCCGGTGGTGACTCCGTGAGCGGTGGGAACGCTCAGTCCGCCCACCACCGACGCGGTGTACGAGCTGGGTTCGGCCGGGGACGCGTAGCCGAGGTCGGTGGCGGCGAGGACGAGCTGCAGCCGGTGGCCCGCCTCGATCTCGTAGTCAACGGCAGGCAGACGGAGTTGTACGGTCCGGCTCTCACGGGCGTCGGGGACCCTGACCGGGGAGACGAGCTGGGAGGGCAGGGTTCGGCTGCCGTCCGGCCCGACGTCGTACACCTTCGCGAAGAGCACGGCCCCGTCGGCGCTGCCGGCACCGTCGGACTTCACACGCGCCTTGACGGTGGGTGAGCCCGTGAGGCGCACGGAACTCTTCAGCGGCCCGGAGTCGAAGCGGGCGTGCTGTCCGGGGAAGTCGACGTTCAGCCCGCCGACGCCGAGCGAGGACAGCTGGGAGAGGCCGCCGCCGAGGCCGCCGCCGAGGCCGGGAACGGCGGAGATCGAGGGCGGTCCGGCGCCGGGCGGGTTCTCGAAGCGCTTCTCCGCGGTGTCGAGGGGGACGGTGCGGGCATCGCTGTTCAAGCCGGGGTAGGCGGTGCCGGTGGCGCCCCGTGTCTGGAGGGTGCCGTCCGTGGAGTCCATCCCTCCGGCCCTCGTGACGCGGAAGGCAGGTCCTGCCTCCACGCCCTTCTCGCGCTTCAGGTGGCGGTCGAACCAGGCCGTCGTACGGGCGTCGAGGCGGGCCGTCTCCAGGTCGCCGCCGTCGTGCCCGCCCGCGAACCAGTCGACGGAGACGGGCGCCCCGTTGGCACGGATCGCCTTTGCCATGGCATCGGCCTGGCCGAGCGGGAAGAGGGAGTCGGACTGGCCCTGCGCGATCAGCGTGGGCACCTTGATCCGGTCCCCGACGGCGGACGGGCTGCGGGCTTCGAGCAGTTCACGGGCGGCCGCGTCCGGCTTGCCGCTCACCGCGACGCGCTCGTACATCTCGCACACCTCGGCCTCGAAGCGGCCGCAGCCGCCCCGGGGCGAGCCGGAGCCGAAGAAGACCCCCGCCCAGAGCTTCTTGAAGACCCCGTCCGGGAACAGCGCGTCAGCCAGGTTCCAATAGGTCATCCGCGGCGCGATGGCGTCGACCCGGTCGTCGTGTCCGGCCGCGAGCAGCGAGATCGCGCCGCCGTAGGAGGCGCCGGCCAGCCCGACCCGCGGGTCGCCGGTCCCGTCGAGGCGCACCTCGGGGCGCCGTGCCAGCCAGTCGATCAGGCGGGAGACGTCCGCGACCTCGTGATCGGGGTCGTTGAGGCCGATCTCGCCGGTCGAGGCCCCGAAGCCGCGCGCCGACCACGTCAGTACGGCGTAGCCCTCGCGGGCCAGGTTCCGCGCCTGCGTCCGCACGTCGTCCTTGCTGCCGCCGAAACCGTGTCCGAGCAGCACCGCGGGCCGCCGCTCGGACCGGGAACCCGACGTGAAGTACGACGCGTCGATCCGCGCACCGGGCATGTCGAAGGTGCGGTCCGCCTGCCGGACGGGCGGCTGCCCGTCGGAGGCCGTCGCGTTCCACGTGCCCGCCCCGGCGAGCGTGACCAGGGCGGCAGCCCCGACGATCAGCCGTCTCCGGCCGGCCCGCGCCCTGCCGCGCAGCCGGGCCGGCACCAGAGCCGACAGCCAGGCCGACCGTGTCCCACGCCCGTTTCGCAGATCCATGCTCGAACCCTAGAAGCACGGACCCCGTGTTTCGGCGGCCTCCAGGTGGATCCCTGATTGCGCTCCGGGGCGTACCCTGACCTGCCCGCGTACAACCGACGCCGTACGGCTCCTGCCCGGAGCGCACGTCCCGGTCCCGGCGCGGCGAGGGAACCGGAGCGATCCGGCCGTACCGCGGCCGACGCTGCCGCTCCCCCGCCCAGGCAGCAACATGCGGCAAGCGAGTGCCCGACGGCGCAGGGGTCACGGCGGACCTGCGGCCCGGCCGGCCCGCACCCGCCGCACGCCTGCGAACGTACGAGAAGAGGGATGGCCGCATGACCGACATCCGACGTGTGCTCGTCACCGGCTCCCGCAGCTGGGAAGACGGACGGCAGACCGCCGACGCGCTCCGCGAAGCCTGGAGCGAGGCGCTCCAGGACGGCGCCGACAGCATCCTCGTCGTGCACGGCGCCTGCCCGCACGGCGCCGACCGGGAGGCGGCCGACTGGTGCCTCTCGAACGGCGTCCCCGACGAACCCCACCCCGCCGACTGGGAGAAGGACGGCTCGGACGCCGGCTACATACGCAACCAGCGGATGGTCGCCGCGGGCGCCGACGTGTGCCTCGTCTTCATCGCCCCCTGCGCGTCCGGCAAGTGCCGGCGGCCCAAACCGCACAACTCCCATGACGCCAACGCATGCGCCGAACTCGCCAAGGACGCAGGCATACCCGTACGGAGATGGACCAGCTGACCAGGCACCCCCTAGCGCTGGCCGGGCAAGGTGGAACGCCGCACCACGAGTTCGGGCTGGAAGGCGACGCTCCGGTGCTCATGTCCCGGGTCCCGCCCGGTCTCCTGGATCAGCAGCTCGGCGGCGGTACGGCCCATCGTCACCGCGGGCTGGCGCACCGACGTCAGCGGCACCGCGGCGGCTTCGGCGAACTCGATGTCGTCGTACCCCACGATGGCGACCTCCTCGGGCACGCGCACGCCCGCCGCGAACAGGGTCTGCAGCACACCCAGAGCGAGCAGATCGTTGGAGCAGAAGATCGCGGTGGGCCGCGACTGCATGCCGAGGAAGCGTGATCCGGCATCGCGGCCGTACGCCACGTCGTCCGCGCCGTTCTCCAGCACCGTGAACCTCTCCGGCGGGAGTCCGGCGTCGCCGAGCGCCTTCAGCCCGCCCGCCAGCCGGTCCTGCTGCTGGAGCGCGGCTGCCCGTCGTGGCTGTACCCGGTCGGCATGGGGGCGACGACGATCTGGGAACGCTGGGACAGCATGCTGCCGGACGGTTCGGTCAACCCCGGCCAGATGACCTCGTTCAACCACTACGCGCTGGGCGCGGTCGCGGACTGGATGCACCGCGTGGTCGCCGGACTCGCCCCTGCCGCGCCCGGCTACCGGGAGATCACGGTCCGGCCGCGGCCCCACCCTCCGCTGACACACGCCTCGGCGCGGCATCACACCCCGTACGGCGAGGCCTCGGTCGCGTGGCAGCGCGCGGACGGCCGGTTCTCGCTCGACGCCGTGGTGCCCGTCGGCACCAGCGCCACGGTGCACCTGCCCGGGCAGGAGCCGGTCACCGTGGGGCACGGGCGGCACTCCTGGACGGTGCCCGATCCGTGCGCGGTGCCGGAACCCAGGCCGGGGACGGTTCGCGAGCTCATAGACACCGTGGAGCTGTGGCCGAAGGCGGTCTCGGTGCTGGTCGGCCACGGGCTCGCCGACGACGCCGCGCAGGTGGCGGACCGTGCCGCCCGGTACCTGGATCATCCGGCGGAGAACCTTCCGCGGCTGGTGTCGCACAAGGGGACCGGCGAGCGCGCCGAAGAGGTCTGCCGGGAGCTCGGACGGCTCCTCTCTTAGGAGTGGGCCCGCCTCCCGGAGCGGGCCCGCCTCCCGGAGCGGGCCCGCCTCCTGGGGCCGGCCGGTCTCCTGGGCGGGCCGGGAGCCGGAGACCGCCCAGGTCACGGCGGAACAGGAACCGCGTGCAGGGCCGGACGGATCCGGGGTACACGGCGCGCATGAGTCAAATACGGCATAAGCGACCTGCGCGTTTCCCGAGACTTCTCCTCGTTCTCGTGGCCGCCGTCGTTCTGCCGTTGTCCGCCATGGCTCCCGGCGCGGCCGCGTCGGGCAAGGCGGACAGCGTCGGCGAGGTGGCCGCGGCTCTGCGGGAGGGTCCTGTCTACGTCGACCCGCGCGCCTCGGACCGGCTCTCCGGTGCCGACGCGAGGGACCTCACAGAGAAGATCAAGAACGCCGACAAGCCCGTCTTCGTGGCCGTGCTGCCCGAGGCGCGCGAATTCCCGCGTTCGGACCTGCTGCAGGACCTGCGCTCGCAGGTGGGCGACAGAGGCGTCTACGGCGTGACGCTCGGTGACGACTTCGCGGCGGGCGCCGACAGGTCCGTGATGCCACGGAGCGAGGTCAACGATCTGCGGCGGTCCTCCGAGAGCCCGGGGGGCGACACCGAGGCGAAGCTGGACCGGTTCGTGGACGGGGCGGCGAAGGAGGCGCGCGGCGACGCGCCCGCCTCCTGGGACGGCGGACCGTCGCGGGGCACGGGCGGCGGATTCGTACTGGTGGTGCTGCTGGCGCTGCTCATCGCCGGCGTGGCGGGGGGTTTCCTCGTACGCAACCGCGCCCGCAAGCGTGAGGAGCAGCAGCAGCGGGAGCAGCTGGAGAAGCTCCGTCCCGTGGTGGACGAGGACATCACGGCCTTCGGCGAGGAACTGGACCGCATCGGCTTCGACCCGCAGGCACCGGAGTCGGACGACGCCATGCGCGAGGACTACACCCACGCCATCGACAAGTACGACGAGGCGAAGGGGAAGGCGGAGGCCGCACGCGGACCCGGGGACGTGAAGGAGGTCACGGAGGCCCTGGAGGACGGGCGCTTCGCGCTCGCCACCCTGGAGGCAAGGCGTAACGGCGAGCCGCTGCCGGAGCGCCGGATGCCGTGCTTCTTCGACCCGCGCCACGGACCGTCGGTGGAGGACGTGCGCTGGGCCCCGCCGGGCGGTACGGAGCGTACGGTCCCGGTCTGCGCGGCGGACGCGGCGCGGCTGAGGGACGGCGCGGAACCCATGGCGCGCACCGTGGACACCCCCGAAGGGCGGCGGCCCTACTGGGAGGCGGGCTCGGTCTACGGGCCCTGGGCGGGCGGCTACTTCGGCGGCGGCATCCTGCCGGGGCTGCTGGTCGGCACGGTGCTGGGCAGCGCGATCGGACCCTGGGGCTACGGCGACGCCGGCTTCGAGGGCGGATTCGACGAGGGCGGCTTCGGCGACGGCGGAGGCGGATTCGACGGAGGGGGCTTCGGGGGCGGTGACTTCGGCGGAGGCGGCTTCTGACCTTGTGACCGCGGGCCATCGTCGGTACGCGGGCGGCGGTCCGGCCGCGCGTCCGCGGCTGCGCGCCCGCGGCCGCCCGTCCGCCACTGCGCACGCAGGCGGTCAGGTGCGCCTTACTTCGTTTGGCACAGGGAAGAGGCGCTGCTGTTGCCGGTTCCGCGTCGTCCCCTTTGACTCGAATGTGCGGACGCCGTACGGAGGTGGCACTGATGCTCTCGTCCCGAAACCTGTTCCGGGAGATCCTGGAGAACGACCGCTCCTTCCAGCTCTTCTGCTCCATCGCCGCGAGCGGTGAGGCCCAGGGCGGCTGGGAGAACGCCCGGATCGCCGCGCTGGTGCCGGAGAGCATGCGGCATCTGGCCCCGAAGATCACCAAGCACGGGACGGACGAGGACAAGCACGGCCGGATCTTCAACGCGCTGCTCAAGAAGCGGGGCCTCAAGCCCGTCAAGGTGCCGCTGGAGACCGACTACACGATGCTGCTGGAGCGGCGCGGCATCGGCCTCATGCACGAGAAGCTGCGCCGTGACGAGCCGTTGACCGAACACGACGTCATCGTCTATCTGACGCACAGCCGCGTCACCGAGCAGCGGGCCTCCGAGCAGATGGCGATGCTGCTCGACAGCTGCGGCGACGATCCCGAGACCGCCCGTGCGATCAGGATGATCAGCAACGACGAGGACAACCATCTGGCCTACTGCCACGAGGAGTTGCTGCGCCTGGCCGCGCAGGGGCACGAGGCCGCGATCCGGCGCAGCCTGCGGCGGTGCGCGCTGGCCGAGGTGGTCGTGCACCGCGACGTCTCCCTCGCGGTGATGTCCCACATGGGGCGGCTCCTGGACTGGCCCGCGGTCAAGACGACGGCCCTCGCCCTCGGCATCCACGCGATGTGCGGGTTCGAACGGCTCGGCGGCTGGCGCAAGTTGGTGCGCCTGACGATGCCCGAGCGGCTCGACGCCCTCGGCGAGCAGAGCGACGTGGCGACCGCACCGGTGGTGTGACGGCGCCGAACCGGCGTACGCCCGGGCGGAGTCGAGCACGGCGAATCATGAAATCCCCGACGTGCGGCCGGTTCCAGCCACAATTGCCGTGAGCAGTCGCGTTTGCCGAGAAGTCCTTGCGTGGTCCCCGCAACGGCAGGAAATATGCGTCCGGCGCGGTGACTCAGGACACACCGCCCGTCGACGAGCCCGTCAGCGTCGGCGAGCCCATTCGTACGGCCGAGGGGCGGGGGCCTCAGCACGCCACGGGGAACCTGCCACGGGGGAGATTCGCCATGGCGTCTTCGGTTCCACCGTTACCCAAGATCGACACGTTCGTCGATGCTCTGGAGCAGCTCGTCAAGCTGCCGCCCGGCAAACGCGGCCCGTCGCCTCTGGTGCTGCTCAGCCAGCTCGGCGACGGGCGTGAGGCGGAGCTGATCGCGGACGGCCTGTGCGCCCGCTTCCGCGTCGGCGGCCGTGCCCGCGTCCCGTACGCACAGGTGGCGGGGCAGCCGTCGGGCCCCCGGAACGAACGTATCGGGGACGTCTTCCAGAAGCTGGAGCAGGAGCTGGAACGCAACCGTCCCGGCGGGTTCGGAAAGCTGCGGCTGCCCCAGTTCACGCTGATGTGCAGCGTCATCGAGACGGACCTCACGGAACGCCAGTCGTCCGTACAGGCACGGGAGTTGCGCGACCGGTGCTTCGCCGAGCGCCGCAAGGACTCCAATTTTCTCAAGGTGCTGGCGACGGTCAGCGGCGGCGACCAGGCGCCGGCCGGCATCCCCGCGTTCCTCTGGTACTGGACCCGGCAGCCGCTCTTCAACGTGCTGCCGCGCTGGCTGTACGGCCGGCTGCAGGAACGCCGGATGACGCACAAGGGCAGCTGGTACCGGCAGTGGGCCGACCTGCCCAGAGGCACCGGCTTCTTCCACGACGCGACCCGTTTCGCCGGCATAGCGCCCGTCCCCACGCTCGAACAGGGCCTCCTGAGCGGACTGGACGACAACGCCGGCGAGGAGCCGGAGACCGACGAGGAACGCGCGGAACGCCTCGACCGGACCACCGGTGTGCTGCTGAGGGCGCTGCTCGCCGACCTCGAGGCGGCCTTCCGCCGTCCCCGGCTCTCGCCGTGGGGACGGCGCCGCAAGAGCCGCTTCGTGATCGTCCTCCCACAGATCGACGGGTCCCCGGAATGGGTGTCGCGTCTGGTGGAGCAGTTCCCCGTCGCCGTCGAGCAGACGGGCAGCATGGGCGTGGTGCTCGTCTCCGCGGAGCGGTCGGAGGGCGAACGTACGGAGAGTTTCGCGGAGGCCGCGATCACCCTGAGGTCCTGGCAGGGCACGACCGGCAGCGGCGGAGCACGGGCGGTGCGGGTGGGGATCGAGCCGCACGCCGAGGACCAGGGGGCGGCCCGCTGGCTCGGCCGGCACCCCGAGATCTATCCGGAGCGGAACTACTCGGACGGGGCTCCGCGTGCCGAGGCCGTCCTCTGCGCCGTCCTGGCCCTGGGCGTCCTCGGCGGAGCCGGCGTCTACGGCGTGAACCGGGCCCTCGACAACAGCTCCACCCGGTGCATCGGAGCCGCCGTGGCGGAGGCCAGGTCCTCCGGCGGCTCCCGGATTCCCGACGACTGGCAGCCCGACAAGGTGTACGAGCAGGCGCGGGAACTGGTGAGGCAGAACAACCGCGCCGCCGACAGGGCCGAGAAGGAGAACCCGGACGCGGTCGTAAGGACCGTCGTCTACCTGGGCGTTCCCGTGCACCCCGGCGCCGGGGACGAGGCCATGTACAGCGGGGCGATCCCGGAACTGCGCGGCGTCGCGCTCGCCCAGCGGCAGCTCAACAACGAGGCGTCCATGGACCAGAAGCACAAGGTCTATCTGAGGGTGCGCGTCGCGGACGCCGGCGAGAAGTTCTCCAAGGCCCCGGCGGTCGCCAGGGACATCGCGGACGAGGTCAAGTCCGGCAAGTCGGAGGAGATCCTGGGGGTCGTGGGCCTCGGGCAGAGCCGCACCACCACGATGGAGGCCCGGGACATCCTCGGGGACGAGGCCAAACTGCCGATGATCGGGACCGTCGCGACGGCGGAGGAGATGCAGGACCACCAGTGGTACCGGCAGGTCGCTCCGGACAACGGACGTGAGGCGAGGATCGCCGCGGACTTCGCCCGCCGCGGCAACATCGTGCAGACGGGTACGGAGACGGACACCTGTGTGCCCGCCCGTAAGGCGGTGGTGATCGCGGACCCGGACGACAAGTACAGCGACAACCTGAGCAGACGGTTCACGGAGGAGTTCGAGCGCGGCCGCCCGGACACGGCCCACACGCTCTGGTACAGCCCCGACGGCGAGCCCAACAGGCGCAGGACGGGCGGCCGTAGCGACGGCGAATGGGTCGCCTCCCCCAGCGAGATGGCGAAGCTGGTGTGCCGGCGCCTCACGAAAGACCCTCGCACCGTCGTGTACTGGGCGGAGCGGTCCAACGAATTCGGCGCGTTCCTCAACTACTTCGACGGGGAGGGCGAGTGCAAGGGCCGGGTGAGCGTGCTCGGCGGCAACGACCTGACCAACTCGGTCGTGGACGACCAGCAGCCCAGCGTGAACCACCCCGACGCCCGGCTCTACTACGCCGCGCACGCACTGCCCGCGAGCTACCCGCAGACTTCCAGAGCGCGCACCTTCCGGCGCGTCTACCAGCAGGAGTACGACAAGAACGACCACTGGAGCAACGACGGCCGCACGCCCCTCGCCTGGGACGCGATGCTGGTGATCTCCCAGGCGGTCGACACGGCCCGGGAGGAGTCGGGAACGGCCGGGCTCACCCGGGGCACGGTGCGGGGCAACGTCGTCGCCGGCTCGGAGGAACGCGGCGCCACGGGCCCGCTGAACTTCGGCAGGGGGGACGGCGTACCGGAGAACAAGCGGCTGCTGATCCTTCATGACACCGCGCGTGGCGCCGAGGTCGCTCTGGAGTGCGGGATGCGGGACGACGGCGACGAGCACAGGACATGGGGAACGAAGGACGAGTTCGCATGCCCGAGGGACCAGGAGAACTGAGGCCGCCGGTCACCGGCCGGCGCCGGGCGCGGACGCTCCCCGGGGCCCGGCCGCGGGGTGACGCTCCGGCTTTGCCGCCAGGAGTGCGGCAAGAAGAGCCGCTGACAGGCACGCGGTCATGACCGCCGCCATGGGCAGCGGGCTGTGCGTACCGAACAGACCGACCGTGGGGGCCGCAGCCGCCCCGAAGGCGAACTGGCCGCTGCCCATCAGCGCGGACGTCGCCCCGGGGGCGTCACGGCCGCGGCTCTGGGCGACGGTCGTCACGGCGGGGAAGAAGACGCCGAAGGCGGTGACGGCGGCGAACAGGCAGGTCCAGGTGACGATGACACCGCCGCCCGCCAAGGCCTGCACCGCCAGCAGGGCGGCCGACGCGGCGAGTCCGGCGGCGCCCGAGGCGGTGAGCAGCGCCCCGGCCCGCCACCGGCGGACGAGCCGCCCGTAGGCGAGGCTGCCCGCCACGTTTCCGACCGCGTTGACCCCGTACACCACGCCGGCGGATGCGGAGGTGAGGTGGTAGACGTCCTGGAAGACGAAGGACGTCCCGGCGATGTAGGCGAAGACCGCGGCCGACCCGAACCCCACGGCGAGTACGGGGGCCAGCACGGCCGGCCGCCGGGCCACCCCGGCGACGGACCGGAGACTGCCCGCGACGCCGCCTTTCGTACGTGCCTCCCGGTGATGGGTTTCCGGGAGTTCCCGCAGCACTCCGGCCGTGAGCAGCAGCCCGGTGACCGCCAGCACCACGAACACGGAACGCCACGACGCCACAGCGAGCAGCGCCCCGCCGAGCAGCGGTGCGATCACGGGACCGAGGGCGGTGATCGCGCCCAACGCAGAGAAGACGCGGGCGAGTTGCGAGTCGTCGAAGAGGTCGGACACCACCGCCCGCGCGACCACGATGCCGGCGGCGCCGGTGAAGCCCTGTCCGACCCGCGCCGCGTCGAGGACCTCCGCCGTCGGCGCCAGAGCGCACACGAGGGAGAAGACGGCGAAGGACGATGTACCCGCCAGCAGCACGGGTCGCCTGCCTGCCGCGTCGCTCAACGGCCCCCATACGAGCTGTCCTACGATGACGCCGATCAGGAATCCGGCCAGGGACACCTGCGCCCCCGCGGTGTCCGTGTGCAGGGAACGGGCCATCTGCGGGAGTCCTGGCACGTACATGTCGGTGGCCAGCGGGCCGGCAGCACTCAGGCCCGCCAGGACCAGGATCAGGCGGACCCGGTCGCCCGTGCCGACCGGTAAGTCGCCGGCAGCGGGGGCTGGTTCGTCCCGGGGGCGAGTGGTCACAGCGGCGGGGCCGCCCCTCGCGGACCGGCTTGTCCGTCGGACGCGGACCGATGGCCGACTGCCGCGTCAGAGACGTCAGCGGCAGCCAATTGCTGAAGAAGCTCGGCCGCGAGGTGCAGCAGCCCGCGTTCGGCCGGTGTCAGCTCCTGCGCCAGTGCTGCGGCAAGCCATGCGTTGCCGTCCTGCACGTGATCCCGCAGCGCCTCCCTGCCGGAGTCCGTGAGAGCGATCTCCTGTCTGCGGCGGTCCTCCTGACCGCGTGATCGCACGATGCGCCCCCGGTCCTCCAGGTCGTTCAGCACACGCGTCAACGACTGTGCCTGCAGTCCTTCGATCCCTGCGAGCTCCGTCGGCGTAAGGGGGCCGCTGTGCCGCAGGTTCGCCAGAACGGAAACGGCGAGACGCGTCAGCCCCTGGCCGCTCCCCGGCTGCTCCGCACGCAACCGGGACGCCAGCCGCGACACTCCCCACCGCAGCATCTCCGCCGTCTGCCGGTCGTCCTCCGAGTTCCACATGAAGACAAGCTAACGCTTAAGATATGCGTGCAGCAACCGTTGTTTTCGCGCCATTCAATGGCAAATCAACAAGCTTATACTTGACATATTGATCAAGCTGCGGAACGAGAGATGGACTGTCACGGGCCGCCGCCGTGCACCGGGGCACACTGCGCTCGCGACGAGCAGTGACCACACACGGCTAGGAGAAATCAGATACTCTGACTCCATGAAGACTATGACGGCGACCGAAGTGTCGAGGAACTTCGCCTCAGTCCTCGACCGTGCCGAGCACGGAGAGACCATCGTGATCACAAGAGGGGGACGGCGGCTCGCCACGCTTGCCCCGACCACAACCGGGAACGGTGGCGCCCTCATGGATTTCCTCGCCGCACACCCGGTGGATGACGACTTCGAGGCGGACGTCGCCTCGGCCCGCGCCAGCGTTACGGATGAAATGAGCGCGACGTGGCCAGACGACTGATCCTGGACACCGGGGTCCTCATCCGGGCGGAGCGGGACCGCACAGGCCTCGCGGGACTGCTGGAGCGTGATGACGACGTCACCATCTCGGCCATGACACTGACCGAGTTGCAACTGGGTGTCGAGCTCAGCGAGGGTGACCGCCGCATCCGGAGGCAGGAATACGTCGACGGCGTACACGCCCTCGTACCTGTGGAGGACTACACCTCCGACGTCGCGCGCGTGCATGCCCGGCTTCTGGCACACGTGCGGCGCACCGGGAAGCCAAGAAACGCACACGACCTGATCATCGCGGCAACGGCCGCCGCTACCGCTCGCACGCTGGTCACTCTCGACGGCAAAGCGGCGTTCGAAGATCTGCCCGGAGTCAACGTGATCATCGGTTCCTGATCGAGCAGCCGTGCCGGGGCGTGGGCGGGGCGCCGGCCGGGCCTACGGCAGGACCGCGATGCCGTCCAGCTCCACCAGGGCCTCCTCGTCCCACAGACGGGAGACGCCGATGACCGCCATCGCGGGGTAGTCCCGGCCTGCGTGGCGGCGCCAGACCCCGCCCAGGTCCCGGGCCACGGCGCGGTAGGCGGCCACGTCCGTGGTGTAGACGGTGACGCGCGTGAGGTCCGCGGGAGTGCCCCCCGAAGCGTCCAGCGCTGTCAGCAAATTGGCCAGCGCCCGCTCGAACTGCTCGGTGATAGTGGCGCCGACGACCGCCCCTTCGGTGTCGAGTGCCGTCTGGCCGGCGAGGAAGACGACGCGCGAGCCGGTGGCGGTCACGGCGTGCGAGAAGCCGGTGGGCGGGGAGAGTTCGGGCGGGTTGGTGCGCCGCAGGTGCGGGCCGGAGCCCGTGCCACCGACGGCGTCGGCACCACCACCGGCGTCGGCGTGTGCGCGCGGGCGGGCGTCTGCTGCGTCGGCGTCGGTCAACTGTAGAGCTCCTTCGCGATGATCGAGCGCTGCACTTCGCTGGCGCCCTCGTAAATGCGGGGCGCGCGGACCTCGCGGTAGAGGTGTTCGAGGAGGTGGCCCCGCTGCAGGGCCGCCGCTCCGTGGATCTGTACGGCGGCGTCGACGGCCTGCTGAGCGGTCTCCGTGGCCAGCAGCTTCGCCATGGCGGCGCGCCGCGGGATGTCCGGTTCGCCGCGGTCGTACGCCGCTGCCGCCGCGTAGACGAGCAGCCGCGCGGCCTCGACGCGGGTGGCCGTCTCCGCCAACTGATGCGAGACGGACTGCAGATCGCGGAGCGTGCCGCCGAACGCGCGCCGCGTGCCCGCGTGTTCGACCGCGGCGTCCAGCGCGGCCTGTGCCATGCCCGTCGCGAACGCGCCGACGCTGGGGCGGAAGAGGTTCAGCGTGCGCATCGCGACGCCGAAGCCGCCGTCGACCTCGCCGAGCAGGTCGTCGCGCGTGACGGGCACGCCGTCGAAGGTGACCGTGCCGACCGGGTGCGGGGAGAGCATCTCCAGCGGCTCGCCGCCGAGCCCCGGCCGCCCCGCCGGTACGAGGAAGGCCGTCACGCCGCGGGAGCCCGCGCCCTTGACCGTACGGGCGAAGACGGTGAAGACGTCGGCGTGCGGTGCGTTGGAGATCCAGGTCTTGCTGCCGGTCAGGCGCCAGCCGTGCCCGGCCCCCTTACCGTCCGGTTCGGCGTCGAGGGCGAGGGCCGCGGCGTCGCTGCCCGCGCCCGGCTCGCTCAGCGCGAAGGCGGCCACGGCACGTCCCGCGGTCACTTCGGTGAGCCAGCGTGCGCGCTGTCCGTCCGTGCCCGCGAGGGCGACCGGTCCTGCGCCGAGGCCCTGGAGGGCGAGCGCCGTCTCGGCCTCGGTGCAGGAGTAGGCGAGGGATTCGCGCAGCAGGCACAGGTCGAGGGCGCTCGCGGGGCGTCCGTCCGGCGCGAAGAGACGCCCGAGCAGGCCGAGTTCGCCCAGCGCGGCGAGCAGTTCGCGGTTGATACGGCCCTCTTCACCGGCGTCGGCGAGCGGGCGGAGCTCACGGGCGGCCAGCGTCCGCAGCTCCTCGCACCACTTGCGCTGCTCGGCCTCCAGTGCGAACGCGGGCATCGGCGTGCCTCCTTCTGGTCGCGGCCGGCGGCGTCCGGCGCCGCAGCCGCTGATCCTCTATCGCGGACCGTTGACTGTCGTCACCAACACGTTACGCTCAACGGCACACCGGCGACACCGGCCCACGGCACACCCCCGAGGGGGGCCTGCGATGCACCTGAGCCCGTCCGCACACGTCGACACCTTCGCCCGGGACCACCTGCCCCCACCGGAGCAGTGGCCGCAGATGGTCTTCGACCGGCCCGAGCTGCGCTATCCGGACCGTCTCAACTGCGGTGCCGAGCTCCTCGACGCCTCCGCCGAGCGGTACGGGGCCGGGCGCCCCGCGGTCGTCGGCGACGACGGGCAGTGCTGGACATACGGCGAACTGCGTGCGCGCGTCGACCGGATCGCCCACGTCCTCACCGGCGAACTGGGCGTCGCGCCCGGCAACCGTGTACTGCTTCGCGGGCCCAACTCGCCCCATCTGGCGGCCTGCTGGCTCGCGGTGATGAAGGCGGGCGCGGTGGCCGTGACCGTGCTCGCGGCGCAGCGCGCGCACGAGCTGCGCAAGGTGTGCGCCCTGGGGCAGGTCAGCCATGCGCTGTGCGACGCCGCATCGCTGGAGGAACTGGAGAAGGCGGACGTACCCGGGCTCCGTGTGGCCCCCTTCGGCGGCGACGGACCCGCCGACCTGCTGGCCCTCTGCGAGTCGCAGCCCGAGCGCTACGAGGCCGTGGAGACCGCAGCGGACGACGTCGCCATGATCGCCTTCACCTCCGGCACGACCGGGCAGCCGAAGGGCTGCGTCCATTTCCACCGCGATGTACTCGCCGTCGCCGACAGCTTCTCCACGCACGTGCTGCGCCCGGAACCCGGTGATCTCTTCGCCGGCAGCCCGCCGCTGGGCTTCACCTTCGGACTGGGCGGGCTGCTGATCTTCCCGCTGCGGGCCGGCGCGGCCACGCTGCTCGGGCACTGGAGCGGCCCGGAGCAGTTGCTCGCAGCGGTCGAACGGCACCGTGTGACCGTGCTGTTCACCGCTCCGACCGCCTACCGCGGGATGCTCTCCAAGCTGGCCGCCGCTCCCCCGGGCACACCTGGCGCGCGTACGTACGACATCTCCTCGCTGCGGCGCTGCGTCTCCGCCGGTGAGAACCTGCCCGCGGCCACGTACGAGGCATGGCATGAGACGACCGGGCTTCGCATGATCAACGGCATCGGCGCGACGGAGATGCTGCACATCTTCGTCTCCGCCGCAGACGACGACGCACGCGCCGGTGCGACCGGCGTCGCCGTGCCGGGCTTCGAGGCCCGTGTGGTGCGCAAGGACGAGGAAGGGCGTCTGAGCCCCGTGCCGGACGGCGAGCCGGGGCTGCTCGCGGTGCGCGGCCCGGTCGGCTGCCGCTATCTCGCGGACCCGCGGCAGCGCGAGTACGTGTGCGACGGCTGGAACCTCACGGGAGACACCTACGTGCGCGGTGCCGACGGCTACTTCCGCTACGTCGCACGCGCCGACGACATGATCGTCTCCTCCGGCTACAACATCGCCGGCCCGGAGGTCGAGGAGGCCCTGCTGCGCCATCCCGACGTGGCCGAGGCGGCCGTCGTGGGACGCCCCGACGAGCAGCGCGGCCAGGTCGTCGTCGCGCACGTGGTGCTCCGCGAGGGAGTGGAGGCGGGGCCCGGAACGGCGGACGCGCTGCGTGAGTTCACCACCGGTCAGCTCACGCCGTACAAGTGTCCGCGCGAGTTCGTCTTCGCCGGCTCCCTGCCGCGCACACCGACCGGGAAGCTCCAGCGGTACGTGCTGCGGGAGGTGGGGGCGGAGCGGGGCGCGGAGCAGGCGGTTGCGGAGCCGGGCGCGGAGCGGCACCCGGGGCAGGCCGCCTCCGGAGGGTCCGCCGGGGACCGGTCCGCCGACGGTCTGCCCGCATGAGGGCACCCCTAGAGTGACGGCGTGAGTCAGCAGCCCGCCGCACCCAGACCGCCCTCGCCGAGTTCGCTCATCCTCACCTTCTACGGGGCGTACGGGCGGGCCTTCCCCGGAAGCACGGTGGCGGTCTCCGCGCTGATCCGGCTGCTCGGCGCGGTCGGCGTCGACGCGCCGTCGGTACGGTCGGCCGTGTCCCGGCTGAAGCGGCGCGAGCTGCTCACGGCGGACCGGCCCGGAAGCAAGGCGGCCGGCTACGCACCGTCGAAGGCGGGCCGGCAGCTCCTCGACGACGGCGACCGCCGCGTCTACGCCCGTCCGGTGCCGGACGGGCGCTGGCTGCTGGCCGTCTTCTCCGTCCCGGAGAGCGAGCGCGGCCGCCGGCACATACTCCGCTCCCGTCTGTCCCGGCTCGGCTTCGGCAACGCCGCACCGGGCATCTGGATCGCCCCGTCCCACCTGGAGAAGGAGACGCGTCACAGCCTGGAACGGCTCGGTCTCACCCCGTACGTGGACCTCTTCAACGGCACGCACGAAGGCTTCGAACCGACGGCGGACGCGGTGGCGCGCTGGTGGGACCTGCCGTCGCTGGCGGCGCTGCACCGGTCCTTCCTGGACGTGCACGAGCCGGTGCTGCGTTCCTGGTCACAGCGGCACGAGGTGCCCGCCGAGGAGGCGTACCGGGACTACTTGCCGGCGCTGGACGCGTGGCGGCGTCTCCCCTACGCGGATCCGGGGCTGCCGACGTCGCTGCTGCCGCCGGACTGGCCCGGCGAGCGCTCCGCGGAGGTCTTCTTCGCGCTGCACGAGAAGCTGCGCGAGGCCGGGCGCGAGTACGCGGTGGGTTTCGCGCAGGTGTGAGCGGGCCTGCTCGCCCGCGCCCCGGCGGGCGCGGGCGAGCCCGGGTTGTCCTGCTGGGCCGGCTCGTGGCGTCGGTCGAGCATCCTCCTGCCGACTGGTCGATCACTTCGCCTGGGCGAGGCTGATCGCATCGGGGCCGGCGGGGAACCGCAGCTGGCCGGTCGTGTCATGCACGGCACGCCACACGGTCTCGGCGACGTCGCTCTCCTTGGTGAACACATCCTGGTTCATGAAACCGCTCATGACCTTCTGCGCCCACGGAAGGTAGGGCTGCGGGACGGCCTCTTCCAGGGAATCGCCGTCCAGCGCGGTCTCGCCGAAGTTCGTGGTCAGGCAGGCGCCCGGCTCGACGGTCTTCGCCCGCACTCCGAAGGGTTCGAGTTCGAGCGCGAGGGACGCGGTGAATCCCTCGACGGCCGTCTTGCTCGCCTTGTAGACGGCGGTGAGCGGCATGTGGCCCAGAACCACGCTGGACGTCACGTTGACGACCACACCGGAGCCGCGCTCACGGAACCCGGGCAGCACGGCCTGGGTCGTCGCCATCACGCCGAACGTGTTGGTCTCGAAGACCTCCCGCACTCGGGCCATGGGTGTCCGCTCGAAAACGCCGATCGAGGGGATACCCGCGTTGTTGACGAGGGCGTCGACGGGCCCCGCCGCCTCCAGCGCGGCATCGATGGTCTCGGGCTTCGTCACGTCGAGTTCGAGGACCCGGAGCCGGTCCGTCTCCGGAAGGACGCCTGGACGCGGAGTGCGCATCGTCGCGATGACGTTCCACCCCTGCTCATGGAAGCAGCGGGCGGTCTCCCGGCCGTATCCGGACGATGTACCGGTGATCAGAACGGTCTTCATGGTGTGATCCTCACGATGTGTGACGGGATCCGCGGAGCGGCATTTTCCTGCTCCGCAGAAGAACTCCTGATTCCAGTGAACCGCCATGACCTGCATGAACTCTACGAAGATCCTCCCTTTCCCTTGCACGATCCTCTTCGCGGCCAGCCACGTCACGCTCAGGTCAGAGCGCCCGCCGCGGTCCGTGCGGTGTTCCGCAGGCGGGCGGCGTCCCGGCTCGGGGGTTCGCCGAACTGCCGGCGGTACTCGCGGCTGAACTGCGAGGGGTTGTCGTAGCCGACACGGTGGCCCACCCCCGTCACGTCGCCCGGGTGCGTGGCGAGCAGCAGCCGCGCCTCCTGGAGCCGGATCTGCTTCTGGAACTGGATGGGGCTCATCGCGGTCACCGCCTGGAAGTTGCGGTAGAAGGCGGAGACGCTCATCCCGGACAGGCGTGCCACGTCCTCGACCCGGAAGGGCTCGGCATAGTGCTCGCGAATCCACCGCACGGCCCGGGAGACATGGCTGAGGCCGCTGTCGGCGAGGCCGAGCTGGCGCACCGCCGCGCCCTGCTCGCCGGTGATCAGGCGCCACAGGATCTCGCGCTTGATCAGAGGGGCCAGTACGGCGCGGTCGCGGGGCTCGTCGAGCAGCCGGAGCAGGCGGACCACCGCGTCGAGCATCGCGGGCGGGGCGTCGCTGACGGCGATCCCCGACGGTGCACCGGCACCGGCGCGGGGGGTGTCCCCGGGACCGGCCTGAAGCAGCAACTCGGCGACCACGGACGGTTCCAGCACGAGACCGAAGCCCAGTGCGGGCCGGTCCGGGGCGGCCTGGATGAACTGCCCGGTGACGGGCAGGTCGACGGAGGCGACCAGGTACTGCCCGGCCCCGTACTCGTAGACCCGATCACCCAGTGCGAGGTGCTTGGCGCCCTGCGCGATGACTGCGAGCACCGTGCCGGACATGGAGGGCTCCGGCGGGTCCGGCCGGTCGACCTTCGAGATCAGGACGCCGTCGATGGCGGTGGTCCAGTCAGGGCGGACATGCCGGGCCAGCAGCGTGCGCAGCTCGTCGAGGTACATGCCTCCAGTGCAGCAGACACCCGGGTCGGTGCCCCCCCGCATTACGGGGATCGTGCACGTGCCAGCGGCCATGGTTCGTGTGCCCGGAGAACGGGGGCAGGACCGGCCCGGGGCGGGGATGAGCGCCTGCAGGCACGGACCCGCGCGGGCGCAATACCCTGGAGGTATGTACGCGCGACGGCGCAAGCGTTATTTCGTGCTGATGACGACGTGCTTGGTGCTCTTCGTCAGCGCATGGGCGTTCGTGCGTCTGATCTCCGTACCGGCAGCCGTCGGACTGTGCGTGGCCGCGCTGGTGATCCCGCCGATCGCGGCCATCGTGGGCAACCGGCGCGAGCCGGACGACCGCTGGTTCGACGAGGACTGGAACCCGGACCGCGACACGTATCGCCGCTGACGCGGCGGGTTTGCCGATGTTCGCTTCGGGCGGGTGCGTGGTGCCGGGGGCGTGCCACTCCGGCGCACATGTCCGGACCCATGATTTACCTCCCTGAACCGTTACGGGCCTTCGTGCTGCCCCTCATGTACCGGTCGACAAATCACGGGCAAGCGTCCGGACACGCACGCCTCCGCGTCCCACCCCCTCCGGTCGGTTCAGCGGCTCTCCCTCGTGGTCGCCACACCGGCGTCGGTTCGCTGCCGGACGGACCTTTCGGCGCGTGTACGTGCCTTGCGGCTCCAACCATCGGTGTTCAGGGGCCCGTTGGGCCCTGGAGCGGTCCGAGAGCGGCACCGGGCCTGCCCGGAGGAACGAGGCAACTGACCGGGGCCACCGGCGGGGAGCCGCCGGCGGACGGGAGGGGGCGGGACGCGCAGGGAGGCACGTCCGGACACCCTTGGGGTCTCCCCAGCGAAGCGTGGGGAAGTGATTTGCGGACCGGTATATGGGAGGCAGCACGAAGGCCCGTACCGGTTCGGGGAGGGAAATCATGCCGTCCGGACTGGCTCCCGGAGCGGCACGCACCCGGCACCCCGAACACACGCACCGCGAGAACGCGCGCAACCGCTAAAGCGTCAGCCGCGGCTTCGGCGCGTCCGTGCGGCCCGTCGGCGGTTTGCGGCTGCCCGCGCGGTACTGCACCGGCCAGGGGGCTCCCGGCCCCGCGTAGTCCTGGTCGGCCGCCGCGTGCAGCGTCCAGTGCGGGTCGTACAGGTGCGGGCGGCCCAGCGCGCACAGGTCGGCGCGCCCGGCGAGCAGCAGCGAATTCACGTCGTCCCAGGAGGAGATGGCGCCGACGGCGATCACCGGCACCCCGAGGGTGTTGCGGATGCGGTCGGCGTACGGGGTCTGGTACGAGCGGCCGAAGTCGGGCCGTTCCTCGGCGACGACCTGACCGGTGGACACGTCGATCGCGTCGGCGCCGTGATCGCTGAACGCGGCGGCCACGCGCAGCGACTCCTCGGGTGTGATGCCGCCCTCCGCCCAGTCCGTGGCGGAGACGCGCACGGTCATCGCCCGCTCCCGGGGCCACACTTCGCGGACCGCGTCGAAGACCTCCAAGGGGAAGCGGAGGCGGCCTTCGATGCCGCCGCCGTAGGCGTCGGTGCGGCGGTTGGTGAGGGGTGAGAGGAAGCTGGAGAGCAAGTAGCCGTGGGCGCAGTGGAGTTCGAGCAGGTCGAAGCCGGCCCTGGCGGCACGCCGTGCGGAGTCGGCGAACTCTTCCCGTACGGCGGCCATTTCGACCGCGGTCAGAGCGTGCGGCACCTGATTGACGCCTTCGCGGTAGGGCAGCGGTGAGGGCGCCACGACGGGCCAGTTGCCCTCGGGCAGCGGTTCGTCGATGCCCTCCCACATGACCTTGGTCGAGCCCTTGCGTCCGGAGTGCCCGAGCTGGACGCCGATGGCCGTGCCGGGCGACTGCGTGTGCACGAAGCGGGTGACGCGGCTCCACGCCGCCTCCTGCTCCGGCGACCACAGGCCCGTACAGCCGGGCGTGATGCGGCCGTCCGGCGAGACGCAGACCATCTCCGTCATGACCAGGCCCGCTCCGCCCAGCGCCCGGGCGCCCAGATGCACGAGGTGGAAGTCGCCGGGGACGCCGGAGGTGCCCGCGTCGGCGGCGCCGTCCGGGGCCCCGTCCTCGGCCGAGTACATGTCCATCGCGGAGACCACGATCCGGTTGCGCAGCGTCAGTCCGCCCAGCCGGAAGGGTGTGAACATCGGCGGAGTGCCCTCGGGGACGCCCGCCTCCGCCTCGACGCCCGCGACGAACCCGGGGTCCCGCAGGCGGAGGTTGTCGTGGGTGACGCGGCGGCTGCGGGTGAGCAGGTTGAAGGCGAACTGCCGCGGCGGCTGACCGGTGCAGGTCGCCAGGTCCTCGAACCACTCCAGGCTGCCGCGCGCCGCGCGCTGCGTGGAGAGCACGACGGGGCGGCGCTCCTCCTCGTACGCGGCGAGCGCCGCCGGCAGGTCCGGCTGTTCCTCGACGCAGGCCGCGAGGGCGAGGGCGTCCTCGACGGCGAGCTTGGTGCCGGAGCCGATGGAGAAGTGCGCGGTGTGCGCGGCGTCGCCGAGAAGCACCACGTTCCCGTGCGACCAGCGCTCGTTGACGACCGTACGGAAGGCGATCCACTGCGAGTTGTTGCCGCGCAGCGGCCTGCCGGCGAGGGTTTCGGGGAACAGCTTGGCGCACTGCTCGGCGGAGCCGTGCTCGTCCAGCTTGTCCAGCCCCGCGGCCCGCCAGACCTCTTCGCGGGCCTCGACGATGACCGTTGAGGCACCCGGGCCGACCTCGCCCGCCATCTCGTAGGGATACGCGTGGAGTTGGAGCACGCCGTGCTCCGTCTCGGCGATCTCGAAGCGGAAGGCGTCGAGCGCGAAGTCGGCGGCGAGCCAGATGTAGCGGCAGCGGTGCGTGGTCACCTGCGGGCGGAAGACACCGGCGAACGCGTCGCGGGTGGTGCTGTGCACTCCGTCGGCCGCGACCACCAGGTCGTGCGAGGCGGCCAGTTCGTCCGGCGGCGGCGCCTCGCTGCGGAAGCGGAGATCCACGCCGAGCTCGCGGCAGCGATCGTGCAGTACGGCCAGCAGCCGGCGGCGCCCCAGGGCGGCGAACCCGTGTCCGCCGGAGGTGAGCGTCCGGCCGCGGTGCACGATGTCGATGTCGTCCCAGCGGACGAACTCCCGCTGGAGCGCGGCGTAGACGGCCGGGTCGGCGTGCTCGATGCCGCCGAGGGTCTCGTCGGAGAGGACCACGCCGAAGCCGAACGTGTCGTCGGGGGCGTTGCGTTCGTGGACTGTGACGCTGCGGGAGGGGTCGAGCCGCTTGAGGAGCGCGGCCGCGTACAGGCCGCCCGGACCGCCGCCCACGACGGCGACGCGCATGCCCGTGGTGCCGTTCCCGGTCGCGGTCCGTCCGCTCATGTCACTTTCCCCGCCACTTCGGCGACCGCTTCTCGCTGAAGGACGCGTGGAATTCGGCGTAGTCCTCGCTGTGCATGAGCAGCGCCTGCGTGGAAGCGTCCATCTCGACGGCCGCCGACAGCGGCATGTCCAGCTCCGCCGTGAGCAGCGCCTTGGTCTGGGCGAGGGCGAGCGCCGGACCGTCAGCGAGGCTGCGGGCGAGTTCGGCCGCGGCGTCGTGCGCCTCCCCCTCCTCGGTCAACCGGCTGATGAGACCGATGCGTTCGGCCTCCGGTGCCCGTACGGGCTCACCGAGCATCAGGATGCGCGTGGCGTGGCCCAGCCCGACGACGCGCGGCAGCAGATAGGCCGCGCCCATGTCCCCGCCGGAGAGACCGACCTTGGTGAAGAGGAAGGAGAATCGCGCGGTGGGGTCGGCGACGCGGAAGTCGGAGGCCAGCGCGAGCACCGCGCCCGCGCCCGCGGCGACACCGTGCACGGCCGCGACGACGGGGAACGGCGCCTCGCGCAGCGCTCGTACGACCTGGCCCGTCATGCGGTTGAAATCCAGCAGCTCCCCGGTGTCGGCATCCAGCGTGGCGCCGATGATCTCCTCGACGTCGCCGCCCGAGCAGAAGCCGCGCCCCTCCCCCGCCAGTACGAGCGCCCGCGCGCGGCGCTCCCGCGACAACTCGGCGAGGAGATCGCGCAGATCGGCGTACGCGCCGAAGGTGAGGGCGTTGAGGCGGGCAGGGCGGGCCAGCGTGACGGTGACGACACCGTCCTCCTCGGAGACCCGGATGTGCTGCCATTCGCCGGTGGGGCGGGCCGACCCCGTGTACGGGCTCATGCGGGGGCTCCCGGTGCGCTGTGCTCGGTGGTCCAGGTGGGCTCACTCACGGCTCGGGCCTCCTCAGCGACGCCGGCGACGGCACGACGTGAACGTATCACCGGTTCGTGACTGCCGTCACGGGTGCGCGATAGACGAGAGGGCCGCGGGAGACCGCGCCCGGCGCCCGTACACGGGCCGGATAGCGTGGCCGCAGGCCCACAGGTCTCAGGTCGCGCGCGAGGGGACGGGAGGGAAAGGCCGGAATGGAGCTCGATCCGCTGATACTCGTGCTGCTGGGGCTCTTCGGGCTGCTGGGCGGCATCGGCATCACCGCGGTGGGCCCGGGCGGCGTACTGCCCACCATCGGCATGTTCCTGCTGACGGGGCTCTCCCCATCCGGCGTCGCCGGCACGGCCATCGCCACGCACATCGCGACCGGCGCCCTCGGCACGGCGGCGTTCACGCGCTCCGGTCAGCTGCGCGAAGCGCGTACGCGACGGGTCGCGGTGATCCTCTCGGCCGCCGCGCTGGTGGGGGCACCCCTGGGCGTGCTCTTCAACACCCTTGTCGGCGGGCGGGGGTTCGCGATTCTGCTCGCCACCGCCGTCGCCACGACCGGCATCCTGGTGTGGGTGCGCGAGCGCCGTGCCTCCGCGAGCGAGGACGACGGTGACGGGGAGCTCTCACCCGTCCTCACGGGGGCCGTCGGGCTGGTCGTAGCGGTCGCCGCGGGACTCTTCGGTCTGGGCGGCCCGATGCTGAGCGTGCCGCTGCTGGTGATCTGCGGTCTTCCGCTGCTGCCCGCGCTGGCGGCCGCGCAGGCCCAGTCGGTGGTCATCGCGAGCGTGGGGACCGCGGGATATCTGGTGCACGGCTCGATCGACTGGATGCTCGCGGCGCTGGTCGGCGTCCCGGAACTGGCAGGTGTCGTGATCGGCTGGAAGATCGCCCACGCCGTGCCCGTACGCAAGCTCAAGTACGCGCTCGCCGGCACCCTGCTGGCTCTCGCGCCCTATCTGGCACTGCACGGCTAGGTCCAAGACCGACGGAGCACCGGGATCGTCCGGTTCTGTCCTGAGGTGGCTGGTCCGGGTGTGCGGCCGGCCCGCGGGAGTGCCGGCCGGGCGCGGCTCCGGCGCCTCGGGAGTGATCACACACCTCCGCCCGTTCAGCCGCGCAGGAAGTACAGGACGGTCGTGGTCACGGCGGTCGTCAGAAGGACGGCCCTCAGCAGTGCGGCCGGGAGGCGGCGGGCGAGGTGCCCTCCGGCGAAGCCGCCGGCCACGGCACCGGCCAGCATGGCGGCGAGCATCAGCGGGACGCGCAGCGCGTCGGACGCGAAGAGGAACAGCACTGTCGCGCTGAGAAAGATGGCCGCGAGCTGCGCGACCCGCATCGGATTGCCGGCCGCCGGGTCGAGGCCGAGGCCGGTGCTCCACAGAGCCAGCATCAGGATGCCTACGGCACCGCCGAAGTAACCTCCGTACGCCGCGACGAAGAACTGCCCGATGAGAACGGCCCGGGGGCTCATGCTGAACGAGCGGCCCAGCGCGGCGCTCAATGCCCCCGACAAGCGGCGTCCGAAGGCGAGGACCAGCGTCGCGAAGGCCAGCAGCCAGGGCACCGCGACGTCGAACGACGAGGCGGGCAGCACCAGCAGCAGAGCGGCCCCGGCTCCGCCGCCCGCCACGCTGACCGCCGTCAGCACCTTGGTGGATGTCGTGCCGACCCTGGTGAGCTCGTTCCGCAGCACCCATGTACTGGCCACTGCCCCGGGTACGAGAGCGATCCGCGAGACCGCGTTGGCCGTCACCGGCGACAGGCCGAAGGCGACGAGGGCCGGCAGCGCCACGAACGTGCCGCCGCCGCCGACGGCGTTCAGCGCCCCGGCGGCGACACCGGCCAGCATGATCAGCGGGATCTCGTACACGCGTCGAGCATCGGACCGTGACCGCCCGCTTCGCAATGCGTAATCGGCATACCCAGCCTATGGCAGCGCCTTAGGCTGAGGGTGTGCGCTACGACCTGGACGACTTGCGGCTGTTTCTCCACATCGTGACGGAGGGGTCGATCACGGCAGGTGCCGGCCGCATGCATCTGAGCCTGCCCTCGGCCAGCGCCCGGGTGCGTTCGCTCGAGCGCCAGGCCGACGTGGCGCTGCTGGTCCGCGGCCGGCGCGGCGTCCGGCCCACGCCTGCGGGTACGGCCCTGGCCCGCCATGCGCGCGATGTGCTGACCCGGACCGCGCGGCTGGAGAGCGCCGTCGCCGGCTACAGCAGGTCCCGGACCACGGCGCTGACCCTGCTGGGCGGCGGTTCCGCGATGCACCGGCTCGTACCGCGTGCCCTGGTCTCGTTCCTCCGCGCCCATCCGGACGTCGACGTCACGGTCTCCGAGAGCCGCACCCCGCAGACCGTGCGGATGCTCGCGGACGGCGAGGCGCATCTCGGGGTCGTGCTCGACGACGAGGCCCGCGACTGCGGCCTCCGCACGGAGCCGCTCGGTGACGACTCGCTGGTGGTGATCGGCCAGGCCGGCGGGATTCTCGCCGGGCGGACCGCGCTGACGTACAGCGAGGCCGCCGAGCACCCTCTCGTCGGACTAGATCCCGGCTCCTCGCTGCGGCGCTGGACCGAGAAGCACCTCGGCCCGCACTCGTCGGTGCCGCGCTACCGCACCACCGTCGCCGACCTCAACGTCCTCGTCGCCCTCGCGGCCGGCGGCGCGGGGCTCGCCGTCGTGCCGCGCCGCGCCGTCGATCCGGACCAGCCGCTCGACGTGTGCGAACTGCAGGACCCCTGGGCCCGCCGGCACCACCTGCTGGCCTGGGGCATCGAGGACCACGCCTCGTCGGCCGCCACCGCGGCGCTCGCCGAGCACCTGCGTCACGCGGCGTCGTTCGAACAACCGCCGCCCGCGCACAGGGAGAACGCGCCGGAGAGGATCGCCTTCCCGGCAGTCGTCCGGCCCGACGCCGGGTGAGACTCCTTCTGCTGCCCTCCCGGACGACTTCGCCCGGTCGCACCGCCCTGCACGCGGTGCGGGAGTACCGCCCTGGCCGCCAGGCTCAGGGGACTTCGGCCGCGAGTGCCCCGGCTCCCCCCTTCGCGGGCGGAGCCCTCCCGGCACAGCGACCGGGAGCGGCCCGCGCACATGCCGGACGTTCGTTGAGGGCGGACGAGTCGCCGGTCACGGCACTAGCGCGCCAGGGTGGCGACGAGCACCGCCTTGATGGTGTGCATCCGGTTCTCCGCCTCGTCGAAGACGACGGAGTGCTCGGCCGACTCGAAGACCTCGTCCGTCACTTCGAGGGAGTCCAGGCCGTGCCGGGCGTGGATCTCCCGTCCCACGGCCGTGCCCAGGTCGTGGAAGGCCGGCAGGCAGTGCAGGAACTTCACATCCGGATTTCCGGTGGCCCGCAGGACGTCCATCGTCACGGAGTAGGGCCGCAGCAGCGCGATGCGTTCGTCCCAGACCTCCTTGGGCTCGCCCATCGACACCCACACGTCGGTGGCGACGAAGTCGGCTGCCCGTACGCCCTCTTCGACGTCCTCGGTGAGCGATATCCGGGCACCGGTACGGCCGGCGAGGGCACGGGCCTGCGCGACGACCGCCTCCTCGGGCCACAGCACACGCGGGGCGACGATGCGCACGTCCATGCCGAGCAGGGCACCGGTGACGAGGTAGGAGTTGCCCATGTTGTTGCGGGCGTCGCCGAGGTAGGCGTACGCGGTCCCGTCGAGGGGCTTGGCACAGTGCTCGGTCATGGTGAGCACGTCGGCGAGCATCTGCGTGGGGTGCCAGTCGTCGGTCAGTCCGTTGTAGACGGGGACTCCGGCGTAGGCCGCGAGCTCCTCGACGACCGCCTGGCCGCTGCCCCTGTACTCGATGCCGTCGTACATCCTGCCCAGCACGCGCGCGGTGTCCCGCACGGACTCCTTGTGCCCGAGCTGCGAGCCGCCCGGGTCGAGGTAGGTGGTGCCCGCGCCCTGGTCGGCGGCGGCGACCTCGAACGCGCAGCGGGTACGCGTCGACGTCTTCTCGAAGACCAGCGCGATCGTACGGCCCCGCAGGCGCTGCTGCTCGGCACCCGCCTTCTTGGCCACCTTCAGCTCGGCGGCCAGATCGATCAGGTGACGGAACTCCTCGGGCGAGAAGTCCAGTTCCTTCAGGAAGTGGCGGCCCGTGAGGTCTGTCGCCATGAGGGCTCCTAGGTCGCTGGCAGGGATGACGATGTCCGACCTGGAATTCTATACCGGCGCTCGAATCTCTATACAGTCCGGTCTGGCGGGCCCGCTCCCCGGCGGCCGCCCGCCCTCGCTACCGGACCGGGTCCCTCTCCACCGGGCAGCTCATGCACCGCGGTCCGCCCCTGCCCCGGCCGAGCTCGCTGCCGGGGATCTCCAGCACCTCGATGCCCTGCTTGCGCAGATACGTGTTCGTCGTGAAGTTCCGTTCGTACGCGAGCACGACACCCGGTTCGACGGCCAGCACGTTGCACCCGTCGTCCCACTGCTCGCGCTCCGCCGAGTGCACGTCCTGTGTCGCCGTGAGCACGCGGACGTGGTCCAGGCCGAGGGCCGCCGCGATGGCTCTGTGCATGTGCTCCGGCGGGTGGTCCGTCACCTTCAGCTCGTTGGCGCTGCCGCCGGGCTCGATGGTGTACGAGCGGAGCATGCCCAGGCCCTCGTACTGGGTGAAGGTGTCGCCGTCCACCATCGTCATCACCGTGTCCAGGTGCATGAACGCGCGGCGCTTGGGCATGTCGAGCGCCACGATCGTACGGGCCGAGCCCGCCGCGAAGAGGCCCCGCGCCAGCATCTCCACGGCCTGCGGCGTGGTGCGCTCACTCATCCCGATCAGCACCGCGCCCGAGCCGATGACCAGCACGTCCCCGCCCTCGATGGTGGACGGATACGCGCCCTGGCCCTCCGACCAGACGTGGAAGGCGGGGCTGCCGGGCCCCGCGAAGAGCGGGTGGTGGTGGTAGATCGCCTCGAAGTGCACCGTCTCGCGCTGACGGGCGGGCCAGCGCATCGCGTTGATCGAGACGCCGTCGTAGACCCAGGCGGAGGTGTCGCGCGTGAAGAGGTGATTGGGCAGCGGGGCGAGCAGGAAGCCGTCCAGATCCAGCACGTGGAAGCGGACGGACGCCGGCTCCTCGTACGCCTCCAGGAACTCCCGCTTGGTCATGCCCCCGACCAGCGCTTCCGTCAGCTCCTTCGTCGGCAACCTGTCGAAGGCGGCGCGCAGATGGGCGGTGGCGAGCGGCCCGTACTCGTTCTCGTGGAAGACGCGGTCCAGGACGAGGGTGCGGGCCTCGGGGATGTCCAGCGTCTCGGCCAGCAGGTCGCTGAAGAGATGCACCGCGATTCCGCGGTCGCGCAGCGCGTCCGCCAGGGCGTCGTGCTCCTGGCGGGCACGGCGGACCCACAGCACGTCGTCGAAGAGGAGGTCGTCCTTGTTCGTCGGCGTGAGCCGCTTCAGCTCCAGGTCAGGACGGTGCAGGATGACGCGGCGCAGCCGTCCGGCCTCTGAGTCGACATGGAATCCCATGTCTCCATCTTCTCCGAGGCGGATGTGACGCGCGTAGTGTTTGCGCAACATCCCGGGCATCGGCTCCTCCCGTCCGGGAAGTGCGCGGCTCCCGGACGCGGGGATCCCGGGCTCACCCCTGCATTCCGTCAGCCACTGCCGTCCGCCCCCAGGTCACCCGGGACCTGCCTCCATGTCCGTGCGACCGGAGCCGAGCACTTCGTCCACCACGGTCGCCAGTGAGGTGACGACCTCGTCGCGCTCGCCCAGATACCCGCCGACCATGGCTCCGTCCCGGATCATGACGAGCCTTCGGGCCGCCCAGGGCGGGTCCGAGTGGCCGGCCGCCGCGAGCAGTTCGAGCAGGACGGTGCGGAACCACGTCCGGTGAGCCAGAACCGCACGGTGGACCGGGGTGGCAGGGTCGGGGTACTCGGCCGCCGCGTTGATGAACGGACAGCCGCGGAAGCCGGGCCCGCAGACCGTCTCGGAAATGCCGCCGACGAGCGCCCGCAGGAGACCGGCGGGCTCGTCGATCAGCTGGGCCGCCTCCTCGTACTGGGCGCGCAACGCCGCGTCCTGCGCCTCGACGTATGCCGTGACCAGCTCCTCTTTGCCCCCGAAGTGCCGGTAGAAGGTCGCACGGGTCACGCTCGCCTGGGTGATGAGGCGCTCGACGCCGACGGCATGGATGCCCTCCGCGTAGAACAGCGCGGACGCGGTGGCGAGGAGCCGGTCCCGAGGGGCGGACGGACTGGGCGTGGGCGCCGTGTCGGGGAATCCGGGACTCATGCCATCACCGTACTGAACGGTCGATCTTCCTTGCGTTGACAGTCCCCATAGGTCCACATAGCGTAAGCAGAAAGACCGATCGTTCTCCCTAGGAGCTGGTGACACTGAGCACCACCGCGCCCGACACCGTCGTACTCATACACGGCCTCTGGATGACCCCGCTGAGCTGGCACGACTGGGTCCCGTACCTGGAGGACCGCGGCTACAGGGTCATCGCCCCGGCCTGGCCCCGCATGGACCGCCCCATCGAGGAACTGCGTGCCGACCCCTCGCTCGTCGGGGGGCTCGGGATCACCGAGATCACCGACCACCACGCCGAGTTGATCAGCAGGCTGGACACGGCACCGATCATCATGGGGCATTCGGTGGGCGGCCTCGTGACCCAGCTTCTGCTCGACCGCGGACTCGGCGCAGCCGGTGTCGCCATCCACCCGGGACAGACCAAGGGCGTCTTCCGCGTGCCGCCTGCGCAGCTGCGTTCCGCGCTGCCCGCCATCGGCAACCCGTTCAACCTGAACCGGGGAGTGCCGCTGACTCCTGGACAGTTCCACTGGGGCTTCGCCAACGCCCTGAGCGAGGAGGACTCCCGGGAGGCCTGGTCGGCCTACCACGTGCCCGCTCCGGCGCGCCCTCTCTTCCAGGCGGCGCTTGCCAACCTCAACCCGCGCGCCGTCACCAGGGTCGACTACAGCAGAGCGGACCGCGCACCCCTGCTGTTCGTCGCGGGCGACGCCGACCGCACCGTCCCCGCATCCGTGGTCAGGGAGAACCATCGGCGCTACAAGTCCGGCATCGCCCACTACATGGAGTTCCCGGGCAGGTCGCACTTCACCGTCGGAGAGACGGGCTGGGAGGAAGTCGTCGGCCGCGCTCTCGAATGGGCCGTCGCCCACAGCGCCGGGACCCGTAGCGGGAGTTGAGACGGGAGCCGCCTGGGCGTCGTCCGTCGGCTGCAGTACACCGGACCCGTACGCGCAGCGGTCCGACCTGCGCTCGTCCGCACGTCAGGGCGCCAACTCGCGTGCTAGCTCCGCGACATGCGCCGGACCGGCACGGCAGCAACCGCCGATCAGCCGTGCGCCCCTCTCCACCCAGCCAAGAGCCCAGGACCGGGACGTTCCGGCACCCCTTGCGCCCGGTCGCCCTGCGGCGAAAACGTCCGTGCCGTGCCATGTGCGGCCATCGGCGCCACCCCACCGCTCGCCGCTGTTGGGGTAGACGACGGCCGGCTTGCCTGTCACCGCCGACGCGGTCTCCACCGCGTGGTCCGCGTCGCCCGGCGCACAGCAGTTGACGCCGGCGGCGACGACCTGGTCCCGGCCCGCCGCCGGACGGAAGGCGTCCGCGAGGGGCTGCCCGGCGCGGGTGCGGTCACCGGCGACCGTGCAGCTCAGCCACACCGGTACGCCGCAGCCGTCCGCGGCCTCCAGCAGCGCCTCCACCTCGTCGGCGTCCGGGACCGTCTCCAGCGCGAGCACGTCCGGTTCGGCTTCGGCGAGGGCCTCGATCCGCGGGCGGTGGAAGGCGGCGAGCTCGCGCACGCTCAGCCCGTACCGGCCGCGGTATTCGCCGCCGTCGGCAGTGACCGCTCCGTACGGGCCGACCGAGGCGGCGACCCACACCGGATCCGGGGCCCGGCCCGCCGCCTCGCGTGCGAGCGCGACGCTGCGGCGGAAGAGCGCGGCAGCCTCCCGCCGGTCCGCGCCTGCCCGTGCGAAGCCCTCGAACGACGCCTGGTAGCTGCCGGTGATGAGCACCCGCGCCCCTGCCCGTACGTACGCGGCATGCGCGGCCTCGATCTGCCCCGGGTCGTCGCGCAGGAGCCGCGCCGTCCACAACTCACCGCCCAGGTCGCAGCCTTGGGCCTCCAGCTGGTGTGCGAGCCCGCCGTCCAGTACGAGCGGGCCGCGGGCGAGGGCGGTGCCCAGCGGGACGGCGGGACGCGTCACGGCAGCTGGGTCCGCACCTGCTCGGAGATCAGCTGGAGATGGTCGAGGTCGGACAGGTCGAGGATCTGCAGATAGATCCGGGAGGAACCTGCCTGCCCGTAGCGGCCGATCTTGTCGACGACCTCGGCGGGCGAGCCGGCCAGGCCGTGCTCCTTGAGCTCCGCCACGTCCCGTCCGATGGCGGCGGCGCGGCGCGCGGTCTCGGCGTCGTCCTTCCCGACGCACGCGACGAGCGCGTTGGACATGACGATGTCGCCGTCCGGCCGTCCCGCCTCTCCGGCCGCAGCCCGCACCCGGGCGAACTGCCGCCGGGTGTCTTCCAGCGAGGCGAACGGGATGTTGAACTCGTCCGCGAAACGGGCCGCGAGAGCGGGCGTACGCACCTTGCCGTGGCCGCCGATCAGCAACGGCACCGTGGACTGGGCGGGCTTGGGGAGCGCGGGCGAGTCCCTCAGCGTGTAGTGCGTGCCGTCGTAGCCGAACTTCTCGCCGACGGGCGTCGACCACAGACCCGTGATGATCTCCAGCTGCTCCTCCAGCCGGCTGAACTTCTCCTTGGGGAAGGGAATTCCGTACGCCGTGTGCTCCTGCTCGAACCAGCCGCTGCCCAGGCCCAGTTCGACGCGGCCGCCCGACATGGCGTCGACCTGGGCGACCTGGATGGCGAGCGGACCCGGCAGCCGGAAGGTGGCCGCGGTCATGAGGGTGCCCAGTCTGATGCGGCTGGTCTCACGGGCCAGCCCGGCGAGGGTGATCCAGGCGTCGGTCGGGCCGGGGAGGCCGTCCCCGCCCATGGCGAGATAGTGGTCCGACCGGTAGAAGGCGTCGAAGTCCAGGTCCTCGGCGGCCTTCGCGACGCGCAGCAGCGTCTCGTAGCTCGCTCCTTGCTGGGGTTCGGTGAATACGCGCAGCCTCATGAGGCCATCCTGCCTCACCCCCGTCCGCATCCGGTCAGGTCCACGCAGGTGGCGCCCGCGGTGGAATCTCCGCGGTCCCGTGCGGCTCGCGCACTTCCGGCGCGGGGCGTGCGGAAGGCGTGGAACGTGCGGAAGCGCGCGGAGGGTGCGGAACTCATGGCTCGTACCGGTCCGTTCAGGCCGCCGGACCGTGCTCCTGCACCTCCAGTCTCCGAAGAATGGCCGATACCCGGTCCTGCGACTCGTCGGCGGCGTCGATGGCCTCGATGCACTGCCAGTAGAGCCCTTCCTCCCTGGCGGTGACGGCCACGAGGACGAGTGCCACACCCGCCTCCGCAAGCAGTCCGCTCAGGTCGGACAGAGCGCACTTGGCGTCCTGGATCTGGGAGAGCCGGTCGGCACGCGCATCATGCGCCTCGCACACCTCGCCGGCGGGGAGCCCGGAGGGGGCGCACGCGCGGCAGGCACGGGCGCCCGCTTCGCTCAGCCCGAGCGCCTCCACCCGTACCGACTGCGGGCCGCCCGCCGCGAGATGACTCCCGATCGCCCCGGCGAGGGCCTGTACCTGCCACGATTCGGCGATGATGTCTTCCACGGACTCGCATTCGGCGAGCGCGTGCCGGGTGGCCTTGATGAGATGCACGGCATCCAACTGCGCCACCTCCCTCCAGATGTCACTACAGAGAGTGACATTCAACAGGCAAGCAAGTCAGGGAAATTGCTACTAATCCGGACATACCGCCTTGCGCCTATTCGTTCGTCACTTCATAGAGTGACCGGTTCCGGTAGTCGGGAAACGCTTCTCGTTCCGTTCGATCTTCGCGGCAAGCGCTTTCAGGACGTCCACGCCCAGCACCTCGCAGAACTGGAGCAGATACGAGAGGACGTCCGCGACTTCGTCCTCGACCCGCTGCGCGGACTCGGGGCGCTCCATCACACGAGCCGACTCCTCGGGCGTCAGCCACTGGAAGATCTCCACGAGTTCGCCCGCCTCGACGCTCAGCGCCGCGGCCAGATTCTTCGGCGTGTGATACCGCCCCCAGTCGCGGGCCGCGGCGAACTCCGCGAGTCTGCGCTGCAGTTGGGCCACCGTCACGGCGGTGCCGGGCGACGCGCCCGGGTCCGTGTCACGGCTCGTGCCAGGACGCGGCTGCGGGGAGGTTTCGTGGCCGGAGGACGCCGAGGGCGAAGAGGGGGAAGGGGATTCGCTCACGCCCCAAGGTCTACCAGGGACACCTCCTGGGGCCACACCTCCCCCGTGACCCGTCCGGACGGGTCACGGGCCAGCACCGCCGCGCCCGCCTCGCTCACCGCGGCGAGCAGCCGCACATGCCCCCGCAGCCCCATCCGCACCGCAAGCGCGGTCAGTCCGGCCGTCTGCGCCGTGTCCAGACCGCGGTCGAGGCCGTCGGCGAGCACGGTCAGCGCCTGCCGTGCGGGGAGCACCTCCTGCGCCGGGTCCATCGAGAGCACGCCGGGGCCCGTGAGCAGCACCAGCGCCATGGCCACGTAGCGCAACTCCCCGTCGCCCAGCCACTCCAGGGGCGTACGGGACTCTCCCGCTCCACCCCTCCCCTCGGCGGTGCCGCTGACGATCGCCGCACGCACGCGCCCCTGTTCGCCTGCCCCGTGCGAGACGTCGGCGACCACGTCCGAGACCGGGCCGGCGCATCCGGCCCGCAACGCCTCGACGAGATGCCCGTACCGGACGGTGCACTCCGTGCGTGTACGGCGCAGCACCGCCGCCACGTTGTCGCACCCGCCGCGCAGCAGGCTGTCGGCGGCGACCACCGGGTCGCGCATCGTCTCCGGACGCGGGTCGCAGGCGAAGACGGAGCGCAGCGCCACCACGACCTGCTCGGCGGCCGCCAGCACCCGGCGTTCCTCCTCCGTGCCGCCGGCGACCCGCAGCGGCAGGAGGGCCGTGGCGAGCCGGTCGCCCGGGAGCCTCGCCCGCGTGACGCGGCCGGAGCCGGCGCTGTGCCACTCGGCATGGACGGTGGGGCGCGAGGGGTCGCGCAGGGCGGTGGAGAGCAGGGTGCGGCCGCCGGGCACCGAAAGGCGCTCGCCCGCGATGCGCAGCACGGGCTCGGCCTGCACCGCGAGTTCGAACCGCACGGGCCCGGCGGGGCCGTCGACCGTGCAGCCGAGCCGGAAGCCCCTGCGGCCCTCGCCGTCGGGACGGGAACTGCGGGGGACGTACGCGCTCGCACCGCCGGACGCCCGGCCGAAGACCTCGCCCAGCACCTCGCCGCCGCCGAGCCGTGCCAGCGCCTCGTACGCCTCCAGGGCTGCGGACTTGCCGCTTCCGCTCGGCCCCGTCAGCACAGTGACGGGGCCGAGCGGGACGGTCCGGTCGCGCAGCGCGCGGAACGCCGACAGGTGCAGGGCGGTCACGGTCGCGGTGGTCGACCGACCTGCTGCGGGGGCCTCTTCGCCTCCGCGGGCGGGCGCGTACGCGGAGGCGCTCGTCGTGCTGGTCGTCGGGCGGTTCGTCGTGACGTGCATGCCGGGACGGTATGCAGCGTCTCGGGAGCCGAACCGTTCCGTCTGCCCGGCGCTCCCCCGAAAGAGCGAGCGCGTGCACCGGCGTCGCCCTCCGCCTGCCACGGAGGGGGTTGCGAACGCGAAGCGCCCGCAGGCCTGTTGAGCGCGTGACGGGAACCGTCGGGTGAAGTGACCACATGGTGAAGGGTCTTCACGGCAGGCAGCGGGCTCGCGGCGACGCCGGCCCGCGCACACCGCCGGGACGCCCCGGACGGCACCCGCCCCGCGCCGGGAATCGCAGCCGCAATTTCATTCCCGTGACACCGGACAAGTTTGAATCAAAGTCGCCCGCATTTGCCGGTATTGCCACCCTGAATTGATCACCGAATCATGATCGAAAATCCCTGAGTTTATCGAAACGTGATCCAAAAATTACGCACACGGGCGTACCCACGCGAGCAGGCCTGCTGCTATTTCTATGATGTTCTGTTCTCATCCCCCACCTTCGGAGAAGACAACTTCATGCGCTCGTTGAAGCTGCTGTTCGCCGCATTGCTTGCGATGGTGGCCATAGCCTTCGTCGCTCCGGGATCACAGGCTGCCGCGGGCAAATATGTGGCTATCGGTGATTCCTACACCGTGGCTGTAGGAACGAAGACGTACGACAATCCGGACGACCCGTGCCGGCGTGGGCCCACCGCCTACCCGAGGCTGTGGGCGGCCGCGCACCCGGATGTCGGATTCGTGGAAGCGTCGTGCTCCGGGGCGACCACGGCCGACGTGATGAACTCGCAGGTCGGCCAGTTGACACCCGACACGTCCCTGGTGACCGTGCAGGTCGGCGGCAACGACGTCGGATTCGTCGACGTGCTGAAGAACTGCATCCTCACCGTCGATGACGCCGACTGCATCGCCGGGGTCGAGGCCGCGAAGGCCGCCGCGAGCAGCACACTGTCGCCGGCGCTTTCCAAGACGTACTCGGCCGTGCGCGCGGCGGCACCGTCCGCGAAAGTCATCGTCGTGGGATATCCGCGTCTCTACACAATTGGAGGTGACTGCGGCATTCTCGGCCTGAGTGACAAGGAGCGGACCGCACTGAACTCCGCGGCCGACACACTCGCCGAGATCATGTCCGCGCGCTCGAAGGAAGCAGGATTCACATTCCTGGACGCGCGGCCGGTATTCGACCCGCACACGATCTGCTCCGGCAACGACGAATGGGTCACCAGCCTGGAGTGGGACAAGCTCAACGAGTCCTACCACCCGAACATCGAAGGGCACCGGGACGGCTACCTCGCCGCCCTGAACCCTCTGATGGGCTGACCGTCCGTCATACCGCAGTGCCCCTGGCGGGGTTGTGAAGGGCGTCCGCCGATTCCGGCGGGCGCCCTTCCGGCTTGCGGAGGTCGCTGTGGCCTGTCCGGCCGGTCAGGTTGCGCCTGCGATCAACGACGCGGAGGGGTGCCCGGCGACGTGAGGGGGCGCCCCGGAGGCCGCCCGGACGCGGGCGGCCCGGGCGGGGGTTCGGGTGCGGCCCCCGGTGCGGCCCCCTGCTGCGGAGGCCTCCGGCCGGGTTCCGGTCCGGTTGCCTGCGGCGGAGCCGGTGCCGGTCCCTGACCTGGTGCCTGTCCTGGTGCCTGCCCTGGTGACCGGGGCGGGGCCTCTGCCGGCCCCGGTGCCGGTGGCTGTGCCTGTGGTGCCGGTGGCTGTGCCTGCGACTGTGGGGGCCGTTGGTGATCGCCGGTGCCGCCCCGCGCACCCCCCGCTCCGCCGCCCGGCCCCGCACCGCCGGACCCGCCGCCCGGCGTGCCCGCGTCCTCCTCCCCCACGAGCATCTGCGAGGCGGCGAGTTCGCGGTAGAGGCCGTCGGCGCGCACCAGTTCCTCATGGCTGCCGAGCGCGCGGATCTCACCGTGCTCCATGACCACGATCTGGTCCGCGTGCGTCACCGTGGACAGGCGGTGCGCGATGAGGATGACGGTGCACCTGCGGGCCGCCTGGTCCACGGCCTCGCGCAGCGCCTGCTCGTTGCGGGCGTCGAGCTGCGCCGTGGCCTCGTCGAGCAGCAGCACCTCCGGCTTGCGCAGCAACGCCCGTGCGATCGCGAGCCGTTGGCGTTCTCCGCCGGAGAGGGAGACGCCGCGGTTGCCCACCTCCGTGCGCAGTCCGTCCGGCAGGCGGCTGATCAGCGCGTCGAGACGCGTCACGCGCAGCGCCTCGGCGATGTCGGCCTCGGAGGCGTTCGTCGCCGAGTACTTGAGGTTGTCCTCCAGCGTGCCCGCCATCACCGGCGAGTCCTGCTCCACGTACGCGATGCGGCGGCGCACCTCGGCCCGGCGCATGCTCTCGATGTCGACGCCGTCGATGATGATCTGGCCGGCCGTGGGGTCGTAGAAGCGCTGGAGCAGCGCGAACATCGTGGTCTTGCCGGCGCCGGAGAGACCGACGAGTGCCGTCTGGGTGCCGCCGGGGATGGTGTACGAGATGCCCTTGAGCGCCGTGCCGCGGCCGGGGTACGAGAAGCGCACGTCGCGGAACTCGATGGTGGGCGGCCTGCGGACGCCGGCCGCCCGCGCCCCGATCGCCTGCAGTTTCATCGTCGACGCCGGGTTGCCGTGGAGTTCCGGCGCCATGTCCGCATGCCCGTTCGGTGCGCCGTTCACGGGAAGGTTCGGCCCGCCGTTCACCGGGGGCCTCGCGCCCGCGCTCGCCGGATGCCGTGGCAGCTCCCGCGGCGCGGCGGGCACACCGGGCGCTCCGGGCGTACCCGGAACCGCGGTTCCCTCGGGTGCCTCGTCGACGTCCGCCTCCACGGCCATCCGCTTGATCTGCTCGATGCGGCCCACAGCCCCGAGCCCCTGCTGAAGCATGCCCAGTCCGCCGACGAGGGAGCCGATCGGGCTGGCCAGGTAGAAGACGTAGAGCAGGAAGGCGATCAGCTCGGGCGTCCCCAGGTCCCCGGAGGCGACCAGCGCACCGCCCACCCCGAGCACCGCGAGGAACGCCGCCTGGATGGAGACGCCTGAGAGTATCTTCACGAGCGCCACGTACTTGGCGCCGACGAGCCCCGCCTTGTAGGCCCCGTCGATGGCGCGGTCGGCCACCTCGGTCTCCCGGTCCTCCGCGCCGTTGGCCTTCACCGTACGGGCCGCGCCGAGCGTGCGGTCCAGCGCCGAACCGACCTCACCGATCGACTCCTGGGCACGGGCGACCGCCTTGCGGATGCGCGGCAGGATGCCGCCCATGACCAGGCCGACCGTCACCAGCACGCCCACCGTCACGCCGAGCAGCGGCAGATGCACGATCCCCATCAGCACGCCGGCTCCGGCGATGCTGAGGATGCCGTTGGCGATCAGGATCAGGCCCTCCGTGGCGGCGTTCTGCAGCAGTGTGCTGTCGGACGTCACACGGGCGATGAGGTCGCCGGGCGGCCGGCGGTCGAGTTCGGGAACGCGCAGCCTGATCAGCCGGAACACCAGGTCCTGCCGTACGCGCCGCACGACTCGCTCCGAGGTGCGCTGCTGCCACCACGACTGGAGTCCGGTCAGTCCGGCGCCGGCGACCACGAGGGCACCGAGCAGGATGACGGGGCCTTTGACGTCGTCACCGTCCGAGAGCCCGGTGAGTACTTGCTGAGCCACGAGCGGCTGCATCAGGCCGGCGCCGCTGGAGGCGAGCACGAGCAGCAGCGTCGCGAACAGGACGAGGCGGTGAGGACGGGCGTATCCCATCAGCACCCGCAGCGGCGCGCGCTTGCGGTGGTCGATCCGCAGCACGCTCGCCCGCGGGTCGCCCGGCCGCTCGGGCACGGGCGGTGCCTGCGGCGGAGCCTGGGGCCGGGTGCCCTGGAAGAACCCGAAGGGCTCGTGGGGTCCGGGAGCCTGCGTCATGTGAGGTCCTGACGTCGCTGGTCGGGCGGAATCAGCCTGCTGCCTGGTAGTTCGCCGGGCGTGCGGCGATACGGCCGAGGTGGTCGGCCGCAGCCCGCGCACCACCGGCCTCACGGAAGGAACGGCCGATCTCCTCCGCCGCGGCCCTGTGGCCGCTCGCCGGATCGAGCACGGAGCTGACGGCGGCGGCCAGCCGTGCCGCGTCCACCCTGTTGAAGCGGACGCGTACCCCGGCGCCCGCGTCGACGACCTGTCCCGAGACGATCGGCTGGTCGTCGCGGATCGGCGCGAGGACGAGCGGTACGCCGTGCCACAGCGACTCGCACACGGTGTTGTGGCCGCCGTGGCACACGACGGCGTCGAGGTGTGGAAGCAGCTCGAGCTGCGGCACGAACTCGCGCAGCAGCAGCCCCGGTCCGGGCAGCTTGCGCTCCTCTCCGAGCAGCCCGCCGGGGTCGACGACGATGCCCTGTACGGTCCCGCGCAGTTCCTCCAGCGCGGCGACCGCCTCCTTGAGGAACCGTTCCCCCGCGTCGAGGTTCGCGGTGCCCAGCGTCACCAGCACCTTGCGGCGCTCCGGGTCCAACTCCCCGTAGGGGAAGTCGCAACGCGGCGCCCGCGGTGCGATCGCCGGGCCCACCAGATGTACGCCGTCCCACGGCAGCGGGGCGTCGCCGAGCAGGGCGCGGCCGGTGAAGGCGATGATCCCGTGCGGCGAGAAGCGGGGATCGCCGGTGTGCCGTGAGTCGCCGAACTGCTCGCGCAGCGACGCGAAGATGCCCCTGAGCCAGGCTTCGACCTTCGGCATCGAGGAGAGCGGGTCGGTGAGTTCGGCGGAGGTCGTCACCGACGTGACGTACGGGATGCCGTGCCTCTCGGCCACCAGCGCACCGGCGACGGCGTGCTGGTCGGCCACGACCACGTCCGGCCCGTACTCCTGGACGGCGGCCTCGACTCCGGGAGCCATCAGCCCGGCCAGCGGTGCGAAGAAGTCCTCCCACAGGAAGCGGAAGGCGGCCGGCCCGGTCAGCTTGGGCGGCCTGCGCAGTTCGGCGTCCGGCATCTGCGTCTCGTACACCTCGGCGTCCTCCCCCGCCAGGCTGCGGATCTGGTCGCCGTACCCGGCCCAGGCCACCCGGTGGCCCCTGCGGGCGAGTTCGCCGGCGACCCCCAGGAGCGGGTTGGTGTGCCCGACCAGTGGGGGGACGACGAAGAGGAAGCTGGTCACCGCAGGGCCTCTGCCAGTTGGTGCACGGGTGCGCGGTGGCCGCGGTGCTCGCGGTGGCCGTCGTGGTGCTGAGGGAGGTCGTGCTCGCGTATCCACTCCAGCAGCAGGTCGCGCGTCTCCTTCGTGCGCTCCACCAGTACGGAGTGCCCCTGGTCGGGCAGTACGACCGTACGGCAGCGGTCGAGCGCGCTCTCGAACAGCGGTACCTGGGCGACGAGACCCGACTCCTCGCCGAAGATCGCCAGCACCGGGCAGGTGATCGCCGACAGGTCGTCGTCGATGACGCGTCCGCTCCACACCTCCTGACCCAGCGTCGTGGAGTTGAGGATGCGGCCGGCTATTCGCGACAGGCGCGCGGTCTGCGCACCCCGGTTCTCCTTGATCCAGTCGATGACCTCCTCGTGCACGAGCTGCTCCTTGGCGAGCGCGAGCCCTTCGGCCATGTGCCGCGTCCACCGCTGGACCGGCGGCTCGGCCTCGATGAGGGTGAGGGTCGCGATCCGCTCCGGATACCAGGCGGCGGCACCGGCGGCCACCGTGCCGCCGAAGGAGTTGCCGACGAGGTGCACCTGACGCCGCTCGCCGAGCGCGTCGAGCAGTGCGATCAGGTCGTCGACGAAGCACTCCACCTGATAGCCGGACGAGGGGCGTTCGCTGCGGCCGTGCCCGCGCAGGTCGTACATGATCACGTCGATGCCCGCCGCCGCGAACGCGGGCCCGAGCGTGAAGTAGTAGCTGGCCAGGCTGTCGGTGAGCAGCCCGTGCACGAACACCACTACAGGCGGCTCCCCCTGCTGCCCCTCACGCACCGCGGCGGGGAGGTGCTGCACGTGGGTGGTGATGTCACCGGTACGGATCTTCATCCCGTATCAGCCCGCTTCCGTCGCGCGCAGCGACTCGACGACGAAGTCCACCAGTTGCCCGACCGTGAGCGCGATGATCTCGTCGAGTTCGAGATCGGCGACGAACTCGGCGAAGTTGACGCGGTCCCCGTAGTGCTCGCGCAGCGACCCCGACAGCGACACCAGGTCGATGCTCTCCAGCTCCAGATCGTCGTGGAAGGTGGTCTCCCGTCCGATCTCGGCCTCGTCGAGCCCGTACTCCTCCAGCAGTTCGCGCAGCATGCCGGCGATGTCCGCCAGGACGGCCCCCGGATCGGTTCGGGCCTGCGCCCCGTTCTGCGGCTGCGCGGGCGCGACACCGGTCGCGTCAGTGGTCATCTCGTACTCCTGATTCGTCGTAGGCGGCCGTCCACGCGACCACATACCGCCGCTCGGGCAAGCCCGGCGGATTGGATGTTTCCCGCACCCGCACCTCGTACGAGTCGCCCCCGTGACGCACCCGGAGCCGGTCGGTGTCCGCCGCGACCACCTGGTAGTCGGACGGCCGGCCCCGCAGTCCGGTGCCACGCATCTTCGCGACGGCTTCCTTCGCCGCCCACAGGCGCGTGAACCAGACCTCCTCGCTCCCGGAACCGCCGGAAGCCCCGGAACCCTCCGCGTCCCGCCGCGGCGGCCGGCTCTCCACCAGCTCGCGCAGCAGGGCGAGTTCCTCCTCCCCGCACGCCGCCTCGACGGTGGCGCGCGGACGGGCGGTGATCTCCTCCACGTCGATGCCGCACGGGCCGCGCCGGGCGATCGCCACGCCGCACTCGCCGCGGTGCGCGATGGAGAGCGTCAGCTCCCCGACCTCGCGCCCGTGCACGCCGCGTACGAAGGGCCTGCCCCCGTCGTCGTTGTGCACGGAGATCTCCGCCGGATAGACGTCGCCTGCGCCCTCCGCCCACAGCAGTTCGCGCACCGCGTCCTTCGCGGCGATCCTGCCGAGCAGGAACTGCCGCCTGCGGACGGGGGGAAGCCCGGCGTAGCCCTCGCGCTCCGCACCGCCGAGCATGTTGCGCATGATCAGTTCGCGCGTCGCCAGGTCCGGCCAGCGCTCGTGCACGAGGGACCAGCCCTCCGGTTGGCGGGTGGAGAGCGTGTTGGAGCCCGGGAAGCGGTCGACCGCGCGAATGCCGGGATCGGTGTCGAACCGGCGGTCCGTCCAGCCCTTCAACTCGGCCCAGACACGGCCTTCGTGGAGCAGCTGCATGTCCGCGGTCAGCGAGCTGTCCGTGACGCCGGTGATGCGGATCGAGCAGATGAGGCGCTCGCCGACGCCCGGCTCGGGACCGTGGAAGCGCATGTGGTCCACGCTCACCGGGAAGACCGTCGTACGCTCCGTGAGCGTCGCCATGATCCAGTAGCCCAGGAGCTGCCCGACGTTGTCCAGCAGGGAGCCCGGAGCCTCCGGCGCGGTGAGCACGCCCCGTACGTGCCGGTCGCCGATCGCCGTCAGTTCGGTCACGCCCTGGAAGCGGGGGCCGTGGAACATCCAGCGTTCCGTGTAGAGCTGTTCGGCCCGCATCCGCGGTACGCGGTCGACGGCCGGGTCGACGGGCCACGGCGCCTGGGGGACCCCCCGGACGGAGTCCGGGGCAGGTTCCTCGTGCCGGGGGGCGAGTTCGACGACCGCGCGGGAGGAGCCCGTCAGTTCGACCTCTGCCTCTCCGGGCGCGGTCAGGCGCACGGCGACGGGGACGTCGCGGGCGGGGACGGCCTCGATCCACTTCAGCAGCCGCACGTCACGCACGCCGACCGCGCGCATGCCGGGCACGGCACGTTCGGCGATCTCCATGAGGTGCTTGATCACTGTGGTGGCGGGCACGATCGGCCAGCCGTCGGCGACGTCGGGCCAGCCGGGCCGTTGCCGGAAGAAGCAGTGGTCGAGCAGGTACGGCATCTCCTCGACGCCGACCCGCAGCACCGGGGGTACCACAGGGACGGAGTCCGGGGGAGGCACGGACGGCACGCCGGAGGCCGGCGGTACGGGGCTCACCGGACCTGCGGGGCCCTGTGCGGCCGGTGCCGCGCCGCTGATCGGCGTGGAACCGCCCCGCAGGCGGCCGGGGTCGACGGGCCGCCGTGGACGCGGCAGCGCCCGTGCGGTCCCCTCGCAGCGGCGCGACCCGGCGTCGAGCACATCGGCTGCCGCCGACGCCGTCTCGCCCAGCAGCGCGGCCAGTTCGGCTGCGAGCGGATCGAGTGCCGCCGCCTGGTCGAGGCGGGCCATCGGAACGGACGCGGGCGGAACGGCGGGTGCGCCCGGGGAGGCGGGTGCCGCGGGGGACGCCGGGGGTGCCGGGGCAGCGGCTCCTCCCGCTCCGGCAGCCGATGTCTCCGCCGTCTCCGCCGTGAGGCTGCCCCGCATCCGTCCGGGCAGCGACACCAGTGCACCGTCGAGGTCCAGCCGGACGCGGGGCCGTGAACTGGCCGCCTTCGCCTGGGACTTGGGCGCGCTGCGCGCCGCGTCCCCCGTCTCCAATAGGGGTGCGACGTCCGGCTCGGCACCCTCCACCCACAGGGCGGTGACGACCCTGCGCAGCTGGGCGAGGCTGTCCCGCGTCCCCGCGTGCGCGGAGACCACCAGCCGGTCGCAGCCGGCGAGGGTGTCGTCGATGAGGGAGCCCAGCTGCCCGGCGCCCAGCTGGATGAACGCGCGGTGGCCCGCGTCGTACATCGCCAGGATCATCTGCCGGAACCGCACGGGTTCCAGCAGATGCCGCACGAACAACTCCCGTACGTCGTCCGGGTCATGGGGGTACGTCGAGGCGGTGGTGGCCGACCACACGGGGGTGGTCTGCGGGTGCAGCCGGTAGGTCTCCGCCGCACCGCGGATGGGGCCGAGGTACGGGGCGAGCATCGGGGTGTGGAATCCGGAACGGAACGGCAGGACCTGGCCGATCACTCCGCGGGACCGCATGCGCAGCACGATCGCCTCGACGGCCTCCTCGGGACCGCAGATCATCGACTGGTTCGGGGCGTTGTCGTGGGAGAGCACCACGTCCTTGCGTCCGTGGAGCTCGGCGAGCACGTCCTCGGCGGACATGCCGAGTACGCCGAAGACCGCGCCGGGCACGCGCAGCGCGTCCGGGTCGAACCGGGCGAGGAACGCGTCGACTTCGTCCGCGGCGTGAATGCCGCCCGCCGCCATCGCGGTCCACTCCCCGACGCTGTGTCCGGCGACCGCGTCGGGGACGACGGCGAGCCGGCGCAGCGCGGCGTCCAGAACCCTGCCCAGCTGGAAGACCGCGGCGCCGTGCCGGCCGACGTCGCCGACCTCCGCCTCCCTGCCGTGCGAGAAGTCCAGCCCGAACCGTTCGGCCAGCGCGTCCGCACGCGGGTCGAACTCGGCCTCCAGCCCGGGAAAGACGAACGCCGTACGTCCGCCGGCGCTGCCGAGTATCGGACGGGGGCTGAACCACACGTCGCTGCGTCCGGGCCAGGGTGCGCCCTTCGTGACGGCCCTGCGTGCGAGCTTCAGCCTGCGCTCCGTCGGGTCGACGACGCCCAGCCTGCACGGTTCGGTGACGTGGGTGCGTTCGTCGAGTCCGGCCGCGAGCACGGACGCGTCGTCCTGGTCCAGCAACTCCGCGAGCGCCCGGGGGCTTTCGGCTGCGAGGCGCAGCACCCGCTCGGGTTCCGCGACGGTGGCCGCGGCACGGGCCGGAGCGTCCGGTTCGGCGGCGGCCTGCTGTGCGGCGGGCGCTGCCTGCGCCGCCCCGGACGTCTGCGCGGCGGGGCGCACGGCAGGCTGCTCCAGTACGACGTGTGCGTTGATGCCGCCGAAGCCGAAGGCGTTGACGCCCGCCCTGCGGGGTCCGCCTCCCTCGGGCTCGGCCCAGGGCCTGGCCTCCGCGAGCGGCGCGAAGCGCGTACGGGCCAGGGCGGGATGCGGGTCGTCGCAGTGCAGCGTCGGGGGCAGCACCCCGTGGTGGACGGCGAGTGCGGCCTTGATGAGTCCGGCGATGCCGGCGGCGGGCATCGTGTGGCCGATCATGGACTTGACCGAGCCGATGACCGCGGGCCGGTCCGCGTCCGTGCCGGTACGGGCGTCCGTGCCGGTGCCGGCGGTGCCACCGGCACCGGCGTCCGCACCCGTGTCCGCACCCGTGTCCGCACCGGTACCCGCACCGCTCCCGCTCCCGAACACCTCGGCGAGCGTGGTCAGTTCGGCCTCGTCGCCCGCGGGTGTGGCGGTGCCGTGCGCCTCCAGCAGTCCGATGGCGCCGGGCGCGAGCGGGTCGAGTCCCGCCGCCTCCCAGGCCTGCCGCACGGCACGCACCTGGCCCCCGGGGTCGGGGTTGAACAGGCTGGCCGAACGCCCGTCGCTGGCCACGCCCGTTCCGCGTATGACGGCGTACACGCGGTCGCCGTCGCGTTCGGCGTCCTCCAGCCGCTTGAGCACCACGACGCCGGTGCCCTCGCCGATGAGGACGCCGTCCGCCCCGCGGTGCAGCGGGCGTATCCGCTGGCTGCGCGAGAGCGCGCCGAGCTGGCTGAAGACGGACCACAGGGTGATGTCGTGGCAGTGGTGCACGCCGCCGGCGAGCATGATGTCGCAGCGTCCCGCGTCGAGTTCGCGCACCGCGTGGTCGACGGCCACGAGCGAGGACGCGCACGCGGCGTCGACGGTGTAGGCGGGGCCGCGCAGGTCGAGCCGGTTGGCGACCCGCGAGGCAGCCAGGTTCGGCACGAGGCCGATGGCCGACTCCGGTGCCTCGGGCCCGAGTTGCTCCGCGAACGCCGACCGCACCTCCTCCAGCCGGTCCTCGCCCAGTTCGGGCGCCAGCTCGCGGAGTGTGCGCACGATCTGGTTGCTCGTACGCACCCGCTGGTCGAGCCGGACGAGGCCGGGCGTGAGGTATCCGCCGCGGCCCAGTACGACCCCTGCCCGCTGCCGGTCGTCCGGCAGCACGCCGTCGCCGCCCGCGTCCTCGATGGAGCGGTGGGCCACATCGAGGGCGATCAGCTGGTCGGGCTCGGTCCCGGGCACCGAGTTCGGCATGATGCCGAACCGCGTCAGGTCGAACTCGGCGGTGCCGTCGATGAATCCGCCGCGCCGGCAGTAGACGCGGTCGGCACGGCGTGGCGCGTCGGCGGCGTAGAAGTCCTCGTCCCAGCGGCCCTCGGGCACCTCGGTGATCGCGTCGACGCCGTCGGTGATGTTCTTCCAGTAGCTCTCCAGGCCGTCCGCGCCGGGGAAGAGAGCGGCCATGCCGACGATCGCGACCGGGCTGCGGGACGACGAGGGGGACGACGGGGGCGGGGAGGACGGGGAGGACACTGCCCTCACCATCCGGATGCGGCGGCGACCACCGCGTGCACCGTAGGCGCTCCCCAGGCGAGTTCGCGCAGCAGACACAGCGGTCCCTCGTCCGGGTCGACGAGCTGGATGCCGCGGGCCGCGTAGGAGCGCATCAGCTCCGGGGTCACCATGCCGCTGCCGGTTCCGTCCGGGCCGTCCGCCGGTGCCCACGGCCCCCAGTGCACGGTCAGGCCGCGGCGGTCCTCGGTGGACCAGCGCCTGCCGAGCTCCTCCAGGGCGTCGTTGGCGGCGGCGTAGTCGGCCTGTCCGCGGTTGCCCAGGGCCCCGGCGATGCTGCCGAACAGCACCGCGAAGCGGGGTGATTCGGGCAGGGCGCCGAGCGCGTCGAGCAGTACGCGGGCACCGCCGGCCTTGGTGGAGAAGACGCGGGTGAAGGACTCGGGCGACTTCTCGGCGATCAGCTTGTCCTCGATGACGCCGGCGGCGTAGACGACTCCGTCGAGCCTGCCGTGCTCCGCGTGCATCTCCTTCACCGCGGCCCGTACCGCTTCCTCGTCGAGCACGTCGACGGAGCGGTAGCGCGCCTGGCTGCCCGACTCCCGCAGGGCGGCGAGGGTCTGGCGCACCTCGCGTTCGGCTTGCACGGCGGAGACGGCCCGTTCGATCTCGGCGGGCGAGGTCATGCCGGAGGCGATGAAGGCGGCCCGCAGCTCGTCGCGTCCGGATGCGGAGGCCGTCGCCGGGTCCTCGGTCTGCGGGGGCACGGGGGTACGGCCCAGCAGTTCGATGCGGCAGCGGCTCGCGGCGGCGACCGTACGGGCGAAGCGCGCGGTGATGCCGCGGGCACCGCCGACGAGCAGCACGACCGAGTCGCGGTCGATGCCCGCGGCGGCCGCTTCGGCTGCGCCGTCGCCGGCCGGTCCGGCGCCGGTCGCGGCGAGCGCTCCCAGGTCGGTGGGGGTCAGCTTCAGCGCGCGCCTGCGTCCGCCCTCGGCGAGGACGACGGGTTCGCGCTCGGTGGCGCCGAGTTCGGCGACGAGGATGCGGGCGACGGTGTCGGGTGCGTCCTCGGCGCCCACCTCGACGAGCGTCGCGGTCATGTCCTCGTACTCGCGGGCGACGCTGCGGAAGAAGCCGCGCAGCCCGGACGCGGCGCCGTCGGCACGGCGGTCGGCGGCGAGCAGCCGCTTCGGGCCGGCGGCCAGGACCTTCTGGAAGACCGGGAAGGTCTCGGGCAGCTGGGTGTCCGGGGACTCCAGCGCCTGCAGGTGGACGACGATCTCGCCCAGGTCCTCGGGGAGTTGCTGCCCGTCGGGCACGGTCTGCGGCAGCGCACCCGCCTCCCGCAGCCGCTCCGCGACGAGCGTGCCGAGCGCGCCGCCGCCGAGAACGGTGACGGCGGTGCCCTCGGAGATGTCGGGGGCGGGCGGCGCCGGCAGTTCGGTCTCGGTGAACTCGAGCCGCTGCGGGGCCACGACGACGGCGTCGGCGTGGGAGGTGCCGCCGGAAGAGGGCACCTCGGAGACGGCGGCAGTCTGCGGTTCGCCGGCCGCGGGGGCCACTGGGACCGCGGCGGCCGGAGAGGCGGCGCCGAGTGCGGCGACGAGGAGTTCCGCGATACCCGAAGCCGTACGAGCCGTACTCAGCTCCTCCACATCCGCGTCCCGGCCCGCAGGCAACCCCAGCCGGACCGCCAACTCACCCGCTATCTCAGCCCTCTTGATCGAATCCACACTCAGATCCGCCTCCAGATCCAAGCCCGGCTCGATCATGTCCACCGGATAACCCGTACGCTCCGCCACCACCGACAACACCGACTCCAGCACCGCATCCGCCGACAACACCGGCGGCGCCGACGGNTCAGCCTGCGCTCCGTCGGGTCGACGACGCCCAGCCTGCACGGTTCGGTGACGTGGGTGCGTTCGTCGAGTCCGGCCGCGAGCACGGACGCGTCGTCCTGGTCCAGCAACTCCGCGAGCGCCCGGGGGCTTTCGGCTGCGAGGCGCAGCACCCGCTCGGGTTCCGCGACGGTGGCCGCGGCACGGGCCGGAGCGTCCGGTTCGGCGGCGGCCTGCTGTGCGGCGGGCGCTGCCTGCGCCGCCCCGGACGTCTGCGCGGCGGGGCGCACGGCAGGCTGCTCCAGTACGACGTGTGCGTTGATGCCGCCGAAGCCGAAGGCGTTGACGCCCGCCCTGCGGGGTCCGCCTCCCTCGGGCTCGGCCCAGGGCCTGGCCTCCGCGAGCGGCGCGAAGCGCGTACGGGCCAGGGCGGGATGCGGGTCGTCGCAGTGCAGCGTCGGGGGCAGCACCCCGTGGTGGACGGCGAGTGCGGCCTTGATGAGTCCGGCGATGCCGGCGGCGGGCATCGTGTGGCCGATCATGGACTTGACCGAGCCGATGACCGCGGGCCGGTCCGCGTCCGTGCCGGTACGGGCGTCCGTGCCGGTGCCGGCGGTGCCACCGGCACCGGCGTCCGCACCCGTGTCCGCACCCGTGTCCGCACCGGTACCCGCACCGCTCCCGCTCCCGAACACCTCGGCGAGCGTGGTCAGTTCGGCCTCGTCGCCCGCGGGTGTGGCGGTGCCGTGCGCCTCCAGCAGTCCGATGGCGCCGGGCGCGAGCGGGTCGAGTCCCGCCGCCTCCCAGGCCTGCCGCACGGCACGCACCTGGCCCCCGGGGTCGGGGTTGAACAGGCTGGCCGAACGCCCGTCGCTGGCCACGCCCGTTCCGCGTATGACGGCGTACACGCGGTCGCCGTCGCGTTCGGCGTCCTCCAGCCGCTTGAGCACCACGACGCCGGTGCCCTCGCCGATGAGGACGCCGTCCGCCCCGCGGTGCAGCGGGCGTATCCGCTGGCTGCGCGAGAGCGCGCCGAGCTGGCTGAAGACGGACCACAGGGTGATGTCGTGGCAGTGGTGCACGCCGCCGGCGAGCATGATGTCGCAGCGTCCCGCGTCGAGTTCGCGCACCGCGTGGTCGACGGCCACGAGCGAGGACGCGCACGCGGCGTCGACGGTGTAGGCGGGGCCGCGCAGGTCGAGCCGGTTGGCGACCCGCGAGGCAGCCAGGTTCGGCACGAGGCCGATGGCCGACTCCGGTGCCTCGGGCCCGAGTTGCTCCGCGAACGCCGACCGCACCTCCTCCAGCCGGTCCTCGCCCAGTTCGGGCGCCAGCTCGCGGAGTGTGCGCACGATCTGGTTGCTCGTACGCACCCGCTGGTCGAGCCGGACGAGGCCGGGCGTGAGGTATCCGCCGCGGCCCAGTACGACCCCTGCCCGCTGCCGGTCGTCCGGCAGCACGCCGTCGCCGCCCGCGTCCTCGATGGAGCGGTGGGCCACATCGAGGGCGATCAGCTGGTCGGGCTCGGTCCCGGGCACCGAGTTCGGCATGATGCCGAACCGCGTCAGGTCGAACTCGGCGGTGCCGTCGATGAATCCGCCGCGCCGGCAGTAGACGCGGTCGGCACGGCGTGGCGCGTCGGCGGCGTAGAAGTCCTCGTCCCAGCGGCCCTCGGGCACCTCGGTGATCGCGTCGACGCCGTCGGTGATGTTCTTCCAGTAGCTCTCCAGGCCGTCCGCGCCGGGGAAGAGAGCGGCCATGCCGACGATCGCGACCGGGCTGCGGGACGACGAGGGGGACGACGGGGGCGGGGAGGACGGGGAGGACACTGCCCTCACCATCCGGATGCGGCGGCGACCACCGCGTGCACCGTAGGCGCTCCCCAGGCGAGTTCGCGCAGCAGACACAGCGGTCCCTCGTCCGGGTCGACGAGCTGGATGCCGCGGGCCGCGTAGGAGCGCATCAGCTCCGGGGTCACCATGCCGCTGCCGGTTCCGTCCGGGCCGTCCGCCGGTGCCCACGGCCCCCAGTGCACGGTCAGGCCGCGGCGGTCCTCGGTGGACCAGCGCCTGCCGAGCTCCTCCAGGGCGTCGTTGGCGGCGGCGTAGTCGGCCTGTCCGCGGTTGCCCAGGGCCCCGGCGATGCTGCCGAACAGCACCGCGAAGCGGGGTGATTCGGGCAGGGCGCCGAGCGCGTCGAGCAGTACGCGGGCACCGCCGGCCTTGGTGGAGAAGACGCGGGTGAAGGACTCGGGCGACTTCTCGGCGATCAGCTTGTCCTCGATGACGCCGGCGGCGTAGACGACTCCGTCGAGCCTGCCGTGCTCCGCGTGCATCTCCTTCACCGCGGCCCGTACCGCTTCCTCGTCGAGCACGTCGACGGAGCGGTAGCGCGCCTGGCTGCCCGACTCCCGCAGGGCGGCGAGGGTCTGGCGCACCTCGCGTTCGGCTTGCACGGCGGAGACGGCCCGTTCGATCTCGGCGGGCGAGGTCATGCCGGAGGCGATGAAGGCGGCCCGCAGCTCGTCGCGTCCGGATGCGGAGGCCGTCGCCGGGTCCTCGGTCTGCGGGGGCACGGGGGTACGGCCCAGCAGTTCGATGCGGCAGCGGCTCGCGGCGGCGACCGTACGGGCGAAGCGCGCGGTGATGCCGCGGGCACCGCCGACGAGCAGCACGACCGAGTCGCGGTCGATGCCCGCGGCGGCCGCTTCGGCTGCGCCGTCGCCGGCCGGTCCGGCGCCGGTCGCGGCGAGCGCTCCCAGGTCGGTGGGGGTCAGCTTCAGCGCGCGCCTGCGTCCGCCCTCGGCGAGGACGACGGGTTCGCGCTCGGTGGCGCCGAGTTCGGCGACGAGGATGCGGGCGACGGTGTCGGGTGCGTCCTCGGCGCCCACCTCGACGAGCGTCGCGGTCATGTCCTCGTACTCGCGGGCGACGCTGCGGAAGAAGCCGCGCAGCCCGGACGCGGCGCCGTCGGCACGGCGGTCGGCGGCGAGCAGCCGCTTCGGGCCGGCGGCCAGGACCTTCTGGAAGACCGGGAAGGTCTCGGGCAGCTGGGTGTCCGGGGACTCCAGCGCCTGCAGGTGGACGACGATCTCGCCCAGGTCCTCGGGGAGTTGCTGCCCGTCGGGCACGGTCTGCGGCAGCGCACCCGCCTCCCGCAGCCGCTCCGCGACGAGCGTGCCGAGCGCGCCGCCGCCGAGAACGGTGACGGCGGTGCCCTCGGAGATGTCGGGGGCGGGCGGCGCCGGCAGTTCGGTCTCGGTGAACTCGAGCCGCTGCGGGGCCACGACGACGGCGTCGGCGTGGGAGGTGCCGCCGGAAGAGGGCACCTCGGAGACGGCGGCAGTCTGCGGTTCGCCGGCCGCGGGGGCCACTGGGACCGCGGCGGCCGGAGAGGCGGCGCCGAGTGCGGCGACGAGGAGTTCCGCGATGCCCGAAGCCGTACGAGCCGTACTCAGCTCCTCCACATCCGCGTCCCGGCCCGCAGGCAACCCCAGCCGGACCGCCAACTCACCCGCTATCTCAGCCCTCTTGATCGAATCCACACTCAGATCCGCCTCCAGATCCAAGCCCGGCTCGATCATGTCCACCGGATAACCCGTACGCTCCGCCACCACCGACAACACCGACTCCAGCACCGCATCCGCCGACAACACCGGCGGCGCCGACGACACACCACCGGCACCAACGGCAGCAGGCACCGAAGCAGCAGCAGGCGACGCGGCAGCGGCGCCGAGTGCGGCGACGAGGAGTTCCGCGATACCCGAAGCCGTACGAGCCGTACTCAGCTCCTCCACATCCGCGTCCCGGCCCGCAGGCAACCCCAGCCGGACCGCCAACTCACCCGCTATCTCAGCCCTCTTGATCGAATCCACACTCAGATCCGCCTCCAGATCCAAGCCCGGCTCGATCATGTCCACCGGATAACCCGTACGCTCCGCCACCACCGACAACACCGACTCCAGCACCGCATCCGCCGACAACACCGGCGGCGCCGACGACACACCACCGGCACCAACGGCAGCAGGCACCGAAGCAGCAGCAGGCGACGCGGCAGCGGCGCCGAGTGCGGCGACGAGGAGTTCCGCGATACCCGAAGCCGTACGAGCCGTACTCAGCTCCTCCACATCCGCGTCCCGGCCCGCAGGCAACCCCAGCCGGACCGCCAACTCACCCGCTATCTCAGCCCTCTTGATCGAATCCACACTCAGATCCGCCTCCAGATCCAAGCCCGGCTCGATCATGTCCACCGGATAACCCGTACGCTCCGCCACCACCGACAACACCGACTCCAGCACCGCATCCGCCGACAACACCGGCGGCGCCGACGGCACACCACCGGCACCAACGGCAGCAGGCACCGAAGCAGCAGCAGGCGACGCGGCAGCGGGCACCGAAGGAGCGGGCGCCGACGCGGACGGCACCGGCGGAGCCTGAGCGGCGGGCGCGTCCGCGGTGCCGGGGCTGACGGCCGTCGTGGGGAACGGCGGCGCCGGCGAACCGGCGGGCGGGGGCGGCAGTTCGGCGGCTCCCAGATAGCGCAGCAGCACATCTCTCTGCGCTGTGACCATCTCCCTGCTGGTGCGCAGGAATTCGGCGATGAGAGCGTCCGGACCGGACGGCGTGACGCCGTTCTCGGTGGGGGGTTCCGGCACGATCAGCTCCGTGACAGGGCGTGGGGGACGAAGGGCGTTGGGCGGAACGGTGCCGTCGGCGAGACGGATGAGCTGACCGTCCACGGTCCAGCCGGCGGGCCTGCCGGGGGTGGCGCTCTCCGGGTCGACGGCGTCCCGCCCCTGGTAGAGCTTTCCGGTTCGCACGTCTGCGCCGGCGACGGCGAGCTGTGCGACACCGGCGAGAAAACCGTACAGTCCTGGGCGCCTGGCGTCCTCAAGTGTGACCGTACTGTGTGGACGGTCACCGAGAATCGACGAGACAAGCCTGGTCAGGACCTTCCCGGGCCCGACTTCTGTGAAGACGCGGGCACCGGCGGCGTACATGGACTCGATCTGTTCGGCGAAGCGGACCGGTGATCCGATCTGGGCGGCCAGCCCTGCGCGCACCGCATGGGGGACGGTGTCGTAGGGCTCGGCCGTGCTGTTGGCCCAGACGGGAAGTCCGGGTGCGTGCAGGTACATCGACTGGAGCGTCCGCGCGAACTCCGCCCCCGCGCCCGCCACCAGCGGGCTGTGGAAGGCGCACGCCACCTGCAGGGGCTTGGCGGACAGGCCCGCGTCCCGCAGGTGCCCGACGGCCTTCGTGACGGCCTCGGTCGGCCCGGAGATCACCGTCTGCCGCGGCGAGTTGCGGTTCGCGGTCACGACCTCGCCGTCGAGGCCGGCCAGGGCCAGCACCTCGTCGACCTTCTCGGGTACGGCGGTGACGGCGGCCATCGCGCCCGCGTCACCGTCCTCGGGTATCTGCGCGAGTATCGCCTCGGCGCGCGCGGCGCTCGCGGTGAGCACGTCCTGGGGGGAGAGCGCTCCGGCGACGCCGAGCGCGACCAGTTCGCCGTAGCTGTGCCCGGCGGCCATGTCGGGACGTATGCCGAGCGAGGCGAGCAGGTCGGCGGCGGCGAGTTCGACGATGCCGAGGGCGGGCTGTGCGACGGCCGTGTCCGTGATGCGGGCGAGCTGCGCGTCGGCGGTCGCCTTGTCGTACGCGGTCGGCGGATACAGGGCGTCGGCCCAGCGCCGCCCGAGCTGCAGGTAGCGCTGGAGCTCGGGGAAGGCGACGAAGAGGTCCGCCAGCATGCCCGGTCGCTGGCTGCCCTGGCCGGGGAAGAGGAACGCGATGGCGCCTCCCCCGGACTCCGTCCCGGTGGGGGTCCCCCCGGCCGGGCCCGGCAAAGGACCCCCGGTGGCCGCGGCTCCCCCGGACTCCGTCCGCGCTCCCGCCGCCGCGAAGATTCCGGCGGACGGGTCGTGCACGCCGTCGGCCGCGCGGCGCAGCAGCGCGGGCAGTTCGTCCACGCTCTGCGCCAGGAGGGCGATGCGCACGGGTTCGCCGCGCACGGCGGCCGAGTCGCTGACGCGGGCGGCCCCGAGGGCGTAGTCCCGCAGGCGCCAGGTGCTGGCGCGCGGCTGTCCGGCACGCGCCTGCGCGCCCTGCTCCGCCTGTTCGGTCTTCTCCAGCAGGCGGCGTACGGCACGCTGCGCCGAGGCGTCGTCCCTGCCACGGAAGGTGAACAGCTCGACGGGCCATTCGTCGCTGGAGTGCACGGAAGGCGCCTGGTCGTAGGCGCGCAGCACGGCGTGGAAGTTCGTACCGCCGAAGCCGAATGCGCTTACACCCGCGACACGTTCGGCGGCCTCGGCGGCCCAGGGCCTCGCCGCCGCGTGGAAGAAGAACGGGCTGTCCTCCTGGCTCCAGGCGGCGTTGGGCTGCTCGATGTGCAGCGTCGGCGGCTTCACGCCGTGGTAGAGCGCGAGGGTGGTCTTGATCAGCCCGGCGAGCCCGGCCGCGCACTTGGTGTGCCCGATCTGGGACTTCACCGAGCCGATGGCGCAGCTGCCCGGCTCGGCGCCCGCCTCGGTGAACACCTCGGTGAGCGTGGTCAGTTCCGTACGGTCGCCCACGACGGTGCCCGTGCCGTGCGCCTCGATCAGGCCGATCTGCGCCGGTGAGACGCCCGCGTTGCGGTAGGCGCGGGTGAGCGCGGCGCGCTGGCCCTCGGGGCGTGGCGCGGTGAGGCCGAGGGCCCGGCCGTCGCTGGCGCTGCCGACGCCGTCGATCACGGCGTAGACGCGGTCGCCGTCGCGTTCGGCGTCGGCGAGGCGCTTGAGCACGACGCAGCCGACGCCCTCACCGAGTGCGATGCCGTCGGCGCCGTCGTCGAACGTGGAGGAGCGCCCGGTCGGCGAGAGGGCGTGCACGGAGGAGAAGAGCAGGTAGTCGTTGATGCCGTTGTGCAGGTCGGCGCCGCCGCACAGCACCATGTCGCTGGTGCCGGTGACCAGTTCCTTGCAGGCCACGTCCACGGCCGTCAGCGAGGACGCGCACGCCGCGTCGACCGTGTAGTTGGCGCCTCCGAGGTTGAGGCGGTTGGCGATGCGGCCCGCGATGACGTTGGCGAGCACGCCGGGGAAGGAGTCCTCGGTCAGATGCGGCAGTTGCTCGTCGAGTGCTTCGGGCAGATCCCCGCCGAGGTAGGAAGGCAGGACCGTGCGCAGCACGCTCGCGTTGGACAGGTCGCTGCCGGCCTCCGCCCCGAACACGACGGACGTACGGGCATGGTCGACCGGCCTTCCCTCGCATCCGGCGTCGGCCAGCGCGCGGCGCGCGGCCTCCAGCGCCAGCAGCTGCACGGGCTCGATGCTTGCCAGCGAAGCGGGCGGGATTCCGAAGCTGAGCGGGTCGAAGGGTATTTCGGGGAGGAATCCGCCCCAGCGCGACGGAGTGCGCTCGCCGTCGCCGTCGGGCGAGTAGTACAGCTCCGGGTCCCAGCGCTCGCCGGGCACCTCGGTGACGCAGTCCTTGCCCGCGAGCACGTTGGCCCAGAAGGTGCTCAGGTCCTCGGCGCCGGGGAACATCCCCGCCATCCCGACGATCGCGATGCGCAGCGGCTCGGGAGCGTGGGCCTCCTCCTCGTGCCCCGGTCCGCCCTGTGCGAGGCCGAGTTCGGCCCGCAGCTCACTCGCGCGTTCCCGCAGCCATGCCGCGGCGCGCTCGCCCACGGAGTCGTGGAGCGCGGCGACGGTCGTGACGTCCTGACGAAGTACGCAGACCTCGCCGGCCATGAACATGCCCTCGTCGCCCTGTCGTTGCTCGTCCACGCCGCGCAGCTCGGGCCCGACGCGTTCGATGCCCTTGCTGGCCACGCGCAGCCGGCCGACGTTGAACTTCTCCAGCTGTTCCCAGATCTCCCGCTCAGGCACCCCGGCCTGCCGCAGCTGTTCCTTGAGGGCGGCGAACTGCGAGGTGAACGCGCTGTGTGCGCACCGGGTGGCGTGCCCGGGTGCGGTCTCCAGGAGGTCGGTGCGCCGGGCGGCCACGACGTGCTGCTGGAACCGGGGAAGGATGGCCCCGGCCTGCACGGCTTCCTGGGTGAAGAGGTAGGCGGTGCCCATCAGTACGCCGGTCGCGACCCCGGAGCGGGTCAGCGGTGCGGCCAGTGCGGCGACCATCGAGACGGATCGTTCGTCGTGCACGCCGCCGGCGAAGAGGACGGTGATCTCACCGGCAGCGCCGGGTCTCTCCTTCTCCGCGAACTCCAGCAGGATCTCGGTCTGGGCCTCCCACAGCGGGAAGCTGTTGCGCGGCCCGACGTGGCCGCCGCACTCGGCGCCCTCGAAGATGAACTTGCGGGCGCCCGCGGCGAGGAACTGCCGCAGCAGACCGGGCGAAGGAACGTGCAGGAAGGTGGATATGCCTTCCGCCTCCAGCGCGGAGGCCTGCGCGGGCCGGCCGCCGGCGATGATCGCGTGGGTCGGCCGCACCTGGCGTACGGCTTCCAGCTGTGCCGCCCTGATCTCCTCGTCCGCGAACCCGAGGATGCCCACGCCCCAGGGCGCCTCGCCCAGCGCCGACTTTGTGGCCTCCAGCATCGTCCTGGTCTGCTCCGCGCCTGCGAGGGCGAGGGCGAGGAAGGGCAGCGCGCCGTCGGCGGCGACGGCCGCGGCGAACTCCGGCTGGTCGCTGACGCGGGTCATCGGGCCCTGTGCGACGGGCAGCCGGGTGCCGAGGGCGGCGGCGCCGGGAGCGCCGGGGCCGAGCGCGGTGGCCGCCTCGTCGTCCTCGAAGGCGGCGGCGACGGCTTCGCGGATGCCCCGTACGACGTCGGTGACCGTCTTCCAGCGGCGCGCGAACGACGCGGCGAGGAAGGCGTCCTGGCCGACGGGGAGGAACTGCGTGCGCAGGTCGTCGCCACCGATGCGGGCGGTGAACTCCGCGGCGTCCGGTGGCAGTTCGGGTGCCCCGGGGCCCCGCCGCCGCAGTACGCGCATGCCGTGGTGCAGCACCGTCTCGGAGCCGTCGAGACCGGCGAGCGCTTCGGTGATCTCCAGCGGCAGACCCGCCTCGTCGAGCAGCGCGAGTTGCGTGTCGAGCACCACGCCGGCGGCGCCGCCCGCGACGGCGGCGGCAGCGGTGCGGGGCCCCACTCCCCCGCACGCCCACACGGGCATCCAGTCGGGCAGTCCGGCGGCCGGTTCGCCGCCGCGGTCCGCCGGGCCGCGGTCCGCCAGGACGTGCTGCAGCAGCACGAAGGTGCTCAACTCCCCGGCCCGGCCGCCGCTTTCGGTGCCGCGGACGATGAGACCGTGCGCGCCGGCCGCCGCGGCGCGGCGCGCCTCGTCCAGCCCCGTGACCTCGACGAGGACGCGCCGTCCGCCGAATTCCCCGGGGGACCTGGCGGGGTCGGCCAGGAGGACCGTGTCCGCGGCGTCGGGAAGGTCGCCCGCCGTCACGGGGCATCCGGGACGGATGCGCACTCCGAACGGGCGGGCGGCCCAGCGGTCCGTACGGTCGAGATGCTCCGCGGCCTCGCGCAGCGCACCGTCACCGGTTGGCAGTTCGAGCACTCCGAGTGCGCCGGCGGCACAGGCGGCCGCGGTGAGCCGCGGTGACGGCCGGTGAACAGGGTTGATCGCGATGACTGGAACCGATGACGAGGACACGTCGGACGCGTCCGTTTCCAGCATCCTCATTGGGCTCTCCCGACTGCACGATCGCTGCGGTCAGCTGACCATGCGTAGTAGACGGGACGGTTACTACGCGGTCAACCTAAGGTTTTCCGCGTGCTCGTCACTCTCCGTCAACCGGGAGAGCTGTACCCACGGCAGGGCAATTCGCCCTCCCTGGTACAGCGAGCCGGGCCTTGACGCACACGTCACGGAGACGGAACGCAACGGTCATTACGTTTGTCATGGCCATGTAACCGTCCGCTTACGTACCACACAGGGGCTGTGTGGCAGATCACAGCATTGAAGCGGGGATTTCCGGAACCGCCGGCGGCCTCGCCGGGCAGGCCGGCGGCAGGAGGTCGACCCTGCCCGCGACCTGAGACGTGTGACGCCGGACGAATCCGGTTGTCCGGGGATTGTGCCCCAGCTCCCGGTGTCGTTGGTCGTCATTGCGCAAATGCGCGAACGCACGCCGGATTCCGGGGCCCGTCAGCCCGGACACACCCCGGGGACGGCCGGTCCGCGAGCTGTGCCCGTGGGTGTGCGTCTGCTCGATCTCGCGCCTGCGTCACGTTGGTTGGCGGTCACGGCGGCCTCCTGGCGACTGTCCCGGTGGGGGTCGGAATGTCTACGCGCGGAGAAAGTACGCCGGGATACTCGTGAGTCACAAGAGAGGGACACACAATGGCAAGTATCTGCCACGAATTCACGTGTGCCGGGGTTCGCGGGATGCGATTTCGACAGCTTGACGGGCCAAGAATGTGCGCTTTCAGCCGCAACGGCACCGTCCGGCCACGCTCGGCGGCTCGTACAGGACTCAACGACCCGCTCTTTTCCGCCTGTTCGTACGCCGGCCTCGACAGCACGGCGATTCAGCGGTAGCGGCTGCGCCCCAAGTCCGGTCGCAGGCTTGTCTAAACCGATTTAAACGGGCAGGGTGCGAGCCCTCCCGGCCGGCGGACCGGACCGGGCACGGGACGAGACGTACGACGAGCCGCGGCGGCAGCCGTCGACGACGACGAGGAGCCGAACCAATGAGCGTGCCGAGCGTGCCCCGCAGAAGACTCCTCGCCCTGGGAGCCGCCGTACCGGCCGCATCGGTGCTGGGCGCCGCACACGCACAGGCGGCGCACGCACGGGCCGTCCCCGCACGCGAGGTGGCCGCGGCCACCGGCCGTACGGGCCGCAGTCACCCTCGGCGCCCGCTGACCGAACTGGCCCATCTCGACTTCCTCTGCGACACGGTGACACCACCGCCGGTCCCCGGGCACGACACGTACAGGCTGCGCGAAGAGCCCGCGCTGGGCACGCTGTGGACCTACGCGGAGCGTGAGCAGGACGGCTCGTACCGGCGAATCGGCGGCGGCGCGCTGGACCCGGAGACCGGTCACTACGAGCAGGGCGCGTTCAACGCCGACGACGTGGCACGCGCAGCCGTCGTCTATCTCAGGCACTGGACCTCCACGGGCTCGGCGCACAGCCGGCGCTCCGCGCGCGAACTGCTGCGCGGCGTCTGCTATTTGCAGACCACCGACGGCCCCCACGCGGGCAACGTCGTCCTGTGGCAGCAGGCCGACGGCACCCTCACCCGCAGCGCCCACCCGCCGGAGAAGCCCGACCCGTCCGACTCCGGCCCGTCCTACTGGCTGGCGCGTCTCATATGGGCGCTCGGCGAGGGCTTCGAGGGCTTCCGGCGTGCCGACCCCGCGTTCGCCTCGTTCCTCCGCGACCGCCTCGAACTCGCCCTGGGGGCACTGGAACGCGACGTCCTCACCCGCTACGGCACCTGGGAGACGGCCGACGGCCGGCGCGTCCCCGGCTGGCTCATCACGCACGGCGCGGACGCCACTTCGGAGGCCGTGCTCGGGCTGGCGGCGTACGTGCGCGCGGGCGGCGGCGCCCGCGCGCGCCGCGCGGCGGCCCGGCTCGCGGAGGGCATCGCAGCGATGGCGTCCGGCGGTCCCGGACGCTGGCCGTACGGTGCCGTGCTGCCCAGCGCCCAGTCCCTCTCCCAGTGGCACGCGTGGGGTGCGCAGATGCCGACCGCTCTCGTCGCCGCCGACGACGTGCTCGGGCGTCCCGCGCTGCTGGCCGCCGCGCTGGCCGACACTGCCGGATTCACGCCCGGACTGCTGACCGCCGGAGGCTGCGACAACGGCTGGCTGCCCGCACCGGTCGACCGCAACCAGATCGCGTACGGCGTGGACTCGCGGCTGCGCGCGCTGCTCGCGGTCGCGGACAGGGGAGGCGCTCCGGGCCTGTACCCGCTGGCCGCGCTCACCGCGTCCTGGTACTTCGGTGCGAACGCGGCAGGCGAGGCGGTCTACGACCCGGACACCGGCGTCACATTCGACGGGATCGCGCCGGACGGTGAGATCAACCGCAACTCCGGAGCCGAATCCACCATCCACGGACTGCTTTCGATGCTCGCGCTCGACGCCCTGCCGGACGGCGGTGCGAGCGCAGCCGCCCGGCCGCCGGGGCGCGGCGGCTCGGGCGGGGTGGGCATGGAGCGGGACGGGCTGCGCGTGCTGGAGGCGGAGGACGGAGAGTTGACGGGCGCGGCGAAGGCGGTGCGCCCCGACAACGCCTGGACCGGGGAGTCGCAGTACGGCGGCGGCGCGTACGCCTCGCTGCGCGAGGACGGTGCGGTCTCCTGGACGCTGCCGGAGGACGCCCGGGGACCGCTGCTCGTCTCGCCGGTCGTCGACCTCGTGGCCGACAGGGACGCGGGAGCGACGGTCTGGCGCGGTGACGGCGGCGCCGGCGCGACCTGGCCCGGCTCCCGCTCCGGCCGCGGCTCCGGCCGCACCTCGCGCATCGACCACGGCACCGGCGGCGAACAGGGCATCACGGCCGCGCCGGGCGCGCTGACGCCCGTGGCGCTTCCGGGTACCTTCGCGCCGGGCGGACGGCTGCGGGCCCGCGCCGACGGCGTCGGTGGGCGGGCGCTGCGGGTGGACGCCGTACTCGTACGGCCCGCGGTGGCACGTCTGGTGCTGTCGGGGCCGGAGGAGAGCCTCGCCCTGCTGCACAACGGCGACGGGCAGCCGCACACGGCCGGGGTGACGCTGCCGGGTCAGGGGCCCGTGACCGTCGAGCTGTACGACGTGCGGGCACGGCCCGCGGGCAGCCGTACGGCCACCGCGCCGGGCGCCCAAGTCACCGTCCCGGCCCACGGTTTCGCCGTCGCGCGGCGTTCCGGGGGATGAGGGGCCGGCGTAGGGGGCTTACGCCTCTCCCGTACGGCGGGCCCGCCGCAGGGCGCGCCGTCCCCGCCACGCACGCGCCGTCAGACAGAGCGCGGAGACGGCGAAGAGCGCCGCTGTGACCAGCAGCCACCGGCCCATGAAGACACCCGGCTCCAGGGCGGTGTAGGAGGCGTAGTGGCCGACCCGGTCGAAAATCAGCGGGTACCAGACGAGGAGCAGCACCAGCGAGACGAAGGCGGGCACGCGCACGTAGTTGATCTGCTCCCGCCAGGCCGCCTCGTCGTGCGTACGGCTCCCGAGCGGGACGCGGGCGCCGGCGGCCCGCAGCGCACGGTCTGCCGCCGAGTACAGCGGCACCAGGACCAGGTCGTGCACCACGGCCCCTCCGACGAACCACAGGACGACGCCGAGGGTGTCCCCGTCCAGCAGCCGGACGCCCGCGTATCCGGTCAGCGCGAACGAGCAGAGCACCAGCAGCAGATGCAGCGGCGAGGCACCGTACCGGTCCCGGAGACGGCCCACGCCGCCGCCCTTCCTCCCACCCGTGCCCTGGCTCCGGCCCTTGCCGATGCGCTTCACGGCCGCGCCCCGAAGGTCAGGTCCGTGACCCACTTCGTGTTGTTCACGCCCGGGTTGGCGGGGACGATGACCCGCGCGGGATAGCCGTGGTCCGGCGACAGATCGGCGCCGTTGACCCGCAGCGCGAGCAGCGAACGCGGGTCGCGGACCTGGTTGTCGCGCAGGCCCGCCGAGCGGAACGAGCCGCTGCGCTGCGCCGATTCGACGAAGACGTCCGGAGGGTCGTCCTCCAGGAACCCGGCCAGCGCCGCGAGCGCCGACAGGCGTACACCGCTCCACCGCTGGTCCTCGGTGGACCAGCCCTCCACACAGGCGATCGGGAGCGCGGCGGTGTGCTGAGGCATGTCCAGCAGTTCCTGCCGTGTGAGCACCTTCTTCGCCCCGTCGCGGCCCCGCACCGTGAGCCGCCACTCCGCTCCGATGTCCGAGGCGCGGATTCCGCGGGCCTCGGCGGTCTTGTTGATCTGGAATCCGTTGGGCCCCGTACCGGGGTCGGTGTACCGGGGCGCGAGCACGGCGGTCTCCCGCAGCGATCCGCCGATGCTCTGACCCGCCGTCACCACGAACAGCACACCCGAGCCCGCAGCCACCATGCCCAGTGCGCCGCGCCTCGACATCGTGGCCGGTGCCGGATGGGGGGTGACCAGGCCCGTCTCGTCGGCCGGTTCGGGCTCGGTGCGCCGGGCCGGGGTACGCAGCTCGCGGCGCAGATCGCGGCTTCGCAGCGCACGCACCATGAGGGGGATGCGGAAGGCGATGTGCACGACGAAGGCGCCGATGAAGACCCACGCGCCGTAGAAGTGGAGGGTGTAGAAGGAGCCGGGGAAGATGTAGTCCAGCTGCACATCCAGCAGGCCGGTCGCGAACTCGAAGATCGCACCGCCCACGAGCAGCAGCAGCGACAGCCGCTCCAGCGCATGGCTCAGCGAGCGCACCGGCGGCCAGGTGAACAGCTTCGGCACGACCGACCACAGCTTCGCCAGCAGCACCGGCACCAGCACCACCCCGAGCGTGACGTGCACTCCCTGGTTGAGGCGGTACAGCCACGGCGGGTCGGTCGGCCAGGGGAAGAGGTAGAAGCCGAGCCAGCCCGCCTCCGGAGTCTTGTCGTTGGGCGGTCCGAGGCCGGGGTTGTAGGCGGCGTACGAGAGCAGTCCCGTCACGAACAGCACGGGGACGCCGACGAGCAGGACGAGTCCGAACACCGAGGTCAGCCACGGGCCGCGGAGCGGGCTGCGCCAGAATCCCGGCCGCGTGGGGCCGGGGGGCGGCCCCACGTCGCGGGCGCGATCCAGGAGCCGGGCGGACTTCCCGCCGCCCGGCTTGGCGCCTCCGCGCGGCTGTTCGGGCGCGCGGCGTGCGCCGTGTCCGGGGCCCGGGCCCGGTCCCGATCCGGGTCCGGCTCCGGGTCGGGGTCCGGGTCCGGTGGACTCACCCTCTGCCGGTGGGCGGGAGTCTCCCGGGTGCTCCTTGGCCTGCATGCCATCCTCCGCGGTGCGTGACGGCCGTGCGGTCCGTCGCACCGACGCTATGCCGCGAGGAGGGCCGCGGCCCGCAGGACGGCAGCCACGTCACCGGACTGTTTGATCCGCCCGGATGCCCGGGAAAGCCACCGCCCGGCGCGGTCTACCCCGGCTGCCACGCCCGTACGAGTTCCTCGGGCCCCCAGCTCACCGCGAGCGGAAGTCCCTCCTCCACCCCGCACCGTGAGACCGCCACCAGCGGTGTGTCCTCGCTCGTGCCCGGAACCGCGGCCACGTCGCGGACGAGCGCGTCGTACTCCCGGCGGGCGAACCTCTGACTCTCGAGCCACTTCACGGACCCGGCGAAGTGCACGTGCGCGGCGACCGGCGCACGGTCCGCCCCGATCAGATCGACCTCGGGGTTGTTCTGCCGGTTCCACCAGCCGCCGACCGCCTCGATCCCGGGCCAGGTGCCGGACAGCAGCCTCAGCAGTGACTCACGGACGAAGGGCTCGATTGCCCTGCCCCGCCATGTCGTCCAGGAGCGCTCGATGCGCTCCAGCGCCAGATCACCACGGCCCCGCTCGATGAGCGGGATGCTGCGTTGCAGGAAGGCAAGCCAGAACCTCAGATAGGGATCGGCCACGCGGTAGCGCTTGTTCTTGCTGTCCGGTTTCGCGGACAGCGGGAGGTCGACGGCCACGATCCGCTTGGCCTGCAGCATGTTCAGCAAGGGAGAGAGCGTGCCGGAGGGAAGCGCGCCGGCGCCTCCGGCCTGTGCGGCGATGGCACCGAAGGTCCGTTCACCGCTTCCGATGGCTTCCAGCACGGCCCGTGAGCGCGAGGCTTCGGGGAACTCCCCCAGGAGCGACAGCTCTCCGGCGGCGAGCAGCGGTGAGAGAGGAGTCGCGACAGCCTGTCTCAGGAAGTCCTCACGGTTCGTCCCGGGCCGCCAGGACTGGACGAGCTCCGGAAAGCCTCCCGTGATCAGCGAAGCGTCCACCGCATCCGCGGCGTCCAGGCCGGTCATGGACTGCACGTCGGCCACGTTCAAGGGCAGGACGGTCATCTTCGCCGCCCTGCCGAAGAAGGGCCGCCCGTAGGACTGCAGGGCCTCCATCACCGACATGTCGCTGCCGACCAGCAGCAGCAGCAGCGGTTTCGCCGACAGATGCCGGTCCCAGACGGTCTGCAGTGCGCCTTCGAACTCCTGGTCCTGCTCGACCAGCCACGGCACCTCGTCGATCACCGCGACGCTGGGCGTATCGTCCGGTGCCGCCACGGCCAGCGCCCGCAGCGCCTGGTTCCAGTCCCCGCCCTGCAAGCCGGCGACCAGCTCCGCGCCCGGAAGGGATGACTGTGCGAGCGCAGAGGTGAAGTCCGCCCGCTCCGCCGCGGGATTGCGCCCACGGGTCGCCTGGAAAACGATGTAGGGCGCACCGGAGCGGTCGCAGAACTCCTGCGCCAGTCTCGACTTCCCCACACGCCGCCGCCCCGTCATGATCACGGCCCTGCCGCGTGTGGCGGCCGTGCCGTCGGCGACCGTTCCGTACTCCCGCGCCAGCAGGTCGAGATCCGCGGCGCGACCCTGGAACTCCATGCGGGGCCTCCGGCTAAAGGTAGATTCAATCTAACGTAGATTAGATCTTACTTTAGCTCGTCTTACGTCGCTGGCGTCTTACTCGCCGACGCCTTCTGGCGACCCCGCGCCTGCGCGCGCACCCCGCACACACAGCAGCCGGCCTGCGCACCCCCGCTGGGGCGCACAGGCCGGCAGTCACCTCACGCAGGGAGAGCCTCCCTGCCGTGCTGACGGTGGGTTCAGATGATGCTCACGCCGTAGGCGGCGAGCGCCTCGGGCACGGGCTGGTAGAAGGTCACGCCGCCGGAGGAGCAGTTGCCGCTGCCGCCGGAGGTCAGACCGAGAGCGGTCTCGCCGGAGAAGAGCGCGCCGCCGCTGTCGCCGGGCTCGGCGCAGACGTCGGTCTGGATCATGCCTTCGACGATGCCGTCGGGGCCGTAGTCGACGGTGGCGTTCAGCCCCGTCACGCTGCCGCCGTGCAGCCCCGTGGTGCTGCCACTGCGCTGCACGGACTGCCCGACGGAGGCGTCACCGGCACCGGTGATCTCCTGGAACGAGCCGTTGTAGAGGGAGACACGTCCGTCGGCGGCACCCGGGTCGGAGTGCTGGATCAGGCCGTAGTCGTTACCGGGGAAGCTGCTGCCGACAGTGGTGCCGATGGACCAGGAGCTGCCGATGTTGGTGCAGTGGCCGGCGGTCAGGGCGAACTTGGTGCCGGCACCGTCCTGCACGTTGAAGCCGAGCGAGCAACGGGCGCCGCCCGTCGTGATGGCCTCGCCGCCGGCGATGTACTTCTCGAACTTGCCGTCGGTGCGGTTGATCTCGAGGGCACCGGCGTTGCGGCCGGCCTCCTTCTTGATCTTCGCGAGGTCCGCCTTGGAGACCGTGCTGTCGACCGTGACGACGACCTTGTCGGCCTTCTTGTCGGTGTACCAGGCGGCGCCGCCGACGTGCGCGCTGCGCAGCGCGTCGGACGCGTCGCTCAGCGCCGCGGCGCTGAACTTCGTGGGAGCGGGCTCGGCCGCCGTGGCGCCGCTCGCCGGGAGGGCGATCGCGGCCGCGGTGGCGAGACCGGACGTTACTGCTATGAGGCGCACGCGTCTCGCAAGGGTGCGATGGGGGGTGGTTCGCGTGATTCTCACTGAAATTTCCTCCAGTTTGGAGAACGGGGGGCCCTTGGGGTGGTGGGCCCGTTGGGCGCAGCCGGACACCCACGACGGGCCTACCCGCCGTGTCCCTGACAAGCGCTGAGGCGAATATTTGCCGAGCCCTCCGGCCCACGCAAGATGCTGCTTCAAAGTTGAAAAAGTGAAAGATCCTCGGCGAGACGAAATGTCACTTTGATCCATCCCATAAGGGGAGAAGCGGACGCCTGAGAAGAGTGTGTGCCCTCACCAACTACCTCGCATCCGTGGCTGCCTGGGCACTGCGCGCGATGCCCCGGCTCAACACGCGTCGGACGGCGGGCAGTTGACGGGCCCCACCGAGGCCGCCGGCCGTCGCCGGCTCAGGTGCGGCTGAGGCGGGTGAGGAGACCTCGGTGGCCCCATCCTGTGCGGCGCAGGCCTGACCAGACGTACCAGGCAGCGATGGCGACGGCGAGCGCCGTGGCGCCGGGCGCGGACGGGACGGCGCTGATCAGGCCGATCCCGGCCACTACGGCCACGAGGCCGTCGAACTGCCACGCCACGATGCGCAGTCCGGAGAGGTCGCCGAGCGGTGAAGCGATGGGCATGAGCAGTTCGAGCGGCAGGTCCAGTTTCATCTCACGCAGGAACCTGGCTGCGAGCACCAACACCAGCGATCCCGCGAGGAGCAGGAGCGTGCCGGCCGCGGATTCGCCGTGAAGCGGCCACCACGGCGTGGTGAGCGCGAGACCGCTTCCGGCGCACGTGCCGGCGGTGACGGCGAGTACGGGCCACGCCAGCGTACGGGCGAGCACCCCGCCCCACCGCTCGCCGTACAGCGGGGGCAGAGTCAACTCGTCGCGCAGACCGCGCCAGGTCTCACTCACCCACCCGGACCCCAGGTACACACAGACCGACCCGGCCATCCACGACACCAAAGCCGGCCGGCCCTCCTGGGCGGCCGCCCCGAGCGTCAGCACGGCGCCGCCGGCGAGCAGAAGCACCACGGCCGCGGCGGCGCGACCGGGAGTGCGGAGCGCTCGGATCGCGCCTTGTGTGAGATGTCCGCGGAGGGTGCCGTCCGTGCGGATCAGGGCCGAGGTGTACCGGCGGGGCTCGGGCCGGTAGAGGTCGAGCGCGTGGTGGAGCGTACCGGTCAACGCATACGTCTGCGCCTGGGAGGCGCGCGCCGACTCGCGTGCGAGTCTGGCGAGGTCGATGGCCGGGATCGACCGGAAGGCCGTCCGCCCGATCACGGCGGCCCCGGCCGCCAGCACGCCGGCGACGAGCCACAGCCCGCCCCCGCCGCCCGGGGCGACTCGGCCGATCACGGTCACGGCGAGCGCCACGGCACCCGCGGCGGAGGCCAGCAGCACATTGCCCGGCACCGCTCGGACCTGACCCCACAGCCAGGCCACCGCCGCGAGTGCGCTGAGCCCCGCCGCTGCCGCGAGACCCTGCAACGCCAGGCCGAGTTCGCGGTACAGGTCGGTCGTCAGGTACGTCGCGGTGCACGCCGACAGCAGTACGGCCGTGCTCACGTACGCCAGCCGGCGCCGGGCGATCGTGCCGAGGTAGGACGCCGGAGGGATGTCGGTGGACGTGAACACGTGCAGCAGGAAGGGCTGGATCACCAGCGGCCCCCAGAACCGGCCGGCGAGCTGGGCACCCCAGCACACCGTCACCGCGATCGCCCAGGCGGCGGGTGCCGCCCCGGCGGGAGATCCCACGGCGATCAGCGCCGGCGACGTACTGGCGGTGTAGACGACCGGTACCAGATAGATGAGGACGAACAGAGCGATGAGATAGACGGTGTACGCGCGGCCCCGCACCGTGGCCCGGTCGCCGCGGCGCGCGTACCGGTGCCATACGGCGCTGACGCGGATTCCGTCATCGGTCTCCGGCACCGTGATGCTGTCCGCCGTCATCCCAACTCCACGCGGCCGTCGCACGCTTCCACCAGAGCGGCCTCGTGGGTGGCGATCAGGAACGCCGTACCCTCCCTCGCCCGCTCGGTGAGCAGGCCGGCCACCAGATCGATCCGGTGATCGTCGAGGTGCCGCTCGGGTTCGTCGAGCAGGACGACACCGGCAGGACGCACGAACGTCAGTGCGAGGCTGAAGAGTTGCGCCTGCCCGGACGAGACCTGATGGGGAAAGCGTTCACCCAGCGAGGCCAGCCCCAGCTGCTCGATGATCCGGCCCGCGTGCTCGGCTGCTTCAGGTGCGTTGCCATACCAGGAAGCGGCGACCAGCGTCACCTGCTCCCGCAGCGTCATGTCCCGGGCGACGGGGATCGGTTCGACGAGCGAAGCCACCAGACGCCGGTGGGCGGGCTTCGCCATGTCGACCGGTTCGCCTCCCACCGAGCACGAACCGTCCGTCAGGCTCCGGCTGCCGAGGAAGGCACGCAGGAGGGTGGTCTTCCCCGAACCGTTGCTGCCGGTGACACCCCACAACTCGCCCGGCATCACCGTGAACGTCGTGGCCGCGAGCAGCGTGGTCTCGCCGAGCGTGACCGTCGCGCGGTCTGCCGCAATCACAGGAACTCCGCTCACTTCCGCTCCAGAACCACAAGCATCTCCCGCGAGCTTGTGCCGTAGTCCTCGCCCGCGTACGTCCCGTTGACGCCCACCACCTCCAAGCCGGTCAGCCGCGTCATCAGCCGGATCTCCGGCAGCGTCGCCCAGGTGGCTGTCTCGTGAAACGCGGTCAGTGTCGCCGCACCCTGGACCAGGAAGGTACGTGCCGCCGCGCCCGTGCCTCCAGGCGCACGGCAGGAAGCCGGTCAACCACCGCGCTGCCGCCTCTCGATCCGGGCCTGCTCGACGAGCTCGGGATAGGTGTCGGCGTCCTCCAGATCCGACTCGTGGAGCAGGAGCGCGGACCACGGGATCGGGCACGGCGGCGCGTGTTCGGGGTCAGGGCAGAGCAGCCTGGTGATCTGTTCCTTGATCTGCTCTGCCTGCGCATGCGTGGCGTACACGCCCAGCCGCAGCTCCCACACACCTGCCTGGTCGGTCACGGCTGATCACCGGCTTCCTCGAACTCGACGCACGCCACGGCCACTTCGGCCCGTGAGCAGGACGCTGTCAGTAGCCGGAGGGCGGATCAAGGTCACACGGCCGGAATGGGGGCGATATGCGGGTCGCCCTAGGTGTGCCGTTCGGAGCCCGGCGACGCGGTGGTTGAAGTCCCGCCCTGGAAGCGGCCGAGGCGGCAGTCCGCCAGCACCGGCTCCACGGTGCCGTCGACCAGCTCCCGCGCGACCAGGCGGCCCACGGCCGGGGCGAGCGTGACCGCAGCGTGCAGCACCGCCACGTAGAGGCCGGGCACCTCGACGACCGGGCCTACGATCGGCTCGCCGTCGGCCGGCATGGGGCGTACGCCGACCCGGGTGCTGAGCAGTTCGACGTCCGCGGCGCCGCGGAAGGTGGACCGGACGGCGGCGAGAGTCCGTACGGGCGAGTCCGCGGCGGCGAGCAGCTCATCCCCGGCGACCTGCCGGAGGTCGAAGTCCCGGTTGTTGACCACGGTGCGGACCAGTCCGGCCGGAGCGCTGAACCGGAAGAGCGTCGCCGGCGACGGGCCGACCGGGACGCGTACGCCGAGCGACGCGCCCAGCGCGGCCGTCGCCACCCCGGCCGCGAGCACCACGGTCGCAGCGGAGAGGGACCCTTCGGCCGTCTCGACCCCGGCGACCCGGCCCGCGGCGTCCCGGCTGACCGAGGTGACCTGGGTGTCCGGGCGGACCCGGGCGCCGTGGGCGCGGGCACCCGCGACCAGGTGCTCGGTCGCGCCCACCGGGTCGACGGCGGCGTCACCGGGTGCCCAGACGGCCCACTCCGGGGGCTGCCGCAGGGCGGGTTCGAGCGTCGCCACGGTGGCCGCGTCCACGATCTCCTGCCCGGGCCCCGCCTCCGGCTGCGCGTCCGCCGCACCCCAGGACAGAGAGCCGGACCAGGTCACCGGGAGTCCCGGCAGTTCGGCCTCGACCCGGCGGTACTCCTGCGTGGCGGTCGCCCGCAGCGCGGCGGCCGGACCGGTGCGTACGCCGGGCCCTCCGATCCAGGCGAACGAGTCCGCCGTCACGCCGCCGCCCGGCCGCCCCGCGTCGACGAGAGTCACGGCGGCACCGGCCCGGGCGGCGTGATAGGCCACGGAGGCGCCGAGGATGCCGCCGCCGACGACGACCAGGTCGCTGCTCACCGCCCGCTCAGCTCTCCGCCGGTGCCCGGCCGGGCAGGTCCGTCACGATGCGTCGCACGCTCATCCGCAGCACTGTGCCGCAGGGTGCCCGCGGCGACAAGCGACATTCGCGCTTGGGGGCCACGCGGCATACCGCTCCGCCTTAAGGGTGCGGGCGACCTGCGGGCGGCATGAGAAGGGAACGACGCTTCGCCGCCACGGCTTCCGGATCGGCCGGACCGTGAGCCTCGTCGAAGTCGGTGACGAGCTCATCCAGCTCACCGCCGGTCCCCGCCGTCACCGGGGTCCGGAAGGAGCCGCTGCCTGGTCCGGGCGGGCACGGGGTGGGGCCGGAGCGGTCGGCACTTCGGCCCAGACCGTCTTACCCGGGTGCGTCGGCCCCGCGGTGGTCACGGCCCAGCGCTCCGCGAGCTGCGAGACGAGCAGCAGACCGCGACCGCTCTCCGCGTCCGGCCCGGTCACCCTGCACGCCGGCCGCAACTCGCCCCGTGTGTCCGTGACTTCGATACGCAGCACATCGGGCGCCGCCGTCAGGGCGAGCCGGAAGTCGCGCCCGGGGACGTGCCCGTGCCGTACGGCGTTGGCGGCGAGCTCGCCGGCGATGAGGGTCATGGTCTCGTTGGTCTCCGATCCGTACGGATGGCCCCAGTCGGCCAGCCGCCGCGCGACAAGACGCCGCGCGAGACGGGCTCCGCGCGGAGTGGACGTGAACCGCATGGCGAACCTGGGAGCGGCCACGGTGACGGACTGTGCAAGCTGAGGCTCAACCTCCGTGCCGACGGCGGGACTTGCTTCGTGAAATTCATCGGACATGCCTCCGAGCCTGTCCGCCCGCACCTACTGTGACCAGCAGATCACGGGGTACGGAGACCGGCTGTACCGGTGCGGCGCGCGCACTGACCGGTCTGACCGTCGTTACCCGCCGTGAGGGCCACGAGGCGGTGCGGAGGTACGGAATATGACCACCCAGGGAGCGGACGGTGAGGGCTCGGGCGCCTTCCTCAAGTGCTTCGGCAGACAGCTCAAACTCCTGCGGGAGCGCGCCGAGTTGACCCAGGCGGAGCTCGGCTCGCGCATCGGGTACGGCGCGGACCACGTCGCCTCGGTGGAGCGGGGACGCCGCATCCCGAAGCCGGAGATGATCGACGCGGCGGACCGCGTGCTGGAGGCGGGCGGCCTCCTCAGCGCGATGAAGGAGGAGGTCGCGCGGGCGCGCTACCCGGCGTTCTTCCGCGACGCGGCGCGGCTGGAGGCGGAGGCGGTGGAGCTGCACGTTTACGACACCCACATCATCAACGGGCTCTTGCAGACCGAGGATTACGCCCGCGCGGTCTTCAGCATGCGCCGCCCGCTGCTCGACGAGGACACCGTCGAGCAAAGGCTCGCGGCCCGTATGGCGCGCCAGGAGATTTTCGAGCGGCGCCCTGCGCCCACGCTGAGCTTCGTCATCGAGGAGCCGGTTCTCCGGCGGCCGCTCGGCGGAAGTCCCGTACTACGCGGCCAGTTGGAGCACTTGCTCCTCGTCGGCGCGAAGCGCAATGTGGAAATCCAGGTCATGCCGTGCGGCAGGGAGGACCACGCAGGTCTGGGCGGCCCCTTCAAACTGCTCAGCCCTAAGGGAGGCGAGCAGGTCGCCTACATGGAGGCGCAAGGCCGCAGCACAACTGCCTCGGCCCGAGAGGAAGTCCGCTCGATCGCCGCCCGGCATGGAATCATCCGTGCGCAAGCACTCACTCCACGTGAGTCACTGGCCTTCATCGAGAAGCGACTAGGGGAACTGTGAGCACTGACGAGTTCACGACTGGTGAGTTGAGCTGGTTCAAGAGCAGCTACAGCGACGGGGAGGGCGGCGACTGCCTCGAAATCGCCGCATGCCCAGGGACCGTCCACGTACGGGACTCGAAGGTCACCTTCGGGCCCACGCTCTCCTTCGGTGCCGATGCCTGGTCGTCGTTCGTGGAGTTCGCGGTCTGACGCGTGCCGCCGCGAGCCCTCACAGGAAACGGCGGATCGGGCGGACCGAAGTCTCAAGTGCGCGCTGTGCGAAGGCCCTTCGCTCCCACCGTACGGGATCGACCACACGGCTCACCTGCATGTCCTCGGCGAACTGACGGTCGAGGGTGGCGGTGAAGTCCTCGTCCAGCACCGTGAGCATCACCTCCTCGTCGTGGTCCAGAGAGCGGCGGTTGAAGTTGGTCGAGCCGATCAGGGCGGCCACCCCGTCGATCGTCATGATCTTGGCGTGGAACATGGTCGGCTGGTACTCGCGGATCTCGACTCCGGCGTCCAGGAGCGCGGAGTAGTGCCGTTGTCCCGCGATCCGGCACACACGTTTGTCGGTGCAGCGCCCCGGCGCCAGCACCTCCACCGTCACGCCCCGACGAGCCGCGCGGCACAGAAGACCGATGAAGTGCTCGTCCGGTGCGAAGTAGGCGGTGGCGAGGCGGACATGCTCCTGAGCCGTCTCAAGGACCACATGAATCAGCGTCTGCATGTCCTGCCAGCCGAAACTGGCGGAACCGCGGGTCACCTGCACCACTGACGACCCGTGAACGTCGTGCTCGATGAAACGATCGCTGTCGTCGAAGAGTTCGTGATGCGTTTCGGCCCAGTTCTGGGCGAAAGCCGCCGCGATGCCGTCGACTGCCGGGCCCCGCACCTCTATATGAGTGTCCCGCCACTCGTTCTCGTTGCGGGCGTTGCCGGACCACTCCTCGGCGATGCCGACACCGCCGGTGAAGGCCACCCGTTCGTCGACCACCAGAGCCTTGCGGTGACAGCGGTGGTTCTGCTTGAACGGGGAGATCCACAGCGGCTTGCGGAACCAGACGACTCGGACGCCGGCGTCGGCCATGTCGTCGAGCAGGTCCTGCTCTATGAGGCGGCTGCCGAACCCGTCGAGCAGCAGCCGTACTCGTACGCCCTCCCGGGCACGGGCGGCGAGCGCGCCCGCGAACTCGCGGGCGATATCGCCCCGCCAGTAGACGAACGTCATCATGTCGATGGTGTATCGAGCGGCGCGGATGGCTTTCAGCATCGCCGGGAATATCTCGTCGCCGTTGCGCAGCACACGGAGATCGTTGCCTTCGGTGGCGGCGATTCCGATCAGTTTCTCCAGGCGCCTCCTGAGCCATTGCTTGCGTGTTGCGGTATTCGTCGGTCCGGGGACGGAAGTCAGGGAAGGACTGGCATCGGTCGTATTCATGCGGCGCAGGTTACGCGAGGTAGCCGAAATCCTCCATTCCCCTCCTGACAGCGGTCCGGTGTCACAGAGACGTCGGTCACAACGACGTTATGGATCAGCACTGTGGGGAACCCACGGTCCGCCGGCAACACCTGTAGGGAGAGAAATTTGTCCGAGACAGCGGCGCCACCACATCAAAGGCAGGCGGCGGACCAGGGCTTGGGGGCACGGACCAGGCAATGGCTCAGCCGCGCGGCCGCTTCCGACGGGCACGAGCGGCACACCGTCGCACTGATCGCCAAATGCGCACTGGCAGCCACGATTTCATGGGTGATCGCTCATGACCATATCGGCGCGCGGTCCCCGGCATTCGCGCCGTTCTCAGCCGTCGTCATCATGCAGGTCACCGTTTATCAATCCGTGGTTCAGGCTCTGCGCTATGTCGGGGCCGTGTCCACTGGCGTGGCTCTGCAGGGAGCGCTCGGTTTCCTGGCGGGCCCGGAACTCCTGACGTTCGTGCTGGTGTCGTTGGTCGCCTTGGCAATAGGCCGGTGGCGGCACCTGGGCTCTCAGGGCTCTCAGGTCACGACGGCGGCCTTCTTCGCCTTCTCCACCTATGTGTCGGCTTCCGGAAACACCGAACGCGTCAGCCAGCTGGGCCAGATCGTCCTGCTCGTCCTGATCGGATGCGCGGTCGGCGTCCTGGTGAATGTGACGGTTCTCCCGCCCATGCGGTACCGCAGCGCCGAGCACGGAATCCACACGCTTGCGCACTCGCTCTGCAACCTCGTCGGCGACATCTATCCGGCTCTCAGGGAACGGAAGATGGACGGGGAGCGCACACGCCATTGGCGCCGGCGTGCGGAGGATCTGCCCGGGCTCGTGCGCCAGGCGCAGTCGTCGGTGCAGGAAGCCCAGGAGAGCGCGCATTACAACCCGCGCCGGCTGCTGCGCCGCCATGGGAGCCACACCAGCTTCTCCGGCTACAAGGAGGTGGTGGACGCCCTCGGGCGCGTCACGCATCAGGTGGGTTCCCTGGTCCGCAGCCTGGATCAGTGGCACGACGGGAGAGCGGACGGGGAGACCTACGACGACTTCCTCCAGCACTACGGTGACTTTCTCTCGTCGCTGGCTCACATCACCGACTTGTTCAGCCGGATCGATGAGGATCACCTGCTGGAGCAGGCGCGCGAGTTGTGCTCGGCCGCGGCGGAGTCACAGGAGCAGCGCTCCCGTCTCGTCGATGAGGCAGAGGCATGCGAACTTCCGGTCAGCGACCTGACACAGCCGTACGGAATTCTGCTTGTGGAGGCCACCCGGGTCATGGACGAATTCCAGTACACATGCGATGTGCTGCAGCAGAGCGTGGACGCCGGAAAGACATCGGGATGCCCCTGAGGAACGGTCGCGCGCTAGGGAAGTGAGTGAGGGAAGCACACGAACATGAATGGCGGGAGCGGCCCCCTCGGACGCTCCCGCCATTCATGCCGCATTCATTCTTCTCGGCCTGCCACCGATACCACCTGCCCCGGCTGCCGCCCCGCGCGCGGGGCGGATGAAGAAGCTCAGCAGCGGATCACCGGCGAGAACCTCACTTCAGTCCTGCGTCATGCCGGTCCGCAGACCGTCCAGGCATTTGCGCAGAAGACGCGAGATGTGCATCTGCGAGAGACCGAGCCTTTCCCCGATCTGCTGCTGTGTGAGTTCCTCACCGAAATGCATCTCGAGGATTCTGCGGTCGCGGTCCTCCAGTTCTGCGAGCAGCGGCTTGAGCGAGTTGAGGTCCTCGATCTTCTCGAGCTCCGGGTCGCAGTGGCCGACCCGGCCGAGCAGCGTACTGCCCTCGTCCGTGTCGGCATCCTCCTGGGTGGACAGGTCGAGGGAGTGCGTCGAGTAGCCGTTGGCAGCGATCTGCGCCTCGCTGACCTCCTCGGCTGTCATCTCCATCGCCTCGGCCAGCTCCCCGGTGCTGGGCGACCTGCCCAGCCGCGCCTCCAGCTGGTCGGTCGCACGGGCAAGGGCGATGCGCTGCTCCTGGAGCCGGCGGGGGACGTGCACGGCCCAGGTGGTGTCCCGGAAGAAGCGCTTCACCTCGCCGGTGATGTAGGGGATCGCGAAGGAGGTGAACTCGACGTTGCGGTTCACCTCGAACCGGTCGATGGCCTTGATGAGCCCGATCGTTCCGACCTGCCGGATGTCCTCGTGCTGGTCTTCCCGCTGGTGGAAGCGCTTCGCCGCGAAGCCCACCAGGGGGAGGCACAGCTCGATCAGCGTGTTGCGTGCGTACTGGTACTCGGCGGTGCCCTCCTCCAGTTCGTCGAGGCGCTGAAGGAAGAGCTGTGTCATGCGTCGCGCGTCTCTCGGCGCGACGGCCTGCGGGTCGGTGATCAACGGCAGTTCGGCGTTGCCTGCCGTATCGGCCCTGTCGTCCGTGGCGCCGGCCGTCGGCGCGGTGGTGACACCCATGAAAGCCTCCGTACGGCAATTGTTGTCGTCCTGCATGTTTCTACCTGCCCGAGACGCCGGACGCCACACCCCCGGGACGACTTTCTCTTCGCCCGCCACACAGGAAGGTGTGACTGTCTTCACGTTTCCGACGTGGAAGTGAAGACTCCGTGTGCACGTACTCTGACGCGGAAGACGTGGTCACGAGGACCCCACAGCCGGGCGCCCTGCTCCATGCGGGCCTGGCCGGAAACAGGAGAAGTGGACAGAACCGCCAAGGTCGAGCGTGCTCTGCGCGCCGCCGCCCCGCACGAACTGCTCGACGTCGTCGACGCGGCGATGCGGCGGCACTACGACGCTGTCGGCGTGCAGCTGCGCATGGCCGACTACGGGGTACGGAGCCTGCAGTTGGTGGAGCCCGTGCTGCTCACCACCGATCCGGTACCCATTCACGGCAGTCCGCAGGGCAAGGCGTTCGTCGCCCCGGACCCGGTCGTGACACGGGACCGCAGCGCGGACACAGTGACCGCCCATGTGGCCGTGAGCGTGCGCGGCGACCGCGTAGGGGTGCTGTCAGTCACTGTCCCCGAGAGCGCGGCTGCCCCGGCACTTCTGCCGGAGCTCACGCAGCTCAGCGAGGCACTCGGCCACGAGATCATGGTCGCCGAACGTGACACCGATCTCTACGTACTGGCCCGGCGGGCGGCCCGTCTGACTCTCGCCGCGGAAATGCAGTGGCAGCTGCTGCCGGGACGCTCATGCCGCAGGCCCGAGTTCGCTCTCGGTGCCCACCTGGAACCGGCGTACGCGATCTTCGGGGACAACTTCGACTGGTCCACATCGGCCGATCACCTCACCGTGGCCGTCACCAACGGCATGGGCGAAGGCATCGATGCCGCCCTGCTCAGCAATCTCGCCGTCAACGCGATGCGCAACGCCCGCCGTGCCGGCCTCGGCCTCGCCGACCAGGCGTTCCTCGCCGACCAGGCCGTCTACGCCCAGTACCGCGGCGCGGCGTACGTATCGATGCTGCTGATGCGCTTCGAGCTGGAGTCGGGGCGGGTCGAAGTGGTCGAAGCCGGCTCCCCCAGGGTCTGGAGGATGCGGGAGGGCAAGGTCGAGGCGCTCGAATTCGACGCACAGCTTCCCCTGGGCATGTTCGAGGACACCCCGTTCGTCGCCGAGCACTTCCAAGTGGACCCGGGCGACCGGCTGCTCTTCGCCAGCGACGGCGTCTACGACACAGCGTCACAGGGCGGCGAGCGGTACGGGGAGCACACGCTCGGCCGCTCCCTGAACGCCAACAGGCTGCTGCCGGCGGCACAGGTGCCCCGGGCGATACTCCGCGAACTCGGCGACTACAGGGGAGTCACACCGCTCGACGACGACGCCCTCGTGCTCTGCCTCGACTGGTACGGGCGCGAATACGGCGGGCCCGCAGGAGACGCGCAGGAGCAGGGCGTGCGACGCAGGAACAACTTCGCGCAGTAGACGGGGCTCCCTCCGCGTGAAGGGGACGCCGTCGAGGGTGGTCAGGCCGGCTTGCCGGTCTGCTTCTGAACTGTCAGCCGCCGCTGGGGAATCAGCTCTTCCGCGACGTCCCGGAACCCTGTGAGTCCCTCCAGCAGCGCCGTACGCGCCTTCGGCGGCATCGCGGCGATGGTGGCGGTCAGGGACTCCTCACGCCGGAGCCGCAGACCGCGCAGGTAGTCCTTCCCCTGCCGCGTCAGGTGGAGCTCCAGCTCCCTCCGGCTGACCGAGCTGGGACGGCGCTCGAGAAAGCCCAGTGCCTGGAGCCTGTCGCACAGGCGGCTGACGGAGGACGGCGCGGAACCCAGGCTCTCCCCCAGGGTCCGCAGGTTCATCCCGTCCTCGCGGTCCAGGCAGTACAGCACCCGCAGCTGCGAAGCCGAGACGGGAGAAGTGGACGCCGCGTCCCTGCCCTTCTCCCAGAGCACTTCGAGCAACTCGATGACCTCAGCGGTCACTTCGGCCGCTTCGCGCGACCCGCGCCCGGACGGCCCGCGCTGCGGCGGCTGAACAGGCCGGGGACGGCTGTCACCCATCTCAGGACCCTCCGAACCAAGCGCGACCGAATACCGGCACGAGCCGGACCGGCGCTTCATATCCGTGACTCCGGTCCGTCCGACGAAAGGTCTCATACCACCGACCAGCAATTGCCGGGCGAACCCTTGTCCAACAGCAATCGTACTTCGATTGCTGTTGCCCTGCTCCGGCCGCATCTACACCTGCCTGCCGGAGGCCGGAGCCCGCCTCCGGAGTCGATGAGTGGACGGCGTTCCTGCAGTACGCCTCGCCAAAGCAGCCGCCGCCCCCGCACAATGGCCCGATGGCTGACGGAAACGAGGAGAGCGGCACTCCGGGCGCGGGCGCGAGCGGGGGTGGCTACATGAACGGCATCGTCATCGGCATGATGCTCGGTTCGGTGTTCGGGCTGCTCGTGTTCGACAACATCGCCCTCGGATTCGGGGTGGGCATTCCGATCGGCCTCGCGATCGGCAGCGTGTCGGGGCAGGCCCGCCGCAGGGCGCGCGGCGAACCCCCCGCCGACGACGCCTGAACGACCCCTGTCCGCCTACAGGTTGAGTGCGTCAAGAGCCCACTCGAGGACAAGTACGCCTCCCAGACCGAGGACCGCGAGCACCGTCGTGTACGTCGTGCGTGCCTTGATCGCGTCGATGACCGACAGGTTGAAGTACTCCTTGAACATCCAGAAGCCCGGGTCGTTGACGTGTGAGAAGGCGATCGATCCGCAGGAGACGGCGAGCACCATGATCTCGGGGTGGACTCCGCTGCCCGCCAGGAGCGGCAGCACCACTCCCGACGCGGTGACGACGGCGACCGTGGCCGATCCCAGTGCGACGCGCAGAATCACGGCGATGAGCCACGCGAGGATGATCGGCGACACGGGCCACCCGTGGGTGACGTCCTTGATGTAGTCGGAGATGCCGCCGTCGACGAGGACCTGCTTGAAGGCGCCTCCGGCGCCGATGACCAGCAGGATCATCGCCATCGCCTGGGCGGCCGAGGTGCACGACGCGCTGACCTCCGACAGGCTGCGGCCGATCCGCGGGCCGAAGGCCCAGACCGCCAGCAGCAGCGTGAGCAGCAGCGCGATCGGTGCCGAGCCGATGAAGGCGATGAAGTGCAGGAAGCCGTTCGAGCCGGAGGCGGCCATGTCGGTCACGGCGGCGCCCGCGATCAGCACGACGGGCAAGAGCGCGACGAACAGCGACCAGGCCATGCCCGGCATCTCCTCGTCGGTGAAGACGCGTTCGCTGACCAGGCCCTTGGGGATGGAGGGGTTCATCGCCCTCACGAACGGCAGCCGCGGCCAGACCAGCGCGATGAGCGCGCCCAGGGGGACGGCGATGAACAGGCCGTAGAACAGCGTCAGTCCGACCGAGGCGTCGAAGGACGCGGCCACCGCGGTCGGGCCGGGGTGCGGCGGCAGGAAGCTGTGCATGGTCGACAAGGTGATCGACATCGGAAGTCCGACCCACAGCAGGTTCGCCCCGGTGACCCTGACGATGGTGAACGCGACGGGCACGATGATGACGAAGGCGACCTCGTAGAACATCGTGACGCCGATGAGCATTGCCGTCACCACCATGGCCACCTGCACGCGCTGCCGGCCGAAGGCGTCGATGAGCTTGCCGGCGACGCGCTGGGCGGCGCCGGAGTCCCCCATGACACGGCCGACCATGGCGCCGAGGCCGATGGTGAGCATGGTGTCGCCGATCTGGTCCCCGATGCCTCCCGCGAGCACCTCCGGTATCTCCGCCGCGGGTATTCCCTGGACCAGGGCGACACCTACGGCCACCAGGAGCAGGGCGACGAAGCCGTTGAGTTTCAGCTTGGTCATCAGGAAGAGCAGGATCAGAACGCTGATCCCGACGGCGACCAGGGGCATGCGTCAGTTCTCCTCAGGCGTGGCGTGTGTGCTTGCGGGATCGCGTGGGTCACGCGCCGCCCGGCGTCGGCGGTCCCGTACGGACGAGTCGGACGAACGGCTCTGACGGTTCAGTGATGTGAACGCCACGGTCTGCAGGGCGAGTTCATGGCGCCCACGGCAGAGACCAGAGCCACTTCGGTCATCGGAGCTGTCTCCATACTGAGATGGTGTCCATGTATGAGAATGGAGGTTATGGTTGTGGCCAGGCGGGGTCAATGGGTGTGCAGCCGCCGGAGCGGAATCGGACTCCCCGGCCCCGAGACACCTCGACTCCCGGGACGCAGCCGTGAACACGACACACAGCGCCCTCGACGCAGCGCACAGGGAAGACGCCGGCGCGGCCGCCGGCATGATCCGCTGGGTCAGGCTCTCCTCCGTCCGTCTCCCCCTCGGCACACCCGTCAGCGACGCCAAGGTGCTCACCGGACGGCAGCGTCCGATGAGCGAAGTGGCCCTGCTCTTCGCCGAGATCGCGACGGACGACGGTCACGAGGGAATCGGTTTCAGCTACTCCAAGCGCGCGGGCGGCCCCGGCCAGTTCGCCCACGCCAAGGAGGTCGCACCCGATCTGATCGGCGAGGACCCGAGCGACATCGGACGGCTCTGGACGAAGCTGGTGTGGTCCGGCGCCTCGGTGGGCCGCAGCGGCCTCGCCACGCAGGCCCTCGCCGCGTTCGACATCGCGCTGTGGGACATGAAGGCCAAGCGCGCCGGCCTGCCGCTGGCCAAACTCCTGGGCGCACACCGCGACTCCGTACGCTGCTACAACACCTCGGGCGGTTTTCTCCACACCCCCGTCGAGGAACTGGTGGAGAACGCATCGGCCTCCGTCGCCGGCGGAATCGGCGGAGTCAAGATCAAGGTGGGCCATCCCGACAGGGGCGAAGACCTGCGCCGACTCACCGCCGTACGCGAGCAGTTGGGCGACGGCGTGCCGCTGATGGCCGACGCCAACCAGCAGTGGGACAGGCCCACGGCCCGGCGGATGGGCCGTGCCATGGAGGACTTCGGGCTGGTCTGGCTCGAAGAGCCCCTCGACGCCTACGACGCACAGGGCCATGCGGCGCTCGCCGCCTGCCTGGACACCCCGGTCGCCACCGGCGAGATGCTCGCATCCGTCGCGGAGCACTGGGAGTTGATACGGGCAGGCGCGGCGGACGTCATCCAGCCCGACGCTCCGCGCATCGGCGGCATCACCCAGTTCCTCAAGCTCGCCGCCCTCGCCGAGCACCAGCATCTGCAGCTCGCACCGCACTTCGCGATGGAGATCCACCTCCATCTCGCGGCGGCCTATCCGTACGAGCCGTGGGTCGAGCACTTCGACTGGCTGGATCCGCTGTTCGAGGAGCGCGTGGAGATCGGCGACGGCCGCATGCGCGTGCCCCGGCGCCCCGGCCTCGGCATCACCCTCACCGAACAGGCGCGCACCTGGACGCGGGAGATGTGCGAGATCGGCCGGCGGCCCTGAGGCGCGTCGGCTGGACGGCGCCGCCGGCTGTCAGTGCCCGCCGTCGAGAAGCGCGCCGGCGTCCGGAACGAAGGGCTTCAGGCCCAGTTCGGTAAGGATGCGGTAGGTCGTCGCGGTCGCAGCCGTCAGCACGGGCAGGCCAGAGGCGTCTTCGACGTACTGCACGGCCGGGAGCGAGGGCATCTGCACACACGCCGACAGCACGATCGCGTCGGCGCGGGCGAGGTGGAGGCGGCGCCAGTGCTCGCGCAGGCCCTCGGGGTCGAGGCGGGCCACGGCCAGGTTGTCCGGGACCTCGAGGCTGAGCGAGTCGACGACCTCGCTCCCGGCGTCCTCGATGTAGTTCACGACCGTCTCGGTGAGCGGCTTCATGTACGGCGTGATGACCGCGACGCGCTTCGCGCCGAGCGCCTCGATCCCGCTGAGCAGCGCGCCCGCGCTGGAGACGACCGGCACTTCGGCGCCCTGCCCCTTGAGTACGGAGGTGATCTCGTCCTCCGCGGTGCAGTGGTGGCCCGGGCCCTGCGCCATGATCGCCACGAGGCAGGCGGTGGCGACGACATCGGGCCGGGCGTCGGCGAGTTCGAGGGAGGCCCGCTCGGTCTGGGCGTTCATCTCCCGCAGTTGCTCCGGAGTCACCTTCTGCATCCGCATCCGGCTGCTGTGGAAGACGAAGCGGTCGCTCGGGTCGGCCGCCTCCCGCTCCCGCAGCATGCGAGGCAGTTCGGTCTCCATCGTCAGATTCGAGCTCGGGACGATCATGCCGATGTGGTGGTCCGCGTTCCGTACCTGGTCCGGGCGCTCTGCTTGCTCTGCGTGCTCTGCGTGCTCTGCGTGCTCTGCCATGGGGCCTCCAGTCTTTCCGGCGTACGGCGCGCGCAGCAGCCGCACACAGAATTAATCCGAACACGTACTAATTGGTCGCGCAAGGCCCTTGACCGTTCGCTTTCCGGGGGCGGGCCTCGCGTGCGGGCCACCGGGGTCACCTCTGCGGTTCAGGCATCCCCGGAGAGCCCCTCCCAGTGGTCCGCCAGCTGCGTCAGCTCACGCATCAACTCGCTGCGCTCCGCGCTGGATCTGTAACCCTCCAGCAGCCGCTCGTCGAGGGCCCGGGCGCGGTCGTCCGCCTCGCGCAGCGTCCGCTCGCCGTCCTCGGTGAGGAAGAGGAGCTTGCGGCGCCCGTCGTCGGCGGCCGTGCGGCGCACTATCAGCCCGCGCTTCTCCAGGCGCCGGGCGACGTCCGCCATCGTGGAGGTGTCCAGCGCGACCGCCGAGGCCATCGCGCTCTGGTCGTGTCCCGGCGCGGCGTCGACCGCGGTGAGAACCGCGAACTGCGGGCCTGTCAGCGTCGGATCGACGCTGCGCACCCATGCCGCGAGGTATGCCTGGTAGAGGCGGCGAACCTGATATCCGGGAGCGGCGAGCAGCGCAGCGGGAGGGGCAGCCGTGCCCGAGGCCGGTGTGGTCTTGTCAGCCATGGGCCCACTAAAGCACGGCCTTGCGACGGGCAGTCCCGCGCCTCCCGAACCGGCTCCGGCACCGGTTTGGGCGGGACTCCCTTTGGGTTCCGGCGCGGATTCCCGCACCGGCTCCGGTTCCCGCGCCGGCTCCGGCACCGGCGTGCGCGCTGATCCCCGTACCGCCCGCGGCACCCCGCCGCCCGCTCACGCGAGCATGGCGGCGAGGGCCTCGCGCAGAGCGTCCAGAGCCGCGCCGGGGTTGTCCCAGAAGACCATGTGCCCGGCGTCGGCGATTCCGGCCAGCCGGGCCTGCGGGTGCCTCTCCGTCGCCTCCTCGACGCCGGCGGGCGTGACGACCGGGCTGTCCTCCCCGTAGAGCAGCGCCGTGGGTGTGGGCACCGAAGGCCACCAGTCGAAGAAGTCCTCGGTCTCGAAGCCGTGGTGGGTGGCCCGCAGCGCCTCCTCGCCGCAGCTGGACAGCCAGTGTGCGCGCAGCTCCTGTTCGCGGCGGGGCCAGCGCGGCCATGCCTCGGCCACCTCGTCGGCGTCGGTCCCGCGCACCGCCTGCTCAAGCTGGCCGAGGAAGGCGGGCAGCGTCGTCGGGTACGGGTCCCTGCCGGGGCCGCTCATGGGCGGGTCGACGAGCACCGTGCCGCGGACGGCCACCTTCGCCCGTACGGCGGTGACAGCCGCGATCCGGGCGCCCATCGAGTGGCCCGCGATCACGGGGCCTTGGAGACCGAGGCCGGTGACCCAGGCCTCGGTGTCCTCGGCGTACGCCTCCAGCGAGTAGCCGTCGCCGTCGTCGGAGAAGCCCCGGCCGCGGATGTCGGGGACGATCGGGCGTACGAGATCGGTCAGGCGCCGCGCGACGAAATCCATCGTGACGGCGGGGCTGGTGATCCCCGGCAGCAGCAGCATCGGCACGCGCTCACCGCCGGTCCCGTCGCCGTAGTCGAGGGCGTGCAGCCGCAGCGAGCCGGAGCGGATCCAGCGGCTGCGGGCGGGTACGCCTGCCAGGTCGGCGAGTGCGGGCTGGGTGATGAACCGGTCCGGCATGTGTGGTTCCTCTGGTTCGTGGTGCGGGTGATGCCCGGGTGGTGCGAGCGGGTGGGTCGGGGGACGCCGACGGGCGTGCGCCGGCGGTCAGCCGGCCGGATGGCCGGGCAGCGCGGGAGCGGGAAGCTTGCCGAGATAGGCGAGAGCATCGGAGAGCGGAACGACGTCCCCGTACTTGGCCTGGATGTCGAACAGCGCCGCGTCGTGCGGCCCTTGGGCACGGTCGCCCGCGCACTCCTGCGGCACCAGGACGGGGAAGCCGGACTGCACGGCGTCCACGGTCGTGGCCCGTACGCAGCCGCTGGTCGTGGCGCCGCAGACCAGCACCGTGTCGCATCCCAGTGCGGTGAGCGTGGCGGCGAGCGACGTGCCGAAGAACGCCGACGCGCCCTTCTTCACGACGAGTTGGTCCTCCGGCCTGTGCGGCAGCCGCGGGTCGAGCGCCACGGCCCGGGTGCCCTCGACGAGGGCGCGCATGCCGGGCGCCTTCTCCAGCCAGGTCACCGAGTTGCCCTGCGCCTCGGCCGTGCTGTAGGCGATCGCGGTCCAGATGACCGGGACCCGGACGGGGCGCGCCGCCTGCACGAGGGTCGCGGTCGCCTCGACCACCTCGGTCATGTCGGCGCCGGAGGGAAAGGCGTCCTCTGTGAATCCGCGGGTGAGATCGACGACGACGAGCGCGGGCCTGCTGCCACGGCGCACCGGCGCGCCGAATCCGGCACGCTCGTAGGTTCGGTCGGTCTCCTCGCCGTAGCGGCTCCGGCCGTTCTGCGCGTACGGCTCCTCGCTCATCGGTGCCTCCTCGCCGCCGTGCAGCAGCGGTGCGTGCCGTGTTTCCCGTTGCCGAGGGCGCGGCTGAGCAGCCAGCCCTCGAAGAGGCCGAAGGCGAACGCGCCGACGACCGGGGCGTACTTGGCCACGGACGGCGGGACGAGTACCGACAGGCCGTTCAGTTCGGAGTCCGCGGCGGGCGTCTGGGGAACCTGTGCGGCCGGCGTCACCTGCGCCGCGCCGGAGCCGCCCCCGGCGGTGGCGGCTGCGGCTAGCCGCGGAACCGGTGCGGCGCCACCGTGCCGTTCCTGCTCCAGGAGGTTGCCGAGGTTGCGCGCGAACTGCTGGAGGATCCTGTCGGAGACGGCCGCGACCGCGCCCTTGCCGAACTGGGCGATCTTCCCGCGGATCACGAGGTCCGTGGTCAGCCGCAGCTCGGCGCCCTCCGGGGCCTCCGCCACCTCCAGGCCGACCTCCGCCTCGGCGTCGCCGCTGCCGTGGGTGTCGGCACCCCGCGCCTGTACGCGCAGCCGCCGCTTCTCCTCGTCGACCTCCAGGAACCGTACGGTCCCGGCGTAGGCGGCGGTGATCGGCCCGACCTTGACCTTCACCCTTCCCGACCAGGCGTCGCCGTCCTTCTCCTCCAGCGTGGCGCCCGGCATGCAGCCGGCCACCCGCTCCACGTCGTTGACGAGGGCGAACACCTCTCCTGGCGACGCCTTCACCGGGACCGCGCTGTCGATCCGCATCGAACCTCCTCCTGCTCTTCGGTGCCGCCCGTGACCGCCCCAGGCGTCCGCGCCCCGCCCTTGGACACCTCGTCCGCAGACACTTCGTCCGTACGCGCATCGTCCGTACGCGCATCGTCCGTACGCGCCTCGTCCGTACGCGTCTCGTCCGTACGCGTCTCGTCCAGGCGCTGCTGGAGTGCCGCGCGGCGCCGGGTGGCGCAGTCGTCGATCGCCTCGACGATGGTCTGGTAGCCGGTACAGCGGCACAGGTTGGAGGCGACGACCTCGCGTATCTCCTCCTTCGACGCCTGTGGCCGCTCGGCGAGGAACCCCTCCGCGAGCATCAGGAACCCCGGGGTGCAGAAGCCGCACTGCAGACCGTGGTGTTCGCCGAACGCCCGCTGGAGATCGCTGAGTTCGCGTCCGTCGGCCAGCGACTCGACGGTGCGGAGCTCACGGCCCTCGGCCTGCGCGGCGAACATCAGGCACGCGCGTACGGGCGCGCCGTCCAGCAGCACCGTGCAGGCGCCGCAGATTCCGTGCTCGCAGCCGACGTGGGTGCCGGTCAGGCGCAGGTCGTGCCTGAGGACGTCCACGAGGGTGCGGCGTGCCTCGGTGAGGACCTCGTGCGCCTCGCCGTTGACGTGCAGGCTGATCAGCTGCTGGTGCCGCGGATCGGCCTCGCGGTGTGCCGTCTCCGTCATGAGGTGGGCTCCATGTGCTCCGGTGATTCCGCGGTGCGGGGCGCACGCCGTGCCGCTGCGGGCGCCGGTGCGGACGCTGCGTCGGGCACGGTCGCGGCGAGCGCGTCCGCCACCGTCTCCGGCGTTATCGGGGTGTCGTTCAACTCGACTCCTGTGTGCAGCAGTCCGTCGTTGACCGCGTTGATCACGGCGGCGGGCGCGCCGATGGTGCCGCCCTCCCCCACGCCCTTCGCACCGGTCTCGGTGAACGCGCAAGGCGTCTCCAGATGATGGATGCTCACCTCGGGGATCTCCATCGCGGTGGGGACCTTGTACTCCATGAAGCTGACGGCGGAGGGTGCGCCCTGCTCGTCGTAGGTGACCTGCTCGAACAGGGCGCCGGCGATGCCCTGGGCGATGCCGCCCCTGGTCTGGCCCTCCACCACCTTGGGGTTGATGGCCACGCCGCAGTCCTCGACGCAGACGTAGCGCAGGATCTCCACCTGGCCCGTCCCCTCGTGGAGTTCGACGACGGCACCGTGTGTGGCGTTGGAGAAGGTGCCGTCGCCGGTGACGTCGAAGGTGGCGGTCGCCGTCAGCCCCGGCTCCGCGCCCTTGGGCAGCAGATGCGACCTGAGGTAGGCGATGTCGGCGATCTCCTGGTAGGCGACCGAGCCGCCGCCGGCGGGGTGCGTCACCAGCCCTTCGCCCAACTCCAGCTCTTCAGCGGGGACTTCGAGCACCGACGCGGCGATCGTCTTCAGCTTCTCGCCGAGCTTGCCCGCCGCGAGCCGTACGGCGCTGCCGCCGATGGCGATGGACCGGCTGGCGAAGGTGCCCCAGCCGTAGGTGATCCGGTCGGTGTCGCCCTGGTGGATGCGCACCTGCGCGATGTCCAGGCCGAGTTCGTCCGCGGCGATCTGCGCCATCGTCGTCTCGTGGCTCTGGCCGTGGCTCATGGTGCCGGTCGTGACGACGAGCGCGCCGCTGGTGTCCATCCGTACCTCGGAGATGTCGAAGCCCGGAACGACCTCCATCTTGCGCTGCGCGAAGGCTCCCGAGCCGTAGCCGGTGCGCTCGCTGAAGCAGGAGTAGCCGATGCCGATGTGGCGGCCCTCGGCGGCGGCCTTCTCCTTCGCCGCGTACCAGCCCTCCTCGGTCAGAGCGCTCTCGCACAGGTTCAGCGACTCCAGATACGAACCCGGGTCGTACGTCACGTTGTTGACGCCCGTGTAGGGGAACCGGGTGATGAGGTTGCGGCGGCGTATCTCCGTGGCGCCCAGGCCCAGTTCGCGTGCGGCACGCTCGAAGATCCGCTCCATGACCATCACGTACTGCGGCCTGCTCACACCCCGGTAGGGCGCCGTGGGCGCCTTGTTGGTGGTGACGGCGCGCGCCCGTACGCGGTAGGCGGGCACCTTGTAGACGCCGGGCATCTCGGCCGACGCCATCAGCGGTTCGATGCCGGCGGTGAAGGGATAGCAGGAGTAGGCGCCCATGTCGCAGACGATCCCGGCATCGAGACCGAGGATGCGGCCGTCGCCGTCGAAGGCGGCGCGCACGTCGTAGTGCTGTTCGCGGGCGAGGAAGGAGGCGGTCAGGGCGTCCTTGCGGTCCTCGATCCACTTCACGGGGCGGTCCAGCCGCAGCGCCGCCGCGCCCACCGCGATCTCCTCACGGCCCACCACGCACTTCAGTCCGAAGCCGCCGCCCATGTCGGGGACTACGACCCGCACGGCGCGTTCGTCGAGCCCCAGGCAGCGGGCGGCGGTCGTGCGCACCTGGTGCGGCACCTGCGTGGAGGTGCGCATGAGCAGCTGGTCCTCGCGGTCGTCCCAGCCTGCGAGGACGCCCCGCGTCTCCAGCGGAAGGGCGTTCTGCCGTCCCGTCCTGGTCTCCACGCGTACGACGCACGGCGCCTCGTCGAAGACGTCGTCGATGCCTTCGGTGGCGAACATGGAGACGTCCAGCAGGGTGTTGGCGCTCGCCTCGTCGTGCACGAGCGGCGCGCCCGGTGCCAGTGCGGCCTCCTCGGAGACGACGGGCGGACGCGTCTCGTACGTCACCTTCGCCGCCTCGACGCCGTCCTCGGCGGCGTACGGATCACGCGCGACGACCACCGCCAGCGGCTCACCGGCGTACCGGACCCGCTCCCGCGCGAGCACGGGCATGCCGGTGGGCACGAACTCGGTGAGCGGACGGCCCAGCCGCGCGGTGATGTCGGCCAGGGCGAGGTCCTCCGCGTCGAACGCCGCCACCACGCCCGGCACTTGCCGTACGGCGGACAGGTCGAGCGAGGTGACCGTGGCGTGCGCGACGGTCGCGCGCACGAACTGCGCGTGCAGCGTGCCCGGAACCTCCAGATCGTCGGTGAAGCACCCGCGTCCGCTCAGCAGACGCGGGTCCTCGCGGCGCCCCACTGATGCGCCGATCCAACTCCCCTGCGTACGGCCGTTGTTGCTCCGGTCGCCGTCGCTGCTCCGGTCGCCGTGGTGGCCATGGCGGTGTTCGTGCGTCATCGGGCCGTCGCCTCCTCGCATGCGCGCGCCACCAGCGTGCGGATGAGCCTCCTGCGGTACTGCGCACTGCCGTTCGCGTCGCTTGGGGGATTGACAGCGCCGGCCGCCGACTCGGCGCACTCGGCGAAGAGTCGCGGCCCCGGCGTCCCTCCCCGGGCGAGGACCGCCTCGGCCTCCGGCACCCGTACGGGCTGCGGGGTCACCCCGCCGAGCGCCACACGCCCGCCCTCGATGTGCCCTCCGCCCGGTGCGAGCCGGAGGTCGACGGCCGCCGCGACGACGGCGAAGTCGCCACGCCGCTCGGCGAATTCGGTGAGCGCGGCGTTGGGCGCGGGCCGCGGGAAGACGACCTCGACGAGGATCTCCTCGGGCTCCAGCGCGGTCGTGTAGTAGCCGTGGAAGAAGTCGCCCGCCGCGATGCGCCGCTCCCCCGACGGGCCGCGGGCCACGAGCTCCGCGTCGAGAAGCACCGCGAGCAGGCACCACTCGGCTGTGGAGTCGGCGTGCGCCAGGCTGCCGCCGACTGTTCCGCGGGTGCGGATCGGCAGATGCCCGATCCAGCGCATTGCCTCCCGTACGACGGCGAAGCCGGCACCCAGCGCCCCGGGCGGTGCGGTCTCCACGGCGTGGTGTGTGGCCAGGGCGCCGATGCGGAGGCCGCCGTCCGGGCCGGTACGGACCCCGTCCAGGCCGTCGAGGCCCGCTATGTCGACCAGGTGCTGCGGCCGTGCCAGGCGGAAGTTCATCATCGCCACGAGGCTCTGGCCTCCCGCGATGATCTTCGCCTCGTCTCCGAGCTCGGCGAGCAGACGTGCTGCGCCCTCGACGTCGCGCGCACGGTGATACGTGAAGGCGGCGGGCTTCATCGCTCTCCTCCCGGGGACGGGGTCGGTGGAACGGCCGGTTGCCGGACGGCCGGGACAGCCGGGCGGCGGGGCCGCAGGGCGGCGGACGGCCGGTGATCAGGCGGTGTCCTGCGGGGCGGGGACGAGGGGCCACGCACCCGCGCCCGCAGGACGGCTCCCTGCTCAGCCCTGTACGGGCGTCTTCTCAGCCGGCGGCGGAACAGTCACCTGTTCGAGGACCGGTTCCTCATCGACGTCGTCCAGGTCCTTGCCCTTGGTCTCGGGCGCGCCGAAGGCCATCCAGACGACCGCGAGGACCACGACCACGCCCAGCACCGTGAAGGTCATCGGCAGGCCGAGCAGCGGCCACATCAGCGACCCGAACAGCATCGGGGCGAATCCGGTGCTGATCCGGCTGACCGAGGACGCCCACCCGAAGCCGCTGGCGCGCAGCGTCGTCGGGTACAGCTCGGCGGCGTACGCGTACAGCACCGGGATGGTCAGCTGGATGAGGAAGCCGAAGACGGCGATCGCGGCCATGGCGGCCGTCTCCACCTTCAGCACCAGCGCGAAGCCGACCAGCGCGGCCGTCGAGAGGGGCGCGGAGACCCCGATGAGCCACTTGCGGCCGGTGATCTCGACCAGCCAGGTGGAGGCCAGGACGCCCAGGATGCCGACGCCGCTCATCAGGGTGGGGCCCATGAAGGACGCGGTGTCGTCGTAGCCCTCCTCCTTGAGGATCGAAGGCATCCAGGTGAGGGCCGCGTAGTAGACCAGCATGATCGTCACGAACAGCAGCCAGCACACCGAGGTGATGCGGGGGTTGAACTTCCACAGCCGCCGGAACTGCTCGTAGCCGGCGCGCAGGCCCTTCGGCCTGTCGGAGCCCTCGCCCGCGGCGGGCACGGGGATCTCGTACGGCTCGGGCACCGCGCCGGTGCGTGCGACGAGCGAGTCGATGACCTGCCGTGCCTCGGCCTCCCTGCCGACCCGGGTGAGGTAGATCGGGGACTCGGGCACTCCGCGGCGTACCCAGAACAGCAGCAGCGCGGGCAGGACCATCGTCGCGAGCATCCAGCGCCAGTTGCCCGGCAGCGGAATCATCAGGGTCGCCGCCAGTCCGCACAGCGTGACGCCGACGGGCCACCACAGGTCGAGCGCGGTCAGGATGCGGCCCCGGTGCTTGCGCGGTGAGAACTCACTGACGAGGGCGTAGTCGACGGGTATGCAGCCGCCGAGGCCGACACCGGCGAGGAAGCGCAGCACGAGGAAGACCGAGTAGTCGGGCGAGAGGGCGCCGAGCACCGAGAACACCGCGAAGATCAGCAACGTGGCGCTGAAGGCCCGCTTACGGCCGATGCGGTCGGCGATGGCCCCCCACACGACGGCTCCGACCGCCATGCCGACGAGGTTGGCCGTGGCGACGAGACCGCTCTCGCCGACGGTGAGGCCGAAGTCCTTGGACAGCAACGGCATGAGGAAGCCGTTGAGTGCTATGTCCCACGCGTCGAACAGGTAGCCGAGGCCACCGATGATGAAAATCCTGCCCTGGACACCCCATTTCCATGGGAGTTCCTGGACTATCTGATCGCCTGTCTTCACGGTTCGCTCCACGGTTCGGTGATGGGCTCGTGCGCGCCGCCTGGGTGGACGGCGCCGACGCCGGTTCGCTCGCCTGTTGTCAGGGGGGACAGCGGGGACGCCGCGCCGGCGCGCCCGCGCGGCTCACCGGGAGAATTGGTACGAGAAGGACCCCAGGTCGGGGTCGTTGAGCGGGGTGCCGCTCCACAGCCAGTCGTAGGAGACGTCGGACTCTCCGTCGAAGTGCGCCAGCTTCGCGTCGCGTTCGCGCTGCTCGGGCCCGTCGGGGAAGTGGTAGAAGGTCTTGTTGCGGAGTGAGGCCTGCTGCACCATCCCGGCGTGCTTGGCCCGCCGGTCCACGTAGCGGCGCAGCGCTCCCCGGATGCCGTCGGCGGTGACGGCTCCCAGTTCCTCCGCGAGCACGGCGGCGTCCTCCATGGCCTGCGAGGCGCCTTGTGCCTGGTAGGGAAGCATGGCATGGCATGCGTCGCCCAGAAGGGCGATGTGATCGTCCATCCACACCGGGTCGGGACGCCGGTGGTAGAGGGCGAAGCAGGACACGTCCTCCTTTGCCTTGGAGAGCATCGCGGGGACTCGGTCGTCCCAGCCGGGGAATGCCTCGGCCAGCTCCTGCGCGCTGGAGGACACCACCCACTTCTCGGCGACCTCGTCGGTGCAGGGTACGCAGGCGACGACGTTCAGGAACTCGCCGCGGCGGATCATGTAGTGGACGAGATGCCGGTCGGGGCCGTACCAGATGGTGCTCTGGTAGCGGTCGACGAGCCACCTCGTCGCCGGGTCGGCGGCGATCAGGTCGCCCGGGATCAGCGCCCGGAAGGCCATCTCGCCGGAGAAGAGCAGGGTGTCCTCAGCGCCGATGGCGTCACGGACCCGTGAGCGGATTCCGTCCGCCCCGATGAGCGCGTCGCTCTCGTAGCGGCAGCCGTCGCCGGTGAGGGCCGCGGGGCGCCGGGGGTCGCCGCGGTCCAGCCCTGTGACCTTCTGGTCTGTGTGCAGGGTCACCACGGGGCCCGGACCGTACGGGTCCGTACAGGCGTCCATGATCACGCGGTGCAGGTCGGCCCGGTGGTAGTGCCAGTACGGGGCGTTGTACTGGTCTTTGCAGTACTGGCCCAGCCTGGTCAGGCCGACGACGCTGCCGTCCTTCCACCTGCGCCGCACCTGGTCCTGCGGCTCGGTGTGGATGGCCTCCAGTTGGCGGCGCAGTCCGAGTCCGAGCAGGACGCGGCTGGCGTTGGGCGCCGTCTGGATTCCGGCCCCCACCTCTCCCAGCTCGGGTGCCTGCTCCAGGACGGTGACCCGGATGCCCCTGTGGCGCAGGGCGAGCGCGGCGGTCAGACCGCCCAATCCACCGCCGACGACGGTGACTTCGAAAGACTGGCTGGGCGCCAAAGCTCCTCCAAGGCGAGGCGTGAACGGACGCGTGAACGGACGCGTGTACGGGGGGCGTCGCGGGCCGGTGCCGGTGCGGGCCGGTGCGGGCCGCCGGTCAGCGTTCGGTGAGCTTCCCGTCCACGACGACGTCCGTGCCGTCGACGGAGACGGTGCAGCCGCGCATCGCGATGTCCACGTGCGCATAGGACTCACGGCCGAGCACGGGGTGCGGCCCGGTCGACCAGAGGAAGTTACCGGCGAACGCGCGGGCGTCCATGCCCATCAGCTCGCCCTTGCCGTACAGGGCGGTGGCGAACCAGTCGGCGGTCTTCATCAGACCCCATCCCATGTGGGAGAGGCTGCGCCCCCATTGGTCGTCGCAGTCCTCGAAGAAGCTGTCCAGGAGCTTCGCCTCGGCGCCGCCGGAGATCTTCTCGATGTGGCCGTCGGCGATGTCCAGAGTGACCGGGTCACGGACGTACTCCTTGAAGGGCAGCAGGATGTCGCCCTCCGCCAGCACCAGCCGGCCGTCGGAGAACTCCGGCCAGCACAGCACCATCGTGCTCGGCCAGTGATCCCAGCGGCCCGGGTCGTCGGCGAAGCCGACCTGGAACTCCGGGTGCGAGCCCTTGAGCTGCACTGTCAGGTCCGTACCGGCGGCGGAGGTGACGCGCATGATCTCCGAGCGCTTGAGAAGGCCGGACGCCTCCAGGACGCGCTCCTTGTCGCTCGCCTGCGGCAGGTTGCGGATGAGGACGTCGGGGGCGTCGCAGACGAAGATGATGCGGGTGCCGGTCCGCAGGATCTCCTGCTGGACGGGGGCGTGGATGAAGCCCTCCTGCGTGAGGTCGACGACCAGGTCGGCCGACTTGAGCAGGTCCTGAGCGGCGGTGTCGTCCAGGACGGAGGTCAGTCCGGGCCCCGCACCGGTGTGGGTGCTGTCCATCGGGGCGGCGCTGCCGCCGGGCACGGTCGCGGAGATGACGTGGGCTCCCAGGGACTTCGCGGCTCCGAAGGCGGCGGCCACGTAGTCGCCGCGGCTGCCGGGCTCGGCGAGGACGACGACGTGCTCGCCCTTCTCGAGCTTGCACAGCTCCAGTTCTCGGGTGAACGCGCCGAGCAGATCGACGGACGACAGATCGAACATGGATGTTCCTCCAGGAGTCTTCGCTTCAGCTATGGGGGCCTGTGGCCTGTCCGTGACGGCGCTCCACCGCGGAAAGCGGACCGTCGAGGCCGTTCGCGGCCGTCGGGGCGTCGTCGGCGCAGGCCGGAATCGGCCCACCGCATAGGCTCTGACCAGCGGAAATCTGCAGGCGCTGTACGCCTGGGCAGAACTAATCCGAACACGTACTAACTCCGCTTGGCAAGGGTCGGGGCGGGAGTTAACGCCGATTTTTCGCCACGGCCTGATTCGGCTTGGACCAAGCCACGTTCGGAGAGGACGCCCGCTTCCTGCCGTACATAGAGGCAGGGGCGTTCGTCCCGGTGAACATCGGCAGTGACGGGGCGTATCAACTCGCCCTGAGGGGACGCACGGAACGCGGAGGGCTGACCGGGAGGGAGCGCGAGTACGTCTTCGTGAGCTCCGGTCCTTATCTTCTCGCGTCGCACGGAACCGTCTGCACTGGAGGCATCGAGGAGGTCGATGCCTCGTCCGCGGGATGCAACACCGTCCCGCTGGACAGCGGAAAGTACTGTGCAGTGGTTCATCTGATCGACTGGGAAGCGGAACCCGGCTCGACCACGGGCGGACGGCAGTCCGGCCGGCCATGCCCTCCCCGACTTCGTCGTCGAGATCTCAGAAGCCCGCGAGGACGCCCGGTACCGGGCCGGCGTGACGACCTTCGAACGCTCTTGAGTTCACGGGCCGGTGGTCGTGGCCGAGTATTCGCCGTGCCGTCGGCCGAGTGGCCCGGCTCGGTCCCGGCCAGTCGCCCGGGAGCTTCTCAGGGACTTCGCCGCGACGAAGCACACGGCCACGACCGCGAGCGAGAGCGCGATGCGCGCGGGGATGTACCAGCCGGGGATCGCGTCGATGACCGGCCCGTAGTCGTCCCCGGCGTCGGCGCCCTCCTCGATCAGGTCCAGCTTGAGCGGGTGTGCCCAGCCGACGAGCACCACCGCCGACAGCATCAGCGCATTCAGCGGCCACACGCACGCCGTCACCCAGAACACCCCGCGGCGAGCCGGAAGCGCGAGAGCGAGGAGGGCCAGGCAGACGAGTGCGAGCGGCGCTCCCGTCCACAGCAGCGTCAGGCCGGCGTAGTGCAGGTCGTCAGCCTCGGCCAGGTGCTGCACCCGGGCCTCCGTGATTCCGAAGGCCGCCCAGTACAGCCCGATCAGCCCGAGTCCGAGACCGGCCGCGGCTGTGAGCAGCCACGAGCCGCGACGGGTCCGGTCAGGGTCGAGTCGCGGCTCTGCCGCTTCGTTCAGCAGCTGCCAGGGCCGCAGCACGACGACGAGGACCAGTTGGACGACGGCGGTCGCCCACAGCAGCGCCTTCGACGCGGGCTCGCACCAGCCAGGCGTGTCGACGAGCGTGCTGCCCGTGTCGCTGGTGCCGAGCCAGAGCGCGCCGCTGACCGCGTCGGCGCCCAAGGCGATGTACCCGGCGAAGAGCATCGGCACGGCCAAGCAGGCCAGGGCGCCTCCGGACCGCGCCGAGCCGCGCCACAGCCTGTGGGCGAAGAGCACCGCGAGAAGCCCGACGAGCAGCAGCGGGCCGCAGTCCCAGGCCACGTCGTGCAGGCCGGCCCTCCACATCTCTTCCGCGTCGTCCGCGTCGTCCTCGGGGTAGCCAGGGCGTCCAGCGGAGATCGCGCTGTCCAGGGCCGCCAGTTGCACGGCCGCCATCGCCGCCGCCAGGAGGGGTATCGCCGCCGCCAGGACAGCGGCGGCCCGCCGCGTGCCTTCGTGCATGCCCCATCTCCTCCGAGCCGTGGACGTGAATGCATGTACGACGCAGACGCCCGGGGGACCGTTCCCGGTCCGGCGTCGACGCGCTCACCCTTGCGGGCATTCAACTCCCGGCCCGGCTTCAACCAAGGATCAGACCAAGCCAGTTGACAGTTCCGGAGAGAATCGGTGGGGCCTTGCTTCGGGTGCGCGTCTTGAGGCGGCCGAAACCCGCCTACCTCCCGCTTGCACGCTGCCGCCCGGCCAGGGCGTTGGCTAGCCTTGCCATCGACGTGAACCGGGGGACGGAGGTCGGGGGATGGGTGAGGGCTTCAGCGCGGTGCCCGAGTCGATCGACGGCAGCGCGCACCTGCTGCTGGAGATCGCCGGGCTGCTCGAACAGGGCAGTCTCGACGGCGACATCGGCACCATGGCGCGCGTGCCGCGCTCGCACAGGGACGTGTCGGTCGCGGTGCTGGATTTCGCCCGCTTCGCCGACGACCAGGGCAAGGATCTCGCCGCGCTGCTGACCGCGCTGTCCACCCTGCTCAAGGCCACGGGCAACAACTACACCTCTGTGGAGAGCAGCACCGCGGCCGCTTTGAAGGACTTCGTCGACTCGTCGTCGTATGTCGCGCCGAAGGGAAACTGATCGCCGTGACCTACTACGCGGACGTCGAGTTCCTGGAGGACTGCGACCCCAAGCTGATCGAGCGCAACGCCGCGGAATACAAGCGCATGCGCGACCTGCTGGACTCCCTCGAACCTTCCGTCAAGAGGGCGCAGTCCGTGGAGTGGACCAGCGACGCCCGGGCCTCCTACGAGGAGCGGCTGAAGGACGTACGGGGCCTGGTCCAGGGGCTGATGGAAGGCTATGAAGCGGCGTGGAAGGCGCTGCTGAAGTACGCCGACGCCGTTGAGGAAGCCCGGAAGAGTCTCCGGCAAGGCGGAGACGCACAGGACCGGCTGTCCGAGGTGATCTCCCGCGAGGCCATGCCGATCACGCGTACGGCACAGGATGCCGAGCCGATGCGGCGCTGGGAAGACGTGCGGTCCACGACGGGTGTGCTCGACTGGTTCGCCGAACTCGGCGTGGACGCCGACGCCATCAGAGACGACGCCAACCGCTACTACGACCAGGCCGACGAGGCGTTCAGCGCCGCCCTGCGCGCGGAGAGGGGTCCGCGCGCCGAGTGCGTGGCCGCTCTCAAGCGGGCCAAGGGCCTGATCCCCGACTTCCGCACCGCGAACAAGGACGCAGCAGCCCTGCTCTTCAAGGTCAAGGCGCTGTCCTTCGAGAAGGTGGAGGCCGCCGACAACCCGCTCACACAGCTACCCGGCAGCACCGAGGGCAAGGGGAGCCTGCCGATGGTCGGCGACGAGAAAGTCTCACCGCTGCTCCAGGACCTTCGGAACAACCGCAAGAGCATGCCTGAGGTCGACAGCATGTGGCTGACCGACGCCTTCGGCAGCAAGGAGGAGTGGATCGCGGCGAACAAGGGTGCCATCAAGGAGGCCGCGCGGGCGTACGGCCTTCCGCCGGACATGATGGCCGGCATCGCCTGGATCGAGGTCGGCGGCAAGCCCTACGTCGCCGACGGCATGACCGATTGGGCTCGCAGCGCTGCCGAGTCCGGGTGGAGCCCGCTCACCCCGGATTACCTTCCCGGCCCACTCGCCGGGGACCGCGACAACACCTCGTACGGCCCGATGGCCGTGCAGGTCCGCCGCGCGGCGGAGGTCCTGGGGTACGACCCGGAGAATCTCACCGAGGACCAGCGCGACGAATTGACCACCTCGTTGAAGGACCCCAGCCAGAACATGCTGATCTCCGCGAAGTACATGGCCGATCTCAAGGCCCAGAGCTCATTCGCCGACGTGCCGCCGGAGGAGATGACGCAAGCCCAGTACCGCGAGCTGGCCGCGCGGTACAACGGCGGTCCTCACTGGGAAGGCGGCGACGCCCAGGGCTACGCCGACAGATTCGAGCAGAATCGTGAACAGGCAGGGCAGGCTCTGAGGTGACCGTGCAGCAGGAACAGCGACCGGGACGGCCACGCGCTCTCGGGTCCGTGCTCAGCGTGCTCGTGCTGGGCGGATGCAACCTCGTCGCCGCGTTCTGGCTCTTCGTCGCGTTCTGGATGGTGCCGCAGGACGAACACGACCAGGAGGCGCTGGACGGCGCCGGACTTGGCGCGCTGTTCACGATGGGCTTCGCCTTGCCGACGCTGCTGCTGACCATCCTCCCTGTGAAGCTGAGCTGGCTGCGACGACTCTGGTTCGCACCACCGGCCGCGATGCTGGTCCTTGCAGCCGTTCGTTACGCGTATCTGGTCCTCGCCTACGACCCGTGGTGACGCTCTGACGAGTCGCCTGGAGATCGGAGGTCTGTCTCGGCCCACACTGTCTTGCCGCTCGGTGGGTACGGCTCCGCGCCCCAGCGGTCGGCGAGCGCTCCGATCAGCAGGAGCCCGCGGCCGGACTCGGTCTCGGAACCCGCGTCGGGGCGGTGACCAGGGAAGCGGTCACCGTTCCGCCACTGACCGACGACGAGTTGGAAGTCACGGTTACTGCCCGGATGGACCGTCAACGGCTGCTGCGCGAGAAGCCCAACACCACGTTCGACTTCGTCGTCGAGGAATCCGTCCTGATGCGCCGCCTCGGCGGAGGCGACGTCACACGTGAACTCCTCGACCACATTCTTGACTTGTGCTCACTGCGGAACACGACGCTTCAGATCATGCCTGCCGACAGCGAGTTCCACGCGTGCCTGGTCGGGCCCGCGTGCGTGCTGGAAACCCCTCACGGCCAGCGGCTCGCGTACTCCGAGGGCCAGGAGAACGGCCGCCTGATCGCTGACCCGAAAGAGGTCAGCAGGATCCAGATGCGCTATGCCAGACTGCGCTCGCAGGCCCTCTCCCCTAAGGACTCCACGGGTCTGCTGCAGCGGATGCGAGGAGCCTTGTGAGCATGTCCGAAATCTACTGGTACAAGTCCAGCTACAGCACCGCTCAGGGCGACAACTGCATCGAGGTCGCCGTCGCCCAACAGGCCGTCCACGTACGCGACTCCAAGGACTTGGCACGTCCCGCGTTCACCGTGGGGCATGAGGGGTGGGGACGGTTCGTGAGTTACGCCGCGCACGGCCGAGCCCGAGGAGCGGGCTCGGTCCCGACGGCTTCTCCGAACTGACGCACGGTTCGCCTCAGGCCCCGCGGAAGCGGGGCCTTTGTGCGGTACAGAAACTGAAACCGTTCCAGGGCAACCCGTGCTCCTTCAGCAGGAAGCTCACGACTGAGCCCCTTCCTCACACAGACGAGACCCCGGGAACGCACCCGTACCCCCGGTCCAGGCCGTCGTCCCAGCTCACCCCTCATACCGAACTTGAGCGCCGCATACTCATGCGCTGCCTGCCGCCGCCCCCGGATCATGTCGCAGTGGGCAGGCGAGCGCTGAAGAGCCTGTTCAGGCACGGGGAAACGTACCGGCCGCCCGCCCTCGCCGGCGCCCGAAGCCGGCGTCATGACCGTAGGTGAAGCGAGAGAAGTGAGTTCGGTATGCGCGGAGAACGGTCCGCGCGCCCGAGCGTACGGCCGGAACGGAACCCGTGGACGCCGATGACGCTCCCGGCGCGCCCCGCGGAGGCCGCCGGCTGCCCGGAACCCGTCCGCTGCGGGCTCTCACAGGACGACGCCGTGTGCCCGCCGATGACGGGCGGGGAGCCGCCGCGCCGTGAGCCGGTCGAACTCAGCGATCTCGTACGGGCCGTGGCCGCCGGCCATGCCGACGAGGTGTGGTGCCGCGGCTTCACGCTCGCCGTCCGCACCGTGCCCACGACCGTCGACGGCGACCCGGTGCAACTCGGCAGGCTGGTCTGCGGCCTTCTGGAGAACGCCGTTCGCCACAACCACGACGAGGGCCGGATCACGCTCAGCGTCCACGACCGGACGCTCGAAGTCAGCAACACCGGGCCGCCCGTCCCCCCTCAGCGCGTGACGTCGCTGATGTCGCTCGCGCGACGCCGGGAGACCGGCCGGAACGACCCGGGCGGTGAGCCCGGGAGTGAGCCGGGGAGTGAGCAACAGCGCGAGCCGGGGAGTGAGTTGTCCCGTGTCGTGGCCATCGCGCACGCGCACGGCGCGTCCGCTGCCGTCGAGACTCCCCTCGGCGGCGGACTGACGGTGAGTGTCGTGTTCCCGGTGTGTGCAGGGGGGTTAGAGGCGCATGCACCGATCGCTGAACGCACTGCCGGTTCTGCCTGTTGCAGGACGCCGCGCAGACCCGGGAGCTCGCCGTCCACCGGTCGGCGAGTGACCGTCGCCGTAACCGAAGGAGGAATTCATGACCGGACGAGGCCGAAGTGCGACCAGGAAGTGGATAAGAGCAACGGCGGTCGCAGGGGCTGCCGTTGCAGGCGGGGCGCTGCTCGCTCCGTACTCCCCTGCCGTGGAGGAACAGAAATCCCTTAAATGCACGACGGCGGGCGGTGATACGAGAGCCTGCGTCACCCTGCAGGAGGGCAACATCCCCGTTCTTCTCCTCGCCGGACACGGCGGCGACACCAAGCCGGGAGACGCGCCCGTACGGAAGAAGGACTCGGCATTCGCCGGTTACGGGGACGGGGAGGTGACCTTCGACGAGGACGCGCCGTTCGATGCCTTCGACGGAAACACCATCGAGGTCACCGACGCGATCCGGAGCAACTTCGACGAGGCCGCGAAGCCGTACGTCGTCAAGTCGTCCATAGCCAGAGGCTTCGTCGACAACAACCGGCGCGCGGCCGGCGCCTGGCAGCACTTCGAGGCCGGGTCGCAGGACGCGAAGGAAGGCTACGGCCTCTATCACGACAAGGTCGCCGAATTCTGCCGGAAGATAGAGAAGACCAGTGAGCGCGCACTGATCATCGACGTGCACGGCAAGGCGGCGGACGACCTCAACCGCGGTACCGGTGAAGGCAGTTCGATCTCGGAGGCGAGCAAGCCCGGCATCAAGGAGGACTTCCTCGAGCCGCTCCAGAGTGAGGTGCTCCGCCAGGGCATCTACCAGAGCCCGGAGAGTTTCATCCCGGCCGGGGAAGCCTTCCACAACGATCTCGAAGCGTCCGAGGACCCCTTCAACGGCGGGTACACGACGCGGCATTACGGCGTCGAGAAGCTGGCGGGATACGACTTCGCCGCCGTCGGAGGCCAGGAGCCGGTCTTCTACAAGTCGGCCGGCAGCGCGGGGAGCGGTGGCGAGACCGGTTCGCTGGTGACCTTCCCGGACATGAAACTGGACGACGGCGTCGTCGGGCGCGAGAAGGTGATCGACGGCGAAGTGCGCCTGGCGGAGGCGTCCAAGGAGGAGACCCGGAAGGTCGAGGGCGCCGGCACGGCAGCAGGCACGGGCGCCCTTTATGCGGACGAGAGCGAGGGGGGCAAGGCGGCCAACGAGGACGTCACGCGACGGATCACCGGCGCCCTGCAGAAGGAGAACCCGGAGCAGCAGGCAAACGCGGCGGGTACGACGTACGAACCGCTGCTGGAGCGCACCGAATCCCCCTGCCAGGTCGACGCGGTGCAGCTGGAGATGGGCCCTTCGCTGAAGAACGACCACCCCGAGGAGACCGGCAAGGCCGTCGCGGCGGCCGTCAAGCAGTACTACGAGCAGCGCATCAAGAAGTAGCCGCCGGTCAGCCAAGAGCCGCACGGCCTCCGTTCCGTCAGAACGGAGGCCGTGCGGCTCCATTGGCGCTCCTATCGGGAGGCGCTCTCCAGCAGCTCCTGCGCTTCGGTGCCGGCGATCGCCGCCCGGTGCCCGCCGTGATGCGTGCCCAGGATGTACGGCTTGCCGTCCGCGGCGAGCCCGAACCACGGGCCGCCCGAGGCCCCGCCCTCGATCACGGGCCCGTCGACGCCTTCGGCGAAGCAGGCGTAGTCCCCGTGTACGACGCCTGACCTGATGGACGGGCCTTCCTCCGCCTCGGTCACCTCGCTGGCCGTCTCGTCCACGGCGCCGTTCTGGCAGATCTCCAGGTCCAGCGAGGTGCCGTCGTCGTGGCCGCTTCCCGAGTAGCCCATCAGCGTGATCGTCTCCGGCAGGCCCTTGTTCGTGGCGGGCAGGGAGGCGTCGGGGACGTCGAACCACATCTTGTGCGTCCCCACGACGTCGCCCACCGGCTTGCCGCTCTCTCCGCCGGAGCCCAGCCTGATGAAGGCCAGATCCTGGGTCGCGGAGCGGACTATGGATTCGCTCTTCCACGAACCGTGCGGCTTTCCCTCGGGGGTCTGGCCGGGGGTGAAGGTCATCGTGGGACTGGTTCCCTCCTCACCGGTGCAGTGCTTGGCGGTCAGCACCACGTTCCGGGCCACCACCGTCGCCGTGCAGAGCCCTACCTTGTCTCCCTGCGGGCGGGTGAGTCTCCCCACGGGGGCGGTGGTGATTCCCGCGTCGCAGAGCGCCGCTTCGGCGGGGGTGGTGTCCTGGCTGCCCTTGCCGTCGTTCTCGCTGCAGCCGGCGGCCGGGGCGGCGGATCGCTCCGCGGGTTCCGCGGGTGCGGCGTCCTTCGTCTGCTGGGACGAATTCCCATCCGCCTCGCCCGCTCCCGCTGTTCCGCTGACGATCCAGCCACTCGCGGCCAGGACGAGAACAGCGGCGGCTGTCTTCGTACGTCTCTTCATGGTCCACTTCTCCTTTTCCGGGAATTCGGTACGGTGACGGGCCACTGATCGACTCCGGTTTCCGCAGACCGTTCCGTGCCCTGACAAGCGGTCAGTCGACCAGCGCCCGTCCGGCGCCGCAACGAGGTTCCGGAGAATTGAGCAACACACCTTCCCGGGCCCTGATTTCCGCGCCCTCCACCTCCCGTGATGTGAGCACGGAATACTCATGCACGGCCTCGGGTGAAGCGGTAACTTCACATCCGGGACAGCCGCTCGGCGAATTGTGAGAGCGGTGCATCACGAAGGAATTCCACAAAGGAAAGGGGGTGAATTCCGATTGCCCGACGTCGTCCAGGCAGATACCGGGGGGTTTCTGCGTGACGGCGCCGGCGCTTCGTCCCCGCCTCGCAGACCTGCGCGGCGGACAGCTGACGGAAGGACCGAGTGAAGCCGTTGAGCCAGAGCCCCGCGGCCCGGACAGGGGGAGGGTGCGCACCGACGGAACCGGCGGCAGGCCATCGCCCCGGCAAGCCCGCCGCGATCCGTCGCCGCCGCAGCCGGGCGCGGGGCTCTTCCCTCCGGGACTCCCCGGCGAGGCGGTCCCGGCGGAGCAGCGGCCCCTCTGCGTGATCCGACGTGATCCGACGTGGTCCGACAGGCCGGAACGGGGCGTCAGTTGCCGTTCTGCCTGAGGTGTTCCGCCTGCAGCGCCGCGCGGTTGCGTACGCCCAGTTTCCGGTAGATGTTCTGCAGATGATTGTCGACGGTGCGCTTGGAGACGGTGAGCGTTCCGGCGACCTCCGCATTGGTGAGGCCTGAGCACACGAGATCGGTGATCTCGGCTTCTCTCCGCGTCAGATGCTTGGCCACTCCCAGCAGCGAGAGCCCTGGGCTGGCGGCGCCCTGACAGTGGCCTCGCAGTGCGAAGGAGAGATTCTCGGCGGCTGCGGCGGAGCGCTGTTCGCCTCTGTTGCCCCAGTGCAGGCAGGCCGAGGCCGCGGCCTCGGCGGCAAGCATCACGGATCCGGTACGCCGCAGGGCCTGCGCGCTGTCGAGAAGCCCCTCGGGGTCGCCCTCGGCCAGGGCGCGGACACAGGAGAGGCGGGTCCGGAACAGTTCACCGTCCATGGCGCCGGAGATTCCGCGCAGCCCTGCGAGAGCGCCCTTCGCGTCACCGAGCCGTGCGATGTCCACCAGGAGCCTGGATTCGCTGGCCAGATGACCGGCGGTCCGCGCGGAGGCGACCGCCTCCCACAGCACGTTCCGGCCTTCCCGCACGTTTCCTTTCGCGACGGCCAACCATGCGCGGCCCAGGGGCAGTTCGGAGCGGAAGGCGCCCCATTCCGGCAGGTCCTCGCACTCGTTCAGCGACTTCTCCGCGGTCGCAACGTCGCCCTTCAGCGCGGCCGCCTCCGCCTTCCGCGCCAGTGCCATGTGCAGCGTCCCGCGCAGTGAATGCCGCCCCGCCACGGATGCCGCCTGAGAAGCCCAGCGTTCGGCGTCGAGGGGACGGCCGCGCAGCAGCGAACAGCGCGCGAGCGCCGCGGCGATCCAGCCCTCCGCACCCGCCGCGTCGGCGGCGAGCGCCTCTTCCCACCCCTGTTGGCCGGTTCTGTATGCCTCGTCGAGCCTGCCTGCCTCCTCCAGCGCGAACATCACGGTGTTGAGGTACTGGACGGGATGGGGGATCGCCGAGGAGTCCTCCAGCCCGAGACGGTCCTGGTATGCCTCCCGGGCCAGTTCGAGTCCTTCGTCCACGCGGCCGGTCGCCACGGTGGCCGCGGCGAGCGGGCCTTTGCCGACGATGCCCGCCTGGTCGTTGCCGTCGAACCGGACGTCGCTCAGGGCCTGCAGTGCCTCGGCGGGCCGGCCGAACGCCATGAAGACCGCCCCGCGAGCGGCCTTCAGCACGTCGCGGTACGGCGTCCCGGTGATCGAGCGCATCGCTTCGGCGGTGACGTCCAGGGCCTGTTCGTCGTCGATGAGTCCCCATGCCAGCAGCCTGCACTTGCCGAGCGCGAGGAGCAGCCGGTCCGGATCGTGGACCGCTCTGTCCGTGGCGTCCTCGAACACCTTCCAGGCGCCGGGGAGATCACCGAGTTCGTAGAGGGACTCGGCCAGGAGGAGACGGGGTTCGAAGTCCTCGCCGACCCGGCATGCGGCCTCGGCGAACTCGGAGACCTGGCGGAAGTCCTGGTCCCGGCGGGCCAGCCTCGCGGCCTGCAGGAGCGTCTCCGGATCGGCCGATCCCGTGGCGGACAGCTGCCAGGAGGCGATGCGGATCTGGTCCGTGCGGCGTCTGGCTCCCCATGCCCGGACGAGCGCGGTCTCCTCCTCGAATATCCGGCGTCTCTCGGAGGAGGGGATCGCCAGCCGGAGCACCTTCTCGTGTGCCGGATGCCTCAGTGACACCGATTCACGCCGGCCGTCGCGCGACGCCCGTACGAGGCCGAGGGATTCGAGCTCGTCGGTCACGCCGCCGGGAAGGCCGGCGGCGTCGACGGGCTGGCAGAGGGCGATTCTGTTCAGCGTCGTGCGAGCGGCCGGTGTGACGCCGGCCAGCCGTCTCTCCAGCAGGGACTCCAGGAGCGGCGTCGGGCCCACCTCCGAGACGAGCGCCCACGACTCACCGTCGTCCACGAGGGCGCCCGTGGACAACGAGCACAGCACGAACTCCCTGAGGTAGCGCGGGCTTCCCTCGCTCGCCCTGTGCATCATCGCGACCGTGCGGGGCTCGACCGGTCCGCCGAGCGCGCTGCTCATCGCGTCGCCCACCTCGGCCTCGCTCAGCCCCCGCAGATCGATCCTCCGCGCCGCCTCGGAGGCCTGCAGCGAGAACGCGACCGGCTTCAGCTCCTTCAGGGAACTCACGGTGCCCGCGAGGAAGAGGACTCCGGCCTCCAGGAGCTGTCCCGCCAGGTTGGCGGTCGACTCGTCCAGGCTGTCGAGATCGTCGACGAGGAGGACGAACCGGCGTCGTACCTCCTGGGACGAGGCGTCGCCGTCGAGCTCGGTCAGGGCGTCGCGGGTCCTCCTGAACAGGGTCACCGGGTCGTCGGCACGCACGTCCTGGGGAAGGAGATGGGCGACGGAGGCCAAGGGGGAGGCGAGACTTTGGGGCACGCTTATCGTCCTGCCCGTGGCATGGCCGGCCTGTTCGGCACGGCGCCGGCAGACGTTCGCGAGCTGGGATTTCCCGACTCCCTGCGGGCCGTGCAGGATGAACGCGTGGCACGACCCGTCGGCCAGGGCCTCGTCGAACGCGGCGGTCTCCCTGTCCCGCCCGACGAACGGCCACGTCATCGCGTCGACCATTGATCCCCCTTCCGCAGAGCCCGGGTGCCCTGCGGGCCGGGCCGCCCCCGGACTGGGCGGCTGGGTCTTCGGCCCTGGGCGATCCCTACTGCACCGTGGCTTGTTCCTTTCGTCGAGTCTCATTTCACAGCACGCAGCACGGGCTCGATTGGTTGCAGCCGGACTGCTCGTACGGGACCACACCTCCCCGGACCGGATCTCCACCGCGCACCCCCGTCGTCAGCCCGTACGCCGGCGAAGGCACCAGAAGGCGCCTGCCACGACGAGGACGGCGAGGAGGAGGACGAAGCCCGTCTCGGTGAGCTGAGCGGGCCAGAAGTTGGAGGCCGGCCGGGCGCCCATGCAGGCGTCGACCGAGTACTTGTGGTCGGCCTGGTCGTACTTACAGGCCCACGCCGTGAAGCCGAAGGGGCCCTCGCCCTTCGCGGTACGCGCGACCGCCGGCCAGATCTCGGTGCGCCACGGGTTGACGAGCCAGGCGACGGCCCAGGTGGTGAGGGCTCCGGCAGCCAGCGCGGGCAGCATCCTGCGGGTGAGGAGGGCGGCGAGGACGCCGGCTGCCAGGCCGAGCAGGGCATGTGCGACGAGCGAGGGACCCAGGGCGAAGAAGGCGTCGTTGGTCTGGTAGCCCGCGGCGAGCAGCCGGTGCGCGGCGGTCCAGTCGATGAAACCGCGCAGCCCGAGGACGAGGAGGCCCGTGCCGGCGGTGATGAACACCGCGGGGACGACGAGCTTCTCCGCGAGCCAGCGGGCGGGGCTGATGGACTGCGTCCAGGCCAGCTCGGCGGTGCCGTTCTCCAGCTCGCGCCCGATCAGTACGGCAGCGGCCCATCCGGCGACGACCGGGGGGAGGTTGCGCAGGAGCGACACCAGATCCGTACCGATGTACTCGTACCAGCGGACGGCCGCGGCGTCGTCGGAGAACGCGCTGCAGCGGCCGGTGCGGGTCAGGGTCTCGCACTCGGCCTGGAACTGCGCGGCGGCGCTCGCGTCCGGGCCGTAGCGCAGCCAGAGAAGGAACGCTGCCGAGATCACCACGAAGGCGATCCAGATCCACAGCGCCGTGCGGTGCACCTGGAGCACCGTGCCGAACCGCGTTCCGCGGCGCTCGGCGCCTGCCGGGGCTGGGGCGGGCGTGCGGGCCTTGGTGGGGGTGCTGCTCATGCGGCGTTCTCCTGCGGCCGGGCGCTCTGCTGGCGCTGACGGGGGACGGGGCGGGCGGACTCGGTGAGGAACGGCGGTGCCTGGGTGTTGCGGATGTGAGCCAGCAGGACTTCCTCCGTGGTGGGCCGCTCGGCGAGCCAGTCGCCGGGACGGTCACCGTCCGGACGGACGAGAGCCGTGCAGCCACGGCCCGCGGGCCGCTGCTCGATCACGGTCCCGCATCCGGGGCCGGGGGCGGCGGCGCCGGTGAGCAGGGTGTGCGCCGCCATGACCTCCTCGAACCCGCCGCCGAGCCGGAGCCGGCCGTCGGCGATCAGGAACAGGAAGTCGCAGGTGCCCTCCAGTTCGGGGATCACGTGGGAGGACATCACGATGGTGGTTCCGTCCTCGACTGCGGACGACATCAGCGCTCCCGTGAGCTGCTGCCGGGCCAGCGGGTCGAGATCCGCCATCGGCTCGTCGATCAGCAGCAGTTCGGCCCGCTTGCCGAAGGCGAGGGCGAGCGCCACGCGGGTGCGCTGCCCTCCGGACAGCGTCCGGATCTTGGCGCCGGGGTCGATGGAGCCGTCGCCGTACGCGATCCGTTCGGCGGCCTGCTGGTCCCAGCGGCCGGACCGGCGGTTGAGTTCCGCGCCGTACCGGAGCGTGCCGGCGACGGACAGATGCGGGTGGAGCGGCTTGGACTGGGCGACGTACGCGATGCGTTCACGTGCCTCGGCGGGCGTCCGCCCGAGCACGGTGAGGGCCCCGGCGGTGGGCCGGAGAAGCCCGGCCGCGAGTCTGAGCAGAGTGGTCTTGCCGGCGCCGTTCGGGCCGACCAGGGCGCATATGCGTCCCTGTGGGAGCCGGAAGGAGCAGTCGGCGAGCACGGCCTTCCTGTGGCGCGTGTACGTCATGCCCAGGCCGGTCGCCTCCAGGGCGGACGCGTCGTAGTTCATGGGGTCTCCTGCGGGAAGTGTTTGTTCAGCACGGAGTCGAAGAGGGCCTCCATGTCCTCCCGCTCCAGGCCGCCTTCGTGGGCGCGGGCAACCCAGTCCTCCAGGCCGGCCCGGTACGGGGAGTCGAGGGCCTGAGCGGCACTCACCGTGTCCCGGACGAAGGTGCCGAGCCCCCGGTGCGCTTCGACCAGCCCCGCGCGCTCCAGCTCGCGGTACGCCTTCAGCACGGTGTTGGGATTCACGGCTGTCGCCTCCACGACCTCGCGTGCCGTGGGGAGTTTGTCGCCGGGCTGCAGCAGGCCCAGGCGCAAGGCCTGCCTGACCTGCTGCACGAACTGCACGTACGTGGCGACACCACTGCTGCGGTCGATTCGGAACTGGATTGATCCTGCTGCGGTCAAGCCCCAGCACCCTTTCACTAATTGAGTAGTGAAAGGGTGGATGAAGGTGCGGTGACTGTCAAGTCTCCGGTGGATCCGTCCCGTTCGCGGAGGCATGTACGCAGGTCAGGCGCGCGTCGGGAGTACGGCCACTACCCCCGCACACGTCATCGCCCTCCCCCGCGTCTCCTGTGCGGGGAAGGGCGATGAGGTGAGGTGGTGTGCAGTGCAGTGCTATCGCACCGTGCCGCGCCGTGACTGACGTGCCGCCCGGCCCGGGCGGCGTCCCGCCACCGGTGCGGCTATTCGAAGCGCGCGGTGTCGCCGGCGCCGCGGCGTACGATCTCGGCGCCGCCGCCCGAGAAGTCGATGACCGTGGTCGGCTCAGTACCGCAGTCCCCCGAGTCGATCACCGCGTCCACCGTGTGGTCGAGCCTTTCCTTGATCTCCCAGCCCTGCGTCATCGGTTCGTCCTCGTCGGGCAGGAGCAGGGTGCTGGAGAGCATCGGCTCGCCGAGTGCGGCGAGCAGCGCCTGGGTCACGGCGTGATCGGGGATCCGGACGCCGACCGTCTTCTTCTTCGGATGCAGCAGACGGCGCGGCACCTCCTTGGTCGCCGGGAGGATGAAGGTGTAACTGCCGGGCGTCGCCGCCTTGATCGCGCGGAACACGTCGTTGTCGACGTGGACGAACTGGCCCAGCTGCGCGAAGTTCTGGCACACGAGCGTGAAGTGGTGACGGTCGTCGAGGTTGCGGATCGACCGGATCCGGTCCATGCCGTCGCGGCTGCCCAGCTGGCATCCCAGCGCGAAACAGGAGTCCGTCGGATACGCGACGAGCGCGCCGGAGCGGAGACTGTCGGCCACCGTGCTGATGGTGCGCGGTTGCGGATTGTCGGGGTGCACGTCGAAGTACTTCGCCATCCGCCGACCCTATGTGATCTCGCCGGACAGCGGTCCGGGGACCGCAACGGCGACGATGCGGCGAACTGAACGGCTGCCCCACGTGACGGGACCGCCACACAGGGAAGTTGAGCGGTGATTACTCACTCGCCCGGCATCACCCTCCGCGAATCGTGTTCCGTGAGCAGGCACACGGTTCCGGCCGGGCCCCCATGCCGACCGGGACGGTGCCGCCGACGGACCCCGCAGTCCCGCAGGTCCGTTGACGGTTCGCAGATCAGCGCCGGGGCCGCTCAGCAGCGGTGCCTGCGAACGGGGAACGGCCAGGGCTCTCGCGCAGCCCTGGCCGTTCGGCCACTCCGGGGGTCAGGCTCTGAAGAGGCAGACGTTCGGGGTCAGCTCAACGCGCCGTCGTAGTCCGGCAGTTTGAAGGTCTTCTCGGCGTGCCCGCCCACGACGTCCGTCGGAGTGTTGCCGATGTTGGCGATGATCTTGTAGCCCTTGGACTCGATCTCGGCCCGCTTGGCGGTCTTGTACTTGCTGACCTCGTCGAAGATGTCCGGCAGGTCACGCACGTACAGACCGGAGATCGGGAAGCCTTCCTTCTCCAGGTTGTCCTTGGTGAGCCCGTAGATGATGCCCGGGCGGGCGGTGACGAAGTAGACGGCCACGCCTTGGGAGTCGGCGTAGCGGGCGAGGTCCAGAGTCTGCTCGACCGCGGGCGTCGGCAGCTCCCAGATGGGGTGGAAGTGCGTCTCCAGCGAGGTGTTGTCGATGTCGAGGACGATCGCCATCTTCTCGCCGCCGCCCTGCGAGATGCGCTCTTCGAGGTACGGGCGTGCCTCGTCCGTGACCGCGCTCACGTCGCGCTTCCACTGTTCGTAGTCGACCTCTTCCGCGAGCGCGGAGTGGCCGTCGGCGCCGTGCGGCCCGGCGAAGGTCACGGCCGAAGTCGCGGGCGCCGCCTGCGAGTCGGCGGGCGCGGTGGCGGGCGCCTGCGCCGTCGCCGGGGCCTGCGGGGGCGCGGCCGTGGCGGGAGCCACACCGACGGCCGTCACCGTCGCGACGGCCGCTCCGGCGACGGACACCGAGATCCGCTTCTTCCAGTTACGTCCATGCATGGGGGGTTCACTCCTGAGTCGCGAAACCGACTTGGGATGGCCCCTCGCCGGAACGGCGTGGGGCCCGGTGGCATGTTCACGTCTCATCATGGACGGAGGGGAAAGTTCCGGCTACCGGTCGGTAGTGATGACATGTTCTGCACCGTGCAAAAGCAGCCATTGCGACGCGGGGCGCTCACGCACACCCGCTCCCCCGCTCCTCCGTGCGAAGTGGGCGCGGGAACAGGGGTGATGGAGCGATGAGAAGGCGCCGCCTCAGCGGACAGGGGCGTAGCGCTGCAGGGTGATCCCGCTGCGGAACGCCTTCGACTCCAGCAGGCGCAGCCGCGGGATCTCGTACCCGTCCGGGAACAGGCGCCGGCCGCGGCCCTGAACGACGGGATACACGAAGAGGCGGTACTCGTCCGCCAGTCCCGCCCCGATCACCGCGTGCGCCAGGGTGATGCTGCCGGTGAGCACGATGTCCTTGCCGCTACCGGACTTCAGCGAGGCCACCTCTTCGACCGGGTCGCCCGCCAGCACTGTCGAGTTCTCCCACCGGGGATCTGTGAGCGAGGAGGAGACGACGTACTTCTGCACCCGGTTGAGGTAGTCGGTGACGCCTGTGGTGTCGTCGGTCTGCAGCGGCCAGTAGCCGCGGAAGTCCTCGAAGGTCTGCCGGCCCAGGAGCACGGCGTCGGCCCGGCTGCTCTGCCGCTGGTTCTCCTCCAGGACGTCGCTCATGTCCGGGGCGCCCTGGCCCTGAGGGTCGAACCAGTCAGTGATCATTTCGACGGCGCCGTCGACGGTGATGTTCTGGGTGATCGCGAGTGTGCGCATGCCGTCCCTCTGCGAAGTCGGTGCGGGTCTCCCCGTACGACCGCGCCGAAGGCCGGGAATCATCGGTGTGCCGCGATCGCCGGACGGGACGACGCGCCGTCCTGACCCGCCGTCGTCCGTCCCCGGCTCCGCGGCCCGGCTCCGACCGGCAGGCCGCAGCTCTAGCCCTTCGAGTACTGCTTCGAGTCCGGCTTCCAGTCCTGGACGAGGAGGCCGAGCAGCACCTCGTCCATGAACTCGCCCAGCACCCAGGCCGAGGAGCGCAGCACGCCCTCACGTACGAAGCCGCTGCGCTCGGCGGAGCGCAGCATCGCCGCGTTGTCCGACAGCGTCTCGATCTGCAGCCGCTGCAGGCCGCGCACGACGAAACCGTAGTGGCACAGCACCGCGACCACGTCTGTCCCGTAGCCCCTGCCGCGGGAGGACGGCAGCAGCCCCAGCCCGATGTGCGCGGACCGGTTGTGATCGTCGATGCCCCACAGCGTCGCGGCGCCGACCAGGGCGCCGCCGTCCAGCTCCACCACGGAGAACGGGACGTGCCCCTGCTTTTTGTCGTCCACCACGAACTGCGATTCCTTCGAGCCCGGCGTGATCGGCCGCCACGGCCGGCCCTGGGCCCGCGCTGCGTTGGCCACGTCGTCGTGCAACTCGGCCTGCAGGACCGGGATGTCGTCCTCGTGCCGGGCCCTGAGCCCGACCTTGTTCCCCCTCAGCATGCAGGCTTCCTATCCGACTTGGCCGGCCGGCGGCAATCGGATAAGAGGCGGTGCCGGCCGTGACGGACCGAGGGATCAGCCGGACAGGCCCTGGGCATCGCCCAGTTGCCGGGCCAGGTCGGCCACGTCCTCGGCATGCACGTCGAACCGGTCCGAGGGCAGGGGCGGGTCACCGACGGGGCGGGCCACGTAGGCGGTGCGCAGGCCGAGTTCCTGCGCCGCGCGCAGGTCCCACGCATGGGCGGCGGCCATCAGCAGCCGCTCGGGCGGTCGTCCGGAGACGGTGACGGCCAGCTGGTAGACCGCCGGGTCCGGCTTGTACGTCCGGACGTCCTCGGCGGACAGGACCTGGTGCCAGCGCAATCCGGCGTGGGCGTTGAGTTCCAGCAGCGCGGTCCGGCTCGCGTTGGAGAGCCCGATCAGCGGGAACCGTTCGGCAAGCCGGGCGAGCCCCGGCACGGTGTCGGGCCACGGCGGAAGCCGGCGGCCCGAGCGGGCCAGCGTCGCCACGGCGGCCGCATCGCCGACTCCGGCCGCGTCCGCGACAAGCTGGGCGGCTTCGCGGTCCAGAACGTCGCCGGGTACGTAGGAACGTACGCCGTCGAGGATGCGGCGTTGTTCGCGGTCGATGTGCTGATGCCACAGGGACAAGAGCTCTTCGGTCCTGGCCTCTTCGAGCGACGGGCCGAGTCGGCGGATGCCGGCGCGGATACCGGCGGGCTCGTCGACGAGCGTGCCGAGCACGTCGAACACGACGGCATCGATCTCATCGGTCTCCAGCTCTGACATGACTGACGTGGCTGACATGGGAGACGTCTCCTGTGCGCGAGGCGGGCAGGCGGTGCAGCGGCTGCTGGCCGAACGCGGTCGGCCGCCTTCCTGATTCCCCGGCCCCGGACGTCAGAGCGTGCCGTCCTCCTCGAGGACCACGCGTGCCAGCTTCTTCGGCGCGACGAGTGCGTACGACGTACGGACCCACTCCGTGACCTGCTGCCAGCGCTCCGCGTCGGCGTCCGGAGCGAGGGTGACGGCGATCCACCCGTGTCGGCCCAGCCCGTAACCGGCCGCTTCGGCGTCGGGGTCCGTCGCCACGACGGCCGCGGCCTCCTCCCGTGTCAGCTTGAGCGAGAGATGCTGGGCCTCTCCGTCGCAGAAGACGAAGTTCTTCCCGCGTACGCGGAAGGTCGGATGGTCGCCCCACTGCTCGATGTCGACGCGCTCCGCCTCCGGCAGTTCCGCAGCGATCCGCTCCAGGCGGTCCATGTTGCTCATTCCCGGTCCTCTCTGCTGCCGGATCCGCCGTCGGCGCGACCGGGCCGGCGACGGGCGCGGCGGTCATCGATGTGTGCGGCGCAGCCGGCCGCCGTCGCCAGGATGCCGACGGCGAGGTGCACCTTGTTGTCGTCGAAGGACAACGGTTCCGCCCAGTCCAGCAGCGACAGGTTGCCGAACACTCCCAGCAGCAGCCAGAAGAGCCCGAGCGACAGATCGGCCCGCGCGGCTCCCCACCCCCGCGGCGCCCACAGGCCCGCGGCGAGCCACAGCAGCCCGGAGGCCAGATGCAGCGTGCCGTGCAGGGGCTCGGCGGTTTCCCAGCCGGGCAGCCCGGACAGCGGTACGAACCGCATGACGCCGACGACCACGAAACCGGTGCCGAGGATCAACGCGCACAGCCGGGCGAGCCGTGCCGGTATCGATGTCTTCACGCGTTCATGCTCATCGCCGCCTCCGACGACCGTAATCCGGCGGGCCCCACCCCGCACACGGGGGCGGGCCGGGGTCCGGGTCCGGTCCCGATCCCGGGGCAGGGGCCGGGCACGAGGTTCCGACGGGCGCCGGGCGGCGTATCAGAAGGGCATACGGCGGCGGGCCCGGCGGCCGGCACGCCCGCTCTTGCCCACAGCACGCGAACTGCTGCGGAACGGCTTGCTGAGCAGGCGGCCGGACTTCCCGGGTGCCTTGCCCGCCACCTGGGTCCCGGCCCCCAGAGAGCGCTGCGCCCCACGCTGCGGACGGTGCGAGAACCGCGGCAGCAGGAAGGCGAGTACGGCCAGGACGACGCAGACCACGACGATGCCGATGACCACGGGGACACACTCCTTCGTTGCTACGGAACGCCGGAGTGCCCCGTGTGGGCGCCCATACACCGTAGGACCGAGGATGTGACGGAAGTTACCGAATTCGGATGCTCCACGTTCGCTCGGCGTACGAGGAGTCGTTCCGCGGCGGTCTGCTCACTTCGGGAGCTCATCTGAACGGTTCCGCAAGCGGCTTCGGACTGAGAGGCGCCTGCGGACCGCAGGAAGGCCACCGCGGAGCGACGTCGCGCGCCGCCGCCTCAACGCCCCTCGGCGTGCTTCAGCCGGAGCGTCAGCGGCGGGATGATGACGGCAGCCGCCACCAGGTGGGAGAGAGCCAGCACGACCTGCGTCAAGACCGCGGTGTGCGGGGCGAGTGCCGGCGGGATCAGCGACAGCGCGGTGAGTACGACCGTCGTGACCAGGAAGATCCGTGCGGGCCGCTTCGCCCATCTGGCCAGGGCCACCGCGAGGACGATGCCCACGACGGAGTTGAAGAGGACTCCGAACGCGAAGCCGAAGAGCGGAATCTCCTGGGCGGCCGCGGCGCCCGGGGAGGCGGCCTCCATGGGAACGCCGAGTCCGCGCGCACCCAGCGCGAACACCTCGGTGACCGCGGCACCGGCCACGGCGACGAGAACACCGAGCCGCCAGACCGGCTGCGCGGTGATCCGCGACCGGAGGGGGCTCGGGGCCGTGCCGGCTCCTGCCGGCCGGGGCGCGGTCATGTCGTTGGTGGGGTTCTCGCTCATCTCTGCCTCCTCAGACGGCCGGCCCTCGGCCGAGGGCTCCGCAGAGACAGACGGCCGCGGGCGGCCGAACTCATCGGCCTGGAGGAGGAGTTCACCCCGGACATCGCGTACGTCCCCGTGCAACGGCCGGTGCCAGTCGGCTGCAGCACGGGCGGGTACACCGCTGACCTCGTGTTCTGTTCCGCGAGGGTCCGATTATCGCCGTGCTCCGCCGAGTTCACTGTGGCATTCTGGCGGACAAGTGCCCTGGGGAGGGCGCGAAGTCACGGGGCACACGGGGGAGTTGACGGTGGGTTACACGCTGCCGGAATGGGCGGACGAGGTCCTGGACTACATCGGGATCAGTTTCCCGAACGTGGACGAGGACGACTACCGCGAAATGGCCACCGGCCTGCGCGAGTTCGCCGACGACATCGAGGACCACGGAGCAGAGGCCCACCGCGCGATCCAGCGGCTGCTCTCCTCCGGCGAAGGCGCCGCCGCCGACGCCCTCGAAGCACACTGGGGCAAAGTCAAGACCAAACACCTCCAGGACGTCGCCGACGTCTCCCGCACCTTCGCCGACGCCATGGACGTCATCGCCGGGCTCATCGAAGGAATGAAACGCAAAGCCGAGATCGAACTCGGCGTCATGGCCGCCGCCGTCGGCATCTCGCTGGCCGCCGCCGTCTTCACCGGCGGCCTGTCCGCCCTGGGCGGCGCCGCCGCGAGCGCCGCCTGCCGGGAGGCCATCCGCCGCGCCATCAAGGAAGCCTCCGAGGCGATCGTCGAGGAGCTCGTCGCGAAACTGACCGAGCCCGTCGTGGCCAAGCTGGAGAGCAAGGCCGCCGACCTCCTCGTCGAGCTCGGCTCCGAAGCACTCGGCCTGCCCGGCGGCGACGGACCGCCCAAGGGCAAGGACGCCACCCAGCTCAACTCCGCACCCGGATCGGCCGGTTTCGGCTCCGGACCCGGCAAGACCGGCAAGGTCAAGGTCGACCACGACGAACACGACACCGCCGCCACCAGCCTCGCAAGCCTCGGCTCGAAAATGGACTCCGGCGCCCTGTCCAAGCTCGACCGTGCCGACTCCAGCCACGGCCGCGTCCGCGGCAAGGACGCCTTCACCGCCCCCTTCGACGCCCTCATCGACTCCGGCGTCAAAGCCGCCAAGAAGGCAGGCCCCGCCCTGCGCGACCACATATCCGACGGCATGACCCGCGCCATCCGCACCACCTCCAAGAACCACAAACGCAACGAAGACTCCATCGTCGACGACCTCAAAGGCATCAACTCCCGCAACGACGGCCGGGGGCCCAACGGCGGTGGACCGGACGGCGGTTCCAGCCATGTGAAGCCCGACTCCATGGACAAGTCAGGGTCGGATCTGCGGCTGACCGGCCGCGACGGTCAGAACAGGGTCTGCAAGACGGACCCGGTCGACGTGGCCAGCGGCGAGATGATGCTGCCCCAGACGGACCTGGCCCTTCCCGGCGTGCTGCCGCTGCTGATCACCCGGACGCATCTGTCGACATACCGCTACGGCCAGTTCTTCGGCCCCTCCTGGGCCTCCACGCTCGACGAACGCCTCGAAGTCGACGACAGGGGCGCAGTGCGGTGGTCACGCGAGGACGGTTCCATCCTGTACTACCCGCGTCTTCCCGCCGCCGACGGCGAAGACGAGGTCATGCCGGAGGAAGGGCCGCGCCTGCCGCTGAGCTGGGAGGGCACGGGCGCCCTCGGCGAGATCACCTACCGCATCGACGACCCGCACACCGGCATCACACGCGGCTTCGCGGACAGCCCCGCTCACCGCTCGGGCTGGTACTGGCTGCGCTGGTGGCAGGACCGCAACAGCAACGAGATCACCCTCGCCCGCCTTGAGGACGGCACTCCCACCACGCTCGTCCACTCCGGCGGCTACCGCGTCAACCTGCACACCGATCTCGGACGCCTCACCCGTCTCACGCTCAACACCCCCGACGGCCCTGTGGACGTGATGTCCTACGGCCACGACGCCACGGGCAACCTCACACACGTCACCAACTCGAGCGGCCAGGCCCTGGTCTTCGACTACGACACGCACGGCCGGATCACCGCCTGGACGGACCGCAACGACTCCACGTACCGCTACGTCTACGACGAGGCGAACCGCGTCACCGAGACGATCGGGCCGGACGGCTACCTCTCCTCCCGCTGGTCCTACGACCGCGTCCGGCGCACCACCCACTTCACCGACGCCACCGGGGCCACCACCGTCTACCAGCTCAACGCCCTCCACCAGATCGTCGCCGAGACCGACCCCCTTGGCCACACGACCACTTCGGAGTGGGACCGCTACGACAACCTCCTCTCCCGCACCGACCCGCTCGGCGCGACGACCAGCTACGAGTACGACGAGGCTCGCAACGTCACCGCCGTCCACCTCCCGGACGGCAGCCACGTCACGGCGGCCTACAACGAACTCAACCTCCCGGTCTCCGCGACCGGACCCGACGGAGCCGTGTGGGCCCAGGAGTTCGACGAGTGGGGAAACCGCACCGCGGTCACGGGTCCGGACGGTACGACCAGCCGTTTCACGCATCACCGCACCGGCGCCGTGGCCACCGCCACCGACCCGTCAGGGGCGACCGCCACCTACGGCAACAACGACGCGGGCCTGCCGGTCTCCGTCACCGACACCTCCGGCAGGATCGCCACCGTCGAGCGTGACGCCTTCGGCCGGCCCACCACCATGACCGACCCCCTCGGGGCGGTCACCCGCGCCGTGTGGACCGTGGAAGGCCGCGTCTCGGCGCGCACCACCCCTGACGGCCGCACCGAACGCCTCACCTGGGACGGCGAGGGCAACTGCCTGAGCAGAACCGACGCACACGGCGGCACCACGGTCTTCGAGTACACCCACTTCGACAAGCTCGCCGCCCGGACCGGGCCCGACGGTGTCCGCTACGCCTTCGGCTACGACGCCGAACTCCGCCTCACTCAGGTCCACAACCCCCAGGGCCTCACCTGGGACTACACCTACGACGGCGCCGGGAATCTGACCGCGGAGTCCGACTTCGACGACCGCGAAGTCACATACACCCACGACGCGTTGGGCCGCGTCACATCACGCACCACGCCGCTCGGGCAGGAAATCGCCTACTCCTACGACGACTTGGGCCGAGTGACGGCGAAGGACGCGGGGGGAATCCGCACCGAGTACGCGTACGACGCCGCCGGCGCGCTCATACGCGCGACCTCCCCCACCTCCACGCTCGCCTTCGCACGGGACGTGATGGGGCGGCTCCTGTCCGAGACCGTCGACGGCCGCACGACACGCTTCACATACGACGTGCTCGGCCGCCGCGCCTCCCGAACCACTCCCACCGGCGCCCTCACGGAGCTCACCTACAACACGACCGGGGACCGCTCTGCGCTCACAACCGACGGCCACCGCCTGGACTTCACCCACGACGCCCTCGGCCAGGAACTCACCCGCGCGCTCGGCTCCGACACGTCCCCGGTCGCGCTGACCACCGCCTGGGACATGGCCGGCCGTCCTGTCGCCCACGCCCTCGCAACCCCGGGCCGCACCCTGCGCGCCCGGAACTACACCTACCGGGCCGACAACCACCTCACGTCCATCACCGACGACGTGACCGGTACGCGGCAGCAGATGGAACTCGACCCGGCCGGGCGCCCGTTGACGGTCACGGCCGACGGCTGGACCGAGTCCTACGCCTACGACCAGGCAGGCAACCAGACCGAGGCGAGGTGGCCCGAAGGAGCAGGTCGCTCCGAAGCCCGCGGCGAACGCCAGTACACCGGCACCCGCATCCTCACCGCCGGCGGCGTCCGCTACGAACACGACGCCGCAGGCCGCATGACCCTGCGTCAGAAGCGCCGCCTCTCCCGCAAGCCGGACACCTGGCGCTACGAGTGGGACGCCGAGGACCGCCTCACCTCATGCACCACACCAGACGGAACACGGTGGCGCTACACCTACGATCCCATGGGCCGCCGCACCGCCAAGTACCGCCTCGACGAGAGCGGTTCACCCGTCGAAGCCGTCCACTTCACCTGGGACGGCACCCGCCTCGCCGAACAGACCGACACCACCACCGGCGTCACCCTCACCTGGGACCACGAAGGCCACAAGCCCCTCACCCAGCTCGAACGCAAACCACGGGCGACGGACGGCCTCACCCAGGACGAGTACGACTCCCGCTTCTTCGCCATCGTCACCGACCTGGTGGGCACCCCCACCGAACTCGTCGACGAAACCGGCCACATCGCCTGGTACAGCCGCACCACCCTCTGGGGCACCACCACCCGCAACAGCGACGCCACGGCCCACACGCCATTGCGCTTCCCGGGCCAGTACGAAGACCCCGAAACGGCCCTCCACTACAACTACTTCCGCCACTACGACCCGGAGACCGCCCGCTACACGTCCCCGGACCCCCTGGGGCTCGCACCGGCGCCGAACCCGGCGGCCTACGTCCAGAACCCCCACACATGGACTGACGTCCTCGGGCTCTCCCCCTGCAGCGCAGGGGACGGGTATCTATATCGGGGAGTTCCCGCTGGTCACCCTATGTACAACGATGCGCTCGCCGGTCGCGCGGAGCCGCGCGGCGGGCACGATGACCCAGGAAGACATGCTGGCGGTTATACCGACAGTATTTTCACCTCCTGGACTCACGACTATGAGGGTGTGGCCCTGGATGCTGCGGACGAACTCGGACCGGGCGGTATTGTGATGAGAATGAGGGAGTCCGAAATACCCGCAGACAGGAATATTCAGGTCCACGACACCGATCATGAGAGCTACGAAGAGATGGAGCATGCAATACGTGGGACTGTATCTGGCGCTGAGATCAGCGTAGACAGAGGCCCTTGGCGCAGGCCTTGATCGACGTAATACTCCGTACGGCGCTTCCCACTTCTCTTCATGGAGCGATGGTTTGTGAACAGGGAAGAACTCAGACTAATGCTCGTATCGCATGGCGACGAGCCAGCCAGCCGCTGCGCAGAAGCACTCGCGAGTGGCTCACCATTCACGGTCTGGGAAGAAACGACCGATACGAACCGGGTCGCATCCATCTACGCCAGAAGAGAAAAACACAACCGGAGAATTCAACAACCCTCCATCGGCTTCACTCAGGCAATGCACGCATTGAAAGAATTCGATGAGGAAGAACTCCGGATTGGGTACGTTGACGACAGGGAGCGTGGCGGGTTCTACTTCCAATTGTTTCTCGACGCCGAGGCCATCAAGGTCATCGCTTGCCTGGGTGTGCGCCCTTCTGCGCGGGAACAGCCCCCCAACACAGCCGATAGCTGAACATTTGGCTCGTGCGAGCAGAACCCTGCCTGTTGCGCCTTCAGGCGCACCGCCCGCATCTACCGGTACGACTCCCATCCGTACCGCTCGCTCCCTGTAACCCCGACTCCCCCGCCCCGTTGGGCAGTTCAGGGTGCCGGACGGAAGCCGGTCCGGATGGCGGACGGAGGGGCGTGCGCAGGCGTGCAGAACCTCGACATCTTTCCGGACGATTTCCCAAGTCGCCACCCGGAGTTCTCAGCGGATCCTTACTCGTAAGCGCCCACGTCCATTCTTGACGTCGTCCATGTAGCGCCTGTCTGCTACCACGAGCAGAGGACCGTAGCCCGGGGCGCCCTCTGGTGCAGCAGGGGGCGGGCGGACTGCGGCCCCCGCCGCCAAGCCCCGCCCCGCGTCGCGGAGATGGCTTGAAGTCGGCCACAGGCACTCTTGCGTTCACCCGCATCACGCGCATCAATTAGCAACGCGTGAACTGACTGGCCAGACACTGTGGCGTCCCGGAGTGCGGCCTGAGCAACGGCCGTTCGCCTCCGTGGAGACCGCAGCGCGCACCGCACCCCCCCACACCGTCCCCGCGCGTCAGACGTGACGCGACGACTGCGGTGGTCATGCAACTCCCCCACAACCGGAAGGCATTTCCATGGGACGCAGCAGATCAGCGTACGCAACTGGACTGGGTACGGCCGTACTCGCGGTGGGCGCCTTGGCGTTCGCGCCGACCGCGGCTGCCGTCGACCCGACGACGGCGACCGTGTCGGCCGACTGCGGAAGCGCCGGCTCCGGCGAGGCCACGCTCAAGGCCACGCAGGACGGAACCGCCGCGACGATCACTCTCTCGTCCTCGGCCGTGAAGGCCCCGATCGACGTGGCCGCCGGATCGGTCGAGACCACGCTCACCATGACGAAGAACGGCAGCGACACCGCGACCTTCACGGGCAAGTCCAACCCGGCGATGTCCGCCGGTGACGACGTCAACTCCGGCCCGCTGGACGGCACCGTGGCCGCCGGCGACGTCATGGAGGCGAAGTCGGTGAAGCTCGTGATCTTCGGCACCATCACGGTGAACTGCACCGCCACATCGCCCCAGTCGCCGGGGCCGTTCACCTTCTGAGGGCATCACTCGTGAGCACCACCCCGTGAGCACCACTCCTGAGGCACCGCGCAACCGCGTCATCCGGTAGCGGCGGGGCGGCGTCCGGCGCCGCCCCGCTCGCCTGCGCCCCCGGGCAACTGACGCCGGGACAAATCCGTTGCCCACGCGCCCGGTCCGGCCCCCCGCACTCTTTGCCTCCCGCGCGGCCGAACGTAATATCGCCTGGTCATCACCGCGACGGGAGACAGGAAGCCGGTGCGAATCCGGCACGGTCCCGCCACTGTGACCGGGGAGTGCACCCTTCGACATGCCACTGCGCACGCGCGCGGGAAGGCCGGGGGAACGTCGATCCGGGAGTCAGGACACTGGCCTGTCGCGGGCCCGTTCCGAGGAGCGCGGACTCCCCAGGAGGCTCTACGTGTACGAGTGCATGACCCGCCCCCGTTCCATCCCCCCGACTGCCCGCAAACGCCGGGCACTTCGCACCGCGACACTGACCGCGGCCCTGTCGGCGGCCCTCTCCGCGACCGTGCTGACCGGCTGCGGTACGACGAACGACACCGCCCGGGACGGCAAGGAAGCGCCCTCGTCGGCGAAGGGGTTCCCGGTCACGGTCGACAACTGCGGCACCCGCACCACGTACGAGAAGCCACCCGCCCGAGCCGTCACCATCCACCAGCACCCCGCCGAGCTGATGCTGTCGCTGGGGCTCAAGGACCGCATGACAGGCACGGCCTTCCCCGACTCCGCCGTACTGCCGGAGCTCAGGAAGGACTTCGAAGCCGTACCGGAACTGGCCAAGAAGGAACCGTCCTTCGAGACGGTCCTCAACGCCGAACCGGACTTCGTGTACGGCGGCTACGGCAGTGCGTTCGCCAAGAACGAGGGGCGCTCCCGCAAGGCGTTCGCGGACGCCGGCATCGACACCTACCTCAACCGCGAATACTGCGGGAAGAAGCAGGTGTCCATGCAGGACACGTACGACGAGATACGCACCATCGGCAGGATCTTCGGAGTGCGGGAGCGGGCCGGCAAGCTGGTCGAGGACCTCCGGGCACGCGTGGAGCGCACCACCCGGAAGGTCGAGGGCGAACCCGCCGTGCCGGTCTTCGTCTACGACAGCGGCGAGAAGTCCGCGCTCACCGCGGGCGGCAGGAGCCTCGGCACCGAGATCATCGAACTCGCGGGCGGGCGGAACGTGTTCGCGGACCTGGACGACGTCTTCGGCGACGTGTCCTGGGAGCAGGTCGTCGCCCGCAAACCCGAAGTCATCGCGATCTACGACTACGGAGGAGCCGGGAACGTCGAGCGGAAGAAGAAGTACCTGCTCTCGCAGCCCGCGCTGGCCGGCGTACCGGCCGTGAGGAACAAGCGGTTCGTCGTGGTGCCGCTCACCGCGACCCTGGTCGGCGTACGGCCGTCGCACGCGGTCGGAGATCTGGCCCGCGGACTGCATCCCGAGAGGTTCCGGTGACGGCCCCCGCCGGGACCTCCGCGCCCCCTTCCGGCGCCGCCCGCGGCAGCGGTCACGGGAACCGCAAGGCAGACCGCGACGGAAACCGGCCACGCCGGTGGTCCTTCACGGTGACCCTGGCGGTCCTCGGTGTTCTGCTTCTGGCGTCGCTCACAGCGGGGCTGGCCACCGGCTCCGTGCACGTGCCGCCCGGTCAGGTATGGGGCATCGTCGCGCACGCGCTGGGCGCCGGCGGGCCGGACCCGGCCTGGTCGCAGGCGCGCGAGACGATCGTGCTGGACGTGCGGGCTCCTCGCGTACTGCTCGGGGCGGTGACGGGTGCAGGGCTCGCGCTCGTGGGCACGGCCATGCAGGCCCTGGTCCGCAATCCCCTCGCGGAGCCTTATCTGCTGGGGGTCTCCTCGGGCGCGTCGCTGGGTGCCGTCTCGGTGTTCGTCTTCGGCGTGAGCGTGTTCGGCCCGGTGTCGCTGTCGGCGGCGGCGTTCGCGGGGGCGCTGCTGACGCTCCTGCTCGTGTACACGACGGCCCGCACGGGCGGGCGCATCACCTCGGTGCGGCTGGTGCTGTCCGGAGTGGCGGTCGCCGCCGTGCTCAGCGCGGTGACGAACCTGCTGCTGCTGACGACGGAGCAGGGCAACGAGGCGCGAGCCGTCCTCGCCTGGACCCTCGGGGGCCTCGGCGGCGTGCAGTGGGACTCGCTGTGGCTGCCGGGCGCGGCGCTGCTGCTCGGCATCGTGGTCCTGCTGATCCAGGCCAGGCCGCTGAACCTGCTGCTGGCGGGCGAGGAGGCCGCCACGACGATGGGCCTGGACGTGGCCCGGTTCCGCTCCCGGATGTTCGTCCTCCTCTCGCTGGTCACCGGCGTGCTGGTGGCGGCGGCCGGGCCGATCGCCTTCGTCGGCCTGATGCTGCCGCACATCGTCCGCCTCTTCGTGGGCGGCGACCACCGCCGGGTGCTGCCGGCGGCCGCGCTGGGCGGCGCGGTCTTCCTGGTCTGCACCGACATCGCGGCGCGGAGCCTGACCGCCCCCATGGAGATCCCCGTCGGCGTGCTGACGGCGCTGTGCGGCGGGCCGTTCTTCCTGTGGCTGATGCGCCGTGAAGCCCGGCGGAACACCGACCGAGGAGTGGCATGAGCGCGACCGAGCTGCACGTCGAGGACGTCACTCTCACCGCCGGCGCACACCACCTCGTGCGGGACGTCTCCCTGAACGTACGGCCCGGTGAGGTGGTCGGCCTGGTGGGCCCCAACGGCAGCGGCAAGTCCAGTCTGCTGCGCGCCGTCTACCGCGTGCTGCGCCCCGACGCCGGGTGCGTACGCGTGGACGGCACCGACGCCTGGTCGCTGCCCGTGCGCCGGCTGGCACGGACCCTTGCGGCCGTGGTGCAGGACGCCGGGGCGGACTTCGACCTGACCGTGCGGGAGGTCGTGGCGATGGGCCGCACCCCGCACAAGCGTCTGCTGGACGGCGACAGCGCCGAGGACAACCGGCTCGTCGAATCGGCCCTGGAGGCCGTCGACTCGGTCGGCCTTGCCGACCGCACTTTCGACCGGCTCTCCGGGGGTGAGCGCCAGCGCGTGCTCATCGCCCGCGCCCTGGCGCAGCAGCCGTCGCTGCTGGCACTGGACGAACCCACCAACCACCTGGACGTACGGCACCAGTTGGAGGTGCTCGGCGTACTGCGCCGGCTGCCCGCCACCGTGCTGGTGGCCCTGCACGACCTGAACCTCGCCGCGTACTACTGCGACCGCCTCTACGTGCTGCGCGACGGTGAAGTGGCGGCCTCCGGCACCCCCGCCGACGTGCTCACTCCGCGGCTGCTGGACGAGGTGTACGGCGTGGCTGCCGAGGTCGCCGTCCATCCGCGTACGGGCGCACCGCAGGTGACCTTCCTGCCGGAGAAAGCACGCCTGGCGTGAGGGGTGTCCGCCGGTTGCCCGGCGGCGGTCACACTCCCGGAGCGAGGCGTTCGCGTACTTCGCGCGCCGCCTGTCGCGCCTGTGCGCCGAGTTCCGCGAAGCGGGATTCGGGAACGCGGTCCCGCGGGCCCCAAACGCTCACGACGGCGACGGGACGGTCGCCCGCGTCCAGGACGGGGGCGGCGACTCCGTACAGCTGGGGTTCGAGTTCGCCGACGCTGACGCTGTAGCCCTGGGCGCGGACCTTGGCGAGTTCGGCGTGCAGGGCCCGCCGGTCGGTGTGGGTGGTCTCGGTGTACCCGGCGAGCGGGCCGGAGAGCAGCGCGTCCACCTCTCCCGGTGCCTTCCAGGCCAGCAGCGCCTTGCCGGCGGACGTGGCGTGGATGGGCACCTGCCGGCCGAGCCAGCGCGCACTGAGCACCGCGGGCGGGACGACCTCGTCGACGTAGGTGAGGCCGAGCCGCCCGGCCACCGCGAGGTTCGCCGTCTCGCCGGTGTCCTGGCACAGCCGCTCGAGTACGTCGTGCGATCGGCGGATCAGCCCTTCCACGCTCGCGTTCGAGGCCATGCGGCTGATCGCGGAACCGATGGTGTAGCGGTTGCCGGCCGGGTCGCGCTCGACCAGGCCGTGGTGTTCCAGGGTGGCCAGCAGCCGCCAGGCCGTGGCCCGGTTCAGGCCGCATTCGGCGGCGAGTTCGGCGACGGGGCGCCCGTCGGGGGCGCTCGCGGAGACCGCGTTGAGCAGGGCGATTGCCCGCTCCAGTGCCTGTACCCGGCCTCCGCCCGTACGGGTGTCCCCTTGCTGGTCCTGCTGGTCCTGCTGGTCCTGCTCGTCCGGGGCGACCGGGGCGTGTGCCGCGTCCATTTCCGTTGCCTCCGCTCTCTCCGTCCGTTCCGGGAAGCGTAGTTGTCCGCACGGGCGGGGCCCGCGGGGGCGTTCGCCGCCCCTTGACGGCCGGAACGCTCACTCGTAGCGTCGCATATTACGAACGTACGTCGCACAATATGCGATCCACGGTATGATCTCGGGTGGGCAGATGGCAGAGAAGGCGGCACGCGTCGTCACCCCGTACGAGGGGACGGGGCACCGGCCGTGGGTGGACACGGCACCGGTTCCGGCGCCGCTGGCGCTGCACAGCACTCCGGTGCGGCCGGAGTGGGTGGATTACAACGGGCACATGAGCGAGTCCTGCTACCTGCTCGTCTTCGGCGACAACTCCGACGCCTTCTTCCGCTTCCTCGGCATCGACGAGGAGTACCGGGCGCGGGGCGGGTCGCTCTACACGGTCGAGACGCACCTGCACAACAGGCGCGAGGCCGCCGAGGGGGAACCGCTCCGGCTCACGCTGCGGCTGCTCGACCACGACGCGAAGCGCGTGCACCTCTTCCACGAGATGCGGCACGGCAGGGACGACGCGCTGCTGGCCACCGCCGAACAGATGCTGCTGCACGTCGACACGGAGCAGGGCAGGGCCTGCCCGTTCCCCGGCGAACTGCTGCGCCGGCTCGGTGCGATCCAGACCGCGCACGACGCACTTCCCGTGCCCGGAACGGTCGGCAAACCCATGGGCATACCCGGTGACCGCGGCCGCCGGGCCACGTGACAGGAGGAGGAACCGTGGAGTTCAGGCTCACCGACGAGCAGCGCATGATCGTCGAGACGGTCGGCAAGTTCGTGACGAACGAACTGGACCCGCATGCCGACGAGGTCGAGCGGCTCGACGCCATACCACCCCAACTGGCCCGCAGCATCCGGGAGAAGGCGATCGAGGCAGGGCTGTACGCGGCGAACATGCCGGTGGAGACCGGCGGCGGCGGACTCGACGCGGTCAGCTTGACCCTTGTCGAACGCGAGCTGGGCAAGACCGGTCTCGCCCTCCAGATGCTCGTCGCGCGCCCGAGCAACATCCTCGAAGCGTGCGAGGGAGAGCAGCGCACCCGCTACCTCCTCCCCGCTGTCCGGGGCGAGCGGCACGACTGTCTCGCCATGACCGAGCCGGGCGCCGGCTCCGACGTGCGCTCGATGCGGACCCGCGCCGTACGGGTCGCCGACGGCAGCGGCAACAGCGGGGATGACGCAGGCGGTTACGTACTGAACGGCACCAAGCACTTCATCTCGCATGCCGACATGGCCGACTTCGCCATCGTGTTCGCGGCCACCGGCACCGAGGAGACACCGCGGGGCACCAAGAACCTCATCACCGCCTTCCTCGTGGACCTCGACACGCCGGGCGTCGAGGTGCGGCGCGGCTCCGGGTGCGTGTCGCACCGCGGCTACCACCAGTGCGAACTCACCTTCACCGACGTCCCGTTGCCCGCCGGGCAGCGGCTGGGCGAAGAAGGAGAGGGCTTCGCGCTGATGGGGCGCTGGCTCGGAGCCAGCCGCCTCCAGGTCGCCGCCACGAGCATCGGCCGCGCCCGCCGGGTCCTCGACCTCACCCTCGAATGGGCCGCCGGACGCGAGCAGTTCGGGCAGCCCGTCGGCCGGTTCCAGGGCGTGAGCTTCCCGCTCGCCGACATGGCCACCGAACTGGAGGCCGCCGAACTGCTGACGCTGCGCGCCGCCTGGAAGCATGACCAGGGCACCATGACCGACCGCGACGCGGCGATGGCCAAGCTGTACGCCTCGGAACTCCTGGGCCGCATCACCGACCAGGCGGTCCAGACCTTCGGCGGCATGGGCCTCATGGCCGAACTGCCCATCGAACGCTACTGGCGCGACGCCCGCGTGGAGCGCATCTGGGACGGCACGAGCGAGATCCAGCGGCACATCATCTCCCGTTCCCTGCTGCGGCCACTGGGCGCTTGATGACGGGCCCGCACTCCCTGCGGCGTCTGCTGGCGCCCCGTCACATCGCCCTGTACGGCGGCGAGCCGGCCGCCGAGGCCGTACGCCAGTGCCGCGCCGTCGGCTACGAGGGCGAGCTGTGGCCCGTACACCCGAGGCGGGAGCACATCGAGGGCCTGCCCTGTCACCGCAGCACGGCCGGGCTTCCCACGGCGCCCGACGCCGCCTTCGTCGCGGTGCGCGGGGAGGCCACCGTGGGGATCGTCGCGGAACTCGCCCGGCGCGGCGCCGGAGGGGCCGTGTGCCACGCGTCCGGCTTCGCCGAGGACGGGCCGCGGGGCGCCGCACTGGAGGACCGGCTGCGTGCCGCCGCGGGCGACATGCCGGTGATCGGCCCCAACTGCATCGGCGTCCTCAACTACCTCGACGGCACGGCACTCTGGGCCGACCAGCAAGGCGGCGTCCGCACGGACAGCGGCGCCGCCGTCATCACCCAGAGCGGCAACATCGCCCAGAACCTCACCATGCAGCGCCGCGCTCTCCCCCTCTCGTACGTGATCACCTCCGGGAACGGTGCGGTCACGGGGACACCCCGGCTGATGGAGGCGCTGCTGGAGGACCCGCGGGTGACCGCCATCGGGCTGCACATGGAAGGGATCGAGGACGCCGCCGGGTTCGCCCGCGCGGCTCTGTCCGCGCTGCGGCGCGGAGTGCCGGTCGTGGCGCTGAAGACGGGCACTTCGGAGCTTGGCGCGCAGACCACCATGAGCCACACCAGCGCTCTCGCCGGCTCCGACGTGCTGTGCGACGCCCTGTTCCGGCGTACCGGTGTCGCGCGGGTGGAGGAGATCGGCACCTTCGTGGAGACGCTGAAGCTGCTGCACGTGCACGGCCCCCTGAGCGGCGGACCGGACGACGGTCCGGAAGGTGGCCCGGGAGATCGTCCGGCAGCCGGCCCGGAAAGTGGTCCGGGCGGCGTCCCGTATCAGGTGGGGTGTGCCCGGATCACCTCGGCCAGCTGCTCGGGCGGCGAGGCCGCACTGCTCGCCGACACCGCGCAACGCCACGGCGTCGAACTCCCGCCGCTCCCCGAGCAGTCGGCCCTGCGCCTGCGCGAAGTGCTCGGCGAGAAGGTGCACATACGCAATCCGCTGGATTACCACACCTATATCTGGGGCGATTTCACGGCCCAGCGGGAGTGCTTCGCCGCGCTCCTGGACGCGGGCTGCGACATGAACCTTCTGCTGCTCGACGTGCCACGCGCCGACCGGTGCGAGAGCGACGCCTGGATCAGCACCCTGGACGCCTACGCCGCGGCACAGCGCCATACCGGTGCTCCGGCGTGCGTCGTCGGCTCGCTGCCCGAGGGGCTGCCGGAACCGGTGGCGCAGCGGCTGCTGTCGGAGGGGATCGCCCCCTTGCAGGGATTGGCGGACTCCGTACGGGCCGTCGCGGCGGCCCACCGGATCGGCGCCGCCCGGCGCACGGCTGAACGGCTGCCGCCGCCGTACGGCCCGGTACCCCGGCCGGCCGCCCGCGAAGCCGGGACACCCTACGAGGAAGTACTGGACGAGCACGCGGGAAAGCGGGTGCTCGCCGGGTACGGCGTGACCGTCCCGGACGGCGTCGTGACGGCACCCGGCGGGGCCGCGCATGCCGCGCGCGGTCTGGGTTTCCCCGTCGTCGCGAAGGCCCTCGACCCCGGCTTGGCGCACAAGAGCGAAGCGGGCGGCGTACGCCTCGGGCTGACCGGTGGAGCGGCGGTGGAGGAGGCCGTGTCGGGTATGGCGGGGCTCACCGGCCGGTTCCTCATCGAGCGGATGGTGCCGGACGCCGTCGCGGAACTCCTCGTCGGCGTGCACCACGACCCCGTCTTCGGCCCCGCGCTGACACTGGGAGCGGGCGGCGTACTCGTCGAACTGGTCCGCGACACCGCCACGTTGCTGCTGCCCGCCACCCGCGAGGAGATCGGAGCCGCGATCTCCTCACTGCGCTTGTGGCCGATGCTGTGCGGCTTCCGGGGCGGCCCGGAGGGCGACGTACGCGCGGCGGTCGACGCGGTCGAGGCCGTCGCCGCCTGTGTACGCGACCACCCGGAGATCACCGAACTGGACGTCAACCCGCTGCTGGTGCTGCCCGCCGGGCGGGGCGCGGTCGCCGCGGACGTGCTGCTCAGACGAATCACACGGCACCCGGACGACCGGAACGACGGGAACGGCGGGAACCGCGGGAACGGCGGGAACCGCCGGAAGGACAACAGCCGGTCCACCGGTGACGGCAACGACGGCAGCGAAGGCGACGGCGACGGCGACCAAGGGCAAGGACAAGGACAAGGACAAGGACAAGGACAAGGACAAGGACAAGGACAAGGAGACCATGGACCCCGTACGACTCGACGTACACGACGGCGTACTCGTGATCACACTGGACCGCCCCAAGGCCAACGCCATTGACTCCCCCACGAGTCACGCCCTGTACGAGGCCTTCGACCGCCTTCGCACGGACGGCACACTGCGGGCCGCCGTGATCACCGGCGCGGGGGAACGGTTCTTCTCCGCGGGCTGGGACCTCAAGGCGGCCGCCGCCGGCGAGGCCGTCGACGCCGACCACGGGCCCGGCGGATTCGCGGGGCTGACGGAACTGTTCGACCTGGACAAGCCGGTCATCGCCGCGGTGAACGGCCTCGCACTGGGCGGAGGCTTCGAACTCGCCCTCGCCGCCGACCTGATCGTGGCCGACGCCCACGCGGAGTTCGCCCTGCCCGAAGTGAAGGTCGGCCTGATCGCCGACTCCGGCGGTGTACTGCGGCTGCCGCGCAGGCTGCCGCGTGCCGTGGCGACGGAGCTGCTGCTGACCGGCCGGCGGCTGGGCGCCGGGGAAGCCGCACGGTGGGGACTGGTGAACAAGGTCGCCGAACACCCGCACACCGCACTGGAGAAGGCGCTCGTCCTGGCACACACCATCCGTGAGGGCGCGCCACCGGCCATCGCGGCGGTGAAGGAAGTGCTGCGCGCGACCGAGCAGTTGGGGATCGAGGACGCCTACGCCCGCATGCGCGGCACCGGCATGCACCGCTACCGCGCCATGCTGGCCTCCGAGGACGCACAGGAGGGGCCGCGCGCCTTCGCGGAGAAGCGGGCGCCCCGCTGGAGCTGAGTCCCAGGCCGCCGTCCGCACCCCTGCCTACCCGGTCCGCCGCGCCCGGCGGAAATTCCCTACCGTGGCGGCCGGAAAGGCCGGAGACTCGCCTCATGGCAGACATGGGGTCTTTCCGGGAAGCGGTCACCGCGTGGGCGGCCGGCGGCCCCGGCGATCCCGCGCGCGAACTGGCCGCGCGGCTGCGCGTGCGGACGGCAGTCCTGCTCGAAGGGTCGAGCGACGCCGAAGCGGTCAGCGCCCTGGCGGCGAGCCGCGGGCGGGACCTGGCGGCCGAAGGGGTCTGCGTCCTGCCGATGGGCGGTGCGATGAGCGTCGGGCGTTACGCCCACCTGCTCGGGCCACCCGGCCTGGGCCTCCGCCTCACAGGGCTGTGCGACGAGGCGGAACGGGGCTTCTACGACCGCGGCCTGGAGCGGGCCGGTGCGGCCCGGCGGGAGTTCTTCGTCTGCGCGGCGGACCTGGAGGACGAACTCATCCGCGCGCTGGGCGTGACACGGGTGGCGGAACTCGTCCACGCGGAGGGCGACGTGCGCGCCCTGCAGACCTTCCTGCGCCAGCCCGCACAACGGGACCGCACCTCACAGCAGCAGCTGCGGCGCTTCCTCGGCACGAAGAAGGGGCGCAAGATCCACTACGGCCGGGTGCTCGTCGAGGCACTCGACCCCGACCGCGTACCCGCCCCGCTCGACGACCTGCTCACCAGCCTCTGACCACTGGGGAATGCCGGGGGCCCGGGGCTGAACTCGGGCGCACAGGCGCGCAGGCGCGCACGTGGGTTGGCGTGTACGGGGGTTGGCGCGTACGGGGGTTGGCGACCAGGCGCGCGGGCGGGATGCGGCGACCGCGGGCAAGCGCGGGCAAACGCCGCCGCGAGACCGTCTGGTGGGCCGGCGGCCCTTCTCACACAATGGGCGAGCTCGTACAGATAGCCCGATGACGGGCTCAACACGCAAGCCGCGGCAAGCAGTTGCTGCCGCGGCGCGTCATAGGAGGAGGACCGGACGATGAGAACACGGAAACCGCGAAGACCGCGAAGACCTCACGCGTTCGCACACACGATGCCCCGCGCACGTATCGCCGCGGGCGCCGCCCTGCTCGCCGTACTGCTGCTCGGTGCGATGCCCGCGCAGGCCGCAGTCGCCGCACCGGACGGCGACACCTCCGGCACAGCCCGCGCCGGCACGCAGGACCGGCACGCCGCCGCCGCGCAGACGGCCGTCCGGGGCGGCGACTCCCTCTACGCACCAGGGCGTGTCTGCACCGTCAGCTTCAACGCCACCGACGGAACCGACGACTACGCCATCAGTCCCGGCCACTGCGTGACGGGCGCAAGCACCTGGTACGCCGACCCCGCCATGACCGTGCCCGTGGGCGCGACGGCCGGCTCGTCCTTCCCCGGCAACGACTACGGGCTGATCCGCTACACCAACCCCGACGTGGCGCGCCCGGGCGAGATCAACACCGGCACCGGCGAACCGGTCGACATCACGGGCAGCGCCTCCCCCGTCGTCGGCCAGTCGATGTGCCACGTGGGACGCGTCAGCGGCCTGCAGTGCGGCACCGTGGAGGCGGTCAACGTCTCGGTCAACTACCCGGAGGGCACCGTCAACGGCCTCTTCCGCTCCACCGCGCACTCGGAGCCGGGCGACGAAGGAGGCCCCGCCTTCTCCGGCAACACCGCCCTCGGCTTCATCGTCGGCTCCGGCGGCGGCTCGACCTTCTACCAGCCCGTCTCGGAAGTCCTCGCGGTCTACGGCCTGACCCTCTCCTGACCGGCCCCTGCGCGTAACGCCGCCGGCCGCCGCCCCGCCGTTCGAGCGGGGCGGCGGCCGTACACCCGGGGCCGGCGGCCCGTACACCCACCGTGCCGGTCACCTGCCGCCGGGTGTCGAGAGGAGCGGCCGGTCCGGGCAGATCTGAGTATCCCTACGGATGTCAGGGGCGCGGGCACCACGTCAGGCTGCCCGGCATGGAGTACAACCAGCCGCTCGCACACTGCCCCGACTGCCGCGGACCGCTGGGACAGGCGGCGGAGCACGGGGAGGGGCAAGGGCCGGGGCCCGCCCACTGCCCGTACTGCGCACTGCCGTTGACCGGCGAGGAGTACGGGGAGGTGCGGCGGATCGACGCGGAGCTGGCCGGTCTTGAACAGCGGCGCGCCGCTCTCCACGGGCGGCGGCAGACCCTGCTGGCCGGGCTGCGGGCCGCGGCGCGGGGTGCCTCGCACGGGGCGCCGGCAAGGCGCGGAGCTCCGGGCGGTGCCTACGGGCCGCTGCCGGCGTACGGACCTGGGCCGGTCCACGGACCTGGTCCGGCGCACGGGCCTGTGCCGAGGCCGTGGGGCGCGGGGCGGGCCGAGACCTCCTCGTACACCGCACGCAACGTCCTGCTCGTGCTCGGCGGGCTGCTGCTCACCGTGGCCGCGCTCGCCTTCACGCTGCTGAGCTGGGGCGACATGGGCATCGGCGGCCGTGCGGCGGTGCTCGGCGGGCTGACTCTCGGCACCCTCGCCGCACCCCTGCCGCTGTTGCGCCGCAAGCTGGTGGCCACCGCCGAGTCCGTCGCCGGTTTCGGACTGGCGCTGCTGGCGCTGGACGCGTACGCGCTGCACGAGGTCGCATTCCCGTCCGCGGACGGTCTCGGCTATGCCGCGTCCAGTGCGGCCGTGATCGCCGCACTGTGGGCCGGCTACGGGCTGGCGCTTCCGGGGCCGGGGCTGCGGCTGCCGCTGCCCTTCGCCGTCGTTGTCGCCCAACTGCCGCTGCCGCTCTGGGCGCTGACGCTCGCCGGGACTTCGGACCGGAGGCTCTACGGACTGGCCGTCGCGCTGCTGCTCACCTTCGCCGCGGACGTCGTTCTGGCGGTGTCGCGACAGCGGGACGGGCGGGGCATGCGCGCGACCGCACTGGCGGTACGTCTGACGGCTGCCGTGGCGGCCGTGCCTGCGGGCGTAGCGATGATGGGCGTGACCCTGGCGCAGCAGACCGACGGTGTCGCCGCGGCCGCGAGTTGGAACGCCCTGCAGGCGGTGGCGGCGGCCGTCCTTCTGTATGCGGGGCGGCGGCATCAGGCCCGTCGGCTGGCGGGCCCGCTGGGCACGGCGGCCGGGCTGGTGCTGATCACGGCCCTGGGGGGTGTCGTGTGGGCGGCGGTACGGGCCGGGGGCACGGCCGGCTGGGACTGGCGGGTGCTGGTGTATCTGCTGTGCGCGACGGGCCTGTCGGGCGCGGTGCTCGTCCTGCGCGCAGCGCGCAAACCGAACGCACCGGGCGAACCGAACGCACCGAGTGCCGAGCAGTCCGCCGGGCTCGTGGTGGGGGCCGTCGTGGTGCAGTGCGGTGCGCTGGTGTGGGTGCTGCGGCCGGTGGTGGAGGCGGTGTCCGGGCCGTGGTCCTTCGTGACGCGGGCGTGGGAGGGGCCGCGGCGCGGCCCGGTCGGGCAGGCCGTCGACTCTCACCACGCATGGACGGGCTCCGCCGCGACGCTGCTGATCCTCCTGACGCTGGCGCTGTCGGTGGCACTGCTCGCCCGCGCGCCCGGCAGGGCGGCAAGTGACGGGCAGCAGCACGGTCAACAGCGGGACGGTCAGCACCGGGACGGTCAACAGCCCCGCGACGACGGCGCGTTCAGCAAGCTTTCAGCCGCACGACCGTATGTGCCCGCGCTGCCCGCGCTTCCCGCCCTGCCCGCACTGTGTGCTGCCGCGGGTGCGACGGCGCCGCCGGCCCTCGGTCTGCCGTATGTGCCGACCGTCGCCGTCGTCACCGCCCTGGCGGTCGTCCTGCTCGCCGCCGCCGTCACGGTCACGGACGCCACGACCGGCGTCACCGCACTGGTGTCGGGCCTCGTCCTGGCCGGTACCGCGACCGGCTGGGCCCTCGCTCAACAGGCCGCCACCCTGGGCGTGTCGGCCCTGCTGTGCGTGGCGTCCGCGGCGACCGCGGCGTGGTCGCCCAAGGGCGGCCCGGGACGCCTGGCCGCACTTGCGGCGTCGGCGGTCGCGTATGCGGCCGGGCTGGCGGGGGCGCTGGCCGCGTCGCTGCAGTATCCCGCGCACCAGGCCGCGTTCGCGGTGCTCGCGGTCGCCGTGTGCACTGTGCCGGCGGCCGCCCTGCTGAGCCGCGACGCCGATGCGACGGTGCCCGCCTCCCGGAAGGCGGTCTCACTCGCCGTCGAATGCACGGGCTACGCCACGGCGTTGGCCGCGCTCCTGCTCTGCGCCCCGCATCCCGGCACACTCTGGCTCGCACTCGCCCTCTGCGCCGTCTCCGCCGCGGGTGTCGCCCTCCGCGCCGACCGGCGTCCGGGCGCGGGCCATGCCTCGGCCGCGCTGCTCGTACTCGCCACGTGGGTACGGCTGTCCGCCTCCGGCGTCTCCACCCCCGAGGCGTACACGCTGCCGGTCTCGGTCGCCCTGCTGCTCATCGGCTGGCTGCGCAGGCGCCGGACGGCCGGCGGCGGGACGGCGGCGCGGACGCGGGTGTCGTCGTGGTGGGCGTACGGCGGCGGGCTCGCCTTCACGTTCCTGCCGAGCCTGATCATGGTGGGGAGCGACCCGCACTGGCTGCGCCCGCTGCTGCTGGGCGCCGGCGCGCTGGGCACCACACTCGCGGGCGCCCGGTGGCGGACGCAGGCGCCGCTGCTGCTCGGCGGGGCAACTCTCGCGGCGGTCGGAGCACACGAACTCGCCCCGTACGTCGCCCAGGTCGCCTGGCTGCTGCCGCGCTGGCTGATGCCCGCGCTCGCCGGTCTGCTGCTGGTCGCGACGGGTGCCACGTACGAGCGACGGCTGGAGGAGGCGCGCCGGCTGAAGCGCGCCTGGCAGCGGCTGAGTTGAGGCCGTGGTCCGTGCGCGCGAGCGCCGGGCGTCCGGTCGGCGACGCTGCCGGAACAAGGCGGCGGACCCGGAACCGCCTCTGCCACGGGAGCCGGACCCGTGGCAGAGGCAGGGGAAACAGTGGAAGGGATGCTTCACCCGCGTTCGCAGGTGAGGGTGCCCTCGGCGGCGCCCTTCAGCAGGGCGGCGTGTGCCGCTGCGAGGCGGCCCGTGTCCGCCTTGCCGACCTTACGGTCGTAGGTCATCAGGCCGTTCAACTCCCCTTCCAGGTCGGTGATCTGGGTGTAGACGGCGCCGCTGCTGCCCTCGCAGGCGGCGAACTGCTCGATGTCCTTGAGCTTGGTGAGGTACTCGTCCGTGTACTTCTCCTTCTCCACACCGACGTAGGTGTGCCGTACCGGCCACGAATGGCCGGGCACGGCCAGCCCGAGGCCCCCGTACTCACCGCTCACCAGGGCCCGTTCGCCGTCCGGCTCGGGCAGTTGGGCGCCTGGGTAACCGTGCGCGTCGGAGATGTCGCCGTTGCCTCCGTCGACGGCGCCGCAGCAGTTGTGGCCGCTCATGTTGTTGACCAGCCGCGTGGGGTCGAGTCCCTTCGCGTAGTCGGCGATACGGGCCTGGTCGTACTGTCCCCAGCCCTCGTTGAAGGTGACCCACATGATCACCGAGGGGTGGCTGTCGTGCTGCTCGATCATGCGCTTCATCTCGTGTTCGTACTGACCGCGTGCCGCCTGGTCCGGCGTGCGGTCCGAGCGCATCGAGGGCATGTCCTGCCACACCAGCAGGCCGAGGCGGTCGGCGTGGTAGAACCAGCGGTCGGGCTCGACCTTGATGTGCTTGCGCACCGAGTTGAAGCCCAGCTCCTTGTGTGCACGCAGGTCGTAGGCGAGGGCCTCGTCGGTCGGCGCGGTGTACAGGCCGTCGGGCCAGAAGCCCTGGTCGAGGGTTGCCATGGAGAAGACCGGCTCACCGTTGAGCACCATGCGGCGCTTGCCGTCGACGGTCTTCACCGCGATCTCGCGCATGCCGAAGTAGCTCTCGACGGCGTCGGCCGAACCGCCCTCCCCCACCGTCACCTTGAGGGTGTAGAGGTGCGGATCGTCCGGCGACCACAGCTTCGGATCGGGCACGGGGACGTCGAAGGGCTCGTCGCCGGTTCCGGTGGCGCGTCCGACTCCGCGGCCCCGCTCACTCCCGGGCCCCTCGCGACCGCCTGTCTTGCCGCCCCTCGTGTCGTACGCGACGGCCGTGACGGGCACGCCGTCGGGCACACCCCGCGCGGTGACGGTCACCTGCTCGCCGCTCACGTCCGGTGTCGTCTTGACGTCCGTGGTGTGCTCGGCGGCCACGGGCTCCATCCAGACGGTCTGCCAGATGCCCGACGAGGGCGTGTACCAGATGCCCTCCGGCTCCAGCCGCTGCTTGCCGACGGGCGGATTCTCGCCCTCCGGGGAGTCCGTCGGGTCGTGCACGCCGACGACGAGTTCCTGGTACCGCCCCGGCCGCAGGGCGTCGGTGACGTCGACGGTGAAACGGTCGTAGCCGCCCTTGTGCGCGCCCACCCGCTCACCGTTGACGTAGACGGCGGCATGCCAGTCGACGGCGTCGAAGTTGAGGTACAGACGCTTCCCCGAGCCGATGTCCCAGCCTTCCGGGACGGTGAACGACCGCTTGTACCACATGCGTTCCTCGTGCCGTTCGACGCCGGAGAGCTGCGACTCGACGGGATAGGGCACGAGGACCTTCTCCCCCAGGCGGCGCTTCTCGCCGGTCGGCGGCCGCTCGCCCTTCTCGGCACCGGCGAACTGCCAGATGCCGTTCAGGTTGCGCCACTGGTCGCGCTTGAGCTGGGGCCGGGGGTACTCGGGCAGCGCGTTGTCCGGTCCGACCTCCTCGGCCCAGTCGGTCCTGAGCTGGTACTCCGAGCCGTTCTCGCCCGCGGTCCAGAAGGCGCCGACCTGCTCGCCGTCCGCGCCGGCGAGACCGCCGTCGCCGTCGTAGCGCACGTCCGCCGCACCGCCCTGGCCGACCACGGGCTCGGGGAGGGTGACGACCAGCCGGTGGTCGTCGTCCGGGTCCAGCCGTGCGCCGTCCAGCGGCCATTCGACGCCGCCGATCACGGCCTTGAGGTGTTCCGGGAACGCGGCGGGCGGTTCGGCCAGGCGCTGCGCGAAGGCCATCTCCAGGGTGCGCCCGGAGGTGCCGACGCGCACCTCGGCCGGTCCGTCGTAGTCGAAGTCCTCGGGCGGGGTGTAGGCGGACTGCGGGATCGCGGTCTTCTCGCCGCCGGGCGGTGTCCAGCGCACGTGCAGGCCGGATCCGCCCTCCTCCTCGAAGTACTCGATCTTCACGGAGTGCCGTGCGCCCTCGCGCAGCCGGACGGGCGCCGAGTTCTGCTCGTTGTCCCAGTCGGGAACCCAGTGGTCGATGACGAGTTCGTCGTCCACCCACATGCGGAAGCCGTTGTCGCCTGTGATGTGGAAGGTGTGTTCACCCGTCCTCGTGGGAGTGACCGACCCGGTCCAGCGGACGCTGGCGTGGTCGGCGCGGCCGCTGCGCTCCTTCAGGCGCGGTTCCAGGTCCGCGAAGTCGAGGGAGGGGTCGAAGGCGGTGGCCTCCAGGGTGCCGAAGTCGTATGCGCCAGGGGCCGACTGGGTCCAGTACTCGCCCTTGAGCCCGTGCACCACGGGGGGTGCCTGGCCGGGCGGGGCGGCCGCCGCGGGCCGTACGGATCCCAGCGAGACCGCCAGGAGAACGAGGAGGGAGAATGCGGCGGCAGCTGCCGCCGGCCAGGTGTGTGCGCGTCTCACGGGACCTCCGGATGAGGTGTGCAGGAGATGGTTGCGGCACTGCCCTTGGCCCGATCCGTCTTGTATAACGTTGGAAACAAGGGTTGTTGGCATGACAGCACGCCTGCTGTCACCTGTCCAGGCACGTGACGGCAGCGGAAGCACGACGGCCCGACGGGAGTGGGGAGCGCAGGGTGAGGGTGAGTCTCAAGGACGTCGCGGAGTACGCGGGGGTGTCGATCAAGACCGTCTCCAACGTGGTGAACAAGTATCCGCACATCACTCCCTCCACCCGGGAGAAGGTCCAGAGGGCCATCGACACCCTGGGCTACCGGCCTAACCTGACGGCCCGCCACCTGCGCAAGGGCCGTACCGGGATCATCGCGCTCGCGGTGCCCGAGCTGGGCAACCCGTACTTCGCCGAACTCGCCGGCGCCGTGATCGACGCCGCCGCGGCGCACGACTACACCGTCCTGCTGGACCACACCCAGGGCAGCCGCGAGCGCGAACTCCTCGTCACCCAGGGCTTCCAGGCACAGGTCATCGACGGGCTGATCCTCAACCCGCTGGAGCTGGAGACCGAAGACCTCGCCGCACGTACCGACAGCGCACCGCTGGTGCTGATCGGCGAGCGGCGCTACGACCTGCCGCACGACCACGTCGCGATAGACAACATCGCGGCGGCCCGTGCCGCGGTGCGCCACCTGCTGGATCTGGGCCGCCGCCGCATCGCGTTCCTCGGCGCACGGGGCGACCGCCCCAGCCAGCCCTCCCACCTCCGGCTCCTGGGCTGGCAGGCGGAGTTGGCCGCCCGCGGCGTGAAGGCCGACGACGGTCTCGTCGCGCCGGTGGACGGCTGGGAGCGCGCCGACGGCGCGGCGGCGATGGCGGCCCTGCTCGACGCGGGTGAGAGGCCTGACGCGGTGTTCGCCTACAACGACCTGATCGCGATCGGGGCGATGCGGGTGATGTCCGAGCGAGGGCTGCGGGTGCCGGAGGACATCGCGGTCGTCGGCTTCGACGATCTGACGGAGGGACGGTACGGCGCGGTGACCCTGACGACGGTGGCACCCGACAAGCAGGCCATCGCCAGGATGGCGGTGGAGTCGATCACCGGACGCCTGGCCGGGAAGGACGCCGGCGACGGCGCCGCGACCCGTCAGCTGCAGGCGGGATTCACCCTCGTGGAGCGGGAGAGCACACGCGGACGGCGCCCTCCGGGCTGAGCCCCTGCCGCGGGCACCGGCACGCCGACCGGCCGTTCCCGCAGGCCGGATGCCCCCAGGAAGGCCCAACTCGCGCCAGGTCTGGGCCAGTTCGCGCGCGCACTGTTTACAGCGCTTCTTCAACGATGTAAAAAACTGGCGTCACGTCGTCTGCACGACACACCGTGGGGGTCCCCATGAAGCCGCTCGCAAGACGTCTCACCGCCGCCACCGCCCTGCTCACCGCGCTCGCCCTGGCCAGCGGCTGTGCCAAGTCGGAGGACGAGGCCGGCAAGCCGACTTCCGGCGCCGGTTCCGAGGGCGGCGGACAGGTGGCCGCCGAGCCGACGAAGGGCGCGAAGACCTGCACCGTCGGCCGGTACGGCGGCGAGAAGCTGGACCTGAGCAAGGCCACCGTCGGCTTCTCCCAGTCCGAGAAGGAGGCCAACCCCTTCCGGATAGCCGAGACCGCCTCGATCAGGGCGGAGGCGGAGAAGCGCGGGGTCAAGCTGCTCACGGCCAACGCCCAGTCACAGTTCTCCAAGCAGATCAGCGACGTGCAGGACCTCATCTCCAAGGGCGCCGACCTGCTGGTCATCGCGCCGCTCAACTCGGACGGCTGGGAACCGGTGCTCAAGCAGGCCGCGTCGAAGAACGTCCCGATCGTCACCGTCGACCGGCAGATCAACGCCACGGCGTGCAAGGACTACGTCAGCTTCATCGGCTCCGACTTCGTACAGCAGGGCCGCCGCGCCGCCGACCAGATGATCAAGGCCACCGGAGGCAAGGGCAAGGTCGCCATCCTGCTCGGAACACCCGGCAACAACGTCACCACCGAACGCACCAAGGGCTTCCGGGACCGCATCAAGAAGAAGGCCCCTGAACTCGACGTCGTCTTCCAGCAGACCGGTGAGTTCGCCCGCGAGAAGGGCCAGCAGGTCACCGAACAGCTCATCCAGTCCAAGCCGGACATCGACGGGATATACGCGGAGAACGACGAGATGGGCCTCGGCGCGGTCAACGCCCTCAAGAGCGCGGGCAGGAAGGCCGGAGACGTCAAGATCGTCACGGTGGACGGCACACGCAACGCGGTGCAGGGCGTCGTGGACAAGTGGATCCACGGAGTCATCGAGTCCAACCCCCGCTTCGGCCCGCTCGCCTTCTCGACGCTCGACGACTTCACCAGCGGCAAGAAGGTCGGCCAGAGCATCGTCATCAAGGACGGCGCCTACACCCCCGCCAACGCCGAGCGGGATCTGAGCAAGGCGTTCTGATGCCGCCCACCCGGCCCGGTGCGTACGCGCTCTCCACGCGCGGGCTGACCAAGCGCTTCCCCGGCGTACTCGCCCTGGACCGCGTCGACTTCGGCGTGCGGCCCGGCGAGGTGCACGCGCTGATCGGCGAGAACGGCGCGGGCAAGTCCACGCTCATCAAGGTGCTGACCGGCGTGTACGCGCCGGACGAGGGCGAGGTGCTCCGCGGCGGCGGGCCCGTCTCGTTCGGCACCCCGCTGGCCGCCCAGCGGGCGGGGATCTCCACCATCTACCAGGAGGTCAATCTCGTTCCGCTGATGAGCGTGGCCCGCAACCTCTTCCTGGGCCGCGAGCCGCGCGGCAGGCTGGGGCTGATCGACTTCGGCCGGATGCACAGGGACGGCGAACGGCTGCTGAGCGACTACGGCGTCCGCGCCGACGTGCGCCGTCGGCTGGGCGAACTGGGCGTCGGGGCACAGCAGATGGTCGCCCTGGCCCGGGCCGTGTCGGTCGACGCGCGGGTCGTCGTCATGGACGAACCGACGTCCTCGCTGGAGCCACGGGAGGTCGAGACCCTCTTCGGCGTCATCCGGCGGCTGCGGGACCGCGGCGTCGCCGTGGTCTACGTCAGCCACCGGCTCGACGAGCTGTACGCCGTGTGCGACACGGTCACCGTGCTGCGCGACGGACGCACCGTCCACACCGGCCCGCTCGAAGGGCTGGAGCGGCTGCGGCTCGTCTCGCTGATGCTCGGGCGCGAGATCGGCGAGGTGCGGGCTGAGGGCACCACCAAGTTCGGCGGCGACCACGAGGCGGCTTCCGCGGAGCCGGTGCTGCACGCCGAAGGGCTCAGCGTCCCGCACCAGCTGCACGGGGTCTCCTTCACGGTGCGCCCCGGTGAAGTGGTCGGCCTGGGCGGGCTGCTGGGCTCAGGACGTACGGAGACGGTCAAGGCAGTCGCCGGTGCCGTGCCGCGCAGCGCCGGGCGGGTCACGGTGGCCGGTGCCCCCGTACGTACGGGCTCCCCGGGCGCGGCCATCCGCGCAGGCGTCTCCCTGCTGCCCGAGGACCGCAAGAGCGAGGGCATCGTGCCCGGTCTGTCCGTGCGCGAGAACATCGCGCTGGCCGTACTGCCCCGGCTCTCCCGTGCCGGGCTGGTGTCGGAGGCGCGCATCGACTCACTCGTGCGCACCTTCATGGAGCGGCTGCGGATCAAGGCGTCCTCGCCGCACCAGAAGGCCGGCGAACTCTCCGGCGGCAACCAGCAGAAGGTCCTGCTGGCCCGCTGGCTGGCCGCCGAACCACGGGTGCTGCTGCTGGACGAGCCCACCCGCGGCATCGACGTCGGTGCCAAGGCAGAGGTGCAGAAACTGGTGGACGAGCTGGCCGCAGAGGGTCTGGGCGTGCTGCTGATCTCCTCCGACCTGGAGGAGCTGATCGAAGGCTCGGACCGGGTCGTGGTGCTCCGTGACGGTGCCGTGGTCGACGAGCTGACCGGGGACGACGTCACCGAGGACCGGCTCATGGAGGCCATCGCGGGAGCGGCGGAGGAGGAACCGCACTCGGAGGCACCGGCGGAGACCCCCGCAGCGGTCCCCATGGGGGACTCCGCGCCCGGCTCCGCGCGAGAAGGGGCACCGCATGGCTGAGGCCGTCGCCGGCCGCATCGCACCGGACCGGGCCGCCGTCCACTCCTGGCTCCAGGCGTACGGCGTCTACGTGGGCGTCGGGGTACTGCTGCTCTTCAACGTCGCCTTCACCGACCATTTCCTGTCCGCGGAGAACTTCCGCACACAGGCGGTGCAGGTGGCCCCCATCCTGATCGTGGCTCTGGGCATGGCACTTGCCATCGGCTCCGAGGGAATCGACCTGTCGGTGGGCTCGGTGATGGCCCTCTCCACCTCACTGGTGGCGCTGTACCTGGGTTACGGACCGTGGGTCGCGCTGCTTGCGACGGTGCTGGGCGGCATCGCGATCGGCCTGGTCAACGGCTCGCTGGTCGCGTTCGTCGGTGTCCAGCCCATCGTGGCGACGCTGGCGCTCATGGTGGGCGGCCGGGGCCTGGCCCTCGTACTGGTCCCGCAGCTGGAGGACGTGCGCGACCCGGGGATGCGCGCCCTGGGCTCGGGTGACCTGCTGGGCGTCCCTTACCCGGTGCTGATCGCGCTGGCCCTCGTGCTGCTGGTCGGCTTCGCGGTGCGGCGCACGACCTTCGGCAGACAGCTGCTGGCGATCGGCGACAGCCGCCCGGCGGCCCGGCTGGCCGGACTCCCCGTGCGGCGCGTGCTGTTGTGCGTCTACGTCGCCTCCGGAGCGCTGGCGGCCGTCGCCGGCTTCCTGGCCACGGCCCGGCTCCAGGCCAGCGATCCCACATCGCTGGGGAGCCTGATGGAACTGTCGGCCATCACCGCCGTCGTGGTGGGCGGCACCCCGCTCAGCGGCGGCCGTGTACGCGTCGGCGGCACCGTCGCCGGCGCCGTACTCATCCAGCTGCTGACGGCCACGCTCATCAAGCACGACCTGCCTCCCTCGTGGACGCAGATCGCGCAGGCCGCCGTCATCGTTCTCGCGGTGTACGCGGCACGTGAGAGGGGGAAGCGATGAGCGCGGCGAACACCCGTCACCGCGGCGCCGGTTCGCAGGAAGCCGCCGGTTCGCAGGAAGGCGCCGGTCCGGCCGGCCGCGCACCCCGCAACCGGACGGCGGACAGGGCCGGCCCCGCAGGCCCGGGCAGCGGGGGCATCCGTGCCGAACGGCTCAGCGCCCTCGCCCAACAGCACGGCGCACTCGTCGCGTTGCTGCTGACGGTACTGATCGCCTCGCTGTCCTTCGACTCGTTCGCCGGCGCCGGCAACCTGGAGAACATCGCCGTCTCCTCCGCCTTCCTGGCCATCGTCGCGCTCGGCATGACGTTCGTGATCGTCTCCGGCGGCATCGACCTGTCCGTCGGCTCCGTCTTCGCGCTGGGCGGCGTACTCGCCGCCTGGGGCTCGCGGTACGGCCCGGTCGTCGCGCTGCTTCTTGCACTGTCGGTGTGCGGCACGATCGGCCTGATCAACGGACTGCTCATCGCCCGGGCCCGGTTGGCGCCGTTCATCGTCACGCTGGCCGCGATGCTGGGTGCCCGTGGTCTGATGCTGAACATCACCGAAGAGGGCACCTCCACCTTCCTGCTCGCGAAGGACTCGGTCTTCGCCGAGCTCGGGCGCGGCAAGCTGCTGGGCGTCGGCATACCCGTCTGGATCACGCTCGTCCTGTTCGTGCTCGGCGGTCTGCTGCTGCGCCGCACACGGTTCGGCCAGCACGTCTACGCGGTCGGCGGCAACGAGGACGCCGCCTCCCTCATGGGCGCCTCCGTGACCCGTACGAAGGTGTCGGTGTACGTCTTGTCCGGGCTGCTCGCCGGGCTGGCCGGAGCGCTCAACGCCGCCTGGCTGGCCTCCGGGGTGACGATCCTGGGGCAGGGCATGGAGCTGGAGGCGATCTCGGCCGTGGTGATCGGCGGGACGCTGCTGTCCGGCGGGATGGGCTATGTCAGCGGGTCGCTGGCCGGCGTACTGCTGCTGAAGGTCATCCAGAACGTCATCAACCAGATCGGCTCGCTCGACTCCGCCTACCAGCAGGTGGTCAGCGGCGCCTTCCTGATCGTGGTCGTGGTCGTGCAGACCTGGCTGGGCCGCCGCCGAAAGGCCCGCCTGACCTCACCCGGCTGACCTCACCCGCCTGACCTCATCCGGCCTCACTCGTCTGACTCCGGGGCTCCTCCGGGTACGGGGGGCCGGCCGGCCGCGCGGCACCTTCTAGGCGCGTCGTCGCCCGGAGCCCCGCCGCAGCCTGGCCCTCACCGCCCGCTGGGCGACCGGGCCCAGCTCTTCCAGCACGCCGACCAGCCCGGACAGCTGCTCAAGCGCGTCCAGGGCACGCTGTGCGCCCTGTTCGTCGACACCCTCGTAGAGCTCCAGCCCGACGAAGCCCGCCGCCACCGCACGGGCGAGACCGGGCGCGTCGACGAACTCGGCGATCGGCGAGCCGGTGAGGACGCGGGCCAGCACCTGCTCGATCTCGTCGATCCACAGGGCGAGTCCCGCGGCGGTGGCGGGTGCGAGCCGCGGCTGTGTCTGCGCGCCGGAGAGGAGCTGGGCCAGGACGGCGACGTTGCCGCCGACACGCTCCTCCGCGTGCAACTCCCGCCCGAGCGCCAGCAGTTCGGCCAGGCTCTCCACCCGGGCGAGGCGTTCGCGGTAGAGCGCGACCCGCTGCTCGGCGCCGTACCGGCAGGCCGCGGCGAGGAGTTCGTCGACGCTGCCGAAGTGGTAGAAGACCAGCGCCTGGTTGACCCCGGCCGCGGCGGCGACCGTACGGGCGGAGGTCTTCGCATATCCCTGCTCGGTCACGGTCCGCAGCGCACCCGCCAGCAGCTTCGTGCGCGTGTCCGCGCCCGCGCTCATCCCCGCAACTCCTCGCGCACCACGGCGTCGCCTCCGATCAGATCCGGACCATGCGCCCGCGAGTATGGCACAACTATTGAGCGAATGCTTAAACTGAAGACCTGTTTGAGCGACCGCTCAAACGGTGGCGCCGACGAGAGGTGAAGCCGATGAAGATCGTCATACCCGGGGGGACCGGTCAGGTGGGCGGGATTCTCGACCGCGCCCTGAGAGCCGCCGGCCATGAGGTCGTCGTTCTGACCAGAAGGCCGGTCCGCGACACTGACGTTCACTGGGACGGGAAGACGCAGGGCAGCTGGGTGGACGCCGTGGACGGCAGTGACGCCGTGATCAACTTGGCCGGACGCAGCGTCAGTTGCCGTTACACCCAGGCCAACCTCCAGGCCATGATGGACTCGCGCGTGGACTCCGCCCGAGTGGTGGGTGAGGCCGTCGCCGCAGCCCGGCGGCCTCCCCGTGTCTGGCTCCAGATGAGCACCGCGACGATCTATGCCCACCGCTTCGACGCACCCAACGACGAGGCCACCGGCATCCTGGGCGGCACGGAACCCGGCGTTCCGGACTACTGGTCCTACAGCGTCAAGATCGCGGAGAACTGGGAACGCGAACAGGCCCGCGCAAGGACTCCTCACACCCGCAAGGTCGCCCTGCGCTCGGCAATGGTCATGAGCCCCGACCGCGGCGGCATCTTCGATGTCCTGCTGCGACTGGCGCGGCTGGGGCTCGGCGGACCGGTCGCCGGAGGCGGGCAGTACGTGTCCTGGATCCACGACCACGACTTCGTCCGCGCGGTGGAGTTCCTGATCGAGAAGGACGAGCTCACCGGGCCCGTGAATCTCGCTGCCCCCGCACCCCTGCCGCAGCGCGCGTTCATGCGCGCGCTGCGGACCGCCTGGGGTGTCCCGGTGGGCCTGCCCGCGACGAAGTGGATGGCACAGCTCGGCGCGTTCGCGCTTCGCACCGACACCGAACTCCTGCTGAAGAGCCGCCGCGTCACGCCGGGCCGTCTCCTGGACGCCGGATTCACGTTCGACCAGGGCGAATGGCCGCGGGCCGCCGCCGATCTCGTGAGCCGGGTGCGCGGGGAACGCTCGACCGCCTGAACGGTCACCACCGGCCGGTCACCTCACACCGGACGGTCACCTGACGGCGCGCGGCGCGCACAGGTACGCGCGGCCGAGGGCCAGCGCTGTGGCGGTGAGGAGGACACCGAGGTAGACGGGTGCCAGATGGAGGAAGTCGGTGTAGCCGATGGCGCCGTGCACGACGATCGCCGGGAGGAAGCCGGTGACGGCGCACAGGAGCAGAGTCCACCAGACCCAGGACTCCCCGCGGCGCCACCCCCACGCGGTGAGCAGCACGACCGCCCCGGCGGTGGCCATCAGGGCGCCGCCGAGCCCGGCCCGGTCGTGCGCGATGAAGGACATCAGCCGCGGATTCGCCGTATGCAGCGCCTCGGGCCCGGTATGCAGGAAGACCAGGTCGGGGGGTACGAATACGCTGGTGAGACCGACCACGGACACGGCCGCCCCGCCTATGAAGATCCCGGATCCGGTGAAGATCAGCAGGAGTTGGCCGGCCAGAGCCCGTCTGCGCTCGCGTTCGGGCCCCTCCGGGAGCAAGGTCCACCTGGGCCGGCCGACGCCCTTGCGCCGGGTGGCGAGAAGGAAGACGGGGAAGAGGACCAGGGTGACCGCGGTGTGCAGCGGCTCCAGGAAGCCGAAGCCCAGGAAGTAGAAGAGCGGCGGGAAGGCGATCCATCCGGAGACCAGGTAGGCCTCCCGGGCCCAGGGCCATCCGCGGCGCATCCCGCCGGCGGACAGAGCGACGTAGAGGATGCCGATCGTCACCATGGTGCCCGCCATGGTGATCCGGTCGTGCTGCAGGAAGTGCACCAAGTGGTGGTTGGCGGCGTGCAGTTGCTCCGTCGACATGCCCAGGTAGTCGCGGTCGTACCAGAGCAGCACCGGACCGAGCGTGATCGCGGCGGCCCCGATCCCGGCACAGATCATCCCCGCGCCGACCAGCACGCCCCACCACCACGCCGGCCAGCGCCGCGGATCGCGGCCCACCTCGCCGAGTCCGGCCGCGGGAGGGTGCGTGTGCGTCGCCGCCTCGGCCACCCGCGTGAACCAGCCCGGCCCCGCCTGCTTCAGCACCGCGGGCGTCGCCAGGACCACGCTCTCCGTGTCCGCGAGTGCGGCCGCGGCATCGGCAACCGAAGTCGCCTGCACCGCACAGGAGTCCGGCCCCGTACGTACGGCGTCGACATGGGGTGACAGCGCCTCGACGACCTCCGGTGCATCCGGCCCTTCGGCCCGTATCACCACCGGTACGCGCCGGCCGGCGGCGGCCTCGCACACCGCCGGGACGTCGGCCGGGCCGACCGGCGCTATCTCGATCAGCCCGGCTCCGAGCGGCGGCAGCGCGCGCACCGCGTCCCGCGCCACGTCCGGCGGAACCACCGCGCCGAGACGTACGGTCACGGCGGCGCCGTCGACCGACCCGGCCAGGCCGGGCGGCGGAGAGCGGTGGCCGGCCGCCTTCACGATCAGGCGGCCGCCACCGGGCAGGGAGGCGACGGCGGCCAGCGCCCGCAGCGCGGCCCGTTGAGACCGGCGTTCCCCCAGCAGTGCTGCGGCGATGCCGCGCAGCGGGTGATAGGTCCAGTCAGGCATCGGGACCCGCTCCGCCGCTGCCGTCGTCGTCAAGGTCAAGCCCGGTCGTCTTCTCCATCCACGGCAGCCTGCCGGCGACGCCGGCGAAGGCGAAGTTCTCGCTGTTGGAGACCACGCCGGCCTGCCTGCCGTCGACGAAAAGCGGACCACCGGAGTCGCCGCCTGCGAATTCACCGGTGACCTCGGAAGTGCACACGCCCGGCCCTCCGGCTCCGTCCGTGCAGTCCCCGCCGACCGCGTCGACCTTGACCCGTGCGGTCCTCAACTTGTCCGGGAATTCACCATTTCCGGTCGTCCCCCAGCCGGACACCTCGCCCGTGGATCCGACCGCGGGGCCGGTATCGGCGAGGGGCGCGGTGGCAGCAGCGCCTGCACCGTCCTTCAGTTCCAGCAGCGCGAGGTCGAACCCCGCCTCGATGTGCCGGCGCTTCACCGCGAGGGCCGAGCCCCTGTCGCGTTCCAGGCTGCCGTACAGAACCCTGATGGACTCGACTTCTCCCCCCTCGCTGCTCGCCTCCACGCAGTGCGCTGCCGTGAGCACCCACCTCTCGTTGATGAGCGACCCCCCGCACAGTGAAGTCCCGTTCCCCGTGCGGCTGGTGGAGACCTGGACCATGCCGTTCGGCGCGCCGGCGGCCTCCTTGCCTTCGGTGATCGCCCAACCCGTACCGGCGAAGGCTGTCCCGGTCGCCGCGAGGCCGGCCAGAAGACCGGCAGCGGTGATCTTTCTCCGGCGGTGTACGTGCACTCCCATGTCCTCGTCCCTTCCGGCCGTTCAGAGGTTTTGAGCGCCTGCTCAAAATGAAGGTATAGCTTCTTGAGCGATTGCTCAAGAAGTGGGACAGGGTGAGCTAGGAAGGGCGACAACGCGCGGAGGGTCCGGGAACGTCACGGCACCAGCCCGCCGGCCGGGGCCCGCGGCCCGCGGGATCCTGCAGACTCCCGGGCGCGGAGCCGACCCTGACGAGTTGACGAGAAGCCGCTCGGGGGATGCCAGGGGGCGAGTCCGCCTGGCGACGGATGTCCTGAGCGCTGCCCGGGCGGAGATTGGTCGCCATGCGTATTCGACCGGTCGTGAAGACTACCGTGCCTCTTGCCCTCTGCCTGGTCGTCGCGGCAGGGGCTGCCGCCTCTGCCGCACCCTCCGCTCCGCCCCCCACCCGTACTCATGGGGGTGTGCGGTTCGAGCTGCCGGAGTCGACGGGGCGGCACCCGGTCGGGAGCACCGAACTCCATCTCGTCGACAGCGCTCGGCGTGACCCCTGGGTCGCCGGCAAGGACCGGGAACTGATGGTCAGCATCTGGTATCCGGCCCGTCGGGCGGAGCGGCATCCGCGTCAGCCGTACATGCCTCCTGGCGTCGCGCGTTCCGTGGACGAATCCGGCTCCTTCGGTCTTGCCGGGCCCGGCCAGGTGGACTGGGCGGGCGTCCGCACGGAGGCGGCCGCGACGGCCCCTGCCGACGACGGTGAGGACCGGCCTGTCGTGCTGTACTCGCCGGGCCTGAAGACCTCCCGGACACTCGGCACCTCGACTGCGGCGGAGCTGGCAAGCCGTGGCTATGTCGTCGTCACCGTGGATCACACATATGAGGCCCCCGCGGTGGAGTTTCCGCAGGGCCGGGTCGAGCTTCAGAAGCCGATGTCCGGCATCGAAGGACTGAAGAAGGCCGTGGACACCCGGGTGCGCGACACACGCTTCGTTCTCGGTCAACTCGCCCTGCTGCACAGCGGCCGAAACCCGGACGCAGAGGGGCGCCGACTGCCCAAGTGCCTGGGGAAGACGCTGAATCTGAAGCGGATCGGGATGTTCGGACATTCAGGGGGAGGCGCGACCGCGGCCGAGACCATGCGCGTGGACCGCCGTATCGACGCGGGCGTCAACATGGACGGCACGCTTCAGTACAACGACAGCGAATTCCTGCCGGTGGCCCGGAGCGGACTGCACCGTCCGTTCATGCTCATGGGCAAGGCCGACCAGACACACCTCAACAAGCCCTCCTGGCGGTCCTTCTGGGACCGCTCGACCGGGTGGAAGCGGGACTTGAGTCTCGAAGACGGCAGTCACTTCAGTTACACGGATGCACAGTCGTTCGTGCCGGCCCTGGACGAGCATCTGGACGTCCCGGCCGCACTCCGCGAGCAGTACATCGGCACGGTGGATCCCGAACGCAGTACCGCCGCCCAGCGCGCCTTCATCACCGCGTTCTTCGACCAGCACCTGCGGGGCCGGCCCCAGGACCTGTTGAACGGCCCTTCCCCCGCCCACCCGGAGGTGCGTTTCATCGATTGAGTACGGCGGGCCGCGTGCGAGCTGGCACGGGAGCGTCGCGCTCCTGGTGCCGGCTGTCCATCAGCTCGCTTTCGCCCGCAGCGGCCACCACATCGTGTGGCTGAGGGGGTGGCTCTTCGTGGTGGTCGGTCTCGGAGCGTGGGTGTACCTGCAGGGCGGTGCCTTCACAACGATCGCGGTGTGCACCGTCGGCGCACTGGTCACGATCGCCGTCCTGGGCCAGTGGTACATGACGACGGCGCGCCGCTTTCAGACCATGCGAGACCTGGAAATGGGTCCGTTCGACCCGAGCCGCCGGAACAGGCCGTGGTGACTCGGCGTCTTTGGGACTCAGGTCAGGTCCCCTTCCCCGCCGGTTCCAGGATCGCCACGCACTCCAGGTGATGCGTCATCGGGAAGAGATCGAAGGCGCGCAGGAAGCGCGGCACGTACCCCGCGTCGCGGAAGTAGCCCAAGTCGCGGGCCAGTGCTGCCGGATCGCACGCCACATAGCCGACGCGGCGCGGGCCCAGGCCCGCGATGTGGCGCACCGTCTGCCTGCCCGCGCCCGCTCGCGGCGGGTCCAGCACGACCAGGTCCGCCTCGGCGATGCCGGTGCGCGGCAGTACGGAGTCGACCTTGCCCTGCTCGACGCGGACCCTCGGGAAGTCGGCGAGGTTGCGCCGGGCGTCCTCCACGGCCCGCTTGGACGACTCGATGCCGAGCACGGCCCCTCTCTCGCCGATGCGGTCGGCCAGTGCGCCCGCGAAGAGTCCGACGCCGCAGTACAGATCGAGCGCCATCTCCCCCTTGCGCGGGGTGAGTCCGCGCATCAGCGCGTCCACGAGCAGCTCCGCCGCCTGCGGGTGCACCTGCCAGAAACCGCCGGCGCCCACCCGCCACGTACGGCCGTCGGCGCGCTCGCGTACGAAGTCACGGCCGTGCACGCGGTGCAGGACGCCCTTGTCGCCGCCGCGCTCCCCCACCCTCAACACCGAGACGGGGCGGTCCAGTTCGACGATGGGAAGACGCCCGCCGGGCTTCGGCGTGAGGACGACCTGCCGGTCCTGCGAACCGGTGGCCGCCGTCACCTCGACCCCGGCCATCTGCGGCCACTCGCGGTCCTCGATGCCCAGTTCCTCCACGCCCGGGGCGGCGATGAGGCAGTGGTCCACGGGCTCGACCTCGTGCGAGCGGTGCCGCCGCAGCCCCGCGCGCCCCTCGTCGTCCACCGCGAACTGCACGCGGGTGCGCCATGCCGGGACCTCCCCCGCGGGCACCTTGTCGCCAGGCGCCGGTTCGACGGTGCCGTCCCACGAGACGTCCTCAGGGGTCAACTGCGCCAGCCGCCACAGCTGTTCGGTGAGCACCTCGCCCTTCATGCGCCGCTGCGCGCCCGGCTTGACGTGCTGCCAGTCGCAGCCGCCACAGCGGCCCGGACCTGAGAAGGGGCAGGGCGCGGGGATGCGGTCCTTCGCCGCGTCCAGCACCTCGACGGCGTCCGCGCGCAGGAACCGGGAGTCCTCGCGGCCCTCCGTGACGCGCGCGACGACGCGCTCGCCGGGGAGCGTGTGGCGTACGAACAGCACCCGCCCCGCCTCCGTACGGGCGACGCAGTGCCCGCCGTGCGCGACGGGGCCGACCTCGACCTCGTACTCCTCCCCCACCAGCGATGGGGCAAGGGCGTCTGCGGGGGTTTCGGACGGCATGACGGGTGAGCTCCAGAGGTACGGAATCGAGGCGCCGGCTCGGCGGCCGCCCGAAGGCGGCGGGAGTGCGCGAACGCGCGAACGCGGGGGCAGCGGTGCAGTCTACTGCCCGTCGCCGTCCGGCTTCCCGGCCGTCGTGCCACCGCCGCTGCCGCCACCGCCGTTGCTTGTGCCGGTCCCGCCGCCGTTCCCGCGTCCCGCTCCCGGACGCGCCGTCGGCCCGCGACGGACGGAGCCGGGCGCTGCCCAGTCCGCCCGCTTCTTGAGGCGCTTGCGCGCCACCTCGGAGGACTCCAGCTGCCAGGGCACGGAGGTCACCATCACGCCCGGCGTGTAGAGCAGCCGGCCCTTGAGGCGCAGCGCACTCTGGTTGTGCAGGAGCTGCTCGTACCAGCGGCCCACGACGTACTCCGGGATGTAGACGCTGACGACGTCGCGCGGGTTCTCCCTGCGCAGCCGCTTCACGTAGTCGATGACGGGCCGCGTGATCTCACGGTAGGGCGAGTCGAGGATCTTCAGCGGCACGTCCATGCCCGTCTCCTCCCACTCCCTGCGCAGCTGTGCCGTCTCCTGGGCGTCCACGCTGATGGTGAGCGCTTCCAGCGTGTCCGAGCGCATCAGCCGTGCGTACGCGAGCGCACGCATCGTCGGCTTGTGCGTCTTGGAGACGAGCACGATGGAGTGCACGCGGGAGGGGCGTACGCGCTTCTCGTCCGGGTCGTCGGCGGCGAGTTCCTCCGCGACGAGGTCGTAGTGGCGGCGGATCGCGGTCATCACGCCGTAGAAGAGCAGCATGCCGAGCAGCGAGACCCACGCCCCGTGCGAGAACTTCGTGACGAGTACGACGACCAGGACGAGCCCCGTGCAGAAGGCGCCGAAGGCGTTGATGGCCCTGGAGCGGTGCATGCGGCGCCGCGCGGCCGTGTCCCGCTCGTCGGTCAGCAGCCGGTTCCAGTGCCGGACCATGCCGATCTGGCTGAGCGTGAAGGAGACGAAGACGCCGACGATGTAGAGCTGGATGAGGCGGGTCGAGTCGGCGTTGTAGACCACGACGAGTATGGCGGCGGCCCCGGCCAGCAGCACGATGCCGTTGGAGAAGGCGAGACGGTCGCCGCGGGTGTGCAACTGCCGTGGCAGGTAACGGTCCTGGGCGAGAATCGAACCGAGCAGCGGGAAGCCGTTGTAGGCGGTGTTCGCGGCGAGGAAGAGCACGAGCGCGGTGGCCGACGCGAGGAAGATGAAGGGGAAGGTCCCGTCACCGAAGACCGCGGCAGCCACCTGGGAGATGACCGGGTTCTGCGCGTAGTCAGGGCCTGCAGGCCTGCCGTTGATGATCAGTTCCGTGGCCGGGTTCTCGGCCATCTTCACGTCGGTCGCGAGGGCCAGGACGATCACGCCGCAGAACATGACGGCCGCGATCAGGCCCATCATGGCAAGGGTGTTGGCCGCGTTGCGGGACTTGGGCTTACGGAAGGCGGGCACTCCGTTGCTGATGGCCTCGACGCCCGTCAGGGCGGCACAGCCGGAGGAGAAGGCCCGCAGCAGCAGGAAAGCGAGGGCGAACCCGGTGAGTCCGCCGCTGTGTTCGGCGTCGATCTCGAAGTCGGCCGTGGGCGCCCGCATCTCCTCGCCGAGCACGGCCCCGCGTATGACACCCCAGAGGATCATCCCGAAGACGCCCGCCACGAAGCAGTAGGTGGGGATGGCGAAGAGCTTGCCCGACTCACGTACGCCACGAAGGTTCATCAGCGTCAGCATCACGATGATGACGACGGCCACGAGGGTCTTGTGCTCGACGATGAACGGCACTGCGGAGCCGAGGTTCTCCACCCCGGAGGAGATGGACACGGCGACGGTCAGCACGTAGTCGACGAGCAGCGCGCTCGCGACGGTCAGCCCGGCCCTCCTGCCCATGTTCGTCGTGGCGACCTCGTAGTCGCCGCCCCCCGAGGGGTACGCACGGACGTTCTGCCGGTACGAGGCGACGACCGTGAACAGCAGCACCACGACGGCGACGGCGATCCAGGGGCTGAAGTGGTATGCGGAGACGCCCGCGACCGAGAGGACGAGCAGAACCTCCCCCGGGGCGTACGCCACCGACGACAGCGGGTCGGAGGCGAAGACGGGCAGCGCGATGCGCTTCGGCAGCAGCGTCTCTGCCAGCCGGTCGCTGCGGAGCGCACGCCCGAGCAGCAGCCGCTTCGGGAGATGGGTCATCCTTGGCACGGGAAGGATCGTATGCGGTCGGTCGTGCGATCCTGAGACGGCCCGCTGTATGTGACGAGAGGGACGGGCGTGCATGTTGTGATCATGGGCTGCGGCCGGGTTGGCGCCGAGCTCGCTCAGGCACTGGAGCAGCAGGGCCATACCGTCGCGGTCGTGGACCAGGACCCGACGGCTTTCCGCCGCCTGGGATCGGGCTTCGGCGGCCGCCGGGTCTCCGGGGTCGGCTTCGACCAGGACACCCTGCGGGAGGCCGGTATCGAGGAGGCCGGCGCGTTCGCCGCTGTCAGCAGCGGTGACAACTCCAACATCATCGCGGCGCGGGTCGCACGGGAAATGTTCGGCATCGAGCACGTCGCGGCCCGCATCTACGACCCCAAGCGGGCCGAGGTCTACCAGCGTCTGGGCATTCCCACCGTCGCCACGGTGCGCTGGACGGCCGACCAGATGCTTCGCAGGCTGCTTCCCTCAGGATCCGAGCCGCTGTGGCGGGACCCCAGTGGCGGTGTGCAGCTCGCAGAGGTGCACACCGGGCCGGACTGGGTGGGCCACCGGGTCAGCAGGCTGCAGGAGGAGGCCGGGGTGCGGGTCGCCTTCCTCACCAGGGTGGGTGAGGCGATGCTGCCGACATCGGAGACGGTGCTGCAGGAAGGCGATCTGGTGCATGTGATGATGCGCAGCGATCAGATCGATCAGGTGGAGGCCGTCTTCGCGACGGGTCCCGAGGAGGGGCGCTCGTGACCGGCGTACGCACAGCGGACAGGGGGCTTCTCCGATGAGGGTAGCCATTGCGGGCGCGGGCGCCGTGGGGCGCTCGATCGCGGGCGAGCTGCTGGAGAACGGGCACGAGGTGCTGCTCATCGACAAGGCGCCGACGGCGATCTCGGTGGAGCGGGTGCCGCAGGCCGAGTGGCTGCTGGCCGACGCGTGCGAGATCACCTCGCTCGACGAGGCCGCGCTGGAGCGGTGCAACGTCGTGATCGCGGCCACCGGCGACGACAAGGTCAACCTGGTCGTCTCGCTGCTCGCCAAGACCGAGTACGGGGTCCCGCGGGTCGTCTCACGCGTCAACAACCCCAAGAACGAATGGCTGTTCAACGAGTCGTGGGGCGTCGACGTCGCCGTCTCGACGCCGCGCCTGATGTCGGCGCTCGTCGAGGAGGCCGTGAGCGTGGGCGACCTGGTGCGGCTGCTGCGCTTCTCGCAGGGCGACGCGAACCTGGTCGAGCTGACACTGCCGCCGGAGGCCGCGCTGGCCGGGACGCGTGTGGGCGACGTGACGTGGCCCGAGGACACCGCTCTGGTCACCATCATCCGGGGCAACCGGGTGCTGGTGCCCGACAGTGACGACGCGCTGGAGGTCGGCGACGAGCTGCTGTTCGTGGCCGCGCCCGCGCGCGAGGAGCAACTGGAGGACCTGCTCTCGGTGCGCGGCGAACCGTCGTAGACGCCGCGCCGCCGTCGTACGTACGGGCGGGCGAACCCCGGACCGTGGCTCAGCGGTGAACGGCCGTCAGCGGCGGTGCCGTCCCCCGGGACCGGCACCGGAGCCGGGATCGTCCCGCACCCGTTCGGAGTCGGCGAGCAGTGCGCGTGAGGCGTCCTCGGTGAACTCGTCGCCCATCGCGGCGAGCGTCCTGCGCTGCTGTTCGTCCTCCTGCTTCAGCCGCTCCTCGCGCTCCTTCTCCGCCTTCTCCTCCGCCTCCATCTCCGCGATGACGTTGATGGGCGCGGGAGCCTTCGCCAGGAAGATCCACGTGAGGTAGACGGCCAGCAGGAACGGCGGGATCTTCAACGCCACCGTGACCCAGCCGAAGCGGGTGGTGTCCCCCCACAGGTACAGCGGGAAGAGGATGGCGGACTTGCCGAGCAGGATGAAGCCCCACGCGTAACTGGCCTTCGTGTACGCCTTCTTGCGGCCCGGGTTCCTCTTGCGCCAGGAGAGGTTCTCCTTGAAGACCGGTCCGAGCACCAGCCCCAGCAGGGGCACCCCGGCGGCCGCCGTGATGATGTACGCGAGGGCCAGGCCCAGCCCGTAGAACATTCCGGGCAGATAGAAGTCCTTGGCGTTGCCCGTCATCATCGCGAAGAGCACGCCGAAGGCGACGCCGAAGACCCCGCTGAAGGCGTGCTTGACGGTGTCGCGGCGGACCAGCCGGAGGACACCCAGCAGCGCGGAGACGGCAAGAGCCGTCAGCGCCGCGGAGTGGATGTCCTTGTTGAACGTGTACCAGGAGATGAAGAGCAGGCCGGGAAGGGTCGTCTCCACCAGTCCGCGCAGCCCGCCGAAGGCTTCGAAGAGCGCGGCTTCGGTGACGGCGCGGGGAGCGGCCGCCTCGCCGTCGGCCCCGTTCGAGGTTCCGGATCCGGTGCCCGCTTCGGGGCCCGCACCGCTCGGTGTTCCGGTTCCGTCCGCGATCGGCTTGTCGAGGGGGGTCACCCAGCTACTCCTGTCCGAGGGGTCGCAACTCGTACTTCGGATTGAACATCACCGGGCGGCCGTGATTCATCGATATCCGCCCCCACGCCGTCAGGCCGCGGCCCGGCTCGATGCCCGCGATCGCGCGGCGCCCCAGCCAGACCACGTCCAGGGCGGCGGAGCCGTCGAACAGCTCCGCCTCCAACGTCGGCACCCCGGCCCGCGGACGCAGGGTGACGGTGCGCAGAGTACCTGTCACGCGGACGATCTGACGGTCGCCGCAGGCCGCGATGCGGGTGCAGCCGGTGCTGTCGGCCTCCTGCCGCAGCTCCTGCGAATGCAGATCCTCCTCGGACGAGGACAGCCGCTCCAGGAAACGCTTGAAGCGCCCGCCTTCCCCCCGCTGTGCCTTCTCTGCTCGGGTGGCGCCACTCATGCTGCAAGCGTACCGGTGCGGCCGGGCCCCGATACCGGGCCCGTGGCCGTACCACCGGGCGGCGTTGCCCCGACGCGGACGAGCCGCCGCGGCCCGCTTCCTGCGGGCACGCGGCGGCTCGTCCCATTCCGCTTGTCGTCAGCCGACGCGGTGACGCGGCGGTGCCGTCGTGGGCTCAGCGCACCTCGGTGCTGCGATCTCCCGGGGGACGACCCCCGTAGCCCCGAACCGACCGCGTCAGCGCACCTCGGTGATCTCCGGTCCGCGCTGCAGCTTGTCGAGGCCGCCCGCGAAGCGCGAGCCCTCCTCGACGGTCTCCTGCTGGACGCCGTCCGGCACCATCTGGGCGTCCTCCGGCAGCTTGAGGACGATCGGGTCGCGCGGAGCCATGGGCGACTCGCCGCGCACGATGACCGTGTCGCGGAAGACCTGCTCCAGCAGGCCGCCCGTCTGCGGCTGGACCGCGCCCTGACCGGAGATCACGCCCCGCAGGAACCAGCGCGGCCCGTCGACGCCGACGAAGCGCACGACCTGGACCCCGTTCGTACCGTCCGGGAGCTGCACCGGGACCTGAGCGCGCAGCTCCCAGCCCAGCGGGCCCTCGACCTCGTCGATCACGCCGCCCTGCTTGGTGATGCCGGTCGCGATCTCCTCGCGCACCTCTTCCCAGAGGCCCTCGCGCTTCGGCGCCGCGAACGCCTGCAGCTGGAGTGCGCTGTCCTGTACGACGAGCGTGGCGGCGACGATCGACTCGCCGGCGACCTCCACGCGCAGTTCCATGCCCTCGACACCGGGCACGAAGATGCCGCCGAGGTCCACACGGCCGCTGCCGGGGTCGCTGACCTCGCTGACGTCCCAGGGACCGTCGGGGCGCGGCGCCGGCGGCAGCTTCACGCGCGTCGCTTCGGCGTCCGTGACCGCGTCGGCGGAACCGGCATCCTCGGCCTCCTGCCCGTGCGAGCCGAAGTCGTCCGAGGTGCCCGTCTCAGGCTCTTCGCTCTTCTTGCGACGACGTCCGAACACGTCACTGTCCTCTCAGGTCGGAATGCCGGTCGGCTCCGACCGGAACGTAGTCATTCTGATGTGCGGCGGCCTGGCTGTGACCGCCTGTGGAGCCGAATCCCCCCGCGGCCCGCACCGAGCCCGGCAACTCCGCCACCTCGTGGAAACGCACCTTCTCCACCTGCTGGACGACGAGTTGGGCAATGCGGTCGAGACGCTCGAACCGCACGGTCTCGCGCGGATCAAGATTGGCCACGATCACCTTGATCTCTCCACGGTACCCGGCGTCGACCGTTCCGGGTGCATTGACCAAGGAGACGCCGCAGCGGGCGGCCAGCCCGGAGCGCGGGTGCACGAACGCCGCGAAGCCCTCGGGCAGCGCGATGGCGATGCCCGTGGGCAGTACCGTGCGCTCGCCGGGTGCGAGTTCCGCGGCCTCGGTCGTGACGAGGTCGCAGCCCGCGTCCCCGGGATGTGCGTACGCGGGAACGGGTACGCCCGGGTCCAGGCGCCGCAGCATGACGTCGACGGGCGTCCCGTTCACGGGTTCACCTCGAAGGCCCGCGCGCGCCGGACCTGGTCGGGATCGGCCATGGCTGCCTGGATCTCCTCGTCGCGCCCGTGGTCGGTGAAGTGCTCGACGTCCACCTTGATGAAGAGGGCCTCGGCGCGGACGGCGACGGGCCCCTCGGGGCCGCCGATCCTGCCCGTCGCCCTGGTGAAGACCTTGCGGCCGTCCACGGCGGTGACGGCCGCGCTCAGGTGGAGCACGGTGCCGACCGGGACGGGGCGTACGAAGTCCGTCTCCAGGTGTCCCGTCACCACGATCATGTGCATGAGCCAGCCGAGCGAGCCCATCGTCTCGTCCAGAGCTGTGGAGAGCACGCCGCCGTGCGCGAGTCCGGGAGCGCCCTGGTGCACGGGACGCACTGTGAACTCGGCGGTGACGTCCACTCCTTCGCCCGCCCTGACCTCCAGGTGCAGTCCGTGCGCCTGTGCGCCGCCGCAGCCGAAACAGTGCTCGTAATGTGAGCCGAGAAGCTCTCCGGGCGCGGGGGCGTCGGGGTGTCGTACCGCTGCGGCGGCGCCGGAGGGCGGCGTCAGCGGTGTCTTGGGCGGGTCGGGCCGCCCCTCGGTCTCGGGCGCGTTCCGCGGTCGGGCTGTACTCACGTGTGCAGACCTTACCGCCGGGTTGCGGCCACGTGGCGCCGAAGGGCCGCGGATCCCGCCCGTGGGCGGCCGGCGGCACGTGACAGGCTGGGCGCATGGTTGCTCGGGAACGGCCCTACGACGAACGCCTCACGGCTCCCCGCTCCTGGTGGCTCATCGCCGCACTCACAGGTGTCGCGGGCGCGCTGGTGATGCTGCCCCTCGGTGTGCTGCCGATGCTCGGCGGGCTGGCGACGGCGGGCGTTCTCGCGGCCGTGGCCGTCAGCTCGTACGGCTCCGCACGCATCCGCGTCCTCGCGGACTCGCTCGTCGCGGGGGACGCCCGCGTACCGCTGTCGGCGCTCGGAACGGCGCATGTGCTGGACGAGGAGGAGGCCTTCGCCTGGCGCACGCACAAGGCGGATCCGCGTGCGCACATGCTGCTGCGCAGCTACATCCGGACCGCGGTGCGTGTGGAGGTCACGGATCCGGCCGACCCGACGCCGTACATCTTTCTCTCCACGCGTACGCCGCAGCGGCTGGCCGACGCGCTCTCCCCGGCGGCGGCGGAGCCGCGGACGGCGCGGGAGTGACCTTTCCGGGGCCCTGAGGACCTTCAACGGGGTCTTGCGGGCTTCACGGCGCCTTGGAGGGACCGGCGAGGTCCGCCGTGGTCCGCGGGACCACAGGACCTGCCCGGGCGCGGAGTCAGCCCGGGGACGGGGGCAGGGCCCGCCTGCCGGCCGGTCCGGCGCCGTCGCTGCCTTCGACGCCGGGCGGCAGCGCCTCCCAGCCGTCGCCGGAGGCACGCAGGTCCTCGCGGATCTTCTCCGCGAGCTTCTTGGTGTCCCGGCTGTTCATGACCGCGCCGACCGCGGCGCCGACCATGAAGGGCGTCAGGTTGGGGAGGTTGCGCACGGTGCGCTTGAGAAGCTGCTGCCGCAGCTCGCGCTTCATCTGACCGCCGAGAGCGGCGTTCAGCGTCGTGGGTCTGGTGATGTCGATGCCGCGTTCGGAGGTCCACGCCCCGAGATAGGCGGCTGCCCGCTGCTTGACGTTGCCGGGCGGGCGGTGTCCGTACACCTCGTGCAGCTCAGCGATGAGCTTCAGCTCGACGGAGGCGACACCGACGATCTCGGCGGCCAGCTCGGCGGGCATGGCCGGCGGTACGGGCATCATCGCGGCGGCACCGACTCCGGCTCCCACCGTCGCCGAGCCGCGAACCGCTCCGGCGACCAGCTTGTCGGCCATCTCCTCCCGGCCCAGGCCGGGGAACTGGTGCCGCAGCGTCTCCAGATCCCGTACGGGGATACGCGGCGCCGTCTCGATCACACGGTCGGCGACGAGGCCCAGGAAGGCGCGCACCCTTCCGTTGCCGCGCTGCTTCGCCGTCTCGTCCCCGCTCGCGTCCGCGCCCTCTGCGACGTCACTGCCTTGCGCCGTGCCGCCCCCCTTGCGCGGCCACGGCAGGCGGTAGCGTCGAGCCGGCTTCGCGGGGACAGGCACGAGCGAGGTCCGCTGGTCGGGCTCGCCTCGCTCGTCGTCACGCGTTTCGTCCGCCACTACGGCAGCCCCGCTCCGGTCAGGCCGCGCAGTCGCGGCAGACGGGCTGGCCGTTCTTCTCGGCGGCGAGCTGGGACCGGTGATGAACGAGGAAGCAGCTCATGCACGTGAACTCGTCGGCCTGGCGCGGCAGGACCCGCACGGACAGCTCCTCGTTGGAGAGGTCCGCGCCGGGCAGCTCCAGACCCTCGGCCTGCTCGAACTCGTCGACGTCGACGTTGGACGCCGACTTGTCGTTCCGCCGGGCCTTCAGCTCCTCGATGCTGTCTTCGTTGACATCGTCATCGGTCTTGCGTGGGGTGTCGTAGTCCGTTGCCATTTCGCTCTCCCCCTCTGGGTTTCTTTGGTGTCTCCAGCGCACGTAACGCGTGAGAGGCCGGACTTGTGCCCGACCTGAGGCGGAGATTTTGCCTCACATCAAGGTCTGTTACTCAATCGACACCCAACCGCGCCCCTGAAGAGGTGATCGCGTCGGCTGCCGAGGAGGACCTTAAACGGTCCCCTGCTCGCGCTGCGCGCACGCACCCCGGGTACTGCCCACGATCTCCACCTGCGGAAACCTGGATTTTCCGGTAATTCTTCCCGTAACGAGATCACCCAGGGTGGGGAACGGGAAAATCGCGTGTGTGATCGATCACAGACACGTCCAGTGCGCGCCGCCGGACAAAATTCCGCATATAGCGAACTCGGGGAGTTACCCTCACGGCCGCCCTACACGGACACCGTCCGTGCATGCCCCGGTACGCGAGCCATCCCGGCGGAACGTCAGACAGGCAGCACGACGCGCAGCGCAAGGCCGCCCCCTTCCCGCCCTTCCGCGGTGACCGTGCCGCCGTGTGCCCGCACCACCGAGCGGACGATCGACAGGCCGAGCCCGACTCCCCTGTCGCTGCCCGTACGGTCGCCGCCCAGCCGCCGGAAGGGTTCGAAGAGGTTGTCGGTCTCGTAGCCCGGGACGGCCGGGCCCGTGTTCTCGACCAGCAGCACCGCGTGGCCGGGCAGAGGCTCCGTGGCGACGGAGACCCATCCACCCTCTTGCAGGTTGTAACGCACCGCGTTCTGCACGAGGTTGAGGGCCACCCGCTCCAGGAGCACCCCGTTCCCCTGTACGTACACCGGGTGCCGCACTCCGCGCAGCTCGACCCCCTTGCCGTCCGCCTCCGCGCGCACCTGCTCGACGGCGCGGCCGGCGACCTCGGCGAGGTCCACGGGCTTGCGGTCGACGATCTCGTTCTCGCTGCGCGCGAGCAGCAGCAGCCCTTCCACCAGCTGCTCGCTGCGCTCGTTGGTGGCGAGGAGGGTCTTGCCCAGCTGCTGGAGCTCCTGCGAGGCCTCCGGGTCGGAGAGCTGGACCTCCAGCAGCGTGCGGTTGATCGCCAGCGGCGTGCGCAGCTCGTGGGAGGCGTTCGCGACGAAGCGCTGCTGGGCCGTGAAGGCGCGGTCGAGCCTGTCCAGCATGTCGTCGAAGGTGTCCGAGAGCTCCTTCAGCTCGTCGTCCGGGCCCTCCAGCTCGATCCGCTTGTGCAGGTCCGAGCTGGCGACCTGGCGCGCCGTGCGCGTGATGCGTCCCAGCGGCGAGAGAACCCGCCCCGCCATCACGTAACCGAAGGCGAAGGCGGCGACCGCGAGGCCGAGCAGCGCCATCAGGGAGCGCTGCAGCAGTTCGTCCAGGGCGACGGCGCGCTGCGCGTCGGTGCACTCGCCCAGCCGCTCCATGAACTGCTCGCTCGGCAGCGTGCCCGTCAGGCCGGGACAACTGTCGGAGGTGAGCTGTGCGTTGGCGTTGAGGATGCGGAAGGGAAGCTTGCTGCCCTCGTGCAGGGCCTCGGCCGCGAGCAGATAGATCAGCGTGAGCAGCACCATCCCCGCGATGAGGAACATGCCGCCGTACAGCAGCGTGAGCCGTATCCGGATCGTCGGACGCAGCCAGGGGTACGGGCGTGCGGGCTCCCCCGGGTCCCAGGTGGGCTTCGGCGGCGCGGAGGCGGGCCCGGACGGCGGCTGCTGCCGGGGCTCCGCCGGCCCCGAGGGGGTCGTGTGGGCGGCCATGGCGATCAGATCCTGTATCCGGCGCCGGGGACAGTGAGGATCACGGGCGGCTCGCCGAGCTTGCGGCGCAGCGTCATCACGGTGACGCGTACGACGTTGGTGAAGGGATCGGTGTTCTCGTCCCAGGCCTTCTCCAGCAGCTGCTCGGCGGAGACGACGGTGCCCTCCCCGCGCATCAGCACCTCCAGCACGGCGAACTCCTTCGGGGCGAGCTGGATCTCCGAGCCGTTACGGAAGACCTCGCGCCGGTTCGGGTCGAGCCGGATGCCGGCGCGCTCCAGCACGGGTGGCAGCGGGGACGTGGCACGGCGGCCGAGCGCCCGTACGCGCGCGACCAGTTCGGAGAACGCGAACGGCTTGGGCAGATAGTCGTCCGCGCCGATCTCCAGGCCCTCGACCCGGTCGCTGACGTCGCCGGAGGCGGTGAGCATCAGCACTCTCGTGGGCAGGCCGAGTTCGACGATGCTGCGGCAGACGTCGTCGCCGTGCACGAGTGGGAGGTCGCGGTCGAGGACGACGACGTCGTAGTCGTTCACGTCGATGCGCTCCTGGGCCGCCGCTCCGTCGTAGACCACGTCGACTGCCATGGCTTCCCTGCGGAGCCCGGTGGCGACGGCGTCGGCGAGCAGCTGTTCGTCCTCGACGACGAGTACGCGCACGGCACCTTCCCTTTCCTGGGTGCTGAATCCGCCCGCACACCAGCCGTGCGGCGACTTGCTGTGATGCTGCAATCCTGCCCCGTACGTCGGTAAATCGCCGGTAAGAGCCAGGCCGCGGGCGGCCCGCGAGATTTTTCGTGACTTGAGGTTTCTCTGAGGTTGCGGAGGGGGAGGACGAGGGGCACACCCCGCGATCACGCCCTGTAGGCGGCTTGCCACCGCGTCCGGGAGACCGGCCGCTCCGGCTGCCGACCGTCCAGCCAGGGAGCACGTCGTGATCATGATCGACCGAACCCTCGGCACACACCCCGTGCCACCGACCCATGACGAGGGGGCGCACCCATGGACGCGTTCACTGCCGGACTTCTGCAGCGTATACAGAACACCGAAAGCGACCTGAGCCGCGCTCGTGAGTCGGGCGACGACTTCCTCGTGGACGTCGAACAGTCGGAGCTGGAAGATCTCCACCGGATCGCCGCCGAGCACGGCGTGGAGATCGGCGCCGGCTCGGTCTGAACGCCCGGCCGCACACGCACCATGAGCCCCGGGAGCCCCCGCCCCGGGGCTCACTCATGTCCGGGACGCCGCCGCGCGCAGGGGCAGGGCCCCGCCCGGACGCCGGGCCGGGGCCCGCGCCGGCTCAGTCGTGCCAGGCGCCGAGGCGGTCGAGCAGCGGCTGGAGGATCTCGAAGACACCCGGTGAGGCGGCGACGGCCAGTTCGCCGTCCGGCGCCAGACCGGGACGGCCGCCCGTACGCGCTCCCGCCTCACGCGCGATGAGGTCGCCGGCGGCCAGGTCCCAGGCGTGCAGCCCGCGTTCGTAGAAGGCGTCGAGCCGCCCGGCGGCGACGTCGCACAGATCGACGGCTGCCGAGCCGGAACGGCGGATGTCGCGGACGCGCGGGATGAGCTGCCGCACCAGTTCCGCCTGGGCGGCGCGGCGCTCGGCCACGTAGTTGAAGCCGGTGGCGACGAGGGCCTGGTCGAACGGGGGCGCCGGGCGGCACCGCAGGGGCTGGGCGTTGCAGAAGGCGCCGTGACCGAGCGCGGCACGGAAGGTCTCGCGGCGGGGCGGCGACTCGACGACGCCGATGACGGTCTCCCCTTCGAACTCCGCCGCGATGGAGACGGCCCAGCCGGGCAGCCCGTACAGGTAGTTCACCGTGCCGTCGAGGGGGTCGACGATCCAGCGGACGCCGCTCGTGCCGGGCGAGGACGCGCCCTCCTCGCCGAGGAAGCCGTCGTCCGGACGGCGCTCCGAGAGATAGCCGGTGATCAGCTTCTCGGAGGCGAGGTCCATCTCCGTGACGACGTCGACGGAACTGGACTTGGTCGCGGAGACCTCCAGCTCCGCGGGACGTCCGTCGTGAAGGAGGGCACCGGCGCGGTGGGCGGCCTCCAGGGCGAGTTCGAGGAGTTCGGCCTTGAGCTGGTCGACCTGGGCGCTCACGATTCTCCTTGCTCGGTGCTCTGGTCCTGCTGGTCGCGGTTGTTCCCCACCCTTGCTCCTGCTCGGGAGGCGGCGGCATTACGCGTGACGGGCGCCGGAGGTGTCCCGTTGCACTGCCTCACGCGAAGGGGCTGTCCGCTCCCGCGGCGGCGGGCCTCGCCGTACGGCCCGGGCAGCAGCCCACCGGGCACACGTCGTGGCTGGGTCCAAGGGTGCCGACGGCGCACCGTTCGGGGCGCGCGCCACGCTCTGTGGCGGCGCGCTCCAGGACCAGTTCGCGTACGGCGGCCGTGAAGCGCGGGTCCGCGCCGACGGTCGCGGACCTGGCCACGGGCAGCCCGAGCTCCCCGGCCTTGGCGGTGGCCTCGGTGTCGAGGTCGTAGAGGACCTCCATGTGGTCCGAGACGAAGCCGACCGGCACCATCACGGCGGCCGGCGCGCCCTGCGCGTGCAGGGTCTCCAAGTGGTCGCAGATGTCCGGCTCCAGCCACGGCACCGCGGGCGGGCCGCTGCGCGACTGGTACACCAGCCGCCAGGGCCGCTCGGTGCCCGTCCGCTCCGCCACGGCGGAGGCGACGAGCCGGGCGGCGTCCAGATGCTGCGCGACGTACGCGCCGCCGGAGCCGTGCTGTCCGGGCGGTCCCGAGGTGTCGGCGGCGGCGGTGGGAATGGAGTGGGTGGTGAAGGCGAGGTGCGCGCCCTCCCTCACCGGGGCGGGCAGCGCTTCCAGCGCGGCGACGACGCCGTCGGTGACCGGCTCGAGGAAGCCGGGGTGGTTGAAGAAGTGGCGCAGCTTGTCGACGCGGGGCGGCCGGAGGCCCTCCGCTTCGACGGCGGCCAGTGCCTCGGCCAGGTTCTCCCGGTACTGACGGCAGCCGGAGTACGAGGCGTAGGCGCTGGTCGCGAACGTCAGCACACGGCGGCGGCCGTCGCGTGCCATCTCGCGCAGGGTGTCGGTCAGATACGGCGTCCAGTTGCGGTTGCCCCAGTAGACGGGGAGTTCCACGCCCTGCTCGGCGAAGTCCTTGCGCAGGGCGTCCATCAGCGTCCGGCACTGGGCGTTGATCGGGCTGACACCGCCGAAGAGGAAGTAGTGCTCGCCGACTTCGGCGAGGCGCTCGCGCGGGATGCCGCGCCCCCTCGTGACGTTCTCCAGGAACGGCACGACGTCGTCAGGCCCCTCCGGGCCTCCGAACGACAGCAGCAGCAGGGCGTCGTAGGGACGGGCGCCGGAGGAGGCGGAGACGCCGGCTGAGTCGTCGGCAGCGCCACCGGCATCGAGCACATCGGACATGTCCCGATCCTGCCATCCCGGGGCCCGCGGAGCCCGCGGGGCCCTCCCGCCTACCGCGGAACCCTCGGCCGTACGGGCCCCGGACCGTGAGTATGATCCGATGTCACCGCGAGAGGGGGCACGGCCTGATGAGCGCGCAGCCGACGAGCAGCGGCCGGAGCAGCCGGACGGGCCGGGTGGACGGGCCCGCGAGGGGTACCCGCACGACCTGGCGCAACTGGGCCGGGAACGTCGCGACGGCCCCCGCACGAACCGTCTCCCCCTCCACCACCGGGGCGCTGGCGGAGGCGATACGGCGCGCCACCGAGGAAGGGCTGCGCGTCAAGGCAGTCGGCACAGGGCACTCCTTCACGGCCGCGGCGGCCACGGACGGCATGCTGATACGGCCCGAACGCCTCGCCGGCATCCGGGAGCTGGACCGCGACGCCGGAACGGTGACGGTCGCCGCCGGAACCTCGCTGAAGCACCTCAACGAGACGCTGGCCGCGGCCGGACTGTCGCTGACCAACATGGGCGACATCATGGAGCAGACGGTCTCCGGTGCCGTCAGTACGGGGACACACGGCACGGGCCGTACGTCGGCGTCACTCGCGGCGCAGGTCAGCGGGCTGGAGCTGGTGTGCGCGGACGGATCGGTGCTGCGCTGCTCGGAGCAGGAGAACGCGGAGGTCTTCGCGGCGGCACGGCTCGGGCTCGGCGCTCTCGGCGTGATCAGCGAGCTGACGTTCTCCGTCGAACCGGAGTTCCTGCTGACCGCACGCGAGGAACCGATGGCCTTCGACAAGGTCACCGGCGACTTCGATCAACTCGTGGCCGAGAACGAGCACTTCGAGTTCTACTGGTTCCCGCACACCGACAACTGCAACACCAAGCGCAACAACCGCAGCGACGGTCCGGCGGCCCCGCTGCCCCGGGTGCGCGGCTGGATAGACGACGAGCTGCTCTCCAACGGCGTCTTCCAGGGCGTCTGTTCGCTGGGAGCGGCGGCACCGTCCGCCGTGCCGGCCATGGCCCGCATCGCCGGCAAGGCCCTCTCGGCCCGTACGTACACGGACATCCCGTACCGGGTCTTCACCAGCCCCCGGCGCGTGCGCTTCATCGAGATGGAGTACGCCCTGCCGCGCGAGGCGCTCGTTCCGGCGCTGCGGGAGCTGAAGCGGCTCGTCGAACGCTCCCGCCTCCACGTCAGCTTCCCCGTCGAGGTGCGTACCGCGCCGTCGGACGGGATCCCGCTCTCCACGGCGCACGGGCGCGAGACGGCATACGTCGCGGTGCACATGTACCGGGGCTCGCCCCACGAGGCGTACTTCACGGAAGCCGAGCGGATCATGACGGCGCACCGCGGGCGTCCGCACTGGGGCAAGGTCCACACACGGGACGTCGCGTATCTCGCCTCGTCCTATCCGCGGTTCGCCGAATTCACCCGGGTCCGCGACAGGCTCGACCCGGACCGCGTCTTCGGCAACGACTACCTGCGGCGCGTGCTGGGCGACTGACGGATTCCGGCACGGAATCCGCCGCCCGTCGGCAGCTGCGGCAGTGGGTCCGCCGGTGGCATGGGCGGTTCCCGGGCGCAGTCAGGGGAGCACGCGACGGCTCCGTTCGCCGGGGCGCTGCCTCCGTCCGCCCCCGGCGCACCCACGTGCGTGCCTGAACGACTCGGTGGTTCGTCCGAAGTGGTCCCCGGTCCGGGGGACTTGCCGCTCCTTCCTGTCAACACGCGGCGGTGGACGATCCGTTCATAACGTGCCTCCAAGTGGGCAGGATCCGAAGGCAATGGTTCCGTTCCCGGCGGTTCTGTGACTCTTGCCACCCGTGAACGCCGCTTCAAGACCTGTCCCGGCCTCAAACCCCTTTCCCCGCGAGCAATTTGAACGGCGCGCCGGTCCACCCCCGTGGCCCTAATGGAGTAGTGTGACGAGCCCTGGCCTCGGCTCAGACCCGGCTCAGGCAGCACAGGTGACGAGGACGGTCACTATGCGTTGCGAAGTGATAACCGTGCCGCATGCGGTTCCGGGAAGGTCCCGGACGTCGGACAGGTCGGCAAGGTTGTGGCAGGCCGCACACGGGCAGGCCACATTCGTCCAGCGGGAGCAGCGACGCACGTGATGTCGGCAGGCACCACCCGGGAGGTTCACATGCCCGAACTGCGTGTCGTGGCCGTCAGCAACGACGGCACACGTCTGGTGCTCAAAGCTGCCGACAGCACGGAATACACGCTTCCGATTGACGAGCGGCTGCGCGCCGCCGTACGCAACGACCGCGCACGTCTCGGCCAGATCGAGATCGAGGTCGAGAGCCACCTGCGTCCCCGCGACATCCAGGCGCGCATACGGGCCGGTGCCTCCGCTGAGGAGGTCGCACAGCTCGCGGGCATCCCCGTCGACCGCGTACGCCGCTTCGAGGGCCCCGTGCTGGCCGAGCGCGCGTTCATGGCCGAGCGCGCACGCAAGACGCCGGTACGCCGCCCCGGGGAGAACGCGGGACCTCAGCTCGGCGAGGCCGTGGCCGAGCGGCTGCTGCTGCGCGGCGCCGACAAGGACGCGGTGCACTGGGACTCCTGGAGACGCGACGACGGCACGTGGGAAGTGCTGCTCGCCTACCGGGTGGCCGGTCAGCCGCACTCCGCGACATGGACGTACGACCCGCCGCGACGCCTGGTACAGGCAGTCGACGACGAGGCCCGCTCGCTCATCGGCGAGACCGACGACACCCCCGAGCCCAGCACTCCCTTCGTGCCGCGGATCGCGCGGCTCCCCAGGGAGCGCAGCGACAAGGGCGAGCGCGGCGGCGACCGGGCGGAGCTGGAACCGGCGGGCTTCTCAGGCGGCCCGTCGGGCGACGGGGCGGACGGCGACGGCGACCAGCCCGACTCGCTGACAAGCCTGCTGGAGGCCGTGCCGAACTTCCGGGGCGACATGGTCGTGCCGGAGCAGCAGAGCGGCCCCGCCTCCGCCGCTCACACCTCGTCCCCGTCGGAGACGGAGACCTCGTCCGAGGACGAGCGGGAGGCGGAGGAAGAGGAGGAGCCCGTCGAGCCTCCGGCGACGGCCGCGGGCGCCGGTTCGGCGTACGCGGACGTGCTGATGCCGCGCTCGGTCAGCGCGCACCGCGACCGGCTGAAGGGGAACACCGACCGGCAGGCCGAGGCGGACGGTGTGCGCCCCGGTCGCCGTGCCGCGGTGCCCAGTTGGGACGAGATCGTCTTCGGGACCCGCCGCAAGAAGGACTGACCGCTCGCTCCGGTCACCTGTTCCCGGCGCCCGCGCTGAGGCCGCAGCGGCGCGGTGTCAGCCGGGTTCCGGTCCGGTGGCGACCGGACGGCCGGGGTCGGCGGACCATTCGCTCCAGGAGCCCGGGTACAGGACGGCGTCGATGCCTGCCTGCGCCAGGGCGAGTACCTCATGGGCCGCCGAGACGCCCGAGCCGCAGTAGACGCCGACCTCGGTCGTCTCGGTGACGCCCAACTCCCGGAAGCGGTCGCGCAGTTCGTCGGGGGAACGCAGCAGGGGCGCTCCTTCGGGCCCGGCGCCCCGCACGTTCTCCGCCGTCGGCGCGGAGACGGCGCCCGGGATGTGGCCTCCCACGGGGTCGATCGGCTCGGTCTCGCCCCGGTACCGCTCGGCGGCCCGCGCGTCCAGCAGAACGCCGCGCCGCGCCAGCGCCGCCGCGCCGCCGGCGTCCAGGACGCGGAGCGATCCCGGGCGCGCGGTGAAGTCGCCGGGCTCGGGCGTGACTTCGCCCGCCTCCAGCCGCCCGTCCCATGCGGCGAGGCCGCCGTCCAGCACCCGGACGTCGCCGTGCCCGGCCCAGCGCAGCAGCCACCAGGCACGCGCCGCGGCCCAGCCCGTACCGCCGTCGTAGACGACCACCGGCCGGGCAGCGGAGACGCCCGCACGGCGCATCGCCGCCTGGAAGACCTCCGGGTCGGGAAGTGGATGGCGGCCCGACGCGCCCGGCGGTGCGGCCAGTTCGGAGTCGAGGTCGACGTAGACGGCTCCGGGCAGATGGCCTGCCTCGTAGTCGGGCCTGCCGTCGGGGCCGCCGAGCTGCCAGCGGACGTCCAGGAGCACGGGCGGCTGGCCGGCAGCGAGTTCGTCCGCGAGAGCTGATGCGGAAGTGATGGCTGTCATCCCGCCATTTTCACTCACCTGTGCGGAACAGAACGCTGCGAAAGGGGAATTACCGGCGGTGTCGGTGACTATGGCGCCACAGGTGGTGGGACCATCAGCAAGGGGCACGGAACAGGACCCGGAGGGGTCCGTCGCAGACAACACACGACGCGGCCACATCGACGATGGTCACAAGGGAGACGACGCATGACGGAGTCAGTGACTCGCCACTCGCATCCGAGACAGATGCCCGGCACACCGTGCTGGGCGAGTCTGCTGGTGCGCGACCTCGGGCGCAGCCAGGAGTTCTACCACGAGCTGTTCGGATGGGAGTTCTATACGGGACCGGATCAACCGGGCCCCTACGTACGGGCGTTGGCCGACGGACACGAGGTGGCCGGGCTGGGCGAGATCGTGCCGGGAAGGAGCTTGAGCGTCGCCTGGCTGCCGTACATGGCATGCGACGACGCCGACGCTACGGCGGGAGTGATCCGCGAACGCGGCGGCACCGTCGCCGTCGGGCCGCTGGAGGCCGACAGCGCGGGGCGGATGGCGATCGCCGCGGACACCGCGGGTGCGAGCTTCGGTGTGTGGCAGCCGGCGCCGCAGCCGGACAGTCTGAGTCCTGCAACGGCAGAGGTGCCGGGCGCGCCCGTCTGGTACGAACTGATCACGCGCGACTCCTCGGTGGCCGGCGTCTTCTACCCCGCCGTCTTCGGCTACGAGTCCGAGGGCGGCGCCGGGACGGGCGACGCAGAAGCGAGGGAGGGGGAGCACGGGAAGGACGCGGGTGCCAGGGAGGACGCGGCGGACGACTATCTGACGCTGCACGTCGGCGGCACGCCGGTGGCGGGCATCCACGGCGTCGGACGCGCCCTGCCCCGCGACCGCGGACCGTACTGGAAGACCTACTTCGCCGTCGCCGACACCGACGCCACGGCCCGACGCGTACTCGAACTCGGCGGCTCCATCGTGCACTTGCCGTCCGACACCCCGCACGGGCGGGTCGCCACGGCAGCAGATCCCGAAGGCGCGCAGTTCAGCGTGACCGCGCACGTCTGAACGACCGGTGCCACAGCGCGCTCCGGCAGCCGCCAGAACACGTGCGGCCGGCTGCCGGAGGCGCCCCCGGCAGAGAGGTGCCGCTAGAACACGTGGGGCGTGGCGGGTGCGTCGATGGGCAGCACGTCCGGCGAGAGCGCCCCCGCCCGTGCTGTCGCCGAGGTGAGCCGGCGGCGGTGATGGCGGCGGCAGAGCACCTCGTAGCCGACTTCGCCGGTGGGTTCGCCGACGTCGCCGACGACGACCTGGGCACCCTCGACGACCATCTTCCCGCCGACCGTACGGGCGTTGTGCGTGGCCCGCGCCCCGCACCAGCACAGCGCCTCGACCTGCAGCACCTCGATGCGGTCGGCCAGTTCCATCAGCCGCTGCGAACCTGGGAAGAGCCTGGTCCGGAAGTCCGTCGCGATACCGAAGGCGAACACGTCCATGCCCAAGTCGTCGACGATGCGGGCCAGTTGGTCGATCTGTTCCGGGGTGAGGAACTGCGCCTCGTCCACGATGACGTAGTCCGTACGGCCGCCCGCCGTCAGATGCTTCACGAGGTGGGCGTGGAAGTCGAAGCCGTCTCTCGCCTCGACGGCGTCCGTCACCAGACCGAGCCGGGACGAGAGCCGTCCCTCCCCCGCGCGGTCGTTGCGCGTGAAGATCATGCCCTGGAGGCCGCGCGTGGAACGGTTGTGCTCGATCTGGAGAGCGAGTGTCGACTTTCCGCAGTCCATCGTTCCGGAGAAGAACACCAGCTCTGGCATGGGGACGTCGGCCTTTCTGCACGGGCGGGCGGGGCGTGTGCGCCTCGTACGGGCCGGGGTCCGGCGTACGCACGGGCGGCTGCTGTTACGTACGGACTTCGAGGAGCGGGACGAGCTGTTCGGCGGAGGTGGCCGAGCCGTGCATGCCGATGAGCGCGGACTCCTTCGGTTCGCGTTCGGTGGCCACCACTGCGGCGTCCCCGCTCATCGCCGCCACCACATCGCCGATACGGGCGTGCACGCGATCGTCGATCCGCGGCCCGAACCACCCCAGTCCGACGGCCTCTTCACGGGTGGCCACCCACGCGTGTCCGGCGAGCACCTCGCGCCACACCGACGCCACGTCGCGCGCGGCACCGGGCACGGCGTACAGGTGGCGCATCCGGCCCTCGCCGCCGAGCTGGGCGACACCGGCGCTCAACTCCCAGTCCTCGTCGACGTCGAAACGTGCCTGCGGAGTCGTCGGCACGTCGACCATGCCGTGGTCTGCGGTGATGTACAGCGCCGACCGGGGCGGCAGTTGCTCGGCGAGCCGCTGGGCGAGCCTGTCGACATACATCAGCTGGCCGCGCCAGGCGTCGGAGTCGATGCCGTACCGGTGGCCGTGGCCGTCGAGTTCGGCGTAGTACGTGTACACGAGGGTGCGGTCCGCGGCGGCGAGTCGTTCGGCGGCCCGGTCCATCCGGTCCTCGGCGCTCAGCACGCCGTAGAACGTGCCCCCCGACAGGGCGACGCGCGTGAGCGGGGTCTGCTCGAAGTGCGGCGCGGAGACCTGGCTGGCGGTGATTCCCGCGGTGTCGGCGAGCTGGAAGACCGTCGGATACGGCTGCCACACGTGCGGCTCCGTCCAGGGCTGCCAGCGCAGCTGGTTCATCAGCCTGCCGGTGTCCGGGTCGAGGGCGGTGTAGCCCGGCAGCCCGTGCCTCCCCGGGGGGAGGCCCGTGCCGACGGAAGCCAGCGAACTCGCGGTCGTGGAGGGAAAACCGGCGGTCAGGGCGGTGCCGGTGCCGCCGAGGGAGGTGTCCAGGAGCGAGGTGAGGAACGGCGTCTCCTCCGGATGCGCCCGCAGCGCCTCCCAGCCGAGGCCGTCGACGAGGAACACACAGGCACGGTCGGCCGGCTCCAGCCGCAGCCCCGTCTGCAGCCCCTCCAGCCCCTCCAGCCCCTGTGCGGTGACGACGGCGGGCAGCAGGTCCGACAGCGATGCGTGTCCGTAGCGCGGTACGGGTGCGGTGCGCGGATCCAGCGGGAGCGGTTCCTGCGGATTCTCGGTGGCGGCCTGTGCCATCAGGAAGGGGTCACCGTCGCCTCTGAGAGCGCCTGCGCGAAGGCGAGGGTCTGGCGCACCGTGTCCGGTCCGTCGGCCGCCTCGCTGACACGCAGCGAGAGGTCGTCGGCCGTGGAGGAGCCCGTATAGCCGTGGTCCGCCTCGCAATTGGGGTCGCCGCAGGTGGCGGGCTCCATGTCGAGCCGGGAGACGGCGCCCCAGCCGATGGTGAGCACGACCTCGCGGGGCAGGGTGCCGGGCGTGTAGGACTCCGGGTCGGCGACGACGCGGGAGAGCACGACGGACGAGATGCGCTGGATCTTCACGGACTCCGTGGAGGTCGTCGCATACGGGGAGGACGAGGTGCCGTCCGCGGGTTGCTCGTCGGTGTGGCTGACGAGGAAACGCGTGCCGGTGAGGACGAGGACCGTGACGTGGCGACGCACCTCGTTGGAGTCGAACGTCGTCTCCTGGTGCACGAGGTAGGAAGTGACGGGCTCGCCGCCCACCGCCGCCTCGACGGCCTCGCCCACGAGGGTCGGGTAGTAGCCGCTGCGCTCGATCGCCTCACGCAGCCCCTGGGTCGTCGTACCGGTCTTCGCCATGCGGGCCATCCTACGGGCCCGCCGACTCTCAGTAAGCGGGCAGGCTGCGGCGGCCCAGGTCCGTCTGCGGCGAGGGCTCGGCGACACGGACGGCCGCGCCGAGAACCGTGTGTCCGCGCGGAGCGACGACGACCGGCTCCAGGTCGACGGCGACGATCTCGGGACGGTCGTGCAGGAGGCGGGAGACCCGCAGCAGCAGGGCCTCCAGGGACTCGACGTCCACGGGCTGCGCGCCGCGCCAGCCGAACAGTATCGGAGCACTGCGAATGGTACGTACCAACTCCGCGGCATCCTTGTCGGTGACCGGGACGAGCCGGTGCGCCACGTCTTCGAGCAGTTCCGACGGCGTTCCCGCGAGGCCGAAGGAGATCACGGCCCCGATGGACGGATCGACGGCCGCCCTGACGACGGTGTCGACTCCGCGCGGCGCCATGGCCTGCACGACGGGGCGCAGTTCGGCGGGATCTCCGAGTGCGTCCGTGAGCTCCGCGTAGTCGCGGCGCAGTTCGGTCTTCGAGGAGATGTCGAGGCGTACGCCGCCGAGATCGGCACGGTGGCGCAGATGCGGGGCCGTGGTCTTGAGCGCGACCGGGTATCCGAGGCGGCGCGCCGCCGCGGCCGCGTCGTCGGCGCTGGGGGCGGGAAGGGCCGGCTGGACCTCGATGCCGTAGCAGGCGAGCAGATCCGCGGCGTCACGGGAACTGAGAGTGATGCTCCGGTCCTGTTCCCCGGCGGTGTCTCCGGCGGGGCGGGCGGCACCGGGTCCGGTTCCGGGTCCGGCTTCAGTGCCGACCGCGGGTCCGGCCCCTGCCTCGCCGGCTGCCGGGACGGCGTCCCGCGCGTGGACCGGCGCGTCCTGCGCCTCGTCCGGTGCGGCCCGTGCCTGGTCCGCCTCCTGCGCCTGGCCCGCCGCCTCCGCCGCCGCACGCTCCAGCAGCGCGGCGGCCGCCGCCTCGTCGGCCTCGAACTCCGGTACCCGGCCCGGGTTCTCCGCCTCACGGCGCCAGTTCGCGTAGTGCGCCGCCTCCGAGAGGGCGCGCACCGCCCGCTCGGGAGCGGGATAGGAGGGGATGCCGCGTTCCGCGAGTGCCTTCTCCAGGCCCTCGATCGCCAGGTGCACGACGGTCACGGGCTTCTCCGCGCCCTCGGACGCCTCGCGCAGCGCGTCGGCAAGCTCGGCCGCGAGGCTCTCGCCGACCCACGGGATGACGGTGACGACGACCGCGTCGGTCTCCGGGTCGTCGAGTGCCTCACGCACGGCCCGCCGGTACTCCTCCGGCGTCGCGGACGTGCCGAGGTCGCGCACCGGCTGCGGCCGGAGCTCGCCGGCGAGAGCCGCGTCGTACGAGAGCAGCCCGAGCGACTCGGCGTTGCCGAGGATGGCGGTGCGCGGCCCCGCCGGGAGCGGCTGGGAGACGAGCAGGGCACCCGCGTCCAGCAGTTCGGTGACCGTGTCGACCATGACGACGCCTGCCTGCCGGAGCAGCGTGGTGACCGTCGCAACCGGCGTACGGGAGACCGGCGCGGCGTGACCCGCCGGTGGTGCGCTCCCGCTGTGCCGCGCCCCCTTGACGACGACGACCGGCTTGCGTGCGGCGATGCGCCTGGCCAGCCGGGTGAACTTCCGCGGATTGCCGATCGATTCGAGGTACAGGAGCGCGACGTCCGTGTCGGGATCGTCGTCCCAGTGCTGGAGCACGTCGTTGCCCGAGACGTCCGCGCGGTTGCCCGCCGAGACGAAGCTGGACAGCCCGATCCCGCGCTGGTGGAGGCCGGCCAGCAGCGCGATGCCGATGGCCCCGGACTGAGTGAACAGGCCGACCGTGCCCCGCCCCGGCATCTCCGGGGAGAGTGTGGCGTTGAGGCGCACGTCCGGTGCGGTGTTCATCAGGCCGAAGGCGTTCGGACCGATGACGCGAGTGCCGTACGAGCGGGCGAGCCGGACGAGTTCGCGCTGTTCGTCGCGGCTGAAGTCGGCGGTGAGCACGACCAGTCCCTGCACACCCGCCTCCCCGCACTCCCGCGCGAGGGCGTGCACCTGATCCGCGGGCACGGCGACGACGGCCAGATCGAGGTGCTCGGGCACGTCATTGACGGAACGGAACCCGGAGACGCCCCCCACTTCGCCGCCTCCCTCGGGAAGCCCGCGGTTGACGGCGTACACCCGGCCCGTGAACCCGCCGGCGCGCAGACTCTCCAGGACCCGCCGTCCGGCACCCCGCGGCGAGCGGCTGGCACCGATGACCGCGACCGAACCGGGTGCGAGCAGCCGCTGCACGGAGCTGCCTTCCGCGCGCTGTTCGCGCGCGCTCATCACGGCGAGGGAGCGCTCGGTCGGTTCGAGGTCGAAGGTGAGATGGACGGAACCGTCCTCGAAGCTGCGGTGCTGCGAGTAGCCCGCATCGGTGAACACCTTGATCATCTTGGTGTTGGCGGGCAGCACTTCCGCGATGAAGCGCTGGATGCCGCGCTCGCGTGCGACGGCGGCGATGTGCTCCAGCAGAGCGGAGGCGACGCCGCGTCCCTGCTGGTCGTCGCGTACGAGGAAGGCCACCTCCGCCTGTGCGGACTCCCCCTCGTCGGAGGACGCGGTGGCGGCGCGTCCGCTGTCGTCGACGCGGTCGTAGCGAACCGTGGCGATGAACTCGCCCCCGACGGTGGCTGCGAGGCCCACGCGGTCGACGTAGTCGTGGTGCGTGAAGCGGCGCACGTCGCGGTCCGAGAGGCGCGGGTAGGGCGCGAAGAAGCGGTAGTACTTGGACTCATCGGACACTCGTTCGTAGAAGCCGACGAGGCGCCCGGCGTCGTCCGGGGTGATGGGCCTGATCAACGCGGTGCCGCCGTCGCGGAGCACCACGTCGGCCTCCCAGTGCGCCGGGTACGAACGCTCCCCAGGGGTACGCATGGGGATCAGGGTAAGGCCGCACCGGCGGACACGGCCCCGGACATCCGGCAGCGCACGTCAAGGGGGTGCGACAGCCCACCGGGAGGGGCATGCGAGACTTGTCCCGGAGGGACGCAAGCACGATTCGAAGGGCAACAACCATGGTAGAGCGCCGCGTCACCGTCGGGTGGGCGGAGGGCTTGCACGCCCGTCCTGCCTCGATCTTCTGCCGCGCGGCGGCCGCGGCCGGTGTCCCCGTCACCGTCAGGAAGGGTGACGACGGCACTCCGGTCAATGCGGCGTCGATGCTCGGTGTCCTGGGCCTGGGCGCGGAGTCCGGTGAGGTGATCGTGCTGGCGTCCGACGCGGTGGACGCCGAGGGCGCTCTGGAGCGTCTGGCGACGCTGGTCTCCGAGGGCCTGGAGGAACTGCCCGAGACCGTCTGACGCCCTCTCTACGCGAATAGCGTCCGGTTTCGTACGGATCGGGCGCCCGGCCACACAGCCGGACAGCGACACGAAGCCCCCGGCCGCCCGACTTGAGTTCTAGTGGTCGTTGCAACACCCCAGTTCAAGGGGTGCGATGGACTTCGAGATCCGGGCGGACCGGCATCAGAAGGGGCGCCGTCTGACGCGTGAGCGGGCGGCATACTTCCGGCTCATGGAGCAGGGCTACAGCAGCAGAGAGGCCTGCCGGATCGTCGGCATCAACTTGCGGACCGGCAAGAGATGGCGCAACGGCTGGCATGCGCCGCCTACAGGGAAGCCGAAGCCTCCGATCCATGTCGAGGCTTCGGCTTCCGGCTCCTCGCGCTACCTCCAGGAGAAGGACCGCATCCACATAGCCGACCGGTTGAGGGAGAACGCCTCGATCCGGCAGATTGCCACCGAGCTGGACCGCAGCCCGTCCACGATCAGTCGAGAAGTACGCCGTAACGGCATGCCGTTACGCGGGGACGCGTCTTGCTGGGTCTACCGCCCGCATGCCGCCCATCGCCGAGCCGAACAGCGGCGCCCGCGTCCCAAGCCCGGCAAGATCGGGCAGAACTCGCAGCTGCGTGACTTCATCCAGGACCACCTCACGCTGCGATGGAGCCCGGAACAGATCTGCCACGCTCTGCGTGCACGCTTTCCCGACCGGCCGGAGATGCACGTGACGCACGAGACCATCTACCAGGCCCTCTACGTCCAGGGCCGCGGAGAACTCCGCCGCGAGCTGACCCGAGCCCTGCGAACCGGTCGCGCACGGCGCCGGCCCCACCGACAGTCCTACAAGCGCCAGCCCCGCAGCATCCCGAACATGGTGATGATCAGCGATCGTCCCGCTGAGGCCGCCGACCGGGCCGTTCCCGGCCACTGGGAGGGCGACCTCATCATCGGCAAGGATCACAAGTCCTCGATCGGCACCCTCGTGGAGCGAGCCACCCGCTACGTCCTGCTCGTCCACCTGCCGGCCGGTCACAGCGCGGGCAACACCCGAGACGCGCTGGCCGAGACCGTGAAGGACCTGCCGCCGCACCTGCGGAAGTCTCTGACCTGGGACCAGGGCTCGGAGATGGCCGCCCACCAGGCATTCACCATCGCCACCGACATCCCCGTCTACTTCTGTAACCCCGGCAGCCCCTGGCAGCGCGGCTCGAACGAGAACACCAACGGCCTGCTGCGACAGTACTTCCCGAAAGGAACAGACCTGTCCGTCCACACCCGAGACCACCTGGACGCCGTCGCAGCCGAACTCAACAGCCGCCCACGCAAAACGCTCGGCTGGGAAACCCCAGCCGAGCGCCTCGCTAAGCTCCTGGCAACAGCCAGTTGATCACTTGTGTTGCAACGACCCCTCGAATTCGCCCTGGCGGCCGGGGGCTTCGTCGTGCTCCGTGCGAAGGACGCCGCCCGTCAGAGGTCGACGCCGTGCTTGCGGAGGTAGGCGACCGGATCCATGTCCGAGCCGTAGTCGGCACCGGTGCGGGCCTCGAAGTGCAGGTGCGGGCCCGTGGTGTTCCCGGTGGAGCCGGACAGCGCGATCTGCTGGCCCGCCTTGACCGTCTGGCCGGCCGAGACGCTGAGCGACGACAGGTGTCCGTACTGCGTGTAGGTGCCGTCCCGGTGCTTGATGACGATGCTGTTGCCGAACGAGCCGTCGCTGCCTGCCTCGACGACCTCGCCGGACGCGACCGAACGCACCTCGGTGCCCTCGCCGGCCGAGAAGTCGACACCGGTGTGGCTGCCGGAGGACCACAGCCCGCCGGAGCTCTGGTACGGGGTGGACAGCGAGGCGTCCTCCAGCGGGGCGACGTATGCGTTGAGCTTCGCCCGTTCCTTTGCCCTTGCGGCCCGCTCGGCCTTCTCCTCGGCCTCGCGCTCGCGCTTCGCCTTGTCGGCGGCGGCCTTGCGCTTGGCCTCGTTCGCGGCCTTAGCCTGGGCGGCGGCCTCCTTCTGGAGCTGGGCCTGTTCGCTGACGGTCTCGGCGATCGAGTCGCCGAATCCGACGGCACGGCTGAGACCGGTGTCGTGGCCGGCTCCGGAGCCGGCCTTGCCGGCCTCGTGACCGGCCTCGTCCCGGGTCTCCTGGACGCTCTTCTCAGCGGCGCCGCTCGCTGTCTGCGTCTGGCCTGTCCCGGCCAGCGCGGGGGTCGCGAGGGTTCCGACGACGCCGACGGTCAGGCCGGCTATGCCTGCGGCCTTCGCACGCCGGCTCTTGGGGCGGGTACGGCGGTGCGTCCCGGTGGCACGGATGAACGCCATGGGGTGGCGTGACTCCTTTCCCTCCTTCTCGCCTACCGGGTCTGCCTCCTGCCTGCATGATTCCGCGCAGGGTCGCGCACGGGTCTCCGCGCATCGCTGCGGCGGAACACCCGGCGGTATCCAGCGGGGAATCCGGCGGGAGGGGCCCCCAGTCGGTTCGGAGCAGGAAGGTCTCCTACGGTCCGCAGCGCAGCGGACCGATTCACCCCACCCCCTCCCCCGCCGTACCGTTTCCGGTCCGGACTGGGAGGGGACCCTCTGCGCCTTGGCGGCGCCGCGAGGGAAGAGCCCCCGGCTCTCCCTGTGTACGTCGTCGTACGGGGAGACTCGGCGAAGCCGAACGTCGGCCGCGGTCGCGGTCACTTCTGACGAACAGCCGGATCGACGCTAAAGGGGACATCTGCCAACGGCCAAACCAAACCCTTGTTTTGTCGCGCAGCCCACACAACGGAACGGGGTACTACCGGCAATACGGACATTAGGACCGCCTCTCGGCGGCATTCAGCGGCATTTCGGCCGCGACGGCACAGCGCCCCGGTTCACGCTCTGTGTGAACCGGGGCGCGTGTGTCTTCGCGGCGCGTGTCCTGGTGGTGCGTCAGCCGTGCGGCATGCTCAGCCGCCGGTCACGACCTTGACCTCGCCGATCCCCAACTCCCGTACGGGACCGGCGATCTGGGAGGCGTCGCCGACGAGCACCGTCACGAGCCTGTCCGGCGGGAAGGCCGACACGACCGCGGCCGTGGCCTCGACCGTGCCCGTACGGGCCAGCTCCTCGTAGACGTTCGCCTGGTAGTCGTCGGGGAGTTGCTGCTCGACCTGCTCCGCGAGGGTGTCGGCGACGGCGGCAGCCGTCTCGTACTTCAGGGGTGCGACGCCCACCAGGTTCTGCACGGCGACGTCGCGCTCGTCGTCCGTGAGCCCCTCGGCGGCGAGCGTGCGCAGCACGTGCCACAGATCCGCGAGGGCCGGGCCGGTGACGTCCGTGGCGACCGATCCGGAGACCGCGAGCAGGGCCGCGCCCGTGCCGTCGGCGGTGGAGCGCAGGACCTGCCCGAAGGCGCGCACACCGTAGGTGTAGCCCTTCTCCTCGCGCAGCACACGGTCGAGCCGCGAGGTGAGGGTGCCGCCCAGGCAGTACGTGCCCAGGACCTGCGCCGGCCAGACGCGGTCGTGCCTGTCGGGCCCGATGCGGCCGATCAGCAGCTGGGTCTGCACCGCGCCCGGCCGGTCGACGATGATGACGCGCCCGGTGTCGTCGGCCGTGATGGGGGCCGCATGCCGCGGCTCGGCCGCTGACCCCGTCCAGTCTCCCAGGGTCTCGGCCAGTACGGCGTCCAGGTCGACGCCGTCGAGGTCGCCGACCACGACCGCGGTGGCCGTGGCGGGCCGTACGTGCGCGTCGTAGAAGGCGCGGACCGCTGCCGCGTCGATACGGGCGACCGTCTCCTCCGTGCCCTGCCGCGGACGGGACATCCGGGCGGAGGCCGGATACAGCTCCTTCGCGAGCTCCTTGGCGGCACGCCGCGTCGGGTTGGCCAGCTCGTGCGGGATCTCGTCCAGACGGTTGCCGACGAGACGTTCGACCTCGCTCTCCGGGAAGGCGGGGGCGCGCAGCGCGTCGGCGAACAGGCCGAGCGCCTTGCGCAGCCGGGAGGCGGGCACCTCCAGCGAGACGCGCACGGCCGCGTGGTCGGCGTATGCGTCGAGGGAGGCTCCGCAGCTCTCCAGCTCGTCGGCGAATGCCTCGGCGTCGAGCTTGTCCGTGCCCTCGGAGAAGGCGCGAGCCATGATCGTCGCCACCCCGTCGAGGCCGGCCGGCTCGGCGTCCAGCGGCGCCTGCAGCGTGACTTCGACGGCGACGACCTGCTGGCCCGGGCGGTGGCAGCGCAGCACCGTCAGCCCGTTTCCGAGCACGCCGCGGTCCGGTGCGGGGAATGCCCAGGGCTTGGGCCGGCCGCCACCGGGACGCGGATGGAACTCCATCTGCTTGCCCTGGGCCTGTGAGGTGCCGGCCGGGGCGGTCTGCTGGTTCGGGGCGTCGCTCACTGGCCGGGCTCCTCGGTCTCGTGGGTCTCGTCGTCGCCGGCGGCCTGCTCGGCGGCCTCGGCGGACTCCGCGGGCTCGGTGGGCTCGTACACGAGCACCGCGCGGTTGTCCGGACGGAGCCGGGCGGCGGCCACCTCGCGCACCTCCTCGGCGGTGATGTCCAGGACGCGCTGCACGGCGGTCAGCGCGAGCTGAGGATCGCCGAACAGCACCGCGTAGCGGCAGAGTTCGTCGGCGCGGCCGCCCACGGTGGCGAGCCTGTCGAGCCACTCGCGCTCCAACTGGGCCTGGGCGCGCTCCATCTCCTCCGGCGTCGGGCCTTCCTCCGCGAAGCGCCGCAGCTCGTCGTCGACGGCCGCCTCGATCTCGGTCACCTCGACGCCGCCGGACGCCTTGACGTCCAGCCAGCCGAGCGACGGCGCACCGGCGAGCCTCAGCAGCCCGAACCCGGCGCCGACCGCGAGCCTGTCCCGGCGGACCAGGCGCTTGTTGAGGCGCGAGGACTCGCCGCCGCCGAGCGCCGTCAGCGCCAGGTCCGCGGCGTCGCACTCGCGGGTGCCGTCGTGCGGCAGCCGGTACGCGGCCATCAACGCCCGCGAGGGCACCTCCTCTTCGAGGACCTCGCGCATCTGTTCGCCGATGACCTCCGGCAGAGTGCCGTCCCGCGGCGGCTTCTTGCCCTCGTGGCCCGGGACGGAGCCGAAGTACTTCTCGATCCAGCCGAGCGTCTGCTCCGTGTCGATGTCGCCGACGACGGTCAGCACGGCGTTGTTCGGCGCGTAGTACGTGCGGAAGAACTCCCGGGCGTCCTCCAGCGACGCCGCGTCCAGGTCGGCCATCGAGCCGATCGGGGTGTGGTGATACGGGTGGCCCTCCGGGTAGGCCATGGCCGTGAGCTTCTCGAACGCGGTGCCGTAGGGCACGTTGTCGTAGCGCTGGCGGCGCTCGTTCTTGACCACGTCGCGCTGGTTCTCCATGGACTCGTCGTCCAGGGCGGTCAGCAGGGAGCCCATGCGGTCCGCCTCCAGCCAGAGCGCGAGTTCCAACTCGTGGGCGGGCATGGTCTCGTAGTAGTTCGTACGCTCGAAGCTGGTAGAGCCGTTGAGCGAGCCGCCGGCGCCCTGCACCAGCTCGAAGTGCCCGTTGCCCTGCACCTGCGCGGAGCCCTGGAACATCAGGTGCTCGAAGAGGTGGGCGAGCCCGGTGCGGCCGGCGACCTCGTGCCGGGAGCCGACGTCGTACCAGAGACAGACCGCTGCGACCGGAGTGAGATGGTCCTCGGAGAGCACCACGCGCAGGCCGTTGGCCAGCCGGTGCTCCGTCGCTGTCAGCCCGCCGGTGGCCGGCGGGGGCGTGGCAGTGTGACCCATGGGCATGGAGTCCCTTCGATCGCGTCAGATGCGTGTACGTGCGCAAGCGGTCCTGTCACCCTATGCAACCGGGCCGAGCGCGTGCGAAGTTCCCGTACCGTACGCCCGTGTACCGGGCCCGGTCCCCGTCATTCTCCGTACGAACGGCGGGGAACGGCACGGACCGGCCCCCGACCGCCGGGTCGGGGAACCGGTTGTCAGCGCCGCGGTCCACAATGGTCCGCGTCAGAGCCGCCTCCGCACCGGACGGGTCCGCCCCCGTCGCCGTGCGGAATGCACAGAAGGAGCCGCAGCCGCGATGGCCCCCCGCAGTACGAAGACACAGCCGGACGATTTCGAGGAACGGATCCTCGACATCGACGTCGTCGACGAGATGCAGGGCTCCTTCCTGGAGTACGCCTACTCGGTCATCTACTCGCGGGCGCTCCCCGACGCCCGCGACGGGATGAAGCCCGTTCAGCGGCGCATCCTCTACCAGATGCACGAGATGGGCCTGCGCCCCGACCGCAGCTACGTCAAGTGCGCCCGCGTCGTCGGCGAGGTGATGGGCAAGCTCCACCCCCACGGCGACTCGGCGATCTACGACGCGCTGGTGCGCATGGCACAGCCGTTCTCCATGCGCCTGCCGCTGGTCGACGGCCACGGCAACTTCGGCTCGCTGGGCAACGACGACCCGCCCGCCGCGATGCGGTACACGGAGTGCCGGGCCGCGCCCGCCGCGGGCCTGATGGTCGAGTCGATCGACGAGGACACCGTCGACTTCGGCGCCAACTACGACGGCAGCGAGCAGGAGCCCGGCTCCCTGCCGGCCGCCTATCCCAACCTGCTCGTCAACGGCTCATCCGGCATCGCCGTCGGCATGGCGACGAACATGCCTCCGCACAACCTCGGCGAAGTCATCGCCGCAGCGCGGCACTTGATCAAGCATCCGGGCGCCGACCTCGAGACGCTGATGCGCCATGTGCCTGGCCCCGACCTGCCCACGGGCGGACGGATCGTCGGCATGGACGGCATCAAGGACGCTTACGCGGGCGGCCGCGGCAGCTTCAAGATGCGCGCCACCGTCGCCGTCGAACAGGTCACCCCGCGCCGCAAGGGCCTGGTCGTGACTGAGCTGCCCTTCACCGTCGGTCCCGAGAAGGTCATTTCCAAGATCAAGGACCTGGTCAACTCCAAGCGCCTGCAGGGCATCGCGGACGTGAAGGACCTCACCGACCGGACGTACGGGCTGCGTCTGGTCATCGAGGTGAAGAACGGGTTCAACCCGGAGGCCGTCCTTGAGCAGCTGTACAAGCTGACACCCATGGAGGAGTCCTTCGGCATCAACAACGTGGCGCTGGTGGACGGGCAGCCGCTCACGCTCGGCCTGAAGGAGCTGCTGGAGGTCTACGTCGACCACCGCTTCACGGTGGTCCGCAGGCGCAGCGAGTTCCGGCGCGGCAAGCGGCGCGACAGGCTGCACCTGGTCGAGGGTCTGCTGGTGGCGCTCGTCGACATCGACGAGGTCATCAGGATCATCCGGTCGAGTGAGAACGCGGCGCAGGCCAAGGAGTCGCTCATCGCCCGCTTCGGCCTCAGCGACGTGCAGACGCAGTACATCCTGGACACCCCGCTGCGCCGCCTGACCAAGTTCGACCGCATCGAGCTCGAGAGCGAACGGGACCGTCTGCGTGCGGAGATCGAGGAGCTGACGCGGATCCTGGAGTCCGACGCGGAGCTGCGCAAGCTCGTCTCCGGCGAACTCGCCCAGGTGGCGAAGAAGTACGCCACTCCGCGCCGCACGGAGCTTCTGGAATCCGCCGGCTCTCCCGTCACGTCCGTACCGCTGGAGGTCGCCGACGATCCGTGCCGGGTGCTGATGTCCTCGACGGGGCTCCTCGCCCGTACGGCCAACGGCGAACCCGCCTTCGACCAGGAGGCGAAGCGCGTCAAACACGACGTGATCGTCTCCGCCGTGCCCGCGACGACGCGCGGCGAGATCGGGGCCGTCACCTCGGCGGGCCGGCTGCTGCGGCTCACCGTCGTCGACCTGCCGCAGCTTCCGGAGTCCGCCTCCGCACCCCATCTCGCAGGGGGCGCACAGGTGTCGGAGTTCCTGTCCCTGGAGGACGACGAGGAACTGATCTGCCTGACAACCCTCGACGAGTCCTCCCCCGGCCTTGCGCTGGGCACCGAACAGGGCGTCGTCAAGCGGGTCGTGCCCGACTACCCGTCGCACAAGGAGGAGTTGGAGGTCATCTCGCTCCGCGAGGGCGACCGGGTCGTGGGCGGCGCCGAGCTTCGTACGGGCGAGGAGGACCTGGTCTTCATCACCGACGAGGCGCAGCTGCTGCGCTACGCGGCGAACCAGGTCAGGCCGCAGGGGCGCGCCGCGGGCGGCATGGCCGGCATCAAGCTGACGGGCGAGGCGAAGGTGATCTCCTTCACCGCCGTCGATCCGGCGGTGGACGCGGTGGTCTTCACGCTCTCCGGATCGCACGGCACGCTGGACGACTCGATCAGTACGGCAAAGCTCACGCCGTTCGACCAGTTCCCGAGGAAGGGGCGCGCGACGGGCGGTGTCCGCTGCCAGCGGTTCCTGAAGGGCGAGGATTCGCTGGCCATGGCGTGGGCGGGGCCGGTCCCGGCGAAGGCCGCGGCGCAGAACGGCACTCCGGCGGAGCTGCCCGAGCTGGATCCGCGCCGGGACGGTTCAGGGGTGCCGCTGAAGAAGCCGGTCGCGGTGGTGGCGGGGCCGGTGTAGCCGTGGTGGCGGGCCCGTGCGGGACCGCCGGGGTCGACGGGCGAGCCGTTTCGCTCACGGCGCCGGGTGCGGCCGGGCGCGGGGGCGAACGGCCAGTCAGCCGGGCGTCGCGGATGGGTCAGTGCTGCGCACCGGGTCCATGGGCGGTGCTGATGCCGTCATCGTCCAAGTCGCCGTCCACGTCCCCGTCCAAGTCGTCCTCCCAGCCGCCGCCGAGGTGCTCGTCGATGTCGGTGCCGAACTCGGCGTCGGCGGAGGGCACTTCTGCCCCGACGCCGTCCGGTCCGTCGTCGGCGGCCTCCACGTACCGCAGCACTCCCCACATCGCGTGCGGGTCCCGCGGGGCGGAGTCGTCGGCGACGACGCACGCCGCGAGTTCCTTGCGCAGCGCCTCGCCGTCGGTCCCGGCGCCGATCAGCACGAGCTGCGTCAGGCCTTCCTCGCCCGTCCGCCGCCGCGAGGGCGCGAAGCGGAGGAACGCGCCCACGGCGTGCACCGTATAGCTGTTCACGGGGTCGGCCGAGCCGAAGTCGACGAACCCCTTGATCCGGTAGAGACCCGGCGGGCGGCTGTCCAGGAAGCCCAGGAAACGCCTGGGGTCCAGCGGCTTCGCCGACGTGAACTCGACGCTCTCGTACGCCGCGTGCAGATGACCGGAGTGGTCCGCGCCCGGGCCCTCTTCCGTACTCGCGTCCGCACAGGCGTCCCCGTCCTCCGCCTCCCGCCACAGGACGTCGAAGGAGAGCTGCTCGACCTGCGGGCGCGGCCGCTGCACGGGGTCGAAGAGCAGCGCGGGATCGATCCGCCCGTGTGCGGCGGGCACGACGGGTCTCCCTGGGGCGATCGCCTCCAGCATCTCCTTCAGCCGCCGCAGCTCCGGCTCCCGCACCCGGTCGGCCTTGCCCAGCACGACGAGGTCGGCGGCCCGCACATGCCGTTCCAGCTCGGGATGGCGCCTGCGGACGTCCTCGAACCCGGCACCGTCGACGACCTCGACGAGTCCGCCGTAGACGATGTGTTCGCTTCCGGAGGCGAGGATCATGCGGATGACGGTCTCGGGCTCCGCCAGGCCGCTGGCTTCCACGACGATCACGTCCATGCCTGCCGACGGCTGCGCGAGCCGGTCCAGAACCACGTCCATGTCGCTCGTGTCCACCGCACAGCAAAGGCATCCGTCGCCGAGCGGGACCATCGAGTCGGCCTGACCGGCCACCGTCATGGCGTCGATCTCGATGCTGCCGAAGTCGTTGACGACCGCGCCGACGCGGGTGCCGCCGCTGTGCCGCAGCAGGTAGTTGAGCAGGGTGGTCTTGCCCGAGCCGAGGAAGCCCGCCAGGACGATGACCGGTACGCGGCGTGGTCGGGCCACGAGTGATCCTCCGGGATGTGCGAGGTGCGGGGCGGATGCCGATCGTACGCGGCGATGCCGCACGTCACAGCGCCCAGCTCCGCCGACCCGTTACGGTCCTCGGAGGAGCCCGAGCCGGACCGGCCTGTCCTGGCCTGGGTCCTGTCCGGTCCTGCCTCGCGGCCGTCCGGCCGTCCTTGCCTCCGGGCGTCCGTGCGGGCTTCGGGGGCGGGCCTCCCCCGCCCCTCCCCGCCCGTGCGTCCCCACCCCGTCTCTCCGTCCCGCAGAGCACCGAGGTCTCCGTGACCGCTCCATTCGAAGCTTCCACCCCTGAGCCCCGCGCCGGAGCCGGGGCGCCTTCGGGTGCCGCCCCCGGTGGCGGAGCAGCCGCCTCACGGGAGTCGGCTGCCCAGGCGCCTGCCGGGACGCCGGGCCGGCCGCCGCAGGGGGCATCGGCGGCGGCCCCGTCCGGACGGGGCCGCCTGTCCGCGTCCCTCGGCCGTGTCCGCTGGCCGCAGCGGGTCTTCGCCCAGGTGCTGCTGATGCAGCTGGCGCTCGCCACCGGCGTCACCGCCCTGGTCACGGGCTTCTTCCTGGCTCCGCTCAGCGACGAACTGGACGAACGGGCGATGGACCGTGCCCTGGCCATCGCGCAGACGACCGCCGCCAGGCCCGAATTCGCCCACCGCCTCGCAACCGGACCCGGCCCTTCCGCAGAGGGCCCGGTCCAGCGGCGGGCCGAGCAGATACGCAAGGCCACCGGCGCCGGTTACGTCGTGGTCCTGGACACCCGCGGCATCCGCTGGTCGCACCCCGAGCCGCGCCGCGTCGGGCGGCACGTCTCCACCGACCCGGGCGCCGCGCTCGCCGGACACGAGGTGCGGCACATCGACGAGGGCACGCTGGGCCGCTCCGCCCGCGGCAAGGTGCCGCTGCGCGACGAGCACGGCGAGGTGGTCGGGGCCGTCTCCGTCGGCATCGCGTACGAGGGTGTGCGTGAGCGGCTCCTCGAAGCGGTGCCGGAGCTGCTCGCGTACGCGGGCGGGGCACTCGCCGTCGGCGTACTCGCCTCGCTGCTCGTCTCCCGCCGGCTGCAGCGGCAGACCCATGACCTCGCCTTCTCCGACATCTCCTCCCTCCTGGACGAGCGGGAGGCGATGCTCCACGGCATCCGCGAAGGTGTCGTCGCCCTCGACGCGGACGGCAGGATCAGGCTCGTCAACGACGAGGCACAGCGGCTGCTGGAGCTGAGCCCCGAGGACACCGGCCGTCCGCTGGCTGAGGTGCTCGGGCCGGGACGCACCGCAGACGTGCTGTGCGGGAGCGTCACCGGCGCGGATCTGCTCACCGTCAGCGGCGGCAGGGTGCTCGTCGCCAACCGCATGCCCACGGGCGACGGGGGCGCGGTGGCCACCTTCCGGGACCGTACGGAGCTGGAACTGCTCGGCCGCGAGCTCGACGGGTCCCGCGGCCTGATAGACGCCCTGCGCGCACAGGATCACGAGCACGCCAACCGGATGCACCTGCTGCTGGGGCTGCTTCAGCTGGAGCAGTACGAGGAGGCGGCCGCGTATCTCAGCGAGGCCGTCGGTGTGCAGCGGGCCACGGCGGAGCAGATCGCAGAGCGCGTGGAGGACCCGCTGCTGGCGGCACTGCTGGTGGGGAAGGCGACGGTGGCCGCCGAGCGCGGGGTCGCTCTGCGCCTCACTGCCGACACGCGTCTGCCCGACCGGCTGGTCGACCCCCGAGAACTGGCCACAGTGCTGGGGAACCTCGTCGACAACGCGCTGGACGCGGCGGCTGGTTCGGCGGACGCCCTGGTCGAGGTGGAGCTCCGCACGGATCCCGTCGCGGACCAATACGACGCGTCCCTCGCGGACTTCGACGTCAGGGACGCAGAGGCCACGGGCACAGACGTCCCGGACGCCGGCGCCTCGGAGGGTGAGGGCCGGAACGGGGGCCGGAACGAGGACCTGGACGAATCCGCAGCGGCAACCTCCTTCCAAGCCGAAACCGAAGCCGGAGACGGAGACGGCGCGGGAGACGGAAGCGGCGGCACCGGCATCGTCCTCAGGGTGACCGACAGCGGTCCGGGAATCCCGTCCGATCGGCGTGAACTGGTCTTCGCCGAAGGCTGGTCCACCAAGGAGCCGCCCCCGCACCGGCAGCGGGGGCTCGGCCTGGCACTTGTGCGCCGGCTCGCGGAGCGCCACGGCGGCTCGGCACGGGCCGGCGAAGCGGCCTGCGGAGGCGCGGAGTTCACCGTGGTGCTGCCGGAGGCGCTGCATCCGGCAGGCTCATCCGGGTGAGCCCGCCGGATTCCGGTGTTGTCCGGGCCGTCAGTTGCCGCCGGTCACGCGTACGTAGTCGACGACCAGCTGCTGCGGGAAGGTGGTGCTGCCGTCGGGGTCGCCCGGCCAGTAGCCGCCGACCGCGAGGTTGAGGATCATGAAGAAGGGGTGGTCGAAGACCCATCGGTCGCCACCCAGGTCGGCTGGCGTGCGGGTCTGGTATGTGTTGCCGTCGACCGACCAAGTGATCTTCTCCGGTGACCAGTCGACTGCGAAGGTGTGGAAGTCGTCGGAGAACTTCTGTCCGTTCGGCAGTGAGTAGCCGGCGCCGATGCCCTCTCCTCCGGAGTATCCGGGGCCGTGGATCGTGCCGTGTACCGTGCTCGGTTCGGAGCCGATGTTCTCCATGATGTCGATCTCGCCGCAGCCGGGCCAGCCCGTGCTGCCGATGTCCTCACCCAGCATCCAGAACGCGGGCCACATGCCCTGCCCCTGAGGGACCTTCATACGGGCTTCCGCGTGCCCGTATGTCGTGGTGAATTTGCTCGCGGTGTTGAGTCGCGCCGAGGTGTACTCACAGGGCCCGTACCAGCAGCTGTAGTTGCCCGGGTTCTCCTTCTTGGCGGTGATGACGAGGTTCCCGTTGCCGTCCAGCGCCGCATTGTCCGTCCCGGACGTGTAGTACTGGCGCTCGTGGTTGTTGACGTTGTCGCCGGTCTCGAGCGTCCACTTCGATCCGTCGACGGCGCTCCCGGCCGGCCCGTCGAAGTTATCGCTGAACTCCGCCACCTTGGCCGGCTGCCCGCCGGCGGGAGGTGCGGCGGCGTTCGCGGAGGTCGTGAGCAGCGGGGTCGTGGCCAGTACCAGCGCGGCGAACAGCCCGGCCGTCAGGGATGTCTTGGGTCTCATCGAGCGGTGCCTTCCTGTGGGGAGGGACCGCTCACGGCGGCCCAGAAGGTCCCGGTCGCGGGGGCGGCCGGGTCGCGCTCCGGCAGTCCGAGGGACGAGCCGCACTCCGGTGAACTACCCAGGCGGCGAACGGCTGTTCGCTTGGCAGCAGGAGGAAGCGGACCGCATCGATGGGCATGCCGTCATCTCTTGAAGACAATCTCCGGCGCCACGACAGCGATGTCAATAGGTCCGGACCTATCTGCGTGCCTGTCTTCACAACTTGTCTGCAGGCCCCGGCACACGTGCCCGCATGAAGTCGGCCCCTGGCCGCGTCATGTCACACGGCTCCCGCTCCCGTCAGCGACCGCACCTCGGTCTCGGCATGCCTGGCGTCGTCCGCCACCTCCCGCGACGTGACGGTGCCGAGCCACCCGAAGAAGAAGCCGAGCGGAATCGCGACCACGCCGGGGTTCTCCAACGGGAAGACGGCGAAGTCCAGTCGGGGGAAGAGGGCGTCCGGCCCGCCCGAGACGACCGGCGAGAGCAGCACGAGCACGATGGCCGGGAGCAGCCCGCCGTACACCGACCAGACCGCTCCCTTGGTGGTGAACCGGCGCCAGAACAAGGCATAGAGCAGCACCGGCAGATTCGCGGCCGCTGCGACGGCGAAGGCCAGGCCTACCAGGAACGCGACGTTGAGATGCTGCGCGAGGAGTCCGAGCCCGATCGCCGCGACGCCGACCCCGACGGCGGCGACCCGGGCGACGCCCACCTCCCCGCGCGCACCGCGCTTGCTCATCGAGGCGTAGAGATCGTGGGCGACCGACGCGGAGGACGCGAGCGTGATCCCCGCGACGACGGCGAGGATCGTGGCGAACGCGACCGCTGCGACGACCGCGAACAGCACAGCGCCCCCCGTCGACCCGGCTCCCCCGCCCAGCTCCAGCGACAGCAGCGGCACCGCCGTGTTCCCCGCCGCATCGGAACCACGCAGGGCGCCGCTGCCCAGCAGCGCCGCGGCCCCGAATCCGAGCACGATCGTCATCAGATAGAAGGCGCCGATCAGCCCGATCGACCAGACGACGGAGCGGCGCGCGGCCCGCGCCGTGGGCACGGTGTAGAAGCGGGACAGGATGTGCGGCAGCCCCGCGGTCCCCAGTACGAGCGCGAGACCGAGGCTGATGAAGTCCAGCCGGTGCGTCCACTCGCCTCCGTAGCGCAGCCCGGGCGCGAGGAAGTCCCGGCCGTGGCCGCTCCGTTCGGCGGCGCTGCTCAGCAGCGCACCCAGGTCGCCGCCGAAACGCATCAGCACCAGCACCGTCAGCGTGACGGCCCCGCCCAGCAGCAGCACCGCCTTCACGATCTGAATCCACGTGGTCGCACGCATACCGCCGCACGAGACGTAGACGACCATGAGCGCGCCCACCCCCACCACCGTCCAGGAACGCGCAGCACCGCTCGCACCTCCCAGCAGCAGCGCCACGAGACTGCCCGCACCGACCATCTGCGCGACGAGGTAGAGCACGGAGACGGTCACGCACGAGATGCCCGAGGCGATACGGACCGGACGTTCGCGCAGCCTTGCCGTGACGACGTCCGCCAGCGTGAACCGGCCGCAGTTCCGCACGAGTTCGGCGACGAGAAGCAGCACCACCAGCCACGCGACCAGGAAGCCGACCGCATAGAGCATGCCGTCGTATCCGTAGAGAGCGATGAGACCGGAGATTCCGAGGAAGGAAGCGGCCGACATGTAGTCACCGGCGATGGCGAGGCCGTTCTCCATCGGGCTGAACAGACGCCCGCCCGCGTAGAACTCCTCCGGCGAGCCCTGCCGCCTGCGGCTCGCCCAGGTGGTGATGGCCAGGGTGACGGCGATGACGGCGCTGAAGAGCACCAGGGTCATTGTTTGATGGGTGCCGGTCAACGCACGTTCTCCCTGGCGGTACGTGGGGCGGGGGCACCGGCGTACGCACGGGCCATGTCCTGTGTCTCCCAGCGGAGTTCGAGCGCGAGCGCGTCCCTCCGCAGCCGCGCGTGACGCACGTACGCCCACGTCAGCAGGAAGGTGCTGGCGAACTGCGCGAGGCCGGCGGCCATGGCCACGTTGAACACCCCGGCCACGGGGCGGGCCATCAGCTCCGGCGCGGCGGTCGCGGTGACGACGTAGGCGAGATACCAGATCAGGAACAGCGCGCTGACGGGCAGCACGAAGCGCCGGTAGCGCCGCCGCACCTGCTGGAAGGCGTCGCTGCGCTGCACCGCGAGATAGACGGCGGCGTGCGCGTCACGCGCCCGCCCGCCACGAGGCCGCGCGTCGCGGCCCGGCAACCCAGCGGACCCCCGTGATGTCCCGGATCGGGCGGACCCGTCGGCCTCGACGGACCCGGCAGCCTCGACGGAGCCAGCGGCTCCGGTGACGCCCCCGGCAGCGGCACCCGTGCACTGCTCACGGCCACGTCGGGCCGCGGCCGTGGCTGCCTCCGCGAGCGGTGCGTCGTCGTGGTCGCCCGAGCCGGAGGCCACGGTGTCGTACCAGGGATCATCGGTGCGCATGGCCCAAGGATGGGCACGCACAGAAGATCACGGATGGGGCATCCCGGACTGTTCACCCCTTCAGGTGACTTACCGGGTAACCAGTCATGATCACGGCACGACGCACGCTCCGGCGCCGTGTCCCCGTCCGGCGCCGGAGCCGCGTATCAGACGTCGATGCGTGCGCGGTCCAGCGTCGCCGCGGAGGAGCTGATGAACTCCCTGCGGGGAGCCACCTCGCTCCCCATCAGCAGGTCGAAGGCCGTCTCCGCCGCCTCCAGGTCGCTGATGTTGATCCGGCGAAGCGTGCGGTGACGTGGATCCATGGTGGTCTCCGCGAGCTGGCCGGCGTCCATCTCACCGAGGCCCTTGTACCGCTGGATCGAGTCCTTGTACCGCACCTTGGTGCGCTCCAGTTCGAGCAGCGTCTGCCGCAGCTCGTTGTCGGAGTAGGTGTAGATGTACTTCTCCTGCCCCTTCTTGGGGCTGACCAGCTCGATCCGGTGCAGCGGAGGCACCGCGGAGAAGACACGGCCCTCCTCGATCATCGGCCGCATGTAGCGCTGGAAGAGCGTGAGCAGCAGGATGCGGATGTGCGCGCCGTCCACGTCCGCGTCGGCGAGGAAGATGACCTTCCCGTACCGCGCCTGGTCGATGTCGAAGGTCCGCCCGGACCCTGCTCCTATCACCTGGATGATCGAGCCGCACTCCGCGTTCTTGAGCATGTCCGAAACAGAGGACTTCTGGACGTTGAGGATCTTGCCGCGGATCGGCAGCAGCGCCTGGAACTCGGAATTCCGGGCCAGTTTCGCGGTGCCCAGCGCCGAGTCGCCCTCGACGATGAACAATTCGCTGCGGTCGACGTCGTCACTGCGGCAATCGGCCAGCTTGGCGGGCAGCGAGGACGATTCCAGTGCAGTCTTCCGCCGCTGCGCCTCCTTGTGCTGACGGGCGGCGATGCGTGTACGGGCCGCCGCTGCGATCTTCTCCAGCACGGCACGCGCCTGCTGCTTGGCGTCCCGCTTGGTGGAGGTCAGGAAGTTCTTGAGCTCCTTGCTCACGACCTGCGCGACGATGCGGGAGGCCGCCGAGGTGCCCAGCACCTCCTTCGTCTGTCCCTCGAACTGGGGCTCGGCCAGCCGCACGGTCACCACCGCCGTGAGGCCCTCCATCGCGTCGTCCTTGGCGACGTCGTCCTCGGCGACCCGCAGGATCTTCGTGGAGCGCAGCGCCTCGTTGACGGTCTTGGCCACGGACCGCTCGAATCCGGAGACGTGAGTGCCGCCCTTGGGGGTGGCGATGATGTTGACGAACGACTTCAGCAGGCTGTCGTAGCCCGTGCCCCAGCGGAGCGCGATGTCGACGTCCAGCTCGCGCTGCACCTCCGTGGGGATCATGTGGCCGCGGTCGTCGAGGACGGGCACCGTCTCCTTGAACTGGCCCTTCCCCTGCAGTCGCAGCACGTCGCTGACGGGCTTGTCCTGCGCGAGGTACTCGCAGAACTCGCTGATGCCGCCGTCGTAGCGGAAGACCTCCTCCGAGACGTCCTTCCCGTCGAGTCTCCGCTCGTCCCGCACGACCAGCGTGAGTCCCGGCACGAGGAACGCGGTCTGCCGGGCGCGCCCGTGCAGCGTCTCCAGGGAGAGCCGCGCGTCCTTGAGGAAGATCTGCCGGTCCGCCCAGTAGCGCACGCGCGTACCGGTGCGGCTCTTCGGCAGCTTCTTGCCCTTGCGCAGCCCGCTCGCGGGGTCGAACGGGGCGTCCGGACCGGACTCGGTGAAGATGCCGGGAACGCCGCGGCGGAAGCTGATGGAGTGCGTACGGCTGCCGCGGTCGACCTCGATGTCCAGGCGGGAGGAGAGCGCGTTGACGACGGAGGCGCCCACGCCGTGCAGGCCACCCGAGGCCGCATAGGAGCCGCCGCCGAACTTGCCTCCCGCGTGCAGCTTCGTCATCACGACCTCGACGCCGGACAGCCCGGTCTTGGGCTCGACGTCGACGGGGATGCCGCGGCCGTTGTCGCGGATCTCCACCGAGCCGTCCTCGTACAGGACGACCTCGATCCGGTCGCAGTGCCCGCCCAGGGCCTCGTCGACGGAATTGTCGATGATCTCCCACAGACAGTGCATGAGGCCGCGGCTGTCGGTGGAGCCGATGTACATGCCGGGGCGCTTGCGCACCGCTTCGAGCCCCTCCAGGACGAGCAGGTGCCGCGCGGTGTAATTCGTGCCGCCGTCCCTGTCTGCCCCGGCGAGCAGCGCGGTGGACGGCTTGGTGTTCCCCCTGCCGGAGGCCAGGGAAGAGTCGGCGGTCACGCGGTTCGCTCCTCGCTGAATTCTGCTTGTGGTGGCTGGTTGCCGCGTCAGAGGGTACCGAGACTGCAGGACAGGGCGTGCCGCGCCACCCATGAAGGCATACATGGTAGCCCAAGCTCGTTCGTACGTTCGATAACTCGATGGGGTGACGCACACATCACGTTCCCTTTGGCGCATGAACCATTTAGGCTCCGGGCACGTCCCCTTCAACACGGGAACACTGCAGAGACAAACAACTGGACAACAGCAACCAAGACCCTGACCACGAAGCAATCCACGCAATACGGCTCATTCGCCGCCACCCGGCAACATGCAGCCGCCCCGGGGAGAAATCTTCGAGGATCGGTCGAGAGCGGGAACGTTTTCGACCTGGTTGGATGTTGACCCTGGTACGACAGCTCGTCGAGCTAGAGAAGAGGCGACGTGACTACTGTTCTGACCCCCGCGACTCCGTTGACGGCCGCCGACCGCTGCGACCGCTGCAACGCTCAGGCATACCTGCGCGTCGTACTGCTCAGCGGCGGAGAGCTGCTGTTCTGCGCACACCACGGGCGTAAGTTCGAGCCGGAGCTCAAGAAGATCGCCGCGGAGATACAGGACGAGACGGAGAAGCTCACCGCTCCTGCCGGCACGGAGGCCGGCGAGGGCTGAGTGTCCTGACCTGACAAGACGTCCCGAACCGACGAGCTCGGACCGGCTGAAGGCCGGAATCGGAGGGCGGTCATCCGGTGACACCGGGTGGCCGCCCTTCCATGTCCAGGGCCCGGACCGCCCGGCCCCTGGACCGGGCTCCTGTCCGGGTCGACTCCGGGTCGACGCGACGGCCGGGGCGAGCGGGCTCGGACTCCGCCGTGGGCTGTGGGCTCCCCCATGCTTCCGCTCTCAGCGAACAGACCGCGATGGATCTGCTCATCCGCTGTGCTCTCGGACGAGGCTGGCCACGGCCGAGACACGGGTATAGACGCCGGGCCGGCCCTCCTCGCCGCACCCGGCCCCCCACGACACGAGCCCCACGACCTTTCCGTGCGCCACCAGGGGCCCGCCGCTGTCGCCCTGGCAGGCGTCCCGGCCGCCCTCCGCGACCCCCGCACACACCATGGAGTCCTTGTCGAAGGCCCCTTCGGAGCGGTTCGGGTAGGCGCGGGCACAGGCCGAGTCCTCCAGCATGTCCACCTCGGCCGCACGCAGCTGCGGCGCGTAGTCGCCGTTCCCGCTGATGTCGCCCCAGCCGTAGACCTCGGCTGCCGAGCCCGGGGTGTAGCCGCGGTCGCCGCTGCCGGCCATCGTGATCGTGGAACCCCCGGGCATGGCCTCGTCGAGGGTCAGTACGGCGATGTCGCCCGCGTTCGTCCCGGTGTCGTAGCCGGGATTGATCCACTTCTTGCCCACCTTCACCTCGCGCCCGGTGTCCTCACCGAGGTCGTTCCGCCCGGATATGACATGCAGGTCGTCGACCTCCGCGTGTGCGACGCCCAGCACTTCCTGGCTCAGGCAGTGCGCGGCCGTGATCACCGTACGGACGCCCACGAGCGCCCCTCCGCAGAACTGGCCGGAGCGGGTGTCCCCGAAGCGGTCCCGGCTGGCGAGCGCCACCACCCACGGGTGCTCGGCGGCGTCCACGGGGCGGCCGCCCACCACGGCCCGGTCCCGGGCCTGGGCCTGAGGCGCCGGCAGAAACGCGAGCAGGACGCCGAGCAGCGCGGGTATCACGGGTATCAGCGCGGGCAGCGGGAGAGCGCGCAGCGGACGCATAGAGCCTCCTGGCGGTGAGGGCCCCGGGGAAGGCCTTCCGGACCATCAAGAGTGATCCGGATGGAGCAGCTCCGCATCCTGAGGGGACGGTGCCTACGCACGGCAGGGGCCGGTGACCCTTGGTAAGGTCACCGGCCCCTGTCTCAGCCGTTGTCTCAGCCGTCTGGCGCGAGCGGCGCGCTGCCGCTGCTCTCCTCAGTCCAGGTAGTCGCGCAATATGAACGGCTCAGCGGTACGCATCCCCACCTGCATCGCAGGTCAGTTGGGAGCGCTAGGCGCGAAATATCCTGGGTCGACTCTGGCCTCGTGTTCCCTCTGTCAGAACGGCCCGGTACCCGAGTGGCGGGCGCAGATCGGGAGCGATACTGGAAAGAGAGGCACGCGCGAGGTGATCGCCATGGAGAACAAGGAAGACTGGAAGAAGCGTCTGGAAGGGCCCGTAGACAGGCTCGCGGCCGAGCAGAACATCAGCAAGACGACGGCCACCGCCCTCGTCAACATGAAGTGGCTGATCGACAATCGTCCGGATTTCCAGCTTGATCTGGACAGGGGAGAGGTCCACCTCAACGGTGGCGACGCCATCGGCCTTGACCTCCTCACCAGTACGGAATTCCAGTACCAGGCCGAAGCCCTCCGACGACGCTCCTGACGGCATCGAAAGCGGTCACTCCGAGCTGCCAGCAACGGCGAGGGCGACCACGAGAACCATGCCGGTCACGATCAGCAAGATCAGCAGTGGTCCGGCGAATCGCCCCACGACGCGCACGGCCGTCTTCATCGGTGGGTGCTCGCGAGGTGCCGGGCGAGGAGTACACGGGCGTCCGTCTCCGCGCTCCGGTCTCCTCGGTCATGAGCTTTCTGGCGCTGGTCCCGCAGCCGGTCGCAGGTAGGGCACATAGGCACGGGCACTGGCTCCGTTAGAGAGAGGTTCACCGCAGCCCTCCCGTGCTCCTAGCATTGGCCGCCGCCACCCCTGCGTGCATCTTCTCGGCCGCCGTGGGCTCCCGTGTGGAGCCTGGGGGGCACGTCCACTCACGCCCACCCCGTACGGGCCGCAGGAGGAGCTGGGTGCCGTCGCGGCCCACCAGCTCGCCGATCTTGGACGTGCGGGTGTCGACCAGCAGGTACCTCATGCCCTCGTCCCCTTCGCGATGACTTCGGCCAGAGCGACCGCCACATCCGGGCGCACGGAGCCGAGTTCGATCAGCGGGCCGGTGCTGATGTGTCCGCAGAGACAGTCGTCGGCCCGGAGGTCGGGCAGCATGATGTCCGCCGAGCGCAGGGCGAGACCCAGGGCTTGGACGGCCGAGTCCGGGTCGACCTCCTCACCTTCGGTTCGTAGGGCCGCTGCCTGTTCGGCAAGGGTCGGGCTCTGGTCGGTCATGGGTCTGCCTTCCGGGACAATCGCTGTAACTGCACGTCACAGACTGACTGCATGTGGGTAGTCTCAACAGGAGGCAGCCCTTTAACTTCTGAGTCTTAAAGAGCGGTGATCCCCGTGCCTGGCAAGGAACTTGACCACTCCGCCTCACCGGCAGCGTTCTTCGGGGCAGAGGTGCGGGTGCGGCGCGAAGAGCGTGGGTGGTCGCAGCGGGACCTCGGGGCGAAGACCAACATCAGCCCCTCTCGGATCGCCCAGATCGAACTGGCCTCCATCCCGGCAACTCGTCACAACGCCACTGCACTTGACGTCGCGTTGGAGACCGGCGGCCTGTTCGCCAGGCTCATCGACCTGATGGACAGCACTCCCGCCTTCCCGGACTGGGTGCAGCGGTACATGCGTCTGGAGATACTGGCCACCGCCATCAACGGCTACGCGCCCATGGTTGTGCCAGGGCTGCTCCAGAGCGAGGGATACGCACGGGCCGTGCTCAGGGCCGGACGACCACGCGACCGGGTCGAGGAGGTCGAGAACCGTGTCCAGGCGCGGTTGCGGCGTCAGGAACTCCTGGCCCGGGACAATCCGCCGGCCCTGTGGTTCGTCCTGGAAGAGGAGTTGCTTCGGCGCCCAGTCGGAGGCCGGGAAACGATGGCCGAACAGCTCGCCCACCTCGCAGCGTTGACCGAGGATCCCGCCCTGGTCATCCAGGTGTTGCCAACATCTGTGGGCGCCCACGCGGCACTCGGCGGGACACTGACCATGCTCACCCTGCCGGACGCACCGGGGGTCGCCTACGTCGAAGGGCCCTTCACGGGGCAGCTCTTCGAGGAGCCAGAGCAGGTCACAGATTGCGGGGTGGCCTACTCTCTCTTGCAGGCAACGGCCCTCAACCGTGAGGATTCAGCCGCCCTCATCCGTAAGGCACAAGAGGAGATGTCATGAGTACGGACCGCCTGGACCTGGGCGCCGCAGCCTGGCGCCGGTCCAGCTACAGCAACGGCCAGGGGGGCGAGTGCGTCGAGGTCGCTGATGGCTACCCCGGCGTGGTCCCCGTACGGGACTCCAAGGCACCGGAGGGACCAGCCCTGGTCGTCGCTGCCGGTGCCTGGCAGGCGTTCATCGACTCCCTGTGACTCGACCAGCCTTCGCCCCTGCCCTGTTCGTGGCGGGGGCGTTGTGCGTTCCGGACTGGTCGACCTGTCGAAAGATCGTTTCTGGGGATTGCCTCCCCACCGGCGATCTTGTGGACGATGGTTACCGCACGACCAGGACAACGACCAGCGTTGCAATCGACCCCAACGCCGCACACACCGCAGCGAACGTTCTGACCAGTTCGAGTCGGCAGCGCGTGTCCTTGTCGGGAACCGGGATTCTCATACCGCCATGGCCCAGTAGGGCAGCCCGTAGGCCATCAAGGTCCGCCGAAGCTCACACTCCTCCACGAACTTGGAGGGCGTTATCCCTCGCTCCTCACCCCAGGCGGCACGGGCCTCAACCCATAGGTCCCAGCCCCGCCTGATGTCGATGTCCGTGGCCATAGCCGGAGCGGCGATCCATTCGTCCAGGACGAAATCCGTAAGACTTCTCATTGGCGTGCTCCTCAGCTACGCGTTTGGTGGGGGTGGGGGACCCCCTACGTACTTTTGATCTTGCTGAGCTGGCTGACGAGCCTCGAATTCGCTAGACGACGCGTGAGAACTCGAAATCGGGGGGACCCCCTACCCCCTAAACCAGTTCGGATCAGGATAGCCCAACGCGAACTGCGCCCAGTTCGGAGGAAAACGGCACCAGCCCGTACCGGAGCCTCAGCCGCGCACCTGAACGACTCCCACTGACCGCCAGCCAGCCTGAAAGACTCTCTACGTGTGTGCCTATGGGAGGGTGTTCCAAGTTCTGAGATATTCGAGAAATCCGCGAGATTTTTCTCAAGAGAGAGAAGAGAAGGAAGAGCGGGGTCGTGGGGCGTGAAAATCTTCCGTCGCGGGACCCGGCCCCACCCTCGATGAACATGCACCACGCTTTGAAGGGAACCCTTGCAAGGGAACGTTGAGGAGTCTCAAAAGGATCCCTTGCGGCACCAAGGGGATCCCCTTCGGGAGTCTCTAAGGGATCTCTTGCTGATGTCTCCAAGGGGCCCTCGCAGGAGTCTCAGAAGGGATCCCTTACCGGGAGTCTCCATGGGATCTCTTAAGAGATCTGTTAAGGAGCCATCAAGGGGGTAGGTGCAGGTACCTCAAGGGATCCTTTAATGGATTCCTTAGATGGACTCCTTAACGGATTCCTTAACAGATCTCTTAAGGGATCGTTTAATGGATTGTTTAAGGAATCCATTAACGGATTCCTTAATGGATTGTTTAAGAGATCTGTTAATGGATTCCTTACATATGCGATAAGGGATTCCTTAAACAATCCATTACATATATTGTATTATGCATTGAGTATATCTATACACATGTGTAGTGTATACATGTGGTGTGAGTATATACATGTACTAGTACATTACTTCATGTGCATTGTGTATTGCTGTACTGGTTATATGTGTATTGCGTAATGTGTATTAGTTAGGTGTTGCTAGTACACAGCATTGGGTAATGTGTAATAGTGTGCTGACCTATATAGTGCATCGAGGGCATTGAAGGGGGTATTTGAAACCCCCTATATAGGTGCTTACCCCTGCCCCTATATGCACGCACCCCCAGGTCATGGGGGCCTATCACCCTCCCCTTTGGCCAGGTTGGGCGCCCCTCCACTATCCATGATCATTTGCGTGCGCATCCATGGTGTACTACGACTCAACCAGGCATGGGTGTTTACCGCTACTCGACCACGCACTACACCTTGAGCGCCACTCATGTACCCCATGATCATTTACCTGTGTGTCACGTGGCTCCTACTATCCAAGATCATCTTCGGGAGAATTTCGCTGCTCCTACGAAATGAGAAGAGCACCGCCCCGACGCCATGAGTAAACGCCAGGGTGATGCTCTTCTTGCATTCGGATACTACCTCTTGCGAGAGGGCTGCCCATCCGTGATCACGTACACCGTGACCGCGTAGTTCACCGACGGATCTCGACGCAGATCGAAGACCCAATTCCCGAGCCCATCGGGGTAGCTGTTCACCAGCAATTGGTGGTCGCCCGGGGTCTTCGGGTCGAACTTGAATCCCCAGGTGATCACGTCATCACCATGCAGATCAACAGTGACCGTCTGGCTTACCGTCCTGTTGTGAGGGGCGGCCACGATGGTTGCGGTTTCAGTGAGGGTGATAGCCATGTCAACTCCCCACTCTCAGGCGGTCGTCGGAATGTCGAGCAGCCTGAACGCTTCCTTCATGGTGACATCCGACCCGGTCCGGAACGTGAGGAATCCGTGCCGCTGTGCGGTGGGACGCCGGTTCGCACCAAGACCAGGGATGATCTCGAAGAGAGCACCGATCTGATCCACGATCACGAAGTGCTTCCAGTCCCCGTACGCGAGCACGTAGTTGTTCGCAGTCACTGCCGGGTTGACCGCAGTCGAACTCTTCATGTGCGAGTTCTCGTGCCACGGCTTGCCCGCCAGGGCAGGCGGATTGTTCCGCAACTCCGGCCAGTACAGTGCACCGTTGCTGGTCTCGAATGCACGCAGTGCGTTGGCCGTACCGATGTGAGACTGGAACGACGCGTTCGCGGAGAACCGTGCGCCCAGCGCATTCTGAAGAGCGAACGGATCCGTTGCCACCATCGCCTCGGTACCAGTCGTGTTGATCTCACTCGTGGTACCGGCCAGTGCAGTGACGAAGCCCTTCGGCTGCGCAGTACCAGTGCCGGTGGTGTAAGCGAGAGCTGTCATGTTGTCGACCGCATCCTGCGACACCGTACGAACCTGCTTCAGGAAGTCACCGGCCGAATCCTGCTCGATCTCGTAAGACCACACCACGTCGACGGCCGCCTTCCACACGGGGATCGGGATGTCGTCGAGGGGAGGCGAACCGTCGGCAGCCTCGGTCGCTTCGGCCAGCCATTCACTCGTGGCACCAGACGAACTGACGCCCTTCCACTGACCACTTGAGGTCTGGACAACGCGGCTCACCTTGCGAAGGCTGTTCGCAGTACCCGCGTTGGTGAGCAGGATCGTCGGGTCCAGAGTGAGAGGTACCAACTCTGCACCGGTGCCGGCGCCCAGTGACATGGCGGCCCTGACCTCGTGCACGATCTGCACCGCACGCTGCTCGGCCGGAGTCCAGAGCATGTGCCCGCGCTGGGGATTGATCAGGATCTTGGCGAACGCCGACTCGTACGCCGGGTTGCCCGTCGCCATCGCCCACCTCTGGGACATGGTGCGCTCCATGTACGAGCCCGAACCCATGACACCATCGATGATCTCCGCACCCTCGGGTGAGAGAGCCCCGGTGTTCACGTGGTGATCCATGTGGCGGAGAGCTGCACTGCGCACCTCGTTGGCTGTGCGGTGACCGATGCCCGAGGGCCCGTCGACGTAGCCCCTCGCGGCTGCGATCTCGGCACGCTGGAACCGCTCGCCGCGTTCCTTCACCGCATCCCAGAGCTGCTGCTCGCGTTCGTCTAGCTCGCGCGGACCCGCACTCTCATGAAGTGTGTGAAGTACCTCTTCACAGTGACCAGCGGAGCGGAGTGCGGTGAGTGCGAACTCGAACTCGTCTCCGTCCTCGAACTGCTGCCATCGCTTGCTTCGAGTCATGGCAATACCTACTTTCGAATAGAGCACACCTCAACTGGGCTGTACTCAGACGTGTTTGATGAGGGGGATGGCTGTCCCCAATCCAGATGCGGGAGGAGCTATGGCTCGACTCTCAGCACCGGCGTCCTACTAGAGCGGGAGATACTTGTGCTCCCCCACAAGGGAGGCTCTAGCCCCTAACCTCTCGCAGGTCTACACTCACCCAGGCTCGCCCGTTCGACGGCTTGTACTTCACTTCGATGGAATGACATCGCCTTTGTGTGTGCCCCGACACATTGCCCGCCCGGTCCTCACCAAGATCATTACAATCCTGGAAGGTGGATGCGAGATAAGGAGGATCGCCCACCTTGAAAGCGGGCAATGTGCGCATCGGGCTACACATGAAAAGTGCGATGCCTCCATGCTTATGAAGTTATGTTCCACATTCTACGGGCATCTACTCGGAATGCATAGAGTCCTCGACATCGGCACGACGGTGCACCACTACCCCACCCCCCGGTCTGTTCGGCGTGGGCGGGACGGTGACAATCTCTTCGCCAACGTCTTGATCTATCCAGCGTTCGGCCCACCGGCAGCCACGACGGTGATTGCATTCGGCGGCGAGGCTTTCATCTCCGGGCTCGCGGTTGGCCGAGGCGAACGCGTCACAGTGACGGCAGATTCCCCTGAAGATCATCCACGGCATGAGGCACCTCCCATTCGTCGTGCACCGTGGCTCACATCAAGGGGGTCACCTCGGAGAGAACGGCACGGCTTGCCTATCCCCGCATGACACTCGGGACAGGGTGTGCCGTGTGGCGCTGCACCAGCCGAACGTGTCTCGGTATGAGCCAGAACCCCGGGTCTACGGTCCGAGGGCGGGAGAAGGGCGTACACGAGTCCGCTCAGCGTGTCGATCGCCTCGGCCAGCCCGTGTATTTCAGCTTGCAATGCATCCACCGCACCACTGAGTGATCTCCGTGCCACGTCAACCACCACACATATCGGGGTGGAGCGAGCGCGAAGCGCGAGCCTGGGCGTCGAAACCATCGCCCAGTGGCTCGGCCCCGAAGTACGGCAGAGGATCGGGGAGCGATGGAGATTCGACCAGCGGGTCATGATCGACCAGAGAGTCGTGTCCTTCGCCCAGCTTCCTGTTGTGATTCATATTCGGTCTTCCCTTCTTGATCAATTCCTGAGCTACTCACCCCAGGGGCCTTACAGGCCCCTTGGGTTTCGTGAGGGGTAGCCGGTCGAGTGGGCGTGAGGGTCGTGGGGGTTGCCGTGAGGGGTTCTGACCTGCGGTTATTCCTCTGGGCGTGAGGGTCGTAAAGGGGTGCCTCGCAAGAGTCCGAAATGCCCCAAGCGTGAGGGGTGCGTGAGGGTGTAACCACGGGCTACAGCACCCCCCTGTGATACGTGTCTGGCCGCCCCGCCGACGTGTCCCCGTCCCGCTTACTCAGCACCCCGTCCCGCGCGAGCTTGTCCAGCTTCCGACGTGCGCGCTCACGCTCCGCCGCTGTGGGGTCCCTACCGTGCAGCACTCGTGCGAGGTCCAGTGCGGTGAGTCCACCCGTGCCTCGGGCGGCGGCCAGCGAGGGAATGTCCACCTGGTCCTCGACCCATGAGCGACCAGTGTCGTGGTCGTGTTGCACGGTGAAGGGGCCCACGGTTTCGGCTGGCTGCTTGAGGTGCCTGAACTGGACGACGGGATCGCCCGCCTCACCGACCAGCAGCGCGACGGAACCGACTCCGGCCGTGAGCCATGTCGATCCGTAGACGTTCTCCAGCTTGTCGGGCTTACCTCCGGTGGTGCCGTGCTTGGTCTGGTGGTGCGACTCCAGTACCTGCACGCCTCGGGTGAGGGCTGTCTGCCGGGCACGGTTGTAGGCGGCGGCCGTCTCGTCCTCGGTGAGCCCTATGGCCGCGTCCTTGAGCGAGTCGAGTACGACGTGTGAGGCGCCCACCTCTTCGCACAGGTCGGCCAGCAGGTCGGGGTGCTTGGCGAGGTCCATGGGTGGCGGGCCGGGCATGAAGATCAGCCGTTCCTCAAGCGCCTTGCGTTCGTCCTCGGTGAACTGTCTGTGCAGTGAGCGCCTGATCTGACTCGGCCGGTCCATGGCGAGGTACAGCACCTTGCCCTCGGCGGGCTGCACGGGATACCCGAGTACGTTGCCGTCGCCCAGGCCGATGAGTGCGCGCACGACCTGACCGATGAGGGTGGTCTTGCCGACGCCTGGTGAGCCGCAGACCATCAACGCCTCGCCCTCGGCCCACAGCACCTCCTGGCCGGCCCCCCACAGGGCGGGCACATGGGTGGGTACATCGAGTACGAAGGCGTCCCCGGGCACTATGCGGTGCAAGCCGAGGCGGTCACGCGCCTCCCTCTCCGCCTCTTCCTGTGCCTCACGCTCTGCCTGTGCCTCAGCCACGGCCTTGCGGGCAATGGAGATGGCACTGCTCCACTCACCCATCTTGGGGCGGGTGCGGTACAGCTCGTGTTGCAGTTCCTTGGGCAGGACTGCGAAGAGTTCCTTGATTCTGTCGATGCGCTGCTTGGAATTCTCCTGGGGCAGGAGGACCAGCAATTCGGTCAGCGCCGCAGCGGCATCCTCGGTGGTACCGTTTGAGTTATTCAGGTGTGTTTCTTGGGCGCCCTCTCCGATCTTCCCGGAGGGGGCGCTGTAGTTGCCGTCCATATCGTGTTGTCTTCCTTCCCAGAAGACCGGCCGTCGCCGCGCGGGAAGCAACGACCGGTCGGCCTAATGGGTTCTGGCTATGCCGCCTGGTCGCCTCCACTAGAGATCCAGGTCTCCACGTCTTCACGCCGCCAACGCAGCGACCGTCCACAGCGGACATGCGGCGGACCGTACCCGTACCGCGCCCACCTCTGGACCGTCTCCACGGACATACGGAGATAGGCGGCCAACTCGTCGGCGGTCATCACGTCGGGCAAAAGGACTTGCTTCATTCCGGGTGCTCCTCACAGCTCTCGTCGATTGAGCTGCGAGCCATACTTCAACACGACCTGGAAGACCCACGGAGATCTGCGCGCCTAGAGATACACATACCGGGCACCGTGAGTTGTCAGAGCCCCCGAAACCCCCATGCTCAGGCCCGGCGTGGTGGTCCATCTGGTCGAAGAAGAAGTTCTCCTTGCCGAAGATGTCCTGGGCGCTAACCGAAAAACGCGGGCGCCCGTAATTGGCAAGATCGTTCTTGGCGATCCGGGTCGCGCCACCGGGCGATCTTGTGAAGGTTGGGGCGCCCCAAGAATTGATCTGCCCGCTGAAATTTTCGGTCCCGAACATCTGACGGGCGCTGGGAGTTCCCTCGGTGTAGGCACAGTGCGCTCAACTGGCCTGACTGCCCTTGCGCTTGGCCCTCGCCCTCGACGACAACAGAGAGAGGCGGGCGAAGTGAGCCTTCATGGCACTGCCGGCTCTCAACTTGCGCTCTTCGGCAGAGAGTTGGCGGTCAGGGTCGACCTCGTCCTCGAACCGGTCGAGGAACGCGGCACGGGCACGGGCCGTACGGGCGCTACGGTCAGGGCAGTTGGACCACATCTCGTGGGCGGCCAGAGAGGCACGCATGCGGCGCTGGGCCGGAGTCATGTCAGAGAGATCCACGGCGAATCACACTCCGTAAAGAGGGAGTTGGGCGATTCGCGCGATCCAGTGGCCAGCTCTGCGCGGGTGCCGCCCCGACGTGGACGGACGCGTGATGACGTTGACGGACCTCGGGTAACCATCCCGATTTCAACGAGGGTCCGGAGACTGAAAACGTGGGGCGCCCCACAAGTTCGGCGGCACCGAGTGATCAAAATGACGGTTATCCGTCAAAAGGATCTTCGTGCCGGTGTCTCTTCACCGAGCGTAGCGCACCGTCAGAACTCCCCGAGTCCGAGCCGCCTGGCCTCCTCTGCCGCACGCTTCTCCGATGACGCACGGGTGTAGCGGTCCAGCATGTCCCGGCGCGTCCAACCGGCCACAGACATGAGGCCGCCCTCGGAGCCACCGGCAGCAAGCCACCGGGCAGCCGCCGTGTGGCGCAACAGGTGCGGGTGGAAGTCCTCGATCCCGGCATCCTTGGCCCGAGCCTTCAACGCCGAGTACAGCCCGTCGTAGGACAGGCCACGCCCCTGGGCGCCGAGCCACAGCGTGTCGGTGTCCGCCAGCCGGTGCCCCTTGCGCAGTCGCAGGTACCGGTCCAGCGCTTGAGCCGTCTTCGGGGAGAACGGGACAGTTCTCGCGCGTGCCGACTTCGTCTTGCGGAGAACGGCACCACCGGACAGATCCGCGTCACCCGTACGCATCGCGACCACCTCACCGGCCCGCGCACCGGTCTCGATCATGAACCGGATGATCGCCTCATCCCGTCGGTCGACCAGACGCTTCCCCGAACACGCCTTGATCAGATTCCCGAGCTGGTCCTCGGAGAGTTCAGGGGTGATCTTGTGCTCAAGCCTGGGCGGCCTCAGCCTGACGAGCTGGTCGGTGTCTATCTCTCCCTCGTCGGCCAGCCAGGAAGAGAACCGGCGTACAGCCAGTTGACGGGCCCTGGCGGTAGACGGCTCCGCTCCCGAGTCGAGTAGCGAGGCAGTCCATGCGTTGACCGAAACCCGGTCGAGTGACGGAGCTACGCCGTTCGCCTCACACCAGGCCAGGAAGGCGCCTACGCCTCGGCTGTAAGACTTCAGGGTCTCGGGAGACTTCCGCTCGGCCTTGAGGTGGACGAGCCACGAGGAGAGCAGTTCGTGCAGGTTCATGCTGGCCGAGGGTACTCCGGAAGGCCGCGCCCGATATCTGTACTGGGAGCGCTGCGCTCACACGAAGAGAGGCCCCCGACCCGCAACAGTGCAGGTCAGAGGCCCCTTCGAGGCAATCCCTCAGTCCAGGTAGTCGCGCAGGACCTGGGAACGGGAGGGGTGCCGCAGCTTCGACATCGTCTTGGACTCGATCTGACGGATCCGCTCACGCGTGACGCCGTAGACCTTGCCGATCTCGTCGAGGGTCTTGGGCTGACCGTCCGTCAGTCCGAAGCGCATCGAGACCACGCCCGCCTCGCGCTCGCTGAGCGTGTCCAGAACGGAGTGGAGCTGCTCCTGGAGGAGCGTGAAGCTGACGGCGTCGGCGGGGACGACGGCTTCCGAGTCCTCGATGAGGTCACCGAACTCGCTGTCGCCGTCCTCGCCGAGAGGCGTGTGCAGCGAGATCGGCTCACGCCCGTACTTCTGGACCTCGACGACCTTCTCCGGCGTCATGTCCAGCTCCTTGGCCAGCTCCTCCGGGGAGGGCTCGCGGCCCAGGTCCTGGAGCATCTGGCGCTGGACGCGCGCGAGTTTGTTGATGACCTCGACCATGTGCACCGGGATGCGGATGGTGCGGGCCTGGTCGGCCATCGCGCGCGTGATCGCCTGCCGGATCCACCACGTCGCGTACGTCGAGAACTTGTAGCCCTTGGTGTAGTCGAACTTCTCGACGGCGCGGATGAGACCGAGGTTGCCTTCCTGGATCAGGTCCAGGAAGAGCATGCCGCGGCCCGTGTAGCGCTTGGCCAGGGAGACCACGAGGCGGAGGTTGGCCTCCAGCAGGTGGTTCTTGGCGCGGCGGCCGTCCTCGGCGATGATCTCCAGCTCGCGCTTGAGCTTGGGTGCCAGCTTGTCGGTGGCGGGTGCCAGCTTGTCCTCGGCGAACAGGCCCGCCTCGATCCGCTTCGCGAGCTCGACCTCCTGCTCGGCGTTGAGCAGGGGGACCTTGCCGATCTGCTTGAGGTAGTCCTTCACCGGGTCGGCGGTCGCGCCGGCCGCCGCCACCTGCTGGGCCGGGGCGTCGTCCTCGTCGTCGTCGGAGAGGACGAAGCCCTCGTTCTCGTTCTTGACCTCGGCGGCGGGGCCGTCGTCGGCGCCGGGCTTGTTCGCAGCGGGCTTGGCGGGTGCTTCCTCGGACGACTCGTCGCCGTCCTCGAGGATCTCGTCGACGACGGACTTCTTGGCGGCTGTCTTCTTCGGAGCGGCCTTCTTCGCTGCCGCCTTCTTGGCCGTCTTCTTCGCGGTGGCCTTCTTGGCGACGGCCTTCTTGACCGGCTCGTCGGCCATCTCGGCGGCGACCGCCTCGACGGCGCTCACGTCGACGGCGTCCTCCGCGATCGCGGCGTCGGCCTCCGCCGGCGCCGTCTCCGGCTTGCCGGCCGCCTTCTTCGCGGCCGCGGACCTGGCCGGAACCGTCTTCGTGGCGGTGCGCTTGGCGGGGGTCTTGGCCGCAACGCTCTTACGGGTGCGCTTGGGGGCCTCTGCGGCACTCACCATCAGCGTCACACCCTCCTCGTCGAGGATCTGGTTGAGGCTGCGCAGTACGTTCTTCCACTGGGTTGGCGGAATCTGGTCAGCCTCGAAGGCCCGACGCACGTCGTCGCCGCCGATCTGCCCCTCAGCCTTTCCCCGCTCGATGAGCGCCACCACAGATTCGGATTCGGCGATCTCCGCGGGGAGCGTACGGGATGTGCTGGCCGACACGAACAACCTCTCGGAACGATGGAAACGGCAAACCGCCGGTGGGGATGAACCGACGGCGCGGGTTCGGCTGGGAGGGGATACAGCGCCTGTACGAGCACCGGCTGCGGGTGCCGTATTCCCTCCTCGGCTGTCACCTCTTGAGTCATCGCGCTGTGACGCGAAGCGTTACGGGCAATACACGTGGCCCGGGTCACACCCTTCTCCATACATTCTGGAAAGAGGCCGACGAAAAGGACGCCACTCCAAAGAAGCTGCCCCGCATGCACGAGGGCGGAAACGGATGCGCCGCCGAATTCCGGCGGCGCATCCGTTTTCGCGGCGGAACGAGGCCCGCCGGACGCGGCCGGCCGGGCACCCCGCCTGCGGCCGGCACGGAGCGGCTCTCGCTGCTCAGGGACCGCCGGACTCAGTGCTCGCGCGGCGGGGGGACCACGTGATCGGCGCCGGCCGCACCCGTGGCGGAGCCGCCGCTCCCCACGCCGGGCTGCGAGACCGGAGGAGCACCGGCGTCGGGACGGCCGCTGAGGACGTGCCGCATCGCCGACTCGGCGGCGGCGCCCTCACCGGAGGCGAGCGCGTCGACCACCCGCTGGTGCTGGGCGATCGAGGCCTCCGTGGCGACGTCGCATCCCGTACCGGAACCGCCCGACACCTGGAGGGCGGCGGAGACGATGCCCGAGAGGTGTTCGAGCATGCGGTTCCCGGCCGCCTGGAGGAGCTGGCCGTGGAACTCGGCGTCCGCACGGGAGAAGGTCAGGGTGTCGCCCTGCCCGACGGCGTGCGTCATGATCTCGACCATGTCCGCCAAGCGCTGCTGCACCTCGTCGCGCACCTGGCCGGCTGCGAGGCGCGCGGCCAACGGCTCGATGGTGCTTCGCAGTTCACGCAGCTCCCGCCGCTGGTCCTCACGCTTCGGGCCGAAGGCCCGCCACTCGATGATGTCGGGGTCGAGCAGGTTCCAGTCGCTGACGGGGCGCACCCTGGTACCGACGTTGGGCCGGGCACTGACCAGTCCCTTCGCCTCCAGGACGCGGAGGGATTCGCGGACGACGGTGCGGGAGACCTCGAAGCGGTGGCCGATCTCCTCGGGAACGAGGGGACGGTCGGCCCCCAGGTCGCCGGAGACGATCATCTGACCGAGCTGCTGGACGAGTTGGCCGTGCAGACCGCGTCCGCGGCTGCCGGCCGCGCGGCGGCCGGCGCGGTTGATGTCGGCCTCGGAGCCTTGCCAGGCAGGGACGTTGCTGGTCGTGCGTGCCGTGCCGGAGGACTCGGCGTACGCGTAACGGTCGAGTTCGCCCGGGCCGGCGAGGCCGGAGTCGGCTGAGCGAGCGGAGGTCATCATGGAGTGCGCAAGGGTAGTCACGCATCCTTTGTCGGCGGCCCTCCGGGCGGCCTTGAGGGCTTTGGTGAAAAGCACACGAAAGGGTGATCACTGACTTCGGGACAATTGACGCCTTATCGGAAAGAAGGCGTTGCCCGGGGGTCATCTTCCTGTCATATGCGGCGTGTTGATGCAGGAGAACAGCCTGCGAAGTGAGCCCCCGAGGTCTCGCCCGGCGCTATCTGACCTTGCTGTTCAGGACGGTGACGACGTATCCGGCGAGCAGCACCGTCAGCGACAACGCCAGTGCGGAGCCGACGGGTTGGGAGGCCAGCTCCAGCACCGCAGCCACCCAGTCCTCGGTTCCGGGCGGCCAGGGCACCAGAAGCGCGGCTTCCAGACGTCCGGGAAGTCCCTCGGCGGAACGGCCCGGACCCGGGGCACCGCCGAGAAACGTCCGTACAACAGGCGCGAGCAGCAAGGGAACCGTGACCACGACTGCCGTGCCCACCACGCCGGAACGGAAGACTCCCGCGGCCAGAACTCCGGCCCAGGCGCAGCCGACCGCGAATGCGAACACCGCCGCGATGTGCAGTTGCCACGAGCCGTCGGCGACAGGCGTCGTGTCCGAGGGGAGCGAGAGGGCTTCGGACCCGAAGAGCAGCGTCACGCCTGCCGCGTTGACGACCGCGACAGCGACACTGAGCAGCAGGGCCAGCGTTGCCGAGACGGCGAGTTTGGCCGCGAGGAGGCTGAGGCGGCGCGGCACGGGTGAACGGGCAGGGGCGAGTGCGGGGTAGCGGAACTCCTCACCGAAGGCGAAGGCCCCCAGCAGTCCGGCTGCGAGGGCGGCGGGCGGCAGGAAGAAGACGCCGCCCGCGGGCCAGCCCGCGAGCAGGCGCACGGCCGGTGTCAGAGAGCCGCCCGAGCCTGCGGGAAGTCCCGCACCGGTGCGTGCCATGACGAGACCGACGCAGAGTGCCACCACCAGCGTCAGGACCATCGCCGTCCAGGTGCTGCGGATGCTGATCAGGCGGCACAGTTCATAGCGCAGAGGTGCGGCAGGGCCGGGACGCGCGACCGCGTGCAGCTGCGGCGGGAGTTCGGCGGCGGCACGTGCGGGCGGACGGTTCGGGGTCCAGGCGGAGGCGGACTCGCGGGACGAGGACTTGGCGGAGGTGGCCTCGGAGGAGGTCGATTTGGCGGGGGTGGACTTGGCGCGGAGGTCCGGGTCGGCAAGCGGCTTCAGCACGATGCCCGGGCCGATGGAGACGGTGCCGGAGGAGGAGCGGCCCGGCTCGGAGGAATCGGTGACCGCATCGGCTGACGGTTCGGTTTCCGGATCGGTTCGCGAATCGGTTCGCAGCTCGGCGGAGGGTGCGTCGGGCGGGCCGTCGAGTGGGCTCTCGCTGAGCCGGACCGTCGGTGCCTCCGAGGCGATCGTCTCCGGGTCGGCCTCGGAAGCCGTACCGGGACGTGCGTCCAGGCCGTGCGGTGGCGTCTCGTCACCGGACGCGGCTCTCATGGACGCCGGTCCGGTCAGACCGGAGGCTGAGGTCGTGGCGGACGCCGGTGCTGCCGCGGGGCTCGAGACGAGCACGGGCTCCGGTTCCGTGCCGGGGTCGTCGCCGGGCTCGGGGCGAGGACGGTGGTCGGTCCCGTGATGGGGCGGCGGCTGCTCCGAACTCACCGTTCCCGGGCGGGAGTCGGGCGCGGCGTCTTCGTCTGCAGCGGGGTCTTCGAGTTCCGTGAGCTCTTCGAGTTCCAGGAGTACCGGGTTCGTCGTGGGTTCCGGTTCGACGGGTGTCCCCGCGCTGTCCGGTTCCGGAGCCCCGGGAGGTGAAGTGGGCGCGAAGGCTTCGTCGGCCGCCTCCGTCCCGGCATGCGCCTGCGCGGAAGCCGCCGCTGCGGGAACGGGCCCGGCCTCGCTCCGTGACGGGCCCCGGCCGTCGGCCCGTTCGAGCGGACCAGGGACGTGCGCGTCTCCGGTATCGCCGCTCTCGTCAGTGAGTTGATGGATGAGGATGCCGTTCCGGTGGGCGTACTCCCCGACTTCGGCACAGCTGCTGCCGTAGACGGAGACTCTCGTACCTCCTTCGCGGACGACCTTGAGCGGGCCGTTGTCGCGGTCCTTGCCCGCCTTGCGCCCCTCCTGCGTGAGTACGGCGACGAGGCGTTCCGCGTACGGCGTGCGCACGGCCACGCGCGGGCGGAGGCGCGTACGCACGAAGTCTGCGACACCCTGGTCGGCGATCAGCCGGCCCGAGTCGACGCTGATGACGCGGTCGGCCAGTCCGGCCGCTTCTTCGGAGAGGTGTGAGGTGACGAGGACGGCACCGCCCTGGTGCGCGTATCCCCGCAGCAGTGAATAGAGCCAGGCCGTCTCCCGAGGGGACAGGCCGTTCGCCGGTTCGTCGAGGATCAGCGTGTGCGGATCTCCCAGCAAGGCGCAGGCCATGCCGAGGCGTCGGTCCATTCCACGGGAGAGCATGCCCATCCGCTGGTCGGCCAGCCCGCTGAGACCGACGACGTCGAGCACGTCGTCCGCTCTGCCCGCCGGGACACCGGCTGCCGCGGCGAGCATCCGAAGATGACCCCGGGCGGTACGGCCCGGGTGCCCGTTCACTTCGCCGAACAGCACGCCGACTTCGCGCGCGAGGTTCGTGATCCGGTGTACCGGACGCCCCCGGAAGAGGGCCGTTCCGCGTCCGGCCTGCAGCTGGAGCATGAGACGCAGGGCAGTTGTCTTGCCCGAGCCTCCGGGTCCGTGGAGCACGGTGACCCTGCCGGGACGGGCCTCGAAGGTGAGGTCGTCGACAGCGGGCTTGAGTTGGTGACGGCGAGGCAGGCTCGTGAGCCCGATTGCCTGGATCATCGCTTCTCCCGCGTAACGCATGGGGGATGCACCCAGGCAAGATAGCGCGACATGTCTTGCTTTCACCGGTAATGCACTGCGCACGGCCAGGTCCGTTGCCGGCGGGCGGGCTGTGGGCTCGGGCGAACGGACGTGTGCAGACGGCGGTGTGCGGACAGCGGTGTGCAGACGGCGGTGTGCGGATCGGCCGGTGGTCGCTGCCGGGGAGCAGGGTCGGGAGCGGTGGCGGGGAGTCAGACCTCGGGACGCAGCATCGGCGGGTTCAGGAGATTGGCGCCACCTGCCCGGAACAGCTGTGCGGGACGGCCGCCCTGACGCGTGGTCGTTCCTCCGCTGGGGACGAGGAAGCCGGGCGTCCCGGTCACTTTGCGATGGAAGTTGCGCGGATCGAGAGCCACGCCCCACACCGCTTCGTAGACCCTGCGCAGCTCGCCGACCGTGAACTCCGGTGGACAGAAGGCGGTGGCGAGCGACGAATACTCGATCTTCGAACGCGCTCTTTCCACACCGGCCGCGAGGATCTGGTCGTGGTCGAAGGCGAGAGATGCCTTGTCTCCGTCGTCGGCGTGGCGACGGGTGGAGGCGTCGTCGACGAGGAGGTCTTCGACGGGAGCCCAACGGGCGCCCCGCGCATCTCCCCCGGGTGTGGGTGACGGCAGATCCGGTGCGAGGGCGAGGTGGGCGACACTCACAACCCTCATCCGCGGATCGCGGCCGGGATCGCCGTAGGTCGCCAGCTGTTCGAGGTGCGCACCGGGAAGTCCCCCGGCCGTGTCGTGCGCCTGCAGGCCCGTCTCCTCGGCGAGTTCACGCGCGGCGGCGGAATCAAGATCCTCGTCTGCCCGGACGAAGCCCCCGGGCAGCGCCCACTTCCCCTCGTACGGTGCCTCGCCACGACGTACTGCCAGAGCACAGAGCGCGTGTCTGCGCACCGTGAGCACCACGAGGTCGACGGTGACGGCGAAGGGAGGGAAGGCCGACGGCTCGTAGGGCATGCCATGATCATAGTCGTCTTCCTGACGATAATCAGGCGGTTCCCGGCGGGTCTTCCATCAGGGTGCGGCCAACCGTCCGGACCGCTCTCCGGGCCGCGACCGGACGGCGCATCGGCGCTACTGCCGCGGGTGTTCCCGCTGTTGGTGCACCGGGCTTCCCTTCGGTCGGCGGCAATTCAGTCGACGGCAGTCCTCACCCCGTCCGACACCTCCTCGACCTCGCCCTCCCCGGTGCCGCTCACCCGGACAGTGAACGGCTCCCCGGCGACACGCAGACCGGCGAACCGCACGGCACCGAGCGACGGGTCCGGCAGCGGCCGCACGGACACCGTTCCCGCCGGGACATCCGGGCGGACCCCGGCGAGCGTGAGGAGCAGATGCACGGCTCCTGCCGCGGCCACCGCAGCGGGCCGGCACGCCGCGGGGTGCGGAAGCGGCATGCCACCTCCCGCCCGCTGCTCAGCCGCGTACATCTCGGGCAGCCGGAAGCCGAACGACGCTGCCGCGTCGAGCACTCCGTGCAGTAGTGAACACGCCTCTTCCTCATGGCCCGCCGCGGCGAGCCCGGCGACAGCGCTCACGGACTCCTGGACGCGAACGGCACCGCCGCGATGCCCGAACGGATTGTGCCGCGCGTCGCCTTGGCCGAGGCTGCGCAGCCCCCAGCCGGAATCGAGCTCGGGACTCTCCAGATAACGGCAGAGCTGTTCCGTCTGCTCCTTGGTCAGCAGCCCGACGGCGGGACGGCCACCTGCGGCCAGGCCCGTATCAAGCAACTCCACCGCTGCGGAAGTCAGATGAGTCAAGACGGCCCCATCCTTGGCACGGGCCGCCACAGGTCTCGCCCCGCTCTCCTCCTCCAGCCAGAACTCCTCCTGGAAGCGGTGGGCCAGGTCCTCAGCCCACTCCCGCAGCGCTCCTCCCCCGTCGCCTCCGCAGGCGTCGAGGAGGTCGGCTCCGAGCAGCGCGGCGCGGTGGGCGCTCGCCTGTACTTCGCAGCGGTACAGGCCGTCGGGCGCCGGGTCGGGCAGGAACAATCCCTCTCCTGCGGTGTTGAGCATCCAGGTCAGGCAGCGTTCGGCCGCGGGCAGGAGCTGCTGCGTGTCGCACTCGGGCAGGCCCCACAGCCGTGCCTCGGCGAGGACGGCTGGGAAGAGCAGGGTGGCTTCCGTCCCGCTGCAGCTCGGCGGGGCGTACGGGCCCGCGTGACGCAGCGCGCCCGGGAGGCGGCCCGCATCCGGGCCGGGCCCGGTCAGCTGGCCGCGAGCGAGTGTGCGCAGGGTGCCCGCCGCCAGGCGAGTGCCGAGGGGCAGCAGCATCCGGGCCGCACGAAGGGAGTCGGCAGGGGCCAGGGCGCAGCGCCACGGTGCTCCAGCGGCGAGATGCAGATCCGACGGTGCCGCCGGATCGCTCATCAGGAGCGCGTTGGCATCGTCGAGCCCGGCTCTGAAGAGGGCCACGACCCTGGGGTCGTCACCGTCCGCACGGGCACCGCGCCAGAGCCTCGGCGGCCGGCCGGCGGCGAGGACGGAGACCGGGCCCGGGACTCTCTTCCTGCTCCTGCCCCTGCTCTTGGCCTTGCCCTTCGGGGCAGCGGCGGGAGTCCGTACGAGGTCGGTCCTGAGGACCACACTCCGTTCGGACCCGGGTGGCAGCTCCCAGTCCCACCTCAGCAGCCCCAGCTGAGCCCAGCGGGTGTCAGGCTGCGGCTCGGCGGATACGGCGGCGCGGAGATTTCCCGCCGACCACAACAGGCCTGAACCGTGAACCGATGCGGGGAGCTCGTGCCCGGCCTGCCCGACTGCGATGGCGGCGATCTCCGCCAGGTCGGTGCCGAGACGCAGCTCGAGCGGCAGCCTCACCGGCCGCCCGCCGGTGTTCCGTACGGTGACGCGCTCCGTGCCGTCTGCGGATCTCAGCCTCTCGACGACGAGCGCCGGATCGGGCCCGGTCCCGACCGTCGTCGGCGCTGTCGCTGTGAAGCGGGCCTGTCTGGCACTCATCATGCGTCCCTGCAGCGGAAGCGGCTCCTTGCCGCCCAGGAGGAGGCGGCAGCGAGCGATCACTCGTCGGCCCCCGTAGTAGAAGCCCTCCATGCCTTCGCCGTTCAACTGGCCGTGCTCAGCGGACACAGCGAGATGCGGCGCCGCGACGCAGATCAGCGCGGCGTGGGCCGACTGGTGCTCCGCCGCGGGTGGCGGCTGCGCAAAAGTGCGTCCAGGGGCGGGCCTCTCTCCCCGCGCAGCGATGAGAGCGGGTGGCGGCGCGGCCGTCGGATACCGGCCGGGGGTGCGCGGCTGGGGCGAAACCGGCTGCGACATCGGGGACATGGACGTACCTCCGCTTCCTCTTGTGTGTGGTCCGGTCTGGGCCGGGGCTGGAGATGAGCGGCGTCTGCACAGAGTTGAACGGTTGACGGGCATGCTGGTCACGGCACGCTGCAGGTGGTGGGGCCGGCAGAACCGCGCTTGTCCTCCGCTTGGCGCACTGCCCGCTCCTTGCGCATGCAGCGGCGCAAGGGCTCCGGGTCCATGCCGTCGTTGAAGGCGCGGTGAAGCAGCTGCGCGAATACGTAGTCGGGGTCGCTGCGAAGGGCGCGGTCGAGCGCGACCCGCGCCGAGGGCCCGTCTCCGGTGGACCAGGCGACCCAGCCGGCGAGCGTCAGCGGAGCCGCGGCGTGCTCGCTGTACGGGCCTACGCAGCGCCGGGACAGGGCACGCCAAAGCCGCAGTGCAGGGGCCGAGTCGGAGCCTTCCATCCACTCTGCCGCCCGGTCACGGGTGCGGCGGTCCTGGAGGCCGAGGATCACCGCTGCCGCGTCGTCATGGCCGAGGAGCGCGTCGTCGTACTCGTCGGCGAGGGCGCTGTCGGCCTGATCGGGAACTGCCTCACGGAACCGGTCCAGCAGCGAACGGGCAAGCCGCAGCGTCTCGGCTCGCACGGCCGCGCAGCCGTCCGGGGCCAGCATGCGGGGGACGAGGGCGGAGCTCGCCGAATCGAGAGCACTCTCCTGCTCCTGGGCCAGGCCGGACCCGAGCGCGGCCAGGCGCCGCTCCATCTCCCGCAAGGAGCCCCGGACTTGGATTCCCGCATAGGCAGCGGCGGCCGCCATGGCCGATGTTCCGGTCGCACCCAGGGGGCGGCCTTCGCTCGGGCAGCATGACGAGTCGGGGCAGCAGTAGGACCAATAGGAGCCATCCGACAGGCAAAGCGCCTCGTAGACCGGGATCTCGCGGGCGCCGCAGGCCGTGCGCAGCGCCTGGGCGAGCGGCCGCAGGCGCTGCATCACCTCCTCCTTCCGCTGCCCGGCGCCGGGATCCTGGCAGAGAAAGACGATGGCCCCTTCGGGCCGACGGCCGTCCGACCTCACTTCGCCCTCCAGACAGGTGGCTACCTGTTCGGAGACGGCGCCCCATTCGTCGGCGGAGGTCGGGATACCGATCCGGATCCGCCCGCCGAAGCGCCCTCGTGGACCGTGCAGGGCGACGACCACGACGGAGTCGTCCGGATAGAAGCCGAGCAGGTATGGAAGGGCGTCGGCCAGCTCGGCCGGGTTGCGCAACGCGATCTCGCTCTTTACCTCGTGGGGTGTGCCGACCGGGGCGGGCTCAGTGGCGCCGGGCTCGCGCGGTGTGCCGTCGTCGCTGTGGCCGTGTTGTCCGTTGTCTCGATGAGTCATGGCGCAACGGTGCCGGGAACGAGTCGCTGTTCGTCATGACTTATCCACAGCTGCGCCCGTTCGTATTTCTTTCTTACTGAAGGTCGGTTTTCCACAGGCTCATTGGCCCGGGCGTCCCGCATCCGGTTGCATGGAGACCATGAACCACACGGAACTGCGCCTCAAGGCCGATGCTGTTCTCGCCCGCCTCGTCGGCGACGACTCGGGCGAGGCACGGCTGCGCGACGACCAGTGGCGGGCCATCGAGGCGCTGGTCGCCGAGCGGCGGCGGGCTCTTGTGGTCCAGCGCACCGGATGGGGCAAGTCGGCCGTCTACTTCGTCGCGACCGCGCTGCTCCGGGCGGCCGGGCAGGGACCCACCGTCATTGTCTCGCCGCTGCTCGCCCTGATGCGGAATCAGGTGGCCGCGGCTGCGGGCGCCGGTATCCGCGCCCGCACCATCAATTCCTCGAACACGCAGGACTGGCAGGCGATCCAGGCCGAGGTCGCCGAAGGGACCGTGGACGTGCTGCTGGTCAGCCCGGAGCGGCTGAACAATCCTGACTTCAGGGACCAGGTGCTTCCCGAACTGACCGCGGCCACGGGCCTGCTGGTGGTCGACGAAGCCCACTGCATCTCCGACTGGGGCCACGATTTCCGGCCTGACTACCGCCGGCTGCGCACGATGCTGGCCGAACTGCCCGCCGGCGTGCCTGTGCTGGCCACGACGGCCACGGCCAACGCCAGGGTGACCGCCGACGTCGCCGACCAACTCGGCACCGTCCCCGCGGGCGACGGTGCCGGCCCGGACAGGGGCGACGGCGAGGCACTGGTGCTGCGCGGGCCGCTGGAGCGGGAGAGCCTCAGCCTCGGCGTCCTCACACTCCCCGACGCGGCCCACCGGATGGCCTGGCTGTCCGAGCAGCTTGAGAAGCTGCCGGGCTCCGGCATCGTCTACACCCTCACGGTCGCGGCGGCGGAAGAGGTGACGGCGTTCCTCCGAGGCCAGGGCCATACGGTGGCCGCCTACACGGGCAAGTCGGAGAACACGGAACGGGAGGCCGCGGAGGCGGACCTGCTGGCCAACCGCGTCAAAGCCCTCGTGGCGACGTCCGCCCTGGGCATGGGCTTCGACAAACCCGACCTGGGCTTCGTCGTCCATCTCGGCTCCCCCTCCTCCCCCATCGCCTACTACCAGCAGGTGGGCCGCGCAGGCCGCGGCGTCGAGCACGCGGAGGTGCTGCTGCTGCCGGGCCGGGAGGACGAGGCGATCTGGCGCTACTTCGCCTCGCTCGCCTTCCCCGACGAGGACCAGGTGCGCAGGACTCTCGACGTCCTGGGGGCGGCGGACAGGCCGCTGTCGCTGCCCGCGCTGGAGCCGCAGGTCGAGCTGCGCCGCTCGCGGCTGGAGACCATGCTGAAGGTGCTCGACGTGGACGGCGCGGTGCGGAGGGTGCGCGGCGGCTGGACGGTCACCGGCCGGCCGTGGCAGTACGACACGCAGCGTTACGCCTGGGTGGCCCGGCAGCGTGAAGCCGAGCAGCAGGCCATGCGGGACTACACGGCGACCGCGGACTGCCGGATGGAGTTCCTGCGCCGCCAGCTCGACGACGGCGAGGCGGCTCCGTGCGGACGCTGCGACAACTGCACGGGCCCGCGGTTCACGGCCGAGGTCTCCGCGGTCACCCTGGAGGCGGCCCGCGGTGAACTCGCCCGGCCCGGAGTCGAAGTGGAGCCTCGCAAGATGTGGCCGACGGGTCTGCCGGCGATCGGAGTGGATCTCAAGGGGAAGATCCCACCAGGTGAACAGCCCGCGACCGGCCGGGCGTTGGGACGGCTCTCGGACATCGGCTGGGGCAACCGGCTCCGCCCCCTCCTAGCTCCGCAGTCGCAGGACGGCCCGGTGCCCGATGACGTCGTCGCCGCGGTGGTGGACGTACTCGCCGACTGGGCCAAGGCTCCCGGTGGTTGGGGCACCGGAGCGCCGGATGCCCCTGCCCGGCCTGTCGGCGTGGTCACGGTGGCCTCGCGGACCCGGCCCCGACTCGTGCAGTCGCTCGGCGAACGTATATCTCAGATCGGCCGCATGCCCCTGCTCGGCACGGTGACGTACGCGGAAGGGGTTCCGGACGTCGCTCCCGCACGCAGCAACGGGGCACAGCGGATGCGCGCACTGCACGGGTCGCTGATCCTTCCCGAGCCTTTGTCGGCCGCGGTCGCGGACGCGGCCGGTCCGCTGCTGCTGGTGGACGACTTCACCGACACCGGCTGGACGCTCGCCGTTGCGGCGCGGCTGCTGCTGCGGGCCGGCGCGGAGCGGGTGCTGCCGCTGGTCCTCGCCGCACAGGGGTGATGCCAGGGGCGTCCCTCCGCTCCTGGCACGCCCAGCGGTAGAGGACACGCCCACCGGGGAGCAGGAGGAGGAGCACCACCTGGAGGCGAGCACACAGACGGAGAGGCAGAACGTCCGGAATCGGCGCCCGGACGTGGACGAAGTTCCTCAGCTCAGAGGAGTTGACGCAGACGCTGCGGGTCGCCGCAGACGATCAGGCTGCGTCCCGCCTTCGTGAGCGCTGCGGGCAGCGCTTCGGCGGCCTCGGAGTCCGTGCCTCCGTTGACGGCGAGGACGACCACGGCCCGGCGTCCGACGCTCGGCAACGCCGTGGTGTGCACGCAGAAGACGTCCTCACCCTCAGCAAGCTGACGCCAGTAGGCGTCCTCACCGAAGGAGAGTTCATGCTGCGCCCACGGATGTTGTTCGCCGGTGGTGACCACGAGGACGTCACCTGGACGAGTGCCCTCGTCCAGGAGCTTGTCCACCGTCTCGTCCGCGACGTCGACAGCTGTCGCGTCGGCGGCGGTGACCAGTTCGATCTGCGCAGCGGTACGCGCGGGCGCGGCGGCGGTCCGCTGCGCACCAGCTGTGCGCACGGTGCCGGGCCGGCCCGGAGTCGGCCCCTTACTGTCCGCGCGCGGCGGCTTGGGACGCGACGGAGCCCGGGGTCCGGGGATGGGTGCTGCGGGGCGGGAAGCCTGCGGGGTCCGGGTCGCGGCCGCGGAGCTGCGGCTGCCCGGGACACTCTCGTGAATCTGTGGCTCCTCAGGGGTGAGAGGCATGGGGTGATGTCTATCAAACGCCGGCGTGACGCGCGTAAGCGGGTTCGGCCAGCGGTTTTCCGTTCGAGGGCGGGCTGGTCAGAAGAAGCCCATCTGCTCGGCAGCCGGGGTCTCTTCGTCCGGGACGGCACGTGTGCGCTTGAGGTGCTGCCACCGCGGCAGCGCGTCCATGAACGCCCACGACATCCGGTGGTGCGGAGTGGGCCCCAGCGCCTGGAGCGCGGTCTTGTGCACCGGCGAGGGGTAACCGGCGTTTTCGCCGAATGCGAAGTCAGCGTGGGCGGCACCGAGTTCGGCCATGAGAGCGTCCCGGCGCACCTTCGCCAGCACGGAGGCGGCCGCCACGGAGATGCAGGACTGGTCGCCCTTGATCACGGTTCGTACCTGCCAGGGGACCCCGAGGTAGTCGTGCTTGCCGTCGAGGATCACCGCGTCCGGGCAGACAGGCAGCGCTTCGAGTGCACGCTGGGCGGCCAGCCGAAGCGCGGCCGTCATCCCCAACTCGTCGATCTCCTCCGACGAGGAGTGGCCGAGGGCGTGGGCGGAGACCCAGTCATCGAGCACACCCGCCAGTTCCGTTCGGCGCTTCACAGTCAGCAGCTTGGAGTCGGTGAGGCCCTCGGGTGGCCGGCGCAGCCCGGTGACCGCGGCGCACACGGTGACCGGTCCCGCCCAGGCTCCCCTGCCGACCTCGTCGATTCCCGCCACGACCTTGGCGCCCGTCCTGGCGCGAATCGACCGCTCGACGCGGTGTGTTGGAGGAGTGATCGGCATGGCCGGTTCAGCGTAGCGCCGGCTCTCCGCCGTGTGCCCGCCGGGGCCACCGGTGGGGCAGAGGGGGCCGGAGGGACCGGGGCCGGCTGCCCCCTCCCCGTCTCCCGGCCCCGGCGCGGGCCAGGTCTCGCGTCCGTCCCCTGCGCCGCCCCGCTCCCGGGCCTCGGTCTTCTCATCCTGCTCGCGGCCCGTGCGGCTGTCCCACGCGTCTCCCCACCGGTCGTCCTGCGGGACGCCCCGATGGCCGTGCGGCGCAGCCGACTTGCCGCCCGGTTCGCCCGACGCCTCGCCGGTTGCGGGATCTTGGGATTCGGGGTTCATGGTCAAGCGTTCACAGTGCGTCGTCCGGTTGTCGTCGTCCACGTGCCCGTGCCGCCCACCGCGGCCGGTGGACCGTCACATGCAGGTTCCGTACGAGCGCGGGATGCACCATTGCTCGAAGGGGCGGTCGAGGTGGTAGCGCCCGTCCTTCCCCAGTTCCAGCGTACGGGTCTCCGCGTTCCCGGGATTCGACAGCGACTCGAACTCGGCCACCGTCCAGTGCAGCCAGCGCATGCAGAAAAGGCGCATGGTCAGCCCGTGCGTGACGATCAGCACGTTCGGCGGGTGGTCGGGCCGCTCGAAGCTGCGCCAGAGGCTCTCCAGGAACGCACCCGCCCTGTCGTACACGTCCGCCCCGGACTCCCCCTGTGCGAAGCGGTAGAAGAAGTGCCCGTAGGCGTCCCGGTACTCCTTCTGCTTCCGTACGTCCTCGCGGTCCTGCCAGTTGCCCCAGTCCTGCTCCCGCAGCCGCGGCTCCTCCCGTACGCGCAGCAGAGCCGGGTCGAGCCCGAAGGCGGCGAGCGTCTGGTGCGTGCGGCGGTAGGGGGAGACGTATGCGGAGACATGCTCCTGGCCGAAGAGCTCACGCAGCCCCTCCCCCGTGGCCTGGGCCTGCCGCATCCCCTTCTCGGTCAGCGCGAGGGCATGATCGGGCACACGTTCATAGATGGAGTCGTCCTGGTTCCCCTCCGACTCTCCGTGCCGGACCAGGACGATGCGCCTCGGTCGTGCCATATGGCCACTCTATGGCCCTCGGCGAATTCAGACGGTCCAGGAGGGTTCGAGATCGATCACGTCCCCGGCGATTCCGGTCACGTCGGCTCCCAGCTGGGCACGGAGCGCAAGGCGCTCCACCCGCTCGGTGCGGTACTTGCCGTGCTCCGCCGTCGAGTCCCACATGGACAGCACCATGAACTCGTCTTCGGTCTGCGCTTGTGTGAACACGCCGCGCAGCATGCCGGGCGACCCTGCCATCGCCGGGTTCCAGACCTTCTCCTGCATCAGCGTGTAGTGCTCGATCCGGTCGCCGCGCACCCTGCAGTGGGCGACCCGCAGCAGATCGGCGTCCGCGAAGACGGGCCGGAAGCCGGTCTTCACGTCGAAGCGGTATTCGAAGAGACGCACCCGCATGTCTCTGTACGTGCCGACCTGGGCCGCATGCAGCCGGTCATGAGATCGCGCCATGAACGAGTCGTAGAAGGCACGGCTCTCCCAGAAGCCGAAGAGGTGTGCCACACCCTCCCTGGCACGGCTCCATCCGCCGCCCTGACCCCGGAAACCCGGCTCACCGAGCAGCCCAGCCCACTTCCGCTGCCCCCGCTCGAACCCCCGACGGTCCACGACGGTGCAGCGCATCCACTTGACCAGCACCGCGCCATCGTACGGCCAACCGGGTGACAATCCGTACGCACACGGTCCCGCGTGCCCTCGCGCCGGGGATCGCGCCCCGGCGCCGCCGGTCACCGCCCGCGGCGGTCCCGCACCGGCCTGGCCGTGGCAGCCAGATACTCGGCGTAGGTGGTGTGTCCTGCAGCGTGTGCGGCTTCCGTCATGTCGTGCGGCGGCGTCATGTGGTGGCCGGCCCTGTAGCCCCGCGCGGCCTTCCCCGCGAGCGGGACGGGCAGCAACGGACGGCGACGCCCGTACGCGCGCAGAGTCAGCCGTGCGAGCTCACGGGAGGTGCGCACCTCGGGTCCGCCCATGTCCGGGACCCGTCCCTGGGGCGGCCCGAGTGCCAGCTCCACCAGGCGTTCCGCGACTTCCTCCACCTCGACCGGCTGGAAGGACAGACCGGCGGGGAAGAGCGTGACGGGCAACCACCGCTGCGCCGCGGTGAGACGCGCGATCAGATCGTGGAACTGGGTGGCGCGCAGCACCGTCCACGGCAGTCCGCTGCCCTGGACTACACGCTCCGCCTCCAGCTTCGCCCGGTAGTAGAAGAACGGAACGAGGTCGACTCCCACGATGGAGATGTAGACCAGGTGCGGGCTGCCGCCCGACCGGCTCAGCGCCTCGGTCAGCCTTTGCGTCCCCACGACGTCCTTGCGGGTCCCGGTGGTCGCACAGTGGACGACGCTCGCGACTCCCGTCACCGCGGCGTCGAGCCCGGCGCCCGAGGTGAGATCCCCTATCGCCCGTTCGGGCCCGGAGAGACCCTCGCCCGTGCCCGCACTCCCACCGGCCCGAGCCGGAGCCCCGCTTTCCGGGTGCGTACGGCGGCTGAGCACCCTGACCGCCCGCCCGCGCGCCAGCAGCTTCCGTACGACCTGGCGGCCGAGGGTGCCCGTGCCTCCGGTGACCAGTACCGGGCCCGCCGGGCCGGACTCTCCTGTGCTCATGCGGTCCTTCCTCCACCAGTCCATACTCCGCATGCGCAGCCACCGCCAAACCCCGGCCGCCCGAACGCCCGCCCCCCGGCAACAGCGGAGGCGGGGACCGGCGCATCCGCCGGCCCCCGCCTCGTCGCAGTGGCGTCGCCCTCGTCAGGCGTCACACCTCAGCGGTCAGCCGCCTCAGCTGCACCCGCTGGTCGAACCGCAGCCCTCGCAGAGGTAGCAGCTTCCCGCGCGGCGCATCTTCGTCCCGCAGGAGAAGCACAGCGGCGCATCGGCGTTCAGCCCGAGCTGCATCTCCATCAGCTCCGTGGAGTTGTGCGCGCCACCCGGCGCCGGAGCCGGCGCCTGGGCTTCGCTGACTCCCTCAGCCTTGGCCTCTTCCTTCGCCTTCTCCTTGGCCTCCTTGACGGTCTCGGCCTTGGGAGCGGACTGGGCGAGGCCCTCCACGTCCAGTTCGTCCTCGGACGGTTCGTACGAACCGGTCTCCAGGTGACGCTGACGCTCGCCCGCCGAGTGGATGCCCAGCGCGGACCGCGTCTCGAACGGCAGGAAGTCCAGGGCGAGGCGCCGGAAGATGTAGTCGACGATCGACTGCGCCATCCGCACGTCCGGGTCGTCCGTCATGCCCGCCGGCTCGAAGCGCATGTTCGTGAACTTCGAGACGTACGTCTCCAGCGGCACCCCGTACTGCAGGCCGACCGAGACCGCGATGGAGAAGGCGTCCATCATGCCCGCGAGGGTCGAACCCTGCTTGGACATCTTCAGGAAGACCTCGCCCAGGCCGTCGTCGGGGTAGGAGTTCGCCGTCATGTAGCCCTCGGCGCCGCCCACCGTGAACGACGTGGTGATGCCGGGCCGGCCCTTGGGCAGGCGCTGCCGCACCGGCCGGTACTCGACGACCTTCTCCGGCTCGGGCTCGGCCTTCTCCTCCTTGCGCTTGGCCGAAAGCGGCTGGCCGACCTTGGAGTTCTCGACGTAGACGGCGAGCGCCTTCGTGCCGAGCTTCCAGCCCTGCAGGTAGATCTCCTCGACGTCCTCGACGGTGGAGGAGGCGGGCATGTTCACCGTCTTGGAGATGGCGCCCGAGAGGAACGGCTGCGCGGCAGCCATCATCCGTACGTGCCCCATCGGGGAGATGGAGCGCTCGCCCATGGCGCAGTCGAAGACGTCGTAGTGCTCCAGGCGCAGGCCAGGGGCGTCGGAGATGTTGCCGTGCTCGGCGATGTGCTCGACGATCGCCTCGATCTGCTCCGCCTGGTAGCCCAGACGCTTCAGCGCCTTGGGCACGGTGTTGTTCACGATCTGCATCGAGCCGCCGCCGACCAGCTTCTTGAACTTCACCAGGGCCAGGTCCGGTTCGACGCCTGTGGTGTCGCAGTCCATCATCAGGCCGATGGTGCCCGTCGGTGCCAGCACGGAGGCCTGAGCGTTGCGGAAGCCGTGCTTCTCGCCGAGCCGCAGCACGTCCTGCCACGCCTCCGTGGCGGCGGCCCACACCGGGGTGTCCAGGTCGTCGGCGCGCCGGGCCGAGTCGTTGGCGTCGGAGTGCTGCCGCATGACGCGGTTGTGGGCGTCGGAGTTGCGCGCGTAGCCCTCGTACGGGCCGACGGCGGCGGCCAGTTCGGCCGAGCGCCGGTAGGAGGTGCCCGTCATGAGCGACGTGATGCTTCCGGCGAGCGCACGGCCGCCGTCCGAGTCGTACGCGTGGCCCGTGGCCATCAGCAGGGCGCCCAGGTTGGCGTAGCCGATGCCCAGCTGACGGAAGGCCCGCGTCGTCTCACCGATCTTCTCGGTCGGGAAGTCGGCAAAGGAGATGGAGATGTCCATCGCCGTGATGACGAGCTCGACGACCTTCGCGAAGCGCCCGGCGTCGAAGGACTGGTGGCCCTCGTCGTCGTCGCGCAGGAACTTCATCAGGTTCAGAGAGGCGAGATTGCACGAGGAGTTGTCCAGGTGCATGTACTCGCTGCACGGGTTGGAGGCGGTGATACGGCCCGACTCCGGCGACGTGTGCCAGTGGTTGATCGTGTCGTCGTACTGGATGCCCGGGTCCGCGCAGACGTGCGCCGCCTCGGCCATCTTGCGGAAGAGTTCCTTGGCGTCGACCTCGTCGACGATCTCACCGGTCATGCGGCCGCGGAGCCCGAACTTCGAACCGGACTCGACCGCCTTCATGAAGTCGTCGGTCACACGCACCGAGTTGTTGGCGTTCTGGTACTGGACGGAGGTGATGTCGTCGCCGCCCAGGTCCATGTCGAAGCCCGCGTCACGCAGCGCGCGGATCTTCTCCTCCTCCTTCACCTTGGTCTCGATGAAGGCCTCGACGTCCGGGTGGTCGACGTCGAGCACGACCATCTTGGCCGCGCGGCGCGTGGCTCCGCCGGACTTGATCGTGCCCGCGGAAGCGTCGGCACCGCGCATGAAGGAGACGGGCCCGGAGGCGTTGCCGCCGGAGGAGAGCAGCTCCTTGGAGGAGCGGATGCGCGAGAGGTTCAGGCCGGCGCCGGAACCGCCCTTGAAGATCATCCCCTCTTCCTTGTACCAGTCGAGGATCGACTCCATGGAGTCGTCCACGGAGAGGATGAAGCAGGCCGAGACCTGCTGCGGCTGCGCCGTGCCCACGTTGAACCACACGGGCGAGTTGAAGCTGAAGACCTGGTGCAGCACCGCGTAGGCGAGTTCGTGCTCGAAGGTCTCGGCGTCCGCGGGTGACGCGAAGTAACCGTGCGTCTCGCCCGCGGCACGGTACGTCTTCACGACACGGTCGATCAGCTGCTTCAGGCTGTTCTCCCGCTGCGGTGTGCCCACCGCGCCGCGGAAGTACTTGCTGGTCACGATGTTGGTGGCGTTCACCGACCAGAAGGCGGGGAATTCGACGCCGCGCTGTTCGAAGTTGACCGAACCGTCACGCCAGTTGGTCATGACGACGTCACGGCGCTCCCACTGCACTTCGTCGTAGGGGTGGACGCCGGGGGTGGTGTGGATCCGCTCCATCCGCAGCCCCTTCGCCGTCTTGCCGCCCTTGGCCCGGGAGCCGCGTGCCGGGCCGCTCGTCGTCTCTGTCATTCCGCCTCCCTTAACGGGCATAACGCCCCGATGCGCCCCGGATCTTCCCGGGACACCTTGCTTGTTCATGGCTCTCGGCGGCCTGCGCGACAGTGCGCATCCCCGCCGGAACCGAAGGTCTTCTTCGACGCTCCGCCGGTCAGTCGCCGGAGCGCGCCGGAAGCGGCGCCTCCGGGATCGCGCCCGCAACGTCCGCACTGCTCTCAGCGCCACCGGCGCGGGACTCCCGGGACTCGCGGGTCCCACGGGCCTCGCGGTCGCGGATGCCCTGGCCTGCCTGGTCCCCCTGGCTCCCCCGGGGTGCCGCGTCCGCGCCCCCCTCGCCCTCGCCACCTGCACCGTCACCGGCGGCCGGGTCGCTCTCGCGGGCCTCCCGGAGCTCCGTCACCGCGTCCTCGAAGTCCTCGAGGGAATCGAAGGCTCGGTAGACGGAGGCGAACCGCAGATACGCCACAAGATCGAGGTCCTGAAGGGGGCCGAGTATCGCGAGGCCCACGTCGTGCGTGGACAGCTCGGCACTGCCCGTGGCCCTTGCCGTCTCCTCGACCCGCTGGCCGAGCTGAGCGAGGGCGTCCTCCGTGACCGGGCGCCCCTGGCATGCCTTGCGCACGCCCGCGATCACCTTGTCCCGGCTGAAGGGCTCGGTGACACCGCTGCGCTTGATCACCATCAAGGACGCGCTCTCCACGGTGGTGAAGCGACGGGAGCAGTCGGGGCACTGGCGGCGCCGCCTGATCGCGGTGCCGTCGTCCGTCGTCCGGCTGTCGACGACACGGCTGTCGGGGTGCCGGCAGAAGGGACAGTGCATTTCCCCCACCCTCCTTGAGCCTGCGAAAGCCCGCTTCGTGCATGACTGTTACGCCCTCGCACGGACCCGGCAGGAGTCCGCGAAGTTGCCACCAGCATAGTCCACAATCTCCCAACTGGGAGCAGCGGGACCACAACTTGTGGGTGGCGTGCGCCAATCTAACCACTAGATCTGGTGTCGGCACGCGAGTTGGAGGGAAGCGTGTCGCAGGTTGGCGGCAGTGGACGAGGGTACGCGAGTGCAGGTGCGCCCCCTGCGGACGGGGCACTCCTGCCACACTCCGTGAGGAAGTACGGACACTCGGCAGCAGCAGGCAACTACACCGCGCCCGCCGGTCCCGTCAGAAGAACCAGCAATTTTTCACTCGAACGTGTGTTTGGCGCAACCTTTCGAAACCAACTACCGTTGTCCCACTAGGGAGAAACGCTCGAGAGGGGCCGCCGTGACCACCACAGCAGACAGTGCCACCATCACGTCCCAGAACCGTTCCGCGCAGTCGCTCGACCACATCCCGCCGGTGACCCCGGTGGAAGAGGCGGACGGCGCCCTGGACGCCGAGGCACAGGACATTCAACAGGCAAAGCGCTCGCTGCCGGGGCGACCTCCGGGAATCCGTGCCGACAGCTCGGGGCTCACGGACCGCCAGCGCCGCGTGATCGAAGTGATCCGTGACTCGGTGCAGCGCCGCGGCTACCCGCCGTCCATGCGGGAGATCGGCCAGGCCGTCGGTCTCTCCAGCACCTCGTCCGTCGCGCACCAGCTGATGGCCCTGGAACGCAAGGGCTTCCTCCGTCGCGACCCGCACCGTCCCCGCGCCTACGAGGTGCGCGGTTCGGACACCCCGGCCACCCAGGTCACCACCGACACCACAGGCAAGCCGTCGGCGTCCTACGTGCCGCTCGTCGGCCGGATCGCCGCAGGTGGCCCGATCCTCGCGGAGGAGTCCGTCGAGGACGTCTTCCCGCTGCCGCGCCAACTCGTCGGTGACGGCGAGCTGTTCGTGCTCAAGGTCGTCGGCGACTCGATGGTCGAGGCGGCGATCTGCGACGGCGACTGGGTCACCGTACGGCGGCAGCCCGTCGCCGAGAACGGGGACATCGTCGCGGCGATGCTCGACGGCGAGGCCACCGTGAAGCGCTTCAAGCGCGAGGACGGTCACGTGTGGCTGCTGCCGCACAACTCCGCGTATCAGCCCATCCCTGGTGACGACGCGACGATCCTCGGCAAGGTCGTCGCGGTGCTGCGCCGGGTCTGAAGCCCCGCGCAGCGGCCCGTGGCCCGGGCCCCTCGCGAGTCACGAGCCGCCGGTTCCACTGCGCCGGAACCGGCGGCTCCGCCGTGTCCGCATCCGCACGCCGATGCCGCCCGCCGCGCCCGCCCCTGCTCTGCCCGGGTCCCTCCGGTTCGGGGTTCTTCCCGGAGTCGTCTGTGGAGCCTTCCAGGCCGCCCCGTGCCTTCCCGCTCACCGGCCCTTCGCGTCCGCCTCGGCCGTCACGCCTCGGCCGGCACGTCCGCCACGGCTTTCGCTTCCGCCTTCGCCGTCGCGTCGATCGCGGCCAGTGAACGGCGCACCTGGGCGCCGTCCGTCGTGTACCAGAAGTCCGGCATCGAAGCCCGCAGAAAGCCGCCGTAACGCGCCCGCTCCAGCCTCGGATCGAGCACCGCGACCACGCCGCGGTCCGCGGAGTCCCTCACGAGCCGCCCCGAGCCCTGCGCCATCAGCAGCGCCGCGTGCGTGGCCGCGACAGCCATGAAGCCGTTGCCGCCGTGCTCCTCGACGGCCTTCTGCCTGGCGCTCATCAGCGGGTCGTCGGGCCGGGGGAAGGGAATGCGGTCCATCACCACCAACTGGCAGTTCGCGCCCGGCACATCGACGCCCTGCCAGAGCGAGAGCGTGCCGAACAGGCACGTCTCGGCGTCCTCGGCGAAGCGGCGGATCAGCTCACCGAGCGTCTCCTCGCCCTGCAGCAGTACGGGCACGTCCAGCCTGCCGCGCAGGTCCTCCGCCGCGGTCTGGGCGGCCCGCATCGACGAGAACAGCCCGAGCGTACGGCCGCCGGCCGCGCCCACCAGATCGGCGAGCTCGTCGAGCATGTCGCGCCGGGACGGCTCGCGCCCGGGCGGCGCCAGATGGCCGGCGACGTAGAGAATGCCCTGCTTGCGGTAGTCGAACGGAGAGCCCGCGTCGAGGCCGCGCCACCGGGGAGTCTCCTGCCGCTGCGGCTCACCCTCGCCGCCGGGCGAGTCGTCGCTCAGCACGCGCTCGGGGGCCAGCCCGAGCGAGGCCCCGACACCGTTGAAGTCGCCGCCGAGCTTGAGCGTGGCCGAGGTGAGGACGACCGAGCGGTCGGCGAAGAGCCTCTCCCGCAGCAGCCCCGACACGGACAGCGGGGCGACGCGCAGCGAGGCGCCGTAGCGGTCGTGCCGCTCGTACCAGATCACGTCGAACTCGGAGGCTTCGGCGACCCGTTCGGCGACGTCGTGGACATTCTCCATCGAGGCCAGGGCCTGTTTGCGCACCGCGTCCTCGTCCTGCACCGATTTGTCGCGGGTGTTGCCGAGGGCCGTGACCGATGCGCGGGTGGCGTCCCTGAGGGCCATGAGCGCGTGCCCGAGATCGTCCGGGACCACCTCCAGCCTGCCGGGCAGCGCCAGCTCCATCAGCCGCTCGAAGCTCTCGGCGGCGGTCTGGAGCCGGTCGGCCGTCTTCTCGTCGATGAGCTTCGCCGCCCGCCGGACGGCACGGTTGACGCCGGCCGGGGTCAGTTCGCCCGTGGCCACGCCCGTCACCCGCGAGACCAGTTCGTGCCCCTCGTCGACGATCAGAACCTCGTGGGGCGGCAGCACCGGAGCGTCCTCGATGGCGTCGATGGCGAGCAGGGCGTGGTTCGTGACGATCACCTCGGCGAGCTTGGCCCGCTCGCGGGCCGCCTCCGCGAAGCACTCCGCCCCGTACGCGCACTTCGAGGCGCCCAGGCACTCGCGTGAGGAGACCGATACCTGGGACCAGGCACGGTCGGAGACTCCCGGACGCAGATCGTCCCTGTCCCCCGTGTCCGTCTCTCCGGACCAGTCCCGCAGGCGCAGCAGGTCCTTGCCCAGCCTGGAGGTGGGGGCCGCTGCCTCGAAAGGATCGAAGAGGCCGTCCTCCTCTTCCTGCGGCACGCCCTCGTGGAGGCGGTGCAGGCAGAGGTAGTTGGAGCGGCCCTTGAGCATGGCGAAGGCAGCCCGGCGCCGCAGAAGCGGATGCAGCGCTTCGACCGTACGGGGCAGATCGCGCTCCACCAGCTGCCGCTGCAGGGCGAGCGTGGCCGTGGCGATGACGACGGGCTCGCCGTGCGCCAGCGCGGGCACGAGATACCCGAGGGACTTGCCGGTGCCGGTGCCCGCCTGGATCAGCAGATGGGTGCCGCTGCCGACGGCCTCCTCGACGGCTTCGGCCATGGCGACCTGACCGGGCCGTTCCGTACCGCCGACGGCGGTGACGGCGGCGTGCAGGAGATCGGTGAGGGCGGGCTTGCTCATAGATCCGACACCCTACGGGGCACCTCTGACACCGCGTCCGCCACCGGTGCGCTCACGCCGGGTGCAGGGGGTTGGCGACGGTGCCGTGCACGGCGGCGTGCGGGCGCTCGGAGCTGTCGCGGTAGCCGTCCATGTGCAGCCGGTTGCGGTTCAGGCAGAGACGCTCGATACGCGGTGTGAGCAGGTCGAACACCGCGAAGCGTTCCTTCAGTTCGGGGAAGCGCGCGTGGTAGCGGTCGGTCTCCGAGCGCAGCAGGGACCAGAACTCAGCCTCCGGGACGTTCAGTTGCTCCTCGTACAGCGGTGCCAGGTAGCGGCAGACGCCGACGAAGAGACCCGAGTGGATGAACTGGGTGAGGAAGTGCGGCGGTTCGGTCAGCAGCACCTCGCGCACCTGAGCGGGCATGGCGTCCAGTTCGGGCACCGGCTCGGCGCTGACGTTGACGTCGTCGACGAAGTCCTTGACGGCCAGCCGCACGGGGACGTCGTCCTCGTCGAAGACGACGATCGCGTTCTCACCGTGCGGCGAGAAGACCGTCCCGTAGCGGTAGAGGAAGTGCAGAAGCGGGGGCAGGAGCGCTGCGAAGAGCCGGCGCAGCCACACGCGCGGCGATAGACCGGACCGCGCCACGAGTTCCGCGGTGAGCGACCTCGCGCGGGCGTCGGTGTGGATGAGGGAGGCGAGGGTGCGCGCCCGCTCCCCCGATTCGAGCTGCCCGACGAGCGGTTCGCGCCAGATGCAGCCCAGCAGTTCGCGGTACTGGTACGGCACCTGCGGCAGCCGGTCGTAGAGGGGGTGTCCGACGGTGACGGAGGCGACCTCGCCGAGCAGGATCACCCGGCACTCGTCGCGCAGGAACGCGTCGCCGTCGCGCAGCGCGTGGATCCACTGCGTGACGGCCGGCGCCGCGAGGGTCCGTTCCGTCGGAAGGCCGCGCCAGACAAGGGTGTTGAGCACCGAGAGCGGCAGCTTCACCGTGTGCCGCTCGGGCCGGCTCGTGTTGAGGAAGGTACGCACGGACTGCTGCGGCAGCCGCATGTCGCCGTCCGAGCGGAGGGGGACGATGTCGCCCTTGGCGAGCGAGTCGGCGAAGAGCGGCGCGATGGTCTCGTCCCACTGCCAGGGATGCACGGGCAGGAAGAGATAGTCCTCGGAGGGCAGTCCGCGGGAGCGCAGCGTGTGGCGGAAGTCCCGGAGGGTCTCGGGGCTGAGTTCGCGCTCGTAGAGACGGTGCGGCTCCGCGAGGGTGGGCACGCCGCGGTAGGCGGCGAGGCCGGTCCGTACGGCGATCCAGGGAAGGCACTGCTCCCGGCGTGCCTCGGGCGCCCAGCGGGCGGCGTCGGAGGCGGAGAAGCCGAGCCGGCCCTTGTTGGCGACGAGCCAGGGGTGGCCCTTCTGGTGGCCTTCGAGCTCCGCGTATCCGAGGTCGGCGAGACGGGCGGCGGGCAGTTGGCGCTCGCTGAGCCGTACGTCGGCGAGGAGAGTGGCGGACAGTTCGCGGATGAGGTGGCCCGTGGTGTCGCCGGTGAGTCCGAGGAGCGTGTCGTGCGCGCGCAGCACGAAACCGAAGGGGTCGGCGTCGGCCGGGGTGAGCGAGGCGGTGTCGATGTTCCAGTGCCCGTAGGCGCCGCGGCGGGCCCGGAAGCGGAGGGTGAGGTCGTCGCTGACGCGGAGACGGTACGGAAGAGATGCGCCGGGGGTCTGTTCGTACGCCTCGGACGGTTCGGCGGGCTCCGGGGCGCCGGAGACCTCCGCCGCCCCGGCGACCGCCGGTCGCTCCGGCTGCTCCCCCGGCGCCGTGCCGGGACGTGCGTCGTGCTGGGTGTCGGGCACCGGCCGGATGATCTCCTCGTACGCGAACTCACTGATCATCTTCACCAGCAGACGCCTGCCTGCCCGGCGCCAGCTGTCGTGGTCCATGCCGGGCGGCAGTGCCGGTGCGGCGGCGGAGGTGCGGGAGTCGTCGTGACGGTCTTCGGGGTCCGGCAGGTGCACAGTGGTTCTCCTTGTTCGGGGACAGGACAGGAGTGGCCGGGGCCGTGGGAGCACCGGCCGGAGTGCTGGGACTGGGCGGCCCTCAGAGCACGTCGCGCAGGGCCCGGTCGCGGACCATCAGCGCGGCACGCTTGCCGGGCAGATCGACCTCGGCCGACAGCCGGAAGCCGGCGCTCAGGAAGGCGGCGACGGAGGCGACGTTCCGTACGGCCGGCTCGGCCAGCACCCGCCCGCAGCGCGGCCGTTGGTCGAGTACGAGATCCGCGACGGCACGCAGCAGCGCTGTGCCGATGCCGCGCCCCCGGTCCGGCACACCGCCGATCAGGACGTGGAGACCCGTGTCATGGGGACGGGCACGGCAGTGGCGGGCGATCGGGTCGAGATCGGCGCGGTAGATCTCCCAGTAGCTCATCGGGACTCCGTCGAGTACCCCCAGGCAGGGCACGCTGCGCCCGTCGCCCTCCAGTTGGGCGCGCAGGTGTGCCGCCGTCACCTCCCGCGGGCCCGCCAGCTCCCAGAATGCGGCCACCGCGGGATCGTTCATCCAGGCGGCGATCAGCCGCAGGTCGCGGTCCATGCGGACGGGGACGAGCCGCAGTGTGCCCACGGGTGTGGCGGAAGCCGGCCAGTCGCCGACGGAGTCGAGCAGGTCGCCTTCCGGCGCCGGGGGCGGCGGCCCGTGCCCGTCCCCGGGCCGCTCCCCCGGCAGGTCGGCAGCCGCACGCGTGTGCCCTACGCGGCCGTCGGAGGCGTCCCGTCCGTCCCGTCCGAACTGCTCGTGTTCGGCGAGCAGATCGGCGAGTTCGCCGGTGAGCCGCAGATCGATGGTGTCGTCACCGGCCGGCTCCCGGGCCGGTCCGGCGGCGGACGGAGTGGATGTGTCAGGTCTGCCTGACGCACCCGGGTCCGGAAGGTTCATCTGGGGCCTCCTCCCTCCCGGGGTGCGGCGCGGCCGCTCACCGGCACAGGGGGTTGGTGACGGTGACGTAGACGGACTGCGTGTCGACGGGGCCCACGAGTTCGTCCATGCCGTGGAGCCGGGTGAGCAGGTTGGCCTTGCAGCGCAGCGTCGGCGAGTGCAGCAGCAGGGCGGGCAGCGCCGAGACGGGACCGCCGTCGCGAGTGCCTTCGGCCCGCGTCCGCAGGAACCGGCGCGCGGCGGCGAGCAGCACCCGTTCGTCGGCGAGGCCCTGGACGCCCATGGCGCCGACAAGACCGAGCACGTTGTTGATGCCGAGGTAGTACGCGAAGCGCTCGTCGGCCACGGAGTCGTCGACGAAGGAGTCGCTCCCGACGCCGGGGCCGGCGCCCGGAAGCCGCTGTCCGAGGGCCTCGCGGCGGGACTCGCGGAAGTAGTAGCCCTGGTTGTCGCGGTAGCGGCCGCCGGACGGCCATCCGGCGCGGTCCAGCAGCACGAGCGTGTTCTGCTGGTGGGCTTCCAGAGCGATGCCGGCGTGTGCGTCCAGCCAGAGCACCGGCGCCACGACCGCGTCGAGGTAGCGCAGGAACCACTCTGTGGTCACCGTCGTCACCGACCGGTCCGTGCGTGCGGCGAGTCCCTCGACGATGTCCGCCAGTCGTGAGCGCAGCATCCCGCGCGGGGCGCCCGGCCAGGGGTGTTCGGCCGTCAGCCCGGCCACGCAGACGGCGTCCTCCTCCGGCCCGAAGGGATTGTGCCTGATCACGGTGTCCAGGCCCTGAAGCGGCTGTCCGTCGGGTCCGTCGACTCCGAGCCACGCCGGGTCGCGGACGATGTCGAAGCCGGGATGCACCGCACGCCACTGTGCGCCGAGGCCGGAGCGCAGCAGCCGGTGCACCTCGAGTCCGCGCAGGAGTTCCTTGCGCAGGTTCTCCCGGCGGGAGTTGGTGATGGGCAGGCCGAGGGAGAGCTTGAGCATCGCCGGTCCGCCGGGCCGCATCACCGTACGGACCGACGAGGTCGGGTGCCAGACGCCCGGCGCCTCGCCCAGGTCGGTCAGCAGCCCCTCGGAGAGAAGCCGGGCGGCGGCGGGACGGTGCGAGAGCCGGCGCGCCTGCCACGGGTGCAGCGGCAGGGGCACGGTGCCGGCGGGCAGCCGGGAGGTGAGCGCCTCGCCCGCGAGCCGGACGGCGAGCTGCTCGGCGCCGACGGTGCGTCCGCGCTCCGTCCAGGCGGAGTCGCATGCGAGGACGGACTCGTCCACGGCGATCCAGTGCAGCGGGAAGGCCGCCCGCATTTCGGGGGAGTACGCACGGCACTCGTCGTCCGAGAGGCCCTGGCGGCTCTTGGGGGCGGGATGCAGCGGGTGGCCGAGGACGAGCGACTGCTCGGCGTCGAGGAACGGGCTGTTACCGGGCGGGAGTCCGGGCTCGGCAGTGCGCTCGGCGAGGAACTCCGTGGCGCGACGCACGGAGTCCGCGACCCGCGCCACGAGGTCTGCGGCGTCGGTGGGGACGGGACCCGCGGTGCTCCGGGCACCCTGCGCATCCGCGGAGTGAACGTCCGGACCGCGGTCCGTCTTCGCTTCACCGGGGCCGCCGCCGCGGCTGCGGTGGGCGGCCTCGCGCGCGATGAGTGCGGCGAGGGCGACGGCGTCGAGCGGTGGGGCGCCGTCGGCGGCGTCGTCCAGGAGCGGCGGCCCGAAGGCATGCCGTCCGGTGGGCGACCAGTAGCGCACGGGGACGCGCACCGTGACCCCGGTGGCGTCCATGGGGAGCAGGAGGGCCTTGCCGTCCGCGGGTTCCGGCAGGTCTCTCTCCCGTACCCAGCAGCACAGCAGGTTGGCGACGGCGGCGGCATCGGCCGTACGTGCCGGATCGTCGACGCCGGCGGCCACGGGAACTTCCGTGCGGGGACCCGGCGCCGGGCGCTGCGCCTGTCCGGGCAGGAGTCCCGGGGACGCGGATACGGACACAGGCCGCAGGGACGGCGCCGAAGTCACCGGCGGCGCCGACGGCGTCAGAGAGGCACCGGAGACCGGCGGGGCGTGCGGTACGGGAGTGCCGGACTCGTCGCTGACGACGAGGTCCCGCGGGACTGAATGGGCCGCTCCGGTACGCGCGTTCACAGAGGTCTCCTCCGGTCTCGACTCGGCGCGCAGAAGTGCGGGCCGCATCCCCCGTCCGTACCAACGAATCCGGAGCGCCCCGATCACGGGCGAAGTGAAGATCTGTGACGTGAACCGGTCGGAACCGTGGACCCCGCCGGGCCCGTCCCCCACCGCACGGGGCATAGTTTCCCCTGGCTTCGCCGGTGAGGTCCCACCTCGGTTTCCGCCGGGAGGCTCGTCCCGCCTTCTGCAGGGCGGTCATGACAATTCAACAAGCACGAGGACATTCAGGGGGAGTTCATTCATGTCAGCCACCATCAGGCCCGCGCGGCGGCGACGTACCGCGTCGGCCGTCGCTGCGGTCGTCGCAGCACTGGCCGTCACGGCCACCGCCTGCGGCCCGGAGGACAACGGCGCGGGGAGCGAGCCGGCTGCTTCCGAATCGGCGGCCGAGCAGGACAAGAAGCGGGACCTCGGCCTTCCGGAGGATCTGCCCAAGGACCTGCCCAGTTCGCTCGAGGACCTCGACAAGTGGCGCAACGGCGAATGGAAGAACTGGGACCGGGACGAATGGCTCCGGCGCGCCAAGGAGTTCATCAACCCGATCATCGATGACCTGTGGGACCCGGACCGGATGAAGGACGCCGACGGGAACGACCGCAAGGTCGACGACAGCGAGATCGACGACGGCGGGAGCGGCGGCGACGGCGGCACCGGCGAGGACGAGGGCGTCACCGATCCCACTCCGGCACGCGTGCCGGCGAAGCAGGTCAAGCTGCCCTACACCAAGTCGAGTCCGCCGGTCGGCAAGGTGTTCATGGACACCCCGCAGGGTTCGATGGTCTGCTCCGGCACCGTCGTCGAGGACCCGGCCAACCCCGGCAAGTCGAACCTGGTGGCGACGGCCGGGCACTGTGTGCACGCGGGCCGGAGCGGCGGCTGGTTCCGCAACGTCGTCTTCGTGCCCCGCTACAACCCCAAGGGCCTCTCGGAGGCCCAACTGGCCAAGGCGGCAAGGAAGGACGTCGCCCCCGACGGCGTCTGGTGGGCGCGGTACGCACGCACCACGGACCACTGGATCGCGAAGGGCTCCAAGACGGGCGGCAAGGGCGCGCCGCAGGACTTCGCCATGCTGAAGGTGCGGCCGGAGGACAGGAAGTCCGGTCCGTCGCTGGAGGAGACCGTCGGCAAGGCGGCCAAGATCAACTTCAACACGCCCCGGGTGAAGGCGATCCCGGGTCTCACGCCGCACGGATACCCGGCGTCGCCGCCGTTCGACGGTACGAAGATGCTCACCTGCAACGGCAAGCCCGGGCGGCTGACGCTCGACCCGCACCAGCCCACCATGTACCGCGTCGGCTGCACCATGACGGGCGGTTCCTCCGGCGGCGGCTGGCTCAGCCCGAGTGGCAGGCAGCTGCTCTCCGTCACGTCGGTCGGGCCCGTGGAGGGCGGTTGGCTCGCCGGGCCGCGTCTCGGCAAGGAGGCCAAGGGCGTCTTCGACGGCATCTCCGCGAAGTAGGCGCCGGGAAGCGGGCGCCCGGGAGCAGACTCCGCTCCGGAGGCGCCCGTGAACCTGCGGTCAGGGGCGGGGTGTTCGCGATGCGCGCCGCCGGATCCGCCACCGGGACCACCCGGCCGGAGCCGGCGGCGGACGGCACGCGTCCGCGTACGCACCGCACCCCGCTCCCCTGGCTGCCCGCCGGTTCGCACGCCTCCCGGCGCGTGCTTCCGCCGTCCTCGTCCGTCTCGTCCGTCTCGTCAGTCTCGCCGCCTCGTCGGCCTCGCCGCCCTCGTCGTCTCGTCAGCCTCACCGGCACGTCCGTTCAGGCCTGTTCCGGTGCCAGTCCCAGGGGGATCTCCTTCCATGTCATCCATACGCAGCCGCCGGCACCGCCGTACGGGCAGGGCCGCAGCCGCCGTGCTCGCGGCGCTCGCCCTCACCGTGACCGCCTGCCAGACCGGAGGCGGCGGTGGCACCGACGCGCGGGCCGGGGCCTCCGCCAAGCCGTCGCCGACCGAGGACCTGGGCATTCCGGAGGACCTGCCCGAGGACCTCCCCACGTCCCTGAAGGATCTTGAGAAGTGGCGCAACGGCGAATGGAAGAACTGGGACCGCGACCAATGGGTCCGTGAGGGCTCGAAGTTCGTGAACCCCTACATCAAGGACCACTGGAAACAGGAGCGCATGGACCAGGCCGAGGACAACGGCAAGCGCGTCCCGGCCGATGTCGAGGCTGCCTCCGGCGCCGAGGCCACCGGCCCCGAACCGCGCCCGGTGAAGGCACGCGGCGTGGAGACGCCGTACACGCGGCACGCGGCACCCGCGGGCAAGGTCTTCATGGAGACCCCGAAGGGGCCGATGGTCTGTTCCGGAACGGTCGTCGAGGACCCGCGCAACCCCGGGAAGTCCAACCTGGTGGCCACCGCGGGGCACTGCGTCCACTCGGGCCGCGACGGCGGCTGGCTGCGCAACATCATGTTCGTGCCCGCCTACAACAACCGTGGCCTGCCGCCGTCCCAGGTGGAGAGCTCACAGCCGCAGGACGTCGCCCCGTACGGTCAGTGGTGGGGCGAGTGGGCGCAGACCAGCGACTACTGGATCAAGAAGGGTTCCGCTTCGGGTGGCGGCGGCTCGCAGCAGGACTTCGCCGTGCTGCACGTACGCCTCGAGCGGCCCGCGGGCAAGTCGCTCGAGGAGACGGTCGGCGCCGCCGTGAAGATCAACTTCCGTGCGCCGCGCGCCGACCGCTTCTCGGGGCTCAGCTCCTACGGCTACCCGGCGGCGCCCCCCTTCGACGGCGCGAGAATGTACAGCTGCACCGACAAGCCGGGCGCGCTGACGATCGACCCGTCGCAGCCGGCGCTCTACCGGATCGGCTGCACCATGACAGGAGGGTCCTCCGGCGGCGGCTGGTTCATGAAGGGCGGGGGCGGCAAGCCCGAGCTGGTGTCGGTCAACTCGATCGGCCCGCAGCCCGCGGCCTGGCTGGCCGGACCGCGCCTCGGACCGACGGCCAAGGGCGTGTTCGACGCCGTCAGCAGGAAGTACGCCGGCAAGAACTGAGACCCCGCCCGCCGGCCTGCCGGCACAACGGCTGTGGCCTGCCCCCGGTCGGAACCGAGGAGCAGGCCACAGCCATGTCATGAGCCGCCGGACACCGCTACAGCCGCTGCAGGTCCGCCGCCTGCGGCACGAACTTGCGCAGCTCCGCGGCGAGTTCCGCGTGCACGCGCGCCTTGAGCAGCGTGCCGTCCTCCGTGTGCGTCTCGGAGAGCACCTCGCCCTCGCTGTGCACACGCGAGACCAGCTTGCCCTCGGTGTACGGCACCAGGGCCTCCAACTCGACCGAGGGGCGCGGCAGTTCCTCGTCGATCAGGGCACGCAGCTCCTCGATGCCCTGCCCGGTCCGTGCCGACACAGCGATCGCGTCCGTCTCGGCCCGCAACAGCCGCTCCAGGACGAGCGGTTCGGCCGCGTCGGCCTTGTTGACCACCACGATCTCCGGCACGGCCGAGGCACCCACGTCCCGGATCACGCCGCGCACCGAGGCCAGTTGCTCCTCGGGAGCGGGGTGAGCGCCGTCGACCACGTGCACGATGAGGTCGGCGTCCGCCACCTCCTCCATCGTCGAGCGGAAGGCGTCCACCAGGTGGTGCGGCAGATGCCGCACGAAGCCGACGGTGTCGGTCAGCGTGTGCACCCTGCCGCTGGGCGTCTCGGCCTTGCGTACGGTCGGATCCAGCGTGGCGAACAGGGAGTTCTCCACGAGGACGCCCGCACCCGTGAGCCTGTTGAGCAGCGAGGACTTGCCCGCGTTGGTGTATCCGGCGATGGCGACCGACGGCACCTTGTTGCGGCGCCGCTCCTGCCGTTTGATCTCACGGCCGGTCTTCATCTCCGTGATCTCACGGCGCATCTTGGCCATCTTCTCGCGGATGCGCCGGCGGTCCGTCTCGATCTTGGTCTCACCGGGGCCACGGGTGGCCATGCCGCCTCCGGCCGAGCCGGAGCCGCCGCCACCCATCTGCCGGGAGAGCGACTGACCCCAGCCGCGGAGCCTCGGCAGCATGTACTGCATCTGTGCCAGCGCCACCTGGGCCTTGCCCTCACGGGACTTGGCGTGCTGCGCGAAGATGTCCAGGATCAGGGCCGTACGGTCGACGACCTTGACCTTGACGACGTCCTCGAGATGGATCAGCTGGCCAGGGCTCAGCTCACCGTCGCACACCACGGTGTCCGCGCCGCTGTCCAGAACGATGTCCCGCAGCTCCTGCGCCTTGCCGGAGCCGATGTACGTGGCCGGGTCCGGCTTGTCACGGCGCTGGACGACCCCGTCGAGCACGAGGGCGCCCGCCGTCTCCGCCAGGGCGGCGAGCTCCGCCAGGGAGTTCTCCGCGTCCTGTGCGCTTCCGGCGGTCCACACCCCCACGAGCACCACGCGCTCCAGTCGCAGCTGCCGGTACTCGACCTCGGTGACGTCCTCCAGCTCGGTGGAGAGGCCCGCCACGCGGCGCAGCGCCGCACGCTCGCTGCGGTCGTACTGATCGCCGTCACGCTCGCCGTCGATCCCGTCACTCCAAGCAACGTCCTCTTCCATCAGGGCGTCAGCTCGGCGGTCGGACTCGGCGACACGCTGGCCATTGTGCGGAAGAGAAGAGGAGAAGGTCATTTGGTCCTTACGTCGAAGTGAGAGATCCGGGCCGGAGAAATTGCCGGTTGTTCCCTGACCGGACAACGCTCGTCAGGCGGTATTGATTCCCGCCGCAGGCCCGCCGAAGCGCGTCGTGCGCCGACGGAAATGGTGGCACGGGCGCCCCGTGCCGTCATCCGGATTTGTTCCGGACGGACGGCGCCCCGACCGCCGGGTCCGCTCCGCCGGGCCGCGGGACCGGACCGGGCCGGATCGCCGCACATATCCGCACCGTCCCCCCGCCGGGCACGGGCAGCGGCCCCTTCAGGCGCGCGCACCGTGTCCGGACCGGCTCCGTCCGCCCGTCGGCCCGGCGCTCCCCTGCCGGTTGCGAAAAGGTTCCCCGGGGACTCTTTCTCAGGAGCTGCGCCAGTCCGGGTGCCCGGGCATCGGCGGGGTCTTCTCGCCGTACAGCCAGTCCTTGAGAAAACCGGTGAGATCCTTCTTCGCGACGGCATTCGCGAGCCTTGTGAAGTCCGCGGTGGAGGCGTTTCCGTCGCGGTGCTGAGTGATCCACTCACGCTGAAGACGCCTGAAGTCCTCGTCGCCGATCTTCTGGCGGAGCGCGTAGAGCGCGACCGCCGAGCCCTCGTAGACGCTCTTGCGGAAGATGTCGGTCTTGGTGTCCGTCTTCACCGCGTGCAGCTTCGCGGGAGGTCCGTGGCGCTTGCGCCAGTCGTCCGACTTCTTGTACGCGTCCCGCGCGCGGGAGGTCAGCGACGCGCCGCCGCGTTCGGCGCCGTAGAGCCACTCGTACCAGGTGGCGTGGCCTTCGTTCAGCCACAGGTCGTCCCACGTCTCGGGGGTGACGCTGTCGCCGAGCCACTGGTGCGCGAGCTCGTGCACCATCACCGACTCCTTGTACCAGGACGGGACCGAGGGGACGGTGAAGAGCTGCTTCTCGAAGAGCGAGAGCGTCTGAGTCTCCAGCTCGAACCCCGTCTGCGCGTCGGCGACGAGCAACCCGTACGTCTCGAAGGGGTAGGGGCCCAGTCTCCGCTCCAGCCACTTCATCTGACGGGGGGTCTTCTCCAGCCAGGGCCGCAGCTCCTCCCGGTCGCGCACCGGCACCACGTCCCGCAGCGGCAGACCGTGCGGCCCCTTCGTACGCCGCACGTGGGAGAGTCCGATGGAGACCTGGGCGAGCTCGGTGGCCATGGGGTGGGCGACCCGGTACGTCCACCGGGTGCTCTCGCCGCTGCGGACCTTGTTCTTGAGGCGTCCGCCGGCGACCACGGTCAGTTCGCGGGGCGCGGTGACGTGGAAGGTGAAGCGGGCCTTGTCCGAGGGGTGGTCGTTCCCGGGGAAGACGCGGTGCGCCGCGTCGGGCTGGTTGGCCATGGCCAGCCCGTCCCGTGTCTGCACCCAGCCGCCGTTCGCCACTCCCTGCGTCGGGCTCGTGTGCCGGACCACGACCCGCATGCGCTCGCCCTTGCGGACGCTCTCAGGGGGGGTGACGACGAGGTCCTCGCCTGCCTGCTCGAACCGGGCGCCGCGTCCGGCCACGCTCACGGAGCGCACCTTGCCGGAGGCGAAGTCGAGGTTGAAGCGCGGCAGTCCGTCCCGCGCGGTGACGTCGGCCTCGATGACCGTACGGGCCTCCAGCGGCTCGGTGTTGCCTTCGTAGCGGAAGGAGATGTCGTAGGCGCGCACGTCGTACCCGGGATTCCCCAGGTGCGGAAAGAGACGGTCGCCCACACCGAGCGGCTTCGGCGAGGGGAGCCCCGCGCCGACGAGCGCGAGGACGGCGCAGGCGACGGCCGCGGACGTGCGGGCGCGGGCGCGGTTGTGGTTCCGGAAGCGGACGCGGGGGGTGTGAGCAGGCCTTTTCACTGCGGGAGATGAGTCGACCATGCATTAGTGCTATCAGCACACTGTCCGCCTTCGGGGTCGGCACAGCAGCGGCACACCCGAAAGAAGTCGGTACGCGGCGGCCGCCTCGGCCGCCCCGGCGTCAGCGGGCCGGAACCGGGCGCGCGGCCCGCGTGACGTCGTAGACCCCGGGGACACGGCGCATCGCGCGCATCAGGGCCGGCAGCCCGGCGGCGTCGGGAAGTTGCAGCGTGTACGTGTGCAGCACGCGCTGCTCGCGGGGCGGCTCGACCTCGGCGGAGACCACGGTCGCCCCCTGTGCCGCGATGATCTCGGTCAGGTCGGCCAGCAGATGTGTCCGGCCGAGCGCCTCGGCACGCAGCGTCACCCGGCACCCGGAAGCGCCCTGCTCCCAGCGCACCGGCACCGGACGCCGCCCGGTGGAGGTCATCCGGGTCACGGAGTGGCAGCTGTCGCGGTGGACGGTGACGGTGCCGCCGCGCACCGCGAATCCGGTGACGCTGTCGGGCGGTACGGGCGTACAGCAGCCGGCCAGCCGTACCGCGGCGTGCGGGTCCTCCGCGACGACGGAGGCGGTGCCGTCTCCGGCTCCCGCCGCCATGCCGCACTCCCCCCGCCGGGCGGTGCGCACGCCCCCGTCCGTACGGGACTCCCCGGCGGCGGCGCCGCGACGGACCGACCCCGGGGGCACGTCGTCGGCGAGCCACACATCGGCGGCGTCCACGCCCGCTTCGCCCGGCCCCGGCGTGGCCGGCTCCTGCTCCGGCGCGGGCGGATGCGCCGCGAGCCATTGCCGGATGGCGATGCGGGCGGCGGGCGTACGGGCGTGCTCCAGCCACTCCGGCGACGGTCCCGACGGGACCGCCCCCGCGGCGGGCTCCATGAAGAGCTGAACGGCGTCGCCGTCCCGCAGGACGGTGCTCAAGGCTGTCAGCCGTCCGTTGACGCGGACCCCGATGCAGCGGTGCGCCGCGTCTCCGTACCGCGCGTACGCCGCGTCGACGCACGTCGCGCCCGCGGGCAGCGCCAGGGGGCCGCCGCCGGACGCGGGCGCCGCCCCGGGCGAGGCGCAGTAGACGGTGATCTCGCCGTCCTGCGCCAGCTCGTCGTGCAGCTCCGTCCAGAAGGTCTCGGTGTCGGTGGCGTGGCTCTGCCACTCCAGCAGGCGGGAGAGCCAGCCGGGGCCGCCGTGCTCACCGGTGCCCTCGCCCTCGCCGGCCTGCTCAGGTGCGGGCGCCGGGGCCGATGCCGACGCACGGTGCGGATCGCCCAGTGCGATGACCCCCGCTTCGGCGACACGGTGCATCTGCCTTGTACGCACGAGGACTTCGGCCACCCTGCCCTCGTCGTCGGCGATGGCGGTGTGCAGCGAGCGGTAGAGGTTGAACTTGGGCGCGGCGATGAAGTCCTTGAACTCCGCGACGAGCGGCGTGAAGCAGGTGTGCAGTTCGCCGAGGACCGCATAGCAGTCGGCGTCCTCCTCGACCAGGATCAGCAGCCGCGCGAAGTCACAGGGCCCCAGGTCGCCGCGCTTGAGGCGCAGCCGGTGCACGGAGACCGTGTGCCGCGGCCGGATCAGCACCTGGGCGGCGATGTCCGCCTCACGCAGCAGCCTGCGTACGGACGTGGCCACGCCCGTGAGCGGATCGGGCTCGCGGGCGTGCTCCGAGATCAACTCCCTTGCCAGGGCGTGTTCTTCGGGGTGCAGGATCGCGAACGTGAGGTCTTCCAGCTCGCTCTTGACCGCCTGCACGCCGAGGCGTTCGGCGAGCGGGATCAGGACGTCACGGGTGACCTTGGCGATGCGGACCTGTTTCTCGGGGCGCATGACGCCGAGCGTGCGCATGTTGTGCAGCCGGTCCGCGAGTTTGATCGACATCACCCGGACGTCGCTGCCGGTCGCGACCAGCATCTTGCGGAAGGTCTCCGGCTCGGCGGCGGCGCCGTGGTCCACCTTCTCCAGCTTGGTGACGCCGTCGACGAGATACCCGACCTCCTCGCCGAACTCCTTGCGCACCTGCTCCAGCGTCACATCCGTGTCCTCGACGGTGTCGTGGAGCAGGGAGGCCGTCAACGTGGTCGTCTCCGCGCCGAGTTGGGCCAGCAGCAGCGTCACGGCGAGCGGGTGCGTGATGTAGGGGTCGCCGCTCTTGCGCATCTGACCGCGGTGCGAGGACTCGGCGAGGACGTACGCGCGGCGCAGCACGCCGAGCTCTGCTCGGGGATGGTGCGCACGGTGCACCTGGGCCACGTGCTCGATGGCGTCGGGGAGCCCGTCACGGCGTGGTGCCTGCCCCAGCAGGGCCGCGCGGCTGAGCCTTCGGAGACTCTTCATGGCACCTCCCGCTGACGCGAAGCCCCGGCCAGGCCCGGGGCCTGTGATGGTACCGACCCCAGCACAGGCTGATGTCCGGGTCCTGCGCAGCGTGAAACGGATCACCCGTCCGAGGGACGTTCGGGCGCGGGGCACTTGGGAGTTCGATTTCTGAACGCCCTTCAGGGCGCCCGCCGGCGCCGGGCTCACGCGCCCTTCCTGCGTGCTACAGGCGCAGCCACTCCGGGTCGACGGTGCCCTCGGCGACGATCACCGCGGCACCGGTCATCTCGACCTCGCCGTCCGCGCGTTCGGTGATCACGAGGCTGCCGCCGGGCAGATCGACGGTGTATGTGGCGTCCTCGCCGTCGGCCGCCGGGTCCACGCCGTCGCGCCGTGCCGCCGCGACCATGACGGCGCACGCGCCCGTACCGCAGGAGCGCGTCTCGCCGGACCCGCGTTCGTGCACGCGCATCGCGACGTGCCGTGGCCCGCGGTCCACCACGAACTCGACGTTCGTACCGGTGGGGTACGCGTTCGCCGGCTCCACGCCCGGAGCCTCCAGCAGCCCTCCCGCGTCGGCGAGATCACCGACGAAGGCGACCGCGTGCGGATTGCCCATGTTCACGTGCAGGGCGGGCCAGCTCCGCGCTCCCACCCGTACGGTCACGTCGCCGGCCGGCAGCACCGCCGCGCCCATGGAGACGGTGACGCCCGACCCGTCCTCGGCGAGATGCGTGCGCTTCACGCCCGCGCGGCTCGCGACGGCGACCTCCCCCGGCTTGACCAGCCCGGCACGCTCCAGGTGGCGCACGAAGACGCGCACGCCGTTGCCGCACATCTCCGCGACCGAGCCGTCGGCGTTGCGGTAGTCCATGAACCACTCCGCGTCGCCGGCCATCGCCCGTGCCTCGGGGTGTGCCGCGGAGCGTACGACCCGCAGCAGCCCGTCGCCGCCGATCCCGGCCCGGCGGTCGCACAGCCGCGCGACCGTCTCCGCCGACAGGTCGAGGAGCCCGTCCGGGTCGGGGAGGATCACGAAGTCGTTCTCGGTGCCGTGCCCCTTGAGGAACGGCACAGGTCGCGCGGAGGTCATACGGACGATCGTACGGGAGCGGTGCGTGCCCGCCGGCTGGGGCGGACCCGGCCCGTACCTCAGTAGCTTCCGCGCGCCCGCCGGCCGGTCGGCGGGATCAGCTCAGCCTGGCCACTCGCCAGATCGCCAGCATCACGACCGTGCCGACGACGACCGTGTACAGCGCGACGATCCGCCAGTCCGGGCGCTCCCCGGAGTCCGGGGCGGGCAGACCGGGCCAGGACAGCCCGACCCTGCGGGCCGCCGCCACGGCCCAGCCGGCGGCGCAGCCGCAGATCAGCAGGCCGAGCATGGAGACGACCGCGCCCGTGCCGCCGCCGGGCTCGAAGGCGAGCGGGAAGGCGAACATCAGGGAGCCCAGTGCGCTCAGCACCACGATGGGGGCGAGCTGCCACACCCGGAGCTTCCGCTGCGGGCGCAGTTCGTGCGGCTCCACGGGCGTCCCGTCGGCTTCGAGGGGTGCGTCGGAACCGTTGCGTCCGCTGTGGATGTCCGGGCCGCCGTCGTCGCCGGATCCGGCTTGGGGGACGTCACCGGCGTCCAGGCTCTCCCCGGCGTCCACGCCCTCGCCGGAGTCCAGGCCGCCGCTCATCTCCCGTGCTCCGCGCGGGCGGTCGGCCGCGGCGTCCCCGTTGCCGAGGGGCACGCTTCCGCTACGCCCGCCGAACTCCGTGAGGTCGTCGATGCGACCCACGGACGCGCCACGCTCAACCTCGTCGACGGCGGTCTCCTCATTGTCACGAGGGCCGGCCTCCATCGCCACCCGCCCTCCCAACTACGACTGCAGGCTCCGATCGATGGTCGATGATGGCACGCCCGTATGGCCCCGGCAGACGCCCAGGACGTCCCGATGCCATCACGTGATCAGGCTGTGACCGCTTCTTCCAGCAAGGCCAGTGCCTTTGCGGTCAGTTCCGGCCTGTCGTCCTCCGCGCCGCTGAGCCAGTGCACGCGCGGGTCGCGGCGGAACCAGGAATCCTGGCGCCGGGCGAAGCGCTTCGTGGCGCGTACGGTCTCCTCGCGCGCCTCCTGCTCGGTGCACTCGCCGGCGAGCGACGCGAGGACCTGCTGGTAACCCAGCGCACGCGAGGCCGTACGGCCTGTGCGCAGACCCGCCGCCTCCAGCTCCCGTACCTCCGCCACGAGGCCCTCCTCCCACATCCGGTCGACGCGGGCCGCGATCCGCCCGTCCAGCTCCGGGCGGGCGACGTCGACTCCGACCTGCACCGTCTCGTAGACCGCCTCGTGGCCGGGAAGGTTCGCCGTGAAGGGCCGTCCGGTGATCTCGATGACCTCCAGCGCCCGCACGATGCGGCGTCCGTTGCTCGGCAGGATCGCGCGTGCCGCCTGCGGGTCCGCCCCGGCCAGCCGTCTGTGCAGCGCTCCTGAGCCCTGTTCGGCGAGTTCGTCCTCCAGCCGCTGCCGTACGGCCGGGTCGGTGCCGGGGAAGTCCATGGCGTCGATCGCGCCGCGTACGTACAGGCCGGAACCGCCCACCAGGACCGGGACACGGCCGGCGGCGCGCAGCCGGTCTATCTCCGCTCGTGCGAGCCGCTGGTACTCGGCGACGCTGGCCGCGACCGTCACGTCCCAGATGTCCAGCAGGTGGTGCGGGACGCCCTCCCGCTCGGTGCGGCCGAGCTTCGCCGTCCCGATGTCCATGCCGCGGTAGAGCTGCATCGAGTCCGCGTTGATCACCTCACCGCCGAGATGGCGGGCGAGTGCGACGCCCAGGTCGGACTTCCCGGCGGCGGTGGGGCCGACGACCGCGACGACGGGCGGGGATGACGGGGACGAGAGTGCGGCATTCACGCCGTCAGTGTCGCAAACCTCCCGCACCCCTCCGGACCCGAACGAGCTACGTGACGGCGGCCCTCCGGTTTCGTTGCCTGTTGCGAGGGTCCCGCAGCCGAATTCCGGGACCGTACCGCCGCAGGCGGGGAGGGGCGCTCGTTCCCGGTGCGCCGGATCGCAGCCACGTGAGTAAGGTCAGGAGTGTAGATATGGGCGTCTTTGCAAGACTTCTGCGCCGTTCTTCCGGGTCGCCCCGGAAGCCGGCCGCCGGCGCCGCCCCGGCCGCTGAGGCCGGAGCGGGCGAGAAGGCGAAGGAAGAGGAGGTTGGGGCGGCCGGAGCCGGGGACGAGTCCGAGGACGTCGGCATCCCGAAGCAGCAGTCAGCAGACGGAGCAGCCGACAGCGAAGCCGCGGACGACGCCCGAAACTGAACTGCCGCTGACGGAAGGAAGGTGCCGCCATGGGCTTCATGGACAAGGTCAAGGGGATGCTGGGCCAGCACAGCGACAAGATCTCCAAGGGAATCGACAAGGCCGCGGGCATGGCCGACTCGAAGACCAAGGGCAAGTACAGCAACCAGATCCGGACCGGCACCCAGAAGGCCAAGGACCAGGCCCAGAAGTACGGCCGCGAGGGCGGCGGCGGGAAGGGCCCTCAGAGCGGGTCCTGACCGCGCCGCTTCCGGACGGCCGGCGGCTGTCGGTCCGCGAGGGTCCGCGAGCACACGTGGGTGCGCCCGCCGGAGATCCGGCGGGCGCACGCCCGTTCGCGTCAGGTCACCGCGAGGCGTGGTGAAGCTCGCGGGTCAGGTCCAGCTCGCCACGAAGTAGCCGACGCCGTACGGGGCTTCGTCGTAGAGCAGCTTGCCCCGCAGTCCCCTGGCGTTCCCGTCCGCGCCTCCGCCGCGGCCCGCCGCGCCCGCGAGCAGCTGCCAGCAGGAACGGCCCGAAGCGTTCAGCTCGTACGCCAACTCCTCGTCCAGCGCCAGCAGTCCGCCGGCGTCGGCGTTCCCCAGGGCCCGGGCCGCCTCCGCGTCGAAGGCCGTGGCGCGCTCGTCGAAGTAGCCGGGGGCCTTGACCGTACGGCAGTTGGTGCCGTCGCCCATGACCAGCAGAGCCACCCGTTCGGCAGAGTCCGCGAGTTGACGGCCCGTCTCCTCGCAGCGCGCGCGGCTGAGCGGTTCGCCCACGCCGAGGCCCTCGACGGGTGCGGCCGTCCATTCGTTGCGTGTCAGCAGCCACGCCCCTACGGCCAGGGACGACGGCAGCGGGCGGGCGTCGGCGGGAGGCTCCCCCTTGCCCAGGGAGACCTCCTGATCCACCCCGTAACCGCGGAAGGAACCCCTCGCGCCCTGGGGATGCGTGCCCCGCGCGGACTGCTCCGCGGGGCCGGCGACGACGAGACGGTCCGGGCGTGCGGAGGCGAGGGCGCCGAGAGCGTCGTCGCAGGCGGCGCGGGCGGCGTCCATCTCGTGGGCCGCGCCTCCCGCGACCTCGGGGACGAGCAGGGGCGGACAAGGGCATGTGGCGGCGGCGACAAGCATGGCGGGCAGCTTAACGCCGCAAGTCGCTCTGCGTAACCACACGGTGCGGACCGGTGCCGCTCCCGGGTTCTGCGCCGGCCGGACGGCCTGAGTGCGCTCCGGTACGCGTCAGCAGACGGCGCAGCCGCTGCCGCCCGCGTCGGCCGGCAGCGGTTCCGGTACGCCGACGGCCGGCAGACCGAGCATCACGCCTTGCTGACCGGCCGCGTCGCGGGGCGCGGCGTTCCGTGCCTCCCACGCGTCGCCCGCGCGCGTACGCCGCACAGAGGCCGGCGGCGCCTCGGCGAGCAGGTGGTGCGGCGCCGCGTAGGTCACCTCCGCGGTGACCATGTCGCCGGGGCGCACCGGTTCGGCGGGGCGGGCGAAGTGCACGAGCCGGTTGTCGGGAGCGCGCCCGGACAGCCGCTTCGTGGCGTCGTTCTTGCGGCCCTCGCCCTCGGACACGAGCAGTTCGAGCGTGCGTCCGACCTGCTTCTTGTTCTCCTCCCAAGAGATCTCCTCCTGGAGGGCGACGAGCCGTTCGTACCGCTCCTGGACGGTCTTCTTGGGGATCTGTCCGTCCATCTCCGCGGCGGGCGTCCCCGGCCGCTTGCTGTACTGGAACGTGAACGCCTGAGCGAAGCGCGCCTCCCGCACGACGTGCAGCGTCTCCTGGAAGTCCTCCTCGGTCTCGCCGGGGAAGCCCACGATGATGTCCGTCGAGATCGCAGCGTGCGGCATCGCGGCGCGGACCTTCTCGATGATGCTCAGGAAGCGCTCCTGCCGGTAGGAGCGCCGCATCGCCTTCAGCACCCGCGACGAGCCGGACTGCAGGGGCATGTGCAGCTGCGGCATCACGTTGGGGGTCTCGGCCATGGCCGCGATCACGTCGTCCGTGAAGTCGCGCGGGTGCGGGGAGGTGAAGCGGACGCGCTCCAGGCCCTCGACGCGGCCGCAGGCGCGCAGCAGCTTGCCGAACGCCTCGCGGTCGCCGATGTCCGAGCCGTAGGCGTTGACGTTCTGCCCGAGTAGCGTGATCTCGGTGACGCCCTCGGCGACCAGCGCCTCCACCTCGGCGAGGATGTCGCCGGGCCGGCGGTCCTTCTCCTTGCCGCGCAGCTGCGGAACGATGCAGAAGGTGCAGGTGTTGTTGCAGCCGACGGAGACGGACACCCAGGCCGCGTACGCGCTCTCGCGCCGCGTCGGCAGCGTCGAGGGGAACGCCTCCAGCGACTCGGCGACCTCGACCTGCGCCTCCTCCTGGATGCGGGCACGCTCCAGGAGCACCGGCAGCTTGCCGACGTTGTGCGTGCCGAAGACGACGTCGACCCAGGGGGCCTTCTTCACGATCGTCTCGCGGTCCTTCTGCGCCAGGCAGCCGCCGACAGCGATCTGCATTCCGGGGCTCGCGGCCTTCTTCGGCGCGAGCTGACCGAGATTGCCGTAGAGGCGGTTGTCGGCGTTCTCCCGCACCGCGCAGGTGTTGAAGACGACGAGGTCCGCGGCACCGCCGTCGCCGCTCGGGCCCTCGGGCGCGCGCACGTAGCCCGCCTCCTCCAGCAGGCCAGCCATCCGCTCGCTGTCGTGGACGTTCATCTGGCAGCCGAACGTCCGCAGCTCGTAAGTCTTCGCAGTCATCTCAGTCGGACAGGGTACGCGCTCGGGCGCGGCGCACGCCCGCCGCTTCCGGGGTCCCCGCTCGCGGCGGGCCCCGTCACCGCTGCCCCCGTTGCCGCAGCAGGCCGCGGCTCAGGCGCGTCCGGAGGCGGCCGGGGCGAGCGGGAAGGCGACTCCGGTCAGGCTCTCGGAGAGGCCCCAGAGCCGTTCGGCGTCGCGCTCGTTGCGCGCGGCCGCGCTCCTGCGGGCGGGCGCCGGGTACCCACGGCTCTCCATGAGGCCGCCGGGGCCGGTGTAGCTGCCGCTGGGCAGTGGCTGCGTGGCGGCGTAGAGCGTGGGCAGGGCGCCCATCTCGTCCCGTTGGGCGACCAGCCGGTTCGTGACGGTCATGAACGCGTTCTCCACCTTGCTGCCCGAGTGCGACTGCAGGTTCGTAGCGGCGTAGCCGGGGTGTGCGGCGTGCGCGGTGACCGGTGAGCTCACGGCCTCCAGCCGCCGGGCCAGTTCGGCGGTGAACAGCAGGTTCGCGAGCTTGGACTGCCCGTATGCCCGCCAACGGCTGTAGCCGCTGTGGGAGTTGAGGTCGTCGAAGGCGATGCGCCCCATGCGGTGGGCCGTGGACGAGACGGTCACGACGCGGCCGGTGATGTGCGGCAGCAGGAGGTTGGTGAGGGCGAAGTGGCCGAGGTGGTTCGTGCCGATCTGCATCTCGAAGCCGTCGGCGGTGCGGCGCTCGGGTATCGCCATCACGCCGGCGTTGTTGATCAGGAGGTCGAGCGTGCCCTGCCACTCCTCGGCGAAGGCGCGTACGGAGGCGAGGTCGGCGAGGTCGAGCCGCCGCACCTCGGTGCTGCCCGGCACCGTGGACGCGGCGGCCTCACCGCGTGCGGTGTCCCGCACGGCGAGGACGACGTGGGCTCCGGCGCGGGCCGTCTCGCGTGCCGTGATGAGGCCGAGTCCGCTGTTGGCCCCCGTCACGACGACGGTGCGGCCCGAGAGGTCGGGGAGTTGCTGCGCTGTCCATGCGGAAGTAGTCATGGGAGGGAATGTAGTCAGTGACTACATTCGTCGTCAACGCCGTTGCGCCAAGTGTCCGTTGACCAGGGAGGCAAACAAGCAGTCGAGTACTCTGCCGCCATGCGCGCCCGCTCGTACCACCACGGCAATCTCCGAGCCGCCCTTCTCGCACGGGCCGAGGAGACGGTGCGTGAGCGTGGAGTGCAGGCGCTCTCCCTGCGCGAACTCGCCCGCGAGACCGGCGTCAGCCACGGCGCCCCCCGCCGCCACTTCGGCGACCGGCAGGCGCTGCTGGACGCGCTCGCCGAGGACGGATTCGTACGCCTCGGCCAGGCCCTCGACGGAGCCGTACGGGACGCCGAACCGGATTGCACCGCCAGGCTCCAGGCCCTCGCAGGCGCGTACGTCCGGTTCGCAACGCGGCACGCGGCCCTGCTGGAGCTGATGTACACCGGCAAGCACCGCGAGGGCGCCGAGTCCGTGCACGCGGCGGCGGAGCAGGCGTTCGCGGTCTCCCTGGGCGTCATCTCGGAGGCGCAGGGGTCGGGCGAACTCGTACCCGGCGACCCGGAGTCCCTGGCGCAGGTGGCGCTCGCGACGCTCCACGGGCTCGCCGCGATGGCCAACAGCGGGATGCTCGACGTGGAGGAGCTGGAGACCGTCGTTCCTGACGCCGTCGAGAGGCTGCTCTCGGGGCTGCGCCGGCGTTGACCGCGCCCGGGCGCCGCGGCGCCAGGCCACGTCAGGACTCCGGGCACCCGGCCAACGCATGCACCGGGAGTCCCGCCGGGGAGGCGGCCGGCTCCCCGGCCTCGCTTCCCGCGCCCGCGGCTGGCACGATCACCGTCCATGGCCGGTCTCCCCCGAATCGCACACCTCACGGGCGGCCGCCTGCGCCCCGGCAGGCGGCGCGTGCTCCGCGCCGCGGCGGCCGCGGCCGTCGTGCTCAGCCTGCTGCTGTGGTGGCTGGTGCCCAGCGGCAGCACATCCCCGAGCGGCAACGTCTCCTTCGCCACCGGGGTGCCCACGGGGGTCTACGCGCGCTACGGCACCCTCCTCCAGGACCGGGTCCACCGCGAGATGCCCGACGTCCGGCTGCGGCTGCTTCCCAGCCAGGGCTCGGTGCAGAACCTGGACATGGTCACTTCCGGCAAGGCCTCCTTCACCATCGCGGCCTCGGACGCCGTGGCCACCTACCGCGACGGGAAAGAACCGGGAGCCGACCGGCTGCGCGCGTGCGCCCGGCTGTACGACGACTACATCCAGCTCGTCGTCCCGGCGGGCTCGGGCGTACGCAGCGCGAGGGATCTCAAGGGCATGCGGGTCGGCGTCGGCCAGGAGCGCTCCGGCGTGAACCTCATCGCGGGACGCCTGCTGCGCGCCGCGGGCCTCGACGTGGACAAGGACGTGCACGCGGTGCGTCAGGGCATCGACCGCATGCCCGGTCTGCTGGAGAAAGGCAGGATCGACGCCTTCTTCTGGTCCGGCGGCCTGCCGACGAGCGCCATCGAGAACCTCTCCGCCAAGACCAACATCCAGCTCGTGCAGCTGGGCGACCTGGTGGAGGAACTCCACGCCCTGCAGCCCGAGACGCGCCACTACCGGGCCGCCGTGATGCCCGCCGACGCCTATCCGGCGGTGCAGCAGGGAGAGCCCGTCAACACCGTGGCCGTCGCGAATCTGCTGGTGACCACGGACCGTACGGACACCGCCCTCACGGAGGGCATGACCCGCGCCGTGCTCAACAGCCGTGACCAGATCGGCGAGAAGGTGCACGCGGCGCAGAAGGTCGACAGGCGTACGGCGATCTACACGGCACCGCTGCCGCTGCACCGGGGCGCCCGCGACTACTACAGGTCGGTGAAGCCGTGAGGCGTCGCAGCGAGCGGGGCGCGCCAGGCAGTTGGCGGCTGACGGCTGACGGCTGACGGCTGACGGCTGAGGACAACCGACTGACAGCTGACTGCTACGGGCTGACGGCTGACAACCGGTGAAAATTGTCAGCCGTCAGCTGCCCCATGTCAGCCGTCCTTCGCAGTCTTCCAGAGCCGCACCTTGCCGTCCTCGGCCGCGGTTGCGAGGAGCCGGCCGCTCGGGCTGAAGGCCAGGCCGCTCACACTGTTCTTGTTGCCCTCCAGGACGGCACGTGGTTCGCCGTCTGCCAGGTCCCACAGCCGCACCTCACGCCAGTGGGCGGTGGCGACCGTCTCGCCGTCCGGGCTGGACGCCACACCGTCGGCCGAGGTGAATCCTCCGTCGTTGAGGGGCTCCGTCTCACCACCGCCGGCCACATCCCACTGCCTGATCTTGTCCGACGAACTGACCGTGACCAGGGTCCTGCCGTCCTGACGGAACGCCACACCCGTGACGCTCCTGGAGTGACGCAGGCTGTGGCGTTCCTTGTGGCCCGCCACGTCCCACAGCTTCGCCGTGGGCGTCAGGCCCCCGGCCGGTTCGTAACCCGCGGAGGCCACCGACCGGCCGTCCGGGCTGAACTCGACGTCCCACACCGGCAGGCCGTGGTCGAGAGTGGCGAGGTCACGGTCCTTCCGGCTGCCGGCGTCCCACAACCGCACCTTGCCGTCCTCGCTGCCTGTGGCGAGCAGCTTGCCGTCCGGGCTGAAGGCGACGTCCCGGAGCGGATCCGAGTCACTCGCGACAAAGGTGGCGGTCTGCTTGCGCTCGGCCACGTCCCACAGCCCCACCGTTCCGTCGCCGGCGGCGGCCGCGAGCGTCCTGCCATCGGGACTGAACTCGACGCTGGAGATCCCGATCACCTGCTCCTGGCCGTCTTCGTCGCGCTGGGTGAGGGTGGCCAGCTGTTCGCGCCCGGCTACGTCCCACAGCCGCACCATGCCCTGCTGGACACCGGCGGCGAGCGTCTTCCCGTCCGGACTGAACGCCACGTCGCGAACCGCGTCGTTCGGGCTGGTGAGCGTCGCCGTGGGCTTGCGCCAGGGAGGAGAACCATCGCGTTCGGGAAGGAAGAGAAGGGCGGATATCAGGGCGGAGACAAGAAGGAAGGCGCCGAGCGCGCTCCAGACGACCCACGCACCTGACTCTCCGGACGCGGAAGAACCAAGGGCGGCATGCGGGTTCGGGGAGTACGCACCCGGCGGAGCCGGGCTCACAGGGCGGGCGTCCGGCGCCTGACGAGGCGTCCCCTGCGCCGGGTCCTGCCTCGTCGGAGGCGGCGCGGGCGCCGCGGCCGCGCCCGGCGAACCCGGCAGGACGGGTTCGGCGGGGTGAGCAGGCCGGGTCGGAGCCGAGTGGACGTCGACGACCGTGCCTTCCGGCGCGGGCGTACTGCGGCAGAGCTGGATGACCTCGGCGGGGGTCGGCCGCCGCTGAGGGTCCTTCTCCAGGCAGCGGGCGGCGACCGTACGGAGGGGCTCGGGGCAGTCGCCGAGGTCGGGTTCCTGTTCGAGGATGCGGTAGGTGACGCTGTGTGCGCTGCCACCGCCGAACGCGAGCCCTCCGGTGGCGGCGAAGTGCGCGACGAGCCCGAGGGCGAAGATGTCGACGGCCTCGGTGAGGGCCTGCCCTCTGATGTATTCGGGCGCCATGTACGCGGGCGTCCCCGCGCGCATCCCCGTACCGGTCACCGAAGTGACGTCCGCGGCGCGTGCGATGCCGAAGTCGATGACCTTGGGACCCTCCGCGGTGAGGATGATGTTGGAGGGTTTGAGATCGCGGTGGATCACGCCCGCGGCGTGGATCGACTGCAGGGCTTCGGCCACCCTCGCGATCAGCACCAGTGCGGCATCGACCGGCAGCGGACCTCCCTCTGGACTGCCTCCGGGGAGACCGCCGTCGTCGACGGCCTGCTGAAGGGAGGGCCCGGGGACGTATGCCGTGGCCAGCCAGGGCTCGTCGGCCTGCAGGTCCGCGTCGACGACGGGCACGGTGTAGAGCCCCTGCACCCGCCTGGCCGCGGCCACCTCCTGCTCGAAGCGCTTGCGGAACGCCCCGTCGCCCGCGTACTCGCGGTGCACGAGCTTGACCGCAACCTCGCTGCCGGCCGGGGTGTGCCCCAGATAGACGCGGCCCATCCCGCCTGCGCCGAGGACGGCCTCCAGCCGGTACGGACCGACCTCGGCCGGATCGGCGGACCCGAGCGGCCGGTGCGGCGGCGGAGTGGTCGGCCAGCCCGGTCGCTGTCCGCCGCCGGCAGGCGGAACCGCCGGGCGGCCATGGCCCAGTTGAGACATGCCGACTGTCCCCCCGCTGATCTTCTGCGACCGCACCCCGCCGTCGGCCCCCTGATGCGGCGAGGACCGCCCAGCGGTCCCGGCCCCCGCCCGCCCCCGGCTCCCAGGCCGAGGCCTGGCGGGGTGTCCGAGCGAGCCACAGGTTAGACGACCCCGACACCGCTGAACAGATCTCCCCGGTGCCTCAGGACCGCCGGACCGCATTGCCCGCTCCCCCTCCGGAGCGGCCCCCAACTCGGCCTGCCGCGCCGGGTGTCGACGCCTGCGGATGCGTTCCGGCGGAGCGCTCTGGGATCATGGTGCGATGGAACACAGCCGGCAGACAGTCAGTTCGGGATCGCCGCTCGAACCACGGATCGGGTTCTCACGGGCGGTCCGCAAAGGCGCGCATGTTGTGGTTGCCGGTACTGCTCCCATCGGCGACGACGGGAACACCGTGGGACAGGACGACGTACACGCCCAGACCGTCAGGTGCCTGGATGTGGCAGAGAGTGCGTTGAAGGCAGCGGGAGCCTCGCTGCAGGACGTCGTGCGGACCCGCGTCATGCTCACCGACGTGTCGCGGTGGAGGGAGGCCGCGCAGGCTCACGGAGAGCGGTTCGCCTCGGTCCGTCCCGCAGCCACCTTCGTCGAGGTCTCACGGTTCATCGATCCCGACTGGCTCGTCGAAGTGGAGATCGACGCCATCGTGGACCAGGCCGGGGAACCGTAGGCGCCCTCCGACAGGCCCGTTCCCGGCGCTCCCGGGTCGTTCCCCCCGCTCCGCGGTTCGGCAACAACCAACCGTGTGGAACTGACCGCCTTCCGGCGTGCGGATGCCGACGTCTGCCGCCAATTGCCCGTTCTCCGGGTCCAGGTACGAAGCGTCGTGCCGCCGTGCCTCCAATACGCGACCACGGGCCGAAACACAACGCTGTCTTCGCGGCCCGCATGATGGCAGGCTCCTCACCAGGTCGAACGTAACGAGCACAGCACCCGAGGACCCGTAGATCGGAGCAGCCGCATGCACGACGACCGCCGCATCGTTGAGGACCGCCTGCGCCGTGTCCTGGCCGAGCGGATCAAGCCCGCCGTATACAGCAGCCCTTTCCCCCTGACCGTGGAACGCTGGGACGTCCCGGGAGAGCCGGTGCCCGTCGCGGAGGGGCTCGCCGCCACGTACGCGCCCTCGAAGGCCGGTGAGCGATGGGGCCCGGCGTGGGGCACGACGTGGTTCAAGGTCACGGGGCAGGTGCCGCAGGAGTGGCAGGGCCGCACCGTCGAGGCCGTGCTGGATCTCGGTTTCGAGCGGAACATGCCGGGCTTCCAGTGCGAGGGCCTGATCTACCGGGCGGACGGCGAAGCGGTCAAGGCGCTCAATCCCCGTAACGACTGGGTCCGCATCGCCGAGGCGGCGGCCGGAGGCGAGGAGGTGGAGCTGTTCGTCGAGGCTGCGGCGAACCCCATCGTCAACACGCCCCAGACGCCGACGTACCAGGGCGACAGGCTCACCGCCGACGACCGCCCGCTCTACCGGCTGCGGCGGATGGACCTCGCGCTCTTCGAGACCGAGGTGTGGGAGCTGGTCCAGGACCTGGAGGTGGCAGGTTCGCTGATGCGGGAGCTGCCCCTGGAGGACGCGCGGCGCTGGGAGTTGCTGCGTGCCATCGAGGATTCCCTGGACGCTCTCAGCCTGCATGACATCGTTGGCACCGCCTCCGCCGCGCGTGCCGCGCTCAGCGGTGTGCTCTCCACGCCCGCGCGCCCCTCCGCGCACCGGATCAGCGCCGTCGGGCACGCGCACATCGACTCGGCGTGGCTGTGGCCGGTGCGCGAGACCGTACGGAAGGTCGCGCGTACGGCGTCGAACATGGTCAACCTGATGGACGACCACCCCGAGTTCGTCTTCGCCATGTCCTCCGCGCAGCAGCTGGAGTGGATCAAGAACTACCGGCCCGAGGTCTACGCGAAGGTCAAGAAGAAGGTGGCGGACGGCCAGTTCGTACCGGTGGGCGGCATGTGGGTCGAGTCCGACACGAACATGGTCGGCGGAGAGGCCATGGCGCGGCAGTTCGTCTACGGGAAGCGGTTCTTCCTGGAGGAGTTCGGCGTCGAGACGAAGGAGGTGTGGCTGCCGGACTCCTTCGGCTACACGGCGGCGATGCCGCAGATCGTGAAGCTGGCGGGGGCCAAGTGGTTCCTGACGCAGAAGATCTCCTGGAGCGAGACGAACAAGTTCCCGCACCACACCTTCTGGTGGGAGGGCATCGACGGCACGCGCGTCTTCACGCACTTCCCGCCCGTCGACACCTACAACTCCGACCTGGGCGGCGCCGAGATGGCGCACGCCGCACGCAACTACCGAGAGAAGGGCGGCGCTTCGCGCTCGCTCGCGCCCTTCGGATGGGGCGACGGCGGAGGCGGTTCCACGCGCGAGATGCTGGCGCGGGCGGAGCGGCTGAAGGATCTGGAGGGCTCGCCGCGGGTGACGGTCGAGAAGCCCTCGGCGTTCTTCTCCAAGGCACAGGAGGAGTACGCGCAGAAGGCGCCCGTCTGGGCGGGCGAACTGTATCTGGAGCTGCACCGCGGCACGTACACCTCACAGGCCAAGACCAAGCAGGGCAACCGGCACAGCGAATCCCTGCTGCGCGAGGCCGAGTTGTGGTCGGCGACGGCGGCCGTACGCACCGGGCACACCTACCCGTACGAGCAGCTGGACGAGCTGTGGAAGACGGTGCTGCTGCACCAGTTCCACGACATCCTGCCCGGCTCGTCGATCGCGTGGGTGCACCGCGAGGCCCGGGAGACGTACGCGCGGGTGCGGGCCGAACTGGAGGAGATCATCGCGGGCGCGCAGGCGGCCCTCGCCGGCGACGGCGACGAGCCGGTCGTCTTCAACGCCGCGCCGCACGCGCGCGACGGCGTGGCCGCCGGTGGCGCGGCGCCGGCCCGGGAGCGCACCGGCGGGACGCCCGTCACGGCCGAGGCACGCCCCGGCGGCGGCTGGGTCCTGGCCAACGGGCTGCTGCGTATCGAGGTCGACGGGCGCGGCCTGGTCGTCTCCGCCTACGACAAGGACGCCCGCCGCGAGAGCGTCGCACCGGGCGAGGCGGCCAACCTGCTCCAGATCCACCCGGATCTGCCCAACCACTGGGACGCCTGGGACGTCGACTCCTTCTACCGGCACAACGTCACCGACCTGACCGGTACGGACGAGCTGGATCTGGCCGAGTCGGGCGAGGAGAGCGCGACCGTACGCGTCGCCCGCTCGTTCGGGGACTCGACGGTGGTGCAGCGGCTGACACTGCGCGCCGGTTCGAAGGTGCTCGACATCGACACCGAAGTGGACTGGCACGAGAGCGAGATGTTCCTCAAGGCGGCCTTCCCGCTGGATGTGAAGGCGGACCGATCGGCGGGTGAGACGCAGTTCGGGCACGTCTTCCGTCCGACGCACACCAACACCTCATGGGAGACTGCCAAGTTCGAGATCTGCGCCCACCGCTGGCTGCAGGTGGAGGAGCCGGGCTGGGGTGCCGCGCTCGTCAACGACTCGACGTACGGGCACGACGTGACCCGTGCCGTCCGCGAGGACGGCGGCCAGACCACCACCGTGCGGCTGTCGCTGCTGCGGGCACCGCGCTACCCGGACCCGGAGACCGACCAGGGCACACACCGGCTGCGCTTCGCGCTCGCACCGGGCGCGAGCGTGGGCGACGCGGTGCGGGAGGGCCACTGGATCAATCTGCCGGAGCGCACGGTGCGGGGGGCCGGCGGCACCGTCGAGCCGCTGATCGGCGTCGACAACGACCAGGTCGTGGTCGAGGCGGTGAAGCTGGCGGACGACCGCAGCGGGGATGTCGTGGTGCGGCTGTACGAGTCGCACGGCGGGCGCGCACGAGCGGTGCTCCGTACGGGCACACCGGTGACGTCCGTGACCGAGACGGATCTGCTGGAGCGGCCGCTGGAGGAGACCGCCGCGACCTCCGCGCACGTACTGTCACCGGACGGTTCCGTGGAGGTGACGATGCGCCCCTTCCAGATCCTCACGCTGCGCTTCGCGAAGGCGTAGCGGGGCGCGCACGCCGTGCGGGGGCCTGCCGGAGCGGGCCTCCGCACGGGCCCGGCAAGAGTCGCTCCGGGCCACGGCCCCCGGCTCTCCGTGTCAGCGGATCACCGGGGTCGCTTGATCAAGGAGACGACCTGCCCGGGCGCCTTGCCGTCCCGGCCGCCCTCGTCGCCGTCGTCGGCCGTGGGCGGATTCCGCGGCACCGTGATCAGGACGCGCAGTCCCTTCGGTTCGTTGTGCGCGTACGCGAGCTCCGCGCCGCCCGACGCCAGCAGCGCCCTCGTGATGGACAGGCCCAGCCCTGAGCCGGAGATGTTCTGGTGCCGGTTGCTGCGCCAGAAGCGGTCGCCGATCCGCTCCATCTCCTCCTCGGTGAGCCCCGGCCCGTGGTCCGCGACCTCCACGGTGACGCTGTCGCCCTCCCGGGAGACGCTCACGGTGACCCGCTCGCCCTCCGGCGTGAACTTGATGGCGTTGTCCACGACCGCGTCCAGGGCGCTGGAGAGCGCGACGGGGTCCGCCCATCCCGTCACCGCCTGCGGCCCCGCCGACTCCAGCACACAGCCCCTGATGTCGGCGACCGGACGCCACGCCTCCACTCGCTCCGCCGCCAGCTCCGCCACGTCCGTCACCCGCAGGTCGGCCGAGGCGTGTTCCGCCAGAGCCAGGTCGAGCAGGTCGTCCAGCACCCGTGCCAGCCGGTTCCCCTCGGCCTGTACGGACTTGAACTCCTCCTCGCCTTCGGGCAGTTCGAGCCCGAGCAGCTCGATGCGCAGCAGCAGGGCGGAGAGCGGGTTGCGCAGCTGGTGCGAGGCGTCGGCCACGAAGGCGCGCTGCTGCTCCAGCACGTCCTCGACGTTGTCGGCCATCTCGTTGAAGGAGCGGGTCAGCCGCCGCAGCTCCGGAGGACCGCCCGAGACGGCGACGCGGGACTTGAACCGGCCGACGGCGATCTCGTGGGCGGCCCGGTCCAGGGTCCGTACGGGGCGGAGCACCCAGCCCGTCAGGCGCAGGGCCAGACCCACGGCGAGCAGCGTCGCGGCGGCCTCGCCCGCGATGATCGGCAGCCAGCCCTGCAGGATGCGCGAGCGCAGATGCCCGGTCGGTGAATCGGTGAGCACCACCGCCGCCACGTCGCCGTCGCGGATGACCGGCGAGGCGACGGCGATGCGTCCCTCCTGCCAGGGCCACACCTGCGCGGGGTCGTGGCTGCGCCGTCCGGCGAGCGCCTCGGCGAAGGCGTCGGCGCCCTGCCCGGAGTCGGGCACGTTCCAGCCGTCGGGGGCCACGGCGAGGGCGCGGCCGTCGCGGAGGAAGACGCCGGCCTCGATGCCGTAGAGGGAGTGATACCGCTGCAGCTCGTCCTGGAGTATCGCCCGGCGCTCGCCCTCGTCCGGTGAGGAGGCCACGAACTGGGCGAGCGCGGCGAAGCGGGCCGTGTCGTCGATGCGGTCGACGACGACGCGCTGCTGTTCGGCTGCGGCCTGGCTGGCGGCGAGCGGGAAGCCCAGGGCGAGCAGCACACCGGCGAGCAGGACGAGCAGGAGTGGCAGCAGACGGGCGTGCATCCTCTTACGGCCCCCGGTCCCCTGCGGCTAGACGGTCTGTGACGGCTCGACGAGACGGTAGCCGACGCCCCGTACCGTCTCGATCAGCGCGGGCAGGCGCAGCTTGGAGCGCAGCGACGCCACGTGCACCTCCAGCGTCCGGCCCGTCCCCTCCCAGCTGGTGCGCCACACCTCGCTGATGATCTGCTCGCGGCGGAAGACGACGCCGGGGCGCTGCGCGAGCAGGGCCAGCACGTCGAACTCCTTGCGTGTCAGCGAGACGGCCGTGCCGTCCACGCACACCTGCCGTGTGGGCAGCTCGATGGTGACGGCTCCGACGCGGAGGGTGGAGTCCGCGGGGACGCTGTCGTCGCGTGCAGTGCCCTCGCTCTCGTCGGGGACGGCCGCCCGGCGGCTGACGGCGTGGATGCGGGCGAGCAGCTCACCGGTGTCGTACGGCTTGACCACGTAGTCGTCGGCGCCCAGGTTGAGGCCGTGGATGCGGGAGCGCACGCCGCCGCGCGCGGTCACCATGATCACGGGAGTGCTGCTTATCTTCCGGATGCGGCCGCAGACCTCGAAGCCGTCCTGGTCCGGCAGCCCCAGGTCGAGCAGGACGACTCCGAAGGGAGCCACCTCGTCGGAGGGCAGCAGCTCACGCAGTGCCTCCTCGCCGCTGCGGGCGTGCACCACGTCGAAGCCGTGGCGCTCGAGCACGGCTGAGAGAGCCGCGGCGACGTGATTGTCGTCCTCGACGAGCAGCAACCTCACTCGGGCCTCCCTCCGCGATGCCGTCCCGGTGCGCGGCGGGCCCGCGCACAAGCACTGCATCCACCCGTATCGGCGCAGGTGAGTCAAGGGGCTCCTGATCCCACCGGCTTTCCGTCATGCAGCCGGTACGACAGACTACGGATTCCGCGGCGATCGTGCGTGCGGGTGACGACCGCGACGGGATCGTTATGCTCAATTTCCCCTCAGATGTAATGACGCTGGTGGCGGTAGCTCATTAGTGTCCTCGCAACCGACGAGGACGGAGCTACACGCCGATGAGCGAAGTATCGGTGACCAAGGACGCCGCGCCGGCCGCGGAAGATCTGGTCGTACTGGACAACGTCAACAAGCACTTCGGTGCGCTGCATGTGCTCCAGGACATCGACCTGAAGATCGCGCGCGGAGAGGTCGTCGTCGTCATCGGGCCCTCCGGGTCGGGCAAGTCCACCCTGTGCCGCACGATCAACCGTCTGGAGACGGTCGACTCGGGCCACATCTCCATCGACGGGAAGCCGCTCCCGCAGGAGGGCAAGCCGCTGGCGAAGCTGCGTGCGGACGTCGGCATGGTCTTCCAGGCGTTCAACCTCTTCGCGCACAAGACGGTGCTGGAGAACGTGATGCTGGGGCAGACCAAGGTCCGCCGCACCGAGAAGCAGGCCGCCGAGACGAAGGCACGTGCCCTCCTCGACCGCGTCGGCGTCGGCAACCAGGCCGACAAGTACCCCGCACAGCTCTCCGGGGGGCAGCAGCAGCGGGTGGCCATCGCCCGCGCGCTCGCCATGGACCCCAAGGTGATGCTCTTCGACGAGCCCACGTCGGCGCTCGACCCCGAGATGATCAACGAGGTCCTCGAGGTGATGAAGCAGCTCGCCGACGAGGGCATGACGATGGTCGTCGTCACACACGAGATGGGGTTCGCACGCTCGGCCGCCAACCGCGTCGTCTTCATGTCGGACGGGCGGATCGTCGAGGAGGCGACGCCGGACCAGTTCTTCAACAACCCCCGCAGTGACCGGGCGAAGGACTTCCTTGCGAAGATCCTTCATCACTGATGTGCCGCTGAGCGGAACCTTCCGAGCGGGATTCGGTCGGTTCCTGGCAGATCAGCCCAGTTCAGAGAGCAGTTCCGAGCAGATCTGCGAAGCAGATCCCAGTCCAGCCAGCAACGCCCCCGCAACGACCGCCGGCCCCAGCCGCCCCGGTTCACCGGCCGTCCGGCTGCCACCCCACCGGCAGCCGGAGGCCGGACCCGCGGCAGCCGCCCGCACCGCCGGCGACCCGCACGACCGGCGGCGTAACACCGCCGACCAGCAGAACACCGAGCGCAAGGGATGCCCATCATGAAGTTCCGGAAGACCGCCGCCTCGGCGGCCGTGGTCCTCACTCTCGCCCTGTCCGCCACAGCCTGCGGTGGCAAGGAAGGCCCCGCCGGTGACAAGCCCGGCGGCGACACGGACACCAAGGCGCTGCCGGAGTACAAGGTCGCCAAGGACGTCAAGGTCGACTCGCCCGTGCTGAAGAAGGCACAGAAGCGCGGCAAGCTGATCATCGGCGCCAAGTCCGACCAGCCCTACCTCGGCTTCCAGGACCCCTCGTCCAAGAAGTACGAGGGCTTCGACATCGAGGTCGCCAAGATGGTCGCCGCCGACCTGGGCTTCGACCCGGAGAAGGACGTCCAGTTCAAGACGATCGACTCGTCCGTCCGCGAGACCGCGATCTCCAAGGGCCAGGTCGACCTGATGGTCGGCACGTACACGATCAACGACGAGCGGAAGAAGCAGGTCAGCTTCGCCGGCCCGTACTACATGGCCGGGCAGGACCTCCTGGTCCGCAAGGACGAAAAGTCGATCAAGGGCCCGGACAGCATCAAGGGCAAGAAGGTCTGCTCCGTCACCGGTTCGACGCCGCTGCAGAACCTGAAGGACAACAAGTCCAAGTTCGGCGCCGAGCCCGTCGAGTTCGGCAAGTACACCGACTGCGTCAAGCAGCTCCTCGACGGCCAGGTCGACGCCATGACGACCGACGACGCCATCCTCAAGGGCTACGCCGCCGAGCGTCCCACCAAGCTCAAGGTCGTCGGCGAGACCTTCAGCGAGGAGCCGTACGGCATCGGCCTCAAGAAGGACGACAAGGAGCTGCAGAGCGCCGTGCTCGACGCCGTCGAGGCGCACCAGAAGGACGGCAGCTACAAGAAGGCCTACGACGCGACGCTGGGCCGCTCCGGTTCGAAGTTCGAGGAGCCGCCGGCCCTCGAGCGCTGACCGACTCTCCGGGATGCGCCGGCGTATCAGACAGCCTGATCCGACGGCACAGCCCACCTCGCGCGGCGGTCACGACCGACCGGCCGGCCGGCGCCAACCCGCGTCCCGTACGCCCGTCCGCACGGGCGGGCGTACGGGACGCGGCATTCCCTGACCGCCCTGCGGAGACCCTATGAATGTTCTGCTCGACCACTTGGACCTGTTCCGCGACGGATTCATCGGAACGGTCTCGCTGACCGCGGCCAGTGCCGCGCTCGCGCTCATACTCGGCGTGCTGATAGCCGGCTTCCGGGTCTCGCCGGTGCCGCCGCTGCGTGCGTTCGGCACCGCGTGGGTGACGCTGCTGCGCAACACCCCGCTTACGCTGCTCTTCCTCGTGGCCTTCTTCGTGCTGCCGCAGGTCCTCTTCCCCGGCATCAGCTCGTACGTCCTGGGCGTACTGGCGCTCGGCTTCTACACCTCGTCGTTCGTGTGCGAAGCGGTTCGCTCCGGCATCAGCACCGTGCCGCTCGGGCAGGCCGAGGCCGCCCGCAGCCTCGGGATGACCTTCGTACAGACACTCCGCATGGTCGTACTGCCGCAGGCGACGCGGACCGTGCTCCCCCCGCTGAGCAGCATCATGATCGCGCTCACGAAGAACTCCGCCATCGCCGGCGCCTTCAACAACCCCGAACTCTTCAGCGTCCAGAAGGTGCTGAGCGACAAGGGCTACAACGTCATGGTCATCTTCGTCTGGGTGGCCCTCGCCTACCTGGTGCTCGTCTTCCTGATCAGCGGTTTCTTCCGGCTGCTGGAGCGCAGGATGGAGGTCGCCCGATGAGCTCGTCCGTTCTCTTCGACTCTCCGGGCCCCAAGGCCCGCGCACGCAACCGCATCTACGCCGTCGCAGGCTCCGCCGCGCTTCTCGGGCTGATCGCCTTCATCGTCTACCGGCTGGCCGCGAAGGGCCATCTGGACGGTGCGATGTGGGACATCTTCAACTACGCCGGGGTGCGCAACTCCATCGCCAAGGGCCTCGTCAGCACCCTTGAGGCGTTCGCGATCGCGGGTGTTCTGTCGCTGGTGCTGGCCGTGCTGCTCGCGGTGGCACGGCTCTCCGACCACAGGCCCGTCAGCTGGGTGGCGACAGGCGTCATCGAACTGTTCCGGGCCGTGCCGCTGCTGATCACCATCTACGTGCTGTGGGTGGGCTTCTTCACCAGCGACCCGCTGTGGGCGGTGGTCATCGGCCTCACGCTCTACAACGGCGCGGTGCAGGCCGAGGTGCTGCGCGCGGGCATCCTCGCCGTACCCAAGGGGCAGAGCGAGGCCGCGTACGCGCTGGGCATGAGCAAGACGCAGGTGATGACCACCGTCCTCATCCCGCAGGCCGTGCGGTCCATGCTGCCGACGATCGTCAGCCAGCTCGTCGTCACGCTCAAGGACACCTCGCTCGGCTTCGTCATCACCTACGAGGAACTCCTGTACGCCGGGCGGCAGATGGCCAGCACCATCCTCGTCGACGGGGAGAACCCCTACGTCCCGGTCGTGCTGGTCTTCGGCGCCATCTACGTCGCGATGTGCCTCGCCCTGTCCGCGCTCGCCAACTGGATCGAGAAGCGGGGGCGGCGGGCCAAGACGGGCATCAAGGTGGCCGAAGCGCAGAAGGCGGCACCCGACATGGGCGGGGGCGCAGGACCGGCGACCTGACGCGGAGAGCCGGTCATGTCGCGACGGCCGCATCCCCACCGGAGCGCGGCCGGTGGTCCGCGGAGGAACGGCCGGCGGTAGCCGTCAGCACGGGAGCGGCGGCCTGGACTTGTCACGATCTGTCCGGGCAGCCGCTCCCGCCGCTCCACCTCAGCTTGACGGGTGACCTGGCACTGGGTTGCATACGTTTCGTGATCGCGCACTGTGCTCCACCCGTTTCCTCTCCCCCCTCCTCAGCCGCCTGCGCGGGCCGTGCGGTCCGCGCTGTCCGGCACCGCACGGGGACGCACGCGTGAGTGAGTCCGAAGTCATCGTCGTCGGCGCGGGGCCGGCCGGGCTCGCACTGTCACTGGCGCTCGCGAAATCCGGTGTGCCCTCGCTGGTACTGGACAACGGCGACGGGGAGGTGACCGTGCGGGCCGCCCGCAGCTGTGTGCTGCGCCCCGACACCGCCTCGTGGCTCGCGGCACTGACGGCTCCGGATTCCGCCGTCCCGGGCGCGCGCTGGACCCGCTGGAGCACGAGACGCCGTCAACAGCTCGTCCAGGACGTGGAGTTGACGGAGGAGACGGCACCGCTGCATCTGGAGCAGCATGCGCTGGAGCGCGGGCTGCGTGACGCGCTCGCGCGGGAGAAGCTCGCACAGATCGTCACCCGCAGCCACGTCGACATCGTCGAGCAGGACGCGACGGGTGTCACCGCGCACACGCGGCCGCGCGGCTCCGCCGTCCCTGTCCCGGCGGCCGGCGACGGCGACGGGGGAGGCGGGTACGGCTCGGACGGCCCGGACCGCCTGCCGGAGGTCAGCGGTGGGCGGGGCAACAGGCCCGGCAGGGGCGGCACCTGGTGGCGCGGCAGCTATCTCGTCGGCTGCGACGGCGCACGCTCCACCGTACGGAAACTGCTCGGTGTGCCCTTCGCGGGCCGTACCGCAGTCGAGCGGCATGCGGTCGCTGCGCTGCGCACAGAGCTTCCGTGGGAACAACAGGCCGTGCTGCACCGGGAGTTGGGCGGCGGAGGCGGCGCCGGCCGGGGTGGCGGTGGACGTGGCAGTGGCGGGCGGCAGACGGAGGTGACGGCCCGGCCGCTGCCGGACGGCGTATGGCGGCTCGACTGGCTGCTGCCCCCGCGCGGCGAACTCGTCACCCCGGACGCCCTGTTGGAGCGCGTCCACGCCACCCTCGGCCAGTGGTACGGAGTGGGAGGAGCGGGGCGCGACGGCGGAGCCGGCGGGGGGCGCGGTGGCGGCAGTGGCGGCGGTGCGGAGGACGTCGGTCCGTACGAACTCCTCGACACCGGCGTCCACACATCCCACCAGCGGCTCGCACGGCGCTGGCGTGTGGGACGTACGTTCCTCGCCGGCGACGCAGCCCATCTCGTCGGGGCGCTCGGCGTGCAGTCGGTGGACGAAGGGCTGCGCGACGCGGCGAACCTCGCCTGGAAGCTGGCTCTGGCCTGGCACGAGGCCAACGGCGTACGGGGGCCGCGCGTGGACCGGGACGCCGTCGAAGTGCTCCTGGACAGCTACGAGTCGGAGCGGCGCGGCGCCGTGGGAGCCCGGCTCCGCGCTGTCGACCAGGCATTGCCGCTGGTACGCAGGGAGGGCGGCGGTCTGCGGTCGATGCTGCCGGGCGGCGGCGCCCGTACACCGCTGGAGCTGCTGACGGACGGGCATCTGGGGCGCGGGCTGCTGGGGGCGCCCGCCACATACCGGCACTCGCCGCTCACACCCGCGCGGAGCGCCGTCGAGACCGTGCCGGTCGGGACGCTGCCTGGTGGGCCCGTCGAGGATGTGCCGGTGATCGCGCTGGACGGGGAGCGCGGGAGGCTGCGCGCACAGCTGTGCGGCTCGGGCAGCGAACTGCTGGTGCTGCTCGTCGCTCCGGGCACCGCCGTCTGGGACAGCCGGCATTGGCTCTCGGCCGGCCTGATGCCCGAACTGGCCGCGGCCGTGGACGCGTTGCCCCTGAAGGCCCGGCTGCTGGTGACGGAACAGTATCCGGGCGCGGCCGCACACACCGTGCTGGTGATACGGCCCGACGGTCATCTGGTGGTGGCCCTGCCCGGGCCGCGCACCGGTCAGTTGCGAGCGTGCGCGGACGCCGTGCGCGGAGGCACCCTTTCCGGAAACCGGCCGGCAACGTCCCGCGGAGCACGCCGGTAGACGACGGATAGACCGGCGCATGCCGCACAACGACCGGCGGCGGGCGACGCGGTGGGCTGAGGAAGTCAGTCCTCTGGCAGATACCGGTCCAGCAGCTCCGGATCGTCCCCCTCTTCCTCCAGTGCCTGCCGCACCACACGCAACGCGAGCCCTTCGCCGTACCCCCTGCGGGCCAGCATCCCGGCGAGGCGGCGGATGCGCTTCTCCCGGTCGAGCCCCCTGGTGGAGCGCAGCTTCCCCTCCACCAGAGCACGCGCCGTCTCCGCCTCCCGCTCGGCATCGAGCTGCCCGACGGCGTCGTCCACGACCTGGGAATCCACCCCTTTGGTGCGCAGTTCGCGCGCGAGTGCCCTGCGGGCCAGCCCCCGGCTGTGATGGCGGGACTCGACCCACGCGTCGGCGAAGGCGGCATCGTCGATCAGCCCGACCTCCTCGAAGCGGGAGAGCACCTCCCCGGCGACGTCGTCCGGGATCTCCCGCTTCCGCAGGGCGTCGGCGAGCTGCCGACGCGTCCGCGGCGTGCCGGTGAGCAGCCTCAGACAAATGGCCCTTGCCTGCTCCGCAGGGTCCTTCTCCGGCCCGGCTCCCTGCGACCGGCCCCCCTCACCGTCACCAGCGGCGTCTGCGAGCCCGTCTGCCTCCGCCCGGGCGTCACCGTCCTCCGCGGCCTGGCCGTCACCGTCCTCGGCGTCGCCCGGCAGCGCTCCCTCACCTGTGCGCCGGGCACCGGACGTGCGCCTGCGTGATGTGCGGGCAGAACGCGGTGACCCCACCTCGGCCCTCGACGAAGTGGGGCCACCGCTGTCTTCCTGGACCGGCCATTGTGTGCGCCGTGTCACGGATCAGCTCTTCGCGGCAGCGGATTTGGGAGCCTTCGCCTTCGAAGCCGGCGCCGTCTTGACCGCTTCCGCGGAACCGTCGGCCGGGGGCGCTGCCGCACCTGCGGCGTCGGCACCGGGCTCTCCGCCCGGTTCCTCGGGCGTCACTCCGATGCCCAGCTTCTCCTTGATCTTCTTCTCGATCTCGTTGGCCAGATCGGGGTTGTCGCGCAGGAAGTTGCGGGAGTTCTCCTTGCCCTGGCCCAGCTGGTCGCCCTCGTACGTGTACCAGGCGCCGGACTTGCGGATGAAGCCGTTCTCCACGCCCATGTCGATCAGCCCGCCCTCGCGGCTGATGCCCTGTCCGTAGAGGATGTCGAACTCGGCCTGCTTGAAGGGCGGGGCGACCTTGTTCTTGACGACCTTGACGCGGGTGCGGTTGCCCACGGCGTCGGTACCGTCCTTGAGCGTCTCGATGCGGCGGATGTCGAGCCGCACGGAGGCGTAGAACTTCAGCGCGCGGCCACCCGTCGTGGTCTCGGGCGACCCGAACATGACGCCGACCTTCTCGCGCAGCTGGTTGATGAAGATCGCAGTGGTCTTGGAGTGGTTCAGCGCGCCGGTGATCTTCCGGAGTGCCTGGCTCATCAGCCGGGCCTGGAGGCCCACGTGCGAATCGCCCATCTCGCCCTCGATCTCCGCACGCGGCACGAGCGCGGCGACGGAGTCGATGACGATCAGGTCGAGCGCACCGGATCGGATGAGCATGTCCGTGATTTCCAGGGCCTGTTCGCCGTTGTCCGGCTGGGAGAGGATCAGCGCGTCCGTGTCGACACCGAGCTTCTTCGCGTACTCGGGGTCGAGGGCGTGCTCCGCGTCGACGAACGCGACCGTGCCGCCGCCCTTCTGGGCGTTGGCCACCGCGTGCAGTGTCAGGGTCGTCTTGCCGGAGGACTCCGGCCCGAACACCTCGACGACGCGGCCACGCGGCAGGCCGCCGGCGCCGAGAGCGACATCGAGGGCGGTGGAACCCGTGGGGATGACCTCGACGGGCACGTTCGGCCGCTCTCCCATGCGCATCACGGCGCCCTTGCCGAACTGCCGTTCAATCTGCGCGAGGGCGGTTTCGAGCGCCTTCTCGCGGTCGGTTTCTGCCATTGGGGCCACCCGGTTTGCTTGAGTCGATCGCTTCACGTCCACGACGCTAGCGTCTGCCACTGACAATCGGCCCGGCTCCCTGCTCCTCACCCGGTAAGGGGGAGCGGGAGGACCCCGCCAGAGCCTCCATAAGAATCGATGTTCGATTTTTGCGTCAAGCCACCCTGAAATCCTGTGGACAACTACCGAAATCCCCGCCCAAAAAGGCGAGTTGCCACGGCACGGCCGGCGGCCACGGCCCCACAGCCGCGGCTCCACAGTCACGGCCGCCGACTGGAGCCCTGCAGGATCACCGCTTCTCGGCGGGCACCTCCATGACGGCACACACCGTGCGCCAGATCTCCTTCGCGTCCCAGCCCGCGTCCAGGGCCTCGCAGACCGTACGGCCGCCGAGTTCGGACATCACATGGTCATGGGCGAAGGAGTCCGCGTAGGACTCGCCGAAGTGGTCCGCCATCCGCTGCCAGAAGTCCGTCAAGCGCATGGGCCCAGTATCCAGGCCCGGTCCGCACCGGCCGCCGGCCCCATGGGCCCTCCGCTCACGCGGACCAGCCCAGTGCGCGTACCGCGGCCGTGACCAGCACCGCGGCCGCGATCACCACGAGGAAGGGCGCACGGAGCAGCAGCATCACCGCTGCCGCCCCAAGCCCCGCCGCCTTCGCGTCCAGCAGCAGCGCCCCGCCGTCGCTGAAGGTCTGCTGTGCCGTCAGCGCGGCGAGCAGCGCGACCGGAAGCAGCGTCACCAGCCGCTTGACGACCGGGCGTTCCAGCATCCCTTCGGGCACGGACAGCCCGAGCAGCTTCGCGGCGTAGCAGCCCAGAGCAGTCGCGCCTATCGCGATCCACACGCTCATCGCCGCTCCTCCCCCTTCTCCGTAACCGTCGCGGTTTCCGTCCCAGTCCCCGGCGCGGTCTCCGTCCCCGTCTTCGTCCCCGTCCCGGCCTCGTCCCCCCGCTCCCGCTCCCGGCGTCCGCGCAGCAGCAGCACGGCCGGCGCCGCCAGCGCCGCGAGCAGTACCGGCACGCCTCCCGGCAGTACGGGCAGCAGCCCGAGCCCCAGCGCGACGGCCAGCGCGGCGGTGGCGCGGGCGGCGGACGTGCGGAGCATCGGTGCCAGCAGTGCCAGGAAGACCGCGGGCCCCGCCGCGTCCAGGCCCCATGTCTTCGTGTCCCCGAGCGCGCCCGCTCCCAGCGCGCCGAGCAGCGTGGTGAGGTTCCACAGCACGAAGAGAGTCACGCCGGTGACCGTGAAGCCGATACGGGCGCCCCGCCGGGTCCGCTGGGCGAGCGTGACCGCGGCGGTCTCGTCGATGACCATGTGCGCGGCGAGAGGACGTATCGCGCGCGGCAGCCGCAGCAGGGTGGCAAGGCGCAGTCCGTAGAAGGCGTTCCGTACGCCCAGGAAGAACGCTCCCGCCGCTGCCGTCAGCGGGCTCGCGCCCGCCGCGAGCGCCCCCACGAGGGCGAACTGCGAGGCCCCCGTGAAGACGAAGAGACTGAGCGCGCAGGTCTGCGGCAGGCTGACGCCCGCGCCGGCCGCCGTCACACCGAAGGCGAATCCGGACAGCCCGACGGCGACCCCCACGCCCAGCGCGTCGCGTACGACTGCGCGGTCGTCGGCACCCGGAGTGGAGTGCGGGCTGGTGGGAGGCTGTGAGTCGTCTTTCTGTTCGAGCACGGGCGTCACGTTAGCCGCGGGACGCCCCCGCGGTCTTGTACGTTCTTGCGCCCCGGCCGCCGGCCCCGTACAGCGAGGCCGCGCACACGGCGCCCGCCAGGGTGGTTCAGCCGGGCCGCAGACGCTCGCGCTGGTAGGCGCCCGGCGGTACGCCCACGATGCGTCCGAAGTGCCGGCTGAGATGCGACTGGTCCGTGAAGCCCACCGCGGCAGCGGTGTCCGCGAGTGGCACGCCCGCCTCCAGCAGCGAGCGCGCCCGGTGCACACGGGCGTCGGTCAGCCAGGCGTGCGGCGGCATCCCGTACCGCTCGCGGTAGGCCCGCAGCAGCGCGAACACTCCGGTGGACAGCTGGTCCGCGAGCCCTTCCAGGGTGGGAGGGTCCGCCATCCGCTCCTCCAGGACCGCACGAGCGCGCTCCGCCGTCCTGGCACCTGCCGTCGTGAGGGGACGCGAGGGGAGCGGACCGCCGTGCAGCCGCAGCAGCCTGGCCACCGCGATCCGCAGCAGACTGTCCGCGGCGAGCACCTGCCCTTCCTCCGCGGCGCGGTGTACGCGGGCGACGAGACCGGCGCTCCCGGGATCGTCGGCGACGGCGGTGGCGAAGCCCGGGGTGCCGCGGACCGACGCGGTCTCGGCGGCTATGCCGGCGACGAGTCCCGGGTCCGTATACAGCACGTCGTAGCGCCAGCCCTCCGGCCCGCCCGCGTGGGCCGAGTGCGGGACACCGGGATTGATCAGCGCCAGCCCGCCCGGCCCGGCTCGGTGCTCGGCGCCGCGGTGCCGGAAGACCTCGACGCCCTCGGCGATGGCCCCGATGACGTAGGCGTCGTGCGTGTGCCGGGCGAAGGTCTTGGTCAGATAGCGCGCACGCAGCAGATCGACGCCCGGCAGCTGCGGATGCCGCCAGTGCCGCGCGCTCTCTCCCGCTCCCATGGGGCCATTCTGCGCCGTGCGGCGGCGTTGTCAGTGGTGAGGTGCACGATGGACTCCATGGGTCAGATCTCGCCGGGCTCCGCACCCGCCTCGGCTCTCGATGCCTTCTCACCCGCGACCCGGGCCTGGTTCACGGGAGCCTTCCGCGCGCCCACGTCCGCCCAGGCGGGCGCCTGGCGCGCGCTGGCGGAGGAGTCGGACGCACTGGTCGTGGCGCCCACCGGCTCCGGCAAGACCCTGGCCGCCTTCCTCGCGTCGCTCGACAGGCTGGCCTCCGTTCCCCCGCCCGCGGATCCGGTCAAGCGCTGCCGTGTGCTGTATGTCTCGCCGCTGAAGGCGCTCGCGGTCGATGTGGAGCGCAATCTGCGCAGCCCGCTGACCGGCATCCGGCAGGAGTCGCTCCGGCTCGGCCGGCCCGAGCCGGACATCAGGGTCGGCATCCGCTCCGGTGACACCCCGGCCGCCGAGCGCCGTTCGCTGGCCCGCCGCCCGCCGGACATCATGATCACCACGCCCGAGTCGCTGTTCCTGATGCTCACCTCCGCGGCCCGCGAGGCCCTCTCCGGCGTCGAGACCGTGATTCTGGACGAGGTGCACGCGGTGGCCGGCACCAAGCGTGGCGCTCATCTGGCGCTGTCGCTGGAGCGGTTGGACGAGCTGCTGGAGCGGCCCGCCCGCCGCATCGGCCTCTCCGCCACCGTGCGGCCCGTGGACGAGGTGGCGCGTTTCCTCTCGCCGCAGCGCAAGGCCACCGTGGTGCAGCCGCAGTCCGGCAAGGAGTTCGATCTGTCGGTGGTGGTGCCCGTCGAGGACATGGGCGAGCTGAGCGGCTCGCCCGCCCAGGACGCCGGCGCCCCGGGCGGCGGCGGTCCGGGCGGCGGCGGGAAGCCGTCGATCTGGCCCTCGGTGGAGGAGCGCATCGCCGACCTCGTGCAGGCGCACCGCTCGACCATCGTGTTCGCCAACTCCCGCCGTCTCGCGGAGCGTCTGTGCAACAGGCTGAACGAGATCGCGTACGAGCGCGCCACAGGCGAGCCCATGCCCGAGCACCATTCGCCGGCGGAGGTGATGGCCGAGGCGGGCTCGGCGAAGGGAGCGCCCGCGCTGCTGGCCCGCGCGCACCATGGTTCGGTCTCCAAGGACCAGCGTGCGCAGGTGGAGGAGGAGCTGAAGTCGGGGCGGCTGCCCGCCGTCGTCGCCACGTCCAGCCTGGAGCTGGGCATCGACATGGGGGCGGTGGACCTGGTCGTCCAGGTCGAGTCCCCTCCGTCCGTCGCGTCCGGACTGCAGCGTGTGGGGCGTGCCGGCCATCAGGTCGGCGCCGTCTCGGCCGGTGTGGTCTTCCCCAAGTACCGGGGCGATCTCGTCCAGTCGGCGGTGGTCACGGAGCGGATGCGCGACGGTGCCATCGAGGCGCTGCGCGTCCCCGCGAATCCGCTGGACGTTCTCGCGCAGCAGCTGGTCGCCATGGTCTCCGTGGACACGTGGGACGTGGAGGAGCTGCTGCTCGTGGTGCGCCGCGCCGCGCCGTTCGCCTCCCTTCCCGAGTCGGCCTACCACGCCGTGCTGGACATGCTCGCCGGCCGCTATCCGTCCGACGCGTTCGCCGAACTGCGGCCGCGTCTGGTGTGGGACAGGGTGGCGCAGACGCTCAGCGGACGGCCCGGGGCGCAGCGTCTCGCGGTCACGTCCGGCGGCACCATCCCCGACCGCGGTCTGTTCGGCGTCTTCCTGGCGGGTGCCGATCCGAAGAAGGGCGGCGGCCGGGTCGGCGAGCTCGACGAGGAGATGGTCTACGAGTCCCGCGTGGGCGACGTCTTCACCCTGGGCACCACCTCCTGGCGGATCGAGGACATCACCCGGGACCGTGTGCTCGTCACGCCCGCTCCCGGTGTGCCGGGGCGTCTGCCCTTCTGGAAGGGCGATCAGCTGGGCCGTCCCCTGGAGTTGGGGCGTGCGCTGGGCGGGTTCCTCCGCGAGATCGGCTCGCTCGGCCCGGAAGCGGCGCGCGAGCGGCTGTCGGCGGCGGGCCTCGACGAGCTGGCGGCCGGCAATCTGCTCACCTATCTCGACGAGCAGCGCAGCGCCTGCGGTCACGTCCCCGACGACCGGACGATCGTGGTCGAGCGTTTCCGCGACGAGCTGGGCGACTGGCGGATCGTCGTGCATTCCCCCTTCGGGGCGCAGGTCCACGCGCCGTGGGCGCTGGCTCTCGGAGCCCGGCTCACCGAGCGGTACGGGATGGACGCCCAGGTCATGCACGCCGACGACGGCCTCGTGCTCCGCCTCCCCGACGCCGGCCTGATGGGCCTGGATCTGCTGGAGGAGGCCGCCGCGGACGCTCCGTCCGGGGGCAGTGCGGCCTTCGACGACGGACAGGCACCGGTCGGCGTCTCCGACGTCCTCTTCGACGCGGGCGACGTCGAGCAGATCGTCACCGACCAGGTGGGCGGCTCGGCGCTCTTCGCCGCCCGTTTCCGGGAGTGCGCCGCGCGTGCGCTGCTGCTGCCGCGCCGCAACCCCGGCAAGCGCACACCGCTGTGGCAGCAGCGGCAGCGCGCCGCCCAACTCCTCCAGGTCGCATCCGAGTTCGGTTCCTTCCCGATCGTGCTGGAGGCGGTCCGCGAATGCCTCCAGGACGTCTTCGACGTGCCGGGCCTCTCCGAGCTGATGGGCGACATCGAGGCACGCCGGGTCCGCGTGGTCGAGGTCACCACCGCCGATCCGTCCCCCTTCGCCAGGTCGCTGCTCTTCGGCTATGTCGCGCAGTATCTGTACGAGGGCGACTCACCCCTCGCGGAGCGCCGCGCGGCGGCCCTGTCGCTGGACTCCCGGCTGCTGGCCGAGCTGCTGGGCCAGGCGGAGCTGCGTGAGCTGCTCGATGCCGAGGTCCTGACGGAGCTGGAGCGTGAGCTGCAGTGGCTGAGCGAGGACCGGCGCGTGAAGGACGCCGAGGGCGTGGCCGATCTGCTCCGGCTGCTGGGCCCGCTGACGAGTGCCGCGCTGCGGGAGCGCGGAGCGGATCCCCAGTGGGCCGTGGATCTGGAGTCGGCCCGGCGGGCCATCCGCGTCCGTATCGCGGGAGAGGAGCACTTCGCTGCCGTCGAGGACGCGGGGCGGCTGCGTGACGCGCTGGGCGTCGCCCTTCCCGTGGGTGTCCCGGAGGCGTTCACCGAGCCGGTGCCCGATCCGCTCGGCGACCTTCTGGCCCGGTACGCCCGTACGCACGGGCCGTTCGTCTCCGCCGACGCCGCGGCCCGTTTCGGACTGGGCACAGCCGTGGCGGAAGGAGCGCTGCAGCGGCTCGGGGCGGGCGGGCGTCTCGTGCAGGGAGAGTTCCATCCCGCCGGTGTGGGCCAGGAGTGGTGCGACGCCTCCGTCCTGCGCCGGCTGCGGCGCCGTTCGCTCGCGGCGCTGCGCCAGGAGCTGGAGCCGGTGCCGGGGTCCGCGCTCGCGGCCTTCCTCCCCCAGTGGCAGCATGTGTCCCCGTCGGGCGCGGGCGGCGTGCGCGGCATCGACGGACTGATGCGCACCGTCGAGCAGTTGCAGGGCGCGCCGGTGCCCGCCTCGGCGCTGGAGAAGCTGGTCCTGCCCGGTCGCGTACGTGACTACGGCCCCGGCATGCTCGACGAGCTCACCACCTCGGGCGAGATCGTCTGGGCCGGCGCTGGTTCGCTGCCCGGCAAGGACGGCTGGGTCTCGCTGTATCCGGCCGACACGGCGCCGCTGCTGCTGCCGCCGCCGCTGCCGCTCGAGCCGGGGCCTCTGCACCAGGCCGTCCTCGATGCGCTCGCGCCGGGCTACGGCCTGTTCTTCCGTCAGATCGCCGACCAAGTGCGCGCCGCCGGCGATCCGGAGGCCACCGATCCTCAACTGGCCGACGCCCTCTGGGATCTGGCCTGGTCCGGCCGCGTCTCCAACGACACGCTGGCTCCGCTCCGCGCCCTCCTCGGCTCCGGCCGTACGGCGGGGGCGACGGCCCACCGCGCCAAGCGAGCGGTCCCGCGCGGGCGTTACGGCTCCCTCACCGCCGCCACCACCCGCAGCGGCACGAACCGCCCGACCGCTTCCCGCAACGGCCCGCCGACCGTCGCGGGCCGCTGGTCCCTGCTGCCCGCCGCCGAGACGGACGCGACGCACCGGGCGCACGCCCTTGCCCGTACGCTCCTCGACCGGCACGGCATCGTCACGCGCGGCGCCGTGGCCGCGGAGGGTGTGGAGGGCGGCTTCTCCGCCGCGTACAGGGTTCTGTCGGCGTTCGAGGAGAGCGGGCAGGCACGGCGCGGATATGTCGTGGAGGGCCTGGGCGCCGCGCAGTTCGCGATGGACGGCGCCATCGACAGGCTCCGCGCGGTGCACACGGCCCGCGAACGGGACCAGCACTTCCGCGCCGTGGTGCTGGCCGCCGCCGACCCGGCGAACGCATACGGAGCGGCTCTCCCGTGGCCCGAGCCGCCCGAGGGGGCGACGCACAAACCGGGCCGCAAAGCGGGAGCCGTGGTCGTCCTGGTCGACGGCGAGTTGACGATCTACATGGAGCGCGGGGGCAAGACGCTGCTCGTCTGGCCGGGCACCTCCGCCGACGGCGGCACGGCCCCGCACGACGACGTCATGGATACGGGCGGCGTGCCCGCTCCAGCCACGGCAGCTGAGGCACTGGCACGTGCCGCGCTGGAGGGCGCCCTGGGCACCGTCACCGTGGAACGGGTGAACGGAGTTCCGGCGCTCTCGTCACCTTTCGGCAGCCTCTTGGAGAGCGCCGGCTTCCACGCCACTCCACGCGGGCTGCGCCTGCGGGCCCGATGACGGCACCGGTCCGGGGCACGGCGACAGCCCTTGCGGCGCCGGAGACCGGTGCGCGGGCGAAGGCCACCGGCGCAATGCACCCACGACTGCCCTCACCTCCTGCCCCGCTCCCGCCTCCGCCTCCGCCTCCGCCTCCGTTGCGAGGATGAGCGCATGCCCGAAGGAGACACCGTCTGGTACACGGCCCGCCGGCTGCACGGAATGCTCGCCGGGCAGGCCCTCACGCGTACCGACTTCCGCGTACCGCGGCTTGCGACGGCGGACCTCTCCGGCCGCCGCGCCCTCGAAGCCGTCCCCCGCGGCAAGCACATCCTCATCCGTGTCGAGAGCGGCGTGACGATCCACTCGCATCTCGGCATGGAGGGCGCGTGGCGGGTCAGCACTCCCGAACGTCCCGCACGAGGCGGTGGCGGACCGTCACACCAGATCCGCGTCGTACTCGCGACGGCCACCGGCACGGCGACGGGCTACCGCCTCCCCCTCCTCGAACTGCTGCGCACCGACGAGGAGTCGGCAGCGCTCGGGCATCTCGGCCCCGACCTTCTGGGCCCCGACTGGGACGCACACGAGGCCCGGCAGCGTCTCCTCGCGGAACCGGACCGCCCCCTGGTCGAAGCACTGCTGGATCAGCGCAACCTCGCGGGCATCGGCAACGTGTACGCCGCCGAACTCTGCTTCCTCGCGGGCCGTTCGCCCTGGAGCCCCGTCGGCGAGCTCCCACCCCCACGCCTGGAGAAGCTGCTCGCTGCCGCCCGCAATCTCCTCGACGCCAACAAGGAACGCCTCGACCGCCGCACCACCCAGGCGCCGGCCGGTTCCGACCGCGACCGCGCTCTGTGGGTGTACGGGCGCACCCACCGGCCCTGCCACCGCTGCGGCAACCGCGTGCGCACAGGCACGCACGGGCCGCCCGACCGCTCGCGCACCGCCTTCTACTGCCCCCGCTGCCAGCCCGGCCCGCAGCCGAAGCAGCCGTAACCACCGTGGCAGTGGGAGTGGCAGTGGCCGTGACCGGAGCCGTGGCCGGGGCTCACCACCGGGGTTCTCCTCTGTCCCCCCGCCACCGAACTCGCCTGTCCCGCCCGCGCGTTCGTCTCCCCGCTCCTCGCTCGTACATCTGCGCCGGACGCCGCACCGTCGTACGCGGACCGGCTTCCCCCTGGTGCCGGTCCCTGAGCGTCACATGGACGGGCACCACCCCCAGCCCCCAGCCGAGCACTGCAGCCATCGCCTCAGCCGGCGGTGCACCGGGGGCTATGAGCCGCCACACGAGCCACACGGCTCCCACCGTGCCGACGGTTGCCAGAGCCCGGCGCACCGCCGGCCGCGGTATGCACCCCGCCATCTCCCGCACCTCCCGGATGAACCGGTCGCTGGACACGCTCCGCCCATGGTCGCGCACTCTGTGCGACCCCGCGACAGCAGCGGGAAGCCCGCTGCCCACGGGGCAGTGGGCGCGAGCAGCCCCGGACGAAGAAGCCGGTTCGGGTAGGCCGGTGGCGGCGCACCACCACAGCGCCCGGCACGGACAGCGAGAGGCCCCGCCGGACCAACCGGCGGGGCCTCTCGTCGAACTCTCTCGCTGTCGCGCCGTCCGTACGAGGTACGCGTCAGGCCGCGACCACGTCGACGGCCTCGGCGGGCGCCTTGATCGTGACGCGCTCCTCCGGGACTCCTGTGACCGATGTCACGGAAACGGGGTTGAGGACAGTGCGGCGCATCGGCGCGGGCACCGTGTCGCTCGCAGCCGACTCGGCCAGCTCCGCGAGCGCCAGCTCGTCGCTGACCTCCCGCATCAGCTCCGACATCCGGACATCCAGGGCGTCGCAGATCGAGGACAACAGCTCCGAGGAAGCTTCCTTCTGGCCACGCTCGACCTCGGAGAGATACCCGAGCGAAACCCGGGCAGATGAAGAGACTTCGCGCAGGGTTCGTCCCTGGCGCTGGCGCTGCCGACGCAGCACGTCACCCAGCAGGCGACGGAGCAGAATCATCGGTGCTCCTCCCTCTCAACGCGCGGCGTCTTCCACAGCTTGATATACCCACCACCCCATCGGGCGTGAATCCTTCAGGCTCCACCGTACCGCCTCGGGCTGCACCCGTGCGGGGAGCGATGTCGTGTTCACTCAGGGCTGCAAACAACCATTCCCCCCGTCTTGTTCCTTACCCTTCCCCCGTACGTTCCCGGCCAGTTCGCCGCGCAACAGCTCCAGTGCACCCGTCACGCTCTGCTCGCGGATCTCCCCGCGGTCGCCCTCGAACTTCAGCCCGCGGGACACCGTCGCGCCGTGCGGACCCGCGACGGCCGCGAAGACCGTGCCGACCGGCCGGCCGTCCTGCGGCTCGGGGCCGGCGACCCCGGTCGTCGAAAGGCCCCAGGAGGCGCTCAGCGCCCCTTGCACTCCCTCGGCCATCCTGCGGGCGACGTCCTCGTCGACAGCGCCCCGTTCCGCCAGCAGCGCCCCGTCCACGCCCAGGAGATCCCTCTTCAGATCCGTCGCGTACGCCGTGACCGAGCCCCGGAACGCCCGCGAGGACCCCGGCGCCGCCGTGATCTCGGCGGCCACCATGCCGCCGGTCAGCGACTCGGCGACGGCCAGCGTCTCGCCGCGCTCCACCAGCAGCTCCAGTACCTGTGCGGCGACGTCGGCGTAAGCCTCTTCACACTCGTCCGGCTCCAGGGAGTCACTCACCGCTGCCCCGGCCTGTCGTACCCGCCGCCCGCGCCGCCCGCTCACGCGCCCGCCCGGCCCGGCGCAGCACGATCGCCTGCCGTACGTAGTCGAGCCCGGTCGCCACCGTGAGCACGACGGCCACCGCCATGACCCACCAGCGCAGCGTCGCGAGCGGCCCGGTCAGCGCCAGTACGTACATGCCCACCGCGACGCCCTGCGCCAGGGTCTTGAGCTTGCCGCCCCTGCTGGCGGGGATGACGCCGTGCCGGATCACCCAGAACCGCAACGCGGTGATGCCGAGCTCGCGGAAGAGGATCACGCCGGTCACCCACCAGGGAAGGTCGCCCAGGACGGACAGGCAGGCCAGCGCGGCTCCCATGATCGCCTTGTCCGCGATCGGGTCAGCGATCTTGCCGAAGTCGGTGACGAGGTCGTACCGGCGGGCGAGCTCCCCATCGAAGAGATCGGTGATCATCGCCACGGTGAAGGCGGCCCAGGCGAACGAGCGCCAGGCCGGGTCGTGCCCGCCGTGCCACATCATCAGCGCCACGAAACCGGGGACGAGCAGCAGCCGCACCATCGTGAGGATGTTGGCGATGTTCCACAGGCTGACCCGGCGGACCGATCCTGCAGCGCCACCGGACAGGGCCTCGTACTGGGGCTTGTGCTGGGGTTTGGCCATCGCACCACCACTCGCCGCGGAAGCCGGCACTCCTGTCATCCGCCGGCCTCCTTGCTGCCTCCGCCGCCCTCGTCGCCCCCCTCGGCACCGCTGTGCAGCGGCTCGGCGACCAGGTCCACGCCTTCTGTGGCGACCACCTTCGCCTCGACCATACGTCCGATCGCGGAGCCCCGTAGCGGAGTGGGCCCCCCGCTCAGCAGCACCTGGCCGTCCGTCTCGGGCGCCTGGTGCGCGGCGCGGCCGAGGAGCACCGTGCCGGCGGGCGAGGTGCGGCCCGAGGCGTCGACTGCGCCCTCGCCGTCCCCGTCACCGTCCTCGTCCTGCTCGACCCCCTCGACGAGCACATGAACCGTCTCGCCGAGCCGCTCCTCGGCGCGCTGCCCCGTGAGCTCCTCAGCAAGCCGGGAGACCCTCTCCAGGCGTTCCGCGACGACGTCGGGAGCGTTCTTCTCCTGGTAGCCGGCGGCTTCCGTACCGTCCTCGTCGGAGTATCCGAAGACTCCGACCGCATCCAGCCGGGCCTCACTGAGGAAGCGCTCCAGTTCCTCGACGTCGGCCTCGCTCTCGCCGGGGAAGCCCACGATGAAGTTCGAACGGACGCCCGCCTGCGGCGACTTGGATCTGATCGTCTCCAGCAGCTCCAGGAAGCTCCCCGTGTCGCCGAACCGCCGCATCGCCCGCAGCACACCCGGCGCGGAGTGCTGGAAGGACAGGTCGAAGTACGGGGCGACCTTCTCCGTCTGCGTCAGTACGTCGATCAGATCGGGACGCATCTCGGCCGGCTGCAGATAGCTGACCCTGACCCGCTCGATGCCGTCCACGGCGGCCAGTTCGGGCAGCAGCGTCTCCAGCAGCCGGATGTCGCCCAGGTCCTTGCCGTAGGAGGTGTTGTTCTCTGAGACGAGCATGACCTCGCGCACGCCCTGCTCGGCCAGCCAGCGCGTCTCGCCCAGAACGTCGGACGGCCGCCGCGAGATGAAGGAGCCGCGGAAGGAGGGGATCGCGCAGAACGAGCAGCGCCGGTCGCAGCCGGACGCCAGCTTCACGGACGCGACGGGGCTGCCGCCCAGCCGCCGCCGCAGAGGCGCACGGGGCCCGGACGCCGGAGCCACTCCGGCCGGAAGGTCCTCCGGCGCACCGTGCCCGGGCAGCGCGACGCCGGAGCCGGCGTCCTGCCTCTCGGCGGGGCTGATGGGCAGCAGCTTGCGGCGGTCGCGCGGGGTGTGCGGGGCGTGCACGCCGCCGCCGAGGATGGTACGGAGCCGGCTGGAGATGTCGGCGTAGTCGTCGAACCCGAGCACTCCGTCGGCCTCCGGCAGCGCCTCGGCGAGCTCCTTGCCGTACCGCTCCGCCATACAGCCCACCGCCACGACGGCCTTCGTGCGGCCGGCGCCGTCCGAACCCGCGCCGGACTTCAGGTCGTTGGCCTCGAGCAGCGCGTCGACGGAGTCCTTCTTCGCGGCCTCGACGAAGCCGCAGGTGTTGACGACGGCGACGTCGGCGTCCGCGGCGTCTTCCACCAGATCCCAGCCGTCCGCCGCCAGGCGGCCTGCGAGCTCTTCGGAGTCGACTTCGTTGCGGGCGCACCCAAGCGTGACAAGGGCGACGGTGCGGGATTCGGGCATGGACTCAGCGTACTTCGTCACGTCCCGCCCACCAGCCGCAGGTGATGCTGCGGCTGGTGGGCGGGACGCGCTGCGACTGAGACCGTGTGCGGCCCTGCGGCGGCGCCCAGGTCAGGCGTGCCGAGGCCCGTCCGTGCGGTCGCGGCTAACCCGCTTCCGGGTCGCCCCGGGTGTAGCTGACGCGCTGTACCTGACCGTCCTCGCCGACGTTCTCGACTTCCTTGCCGTTGACGTAGAGCTTCACGCCGCCGGCATTGCCGAGTACGAGGCTGAGCCGCTTGTCGTCGGTGAAGACCTTGCTCTTGCTCTTCTTCAGCACGCCTTCGTGGACCAGCCGTCCGTTGTGGTCCCGCGCGGAGATCCACACGTCCTGCTCCGCGGTCATCTGCACCGTCACCTTGTCGGCGGGTGCCGCGGCGATCGCGCTGTCGGATGGGTCCGGACTGTCCGAGGGCTTCTGGTCCTCGGCGGGATCCGTGGTCTCGGGAGGCCTTGAGGGGGTGTCGGTCTCCGTGGGCTTCGCTGAGGGCGTCTCCTTCGCCTTTGAGGGCTCCTGGTCACCGCCCCCTCCCACGAGGGTGAAGCCGACGAAGCCGACGACCGCCACGATCGCGGCGACCATCGCGGCCGTCCAGTTCGGCCTGCGCCGTTCCGGGCGGATGCGTTCGGCTTCGAAGAGCGCGGCGGGCGGAGTCGGCTGAGGACGCCCCCCGTGCTCCTCGTCGTACTGCGCGACGAGCTCCTGAGGATCCAGTCCGACTTCGCGTGCCAGGGTTCGGATGTGCCCGCGGGCGTAGACGTCACCGCCGCAGCGGGAGAAGTCGTCGGCCTCGATCGCCTGCACGATGGGGACGCGCACTCTCGTAGACGTACTGACTTCGTCGACAGTCAGCCGTGCTTCAGTACGGGCTTGCTGGAGGGCTTGACCGACCGATGGACGGTCCTCTTCCGCTGCGTTGCCGATGGACACGGGGGCGCCTTTCGAGCGTGTAGCCACCTGCTGGACGTTCAGTCTAGGGGCGGAGCAAAAGAGTGGGGCAAGCGGGCGGACGAACTTTGTACGCCATCAGGATTGTCGTACCGCCTGACTCCGGACACTTCCTCCCGCTCCCTTCTCCAACTTGACGTATACGCCAGGGAAACGGTTGCCTCACTCGTCCTTACGGGTGAGACTCCCCGCGGATCACGGCCAGCACACCATCGAGTTCGTCGGGCTTGATCAACACGTCCCGGGCCTTCGACCCCTCGCTCGGCCCGACCACGCCCCGCGACTCCATCAGATCCATCAGCCGTCCGGCCTTGGCGAAGCCCACCCGCAGCTTCCGCTGCAGCATCGACGTGGAACCGAACTGTGTGGAGACCACCAGCTCGGCCGCCTGGCAGAGCAGGTCCAGATCGTCGCCGATCTCCTCGTCGATCTCCTTCTTCTTGCTCTGCCCGACGACGACGTCCTCGCGGAAGACCGGGGACATCTGCGCCTTGCAGTGCGCGACCACCCCGTGGATCTCCTCCTCGTCCACGAAGGCGCCCTGCATGCGGACGGGCTTGTTCGCGCCCATCGGGAGAAAGAGCCCGTCGCCCTTGCCGATCAGTTTCTCGGCACCCGCCTGGTCGAGGATGACGCGGCTGTCGGCGAGGGACGAGGTGGAGAAGCCCAGCCTGGAGGGCACATTGGCCTTGATCAGGCCCGTGACGACGTCGACGGACGGGCGCTGTGTGGCCAGCACCAGATGGATGCCCGCAGCCCGTGCGAGCTGCGTGATCCGTACGATCGCGTCCTCGACGTCCCGTGGCGCCACCATCATCAGGTCCGCCAACTCGTCGACGATGACCAGGAGATAGGGGTACGGGGCCAGCTCGCGCTCGCTGCCTTCGGGGGCGGTGGCCTTGCCGCTGCGCACCGCCGCGTTGAAGTCGTCGATGTGGCGGTAGCCGTAGGCCGCGAGGTCGTCGTAGCGCAGGTCCATCTCGCGCACGACCCACTGCAGGGCCTCGGCGGCCTTCTTGGGGTTGGTGATGATGGGCGTGATCAGGTGCGGAATGCCTTCGTAGGCGGTCAGTTCGACCCGCTTGGGGTCGACGAGGACCATCCGTACGTCCTCCGGGGTGGCACGCGCCAGCACGGAGGTGATGAGGCAGTTGATGCAGGAGGACTTGCCGGAACCGGTCGCGCCCGCGATGAGGATGTGCGGCATGCGGGCGAGATTGGCCGAGACATAGCCCCCCTCGACGTCCTTGCCGAGGCCCACGAGCATGGGGTGTTCCTCGCCGGCGGCCTCGGCGGAGCGCAGCACGTCGCCGAGATTGACCATCTCCCGGTCGCTGTTGGGGATCTCGATGCCGACCGCCGACTTGCCCGGGATGGGGCTGATGATGCGCACGTCCGGACTGGCGACGGCATAGGCGATGTTCTTCGTCAGTGCGGTGATCTTCTCGACCTTGACCGCCGGCCCGAGTTCGATCACGTACCGCGTGACGGTGGGGCCCCGGGTGAAGCCGGTGACGGCGGCGTCCACCTTGAACTCGCCGAAGACGTTCGTCAGCGACTCCACGACCCGGTCGTTGGCCGCGCTGCGCGTACGCCCCGGGCCGCCGCGCTCCAGCAGGTCAAGGGACGGCAGCGAGTAGGTGATGTCGCCGGAGAGCTGAAGCTGTTCGGCGCGCGGCGGAAGCGAATCCGGCTCCTGGTGCGCCGACTGCTTCGTCAGATCGGGTACGGGGGTGTCCTCGCGCCTGCCGGCGTCCTTCGAGTCCGCTCCCGTCTCCTTGCGCCCCGGCCCGGCGTCCCGGGCTTCCCCGTCCCCCGCGGCCGCGGCCCTGCGCCGCTCGCCGGAGGAGACACCGCTGCTCAGGTCGGCGACGAGCGGCGAGGGCTGCACGCCGTGCAGCAGCGCTCCGTCGAGCGAAGCGGCGGCGTCCGCCGCGACGTCGCGCGACTCGTCGTGGTGGCCGGCGTCCGCCGCCGCACCGCCCCGCCGGGCACGGCCCTTGCGGGAGGAGCGGCGGCTGTCGAGAGCTTCCTTCTCCGCGTGCGCGGGGTCGAGATAGTCCTTGCGCATGTTGTGCGCGCTGCCGCGCCGGGGGCGTGCGTGCTGCTCCCCGTCCGTCTCGTCGTCCTCGGACTCCCGTGCGGGGGCCGGGGCGTCGGCGAGCCCCAGCCGCACGGCGAGCGCACGCAGCCGCCGCGGAATGGCGTTGACGGGAGTGGCGGTGACGACAAGAAGCCCGAAGACGGCGACCAGTACGAGCAGGGGCACGGCCAGCACCTGGCCGACGGTCTCGATGAGCGGCCGTGAGGCCGCCCAGCCGATGAGGCCGCCCGAGTCCTGGATCGCGCTCTCGCCCGCACTTCGCCCCGGAGCACCGCAGGCGATGTGCACGAGCCCGAGCCCGCCGATGAGGAGCGCCGAAAGACCCACGACGATGCGGCCGTTGGCCTCCGGCTTCTCCGGGTGCCGGATGAGCCGTACGGCGATCACGCCGAGCAGCACCGGCACGAGAAGATCGAGCCGTCCGAACGCACCCGTGATGAGCATCTTGATGAGGTCGCCGACCGTGCCGTCCAGGTTGGACCAGGTGCCCGCGGCCACGACGAGCGCGATGCCCAGCAGCAGCAGGGCCAGCCCGTCCTTGCGGTGCGCGGGATCGAGCCCCTTCGTGCTGCGCCCTATGCCGCGGAAGAGCGCACCGACGGTGTGTGCGACGCCGAGCCAGCAGGCGCGCACCAGCCGGTAGATGCCGCCGGTGGGCGATGGCGCCGGCTTGGGCGCGGCCTTGGCTTTCGCCTTGGCGGCCGGCTTCTTGGCCGCTGCCTTCTTGGCGGTGGCCTGCTTCGCCGGCGCCTTTTTCGCGGCAGCCTTCTTCGCGGGCGCTTTCTTGGCTGCCTTTCCGGAGCCGGACGTACGAGAGGCCATGGCTGTGAGGTTACCGTCGTCGGGCGGCGGGGGCACGAACGGCTGTGCAGCGCGGCTGCGCCGAGGGGCCGCTGACGGGAGGTCAGGCACCGTACCGCTCGGACCGGCGCCCGGCTCGTCAGTTCTGCGAGGGCACCTGGGCCGAGGCGCTGCCGCCGGCGCCGGGTTCCAGGGCGTCAAGTGCCCTGCGGAGCCCGGTGATTTTCCGCTCCAGGTGTGCGGCCGTGGCGACCGTGGCCGACTCTGCGCTGTCGCCGAGCTGTTTGGAGAGCGCCTCTGCCTGCTCCTCCACGGCGGCGAGACGCGCGGACAACTCCGCGAGCAGACCCGGGGGCTCGGTGCCTTCCTCGGTCTCCGCGCTCTCCGCGGGGGGCTGACCGGGACCGCTGCCGTTCTCCAACTGGCGCCGCAGCAGGGATGCCTGCTCACGCAGCTGAACGTTCTTCATGTAGAGCTCTACGAAGACGGAGACCTTGGCACGCAGCACCCACGGGTCGAACGGCTTGGAGATGTAGTCCACCGCGCCTGCCGCATAGCCCCGGAAGGTGTGGTGCGGGCCGTGGTTGATCGCCGTCAGGAAGATGATCGGGATGTCGCGCGTGCGCTCCCGGCGCTTGATGTGGGCCGCCGTCTCGAAGCCATCCATGCCTGGCATCTGGACGTCGAGCAGGATGACCGCGAAATCGTCCGTCAGCAGCGCCTTGAGCGCTTCCTCCCCTGACGATGCCCGCACCAGTGTCTGATCGAGCGCGGAGAGAATGGCCTCCAGCGCCAGCAGATTCTCCGGCCGGTCATCGACCAGGAGGATCTTGGCCTTCTGCACCATGGCCCGTCCTCCTCGCCCCGGCAGTCCGTCGGACGCCGCCCCTGGGGGCCGCTCATCGACAGCGCCGCCCGTCCTTGTGCGGGTCATCGTAGCCGCATGCCGACGTTCACCACACCCTGTCACCGTGATGTCACTGTGCACACAGCAGAAACGCCTCAGGGGACCAAAAGGTTCCCGGACGACCGCACTTCCACACGTCTTCGACACACTGCGTCAGCGGTCGACTGCTACCAGCACGGTGCCACATCAGCGCGCGCTCATCCACTCCTGCATGACAGTGAGCAGGTGGTCGGTGTCCACGGGTTTCGTCACGTAGTCGGACGCTCCGGCCTCGATGCTCTTCTCCCGGTCGCCCTTCATCGCCTTGGCCGTCAGCGCGATGATCGGCAGCCCCGCGAACTGCGGCATCTTGCGGATCGCCGCCGTCGTCGCATAACCGTCCATCTCGGGCATCATGATGTCCATCAGCACGACGGTGACGTCGTCGTGCTGCTCCAGGACCTCGATGCCCTCACGGCCGTTCTCGGCGTAGAGGACCTGCAGCCCGTGCTGTTCGAGGACGCTGGTGAGTGCGAAGACGTTGCGGATGTCGTCGTCGACGATCAGCACCTTCTCGCCGCCGAAGTCGCCCCCGGGGCCCGGCTCGACCAGATCCTGTCCGCTGTGCAGCCAGGCGTCGTCGCCCTGCGCGCTCTCGGCACCCTCGGCGGCCTTCGAGGCGGCTCCGCCGGCCTTGCCCCGCCCGGAGGCGGTGCCCGGGGCCGTACGGCCGTTCTGCGCCCCCTGAGCGCCGCGGCCGTTCTGGAGCGCGCGGGGCTCCGGCTGCGCCTCGGGGGGCAACTCCCGCTGCTGCTCGGGCTCCGTGGCGTTGCGCTGCCGACGCCGTCGTACGAGCGAGGCGGCGGCCCGTTCCGCCTCGGAGGCGGCGACGTCGCTCGCCGACTGGTCCGGTGTCTCGCCGGGCTCTGCCGCGCCGGACTCGGCCGTGTCCTCGGCGCCTTGGTCCCCAGGACCGAGCTGCGGCGTCTCGTCCGCCCGTTCCAGCGGTTCGATGCGTTCGGCGGCGGCCGCGCCCGTCTCCGCGGCGGCGGCGACGGCGAGCGTGCCCGAACCCAGCTGCGCGTAGCCATGGGGCGGCAGTTCGGTCGGATGCAGCGGCAGGTAGAGCGTGAAGGTGGAACCTCGGCCGGCCTCGCTCGCCGCGTAGATCTCGCCGCCCAGCAGCCGGGCGATCTCCCGGCTGATGGACAGGCCCAGGCCCGTGCCTCCGTACTTGCGGCTCGTCGTGCCGTCGGCCTGCTTGAACGCCTCGAAGATCACCCGCATCTTGCTGGCCGCGATCCCGATACCGGTGTCGGTCACCGAGAAGGCGATCATCTCGGCGTCGGCGTCCAGCAGTGATCCGTGCTCGAGCATCTGCTCCTTGATCACGTCGGGAACATCGGCCTGAGCGGAGCGGATCACCAGCTCGACGGCGCCGGTGTCGGTGAACTTCACCGCGTTGGACAGCAGGTTGCGCAGCACCTGCAGCAGCCGCTGTTCGTCGGTGTGCAGCGTGGCGGGCAGTTCCGGCGAGACGCGTACGGAGAAATCGAGCCCCTTCTCCGCGGTGAGCGGCCGGAACGTGGCCTCGACGTAGTCGACGAGCTGGACGAGCGCGATGCGCGTGGGGCTGACGTCCATCTTGCCCGCCTCGACCTTCGACAGGTCGAGGATGTCGTTGATCAGCTGGAGCAGGTCCGAGCCCGCGCCGTGGATCGTCTCGGCGAACTCGACCTGCTTCGGGGAGAGGTTCCCCTCGGCGTTGTCCGCGAGCAGCTTCGCGAGGATGAGCAACGAGTTGAGCGGCGTACGCAGCTCGTGGCTCATGTTCGCCAGGAACTCGGACTTGTAGCGCATCGAGACCGACAGCTGCTCGGCGCGCTCCTCCAGGACCTGCCGCGCCTCCTCGATCTCCCTGTTCTTGATCTCGATGTCGCTGTTGGTCTGGGCGAGCTGCTCTGCCTTCTCCTCGAGCTGCGCGTTGGACTCCTGCAGCGCGCGCTGCCGGTTCTCCAGCTCCTCCGAGCGGTCCCGCAACTGCTCGGTCAGCTCCTGCGACTGCTGCAGCAGGACCTCGGTCTTCGTGTTGACGCTGATCGTGTTGACGCTCGTCGCGATCATTTCGGCGATCTGGTTGAGGAAGTCCTTCTGGATCTGCGCGAACGGCTGGAACGCCGCCAGTTCGATGACCCCGAGGATCGTCCCTTCGAAGACGACGGGCAGCACGATGACGTGCGCCGGCGGCGCCTCTCCGAGCCCGGAGGAGATCTTCAGATAGCCAGGCGGCGCGTTCTCGACGAGGATCGTGCGGGCCTCTTGCGCAGCCGTGCCGATGAGGGACTCGCCGGGCGTGAACGTCGTCGGCATGGCCTCCGTGGAGTAGCCGTAGCTGCCGACCATGCGCAGCTCGTAGTTGCCGTCGGCGCTGTGGTCGGCGCCGATGCCCACGTCCTCCTTGTCCGCACCGGTGGAGAAGGCCAGGAAGAAGGCTCCGTGCTGCGCGGACACGACGGGCGTCAGCTCGCTCATGATCAGGCCGGCCACGTCCTTGAGGTCGCGGCGGCCCTGCATGAGACCGGAAATGCGCGCGAGGTTGCCCTTGAGCCAGTCCTGCTCCTGGTTGGCGAGCGTGGTCTCGCGCAGGTTGGCGATCATGGTGTTGATGTAGCCCTGGAGCTGCAGGATCTCGCCCGCGGCCTCGACGTCGATGCGTACGTTGTGATCGCCGCGGGTCACGGCGGTCGCGACGTCGGCGATGGCGCGCATCTGCCGGGTGAGGTTGGAGGCCATCTCGTTCACCGAGTCGGTCAGGTCCTTCCACGTGCCCGCGACGCCCCGTACGCGCGCCTGACCGCCCAGCTGACCCTCCGTGCCCACCTCGCGGGCCACCCGGGTCACCTGCTCCGCGAACGAGGAGAGCTGGTCGACCATCGTGTTGATGGTCGTCTTCAGCTCAAGGATCTCGCCGTTCGCCTCGATGTCGATCTTCTTCGTCAGGTCACCGCGGGCGATCGCGGTGGTGACCATCGCGATGTTGCGGACCTGGCCGGTGAGGTTGGAGGCCATCGAGTTCACCGACTCGGTCAGGTCCTTCCACGTACCGGCCACGCCGGCCACCCGGGCCTGTCCGCCCAGGACGCCGTCCGTACCGACCTCCCGGGCGACCCTGGTGACCTCTTCGGCGAACGTCGAGAGCGCCGTCACCATCGTGTTGAGGGTGTCCGCGAGCTGCTCGACCTCACCGCTCGCCTCCACGGTGACCTTCTTCGTCAGGTCACCGTTGGCGACGGCCGTGGCGACCTGCGAGATGTTACGGACCTGGCTGGTGAGGTTGTTCGCCATGAGGTTGACGTTCTCGCTCAGGTCCTTCCAGATGCCGGTGACGCCCGGCACCCGCGCCTGACCGCCGAGCATGCCCTCGGTGCCCACTTCGCGGGCGACGCGCGTGACCTGCTCGGCGAACGACGACAGCTGGTCGACCATCGTGTTCACCGTCGTCACGAGAGCGAGGATCTCGCCCTTGGCGTCGACGGTGATCTTCTTCGACAGGTCGCCCTGCGCGACGGCCGTCGTGACCTCCGCGATGTTCCGCACCTGGGAGGTGAGGTTGTTCGCCATGAAGTTCACGGACTGCGTGAGGTCCTTCCACGTCCCGGAGACGCCCTTGACCTCCGCCTGGCCGCCAAGGATGCCCTCGGTGCCGACCTCGCGGGCCACCCGCGTGACCTGCTCGGCGAACGACGACAGCTGGTCGACCATCGTGTTCAGGGTGTTCTTGAGCTCCAGGATCTCACCGCGCGCGTCCACGGTGATCTTCTGCGACAGGTCACCGCGGGCGACCGCCGTCGCCACCTGGGCGATGTTGCGCACCTGGTCCGTGAGGTTGCCGGCCATGCCGTTCACCGAGTCGGTCAGGTCGCGCCAGACGCCCGCGACGCCGGGCACCTGCGCCTGACCGCCCAGCCGTCCCTCCGTACCGACCTCGCGGGCCACCCGCGTGACCTGCTCGGCGAACGACGACAGCTGGTCGACCATCGTGTTGATGGTGTTCTTGAGTTCCAGGATCTCGCCGCGGGCGTCGACTTCGATCTTCTGCGACAGATCGCCGCGGGCGACGGCCGTGGTCACCTGAGCGATGTTGCGGACCTGCGAAGTCAGGTTGCCCGCCATGAAGTTGACGGAGTCCGTGAGGTCCTTCCACGTACCGGAGACGCCGTCGACGCGGGCCTGGCCGCCCAGACGGCCCTCCGTACCGACGTCCCTGGCCATCCTCGTGACCTGCTCGGCGAAGGAGGAGAGCTGGTCGACCATCGTGTTGACGGTGTTCTTCAGCTCCAGCATCTCGCCGGAGACGTCCACGGCGACCTTCTGCGACAGGTCGCCGTTCGCTACAGCGGTCGTGACCTGCGCGATGTTGCGGACCTGGCCGGTGAGGTTGCGGAACGCGGTGTTCACCGAGTCCGTCAGGTCCTTCCAGGTGCCGCCCGCACCCGGCACCTGCGCCTGACCGCCCAGTTCACCCTCGACGCCGATCTCCCGTGCGACGCGGGTCACTTCGGCGCCGAACGAGGAGAGCTGGTCGACCATCGTGTTCACCGTGGTCTTCAGCTCCAGCATCTCGCCGGAGACGTCAACGGTCACCTTCTGCGACAGGTCGCCGTTCGCCACGGCCGTCGTGACCTGCGCGATGTCCCGGACCTGCGCGGTGAGGTTGCGGAACGCGGTGTTCACCGAGTCCGTCAGGTCCTTCCAGATCCCTGCCGCGCCCGGCACCTGCGCCTGACCGCCGAGGACGCCCTCCGTACCGACCTCGTTCGCCGCGCGGGTCACCTCGTCGGCGAACGTACGCAGCGTCTCCGTCATCGTGTTGATCGTCTCGGCGAGCTGCGCGACCTCACCCCGCGCGTTGACCGTGATCTTCTGCGACAGGTCGCCGTTGGCGACCGCCGTGGTCACCTGAGCGATCTCACGCACCTGTGAAGTGAGATTGCCCGCCATGAGGTTGACGGAGTCCGTCAGGTCCTTCCACACGCCCGCCACGCCCTGCACGCGGGCCTGGCCGCCGAGCTCTCCCTCGGTGCCGACCTCCCGGGCGACCCGCGTCACCTCGGACTGGAAGGAGGAGAGCTGGTCCACCATCGTGTTGACGGTGTTCTTCAACTCCAGCATCTCACCGGCCACATGCACGGTGACCTTGCGCGAGAGATCACCCTTGGCGACCGCGGTCGTCACGAGCGCGATGTCCCGCACCTGCGCGGTCAGCCGGGACGCCATCGTGTTGACGGAGTCCGTCAGGTCCTTCCAGGAGCCGGACATGCCGCGCACCCGCGCCTGGCCGCCCAGCTTCCCCTCCGTGCCGACCTCGCTTGCGACGCGCGTCACTTCGTCCGTGAACGCGGAAAGCTGATCCACGAGCCCGTTGACGGTGCGCCCCACCTTCAGGAACTCGCCGCGCAGCGGCCGCCCGCTGCCGTCGGCCCCGCGGGAGCGCAGATCCATCCGCTGCTCCAGGTCGCCCTCGGCCACCGCGGTCAGCACTCTGCCGACCTCCGAGACGGGCCGGACCAGGTCCTCCACCAGGGCGTTGGACGCGTCGATCGCCGCCGCCCACGATCCCTCGCACGTGCCGGTCTCGAGCCGCTCCGTCAGCTTGCCCTCACGGCCGACCACCCGCCGTACGCGGGCCAGCTCGCCGGTCAGGTGGAGGTTCTGATCCGCGACCTCGTTGAAGACCGCGGCGATCTCCGCCATGGGCCCGTCACCGGTGACGGTCAGACGTTTACGGAAGTTACCGTCACGCATCGCCGTCAGGGCCGTCAGCAGCCGATTGACGGTAGCCGCGTCGACCTCGATCGTCCCGCTCTTCCGGGAGCGGCCGCCCTTCGCACGCGCACTCTTGCCACGCGCCGCTGCGCCAGACTCCACCGTGTCCCTCCCGAAGGGTCGACCGTCCTGCCGTCATACCCGGGCTGTTGCTTCGAGCCTTCCCAGTGTTTCACCCTGCCCGAACCAGGCGATAACAGTTCGGCAGCATGGCACACCGCTCTCCACACACCCCGGACGGAAAACACACTGGATCCGGCACCCGCGCACACTGCGAACGTAAGTAACCTGGCTTCCGGCTGTCCATCCGTCCCGTGTTGCGGACAGAGCGCGAAAAGTGCGAATCGTACGAAAACGCACGGAGAGGGCCGGGGGGCAGCTGCGAGAGCATGAAAGGCAACGGAGGGGCGCCGCGGGTGACGCAAGAGCAGAGCGCCGAGCGCGGGAGTCCGCCCGCGGACGGCGACGTGGGTCTCCCGGCCGGCCGCAACGGGGACGGCCCCGCAGACGGCAGCGCGAGAACGCCCGCCATCGCGGCGCAGCACGCCCCGCAGGGCTCCGACGGGGCGCAGGGCACCGACGGGGCGCGGGCCGGAAGCGATCAGCGATACAAGGGGAGACGAGTGATCACCGCGAGGGCAGCGGCCACGTTCGAGCCTGTCGGACGTTCCGTCGCGACGGCCCGCGCCTTCGTGCGGGACACCCTCCAGGGCTGGGGGCTCGGCGACATCGTCGACGACGCCGTCGTCCTGACCAGCGAACTCGTCACCAACGCAGTGGTGCACGCCGGCACGGCCGCCGAGGTCGTGTGCCTGCGCGACGGCGAAGGCGTACGCATCGAGGTCGTCGACCGCTATCCCGAGCGCGAACTGCCGCTCCAGGACCCCGCCCACGTCCTCGGCAGCCCGGACCGTGAAGGCGGCCGCGGGCTCCTGCTGTGCGCCGCACTGGCCTCTCACTGGGGCGTGGACTACACGGCCGCCGACAAGCGCGTCTGGTTCAGCCTCGACCTGCCAGAACGCCCCGTGGGCACCCGTGCCGCAGGACCCGCCCTGCCGGACGACGCCCTTCCCGTCGCCGACGCGCGCGTACACGTGGCCGTCATCCAGATCGACCGCGGCGGCGCCATCTCCGCCTGGAACGAGGACGCGGAGCAGCTCTTCGGATATCCGGCGGAGCAGGTCGTCGGCAAGCCGCTCACCGACTTCGCCGCCTGGCCCCACACGCCGGGGACGAGCACCGGCATCGCCGAGGCGCTCCACCTCTCGCGCTGGGAGGGCTCGTACGGGCTGCGGGACGCCGACGGCCGTACGATCCCCGTCTACGCCTCTCACCTGCGTGTGCGCGACAGCGACGGCGAACCGTCCACCGTGTGCCTGCTCGTACGCGACCACGAACGGGCCGTTCTGCAGTCCCCGTTGCGCTCTCCGGCACCCGACTCCGCGAGCCGCCACGACAGCGGCGAGGGCCCCGGCGACCCCTTCGAAATCTTTATCGGTTCCCCGGCTCCGGACGATCTCGACGGCTTGCTCCAGCGAACGGTGGAGCGTGCCCGGGACATGCTGGACGGCGACTCCGCCTACCTCCTGCTGGCCACCGACGACGAGACCGAACTCGAAGTCCGTGCGTCCACCGGGCTGCCCTCCGCCCGCCAGCGCTTCGCCCGCGTCCCGGTCGAGGCGGGCACCGGGCGTTACGGATCGGCCCGCATGCCCTCCGTGCACGAGGACCTCACGGTCGTACCGGGGGCGGTGCCGCTGCTCGCCGGCACGGGCATGCGTTCCGTCGTCACGGTGCCGCTGAAGGTCGAGGGCAGGCTCACCGGTTCGCTGGGCGTGGCCACCGAGTCCCCCGGCCGGTACACCAACGAGGAAGCCCTGCGCCTCCAGTTCGCCGCCGACCGCATTGCGCTCGCCGTCGAACGGGCCCGCCTCACCGAGCTGGAGAGGCTGCGCCGCGGCTCGCTCTCCTTCCTCGTCGAAGCCTCCGACCTGCTGGCCGGCACCCTCGACCGGGACCAGACGCTCGCGCTCATGGCGCAGATGACGGTGCCCACGCTCGCCGCCTGGTGCGCCGTGTACACGGTCGCCGAACCCGGCTCGGACCCGAAGCTCTCGTACGTGCTGCACGAGGACGAGGACCGGATCGACCACCTCAAGGCGCTCCTCAACAAGGTCGATCCGCCGGACCCCGTGCCCGCTCCCGGCGCCCGTGTGTGGAGCGCCCCGTCGGACGCGGCGCACTCGGCGGCGCTGCGCAGCTCGCTGCGCACGGTGGTGCTCGGCGAGGAGGAACACCATCTGTCGCCGGGCTCGACCCGGGCCACGGCGACAGCGGTCGGCGGCGAGACCGTCGTGCTTCCGCTCGTCGCCCGCAACCGCGTCATCGGCATGCTCACGCTGGGCAAACCGGCAGAAGAACGGTTCCGTCAGGAGATCCTCGAACTCGCCGAGGATCTCTCCCGCCGTGCGGCGCTGGCCCTCGACAACGCGCGGCTCTACTCGGAACGTACGGCCATCAGCCAGTCGCTGCAGCGCAGCCTCCTCCCGCCCGAACTGCCCGAGGTCAGCGGCGGAGTCGAGGTCGAGGTCATCTACCGCGCGGCGGGCGAGGGCAACGAGGTCGGCGGCGACTTCTACGACCTCTTCGACATCTCCGAGGACACCTACGGCTTCGCCATCGGCGACGTCTGCGGCACCGGCCCCGAGGCGGCCGCGGTGACCGGACTCGCCAGGCACGCCCTGCGCCTGCTCGCCCGCGAGGGCCTGGGCGGACCCGCGGTCCTGGACCGGCTGAACACCGCGATCCTCGACGAGGGCGCACGCAGCCGCTTCCTGACGCTTCTCTACGGCGAGCTGCGGCCGCAACGTGACGGCAGCGCCGAGCTGAAGGTCGTCTGCGCCGGCCATCCGCTTCCACTGCGGCTGCGTCAGGACGGCAGTGTGGAACCGGCCGCCGACCCGCAGCCCCTCCTCGGCGTCATGGACGACCTCGAACTGTATGAGCAGAGGGTCATCCTCGACCCCGGCGACGTGCTCCTCTGCGTCACGGACGGCGTCACCGAGCGCCGCGAAGGCACCCGCATGCTCGGGGACGACGGGCTCGCGGACGTTCTCACCAGCTGTACGGGCCTCACTGCCGGCGCCGTCGCCGCGCGCATCATGCGCGCCGTCGAGCGATTCGCCAGCGCGGCGCCCTCGGACGACATGGCCATCCTCGCCATGCGCGTTCCCGAGTAGACACGGCACGGAAACCGGCGGGCGCAAACACGAAAGAGGCTTCCGCCGGTGGACGGAAGCCTCTTCAACTCGCTGCTCAGAGCCCCAAAACGGAATCGAACCGTTGACCTTCTCCTTACCATGGAGACGCTCTGCCGACTGAGCTATTGGGGCGCGCTGCAGCCGGATCTTACCCGACGGACGATGCCGCTCCACAAATCGACCCGGCGGCCCGGCACCAACCCGCCCTGACGCTCGCCGGGTTCGCAGCCCGCAGACGCCGCCTGTGAACATACGGACGGCGAAGATCCGCGGACTCAGCAGGGCGGGCCCTGTCAGCAGGCGGAATCCATCAGCAGGCCACCGAGCCCGTTGCAGGCGGAGACCAGGCGATGGAGTTCGCGCTTCGTCATCGACGTAGAGACGGGGAGCGCTAGCGTCTCGTCCGCCGCACGCTCCGATTCGGGCAGCCACACATCGCTGCGGAACTCCGCGGTGCGGTGGGCCGGCGTCTTGACCGGTACGTAGCAGTCCACTCCGCGCGACCGGAGTGCGCGTTTGAAGGCGTCCCGGTCGGGTCGTCCGTTGCCCGGCACACGCACCACGTACTCGGTGAACGAATGCTGCACCCCGAGGGCGACGGAGGGTATGACCACGCCTCGCAGCCGCCTCTCGAGGTAGTCGGCGAACTGCCGGCGGCGCGCGGCGTCCACGGAGACCACTGAGCGTTCGGGCTCGGGATCGACCACCCGGAGACCTCGCCGCTGGGCGACCTCGTGCAGGCACACCATGTCCGCGGGATGACCGAAGAGATGAACCGGCGCGATGGCGACCGTCCGGTCCGTGACCGCGGCGTCAACTGCCGCGGGGGACAAGCAGAAGCTCAACGGATCGATGTCCGCGAACACCGGGCGCGCCCCCACCGCCCGTACTGCGCCTGCCACTTCGGCTCCGCCGAAGCCCGGCACCACAACCTCGTCTCCGCTGCCTATGCCGACGCCCGTCATCTCAGTCGCGCTCATGGCGCCGATGGTGCGGGCGGAAAATGAACTGCCGGTGACGAAATGAATAAGGGCTGTGGTTCCAAAACCGAACAGTTTCGGAACCACAGCCCTTGAATGATAGTTCGGCGGTGTCCTACTCTCCCACACGCTCCCGCATGCAGTACCATCGGCGCAGTAAGGCTTAGCTTCCGGGTTCGGAATGTGACCGGGCGTTTCCCTCACGCTATGACCACCGAAACACACCCCCCACACACGGGTGGGGGAAACTCTGTGTTCTCTGTGTTGTGTCAGCGCACTCTTCACTTAACAACCGGCCGGCAACCCTTTGGTGCGGGGTGCGGGGGGTTGTTGTTTCAGATACTGCACAGTGGACGCGAAGCATGTGTGGTCAAGCCCTCGGCTTATTAGTACCGGTCAACTCCAACCCTCACGGGTCTTCCATATCCGGCCTATCAACCCGGTCATCTCCCGGGAGCCTTAACCCCACACAGGGGGTGGGAGTCCTCATCTCGAAGCAGGCTTCCCGCTTAGATGCTTTCAGCGGTTATCCCTCCCGAACGTAGCCAACCAGCCATGCTCTTGGCAGAACAACTGGCACACCAGAGGTCCGTCCGTCCCGGTCCTCTCGTACTAGGGACAGCCCTTCTCAAGACTCCTACGCGCGCAGCGGATAGGGACCGAACTGTCTCACGACGTTCTAAACCCAGCTCGCGTACCGCTTTAATGGGCGAACAGCCCAACCCTTGGGACCGACTCCAGCCCCAGGATGCGACGAGCCGACATCGAGGTGCCAAACCATCCCGTCGATATGGACTCTTGGGGAAGATCAGCCTGTTATCCCCGGGGTACCTTTTATCCGTTGAGCGACGGCGCTTCCACAAGCCACCGCCGGATCACTAGTCCCGACTTTCGTCCCTGCTCGACCCGTCAGTCTCACAGTCAAGCTCCCTTGTGCACTTACACTCACCACCTGATGACCAACCAGGCTGAGGGAACCTTTGGGCGCCTCCGTTACATTTTAGGAGGCAACCGCCCCAGTTAAACTACCCACCAGACACTGTCCCTGATCCGGATCACGGACCCAGGTTAGACATCCAGCACGATCAGAGTGGTATTTCAACAACGACTCCACACCCGCTGGCGCGAATGCTTCACAGTCTCCCACCTATCCTACACAAACCGAACCGAACACCAATATCAAGCTGTAGTAAAGGTCCCGGGGTCTTTCCGTCCTGCTGCGCGAAACGAGCATCTTTACTCGTAGTGCAATTTCACCGGGCCTATGGTTGAGACAGTCAAGAAGTCGTTACGCCATTCGTGCAGGTCGGAACTTACCCGACAAGGAATTTCGCTACCTTAGGATGGTTATAGTTACCACCGCCGTTTACTGGCGCTTAAGTTCTCAGCTTCGCCACACCGAAATGTGACTAACCGGTCCCCTTAACGTTCCAGCACCGGGCAGGCGTCAGTCCGTATACATCGCCTTACGGCTTCGCACGGACCTGTGTTTTTAGTAAACAGTCGCTTCTCGCTGGTCTCTGCGGCCACCACCAGCTCCGAGTGCAAGACTCTTCACCGGCCGTGGCCCCCCTTCTCCCGAAGTTACGGGGGCATTTTGCCGAGTTCCTTAACCATAGTTCACCCGAACGCCTCGGTATTCTCTACCAGACCACCTGAGTCGGTTTAGGGTACGGGCCGCAACAGCACTCGCTAGAGGCTTTTCTCGACAGCATAGGATCATCCACTTCACCACAATCGGCTCGGCATCAGGTCTCAGGCTTCGTGCCATGCGGATTTACCTGCATGACGCCCTACACCCTTACCCCGGGACAACCACCGCCCGGGCTGGACTACCTTCCTGCGTCACCCCATCACTCACCTACTACAGACTCGGACCGCCGGCTCCACCACACCAGCCGTTTTCCGAAGAATCCGACCGGGGGTTTCACGGGCTTAGCATCACCTGATTCAGCGCTGGCGCACTGCCACGGGTACCGGAATATCAACCGGTTATCCATCGACTACGCCTGTCGGCCTCGCCTTAGGACCCGACTTACCCTGGGCAGATCAGCTTGACCCAGGAACCCTTAGTCAATCGGCGCACACGTTTCTCACGCATGTATCGCTACTCATGCCTGCATTCTCACTCGCATACCGTCCACAACTACCTTCCGGTGCTGCTTCACCCGGCACACGACGCTCCCCTACCCACCCCAACAGGCGTTAGCCCTTCACGTTGGAGTGACACGACGTCGGCGGTGTGCTTGAGCCCCGCTACATTGTCGGCGCGGAATCACTTGACCAGTGAGCTATTACGCACTCTTTCAAGGATGGCTGCTTCTAAGCCAACCTCCTGGTTGTCTCTGCGACTCCACATCCTTTCCCACTTAGCACACGCTTAGGGGCCTTAGTCGATGCTCTGGGCTGTTTCCCTCTCGACCATGGAGCTTATCCCCCACAGTCTCACTGCCGCGCTCTCACTTACCGGCATTCGGAGTTTGGCTAAGGTCAGTAACCCGGTAGGGCCCATCGCCTATCCAGTGCTCTACCTCCGGCAAGAAACACACGACGCTGCACCTAAATGCATTTCGGGGAGAACCAGCTATCACGGAGTTTGATTGGCCTTTCACCCCTAACCACAGGTCATCCCCCAGGTTTTCAACCCTGGTGGGTTCGGGCCTCCACGAAGTCTTACCTCCGCTTCACCCTGCCCATGGCTAGATCACTCCGCTTCGGGTCTTGAACACGCTACTCAGACCGCCCTCTTCGGACTCGCTTTCGCTACGGCTCCCCCACACGGGTTAACCTCGCAACATGCCGCAAACTCGCAGGCTCATTCTTCAAAAGGCACGCAGTCACGACGCACCAAGCAAGCTTGGCACGCGACGCTCCCACGGCTTGTAGGCACACGGTTTCAGGTACTCTTTCACTCCGCTCCCGCGGTACTTTTCACCATTCCCTCACGGTACTATCCGCTATCGGTCACCAGGGAATATTTAGGCTTGACGGGTGGTCCCGCCAGATTCACACAGGATTTCTCGGGCCCCATGCTACTCGGGTGGTCCTCAAACAAGTTGCTGACATTTCAGCTACGGGGGTCTTACCCTCTACGCCGGGCCTTTCGCATACCCTTCGCCTACATCAACAATTTCTGACTCGCCGACCGGCCGGCAGACCGGACAAGAGAACTCCCACAACCCCGTACATGCAACCCCTGCCGGGTCTCACACACATACGGTTTAGCCTCATCCAGTTTCGCTCGCCACTACTCCCGGAATCACAGTTGTTTTCTCTTCCTGCGGGTACTGAGATGTTTCACTTCCCCGCGTTCCCTCCACACACCCTATACATTCAGATGCGGGTGACAGCCCATGACGACTGCCGGGTTTCCCCATTCGGACACCCCCGGATCACAGCTCGGTTGACAACTCCCCGGGGCCTATCGCGGCCTCCCACGTCCTTCATCGGTTCCTGGTGCCAAGGCATCCACCGTGCGCCCTTAAAAACTTGGCCACAGATGCTCGCGTCCACTGTCCAGTTCTCAAACAACAACCAGCCACCCACCACCCCCACCCCATCGGGGCGAAGTACACCGGGACCGGCAACCAAGAGACCCACGACCAACCACCGGAAACCAGCGGCCGCCCGCACTCTCAGACACCCAACAGCGCGCCCAGCCCCCACCGCCGGCAGCGGACCGTCTTCCACACCTGCAACAACACAGGCAGTACTAACGGCCGACACCGGCACGAGAGCTGAATAGTCAACGTTCCACCCATGAGCGTCCAGCACCGGACGTGCGCCGGTGTACTGGCTCTGTCACCACCCGGCCCGGGGGCCGGCGGTGAGAGATGCTCCTTAGAAAGGAGGTGATCCAGCCGCACCTTCCGGTACGGCTACCTTGTTACGACTTCGTCCCAATCGCCAGTCCCACCTTCGACGGCTCCCTCCCACAAGGGGTTGGGCCACCGGCTTCGGGTGTTACCGACTTTCGTGACGTGACGGGCGGTGTGTACAAGGCCCGGGAACGTATTCACCGCAGCAATGCTGATCTGCGATTACTAGCGACTCCGACTTCATGGGGTCGAGTTGCAGACCCCAATCCGAACTGAGACCGGCTTTTTGAGATTCGCTCCACCTCACGGCATCGCCACTCATTGTACCGGCCATTGTAGCACGTGTGCAGCCCAAGACATAAGGGGCATGATGACTTGACGTCGTCCCCACCTTCCTCCGAGTTGACCCCGGCAGTCTCCCGTGAGTCCCCAGCACCACAAGGGCCTGCTGGCAACACGAGACAAGGGTTGCGCTCGTTGCGGGACTTAACCCAACATCTCACGACACGAGCTGACGACAGCCATGCACCACCTGTACACCGACCACAAGGGGGGCTCTGTCTCCAGAGCTTTCCGGTGTATGTCAAGCCTTGGTAAGGTTCTTCGCGTTGCGTCGAATTAAGCCACATGCTCCGCCGCTTGTGCGGGCCCCCGTCAATTCCTTTGAGTTTTAGCCTTGCGGCCGTACTCCCCAGGCGGGGCACTTAATGCGTTAGCTGCGGCACGGACAACGTGGAATGTCGCCCACACCTAGTGCCCAACGTTTACGGCATGGACTACCAGGGTATCTAATCCTGTTCGCTCCCCATGCTTTCGCTCCTCAGCGTCAGTATCGGCCCAGAGATCCGCCTTCGCCACCGGTGTTCCTCCTGATATCTGCGCATTTCACCGCTACACCAGGAATTCCGATCTCCCCTACCGAACTCCAGCCTGCCCGTATCGAATGCAGACCCAGGGTTAAGCCCCGGGCTTTCACATCCGACGCGACAAGCCGCCTACGAGCTCTTTACGCCCAATAATTCCGGACAACGCTCGCACCCTACGTATTACCGCGGCTGCTGGCACGTAGTTAGCCGGTGCTTCTTCTGCAGGTACCGTCACAAAAGCTTCTTCCCTGCTGAAAGAGGTTTACAACCCGAAGGCCGTCATCCCTCACGCGGCGTCGCTGCATCAGGCTTCCGCCCATTGTGCAATATTCCCCACTGCTGCCTCCCGTAGGAGTCTGGGCCGTGTCTCAGTCCCAGTGTGGCCGGTCGCCCTCTCAGGCCGGCTACCCGTCGTCGCCTTGGTAGGCCATCACCCCACCAACAAGCTGATAGGCCGCGGGCTCATCCTGCACCGCCGAAGCTTTCCACCACCAGACCATGCGGCCGGCAGTCCTATACGGTATTAGACCCCGTTTCCAGGGCTTGTCCCGAAGTGCAGGGCAGATTGCCCACGTGTTACTCACCCGTTCGCCACTAATCCACCCCCGAAAGGGCTTCATCGTTCGACTTGCATGTGTTAAGCACGCCGCCAGCGTTCGTCCTGAGCCAGGATCAAACTCTCCGTGAATGCCTACAAGACAGACCCGAAAGAGCGGCACAACCAGAAGGAATAATCCCGGTCGCGCACAACATCCTCGCTGTCATCAAAGAAATCCCCACCCCCGGCAAACACACCAGGGGCACGAGGTATCAACATATCTGGCGTTGACTTTTGGCACGCTGTTGAGTTCTCAAAGAACGGACGCTTCCATCACAACCCTGCCACAGGCCACTCCGGGCGCTTCCCTCTCGGTGATTCCAACCTTACCAGGACCGCTTTCCGAATCCGTTTGCCGGACCCTCCAGTTGGTACTGGCTGCGGGTCTGCGTCGGCGAAGATCGCCCGTTACCCGCTGAGTTGGAGCTGCAAACATACTCGAGCGGAGCGCCTGGATGCAAATCGAGGCGCTCCGCTCGTCGTTGGGACTCAGACCTCGACGACCACGGGGAGGATCATCGGGCGGCGGCGGTAGGTGTCGGAGACCCACTTGCCCACTGTGCGGCGTACCAGCTGCTGGAGCTGGTGCGTTTCTGCGATCCCGTCCTGTGCCGACTTGGCGAGCGCCTCGTCGATCTTCGGAACCACCCGCTCGAAGTCGGCGTCGTCGATGCCCGAGCCGCGCGACTGGATGTGCGGCCCACCGACGATCTTCCCTGTGCTGCTGTCCACGACGACGAAGACCGAGATGATCCCCTCGTCGCCGAGGATGCGGCGGTCCTTGAGGGAGGACTCCGTCACATCGCCGACCGAGAGGCCATCGACGTACACGTAGCCGGCATGGACCTTGCCCGCGATGGTGGCCTTGCCGTCGATCAGGTCGACGACGACCCCGTCCTCCGCGATGACGACCCGCTCGCGCGGCACTCCGGTCTGGGCCCCCAGTTCGGCGTTGGCGCGCAGATGGCGCCACTCACCGTGCACCGGCATGAGGTTCTTGGGCTGGCAGATGTTGTAGAAGTACAGCAGCTCGCCGGCCGAGGCGTGCCCGGAGACGTGGACCTTGGCGTTGCCCTTGTGCACGACGTTGGCGCCCCAGCGGGTGAGACCGTTGATGACCCGGAACACGGCGTTCTCGTTGCCCGGGATGAGGGACGAGGCGAGGATCACCGTGTCGCCCTGGACGATGCGGATCTGGTGGTCGCGGTTGGCCATGCGGGACAGCGCCGCCATCGGTTCGCCCTGCGATCCGGTGCACACGAGCACCACTTCGTCGTCCGGGAGGTCGTCGAGCGTCTTGACGTCGACGACGAGACCGGCGGGGACGTCCAGGTAGCCGAGGTCCCTGGCGATTCCCATGTTGCGGACCATCGAACGGCCCACGAAGGCCACTCGCCGTCCGAACTCGTGGGCGGCGTCCAGGATTTGCTGAATGCGGTGCACGTGACTGGCGAAGCTCGCCACGATGATGCGCTTCTGTGCTCCGGCGAACACCTGCCGGAGCACACCCGAGATGTCCCTCTCCGGCGGGACGAAGCCCGGTACTTCGGCGTTCGTCGAGTCGGAGAGCAGCAGGTCGATGCCTTCCTCGCCGAGGCGCGCGAAGGCGCGCAGATCCGTCAGGCGCCCGTCCATCGGGAGTTGGTCCATCTTGAAGTCGCCGGTGTGGACGACCATGCCCGCGGGCGTGCGGATCGCGACGGCCAGCGCGTCGGGAATGGAGTGGTTGACCGAGACGAACTCGCACTCGAAGGGCCCGATGCGCTCGCGGTGGCCTTCCTCGACCTCCAGCGTGTACGGCCGGATGCGGTGCTCCTGCAGCTTCGCCTCGATCAGTGCGAGGGTCAGCTTGGAGCCGATCAGCGGGATGTCGGCCTTCTCGCGGAGAAGGAACGGTACGCCGCCGATGTGGTCCTCGTGCCCGTGCGTCAGCACGATGCCGTCGATGTCGTCGAGACGGTCCCTCAGCGAAGTGAAGTCCGGCAGGATCAGGTCGACTCCGGGCTGTTCTTCCTCGGGGAAGAGCACGCCGCAGTCGATGATCAGCAGCCTGCCGCCGTACTCGACGACAGTCATGTTGCGGCCGATTTCGCCCAGGCCGCCGAGCGGCGTGATGCGCAGGCCGCCTTCGGGCAGCTTCGGCGGTGGGCCGAGCTCGGGATGCGGATGACTCAAAAGACTCTCCTCACCAGACGCGCGCCTCCCTGGCCTCCGGCGTGGGGACCCCACTGGCCTCCGGCATGAGGGTTCCGGTGGGTCTCCTCATGAGGGACCCCGCCGGCCTCCGGCATGGGGAACCCCACCGGCCTCCGGCATGAGGGACCCGTGGGACACGTGGCGCGCGCGATATTCGGGTAATGGGGGTTGATGCTTCTCGCTCGTACTGACTATGTCTGGATTCTTCTGGTGTTGCCCGTTATGGAGTTATGACGTCGGTGTTCAGATCTGCACGCCGCCGTGTGCGAGGTCGTGCCGCAGCTGCTGCGTCTCCTCAGGGGAAAGCTCGACGAGCGGCATCCTGAGGGGCCCGCCCGGCAGGCCGCGGAGCGTGAGGGCGGCCTTCGACGTGATCACACCCTGCGTGCGGAACATGCCCGTGAAGACGGGGAGCAGCTTCTGGTGGATCTCGGTGGCCTTGGTCACATCACCGCTGAGATGTGCCTCGAGCATCGAACGCAGCTCCGGCGTGACCAGGTGACCGACCACCGAGACATAGCCGATCGCGCCGACGGAGAGCAGCGGCAGGTTGAGCATGTCGTCGCCGCTGTACCAGGCGAGTCCGCTGGTGGCGATGGCCCAGCTGGCACGGCCCAGGTCGCCCTTCGCGTCCTTGTTGGCGACGATCCGCGGGTGCTCGGCAAGCCGCACGATCGTCTCGGTGTTGATCGGGACGCCGGAACGGCCGGGGATGTCGTAGAGCATCACCGGGAGATCAGTGGCGTCGGCGATGGCGGTGAAGTGCCTGAAGAGGCCCTCCTGCGGCGGCTTGTTGTAATACGGCGTCACCGCGAGCAGGCCGTGTGCACCGGCCTTCGCCGCGTCGCGCGCGAGTTCGAGACTGTGTGCGGTGTCGTTCGTACCGGCTCCGGCGACGATGTGGGCGCGGTCGCCGACCGCTTCGACCACTGCCTGCACGAGCTGGGCTTTCTCGACATCGCTGGTCGTCGGGGACTCGCCGGTGGTGCCGTTGAGGATCAAGCCGTCATTGCCGGCGTCCACCAGGTGAACGGCGAGCTGCTGCGCACCGTCGAGGTCGAGGGCGCCGTCTGAAGTGAACGGCGTGACCATCGCTGTCAGGACCCGCCCGAAGGGCGTGTGCGGTGTGGAGGTCGGAGCCATAGGGTCCACGCTACTCGCAGCTCGGGCGGTCGTGCCCCCTCGGGGCCATGGTCATGGTCATCCGGCGGTTACGAAGGCGGATTACACGCTCTTGACGGCGCCCTGTGGCAAGGGAGACCCGGCACTGCCTGCTCGGGGGTTCAAGCAGTGCCGGGCCGTGATTTCAGCGTAGACGTACTACACGAAAGCCCGCAATCCGGGCATTTAAGGAGCGACGCGGCCGTTGGCGTTGAAGGCCTCATACGTGAGGGGCATCAGCTTCGACCACTGCTCCTCCATCAGCTCACCCACCATCTCGATCTCCCGCTGCGGGAACGACGGCACCTTCGCCTGCTCGTGCTGGGTGCGCAGGCCGAGGAAGTGCATGAGGGAGCGGGCGTTGCAGGTCGCGTACATGGAGGAGTACAGGCCGACCGGGAGGACGGCCCGGGCCACCTCGCGGGCGACACCACCGGCCAGCAGGCGCTGATAGGTCTCATACGCCTGCCGGTAGGACTCCTGCATCGCGGAGCTCGTCAGTTCGTGCTGCTCAGGGGTGCCCTCCACGAACTCGTACTTGCCTGGACGGCCCTGCTGGACGAGCTTCCGGGTGGGCGCCGGGGTGTAGAAGACGGGCTGGAGCTCGCGGTAGCGGCCCGACTCCTCGTTGTAGGACCAGCCGACCCTGTGCCGGTGGAACTCCCGGAAGACGAAGAGCGGAGCACTGATGAAGAAGGTCATCGAGTTGTGCTCGAAGGGGCTGCCGTGGCGGTCGCGCATCAGGTAGTTGATCAGGCCCTTGGAGCGCTGCGGGTCCTTGTGCAGCTCCTCCAGGGACTTCTCGCCCCCCGTCGAGACCCGGGCCGCCCACAGCACGTCGGTGTCGGCGGCACTGTGCTTGACCAGCTCGACGGTCATGTCTCCGCGGAAGCTGGGTGCGGCGGGCTGGTCTGGAGTGTCGGTCACGGGCGGTCCTTCCGTGTGGTGCGGCTTCCGGGCGCGCCAAGCCTACGGCGGACCACCGACACTCCCCGACCGTGCCCGGCGTCCTTCGCCCAGCTCCCGACCGCATCCGTGGCCGCCTGCCGTGGGACCGCGTTTTCGCAGGCCTGGGCTGTCGCGTACGCACCTTCTGTCCGGACAAAAGGTGCGGTCTGATGTGATAAGGGGGGTCGCTGCTGGATGCCACGTGTCCGCTTGGTATTTTTGATGCACGTCCTCCTTCACCCGGCACTTCTGAGCCGCCACGGGCGTTCTACCTACGAAACCTTCCAGAACGATCTCGACAGGAGCCCCCTGCCCATGTTCCGCCGCGGAGAGTCAGTACCGTTCGCGTTCCTCGCCGACGCCGACCGGTTCCGCAGCAATGTCACGCCGCCGCCGCGTGCCCAGCGAAGTGCCGCCGAGAAGGCAGGCAGCGCCCTGTTCGGCCTGACGGTCGTGGCGGGGCTCGTCGGTTCCCTGATTCTGGGCGTCCCCGCCCTCGATCCCGAACGTCAGTCGCAGCACGGCGGGCCCGCCGCCGCCGAGAGCCGCTGACCCCACCGGGCGTCACAGCCCGACGTTCCCTCCGCCCCCCGGCGGCCGCGCCGCGCCGCGCCGACCTGCCGGGCTGGCCGGGTCCCGCACACCTCGCTAGTGTCCTCGCGCACCACCCGATCCACCCGAACGGGACCGTTCCGAGCGAGGACCACCAGTGCCCCTGCCCTTCATGACGTCCGCAGGACAGTCCGGCGCGGCAGAGCAGCCGGACCAGAGCCCCAGCCCCCTGCCGCACGACGTCCGTGAGCACTGGCGCCGTCCGTACCGTCCCGGCCCCTGGCGGGTCGGGGGTGCCGCGGTGCTGCTGCTGCTCGCCTCGTACATGCTGTTCTCCGCGCTGATCATCGCCATGTCGGGGGCGATTCCCGGCGCGCTGGTCTGTCTCGGCGCCGCGGCGGCGGTCATCGGGCTGGCGCTGCGGCTCCTGCGGGTGGGCGTATGGGTCTCGGCGTACGGCCTGCGGCGGGTCGGCCTCCTCAACACGGTGACGCTGGGCTGGGCCGACGTGGCGGCCGTACGGACGGTGCAGCAGCCGGTGCGGTGGCTGGGGCTGCCGCGGACCGTTCAGGGGCAGGCGCTGGACGTCGTACGGGCCGGCGACGGTGAGCGGCTGCGCACGCTGCTCACCGACCACAACGCGGACTTTCTCGCGCGGCCCGAGGCGTTCGACCGCGCAGCCGACGTCATAGAGGGCTGGGCGGCAGAATCGCGGTCGGTCGCGGAGGGAACGGCGCACCGCTGGTGACCGACGGCGCCGCGGCCGGTGGACCTTCCCGGGCACAGCGCTAGGGGGCGTCGCCGCTGCCTGCATGGCCGTTCGCGGGCCCGCCGGACGGGCCGTGCGGATGGCGCCGGTCCTCCCTGTCGTGCAGGTGGATGGCGTGCTGCATGGCCTTGCGGGCCCGGGGAGTGTCGCCTGCGTCGCGGTAGGCGACGGCCAGCCGGAACCAGCGGCGCCAGTCGTCAGGTTCCCGTTCGGCCTCGGCCTTCCTGCGGGTGAACACCTCGTCGGCGGAGTCCCTGTCGATACGGCCCGACGGCGTGCGCCGCAGTTCGTCCGCGGGCAGCCCGCCCTCCGCCTCCAGCTCCCGGGCCAGCCGCTCGGCCTTCTGTGCGAAGCGGGTGGTCTGCCACAGGAACCAGACGCCGATCAGCGGCAGGACGAGGACGGCGAGGCCGAAGGTGACGGTGAGCGGCGTGCCCTGCTCGATCAGCAGCACCCCGCGGCTGCCCGCCAGTACGAAGTAGGCGACCAGCACGGCGGCCAGTACGAAGTACGTGATCTTCGCCCGCACTCCGTCACCGGTCCAGGTCGAGGAAGTGCTCCAGCCCGTAGGTGAGTCCCGGCGTGGAGACGACGCGGCGCACTCCGAGCAGCACGCCCGGCATGAACGAGCTGCGGTGCAGCGAGTCGTGCCGGATGGTGAGGGTCTCCCCCTCGCCTCCGAGCAGCACCTCCTGGTGGGCGACGAGACCGCGCAGCCGTACGGCGTGCACCGGGACGCCGTCGACGTCCGCGCCGCGTGCGCCGTCCAGGGCGGTGGATGTGGCGTCGGGCTGGGCGAGCAGGCCGGCTTCCTCACGGGCGGAGGCGATGAGCTGCGCGGTGCGTACAGCCGTGCCGCTCGGTGCGTCCGCCTTGTCCGGGTGGTGCAGCTCCACGACCTCGGCGGACTCGAAGAAGCGGGCGGCCTGCTGTGCGAACTGCATGGTCAGGACCGCGCCGATCCCGAAGTTGGGTGCGATGAGGACGCCGGTGCCCGGTGAGGCCTCCAGCCAGCCCCGTACGGCGGCGAGGCGCTCGTCCGTCCAGCCGGTGGTGCCGACGACGGCGTGGACACCCGCCGCGACGCAGCGCTCGAGGTTGCCCATCACGGCGTCGGGGTGGGTCAGGTCGACGGCGACCTGGGCGCCGGAGCGGGTGAGACCGTCGTCGAGGCTGTCGTCGCGGTCGAGGGCGGCTGCCAGTTCCATGTCGGCGGCGGCTTCGACGGCCCGGACGGCCTCCGAGCCCATCCGTCCTTCGGAGCCGAGTACGGCCACGCGCAGCTTGCTCATCGTTTCGTTCCTTCGTGACTGCCCGGGCCGGTGCGCGGGCCGGGGGTCTGTGGCGGGAGACGGGAGTGGGGGCGGGAAGGGGCGCGTGTCAGGCCACCGCGTCCTGCAGCTGGGATGCCTGCCGGTCGGTGAGCGGGCCGATGACGGCGAGCGAGGGACGCCGGCCGAGGACGTCGCGGGCTGCTTCGCGTACGTCGTCGGGTGTCACGGCCGCGATTCTGGCGAGCATCTCGTCGACGGAGAGCTGTTCGCCCCAGCACAGTTCGCTCTTGCCGAGCCGGTGCATCAGCGCGCCGGTGTCCTCCAGGCCGAGCACCGTCGCCCCGGACAACTGGCCGATGGCACGGCGCAGTTCTTCGTCGGGCAGGCCGTGCCGTGCGGCCTGGTCCAGCTCGTCGCGGCAGATCTTCAGCACGTCGGAGAGCTGGCCGGGACGGCAGCCCGCGTACACGCCGAAGACGCCGCAGTCGGCGAAGCCGGAGGTGTAGGAGTACGTGCTGTAGGCCAGGCCGCGCTTCTCCCGGATCTCCTGGAAGAGGCGGGAGCTCATGCCGCCGCCCAGCGCGGCGCTGAGCACGCCCAGGGCCCAGCGGCGGTCGTCGTTGCGCGAGTAGCCCGGCATTCCGAGTACGAGATGGGCCTGTTCCGTGCTGCGGTCGGCGATCTCCACGCGGCCGCCCGCGCGCAGGGTGCGGGCGCCGGTACGGGGACCCACCGGCTCGCGGCCCGCCGTACGTTCGAGGGCGCCCGCCCTGTCGAAGGCCGCACGCACCTGCCGCACGACGGTGTCGTGGTCGAGGTTGCCGGCGGCGGCGACGACCAGGTGCGGCGCGTCGTAATGCTTGCGGTAGAAGCGCGCGAGACGGTCGCGCGTGAAGCCGCCCACTGTCTCGACGGTGCCCAGGACGGGGCGGCCGAGCGGTGAGTCGCCCAGCAGCGCGCGGGCGAACAGGTCGTGCACGCAGTCGCCGGGGTCGTCCTCGGTCATGGCGATCTCTTCGAGGATGACGCCCCGCTCGGCCTCGATCTCCGCGGCGTCCAGCACCGAGCCGGTGAGCATGTCTCCGACGACGTCGATGGCCAGCGGCAGGTCGGAGTCGAGGACACGTGCGTAGTAGCAGGTGAACTCCTTGGCGGTGAAGGCGTTCACCTCACCGCCCACCGCGTCCAGCGTGGCCGAGATGTCGAGGGCGCTGCGTCGCCTGGTGCCCTTGAAGAGCAGGTGCTCCAGGTAGTGGGTGGCGCCGCCGAGCGCCGGCGTCTCGTCACGGGAGCCGACGTGCGCCCAGATGCCGAGCGTCGCCGAGCGGACGGTGGGCACGGTCTCGGTGATGACGCGAAGCCCGCCGGGCAGGACGGTCTTGCGGACCTCGCCCTCGCCTGCCGCGGTCGGGCGTCCGCCGCCGGACATCGCGTTCACTCCCGATGGTGTACGGGCGACGGCCCGCCCCTCCTTGGTGGTGGGGCGGGCCGTCGCACGGTGCGAATGTGTCACTGGTCGTCCGCGGCGGCGTCGGCCGGCGCGGAGTCGTTCTGCTCGGAACCGCCGGATCCCTCGGACTCCTCGTCCTCCAGGACGGGGATGAGCGAGAGCTTGCCGCGCTGGTCGATCTCGGCGATCTCGACCTGGACCTTCTGGCCGACGCCGAGCACGTCCTCGACGTTCTCCACACGCTTGCCGCCGGCGAGCTTGCGGATCTGCGAGATGTGCAGCAGCCCGTCCTTGCCGGGGAGCAGCGAGACGAAGGCGCCGAACGTGGTCGTCTTCACGACCGTGCCCAGGTAGCGCTCGCCGACCTCGGGCATCGTCGGGTTGGCGATGCCGTTGATCGTGGTGCGGGCGGCCTCGGCGGCCGGGCCGTCGGCGGCACCGATGTAGATGGTGCCGTCGTCCTCGATCGTGATGTCGGCGCCGGTGTCCTCCTGGATCTGGTTGATCATCTTGCCCTTGGGGCCGATGACCTCGCCGATCTTGTCCACGGGGATCTTCACGGTGATGATCCGCGGGGCGTTCGGGGACATCTCGTCCGGGACGTCGATCGCCTCGTTCATCACGTCCAGGATGTGCAGGCGCGCGTCGCGGGCCTGCTTCAGCGCCGCGGCGAGCACGGATGCCGGGATGCCGTCCAGCTTCGTGTCGAGCTGGAGGGCGGTGACGAACTGGCGGGTGCCGGCGACCTTGAAGTCCATGTCGCCGTAGGCGTCCTCCGCGCCGAGGATGTCGGTGAGCGTGACGTAGTGCGTCTCGCCCTCGATCTCCTTGGAGATCAGGCCCATGGCGATGCCGGCGACGGGGGCCTTGAGCGGCACGCCCGCGTTCAGCAGCGACATGGTCGAGGCGCAGACCGAGCCCATGGACGTCGACCCGTTGGAGCCGAGCGCCTCGGAGACCTGACGGATCGCGTACGGGAACTCCTCGCGCGTCGGCAGCACCGGCACGAGCGCACGCTCGGCGAGGGCGCCGTGGCCGATCTCGCGGCGCTTGGGGGAGCCGACGCGGCCCGTCTCACCGGTGGAGTAGGGCGGGAAGTTGTAGTTGTGCATGTAGCGCTTGCGGGTCACCGGGGAGAGGGTGTCCAGCTGCTGCTCCATGCGCAGCATGTTCAGTGTGGTCACGCCGAGGATCTGCGTCTCGCCGCGCTCGAAGAGCGCCGAGCCGTGGACCCTCGGGATCGCCTCGACCTCGGCGGCGAGCGTACGGATGTCCGTGACGCCGCGGCCGTCGATGCGCTTCTTCTCACGGATGACGCGCTCACGGACCAGTTCCTTGGTCAGCGTGCGGTACGCCGCGGAGATCTCCTTCTCGCGGCCCTCGAACTGCGGGATGAGCTTCTCGGCGGCGAGGCCCTTGACGCGGTCCAGCTCGGCCTCGCGCTCCTGCTTGCCGGCGATGGTGAGGGCCTGGGCCAGCTCGTCACGTACGGCCTCGGTGAGGGCGTCGAGCACGTCGTCCTGGTGGTCCAGGAAGATCGGGAACTCGCCGACGGGCTTGGCGGCCTTCGCGGCGAGGTCGGACTGGGCCTTGCACAGCACCTTGATGAAGGGCTTGGCGGCTTCGAGGCCGGCGGCGACGATCTCCTCGGTGGGAGCCTCGGCTCCGCCCCTGACCAGCTCGACGGTCTTCTCGGTGGCCTCGGCCTCGACCATCATCACCGCGACGTCGCCGTCGGGGAGAGTGCGGCCGGCGACGACCATGTCGAAGACGGCGTCCTCCAGCTCGGTGTGTGTGGGGAAGGCCACCCACTGGCCGCGGATGAGGGCGACGCGGGTGGCGCCGATGGGGCCGGAGAAGGGAAGGCCCGACAGCTGCGTGGAACAGGAGGCGGCGTTGATGGCGACCACGTCGTAGAGGTGGTCGGGGTTGAGCGCCATGATCGTCTCGACGATCTGGATCTCGTTGCGCAGGCCCTTCTTGAAGGAGGGGCGCAGCGGGCGGTCGATCAGGCGGCAGGTGAGGATCGCGTCCTCGGAGGGCCTGCCCTCGCGGCGGAAGAAGGAACCGGGGATCTTCCCGGCCGCGTACATCCGCTCCTCGACGTCGACCGTGAGCGGGAAGAAGTCGAGCTGGTCCTTGGGCTGCTTGGAGGCCGTGGTGGCCGACAGCACCATGGTGTCGTCGTCCAGGTATGCCACGGCGGAGCCGGCTGCCTGCTTGGCCACCCGGCCCGTCTCGAACCGGATCGTGCGGGTGCCGAACGTGCCGTTGTCGATGACGGCTTCGGCGTAGTGGGTCTCGTTCTCCACCAGGGATATCTCCTCGTCTGCGTCCGGCGCCCGTGTGGCGGCGGACCGGCTGCGGAGGAGCGCTCCGTGTGCGGGCCGGTCTTCGATCGAAGCACCCGGAACTTCCTTGTGTCCGGGGGCCACTACCGAGGACCGGCGACGGCGGGGCGCCCCTGCCGCGTCTGTTTCGGGTTATGTGTGCGTGAAGCCGCGTTCCTGTGGGGGCGGTCTTCGGGTTGTACGTCGTGCAGGGACCAGCCTACAAACCATCCGGTCCCTTCAGATACGGCGAAGGGAGCGGCCCCCTGTGATGGGAACCGCTCCCTGCGTCACATGTCAGCGGGCGCCCGCCGCGCCGCGGCGGATGCCGAGGCGCTCGACGAGGGCGCGGAAGCGCTGGATGTCCTTCTTCGCCAGGTACTGCAGGAGGCGGCGGCGCTGGCCGACCAGCAGCAGCAGACCACGGCGGGAGTGGTGGTCGTGCTTGTGGGTCTTCAGGTGCTCGGTCAGGTCCGAGATACGACGGGAGAGCAGCGCCACCTGGACCTCGGGGGAGCCGGTGTCACCCTCCTTGGTGGCGAACTCGGAGATGATCTTCTTCTTGGTCGCGACATCGAGAGACGACACGCGTACTCCTCTGCGGATTCTGCCCGAGAGCGCCCCTGGTCTTCGTCTCAGGGGTTACTTCGACAACTCGGCGGGCCGCACCAGCCTACCAGCGCCGCTGCATGCCTCCGCCCGCCCCCGGTACGGCTCTTGGGGGCGGGCGGAGGGACGCACCGCGGCGGTGCGGCGGCGGCCCGGTCAGCCTCCGATGGATCCCCGGACATCGCGGTAGACGTCCATGACCGCGAGGCAGAGCGGAATCAGCGAGAGCAGCACGAAGGTCTCCGTCAGCTCCATGAAGCGGCCCCAGAACGGGGTGAGCCCCGTCCGCGGAACGATCAGGCCGATGGCGGTGACCAGCGCAGCGGCGAACGCGATGGACGCCGCGATCCAGACCGTACGGACGTCGAGGCCGCCGCTGTCGCCCCTGAGGAAGTCGCGGACCAGCGCCGACGGCGGGTTGAGGGACAGCCCGAGCGCGAGCAGCGTCAGAGCGCCGAGGCCCGCGGTCAGGGAGCAGATGACCTGCGAGGTGTAGCGGAAGAGGCGGGCGCGGAGCAGCATCGCGATGCCGGTGGCGAGGGCGAGCAGCTGGCCCCAGCCGTTGTGGGAGAAGCCCAGCACCGCGGCGGATCCGACGACGGCGGCGCACCAGCCGCCGACCAGTCCGACGAGCATCTCGTGGCCGCGCCGCGCCTGTGCCGCGATGCGCTCGGCGTCGACCGGGCCCTGGGCCGCGCGGGAGCCGTCCTGCCCGCCGTCGTAGCCGCCGGGGCCCCCGGCGCGGGGCTCGAAGCCTATGGGCAGCCGTGCGAAGCGGGCGGAGAGCCCCGGCAGGAAGGCGATGAGGCCGACGGAGACGGGAGCGGCGATGGCCGCCGCGTCGACGGGCCCGATGTCGGCGACGACGGCGATGAAGGTGAAGACGGTGCCGACCGCCGAGACGATCGCGGAGGCGACGAACGGGCCGTCGCCCCTGGGCGTGATCGCGATCAGTACCGCCGAGGCGAGCAGCACGGCCACGCACCCCATGAGGAACTGCAGCCGTCCGATGCCCTGGCCCTCACCGAGCGGGAGGATCCCGGACCCGGCGATCATGATGTGCGGCATCGCGCCGAGGCCGAGCGCGATGGACGACAGCCGGTCGTCGTACACACGGGCACGGACGCATGCGAGGGCGACGAGCAGGACGCCGGCCGCGGCGGCGATGATGCCGGGCAGCCCGTGCATGTCGTGCCCGACCGGGTCGGCGAACCACAGCGCGAAGGCCATGAGCACCAACAGCACGCCGCCGCCGGTGAGTCCGGCCGCGCGCATCCGCCCCTCGTTCCACAGAGCGCGGTCCTGCCGCACCCCGGAGGCGACGGCGTCACTGACGTCGTCGAAGACGGCGGAGGGCAACGAGTCGGCGAACGGGCGCAGCAGCAGCACCTCGCCGTCCCTGATGCTGTTGCCCGCCAGGGAAAGCCCCGATTCCAGGACCCGTCCGTCCCGTCGCACCAGGTGATACCCCGACAGGGAACCGTCGGCGGTGCTGCCCCCGGAGAGCCTCGCGATCTCCGGATAGACGTCGGACAGGGGCACGTCCTCGGGGAGCGCAACGTCGATGCGCCCCCCGGGAGCAACTACCGTGACGCGGCAGAAGCCGGTCGCTGCGGTCGTGGCCACCTTGTTGATCCCCCTTGCTCACTGCTCGTACTCGGCGTCACGATGAATAACAGACATCCAGGCCCTGTTTCGAAGTCCCGTCTGCGGGGCGGCGTCATGCACGCACGCTCGCTGCGTTGTCAGTCGTCGGCGCAGCCCGCTGCGCTCTCCTTCCTCCGCCTTGCGATCGCACGCACCTGACGCCGCCCCGCCCGCCCTAACGGGCGGACGACGCTACTTCGAAACAGGCCCTAGGGCCCATGGATTGCCCCAAGCTCCCTCACATCGGAAGTACTTGGGGAAGATTGCGGGTCACCTTACCGTCCGCGGCGGACAGTCGGTCCTCCCGGATACCGGAGACTCTCACACCTACTAGGATCAGCGTCTGCATGACCGGTAGCTGTTGCGATGGCGGGGGCGTCGGTGCGTAATTGCGAATTTATCGTGAAGGACTGATGTAACGGTGAGTGTGGTCATCGTGAAGCGGCAGCCACGGGTCATGCCGCCGACCGTGCCCGAAGGGGAAGTCAAGCTGGAATCCCCTCCAGAACTGCCGCGTGACGGTGACAACGACATCTGGATGAATCTCCTGCCCGTGATGGGCATGGGTGGTTCGGTCGCATTCTTCTTCATGCCGGGCGCAGCGCCCTACATGAAGGTCGTCGGTGCGCTGATGGCCGTTTCCACGGTCGCCATGGCGGTCGCGCAGGTCGTACGGGCGCGGCGTGGAGGCAGGGCCCAGATGGGCCAGGAGCGGAGGGACTACTTCCGCTATCTCGACCAGGTGCGGAAGGACGTACGCAAGACCTCGGAGGCACAGCGGAACGCGCAGCTGTATCAGCATCCGAGTCCGGATCAGCTGTGGGCGATCGCCGGCGACGGCAAGCGGCTGTGGGAACGCCGACCGTCCGACAACGACTTCTCGTCCGTGCGAATCGGCACGGGCTGGCAGCAGTTGAGCACTCCGCTCGTCGCGCCGGAAACGGCGCCCAAGGACGAACTCGAGCCGCTCACCGCCGAAGCGATGAAGTCCTTCCTGGACATTCACCGTTCACTTCCGGATCTCCCCATCGCGGTGAGTCTGCGAGCCTTTTACCACGTGGTCGTCACAGGAAGCACCGACGAGGTGTACGGAAATGTCCGTGCCGCGCTCGGCCAGCTCTCCGCGCTCCACTCCCCCGAGGAAATGATCATCGCGGTCGTCGCCCACCCTGGCTCGATGGCCGAATGGGACTGGACGAAGTGGCTGCCGCACGCGCAGCATCCGTCGCAGTCGGACGGCGCCGGCCAGGCACGCCTGTTCTTCGACGACCTCGGGCAGCTGGAGGAGTCGCTCGCGAGCCAGCTCGACGGGCGTCCGCGCTGGAACAGGGACGGCACACCCGTCGCGGACCAGCCGCACATCATCGTGGTGCTCGACGGCGGCTCGATCCCGCCGGACTCCCAACTCGCCGGTGCCGAGGGCCTCCAGGGCGTCACTTTCCTGGAGGTCGCTCCGGGAGCGCTCGACGACCAGATGTCCGGGGGCCTGACCGTGCACGTGCGCGAGAAGGCCCTCGACCTGTACGTCGGCCGGGAGTCGGCGTACTCGGGCAAGCCCGACCTGCTGAGCTACGAGCAGGCGGAGGCCCTCGCACGTCAGCTCTCGCCGCTGCGCATGGGCAGCGGCGAGGAGGGCGAACCGCTGCTGTCCAACCTGGACTTCACCGACCTCATGGGCATCGGCGACGCCGGTTCGGTCGACATGGCACGCACCTGGCGGCCGCGTTCGCTGCACGAGCGGCTGCGTGTGCCGATCGGCATCGGCGGCGAGGGCGAGCCGGTGATGCTCGACATCAAGGAGGCCTCGCAGGAGGGCATGGGCCCGCACGGCCTGTGCGTCGGTGCCACCGGCTCCGGCAAGTCCGAGCTGCTGCGTACGCTCGTGCTCGGTCTGGCCGTGACGCACTCGTCCGAGACGCTCAACTTCATCCTCGCCGACTTCAAGGGCGGCGCGACCTTCACGGGCATGGCCGACATGCCGCACACCGCGGCGGTCATCACCAACCTCGCCGACGAACTCACGCTCGTCGACCGCATGCGCGACGCGATCACCGGTGAGCTGAACCGCCGTCAGGAGACGCTGCGCAGGGCGGGCAACTACGCGAACATCACGGACTACGAGAAGGCGCGCGCCGCGGGTGCGGCGCTCGACCCGCTGCCGTCCCTCGTTCTGATCATCGACGAGTTCAGCGAACTCCTCACCGCCAAGCCCGACTTCATCGACATGTTCATCCAGATCGGCCGCATCGGCCGTTCACTGGGTGTGCACATGCTGCTGGCGTCGCAGCGCCTGGAGGAGGGCAAGCTGCGGGGCCTGGACACCTTCCTGTCGTACCGGATCGGCCTGCGTACGTTCTCGGCCGCCGAGTCGCGCACCGCGATCGGCGTCCCGGACGCCTACCACCTGCCGAACGTGCCGGGTGCGGGCTTCCTCAAGTACGACACCGAGACGATGGTGCAGTTCAAGGCGGCCTACGTCTCCGGTGCGTACCGCGCGGCGGGCCCGACGCGGGTCAGCCGGGCCACCCAGACGCGTCCGGTGATGTTCACGGCGACGCCTGTGGCACTGCCGGTGGCACCGGAGCCCGAGGCCCCGGACACCGACACCGTCGACGACGCGCTCGCCGACACCGTGCTCGACGTGATCGTGCAGAAGATGGTCGGGCAGGGCCCGTCCGCGCACCAGGTGTGGCTGCCGCCGCTGGACGAGCCGCCGTCCCTCGACCAGCTCCTGCCCGCGCTCGCGGCCACGCCGGAGCGCGGCCTGACGGCACCCGAGTACACGGCGCTCGGCCGTCTCGCGGTGCCGGTCGCCCTGCTGGACAAGCCGTTCGAGCAGCGGCGCGACGTGCTCTACCGGGACTTCTCCGGTGCGGCGGGCCACGGATTCGTCATCGGCGGACCGCAGTCCGGCAAGTCGACTCTGCTGCGTACGCTCATGACGTCGTTCGGCTTGACGCACACGCCGTCCGAAGTGCAGTTCTACTGCCTGGACTTCGGCGGCGGCTCGCTGCTGTCCATGGAGGACCTGCACCACGTCGGCGGCGTGGCCAACCGCCTCGACGGGGAGAAGGTGCGCCGTACGGTCAGCGAGGTCATGACGATCCTCAACGAGCGTGAGGAGTACTTCCGGGCGCACAACGTCGACTCCATCGCCACGTTCCGCCAGCGCCGCGCGGCCGGCCAGCTGCCGGACCAGAAGTGGGGTGACGTCTTCCTCGTCATCGACGGCTGGGCGACGTTCAAGAACGACTACGAGATGCTCGAAGCCGACGTCACCGACATCGCCCAGCGCGGGCTCGGTTTCGGCATCCACCTCATCCTGACCGCCTCGCGGTACACGGAGGTGCGTCCCGCGCTCAAGGACCTCCTGCAGAACCGCATCGAACTGCGGCTGGGCGACCCCTCCGAGTCCGAGATCGACCGCAAGGTCGCGGCGAACGTCCCGGCGGCCATGCCGGGCCGCGGTCTCAGCCCGGACAAGCTGCACCTGATGACGGCCCTGCCGCGCATCGACGGCTCCTCGACGCTCGAGGACCTGCCGGACGCCACCCGGCAGACGATCAGCGCCGTCAACGAGCACTGGACGGGCGAGCCCGCGCCCGCGGTCCGGCTGCTTCCGACCATGCTGGAGGCGTCCAGGCTCCCCAAGGGTTCCGACTACCCCGAGCACGGGCTGGCGTTCGGCATCGACGAGAGCTCACTGCGGCCGGTCTTCGTCAACTTCGAGACGGACCCGCTGTTCGTGGTCTTCGGCGAGAGCGAATCCGGCAAGAGCGCGCTGCTGCGGCTCCTGATGCACCAGATCACCGAGCGCTACACGCCGGACAAGGCCAAGATCGTCGTCGGTGACTACCGGCGCGCGCATCTCCAGGGCGTACCCGAGGCACACGTGTCGCGGTACTGCGCAGCGGCTCCGTCGTTGCAGGAGACGCTCGAGGGCCTCGCCGGCTCCATGTCCCGTCGCATGCCCGGGCCGGACGTCACTCCGGAGCAGCTGCGCAACCGCAGCTGGTACGACAGCCCGGACGCGTTCGTCGTCATCGACGACTACGACCTGGTGGCGACAGGGCAGAACCCGCTGATGCCGCTGCTGGAGTATCTGCCCTTCGCACGGGACGTCGGGCTCCGCGTCATCCTCGCCCGCTCGTCAGGCGGCGCCAGCCGCGCCCTGTACGAGCCGGTGATGCAGCGGATGAAGGAGCTGGGCGCGCAGGGCGTCGTACTGTCGGGCGACAAGTCCGAGGGCGCGCTGCTGGGCAACATCTCGCCCACCCAACTCCCGGTCGGCCGCGGCTACTTCCAGACGCGGCGCCGGGGCGGGCAGCTCGTGCAGACGGGATGGATGCCGGCGAACAACTGAGGCGGCGGCGGGCGGCTTGAAGCTGCCCGGTGAGCAGTCAGGAGCCGGGCCGGGATCTGGGATCGCGGCCCGGCTCCTGCGTGGGGGGCCGCGCACTGCATCCGAGGACTCGTCGCTGACTCGATCCGATCTGCCCGGTCACAGCCGCGTGGGAGGATGTCTCACGCCGGGGAGCGAAGAGAGGAGCATGCGCCGATGGGGACGCAGCAGGAGAAGGACGAGCTGTACGCGATGGACATCTCCGACGCCGTCTGGGAGTCCGCTCCCGGTGGCCCTGAGGAGGAGAAGGTCGAGATCGCCCACCTTCCCGGCGGCGCTGTTGCGATGCGTAACTCCAAGGACCCGGACACGGTGCTGCGTTACACCGAGGCCGAGTGGCGGGCGTTCGTACTGGGCGCGCGCGACGGCGAGTTCGACCTGGAGCCGACACGGGAAAACGGCGGAGCGTAAGGCGGAGACCGGGGAGCCTCCGCCAAGGGCACGCGCACCGGCACTCGGGTGCCCGGGCCTCTCCCGGCCGAGGGTCAGTCCCGTCCGGGGGCGGCAGCGAGGATGCGCTCGTGGTCGGCCCTGACCGACCGCTGCTCCATGGAGCGCACCTGGATTCTGCGCTGTACGGTCATCAAACCGCTGCCGCCGGGCAGCGCGAGGACTCCGCCGAGCTCGACGTCCCCGGCGTACCAGGCGCCTCGTTCCATCGACTCGTCCCAGCGGTTCCAACGCAGGGGGTTGCGGGCGGACATGCTCTGGGACCACGTCGAACCGTCGTCGTCCACATATGCGTTCTCATCCGCAGCATCCGCCGCAGCGTCATCGGAAAGCCTGAACTGCACGGGAACGCCCGTCGCTTCCTTCGTCCCGGACAGCTTCCGCACCGCCGGGAACGACCGCCAGGGATACGCCTCCAGAATGCTGCGGGCCTTGCGCAACCGGGACAGTGCTCCGCAGCAGGTGTACAGCGCGAACACGTAGGCCAGGACGGCCAGTCCGCCGATGACGCCACTCGCGCTGCTGTCGCCCCGGGCCCGGCCGCGAAAGTCGACGGACGCATCCGACGGCGCAATCACGATGGCCACCACCACTGCGGCGGCGAACAGTGCGCTCCACAGCCACAGTTTGTGCTTGATCCGGCGATGTGTCGCCGTCCACGCCGCCTGAGTGCCCTCATCGTCGAACGCCACCCTTGTGAGCGGCACTCGGGGCTGTTGCTCTCCCACTTTCGCAGGTCCTCTCCTCGTTTCCTCGGTCCCGGTCCGTGCACGTGCTACAGCGACCGCCTGCCGAGCCCGGCCCGCGCGGCCTTCTCGATCCGCTCGGCGCCGGCACGGCTCCGCTCTGCGCCGAGCTCGTCCCACTGCAGCGGCTGTACCCGCATCAGTTCGCCGGAGCGCGGGACCATCACGACCCCTCCGAAGATCTCGTCCCCGGCGAACCACACGCCGTCCTCGATGTTCTTCGGCCACAGCTTGCCCAGGGGCTGGTGGGCGGCCAGTTCCGGGGACCGCTCATCAGCGCTGCCCGCTCCGCCGAGACGAAGTGAACGCTTGCCGGAGCTCCGCAGGTTGAGCTTCTCCACCGGGGCGCGGAAGGTGAAGTCGTACACATCGAGCACTCGGGCGGCGAACAGCACCGTGCGCATCTGCTCGCCGCAGAAGCCCGTCCCCACGAAGAAGGCCAACACCGCCGCGGGTGCGGCCATGACGGCATAGTCGGACTGAGTCGCGAACACAAGAGCCACGAGCGCCGCGACGACGCACAGGAGCATGGCATAGCGGCGCAGCAGGACCGCCCGATGGTGACGCACCACCCCTCGGCGGTCCGAGCCGTCCGTGGCGTACGGGACCGTGCCACGGACGGGCTCGTAGAGCAGCAGGAGCACTGCGGTGGAGGTCAGTGCCAGGAGTGCGATCAGCCCGGGGATCGCGAGGAAGACGAGTGAGTCGGTCAGCACCAGGAGTGAGAGCCCGTACGCGGCGGCGAAGGCCAGGGCCCACTTCGCCAGCGTCAACAACCGGGACGGCGGTTTCACCGAACCCGGCCGTGCCGCGGGTCCGGGCCCGCCACTGCCCACCGGCTTCTCCGAACTCACCCGAAATCGCTCCTCACCGCCGCAGCCGCGGAACCCGGCTCCGGCGGTTCGTCGCCGGTCCGGGCAGCGAGGGCAGGGTCGGTGAAGCTCACCGTGCGGCCGACGCCGACGAGCACACCTCGGTAGTCGTCGGCCAAATGCACCGACGGCGTGACGAGCTGGATGGCGATGATCGCCGACGAGCGGGTGTCCGGAATCGCCAGCAGACCACGCCAGACCGGGGTCTCGTCGACGCCGCCCTCACCGTCCACAGGCGACCCACCGGGCGGGACGGGACGCTGCACGAACTGGGTCACGAAGCCCGGCCCACAGGGCAGTTCGACGGGGACGATCCCGCTCTCCGCCGTCTCCCCTGCCCCGGACGCCATCAACGTCGCAAGGACCGCCTTGGGGTTGACGCCCGGTGAGTCCACACTGGACACGGTGAGCACGGACATCGCCGCGCCGTCCCGTTCATCCGGGTGCAGGCCGAGCGCGCAGCCCTGCACGCGGTGCTTCTGCATCTCGTACATCACGAGGGCGTACAGCCTGAAAACCTCGTCCGCACGCTCCCGGACGTCGTCGGGGAGGGCAAGGACCTCGCGCGCCAGCTCGGCCATCCGCTCTGCGGAGGGATAGACCTCCAACTGCGCGTATCCGTAAGGAATGTCGTACCAGAACTGCGGCGGCGGCTTGATCGCGGCGTCTCCCTGAGCGCTGTTCATCGCAGTGAGAGCCCCGCCAGCAGCTCAGTGACGCCGTGGGTCACGTCCCCGACGTTCCCAGGTGCCCCCGCACCAGCGATGCCTGCCTTGGCCGCTTCGGTGCCGTAGTGTCCGGCGCCCTCGTCGGGCAACACATCCATCGTCTCCAGGGACGAGACCGTATTCGCAACCGTGTTGGCGCCTTGGAGGCCGTAGTCGTAGAGCCCGGTGTTCGGGTCGGTGGCCGTGTCGAGCGCCTTGAAGTTGAACGCCTCCACGGTCTCCCGTCCGAACGTGGCTGCCTTGGAGCCGGCAGACATCGCCTCGCCGCCCTCTCTGGCGGCACCCGCCAGCATGGCGGTCTCCCCGCCTCCCTTGGCGAGCGCGCCGACACCGGGCAACACACCCAGAGCGTCACCGGCGACGGAGCCCCAGGCAGTGAGGCCCTCGCCCCAGCCGTACTTACCCGTCAGCGAATCTCGAAAGTCCTCGCTGGAGAGGTTCTTGGACAACGATGCGGCGCTCGCCACGACCGCAATACCCGCGAACAACGGAGCCAGCGGCGTCGGGAAGAGGGCCAGCAGGCCCGCGATCGCGCCGATGGTGCCCGCGTGGTCGAGGAGGAACTGGCCGGCCGCCTTCAGGCCGTCGCCGATCGCGCTGAGGGTCTTGCTCAGCCAGCCGGGTTCCTCGGGAGCGAGCTTGTCGTCGGCCTTGTCGAGCTCGTCCGCGACCTTGTTGGCCTCCCGTTCGTGCTCGTCCTCCAGCTTCTTGGCCTTCTCGATGACGTCGTTGTACGCCTCGTTGGCCTTCTCCAGGCTGGCGGAGGCTTCCTTCAACCGGCCCTCAGCCGCACGCAGACGCGCCGTCGCCGCGTCCGCCTCAGCCTGGCTCGGGTACTCCTTGCCACCGAGCTTGAGGTCCGGGTCCTTGTTCGCTGTGTCCTGCCGCTCCTTGGCGGTGCCGGCGGCTTCCTTCTTCTCCCGCGCCTCGTCGTCGTACTTCTTGGCGAGCCCACGATTGGCGGTCAGGTCGCTGTCCCACTTGGCGAGTTGGGCAGCGGCCTTCTCCATGGACGTGGCGGCGTCCTTCATGTACTTGGGCAGGTCGCCGTCGAGCTTCTCGCGAAAGGCATCCGCCGCGTCGCCCTCCCAGTGGGTACTCTCGCCGAGCAGGCGCTCGATCTGCGTGTGGCAGCTGCGCAGTGCGGTTGCCGCCTTGGTGACCTTGGTCTTGAGTGACTGGACTTCGGAGGGGATTCCGGGAACCGGGTTCCAGCCGAGGTGCGGATATGGATTCGCCGCCATCAGTTACCCCCGCCTGCCGAAGTGCCCTGCTGTTCCATCTGCTTGAGCGCCTTCGTCAGGTTCGTCTCCATCTCCTCATAGCTCAGCTTGTTGGCCTTCACGCCCTCCTTGATCCCGCCGATCATCTCGCTCATCTGCTCGGAACCGTACTTCCAGCGCTCCTGGAATTCGTCGCAGGCCTTGTCGAGCCGGGATGTACCGATCTGATCGCCTCGAACGTGCTCCAGCGCGGAACGGGCGTCGTCAAGATCCTTGACGCTGCTGTTCAACGTCTTGACGAACTGGTCAAGTTGACCGATGTCCGTCTTGAGGTGGTCCCCCATGAAAGTGCCTCTCCTCGGTGGTGAAGGGAGCGAACAGGATGGACGAGAAGCACCTGAACCGGGCAATCCTCCGGCGACGATGACTCCCGCAGCAGCGGTGATTATATGGACCGAGGACGTTCCCCGGAACGGAATCGGTGCCGGCCCCGGTGCCCGGGCGGCGGATTCCGCGCCAGTGACAACGGCCGCACGCTATCGGGGAGTTGGAAGAGCCGCGAGTGACTGTGAGCGGCCGTCTTTCTTGGCACGACCTCCGGGAAGCTCCACAGGAAATCCACACCGCTCTGTGACGGAACAACGGGGCCCACGTACCGTATGGCAAGGGCGGAACCCCCACCATGGACTCCCGAGACAAGGCAGAAGGGCCCCCGCGTGAAGAACCAGCCCCGCGACAGGCGCACCGACGCACGATCCCTCAAGAAGTTCGAACTGATCTCGTTTCTGTCTCTTCTGGCATTGGCAACGGCCGGGATCCTTCTGCTCTCCCTCACGGACACGACCACCACCGAGACGGCGATCAACATCGTGGCGTGGATCTTCATCCCCATCGCTGCGGTGATCAGTATCTGGGTCCGCAAGCAGAGGCAACGCGCCTCTTCGTTGTCCCCCACTGACGTGCGCGACCGCATCGACACCGATGCCGTGCGCTCGGTGAAGGCGAGCAAGGGCGAAGCCAGCGCCGTGAAGGAGCTGCGCCGCCAGGAGCCGAGGCTGCCCCTCAAGGACGCGGTTGAGCTGGTCAGGCAACTCTGAGCGGGGTGCCGTCCATGAGCGAAGGCCGGCACCCGGCCGACCGACCCAGCAACTACCGGGCCTGGTGGGGGAATTCGTCTTCCTCGTCACCCGCCGTCGGGGGGTGAGCTGCAAACCATGAGCCGCGGGATCTTCGGCTGGAACTGGCAGGACAGCGACGGCCGACCGCTGGGCAGCGGTGGTGAAAATGATCTCTGCGTTCCAAGCGGCAGGCACTGCGCGTGCCGCGGAACTGCGGTTGCGACGGGGGCAGTTCAAGGAGTGCGGGAAGGTTCACGAGTTCGGGGGTTCACGAGTTCGGGACGGCAGACGCCAGAGCCTTCCAGCCGGGTCCCTTGGCGAAGACGTCGGCCCACGAACCGTCCCGGAAGTGCCAACGGAGCGTCGCGCCACGGTCGTCGGTGCTCCTCCACGTGGCGACCTCGACCCGCGCGACGTCCGTAAGCGGGTGGTGCCAGCCGATCTCCGAATCGTCGACGCCGACGTACACGAGCGACAGACGGCGTTCGCCGACCACCAGCACCTTGTGGCCATGGATGCACATCGACGTGTCGAGGCCTCCTGCCAGGCTCTTCCAGCCGCCTTTCAATTGCGTCCTGCGGCGACGCCTCTCGGGTGTGCGGAAGACCCACCTGATTCCGCGGAAGATCCGCTGCACCAGTGACCAGAGCGCATCCCCGATGAAGTCGAAGGGGGCCATGAGCCACGCGCCGAACACGACGGCCCCGACTGCGAATTTCTGGTACCACGTCGCCGGCTGAGGCTTCGGCTTCGGTTTCGGGGCCAGTACCTCGGACTTCGGGAGGAGGCGTCGCGGGCACTTCTTGGCGTGCTTTCCCCGGTTCACGGCGCTGAACGCAACAGCAATATCCGTCCCTCGAAGGGCTGACGACACCAATAGCGCCAGCTCTTCGCTCGACCGTAGCCCCACCGGGCTGTTTCCACTCACCACGCTGCACTCACCCTGCTTGTCTGACTAGCCGCTGCCGATGTCTTGGCCCGCTCAACCGCTCAACTCACCAGGCGGGTGGCTGATTTGGCGGCCCGGGCGGCGCTGACGGAGGAGCGCCGAACTGTCCCGCGGGCGGTGCCTGCCACTGCGGCTGCCCGGGGTGCCCCTGGGGTGCTTGCTGCTGACCCGGGAACGGAGGCGGTGCGGCCGGCCCGGGCCCGCCTCCCCATCCGGGCGGTGCGGCCGGGCCCGGGCCGGCGGGCATCCCCGGCTGCGGAGCATTCCTCCGCTTCGTCCTCGTGATGAGCACGACCAGCAGCACGATCAGACCGACGACCAGCACGAGCACAATCCCGATCACGACGATCGGCGGGCCGAGCGCGAACATCCAGCCGTTCGACGCCTCGGAGGACGACGATCCGGTGTCCGTGTCCCCCGCCGCCGAATCCGCGGGCTTGTCCGGCTGTTCCAGGGGACCTGCCTCGGGGCCGGCCGGGATGTCATACGTGACGGCCCGGTATGGGCGGACAACGCCGTAACCGAACTTCTCGTCGGGCAACTTGGGGGCGTTCCCCTTGGCATCCGTCAAAGGCTTCGTCGACTTGACGAGCCGGTTGATCACCTGTCCGGCTGTGAGGTCGGGGTGCTTCTCACGCACCAAAGCGGCTGCGGCTGACACATAGGCGGTGGCATCAGAAGTGCCGTCACCAAGCGCATACCCGGACTCGTACTTGCGATTCGCCACAACGTTGTTCTCCGCCGGGGCGACAAGCGTGGTATTCGAACCCCATGACGAATCACTCCACAACGTCCCGTCACGACCCAGACCGCCAACAGCTACAACTCCGGGGTGGGCAGCGGGATATTGTCTATGCTTGCCGGGCGTGTTCCCAGTACCGGATACGACTACTACGTCCTTTGAGATTGCGTACTCGATCGCTTTCTGCTCGCCATAGATCGCGGGCCCGCCGTATGAGAGGTTGATGACCTCGGCCCCGTGATCCACCGCGTAGCGAATCGCCAGATGCGTATCGGATCCAGTTGATCCGATCTGGGTGGTCAGAGGCATGATCTTGGCGCCAGGAGCCAGTCCCTTCATCCCTGAACTGTTGCCCGGCCCGTGGCCGTGTGCAGCGATCAAGCTCGCCATCGCGGTTCCGTGACGGCCCTTGTCCTTGGTCCCCTTGCCCCCTGTGTAGTCCTTGCCGGAGACCACTGAGCCCTTGAGATCAGGGTGTGAAGCGTCAACTCCGGTATCGACCACCGCTACCGTCACGCCCTTGCCGGTGGCGTGCTCCCAAATGTCCTCTGCAGCGAAGGCATCAAGTGCCCACTGCCGCTCGCGGATGTCGTCAGCGGAAGCCGCCGGGGCTGAGCTGAGGAGCAGAACCCCTGTCAATGCTCCGACTCCGCCAGCGCGAACTGCTCTTGCGAACCTCAACTCTCCCCCTGTTTGTCCTTGCAAGAGCCCCACTGGTCGCCGAGACACCAGTGGGGCACGTCTGCTCGCACGTACCTCAGCGCGAGGGCGGCTGATTCGGCGGCGGAGGCGGCGAGGTCGGAGGCCCCCCGAACTGACCCGACGGCGCCTGAACTTGCTGGCCTGGGTACTGCTGCGGCGGCACGACTGGGCCACTGCCGCCCGATCCCCAGGGGTCGCTGACCCGGTCGCGGCGGTCCTTCCTCTTGATGAGGATGACCACGAGGACCACGAGGCCTACGAGCACGACGAAGATGAGCCCGAAGAGGACGATGGGCGGCCCGAGGGCGAACATCCAGCCGGCCGAGTCGTCAGAGGACGATGATCCAGAATCTGAACTGGCCTCGTCGGCCGCAGAGTCCGAAGACTTGTCCGGCTGCGCGAGTGGACCCGCTTTGGCACCGGCCGGGATGTCATACGTCACCGCCCGATAGGGGCGGACGACGCCGTAGCCGAACTTCTCATCAGGGAGTTTCGGGTTTCGTGCTTCTTCCGGCCCGGGCACCTTGGCGGTCTTGATCAGGCGGTTGATTACCTGACCTGCCGTGAGGTCTGGATGGGCAGAGCGCACGAGGGCGGCAGAAGCAGACACATACGCTGTGGCGTCTGATGTCCCGTTAGCAATCGCATAACCGGACTCATAGGTTGAGTTGGTCACTACGTTCTTGGCAGCAGGGGCCACCAGCGTGGTGTTGGATCCCCACGATGAATCCTGCCATACGGCGCCCCTGTCATCCACGCCACCAACGGATACAACCCCTGGATAAGCTGCTGGATAGGTCCTCTTCTTGATCCCTTCGTTTCCCGTCGCGGCTACGACCACCACATCCTGCTTGATCGCATATTCGATGGCCCGCTTGTCCTCGGAGTTCTGGTGGCCCCCTCGGGAAATATTGATGACATCGGCGCCTTGACGCACCGCATACCGCACGCTGGCAGCGAGAGAGGTACCCGCCTCGAAGTCTTTGCGCTGATATCGAACAGGAAGGATCTTTGCATCGGGCGCCAGACCCTTTACTCCGGAGTTTCCTCCCGGGCCGTGCCCACGACCTGCGATCAGTCCGGCCATCGCTGTTCCGTGGCCGTCGGTATCCTCCTGCGCACTGGTCCCCTTCTTCGTGAGGTCCTTACCCTTAAGAACCTGTCCTCTGAGGTCGGGATGCGCAGCATCGACTCCGGTATCCAGTACAGCAACCGTTACGTCTTTGCCCGTGGAACGTTGCCAGATCTTGTCGGCGTCAAAGGCTTCCAATGCCCACTGTCGGTCGCGGATGTCATCGGCGGAAGCTGCGGGTGCGGAGCCGAGGAGCAGGGCTCCTGTCAACGCCCCGGTGCCCACCAGGTGCAGCGCTCGTCGGAGACTCAACTCCTGCTCCTCTTCGTGCTCTCGACGACGGCCCCCGCGAAGTGCTTTCGCGAGGGCCATCTGTCTTCCTCAGTGGCTACCTGCCACCGCTCCTACTCGATTGTCCTGGGTACGCTGCGGTTGTCCTCAGGCGTCCAAGTCTCTTCGTCCTCAACCAGGTAGTCGGGACGGCTTCCCTGGTTGCCTTCCTCGTCACGGGGACGCTGGTTCGTGCCTCGCACTCCGCCACCGAGCATTCCAGCGCCGCCACGTCCTGCAGCGCCAGAAGCACCGGCTCGGCCCTTTCCAAGGCCCGTCCCTCCAGGGGTCGCCGGCCTGCCGCCGCTGATCCCCTTGGGTGCGCCCGCGACACCACCCTTCGCCTTGGCCAGTGCGCCACGGCCCGCAGCACCTGCGCCTCCTCGGCCGCCTCCAGCCGCCGCGCCACCGCCGCGGCCGCCCATTGCACCCGCACCTCCGATGCCAGCACGCCCAGCTCCGCCACGTGCGGCCCCTGCAGCCGCTGCTCCGCCGATCACGCCACCACCGGGAACACCTGCAGTAGAACCAGCGCCTCCAGCGGCAGCGACACCCCCGCCCGCCCCCGCTCCCGACACGGCGCCGCCGCCAGGGGCGCTGCCGGCTCCGCCGCCTGAAATCCCGGACGGCAGGCTGTCGACCTTCGTCTGGCTGGCCGGCACCTGTTGGCCACCCGAGATACCCGCGTCGCGGGGCCCAGTCGTCGCAGGAGCCTGCGACGTGCTCGACAGCCCGGCAGTCGCTCCGGGCCTACTGCTGGCGGAAGGTGTGGCGGTAGATCCCGAAGTAGCCGGAATCGGTGTCGGCATGGGGCTCGTGGGTTCTGACGGCGGAATTCCCTTTTCGTCGTCCCACCCCTTGTCGCCACTCCTCAGCCGCTGCCCGTACCCGACGTAGCTCCGCCCCAGGGTTTCCATGATGGCGGCGGCCTTGAGCTGCGCTTCCTTCTCTTCCCCGATGTAGTTCTCGTTGGCGTCGGAGATGAGGTCCTTCGGGATGTTGCCGTTCTTCACGTCCTCCTGCGTGTACTTGTCATCACGTCCGGAGTCGGTGACGCAGTCCCATGCTTTGGAGAGCCAGTTGGGCTTCTCGATCTTGCTGATCGCGTCGCGTTGGGTACGGAGGTCGTTCGCGGCCGCAGTCATGACCTGAGAAACGTTCTGAGCGTGCGATGCGCTGTTGGCGATCTGCTGAAGGATCCTGTTCGCTTTGGACTTGAACTGGTTCGCGCTCTCGCCTTCCCAGTGTTCAAGAACATCGTCGACGGCCTTCTTCAACTGCCCGTAGGCGCTGTCACCGGAGGGTGATCCTCCACCCTCACCCACCAGCTTGTCGTGGACCCGCTTCCAGTTCTTGCCGACCGTTTCGACGCCATCGGGATTGGCGTGCTCGATCATGCCCTTCAGCTGGTCGATGTCGTGAGCCGTGAAGTTCGTCTGCAGCGGGAACTGCTCATTGGCCTTCTTGTAGTCCGAGATCTCTTTCTCGTGACCCTCAAGACCCTCGTCGTGCGATTCCTTCTTGGCCTGCTCGATCGCCCGTTGCTGAGCCTCGATCTGCTCCGGCGTCATATGGCCATGGGCCGGGTATCCCATCAGCAGTCACTCCCCACCGTTATTGTCAGAATCACAGCTCAGGCGCCGAAGTCGGTGTCGCTCGAGACTCCACGCTTGTTCTTCTGCTCCTGGTCGTCGTAGTTCCGACGTACCTGCGACGCGTTGGAGCTGAACTGGGTGATCAGGTTCTGCAACTGCTTGACGTAGCCTTCGACATCGCTCTTGACGCTGGAGTGCGCCCCACGGAAGTCGTTCTCCTCGCTGAACCCCTTCCCCAGCCACCCCGCCGGCAGGTACGTCTCGTACTTGGCCGTGGTGTGGGGCCCGCCCATGTCGTCGACGACGCGGTTCAGCTTCTTGATGACCTCGTCCAGGGCGCTCAGATCGACCTTGTATCCGCTGCTCATAGCCCCGTCTCCTCTCCCCCTGCTGCCTAATGCCTCGTTGAAGTTGTGGTGTCCGCCGGGCCGTTCGCGGCTGCGCGCTTGCGGCGGTGGTCGCGGGCTGCGATGGCAGTGCCGCCGATGAGAAGGGTCAGTACGGTGCCTGCGGCCATGACGTAGACCGAGATGCGCTGTGTGCGTTCGGTTTCGCTCTCACCGACCGTGAGGGACATCGGCGTGACGTGTCCGCTCTGCTTGGGCTCGTCGGGCCGCGGAGTGCTCTGCGGCTTGTCGTCGCTCGAAAGGGCGGCGACGGGGTCGACGACGCCCCAGCCGAGTCGTGCGTCCGAGGCGAGGCCGGGCCTGTTGGCCGTCTGCTGCAGGCGGGAGGCGATCTGCTCGGAAGTCCAGTCGGGGTACTTCTCGTACAGCAGCGCGGCGACGCCGGCGACATACGGGGCCGAGAAGGAGGTGCCGTCGGCGGAGCACTGGCCGCCCTTGGGGACGGTGGAGACCATGCCGACGCCGGGCGCCGCGATGTCCACGAACTCGCCGGACTGGGAGAAGAAGGCCCGGTCGTTGTTGCGGTCCGACGCCCCCACGGCGAGAACGCCCTCGTAGGCGGCGGGGTAGGTGTTCTCGAGCTTCCCGTCCGCGCCGTCGTTGCCGGCGGCGGCGACGACGAGGATGTCCTTCTCGACCGCCACGTCGATGGCGGCTTCGAGGTCCGCGTTGGGCTCCTTCTTGACCGTGTCGGACGAGATGTTGATGATGTCGACGTCCTGGGACGCCGCATACTTGATGGCCTTTGACATCGTGACCGAGTTGCCCTGCTCCTCCGGGTCCTCGCTGCCCGTGTACCGGAGCGGCAGTATGTCCGCCTCAGGGGCGATGCCCGAGAAGCCGGTGCCGGTCTTCTGGCGGGCGGCGATGATGCCCGCGACCCGGGTCCCGTGCCCGTTCACGTCCGTCGTGCCGCTCTTCGCCTTGCCGACGAAGTCCTTGCCGCCCGGAATGAGTGCCGGGCGGATCTGGGGGTTGCCCTTGTCGACGCCCGTGTCGATGACGGCGACCGTGACTCCGTCGCCCTTCCCGGTGCTCCACAGCTCGTCCAGAAGTACGCGCTGGAGCGACCACGGGGTGCTGGTGATGTTCTTGCCGCCGAACTTGCACTCGGTGCTGTCCAGGCCCTGATCCTGGCCCGCCCTGCCAGGCACGTGCTCCGCGGACGGATTGCCGCCGCCCTTCGCGGGGGACGCCGGTGCCGCGACGGCAGGTGCGGCGGAGCCGGCGGCCACGAGACCCAGCGCCGCGAGCACGACGAACGCCCGCTGCGCGCAGCGGGTTCTGCGGGGCCTTGCCTGAAGCGAATCCGCGCTCAGGACTTGCTGATTGAATCCAGTGCTAGCCATGGACATCGTGACTCTCCCCCGGGGACGCCGGTCCGTGCCGACGTGCTCACCCCGGCCCGGTCGAACGCCCTGACGCAACGGCAGGAGCGGGCCCGCCTGCGAGAGGCCGGGCCCACTCCTCGTACGGGCGCTGCCGGTTGCTCAGTTGCCCCAGACGTTCGCGTTGCTCTTCTCGGTTGACTGGTAGTTGTCCGCCGAGTTCTGCAGCGCGGTCGAGATCTTGAGCAGAACCTGGTGCAGGTGGTCAGCGGTCTGGTCCCACTGACGCTGCTTGGCCTGGTAGCCCTCCTGGGCGGAACCTTCCCAGGTGTTGGCCACACGCTTGACCATGGCCTCGAGGTCGTCGAGCTGACTCTTGATACGGCCGGCCGTGGACCTCACGTCCTGCGACGCCTGCGTGACCGTCTGGAAATTGACGAGAATTCCGGACACTTTACGACTCCTCCTTCAGCGATTCTTCGGTAGTAGTAGCTGTGAACTCTTACGGAATGACGAATTCCGCCTGATCGGCCAACTGGCCCTGGATCAGCCGAAGTCCGACATGATCTTGCTGACCTCGGAGTTCTGCTGCTCTTCCGTCGCCGAGTAGTTCTGACGGGTGGAGTCGACCGCGTCCTTGATGTCGTTGAGGATGTTGTTCATCTTGCGTGCATCCTCGTTCCACTGCTGCTGCAGCCGGTTGTACGCGCTGGCCGCCTGGCCCTGCCAGCCGCCGGCGATCTGGCTGATCACACCGTCGAGGCGCTTGACCTCACCCTGGACGGAGCTGTTGACCTCGCTGATCTTCGACGACAGAGCCCGGAGCTCGTCCTCTGTTACCCGAAACTGTCCTGCCATGGCGCACCTTCCCCCATGCTCATCCTGTGAACGTCTCAGCAGCCCGTGTCGGGCTGGTGGGTCACCCTATGCCACGTACAGAACGGGCCGTCAGCTGACACCGTGAGAACACTACCCTGCCCCACCGACACAGCTGTTCGCATGCCATTACCGTCACGTGGTCAACACACTGCCGCGACCGATTTGTGATCACACTGCGGCCGGTGCTTCACACACCGAAATCACCCTGCCCCCCGTCCACCCCCTGAAACCCGGGAAACCCCCGGAAAGGCGCGTAACTCCCGCCCGGAGGACGGGAGTTACTTCTACCCGAAAAGCAGCCGGCCGATTCGCACGACTGCGCCCGCCGGAGCGAGGTTCGTCACAGACCCTGTTCCTGCGATGCGCTCCGGGGGTCCAGCGTCGGGCCCTTGGGCAGCAGCGAGGACCAAGTCTGCGGGACGTTGGCGAGCTTGGCCTTCTCGTAGCCCAGCCGCGATTGCGCGCCCTTCTCGTCGGCGCCGCCGGCCTGCTGGCCGCCGCCACCGCCCTGGAGGGCGTGGCGCAGCCCGGAGTCGGTCAGCAGATACCGGGCGCCACCGCCGCCCCTGCCGCTCAACTCCTGGTAGAGCAGCCCGGATCCGGAGCTGACGTACGCGCTGGCCGCACCGTCGACGATGTTGGCCGGGTAATCCGGCCCGGCCCAGGCGGCCAGCTTGGGGGTGCCCCCGGACATCTTCCCCGTGTAGACGCTGCAGGAGACCGTGCGTGAGGTGGAACCGATCCCCTCCGGAGGGCGATTGACGCGAGTCAGCACGTCCTCGGGCCACCCCTTGCCGCCGGTCGCCTCGCTCTCCCCGGCGCCCGCGTTCGCCCCCGCCTGGATGTCGTTGACCGTGATGGGTTCCTGCTGGCCCAGGCGCGCGCCGCCCATGGCGAGCTTCGCGACGAGCGGGCTCGTCCGCTGCACCTTGTCCTTCATCACGACGTAGTGGTACGGCGTGCCCGTGTCGGTGGACTTGAGCACTTTCCCGACCTCACGGGCCTCGGCGGGGAGCTGGTCCACCCCGTCGAACTGTGCGGGGCTCCCCGCCCGGGCTCCGAGGTTGGGGAATGTGAGCGTGTCCCCGCTGTTCAGGGTCTTCAGCCACTGGCTGGAGACCTTCTGAGGCTCTTCCGGCTTCTCCATCGCGAGCCTGGTCAGCAGGCTGCGTTCCTTCAGGTAGGCCGGGTCGTCCTGCATGCGACCGTGCAGCAGCATCTTCGTGCCCCTGCCGTCGACCAGGTACTGGTCCCCGCTCTCACTGTCCTCGACGAACAGCGCGTGCCCGTTGCCCAGCCGGTACTTGTTCCTGAGCTTGTCCTTGTCGCGGCCGCCCAGCACGAACACGCCCTGCTGGGGCTCGCCCTGGCCGTTGGAGGCGGGCTTCTCGCAGACTGCCCACTCCTTGGCGGACTCGGCGTCGGCAGTGGTGGGCAGCCGGTCGGGCGCGTACGGGATTCCGATGGTGGCACCGCGGGCGATGGGGCTCTCGTCGATGTCCTTGCCGGAGACCTCTATGACCTCGCCCTTCCCCTTGTCCAGGACGAGTTTGGCGGAGGCGAAGTTGAGCACCGGGTGGAGCTGCTTGGTCTTCTCGCCGCTCTTGGTCTTCTCCGGAAGCACCACATACCGCGTCGTGGAGTCACTGTCGACGATGATGTGCTTGCCCACGTCGTCCCAACCCGGAGGCGCGCTGGGGGCGATGGCGCCCCAGGCGATGAAGCCGGCGACCAGCACCAGGCCCATCACCGCGCTGGGCATGATCGCCCGCACGGGACGCGGGGCCTCCTCGTCGGACACTCTCGATTCCGGCTGCAGAAAGGCTGCAAGCGTGCGCTTCCGCGCGAAGGTGTGGGCGCTGAGCTCGTCCCGCCGCGTCGCCATCGGTCCCCGTCTCTCCCGTTCACGTGCTGGTGAAGTACCGAAGTACCCAGGTACTGGTGGTGTCTTGGTGGTGTGCGGTGCTCGTAGAAGTCTGCCCTGCGGGGCCGTCCCGGCTCCGCGCCGGCTCCCGAGTCCGCCTCCCCCGGCTGCACTACTATGCCGCCCCACGATGCGTACGCAAACGCGCGGGTGGTGGAGGACGTCGCGGTATCCGCACAATGCCCTCACTCGCCCTGCTGTCAGCCGCCTGCGGGGCCGCGTCGGCGATGAGTATCCTGACGTCCGGCCCGCATCCGTTCACGATGCCGGCCGGTACGGCTCCGCCTACGGCACCGGAGCCGGGAAGACGACGGCACAGCAGGGGGCGACCGCAGACGCCGAAGCGGCGAATCGCTGAAGCGGCGACATCACCGAGAGCATTACGCAGCAGAAGCCGCCTGTGCGGCGGAGTCCGGACCGCGTCCGGCGACACAAGCGAAGCAAATCGCAGCGAAGCGAGCCGCACGCGGAAACGGCGACTGAGTTCAGCAGCCGTGCAGATGACATCTCGAAGGGGAATCACGGGGGATGACGAGCGCCACCCGCAGCCGGTCCCGGGACCAGCGCGTCCCGTCTCAGCGCAGCGACGGGCAACAGGCCCCGGCTGCCTCGCAGGCACCCGGCACCGCGACGCTCCGGCTGAGCAGCAAGCCCGGCAGTTTCGGCCCGGTGCGACTGCAGCAGCTGGTGCTGATCGAGGTAGCCGCGGGGCTTCTGCTGCTCGCCTGGATCGCACAGAACTGGCTGGTCGTTCCTGCCGCCGTGGCGGCCGGGCTGCTGACCCTGTTCGCCCTGGTGCGCCGCCGGCAGCACCCGCTCTCCGAGTGGTACGAGTTGAAGCGGTCGCTGCGGCGGCGCAAGCGGGAGGCGAAGTATCCGCTCCCACCCGGCACCGATCCCAGTCTCGCGCCGGTGGTCGAGTGCGATCCGGCGGTACAGACGTCCACGTACGTGACGCGTGAGGACCGCGCCGTCGGCATGGTCGGCGACGGCACGTTCCTGACGGCGCTCATCGCGGTCGAGGGCCAGGACGCTCCGCTGCGCCCGGGGCGCAGGGGCCGCGTCGAGCGCCCCGTGCCGTTGGACGTGCTGCACGACGCGCTGACGACCGACGACATCCGCCTGGAGTCCGTCCAGATCGTTCAGCACACCCAGCCCGCGCCGGCGCCGCATCTTCCCGAACAGTCGGTGGTGGCCAGGTCGTACGGGATGCTCCAGGAGGCTTCGGGAATCCCGTCGCTCCGTATGACGTGGGTCGCGCTGAAGCTCACGCCCGAACTGACGCCGGAGGCCGTGGAGGCGCGCGGAGGCGGGCTCGGAGGCGCGCAGCGTTCGCTGGTGCGCGCCGCGGACCAGCTCGCGAGCCGGCTGGAGGGCGCGGGATTCAGCGCCTCCGTGCTCAACGAGACGGAGCTCATCCAGGCGCTGGCCACCTCCACGTGTCTCAACCCCCGGGCGGGCAACGCCACTTCGCCGGACGGGCGGCCCGGTCAGCGGCGAACGGAGGAGTCGGTGCGCGGCTGGCGCTGCGACGACCGCTGGCACGCGACGTACTGGATCAGCCGCTGGCCCCAGGTCGGCCCGAACGCCGTGAGCTCGGCGCACCTGGCGTCCATCCTCACCTCGCTGCGCGTGTTCACCTCCGTCTTCAGCCTCACGCTGAGCCGGGGGGACGGGCGTTCGGCATCGATCGCCGGGCATGTGCGCATCGTCACCCGCAGCGAGAACGACCTGTCCACCGCGCGGCGTGAACTGCAGCGCACGGCGAGCCGGGCGAAGACCGGGCTCGTCCCGCTGGACCGGGAGCAGACGCCCGGTGTGCTCGCCACCCTGCCCCTCGGAGGCACCAGCTGATGTCCACTCCGATGATGCCCAGGCAGACCGGCATGCCCGGTGCGGGCCTGGGCCGTCAGCAGCCGCAGGGCGGCCTCGGCCAGGACGGCGAACCGGCGCAGCCGCGTCACGTGGCGACCGCGACCGACACCGGTGTCGTCCCGGTCTTCGGGCACAACGACGAGGAGCAGGAGGGGACCGCCCGTCCGCGCCGCCCCGGGTTCGGGCTGCGTGGCCCGCGCCATCTGCGGCACAAGGTCGCCGTGGAACAACTCGCCGCGATAGGCGTCCCGCTCGGTGACGACGGCGTCGTCATCGGTACGGACGCGCAGCGGCAGCCCGCCGTTCTCGGGCTCAGCCGGCGCACGGCGTACGACGTGCTGCTGATCGGCGGTCTGTGGACGGCACAGGTGCTGGCGCTGCGCGCGGCGGGCACCGGCGCCCGCGTCGCCGTCGAGACGGGCCGTACGCATGTGTGGACGTCGCTGGTGCGGGCCGCGGGAGCCGAGCAGCAGTGCATGACTCTGTACGACGTCGGGCATGTGCCCTCGCTCGGCCCCTCGGTCGGCAGCCCCGTCGTGATCATCCGCGACTGCGGCATGAAGCCGCCGCGGGGGCGCGTGACTTCGGCACCCTGGCAGTCGGTGGTGACACTGCTGCCGTACCTCAGCCCGGCGGCGCCGAGGCTGCTGCAGACGTCGTCGCTCGTGGGAATCCAGCGGGTCTCCCCGGACGAGTCGGCGCATCTGTCTCGGACGATGCGGCTGCCCCGCGAGGAGACGGAAGCCCTCTCGACGCTGGGTGACGGCGTCACCCTGTGGTGCACACGCAAGGACAGGTACTACTCGCTGACGCAGCCGACGGACGCCGAGGCGGGGCTGCTCGGCAACGCGCGCCGTCTCGACTGAGGCCGTCTCGGCTGAGGCCGGGCCCGGCCTCAGTCCGGCCCGGCCCCGGCCGGGGCCGGGCGCACTCCCCTGACACTCGTCATCCGCTCCGCCCCCGAAGGGGCGAGGGGACGTTGGCAGCGGCACTGGTACAGGACGGACAGCAAACGTGAAACGGCGGAAAGTTGACCGCCGGACGGAGCGCTCCGAGACTGGACCGAGACCTTCGACTGGTTGAGTCGGGTCGTAGCCGAACAGAGTGGCCCCCGTGCGCAGAGCACGGGCGGGGCCACGGTGCCGTGCCCTGAGCCGTCGTGATTAGGCTGGGCCACTGCGCAACAAACGGGGTGTGCGACCACACAGCAGGAGGCATTGTGAGCAGCGATCGGGACGAGATCCGCTGGGGCAGGACGGGGCCCGATACCGATCGGTTCGATGATTCAGCTCCCGAGAACGACAACGAGTCGACGGGCCAGTTCACCATCGACTACACGCCTCCTGCCTGGTACACGCAGGACGCGGACAGTGCCGCAGCCCCGAACACCCCTGGTGTGGGGGACAATCCGAGCGGTCCGACGACCCCGCCTCCCTTCACTCCGCCCCAGACGCTGCCGGGTGCGCCCGGACAACAGGCCGGGCCCGGCCCCGTGACTCCGGAACCGCCCCAGGCCCCGCCCGCGGCACCGCAGCCTCCGCAGTTCCCGCAGGCGCCGGCCGCGGGCGATCACGATCCCGGCAGCTCTTCGTACGCCGGGCCGGGGTCGCAGGACTCCGGGTCCGTGCCGCCCGTCCGCGCGGACGCGACCTATGTGATGGCGCCGCTGCCGCAGCCGCCCCCACGACCGGATCAGCAGGAGCAGGGGACACGCCCCGGCGACACCGGTGAACACGGGGACGGCCGGGGTGAGTTCGGGCAGCCGTCCACAGGGGGCGGCGGAGTCCAGTCCGGCACATCGCACGGCGGCGCGGACGGCACGAATGCCACGGATGCGACGGACGCGACGGCGTCGGAGGCACCTGCCGCCTCCCCTCCGTCGTTCCCCTCTTTCCCCGCGGTTCCGCAGCCTTCTGCCGAGGACTCTGCTTCGACGGGTGCCGGGGAGTCCGAAGGCTCGGCGACCCCGCTGCCCGGACGGGACGACACGTCCTCGATCGACCCCCGTTCGTACGACCCGCAGTCCTCGTCGACGGACGTGGCGGCCCAGGACGTGACCGCCGGTCCGGACACCGGCGGTGACGGGAACGGGCCCGACGAGCCTCGCCCTTCTGCCGACGAACAGGCGGAAGACGCCGCATCCGCCGGGACCAACGAGGCGGACGACTCCGCGAACGAGGCGGACGAACCGGCGTCCCAGGACGACGGCACGAGCAGCACCGGCACCTTCCCGGGGGCGGAGGAGAGCGCGGCGCCCGAGCCCACCGCGACGCCTGCGCCCGAGACCGCACCGACGCCGCTCCCCCAGCAGGGTGCCCCCTGGACGACGCCGGGCGGCGGCAGCGGCGACGAGAGCGCGCAGCCCACCGAACTGCCGCCCCTGCCCCCGGACTTCCAGCCCGCTACTTCGGGGAGCGGTTCGGCTCCCGTCGCGGGGAACCCGCCCTCGGGCGCCGCCGCTCCTGGTACGCCCCCGGCCGGCACGCCCGCGCAGTTCCCGCAGCAAGGGGGCTACGGCTACCCGCAGCAGCCGGCGGCGCAGCAGTCGTACGGCGGGTACGGGTACCCGCAGCCGGGCCAGCCGCAGCCTCAGCCCCAGCAGGCGCAGCCGCAACAGCAGCCGCCCGCAACCGATCCCCAGACGGCACAGCCCGGTTACGGCTACCCACAACCCGCACAACAGCAGCCGCACCCCGCCGCGCCCGATCAGCAGGCCGCTCAGCCTGGATACGGCTACCCCCAGCAGGGACAGCCGCAGCCCCAGCAGGCGCAGCTGCCGCAGGCCCAGCCCCAACAGCAGCCGCCCGCGCCCGACCCCCAGACGGCACAGCCCGGTTACGGCTACCCACAACCCGCACAACAGCAGCCGCACCCCGGCCAGCAACAACCACCACAGGGCTACGGCTACCCCCAACCCGGCCAACCCGGCCAGCCTCCGCAGGCCCAGCCCCAACAGCAGCCGCCCGCAACCGACCCCCAGACGGCACAGCCCGGTTACGGCTACCCACAACCCGCACAGCAACAGCCGCACCCCGGCCAGCAACAACCACCACAGGGCTACGGCTACCCCCAACCCGGCCAACCCGGCCAGCCTCCGCAGGCCCAGCCCCAACAGCAGCCGCCCGCAACCGACCCCCAGACGGCACAGCCCGGTTACGGCTACCCACAACCCGCACAGCAACAGCCGCACCCCGGCCAGCAACAACCACCACAGGGCTACGGCTACCCCCAACCCGGCCAACCCGGCCAGCCTCCGCAGGCCCAGCCCCAACAGCAGCCGCCCGCAACCGACCCCCAGACGGCACAGCCCGGTTACGGCTACCCACAACCCGCACAGCAACAGCCGCACCCCGGCCAGCAACAACCACCACAGGGCTACGGCTACCCCCAACCCGGCCAACCCGGCCAGCCTCCGCAGGCCCAGCCCCAACAGCAGCCGCCCGCAACCGACCCCCAGACGGCACAGCCCGGTTACGGCTACCCACAACCCGCACAGCAGCAGCCGCACCCCGGCCAGCAACAACCACCACAGGGCTACGGCTACCCCCAACCCGGCCAACCCGGCCAGCCTCCGCAGGCCCAGCCCCAACAGCAGCCCCAGCAGCAACCGCCCTACCAGCCCGGCCCCCAGCAGCAGCCCGGCCCCGCCGGGCCCGCTCCGCAGGGCCCCCCGCCCCCCGGCGGCGACCCGGGAGCCATGGCGCCGGGCCAGTCACCGGCGGAGGACGCCCGGCGCCAGGGTCAGGGCGGCAATCCTCTCGGGTACACGGCCGCGGTCGAGCTCTCGTCGGACCGGCTGGTCAACAACCGGAAGAAGCCGCGCTCCCAGAATCCCGCGCTCGGCGGCAAGTTCCGCCTCGGTGGCAAGAAGGAGGAGGCCGAGCGTGAGCGCAAGCTCGGTCTGATCCGTACGCCGGTGCTCTCCTGCTACCGCATCGCGGTCATCAGCCTCAAGGGCGGCGTGGGCAAGACGACGACCACGACCGCGCTCGGCTCGACCCTGGCGACCGAGCGCCAGGACAAGGTCATCGCGATCGACGCGAACCCGGACGCGGGCACGCTCGGCCGCCGCGTGCGGCGCGAGACGGGCGCGACCATCCGCGACCTGGTGACGGCGATCCCGTACCTCAACAACAGCTACATGGACATCCGTCGCTTCACCTCGCAGGCCGCCTCCGGCTTGGAGATCCTCGCGAACGACGTGGACCCGGCCGTCTCGACGACCTTCAACGACGACGACTACCGCCGCGTCATCGACATCCTCGGAAAGCAGTACCCGATCATCCTCACCGACTCGGGGACAGGTCTCCTCTACTCCGCGATGCGCGGAGTGCTCGACCTCGCCGACCAGTTGGTCATCATCTCCACCCCGTCCGTCGACGGCGCCAGCAGCGCAAGCACCACGCTGGACTGGCTCTCGGCACACGGTTACGGAGACCTGGTGCAGCGGGGCATCACGGTGATCTCCGGTGTCCGCGAGACCGGGAAGATGATCAAGGTCGAGGACATCGTGGCCCACTTCCAGACGCGCTGCCGCGGCGTGGTGACCATTCCCTTCGACGAACACCTCTCCGCGGGCGCCGAGTTGGACCTGGACATGATGCGCCCCAAGACCCGTGAGGCGTACTTCAACCTCTCGGCCCTCATCGCCGAGGACTTCGCGCGTCAGCAGCAGGAGCAGGGCCTGTGGTCGGGGAACGGCACCAACCCGCCGGCCCAGATGGCGCCGCCGCTGCCCGGCCAGCAGCCGGGTCAGCCGCAGCAACAGCCGTACGGTCAGCAGCCGTTCCCGCAGCAGCAGCCCCAGCCGGGACAGCAGCCGTATCCGCAGCAGGGCGGCGGCTGGCCGCAGCAGCCTCCGGGGCAGGTGCCGCCTCAGCGGTGACGGACGGACACGGCGGCGGACGGCCGGAAGGGCAGACAGCGGAGGGGCCGGCCCGGGTTGATCCCGGGCCGGCCCCTCCGCTTTCGTCACGTCACGCCGTACGGGCTTCCTCCGCCTCGGCCCCTGCCACCAGGGTCCGGCAGCGGCCGACGTCCTCGGCCATCCGCTCCATGAGGGCGTCCAAGGTGTCGAACTTCTCCTGTCCGCGGATGTACTGCAGGAAGTCGACCGAGACGTGCTTGCCGTACAGGTCCAGGTCCACACGGTCGATCGCGTAGGCCTCGACGGTCCGCTCCGTCCCGTCGAACTGCGGGTTCGTGCCGACGGAGATCGCCGCGGGCATGCGCTCGCCGTCGGCGTTCAGCCAGCCCGCGAACACCCCGTCGGCAGGCACCGCCGTGTGCGCGACGGTCTCGACGTTGGCTGTCGGATAGCCCAGTTGGCGGCCGCGCTGCGCGCCGCGCACGACCACGCCCTCCACTCGGTGCGGCCGGCCGAGCACTTCGGCCGCGCCCTCGACGTCGCCCTCGGCGACCAGACGCCGCACCAGTGTCGAGGAGAACGGCTCTCCGCCGCCGGCCGCGCCCCTTTCGTACAGGTCGACGACGACGACTTCGTAGTCGTAGGTCCGGCCCAGTTCAGTGAGGAAGGCGACGTCACCTGCGGCCTTGTGCCCGAAGCGGAAGTTCGGCCCTTCCACCACGGCGGCCGCGTGCAGCTTGTCGACCAGTACCTTCGCGACGAAGTCGGCCGGTGTGAGCTGGGAGAACTCAGCGGTGAAGGGCAGCACCAGCACCGCGTCCACGCCGAACTCCGCCATGATGTCGGCGCGCCGGGGGTGCGGCGCGAGCAGCGGGGGGTGGCTCCCGGGGCGTACGACCTCGCTCGGATGGGGATCGAACGTGACCACGACCGCGGGCACGCCCAGTTGACGGGCACGCTCGACCGTCCTGTTGATGATCAGCTGGTGCCCGCGGTGCACCCCGTCGTACGAGCCGATGGTGACGACGCTGCGCCCCCAGCCCTCAGGGATGTCCTCCAAGCCACGCCAGCGCTGCACGTCCCTGCTCCTCGCCGATGCCGATGGTTCCGCCGGTCCAAGGGTGCCATGCTGCTCAGTGACGACCGCACGGGACCCGCGCGTGGGCAGGTGCGGCCTCCAGCACGGCCGCGTCCTGCTCCCCGACGAGCAGCACGTCCAGCAGCTTCCGGGGTGCTGGTCCGCCGGCCGCGCCGAGCGCGCGGGCGAGGCCGGCCCTCAGCGGCGCGTACGGAGTGCACACCAGCGCATCGGTCAGCAGCTGAAGCCCGTCGCAGCCCTCCGGGCGGTCCGTGAGCCTGCGCCGCACGAACGCGGCCAGCGCGTCACCGGCGGTCTCCGGATGTCTCTCGGCCAGCTCACGTACCACTTCCGCGGTCGGCACGGCGAGATCCGGCCGCCGCACGGCAGCGAGCACCTCGGCCAGGTGAGGGGCGCCTCCGCCGGGCTGTTCACACAGCCGCGCGCGGAAGGCGGCGAGTGCGAGTGCCGGCCGGCAGGTCAGCTCGTCCACGAGCACGTCGGACAGCTCGGTGGAGCCCGTCGCCGAGAGGAGGCCGAGAGCGGTGTCGACAAGGCCCTGCCGCTCGGCCTCCTCCTCCGCGGTGGACGGATGCTGCTGGAGGGGATGCGGCTGGGCCGGCCGGAGCTCGGACGGCTGAGGCTGCTGGGGCCGAGGCCGGGCGAGCTGCTGGAGCCGCAGCAGCATCGTCACGGCGGCCGGGCCGTGCACCGAGGAACCGCCGGGCAGGCGGAGCAGAGCACGCGCGGCCCGTTCCAGACGCCGGCGGCCGGCGGCCGTACGCACGCGCCGCGCCATCCGCGGTCCGTACTCGGCCGCGGCGATCTGCCGCAGCGTCCGCTCGTCGTGCGCCCAGCGCTCGACGGCGCGGCACAACGCGGAGGGCTCCTCCTCAGCCAGCTCGCCGAGGAGTTCGTCCGCACGCGGATGGCACGCGTCGGTCAGCAGATCGAGGGTCATGTCCACGGCCTGCCTGCGGTGCGTGTAGAGCAGTGCCTGCGCGGCCGATGCGACCGTGGGCCGCGGTACTTCGCGGTCGCGGGCCGCCTCCGGGCCCGCGTCACCGGCGGGTTCCTCCGGCCGGGCCAGGGGCCGGCGGTCGGTGAACCAGCCGCACAGCAGCGGCTGTACGGTCTGCGGCTCCGCGGCCAGGAGCTCCCGTACGACGTCGAGGTAGCGCTCCTCCGCCCGGCCGGCCGTGACCGCGCACGCCGCGTCGGCGGGCAGCAGCAGGCGCAGCAGTCCGGTCCGCTGCGCGGTCGGCAGGGCGAGCCGCCGCCAGAACGACGGCCCGAACCCGCCGGTGCGCTCCCGACCTTCGGCGGCGATGTGCTCTGCCAGGCCGCGCAGCAGCCCGTAGTACGGGCGGGCGTCGGGGACGCGCAGCAGCGTCTCCCGCAGCAGCCGGCCGGCCCACCAGGCGGCCTCGCCGTCCGCGCCCGGCGGGACGGCGGCAGCCGGCATGCGGTCCCTGCCCGAAGTGAGGTCGCTGTCCTCGGTCACGTCCCGGTCCGAGGCGGGGTCCCTGTCCGTGAGGTCCGGGCCCGTGGGGTCCCTGTGCGTGAGGTCCCTGTCCGAGGTGACTGCTTCGGCCAGCGGTCGCAGCCGTCTCTCCAGCGCGTACGGGCCTTCGAGCCGGGCGCTCAGCACGAGCGCGTGAACGACGGGCCCGATTCTGTGCCTCGGCACCCGGCCCTCCGCGGCTGCGGGCCCTGCCTCCCCCGGGGCCTCCGGCCTTGGGGTGCCCCCAGCGGCGCGCCCGGCAGGCCCGGCGGCCGCACCGTCGTCGTGACAGCGCCCCGGCACGAGGGTCTCCAGCGCCGCGTCGACGTCCAGGTGCCTGCCCTGCAGCCAGTCGCCGAACTCCTCGTCCGCGAAACGGAGTTGCTGCTCCCCCGCGACCTCCAGAACCCCGTCCGCGAGGACCGCCTCGGCCCAGCCGCCGCCAGGTGGGAAGACCTCCTCGAAGTCCGCCCGGCTCAGGGCGCCTTGGGCGGGCCCGAGACAGCGCCGCGCAGCCTGATGAAGGGCTCCCGACGCGCGGGCGGTGGCGCGCCGCACCGCGCCGGCGGAAGCCGCAGGGCCGCAGAGCCTTTGTGCGATGCGCAGGGCGACGAGGCCAAGATACGCGGAGAAGACGCAGTCCCGGCTCGGGGGTGCGGAAGCGCTTCCGTCGCCGTCGTCGGTACCCGCTCGGCCCTGCCCCGCACCGTCCGGCCCCGCGTGGTCGTTCTCCGGCGTCGCGCTGTCGTGCAGCGCCGCCCGGCCGTCGTCCTGTGCCGCCCGGATCTCCGACAGCATGCGCATCACCAGTGGATGCCCGGCGTCCGCCGGTGCCAGGTCATGCGCGCCGAGGCCGTACAGCTCGCGTGCGCGCAGGGCCTCCGGTGCGTTCAGGCCGGCGATCCGTACGCACGGAGGCCGTCCTCGCGACGACCGTCCGCGTGCTGCTGCCTCACCCGCCGACCTGCTGCCGTCTGCCTCGCCGGTCGCTTGGAACAGCAGCTCCGCGGGGAACAACTCCCCCAGTTCCTCCCACTGTTCGGGCCCGCACGCGATCACCATCCGGGCACCGGCGGCACGGAGCCACCCCGCCGTACCGGCGGTCCAGCGGCGCAGTTGGCGCGCAAGCCGCGCGGGCATCTCCTCGGGCGCGTCCAGCAGCACCAGCAGGGGACGCCGCGCCTCCCGCGCCAGCCGGGCAACCACGTCCGCACGGGAAGCCGCCGCGTCTGCCGCGGCGGACCCCTGCTGCCGCGGGCCGGGTTCCATCGCCCGTCCCACCGCCTCACGTACGCTCCCGTCGCCCTCGCGCAGCTGCGCGCCCCGCAGCCACACCGTGGGTGCGGGCGCCGTGTCGCTCGCGCGCCGGGCCGCGAGCGCGGCCAGCTGAGTCGTACGGCCCGTGCCCGCACGCCCCACGAGCGCCGCCACCGACGCACCGCTTCCGCTGAACTCGCGCAGCGCACCGGTGACTTCGGGGCGCTCCACGTGCCTCGTGGCGATTTCCGCGGCCCGTCTCACCGCGGGACGTACCGTCGCCGCCGTCAGCCGCAGTGCGCCCGCCAGATTGAGGTCCGCGCCGAAGCCGGGGACGGTGGCACCGTTACGGGCCAGCAACGCCCCCAACTGCCCTTCCGCGTCCCACAGTCCGGCCGTACGCAGCGGCACGGCGAACGCCGAACAGCTGCCCGCGCCGGGCGCGTGCAGCGCGGTGCCCAGTACGGCCAGCACCGCGCCGGTCCCGGCGTCGAGCACGGGAGAGCCCGATGCCCGGCGGTTCAGCCGGAGCCGGGAGGCCGCGGACTCGGGCATCGTCAGTTCGAGCGCCCCTTCCAGCTCCTGGAAGCGGTCGGTCGAGGTGTAGGTGACGGTTGCCGGGCCGCCGGACAGTACCGCCTCGGTCCAGGCGCCGCCCGGCTGCCGCGCGGCACCGGCGCGGGTACCTCCCGCGCTGTCCGTCCCGCCCGGGCCGCACTCACCGTCCGAGCCGCCGGGACCGCTCCCGTCGGCGGCACCGCCCTCGTCGCCCCATGTGAAGAGCCGCACCGGCGTACTCCCGGCCGCCGCACGTTCCGCCCCGACGAGAAGGGGCGCCAGGCCGAGGCCTTCCGTACGGATCAGGGCGAGGTCCCATTCGGGGAGCGGCGTGATGGCGCCGGACTCCGCGAGGTGGCCGCGGCCCCCGTGAGCGTGCACGACGACGCGGGTGAGCCCGTCCACCGCCTCATGGCTGGTGATCACGGTGCCGCCGGCGTCCGCGACGAAGCCGGTGCCGCGCGGCCGTCCCGCCAGATCGCGGATCCGCACCAGCGCCTGCTCCGCGAGCACCGCTCCCATCACGCACCGTCCAGTTGTGTCCCGATCGGCCGAACTGCCCTGACCGTAAAGGGAAGTTGATCAGCAACGACAGTGCATCCGGGAAAGCGCCCCCACCTGCGCCCTCGACTCATTCCGAGCGCCCGGCCGTTGGAGTGAATCCCGCCGGGTAGGGGAATGCGGCGGCGACTGCGGATCTCCTGAAAGCGCCTACGCCGTGACCACGTCGCACTCGCCGCTCGCGGCGAACTCCTCAACCTGCCCGGGCGACGCCTCCGCGTCCGTGATGAGAGTCCACGGGCGGCGCTGACGGGCGTGGTACGGGAACGGGCTGTCGCCCAGCTTGGAGGAGTCGGCCAGGACGAACACCTCACCGCCGCGCTCCGCCATCAGCTCCTTGGAATGGGCCTGTTCGAGCGTGGGGCAGGACAGTCCGTCCCGTGCGTGCAGTCCGTCCGCCCCGAGGAAGACCAGATCAGGCGTGAGCCGCCGCAGCGTCTCGTCTCCCTCGGGCCCGAGGATCGCGCCGTTCGGACGGCGCACCCGGCCGCCCAGCACGACGAGTTCGAGCCCCTGCGCCTCGGCGAGATGGCGCACCGCGATGGTGGAGTTGGTGATGACGGTGAGCCCGCTGCGCGACCGCAACGCCCGCGCGAGTCTCCCCGTCGTGGTGCCCGCGTCGATGAGGATCACGTCGCCGTCGGAGACCCGCGCGGCCGCCGCACGCGCGATGGCCTCCTTCTGGGCGGGGTTGCCCGACTCCTTCTCGTCCAGCGTGCGTTCGGCGGTGTGGCCGCCCGCGACGGCGCCTCCGTAGGTGCGGTGGACGTGCCCGTCCCCTGCCAGCTCCTGCAGGTCGCGGCGGACCGTGGAGACGGAGATCCCGAACCGGTCGGCGAGCGCGGTTATCTCGCCGTTGCCCGCCAGGACCTCTCGCAGGATGTCGTCGCGGCGCCGTGCCGTGCCACGGCGCGGGGCGCGGGACCGGGCGTTCGTCATCGCGTCCTCTCCGCGAAGGCCTGACCGGCACGCGTGCGGGCACCGGTTTCCGCATCCGCGCCGCCCTCGGCACCGGCGTCTCCGCCGGCACGGCCTGCTCCGGCAACGGGAGCCGTCTCCTCGGCCGACGGACGCAGCCCCGCCAGCACCAGCACCACGGCCACGGCGAGGAACCCGGCCAGCACCCCGAAGCCGGTCACGCTCGTACCCGTGCTGTCGGTGAGCCAGCCCACCAGGTACGGGCCGACGTAACCGCCCAGATTCCCCAGGGCGTTGATGAGGCCCATGGCCACCGCCACCACCTCGATGCGCAGTACTCCGCCGGGGATCGCCCAGAACGGTCCGTACGGTGCGTAGAGCGCGCCCGCGGTCACGCACAGGAGCAGCATCCCGAGGACGCCGCCCTCCACGACCTGCCCGAGCAGCAGCGCGGCCATCGCCACGACGAGCGGTACGGCGACGGCTTGCCGCCGCTTCCCGGTACGGTCCGACCACGCCGCGTTGGCGACCATCACGATCAGCGCCACCGTGAACGGGATCGCGCTGAGCAGCCCGACCTCCGTCGAAGAGCCGTCGTTCGTAAGGGTCTTGACGACGGAGGGCAGCCAGAGCGTGAACCCGTAGAAGCCGGTGATCCAGAAGAAGTACACGCCGATCAGGACGAGCACGGACCGCTGCTTGATGGCGTCGAGGTAGGAACCGCTGCCGGCAGCGGGCTTGGCCGCCTCGTCCTCGGCGAGCGCCCGCTCGACGTACTCGGACTCGCGCCGCGAGATCCAGCGTGCCTGAGAGGGGTGGTCGGCGACGGCGAACCACCACACCACGGCCCAGATCAGCGGCGGCAGCCCCTGCAGCACGAGCACCCAGCGCCAGTCCGTGTGGTCGAGCATCAGACCGGAGAGCGGAGCCATGAGGATCGAGGAGATCGGCAGGCAGGCCATCCACAGGGCGTTGGCCCGCGCACGCTCCCGCAGCGGGAACCAGGAGGCGAGCAGGATGAGCACCGCCGGCCACACCCCGCCCTCGAAGAGGCCCAGCACGAACCGCGCGACGTAGAACTGCTCCTTGGTCTGCACGAGTCCGCAGGCCATGGCGGCGACGCCCCAGGCGATCATCAGGATCGTCACGGTCTTACGGGCGCTCCAGCGCTGGGCGAGGATCGCTCCGGGGATCTGCAGAAAGACGTATCCCAGGAAGAAGATCCCGGTGACCATGCCCTCGTCGGCGGCGGACAGGCTCAGGTCGCCGTCCATGTACGGCAGGATCACGGAGACGTTGCTGCGGTCCAGGAACGCCAGCATGTACATCACGACGGCCACGGGGATGACGTACGTCCAGCGCTTCGTGGGTACGGGCGTTCCGGCCGCCGGCGACGCGGGCGGTGGTGAGGCGGGGGTCATCTGCTGCTCCAACTGCACTTGCGTGGTACGGGTGTTGCTGGGCGCTTCGGTTGGCGGTCCGGCGGCTCAGGCGCCGGTTCCGTAGGCCGCCCGGATGCGGTCGGTGAAGGCGCTGAAGTGCACGCCGGAGCGGAACGCGGCGGCCATGGTGCCCGGCGAGGCCTTGCCGGTGCCGGCGATGTCGAACGCCGTGCCGTGGTCCACCGACGTACGCAGAATCGGCAGGCCGACGGTCACCGAGACCGTCCCGTCGAAGTCGACGGTCTTGGCGGGGATGTGGCCCTGGTCGTGGAAGTGCGAGAGCACCCCGTCGAACCGGCCCTGCAGGCCCTGGTGGAAGACGGAGTCGGCGGGTACGGGACCGGTGACGTCGAGGCCCTCGGCCGCGGTCCGCTCGACCGCCGGCCGCAGCGCGGTGATCTCCTCGTCCCCGAAGTGGCCGTTCTCCCCGCCGTGGGGGTTGATGGCGGCGACGCCGAGCCGCGGCTCGTCGTGCCCGAAGACCCGCAGAGCGGTGGTGGCATGGCGGATGCTGGCGGCGACCCGCTCCTCGTCGATCTGGTCCAGCGCCTTGCGCAGCGAGACGTGCCGCGTCGTGAAGAAGATCTTCAGTCCGCGGACGACGAACATCGTGTCGAAGTGTGCGGCGCCGGTCAGTTCACCGAGCATCTCGGTGTGGCCGAGGTGCTGGGCACCGGCCGCCCAGACCGCCTCCTTGTTGATGGGCGAGGTGACGATTCCGTCGACCTCGCGGGCCAGGGCGGCACGGGTCGCCGCCTCGATGGCGGCCACGGCCGAGCGGCCCGCGACGGCGCTGACCTCGCCCCACTCCAGGTCGTCGCCCGCGATGCCCAGGTCGAGCACGTCGACGGTGCCCGGTGTGAAGCGTGCCTCCGCGACCGATCCGACGGCGTTCACCTCGACGTCCAGGCCGCACACCTGCACGGCCCGCCGCAGTACGGCGGCGTCCCCGACGGCGATGCCGTGGCCGAGGTCCGCGGTCTGCGGGTCCGCGAGGGTACGGGCGGTGATCTCGGGCCCGATGCCGGCCGGGTCGCCGAGTGTGACTGCGAGGACGGGAAGCCGGCGGCTGCTCATGAGGAAACCTCTTCTTCTGTCGGGTGGTCGGGACCGGAACCGGGTGCGGAGCCGGCCTGGGCGGTGCCCGGCCCGTACGGGCGGACGGGGAAGCCGGGCTCCCCCGGAGCACGGAGTGCGCCGCGCGTGTGCATGGCGCGCAACCGCTCCAGGCAGGCCACGGCGGCGTCCGGCCCGCCGATGAGCCCGCCCTTGGTCGCGAACGGCAGGCCGCTGTGCGGACCGCCGACCAGATGGCCGGCGACTGCCAGCGGCAGCACCTCGGCCTCGATCTGGAATCCTTCGGCGCCGAGCGCACCGGTGACCGCCGCGGCGACGTCGCCGCCGGAGGTGTAGAGGCCACCGGGGTTCAGGGCCTTGACGGCGTGGGCGGCGGCCTCGGCGAGGCAGCGCAGGATGCGCGCCGCTGCGCCGGGATCGCGTACGGCACGCGGAGCGATGCGTACGCCGAGGACGGCGGCCCCGGAATCGGCCGCTTCCTGGAGCTCGCGGACGATGCGGCGCGGATCGGGCGCCGGTTCCTCCGGGTCCAGCTCCACGTAGTGCGCGCCGAGCGCCCTCTCGGTCCTCACGAGCTGCTCGTGCGTGGCTTCGGTGACGCTGCCGACGACGGCGAGGATGCAGGGCGGGGACCCGGCGGGGCGGATTCCGAGCTCCGCGGCGAGCGCCGCGCCGAACGGCCCGGAGTCCAGGGAGATCCAGCGCGTGCCGTCCTCGGCGGTGATCCTGGCGGCCGCCGCGGCGACTGTACGCAGATGCTCGTTCTCGGTGGCGTCGCAGACCACGATCCCGGCGGGACGCCGCAGTGCCTCGGCCACTCCGCCCACGCCGTCCTCGACGACGTCGAGCGGGACTTCGGCGGTGGTCAGCGAGCTCTGCTCGCCGATGACGGAGGCGACCCGGGAGTGCCGTACCGAGTTGAAGAGGTCGTGGGCGACCGGCGTACGGGTCAGGGGGACGCCGTCCACGAGGTGGATGCCGCCGACCGTGGTGCGTCCGGCGTCGGGGAACGCCGGAACAGCCAGTACCCGTACGGAAGTTGAAGGGTGGCGCGCGGTGACCGATTCGACCACGGCGTCGAGTTCGCGGCCGGGATTGCCGCGCAGCGTGGTGTCGACACGCTTGACGACGAGGGTGTCGCCGGCGGCGGCGGAGACCGCGGCGTGCACGGCGTCGTAGCTCTGCTGGGGTGTGAAGTGCCGGGAGCCGGTGTTCACCACGAGGACGTCGACGGAGCCGGCGTACCGGGGCACCTGGGCGACGTCGCTGACCGTGACGGTGTGCAGCCCGAGCCGGGCGAAGAGGGCGCCGGTGGCGTTGCTGCCGGTGAGGTCGTCGGCGACCACGAGTATCTGCGCCACGATGCCCTTTCCTGCCCGGCTTCGGCCCGCATCCGGCCTGGCGGCCTCGACCGAACTCTTCTTGACTGATTCACGCAATGCTTCTTGCGTGTTTCGTTCAACGAAGCGTCGTCTCCGCAGGCAGGCGCTGTCAAGAGCTACAAGGAGAGGAGTTTTCGCGCGAACCGCGCAACTACAGCGAGCAGCCGAACCCGACGACCGAACAGGCGGACAGGCGGACAGGCGGACAGGCGGACGGCTAGACGAACACTGCGAGGCTCTTCGCGCGACCGTCGCGCTCCTCGACGAGCGCCACGAGGCCGCCCTCCGGCCCGAAGACCGCCACGGGCGCCGAAGCCCCGGCCGCCCCCGATGCCGGCGCACCGGCCTCCTGGCGCGCCGATTCCCGCGCCGGCATGCGGAGTTGGACACCGTTGCCGATCAGCCGTGCCGCCTCCGAGTCGACGTCCCAGCGCGGGAAGGCCGCGGCTGCGGCCTCGCCGAGGGGCAGCAGCGAGATCCCCGCACCGCTGTCGGCCTCGCTCTGCAGCTCTTCCAGTGAACGGGCGTCCGCCAGCCGGTAGGGCCCGACCCTGGTGCGGCGCAGAGCCGTCAAGTGCCCGCCCGTACCGAGGGATTCGCCGAGGTCGCGCGCCAGCGCCCGTACATACGTGCCCGATGAGCACACGACGGAGACCAGCAGATCGGTGACCTCCGTGCCGTCCTCCGCCCGCTCCCCGCCGCGCACTTCGTGCACGTCGAAGGCGGACACGGTGATCTCACGGGCCGCGAGCTCGACGGCCTCGCCTTCGCGCACCCGCTGATAGGAGCGCTTGCCGTCGACCTTCACCGCGCTCACCTTCGACGGCACCTGAAGGATGCGCCCGGTGAGCTTGCCGACGGCCGCGCCGACGGCCTCGCCGGTGATGCCGGACGCCCCGGGCGCATCGGTGACCTCGCCCTCCGCGTCCTCGGTCACGGTGTTCTGCCCGAGCCGGACCGTGGCGGTGTACTCCTTCTCCGTGAGGGCGAGATGCCCGAGGAGCCGGGTGGTCTTCCCGGTCCCGACGACGAGCACGCCGGTCGCCATCGGGTCCAGCGTTCCCGCGTGTCCGACCCGTCGCGTGTGGGCCATGCCGCGCAGCTTCGCCACGACGTCGTGCGACGTGAAGCCGGCGGGCTTGTCGACGACGACAAGCCCGCCGGGCTCCTGGTCCTTCTTACGTGCCACGGCTCATTCGTCCTCGGACTGCTCGCCGTCGGCCGGCTTGCGGTAAGGGTCCGCGCCGCCCGCGTAGTCCGCGCCGGAGGAGGCCTTACGCACCTCCTCGTCGGATGCCTTGGCCCGTTCCAGGAGATCGTCGATCGTACGGGCGTTCTCCGGCAGGGCGTCCGCGACGAAGCTGAGGCTGGGGGTGTGCTTCACGCCCGCCGCCGCGCCCACCGCGGTACGCAGCACGCCCTTCGCGCTCTCCAGGCCCGCGGCCGCCGCCTTGCGGTCCTCGTCGTCCCCGTAGACGGTGTAGAAGACCGTCGCCTCCCGCAGGTCCCCGGTGACCCGGGTGTCCGTGACGGTCACATGGGTGCCGAGCCGCGGATCCTTGATCCCCCGGTGAAGCGTCGTAGCGACCACCTCACGGATGAGGTCGGCAAGCCTCTTAGCCCGTGCATTGTCGGCCACTGGTCCGTCTCCTCGCTAATCGTCGTCTTCTCCGTGGAAGCGCCGCCTCACGGACAGCAGTTCCACTTCCGGACGGGCGGCCACGAGCCGCTCGCACCGGTCCAGCACGTCGGTCACGTGCCCCGCGTCCCCCGACACCGCAGCCAGGCCGATCCTGGTGCGCCGGTAGAGATCCTGCTCCGCGACCTCCGCCACGCTCACCGCGTACTTGCGCTGCAGTTCGGCGACGATGGGGCGGATGACGGAGCGCTTCTGCTTCAGCGAACGCACGTCGCCCAGCAGCAAGTCGATGGAAAGAGTCCCCACATACACCTGGAGATCGTAGAAGATGCCGCCGGGGCCGATCGACGGAGTTTCCTCCGCCGACCGGCCCCGGACCGCCTCATCCGCGCTCTGACGCCGGAGCGTCAGCCGCGGGGCTTCTCCCGCATCTCGTACGTGGCGATGACGTCGTCGACCTTGATGTCGTTGAAGCTGCCGAGGTTGATACCGCCCTCGAAGCCGTCGCGGATCTCGGTGACGTCGTCCTTGAAGCGGCGCAGGCCCTCGATGTTGAGGTTCTCCGCCACGACCTTGCCGTCGCGCACGAGGCGGGCCTTGGTGTTCCGCCGGACCTCGCCGGAGCGGATGAGAACACCCGCGATGTTGCCGAGCTTGGAGGAACGGAAGACCTCGCGGATCTCCGCCGTGCCGAGCTCGACCTCCTCGTACTCCGGCTTGAGCATGCCCTTCAGGGCCGCCTCGATCTCCTCGATGACCTGGTAGATCACCGAGTAGTAGCGGACGTCCACGCCCTCGCGCTCGGCCATCTGCGTCGCGCGCCCCTCGGCGCGGACGTTGAAGCCGATGACGATGGCGTCGGAACCGGTCGCCAGGTCGATGTCGGTCTCGGTGACCGCACCGACGCCGCGGTGCAGGATGCGCAGATCGACCTCTTCGCCGACGTCCAGCTGCAGGAGCGAGGACTCCAGGGCCTCGACCGAACCGGAGGCGTCGCCCTTGATGATGAGGTTGAGCTGCTGCACCTCGCCCGCCTTGAGCACCTTGTCCAGGTCCTCCAGGGAGACCCTGCGGGTGCGCTTGGCGAACGCGGCGTTGCGCTCGCGGGCGGCGCGCTTCTCGGCGATCTGACGGGCCGTACGGTCCTCCTCGACCACCAGGAAGTTGTCGCCTGCGCCGGGGACGTTGGTCAGACCCAGGACGAGGACGGGGGTCGCGGGACCCGCTTCCTTGATGTTCTCGCCCTTGTCGTCGAGCATCGCGCGGACCCTGCCGTAGGCGTCGCCCACGACCATGGTGTCGCCGACGCGGAGCGTGCCCCGCTGGACCAGCACGGTCGCCACGGCGCCACGGCCGCGGTCGAGGTGCGCCTCGATCGCGAGGCCCTGAGCGTCCTGCTCCGGGTTGGCCCGCAGGTCGAGCGCGGCGTCCGCGGTCAGCACGACCGCCTCCAGCAGCGCCTCGATGTTCTCGCCCTGCTTGGCGGAGATGTCGACGAACATGGTGTCGCCGCCGTACTCCTCGGCCACGAGGCCGTACTCGGTCAGCTGACCGCGCACCTTCGTCGGGTCGGCACCCTCGACGTCGATCTTGTTGACCGCGACCACGATCGGCACCTCGGCCGCCTTGGCGTGGTTCAGCGCCTCGATCGTCTGCGGCATGACGCCGTCGTTCGCCGCGACCACGAGGATCGCGATGTCCGTCGACTTCGCACCGCGGGCACGCATGGCGGTGAACGCCTCGTGACCAGGGGTGTCGATGAAGGTGAGCTTGCGCTCCTCATCGTTGACCTCGGTCGAGGCCTGGTACGCACCGATGTGCTGGGTGATGCCGCCGGCCTCGCCCGCGATGACGTTGGTCTTGCGGATGGCGTCCAGCAGACGCGTCTTGCCGTGGTCGACGTGACCCATGACGGTCACGACCGGCGGACGCGGCATGAGCGCCTTCTCGCCGCCCTCGTCCTCGCCGAACTCGATGTCGAAGGACTCGAGAAGCTCGCGGTCCTCCTCCTCCGGGCTGACGATCTGGACGACGTAGTTCATCTCCTCGCCGAGCAGGCTCAGCGTCTCGTCGGAGACGGACTGCGTGGCGGTGACCATCTCGCCCAGGTTGAACATCACCTGGACCAGGGACGCCGGGTTGGCGTTGATCTTCTCCGCGAAGTCCGTGAGCGAGGCGCCGCGCGAGAGCCGTACGGTCTCGCCCTTGCCGCGCGGCAGCATCACGCCGCCGACCGACGGCGCCTGCATCTGCTCGTACTCCTGACGGCGCTGCCGCTTCGACTTGCGGCCACGCCGTGCCGGACCGCCGGGACGGCCGAACGCGCCCTGCGTGCCGCCACGGCCACCGGGACCGCCGGGGCGCCCCGCGAAACCGGGACGACCGCCGCCACCGCCGCCGGGACGACCGCCGAAGCCGCCGCCACCGCCACCGGGACGGCCACCGCCGCCACCGCCGCCGGGACGACCGCCGAAGCCGCCGCCACCGCCACCGGGACGGCCGGCGCCACCACCGGGACCACCGCGGCCGGGACCGCCACCGGGACCACCGCGGCCGGGACCCGGACGCGGAGCGGCAGCGGGACGCTGCGGCATCATGCCCGGGTTGGGCCGGCTACCGCCTCCGCCGCCGCCACCGGGGCGCGGACCGCCCTGGCCGGCGCCCTGCGGACGAGGCATGTTGCCCGGCGTGGCTCCGCCACGGCCGCCCGGCGCCTGCGGACGCGGACCGCCCTGGCCCTGACCCGGCTTGGCACCGGGCTGACCGGGCTTCGGCGCACCGCCGGGCCGTGGGGCCTGCGGACGTGCCATGCCGGTGGAACCACCGGACGTGAAGGGGTTGTTGCCCGGACGCGGCCCGGAGGGACGGCCACCCGGCTTGGGTGCGCCACCGGGACGTGCGCCCTGACCGCCACGGCCGCCCTGGCCCTGGCTCTGACCGGGCTTCGGCGGCGCCTGGCCCGGCTTCGGTGCCGCCTGGCCTGGCTTGGGAGCCGTCGCGCCGGGCTTGGGCGCGTCCGCCTCGGCGGCGGGCGCCGAGAACTCGGGCTTCGCAGGCCCCGGCTTGGGGCCGCCCGGCTTGGGCGCCTGCGCCTTCTCCGATTCGGGAACGGCCGGAGTGACCGGACCGCCGGTCTCGGCCGCGGGAGCGGGTGCGGCGGGGGCCTCCGGCGCCGGCTTGGGGGCTCCCGGCTTCGGGGTCTTGGACTGGCCCGTCTTGGCGGCTCCGGCACCGGGCTTGGGTGCCGCTCCGTCGGCGGGCTTGGGTGCTGCGGCGCCACTGGGCTTGGGGGCGGCCGCCTTCTTCGGCGCCGCCGGCTTCGCCGCGGACTTCTTGGCACCGGACGCTGCGCCGGCACCACCGCCCGCGTCGAAGGCGTCGGTCAACTTGCGTACTACCGGCGCCTCGATCGTCGAGGACGCCGAGCGGACGAATTCGCCCAGTTCCTGGAGCTTGGCCATGACGACCTTGCTCTCGACTCCGAGCTCCTTGGCGAGCTCGTATACCCGGACCTTAGCCACTTCGCTCCTTACGGTCCGGGGGGCTCGTCCGCCGCCGGACCTTCGCTACTTATGCATGGGCGTACTCATCGCGTACTCATCGAGTGCTCATCGCAATCTCGACCTACTTCCGACTCGCGAGGTACCTCTCCGAACGGAGGGTTCCGAACGGACTGTCTTACGGTTCCGCCTGCTCGATCTGCTCCACCTGCCGGTGCAGCTCCGTCACGTCGAACGGCCCCGGGCCACGGAAGGCCCTGTTGAACGCCCGTCGACGGACAGCCTGGTCAAGGCAGGCTGACGTGGGATGCAGATACGCGCCCCGGCCGGGCAGCGTACCGCGAAGATCAGGGACGCAACGGCCCCCGTTCAGCACCACACGCAGCAGATCGGGTTTGTCCGAGCGCTTCCGACAGCCCACGCAAGTGCGCTGTGGGCATGCTCGGACTCGCGTCCGGCCAGACACTGATAAGTCTACCTCCCCGCACCGTCACACCCCTTCGGGGGTAACGGCCACCCCTATGGTTTCAGCCCTGCTCGGCAGCCTGTCCGGGCGCCGGCTCCGGCTCGGCCGATACGGCTTCGCCCGCTTCAGCCGTGTCCGGGCGGATGTCGATGCGCCAGCCGGTCAGACGTGCGGCGAGGCGTGCGTTCTGGCCTTCCTTGCCGATCGCGAGGGAGAGCTGGTAGTCGGGCACCGTCACACGCGCCGACCGTGCCGCGAGATCGATGATCTCGACCTGACTCACACGTGCCGGGGAGAGCGCGTGAGCGACCAGGTCCGCAGGGTCCTCGGACCAGTCGACGATGTCGATCTTCTCTCCGTGCAGCTCCGCCATGACGTTGCGCACACGGCCGCCCATCGGGCCGATGCAGGCGCCCTTGGCGTTCAGCCCGGAGCGCGTCGAGCGTACGGCGATCTTCGTACGGTGCCCCGCCTCGCGGGCGATGGCGGCGATCTCCACCGAACCGTCCGCGATCTCCGGCACCTCCAGCTCGAAGAGCTTCCTGACCAGATTCGGGTGGGTGCGCGAGAGCGTCACCGAAGGTCCGCGCACGCCCTTGGCGACGCGTACGACGTACGTACGCAGGCGGGTGCCGTGCGAGTAGTCCTCGCCGGGGACCTGCTCCTGCGGCGGAAGGATCGCCTCCAGCTTGCCGATGTCGACGAGCACGCTCTTGGGGTCCTTGCCCTGCTGGACCACGCCCGCGACGACGTCGCCCTCGCGGCCCGCGTACTCGCCGAAGGTGACCTCCTCCTCGGCGTCCCGCAGCCGCTGCAGGATGACCTGCTTCGCCGTGGTGGCGGCGATGCGCCCGAAGCCGGTGGGGGTGTCGTCGAACTCCCGCGGCTCCGCACCCTCGGCCAGCTCTGACGCGCTTTCCCTGGCCCAGACCGTCACGTGTCCGGTCTTGCGGTCCAGCTCGACGCGGGCGTCCCGGTAGCTGCCCTCTGTGCGGTGGTACGCGATGAGGAGGGCGGACTCGATCGCCTCGACCAGCAGATCGAGGGAGATCTCCTTCTCCCTCACAAGCCCGCGCAGGGCACTCATGTCGATGTCCACGGCTACGCCTCCTCCTTGCCTTCGTCGTCAGCGGCCGCGGACTCGTGCTGCGCTCTCTGCTCGGCGGCCTTGCGGTTGAACTCGATCTCGACGCGCGCCTTCGCGATCTCCTCGAAGGCGAGCCGGCGGGCGGTGGGCTTGCGGCCCTTCACGCCCGGGACCTCCAGATCGACGCCTGCCGCGTCCACACCTGTGATGCGCGCCGTCAGCTCGCCGCCGCCGGCGCTCTCGGTGAGGTCGGCCTTCACGAGCCGGCCGAGCGCGCGGCGGTAGTGGCGCTGCTCGGTCAGGGGGCGCTCGGCGCCGGGTGAGGTCACTTCCAGCACGTAAGGGGAGCCGCCCATGATGTCGGTCTCGTCCAGCGACTCGGAGAGGGTCCGGCTCAGCTCGGCGCAGGTGTCCAGCTGGACTCCGTCGTCGGAATCCACCACGACGCGGAGCACCCGCCGCTTTCCGGCGGGCGTCACCTCGATCTCTTCGAGATCCAGCCCCTTCTTGCTCACGAGGGGCTCCAGCAGTTCGCGCAGCCTCTCGCTCTGGGTGGTGCTCATCCGGGTGACTCCTCGGCCGCGTGTGCTGTTGTAGGGGCGCCTGTGATGGGGGAGATGACGTGGTCGTGTACCGGTCCAAGCCTAACGTCTGCCACGGGCGGCGCCGACCAGACGGGCGATCCGGGCGGGATGTCAGGGGACGTGCGGGTATTCATGGGGCAGCGAGGGTGGCCCGTCGATACGTTCGAATGCGCGCAGGTACCCTCACGGGCGGTGATCACCGCATGCGGTGCCCACCGCAGAGGTTCGAGCGATACGACGCCGATCAGGGAGCCCCCATGCCGCTCATGCCTCCCCCAGATCCTCCGGCCTGGGGGTGCCCCCAGCCGCCGGCGGGCCCGCGCAGACGGTCGATGGTCGCCGGGACGCTCGGCACTCTGGCTCCGCTCGGGGCCCTGACGACGCTCACCTCGGGCTGTTCCGGGGACGACGCGAGCGCGGACGCCGAGCAGGTCGCCGCCTCGGACAAGCGGCTTCGGCGGGAGGCCGCCCGTCAGAGCCTGGAACTGCTGGCCAGCTACGACGCGACCGCCGACGCCCACTCAGGGCTCGCGGACCGGCTCCGTCCGCTGCGTGAGTCGACCATGCGGCACGCCGAGGTCCTCAGCGGCGAGGGCGGGGGCGAGAACAAGGGCGGGGACAGGCACGGGAGCGAGGACGACGACGGGAGCAGGAACGACGGCGGCGCCGGGGGCGACCGGTGGGGGCACCCCCAGGCCAGAGGCTCTGGGGGAGGCAAGCACGGCAGGCCCCGGGTGCCCGACGGCGAGAAGGCCGCGCTGACGGCGCTGGGCGACGCCGAGCGCCGCACGGCACGTGCCCGCACCGCGGCAATGGTGAAGGCACCGCCGGAGACGGCGCGCGTGCTCGCGTCCCTGGCCGCGGCGGGCGCGGCGCACGCGTATCTGCTCGGTGCGCAGGACGGACGGGAAACGCAGGACCGGAAGGACGGCGGCGCATGAAGAAGCTGGTCGACGCCGTGCAGGCGGCCCTCGCCGCGGAGCACGCGACCGTCTACGGCTACGGCGTCGTCGGCGGCCGCATCGGATCGTCACGCCAGGACGAGGCGCGCAGCGCCTACGACGTGCACCGCTCCCGCCGCGACGCGCTGCGCCGCGAAGTGCGGGATCTGGGCGGCGAACCGGAGCCCGCCGCCGCGGCGTACGCCCTGCCGTTCGCCGTGCCGGACAGCGCCGCCGCGGTACGGCTCGCGGCGGAACTGGAGGACCGGCTGGCGGGGGTGTACGGGGATCTCGTACGGGTGAGCGAGGGTGCCCGGCGGCGGGAGGCGGCGTCCGCGCTGAGCGAGGCGGCGGTCCGGTCGGCGCGGTGGCGCGGCAGCAGCGTAGCCTTCCCTGGTCTCTCCGAGCGCTCCGCCTCCGACGGACCGGCGCCGTCGGGGTCGCCCGCGAACGGTGAGACGTCCGGTTCGCTCTGACGGTCCCACTCCCGGCGTACCGGTACCCGGCACGACCCGGCAGCGCACTGCGCAGCACGCTCTGCACGGCCCCGCACGGCACTGCACCGCTTCGCCCGCACCGCACGCACGGCACCGCCGGCCGTCCGTCCCGCCCGTAGGCCACATCCGTCCGGAAAGGTCCACTTCACCGCATGGCTTCTGCACTGCCTCTCGATCCTCCGCAGCGGCTTGTGCGCACCCTCGGCTCGCAGCACGGGCACGCCGGCGAGCAGATGGGCCGGGCCGGTGAGGAATGGCTCGCGCAGCTCCCGGCTCTGCTGGAGCGGGTGCTGGAGAAGTGGGAGCTGACGCCGGAACGCGTGGTATCGCCCGGGGGCCGCGGCAGTCTGGTGACGCTCGTGCGGCAGGCCGACGGGGCTCCGGCCGCGCTGAAGCTGCTCGCTCCGTACGTCTCCGGGGCACGGGAGCGCACCGAACGGGAGCGTACGGCCCTCGCGCACTGGAACGGCCACGGTGCGGTGCAGCTGCTGCGCTCGGACGACGCGGAAGGTGCCCTGCTGCTGGAGCGGCTGCACGGTGAGATGTCTCTGCGGTCGCTGCCCGAGGCGAAAGCGATGCTGGAGGCCGCGTCCGCCGTACGGCGGTTGTGGGTCGCACCGGAGCCGGACGGCGCGGGCGCGGCGGCCGCCGAGAGCACGGTCGCGGGACCGGGCGCCGGATCGGCGGCGGGCTCGGCCGCGGGTTCGGCCGCGGGGGCAGGGAGCCTCGGCACGGTGGCCGGGCACACCGCCGCGGGCAGCGCGTTCCTGCGTTCCCCCGCGACGCCGGAGGAGGTGCGGCCGCTGCGGGACGAGGCGCTGGAGCTGCGGGACGGGCTGCTGGCCGATCCGCCCGAAGAGGTGCTGCTGCACGGCGACTTCAGACAGGGGGCGGTCCTCGCCGCCGACGCCGGTCGGGTGCCGTGGCTCGCGACCGGCCCGGACCCGCTGCTGGGCGAGCGCACGTACGACCTGGCCCGTCTCGTACGGGACCGGCTGCACGACCTCCTCGCCTCCCCCGGCGCGGCCTCGGCGACCCGGCGGCGTCTGCACAAGCTCGCCGACTCCCTGGAGGTGGACCGGGAACGGCTGCGGGGCTGGTCGCTCTACCGTGCGGTCGAGTCCGGCGTACGGCACATCGGCAGCGGCAACCGGGAGGACGGCGAGCTGCTGCTGGAGTTCGCCGGCTGGCTCTGACCAGCGGCCCGTCCGGAACCGGTCCCGGTCCCACCGCCCCCGGTGCCGCCCCCGCTCCTGCTTCGTCGGCGCTCAGAGCGGGACGACGCCGGTCAGCATCGCGGCGGCGGACATCACCAGCGTGGTCCCGAACGCCCAGCCGAAGATGAAGCGCTGGTGTTCGCCGAGCTGTACGCCCGTCATGCCGACGAGGATGAAGGTGGAGGCGGTGAGAGGGCTGAGCGGGAAGCCCGTCGTCATCTGGCCGAGAATGGCGGCCCGTGCGATCTCGGCCCGCTCGGTGCCGAACCCCTGAGCGGTCTCGGAGAGCACCGGCAGTACACCGAAGTAGTAGGCGTCGGGGGTCAGGGCGAGGCTCAGCGGCATGCCGGTGACGGCCACGATCCCCGGGAGGTGGCCGCCCAGCGAAGCGGGGATGACGGAGACGAGGGTCTTCGCCATCTCGTCGATCATCTTTGTCTCCGTGAGGACTCCGGTGAGGACGCCCGCGGCGAAGATCATGGTGGTGACGAGGACGACGTTCTTGCCGTGCCTGTCCAGCAGCGCCTGCTGGTCCTCCCACCGGGGGTGGTTCACGAGCAGAGCGACCGCGAAGCCGATGATGAAGAGCACTTCGAGCGGCATCAGCTGCAGGACGAGGCTGACGAGCAGAGCGAGCGTGAGGACCAGGTTGAAGACGGTCAGCCAGGTGCGGGGACGCCCGGCGACCGCGAGCCGTACGTGACCTTCCTTGTCCGCGTCCCCGCCCGCGTTCTCGCGGCTCACGTCTGGGCGTTCACCGTCGCCGGAACCCGGAGCCGAACCCGAACCCGTGGCCGAGCCGAGCCGGCGCCGGGGTCCCCGGGCTCGCCCCCGCCCGCCGGCACGGCGTCCACGCTGCCGAGCCGGTTCCGCTCACGGCGACCGATCAGGTACGTGGCCACCAGCACCCACGCGATCCCGCACCCCATGGCGGGGAGGACGGGCAGGAAGACCTCCGAGGTGTCGAGCTTCAGCGCGGCAGCCGCCCGTACCGTCGGACCGCCCCACGGGATCATGTTCATCACGCCTGCGCCCAGGCAGATGATCCCGCTCAGCACCAGTGGCCGCATGCCCAGCTTCTGGTAGACGGGCAGCAGGGCGGAGACGGTGATCAGGAATGTGGAGGCGCCGTCGCCGTCCAGGGCGACGCACATCGTCAGGACGGCCGTGCCCATGCATATGCGCAGCGGGTCGCGGCGGCCGAAGCGGAGGATGCCGCGTATGAGGGGGTCGAAGAGCCCGGCGTCCACCATCAGGCTGAAGTAGAGGTAGGCGAAGGCGATCATGATGCCGGTGGGCGCCACCGTCGTCAGGCCCTCGAGGATCATCTCGCCGAGCCGGTCCGCGAAGCCCCCGGCGAGCGCCGCGAGTACCGGAAGCAGCACCAGCGCGACGAGAACGGACAGCCGCCTCGTCATGGTGAGCAGCAGGAAGAGACCGATCGTGGTGAAGCCCAGTGCTGCCAGCATGATCTCTCGCTCTCCTGTTCCCGGGCCTTGCGGCGGGCGACGTATGTACGAGGGCGTCGCGCTGCCCGAGAGTTTCGGAGCCGGATCGAATGGGTGTCCAGCATTGAACCGGGATTCACTCATGCGATCTGTGCATCAGTTCTGCCTTGTGCCGCCTATGCTCGCCGCTCATGGATGCGACCCTCCGCCAGCTCTCCGCCTACGCCGCCGTCGCACGGGCGGCCAGTTTCACGGCCGCCGCGTCGCAGTTGCACGTCTCGCAGTCGTCGCTCAGCAGAGCGGTCGCGGACCTGGAACGTGTGCTCGGCGCGCAGCTGCTGGAGCGCGACACCCGCAACGTGCAGCTGACCGCCGCCGGGACCGAGGCGCTGCGGATCGCGGACCAGATCCTGGGCGCGCACCGCGCGGGCATGAAGGAACTGGAGCGCTTCCTGCTGGGCGAGTCCGGGACCGTGGCCGTGGCGACGCTGCCTTCGGTCGCCGCCGTGCTGCTGCCGCGGGTGATCTCCGACTTCCGCGGCCGGCGGCCGCACGCGGCCGTACGGATCATGGATGGCCCGGAGCGCCCGGTGCTGGACCATGTGACCTCCGGCGACGCGGACTTCGCCATCACCACGGCCGGCGAGCCCTCGGCCCAGCTGGAGCATCTGCCGCTGGTGCGCGACCGGTTCGTCGCAGTGCTGCCGAGCGGGCACGCGCTGGCCGGGCGGGCGGAGGTGGCCTGGGAGGACCTGGCACGGCATCCGTTTCTCGCGGTCGGCCAGGACTCCAGCGTGCGGCGGCTCGCCGACGCCACGTTCGCGCAGATCGACGCCCGGGTTCCGCCCGCGGCCGAGGCCGCCAGCGTGGCGACGGTCGGCGGGCTGGTGGCCGCCGGGCTGGGGGTGTCCGCGATGCCCGCGCTCGTGCTGCCGCTGCTGGGGACCGGTGACTTCGTCCCGGCCCCGCTCGTCCGTCCGGTGGTCCACCGCCGCCTGGACGTGGTGATGAGGGCGAGGCGGACGGTGCCGCTGGCGGCCCGGGGCTTCCTCGACACACTGGACGCGCTGCGCGAGGAGGGCGGAAGTCTCCCGGAGGGCGTCACTTGGGCATGACGCCGGGACGTACACGCCCGCCCGCCTCATGCGAAAAGCGCATCGATTGATCGTCCTTTCTTGCTGGACAGGCATTTCTCCGCTCGGAGAGGCTGAGCCGAAGACGCCGTGACCGACCGCCGAGCGAGGAGCGCCCCTGTGACCGACGACCACGACGACGCCGGACGCCGCGGGCAGCTGTGCGACCTGAAGGTCGTCGAGTTCGCCCATGTCGTCGCCGGCCCGCTGGCGGGCTCGATGCTGGCGGACCAGGGAGCGGACGTCGTACACGTCGAGCCCCCCGGTGCGGGTGACGCCGCCCGCGCCATGGGCCCGAGGCGCGACGGCACTCCCCTGTGGTTCAAGGTCGCCGGACGCAACAAACGGTCCGTCACCCTCGATCTGCACCAGGAAGAGGGACGCGCGCTCGCGCACCGCCTCGTCGCCTGGGCGGACGTCGTGATCGTCACGTTGCGGGCCGGACGCCTGCGCGACTGGGGACTCGACTGGGAGTCGGTGCACCGGCTGAACCCCCGGGCCGTGCTGCTGCAGATCTCCGGCTACGGCGCCACCTCGTCGCTGGCCGACAGCCCCGGTTTCGGGAAGATGGGCGAGGCCCGAAGCGGGGTCGTCCATCTGACCGGCTTCCCGGACGGCCCGCCCGTGCACACCGGCTTCTCCCACGGGGACGCCGTGAACGGGCTGATGGGCGCCTACGCCGTCCTCGCCGCCCTGCACCGCCGCGAACGTGATCCGGACTTCGACGGCGAGTGGATCGACATGGCCCTCTTCGAACCGCTCTTCCGGCTCGTCGAATGGCAGGTCATCGTGCACGACCAGCTGGGCACCGTTCCCGAACGGTCCGGCAACCAGCTCGCCGTCGCACCCGCCGCCGTGATCAACACCTACCGTTCCGCGGACGGTGAGTGGATCACGGTCACCTCCGCGACACTCCGCTCCGTACGCAACGTCGCCCGCCTTCTCGGCCTGGACGAGGCGGAGTTCGCCACCTCCGAGGCGCAGCAGGCCGGACGTGAGCGGCTCGACGCGGGCTGCGGGAGTGGGTCGCACGGCGCCCGACACGGGAGTGCCTGGAGCTGTTCGCACAGAACGAGGTGGTCGCCTCCCGGGTCTTCGACGCGGCGGACATCGCGGCCGACCCCGTCTACGAGGAGCGGGAGGACATCGTGACGGTCGAGGACCCGGACCTGGGTCCCGTACGGATGCAGGCCGTCATCCCGCACTTCCGGCAGAACCCGGGGCAGGTGTGGCGGACCGGGCCCGAGCTCGGCCAGGACAACCGTCTCGTCTACCATCACTGGCTCGGTGTCGCTGACGAGAAGCTCGCGGAACTGGAGCAGCAAGGTGTCGTCTGAGTCCGGCAGGCCGTCCCGTCCCGCGCGGACGCCGCTGCGTTCGCTGCTGTTCGTGCCCGGCACGAAGACGGAGTGGCTCTCCAAGGCCGAGGCGTCCGGCGCCGACGCGGCGATCCTCGATCTGGAGGACGCGGTCGCGGAGCAGGACAAGCGGGCAGCCCTGGATCACGTCGTCGAGGCCATCGCCCGTCACGCGGCCCGCGCCGGTGCCCCGGACGCCGACGGCGGCGGCTCCGGACACGACGGCGGCGGCATGGCCCTGTTCGTACGGATCAACTCGCTCGACGCCTGGTCCGCCGTCGAGGAGCTGCGGGCCGTCGCACGTCCCGGTCTCGCCGGACTCGTCCTGCCGAAGGTGCAGTCCGAGCAGGAGGTGCGTACCGCCGACCGGCTGCTGGCCTGGTCCGAGCGCGACCAGGGGCTGCCGGCGGGCGGCATCGCCCTGGTGCCGCTGCTGGAGACGGCCCAGGCGCTGCGCAACGCACACGACATCACCGCCGCGGCCTCCCGCACCGACTACACCGGCGCGCTGACCGCCCCGGGCGGCGACGTCGAACGCGCGCTGGGCTACCGCTGGAGTCCCAGGAGCACCGAGACCCACGCGCTGCGCTCCCGCGTCCTGCTGGACGTACGGGCCGCCGGCGCCGAACACCCCGTCAGCGGGCTGTGGACGCACATCGACGATCTCGCGGGGCTGCGCCGGTTCGCCGAGCAGAACCGTTCCCTCGGCTATGCGGGCATGATGGCGATCCACCCCTCGCACGTCCCGGTGATCAACGAGGTGTTCTCCCCCGACGCCGGTGAACTCGCCCGCGCCGAGCGCCTGATCGCCGCCGTGCGGGCGGCGCAGGCGCAGGGCGCCGGAGCCGTGACCTTCGAGGGACAGATGGTGGACGAGGCCATGGCGGCCAACGCCCAGGAGATCCTCAGGCGCCACCGGCGACGCGGGGGCCCCTGACCGTCGGGCGGTCAGGGGCCACGCGGTCAGGCAGTCAGGCAGTCAGGCGGTCAGCGACCGAGCGGCCCCGGCTCAGGTCCCGGCCCCGGCTCAGACTCAGGCGTCGGCCGAGAGCCGGGCGACGGCGTCCGCCACCGTCAGCTCCTCACGCCGGCCGCTGCGGCGGTCCTTCAGCTCGACCAGACCGTCCTTGGCGCCCCGGCCCACGACCAGGATCGAGGGCACGCCGATCAGCTCGGCATCGGTGAACTTCACACCGGGCGAGACGCCTGCACGGTCGTCCACGATCACGCGCACACCGGCGGCGCCGAGCTTCTCCGCGACGTCGACGGCGAGTTCGGTCTGCAGGGCCTTCCCCGCGGCCACGACGTGGACGTCCGCCGGGGCGATCTCCCGGGGCCAGCACAGCCCCTGCTCGTCCGCGGTCTGCTCGGCCAGAGCCGCCACCGCGCGCGTCACGCCGATGCCGTACGAGCCCATGGTCACGCGAACGGGCTTGCCGTCCTGGCCCAGCACGTCCAGCTCGAAGGCGTCCGCGTACTTGCGGCCGAGCTGGAAGATGTGGCCGATTTCGATCGCCCTGTCGAGCACGATGCCCGAACCGCACTGCGGGCAGGGGTCGCCGGCCTCGACGACGACCACGTCGAGATAGTCGTCGACCTCGAAGTCGCGGCCGCACACCACGTGACGCGCGTGCTTGTCGGGCTTGTTGGCACCGGTGACCCACTCCGTGCCGGGGGCGACGCGAGGGTCGGCGATGTAGCGGAAGGCCTTGCCCGCCATGCCGTTCTGCGGGCCGACGTAGCCGCGTACGAGGTCGGGCCTGTCCGTGAAGTCGTCGGCGGTGACCAACTCCACCTCGGCGGGGGCGAGATGCTCGGCGAGCTTGCCGAGGTCCACGTCGCGGTTCCCGGGGACGCCGACGGCCGCGATCTCACCGTCGATCTTCACCAGCAGGTTCTTCAGCGTGGCCGAGGCGGGGACGCCCAGGTGCTCCGCGAGGGTCTCGATGGTCGGGGTGTCCGGGGTGTCGAGCTCCTCCACCGCGGGGTGGTCCGCGTCCGCGGCGGGCTGGACGGCGACCGACAGTGCCTCCGTGTTGGCCGCGAACCCGCAGGAGGGGCACTGCGCGTAGGTGTCCTCGCCGGCGGCGGCCGGTGCGAGGAACTCCTCCGAGGCCGAGCCGCCCATGGCGCCGGAGACCGCGGAGACGATGCGGTAGTCGAGCCCGAGGCGCTCGAAGATGCGCTGGTATGCCTCGCGCTCGCGCGCGTAGGACTCGGCCAGGCCCTCGTCGCTCACGTCGAAGGAGTAGGCGTCCTTCATCGTGAACTCACGCCCGCGCAGGATTCCCGAGCGGGGACGCGCCTCGTCCCGGTACTTGGTCTGGATCTGGTAGAGCGTCACCGGCAGGTCCTTGTAGGACGTGCACTGGTCCTTGACGACCTGGGTGAAGATCTCCTCGTGCGTGGGCCCCAGCAGATAACCCGCGCCCTTGCGGTCCTCCAGGCGGAAGAGCAGATCGCCGTACTCCGTGTAGCGCCCGGAGATCTCGTAGGGCTCCTTGGGCAGCAGCGCGGGAAGGAGCACCTCCTGGGCGCCGATGGCGTCCATCTCCTCGCGTACGACCCGGGTGACGTTCTCCAGCACCTGCAGGCCCAGGGGCAGCCATGTCCAGATCCCGGCCGCCGCACGGCGCACGTATCCGGCACGCACCAGCAGCTTGTGGCTGACGGTCTCGGCATCGGCCGGGTCGTCGCGCAGTGTCTTCAGCATCGACCGGGACAAACGCTGGACTCGGGCTGCCATGGAATTCTCCGTGCGGTGGTTGAAAGCAGTCGAAACAACTGGGGAGGAGACTATCCGGCCCCGTGCACGGCACGGAAATGCGATTCCCCCGCCCCCGCAGATCCGCCGCGCCGCTCAGGGCCGGACCCCGCGCCGCTCAGGATCTGCGCAGCGGCAGCCACGCCCCCATCACGGCGTACGGACTCGGCGCACTCGGGAAGTGCACGTTGCGGGCCAGGTCCCGGTAGCCGAGGCGGTGGTAGAGGGAGCGGGCCGGGCTGTCGGTGTCGATCGCGGAGAGCAGCGAACGCGGCTGCCCGGCGGCGTCGGTGAGCATGGTGATCAGGCGGCGGCCGAGGCCGCGGCGCTGGTGGAGCGGCAGGACGTGGAGTTCGGTGATGACGAAGGAGTTGTCCAGCCAGTCCTCGAAGCCGGCGGCGCGCAGCGGGCCCGTGACGACGGTGGACCACCACTGCGTACGGTCGTTGGGCATTCCGTAGACGAAACCGACCAGCCGCCCCTCTGGCGTGCGCGCCCCGAGCGCCATCGCGCCCGGTGATTTCAGATGGCGCAGCACGATGTGCCGCCGCACTCCGATCTCGTCGTCGCTCAGCCCGAAGGCGACGGCCTGCACGGCGAGGGCGTCGTCCACGTTCGCTTCCAGGTCCAGCGGTGCGACGAGGGGCTCGCGGGGGTCCTGGGGTGGCCCCCCGGCAGAATGCAGCATGCCCGGGAGGCTACTAGCACCCACGGGGGCGGCAGCCCGCCGTGGTGCCCGCGACCTGGCGCAGGGCTCAGAACAGCACGCTCATGAAGGACCCGACCTCGCGGAAGCCCACACGCCGGTACGAGGCGCGCGCGGCGTGGTTGAAGTCGTTGACGTAGAGGCTGACCAGCGGTGCGACCTCGTTGATCGCGTAGCGCAGCACCGCCGCCATGCCGGACACGGACAGGCCCTCGCCGCGGCGCTCGGGAGTGACCCAGACGCCCTGGATCTGGCAGGCGTGTGGCGTGGCCGCGCCGATCTCGGCCTTGAAGACGATCCGGCGGTTCTCGACGCGGGCGAAGGAGCGGCCGGAGCCGACGAGTTCGGCGACCCGGGACTGGTAGACCAGCCCGCCGTCGCCGGCGAGCGGCGAGACCCCGACCTCCTCGGTGAACATCTCCACGCAGGCCGGCAGCACGAGTTCCATCTCGTCCTTGCGGATGCGGCGCACCAGCGGGTCCGGCCGTACGTCGTGCGGGATCTCTCGCGTGACCATGAGGGGCTGACGGGGCCGGACCTCGCGGGCGGGACCCCAGTGCGGTTCCAGATACGACCACAGGGCGGCCGTGGACTCCGACGGGCCGACGATCGAGGAGCAGCGACGCCCCTGCCGGCGCGCCCGTTCGGCGAAGGCCCGCACGGCTTCCGGCTCCGCGCACAGCGGTACGAGGTTGGCGCCGGCGTAGCAGAGGGAGACGAGCCGCCCCCTCTGGTACCAGCCCCACATCTCGCCGCCCAGGCGCAGCGCGTCGAGGCCGGCGTTGCGCACCCGGGATGCGATGAAGGCGTTGTTGACCGGCTCGCGGTCCAGCACCGCGAGGACGTCGTCGAGTTCGGCCGGCTCGACAACCCTGGTGGAGGTGGTGGTCAACAAAGTGTCGGCTGCCTCACCGTGATGTGGCCCCGGGGACGGAAGCGATGGGGAGCGGGCGCTCTTCCGACTGTACCCCGCACGGGCTGGGCGTACCTCCGGCCCCGTCGCCAGGGGCAACGGGGCCGGACTCGTACGTACGCGGTCCGCCGCGGCGGTGGACCGGACGGTCAGCCGCTGACGGCGACCTGCGGTTCGCCCGATGCGACGCCGTCCGCCTCCATCTTCTCCGCGATCTTCATCGCCTCGTCGATCAGCGTCTCGACGATCTTGGACTCCGGGACGGTCTTGATGACCTCGCCCTTGACGAAGATCTGTCCCTTGCCGTTGCCGGAGGCGACGCCGAGGTCGGCCTCGCGGGCCTCGCCCGGGCCGTTGACGACGCATCCCATGACGGCGACCCGCAGCGGGACCTCCATGCCCTCCAGGCCGGCGGTCACCTCGTCGGCCAGCTTGTAGACGTCCACCTGGGCCCGGCCGCAGGACGGGCAGGAGACGATCTCCAGGCGGCGCTGGCGCAGGCCGAGCGACTCCAGGATGGAGATCCCGACCTTGCACTCCTCGGCGGGCGGCGCCGACAGCGAGACCCGGATCGTGTCGCCGATGCCCTCCGACAGCAGCGCCCCGAAGGCGACAGAGGACTTGATCGTGCCCTGGAAGGAGGGACCCGCCTCGGTGACGCCGAGGTGCAGCGGATAGTCGCACTGCGCGGCGAGCTGCCGGTAGGCGTTGATCATGACGACGGGGTCGTTGTGCTTGACCGAGATCTTGATGTCGCGGAAGCCGTGCTCCTCGAACAGGGAGCACTCCCACAAGGCCGACTCGACGAGTGCCTCCGGGGTGGCCTTCCCGTACTTCTGCAGCAGCCGCTTGTCGAGTGAGCCGGCGTTGACGCCGATACGGATCGGGGTGCCGGCGGAGGAGGCCGCCCGGGCGATCTCCTTGACCTTGTCGTCGAACTGCTTGATGTTGCCGGGGTTGACGCGGACGGCGGCGCAGCCCGCGTCGATCGCGGCGAACACGTACTTCGGCTGGAAGTGGATGTCGGCGATCACGGGGATCTGCGACTTGGCGGCGATGGTGGCCAGCGCGTCGGCGTCGTCCTGCGTGGGGCAGGCCACTCGCACGATCTGGCAGCCGGACGCGGTCAGCTCGGCGATCTGCTGGAGCGTCGAGCCGATGTCGGCAGTGCGGGTCGTGGTCATCGACTGTACGGAGACCGGTGCGTCGCCGCCGACAGCCACCGGACCCACCTGGATCTGCCGGCTCTTGCGGCGGTCGGTCAGCTTGGTCGGTACGTCCGGCATTCCGAGCGAAATCGCTGTCGCTGTCATCAGGCGTGCAACCCCAAGGTATGGATCGAGAAGTCCCGATAGATCGACGGGCTCCAGGCCCCGAGATTACGGCACCGTCACCCGTACGAGCACATCCCTCTCCCGGTAACCGGCGGAAGCGTACATACCGGGCAAAAACCCGCCCGGATGACACGGGCCGCCGTCTTCGGGGCAGGGGCCGCCGGCCGGTGCGGCGGCCCCGTACGGCTATCCCGCGAGTCTCACCGGGTTGACCACATCGGCGACCAGCACGAGCAGCGTGAAGCAGATGAAGATCCCCGCGACGACGTACGCGACCGGCATCAGCTTCGCCACGTCGAAGGGACCGGGGTCGGGTCGTCGGAAGACCTTGGCGAAGGCCCGCCGCACCGACTCCCACAGGGCGCCCGCGATGTGGCCGCCGTCCAGCGGCAGCAGCGGCAGCATGTTGAAGAGGAACAGCGACAGGTTGAAGCCCGCGACGAGGAAGAGCATCGTCGCCACCCGCTGCGTCGGCGGGATGTCGAGCGAGAAGACCTCGCCGCCGACCCGGGCCGCGCCGACGACGCCCATCGGGGAGTCCTGCTTGCGCTCGCCGCCGTCGAACGCCGCGTTCCAGAGGTCGGGGACCTTGGAGGGCAGTGCGACCAGGGCCTCCACGCCCTGGACCATCATGTCGCTCATCCGGTCGACGGACTGCGGGAAGGTCTGCGGGATCACGCCGCTCGCCGGGGTGAAGCCGAGGAAGCCGGCCGTGACGTACTCGCCCTCGACATAGCCGCCGCGGCCGTCGGACTTGGCGACCTTGTTCGGGATCAGGTCGGCCTGGAGCGTCTTGCGGTCGCCGTCGCGCTGCACGGTGATGGTGGCGGGTCCGGTGGTGTCACGGATCGCCTGCTGGAGGGTGCCCCATTCTTTGACGGGCCTGCCGTCGAAGGCCACGATCTTGTCGCCGGGCAGCATGCCCGCCGCCTTCGCCGGCGAGTCCTTGGCGCCCGCAGGGCACTTGTCGGACTTCGCCGAGGCAGGGATCACACACTTGGAGACGGAGGAGACGGTGGTGGTCTGGGTGTTGATGCCGAAGGACATCAGTACGACCAGGAAGATCACGACGGCGAGGATCAGGTTCATGAACGGCCCGGCGAACATGACGATGACGCGCTTCCAGGGCGCTCGCGTGTAGAAGAGCCGCTTCTCGTCGCCGGGCTTCAGCTCCTCGAAGGCGGCCGCCCGGGCGTCCTCGATCATGCCGCGGAACGGAGAGGTCGAACGCTTGCGCAGCGTCCCGTCCTCGCTGGGCGGGAACATGCCGATCATGCGGATGTAGCCGCCGAGGGGCACCGCCTTCAGGCCGTACTCCGTGTCCCCCTTGCGACGCGAGAAGATCGTCGGGCCGAAGCCCACCATGTACTGCGGTACGCGGATGCCGAACATCTTCGCCGTCGACAGGTGCCCCAGCTCGTGCCAGGCGATGGAGAAGAGCAGACCGACGATGAAGACGACTATGCCCAGAATCGTCATGAAGGTCGTCATGCGCGGGCCTCCGCTGCTGCCGTCGCCATTTCACGGGCGCGCCTGCGCGCCCAGGTCTCCGCGTCGAGGACATCGTCCAGCGTCAACGCCGCCGCGCTGGGGGTCCCGTGCTCCTCGACCACAGCGGCAACCGTATCCACGATGCCGGGGAACGGCAGCCTTCCGTTCAAGAACGCCTCGACGCACTCCTCGTTCGCGGCGTTGTAGACGGCCGGCGCGGTGCCACCCGAGCGGCCGACCTGGAAGGCGAGCGGCACGGCTGGGAACGCCTCGGCCTCCAGCGGGAAGAAGTCCCACGACATCGCACGCGACCAGTCGAAGACCGGCCCGGCGTCCGGAACCCGCTCCGGCCATCCGATGCCGAGAGCGATCGGCAGCCGCATGTCCGGCGGGCCGCACTGGGCCATCGTCGAGCCGTCGGTGAACTCCACCATCGAGTGCACGGCCGACTGCGGGTGCACGACGACCTCGATCCGCTCGAAGGGGACGCCGTAGAGGAGATGAGCCTCGATGACCTCCAGGCCCTTGTTGACGAGAGTCGCCGAGTTGACGGTGATGACCGGGCCCATGTCCCAGGTCGGATGTGCCAGCGCCTCCTTGGGCGTCACGTCGGCCAGTCCGGCCTTGCCGCGACCCCGGAACGGGCCCCCCGATGCGGTGATCAGCAGCTTGCGCACCTCCGCGTGCGTGCCGCTCATCAGGGCCTGGAAGAGCGCCGAGTGCTCGGAGTCCACGGGGACGATCTGGCCGGGGGCGGCCAGCTCCCTCACCAGCGGACCGCCGACGATCAGCGACTCCTTGTTGGCCAGGGCCAGCATCCGGCCCGCCTCCAGCGCCGCGAGTGTCGGCGCCAGCCCGATGGAGCCCGTGATGCCGTTGAGCACCGTGTGGCACTCGCTCGCCGCCAGTTCCGTCGCCGCGTCCGGCCCGGCGAGCACCTCGGGAATCGGCTCCCCCGGCCCGTACTCGGCGCGCAGCGCCTGGCGCACCAGCCCGACCTTGTCCTCACGGGCGACGGCGACGGTCCGCACCTGGAGCCGGTGCGCCTGCCCGGCCAGCAGCTCCAGCCGGCTTCCCGCGGCGGACAGCCCGGTGACCCGGAACCGGCCGGGATTGGCCAGTACGACATCGACTGCCTGGGTGCCGATGGAGCCGGTCGATCCGAGGATCACGATGTCGCGCGGCCCTTCCGGCACACTCGGCGGGCCGGCGGACCGCAGGTGCGGATCAGCGAGGGATTCGGTCATGAACCCATTCTGACGGCTCCTCGGACCGCCGCGTCCACCGCCTCCGCCCCGGCGTCCGTCAGGCGCGCGCACCCGCCGCGGGCGCCCGGCGCGTGTGAGCCCGCCGGGCGCCCGCCCCCTCCCGCGCCGGAGCGGCGGTGCGCCGGGTGGGGAAGGCGGACCAGGGTGCCGAAGGCGTCAGGTGATCCGCCTGTGCACGTTCTTCTTGGCCGAGGGGCCGGGGACGGCGTCCGAGATCCACGGCCCCGCGGACGAGGGGTCGATGATGCCCTCCTCCAGCCAGGTGTACGCACCGTCGAGGATGCCGCTGACGACCTTGCGGTCCAGGTCGTCGGTGTTGTGCCAGAGCCGGTCGAACAGCTCCTCCACCCGCACCTTCGCCTGCCTGCAGAAGACGTCGGCCAGCTGGTACGGCGCCCTGCCGTCGGGCCCGCTGCTCAGGGCGTCGCGCCGGAGCTTCTCCGCCCGTACGCACGCCGCGCTCATCGCGAACAGCTCCGCGCCGATGTCCACGATGCGCCCGAGGAAGCCCTGCTTGGTCTCCATGCGTCCCTGCCACCGCGACATGGCGTAGAACGTGGAACGGGCGAGCTTGCGCGAGGTGCGCTCCACGTAGCGCAGATGCGCGGCCAGTTCGCCGAAGTCGGCGTAGGTCCCCGGCAACTGGCCCGGGCCCGCGACGAGTTTGGGCAGCCAGCGGGCGTAGAAACCGCCGGCGGCCATGGCGGCGCGGCGCTTGTCGGAGAGCGTCTTGTCCGGGTCGATCAGGTCGCCCGCCACCGCCAGGTGGGCGTCGACGGCCTCCCGGGCGATGAGGAGATGCATGATCTCCGTCGAGCCCTCGAAGATGCGGTTGATCCGCAGATCGCGCAGCAACTGCTCCGCGGGGACGCCGCGCTCGCCGCGCGCCGCGAGCGACTCGGCGGTCTCGTAGCCCCGTCCGCCGCGGATCTGGACCAGCTCGTCGGCCATGAGCCACGCCATCTCACTGCCGTACAGCTTGGCCAGCGCGGCCTCGATACGGATGTCGTTGCGCTCTTCGTCGGCCATCTGGCTGGAGAGGTCGAGGACGGCCTCCAGCGCGAAGGTCGTCGCCGCGATGAAGGACATCTTGCTGCCGACGGCCTCGTGCTTGGCGACCGGACGTCCCCACTGCACCCGTGCCTCGCCCCACTCACGGGCCACCTTGAGGCACCACTTGCCGGCGCCGACGCAGGTCGCGGGCAGCGAGAGCCGTCCGGTGTTGAGGGTGGTGAGCGCGATCTTGAGCCCGTCGCCCTCCCTGCCGATGCGGTTGGCCGCCGGGACGCGGACCTGGTGGAGACGGGTGACGCCGTTCTCCAGGCCGCGCAGGCCCATGAAGGTGTTGCGGTTCTCGACGGTGATGCCCTCGGAGCCGCCCTCGACGACGAAGGCCGTGATGCCGCCCTTGCGGCCGTCGGACTTCGGCACGCGGGCCATGACGACGAGCAGGTCGGCGACGACGCCGTTGGTGGTCCACAGCTTCACGCCGTCGAGGACGTAGTCGTCGCCGTCGGGCACCGCGGTGGTCGCCAGCCGCGCCGGGTCCGAGCCGACGTCGGGCTCCGTGAGCAGGAAGGCGGAGATGTCCGTACGGGCGCAGCGCGGCAGGAAGGTGTCCTTCTGCTCCTGCGTGCCGAACATCTTCAGCGGCTGCGGCACCCCGATCGACTGGTGGGCGGAGAGCAGCGCTCCGACGGCTGGGCTGGCGCTGCTGATCATGGCCAGCGCCTTGTTGTAGTAGACCTGCGTGAGGCCGAGGCCGCCGTATTCGGGGCCGACCTTCATGCCGAGCGCACCGATGTCCTTCAGCCCCGTGACGACCTCGTCGGGGATGCGGTCCTCGCGCTCGATCCGGGAGCCGTCGATCGTCGTCTCGCAGAAGTCGCGCAGCTTGGTGAGGAACTCCTCGCCGCGCCGTACGTCCTCGGCGGGAGGTTCCGGGTGGGGGTGGATCAGATCCAGCCGGAACCGGCCCAGGAACATTTCCTTGGCGAAGCTGGGCTTGCGCCAGTCCTGTTCGCGTGCGGCCTCGGCTACTTCTCGGGCTTCGCGCTCGGAGACAGTCATCTCACTCATCCCGCCGCGTGGTAGGTACAGGGCCATCAGCAGTCGGGCCGTGCGGCGCCCTGTGACGCCGCGCACTACCGGCCGGTGCTACTCGCTCGTATGTACCCGATTCATCCGATGCGTACCAGGGTCCGGGCACGAGGTTCGCGGCGCGGGCGGGATCGCCCGGCGTGCGCGCTCCTCCGCGCACTCGGGGCGGCGGCCGCCCCCGGCTCAGGGGACCGCGCGGAAGTGGGTCGTCAGGCGGCCCTCGTCGTCGTGGACGTGGAACGCGAGCATCGGCGGCAGGGCGTAGTCGATCGGCCCGTCCTGCTCGCCCTCCCACGGCATCTTCAGGGTGGAGACCACTCCGGGGGCGGCGACGAGCGGCAGGCCGGCGAAGGACGTGACGGCAGGTGTGTGGCTGTGGCCGCAAAGCAGCGCCGTCACGTGCGTGCCCGTCCAGTACGGCCGCGAGCCGGTCCTCCCCGAACTGCCGGATGGGGTCGACGTACTGGCCGTGCAGCGGCAGCGGCGGATGGTGAAAGCAGACGAAGCAGGGCCTGTCCCGTGGCGCACCGGCCAGTGCGGCGTCGAGCCACGCGAGGGTCGCGTCGTCCAGCCGTCCCTCGCCCCGGCCCGGGATGCTGCTGTCGCACATCGCGAAGGTGGCGCCGGGCAGTACGTGGAGCTGGTTGACCGGTGAGTGGTCGGAGGGGTCGCCGCCGAGCAGCGCGTGCCTGTAGGGGCCGCGTACGTCGTGGTTGCCGGGGCAGTGCAGCGGCGTGTGCCGGGAGGCGCCGAGCAGCTTCGCGGCCTCCTCGTACTCCTGGGGTGTGCCGTGGTCGGTGACGTCGCCGGTGAGGATCACCGCGTCCAGCTCGCCGGGCAGCGCGTCCAGGTAGCGCAGCACTCGCTCCGCGCGCTCCCGCGCGCGGACGCCCCCGTCACCGCGGTCCTGCCCGATGTGCACGTCGCTGAGGTGTGCGAAGACGAACAACTCTGCTCACTCTCTCCGGTGACCGGGCCAACTGCCCCTGACGGGCGCCGGCATGGTGCACCCGCGGAACGAACGGACCGGTCGGACGGTCGTCTTCGCCGGGGACCTCGCCGGCATCCGGGCGGGAGCGGCAGCACGGGCGGTCGCCGCGGCACGCGTCGCGAGCCACGGCGACCGCCCTCATGTCCCGGCGATTGCGGACGCGCGGGAGCCCGCTACAGCTCCAGGCCCGTCAGCACCATCACGCGCTCGTAGGTGTAGTCCTCCATCGCGAAGCGGACGCCCTCGCGGCCCACGCCCGACTGCTTCGCGCCGCCGTAGGGCATCTGGTCGGCGCGGTAGGACGGGACGTCGCCGACGATGACGCCGCCCATCTCCAGCGCACGGTGGGCACGGAACGCGGCCTGGATGTCGTGCGTGAACAGGCCTGCCTGGAGGCCGTACTTGGAGTCGTTGGCCACCGCGAAGGCCTCCTCCTCGCTGTCGACCTTCGTGAGCGACATGACCGGCCCGAAGACCTCCTCGCAGCCGATCTGGGTGTCCGCGGGGACGTTCTCCAGCACCGTCGGCGCGTACGTGGCGCCCTCGCGCTCGCCACCCGTGAGGAGCTTCGCTCCGCGCGAGACGGCCTCCTCGACCCAGGATTCGACGCGCTTGGCGGCGTCCTCGCTCACCAGCGGTCCGACGTCGGTGGCCGGGTCGGACGGGTCACCGGTGCGCAGTGCCTCGATCGCGGTGACGACCTTGGGCACCAGCCGGTCGTAGACGGAGGAGTCGGCGATGACGCGCTGTACGGAGATGCAGGACTGGCCGCCCTGGTAGTTGGAGAAGGTGGCGATTCGCTGGGCCGCCCAGTCCAGGTCCTCCTCGGAGGAGAAGTCGCCCAGCACGACCGCGGCGCCGTTGCCGCCGAGCTCCAGCGTGACGCGCTTGCGCGGGGCCGAGTCGAGGATGGACCAGCCGACGGGCGCGGAACCGGTGAAGGAGATGATCGGCAGCCGCTCGTCCTGGACCAGCCCGGGCATCCGGTCGTTCGGCACGGGAAGCACGGACCACGAGCCCGCCGGAAGGTCCGTCTCCGCGAGCAGCTCACCGATCAGCAGCCCCGACAGGGGCGTGGCCGGTGCGGGCTTGAGGATGATCGGAGTGCCGACGGCGAGCGCCGGCGCGACCTTGTGGGCACACAGGTTGAGCGGGAAGTTGAAGGGCGCGATGCCGAGCACCGGTCCGTACGGGAAGCGCCGGGTGTAGGCCAGACGTCCCGTGCCGCCGGCGTCGGAGTCCAGCCGCTGCGCCTCGCCGCCGTTGAAGCGGCGGGCCTCGTCGGCCGCCCAGCGGAAGACGGAGACGCAGCGGCCGACCTCGCCGCGCGCCCACTTCATGGGCTTGCCGTTCTCCGCCGAGATCAGCGCGGCGATCTCCTCGGAGCGCTCGCGCACGCGGTTCGTGACGTGGTCGAGGGCTGCGGCGCGTACGTGCGCGGGGGTCGCGGAGAACTCGTCCGCGACGGCGGCAGCGGCGGCCACGGCCTCCTCGACCTGGGCCGCGGTGGGAAGGCTGATGCTTCCGACGAGCCGTCCGTCCCAGGGCGAGGTGACATCGAGCGTGGCGTCGCCGGTGGCCTCACGGCCGGCGAGCCAGAACGCGTGCGGGGAAGTCGCTGTCGTCACTGCGGAGCCGCCCTTCGGAATTCGCGGGATGAATGAATGCACGGGAGATGACGCGCGAGAGACGACGAGTGCCGTGACGGCCGCAACTGGTGCCGGGCCGCACTCGTCGGCTCTTCTGCCAACGGTAGGGCCTGCGAAGACCCGGGTTTCTTGTCCGGCGCGTAGCAGTCACCGCTCGGCACACACCGGTTTGGCATGGAGACCCGGGCGGTGACGCTGCCCCGTTCCGCGCCGGTGCCCGTCAGCCTGTCGCCTTCAGGGCCAGCCACAGCTCCATGCGTACGTCCGGATCGTCCAGGGAGCGCCCGAGGATCTCCTCGACGCGGCGCATCCGGTAACGCAGCGTGTGCCGGTGCACGCCCAGGTCGGCTGCGGCCGCGTCCCACTGGCCGTGCCGCGAGAGCCAGGCACGCAGCGACGCGACGAGATCGCCCCTGCCGTGCGCGTCGTGATCGCGGAGCGAACGCAGCAGACCGTCGGCGAAGGCCCGTACGGCGTCGTCTGCGAGGAGCGGCAGCACCGAGCCCGCGGCCACGTCCTCGTGCTCGACGAGCGGAGCACCGCGGCGGCGCGCGACCGACAGCGCCTGGTCGGCCTGCTTGAAGGCGACGGCGGCCGCCGCGAGCCCGGCCGGCGCCGAGACCCCGATGACGAGGGCCTCCTCGGGGACGGATGACGACGGAGCGCCGCCCGCCTGGCCGGAGACGCCGGGGCCGGCGGCCGCCACCGCCTCGGCACAGGCCGACGCGTACTGCGCGCACGCCGCGACCGCGGCACCGCCGTCGGAGGCGAGCACGACGAGACGGCTGCCGTCCGGCACGACGAGGACCGCCTCGCCGTTGCGCGCGGCGGCTGTCTCGACGAGGTCGGCGAGCTGTTCGAGCGGCCCGGGCAGATCCTCGGCGAGGCCGTCCGGGACCGGCACCGGCACGTCCGAGGCCTCCGTGACCGTCACGACCGGCAGGTTGCCGCCCGCCGCGCCTCCCCCGGACGCCGTGCCGGAGCCGCCGCCCGCCGGGCCGCGTCCGTTCACCGGGGCGGCGGCCTGAACGGCCTGCCCCGCCTGCCCGTTCGCACGCCCACGTGACGAGGGACCGGTCGCCGGCTCGGCCACCAGGACGCGCATCGGAGCGTCCAGCAGCCCGCCGTACAGGCGTCCGGCGACGGCACGCGCGTGGTCGGCCTCGCCGGAGAGCAGCATTCTCATCACCGCTGCGCCGAGGCGCTGTTCGGCCTCCTGAAGCGCCCTCGACCGCTCCATCGTCAGAGTCAGCAGCGCGATCGCCGAGTGCACGGCATAGCGCTCGGCCGTGCCGAGCGGAGCTGCCGTACCGACCGCGAGCACGGCCTTCGCGCGCCGCCCGCTGCCGACCGACTGGAGCTCGACGCGGTCGTCACCTGCGTCCGATCCGCTGACCACGGCACTGGCCGGTGCCGGACGGTCACGCAGCCGCTCGGCGTCCGCGACGAAGCGGGCGGCCCGCCGCACGGCCCACGCCGGCGCGGTGGCGACCATGGCGCCGGAGGCGTCGTACAACGCCGCCCAACCGGCCACCTCCGAGGCGAGTTTGGTGAGCAGGGCCGCTGGGCCCTCCTGCGACAGGGCCGCCCGGGTCATCTCGCGCTGCGCCTCGAAACCGGCAGTGACGGTGCGGTACTGCTCGGCGGCTATGGCGGCGGAGACCGCCTTGCTGATGGCGATGAACGGCGTACGGCGCGGCACTTCGAGCAGGGGCAGCCCGGCCTCGCGGCACGCCTCGACGAGGGCGTCAGGCACCTTCTCGTAGTTGACCCCCGCGGCGAAGCCCAGTCCGACCACGCCCTTGTCGGTCAGCCGGCCCACGTAGGCACGCATGGCCTCCGGGTCCTCGGCGTCCAGCTTCAGGGCCGTGACGAGCAGCAGTTCGCCGCCGTCCAGATACGGAGTCGGGTCCGCCAGCTCGCTCGCGTGCGCCCAGCGCACATCGGTGTCCAGCCTGTCCTGCCCTGTGAGCACGGCCAGCCTGAGTGAGGAGTGCTGTACGAGCGAGGCGAGAGTGGGTGGCATAACAAGCCTCACCGTACAGGCGCCCGGCTCATTTCGGTCATTCCCGGAACCATTCCCCCGCTCACTCGCCCAGCTCCGCCAGGATCGGCGGCGTCCGCTTCCCACGGACCGTGGTCAGCGACAACACAGCGTGTCCGGGCGGCAGATCGTTGGCGAGGTCGGAGGCGGACCAGCGCTCGCGCTGGACCGTCCGCACCGTCACGGACTCGGCGGTGACGTGCCTGCCCGTGGCGAGCCTGCGCACCGCGTGCACCACCTTGGTGAGCGGTTCGTCGGAGACGAGCTGGCGGTTGGTCACGTCGCGGGTCTCGACCCACTCGGTGCCCCAGACCTCCGCGAAGTGCTCGGCGTCCCACGGGGTCACGCCCGCGCACACCATCCGGCAGCCGACGGCGCCCAGCAGGGGGCCGCGCAGCTGCGCCGGTACGTCGTCCAGCGCCCGCAGCGTGAGCAGGACGCCGCCGTGCGCGGAGCGGACCCGCTGCAGGCCGCGCAGTGCCTGCGGGGTGACGGTCTGGGCCGCGTCGTCGAGGACGAGGCCGGCGAAGAGCGACTGGTCCTCGCGTGCGGCCGCGCACTCGGTGAACTGGGCCAGCACCAGCCGCGCGAGGATCCGCGACGCCTCCGCATGGCCCCGCTCGGGCAGATCGATGCGGACACGGAGCGGCTTCTCCAAGGCGCGCAGCGAGAACGGCCGGGGCGACGGCGCTCCGGCGCTGCCGTCGCCTGACGGGCCGTCCGCGCCCGCAGGCACGAAGAAGCCGGAGAACGCGGGCCTGTCCAGCAGCGCGATGCGGTCCGCGAGAAGCGCCGGGGCGTCGCCGGCGCGGCCCGACTGCCGTCCGTACGCCTCCAGTTCGCGAAGCTGAGCCGCCAGCCCGGCGTCGTCGAGAGCCGTGCGCAGCCCGTCGAACGCCGAGTCGGAGCCGTCCAGCAGCTCACGCAGCTCCGGTACGGCGGGGAAGCGGCCGTGCACCGCGCGGAAGGGGCCGATGAGCTGTGCCAGCGCCGTCGCGGCGCGGCGGCTGTCGCCGCCGGGGAGCGCCTCGGTCAGGTCTCCGACGAGCGCTTCCGCGAGCATGCCGGCGGCCTCGTCGGGGTCGTCCGTACCGCCGTAGAGGTCCAGGTCGTGCGAGGAGCCGGGGTGGCCGATCCGCACCACGACGTCGAAGGACTCGTCAGGCGCGAGCCGTTCACCGTGTGCCGTCACCGCCACGACGGCGGCCTGCCCGGCGAGTGCCTGCAGACAGAGGGACTCGGCCACGGGACGCGCGAGGCGCGTGGTCTTCCCCGAGCCGGGCGGCCCGACGGCGAGCGCCGAGGTGCCCAGCAGCGACGGCTCCAGGGCCACGCCGGCGCCGCGGTAGCCCAGCGGATTCCGCTCGCTGTCCGCGGCGGTACCGATGCGGACCTGACCCACGCTCAGGTCATGCCGGGCGGACCGGCCTTGTGGGAGGTCACGGCGGCCCGACGGATGCACGCAGGCTCCCGCCCCGTTCGCGAGGACGGTCTCGACGAAGGCGGAGAGCCGGCCCGGCCGCGTACGTACGGACTCCCAGGCCCGGCGGATGCGGGCGTGGTCGACGTCGTTCATGCGGCCGTCGCGCACTTCGGAGGCGAGCATGTCGGCGGCGCGTCCGGCCCCGTGCGCGCGCAGATCCGGCCACTCGACGGGATCGGACTGCGCAGGCGGTGCCGGGACGGGCGCGGGGTCCGCGGCGTCGTGCCGTTCCTTCGCGGGGCGTCGGGGGCTCCTGCCGGAGAGGCGTGCCCATGCGCGGCGGGCCAGCTCCGGCCAGTGGCCCAGCCGTCCGAAGACGACGGCGAGGGCGGCGATGATGAGGGCGTAATAGATAAGGGCCACGACGTCAGCGATTGCAGTCCCGTCCTGCTTCCAGGTCGCCCCTGGAGCCAAGACCTCCAACGGCCACAGCCAGTAGCGGCCCAGGTAGCCGTTGTAGAGCAACGACCAGATCAGCCAGGCGATGAGGAACGAGACCAGCGCACCGCCGAGCAGCTGACGCGTGGGGACCCGGTCCGGGTCCCGGGGTGGCAGCGGCCGGTAGCCGTACCGCCAGATGCCCGGCTCGGCCTCGGGGCGCGGGGCTCGCAGCCAGTCGGCGAGCCGGGAGCCCGGCCGCGGCGGGTGTGCCGGCTTGGGGGGCCGTGCCGGCGAGCCGGGGGGCGCCTGCTCCACGGGAGGCGGACCCGGCGCCTCCCGGTCGTGCGCGCTCCCTTGCCGGGGCAGCGCGGCCCCGGACTGCTCCCCCTGCGAACCCTGTGCGCTGTCCGCACGCTGCCCCCGGTGCGGAGACTCCATGTCCATGTACTGCCTCTACCCTTGCCCGGCCTCGACTCCCCCGGCCTCCGGGCCGGGGTTCCCGCACGCTGCGCTCCAGCTCCCCCGTCCCAATCTAGCCGCCGGAGGAGGGAGTTGACCCGTCGAGGGCGCACGGCAGGCCGCCGTGACCGTCACGTACGGCCGGTTACCGGACCTCCGTGCCTATAGCCGTGACGGCCAACACGACACGGGTACTTCTCCGCACCGGTGCATGTGCCGCCCTCGTCCAGGCCTCTAGCCTGCGAAGGACGTGCAGACCCCTTCGTCCTGAGAGAGAGCGCTATGAGCACGATGACGGAAATGTCCGGTGGCCCTGCCCTCCCCCAGGAGCGCCGGGTCGTCACCTCCGTCCCGGGGCCGAAGTCCCAGGAGCTGATGGCCCGCAAGCAGGCCGCGGTGGCCGACGGCATCGGCACCGTGATGCCCGTCTTCGCCGAGCGCGCGGGCGGCGGCGTCCTCGAGGACGTCGACGGCAACTCCTTCATCGACTTCGGTTCCGGAATCGCCGTGACCGGCGTCGGCAACAGCGCCGAAGCGGTGGTGCGGCGAGCGAGCGCGCAGCTCGCCCGGTACACCCACACCTGTGTGATGGTGACGCCGTACGAGCCGTACGTGGAGGTCTGCGAGGAGCTCGCCCGGCTCACCCCCGGCGACCACGCCAAGAAGAGCGCGCTGTTCAACTCCGGCGCCGAGGCCGTGGAGAACGCCGTCAAGATCGCTCGGGCGTACACCAAGCGTCAGGCCGTCGTCGTCTTCGACCACGGCTACCACGGCCGTACGAACCTCACGATGGCGCTGACCTCGAAGAACATGCCGTACAAGCACAGCTTCGGCCCGTTCGCCCCCGAGGTCTACCGGGTGCCCGTCGCCTACCCGTTCCGCTGGCTGACCGGCCCCGAGAACTGCGCCGAGGAGGCCGCGGCCCAGGCCATCGACCAGATCGGCAAGCAGGTCGGCGCGGAGAACGTCGCGGCGATCCTGATCGAGCCGGTGCTCGGCGAGGGCGGCTTCATCGAGCCCGCGAAGGGCTTCCTGCCGCGGCTCGCGCAGTTCGCGAAGGACAACGGGATCGTCTTCGTCGCGGACGAGATCCAGTCCGGGTTCTGCCGTACGGGCCAGTGGTTCGCCTGCGAGGACGAAGGCATCGTCCCGGACCTGATCACCACCGCGAAGGGCATCGCCGGCGGGATGCCGCTGGCGGCGGTCACCGGCCGCGCCGAGATGATGGACGCGCCGCACGTCGGCGGCCTCGGCGGCACCTACGGCGGGAACCCGGTGGCCTGCGCCGCCGCACTCGGCTCCATCGAGACGATGCGCGAGCTGGACCTGCCCGCCAGGGCGAAGCGCATCGAGGAGGTCATGAAGCCGCGGCTGCGGAAGCTGGCCGAGCAGTACGACGTCATCGGGGACGTGCGGGGCCGCGGCGCCATGCTGGCGATCGAGCTCGTCAAGCCCGGCGGCAAGGAGCCGGACCCGCAGGTCACCGCAGCGCTCGCGAAGGCCTGCCACCAGAACGGACTGCTGGTGCTGACCACGGGCACGTACGGCAACGTGATGCGTTTCCTGCCCCCCATGGTGATCGGCGAGGACCTGCTCGAGGAGGGCCTGGACGTGCTGGAAGGCGCCCTCGCGGGTCTGTGAGGCACGGTGCGGAAACCGTTCGGCGTGAAGAATGTGTGCGAGGCCGATGGCCGGTACGTAATCCGGCTGTCCGGCCCCGCTGACCTGCCGTACGGTTTCGGTATCCGGGTACTTCGGAACTCCACTCCGGACTCCCGGCCCGAGCCCGTCTCTCCCCAAGACAGGCCGGGTAGTGCCCTGGCGCACGCTCCTCACCGATCGGGGGACCGCTCGCTCCACACCCCCCGGGGCGCGCGGAATGCCGGTCGATACGGCCGCTCCGGAACTCTCCCCCCTGTTCCGGGGCGGTCGGTTCTTCATTTCACCCTCTGCGCGCTGTGCTGCGTGCTCTTCGCCCTCATCACCTGGCAGGTCGCCGTCGACGGGCCCCTCGCCGGGCTGGACGTACGGCTGGGCGACACGCTGCGGCGCACCTCCCCGCCCGCCGCCGTGGCCGAACTCTTCGCGGACCTGGGCAACTTGGCCGTCGCGCTGCCGGTGCTCGCCGCGGCAATGACGTACGCGGTGGTGACGGGCGGCGGGCGCGAGGGGCAAGGCGCGCGCCGCTGGCTGCCGCCGGTGTGCGCGGCTCTCGCGCTGGTGCTGACCGGTGTGGCGGTCACGCTCGTCAAGGTGTGGCTGGGAAGGCCCGGCCCGCCCGGCGGCACCAACTACTACCCGTCGGGCCACACCGCCACGGCGGCCGTCGCTTTCGGCGGTGCCGCGCTGCTCTTCTCACTGACGGCCCGGCGGCCCCCGTACTGGCCGCTGCCCGCCACCGCCGCGCTGCTCACCCTGGCGTGCAGCGCGGGCCTGGTGTGGCGCGGCTACCACTGGCCGCTGGACGTGGTGGCCAGCTGGTGCCTGAGCTGGGTGGTGCTGACGGGGGCGGTAGCGGTGACCCTGCGGGGGCTGGGCCGGTCCCCGGCCCCGCCGCCGTAGTCTTCGCCGTCGCCGGCTTCGGCGGGGGCCGTACGCGGAGGAGCCGTACGCGGAGGAGCCGTACGCCGGACCGGAGGACCCCGGCCACGGGGGGGGACAGGCCGGGGCGGGAGGGCCCGGTCCGGCGTACGGGGTGAGGGGGCGCGGTCAGCGCGTCAGGCCGCGTAGCCCTTCGGCGGGATGAGGGTCGCGAGCTGGTCGAACGTGAGCCAGTAGATCTGGTTGCCGGAGAAGGAGGCGGGGTCGGCTATCAGCACGGACCTGTTGGCGTCGTCGTAGCCGATGACGGTGAAGTAGTGGTAGATCGTCTGGTCCGGCGGGTAGCCGGGAGGCTGGTTGCCGGGCGGCGCGACGATGTTGGTGACGAGCGGGAGGTTCCCGTCGATGCCCCCGACGATGTCCTGCCACAGCAGGTCCTTCTGCTCCTGCGACGGCGGATCGTCGGGCATGTACTTCGACTCGTAGTCGCTGCCGCCGAGATTGGCGTTGAGCACGCCGGTGATCTGGCTGATGTCGTCGGTGCCGTTCTCGGTGGTACCGAGCTGGGCCGCCAGCTCCGTCTGGCTGGGCGGTCCGATGCGCGCTGAGAGCGCGATACGGGTCGCCGCGGGGCCGCACCAGTAGCCGGTCTCCTGAACCTGGTACTCCACTTCGAGCGTCTTGGAGGCCTTGGTCTCGCTCGCCTCCGTGTGCGCCGAGGCGCCGTCACGGCTGACCTCGACCGGGGGTGCCGACGCTCCAGGCCCGGCGGCGATCCGCGACACCGAGGCCCCGTGTGACTCGCCGGCGATCGCCGCTCCGGGTGCGGCCAGCAGTCCCGTGGCCGTCAGAGCCACCGTCACCGCCACGGCTCTGGCTCTCGATCTGCACCTGATGCTCATTCAGCTGCTCCTCAGTGGGGGGTGGTTGAGGGGAGCATGCCATCAGGGCGGTACCCGGGGGCAGAGGTCTACACATGTTTCAGCGGCCCCACCAGTGACGACGCGTCACGCGGGCGGCTCGGCGCGACAGCCGGACTCCGGCGCCCCGCCCTGACCGCGGCCGCCGCTCTCCTGGGCCCGCGGCGCCGGCGGCGAGGCCACGCCCGCACCCCTGAACGGCCGTGGAGGCGGCAGAGCAGCGGCCGCTGGACACGGTGGGACCGCGCGCGGGAACGTCCGGACCGGTCGGCCGCGGGGACGTCAACCGATGCGAGGCTGCGTCGAGTTGCCCGTTACGCCCGGCCGCGGTCAGCTGTCGAAGCCCATGCCCGTCGCGTCCATCGCCTTGAGCCACAGGTTGCGGCGCCCGCCTCGCGCGTCGGCGCGGGCGAGGGACCACTGGGTCAGGGCGATGCCCGCCCACCGCACCGGCTCGGGCGGGAACGGCAGCGGCTTCTTGCGCACCAGTTCCAGCTCCGTACGCTCCGTGGACTCGCCGCCGAGCAGGTCGAGCATGACCTCGGCGCCGAAGCGGGTCGCGCCCACGCCGAGGCCCGTGTAACCGGCGGCGTAGGCGACCCGTCCGTCGTGCGCCGTGCCGAAGAACGGCGAGAAACGTGAGCACGTGTCGATCACCCCGCCCCAGGTGTGGCTGAAGCTCAGCCCTCTCAACTGCGGGAAGGTGTCGAAGAAATGGCCGGCCAGCTTGCGGAAGGTCTCGGGCCGCTGGTCGTACTCCGCGTCGATCCTGCTGCCGTAGTGGTAGAGAACGTCGTAGCCGCCCCACAGGATGCGGTCGTCGGCGGTCAGCCGGAAGTAGTGGAAGTGGTTGGCGCTGTCCGCCAGCCCTTGCCGCCCCTGCCAGCCCACGGCGGCCCGTTGACGCTCGCTCAGCGGCTCGGTCATCAGCGCGTAGTCGTAGACGGGGACGATGTACGGGCGCAGGCGCCGGAGCAGCGACGGAAAGGCGTTCGTCGCGAGGGCGGCCCGCCGGGCCCGGACGCGGCCGTAGGGAGTGCCCACGGTCACCGCGTCGGCGTCGGCGGTCAGGCCGCGCGCAGGCGTGTACTCATAGATGCGCACGCCTGCCGCCTCGCAGGCGCGCTTGAGCCCCCATGCGAGCTTCGCCGGGTTGAGCATGGCGACGCTGTGGCGGAACCAGAGGCCGGCGAGGAAGGCGGGCGAGTCGACCTGTTCGCGTACGGCGGCTCCGTCCAGGAAGGTCACGCGGTCGCCGAGGCCGTGCCGCCGGGCCTGCTCCGCGGCCTCACGGAGCTCCGCCACCTGGTGCGGCTCGGTCGCCACCTCGATCTCGCCGGTGCGTTCGAAGTCGCAGTCGATGGCGTGGCGTCGCACGGCCTCGCCGATGGCGTCGAGGTTCGCCATGCCCAGGCGTTCCAGCGTCTCGATCTCACCGGGCCAGCGGGCGAGCCCGTTCCCGAAGCCGTGGGTGAGGGAGGAGTCGCAGAATCCGCCGTTACGGCCGGACGCGGCCCAGCCGGTCTCCTTTCCCTCCAGGAGCACCACGTCGCGGGACGGGTCGCGCTCCTTCGCGATGAGCGCCGTCCACAGGCCGCTGTAACCGCCGCCGACGACGAGCAGGTCGCACTTCGTCTCGCCGGCGAGGGCGGGCAGCGCGTCGGGGCGGTGCGCGGGGTCGTCCAGCCAGAACGGAACGGGCCGAGCGCCGGACAGCGACCGTACGGCTTCGGACTCCCGCTCCCCGGCGCCGGGTCCGGCCCCGGATACTGCCCCGGGTCCCTCGTGCCGTGCCGTCACGCCTGCCTCCTCCGGCGACCGGAGGCGATCCTGCCGCCGAGGACGATCGCGACCGCGATCAGGAACATCGCCGTTCCGATGACGTTCACCTGCACCGGGACGCCGCGCTGTGCCGCTCCCCAGACGAACACCGGGAAAGTGACCGTCGAGGGGCCGGCGTTGAACTGCGTGATGATGAAGTCGTCGAAGGAGAGCGCGAAGCTGAGCATGGCGCCGGCCGCGATGCCCGGAGCGGCCAGCGGCAGCGTGACCCGCAGGAACGTCTGCACCGGCCCTGCGTAGAGATCGCGCGCCGCCTCCTCCAGCCGCGGATCCATGCTCATCACGCGTGCCTTCACCGCGACGACCACGAAGCTCAGGCAGAACATGATGTGCGCGATCAGGATGGTGACGAAGCCGAAGGCGACCCGGGTGTTGAGGAAGAGCGTGCCGAGCGAGGCACCCATGACGACCTCGGGCATCGCCATCGGCAGGAAGATCAGCGCGTTGCCTGTGCCCTTGCCGCGGAATCGGTAGCGGGCGAGGGCGAACGCCGCGAACGTGCCGAAGGCGGTGGCGAACACCGTCGCCAGCAGGCCGATCTGCAGGCTCAGTGCGAGCGATCCGCACATGTCGGCGACGCCGCACGGGTCGGTCCAGGCGTCGGTGGAGAACGTGCGCCATTCGTAGTTGAAGCGGCCCGCCGGCTTGTTGAAGGAGAAGAGCATGACGACGGCGTTGGGCAGCAGCAGATAGACCAGCGAAGCCGCACCCGCGAGGACGACGGCGTTGCGACGCAGCCAGCGCAGCGGCGCGGAGCCCGGCTTCCTGGCCGGAGCCGGGGAGGTCTGCGCGGAAGCTGACGGGGAGACGGTTGGGGCGCTCATCACACGAGTTCCTCCGTTCCGGCCTTGCGCATGTAGACACTGACCACGATCAGGATGATCGCCATGAGGATGAACGACATGGCGGCGGCGGCCGGGTAGTCGAGGACGTTGAGGAACTGCTTCTGGATGGCGTTGCCGACCATCTGTGTGTTCGGCGAACCGAGCAGCTGGGCGTTGATGTAGTCGCCCGAGGCGGGGATGAAGGTGAGCAGCGTGCCCGCGACCACACCGGGGAGGGAGAGCGGGAAGGTCACCTTCCGGAAGACGGTCGCCGGCTTCGCGTACAGATCCCGTGCCGCCTCGTGCAGCGAGAGGTCGATCCGCTCCAGGGAGCTGTACAGCGGAAGGATCATGAACGGCAGGAAGTTGTACGTCAGTCCGCACACCACCGCGAGCGGGGTCGCCAGGAGTCTTTCGTCCCCGGTGAGGCCCAGCTGGCTCGTGACGTCCAGGATGTGCACCGACTTCAGTACGCCCACGACCGGGCCGGCGTCCGAGAGGATCGTCTTCCAGGCGAGCGTGCGGATGAGGAAGCTGGTGAAGAAGGGTGCGATCACCATCACCAGCAGCAGTCCCCGCCAGCGCCCCGCGCGGAAGGCGATCATGTACGCCAGGGGGTAGCCGATGAGAAGGCAGAGCACGGTCGCCGAGGCGGCGTACAGGAACGAGCGCAGGAAGTGCGGGGCGTACGTCGCAAGCGCGTCTGTGTAGTTGGTGAAGTCCCAGGTGACGCGGAAGCCTTCCTCCAGCGACCCGCTCTGCACGGACGTCGAGGCCTGGTAGAAGAACGGCGCGACGAAGAAGACGGCGAGCCAGAGCCCGGCCGGAAGCAGCAGCCAGTACGGCGTGAGGCGGCGTCGCGGGCGCGCGGCGGCACCCGCCACGGCTCCGTCTGACGGCCCGGAGGAACCGGAGCCGTGCGGCTCGGGCCCGGAAGGCGGCGGGGCGCCCGCGGAGGCGGGAACTGCCGGGGCGCTCACAGCGAGTCCTCCAGCGTGCCGGCGTCGGCGTCCTGGGCGGCGTCCAGCGCGAAGGTGTGCGCGGGCCGCCAGCGCATGACGACCTCTGCGCCCGGCGCCAGGCGGGCGTCACGCTCCACGTTCTGTTCGTAGACGCTGAACTCAGGGCAGACGGGGGTGTCGACGACGTACTGCATGGAGACGCCGAGATATCCGGCGTCACGTATGCGGCCGCTCAGGCGGTTGTCCGCGCTGCCTTTCCCGCTGCCGGTGTCAGCGTCCTCGGCATGCGCGAGCGTGATCTTCTCGGGGCGTACGCCGACGAGCACCTTGCCGCCCGCCTGCGGGTCCTCCACCGCGCACCGCTCCGCGGGCAGCCGCAGCGCGGTGTCGGTGCCGACGGCCTTGAGCAGCAGGTACTCCCCCTCGGTCTCGGTGATCTCCGCCTCGATGAGGTTGGAGGTACCGAGGAAGTTCGCGACGAAGGTGGAGCGCGGCCGCTCGTACAGCTCGTCGGGGGCGCCGAGCTGCTCGACCCGTCCCGCGTTCATGACGGCCACGGTGTCGGCCATCGTCATGGCCTCCTCCTGGTCGTGCGTGACGTGGACGAAGGTGATGCCGACCTCCGTCTGGATGCGCTTGAGCTCCAGCTGCATCTGCCGGCGCAGCTTGAGGTCGAGCGCGCCGAGCGGCTCGTCCAGCAGCAGCACCTGCGGGCGGTTGATCAACGCGCGGGCGAGCGCGACGCGTTGCTGCTGCCCGCCGGAGAGCTGCCGCGGCTTGCGCTTGGCCAGCTGGCCAAGCTCGACGAGTTCCAGCATCTCCTCGACCTGCTTGCGCACGGACGTGATGCCGCGCCGGCGCAGCCCGAACGCGACGTTCTCCGACACGTCGAGGTGCGGGAAGAGTGCGTAGTTCTGGAAGACGGTGTTCACGGGGCGCTTGTGCGGCGGCAGCCCGGTGATGTCCTCGTCACCGAGCCGGATGCTGCCGCCCGTCGGCTCCTCGAGCCCGGCGATCATGCGCAGGGTCGTGGTCTTGCCGCAGCCGGATGCGCCCAGCAGCGCGAAGAAGGAGCCTTCAGGGATGGTCAGGTCCAGGGGATGCACGGCGGTGAAGTCGCCGAAGACCTTGCTGATTCCGGTGAGCGTGATCGTCATGGCCGATGCCCCCTAGGCGCCGATGAGCTTGGCGAACTTGTTCTCGTAGCGGGCCTGTTCCTTGTCGGACATCGGCCGGAAGGCCTTTCCGCGCCCTGCGGTCCTGGCATCGGGGAAGATCAGCGGGTCCTCTGCGAGGTCCTTGTCGATCTTCTCCATCTCGGCCTTGGCCCCGGAGACCGGGCAGATGTAGTTGACCCAGGCGGTCAGTTCTGCGGCCACCTTGGGGTCGTAGTAGTAGTTGATCAACTCCTCGGCGTTCGCCCGGTGCCGTGCCTTGGCGGGTACGAGCAGGTCGTCGGTGGCGAAGCGGTAGCCGCTTTCCGGGATGGCGAACTCGATGTCCGGGTTGTCGAGCTTCAGCTGCACGACGTCGCCCGCCCAGGCCAGACAAGCGGCGATGTCGCCCGAACTCAGCTCGTCGATGTAGTCGTTGCCGCTGAAGCGTCGCAACTGCTTGCCGTCCACGGCCTTCTGTATCCGGGCGACGGCCCTGTCGAAGTCGTCGCCGTCGAACTTCTCCGGATCGATGCCGAGGTCCAGCATCGTCATCCCGACGGTGTCCGTCATCTCGGTGAGCATGGACACCTTGCCCTTGAGCGACTCGTCCTCCAGCAGCTGGCTGACGCTGGTGACCTTCTTCCCGCCGGTGGCCTTCTTGTTGTAAGCGACGACGCAGGCGATCCCCGCCCACGGATAGCTGTACTGGCGCCCCGGATCCTGCGCGGCCGTACGGAAGCGGTCCTCCAGGTTGGCCACCGCGTTGGGCATACGAGCGGGGTCCAGACGCTGCGCCCAGCCCTGGCGGATCAGACGCCCGGCCATCCAGTCCGTGAGGCAGACCAGGTCGCGGCCGGTGTCCTGGCCGGCAGCGAGCTGGGGCTTGATCTTGCCGTAGAACTCGTTGTTGTCGTTGATGTCCTCGACGTACTTCACCTTGATGCCGCTCTCGCGCATGAAGCGGTCGAGGGTGGGGCGCTTCTTCTTGTTCTTGTCGTCGACGTCGATGTAGAGGGGCCAGTTGGCGAAGTTGAGGACGCGCTCCTTCTTGGAGTGGTCCGGGGTGTCCTCGGGCTCGTTGCCGCCGCGGCTTCCCGCCGCGGGCGGTATGCCGCACGCGGCGAGTGCCGCGCCGCCCGTGGCCAGGGAGCCGAGGCGCAGCAGCCGGCGGCGGCTCATGGCCGCGCGTCCGCTGGTCAGGCTCCGTTCCCAGGCCTTGCGCACGGGCTCCGGCATGCCTTCGTACAGCTGCGGGTCCAGGTCCATCGGGGCTGCCTTCCGGTTGAGGGGACGGGGAAGGAAGTGCGGGTGGGGGCGGGGCCGCCTCCGGCTACGTCAGCGGTCGCCGAAGACGGTGCGGTGCCAGTCCTTGCGCGCCTGCGCGGTGGTGTCCTGCATGACGTGCTTGAGCTGTGTGTACTCCTCGAAGGAGTAGGCGGACATGTCCTTGCCGTAACCGGAGGCCTTGTAGCCCCCGTGCGGCATCTCGCTGATGATCGGGATGTGGTCGTTGATCCAGACGCAGCCCGCCCGGATCTCGCGTGCCGCGCTGCCCGTACGGAAGACGTCCCGGCTCCAGGCGGAGGCGGCCAGCCCGTACGGGGTGTCGTTGGCCAGTGCGATGCCCTGGTCGTCCGCGTCGAAGGGCAGCACCGTCAGCACCGGTCCGAAGACCTCCTGCTGGACGATCTCGCTGTCCTGGGGCGCGTCCGTGACGAGCGTGGGCAGATAGTAGGCGCCCTTGGCGAGTTCACCGCCGGGTGCCTCGCCTCCGGTGACGACGGTGGCGTAGGAGCGTGCCCGCTCCACGAATCCGGCGACGCGGTCGCGGTGCGCGTGCGAGACGAGCGGGCCCAGGTCGGTGCCGGGTGCGAAGGGGTCGCCCACCCGTACCTCACGCATCAGCTCCGCGACGCCGCTCACGAACTCCTCGTACAGCGGCCGCTGTACGTACGCCCTGGTCGCGGCGGTGCAGTCCTGGCCGGAATTGATCAGCGCGCCGGCGACCGCTCCGTGCACGGCCGCCGTCAGGTCTGCGTCGTCGAAGACGACGAACGGCGCCTTGCCGCCCAGCTCCAGATGGAGCCGCTTGACGGTGCCGGTCGCGATCTCGGCCACGCGCCTGCCCACGGCCGTCGACCCGGTGAAGGAGGTCATCGCGATGGACGGATGCCCGACCAGCGCCTCGCCGGCGTCCGCGCCGGCGCCGGAGACGATGTTGACCACTCCGTCCGGGATGCCGGCCTCGCAGGCCGCCTCGGCGAACATCAGAGAGGTCAGCGGAGTGAGTTCGGAGGGCTTGAGGACGATCGTGTTGCCCGCCGCGACGGCAGGGAGGATCTTCCACGCGGCCATCTGCAGCGGATAGTTCCACGGCGCGACCGAGCCGATGACGCCGAGCGGTTCGCGGCGCACGTACGAGGTGTGGTCACCGCTGTACTCGGCTGCGGCGACGCCCGGCAACTGGCGTGCGGCTCCCGCGAAGAACGAGACGTTGTCGAAGGAGCCCGGTACGTCGAACTCCTCGGAGAGCTTCAGCGGCTTGCCGCACTGGAGCGACTCGGCGTACACGAAGTCCCCGGTGCGCTCACGCAGCACGGCCGCCCAGCGGTGCATCGCGTCGGACCGTTCGCCCGGCGTCGCCCCCGCCCACTCCGGCAGCGCCCGCCCGGCCGCCTCCACGGCCGCGCCGACGTCGGCGGGGCCGGCCAGTTCGTACCCGAGCACGCTCTCGCCCGTGGCCGGGTCGAGGACGGTGTGCGTGCGTCCGGAGGTTCCGGATCCGAGCCGGCCTGCGGTGAACTGCGCGCCCGCTGCGAACCGTGAGGACACGTCGAAGCGCTGGACCATCGGGCTCTCCTGCCAGGGCGGGACGTCAGCTGGTTTGAACGCCGATCCTGACAGGACGATCCCGATTCAACAAGGGATTCCGTCGTTACTGTTTGATTGCGCTACGGAATCTGCAGCATGCAGCCGATTACAGCCCACGATCCGCAGCGCCGGGCAGTACCAGCACCGCCGCGCGCTTGCGTGCGTCGAGGGAGGAGCCGTCTCCAGAGCCGGGATCGGTGTCGTAGTTCCCGAACTCCTCGCCGTGGGCCAGCATCACGACGATGAAGACGACGAACAGCACGGACAGGACCGTGCCGATGATCCCCATCACGAAACCCGCCACGGCCTGGCCCCGGCCGCCCATCTCACCCCGGTCGGCGGCCCGCTTCGCGGACAGGCCGAGACCCAGCGCGACCGGTGCGAGGAAGATGCCGATGAAGCTCCCCCAGCAGGTGATCGCGGCGGCGAGGCCGATGATGCCGACCACCATCGAGGCGACCGACCGCCCGTTGGAGAGCGGGGCGCCGTGCCAGCCGAAGCCGCCGGGGCCCGGGGCGTGACCGGGGCCCGCTCCGTATCCGTAGGGCTGCGGCGCCCGGGCCGGATAGCCGTAGGCGGCGCCGCCCTGTCCGTACTGCGGCCCGCCCTGCCCGTACGGCGACGGCGCCGCGTACGGCGAAGATCCGTAACCGGAGCCCGGTGCACCGCCGGCGCCCCCCGGAGGTGCCCCGGGCGCGGGCGGAACCGGAGGGGGCACCGCGGCGCTGCTGCCCGAGGTGATCGTCGGCTGCTCGTGCACCGGATTGTGCTTACGGGCCTCTTCGTTCTGGTCCATGCTCCCCCTGCCCGGTGCGACCCCGTCCCTCGGAGGCGCCCACGGATCGTGCTCGTCGCCGGACGGCCGCGGCTGTCCGGTGTCGTCTGCCATGTCCCCTCCAGGGGGTGCTCGTCCTGGTCCCTCCGGGGGGCCTCGTACGGCGGCCATGCTATTCGTCCGGCGGAACGCCCCGCATACGATGATCCGGATACCTTTCCCCCGCTGGAGGCCTCCGTTGTCCGACCTCAACGCATTCATCGCCGGGCTGCCCAAGGCCGAGCTGCACGTCCACCACGTCGGCTCGGCCTCACCCCGGATCGTCGCCGAACTGGCGGCCAGGCACCCCGACTCCAGCGTTCCGCACGATCCCGAGGCCTTGCGGGAGTTCTTCACCTTCACGGACTTCGCGCACTTCATCGAGGTCTATCTGTCGGTCGTCGACCTGCTGCGGGACGCCGAGGACGTGCGGCTTCTCACCTACGAGATCGCCCGCGACCTCGCGCGGCAGCAGGTGCGTTACGCGGAGCTGACCGTCACGCCGTTCAGCTCCACCAGCCGCGGTATACCCGCCGAGGCCTTTCTGGAGGCCATCGAGGACGCACGGACCGCGGCGGAGAAGGAGCTGGGCGTCGTACTGCGCTGGACCTTCGACATCCCGGGCGAGGCGGGCCTGCCGGCCGCCGAGGAGACCACGCGCATCGCGACCGGGCTGGGCTGTGACGGCCTCATCTCCTTCGGCCTCGGCGGTCCCGAAATCGGCGTCCCGCGCCCGCAGTTCAAGCCGTACTTCGACAGGGCGATCGCCGCCGGGCTGCGCAGCGTGCCGCACGCGGGCGAGACGACGGGGCCCGGGACGATCTGGGACGCCCTGACCTCGCTGCGCGCCGAGCGCATCGGGCACGGGACCAGCGCCACACAGGACCCCCGGTTGCTCGAACACCTCGCGGAGCAGCAGATTCCGCTGGAGGTCTGCCCCACGTCCAACATCGCCACCCGCGCCGTCGCGGACCTCGACGAGCATCCGGTGCGGGAGATGGTCGAGGCCGGCGTCCTCGTCACGGTCAACAGCGACGACCCGCCCATGTTCAGCACGGACCTGAACACCGAGTACGCGATCGCGGCCCGCCTGCTCAGCCTCGACGCCGCGGGCATCGCCGAACTCGCCAGGAACGCGGTGCGGGCCTCCTTCATGGACGAGGCCGGCAAGAGAGGGCTGAGCGGCGAGATCGACGCGTACCTCACCGACTGGGGCCGGCAGTCCTGAGGCAGCGGCCGCTTGCAGCCGGGCGGGCGCCCGTCTTCAGGACTGGTACGGGTTCTGCGGCGGCTGCCCGCCGCCCTGCGGCCCCTGCTGACCGGCGAACGGATTGCCCTGCTGCGGGGGCCGGCCCGCACCCGGCTGCGAGGCGCCGCCGCCCTGTGCGAGCAGCTGCTCCGCGTTCTCCTTCGTCACCTCGCTCGCGGCGCCGCAGAAGGTGCACTGAAGCTGGTGCTTCGGCGGTGCGATCGGGAACAGCGGGATGAAGAACAACGAGAACTTCGTCACCTTCTTGCGCAGGGCGTGAGCCGACGGGTTGCCGCAGACGCTGCACAGCAGATTCAGCATGGCCAGCTGATGCGTCTTGGTCGAGGCGCCGAAGATGAGCACGGGTGCTCCGTTTCCGAGTGCGTACAGATGTCTCACGTAGACAACCACCGGGCGCATACCACCCGTCAAGTGAGCCGTGTAACGAGACGGCCCCAACAGGGCAGAACGTGACAGCGCACCCCGTACACGCCGCGGGCCCCGGAGTGCACGGCACTCGGGGCCCGCGGGGACCGGCGGCAGGGCTCAGGAGCCCGGAGGCTCAGCTCACAGCGCCGTCATCACGTGCTTGACGCGTGTGTAGTCCTCCAGGCCGTACGCCGAGAGGTCCTTGCCGTAACCGGACTTCTTGAATCCGCCGTGCGGCATCTCCGCGACCAGCGGGATGTGGGTGTTGATCCACACGCAGCCGAAGTCCAGCGCACGCGACATCCGCATGGCGCGGCCGTGGTTGGTCGTCCACACCGACGACGCGAGCGCGTACTCGACGTCGTTCGCCCAGCCCACGGCCTCGTCCTCATCCGTGAACTTCTGGACGGTGATCACCGGCCCGAAGACCTCGTTCTGGATGATCTCGTCGCCCTGGCGCAGCCCCGAGACGACGGTGGGCGCGTAGAACCACCCCTTGTCGCCGACCCGTTCACCGCCCGACTCGACCTTCGCGTGCGCCGGCAGCCGGTCGATGAAGCCGCTCACCTTCTCCAGGTGCGTGGGGTTGTTGAGCGGCCCGTAGAAGCAGTCCGGGTCGCTGAGGTCGCCGGTCTTCACCTCGCCCGCGGCCTTGGCGAGCGCGGTGACGAACTGCTCGTAGACACCCTCCTGTACGAGCACGCGGGTGGCGGCGGTGCAGTCCTGGCCGGCGTTGAAGAAGCCGCCGTCCCGGATGCCCTCCACGGCGGCCGAGACGTCCGCGTCGTCGAAGACGACGCACGGCGCCTTCCCGCCCAGCTCCAGGTGCACGCGCTTGACGTCCTTGGCCGCGCTGCCCGCGACCTCGATGCCCGCGCGCACCGACCCGGTGATCGAGGCCATGGCGGGGGTCTTGTGCTCGACCATGAGACGGCCGGTGTCGCGGTCGCCGCAGACGACGTTGAAGACGCCCTTGGGCAGGATCTCGCCGATCAGCTCGGCCATGAACACGGCGGAGGCGGGGGTCGTGTCGGAGGGCTTGAGGACGACCGTGTTGCCCGCCGCCAGCGCGGGGGCGAACTTCCACACGGCCATCATCGCCGGGTAGTTCCACGGTGCGACCTGCGCGCAGACGCCGACCGGCTCACGTCGTACGTACGACGTGAGACCTTCCATGTACTCGCCGGCGGACTTGCCCTCCAGCATCCGGGCGGCGCCGGCGAAGAAGCGGATCTGGTCGAGCATCATGGGCAGTTCTTCCTGCCGCGTCAGCTCCAGTGGCTTGCCGCAGTTCTCGCACTCGACGGCCAGGAATTCGTCCGCCCGTGCCTCCAGCGCGTCCGCGATCTTCAGGATCGCCTTCTGCCGCTCGGCCGGGGTGGCGTCGCGCCAGGCCGGGAAGGCCTTCTCGGCGGCGGCCATCGCGGCGTCGACGTCGGCGGCTGCGGAAAGCGGCGCGGTGGCGTACACGTCGCCCGTGGCCGGGTTCACCACGTCAGTGGTCCGGCCGTCGGCGGCGTCCCGGAACTCCCCGTCGATGTAGTTGCGCAGCCGACGCAGCTCGGTGGTCACTTCGCACCCCTCCTGCTCCGTTGTCCATTGGGTGAGACCGCCACCCTAACCAGCAGCGCAACGCTTTCGATACACCACCACACCAGCAACGACGGATTCTGTTCTTGTGGGCACCTATTGCTTCGAATTACATCGCTTATGGGTTGCGATTCGGAGGAGGTCTCATGCACAGTGGCGTGCGTGGCCCGAGAAGCGAAGAAGACAAACGGCATCCGTTCGCTTGACGATGTATCGCTGGCGATCATCGAACAGCTGCAGGAGGACGGCCGGCGCCCGTACGCCGCCATCGGCAAGGCGGTGGGCCTGTCGGAAGCCGCCGTGCGGCAGCGGGTCCAGAAGCTCCAGGACCAGGGCGTCATGCAGATCGTCGCCGTCACCGACCCCCTCACGGTCGGCTTCCTGCGCCAGGCCATGGTCGGCATCAACATCGAAGGCGATCTGGAGTCCGTGGCCGACGCGCTCGCGGAGATCGACGAGGTGGCCTATGTGGTCATCACGGCCGGCTCGTTCGACCTGCTCGTCGAAATCGTCTGCCAGGACGACGTACACCTCCTGGAAATGATCAACAAGCGTATCCGTTCGCTGCCGGGCGTGCGCTCCACCGAGAGCTTCGTCTACCTCAAGCTGCGCAAGCAGACCTACACCTGGGGAACGCGATAACCGTGAGCAAGGACCCTTCCAAGAACGCCCACGACCACCTGTGGATGCACTTCACCCGCATGTCGTCGTACCAGCAGGCGCCCGTCCCGACCATCGTCCGCGGCGAGGGCACCCACATCTACGACACGAACGGCAAGCGCTATCTCGACGGCCTCGCCGGACTCTTCGTCGTACAGGCCGGGCACGGCCGCACCGAGTTGGCCGAAGCCGCCAACAAGCAGGCGCAGGACCTCGGTTTCTTCCCCATCTGGTCCTACGCCCATCCCAAGGCCGTCGAACTCGCCGAGCGGCTGGCGCACCACGCCCCCGGCGACCTGAACAAGGTCTTCTTCACCACCGGCGGCGGCGAGGCCGTCGAGACGGCGTGGAAGCTCGCGAAGCAGTTCCACAAGCTGAACGGCGCCCCCGGCAAGTACAAGGTCATCTCACGCAACGTCGCCTACCACGGCACCCCGCACGGAGCGCTCTCGATCACCGGACTCCCGGGTCTCAAGGCGCCGTTCGAGCCGCTCGTGCCGGGCGCGCACAAGGTGCCCAACACGAACATCTACCGGGCGGCGGCGCACGGCGACGACCCCGAGGCGTTCGGCCGCTGGGCCGCCGACCAGATCGAGCAGCAGATCCTCTTCGAGGGCCCGGAGACCGTGGCCGCGGTCTTCCTCGAACCCGTGCAGAACGCCGGCGGATGCTTCCCGCCGCCTCCCGGCTACTTCCAGCGGGTCCGTGAGATCTGCGACCAGTACGACGTGCTACTCGTGTCCGACGAGGTCATCTGCGCCTTCGGACGCCTGGGAACCCTCTTCGGCTGCGACAAGTTCGGTTACGTGCCGGACATCATCACGTGCGCGAAGGGCATGACCTCCGGCTACTCGCCGATCGGCGCCGCGATCATCTCCGACCGCATCGCCGAGCCGTTCTGGAAGGGCGACAACACCTTCCTGCACGGCTACACCTTCGGCGGCCATCCGGTCTCGGCAGCCGTGGCGCTCGCCAACCTCGACATCTTCGAGCGCGAGGGACTCAACCAGCACGTGCTGGACAACGAGGGCGCGTTCCTGGCGACGCTGCGGAGGCTGCTCGACCTGCCGATCGTCGGCGACGTGCGCGGCGACGGCTTCTTCTACGGCATCGAGCTCGTCAAGGACAAGGCCACCAAGGAGACGTTCACCGAGGAGGAGTCGGAACGCATCCTCTTCGGCTTCCTCTCCAAGGCGCTCTTCGACGCCGGGCTCTACTGCCGCGCCGACGACCGCGGCGACCCCGTGGTCCAGCTCGCTCCGCCGCTCATCTCGGACCAGAGCGTCTTCGACGAGGCGGAGGGCATCCTCCGGTCCGTGCTGACGGAGGCGTGGACGAAGCTCTGAGCGATGAGCGGATGAGCGGGCAGCGAGGAGCTCGCGGGCTTCCGGGCCCGTGGGCTCCGGGCTCGTGGGCTCCGGGCTCCCGGGCTCCCGGGCCCGTGGCGCCCCCGGCCCGCGGCGCTCCTGGCCCGTGAATTGAACTCCCGTCCCGCTACGCCCACTTGAGCGCGAACCACAGTTCCATCCGTACGTCCGGATCGGCCAGGTCCTCCCCGAGCAGCGCGGACGCACGGGCGACGCGCTGCCGGACGGTGTTGCGGTGCACCTCGAGCGCGACCGCCGTACGGTCCCAACTGCCGTTCAGCGACAGCCACATGCGCAGCGTCTCGACCAGATGCGGGCTCCCGTCGAGCGGCCCGAGCCGTGCCGCCGCCAGCGCCCTGCCCTCCTCGGGCGCCACCAGCGAGGCCACGTCCGCGACGTCCCCGGCGCCCTGGGGCCTGCGGTGCACCAGCGGCCGCCGTTCCGCGAGCGCCCGGCGCAGCGCACGGGCCGCCTCGGCGCCGCCCCGGCTCAGCTCCGCGGCGGGTACGGGGCTGCTCACCCCGAGGGTCCAGCCTTCCTGGGCCTCAACCGGGGCCTGTCCGTCCGTCCGTTCCGCCGGCCCGTGCGCGGGCACCAGGGCCCGCAGCTCGTCGCCGGCGGCGTCGACGAGCGTGGTGCCCAGTCCCGCCGCGAGTGCCGCCGTCGCGAAGGGGTCCGGTTCCTGCCCGTCCGCCGCCTCCCCGGAACCTGCGCCACCCGGCGCATGACCGCGGCGCCGCTGCCCGTGCACCACGGCCCAGCGGCGGGCGCCCCCGTCCAGCAGCGGTGCGGCTTCCTCCGCCGAGGCGCCCAGCATCAGCCGTACGAGGGCCGCAGAGCGCTGCTCCTCGGCCTCGGCGGCACGCCGCTCCGTCAGCAGCGACAGCAGCACGACGGCCACCGCGGCGATGGCGCCGTCGATCTCGTCCCGGTGAGGTGCGCACAGTCCGAGCGCGAGGGGCCTGCGCCTGCCGCTGCCCACTCCGTACACGCTCAGGTGGAGTTCGCCGGAGGAGCCCGCGGCGGAAGTGGGCCCGGGCCGCAACAGGCCGGTGAGCGACGCGAGTTCGGCGCGCGCCTCCGGGGGCGGCGTCCTGCCTGCCGATGCCAGCTCGGCGCCGTCCGGGTCCAGCAGCACAGCCCACGCGTCCAGACGCCGGGCCAGCTGCCCGAGCACCGCCGGTACGGGGTGCGCGGCGGCGGCAGCCGCGGCAAGCGTCTGCTGCGCCTCGCTCAGCCTGCGCAGCGCCTGGTGCCTGCGCTGCGTGACCGCCTGCCAGACGGCCCGCGCGACGGCGGTGAACGGAGTGTCCCGCGGCACCTCGACCAGCGGCAGGCCGTGCCGGTCGCAGGCGGCCGCCAGCTCCGGGGGAACCTCGTCGTGCACGGGGGCGATGCCGAATCCGAGCGCCGCCGCGCCCGCCTCCACCGAACGCTGCACGTAGCGCTCCCAGTGCCCGTCCTGGCCGGGGCCCGGAGGGCAGTGCACGCCCGCGCTGAGCAGCAGCTCCCCGCCGAGCAGATACGGCAGCGGGTCCGCCATCTCACTGGTGTGCACCGAGTGCACCGGCGTCTCCCGTTCGGGGCCCGGACCCGCGGCCTGCCGCAGACCGAGCTCCGGGTCCTCCGTCAGCACGGACAGCGGCACCGGGACGGTGGGCGGAACCAGCTCCTGCACGGCCACCCCACCCTTCGATGGACGATTCCTCCAGCCGATGGCCTCTCGATGGAGGAAACGTACACTTCCTGGCCGCCTTGACGACACCTAGGCTCCCGCTCGAACGCTCGCAATATCCCCGTCCCGCACCCCCGTCCCCACACCCCCGCTCCCCCTCCCCGCATCCCGCTCGTCCCGCTCGCCCCGAGGAGCGCTCATGGCCGTCGACTACGCAGTGATCATCATCTATCTCGTGGGCATGCTCGCGGTCGGCTGGTGGGGCATGCGCCGCGCCAAGTCGAAGAGTGACTTCCTCGTTGCGGGCCGGCGCCTGGGCCCCACCCTCTACTCCGGCACCATGGCCGCCATCGTGCTCGGCGGCGCCTCGACCATCGGCGGCGTCGGCCTCGGCTACCAGTACGGACTCTCCGGCGCGTGGCTGGTGTTCACCATCGGGTTCGGGCTGCTGGCCCTGAGCCTGTTCTTCTCCGCCCGCATCTCCCGGCTGAAGGTCTACACGGTCAGCCAGATGCTCGACCTGCGCTACGGCGACTCGTCCTCGGTGATCTCGGGGGCGGTGATGTGGGCGTACACGCTGATGCTCGCCGTCACCTCGACGATCGCGTACGCCACCATCTTCGACGTCATCTTCGGCCTGGACAGGTGGCTGGCCATCGTCATCGGCGGCGGCATCGTCATCGCGTACTCGACGCTCGGCGGCATGTGGTCGATCACGCTGACGGACATGGCCCAGTTCGTGGTCCAGTCCGTCGGTGTGCTGCTGCTCCTGCTGCCCATCGCCGTCTGGAAGGCGGGCGGCATCGACGGCATGCAGGAGCAGCTGCCCGACGACTACTTCTCCCCCATGAACATCGGCGTGCAGACGGTGTTCACGTACGTGCTGATCTACTCGTTCGGCATGCTCATCGGACAGGACATCTGGCAGCGCGTGTTCACGGCGCGCAGCGACACCGTCGCCCGCAGCGGCGGTTCGGTCGCGGGCGTCTACTGCCTCGTGTACGCGATCGCGGGCGCCGCGATCGGCACCGCGACCAAGGCGCTCTACCCGAAGCTGGACAGCCCCGACGCGGCGTTCGCCACCATCGTCGGCGAGGCGCTGCCCCTCGGCGTGAAGGGACTTGTGCTGGCGGCGGCGCTGTCGGCGGTCATGTCCACCTCCTCGGGCGCGCTGATCGCGTGCGCGACGGTCGCCAACAACGACATCTGGAAGCGGCTGCGCCGCAGCGCGCCCGAGCCGGGCGCGGAGGGCGAGGGAGCCCACGACGAGGTCCGCGGCAACCGGATCTTCATCCTGATCATGGGTGCGGCGGTCGTGGTGATATCCATCGCGCTCAACGACGTCGTCGAGGCCCTGACCGTCGCGTACAACCTGCTGGTCGGCGGGCTGCTGGTGCCGATCCTGGGCGGTCTGGTCTGGAAGCGCGGCACCGCCAACGGCGCCCTCGCCGCCGTCGCCGTGGGCGGCGCGACGGTCATGGCGATGATGGCCTGGAAGGGCGTACTCGCCAACGAGGCCATCTACTTCGGGCTGCTGGCCTCGTTGCTCACACACGTCGTGGTGAGCCTCGCCGGCAAGCCGACCGACCCCGCGGTGCTCGCCGAATGGCGGGCGCGGCTCGCGGGCCAGGCGCACGAGGACCCGAAGCCGGGCGGTGAGCAGCCGGGCGCCGACGCCCCCGCCGGAGTCTGACCCCGCACCGCTCACCGGCCGGACCCGGCCGCCGACCGCACCCGGCCGCCCCGGCCCTCCGAAACCACCCCGACGACGAAAGGCGCAACCCCCCGCATGGCACCCGCAGCCGCAGTACGTACCGGAGGCGACCTCGTCGCCGAATCCCTCACCGCCCTCGGTGCCCGTACGGTCTTCGGACTGCCGGGGCAGCACGCGCTGGGGGCGTTCGACGCCGTACGCCGCTCCCCGCTGTCGTACGTCGGGCTGCGGGTGGAGAACAACGCAGGTTTCGCCGCGGATGCCTACGCCCGCCTCACCGGCACCGTGGCACCGCTGCTGATCTCCACCGGACCCGGCGCGCTGATGTCGCTCGCCGCGCTCCAGGAGTCGGCGGCGGCGTCGGCGGCCGTGCTGGGCATCAGCAGTCAGGTGCCCACGGCCGGGCTCGGGGGCCGCCGCAAGGGATATCTGCACGAACTCCGCGACCAGCAGGCGTCGTTCCGCGACATCGTGAAGTCCGTCCACACGGTGCGCGCCGTCTCGCAGATCCCCTCGGCGCTCGCAGCCGCCTGGGCCAACGCCCTGGAGGCGCCCTGCGGCCCGGTGTGGGTGGAGATACCGCAGGACGTCCTCCTCGCACCCACCGACGTGCCGCCCCCCGATTCGCTCGCCGCCGAGGACGGACCGGCACGCCCGCGGCCCCTCCCGGCACGTCCCGAACTCACAGCCCGCGCGGCCGCGTTGCTCAACGCGGCCGAGCGCCCCGCCGTGCTCGCCGGGGGCGGAGTCGTACGGGCGGGCGCGCAGGCACAGCTGCTCGGCCTCGCCGAACGGCTGGACGCCCCCGTCGCCACGACCTTCGGCGGGAAGGGCGCCTTCCCCTGGGAGCACCGGCTCTCGCTCGGCTCCTGGCTGGAGGACCGGTACACGACCGACTTCCTCGAGGACGCCGACGTGCTGGTCGTCGTCGGCTCCGGACTCGGCGAACTCTCCTCGAACTACCACACGTTCGCGCCCCGCGGCCGTGTCGTGCACATCGAGGCGGACCTGGGCAAACTGGAGGCCAACCACCCCGCCCTCGGCATCCACGCCGACGCACGCGCGGCGCTCGGGGCACTGGCCGGCGCCGTCGCCCCCCGCCCCGCCGGCCGGGCGGCACGTGAGGTCGCGGAGCTGCTGGAACGTGTACGGAACCGGATCGCCGCCCAGGGGCTGGAACTGGAACAGCAGGTGCTCGGCGCCGTCCGGGAGGCGCTCCCCGACACCTCGCCCAGCTTCTGGGACATGACGATCCTGGCGTACTGGGCGTGGTCCGCCTTCGACCCCCGCGAGGGTGCCATGCACTCCGCCCAGGGGGCAGGCGGTCTCGGATACGGCTTCCCCGCCGCCCTCGGCGCCGCGGCCACCGACCCCGGGCGCAGCACGCCCGTCCTCGCCGTGTCGGGCGACGGCGGAGCCATGTACTCCATCGCCGAACTCGCCACCGCCCGCCAGTACGGCCTGCCCGTCACCTGGCTCATCGTCGACGACGGCGGCTACGGGATCCTGCGTACGTACATGAACGAGGCGTTCGGCGAGACCACGGGCACGGAGCTCGCCCGCCCCGACTTCGTCGCGCTCGCGGAGTCGTTCGGCGTACCGGCCGTGCGCAGCTCTCCCGAGCGGCTGCGCGAGGACCTCGCCGCGGCACTCGCCGCTCCCGGACCCTCGGTGGTCCTGCTCCCGGCCGAGCTGCGGATGTTCGCCCCGACGCATCTGACCGGCGAGGCCTGAAGCGGCTCACGGACCCGGCTGGAGGGTTCACGGGAACTCCCGCCGGGCCCGTGACCAGGACGACGGACGGGCCACAGGCAGGGCCGACAGGCGGGGCCATCTGCGGGGCCCGTTCGGTGGAATCTGCGCCGCGCCCCGGCGGATGGCACCGCGTGGGCGCCCCGCTGTCCTTACGGTTCCTGTGACCGATCGCCCCAGGCCCCTTCCTTCACCCTTGCGTGGGACAGGGCCCGGCAGGGACCAGCAGAGCAGAGGTGAGTGGAGGTGCCCTCAGTGGCAGCACCCCCGGACAACGACGTGCTCTGGGCACGCGGACTGCATTACTCGCACGGCGGTTCACCCGCCCTGCAAGGCGTATCGATCGGCGTCCGCGCCGGCGAGATCGTCTCCGTCACAGGACCCCGCGGCAGCGGCAAGACGACCCTGCTGGGCTGCCTGTCCGGTCAACTCACGCCGCACAAGGGCGAGATCTGGTTCAACAGCGTTCCGGTGCACACGCTCTCCCGCACCTCGCGCGAACGCCTGCGCCGCGACCGCTTCGGCTGGGTCGGCAGCGAGCCGCAGCTCATCCCCGAACTGACGGCGTGGGAGAACGCGGCCCTGCCGATGCTGCTGTGCGGCACCGGTTCCCGCGCGGCCCGCAAGGCCGCCGTCGAGTGGCTGGAGCGGCTGGACGTCGGTGAGTGCGCACGTAAGCGCCCCTCGGCGCTGCGGCAGTCGCAGCGTCAGCGCGTCGCCATCGCCCGCGCCCTGGCCCCCGCCCCCGCGATCGTCTTCGCGGACGAACCGACCGCTCCGCTGCACCAGGCCGAACGGGCACAGGTGCTGCGCACGCTGACGACCGCCGCGCGTACGCACGACATCACCGTGGTGCTCACGACCCACGACCCCGCCGTGATGCTGCCGAAGGTGACACCGGGAGACCCTCAGGCCGCGGACGCCGCGGGGCCCACCCTCGCGGACCGCAACCTCACGCTCGTCGACGGCAGGCTGAGCGGCGGACTGGTCGCTCCGGCACCCGGAGACGCGAGAGACAGCGAGGACGACGAGAACGACGGAACCGGTGGCAAGGGCATGGCCACGGGTGAAGACGACTCGGACGGCGAAGACTCCAAGGGTGCCGCGTGCTCGCTCTCCGTCTAGCCCGCGGTGGTCACCCCCTCACGCTGCTGCGCCGCCTCCTCGTGGCCTGCGCCACCGCAGTCGTGGGCTTCCTGCTGCTGGCCGCGCTGAGTCATGCCCTCGCTCACCCGCAGCAGTCCGGTGGTTCTCTCGTTCGGCTGGTGTGGTGCCTCGCGCCGCTCGCGGCCGCCGTTCAGTTCGCCGCCGCCGTGGCCCGTACGGAGCCCGGTTCGCGGTCCCTCTCGGCGCTGGACACCGCCGGGGTGGGGCCGGCCAGGATCCCGTTGCTGGCCGCGGTGTCGACCGCGATGTCCTCACTGCTGGGCAGCGCCGTCGCGCTCGTGATCTATCTGCATCTGCGCGGGCAGCTCGCCTCGGTACCCTTCGACGGTGCGGCGGTCGAACTCCTCGCCGCCGGCCACCCGTTGCCCTTCGCCGCGACCCTGGTGCTGCTCTGCGTGCCGCCGCTGGTGGCCGCCGGCGCCGCGGCGCTGGCCACGCGGCCCGGGATGCTTCCCGCGGTCGCGGCCGCCGGTGCCGGCACGGGCAGCGGCGCACACACCGGTACGCACTCCACCGACGGCGCCGGTCACGGCACGGGCGGCCATCGTGAGCGCACCGCGGACGAGCGGGAGGCGCAGTCCTTCCGCGTGCTGCCCGGCTCGCTTCCCGCGGCCGTCACCCTGCCGTGGGGCACCGCGCTCATCGCCGCAGGCCTCGCGACGGAGACATACGCGAGCAGGTCGCCGAAGCCGCTGTCCCTGTCGGCCGTCCTGTCGAACAGCGCGCCGGGCGTGCTGGGCGGCTGGCTGCTGACCGCCCTCGGGCTCGTACTGGCCGGGCCGGGAATCACCCAGCTGTGCGGCCGGCTGCTGGCGGTCGGCAGGCCGGGAGCCGTGCGGCTGCTGGCGGGACGGGTGCTGCAGCAGGAGTCCGCGCGCATCGGCCGGCCGCTGGGTGTGCTGTGCGCGGTGGCGGCGGGCGGACTGGCCGCGGCCGAACTGTACGGGGCCTCTCCGCAGGTGGGCGCCCGCATGTTCGGGCCACTGGCGCTGCTGGGCGCGGCACTCGTCGTCGTCTGCGTGACGGCGAGCGCGCTGACGGCCGCCGCGGAGTCGCGCGCCGCACGCAAGCCGGCGAACGCGGCGCTGATCAGGCTCGGTGCTCCGCGGCGGTTGCTGCGGGGCGCGGCCGTGCTCCGCTCGGCCGTGGTGTGCGTGGTGCTCGGCGCGCTCACCTGGGCGGTGGGACAGCTCGCCGCGCTGCCGCTGACCACCTGATTCCCGTCCGTCCGAAGCGGCACGGACATTCCGCCCGCGCACCCAGGGGCGGTCCCCTTCGCACAAGGGGGCCGCCCTTCGGCGTGTGCCGCATACGCTGACGGCATGCTTGACCACGAGATAGAGAGCCTCGAAGAGTTCGACGACGTCGTCGAGGCGACCGGATCGCTCAGCGGCTGGCGTGTGCAGTCCGTGGACCTGCGGGAGCGTTCCGCGGCACTGGCCGCAGCGGAGACCGACGGCACCGTCTTCCTGGGCTGTGCGATGGCCGCCGAGGCGGTCGTCCGCGTGCAGGAGGGCGGCGGGCTGGTCTTCCCTCCCGTGCCGGAGCTGCCGTTCAACCCTTACCGCGGGCGGCTCTACGCTCCCGACGAGCTCTTCAGCGGACTGGCCGAGGGGTACGAACACACGCCGGACGCCCGCTCCTACGCCTGGTTCCAGCGGACGAAGAGCGACGGTGACGTCTTCTCCTCGATGCTCCGCGCCGTGCACGACGACGCGGTCTCCGACGCTCTCGACGAACAGCTCGTCGGCGCCCGGGTCGTGGGCGTCATGGGCGGCCACAAGCTGGCACGCGACAGCAGCGCGTACGCGAGCGCGGCCCGCCTCGGGCGCGCCCTGGCCCGTACCGGTCACACCGTCGCGACGGGCGGCGGTCCCGGTGCGATGGAGGCCGCCAACCTCGGTGCGTACGCCGCGCCCTTCGAGGACGGCATGCTCGGCAAGGCTCTGGAGATGCTCTCGTCCGCGCCTTCCTTCGAGGAGTCGGTGGGCGAATGGGCGCGGGCGGCCTTCGAGGTGCGGGAGGGCTGGCCGGGCGGCGGCGCGTCCGTGGGTATTCCCACCTGGTTCTACGGGCACGAGCCGCCCAACGCGTTCGCGCAGCACATCGCGAAGTACTTCGTCAACGCGGTACGTGAGGACGGCCTGCTGGCGCGGTCCAACGCCGGGGTGGTCTTCCTTCCGGGCGCGGCCGGGACCGTACAGGAGATCTTCGACAACGCGACGCCCAACTACTACCAGTCGCGGGGCGCGCCCACCCCGATGGTGCTCGTGGACGAGGAGCACTGGACGCGTACGCTGCCGTGCTGGCCCCTGTTGCAGGCGCTGGCCCGCGACCGGCCGATGGCTTCGCGTATCGCGCTGGCGCGCTCCGTCGAGGAGGTGCCGGAGACCCTCGCGCGGCTGACGGGCTGAGGCGGAAGCCGTCGAGGTGCCGCGTTCGTTCAGCCGCCGAGCCGCACCACGTCACGCACGTCGAAGGCGGCGCCGACCGTGGCACCGGTCTCCGGAGCCTCGCGGAGGGAGCAGGAAGCCTCCAGCCGCGGGCCGGTCTCCGGGCGGAGCAGCAGCGTCACCGCGGCGGCGTCGCCGCCGCGGAAGGTGCGCGCCTCGACGGTGCACGGCAGTCCGTCGCCGGTCTCCGTGAGCCGGACACCGGCCGGACGTACGAGGAGACGGCACTCGCCCGGGGGCGTGCCGTCCGGCACGGGAAGCTTGCCCCAGGGGGTGTCGGCGACGCCGCCGTGCACCGTCGCGGCCACGACGTTGTCGAAGCCGAGGAAGCGGGCGACGAACTCCGAGGCGGGACTCCGCCACACCTCCAGCGGAGTGCCCGCCTGTGCGACGCGCCCCTCGTTCATCACAACGACGCGGTCGGCCAGTGCGAAGGCCTCACCCTGGTCGTGCGTGACGGCGAGCACCGTGGTCCTCAACTCGGCGAAGAGCGCGCGCAGTTCGACCACGAGCCGTTCGCGCAGCCCCCGGTCGAGCTGACCGAGGGGTTCGTCCAGCATCAGCAGGCGCGGCTGCGGCGCGAGCGCACGGGCCAGGGCGACGCGCTGCTGCTCGCCGCCGGAGAGGGCGGTGACCTGGCGCCGCTGTGTGCCGGGCAGGCCGACGAGAGCGAGGAGTTCGGCGACGCGCTCGTCCCTCTCGTGCCGTCCGACGCCCCGCATGCGCAGGCCGAAGGCGACGTTGCCGCCGACGTCGCGCTGCGGGAAGAGCTGGTGGTCCTGGAACATCAGGCCGACGCCGCGGCGGTGCGGCGGCACACCGTCCTGGTCTCGGCCGGAGAGCAGCACCCGCCCCGAGCGGGGTGTGTGCAGCCCTGCCGTGACCCGCAGCAGAGTCGACTTGCCGCTGCCGCTGGGGCCCAGGACGCACACCGTCTCGTGGTCGGCGACGTCCAGGTCCACACCGTCCAGTGCGAGCCGGCCGGCGCCGAAGCCGGCCGTCACACCGTCGAGTTGCAGCATCTAGAACTCTCCCGAGGGGTGGGTGCGTATGCGTTCCAGCGTGAGAAGCGTCGCCGCGCACACGAGCATCAGGACAGTGCTCATTGCCATCGCCTGCCCGTAGTTGAGCTCGCCGGCCCGGCCGAGGAAGCGGGCGACGGCGACGGGGAGAGTCGGGGCGTCGGGCCGCGCGATGAAGACCGTCGCGCCGAACTCACCGAGTGAGACGGCGAAGGCGAATCCCGCGGCGACCAGCAGCGCGCGGCTCACCATCGGCAGGTCCACCTCCCGCCAAGCACGCAGCGGCGAGGCGCCGAGCACCGCCGCTGCCTCGCGCAGCCGGACGTCCACCGCGCGCAGCACCGGCAGCATCGTCCGTATGACGAAGGGGACCCCGACCAGCGCCTGTGCGACCGGGACGATCATCCACGAGGAACGCAGGTCCAGTGGCGGCTCGTCCAGCGCGATGAGGAATCCGAAGCCGACGGTGACCGCCGAGGTGCCGAGCGGCAGCATCAGCATGGAGTCGAAGCCCCGTACGAGCCGGTCGACGGCTCCGCCACGGCCCCTCGTCGTGAGCGCCGCCGCGGCCAGACCGCCGACGGTCAGCGCGAGGAGCGTGGCGACCGCGGCGTACGCAAGGGAGTTCCCGATCGCCTCGACGGGCGGGACGGTGAAGGTGGCGTCGCCCGAAACCTCGCCCAGCGCACGGTAGTTGGCCAGACCGAAGCCGTCCGGACCCTCGAAGGAGCGCACCGCCAGCACGCCGAGCGGAACGAGGATCAGCACGGCGGTCACCGTCAGGACGGAGCCCAGCAAGGCCCACTGGGCACCGCCGCGCGGACGCTGAGCGGTACGGGCGGCCGGCACCATGCTCAGGGCCGACTGCCGCTTGCGTACGGTCCGTGCGTGCACGGCGAGCAGCACGGTGACGGCCGCGAACTGGACCAGCGTCAGCACGGCGGCCGTCGGCAGGTCGAGCAGCGCGGCGGTCTGCCGGTAGATCTCGACCTCCAGCGTGGCGTAACGCGGGCCGCCCAGCACCTGTATGACGCCGAAGGAGGTGAAGGTGAACAGGAAGACGATCAGTGCGGCCGCGCCGACGGAGGGCGCGAGCGCCGGCAGTGTGACGCGGCGCCAGGCGGCGAAGCGGCCCGCGCCGAGCACCCGCGCCGCCTCCTCCTGCCGCGGATCGAGTTGCGACCACAGCCCGCCCACCGTCCGTACGACGACCGCGTAGTTGATGAAGACATGCGCGAGGACGATCGCCCACACGCTCGTGTCGAGGCGCAGCCCCGCCCACTCCTCCAGCAGCCCGCCCCGTCCCAGCAACGCAAGGAACGCCGAGCCCACGACGACCGTCGGCAGCACGAACGGGACGGTGACGACGGCGCGCAGCACCTGCTTGCCCGGGAAGTCGAACCGGGCGAAGACGAAGCAGCAGGGCAGTGCGAGCGCGAGCGTGCACGCGGTCGAAGCGGCGGCCTGCCACACGGTGAACCACAGCACGTGCAGCGTGTCCGGGTCGGTGACGACCTGCGTGAAGCGCTGGAGTTGCCATGCGCCGGCGGGCGTGCGCAGCCCGCGGCCGACGATCGCGGCCACGGGAAAGGCGAAGAACAGCCCGAAGAAGGCGACGGGCAGCGCCATCAGCGCGAGGCGCGCTCCGCTGCCGTCGCGGGCGCGGCGCGGGTGACCGGTGCGGTGGGTGCCGCGGCGTGCCCGTTCCACGGCGTCCGGCCGGGGCGGGGACTCCCCGGGGCCCTCGGACGACTGGCCCGCGGCGGTGAACTCCCCTTCCGTACCGCTCCGTTCGCGGGCTACTTCACGACGAGCGACGTCCACGACTTGATCCACTCTTCGCGGTGCGCGTCGATCTTCGCCGGTTCCATGGTGGCCGCGTCCTGGGCGGTCCCCCCGTACTTGGTGAACACCTCGGGCAACTCGGCGTCCTCGCGGGCGGGTTCGACGAACATCTGCAGCGGCAGATCCTCCTGGAACTCACGGCTGAGCATGAAGTCCAGCAGGGCCTTGCCGCCTTCGGTGTTGCGTGCGCCGTCCAGCAGCCCTGCGAACTCCGTCTGCTGGAAGCAGGTCCGCTCGGCGATGCCCGTGGGCGCCTTCGCGGGAAGCGGCTTCTGGCCCAGCACCTCGGCGGGAGGGCTGGAGGCGTAGGAGACGACGAGGGGCCGGTCGCCCTTGCCCTTGCCGCCGTTCGAGCCGCTGAACCGGTCGTTGTACGCCTGCTCCCAGCCGTCGACGACCTCGACGCCGTTGCCGCGCAGCTTCTTCCAGTAGTCCTTCCAGCCGCCGTCGCCGTACTTCTCGACCGAGGCCAGCAGAAATCCCAGGCCGGGCGAGGACGTTGCGGCGTTCGGGGTGACCAGGAGGTTCTTGTACTCGGGGTCCGCGAGATCGTCGAGCGACTCGGGCGGTGCCTGGTCACGCTTCTCGAACCAGCCGCGGTCGTAGTTCACGCATATCTCACCGGAGTCGACGGGCGTGACCCGGTGCCGCTCCTTGTCCAGTTGCAGCTTCGCGGGTACGTGGCCCAGTCCCTCGGCCTTGTACGGCGTGAAGACGCCCTTGCCCAGGGCCCTTGAGAGAAGGGTGTTGTCGACGCCGAAGAAGACGTCGCCCTGCGGATTGCCCTTGTTGAGCACCGCCTGGTTCACCGCGGCGCCGGCGTCGCCGCCCCTCAGCACCTTGACCTTGAAGCCGGTGCGCTTCGTGAACTCCTTCAGCACGGGCTTGGAGACGGCGAAGGAGTCATGGGTGACGAGGGTGACGGTCTTGTCGTCCCCGCCGCCGCCCGCACCGGATCCGCCGCAAGCGGCGAGTGCGCCGGTCAGGGCGAGGACGGTGGTTGTGGCGGCTGCCGCGCGCAGCACGTACTTGCTCATATGGCACATCGACTTCCTACCCGGCATGACCCGGGCGAGGTTCGAGGGTCTGCGGGCCGTACGTGCACGCGGGCGTGCGTACGGCCGCACTCTCAGCGCTGTGTGCGCTCCCCTGTCGGTCCGTTCTCTCTGGCAGGAGCCCGCCGCCGGTTGATGTGCCTGCGACAAGACTCCGTTCAGCGCAGGCTATCAGTCACTCCGCCGAGAGCCTCGGGGCGCTCTCCCCGCGCGGGCCGGGCGCGCTGCTCCGGTCCGGGAACGGGCGGGCGTCCGACGTGTGCCGGACACTGCCCTCAGCGTTCCGTCGCGGCCAACTGCCCGCAGGCGCCGTCGATTTCCTGGCCCCGTGTGTCCCGTACCGTCACCGGCACCCCGTGCAACTCCAGCGCCTGCACGAACGCGGCCTCGTCCTCGGGCCGCGACGCCGTCCACTTGGAGCCCGGAGTCGGGTTGAGCGGGATCAGATTGACGTGCACGGGCTTGCCCTTGAGCAGCCGCCCGAGCCGGTCGGCGCGCCAGGCCTGGTCGTTGATGTCCCTGATGAGCGCATACTCGACGGAGACGCGGCGTGCGGACTTCGCCGCGTACTCCCACGCGGCGTCCAGCACCTCGCGCACCTTCCAGCGGGTGTTGACGGGGACGAGGGTGTCGCGCAGTTCGTCGTCCGGGGCATGCAGCGATACGGCCAGGCGGCACTTGAAGCCCTCGTCGGCGAACCGCAGCATCGCCGGGACGAGCCCCACCGTCGAGACCGTGATGCCGCGCTGTGAGAGCCCGAGGCCGTCGGGCTCCGGGTCGGTCAGGCGGCGGATCGCACCCACGACGCGCTTGTAGTTGGCGAGGGGCTCGCCCATGCCCATGAAGACGATGTTCGACAGCCGGGCGGCCCCTTCCCCGGTCCCCCCGGGCACCTCTCCGTCGCGCAGCGCCCGTACCCCTTCGACGATCTGGTGGACGATCTCCGCGGTCGACAGGTTCCGGTCGAGACCTGCCTGACCGGTCGCACAGAACGGGCAGTTCATGCCGCAGCCCGCCTGCGAGCTGATGCACATCGTGACCCGGTCCGGGTACCGCATCAGCACCGACTCCACGAGGGTCCCGTCGTGCAGCTTCCACAGCGTCTTGCGGGTCGTGTCGTCGTCACAGCTGATGTGCCGCACCACGCTCATCAGGTCCGGCAGCAGCGCCTCGGCGAGCTTCCCGCGGGCCGCCGCAGGGATGTCCGTCCACTGCTCGGGCTCGTGCGCGAGCCGGGAGAAGTAGTGCTGCGAAAGCTGCTTGGCACGGAAGGGCTTCTCACCCGCCCCGGCCACCACCTCACGACGCTCGTCGGGCGTGAGATCGGCAAGATGCCGCGGCGGCCTGACGGCCCCACGCGGCGCGGCAAAGGTGAGTTCTCCGGGCTTCGGCATAGCTGTACCAGTGTCGCAGACGGACTTGGGTGCCCCCTGGTCAGCGGGGTCCGGGGCCGTCGGCCTCCGTCGCCGACTGTCGATGTTGGCCAACGTCGCACGGCCCAGGGACGGCCCGGGGGTCCGTTGCACCAGTAACATTTCGGAATCTTGCGAACGAATAGGTACACACTGAAGGATTCGTAGCACAATGGTCTTGCAACGGTACTCTATGTGACGGTGAGAAGAACCCATGTCAGTGACCACCCTCCCCTCCCCGCGTCCATGGGGAAGTCGCGCATTCTCCATGCCTGCACTGAAAGGGGGGAGTGAAAACCAGGTTTCTGTATTGCGCGCCTTACTGCTGTCACATTCGAAAGGTGTAGGCGTCGAGGCTCCGGTAGACATTCCTGGAGATTCCGGAGTTCAAATCCCTTTCGCAGAGATAGGACAGAGGCTCCAGCCTTGTGGCCTCGTAACCCGAACTGGAACCCGCTCATGGATTCTCACCTCCGCTGCTGAACAATGGCTCCAAAACGAGGACGACAGCTATCTTATCGCCGTACTGCATGCACACATTCGATTCCTTGGTGAATTGCTACATGAGGCACAAAGTGGAGTCACCCAGTCTGATCTCCTGCAGATTGCCGCGGAAGAATACGGTTGCTCTTGGGATTCTCTCGACCAGATCAGAAGGCGAACCGCTTGGCTTCGCTCTAGCGGAATGGCCGAACTTGACTTCAACCATAAGATTGAGCCCACCGCCGCTGGCCTAGAACTACTCGAACGACTTGAGCTGGCCCAGCCCGGGAATTTTAGAAATAGGATACCCACTCATAGTGGAACGAGGTCCATCGCAACAACAGATACTCATCCACTAGTTGCGGAACTGCTTGAAGAGGTGGATCTCGCAGAACGCAAGAACAACATTGGATATGTGCCTCGAAGCGAAGGTGACACTTTCGCGTCAATGCGCAAGTTTGTCTCCGCCATGGATGCACGCATCACCCGAGAAGTGCTTGATGAGTTCGCCTCCTCCGAATTTGGACTGCGCCCTTCATCCACTGCTTCCGCGCTCAGCGCGCTCAAGAATGCAGGTCTCGTAGAACAAGTCGGATTCAGTCTTTATCAATCAACCGAACTCGGAAAAGCCTGCACAGAATCTCCCAATGATATGGATCTGTTGCGTGTGATTCACGCAAAATTTTCCTTCGTTGGCGAGATACTCGAAGCACTTGAAGAGACCGACACTCCGCGTGAGCTAGCCGTAATCGGTAGAACCCGTTACGGCATGCCACGGGAAGATATCGCCGAGGTGCGGACTCGACTACAGATGCTGCGTAAGTGCGGCTTGGTGGAAGAGGTTGCCTGGGGGCGCTACCAGCTCGTACCACTCGGTCGGGCCTTGCGCGTGGAGTTGCCTATAGCTAGCCCTATTGATACACAGGAAACCGACAACACTGATGCATCCTCTGAAGAAATGCCAGTGACATTCAATGAGCTAATTACAGAATTGAAAGAGGCGGCACTGGACTCGTCGAGGCCTGAGCGATTCGAGAAATCCGTTGCGGAGGCATTTTCTTCTCTTGGATTCGAAAGTCAGTTGCTAGGTGGTTCGGGGCAAACTGATGTTCTGATCTCTGCGAACCTTTCGGGAGACATGAGATACAGCGCCATTGTCGATGCCAAGTCTTCGACTTCCGGGAAGATCGCCGAGACTCAAATCAACTTCGACACCCTTAAGGAACACAGGTCAGACAACACTGCCGAGTACGCCATTGTTGTCGGGCCTAGTTTCCCCAGTTCGAGGATTGCCGAGCGCGCCAAATCCCACAAAGTCGGGCTGCTTGAAGTGGATGAACTGGTAGAGCTCATCCATCGACACAGAACAGCGCCATTTTCTCTCTCAAGCCTACGCGAACTCGTAGAAGAGTCCGGACTGGTAAGCCTCTCAAAAATTGAGAAGCCTTGGACCCGGGAGAAGCGACTTTATAGGCTATGCGATAGAGTCGTCCGACTTCTAGAGGTCGAGGCAAGAACTGCCGATGTGGTCACAACGGGAGCTCTTTCTCCTCACGACCTCTATCTGATCCTGCGCTCCGAAGTTGAAGAGGCCCCGACACCGGAAGAAATTGAATCGGTACTGTCCTTCCTCTCCTCTTCGCTGGTACATGCCGTCAGAAAAATTGGTTCCAAGTATGTACTGCTTGAAATCCCACGCACCACGGCTATGCGACTTAGGGTTCTCGCCGACAACTTCACCATAAGTGACGACGAATAGCATTCCTGGGAAGCGTCCATCATAGGTCGGTGTAGCGGCTTTGGGGTGGAGCTGGTTTGGGGCGAGAGATCATGGCCCTTACGCTTCCGCGAATGGGGCTGACTCCTCGCCTGCCCGCAATAGCCCGATCTGGGCCATGATCGTAGAGGCTCGCTCCAAACTGGCTCCGTAAAGCCACCGAGCCGGCCGTCCCAGCCACGATGGCGCCCTCTTCTTGTGGCTCGAGTTCGCGCGCGGGCCGACGGCCGGACCGGAGCGGGGCGGAGACATGAGCGTCGGCCCTGCGGCAAGCCGGGCCGCGCGGCGAGCGGAGCGAGCTCTTGATGGCGTAGGGAAACTCTTACCGCGTAACTCAAGGTGGTTCCAGGGGAGAGCTTGTTCGGCTGCTGAGCGACGACAGTCGCTGGTGCACCGTGGACCCCTCGGGCTGCGTCGACTGGTACTGCACGTAGCGCGGCTGCAAGTGGCCGACCCTGCCTAGGAGTTGACGCTGCGCACACGGCGGAGGAGCGTATCCGACATGGACCCACAAGTCGCCTCCGGGCTTATCGGTTTCGGAGGTGCTGCCGTCGGTGCAGTAGGTGCCCTCTTTGGTGCCAGGCTTCAGATCAGGCACGAGGCGAAGAGCGCAAAGGAAGCGCGAAAGGCTGATCAGCACGATGCCGCCTTCGAGGTGGCTGTTCACGCTGTCTTCGCGGTGAAGGATCTCTTCCGACGGCACTGGCGAGGAGATGCCCCGGATGACTGGGAGCATCAGGTCTTCGCTGAGTTGGACCGTCTGCGGCTATCTGCCCTCAACTTCCCCTCTTCAGGTCTGAGGACGCGCCTAGAGGAAGCCGCCCAGACGCTCCAGTACTGGAAGAAGGTAACTCACACGGAATCGGACAACTCGAACCGCGTTCGGCTGCTCATCGGGACGATGGACCATCTGGTTGAGGTCCTCGGCACGTACCGCCGTACCGGGAAGGTCCCCGTCGGCAGCGAAGACTACTTGAGCGCGAGAGAAGGTGTCGGGTTGTACATCGAGGAGATGGAGGACCATGAGGAGCGCATGCGGAACGGCCAAGCCTGACGACCGTCATGACCATGAACCTCCGCTCGCAGTCCTTGAACCATCTAGATGTGCTGTTCGGTGAGCGTCCGTCGCCTCCCTGAGCGCTACCTGACACCCGTCGACCTGGCCGACCTCCTGGGCGTCCCGGTCGAGACCGTCTACCAGTGGCGCCGCAAGCACACCGGTCCCCGCGGCTTCCGCGTCGGCCGACACCTGCGCTACGACCCCGAAGATGTACGGGCCTGGGTCTCCTCGCAGATAGAGGACTCTGCCTGATGGCCGGACACATCCAAGACCGCTGGTACAAGGTCGAGCGGGCCGCCGACGGCTCGTCGACCAAGGCCAAGACCTCTCGCCACGGCAACGGGATGCGGTATCGCGCACGCTACGTCGGCCCCCATGGCACGGAGAAGAGCAAGTCCTTCCCTGACCGACAGAAGCGTCGTGCCGAAGAGTGGTTGGCAGAGATCGAGGCCGACATGCTGTGGGGACAGTACGTCGATCCGAAAGCCGGCCGCGTCACGTTCCAGCAATACGCCGAACGATGGCTCGCGGGGCTGACGACAGACATTGCCACCCGGATCCTGGTGGAGCGTCATCTGCGGCGGCATGCACTTCCGCGGCTCGGTACGCGACCTCTCGGCTCCTTCCGTCCCGTGCACATCCGGGACGTTCGTGCGAGATCTGGAGAACTCCCCGATCTCAGGTGGCTACGCGCGCAACGTTGTGCCGACGTACGAGCGGTGCTGTCGGCCGCCGTCGACGGTACCTGGCCCGGAATCCGTGCAGCGCGAGGTTCGGTCCGTCCACCTGCAGCGGCAGTTCGCCGGGTAGTGCCGTGGCGGACCACCGATGTCCGCGCAGTGCGGGAAGCCTTCCCGCCCACTATCAGGCCATCGTTGACGTGGGCAGTGGCTGCGGGCTTCGCCAGGGAGAAATCACGGGACTCGCCCTGCCCGCGGTGAACTTCGACCGCGACACACTTCGCATCGACACTCAGATCAAGCCGCTACGCGGACAAGTGGTCTTCGCCCCTCCGAAGGGGAACAAGGACCGGGATGTACCACGCCCCGTCACGGTGGCACAGCGCTCAGGCAGCACATCGAGACGCATCCTCCTGTTGCGATCGAGCTGCCATGGAAGACGCCGGACGGGCCGATCGTCGGTCGGGACCTCATCTTTACCAACTCGGCTGGAGGCATCGTCTGGCGCAGCAACTTCAATGCCCTGGAATGGAAGCGAGCGCTCGCAGCGGTCGGCCTCATCCCGACGCCGGAGAAAGGGCAGCGGCATGCTTCGCTCGTCAGCACGGCATGCACGCGTTGCGACACTTCTACGCCTCGGTGCTGCTGGACGCGGGCGAGAGCGTGAAGGCGGTCAGTGAGTACCTGGGGCACGCCGACCCCGCGATGACGCTGCGTGTGTACGCACATCTAATGCCCAGCAGCGCTGCGCGTGCTCGTCACGCCATTGACCGTATGTGGCACAACTCATAGTTCCGCACACTGCCTTTGATTACTTCCCGGCAATTGAAGCTAGCGCGCGATCGACAGTCGAAGTTGAAACGACACCCTTCGAATCCAAGGCAATGAGCCCGCAATAATAGTGGAATTTACGCAGATAGGGGTCATTGGTCAAATGAATCAGAGGTATCAGTCGCAATCTACCCACTAGTGTGGTGCCGCCCGCAGGCAGGCAACCAGGCGGGCGGCAGGCTCCAACTTCCTCTGAAAGCAGGTGCCATCACCACAATGCACGATCACTCACAGCGAAGCCACCGTCAGATGCCTCCATGGGCGACGAGCCTCGCGTACATCAGTGCTCTCTTGGCGGGGGCGATCCTCATCGGCCTCAGAGCTGCCACCCCCATGGAAGCCGTCGGATACGTGACGCCGTTCCTCGTCATCTATGAGCGGGTGTTCGGCCGGCCCTCGTAGCCCTCACGGCCCGAGGACGGCCCACCGCCCACAAGGCGGCCCCCTACTGGCACAAAAAGCGCTGGTAGGGGGCTTTCTGATGCTCCGGAACGCTGAGTTCTCCGGGCTTCGGCATAGCTGTACCAGTGTCGCAGACGGATGACGGTGCCCCCGGGCCGGAGCGGGGTGGGGACGGTCACGTGCGCAGGTCGAACAGGCAGAGGCACAGGCTGTACGGCGTATGGGAACAGCAGACCCTCGTTGCGAACGCCTTCGGCCCGTCCACGAATGGTCCACGCCGACCGCTGGCCCGCTCATCGCCGTGATCATTCAAGTGGGGACGAGCTGAGGTCCTTCTGCTCAGGCCAGTTGCTCGGCAAGCCCCACGATGATGCCCTCCGGGCCGCGTACGTAGCAGAGCAGACAGCTGTCCTCGAACCGGGCGATCTCGCCGACGAGTTCGGCACCATGAGGGCGCAGGCGGGCAACGGTGTCCTCGATGTCGTCGACGGCGAACATGACGCGATGAGTGCCCAGAACGTTGTGCGGGCGGTTGCGCGGCCCGGCGCTGATCACCGCGGGGCTGCGGTACTTCGCCAGTTCGAGCCGGCTGTGACCGTCCGGGGTCCGGACCATCGCGATGTCACAGCGGACGCCGTCGAGTCCGGTGCACTGGTCGGCGACGGGGCCCTTGACCTGCGCCCTGCCTTCCAGCTCCATGCCGAGTTCCACGAAGAACGCGATGGCGGCATCCATGTCCTCGACGACGATGCCGACGTTGTCCATCCGCTGAATCGCCATGCTGGTCTCTCCTTCTTTCCGTACGGCCGGTGGTGGCCGCTGATGTCCCTGGGACGGAGCCGGTGGCACGTTCTCGACATCCGCAGACCGCCGGACTCCGAGACTCTGACGCCCCTTTCGAGAGCAGAGCACGGAGAACCCTCTGAGGGCAGCCTGAAGCCACGAGTGCTGGTCTGCGGTAGCGGCGGTTGCGGTAGTACCAGGTGGCTGGACGGAGAGGGTCGTGGCGGGCCGGCGAACAGCGGCTCTGATTGGATCTCTGCATGGGCGACGAAGACGTGCGGTACATCGGGATCCTGCTGTTCCCGGACGTTGAAGAGCTGGATGCCATCGGACCTTGGGAGGTCCTGGCGTACTGGACACGGGTCTTCGCCGGTGATGGCTGGCGGGTCTTCTGCCTCTCCGCTGATGGAGAACCCGTGACCTGCGCGAAGGGGCTCACGATCGAGCCGCACTACTCGATGGCCGACGCGCCCGCACTGGACGTGCTGCTGCACCCCGGCGGCCGGGGGACCCGTCCCCAGCTCACCGACGACCGGCACCTGGAGTGGGTTCGCTCCCAGCGCCCTTCGGTTCCGCTCATGACGAGCGTGTGCACCGGCTCGCTGGTCTTCGCAGCGGCCGGCCTGCTCAACGGGCGCCCTGCCACGACGCACTGGGATTCGCTGGAGAAACTCAAGGAAATCGACCCGACGATCGGGGTGCGACCCGACGACCGGTTCGTCGACGACGGCGACACGATCACCGCTGCAGGGGTCTCGGCCGGGATTGACATGGCACTCCACCTGGTAGCCCGCCTGGCGTCGCCGGAGCGTGCGCGGCAGGTGCGCCGAGGCATTCAGTACGACCCACAACCACCGGAATGATCCCGGACCGGGGAGGAGACCCCGGCTGTTTGGGGGCCCGCTCCACGGAGGTACGCCGTAGGCCGCTTGCCCTGCGTCACGACTACTGCCCCGCGATGAAGGGCTACTACGACGGGCTCGTGACCGGTCTCGACGGCTCGGGGCACGGTGGGGCGCACGGGGCCGGCTGAGGGAAACCGGGTCCGGTCCTGCTCGCGTGGGCTGGCGGGGCGGCCCGCCTGGTCAGCCGCCGCCCACGAACGCGACGAAGAGCAGCCATACGACCGGAGCCGTGGGGAGCAGCGAGTCCAAGCGGTCCATGATGCCGCCGTGGCCGGGGAGGAGCGTCCCCATGTCCTTGATGCCGAGGTCGCGCTTCATCATGGATTCGCCCAGGTCACCCAGGGTGGCGGTGACCGCGACCGCAAGGCCGAGGAGCAGCCCCTGCCACCAGCTGCCGCCGTCGATCAGGAACTGCGTGCACAGCGCCCCGGCCGCCATGGAGAAGGCGATCGCGCCACCCAGCCCCTCACGCGTCTTGGCGGGGCTGATGGCCGGGGCGAGCTTGTGCTTGCCGAAGCGCCAGCCCACCGCGTACGCGCCGGTGTCGCTGACGACCGTGAGCAGCAGAAACGTCAGGACCCGCCAGGGGCCGTCGTCGGCGGCGAGCATGAGCGCGACGAACGTGGCCAGGAACGGCACGTAGAAGGTGGCGAACACGGCCGCGGTGACGTCGCGCAGGTAGTCCTCCGGCGATTCCGTCATCCGCCATACGAGTACGGCGAGCGCGGTCAGTGCCATGACCACCCACGCGCCCTCAGGCCCGCGCAGATAACCCGCGATCACCATCGCCGCGCCACCCACGGCGAGCGGGACCAGCGGTGCCTGGATCTCCTTGCGCTCGCTGAGCCGTGAGGTCAGCTCCCACAGGCCGACGACGACGGCCACGACGATCACGCCGAGGAAGACCGGCTTGTAGAAGAAGAGGGAGGCGAGGATGACGGCACCGAGGCCGACACCGACTCCTATGGCGGCACGCAGGTCGCGTCCGGCCCGTTTCTTGCCGCTCAAGGGGGCCGGGCCCGGGTCGGACGCACCGGAACCGGGCCGGCGGGCGGGACCGGAGTCGGGGGCGGGGCCGCTCTCCCGGCTGCCGGAGCCGCCGGGGCCACCGGGTCCGCCGGAGCGCCGGGAGTCGCCGGAGCCGTGGAGGCCGTGAGGGCCCCCCGGACCGGATCTGCCGTGGCCGCCGTCGGAGCCGCCCGGGTCGGAGACGATGGGCATGTCCCGAGTCTGCGGCACACCACCGGCCTCGTGCGCGGGAGCTTCACCCGCGCCGGAGCGGAATTCGCCGCGCGGCGCAGCGCCTCCCTGGCCGGGTGCGCCCGGGAAGCCGGCACGGGGCCGTGGGGCTCCCCACGATGAGTCGTTCACAGATTGCAGCCTCAGACTTCGGACCTCGGACGGATCTCGTACAGCCCCCCGCTCGGGGAAGCCCCCGCGCTCCGGGGCTCAGACCTCGAGCAGCTCGGCTTCCTTGTGCTTGAGCAGCTCGTCGATCTGGCCCTGGTACTTCGAGGTGGTGTCGTCGAGCTCCTTCTCAGCCCGGCGGCCCTCGTCCTCACCTACGTCGCCGTCCTTGATGGCGGCCTCGAAGGTCTCCTTGGCCTTGCGGCGGACGCTGCGGATCGAGATCTTCGCGTCCTCGGCCTTGCCCTTGGCGACCTTGATGAACTCCTTGCGGCGCTCCTCGGTCAGCTCGGGGAAAGTCACCCGGATGATATTGCCGTCGTTCGACGGGTTGACTCCCAGGTCGGAGTCGCGGATCGCCTGCTCGATGTTGCGCAGCGAGCTCTTGTCGAACGGAGTCACCACCGCCATCCGCGGCTCCGGAACCGAGAACGAGGCCAACTGGTTGATCGGCGTCATCGTGCCGTAGTACTCGGCCACGATCTTGTTGAACATCGCCGGGTGCGCACGGCCAGTGCGGATCGCGGCGAAGTCCTCCTTGGCGACCACGACCGCCTTCTCCATCTTCTCCTCGGCTTCGAGGAGGGTCTCTTCGATCACCACGTGCTCCTGGTTTCCTTGAATGAGCTTTGCGGATAAGCCCTGATTCCTGCACGGTGTCCGACCGGCAGGCGGTTGTCCACCCCGTGTCGAGCCGTTCGTACGACGGCGAGTCACCCCGTGGGCGCCGTGCGCCCCGGACCGCCGCCGAACGCCGAACGTCAGCCTCTCGTGCCCTGGTTGCTCACCAGGGTGCCGATCTTCTCACCCTTCACGGCCCGCGCGATATTGCCCTCGGCGAGCAACTCGAAGACGAGGATCGGCAGTTTGTTGTCCCGGCAGAGAGTGACGGCGGTGGCGTCGGCGACCTTCAGATCGCGCGTGATGACCTCGCCGTACTCGAGGGCGTCGAACTTCACGGCGTCCGGGTTCTTCGCCGGGTCCGAGTCGTACACGCCGTCGACCCCGTTCTTGCCCATCAGCAGCGCTTCCGCGTGAATCTCCAGGGCACGCTGCGCGGCGGTGGTGTCGGTGGAGAAGTACGGCATGCCCATGCCCGCGCCGAAGATCACGACCCGGCCCTTCTCCAGGTGCCGTACGGCGCGCAGCGGAATGTACGGTTCGGCGACCTGCCCCATGGTGATGGCCGTCTGGACGCGGGAGTCGATGCCTTCCTTCTCCAGGAAGTCCTGCAGGGCCAGGCAGTTCATGACCGTGCCCAGCATCCCCATGTAGTCGGAGCGTGCGCGGTCCATGCCGCGCACCTGCAGCTCGGCGCCGCGGAAGAAGTTGCCGCCGCCGATCACCACGGCGAGCTCCGCCCCGTCACGTACGACGGACGCGATCTCGTGCGCCATCTTGTGCACGACGTCGGGATCGACACCGAGCCCCCCACCGCCGGCGAACGCCTCACCGGAGAGCTTGAGCAGGAAGCGTTTACGGCCGCTGCGGCCCCTGCCTGTGTCGGATGTATCGCTGTCCTTACCCATGAACTCTCCTCGCGTGCATACGAAGGAGGCCACTGCCGTCGGATCCTCGCAATCCCAGATGCGGCAATGGCCTCCTCGTCACAACTGCTCTGTCCCCGACCCTATCGGGCGCGTACCGTTCGCGTGCTCCACGCGGCGGCGTCGCGCCCGGGGCACCGCCCGGGCCGGAGGTTCTGCGGGAGTCAGGCCCCCACGCGGAAGCGCGCGAAGTGCTTCAGCGTGACGCCCGCCTCTTCCAGAACCTTCTGGACGCTCTTCTTGTTGTCCTTGGCGAAGGGCTGGTCGAGCAGGGTGTTCTCCTTGAAGAAGCCCGTGACCCGGCCCTCGACGATCTTGGGCAGCGCCTGCTCGGGCTTGCCCTCCTCGCGCGCGGTCTCCTCGGCGATGCGGCGCTCGTTCTCGACCGTCTCGGCCGGGATCTCCTCACGGGTGAGGAACCTCGGCGCGAAGGCGGCGATGTGCTGCGCGACGTCCTTGGCGACCTCCGCGTTCTCCTTGTCCAGCTCGACGAGCACACCGACCTGCGGCGGCAGGTCCGGGCTCGTGCGGTGCAGGTAGGAGGCGACGTACGCGCCGGAGAACTGGGCGAAGCGGTCCAGGACGATCTTCTCGCCGAGGTTGGCGTTGGCCTCGTCCACGTACGCCTGCACGGTCTTGCCCGGCTCGATCTCGGAGGCGAGCAGGGCGCCGGTGTCGGCGGGGGAAGTGGCCGCGACGTGTGCGGCGATGGCGTCAGCGGCTGCGAGGAACTTCTCGCCCTTGGCGACGAAGTCCGTCTCGCACTTGAGCTCGACGAGCACACCCGAGGTGTTGTCGTCGGCGATGCGGGCGACCAGAGCGCCGTTCGAGGCGGTGCGGCTCTCGCGCTTGGCGACGCCCTTCTGCCCCTTGACGCGCAGAACCTCTACGGCCTTGTCGACTTCGCCACCGGACTCCTCCAGGGCCTTCTTGCAGTCCATCATGCCGGCGCCGGTGAGCTCGCGGAGCTTCTTGACGTCGGCGGCGGTGTAGTTCGCCATGCTTGGTTTCCTTCTGTGACCAGGCCCCGCCTCGCGCTCGGGCGCGCCGGGGGCGCGGTGCGCCGGGGCGGAACTCGTCCTTCTTGAGGTCTGTTTGCGGCCGGCCGGGAGGCTCCCCCGCACCGTGGTGCGGTTCGGGCGGAGTCAGGTCTGTGCGTCCGCGTCTCTTCCCGTACGGCCGCCGGGATGGTCACCGGGGCACGGCTGAATGCGGCTGATGCATGTGCGCCGCGCCCCGGTGAACGTCAGGCTTCCTCGGAGGGCTTCGCCTCGGCGGCCTCGTCAGCCGGCTTCTCCTCGGCCTTTTCCTCGGCCTTGGCGTCAGTGGCCTTCTCCTCGGCCTTGTCAGCCTCGGCGGGAGCCGCCTCGGTGGCCTTGGCCGCTGCGCCCTCGCTCTTCTCGCCCTCCAGGAGCTCCCGCTCCCACTCGGCGAGCGGTTCGGCGGCCTTGTCGCCGCCCTTGGCGGCCTCGGCGGCGCCGGAACGGGCGATCAGGCCCTCGGCCGCGGCGTCGGCGATCACGCGGGTGAGGAGCGTGACGGAGCGGATCGCGTCGTCGTTGCCCGGGATCTTGTAGTCGACCTCGTCCGGGTCGCAGTTGGTGTCCAGGATCGCGACGACCGGGATGTTGAGCTTCCGCGCCTCGCCTACGGCGATGTGCTCCTTCTTGGTGTCCACGATCCACACGGCGCTGGGCACCTTCTGCATCTCGCGGATACCGCCGAGGGTCTTCTCCAGCTTCGCCTTCTCACGGGAGAGGACGAGCAGTTCCTTCTTGGTGAGGCCGGAGGCTGCCACGTCCTCGAAGTCGATCTGCTCGAGCTCCTTCAGGCGCTGGAGGCGCTTGTAGACGGTCGAGAAGTTCGTCAGCATGCCGCCGAGCCAGCGCTGGTTCACGAAGGGCATGCCCACGCGCGTGGCCTGCTCGGCGATGGCCTCCTGGGCCTGCTTCTTGGTGCCGACGAACATGATGGAGCCGCCGTGCGCGACGGTCTCCTTGACGAACTCGTAGGCGCGGTCGATGTACGACAGCGACTGGAGCAGGTCGATGATGTAAATGCCGTTGCGCTCGGTGAAGATGAAGCGCTTCATCTTCGGGTTCCAGCGCCGGGTCTGGTGCCCGAAGTGGACGCCGCTCTCAAGCAGCTCCCGCATCGTGACGACGGCCATGGCCGTTCTCCTTGAATTGCTCGGTTGTCGTCAGCGCTGGCCGGGATGGCCATCGCTTGCCTGACGCCTCTGTCGCGCTGTGCCCGAGGGACCTGTCGAGAGGGCCCTCACGGGACCGAGATACGCGGCCACCGGGTGAGGGTGGCGAGGCGTGCGAAGTCAGCCCGGTCGCCCGGGCCGCCACCAGCAGTGTACGGGACCGCAGCGGGCCGCGACTCCCTCGTACGGCGGGTCCGGCTTGCCGGACATGACGTGCGGGCCGTACATGCACGGTGAGTGCGCTTCGCCGGGCGCGGCCGGATGTGCGGCGGCGGACCGCTGAGGAGCACCGCCGCCCCCGTACGGGTGACGCATCTGTCCACAACAGGCCGGTTCTCCACGGAAGTTCGGCAAGATCCCTGCGCTCGGTGACGATGCGGGACCGTGCGTCCACGGCAGCCCAAGGGCGGGCAGGAGGCGAGAGGGGGGTGTACATGGTGCGGGTCCGGCGCGGGTGCGCAGCACGGGGGACGACAGGGAAGGGCTCGACGGGCCGGACGGACCTGATGCGTGGGACGAGCTGGACGCGGGGCGTGCGGGGTGAGCCGGGTGTGCGCACTGTTCCCGGTTTCGTGGTCGTCCCTGTGATCTGTGTGGTCTTGTGCGGGGTGCTCTGGGCCGTCGCCACTCCGGCCACCGGTGCGACCGCGGGACCTCCCGCGTACGTGGACGCAGCGCAGGGACCACCGCCGTCCCAACCGGACAGGGGCGGTGCTGGGATTGCCGGCAATGCTGCCCCCTCCGGCGACCGGGTGTGGCCGGTGGAGGGGCGCTCCGGGGCGCCGCGTCCGCGGGTCGTGCACGGATGGCAGCCACCTCCCGATCCCTGGGCCGCCGGTCACCGCGGGGTGGATCTGGCGGCTTCGCGGGGCAGCCCCGTACGGGCGGTGGCCGACGGAAAGGTCTCGTTCGCGGGCAGGGTCGCGGGGCGCGGGGTGGTGTCGGTCGAGCTGTCGGGTACGGGCCGCCCGGCGCTGCGCACGACGTACGAGCCCGTGCGGCCTTCCGTGCGCAAGGGCGACCGGGTGCGGGCGGGCGAGACCGTGGGCACCTTGGCGGACGGACCGTTCCACTGTCGCCGCGCCTGTCTGCACTGGGGCGCACGACGGGCCGAGCGCTACGTCGATCCGCTCTCGCTGCTGCCGGCCGGTCTGCTGCGCGGTGGCCCGTCGAGGCTGCTTCCCGTCTTCGGCGTGCCCCTGCCTCGGGGTGGTGGCGCCGGAGACGTCACCGACGGGCGTTCCGGCCGGAGCCTGGGGGCGGGAGCGGCTTCCGGGCCGGCGGCGGCTCCGCGGGTGGACTCGGCTCCGGGGGTGGGCTCCGCTCCGGGGGTGGGCTCGGCACCGGACTCGGTGATCCGGAGCCGCCTGGCCGTGCACAGTGCGGAAGCAGCGGGGCCGACCAGGGACGTGGGAGGTAGTCCGGCGCCCGGCCTGTCAGCCGCGTCGCTGGCTGCCGGGCTGGGATCTGCGGCCTTCTGCGCGCACCGGCGTATCGCCCGGGCGAAGGGAAGCCGCCGCGCCGGTCCCGGTGCGCGCCGGCACGGCGGCCCATCCGGGCCGAGGCACGATGAGACCGGGGATCTTCGACGCGCGCGGCCGCCGACAGAGCGCCCGCCACCGAAGGTCAGCCCCGGACGCCGTCCAGCGCCATGCCGACCGCCGCCTCGGTGATCTCTTCCGGGCTCTCGGCGGCACCGAGTTCGATGCGCCGCACTGCCCCGTCGACGACACCTTGCAGCAGCATCGCGGCCAGCCGCGGACGGTCATGCCCCAGCTCCGCCAGTGCCTCGACGACCATGGCCACGAGACCGCCATGGGCCGCGCGGATCTTCTCTCGTGCGCCCGCGTCCAGTTCGCCGGCGGAGATCGCCACGACCGCTCGGTGCCGCCCGTCGCCGACCAGCGCCAGCTGCCGCCGTACATACGCCTCGATCTTGTCTTCCGGGGACTCGGCCTCGGCCATCGCCGCCTCGACCTCGGCCGCCCACACGGGGAAGTCGACGGCGCACAGCTCCTCGACGACGGCGCCGCGGGAGCGGAAGTACTCGTAGACCGAGGAGCGCGCCAGCCCGGTGCGCTGCGCCAGGGCGGGGAAGTTCAGCGCTTCGGTGCCGCCTTCGGACAGCAGCTCACGGGCAGCGTCGAGGAGGGCGGAGCGCTGCATGGTCCGGTGCTCGGCCACGGAGGCCGCTCGAATCCTTGGCACCCTGCCACCTTACGGACGGAGGGGCCGATTCAGCGACCGGCGTCGGCGAGCTTTGCCCGAAGCTGAAGGACCGACTTGGTGTGGATCTGGCTCACCCGGCTCTCCGTGACCCCCAGTACCTGACCGATCTCAGCCAGGGTCAGGCCCTCGTAGTAGTACAGGGTCACCACCGTCTTCTCCCGCTCCGGGAGGGTGTTGACGGCGCGGGCCAGCAGCCGGCGCAGCTCGCGGTCCTCGGCGACCTCGACCGGGTTGTCCGCGGCGGTGTCCTCCAGGGTGTCCATGAGGCTGAGCCGGTCGCCGCCCTCGCCGCCGACGTGCAGCAGCTCCTCCAGGGCCACGACGTTGGCCAGGGACAACTGGCTGAAGACGCCGTGCAGTTCGTCCAGCGGGATGCCCATCTCCGCGGCGACCTCCGACTCGGACGGGCTGCGCCGCAGGCTCGACTCCAAAGTGGCGTAGGCCCGTTCGACGGCACGTGCCTTCTGTCGCACCGACCTCGGGATCCAGTCCAGCGCCCGCAGTTCGTCGATCATCGCCCCGCGGATCCGCGTGATCGCGTACGTCTCGAACTTGATGGAGCGCTCCGGGTCGAACTTCTCGATGGCGTCGATGAGCCCGAAAACGCCGGAGGAGACGAAGTCGGCCTGTTCCACATTGGAGGGCAGGCCGACGCTGACCCGCCCGGCGACGTACTTCACCAGTGGCGAGTAATGCAGGATCAGCTGCTCCCGCAGCCCCTCGTCGCCCGTGGCCTTGTAGGAACGCCACAGCTCGTCGAGAGCACTGTGACCGGAACCGAGTCCGGTGTTCTCGGCCCCGGACGGCTCCGCTGCGGTGCCGGCGGGAGCCGCTGCGGTGCCGGCGCGTTCAGGCCCGGGGGTGTGCTGGGGCATTCGTCGCCTTGAGCCGTTCTGCTGAGTGGCCGTCACGCGGCGGAAGCGTGTGCGTGACGGGATGCCTCTTCCTTGAGTGCTGTGAGCGTAGCGTGACCGCACGGTCGCAATATGCGACGAGTGCCCGCCAGGCCATGCGCAGATACGTTCCGCTGCCCGCACCCGGGAGTTACTTCCGCAGCAGAGCCCGGAACCGGCCTTCTGGGGCGAGCGGGACGGAACTGGACCATACGGATCACCCTTTCATTCGATAGCCGCAGGTCAAGGACCGCCTCATCACTCGATGGTGTGCCCGGCGCCGGATTCGGACAGCGCGGAACGGCTCAACTGCCAGCCGTTGCCGAGTCGTTCGACGAAGCCGAGGGCACAGAGCTCCTGGAGCCTCACGACAGCCGCATCAGGCGTCAGGCCGACCGCCTGTGCCAGCTGCGCGGACTGGGCGGTGCCGCGCGCGGGGAGCGCGTCGAGCACCAGCGCAGCCTCGCCGGGCAGTACGTCGCGGGGTACCGACGGGCCCCGTCTCCGCGGAGCCAGCTCGCCCATGCTCCCGACGAGTTCGATCACTTCAGCGGCATCCGTGACGAGGCTTCCGTCGGCCCGCAGCAGTTCGTGCACCCCCGCCGAGAGGCCTGATGTGACAGGGCCGGGAACGCCCATGACGAAGCGCCCCAGCCGCCGCGCGTGCCGCGCCGTCGACAACGAACCGCTTCGCAGCGCCGCTTCGACGACGACCGTGCCACGCGTGAGTGCCGCGATCACCCTGTTACGGAGCACGAAGCGGCTCCGCGAAGGGTGGTCTCGCGGGGGCAACTCCGCGAGAAGCAGGCCCTGTTCACCGATGCGTGAGATCAACTCGGCATGGCCCGGCGGATATGCCACATCCACCCCGCACGCCAGTACTCCGATCGTGGCTCCGCCCGCCGCGAGGGCTCCCCGGTGGGCGGCACCGTCGATGCCGTAGGCAGCGCCGGAGACCACCGTCCAGCCGCGTTGCGCGAGCCCCGCTCCGAGCACGGCAGCCACATGCCCGCCGTACTCCGTGCACGCCCGGGCACCCACCAGGGCAACCGATCGAAGCGCCCAGAACCGCAGATACGGAGCACCACGCACCCACAGCCCGATCGGTCTCGTCACCCCCAAGGCATCGAGCTGACCCGGCCATTCGCCGTCCCCAGGGCAGAGGAACCTGCCTCCCGCTGCCTCGATGGCCGCCAAGTCGGCCTCGGGACGGGCGCGTTCCGCCCGGGAACGGAGGCCGGCCCATCGCTGTTCGCCGACTCCGGGCAGCGGGGCGGCGTCCTGCCGCAGCGCCCGCACCACCTCCTGCGCCCCGTACGTCCGCAGCCACCGGCCCGCCGTTTCGTCACCGGGCTCCGCGATGCGGGTCAGCGCCACGCGCGCGAGCCGCTCCTCCGGGCCCGTCTCACCTCGCTCACCCGTGTCCTCGCCGCCGTCGGGGACGTCGCCCTGCGGTCCGCACGCCTCCCCTGTCATGGCTGCCACCGAGATGCGGAGGCCGTGGCCGCGGACACTGGGGTGCCACGTCTGATCCCCGTACGGAGCTCAAGTGCCCAGTCGACGTCCTGCGCGGTCGGACGGTCGTGCCCCGCCAGATCCGCGACCGTCCACGCCACACGCAGCACCCTGTCCATCCCCCGGGCGGTGAGCAGGCCGTGCTCCATGTCCTCCTCGGCCCTGCCGAGCGCCCCCGGTTCGGCCGGCCAGCGCGTACGCAGCTCATGACCGGGGACGTCGCTGTTCGCCGACCAGGGCGTCCCCGCGTAGCGCGCAGCGGCGCGCTCACGAGCCGCCAGCACACGCTCCGCGACGGCCGCCGTACTGTCCGAACTCCCGTGCAGGCCCGCCAGTTCGGAGCGGGAGAGCGGCTTGACGTGGACCCTCAGGTCGACACGGTCCATGAGCGGGCCCGAAAGCCTCGCCCGGTACCGCCTGATGGACGCAGGCCGGCACTCGCACCCACCGCCCTTCATTCCGTGGCGCCCGCAAGGACAGGGGTTGGCCGCGAGGACGAGCAGGAACCGGGCGGGCATCCGCATCACCCCTGAGGCCCGGGCGACCACGACGTGCCCCGACTCCAGCGGCTGCCGCATCGCGTCGAGAACCCGCCCGCTGCACTCGGCCGCCTCGTCCAGGAACAGCACACCGTGGTGCGCCATGGACACCGCTCCCGGCCGCGGCAGGCCCGAGCCGCCGCCGACCAGCGACGCCATCGTCGCCGAGTGGTGAGGGGCGCAGTACGGGGAGCGCGTGACGAGCGGCTGGCCGGGCGGAAGCACCCCGGCCACCGAGTGGACCGCGGTCACCTCCAGCGACTGCTGCGACGTCAGCGGCGGCAGCAGCCCCGGAAGACGCTCGGCCAGCATGGTCTTGCCCGCACCGGGAGGGCCTTTGAAGAAGATGTGGTGACGTCCGGCAGCCGCAACCTCCAGCGCTCTTCGGGCGGTGCTCTGGCCCGCGACGTCCGCCATGTCCAAGCTCCGCTCCGGCCCCCGCACCATGCCCGGACCCGCCCACTCGTGGCCGGGCAGAGAGAGGGCCGACGAGCCCCGGCCGGGGCCCCGTGCCTCCGGGACCAGGCCGTCCGCCGGCTCTTCCTCCGGCGCGGTCTCGTCGTTGAGCAGCGCGATCAGCTGCCGCAGGCTACGGACCCCGAGAACGCTCACGTCCGGCACAAGCGACGCCTCGGGCACGGCCTCCTCCGCCACGACGACCTGCCGGTGCCCCGCGTCCGCGGCGGCCAGCACCGCCGGAAGCACCCCACGGACGGGACGCACCCGCCCGTCCAGCCCCAGCTCACCGAGCATCACCAGGTCCGCGATGTTCCGCGGATCGATGCGCTCCGCGGCCCCCAGCACCGCACAGGCGACGCCCAGGTCGAATCCGCTGCCGCTCTTGGGGACGGCGGCCGGGCTCAGTCCGACGGTGAGCTTCTTCTGCGGCCAGTCGGCGCCCGCGTTCACCACCGCCGCCCGCACCCGGTCGCGGCTCTCGGTCAGGCTCTTGTCGGGCAGCCCCACCAGCGTGAACGTCGCCACCCCGGGCTCCAGGTCGGCCTGGATCTCGACGACGACGCCCTCCACGCCGACCAGCGCCACCGAGCACGTACGGGCGAACCCCATCAGGCCACCCCCCGAGCGTGCTGCACCAGCGGCGCGCCACGGCCCGGCAGCAGCACCCCGACGAGGTCGATCCGCACGCCGCCGCGCGGCGGCTGTCCGTACCTCGTGAGCCAGCACTCCGTCAGCCAGCGGGAGGCCAGTCTCCGCAGCCGTGCCGACTTGGCGGGGGTCACCGCCGACATCGGATGCTCGAACGTGCCGCCCCGCCCCGCACGTCTGGTCTTGACCTCGCAGACCACCAGCGCGTCCCTGTCCCGCGCGACGATGTCGAGCTCTCCCTCCGCGCAGCGCCAGTTGCGCTCCAGCACCACCATTCCCGACTGACGCAGCCTCCGGGCTGCCACGTCCTCTCCGTACCGGCCGAGGGCCTGACGGGCGCTCATCCGCACCACCTCCGTCACCGACTGTGACGGAAGCGGGACGATCGAGATGATCAAGGGAGATATCTGGGGAGAATCCGCTCGCTGTGGACAGAACCGTCACTCACAGGTGTGATGCGCGCGGCAGCGGAAGAGAAGGCGAACACGAGCACCAGGAGCAGCCACGAGCAGGTGGGGACAGCCCGATGCCGCCACCACCGGCGGGCCTGGTCGGGGGAGACCGGATCAGGGAAGGCAGCTTCAGGGAAAGGCAGGTCAGCCCTTGAAGCCGGAGTTCTCGGGCAGATCGAGGTCGCTCTTGTTGAGCTCCTCGATGTTCACGTCCTTGAAGGTCAGGACCCGTACCTGCTTGACGAAGCGGGCGGGACGGTACATGTCCCACACCCACGCGTCGGCCATGGAAACCTCGAAGAAGACCTCACCCTGTACCGAGTGCACCTGCATCTCGTAGTCGTTGGTGAGGTAGAACCGCCGGTCCGTCTCGATCACGTACTTGAAAAGACCGACGACGTCCCTGTACTCCCGGTAGAGCTTCAGCTCCATCTCGGTCTCGTACTTCTCGAGGTCCTCGGCGCTCATGGCATGTTCCCCTTCAGCCGTGCGTGCCCCCATTGTGCGTCAGCCGCGAGTGCCCCGTCCGGCCCGCCGCGCGATCGGGCCGTACGCCGCACCGCCCAGGATCAGGGCCGCACCGGCGACGACGGCGAGGACCAGCGGCTGCAGCGGCCCGGGGTCCGACGTGCCGCCCGGCAGCGCCGAGAACCCGGCGGGCCTGGTGAGCATCCCCAGGCCGCTCATGGGCCATGCGACGGCGTCCACTCGCGCGTCGACCGCGGAGCGCGGGACGGCACCGTGGTCGCCGTCCTGCAGGTGCACACGGGAGTCCACCGACTCCATGCGGTGATCACCGAGCAGGAAGAGCTTGCCCTCGGGGACCGTCGTCCCCTTGAACGGAGGCTGGGAGTCGGGCCCGGTGCCCTTCAGGTAGGGCTCGTCGAGTGTCTTCCCGTTGACGGAGAGCTCACCCTGCTTGTTGCAGCACTTGACCTTGTCGCCCCCGGTGCCCACGACGCGCTTGACCATCGGGACGTCGCCCCAGACCGAGTCCTGGAAGACGACGACGTCGCCGCGGCGTACGTCCCCACCGTCTATCCGCTCCGCCAGCACCCGGTCGCCCGCCTTGACGGTGGGGTCCATGGAGTCCGTCGGCACCGTGTACGGCTGGTACAGGAAGGCGCCCAGGAAGAAGGCGCCCAGGAACAGCACACAGCCGACCGCCACGGCGATCCCCGAGAGGGCATGTCCGAGGCGACCGCGACTTGTGCCAGTACGTCCAGCCTTGCTCATTCCAGCGCTCCCGGTCAGCTCGCCGCTTCGGTCTGGGCGCACCTTACCCGGGGTAGAGAGCCCTGAGTACGGGGGAGGGACGTCAGTCGCCGGCGAACGGCCGACCGTTCGCACGCACCGTGCGCCGCCTCCGCAGCCAGAGGACGAGCGGCACCGCACCGGCGACTCCGGCGGCGGCGGGTGCCGCTGCGGCGGCCTTCGCCTCTAGCCCCTTCTGGTCGAAGGTGTCCGGCACGGGCAGAGCCGACCACCGGGTGACCGGCCAGGCCACGACGATGGCCCGTCCGACGACCTTGTCCGTCGGGATCATGCCGTTGTCCAGCTTCTGGTGGTAACGGGAGTCGAGAGAGTCCTGGCGGTGGTCGCCCATCACCCACATCTTCCCCACGGGCACCTCGACCGGGCCGAAGGGCTTGTCGTCGCAGGAGGTGTTCCCGGGGAAGAGGTAGGACTCGTCGAGAGCCTTGCCGTTGACCTGCACCGGGCCGCCGCGCTTGCACTCGACCCTGTCGCCGCCGATGGCGACGACCCGCTTGATCAGGTCCTGGTCGCTGGCTGACGGCATGAGACCGATGCTGCTCAGCACGGTCTGGACCGCACCGCCCACCCCGCTCGGCTCGGGCACCGGAGATTCGTTCAGCCAGCCGCCCGGGTCCTCGAAGACGACGATCTCTCCCCGCTCGGGTTCGGATCCGAACCAGGGCGTGAGCTTGTCGACCAGCACCCTGTCCCCGACCTGCAGTGTGTTCTGCATGGAGTTCGAAGGGATGGAGAACGCCTGGACGAGGAACGTCTTGATCAGCAGTGCCAGGATCAGCGCGATGCCGATGAGAATCGGCAGCTCCTTCAAGAAGGACCGCTGCGGCCTGCCCTGTCCGCCCGACGTGTGATCACTTGTGGTGCCGTCTTCCGCACCCGTGCTCACGCTGATGTCACTGCCTCTCTCTGCGGTCGGCGGCGCACCGCGCGCCGCTGTCTGTGCTTCGGATCCGGAGACGGAAACGGATGCGGACGCGGAAGGGGACGCCTCAGGGGTCCTGCTCTCCGTGCCGCTCTCTCCGCCCTCGCCCTCGTTCTCGCCGGAACCGGAACGAGCGCCGACCGCCAGGTCCCCCACAATCACTCCTCAGAATCCACTGCCGCTTGTCCCACAGGCGGGACAAGCCCACCACACCCATAACGAGCGGGAGTTCCGCAGGGATCGGATACTGCGTCAGTCGGTCGTTCCCACCCTCGATCGGCGGAGCGGCAGCCGACGAACCGGCCGAGTCCGGAACCGCGGTGAAGGTCTTGGACGCTTCCAGCTTGCCCCAGTGGTCGAACGGCCATGCGATGACAACTGCCCGCCCCTGCACCATCTTCTCAGGGACGGTGCCGCCCTCCTCGCGCAGGTGGAAGCGGGAGTCGGCGGAGTTGGCCCGGTGGTCCCCCAGTACGAACACGCGCCCGGTCGGCACCCGCACGTCGAACTTGATCTCCGAGGGCTTGTTGCCCGGATTAACGTAGGGCTCCTGCAGCGCCTCGCCGTTGACGGTCACCTTGCCCTGCGCGTTGCAGCACTTGACCTCATCGCCTCCCACGGCGATGACACGTTTGATCAGATCCTGCTCGTCATCGGACGGAAGCAGACCGATGAACGTCAGGAACTCCTTGCCCTGCTTGATGCCGACCGGATCTTCCGTACGCTTCTTCTCCTCCGGTGGCAGCCAGCCGCCAGGGTCCTCGAAGACGACGACGTCGCCGCGCTCCGCCTTCCCGCCGAACCACGGCGTCAGCTTGTCCACCAGGACTCGGTCGCCGACGCGGATCGTCTGCTCCATCGAGCCGGACGGAATCACGAACGCCTGGACGAGGAACGTCTTCAGGATCAGCGCGATGAACAGGGCGACACCGACGAGGATCGGTATCTCCTTCGTCACCGACAGCCGTCTGCGCCGCTTCACGCGCTTCGCCGCACGCCGGCGCTCGGCCCGCCCGCCGCTCGGCCCGGGCGGGATGCCGAGCCTCTCGTCCCTGGTCTCGCGCCCGGGCAGGTCCATCAACCGGGCCGAGTAGGCGCTCAGCCGCATGGTCTCGCCGGAGCTGACCGTGGACGGCGGAGGCGGGCCGTCCGGCCCGGGGAAGCTCATCGGCGGCGGCTGTCTGCGTCTCGCGGGGCCGTCCTGCGGGCTGCCGAAGTAGTCGAACGGTTCCGTGTAGTCGTAGTCGCCGGAGTAGTAATCGGAGCCGTCGGCACCGCCGTTGCGGCCGTTGAAGCCGGAGTACTGCGCTCCGCCATAGCCGTTGGGGCCGCCGTTGGGCGCACCGTTCCCGTTGGGAGCGGCGTAGCCGTTGGGTGTTCCGTAACCGTCGGGAGGGCCGTAGCCGTTGGTTCCGCCGTATCCGTTGCGGCCGTTCGGTCCGTTCGCGCCGTTGCCGCGCGGCGGCCCGGCGTACGGGTCGTCGTCGTAGTCACTCGGTACGCCGTAGTCGTACCGGCGGCCGTCGCGGGCAGGGCCCACCCGGTCACTCATGGGCACCTCCCCCGCCTCCGCGGACCGCTGCCCATCGGTCCGTCGGCCATGCGATCGCGTCGGCCCGCCCGATCACGCGCTCCACCGGAACCGTGCCACCACCCGCGTCACCGAGGTGGTCACGCGAGTCGCTGGAGTCGGAACGGTGATCGCCCATCACCCACAACCGCCCTTGTGGCACTTCGATATCGAACGGCACGGCTGACGGGTCGTCACCGCCATACAGATAACGCTCGTCCAGCGGAACACCGTTCACCTCGATCCTTCCGCGCTTGTCGCAGCACCGGACCCGATCCCCGCCGACGCCGATCACACGCTTGACGTAGTCCGTCTCGGATGGTCTCACCAGACCGACCGCAGCACCGGCCTCTCGCAAAAGACCGGTCACCGGATTCCCGCCCGTCCCCTCCTCAGCCATGAACGAACCCCTGCCGTCAAAGACCACAACGTCTCCGCGGGCCGGAGAGTTGCCGATCCGATAGGCAAGCTTGTTCACCAGTATCCGGTCACCGACCTCCAGAGTGGGGGCCATTGATGCAGACGGGATCAAAAAAGGCTGCACGACGAATGCGCTGACCAGCAAGAGCGCGCTGAGCAGCGACGCAGCAACCGCGCACAAGCGAGCGGAGCGTGACCAGCCCCTCCACATCTGCCCGAACGGGCCGGAGGAGCGGTCCCGCTCCGCATCGTTCTGCTGCTGCGCCTCGGTGTCCATCGGGCCGCCAGCCTAGCCGCCCTCCGGATCCCGGACAGCTTGATCAGTTCTCGCGCTTCTCCTTGATCTTGGCAGCCTTGCCGCGGAGTTCGCGGAGGTAGTAGAGCTTGGCGCGACGCACGTCACCGCGGGTGACGACCTCGATCTTCTCGACGATCGGGGTGTGCACCGGGAAGGTGCGCTCGACGCCGACGCCGAAGCTGACCTTGCGGACGGTGAAGGTCTCCCGCACACCGTCGCCCTGGCGGCGGATGACGACGCCCTTGAACTGCTGCACACGCGAGCGGTTGCCCTCGATGACGCGCACGTGGACGTTGACCGTGTCGCCGGGGCGGAACGGCGGAACGTTGTCGCGCAGCGAAGCCGCGTCGAGGTTCTCGAGAAGCTGAGACATGATCGTCTGCTTTCCTTCGCCGATGCCACAGGTCATCAGCGGAATGATCGTGATGCTGACTGGGAAGCCCGCTCCCGTGCGGGCGTCGGTCCCCCTGTGGCAGGGTCGCGCGCCGGGTACGGAGCAGCCGCCTATTCTTCCACGTGCTGCCCGGTCGGCCAAAATCGGCCGTCGGAGCCCTCTCTCCAGCCCAGCCGCTCCAGCTCGGCGCGGTCGTGCGCGTCGAGCGAGGAGGGATCGCAGCGTGCGATGAGATCGGGCCTGTTCGCCGCAGTGCGTGCCAGTGCCTGGTCACGGCGCCAGCGGGCGATGCGGCCGTGGTGGCCGCTGAGCAGTACCTCGGGGATGCCGCGGTCCCGCCACTGCGGAGGCTTCGTGTAGACGGGGCCTTCCAGCAGGTGGGACATCGGGCCGGCCGCGAAGGAGTCGTCCTGGTGCGACTCGGCGTTGCCGAGCACCCCGGGAAGCAGACGGGCGACGGCCTCCACCATGACCAGTACGGGTGCTTCGCCTCCGGCCAGTACGTAGTCGCCGATCGAGACTTCGCGTACGTCCAGCCGGTCCGCGTACTCGTCGATCACGCGGCGGTCGATGCCCTCGTAGCGCGCGGGCGTGAAGACGAGCCACGGGGCGCCGGAGAGCTCGACGGCCAGCTCCTGGTCGAAGGGCCGACCGCCCGGAGTCGGCACGACCAGCATCGGCGCGGGCGTGGTCCCGGCCGCGGGCGTGGTCCCGGCAGGGGAAGTCGCCGTGCCGAGGATCTCGTCGAGTGCCTCGCCCCACGGCTCCGGCTTCATGACCATGCCGGGGCCGCCGCCGTACGGGGTGTCGTCGACGGTGTGGTGCCTGTCGTACGTCCATCGGCGCAGGTCGTGCACGCGCACGTCGAGCAGCCCGCGGGCACGGGCCTTGCCGACGAGCGAGACGTTCAGCGGCTCCAGGTACTCCGGGAAGATGGTGACGACGTCGATCCTCACCGTCCGCCGTCCTCTGCCTCTCGCTCCGCGTCCGCACGGGGGCCGGTCTCGCCCAGCAGCCCGGGGGGCGGCTCGATCACGATCCGCTGAGCCTCCAGGTCGACTTCGGGGACGATCTCGGTGACGAAGGGGATCAGCGCCTCGCTGCCGTCCTCCCGCTTGACCACGAGAAGGTCCTGGCCCGGCGGATGTGCGACCTCCTCGACCCGGCCGACGGCCGTTCCGTCGCGGGTGACCACATCGAGGTCGACGAGCTGGTGGTCGTAGAACTCCTCCGGGTCCTCCGGCTGTTCGTCCGGATCGACCTCGGCGATGAGCAGGGTGTTGCGCAGGGCCTCGGCCGCGCCGCGGTCCTGGACCCCTTCGAAGCGCAGCAGCAGCCGGCCGCTGTGCACGCGGCCGCGCTCGATGGTCAGCGGGTCCGGCCGCGGCGGGTCGGTGGCGAGCACCGCGCCCGGGGCGAGCCTCGACTCCGGCTCGTCCGTGCGCACTTCGACGGTGACCTCACCCTTGATGCCGTGGGCGCGGCCGATGCGTGCGACGACTAGCTGCACTATGCCTCTCCGTGCTCGACCTGCTGATGATGCCGTTGGTGCCCTCGCTGCGGACCGCCGCGCGCCGTGCCCGTACGCGCGCCCGTACGCGAACACGGGCCGGAGACGGCCAGTGCCGTCCCCGGCCCGTGCCGGTGCTGTGTTGTGCGGCTCAGCGGACCTGGTCCACGTCGACGAGGTCGACGCGGACACCGCGGCCGCCGAGGGCGCTCACGACCGTACGCAGAGCACGCGCGGTGCGGCCGCTGCGGCCGATCACCTTGCCCAGGTCGTCGGGGTGCACCCTGACCTCGAGCACGCGCCCACGGCGCAAGGTGCGGGACTCGACCTGCACCTCGTCCGGATTGTCGACGATGCCCTTCACCAAGTGCTCGAGGGCCTCCTCGAGCATGATCAGGCCCCGGTCGACTCGGTGGAGGACTCAGCCTTGTCGGCCTCGTCTGCCTTCTTGTCGGCCTTCTTGGCCTTCTTGGTGATCGCTTCGCCCTTGGGCTCGTCCGCCGACTCCTTGGCCGCGGCCTCGAAGAGGGCCTTCTTGTCGGCCTTGGGCTCGGCGACCTTCATCGGCTCGGGGGCCGGCAGACCCTTGAACTTCTGCCAGTCACCGGTGACCTTGAGGATGGCCGCGACGGGCTCGGTCGGCTGCGCGCCGACACCCAGCCAGTACTGGACGCGCTCCGAGTCGACCTCGATGCGCGAGGGGTTCTGCACCGGGTGGTACAGGCCGATCTCCTCGATGGCGCGGCCGTCACGGCGCGTACGGGAGTCGGCGACGATGATGCGGTAGTGCGGCGAGCGGATCTTGCCCAGTCGCTTCAGCTTGATCTTGACTGCCACTGCTGTGGTGTCTCCTGGTCTTGACGTGGGTGGACACGGCGGGTGACCACGTGGGGTTGCGGTACCCGGAGGTCCGATGGACGCGTCAGCCGTAGGAGAGAGGGGTCCTGTGCGACTGTCGAGTACAGCGCACCATGATGCCACACGTGACCCGCCCGGCCGAACGCGGATCGGGACGGGCCGGTGCGGCCCGATGCCGGGACGGCACGGCCTGCCCGCCCCGGCGATCACGGCCCGGTACGGGTCATCCGACGGCGGCCGCCACGGCTTCCACCCTGTCCGCGGGCTCCGCGGAAGCGGCGGGCTCCACCGCGGCGTCCGGGATGCGGAACGGCTTGCGGCACGCCCCGCACACAATGGGCGCCTGTGCCAGCACCGACGGGACCACGCGCACGTTCCGCCCGCAGTCGCAGACGGCCTTGACGCGCACGCCGCCGCCGCTCGAACCGTGACGGGCGGCGGGACCGCGGAAGCTGCCTTCGCCGTCCGCCTCGGTGGCGGCGCTGTAGGCCTTCAGAGCCCGCTGGAGGCGCTCGATGGTGGGCCTGTAGCGACGCCGCGTCTCGGCGGAGGGCGTGACGAGGGAGAAACCGCTGCTCGCATGCGGCTCGTCCGGGTGCGCCAGGCCCAACTCCTCGGCGACCGCGAGGAATCTGCGGTTGTGATAGCGGCCCGCACGGGAGGTGTCTCTGATTCCCCGCGCGGCGGCGATCCCGTGGACGGCCTCGTGCAGAAGCCGCTCGAAGGAGAGCCCGCTGCCGCATGCGGAGGAGGACTCTCCGATCAGCGATTCGGGTGCGGCCAGATCCGGCAGCTCGGGGTGGTGCCTCTGAATGTCCGCCCAGGCAGCTGCCAGCTCGGCGGCGAGAACTGGTGGTGTCGTGCTCACGTCGTGCTCAACGAGTCGGACCGCCTCAGTGTTCCGATTCCGGGACAACCTAAATATTTTGCACGTACCGGTCAGTTGCGACGCTGTCGCTCCAGTTGGGCGAGCGCGCAGGAATGCGCACAACCAGCCCAGCCTGGCCATCCCGGACGTACCTCCGGGTTAGGAGGCCCGTCGGGAGCGATCGGTACACCTCGGTGACCATACCGACATTCCCCGGAGCTTTGTGCACCGGGGTACCGCCTGCGACCTGGGAGAGAGCAGGATCACGTTCCCGCCCCCGTTGGCAATATCCAGGATTCTGGATATTATCCCGGGATGATCAGCGGCGCCGACGAGCGCTTCCTCACCCGCAACGGCATGGCAGCACGTCAACTGGCCGCGCTGCTGCTGAATCACGAAGCGGACACACGTCTTCCACGACTGCGCGACTTCGCCGGCGAACTGAAGGTGGGGAACGGGACCGTACAGGCGGGGCTGCAGCTCCTGGAGGAGGCCGGGGCCGTGGAGACCAGGGCTCGCGGCCATCTCGGCACATTCCTGGTGCACTCCGACCGCGCCATACTGTGGCGGCTCGCCGGGCTGGGCACGCTTCTCGCGGCGATGCCGCTGCCGTACTCGCACCGGTACGAGGGCCTCGCCACCGGGCTCAGGGCCGCCTTCGAGCAGGCAGGGGCGCCGTTCGCGATCACCTTCATGCGGGGAGCCTCCACGCGGCTCGGGGCGCTCCTGGAGGGCAAGGCCGATCTCGTGGTGCTCTCGCGCTTCGCCGCCGACCGGGTCGCGGAGGAACATCCCGTCGAACTGGTGGCCGACCTGGGCCCCGCTACGTACGTCGGGTCGCACGGTCTGCTGCTGCGCCGCGGCACTCCCCTGGAGACCGAAGGGCTGCGCGTCGCCGTCGACTCCTCCTCGGAGGACCTGCGGGCGCTGGCGGCACGGGTGTTCGCGGGACGCGGGGACGTGGAGTGGGTGGAGGCCTCGTACATGCAGCTGCGGGGGTTGTTCGCACAGGGACGGGCCGACGCCACGGTGTGGAACCTCGACGAGGTGCGCGATCACCTGGGCCCGGACGTCGAAGTCCTGCCCCTGGACGAGGAGATCACTCGCGAGCTGGCTTCGCGCAACTCCAGCGCCGTGCTGATCGGACGGGCCGGGGAGTCGCCCGCGCTCGACGCGGTGCGCGCGTCGCTGGACTTCGAGCTGGTCACGGCGGTGCAGGGCGAGGTGCTGCGGGGCGAACGCGTCCCGCTGTACTGACACTTCGCCGCTGAGGCCCTCCTCCCTGCTCCGTGACGGAAGAAAGAGCGGCACCGGGTCTCCTCAAAAAGCAGAATCCTGATTATTGTCGTGCCCGGAATCGTGCGTCGGAAGGATGCGCCATGGAGGAGGAGCTCGAAGAGAAGCTGGCCCTCCGGATCCAGTTGTTCCGGGAGAGCGGTCAAGTACGCGCGGAGGTGGCCGAGTTCGTGGAGGGCGAGCTGCGGCGGCTGGCCCGTGCGGGGCTGCCCGTCTCCGAGGAGACAGCCGGCATGCTCACCAGCCACCTGATGATGGCGCTGAACCGGCTGCTGAACGGCGAGTCCCTCGAAGACCCGGCTGCCGGGGACCAGATGGCGGCCGAACTGGCCGCCCGTCCCGGTGCCGTACGGCTGGCGCGGCAGATGTCCGTACGTGCGGAGCAGGCGCTCGGGACGGCACCGCTCCCCGAGGCCGAGACCGGCTATCTGGCCATGCATCTGGCCGTACTCGCGCAGCGCGGCCCCGCAGCAGGTGCCGGAGAGGGCGTGCGTGAGGGCACCCCCGTACAGCAGAACGGAGAGCAGCCGTGACGAGGATTCTCACCGGAGGGGTCGGCAAGGTCCAAGTCGCCGAAGCGCTGGCGGACTTGGCCGTCGACGGGCTGGAGGTCACCGTCTCCGGCGACATGGAGGCGGCGATGAAGCTGCGTACGGGACAGGCCGACTACTACCTCGGCACCTGCCACACCGGCGCCGGGGCGTCCCTCGGGGTGCTGCTCGGTGTGCTGGGCAGCGGCACCTGCCACACCTTCGGGCGCGGTGTACCCACCGAGGCGGAGGTCACGGAACTGCTGGAGGGCGGTACGAAGGTCTTCGGCTTCGGCATGGACCAGATCTCCGAGGCCACGCCCGTCATCGCACGCGCCATCGCCGCGCACACCCGCCGGCCGCCGGACCCGAGGAGCGCCCCGTGAACACCCTTGTGGCAGGCGCGGCGAGCGCCGGCGGGAAGAGCCTCGACTTCTCATTCGCCCAGCAGGCGACCGTCATCGTCCTGTGCGCGCTGACAGCGCTCATATCGCACATGGCGCTGGCCGTCTTCAACGACGGCGTACGCCCGTTCATGCTGGACTTCATCCAGGGCCGCAGCACCCGCAGCGCGACCACCGCGGTCTCCTTCGGGCTCTCCGCCGGCTTCATCTTCGGACTGGGTGCGCCCATGGCGCTGTCCACCGGAGTGCTCAACCCGTGGCTGCTCTTCCTGCCGACCGACGTGCTCGGGCTTCTGGCCCCGAAGAAGTGGCTCGCTCCCCTGCTGGGCGGCGCGTGGGGAGCGCTGGTCATCTTCGGGCTGGGCGGGGCCAACGAGGTCGCGCACGATCTGCCCGTCGACTTCCTGACGGCCATGCAGCAGATGGCCACGCCGATCCTCTTCCTCTTCACGCTCTTCCCGGTGCTCGCGATCACCAGGCAGTTCGGGAAGCTCCGCGGCGGCATCGCCGGTGTGGTGGAGCTCGCGCTGGTGATCCTCACGATGAAGCTGTGGCCCGATGTCTTCCCGGGCGCGGCGGCGATGGCGGTGGGCGTGGTCATGCTCATCGGGTTCGCGACGGCCAAGGACATACGGCAGCGCCGGGCGGACCGGGCGGCGGCCAAGGCGGAGGCCGGCATCGGCTCGGACTCGGGCTCGGGCTCCGGCGCGGGGAGCGGGGCCGAGGGCAGGCAGGTGTCCGAGGCGGAGCTCGAAGATCCGATGCAGTCGCTGTTCAGCGCGAGCGCCACCCGGCTGCGCCGGCATCTTCCGCTCTTCATGGTGCTGGGCGCGGGAGTGTGCCTGCTGGCACAGATGCACGTCTTCGGGGGCGGCGAGGCCACGAGCTTCCTCATAGCCAAGGGCGACTACTCCGGCGCCGCCCAGGTCGACTTCTACCGCGTGTTCGGTTTCATACCGCTGATCGCCACCACCGCGCTCGCCTCCGGCGCGTACGCGATCGCCGGGTTCACCTTCGTCTATCCGATCGGCTACCTGCTGCCGAGCCCGTGGCTGGCGCTCCTCGCCGGCGCGGCCGTCTTCGCCCTCGAGGTGCTGGCGCTGTCCTGGATCGGCAGGATGCTCGGGCGGCTGCCGTCCGTACGGGACTCCTCCGAACATCTGCGGAACGCGATCAGCGAAAGCCTGTGGCTGGCCATCCTGTTCGGCTCGCTGCTGGCGGCGAACACCATGGGCGGCGGGCTCGGCATCCTCATCGTGGGCGGTCTCTACCTGCTCAACGAGGCGATGGGCCGGGTGGTGGTCCGCATGGCCGCCGCTCCGGCGGCGGTCCTGGTGGGCGGGGTGCTGCTCAATCTCCTGTATGGGCTCGACCTGTTCACCCCGGTCAAGAGCTGACAGCGGCGGCGGAGCGGGCACCGGACGGGAAGGCGGCACCGAGCACCATGTACGAGCAGCACCCCGCGCGCCTGGTACGTACCGTCACCGGGCCGCTCGCGCCGGAGCGGGTCGGCGGGCCGGTCCTGGCACACGAGCATCTGGCGCTGGACCTCGCACACGGCGGCGACCCCACGGCCGTGCTGGGTGCCCGCCACCGTCAGGCCGTCACCGCCGAACTGGCCGCGCTGCGGGAGGAGTTCGGGCTCTCCCTCGTCGTCGAACTGACGTGCCGCGGCATGGGACGTGACGTCCGGGCCCTCGCCCGTGTCGCGCAGGAGTCCGGCGTCGCGGTCGTCGCGGGCACCGGCTGGTACTACGAACGCTTCCACCCTCCGGAGACAGCCGGCGCGGGCGTCGGGGAGCTGACCGGCGAACTCGTCCGCGAGATCGAGGACGGTATCGGCGGCACCGGCGTGGTGCCCGGCGTCATCGGCGAGGCCGGCAGCCACGATGACGCACCGGGCGCGGCGGAGGTCCGTACGCTCACGGCCGCCGCTCACGCGGCACGTGCGACCGGGCTGTCCGTCGCCACGCACGCCCAGCTCGGACGGGGCGGGCCCGCACAGCTGGAGCTCCTCACCGGGGCTGGCCTCGCGCCCCACCGCGTGAGCATCGGGCACCAGGACCTCCTCGACGACCCGGGGGTGCACCGCGAACTGGCGGCGGCGGGCGCGTACGTGGCCTTCGACACCGTCGGCAAGGAGAGCTACCGGAGCGACGAGAGCCGGCTGAAGCTGCTGCTGGCGCTGCTGGACGCCGGGCACGCCGACCGGACGCTCCTGAGCTGCGACATCTCACGCCACGGCTACCTCACGAGCGAGGGCGGCACCGGATACGGCCACCTCTTCCGCTCCTTTCTTCCACGGCTGCGCGCCGCGGGAGCCGACGACGACCTGATCGATCTGCTGACCAGGCGGAACCCGCTGCGCTTCCTGACGGGCGGCCGGGACGTTCCGGGCAGCACGGACGCCACGAGAACGCACCAGGACGGGGAGCTGTGAGATGAACGCGTCACGGCTGCCGCGTACGTTCCCGCTCCCCACCGTGCCGCTGGAGGAGGCCGTCGGCACGCAGTTCCGGCTGCTGGAGTGCACAGCACGGCACTTCGAGGGCGCACAGCTCTTCGAAGCGGACGCCGGAGTGGTCCCGGGGCCCGGCAGGCCGCGAACGACCGCGCGGGTGGAGGCCGTACTGGCGGACTTCTTCGGCGCCGGAGCGGCGGCGCTGGTGCAGGGCGCGGGCACCGGCGCGATCCGCAGCGCGCTCGGCGCGGTGCTCGGGCCTGGTGAGCCGCTGCTCATCCACCGCGCGCCGGTCTACCGGACGACCGCGGTCACGCTGCGCGGTCTGGGCGTACGCACGCACGAGGCCGACTTCAACGACCGGGCGGCGCTGGAATCGGCCCTGGCGAGCGGGGACTTCCGCTACGCGTACGTGCAGCACTCGCGGCAGCGGCTCGCGGACTCCTACGACCCGGGCGAGGTCCTGCGACGGTGCCGGGCCGCGGGTGTGCGGACGATCGTGGACGACAACTACGCGGTCTTCCGGGTGCCGGCGAGCGGCGTCGAGATGGGCGCCGAGGCCTCGTGCTTCTCGCTCTTCAAGCTGCACGGCCCGGAGGGCGTCGGGGCGGTGGTCGGCTCCGGTGAGCTCGTCGGGCGGGTGCACGCGGACAACTACTCCGGCGGAGGCCAGGTCCAGGGCCACCAGGCGCTGGACGCGCTGCGCGCGCTCACGCACGTACCGGTGATGTGGGCGGTGCAGTCGCGGACGGGCGCCGAGATCGCCGAACGGCTTCAGGCCGGCGAGGTGCCGGGGGTGGCGGAGGTCCGCCTCGCCAACGTGCAGGACCGCTGCCTGGTGCTGCGCCTGGACCGGCCGGTGGCACGCGGGCTGCCCGCGTGTGCGGCGCGCTACGGGGCGGCTGCGTACCCGGTCGGCGCCAACTCGCGCTACGAGGTGGCCCCGCTCTTCTACCGGATGTCCGCGTCCTCCCTGGACGACGACCCCTCACTCGCCGACTGGACCGTGCGGATCAACCCCATGCGGGCCGGGGCCGGGCTCGTCCTGGACATCCTGCGGCGCGCGCTGGAGGACCTGTACGCCGGGCACGGCAGCGGAGAGACCTGACGACCGGCCCACGTGCCCCGCGCCAGCCCCAGCCCCAGCCGCAGCCGTCCCGGAGGACCGATCTTGTTCCTCGACACCGTCCTCGCCCGCAACCCCGCACTCGCGGACGCGGCTGCCGCGCTGCACCGGGACGGGACGATTCCGCCGGACACCTACGTCGTCGACCGTGACGCCGTCGAGGCAAACGCTCAGCTGCTCGCGGCAAGGGCCCGTGAGCTCGGTCTGTCGCTGTGGTTCGTCGTGAAGCAGCTCGGCCGCAACCCGGAACTGATCTCGTCCGTCGCCCGTCATCTGCCGCGTTCCGCCGCCATCGACGCACCCGAGGCACGTGCCCTGCACGCGGCCGGCGCCCGTCCCGGCAACGTCGGGCACCTCGTGCAGATCCCCCGACGGGCACTGCCCTGGATGCTCGCCCGCCGCCCGGAAGCGGTCACGGTCTTCGACACGGACAACGCACGCGCCGTGTCCGAGGAGGCACTCAGGCAGGAATTCGTACAGGACGTACTGCTGCGGATCGCGGGCGCGCCCGGCTCGGTGTACCCGGGTCAGGAGGGCGGCGTGACGCCGGAGGGCGTCGGAGCCTTCGCGGACGAGGCCGAGGGCATGCCCGGCATACGCATCGCCGGCGTGACCGGCTTCCCCTGCCTGCTGTGCGACCCGGCGACCGGCGAACCGCGGCCCACGGAGACGTTCGGGAGGGTGCGCGACGCCCGCGCGCTGTTGGCCGGCCGCGGCCACGAGGCCCTCAAGCTCAGTGCCCCTGGCGCCACTTCGGCCACCGCGCTGCCGCTGCTCGCCCGGCTCGGCGCCACGCACGGCGAACCGGGCCACGCGCTCACGGGTACGACTCCGCTGCACGCGCTCGACCCGCACCAGCCGGAACTCCCGGGCTACGTCTACGTCACCGAGGTCTCCCACACGCTCGCCGACGGACGCCCCGCCCTGCACGGAGGGGGTTTCTACCCGCGGGCGGGGATCAGGGACGCGCTGCTGCCCCGCACGGGACTGCGGCTGCCCGTCCAGGACATGCCGGCGGAGAACATCGACTACTACCGGCTGCTGGACGCGCCACCGGCGGGCGCGCCACCGGTACGGGCGGGCGATACGGCGGTCCTCGCCTTCCGCACCCAGATGTTCGTCACACGCAGCAGCGTCGCCGTCGTCTCCGGCCTCTCCTCGGGGGCGCCCGGACTGACCGGCCTGTACGACTCACACGGGCGTGCCCTGTGAGCGGCGGCGCCCCCGGCGGCACGTCCCGCGTACCGCGTACGTCGCGTGCACCGCGTACGGCTGCGGCCGGGCGCACGGTCGTCGTCGTCCTCGACGGGCTCGGCATCGGGGCCATGCCCGACGCGGGTGCGCTGCGCCCGGGCGACCGCGCCGCCGACACGCTCGGGCAGCTGCTCGACCACTGCCGTCACGTCCACGGCAGGCACCTGCGGCTCCCCGCCCTCGGCGCCCTCGGCCTCGGCCTGCTCCGCCCGCATCCCGCGCTCGCGTCCCGGACGGCACTGCCCGTCGCGGTCGCACGTGCCCGCCTCGGTTACGACGGCGCGGACACCTACGCCGGCCACCAGACCATGATGGGCGCCGACTTCAGCCGGGTCGGCGTCGCACGCCTCGGCGGGCACCTCACGGAAGTGGCACAGGCGCTGGAACGGGCCGGGCACAAGGCCGTACCGCTGGAGGGCGGGCCGGTGCTCGTGGTCGACGGGCACGTCCTCGTGCACGACAACCTGGAAGCGGACCCGGGTATCAACTGGAACGTCTCCGCACGCCTCGCCGACCAGCCCTTCGAGCGCATCCTCGCCGTCGCACGTACGGTGCGCGAGGTGGCGCCGGTCGCCCGCGTCATCGCGGTCGGCGGGCACTCGGACCGTCCGCTGCCCGCCTTCGTACGGCAGGGCGACGGGGGCACGGCCGGGCTGGACACACCCGCGACCGGCTTCTACCGCAACGGCGGCCTGCGGGTGCAGCACCTGGGCGCGCCCGTGGACCACTCCCGGCAGCTGCCCGGCCTCGCCGCACGGGCCGGGGCCGCGGTGACCCTGGTCGGGAAGGCGGCGGACATCCTCGCCTGCGGGAGCGCGGTGCGCCGTCCCGCCGTACGCACGGACGAAGTGCTGGCGCACACGCTCTCCGCCGTGCGAGCGGCGGGAGAGACCGGCGGGACCCCGGCACTCGTGGTGGCCAATGTGCAGGAGACGGACCTGGCCGGTCACCAGCAGGACGCCGTCCGCTTCGGCGCGGTGCTTCAGGAGGCGGACGCCGGACTGGGCGCGCTGCTGCGGGAGTTGGACCGTCCGGACGACCGGCTGATCGTCACCGCCGACCACGGCAACGACCCCGCGATCGGCCACGCGTTCCACACCCGCGAGTACGCGCCGGTGCTCATCCACCGTCCCGGCACCGGCGGGAGCGGCGCCGCCGCACCCGCGGTCCTCCCCGACGCGGGGTCGCTGGCGGACGTAGGTGCCACGGCGGCCCGTTTCCTGGGCATCGGCGAGGGAGCGGCGGACCTGGCCGCGGGCACGCCGCTCCCCGTCTGACACCGGCGGGCTCCGGGCTCAGCCGAAGACGCTGTCCCGCTGATCGGGCACGACTCCGCCGTCGTAACGGCGTACGGCCGAGAGCGCACCGTTCTCCTCGATGTAGGCGGCCGTCGCGCACGGGTAGGGCTCCGGCTTCTGCGGAAGCGGCTCGATGAACATCGGGTTGACGAGCCAGCGGCCGTCCTCGTCGTCGTAGGCCCGGCACATCACCTCGTCCTTGTTGCGGTTGAGAACGAGATGCGCGCTCGTGGCATCGCGTACGAAGGTGACATCGGTGTCCGCGTCGCCCGCGCCGAGGGCGATGCGGTGACCGCGGTCCTGCCGCTCCCAGGCCGCCCGGCCCTCGATCCCGTAGATGTCCTGGTTGATCCAGCAGCGCTTTCCGTCGATGTACGGGATAGTCCCGCCGCGGCTCGCGGGCTCGCCCCCGCACCCCTCGGTGGCGGTGGTGATGCGGCCGTCGCGCAGGACGCTGCGGATGGCGATGGTGTGCTCGGCGTCGATGCCCACGCCCTTCGACCAGGCCTCGGCGGCGTACTCGACCCCGGCGGAGACGATGTAGACGTCGAAGCCGGCCCGCTTCAACGTGCTGATCAGGTCCTTCTGCTGCGGGTAGTAGCGCACGTACGCCGGGACGGTGTGCGTGCCGACCTTCGTCTCGCTGCCGACGGGTGCGGCGAGACTCTGCTTGCGGCCGGCCTCCGCGTACGCCTTGACCTGGTCCGGGGTGTGACCGGCGAAGAGCTGTGCGACCCAGGCGTACTCGGGGACCGTGCGGCGGTGGTTCCATTCGCCGCCGAACGCCGGATGCCCGTCCATGGTCTGCGCCTCCGTGCGGATCTCGAAGATCTCGTCGGTGCATCCCGTGTCGGTCGAGGTGGGCAGCGGACGGCCGACGGGCACGGACCTGCCGCACGCCTCCGTCAGCGCGCGGCCGGCGGCGGGCGAGAGCCACCTGCTGGTGTCGCGCCAGCTCCTGGGCTGAAGGATCTTGTCGTGCTTCAGCGCCCAGGCGAGCGTCACGTCGGTGGTGTCGTTCTTGGTGACCGTGTTGTCCCAGTCGAAGGCGGCGACGGGCCGGGCCCGGTGGCCGCCCCTGCCGTGGTCGCCGCACAGGCCGCGTTCGTCGATCGTCCGCTGGAGTCCGGCGCGGTTGTGTCCGTGCCACTTGAGCCTCTTCGACAGCTGGGGGCAGCCGTCACGTCGGGACGAGGCCGCGTCCAGGGCTGAGGCCGATTCCGAGGCTTCGGCCGATTCCGGCGCTGATGCGGTGGCAGCGGCGGCGGGGACGGGAACCGCGGCGAGGAGGGCGGCCGCGGCGAGGCTCAGTGCGGCCGGAGCGGATCTGTTGCGCATATGACTCTCCGGTGTCCGAGGGGGAATGGCGGGAGGAGTGGCAGAAGGAGCCGGGCGGCGGAACGCCACCGGGGCCGTCGCCGGGTGGGAACCGCTCTGGCGGCATGTGCCGATGTACCGTACATCTTTCTCTTGGCGGAGCGTCACATGCGCGACCGTGAAAGGAATCCGCGAGCCGCCGCGCCCCCGTCCGCCCGTCAGCGCTCGACGCTCAGGCCGGCGTCAGGCTCCGGCCGCTCCGTCCGTCCAGTCCGCTCCGGCCTGCCCGACCGCTCCGTTCGGCCTGTCCGTCCCGTCCGGGACGCGGGCCGGCCGCGCTCCTGTCCGCGGGACCCGGCGGCCCGGGCCTCCGGCCACTCCTCGGCGGTGATCGCGAAGCGCTCGTGGTCCCGCCAGGCGTCGTTCAGGAAGAGCAGCCGCGGCGAGAAGCCCTCGTGCCGGAAGCCGAGGCGCCGCGCCATGGCGGTGGAGCGGTGGTTCTCCGGCTGGACGTTGATCTCCAGGCGGTGCAGCCCCAGCCCCTGCGGTGCGCTCTCGAAACACCGGTCGACGATGAGCCGCATGCCCTCGGTCATGCGGCCGGTGCCCGCGTAGGGCACGTAACTGTCGTAGCCGAGCGCTCCGTTGCAGAAGCGGGCACGCACGATGTTCGCGACGTTGACGCGTCCGACCAGCCCGTCGTCGTCACTGTCGAAGATCATGAAGCTGCGGAGCGCGGGGCCCTGACGCCGCAGAAGGTCCGGGAGCCCGTCCGGCTCCACCGGGTTCCAGGGGCTGAGATGGTCGGCCGAGCGGAGCACCGCCTCTCGGTAGGCGGTCTCGTCGCCGGGCTGCGGGGGCCGGATGTATACGCGCATGAACGACATCATCCGCCCCCGCGCCCGATGGTTCACTTCGGGGGCAGCATGTCCTTGAACTCCTGCGGAAGTTCGAAGTCCTCGGGGCTCTGCGCCGCACCCGCGCCGCCGAACGCGCCGCCCTGTCCGGCGGCCTTGCGCTGAGCCGCGGCCTGCTCCTCCTGCTTGCGCTTCATCGGGTTGCCCGACTGGCGCTTGCCCTTGGCCTTCTTCTGCTGTTTGGGCTTCTTCTTGCCGGCACCGCCACCCATGCCGGGCATCCCCGGCATGCCGGGCATTCCGCCGCCCTGTGCCATGCGGGACATCATCTTGCGGGCCTCGAAGAACCGCTCCACCAGGTTCTTCACGGCGCTGACCTCCACGCCGGAGCCCCTCGCGATACGGGCACGGCGCGAGCCGTTGATCAGCGTCGGCTCGGCGCGCTCGCCGGGCGTCATCGACTTGATGATCGCAGCCGTACGGTCGACCTCGCGCTCGTCGAGGTCGTTGATCTGCTCCTTCATCTGGCCCATGCCGGGCATCATCCCGAGCAGCTTGGAGATGGAGCCCATCTTGCGGACCTGCTCCATCTGCGCGAGGAAGTCGTCGAGCGTGAACTCCTTCGGCCCCTTCTGCAGCTTCGCGGCCATCTTCTCGGCCTCTTGCTGGTCGAAGGTCTGCTCGGCCTTCTCGATGAGCGTGAGCACGTCGCCCATGCCGAGGATGCGCGAGGCCATGCGGTCCGGGTGGAACGCGTCGAAGTCGTCCAGCTTCTCGCCGTTGGAGGCGAACATGATCTGCTTGCCGGTGACCTGGGCGACCGAGAGCGCGGCACCGCCGCGTGCGTCGCCGTCGAGCTTGGAGAGCACCACACCGTCGAAGCCGACGCCGTCACGGAAGGCCTCGGCCGTGGTGACCGCGTCCTGACCGATCATCGCGTCGACGACGAAGAGGATCTCGTCGGGGCTGACCGCGTCACGGATGTCGGCGGCCTGGCGCATCAGCTCCTCGTCGATGCCGAGACGCCCGGCGGTGTCGACGACGATCACGTCGTGGTGCTTGTCGCGCGCGTGGACCACGGAGTCCTCGGCGACCTTCACGGGGTCGCCCACGCCGTTGCCCGGCTCCGGTGCGAAGACGGCGACGCCCGCACGCTCGGCCACGACGGAGAGCTGGTTGACGGCGTTGGGGCGCTGGAGGTCACAGGCGACGAGCAGCGGTGCGTGCCCCTGCTGCTTCAGCCAGCGGCCGAGCTTGCCCGCCAGCGTCGTCTTACCGGAACCCTGCAGACCGGCGAGCATGATGACGGTCGGCGGATTCTTGGCATACCGCAGGCGACGGGTCTCGCCACCGAGGATGCCTACCAGCTCCTCGTTGACGATCTTGATGACCTGCTGCGCGGGATTCAGTGCCTGGGAGACCTCGCTCCCCACCGCGCGCTCCTTGACCTGCTTGATGAAGGCGCGCACGACGGGCAGGGCGACATCCGCCTCCAGCAGGGCGATGCGGATCTCGCGCGCCGTGGCGTCGATGTCCGCCTCGGACAAGCGGCCCTTGCCCCGGAGGTTCTTGAAGGTCGCTGCGAGGCGATCGGAGAGAGTGTCGAACACGGCGTTCGCGGATCCTTCGCGTCTGGGTACTGGGTCAGGTCGGCGGTCGGCCTCCCAGGGTATCCGTCCGCGCGGAGTGCGGTCAGGTCCGGTCGGCGACCGGTCGGCGGCGCCTTCCGGGCACGGGGACCGCCTGGTTCGGCGCCACGCGCCGCCGGTTCCGCCCGGCCGGTGGCCGGCCCCCGCCGGTCAACCACCCAGGCCGGGTTCGCCGCCCCGCACGGTACGCCGCTACGCCGCCTGGTCCGGTACGCGCCCGAGCTCACGTTCGAGTTCGCGAGCCAGCCCGGCGGCCTCGGCGGTGGGCAGCGGGTCGCCGTCCGCCCCCGTGAGGTAGAAGGCGTCCACGGCGTTGGCGCCGAGGGTGCTGACGTGCGCGCTGCGGACCAGTACGCCCGCGCCCTCCAGCGCACGTCCGATGCGGTACAGCAGTCCCGGGGCGTCCTGTGCCCGTACCTCCAGTACGGTCGCCAGCTCGGAGCCGTCCGGCGCCACCGTGACCCGCGGCGGCGGAGCCTGCAGAGGCCTGCGCCGGCGCGGCCCGCGGTAGGCGGCCTCGCGTTCGGCGAGGCGGGCCGCGATGTCGAGGGAGCCTTCGAGGGCGCGCGCCAGGTCCGCGCGGAGCCGCAGCGCCGGGGGCAGCGAACCGTACTCGGCGGCCACCCGCCACGAGAGCAGCAGCACCGCCGCGTCCTCACCGGGCTCACCAGGCCCGCCGGGCTCGGCGCCCGTGCCCCCGGTCACCGTTCCCGGCAGCCGCAGCACGCGCAGGTCCGCTGCCCGTACGGTCATCCGGTGCAGCGCGAGGACGCCCGCGACGGCGGGGAGGGCGCCCATGGCGTAGGCCGTCGCGCGGGCCTCCCCGCCGCCGGGTGCGAACGGCGCGGGGGCCGGGTAGTCGGGCGCGGGACGTGCCGGAACGGTGACGAGCAGTTCGACGCCGACCTGCCCGCCGTGCGACGCGTCCGCGTCGCCGACGGCGCCCTCCTGATCCGGCCCGTGGACCCCGCCGGGAGCGTCCCCGTCGCCGGGAGCGCCTCCAGCGCGAGAGCCGCGTCCGTCCGCGTATCGCTGCGCGTCCGCTCCCGGTGTGCTCAGCGCGAGGGCGGGACCCTGCGTGCGCCACGACTCGATCGCGAGCCGTTCCGCCTCCGCTGACGGGACGAACGGCTCGGTGTGCTCCTCGACCGCCTCGCCCGCCAGCACCCCCGCGACCCGTTTGACCAGGTCCGCGACGAGCGTACCCCGCCAGGCCGACCACGCCGCCGGGCCCGTGGCCAGCGCGTCGGCCTCCGTCAGGGCGTGCAGCAGTTCGAGCGTGCCCGCGCCGCCGACGAGGTCGGCGACCGACCGGACCGTCGCCGGGTCGTCCAGATCCCGCCGGGTCGCGGTCTCCACGAGCAGCAGATGGTGGCGTACGAGCCTGGCGAGCACGTCCGCGTCCTGAGCGCCGAAGCCCATCCGGCAGGCCATGTCGTACGCGATCGTCTCGCCCACCACGGAGTGGTCCCCCGGCCAGCCCTTGCCGATGTCGTGCAGCAGCGCCGCGGCCAGCAGCAGGTCCGGGCGCTGTACGCGCCGGGTCAGCGCGGAGGCCCGTACCGCGGTCTCCACCAGGTGACGGTCGACGGTGAAGCGGTGCACGGGATTGCGCTGCGGGCGGCACCGCACCCGCTCCCAGTCCGGCAGCAGACGGCCGATCAGGCCCTCTGCGTCGAGCGCCTCCCAGACGGGCACCGTCGCCTCGCCCGCACCGAGCAGGGTGATGAACTCCTCGCGCGCCTCTGCGGGCCACGGCACCGGCAGACCGGGTGCCGCCGCCAGCCTCCGTACGGCGGGCAGCGCCAGCGGGAGCTGCGCCTGCGCGGCGGCCGCGGCGGCGCGCAGCGGCAGCACCGGGTCGCGTTCGGGCCTTGCCGTACGGGCGAGCGCCGCCTCGCCCTCGTGCTCGACGACGCCTTCGGCCAGCGGGGTGCGTTCCTGTCCGGCGCCCTGCCGCGTACCGCCGCGGCCCGCGCCGGATCCGCCCCTGCCGCCGAGCAGCCCGCGCAGCCGCGAGCCGCGCCCTCCCCGCGACTTCAGCACGCGCCCCACCTCGCGCCATGTCACGTCCGCGGCGTAGCCGACGGTGCGGGCCGCCTCGTAGACCTGCCGCAGCAGGGCGTCGGCGTCCGCGAGCCCCAGCGCGGCGGCGACCTGGTCCTGGTCCTGCAGGGCGAGCCGGTCGGTGGCACGGCCGGTGGTCAGGTGGAGCTCGTCCCGGACGTCCAGCAGCGCCTCGCGCGCCTGTGCCAGTCCCCCGCGCGGCGCGTCGGCCAGCCAGGACGCGGCGACCGCGCGCAGCGCCGTGGCGTCCCGGAGCCCGCCGCGGGCCTCCTTCAGGTCGGGCTCCAGCAGGAAGCGCAGCTCGCCCTGGGTACGTGCCCGTTCGCCCGCCATCTCCAGCAGCTCGGGGAGCCGCTCCGGGGCCTGCGCCCGCCACTGCGCGAGCAGTTCGGCGCGCATGCCGGCGGTCAGCCCCTCGTCACCGGCGACGTGCCGCGCGTCGAGGAGCCCGAGCTGGACCTTCAGGTCGTCCTTCGCCGTGGCACGGGCCTCGGCGGTGGTACGTACGGAGTGGTCGAGGGCGATCCCGAGATCCCAGACCGGATACCAGACCCGGTCCGCGATCCGCGCGACGCCGCCGGGCCCGGCGCTGCCGTCGTGGAGCAGCAGCAGATCCAGGTCGCTGCGCGGGGACAGCTCTCCCCGTCCGTAGCCGCCGACGGCGACCAGGGCGAATCCCTCACCCGCGTCCCCCAGCAGCCCGGTCAGCCAGCGGTCGGTGAGGCGCGCCAGCTCGGCACGGCGGGGCGCCCCCGCCGCCGTGCCGTCCTCGCCGCGCAGGAGACGCAGCCGGGCCGCCGCATAGCCGCCCGGCTCCGCCTCCACGACGGCTTCCGGTTCCGCCTCCGTCTCCGTAGCCGTGCCCTGCGGCCGTACCGGGTGTCCGCCCATGTCCGCCGTCGCCTAGAGGGCGTCCGGTCCGCGCTCGCCGGTGCGGACCCGTACGGCGGTCTCGACGGGGACCGTCCAGACCTTGCCGTCGCCGATCTTCCCCGTGCGGGCGGACTTGACCACGATCTCCAGGAGCTCCTCGGCGTCCCCGTCCTCCGCGAGCACCTCGATCCGTACCTTCGGCACGAGGTCGACGGTGTACTCGGCGCCCCGGTAGACCTCGGTGTGGCCGCGCTGGCGTCCGTATCCGCTGGACTCGGTGACCGTCAGGCCCTGCACGCCGAAGGCGCGCAGCGCCTCCTTCACGTCCTCCAGCTGGTGCGGCTTGATGACCGCCGTGATGAGCTTCATGCGTCAACCTTCTTCCCGGAGAGCCGGCCGTCCGTCGTCTCCCCGTCGTCGTGTGCTCCCGTGCCGGGCACCGCCGCGGCGGGACGCGCCGCGGGCGCTCCGGAGGAGGACGCGGACGTGGAGCCGCCGACCGCGCTGAAGTCGTACGCGGTCTCCGCGTGGTAGGCGCGGTCGAGACCGCCCGTCTCCTCCTCCTCGCTCGCACGCATGCCGATCGTCACGTGGATCAGCTTGGCGATGATCCAGGAGACCACGAACGAGTAGCCCATCACCGAGAAGGCCCCGGTGGCCTGCTTGCCGAACTGCGCGATGCCGCCTTCGCCGCCCGTGGCCAGGAATCCGACCATCAGCGTGCCGATGACACCGCCGACGAGGTGCACGCCCACGACGTCCAGCGAATCGTCGAAGCCCAGCTTGAACTTGAGGCTGACGGCCCAGGAGCACACGAGCCCGGCGACCAGGCCGATGGCCAGCGCGCCCACAGCGTTGACGTGCGCGCCTGACGGGGTGATCGCGACGAGTCCCGCGATGGCGCCCGAGGCGGCACCGAGGGTGGTCGGCGCGCCGTGCCGTACGCGCTCGTAGACGAGCCAGCCCAGTACGGCCGCTCCCGTCGCCAGCTGCGTGTTCATGGCCATGAGGGCGGCGGTGCCGTCCGCGGCGAGCGCCGAGCCCGCGTTGAAGCCGAACCAGCCGAACCACAGCAGTGCGGCGCCGAGCACCACCAGCGGCAGGCTGTGCGGACGCATCGGGTCCTTCTTGAAGCCGATGCGCTTGCCGACGACCAGCACGGCCGCGAGAGCGCCGACACCGGCGTTGATGTGTACGGCGGTGCCTCCGGCGAAGTCGATCACGCCGAGCTCGAAGAGCCAGCCGCCCTCGGCCCACACCCAGTGCGCGACGGGGAAGTAGACGAGGGTCACCCACAGCGCGATGAACGCCGCCCAGGCGCCGAACTTGACGCGGTCGGCGAGCGCACCGCTCATCAGCGCGGGGGTGAGGATCGCGAACATCATCTGGAAGAGCGCGAACGCGAAGACCGGAATGCCGCCCTTCTCGGTCAGCGATCCGTCGGTGATGCCCTTCAGCCCGGCGAAGTCGAAGTTGCCGATGACTCCGGCGGTGTCGGACCCGAAGGCGAGGGAGTAGCCGTAGAGCACCCAGAGGATGCTCACGATGCCCAGCGAAACGAAGGACATCATCAGCATGTTGAGCGCGCTCTTGACCCGGACCATGCCTCCGTAGAAGAAGGCGAGGCCGGGCGTCATCAACATGACCAGAAACGCGCTGATCAGTACGAATGCGGTATCGGCGCCGTTCAATGGATGTCTCCTCAAGGTACCGGCCCGCGCGGAACGGAACGGGACGGGCGGGAAGGCCGGGGGGTGCAAGCCACAGTCGCCGCGCTGCGTTTCCGTCGATGCCGCGTGTTGTTTCGCCGTGGTGACGATCCGCGCGGTGGTGTTACGTACCGGTGAACTGCCGGACGGGCGGGAGAACGAGCCGCTCCGCGCTCCGGGCAAGAGGAACCGGCCGCGACGCGCACCCTGTACGACATGGCATCGGGGGGAGCCTGTCGGGTGTCCGGGGTGCTTGTCGCGGCCGGCTGTCAGGGGTTGGACGGATCAACTCGCGGATGGGTTCCACGAGTTCGCCGATCCGTCGGGTTTCCGGCCGGTGCCGGAGGGCGGCGGGCTCACCCCGCCACCGCGACCGCCTCGGTGTCGTGCAGCTCCGCGGCCAGCCGCTCGCCGAGCCGCGCCACCTCCGCCACCTCGCCGAAGTCGCGCGCCGCCCAGGCGGCGGTCCTGCGCAGCCGGTTGTTCACACGTTCGGAGCGGAGCGTCCTCGCGACCTCGATCGCCTCGCCCGCGCGGAAGGCGCAGTCCTCCGGCTCCTTCTGCAGCAGATGCACGCTCGCCATCCCGAGGAGGTTCAGCGCGTACGAACGGCGGTGGCCGCCGCCGTCGGTCTCCTCCGCCTCCCGCCGGAAGAGCTCCACGGCCCGCTCCATGGCCGGACGCGCCATCGACGCGTAGGTCGGACTCCGGCCTGAGGAGTAGGCGAGGTCGCGGTAGGAGTGCGCGGTCTCCGCCTCCAGCTCGGCCTCCGAGAAGAAGCGGATCCAGTCCGGGTCGCCGTCGGCGGGCGCGGCGTCCTCGAAGGTGTCCTCGGCCATCCGCACCGCGCGCCTGCACTTCCCGGGCTGGCCCATGTTCGCGTAGGCACGGGCCTCCATCGCGTGCAGCATCGCCTGCGTACGCGCCGTGGCCCCCTCCCGGCTGCCGTACTGCGCGAGATGAATCAGCTCCAAGGCGTCGTCCGGGCGGCCCAGATGGATCATCTGCCGGCCCATGTTGCTCAGTACGTACGAGCCGAGCGGCCGGTCCCCCGCCTCCTTCGCGGCGTGCAGGGCGAGCACGAAGTACTTCTGCGCGGTGGGCTGCAGGCCGACGTCGTAGCTCATCCAGCCCGCCAGCGCGGCGAGTTCGGCCGTGACACGGAACAGCCGCCGCCCGACCGCCTCGGCGTGCTTCTCCTGCAGCAGGTCCGTCACCTCGTGGAGCTGCCCGACGACCGCCTTGCGGCGGAGCCCGCCACCGCACTGCGCGTCCCACTGCCGGAACATCACCGTGGTGTGCTCCAGCAGTTCGATCTCGGGCATCGACAGCTTCTCCGTGCGCCGCCCCGCGCCGCCCTTGACGGGCAGCGGCACGACCTGCCCGCCGGCCGCGCCGCCGTCGTACGGGGAGACGGCGGAGGCGGACGGCCCGGGCGGCACGGAGACGGCACCGGGGACGCCCTCGGCGGCACCCGCGTCCGTTGCCGCCGGGCTGGGAACGAGCCAGCGCTGCATCGGCTCGATCAGCGCGGGCCCGGCGGAGACGGCCAGCGACGTGCCCAGGAAGCCGCGCCGCCCCAGCATCAGGTCGCTGCGCGTGAACTCGTTGATCATCGCGACGGTCTGCGGCCCGGCCCACGGAAGGTCGACCCCGGAGGCTGCGGGCGAGCGGCGGGTGGGCCGCAGCCCGAGGTCCTCGACCGCGACGACGCAGCCGAAGCGTTCGGAGAAGAGCTCGGAGAGGATGCGCGGAATGGGCTCACGCGGCTGCTCCCCGTCCAGCCAGCGGCGTACGCGCGAGGTGTCGGTGCTGATGTGGTGCGCGCCCAGCTGCCGGGCCCGGCGGTTGACCTGGCGCGCCAGCTCGCCCTTGGACCAGCCGCTCCGCAGGAACCACGAACTCAGCTGCTCGTTGGGGAGCTTCTCGCCCTCACCAACCGGTAATGCCCCCATCAGGCCCCTCACCGCCCCCACACCATGCCTCCGGCATACCCACGCGGCGAAGCTGCCGCCATCCGTGTGTACCGAAAGTAACCTTCCGATCACTGCTCAGGCGAGGGGGTTCGCGGAATCGCCACCATTCGCCACCCCTTCGAATGAACCCCGCTGCCGCCGCACACGATTCACTTGACACATGACCCGGCCGGCACGAGCGGCCTGTCACGCCTGTGACCCGTCACAGTGCGCAGCCCGCTCGTAACCATCGGCAGGCAGGACCCGTTGGAGGGAGCATGGGCTTCACGATCGGCGCCATCGGCGGTCTGGGCGGCATCCGCGACATCCATCAACTGCGTCCCGGCGCTCGGCGGCGCCACCGCGCCACCGCCGCCACGGCAGTGGCGGAGTACACCGGCCTGTGGGGGTGGCCGGTGGTCCCGGGCGCCCGCGCCGTACGCGCCGTCGGCGGACGCATCGAGTGCTCGTGCGGCGCCGCCGTCTGCCCCGCGCCCGGAGCGCATCCCCTCGACGCCTCGCTGGAAGTGCCCGCAGGAGCGACCCTCGACGAGGCGGGCGAGGCCTGGGCGCGGTGCCCTGGCGCGGCACTGCTGCTGCCGGCCGGGCGGCATTTCGACGTGATCGAGGTCGGCGAGGCAGCCGGCCGCCACGCGCTGGTACGGCTCGAGCGCATGGGCCTGCCGCTCGGTCCCGTCGCCCTCGCTCCGCACGGCCGCATGTGGTTCCTGGTCGCCCCCGGAGCCGCCGCCGAACTCCCCGAACTCCTCTACCGGATGGGCTGGGACGACGCCCGGCTGGACCTCCGCGGGCTCGGCGAGGGCGAGCACATCACCGCTCCCCCGTCGGACCTCGGCGGCCTCGGCGCCGTGCGCTGGCTGCGTCCTCCGACGCTCGAGTGCGCGGGCCGCCCGCCGCAGGCCCGGCTGCTGCTGGGCACGCTGGCCTACGTCTGCCACCGGTCGGCGGCCTGACCGTACGCGGCACGGGCACCGCCCGCGGCCGCCGCAATCGCGCCCCGTCCCGTCTGCACCGCGGGACGGGGCGCTCCACGTGCGGGGCCGTACGGGCCGACGGGTGCCGCGGCTGGGTCACTCGCCGCCGATCAGCGTCACTCCCCGCCGATCAGCGCGTCGACGAAGGCCTCCGGCTCGAACGGCGCCAGGTCGTCGGCGCCCTCGCCCAGCCCGACGAGCTTGACGGGCACGCCGAGTTCACGCTGGACCGCGACGACGATGCCGCCCTTGGCCGTGCCGTCCAGCTTCGTCAGCACGATCCCGGTGATGTCCACGACCTCGGCGAAGACCCGGGCCTGCACAAGGCCGTTCTGCCCGGTCGTGGCGTCGAGCACGAGCAGCACCTCGTCGACCGGGCCCTGCTTCTCCACGACGCGCTTGACCTTGCCCAGCTCATCCATCAGTCCGGTCTTGGTGTGCAGCCGGCCCGCGGTGTCGATGAGCACCACGTCGGCACCCGCGTCGGTGCCCTCCTTGACCGCGTCGAAGGCCACGGATGCCGGGTCGCCGCCCTCCGGCCCGCGCACGGTACGGGCGCCGACGCGCTTCCCCCACGTCTGCAGCTGGTCGGCGGCGGCGGCGCGGAAGGTGTCGGCGGCGCCGAGCACCACGGACCGGCCGTCGGCCACGAGTACGCGCCCGAGCTTCCCGGTGGTGGTGGTCTTGCCGGTGCCGTTCACGCCGACGACCAGTACGACGCCCGGCCTGTCGACCGCGCCCCGGGTCTCGGTGTGGACGGTGCGGTCCAGGTCGGGACCGACCAGCGTGAGGAGTTCGGCGCGCAGAAGGCCGCGCAGGTCCTCGGGCGTGCGGGTGCCGAGGACGCGTACGCGCTCGCGGAGCCGTTCGACCAGCTCCTGTGTAGGGGCGACACCGACGTCGGCGGTCAGCAGTGTGTCCTCGATCTCCTCCCAGGTCGCGTCGTCGAGATGCTCACGCGAGAGCAGCGAGAGGAGCCCCTGGCCGAGGGAGCTCTGCGAACGGGACAGCCGGGAGCGCAGCCGTACGAGCCGCCCCTCGGCGGGCTCCGGGGTCTCGATGGCGGGCTCGGCGGGAGCGGGAGCGGCGGGCGCCTCGGCCTCGGTGGCCGGGAGACCGACCTCCTCGATCGTTCTGCGCGGCGCTTCGGCGGTGCCGGCAGCCTCCTCGCCCACATGTGGTTCGGCGGGTGCGGTGGCCGTGGCGCGGGCGTCCGCGGACTTCCCGGCGGTGGCGGCCTTCTTCTTCCGGCCGCTGACGACGAGCCCGCTGATCGCGGCCAGCGCGACCACGGCGATGACTGCAACAAGGATGACGATGTCCATAGGCCGTCCAGTATCCGCCACCGTCAACAGTGCGCGGGCACGCCCCCGCGCACGCCGCCGCCCCGGCCCTTCCCGGACCGGGGCGGCGACCGTGCAGAGGAGCGGGCGGCGGGGTTCGGTTAGCCCATCTCCTCCAACGCCTTGCCCTTCGGTTCCGGCACCCACTTGAGCAGGAACGGAATCGAGAGCAGGGCGAAGATCGTGTAGATCACGTACGTGCCGGACAGGTTCCACTCCGACAGGCTCGGGAAGCTGGCGGTGATCACCCAGTTGGCGACCCACTGAGCGGCCGCGGCGATGCCGAGACCGGCGGCACGGAGCTTGTTCGGGAAGATCTCGCCGAGCAGCACCCACACGACGACGCCCCAGGAGAGCGCGAAGAAGAGCGTGAAGGTGTGCGCGCCGACGAGGGCGACCGTGCCCTGGGTGTCCGGCAGCGAGACGTTCTCGCCCGATCCCCGCACGGCCGAGAAGGCCCAGGCCACGGCGGCCAGCGAGAGGGTCATGCCGACGGACCCGATGAATCCCAGCGGCTTGCGGCCGATCCTGTCCACCAGCGCCATCGCGATGACGGTGCCGATGATGTTCACGATCGAGGTCGTGAAGGAGTAGAAGAACGAGCTCTCGGGATTGATCCCGACGGACTGCCACAGCGTCGAGGAGTAGTAGAAGACCACGTTGATGCCGACGAGCTGCTGGAAGACGGAGAGCCCGATGCCGACCCAGACGATGGGCAGGAACCCGAAGCGGCCGCCCAGCAGGTCCTTGAACGTGGACTTGTGCTCCGTGCGCATCTGCTGCTCGATCTCGTCCACACGGGCGTCGAGCCTCTCGTGCTCGCCCTCGACACTGCCGAGCACCTTCCGCGCCTTGTCGTGCTGCCCGACGGAGATCAGGTAGCGCGGCGACTCGGGAATCACGAAGGAGAGCAGGAAGTAGGCGACCGACGGGAGCACCATGATGCCGAGCATCCACTGCCACGCCTCCAGGCCCGCGAGCTTCCCGCGCTGGTCGCCGTCCGCGAGCGTGAGGATCGCGAAGTTGACCAGCTGCGAGACGGCGATGCCGACGACGATCGCTGCCTGCTGGAAGGAGGCGAGACGTCCGCGGTACGCGGGCGGTGAGACCTCGGCGATATAGGCCGGACCGATCACGGAGGCCATGCCGATGGCCACGCCGCCGAGCACGCGCCACAGCGCGAGGTCCCAGAGCGCGAAGGGCAGCGCCGAGCCGACGGCGCTCACGGTGAAGATCACGGCGGCGATCTGCATGACCCTGATACGGCCTATTCGGTCCGCGATACGGCCGGCGAGGGCGGCGCCGATCGCACTGCCGATGAGCGCCGCGGCGATGACTTGGGCGAGCATGGCCGATCCGGCCTCGAACTTGCCGCGTACCGCCTCGACGGCCCCGTTGATCACGGAGCTGTCGTAGCCGAAGAGGAAGCCGCCCATGGCGGCCGCTGCTGCGATGAAGACGACACGTCCGAGCGGCGGGGTCTGACCGCCTGCCGCCGGTGGCGCCGTTTCTGGGTTGCTCGTCAAGGTCTCTCCTGCGTGCCCGGCCTGCGGCCGGGTTCGGAACGGTGTCCCCTCCGAGACGGGCACGCAGACCGCACGCGCCACAGCTTGAAGGTAAAAGTGACGCTGCAGAGACTATGGCTTTAAGTTCCGAAGTCAATAGGTCCGTACTCATTGAATCGACGTAACGGTTCTCACGACGGCCCTCACCGGGTCGTTCAAGATGTGAAGAGATAGTGGTCGACTCTGCGTTGCAGCAACGGCCGGAGCTGACAAGACCTCAACTCAGGCGCTGACTGATCACCTTGGTGACGCCGTCGCCCTGCATCGAAACGCCGTAGAGCGCGTCCGCGACCTCCATCGTGCGCTTCTGGTGCGTGATCACGATCAGCTGGGAGCTGTCCTTGAGCTCCTCGATGAGGCCGATCAGCCGCTGGAGGTTGGTGTCGTCCAGCGCCGCCTCCACCTCGTCCATGACGTAGAAGGGACTGGGACGCGCCTTGAAGATCGACACCAGCAGGGCCACCGCCGTGAGCGAACGCTCCCCGCCGGAGAGCAGGGAGAGCCGCTTGACCTTCTTGCCCGGGGGCCGCGCCTCCACGTCGACCCCGGTCGCGAGCATGTCGTCCGGGTCGGTCAGCACCAGGCGGCCCTCGCCGCCCGGGAAGAGCCTGGAGAAGACGCCCTCGAACTCGCGCGCGGTGTCGTAGTAGGCCTCGGTGAAGACCTGTTCGACGCGCTCGTCGACCTCCTTCACGACCTGCAGCAGGTCGGCCCGGGTCTTCTTCAGGTCCTCGAGCTGCTCGCTGAGGAACTGGTGGCGCTCCTCCAGCGCCGCGTACTCCTCCAGGGCCAGGGGATTGATCTTCCCCAGCTTCTGGTAGGCACGCTCGGCCGACTTCAGTCGCTTCTCCTGCTCGGCACGCACGAAGGGCACCGGCTTGTTGCGCGGATGCTCCGGGTCCTCGGGGAGCTCCTCGCCCTCCGCCGGCAGGGACGGCGGTACGAGCTGGTCGGGCCCGTACTCGCCCACCAGCCCGGCGGGCTCGACTCCCAGCTCCTCCAGCGCCTTCGTCTCCAGCTGCTCCACCCGCATCCGCTTCTCGGCGCCCAGCACCTCGCCGCGGTGCATCGAGTCGGTCAGCTTGTCCAGCTCGTCCTTGAGCTCGCGGCCCTCGTTGCGCTCCGCGGTCAGCGCACGCTCACGCTCGCTCTTCGCCTGCCCGGCCGCCTCGCGCTCCTCCTGCGCGCGGCTCAGCGACGCCTCGACGTGTGCCAGCAGCTGCCGCGCCCCGGAGGCCACCGCACCCGCGACCTCGGCTTCGTGCCGCATCCGTGCACGGCGCTGCTCGGCGCGCACCCGCGCCTCGCGCTCCGCGCGCGCCGCACGGTCGAGTGAATCCGCCCGCCCAGCGAGCGACTTGACGCGCTCCTCGTGCGTACGCACCTGGAGCCGTGCCTCCATCTCGGTCTGCCGCGCGTTCGCGCCGTCCGCCGAGAGCCGGTCCCGCAGGGAGGTGTCCGGCTCGGTGTCCTCGTCCTGCTGGGCCTCCTCGGCCACGGACAGCCGTTCCGCCAGCTCCTCGGCCTCCTCGCTCGCCCGGGCGAGTGCGGCTTCCGCCTTCGCGACGGCCGCGGCCGTACGCTCGGCCTCGCCGGCCGCGCCCCTGGCCTGCCCGCCCAGGGTTCCGAGCCGCCCTGCGATCTGCGACTTCTCCCTGTCGGCCGCGCTGCGCCGCGTTCCCAGGTCCTCGACGAGCGCGGCGCACTCACGGCGCCGCTCCCTCGCCCGCTCCTGCTCCTCGCTCAGCTCCGTGTGCCGGGCCGCCAGCTCCTCCAGCTCGGCCGCCGCCTCGTCGACGGACGCCTGCGCCTCCAGAAGGCTGGGCGCGCCGGCGGAGCCGCCATGCGCGAAGTGGGCGCCGAGCACGTCTCCTTCGGCCGTCACGGCCACCGTGCCCGGCCGCTCCGCCACTGTCTGCTCGGCGTCCTCCAGCGTCCCGACGACCACCATGTCCCGCAGCAGCCTGTGCACGGCGGGCATCAGCTCGGCGGGAGCCCGTACGAGCTGCGCGGCCGGTGTCGCCCCGCCGTCACCCCGCACGGCCGGCCCGTGCTCCGGCACCGGCCCGTGGCCTCCGCCGGCGGAGGCGGGGCCGGACTCCGGTACGGACCGGGAGCCCAGCAGCAGCGCCGCCCGTCCCGCGTCGTGCTTGCGCAGGAGCCGCAGCGCGTCCGCGGCGGTCGAGGTGTCGGCGACCGCGACGGCGTCCGCCGCAGCGCCCAGAGCCGCCGCGACCGGCACCTCGAACCCCGGTGTGACGCTGAGCAGTTCGGCAGCGGGCCCGAGCAGCCCGCTCAGCGCGTCGGTGGCGGAGAGCAGCGCGCCGGTTCCGTCCTTGCGCCGCAGACCCAGGGCGAGGGCGTCGTGCCGGGCGGACGTGGCCGCGCGCTCCCGTTCCACGGTCGTCACGGCCTCACGGGCCGCCGAGAGCGCGGCCTCCGCCTCCGCGAGTTCCCGCTTGGCGGCCTCGTGCCGCTCGGCGAGCTCGGTGTCTCCGGCGTCCAGCCCGTCGACCTCTGCCTGGAGGCTCTCGTACTCCTCCTGCGCCGCCGCCGCGCGCTCCTGCGCCTCGTCACGTGCGGTCGTCAGCCGGTCGATCTCCGACTGTGCCGAGGCGGCCCTGCTGCGGGCGGCGTTGACCTGGCCGTGCAGCCGGGCGAGGCCCTCCCGGCGGTCGGCGATTGCGCGGGTCGCGTCCTTGAGCCGGCGTTCCTCCTCGTGGAGTTGCCGCTCCAGCTCGGCACGGTGCGCGACAGTGTCGTCCAGGGCCCGTTCGGCCGCCTCCAGCGCGGCCTCCAGCTCCGCCTCCTGCTCGCGGATCCGGGTGGCCTCCCGCTCCATGTCCTCCGGGTCGCGGCCCCGGCGCTCCTCGACGGGCTCGGCCTCAGCGTGCTGGACGCGCTGGTCGGCGAGGCCGATGGTGCCGCGCACCCGCTCGGCGAGCTGCGAGAGCTCGTACCACGTCTGCTGGGCGCGCTCCAGACGCGGCGTCAGCATCCGCACCTGCTGCTCCAGGTCGGCCTCGCGGCGCAGCGCGTCCTTCAGCCTTGCCTCCACGGCGTCCTTGCGCTCCTTGAGCGCCGCCTCGTCGGCGATCTCCGATCTGAGGGCTTCCTTCAACGTGACGAGGTCGTCCGCGAGCAGCCTCAGCCTCGCGTCACGCAGATCGGCCTGGATGACCTGTGCCTTGCGCGCCACGGCCGCCTGACGGCCCAGCGGCTTGAGCTGGCGCCGCAGCTCGTCGGTCAAGTCCTGTACGCGTGCGAGGTTGGCCTGCATCGCGTCCAGCTTGCGGAGCGCCTTCTCCTTGCGCTTGCGGTGCTTGAGAACTCCCGCTGCCTCTTCGATGAAGGCGCGCCGCCCGTTGGGGTCGGCGTGCAGGACGCCGTCGAGCTGCCCCTGACCGACGATCACGTGCATCTCGCGGCCGATGCCGGAGTCCGAGAGCAGTTCCTGGATGTCCAGCAGCCGGCAGGTGTCGCCGTTGATCTGGTACTCGCTGCCGCCGTTGCGGAACATGATCCGCGTGATGGTGACTTCGGAGTAGTCGATGGGCAGCGCGCCGTCGGCGTTGTTGATGGTGAGGGAGACCTCGGCGCGGCCGAGCGGCGGCCGCCCGGTCGTACCGGCGAAGATGACGTCCTCCATCTTGCCGCCGCGCAGCGACTTGGCTCCCTGCTCCCCCATCACCCACGACAGGGCGTCCACGACATTGGACTTGCCGGAGCCGTTGGGGCCCACGACGCAGGTGATGCCGGGCTCGAAACGCAGCGTCGTGGCGGAGGCGAAGGACTTGAATCCCCGCAGTGTCAGGCTCTTCAGGTGCACGCCGTCGGACTCTAGTCCACTTGCCGCCCGCACCTGTCCGGTACGGGCACCGAGCGCGGCGAACTCCCGCCGTTCCTCATCGGTTTCACCGGGTGAGGCGGGGGGCACATCAGTCGGTAAGCGCAGCGCCCGACGTCCCACGACCACCCGTTCCACACGATGTGGTGGAGGAAGAGCCCACTCCGGAAACAACGAAGGGACGCCGAAGCGTCCCTCGCGGAATTGATGAGAGCGGCAGGCTGTACGCCGGACCCGTCCCGGAACGGGTCGAGTCAGGTCAACGCAGGCTCTGCCTGGTGTACGTCGATGTCGATCCCTTCGAGCATCGAGTCCTGATGCCGTGCGGCAGCCGACAGAGCGTCGTTCTCGGCCTGCATCCGTACGAGTTCGGATTCCAGGTCCTGGACACGCTGCTGCAGCCGTCGCATCTCGGCGAGGACTCGGGGGTCGGAGCCGCCGACGTAACCGAGAAGCGCCTTTGCCATGATGGATGGTCCTCCACACTGAGTGACCAACCCGAGTGGTGGTTGGTCGTGAGGGAAAAAATCGCGCCCGCTGTACCACTTCTGAACTTGTTTTTCCGGAGCAATCAGTCCGGTTGCGGGGGACTTCAAGCTTCTCACCAAAAGGTTTGACGGTCAACACGATCACGCCCCGCGGCCCTGGGCGGCCCTGGCTCGACGGCGTTCGATCGCCGGAGGCGGCGGCCCGCGGGGGGCGTGAAGATCACTCTCAACCACTCGTTGCGGAAGCCTTGCATGGTCAGCCCCGAATGGCAACCGCTTTGGATCATCGAATGGCGAAGCCGGTGTAGCCTCCACGCGGCCTGTCCCAGATCTCCGTGACGCCTTCGACGTGCCCGGGCGTGTCGCCGGACCGCAGCCATTGGAGCAGTTGTTCGCACTCGGGCCGCGCTCCCTCGGCGACGACCTGGACGCGTCCGTCGCCGAGGTTCACGACGAAGCCCTCGACGCCTCCGATGCGCAGTGCCGCGGCTCGGGTGAACCAGCGGAAGCCGACTCCCTGGACCCGGCCGCGTACCCAAGCCGTCATGCGCACCGTAGTTACCGACGAGTCATTGTCACTCGGCTTCGTATTACCCGCAGTCATGGCCGCACGCTATCCGGACATTTCCTCGGTCGGCACATGCGCCCCGTCTGTCATGCCGTAAAGTCCCGCCCATCAAGCTTCACCCATTCGGACGAGGCTCCGAAGAGCCTGAGATGTGAGGACTTTCTGAGATGGGCCGTCACAGACGTGTTCCCCACGCTCCCGAGCCGGTCGTCACCTACGACTACGGTCCTCGGCAGCGCGGCGGCTCGCACCGCAGGCCGATGCCCCCGACCCCTCAGCGGGGCGGGTTCTCGGCACGGGCGGGACTTCTGGGAGCGTCCGCGGCGATGGCAATGGGTGCGGTGGCCGTCGCTTCCACAGTCCTCCCCCAGCCCGGTGGTGCCGCCGGCACGCAGTACAGCGACGTCCAGGCCGGCGGTCCTCCCGACCAGTCGTCGAAGCCCAACGTGCCCGCGCCCGAAGGCGGTTCGCAGGAACCCGGCGGTGACGGCGGCCCCGAGGGCGGCAACGTACCGCCCGACCCCTCGCGGCCCGGTGGCGGCCAGAACCAGGAACCGCCCTCCCAGCCGTCCGAGCCGGGCGGCGGCAACGACTCGCAGCAGCCTCCTGGCCAGGGCGGGAACGGAAACGGTCAGGGGAACGAGCAGGGCAGCGGCTCCGGATCGGGCAGTGGCTCCGGGTCGGGCGGCGGCTCGGGGTCCGGCTCGGGAGAGTCCGGCGGCGGCTCGGAGTCCGGTCCGGTGAGCGAGACCACCCAGAACGAGGCCGAGGTGCTGGCGCTCGTCAACGAGGAGCGCGCGGACGAGGGCTGCAAGCCCCTCAAGGCCAGCAAGCAACTCGCCGAGCTGGCCGGGGACTTCAGCCGGGACATGGCCATCGAGGGCTTCTTCAGCCACCTCGGCCCGGACGGCTCCAGCCCCTGGGACCGCGCCGAGGACCTCGGCATCCTCGACCTGGGCGGCGAGAACATCGCCCGCGGTCAGGAGGACCCCGAGTCCGTGGTGGACGACTGGATGCGCAGCCCCTCGCACAGGGCCAACATCCTCAACTGCGAGTACCGCACGATGGGCGTCGGCGAGTACATCGACGACGACGGCCCCTGGTGGACGCAGGACTTCGGCTACTGAGGTCTGCGCAGGTGAGAGCCCCGATACAGCCCCCGGGCAGTATCGGGGCCATATTCTTGCCAGTGCCGCGCTCTGGTCAGTCCTGCCTTGACGGCCGCTGACGCTCACCCGCGGACGGGCTCACCGCCCACGGCGGCGGGGCCGCACCTCTGCCGCTCTGCCGCTTCACTTTCCCGGTCGCCGGGAGACGTTCCGCGTCCCCGCCTTCCCCGGCGCCACGGGCACCGTGCGCCGGGGGCGCGGCGGTGGCTGGCATCTGGGGCAGTAGTAGCTGGAGCGGTTCATCCACGGGCGGCGGCGCATGGGTGTGCCGCAGCGCCGGCAGGGCTCGTCCTCACGCCCGTAGGCGTCGAGTGAGCGCTCGAAGTAGCCGGACTCCCCGTTGACGTTCACGTAGAGGCTGTCGAAACTCGTGCCGCCCGCGGCGAGCGCCGCGTTCATCACGTCCCGGATGTGGCCCAGGAGCTCCGTGGTGCGGGGGCGGGTCAGCGACGCCGTCGGACGCTCGTAGTGCAGCCGGGCCCGCCACAGGGCCTCGTCGGCGTAGATGTTGCCCACGCCGCTGATCAGCGACTGGTCGAGCAGCGCCCGCTTCACGGTCGTACGGCGGCGGCGCAGCGCCGTGTGGAATGCCCTCTCGTCGAACAGCGGGTCGAGCGGGTCGCGTGCGATGTGCGCGATGACGTCGGGCAGTGCGCCGGAGTCCGGCACGACGAGCTCGCGATGGAGCGACAGACCGCCGAAGGTGCGCTGGTCGACGAAGCGCAGCTCGCCACCCGCGGGGTCGGCGAAGGTGACGCGGATCCGCAGATGCCTCTCGTCCGGGGCGCCGGCGGGCTGGATGAGGAGCTGCCCGCTCATGCCGAGGTGGGCGAGTACGCAGACACCCGGGTCGTCGAGCGGCAGCCACAGGTACTTGCCGCGGCGCCGCGCGGGGCCGAAGCGGTGCCCGCGCAGCCTCGCCGCGAAATCCGCCGCGCCGGCCGTGTGCCGCCGTACCGCCCGGGGGTGGCGCACCTCGACGTCGGTGATCGCACGGCCGCTCGCCCAGCGCTCCAGGCCCCGGCGCACCACTTCCACCTCGGGCAGCTCGGGCACGCTTCTCCTCACATGGGCAGGGGCCGCGCGGAGCCCGTGCGGCGCGCAGGCTGAGCCCGCTGAGCCGTCAGACTCCCTGCGACGAGGCCCTGGCGCCGGAGGAGGCGTCCGGACCGGAACCGTCGGGCCCGGAAGAGGCCGCGGCGTCCGCCGCCTCACGGATCGCGCGCCAGGCCGTCTCCGCCGCCTGCTGTTCTGCTTCCTTCTTGCTGCGGCCGGTGCCGGTGCCGTACGCGACACCACCGACGCGGGCGGCAGCCGTGAAGATCTTCTCGTGGTCGGGGCCGGTCTCAGTGACCAGGTATTCCGGGACGCCCAGGCCCTCGGCGGCGGTGAGCTCCTGGAGGCTGGTCTTCCAGTCCAGGCCCGCGCCCAGGTTCGAGGACTGCTCGATCAGAGGATCGAAGAGCCGGTGGATGAGTTCACCCGCCGCCTCCAGACCCTTGTCGAGGTAGACCGCGCCGATCACGGCCTCCAGGGTGTCGGCCAGGATCGACGCCTTGTCCCGTCCGCCCGTGCCCTCCTCGCCCCGGCCGAGCCGGATGAAGGCCCCCAGGTCCAGGCCGCGCGCCACCTTGGCGAGGGCACGCGAGTTGACCACGGCGGCGCGCAGCTTCGCGAGCTGGCCCTCCGGGAGGTCGGGGTGCAGACGGTAGAGCGTGTCGGTGACGACCAGGCCGAGGACGGAGTCACCGAGGAACTCGAGGCGTTCGTTCGTGGGCAGACCGCCGTTCTCGTACGCGTACGAGCGGTGCGTCAGCGCACGCACCAGAAGGGCGGGCTCGAGTTCGTATCCGAGCCGCCCTTCCAGAACCGCGTGGGACGAGGCCTCATCCACCGCCGCTGCCGCCCGGTCGCCTCCGCCACGGTGGCCGGCGCCTCCGGGGATCGGGGTGTCCGACATGGAGCCTGTCACCAGCCGATCAGACCTCGAGGACCTGTCGCTTGTTGTAGGTGCCGCAGTTGGGGCACGCGATGTGCTGCTGCTTGGGCTCCTGGCAGCGCTCGCACTTCACCAGGGTGGGGACCGCAGCCTTCCACTGCGACCGGCGGTGGCGCGTGTTGCTGCGCGACATCTTCCGCTTCGGAACAGCCACGGCTACTTCTCCTGTGAGTCATCCCCGGCTACGCGGGGAGCGTCCTTCTCGCCGTCCTTCATGGTTTCGGCGAGTCCCTGCAGTGCCGCCCAACGGATGTCGACGGCGTCTTCGTGATCATGCTCCGGGTCGTCCGCCAGACGTGCGCCGCATGTGGCACACAGCCCGGGGCAGTCTTCCCGGCACACCGGCTGCAGCGGCAGTGACAGCACCACCGCGTCCCGCAGCACGGGTTCGAGGTCGAAATGGTCGCCCTCGATGGAGAAGGTCTCCTCCTCCTCGGCGTCGTCGCCGGCTTCCGCGCTGGGGCGGCTCCGGTCGTCGGCGTCGGGGTAGGAGAACAACTCCTGGAAATCCGCCACGCATTCCTGCTCAAGCGGCTCCAGACACCTTACGCACTCCCCCTTGAGCGGTGCACGGGCGGTGCCCGTGACGAGCACACCCTCCATGACCGACTCCAGGCGGAGTTCGAGCTCGATCTCGGCGCCGTCAGGCACCCCGAGGACCTCGACTCCGAGGTCGCCGGGAGACTTCACCGTGCGGGACAGCTCCTTCATCGCGCCAGGCCGCCGCCCCAGCTCCCGTGTGTCGAACACGAGGGGGGCTCGGGGGTCGAGGCGGGCGTTCAGGGCTTCCTGCTTTCTACGGTGCGGCGCCGTCCGGCTGTGAAATCCGGACAGCAGTCATCGCCATGTGCGCGTGACCGAAGAGCCAGGATACTGGACCGTTCCGCAGCGGCCCAATCGAGTCCCGGCCGCTAACGGCCGCCCTGGCCGTAGCCCTGGCCGTAGGGGTCGCCGTGACCCTGCCCGTGGCCTTGCCCGTGCTGCCGGCCGTGGCGGGCCTCGTACTCACGGACCTGGTCCAGGTCGATCATGCTCGTGTCGAAGAAGCTGGTCTCGTCGAGCTGGGGCTGCTGCGGCTGCATGCCCGGGTGGGCCTGGGGGTGACCCGCGTAGGGCTGGTTCTGCTGCGGCTGTGCCTGCTGCGCGTAGTACGGGTCGGGCTGCTGTCCGTAGTAGGCGTACTGCTGCTGGTAGGCGTAGGCGTCCTGACCGCCGTAGTACGCCTCTTGCTGGGCATGGGCGGCATACGGGTCGGCGCCGGCAGCCGCGACCGGCTCATAACCTGGCTGCGCGGGGGCCACCGGGGCGGCCGGGGCGGGCCGGCTCCCGGCCGGGCTCTGGCCCTGATTCAGCGCGGCCAGGTCGGCCATGTAGTCGGCGTCGCTGGTGTGCACACCCTGCTCGGCCGCGTCCTGGGCCGCCATGTGGGCGCCGAGATCGTCGGAGGGGGCGTGGCCCAGCAGTTTGGAGCGGCCCCTGCCGACGGCCTCCAGCGTCTTGGAGAGCACCGCCGAGACCGAACCGAGCCTGGCGTCCACGTAGTTGTCGGCGCGTTCCCTCAACTCACGCGGGTCGGTGGAACGTTCGGGGGCGTCCTCGGCGTACTCCTCGTTCCACTCCTCCGAACCCGGGCCGCTGCCGAGAAGCTTCTCGCGGCCGCGCTCGACGGAGCCGATGGTCTTGCTGAGTACGACCTCGAAGTTGGCGAGCTTGCTGTCGACGTAGTCGTCCGCCTCGGCTCGGATCTCCGCGGCCTCCTGACGGGCCTGGGCCAGCACCTGCTCGGCCTCGGCCTGCGCCTGGCGGACGACCTCCGTGCCCGAGACCAGCGAACCGCGCTCCGCGTGCCCGGATTCGATGATCCGCTGGGCCTCTGCCTGGGCCTCGGCGACCATCTGCTCACGGCCGCCGATCAGTTGCTCGGCCTGCGCGAGCGATCCGGGCAGTGCCTGGCGCACTTCTTCGAGCATGGCGAGCAGTTCGGCCCGGTTCACCACGCACGAGGCCGACATGGGCATCGCGCGAGCGCTGTCCACGGCCGTCACGATCTCGTCGAGTTTCTGCTGAACGTCCACGGAAGCGACTGTACGGCCAGCGGCACTCAACCCGACAGCGGATGCCCCGACTCGGCACCCGCCGGGCCGCTCACGGCTTTGCGAGCCGTGTCGCCAGCGCGCGCTGAACCGGCTCGGGGACCAGGTGGGAGACGTCGCCGCCCCAGGTGGCGACCTCCTTGACCAGGCTGGAGGAGAGGAAGCTGTAGGTGGGATTGGTCGGTACGAAGAGCGTCTCGACGCCGGAGAGGCCGTTGTTCATCTGGGCCATCTGCAGCTCGTAGTCGAAGTCCGAGACCGCGCGGAGCCCTTTGACGATGGCCGGGATGTCGCGGTCCTTGCAGAAGTCGACGAGGAGCCCGTGGAAGGCCTCCACACGTACGTTGCCGAAGGCGGCGGTGACTTCATGGATGAGGTCGATGCGCTCCTCGACGGAGAAGAGGCCCTGCTTCGACTTGTTGATCATCACGGCCACGTAGACCGAGTCGTAGAGCTTGGAGGCGCGGGCGATGATGTCGAGGTGTCCGTTGGTGACGGGGTCGAAGGACCCCGGACAGACTGCGCGACGCACTGGTGGTTCCTCGCTCTCCGGACGATGGGGGGTCTGTGGGGTGTCCGCGGGGTTCAGCATGGTGTGGGGGCGTCCTCGCTCGCGGCGGCGCGACCGTACCAGAGCGTGCCCTCGCCGTAGCGCCTGGACCGGAGGGCCTCGTAGCCCCCGGGCCAGCGGAACCGTCCGCCACGCGTGCTGCGCTCCACGGTGACGAGCGCTTCGCCGGCCAGCCAGAGCCCGGAGCGGAGTGTGAGCAGGATCTCCCGCACGCTGTCGTCGGTCACGGCGTACGGGGGGTCGAGGAAGACGAGGTCGAACGGGGCGCCGGGCGGCGGCCCCGTGACGGTCTGTTCGGCCTTCGCGTGGCGCACCTCGGCGCCGGTGAGGCCGAGCGCCCGTACGTTCTGCCTGATGGTGCGGGCGGCACGGGCGTCCGATTCCACGAGGAGCACGTGCGCGGCGCCGCGGGAGAGCGCTTCGAGACCGACCGCACCGGAGCCCCCGTACAGGTCGAGGACGCGTCTGCCGTGCCAGGCGGCGGTGCCGGAGGCGCCCAACTGGGCCTCCCAGCTGGAGAACATCCCCTCACGCGCACGGTCGGACGTCGGGCGCGTGCCCTGGCCCGGCGGCACGGTCAGCCGCCGGCCGCCGACGGCTCCTGCGATCACGCGGGTCATCGTGGGGTCGTCCTTCGCTCTCTCGTGCGGTGTGGCCGGGACCGGCTCCGGGCCCGCCGTCGCAACCGAGGATCCCACGGCGCCGCGGCGCACGCCCGCCTCCGGGCGGGGGCGGACCGATGCGGGAGGAGGCTCGGGCAGCCCTCGCCGCTGCCCGCCCGCCTCCCGGTCGGCCCGGTCCGCCCGGTCAGCCCTTGTCGAGGTAGTCCTCGCGCTCCTCGTCCAGCAGGGCGGCCAGTGCCGTACGCAGCTCCGGCAGCCGCTCCAGCTCCGGATCCTCGGCGACGACGGCGTTCGCCGCCTGCCGCGCGGCCTCGATGACCTCCTCGTCCTCGATCACGGTCAGCATCCGCAGCGAGGTGCGGACACCCGACTGCGCCTGCCCGAGAACATCGCCCTCGCGGCGCTGCTCCAGGTCGATGCGGGAGAGCTCGAAGCCGTCCAGGGTGCCCGCGACGGCCTCCAGACGGGCGCGGGCCGGGCCCGCCTCGGGCGCCTCGGTGACCAGCAGGCACAGGCCCGCGGCCGCTCCCCGGCCGACCCGGCCGCGGAGCTGGTGGAGCTGGGAGACGCCGAAGCGGTCGGCGTCCATGATGACCATGACGGTGGCGTTGGGCACGTCGACGCCGACCTCGATGACGGTGGTCGCGACCAGCACGTCGACCTCGCCCGCGGCGAAGCGGCGCATCACCTCGTCCTTGGCGTCGGGCTGCATCCGGCCGTGCAGGGCCTCCACGCGCAGCCCTTCCAGCGGGCCTTCGCGCAGCAGCGCCACTGTGTCGAGGACGGATACGGGCGGCCGCCTCTCGTCCTCCTCGCCGCCGTCCGCCTCGCCGCCCGCCGCCTCTTCCTCGGCGCGGACCTTCTTCTTCGCCGGCTTGCCGCCGGACTTCCCCGCTGTCTGCTCCTCCTCGTCGCCGATGCGCGGGCAGACGACGTACGTCTGGTGCCCGGCCTCCGTCTCCTCCCGTACGCGCTCCCACGTACGGGCGAGGAAGTGCGGCTTGTCCCTGGCGGGCACGAGGTGGCTGGCGATGGGCGAGCGGCCGGCCGGGAGCTGGTCCAGGACGGAGGTCTCCAGATCGCCGAAGACGGTCATGGCGACCGTGCGGGGAATGGGCGTGGCCGTCATCACCAGCAGGTGCGGCGGCTGAACTCCCTTGGAACGCAAGGCGTCACGCTGTTCGACGCCGAAGCGGTGCTGCTCGTCGACGACGACCAGACCCAGGTCGTGGAAGCGGACCTTGTCCTCGATCAGCGCGTGCGTGCCGATGACGATGCCGGCTTCACCCGTGGCCAGATCGAGCAGCGCCCGGCGGCGTGCGGCCGCTCCCATGGAACCGGTGAGCAGCACGACCTTCGTGGCCTGTTCGGCTCCTCCGAGCATGCCGCCCTCGGCCAGCTCGCCCATGAGGCCCGTGACGGAGCGGTGGTGCTGCTGGGCGAGTACCTCGGTGGGTGCGAGCAGCGCTGCCTGGCCGCCGCTGTCGACGACGGTCAGCATGGCGCGGGTGGCCACCATGGTGTTGTGCGTGACCGTGAAGTTGTCCGTGACGTAGGCACGGCCGGGGTGGCGGACGCTGATGCACTGCACCGGCCTGCGCCCGGCCGGCTCCGCGGATCGTACGGAACGGCGCAGCGACTCGGGGTCCGTCTCCTGTACGGAGGTACGGGCGAGGGTGCGTTCCGAGCGGAAGGGGCTGTGCTCCGGAGGCAGCAGCAGCGTGACGGCAGATTGGGCCGGCTCGGCCGGCTCCGCGTCCGCGTCGGCCTCTTGCCTGCCCTCTTGCCTGCCCTCTTGCCGGTCCTGCCGGCCCTGTTGCCGGTGCTGTTCCTGTTCGTGTCCCTTCTCCGGGGTGATGCGCGCGTGCCCGCCGAGCGAACGCACCAGCCACGCCACGTCCTCGACCAGCGCACGGGACGGGGAGCGGAGGACGACACCGGGCGGCCCGCCGGGCGCCTGGGCGCCGCCGCCCGGATCGTCGGCCGCCGCGTCGAGGATTCCCTGGAGCAGCGCGAGCCGGTTCTTGACCGAATCCACCTTGCACACCTGCGGTACCGGGCCGTGTGCGCCGCGACGCCCGAGCTCCAGGCCCATCGCGTACGGATCGGCCACGCCCTGCGCCGGGGCGCCGAGATCCACCGGCACCGCCTGCGGCAGATACCAGTTCGGCGAACCGGCGGGCGACATCAGGTCGTTCCTGATCTCCCGCGTGGTCAGCACCCTCGGGCGCTCGCCACGCCGCCACGCCTCCGCGGTGCCGACCAGCCACAGATGCTCGTCGTCGCACTCGACGGTGCTGCCGTCGGACAGCGTCAACCGCCATACCTCGCGCTCTCCTTGGGGAAAGACACCTTCGACGGGCGCCGGCTCTCCGGAGGGCGTGACCACCTCGTCCCCGAGCCCGATCTCCCGCATCTCGCGGAAGCCGTCCGGCGTCAGCACGAGAGCGTCCAGCGGCTGGGCCTTGCCGGAACCGACTTCGCCCTGCAGAAGGCGGTGCATGGGATGTTCGGCGGCGAGGTCGGCGAAGATCTCTCCGCTGACGTGGCGCTGCCCGTCGGTGAGGGTGAAGGGCAGCTTCGCGTCGAAGGCGTCCAGGAGGCCGCCCTCCACGGGAACGCGCGGCGCGGCGGGAAGCTGGGCCTCCGCCACCCTGCGCCGCGCGAGGGCGACCTGGAGGATGAACGCCTCGTCCCACTTCAGCCTGTCCCGTGCGGCGGCGACGTCCGCCTTCGTACGCGGCCTGTGCACCTTCTCGAACGCGTCGGGCAGCGGGATCAGCCGCCGCTCCTCGCGGATCGCCGACGGGAGGGGGTCGGCGAGCCCGTCCCAGCCTGTGGCCTCCATCGAAGCGAGCACCGTCCCCACCGACTTGGCGATCTTCCACGACGCCATCTGGGCCACGGCCGGATAGATCGGCATCAGCCTGTTCGCGAACGCGTCGACGTCCTCGCTGCCGCTGTCCGTCCCGAGCTTCTCGTACTGCGGATGCGACAGCTGCAGGCGGCCGTTGAAGACGCCGACCTTGCCGGCGAACATCGCCCGCGTGCCGGGCTGCAGGTCCCGCTGCGGCTGGAAGATGCCTCGCCCGAAGAAGACCAGCTGCAACTGGCCGCTGCCGTCGGTCAGGACGATCTCGAGCCGCTGGCCCCTGCCCCGGTTGAAGGTGTGCACCTTCGACTTGGCGACCTGCGCGACGACGGTCACATGCTCGTCCAGCGGCAGGTCGGCGAGGCGCGTGAGCTGGCCGCGCTCCTCGTAACGGCGGGGGTAGTGATGGAGGAGGTCACCGGCCGTGTGCAGGCCCAGGTGTTCGGCCAGGACCTTCGCGGTGCTGCCGCCCAGGTGCTTCTTCAGGGAATCGTCGAGCGCGGACACGCCCCCATTGCACACCATGACGGTGACAGGCCGCGGCAACCGGACGGACCGGTACGGGACCAGAGCCAGGGTCAGGGTCGGCGCCGGGATCAGGGGTTGAGGGCGAGGGCCCTTTGAGGCCGTCGGTGCGAGGGCCTCACTCGACGCCGATCAGCAGCACCGAGGAGTGCTGCCGGCCTTCGTAGACCACCGTGTCCACGGCGAGATGACCGCTGCGCACCTGCTCCTCCAGCCGCTCCGTCAGCCCCTGCGGCGCGTGTTCGCCGACGATCAGCGTGACCATCTCCCCTCCGGCCGCGAGCATCCGCTCCAGCACCTCGGCTGCCGTCCCGGCGACGTCGCGGCCGATCACGACCACGTCGTCCTCCACGAGACCGAGCACGTCGCCGCCCTCGCAGACGCCGGCCATGGTCCAGAACGGGCGGTCGGCGACGGTCACTTCGCCGTAGCGGGTGGCGCCGGCGGCATTGGTCATCGCGACGACGTCGTCGTCGAAACGGCGCTCCGGATCGTGTACGGCGAGGGCGGCGACGCCCTGCACGGCGGCGCGGGTCGGTACGACCGCGACGCGCAGCCCGGGTACGCCGTCCCGCGCCGCGTCGGCGGCGCGGGACGCCGAGGCGTGCAGATCCACGTCGTTGGGGAGCAGCACGACCTCCGCCGCGCCGGTCGCCCGTACGGCCGCGCCGAGGGACTCCCCGTCCGGGCCGTCGAGTGCCTCCTTGGCCCGTACGACCAGAGCACCGGCGTCCTCGCACAGACCCGCCAGGCCGTCCCCGTGCACGACGGCGACGACGGCGCGGCCGCCCGCAGCGACGCCGGGAGCCGGGTCCGGAACAGCGGGAGCCTCGGCCTGGGTCTGTGCCTGTGCCTGCGCCTGCGCAGCAGGCTCGGCCGAAGCCCCGCCCGGGGCACCGGCCGTGTCCGGGGCACAGGGCTCGCCCGTCTCCCCCTGCGTGAGGTGGGTGATGCGGATGCGGTGCGGGCGTCCCGCGCCGACACCGGCCTCCACCGCGGCGCCCGCGTCGTCGACGTGCACGTGCACGCTCCACAAGCCGTCGCCGCCGCCGACGACGAGCGAGTCGCCCAGGCCGTCCAGGCGTTCGCGCAGGCCCGCCATGGCGGTGTCGTCGGCGTCGAGCAGATACATGACCTCGTACGCGCCGCCACCCCCGCCGGACGGACCGGACGGACCGGGCGCTCCCGCCGAACTGCCGCTGCCGCCCCCGCTGTTCGGCACCGGGTACGGACGGCGCATGCGCGAGGCGGCCTCCGGGACCGGCTCCCCTAGGGCGTCCGCCAGCGCCCCGAGCACGGCGACCAGGCCGCTGCCGCCGGCGTCGACGACCCCGGCGCGGCGCAGCACGTCGAGCTGTCCGGTCGTCTCGGTCAGCGCCTCGCGGGAGCGCTCGTGCGCGGCACGGGCGACCTCCGGCGCGCCCGCGTGCGGCTCGTCGGCGGCTGCGCGCCCGGCGGCCTCGGCCGCCGCCCTGGCGACGCTGAGCACCGTCCCCTCGACGGGGTGCGCGACGGCCTCGTACGCGGACTCGGCGGCGCGCCCCAGCGCGTCCGCCAACAGCCGCCCGGCGCCGGGGACTTCGGCCTCCCCGCGCGCTCCGGCGGACTCGGCCGCCGCGTACGTCTCGGCCATGCCCCGCAGCAGCTGCGCCAGGATCGTGCCGGAGTTGCCGCACGCGCCGAGCAGGGCGCCCCGCGCCAGCGCGCGGAGTGCCGGTGCCGCGGGGGCGTCGCCGTCCCATTCGGCGTCGAGGGCCTGCGCGGCGGCGTCCAGGGTGCGCTGGAGGTTGGTGCCGGTGTCGCCGTCGGCCACCGGGAAGACGTTGATCGCGTCGATCTCCTCGCGCCCTTCGCCGACGGCCTCCAGGGCGAGCGCGATCCATGCCCGTACCACGGTGGAGTCGAACGGCTGCGGCACGTGAGGACCTCCGGTCTGGTTGTGGTCTTGTCCGACTACGAAGGAATGCGGCTTCGAAGGCTAGTGCCGCGACCGGAAAGGTCCACCGGCCGGTCTTCGCCGCCACAGCACCAGATCAGAGCACCGGCAGCGTGCGGAGGGGAACCCGGCTGCGGAGCCGGGTCCGAGGGCTCCCCCCGCCGCCGGGCAGGCGCCAAGGGCTGGTTTCGCTGTTCATGAGCAGGCGTTGTATGCTGCTCCGGTTGCCTGATGAGTATCGGGCGTCAATACCTCCCTGGCAGTGCCGGTCGATCACTGTGCCTGCGTCGCCGGGATTTTCCGTACATGCATCTGAAGTCTTTGGAGTGACCCGTGGCTGCCAACTGCGACGTCTGCGGCAAGGGGCCGGGCTTCGGCAACAGCATCTCCCACTCGCACCGCCGCACCCCGCGCCGCTGGAACCCGAACATCCAGCGCGTGCGTGCAGTGGTCAACGGGACGCCGAAGCGCCTCAACGCCTGCACCTCGTGCATCAAGGCCGGCAAGGTCTCGCGCTGACGCTCCCCCGACTGGGCCTGCCGGCCCGGGAGGGTCGCAGCCGCGCGGCCACCTAGCTGGTTGCTGAAGAAGCCGGTCCGTCGTGACGACGGGCCGGCTTCACGCATGCCGGCCCCGGCCGCCCCCGGACCGCGCTGTCTCAGACCGCACCGCCCCGCCCCTCGCGCAGCCGCCAGCCGTGGTCCACGGGCCCCAGACCCGCCCCGAGCGGGAATCCCGCGGCGATCGCCCCCGTGACGTACTCCTTGGCCGACCTGGCCGCCTCGGGCACCGTCAGGCCGCGGGCCAGCTCCGCCGCGAGGGCGCTCGCGAGGGTGCAGCCCGTGCCGTGGGTGTGCCGGTTGTCGTAGCGGGAGGCCCGCAGCCAGTGCTCCTCGTGGCCGTCCGTGAGCAGGTCGACGGCTTCGGCGCCCGCACCGCCCTCCGCACCACCGGCAAGATGGCCGCCCTTGATCAGCGCCCAGCGCGGCCCGTACGAGAGGACGGCCGCGGCGGCCTCCCGCAGCCCCGCCTCGTCGGTGACGCGTACGCCGGTCAGCTGGGCCACTTCGTCGAGGTTCGGGGTGGCGACGGTCGCGACCGGCAGCAGCTTGGTGCGTACGGAGTCCAGCGCCTCCTGAGCGAGCAGCGAGTCGCCGTGCTTGGAGACGCCCACCGGGTCGACGACGACGGGCTCGGTCAGCCCGTCGAGGAGCCCGGCCACCGTCTCGACGAGTTCGGCCGAGGCCAGCATCCCCGTCTTGGCGGCCTGGATGCCGATGTCGTCGACGACACTGCGGAACTGGGCGCGCACCGCCTCGGCCGGCAGTTCCCAGTAGCCCTGCACGCCAAGGGAGTTCTGCGCGGTCACGGCTGCGACGACGCTCATCCCGTGGGTGCCGAGCGCCAGCATCGTCTTCAGGTCGGCCTGGATGCCCGCGCCGCCTCCCGAGTCGGAGCCTGCGACGGTCAGCACACGGGGCGGCGCGGGTCGCGCGGCGGTCGTCTCCATGCACACAAACGTATCCGGGCGTCCGGTCGTGCACGAGGGCCGCATCCGGGGACCACGGCTCGCCTGCCGAACCGCCGTGACCGCACGGCCCCGGTCCGGCGCCTCGCGGCCCGTCGGCGTCCGCCCTCAGTCCCCGTCCCCGCCCCGTCCGCCGGGGCCTCCGCTGCCGAAGTGGTCCCAGCCGCCCGGCCGCTCCCACGGTGCGCCGTCCACGGTCACCTGGGGCTGCGCGGCGGGTGCGAGCACCTCGCCGATCTTGCGCCAGCGCGCGGGAAGCTTCGCGGCGGAAGGGAACGTCGCCACGAGAGCGTGGTCCTCGCCGCCCGTGAGCACCCAGTGCAACGGATCGACGCCCACCGCCTTGCCGATGTCCGACATCTGCGCCGGCACGTCGAGATCCGCGGAGCGCAGGTCGATCCGGACCTTGCTGGCCTCCGCGACGTGCCCCAGGTCGGCCACCAGCCCGTCGCTGACGTCCGTCATCGCGGTCGCGCCGAGTTCCGCGGCCGCCGGACCCGCGTGGTACGGCGGTTCAGGCCGCCTGTGCGCCTCCACGAACGCGCGGGGCGAGCGGAAACCGCGCGAGAGCACGGCGTGACCCGCCGCGGACCAGCCGAGCCAGCCGGTGACGGCGACGGTGTCGCCGGGACGTGCGCCGAAGCGGGTGACCGGTTCCCTGTTGCGCAGATCGCCGAGGGCCGTGATGGAGACGGTGACCGTGTCGCCCCGTACGACGTCGCCGCCGACGACGGCCGCGGCGGCGACCTGCGCCTCGTCACGGATGCCGTCCATGAGCTCCGAGGGCCAGTTCGCGGGGAGTTCGGCGGGGACCACGAGCCCGAGCAGCAGGGAGGTCGGCACGGCCCCCATCGCCGCGATGTCCGCGAGGTTGACCGCGGCGGCCTTGCGGCCGACGTCGTACGCCGTGGACCAGTCGCGCCGGAAGTGCCGCCCCTCCAGCAGGATGTCGGTCGTCGCGACGACCCTGCGGTCCGGCGCGGCCACCACCGCGGCGTCGTCCCCCGGCCCGATGCGTACGGCGGGCGTGGTCGTCAGCCGGGACGTCAACTCCCGGATGAGGCCGAACTCTCCGAGCTCCCCGACGGTGCCGGGCGTCCGCGGCCGGCCCCCGCGGTACTCCCCGCTCAGATGCATCGCTGCGCCCTTTCGCCTGTCTCCCTCTGCCCGCCTCGTGCCCCGCCGCTCCTCCGCGAAGACGGTGGCGTCAATCCTCCGTCACCGGCTGTGCTGGGGGTCTCCCGCGCGGTAGCGGCCACGCGGTACCGTGGCGATCCCTCTCCTCCCATGATCCTCGTAGCCGCCCTGGAGGTTCCGTGGTACAGGCGTACATCCTGATCCAGACCGAGGTCGGGAAGGCATCGACCGTCGCCGACGTCATCGCGAAGCTCCCGGGCATTCTGCACGCGGAGGACGTGACGGGTCCGTACGACGTGATCGTGCGCGCGCAGTCCGACAGCGTCGACGACCTCGGACGCATGGTCGTCGCCAAGATCCAGCAAGTGGACGGCATCACCCGGACCCTGACCTGTCCGATCGTTCATCTCTAGCTCCCCCGTATGCTCCCCCGGTGAGCACTTCCCTCCGCCGGGCGTCCTGCGCCGTCGCCGTCACCGTCGTGGCAGCCGCCGGCTGCACGGGCGCGGACGACAGCGGCCCGGCGGTGCCCAGCCCCTCCGGCAAGGCCGCCGAGACGTGCCGGTCGCTGAGCGACCGGCTGCCGAAGCGTGTGGACGGGAAGCAGCGGATCACGCTCGATCCCGCCTCGAAGTACACCGCGGCGTGGGGCGATCCGGCCATCGAACTGCGCTGTGGTGTGCCGCGCCCCGAGAAGCTCTCGCCCGGTAGTGAACATTACAACCCCACGGCGGAGGCGGCGGAAGTCAACGGGGTCTCCTGGCTGCTCGAACAGCGCGAGGGCGGCTACCGCTTCACCACCACGGGCCGTGCCGCGAACGTCGAGTTGACCGTCCCCGACGACTACGCACCGGAGATCAACGCGCTGACGGATCTCGCGAAGGCGATACGCACATCGGTGCCGGAGGCAGGCCCGGACCACCACTGAGGGGCGTCACCCCGTGACCGGCGCCCGCGGTACGGTCGTGCGGCTTTCTACCGCAGGCCCGTCTCGCGCGTCAGCGCGGCCTGGATGAGCCTGTCGACCAGCTCCGCGTAGCTGACGCCGCTCTTCTGCCACATCCGCGGGTACATGGAGATCGGCGTGAAGCCGGGCATCGTGTTGATCTCGTTGATCACGAACTCGCCGTCGTCGCTGAGGAAGAAGTCCGCACGTACGAGTCCCTCGCAGGAGGCCGCCTCGAAGGCCAGCACCGCCAGTTCCTGCACGCGGGCGGTCTGCTCGGGGCTGAGCGGCGCGGGCACGATTCCGGAGGCGGAGTCGATGTACTTGGCCTCGAAGTCGTAGAAGTCGTGCGCGCTCACGGGCGGGATCTCAGCGGGGACGCTGGCCCGCGGCCCGTCCTCGAACTCCAGCACACCGCACTCGATCTCACGTCCGCTCAGCAGCGATTCGACGATCACCTTCGGATCGTGGCGCTGTGCCTCGGCGACCGCCTCGTCCAGGCCGCCGATGTCGTCGACCTTCGTGATGCCCATCGAGGAGCCGCCGCGTGCGGGTTTGACGAAAAGCGGCCAGCCCTGATCGCCGGCGAGGTCCACGATGCGCTTGCGGGCCGCCCCCGGGTCCGTCCGCCACTCGCGGGGACGGATCGTCACGTACGGCCCTACCGGCAGCCCGAACGAGGCGAACACCCGCTTCATGTACTCCTTGTCCATGCCGACCGCCGACGCGAGCACGCCCGCGCCCACGTAGGGCACTCCGGACAGCTCCAGCAGCCCCTGCAGGGTGCCGTCCTCGCCGTACGGGCCGTGCAGGACGGGGAAGACGACGTCGACCTCGCCCAGCGCCTTGGGCACCGAGCCGGGTTCCTGGTACGTCACCTCGCGGTTTCCCGGTTCGAGGGGCAGCAGGACGCCGCCGGGCTGTGAGTCGGCCAGGTCCGCGACGCTCGGCAGCTTGCGGTTCTCGATCGCCATCCGCTCGGGTTCGTCGGCCGTGAGCGCCCAGTGGCCGTCGGAGGTGATGCCGATGGGCAGCACCTCGTACTTGTCGCGGTCGATCGCGCCGAGCACGGCACCGGCCGTGACGACGGAGATCGCGTGCTCGGAGCTTCGCCCGCCGAAGACGACGGCGACGCGGGGCTTGCGGGAGGGGCTCTGGCTGCTCATATCGCGTCGACTGTACCGTCTGGGCCCACACGCGTCAGGGTCCGCGGGGCGCCGCGTCGCCGCCGCGTCCCCGCCGCGCCGCGCCGCCCGGCGGGTGCGGGCCCTGGGGGCTCAACTGCCGGGCGTGGGCGGGGATTACACCGGCCTGCGGGGAGGCGCCGCGGGCACGCGGGGGAAGGGCCCGTACGCCTCAGACGCGTTCCGCCTTCGCGCTGCGGGACATCAGTTCCTTCAGCGCCACGAGCGGCGGCTTGCCGTCGTGGACGATGCCCACCACCGTCTCCGTGAGCGGCATCTCCACGCCGTGCACACGGGCCAGTTCACGTACGGACTCGCACGATTTGACACCTTCCGCGGTCTGCCGTGTGACCGCGATCGTCTCCTCCAGCGTCATGCCGCGGCCGAGGTTGGTGCCGAAGGTGTGGTTGCGGGAGAGCGGCGAGGAGCACGTGGCGACGAGGTCGCCCATGCCCGCGAGGCCCGCGAAGGTGTGCGCGTCGGCGCCCATCGCCAGGCCGAGACGCGTGGTTTCGGCGAGACCGCGGGTGATCAGGGACGCCTTGGCGTTGTCGCCGAGCTCCATGCCGTCGGCGATGCCCACCGCCAGCGCGATCACGTTCTTGACCGCACCGCCGAGTTCACAGCCGACGACGTCGGTGTTGGTGTACGGACGGAAGTACGGGGTGTGGCAGGCGGCCTGCAGCCGCTGAGCGACGGAGTCGTCCGTGCAGGCCACGACGGAGGCGGCCGGCTGCCGCGCTGCGATCTCCTTCGCCAGGTTGGGCCCGGTCAGCACGGCGACGCGCGAGCGGTCGACGGCGGCGACCTCCTCGATGACCTCGCTCATCCGCTTCGCGGTGCCGAGTTCGACGCCCTTCATGAGCGAGACGAGCACGGTACGCGGATGCAGCACCGGCGCCCATCCGGCCAGGTTGCCGCGCAGCGTCTGCGACGGTACGGCCAGCACCGTGAACTCGGCGCCGTCCGCCGCCTCCGCCGGGTCCGTGGTGGCACGTACCGCGGCGGGAAGAGCGACGCCCGGCAGGTAGTCCGGGTTCTCGCGACGGGTGTTGACCGCCTCGGCCAGCTCCGCTCTCCGGCCCCACAGGGTCACTTCGCAGCCCGCGTCGGCCAGCACCATCGCGAAGGCGGTGCCCCAGGAACCGGTGCCGAATACGGCGGCTTTCGTCACGCGTTCTCTCCCCCGGCGCCACCCGGGGGCGCCGTGTCCTGCTGTGCTCGTTCGGCTTGCTTCGTGCGTTCGGCATGCTCTGCCGGTCCGGTCTGCCGGTCGCTTCCGGTTTGTTGCTGCGGCGGGACCTCTTCCTGCTGCTGTTCGACAGCGCGGTGGTCGTAGCGCTCGGCGGGAGCGGGTTCGCCGCGGATGTCCGACAACTGCGCCGTGATCGCATCCATGATGCGGTCCGTGACCTGCCGGAGCACCGCCGCAGTGGGTTCCTGCCCGTAGAACTCCGAGAGATCGATGGGCGGTCCGGCCTGAACGGTCAGCGTCTTACGCGGGAAAAGCCGGATGTCGCCGCGTTTCGGGTAGGGCGGCACTGCGAGATTCGCGCCCCACTGCGCGACGGGAATGACGGGCGCCCGCGTTTCCAGCGCCACTCGCGCCGCACCGGTCTTGCCCTTCATCGGCCACATGCGCGGGTCACGGGTGAGGGTGCCCTCCGGGTAGAACGCGACGCATTCGCCCTTGTCGATGGCCTCGACGGCGGCGCGGAAGGCTCCTATGGCGTCCTTGGACTCACGGAAGACGGGGATCTGACCCGTACCGCGCATGGCCGCTCCGACGAACCCGCTCCTGAAGAGGCTCACTTTCGCAAGAAACCTCGGGACCCTGCCGGTGTTGTACTGGAAGTGGGCATAGGAAAGCGGGTCCACTGCGGAGTTGTGATTGACGACGGCGATAAATCCGTCCTTTTCCGGAATATGTTCCATTCCGCGCCAGTCCCGCTTGAAGAACACCAAGAGCGGCGGTTTACACAAAACCGCGGCAAGGCGGTACCAGAAGCCGATTCTGCGGCGGGACACCCGGACACCATCTCCTCTTGCCTGTTCGAACAGCCACGTGGGTCCCGGCGGGCGGCAGGGCACGGGCCTGCCGCGGAGGTGGGCGCGGGACCCTCGGCACGGCGGGCGTGGGCCTGACCGGCGCGTCCGGCGTGGGTTCACCCGGGCGCGCGAGGGGCAAGTCTCGCCCCGCACCCCCCACCGTGTCGAGCACACGGTTCGTCTGCGTCTGCCCTGCAACCGTAGCCGGGCGCCTGCCCGCCTCTGCGGGCGGCGGGTGAGAATGGGGGAGATGCAGCCACACGTGACGCCCGTGGCGTGGACCCTCGTGGTGCCGTTGAAGCCACTGACACGGGCCAAGAGCAGGCTCGCCGCGACAGCGGGAGAGCCGGTGCGGGCCCGGCTCGCGCTGGCGTTCGCGCAGGACACGGTGGCCGCGGCGCTTGCTTGCACGTCCGTACGCGATGTGGCGGTCGTCACGGACGATCAGCACGCGGCGCGGGAGCTGACCGTGCTCGGCGCGCGCATCGTGCCCGACTCCCCTGCCGCGGGCCTCAACCCCGCGCTGGCCCACGGCGCCGCCGAGGTCCTCGCCGGCCGCCCCGACGCCGCTCTCGCCGCGCTCAACGCCGATCTGCCCGCGCTGCGGCCTGAAGAGCTGGGACGGGTCCTGGACTTCGCCTCAGGCGTCCCCCGCGCGTTCCTGGCAGACGCCGCCGGTACGGGCACCACGCTGCTGTCCGCGCTGCCGGGCCACGCCCTCGGGCCGCACTTCGGTCCGCTCTCGCGCGCCAGGCACCGCGCCTCGGGTGCGGAGGAGATCGTTCTGACCGGCGTGGACACCGTGCGCCAGGACGTGGACACGGAGGCCGATCTGGTGGCCGCGCACGCGCTGGGCCTCGGCCCGTTCTCTGCCCGGGTCAACGACCAGGACACCCCGTGCGAAGGCGCCGAGGCCGCTCCCCTCAACAGCGGCCTGTGACCTTGCCCTAGGCTCGCGGCATGCAGGCCACTTCGTACACCTACGACCCGGAGACACGCACGGGCAGCGTGCTGCTCGACGACGGAACGCCGCTGCCCTTCGACGCCGCCGCCTTCGACGCCGGCGGGCTGCGGCTGCTGCGGCCGGGGCAGCGTCTGCGAATCGAGGTCGAGGGGAGCGGCGACGAGCGCAGGGTCACCTTCGTGACGCTGCAGACCCTTTGAGGGCTCCGAGCGCCCCTTCTGCGGGCGCGGCGGGCGTTCCAGTCCCCGCGGCAGCCGGCCGGCACCGAAGGCCCCTCAAACGCCCGCCGGGCCGGACTCCCGGCGGGAGTCCGGCCCGGCGCTGCGGGGCGTGTTCTTCGTAGGGGCCTGCAGGCTCAGCGCTTGCGCGCCGTGGCCCTCTTGGCGGTGGTCTTGCGGGCGGCGGTCCGGCGGCCGGGCGCCTTCCTCGCTGGAGCCTTCTTGGCGGTGGCCTTCTTCGCCGCCGACTTCTTCGCGGTGGTCTTCTTCGCCGCGGTCTTCTTGGCGGTGGTCTTCTTCGCCGCGGTCTTCTTCGCCGCCGTCTTCTTGGCGGTGGACTTCTTCGCGGCAGCCGTCTTCTTCGCCGGCATCCGCTTCGCGGCGGTCTTCTTGGCGGCGGTGGCCTTCTTCGCGGCGGTCTTCTTGGCGGCGGTGGCCTTCTTCACCGCAGCCCGCTTGGTCGCCGACTTCTTCGCGGAAGTGCCGCCCATCAGGCTGCCCTTCGGAGCCTTCTTCACCGCGACATCGTTCTTCGGAAGCTTCTTCGCCCCGCTGACCAGTTCCTTGAAGCCGGCGCCGGCGCGGAAGCGCGGCACCGAGGTCTTCCGCACGCGGACGCGCTCGCCGGTCTGCGGGTTACGGGCGTACCTTGCGGGCCGGTCCACCTTCTCGAAGGAGCCGAACCCGGTGACCGAGACCCGCTCCCCTGACACAACGGAGCGGACGATCGCGTCCAGTACGACATCGACCGCGTCCGCGGCCTGCTGCCGTCCACCGAGCTTGTCCTGGATTGCTTCGACGAGCTGCGCCTTGTTCACGTCTTCCCCTTCGGAACTATTGCAGGAACGAATGTGTTCAAGCTTTTTCGCACGCTAGGCAGATATATACCGCGAATCAAACATGAAACGGGCGAATCACCCTTGTGCCGCAACGAACTCGCCCTTCATCGAGTTCCGTCAGCGCGCTTGCCTGCCTGTTCCTCGGGGAAGCGTCCCTCGTCGATATCCGTCATCAGACGGTCCACGCGCCGCTCCGCGTCGGCGAGATCGTGCTTCGAGGCCGCGGTGATGACCAGCAGCTTGCGCTGCAGCGCCACCCGTACGCCCTCGGGGACTTGCAGTGTGCGCACTCGTGTGTGCGCCTCCTTCAAGCGGGCGGCGAGCCGGTCGTAGAGATCGAGTTGACCGTCGCGTTCCATGCACCGATTGTGCCATCTGCGGTGAGTTGTCGCATACCGGCTTCTCAACACACACTCGCGCCCCACGCCACGAGGGGCGGGGGCGCGAGCGGTGATGCGGCTGCGGTGCGTGCGGTCAGAGGGCTCTCAGAGGCACGTCACGCCTGCTGCGTAAGGGGCTTGAAGGCGGGACGCCCCGACTCGTAGGCACTGATGGCGTCGTCGTTCTTGAGGGTGAGGCTGATGTCGTCCAGCCCTTCCAGGAGACGCCAGCGGGCGTTCTCGTCCAGCTCGAAGGCGGCCTCGACACCCGGCCCGAAGACCTTGCGCTGTACGAGGTCGACCGTGACCTCGGCGCTCGGGTCGGACTCGGCCAGCGCCCACAGCGCGTCCACGGTCTGCTGCGGCAGTACGACCGTGAGCAGGCCGTTCTTCAGGGAGTTGCCCCGGAAGATGTCCGCGAAGCGCGGAGAGATCACGGCCTTGAAACCATAGTTCTGCAGCGCCCAGACCGCATGTTCGCGGGAGGAGCCGGTGCCGAAGTCCTCGCCGGCGACGAGCACCGTGCCGCCCTTGTACGCCTTCTGGTTGAGCACGAAGTCGTCCTGCTTGCGCCACGCCTCGAAGAGCCCGTCCTCGAAGCCGTCGCGGGTGACCTTCTTCAGCCAGTGGGCGGGGATGATCTGGTCGGTGTCGACGTTGCTGCGGCGCAGCGGGACGACCCGGCCGGTGTGGGTGGTGAAAGCTTCCATGGCTCAGGCCTCCACGAGAGCGGGAACGTCGGTCAGGTCGGCGGGTGAGGCCAACCGCCCCAGCACCGCTGTGGCCGCCGCGACCTGCGGCGAGACCAGATGCGTGCGGCCGCCCTTGCCCTGCCTCCCCTCGAAGTTGCGGTTGGAGGTGGAGGCGGCGCGCTCGCCCGGCTTGAGCTGGTCGGGGTTCATCCCCAGGCACATGGAACAGCCCGCGTGCCGCCATTCGGCCCCGGCCTCGGTGAAGATCTTGTCCAGGCCCTCCTCGACGGCCTGCAGCGAGACGCGTACGGAGCCGGGCACGACGAGCATCCGTGTGCCGTCCGCGACCTGCCGTCCCTGGAGCACGGCCGCGGCCGAACGCAGGTCCTCGATACGGCCGTTGGTGCACGAGCCGACGAAGACGGTGTCGACGCCGACCTCGCGCAGCGGCTGTCCTGCCCTCAGCCCCATGTACTCCAGCGCCTTCTCGGCCGCCACCTTCGCGCCCTCGTCCTCGAAGGAGGCCGGGTCCGGGACGGACGCGGACAACGGCGCGCCCTGGCCGGGGTTCGTGCCCCAGGTCACGAACGGGGCCAACTCCCCGCCGTCGATGACGACCTCGTGGTCGAAGACCGCGTCCTCGTCGGTGCGCAGCGTCTTCCAGTACTCCACGGCCGCGTCCCAGTCGGCGCCCCGCGGTGCGTGCTCCCGGCCCCGTACGTACTCGAAGGTCGTGGCGTCCGGGGCGATCATCCCGGCGCGGGCTCCCGCCTCGATGGACATGTTGCAGATGGTCATCCGCGCTTCCATCGACAGCTTCTCGACGGCCTCGCCGCGGTATTCGATGACGTAGCCCTGGCCGCCGCCGGTGCCGATCTTCGCGATGACCGCCAGGATCAGGTCCTTCGCCGTGACGTCCTCGGGCAGTTCGCCGTTGACGGTGACCGCCATCGTGCGGAACGGCGCCATCGGCAGCGTCTGAGTGGCCAGCACGTGCTCGACCTGGCTGGTGCCGATGCCGAAGGCGAGCGCGCCGAACGCGCCGTGCGTGGAGGTGTGCGAGTCGCCGCAGACCACCGTCATGCCCGGCTGGGTCAGGCCCAGCTGCGGTCCGACGACGTGCACGACGCCCTGCTCGACGTCGCCCAGCGGGTGCAGCCGTACGCCGAAGTCCGCGCAGTTCTTGCGCAGCGTCTCCAGCTGCGTGCGCGAGACCGGGTCGGCGACGGGCTTGTCGATGTCGATCGTGGGGGTGTTGTGGTCCTCGGTCGCGATGGTGAGATCGGTACGACGCACCTGCCTGCCGTTCTTGCGCAGACCGTCGAAGGCCTGCGGGCTCGTCACCTCGTGCAGCAGGTGCAGATCGATGAAGAGAAGGTCCGGCTCGCCATCGGCGCGCGTGACGACGTGGTCTTCCCAGACCTTCTCCGCGAGTGTCCGTCCCATCGCTTTCCCTCCGGCCGGCCTCGTCGCCGGCCCACATGTCGAGATCCAATGGCACACCAGGGTCTGGGTCCGCCGGTCTTCCCCCTGGCTTCTCCCCCGCGCTTCGCGGGGAGGTGCCCCCAGGGAGGTCCCCCGGTGTGCTCCGCCACTCCAGGGTGGCGGTTGGCGCCGGAAAAGGAACTTGCGTTTCATACTTTGAGACGCGAGTATCGACGCATGGACAACTCTAGCGGCGTCGGCGTTCTCGACAAGGCGGCTCTGGTACTGAGCGCCCTGGAGTCCGGTCCGGCCACCCTCGCCGGGCTGGTCGGCGCGACCGGCCTCGCACGCCCGACGGCACACAGACTCGCGGTGGCGCTGGAGCACCACCGCATGGTCGCGCGCGACATACAAGGGCGCTTCATCCTCGGTCCGCGCCTTGGAGAACTGGCCGCCGCGGCTGGCGAGGACCGCCTTCTGGCCTCGGCCGGTCCCGTACTGACGCACCTGCGCGACGTCACGGGCGAGAGCGCACAGCTCTACCGGCGCCAGGGCGACATGCGCATCTGCGTCGCCGCGGCCGAGCGGCTGTCCGGCTTGCGGGACACCGTGCCGGTCGGCTCGACCCTGCCCATGAAGGCGGGCTCGGCGGCGCAGATCCTCATGGCCTGGGAGGAGCCGGAGCGTCTCCACCGCGGCCTGCAGGGCGCCCGGTTCACGGCGACGGCCCTCTCGGGCGTACGCCGCCGGGGCTGGGCACAGTCCGTGGGCGAACGCGAACCCGGCGTGGCCTCGGTCTCCGCGCCGGTGCGCGGGCCGTCGAACCGCGTCGTCGCCGCCGTGTCCGTTTCGGGGCCCATCGAGCGGCTGACGCGGCACCCCGGCCGCATGCACGCGCAGGCCATCGTCGACGCGGCGGCGCGGCTGAGCGAGGCGCTGCGCAGGACCACGGGCTGAGCGGGCGGCACCCCCTCCTTCCACCCCTGCTCGCGAGGCCGCGGTCCCGGCTGTGTCGCGCGCACCGCTCAGCCGTCCGTCCGACGTCGGCCCTCCGCCGTGGGCCGCTCCCGCCCCGCCGCGTCGGGCCCGCGTCAGCCGTCCGTGCGGTCGGCGGACATCCGCTCCGCGGCCCGCTCGCCACGCCTGCCCACCGGCTCGGTGCCGTGGGCGGCAGCGAGACCGTGCGGGGGCATGTTCACGTACATCGTTTCGTACCGCCCCTCCGGGACCGCATAGGTCTCGTGCCAAATCCCCACGTCAGGACCGCTGTTGCGGACCCGGCTGTTGTAGGCCGCCCACGCGGGCCGGTGCTCCTTGTCCGCCGCCGACGCGTACGCGAAGAGCTTCTCCGCGGATTCCCAGTACTGCACGACCGTGATGTCGCGGAGCCCGCCGACCAGCACCCGGAATCCCAGCAGGCCGCTGGAGGCGTCCTTCGAGAGCTCCTTGAGCATCCGCGGCATCGCCTTGAAGACGGGCAGCCAACTCCGCACCGCCCGCAGCCTGTTGATGCGCATCCCGATCAGGAACACCACCACGTCGCCGTCGGCGGCCGCAGTCATGCGCTCCGTCTGCACTTCTCCCGTCACGGTGCACTCCCTTCGCCAGTGGATAGCTCAACTATCCAACATAGATAGTGCTACTCTCCAACGGTGGACGCAAGTGGTAATCGAGCAGCGGGACGGGATCGGCACGCATGCGCCTGGCGGAGCTGAGCGAACGCAGCGGAATCAGTACGGCGACGATCAAGTACTACCTGCGTGAGGGGCTGCTGCCGCCCGGCCGCCGCATCTCCACCACTCAGGCCGAGTACGACGACCCGCATCTGCGGCGGCTGCGGCTCATCCGCGCCCTGACACAGGTCGGCCGGCTGCCGGTGGCGACCGTCCGCGAGGTCCTGAGCAACGTCGACGACAGCTCCCTCGACCAGCACAGCCGCATCGGTTCCGCCGTGTGGGCGCTGCCGCACGGCTCGCAGCCGGCGCCGGAGGGCCAGGACGAGCAGGACGCGGACCTCACGGCCCAGGCGTTGCTCGAAGAGCTGGGCTGGGGCTACTCGCACGCCGCCGGGTCCGCGTCTCCCGCGTACCGCATGCTGGTGCGGGCGATCGCCGCCCTGCGGCGGCTCGGCTATCCCGCCGCGACGGAGAACCTGCTTCCGTACGCACGGGCGGCCGGTCAGGTGGCGACGACGGACCTGGAGCTGATCGCCGGTTACGACGACGCCGAGGAGCAGATCGAGGCCGCCGTGGCGTGCACGGTGCTCTACGAGCCGGTGCTGCTGAGCCTGCGGCGGCTCGCGGAGGCGGAGGAGTCCAACAGGCGCTTCGGTACGAAGAGTTGAGGGAGCCGGGGCAACCCGCCGGCGAAGACGAAGAAGCCCTCCGCGTCTCGCGGAGGGCTTCTTGACCGAGTACCCCCGACCGGATTCGAACCGGCGCTACCGCCTTGAGAGGGCGGCGTGCTAGGCCGCTACACAACGGGGGCCTCTGTTCGGTCCGTAACGATCACGGACCCGTACCCCCGACCGGATTCGAACCGGCGCTACCGCCTTGAGAGGGCGGCGTGCTAGGCCGCTACACAACGGGGGCCTCGATCTTGTGACTTACGCCTCTGACGCCTCTGAACTGCGCCGACTACAAGATCGCGCTGGGCTACCAGGACTCGAACCTAGACTAACTGAACCAGAATCAGTCGTGCTGCCAATTACACCATAGCCCACCAAAACGCAACCCCCTGGTGGGGATTTTGTCCGGGTGATCGCTTTCCGGTCGGGCCTCGCGGCCTCGCCCCGGTCAGCGACAGGAAGAACAGTACCCGATCGGCGACGGCGCTCCAAAACGGGTTCCCGGCGGCTACAGGGCCGTGAGGAACGCCCGCCAGGAGCGGCCGGGGAGGCAGAGGGCGGGGCCGTCTGCCCGCTTGGAGTCCCGGACGTGGACGGCGGCGGGGGTGGCCGCGACCTCGACGCAGTCGCCGCCGCCGGAGTCGCTGTAGCTGCTCTTGCGCCACTCGACGGCGACCTCGACGCAGTCGCCGCCGCTCGCATCGCTGTAGCTGCTCTTGCACCAAGCCAGCTCAGTCATCACTCTCCGCCAACTGCTCGATCAGCGCTTGAGATTCCTTCGGTCGAAGGGCCTGCCGACTGATCATGGCACAACGCCGCGCATACGAACCCACCTCGTTGGGATCAGAGACCAAGGTGCTCTTCCCGTTGGCCTCGAAGTAGACAATTCGTTCACTGTCCTGCGTTTCGATCAACTTCAACGGTCCGAACAGCCCGGCGTGGGCGCCGCAGTTTGTCGGCATGACCTGGACGTTCACATTGGGCTGCTCAACACATGCGAGCAGGTGCTCGTACTGCCGCTTCATCACCTCTCGTCCGCCGAGTTGCCGACGCAGCGCTGCCTCTTCGAGGACTACGTCGATCACACAGACGGGCTTGCGCTCAAGCAGCGCAGCTCGTTCCGTTCGCGCGATGGTAAGTCGCTGCACTTCCTCTTCTTCCAACGGCGGGAAGCCGGTGCCGAGGAGGGCGCGGGCATAGTCCTCTGTCTGAAACAGCCCCTCTATCACCTGCGTGCAGAACGACGTGACACTCAGCGCCTCCTGTTCCAACTGCACGAAGCCCTGGAAGTGTTCGGGATACCGCTCAAGGCGCAGGTACTTGCTCGCTGCCCGGATGACGCCTCCGGCGTCCAGCGCCTTCTCGGCGGCCTCCACGAACTCGTCCGTCGCCGGCTTGGCGCCCGTCTCCACCGCGCTCACGGCCGCGCCCGTGTAACTCATGCGCGCGCCCAGGTCGTTCTGGGACAGGCCCGCCGAGCCGCGCAGCAGGCGCAGCACCTCCGCGAAGTACTGGCCTGCCGGAGAAGCGACCTTCTTGCCCTGGGTCATGGTCCAGCCACCCCTCAACTCGTCTCAACGCCGCTCAACTTCGAGGGCGTGAAGGTCACCGTCCACCGCCGTCGACATGCGATCACTACCGAACGTAGCCGCGTGGGCCGACTCTGGTCACATGAACTCGGAAAGTTACGAGGGGACTTCCCCCGCGCTCTCGTCGCTCGTCTGGTGGCGGAGGTTCCCGTCCACTCCGCGTACGGTCACCGCCGCCCGGCGCGCGACGAGAGCGGCCCTCGCCGGATGGGGCGTCGAGGGCGAGGGCGTCGCCAACGCGGCCCTTGTCGTCTCGGAGTTGGTGACGAACGCCGTACGGCATGGACACGTGCCCGGGCGGCTGGTCGAGCTGCGGATCACGTACGACCTGGAGAAGACCGTCACGGTGGAGGTCTCCGACGCGGGAGACGGGCGTCCGCCCCTGGCCGGCGTCGGCCCGGCGGAGACCGCCCTGGCCGAGTCCGGCCGCGGACTCGCGCTCGTCGAAGGGTTCGCGGACGCGTGGGGCGTACGGGACCGCGTGATCGGCAAGACCGTCTGGGCACGCCTTCTGGTCGGAACGAGCAGGACGCAAATGACGTCAACATGCCCTTGACGCTTGGTTTGACCTGCGAGTTCACCGCCAGCAAGATCAGCCTGGAAAGCTGAAAACCCGTGCATATGACTGCACAATCCCCTGTGGCCTTCCCGCGAGGACGGCCACGGACGGCTTCCACCCACGCACGCGAGGAGTCCGTAGCATGAAGACCTGTCCGCCATTGAACGATGCGCGAGGAGGTCCGGCAGTGCCGATCCATGTGAACTCCGAGGCATGCGAGAAGACTCCGGGCGCCATTCGCAAAGCACTTGAACGCCGACCGGACTGGCTGATGGGGTTCACTCAAGACTTCATGTGCGCCGCCGGGGAGTTCGACCAGGCGGCGATGGACGCGGCGGTCGACAAGTGGTTCCCCGCCGCGTGTGCCTGCGCCACCCCCGGCTACGTGGACGAGATCGAGGACATCGCTCGGCGAATGAACGAAGGCGACACCGAGGGCCTCGTCTTCTGGGACTCCGACGGCAACGCCTGGGACGCGGACAACAATCCGCTCCCTCGGCGCCGGAGCGGGAGTTGAGGGCCTACGGCATCCGGTACACCGACCGTGCAGGTCGGACGAAGGCGGAACTGCCAGCCGCTCAGCGGAACTCGCTCGAGAACCTGGAGGAGCGTCTCAGCACCGACCCCTTCGGCCAGGGCGCCGGAGCAACCGCGACAACACCTGGTCGGCCTTCTTCACCGGCGGAATGATCACATACGTGGTCTCCAACCGGCACCTCATGATCAACGTTATCGATCTGATCTCACCCTGACCGGCGCCAACGCACGCCCCCGGCCGTGGAGTTCGGGACCTCCAAGAGCGAGTGACCGACCGTGCGGCCGGCGGCCGGGACCCGGAGCGGGGCCGCCTCGTCGGGCTGCAGCAGATCGCCCGTACGGGGGCTGACCGTGCTACGCCTCTCTCCCGGAGGGAAATGCGTTGCTCCGTCCCCGCGCCGCTGACATGGTCTCGCCATGCCTGCCTTCTCCGCGCACGACGGGACCACGCTGGCCTACCACGTGTGCGGAGAGGGGGCACCGCTGGTTTGCCTGCCCGGAGGGCCGACGGACTCCGCATACCTCGGGGACCTCGGCGGCCTTTCCGCGCGCCGGCAGCTGATCAGGCTGGACCTGCGGGGCACCGGCCGGTCCGCGACACCGGAGGACGCCGCGTCCTGCCGCTGCGACCGGCTCGTCGACGACGTGGAGGCCCTGCGCCGGCACCTCGGCCTGGCCCGGGTGGACGTGCTCGCGCATTGCGCGGGGGCGAACCTGGCGGTGCTGTACGCCGGTCGGCATCCGGAGCGCATCGGCAAGCTCGTCCTGGTCACGCCGAGCGTCAGGGCCGTCGGGCTCACCGTCACCGGCGCGCTGCGGCGCGAGACCGCGCGGCTCCGCAAGGACGAGCCGTGGTTCCCGGACGCGTTCGCGGCGTTGGAGGCGATCACTGAAGGGGCAGCCACCGACGACAGCTGGCGGGCCGTCGCCCCGTTCTCCTACGGCCGCTGGGACGAGACGGCGCGGGCCCATCAGGCCGCCGGGGACGAGCGGATGAACATGGAGCTCGTGGCGGCCTTCGGCGCCGACGGAGCTTTCGATCCCGAGACCACCCGCGCCGCGCTGGCCCGGTTCACGGCGCCGGTGTTCCTGCTGGCTGGGGAGGTCGATGTGAGCGCTCCCCCGCCGGCGACGGCCGAATTCGCCGCGCTGTTTCCGAATGCCGAACTGGTCGTACAGCCCGGCGCCGGACACTACCCGTGGCTCGACGACGCCGGCGCGTTCGTGGCGGCCACCGCGGCTTTCCTCGACAGGTGACCAGCTCTCGAGATCCCGAGTTCCCCCGGCGCCGATACGGTGAGTGAGATCCATACCGGCGCCGAGGGGTCAGCCCGTCATTCCATCACTGAACGATGAGCCCTGCCAAGGAAGTTCAGGATGGAGGGCAACTAGGCGCGGTTCTAGCGAGCCACCTTGAGGGACGAGATCTTGTTGTCCGCCTTCTTCATGGTCCCCCCTGCGCCAGGGGAGAAGTACCCCATGTATCCGCGGTAGTTGGTCTTCCGGTAGACCTTCACGTACTTGCTGGTCCTGTTCCACACGGAAGTCGCGCTGTTGTCCATGCCGAAGTCGCCCAGGTCGTGGGCTCCTCGCTTGAACCTGGCCATGGCCCCCTTGCCGTTCTTCCCCGTGAAGAGGCAGAAGTATCCCTTCGGACACCTCTTGTAGCCCTTGGCGGCGGCGTCCGCGGAGGGCTGGGCCTGCTGGGCCTTCACGGCCGGCGACTGGCTCACCGGTGCTGCCTGCGCCGAGGCCGGCACGGCGATGACGGCACCCGCCACCACAGTGGCACAGAGGATCGTCCGGATCTTCCTACCCATCAGATGCGTCCTTTCGTAAATGCGTTGACGCTGTCCCCTGCCGGGACGCCACTCCGGTCGATCCCGGTTGCCAGGAATTTCTGCGGGCATTCGGTTCAGGCCATTTACAGAGCCGTATACATGTTCGCGTAGCGATTCAATGCCCGGGTCTTTTCACTCCTAGGGTGGTGCTGCCTCTTGTCACAGCTGGACATCCCGCGGCCTCTTCGGATTCGTTCATCTCGCAAGGACTGGATTGTCGGGGCCGAACCAACCGGCACAGGCATCTCCGGCCGGATGTACCGGAGGTTCCTTTTCCACTTTCCCGTGCCTGCCGCGGGTCGTCCGAAAACCGCCCATACAGAAACGGAGTTTCAACGAGCGCTTTTCCCGTACACGGCTTCTGAAATGGAAGCGCCTATCGAATGCGCTTACGTATTTCACACGCACGACGAAGGCCCGGGAGCCACCGGTTTCGGTGGCTCCCGGGCCTTCGTCGTGCGTGTCGCGGGCCGTCGGACGTCAGGTGCCGGACTGTGCGTCCAGCTTCGTCAGCGCCGCGTCCACACGGGCCAACGTGCGGTCGCGGCCGAGGAGTTCGAGGGACTCGAAGAGCGGGAGGCCGACCGTGCGGCCCGTGACCGCCACGCGGAGCGGGGCCTGGGCCTTGCCGAGCTTGAGGCCGTGCTCCTCGCCGGCCGCGAGCACGGCCTCCTTGAGCGCCTCGGCCTTCCAGTCGGCGTCGGCCAGCCTCGTACGGGCGGTGCGCAGCACGTCCTCCGCGCCGGGCTTCATCGCCTTCGTCCAGGACGCCTCGTCCCAGACCGGCTCGTCCAGGAAGAGGAAGTCGACGTTCGCGGTGATGTCGGAGAGGACCGTGAGGCGGGTCTGGGCCAGCGGGGCCAGCTCTTCGAAGGCGGCCTGGTCGAAGGCCTCCGGCGGCCACGGCGCGTACGGGGCGCGCAGCCACGGCTCGCACGCGGAGATGAACTCGGCGAGCGGCATCTCGCGCAGGTGCGTGGCGTTGATGGCCTCGCACTTCTTCAGGTCGAAGCGGGCGGGGTTGGCGTTGACGTCGGCGATGTCGAAGGCGGCGATCATCTCGTCGAGGGTGAAGATGTCGCGGTCCTCGGCGATCGACCAGCCCAGCAGGGCAAGGTAGTTGAGCAGACCCTGGGGCAGGAAGCCGCGCTCGCGGTAGAGGTTGAGGGACGCCTGCGGGTCGCGCTTGGAGAGCTTCTTGTTGCCCTCCCCCATCACGTACGGGAGATGGCCGAACGCTGGCGTCGTGCCGTTGCCGACGCCGAGTTCCGCGAGGGCGCGGTAGAGCGCGATCTGGCGCGGGGTGGAGGAGAGCAGGTCCTCGCCGCGCAGCACGTGCGTGATCTCCATGAGCGCGTCGTCGACGGGGTTGACGAGCGTGTAGAGCGGTGCGCCGTTGGCCCGGACGATGCCGTAGTCGGTCACGTTCTCCGGGGCGAACGTCAGCTCTCCGCGCACCAGGTCGGTGAAGGTGATCGGCTCGTCCGGCATGCGGAAGCGGACGATGTGCGTGCGTTCTTCGGCCTCGTACGCGGCGATCTGCTCCGCGGTCAGGTCGCGGCACTTGCCGTCGTAACCGGAGGGCCTGCCGGCCTTGCGGGCGGCCTCGCGGCGGACCTCCAGCTCCTCGGCGGTGCAGTAGCAGGGGTAGGCGTGGCCGGCCTCCTGGAGCCTGGCGGCGACGTCGGCGTAGATCTCGGTGCGCTGCGACTGGCGGTAGGGGCCGTGCGGGCCTCCCCCTGGGCCTGCGGCCCGGGCGGTACCCCCAGGGCCGCCGTGGGCGGCGTCGAAGGCCGTGGGGCCCTCGTCCCAGTCGAGGCCGAGCCAGCGCATGGCGTCCAGGAGCTGCTCGTAGGACTCCTCGGTGTCGCGGGCCGCGTCGGTGTCCTCGATACGGAAGACGAGGGTGCCGCCGTGGTGGCGCGCGAACGCCCAGTTGAACAAGGCGGTCCGTACGAGGCCGACGTGGGGGTTGCCCGTCGGCGAGGGGCAGAAGCGGACGCGGACGTCCTTCGCGGTCACGGTCGCGGTCACGTCAGTCACGCTTGACCACCTTGTTGGTGAGGGTGCCGATGCCTTCGATGGTGACGGCGACCTCGTCGCCGACGGTGAGGGGGCCGACGCCCGCCGGGGTGCCGGTGAGGATGACGTCGCCGGGCAGCAGTGTCATGGCCTCGGTGATGTGGACGACCAGGTCCTCGACGGAGCGGACCATCTCGCTCGTACGGCCGAGCTGGCGCTGCTCGCCGTTGACGGTGCACATCACGCCGAGGTCGGAGGCGTCCAGCTCGGTCTCCACCCAGGGGCCGAGCGGACAGGAGGTGTCGAAGCCCTTGGCGCGGGCCCACTGCAACTCGCTGCGCTGGATGTCGCGGGCGGTGATGTCGTTGCCGCAGGTGTAGCCGAGGATGACGTCCTTGACGCGCTCGCGTGGCACGTCCTTGCACAACCGGCCGATGACGACAGCCAGTTCGGCCTCGTAGTGCACCTCGGAGGAGAAGGACGGGTAGGTGACGGGGTCGTGCGGGCCGCACAGGGACGTGGACGGCTTGAAGAAGACGACCGGGGCGTCCGGGACCTCGTTGCCCAACTCCTTCGCGTGCTCGGCGTAGTTGCGGCCGATCGCGACGACCTTGCTGGGCAGTACGGGCGGCAGCAGACGGACCTTGTCCAGCGGGAGCTTCTGCCCCGAGAGTTCGAACTCCGCGAAGGGATGGCCCTTGATGATGTCGAGGACGGGGCCGCCTTCGGTCTCCGCGTCCCCTTCCACGACACCGAAGGCGACGTTTCCGTCGAGGGAGAATCTTGCGATGCGCACGGGTTCGGGCTGCCCTTCAGCTCTGGCCGGACGGGGTTGACGACGCTCCAGCGTATGCGATGCGCTTCGTGAGGGCTCCGCCCCCACTCCCCTGCCGGGGCTCCGCTCCGGGCCCCGTTTCCGGGTTTCCGGGCGATGGACACGAGGGGCGGCTCGCGTCCGAGCGGGTACGAGGGGCGGCCCGCGTCCGAGCGGTACGCGGCTGCGCGCGACGGGCTCGGGTGCGCGCGAGCTTCGCGGCCCGGGGTGCCGGCCGAACACGCGCAGCACTCGCGCGCGCCCGCACACTGGCTCTCTCGCGGCCGTGGGCTCCCGGGCCCGCCCGTGCACCACACCGCGAATCAAGCGGGCGCTCGGGACCCAGGGCCCCGCCCCGGAGCCCCACGCGGCGGAGGCATGCGGCGGAGGCGGGCGACCGGCTCCTTCGCTCCCGGTCGCAGCGCGCCGTCCGCCGCGGCGTGCACCGTCCGTACCCCCTGCACGGACCAACAAGGCACCGGGCACGCCATGTTGGACCCGGCGCGGCAACTCGATCCCGCCCCGCACGCACCCGCCTCAGCGGCGCACGCGGCCGACCCGCGCCGCGGCGGCGGATGCCGTCGATCGATCGTCGCCGGCCCCTGACGCCCGGGACCGTGCCACATGCACAATCGCATGAGGCCGAGGCGAACGGCCCTGGGTACGGCACGGATTGGAGTGGGTGTGCGGAGCCGGAACGTGTCCTCGCCGGGAGGGCCGCTGTGGTCCTGGCTGGCGCCGAGCCTGGTGCTGCTGACCGCCATGGCGGTCTGGGGAGCGGTCCGGTATCCCGGTCTGCCGGACCGTCTGCCCGCGCACATCGGCCCGGACGGCATCGACGCGTGGACAGCGAAGGGCGTGGGGGCCGCCTTCGTCCCGGTCTTCATCTACGCGGGGCTCACCGTGGTGCTCACCGGCTGCGCGGCGCTGGCGACACGCATCACCCCGCAGGACGAGTTGCCGGAGCCCCGGAACCGTTGGAGCGGGGCGGCGGCCGCCATGACCAACCGCCCGGCCAGCGGCGTCTCGGCCCGCCGCACGGCCCGGTCACTGCTGATCATGAACGCCTTGTCCGGGGCGGGGTTCCTGCCGCTCTGCTGGCTCCAGTGGCGTACTCCGGAGACAGCCGCCGTCCCCGCCTGGGTCATGCCCGGAACGCTGACGCTCTTCCTCCTGGGCCTCGTCCCGGTCGGCGTGGCCTGTGCACGTGACATGGCCGAGAAGAGGACCGCCCGAGCCTGAGCCGCGTTCGACGAGGCACCCTTCCTGCGGAAGCGGCCGTCGCCGCAGAGGGAGACGTTCCCAGGGAGCGGCCGGAGACGACGAGAGCCGGACCGAGGTCCGGCTCTTCGTCGTACGGGGCGCCGCCGTCGGCGGAGGCGCGCGGCGGCGACCGCGCTATCGCAGGCGGGCCATCAGCGCGTGCTCGACCAGCGTGATCAGCGCGCTCTTCGCGTCCGCGCGGTGACGGGCGTCGGTGGTGATGATCGGGGCGTCGGGCCCGATCTGCAGGGCCTCACGCACCTCCTCCGGCGTGTACGGCTGATGACCGTCGAAGCCGTTGAGGGCGATCACGAAGGGGAGGCCGGAGTTCTCGAAGTAGTCCACCGCGGGGAAGCAGTCCGCGAGGCGGCGGGTGTCGACGAGGACGACGGCGCCGATCGCACCGCGGACCAGGTCGTCCCACATGAACCAGAAGCGGTCCTGTCCGGGCGTACCGAAGAGGTAGAGGATCAGGTCCTGGTCGAGGGTGATGCGGCCGAAGTCCATGGCCACCGTGGTGGTGGTCTTGTCAGCGGTGTGTGACAGGTCGTCGATACCCGCCGACGCCGAAGTCATCACGGCTTCCGTGCGCAGCGGATTGATCTCCGACACGGCACCGACGAAGGTCGTCTTGCCCACACCGAATCCGCCAGCAACCACGATCTTCGCGGAGGTGGTGGAACGGGCAGCAGCGCCGCCGCTAGAGCTTCCGAAGTCCACTGAGCACCCTTTCGAGCAGTGTCACGTCTGGCTGGCCGTCGGAGTTGGTGTCGTCGCCGCCCGGCTGGTGAATGGCGACGAGGCCCGCTTCGGCCAGGTCGGCGACGAGGATACGGGCGACGCCGAGGGGAATGGTGAGAAGTGCCGAGATCTCAGCTACCGATTTGATCTCGTAGCACAGACGGCAGATCCGCTGGTGCTCGGGCAACTGGCCCTGGAGCCTGGCGGGTTCGGCCGAGGTGTGCACCAGTGCCTCGATGGCGAGCTGGTAGCGGGGACGGGTCCGTCCACCCGTCATCGCGTACGGGCGCACGAGCGGCTGCTGTTCGGTGCGGCCACCCTGGTTGGCAGGGTCCTTGCGGGGCTGCGGCTGCACCGTCTGGATTCGGGGCGGTGGCCCCTGGTCGTACTGGCGCCGCTCCTGCCGGCGGTCGTAGCGCGAGGACTCGTACAGCCCCTCGTCGTACCGGGAGGGCTGCCGGCGCGACGGCGGCGGAGGCGGCGGCTGCTGGTGCGGCTGACCGGGCCCCTGCTGCTCGTAGCCGGGCTGCTGCCCGGCGGCGTGCCGGCTGGGCGTGGAGGGGAAGTTGAAACGCCTGGGACGCCCGTTCTCATGACCGCTGCCGTACGACGACGGGCCGCCTGGGGGCATTGTCATGTTTCCTCCTCCGACTCACGGACGTGCGGGCCACACATTGTTCCGTCCTGCTCCGGCACTGTCTTCAGCGGGCACGCACCTAAAGCACCTTATGGCGCTCCGGCTCAACGCGCACTGCCTGTCTGCCGGTTGAGAACTAGTTCAGCAGGCTTCCTTGCAGTTCGGCGCGGAGATCCGGTGTGAGGACCGTGCCTGCGCGGTCGACGAGGAGTGCCATTTCGTAGCCGACAAGTCCGATGTCGGCCTCGGGATGTGCGAGAACCGCGAGCGCCGAACCGTCGGAGATGGACATGATGAAGAGAAATCCTCGCTCCATCTCCACAACCGTCTGGTTCACGCTGCCGCCCTCGAAGATCCGGGAGGCTCCGGCGGTGAGTGAGGTAAGCCCGGACGCGACTGCCGCCAACTGGTCGGCGCGGTCGCGCGGGAAGCCCTCGGACATTGCGAGCAGAAGCCCGTCCGCGGAGACCACCACCGTGTGGGACACACCCGGGGTGCTGTCCACGAAGTTGGTGATCAACCAGTTCAGGTTCTGCGCCGCCTGGCTCATCGGGCTCACACTAACGCTCCTGATCGTAGGTGCTGCCGGGGCCGAAGCCCTGTCGGTCATTCTGGGGGGCGTCACCCGCGCCGCGCCCTCGGCGTACGCCGCGGTGGAGGTTGCTGAGCCTGCCACGGACGTCCTCGGGTGCCCGGGAGACCATAGGGCCTCCCTGCGGGGTCGCATCCGCGGTGCCCGCGACCAGGTTGGCCCTGGGCACCCGCCGGGGAAGGCCGGATGGAGTGAGACCACTGGACTGCGGGTCACGCAGCCGGCCTGCCCGGCTCCAGCGCTCGTCGTTGGCGTTACGCCAATCCTCGGAAGGTTCCGTTTGAGGCTGGTGCTGCTGGTGTTGCTCTGCCGGACCGCCCTCTTGCCGTGACCGCCCCGCCTCCCGGCGCGGCAGGCCAGCGCCGGTTGTGGTGCGGTAACTGCTCGGGGCTGGGCCCGGACGGTCGAAGCCTACGCGGTCACGGCCATTCTCGTGAACGCCCGTACCGGATTCCGCTTCGGATCCCTGAGAGGCGTAGGGACTGCCCGTGGAGGGCAACTGCTCAGGCTGATGGGGCAGTTGGGGCTGAGGTGCCGGCGGCTGCTCACCGTACGGGGACGAGGGCCGGGAGGGGAACCGGGGCTCCTGCCGCGATTGCTCCTGTTCGGGCTGCCGGTCCTGGGGCTCCTGGCGGCCGCGCTGCCGCTCGAGCCACTCCTCCTGCCCCTCCCGCCATTCCTGTCGCTCCCGCCACTCCTGCTGTTCCCGCTGTTCCTGCCACTCCTGCTGTTCGCGCTGCTCCCGCTGCTCCTGCCACTGCCCTTGCGGCTGCCACGTCTCCAGCGGCTCGGGCCGGCGCTCCTGGAACTCCCGCGGCTCCTGGAACCGGTGCGGGTCCGCGGGCTCGTCCCGCCCGCCGGGCCGGGGCTCCAGCTCCTCCCGGCGTTCGTCACGCAGCTGCGCGCGCCCGACGGAGTCGAGCGGGCCGAGCGAGGAGAGATCGTCGGGCACCTCGTAGCGCGCGTCGTCGAAGCCGAGTTCGCCCGCGGTACGTGAGGCCGGCAGGCCGCGGCCGTACGACGCGGGGTCCGGCGGCGCGGGCGCCTCCGGCATGATGCGCGAGACGGTGAAGTCCTCGTATGCGTCTTCCTCGCCGCCGCCGCCCTGTGTGATCCCCTGCGGCAGCATCACCAGGCACGTCGTGCCGATCTGCTCGCCCGAGGGGCGCAGCTGGACGCGGATGCCGTGCCGGTCGGCGAGGCGGCCGACGACGTACAGGCCCATGCGGCGGGCGAGACTGGCGTCCACCGTGGGCGGATTGGCCAGTTTGTAATTGATGTCCGCGAAGTCCTCCGCGGTCAGGCCGACTCCCTTGTCGTGGATCTCGATCACGACGCGGTCGTCGGGCAGCCGTGTGGCGGTGACGTCGACCTTCGTCTGCGGGGAGGAGAAGGAGGTGGCGTTCTCCAGCAGCTCCGCGAGCAGGTGCACGAGGTCGTTGACGACCTGGCCGTGGATGTCGCTCTCGGGGACGCCGGAGAGCTCGATGCGCTCGTAGTGCTCCACCTCGGACGACGCGGCGCGCAGGATGTCCACGAGCGGCACCGGCTCGTTCCAGCTGCGGCCGGGTTCCTCACCGGCGAGGACGAGGAGGTTCTCGCCGTTGCGCCGCATGCGGGTCGCCAGGTGGTCGAGGCGGAAGAGGCTCTCCAGCTGGTCCGGGTCGGCCTCGTTGTTCTCGAGGTCGGAGATCAGGCCGAGCTGGCGCTCGATGAGGCCCTGGTTGCGGCTGGAGAGGTTGGTGAAGATCGCGTTGACGTTCCCGCGCAGAAGTGCCTGTTCCGCCGCGAGACGTACGGCCTCGCGGTGGACCTGGTCGAAGGCGCGGGCCACTTCGCCGATCTCGTCGGTGCTCTCGATGGGGATGGGTGCGACGCGTGTGTCGACGCGGCCCGGGTCGGTACGCGAGAGCTGGTCGACGAGCATCGGCAGCCGCTGCTCGGCGATGCCGAACGCCGCGTTGCGCAGATTGCCCATGCTGCGGCTCATGGAGCGGGCCATCATGCCGGCGAGGAAGAACGCGATCAGCAGCGCCACCAGCACGATGAGGGCGTTGACCACGGCGTCGCGGGCGGCGTCGTCGGAGATCTGGGCCGTCTCGTCGACGGCCAGTTCCGCGAGCTCCGCCTCGACGGCGCGGTAGGCGTCGAACTTGCCGGTGGTCGTGGCGAACCAGCTCTGCGGCGTCACGCCCTTGGAGGCGAGAGCCTGCTTGCCCGCGCCGGAGACGATCATCGGGATCGCCTTCTCGGTCTTCGGCGGCTGGACGAAGTCCTTGCCTGCGGCGGTCGCGGCGGCCTCGGCCTTGGCCAGACGCTGCTTGCCCTTCGCCTCTGCCTTGGCCATCTCCTGCTTGAGGAGGGTCACATCCTGCGGGCGGCCCCCGCCGACGTACTCCTCGACGGCGATGCGCTCCAGGTAGGCGTACGAGGTCAGAGCCGTGTACTGGCGCTTCACGTCCGACTTGCCGGGCCCCTGCCGCACCAGCAGATGCATGCCGATGGAGCGCTCCAGGGACTGGGCGCCCTTGGCCAGCGACACGGCGTAGACGGTGCGGCCGTAGGAGGTGATGTTGCCCGTGCCGAAGCCGAGTTCGTTGGCGAACTCCATCAGCGGGTGCTGGACGGCGACGTAGCGCTCCTCGGTCTCGACGCCGCCGAGGCGCTTGCTGTAGGCGGCGGCCCGCAGGGTCCCCAGCTTCGGCTCGACCTTGCGGAAGACGGCGAGGCGGCGCTCGAGCCCGGGCTTGTCCGGCATGGCGGACGCCGCGCGGTCGAAGTCCTTCTTGGCCCGGTCGGTGATGGTGCGGGCGCGCTCGACTGCCGGATCGTTACGGCGCCCTTGGAGAAGGGGTTCGGCGGTGCGGTCGCGCTCGTCGAGGAGGGCGTTGCCGTAGGTGGCGGCCGCGCGCACGAGCTCGGCGGTGCGCTGGGCGTCCTCGGCCTCGTTCCAGGTGGCGATGGCGTCGTTCACGCGGAAACCGCCGAAGACCAGTCCCACCATCACGGGTATGAGAAGGATGGCGTACAGCCTCGTCCGCACACGCCAGTTGCGTACGGCAAAGCGGCTTCCTGAACCGTCGGTACCGTCCGGCAGGTCGGATGTGACCGAAACCCGCGACGGCGGAGTGAAGTTGCCCCTCGACTCCGCCCGGGCTCCTGTCGCAGCGCCCGTCTTGCTTCGCCTCACGCGACTCCTCACCTCTTGACCCTCGGTGTCCGTATCCGACGTCCATGGGTCGGCGACGTGCCAACTCGCTACTGCTGAGTTCAGCGCATTTCAGCACGTCAGGGCAGCGGCCGCCAAACACCTCTCAGAGGGGGGTACGAGTGCCCCACAGGTCTGAGAAATCGGGCATACGAGGGCAACAGGGGTAAAGAGTCCAGGATTTGTGAGCAGAGTGAAGCCTTTTGCTCGCCTGCCGTGTTCGCGGAGACGTAATTCACTGTCGAAACGTTATGAACCTGAAGGAGCGCGGAGCGGCGAACACGGCGGACACAGCCGGGAGGAGGAATCCTCCTGCCCGGCCGTGCACTCAACTCGCCCTGGTGCGCGCCGAGTTGGCTCCACGCCCTACTTGAGGCGGGCGAGCAGGGCGTGCTCGACCAGCGTGATCAGCGCACTCTTCGCCTCGGCGCGGTGCCTGGCGTCGGTGACGATGATGGGAGCGTCCGGGCCGATCTGCAGGGCCTCGCGGACCTCTTCGGGGGTGTAGGGCTGGTGCCCGTCGAAACCGTTCAGCGCGATGATGAACGGCAGCCCCGAGTTCTCGAAGTAGTCGACGGCGGGGAAACAGTCCGCCAGGCGGCGGGTGTCGACGAGGACCACGGCGCCGATGGCGCCGCGCACCAAGTCGTCCCACATGAACCAGAAACGATCCTGCCCCGGTGTGCCGAAGAGGTAGAGGATCAGGTCGTCGTCGAGCGTGATGCGCCCGAAGTCCATGGCCACCGTCGTGGTGGTCTTGCCCCCGGTGTGGGTCAGATCGTCGATGCCCGCGGACGCGGACGTCATGACCGCTTCCGTACGGAGCGGATTGATCTCGGAGACAGCACCGACGAAGGTCGTCTTGCCCACGCCGAAACCGCCGGCCACGACGATCTTCGCGGACGTCGTCGACCGGCCGGGGGCAGGGGCTCCGGCTCCGTAACCCACCATCTGGCCCGTCTGCGGGCTAGAGCTTGCGAAGTCCACTGAGCACCCTTTCGAGCAACGTCACATCTGGCGCGCCGCCGGGCTCGGAGCTGCCGCCGGGCTGGTGGATGGCCACCATTCCGGCCTCGGCGAGATCGGCGACCAGGATCCGGGCCACGCCCAGCGGTATCGCGAGCAGGGCGGAGACCTCTGCGACCGACTTGACCTCCCGGCACAGATGGCAGATGCGCTGGTGTTCCGGGAGCAGACCCTGAAGCTGGACCGGGTCGGCGCTGGTGCTCACCAGTGCTTCGATGGCGAGCTGGTAGCGCGGCCTGGTGCGGCCGCCCGTCATCGCATATGGGCGCACCAGCGGCTGGTCGCCCTCACCTCCGTACGGTGCGTGCTGGTATGGGGCACCGTACGGGCCGGGCGAGGCTGGCGGGGTCATGGCTCCTCCGGGCGAGGCATGAGGTCGGGGTCGGTTAACGGACTGAGGTGGCTCATGTAGGGGGAGCTTTCAGATCAGTTGAGGATGCTCCCCTGAAGTTCAGCGCGCACGTCAGGGGTGAGGACGGTTCCTGCGCGGTCTACCAGTAGCGCCATCTCGTATCCGATGAGACCGATGTCAGCCTCCGGATGAGCGAGGACGGCCAGTGACGAGCCGTCCGAGATGGACATGATGAAGAGGAAGCCGCGCTCCATCTCCACCACGGTTTGATTGACCGGGCCACCCTCGAATATCCGGGAGGCACCGGCGGTCAGTGAGGTCAGCCCCGAAGCGACCGCCGCCAACTGGTCGGCGCGGTCGCGCGGGAATCCCTCGGACATGGCCAGAAGGAGGCCGTCCGCGGAGACCACCACCGTGTGCGACACACCTGGTGTGTTGTCCACGAAGTTGGTGATCAACCAGTTCAGATTCTGCGCCGCCTGGCTCATCGGACTCAACTAACGCTCCTGCTGGTAATGGGGGCCTATGCCGCGGCCGTTCGTCGTACCGGCTTGTCGGCCCTGCTGGATGCCGCGGCGGAGGTTGGTCAGCCTGCCGCGGACGTCATCGGGTGCACGCGAGACCTGCGGTCCTGCTTGTGCGGAGGACTGCTGCTGAGCGGTGCCCGCGACGAGATTGGCGCGGGGCACACGGCGCGGCAGGCCGGAGGTGGTCACTCCGCCCGCGGCGGGCTGGCGGACCTGCTCCGCGCGGCGCCAGCGCTCGTCGTTGGGCGAGGCTCCCCAGTGGGCGCCGGTGTCGGCGCCGTGCTGGGCAGCGGTGGAGTGAGTGGAGTTCGCCGAGGCCCCCTCCGAGGACGGGCGGGCCGCGTGCCGCTGCGGCATCGGCGGTACGGCCGAGGCCGGCTGCCCCGGTCGCGGCGTGGGCGCGTGCTGCGAGGACCGCTCCGGCGTGGCGTACTCCGCGGACTCCCGCTGAGCCGGCGGTGCCGACGGGGGCGGGGGCGGAGGCGCCGAGGACGCCGCGCGGAACCAGTTGGACTCGATCGACTCGAAGATCGGCGTCGGGGCGTCCGCCGCCGCCGGCGGACCGGAAGGTATGCCGAAGTCCGGGTCGTACGAGGGCTGCTGGCCGCCCTGCGTCTGCTCGCTCTGCTGCTCCTCGCGGCCCGGGGCTGCGCCCTGGCCGCCGCTGGAGGCGCCGGTGTAGCCGGGGCGGGCGAACTCGCCCGTGTCGCTGGACTCGGTCTCGTCGTGCCCGCGGGGGCCGTCCTCCGCGGGACCGGAGGCCGTGGCCCAGCTCGGACGCGCCTGGGTCCACTGGTCCGGACGCGCGAACTGCGAGGTGTCGCTCGGCCCGCCGGGCTCCGGACGCTGGAACTCGCCGGTGTCGGAGGGGGACGGCGGACGCTGGAACTCGCCCGTGTCCGAAGGCGACTGGGGACGCTGGAACTCGCCGGTGTCGGAGGGGGACGGACGCTGGAACTCACCGGTGTCCGAAGGCGACTGGGGACGCTGGAACTCGCCCGTGTCCGAAGGCGACTGGGGACGCTGGAACTCACCGGTGTCCGAAGGCGACTGCGGACGCTGGAACTCACCGGTCGACTGGCTCTCCCGCTCCCAGGAACCGCCCCAGCCGCCGGCCGGCCTGTCGAACTCGGCCGGTTCCGGGCCGCCCTGGCCGCCGCCGGCTCCCGCGCCGCCGGGCAGTGCACCCGCCGGGCCGGGCCGCTGCGGCAGCGGCGGAGCCTGGCGGTTCGGCGGGCCGGAGCCCGCGCCCGGGCGGTCCGGGCCGGGGCCCCTGCCCTGGCCGCTGTCGCCGAAGAGGTTCGTGGTCGGCGGGCCGCCGCCGGGGCCGGCACCGGCCCCCACGGGGACGTCCGAACCGGGCAGTGCGGGCCGCGCGTCGCCGCCGCCGACCTGCCGGGTGCCCGGGCCGGAGCCCGGTCCGCGCTGCAGCGCGGCGGCGAGGCCGGCGCCCTTGGGGACGCCGGCGCCGTTGCCGCCGGGGCCGCCCGCACCGGCGGGCTTGCCCTTGGCTCCCTGCGGGCCCTGCGCCCCGCCCTGCGCGACGTCGACGGGCAGCATGACAAGGGCGGTCGTGCCGCCGGAGTCGGACGGGCGGAGCTGGATCCGGATGCCGTGCCGCAGCGAGAGGCGGCCGACCACGAACAGGCCCATGCGGCGGGAGACCGAGACGTCGACGGTCGGCGGGCTCGCCAGCCGCTCGTTGATCGCGGAGAGGTCCTCCGGGGAGAGGCCGATGCCCGTGTCGTGGATCTCCACCAGCACGCGCCCGTCGGGCAGGGCGTGACCGGTGACCTTGACCTTCGTCTGCGGCGAGGAGAAGGACGTCGCGTTCTCCAGCAGCTCCGCCAGCAGGTGTACGAGGTCGTTGACGACGCGGCCCGCGACCTCGGTTGCGGGCACCGAGTTCAGTTCGATGCGCTCGTACTGCTCCACCTCGGAGGCGGCGGCGCGCAGCACGTCGACGAGCGGGACGGGCCTGGTCCAGCGGCGGCCCGGCTCCTCGCCCGCGAGGACGAGCAGGTTCTCACCGTTACGGCGCATACGGGTCGCGAGGTGGTCCAGCTTGAAGAGCGAGGAGAGCTGGTCCGGGTCGGCCTCACGCGACTCCAGCTCGGATATGAGCGAGAGCTGACGCTGGATGAGGCCCTGGCTGCGCCGCGAGAGGTTGGTGAACATCGCGTTGACGTTGCCCCGCAGCAGGGCCTGCTCGCCGGCGAGCCGGACGGCCTCGCGGTGGACGTCGTCGAACGCGGAGGCCACCTTGCCGATCTCGTCCCGGCTGTGCACACCGACGGACTCGACGGAGGTGTCCACGTCCTGCGGCTCGGACTCGGACATCTGACGCACCAGCTCCGGCAGCCGCTTGCGGGCGACGTCCTGGGCGGTGTCCTGCAGGCGCCGCAGCGAGCGGACCATGGAGCGGGCGACGACGAAGGCCCCGACGAGGGAGATGCCGAGGACGAGCAGGATGACGGCGCCGTTGAGGAACGCCTCACGCTGGGCGTCGGCACGCAGCTCGCGGGCCTGCTGCTCCATCTGCGAGAGCAGCGTGGACTCGATCTTCGCCATCTCGTCGATCTTGGAGCGGTCCTGGTCGTACCAGTCGGGGTACGAACGGTTCTCGCTCTTGATGCCGTCGGGGTTGTTCAGCACGCGGTCGCGGTACTTGTCCGCGAGGGTGATGTTGACGACGCCGCCGTCGAGCGGCTTGGTCAGCTCGGAGGCCTTCTCCTCGCCGTAGATCTGGTTGAAGCTGCCGAGGGAGGCGCTCTCGCTCTCGGCCGCCGTCTTGGCGTAGAGCCGGTCGCTCTCGGAGAGTTCGGGACCGCCCTTGACGGCAAGGCCGGCGGAGATGATGGCGCGCTGGATCGACGCGTACTCCTTGGCGGTGGAGAACGCGGCCAGGGCGCGGGTGCTCTGGATCATCTCGCTGTTGTTCGTCGCCTGCGCCATGTCCTGGGACAGGGAGAGCAGCGAATCGACCAGCTGGTTGTAGCTGTTGACCGTCTGGGAGACCGACGCCTCGTTGTCGTACGCCCGTTCGCGGATGTTCTTGATCGCGGTCAGCTGGCGGGTGATGTCGAGAACGGTGGACTGGACGCCCGCCAGTGAGCGGTCACTGCCGTCGAGGTCCGAGGTGGCTTCCTTGAACGCCTGGAAGGACTGGTCCGTCTTCTCACGCGGGCCGACGACGGTGTCGTCCTTGGAGTCCGCGGTGGCGACCAGCGGACCGGCCGAGCGGTCGCGCTCTTCCTGGAGGGCGGCGGCGAGTTCGGTCGCCTGCTCGGTCATCTCCGTGAGCTGCTTCATGTTCTCGAGCTGGTCGACCTTGCCGAGCGAATCCTGAATCCGCAGGGCACCCAGGGTCGTTGCGGCGACCACGGGAAGGGCGAGCAGCGAGACCAGACGCGTACTGATCCGCCAGTTGCGCAGCGCGGCACGCGAGCCCGGCCCAGGAGGCGTCCTGAGTCGCTGCTCCGTGCTCTTCTCGCTCGTCACGGCCGGACGGTTCGTCGCCGCGCCGTCTTCGTCGTGCACGGCGGCCGTGGGCCCACTCTGCTGGGCGCGCTGGGGTGTGGATCCGCGGTCCGTCATTCCGCGCGGCTCCGGATCCCCCGCAGCGCTGCCATCCCTCTTGAAACGTCCCTGCACTAGCGTCGCAACCTCTGGACCAGGCGCCCCTCCGCTTGGGACGGCGGGACGGTATCGAGTCGTGGGGGTCCCAAGGCCCCCCGGGCGGTCGTGAAGTGACCGGCGCGCGTCCCCTGACCGCCACGCGGCGCTGCTCTGCGCCCCTGCGCGCCGGTTGTTTCCCGCAGCGGTCCGTGGAATTCCAGCACAGTGCCGGATCTCCAACAAGGCCTGTGGAAAACCCGGGACCCCAAGTGACGCTCCGCCATTGCTCCGTCACATGCTGTGCAGAGCACTTCCCGTGATTCCGGACTTTTCTGCCGCGCGCCGCCGGCCCTTCACACCTCAGCTTTATCAGGCGCGGAACCGGAACCTCACGTCTGGCCCTCATGTCCGCTTCGGTCCTGGTCGCGGCTCATCACGTAAGTCCCTTTTGCCCGCGCCCCGGTGAGGAACCTCACACGCTCCGCGTTGCCCGCGTCACGTAACGAAAGGAAAAGGCGGCCTAGCCTTGTTTACAGAACACCGCGGAAAGACAAGCCAATTGGAAAGTGCGAGGTACGGTCGAGCGTGAAGACCACCCTTATCATGCGCAATACAGCCAACCCGCGCCGCACCACCCTGGTGAACCTCCAGGACGCGGACGAGCTGACCACGACGGCCGTCGCCGAAGAGGCCGAAAGTCTCGACGGCCTTCCCGCGCATACAGCGAATCCCGGGCGCACAGTGCTCGAAGACGCACCCGTCGGCTGACGAGACGCCGGCACACGACAGACGGCAGCACAGCGAGGACGGCCTCCCGTGAGTTCACCGGGAGGCCGTCCTCGCTGTGGTGTGCACGTGTACTGCCGTGCTCGATGTGCTGCCGGGTGCAGGGCCGCAGCCGCTGTCCGCCGGGGCGTCTTCGTCCTCGTCCTCAGCCCTGCCAGCTGTGCGGGGCGCGGAAGCCGCGTGCGCGCTCCAGCCGCCGCCAGCCCGCCTTGCCGCTTCCGGCGCCGCGAGCGGCCGGAATCTGCTCGTGCCTGGCCGAAGCAGCGGCGCGGGCGAGCAACAGAGCCGTGACGGCTGCGAGTTCCTCCTCGCTGGCCTCGCCCTTCTCCACGCGGACGAGGCGGCTGCCGGCTGTGTCGGTCGGGTTCATCGAAGTCTTCATCCCTTACTGAGGAGGCCCTTACTGAGGGGGATTGCCGTGTTTGCGTGAGGGCAGATCCGCGTGCTTGGTGCGGAGCATCTGCAGTGAGCGGACGAGCACTTCGCGGGTCTCGGCCGGGTCGATGACGTCGTCGACGAGACCGCGCTCGGCTGCGTAGTACGGATGCATCAGCTCGGCCTTGTACTCCTTGACCATCCGGGCCCGCATCGCCTCCGGATCGTCCGCGCCGTTGATCTCCCGGCGGAAGATCACGTTCGCCGCGCCCTCCGCGCCCATGACCGCGATCTCGTTCGTCGGCCAGGCGAAGGTCAGATCGGCGCCGATCGACTGCGAGTCCATCACGATGTACGCGCCGCCGTAGGCCTTGCGCAGCACCACCGAGATCCGCGGCACCGTCGCGTTGCAGTACGCGTACAGCAGCTTGGCGCCGTGCCGGATGATCCCGCCGTGCTCCTGGTCGACGCCGGGCAGGAAGCCCGGCACGTCCAGCAGCGTGACGATGGGGATGTTGAACGCGTCGCACATCTGCACGAAGCGGGCGCCCTTCTCCGACGCCTCGATGTCCAGCACCCCGGCCAGCGACTGCGGCTGGTTGGCGATGACGCCCACCACCTGGCCGTCCATCCTGGCCAGACACACGATCAGGTTCGTCGCCCACCGCTCGTGGATCTCCAGCAGATCCCCGTCGTCGACGAGTTCCTCGATCACCTTGCGCATGTCGTACGGACGGTTGCCGTCGGCCGGCACCAGATCCAGGAGCACCTCGCCGCGCCGGTCCACCGGGTCGTGGCTCTCCTCGGCCGGCGGGTTCTCCCGGTTGTTGCTCGGCAGCATCGACAGCAGATACCGCACCTCTTCCAGGCACGACTGCTCGTCGTCGTAGGCGAAGTGCGAGACACCCGAGGTCGCCGCGTGCACGTCCGCGCCGCCGAGACCGTTCTGCGAGACCTGCGCGCCGGTCACCGCCTGCACCACGTCCGGGCCGGTGATGAACATCTGCGAGGTGTCGCGGACCATGAACACGAAGTCCGTGAGCGCGGGGCTGTAGGCCGCGCCGCCCGCGCACGGGCCGAGCATCACCGAGATCTGCGGGATCACGCCCGACGCGCGGGTGTTGCGCTGGAAGATCCCCCCGTAGCCGGCAAGCGCCGAGACGCCCTCCTGGATACGGGCACCCGCACCGTCGTTGAGCGAGATCAGCGGCGCACCGGCCGAGATCGCCATATCCATGATCTTGTGGATCTTCGTGGCGTGCGCCTCCCCCAGCGCGCCGCCGAAGATGCGGAAGTCGTGCGCGTAGAGGAACACGGTCCGCCCGTGCACCAGCCCCCACCCGGTGACCACACCGTCGGTGTGGGGCTTCTTCTCCTCCAGTCCGAAACCCGTGGCACGGTGCCGCCGCAGCGGCTCCACCTCACGGAACGTCCCCTCGTCCAGCAGCAGTTCGATCCGCTCCCGGACGGTCAGCTTCCCCTTCGCGTGCTGAGCCTGCGTCGCCCGTTCACTGGGACCCTGCAGAGCAAGCTCCCGCAGAGCACGCAGTTCCGCCACACGCCCGCGGGCATCCTGCGCCTCGGGGCCCGCGGCCTCGGGCGCGGCCACGGTGTCCATGGTCTGCTGCGCCTGCTGCGACGGCTGGGTCTGATCGGTCATGTATAGACCCTACGAAACGGCAGGGCGATTCATCCTCGTCAGATTCAGACAGTGTCCGGACGCGATTCATGGCCGCGCTGGACAGAAGGACGCGGAAGCGCCGCTTCAGGGCAGCGAACCCTCACATCCGGCCGCCACCGGGCTGTGGGGTTTCCACAGCCGTGTGACAGTGCCCCTCCAGCGCGCGCAGGCGGGGCACGGGCTTCCGCGCAACCGCAGCTCAGCGCATCCGGACCGCACAGCTCACGCTCGGTCCCGCCCTGCCCGGTCCCCGGGCCCCGTCCGTCCTGGACCGCAACTCCCTTGCGGCACAAGGGCGGTGGGCGCAGCCTTCAAGAGCGGGTCGTCCGCTCCGCCGGCATCCCGCCCCCGGCCCGCCGGCAGCCGTCCCGCAGCCCGGACTCCATCACGCCCGCAGCCCGCCCGCACCCCGGCCCGCAGGAGCACCGTCCGATGACCGACTCAGCCGACGCACTCCCCGCACCCGGTCGCCCCGGGACACCTGAGACGTCCGGCACGCCGCCCCAGGCGGCAGCCGGCGCTCCGGACGCGCCCCACCGCCTCGATCCCCGCGGACGCGACCAGCACGCCGTCAACGAGCGGCTGCGCACCCGCGGTCCGGCCGTCCACGTCACGCTGCCGGGCGAGGTTGCAGGGGCGGCCGTCACCGGTCACGCGGAACTGCGGGACTTCCTCACCCATCCCGACGTGGCCAAGAACGCCTGCCACTTCGCGGCACTCCAGGAGGGCCACGTGCCCGAGGGCTGGCCGCTCACCGTCTTCGCCACCGTCGAAGGCATGACCACCGCCGACGGCGCGGACCACCGGAGACTGCGCGGCCTGGTCAGCAAGGCCTTCACGGCACGGCGCGTGGACGGCCTGCGTCCCCGTGTGGAGATGCTGACCGCCGGTCTGCTGGACGCGCTGCCCGCCGCCGCGGACGAGGACGGCACCGTCGACCTGCGGCAGCACTTCGCCTACCCGCTGCCGATGAGCGTCATCTGCGAACTCCTCGGTGTCGACGCCCGGCTGCGCGACCGGCTGCACCACCTCTCCGGCGTGCTCGTCAGTACGAGTGCCGAGCCGGCCGAGGTGATCGCCGCCAACCGCGAGGTCGCCGAGTTACTCGCCCAGGTCGTCGGGATCCGCCGCGCCGACCCGGGGGACGACCTCACCAGCGCACTCGTCGCCGCCCGCGAGGAGGACGGCGACAGGCTGAGCGAGACCGAACTCGTGGGCACACTCATGCTGATGATCGTCGCCGGGCACGAGACCACGCTGAACCTCATCACCAACGCGGTGCGCGCCCTGTGCGCACACCGCGGCCAGCTCGCCCTCGTACGCGACGGCTCCGTCTCCTGGGACGACGTCGTCGAGGAGACACTCCGCTACGACAGCCCGGTCAGCTACTTCCCCTTCCGCTACCCCGTGGCGGACCTCACCGTCGGCGGCACCGCGATCCCCAGGGGTACGCCCGTGCTCGCCTGCTACACCGCCGCCGGACGCGATCCGCGTACGTACGGGGACGACGCGGCGGAGTTCGACGTCACGCGCCGGAACAAGCGCCACCTGTCCTTCGGCCACGGCGCGCACTTCTGCATCGGCGCCCCGCTGGCCAGGATGGAGGCGGTCATCGCTCTCGAAGCGCTCTTCGGCCGTCACCCGGATCTTCGGCTCGCCGTGCCGGAGGAGGAGTTGACGCCGCTGGCGAGCTTCATCGGCAACAGCACGAGGACACTGCCGGTGCGCCTGGACGGCTGAGCCGCCGACGGGCGGCGCCGGGCTTCGGGTTGCCGGCGCCGCGCACGCTTCTGCCCCACGGCCGATGCCTCACGGCCGGCCCGTGCCTCACTCGTGTGGTTCGACGCCCGCCCGCAGCAGCCCGTACGTGTACGCGTCGTCCAGTGCCTGCCAGGACGCCGCGATGATGTTGTCCGCGACGCCCACGGTCGACCACTCCGCGCGCCCGTCGCTCATGGAGACCAGCACACGCGTCGTGGAGTCGGTTCCGTGCCCGCCTTCGAGGATGCGGACCTTGTAGTCCACGAGGGAGAGCCTGGCCAGCTCCGGGTGCAGGCGCTCCAGACCGCTGCGCAGCGCGCGGTCGAGGGCGTTGACCGGTCCGTTCCCCTCACCCGTGGCGATGATGCGCTCGCCCTTGGCCCACAGCTTGACCGTGGCCTCGTTGGCCTGGCCGCCGCCGGGGCGCTGTTCGACGATGGTCCGCCAGGACTCCAGGCGGAAGAAGCGCCGGGCGCGGCCGTGCACCTCGTCGCGGAGCAGCAGTTCGAACGAGGCGTCCGCGGCCTCGTAGGTGAAGCCCTTGAGCTCCTGCTCCTTGACGCGCTCGACGATCCGCCCGACCAGGTCCCGGTCGCCCTCCAGGTCGTAGCCGAGCTCCTTGCCCTTCAGCTCGACCGAGGCGCGCCCCGCCATGTCGGATACGAGCATCCGCATGCTGTTGCCGACGAGTTCGGGCTCGATGTGCTGGTACAGGTCCGGGTCGACCTTGATCGCGGAGGCGTGCAGCCCCGCCTTGTGCGCGAAGGCCGAGGTGCCGACGTACGGCTGGTGGGTCGAGGGCACGAGATTGACGACCTCGGCGATCGCGTGCGAGATGCGCGTCATCTCCTCCAGGGCGCCCTGCGGCAGCACCTGCTTGCCGTACTTGAGCTGCAGCGCCGCCGTCACGGGAAAGAGGTTGGCGTTGCCGACGCGCTCGCCGTAGCCGTTGGCGGTGCACTGGACGTGGGTGGCTCCCGCGTCCACGGCGGCGAGGGTGTTGGCGACGGCACAGCCGGTGTCGTCCTGCGTGTGGATGCCCAGGCGGGCGCCGGTGTCGGCGAGGACGGTGCGTACGACCGCCTGGATCTGCGCGGGGAGCATCCCGCCGTTGGTGTCGCACAGGACGACGACGTCGGCGCCGGCTTCGTGCGCCGCGCGCACGACCTCCTTCGCGTAGCGGGCGTTGGCGAGATAGCCGTCGAAGAAGTGCTCGCAGTCCACGAAGACCCGGCGTCCCTGCTCGCGCAGGTGGGCCACGGTGTCCCGGACCATCTCCAGGTTCTCCTCCAGCGAGGTGCGCAGGGCCAGCTCGACGTGCCGGTCGTGCGACTTCGCGACCAGCGTGACGACCGGGGCGCCGGACGCCACCAGTGCCTTGACCTGCGCGTCGTCGGCCGCGCGCACACCTGCCTTACGGGTCGCGCCGAAGGCCACGAGCTGCGCGTGCCGGAAATCGATCTCCTGACGGGCGCGGTCGAAGAACTCGGTGTCGCGCGGGTTGGCCCCCGGCCAGCCGCCCTCGATGAAGCCGACGCCGAACTCGTCGAGGTGACGGGCGATCGTCAGCTTGTCGGCGACGGTGAGGTTGATGCCCTCGCGCTGGGCTCCGTCGCGGAGCGTGGTGTCGAAGATGTGGAAGCTGTCGTCCGGGGCGGCCGGGGCGTCAGTGCTCATGGCTGCTGTGGCTCCTGGTGGATGCTGTGCTTCTGGGCGACGAAGGGAGATCCGCAATTCCGGGGTCCGCTTGTCCCTGGGTTGTTCCGCTGCCTTCTCGCGCCGGTCGTCCCGGCTGGGGTGGGCCGGAAACCAAAAAAACCTCTCGCGGGTGCGAGAGGTCTGGCGCGCGGGTCTGGGACACGGTGGCCGCTGCCGCACGGGTCTTCCTGCGGCAGTCGGTCACGAAGGACCGGCGCGCCTGCTGCCGATAATCATGGCGAACGAGGACACGGGGGGAGTCTTGCACAAACCGCCCCCGCGCCCGCAAGGCGTCTCACGATGCGGAAAGCGGCTTCCCGCTGGCGCGGGAGGCCCGGCCGCCCGGGCGCCAGCCCGGCGGGCATCGGCCGGTCCCGGCCCGGTCCGGCCCGGCTCGGCCCGGCCCGGCCCGGCTCGGCAAGGCAAGGCAAGGCAAGGCAAGGCAAGGGTCAGCGTCGGGCCGTCGGCGCCGGAACCCGGAGCAGCGGACAGCCGCCCGGACGCCGGGCGGCGCAAGCCGCCGTGCGGACACGGCCTGCAGCCGATCCGTCGGGTCGCAGCCCGCACCCCCGCGGCCAACAGCGCGAAGCGCGCCGACTCCCCGGCAGGCCGGACCGCGGACCGGGCCGTCGGGCGGCGGAGCCCGCCCAGCGGACAGCCGCCGGGACACGCGGCGGCATCGAGCGCGGCGACAGTCCGCCGCGCCCCACGGCCGGTGCGCGCCGGAAAAGTCGCCGGAGCCGGGGCCCGGCGTCGGGGCAGAGGCCGTCGGGGCAGAGACCGTCGGCGCCGGGACCCGGAGCAGCGGACAGCCGCCCGGACGCCGGGCGGCGCGGAGCGCGGCAATCGTCCGGCGGCGAGGGCGCCGCGCCCGGCAGAAGCCGTGCGGTGCGCAAGCACGGGCAGGGCGTCGGGCACCCCGCGCCGCGACCCACGACGAGGGCAGAGCGAGCCGCTCCCCGTCAGGCCAGGGGGCGCATCCAGTTGTGGCGGTCCTCCGCCCGGCCGGTCTGCACCGCCAGCAGCGTCTCGCGCAGCCGCATGGTGATCTCGCCGGGCTGGCCGTCGCCGACCTTCCACGCGCCGCTCGCGCACTTCGCCTCGCCGACCGGTGTGATCACCGCTGCCGTACCGCAGGCGAAGACCTCGGTGATGGTGCCGTCAGCGTTGCCCTCCCGCCAGTCGTCGACGGTCAGGCGGGCCTCCGCCGTCTCGTACCCGAGGTCGGCGGCGAGCGTGAGCAGCGAACTGCGGGTGATGCCCGGCAACAGCGTGCCGGTCAGCGACGGCGTGACGATCTTCGCGTCGGCGCCTGAGCCGTGGACGAAGTAGAGGTTCATGCCGCCCATCTCCTCGATGAAGCGGCGCTCGATCGCGTCCAACCACACGACCTGGTCGCAGCCCTGCTCGGCGGCCTCGGCCTGCGCGACGAGCGAAGCGGCGTAGTTCCCCGCGCACTTGGCCTCGCCGGTGCCGCCGGGCGCCGCCCGCACGTACTCCTGGGAGAGCCACACGGACACCGGCTGGACGCCTCCGGGGAAGTAGGAGCCGGCGGGCGAGGCGATCAGCATGAAGAGGTACTCGTTGGCCGGACGCACACCGAGCCCGACCTCCGTGGCGAACATGAAGGGCCGCAGATAGAGCGACTCCTCGCCGCTCCCCGGCACCCACTCCTTGTCCTGCCGCACGAGCAGCTCGCACGCCTCGATGAACGCCTCCTCGGGGAGCTCCGGCATGGCCAGCCGGCGGGCGCTGCGCTGGAAGCGGCGGGCGTTCGCGTCGGGACGGAAGGCGGAGACGGAGCCGTCCGGCTGCCGGTACGCCTTCAGCCCTTCGAAGATCGACTGCGCGTAGTGCAGCGTCATGTTGGCGGGATCGAGCTGCAGCGCCGCGTACGGCTGGAGCTGTGCGTCGTGCCAGCCCCGTCCCTCGGTCCACTTGATCGTGACCATGTGGTCCGTGAAATGACGGCCGAAGCCCGGGTTGGCCAGCACCGCCTCGCGCTCCGCGGCGGGCAGCGGCTGCGAGGAAGGCTTGAGGTCGAAGTCGATTCGAGGCGTCGTCATGTGAGCGCGTCCTTCACTGTGTGTCGTGGCGGACCGCGCTCCCGTACGCCCTCCGTCGTGGTGCTTGGACGTCCGAGCATTCCCTGATGCGTCAGCCCCCGCGTCCGATTATCACGCGTGGAGGTCCGCGGAGGGAGTCCGGGTGGGCGGCCCCTGGATGGATGGTGGCACCCCGACCCCTCACTGGCACAGCGGCCGGGCACCGATGCCCGGACAGGCCGCCTGCTCCGGCCTGCTCCGGGTCAGCCGGATACCGCTGCGGCCAGGGCGTCGCCGGTCTCGTCCGTCGTACGGCCGGCGGGGCGCCCGGCCAGGTCGGCCGTGACCGCCGCCTCGACGCGGGCGGCCTCGGCCCCGAGGCCGAGGTGCCGCAGCATCAGCGCGACGGAGAGCACCGTCGCCGTAGGGTCGGCCTTGCCGGTGCCCGCGATGTCGGGTGCGGAGCCGTGGACGGGCTCGAACATCGAGGGGAAGCTGCCCGTCGGGTTGATGTTCCCGGAGGCGGCGAGGCCGATGCCGCCGCTGACGGCGGCGGCCAGGTCGGTGATGATGTCGCCGAAGAGGTTGTCGGTGACGATCACGTCGAAGCGTCCGGGGTCGGAGACCAGGAAGATGGTCGCGGCGTCGACGTGCAGGTAGTCGGTGGTGACCTCGGGGTACTCCTCGCCGATCTTGTCGAAGAGGTTCTTCCACAGGTGGCCCGCGTGGACCAGCACGTTGTTCTTGTGCACCAGGGTCAGCTTCTTGCGGGGGCGCGCCTGTGCACGCTCGTACGCGTCCCGGACGACGCGCTCCACGCCGTACGCGGTGTTCACGCTGACCTCGTTGGCGACCTCGGCGGGGGTACCGGTGCGGATGCTGCCGCCGTTGCCGACGTACGGGCCCTCGGTGCCCTCGCGCACGACCACGAAGTCGATGACGGGGCGGCCGGCCAGCGGCGTCTCCGTGTTGGGGAAGAGCTGCGACGGCCGGAGATTGACGAAGTGGTCGAAGGCGAACCGCAGTTTGAGCAGCAGCCCGCGCTCCAGCACGCCGGACGGCACGCTCGGGTCGCCGATGGCTCCCAGCAGGATCGCGTCGTGCTGCTTCAGCTGCTCCAGCTCAGCGTCCGGGAGGGTCTCACCCGTGGCGTGCCAGCGGGCGGCGCCGAGGTCGTACTGCTTCGTCTCCAGCTTCACGTCCTGGGGAAGGACGGCGGTCAGGACCTTCAGGCCCTGGGCCACGACCTCCTGGCCGATTCCGTCACCGGGGATCACTGCGAGGCTGATGCTGCGAGACATGGCAGCGACCATAACCTCTGATCCCAGGGGATGACACAACCCGTCCACATCACGGACGCCCGTCGGCAGGGCCCGCTTGTCACTGTCTCCGGTGACGGGCGCCTCGGCGACGGCGAACTGACCGGCATGGCCACCACCGTCGTGGCGGCCGGATACTCGACGGTCTGCGACACCGTGTCCGCCGGGACGCTCCGACTGCTGACCGAGGGACGGCTGCGGGACCGGCGTCGGCCGGTTCCGGCCAGGGCGCCGCACTGGCCCGTGCCGAGGTCGGCGCCGCACTGTGCGCACTGGCGCGGCGGCTGCCGGGACTACGGCTTCAGGGAACGGCCGAGGACGTCCCATGGGCCCGGGGCGGTGCCGATTCCGGGCCCACGTCGCTCAGCGTCGAATGGTGATCGGCGGGGCCTGGGCCTCAGTGGCCCGTGGCGCCGCCGTTGTCGCGGCGGTCGAGGGCGCGCTGGAGGGCGGCCGCTGCGTTCCGGCGGTCGGCGTCGCGGTTGATACGGGCCGTGCGGGCGGTGTGCCGTGCGCGGCGGCGGGCGGTCTCATCCATGATCAGCAACTCCTTGTGCACGCAAAGGCTTCAAGAAGGGAAGGTGGGGGCTGGTGATGCCGGATCGGGCGGGGGCGGAGCGGTGCGTCAGGGATCACCTGCGCTCGTGCACCGGGCCTCATCCGCCGTTCGCTGGATGAGCGAGACGTTCGGCTCCCTACAAAGGTAGAACCCGATCGCCGTGATGTCTCGCCAATTAGTTGGCCTTCCTACTATCTGAGACGAACACCACTCGATTCAGGCCACCGGCCGTCCGGGCACCGCCCTCGGAGCCCGCACCTCTGAGCCCGCACCTCTGAGCCTCCGGCCCGTGTGAGCGGCGAGCGGAGCACTCCCGACCGCCCGGGTCGCCATGTCCGGGACCACAACAGGGAGTTGGCGGCGGACCCGGGCAGAAGCCCGACGGGACCGCGAGCGCCAGGGACGGTGCCGCACGTCGAAGCGGAGCCCTAGACTCCGCGGCCATGACGGATGATCGGCAAGCCGAGCCCCTGCTCTTCGAGACCATGTCCACGATGCGCGCGATGCGCCGTCTCAAACCCGACCCCGTGCCGGAGGAACTGCTGGAGCGGCTCGTGCAGGCCGCCGTGTGGGCCCCCAGCGGGTCGAACCTCCAGCAGTTCCACTACGTCGTCGTCACCGACCGGGATGTGATCGCGCGGCTCGAACCGCTGTGGCGCCGGTGCGTGAACGCGTACCTCGGCTCCGCCGGCAAGGCGACGCCTCCCAGCATGGAGGAGGGCGCGTACCGGCGGATGGTCGCGGCCATCGAGCACCAGCGTGACCACTTCGCCGACACCCCCGCACTGATCGTTCCGTGCTACCGCTACGTCCAGCCGAAGGGCGACATGGACGGGCTGAAGGCCCTGCACGGATCGCTCGGCACGAGCGGGATGCTGCGGCTGATGACCAACGGCGTCTTCAGCACGATCGCGGAGACCTCCAGCGTCTACCCCGGCGTTCAGAACCTGCTGCTCGCGGCGCGCGGGCTGGGGCTGGCGGCCACGGTCACCGTCTGGCACCTGATGCTGGAGCGGGAGTGGAAGCAGGTGCTCGGCATACCCAAGGACGTGAACACCTTCGCTGTGATCCCCGTGGGCATGCCCGCGGGCAACTTCGGGCCCGTGCGCCGCCGTCCGGTGCAGGAGGTCATCCACCGCGACGGCTGGTGACACGGACCGGTGACACGGCGACCGCGCCCGTCACGTGTACGTGCGGACGTACGCGTGACGGGCGCGGTCAGGTGCTGAAGGGTTCAGCGGCTCAGCGGCTCAACCCATGTGCGGATAGCGGTAGTCGGTCGGCGCCACCTGGGTCTCCTTGATGGCTCGCGGCGACATCCAGCGCAGCAGGTTGAACTTCGAGCCCGCCTTGTCGTTGGTGCCGGAGGCACGGGCGCCGCCGAAGGGCTGCTGGCCGACGATGGAGCCGGTCGGGCGGTCGTTGAGGTAGAAGTTGCCCGCGGCGAACCGGAGTTTCTCGCTCGCCTCGGCGAGCACCGCCCGGTCCTTGGCGAGCACGGCGCCCGTCAGCGCGTACGCGGCGACGGACTCCATCTGCTCCAGCATCGTCGTCCAGTCGCCGTCCTCGTAGACGTGCACGGCGAGGATCGGGCCGAAGTACTCCTCGGAGAAGATCTCGTTGTCCGGGTCGGTGCAGGCGATCACCGTCGGCTTCACGAACCAGCCGGTGGAGTCGTCGTATTCGCCGCCGACGAGGATCTCGCAGGTGGGGTCCTGCCTCGCACGGTCGATGGCGGCCTTGTTCTTCGCGAAGGCGCGGTCGTCGATGACGGCCCCGATGAAGTTGGACAGGTCGCTGACGTCGCCCATCGCCAGGCCCTCGGTCTCGGCGAGGAGTTCGTCCTTGAGCCCTCCGTCCCACAGCGAACGCGGAATGTACGCGCGGGAGGCGGCCGAGCACTTCTGGCCCTGGTATTCGAAGGCGCCGCGCACCATCGCCGTCTTCAGCACCGCGGCGTCGGCGGTCGGGTGGGCGACGATGAAGTCCTTGCCGCCGGTCTCACCGACGATGCGCGGATAGGACCTGTAGCGCTCGATGTTCTCGCCGACCGTCCGCCACAGGTACTGGAACGTCTTCGTCGAACCGGTGAAGTGCACGCCCGCCAGGTCCGGGTGGGGCAGCGCGACCTCCGAGACGTCCTTGCCGTCGCCGGTGACGAGGTTGATGACGCCCTTGGGCATGCCTGCCTCCTCCAGCATCTCCATCAGGAGCACGGCGGAGTGCGTCTGCGTCGGGGAGGGCTTCCAGACCACGACGTTGCCCATCAGCGCGGGAGCGGTGGGCAGATTCCCGGCGATGGCGGTGAAGTTGAAGGGCGTGATCGCGTAGACGAAGCCCTCCAGCGGCCGGTGGTCCAGGCGGTTCCACACGCCCTTGGGCTGCATCGGCGGCTGCTCCGCGAGGAGTTCGCGCGCGAAGTGCACGTTGAAGCGCCAGAAGTCGATCAGTTCGCAGGGGGCGTCGATCTCGGCCTGCTGGATCGTCTTGGACTGGCCGAGCATGGTGGAGGCGGCGATCGTCTCGCGCCACGGGCCCGACAGCAGCTCGGCCGCCTTGAGGATGATCGCGGCACGGTCGTCGAAGGACATCGCACGCCATGCGGGCGCGGCCGCGAGGGCGGCGTCGATCGCGTCCTGCGCGTCCTGCCGGGTGGCGTTCGCGTAGGTGCCGATGACCTTGCTGTGATTGTGCGGCTGCACGACGTCGACGCGTGCGCCGCCGCCCATCCGCCTCTCACCGTTGATGGTCATGGGCAGATCGACCGGATTCTCGGCGAGTTCCTTGAGCTTGCGCTCCAGCCGGGAGCGCTCGGGGCTGCCGGGCGCGTAGGTGTGCACCGGCTCGTTGTACGGGGCGGGGACCTGGGTCACAGCGTCCATGGCTGCCGACTCTCCTTCTTACGAGTCCTTACGAGCACTGTCAGGGTTGTTCAGCCGCGGGTGGCGAGCGAGCGGAGGAAGAATCCGAGGTTGGCCGGACGCTCCGCGAGGCGGCGCATGAAGTATCCGTACCAGTCGGTCCCGTAGGGGACGTAAACGCGCATCCGGTGGCCCTCGGCCGCAAGCCGCAGCTGCTCGTTCTCCCGGATGCCGTAGAGCATCTGGAACTCGAACTCGTCGTGCTTGCGTCCCAGGCGCCGCGCCAGCTCCTGCGCGACCGTGACCATCCGCGGGTCGTGCGTGCCGATCATGGGATAGCCCCTGCCGGAGAGCAGGATCTTCATGCAGCGCACGTACGCACGGTCCACCTCGGTCTTCTGCTGGTGTGCGACCGACGCCGGTTCTTTGTATGCCCCCTTCACCAACCGTACGCGCGAGCCCTCCCCGGCCAGGGCGTGGCAGTCGTCCTCGGTACGGAAGAGGTAGGACTGCAGCACGGCCCCGGTCTGCGGGAAGCTGCCGCGCAGCTCGGAGAGGACGGCGAGGGTGGAGTCCACGGTGGTGTGGTCCTCCATGTCCAGCGTCACGGTGGTGCCCGCCTGGGCCGCTGCCTCCACCACCGGCCGCACGTTGGCGAGCGCGATGTCGTGGCCGCCGTCCGGCAGTGCCTGCCCGAAGGCCGACAGCTTCACCGACATCTCGGCCCGGCCGCCCAGGCCCTCGGCCGCCAGGGCGTGCGCGAGTGCGAGATAGGCGTCGCGGTTGCGCGTCGCCTCGGCGCGGTCGGTGGTGTCCTCCCCGAGGTGATCGAGCGTGACGTCGAGGCCGCGGCCGGTCAGCGACCGTACGGCCTCAAGGCACGGCGCGAGCCGCTCGCCCGCGACGAAGCGGTTCACGACGGGGCGGGTGACCGGCGCGGACGAGACGAGACGGCGGATGCCGTCACTGCGCGCCGCGGCCAGGAGCACTGGTCCGAACACGGGCACCTCCATTGGCGTTCTTCTTCCTGCTCCGGGCGTCCTGCGGCGGACCGTTCAGCCGGAAGGGAAGAGACGGAAGGACGGAGCGCCGCGGACGTCGGAAGCCACCCTGAATCTAAGGATCGCGCCATCACGGGACCATCGACAGCTGTCACGTATCCGTGTCCCAGATCTCAGACATCTGTACGAGAATGGGGGTACCGAAGCCCGTACGGCAGCGGCCGGCGGCACGGCGGGGACAGGGCGGGCAGCAACGAGCGGAACAGCGGGACGATCATGCGCGAGGACTACCAGGCACTCATCGACGAGGTCTGCGCGCTGCTGGGCACACCCGCGACTCTGGAGGGCCGCGACTTCTCGCTGATCGCCTTCGGCGCCCACGAGGGCGACGGCGACGGCGCGGAGCCGGCGCTCGACCCGGTCCGCAGGCGTTCCATCCTGGGCCGCCGCTCCAGCGCCGAGGTGCGCAGATGGTTCGAGAGCTTCGGCATCACCAGGGCGACGGGGCCCGTCCGCATCGATCCCGAACCGTCGGCCGGTGTCGAGCACGGCAGGATCTGTCTGCCCGTGCGGAACGCGGGAGTCGTCCACGGATACATCTGGCTGATGGACGACGGCGCGCTCGACCTCGCCGACCCGCGGCTGGAATCGGCCATGACGGTGGCCTCGCGGATCGGGACGCTGCTGGCGGCGGAGGCGGGGGCGGAGGCACGTACCGGCGAACTGCTGCGGGCCCTGCTCACCGCGGACGACCGTGGCGCGAGCGAGGAGGCGGCCTCCGAGCTGAGCGGACTTCTCGGCCCGGCGGCCGCGGGGCCGGTGGTGCTGCTGGCGGTGCTGCCGTGGCGGGCGGAGGACGCGGGCGGCGGGGGCGGTGGGGACGACCGTGGTACCGGGGCCGGGGGCGGTCCCGGTGGTGCTCCCCACGTCGGTACGGGCGGACCCGTACCGCAGGTGACGGCCCGGTGCGTGCTCCCCGCCACCGGGACGGGGGGAGGTACGAGTGCCGGGACGACGCCGGTGACGAGCGCGGGACCGGCGGCCGGAGAGGCGGCCGGACCGGCGGCCGGGGAGCCGGTGCTCGCGGCCCTCGTGCGGCTGCGTTCGGCCGAGGTCCTGGACCCGGCCCGCACGGCCGCGGGGCGGCTGCTCCGCGTGCCGCGCTCCCCCGCCGTCGCGGGCATCGGCTCACCCCGGCGCGGGCTGTCCGGTGCGGCGGCGGCCTGGCGGCAGGCGCTCGGCGCGGCACGGGCGGCGAGGGCCGAGCCGGAGGAGCTGGGCCCGGTCGCGGAGTGGGACGGCATCGGCCCGTACCGGCTGCTGACCGCACTGCCCGCCGGCGGCGGCGCCGACCCGGCCGCGGCGGCGCTGCTGCGCCCCGCCCACACCGAACTGGCCCGCACCGCCGAGGTGTTCCTCGACCACGCGGGCCAGGCGGGACGCACCGCGGCGGCACTCGGCATCCACCGGCAGACCCTCTACTACCGGCTCTCCCGCATCGAATCCCTCACGGGCCTCGACCTCGACGAGGGTGCCTCCCGTCTGCTGCTGCATCTGGCCCTGAAGACGGCGCGGCTGTGAACGCATCCTTCTCCTCGGCACCGCCGGCGGCGGTGCCCACGGCGACGGCGTTGGCCGTGACGATCACGGCGACGGCCAGCCAGGAGGCCAGGTCCAGGTACTGGTCGAGAACGAGCATGCCGATCAGGGCGGCGAACACCGGGTTGACGCTCATGAAGATCCCGAAGAAGCGGGCGGGGACCCGGCGCAGCGCGAGCAGGTCGGTGAGGAACGGCACCGCGGAGGACAGCACGCCCGCCACGAGCGCGCACAGCACGGCGCCGCCGGTGGGCCGGTGGAACCACAGGACGGCGGTGCCGACCGGTGCGTAGAGCAGTCCGGAGACGGCCGCGGCGGCGGCCGATCCCTCGATTCCGGGCACGCGCTCGCCCACCGCACGGTTGAGCAGGATGTAACAGCCCCAGCAGACGGCGGCCAGCAGGGCCAGACCGATGCCCGGATAGTCGGTGCTGGGCCGGGGACGGGTGAGGACCACCACGGCCGCCGCGGCTGCGAGCGCGCAGGCAAGATCGGTACGGCGGCGGGAGCCTGTCAGCGCCACGGCGAGAGGGCCGAGGAACTCCAGGGTGACCGCGAGTCCGAGCCCGATCCGGTCGATCGCCGCATAGAGGGCGAGGTTCATGGTCGCGAACACCGCGGCCAGCCCCAGCACCGGCCGCCACTGCGCGGCAGTGAACCAACGCAGCCTCGGCCGGCCGACGCCCAGCAGTACCACGGCGGCCACCCATTGGCGCACCGCCACCACTCCCACCGGCCCCAGAACCGGGAAGGCGAGCGCGGCGATCGACGCACCGGCCTGGTTGGACAGGCCGCTGCCGGCCATCAACGCCATCCCGGACAACCGGGAGGACGTGGCCTGTGAAGCGGCTGCCGCCGCCGTCCCTGCGCGAGCCTCGATTGCCATGGCATGACCATCCGCCTCACCGGTGCATACGCAAAATGCATCCACTGGCTCAGCTATACGCTGGGCGCATGGATGGACGTACGGATCTGGAACTGCGGCACCTGCGCTGCCTGGTCTCGATCGTCGACACCGGCAGCTTCACCGACGCCGCCATCGAACTGGGGGTCTCACAGGCAGCGGTCTCACGCACCCTGCTGGCACTGGAGAAGGTCCTGGGCGTGCGTCTGCTGCACCGCACCAGCCGCACCGTCACGCCGACCACTGCGGGCGTGCAGGTCCTCGCCCACGCCCGCCGCCTGCTCACCGAAGCCGACGAACTGGTCCGTCGGGCCACCACCGGTCACACTCGCCTGCACGTCGGCCACGCCTGGTCCGCCATGGGCCGGCACACCACCGAGTTCCAGCGCCGCTGGCACCACCGGTACCCGGGCGTCGAACTCCACCTGATCCGCCACAACACTCCCACCGGCGGCCTCGCCGAGGGCCTGTGCGACCTGGCCGTCCTCCGCACCGCCCCCGACACCCGCCGCTACGCCCACGCACTCGTCGGCCACGAGCGCCGCCATCTCGCGCTCGCCTCCGACGACCCATGGGTCACCCGCCGGAGCATCCGCCTGAACGAGATCCGGCAACGCACCCTGGTGGTGGACCGCCGCACCGGCACCACCACTCTGGACCTGTGGCCCGAGGGCGCCCGCCCAGCCGTGGAGTACACCCAGGACGTGGACGACTGGCTCGCCGCGATCGCCGCCGGCCGCTGCGTCGGCGTCACCCCGCAGGCCACCACCGCCCAGTACCGCCGCGACGGCATCACCTACCGCCCTGTGCGCGACGCAGAACCCGTCCCCGTCCACCTCATCTGGCGCCGGCACGATCCCCATCCCGCCACCCACGCCGCCGTGGCCCTGCTCACCGATCTCTACGGGGAAGACGCCTGACACCCGGGCGCCCGGGGCGGCGGACGCACCGGCAGGCTCAAGCAGCGCCGGGCGCAGCGGCTGGGCGCGGTGCGGATCGCGAGGAGTCCCGCGTACGGGCTCCGGTGTGTAGCGTCGGCGGGGTGACGGGCGACGACGGCCGGGACGCCGAACTGCTCGCCGTGTACGACGAGTCGATGCGGGCAGCACCCTCACGGCCGTCGGCCGGGGTGACGTACGAGGAGGACGGACCGCTCGTACGCGCCCTCGGCGGCTTCCGGGGCTTCGTCTTCGGTCCCCGGGACATCGCACTGCGCGGCGCCGGTCTGGACGCTCTGATCGCCCGCCAGCGCGACCGCTTCGCCGGGCGCGGAGAGACGGTGGAGTGGCGGCTCCACTCGCACGACGGGCCACCGGAGCTGGCGGAGCGACTGCGCGCGGCGGGCTTCGCCGCGGGCCCGGAGAAGACCGTACTCGTGGGTGAGAGCGCCGAGTTGAGCGCGGAGCCGGTGCTGCCCGAAGGGGTGGTGCTGCGCCGCGTCACGGGCGCCGGGGACATGCGCCGGATCGTCGCGCTGGAGGCCGCCGTCTGGGACATGGACCTGAGCTGGCTCGCGGGCTTCCTGAACGAGCGGGTCGCGGCGACGCCGGAGGACACGCTGGTGCTGGTCGCCGAGCACGAGCGGGAGACCGTCTGCGCCGCGTGGATGTTCCTGTGGCCGGGGAGAGGCTTCGGCGGGCTGCGCGGCGGCACGACTCTGCCCGCCTGGCGGGGCCGGGGCGTCTACCGGGCGCTGGTCGCCGAGCGTGCCCGGATCGCCGCCGCGCGAGGGGTGCCGTATCTGCAGGTCGACGCCTCGGACGACAGCCTCCCCATCCTGCGCCGGCTGGGCTTCCGCACCGTCACTGCCCTGACGCCGTACGTGTGGACGCCCCCGGGCCGCTGACAGCCTGCGGCCCGGGGGCGTGGGGCGCGCTCAGGCCCCGGTCGTGCCGTCGATCGCCTCGCGGAGGAAGTCGGCGTGGCCGTTGTGGCGTGCGTACTCGTGGATGAGGTGCAGCATCACCACCCGCAGCGAGACGTCCTCGCCCCACCGCACCTGATGGCCGGTGACGTCCAGCGACGCGGCCTCCCGCTCGATGCGGCGCGCGTGGGCGACCTCCGCCTGCCAGGCGGCGAACGCCTCGGCGCGGGTGGAGGCGCTCGCGTCGTACGCCGCCTGGAAGTCGCCCGCGTCCGACCACACCAGCGGTACGTCCTCGCCGTCGATGGTGCGCCGGAACCAGGCGCGCTCCACCTCCGCCATGTGCCGCACCAGGCCGAGCAGCGACAGCGTGGACGGCGGCGACGAGGCGCGGCGCAGCTGCTCGTCGCTCAGGCCCTCGCACTTCATGGCGAGGGTCTCGCGGTGGAAGTCGAGGTAGGCCCGCAGGGTCTCGCGCTCTCCCCCGGTCAGCGGTGGAGAGGTCCGTTCCTCGCCCGCGGCCCCGGAGGTACTCCCAGACATGTCCTGTGCCCTGCCTTTCAGTTGTGTACGGGGCCTTTCAGCTGTGTACGGGCCCGCACCGCGGGCCCTGGACAGGAGCGCGCCCGGCCCGTGTCTCCACGGCCCGGGCGCCACGCCCTTCGTATGGTCCGTCCCCGCTCAGTCGGGGAGACCGACTGCTCAGTCGGAGAGATCGACGCTGCGGGCGGACGTCGCCCCGATCTCGCCCTTGATCTCGGCGAGGACCGGAGCCGGGATGTCGTCGTCGACGGTGAGTGCCACCAGGGCCTCGCCGCCCGCCGTGGCCCGCGCCACCTGCATGCCGGCGATGTTGATGGCCGCCTCGCCGAGGATGCGGCCGACGGTGCCGACCATGCCGGGACGGTCGGCGTAGCGGAAGAAGGCCAGGTGCTCGGCGAGCGGCAGGTCCACGTCGTGCTCACCGACAGCGATGATCTTCTGCTGGTGCTTGGGCCCGGTCAGGGTGCCGGAGACCGAGACCTCCTCGCCGCTGCTGAGCGTGCCCCGCACGGTCACCATGTTGCGGTGCTCCACGGACTCGCTGGAGGTGGTCAGGCGCACCTCGACACCACGCTCCTGCGCGAAGAGCGGAGCATTGACGTAGCTCACGGTCTCGTCGACGACGTCCTCGAAGACTCCCTTGAGGGCGGAGAGTTCGAGCACCTTCACGTCGTGCTGCGTGATCTCGCCGTACACCTCGACGTCGAGCCGGACCGCGACCTCGCCCGCGAGCGCGGTGAAGATGCGGCCCAGGCCCTCGGCCAGCGGCAGCGCGGGACGTACGTCCTCGGCGATGACGCCGCCCTGGACGTTGACGGCGTCCGGCACGAGCTCGCCCGCCAGCGCCAGACGTACCGACTTGGCGACCGCGATGCCCGCCTTCTCCTGGGCCTCACCGGTGGAGGCGCCCAGGTGCGGGGTGCACACGACCTGGTCGAACTCGAAGAGCGGCGAGTCGGTGCACGGCTCGCTCGCGTAGACGTCCAGGCCCGCGCCCGCGACGCGGCCCTCCTTCAGGGCGGAGGCCAGCGCTGCCTCGTCGACGATCCCGCCACGGGCGGCGTTGACGAGGCGGACGCTCGGCTTGACCTTGTGGAGGGCGTCGTCGCCGATCAGGCCGAGAGTCTCGGGGGTCTTGGGCAAGTGGACGGTGATGAAGTCCGAGACCTCCAGGAGCTCGTCCAGGGAGAGCAGCTTGACGCCCATCTGCGCGGCCCGCGCGGGCTGTACGAACGGGTCGTAGGCGACGACCTTCATCCCGAACGCAGACATCCGCTGTGCCACCAGCACGCCGATGCGGCCGAGGCCGACGACGCCGAGGGTCTTCTCGCTCAGCTCCACGCCGGTGTACTTGCTGCGCTTCCACTCGCCGTTCTTGAGGGCGGTGTTGGCCTGCGGGATGTTGCGGGCGCTGGCGATCAGCAGTCCGCAGGCGAGCTCGGCGGCGGTGACGATGTTGGAGGTGGGGGCGTTCACCACCATCACGCCCGCCTTCGTCGCGGCCGGTACGTCGACGTTGTCGAGCCCGACGCCGGCACGGGCGATGACCTTGAGCTTCTGCGCGGCGGCCACCGCCTCGGCGTCGACCTTCGTCGCGGAGCGGACGAGGATCGCGTCGACGTCGGCGATGGCGGTGAGGAGTTCGGCCCGGTCGGCGCCGTTGCACTGCCGGATCTCGAAGTCCGGTCCGAGGGCGTCGACGGTGGCGGGCGAGAGCTCTTCGGCGATCAGTACTACGGGTTTGCTCACGTGGTCTCCAGGTTGGGGGCACCTCCCGGGCCGAAGGCCCAGGTGGAGGATCATCCTCGCTGCGGGCAGCGGCGGGGAGGCAACGGCCGCGTCCCGGCGACCGTGGACGGTGGAGGGGTCATCCCCGCGGGGCGGCGGCGGGCAGACGCACGACGCTGTGAGCCTGTGGCGCGCTCGGCTTGTTCGTGCAGTGTAGCTACGTACGCGGGGTGCGGGCTGCCCCTCCCCGTAAACGATCAGCTACGGACCGGTGCACGGCCTCAGTCATGTGCGCTGGTGCGTGCGCCGGGGCCGGAGCCTGAGCCTGAGCCGGGATCGGAAGCGGGGCCGGAGGCGGAACCCGGCCCTGGGCCCGAGCCGGAATCGGAGCCCGGCCCCGGGCCGCCGCCCGCGTGCACATTCACCGCGCCCCGCACGTCGCGGCTGGAGTGCGCCGCGAGCAGGCGGTACTCGCCCGCCGGGGTGCGCCAGGAGCGCGAGGCCTCGTCCCACACCTCGAAGGCGCGCGGCTCGACGGCGACGGCCGCCCGTACGGTCTCGCCGGGCTCCGCCTCCACGACGGTGAAGCCCGCGAGCATGCGCAGCGGCCGCTGGTGCTCCGGCCGGTCTCCCGGCGCGGAGCCACGCGGCGGTTCCAGATAGACCTGCACGACCTCGCGTGCGCGGCGGTCGCCCGTGTTCCGCACGGGCACCGTCACCTCCAGCGGCAGCCCCTCGCGCCAAGGACCGGCGGACGGCTCTCCGTAGGACCAGTCCGCGTAGCCGAGGCCGTGGCCGAAGTCGCGGGCGGGCTCGCGTCCGAGACGGTCCCAGCCGCGGTGGCCGACGTCCAGGTCGTCGGTGTAGTCGATCACGCCGTCGCGGGGGACGCCGTCGGGCACCGGCACGTCTCCGGCAGCGGCCGGAAGCGTCCACGGCAGCCGCCCGGACGGCTCGCACGCTCCGGTCAGCACATCGGCGAGCGAGCCGCCGGCCTCCTGGCCCGGCAGCCACCACCACAGCACCGCCCGTACCGCGCCCTCGTCCAGCCACGGCAGCAGTACGGGCGCGCCCGCGTTGACCACCACGACCGTACGGGGGTTTGCCTCTGCCACGCGGCGCACCAACTCGTCCTGGCGGCCGGGCAGTCCGAGCCCCTTGCGGTCCCAGCCCTCGGACTCCGCCTCCGGGTTGGTGCCCACGACGACGACCGCGGTGTCCGCCTGCCGGGCCGCCTCCACCGCCTCGGCGATCTCCTCGTCGGGGCCGGGTTCCGGAGGCAGGTGGCGCAGTTCCATCCGCGCGAAGCGGCCGAACGCCCCGAGGTCGACGGCCTGCACCGTCGCCGAGACCGTCAGCTCCAGTCCGTCCTCCCCGACGTCGACGCGGCGCACGTGGCCCTCGGGGTGGCCTGCGGACTGGTCGAGCAGGACCTCCTCGGCCACGTGGTGGGTGCTCTCGCTGAGCAGACCGCCGTCGATCTCGATGCGGTGAGCGCCGACCGGGGCCGCCTCCAGCAGGTGCTCTCCGGGCTCGTCGAGCCGCAGCCGTGCCGCAAGCCGTACGTACGCGGCGTCCTCGGGGAGTTCGCCCAGAGCGCCGTCCCAGGGGGCGGGGCGGCTGAGGGCGTACAGCTGCCGGCCGTCGACGGCGTGCACGGTGAGCTGTACGGACCCGCCGTCCAGCGCGGACGCCTCCACGAGCGGCGCGTGACGCAGCGTGCGTCCGCCCCGGTGAGCGGTGACCTTCCCCTGGACCCCGGCGGGTCCGGGGAGGCCCCTTGCCGAGGGGAACGCTTCGCGCAGCGCGTCGAGCGGGCGGCTGAGATGCGGCGGCGTGACGTGCGCACTGCCGCCGCCCTGTACGAAGGGGTCGAGGGCGTTGGCCCCGATCAGCGCGATGCGGGACGTGTCCGGAGGCAGCGGCAGCAGGCGGCCCTCGTTGCGCAGTACGACCGTGGCCCTCGCGGCGGCGCGGCGCAGCAGGGCGCGCGTGTCCGGCTGGTGCCCGGACGGCACCTCCCTGTGCGAGTCGTTCTGCAAGTCCCCGTCCGGGCCCGGGTCCCCGGTTCCTTCCGCGTCCCCTTCCGCGTCTCCCTCCGCGGGTTCCCGCAGCGCGCCGACGCGGGCCGCGAGCCGCAGGATGCGGCGCACCTTGTCGTCGACGTCCTCCACGGGCACCTCACCGGCGCGTACGGCTTCGAGCAGGGCACCGGAGCCGGACCAGGGGCCGCCCGGGCCGGGCATCACGAGGTCGAGCCCGCCCAGTGCGGAGGCAGCGGTGCTCTTCGTCGCGAGCCAGTCGCTCACCACGACTCCGTCGAACTCCCACTCCTCCTTGAGCAGTTCGCGCAGCAGCCAGCGGTGTTCGGTGGCGGGCGCGGCCTCCGCCGCCCCATCCGGCCTCTCGCCGTCCTGGGCGGAGCGCACCTCCAGACCGTTGTACGCGGCCATGACCATCCACACCCCGGCGTCCTTCACGACCCGCTCGAAGGGCGCCAGATACACCTCGCGCAGCGCGCGGACGCTCAACCGCGAGCGGTAGACGGTGCGTTCGGTCTCGGAGTCGTTGGCGACGAAGTGCTTGACGCACGCGCCCACGCCCGCGCGCTGGACCGCGGCGACGTACGGGACCGCCATGCGGCCGCTGAGCAGCGGGTCCTCCGAGAAGCACTCGAAGTGGCGTCCGGCGACCGGTGTCCGCTGCAGGTTGACCACCGGCGCCAGCACGACGTCCGCGCTCTTCGCGCGCGCCTCCGCGGCCGCGAGCGTGCCCAACTCCCCTGCCAGCGCCTCGTCCCAGGTGGCGGCAATAGCAGAGGGCGCGGGCATCTGCGCCGACGTGATGGGCTCACGCCCCCTGCCGCGCACACCGATCGGCCCGTCGGAGACCGTCAGGGCCCGCAGTCCGGCGGTCGGCAGCGGATACAGCGTCCACGTGGTCTCACCGGTGAGCACGCGCACACGCTCTTCGAGGCTCAACCTGCCCACCAGCGCGGCGAGTCGGTCGTCGGTCGGCTGCCCGGACGGATCGGGCCGGCCCGCGAGGGTCATGAACGGCTCCCGGTGTACGTCGTTGCGGCTGCCCCGGCCGCCTCACCGAGCCATCCTCCCCAGGAGCGCACGTGCGAATCACGGTCACAGCCACGGCGGATACGGGTCGCGGGGACGCGTGGGAGAGAGGTTGGGGGATGGACGAACGGCGGCCGCGCACGCGCATGCGCATGGCAGTAAAGGTGGGAACTTAGTCATTGCTGACATCGGCGATGGGCTGAAGAATCGGATTCATGTCCAGGCGAACCGGAACAAGCGGCGAAGACGTGCTGGTCGTCGTCTTCGACGACGTTCAGAGCCTCGACGTGACGGGCCCCGTCGAGGTCTTCGCCGGCGCCTGCCTGTCCGCCGGCGACCCCGGTGCGTACCGTCTGCGGACGGCCTCCCCGGACGGCCGGCCGGTCCGCACCTCCAGCGGCCTCACACTCGTCCCGGACTTCGCTCTCGCCGACGCCCCCCTGCCGGACACCCTGCTGGTGCCGGGCGGCGACGGCACCCGTGCACCCGACGGACGCCTGATCGACTGGCTGCGCGACAAGGGGCCCTCCATCCGGCGTCTGGTCTCCGTATGCACCGGGGCGATGCTGCTCGCCGAGGCGGGGCTGCTTCGCGGCCGCCGGGCGACGACCCACTGGGCGTACAGCGATACGCTCGCGCGGCGCCATCCGGACACCGAGGTCGACGCCGGACCCATCTACATCCGCGACGGCCATGTCGCCACCTCCGCCGGCGTGACGGCGGGGATCGACCTCGCCCTCTCGCTCGTCGAGGAGGATCTGGGCCGCGACGTCGCGCTCGACATCGCGCGCCATCTGGTCGTCTTCCTTCACCGCCCGGGAAACCAGGCGCAGTTCAGCACCCAGCTGGCCGCGCAGAGCGCGCAGCGGGAGCCGCTGCGAGAGGTCCAGCAGTGGATCAGCGAGCACACGGATGGCGATCTGTCCGTCGCGGCACTCGCCGAGCGTGCACGGCTCTCGCCGCGCCACTTCGCCCGGGCCTTCCTCGCCGAGACCGGCATGACTCCCGGCCGCTACGTCGACCGGGTACGGCTCGAACAGGCCCGCAGGCTCCTGGAGGAGAGCACCGGCGGCATCGCGGAGATATCGCGCGCCTGCGGATACGGCACCCCGGAGGCGCTGCGCCGCGCGTTCGTCCGCGTCCTGGGCTCCTCACCGGCCGAATACCGGCGCCGCTTCCGGCACACGGGCGGCACGGCAGAGCACCTCACACGGGGCGGGACCTGAACGGACTCCGGGCTCCGGGCTCCGCCTCCGCGCTCCCGCCACTCATCTCGTTCCCGACACCCACTCGACCCTCCAGGCCGCCCGCTCCGAACCGGACGGTCCGAATCCGACGCCGGCGATCCGTACGCCGCCGGTCCGACGCTCCGAAAGGGACATCATGCAGATCGCGATCCTCCTCTACGACAACTGCACGGTTCTCGACGCCGTGGGCCCCTACCAGACGCTCGGTCCCTTGCCGGGCGCGGAGACCGTCTTCGTCGCCGAGCAGACCGGACCCGTACTGGACGACAACCGCAGCCTCTCGCTGGTGGCCGCGAAGTCCCTGGCCGAAGTGACCCGCCCCGACATCGTGATCGTCCCGGGCGGCCCCGATCCGGACGTGCGGAACGAGGCGGTCCTCGACTGGCTGCGCACCGTCGACGCGGCCTCCACCTGGACGGTCTCGGTGTGCACCGGTTCGCTGATGCTCGCGGCCGCCGGACTGCTGGACGGCCGCCGGGCCACGTCCCACTGGACGACCCTGGACCGGCTGACGGAGTTCGGGGCGGAGCCGTCGCGGGAGCGGGTCGTCTTCGACGGGAAGTATGTGACGGCCGCCGGAGTGTCCGCCGGCATCGACATGGGGCTCACGCTCGCCGGCAGGATCGCGGGCGACGAGCACGCGCAGGCCGTACAGCTGATGATCGAGTACGACCCGCAGCCGCCGTACGACGCCGGCTCCCCGTCGAAGGCCCCGGCGGCGCTCGTGGAACTCATCAGCGGGGCGCCGGTGCCCGGCCGCTGAGGGAGGCGCGGTTTCACCGCCGCACCGTCGGCTCCCGGGACCTGGTCTCATACGTCGATCTCACGCGGCTGGCCGGTCCGGCGGAGCCGAGGGGGCAGGTGTCCCGTGTCGTTGAAGAGGAGCAGGGAGGCGGGCCGTCCGGGCGTGTAACGGATGACGGTCAGGCCGGCGTTGGCGTGGTTGAGACCCATCCAGCGCCACTCGGGTGCGTCGAGGGCGTCGCGGACCAGCCAGCCGATGAGGAAGGCGTGGGTGACGACGAGTTCGTGGCGCGGGGCACCGCCCTCGGCCGGTCCGGCGAACGCCGCGAGTGCCTGCTCCGCCTGCTCCCGGCCGCCCTCACGCTCCCCGGCCGGGAGCTCCGCGAGCCGGTCGAGCAGGAAGTCCGCCGATTCCGCGGGGAGTTCGTCCCTCTCCGGTACGTGGGGGACGTAATCCCCGGCTGCCTCCGAGGACTTCAGCTCAACGCCGCGGAGCCGGCCCTGGACCAGCCGCGCGGTCTCCTCCGCTCGTGGAAGCGGCCCGTGAACGACCGCGGAGAGGGGGCTGCGGCGGAGTCGCTCTCCGAGCAGTACGGCCTGGCGGCGGCCCGCCTCCGTCAGCCGTCCGTCGTCCGGTGAGGCCTCGGCGTGCCGCGCGAGGTAGAGGTAACGGACGGCAGTGCGGGTCATGTTCGGTCCCCCTGCAGGGCTCGGCGTGCCGAGGACCACCCTCGCGCGTCCGGCCGTCCGGCCACCCGCCAGGGCGCCCCACGGACACCACAGCACAGGTCACCCCTGCACTGCGCACCACGCACACGTGCCCCGCCCGCCGGGTGGCGGGACGGGGCACGGGCAGGCGCGCACGGGCAGAGCCCGGGCACGGCGGCGCGGCTGCGCCGCCAGGCGCGTTACGCGTCCTCGTCCGAAAGCCCCCGGATGCGACCGTCCGGCCACCCCCCAGGGCGCCCCACGGACACCACAGCACAGGTCACCCCTGCACTGCGCACCACGCACACGTGCCCCGCCCGCCGGGTGGCAGGACGGGGCACGGGCAGGCGCCCACCGGCAGAGCCCGGGCACGGCGGCCCGGCTGCGCCACCAGGCGCGTTACGCGTCCTCGTCGACCCAGCTCATCAGCTTGCGCAGCTTGCGCCCGGTGGTCTCCAGCAGGTGGTCGTTGGCCGCCTTCTTGTACTCGTTGTACTTGGGCAGGCCCGCGTTGTACTCCTGCATCCACTTGTTGGCGAAGGTGCCGTCCTGGATGTCGTCGAGCAGCTTGCGCATCTCGGCCTTGACCTGGTCGTTGATGATGCGCGGGCCGCTGACGTAGTCGCCCCACTCGGCGGTCTCGGACACGGACCAGCGCATCTTCTCCAGGCCGCCCTCGTACATGAGGTCCACGATCAGCTTCAGCTCGTGGAGGCACTCGAAGTACGCGATCTCGGGCTGGTAGCCCGCCTCGACGAGCGTCTCGAATCCCGCCTTGACCAGCGCCGACGTACCGCCGCACAGCACGGCCTGCTCACCGAAGAGGTCGGTCTCGGTCTCCTCGGTGAAGGTGGTCTTGATGACGCCGGCGCGCGTGCCGCCGATGCCCTTGGAGTAGGAGAGCGCGAGCTCGAACCCCCGCCCCGTCGCGTCCTGTTCGACGGCGACGATGCACGGCACGCCCCGGCCTTCCTCGAACTGGCGGCGTACCAGGTGGCCCGGGCCCTTCGGCGCGACCATGCACACGTCGATGTTGGAGGGGGGCTTGATGAAGCCGTAGCGGATGTTCAGGCCGTGCCCGAAGAAGATGGCGTCGCCGTCCTTCAGGTTCGGGGCGACGGACTCCTGGTAGACCCTGGCCTGGATGGGGTCCGGCACCAGGATCATGATCACGTCGGCTTCGGCGGAGGCCTCCGCGGGCGTGGTCACCCTCAGGCCCTGCTCCTCGGCCTTCGCGCGGGACTTGGAGCCCTCGTGCAGGCCCACCCGCACATCGACCCCGGAGTCGCGCAGGGACAGCGCGTGGGCGTGGCCCTGGCTGCCGAAGCCGAGAACCGCCACCTTGCGGCCCTGGATGATGGACAGGTCGGCGTCGTCGTCGTAGAACAGCTCGGCCACTTGGGAAATCTCCTCTTTCGGGGCCCGGGGGCTCCCCCGGGGTCGTTCTGCAGGTGTTCTCGAAGGGGTTTTTCGAAGGGTCGGACCGCCCAACCTACGACGGCCGGACGGCGCGGACGGCGAGGGGTCGCCGGCCGGCGCCGCGTGGGGCCACCCCGGCCGGCGTCCCCCTGGGGGAGCCGCCCGGGAGGCGGGCGAACACCCTTACGCGGACCGGTCCAGCGCGCGCAGGCTCCGGTCTGTGATGGAGCGGGCGCCGCGCCCGACGGCGATGGTCCCTGACTGCACCAGCTCCTTGATGCCGTACGGCTCCAGCATCTTGAGCATGGCGTCGAGTTTGTCACTGCTGCCGGTGGCTTCGATGGTGACGGCCTCCGGCGAGACATCCACGGTCTTGGCGCGGAAGAGCGAGACGATCTCGATGATCTGGGAGCGCGACTCGTTGTCGGCACGGACCTTCACCAGAACGAGTTCACGCTGGACGGCGGATGCCGGGTCCAGCTCAACGATCTTGAGAACGTTGACGAGTTTGTTGAGCTGCTTGGTCACCTGCTCCAGCGGCAGATCCTCCACGTTCACGACGATCGTGATGCGGGAGATCTCCGGGTGCTCGGTGACACCGACGGCGAGCGAGTCGATGTTGAAGCCGCGGCGCGAGAACAGCGAGGCGATCCGGGCCAGGATGCCCGGGGTGTTCTCCACCAGGACGGAGAGCGTGTGCTTGGACATTCGTCGTTCCTTCTCCTGAGCTGCCGATGAGCCTGCCTGGTGCCTCTACCGGCAACCGTCGCCCTGCCGGGCGGAATTGCCGGTCACGGCACTGGCTTCCGGGCTCACTCTTCGTCGTCACCGAAGTCGGGACGGACGCCGCGCGCCGCCATGACCTCGTCGTTGGAGGTGCCTGCGGCCACCATCGGCCAGACCATCGCGTCCTCGTGGACGATGAAGTCGACCACGACCGGACGGTCGTTGATCGCGTTGGCCTTCTCGATCACCGAGTCCAGCTCGTCCGGGTCCTCGCAGCGGATGCCCACGCAGCCCATCGCCTCCGCCAGCTTCACGAAGTCGGGGCAGCGGGTGCCCTTGTTGGGCTGCTGCGGGTCCTCCTCGCCGGGCCCGGTGTGCAGCTTCGTGTTGGAGTAGCGCTGGTTGTAGAAGAGCGTCTGCCACTGGCGGACCATGCCCAGCGCACCGTTGTTGATGATCGCGACCTTGATCGGCACGCCGTTCATGGCGGCCGTGGCCAGCTCCTGGTTGGTCATCTGGAAGCAGCCGTCGCCGTCGATGGCCCACACGGTGCTCTGCGGCCTGCCGACCTTGGCGCCCAGAGCGGCCGGGACGGCGTATCCCATGGTGCCCAGGCCACCGGAGTTCAGCCAGGTCGCCGGGCGCTCGTAGCCGATGTAGTGGGCGGCCCACATCTGGTGCTGGCCGACGCCCGCCGCGTAGACGGTGTCGTCCGGGGCCAGTTCGCCGATGCGCTCGATGACCTGCTGCGGGGAGAGACTGCCGTCCTCGGGCAGGTCGTAACCCAGCGGGTACGTCTCGCGCCAGCGGTCGAGCTGCTTCCACCAGTCCTCGTATCCGGCCGCGGCGGCGCTTCCTGCGGACGCCTCACCCAGCTCGGCCTGCACGGCCACCACCAGGTCGGCGATGACCTCGCGGGCGTCGCCGACGATCGGCACGTCGGCGGCCCGGTTCTTGCCGATCTCCGCGGGGTCGATGTCGGCGTGCACGATCTTGGCGAGCGGCGCGAAGGAGTCGAGCTTGCCGGTCACCCGGTCGTCGAAGCGGGCACCGAGCGCGACGATCAGGTCGGCCTTCTGCAGCGACGTGACGGCCGCCACACTGCCGTGCATGCCGGGCATGCCCAGGTGCTGCGGGTGGCTGTCCGGGAAGGACCCGAGGGCCATCAGCGTGGTCGTCACGGGCGCCCTGGTCAGCTCGGCGAGCACCTTCAGCTCTCCGGTCGCCTGCGCCTTCATCACACCGCCGCCGACGTAGAGAACGGGACGGCGGGCCTCGGCGATCAGCTTCGCGGCCTCGCGGATCTGCTTGGCGTGCGGCTTGGTCACGGGGCGGTATCCGGGCAGGTCGTGCACGGGCGGCCAGTTGAAGACCGTACGGCCCTGCAGCGCGTCCTTGGCGATGTCGACCACGACGGGGCCGGGCCTGCCGGTGGAGGCGATGTGGAACGCCTCGGCGATCGTGCGGGGGATCTCGTCCGGGTCGGTGACCAGGAAGTTGTGCTTGGTGACGGGCATGGAGATGCCGCAGATGTCGGCCTCCTGGAATGCGTCCGTCCCGATGGCGCCGGAGGCGACCTGCCCGGTGATCGCGACCAGCGGCACCGAGTCCATGTGCGCGTCGGCGAGTGGCGTGACGAGGTTCGTGGCACCCGGCCCCGACGTGGCCATGCAGACCCCGACCTTGCCCGTGGCCTGCGCGTAACCGGTGGCCGCGTGGCCTGCGCCCTGCTCGTGCCGCACCAGGACGTGGCGGACGCGGGCGGAGTCCATCATCGGGTCGTACGCCGGGAGGATCGCCCCGCCCGGAATGCCGAATACGGTGTCGGCGCCGACCTCCTCGAGAGAACGGATGAGGGACTGGGCGCCCGTCATCACGGCCGGCGCGGCCTTCTGCTGTCCGACGGTGCGGGCCCGCGGCTGGGGTTTCGGGGCCGCGGTGGACTGCTCGGTCATCGGTGATCTCTTCTCGGAGAGTGAGGGTTGACGCTCGATTTGTGCGGTTGCTGCTGAGTGGTGGAGCTTGTCTCCGGCGTTTGTGCAACAAAAAACCCCTCGTGCCGTGAGGCAAGCGAGGGGAGCGCGTCGCTGGGATCGCGGGTCGTGGTGTGGACCCGGTCAGTCGACGCGCTTTCCAAGTACGAGAATTCGGGTGCGCATGGCACAGACCCTCCCCCGAGGCACTTTCCGTGTCAAGTGGGTGGGACACGCGTCTCAGCATGCGGGCACGGAGACGGCGGCTGTGTGACCGGTTCCACTGGCTCCCTGACGTCCCCCGACACCAGCCACGGCGGCATGCTCTCGCGCCGTTCCTGCAACCTTACGGGCAGGGCTCCGGCGACCACGACCGAGCGGCCGCCGCCCCGTCCGGACGAAGTGTGACCACTCCTCCCGCCCGTCGCCGCGCCTCCCGGTGCCGGGCCACCCGCCGAACCCGCCGGGCGCCCGCACGCGGGAACTCCGCGCGCGGGCGTGCGCTCCTCGGGCACCGGCAGCACCCCGCGCGAGAGCGCGTGACGTAAGCGGTGCTCGTCGAGCGGCCCCGAGAAGACCGCACCCTGGCCGTGGGTGCAGCCCATCTCCCGCAGTCTGACCGCGTGTTCGGGCAGGTCGAGACCCTCGGCGACGGACGTCAGCCCGAGGTCGTCCGCGATGCGCAGCAGCCCCTTGGTGATCTTTCGCTGCCTCGTGGACTCCACCACGCCCTCGACGAGGGTTCGTTCGAGTCTCACGACATCCACGGGCAGCCGCCGCAGGGCCGACACCGCCAGCGGCCCGCTGCCGAAGCCGTCCAGGGCGATACGGACGCCGAGGCGGTGCAGCGCGCTCAGTCTCGCCTCCAGCTCGTCCAGGGCCACGCGCGTGTCGGCGCCCGTCAGTTCCAGGATCAGCGAACCCGGCGGCAGCTCGTCCCGGGGCGCGAGCACGGCCTCGACGGTGCGGCTGCCGGGTGCCGACTCGGTGAGGCACGCGGCAGGCAGCCGTACGGATACGGGCACCGGGAAGCCGGCGCCGTGCCGGGCCACCGCCTGACGCACGGCCTCCTCCAGCAGCCGGTGGCCGGACTCGGCCGCCGCGCCGGGCCGGACTCCGCTGCCTCCGTCGCCCGCGCCGGGGCTCCCGCTTCCGTCTCCGCTTCCCGCGCGCAGGAACTCGGCCGGGGTGAACAGGACGCCCTGCGCGGAGCGCTTCCGCGGATGGGCCGTGACCGCCGTGATCTTGCCGCCCGCCAGTTCGACGACGGGCTGGTGCAGCAGCGTGAACTCGCTGCCGGGCTGCGCAGCCGCGGCCACCGCATGCCTCTTCGCGGCCGCGCCGGACTCGTGGACCTCGCGGCCTGCCTCGTGGTCCTCGCGGGTGCCGCCCGCCGCCCGTGGCACACCGGCCGCGTACGTGCCGGGCTTGCCGGGTGTGCCGTCCTGGAGCCGTGGCGCGTACAGCTCGACCCTGGCCTTGCCCGCCTGCTTCGCGCGGTACATCGCCAGGTCCGCGTTGCGCATGAGCGTGGTGGGCGAGATGCCGGGCTCGGCGAAGGCGATGCCGATGGACGCGGCGATCCGCACCTCCCGGCCCTCCACGCTGTACGGCTCGGAGAGCGTCATGCGCAGCCGGTCGGCGATCTCGTGGATGCGCTGCTCACGCTCGGTCTCGGAGTGGGTGCTCGGGTTGCCGTCGCCGAGGATGAGCACCGCGAACTCGTCACCTCCGAGGCGGGCAGCGGTGTCGCCCGCCCGGACGGACTCCTGGAGGCGGCGGGCCGCGGCCACGAGCAGTTCGTCGCCGCCCTGGTGGCCGACGCTGTCGTTGACCGCCTTGAACCCGTCGAGGTCGATGAAGAGGACGGCGTGCTCGCTGTCCCCGCCGCGTCGCCCGACGAGGGCCTTGCGCACGCGCTCGGTGAACAGGGCCCGGTTGGGCAGGTCGGTGAGCGGGTCGTGCGAGGCGTTGTGCTGCAACTGAGCCTGGAGACGGACGCGTTCGGTCACGTCCCGGCTGTTGAAGATCAGTCCGCTGCGGTAGCGGTTGACCGTCGACTCGACGTTCAGCCAGTGGCCGCGGCCGTGCCTGAAGCGGCACTCGATCCGGGTCGAGGGCTCCTGATGCGGAGGCGTCGCGAGGAAACGGCGCAACTCGTGCAGCACACGGGCGAGGTCCTCGGGGTGGATCAGCGCGGCGAGCTCCGAGCCGATGAGGGCGTCGCCGTCCCGGCCGTAGACCCCGGCGGCCGCGGGAGAGACGTAACGGAGCATGCCAGTGGGCGAAGCGATCATGATGACGTCGCTCGACCCCTGGACCAGCGAGCGGAAGTGGTTCTCCTTCTGGGCCAGTTCCTGGGTGAGGCTGATGTTGTCCAGCAGCATGATGCCCTGCCGTACGACCAGGGCGAGCACGACCGTGCAGGCGGTGAAGAGCACCACGCCGTCGATCTCGCGCCCCGAGACCGCGTTGTAGAGAATCCCCAACGTGCAGACGGCGGCGGCCAGATACGGCGTGAGCGCGGCCAGCGACCCCGCGATCGGGCGGCTGGGGCTGTCGCCGTCCGGGACGTCCTCCCGATCCTGCACCGCGACGGCACGGCCGGGACCGGCCGCGGCGCCCTTGCGGGCCGTGCCGGCCCGCGCGGCCTCCCGCTCGCCCTTGACCCACGGCGCGTACGCGAGGAGCAGGGAGCCCGCGAACCATCCCGCGTCCAGCAACTGCCCCGAGGTGTAGTGCTCACGGAGCAGCGGCGAGGTGAACAGCGCGTCGCACAGCACCGTCAGCGCGAGGGCGCCGATGGCCGTGTTGATCGCCGAACGGTGTGCTGCGGAGCGCCTGAAATGCAGCACCAGCACCATGCTCACCAGCACGATGTCGAGCAGCGGATAGGCGAGGCTGAGCGCGGCCCGCGCCACCGAATCGCCCTCCCAGTACGCGGTGTGGACGAGCGCGAGCGACCAGGAGATCGTGAGCAGCGAACCGCCGATCAGCCACGAGTCGAGGCCCAGGCAGACCCAACCGGCGCGCGTGACGGGCCTCTTGGCGAGCACGAGCAGGCCGATGATCGCGGGCGGGGCGAAGAGCAGGAAGCAGAAGTCGGCGGCGGAGGGACGCGGCACGGGCTGGTGCAGCACCACCTCGTACCACCCCCACACCGCGTTGCCGGCGGCCGCCATCAGCGACGAGAGGCCGAACATGAGCCAGGCCGGGCCCAGTTGGGTGCCGCGGTGCGCGCGCGCATACCGTACGCAGGAGGCGGCGGCCAGCAGTCCGGCGGCGCTCAGCCCGAAGTCACCCATGAACAGCGACACTTGCTCGGAACCCCACCCGACGGCCGCGCCTGCCGCATAGCCGCAGCACAGGACGACGAGCAGCAGCTGCGGCAGCACGCTCACCACCCGCGAGGGGCCCGCCGGCGCAGCGGCTCCGCCACGCGGCTCGGCCCCGTCAGGGGCGAGCGCGCCGCTCACCGCCGGTGCTCCAACTCCTCCCGGCCTGCCGCCCGAAGGGACCTCACCGGCGTGCGGAGCGCCCGGCTGCGTGGAGGGCGGAGCGAAGGCCGGCGCACCGGCCGGGGTCCGTACGATGCCCTGGCGCGTGGCCGCGCCTCCGGCGGTCATCGTGTCCCCCTGCGGGACAGAGCCCTCCCGGGCCTCCGGTACGCGCGGACGGGGCACCGGCACACGGGCACTTCCGCGCTCCGGTCCCGCTGCGGGACCGGCCGACGGCAGGGTGTCCGTGGTGTAAGGCGCTTCGTCCACCGGCAGTTCGTCCATTGACCGCGCATTCGCCCGTCGCCCCCCTCGTGTCCGGGTTCGCCCCCTCTTGGACGATACACCAGAACCGTCACAGAGGGACATAGTGCCGATACAGAACGTGACGACCAGGCACGTTGCGGACACTGGGAGCGTTCGTACGCCTCCGGAGCGTATTTTTCAGGGGTGTTGGAGCGCTTCGGCAGCCCTCAGGCAGGGTCGGCGGAACGCCCCGCGGACGGTCCCCGTGACGCCCCTCGCGAGACGTCTAGGGGACCCTCGCGGACGGTCTCCGCGTCGCCTTGCGGGCCGGCTCCCCGGCACCCGGGTCACTCGGCGACGGCCACCGTGTGCTCCAGGGGTTCACCACGGGCCCAGCGGCCGAGCTGGGCGCGCAGCAGCCGCTTCGCGCGCGGCAGGAACGCGGTCGTCGGACCGCCGACGTGCGGGGTGATGAGCACCCCCGGAGCCTGCCAGAGGGGGTGTCCCGCCGGCAGCGGCTCGGGCTCGGTCACGTCGAGTGCGGCACGCAGCCGGCCCGAATCCAGCTCCGCCAGCAGGGACTTGGTGTCGACCACTCCCCCGCGCGCGACGTTGACGAGCAGTGCGCCGTCCTTCATGCGGGAGAGGAAGCCGGCTCCGGCAAGTCCCCTCGTCTCCTCGGTCAGCGGCGTGCACAGGATCACCACGTCGGCGTGCGGCAGCAGCCCGGGCAGGGCGTCCATCGCCTGGACCGGCCCGCGCGGCGCCTCACGCGGAGTACGCGCCACCCGCACGACCTCCTCGACCTCGAAGGGGAGGAGCCGTTCCTCCACGGCCGAACCGATCGCGCCGTAACCGACGATGAGGACGGACTTGTCGGCGAGCGCGTCGTACACACCGGGGCTCCACTCCTCGGCGTCCTGGGCCCGTACGAACGCCGGCAGCCGGCGCAGGGCCGCAAGCGTGAGGGCCAGGGCGAGTTCGGCCGTGGAGGCGTCGTGCACACCGCGGGCGTTGCACAGCAGCGTCCCCGGCGGAAGGTCACGCACGGCGCCCGCCACGTGGTCTATCCCCGCCGTCAGCGTCTGCACCACGCGCAGCCGCCGCATCTGCGGCAGCGGGCGCACGGACACGGCCTGGCCCTTCATGTACGGGACGACGTAGAAGCAGCAGTCGTCCGGGTCGGCGGGGAACTCCTCGTCGCCGTCCCAGAAGTGGTAGGTGAAGCCCTCCGGGAGTCCTTCGATCTGGGCGGGCGGAATCGGCAGCCAGACGTCTGTGGCGGCTCGCGCCGCCGAGGGTGCCCCGGAGTCCTGCGGTGCCGGTGATGGTGCCATGGTCAGAGGGTAGGCGCTGTCCGGAAGAGTGAGGGAAGGAGCCTCGTCGGACACCGCCCCGGGCAGGCGTTAGTTTGGGGGCCGGCAGAGGGGAGTCGGTCCAGGTGGAGCGCAGGACGATCGGCGCGGCAGCGCTCGGAGTGGGTGCGATCGGCCTCGGCTGCATGCCGATGAGCTGGGCGTATTCGGCGTCCGAGCAGAGCGGCGAGGAGTCGCTCCGTACGGTCCATGCCGCACTCGACCGCGGCATGACGCTGCTGGACACGGCGGACATGTACGGCCCGTTCACCAACGAGCTGCTGATCGGGCGGGTCCTCAAGGAGCGGCGCGAGGACGCCTTCGTCTCCACCAAGTGCGGGCTGCTCGTGGGCGAGCAGCACATCGTCGCCAACGGCCGCCCCGGCTACGTGAAACGGGCGTGCGACGCGTCGCTGCGCCGCCTGCAGACGGACTTCATCGACCTTTACCAGCTGCACCGTGCCGACCCCGAGGTGCCCGTCGAGGAGACCTGGGGCGCGATGGCCGAGCTGGTCAGCGAGGGCAAGGTACGGGCGCTCGGATTCAGCGCCGTGGGCGCACGGGCGGACCACAGGAACCGGCCGGTGACGACGGGTTCGGGCATACACGCCGCGACGATCCGGCAGCTGGAGCGCGTGCAGGGCGTCTTCCCCGTCAGCGGCGTACAGGCCGAGCTGGCCGTCTGGTCGCGGGAGGCGCTGGATTCGCTGCTGCCGTGGTGCGTCTCGCACGGTGTGGGCTTCATGGCCGCGATGCCGCTGGGCAACGGCTACTTGACCGGCACCCTCACCCCGGGAGGCGGCTTCGAGACGGACGACGTGCGTGCCCGTCACCCGCGCTTCACCGCCGAGATGATGGCCGCCAACCAGCCCGTCGTGGCGGGCCTGCGCCGGGTCGCGGAGCGGCACGGAGAGGTGACGCCCGCTCAGGTGGCGCTTGCCTGGCTGCTGGCGCAGGGTCGGGAAGTCGTTCCGCTGCCCGGTACGAAGAAGGAGCGCCGGGTGGCCGAGAACGCCGCCGCCGCGGACCTGGCACTCACACCCGCCGACATGGCCGAACTGGACGCGCTGCCCGCCGCGCAGGGCTCCTGGGAGTGACTCCGGCGGCAGACCCGCGACGACAGCCGCGTACGCGCATCCGTGCGCGAACTTCCGCTGTGCCCGACGGCGCCGTTACTGATGTGGTGTGCTGAGCTCACCGCTCACACTGTGACCGGAGCACACCGACACCGGGAGGCGCTGACCGTGCGAAGCCGCTATCTGCCGTCCGTCCGAGCCACCGCCGCGGGGCTCGCCGCCCTGGCGCTGCTGACGGCGGGCTGCTCCGACGACTCCGGCGGCCCCTCGGAGGAGAAGTCCACGCCTGCCTCCCCCACTGCGGAGACCGGCCCGAACGCGACGGCGTCGGCCGCTCCCGCGAAGGGCTCGGTGAAGGTGGAACGCACCGTCACGACGCGGCTGAAGTCGCCCTGGGGGCTGGCGCCGCTGCCCGGCGACGGGCTGCTCGTCTCCCAGCGCGACGACGGGAGGATCGTCCGCGTCGACGAGCGCAACGGCAAGAAGACCGTGGTCGGCACGGTGCCCGGCGTGCAGGCGAGCGGCGAGGGCGGGCTGCTCGGCATCGCCGTCCCGCCCGACAACGCCAAGATGGTCTACGCGTATCTGACGACGGCGTCCGACAACCGCATCGTCCGCATGAACTACGACCCGGAGAAGTCCCCCGGCAACCAGCTCGGAGCACCCGACACCGTGCTCAAGGGCATCCCCAAGGGCGAGATCCACAACGGGGGCCGGATCGCCTTCGGGCCCGACAAGATGCTCTACGCGGGTACGGGCGAATCCGGCCAGGGCGGCCTCGCCCAGGACAAGAAGTCGCTCGGCGGCAAGATCCTCCGGATGACGCCCGAGGGCGAACCTCCCGGCCAGGGCAATCCCGAGTCCGACTCGCTCTACTACACCTACGGCCACCGCAATGTGCAGGGCATCGCCTGGGACGCGGAGAAGCGGCTCTGGGCGAGCGAGTTCGGGCAGAACACCTGGGACGAGCTGAACGTCATCCGAAGCGGCAAGAACTACGGCTGGCCCGAGGCCGAGGGACGGGCGGGCGAGTCCGGCTTCGTCGACCCGGTCGAACAGTGGCGTACGGCCGAGGCGTCCCCGAGCGGCATCGCGATCGTGAAGGGCTCGGTGTGGATGGCCGGCCTGCGCGGCGAACGGCTGTGGCGCATCCCGCTGAAGGGCACGGCCGCGGCCGCGGAGCCGCAGTCGTTCCTGGACGGCAAGTACGGGCGGCTGCGCACCGTCGTCGCCGACGGCAGCGGCGGGCTGTGGCTCCTGACGAGCGAGACGGACGGACGCGGCAGCCCGCAACGCGGCGATGACCGTATCCTGAAGTTGAAGGTGAGCTAGTGCCGCACCGCGTGAGTCCCGTCGCTGCGGGGCTCGCGCGGTGCAGCACCGGACCGCTGCGAATCGGGCGGTCGAGCGGAGGGCCGATGTTCAACCTGATGGAGGAGCTCTTCTCCCCGGGCCGGCGGCACACCGAGGACGAGCGCCGGCGGCTGGAGCACACGCGGGTGGAAGCGGGCAGCAACGATCCGGGGCACGGCCCGATCGATCTCACCTCAGGACGTGTGCTGATCCGGCCCCCCGAGCAGCGGGACACGGACGAGGACCACGGCGGGAGCCGGCCATGGGAATAGCGGACGACCTCTTCTTCCCGAGCCAGCAGCACATGCAGCACGAGAAGCAGCGGCTGGATCACACCTACGTCATGGAAGGCGCGGCCGACGGCAGCAACCAGCGCGGCTGCGGTCCCGTCGACCTCGGCTCCGGCAGGATCGTCATCGCTCTCCAGGAGCAGCACGCGATCCTTCCCGCGCGGCCGAAGCTCGACGAGGAGTCCGAGGGAGACGACGCCGGCGGTGACGGCGGCCCGCCGGATCTCCCCTGAGGCCTCCGGGTTCTTCTGCGAGACCGCCGGGGTGCCTCTTCCGCGAGACCGCCGGGTTTCCTCGAGACCGCCGGGATCTCGCCCGGAATCTCCGTCAGGACCCCGAGGCCCCTGCTCGCTCCCGGGCCGCCGCTGCCCGCCGACCGGCCCCTGCCCCGGCCGCGGTCAGCCCGCTGCGGGACGCGTCTCCGCGTCCGGGAGCAGCCGCAGGCGGTGTGCCATGGCCGCCGCCTCGCCGCGCCCGCCGACGCCCAGCTTCGCCAGGATGTTGGACACGTGGACGCTCGCCGTCTTGGGCGAGATGAAAAGCTGCTCCGCTATCTGCCTGTTGCTGCGGCCCGCCGCCACGAGGTGGAGCACGTCCCGCTCACGCTGCGTCAGTCCGAAGGTGTCAGCCGGCTCTCCCGCCCGGCCGGAGGCTTCCCGTCCGTTCTCGGACGCCGCAGGGGCCGCCGGCAGCCGCGCCCGCAGCGAGAGCTGTTCGATCTCGGTGCGCAGGGGCTGCGCACCCAGCCGTGCCGCGACCCCGTGGGCCGCCGCCAGCAGTTCGTTCGCGTGCTCGCGCGCCTCACGGCCGGCCGTCCCGTCCTCCAGCAGGGCCTCCGCGCGGCGCTGACGTGCCAGAGCCAGGTGGTACGGGCGCTCCAGCGTCTCGAAGGCCTCCACCACCCCCTGCCACTCCGCCGGCGACGAACGCCCTTCCGCCCGGCTGATCTCCGCAGTGGCGAGCGCCGAGTGAGCCTCCCAGACCCGCGCCGGGTGCGGCAGCCGGCGCACGGCCGTACGCAGCTCCTCCAGCACTTCGGCCCGCCCGTCCTCGGCGGCGGGCAGGCCGCGCAGACCGGCCTCGTGCACCGCGGCCGCGTGCAGCAGCGGCCAGGCGTAGCGGTGCGTGCCGGGCGGGAAGCCGACGGCGAGCGCGGCCCTCAACTCCGCCCGTGCACCGGCGAAATCGCCGCGCCCGGCGGCCACCTCCAGCGCGAAATGCCGGAGCTGGACCGCGGCGTGTGCAGCGGCAGCATAGCTGCCCATCACCTCACGCGCGGCCTGCGCCGCCGACTCCAGGGCCGCCAAGTCGCCCCGGCCGAGCTGGATATGGGCCTTCATCAGGGCGGCGAAGCCCCTGGTCTCCGCGGAGCGTGCGGCGGCCGACGCCTCCTCGGTGATCCTGGCGGCCTCCGCCCACTCCCCCATCGCGTACAGCGACTCCGCCTGGTTGCCCAGCGCGAAGCCGCACAGGTCGGGGCGCCCGTGCGTCTCCGCCGTCTCCACGGCACGGACCGCGGCGGCGACGGCTTCGCTGGAGCGCCCCATGGACTCCAGCTCGGTGGCGAGGTTGATGTCCGCCCGGCCGACGACTCCGAACGCGCCCGTCTCCAGGGCCTGTTCGCGTGCCGTGGTCATTTCGCCGATGCCCGCGTCCAGGCTGCCCGACTGGGCCATGAGGATGCCGAGGGTGACGCGCGCGTGGAGCTCGATCGTGGTCGCGCCGACGACGCGGGCCAGCTCGACGGCCCGTACGGCGGTGCTCATGGCGTCGTGGCCGGGGCGGTGCATCACGCCCCAGGCGGCGGCGCAGGCCAGCACGTCCGCGTGGACGGCCGACGGCGGCAGACCGCGCACCAGCTCCTGCGCGCGGGCGATCTCGTCCCAGCCGTCGCCGCGGCCCAGGGCCTCCACGGTCTTGGAGCGGCTGACCCAGAACCAGGCGGCACGCAGCGGGTCCGTGCGCTCGTCCAGCAGGTCGAGGGCGCGTCTGGTCAGGGCGAGGGCACGCTCGACGTCTCCGCCGGTGCGCGCGGCGACGACGGCCTCGGCCAGCAGGTCCATGAACGACAGCGACTGCGCGGCCAGTTCACGGGAGCCGGGTGCCTCGGGGCCGGATGCCTCCGAGCGGCCGCCGGGACGGGGGTAGACCTCCGCCTCGTCCATGGGACGCAGCCGCTCGCGTACCTCCCCGGGCGCCTCGTGCCACAGCTCGATCGCCCGTTCCAGCAGCTGGTGCTGCTCGGCGTAGGCGTGTCTGCGGCGGGCCTCCACGGCCGCGGCCAGCACGGCGGGCAGGGCCTTCGCGGCGTCCCGGCCGTGGTACCAGTAGTACGCCAGGCGGATCGTGCACTGCTCCGACCGTACGAGCGCGGGGTCGGCCTCCAGCGCCTTCGCGTAGCGCCTGTTGAGGGCGGCGGCCTCGCCCGGCAGCAGGTCCTCGCCGACGGCCTCGCGCAGCAGCGCGTGCCGGAAGCGGTAGCCGTCGCCGTCGTCGGTCGGCAGCAGCACCTGGGCGCCGACGGCCACGCGCAGTGCCTCCAGCAGCTCGGGCCCCGGCAGTTCGCAGACGGCGGCCAGCAGGGCGTGCTCGACGGCGGAGCCGCCCTGGGCGGCGGTGCGCAGCACCTGCTGCACGGGCTCGGGCAGGGCTTCGACCCGCACGAGCAGCAGGTCACGCAGGGAGTCGCTGATGCCGCAGGTGGCGCAGTTCGCGGTCAGCTCCTCGACGAAGAACGGGTTGCCGTCGGAGCGTTCGAAGACGACGCGGGCCAGCTCGGGATCGGGCGCGGCCACGCCCTGGATTCCGGCCATCTGCGCGTGCACCTCCACGCGGGACAGCCGGGGGAGCTCGATGCGGCGGACGCTGCGCAGCCTGTCCAGCTCGGCGAGGAAGGGACGCAGCGGATGGCGGCGGTGGATGTCGTCCGAGCGGTACGTCGCCAGCAGGATCAGCCGTGACGTCTGCACCGAGCGGTAGAGATAGCCGAGGAGTTCGCGGGTGGAGCGGTCCGCCCAGTGCAGGTCCTCCAGCGCGATCACGACCGTACGGCCGGCGGCCAGGCGCTCCAGCAGCTGGGCCGTCAGCTCGAACAGCCGGGCGCGGCCGTCCGACGCGCCTTCGGGGGCATACGAACCCTCACGCGCGGCTGACGGGCTGCCGGGTGCCGGCGCGGAGGCCAGGTCCGGGAGCAGACGCGACAGCTCGGCCTCCCGGCCGGCAGCGGCTGCGGCAAGCTCGGCCTCGCCGAGGGCACGGTGGAGACCGCGCAGAGCTGTGGCGAAGGGCGCGAACGGCAGGCCGTCCGCGCCCAGTTCGAGACAGCCGCCGAACGCGGTGACGGCTCCGGAGGCGCGCGCGGCGCTCAGGAACTCCTCCAGCAGACGGCTCTTGCCGACGCCTGCCTCGCCGCCGATCAGCAATGCCTGCGGCTCGCCCGCGCCGGCTCGGGCGAGCGCATCCGTGAGCGTGGTCAGCTCGCTCTCACGGCCGACGAACACGGGGCTGATGGTGGACTGGCTGGGCACGTCGCCCAGCATGGCACCTGCCACCGACATCGCGGCAGGCGATTTCTCCTCCGGCGCCGCACCGGACCTGATGCCGGGTGGCGGCGCCGGTGCCGGTTTCACGCGGCCCTGAGCCAGAACCGCCGGGCACGCCGCGACCGGCGGGCCGACCCCTCCCCGTCCCGGACGGCGTTCTCGGTGATCTCGCGGGCGCGGCGTTCGGCCGCCGCCTTCTGCCGCATCTCGGCGATGCGCAGGAACCCTGCCTCGTGGCCGTAGTACATCTCGGACTCCCCTGTCTGTGCGGACTGCTTTTCGCTGTCTCCACAGTCGCCGCCCAAGGAGGGTCGCCACATCGGGCATCTGCCCGGTCTTACGGGCGCCCGGGGCCTTAGGCGCGGGGTACTCACGTCTTAGGCCGGGAGCGGGATGTACCGGGGTGCACCGGGGCCTGTCCGCCTACGGCCTTCCGTCGGGCGCCCAGGCACGGCTGAGCCGCCCGGTCGGGGCATCGGTCCCGTACGCGGGCGGCTCCTGCCGTGAGGGCGCGAGGCCGGCGGTTCCGTCAGAAGTGAGCGATGGTCACTGCGCGGGCGGCGCGGTGGGAGTGCTCGGCACCTCGGGGGCCGCGGCGAACAGGTCGAAGTACATGCCGCCGGCCACGAGCAGGCCGATCGCGCCGAGAACGACTCCGCCCAGCGCGACTGCCTTCACCCAGGAGCGGGTGTCGGCACGCTTGGCCACGACCGCGAGCAGCACACCGCCCACGATGACGGCGAGCAGGGCGAAGATCCCGTTGACCAGAGCGGTGGCGTGCCAGGGCGCACCGTAGAGCGCGTTGATCTGGTCGGCGCCACCGCCGCCGCCCTGCGGGCCCTGGGCACTGCTCTCGATCTGCCCGATGAGCTGTTTGCGGTCGCGCAGCATCTCGCTGAGAGAGGTGCCGGTGAGGGCGCTGAGGCCCAGCCCGGCGCTGACGACGGCGGCGGCGCCGGCGCCCAGTCCACCGCTGCGCACGGTGGTCGCGGGGGCCGTCTCGTCCTCCGCGTAGTCGTCGTCGAGGCCGTCGTCCGAGAGGGTCTCGGTACGGGGGTCGTCCGCCGCCGTACCGGCAGCGGTGCCCTCGGCCTTGTCGGTGGTGTCCTTGTCGGGGCCGGTCTCCGGCTTGGCGCCGGCCTCTTCGGTCTTGTCGGTCTTAGTCGTCTCGGTAGCCATGGGGCGTCACCGTAGGGGCCGTTTCTGAGAGTCCGATGAGAGTCCGGAACCGTTGAGCGGGAACCGTCGCGCCGACGCCCGCGCCCACCGGTTCCGGCACCTTCTCGGGCACGGTTTCGGGGACGGCCTCGGGCTCGATGCTGACGCGCGGGAGCCACCGGTCCATCCACTTCGGCAGCCACCAGTTGGCGCTGCCCAGCATGTGCATCAGGGCCGGTACGAGGAGCGTGCGCAGCACGAACGCGTCCAGCGCGACTGCCGCCGCGAGGCCGATGCCGAACATCGCGATGATCCTGTCGCCGCTGAGCACGAACGCCCCGAAGACCGCGATCATGATCACAGCGGCGGAGTTGATCACACGTCCGGTCTCCGCCAGTCCCACGCGTACGGATCTGCAGTTGTCGCCAGTCAGACGCCACTCCTCGTACATGCGGCTGACCAGGAAGACCTGGTAGTCCATCGACAGGCCGAAGAGCACGGAGACCATGATCACCGGCAGGAACGGTTCTATCGGGCCGGAGCCGCCCAGCCCCATCAGGCCGCTGCCCCATCCCCACTGGAAGACGGCGACGACGACTCCGCAGGCGGCGGCCACCGCCATCACGTTCATCAGCGCCGCCTTGAGCGGTATCCCGATGCTCCGGAAGGCGACGAGGAGCAGCGCACAGCCGAGCGAGACCACGACGCCGACGAAGAGCGGCAGCTTGCCGAGGATCACGGAGGCGAAGTCGTCGTGCGCGGCCGTCACTCCGCCCACCTGCATGTCGAGCGAGCTGGAGCCGGTGGCCTCGGGCAGTACGTCCTTGCGCAGATCGTCCACGAGCTGCGAAGTGCTCTCGGCCTGCGGTCCGCTCTCCGGTACGACCGTGATGACGCCCGTGCTGCCGCTGCCGTTCAGCTCACCGCCGGAGACGTGTGCGACGCCCTGGACGTCGCGCAGCTCGCCGGGCAGCTTCTCGAACTCGAGCTTGGCCTTTGCGTCGTCGATCTCGCCGACGAGCGTGAGCGGCCCGTTGGTTCCCGGTCCGAACCCGTCGGAGAGCAGGTCGTACGCCTGCCGGGTCGTGGTCGTACCCGGGTTGCTGCCCTGGTCGGACGTGCCCAGCTGGAGCCCGGCCACGGGCACCGCCAGCACGACCATCACCACGGCGGCGACACCGCCGAGCAGCCGCGGGTGACGCGCCACGAAGGACGACCAGCGCGCGGCCACAGAGGCACGCCGACGGCGGACTCCGGTGCCGCCCGGGCTGCCGGCTCCATCGGCGGCGTCCTCCTCGGAGTGCAGGTCGGCGGGTTCGTCCGGTCCGTGCTCGGCGAGCCTGCGCCGCTCCCGCCTGCTGAGAGCCCGCTTGCCGATGACGCCCAGCAGCGCCGGCACAAGCGTCACCGAGGAGAGCACGGCGAGCACGACGGTGAGCGAGGCGGCGATCGCGACCCCGTTCAGGAAGCTCAGCTGCAGTACGAGCATGCCCAGGAGGGCGATGCACACCGTCACACCCGCGAACACGACGGCCCGTCCCGCGGACGCGACGGCCCGCTCCGCCGCCTCTTCGACGGGCATGCCCTCCTTCAGGCCCCGCCGGTGTCTGGTGATGATGAAGAGGGCGTAGTCGATGCCGACGCCGAGCCCGATGAGCGTGCCGAGCATCGGCGCGAAGTCGGCCACCGTCATCACATGGCTGAGCAGCCCGATGCCGAGGATGGCCGTACCGACGCTGACCAGCGCCGTCACAAGGGGCAGCAGCATCGCCGCCAGCGAGCCGAACGCGATCAGCAGCACGACGGCCGCCACGGCGATGCCGACGGCCTCGCTCAGATGGCCTTCCTGCTTCTCGGTCAGCGCGATGCCGGGGCCGCCGAGCTCGACGTCCATGCCCGGCACGTCCTCGCCGGCGCCCTGCGCGGTCTCGACGACGCGTTCCACGTCCTTCTTGTCGAGCTTCTCCACGGCGGCGTCGAAGGTCACCGTGGCGTAGGCGGTGCGGCCGTCGCGGCTGATGCGGTCCTGCTGCTCGCCGCGGTCGCCGGCGACACCGGGGCTGCCGTAGGGGCTCTGGACGGAGGCGACCCCGGGCAGATCGGCGATGTCCTTCAGGGTCCGGTCCATGGTCTTCTCGACCTGCGTGTCCCGGACCTTGTCCGTGGACGCGTCGGTGCCCTTGCCCGTGTGCCAGACGATCGTGTCGCTGTCGCCGTCACGGCCCGGGAAGCTCTCGCTGATCATCGTGTTGGCGCGCCCGGACTCGGTGCCCGGCACGTCGTACTGGTTCGAGAACGACGAACCGGAGAAGAGGGCGGAGGTGCCGACGCCCACCAGGACGGCGCACCAGAGAAGGACCACGGCCAGACGGCGGCGCAGGCACCAGCGAGCGATAGCCGTCATATGTGCTTCGACCTTCCCGGTGAGAGGGGTGTGGGCGTCTCACCGGGTCGGGCGTTCGTCACGGTGCCGAGCGGGCGAGCGGAGTGTGAGGGTCCCCAGGCCGTTCAGGCCGAGGATGGGGGTCCCTCCAGGCCGTTCAGGCCGAGGATGGGGGTCCCCCCAGGCCGTTAGGCCGAGGGGAAACATCGTGATGATGTCGTGATGTTCCGTCCTGGCAGAGTGACATCGGATGAAGATCCTTTGCCACCTTTGTGTTCATGGCCACAAACAGGGCTCCACCCTGGCGTTTCGGCAGGTCGTCCCGTACGGGGTCAGGTAGCCCGTGCCGTGTGCGGCCGCGAAGGGCATGTGTACCGACCCCGCCGAGGGCGGACCGTCGCACCACTGCGCGGGGCGCCGCCGGCGTGACGCGACGGAGCGGGGGCGGCCCGTGTGAGGCCGCCCCCGCTCCGTCATCGGGAAATCCGGCGCGCCGTGGCGCGCCTGCGCTCAGCCCTCGACGCCGAGCTTCTCCAGGATCAGCTCGCGTACGCGCGCCGCGTCCGCCTGTCCGCGCGTGGCCTTCATGACCGCACCGACCAGGGCGCCGGCGGCCTGCACCTTGCCGCCGCGGATCTTCTCCGCGATGTCCGGGTTGCCGGCGATGGCCTCGTCCACGGCCGTGCCGAGGGCGCCCTCGTCCGAGACGACCTTCAGGCCGCGCTTCTCGACGACCTCGTCCGGCGTGCCCTCCCCGTCCAGCACACCCTCGATGGTCTGCCGCGCGAGCTTGTCGTTGAGCGAGCCCTCGCCGACGAGCGCGCAGACCCGGGCGACGTCCTCCGGGCCGATCGGCAGGTCGGCGAGTTCGGTGCCCGACTCGTTGGCACGACGCGCCAGTTCGCCCATCCACCACTTGCGGGCCTGGTCGGCGGGCGCACCCGCGTCGACCGTCGCGACGATGAGGCCGACGGCCCCCGCGTTGAGGACGGACTGCATCTCGTGCTGCGAGATGCCCCACTCCTCCCGCAGCCGGTTACGGCGCAGGCGCGGCAGTTCGGGCAGACCCGCACGCAGTTCCTCGACCCACTCGCGGGAGGGAGCCACCGGCACCAGGTCCGGCTCGGGGAAGTAGCGGTAGTCCTCCGCCTCTTCCTTGACCCGTCCGGAGGTCGTGCTGCCGTTCTCCTCGTGGAAGTGCCGGGTCTCCTGGACGATCTTCTCGCCCGCGTCCAGCACGGCCGCGTGCCGCTGGATCTCGAACCGGGCCGCACGCTCCACGCTGCGCAGTGAGTTGACGTTCTTCGTCTCGCTGCGCGTGCCGAAGGTCTTCTCACCCTTGGGACGCAGCGACAGGTTGACGTCGCAGCGCATCTGGCCCATCTCCATGCGGGCTTCAGAGACGCCCAGCGCCTTGATGAGCTCCCGCAGTTCGGCGACGTACGCCTTCGCGACCTCGGGCGCGCGCTCCCCGGCGCCCTCGATCGGCTTGGTGACGATCTCGATGAGCGGGATACCGGCGCGGTTGTAGTCGAGCAGCGAGTGTGAGGCGCCGTGGATTCGGCCGGTGGCGCCGCCGATGTGCGTCGACTTGCCGGTGTCCTCCTCCATGTGCGCGCGCTCGATCTCGACGCGGAAGACCTCGCCGTCCTCCAGCTGTACGTCGAGGTGGCCGTTGAAGGCGATCGGCTCGTCGTACTGGGAGGTCTGGAAGTTCTTCGGCATGTCCGGGTAGAAGTAGTTCTTCCGCGCGAAGCGGCACCACTCCGCGATCTCGCAGTTGAGCGCGAGACCGATACGGACGGCGGACTCGACGCCTGTCGCGTTGACGACGGGCAGGGCGCCGGGCAGCCCCAGACAGGTGGGGCAGGTCTGGCTGTTGGCATCGGCGCCGAGCGTCGTCGAACAGCCGCAGAACATCTTCGTCGCGGTGCCGAGCTCGACGTGCACCTCCAGACCCATGACGGGGTCGTAGACGGCCAACGCGTCCTCGTACGGCACCAGTTCAGTGACGGTCACGGAAAAATCCGCCTCTCAGTCGTCCGCGAGGACATCGTGGAGCTCGCCGCGCCGCAGCTCCCGCACGAGCAGTGCGACGCCCGTGACGATGCCCGCCGCCGAGACGGCGACGTCGATCAGCTGGAGCGTGTCACCCTCGCGGCGGGCCTCCCTGCCGCGCTTGACGGTGCCGACCACCCCGAAGAGGGAGGCCGCGATTGACACGTACATCCCGGTACGGGACTTCTTGAAACCCTTGGCCTTCTGCAGCTTTCCACTCACAGCGACGGTGCCTCCTCAAGCAGCGGGTGCCCCCAACGTGCCTGGTGAGCGGCTTCCAGGGCCGCTCCGACACGATAGAGACGGTCATCGGCCATGGCCGGGGCGATGATCTGCAGCCCCACGGGGAGGCCGTCCTCACCGGCCAGGCCGCACGGTACGGACATTGCGGCGTTCCCGGCCAGGTTGGACGGGATGGTGCACAGGTCGGCCAGATACATGGCCATCGGGTCGTCGGCGCGCTCGCCGATCGGGAAGGCCGTGGTCGGGGTCGTCGGCGAGACCAGCACGTCCACCTCGCCGAACGCACGCTCGAAGTCCCGGGTGATGAGCGTGCGGACCTTCTGGGCCGAGCCGTAGTACGCGTCGTAGTAGCCGGAGCTGAGCGCGTACGTGCCCAGCATGACGCGGCGCTTGACCTCGTCGCCGAAGCCCTCCTCACGGGTCAGGGCGGTGACTTCCTCGGCCGAGTGCGTGCCGTCGTCGCCCACGCGCAGGCCGTAGCGCATCGCGTCGAACCGGGCGAGGTTGGAGGAGCACTCGGAAGGGGCGATCAGGTAGTACGCCGCCAGCGCCTTGGTGAAGGACGGGCAGGACACCTCGGCGGCCTCGGCGCCCAGCTCACGCAGCAGCTCCACGGTCTCGTCGACGCGCTGGAGCACGCCCGCCTGGTAGCCCTCGCCGCGGAACTCCTTGACGACGCCGACCCGCAGGCCCGCCACGTCGCCGTTGCGGGCGGCCGTGACCACGTCCGGGACGGGCTGGTCGATGGAGGTGGAGTCCAGCTCGTCGTGGCCCGCGATGACGGCGTGCAGCAGCGCCGCGTCCAGGACCGTACGGGCGCAGGGCCCCGCCTGGTCGAGGGAGGAGGAGAAGGCGACCATGCCGTACCGGGAGACCCCGCCGTAGGTCGGCTTCACGCCCACCGTGCCGGTGACGGCGGCCGGCTGGCGGATGGAGCCGCCCGTGTCGGTGCCGATGGCCAGCGGCGCCTCGTACGCGCTGATCGCGGCGGAGGAGCCGCCCCCGGAACCGCCGGGGATGCGGGTCAGGTCCCACGGGTTGCCGGACGGGCCGTACGCGCTGTTCTCGGTGGAGGACCCCATGGCGAACTCGTCCATGTTGGTCTTGCCGAGGATGACGAGGCCCGCCTCCTTCAGCTTCCGCACCACGGTCGCGTCGTACGGCGGGATCCAGCCTTCGAGGATCTTCGAACCGACCGTCGTGGGCACGCCCTCGGTGGTGAAGAGGTCCTTCACGGCCACGGGCACGCCGGCCAGCGGGCCGAGCCGCTCACCGCGTGCGCGCTTCTCGTCGACCTCCCGGGCCTGGGCGAGCGCGCGCTCCCGGTCGACGTGCAGGAAGGCGTGCACCTTCTCGTCCACGGCGTCGATACGGGCGAGATGCGCCTCGGCGACCTCGACGGCGGTGACCTCGCCGTTCGCGATCCTCTCCGCGGTCTGCGCCGCGGTCAGTCTGGTCAGATCGGCCATCGTTCAGTCCTCCCCCAGGATCTGCGGCACCTTGAAACGCTGCTGTTCCTGTGCCGGGGCGCCCGAGAGCGCCTGCTCGGGGGTCAGGCCGGGACGCACGACGTCCGGGCGCATGACGTTGGTGAGCGGCAGCGGGTGGGAGGTCGGCGGTACGTCCTCGTCGGCGACGTCGGAGACGGTGGCTACAGCACCGATGATGTCGTCGAGCTGACCGGCGAAGTGATCCAGCTCTTCGTCCTTCAGCTCCAGGCGCGCCAGCCGGGCGAGGTGGGCGACCTCCTCGCGCGAGATGCCAGGCATGCAGCGGTCCTCTGGGTGAGTGTTGGATTTTCCGCCTCAATCCTATGGCTCCCCCGGGCCGGCCCGTGCCGCCGGGCGGTTCCAGCCTCTGGGCGGCAGCCTTTCAAGCCGGTCGGGATCACTCGCCCAGGTGGTGCACATGGTGTGCGCCCGGTCCCCGGGGCGCCGTCCGGGATCGTGGATGCGCTCGTTGCCTGCTCCGGACCGGACGCCGGCGGGGGCGGCACCTCGCCGTGCCGGCGTCGCCCGCGCGCCAGGACCCCGTACGGCGCGCGGTCAGCGCGCCACGAACTCCGTGAGCACGGCCTGCACCTCGTAGATGTCGACGCCCTTGGTGAAGGTCTTCTGGACAGGAGTGGGATCTCCGGAGATCCAGATCTTCAGCTCCGCGTCGAGATCGAAGGTGCCGGCCGTCTCCACCGCGAAGTGCGAGATGCTCCGGTACGGAACGGAGTGGTACTCCACCTTCTTGCCGGTCATGCCCTGCTTGTCGACGAGGATCAGCCGCCGGTCGGTGAAGAGGATGGTGTCGCGTATCAGCAGGAACGCGGCGTGCACCTGCTCGTTCCGCCCGAGCAGACGCCCGTACTCCTGCTGCGCTTTCGCCGGATCGATGGTGTGTGCGTTCCCGAACAGCGCCACGTGAGCCCCCAGTTGTCGTCTTCACTCGACGGCAGGGTATCCACGGCCCGTTCTGCGCCGCGTCGTCCGGCGGGAGGAGGTCCGGGACGAGGCGGCAACGCCGGTCGCCGCATGGACGGCACACCTGTCAGGGGTTCTCAGCCGCAGACCCGGCACGGCTGTCCCGCCGAAGGCGGGCAGGCGTCCGGCCTCCGGACAGGCCGCCCGGATCGGCATCACGGCATCCGGACGCGGTTCCGCGGGACGGCGGAACCGCGCCCCGCTGCCGGAAGGGCACGCCCCCGGAGCGGCCACGGGCCGGGAGGCCGCTACTGGACCGGCTGCCACCCCGTGGGGCGATTCGCGTCGTGGGACTGGGTCGGCTTCGAGGGCGGCCCCGAGGAGCGGGAGGTGCCGCCCCCGGAGCCCGGGTGCTGGCGGGTCGAGCCCGCGGCCGAGGCCGACGGGCCGCACTCCAGCTGCGGCCGCGGGCGGGCGCGTTCCAGGGAGCCGCGTTCGAGGGAGTGCGGCACACCGTCCCGCGCCCGCAGCCATGCCGTCGTCTCGTCGGGCGGCATCGCGGCCGCGACCAGCCAGCCCTGTACCGCGTCGCAGCCCAGGTCCCGCAGCCGCTCCCAGGTCTCGTCGTCCTCCACGCCTTCGGCCACGACCAGCAGGCCCAGCGAATGCGCCAGATCGACGGTGCAGCGCACGATCTCCGCGTCCTCCGCGTCGACCGCGAGCCTGGCGACGAAGGACCGGTCGATCTTCAGCTCGCTCACCGGCAGCCGGCGCAGATGTACGAGCGAGGAGTAGCCGGTGCCGAAGTCGTCCAGGGACATCTTCACGCCGTGCCCGGCGAGGGCGGCCAGCGTGTCGGCGGCGCGGTGCGGGTCCTCCAGCAGGACGTGCTCGGTGATCTCCAACTGGAGCGCGCCGGCCGGGACTCCGTGCCGCGCGAGGCGTCCGGCGACCGCGCCCGCGAAGCCGGGCGCGTGGACGTCGCGGGGCGAGACGTTGACGGCGACGGGCACCATGAGCCCGTCGGAGCGCCAGCGGGAGACCTGCGCGAGGGCAGTCTCCAGCACGTACTCCGTGAGCCGCGGCATCAGCCCCGACGTCTCGGCTATCGCAATGAACTCGTCCGGAGGGACGCGCCCGCGCTCGGGATGGACCCACCGCACCAGCGCCTCCAGGCCGGAGACGACGCCGTCGAAGCCGACCTTGGGCTGGTAGTGCAGCTCGACCTCGCCCGCGTCGAGCGCGCGGCGCAGGTCCGCCAGCAGGCCGAGCCTGTCGGGGGTGTTGCCGTCACGCGTCGCCTCGTACACCTCGACGCCCGTGCGGTCGCGCTTCGCCTCGTACATCGCCACGTCCGCGCGGCGCAGCAGCCCTTCCGCCTCGCGTGCGTGCTCGGGGAAGACGGCGACGCCCGCGCTGGCCTCCAGGACGAGCGTCAGCCCGTCCAGGTCCAGCGGTGAGCCCAGCGCGGAGACCAGGGTGCGGGCGGCGCGCATCGCGCTGGTGGTGGAGTCGGCGAGAGGGATCAGCACGGCGAACTCGTCACCGCCGAGCCGGGCCGCCTCCGCGCCGCGCGGCAGCTCCGCACGCAGCCGTTCGGCGATCTTCAACAGCAGCCTGTCGCCCGCGAGATGCCCGAGGGTGTCGTTGACGGAGCGGAAGCGGTCGAGGTCGATGAGGACCAGCGCGGAGCGGGCCTCGGTGCGGTCCGCCTCGTCCAGCGCCGACCAGGTGCGCTCCAGCAGCCACTGCCGGTTGGGCAGGCCCGTCAGCGGGTCGCGCAGCGCCTCCTCGGCGCGGATGCGGGCGATCCACAGCGTCGAGTCGAGAGCGATGAGCGGCACCGCGAACAGCGGCAGCAGTACCGGGCGGTACGCGGCGACCACCGCTATCAGCGGCGATATGCCCAGCAGCGCGACGGCGACGAGCCCCTGCCGCATCAGTGCCCTGCGCAGCGCGGTGGGCAGCCCCGTCTTGCGTGGGGCGTGCGAGAACCACAGCAGGACGCGTGTGACCACGAGGTAGGCGAAGGCCGCCATGACGATCTCGGGGAGCGAGAAGTAGCCCCAGTCGGCGGGCTTCCAGGGGTCCGCGACGGACGGGCGCACGCCCACGGCGGCCAGTGACAGCGCCGCCGCCCCGATGCCGAGGATGTCGACGGCGCCCTGCACCACCGCCTGCCTCCAGCGGTGCCGGCGCACCGCGCCCACCAGCACCACCACGGCGAGGCTGACCACCACGGCGGGCGCCCAGCCGTAGAGCAGCAGGATGGCCAGTGTCAGTGCGGCGCCCGAGCCGGTGCCGCTCCACCAGCGGTCACGTCCGAGTGCGATGAGGTGACCGACGATCAGGCCCGTGAGCACCGCCAGCGACCAGCCCGTGACCGCGTCCGGGAACAGGGCTCTGCCGTCCGTCACGACCCGGAAGATGCCCGAACCGAGAGCGACGCCCGCTCCGACGACGACGAGCGACGGCAGTCCGGGCACCCGCAGCGCTGCCAGGCGCTGCACCCACGGCACGTCCTCCGCTCCGCCCGTGGACCCCGTACTGCCGCTCGTGCCGTCGGGCAGGCTGGAGTACGGGGGGCCGTGGCCCCCAGGAATTTCCTGCATGCCCGTCCCTCCGCCGGCCGTCCGTGCCTGCTTCCCCAAATCAGGCACACACATCAACAGTAGGCCGCACACCGCCTCCAGGGCAGCGATCGGCCGGGGTTGGCTGTGCGCGACCCGGCTGATCCAGCCCCATTCGCGCACAACAGCCGATAACAGTGCGGCTTCTGTGTGCATACCCGGGCGTAAACGCATGGGACACCTGTGACGGGCACACAACAGCGGGAAAACTGGGAAGACTTGACTAGCCCTCAGTGCCCTGTTCGGGGTGCTTTTCGGCCACTTCGCGCGCGGCGTCCGGACCTTGCTCCAGAAGAACGGCGAGGCCGTCATCGTCCAAAATAGGCACCTTCAACTGGACGGCCTTGTCGTATTTGGACCCGGGGCTTTCTCCTACCACCACGAACCCGGTCTTCTTCGAAACGGATCCGGTCACTTTCGCGCCCCGTTCCTGGAGGGCCTCTTTGGCGCTGTCCCTTGTGAGCGTCGCGAGCGTCCCGGTGACCACGACGGTGATCCCCTCCAGCGGTCTCGGGCCCGATTCGGCGGAGCCCTCCGCCTCCATCCGGACGCCCGCTGCACGCCACCGGTCGACGATCTCGCGGTGCCAGTCCTCGGCGAACCATGCCTTCAGCGAGGCCGCGATGGTCGGCCCGACGCCCTCGGTCGCCGCCAGCTCCTCCTCGCCCGCCTCGGCGATCCGGTCCAGGGAGCGGAACTCGCGGGCCAGCGCCTCGGCGGCGACCGGCCCCACGTGACGGATCGACAGCCCGGTGATGATCCGGGCGAGCGGACGCTCCTTGGCGGCCTGGATGTTCTCCAGCATCGCCAGCGTGTTCTTGCGCGGCTCGCCCTTCTGGTTGGCGAAGAGGGTGACGACCTTCTCCTCGCCCGTCTCGGGATCGCGCTTGGCCAGGCCGCTGTCGGTGTCCAGGACGAAGGACTTGATGGGCAGCAGATCCTCGACCTTCAGGTCGAAGAGGCCGCCCTCGTCCTTCAGCGGCGGCTCGGCCGGCTCCAGCGGCTGGGTCAGCGCCGTGGCCACCACATAGCCGAAGTGCTCGACATCCAGGCACTTGCGGCCCGCCAGATAGAACAGCCGCTCCCTCAACTGGGCAGGGCAGGAACGGGCGTTGGGACACCGCAGGTCGATGTCGCCCTCCTTCATGGGGCGCAGCGCCGTACCGCAGTCGGGGCAGTGCGCGGGCATCTCGAACTCCCGCTCGCTGCCGTCCCGGAGATCGGCGACCGGCCCCAGGATCTCCGGGATGACGTCGCCCGCCTTGCGCAGCACGACCGTGTCGCCGATGAGGACGCCCTTGGACCGGACGACCTCCTGGTTGTGCAGCGTGGCGAACTCGACCTCGGAGCCGGCGACCGTCACCGGCTCCACCACCGCGTACGGCGTGACACGGCCCGTGCGGCCGACGCCGACGCGGATGTCGACCAGCTTCGTGTTCACCTCCTCCGGGGCGTACTTCCACGCGATCGCCCAGCGCGGCGCACGCGAGGTGGAGCCCAGGCGCCCCTGGAGCCGCACCTCGTCGAGCTTCACGACCACGCCGTCGATCTCGTGCGCCACCGAGTGGCGGTGCTCGCCGTAGTAGGCGATGAACTCGCGGACGCCCGCGAGCCCGTCCACCACCTTCGGGTACTGGGAGGTGGGCAGGCCCCACTCGCGCAGCAGGCCGTAGGCATGGCTGAGGCTCGGGACGTCGAAGCCCTCCCGGGCACCGATGCCGTGCACCACCATGCGCAGCGGACGCGTGGCCGTCACCTTCGGGTCCTTCTGGCGCAGCGAACCCGCGGCCGCGTTCCGCGGGTTGGCGAACGGCTTGTCGCCCCCCTCGACCAGGCGGGCGTTTAGCTCCTCGAAGCGCTCCATGGGGAAGAAGACCTCACCCCGGACCTCGACCAGCTCCGGGACGCGGCTGCCGCTCAGCCTCTCGGGGATGTCGGCGATCGTGCGGATGTTGGGCGTGATGTCCTCGCCCGTGCGCCCGTCGCCGCGGGTGGCCGCGCGGGTGAGCCTGCCGTGCTCGTACGTCAGGTTGACCGCAAGGCCGTCGATCTTCAGCTCGCACAGGAAGTGGTACTCAACGCCTTCCAGTTCACGCGCGATGCGCTCCGCCCACTCCTCCAGCTCCCCGTCGTCGAAGGCGTTGTCCAGCGACAGCATCCGCTCGCGGTGGGCGACCTCGGTGAACTCCGTCTCGTACTGCCCGGCGACCTTCTGCGTCGGGGAGTCGGGCGTGACCAGCTCCGGATGCTCCGCCTCCAGGCCCTCCAGCTCACGCAGCAGCCGGTCGAACTCGGCGTCGCTGACGACCGGTGCGTCCCGCACGTAGTAGCGGAAGCGGTGCTCCTCGATCTGCTCGGCCAGGCGCTGATGCTGCTCGCGCGCATCGGCGGGCGCCGGCGTTCGCTCGTTGCGGGCCACCGTCTCGTCCTCCCGTCACTCAGGGTCGTCGGCGAGGGATCTCGCCGCCCGGACGCAGTGGGCGAGCGCTTCACGCGCATACGCGGGCGAGGCGCCCGCCATACCGCATGCCGGGGTGACCACGACCGACTCCGCGAGGAGAGCCGGGGACAGCCCGAGCCTGCGCCACAGCGACCTGACACCACTGACGCTACCGGCAGGGTCCGACAATCCGCCCTCGGGCGGCCCGGCACCCGGCACGACACCGGCGAAGAGCACCGTGCCGGCCTCGACGGCCTCACCGATCGCATCGTCCTCACTCTCGGTGAGCAGACCCGTGTCGAAGGAGACCCCGGTGACGCCCGCGCGGCGCAGCAGTCCGAAGGGAGGCCGCGGCGCGCACGAGTGCACGACGACGGGCACTCCCTCCGCCTCGCAGGCGGCGGTGACCTCCCGCAGCGCGCCCTCGGCGACCGCGCGGTCGACGGCGCCGTGGCTGCGGTAGCCGCTGGCCGTCGGCACCCGGCCGAGCAGCACGGCCGTCAACAGCGGCTCGTCGAGCTGCAGTACAGGACGCGCGCCGGGCACCCTGCGCCGTACGTCCGCGAGATGGGCCCGCAGTCCCTCGGTGAGGGACGCCGTCACGTCGCGGCACGCGCCCGCGTCGCCGAGCACGGCCTCACCGCCTCGCCGCTCCAGGGTCGCGGCCAGCGTCCAGGGCCCGACCGCGGAGACCTTCAGCGCGCGCGGGCCGCCCGTGTCCCCCTGCGCGAACTCCTCCAGCGCGTCCAGGTCTTCGCCCATCCAGGACCGCGCACGCCTGGTGTCGCGGCCCGGCCGGTCGCTGATCCGCCAGCCGCTGGGCTCCAGATGCGCGTACAGCTCGGCCAGCAGGCCCACGGTGCGTCCCGTCATGTCCGCGCCGGGGCCGCGCGCGGGGAGCTCCGCGAGAAAGGGGAAGGCCTCCAGGGTGCCCGTGACCGTGCGGGCCGCCTCACGTGCGTCCTCACCGGGCATCGAGCCGATGCCGGTGGCGGCGGCCGCGCCCCACACCGTCTTCTCGGTGCTCATGGGCCCGGCTTCACGGTCAGGTCGGTGACCTCCGCGTCGCGCGGCATGTCCAGCGCCGTCAGCAGCGTCGTCGCGACGGCCTCGGGGCTGATCCACCGGGCGGGGTCGTACTCCTTGCCCTCCTGGCGGTGCACCTTCTCCTGCATGGGCGTGGCGGTGCGCCCGGGATAGACGGAGGTGACGCGCAGGCTGTTGCCGCTCTCCTCGGCGCGCAGGGCGTCCGCGAAGGCCTTCAGCCCGTGCTTGCTCGCGGCGTACGCGGACCACTGCGGGTTGGCCCGCAGCCCCGCACCGGAGTTGACGAAGAGGACGTGTCCGCGGGCGAGCCGCAGCTGGGGCAGCAGCAGACGCGTCAGCTCGACGGGCGCGACGAGGTTGGCGGCCAGGGTGTGGTTCCAGACCTTGGCGCTCAGTTCGCCGACTTCGCCCAGCTCGACGACGCCCGCGATGTGCTGCAGCGACTCGAGCCGGTCCGGCAGGTCCTGCTGGCTGAGGGCCCACGAGAGCCGCTCCGGTTCACCGAGGTCGCCGACGACGCTGCGGGCGCCTTCGAAGCGCTCCCTCAGCTCCGCGGCGCGGCCGGCGTCGCGCGCCAGCAGCCACAGTTCGTCGCCACGGTCGAGAAGCCGCCGCGTCACGGCGGCGCCGATGCCCGAGCCGGCACCGGTGATCAGATGCGTTGCCATGTGACCATCGTCCCCCAGCCGGCCCCCGCCCCGTGCACCGGCCGCCTGCGACGGGCACCGATGAGTTTGCTCCACCGGCCCGGTCTGATCGCTGTGAGCCGGACGGCACCCCGCGCACGGAGCGGCGTCCGGGAGCGACGCGGAACGGGAGGCCAGCGATGCCGGCAGACAGGACGGGCACCCCGGGTACCGGCCCCCAGGGCACCGGTACCCCGGCGGTCGAGACGTCGGGCCTGGTGAAGGCCTTCGGCGACAACCGGGCCGTGGACGGCATCGACCTGCGCGTCCCGGCCGGTTCGGTCTACGGGGTGCTCGGCCCGAACGGCGCGGGCAAGACGACCGCCGTGAAGGTGCTGGCGACGCTGCTGCGCCCGGACGGCGGGCAGGCCCAGGTCTTCGGGCACGACGTGGTCGGCGAGGCGGAGGCCGTACGGGCCCGGGTCAGCCTCACCGGGCAGTACGCGTCCGTCGACGAGGACCTGACCGGCACGGAGAACCTCGTGCTGCTGGCCCGCCTGCTCGGCCACTCCAAGCCCGCCGCGCGCAAGCGGGCGGATCAGCTGCTGGAGGCCTTCGGGCTCGCCGACGCGGCGCGGCGTCAGGTCAAGCAGTACTCGGGCGGCATGCGCCGGCGCATCGACATCGCCGCGAGCATCCTCAACACCCCCGATCTGCTCTTCCTGGACGAGCCGACGACCGGGCTGGACCCGAGGAGCCGCAACCAGGTCTGGGACATCGTCCGCGCCGTCGTCGCGCAGGGGACGACGGTGCTGCTGACCACGCAGTACCTGGACGAGGCGGACCAGCTCGCGGGCCGTATCGCCGTGATCGACCACGGCAGGGTCATCGCCGAGGGCACACCGGGCCAGTTGAAGTCGTCCGTCGGCGCGGGCTCGGTGCATCTGCGGCTGCGGGACGCCGGGCAGCGGGAGGAGGCGCGGAAGGTCCTCTCGCAGTCCCTGGCGGCCCAAGTGCAGCCGGGCAGCGACCCGGTGGCGCTCACCGCACGCGTACCGGGCGACGGCACGGAGAGCGGAGCGGCCGAGCAGGCCGCACGCGCACTGGCCGAACTCACGCGTTCCGGGGTCGCCGTGGACCACTTCTCGCTGGGCCAGCCCAGCCTGGACGAGGTCTTCCTGGCCCTGACCGACCACCCCGCGCACGACCCCGAACAGGACGCCGGACACGACTCCACACACGAAGCCGCGCGGGACGGGAACAGGGACGCCGCACACGACGGGAACAGAGCAGCAGCCCCGGCCGAGGAGAGAACACGATGAACACCGCGCCCGCCCAGCCCCGTACACCCGCCCGCGGCACTCCCCCGGCGGCGACGTCCGCCACGCTGCCCGCCGCGCTGCTCTCCGGTGAACGGCCGCCCCGTCCGAGTCCGCTGTCCGTCTGCATGACCTTCGGCTGGCGGGCGATGCTGAAGATCAAGCACGTGCCCGAGCAGCTCTTCGACGTCACCGCTTTCCCGATCATGATGACGCTGATGTTCACGTACCTCTTCGGCGGCGCGCTGGCGGGCTCCACGAGTGAGTACCTGCAGTTCCTGCTGCCGGGGATCATGGTGATGAGCGTGGTGATGACCACCATGTACACCGGCGTCTCGGTCAACACCGACATCGAGAAAGGGGTGTTCGACCGTTTCCGTACGCTGCCGATCTGGCGGCCCGCACCGATGGTCGGCTATCTCCTCGGTGACGCCTTCCGCTACACCATGGCCTCACTGGTGATCCTGGCCGTGGGACTGGTGCTGGGCTTCCGCCCGGCCGGCGGGGTGATGGGCGTGCTGGCGGGGATCGCCCTGCTGGTGGCCTTCTCCTTCGCCTTCTCCTGGCTGTGGACGATGTTCGGGCTGCTGCTGCGCACGGAGAGATCCGTGATGAACATCAGCATGATGGTGCTCTTCCCGCTCACCTTCCTCAGCAACATCCTCGTGGAGCCGAGCACGATGCCCGGGTGGCTGCAGGCGTTCGTCGACGTCAACCCCGTCACCCATCTCGTCGCGGCCGTACGGGGGCTGATGGACGGCGAGTGGCCCGGGTCCGAGATCAGCTGGACGCTCATGGCCTCCGCGGTGCTGATCGCCGTCTTCGGAACGCTCACGATGCGGCTGTACAACAGGAAGTAGGCAACTCAGCCGCTTCGCGGGGGAGTTCACGCCTCCAGCAGCCGAAGCGCGTCCGGGCCGTCGTCCGCGAAGGCGACCAGCTCCGACAGCGGCAGCGGCAGGAAGCCCTCGGCCTGCATGCGTGCGAGCTGCTGCCGCAGCCCGTCGTAGTAGCCGGCCGTGTTGAGCAGCACGACGGGCTTGGCGTGCAGCCCGTGCTTCTTCAGTTCGAGGATCTCCGTGGCCTCGTCCAGGGTCCCGGTGCCGCCCACCATGATGACGAACGCGTCGGCGCGCTCCAGCAGTTGTGCCTTGCGCTCGGCCAGCGTCGCGGTGACGACCATCTCGTCGGCGTTCTCCCGCGCCACGTTCTGCAGGAAGTCCACGGAGATCCCCACCAGCCTCCCGCCAGCGCCCTGGACCCCGTCGGCGACGACCTTCATCAGGCCGACGTCCGATCCGCCCCACACCAGAGAATGTCCGCGGCTGCCGATAAGCTCGGCGAACTCGCGCGCCGACTCCGTGTACACGTCGGCGAGTTCGGCAGCCGAGCAGAAGACGCAGATGTTCAGGGGGGAACTGTCCTTGGAGACCATGGACAGCAGCCTAGGGCGCGGCCTGCGCGGGCACATGGTGGTCTGCGGCGACAACGCGCTCGCGCAGCGGGTCACAAGAGAGCTGGCCACGGTCTACGGGCAGCACGTGACGGTCGTACTGCCCTCGCTGCGCGGCGGCAGCCACGGCCCGCAGATCGCCGGACTCACCTGCAGGCGGGGGCTGTCGGTGGAGGCGGTCGAGGCGCGCGTCCCCGACGACGACGCGCTCGTACGCGCCGGCATCGAGCGTGCCAGCGCCCTGGCGCTCACCTCCGGCGACGACCAGCTGAACATCTACATCGCGCTGCGGGCCCGTCGGCTCAACCCCCGGGTACGCCTGGTCATCCGGATGTTCAACCGCAACCTGGGGCAGTATCTAGCCGACCTCCTGGACCGGGCAGCGCGGCTGGGCGGCACGCGGCCGCGTGGCGGCGGCGCGACGGCGGCCGAGGCGGCGGACACCACCACGACGGTGCTCTCGGACTCCGACACCGCCGCTCCGTCGATCGTCGCCGCCGCCGTCGTCGGCAGCGACAAGGTGATGTATGCGGACGGGCTGCTGCTGCGCGCGAAAGAGCGCACGCTGCGGAACGTCGACCGCCGCAACCCCCTGTGCACGCTCGCGTTGATGCCCGCGACCGAGGACACGGAGAACGGCGAGGGCGACTCCGACGACAGCGAGGACGACAGCGGCGACGGGAGCGGCGGACCGGACGGCCGGACGGACAGCGGGCCGGATGACGGCAGCAGCGACGGCGCCCGCGGCGCAGCCCCCGGCGGCCCGGCAGCCGGCGCCCCCGCCGCAGCCGGCAGTCGCGGCGGCCAGGCCGGGCCGGCCGATCAGGGCGGCCGTAGCGAAGCGGGCGGCCGCCACGGGCGCGGCCCCGTGCTGCTGCCGGGCGAAGAGGACCTCAGCGGCCTGCCGCCGCAGCGCGAGGCCGTCGTCCTGGAGGCCATCACCCGCAGAACCGACCGCCCGACCGCCGGACGCGCCCGGCGGCTTCCGCGGATGCTCGCCTTCAAGGAGCTCTTCTCGCGTCGCCTGCGGTATTCCCTGGTCGCCATGACCGTGGTCGTGCTCGCCCTCGCCACCGTGAACTGGGTCATCAGCCGCGACTCCCCCCTGCACGCCGGCTATGTGACGCTCCTCGACCTCTTCGCCATCAACGAACCCAACCTGGGGGAGCCCGCGGACGAGCAGGTGCTCCAACTCCTCGCCGGGCTGGCCGGGATGATGCTGCTGCCGCTGCTCCTGGCGGTCGTCCTGGAGAGCTACGGCTCCTTCCGCAAGGCGGCGGCACTGCCCACACCGCCACGCGGGATGTCCGGGCACGTCGTGCTGGTGGGCCTGGGGAAGGTCGGCAAGCACGTACTGGAGCGGCTGCTGGAACTGAACATCCCCGTCGTGTGCATCGAGCAGAACGACGAGGCGCGCGGCATCGCCCTCGCCCGCAGGCGCCGGGTGCCCACGCTGATCGCCGACGTCACCGACGACGGCGTCCTGGAGCAGGCGAAGATCAAACGCAGCCGCGCGCTGATCGCCCTCACCAGCACTGACGGCATCAATCTGGAGGCGTCGCTCAACGCCCGTCAGATCAAGCCCGAACTGCGTGTGGTGATGCGGCTGTTCGACGACGCGTTCGCCGCCACGGTCTACCGCACCCTGCGCGACACCTATCCCGCCGCTCAGACGCGCAGCCGCAGCGTCTCGGCTCTCGCGGCTCCGGCGTTCGCCGGGGCGATGATGGGCCGGCAGGTGCTGGGCGCGATCTCGGTGGGCCGCAGAGTGCTGGTCTTCGCCGCCGTCGACGTACGGGACAATCCGCTGCTGGAGGGCCGCACCGTGGAGCAGGCGTTCCAGCCGGAGGCCTGGCGGGTGGTCGCCCTCGACACCGCGTCGGAGGACGAGCGGCAGCAGGACCTGTCATCCGTGACGTCCACGGGCGCCGGCGAACTGGAGTGGCGCCTGCACCCGGGGTACGTGCTGCAGGCGGGCGACCGCGTCGTGGTCGCCTCGACCCGCAGGGGCCTGAGCAGGCTGCTGGCCCCCGCGCCCGCGACGGAGCGGCCACGTGTCCCGGGCACCGGCGAGCACCCGCTGCCGGACCCGCGCACGCCCTGACCGGCGCCCGGCTGGATCACCCCCGAAGGGTCCCCCGCGCGGCCACGAGGCCGTCCGGCCCCGCCCACACGGGACGGGGCCGGACGGCAAAATCGTTTCTCAAAGCCTGAAGTGGAAGATTCCCCAGGTGAGTTGACGTTCGTTGCCGCCGTTGACCCAGTGTCCGAGTCCCTTCTTCATGTTGGTGAGGTATTCCGAACTCACCTTGCCGGCGAGCCCGTCCTTCCCCTCGGCCTCCTGCCGCTCGGTCTCCTTGAGCACGCGCCCGTAATGGTTGACGAGCTGCTCGCGGTGCTCCTCGAAGCCGCCGCTGCTGGCCGCGCTGAACCCGAGCCGCGCCAGCTCCCGCCGGTAGAAGGCGGGCGAGCCCATCGTGTCGAGGTGGATGCGCTCCAGGATCGGCTTCAGTACGGCCGTGGAGGTGCCGTCGGCGGCCATCGGGTCGGTGAAGATGAGCTGTCCGCCCGGCTTGAGCACCCGCGTGATCTCTTCCAGTACGCGCGTGCGGTTGCCGCTGTGCAGGAAGGCGTCCTGCGACCAGACCACGTCGACGCTGTCCTCGGAGCAGGGAATGCTCTCGAACGAGCCGTCCAGCACCTCGATCTTGCCGGTGAGCCCGCGCTGGGCGTTCAGCTCGCGGTTCCGCTCGTTCTCGACCTCGCTGAGGTTGAGCGCGATGACGTTGCAGCCGTACGTCTCGGCCACGTACCGGGCGGAGCCGCCGTAGCCGGCGCCGAGGTCGAGCACGACCGACGACTCGTCCAGGTCGAGCTTCTCCGCCATCCGCTGCACCGTGCGGCGGCTCGCGTCCGCGATGGGCTCCTCGGAGCTCTCGTAGAGACCGATGTGGATGTCCTCGCCGCCCCAGACGGAGGCGTAGAACTCGTCGGCGTCCGCCGAGTTGTAGTACGTACGGGCCGTGCTGACGGCGGCGGAGTATGCACCCTCTCCTTCCTCGTCCATGCGGTACTCCTTCTCCGCGACATGCACAAAGAAGTCCGGCTGTTCATCACGGTAGGTGTGCTGGAAGTCGCCGTACGTTTCTATGTGCTGGAAGCCCACCTCGGACATGAGCCGGCGGGTGTAGTCCTTCCGCAGCGGGAACATGTTGAGGTGGTACACGGAGTTGTCGGAGAAGTTGTACCGCATGCGGCACAATCCCTCGTCCAGATACTCCGGTTCGACCGCGACGTCCTCGCCGCAGTAGTAGTACGTGTGCTTGCTGGAGAATCCGCGGTCCAGCATCGCGTCGTAGTTGCGCTGGTCCAGGATGAGTACCCCGTCGTGCTTCAGCATCGCGTAGAACTCGGCGAGCGCCTTGCGGCGGTCCCGCTCCGAGAACAGGTGCGTGAAGGAGTTGCCGAGGCAGACGATGGCGTCGTACTCCCCGTGCACGTCCCTGTTGAGCCAGCGCCAGTCCGCCTGGACGACGCGGAGTATGTGACTTCCGTTCTCCATTCCGTTCTTGAATGCCTTCGACAGCATGTCCGCACTGCCGTCGGCGCTGACGGCGTCGAATCCGGCTTCGAGCAGTCGCACCGAGTGGAACCCGGTCCCCGTAGCGACGTCGAGCACGCTCTTCACGCCCCGCTTGCGCAGCAGGTCGATGAAGAAATTGCCCTCACTGTGTGAGCGCTTTTCCCAGTCAATGAGAGAGTCCCACTTGTCGACGAAGCTGGGGACATATTCTTCCGTGTAGTGACCGGTTTCCCGGACGTCGACGGGGTTCTCTCCGAATTCCTGCGTCGGTCGCGCGGTAATGGGGTACCTCCGATTGCTGAGAGGGTGGCCTACGGCGCGGCCAACCCGGGACGCCAAGGCTTCAGTCACGGGCACCGCGCGCTCGGACTCCAGCGCATAGCTATCCACCCAGGCCCGGGTCTATGCCACCGAACCGAACAGTCGGCTCCTTGTTCGACCGTGAACCGCGCTCCGACCAGCGGCTTTGCGATCTGAGGTTTCCGGAGGCCGAGTTGCCCCGAAACCAGGACAGTTGGGTATGCTGCAAGGCCAGCGAGACATTTCGGCACACCCTGCACCGAACACGGCGAGACGACCACATGGCAAAGAGCACCTCGTTCAGCACGCGTGACATCGGCATAGACCTCGGCACTGCCAACACGCTGGTGTATGCGCGCGGACGCGGCATCATCCTCAACGAACCGTCCGTCGTGGCGGTCGAGTCGCGCACCGGGAAAGTCCTCGCCGTTGGCACCGAAGCGAAACAGGCAGTGGGCCGTACTCCGGGTTCCATCACGGCCACGCGGCCCCTCAAGGGCGGCGTCATCACCGATTTCGAGGCCACCGAGGGAATGCTGCGGCATTTCATCCGCGCGGCGAGAGTCGGCCGCGGGCGGGGCCCCAGGGTCGTCGTATGCGTGCCGAGCGGGGTGACGGGCGTCGAACGCCGCGCTGTGCTGCAGACCGCCGCGAGGGCCGGAGCACGTTCGGTGCATCTGATCGAGGAGCCCATGGCGGCCGCGATCGGGGCGGGGCTGCCCGTGCACGAGGCGCGCGGTTCGATGGTCGTCGACATCGGCGGCGGCAGCACGGAGGTCGCGATCATCTCCCTCGGTGGCACCGTCGTCACGCACTCCGCGCGCGTCGCAGGCGACGCCCTTGACGCGGCGATCGCGTCGTACATCGAGCACAACTTCGCCATGGCGGTGGGCGAACGCACCGCGGAGGACGTCAAGATGTCGCTGGGCAGCGGCGTTCCGACCCCGGTGCGGGGCCGGGACAAGGAGACCGGCATGCCCAAGACGGTGGAGTTGAGCGAGGAAGCGATCCACGAGGCGACGGAGAAGCCCGTGGCGGCGATCGTGCACGCCGTGCGCACCGCGTTCGACGCCTGCCCCCCGGAGCTCTACGGCGACATCATGGAGCGCGGCATCGTGCTGACCGGCGGCGGAGCGCTGCTGCACGGCCTGGACGACCGGCTCGCGAAGGAGACGGGCATGCCCGTGCTGGTCGCCGAGGAGCCGCTGAGCTGCGTGGCGGTGGGCACGGGCCGCTGTCTCGAGGAGTTCGACAAGCTGGAGAAGGTCTTCAGCGGCACGGTGCACGGGGCGTAGGCCCGCTGCCGCGGCCGGCGGCGCCGACGGCGTCCGCCGGGCCCTGCCGTCGCGCTCACCGCCGCTGCCGGGTGGCGCGACTCCGGACGCCCGGAGGCGGCCCGTACGCACACCTACGGGCACACACCCGAGGGCGATGCGTCCCGCTCGACGCCAAGTCGGTGGTACCGGGCGCGCGTTCGCGCGCCGGGATGCGGCCCTCTCCAGGGCGGGCCGAACTCCGGCCGGCCCGGCCTGGTCCGTCCGCGCAGGCGCCCGAGGCTGCGCGCACGCGACGCGCAGCCCGGGCCGCAGGGGGCCCGACGCCCTCCGCGTCAGGCGGGACCGACCCCGGCGGGCCGCGCCCGCTCGGTCGTGGCGATCGTCGCGGAGCCGATCACCCGCGTGCCGTCATAGAGCACGATCGCCTGGCCCGGGGCCACACCGCGCACGGGTTCGGTGAACCGGACCCTCAACTCGGCACCGTCCGCCGCCGGTTCGGCGCTGACCTCCGTCTCGCCTCCGTGCGCGCGGAGTTGGGCGGTGTACGTGCCGGGCCCCGCCGGTGCCGCGCCGCACCAGCGCGGCTTGACCGCGGTCAGCCCGGCCACGTCGAGCGAGTCGGCCGGGCCGACGGTGACGGTGTTGTCCACGGGCGAGATGTCCAGCACGTACCGCGGCTTGCCGTCCGGTGCCGGGTGACCGATCCGCAGGCCCTTGCGCTGGCCGATGGTGAAGCCGTGAGCACCCTCGTGGGTGCCGAGCTTCCGGCCGTCTTCGTCGACGATGTCGCCCTCGGACGTGCCGAGGCGGCCGGCGAGGAAACCCTGTGTGTCGCCGTCGGCGATGAAGCAGATGTCGTGGCTGTCCGGCTTCTTGGCGACGGCCAGACCGCGCCGCTCCGCCTCCTCCCGGATCTCGTCCTTGCTGGTGAGCGTGTCGCCGAGGGGGAACATGGCGTGCGCGAGCTGGCGGGCGTCGAGCACCCCCAGCACATAGCTCTGGTCCTTGGCGGCGTCGCTCGCGCGGTGCAGCTCGCGGGTGCCGTCCTCACGGTTGACGACCGTGGCGTAGTGGCCCGTGCACACCGCGTCGAAGCCGAGCGCGAGGGCCTTGTCCAGCAGCGCGGCGAACTTGATCTTCTCGTTGCAGCGCAGGCAGGGATTGGGGGTACGGCCCGCCTCGTACTCGGCGACGAAGTCCTCGACCACGTCCTCGCGGAAGCGCTCCGCCAGATCCCAGACGTAGAAGGGGATGCCGATGACGTCGGCGGCACGGCGCGCGTCACGCGAGTCCTCGATCGTGCAGCAGCCGCGGGCGCCCGTACGGAACGACTGCGGGTTCGCGGAGAGGGCCAGGTGGACCCCGGTGACGTCGTGACCCGCCTCCGCGGCGCGTGCGGCGGCGACCGCGGAGTCCACGCCGCCCGACATCGCGGCCAGGACGCGCAGCCTGGGCGCGTCCCCGCCGGCGGGCCGGGCGGGGGCACCCACGGCCGAAGTCCCCCTGGGCCGGGAGGCCCGGGTGGGGGTCCCCCCAGCGGAGCGAGGGGGCGTGCCCCCGGGGAGGGTGCCGGAGGCGGCGGACCGGGGGCTGCTGGAAGCGTCACTCATAACCCGTCCAGAGTAGACGGAACGGGCCGTCCCTCCGTAAGCGAGGACGGGCCTGCGCCGCGCGGCACGGCCCGTCGCGCCGCAGGACGGAACCACCGGGACCGGTGTGGGCGTTGAGACCGGTATGACATCGGTCTCTCGGCGTGCCCTGCTCATCACCGGCGGCAGCGGTGTGGCGCTCGCGACAACAGCTGCTCTGACCTGGGACCGGACCTCGCGTCTGTGGTGGCGGGTGCCGGGAGTGGACAAGCAGCGCAAGGAGGGTGAGGTCGATCAGCCGGGCGTGCGCTGGATCGCGGCCTCGGAGGCGAATCTGCGGTTCGCGGACCGGCCCGCCGACTACGTCATCGACCGGGTCGTGATCCATGTGACCCAGAGCGACTTCCGTACGGCCGTGAAGGTCTTCCGCGATCCGCTGCACGCGGCGGCGGCGCACTACCTCGTGCGTGCGAGCGACGGGCGGATCGTGCAGATGGTCCGCGACCTCGACGTCGCTTATCACGCGGGCAACCGCAGCTACAACGAGCGCAGCATAGGCATCGAGCACGAGGGCTTCGTGGACCGGCCGCAGAACTTCACGGAGGCCATGTACCGCTCCTCGGCGCGCCTCACGGCCCGGATATGCAAGCAGTACGGCATCCCCGTCGACCGCGAGCACATCGTCGGCCACAACGAGGTGCCCGGCGCCGACCACACCGACCCGGGCCGGCATTGGGACTGGAAGCGGTACCTGCGCTACGTACGGGAGGCGCGGGGCGGCTCCGCCGGTGCGGCCGGGGATCCGGGCAGTCCCGGGAAGGCGTGACGGTGGCTGTGCGGCTGTGCGGCTGTGCGTCGCTCAGGGCGCGTGCCCCGGCAGGCCGCGAGGCTCGATCCGGCCCTCGGAGACGCCGACCGGGCCCACGCTGCCGGGACCGGTAATCGATCGCAGCGGCAAGGGAGTTCGCCATGGAGAGGTGGCAACTGACCGAGACCTACGCCAGCCGCTCGGGAATGGTCCGCTGGGACCGGTTCGGTGATCCGGACGGTGAACCTCTGGTTCTTCTGCACGGGACGCCGTTCTCATCCTTCATCTGGCGGGACCTCTCCCGCGCACTGGCCCGTGGCCACCGGATCCATGTATGGGACATGCCGGGCTACGGAGCCTCGGAGAAGACCGGCGACCAGGACATCTCCCTGGAGGCACTGACCGGGGTCTTCGCAGAGTTGCTCGACCATTGGGGCGTGACAGAACCGCTGGTGGTGGCGCACGACAGTGGCGGTGCGGTCGCCCTGGGAGCCCACCTCATGCGGGGTGTGCCTTATCGGCGGCTGGCTCTGGTCGACGCTGTCGCCCTGTCTCCCTGGGGAAGCGCCTTCTCCGGACTGGTCGGCCGCCATGCGGAGGTGTTCGGCCGGCTCCCGCACTCCGCACACCGCGCCTTGATCCGCGATTATGTCGGTTCGGCGAGCAGTCCGGGCCTCCGTCCCGGCACTCTCGACGCGCTGGTCGAGCCGTGGCTCACCCCCGAGGGGCAGGCCGCCTTCTACCGGCAGCTCACGTGCCGCCTCGACGACAAGCGGTACACCGACGCGATGGAGGGCAGGTACGGCACCGTCGACCTGCCCGTTCTGGTGTGCTGGGGCGAGGACGACGCCTGGGTCCCTGTGGAACGGGGACGGGAGCTGGCGTCCCGCATTCCTGCGGCGCGGTTGTCCGTCATTCCCGGAGCAGGGCACCTCCTGCCCGAGGACAAGCCCGCCGAACTCGCCACGGAGCTCTTCGCGTTCCTGCACGAACCGGGCTGAGGAGACTCGTGCGGCGGTGCCGGTTCCGACCGGGGCGAGGGCGAACTGGCCGCCGCGGGCGGGCAGTCCGCACGCCGGCGTCGCACGCGCCATCGCCTGCCGGCGTCGCACGCGCCGTCGCGCGGAGCCATCGCGGCTGGTCGCTCGGGCGTGTCCGCAATGCAGCGTCGCCCTTCCCCTGGGCCGAAGACCCAGGGGAAGGGGGCGGCCTCGGTGGGTCCCCCGGCGCAGCCAGGGGGCGTGCCCACGAGACCCTCACCCGGACGGAGTCCGGAAGGGAGCCGGCGGAGCCGCACTAGCGGCGCGCCGGGAACTCCACGACCTGCTGGTAGGTGGGCCGGTTCTGCCACGCGATACGCGGGACGGTGATCCCGCCCATGGCCCGGTGCACGATCGAGTCGGCGCACACCTGGTCCCCGGGCTCGCACTCGTCGTCCCCGGGGTAGGTCTCCTCGGCCGGCGTCGCCACGGCCCCGGCAAGCGTCGTCAGCAGCATCTTCCGGCACTTCGCGAGCGAACCGCTGCCGCAGTACGGCCTGTCGAGCGGTGAGGCGACGTCCTCGCCCTGCACGTTCCGCAGGTCCTTCTCGACGAACGACCACCAGCCGTGCTGCAGCGCCGAGCCCTTGTGCGGCTGGCTCGCCCCCACTCCGCCGCCCGAACCGCCGCCGCCGTTCTGGCCGCCGGACGGCGACTCGTTGACGGGCGCGAGCGCGGTGAGCGACTTGTACAGCTCCTCACCGAGCTCCGGCTTGAACTGGCCCTCGACGAGCAGCGGCCACCAGGCGTCCAGCACCCTTGCGGCTTCGGCGTGTTCGTACTTCCCGTCGTCCTTCGCGGCCTCGCGCCGCTGGGAGCCCGACTTCACCCAGGCGCGCAACTCCTCGACCTTCGCGGCGAGTGAGGGGTCGGTCACCTCTGATGTGCCTATGACGTCGAGGAGTTCGGGCAGCACCTTCTCCGCCCGCAGATCGGCGGCTGCGGCCTCCTCCATGGCCTGGACGAGCTTCGCACGCGTCACGGAGCCCTTCTTCACCAGCGCGGCGACCCGGGTGTCCAGCAGATCGCCTCTGTGGACCGAGCCGTTGCCCCAGCCGGCGGAGAAGCGCTCGGCCTGCTTGTTGTTCCAGTTGACGAAGTAGCCCTGGCCGACGGACTGCGGATGCTCCGCGGGAGGCGTGACGGCGGAGGTGTTGGCCTCCGGGTCCCAGTCCTTCCACTCGTACGCCTTGCCCGCCCGTATCGGCTGGTCGGGGTCGGTGTTCCTCGCACGTACCGGGTTGTCGCCGGAGTTGTAGTACGCGGTCTGTTCGGCGTCCGCGTAGAACCAGTTGAAGGTGTAGCCGATGTCCTGCGCGGCCCGCTGGAAGCTGCGCGCGGAGGTGATCGCCGAGGGGTCGTTGAACTTCTGGAAGCCGATCACCGAATCGGCGTCGTGGTGATAGGTCGAGCGCAGCGCGGTGAAGGCGACGGGCTTTCCGTCCACCTTTCCGGTGTGGCTGACCAGACCGTACGCCGAGCGCAGGCTCACCACGTCGTACGAGCCCGCCTTGGTGCCGTCCGCGAGGGTCGGCTCCCACTCGTTGTGCTTGGCGAGCCTCTCGAAGGGCGTGCACTTCCCGCGCAGCATGTAGCTCTTGGAGCCGGTCGTGGGCTCGGCGCCCGACTCCTCGCAGAGTTCGACGGCGAAGGTGTCCGTGATGTCCTGGCTCGCGGAGGTGGCGCTCCAGGAGTAGTCCAGGCCCCGGCCGAGCTCCACGTAGAAGCTGAGCCCCGGGAACGAGGCGCCGCGTGAGCGCAGCCCGGGCCCGTCCAGCTCCTGCACCATCATGATCTGCGGCGAGTAGTAGCCGGTCTGCGGCCCGTACACGGCGACCGGGTTGCCGGACGCGGTGTGCTTCCCGGAGACCATCAGGGCGTTGGACATGCCCTTCCCGGCGGTGATGAGGTCCCCGGGCAGAACTCCCTTGCCCGCGCCCTTCGTCTTGCCGCTCGTCTTGCCGCCCGTCTTCCCGTCCGCGCCCTTCGTCTCCTGGCCCGTGCCCTCCTCGTTCTGCGAGTGGTCGAAGGCCGTGACCGATCCGCTCTCGGGCGTGGCCACACCTCGCGGGTTCTTGGGCGACTCCGCGTACGGAAAGTCCTTGCCGTGCACGGTCGTTGTGGCCTCGGTGTCGTTCTGGGCGCGCCACGCCGTGTACGCCTTCTCCCCCTTCGCCTTTCCGTACTGCTTCTCGAAGGCCAGCTCGGCCAGGGCGTTGCCCACTTCGCCGCCGCCTCCGTTGCCGAAGATCGCACCGATCACGGAGGCGATGGCGACGACGTCCGTGACGGTGAAGTCCTCGATCTCCGAACCGTTGCCGGTGAGGAAGTACTCGCCGGGCTTGTCGAGCAGGCCCGTGGCCTCGGCGGCGTAGGCGTTGAGGCCTTCCACGTAGTCCTGGATGTCCTCGTAGGCCTGGGCACCCCGCTCGCCGGAGCCGCGTATCCGCTCGACCTGCCGCTTCAGGTCGTCCTCGGTGTACGGGGCGACGGCCCAGAGGCTCTGCTCCAGCTGGCGGTTGCCCTCCGCGCCGCCCGCGAAGGACGACAACTCGCCGCGCCCGACGTGCCGGAGGACGTCGATGAGCCACAACCGGTCCTGCCCTGCGGCGTATCCGGCGCCGAACTCGGTCCCGGAACGGGTCGTGCCCTTGATGTGCGGCGTGCCCGTGGCCTTGTCACGGGTGATGGTGACGTCGGAGCGGGGCGAGACGACGCTCTCCACCTCGTCCTCGGGCACGCCGAAGGAGGCGTCGTTGAAGTAGTCGGAGAGCTTGTCGTCGCTCAGGCCCGAGTACTCGTGCAACAGCTTGTCGTACGGGCCGAGTTGGTCGGCGGAGTGCTTCGGGCGGATGCCGACGGCCTTGTGCAGCAGTATCTCCGCGAGGGACGCGTGGCCGTTCTGCCCCGCCGGGAGAATGTCGCGGCACTGTCCTCGGCACGGGTCGGCGTCCGGGTCGGGCGCCGCCTCGGCTGCCCTTGCCGCCGCGGGCGCCTGGGGCTCGGAGGCGAGTGCCGGTGTGCCGGCGACGAGCGGAGCGAGGAGCGCGGCCGCGGCGACGGCGGCCAGTGCGGCGCGCGCCTTCCCGATGCGCCGGAGAGTGGTCCGGCGTCGCGCCCCTGGCGGCTTCGCCGCGGGCAGTTTCGCCGTCGGACGTTTCGCTGTTCGCGGTTCTTTCGCTGAGCTCGTAGTCGGGACGCGCCATCTGCCGGACGTAGCACGGGAGTCGGACACCGGATCTCCTGAGGTGGGGTGAGATGCGCCAGCGTGCGACGAACGTTAATGCGCGTTACTACCCCTGGGTAGGGGTCCGGTCGCCAGTAGTGACGCCGGGCACAAATCCAGTCGGTCCGCGCGGTACGGCAGCAGGGGCGGCGGCCCCGAATTCACCGCGTTCCGCCGCCCCCTGCCCGTGGCCCGCCGGTCCCGGCTAGACCGAACAGCACACCTAGCCCGCGTCGTAGCTCAGTACGGCGCCACGGCGGAAGTTGGCATCGCCGTACGCACCGAGTTCGATCACCCCGGCGCTCCACACCTCCCGCGTGCCCGGCACGTGGACGGTCTCCTCGGGCCAGAACCGCTGTTTCTTGTCGACCTCTTCGACCTTCCCCGACCTGCCGGGCACCGGCTTGTGCCTGGCGATCCCGTGGACATCGCCGTCCGCGTTCATGTGCCAGTAGCGGTCCAGCACCAGCCCGCCGGCGCCGTCCGACGCGGTCTCCGTCGACGCCTTCTCGGCGGCCTTCGCCGGCCCCTTCTTCCACTCGCTGCCGTTCCAGCGCAGCAGGATGTTCTCCTCCTCCGGTTCGGGACCGCCCTCACCGTGGTTGAAGGTGTGGTTGCCGACGGCCCAGACCTCGTCCTCCGAGACGGCGACGACCGATTCGAGCCCGGCCGACTCCTCCGGCGGTGCCGGGTCGGGGAAGTGGTATTCGGGCGTCTTCGTCGTCTTCCACTCCTTGCCGTCCCAGTGCATCGCCGCGGGCTGGCTCATCGGCCCGCCGCCGTCCCCGGAGGTGTCACGGAAGCCGACGGCCCAGACGTCGCCGGGCCCGGTGCCCGCCACCGCCCGCGCGTTCGCGGGCAGCTCCGTCTCCGTCCACTTCTTCCCGTCCCAGCGGTGCGCCGTGTTGTCGAGACCGAGCGCCCAGACGTCGTCCGGGCCGAGCACGGCGACGCTCCGGCCGCCCGAGGTGCCCTCGGACGCCGGGGCTTCAACCGAGGCCCACTTCTTCCCGTCCCAGCGGAAGGCGAGCGGCTTCCCCTCACCGCCCTTCTGCCGGCCGAAGAGCCAGACGTTGTCCGGGCCGGACGCCTCGACCTGGTCCAGGGAGGCCTGCGCGGCGCCCTCCGGCAGCGGGCTCTGCTTCCACTTCTCCCCGTCGCGGTGCAGCAGCACCTGCTCCGGGTCCCCGCTGCCGTCGTCCTTCTGCGACGTGCCGACGGCCCAGCCCTCGTCGGCCGACACGGCGGCGACGTCGGTCAACTGGGCGCTGAGCGACTTGCTGTAGTACGAGACCTTCATGGACTCGGCGGCTGATGCCGACGGCTTCTGCCGCGGCGCGGGCTCGCCGCCGAAGGCGGTCTGGTACCCGACTCCCAGGAGTGCGGCCACCGCGAGCGTGGCCGCACCCTTCACATGCACCGGCTTCATGCTTCCCCTCTGGACTTCCGTGTTCGACACGCCCCCGTGTGGTCAACTGACCGGACGAGTCAGGGGCTTCGCCGGTTGCAGCAGGCGACGGACGGCGTCGGACGCGGCGTCCGGACACGGGCATCGGACATCGGGCGACGCGGCGTTCGCCCACGGCGTCAGATCCGGAAGACCGATCCGACGTACTCCGTCAGCAGCCGCTCCTTGAGCGGCCCGGGAAGGGCGTCCAGCATGACGAGCACGCGTGCCATCCGCCCCTCCTCACCGCCGGTTCCGGCGTGGGCCAGCACGGCGGCTGCCTCGTCGGGCCCCAGGGTCTCCGGGTCGAGACCGGCGGCGAGCCGGACGAGTCCGGGATCGGCCCGTACGGGAGTGAGCGCGCGGGCGGCGGTCAGCGCCTCGCCCAAGTCCGCGAGCAGCGCGTCGACATGGGCGACGGTGGCCGGGGTGAGAGTCAGATGCAGGTTGGGCGGCATCCCTTCGAAACCGAGCTGCGGCTGCAGATACCAGCCGCGGATCCGCATCTCGTCGGCGAGGTGCAGCACAAGGCTCAAGTCGCCCTCGGAGACGGCGGTTCCGGTGTGCGGGCCGCCTTCTGCGTCCACGGTGAAGGCGACCAGCCCGCTCTCGGGACGCCCCAGTACCCGTACGCCCCCCAGCGTTCCGAGTCCGGCCAGCAGCCGGTCCGAGGCGGCGGCCACCTGCCGCGCGAGTTCCGTGTACCCGTCCTCGCCGACGTGCCGCAGCACCGCCCATGCCTGGGCGAGCAGCCCCGCCGGTTTGGTGCCCTGCACGGTCGGGTTGACGACGGGATAGCCGGGCCATGCGGCGTGCGCGAAGTACTGGTGCCGGCGCAGCTCGCCGTCGCGGTAGAGCACCACGGACGCGCCCTTGTCCGCGTATCCGTACTTGTGCAGGTCGACCGAGACCGAGGTGACGCCGGGCAACGTCATCTCGAACGGCGGTACTTCGCGCCCCGCGCGGCGCAGATAGGGCAGCAGCCACCCTCCGATGCAGGCGTCGACGTGGCACAGCACGTCCCGTCCGGCCGCCGCGGCGGCGATCTGCTCGACGGGGTCGACGACGCCGTGCGCGTAGGACGGCGCCGAGGCGACCACCAGCACCGTGCCCTCGTCGGTCGCCGCCTCCATGGCGGCGGCGTCGGCCCGGTACGTGCCGGGATCGACGGGCACGACCACCGGCTCCACCCCGAGATACGCCGCCGCCTTGTGGAACGCGGCGTGCGCGGTGGAGGGCAGCACCATGCGCGGCTCACGCACGCCACGTACCGCCCGCGCGTGGTCGCGCGCCGTCTTGACCGCGAGCAGGATGCTCTCGGTGCCTCCGCTGGTGAAGGTGCCCTGCGTGCCGGGCGCTCCGAGCAGGGCGGCGGCGCTGCGCACGATGTCGTTCTCCAGGCGGGCGACGCTCGGGAAGACCGTCATGTCGAGGCCGTTGACGGTCGCGTACGCCGAATAGGCCGCGGCCGCGAGCTCGTCGAGCCCTTCCAGGCCGGCGTCGTAGACGTACGCGAAGGTGCGTCCGCCGCGCGTGGGCGCGTCGGCTTCACGCAACGCGCGCAGTTCGGCGAGGACTTCCCCGGCCGGCCGGCCCTCGGGGAGACGGGAAGCTGTTTCAGCGGTCACGGCGGATCTCGTCCTCCAGGGTGTCGGGGTCATGGTCCGGGCGGGGGTCGGGGGCGTGCGGCTGCCCCTCGGGAACCAGCGCCTGAGCCTCCTGCGCCAGGAGCGCGTGCCGCACAGGCGGCGCGTCCTGATCGCTCCGGTCGTCCGACTCCCCCGGTACGCGGTATCTGCGCAGCATCCAAAGGCTCACGAGCGCGAGGGCCGCGGGCAGCAGACTCATGCCCACGGTGATTCCGGTCAGCGCCGATCCCGGCTGGACCGCCGCGTGCGCCGCGTCGGAGGACCGGAAGCCGCTGACGGCCAGCACGGCGGCGAAGGCGCCCGCACCCAGTGCGAACGCCAGGGTCTCCGCGGCGGTCCACAGCCCGGTGAAGGTCGCGGCGCGCTGCTTCCCCGTACGGACGGCGTCCGCGGCGAGGTCGTCGGCGAGCATCCGCAGCGGCAGCAACTGCAGCCCTCCGTAGGCGACTCCGACGGCCGCGACCGCCGCGTACGCCGTCGCCGCACCGCCCCACGGCGTCAGGACGAGCGCCGTCACGGCCGCAAAGAAAAGCCAACTGGCGCAGAACTGCGCATACTTGACGCCCCGCGCACGCGCGAGCCTGTTCCACAGCGGCATCACGAGCGCCAACGGCCCGATGAGGCAGGCGAACAGGGGGGTCACGGCGCTCGCCGAGCCCAGCGCGTACGTCGCGAAGTACTGCACTCCGGCGAGCATCACGCCGACGGCCAGCGACTGTGCCGTCCACATCCCTGCGAGGTACAGGAAGGGTCCGTTGGTGCGGGCCACGGTGAGCTGCGCCCGCAGCGAAGGCTCAGCCGTGGTGGGCGCCACGGCCGCCGCCCTCCCGCCCGCCCCGGCCCCGGCCCTGCCTCTGGTGCCGTACCAGGCGGCGAACATTCCGCAGGCCAGCAGCACCGCCACGGCCAGTCCCATCAGGCGGTAGCTCGCCGGGGTGCCGCCGCCGGCGTGCGCGATGGCCGGTGCGGCGGCGCCCGACAGCAGGATCGCCGCTCCCAGGAATCCCACGCGCCAGGCGAGCACCCTGCCCCGCTCGCCGGGGTCGTCCGTCATCTCCGCCGGCAGGGTCACGTACGGGACCTGGAAGACGGCGTAGGCGGTCGCGGCCAGCAGGAACAGCACCGCCGCGTACGCCGCCGCGGCCATCCCCCGCAGCGGAGGCCCGGCGAAGACCAGCGCGAAGAGCGGCGGCAGCGTGCACGCCCCAGCCAGCATGAACGGCCTGCGGGGCCCGCCGCGCAGCCGGCTGCGGTCGGAGACGGCGCCGACAAGCGGGTTGATCAGTACGTCCCAGGCCTTGGGAAGGAAGAGCGCGAGGCCGGCCGCGGCAGGCGGCACGGCCATGACGTTCGTGAGGTAGTAGAGCAGCAGCAGACCGGGCACGGTCGCGAAGGTTCCGGTGCACAGCGAGCCCAGCCCGTATCCGATCCGTACGGAGGCGGGCAGCGGTGCGCCGCCGTCCGGTCCGCCCCCGACGCCACCGCCCACAGCGCTTCCCCTCCGGTCTCCGCCGAACCCCGCGGTGGGAACCGGGCGCCCGGTAGGGACGATGCCCGGTCCGGCGCCTCACGGCCCGCGTGCGGGCGCATCAGTCAACGGCACGGGCGCACCCGGCGTCCAGAAGGACGACGGAGCATGCGGAGGGCGAACGTTCGGCAAACCCGTCGGAGATCCAGCGGGCGAACCTGCCAGCGGACCGCGTCGCAGACCCGGCGGGCACTCACCGGAGCGCGTCGCGCATAGCCCGCGCAGGCGCAGAACCCGCCTGCGCCGTCGGGATCAGCTCAGGCCCGCACCCCGTGCCCGCTCGACTGCCGGGCCGATGGCCGCGGCGAGCGCCTCCACGTCCGCCTCCGTGGAGGTGTGTCCCAGCGAGAAGCGAAGCGTGCCCCGCGCGAGATCCGGGTCGGAGCCCGCTGCGAGGAGCACATGGCTCGGCTGGGCGATCCCGGCCGTACAGGCGGAGCCCGTCGAGCACTCGATGCCCTGCGCGTCGAGGAGGAGCAGCAGCGAGTCGCCCTCGCAGCCCGGGAAGGAGAAGTGCGCGTTGCCGGGCAGCCGGCCCGCGGGCCCGGGGTCGCCGTTGAGCACCGCGTCGGGCACCTCCTTGCGGACGCGCTCGATCAGCCTGTCCCGCAGGGCGCCCACGTCGCGTACGAAGTCCGGGCGCCGCTCGGCGGCCAGTTCGGCGGCGGTCGCGAACGCGGCGACCGCCGGAACGTCCAGCGTTCCCGAACGCACGTCCCGCTCCTGGCCCCCGCCGTGCAGCAGCGGCACGGGCGTCTGCTCACGCCGCAGCAGCAGCGCGCCCACGCCGTAAGGGCCGCCGATCTTGTGCCCGGTCAGGGTCAGCGCAGCCAGCCGCGACGCGGCGAAGTCCACCTCCGCCTGGCCGACGGCCTGCACCGCGTCCGCATGCAGCGGCACGTCGAACTCCGCTGCGGCGTCGGCGAGTTCGGCCACCGGCATCGTGGTGCCGATCTCGTTGTTGGCCCACATCACGGTGGCCAGGGCGACGCTTCCGGGGTCGCGCGCGATCGCCTCGCGCAACGCCTGCGCGTGCACCCGCCCGTATGCGTCGACGGGCAGCCATTCCACGTCCGCGCCCTCGTGCTCGGCCAGCCAGTGGACCGTGTCGAGGACGGCGTGATGCTCGACGGGGCTGGCAAGGATGCGCCTGCGGGCGGGCTCGGCGTCCCTGCGCGACCAGTACAGGCCCTTGACCGCGAGATTGTCGGCCTCGGTTCCGCCCGCCGTGAAGACGACCTCGCTGGGCCTCGCGCCGAGAGACGCCGCGAGCGCCTCTCTCGCCTCCTCCACCGTGCGCCGCGCACGGCGGCCGGACCCGTGCAGTGAGGAGGCGTTGCCGGTGACGGCGAGCTGGGCGGTCATCGTCTGCACCGCCTCGGGAAGCATGGGGGTGGTGGCGGCGTGATCGAGGTAGGCGGAGCGAGCCATGATTCCTCGATTCTACGTACGTGCGGCTACGCCTGCGTACGCCGGTCAGTGGGCGCTCGGACGGGCGCGGCAGACGCCACGGGCGGCATCGGTCCGTACCCGTCCGACTGTTAATGTTCCAGGCACCGCCACCTGGACGACGGGCCTGGGCACAGCCCGTACCAACGTCCGCGTGCGCGGCCGTATTCCACAGGAGCACAGGGCCGGGAAGAAGCGGGGCAGGGGGGCGTGGCGATGCCACAGGTGCGGGTGCTGGGCAAGGGCGCACGGATCACCGGGGGGATCTTCTGTCTCCTCTTCGCGCTGCACACGTGGATCTGGGTGCTGCGCGACATCCTGGAGCTGGAATTCGCCACCACGTGGAGGGTCTGGACGGGAGGGCTCGGCTCCGCTGCCGGCGAGCTGACGGACATCCCCGCCACCACCGCCACCGACGTCGGCCTCGGCCTCCTGCAGATCGCCGCGGTCTTCGCGGCCTTCACGGGCGCGTGGGCGGCCGGCGGTCTCATCGCCGTCACCACCGCGCTGACTCTTTCCTACCGGCTGCCCGTGATCTGGCACGCGGGCCTGCACTCGGAGTCCTCGCCGTACTACGCGCTGGGCGGGTTCTTCAACGACCCGGCCGTGGACGCCGCTTGGACGAGCTGCGTGTGGACGGTGATCTTCTGCGTGCCGCTCGCGATCGTGCTGATGGCGGGAAACCGGACATGGACGGGGCAGCCCCCGCAGCCGGCACAGCCTTACGGGCAGCCCCCGCAGCCATACGGACAGGCCTACGGGCAGCCGGTGCCGCCGCAGCCCCAGCAAGTGGTGATCTCACCGCAGCCGCATCAGCCGTACGAGCCGCCGCTGCCCAGTGAGTCGCCGCAGCGCCCGACCGGGGCGCACGCCGTCGTGACGGCGGTCTTCCTCGGTCTGCTCATGGTCTTCCACGTCGGCTGGAGCCTGGAGGCGTTCTCCAACGGCGGCGGCGACTACTGGCTCAAGCTCTTCACCGGCGAGGGCACCGTCGTGGCGCTGCTCGACGCTTCGCTGGGCTGGGAGTGGCTCACGCTGATCATCGCGGGCGGTGTGGGCGTCGGCCTGGCCCTGGCCCGCAGGGTCTCCGCCCGCGGCTTCACGCTGGGCCTTGCGATCCTGCTGCTGCCGGAGGCGTTCATCGCCCTGTGGGGCCAGCTCGACGCCGGGACCTTCTTCGAACTGGGCGACGCGGCACCCGTGGCCGGCGCCTTCGGCCGCCTGCAGGTGCTGATCACGCTCGCGGGTGCGGTGACGCTGATCGTGCTGACGCTGCGTCCCGGCATCCCGGCCCAGCCGGGCCCCGCACCTGCTCCGGGCGCCGCGGTGCCCTTCGGCGCGCAGCCGGGGCAGCCCGTGCCGCAGCCGTACTTCCCGCCGCAGCCGGGGCCGGGTCCCGCGGGTCCGGCCTACGCCTATCCTCCGTCGCAGCCGGCCGGGCCGCCGCCTCCGGCGCAGTCTGCGGGGCCGCCGCCGGGGGCACCGCCCGGAACGCCCCCGCCTCCGGCCTCGCCACCGCCGCAGGGCGGTGCGGGCGGCACGTTCGGGCCGCCGCCGGCGTACTGACCTCCGGCGTACGGGCCTCCGGGCCCCGCCGGTACGGGCCCGGCCGTCAGCCGCCCGCGAGCTTGGCTTCGAGGGCCCTGACGACCTCCCCTTCGGCCTCCGGCTTCCCGATGCCCAGGGCCGTGAGCGTGCCGTCCCCGTCCTCCAGCTCCAGGAGCGCGAGGAGGATGTGCTCCGTACCGACGAAGTTGTGGCCCAGGCGCAGGGCCTCCCGGAAGGTCAGCTCCAGGGCCTTCTTCGCCCGTGCGTCGAACGGGATCAGCTCCGGCACACCCTCGGCGGCCGGCGGCAGCGTCCCGCCCACGGCCTCCCGCACCGATTCGAGAGACACCCCCAGGTCGACGAGGGCCTTCGCTCCGATTCCCTCCGGTTCACGGAGGAGTCCGAGGATCAGGTGACCGTCGGAGATCTCGTGGTTCCCCGCCTTACGGGCCTCGCTCTGGGCGGCCACGACGACGTGCCGCGCCCGCGGGGTGAAGCGGTTGAAGCCCTGGGAGGGATCGAGGTCCGAACCCTCGCCGGGCGCCGGGGCCTTGGGCACGAAGCGCTTCTGAGCCGCCTGCCTCGTGACCCCCATGCTCTTGCCGATGTCCGTCCAGGAGGCGCCCGAGCGGCGGGCCTGATCGACGAAGTGGCCGATGAGATGGTCGGCGACGTCACCGAGGTGATCCGCGGCGAGCACGGCGTCCTGAAGCTGGTCGAGTGCGTCGGAGTGGACATTCTTGATGGCTTCGATCAGGTCGTCGAGCCGGACCCGACCGGCCATGGAAACTGGATCGGTCATGAGGCAACCGTAGGTTGACAGCGAGCACGCGTCAACCCTTGGTTGACACAAGGGGCCAATGCTGCAATGCCCTGCCGGGCCTGTTTCACCGCACGCAGAACGGCGCCAACCGGCCGCCGGACACGGCGAGTTGTACGCCCCATGGAGAGGGGAAGTCCCTACGGCCCCCGGAGACGCCGAATAGGCTGAACAGCGCACGGAGAGCGGACGGCCGCCGGCAGGAGCGGACAAGCGGCCACCGCGTGAAGAGCGGCGGGAGGGGACGACCGGGGTGGAGTGGGCCCTCGACGGTGCGCGGGCGATGCTCGCCGCGTGCGCCGCCTGCTACGGCGCGGCGGTCGGCTCGCTCGTGCCACGTGCCGTCTACCGCTTCGCCGTACCGCCCGAGTTGCCCAGGCACGGGCGCTGCCCGGCGGGGCATCCCCTGACGGGCCCGGCCGGCGGATGGCTCGGGACCGCGCGCTGCCCGGAATGCGCGCCGTCAGCGGGCCCGTACGGTCCGGGCGCGGGCCTTTTCGCCACGACGGGGGCCCTGGTGTGCGCGGGGATCGCTCTGTTCACGGGCGCACGACCGGAGTTGGCGGTCTGGCTGCTCGCGGTCCCGATGGGGCTGCTGCTGGCAGCGGTGGATCTGCGGGTGAAGCGGCTGCCGGACGTGCTGACGCTGCCGCTGGCCGCGGCGACGGTCGCCCTGCTCGGGCTGGCGGCGCTGCTGCCGCAGGCGGGCGGCAGCTGGACACGGGCGCTGCTGGGCGCGGCCGTCCTCGCCTGCGGACACTTCGTCCTCTTCCTCGTGAACCCTCGCGGAATGGGCTTCGGGGACGTCAAGTTGGCGCTCACGCTGGGTGCTGCGCTCGGCTGGTACGGCTGGGACGTGCTCTTCGCCGGGACCTTCCTCAGCTTCCTCCTGGCCGCCGGATACGGCTCGGCGCTGCTGCTCACCAAGCGCGCGGGCCGCAAGTCGGCCATACCGTTCGGCCCGTTCATGGTGCTGGGTACGCTGGGCGGGATACTGCTCGGCGGGCTCGCCGTGTGACGCCGGACGGCCGGTGTCCGCGTGCTCGCGGCACCCGGGGGAAACGCATGCTGATGGCTGTGTGGAAGCGGCACGGGCTCGTCTTCGCGACCGGAGCGGTGTGCGTTCTGGTCAACACGCAGGGCCTCGGGCCGCTTTGGTACACGGGCGTTGTGCTGATCGTGGCCGGGCTTCTCATGGCCGGTGCCCTGAACCTCCGGCAGCGCCCGCGCGAGAGCCGGGCCCCCATGATGATCCCGCCGCCCTTCACCGGGCGCTGGACGGCGTTCAACAGTCCGAGTACGAAGGTCCCGAGCCACACGCACAGCTACGCGCAGACCTACGCGATCGACGTAAAACACGATCCGCGTCCGGACGGCGAAGAGGACGGCGAAGGCGGCGTCCTGGGGGCTTCGGCCACCCCGCCTGTCACGTGGTTCTGGCCCCTCGCCCGGCGCCCTCAGGCCTACCCCTCCTTCGGGCGCCCCGTTCTCGCCCCGGCGGGCGGCGTGGTCGTGGCGACCGCGGGAGAGCAGCGGGACCACCTGACACGTACGTCACTGCCCGGCGTGCTCTTTCTCGGCCTGGAGGGATTCGTACGAGGCCTGGGATGGCCGCGTCACCTCCTCGGCAACCACGTGGTGCTGGACATGGGCGAAGGCGTACACGCCGTCTTCGCGCACCTGCGCCGCGGCTCCCTGCGGGTGAGCCCCGGCGACCGGGTCCCGGCGGGAGCGCAACTCGCCGACTGCGGCAACTCCGGCAACAGCTCGGACCCTCATCTGCACTTCCAGCTCATGGACGGCCCGGATGTGGCGGTCGCGCACGGCCTGCCTTTCGAATGGCGCTACACCGACGACGACGGCAACGAACACACGGGTGTCCCGGCGAACTTCACCAGCTTCGTTCCAGTGCGTCCCTCTTGAGGACGCGGGAGGGGAGGTGCCGGGGACCTGCTGCCGGGTCCTCTGGTGCGGGTGCGCGAGCGAGCAACGGAAGGCCCCGGCCGGGGCGTTGACGGAGCACTGCCCCCGGTGGCGGTGGTGGCTGTGCGGCCTGCGGCGGCGGGGACGAGATCCCCGAGGACGTCAAGGTCGAGCTTCGGGACTTCATCAACAGCACGTTCACCGAACTCCTCGGCCCGGACACCGAACGGCCGTGGTAGCCACCGCAGTTCGCAGGCGGTCCCCGCCGTCCTCGCTACTTCGCCAACTCCAGGTACACGGTGCCGTTGTCGGCCAGAGCCGTCAGAGCCGCGTCCCAGACGGGGCGTATGGAGGGCGGGATCATGCCTGCACCGATCTCGTCGGAGGCACGGAACGTACAGGCGGTCAACTCGCTCTCCTGCAGCACGATGCCGGCCTTCTGCTCCTCGGTGAGCGTTCCCCCGTCGAACACCCAGTAGATGTGCTCCCGATCCGCGGTCCTCACGTAGGCACACACCAGGAGGCGCCCGATCTCCTGGTCGACCGCGATCTCCTCACGCAACTCACGGCGTGCGGCCTGCTCCGGTGTCTCGCCGGCGTCGACACCGCCGCCCGGGAGGTTCCAGCCTTCCTTGTAGCCGGGTTTGACGATGAGGTACCGCTGATCGCCGTCGCGCAGGAGCGCTCCCGCGGACATGGTGGGACGGGCGGCGTTCGGAGACATGTGAGACCTCGCGGTGCTCGCGTTCGGTTGTCACCGCGGGCCGGCAGCCGCATCAGCCAGCAGCTTCCGGCCGTCGGTCGGGCTGGTAAGACGGTATGCCGACGCCACCGCCCGCAGGTGCGCGATCTCCTCCCGGGGGCTGTTGCCCGGATCGAATGGGTAGGCGGCGCTCGAGGCGTTCCTGTCCGGGGACCGGTCGGTGACCGTCAGGGCGGCCCGCAGCCACAGGGCCTCGGCCTGCACATCTGTGGCGTGCTCGCGCCGCAGTTCCGTCCCGGCCCGGGCGATCGCCCGCTCGGCCAGGTCGTGGAAGACGTACCGCCGCAACTCGTCGATGACGTCGCGTATGTCCATGGAGTAGGGCCGAGACATGCCCGGATTCCGCCGCACCATGCCCACATCCGAACTGCGCGAGCGCATCAGGTCAATGAGCGGGCGAAGGCCGTGAAACGCCGACGCCAGCAGGAAAGCGCCGCGACGCGACGCCCGGATGAGCAGCCCGGCGAGCAGATGCGCTGACCCAACAGGCACACCAGCTACAGGAGTTGAGCACAAAATCATCACGAACGTAACGGGTCCGTCCGCAGCCACCGAATGCACCTATTCCGCCGGATACTCTGCGGTTCTACATACATGAGGGGGGATCTCGTGAAGATCCGTATTTTGGCCGCCGCTGTCATGGCTGCTTCAGTTCTGCCGTTCGCCACCGCCTGTGCCCTGCCCGAAGAGCCGGGCAGCAGCGCCTCGGACACCGCAGACAAGGGAGCAGCCGAGGACGCAGAGAAGGCCGACACGGACAAGGCCGAGGCCGCCGACACCACCAAGCCCGGCATGGACGACGTGAAGATAGACAGCTGCTCGGTCGACCCGACGACGAAGTTCCCGTCGGCGAAGGTCACCATCACCAACAACAGCAGCAAGACCTCGAACTACATGGTTCAGGTCGAGTTCACCGACTCCGGGGGAACCCGCCTGGACGAGGGCATGGCCGCGACGAACAACCTCGCGCCGGAGCAGGCCAGCAAGCAGACCGCGCAGGCGCTCACCGAGGCGTCCGGCTCGATCAAGTGCAAGGTCACCGACGTGACCAGGTACGCCAGCTGACGGCGACGCAGCCACAACCCGGGGCCCCGCCGCACGAGTCGGCGGGGCCCCGGGTCATTCGAGCCCCTGCCTCTCTGCCCTGGACGGAGTCCGCATGACCGCCCCCGCCCGCACCGCCCGCAGCCGCGAGTCGTCGCCAGCCTGCTGCGGCCTGGCCCTCGTCGCTCTCGTGGCCGTCCCGATAGGCCTCGTCGCGCTCGTCGACAACCAGCCCGGCGTTCTCGTCGTACTCGTCCTCACCGTGGCCGGGATCGTCTCCGTCCGCGCGTACCTCAAGCAGCAGCGCGCCGACGCCCAATACCGGCTCACGGCCGCACAGTCCGTCGAGGTCGCCCGCTACCACGCCATGAACCCCGCCCAGTTCGAGCACGCGATTGCGTTCCTGTGCCAGCGCGACGGCTGCCGCGATGTGCGGGTGGACGGGCGCACCGGCGACCTGGGCGCGGATGTCACCGCCACCACGCACGACGGGCGGAAGGTCGTGATCCAGTGCAAGCGGTACGGGCCGACAACAAAGGTCACCAGTCCGGATGTGCAGCGGTTCGGTGGCACGTGCTGGAGCGTGCACCGCGCGCAGATCGCCGCGGTGGTGACGACGAGCGTGTTCACGCAGCCGGCCGCGGCGTACGCGGAGATGCACGGGATTCGCTGTGTGGGTGCTCCGCAGTTGGCGGCGTGGGCGACGCGTACGGGGCCGCCGCCGTGGGCGTAGGGATACGGCTACGGCTGCGGGCCTGAAGCCTGCTGCTACACGGCCGCAGCGCGCATGCTGCTGCTCGCCGCGTGAGCGGCCGGCCCGCGGCCGAGCCCACCGCGCCGCCCGTACGACGCCCGCTGACGGTCCGGGGACCTCAACTGCCGTTCTCGGCCTGGAACATCCAGTGGTGCTTCTCGAGGTCGCCGGTGAGCTGGATGAAGATGTCCTCGGTCACCGGGTCAGGTTCGCTCACCGACGCCATGCGTTCGCGGGAGCGGCCGATGACCGACTCCAGGGCGTGGACCATGGTCCGTACGGCGTCCGTGTCCTTCTGCCAGCCGTCCTTCACCTTGTCGATCCCGCTCGTCGCCGACACGGTCGCGGAGCGTCCGTCCGGGGGCAGGCCGAGCGCGGAGGCCCGTTCCGCCACGGTGTCCGAGTAGGAACGTGCGGTGGCGACGACGTCGTCCAGCTGGAGGTGTATGGAGCGGAACCGGGGGCCGATCACGTTCCAGTGGATCTGCTTCGCCACGAGGGAGAGATCGACCAGGTCCACGAGCGCGCCCTGCAAGGCCTCGCCGACGGTCTTCAGGTCGTCGTCCGGGAGTGTGCTCTTCACTGCGTAGGTCACAACCTTCTCGCTTTCTCTCGGCCGGCCCTGTATTTCGCACCGTCCGGGTAACCGGATGAGCCAACGGGATTCATGCGCGGCGGGGCCGACCGCCCATACCGTCACTGTGTGGACCGGCCCGGTCGCACACGGCTACACCGGGCTCGCGGAAACCCGGGTGCGGGCCCCGGCCTCCTCGCGGAGACTGGCCGGATGACACAGCGGAAGGCCGATGCCCCGGGAGACCGGGAGAGCTGGGCGGACGTCCTGGACCAGACGTACGAGAGCTCGTCCGGCACGGTCCGGTGGGGCCGGCTCGGTCCGGCGGACGGGGCTCCCGTGGTGCTGCTGCACGGGACGCCGTGGTCGTCGTACACGTGGCGGGGCATCGCGAGGGCCCTCGCGCAGCAATTCCGTGTCCACGTCTGGGACATGCCCGGATACGGCACGTCCGCGATGTACGAGGGGCAGGACGTGTCGCTCGCCGCGCAGGGGCGGATCTTCGCCGAACTCCTCGGCCACTGGGAGGCGGAAACGGCGGCGGCACGCCAACCGGCCGTACTGGCACACGACTTCGGGGGCTGTGTCGCGCTGCGCGCACATCTGCTGCACGGCGCGCGGTACGACCGCCTGGCGCTCGTCGACCCGGTGGCGCTCGCCCCGTGGGGGTCGCCCGCATACCGGCTGCTCGGCGGACACGCGGAGGTGTTCGGACAGTTGCCGCCCGCGCTGCACGAGGCGCTGGTGCGTGAGTACGTCAGCTCGGCGAGCGCGCACGCCCTGCATCCGCGGGTGCTGGACGCTCTGGTGGCCCCGTGGCTGGGCGAGGCGGGGCAGGGTGCGTTCTACCGGCAGATCCGGCAGAACGACCAGCGGTTCACGGACGAGATCGAGGGACGCTACTCCGCGATCGGACCGCCGGTCCTCATCTGCTGGGGCACGGCGGACACCTGGATCCCCGTCGACCGCGCGCACCGGCTCGCCGGCCTGATCCCCGGTGCGGGGCTCCGGCTCATCGAGGGCGCGGGCCACCTCGTACAGGAGGACGCACCGGCCGAACTGACCGCCGCGCTCGGGGACTTCCTGCACGGCGCGGGCTGACCGCCGGACCGGGCCGCAGCGGAGCCGTGGGGACCCGGAGACGGCAGAAGGTACCCGCGACTCCCCCTCGGCCTTCGCGAAACCGCTGCATCGTACAGAAAAACTTCGAGCATCCACTTCCGCTTCTAGCGTGCGGCAGATGCTGCAGGCCGGTATCGAACGGGCGCCGCTTCCCCCGCTCCGCACCGAATCCGCCTCCCCTGCCGGACCGTTACCGGCAGCGGGGACGGCCGGTGTGGAGAAGGAGCAGGCCGGTCAGGGTGAACGCCCGGCGCGGGACGCATACCTGGACAACGCGAAGTACCTCACCATCGTGCTCGTCGCCGTCGGACACGCGTGGGCGCCGCTCACCACCGGCAGCCGCTCGACGAGCGCGCTCTACTACCTCCTCTACTCCTTCCACATGCCGGCCTTCATCATCGTCTCCGGCTATCTCTCGCGCGGCTTCGAGTGCCGGCCGCGGCAGATCAGGCGGCTGCTGACCGGCATCGTCGTCCCGTACCTCGTCTTCCAGACGCTCTACACCCTCTTCATGCGGTGGGCGGCCCACGACCCGGACCGCGAATTCAGCTACCAGGAGCCGGAGTTCGCGCTCTGGTTCCTGATGGCGCTGTGTCTGTGGCGGCTCACGACCCCCATCTGGAAGCTTCTGCGGTGGCCGCTCACCGTGGCCGTCGCGGTCGCGGTCGCCGCCAGTGTGACGCCCTCCGTCAGCGACGACCTGGGGCTCATGCGGGTCGCGCAGTTCCTGCCGTTCTTCGTGCTGGGGCTCCGGCTGCGGCCCCGCCACTTCGAGATGGTGCGGCACCGCACCGTGCGGATACTCGCCGTACCGGTGGCCGTGGGAGCGCTCGTGGTGTCGTACGCGGCCGTGCCGTACATCTCCGCGGCCCCGTTCCTGCACGACAAGGACGCACAAGGGCTGGGGCTTCCGGCGTGGCTGGGCGCGGCGATGACGCTGGCGGCGTTCGGCTGTGCGCTGGTGATGACGGTGTGCTTCCTGGCCTGGGTGCCGCGGCGGCACATGTGGTTCACCTCGCTGGGGGCGGGAACGCTCGGCGCCTACCTGCTGCACGTCTACCCGATCGCGTACGCCAGGGAGTCGGGCTGGTTCGAGGCGGAGGGGGCGAGACATCCCCTCGACCGCTTCGCCATCACGGTGCTCGCCGTGATGATGATGACCCTTCTCTGTACGGCGCCGGTGCGGCGGGCTCTGCGCTTGGTGCTGGAGCCGCGCATGCGGTGGTTCTTCTCCCCGCAGGCGAACGCGCCGGCTCGGGCACCGGAGGCGGCGATCCGGGACGCGGGCGCTCCGGACCCGGCGGCTCCGGACGTATCGGCGGCGGAGGCACCGGCCGCGGAAGCACCGGCCGCGAACGTGCCCCAGCTGCCGCCCGCTCCGGGCGCGCGGGCGCCGGCACTGCCACCGGCGCCCGCGCCACGGCAGGCCGCGCAGGCCGGGAGCCGTCACCCCCCCGATGAGAGCGCACCCCACCGGTAGGCGCCGCAACCGCCCTGCCCAGCAGGGCAGTCACCGCGAGGTCAGCCGGCGGCAGCACCGAACCATACGGGCAGGTGGCCGAGCAGGTCCTGCTGGTCCTCACCGACCCACGCCACGTGACCGTCCGGCCGCAGCAGCGCGGCCGGCACCTCCCGTCCCTCCAGTTCTTCGCAGACGTCGACGACGTGGTCGACCCGGTCTGCCCAGCCCGCCACCGAGAGCCGGCCGGTCCGGTCGAGCAGCAGTCCGCGGCCGGCGTGCATCCGCTCGTAGAGGCGCCCGTCCTTCAGCGCCACGTCCCGCATCCGCCGGCCCAGCAGTCCGTGGCCGTCGCCGAAGTCGTAGCGGACCCCGATTGCGGTGATCTTCTCGATCAGGAACCGGTTGACCTCCTCGAAGTCCATCAGTTCCGACATCAGCCGGCGGACTGCCTGCGGGCCCGGCCCGGTGGACATCAGCTCGGTCTGAGCGCGGACGTTGTCCAGCACGTCGGCGGCCACCGGGTGCCGTTCGGTGTGATAGCTGTCCAGCAGCCCCTCCGGCGCCCGGCCGCCGACCTCGGCGGCCAGTTTCCAGCCGAGGTTGAACGCGTCCTGGATGCCGAGATTGAGCCCCTGCCCACCCAGCGGCGGATGGACGTGCGCCGCGTCCCCGGCCAGCAGCACCCGGCCGGTGCGGTAGCGCTCGGCAAGCCGGGTGGCATCTGTGAAGCGCGACAGCCAGCGCGGTGAGTGCACGCCGAAGTCGGTGCCGGCGACCACCCGCAGCCGCTGCTTGAACTCCTCGAAGGCGGCTGGGGATACCCCCGCCGATGAGGATGGGCGAGGGACGGTACGGTCCTCGGCCACGCCCCCGGCGGGCACGACGATGCGGTACGCGCCGTCCCCGGAGGGCCCCGCGCCGAAGCCCTTCTGGGTCCCGCGGACTTCGGCGACCACGGCGGCCAGCTCCTCCGGCGGCGCGGTCACCTCCATCTCGCCCAGCAGCGACTCGCTCCTGGCGGGCTCGCCGGGGAAGGGGACGCCGAGCAGTTTGCGGACCGTGCTGCGGCCGCCGTCGCAGCCGACGAGGTAGGACGAGCGCAACAGCGTGCCTTCCCCTGCCCCTCCTTCCCTGCTCGTCAGCTCGACGGTCACCCCTTGTTCGTCCTGGCTCAGGCCGGTCAGTTCGCAGCCGCGGCGGACCTCGGCGCCCGCCTCGACGGCGCGTCCGGCCAGCAGGCGCTCCGTGGTGGGCTGCGGGATGCCGAGGACGTAGGGATGGGAGGTGTCCAGCCCGTCGGGCCAAGGCTGGTCGATGGCGGCGAAGTTGCCGCCGTCCGGGTACTTCCGGCCCTGCGCGAGGAAGCGTTCCAGCAGACCGCGCTGGTCCAGCACCTCGATGCTGCGCACGTGCAGACCGAGCGACCGGACCTGCCTTGCCGGCTCCGGCTCCTTCTCCAGTACGAGCACATGCACGCCGTGCAGGCGCAGTTCGGCGGCCAGCATCATCCCCGTCGGCCCACCACCGGCAATGATCACGTCGATCATGAAGTCCCCCCAATTCGCAGATGCTTCCGCCGGCTGTTCCGCGCGTCCCGCTGCGGGACCATGCATCGACGGAAGCACACATCATTCGCAAAGCGCTGATTTCCTCAGGTTCCTGCTTCGGCGGGTGATTCTGCAGCACAGGCCGGGTCTTGCCGCAAGCCCCCCGGTGCGCTATACGTTGAGAGTGGCAAGGAGGGAACGACCTCCTTGCCTTTGTCTTTGCTTCTGCCTTTGCCGCAGCTTTGCTGCTGCCTTTGCCGCTGTCTTCTCTGCCGTCCGTGCCGCTGCCTGTGCCGCCCACCGTGGACGGACGCCGGACAGCTGACGGCGGCGCTGGATCGTCACCGCACGCTGCACACCTTCATCTGCTCTCACGGGGGACGGATCACCGGTGGACCGGGGCCCGTTGCCTGCCGTCGCCTTCCGGTGTTCCGACAACAGGCCGCGGATCTCCGGCAGTTGGGGTGGTTGAAGGAGACGAGGGGTTCTGGTCCCGTGGAACGGAAGACCTGGCTTACTCCCACGGCACCGAGGCGACCGGTCCGGCATCTCATCTCCTGATTCCGGCCCGGTCCCGCGACCGGGCCGCGGCGGTGACACGGAGGTGACCGTGACAGAACCCCTCGTCGGACATCACGGCAGCGCGGCGTCCGGTGACGGGACACCTGTCCCGGGAAAGGTCGTTGCCGGTCTCGCCGTTGCGCAGCTCGGCCTGTTCGTCGGCGTGCTCGCTCCGGTCACGGTAAGCATGGCGATCAAGATGCAGACGCTGTTCCCGGACAGCGCCAAGGCTTCGGCCTCCTCGCTGGCCGCCGTGCTGTCGGTGGGCGCGATCGTCGCGATGGTGGGCAGCCCGGTGTTCGGACGCATCAGCGACCGCACGACCTCACGCTTCGGGCGCCGGCGGCCGTGGCTGCTCGGCGGCGCCGTCGCGTTCCTGGCGGGGCTGACGGGGGTCGCGTGGGGTCCGTCGGTTCCGGTCGTGCTCGTGTCGTGGGCCTTCTGCCAGTTGTGCGTCAGCTGTTCGTTCGCGGCGCTGATGGCGAGCCTTGCCGACCTGGTGCCGCTCGCGCAGCGCGGCAGGGTCTCGGGCGTCCTGGGTGCCATGGCGAACGCGGCGCCGCTGGCCGGCGCCTATCTGGCCCCGCTGTTCACCGAGGACATGGCGCTGCTGTTCCTCGTTCCGGGTGTCATCGCGGCGCTTTCGGTGCTCGCCTGCGTCCTCGTGCTGCCGGACCGGCCGATCGCGACCGCACCGCCCCGGCTGGGCTTCGCCTACTTCGTGCGCTCGTTCTGGGTGAGCCCGCACAAGCACCCGGACTTCGCGCTGGTGTGGCTGGGACGGTTCCTGATCACGCTCGCCTCGTTCATGTTCATCACCTTCCGGCTCTACTTCCTCCAGGAGGAGCTGGACATGAGCGCCGCCGAGGCGGCCGCCGTACTCGCGAACGGAGTGCTCATCTACACCGTCGGCCTGGTCGCCGCCAGCTACGTGGGCGGCCGGCTCTCCGACCGGCTCGGCCGCCGGCGGATCTTCGTGGCCGTGGCGACCGTCATCTTCTCGGCGGGCCTCGTCGCGCTCGCGTCCGTCACGACCATCGGACAGTTCTACGTCGTGGAGGCGATCATGGGCATCGCCTTCGGCGTCTACGTCGGTGTGGACATGGCGCTGGTCATCGACGTGCTGCCCGATCCGGACGAGGCCGCGAAGGATCTGGGGGTGTTCAACATCGCGAACGCGCTGCCGCAGTCGCTCGCCAGCGGCGCGGGGCTGTTCCTGCTCACCCTCGGGACCTCCGGCGCCACCGACAACTACCCGGCCCTGTTCTGGGGCGCGGGCATCGTCGGGGCCGTCGGCGCCGTGCTCGTGATGTTCGTACGGAGTGTCCGGTGACGGGCGGTCCGGAGGGCCTGGACCATCCGGACCGGCCGTGCGGCGCCGTCTTCCTCGCTCAGTTCGCCTTCGCGCGGGCGAGCTGCCGCGACTGGGTGACGAGCCGGTCCGCGCTGTCCCAGATCTCGACGTCCTCCTCCAGGAAGCCCCCGGCGAGATTGACGGTGGAGACGGAGACCCGCAGCGGCCCGGGGGCGGGGCGGGCCCGGACGTGGACGGTGAGTTCCACCGTGGGCACCCAGCCGCTCAGACCGAGCTCGAACGCGGTGGGCGGGAGCGCGTCCACTGCCATCAGCAGGGAGAACGGGTCGGCGTCGCGGCCGTCGGCCAGGCCGAACCAGGCGCGCATCTCGCCGCGCCCGCTCGGCGCCCCGACCGCCCATCCGCAGGTTGCGGGGTCGAGCCGCAGGTCGAGGCGCTTGCCCATCTCGGGTGCGGCGTCCGGCCCGGCCGGGTTGTCCCGGGCGCTGAAGCACTGATCGAGGGGCGGCATGGCGGGCGGTTTCGCGCTCGTGCGGATGTCGTCCGTGAGGGTGTCCAGATCGCCGTACGAGGCGAGTACGCGGAGGCGTTCGGTCTCTTGACCGTCCGCTCCGGTCTGGAAGAGGCCGGCGGTGCCGGTGGAGAGGGTGCGGCCCGCGCGGGCCGTCTCGCTGCGGATGACGGCGGGGCCGGGCGTGGTGGCCGACAGGTAGTGCGCGGTGACCGTGAACGGGTCGGGGTGCGCAAGCGTCTCGCCGAGGGCGCGGCCGGCGGTCGCCAGCAGATAGCCGCCGTTGAGTGCGTGGCCGATGGCCCAGCCCGGGGAGAGCCGCACGTCGTGGACGCCCGGCTCCCGCTGCCTCACGGCGGTGTCGCGGTCGAACTCGCTCAGGGTGTTCCCGGGGACGGCCTCGGAGATTGTCTCGGACATATGAGCACCGTACACGGATAAGTTACTCATCGGTAGTCACCGGTCCCGGGACGGCTGCGGCCCGCTTCGGCACGGCTCAGGAGCCCGGCTCCGCGTCCTCCACCGTGGAGCGGCGGTGCCAGGCACGCGGGGCGCGCCACCCGAACCGCAGCGCCAGCAGCCTGACGAGGAACGCCAGGGCAGCGGCGCACAGCATCGTCACGGCGTTGAGCGCGCCCGCGTCCAGCAGCAGGGCCGTCACGGTGGCACCGACGATGGCGGGTACGGCGTAGAGGTCCCTGTCCCAGCGCAGCAGCGAGGGCACCTCGTTGGCGAGCACGTCCCGCAGCACGCCGCCGCCCGCGGCCGTCGCAAGGCCGAGGACCGCGGAGGCGAAGAGCCCGAGCCCGTACTCGTGGGCCTTGACGGTGCCGACGACGCAGAAGAGCCCGAGGCCTGCGGCGTCGAAGACGTTGATCGCCTTGTTGATCCGCTCCACGTGCGGATGGAGGAAGAAGACGAGGGCGGTGGCGATCAGCGGGGCGTGGAAGTATCCGGCGTCCGTGAATGCGGCCGGGGGCACGGCCCCGATCACGACGTCGCGGAAAAGCCCGCCACCGAGCCCTGTGACCTCCGCCAGCACCGCCATGCCGAAGACGTCGAAGTTCTTGCGTACGGCGAGGAGCGCGCCGGATATCGCGAAGACGAAGATGCCGGCGATGTCGAGCCAGTGCTGCACGGCCGGATCGAGCAGGTGCTGATTCACGCGGCCCATTCTTCACCGCCGTCTCCCCTGCACGAGACCCCCGCGGGCCCGGGAGACGGCGGGACGCCCGTGGCGGCCCCGCAGCCCGGCGGAACACCCCGGAACCCGCCTCCGACCTGGCGTGATGGCAGAAAGCGACGAAAACAGACAAAGTGTGGCATCGCGATACCGGTATGTGTCCCCGGAATCACGAAGCGTCGATCCGGAACCCCGCGCATGTGAGGCGGCGCATAAGACGCACGTCACATACGAAATCGCTTAGTCGGCTGCTCGCGCCGCCGGTTCCGCTCCTGCGGCATATCGAAGGTTCGCACCCTGATGTCCGATTCTGTACCGGCATTTCTGTCCGTGCTCGCTTAGTACGTCACATATTTGGGCCCGGCTTCCAGAGCCTTTACCAATGGCAGCGTCGCTTGCGCCGGGAACCGAACTCGGCGCCCACGCCGATCCGGCTCCTACGCGACGAAGCAATCGAAAGGTTCTTGCTTTTCCATGCGCATTTCCGCTATCAACCGCCTGACCAGGACCCAGAAGTCCGCCGCTGCCGGCCTCGCGGCCGCCGCAGGAGTCGTCGCCCTGACCGCCGGTGCCGCGCCCGGTGCGAACGCGGACGCTCACAAGGACCGTGGCCCGGCCAAGCCGGTTGCCGGACACTCGGTCAACGTGGCCGACCATCCGTCGACGAAGGCCGCCAAGGCCGCGACGGGCGACCACGCCACCGACAACACGCGCAGCCACGCACCGGCCCACTCCCCCTCTCCCGTGAAGGGTGAGGAGACGAAGCAGGTGTCCGCTTCCAAGCCGGCCGACAAGGCCGACAAGGCCGACGAAGCCGAGAAGGCCAAGCAGGCCGAGAAGGCCGAGGAGGCACGCGGCGGTGCCGGCCAGAAGGCCGACCGCTCGACCCGCGGCGACAGCCTGGACGGCTGGATCAAGCAGGCCCGCGCGGTCATGAAGGAAGAGGGCATCCCCGGCTCGCACCAGGGCATCAAGAAGAACATCATGCGTGAGTCCGGCGGCGACCCCAACGCCATGAACGACTGGGACATCAACGCCCAGAAGGGCACGCCGTCCAAGGGTCTGCTGCAGACCATCCAGCCGACCTTCGACGCGTACCACGTGAAGGGCACCAAGCACGAGGTGACCGACCCCGTGGCCAACATCGTCGCCGCCTGCAACTACGCGGCCGACAAGTACGGCTCCATGGACAACGTGAACTCCGCGTACTGATCCGGCAGCACGCACAGCGGAACAACAGCACAACAACAGGACGGACAGATGTTCCGGACAACAGCACGGACAACAGCACAGGAACAGGAAGGGCGGCCGCGGCCTACGCGGCCGCCCTTCCGTACGTCCGGGGCCCGGGAGGCCCGGGTTCCGCTGCTCCTAGTCCGCCTGCGGCGCTCCGTCCGCCAGCGGCGTGCTGTCCTCGGGGTGCTGGTCGGGGGCGTTCTCCGGGTGGTGGCAGGCCGCCTCGTGGCGGGGGGCCAGGGAGACCAGCGGCGGCTCGGTCGTCTTGCAGACCTCGGTGGCCTTCCAGCACCTGGTGTGGAAGCGGCAGCCGCTGGGGGGCTTGATCGGCGAGGGGACGTCGCCCTGGAGCAGGATGCGGTCGCGTCCGCCCTGCGCCTTGCGCCGCGGGTCGGGCACCGGCACGGCGGAGAGCAGCGCGCGCGTGTACGGGTGCATGGGCGACTCGTACAGGGACCGCCGGTCGGTCAGCTCCACGATCTTGCCGAGGTACATCACCGCGATCCGGTCCGACACGTGCCGGATCACCGACAGGTCGTGGGCGATGATCACGTAGGTGAGGCCGAGCTCGTCCTGCAGGTCGTCCAGCAGGTTGATGACCTGCGCCTGGATGGAGACGTCCAGAGCCGAGACGGGCTCGTCGGCGACGACGAGTTTCGGATTGAGGGCGAGCGCGCGTGCGATGCCGATGCGCTGCCGCTGCCCGCCGGAGAACTCGTGCGGATAGCGGTTGTAGTGCTCGGGGTTGAGCCCCACCAGGTCCAGCAGCCGCTGCACCTCCTTCTTCACACCGCCCTCGGGCGTGACGCCCTGGAGCTTGAAGGGGGCGCTGACGATCGCGCCGACGGTGTGGCGCGGGTTCAGCGACGAGTACGGGTCCTGGAAGATCATCTGGACGTCACGCCGCATCGGGCGCATTCCCGCCACACCGAGGTGGGTGATGTCCCGGCCCTCGAACTCGACGGTGCCCGCGGTCGGTTCGAGCAGCCGCGTGATGAGGCGGCCCATCGTGGACTTGCCGCAGCCGGACTCGCCGACGACGCCCAGGGTCTCCCCCGCCCGTACGTCGAAGTCGATGCCGTCGACCGCCTTGACCGCGCCGACCTGCCGCTTGAGGATGCCCTTGGTGATCGGGAAGTGCTTCGTCAGGCCGCTGACCCGCAGCAGCGACTCGCCGGGCTCCGGATCGGCCTTGGTCTGCACGGCATCCGTCACACGCTGGGACGGGATCGTCATCTGCTCGTCCTCACTCACAGCTTCGGGGCAATCTCTTCGTTCCAGATCCGGTCCCGGTCGCCGCGCTCCATGTGGCAGGCGGACAGATGACCGTCGCCCACCTCCCTCAACTCGGGCCGTTCGGTGCGCGTGACATTGCCCTTGGGTACATCCGCGTACGGGCAGCGCGGGTTGAAGGCGCAGCCGTCCGGGATGTTGATCAGGCTGGGCGGTGAGCCCTTCACGGGGATGAGGCGTTCGCTCTGCGCGCGGTCGATGCGCGGCATCGAGCCCAGCAGGCCCCAGGTGTAGGGGTGCTGGGGCTCGTAGAAGACCTGCTCGGCGGTGCCGTACTCGACGCAGCGGCCCCCGTACATCACGAGGATGTCGTCGGCGAGTTCGGCGACGACGCCGAGGTCGTGGGTGATGATGATGACCGCGGAGCCGAACTCCTTCTGCAGATCCCGGATCAGGTCGAGGATCTGGGCCTGCACGGTGACGTCCAGAGCGGTCGTCGGCTCGTCGGCGATCAGCAACTCGGGGTTGTTCACCAGCGACATGGCGATCATCGCGCGCTGCCGCATGCCGCCGGAGAACTCGTGCGGGTAGCTGTTCACGCGCTGGTCGGGCTGCGGGATGCCGACGCGGTCGAGGAGCTCGACCGCGCGCTTGCGGGCCGTCTTCTTGTCCACGTCGTGGTGTACGCGGTACGCCTCGATGATCTGGTGCCCGATGGTGAAGTACGGGTGCAGCGCGGAGAGCGGGTCCTGGAAGATCATCGCCATCTCACGGCCGCGCAGCTTTCGCACAGTGTCCGGGTCGGCCGAGAGCAGCTCCTGCCCGTCGAGCCAGATCTCACCGGAGAGCCGCGCCTTCTGCCGCCCGTACTGCCCCACCGTGTGCAGGCCCATGACGCCGAGCGAGGTGACGGACTTGCCCGACCCGGACTCGCCGACGATGCCGAGGGTCTTGCCCTTCTCGAGCCGGAACGAGAGCCCGTCGACGGACTTCACCAGGCCGTCCTCCGTGGGGAAGTGCACATGCAGATCGCGCACTTCGAGGAAGGAACGGGCCGGGGCGGCGGTGGCGGTGGCGGGCTCGCCGACCGCCGAGACGCCCGTCTTGTGCGATTCCGTCATGCGAGCCTCACTCGGGGGTCGATCACGCCGTACAGCAGGTCCACGATGAGGTTCGCCACGACGACCGCCGAGGCGGTGATCAGCGTGACGCCGAGGATCAGCGGCAGGTCCTTCTCACCGATCGCCTTCAGCACCGCCTGGCCGAGACCGGGGAGACTGAAGGTCGTCTCGGTGAGGATCGCACCGCCCATGAGGGCACCGAGGTCCACCCCGAGGAGCGTGATGATGGGGGTCATCGTGGAGCGCATCGCGTGCTTGCGGATGACGACCGGCTCCCGTACGCCTTTGGCGCGGGCGGTGCGGATGTAGTCCTCGCCCATCACTTCGAGCATCGTGGCGCGGGTGAGCCGGGCGTACATGGCGCCGAAGAGGAACGCCAGGGTCAGCCACGGGAGGATCATCCCGCTGAACCAGTCCGGGAAGCTCTCCTCGACGGGCGTGTATTCGTTGCTGACCAGCCCCAGCCCGTAGGAGAAGATCGCCAGCGACAGCAGGCCGGTGAAGTAGATCGGCAGCGAGACGCCGCTGAGGGCCATGCCCATGGCCGCACGGTCCCAGATGGAGCCGCGGCGCAGCGCCGAGACGACGCCGGCGGCGAGCCCGATGACCAGCCAGATGATCGCGGCACCGACGGCCAGGCCCAGGGTGACGGGCAGCCGGTCGGCGAGGATCGGCCAGATGGCCTGCTCGGTCTTGAACGAGTAGCCGAAGCACGGCGCCTCGCAGTGGTACGTGTCGCCGGCGCTGGTGTAGTCGCGTCCGGCGAGGATGCCCCTGAAGAAGTCGAAGAGCTGGACGATGATCGGGTCGTCCAGGCCGAGCTTCTGGCGGATGCCCTCCAGCGCCTGGGCATCGGCCTGCTTCCCGGCGAACATCGTGGCGGGGTCGACGCCGGTCCACTTCGGGATCAGGAAGAAGATGCCGAAGACCGCCAGCATGACGACGACGAGCATCACGACGACGGCGAACAGCCGCCTGATCAGATATGTGAGCACTGCCTTACGGGCCGGTCGGTGGCCCGGTGAACTCTCCCGGTTCTGCGGGGAGTTCACCGGGCCACCGCTGTGCGGCCCTCACCTGCCCTTCGTGCCTAGCGGCGGGTGCGCCGGCGGGGTCGGACGGTCACTTGACGCCCAGCACGGCGTAGTCGTAGCGACCGCTGAAGGCATCGGTCGTACCGACGTTGGTCAGCCTGCTGGAACGCCAGATGATGTTCTTCTCGAACGTGAAGGGCAGGTAGTACGCGCCCTTCATGACCTCGGCGTTGATGGCCGCGTACTTCTCCGCTGCCTTCTTCTTGTCGAGTTCGGCGATGGCGTCGGCGAACATGCCGTCGATCTTCTTGTCGTCGATCATGGCGTAGTTGTTGTTGCCGTTGTCCAGGATGTACTTGCTGTGCCACAGCGGCATGCCGTACCCCTGGCCGGACGGGAAGTCCGGGCCCCAGCCCATGATGATGATCCCGTAGTTCTTCTTCTTGACGTACTCCGGGTTGCCGATGATGCCCGTGGTCTGCGCACCGTCGTACTCGTCGACCTCGGCCTCGATGCCGATCTTCTTCAGCGACGCCTGCATGGCCTCGGCGGAGGCGATCTCGACCTGCTTGTTGTTGCGGACCGCGATCGTGGTCTTGAAGCCGTTCGGCTTGCCGCACTTCTTCAGCTCTGCCTTGGCCTTGGCCACATCGGCCTTGCCGTCGTTCTTGGCGATGCCGTACGGGTCGAAGCTCAGGTCGGAGCCCGGGACGAGCTTCGGCAGCATGTTGGTGCCGATGTCACCGCCGGCGAGCGGGCCGCCGCGGGCGTTCTGGATCGACTTGTGGTCCGAGCCGTAGATCATCGCCTTGCGGCAGTGGATGTTGTCGAAGGGCTTCACCGTCTGCGGGAAGACCGCGTAACGGATGTAACCCGTGCTCGGGTTGTCGATGTTGCCCTTGTGCTCCTTGAGGGCGGTCTGACGGCCCGCCGCCTCCATGCCGGTGGCGTTGATGTCCAGGTCGTAGTCGCCGTTGATGAGGCGCTTGTCCATCTCGTCGGAGTTGGTGATCAGCGTGAGCGTGATCTTGTCCGGGAGCGCCTTGCGGATGTTGTCCGAGGACTTCTTCCACTCGGGGTTGCGGACGAGCGACAGCTTCTTGTTCGGCGTGTACGACTCGAACTTGTACGGGCCGTTGGAGAAGGGCTTCAGGCCGTACTTGGACTTGGTGTCCTTGTCCTGGCGCACCGGCGAGGCCGACGGCATCGCGAGCATCTGCTCGAAGTCACCGTTGCGCTTGGGCAGCTTGAAGACGATCTCGGTGTCGCTGGGGGTCTCGATCGCTTCCAGGCCCAGCTTGTCCTTGGACTTGTCCTTGTAGGGACCCTTGTACTTGCCGTCCGGGTCGAGCGTGTCCTTGAGGTAGATGGGACCGCCGGACAGCACGTCCTGCGCCCACTGCCGCTCGATGCCGTACTTGATGTCCTTGGAGGTGACGGGCTTGCCGTCCTCCCAGGTGATGCCGTCGCGAAGTTCGTAGGAGTAGGTCTTGCCGTCGTCGGAGATCTTGGCCTTGGCCTTGGCCAGGTCCGGGACGAGCTCCGAACTCTCCTTGCCCGCGACGGGCTTGCTGGTGATCAGGGTGCGGCTGTAGTAGCGCATGAAGTCCCAGGCGAAGCCGTAGTAGCCACGCGTGGTGTCCCAGGAGTCGGCGTCCTGGGTACCGATGAACTTCAGCGTCCCGCCCTTCTTGTCCGACGCGTTCGCCGTCTTGCCGTTGGCCGCGTTGAATCCGGGCGCCTTGCCGTCGCCTTCGCCGTCACTGCCGCCGCCACCGCAGCCGGCGGTGACGAGGAGGGCCGCGACCGCGACGGCCGACGCGGCGATCCTGCGCCTCGATGAGCGTTGGGTTGTCACGATCTGCATCCTCCGGTGTAGGTCACGGCCCGCACGGATGCGCCGGGCCGGGGTCCAGAGCCAGGCCGTGCCTGGCACTGGGGTGTCAACGGGACCCCTTGGGATCGAGCGCGTCGCGCACGCCGTCGCCGAAGAGGTTGAAGGAGAGAACGGTGATGAAGATGGCCACACCCGGCACCACCATGAACATCGGATCCGCCTCGTAGTAGCGCGTGGCCTGGGAGAGCATCTGCCCCCAGGAAGCCGTCGGCGGCTTGACTCCCACGCCGAGGAAGCTGAGGGCCGCCTCGGTGAGGATGTTGGTGGGAATCATCAGCGTCGTGTAGACGGTGATGGGCGCGATCAGGTTCGGCAGCAGCTCCTTGAAGAGGATGTAGCGCCGCCCGGCACCGAGGCTGCGCGCCGCCTCCACGTACTCCCGCTCACGCAGCGAGAGGGTCTGCCCGCGCACGATGCGGCCGATGTACGGCCAGCCGAAGAAGCCGATCACCAGGATCATCACGGTCAGCCGGACGCCTGTGCCCGTCAGTCCGAACATCGAGTTCGGCACCACGGAGATCAGCGAGATGATGAAGAGCAGCTGCGGGAAGGCCAGCAGCATGTCCATCACGCGGCTGATGGCCGCGTCCAGCCAGCCGCCGAAGTAGCCCGCGAGAGCGCCGAGTACGGTTCCGACGACGACGGCGACCATGGCCGAGAGGAAGCCGACGAGCAGCGAGACGCGTGCGCCGTAGACGATGCGGCTGAAGAGGTCACGCCCGTTGCCGGGTTCCACACCGAGGAGATGGTCGCCGCTGATGCCGCCGAGCGCACCCTTCGGTGTCTGGAAGAGCGGGTCGATCAGTTCCTCGTGGTGCTTGTCCGGCGGATGCCCCAGCACACTCACGATGAGCGGCGCGAACACGGCGACCACGATCAGCAGGAGGACGACGCAGCCGCCGGTGAGCGCCACCTTGTCCCGCTTGAGGCGGTTCCACGCGATACGTCCGAGAGAGCGTCCTTCGATGGACTTGCCGCCGCCTGCGCCGTCACCGAGAGCGGGATCGACAGGCGCGGTCTCCGCGGACGTGTCGTGCAGTGGTGCCGTCATCGTGGGGGAACCCTCTCTCGGCCGGGGGTGACCAGCCACGCCTGCCGCTGTAGCGGCCAGTTCGCAAGTAGCGCGTTCACAAGAGGCCGAAGGCCTCGACGCTCGGGAGTCTCATCCGCCCTGCGATCACCCGCCAGTCCCCCTGGGGAAAGGATGCCTAACTGTGATGTGCGTCGCGGGCTTCCGTTATACGAACGGAAGCCCGCGACTATCGGAATCCGGTCAATGCGCGTGGACAACCGCCCACCAGCGGTTCCGTGCGCAGGCCTCTTGCGCCGAGGCCGAGTTGGGCACCGACCGCCCGTACGGGCGTCAGGAGAGTGGATATCCGTATCCGTGCCGCGGAGCGGCGTCGGCTGTCGGCACGTCACGGTCGAAGAAGGGGCGCGAGTTCCGGCGCAGCCACATCGCCACGGGGTCGTAGTCGTCCGACATGGCGACGCTGGAGACGGGGAGCCCGTCCGGCACCGCGGTCACCGACTGACGCATCATCTGCTGTGCCGACTCGACGGCCTGCCGGCCCGAGTCGTACAGATCCAGGCCGATCGCGAGATAGCCGGCGCCCAGCGCGGGCTGCACCCAGGCGCGGCGCAGGGACCGCACGGCCGGGGTGCGGTGTGCGTTCTGGCTGAGCAGCGCGTAGAACTGCGCGATGTCCAGGCTCGGTTCGCTGATCCGCAGCGGACCGGCGGGCAGCTGGTCCAGGCCCAGCGCGATGCGCCGCAGGTCGAGCCACGGGACACCGACCCCGCCGCCCGGGGCGTGCGGGTTGAGCCAGATCCCCCAGCGCTCCGGGAAGAGCGCGGAGGAGATCTCGCGGCCGCTGACGATCTCGTGCGAACGGTCCCAGCCGGAGGCCGCCAGCTCCTGGGCGGAGGTCACGCACGGGGCGTAGCCGTACCCGCCGACCTCCATGTTTCCGTACTGTGCGTCGGGCGCGCCCGGACGGCCGTTCCAGAGCAGCATCCACACTTCGCTGTCGGTGAGCGCGTCGAGCAACGCCTCATATGTGTCATACCGCCCCGGTGACACCTGCCCCAGCAGCTGCTCGACACCTGCCACCGCGCTCACCTGGCCGCCCTTCTTACGGAACCGCTCCCCGGCGCGCCCTCCCCAAGGGCCTCCGGCATGGGAGGTACCCGCAGGGCGGCACGGCCGGCAGGGAAGCGGTCTTTCACCATGATCTGTACCGGGTCCGCGAACGCGGCCCTCCCCGTTGTCCCCGTCATCAAACCAGCTTACGAGCCGCCACCGACACGGGGCGTCGTACTGAAGCGCTACGCCCTGGGGCGGAGGGCCGGCTGTCGTCCTGCGCCGGCCCGGGCCGGCGTCGGTCCCGCGAGCAGAACCGGCGTCAGTCCCGCGAGTAGAAGGGGCGCACGCAGTGCCGCATCCAGTCGACGACCGGGTCCTGCGCGGCGTCCATCAGCACGAGCTGCACGAGCCACTTGACCGGTACGCGGCCCAGCGCACGCGCCAGCGCCTCGTGCGCGGCCTGGCGGACCTCCGGGTCGAGCTGGTCCAGCTCGACGCCGATGAAGAGCGCGGGCGTATCGCCCTCCGAACTGGCAAGGGCGCGACGGGCGGTGCGCATCCGCGGCAGCGTGGAGAACTCACCGGCCGCGGCGGCGAGGAAGTCCACCGGCTCGTCCTGCCAGTCCGGTTCGAATAGCCGTACGCGCGCGCCCCGCGCAACGCCCCACGCCGCCTGCTCGCCGGGGGTGTTGGCGCACAGTTCCGCGACGGCCTCGGGCGGCAGCGGCACGCCGACGGTGCCCTCCGGGTTGACGGCGATGCCGACCTGCGGCGGCAGTCCGCGGGCGAACTCGCGGGCGGGCGCGACGGTGAAGGACATGTGGCCGCCCACGACCTGCAGGAACTGCTGCTCCGAGCTGAAGACCGGGACGTACACACCCCCGTCGAGCTCGACGGTGGGCAGATCCAGATCGGGGCTGTTCGGGCCGCCGCCCTCGGGCAGCGGAACCCAGACGCTGCTGCGTCCGAGCACCTCCAGCAGCCGGGCACCCGCGCCGGGCACCTGAAGGGAGGCGGCGAGGGCCTCCTCCAGTTCGTTACCGGGCCAGCCTCCGCCGTGGCCCGGCCCGTACTGCTGAGGAATGGTCATGGCGGAAACCCTAGTGCGGTGGTCACGGAGGGATGCGGCCGGTCCCGGTGCTGCGGCCGTGCGCCGGCCGGCCGCCTGTCCGCCGCCCGCCCCGCCGTCATCCTCCACCGGCCCTCAGTCGAAAGCCATGCCCGGGAGCCTCCCGGCAGCGCCCCGGTCCAGCAGCACCACGGACTCGCACCCGCGTGGCAGCCGTCCGGCCTCCGCGTCCGCGATGAGCCGCCGTACCGCCCGGCGGTGGCGCATGAAGGCGTAGTCGGAGACGGTACGGCCGCGCTCGGCCTGGCTGCGCAGCGCCGTCGAGGCCGGAACGTCGAGGAGTACGAGGTGGAGCGCGCGCCCGCGGCGGAGGGCGTCCCGGCCGAGCCAGTTGCGCACCCAGGCCTGGCTGCCGCAGTCGTGTACGACGACGCTCGCACCGGATGCGAGCGCACGCCGCAGCCCGGCGTAGTGCGCGAGGCGTACGAGGGGCCGGTAGGCGGCGTACGGCAGCCAGCGCGGGAGCACGGACTCCCACCGCTCGCGCACGTCCTGGGAGTCGATGCGGCGGACGGTGTCCTGTACGGCGACGGCACGGCGGATCAGCGTCGACTTGCCGCTGCCGGGAAGCCCCGAGACGACGACCCTGTCGCCGGCGGGGAAGCGGAGCGTACGGCGGATCTCCGTGCCGCGCAGATCGCCGGGGTTGGCGGTGACGCCGTACGGAGCCGGGGGCGCCGGAACGGCCGGTCCGGCGGCGGCAGCCGGGGCAGCAGCCGCAGCCGCCGGGGCAGCAGCGGCTCCGGCGGACGGGGCGACCGGAGCGGAAGGGGCCGGCGGAGGGGGCGCGACGACCCCTGAGGACGGCACGGGCGGGGCCGGAGCCTCGACGGCCGCGGGTGCCGGCACCGGCGCGCCGTCGGCGTCTCTGCGCTGCCCGGCGGATGAATACCCCCAGCCGGTCACCGTCGCGTACGCACTGCGCAGGCTACCCACCTGATCGCCCCTCCCGGCTGGTGACCGCCGGTCGGCGGTCCGCCTCCGAGAGTGTCAAGAAACAGTAATGTGCAGCAAGGCGGCCTTACCGCCGCGGGAGGCGGGCGAGCGCTCCCCCGGGGAGGCACGCACCGCACCGGAGCCGCTCCCGCGAGGAGGCCACGCGCCGCTCCCCGCGGAGGCACGCACCGTCGGCGCCAGCCCCCAGGCCCTGACGGGGTGGTGCCACGAGCCCGTCGCCGTGCCATGATGAGCGGGCCAGTCAACTGCATACCGGCCGTTCGAATCCACGCGGGAGAGTTCCCTGCCGCGCACAGTGTGCGGGTCGCCGGGGCGCCGAAGGAGCAAGTCCTCCCTTGAATCTCTCAGGCACCGATACCGCGCAGGATGAGGCAGATCTGAAAAGCGGGCCGCCCACGGGCGGCTCCACCCACGGTGCAAGCCACCGCCCGCGCACGAGGGCTCGTGGCGAACCTCTCAGGTTCCGATGACAGATGGGGAGGACATCCGCGTCACCGAGTCACGGGAGCCTGACATGAACGACACCGGCAGCGGGGCCGCCGCCCCCCGCACCACGGCACTCGACGCCGTACACCGCGCGCTCGGCGCGACGATGACCGACTTCGCAGGCTGGGACATGCCGCTCCGCTACTCCAGCGAGCGGGACGAGCACGTCGCCGTGCGCACACGGGCGGGACTCTTCGACCTGTCCCACATGGGCGAGATCACCATCACCGGCGGCCAGGCCGGCGAGCTGCTGGACTACGCGCTGGTCGGCAACCTCTCCCGGCTGGCCGTCGGCCGCGCCCGCTACACGATGCTGTGCGACGCCTCCGGCGGCATCCTCGACGACCTGATCGTCTACCGCACCGGCGAAGAGACGTACATGGTCGTCGCCAACGCCTCGAACGCGCAGACCGTGCTGGACGCGCTGACCGAGCGCGGCGCCGGCTTCTCCGCCCAGGTCCGCGACGACCGCGACGCGTACGCGCTGATCGCCGTGCAGGGTCCGGAGGCCGCGGGCATTCTCAAGGGCCTCACGGACGCCGACCTGGACGGGCTGAAGTACTACGCGGGTCTGCCGGGCACCGTCGCGGGACGCGAGGCCCTCATCGCCCGTACGGGATACACCGGCGAGGACGGCTTCGAGCTGTTCGTCTCCCCCTCCGACGCCGTCGCCGTGTGGGAGGCGCTCACCGAGGCGGGCAAGCCCGCCGGTCTCGTGCCGTGCGGTCTGAGCTGCCGCGACACCCTGCGCCTCGAAGCGGGCATGCCGCTGTACGGGCACGAACTGACCACGCGCACAACCCCGTTCGACGCCGGCATGGGCCGCATCGTGAAGTTCGAGAAGACCGCCAACGACGGCGCCTTCGTCGGACGCGAGCCGCTGGAGGCCGCCGCCGCGCAGGCCGAGAAGGCGCCGCCGCGCAAGCTCGTCGGCCTGGTCGCCGAGGGGCGCCGCGTGCCGCGCGCCGGATACGAGGTGGTCTCCGCGGCGGACGGTTCGGTGGTCGGTGAAGTGACCTCCGGCGCGCCGTCGCCGACCCTCGGCAAGCCGGTCGCCATCGCGTACGTCGATCCCGCGTTCGCGGAGCCCGGCACCGAGGGCGTCGCGGTGGACATCCGCGGCAAGCACGAGCCGTACGAGGTCGTGGCGCTCCCCTTCTACAAGCGGCAGCGCTGATCGCCCTCCCCGTCCATGCCGGCAGGGACACCCCGTGACCCGCGCGCGCCGACGCCCTCCCCTGGGCCTGGGGGTACACCCGGGCCGAAGGCCAGGGGGAGGCATGGGTGGTGCCCCCGGCCGCCGGGGTGACCCGCGTCCCACTGGCCAAGACTGATTCCCTCCGTCCCCTTCCCATCCAGGAGAATCGCAACATGAGCAACCCGCAGCAGCTGCGCTACAGCAAAGAGCACGAGTGGCTGTCGGACGCCGAGGACGGCGTCTCGACCGTCGGCATCACGTCGCACGCCGCCGACGCCCTCGGCGACGTCGTCTTCGTCCAGCTCCCCGAGACCGGGGACACCGTCACCGCGGGCGAGCCCTGCGGCGAGCTGGAGTCGACGAAGTCGGTCAGCGACCTCTACGCGCCGGTCTCCGGTGAGATCACGGAGATCAACCAGGACGTCGTGGACGACCCGGCGCTGGTCAACTCCGCCCCGTTCGAGGGCGGCTGGCTGTTCAAGGTCCGTGTCTCGGACGAGCCGGCGGGTCTGCTGTCGGCCGACGAGTACGCCTCGTTCACCGCCGGGAGCTGACACCCGGTCCCGCGACCGCGCGCACGGCCGCCCCAGGAGGCCCGTGACCGGCCCCCGCAACGACCCAACGCCGCACGTATGTCCGCCAATATGCCCGACCGGCCTGCCACCAGGGATGGTTCCATGTCGCTTCTGAACAGTTCTCTCCACGAGGTGGACCCGGACGTCGCCGCCGCCGTCGACGCCGAACTCCACCGCCAGCAGTCCACCCTCGAGATGATCGCGTCGGAGAACTTCGCTCCCGTCGCCTCCCTGGAGGCCCAGGGTTCCGTCCTCACCAACAAGTACGCGGAGGGCTACCCGGGGCGCCGCTACTACGGCGGCTGCGAACACGTCGACGTCATCGAGGACATCGCACGCGAGCGCATCAAGGCCCTCTTCGGAGCGGAGGCGGCGAACGTGCAGCCGCACTCCGGTGCCTCCGCCAACGCCGCGGCGATGTTCGCGCTGCTGAAGCCGGGCGACACGATCATGGGCCTGGACCTGGCCCACGGCGGTCACCTCACGCACGGCATGAAGATCAACTTCTCCGGCAAGCTCTACAACGTCGTCGCTTACCACGTCGACGAGAAGACCAGCCAGGTCGACATGGACGAGGTCGGGCGGCTGGCGCGCGAGCACCGCCCGCAGATGATCATCGCCGGCTGGTCCGCGTACCCACGGCACCTCGACTTCGCCGCGTTCCGGCGTATCGCGGACGAGGTCGGGGCCCTGCTCATGGTCGACATGGCGCACTTCGCGGGCCTGGTGGCGGCCGGGCTGCACCCCTCCCCCGTACCGCACGCCGACGTGGTCACCACCACGACGCACAAGACGCTCGGCGGCCCGCGCGGCGGCGTGATCCTCTCGAAGCAGGAGTACGCCAAGAAGATCAACTCCGCGGTGTTCCCCGGCCAGCAGGGCGGCCCGCTGGAGCACGTCATCGCGGCGAAGGCGGTGTCCTTCAAGATCGCGGCCTCGGAGGAGTTCAAGGAGCGGCAGGAGCGCACCGTCGCCGGCGCACGGCTGCTGGCCGAGCGGCTGCTGAAGCAGGACGCGGTGGACGCGGGCGTCTCCGTGCTCTCCGGCGGGACCGACGTCCATCTGATCCTCGTCGACCTGCGCAACAGCGACCTGGACGGCCAGCAGGCCGAGGACCGGCTCCACGAGATCGGCATCACCGTCAACCGCAACGCCGTCCCGAACGACCCGCGGCCTCCCATGGTCACCTCGGGCCTGCGCATCGGCACTCCCGCGCTGGCCACCCGCGGCTTCCAGGAGGAGGATTTCCGGGAGGTCGCCGACATCCTCGCCGAGGCGCTGCTGCCCGGCTTCGACGAGGACAAGGCGAAGTCGCTGAGCGCCCGCGTCACCGCGCTCACCGAGAAGCACCCGCTCTACTCCGGCCTGGGCAGGTAACAGGCCCCGTCCGGCAGACCGGCTCACTCCGGCACCCGTCCGGCCGTCCGGCCACCACCGGGCCCCGGCCCACCAGCAATGCCCCGCACGGAAAGGAGGCGCCCGCCATGGCGGTCTCCGTCTTCGACCTCTTCTCGATCGGCATCGGCCCGTCCAGCTCCCACACGGTCGGCCCGATGCGCGCCGCCCGCATGTTCGCCGGCCGCCTGAAGAACGAGGGTGTGCTGGCGCACACGGCGTCCGTGCGGGCGGAGCTGTACGGGTCGCTCGGCGCCACGGGCCACGGGCACGGCACCGCCAAGGCCGTGCTCCTCGGGCTGGAGGGCGAGTCGCCGCGGTCGGTGGACGTCGAAGGGGCCGACGAACGAGTGGAGGGCATCCGTTCGTCGAAGCGGCTGCGGCTGCTGGCCACGGAGATAGGGGACGCCCACGAGATCCCCTTCGACGAGCAGTCCCAGCTCGTCCTGCACCGGCGCCGCTCACTGCCGTACCACGCGAACGGCATGACGCTCTTCGCGTACGACGCCGCCGGCGGCACGCTGCTGGAGAAGACGTACTACTCGGTGGGCGGCGGCTTCGTCGTCGACGAGGCCGTGCTCGACGAGGGAGGCGCGGGCTCCCCCATCAAGCCCGACGACACCGTGCTCACGCACTCCTTCCGCACCGGCGACGAACTGCTGCGGCTGACCCGCGAGACCGGGCTGTCCGTCTCGGAGCTGATGCTCCAGAACGAGAGGGCGTGGCGCTCGGAGGAGGAGATCCGCGCCGGGCTGCTGGAGATCTGGGAGGTGATGCGCGCCTGCGTCGCGCGCGGGCTGAGCCGGGAGGGCATCCTGCCGGGCGGTCTGAAGGTGCGCCGCCGGGCCGCGGCGGCCGCGCGGCAGCTTCGGGCCGAGGGCGCACGCGAGGCACACGCGACGGAGTGGCTGACGCTGTACGCGATGGCGGTGAACGAGGAGAACGCGGCGGGCGGCCGCGTCGTCACCGCCCCAACGAACGGCGCCGCGGGCATCATCCCTGCCGTGCTGCACTACTACACCGAGTTCGTGCCGGGCGCCGACGAGGACGGCATCGTCCGCTTCCTGCTGGCCGCCGGCGCCGTCGGACTGCTCTTCAAGGAGAACGCGTCCATCTCCGGCGCCGAGGTGGGGTGCCAGGGCGAGGTCGGCTCGGCGTGCTCCATGGCGGCGGGCGGGCTGGCCGAGGTCCTGGGCGGCGGCCCGGAGAAGGTGGAGAACGCCGCGGAGATCGGCATCGAGCACAACCTGGGCCTGACCTGCGACCCGATCGGCGGGCTCGTCCAGATCCCCTGCATCGAGCGCAACGGCATGGCGGCGGTGAAGGCCGTCACCGCCGCCCGCATGGCCCTGCGCGGCGACGGCCGCCACCACGTCTCGCTCGACAAGGCGATCAAGACGATGAAGGACACCGGCGCCGACATGAAGGTCAAGTACAAGGAGACGGCACGCGGCGGTCTCGCGGTCAACGTCATCGAGTGCTGAGGAAGCCCCCGCTGCCCTACAAGCGCTCCACGAAGTCAGCACGCCATTCCGGGGCCGGATCCGAGCCCAGCTCACTCCAATACTCCCGAGCGGCGACGATCTGCCCGGAACGCACCGTCCAGAACGACGCCACCCGGTGCACACCCATCGTCTCGTGCGGCACCTCCACCTCGGAGACCACCTCCTCCCCCGCGGCCACGATCCGCAGCAACCGGATCGACCAGCCCTCCGGATACTCCGCATTGATGCTCACGTAATCGCCCCGGCCCACGATCCGTTCGCCGCTGACCGGCCACTCGATGACTACGTCGTCCGCAAGCAGCTCACCGACCCCGACCCAGTCTCGCGCCTGCATGCGATCCCACAACTCATGAACGATCTTCGATGGCTCCATGGGCGCATGCTCGCATCTCCTACTGACATCGAATCAGCGTGATCGTTCGGAGGCGGTCAGGCCGAGGCAAGACAGGAGCGCTCTTGTGCATGCCGGTACGCGGACAGCGCTCGCACAGCAGCTAGGTTCCGCAGACTCCTGGAGCGGCATCGGGGTCACCGGCTCCCAGGGGGTCCCGGGCCGGCGCTCGACTCGGCTCTCAGGCTGCCCGAGGAATCGCCGGAGCAGACACCTGGCCGGTGGCCCGTCCGAAGCACTGGAGAAGCTCTCCGCCTCCGTCGACTTCGACTGGCACGGCGCCTCGCGCCTGCGACATCGGCGGCTCCGCGCACACGCCCGCGTGCTGCACGCGCCGGCCCAAGGCCGTGGCCGGAATAACAGCCTCGGATGCCCGTAATATGCCGATTCGCCTGCTCCGCCCTCAGCTGCGGCTTCGGCCTCGGCGCGGCCGGTTCGACGGGATGCTCCGCATACGGGAACCCCTTGCCCCGAATACGAATCCGCAGGTGAGGCAGGTTACGGGCCATTAGCTTCCAGGGCGTGGCCGCGATCGGGGATTCCATGGGTACGGTTGTCCCCGCGAGGTCGTGCCGCCCCCGTCGCAGCCCCTCCGTCAGCCACCTGAAGGCGCTGTGTTCCTGGCCGGTCTCGACGAGCCCTTGACGTCCCCGAGAGGCAAAGAGCGTTGACGAGCGAGACCGGCACGATGCTGCGCGAGTTCCTCCGATCACCCGCCGACATCGGCGCAGTCGCACCCAGTTCCCCCAGACTCGCCGAGGCGATCACCGCGCCCGTGCCCGAACTCGGAGATCCGGTCGTGGTCGAGCTCGGCCCCGGAACGGGGGCGGTCACCAGCATCATCGAGGAGCAGCTGAGCGGCCGGGGGCACCAGCTGGCCGTCGAGGCGAATCCGCGGCTGGCCGATCAGCTGCGCTGGCGCTGCCGGATGGTGGACGTGATCGACGCCGACGCCTCCACGCTGCCCCAGCTCCTCCACGAGCGTGGCCTGGACAAGGCGGACGTGGTGGTCAGCGGGCTGCCCTGGGCCTCCTTCTCGCATGACGTGCAGCACGAGATCCTCTCGGCCGTGAGCCGTGTGCTCGCGCCGGGCGGAGCGTTCACGACCTTCGGGTACGTGCATGCCCTGCGGCTCGCTTCGGCGCTGCGTTTCCGGCAGCTGCTTCACACCACCTTCGAAGAGGTGGTGCCGGGGCGCACGGTGTGGCGCAACCTGCCGCCCGCGCTCGTCTACCACGCGAGGCGTCCGCGGACGCCCGCCCCACGCGGAATGGCCGTGGTGCCGTCGCGCCGCTGCCCGGAGAGCGTCTCCGAGGCCAAGCCGGTGGGCTGAGCGGCCGGCGGCGGCCGACCGGACGGACGGGCGATCTGCCGGTCCGCCGTCGCCGCACCCGCCGGACGGTCTGTGAGGAAATCGCGAGGGCGCGACGAGGGGTCCGTGAAGACCCCTCGTCGCGCCCTTCGTCGTCAACTACCCGCGTAGCGGCGGCACTTGGCCTAGGCCATCGGAAGCGGAACGGGCACCCCCAGAGCGGGAAACGGGCAGCCCGTACGCACACGTAACTCTCCTTCCGCAGGTCAGCGGATTCGAATGCGGCCTCAACTCAGGCACAAGCAGGCAGGATCGAAGGCCGTTCGGACTGTTTTTCAGCTATCTCGGGCATGTAGAACTCTCCGCACGGACGGCGTCACGCTGCGTCGAGGTGTCCCGGAAGCACCCCCCGGAGGCAACCCCCGGGGGGTGCCGGTCGCCTCTCGCGGGCCGCGCACCAGAACCATCCCGAGGAGAGTCTGTGTTCAACACCCGGAACAGGTCCGGATACAGAGGAAGGACGGTAGTCATGGTGGCGGCGGGGGCCGTCACGGCCGGTCTGCTCGCGGCGTGCACCTCGCAGGAAGAGGCTCCGCCGGAGAAGAAGTCCATCGAAGTGCTGATGGTCGACAACCCGCAGATGCTGGAGCTGAAGAAGCTCACCGCCGAGCACTTCACGAAGCGGACGGGCATCAGGGTCGACTTCACCACGGTTCCCGAGAACGAGGTCCGCGAGCAGGTACACAAGGACTTCTCCGCACAGTCGGGGCGCTACGACGTCGCGACCATCAGCAACTTCGAGACGCGCGACTACGCCCGCCGCGGCTGGCTGAGACCGCTGGACTCGTTCATCACCAAGGACCGCGGCTTCGACCAGAGCGACATCCTGCTGCCGATCCAGCTCTCCCTCAGCGGAGCGGACGGAAAGGTGTACGCGGAGCCCTTCTACGGCGAGTCCTCCTTCCTGATGTACCGCAAGGACGTCTTCGACGAACTCGGCCTGAAGATGCCCGAGAAGCCCACGTGGGGACAGGTCGCGTCCCTGGCCGAAGAGGCCGACCGCCCGGAGGAGGGCATGAGCGGCATATGTCTGCGCGGACAGCCGGGCTGGGGGGAGATGACCGCGCCGCTGACAACGGTCGTCAACACCTTCGGCGGCACATGGTTCGACCAGCACTGGAAGGCGAAGCTCACCGACCCCGGCTTCGCCGACGCGGCCCAGTTCTACGTCGACCTCGTACGCGACCACGGGGAGAAGAACGCCACGAAGTCCGGCTACGCCGGCTGCCTGCGCAACATGAAGAACGGCAGGTCCGCGATGTGGTACGACGCGACCGCGGGTGCCGGTCCCCTGGAGGCCGACGGATCACCCGTCAAGGGCAAGATCGGCTACGTACCGGCGCCGGTCGAGGAGACCAAGTCCTCGGGATGGCTCTACACCTGGGCGTGGGGCCTGCAGAAGTCCTCCGAACAGCCGCGTTCGGCTTGGGAGTTCATCTCGTGGGCGTCGAGCAAGGAGTACGAGAAGCTGGTCGGCCGCGAGATCGGCTGGGAGAACGTACCCGCCGGGAAGCGGGAGTCGACCTTCGACCGGCCGCAGTACAAGAAGGCCGCGAGCGCCTTCGGTGACGCGACGGAGAAGGCGATCCGGGAGGCCGACCCGCGCACGCCGGGTGTGCAGCGGCGGCCCACCGTCGGAATCCAGTTCGTCGGGGTCCCGGAGTTCACGGGCCTCGGTGACAGCGTCTCGCGGGAGTTGAGTGCCGCCATCAAGGGGGAACAGTCCGTGGCAGCGGCGCTGCGCAAGTCACAGGACGAGGCACGGAAGGTCGGCGCGCAGTACCGCAAGCAGCCCTGACGGGCCTCAATCAGCCCGGCCGGCGCCTCCCGGCAGGACCGCCCACGGCTCACCAGTCGTGGACGGTCCCGTCGGTGAGGCGGTTGACGGGCAGGTAGGCGGGCTCGTAGGGGAAGCGGCCGGCGGCGTCCGTGTCGAGTTCGACGCCGAGTCCGGGGGTCTCGGACGGATGCAGCAGGCCCTCCTCGAAGCTGTACGACGTACGGAAGACCTCCAGGGTGTCGGCGGAGTGCCGCATGTACTCCTGGATGCCGAAGTTGTGCACCGCCAGGTCGAGATGGAGCGCCGCCGCCATGCCCACCGGTGAGATGTCGGTCGGCCCGTGCATGCCGGAGCGGACGCCGTAGACGGCCGCGAGGTCGAGCAGTTTCTTCATGGCGGTGACACCGCCGGTGTGGGTTACCGCGGAGCGCACGTAGTCGATCAGCCGCTCGCTGAGCAGAGTGGTGTAGTCGTGCACCGAGTTGAACACCTCGCCGATGGCCAGCGGCGTGGTGGTGTGCTGGCGGATCAGGCGCAGCGCCGCCTGGTCCTCGCCCGGCGTGACGTCCTCCAGCCAGAACAGGTCATACGGCTCAAGGGACTTGCCGAGCTTCGCCGCCTGGATGGGCGTCATCCTGTGGTGCCCGTCGTGCAGCAGCGGCAGCTCCGGCCCGAACTCCTCGCGTACGGCCTCGAACACGCGCGGCACATGACGCAGATAGGCCCGGGTGTCCCAGGTCTCCTCCACCGGCAGGGCCGGGCCCGAGGCGCTGCGGCGGGCCGGCTCGTAGTCGTAGCGTTCGCCCGGTCCGGCGCCGGAGGCGGCGACGCCGTACACCGAGTCGAGTCCGGGGATGCCCGTCTGAACGCGGATGGCGCGGTAGCCGTCGGCGAGGTGGGCCCGTACGGAGTCGAGCAGTTCGGGGATGTCACGCCCGGAGGCGTGACCGTAGGCGAGGGCGCCGCGGCGGCTGGCCCCGCCCAGGAGCTGGTACAGCGGCATGCCCGCCGCCTTGGCCTTGATGTCCCACAGAGCCGTGTCGACGGCCGCGACGGCGGCCATGGTGACCGGACCGCGCCGCCAGTAGGCCCCGCGGTAGAGGTACTGCCAGGTGTCCTCGATGTTCCGGGCGTCCCGGCCCGTCAGCAGCGGCGCCACATGATCCCGGAGGTAGGAGGCGACGGACAGCTCACGGCCGTTGAGCGTGGCGTCGCCCAGGCCCGTGACGCCGTCCGAGGTCACCAGGCGCAGCGTCACGAAGTTGCGCCCGGGGCTGGTGACGATTGTCTCGGCGGACTCGATCCTCATGCTGCCGTGCTCCTCTCCTGGTCGGCGGCCTGCCGTTCTCACCGTGTCATCTCGGCGACGACGACGCCGAACGGGGGCAGCCCGACCTCGCTCAGCCGGCCGCCGTCGAGGCTGCGGAGCGCGGCGCCGCCGGGGAGCTCTGGCTGCGCGGTCAGCGGCTCGTCGTGCTGGCTGATGAACCACACGAAGCTCCGTCCGTCCTCGTGCTCCATCAGCCCCGTCATCACGCGCGGGTCGGGGACGGAGACCTCCGGTGCCGCCCCGGCCTCGGCGGCCAGCGCCGCGTACAGCCGCCACGTCGGCTCCGGGTTGACGCGCGGGGTGACTGCCGCCATGTGCTCGACGGGGTACGTGCACAGCACCATGGCGCCGCTGCCGGTGCCGCGGCGCAGCAGCGCGGGGCGGCCGTGTGCGTCGGCCGCGAGGACCTCCGCCCCGTCCGGCTCGACGGGCAGGTACGAGCGTGAGCTCTCCGTGCCGGCGACGGGAAAGACCAGCTCCTCGCCCGCGGCGATGCCGCCGAAGCCGCGCTGGAAGACCATGCGCAGCTCGTCGTCCTCGATGGTGTCGGCCAGGCCGTAGCGCAGCTTCTTCCGTACACCGAAGGTCTCGTCGAGCCGCGGCCACCAGGCACCGCGCGCATGGTCGTGCACCCCGGCGAAGTACGAGGCGTACACGGTGGCTCCGCCCTCCGCGAGCCGCCGCAGCCGGGACCAGCCGGGTGCCGTGAGCTGCTTGACCGAGGGCAGCAAATACAGCGAGCAGTCGCCGGGAAGCCCGTCGGCCTCCCTCGCCACGCCCACACCCAGATCGGCCTCGCGCGCGGCGACGTAGGCCTGGCGGGTGCTGGTGAGGACGCCGGTGCGGTCGTCCGGCTGGGTGAAGGGATACATCTTCTCCAGGAAGGACGAGACGACGATGGCGGCACGTGCGCCGGGACGGCTCAGCCGCGGGGCGTCGGTGCGCCTCAGCACCTCGGTGAAACGCCGGACCTCGCGCAGCTGCTCCTTCGGGCGGCCCTCGCAGTCGGTGATGCCGAAGTGCATCTCGAACGGGTGGTGACTGTAGGGCTCCTGGTCCTCAAGCGCGTCGTAGTCGGTGTTGTTCCAGGCCATCCAGCCGGTCGCCCCCGCGAGCAGCGTGGTGTGGAGGATCTGCCGGTAGTAGTGGGCGGCGTTCTGCTCGGACGCCCAGTCGGAGGTGAGCCCGAACTCCTCCATGATCACGGGCTTTCCGCCGATGTCGAGGAGTTCGCATACGAATGCGGCGCCCAGGTGCTGGCGTACGGCGTCGGTCTCCATGCGGTAGACGTGCGGGCCGTGGAAGTCGACCAGCTCCGCGAGGTCGCGGATGCGGAAGCCGTTGTCCGCGCCGGAGGTCTCCACGCCCCAGGCTCCGTCGCCGATGGAGACGGGCTGCGTGGCACCGGCCGAACGCACCGCGCCGGTAAGGGTCTTCGCCCAGGCGAGGACGGTATCCGCGTCGAGCGTGCCGATGCCGCGCGAGGGCCAGTCCGCGTAGATGGGGATCTCGTTCGTCAGCAGCCAGCCCGCGACGGCGGAATGGTCCTTCCACCGTGCGGTCGTCTCGCGTACGTACCACTCCTGCTGGGCGACGAAGGAGGCGTCGGCGAAGACGTCGCGGCCGCGGCGCCAGGCCGGGTCCCAGTTCTGCCCCGACATGTGTCCGACGAGAAAGGTGGGGACGGTCTGCATCCCGAGCGCCGCGTGCCGTTCCAGGAAGTCGTCGTAGCGCTCCAGCATCGCCGGGTCGAGGGTGTTCTCCTCCGGCATGAAGTCCGGCCAGTACAGGAAGCTGCGGGTGAGGGTGATGCCGTGGTCCCGCATCGTGCGCAGCTCCTCCTCGACCACCGCGGCGTCGTAGCTGCGCCACATCAGGGGGCCGCCGGTGCGGGACCAGTAGTTGACGCCGACCCACATCAGCGGTTCGCCCTCGGGGCCGGTGAGTTTCGCGGAGTTGCGCTCCATGACCTGTCCTGCCCCTTCCTCGTGTTCCGCGTGCTGGTGCCCCGGCCGTCCGGCCGAAGGCGCCGCCGCAGCCCAGATCGTCCGTCCCCGGCCGGCCATGGTCAACCAGGACATCGAGGAGCGCGGGCGGCCGCCCCGGGGTGAACTGCCTAACCGGCGGCAGGAGGGCGGGGCGTACGAGGTGTGCCCGCGGGTCACATCAGGCGACGACGCGCATCTCGAACCAGGTCGTCTTGCCGCGGGGAAGCAGGTCGACGCCCCAGCGGTCGGAGAGCGTGTCGACGAGGAAGAGGCCGCGCCCGCTGGTGTCCATGCCGTGCACCGGCAGCAGACACGGCAGTCCGCGGGAGGGATCGCGCACCTCGACGCGGATCCAGCCGCGGCGGCGCATCATCCGCAGCCCGAAGACGAGTGCGCCGGTGTGGCGCACCGCGTTGCCGACGAGTTCGGAAACGAGCAGGACGGCGTCGTCGGTGACGGGCTCGGGCAGCGACCAGTGCGATTCCAGGACGGTACGGGCGAGCCGGCGGGCGCGTCTCGCCGACTCGGGGCGGTTGGGCAGCCGCACCTCACCGATCGTCGGGTCACCGACGAGATCGAGAACGCCGCCGGAGAGGCCGTCGCTCGTCGGTTCACCCGGGACTTCTGGCATCCGCTCGCTCACGTTCGCCACTTCTCCCTGTCCCGCCATGGCCACCATCATGGCGGGAGCAGGGGGGTTGTGGGGCGGTTCAACCAGATCCCACCTTCCGGAACAACTCCCTCCGCATACCGGCCCGTTCGGTGCGGGCAACGCCGCGAAGCGACACATACGGCCGTGACCTGGCACGACGCTCCGCCGGGCGCCGGAGCGGCCGGGCTGTGAAGGTGCCGCACGCAGGACCCTGCCGGATTCCGTCCCGTTCCCCCACAAGGTGGGGCGCACTCGGACGGCGCTGTGCGCCACCCCCAGCCACCCCACCCCGTACGGGGGGTGCCGCACGCATGACGGGGCTTCAGAGCGATGGAGCGGCGGTGCCACCGTCACACCGGAAGGCGCCCAATCAGCCGAACTTCGCCTTCCCGGGACCCTCTTCGACGAAGCTGCGCATGCCCGTCGCACGGTCCTCCGTGGCGAACAGCCCCGCAAACCAGTTCCGTTCGACGGCGAGCCCGGAGTCGATGTCCGTCTCCAGGCCGACGTCGACCGACTCCTTGGCGGCGCGAAGCGCGATCGCCGGACCCTTGGCCAGCTGAGCGGCCCAGGCCCGCGCCTGCTCGTAGACCTCCTCGTCCGGCACCACCCGGTCGACGAGCCCCATCTGCAGCGCCTCCGGGGCCTTGACCTGGCGCCCGGTGAAGATGATGTCCTTGGCCTTGGACGGCCCGACGAGCCGGGCGAGCCGCTGGGTGCCGCCCGCGCCGGGAATGAGCCCGAGCAGGATCTCCGGCTGCCCCAGCTTGGCCCCCTCGCCCGCGACGCGGATGTCCGCGCAGAGCGCCAGCTCACAGCCTCCCCCGAGCGCGTAGCCGGTGACGGCCGCGACGACGGGCTTGGGGATGCGGGCGACGGCGGTGAAGGAGTCCTGCAGCGCCTTGGAACGCTTGACCATGTCCGCGTGCTCCATGGCCTGCATCTCCTTGATGTCCGCGCCCGCGGCGAAGACCTTCTCCCCGCCGTGGATCACGACGGCCCGTACGTCGTCGCGTACGGTCGCCTCCTCGGCGAGTTCACGCAGCCTGTCCTGGGTGGCGATGTCGAGCGCGTTCATCGGAGGACGGTCGATGCGGATCGTGCCGACGCCCTCGGCGACTTCGAGATTCACAGTCATGGGGGAAGGTTAACGGCCGTTACGCGTCAGGCCGATGGTGCGGCCGCACGCTCCGGCCGCACCGTCCCGCGAAGCCCCGCGCCGGCGCCGCGCGTGCGGCAGCACTGCTTCCGGTTCGCCGCCCGCTTCCGCGGCAGCACCGCTATTCCTGCGGGGCCTTCCACTCGTCCCAGTCCATGTTCCAGCCGTTGAGGCCGTTGTCGGGCTGAATCGTCTTGTCCTTGGAGTTCTTGATCTCCACCACGTCGCCGATGATCGATTCGTTGTAGAACCAGGCGCCCGGCGTGCCCTTGTCGTTGCCGCCCTTCTTGTCGAAGAGCCCGACGCAGCCGTGGCTGGCGTTGACCGAGCCGAACTGCCCCTGCGTCAGCCAGTAGTTGCCGTGGATGAAGGTCCCGGAGGTCGACAGGCGCATGGCGTGCGGCACGTCCTTGATGTCGTAGCCGCCCGCTTCCTCGTTGCGTCCGAAGCCGACGGTGTCGCCGTCCATCCGCGTCTCCTTGTGACGCTCGCTGATCACCATCCGGCCGTTGTACGTGGGGTTCTCCGGGCTTCCGGAGCTGATGTCGATCTTCTTCAGCTCTTTGCCGTCGCGGGTCACGGTCATCGTCTTGGACTTCGCGTCGACGACGCTGACCTGGCTCCGCCCGATGGTGAAGTTCACGGCCTTGTCCTGCTCGCCGTAGACGCCGTCGTAGCCCTCCACACCGTCGAGGTTCAGGTCGAGTTCGACCTTCGTGCCCGCCTTCCAGTACTCCTCCGGCCGGAAGTCGAGGCGGTTGTTCCCGAACCAGTGGCCCTCCACGTCGACCTCGGGGTCGGCGGTGACGGAGATCGCCTTCTCGACGGCCGCACGGTCCTGGATGGCGTGGTTGAAGTTGATGGAGACGGGCATCCCCACGCCCACCTTGGCGCCGTCGTCAGGGTTGAAGCGGCCTATGAAGGTGCTGTCGGGGGTGAGGGTGGTGAAGCGTGCCTTCTCGGTCGCCTTGCGGCCGTCGGCGTCCTCGGCGTGTGCCTCGACCGTGTACTTCGTCTTCGTCGTCAGGTGGGTCGCAGGCGTCCACGCCTTCCCGCCCTTGGCGAGCTCACCCGCGACCGTTTTGCCGTCCTCGTCCTTGACGTCCACCTTGACGAGCTTGCCCTTGTCGGCAGTCACCTTCAGGGCGTCCTGGGTGCCGACACCGTCCGCGCCGTCCTTGGGGGATATCTCGACGACCGCCCGCGACTTCTCCGGCTTGTCGTCCCCGCCGGCCTGGCCTCCGGCTCCTCCGCCGGCGCCGCCGCAGGTCGTCAGCGTCAGCACGAGCACAACGGCGAGCACGACGAGACCAACGGCTGACCCGCCTATCACCTGGGTCCGGCTGTCCCCCTGCATCGCCCCCCGTATCGCCTCCGGGCTCAGCTTTTCCTTCGCTTCCCTGGCGACGGTCTTCAGATCCACAGCGGGCTACTCCCCTCGCACGGCTGCCGGCATGATCGTGCGGCCCCCGAACCGAAAACACGACTGTGCACGCGCTAGATAATCACACCGAGATGGAGAAGAAATCCCCGAGAGTGTCACCGTTCCGTCGCGATTTCTCTCTACGGCATGCCCATTGCTGCGGGGCGTCAGTCCAGCGCCGAGCCGTCCGTCCAGGACGACCAGGGCATGTTCCAGCCGCCGAGGCCGTTGCCCGGTGCGACCGTGCGCTCACCGGAGTTCTTCACGGTCACCACGTCTCCCGTGAGAGACTCGCGGAAGAAGGTCCCGGCGGGGCTGCCGGGGTCGCCGCCCTTCCTGTCACGCAGCCCGATGCACCCGTGACTGACGTTCGCCTTGCCGAACGTGCGCTTGGGAGCCCAGTAGTTGCCGTGCAGGAAGGTTCCGCTGTCGGTCAGGCGCATCGCGTGCGGCACGTCCTCGATGTCGTACTCGCCCCCGAAGCCGACAGTCCGCGCGTTCATCCGGGTCACCTCGAACTTCTCGCTGATGACCATGTCCCCCGTGTACGTCGGATTCTTCGCCGACCCCGTCGTGACGGGCACCCGCCGGACCACCTCGCCGTTACGGTGCACGGTCATCGTGTGACGCCGGGCGTCCACCACGGTGCGCTGGTCGCGGCCGACCGTGAAGTGGACGGTCTTGCGCTGCACCCCGTACACGTCCGGAGCGCCTCGCACACCGCGAAGCCGCAGATCCAGCGTGACGCGGGTGCCCGGCTTCCAGTACTCCTCGGGCCGGAAGTCCAGACGCGAGGCGCCGAACCAGTGCGGTGCCACCTTCACGGGCGGGCTCGCGGTGACGCGGATGCCGCGCTCGACGGCCTCCCGCTCGGCGATCGGCCGGTTGAACCTGATCGAGAGGATCATGCCGGTGCCGACGGTCTGCCGGTGCTCCGGCGTGAAGAAGCCGATGAAGCGGCGCGGCTGGGCCTTGGTGGTGAAGGTGGTGTGCCGGGCGGCCCGGCGCCCTTCGTCGTCGAGCGCGACGACGTCGACCGTGTACTTGCTGCCCAGCTTGAGTCTGCGGGCCGACTCCGAGGGCCGCCATGTGCGCCCGTCGGACGAGATGCTGCCTGGCACGGCGTGCGCCGCGCCGCGGCTGCGGCGCGCGACCTCCACCTTGTCCAGGCGGCCCTCCGTCGCGGTGACGCGCAGGTTACCTTTCGCCGTTACGTCCTCGGCCCCGTCCCGCGGCGTCACCTCGATCAGCTGTGCGGGGGTCTGCGGCTCGATCATCGCACCGCAGCCCGCCAGCAGAGTGCCCATCGCGCACAGAGCCGCGGGCGAGCACTTCAGCAACATGGTCCTCATCAGCAGACCCTTCCAGCCCGACTGTCCCGACTGCCCTGTCCGCCCCGCCCGTTCCATGCCACTCCCCGTGAAGCTCGTCCGTACGGAGACCAACGACCCGCCGCCGCAGGGGCAACGAACCGGACATACCGCACGGTGGAACGGTGGACTGGATGTTCCGTGCACGGCGGACGAGACGTCCCGTAGAGGAAGCATCCCGGGCAGACCATCCGCGTGCGAGCACCGACTCGACCGGAAACGGCGGCTGAAGCCCGCGCGCTGCCCGCGGACCCGGCCGTCACCGACCCGCACGCGCCGCCGCCCTCCCCTCTCTTGCGGGCGAAGAGACCGTTCAGCGCGCGATGCTGACGGCGCTTCGGGCGCGTACTGCGACTGTGGTCACCCGCCGGCCTCGGCGGCGGAGATCGCGTACCCGGATGCCGGTGACCGGGCGAGGGCGGCTCGCGGAGGACCGCTTTCCCGCCAACTGATCGCTGACGCCGGAGGGTTGGCGGGCCCCGCACAGCGCCTGGAGCGACGGCCCGATGAAGCCCACCCGGCCACTCGCGCCCACCGGCCCACCCGCTCGCGACCTGCGGAAAGGCCCGGCTTCCCCCTGCCTCCGCCGGGGACACCCACGCAACGGCGTCCGTTATCCGGGGAATTGAAAGGCGGCAACGGACAAATTCTGGTCAAGCCGTGAGCACCGTGTGCCGGAAGCGGTGACAGTCGCGCGTACCCGACAGTAGTCTGACCAATGTTCGTGCTTTCGCACAGGAGCACGACAACTCGCATTCCTGTTCCACAGTTCTGCACGGGCGGCCGCAGACAGCAGCCGCCCGGCCCCCACGGCAGAAGGAGCCACCGAGTGAGATCGTTGAGCAAGAAGCAGCGGATATCCGCCCTCGCGGCCAGCGCCGCGCTCGTCGTCGCCGGCGTCACGGCAGGCACGGCCACCGCCGGTCCCGCGGACGAAGGGTCCACTGCGAAGGCGGGCGCTCAGGCCGCCCCCATGAGCGCGGCCCAGAAGACCCAGGCCATCAAGAAGGCCGACTCCGCCTCGGCCAAGGCCGCGGACGCCAAGGCCCTGGGCCTCGGCTCCAAGGAGAAGCTCCAGGTCAGGGACGTCATCAAGAACCAGGACGGTGCCACCCACGTCCGTTACGAGCGGACGTTCGACGGCATGCCGGTCCTCGGCGGCGACATGGTCGTGCACAAGTCCAAGTCGGGCGAGCACACCGGCGTCACCAAGTCCACGAAGGCCGACATCAAGGTCTCCACCAAGGGCGTCAGCAAGGCCGAGAAGCCGGCCACCCCGAAGGCGAAGGGCAGCAAGGCCCCGCGCCAGATCGTCTTCGCGCTGACCGGCAAGCCCGTACTGGCCTGGGAGACCGTCAAGGGCGGCACCCAGAAGTCCGGCGCGCCCAGCGAACTGCACGTCATCACCGACGCCAAGTCCGGCAAGAAGCTCTTCGAGTTCCAGGGCATCCACGAGGCCGACGGCACCGGCGCGAGCCAGTACAGCGGCGAGGTCAAGCTCTCCACGGACGGCGCGGACGGCAAGTTCACGCTGAGCGACAAGTCCCGTGGCGGCAGCAAGACCACGAACCTGGAGAACGGCGAGAGCGGTGACGGCAAGGACTTCACCGACGAGGACAACAAGTGGGGCACCGGCAAGCCGGACGACCCGCAGACCGCAGCCGTCGACGCGCACTACGGCGCCCAGCAGACCTGGGACTTCTTCAAGGAGGAGTTCAAGCGCGAAGGCATCGCGGGTGACGGCAAGGGTGCGCCCAGCCGCGTCCACTACGGCGACAACTACGTCAACGCCTTCTGGGACGACAGCTGCTTCTGCATGACCTACGGCGACGGCGAGGGCAACAAGAAGCCCCTCACCTCGCTCGACGTCGCGGCCCACGAGATGTCGCACGGTGTCACCTCGACGACCGCGAAGCTGGTGTACGCGGGTGAGTCCGGCGGTCTGAACGAGGCCACCTCGGACATCTTCGCCGCGGCCACGGAGTTCCACGCCCCGGAGAACAAGGAAGACGTCGCCGACTTCCACGTCGGTGAGGAGATCGACATCAACGGCGACGGCACTCCGCTGCGCTACATGGACAAGCCGAGCAAGGACGGCAACTCGCTCGACGAGTGGAGCGACAAGGCCGGCGACGTCGACGTGCACTACTCGTCCGGCATCGCCAACCACTGGTTCTTCCTCATGTCCATGGGCAGTGGCAAGTCCGAGAAGAACGGTGTCGAGTACGACTCGCCGACCTCCGACGGCTCGACCATCGAGGGCATCGGGATCACCAAGGCCCAGCAGATCTGGTTCAAGGCACTGACCGAGAACATGACCGCCAACACGGACTACAAGGCAGCCCGTGAGGCGACGGTGAAGGCTTCGAACGACCTCTTCGGCGCCGACAGCGCCGAGACCAAGGCGGTCGAGGCAGCCTGGACGGCCGTCGCGGTCAAGTGATCAAGTCCGGCTTTGCCGGCGGAGATCGCAGTCGGCTTGCCGGCGGAGATCGCAGGCGGCTTGCCGGCGGAGATCGCAGTCGGCCAGCCGGAGGGCACAGCTGAAAGGACGGGGCGGGCACCGTGCGCAGTTCGCGCGCGGTACCCGCCCCGTCGCCTTGTTCAGACGCCGCCGGCCTCGCCGTCCCCGTTCCCGTTCTCCTCCCCGTCCCCGTCCGGGGGTGCGGCCGCCAGGCCCATTTCGGCGCCCGAGGCGAGCAGCCGGTGCGCGGGCAGCACACGCACCGTGTATCCGAAGGGGCCGGTACGGCCGGGCGTGACGGTCCCCTCATAGGTCCAGCGCCCGTCGAGGTCCGGGCCTCCGCTTCCGCCCGCCGAAGTGACGGGCTTGAGCGGCACCTTCACCGCGTCGCCGCCGGCGATGCGGCCCGTACCGGCGTCGACCCGTCCGGCGACGGCCTGCACCTCGACGTCCTCCGGGGACAGCCTTCCCAGGGCGACCCGCGCCCGCAGGGTCAGGCACGAGCCGAGACCGAGATCCAGGGCGCCGTCGGGCCCCTGTCGGCGGTCCGGGTGCTGCTCGTGGTCATGCCCCCGCTCCTGACCGGGGCCGGCGTGCTCGACGCGGCCGACGGCGACCGACGGCCACTCGGCCCGCACCCGTGCCTTCCACGCGGCCAGTTCTCGCGCGCTGACCGCGTCCAGCTCGCGGTGGGCGCGGGCAGCGGGTCCGTACAGCCGCTCGACGTACTCGCGCACCATCCGCTCCGCCTGGACCTTCGGGCCGAGCCGGGTGAGCGTACGGCGCACCATCTCCACCCAGCGGGCCGGTACGCCGCCCTTGCCGGGCCCGCCGCGCGGCCCTTCCCCCTCGCCCCGGTCGTAGAAGCACGGCGCGACGTGATCCTCGATCAGGCCGTAGAGCGCGGCGGCCTCGACGGTGTCCCGGCGGTCGGCGTCCTCGGCGGCCGCACCGTCCACGCTGGGCACCGCCCAGCCGAAGTCCGCCTCGAACCACTCGTCCCACCAGCCGTCCCGTACCGAGAGGTTGAGGCAGCCGTTGAGCGCGGCCTTCATGCCGCTGGTGCCGCACGCCTCCAGTGGACGCAGCGGGTTGTTGAGCCACACGTCGCATCCGGCGTAGAGCGCCTGCGCCATGTGCATCCCGTAGTCGGGGAGGAAGACGATGCGGTGCCGTACGCGCGGATCGTCGGCGAAGCGCACCAGTTCCTGGATCAGCTCCTTGCCGCCGTGGTCCGCCGGATGCGCCTTGCCCGCCACCACGATCTGCACGGGTTGCTCCGGGTGCAGCAGCAGCCGGGTGAGCCGCTCCGGGTCGCGCAGCATCAGCGTGAGCCGCTTGTACGACGGGACCCGGCGGGCGAACCCGATCGTCAGCACGTCCGGGTCGAACACGCCGTCGGTCCAGCCGAGTTCGGCGTCCGCGGCTCCGCGTTCGCGCCAGGACGCGCGCACCCGCGCCCGCACGTCGCGCACGAGCTGTTCGCGCAGGGTGCGGCGCAGCGCCCACAGCCGCTCGTCCGGCAGCCCGGCGGCGTCGGCGGGCATGCCGGGCGAGCGCCAGGTGGGGGCGTGCACTCCGTTGGTGACGGAGGTGATGGGCACCTCCGCCGGGTCGAAGCCCGGCCACAGTCCGGCGAACATGGTGCGGCTGACCTCGCCGTGCAGGGTGCTCACGCCGTTGGCGCGCTGCGCGAGCCGAAGGCCCATGACCGCCATGTTGAACAGCCCGGAGTCGCCTCCGGAGTAGCTCTCCGCTCCGAGGCGCAGCACCTCCTCGGCGGCGACGCCCTCCAGTTCGCCCTGCTCACCGAAGTGGTCGGCGACGAGGGCGGCGTCGAAGCGGTCGATGCCGGCGGGGACGGGCGTGTGTGTCGTGAAGAGGTTTCCCGCGCGTACGGTCTCCAGGGCCGCGCCGAACTCCAGCCCCTGCTCCCCCAGTTCGCGGATGCGCTCCAGGCCGAGGAAGCCGGCGTGGCCCTCGTTGGTGTGGAAGACCTCCGGTGCGGGGTGGCCGGTGCGCCGGCAGTACGCGCGCACCGCGCGCACGCCGCCGATGCCGAGCAGCATCTCCTGGAGCAGCCGGTGCTCGCCCCCGCCGCCGTAGAGCCGGTCGGTGACGTCGCGTTCGGACGGCTCGTTCGCCCCGGTGTCCGAGTCGAGCAGCAGCAGCGGTACGCGTCCCACCCGCGCCTGCCACACGTGTGCGTGCAGCGACCGGCCGCCGGGCAGCCGCAGCGTGATGCGTACCGGCAGGCCGTCCTCCTCGCGCAGCAGCCGCAGCGGCAGCTCCGCCGGGTCCAGCACGGGGTAGTGCTCCTGCTGCCTGCCGTCGGCGCTCAGGCTCTGCCGGAAGTAGCCCTGCCGGTAGAGCAGACCGACGCCGATCAGCGGGACACCCAGATCGGCGGCGGCCTTGAGATGGTCGCCGGCGAGGATGCCGAGCCCGCCGGAGTACTGCGGCAGCGCCCCGGTGAGTCCGAACTCGGGGGAGAAGTACGCCACGGCGCGCGGGAGATCACCGGAGGCGGCCTCCTGCTGGTACCAGCGCGGTTCGCTCAGCGCGTCGTGCAGATCGCCGGAGGCGACGGCGAGCCTCCGCAGAAAGGGTCTGTCCGAGGCGAGCTGCGCGAGCCTCGACGGCGGCAGGGCGCACAGCGTGCGCAGCGGGTCGCCGCCCGCGAGCCGCCAGGCGTCCGGGTCCAGTTCGCGGAAGAACCGGCGGGTCGGGGGATGCCAGGACCAGCGCAGGTTGTGCGCCAGTTCGCTCAGCGGGCGGAGAGGTTCGGGAAGTACGGGATGGACGGAGATACGACGAATGGCCTTCACACCCCGACCGTAACGGGGCATACGCGTGCATAGCGGCAATGATCCACTTGAGGTGGTATGTCCACCCTGACGGTGTGCCGCCAGGCGCCGTCCAGGTGCCGCGGACGCACGGGCCGGACCGCCTCCCCGACGGGTGTCCGCCGCACCTCAACACCCGGACCGCGAGGGCGATTCGGCTTCGCAGCCGTCACATCCGTCACACCCGTGAGGCAATTCCGCTCGTCACAGGCCCGTGCCGGAATGCTCAGCTCCACCCTCTCGACCACGCTCGGCCTGTGCTCCTAAGCTTCGTGACCTCAGTACAGGGGGCACGACTTCTGCACGTTCCACCTGCGTCTCTCCACACGGCGGGCGCGGGTCGTGGACACAGAGCACGGAGGTGAGCGGAGAGCAACGGCGCGGGCCGCGGTGCGCGGCCCTGGGCACGCTCGCTCCCCGTCGGGGTGAAGTGTGACGGCGCAGTCGAGCGGTGGGTTCCTGACCAGCTCCCGGATACCGCCTGCGCCGCTGGAACCGCGTCCCGGTCCGGCCGCGCGTTCCGGTTCCCTCGTACTCAATCGGTCGCGATCGACCACACGGAAGGTTTTCATCGTGACGGCGTATCAACACGCCCACCAGGAGGATCAAGCGTACGAGTGGGGCGAGTGGGGGGCCGCGGCGCCGCCGCCCGAGTGCCCGGCACACGCCGCGGGGAACGTCGTACCGCTCAGCGGCCCCCGCTTCCACACCGACCCCGCAGGCCACTACCGCGAGATGCGGGCGGAACACGGCCCCGTCGTGCCGGTGCTGCTGCCAGGCGACGTGCCGGCGTGGCTGGTGATCGGCTATCAGGAGATGTACCAGGTCACCACCGACTCACGGCTCTTCCCGCGCGACTCCGGACTGTGGAACCAGTGGGAGACGCTGCCTGAGGACTGGCCGCTGCGGCCCATGATCGGCGAGCGGCAGCCGTCCATCTACTACACGGTCGGCGCGGAGCACCGCAGGCACCTGGAGATGGTGCAGTCCGCGATGGAGAACATCAGCCCGCTCGAACTGCGCAAGCACTGCGAGGAGTTGGCCGACCAGCTGCTCGACACCTTCTGCGCGCGCGGCGAGGCGGACATCATCGCCGAGTACGCCAAGCCGCTGCCCGTCCTCGTGCTCGCCAGGCTCCTGGGCTTCCCCGACTCCGACGGCCCGGGTCTCATCAAGGCGATGAGCGACCTCGCCGACGGCGGCGCCGAAGCCCTGGAAGGGTTCCAGCACTTCGGCGCCAAGATCCACGAGCTGGTGGCGAACAAGCGCGCGTCCGCGGGCGCCGACCTCACGTCGTGGATGCTCGCGTACCCCGAGCCCTTCACCGATGAGGAGTACGCGCTGGACCTGATGGCCATCACGGCCGCGGGACATCTGCCGACCGCCGACTGGATCGGCAACTCCATACGCCTGATGCTCACCGACGACCGCTTCGCGGCGTCCCTCACCGGAAACCGGCGCAGCATCCCCGAAGCGATGAACGAGGTGCTCTGGGAGGACACGCCCACCCAGATCCTCGCGGGACGCTGGGCCGCCTCGGACACCTGGCTAGGCGGGCAGCGCATCCGCTCGGGCGACATGCTGCTGCTCGGCCTCGCCGGCGCCAACGCGGACCCGAAGGTGCACGTCACGACGGCGGGCGCCGACACCGGGCTGCGCGGAGGCAACAGCGCCCATTTCGCCTTCAGCCACGGCGAGTTCCAGTGCCCCTTCCAGGCGCAGGAGATCGCGGAGACGATCGCCCGCATCGGGATCGAGATCCTCCTCGACCGGCTGCCCGAGATCGACCTGGCGATACCGGCCGGCGCTCTGGCGCGGCGGCCGTCCGCGTTCCTGCGCGGGATGACCGCGCTGCCCGTCCACTTCGCCCCCACGCCCCCCATCGAAGGCACATCATGAGCCTCCCCGCCTCCAGCTCCCCCTCCGCCGCGCACGACGGGTGTCCCATCGTCATCGACCCGATGGTGCGCGACCTCGACGGGGAGACCCGCCGGCTCCGGGACGCCGGCACCCTCACCCGCATCGAACTGCTCGGTGTGCCGGCGTGGTCGATCACCCGTCACGCGGAGGCCAGACGGCTGCTGACGGACCAGCGGCTGGTGAAGGACATCGACCGGTGGACGTTGTGGCGTACGGGCGAGGTCACGCGCGAGTGGCCGCTGATCGGCATGATCGACGCGGGGCGTTCGATGTTCACGGTGGACGGCGCCGAGCACCGGCGGCTGCGCACCAAGACCGCGCAGGCCATCACTCCCCGCCGCCTGGAGAACCTGCGCCCGGTGATCGAGAGCATCACGCACCGGCTGCTGGACGATCTGGAGGCGCAGGGCGCGCACGGCCCCGTCGACCTCAAGTCGGTCTTCGCGCTGCCGCTGCCGATGTCGGTGATCAGTGTGCTGATGGGCGTGGACCCGGCACTCCATCCGCGGCTGCACACGCTCTACAAGGCCTTCTTCTCGATGCTGACGCCGCAGGACGAGCGTCTCGCGGTGATCGACGAGCTCGACGGCATCTTCACCGACATGGTCAGGGCCCGTACCGCCGAGCCGCGGGACGACCTGACCAGTGCGCTGATCCTCGCGGACGAGGGCGGCGAACCCCTCACCGAGGAGGAGGTCGTCGGCAATCTGAAGGCGATGGTCGCCGCGGGCCACGAGACGACGATCGGCCTGATCCTCAACGCCGTACGGGCGCTGCTCACGCACCCCGGGCAGCTGCGCGCGGTACTCGCAGGCGAGGTGGGCTGGGACGCGGTGGTCGAGGAGACCCTGCGCTGGGACACGCCGACGACGCATCTGCTCATGCGGTTCGCCACGGAGGACATCGAGGTCGACGGCGGCGTCATACGCGAGGGCGACGGCGTCGTCATCTCCTATCGCGCGATCGGCTGGGACACGGGGCAACACGGGCCGGACGCCGACGAGTTCAACATCGCCCGGCCCTCGCCCAACCGGCACATGACCTTCGGTCACGGCCCGCACATCTGCCCGGGTGCGGCGCTGTCGCGGCTGGAGGCGGGCATCGCGCTGCCGGCGCTCTTCGCCCGTTTCCCAGGCATCCGGTTCGCGGTCCCCGTCGAGGAGATCGTCAACCAGCCGGTGCTCACCCAGAACGACCTTCAGTCCTTCCCCGTGCATCTGCACGGCCATTGAAGGGGGGCCAGCCGGACGGTTGAAGGGGCGCCCGCCCGACGGGCGGGGGCCGGGCGGGTGAACGCGCGCTGCCCCCATGCACGCGGCACCGAGGCACCAGGTGAAGCAGATAGAACAGGCGGAAGATCACAAACCGTCCGCCTGTTCCACTCCGCACCAAGGTGAAGCAATGATCGGTCGCATTCCCGTCCTCGACGTCCGGCCCCTCGTCGACTGCGGTCGCCACCCCGCAAAGGCCGTACCGGGCGAGACGTTCCAGGTCTCGGCCACCGTCTTCCGTGAGGGCCACGAAGCTCTCGGCGCCAACGTCGTGCTCCGCGACGCGACCGGCCGCCGCGGCCCCTGGACCCCCATGCGCGAACTGGCACCCGGTACCGACCGCTGGGGAGCGGACATCACCCCGGACAGCGAGGGGAGATGGACGTACTCGATCGAGGCGTGGAGCGACCCGGTCACCACCTGGCGGCGCCAGGCGAAGCTGAAGATCCCGGCCGGCACCGACACCGAAGTGGTGCTGGAGGAGGGCGCGGTGCTGCACGAACGGGCCGCCGCCGGCGTACCCAGAAGCGAGGGCCGGGACGGCGTGCTGGCCGTGGCCGACGCGCTGCGCAGCCGGAGCCGCGGCGTCGCCGCACGTCTGGCGGCGGCGCTGACGCCGCAGGTGACGGCCGTGCTGGACCGCTACCCGCTGCGCGAACTGGTCACCTCGACGCGTCCCCTGCCGCTCCAAGTGGAGCGCGAACGCGCCCAGTTCGGATCGTGGTACGAGCTGTTCCCGCGCTCCGAGGGCGCGGTCCTCGGCTCGGAGAACGGCGGGAGCACCGTCCCCGGTACGTTCCGGACCGCGGCGGAGCGGCTGGAGGCCGTCGCCGCCATGGGCTTCGACGTCGTCTACCTGCCGCCCGTGCATCCCATCGGGGACGCCTTCCGCAAGGGCCCCAACAACGCGCTCTCCGCCGGTCCGCACGATGTCGGCTCACCGTGGGCCGTCGGTTCAGCGGCCGGCGGGCATGACGCCGTGCACCCCGACCTGGGAACGGTCGAGGACTTCGAGTACTTCGTGGAACGCGCCCGGTCGCTGGGCATGGAGATCGCCCTGGACTTCGCGCTGCAGTGCTCACCGGACCACCCCTGGATCAAGGAGCATCCCGAGTGGTTCCGGCACCGGCCGGACGGCACGATCGCCCACGCCGAGAACCCGCCGAAGAAGTACCAGGACATCGTGCCGCTCGCCTTCGACACCGACCCGTCGGCGTACGCGTCGCTCGTACGCGAGACGCTGCGGCTGCTGCGGCTGTGGATGGCGCGGGGCGTGCGCATCTTCCGCGTCGACAACCCGCACACCAAGCCGGTGGGCTTCTGGGAGAAGGTCATCGGCGACATCAACCGCTCCGATCCCGATGTCGTCTTCCTGGCCGAGGCGTTCACCAGGCCGGCGATGATGCACACGCTCGCCAAGGCCGGCTTCCAGCAGTCCTACACCTACTTCACGTGGCGCAACACGAAGCAGGAGCTGACGGAGTATCTGACGGAGCTGTCCGGCGAGGCCGCCGCTTACATGCGTCCCAACTTCTTCGTCAACACCCCGGACATCCTGCACGCGAGCCTTCAGGAGGGCGGACGTCCCGTCTTCGAGACCCGGGCCGTGCTCGCCGCGACGCTCTCACCGTCGTGGGGCATGTACGCGGGTTACGAGCTGTGCGAGGCGAAGGCCGTCCGGCCGGGCAGCGAGGAGTACCTGGACTCCGAGAAGTACCAGCTGCGTCCGCGTGACTGGGCGGGCGCCGAGGAGTCGGGCCGGACGATCTCACCGCTGATCGGACAGCTCAACCGGCTGCGCCGGAACCGTCCCGCGCTGCGCGGGCTCCGCTCGCTCACCTTCCACCACTGCGACAACCAGCAGGTCATCGCCTTCTCCAAGCACTCCGCACAGCCGGCGCGGCAGCCGGGGCGCACAGAGCAGCAGGACATCCCGGAGAGCGACACCGTCATCGTCGTGGTCAGCCTCGACCCGAACCGCGCGCAGGAGGCGACGGTGACCCTGAGCGAGGACGACCTGCGCCGATTCGGCCTCACCGCCGCCCAGGCCGGCGGTCGGGAGACCTTCCCGGTACGCGACGAGCTGACCGGGCGGACGTACGACTGGAGCACGAAGAACTACGTGCGTCTGGCGTCAGGAGGTGACTCCCCCGCCGCCGCGCACATCCTCACCCTGCGGCCCGACGACGACCCCACCGACCCGAAGGGCACCCACCCATGACCGTGAACCAACCCGTACACGACACGTTCGAGGACACGCCCGCCGGGGACCGCGACCCGGAGTGGTTCAAACGGGCGGTCTTCTACGAAGTGCTGGTCCGCTCCTTCCACGACAGCAACGGCGACGGCATCGGAGACCTGAAGGGGCTCACCGCGAAGCTCGACTATCTGCAGTGGCTGGGCGTCGACTGCCTGTGGCTGCCGCCCTTCTTCAAGTCGCCGCTGCGCGACGGGGGTTACGACGTCTCCGACTACACCTCCGTGCTGCCGGAGTTCGGCGACCTGGCGGACTTCGTGGAGTTCACGGACTCGGCGCACCAGCGCGGCATGCGCGTCATCATCGACATGGTCATGAACCACACCAGCGACCAGCACCCGTGGTTCCAGGAGTCACGCCACAACCCCGACGGGCCCTACGGCGACTACTACGTCTGGGACGACGAGGACACCCGGTACGCCGACGCGCGGATCATCTTCGTCGACACCGAGGCGTCCAACTGGACGTTCGACCCGGTGCGCAAGCAGTACTTCTTCCACCGCTTCTTCTCCCACCAGCCTGACCTCAACTACGAGAACCCGGCCGTGCAGGAGGAGATGATCGCGGCACTCCGCTTCTGGCTGGACCTCGGCGTCGACGGCTTCCGGCTGGACGCGGTGCCCTACCTGTACGCGGAGGAGGGCACCAACTGCGAGAACCTGCCCCGCTCGCACGGCTTCCTCAAGCGCGTACGCGCCGAGATCGACGCCCACTACCCCGACACGGTGCTGCTGGCCGAGGCGAACCAGTGGCCGGAGGACGTCGTCGACTATTTCGGCGACTACGAAAAAGGCGGCGACGAGTGTCACATGGCCTTCCACTTCCCGGTCATGCCGCGCATCTTCATGGCCGTACGCCGTGAATCGCGCTACCCCGTCTCGGAGATCCTCGCCAAGACCCCGCAGATCCCGTCCGGCTGCCAGTGGGGCATCTTCCTGCGCAACCACGACGAGCTGACGCTGGAGATGGTCACGGACGAAGAGCGCGACTACATGTACGCGGAGTACGCCAAGGACCCGCGCATGCGCGCCAACATCGGCATCCGCCGCCGCCTGGCCACGCTGCTGGACAACGACCGCGACCAGATCGAGCTGTTCACGGCCCTGCTGCTGTCGCTCCCCGGCTCGCCGATCCTCTACTACGGCGACGAGATCGGCATGGGCGACAACATCTGGCTCGGCGACCGGGACGCTGTCCGTACGCCGATGCAGTGGACCCCGGACCGCAACGCCGGATTCTCCTCCTGCGACCCGGGGCGGCTGTTCCTTCCCACGGTCATGGACCCGGTGCACGGCTACCAGGTCACCAATGTGGAGGCGGCGATGAGTTCGCCGAGTTCACTTCTGCACTGGACCCGGCGGATGGTGGAGATCCGCAAGCAGAACCCGGCTTTCGGGCTGGGCACGTACACCGAACTGTCCTCGTCCAACCCGGCGGTGCTCGCCTTCCTGCGCGAGGTACGGATGCCGGACGGCGGTGACGACCTGGTGATGTGCGTGAACAACTTCTCCCGCTTCCCGCAGCCGACCGAACTCGACCTGCAGTTCCTGCGCGGGCGCGTGCCGGTGGAGCTGATCGGCGGCGTGCGCTTCCCGCCGATCGGTGAACTCCCGTATCTGCTGACGCTGGGCGGCCACGGCTTCTACTGGTTCCGCATGCGCAGGCAGCCCTGACGGGCCGTTGAGACCACGTCCGGCGGGGGTGCGCTTCGAGCGCACCCCCGTTGGCGCCCGCGCCACACCCGTCGGCAGCAGTCGGCACCGGCGTGATGTTGCAGAACGACCCGCAGCCGGCGGGTCAACTCGTTCGCGAACGCATGTCCACGGCGAGCCGTAACGGCGCGGGAGCAGCCCCGCACGTGAGCCGTCGCCGGCCGGTCCGGGAGCCGCCGCAGGGGGCACGCCCTCCGACGGGGGAAGGGCCGGGATTGGAGCCCGGCGTCCGGCCGGGCGGGCCACCAGGGCTCGGCCGGCCCTGGGAAGGGCGCCTGGCCGGCGGGTGAAGATCGCCGACACGGCCCGCACAGCCGGACACAGAACACCACATTCAGCCACAATCTGCGTGCTTTCCGTGTACCCGGGGAAAGGACGCCGGACGTCATGTCGCAAAGTTCCTTGTCCCGCACAGCTCTTCGGACGGACACCGTCCCCGTCGGCGCGGACCTGCTCCGCTCCCTCGCCGGGCCGCTCGCCGAATGGCTGCCCCGGCAGCGCTGGTTCGCCGGCAAGGGCCGCCCGGTCAGCGGATTCGACCTCGTCACCGCGACAGGGCTGCTGCCATGCGACGACTCTGGTCGAGCGCCCGGGATGATTCATCTGCTGCTGCGGGCACGGCAGCCCTCGACCGCCGGGGATCCGGGCCGGGAGCCTGCGCGGGAGTCCGCCGACTGCTATCAACTGCTGCTGGGGGTACGGGGCGCCTCGTCCCCCCTGCCGCCGGAACTCGCCGCCGCACTGATCGGACGCCCCGCCGCGGGGCCGCTCCGAGGGCGCCTCGTCTACGACGCACTGCACGACCCGCTGCTCGCGGGGCACCTGCTGGAGCGGCTCGGCTCACCCGGACGGTTCGGGCCGCTGCGCTTCCGCCGCGAGCCGGACTCCGCGGTACCCAGAGGGCTTCCGTCCCGGCCCCTGGCCGCTGAGCAGTCCAACTCCTCAGTGGTCTACGGCAATCGGTACATCCTCAAGCTCTTCCGCCGGGTCGAGCCCGGCATCAATCCCGATCTGGAGCTTCCGCTCGCGCTCTCCCGGCACGGCTCGCTGCGGGTGCCCGCGCCGACGGCGTGGTTCGAGGCGGAGCCGGGGCCGGAGAGCGAAGGCGCGCTCCCGCTGACACTCGGCGTCCTGCAGCCGTTCCTGCCCGGCTGCCGCGACGGCTGGCAGCTCGCCCTGAACGCCCTCGCCGAACGGCGCGACTTCACCGCGGAGGCCCGCGCCCTCGGACGCGCCACCGCCGAAGTCCACACCGTCCTGGCCGGGGCGCTGCCCGCCTGCGTACTCGGGCGGGCCGAGCTGGAGGGCACTGCGGCGGCCATGACGGAGCGGCTGGAGGCCGCGGGGCGCGCGGTGCCGGGACTGCGCCCGTACCGGCCGGGGCTGCGGGAGGCCTTCCGTTCGCTCGCGGCACTGGGCCGCCTGGGCCACACCTGTCCGGCGCAGCGCGTACACGGTGATCTGCACCTGGGGCAGGTGCTGTACGGGCCCGACGGCCGGTGGTCGCTCATCGACTTCGAGGGGGAACCGGCGCGTCCGCTCGTTGAGCGGCGTGTGCCGCAGCCGGTCGTACGCGACATCGCGGGGATGCTGCGCTCGTTCGACTACGCCGCCTGTCAGCAGCGGGCAGCGGGGGCGGACTCCGCGACGGTTGCCGGGACCGGCGCCGGCTCGGGGGTCGGCACGGGCATGGGCTCGGGCTCGGGCTCGGGTGAGGCGTTCGCGCGGCGCTGGGCCGAGGCCAACCGGGACGCCTTCTGCGCAGGCTACGCCGACGTCTCCGGCTGCGACCCGCGCGAGGAGGCCACGCTGCTGCGCGCGTACGAGACCGACAAGACGGTCTACGAAGTGCTCTACGAGGCCCGGCACCGGCCCACCTGGCTGCACATCCCCATGTCCGCGATCCGCCGCCTGGCGACTGCGCCCGTGCACCGGTAGGCGGCGCCACCGTCCGCCTTCCGTTCCCGATGTGCCAGCCGTCGCCGACGTAATCAGGAGGTTCTGACCGTGACCGTCCCTCAGCCGCCCGATCCCACGGGGAGCGTTCAGCCGCACGTGCCTGCCACCTTCCTGCCCGGCCGGACGGACGGCCCGGCCGGAAGTGCCCGTTCGGGCTGGTCGCTCGCGGCGCTGACCGGGCCGTGGGCCAACCCCCCGGCCGGGCTCGCCGCACCCGGCCCGTACGCGCCGGGCAAGGGGCGGCGGCGGAAGGCGGCGCGGCTGCCGCAGCCGGCCCCGTGGCCAGGGCTCCCCTCGGAGCCCGTGGCGGCAGGGCGGCCGGTCGCGCCCCGCACCGGTAAGGACCCGGAGCCACGCACGGGCGGGCACACGGACGGGCGCCCGGTTCGACGCCCGGAGCCGGACCTCGTACCGGGCACAGAGCAGGGCACCGGACCGGGCACCGAGCCGGGGCCCGGGATTCCGCGTGCCGGGGCCGCGGCGGCCCTTCCCCCGGAGGACCGCAAGCGGCTGCTCGCGGGCGCCCACCACGACCCGCACGCACACCTCGGGGCCCGCATCACGCCCGGCGGCGCCGTGCGCTTCCGTGCGCTGCGCCCGTACGCGCGCTCCGTGACCGTCGTCGTCCAGGACGGCGAGGAAGAGTGGCGGGCCGGGCTGCTGGACGAAGGCGACGGTTTCTTCGCCGGCGAGGTGACGCCGCCCGGTGGCCCGCTCGCCGGGGACGGGGAGATCCCCGGGTACCGGTTGCTGGTCGGGTACGGGAGCGGGCCCGGCGAGGACGGCGACGGCTTCGTCGACCCGTACGGATTCCCGCCCGCCGTCGGCGAGTTGGACCTGCGGCTGTTCGGCGAAGGCAGACACGAGGTGCTGTGGCGGGCGCTGGGGGCCCGCACGATGACGCACGGGGGCGTGGCCGGGACGCGGTTCACCGTGTGGGCCCCCAACGCTCAAGGCGTGCGTGTCGCCGGGGACTTCAACAACTGGGACGGCACGGCCTTCCCGATGCGCCGGCTCGGCACGTCGGGGGTGTGGGAGCTGTTCCTGCCGGAGGTCGGGGACGGCGCGCTGTACAAGTTCGAAGTCGTACGGGACGACGGCTCCCGTGTGCTGCACGCCGACCCCATGGCCCGCGCGGCGGAGGTGCCGCCCGCCAACGCCTCGGTCGTCCACACCTCCACGTACAGATGGGGCGACGGCGACTGGCTCGACCGGCGCGCCGCGGGCAGTCCGCACGCGGCGCCGCTGTCCGTCTACGAGATCCATCTGCCCTCGTGGCGCCCCGGTCTGACGTACCGCGAACTCGCCGTCCAACTCACCGCGTACGTCAGGGACATGGGCTTCACACATGTCGAGCTGATGCCGTGCGCCGAGCATCCGTTCGGCGGCTCTTGGGGCTACCAGGTCACCGGTTTCTACGCGCCGACCGCGCGGCTCGGCGGCCCTGACGACTTCAAGTTCCTGGTCGACTCGCTGCACCGGGCGGGCATCGGCGTGCTCATGGACTGGGTGCCCGCGCACTTCCCGAGGGACGAGTGGGCGCTGGCGCGCTTCGACGGCTCCTCGCTGTACGAGCACCCGGACCCTTCGCGCGCCGAGCACCCCGACTGGGGGACGCTGGAGTTCGACTTCGGGCGTCGCGAGGTGCGCAACTTCCTCGTGTCCAGCGCCGTGCACTGGTGCGAGGAGTTCCACATCGACGGCCTCCGCGTGGACGCCGTCGCATCCATGCTCTACCTCGACTACTCGCGCGGGCCGGGCGAGTGGACGCCCAACTCCCGTGGCGGGCGCGAGAATCCGGACGCCGTGGCGCTGCTGCAGGAGATGAACGCCACGCTCCACCGCCGGTGCCCGGGCGTCATCACGGCGGCGGAGGAGTCGACGACCTGGGACGGGGTCACCCGGGCCACGGACCATGCCGGTGAGGGCGGCTTCGGCGGCCTCGGCTTCGACTTCAAGTGGAACATGGGCTGGATGCACGACTCGCTGGGATACGTGCAGCGGGAGCCCGCGGAACGCGCCTATGAGGGCGGGCAGTTGGCGCGTGCGATGACCTACGCCTACGCCGAGAACTTCATCCTGCCCGTCTCGCACGACGAGGTCGTGCACGGCAAGCGCCCGCTCGTCGGGAAGATGCCGGGCGAGGCGTGGCAGCAGCGGGCGAACCACCGGGCGTTCCTCGGCTTCATGTGGGCCCACCCCGGCAAGCAACTTCTCTTCATGGGCCAGGAGTTCGCCCAGGACAGCGAGTGGTCGGACGAACGCGGCCCCGACTGGCGGCTGCTCGGCTCCGCGGGCGCTGACGGCGCTGACGGCGGCGGGCACCGCGGCGTGCAGGACCTCGTGCGTGACCTCAACTCGCGTTACACGAGCACACCGGCACTGTGGCAGCTGGACACCGACCCGGCGGGCTTCTCCTGGGTGGAGGACGGCAGCAGCGGAGCGGCGGGAGCCGCCGGGGAGAGCGTCTTCGCCTTCCTGCGATTCGACGCCGCCGGGGATCCGCTGCTTGCGGTGAGCAACTTCTCGTCCAGGCAGGTGAGTTCGTACCGGCTCGGCGTGCCGACGGGCGGCGCGGGCGACGGGGACTGGCGCAAGGTGCTCGACACGGACGACGTGCGCTACGGCGGCAGCGGTACGGGCGGCGACGGGACGCTGAAGTCCGAGGCGCACCCCGCGCACGGGTATCCCGCGTCCGTGACACCGACGCTGCCGGCGCTGGCCACGCTCTGGTTCCGGCCCGCCTGACAGACGGCGAAGGGTGGCTGCCGCCGCCCCGCGCACGAGGGCCCGCCCGGCAGGGGACGCCGGGCGGGCCCGTTGTGCCCGGTGAGCCGGGCGGACGGCCGCGGCTCGGCGGCCGCAACGGCGGCCGCCCGGACCTCGTTCAGCCGCCGCTCTTCGAGGTGGAGACCGCTGCCTCCTGGCGGTCGTCGGAGCGCGAGGCGGGCACCTGGCCGTCGGCGCCGCCGTCGGCGGTGTCCGCGGCGTCGTCGTGATCACCGGCGTCCAGGAGCGTCGACTCGTCGAACGGCACATCGCCCGAGAGGACGCGCCTGACCCGTTCCCTGTCGATCTCCTTGGTCCAGGTGCCGACCAGCACCGTGGCCACGGAGTTGCCCGCGAAGTTCGTCAGGGCGCGGGCCTCGCTCATGAAGCGGTCGATGCCGACGATCAGCCCGACGCCGTCGACCAGTTCGGGACGGTGGGACTGGAGGCCGCCGGCGAGGGTGGCGAGCCCGGCGCCGGTGACGCCGGCCGCGCCCTTCGAGGCGACGAACATGAAGATCAGCAGGGAGATCTGCTGGCCGATCGTGAGCGGGTCCCCCATGGCCTCGGCGACGAAGATCGAAGCCATGGTCAGGTAGATCATCGTGCCGTCGAGGTTGAAGGAGTAGCCGGTCGGCACGGTGATGCCGACGACCGGCCTGCTGACGCCGAGGTGTTCCATCTTCGCGATGAGCCGCGGCAGGGCGGACTCCGAGGACGAAGTGGAGAGGATCAGCAGGAACTCGCGGGCCAGGTACCTGAACAGCGAGAGGATGTTGATCCCGGTGACAAGCTTCAGCAGCAGTCCGAGCACGCCGAAGATGAAGACGACACAGGTGACGTAGAAGCCGATCATGATGATCGCGAGGGACTTCAGAGCGTCGAGTCCGGTCTCTCCGACGACGGCGGCGATGGCACCGAAGGCACCGACGGGTGCCGCCCACATCACCATCGCGAGCACCCGGAAGACCAGCCGCTGCAGATGTCCGATGCCCCGCAGGATCGGCTCCCCGGAGGGGCCCATCGCCTGCAGCGCGAAGCCGACGAACAGCGCGATGAGCAGCGTCTGCAGCACCTCGCCCTCGGTGAACGCGGAGAACATCGACGTGGGGATGATGCCGAGCAGGAAGTCCACGGTGCTCTCGCTCGCGCCCTTGGCCTCGGCGGCGCCCGCGCTGCGCGCCTCGTCGGTCAGCTGCAGGCCGCTGCCCGGGTCGAGGACGTTCCCGACGACCAGGCCGATGGCCAGGGCGACCACGGACATCGCCAGGAAGTAGCCGAGCGCCAGACCGCCCACGGCGCCGACCTTGGCCGCCTTCCGCACCGAGCCGACGCCCAGCACGATCGTGACGAAGATGACCGGCGAGATCATCATGGTGATGAGGGCGACGAAGCCCTCACCCAGCGGCTTCAGCTCCTTGGCGGTGTCGGGCGCGATGAAGCCGAAGGCCACTCCGAGCACGACGGCGGCGATCACGGCCAGGTAGAGGTAGTGGGTGCGGTCCTGCCTCGTCCGCTTGGGCGCCGCCGCTGACGGCGGCGGTGTCTGCTGGGACACGTCGGGGCTCCTCGTTCCGGGTGTTTGCGGCTCTGGGGGGTGTCTCGCTCGGTTCCGTGGCCGGGGGCCGGCCGTGGTCCGAGTCCCGGCGACTATGCATGCCGGGGTGACGCCCGTCACGGTTGCGTGCATTACGTGCACGGAAATTGCACGCGGCAGACTGGGCACATGCGCACCCCCGGTACACCGCGGCCCATCCGCAGCCTGGCCGGCCAGCTCTTCGCGATGCAGGTCGTGCTGGTGGCGGTCGTCGTGGCAGGGTGCGCGGTGTTCGGCTTCGTCACGGACCGTATCCAGGCGGAGGAGTCGGCCCGCCACCGCTCGTCCGCGACGGCCGGCGCGATCGCCCGCTCCCCGTCCGTTCGGGAGGCGATCCGCACCCCTCGTCCGAGCGAGCAGCTGCAGCCGTACGCGGAGCAGGTCCGCCAGGACACCGGAGTCACCTTCATCACCATCATGAACACCGAGGGCGTCCGCTGGACCCACCCGGATCCCGACCGGATCGGCGGGCGCTTCGTGGGACACATCGGCCGGGCGGCCGAGGGCCACAGCTTCCATGAGACGTACACCGGGACGCTCGGCCCGTCGGTGCGGGTGGTGACGCCGATCTGGGACGAAGGCCGCGTGGTGGGCCTGGTCAGCGCCGGCATCGCCGTGGACACCATCACCGAGGAGCTGCGCCGCGAGGTGATGCTGCTGCTCGCGGTCGCCGGCGGTGCGCTGGCGCTCGGCGGGATCGGCACGTACGTGATCAACGCGCGGCTGCGGCGCCACACCCACGGCATGAACGCGGCGGAGCTCAGCCGCATGCACGACTACCACAAGGCGACGCTGCACGCGGTGCGTGAAGGGCTGCTGATGCTGGACGGGCAGCGCCAGGTCGCCCTCGTCAACGACGGTGCCCGTGAGCTGCTGGGGCTGCCGGGCACCACCGAGGTGGTCGGCCGCAGCGTCGCGGACCTGGGCCTGCCGCGCGCGCTGACCGGCGCGCTCATGGCCTCCGAGCCGCGCGTGGACGAGCTGCACCTCACCGACGAGCGCGTCATCGTCGTCAACACCTCGCCGGTGGACGGCGGTGAGCAGCGCGGCACCGTGGTGACCCTGCGGGACCACACCGAACTCCAGTCGCTGACCGGCGAGCTGGACTCGGTGCGCGGCTTCACGGAGGCGCTGCGGTCGCAGGCGCACGAGTCCGCGAACCGGCTGCACACCGTGATCTCGCTGATCGAGCTGGGACGTACGGACGAGGCCGTGGAGTTCGCCACCGAGGAGCTGGAGCTGGCGCAGGCCCTCACGGACGAGGTGGTCGCGGCCGTCGCGGAACCGGTGCTGGCGGCGCTGCTGCTGGGCAAGGCCGCCCAGGCCAACGAGCGCGGCGTCGAACTGTCGCTGAGCCCCGACAGCCACATCGACGACGGTCTGCTGCCGTCCTGTCTGCCGCACCGCGATGTGATCACCGTGCTGGGCAATCTGATCGACAACGCGGTCGACGCCGCGGCCGGCTCGGGCGCGGAGCAGACCGGTTCCCGCGTCGGGGTGAGCGTGCGCGGCGAGCGCGGCACGGACGGAGGTGCGGCACTGCTGCTGAAGGTCGCCGACAGCGGGCCGGGCATAGCGCCCGAGGACGCCGAGTCGGTCTTCGAACGGGGCTGGTCCACCAAGGTCTCCCCCGTCGGCGGACCGGGCAGAGGCGGCGGCCGCGGCATCGGACTGGCGCTGGTGCGGCAGGCCGTGCGCCGTCACGGCGGCACGCTGGAGGTGGGCGAATCCGCGGAAGGCGGCGCCGAGTTCGCCGTGCGGCTTCCGCTGCAGAAGGTGGAGCCGTGAGCGGGCCGGAGACCCCGGCGGTGCCGCCGCCGGTCCAGGTCCTGATCGTCGAGGACGAACCGGTGACCGCCGACGCGCACGCCCTCTACGTCTCCCGCGTCCCGGGCTTCGCCGTCGCGGGCGTCGTGCACTCGCGGGCCGAGGCGCTGCGCGCCCTGGAGCGCTCGCACGTCGACCTGATCCTGCTGGACCTGTATCTGCCGGACGGTCACGGGCTCGCGCTGCTGCGGTCGCTGCGCGCCGCCGGACGTACGACCGACGTCTTCGCGGTGACTTCGGCGCGCGATCTGGCCGTCGTACGGGAGGGCGTCTCGCTCGGCGTCGTACAGCATGTGCTGAAGCCCTTCACCTTCCCGACGCTGCGCGAACGGCTGATGCGCTACGCGGAGTTCCGCAGCGAGACGGCGACGGCGGACGGCGCGGCGGCCAGCCAGGCCGAGGTGGACAGGGCGCTGTCGGGGCTGCGCGCGGCGCCCGGGGGGACCGCTCTGCCCAAGGGGCTGAGCGCGGCGACGCTCGACGCGGTGACGCGGGAGCTGCGCGGAGCCGGCGAGGCCGGGCTCTCGGCTGCCGCCGCGGCGGAGGCTCTCGGCGTCAACAGGATCACGGCCAGGCGCTATCTGGAGCACCTCGTCGAGGGCGGGAGCGCTTCGTGCGCCCCGCAGTACGGGCACGTCGGGCGCCCGGAGCTGTGCTACCGGTGGCGCGACTGACACGGGCGGCTCCTTCTCGGGCACCCGCTGCGGGGCCCGACCCGTAACCCGTTGCGGGGCCCGCTCCGGCACCCGTTGCGTCACCTGCCGACTCCCCGGGCAGCCGCCCACGTTGCCTGGATAGCCCCGCGACCTCCGCCCGTGCGGCACCACTTGCGGTGGCCTCACGGGGCGGCCCGTCCAACTCCCGGCCACACGGCGCGAGATCGACTGGAAGCTTTCCTTACCTTTCTGGGATCTCCTATTGTCTGGACCAATGCTGGCGCGCTAGCGTGCGGCTCCGCACCACGCATCCGCGACGGCACCGAGCCGTCCCGGACGATGCCCGCTTCCCAAGACCCCCACCAATGACGGGAGTTCGACGTGCGCCCCCACCTCTCCGCACGCGGCCGGATCGCGCTCGCGCTCGCCGCGGCCCTCACCGGCTCCGCCGCCCTCGCGGTCAACGCCTACGCCACACCGGACGCGAGCGACGGCAAGAAGGCCGCCGCACCGGCCGCCGCGGCACCGAGCGGCCTCAACGGCCCGTACCTCTACCTCGGTTGGGGCAACCCGCCGAACGCGGCCGACCTCATGAAGGAGACCGGCCTGACCCAGCTCACCATGGCCTTCATCCTCTCCGACGGCGGCTGTTCGCCCGCGTGGGACGGCAGCAGGCCGCTGGAGGGCGGCCAGGACGCGCAGACCATCAAGGCGGTCCAGGACGCCGGCGGCGACATCACCCCGTCGATCGGCGGCTGGAGCGGCAGCAAGCTGGGCGAGGTGTGCTCGAACGCGCAGGACCTGGCCGGTGCGTACCAGAAGGTCATCGACGCGTACGGACTGAAGTCGATCGACGTCGACATCGAATCGACGGAGGTCGAGAACCCGGAGGTCCGGCAGCGCGTCATCGACGCCCTGAAGATCGTCAAGGAGAAGAACTCCGGCATCAAGGTCTATCTCACCTTCGGCACCACGCCGCAGGGCCCCAACGCCAACGGCAAGGACCTCATCCAGAAGGGCGCCGACGCCGGTCTCGACGTGGACGGCTGGACGGTCATGCCGTTCGACTTCGGCGACGGCACCACCGACCTGGCCGCGGCCACCAAGTCCGCCGTGGACGGCCTGGCCAAGACCGTGGGCGAGGCGTACGGGATCTCCACCGACGAGGCCTACGGCAAGGTCGGCTTCTCCTCGATGAACGGCAAGACGGACGTGGAGGGCGAGTCCGTATCGCCGTCCGACTTCCAGGAGATGGTCGACTACGCCAAGGAACGCGGCCTGGCACGGGCGAGCTTCTGGTCCGTCAACCGCGACCGGCCCTGCGACGGCGGAGGCGCCGACTCGTGCAGCGGCGTGGACCAGCAGCCCTGGGAATTCTCCAAGATCCTTGCTGGGTACACGGGTTGAGAACGGTCATGAGCCGGCTGCCGGGCGCGCCGTGAACAACCTTCCGGCGACGTTGATAACAACGTTGTCACGGTGTTGAACTGCGCCTCTGCACGGCCATTGACCTGGACACGGCGGACCGGGAGATTGTACGGACAAAGCCGTCCCACGCGGCCTGCGGCCCTTGGTGGCGCCCGGCCGTGGCCCGAGGAGGTCAGGCCGAATGCCCGTCATGCATGTGCGTCCCGCCAGCCCGCTTGTTCTCAGTATCGCCGCCGTCCTCGCCGCAGGCACGCTCACCGCCTGCGGCGGGGGCACGGGCAGCGACCCCGACACGATCAAGATCGCCTTCCCGAAGGACACGGACAACAAGGTCACGGTCAGAGACAACTACGTCAAAGACATGGCCAAGGAGTTCGAGAAGAAGAACAAGGGCAAGAAGGTCAAGATCATCCCGATTCAGGCCTCCGCGCAGGACTACGTCACCAAGCTCCAGCAGATGATGCGCTCCCCGAAGACCGCACCCGACCTGGTCTACGAGGACACCTTCCTCATCAACTCCGACATCAAGAGCGGCTATCTGCGCCCGCTGGACGACTACATCGGCAAGTGGGACGACTGGAAGCAGTTCGACGCCACGGCCAAGACCGCCGCCAAGGCCCAGGACGGCAAGATCTACGGCGTTCCCGACGGCACGGACACCCGGGCGCTGTGGTTCAACAAGAAGATCTTCAAGAAGGCCGGGCTTCCCGAGGACTGGAAGCCCAAGACCTGGGACGACGTGCTCGAGGCCGCCCGTACGGTCAAGAAGAAGGCTCCGGACAAGATCCCGCTGAACGTCTTCACGGGCAAGGGAGTCGGCGAGGCCGCCGCCATGCAGGGCTTCGAGATGCTGCTCTACGGCACCGGCCAGGACCCGCTGTACGACGAGAAGTCGAAGAAGTGGGTCAAGGGCAGCAAGGGGTTCAAGGACAGCCTGAACCTGGTCAAGACCGTCTACGGCGAGGGCCTCGGTCCCGAGGTCGACCAGGCGCTGAGCCCCACCATGCAGACCAAGGTGGTCACCGACCTGCTGCCCAAGGAGAAGCTCGCCATCGCGCTCGACGGTTCCTGGCTCGGACAGCAGTGGATCAAGACGGGCGGCAGCCCCTGGCCCGAGTGGGACGAGACGATGGGCATGGCCCCGATGCCGACCCAGAACGGCGAGGCACCCGGCGAGGTGAGCATGTCCGGCGGCTGGACCTGGTCGATCCCCCAGAAGTCCAAGAACCCGGAACTGGCCTGGAAGATGATCGAGCACATGCAGAGCCAGAAGAACGCGGTCGAGTGGTGCGTGCGGGGTGCGCAGATCGCCGTACGCAAGGACGTCGCGGCCGACCCGAAGTACCTGAACTCCATGCCGGGCATCAAGTTCTTCACCAAGCGGGTCGAGCACACCGAGTACCGTCCCACGCTGCCCGTCTACCCCCAGGTCTCCACCGCCATCCAGGAGGCCATGGAAGGGGTGACCACGGGCGACTCGACGGTCGGCGAGGCCGCCAAGTCCTATGACGCCCAGCTGGAGTCGATCACGGACGGAGCGGTCGTCAAGAAGTGAGCGCCACCGACCTCACCGCCGTCGGCAAGGAGGTCCCGGGGCGCGGAGGACTGCCCCGGGACCAGCGCCGCGTACGGCGGCAGAACCCGTGGCGCTGGCTGCCCATCGCCCCCGCGACCGTCCTGCTGCTGCTCTTCCTCGCCGGGCCCATCGCCTACTGCGCCTACATCGCCTTCACGGACATGCAGCTGACGGGCCAGGCCGAGGCGTCGTTCGTCGGCTTCGAGAACTTCACGAAGGCCTTCGGCGACGAGAACTTCCGCAACTCCGTACTGCTCACGCTGGTCTTCACGCTCATCTCCTCCATCCTCGGCCAGAACACCCTCGGTCTGGTGCTGGCCTCCCTGATGGCGCGTTCGACCAAGGCCATCCGGTCCATCACCGGTGCCGTCGTGATCAGCGCCTGGGTGCTGCCGGAGATCGTGGCGGGCTTCCTGCTCTACACCTTCTTCAGCAAGGAGGGAACGCTCAACGAGATCCTGGCCTGGCTCCATCTGCCGTCCCAGAACTGGCTGTTCACGCTGCCGATCATCGCCGTCTCCTTCGCCAACGTGTGGCGCGGCACGGCCTTCTCGATGCTGGTCTACTCGGCGGCGCTCTCGGAGATCCCCAAGGAGGTCACCGAGTCCGCGGAGGTCGACGGCGCCGGCTCGTGGCAGCGGCTGTGGCACATCACGCTGCCCATGATCCGCCGCTCCATCGGCACCAACCTGATGCTCAACACCCTCCAGACGCTGTCGGTCTTCGGGCTGATCTGGGCGATGACGAGGGGCGGCCCGGGCGGACGCAGCGAGACCCTGCCGATCTTCATGTACGACCAGGCGTTCAACAAGTCCCTCATCGGCTATGGCACGGCGGTGGCGCTGCTTCTTCTGGTGGTCGGTGCGCTGTTCTCGGTCGTCTACCTGCGCCTGATGCGCGAGGAGGTCTGATCCCGATGGCAGCCGTCTCCCGGACCCCGGACACCACGAAGGCTTCCGGCGTGGCCGTGCCCCGCCGGCGACCCGTACGCCCCGGATCGTCCCTCAGCCGCGCCACCCGGCAGCGGCTCGCGGCCGACCTCGGACTTCTCGTCGTGCTGGGGGCGTTCGTGCTCCCGCTGGTGTGGCTGATCTTCGCCTCGGTCGACACCGAGCCGTCGATGAAGGTCGCGCCGCCATCGGGGCTCACGACGGAGAACTTCTCGAACGTACTGACGGACGAGATCACCTTCACACCGATGATCAACAGCCTGCTGCTGTGCGGCAGCGCCACCTTGATGACGGTCACGGCCGCGTCGCTGGCGGCGTATCCGCTCTCCCGCTACAAGGCCCGCTTCTCCCGGCCGTACCTGCTGACCATCCTCTTCAGCACATGCCTGCCGATCACGGCCGTGATGGTGCCGGTCTACGGGCTCTTCGTGCAGGTCAACCTGATCGACACGATGCACGGCACGTCCTTCTTCCTCGCCACGTCCCAACTGCCCTTCGCGGTCTGGCTGATGAAGAACTTCATGGACGGTGTGCCGATCGCGCTCGAAGAGGCGGCGTGGACGGACGGCGCGAGCTGGCTCCAAGCGCTCACCAAGGTGATCCTTCCGCTGATGGGCCCGGGATTCGCCGTAGTGACGGTCTACAGCTTCATCCAGATGTGGGGGAACTTCTTCGTCCCCTTCATGCTGATCATCAGCCCCGAGCAACTCCCGGCGTCCGTCAGCATCTTCACCTTCTTCGGCAACCTCGGCTCCATCGCCTTCGGCGAACTCGCGGCGTTCTCGATCCTCTACTCCACCCCGGTCCTGCTGCTCTACATCCTCATCGCGAAGCGGCTGGGGGGCGGCTTCACGCTGGGCGGAGCGGTCAAGGGCTGAGCATCCGTCCATGCTGAGGCTGACGCGGCCGCCCGCCGGAGGAGCAGGCGACCGCCTCAGCCTCAGCGCTGTCGAAAGGTACCCACCATGTATGCGCCGCGAGTGCTCCTGTGGCTTGCGGGGATCGCAGGGTTCGCGCTCACCGTCGTCTTTCTCTCCACCGGAACGCCCGCACCCGGGATCGCCTGCCTGGTCCTCGCGCTCACCGCTCCCGGAGCGGCCGAGGTGTACGCCGACCGCAGGAGACGGAACGACTGGTTCGCCTCGGAGTTCGGGACCTTCGAGGGCTTCCGCCGGTCGGTCGACGTCGATGCCGTTCGCCGGCTGCGGGACGAGGACGGGGTGGTGGCGGCCGTACGGAGCCTGAGGAAGCGGTATCCGCGGCTGCCGCTGGCCGAGGCCGCGCGCCTCGTCAGGGAGGTGTGACGAGCGGGCCCGTGCCGGCTTCCGGAGCGGAACGCCCGGCCCGCCGGTCCTCGGCCCGGGTGCCGCAGGCCCGCAGGACGGCCGGCGACCGAGCCGGATGTCCGCTCGGTGGCGTCCAGCGCGCCGCCGGACGTACCGTCATGCCGGTCACGCGCCGGTGGAAGCGTCCTGGTCCCGGTCGTCGTCCCGTCCCTCCTCGTCCCGTCCCTCGTTCCGGACGCCGCGGCCACCGGCTCCGCCGCGCGCGGTGACCTCGGCGATGAGCCGCTCCTCGGCGTCGGCACCCGGCGTGATCTTCGGCAGCCGCCAGACGAGCACGGCTCCGACCAGCCACCATCCGCCGACGATGGCCCACTCGGAGGGGAAGTCGAGCGCGGCGGGCATCCCCGGCAGGTAGAGCACCGCGAGACCCAGGCTGAGCACCAGCGCGGACCAGCCGACCAGGGGACCGGCAGGCGTGGTGAACGGGCGCTCCATGCCCGGCTCCCGGCGGCGGAGGACGAGGAAGGAGATGACGACCGCGACGTACGCGATCACGATGTTGATGCCGCCCGCATTGACCAGCCAGGTCAGCATCGGCTCCCCGAACAGCGGCGCCAGCACGGTGAGCGCGCCGATCGTGAGGATCGCGTTGCCGGGCGTGCGGTACTTGGGGTGCAGCCTGCCGAGCCAGGCCGGCAGCATCCGGGACTCCGCCATGGCGTACACGAGCCGGCTGGCACCGATGAGGAACGCGTTCCAGCTGGTGAGGATGCCCGCGATGCCGCCCAGGATCAGGACGTTGCCCATCGTGGGGCTGTTCCACAGCGCGGCCATGCCGTCGGCCGAGGCCAGGTCGGACTCGGCGAGCTCGGCCGCGCCGAGTCCGGAGCCGACGGTCAGCATGATCATGGCGTACCAGGCCGACGCGCAGGCGACGGAGATCACGAGCAGCTTGCCGACCTGCTTGTACGGCAGATTGATCTCGGAGGCGGACTGCGGGATCACGTCGAAGCCGACGAACAGGAACGGCACGGCGACCAGCACCACGAAGATCCCGGAGAGCCCGCCGGTGAAGAGGGGCTCCATGTTGTCCGCCGAGCCGCCCGTGAAGGAGCCCAGCAGCAGCAGCGCGCCCGCGCCCAGCAGGAAGAGGACGGCGACGGTCTGGAAGACGCTGGCGGGACGTATGCCGTAATAGTTCAGCGCGGTGATCACCACGGCGGAACCCGCTCCCACAGCGACCCAGCTCAGGTACACGTCGTACCCGGCGACCGTCCACAGGTGGACCGAGAGCATGTCCGGGAAGAGGTAGAGCACCGTCTCCGGCAGCGCGACCGCCTCGAAGGCGGCGACCGAGACGTAGCCGAGCAGCATCGTCCAGGAGACGACGAACGCCCCGCGTCCGCCGAGCGCCCGCAGGCCGTAGTGGTGTTCACCGCCCGCGTGCGGCATCGCGGAGACCAGCTCCGCGTAGCACAGCCCGACGAGCACGATCACGAAGCCGCCGGCAAGGAACGCGAGGGCCGCGCCACCCGGGCCGGCCTCCGTTATGAAGTCGGAGGTCAGGACGATCCAGCCGAAACCGATCATCGCGCCGAAGGCCAGGGCGAGCACATCGGCCCGTCCAAGCACGCGTACGAATCCGCCGTTGTTCGCCATGAGGCGCAGTGCACCTCACCTGGCGGAGGATTCGCTAGAACCTGTGTATTACGGATCGATTCCAGCCATCCGGGGAGTCACGGAGGCGGACGATCGAGCGAGGCCCGTCCGACCCCGCCCATGACCCCGGCCTTCCCCCAGCTCCCTGGAGGCCGCGGTCAGTAGACCGATTCCGCCTCGTCCATGCGGTCCTGCGGCACACGCTTCAGCTCGCTCACCGCGTTCGCCAGCGGCGTCATGACGATCTCGGTGCCGCGCAGCGCCGTCATCTGCCCGAAGTCGCCCCGGTGCGCCGCCTCCACCGCGTGCCAGCCGAAGCGGGTGGCGAGCACGCGGTCGTACGCGGTGGGCGTACCGCCGCGCTGTACGTGGCCGAGGATGACCGGCTTGGCCTCCTTGCCCAGCCGGTACTCCAGCTCGCTCGCGAGGCGGTTGCCGATGCCGACGAAGCGCTCGTGTCCGTACTGGTCGATGACGCCCTTCTCGTACGGCATCGAGCCCGCGGCCGGGTGCGCGCCCTCGGCGACGCAGATCAGCGCGAACTTCTTCTCGCGGGAGAAGCGCTCCTCGACCATCTTCACCAGGTCATCGACCTCGAAGGGCCGCTCCGGGATGCAGATGCCGTGCGCGCCCGCGGCCATGCCCGCCTCCAGGGCGATCCAGCCGGCGTGCCGCCCCATGACCTCCACGACCATGACGCGCTGGTGCGACTCCGCGGTGGTCTTGAGGCGGTCCATGGCCTCGGTGGCGACACCCACAGCCGTGTCGAACCCGAAGGTGCGGTCGGTGGCGGAGATGTCGTTGTCGATGGTCTTGGGGACGCCGACGACCGGGAGCCCCGCGTCCGCGAGCATCCGGGCGGCGGTCAGGGTGCCCTCGCCGCCGATGGGGATCAGGGCGTCGAGGCCGAGGCGGTCGACGAGCTCCTCGGAGTTGTCGCATGCCTCACGCAGCCGGTCGCGCTCCAGCCGGGCGGACCCCAGGATGGTGCCGCCGCGGGCCAGGATGCCGGCGACGTCGTTGGTGTCGAGCGGGCGGTGACGTCCGTCGAGGAGCCCCGTGAACCCGTCCTCGAAACCGATCACTTCGTCGTTCCGGTCGTGAACGGCGCGGTGGACCACGGAACGGATCACGGCGTTCAGACCGGGGCAGTCGCCGCCTGCCGTGAGGACTCCGATGCGCATGGGGGTTCGCTCTCCTGGTCGTCTCGGCCCGCACCGGGCGGGCGCTCCTTGCTGCTCTGCTGGTCCTGGCGGTGAACCGTCCGCAGACGAATCGAGCCGTGCCGAGTGTTTCATGTGTTGAACGCACCTCGCACCGCCCGTCCGCCCACCGGACCGCTCCCCGCTCTCCTGCCCGCTCGACGGGCCCGCTCACATCGCCCCCGGGTACGGTCAAAGACGTGGGGCTTCTGCGCTTGCGGCCACGTAGTCGGCTGCGCCAAGGCGCGGGCAGGCGACCCCCCCCCGTATGGCCAACTGTTCCACGGCCGTGCGACCGGACCGTCCCACAGGCGACGAGAGGAAGAACACCCGTGCCCCGCAGTGTGTACGTGACGGGAATCGGCCGCGGCGACGGCCGCCAGGTCGTCGAGCTGGGAGTCATGGAGCTCCTGACCCGGCGGGTGGACCGCGTCGGGGTGTTCCGTCCGCTGGTCCACGACGGCCCGGACCGCCTCCACGAGCTGCTGCGCAGCCGCTACCGCCTCACACAGCCGACGGAGAGCGCCATAGGCATGTCCTACGAGGAGGCGGCGGCGCTCCAGGCGGACCGTGGCGAGGACGAGCTGGTCTCGGCCCTCGTGGAACGCTTCCACGCCGCCGCGGCCGGCTACGACGCCGTGCTCGTCCTGGGCACCGACTACGCGGGGACCCAGCTCCCCGCCGAGCTGGCGCTCAACGCCCGTCTGGCCAACGAGTTCGGCGCATCGGTGCTGCCCGTCGTCTCCGGCAGGGAGCAGAACGCCGAGTCCGTCGCCTCGGAGGTGCGCAACGCGCACCACGCCTTCACCTCGCTCGGATGCGACGTCGTCGCGATGGTCGCGAACCGCGTGCGCGGCGCCGAGCGTGACGGGGCGGCGCGCCTGCTCGCCGGCACCGGGCTCCCCGAGCCGGTCTACGTACTGCCGGAGGAGCCCGCGCTCTCCGCGCCGACCGTCGCGCAGGTACGGGACAAGCTCGGTGCCGAGATGCTGCTGGGCGAGCCGGCGGCCCTCGCCCGCGACGTGCGGGACTTCGTATTCGGCGGAGCGCATCTGCCCGTCTTCCTGCCCGCCCTTACCGAGGGCTGCATGGTGATCACTCCGGGGGACCGCGCCGACCTGGTCGTGGGCGCCCTCGCCTCGCACGCCGCCGGCTCCCCCGCGATCGCCGGAGTCGTCCTCACCCTCGGCGAGCGGCCCGGTCCCGAGACGATGGCGCTCGCCACACGGCTCGCCCCGGGCACGCCGGTCCTGGGGGTGTCCGGCGGCTCGTTCCCCACGGCGGCGGAGCTGCTCGCGCTGGAGGGCAGGCTGACGGCGGCCACGCCGCGCAAGGCCGAAGTGGCCCTCGGCCTCTTCGAACACCACGTCGACACGGGGCAGTTGGCCGACCGGCTCGCGGTCGTACGGGGTGAACGCGTCACGCCGATGATGTTCGAGCACCAGCTCGTCGAGCGTTCCCGCGCCGACCGCCGGCACATCGTGCTCCCGGAGGGCAGCGAGGAGCGGGTGCTGCGTGCCGCGGAAGTGCTGCTGCGCCGCAACATCTGCGACCTCACGCTGCTGGGCGAGCACACTGCCGTACGCAGGCGGGCGGCGGAGCTCGGCATCGACCTCGCGCTCCTCGCCGAGGACGAACTGCCCTCCACCGCGCAGGCGTCCGCACGGATCGTGGACACGCAGACCTCGCCGCTGCGCGAGCGCTTCGCGGAGACGTACGCGAAGCTGCGCTCCCACAAGGGCGTCACGGTCGAACTCGCCTACGACGTGGTCGCCGACGTCTCCTACTTCGGGACGCTGATGGTGCGCGAGGGTCTCGCGGACGGCATGGTCTCGGGCGCCGCGCACTCCACGGCGGCGACCGTCCGTCCCGCCTTCGAGGTGATCAGGACGAGCCCGGACGCCTCGATCGTCTCGTCGGTGTTCTTCATGTGCCTGGCCGACCGCGTCCTCGTCTACGGCGACTGCGCGGTCAATCCCGACCCGGACGCGGAGCAACTCGCCGACATCGCCGTCCAGTCGGCGGCGACGGCCGCACGCTTCGGCGTCGAGCCGCGCATCGCGATGCTGTCGTACTCGACGGGGACCTCCGGGTCGGGCGCGGACGTCGACAAGGTGCGCGAGGCGACGGAGCTCGTACGGCAGCGCAGGCCCGACCTGCTCGTCGAGGGGCCCATCCAGTACGACGCCGCGGTGGAGCCCTCGGTCGCGGCGACGAAGCTGCCCGGGTCGCAGGTCGCGGGCCGGGCGACCGTGCTGATCTTCCCGGACCTCAACACCGGCAACAACACCTACAAGGCGGTGCAGCGTTCGGCGGGGGCGGTCGCCGTCGGGCCGGTGCTCCAGGGCCTGCGCAAGCCCGTGAACGACCTGTCACGGGGTGCGCTGGTCTCCGACATCATCAACACCGTCGCGATCACCGCGATCCAGGCCCAGGGGGACGGCACGGGCGGCACCGCGCCGGGGTGAGCCTGCCGCGTCCCGGCGGCCGTCACGCCCGGCCGTCACGCCCGGCCGCGCCGACCGGCCGCCCGTCCGCGCGGTGGCCGGGGCCACGGACCGCCGTGGGCAGCGGGAGCCGATCGGCCCCGGCACAGGGCCCGTTGGGCCGCCGTCCGGCCCGGCTCCCGGGCCGCGGGTCCACGTCCGGTGACGGCGGTACCCGCGGCGTACGCGGCTTCCGTCGCCGGCGGGCCGGCCGGCGACGGGAGGAGGCCGGAACGGACCCGCACCGGCCGGGCCGCAGCGTGCACCACCGCCACGCACGATCCCGCGCACCGCGGCGCTATCGTCGTGCGCGAGCCGACACCCGTTCAGAAAGCCGAGCCGCCCGTGACCGCGACCCGCGTCCTCGTACTCAACTCCGGTTCCTCCTCGGTCAGGTACCAGCTGCTGGAGATGGCGGACGGTTCGCGGCAGGCAGCCGGGATCGTGGAACGCATCGGGGAGAGGCAGTCCCGCCTCGTGCATTCTTCCCCTGCCTCCGGCGGGGAGACCCCGAATGCCTCGGGCGGCGAGACCCCAGCACTGGCTTCAGGAGGTGAACGCCGGGAGCGGGTCGAGGAGTTCGCTGACCACGACGCCGCACTCAGGGCGGTCGCGCGGGAGCTGGAGGCGGACGGCTGCGGTCTGGAGGACCCCCGGCTGGCCGCGATCGGGCACCGCGTGGTGCACGGCGGGCAGACCTTCACGCGCCCGACTCTCGTCGACGACGCCGTGCTCGCGGAGATCGAGCGGCTCATCCCCCTGGCACCGCTGCACAACCCGGCCAACCTGACGGGCATCACCACCGCCCGGTCGCTCAACCCCGGCCTCCCGCAGGTCGCGGTCTTCGACACCACCTTCCACACGACGATGCCGGAGCACGCGGCCCGCTACGCGATCGACACCGCGACGGCCGACGAGCACCTCGTACGCCGCTACGGCTTCCACGGCACCTCGCACGCCTACGTCTCCCGCAGGACCGCCGAAATGCTCGGCAAGGACCCGTCCGAGGTCAACGTCATCGTGCTGCACCTCGGCAACGGGGCCTCCGCCTCCGCCGTGCGTGCGGGCCGCTGCGTGGACACCTCGATGGGCCTGACGCCGCTTGAGGGCCTGGTGATGGGTACCCGTTCCGGCGACGTGGACCCCGCCGTCGTCCTCCATCTCGTGCGGGTGGCGGGCATGTCGGTGGACGGGGTCGACCAGCTGCTGAACAAGCGGAGCGGGCTGGTGGGCCTGTGCGGCGACAACGACATGCGGGAGATCCGCCGTCGCGTCGACGAAGGCGAGGAGGAGGCGAGGCTCGCCTTCGACATCTACGTCCACCGCCTCAAGAAGTACATCGGCGCCTACTGCGCGGTGCTGGGCCGCGTGGACGCCGTGGCCTTCACCGCCGGAGTGGGCGAGAATTCCGCCCCGGTGCGGCGGGCCGCGCTTCAGGGCCTGGAAGGGCTGGGCCTGTCCGTCGACGACGCGAGAAACGAGGCGGAGCCGGAGGGGCCGGCGCCCGCCGGGGCCAGGATCGTCTCCCCCGACGGTGCCCCTGTAGCGGTGGCCGTCGTACCGACCGATGAGGAACTGGAGATCGCACGGCAGACCTATGAGCTGGTCAGCGAGGCGGGCTCCGCGGCTCACCGCTGACCCCGTGATCCACTTCACCCCCGATACGTTCCGCCTTTGAACAAACCGTTAGGATCGTCCTCATGCGCCGTTCCAAAATCGTCTGCACCCTGGGCCCAGCCGTCGACTCCTACGAGCAGCTGAAGACGCTGATCGAGGCCGGTATGAACGTGGCCCGTTTCAACATGAGCCACGGCAGCCAGCCCGAGCACCAGGAGCGGTACGAGCGCGTCCGCAAGGCGGCCGAGGACACGGGCCGTGCCGTCGGCGTACTGGCCGACCTCCAGGGCCCCAAGATCCGCCTGGAGACCTTCGCCGAGGGGCCCGTGGAGCTGGTGCGGGGCGAAGAGTTCACCATCACCACCGAGGACGTCGCGGGCGACAAGACGGTCTGCGGCACCACCTACAAGGGCCTGCCGGGCGACGTCACCAAGGGCGACTCCGTCCTCATCAACGACGGCAACGTCGCCCTCCAGGTCACCGAGGTCGACGGCCCCCGGGTCCGCACCATCGTGATCGAGGGCGGCGTCATCTCCGATCACAAGGGCATCAATCTCCCGGGCGCGGCGGTCAACGTGCCGGCGCTTTCGGAAAAGGACGTCGAGGATCTGCGCTTCGCCCTGCGCATGGGCTGCGACATGGTGGCGCTGTCCTTCGTACGGGACGCGTCCGACGTGCGCGACGTGCACCGGATCATGGACGAGGTCGGCCGGCGCGTCCCGCTCATCGCCAAGGTCGAGAAGCCGCAGGCCGTGGCGAACATGGAGGACGTCGTCATGGCCTTCGACGGCGTGATGGTGGCCCGCGGCGACCTGGCCGTCGAGTATCCGCTGGAGCGGGTGCCGATGGTGCAGAAGCGCCTGATCGAGATGTGCCGCCGGAACGCCAAGCCGGTGATCGTCGCGACGCAGATGATGGAGTCGATGATCACCAACTCCCGCCCCACGCGCGCCGAGGCCTCCGACGTCGCCAACGCGATCCTGGACGGCGCGGACGCGGTGATGCTCTCGGCGGAGTCGTCCGTCGGGCAGTACCCGGTCGAGACGGTCAAGACGATGTCGAAGATCGTGGAGGCGGCCGAGGAGGAGCTGCTCAGCCGCGGGCTGCAGCCGCTGGTGCCGGGCAAGAAGCCCCGTACGCAAGGCGGTTCGGTCGCGCGGGCTGCGGCGGAGATGGCGGACTTCCTGGACGGCAAGGCGCTCGTGGCCTTCACCAAGTCCGGCGACACGGCGCGACGGCTCTCCCGCTACCGCGCCTGCCAGCCGATCCTCGCCTTCACGACCGAGCCCGAGACGCGCAACCAGCTCACGCTGAGCTGGGGTGTGGAGACGTACGTCGTGCCGCACGTGCAGCACACCGACGAGATGGTCGAACTCGTCGACGCGGAGCTGCTGAAGCTCCAGCGCTACGACGCGGGCGACACCATGCTCATCACGGCGGGCTCACCGCCCGGCGTCCCCGGCACCACGAACATGGTGCGGGTGCACCACCTGGGCGGCACCCAGGGCTGACCCCGCGGCGCCGGCGGCCGGCGCCGGCAACGAGCAAGGCCCGCGGCCTCCTTGAGGTCGCGGGCCATGCTGTGTGTGCGGCTCCCGGATGTTACGGCTCCCGGAAAGAATCAGGCGGTGGCCTCACTCGATGGTGTTGCGCAGCCCCGGCACCGTGAGATTGCCCCCGAACTGACCGGCCTGGGTGACCTCCACGTTGGTGAAGTAGGCCTCGGGGATGTTCAGCGGCGGCGGGTGCTCGGGGTCGAAGACGATCGGAATCAGCCCGAAGAGGTTGCCCTTGAGCTCCTCCGTGTACATGGTGACCTGGCCGCCCTTGACCGTGGACGTGGAGCCCTTGGCGGCCCGTACGTGGTACTTGGTGCCGTTCGGTCCGTCCACGATCTGGTGCAGGTCGCCGATGTCGACGCTGCTGGCCGTGAACTTCAGGGCCTGCTTGGTCTTCCCGTCCTGGGTACGGATGTTGACGACACCCTTGTAGTCCAGGCCGTGCAGACCGAGGGAGCTGGCCTTCAGCGTCCACGGATCGTTGGGGAGCATGTTCGGAGTCTGCTCGTCCTTGCCCGCGGACTTCTTGTGCTCGACGCAGGGGAAGTCCTTGCCGTCCTTGCGGGCGGTGGCCTTGTCGCCTTCCTCCTCGGGCACCAGGTCGTCTGCACCCTTGCCGACCCGCTCTGCCTTCTCGCCGAGCTTGTCGGTGGTGTCCTTGAGGCCGTCGCCGACCTTGCCGAGGGCGTCGCCGGCAGGCTTGTCCGCCTTCGCGGAGGACTCCGAGGAGCCGCTGGATCCGGAGTCCGAAGATCCGGAAGAGGCCTTCTCCTCTTCCTTCTTCTCCTCGGCTTCCTTCTCCTTCTTCTCCTTGGGGCTGAGGATGTCGCCGATCGCGTCGCCGACACCGCCCAGCAGGCCGCCGTCGTCCTCGTCCTCTTCCTCGTCCTCGCCGGGCTCGGACGGGGAGGGGCTCGGCTCCGGGTCCTCGGAACCGCCGCCGCTGCCGCCGGAGGGGTCGGACGGGCTCGGCTCAGGCTTGGAGGAACCAGAACCGGGCTTGGCCTCGTCGTCCTGCTGCTCCTCCTTCTCCTTCTCCGCGCGCTCCTTGGCGGCCTTCTCCTTGGCCTTCTCTTCCGCGTTCTCGTCCTTGTCGGGCTGAGACACGCAGGCGCCGCCCTTGAAGGGGTTCTTGGGCAACGGCTTGGCGTTGGCCAGCTGAGGCGTGAACCCCATCCCCATCAGGACCGCAGAGGGCATGGCCGCGAGGGCTATCGCCTTGCCCGCGGGGACATGCAGGCGGTTCAGCAGTGGCTTCCTCGGTGCCGCGTGGCGCGGACCGATTCTTCCACGGCCGGCGTCGGACGCTTCTTGCGCCGACGGCACCGCCTCCTCATGAACCTCGTCACCCGGCACGGTGCCTCCCGTTCCCGTGGTTCGCATCGGCTCCGGTCGAAGAAGCCGTTCCAAAGACTGAAAGGTCGTCCTGGGCCGTACCCGTCAGACGGCCGCCGCCCGAGTCCCTGTCCGCCTCGGCGGGCGACGAGGAGTACGTGGGACTCGAAGTCGCCCTGCCGGCGGACGCGTTGCCGGCATCCTCGGGCTCGTCGGCATCGGCCTTGCTCTTCGCCAGCGGCTTCCCCGGTGCCCAAGCGACGCCGAGTGCGCCACCGATCAGCCCCAGGAGGAAGCCGATCATGTAACCGCCGAAGTTCGAGACGACCAGGGCGACCAGGACCAGCAGAATCGCCGCGATGCCGGCGAAGACCCGTGACTGGGGCTGGAACCACATCGTGAGCCCGAGTACGACCAGCAGGACACCGATGATCAGCGAGCCTGCACCCGCTGTCGTCGACATCCGGATCGTCAGGGAACCCAACGTGAGGTTGTGGTACGGGACGTACATGATGGGAATACCGGCGAGCAGCGTCAGCAGGCCGCCCGTGAACGGGCGCTGTCCGCGCCAGTCCCGGAACGAACTGCGCTTCTGGCCGAATCCGGTCGTCAGCCTTTGTCGCGTCTCGGCGCTCATGTCGTACAGCTCCTCGGGACTGGCACAAAGCTTGCGTTGGTGGAGCAGACCGGACGGGTGCGGGGCGGCAAGGAGCAGCCGCGCCACACCCGTCCGGTCAGTGAGTGCGCATCAGTAGCACTCGTTCTTGCCTTTCTTCACGCCCATCTTCAGACCGCTGAGCTTGAAGGTTCCGGCGGTGGTCGCCCAGGCCCGCTGCTTGACGTCCGTGAACGTCGCGCTGTCTGCCTGCTGGGCGAACGAACCGGGCGCGTACTTGTCGCCCTTGTTCGGACCGGGGCCCTTCGAGGTGCTGTCCGCCGACACGCCGATGTCGATGTTGTTGAACGTGGCGTTGGCGCCGATGTCATCAGCATCGATGTAGAGCTTCTTGGCCTCGACCGGCCGCGCTGCGTCGGTACCGGCGCTCAGCTTCATCGTCACGTCGCCGAATGCCGGAACCGGCACGACGACGGACTGGCAAAGATTCTTGATCTTCGCCTCGTTGAAGCCGACGACCGCGACGGGCTTGTTGCCGGCCTTGGTCGAGTCGACAGCCCCGTACTGGACGAAGCCCTTGCCGTCCAGACGGTCGGCGGTGACCTTGAACTGCTGGCCGGAGACGCTGAACGACGCCGCCAGCGCACCCTGCGAAAGTGCCACACCTATCGCTGCGGTGGCAGCGACACTCGGCACCATGACGACGGCGAACCGCTTCCATCTGGTCCCGCCACGAGCCAGGGACTCCATGACTTTCCTCCTTCTCGGACGTACATCTCCGGCCTGGACGGACCGCTCCTGAACGGCCCGCTCCCTGACCTGGGATGGGAGAAGTGCTACGTCCTCGGGAAGGAGAGCGCCGTCATCGACAGACGTACGGATACGTCACGTCCGAGCTGTCGGCGATCACCCCCGAGCGACAACCACTGGCCACGCTCTCGCGCAACCTGCTTTGTTCGGACAGGCCCTGCCTGTTCGGCAGAGACCCCCCTGTCCGGAAGACCGGCGGTGGTGCTGGGTGGGGCTGAAAGCTTGCGTGCCGGTCTGCTCGGTGGGGATCCAATACCTGCTGAGCGCCGAATGGTTGCCGGGCTGCGGGCAATGGACCGAGCTTGGCCGATCGTGGTGCATCCGAAGGCTGCGCACAAGGGGGTGCGTTACCGGGGAGTAACGGCCAGATAACTGGTCGGCGGCCGATCAGCATAGGACAGACACACAGGGTCGCCACCCCTGGGGTGACAGGCGGGGAATCAACCGGACATCCAAGAAGAAAGCGCGCGAGGCTATTTACTGCGAGTAACAGCGGCTGTGATTACCAAGTTTTGGCAAAACACAGCCGCTGATGTCGCTAAAACCATCTGTCGTGACCGTGCGTACGGGGCCGTACGCGCCCGTCAGAACAGCACGCGAGCCAGGGCGCTACGCGCGGTGACTACCCGTGGATCCTCCGCGCCAATCACCTCGAAGAGTTCGAGAAGCCGAAGGCGCGCAGTCTCCCTGCTCTCCCCCGCGGACTTTTTCACGGTCTCCACAAGACGTCCGAAAGCGTCCTCGACATGACCGCCCGCCATGTCCAGGTCCGCCGCCCGGAGTTGGGCCTCGACATCGGCCGGGTCGTCGGCGGCTTCCTTGCGCACCTGCTGCGCGTCCAGCCCCTGGACACGGCCGAGCAGTTCGGCCATCGCGAGTCCGACGCGGGCCTCGGTGCTGCCGGGGTCGTCCGACAGGACGTTCTTGTAAGCCTGCACCGCGCCGTTCAAGTCGCCGGTGTCCAGGGCCTGCTGGGCTGCCGCGAGCGCCGGGTTCTCGGGCTCCTCGGGGGCCTGCGGCGCCTCTTCGGCACCCTCCTCGGCCTCCACGCCCTGCAGGCCCGTGATGCCGAACCGCTCCTCGGAGACCTGGATCAACTGGTCGAGAGTCTGGCGGATCTGCGCCTCGGGAGCCGCGCCCTGGAAGAGCGGCAGCGCCTGGCCGGCCACGACGGCGAACACCGCGGGGATCCCCTGGACGCCGAACTGCTGCATCAGCATCTGGTTGCTGTCGGCGTCGATCTTCGCGAGCAGCACACGTCCGCCGTACTCCCGCGTCAGGCGCTCGAGTACGGGCGACAGCTGCTTGCACGGCTCGCACCACTCGGCCCAGAAGTCGATGACGACGGGCACCTCCGCGGACCGCTGGAGGACCTGCTCCTCGAAGCCCGCCTCGTCGACATCGATCACCAGGCTCACGGGGTCGCCGCCCCCGCCCTCGGCGGAGCGGGCCCGGGCCTCCTCCGCCTTCTGCTTGGCCTCACCGGCCGCCTTCACCGCGGAGAGGTCGACCACTCCGCTCATGGACATATTGCGTGGCTGCATGAGTCCAGTCTCCCCCCTTTCCGCCGTGGTGTGTGCCGCGCCGGTCCCCGTCCGGCTGTGGCCGGGCCGTGGCTCTCGCCCGTGGTCGTGGTCGCTGTCGTGGTCGTGTCATGGCCACTGCCGCGATCATGGTCGTGATCACGGTATTGCCCCGGGTGTTGCTCGTGGTCGTCGCACCGGAAGGTACTCGTTTCCGATACGGTTCGTAGCGTAACTTGTGAGGGGGCCCTTCGCGCAACCCCCGTGTACCGGGGACACGATGCCGTTGGCCGGATCTGCCCGCCCGGTACGGCAGACCGCCCGGTATGGTCTGGCGCCATGCCCTCTCCCGCCCCCTCGCCCCGCCGCGCCGGCAGGCCGCGCAGCACCGAGGCCGACGCCGCGATCATGGACGCCACGCGTGAGGCGCTGGTCGACGTGGGCTGGAGCAAGCTCACAGTGGGGCACGTCGCCGCACGGGCGGGCGTTGCCAAGACCACCCTGTACAGGCGCTGGTCGAACAAGGGCGAACTCGTCGTCCACGCGGTCGCGTCCCTCTTCGACGAGCTCGAACTGCCGGACTGCGGAAGCCTGCAGGCCGACGTCGAATGCGTCGTGCTGGCCTTCGCCGACCTTCTCCAGCGGCCCGGCACCAACGCCTCGCTGATGGCGGTCGTCGCCGAGTCCACGCACGATCCCGTACTCCGGGAGCACATCCGGAACGCCATCGTCGAACGTCAGAAGCGGCTCGTGCTGCAGGGCCGCGAACGCGCACAGGCCCGTGGTGAGTTGCCGCCCGACGCGGCGGACCCGGAGGAGGACGCGCGGCTGGTCGACCTGATCTTCGATGTCATCGCCGGAGCCGTGGTGCACCGCACGCTCGTCAGCGCCGAACCGGTGGACCCGGAGTGGGCGTCCCGCTTCACGACTCTGATCCTGCACGGCCTCGCGGCGGCGGCGTCGCGCTGAAGCGGCGGCGTCCTCCCGCTGACGGCGGACAGACCCCGGGCCGTACGAGCGGGACCCCGGGGCGGGACCGCGGCGCGGAAAAGGCCCCGGCGCATGCGTGTCAGCGCCGAGCGCGGCGCAGCGCGAAGACCGCCGCACCCGCCGTCAGGACCGCCGCGCCGGCGAGGACCGAGGAGACGGGGAGGGCGAAGGCCATGGCCAGACAGCCGGCCAGGCCGGCCGCCGGGACGACGCGGCGACGGCGGCCGCGGGATGAAGTGAGCGTCCACGCGGACGCGTTGGCGATCGCGTAGTAGACGAGCACCCCGAAGGACGAGAAGCCGATCGCGCCGCGCACGTCCGCCGTCGCGGCCAGGACCGCGACGACGGCGCCGACGGCGAGGCCCGCGCGGTGCGGCACCTCGAAGCGCGGATGAACCGCTGCCAGGGCATGCGGAAGGTGACGGTCGCGGGCCATCGCCAGCACTGTCCGGGAGACGCCGAGTACGAGGGTCAGGAGGGCGCCCAGCGCGGCGACCACCGCCGCGACCCGTACGGCCCCCTCCAGCCCCGGGACTCCCGCCGCCCGCGCGGCCTCGGTCAGCGGGGCGCCGGCGTCCGCCAGCCCCTCGCCGCCCAGGACGGACAGCACGGCGGCCGCGACCACCGCGTACACGGCCAGCGCGACCGCCAGGGCGGTCAGCACGGCGCGTGGGATGACGCGGGCGGGGTCGCGCACCTCCTCGCCGAGGGTCGCGATGCGCGCGTATCCGGCGAAGGCGAAGAACAGCAGGCCCGCCGCCTGGAGCACCGCGGGCACCGTGAGGTCCGCGCCCGGCCCCAGCCGTGCCGCGTCCGTTCCGCCGGAGGTCAGGACGGCGGTCACCAGTGCGGCGAGCACGGCCAGTACGAGCCCCACCACGGCGCGGGTGACCCAGGCGGACTTCTGCACCCCCGCGTGGTTCACCGCCGTCATCGCGGCCACTGCCGCGACGGCCACTGCATGAGCATGCTCCGGCCAGGCGTAGGAGCCCGCTGTCAGCGCCATCGCCGCGCACGACGCGGTCTTGCCGGTCACGAAGGCCCACCCCGCGAGGTGGCCCCAGAAGTCCCCGAGCCGCTCGCGCCCGTAGACGTAGGTGCCTCCGGAGGCCGGGTGCCGGGCGGCCAGCCGGGCCGAAGAGGTCGCGTTGCAGTACGCCACGACAGCCGCGAGCGCGAGGCCCACGAGGAGGCCCGAGCCGGCGGCGCGTGCCGCCGGTGCGAGCGCGGCGAAGATTCCCGCGCCGAGCATCGACCCCAGCCCCACGGTGACCGCGTCGAGGACTCCGAGCCGGCGGTGCAGCCGCCCCGACGGCGGGTCCGGCGGCGGCGGACCGGCCGCGCCCGGCCCCGGCGGTCTGTTCACCTGCGGCTCCACGGCTCCCTGGACGGCACAGCCGTACATGCTACGGACCGGGCCCTCCCCCTCCGCACGCCCGCGGAGGCCCGACCGCGAGGGCCCGACCGCGGAGGCCCGACCGCGGCAGCCGGCCGGTCAGAAGACCGGCGGCTCCGTGTAGACGCCCCACTCGTCCCGCAGCGCGTCGCAGATCTCGCCGAGCGTGGCCTCCGCGCGTACGGCGTCGAGCATCGGCTCGATCATGTTCGCGTCGCTGCGGGCGGCCTCCATCATGGTGGCCAGGGCCGCGCTGACGGCCGCCTCGTCGCGTTCCTTGCGGCGCTCGCCGAGTGCCCGCACCTGCTCGTGCTCGACCTCGTGGCTGACGCGCAGGATCTCCAGATCGCCGGTGACCGAGGAGTGGTGGCAGTTGACGCCGACGACCTTCTTCTCCTCCTTCTCCAGCGCACGCTGGTAGGTGAAGGCCGCCTCGGCGATCTCACCGGTGAACCAGCCGTCCTCGATGCCGCGCAGGATGCCTGAGGTGATGGGCCCGATGGGGTGCTCCCCCGTCGGTACCGCGCGGCGGCCGCGCTCCTTGATCTGCTCGAAGATCTTCTCCGCGTCGGCCTCGATGCGGTCGGTGAGCGCCTCGATGTACCAGGAACCGCCCAGCGGGTCCGCGACGTTGGTGACGCCGGTCTCCTCCATCAGCACCTGCTGCGTGCGCAGCGCGATCTCCGCCGCCTGCTCACTGGGCAGCGCGAGCGTCTCGTCGAGGGCGTTGGTGTGCAGGGAGTTGGTGCCGCCGAGCACGGCCGCGAGCGCCTCGACTGCGGTTCGTACGACGTTGTTGTACGGCTGCTGAGCGGTGAGCGAGACGCCCGCCGTCTGGGTGTGGAAGCGCAGCCACTGCGCCTTCTCACTTCTCGCCCCGTACTCGTCGCGCATCCAGCGGGCCCAGATCCTGCGCGCGGCGCGGAACTTGGCGATCTCCTCGAAGAAGTCGACGTGCGCGTCGAAGAAGAAGGACAGGCCCGGCGCGAAGGTGTCGACGTCGAGGCCCCGGCTCAGGCCCAGTTCGACGTAGCCGAAACCGTCGGCGAGCGTGTACGCCAGCTCCTGCGCGGCGGTGGAGCCCGCTTCCCTGATGTGGTAACCGGAGACGGAGAGCGGCTTGTAGGCGGGGATGCCGCGGCTGCAGTGCTCCATCAGGTCGCCGATGAGCCGCAGATGGGGCTCCGGCTGGAAGAGCCACTCCTTCTGGGCGATGTACTCCTTGAAGATGTCCGTCTGGAGCGTGCCGTTCAGGACGCCCGGGTCCACGCCCTGCCGCTCCGCCGCGACCAGGTACATGCAGAAGACCGGCACCGCGGGGCCCGAGATCGTCATCGAGGTCGTGACGTCGCCGAGGGGGATGCCGGAGAAGAGCACCTCCATGTCGGCGGCGGAGTCGATGGCGACGCCGCAGTGCCCGACCTCGCCCAGCGAGCGGGGGTCGTCGGAGTCCCGGCCCATCAGCGTCGGCATGTCGAAGGCCACGGACAGACCGCCGCCGCCGGACTCCAGGATCATCTTGTAGCGCTCGTTGGTCTGCTCGGCGTTGCCGAAGCCCGCGAACTGGCGGATCGTCCACGTCCGGCCGCGGTACCCGGTGGGGTGGAGGCCGCGAGTGAACGGATACTCGCCGGGCCAGCCGATGCGCTCGAAGCCCTCGACCGTGTCCCCGGAGCGCGGCCCGTAGACGGGCGCCACCTGGTCGCCGCTGAGCGTGGTGAAGTCCGCATCGCGCTTGCGGGCGGCGTCGTACCGGGCCTGCCAGCGGCGGCGGCCCTCTTCAATCGCGTGTGCGTCCATACCCCCGAATTTACTTGGACGTCCTAGTAATTGTCGACCGATCGTTCGGTGAAGCCGGTCGACGGCAGAGGGTCACACGTACGGAAGGGGCGGCTGTTACGCCTTGGCGGGAGCGGTGTCCCCGTCCTCGACCAGCGGCGCGACCTCGGCCGCGATCTTGCGCTCGACGAAGAAGGCGGCCGTCGGAATCGTCCCGGAGACCAGGATCCACAGCAGCTTGCCGAACGGCCAGCGGGCCTTCTGCCCCAGGTCGAAGGCGACGACGAGGTAGATCATGTAGAGGAGCCCGTGGGCCTGCGAGACCACGAAGGTCAGGTCCTTGCCCATGCCGAATCCGTACTTGAAGATCATGCAAGTGCACAGCACCAGCAGCATCACAGCGGTGACGTAGGCCATCACCCGGTACCGGGTCAGTACGGACTTCTTCATGGGGACGAGCGTAACGGGCCGTTCCGCGGACCCTTCAGGCGCCCTGGTCCTCCGCGAAGTCCTGAGCGGAGACGCGCAGGGGACGGAGCATCGCGAAGATCTCCCCGCACTCCTCCGCGTCGTACGCGCTCATCCCGAAGTCCACGGCCATCAGCTCCCGGGTCGCCGCCTCGCACACCTCGCGGCCCCTGTCGGTGATGGAGGCGAGTGTGCCCCGGCCGTCCTCGGGATTGGGGCGCTTGTCGACGAGTCCGGACTTCTGGAGCCGGTCGACGGTGTTCGTGACCGACGTCGGGTGCACCATCAGACGCTCGCCGATCTTCGACATCGGCAGCTCGCCGGCTCTCGAGAAGGTGAGCAGCACGAGCGCCTCGTACCGCGCGAAGGTGAGGCCGTAGGGCTTGACCACGGCGTCGACCTGGGCGAGCAGGATCTGCTGGGCTCTCATGATCGAGGTGATCGCGGCCATGGACGGCACCGACCCCCACCGCTGCTTCCAGAGCTCGTCGGCGCGGGCGATCGGGTCGAACGTCAGACTGAGCGGCTTCGGCACGCCGTAAACCCTAATGGGCGCTCACACGTCGGACACAGGCGTCTCAGGAACCGGTCCTCCGGCGCCCTCGCGGGTGCCCGTACGGGCGGCCCCTCCGGCGCCGGGCGCCGGAGCCGCTCGCACCGCACGCACCGCGGCGAGCACGCATGCCGTGCCCAGCACGCCGGCCGCCACGACCGCCCAGTGCGGCGGCATGAACTCCGCGGCGAGGCCGCCCGCCGCCATCCCCATGCCCTGCACCGTCATCATCCCCGCCGTCATCACCGTCATGGCACGGGCCCGCAGCTCCTCCGGGACGGCGTCGAAGAACCAGCGGTCGAGGCCGAGCGTGTAGGCGATGCCCGAACCGGCGACGAGCAGCGCGGCCAGCGCGAGCGGCAGCCCGGGCCGCCAGGCGAAGAGCAGGAACGGCAGCAGCAGACAGCCCGCCAGCGGCAGCACCAGCCGCTCCCGGGCACCGGGCCGCAGCAGCGCGCCCGCGGCCAGTTCGGCCGCGACACCTCCCACCGGCATCGCGGCCAGCAGCAGTCCCACGCCGACCGGCCCGGCACCGATCTCCGCCGAGTACGGAGCGGCAAGCCCCTCCGGTACGACGAGGAAGGCCGGGGGCAGCCAGGTCAGGGCGAGGAGGGCACGTATGCGCCGGTCGGCGAAGAGGGCGCGGGTGCCGGCCCGCGTGCCGCCGCGGAAGCCGCCACGGGCGCCGCCGGAGGTTCCGCCGGGGGAGCCTCCGTCCGCGCCTTCCGATGTGCGTACGCCGGTGATCGGAGGACGGGCCCGGGTGCCGATGCGCAACAGCGCAGCCGAGGCCAGGAACCCGGCGACCGTGAGCAGCAGGGCGCCGCGCGGCGGCAGCACCAGCAGAAGCAGGCCCGTCGCCGCGAAGCCCGCGATCTGGGCCGCCTGCGCCGAGATCCTGATCAGCGAGCGTCCCAGCACGAAGGCGTCGCCCTTGAGGATCTCGCCGAGGCCGGCCGCCCGTACGCCGCCGAACAGCGGCTGCACGAAGGCCGTCACCGCGCGGAGGGCCAGCAGCGCGGCCAGCGGCATGCCCGGCACCGTCATGGCGGCGACGCCCACGGCGCAGACCAGGTCGCATCCCACCAGCACCCGGCGTCCCTCGTACCGTTCGGCGACGGGCGGGAGCAGGGCGCCGCCCAGCGCCTGCGGCATGAACCCCAAGGCGAAGGTGAGGGCGGACATGAAGGGCGAGGCGGTATCGGCGTATACGAGTACGGGCAGTGCGACGTGCGAGACGACGGCGCCCAGCAGCGAGAGCACATGCGCCGCGAAGACGAAGCGGAACTCCCGCACCCGGAAGACTGCCCGGTAGCCGTCGCGCTGCGCGGCAGGAGGAGGCATGGCGGGAAGCCTGTCGCGGGCAGCCCGTGGTCTCTAGTCTTTCGGCACAGCACGAATCCGGGAGGAGGGCGCCATGCCTCATCATCTGCGGTTCGGCGCCGAGGACTTGCTGCGATGCCGCTTCGCCTTCTCCCCGCTGTGCGAGACCCATGAGGCCGTGCGCACGCTGCGCCGCACCGACCGGCACAGCTACCACCTGCCGTGGCTGCGCAGGATCCACGACGCCGTCGCAGGGATCGACCTTGCACCGCTGTGGCTGCTGATGCCGCAACCCAGCGGCTACACACCGGACTTCCTGGGACCGCCGCCGTCGACGAGCGGTGGGCCGCCGGCCGCCTTCGGAGACGAGCTGGAGGAAGTGCGCCGCACCGACCCGGCCCTTGCCCGCGACGAGATCGCCCTCTCCCTCGCGTCCACGCCCGGTGCCGCCGAGTCGGCCCGCGGCCGGGCGATGCTGGAGGACCCGGCGCGCGCCGTGCAGGAGCTGGCGGACCTGACGCAGCGCGCCTGGGACGCGCTGCTGGCCACCGACTGGCCCCGGCTGCGTGACCTGCTGGAGGCCGACATCGCCCACCGCTCACGGCAGCTGGCGGAGGCCGGTCTGGAGCGGCTGTTCGCGGATCTGCATCCGAGGCTGTCCTGGAGCGAGGGCACTCTCTCCGTACGGACCAAGTACCGGGGGGCGATGGTGCAGGAGCTGAGCGGCCGCGGCGTGCTGCTGATGCCGAGCGCGTTCATATGGCCGGACGTGGTCAGCGGCTTCGCGCCGCCCTGGCAGCCCACCGTGATCTATCCGGCGCGCGGTGTCGGCGGCCTGTGGCAGCGGCCCACGCCGGATTCGGCGCAGGCCGTGGCGCGTCTGCTGGGCGCCAACAGGGCTGCCGTGCTGGGCGAGTTGGAGGAGCCGGCGTCCACGACCTCGCTCGCCGCACGTCTCGGGCTCGCGCCGTCGTCGGTCTCCGCCCATCTGTCGGTGCTGCGGGACGCCGGTCTGCTGACCTCACGGCGCGTGCATCACCAAGTGCTCTACGAGCGCACGCCGTTGGGCATCGCGCTGCTGGCGGGGGGCGGCGACACCCCCCGGGCGTCGTGACCGCCGGCGCTCAGCCCTGACCGTTGAGCTGCTGCTCCACCGACTCGACCTTCGAGGTGAGCCCGTCCGTCACGCCCTGCCTGATGTCCGCCTTGAGGACGAGCGAGACGCGCGGAGCACGCTCCTCCACGGCGGCGACGGCCCTGCGCACGACCGCCATGCACTCGTCCCATTCGCCTTCCAGCGACGTGAACATGGCGTCGGTGCGGTTCGGCAGCCCCGACTCGCGGACGATCCGCACCGCCTCCGCGACGTGTTCGCCGACGTCCTCGCCCACGCCGAGCGGTGTGACGGAGAAGGCGACGATCACTGCTTCTCCGCGTTCAGGTTCACGCGCCGCACGTCCTGCTCCTTGCGGGCACGGGCGGCGATCACGCCCGCCTCCTCCTCGCGGCGCAGCATCCTGTCGGCGAAGAAGCCGCCGAGCGGCAGCACGGCCAGGACGAAGATCAGGGCGGCGCGGCCGAGCGGCCACCGCACGCGGTTCCAGGCGTCGGCCCAGAAGAGCACGTAGAGAACGAAGAGCCCGCCGTGCACCGCACCCATCACGGGCACCGCGTTGAAGTCGCTGGTCCGCTTCAGTACGGAGCAGCCCAGCAGCAGGAGGAAGGAGATCGCCTCGGGGGTCGAGACCAGACGGAGGCGGCGCAGGGCGGAGACCGACTTCGGCGGCAGGCCGGTCGGGGTTTCCAGGATGGACACGGCAGACCTCGATCGTTTGTGAAGAGATGCACAAGCGCTGCCCATTCTTGCAGCCTTGCCCTGTCTCGCCCAGCCCAGGGTAGGTTTCCCATGTGCCTCAGTTCCGACTTCACAGTGCGAAAGTGCTCGCCGTCTCGATGAGCGGCGACGCCGTGAAAGCGAAGAACGGTTCCATGGTCGCCTACGAGGGCGAGATGGCGTTCAAGAAGATGTCAGGCGGCGGCGAGGGCCTGCGGGGGATGGTGACCCGCCGGCTGACCGGCGAGCAGATGACGGTCATGGAGGTGAAGGGGCACGGCACGTGCTACTTCGCCGACCGCGCCAGCGACATCAACCTCGTCCAGCTGACCGGCGAGACGCTCCACGTCGAGGCGAGCAACCTGCTCTGCACGGACTCGGGCCTGCGCACCGGTACGACCTTCACCGGGCTGCGCGGCGCCTCCCAGGGCAACGGGCTGTTCACCACCACCGTCGAGGGCACCGGGCAGGCAGCGCTGATGTCCGACGGGCCCGCTGTGGTGCTGCGCGTCGGGCCGGGCATGCCGCTCCAGGTCGACCCGGGCGCGTACATCGCGCACCAGGGGAACCTCCAGCAGCACTTCCAGTCCGGGGTCAACTTCCGCACGATCATGGGTGAAGGGTCCGGCGAGTCCTTCCAGATCCGCTTCGAAGGTGACGGGCTGGTCTATGTGCAGCCCAGCGAGCGCAACACGGTCGGGGGCGAGGTCTGATGCCGTTCCGGGAGATCAACGCCAAGATGGTCGAGGCCCATGTGCAGCCCGGGCAGCGGCTGTTCAGCCAGCGCGGCGCCATGATCGCGTACAAGGGCGACGTCCGCTTCACGCCCAACATGCAGGGCGGACAGGGCGGTCTGACGTCCATGATCGGGCGCCGCGTGGCCAACGAGGCGACGCCGCTGATGACGGTCGAGGGTCAGGGCACCGTGATGTTCGGCCACGGCGGCCACCACGTCGAGGTGATCGAGCTCGACGGCGACACCCTCTGCGTCGAGGCCGACCGGCTGCTCGCCTTCGACGGGACCCTGGAGCAGGGCACGCTCTTCCTCGGCTCGGACGGCGGCGTGATGGGCATGGTCCGCGGCCAGGTCACCGGCCAGGGCCTGTTCACCACCACGCTCAAGGGCAGGGGCGCCGTCGCGGTGATGGCCCACGGCGGGATCATCCAGCTCCCGGTCACCCCGGACCGTCCCGTGCACGTGGACCCGCAGGCGTACGTGGCGCACCACGGCGACGTGCGCAACAAGCTCTCCACGGCGCTCGGCTGGCGCGACATGGTCGGACGCGGCTCCGGCGAGGGCTTCCAGCTCGAACTGTCCGGCAACGGAGCCGTGTTCGTACAGGCAAGTGAGGAGAAGCTGTGAGCACCGCCCCGCGCGTCCTGGACGTCACGACGCTTCCGTCCACCGACAACGTCGACCCCTACACCTTCTGCGTGGAGCTCAACGGGCAGTGGTTCCTGCAGAAGGGCAAGATGATCGCCTACTACGGGCAGATCGACTTCAGCGGAGTCGGCCACGGCCACCTCGACGGTCTCGTCGCCGGCAGCTTCCACTCCCCGCTGCACGCCGCCGACTGGGTCGTGGCCCAGGGCAGCGGCAAGATGCTGCTCGCCGACCGGGCCTTCGACGTCAACTCCTACGACCTGGAGGACGGCAACCTCACGGTGCGCTCCGGGAACCTGCTGGCCTTCGAGCCGTCGCTGTCTCTCAAGCAGTCGATCGTCCCCGGGTTCCTCACCCTCATCGGCACCGGCAAGTTCGTCGCCGCCTCCAACGGAGCGGTGCACTTCGTGGAGCCGCCCGTACGCGTCGACCCGCAGGCCCTGGTGGGCTGGGCGGACTGCCCCTCGCCGTGCCACCACTACGACCACGGCTACCTCAAGGGCGTGCTGGGGGGCATCCGCGCCCTGACGGGCATCGGCGGAGCGTCCGGCGAGGAGCACCAGTTCGAGTTCGTGGGGGCCGGCACCGTCCTTATCCAGTCCAGCGAGACGCTCATGGCGGAGCAGGCGACCGGAGCCGTGCCGCACGAGGCAGGTGTCCCCGGCGGCGGACAGGGCGGTCAGCGCGGCGGGCAGCAGACGCCGCAGCTCCCGGGCCAGCTCGGAGGCCTGCAGCGCAGGTTCGGGCTCTGAGTGCGGGACGGGAGCACATCTGTACGGGCGCTATGTAAAGTCTCGTTCATGGACACCGACGACGGCACCAACGGCACCCGTTGGCTCACCGCTGACGAGCAGAGAGCCTGGCGCATCCACCTGGACGTCAGCAGGCTGCTCATGTACCAGCTGGAGCGTGACCTCCAGCCGTTCGGCCTGACCATGAACGACTACGAGATCCTGGTCAACCTATCCGAGTCCGAGGAGCACCGGATGCGGATGAGCGACCTCGCGACATCCACGCTGCAGTCCAAGAGCCGCCTCTCGCACCAGATCACGCGCATGGAGAAGGCGGGCCTGGTCCGCCGCGAGAACTGCGAGTCCGACAAGCGCGGACTCTTCGCCGTGCTGACCGAGGAGGGGTGGGAGACGATGCGCAGCGTCGCGCCCCACCATGTCGACTCCGTACGGCGCCACTTCATCGACCGCATGGCACCGGAGGACCTCGGCCACCTGCGCGAGACGCTCCTGCCGGTTGCCGAGAAGCTGCGGGCCGAGCGGGGCCGGTTCTAGGCCACCACCCGCACTTCGCCGAGGCCCGTCACACGGGCCCGCGGCCGGGACCGGCCGCCCTCAGGCTCGTCGCCGTCACGCCGCCGGCAGCCGCAGTACGAAGCGGGAGCCCGCCGGAACCGTCAGCGTCCCGCCGTGCCGTGCCGCCACGTCGCGGGCGATGGCGAGGCCGAGCCCGGCACCGCCCTCGTCGCGGCTGCGGGCGTCGTCGAGCCGTACGAAGCGCTCGAAGATCCGCTCCCGTTCCGCCTCGGGCACGCCGGGCCCGTCGTCCTCGACCACCAGCTCCACCCACCGGCCGTCCGTCTCGCGGCTCTCCTGTACGGACACGAGGACCCGCGACGCCGCGTGCCGCTGCGCGTTCTGCAGCAGATTGACCACCACGCGCGCCAACTGCGCCCTCGATCCGGTCACTTCGCCGTCCGTCATCTCCCCGAGCCGTACGGGGTGCGGCTGCGGCTGCTGCTGAGCCAGCTCCTCCCGTACGAGCGCACCCAGCGCCACGCGGCCGTCCCCGGGCCGCTCGCCGGCGTCCAGGCGGGCGAGCAGCAGCAGGTCGGTCGCCAGCTGCTGCAGCCGCACGGTGTCCTGGACCGCCCCGTCCACATCCAGCAGGTCCGGGTGCGCAGCACCCACCTCCAGCTGTGTCCGCAGGGACGCGATGGGGCTGCGCAGCTCGTGCGAGACGTCCGCGACGAAGCGCCGCTGACGTTCGACCGAGGACTCGAGCGCGGCCAGGGTGTCGTTCGTCGTACGGGCGAGCCGCGCCACCTCGTCCCGTGCGTCGGGCTCGGGCACGCGCCGCGACAGGTCGGCGCTGGCCATGATCCCGGCCATCTCGCTGCGGATGCCCTCCACCGGCTGCAGCGCACGCCGCGTCACCAGCCACGTCACGCCCCCGACGACGAGCAGCATCACCGGCAGTCCGACGAGCATCGCCTGCGTCACCGACGAGACCGCCTCCTGCTGGTCCTTGAGGGACGCGCCCGCGTAGACGGTCACCGGGGTGCCGTCGCGGGTACGGCTCTGCACGCCGACGACGGTGAAGTCCTGGCCGTCCAGGCCGACGGTCCGCTCCTCGGCGTCCCGGTCGACCTCGGCTGCGGCTCCGGCGGCGGCCGCGCCTCCGTCCTCGTCCGCCTCCTCGCCGGCGTCGTCGGTCGCGTCGTCGCCGGCGTCCTCGGTCTCCTGTCCGGCTGTGCCGTCGCCGGACTTGTCCTCGTCCTCGTCGGGACGGTTGAAGCCGGCGACCGGGCCTTCTCCCCGCAGGGTTCCGCCGGCGCCGAGCACCTTCCCGCCGGGGCCCACGACCTGGGCGGGTTCGTCCTCGTCGGTGTCGAGCCCGTCCAGCTCCCGCACACCGCGGGCGTCCACGTCCGAGACCTCCGCGGCGACCGAGCGGGCCGCGGACTCCGCCTGGAGCCGTGCGTTGCCCGCGAGCCCGTCCCGCAGCACCGCGACGACGGCGAACCCGGCGGCCACGAGTGCGACCGCCACGACGAGGGCAGCGCCCAGTGCGGCGCGCGTCCTGACCGATCCCCTACGCACCGGCGTCCACCAGCCGGTATCCGGCGCCGCGCACGGTGGCGATCCAGCCCGCCCCGAGTTTGCGGCGCAGCGCGCTGACGTAGACCTCGACGATGTTGACGTCGCCCTCGTAAGCGAAGTCCCAGACGTGTTCCAGGATTTCCGACTTGGAGACGACGTCCCCTGCCCTGACCGCGAGATGCTCCAGCACCGCGAACTCCTTCGCCGTCACCTCCACGTCCCACTCCCCCACGCTCACCCGGTGGGTCCCCGGGTCGACGCAGAGCTCGCCCAGCTGCAGCACCGTGCGTGCGCCCCTCGTACGCCGCCGCAGCAGCGCACGGACCCTGGCGAGCAGCACGACGTACGAGAACGGCTTGGTCAGGTAGTCGTCGGCACCGGTGTCGAGGCCCTCGGCCTCGTCGTACTCGCCGTCCTTCGCGGTCAGCATCAGCACGGGCGTCTCGTCTCCCGCCGCGCGCAGGGCGCCGCAGACCCGGTAGCCGTTCATGCCGGGCAGCATGATGTCGAGCACGATCAGGTCGTACGTGCCCTCGCTCGCCCGGTGCAGCCCCTCCTTGCCGTCGTGCACGACATCGACGGCGAATCCCTCGGCGCTCAGCCCCCGGGCGAGCGAGAGGGCGAGCCGGCGCTCGTCCTCCACGATCAGCAGACGCATGGGTCCACTCTCCCGCATCCCACCTGAAGAGATCTTCAGGTGGCTTCAGGCTGCCTTCAGCATCGTCCGGCCACGGTGGGACCCACTGTGAGAGACACAGCGACCCACTCGGGAGGAACCCATGAAGCGCAAGCTGGCCATCGCGACCATCACGGCCGCGGCACTCGTCGGCACCGGCACCGTCTCCGCCGTGGCCATGGCGGACGACGGCGCCCAGAAGAGCGCACAGGTCGCGAGCGCTCCCCACTCCGCGGACGACCGCGACGACCGGGACGACCGCAACGACAAGGATGACCGTGACGACGACCGGGACGACCGCGACGACCGCGACGACAAGGACGACCGGGCCGAGGACGCCAGGGACGGCAAGGACGACGACGTCGCTCCCGCCGGCCTGAAGGTCTCCGCCGCCGACGCGGCGAGCAAGGCCGCCTCGAAGGGCACGGTCACATCGGTCGACCTGGACGACGACAGGAACAACCGTGTCTGGGAGGTCGAGACGACCGACAAGAGCGGCAAGCAGCAGGACTTCCTCGTCGACGCCGACTCGGGCAAGCTCACCCAGCAGACCGCGGACGACGACCGGGACGGCGAGCGTTCCGACGACGACCGGGACGACCGCAACGACAAGGACGACCGCGACGACCGGGATGACGACGGCCGCGCCGACGACTGACCCCGGACCACGAAGGGCGGCGGGACCGGATTCCGGTCCCGCCGCCCGTGAGTTCGCACTCCCCCTGCCGCCGGACCCTCGGCCGCCCGCACAGGACGGCTACTGCTCGGTGACGCCCGCGATCAGTTCGTCCGCCGCCGCGTACGGGTCGAGAGAACCCCCGACGACCTTCTCCGCCAGCGCGCCCAGCCGCTTCCGGCCCCGCAGCTCCCCCATCCGCTCCCGCAGCGCCGTCACCGCGATCGTCTCGATCTCCCGGGCGGCGCGCCGCGCACGCCGCTCCGCGAGCACCCCGTGCTCCTCCATCCAGGCGCGGTGCTTCTCCAGCGCCTGCATGACCTCTTCGACGCCCTCGCTCCGCGCGGCGACGGTCTTGACGATGGGCGGCCGCCAGTCCCCGGGCGACCGGGCCTCGCCGAGCCCCAGCATGTGGTTGAGCTCGCGGACGGTCGCGTCGGCTCCGTCCCGGTCGGCCTTGTTCACGACGTACACGTCACCGATCTCGAGGATCCCCGCCTTCGCGGCCTGGATCCCGTCCCCCATCCCCGGGGCGAGCAGCACGACGCTCGTGTCCGCCTGCGCGGCGATCTCGACCTCGCTCTGGCCGACCCCGACGGTCTCGACGAGCACCACGTCGCAGCCCGCGGCGTCCAGCACGCGGATGGCCTGCGGGGCGGCCCACGCCAGCCCGCCCAAGTGACCGCGCGTGGCCATCGAGCGGATGTAGACGCCGGGATCGGAGGCGTGCTCGCCCATCCGCACCCGGTCACCGAGCAGCGCACCGCCGGAGAAGGGCGAGGACGGGTCGACGGCGAGGATGCCCACCCGCTTGCCGGCCCGCCGGAACGCGGTCACCAGCGCCGAGGTGGAGGTGGACTTGCCGACGCCGGGCGAACCGGTCAGGCCCACCACGTACGCGTTGCCGCAGCGCGGCGCGAGCGCCGCCATGACCTCGCGCAGCTGCGGGGACGCCCCCTCCACGAGAGAGATGAGCCGGGCCACGGCCCTCGGCCGGCCCTCCCTCGCCTGCTCGACCAGCTCGGAGACGTCCACCGCCATGCCTGCTGCGCTCCCCTGTCCTCAGTTCGCTGTCACCACGTCCGTCTGCGACGCGGCGGCCCGCACGGCCACCACGCCATGGCGCCCGGACCTACCCGTTCGCCTTCCCCGGAACGCGCAGCAGCAGTGCGTCGCCCTGTCCGCCGCCGCCGCAGAGCGCGGCCGCACCGGTGCCGCCGCCCCGGCGCCGCAGCTCCAGGGCGAGGTGGAGCACGATACGCGCGCCGGACATCCCGATCGGATGGCCGAGCGCGATGGCACCGCCGTTGACGTTCACCTTTTCGGGGCCGACGCCGAGATCGTTCGTTGACTGCACGGCGACGGCCGCGAACGCCTCGTTGATCTCGATGAGATCGAGGTCCGCCGCCCCGAGCCCGGACCCGTCCTTCGCCAGCGCGTGCTCGATCGCACGCGAGGGCTGCGACTGGAGGGAGTTGTCCGGCCCGGCCACGTTGCCGTGCGCGCCGATCTCCGCGAGCCACTCGACGCCCAGCTCCTCGGCCTTGGCCCGGCTCATCACGACCACGGCGGCCGCACCGTCGGAGATCTGGGAGGCGGAACCGGCGGTGATGGTCCCGTCCTTGGCGAACGCGGGCTTCAGCTTGCCCAGCGACTCGGCCGTGGTCTCCCCGCGGATGCCCTCGTCCTCGCTGAAGACGACGGGGTCGCCCTTGCGCTGCGGGATCTCCACCGGAGTGATCTCGGCCTCGAAGAGGCCGTTCTTCTGCGCGGCGGCGGCACGCTGATGGGAGCGCGCCGCGACCTCGTCCTGCTCGGGACGCGCGATGCCGAGCCGGGTGTTGTGCTTCTCGGTGGACGCGCCCATGGCGATGTTCTCGAAGGAGTCGGTCAGCCCGTCGTGTGCCATCGCGTCGAGCATCTCGACGGCTCCGTACTTGTAGCCCTCGCGGGACTTGGGCAGCAGGTGCGGCGCGTTCGTCATCGACTCCTGTCCGCCGGCCACCACGATGTCGAACTCGCCCGCCCGCACGAGCTGGTCGGCCAGCGCGATCGCGTCGAGCCCGGAGAGGCACACCTTGTTCACGGTCAGGGCCGGCACGTTCATCGGGATGCCTGCCTTGACGGCGGCCTGACGGGCGGGGATCTGGCCGGCGCCGGCCTGGAGCACCTGCCCCATGATCACGTACTGGACCTGGTCGCCGCTGATCCCGGCCCGCTCCAGCGCCGCCTTGATCGCGAAGCCGCCGAGGTCGGCCCCTGAGAAGGACTTGAGCGAGCCGAGCAGCCGTCCCATGGGCGTACGGGCGCCGGAGACGATCACAGAGGTACCAGTCATCAGGTTCAGATCCCTTCCTGAGGGTCCCCCGGGCCACAGGGCTCAGGGGTGGGGTCCACCCGGCCGCGAGGCAGAGGGGATGGGGTACCCCGGGCCGCCAGGCCCAGGGAGCTAACGAGGGTTAACGGGGACTGCGGCCAATGTACTGAGCGGTACGCCACCGGGTCACCGGTCAGCGGGTGTGACCGTGCGCACGTTGCGTAACCGGGTGCCCGGACGCTGCACTGGGGCAATGCTGACGCGTATCGACCACATCGGGATCGCCTGTTTCGACCTGGACAAGACCGTCGACTTCTACCGTGCCACGTACGGCTTCGAGGTCTTCCACACCGAGGTCAACGAGGAGCAGGGGGTCCGCGAGGCCATGCTCCGCATCAACGGCACGGACGACGGCGGCGCCTCGTACATCCAGCTCCTGGAGCCGGTGCGCGAGGACTCCACCGTCGCGAAGTGGCTGGACAAGAACGGTGAGGGCGTCCACCACATCGCCTTCGGCACCGCCGACGTGGACACCGACTCTGAGGAGATCCGCGGCCGCGGGGTGCGGGTTCTCTACGACGAGCCGCGCAGGGGTTCGATGGACTCGCGGATCACCTTCCTCCACCCCAAGGACTGCCACGGAGTCCTCACCGAGTTGGTCACCGCGGCCGCCTCGCACACCTCTGAGTACTCATCGGCAACAACGAGCCACTGACGGCTGCCTTTCGGCCCGGTAGAGTGGCCACTCGGCCGGGGAGGGCCTCCGCACCATCCCGAGGAGGGTCCGGGCTGGGGGTCCGGCCCGGAGTTCTGCCGATGATCTGACACCATCGCCACGAGGGGTCAGTTCACCACCACGACCAGGGGACGGATGGGACCGCGCAGTGCGGGGCTACGACCGCTACGAGGCTGACGACCACCTCTCGCAGTTCGAGGCCGAGATGGAGCGGCTGAAGAAGGAGCGGGAGAAGGCCGTCGACCATGCCGACGACCTCGGCTATCAGGTCGAAGTGCTGCGCGCCAAGCTGCACGAGGCGCGCCGCGCTCTCGCCACGCGTCCGGCCGGGTACGACAACCTCTCCCAGCAGGCCGAGTCGCTGCTTCGCAACGCCCAGCTCCAGGCCGACCAGATGCGGGCCGACGCCGAGCGCGAGTTGCGCGACGCCCGCATGGAGACTCAGCGGCTGCTCCAGGAGCGGGCCGAGCAGCAGTCCCGGCTGGAGTCGGAGCTACATGCCGAGGCCGTACGCCGCCGCCAGCAGCTCGACCAGGAGCTGGCCGAGCGCCGCTCCACCGTCGAATCCCACGTCAACGAGAACGTGGCCTGGGCCGAGCAGCTGCGCGCCCGTACGGAACAGCAGGCGCAGCGCCTCCTGGAGGAGACGCGCGCCGAGTCCGAGCGCTCACTGACGCAGGCCCGCGAAGAGGCCGAGCGGCACGCCGACGACACCCGCAGCAGGATGACCTCGGAGGCCGAGAAGGCCCGCGCGGAAGCCGACGCGATCCTGCGGCGGGCGCGCGCCGAGGCGGAGCGGTTGATCAATTCCGCTTCGACGCAGGCCCAGGAGGCCACCGAGCACGCCGAGCAGCTCCGCACCTCCTCCACCTCCGAGTCCGAGTCCTCGCGGCGCGAGGCCGCCGACCTGGTGCGCCGGGCCGGAGAGCGGATGCAGGAGGCGGAGGCCGCGCTGCGCGAGGCCCGCTCCGAGGCCGAGCAGAAGCTGTCGAAGGCGACCGAGGCGGCGGAGAAGCTGCTCTCGGACGCCGAATCGGACAACGAGCAGCGGCTCCGCACCGCCAAGAACGAAGTCGCCCGCATGGTCGGCGAGGCCACCAAGGAGTCCGAGGCCATCAAGGCCGAGGCGGACCAGCTTCGCGAGGAGGCCAAGGCCGCCGCCGAGCAGCTGATCGAGGAGGCCAAGGCAGAGGCCCGCTCCCGCTCGGCCGAGGAGTCCGCCAACCAGCTCGCCGAGGCGGCACGTACGGCGGAGGACGCCCTCGACAAGGCGTCCGAGGAGGCCAGGGCCACCACGCGCAAGGCCGGTGAGGAAGCCGAACGGATCCGCCGGGAGGCGGAGGACGAGGCCGAACGGCTGCGCAGCGAGGCCCAACAGCTCGTCGAAGAGCTCGAAGGCGCCGCCAAGGACGACACGAAGGAGTACCGCGAGAAGACCGTCGAGTTCCAGGAGGAGGCCCGGCGGCTGCGCGGAGAGGCCGAGCAGCTGCGCGCGGAGGCGGTCGAGGAGGGCGAGCGGATCCGGAGCGAGGCCCGCCGCGACGCCGTCCAGCAGATCGAGGAGGCGGCCAACCACGCCGAGGAACTCCTGGTCAAGGCCAAGGCGGACGCGGAGGACACCCGCACCGAGGCGGCCAACGAGAGCGACCGCGTACGCACCGAGGCCATCGAGCGGGCCACGACGCTGCGCCGCCAGGCCGAGGAGACGCTGGAGCGGGCCAACACCGAGGCGGAGGAGCTGCGTTCGACCGCCGAGCAGCAGGCGGGGCAGACGCGCACGGACGCCGACGAGGCCGGCAGGCGCATCCGCGAGGAGGCCGAGCAGGCCGCCAAGGACCGCAAGGCGGAGGCCGCCGCGGAGCTGGAGCGGCTCCACTCGGAGGCGGAGACCAAGCTCACGGAGGCCGAGCGCGAACTCAGCGAGGCGCACAGCGAGTCGGAGCGCCTGCGTGAGGAGGCCCGCGCCGAGACCGAGCGGCTGCGCACGGAGTCGGCCGAGCGGCTGCGCACCCTCCAGCAGCAGGCGGAGGAGGAGGCCGAACGGCTGCGCAGCGAGGCGCACTCGGACGCCTCCCAGTCCCGGGCGGAGGGCGAGGCGCTGGCCGTACAGCTGCGCAGCGACGCCGCCTCCGAGGCGGAACGGCTGCGCAACGAGGCCCAGGACACCGCCGACCGGATCAGGTCGGAGGCCAACGCCGCCGCGGAACGTGTGAACGCTGAGGCCGCCGAAGCGCTCGAGGCCGCCCGCGAGGAGGCCGACCGGCGGCGGCGCGAGGCCGAGGAGCTGCTGGCCGGCGCCCGCGAGGAGGCGCACAGGGAGCGCACCGACGCACGGGAGCAGAGCGACGAACTCCTGGCCACGGCCCGGCAGCGGGTCGAGGACGCGCAGAGCGAGGCGGCCCGGCTCGTCGAGGAGGCGGAGCGCCGCGCGGCCGACATGGTCAGCGCCGCGGAGGAGACCGCTCAGCAGGTACGGGACTCGGTCACGGGCCTCCACGAGCGCGCGGAGGAGGAGATCACGCGCCGGCGGGCCGCGGCCGAGAAGGCTGCGGCGGAGCTGCGGCGGGAGGCGCAGGAGGAGTCCGAGGCCGCCAAGTCGATGGCGGAGACCACGGTTTCGGAGGCCCTGGAAGAGGCGGACAGGAGCCGCGCCGAGTCGGAGCGCGTCCTCGACGAGGCCCGCGAGGAGGCCGCCCGCCGGCGCAACGACGCCGCCGAGCAGGCCGACCGGCTGCTCGCGGAGGCCCGCGAGGAGGCCCGCCGCACACAGACGACGGCGGAGGAACAGGCCGACAGCATGGTGGGCGCGGCCCGCAGGGAGTCCGACCGTCTGGTCAGCGAGGCCCGCGAGGACAGCCGCCAGGTGGTGGAGAAGGCACGCAACGACTCCAACACCATGCTGGAGGAGGCCCGGAGCGACTCCGCCGCGATCCGGGAGCGTACGCAGGAGCAGCGCACCCGTGTCGAGCGCGAGATCGAAAAGCTGCACGAGCGGGCCCGCAGGGAGTCCTCCGAGGCCATGCAGGCCGCGGGAGAGCGCTGCGACAAGCTCGTGAAGGCGGCGCAGGAACAGCTGCGTGACGCCGAGGAGAAGGCCGCACGCCTCGTACGCGAGGCCGACAACGAGGCGAGCAACGTCCGTGTCTCCGCGGTCAAGAAGGCCGAGGGCCTGCTCAAGGACGCCGAGCAGCGCAAGGCCGAACTCGTACGCGAGGCCCAGCAGATCAGGGACGAGGCCAGGGCCGAGGCGGAGACGACCGTCGAGGCCGGGCAGCGTGAACTGGAGGTGCTGGAGCGCCGCCAGGAGGACATCAACGCCGAGATCTCGCGCGTGCAGGATGTACTGGAAGCACTGGAATCCTTCGAAACCCCCGGATCCGGCGGAGGTACGGACAAGGGGGGCGGTAAGAAGGGCGGCGCCGACGCCGGGTCAACCAATGGCGTGGCGGCGGGTGTTGGCGCAGGTACGACTCGGTCCGCTGGCAAGGAGTCCGGAAGTTAGCCACTCGAACGAGCGCACATTCTCCAGATCAAACCCGCAATGGCTCGATGACACGCCGTCTTGGCCCCTAGGATTCCCCTATCACTCCCCCGTCTGATAACCCGTCTGACTCGACAGGAACCCCATGAGCGACACTTCCTCCCCCTTCGGCTTCGAGCTCGTGCGGCGTGGCTACGACCGCGGGCAGGTTGACGACCGCATCACGAAGCTCGTCGCCGACCGTGACAGCGCACTGTCCCGCATCACCTCGCTGGAAAAGCGCATTGAGGAGCTTCACCTCGAGACGCAGAACGCCCAGGCCCAGGTCAACGACTCCGAGCCGTCCTACGCGGGGCTCGGCGCCCGGGTCGAGAAGATCCTCCGCCTCGCCGAGGAGGAGGCCAAGGACCTGCGGGACGAGGCCCGCCGTGCCGCGGAACAGCACCGCGAGCTGGCCGAGGGCGCCGCGCAGCAGGTGCGTAACGACGCGGAGGCGTTCGCCGCCGAGCGCAAGTCCAAGGCCGAGGACGAGGGCGCGAGCATCGTCGAGAAGGCCAAGGGCGAGGCCACCGTCCTGCGTACGGAGGCGGAGAAGGACGCCCAGTCCAAGCGCGAGGAGGCCGACTCCCTCTTCGAGGACACCCGCGCCAAGGCCGCCCAGGCCGCCGCCGACTTCGAGACCAACCTCGCCAAGCGCCGCGAGCAGTCCGAGCGTGACCTCGCCTCCCGTCAGGCGAAGGCGGAGAAGCGCCTCGCCGAGATCGAGCACCGCGCCGAGCAGCTGCGGCTGGAGGCCGAGAAGCTGCGCACGGACGCGGAGCGCCGTGCCCGTCAGACGGTGGAGACGGCACAGCGCCAGGCCGAGGACATCGTGGCCGACGCCAACGCCAAGGCGGACCGCGTCCGCAGCGAGTCGGAGCGCGAGCTGGCTGCCCTCACCAACCGCCGCGACAGCATCAACGCGCAGCTGACCAACGTGCGCGAGATGCTGGCGACGCTCACCGGTGCGGCCGTCGCCGCCGCCGGCCAGGGCGGCGAGGAAGGCGAGGCCGCGGCCGACGAGGAGTCGGCGGCGCGCAGCGTTCCCGCCCAGCAGTCCCGCTGACGCGCGGCACCGACCGACGCGCAGGCGCGTACGGGCCCGGCACATCTCGTGCCGGGCCCGTAGTGCGTCCGGGGCGCTTCACGTCCGCGGGCGGCCCGGGGCACGTAGGAGACTCCTCGCGTGCCGGGGGCCGCAGACCGGTCCGGCATGTGTGCAATCGCGTGAAAGCGCCGGGAACTGCGGCGACGCCTTGCGCACGCATGTGAGTCGAGCCCGCGCACCCACTGGCATCACGGCCGGTGCACGCATAGCGTCGGTGCATGATTGAGCTGCGCGGGCTGACCAAGCGGTACGGGGACAAGACGGCCGTCGACCATCTCACCTTCAGCGTGCAACCCGGCATGGTCACCGGCTTCCTCGGCCCCAACGGAGCGGGCAAGTCCACGACGATGCGGATGATGCTCGGTCTGGACAGCCCCACCAGCGGCGACGTGCACATCGACGGCAAGCGCTACGACCAGCTCCGCGACCCGCTCAACTACATCGGGGCGCTGCTGGAGGCGAAGGCCGTGCACGGCGGGCGCAGCGCCTACAACCATCTGCTCTGCATGGCGCAGTCCAACAACATCCCGAAGAAGCGGATCAGCACCGTGCTGGACCTGGTCGGGCTCAGCGACGTCGCCAAGAAGCGTCCGAAGGGGTTCTCGCTCGGCATGGGCCAGCGGCTCGGCATCGCCGCTGCGCTGCTCGGCGACCCGAAGATCCTGATGTTCGACGAGCCGGTCAACGGCCTCGACCCCGAGGGCATCCACTGGATCCGCAACCTGATGAAACACCTGGCGTCCGAGGGCCGCACCGTCTTCGTCTCGTCCCACCTGATGAGTGAAATGGCCCTGACCGCCGAGCACTTGGTGGTGATCGGGCGGGGCAAGCTGCTGGCGGACACGTCGATGGCGGACTTCATCGCCAAGAACTCACGCACGTTCGTACGCGTGCGGACCCCGCAGCCGGAGCGGATGCGGGACGTGCTGGGCAGCGTCGGCGTCATGCCGGTCTTCGAGCAGGACGGCGGGATGCAGGTCGAGGGCATCGAGCCCGCCCGTATCGGCGAACTCGCCGCCTGGTACCAGGTCGTGCTGCACGAGCTCAGTCCTCAGAAGGCCTCGCTGGAGGAGGCGTTCATGCAGCTGACCGCGGAGTCCGTCGAGTATCACGCGCAAGATCAGACATCGCCGCAGGGTGCGCCTCAGCGGGGCGGGCCACAGCAGGGCGGCTGGCAGCAGCAGGGTGCGCCGCAGCAAGGCGGACCGCAGCAGGGCGGCTGGCAGCAAGGCGGGCCACAGCAGGGTGGACCGCAGCAGGGTGGACCGCAGCAGGGCGGACCGCAGCAGGGCGGGTGGCAACCGGACCATGGCGGCAATCCGCCCAGGAAGAGGCGATAGACATGCCGCACACCACGCGCGTTCTCCGCTCCGAGTGGACCAAGATCCGCTCCGTGCGCTCGACCCTGTGGACGCTGGCCACGGCGCTGGTCGTGACAGTCGGGCTGTCGGCCGTCTTCTGTGCCCTCACCGCTTCCCAGTTCGACAATCTGGGAGAGCGGCAGCAGGCCACCTTCGACGCCACCCAGACGAGCTTCTCGGGCTCCGTCCTCGGACAGCTCGCGATGATCGCCTTCGGCGTGATGGTCGTCTCCAGCGAGTACAGCACCGGCATGATCCGGAGTTCACTGGCGGCGGTGCCGCAGCGCACCGTCTTCCTCGCCGCCAAGATCTTCGTGGCCACGATGCTGGTGCTGGTGGTCGGAATGATCACCAGCTTCCTCGCCTTCTTCGTCGGGCAGGCGCTGCTGGGCGAGAACAGCGTCTCGATCCAGGACGAGGGGGTGCTGCGGGCCGTGCTGGGCGGCGGTGTCTACATGACGCTGCTCGCACTCTTCGCCATGGGCATCAGCTTCGTACTGCGCAGCCCGCTGCTGGCCTTCGCGATCCTGATGCCGTTCTTCTTCCTCATCTCGAACATCCTCACCGGGGTCAGCGCGACGAAGGACTACGCGCAGTATCTGCCGGACCAGGCGGGCAAGACGCTCACGGCAGTGGTTCCGGAGTCGCTGAACCGTCCGTACGGGCCGTACGAGGGGCTGCTGATCATGGTGGCCTGGACGGTGGCGGCGCTGATCGCGGGCTGGATCGTCCTCAAGCGCCGCGACGCGTAGCCCTTGCCGGGCGGGCACCGGCCGCGTTTTCGGGTGCGGGGTTACGGGGCGCGCGTACGCGCGGCCTCCGCCCGGGGGCCTCACCCGCGTCTCGCGCTCGCGTCTCGCACCCCCGTGCGCAGCCCGGTGCCGCCGGGACCCGGCCGCGTTTCGGATCCGGCCGCACCGCGCGTACCCGGGCCGCGAACCCGCGCCCCGCGCGCGGGCATCGCACACGGCCCGCACCCGGGCCCGGCGCCGCCGGAAGGCACCAGGCCGGGGCCTCGCCCACGGGCCCTGCCGCCGCACCGGCAGCCTCCCCCGCCCCACGACAGCAAGCCCGCCACCCCGACGCGGCAAGAACCAACTCGACGCGGAAACCCCCGCCTTCAACACCACAGCCACCGACCTGGGACCACGACCCCGGCCGCGTTTCGGATCCGGCCGCACCGCGCGTAACCCGGGGCCGCGTACCCGCATCTCGCACGCCGGTCTCACACACCGCCCGCGCCCGGGCCCGGTGCCGCCGGAAGGCACCAGGCCGGGGCCCGGCGGAGGCGTGCGGGTCCGCCCCCCCCCGCCGGGGCACCGGCGGGGACGCGGCGCGGCTCGGGTGGGCCGGTGCCGTTGTAGAAGCCATCGAATGGAACCGAACAGCTGCCTTGTAACCTCCTAGGCCATGTCCGGGGGCTAGCGAGCCCCGAACTTCGTCCAGGGACAAACGGATGATCGAGGCGTACGGCCTGACGAAGCGCTACGGCGCCAAGACGGCCGTCTACAACCTGTCCTTCCAGGTGCGGCCGGGTACGGTCACCGGCTTCCTGGGGCCCAACGGCTCCGGCAAGTCGACGACGATGCGGATGATTCTGGGCCTGGACACCCCCACGGCAGGTCAGGTCACCATCAGCGGCCACCCGTTCCGCAACCTCCCCAACGCCCCGCGCCACGTCGGCGCCCTGCTGGACGCCAAGGCGGTGCACGGCGGGCGGTCCGCGCGCAACCATCTGCTGTCCCTGGCGCAGCTCTCGGGCATCCCGGCCCGCCGCGTGGACGAGGTGCTGGGCGTCGTCGGGCTTCAGCAGGTGGCCAAGAAGCGCTCCCAGGGCTTCTCGCTCGGCATGGGCCAGCGGCTCGGCATAGCCGCGGCGTTGCTCGGCGACCCGCAGGTGCTGCTCTTCGACGAACCCGTCAACGGCCTCGACCCGGAAGGCATCCTCTGGGTCCGCAATCTGATGAAGCAGCTGGCGGGCGAGGGCCGCACCGTCTTCGTCTCGTCCCATCTGATGAGCGAGATGGCGCTGACCGCCGAGCATCTGATCGTCATCGGGCGCGGGCAGATGATGGCCGACACCTCGGTTAAGGAGTTCATCGCGCAGAACTCGGTGGGCTTCGCCCGCGTCCGTACGCCCGAGGGCGATCCCGGGCAGCAGGAGAAGCTGACGTCTGCCGTGGCCGAGGCCGGCGGGCAGGTGCAGCCCGAGCAGGACGGCGCGCTGCGCGTCGTCGGCCTGCCGCTGCCGCAGATCAGCGAGCTGGCGCACAACGCGGACGTACGGCTGTGGGAGCTGTCGCCGCATCAGGCGTCCCTGGAAGAGGCGTACATGCGGCTGACGCAGGGCGCGGTGGACTTCCGCTCCACCGCCGACCAGCGCGCCGGCCTGCAGCACCAGCAGCAACAGCAGATGCCGGCGGCGCAGCTCGGAGTGCCCATGGGACCGGGTGCGCCGGGCGCACCGGGAGCACCGGCCGCCCCTGGAGCGCCCGGTGCCCCCGCGGCGCCGGGCGGCGCCTGGGGACCTCCGCCGGGCGGTGCGCCCATGCCGCAGGGCGGGCCGTACGGAGGCGCAGGCGCACCCGGCTACGGACCGCCGCCCGCGCCGGACGGCGCGGCACCGGACCCGTACGCGCACGTGGCCGCGCAGCAGCCGCAGGGCGGCCCGCCGCCGGTGCCGCCGACGCCGGGCGCGGGCTCGGCGCCCGCAGCGCCCCCGGCGCCCGCTCCGCCCGCCGCCCCCTCCGACGCTTCCCGGCCCGACAGCGAGGACCACGCCCGATGAGCACGCCGAACCACCAGCCGCAGGCACAGGCTCAGGCTCAGCAGCCGTACCAGGCCCAGCAGCAGCAACAGCCGTACCAGGCCCAGGAGTACCAGCCGCAGCCCGGCGCCCCGCAGGCAGCCACGGCGACGGCGACGGCGCCGCACGCCGCCCCCCAGGGGCACGGCGGCCCTCCGCCCGGCGGCGGCTACGCCTCCCCCATCCCCGTCACGCGCACCCACCTCGGACACGCGATCGTTTCGGAGTGGACGAAGATCCGCTCGGTCCGCTCCACGGTGTGGACCCTCGGCGTCATGTTCGTCCTCGTCGTCGGCATCGGGCTCCTCACGGCGCTCGGTCTGCAGGGCAACGAGTTCGTGGGGATGCCGCTTCTCGCCCCGGGCCTCTTCGGGCTGATGCTCGGGCAGATCTGCATCATCACCCTCGGCGTGCTGGTCGTCACCTCCGAGTACGGCACCGGCATGATCCGCACCACCATGACGGCCTGCCCCAGGCGGGGCCGCGTGCTGATCGCGAAGTCGCTGATCTTCTTCCTGCTCGCGTTCGTGATGACGACGGTGGCCTGCTCGGTCACCGCACTCATCAACTCCACGATGCTCAGCGGCCAGAAGGTCCCGCCGTACGCGGCGAAGGTGGAGGCGCTGAAGGACTCCGTTGAGAGCGGCGAACTGGTCGCGAGCAGCAGCCAGTGGCTCGGTGCCACCGTCGGAGCCGGACTGTACGTCGCGCTCCTGGGCCTGCTGGCGCTGGCGGTCGGCGCCCTGCTCAGGCACTCGGCCGGGGCGATCACGCTGATGATGGGACTCGTGCTCCTGCCCCTGGTTCTCGCCCTGTTCATGGTGGGCGAGACGCTGGAGAAGGTGCGCGAGGTCCTCATGGAGTACTCGCCGCTCAACGGCCTCGCGTCGCTCTACCGCATCCCCATGTCCGAGGATCAGACCGCCACGGGCTGGCCGCTGCTGGGCATCCTCGCCGCCGTGACGGCAGCCGCGCTCGTGACCGCCTACACGCTGCTCAACCGACGGGACGTGTGACGCCGCCGCGCGTACGCACACGGGTTCGTACGCGCGGCGGGTGCTGAACGTGTCGTACCCGCGGCGGGCCCGCGCGACGCCTCGCACGCGCGACGGGCCCGCCCGGTCGCACAACGGCCCGCCCGCAGAGCGGACCCGCCCGCACAACGGCCGCCGCTCCTCCGTGCCTTCTGCCGGTCCCTCACGCGTAAACACGGGCGAGAGGGGCACTGGTTCCGCGCGATCACATGGACGCGCGGACGGAGGACGTCGATGGGTGTGCGCACCTGGCTCGAAAGCTGGCCCGTGTACCGGCAGCTCACCGGGGACGATCCGCTGGGGCGCGGCGCCGCTGCGTCCTCCGCGTACACACGCGGGCTGCGGCCCCGCACCGAGGACGCGGACAAGGTCGTGAAGTCGGTCTGCCCGTACTGCGCCGTGGGCTGCGGGCAGAACGTGTACGTCAAGGACGGCGAGGTCGTCCAGATCGAGGGCGACCCCGACTCCCCCGTCAGCCGCGGCCGGCTCTGCCCGAAGGGCGCGGCGACGCTCCAGCTCACCACCGGCGACGCCCGCCGCCACCAGGTGCTCTACCGGCGTCCGTACGGCACCGACTGGGAACGCCTGGACCTGGAGACCGCCATGGACATGGTGGCGGAGCGCGTGATCCGTACGCGCCGTGAGACTTGGGAGCAGGAACACGAGGGGCTGCGTGTCAACCGGACCCTCGGCCTGGCGACGCTGGGCGGAGCCGCGCTCGACAACGAAGAGAACTACCTGATCAAGAAGCTCTTCACGGCTCTGGGCGTGGTCCAGGTGGAGAACCAGGCGCGGGTCTGCCACAGCTCGACGGTCGCCGGCCTCGGCACGTCCTTCGGGCGCGGCGGCGCCACAACCTTCCTGCAGGATCTTCAGAACTCCGACTGCATCGTCATCGAGGGCTCCAACTTCGCCGAGGCGCACCCTGTCGGGTTCCAGTGGGTGATGGAGGCGAAGGCGCGCGGCGCGAAGGTGATCCACGTCGACCCGCGCTTCACACGTACGAGTGCGCTGGCCGACCTGCACGTGCCGATCCGTGCCGGAACCGACATCGCCTTCCTCGGCGGCATCGTCAACCACGTGCTCAGCACAGGCTCCGAATTCCGCGACTACGTCCTCGAATACACCAACGCCGCGACCATCGTGGGCGAGGACTTCCAGGACACCGAGGACCTCGACGGCCTCTTCTCCGGCCTCAACCCGGAGACCCGCCGCTACGCGATGGAAGGCTGGCAGTACGAGGGCGGAGGCACCATACAGTCCGCCTCCGGTGAGCGTGACGCGCTGTACGACGTGCGCGTGCACGGGCACCGCACCCCGGCGGGCGCCGGGAAGGCGGAGGCGCACGGTTCCGGCGGACCGCCCCTGGCGGACGAGTCCGAGTCGCGGCAGGACCGTACGCTCCAGGACCCGCGCTGCGTCTTCCAGATCCTCAAGCGGCACTTCTCCCGCTACACCCCCGAGATGGTGGAGGAGACCTGCGGCATCCCCCAGGAGACCTTCCTGCAGGTGTGCCGGGCCCTTGTCGAGAACTCCGGCCCGGAGCGCACCAGCGAGTTCTGTTACGCCGTCGGCTGGACGCAGCACACCGTGGGCGCCCAGTACATCCGTACGGCCTGCATCCTGCAGCTGCTGCTCGGCAACATCGGCCGTCCCGGCGGCGGCATCCAGGCCCTGCGCGGCCACGCCAGCATCCAGGGCTCCAGCGACATCCCCACCCTCTTCAACCTGCTGCCGGGCTACATCCCGATGCCGCACGCGCACGAGAACGAGGACCTGGACAGGTTCATCGAGGCCGTACGGGCCGGCAAGGGCTACTGGGGCAACATGCGCTCCTACTTCGTCAGCCTGATGAAGTCCTACTGGGGCGAGGCGGCCACGGAGGAGAACGACTACTGCTTCGACCACCTGCCCCGTCTCACCGGCTCGCACAGCACGTACGACACCGTGCTCAACCAGCTCGACGGCGTGTGCAAGGGCTACTTCCTCATGGGGGAGAACCCGGCCGTCGGGTCGGCCAACTCCCGTATGCAGCGCCTGGGGATGGCCGAGCTCGAATGGCAGGTCGTACGGGACTTCTCGCTCGTCGAGTCGGCCACGTGGTGGAAGGACGGCCCGGAGATCGAGAGCGGGGAGCTGCGCACCGAGGACATCGGCACCGAGGTCTTCTTCTTCCCCGCCGCGTCCCACACCGAGAAGGCGGGCTCCTTCACCAACACCAACCGGATGCTGCAGTGGCACCACGCGGCGAAGGAGCCCGACGGGGAGGCCCGCAGCGACCTCTGGTTCATGTACCACCTCGGCAGGCGCATCCGGGAGCGGCTGGCGGACTCCACGGACCCGGTGGACCGTCCGCTGCTCGACCTCACCTGGGACTACCCGACCGAGGGCCCGCTCAAGGAGCCGAGCGCCGAGGCGGTGCTCGCAGAGATCAACGGCCACGGCGCGGACGGCCGTCCGCTCTCCCGCTACCAGCAGCTGAAGGACGACGGCTCGACCTCCTGCGGCTGCTGGATCTACTGCGGCGTCTACGCGGACGGCGTCAACCAGGCGGCACGCCGGAAGCCCCACACCGAGCAGGACTGGATCGCCGCCGAGTGGGCCTGGTCGTGGCCGGCCAACCGCCGCATCCTCTACAACCGCGCCTCCGCCGACCCCGACGGCAACCCCTGGAGCGACCGCAAGGCCCTGGTGTGGTGGGACGAGGAGCAGCGCCGCTGGACCGGGCACGACATCCCCGACTTCATCGCGGACCGGCCGCCGTCCTTCCGGCCGGAGCCGGGCGCCACGGGCCCCGACGCGCTCAGCGGCGTCGATCCCTTCATCATGCAGGCCGACGGCAAGGGCTGGCTGTACGCGCCGGCCGGCCTCCTCGACGGGCCGATGCCCACGCACTACGAGCCGCAGGACTCCCCCGTCGCCAATCCCCTCTACGGGCAGCAGCGCAGCCCGGTGCGGCAGCTCTACGCGGACGGGCACAACCGCTACCACCCCAGCGGGGCGGAGGCGGGGTCGGACGTCTTCCCGTACGTCGTCACGACGTACCGCCTCACGGAGCACTTCACCGCGGGCGGCATGACCCGCTGGTCCCCGTATCTGGCGGAGCTGCAGCCGGAGTTCTTCTGCGAGGTCTCGCCGCAGCTGGCCGCCGAGAGGGGCCTGGAGCACGCGGGCTGGGCGACGGTCGTCACGGCGCGCGGCGCGGTGGAGGCCCGGGTGCTGGTGACGGAACGCATGTCTCCGGTACGGGCGGGCGGCCGCACCGTCCACCAGATCGGCCTGCCCTACCACTGGGGCCGTAACGGCTATGCGACGGGCGATTCCGCGAACGAGCTGACGTCGATCGCCCTCGACCCGAACGTGCACATCCAGGAGGTCAAGGCCCTCACCGCCGACATCCGTCCGGGACGCAGGCCCCGCGGCCCGGATCTGCTCCGGCTGCTGGAGGACTACCGCGACCGCGGCGGCATCGGCGAGACGACGGGAACGGAGGTACGGGGATGAGCTCGCTCATCGGGCGCAATCTGCTGGCGGGTGCCGAGAAGGATCCCGCCGGGGACGCGGGCCACGGAGCTCCCGGCGCCCCCGGTGAACACCCGCCGCGCGTGGGCTTCTTCACCGACACCTCCGTCTGCATCGGCTGCAAGGCGTGCGAAGTCGCCTGCAAGGAGTGGAACGCCATCCCGGAGGACGGCCTCGACCTCACCGGCATGAGCTACGACAACTCCGGGGGCCTGGGCGCCTCGACGTGGCGGCACGTCGCCTTCATCGAGCAGAGCAAGCCCCTCGGGCAAGCACACGCGGACGTCGGCCACGGCGACATGGACGTCCTCGCGCTCGCGGCGCAGGGCTCGGGCACGCACCCCGTCGAAGACGGTTCCGCCGCGAACACACCCGCCGCGCCCGCCGCCGACGGGACGGACGGCGACGGCGGCCAGGACCGCGGCGAGCTGCGCTGGCTGATGTCCTCCGACGTCTGCAAGCACTGCACGCACGCCGCCTGCCTAGACGTGTGTCCCACCGGGTCGCTCTTCCGCACCGAGTTCGGCACCGTCGTCGTGCAGGAGGACATCTGCAACGGCTGCGGCTACTGCGTACCGGCCTGCCCGTACGGCGTCATCGAGCAACGGCCGCACGACGGCCGGGCGTTCAAGTGCACGATGTGCTACGACCGGCTCGGCGCCGGCCAGGAACCGGCGTGCGCGAAGGCGTGCCCCACCGAGTCCATCCAGTTCGGGCCGCTGGACGAGCTGCGGGTGCGGGCACAGGAGCGCGTCGACCAGCTGCGTGAGGCAGGGGTGAGCGACGCGCGCCTGTACGGGCACGACCCGGAGGACGGCGTCGGCGGCGACGGGGCGTTCTTCCTGCTGCTGGACGAGCCCGAGGTGTACGGGCTGCCGCCGGACCCCGTCGTCACCACGCGCGACCTGCCCGGCATGTGGCGGCACGCCGGGGCGGCCGCGCTCACGCTGCTCGGCGGGCTGGCGGCCGTGTTCGCGGCACACGGCCGCAACGGCGCACCGGTGAGGGGGTTCCGGCGATGAGCGGCGAGACCGGCGGCAGCGGCGACGGCCGTACGAGCGGCGACGGCCAGGGGCGCCGGAGCGGCTACAAGCCCGGCCAGGTGTACGGAAATCCCGCCGAGGAACGGGAGTCCGGGAGCGTCGCGGACGTCACGAAGGAGGGACAGAGCGACGTACGTCCCGGCCGTGCCGCACTCGTCGGCGGCCAGGACCTCACCGACGGACACGGCGACGGAGCCGGCGACCGCGGGGCCACCGGCGTCGCCGCGATCACGGGAAGGAGCAAGCCGAAGGGCACAGCCAAGGGCAGGCACCGCGGCGGCAGGCGGCGCGGCCGCAAGGGCGAGCGGACGGTCGTGCCGGAGGCCGAGTTCACCTCGTACTACGGCAGGCCCGTGCTCAACCAGCCCGCGTGGCAGCCCTTGAACATCGCCGGCTACTTCTTCCTCGGCGGTCTCGCCGGTGCCGGCTCGGTGCTCGCGGCGGGTGCCGAGCTGACCGGACGTCCCGTCATGGCCCGTGCGCTGAAGACCTCCTCGGCCCTCGCGGTCGCGGGTTCGGCCGCGGCCCTCATCCACGACCTCGGCCGCCCCGGACGGTTCGTCAACATGCTCCGGGTCTTCAAGCCGACCTCGCCCATGAGCGTCGGATCGTGGGTGCTCGCGGTGTACGGGCCGGTCTCGGGCGCCGCGGCCCTGTGCGCGCTCGGCGGGCGGCTGCCGCGTGTGGGCCGTGCCGCGACCGCCGGCGCGGCGCTGATCGGGCCTGCCGTCGCCGCGTACACGGCGGTGCTCGCGGCGGACACGGCGGTGCCGGGCTGGCACGACGGCTACCGCGAGCTGCCGTTCGTCTTCGTCGGGTCGGCGGCAACGGCCGCCTCCGGCATGGCACTTGCGATGTCGCCGACCGCCGAGAACGGCCCGGCGCGCAGCGTGGCACTCGCCGGGACCGCACTGGAGAACGCCGCGATGAAGGCCATGGAGCGCAGGCTCGGATTGGTCGCCGAGGTCTACCGCAGCGGTCCCGGCGGGCGCTGGATGCGCGCCGCCGAGGCGCTGTCGGCCGCGGGCGCGGCCGGGGCGGCGCTGCTCGCGGGCCGCAGCCGCGTCGCCGCGGGCGCGAGCGGACTGGCCCTCCTCGCCGCCTCGGCGTGCACGCGGCTGGGCGTCTTCCACGCGGGCATGGAGTCGTCCAAGGACCCGAATTACACGGTCATCCCCCAGCGGGAACGCCTGGACGCCGCGTCCGGCTCATGAGCCGGACGTCGTTCCCCGCGCCTTGCGGCCCCGGGGTGAGCGGAGGACTTGCTGCCGGACCCGTGCACGGGGCGGCTGACGCTCCGCCTGGTCTTCCCCAGAACCTCCGGCCTGGGAGGAAGTCCCCGGCGGAGGCAGGGGAGTTCCCGGGAGTTCCCCCTGCAACGGCCCGGCCCCCGACCGCGCGAGTCCGGCGGCCCGGAGACGTCTGCCACCGGCACGCCGGCCGAACACCGGACACGTCTCCCCACGCGGCCGGCCGGCACGCTGCCGGACCCTCACACGGCGCGTCCCCGACCGCTGCGGCGGCCCACGCTCGCCGCAGCGACGCGGGACCACGACGGCGCCGGACCGGCGCCCCGGGGACGGCCGCCGGCGGCGCGTCCGGTCAGACGCCGGCGCTGTCTCCCGGCGACGCCAACGCCTCCCGGACCTCGTCCGCGGGGATCTCCCGCAGCTCCTCCCCGACGAGCAGCCAGCGGGTGATCCCCACCGCTTCGAGGAAGGGCAGGTCGTGGCCGGCGACCAGCAGCGCGCCTTCGTACGAGGCGAGCGCGCCCGTGAGCTGCCGTACGCCCGCGAGGTCGAGGTTGTTGGTCGGCTCGTCCAGCATCAGCAGCTGCGGCGCGGGCGCGGCGAGCAGCATCGCCGCCAGGGCCGCCCGGAGGCGTTCTCCGCCGGAGAGCGTCCCGGCCGGCTGTTCGGCGCGCGCCCCCTTGAACAGGAACCGCGCCAGCTGGCCGCGGATGTGGTTGTCCGTCACCCCGGGAGCGACGCGGGCCACGTTCGCGGCGACGCTGAGCTCGTCGTCCAGCACGTCCAGCCGCTGCGGGAGGAACCGCAGGGGTACGAACACCTCGGCATGTCCGGAGCGGGGTTCGGCCTGACCGGCGAGAGTGCGCAGCAGCGTGGTCTTGCCCGCTCCGTTCCGCCCGACGAGCGCGATCCGCTCGGGCCCGTGCACGTGGAGGTCCGCCTCGCGCAACTTCCCGTACCGGGGGCGCAGTTCGCGCAGGCTCAGGACCCTGCGGCCCGCGGGCACCGCCGTGCTGGGAAGGCCGATCCGGATCTCCGCGTCGTCGCGCACGGCCTGCTCCGCCTCCTCGCGCCTCTCGCGCGCCGCGCCGAGGCGGTCCTCGTGCAGGCCGCGCAGCTTGCCCGCGGACTCCTGCGCCGACCGCTTTCGCTCCCCCGCGACGATCTTCGGGGCACGCCGCTGGGCGTCCATCTTCCGGCTGTTGCGCCGGCGGCGTGCCAGCTTGGTCTCCGTCTCCTCCAGCTCACGCTTCTGGCGGCGTACGTCCGCGTCCGCGGCGCGCAGCATCCGTTCGGCCGCCTCCTGCTGGGTCGCCAGCGCGTCCTGGTACGCGGACCAGCCGCCCCCGTACCAGCTGACGGAGCCGGAGCGCAGCTCAGCGATGCGGTCGACGCGCTCCAGCAGCTCACGGTCGTGGCTGACCACGACGAGGACGCCGGAGCGCCAGGAGTCCACGGCCTCATGGAGGCGGCGGCGCGCGAACAGGTCGAGGTTGTTGGTCGGCTCGTCCAGCAGCAGCACGTCGGGACGTTCCAGAAGCAGCGCCGCCAGCCGCAGCAGCACCGTCTCGCCCCCGGACAACTCGCCGACGGCACGGTCCAGTCCGGCGCCCTCGAGCCCGAGCGAACCCAGGGTCGCCAGGGCCCGCTCCTCGACGTCCCAGTCGTCGCCGACGGTCTCGAAGTGCTCCTCGCTCACGTCCCCCGCCTCGATGGCGCGCAGCGCACGGCGCCTCCCGGCGATGCCGAGGGCCTCGTCGACGCGGAGCCCCGTGTCGAGGGTGACGTTCTGCGGGAGGTGGGCGAGGGTGCCTGCGGCGCTCACCGATCCCTGGGCGGGACGCAGCCGGCCGGCCAGCAGCCCCAGCAGGGTCGACTTGCCGGAGCCGTTGGCGCCGACGAGGCCCGTCCGGCCGCGGCCGACGGTGAGCGAGAGCCCGTCGAAGACGACGGTGCCGTCGGGCCACCGGAAGGACAGGGCGGAGCAAGTCACGGAGGAACCGGGCGGGTTGGGGCCGTGCCGGTTGTGATCGGTACTGGTCATGGTGTCTCGCAGTCGCGTGCGTGGTGGTCGGCGGGCTTCGTGTGCGAGCACCACGCGGCTGCGGAACCGTGCGCACCGGGAGACGGGCGCGGTCCCGGCCCTGAGGGGGCGGGAGGGACGGCTCATGCACCGAGGTCGCATCCACGCGAGGTCACGGGCGGCGGAGAAGGCCGGCTCGGCGTGACAGTGCTACGGACGGTTCCGTAGCGCGCGGTGATCGCGGACCTCAGATGCGCAACGTCCACCTCTATCGGAGACGACAGGACCCTTGAACTGTACGCGGTACCGAGGTGCCCCGGCAGCGGGACTGCTCCCGTACCGGCGTACCGGCGCACCGCGGCCTCAGTGGCGGGGCGCGTTGCGCGAGCGCTGCACACGCGCACCGCGCCGGTCACGTGCGTTCCAGCAGGCCTTGTGCCAGTGGCGCCGGTCCTCCACGTCGCCCATCCGCGGCCACGCCACCACGTGCGGCACCCCCGCCGGGATCTCCTGGTCGCAGCCCGGGCAGCGGTACCGCTTGCCCGTCGCGCCCCCGATCTGCCGTACGGCCCACTCCTCGCCGCGCCACTCCTCGGTGCGCTCGATCCCGTAGCGCGTGCCGGACCCCTCCTCGCGGTCGTCGGCGGAGGGCTTGGCTGAACCGCTGCGAGGGCGGTTACGACGCGGCGACACGGGACACCTCGGGAGTTCGGAAGGCGGGTGTCTCCACAGTAGCCACAGACGGTCCGTACGCACTCGGTCCCGGCGCACGAACGGACGGATCGAGTCCGCAGCCTGTTGTCACGTGCCGTTCATCGGAAGAATCGGTGACCCCGAGGCCGTGCCTTTGGCACGTGTCAGCCGTTAATGCCTGCAGGGGACGGGACGCTCAAGAGGACGGAGCAGCATGCGAGTTGGAGCATTCGTGCTGGCCGCGCAGTTCCCCGGGCAGGGTCAGAGAGAGCCGCTGCACCGCGCGGTCCGTACAGCGGAGGCCGCGGAGGAGTCGGGGCTCGATTCCGTCTGGCTCGCTGAGCACCACTTCGTTCCCTACGGCGTCTGCCCGTCGGCGGTGACGTTCGCCGCGATGCTGCTGGGGCGCACGAACCGTATCGGTGTCGGGACCGCGGTCTCGGTGCTCCCCAACGCGCATCCGGTCGCCCTCGGCGAGCAGGCCGCGCTGCTGCACCTCACCTCCGGTGGCCGCTTCACGCTCGGTGTCGGACGGGGAGGGCCCTGGGTCGACCTGGAGGTGCTGGGCGGCGGGCTCGACGCGTTCGAGCACGGCTTCCCGGAGTCCCTGGACCTGCTGCTGCGCTGGCTGCGTGAGCCCCGCGTCGGCGCCGACGGCGAGCGCTACCAGTTCCGTGAGGTCGAGGTGGTCCCGCGGTGCGAGGAGCCCTTCGTCCCGGCACAGGGCGCCTCGGACGAGCCGGCTCCCAGCCGTCCCGTGGTGGTCGTCGCCTGCACCTCACCGGGCTCCGTCCGGCTCGCGGCACGGCGCTGTCTGCCGATGCTTCTCGGCATGCACTGCGACGACGAGGAGAAGGCCGAGGTCATCGCCATGTGGCGCCGCGAGGCGCGGGAGGCCGGTAAGGATCCGCAAGCCATCGAGACCGCGGCCGCACAGCACGTGTCCGCCGGGGTCGCTCAGGTCGGCGACAACACCCGGGAAGCGGTGGAGTCGCTGACGAAGGCGATGCCCGGCTGGTTCCGCGAGGGGCTCGGTGCCCACCGGACGGTGGACGGACGCCACCGCACGATGCGCGACCCGCTCAGCTACACCGAACTGCTGTGCCGGCTGCACCCGGTGGGGACGCCCCGGCTGTGCGCGGACCGGCTCGCCGCGACGCGCGAGCGCACGGGCATCGACCGTTTCGCCCTCCTCGTCGAGGGCACGGGCGACCTCGCGGCGACGGAGCGGAACGTGCACCGGCTGGGCGGGGAAGTCCTGCCGCTCCTCCCCACCGGCAGTGAACTCCCTTGAGCCTCGCCGCCGTTCGCGAACCCCGCGGCCCCGCACGGCACGCTGCCGCCACCCGCTTGAGCAGCGGCAGCGTGGCCCAGATGACGCTCCGCGGCGTCAGCAGTCGCGAAGCGTGGGCGACTGGTTGAGCAGCTGGCCACGCACCGAAGTGAAGCGCGTGAGTCTTTCGTCCACCGCGCCGTCCAGTGGGAAGACGGCGACACGGTGACAGTTCTGGAAAGCGAGCCGTACTCCGAAGTGACGTTCCAGCGAGCCGCGTATCGCGTCGCTGGCCAGAGCCCGCAGAAGCTGGCCCCGGGCCTGCTCGTCCGGCGGCGGCGTCTGGTTGTCGGCGAACTCGCCGCCGTCAACCTTGAGCCGGGCCACCAGGGTGCTGATCATCTCCCATGCGTATGGGAGGGACGTACGGACGCAGTCGACGAAGTCACGCTCGTCGACTTCGCCCCTTTCTGCCTGAGCCAGCAGATGCGGTGAGACGTCGAGCGACATGGGTTCTCCTCTCGCGACCCCAGGGGATATGGGGTCTTCCGGATGGATTGGAAGGGAACCGCTCGGCGCCGGGTGATCATACGACTCCGTACGGCGACACCCCCCATCGTTAACGTTAAGGGGCGCAGAGTGACCGCACCATGCGAATGGGCATACATCCGGCCACAGTCGAAGAGGGCCATCGGGGGCGAATCGCATCGCGGCGGAGCGTCCAGTAGCGTGACCGCTCATGCGTCTCGTCATCGCCCGGTGCTCCGTCGACTACGCCGGCAGGCTCACCGCTCATCTCCCCCTGGCTCCACGGCTGATCCTGGTCAAGGCCGACGGGTCGGTGTCCGTGCACGCGGACGACCGGGCCTACAAACCCCTCAACTGGATGTCGCCGCCGTGCACGGTGAAGGAGTCCGAGGAGGACACGGGCCCGGTCTGGACGGTGCAGAACAAGGCGGGCGAGAAATTGATCATCACCATGGAGGAGATCCTCCATGACTCCTCGCACGAACTCGGCAGCGACCCAGGGCTCATCAAGGACGGCGTCGAGGCGCATCTCCAGGAGCTGCTCGCCGACCGCATGGAGACCCTGGGCGACGGCTGGACGCTGATCCGCCGCGAGTATCCGACGGCCATCGGTCCGGTCGACATCCTCTGCCGCGACGAGGCGGGCGCCACGGTGGCAGTCGAGATCAAGCGCCGGGGCGAGATCGACGGAGTCGAGCAGCTGACCCGCTATCTCGACCTGCTCAACCGCGACCCCCATCTCGCCCCGGTCAAGGGCGTGTTCGCCGCACAGGAGATCAAGCCGCAGGCCCGTGTGCTCGCGTCCGACCGCGGCATCGGCTGCGTCACCCTCGACTACGACTCGCTACGCGGCATCGAGGACGACAAGCTCCGGCTCTTCTGAGGACGGCCGGTCCGGGCCTCCGAGCGAGCGGCCCGCGCGGCCCCGGGCAGCCCGTGCGGCCTCCGGAGGACTGATCCGTTCTTCTGAAAAGCACACGTCCGTACGGGTCGTGTACCTGCCACACACCTCAGGGATCACGGAAGGCTCCGGCGTCCCCGGATAGCGTCCGAGGCTGCCCGCGCCGGGAGCCGCCCGGCGCCCCGGACCCGGGAGAGTGCTGTGCGTATTTTGCTCGTGGCCAGCGCGTTCAACAGTCTCACCCAACGCGTGTACGCCGAACTGACCGACCTCGGCCATGAGTTGGACACGGTGTGCGGCGGGGGCGACGATGCCGTACGGGAAGCGGTCCGCAGACACGGACCCGAGCTGATCATCGCGCCGATGCTCCGGACGGCGATCCCCGAGGACGTGTGGTCACGGTACGTCTGCCTCGTCGTCCACCCCGGCCCCCCCGGCGACCGCGGCCCCTCCTCCCTCGACTGGGCCATCTCCTCCGGCGCCCGCCACTGGGCGGTGACGGTGCTTCAGGCGGAGGCCGAGATGGACGCCGGGGACATCTGGGCCACGGTCCCCTTCGCCGTACCGGAGACCGGCAAGAGCGACGTCTACCGCAACGAGGCGGCGGACGCCGCGACGGCCGCCGTGAGACTTGCCGTCGGCCGCTTCGCCTCGGGCGACTGGAAGCCGCAGCGCCAGGACGAGATCGCCGCCGAACCGTGCCCGCGCCCGTACTTCCGTCAGGAGCTGCGCCGCATCGACTGGGCAGCGGACTCCTCCGGGACCGTGCTGCGCAAGCTCCGCGCGGCCGACTCCCAGCCGGGCGTGCTCGACGAACTGCTCGGCGCGGAGTGGTTCCTGCACGGCGGACACCCCGAGGACGTGCTGCGACCGCGCGCCGCGCCCGGCGAGATCGTGGCGACGCGGGCGGGCGCGGTGTGCCGTGCGACGCGCGACGGCGCCGTGTGGATTCCCGAGCTGCGGCCGCGCCGGAAGCCGGGCGGGCCGGCCACGTTCAAGATGCCGGCGGTGGACGCGCTGGGCGCACGCCTGCCCCGTTCCGTGCCCGAGGTGCCCGCCGGGGCGGCACCGTCAGCCGGGGAATCCGGCAGTGGGTCCGGCAGTGGGAACGGCAGAGCGAACGGCGCCGGCCGGAGCGACATCCGCTACGAAGAGCGCGGCGGGGCCGGGTTCGTCTGGTTCTCCTTCCCGGGCGGCGCGATGAGCAAGGACCACTGCCGCCGGCTGCTGGCGGCGTACCGGCACGCCCTGTCCCGCCCCACCCCGGTGCTGGTGTTCGGCAGCCGCCGCGACTTCTTCTCCAACGGCATCCACCTCGGTGTCATCGAGGCGGCAGCCGATCCGGCCGAGGAGTCCCGGGCGAACATCGACGCCATGGACGACCTTGTCGAGGCCGTACTGCGCACCACCGACCGGCTGGTGGTCGCCGCCCTCGGCGGCAACGCCGCGGCCGGCGGGGTCATGCTCGCGCTCGCGGCGGACGAGGTGTGGTGCCGGGCAGGAGCCGTGCTGAACCCGCACTACCGGCGCATGGGCCTGTATGGGTCGGAGTACTGGACGTACACGCTCCCCCGCCGCGTCGGCCCGGAGGCGGCGCGGCGCCTCATGCGTGAGGCGCTCCCGATGAGTGCGGCGGCCGCGGCCGGAGCCGGGCTGGTGGACCGTCTGGTGGCCGCCGCGCCCGGGGACTTCGCAGGTGAGGCGCAGCGGATGGCGGCAGAGCTGGCACAGGCGGGCGGACTGGCGGAGCGGGTGGCCGCCAAGGCCGCGGCCCGCGCCCGTGACGAGGCGGCGAAGCCGCTGGCCGACTACCGCAGGGAGGAACTGGCAGAGATGTACCGCCAGTTCGCCGGGCGGCACGAGCCGTACCACGCACTGCGCAGGGCGTTCGTACGCAAGGAGCCGGTGCCGGCGGCGGACGGGGCGGGCGGAACGGGGGATGCGGGCGGGCGCGGCTGACGGAGCGCGGCGGCCGACGGCGGCCCGCCGGAGCCGTGCCCCGGCAGGCCGGGGCAGTCCGCCGTGGCCGTACAGCGGGATCAGACGACGAACGACCCCGGATCGCTCGACGGTGCGAAGCCCATGGCGCCGAGAACCGTGCCGCCGAGTGTCCCTCCGCTCTCGCCGCCGCCGCTGTCGTTGCCGCCGTTGTCCGTACCACCGCTGGCGTTGCCCCCGGTATCGGTCCCGCCGGTGTCCGTACCACCGTCGTCCGTTCCGCCGGTGTCGGTCCCGCCCGTGTCGGTGCCGCCGTTGTCCGTACCGCCGTCGTCGGTCCCGCCGTTGTCCGTACCGCCGTCGTCGGTGCCGCCGTTGTCCGTACCGCCGTCGTCGGTCCCGCCGTTGTCCGTGCCCCCGTCGTCGGTACCGCCGTTGTCCGTACCGCCGTCGTCCGTGCCGCCACTGTCCGAGCCGCCGCTGTTGCCCGGGCTGCCGGTCGGTGAGCCGCCGGAACCGCCCGCGTCGCCGGGCTCGCTGCTGGAGGGGTCCTCGTCGGGCTCGGAGCTGCTCTCGCTCGGGGACTCCTTGCTCGCGCTGTCCGAGGCGTCCGGGGACTTCTCGGACTCGCTCGGGCTGCCCGACTTGCTGCTCTCGCCCGTCCTGGGGCTGCGGCTGTCCGGCTCTTCGGCGTTGACGTCGCTGTGATCGTCCCGGTGCGAGGTGGACCCCGGCTTGCCGCGGTCCAGCGGCCCTGAGCCGTCGTCCGGCATCCGTCCCAGCCCCACGATCGTCGCGAGCACGGCGATCAGCACTGCGCCCGCTCCCGCCGCGGCCAGATTCCGCCGGGCGCCGTATGCGACCGAGCCATGCGCGGGATGGACGAGCGTGGGCGTGGTGTCCACGCCTCCGCCCGCGGCGCCGGCGTTCGGGTTGGCGAGCGACGCCGCGACCGTACGCGCGGAATCCCCGCCGTCGCGCTGCTCGCCACGTCTGTGGCCCCGGAGGGAAGCGGCCAGTGAACGCGTGGGCCTGTCACCGTCCTCGTACGCGGCGGCCTCCGCACCCGCGTGTGCACCGAGCGAGGCGGCCGCGGCACCCGGAACCGACGGGGTGGCACCCGGAGCGGGCTGCGCGGGCCGTCCCTCCGGCCGTTCCTGTCCGCCCGGTTCGGGCGGCCCGACGGGGGCGGCCGGATGCTGTGCGACGAGGAGGTCCGTGGCGAGCGCGAGCGCCCGCCGCCCGGTCAGCGTTCCCTGCTGGTCCGCGAGCGCGCCGCGCAGCGCGATCGACGCCTCCAGCTCCGCGACCGCCCGCGGAAGCTGCTCGGTGCACAGCGCGAGCACACCCAACTCGTGGTGGAAGTACGCCTCTTGGGCAACCTCACCCGATATGCGCGCCGCTTCCAGGCCGCCGCGCAGCACCTTGTCCCAGGCGCTCCAGCGCAACGAGCCGGCCAGCACCGGCGCCGCCGAGCGGGCCAGCAGCACCGCCGCGCTCGCCTGTCCCCCGCGCTGCGCACCGTGGAGGGCGGCGAGCACCACGTCCGCCTCGGCGGCGACCCGCGTGGAGGTGACGGACTGGTGGCCGACCCACCAGCCGTAGTGGTGGGCCGCCATCAGTGCACGCCCGTCGGTACCTTCGGCGAAGCCCGCGGAGGACAGGGCGTCGGCGACACCGGCCGCCAGCTTGTAGTGCCCGCCCGCGGCGGTGACGAGCCCGGCGCGGGCGAGTTCGCCCTCGGCCTCGTCGGCACGCGGGTCGCCGACCAGCGCGGGCAGCTGCGTGTGGTGCGGGAGTTCGCCGCCGAGGGAGAGCGCGAAGCGCAGCGCGTCACGTGCGGCGGACGACAGCCGCTCGGCGACGCGGGCGCCCATGGCACTGCCGCGGCTGCCGCTCAGCTCGCCCGCGCGTCCGCCGTAGCGCAGCAGGGCACCCGCCTGTACGAAGCGGAGCGGCAGCCCTCCGGAGGACTCCTCCGAGGCGAACCACATGTCCTGCGCGGCGTCCGTCTCCTCGTTCGTGAGCGGCCTTCGCACGGCATGTTCGAGCAGTTCGAGGCAGGCGGTGCGGCTGAGACCGGTGAGCCTGAACTCCTCCACGTGCACGTCGCCGGAGGGAGGGGCGACGTCCGGGGTGACGGCGAGAAGGAAGGCACATTCGGGGGTGGCGCCGAGGAGTTGATCGAGGGCTTCACCGCCGAAGCCGAGGTCGTCGACGATGACGACGGCACCGACGCCCTGGAGCGCCGCGCGTATCTCCTCGTCGCCGGGGCGATGGCGGGGAGCGTCGTGAACTGCGGCGAAAAGTTCCTGCAGAAGATCCGAGGAGGTGCGGCGGTATCCGTTCAGCCGCACGACACCGTCGGGGGCGAGGTCCGCGACGTCCGCGGCGACGGCGTCCAGCAGCGTGGTGCGCCCGGAGCCGGGGAGTCCGGTCAGACGTACGGAACGTCCGCGGGCGAGCTGGCCGGCCAGCCGTTCGCGCTCCTCGTCCCGTTCCAGCATGGGTATCCCGCGTCTGCCCGGTGCGCCGGGCGAGCCGGAGGCCGCACCGCCCTGAACCGGGGAGGCGGGCGCTTCCCCTTCCGTGGCCCCTGCCGTGCCACGCTCGTGCACCGCTCGTTCGCGGTGGGTCAGTCTTCGTGGCTCACCGGGAAGTTCGGTGGGCGGACACGACTCCACCTCGCTGCCGTCGACCGGGTTCACGGTGAGCAGCCGTCCGCCGACGACGAGCTGCAGCGGACGCCGGCCGCCCGGCTCCGCGTCCGGGCCTCTGCCCTCGTACTCACCGCCGTGCTGAGTGTTGCCGTGCTGAACCATGGTGGAATGCCCCCAGATACTCCGGTACGAGCACGCCCCGCCCAGTACCCCTCCCGGCAAACTTTGCCCTGTCACGGCACTGTCGGCATCTCCCGTCGCAGGTCGGCGCGAACGGCAGCACCGGGCGCTGCTTCCGGCACAGTATTACCGCGGGGGCTCAGTCTGAACCGCCGTGCACGTCAAGGCTTGGTGAGAATCTGCGCCTCGGAGGCCGTCAAACCACCCTCGATCGCAAGAATGCGGTGCAGACGGGTGGCCACCAACAGCCGCTGCATCTGCGGCGGAACGTCACGCAGCACGAGCCTGCGGCCGCAGCGGCCCGCCCTTCGGTGTGCGCCCATGATGACGCCGAGGCCGGTCGCGTCCCAGGAGTCGAGTCCGGCCAGATCCAGCACCAGGTCGCCGTCGCCGGAGTCGACGGCGGAGTGAAGGACCGTACGGGCGTCCGCCGCGCTCCGGACGTCGAGGCGACCCCCGACGGCCAGCTCGGCATGGTCGCCCCTGATCTGCATAACCGCTCCCCGGATGTGTCTCTGCTGCGCGTACCTTCACGTCTGAATGTCTCACTACAACTGACTGCGATTGCCGCAACCTGGTTGCCGTCCGTGCTCGAACCGATACGGAAATCACCCTCGCGGGCGATGCCCTCTCGAACGCGCCCACGTGGAGCGGCAGTCGGTCCGTCGTCTGTGCGTGCGTGTATCAGTGGTCGTAGTAACCGCGGCCGCTCTTGCGGCCGATGTCGCCGGCGTCGACCATCCTGCGCATCGATTCCGGCGGCGCGAACTTCGGGTCCCGCGACTCGGCGTAGATGTTCTCGCTGGCATGGAGCAGGATGTCGACGCCGGTGAGGTCGGCGGTGGCCAGCGGTCCCATCGCGTGGCCGAACCCCAGCTTGCAGGCCGTGTCGATGTCTTCGGCGGTGGCCACGCCGGACTCCTGCAGCTTCGCCGCCTCCACCACCAGCGCGGAGATGAGCCGTGTGGTGACGAAGCCGGCCACGTCACGGTTGACGACGACACAGGTCTTGCCGACGGACTCCGCGAACTCGCGTGCCGCGGCGAGGGTTTCGTCGCTGGTGCGGTGTCCGCGTACGAGCTCGCACAGAGCCATCATCGGCACCGGCGAGAAGAAGTGTGTGCCGACGACCCGTTCGGGACGTGAGGTCGCCGCGGCGATCTTGGTGATCGGAATCGCCGAGGTGTTGGACGCGAGAACCGTGCCGTCCTTCACGAGCGTGTCGAGCCTGCCGAAGATCTCGCGCTTGACCTCGATCTTCTCGAAGACGGCCTCGACGACCACGTCCGCCTCGGCGGCCGCGTCCAGATCGGTGGTGGTGGTGATGCGCGCGAGCGCGGCCTCGGCCGCGGAGGCCTCCAGCTTGCCCTTGCTCACGAACTTCTCGTACGACGCCTTGATGCCGTCCGTGCCACGGGTGAGCGCTTCGCCGGTCACGTCGCGGAGGGTCACGTCCCACCCCGCCTGAGCCGAGACCTGTGCGATGCCGGACCCCATGAGACCGGCACCGACGACGGCGAGCTTCTTCCCCACGACTGCCACCTGGCCCTACCTGCTCTTGCCTTGCGTGAACGCCTGTTGGGCGGACATTAGCGCTTCGCGAGAACCTTGTGGCGGCGAAGAGACACGCGTCACGTCTCACATGGCGGACATCACACCGGGGGTGTCCGATCCGCACGGCTTGGCCCGGTCCGGCACCGCCTCGGGAGGTTCGCCCCGGCGGCCGCACGCCCGCGCCGCGCCGCATCGCACCGGGCCGCACCCGGTCGCGCGCCGTCGCACGCCGGCACGCCGGCACGCCGTCTCATTCGGCGGGCCGCTCCGCGTAGTTGAGGAGTGCCTCCGAGACGAGGGACTCGAAGGTGTCGATCCGCTCCAGCGCCTCACGTACGGCCTGCTCCTGGGTCACCCCCGGGAGACGGCGATCGTCGTGGCACGGAAGAGCGAGATGCTGAACTGCACAAGTTGACCGGCGACCAGTTCGGGCCGGGGGTCACCGGCGGGTGCGCGGGTCTCCTCGCGCAGCGTGCCGGCGAGACTGTCTGCGGTGCGCTGCTGCATGGCGTGGAAGCGGGCCATGAGGGTCGGAGCCTCGTGGATGCGGCGGGCGAACAGGTCGTATCCGTCGACCACCCCGCCGTGGATGCTGCGGGAGGTGACGTCCTCGCGGAGCTGCGCCAGCAGCGCCCCGGTTCGTTGGCGTCGCTTTCGTACGCGCTCGCGATGCGCGTCAGCACGCCGCAGGAGTTCGCCCCCGTCGTCAACGCGTTCAACCTTCCCGCGATGCTGCTGTCGGGAATCCTGCTGCCCATGAGCCTGGCGCCGGGGTGGCTCGATGCCGTTTCCCGCTGTGTGCCTTTCCGGTATCTCGTGGACGCCGTACGGGCCGCCTTCGTCGGGGATTACGGGGACGGAAAGACCGCGCTCGGCGCGCTGGTCGCGATTCCGCTCGCGGCTGTGTCCGTGACGTTCGGTACACATCTCTTCCGTCGCGCGGGCGCATGACGCACACAACTCCGGTCGTGCTTTTCATCATGCCATCGCCGGAATTCTCCCGAAAATCCAGACCGGTGCGGACCGCGTTTTCCACGGAACACATCTCGTGCTGGACAGATATGGGGCAGTGCGCGCAGGCTGCTGTGGTTCCGTCGAGCCGTGTACCCGATCACGGTTCCGACGGCAAGTACGACACGGAAACAGGAGGAGGCCGTTACATGGCCGTGGAAAGCAGCCCCGAGGCACCACTCCACGAGGGCGGCGACGACAAGAAACTGAAACGTGAATTCGGCACCGTCGGACTGCTGTTCACGGCAGTCGGCTCGATCATCGGCTCGGGCTGGCTCTTCGGGGCGCTCGACGCGGCCCAGCTGGCCGGACCTGCGGCAATCATCTCCTGGGCCATCGGCTGCGTCATGTTCGTCATCATCGGCATGACGTACTCGGAACTCGGCACGATGTTCCCGCACTCGGGGGGTGTCGCGCGGTATCCGCACTATTCGTTCGGCTCTTTCACCAGTTTCTCCATCGGGTGGGTCACCTGGATCGCGGCCGCCGCCGTGGCACCCGTGGAAGTTCTGGCAGTCGTCCAGTATTCGACCAACTGGCTTCCGTGGCTGCAGGAGATCAAGGGCGGCGAAGCCGTGCTCACGCCGGAAGGCACCGTCGTATCCGTCGCGCTGATGGCTCTCTTCGTCCTCGTCAACTTCTTCGGTGTCCGGTGGTTCGCCCGCCTCAACAACATCCTGGTGTGGTGGAAACTCGCCGTCATCCTGGTGGTCATCGGGGTCTTCTTCGCGTTGAGCTTCGATCCCGATCACATCACGGCACCTGAATTCGGCGGCTTCGCTCCGTACGGCTCGCAAGGTGTCTTCTCGGCGGTCGCCACGGCGGGAATCGCCTTCTCCTTCTTCGGATTCCGCCAGGGCGTCGAACTCGCCGGTGAGACGGACAATCCCAAGCGCAATGTGCCGCTGACCCTCATCGGCTCCGTCGTCATCTGCGGCATCATCTACATAGGTCTGCAGGTCGCCTTCCTCGGCGCGGTGCCGAGCAGCGCCATCAAGGCCGAGGGCTGGCAGGCCGTCGGCTCCCACTTCAGCTCACACGGCGACGTGCTGGCCACCTTCGGCCCGCTCGCCGCCATCGCGGGCATCCTCGGCGCCGTCTGGCTGGCCGGCGTCCTCTACGCGGACGCGATCATCTCCCCCGGAGACACCGGGATGATCTACGCCGGTGTCACGGCCCGCATCTCGTACGCGATGGCCCGCAACCGCAACGCCCCCGCCGGCCTCGCCAAGGTGAGCAGCGCCGGCGTCCCGTGGGTCAGCCTGGTTCTGGCCTTCCTCGTCGGATGCTTCTTCTTCCTGCCCTTCCCCGGCTGGAGCAAGCTGGTCGAGTTCGTCACCAACTCCACCGTCCTCTCCTTCGGCTGTGGTCCGCTGGTCCTGCTGGCGATGCGCAAGCAGATGCCGGATCACCCGCGGCCGTTCAGGCTGGGCGACAAGTGGGTGTGGGTCATCGGCTTCCTCGCCCTGTGGTCGACGAACCTGATCGTCTACTGGACGGGCTGGGACACCAACTGGAAGCTCTTCCTCGCGATCATCCTGGGTTACGTCCTGATGGGCGTCTACTACTCGGTCGCCAAGCAGACGACGCCCCCGCTCGACTTCAAGCACGGCTGGTGGCTCCTGGTGTGGTACGCCGGGCTGGCGCTCATCAGCTACCTCGGCGACTACCCGGAGCAGAAGGAGAAGGCCGGCAACCTCGGAGTCCTCGACTTCAACCTCGGAGCCGTGGCCTGCCTCGGCCTCACCGCCCTCGTGATCTGGCTGGCGCTCCGCGGTGCCCTGCCGACCGAGCGCGTACAGGAGATCCTCGGCAATCAGGACGCGGGCGAGGAGGAGGACGCTCCGCCGAAGCAGCGCTGAGAAGCACTCGGCAGCGCTGATCAGCGCGCTGTTGCCGGGCGTCCGGGGCGGGCCCACGGCGTACACACGCCGCGGGCCCGCCCTTCGCCTGTTCGGTCTCGGTGAGGGACGTGGTGTCCTGACGCCGTCGCCGCCCTGACGCCGGGTCATCCGCCCCCGGCCGCAAGGACGCCCGTCGCTCCGCCGGCCGCCGGTACGCCGTACGCTCGGTGCATGGTCAATCTGACGCGCATCTACACCCGCACCGGCGACTCCGGCACCACCGCCCTCGGCGACATGAGCCGCACCGCCAAGACCGACACGCGCATCGCGGCCTACGCCGACACCAACGAGGCCAACGCGGCGATCGGAGTGGCCCTCGCCCTCGGAGGGCTGCCGCAGGAGATCACGACGGTGCTCGTCCGCGTGCAGAACGACCTCTTCGACGTCGGCGCCGACCTGGCCACCCCCGTCGTGGAGGACCCGGAGTTCCCGCCCCTGCGCGTCGTGCAGAGCTACATCGACAAGCTGGAGACGGACTGCGACGCCTTCCTGCAGGACCTGGAGAAGCTGCGCAGCTTCATCCTCCCCGGGGGCACGGCGGGCGCGGCGCTGCTGCATCAGGCGTGCACCGTCGTACGCCGGGCCGAGCGCTCCACGTGGTTCGCCCTGGACGAGCACGGCGAGGTCATGAACCCGCTGACCGCCACGTATCTCAACCGCCTCTCCGACCTGCTCTTCATCCTGGCGCGCTCCGCCAACAAGGAGGTCGGCGACGTGATGTGGGTACCCGGCGAGAACCGCTGAGGCGGCGCGGGCCCACCCGCACCGGAGCAGGGCCGCGGCGCCCCTCGCCGCGACCACGCGCTCCGCGCCCGCCTCCACCGGTACGGGCAACTGCTCGCCGGAACGGGCCCGTTGGAGCACGGCGTCGACCGTCGCGGGCAGCGTCCCGCGTCGACGCCGAGCACGACGCCCTTCGCCCGCGAGCGGAGTTCGTCCGCGACGGGCTTGCCCTGCTCCACGGCCGTGGGCATCTCGTCGAAGCCGGGGCCCTTCAAGTGCTGGACCTTGCCGCCTCCTGGTCCGCCGGGACCCACAGCGGTACGCCGTCCGTCGTCGCGTCGGCCCGTGCGCGGTCGCTGACCTGCCGCGTCGGCTCCGTACCGGCGCTGGTGCCGCCGGTGAGGAGGACGGCGGCGAGGGCGGCGGCTCCAGCAGTATGAGAGCCCGCCCGGTGAGGCCCGCCCATACCCGCCCGGTGCCCGATTCTGTTCCCTTCCGGCGTTCCGCTCGCACGCCTCCGCATACATGGGAAGCCGAATGGGCAGAACTTCTCCGATCCGTATGCCGAGGCACTGCTTTCTCCGCCCCGAGGGCGCGCACTTCCCTTCTTAAGGGTCCCTTAAGAATAATTTGAGGCTGCGCTGAGGTTTCTCCGTGAATTACGCGGACCTCAGCTTTTGACCGACATGAAAGCCCAGGTCAGAGTGCACCCGCTCCAGCAATCCGCATTGCATCGACAGTTTCTGCAAAACATCTCCGGGCGGATGTAAAGGACCCAATACGGACGTACGGTATTTCCCTTCCATGGTTGCCTCGTACGCCCAGGTGAGAGGTACACCACATTCACCGCGGGCGACCTCGTGGTTTTCGCGCGTAGCGCCCGCCGGGCAGTGAACGATTTCCGGATTCCCTTTCCATTCTGCTTTCTGTGAGTACCATCACTCGTACAAGGCCTGGACCAAAAAAGTGCTGGTCAGGCATGAGGGGTTGGAGTTGTTCATGGCCACCGAGACAAGAAGGCGTATGCGCATCACCGTCGCAGCCGTGGCGCTGCTGGCAGGTGTCATCGCCGTACCGGTAGCGAACGGCGCGGTCTCCGGGGACGAGGGAGGCGCCGAAGCCAAGGGGCAGGGGAACCACTGCACCCTGGACGCCAAGAGCGGCGAGACGCAGTGCTTCGAGAGCCTCGACAAGGCGACCGGCATCCCGGGCAGCAAGCGCCTCCTCGACGCCTCGACGGGCAAGGCGAAGGCCGCCGGCGAGACCCGCGCGGGGAAGGAGCCCGTCGCGTCCTCCGGAGTCTCGACGAAGGACGAGGGCGAGGAGAGCAACATCATCGGCGCGACCGTCTTCGAGGACACCAGGTACGGCGGCGCCTCCTTGACCATCACCAACACCGCGCTGTGCGACGGCGATGCCGACGACGTCGACTTCAAGATCGACCTGAGCGACGACTGGAAGGACAAGATCTCGTCCATCCAGCCCTGGGGCAACTGCACGCTCAACCTGTTCTCGGAGCCTGGCGAGGAGGGTGAGCGCGACGGGCCCTTCGCCGAGCTCACGCCGAACCTCGGTGACGTGATGGACAACCGCACGAAGTCGATCAGCTTCAGCTGACGGCAGTGCACGCAGAGACCACGGGAGCGTGGTCCGCCTTACCCCCACCGCCGCCGGAGGCATCATGAACCGCCGAAAGAAACTGTCCATGCTGGTGGTCGCCGTCGCCACCCTGGGCGCCACAGCCATGGCCCCGTCCGCCGCGCAGGCGGACGACGAAGAGCAGCCCACCACCAGAGAGCTGCTGGAGCAGTGCGACAACGGCACCGACAAGTGCGTCTTCCACCCCTCAGGTGCACCCGTCGACTCCATGGGCGAACCGCACCAGGTCGGTGACAGCGCCTTCAACTGCACCAAGGACCTTCAGCGTTCGACCGTCGGATGGTCCGACACCACCGGAGAGACCAACACCGTCGGCGTCTCCATGAGCGCCGAGTACGGCTTCACCGAGCTGTTCAAGGTGACCATCACCGCGAGCTACGAACACTCCTGGCAGAGCTCGCACACCGAGGAGCAGCAGACCAACGTCGAGGTCAAGCCCGGCGAGGTCGGCTGGATCACCCGCGAAGCCGCCATGGAAGAAGTCAACGGCACCTACGAGATGCACTTCGAGGACAAGTTCTACGGCCACCACATCTGGTACGTCCCCTTCACCGCCAAGGGCCCCAAGGCCGACGCACCCAGCACCAAGACCCAGCACACCCGGAAGATGACCAAGAAGGAGAAGAAGGAGCACTGCGGCTGAAGCCCAGTCACCTTCTTGAGGCAGCACCCCGCCCGCAAGGTCCTTCGATGAGCCCACCGCGAACGTCGGCGACGTGATGGACACCGGGCGCAGCCCGTCGGCTCCGGCCGGCGCGCAGCGCGCGCGGAGACGCTCCCAGCGACAACTGCCTTACCCCCACCCTCGTCGGAGGCATCATGAACCGCCGTAAGAAGCTGTCGATGCTGGTGGTCGCTCTGGCCACCCTGGGCGCCACAGCGATGACCCCGTCCGCCGCGCAGGCGGACGACGAAGAGCAGCCCACCACCAGAGAGCTGCTGGAGCAGTGCGACAACGGCACCGACAAGTGCGTCTTCCACCCCTCAGGTGCACCCGTCGACTCCATGGGCGAACCGCACCAGGTCGGTGACAGCGCCTTCAACTGCACCAAGGACCTTCAGCGTTCGACCGTCGGATGGTCCGACACCACCGGAGAGACCAACACCGTCGGCGTCTCCATGAAGGCCCAGTACGGCTTCACCAAACTCTTCAGCGTGACCATCGAGGCGAGCTACAGCCACTCCTGGGAGAGCTCGCACACCGAGCAGGAGCAGACCAACGTCGAGGTCAAGCCCGGCGAGGTCGGCTGGATCACCCGCGAAGCCGCCATGGAAGAAGTCAACGGCACCTACGAGATGCACTTCGAGGACAAGTTCTACGGCCACCACATCTGGTACGTCCCCTTCACCGCCAAGGGCCCCAAGGCCGACGCACCCAGCACCAAGACCCAGCACACCCGGAAGATGACCAAGAAAGAGAAGAAGGAGCACTGCGGCTGACCCCTCCCGCGGCCTCCGGCTTCCCCGGACCGCCACCCCCCACGTAGATCGGCCCGGCCCCGCTTCCCCCTGCATGCGAGGCCGGGCCGTTCCATGCCCGCGGCCGGGCGAGTACGGGGCAACCGTCCTATGGTGAAAAGAGGCGTTCTGTGCATATTCGCACCCTCAGGGAGCGGCATGAACGACAAGACCAGGGGTTCCGAGCAGGGGGAACCGGAAGAGTACGAGGACGAGATCGGCGCGGAGTACGACGAGCCGTACGACGCGGCGGCCGAGAGCGGTGACGACCGCGACGAGGACGGCGGGAACGGCGAGGAGTACGGCGCCGAGACGCTGCCCGCGGTCTCAAAGCGCGAGGACCCCGACGTACTGCTCGACGTGCCGCAGCTGCACGTCGACGAGATCAACCTGGAGGTCGACGACCTGCGGGCGCGGGTGTCGCTGCAGGCGGAGGTCCTGGACATCCTCAAGCTCAACGTGGGTGCGGACGTCGCCCTGGGCAGGGTCGAGCTGGACATCAAGGGTGTGGACGCACAGGCGCTGCTGAAGGTGCGCCTCGACAACGTCGCCCAGATCATCGGCCGGGTGCTGACGACGATCGACCGCAACCCCCAGATCCTGGAGCAGATCACCGCCGGCCTCGGCTCCGCGACGCGCGAGCTGGGCAGCGGGGCGGGCGAGGCGGTCGGCGAGCTCGGACGGGGAGCGAGCTCCGCGGTCGAGGAAGTCGGTGAGAGCGCGGGCGGAGCGGTCCAGGAGGTCGGCAAGGGCGCGAGCAAGGCGGTCGAGGACGTCGGAGAGGGCGCCGGAGAGACCGCCAAGGAAGTCGGCAAAGGCGCGGGCAAGGCCGTCGAGGACGTCGGCGAAGGCGCCGGAGAGACCGCCAAGGAAGTCGGCAAAGGCGCGGGCGAAGCCGTCGAGGACGTCGGCGAAGGCGCGGTGGAGACGGTCCGGGACGTCGGGGAGAGCGCGGGCAAGACGATCGACGAGTCCGGCCGCACGGTGCGCGAGGCCGGGCAGACCGCCACCCGTACGGCGAGGAAGAAGACCGGCGAGGGGACGGGGCGCTCGGGCCGCTCAGGCCGGTCCGGTGGCTCCGAGGAACGCCCCAAGCGCCGCACCACCCGCAGGCGCGAACGCGACGAGCCGCCATGAAAGGCCACGAACGAGCCTGACGTCGAGCTGACCAGCACAGTCGCGGCCGATCAGCTCCGCTTCCGGAGCCCGCCGGAGACCGAGGTCCGCTTCCACGGCTCTCCGGGGCGCGAGTCGTCCTCGGGTTCCGACCGTACGAACCTCCCCGGCCGGGTCGAGGCCGGCGTCGGCTACGAGGACGTGAGAGTGGACTACCGCCTGGCCACGGCACTCCGCCACATAGAGGCCCCGGAGAGCCGGGAGGACCGGGAAGCCCGCGAAGACCGGGGAACCCGGGACGGCCGCGACGGCCGCGACGACCGGTAAGGCGGGCACGCCGTCCGTCTGCACGGCACCGCCTGACTGGTCAGTACGGCCCGCTGAAGGGCCCCGGCGCGGAGCCCGACGGCTCGCGTTCGGGCTCGGCGGCGTCCCCCGACGGGCCCTGCTTCGGCCAGACCGTGTAGATGATCGCGACGATCAGGCTGATGCCCGCGACCAGGCCCATCCGCCCCTGCCACATCTGCAGCGACTCACTCTGGCCCGCGTCGTCCACGTACCACTTCGCGAGCTGCAGCAGCCCCGCCGCGATCGCCGCAGCGCCGATCGCACGTGCGCTCATCTTCCACTCGTGCACGGCGCGCGGCATGCCGTACCGGGGCGGCTTGACGGGAGGGGGCCCGCCCCCGAAGCGGTGCAGGAAGTGGCCGTCGGCCCACTTGATCATGTAGTGGCCGTGGGTGGCGGTGAAGCCGATGTAGACGGCGGCCAGGCCGTGCTTCCAGTCGGGCTCGGCGCCCCCTCGCAGATCGATGGCCGTGACGATCAGCAGGATCACCTCCAGCAACGGCTCGCACAGCAGGACCGCGGCTCCCGTCCGCGGCATCCGCGCCACATAGCGCAGCGCGAGGCCGGCCGCCAGCAGCACCCAGAAGGCGACCTCGCAGATGATGATCAGCGTGACGATCACGCCCGTCCCCCTTGCCCTCGGTGTTCCCTCCACGTTCACAGGCGGACGCCGCGCGCACGTCCTCACCAGCGATGATCCGTACGTACGCGGCTGCATCCTTCGATGTACTACGCGGGCTCGCAGACTGGTCCCCGGAGCCGACGCCTCGCCCGGCGGCGCGTGCTGAGATGGACCCATGCCACGCCGCCTGCCACTACTCCTGCCGCCGTCGGTGCGCCCGCACCGCGACGGCGTGCTCGTCGCGCTCGCCGGTCTCGCCGGCGGGCTGATCCTGTGGTGGTTCGGCCTCTACAACAATCCGCGGGTCGGCAAGGAGTACGGCGCATGGCTGCTGATCCCCCTCGCCGTCATGTGCCTCAGCGCGCTCGGCCGCAGATCCGCGCAGCCCTGGGTGCTGGTGGTCGCGGTCGCGGCACTCGCGGCGGACGTCGCGATGGGTTCGCTCCTGGCGACCATCATCGTCTTCACGGACGTCGTCTACTCGGCCGTGCTGTACGGTCCGTCGCGCCTGTCCCGGACGCTGCTCCCCGCGAGCGTCGCCGTGACGGTCGCGGTGACGCTGGGGCTGATGGCCGCGACCCGCGAGCCCGCGACGCTGCTGCTCGGCGCGTTCTGCGGCGGTGTCACGATCGCGCCCGCCTGGACGGGGGTCGTCATCCGTGACCACCGCAACGCCGCGGCGGCCCAGCGTCTGCGCGCCGAACAGACCGCGCTGCTGTCCGAGATGGACCGCGTCCAGGCGGTGACCGCCGAACGGGGCCGCATGGCACGGGAGTTGCACGACGTTGTCGCCAACCACCTGTCCGCCATCGCCATCCACTCCACGGCCGCGCTCTCGCTGGATTCCCCCGACCACACGGCCACCCGCGACTCGCTGACCGTGATCCGCGAGAACAGCGTGCAGGGCCTCGCGGAGATGCGCCGTCTCATCGGCCTGCTTCGCGACGCGTCCGGCGGCGACGAGGCGGCTGAGCTCACGGCCTCCCCGACCCTCGCCGGCCTCGACGCCCTGCTGGAGCGCGCACGCTCCGGCGCCGGCAATCCCGGGCTCAAGTTCTCGCTGCGCTACGAGCACGGGGCGGCCGCGTCGCTGCCCGCGCCCGTCGAACTCGCGGCGTACCGCGTCGTACAGGAGTCCGTGACGAACGCGCTCAAGCACTCCGCGCCGGGCACCGTCACCGTCGAGCTGCTGGGGGTCCCGCCGGACGGAGGCCGCGGGAGCGGACACAGGCCGGGACCGCTCACGGTCCGCGTCACGAGCCCCCTCCGCGACACGCGTGACCCGGGCGGTACGGACCGGCTCCCCGCCCCGCGTGCCCCGGGCTCCGGCGCGGGGCTGATCGGCATGCGCGAGCGCGTCGAACTGCTCGGCGGAGCCCTGCGCGCCGGCCCGGCGGACGGCTCGAACGGGGGTACACGGATCTGGGAGGTACGGGCCGAGCTGCCCGTCGAGGAAGGGAGTCCCCGGTGACGGCGGACAAGGACGGGGCGCCGGAAGCCGGATCCGGGTCCCGCGCCCGCACTCGGGCAGAGGCTCCGGGCGAGGCCCAGGACGGGGTCCAGAACGGGGTCCAGGGCGAGCCCCAGGACAAGGTCCAGAGCGACGCCACCTCCCCCGTCCGCGTGCTCGTCGCCGAGGACCAGCAGGCCGTACGGGCGGGGCTCGTTCTCATCCTGCGCGGCGCACCCGGGATCGAGGTGACCGGCGAGGCCGGCGACGGGGAGGAGGCGGTGCGCCTCGCCCGGGAACTGCGGCCGGACATCGTGCTGATGGACGTCCAGATGCCGCGCCTCGACGGCGTTTCCGCCACCGCGCGCATCACGGAGGAAGGGCTTGCGGACGTGCTGGTGCTGACCACCTTCGACCTCGACGAATACGTGTTCGGCGCACTGCGCGCCGGTGCCTCAGGGTTCCTGCTCAAGGACAGCGAGGCGTCTCAGGTCGTCGACGCCGTACGGACGGTGGCGCGTGGCGACGGCATGATCGCTCCGTCGGTGACGCGGCGTCTGATCGCGGAGTTCGCACGCCCCGGCGGCTCCGGACGGCCGCCGCTGCCGGGGAGGGGCACAGCCGGCGTCCCCGGACTCGACGAGCTGACTCCCCGCGAAGGCGACGTACTGCGCTGCCTGGGGCAGGGGCTGTCCAACGCGGAGACCGCGCAGCGCCTGGGCATGGCGGAGGCGACGGTGAAGACGCACGTCAGCCGCCTCCTGGGGAAGCTGGGACTGCGCAGCCGTACGCAGGCGGCGGTGCTGGCACAGGAGGCGGGCCTCACCGGAGTCTGAGAAGCCCCGGAACCGGAACGCACCCCGGAGCACGCCCCCTCCCCGAACCCGAGCCTGACCCCTCTCCCCCTCAACACCCCCGCCCGACCCCACCCGGCCGCAAGCGGTTGCGGACGCCCGCGGACAATCGATCTGTGACAGATGTGGCGACGGGGCCGTGCGAGGCCGGGAACGGGCCGTCATGGGCGGGGTGATAGCCGGCTTCGCCGTCATCACGTGCGTCATAGCCACCGGATACGTCCTCGGCAGACGCGGCCTGCTCGGCAGCAACGGCCCGGAGATCCTCACCAGGCTCGCCTTCCATGTGGCCACACCCGCGCTGCTGTTCGAGACGATGGCCCGCGCGGACCTCAGCGTGCTCGCCTCGGGCCAGCTTCTGATCACGGCGCTGAGCACCTTCGCCGTCGCGGCGCTCTACTGCGCCGTTGCCGCGCTGCGGCGGTGGCCTGCGGGCGAGAGCACCGTCGGGGCCATGTGCGCGAGCTACGTCAACGCCGGCAACCTCGGCATCCCCATCGCGGCGTACGTTCTCGGCGACGCCTCCCTCGTCGCGCCAGTGATCCTCTTCCAGCAGCTGGTGGTCTCCCCGGTCGCGCTCACCGCGCTCGACCTCTTCTCCGCTCCCGCCGAACGCAGCGGACCGCTGCGGCTGCTGACCACCCCGTTCCGCAACCCGGTTGTCATCGGCTCGCTGAGCGGCGTCGCCGTGGCGGCGACGGGGCTGACGCTCCCCGCCCCCGTACTCGAACCGTTCCACCTCGTGGGGGCGATGTCGGTGCCCGCGGTGCTGCTGGCCTTCGGGATGTCGTTGCGCGGCAGCGCCGTACTCTCACGGGAGCACGAGCGGCTTCCGGTCCTGCTGGCGGTCGCGTGCAAGGTGGTGGCGCAGCCGGCGGTGGCGTGGACGCTGGGCCACGCCGTCTTCCACCTGCCGCCCGCGGCACTGTTCGCGGTCGTCGTGACGTCCGCGCTGCCCTCGGCGCAGAACCTGTTCACGTACGCCTCGCGCTACGGGACGGGCACACGCGTCGCCCGCGAATCCATCCTCGTCTCGACACTGGCGGCGGCGCCGGTGCTCGTCCTGATCGCGGCGCTGCTCGGCTGACCAGGCGGCCGCGGACTCACGCAGAGCCGACAGCCCGGCGGCGGCCGGAGCGGCGGGCATCCTCGTGCTCGGCGAGCACCTGCGCATCGTGCAGTGGCTGGCGCTCGGCTGTGTCGGAGCGGCGAGCGCGGGCGCGGTGCTGTCCGCGAACCGGAGCGGCGGAGGACTGCACGGGCCGTCTGCCCGCTCTCCCGGACGCGGCCAGGAGGGACCCCCTGCTACGCCACGTTCACGCTCCCCCGGACTTCGTCCGGGGCACCCCCAACCAGCGCGCGCTTCCCATTTCAGGCGACATTGACGCGCTGGCCCGGAGGGGCCGCCTCCAGCCAGGCCAGGAAACCGGTGAGCGCGTCCTCGCTCATGGCCAGCTCGACGCGGGTGCCGTACAGGGAGCAGGCGAGGATCACGGCGTCGGAGAGCAGGGCCAGCTCCTCCTCGCCCTCGGGGTCGCGCCGTTGGAGCACCTCGATGCGGTTGCGCTCCAGAAAGCGGCGGGGGCGGGGTGCGTACGAGAAGACACGGAACCACTCGATCTGGTCACCGTTGTAGCGCGCGATGCCGTACGCCCAGCCCTTGCCGCTGCGGCCCGCGGGGCGACCGCCCGAGCCGGGGCCGCTGCCGGAATGCGCGTCGGCCTTCGGCTCCTCGGCATAGGCGACGGTCGGCGCGGGGGCGTTCCAGCGCAGGTTGCAGTCGAAGGTGCCCCCCGAGCGCTGCAGCAGGCGGCGCCGCAGACCGAAGGCGAACAGGCCCGCCAGCGCCAGCAGCAGGGCCGCGCCGCACAGGGACAGAACGAGGACCATCATCACCGACCTCCTCGCACTCTCTCGTACCACGCCTGGCGCGGTGCTCCCGGAGCCGCGAGGTCTCGTGGACCCCACGTCCCCCTCTGTATGGGCTCAGCCGCGGGTTGATCCGGGGGTACCCGGAACAGCCCGCGGCTGAGCTTCGTACATGTCGTGCCAGGCTCCGCGCCCGGCGCCGGCCGCCTCCTCAGCGGACCGCCACCGCTCGCATACGGACCTCGGCACGCCGTTCGGCGGCTTCGTCGGCCTCCGACTTCGCCCGGTCCAGCGCCCGCTGGGCCCGGTCGGTGTCGATGTCCTCGGACAGCTCGGCGATCTCCGCCACCAGCGACAGCTTGTCCTCCGAGAAGGTGATGAAGCCGCCGTGCACCGCGGCGGAGACGGTGCCCTCGCCGGTCTCGCCGGCCGTGCGGATCACGACCGCGCCCGGCTCCAGCACACCGAGAAGCGGCTGGTGACCGGGCATGACGCCGATGTCGCCGGACGTGGTTCGCGCGACGACCAGGCTGGCCTCGCCGGACCAGACCTTGCGGTCCGCGGCGACCAACTCGACGTGCAGCTCAGCCACTGTGGCTCCTTCGTAGGTTAGGAAAAGGATAAGGGGTGCGGAGACGGGGACGGACCGGAGGGCTGTGCCCCGCGGTCCGGCCCCGCCCGGCGCCGGACCCGGGCGTCAGGAGACGCCGAGCTCCTTGGCCTTGGCCTTCAGGTCGTCGAGACCGCCGCACATGAAGAACGCCTGCTCCGGGTAGTGGTCGAAGTCACCGTCGGCGATCGAGTTGAACGCGGAGATCGACTCGTCCAGCGGCACGTCCGATCCGTCCAGGCCGGTGAACTGCTTCGCCGCGTGGGTGTTCTGCGACAGGAAGCGCTCGATACGGCGAGCACGGCTGACGGTGAGCTTGTCCTCCTCGGACAGCTCGTCGATGCCGAGAATCGAGATGATGTCCTGGAGGTCCTTGTACTTCTGCAGGATTCCGATCACGCGGTTCGCGCAGTCGTAGTGCTCCTGCGAGATGTAACGGGGGTCCAGGATCCGGGACGTCGAGTCCAGCGGGTCCACCGCCGGGTAGATGCCCTTCTCCGAGATCGGCCGCGAGAGCACCGTCGTCGCGTCGAGGTGCGCGAACGTGGTGGCCGGGGCCGGGTCGGTGAGGTCGTCCGCGGGCACGTAGATCGCCTGCATCGAGGTGATGGAGTGACCACGGGTCGAGGTGATGCGCTCCTGGAGCACACCCATCTCGTCCGCCAGGTTCGGCTGGTAGCCCACCGCGGAGGGCATGCGGCCGAGCAGCGTGGAGACCTCGGAACCGGCCTGGGTGAACCGGAAGATGTTGTCGATGAAGAACAGCACGTCCTGGTTCTGCACATCGCGGAAGTACTCCGCCATGGTCAGACCGGCCAGGGCGACCCGGAGACGGGTGCCCGGCGGCTCGTCCATCTGCCCGAAGACCAGCGCGGTCTGCGGAAGGACGCCGGACTCGGTCATCTCGTCGATGAGGTCGTTGCCCTCACGAGTACGCTCGCCGACGCCCGCGAAGACGGAAACACCCTCGTGCAGCTTCGCCACACGCATGATCATTTCCTGGATGAGAACGGTCTTGCCGACGCCGGCGCCGCCGAACAGGCCGATCTTTCCGCCCTTGACGTACGGGGTCAGCAGGTCGACGACCTTCAGGCCCGTCTCGAACATCTCGGTCTTGGACTCGAGCTGGTCGAAGGCAGGGGCCTTGCGGTGGATGGACCACCGCTCGGTGACCTCGGACTCCGCCTCGGGATCGTTGAGGATCTTGCCCAGGGTGTTGAACACCCGGCCCTTGGTGACGTCGCCGACGGGCACGGTGATGCCCTCGCCGGTGTCCGTCACAGGGGCCTGACGGACCAGGCCGTCGGTGGGCTCCATGGAAATGGCCTTCACGAGGCCCTCGCCGAGGTGCTGGGCGACCTCGAGGGTGAGGGTCTTCTTCTTGCCTGCTTCGGCCGGGTCGGCGACCTCGACTGTCAGCGCGTTGTAGATGTCGGGCATCTGGTCGACGGGGAACTCCACGTCGACCACCGGGCCGATGACGCGTGCGACGCGGCCCGCCGCCGTGGCCTTCTCAAGAGTTTCGGTCATGGTTAGCGGTCACTCCCCGCAGAAGCGTCAGCCAGCGCGCTCGCGCCACCGACGATCTCGCTGATTTCCTGGGTGATGTCGGCCTGGCGGGCCGCGTTGGCAAGCCGCGTGAGCGACTTGATGAGGTCTTCGGCGTTGTCCGTCGCCGACTTCATCGCACGGCGGGTGGCCGCGTGCTTGGAGGCGGCGGCCTGCAGCAGTGCGTTGTACACACGGCTCTCGACGTACCGCGGCAGCAGCGCGTCGAGCACCTGCTCGGCCGACGGCTCGAAGTCGAAGAGCGGACGGACCTCCGGGCCTCGCTTGATGTTGTCCTGGATGACCCCGGCCGATTCCTCCGCGGTCGACTTCAGGGTGAGCGGCAGCATCCGGTCGTCGACCGGCGTCTGCGTCATCATGGAGATGAACTCCGTGTACACGATGTGGAGTTCGTCCACGCCGTTCTCGGCGCCGGTGTCGGCCGTGATCGCTTCGATCAGCGGCGCGGCCACCGCCTTGGCGTCCGCGTACGACGGGTTGTCGGTGAACCCGCTCCAGGACTCCCTGATCGCACGCTCACGGAAGCGGTAGTACGTCACACCGCGGGTGCCCACGATGTAGTTGACGACGTCCTTGCCCTCCCCGATCAGCCGGTTCGTCAGCCGGTCGGCCGCCTTGATGGCGTTGGAGTTGTAGCCGCCGGCCAGACCGCGGTCGCTCACGATGAGCAGTACCGCGGCCCGCGACGGACGCTCGGCCTCCGTGGTGAGCGCGTGCTTCACGTTCGAGCCGGTGGCGACCGCGCGCACGGCGTTGGTCAGCTCCGAGGCGTACGGCTCCGAGGCCGCCACCCGGCGCTGCGCCTTGATGATGCGCGACGCGGCGATCATCTCCATCGCCCTGGTGATCTTCTTGGTCGCCGTGACGGACTTGATCCGCCGCTTGTAGACCCTGGTCTGAGCGCCCATCGCTCAGTCCTCGCCCAGCAGCTTGCCGTCCGCGGTCTGGAACTGCTTCTTGAAGGCGTCCACCGCTTCGCCGAGCTCCTGCAGCGTGTCGTCGGTCATCTTGCCGCCCTCGACGATGCTGGTCAGCAGTCCCTTGTGCTCGCGGTGCATGTACTCCAGCAGCTCGCGCTCGAAACGGCGGATGTCCTCGACGGGGACGTCGTCCATCTTGCCGTTGGTGCCCGACCAGACGGAGACGACCTGGTCCTCCGTCGGGAACGGGTTGTACTGCGACTGCTTGAGCAGCTCCGTCATCCGCTTACCGCGCTCCAGCGCGCCCTTCGAGGCGTCGTCCAGGTCGGAGCCGAAGGCCGCGAAGGCCTCTAGCTCGCGGTACTGGGCGAGGTCCACACGGAGCGAACCGGTGATCTGCCTGATCGCCTTGTGCTGCGCGGAACCGCCGACGCGGGAGACGGAGATACCGACGTTCAGCGCGGGCCGCTGGCCGGCGTTGAAGAGGTCGGACTCCAGGAAGCACTGGCCGTCGGTGATGGAGATGACGTTGGTCGGAATGAACGCCGACACGTCGTTCGCCTTCGTCTCGACGATCGGCAGGCCCGTCATGGAGCCCTTGCCCATGTCGTCGGAGAGCTTGGCGCAGCGCTCCAGCAGACGGGAGTGGAGGTAGAAGACGTCGCCCGGGTAGGCCTCACGGCCCGGCGGACGGCGCAGCAGCAGGGACACGGCGCGGTAGGCGTCGGCCTGCTTGGTCAGGTCGTCGAAGACGACGAGGACGTGCTTGCCCTGGTACATCCAGTGCTGCCCGATGGAGCTGCCGGTGTACGGGGCGATGTACTTGAAGCCCGCCGGGTCGGACGCGGGGGCCGCGACGATCGTCGTGTACTCCAGCGCACCGGCCTCTTCCAGCGCGCCGCGTACGGACGCGATGGTGGAGCCCTTCTGGCCGACCGCGACGTAGATGCAGCGGACCTGCCTGTCCGGGTCGCCGGAGCGCCAGTTCTCGCGCTGGTTGATGATCGTGTCGACGCAGAGCGCGGTCTTGCCGGTCTGCCGGTCGCCGATGATCAGCTGACGCTGGCCGCGGCCGATCGGGGTCATGGTGTCGACGGCCTTGTAGCCCGTCTCCATCGCCTCGTGGACGGACTTGCGCTGCATGACCGAGGGGGCCTGCAGTTCGAGGGCGCGGCGGCCCTCGGCCTCGATGTCACCGAGGCCGTCCACCGGGGCGCCCAGCGGGTCCACGACGCGGCCGAGGTAGCCGTCGCCGACCGGAACCGACAGGACCTCGCCGGTGCGGCGCACCTGCTGGCCCTCCTCGATGCCGCTGAACTCGCCGAGGACAACCGCACCGACCTCGCGCTCCTCGAGGTTGAGGGCGAGGCCGAGGGTGCCGTCCTCGAACTTCAGCAGCTCGTTCGCCATGGCCGAGGGAAGACCCTCGACCTTCGCGATGCCGTCACCGGCAACGCTGACCGTTCCGACCTCTTCGCGCGAGGCCGCGTCCGGCTCGTACGACTGGACGAAATTCTCCAGCGCGTCCCGGATCTCATCCGGCCGGATCGTGAGCTCCGCCATCTGGGTTCCCTGCTCTCCTTGTTGGGACCGTATCGATCTTCTACGGCCCAACTCGGGCCGCTAAGTGATGCTGTTGAGTTGGTGTGACGCGAACGCCGCTGCTCCCCGGAGACCGGCGTCAGCCGGTCAGGCGCCGCTCGGCCTCGCTGAGGCGGTCCGCGACGGAGCCGTTGATGACCTCGTCACCGACACGCACCATGATCCCGCCGAGGATCTCCGGGTCCACGTCGAGGTTCAGGTGCATCTGGCGTCCGTACAGCTTCGCCAGCGCCGAACCGAGACGCTGCCGCTGCTGGTCACTCAGCGGCACCGCGGAGGTGACGACGGCCACCGAGCGGCCGCGCCGTTCCGCCGCCAGCCGGGAGAGGGCCTCCAGGCCGCCTTCCAGGCTACGTCCCCGCGGCTGTGCCACGAGTCGCGTGACGAGACGCTCCGTGGCCGGCCTGGACTTGCCGCCGAGCAGCGTGTGCAGCAGCTGCACCTTGGCCGTGGGCGCGGCCGTGTCGCTGGCCAGTGCCGCCCGCAGCTCGGGTGAGGACGCGACCGTACGGGAGAACCGGAAGAGTTCGTCCTCGGTGTCGTCCAGCGTGCCGTCACGCTCCGCGGCGACGAGCTCCGCGGTGTCCGCCAGCTCCTCGGTCGCGTCGACCAGGTCGCGCGGGGCGGACCAGCGGGAGCGCACCATGCCGGAGACCAGGTCGACGGTCGAACCGCCCACCTGCTCGCCGAGCACCGTGGCGACCAGCTCCGCCTTGCGCTCGCCGCTGCGCGACGGGTCGGCCAGGACGCGGCGCAGCGAGACCTCGCGGTCCAGCAGCACCGTCACCGCGGCCAGCTCGTCCGCGAGCACCTTCGGGTCCGCCGACGTGCTGTCGGTCAGTGCCGTCAGGCTCTCGCGAGCGGCGGCGAGTGCGTCACGGCTCGCGCCGATCATCGGGCTGCCTCTGCCTTCTCCTCGAGCTCCTCGAGGAAACGGTCGATGACGCGGCTCTGCCGTGCGGCGTCCTCAAGGGACTCGCCGACGACGCGGCCGGCCAGGTCGGTGGCCAGGCGGCCGACTTCCTGACGCAGCGCGACCGTCACCTGGCGGCGGTCCGCCTCGGTCTGTGCGTTGCCCGCGGCGATGATCGTGTCGCGCTGGCGCTGCCCCTCCTCGCGCATCTCCGCGATGATCGCAGCACCCTGCTCACGTGCCTGCTCGGTGATCCGGGCCGCCTCGTGACGGGCCTCGGCGAGCTGGGCCTTGTACTCCTCAAGAGTCTGGTTGGCCTCGGTCTGGGCCTCCTGCGCGCGCTCCAGGCCACCCTCGATCGCGTCCTGCCGCTCGTCCAGGGTCTTCTGGATGGTGGGCAGCAGCTTCTTACCGAGGACGCCGAAGACGATGAAGAAGGCGATCAGGCCGACGACCAGCTCGACGGTCTCGGGGATCAGCGGGTTCTGCGCGTGTCCCCCCTGAGCCAGGAAAGTCATCATGTCCGAACCTTTCGTCGGGTTTGGCTACCGGCCGTCCCGGCTCAAGAGAAGATGAAGGGGACGACCAGACCGAGGAGCGCGAGGACCTCACAGAGCGCGAAGCCCAGGAACATGTTGGTCCGGATGATGCCCATGGCCTCGGGCTGGCGGGCCATGGCCTCGATGGAGTGGCCGAAGACCACGCCGATACCGACACCGGGACCGATGGCGGCGAGACCGTAGGCGACGGCGCCCAGGTTGCCCTTGATGTCGATGTTCGTGGCAGCGATGTTGACAAGCTCGGCAGACATCTTCTTCTTCCTGTGTGATGCGGTCCGCTGGGGGCCTTCCCAGCGAAGTTCCGTTGGTACGAGGGGAGATCGGTTGATCGGGCGGGTCAGTGGGCCTCTTCGAGCGCTCCGCTGATGTAGATCGCGGCGAGCAGCGTGAAGATATACGCCTGGAGGAACTGGATCAGAACCTCGAACGCCGTCATGCCGATCGCCAGGAGGAGGGATCCACCCGCGACGGCGGCCAGGAACGACGGGGTCACCAGATACCAGGCCGCGGCGCTGAACATCACGATCAGCATGTGGCCGGCGAACATGTTGGCCCACAGCCGTACCGCGAGGGTGAACGGCCGGGTGATCACGTTCTGGATGAACTCCAGGAGCACGATCAGCGGTACGAGGGGCTTGGGCAGACCCTCGATCCACACCAGGTTCTTGACGCCGCCCTTGAAGCCGTGGGTCTTGAACGTCAGGAACATGTACGTCACGAACACCAGCAGCGCGAGCGCCACCGGGAACGCGAAGCGTGACGTGGACGGGAAGTTCGCCAGCGGGATGATGGCCATGATGTTCATGAGCCATACGAAGAAGAAGATCGACATCAGGAAGGGGACGTACTGCTTCCCCTTCTTGCCGATCACATCGCCGGCGATGCTCTTCGCGATGAAGTTGTAGCCGATCTCGCCGACCAGTTGCAGCTTCCCCGGGACCAGCTTCGGCTTGCTGAAGGCGGACCAGAAGAACCCGACGACGATCACCATGCAGATGATCGCGAGCAGCATCGGCTTGGTGAACTCGACGCCGCCGACGGTGAAGATCGGCTTGAACTGGAACGAGTGGAGGCCCGGCGCGGGAAAGGCGCAGCCTGCGTTGATGTGGCAGTCAGTCTTAGCCAGCAGCGTTAGGGCGCTCACCCGTGACTCCTTCGTCGTGACGCATAAGTGACGGCAACCTTGTGTGTCAGCGCGGCTGGTGAGACCGCTTGTCGGCACGGGGGACAGAGTGTGGCGGTGCCACTGTGGTCAACTCGGAGCGTGCACCGAGGACCGGGCATCCTGGATCCACGCTGCGGCCACAGCTCCGGATCCGAGTACACCGCAGGCCGCCGGGGCACTGCGCTCCTCGAACGAGCGGGCCCCACACGGCCGGATGCGTTTCCGGACGATAGCAGATCCGGATCAAGCCCCTTCCGCCTCCCCTCACGTCTCATCCCGTGACTCCGGCTTCGCCGTGTGCGCGGGCTCCTTGGCCGGCGCAGACGGTACGGGATCGACGTAGAGCATCTTGCTCGTGAGGCTCTGACGGACCTGCCCGCCGACCCAGGCCAGGGCGGTGACGAGCAGGGTGAGGGCGAAGGCGCGGCTGTTGAACAGCGTGGTCCCGCTGAAGACGATGATGAAGACGCCGATGAGCAGCATCTGCACCGTGTAGACCAACATCCCGGCCATCATCGTCACTTGCGGCTTGTCCTGGGTGATGCGCATGAGCGCGGCGAACCCGAGTCCGAAGAAGACGGCTACGACCGCCACCGCCACGAGCGCGCCGATGAGGCCCTTCCCCCCGGCCGTCAGCGCACTGACAACGGTGGCGACGACTCCCACAGGGGCGGCGAAGACCGCGGCGCCCCGGAGGATCCGGGCATCGTTGGACTGCATGAGGGCAGCTCCGGCGAGGTCGGGGGCGGGTGATGCTCGCCTTGACGGGCCACAACTCACCACGAGCAGTGCGCCAGTCGAAGGCTGACCGCCGGTGACGACGCCCTCTCCCCGGATTCGGATGCGAGGGGTCGAAACCGCAGTTCCGGAGCGGTGTCCTCCGCTCCGGTCTCCGGCTCATCCGGCTTTCGTGAACGCTATCACAAACTATTTGATGAGGTCTTTACCTACTTGGTGTGCTCGCTGTCACACGCGGGCTCCGAACTCCGCGCGTCCCGCTGATCGTTGCGGCCGATCGCGGTGGCGCCGTTGAGGCCGGCGAATGCGGGCTGAGGTGCGGTGTTCGCCTTTTCCGTTTTCTCCGTTTCGGCCGCCCCGGCCGAATTCCCGTTGCCCGCGGCGAATTGAGTATTCTTCTCGAAATTGACCAAATACGGCGAATCGGACTGAGTGCTCGATACCGTGCCGTTCTCCTCCGCGCTCCCGTTCACGCTTGCGTCCGCGCCTCCGTCCGCCGTCTTCGCCTCGCGCCTGTAGCGCGGCGGTACGAACGCGTATGCCCAGCGCGGCACTTGCGGCGTGAACCGCGGCATCAGCAGCACCACGAGCCCGATCGCGCTCAGCAGCACGATCCCGAGCACGATGCCGAGGCTGGAGGACTGCACGGAGAACGCAACCGCACCGAACGCGATCAGCGCAGACCAGAAGTACATGATCAGCACCGCACGGCTGTGGGAGTGCCCGATCTCCAGCAGCCGGTGGTGCAGATGACCCTTGTCCGCCGCGAAGGGCGACTCCCCGCGCCACATCCTGCGGACGATCGCGAGCACCAGGTCGGCGACGGGGATGGCGATGATCGTCAGCGGCAGCAGCAGCGGCATGTAGACGGGCACCATCGTGTGCACAGCGGACCGTACGGAACCGGTGTGCTCGACCATGAGGTCGTGATCGACCTGCCCGGTGATCGAGACCGCGCCGGCGGCCAGTACGAGACCGATCAGCATCGATCCGGAATCGCCCATGAAGATCCGCGCCGGATGCATGTTGTGCGGCAGGAAGCCCAGGCACATGCCCATCAGGAGCACCGCGAAGAGCGTGGCGGGAGCGGCCGCCTCGACGCCGTAGCCGTACCAGATCCGGTACGCGTACATGAAGAACGCGGCGGCGGCGATGGCGACCATGCCGGAGGCCAGACCGTCCAGACCGTCCACGAAGTTGACGGCGTTGATGGTGATCACGACGAGCGCGACCGTCAGCAGCGGGCCCTGGGGCTCGCCCAGTGCCACATTCCCCACGCCCGGGACCGGCAGCCAGAGGATCGTCAGGCCCTGCAGCACCATGACGCCCGCGGCGATCATCTGGCCACCCAGCTTGACCAGGGCGTCGACGCCCCACTTGTCGTCGAGGACGCCCAGCAGCCAGATCAGCCCGGCTCCGGAGAGCAGCGCACGCGGCTCGTCGGACAGGACGAACAGCTCGCCGATGTTGGTGAGTTGGGAGGCGACCAGAAGACCCGCGCACAGACCGCCGAACATCGCGATGCCGCCGAGGCGGGGCGTCGGCTCACGGTGCACATCGCGCGCTCTGATCTGCGGCATCGCCTTCGCCGCGATGGCGAACTTCCGCACCGGCCCGGTCAGGAGATAGGTGACCGCCGCCGCGACACAGAGCGTCAGCAGATATTCACGCACGGGTTCCCCAGGGGTTTGGCTGTTCCTTGGCCCCACACGATAGGACACCTGCGCGGGGCCTGCGGTTTCACATTCGTCCGGCTCAATCGTCAGCGGCGGGCAGGAACGCCGGTGAGCGCCGTGACGACCGGGTCCAGAGCCTTGCTGATCTCGTCCCCCACCGAGCGGAAATACGGGATGGGGGCGCCGTAGGGATCATGGATCTCGTCCGCCTCGGGGCTGGGCGCCAGCAGCCAGCCCCGCAGGGCCGCCGCGGCCTGCACGAGGGCATGGGCACGCTCGACGACGCCGTCCGCGGAGCCCGCCTCGGGCAGTGTCGCGGCGTCTATGGCCCGTACGAGCCGTGTGAACTCCTTCAGCGTGAACGTACGCAGCCCCGCGGAATGCCCCATCGAGACGACCTGTGCGCGGTGGTCGCGGGTCGCGGTGAGCACGAGGTCGGCGCGGATGACGTGCTCGTCCAGCAGCTCACGGCCGCGGAAGCCCTCCGGGTCCGCGCCGTGTTCCAGCAGCACCTCGGCGGCATGGTCCTCCATCGGGGCGCCCTCGTGGCCCCAGGTCCCCGCGCTCTCCACGAGGATGCCGCCGCAGCGGCCGTCTCCGAGCCGCTCCCTCAGGGCATGCCGGGTCAGCCGCTCCGTCAGGGGCGAGCGGCAGACGTTGCCGGTGGAGACGTGGAGGATGCGGAATGCGCCGGCGGTGCCGTGGCCGGAGCCCGCACCGAAGCCGGGCCCCGGGCCCGGACCGGTGGCGCTTATGCCGCCGGGATCCGCGATGCCACGCCCGTGAGGGGTGTTCACTGCGGGCATCTCCTGCCGTTCCTGCCGCGGGACGTCAGGGGCCGCGCGGCCCCCGCCCCTGTCATGGCGCCACCTCCAGGTCGGGTACGACCTTGCGCAGCTCCTCGGCGCTCACCGCACCCGTACGCAGCAGAACCGGCGTCCTCTGCGTGACGTCGACGATCGAGGACGGCACCGAGTCGGGCGTCGGACCGCCGTCGAGGTAGACGGCGACGGAGTCGCCCAGCATCTCCTGCGCGGCGTCGCAGTCCTGCGGAGCGGGGTGCCCGGTGAGGTTGGCCGAGGAGACGGCCATCGGGCCGAACTCCTTGAGCAGTTCGATCGCGACGGGGTGCAGCGGCATCCGTACCGCCACGGTGCCGCGGGCGTCCCCCAAGTCCCATGTCAGCGACGGCTGATGCCTGGCGACGAGCGTCAACGCGCCGGGCCAGAAGGCGTCGACCAGCTCCCAGGCCGACTCCGAGAAGTCGGTGACGAGGCCGTGCAGCGTGTTCGGGGAGCCCACGAGCACCGGCGAAGGCATGTTCCTGCCACGCCCCTTGGCCTCCAGCAGATCGCCGACGGCGTCCGGGCTGAAGGCGTCGGCACCGATGCCGTACACCGTGTCCGTGGGCAGCACGACGAGCTCACCGCGGCGTACCGCCGAGGCGGCCTCGCGCAGGCCGGTCTTGCGGTCGGTCGCGTCGGTGCAGTCATAACGCCGTGCCATCACGGCACCTCCCTGCGTGCTGTGGCGAATCGGGGCCTGTTGTTGAGGTCGGGGTGGTCCGCCGCGTCGGCCCAGCCGCGGTCCTCGGTGAAGATCCAGGGGACCTGGCCGCCCTGGGTGTCGGCGTGCTCGATGACGACGAGCCCGCCGGGGCGCAGCAGCCGGTGTGCCGTGCGCTCCAGGCCGCGGATGGTGCTCAGCCCGTCCTCCCCGGAGAACAACGCCAACTGGGGGTCGTGGTCGCGGGCTTCGGGTGCCACATACTCCCATTCGGTGAGCGGGATGTACGGCGGGTTGGAGACCACCAGGTCGACCTGACCGTCGAGTTCGGGGAGCGCGGTGAGCGCGTCGCCGTGGTGCAGCGTGACGCGGCTGCCTTCCACGTTCTTCGCGGCCCAGCCGTACGCGCCCTCGTCCAGCTCCACGGCGTGCACCCGGGAGCGCGGCACCTCCTGCGCGAGGGCGAGCGCGATGGCTCCGGACCCGGTGCACAGGTCGACGATCAGGGGCTCGGCGACGTCCATCGCCCGTACCGCCTCTATCGCCCAGCCGGCCACGGACTCGGTCTCGGGGCGGGGGACGAACACCCCGGGCCCGACCTGCAGTTCGAGGTAGCGGAAGAACGCACGCCCGGTGATGTGCTGCAGGGGTTCACGGGCCTCGCGCCGGGAGACGGCCTCCCAGTAGCGGGCGTCGAAGTCGGTGTCCGGCACCATGTGCAGCTCGCCGCGCTTCACGCCGTGCACGTATGCGGCCAGCTCCTCCGCGTCGAACCGCGGCGAGGGCACCCCGGCGTCGGCGAGCCGCTGGGTCGCCTGTGCCACTTCGGCGATCAGCAGGCCGCGTGGGTTCGGGGGCCGCCCCCCGGACGAATGCAGCATCTTCTCGTTCCGTCCGCCCGTCCGTGCGCGCGCTTACTGGGCCGCGGCCAGCTTGGCCGCGGAGTCGGCGTCGACGCATGCCTGGATGACCGCGTCCAGATCGCCGTCGAGCACCTGGTCCAGGTTGTAGGCCTTGAAGCCGACCCGGTGGTCGGAGATCCGGTTCTCCGGGAAGTTGTACGTCCGTACCCGCTCCGACCGGTCCACCGTACGCACCTGGCTGCGGCGGGCGTCCGAGGCCTCCTGGTCGGCCTCCTCCTGGGCCGCGGCCAGCAGCCGGGCGCGCAGGATGCGCAGCGCCTGCTCCTTGTTCTGCAGCTGGCTCTTCTCGTTCTGGCAGGAGACGACGATGCCCGTCGGCTCGTGGGTGATGCGCACCGCGGAGTCCGTGGTGTTGACGGACTGGCCGCCGGGGCCGGAGGAGCGGTACACGTCGATACGCAGATCGTTCGCGTTGATCTCCACGTCCACGTCCTCGGCCTCGGGCAGTACGAGCACGCCGGCGGCCGAGGTGTGGATGCGGCCCTGCGACTCGGTCGCGGGCACGCGCTGCACGCGGTGCACTCCGCCCTCGTACTTCAGCCGGGCCCACACGCCCTGGCCGGGCTCGGTGGCACCGCCGCCGCCCTTGTTCTTCACGGCGACCTGTACGTCCTTGTAGCCGCCCAGGTCGGACTCGGTGGACTGGATCAGCTCCGTCTTCCAGCCGACGCGCTCGGCGTAGCGCAGATACATCCGCAGCAGGTCGCCGGCGAAGAGAGCCGACTCGTCGCCGCCCTCCCCCGCCTTGATCTCGAGGATGACGTCCTTGTCGTCGCTGGGGTCGCGCGGTACGAGCAGCAGGCGGAGCTTCTCGGTCAACTCCTCGCGCTGAGACTCCAGTTCCTTCACCTCGGCGGCGAAGTCCGGGTCGTCCGCGGCGAGTTCGCGCGCGGTGTCGATGTCGTCGCCGGCCTGCTTCCAGGAACGGTAGGTGGCGATCACCGGGGAGAGCTCCGCGTACCGCTTGTTGAGCTTGCGGGCGCGCGCCTGGTCGGCGTGGATCGCGGGATCGGCGAGCTGCTTCTCCAGCTCGGCGTGCTCGCCGATCAGTTCCTCGACCGCCTCGAACATCGTTTGTCCCTTTACGTGAAGAAGGCCCTTTGCCTGAGAAGGAAGTGCCAGGCAGCGCGAAAGAGCGCCGGCCCCTCACGTCCCGCGGGACGTGCCGAGGAGACCGGCGCTCGAGTGGTGCTACTTCTTGGCGGAACCGGCGCCCTTGCCGAAGCGGGCCTCGAACCGGGCCACGCGGCCACCGGTGTCGAGGATCTTCTGCTTGCCGGTGTAGAAGGGGTGGCACGCGGAGCAGATGTCGGCGCGGATCTGGCCGCCGCTCACGGTGCTGCGAGTCGTGAAGGAGTTACCGCAGGTGCAGCTCACCTGGGTCTCTACGTACTCGGGGTGGATGTCGCGCTTCAAGGGAATCTCCTATTTCCGGGAGGGCACCGGGTCGGAGGACGGGCTTGTCCACCGTGAACCGGGGCCGACGGTCCAGTCTGCCATCACTGGCCGTACCTCCCAAAACCGGGGGCGGGCGCCTGATATTCCCGCTGAGGGCCCCTGACGGCCGTCAGTCGACCACGCGGCCGATATCCGTACGCTCGCTCGCCGAGCCCTTCTCCGCGGACTTCGGTATGGCGGCGTCCCGCTTGATCGCGGACCACATCTTCGCCGCCTTGGACTCGATCGGCACGACGCGGTTGGGGTCCCCAGGGTCGTAGGTCACAGGCAGCGTGGACATCTTGATGTCGTCGGACTTGACGCCCTTGAGCATGCCGGCCAGGCCCGCCAGGTCGCTGACCGAGTCGAGCTCGGAGTCCGTGGTGACGGCGGAGGTGGCGCTGTCGGCGAGTTCGTAGAGCTTCTTCGGGCTGCTGAACACCCCGATGCTGTTGACCTGCTCCATCAGTGCCTTCACGAACGCCTGCTGGAGCTGGATGCGGCCCAGGTCGCTGCCGTCGCCGACCCCGTGGCGCGTACGTACGAGGCCGAGGGACTGCTCGCCGCTGAGCTTGTGCGGGCCGGGGGCCAGGTCGAGGTGGCTGTCCGGGTCCTTGATCGGCTTCCTGGTGGTGACCTCGACGCCCCCGAGGTCGTCGATCAGCTTCTTGAAGCCGGAGAAGTCGATCTCCGCGTAGTGGTCCATGCGTACACCGGACATCGACTCCACGGTCTTCACGGCGCAGGCCGGACCGCCCGTCTCGTACGCGGAGTTGAACATCGCGCGCTGCCGCGGCGCGGTGCCGCTGCCGTCGTCCTTGACGCAGCTGGGGCGCTCGATGACGGTGTCGCGCGGTATCGACACGACGCTCGCCTTGTCGTGCTCCTTGTTGACGTGCACGACCATCGCGGTGTCGGAGCGGGCGCCGGCCTGACCCTTGCCGTACTTGCCGTTCGTACCGGAGCGGCTGTCGGAGCCCAGGACGAGGATGTCCATCGAGCCGTCGGGGGTGTCGCCCGGCCTGTCCTCGCCGAGCTCGGCGTCGATGTCCACGCCGGAGATGTTGCCGTTGAGCTTGAAGTAGGCGAAGCCGAGGCCCGTGCCGCCGAGGACCACCGCGGCCGCGGCCGTCCAGGCGGCTGCCTTGAGGATCCGCCGCCGGCGCGTGTGGGGCCTGCGGCGGCGGCCGGTGGCGCGCAGGGCGTTGCGACTGCGGGGACGGACCGGGGCCGCCTCGTCCTGCCCGCCCGTGCTGTCGTCCGCCATCGTCGCCCACCTCTGTCCTGCCCTGCGGCTCCGCCGTCACTTCTCGTACGTACGGCGTGCGTACGGGAATGCCCCGCTGCCCGCGGATCTCCGCGGAGACGGGCGCATGCTCCGTAAGTCACGCCATCCGGAAGGGTTGCACACGGCGTGACGGTGATGCCCAGCCCGTGGAGAGTGGCACGGGTTTGGGACGACAGGGGCGTTTCGCGCTTCGACCTGGGCCGATGTACGTCCGCGAGAGGGCCGGGAGGGAGCAGGGCCGCGGCGGCGCCTGTGCGCAAGCTCTCAACTGTCATCACATGGAGTGAGGGCCGCCCCACCACATGTGGCGGGGCGGCCCTCACTGCCGGGCCTGCGGAGACCCGGTCCGTAATGCCCGTCAGTCGCTGCCGTTGCCCGGGGTCGGGGTGGTTTTCTGGATCTGGAGCAGGAATTCGGTGTTGGACTTGGTCTGCTTCATCTTGTCCAGGAGCAGTTCGATGGCCTGCTGCTGGTCCAGGGCGTGCAGGACCCGGCGGAGCTTCCAGATGATCTGGAGCTCGTCGCCCGCCATGAGGATCTCCTCCTTGCGGGTGCCGGAGGCGTCCACGTCGACCGCGGGGAAGATCCGCTTCTCCGACAGCTTCCGGTCCAGCTTCAGCTCCATGTTGCCGGTGCCCTTGAACTCCTCGAAGATCACCTCGTCCATCCGGGAGCCGGTCTCCACCAAAGCCGCGGCCAGGATCGTCAGCGAACCGCCGTCCTCGATGTTCCGCGCCGCACCGAAGAACTTCTTCGGCGGATACAGCGCCGTGGAATCCACACCGCCGGACAGGATCCGCCCCGAAGCGGGAGCCGAGAGGTTGTAGGCCCGCCCCAGCCGGGTGATGTTGTCCAGCAGCACCACCACGTCATGACCCAGCTCCACCAGACGCTTGGCCCGCTCGATCGCCAGCTCCGCGATCGTGGTGTGATCCTCCGCGGGACGGTCGAAGGTCGAGGAGATCACCTCACCCTTCACCGACCGCTGCATGTCGGTGACCTCTTCCGGCCGCTCATCGACCAGCACCACCATCAGATGGCACTCCGGATTGTTCACCGTGATCGAGTTCGCGATGCTCTGCAGCACCATCGTCTTGCCCGCCTTCGGCGGCGCCACGATCAGCCCCCGCTGCCCCTTCCCGATCGGCGAGACCAGATCGATGATCCGCGAGGTGAGCTGATTCGGCTCCGTCTCCAGCCGCAGCCGCTCCTGCGGATACAACGGCGTCAGCTTGTTGAACTCCGACCGCGACCGGCCGCCCTCCGGCGAGGTGCCGTTGACCGAATCCAGCCGCACCAGCGCATTGAACTTCTCCCGCCGCTCCCCCTCACGCGGCTGCCGCACCGCACCCGTGACGTGATCACCCTTGCGCAGACCGTTCTTCCGCACCTGCGCCAACGACACATACACATCATTCGGACCCGGCAGATACCCCGACGTCCGCACGAACGCATAGTTGTCCAGGATGTCCAAGATCCCCGCCACCGGAATCAGCACATCATCCTCAGCGATCTGCGGCTCGGCATCCTCACGACCACCACGCCGCCCACGCCGGTCCCGGTAACGACCCCGCCGGCCACGCCGGCCGCCGTCGAAGTCGTCGTCGTCACGGCCGTCACGGCCGTCCCGGCGGTTTCCGCCCTGGTTCTGGTTCTGGCCGCCCTGGTTCTGGCCGCCGCCGTCGCCGCCCTTGCCGCCGCGGCCGCGCTGGCGGTCACGCTTGGAGGGGCGGTCCTGCTGCTGGCGGCCGCCGCCGTCGCGGTCACCGCGCGATCCGTCGCCACGGCCGCCGCCGTCGCCCTTGTGCTGCTGGCCGCCGTCACCGCGGCCGTCGGCCTTCCCCTCGGCGGTGTCGGCGGAGGCTTCCGCCTTGCCGCCGCCCTCGCCGCGCTCGCGGCGGCCGCGGCGGTCGCCTTCGGCCTTCTCCTCGTTCGCGGGCTGGCCCGGAATGTCGATCTGGGCCGAGTCCTCCCGGCCGTCCCCGCCGGAGTCGCCCGTGCGCGCCCGGGACGTGGCGCGGCGCCTGGGCTTGGCGGACTGGTCGTTGCCCTCGACGGCGTCCCCGTCCTTGCCGCGCGCGGCAGGAGCGTCGGTGCCGGCGGACGAACCCCCGCCCGCCTGCCGCTCCTTGATGGTTTCGATCAGCTGGCTCTTGCGCATCCGCGCGGTGCCCTTGATACCGAGACCGGAGGCAACTTGCTGAAGCTCGGCGAGCACCATGCCCTCAAGCCCGGTGCCGGTGCGCCGGCGCTTGGGCGCAGCACCGGAGGCAGGCGCGGCAGCAGCGTCCGTGGCAGGCGCGTCGGCTTTCTCCGCAGCGGCGCCCCCGGAGGAGGTGCCGCCTGAGCCATCGGACTCAGGGGGAGCGGCGTTCACGCCCATCAGATCGGTGGTGTCGCTCACAAAGGGTCCTTCCCTGGAGCGGACGTCGGCCTGTCTGGCTCGGCGACCGGTCGTGCTGTCCGGCGATGGTCCTGTGCGCGCGGACCTGGCCGAAACGGTGGTTCCCGCCTGGATGTGCGGCGGGGAGATCAATTCATGGTTCGGCGTGCAAGGAGAATGTGCGTCCTGCATGCCTGCTCCGGAGCGTGCTCGGGACTGCACCGCGGAACGGCGCAGCGTGGGAGGCTCCTGGAGGAAGAGGCGATCCTGGGCCTCTGCCCTTGCGGATCACTCAAGCACTGCACTCTACGGGCCACCACAGAGTTTCACGTGTGGATCACGAGACTGCGAGCACTGACTTGAGGTTAACACTACCGGACCCAACAAACATTCCCCCTCTCCTGGATCATCGGCTTCTCCAAGGCATTCGCCGGCTCTGCCGGGCCGTACAGCGGCCACCGCGTCACTGAGATGCGCTCCGGTCCGCACCGTCCGCCTTCAGGGGCAGGACGCTGGCTCCGGCGGTGTCGAGGCTCAGCCTGTTCGCCGTCCACTGCTCGCCGGCGAGCTGAGCCACCTTGTCGCCGGCGCCGTGGCCCTCGGGCAGCGCGAGCACCGTCGGGCCCGCACCCGAGACAACAGCTGGGACGCCGTCCGCCCGCAACCGGTTCACCAATTCCACGCTTTCCTTCATCGCCGGGGCGCGGTACTCCTGATGGAGCCGGTCCTCCGTCGCGGGCAGCAGCAGCTCGGGACGCCTGGTGAGCGCCTCCACGAGCAGCGCGGCACGGCCCGTGTTGAACGCCGCGTCCACGTGCGGGACATGACGGGGCAACAGCCCCCGGGCCGTCTCCGTCGGCAACGGCCTCGCGGGTACGAAGACCACAGGCACGACGGATTCCGCGGGCTCCATCCTGATCGCCCGGGCGGCTCCCGCGTCCATCCAGGCCAGCGTGAAGCCACCCATGAGACAGGCCGCGACGTTGTCCGGATGGCCCTCGATCTCGCTGGCCAGCTCCAGCATCGCCGCGTCGTGGAGCCTGGCCTCGCCGCCGGTCGTGACGGCACGCGCGGCCACGATCCCGGCGCAGATGGCGGCGGAGGACGAGCCGAGGCCGCGTCCGTGCGGGATCCGGTTGGCGCAGACGACCTCCAGGCCGCGCGGCTGACCGCCGAGCAGGTCGAACGCCGTACGCAGAGAGCGCACGAGCAGGTGGTCCTCGTCCCGCGACAGGGTCTCGGCACCTTCTCCCGCGATGTCGACATGCAGACCGGAGTCGGCGACCCGGACGACCACGTCGTCGTAGAGACCGAGCGCGAGGCCCAGGGCGTCGTAGCCCGGGCCGAGGTTGGCGCTGGTGGCGGGAACGCGCACGCGGACAGCCGCGGCGCGGAACGCGGGACCGGCCATCTCCCGATGACTCTCCTTGGATTGTTGACGCGATTTCCCATGGACCGCGGCGAGGGGCGCCGGAAGGGTCACGGACCCTGTGCGTCCCGGGCCCGGCGGACCGGGTGGGGCCTCCCTGACAGGACGAGGGGATGCCCCGGAGTACGTACGGGGAGTGGGATGAACACAAGCCTATCGAAGGAAGGTTCAGTGGCGACACAGGGCGCACGGGAGGCGCACGATACGTGTCGCAAGCGGTTCCGCGCTCCCTTGCCACCTGTCCCCGTGCCGGCGGCCGCGCCGGCCAGAGGATGCCTTCCCGCTCCCGGCGCGGGCGAACCGTCAGGCCAGGCCCAGACGTTCCGCCGCGGCGTCCGCGTCGATCGGCACCGTCACGGGCCGTGGAGCGCCCGCGACCGCCCAGTCAGGGTCCTTGAGGCCGTTGCCGGTGACCGTGCAGACCACCCGCTGGCCCGGCTCCAGCCTGCCCTGTTCGGCCGCCTGGAGCAGCCCCGCGACGGAAGCGGAGGAGGCCGGTTCGACGAAGACCCCCTCGCGCGACGACAAGAGCTTGTAGGCGCGCAGGATCTGACGGTCCGTCACTGAGTCGATGAAGCCGCCCGACTCGTCCCGGGCGCGCTCCGCGAGCTGCCACGACGCCGGGTTGCCGATCCGGATGGCGGTGGCGATCGTGCTCGGGTCCTTCACCGGCTCACCGCGCACGATGGGCGCGGCGCCGGACGCCTGGTAGCCCCACATGCGCGGCGCACGCGTCGCGGGACCGCCGGTCAGATACTCGCTGTATCCGCGCCAGTACGCGGTGATGTTCCCCGCGTTGCCGACCGGCAGGACGTGCACGTCGGGGGCGTCCCCGAGCATGTCGACGATCTCGAAGGCGGCCGTCTTCTGGCCTTCGATACGGTCGGGGTTGACCGAATTGACAAGCGCCACCGGGTACTTCTCCGACAGGCCGCGGGCGAGGGTGAGGCAGTCGTCGAAATTGCCCTCCACCTGGAGGATCTGGGCGCCGTGCACCAGCGCCTGACCCATCTTCCCCAGCGCGATCTTCCCCTGCGGCACCAGGACGGCACAGACCATGCCCGCACGTACCGCGTAGGCGGCCGCGGAGGCCGAAGTGTTGCCCGTGGAGGCGCAGATGACGGCCTGCGCGCCCTCCTCCCTGGCCCGCGTGATCGCCATCGTCATGCCGCGGTCCTTGAAGGAACCGGTCGGGTTGGCGCCCTCGACCTTCAAGTGGACGTCGCAGCCTGTGAGTTCGGAGAGCAGCTGCGCCGGTACGAGCGGCGTGCCGCCCTCGCGCAGTGTGACGGGAGCCGTCCGCGGACCGACGGGCAGCCGGTCGCGGTACTCCTCGATGACGCCGCGCCACTGGCGGGAGGTGGCGGGTGCTGCGGTTTCCATGGTGGTCACTGTCCTCGATTCCCCTGTATCCGGGTCCCGTTCATTCGCCCTCGACCCGCATGATGCTGGCGACGCCGCGCACGGTGTCGAGGCCGCGCAGGGCCTCGACGGTCGCGCTCAGCGACGCGTCGGGCGCGCTGTGCGTGACGACCACGAGCCAGGCGTCGCCGTCCTTGCCCTGCTGGCGCACGGTGTCGATCGACACGCCGTGCTCCGCGAAAGTGGTGGCGACCTGCGCGAGGACGCCGGGTTTGTCGGCGACGTCGAGGCTGATGTGGTAGCGCGTGACGACGTCGCCCATCGGCGAGACCGGCAGCTGCGCGTACGCCGATTCGCCGGGCCCCTTCGACCCGTTGAGCTTGTTCCGGCAGGCGGCCACCAGGTCGCCCAGCACGGCTGAGGCCGTGGGCGCGCCGCCGGCGCCCGGCCCGTAGAACATCAACTGGCCCGCGGCGTCAGACTCCACGAACACCGCGTTGTAGGCCTCGCGGACGCCCGCGAGCGGATGGCTCAGCGGGATCATCGCGGGATGCACGCGTGCGGTGACCGAGCGGCCGTCGGCCGCCCGTTCGCAGATGGCGAGCAGCTTGACCGTGCAGCCCATGCGCTTCGCCGAGGCGATGTCGGCGGCGGTGATCTCGGTGAGGCCCTCGCGGTGCACGTCGTCGAGACGGACCCGGGTGTGGAAGGCGATGCCGGCGAGGATGGCGGCCTTGGCGGCGGCGTCGAAGCCCTCGACGTCGGCGGTGGGGTCGGCCTCCGCGTAACCGAGAGCGGTGGCCTCGTCCAGGGCCTCGCCGTATCCGGCGCCGGTGGAGTCCATCCGGTCGAGGATGAAGTTCGTGGTGCCGTTGACGATGCCGAGGACGCGGTTGACCTTGTCGCCGGCCAGGGACTCGCGCAGCGGCCGTACCAGCGGGATCGCCGCGGCCACCGCCGCCTCGTAGTAGAGGTCGTTGCCACCCTTCTCCGCGGCCTCGTGGAGGGAGGGGCTGTCCTCGGCGAGCAGGGCCTTGTTCGCCGTCACGACGCTCGCCCCGTGCTCGAAGGCGGAGGTGATGAGCTTGCGGGCCGGTTCGACGCCGCCGATGACCTCGATGACGACGTCGATGTCCTCACGCCGGGCGAGTGCCGCGGCGTCCGTGGTCACCAGCGCCGGGTCGACGCCCTCGCGTACGCGGTCGGGGCGGCGCACCGCGACGCCGGCGAGCTCCACGGGGGCGCCGATGCGGGCGGCGAGATCATCGGCGTGCGTCGTCATGATGCGTGCCACCTCTGAGCCGACGACCCCACAGCCCAGCAGCGCCACCTTCAGCGGACGCGTACGCATCATCCGACCTCGCCTCTCGTCATTGCCTGTGCTGTCAGTCTCACGTACGGGTACGGAGATTCCACGCTCGTTCCAACATGTGGGACGAATGTCTCGCTAGCCGACATCCAGTCGCAGGAGATCCTCCTCCGTCTCCCGCCGGACGATCACCCGCGCCTCCCCGTCCTTCACCGCGACGACCGGCGGCCGCAGCGCGTGGTTGTAGTTGTTCGCCATCGACCGGCAGTACGCGCCGGTCGCCGGCACGGCCAGCAGGTCGCCGGGGGCCAGGTCGGCCGGCAGGAACGCGTCCCTTACGACGATGTCGCCGCTCTCGCAGTGCTTGCCGACGACCCTGGAGAGCATGGGCTCGGCGTCGGAGGTCCGCGAGACGAGCGAGACGCTGTACTCCGCGTCGTAGAGCGCCGTGCGGACGTTGTCCGACATTCCTCCGTCCACGCTCACGTACGTACGCAGCCCCGGCAGCTCCTTGACCGTGCCCGTCTCGTACACCGTGCAGGCCGAGGGCCCGACCACCGCACGGCCGGGTTCGACGGAGAGGCGCGGCACGGCCAGTCCGGCGCCCCGGCACTCCCGGCCGACGATCTCGCGGAGCGAGGCGGCGATCTCGTGCGGCTCGCTCGGGTCGTCCTCGGGCGTGTAGGCGATGCCGAGGCCGCCGCCGAGGTCGATCTCGGGCAGCTCCAGGCCGTGCTCGTCGCGGATGTCGGCGAGCAGTCCGACGACGCGGTGCGCGGCGACCTCGAAGCCCGAGGTGTCGAAGATCTGCGAGCCGATGTGGGAGTGGATGCCGACCAGTTGCAGGCTGTCGAGCTTCAGTACGCGCCGTACGGCCTCGGCGGCCGGGCCTCCCCCGGCCTCCGGCTTTGCGGTGCCTCCGGTGAGGGCGAGCCCGAACTTCTGGTCCTCGTGCGCCGTCGCGATGAACTCGTGCGTGTGCGCCTCGACGCCGACCGTGACGCGGATCTGGACGGGCTGGCGCCTGCCGAGCCTGTCGGCGATGTGCGCCACGCGGACGATCTCCTGGAAGGAGTCCAGCACGATCCGCCCGACGCCGGCCTCGACTGCCTGCTCGATCTCGGCCGACGACTTGTTGTTGCCGTGCAGGGCGATCCGCTCGGGGGGCATGCCGGAGGCCAGCGCGACGGACAGTTCACCACCGGAGCAGACGTCGAGATTGAGCCCCTCCTCTGTCAGCCAGCGCACGACGGCGCGGGAGAGGAAGGCCTTGCCCGCGTAGAAGACGTCGGCGTCCGGGCCGAAGGCGTCCCGCCAGGCCCGGCAGCGGGCACGGAAGTCGGCCTCGTCGAGAACGTAGAGAGGTGTGCCGAACTCCTCGGCCAGATCCCGCACGTCCAGTCCGCCGACGGTGACCGAGCCCGCAGGTGTGCGGCCGGCGGTCTGCGGCCAGACGCGGGGGTCGAGCGCGTTGAGGTCGGCGGGCGGCGCGGTGTAGTGGCCCTCGGGCAGCACGTCGGCGTGCCGGGGACCTGCGGGGTGCGCGGAGCGGCTCATGCGGTGGCCTCGCTCTCACCGGGGCGGTTCGTGGTGCTCACAGCCGTGTTCGTGTTCACGCTGATCGTGGGTCCTTTGCGGTGTACGAAGTCTTGGGGGTTCTCGGAGGGCTCTGGGGTTCCGGAGGGCTCTCGGTGTCTCGGAGGACATGGACTCGGGGTCTGCTCCGGTCTCACAGATGCGCGGGCGCGCTTACGCCGAGCTGGGTCAGGCCGCCTGCCAGCACCGTCCCGGTGGCTTCGACGAGAGCCAGCCGGGCGCGGTGGACGGCCCCGGGTTTCTCGTCTCCCCTGGGCAGGGGCGGGCACTGGTCGTGGAAGTCGAAGAAGGCGTCGCCGACCGCGACTAGATGGCGTGCGTGGCCGGCGGGATCGGACTGCTCACTGACCCGCCGGTGATCCGCGAGCAGCGCGAGCAGGGCCGCACCGCGGGATCCGTAGACGGCACGGGCGTCCTGTCCGGGACGGGTGTCCGGTTCCGTTCCGGTCTCCGGTTCCGTTCCGGTCTCCGGCTCGGGGCCGACGTCCGCCGAGGCGTGCGGTTCACCGCGGAACCCGAGGTCACGGGCGTTACGCGAGTACGCGCGCGCCCGCGCGTGTGCGTACTGCACGCGGAAGAGAGGGCTCGCCTGCGCCGTCCGTACGGCGAGAGCGGCCGGGGCGTCACCGGTCGCGGCACTCCAGTGCGCGATGTCCGCGGCGGGGGTGTCGGCGGCCGGGGTGTCGGCGGCTGCGGTGTCGCGATCGGGGCTGCCGGGAGCGGAGCCGGCCGGGCGGGACAGCTCCGCCACGAGCTCGGCCCTCGCACGGTCGTCGAGGGTGACGTTCAGGAAGCCGCCGCCCGCGATCTCCGCGGCGAGGATTCCGTCCTGCCGCACGAGCCTGGCCAGCAGCACCCGTGCGACGTCGTACGGCGCCATGCCCGAAGGGCCGGCGAGACGGAAGGCCACACTGACCGCGTAGTCACCCGGCCCACGCCGCGGAGGCGACTCGACCGTCACCCGCTGTGGCAGATCGCTGCTTCCCCGCGCCGCGCCCAGCTCGCCTTCCGCCGCGGCACGGCGCACTGCGTGCAGCACGGTGCGGGAGAGCTGGGCGGGTGTCACAGGGCAAGCGTATGGGAGAGGGGGTGGGTCGGCGCGAACCGGATTCCGCTCCGGGCGGGCGCGGTGCCGCATCGGGGGGCGCGAGCAGTGTGCGTCCGTCACCGCTGGTGACGGCGGTACCGCGGTGCGTTCGGCGCGCGGAGCGGGCGGGGCGGTCCGGAGGGCGTCAGCGGCCGGCCGGCCAAGGGGCCGGCTCCTGTTCGTCCGCATCGTCCGCGCCGCCGGGGGGCCGCGCCTCGCGGCCCTCGGTCCGGCCGGTCAACTGCCGCACCATCGCGACCAGTTCGGACGGTTCGAAGGGTTTCGCCAGGAGGGCGTCGACGGGCGGCTCCTCGCCGTCCGCACCGTCGACCTTCGTGTGGCCGCTGACGATCGCGACCGGGATATGGCGCGTACGGGGATCGGCGCGCAGCCGCTCGGCGGTCCGCAGCCCGTCGAGGCGGGGCATCGCGACGTCCAGCGTGACGAGATCCGGCCGGACACCCTGCACGATGTCGAGGCACTCGACACCGTCGGCAGCGGTCACCACCTCGAAACCTTCCAGCTCGAGATTGACCTTGATCAGCTGCCGGATGACGTTGTCGTCGTCCACGACAAGAACCCGGCCGGACATACCTGGCACACACAGAGCCTAGGCTCACCCCTCCTCCGGCGTCCGGCTTTTGCCCTTTTCCACCCCTGCGGACCGCGGCCTCCGGCAACCCCCGGGCGGAACTCCGGGCCCGGGAAACGGGGTTCCGGTGCAGCACCACCGAGCTGGTACTGTTCCTTCTGTCGCCGCTCACAGCGCGACGAGCCCCCGTAGCTCAGGGGATAGAGCAACGGCCTCCGGAGCCGTGTGCGCAGGTTCGAATCCTGCCGGGGGTACTCCTTCTGAAGTACCCAAACGCCCTGTGACCAGCGTGGATGTTGGTTGCGGGGCGTTGTTGCGTGTGCAGGCAGATGCGGCTCGGAGCAGCCCCATGACAGTGATCACGTTGTAATAGCGTCATGATCTTGGAAGGCTTCGGGGCAGGTCAGGCCCTTGTTCAAGGGAGCGGAGAGCCTAGTGTGCGGGGCTCTTGGGAGACACCTCGCCGTTCAGATGGAACATGACCCACTCCAGCCTCGAAGGGTCCACGTCGAGGGCTCGCGCCCATGAGTGCATCTGGTGAACGTACGCGGCATAGCGCACGGCTCTGGTTCGCGTGCCGGCCGCCTTCCAGCTCACCCAGCCAAGCCCGTTGAGCGTGTTGAAGACACGACTGTCCAGGATCAACGCCCGCTCCATGCCCGAGCCGTCGTCCACGGCAGCGAACCACTTCGTAAAGAACGGCGAGCCCACCCCGGCTACTCGAAACGCGCGGTAGGCACCGACCAGGTCCCCAGCACGCACCAGCTCACAGGTGCGTGCCAATGTGCCGCGGAGTCGTGCATCGCATAAGGCCATTTCGGTGTACCGCGGACCGCGTCCGTTCGTGGTGCCAGAGCCCCAGATCATGACTGCGGTGAAGAACTCGCAGAGGCCGTCAGCCTGGGTGCGCACGGCGTCGCGGAGTACATCGAGATCCTGGCGGCCTATCAAGCGTTCACGCGGAGACGGACCAGGAGACCCACACTCCAACACAGCCGTGAGTCCACGCGGCTTCAGCCATGGACGCCAGGTATCAGGCCTGAAGCGTACGGGGGCCTGGCTGCAATCGCCGTGCGCAGCAACGAGAGGACGCAGGCGTTTCACGACGGCGTCAGACGGTTCCATGCCGCGAGCATGCCCCGTCGCCAAGTCAAGAATCAGGTAAGTACGCATATACGTCGAAAGCCCCGAACTAAGCCGGGGCTTTCGACGAATACGGATTGCGCTTCTTAATGATCTCCCTCGGGCTCGTCCTCCCCGAGGCCTTTCATGATCCGGTCGTTCATCTCGGCTTCCTGGCCGTCGATGCACTTGGCGTAGATCTTGAGCAGGACCTCCACCGAGTGGCCAGCTCGTCGGGCGACCTCCGGAGCCGAGACACCAGAGTTGAGCCACTGGGAGACGCAGGCGTGCCGCAGGTCGTACGGCTTGGCCGCCAGCACCGACGACACCTGGTCCGGTATGAGGGCCAGCTCCCGCGCCTGCCGCCAAACCCTGTAGTACGAGGACGAGGCGACGACGTTTCCTCGCTCACTGGCGAAGATCCGGCCGTCCTCAGCCGTATCGAACTCCTCCAGGTGCTCATTCAGCATCCGCACCAGCGGAGGCGGTATCGGCACTATCCGCACCTCACCGGGGCTGCGCTGTTTGAGCCCCCGCCTGTCGTGCGCCTCGCCGCTGTCCGTCCAGGACTTGCCGACCGAAGGGCGCGTCTCCTCCACGGTGATCCGCCCCCAACCCGTCGTCGGCAACTCGCAGTCGGAACGGCGCAGTCCCAGTGCCTCTCCCGGACGAGTAGCCGCGTAGTAGAGGCAGCCGAAGAAAGCCCGGAGGCGGCGTCCCGCAGCACGATCGAAACCGCCGACGTACGTGCAAGCGATGAGGAGTTCTCTCGCCTGCCGCGGATTGACGACCACGCGGCTATCGACCTCGTGCACCGGTTGCTGTTCTCGCTTCCGCCGTGCCCTGTCCAACGGGTTGGCGGTCAGCAACTCCAGCTCTACGGCGTACGCAAGAGCGTTGTACGTGACCGCCCGCCGACGCCGATAGGTCTGATTGGCCGCCGGCTTACCGTCGAGCTTCCGGCCGAGCGCGTCCACGAGTCCGTGCACTCGGTCGATCTCCGTCAACTCCGCCACCGGTAGCGAGGCCCGCTCCAGCCATCGCACAGCTGCAGCGACTTCCTCCGGCCGTTCCCGCTCACGGCGCGGAGTAGGGAGGAGGTAGGAGCGCAGCGCCCGTCGGACCAGCGCCGGTTCGGGTCGGCCCCGTACAGCTGTAGTCACAGCGGGCACGGCGACGGCCAGGGCATCGGTCATGCTGTCCCGCTGCTTCGCGGAAGCGTTGGGCCACCGGCGATCCACATACTTCACTGCAAGCTCCAGCAGGCTCAGCGCTGTCTTGCCGCCCCGAAGTGAGTCCGGAAGCCCTGTGACCGTGTCGAAGGGTTCTCCCTTGTCGAGCGCGCGAAGGAGCTTCGCTCTGAACCGGTCGGCGAGCGCCTTGGTCTTGTGCGATTCGCTGAAGGTTCGACCATCGACTGCCCAACGAACGAGGTACGTCGGCTTCTTGGTGGTTCGGTTCGTGCTGAGCTTCCAGACGGAGACCTTGTACGACTTCATACGGCTCCCTCCGCCCTGTCCTGAAGCCAGTCGTCCAGCGCATCGCGTCGGACGCGAAGTTCGCCGTTGGGCAGCCGTATGCAGCGCGGAGCGATACGCAGTTCACGCCAGCGGTAGAAGGTGCGCCGCGACACTCCGCCCAGCTCGTTCAGGACCTCCGGGACCGTGAGGAGTTCGCTTCGACTACGCGCCATGTCCGCCACGCCCCTCACGTACCGAAGCAGCGATGAGGGCAGCTTCCGCGCTGTAGCCGCGACCGGCGTAGCGCCAGTCGCCGACGAGAGCGGTCGAGCGATCGGTCAGACCAAGCCTCTGCCGATGTTCCTCCGCGCGATGCTTGGTGCGGGCATCGCGCAGCGCAGTCAACGTCGTTGAGTAGCGCCGGGATTTGGTCGAGAAGTGGCCCCGGTAGCCGAGCATGTGCGCCCAGCGGCGCAGCCGAAGCGGCTCGAAGGGCTCTAGGCCGCCGAGCCACCAACACGTGCCGATCATGCGCAGTGTGTGGTCCCGCACGGGTAGCTCCGCCAGGTCGGCGGACCGGTAGATGCGTCGGTCTACGGCGCCGGCGCTCTCGGCTCCCTTCGTCGCGTACTTGGCGATGTAGGCAGCAACGGCAGCGGACGACAGGCCGCGGATGTCGGCGGACGTCACGGGTTGTACGTCGACCTGCGGTCCGAAGCGCAGCAGTCGTCGGCCTACGACGTCCGACCCGACTGCCAGAACTCTGACGCGTTCGACGGCTTGCGGAACTGCCGCCGAGAGCAGATCCGTTGTCGCCCACACGGGCGGACCCATCTCCGGCCCCTCCGGACCGTCGAGGCGGATCAGGGCGTGGAAGTGGACGAGTCCGCGCCGTTGATACTCCGCGACTTTGGCGTACGAGAGTCGAGCCGAGTTCACGAAGCCCGTACGGGACAACCCGACCATGCGGGCCAGTTCCCTACGCAGCTCCAGCGTGAAGCGGTGCCACAACTCCCCCGCCTGCGCCTGCCACAGCACGGCGCCCGCATAGTCGTAGCAACGAGCGCAGAGCGGTTCGCCGAGCTGCGGATCATGCTCCGCATGCCGGAGATAACAGCCGACGCCGGCCCCGTGTCGGCACGTCTCCCCCGACCGGCGGGGACGACAGGCCAGACGCCGACCGCCCCGCTCACGGCGAGTGTGGACGGGGCCGAAGCCGGGAGCCGTCAGAGTGGCGAACACCCGCGGGTGCGCGTCCACTTCTTTCGGCACGTCCTTCCCACCCGTCAGCCCCGCACGGATCAGTTGATATGTGTCCGCGCGGTAGACGCGTGAGCAGGTGGGGCACACAGTGGCTCGGCGGTTGCCGCAAGCCGTCATCAGCCGACCGTCGGCGCCGTCCAGACCGACTTCGTGCAGTGCTTCCCCGGTTGCCGTATCGACGAGTACCGACCGGCCGACGAGGTGCACAGGGTTCGTGCATCCGCCGAGCCGGACGATGCGTCGGCGCCATGCGTCGAAGTCGGGTCGGGTGGCACGGTCGAGCAGGTTGGCCACCTGGTGAGTGGTCATCGGCCACCTCCGAAGGCGTGCCGCATCGCTTCCGCGATGGCCTGCTGTCGGGACTTGGCCGAGAAGCGCAGAGTCGGCTCGGTCAGCCATAGAGCGGCGGCGTGCTCGGGACACGTCCAGCGCTCGTTGTCGTCGGTGCCGACGAGGACGACCTGTTCCCGTCCGGCACAGGCCTGCCGCTCGTCATCTCTCAGTTCGCACCAGGGGCGCGGCGATTTGCGCGATCGATGCGCATTGGTCAAGGTGAGGCTGCTCCTTTCGCTGTTCATGAGGTGGATGGAGTAGGGCCCTGACGGGGTCGGGTTTGGCGACTTCGCGCCCCGTCGGGAGCCCGCTTGGCAAGTGAGCAGGTAGGTCATGACCGCCTCCGGAGGTCCGGTCAGAACTGGAGTTGGCCGAGGAATCCGCCGACGCCCTCGATCACGGTCTGTACGACTGGCGCCGCGGCGCTCTTCGCGAGCAGGAAGCCGAAAACCGAACAGAGCAGGACTTCGAGCCACCGCAAGTAGCGGACACGGATCAGAAGTGCGATCAGCAGGCCGAGCAGCAGCGCACCTGACATCGTTACGAGCACGGGCTTCCCCTCTCATTCGTCGCTGTCGAGTCGTTCGATGTGCAGGGACGGGCCGGTCGGAGCGCCGATGGCTTCCGCCAACTCCGGTACATGCGGCGTCAGATGGGCGCACTCGGCCGCGATGGCTTCTGCCTCCGTCTCCGGGACCAGATGGGATCGTGCGCGATCCCACCCGTCCGCCGAGGCGAGGACGGCCGTGCCCGCTTGTTCGGGAGTGATGGACTGAGCCGCATGCAGGGCGTCCGGGTTGAGATCGCCGAGAGCCATCTCTGCCGTGCCCGGGTCGGCCACGCGGTGACATATCCGGCCGCCGAGTTGTGCCCTCAGCGCGGTCACGCCGGGCCCGAGGTCGGAGCCGACCCGTTGCCCCGCCACGACGAGGAACACCCCGAGTGCGGCGCCGAGTTGCGCAAGCCGGATGAGCGCCGTTGCCGCTGCCTGCGCTTCGTCCTTCTCGCCCCGACTGGCGACGAGGAACAGCTCTGCCAGCTCGTCGACGATGACCACGACCGGGACCGGACGCTGCTTCTCCGGGAGTCCCCACACATTCCGCACGCGAGCTTCGCGGCAGACCGTCATCCGGTCCAAGGTCAGGTCGACCAGCGCACGGAGCAGCTTCACTGCTTGCCCGCGGTTGGTCGCCAGCGCTGACAGCCGGGGCTCGTAGAGCGAAAGCTCCATCCCGCCCTTGCAGTCGATACCGACCAGCGCCACTCGCTGTGGCGAGAGACCCGCGACCAGAGCGTTGATGAGTGTCGACTTGCCGGAACGAGTCGCACCCACGATCAGCCAGTGCGGCACCTGCCGAAGGTCAATCACCCACTGCGCTCCGGTCTCCAGAACGCCGACGGTGACTCGTAGCAGTCGTCCAGGAGTCCGCTGCCTCGGTACGCGCGGCTCCTTCAACGGATCAGTGGCCGAAGCAAGGACCCGTACAACGCCCGGCCGCCAGGTGCTCACCCGGACCGCATGAACCTCCCAGTCATGCGCCATCGCCGGAGCCGCCTTGACGAAGTCCTCCGGCACCTGACCGGGCAGCATTCGTATGAGGAGGCGGAAGCCGTCGCGAGTGGGAAGCACCAACCCCCGTCGCGGTACGCGCGGTTGAGGCGGCGGAGCACCGTTGCCGACAAGCCCGGAGACCACCGTAAGCGCTGCCCTACGGCTGATCGCCAAGCCACATCCGGCCATCAGCGGGCGCCAAGTCCGTACGATGCGTATGCACGCGGCGGGGAAACCGATGCACACCCACCAGACCACCGGGTAGTGCCGGCGCAGGGCCGGGCCCGCGATGACCAGGCCCGACGCAAGCGCGGCGGCGACCACCAGCACCCCACTCGACCAGCCGGTACCGGCCGAGTGAGTCGAAGCGGTTGCCGAATGGATCACTGGCTGGCCCCCTTACTGCTGGGGGTAGCCGCAAGGGGCTTGATCTCGGCGGCGCGGTAGGCGACGCCGTGCCGCCCCTCGTTCTCCCATGGCACCGCGACCAGGTCGCGGACCTGGACCGGGACGCCGTTCTGCACCCCGGCGGGCTCGCCGGGAACACTGACGTTGACCACGTCGGCGGACGTGGCCGACATCAGGCACAGACCGACCTGGTAGACGGTCTTGCCCGTGTCGCGGTCCACCCGCACGCGTCCCGTCTCCCGGTCCGCGATGCGCGGGGCGGGCGGGACAGCGCAGATGATCCCTGTGTACTTCGCCGTATCTATCGGCAGGACTGCCACTACTTGACCTCCATGTCAGTTGCCTCCGAAGGCCCTTCCTTCGAAGTGCTTTACAACCCGTAGTACGGGTGCGGCACAGACAGAGTGCCCACCCGTAGTACGGGTTGTCAACCAACATGAAGTGAGAGACGCTGTACCCGCTGACGAACCAGTCATCTAACGGAGCCGGGATGCCGACGAAGAAGCGCAGCGAGCAGGAGCCACAGCCCAAGTACCGCGCGATTGCTGACTACTTGCGCGAGGGCATCCTCAACGGCACGTTCCCGGAAGGCCGCCCTGTCCCCTCGGAGGACAAGCTCGCGGAGCTGTTCAAGGTCACGCGACCGACCGTGCGGCAAGGCATCGCAGAACTCCGGGCATCAGGGCTCGTGGAAGTCATGGCGGGCCGAGGCGCGTTCGTCCGATCGCTTCACAGCCGGCCGAGCCTCACCCGTCCCCGCGGAGTGCGCCGTACGGCCGACGGACAGTACGTCGACGCAGACGGCATCAGCTGGACGGACGTAGAGACGCCGACCGCGACCCGCACGGACGCCCCCCTCGCACTCGCCGAACTGCTTCGCATCCCGCCGGGCGAGCCGATGTTCACGTACGACGTGTTGCAGACCGCCGACGCCGGTCGCCTGCGTCAACTCCACCGCACCTACGTGCCGTTCTCGGTTCTGGCCGGCACTAAGTACGAGGAGAAGGCACCGCCCCCAGCTCCAGCGCTCTTCTCCGCCTTGGCCGAGCTGGGGCACGAACTCACCTTCACAGAGCACGTGCGGACGCGGATGCCCCTACCGGACCAGGCGAAAGCACTACACCTCGGAGAAGGGGTGCCGGTCTTCCAACTCCTCCGCGTCGCAACCGGCAACGACAGCCGCCCCCTGGCACTCGAAGAACTTCACTTGCCGGGCAGCGACTTGGACCTCATCTACGACATGCAGCCCTGACCTGGCTCAAACCTTCTCCACGTCTTCAAGGGCTCGCTACGCTCGCCGCGCGCTCCCCGGCTCCGCCAGTAGCGCGGCCGAAGTGACAGCTTGGGTTGGAGGAAAGTGCTGGCAGGGGCGCCGGTCGGCTCCACGGCGTTACGGAGCCAGTTTGGCAGCCATGCGGGAGGAGCACAGGGTCTGCGGGCAGCGTACTCATGGCACGAATGGGGTAATTGCCCTTGCAGGCTGTACGGTCCACGCTGATGAGGCGTGAGGGAGATAACTAAGCCATGGCAGCAGTGATCGAGAACCCGATCATCAACTCGCCGTACAAAGAGCCGGCCGAGCACTGGGAACTGGATGAGCGGGGACAGCCAACAGGTGACAAGGCTCCCGGCCGTCGCCCGAGCGAAACCTGGATGCCCGTCCCGCGCGCCAGGAAGGGACGTAAGACGTCCGCCGGCGTCCAGCACGAGCTGTCCTTCGACGGCATCCTGGAGGAGCGTAAAGGCCAGGACGTCATCGGCAACATCCGCAGCGAGGTCTCCCGCTGGCGCAAGGCGGGATACCCCAACATCACGCCCACGACCCGCCGTCTCCTGGAGTACTGGACCGACCCGACCCGGGAGCGGAAGCTCTTCTTCGCTCAGGTGGAAGCGGTGGAGACCGCCGTCTACCTGACGGAGGTGGGCACGAAGCTTGGCAGAGCCTGGATAAGGGGCCACCTGGAAGAGGCCAACCAGGAGCACAACGCAGGACTGCCCCGGGTGGCTTTGAAGATGGCGACGGGTTCGGGGAAGACCGTCGTGATGGCGATGCTGATCGCCTGGAACACCCTCAACAAGGTCGCCAGCCCGCAGGACCCTCGATTCGCCAAGCGCTTCCTCCTGGTCGCTCCCGGCATCACCATCCGGGACCGGCTGCGCGTGCTGATGCCCTCCGACCCGAACAACTACTACAAGGAGCGGGACGTTGTCCCTGCGGACCTGTGGGGTGCGCTCGGCCAGGCGCAGGTGGCGATCACCAACTACCACGCGTTCATGCTCAGGACGACGCGGGAAGGTCAGGGGCTCGCTTCAAAAACCAAGAAACTGCTGCTGGCCAGGTCGAAGGACGACCCCTTCGTCGAGACGCCCGACATGATGGTCAACCGGGTGCTGCGTGATCTGGGCGGAAGCAAGGGCGAGATCATCGTCTTCAACGATGAGGCGCACCACTGCTACCAGACCCGCGGCGCTGCCCTGGAGGGGGCCCTTACCGTCGAGGACCTGAAGGGTGAGGAGAAGAAGCAGGCCGAAGAGGAGAACAATCACGCGCGCCAGTGGTTCGACGGCCTGAACCACGTCATGCGCAAGACCGGCATCAAGACGGTCTACGACCTCTCCGCCACCCCCTTCTACCTGAACGGTTCGGGTTACCCGGAGGGCACGCTCTTCCCATGGGTGGTGAGTGACTTCGGACTCCTGGACGCCATCGAGTCGGGCCTGGTCAAGATCCCGCGCGTTCCGGTGGACGACGACGCGGAGCACAAGGACGTCTCCTATCTGAACCTGTGGGAGCACATCAGGGACGAGATGCCCAAGCGCTCCCAGAAACCGGAGACGCTCGCAGGCAAGTCGCTGCCCGGTGTCCTGGACGGAGCTGCCCACAGCCTGTACCGGAACTACACGCAAGCCTTCGCGCGATGGCAGGAAGAGACCCGAGGTACCGGCTCCACCCCCCCGGTGTTCATCGTCGTCTGCAACAACACGACCGTGTCGAAGTGGGTGTACGACCAGATTGCCGGGCACGAACCGCCGGGCGGGGACGGCCAGGGGAAGCGTGGCATGCTGCCGCACTTCTCCAACTACGACGAGACAGGCCGCCGTTACCCGGTGCCGCGTACCATCCTGGTCGACTCGGCGCAGCTGGAGTCCGACAACTCGCAGTTGGACGCCCAGTTCAAGGCCGCGGCGGCCGAGGAGCTGGAAGCGTTCAAAGAGGAATACCGCACCCGGTTCCCGGACCGGGACGTGGAGGCGCTGACGGACGCTGACCTGCTGCGCGAGGTCCTGAACACCGTCGGCAAGAAAGGCAAGCTCGGGCAGGACGTGCGCTGTGTCGTCTCCGTGTCCATGCTGACGGAGGGCTGGGACGCCAACACGGTCACCCACATTCTGGGGGTCCGTGCCTTCGGCAGTCACCTGTTGTGCGAGCAGGTCGTGGGCCGAGGTTTGCGCCGTATCTCGTACGCCGTGAATGACGAGGGGCTGCTCGAGCCCGAATACGCAGACGTGTACGGCATCCCGTTCCAGTTCATCCAGACCGACCCGAATAGAGAGCTGAAGTCCAAGCCGAGACCGGAGCCAAAGCACGTCCGCTCCATGAGGGACCGGGACGAGCTGCGCATCACCTTCCCGCGTCTGGAGGGGTACCGCGTAGAGATCGAAGAGGCACGGTTCTACGCGGACTTCACGCATGCGGAACCGTTCGAGGTGAACCAGGGCGTCGCGACAAGGGCCGATGTGGAAGGCTTCGTCGGTGAGAGTGCCAGGCACACCCTGGTCGACGCCAGGGGTGTACGCGTTCAGCAGGTCGCCTTCCAGCTGGCCGGACTGGCCCTTGAACTGCTTGAGGATCCGACGCGGGGACGCAAGCCGTGGATGTTCCCAAACCTGGTGCAGCTCGCGAAGGAGTGGACCACCCACTGTGTCGGTACGGACAACCGGCGAAGTCTGGCGATCATCTCCCGGGTCTCCGAAGAACGGCAGCGGGCTGCCCAGCAGTTCTTCGCCGCGCTGAACCGCCAGGAGGGCAACAACTCCTCCAGGGTGCTTCCCATCTTCGCGCGCTATGCGCCCGAGGGCTCCACGGATGATGTGGACTTCTACACGACCAAGGCGGTCTACGAGGCCGACCCGGACAAGTCTCCGGTGAATTATGTGGTCCTCGACGGCATAGGCGGCAACACGTGGGAGCAGACCCTGGCGACACTGCTCGACGGCAACAAGAACGTGCAGTCGTACGTCAAGAACGACCACCTGGAGTTCGCGATCCCGTACCTGTACGCGGGGCGCACGCACCGGTACCTGCCTGACTTCATCGTCCGGTTGAAGCCACTCGACGAGGAGGACGTCGAGGCGCGCCACCTCATCGTGGAGGTATCGGGCTCCCGCAAATCGGCCGGCAAGCGGGCCATGAAGGCGGAGACCGCGCGCATGTGGTGCGCGGCCGTGAACAACCACGGTGCATACGGCAGGTGGGGCTACATCGAGTTGTCGGAGGACCCCACCGGTTTCAAGTCGCGTTTGAACGCGGCGATCGAGGCCCTCTACGGCGACGGGATTCTGACGGGCCTACACGAGGAGGGCCTCAAGAGCGAGGAGAGGCTCAGAAGCGACGACACGGACTGGGGCGCAGATGATTACCCCTGGGACGACCTGTTCAGCGCGGCCCGCGAGGCGGAAATCGAGCAGCGGCGACAGCAGCACGGCAACGACGACCAGAAAGGGTAGGAAATACGATGGCCGCTCCCCGCAGAAGCACCGCGAACAGCACCAAGGCCGTGCAGGCCACAAGGCATGAGGACACCCGAGTGAACAATCCGACGGCGGACGCGATCGACCTTGTCACGGAGGCAGTCGAGGCTGCCATGACATGGCGCGGCAAGCGTGACTTCGCCAAGGACCCCCAGCTCGTCTGGAAGGGCAAGGACGAGCAGGACCGCCAGGACCTTGAGGTTCCGGCCCCGCCGATCTTCCGCCAGGAGCGGATCGAGCCGCGGTATCTCGTCAAACAGCTGATGGATGAGACGAAAAGGCGCGAGAAGGGGGGAAGTGAGGGCGTAGAGGAAGAGCTCTCGCTATTCGGCACCGGTTTCTTCGACGACGGCATCCTAGATGAACTTGACAAAGTCGACTGGTACAAGCACCAGATGAACTGGACCAACCGCATGATCTTGGGCGATTCACTCCAGGTGATGGCGAGCCTCGCGGAGCGAGAGAACCTGCGGGGCAAAGTTCAGATGATTTACATCGACCCGCCGTATGGGATCAAGTTCGGGTCGAACTGGCAGGCGCGGGCAGATAACTCTCGCGTGCGCGACGGGAAGCTGGAAGATGCGACACGAGAAGTCGAGCAGATCAAGGCATTCCGGGATACCTGGGAGCTGGGAATCAGTTCCTACCTTGCATACTTTAGGGACCGCCTCTTGTCGTCTAGGGACCTACTCTCAGAGAGTGGTTCAGTATTTGTTCAGATTGGCGACGACAATGTCCACTTGGTCCGCGCAATCATGGACGAGATTTTCGGTGCAGAAAATTTCGTTTCGCTGATTACGGTGCAGAAATCAAGCGGCGCAGGCAGCTTTGCGGGAGGCACGAACACCCTGCCTTCCCTGAATGACTACATTCTTTGGTATGCTAAATCCAAAGACGTTGTCAAATATCGTCAGCTATTCCTGGAAAAAGCGGTGGGCCAATCAGGGTCCAGTTTGTACACTCACCTTGAACTTCCTGATGGAAGTCGTCGAACTCTGACGCTTAGTGAGAAAAGGGGAGGCCCTCTCCCTGAAGGTGCGCGCGCGTTTGGTGTGGACAACCTCACCAGTCAGACAACGCGTGTCGGCCAGACTACGGTCTTTCCCGTCACCGTGGCTGGTAGGAGCGTGCTGCCCCTGCGGGGAGGGTGGAAGACCAATCGGGCTGGCATGGAGCGCCTTGTTTCTGCCGGTCGAGTTCTTCCCGCCGGTCGATCAGCTGGCTACATGCGCTACGTGGACGACTTTCCAGCTTTCCCGATTGGGAATAACTGGACGGACACTATGGGGCAAAACCAGTTCGGGGGTGAAAAGTTGTACGTTGTGCAAACCGCCCTGCGAGTGGTCGAGCGCTGCATGCTTATGTCCACAGACCCTGGTGATTTGGTCCTCGACCCCACCTGCGGTTCCGGCACCACTGCCTACGTTGCCGAAGAGTGGGGCCGCCGTTGGATTACCATCGACACCTCGCGCGTGGCCATCTCCCTTGCACGTCACCGCCTCATGGGTGCGAAGTATCCTGCGTATCTCCTTGCCGACTCCTCGGAAGGGAAGAGTAAGGAGGCTGAACTGAGCCAACAGCCCTTGGATCGCTCAGCATCGAAGAACGATATTCGCCGTGGCTTTGTCTATGGGCGTGTCCCGCACATTACGCTGAAATCGATCGCGAACAATCCAGACATAAAAGAAGGGATGACCCGCGACCAGATCGACAAGGCGATTAAAAAGCACGCAGAGTTCGAGACGCTTTACGACCGCCCTTACGAGAACAGGAAGGCCATCCGGGTTGCCGGCCCTTTCACTGTCGAGTCGCTCTCGCCGCACCGGTCCGTCTCTTTCGACCAGGAGGTCCCTGCCTCCGAGAAGGCCGCCGAGATGATGCCCTCCGGTGCCTCCTACGAAGAGACGATTCTTGAGCACGTCAAGAAGGCAGGGGTGCAGAACGGCTACCGGAACGAGCGGCTGGAGTTCGAATCGGTCGAGCCTGTCTCTGGTCGGATACTGACCGCTGTTGGCATCCGCAAGGCCGCCGAGGAGGGCACGCCATCCCGCGTGGGCATCGCGCTCGGTCCCGAATACGGAACCGTCGACTCGCTCTTCATCAAGAACGCTGCTCGCGAGGCCCTCAGATTTGGCGAGATCGACCTCCTGCTCATTCTCGGCTTCGCCTTCGGTGCGAATGCGACCGAGGCGACCAACGAGATCAACCAGGAGCGAGGCGAGTTCTCAGTCATCCAGGAGCGCAACGTCGGCAAGATGACCGTGCTCAACGTCCGCATGAACCCTGACCTCGCCATGGGTGACGAACTGGCCAACACCGGCACCGGCAACCTGTTCACGGTCTTCGGCGAGCCCGACATCGAGGTGACCGAAACGAGTGATGGCCGGCTCGTCGCCGAGATCAAGGGGCTCGACATCTACAACCCGACGACGGGTGACGTACGCGCCGAGGGCCCGGACGACATCATGATGTGGTCCATCGACACGGACTACGACGCCGAGGCTTTCATTGTGCGCCACGTCTACTTCTCGGGCGAGAACGGCAAGTCCACCGGTCTCAACCCGTACGAGCGGCTCGGCAAGGCGCTCAAGGGGCAGATCGACGATGAGGCTCTGGCCACCCTCTTCACCACAAAGTCCCGGCCCTTCCCCAAGCCCGACTCCCGCCGCATCGCCGTCAAGGTCGTCAACTACCTCGGCGACGAAGTCCTCAAGGCCATCGAGGTCTAACGTCGCGTTAGGCGTGGTGTGGCGTCTTCAGCGCGCCCACCCCGCCGGGCACTCGCCGCACGAAGGCATCAGGTCACGGCACCAACTTCAGCCAATCCGGGGGGAACAATGCAGTTCACGGACGCCCAGCGCGCCGCTATCGGCACCCACGACGATGATCTCCTCATCGTCGCCTGCGCTGGGTCCGGCAAGACGGAGGTGATCTCACAGCGGATCGCCGGCCTGATCGGGCGGCCCGGCGTTCAGCCCAGGCACATCGTCGCCTTCACCTTCACCGAGAAGGCTGCAGGCGAGCTGAAGGAGCGTGTGCACGCGCGGATCCGTGAACTCCACGGCGAGGTGCACGGCCTCGCTGAGATGTACATCGGCACCATGCACGGGTACGCACTGGACCTGCTGCACAGCCACGTGCCCGAGGCGTTCAAGTACAACGTCCTCAATGACGTGCAGACCCGACTGATCATCGACAAGTACAGCACCAGGTCAGGACTGACCACGACAAACGCAGTCGTTAACGGCACCTCGAAGCCCCTGCGGCGCTGGGTCAACTCCAAGCTGTACCAGCAGGTCATGTCGATCCTTCGGGAGGACGATGTGGACCTGGACGGACTCCGCCCCGATGTAGCGGATGGACTCGACAAGTACATGCGACTCCTCAGCGAGCGCGCGTACTTCGACTACACGGCCATTCTCCACAACGCCGCCGTTCTGCTGAACGACGACAACGACGAAGGTGACGAGTCCGTGCTGAGCCTGCAGCGGCACGTCAAGGAAACCGTTAAATACGTCGTCGTCGACGAATACCAGGACACCAACCCGATCCAGGAACAGATGATCCGTGGGCTCACCCGCTACGGGGCGAACCTTTGCGTGGTCGGCGACGACGACCAGACGATCTACCAGTGGCGCGGCAGCGCCGTCGAGAACATCCTCACGATCGAGAACCGCTACGAGGATGTCCGACGTGTCACTCTGAATGAGAACTTCCGCTCCAGTCCCGCCATCGTCGACCTCGCACGCCGCATCGTCGAGGAGATTCCCCTAGGCGAGCGCCTCAGTAAGGCCATGACGGCCGCAGGCCACCAGACTTTCGAGCGCGGCGACCTACTAGCGCTCGAGTTCCCCGACACGGATGCCGAAGCCGCCTGGCTCGTCGATCGCATGGAGCGGTTGCGCGGCGTCGCGTTCCAGGACCGCGAAGGCGGCGATCCGCGTGGACTCGACTGGTCCGACTTCGCCGTCCTGTTCCGCTCCGTCAGGGCTGACGCCGGCCCGCTCGTCAAAGAGCTCCGCCGCCGCGACATCCCGTACGTCATCAAGGGCCTTACCAAGCTCTTCGAAACACCGGAGGTGCAGGCCGCCGTCGCCTGCTTCCGGTTCGTTGCCGGAGAAGCTGATGAGCAGGACGTCATCGACGCATGGCTCGGCGCCGGCGTCGGGCTAGCGGAGTCCGACGTCCGAGCCGGACTTCCCGTGCTCACCACGACCATGCAGTGGGACGCCTCCAAGCCCTGGGATTCCACCACACTCCAAGGCGTCTTCCTTGATTTCCTAGAAGCCGTGGGGCTGCGCGAGGAGCGTGTCCCGCAGGAGCGAGGCGAACTCGTCTACTACAACCTCGGCCGACTCTCCACCGCGATCGGAGACTTCGAGCGCATCCACCTTACCAGCGAACCTCAGCAGCGGTTCGACGCGTTCGCGAAGTGGGTTGAGTACCAGGCGCCCAATTACTACGAGGAGTCCGACGGGGACAACGGCTACGCTCAGCCCAACGCTGTCGTCATCGCCACTGTCCATCAGGCCAAGGGCATGCAGTGGCCTGCCGTCTTCCTGCCCGCCCTGCGCAAGAACACCTTTCCCGCCTCCGGCCGAGGCGGTCTCGGCGTCTTTCACGTGGTCGAGGAGAACCTCGTTCCAGGCGCAGCCCGCTATCGTGGCACGGAAGCGGACGAGCGTCGTCTCTTCTACGTCGCAGTCACTCGTGCCCAGAAGTACTTGGCACTCACCTTCGCCCCCAGCAAGAAGCGCACCGGCAAGAAGCGCTCGGGCTTCTTCAACGAGGCCACGCAGGTCCACACCCTCCTGACCCGCGAGATCTCCCCGCCCCCCGACGGCCGACTCACGCCTGCGCCCATGCGCGGCATCCCCGAGGTCGTCATGTCCTTCTCGGACCTGAAGTACCTTTTCGAGTGCCCGTACTCCTTCAAGCTCCGTCTGCTCTACGGCTTCGACTCGCCCCTGCAGAAGGAACTCGGCTTCGGCAAGTCTCTGCACGACGTCATGGCGGAGATCCACAAGCGCGCCATCGAGGGTGACATCGCCGCTTCAGAGGAAGCAGCGGACCTCGTGGACCGCCATCTCAACCTTCCCTTTGCGAACAAGGCCGCCGCCGACCAACTCCGCCCCGCTGCTGAGATAGCTGTGCGGCGTTACCTGGAGCGCCATGGTGCGACCCTGGACCAGACGAGGTACTCCGAGCAGGTCGTAGAGATCCACCCGGTCCCCGGTGTCACCGTGACCGGACGCGTTGACCTGATCAAGCGACTCGACACGAATGAGACGTCGGTCGTCGACTTCAAGTCCAGCGAGCGCGCCCAGGCCGAGGACCTGACCCGTGACCAGCTGCACCTATACGTGCTCGGCTACCGAGAGCTGACCGGAGAGAACGCAGACGTCGTTGAGGTCCTCAACCTCGACAAGGCAGGGCGTGACACCCGCGAGCTAGTGGATCCCCAAGTCATGACCTCGCTCGGCAAGCGGGTCACGGGGGCAGCAGATTCACTGCGGACGAACCAGATGGCCCGCCTAGACAACTGGTGCTCGTCCTGCGCCAACTGCGACTTCGTAGGAATTTGCCGCAGCCGCGAGAGCTGACAGACACAGATCGGTTTCAGGGGGGAATCGCTACGGCCTCCGGAGCAAAATCCGTGAGGCCGCCTGACATCGACAGTGACATCAACGGCGTCGGGCTGGAGCGGATCAGACCGGTGCCTTGCGAAGGCACGTGCGCAAGGCTGGATCGAGAGGCCAGGACCGGGCGAACCATACGGTCGAACTCCTAAGCGGTGATCCGAGGCCGTGGAAGCCAAGCGGCGGAGTCGCGTGGCCATGGTGGTCTCCTTGGTCTCGCAGCGTCGTGCACGCATTCGCCGCAGTCAGAAGTCCCGCTGGTGCTTCCAGATCGCATGATCAAGCTCCCACGGTGTGCAACCCAGGCGTGCCGCAGCCTCAGTGATGAGTTTGATCGCTTCCAAAGTGGTCACAGTCCGATGCAGCACCACTCGCAGCCATCGGAGAACCATGCGGTCCGGCTTGATGCAATTGTCGTCCCCCATGAGCATCCACAGGTAGGCAAGACGTGCACCGGAGCCATGGCCGGCAACCTTCGCCAGGTCATGCTCTACGGCCCCCAGCTTTTCCAAGTCACCGAAAAGTGCGTTGACATCGGCAAGGGTTGTGATGCCGTGGGCTACCAAGATCTCGGCATACTTGCAGGCAGCCTCTGCCTTCAGTGGGGCATCGCGGTTTGCCCGTATGCGCTGCCTGTTCCGCAAGACCTCGGAAGAGAAAGCCGCTTCACCGTGGGTCCGAATGTGCGTGACGAAGCCCTGAAGTGGCTGCTCGTTGGGTACCGGGAGATGCTCGCTGCCTGACAGCGGAACTGAGATGCCAGCCCAGGCCGAGTAGCGGTGGCAGGTGGGAATCGTGTGTCGCTCATAGTGGGCATTGATTGAGAACACGGCGTCCAAGACACACAGGGAGGTATGAGCCCAACGAGGGCCTCGCGGTTTGAGTACCAGATTCTCAGCAGCAGCGACTACCCGTCCTCTCTCGTCCATCGATCCCCCAATGATGAAACGGACGGGCACAGTCGGCTCGTCGAGCTGGCGAAGTACCGCAGCCCCGCGGTGGTTAGCGCCGGACCACGCAACCGGCTGCACAACATTCTGGGCAAGTACCGAGTCATGTTCGCCGTCGACGACATCGAGGACGCCGTTGCCCGCCTACGCCCTCACGGCGCCGAACTCGTCGGCGAGATCGCCCGGTTCGAGGCCAGCTATCTGCTCTGTTGCCTCCGCGGCTCGGAGCTACCGCTAAGCCCAGGTGGGCCCGCTCGGCGCGCGAGCAACCGGCACTCACGAACCAAGCGGATGCAGGAGATCCGTACAGCAGGGCAAGGTTTTCAGCCGGTGATGGCAGCCCGGCCCAGCCTCTTCAGCACGTCATCAGGAGACACCTGCGAGTCTCGCAACTTCTCATATCCGGCAACGACCTCATCCGGGTCCAAGCCTGCCTCTCGTGCCTTGCTACGCAGGTCAGCAAGGTCGATGGCATCCCTAAGCGCCTGCTGCGCGGCTTCGGCGTCCCGCTGCTGCATCCGCTTGGCCGCTTCCTGTTGACCACGCCTCCACAGGTACCACCCTCCGCCAGCTCCGCCTCCACAGAGGGCACCAGCGGCGGCGAAGAAGAGAATGGGCATCTCCGGTCCTTTCGTTGCTGCTCATAGGCTGCCATGTCTGTGCCACCAACGAGGGCGAAATCTAGGCAGCTGACGAGCTCCAAAGCTTCGATGCCACCTGCGCGACTTCGGCAGATGACTACGAGCGCACGCAACAAGTGTCGGGCCACGTGTCCGCTCGTAAGTCGCAGGCGCCGTGACGGTCAACGTCGAACTTGGGCATGGCACAGGAGGTGATGGACTTCCTCGCCGACAAGAGCGTGTTGACGATCGGGCACGCGCCCACAAGCCGAGGCTGCTGCCTGCCTCACGTCTGCTGCCGAGTGCCGCGCTCGCTTGTCTGTGTACCTAGACCGGCTGATGGATCCGAGAGGTGACCTTCACGCTTGGCTCGGGGAATTCGACCTCACCACCTATATATCAAGATCAAGCCCAATGAGCTGCAGCGCAACACGGACGCTGGATTGCGAACCAGTAGCACTTAGCCGGACCACTAAGCATCCGATTGGGATTCGATCTCATCGTGCATCCACGCTACTGAAATACCGGCAGCCATAAGTATCGGCTGCAAGTCAGCCCAAGCAATTCCGGAGTTTTGTGGCCACCAATCCGAGACTATCCTGTCAAACTTGCCGCCAGTTCCGCGATTGCACGTCCAACAAGTTGCCACCAGATTGTCGTACGTCCATGGGCCGCCGCGCGCGCGGGGCCATACGTGGTCTATCTCTTCTGCAACCTTCTTGCAATAGATGCATCTTCCGTTGGTCTTCGCGAGTATCTCTTGGCGTGTCGTGCCGTCATGGTCGACCCCATCACGCACGTGCTGACGCTTGGCTTCGTATTGGAGAAACTTATCTCGATTGTTGGCGTAGTATTCCTTCCTGTAGTTGCGGAAATACTCGCGATTCCGTTCACGATACTCCCTGTCGTAGGCTGGGTTCTCCCTCTTCCATCTTTCCTTGTATGCCTTGATCTCCCGCACCCTGCCCATATTACGTTCCTTTTGACGGGATAGGACTCGAAGGCGATTCACGGCATAGTATTCCCGGTCATAAGCTAACCGTGTTTCTCGATTTTGTGCATAGTAGCGTCGAGAGCGTTTGTGGTCACACTCTCTACAGGTGCTGCGGACTCCGTATTTCCCACCTCTATGCTTGTTGAATTCTTCGAGGCTCTTGATGCTTCCGCACCTGTTGCACATTCGCTCTGCAACTTCAGAGTTCCCTTTCATGCGTGCACACGTCCCATATTCCTGGGCCACAATCGAGCCAACGAGGTCACTCGGTCAGGCTGTGACGTGGCCAGCGCCACGCCGGCCACGTAGGCGAGCGCAGTACAGCGGCTGCAGTCGGTCTTGGATGAGCCCATCCTGGTGTTCAGACCGACCTCCCCACGGTCTGGCAGATGCTGATATTATGCTCAACTCAGCATGAAAGCACCTTTATCGCGAAACTAGTACCGCTAGCAGGCTCTCGGCATGGTGCGCCCGGCCCTGCTACCCAGACCTCGAAGCTCTTGCAGCTCTCACGCGGCGTAATGGTGATCATGGCAGCGGCAGCAGCGTGCCCGATCCGACGGGGACTCACAGGAAGAGCAGTCGTCTGAGGGGCGAGAGCGGAGCGGGCTGACACGCAGCTTGGTCGCAGCAAGGCCGGGTGAGTAGGCGTCGGCCATCGGTTCGTCTTCCGACCCAAGAGCCGATAGCCCAGAACCGTCGGTCTCCGGCTTTGTGTCGATCGCGAGGTCCGCCCTATGTAGCACCAGCAGGGCTGAGCAAGCCCAGTCACGGGCCAGAGTTCGCACCAGGCATCCACTCGGACCTGCCGCCTCGTTCGAGCTGCGGCGCTGGGGCGCCGGTCTCGACGGGCGGCAGGTCGAACTACGCGACGGAGACCCAGTGGGAGATGCCGGCTTTGAGGTCGTCTACGGAGCCTTGACCCGGTGGTATTGATGCTCAGGGACCTTGTCGCACTGTGGGGAAAGCCAGGTACCAAGAAGCCCCGGAGACCGTCTCGTCGGCAGGAACGTGACGGATCGTGTCCCGGTCGGCTGAGGAGGAGCGCTACGCCGTCGGCGCGTCGGGCTGAGAACTGCTCGGCGGACGGGCGGCGTTACGAGCCATGTCGACGGAGAGGCCCGCCGTCAGGGCCCTGGTCAGCAGTTCTGCTGCTGACGGGCGAACTTTGCCAAGGCAGACGATTCCGTCGCCGCGCACATTGACGTCTGCCCGTAGGCCCGGCAAATCGGTTTCCAGGCCCAGAGCTCGAAGAGCATCAGCCAACGCGTCTGCCCCGCGGCGGCCGTCCATCCAGCCGCGTACGTAGGGCACATCCGATTGCAAGTCCTCGGCGCTCGGGGCGCACACGTCTCGTCGGCCTGTCATTCCGTTCACCTCGTTCACCGCTGGCATCGTTCCTATGGCCCCTCAGTGGTGTGCACGTCGCTTGGGCACTCCAGAGCCAGCCGGAGAAGCTCCGCGAGACGTTCTGCGGTGTGGGGCGCGATGCGGCCGAGCTCGATCATTCCGTGTCCGAATGCGTTCAAGTCGGCGCGCAGATAGGGGACAGCGCGTTCCATACCGGCTGCAATGAGGACGTCGCGCAGTGCTGCCATCGCATGACGCGCCGCGTACCACTCGCTGCTGTCCAGCGGTGACCAGTTCGCATCGTCCGGGCAGTCCTGCTCAGCGTTCATGAGCTACCTCCGGCAACAGGGCGTCCAGTTGGCCTTGCGGTTCGCGGAGCGTCGCTTCAAGGTCTACGCGTTCACGCTCGTACTGCTCGGCGCGGTCGACCAGAGCGGAAGTTGCCACGAGCATCGCAGCGAGTGCCGCAACCCGCGCAGGCGTGGCCTCGGGACGCCGTGTCGGAGCACGAAGCCAGGCGTATCGGTCGGCGCTCAGCGGCATTGGTCCAGGGGCGACGATCACTGAGCCTTCGTCCAGGTAGCGGTAAGAGAGGGCATCGGTCGTCTCGTTCAACACCATGCGGGCGAAGCGCTCCCGCTGACCGGACGGCAGGAAGAAGCCGGTTCGCCGCGCTGAGCGGTCCATCACAACGGGACCCATTGGCATGTTGTGGCGAGTCAGCTGCTCGAAGGTCTCCAGTCCGACTCGCTGAGCGACCGAGACCACGTCGAAGTACCGGCCGGCCGAGAGCGGGTACGGTGCCCGCGGATCGGCAGCCCAGTGCTCACGGCATGCCTCAGGGTCATCCGCGGAGGCGGACAGCCATTGGATGCCTCGCTTGCTCATCATCTGCACGTCGTCTCACCCCAGTTGGCGACGACCCCGTTGGTCGCCGTGCAACCACCTTCCGGTGAGTACCCCTGAGCTGGGGAGATGACGAGAGGTGACGTGAGGTGACGCGGCCCGCAACAGCACGTCCCCTCACATCACTTCCGAGCTGAGTGGCCGGTTATGGGCAAGGGGAAGACACCGAAGCGTGAGGTCCTTACCGTCAGACGGAGAGCAAGTAGAGGTGGAACGGGGAGGCGGTCATGACGAGTCAGAACCAGGCCGCCCGCTCTGTCGTGAACGAACTGCGTACCGCCCGAAAGCAATTGGGCTGGGGGCAAGGGCGCCTCATCGCGGAGATGCGGCGAGCCGCCGCGCGCAAAGGCGACCAGCTACCAGGCGACGCGAGCGTGAAGCGCCGAATCGCGAGCTGGGAGAACGGACACAGCGTGCCCGACGACTTCTACGGGCCCCTGGTATGTGAGGCGTTGGGGAAGTCGCCAGTCGAGTTGGGGCTTGGACATCTCCTCGCCCAAGACGCCCAGTTGTTGGACGTTCGCTATCCCCCGACCCCGGAGGACGCCTTCCACTCGGTCGACCAGCTTTGGCGTGCTGATCTGCACGGGCATGAGCCGCTGCTCCTCTCGGAAGCGTCGCAGCCGGCTTGGAGCGAGGCTTCTCTCCGTTGGCTTGTCGCACCCGAGCCGTCCTTCCCAGTGTCACCCCCGAAAGGGACTCTGCGAGTCGGCCTCGCGGATGTGGACGCGGTCAAGTCCACGAGCGACATGTTCTCGGAGATGGACGACCGGTTCGGCGGAGACCACGGTCGGCAGGCAGTCATCCAGTACCTCAGCCGCGATGTAGTCCCTTTGCTCACGGGGCAGTACACCGAAGCGGTTGGCCGCGCGTTGTTCTCCACCGTCGCTGAGTCGACGTTGCTGGCCGCCTGGATGTCGTACGACACCTGCCACCACGGATTGGCCCAGCGGTACTTCCTCCAGGCTCTCAGGCTCGCGCAGGATAGGGGACGACCGTCGGCTTGCAGGGAGCATCCTGTCGGCGATGAGTCACCAAGCCACATTCATTGGCAACTTCACGGAAGCAGCAACGCTCGCGCGTGCAGCCCGTATGGGCATCGCTGGCGTCGCAACACCGACGTTGATGGCCCAGTTCTACGCCATGGAAGCCCGCGCCCTCGCGCGCTCAGGCGATGCCCGCGGGTGCGAAACGGCTCTGGCCGAAGCAGCGAGGCTGCTGGAAAGCGTGAACAACGACGATGAACCAGAGTGGATCACCTACTTCGACCAGGCCGAACTCGCGGCAGAAGCGGCCCACTGTTTCCGAGATATCGGGAAGGCACAGACGGCGGTCAGCCAAGCCGAGAACGCCATGAGCGGTAGTCACGTACGAAGCGACTTCTTCGCCACGATGGTTCTAGCGGATGCTCACCTGGCGGCCGGCGACGCCGAAGAGGCGTGCACCATCGCGTTGGACGCCCTCGACATGGGGACTCAGCTCAAGTCCAAGCGTTGCGCCGGATACCTTGCCGAATTCCGCACCAACTTGCGGAAGTTGGGCAATGCCGCGCCCGTCCGGGACTTCCACGAGCAGGCCGCGGAGCACCGTCTGTGGCAGGAGGCCAGCGAAGTGAAGCTCCCGTACTGAGACCAGCTCTCAGTACGGCTGCCAGCCTCGTCGACTTCCTCCCGTGCGGATGTCGTGCACGCGGCGCAAGAACTCCTCTGCTGCACGCTCATTTGTGTGCACCTGCTGGCCGAGCCAGAGCGTCATCATGAGTTCGCGGAGGTCGGCCAGGACCGGGTAGCCGGGCCAGTTCATGATGTCGAAGCCGTAGTGATGCACGAAGGACTCGTACTCGCTCCGAGTGTGCCAACCGAAGCGGTCGTAGTAGAGCGCCGTGAGGATCAAGTCCCATTCACGTTGCGCGAGGCAGGCGCCGTCCAAGTCGATGAGGAGCGGGCGCCCACCCTTGTCCCGTAGCGCATTACCGACGTTGGCGTCTCCGTGAATCATCCCGAAGGGGAGCACGAAGTCGAGCTCGTCGTAGTCCTTGCGCAGCTTCTCGGCCCGCTCCTTCAAGAAGGTCCGGTCATCGTCGCCAACAGCGTCCAGGAGGCCGAGGCTGTGCCAGACCTTGGCGAAGGAATCGAAGTACGGCAGGCGCAGATCCTCCGGCTCCTCCAGCCAGTGCAACCAGCGAAGCAAGTCGCCGAGTTCGTCCAGACTCGCGTACTCCAGCGTGTCCTGAGCGTTCTCCCAGTAAGTCACCACACGGCCGCCGATGAGCACCGGCTGCTCAACCCCGGGGACGACGCGTGTGGCCGGGAAACCCTCTCCCTCAAGCCAGCGTGCGACCCGCACGGCGTGCGTCATGCTCTCCATGCTGGCCGGGTCACGGGCGATGCGTACGACCACGGGAGCTTGGGCGAGGCGATAGACGGCGTTGGAGCCCAGACGCAGCAGCTCCGCATCCGAGGGCTCGAACCCGGCCGTCGCACAGGCTTCGCGGAGGACAGCCTCCGCGCTCTCCGCAGTGAACTCCCCAGCCCCGTTCTGGGACTCACCTTCGCCTGAGACCATCCCGTCGACGCTACTTGCCTCAAGAAGCGGGTGACAGACCGCCCACGTAGTAATGGCGTAATGATCTTGATGCGAGCACCGCATCGCGATGCAGAACCCGCAGGTCAACGACCTACGCGCCAGCCAGCTTCCCCGGCCTCCGGAGCCGTGTGCGCAGGTTCGAATCCTGCCGGGGGTACCAACAGCATCTACACGAATGGGAGTGGCCTGCTGAGCAGGCCGCTTTCGTGTAGGTGGCGTGGTGTCTGTGATCCTTTCCGCTGCCTGGGCGATGTCGGTCAGGTAGTCGGCTGGCAGTTTGATGCTGATGTCGGCCCTCGCCGCTGCCCGGGTGGTGGCGGACGGTGAGCTGGGTGATCTCGAACAATTTCCGCAGCAGCTCTTCGGGCGCCTTGGTGAGCTTCAAGGTGAGGTAGGGCAGGGCGTCGAGGAGGTCGGCGTGCTGCGAGCGGAGCAGCTGATTGACTCCTGCCTGCCGCGTTATTTCAGACAGGACCCGCTGCTCGCTCGGATCATCGACGAGAGGTATGCCGACCGACTGAGCGTGGTGCCCGACCAGTTGGTGTCCGACTGCCTGCGGCTGGGCCGCCCCAAGCCGTTCTCCGTTACTCCGAACTGCACCATCGTGGAGATCGCCGAGCTGATGGCGCGTACCGGCTCCCCGGTCGTGGCGGTGATGGACAGGATACCGACGGCACGCCCCTGCTCGTCGGGGCGGTCACCGCCGCCCGGCTCCTGGAGCGGCTCCGGCAGGGTACGCCCGCGTGACAATCCCGCCGGACGCTACAGCAAGGCCAGCAGGAGCACGCCGCCCAGCAGCAGTACGGCCCACCAGACCATCGAGTGGGTCGACCACGGTGCGATGACCCTGCCGTTCACAGACGATCGGACCGTCGTGTCCCACAGGGCCGTGGCGCAGTGGCCCAGCGGCGTGCCGACGGTCCGGCGCAGCCGGGGCACGGTTCGGGTCAGGGCGTTCCAGCCGGCGGGGAGGGCACGGCGGTAGACCGCGTCGGCGTCGAGGTTCACCGAGCGGAGCTCCGGGGGGTAGAGGCCGGTGCGGACCAGCAAGGTGAAGGCCATCGAGGCGAGCAGCAGCAGTTGCAGCTGGTTGATCACGTGGGGCGCCGTGTAGGGCGCGTAGTCCATGGTGTGCGGCAAGAGCTCGTAGAAGAGGTTCGGCGCCACCCCGATGCCGACGCAGAGCACCGCGGCCATCGTCATCGCCACCCGCATGTTCAGCGGTGCCTCGGGAACCCGGAACCCCCGGTCGTGGGCGAAGAAGGCGAAATAGGGGATCTTGATCCCGGCGTGGTGGAACACACCGGCGGAGGCGAACAGCAGCAGGAGCCAGACCACGGTCCGGTGTTCCTGTCCGACCGCCTCCATGATCAGCGACTTGGTGGCGAACCCGGAGAAGAGGGGAAACGCGGAGATGGATGCCGCACCGATCATGCACAGCACCGTGGTCTGCGGCATGGACTTGTAGAGCCCGCCGAGTTCGGAGCCCTTGACGGTGCCCGTACGCAGCAGCACGGCACCCATGGCCATGAACAGCAGGCTCTTGAACACCATGTCCGCCACGGCGTGCGCGCTCGCGCCGTTCACTCCGAGCGCGCCGCCGATCCCGACCCCCGCGACCATGAACCCGAGCTGGTTGATCATGCTGTACGCCAGGACGCGGCGCAGATCGTTCTCGATGACGGCGTAGAAGATCGGGAACACGGTCATGACCACGCCGACCCAGATCAGCATTTCGGTGCCCGGGAAGCCGCGCGCCAGCACGTAGACCGCGAGCTTCGTCGTGAACGGCGACAGCGCCACCGTGCCGACGACGGTCGCCTCCGGGTAGGTGTCGGTCAGCCACGCGTGCAGCAACGGGAAGGCGCACTTGAGCCCCACCCCCGCGAGGATCAGCGCGTCGCCGGGGCCGTTCAGCCCGAGATAGCTGAACTCCAGGCCGTGGCCCTCCTGGACGCGCAGTGCCGTTCCGGCCAGCAACAGCAGGCCGGAGATCAGTTGCGCGACCAGGTATCGCATGCCCGCGCGGTAGCTGCGCTCCGTACGCCCCGCCCAGATCAGGAAGGCTGACGACAGACCGGCGAGCTCCCAGAACACGAACAGCGTCAGGAGGTCGCCGGCCAGGGCGCCGCCGACCGCGGTGCCCGCGTACGCGAGTATCACCGCCTGCTGCAGGGAGTCCCTCAGGTGCAGGGCGTAGACCGAGGTCAGCAGCGCGGCGACCAGGAAGCCGGTGGCGAACAGCCGGGACAGGGCGTCCACCCGCACCGGGGTCAGTTCCAGGCCGAAGAGCGCGAAGGAGGCACTGGTGCCTTCGGGCAGCAGCCACAGCATGACCAGGCCTGCCACCGGCAGCGACAGGATCAGCGCCTGGCGCAGTCGGCCGCCGCGCAGCAACGGCACACCGGCCGCGCCGAGGATCAGCAGCAGAGCGGGGCTAGTCATCATCGCGGTTCCGTCCCGGCAGTTCCTCGACGCTCTCGTCCCGTTCCGGCGGCTCGTAGTAGTCCTCGTCGCGCCGCAGCCACCTCCGCAGCCCCTTCGCCGCGAGCACCAGCCCCACGCTGCCGGTGAAGCCGTAGACGGCGTAGAAACCGGGCCAGTGCTCGACGGAGAAGTGCGGGTGCTTGGTGTAGAAGATGTCGGCTGCCAGCGCCAGCAGGCACAGGAGGGCGAGGCCGTACACGATGCGGGTCACGTTGCGCGGATCGTCCAGCCAGCGCCGGTCGTCGTCCTGGTGGAACTCGTTGGGGTGTTCGTCGTTCACGGCAGCTCCAGAGTCCCGGCCAGCGGATCAATCAGGGCCTGCGCACCGAAGAACAGGGCGACGCAGCCGAGCGCGGTGAGGACCAGTGGTACGGCCATCACGGGCGCCGCCTCACCGTGCGGCAGAGGGCCATCGGGTGGCCGAAGGAACGCCCGCACCGCGATCGGCATCAGATACGCGACGGCGAGCAGCGAGCCCAGCAGCAGCACCGTGAGCGGCACGACCTGGTCCGCCTCGGCCGTGCCCAGCAGCATCAGCCACTTGCTCCAGGTGCCGCCCGTGGGCGGAAGGCCGATGATCGAGACCGACGCCACCAGGAACGCGGCGAACGTCCACGGCATGGTGCGGCCGAGCCCGTCGAGTTCGCTGACCAGGGTTTTCCCGGCCGTGACGGCGATGGCCCCAGCGCACAGGAACAGGGTGATCTTGGCTACCGCGTGGGTGACCATGTGGAGGGCGGCGCCCTCTGTCGCAACCTCGTCGGCCAGGGTGACGGCCAGCACGATGTAAGCGAGCTGGCTGACCGTGGAATAGGCCAGCCGCCGCTTGAGGTTGTCGGACCGCACCGCGACCACGGCGGCGGCAATCAGCGTGAAGGCCGCCACCCACGTCACCGGCCGCGCGGCGCCGCTGTCCCGCAGCGTGTCAAGGCCGAATACGTACACGGCGACCTTGAGGACCGTGAAGACGCCGGCCTTGACCACGGCCACCGCGTGCAGCAGCGCCGACACCGGGGCGGGGGCCACCATGGCTGCGGGCAGCCAGCGGTGCACCGGCATCAGCGCGGCCTTTCCGATGCCGAACATGTAGAGGGCGAACAGCAGGGTGAGCACCCCGGACCCGGCTTCGCCGCCCAGCAGACCGCCGAGCCGGAAGTCGGTGGTGCCGGCCAGCACCCAGGTCCACACGATCGCGGGCAGCAGCAGCCCGAGGGAGGTGACCAGCAGCACCAGCGCGTAGGTGCGCGCGCCGCGCCGCGCCGCTCCGTTGCCGCTGTGGGCGACCAGGGGCCAGGTCACCAGGGTCATGACCTCGTAACCGATGAGGAGCGTGATCAGGTTGCCCGACAACGCGATCCACATCGCGGAGGCGATCGTCAGCGCGAAGTAGGCGAAGAACCGCGCGTGGGCGGGCTCCCGCGCCGCCCGCAGATAGCCGGCCGTGTACACGGTGGTCACCGGCCAGAGCACGGCGGCGACCGAGGCGAACAGCAGCCCGAGCGGTTCGAGCACGAACTCCAGCGACAGGCCGGGCAGCCACGTCCACAGCTCGAAGCGCGGCCCGCGCTCCGCCGCGGGCCACAGCGAGAACACCGTGCCCGCCAGCGCGAGTCCGCAGACAACCGAGGCCACGTCACGGGCGACCGGCCGGTCCCGCAGCAGCAGTACGGCACCGCAGGCCAGCAGGGGAAGAGCCACCGCGACTGGCAGTGCGGTGGCCTGATCGGGGGAGGTCCAGCCGGTGAACACGCTCACCCACCTCCCGTTCCGAGCAGCGCTGAGGCCGCAGCGTCGGCGAGACGGTCGGGCAGCGTCGGATCGATGCCGAAGTACAGCGACAGCAAGGCGAGGAACCACACCGCAGCAACCATCGACGTCGCAGGACGCACGGGCTCGGCGCCCTCGGGCGGCTCGCGGAACCAGGCGATCTCGACGACCCGTCCGACGTAGAACACGGCGAGCAGGGAGCTGGCCAGCAGCGCGCCGAGCACGAGCCACTGGTCCCGCTCGACGAGCGCCGCAACCAGCGCCCATTTGCTGACGAATCCCGCGGTCGGCGGCACCCCGATCAGGCCGAGGCCGGCTACCACGAACGCAGCGAAGGTCCACGGCATACGGCGGCCGATCCCGGCAAGCGCCGAAAGCTGAACCGAGCCGAGCCGTATCAGCAGCAGTCCGGCCGTCCCGAAGAGGGCAGCCTTGGTCACCGCGTGCGCCATGATGTGCAGATACGCCGCCGAGAGCCCGGCCGTCGTGGCCAGCGCGACCCCGGCCATGATGTAGCCGATCTGCGCGATGCTGGACCAGGCGAGCAGATACCGCAGATCGTTCTGCAGGCACGCGGCGGCGGACGCCACCAACATCGCCACAGCGGCCAGCAGCAGGCCGATCCGGTCTCCGGGCATCGAGTGGAACACGAGGGATGCGCCGAATACGGTGAAGGCAAACCGGCACAGCACGTAGATCGCGACCTTGGTGCTGGCGGCGGCGATGAACGTGCTTACCACGGACGGCGCTTCCGCGTAGGCCGCCGGCAGCCAGGCGTGCAGCGGGAACAGGGCCATCTTGATCGCGAGGCCGACGAACACGAACACCACCGCGGCCTGCACCGCGCGGTTGCCGCCACTGTCGCTCAGCCGCTGCGCCAGGTCGGCCATGTTCAGCGTGCCGGTGACCGCGTACGCCAGACCGATGCCGATCAGCACGAACACCGCGCCGACGCTGCCGATCACCAGGTAGCGGAATGCCGCCAGCAGCGCGCGCCTGCGCCGCCCCATGGCGATCAGCGTGTACGTGGCCAGCGAGCTGATCTCCAGGAACACGAACGCGTTGAACACGTCCCCGGTGACGGTCAGGCCCAGCAGCCCCGCCAGTGTGAGGCACAGGCATGCGTAGAGCAGCGTGCTGCGCCGGGCGTCCATCTCGGCCGCCACGCTGCGGTGGCCGTAGACCGCGGCGGCCGCGGCGCTCAGTGACACCAGCAGCAGGATCGGCGTACTGAAGTCGCCCACCACGAACTCGATGCCGGCCGGCACCGGCCAGCCGCCCATCCGATACCGCACCGGGCCGTCGTCCGCCACTTGCTCGGTGAGCAGGGCGGCGCAGGTCAGTGAGAACAGTGCGGCGGCGAGGAAGACCAGCCAGGCCGCCGTCCGGGAGCGCACGAGCACGCACAGCGGCGCGCAGGCGAGCGGGATCGTCACTTGCAGCACGGGCAGCTGGGTCATGAACCGCTGCCGTGACGGTCGGTCTTGTGGAGACTGCCCGTGCCCTTGGCGCCGGTGCTGTCGCTGTCGGCACCGTCGGGACCGGTGCTGTCGTCGTCCGTGATCTCGTCCTCCTCGACGGTGCCGTACGCCTCGAAGATGCGTACGGCCAGGGCCAGCCCCACAGCGAGGGTGGCGACCCCGACCACGATGGCGGTGAGGATCAGCACCTGGGGCAGTGGGTGCGAGTAGGCCCTGACGTCCTCGGAGATGATCGACGCGCTGCCGCCGTACCTCTTGCCGAGGCTGATGTAGAACAGGAAGACCCCGACCTGGAACAGGGACAGACCGATCAGCTTCTTCAGCAGGTTGCCGTGGCTGATGACGACGTAGAGCCCGATCAGCATGAGGGCGAAGAACGCCCAGTAGACGTAGTGCGTCGCGATCACCGGGAGACTCCTCGGGCCGCGAAGCTGAAGAAGATCGCCGTCATGACCGAGGCGACGGTGACGCCGATGGCCGTCTCGACCACCAGGATTCCGAGGTGCTGACCGCTCGCGGGGTGGTCCGGGTCGAGGACGTCGTAGTCCAGGAATGAGCCGCCGAGCAGCATCGTGGTCAGACCGAGACCGACGTAGACCAGCAGACCGAGCGAGATCAGCAGCCACAGCGCCGCGCGGGGCACCACCTGCTGGGCCTTGTCCAGGCCGAACACCAAGCCGTAGAGCACGAAACCGCTCGCGAAGATCACGCCGGCCTGAAAGCCGCCGCCGGGGCCGTAGTCGCCGTGGAAGAGGACGTACAGCGCGAACAACAGGATGAGCGGCATCAACGTGCCGGTGACGACACGGATGACACGGTAGTCGGCGAGGTGGAAGTCGGCGGGCGGTCGCACCTGCTCCGGCCGCGCGAGCGGACCGAGCAGCGACAGTACGGCGAGGCCCGCGGTGAAGACGACGACCAGCTCACCCAGGGTGTCGAGACCCCGGTAACTCGCCAGCACCGAGGTGACGGTGTTCGGGATGCCGATGTCCTTCTGGGACTCGTGCAGGTAGGTCTCGGTGATGGGGTGCCGTTGCACGGGGCTGTCGGCGGAGCCGAACTCGGGCAGGTCCAGGGCGGCGTAGGCGAGCACGCCGCCGGTCAGCAGGACGACGACCGCTCCGGGCAGACGCCGTCGGCGTGGCGTGACGGCCTCCCGTGAGCGGGTCAGCGCGAGGCCGCCGAGAAGCAGCACCGTGCTGATGCCGACGCCGACCGCGGCCTCGGTGAACGCAACGTCCACGGCGTCCAGCAGGACGAAGAGGCATGCGGTGACCAGGCTGAACAGGGCCGCCAGCATGGTGGCCCCGTACAGCGCGCGCATCCGCGTGATCGCGACAGCCGTCGCGATGAGGATGGCCAGGAGCACGGAGTGGATCAGTACGAAGGTCGTCATCAGCGGCGAGGGTCACCCTTCCGCCATACACGCACCCCGTCCCGGCGCGCGGCGTGCGCCAGGATGTGCGTCGCGGTCGGGCTGGTCAACGCCATGAAGAACAGGATTATCACCAGACGGATACCGGTCTCCCACCCGGTCGTGCGCAGCAGCAGGCCGAGCAGGATCAGGCCGGCGCCGACGGCGTCGGTGACGCCGACGGCGTGGATACGGGTGTAGAAGTCGGGGAAGCGCAGCAGGCCGACGGCCCCGGAGAGCAGGAACAAGGCACCGGCGACCAGCAGGATGCCGCTCAGCACATCGAGGACGATCAGTGTCACTCGCCTCCCTTCGAGCCGGAGCCGCTCAGCAGTTCCTTGTAGTGCGTCAGCCTCAGGACCGCGACGGTGGCAACGAAGTTGACCAGTGCGTAGAGGATGCCGATGTCGAGGAACTCAGGGCGGCCGAACAGGAAACCCACAACCGCGATGAACAGCACGGTCTTGGTGCCGAAGTTGTTGATGGCGAGGATGCGGTTGTACAGACCTGGGCCCAGGAACGCGCGCAGCAGGGCGAGGATCATGGCGACGAGCAGCGCCACCATGACGACGAGGAGGATCACCTGCGCGCCTCCGTCCGCCGCACCCGGCTCAGCATGGCTCCCTCGTCGAGCGCGTCGATGTCGGCGGCCTTCAGGCTGTGCACCTCGATGCTGTCGTCATGTACGGCGAGCGAAAGCGTACCCGGGGTCAGGGTGATCGAGTTCGCGTAGACCACCAGCGAGCGCTCCGACAGGTCGGCGGCCGGAGTCGGCTCCACCACGGGCCGCAGGTCCATACGCGGCGACCACACCTTCCGTACCACCACACATGCTGTGATGAACACCTGTCCGCTAAGCCACAGGCAGTAGCGCGGCAGACGCAGCGCGAAGGGGAGCGTCAGCCCGTGGTGGGCGAGACCGGACCGCCGGATCAGCCAGCAGACCACGACGACCGAGACCGCGCCGAGCGTCAGCAGCAGCGGGTCATAGTGCCCGGACAGAGCCAGCCAGAACAGGGCCGGAACTGGCGCCATCCGCAGAAGACTTCGGACAGCATTGACCCAGGGGCGGCGTCTGCGCTCGGCCAGTGGATTCTCGCTGTTCAGCTGGGTCATGCGCTCTTCTCACGATCGCGCCGGCCGAGCGGCCTAGCACAGGGGACGGCGGTGTGCGGGGCGAGCGCCCGCGTCGCGTCGTCCGCCGGGTGCACTGTGTCGTCGGTGAACGCACGGAAAGCTCGCCCGGACCAGCGGGTGGTTCTGGCCGACCCGGAGCGGGCCCGGTCGGCCCGGGCTCCCCGGAGCAGGTCCTCCGCCGTCACACAGCCGACCACTTTGTCATCCAGTTGTACGGTCGGCAACGTCTCGACGACATCAGCAGCATGCATGAAGTCTCCCGCCATCGAAACGCCAATACGGGCAGGCCAGGAGGCCCCCTGTCTCGATTCTCCGTTACCGCATGAGCCCGGCCAACGGCCGACGCGGACAATCAACGGCCGGGTCTCTTTGCCGACCGTCGGCAAAGAGAGTCGTTTGCGATGCTTCGTTGCGCTCCGTGCCTCCATAGCCGGTGGTGGTTCGTCACCGGACATAGCAAGCTGTCCCGTGTGCCGAAGGACGAGGAAGGGGACCGAACTTCCATGACGAGGGAGATTCCCCCGGACTCCACCCCCGATGCGCAGCTGCCTTGCCCGGCGGATCTCGCCCGGCGGGCGAGCCGGGAGGCGCGGGGCGTGCCGGGGCATCTCCTCGAGGGCTACCCGGCCATGCTGGCAAGGGTCAGCACGGGAGGGCGGCTCGGCCAGGACGAGCTCCGGCGACTGCGGGACACCGGTGCCCGCGCGGCCGAGCAGGACGTGCCCATGCGCGGCGTGATCGACCTCTACCTGAGTGCGACGTGGCTCGCCTGGCCCTCGTTGCCCGGCGTGCAGGCAGCCGCGGGCACGAATGCGCTGCGACACATCGGCGAAGCGGTCTTCCGTGCCACCGACGCTGTCATCACGGCGGTGGCGGAAGGGTACGAGGAGGCACAACGCTGGTCGCTGCGCCGGGAGGAGTCGTTCCGGCGCGAGTTCGTCGACGACCTCTTGGACGGGCGCAGGCTGGAGACCCTCGCGGAACGGGCCGAACGGTACGGCCTGCGGCTCGCGGGCAGCTATGTGGTGGTCGTGGCCTCGGGGCCGGAACGGTTTGTCGACGGCGGTCCGGTGACCCGTCAGATGGATTCCGTCATCGACCGCAATCCGACGAGCAGGGACGTCCTCGTGACGACCAAGAACGGTCTGCTCGTGTGCATTGCGCCCGAGGCGCGGGGGGAGGTGGAGGAGTTCGTCGGCCGCGTCACGGAGATGCTGAGGCCGGACGACCGCTGGCGGATCGGCATCGGCCGCCCACAGCGCGGACCCGGCGGGGCCGTGCGCTCCTTCGAGCAGGCCAGGCAGGCACTGCACATCGGCCAGAGGCTGCAACTGCCCGGTCACGTGCACCTGGCGTCCGAACTGCTCGTCTATCAGGTGCTGATCCGTGACAGAGCCGCGCTCGCCGACCTCGTAGAAGTCGTCCTCGAGCCGTTGCGCATGGCACGCACGCGTCCGGACACACTCTTGAAAACCTTGTCGGCGTACTTCGAAGCGGGCCGGGTAGCGACTGCCGCGGCACAGAAGCTGCACGTCGGAGTACGGACCGTGACCTATCGCCTCAACAGGATCGAGGCGTTGACCGGGTACTCTGCGTTCGACCCGCAACAGAGCTTCACCCTGCAAGTGGCCGTGCTCGGGGCACAGCTGCTCGGCTGGCCAGAGGACTCCTGAACCGGGTGCGGGCCTCACCGAGGCCGCCGGATGGCTGTCGCCTCCCGGGAACGCCGCTGCTGTCGCGCTGCCGGCCAGGACCGATGACGCGGGGCGAACGGGCCGCGCTTTCGGGCATCGCGTTCTCCTGGCCCCTCGCCCGACCAGGCGATCGGCCGGTCATGAGGACTTCACGGCGATGATGAGGGCGTAGCCGATGGCGCCTTCGGCGACGGCTGTTCGTGCCGCGCTGAGGACGGCTGGGGCGGCGTCGAGGTCGATGCCGCCGGCGGCGAGCTTCTCCGGTGCTGTCATGCGCAGCAGGTTGAGACGGGCCTCGATCTGGTCGATCATGCGCAGCATCGCCTGATCGTGGCGTTCGGTTCGCAGGGTTCGCAGACCCGCGGCGGCGAGGATCCGGGTGTACTCCGGGAGCGGGCGGGCGTCGGCGATGCAGGCGATGTGGGCGCCGAGACCGGTGAATTCGCTCGGGAGCCGTCCGGGGTCGACGGTGACGTCGGTGAGTCCCAGCCGGCCGCCCGGGCGCAGGACGCGGGCGAACTCGGTGGCGGCTTCAGCCTTGTCCGGAAAGGTGCACAGGGCGCATTCGCAGACCACCGCGTCGAATTCGCCATCCGGGCACGGCAGTTGCTCCGCATCCCCGGTGACGAAGCGAGCCGTCCGCGCAAGCCCGGCCCTGCGGGCTGCTTCCTGGGCGAGGGCGGTGTTGGCGGCTGAGTAGTCCACGCCGTCCACCCGGACGTCGTAGGCGCCGGCGAGGAGCATCGCGGTGGTGCCGCGGCCGGAGGCGACGTCGAGCACTCGCCGGCCCGGGGTGAGGGTGAGGGCGTCGGCGAGGCGGCGGGTGAGGGTGGTGCCGCCGGGGTGGTACGAATCGCCGAGCAGGAGGCCGACGACGTCCGATGAGTAGGCGGCGGCGCAGCACGCCTTCAACGCCTTCATCTCCTCGCCGGCCGGGTGCTGATTCATGGCGTGGACTCCTGTCCGGTGGCGGCCCGTGCGGTCTTGGATCCGTACGGCGTCGGCGCGAGCCGTTCCGCGAGCGGCAGCGCGTTGGGCACGACCTGGGCAACCGGGACACCGGACATCACTTCGCGGACCTGTTCGCGATAGCCGACGGAGTTGTATGCGCAGAAGGGGATGAGCCGCCCGTCGGGGGTGATCTCCTCGACGCAGCACTTCATCAGCTGTTTGACGTTCAGGGTGTAGGGGTCCTGGAAGTCCTGGACCACGATCATGAACGCTCTGTCGTTGAGGTCCTTGACGGCCTCGGGCAGGTCAATGCCGCAGGCTTCCTCGCAGTCCAGGGCTTGGGCGGTGGCGCGCAGCTTCTCCTCGGTCGTCTCCGTGCCCATGAACGCTGAGGCGGACCACAGCTTCTCCAGTGCCTCGCGGATACCGTCGTCCGGCATGACGCGGTTGGTGACGTAGTCGAGGTAGTCCTCGACTTGCAGCAGCCGGGGGATGGGAACGACGGTGCGGTTCCCCGGTTCGCCGTCCACCAGCAGGTAGGTGATGGAGCGGCAGGTAGGGAAGCAGCAGGGCACGGGGAAGAAGTCGCCCTTCTGGAACCACTGCGGCCGCTGGGCGTTGATCAGTCTGATCACGTCGGGGTTGGTGAGCCGGTTCAGCGGGTCGAACTGGACGTGTCGGCCGGAGTGGGTGACCGGCTGGAGAGCCACCGACCGGACGGCGGGGTGGTCGATGCCGAACTCGACGATGTCGCCGAGTTCGTGCTCGTTCAGTCCACGTTCCACGGCGGCGACGAGGGTGACGGTCAGTCCGGCCTCGGCGCAGTTGTCCAGGGCCCGCTGTTTGTGACTGCGCAGGTCCCGCCCCCTGATCTCCCGGTGGGTGCGCTCATCGAAGCCGTCGAACTGGAGATAGACGTTCACCGACCTGCCCGGCGTCCGGTTGCGTTCGGCCAGTTCGGCGACGAATCGTTTGTCGGTGGCGAGGCGGATGCCGTTCGTGTTGAGGTTCACGTTGCGGATGGGGCGGTCCTGAGCGAGGTCGACGAAGTCCAGGATGTGTTTGTGGATGGTGGGCTCGCCGCCGGAGAACATCACCACCTCCGCCTCTCCCTCGGATTCCACGAACACATCCAGCATCCGCTCGCACTGCTCGTGCGTGATCGAGTAACCACCCCCGGACTCCGTCCGGGAGGTGCCCCCAGGCTGGTGGCCGGAGTCGGCGAAGCAGATCGGACAGTCCAGATTGCAGCCGGTGTTGACCTCGATGATGCCGAGGCAGGCGTGCTGCTTGTGCTCCGGGCACAGTCCGCAGTCGCTCGGGCAGCCGTCCTTGACTTCTGTCTGGAAGGTGAGCGGGATGGTGCCGGGCTTGTTGAACCGTGCCGAGGACATGTACTCCTCGGCGTCCCCGTAGACCAGGGCCTCGAACGGCCCGTGCTCCTTGCAGCGTTTACGCAGATAGACCTTGTTCTCGCGGATGTTGATCTGCGCGTCGACGGGCGTCTTGCACAGCGGGCAGACGGACTTGGTGAACTCCACGAACACCTCGTCCCGTTCCAGCTTCCGTGGCGCGCCTCCTTCCTTCGCTGCGCCGGGTGCCTGTTCTGTCTCGTCCACCGTCATCCGTCGTCATCGCCTTTCCGGTTCCGTGACATTGCCTCAGCTGCTGCCACCGGAGGGGTCGCCCTCCGAGGCCGGGAGGGTCCGCTGTGCGCGGTGCGTAGCAGCACCGCGGCGTACAGGAGCATCAACGCGTCCTGCACCAGTACGAGCCATCCGAGGCGCTGGGACAGATACACGCCGAAGCAGCCGCAGTTCTCGACCGCCAACCCCCGGGCGAACGCCTGCACCGCGAGCGTGCTCCAGATGAGCGACGCCCCCGTGTACACCCACACCGGGACGATCGCCTTCGAGCGCGGGCGGGCCAGGAACCACACCCCGCACACCAGCTCTCCCGTGATCAACACCACGGCCAGGACGGCCCCTGCCGGGTTGTTCACCGGCCCGTACGCGGCGAGGATGCCCGGCATCTGCCCGAACGAGGCGAGCTGGCCGACAGCCATCGCCGTGAACACCGCGCCCAGCACCAATCGCAGCACCATGACAGGACGCTACGCCCGGAACGAGCCGAGAAGTGCAAGTCCGCTCATCAGAGTGCCCCGCCCCCAGCACTGCCCTATCGGCCTGGCCTTTCACTTCCGGACTGTGAGCGGCGCTCCGCTTCCTCCTTGACAGACGTCAGCGAGGCCGCGACCGTCTCCTCCCAGCGAGCGGCCACCAGTTGACTCCAGCGTTCCCCCAGGACCCATCCGTCGGTCTCCATCTCGCCCCGGTACTCCAGCTGCGTGCCCGATGCGTGCTGGGTGAGTTGAAACGACTCGACGACGGCCGGTACCGGCCCGCGCACCAGCCGGAAGCTGACCTGCTCGGGACGGGTGAACCGCACCGTCTCCACCGTCGTCGCCGTCAGCCGCCCACCTGCCACAGGGGTGAAGTGGGCGGCGAGGACCATGTCGCTCCCCCGCTCCAGCACCCGCACCTTCTCCCGCATCGCCCGAGTGGCACGCCCCAGATAGGGCTGGGCGATCACATCGAAGACCACCTCCCGGGGCGCCTGGATGCCGACTGTCTGCGGCCCGAGCGGGCGGGTTCGCCGGCCGACACCGACGTCCAGCGGCATCGCCCCGGTGACCAGCCCCCAGTACCCGGCCAGCACGCCGCCGCCCACAGCTGCCACGACCGCCAGCCGACTGCCCCACACCATCCCCGGCCCTTTCTCCCGCTCGGTCTGTTTGCCATGTGCAGAACGACGCTAAGGCCACACCCCTCGTGGTCCGGTGAGCGTGCTCACCTTCGGGGACGCGTCGGGTCGCTATCTGCTTACGCGACCAGTGCCGCGCCCCTCTGCGCACGGGTCAGCTTCCCCCACACCCTCTACTTCGAGATGGTGGACGAAGGCGCTCGTGTCTGCTTTCTCATCATCGGTACCAGCCATCAACCGGGACTGGACAAGCTGCTGGCCAGGCCGTATTAGTACGAACTCCACGTCTACCGCTACGTTTTCGAGCAGAGGGTCTTGGACCTCGTGGATAAGTCCTGGAGAAGAACATCACCCACGGCCGTTCATGATCGCCCGATTCGGTGATCCTCCGTGGCCCGGGCACGGAAAGTGATCCAGAACCACGATTCAAGCGCCGCCGAGAGCGACTCATCTGGCGACCGGTGCGGCTCAGGATCCCGACGAAGGCGTGGCGTGGTCGGCGACTGACGACGGGGAGAGGGTCATCGTGCACAGCAGTCGGCTATGAGGGGCGAGCATCGAGGCCGCACGGACCGGGCCGAGGCGCAGGAACGGACGACGGCCGTCCATGCCGCCGCCTGACCTGGGCCGGGCCGGGCCGGGCCGGGCCGGGCCGGGCCGGGCCGGGCCGCCAAATGTTTCTGGCGGCAGCCGAGGGTTGGGCTCATTCGCCGGGCGTCTGCCCTCGGCTCGGCGCCTGGGGCGCCCTCGCGGCCTCGGCCTCGGCCTTGGCCTCGTTCACCGCCGCGGCGGCCTGCTTCGCGGCCTCGTCAGCGTCAGGCGAGAGCGTCGAGCTTTCCTCGAGCCCTGGAGTCCCGCCTTTGTCCGACGTGTCGTCAGCGTCGGAAGTGGTTGCTTCCTCAGGTTGCGCAGGTTGGCGAAGACCCATCGTTGACTGATCTCCGAACGCGCTGGTGACGGTGCGAACTGCCTCGGTCAGCTCCCCCGGGATCACCCAGAACGTGTTGTTGTCGCTCTTCGCCAGGTGCGGGAGTGTCTCGAGATACTTGTAGGCCAGGATCTTCGGGTCCGCATTGTTGCGATGGACGGCCTGGAAGACGCGCTCCACCGCCTTTGCCTCGCCGTCCGCCCGCAAGATCATGGCCTGTTGCGTGCCCTGTGCTTCCAGGATGTCCTTCTGCTTCGTGCCTTCCGCGGTAAGGACCTTGGCTTGCCGCTCTCCTTCGGCGTGCAGGATGGCCGCGCGCTTGTCACGCTCGGCTCGCATCTGCTTCTCCATCGCCTCTTTGATGGTGTTCGGTGGATCGATGGCCTTGATCTCGACGCGGTTGACCCGGATGCCCCACTTGCCGGTGGCATCGTCGAGGACGGCGCGGAGCCGGCTATTGATCTCCTCACGTGAGGTGAGCGTCCCCTCCAGGTCCATGCTGCCGATGACGTTCCGCAGCGTTGTCACGGTGAGCTGATCGATGGCCTGCAGGTAACTGGCGACTTCGTAGGCCGCTGCCCGCGGGTCAGTGATCTGGTAATAGAGCACGGTGTCGATGTTGACCACGAGGTTGTCCTCGGTGATCACCGGCTTGGGGTCGGACGAATACACCTGCTCGCGCACGTCGAGTTTGGTGTTGACGCGGTCCGCCACCGGCAGGACGAAGTTCAGGCCAGGTTGTAGCGTCCGGCGATACCGGCCGAACCGCTCGATGTTGTAACGGCGCGCCTGCGGGACGATTCGCACGGTGGAGGCCACGAGGAAGACGACAACGATCGCCGCCACAAGAATCGGGATGACGACCGGGTCCATACTTCCTCCGTTGCTATGTGTTCAGCCGTTCATGGAAGGAGTTCGCGGGGGTAGACGATGGCTGTAGCGCCTTCGATCTCCATGACATCCACCAGCGCTCCCACCGGGATCACATGGCTTTCATCGAGGACGCGGGCGGACCAGTCTTCGCCGGAGAGCTTGATCAGGCCGCGGGTCGCGGTGACCTCCTGCAGGACCTCGGCCCGCTTGCCGATCAGCGCATCGCTGCCCTCTTGTGCGATGGGTGACTGGGCCATGTGCCGCAGCGCGACAGGACGGACGATGATGAGGCCCGCTGCCGCTGCCGCTCCGAGGGCCACGAGCTGGCCAAGAATGCCGATGCCCACGCCAGCGACCACGGCGGCAACCAATGCAGCGCCTGCCAGCAATCCGAAGACCAGCGTCAGAGTGAAAAACTCCGCGGTACCAAGCGCCGCGGCGGCGAGCAGCCATACGAACCACGGCATGGACTCAGCCTCCCTCAGAGGGATTCGTCCACCAACGTACCTCCCGAAACGCCGAGCAGAACAGACTTGTCCCGCCGGTTGCATGGAACGCATCCCTGAACCGCTCCGGGTTCGGCCTGATCTTGATCGCCGATTCGGTGACCCTCCGTGGCCCGAGCACGGAAAGTGATCCAGAACCACGATTCAAGCGCCGCCGACAGCGACTCTTCTGGAAAGTTCTTTGATCCAGGATGCCGCAGTGCAACCGGCGCACACCTCACCCCGGGAACCCATGACCACGGTACTGATCAGCGGAGCCAGCTCCGGCCTCGGAGCCGGCTGCGCACGCCAATTCGCGGCACGCGGAGCCGATCTCGCCCTCGTCGCCCGCGACAAGACCCGCCTCAAGGCCACAGCCGACGAGCTGCGCTCCCGTTACGGCATCGAAACCGAGGTGCTCGTCGCCGATCTTCTCCAGAAGGACGGCTGCGCACGAGTCGAGGCCCGCCTCACTCGCGGCCGCTCTGCCGCGCCGGGCGCCCACGTACCCCGTCCACGTCCACAGCGCCGGGACGCTGCCGGCGGAGTGGATCGACCCGGTGGCGCTGCGGTTGATGAGTGAGACCGGTCTGTCTCCGGGCCGTGAATTCCCAAAGCGCTCACACACGAGGTGGTCGCCGCAGCGGACATGGTCATCTCTCTGGGCTGCTAACGACGCCTGCCCCGTCCTGCCCGGGCGCAGCTACTCCGACTGGGGCCCTGCCCGACCTCAAGGGCCTGGACGTCGAAAGCTCGCGATCGGTACGGGACGCGCTCACACGCCGCGTGGAGAAGCTGGCCGAGGAACTGGGATGTCGGGCAGCCGCCCGACGCGCTGCACCACGACCCCCGAGACCCCCCACCGCCGGCTCGGAACTGTGACCCACGCTGCCGGCTACGTGTGGCGGCGCTACTTCCTGCTGGCGTGACCACGGGCGGACAAGGTCCTGACGGTGCTCCGCCGCTCACATGGGACCTTGCCCCAGACCGCCGACCGGAGGACGATGGCGTCGCCCGATCGCACGCTGAGGATGGCGCCAGGCGCCCGCGAGCAGCGGTGCGATGCAGAGCGAGACGTTCATCGCCCGATTGGAGTGGTGGTGTCGAAACGCGAGAGGCGCGCCCTGACGGCGATGGAAGCTGTCCCTGTGGCCCATGACCCGCGCTGGGCGAAGCAGTTCACCGACAACTATGGGCAAGGCAGCTGGGGTTGGCGTAGCACTCCGGTGCGGCTCACGACCCTGCTCTGGCTCGCGTTCCTGTCCCTCGGGATCGTGACCGAGAACCCGGTGGTGGACGCGGCCGTCATGGTCGCCTTGTTCACGGGTCCCGTGGCGGCGCTGCTTGTTCAGGCCCGGCGAGATGCGGACGCCGGTTCTCCAGCCCCCTGATCACTGCATGGCATCACCCGCTACGGCCGCGTCGACCTGCTCTGCATCGACGAGCTGGGCTACATCGAACTCGACAAACGCGGCACCGACCTGCTCTTCCAGGTCCTCACCGAACGCGAGGAGAAGGCCAGCGTCGCCATCGCCTCCAACGAGAGCCTCGGCCGCTGGACCAACACCTTCACCGACCCCCCCCTCTGCGGCGCCATCGTCGACCGGCTCACCTTCAACGCCAGCATTGTCGAAACCCGCAACGAGTCCTACCGCATGGCCCACACCCGAGCCCGGGAGGCCACCGAACCCACCTGCCCGTAGTTCCGCGGTCCCAGTCCGATCAGGACGAACCGGTTCGGCGGGACCAGTCACCAGCCGGGAGCAGCGGCTCCTGCTCATCAGCGAGGTGGAGGAGGAAGGATGCGTCATGCCGACTGGGGGGTGCTGTCCCCGCGGTGGGCCGGGATCCGCAGCCAGGCGATCGACGTCTGCGGAACCAGCGTGCATTACCTGAGCGCCGATGCCGGCCGGGCGGGACCCACCCATCTGCTGATCCACCCGATGGCGGGCAGCGCGTCGATGTTGCTGGACCTCATCGCACCGTTGAGCACGCTCGGGCCGGTCATCGCCCCCGATCTGCCGGGAACGTTGTTCGGCCACACCGGCTCGCCGCACCCCCGGGCGGCCAAAGCCGCGCCGAACGCGCGCTTCATGAGCGCCTTCGCCGCCCGGCTGGGCGTCCAGGACGCGGTCGTCCATGGTTGGTCCATGGGTGCGCTTGTGGCGGTGCTGTTCACCGGTTCGGCCCCCGAGCGGGTCGGACGGGTCGTACTCGCGGCTCCCGCACTGCCCGGTCCGCTGCCCGCCGGCGAGGTGCTGTTCTGGCGCACCCTGGGCAGGACGGGCCTGGCCGTCGGCCCACCGGCCGCGCGGGCCGTGCTGCGCCTGACCGGTCGACGCTTGCTCGACCTCAAGCTGAAAATGGTCACCGCCTCGGGCAACCGGTCGGGCGGCGAGGCCGTCGGCGGCGACCTGTCGTGGTTGTCACCGGAGATGATCGCGCTGCTGAACGCCGAAGTGCGCGGCGCGCAACCGCAGCGGCTCGGGGACGCCGTCACGGCCTTCGCCTCGGTGACATCGGCCTTGTTCATCGACCAGCGGCCCATCCACCGGGCGATCGCCGCCGTGAACGCGCCCGTGCTGCTGCTCTGGGGTGACCAGGACGCCCTCATCTCCCAAAGCACGATCGACGATCTGGCCAGACGCCGACCCGACTGGGAACGGCGTGTCTTCGCGAGGGCCGGGCATCTGCTGCCGCTGGAAGCGCCAGACGGCTACGTCAAAGCAGTCGGCCAATGGCTGGCCGCTGGGGAAGACTTGCCCTGATCATTTGCGTTCGGCCGGTCTGCCCCGAACCTGGCGACGGCGGCGGGCGGACGGCAGATTTGCCGTGCCCGGGAAGGTGTGGGGTCGTCTATCGTCTCCCAGTGCGAACAATCGGGGTGTCCCGCGCAGCGGAGGTCTTGTTGTGGTGACGGGGCGGTGGCCGCGCCTACGGCATCCGGCGCAGGTGGTCGTTGCCGGCTTCGCGGTGGCGATCGCGGCAGGAACCGGTCTGCTGATGCTGCCAGTGGCCAAGGCCGGGGTGGGCGGTGCTGGTGCGCTGGAGGCGTTGTTCACCTCCACGTCCGCGGTGTGTGTGACCGGTCTGGTCGTGGTGGACACCCCGAGCTACTGGAGTGGATTCGGGCAGACGGTGATCCTGACGCTCATCCAAGTGGGCGGCTTCGGCATCATGACCTTCGCCTCCGTGCTGGTTCTGCTGATCTCCAATCGCATCGGGCTGCGGGCGCGCCTGACGGCCGCAGCGGAGACCAAGACCCTGGGCCTGGGAGATGTCCGCGCGGTTGTGACCGGTGTGGTCAAGGTCAGCCTGCTGGTGGAGGCGGTAACGGCGCTGGTGCTGGCTCTGCGGTTCGGCACCGGCTATGACGAGCCCTTGCCGCGGGCTGTGTGGCTCGGCGTCTTCCACGCCGTCTCGGCATTCAACAACGCCGGATTCGCGCTGCACTCCGACAGTCTGATGGGCTTCGTCACCGATCCCTGGATCTGCTTGCCGATCGCGCTGGCCGTCATCACCGGCGGACTGGGCTTCCCCGTTCTGTTCGAGCTTCGCCGTCGACTCCGGAAGCCGCCCGAATGGTCCTTGCACACCAAGATCGTGCTGCTGGCCACTGGTGTCTTCCTTGTCAGCGGCAGCGCCTTCATCACGGCGATCGAATGGTCCAACCCAGCCACCCTGGGCACCCTGAATGTGCCCGGAAAACTGCTGGCCGGATTCTTCCAGGGCGTCATGCCGCGCACCGCGGGGTTCAACAGCATCGACACCTCCGAGATGAACCCGGCCAGCTGGCTGGGCACGGATGTGCTGATGTTCATCGGCGGCGCCAGCGCCGGCACCGCTGGTGGCATCAAGGTCACCACCTTCGCCGTGCTGTTCTTCGTCATCTACGCAGAGATCCGTGGCGAAGGCGCGGTCAACCTGTTCCACCGCAGGGTGCACAGTGACCTTCAACGTCAGGCCTTGACCGTGGTGCTCCTGTCCGTGGCGGCGGTCGTCACATCCACTCTGGTATTCATGGTGTTCACCGACCACAGACTGGACCAGTCACTGTTCGAGGTCACTTCCGCCTTCGCCACCGTCGGACTGTCCACCGGCATCACCGCCGACCTGCCTACAGGTTTGCAGCTTCTACTGATCGCGCTGATGTTCATCGGCCGGCTCGGCCCTATCACCGTCGCGTCCGCGCTCGCCCTGCGCCAGCGCGTTCGCCTGTATGACCTTCCCGAGGAGCGACCCGTCATTGGCTAGAAAGACAACCCCGAGGAAACGGCGCGGCGGCCCGGGGAACTCAGTCGTTGTCATCGGCCTGGGCCGCTTCGGCCGCGCCCTCGCCCTAGAACTCGTCGATGAAGAAACCGAAGTCCTCGGCATCGATGAGGACGCTGAGACCGTCCAGACCCTTTCCGGTGCCCTCACGCACACCGTGCGGGCGGACTCCACCAAGGAGGACGCCCTGCGCCAGTTGGGCGTCCACGAGTTCGACCGCGCCGTCGTGGCCATCGGCACCGACCTCGAGGCCAGCATTCTCACTACTTCGCTGCTGATTTCCTTCGGTGTCGAGAACGTCTGGGCCAAGGCCATCAGCGAAGCCCACGGCCGAATCCTCACCCAGCTCGGCGTCCACCACGTCGTATACCCAGAACACGACATGGGCCAGCGCGTCGCCCATCTCGTACGGGGCCGCATGCTCGACTACATCGAATTCGAAGACGACTTCGCCATGGTCAAAACGAACCCGCCCGGCGACATCATCGGCCTCCCCCTGTCCAGCAGCGCCGTCCGCTCCCGCTACGGCATCACAGTCGTCGCCATCAAACGCCCCGGCCAAGGCTTCACCTACGCAACCGCGGAAACCACGGTGGAAGCAAACGACACCATCATTGTCGCGGGTCGAACCCGGGAAACCGAACGCTTCAGCGAACTCCGGTAGGGCAGGCGTCGCCGGCTGCACCGCCGTACGCCGTCGACCGGCTGGAGCCCGTCTTGCGCCGCATCGAATACAGCCCCCCACGGTCCGAGTAGCTGACTGCAAAGGGCCATTCCCGGCCGCATTTACCGCCGTCCGCTCGGCGTTGCAGTAGACGGCCCAGCTGTTGACGTCGGTGCGATCTGCCGAGCTCCTCCACTGATTCCCACTGACCGTTCTGCCGCCATCGGGCAAGTACTGCTCATCCGTAGTTGTTGGTGCCCGCCACACGGTCCAACTCGGCACCCGTCGGCATGCGCCCACGAGATCGCTCGCGTTGGAAGTGGGACCACATGGCCTGCTCAGCCGTGGGCCGAGACTCCGCCGGCCGGACAGCTCCTGCCGACACCGCCTCACCCAAACCAATCTGCCCATCAGCGAGACCTGCACTCACAGCCGTTGGCTCGGCCTCGGCGAAGTCTGGTGGGCCAGAGCGGTGAGCGAGAAGCTCCACCGAGAGCAACAAGGCAACCGGCGGCCACCCGGCAACCAGGACCTCCCGCCAACCGAGAGTGGGCGCAGCGGCGACGTTGGCGGCCAGTGACACCGCGATCCCCAGCAAGAACGCCACCAAGACAGCGCATTGCATTCTTCGGCTGACGTTTGGGCCGGGTTTTAAGCAATCCGACAGTCGCCAGTAGTAGCAAGCCGTCGACAGACAACGGCCAGAGGGCCGCGCCTACTGCATCCGCCCCACCCCGCAACGCGAAGTCACGCTGGTGCTCATACGAGGAATACGCAGCCACGGCGGTAACGATCAGTCCGCCGCCGCGCCGCGCCCAGACGTCCAAAGCAACCCTCTGCGATGACCCGCCAACGCCCTCCGCCCCACCGGGTGCACTCACGGACTGGCGGCCCCCTCGCTGTGCAGACCGGACAGACGGGGCAATCGGACGGCTCATCGGGCATCACCGCCCCGGCGGCGGCGCCTGGGCACCTCAACGGTTGCAGAAACCACCAGCTCACGACGGGTACGGATACGTGTAGATGCTGTCGGAATCGCCCCGGGGGTACTTCGCAGCGATCAGCGTGGATGAGCCGCTGACCTGCAAGGGCCCATGAAGAAGAGGGCGGGAGTCAGTGCAGCTGACTCCCGCCCTCTCTCTGTCTTTCACCGATCCCGTCCCGTACGCGACCCACCGTCTGAGCCCCAGGAGCACGACGCCGTGGCGTGGCCCTGCTCAGCGCGGCGGTGAGTGAGGCGGGCGTCGTCGGAGAAGGCTCAAGGGGCCAGAGCCGTCCCGGGTGTGCAGTACGGACCCCAGCCGTGATGTGAGGCGTGAGAGCAACTCGTCGGCCTGAGGCACCAGTCGGGGCCCCACCGAAGAAGTCCCGATGGCAATGGCCACTCCTGCCCAGGCCACGGGGCCCAAGGGAGTGCACCCGAAGAAACGGCTGACGGCGGGCGTCTGGACGAGGGCGACGAGAACGGCGGCCGTGCTGATGACCGTACCGAGGACCAAGGGGCTGTCGCGGCGTCCGGCCACGGTCTGGGTGAGCTGGGCACCGATCACGCCGCACATGGCCATGGTGCTGGTGCGCTGTGCCGATCCGGGGGTGAGACTGCCGGCCAGCCAGGCCGTCGCCGCGCCGGCTCCGGTGATCAGACCACGCCGGCGGATCTCGTGTGTGAGGGGCTCCCCCAGGTTGACGGGACTCGCGGCGTGCGTCTCGGTCAGGGTGTCCTCCGAGGCGGAGCCCTGGTCGTGAGGCGTGACCGCGATCGCCATGGCCGGGAACATGTCGGTGAGCAGGTTCACCAGGAGCAGCTGGCGCGCGGAGAGCGGTGACGTGCCGGAGAGCAGTGTGCCCAGTACGGAGAAGCCGACCTCGCCCGCGTTGCCGCCGAGCAGGATGCTGATGGCGTCGGCCACGTTGCGCCACAGGGCGCGGCCTTCGGTGATGGCGTCGATGAGCACCGAGAGTTCGCTGTTGGTGATCACAAGGTCGGCGGCATTGCGTGCGGCCGCTGAACCGCGCGCGCCGATGCCGATCCCGACGTCGGCGGCCCGGATGGCGGCGGCGTCGTTCGCGCCGTCCCCGACCATGCCTACGACGCGTCCCCCCTCCCGGAGCGCCTCGACGACCTGGAGCTTCTGTTCGGGTGCGACGCGGGCCACGACGCCGCAGCTCTTGAGAACGCGAGCCCGCCCCGCCCGGTCGAGCGCGGCCAGGTCGTGGCCCGTGACCACCGTGACGTCGGAGGGCCAGCCGAGGGCGATCGCCATGCACCGGGCGGTCTGGGGATGGTCGCCGGTCAGCATGACGGGACGTACGCCTGCCTCGGTCAACCCGGACACGAGCGGGGCGGAGCTGCCGCGTGGGGTGTCGGCCAAGGCCACGAACCCGATCAGTTCCAGCAGTTCGAGCGGCTTGTCCAGGACATCGGCCGCCTCGTTCACGCCCAGGGGACGCTGGGCCACGGCGAGCAGCCGCAGCCCCTGGGCGGCGAGGGCGTCTGCCGTCTCGACCGCAGACGGGTCCGCATCGGGGCAGCAGGGCAGTACGACTTCCGGCGCGCCCTTGACCACCAGCGTTTCGTCACCGTGAGCGCCCCTTCCGATGGCGGCTGCGAACCCGCGGCTCGACTCGAAGGGCTCGGCCCGCACGGTGGTCCACGCGGTCTCACGCGGGGCGGCTGCCAGGACGGCCTCGTCGGTGGCATGGGCGTGGACACCCGCCCCGTCCGCGGCGGCCGGGCATGCACGGGCGGCGATGCGAAGGACCGGGAACGCCCTGGCGTCGGCCGCCTTGTGATCGTCACCGCTCGCGGTGACGACACTGACGACCCGCAGCTTGTTCTCCGTGAGAGTCCCGGTCTTGTCGAAGCAGACGGCGTTGACGCGGCCCAGCGCCTCCAGGCTGCGCGGCGTACGGACGAGGACACCGAGCCGGCTGAGACGCCGTGCGGCGGCCATCTGTGCCACGGTCGCCACCAGGGGCATGCCCTCGGGTACGGCCGCAACCGCGACGGCGAGTCCGCCCTGGAGCGCCGTACGCATCGAACGTCCGCGCAACAGGGACAGACCGGCGACGGCGGCACCGCCCGCGAGGGTGAAGGGCAGCACTCGCCTGGTCAGCCTGTGCAGTCGTGCCTGCACTCCTGCCGAGATGGGGACCCGGGCGGCGAGGGACGCGGCACGGCCGGCTTCCGTCTGGTGGCCGGTGCCCACGACCACGGCCCGCGCGCAGCCGGCCACCACTGTGGTGCCCTCGAAGACCATGCAGCTCCGGTCGGCGAGTGAGGCACCCGGGACGGCGGCCACATGTTTGGGAGTCGGCAGTGACTCCCCGGTCAGCGAGGATTCGTCGACCTCGCATCCGTCGACGTCCAGCAGCCGCGCGTCTGCCGGGACCACGTCGTTGACGTGCAGCTCGATCACTTCGCCCCGCGCCAGGCCGGCGGCTTCGACGACGGATACCTCACCGGTCGACGGATCGAGCCGTCGGGCCATCTGCCGCTGCTCGGTGACGAGCGCGAACAACGCCCTCTGCGCGCGCAGCCGCTGGGCCCCGCCGACCAGGGCGTTCAGCCCTACGGCGCCGAGGACGAGGTAGGCGTCGACCGCCGATCCCAGCAGTGCCGACGCGGTGGCGCCGACCACCAGCACGGGCGTGAACGGGTCGTCGAGTTCGGCCCACACGGCGCGGGCAAGCTGGACCCCCGTCCGTACGGGCGCAAGGAGCGGGTACGCGGCCATGTCCCGCGCGAGACGGCCGGCAAGACGTCGTGTCACCGACAATCCCCTGGGCGCGGTGGGTGGCGCCTTGCGCAGCCGAGCCATGACCTCGTCCGGAGGCAGCGCGTGCCAGGGCACTCGCGGTTCGGGCCGTGGTGTCGTTCCGGCGGCCACGACCTGCGCGGCGGCCCAGCCCCACGTCAGGGACGCGGCGGTGGCGACGGTGACTGGACTGAGACGTACTTCGAGGGAGGCGGGCGACTGCCGCGACCGTGCTTCCCGGGTGAGTACCAGCAGTTCGGAGAGCGCGGCGCCCGCCTCCGCGAAGAACTTGCCCCATCCGCTGACCGCTCGGGACGGGGTCACCGCGGACAGCAGCCGCCAGACGCCTTCCAGCCCGCGCAGGGACAGCAGGTCGGCGCCCCAGGCGACGGCACTGCCCTCGTCGGTGACCGCAACGGCGATGTCGCCACGGAGCAGCCCGTCGATGACGTCATGGGCGGAAGGAGCCCGCTCCGGTTGTTCAGCCCTCCGGTCGTGCGGGACTCGCGCCACGGTGAGGACCGTACGGCCCTCGTCCTGGAGAGCGGCGACGGTCCCGGCGAACGGGACTTCCCCCGAGGTGAGTTGATCGGCCAGGGTGCCGAACTCGCCGAGGCCGTGCTCGTCGACCACCACGACGTGCAGCCCCGCCCGGCGGGCCGCGTCCAGCGCGGCCTCGGCCATGGGCTCGACTTCCCAGCCGACCAGGACGGTGCCCACATCCCTGCCGAGCAGCGAGGCGGTCATCAGCCCCGCCTCCGACTTCGTCTCATCGGGCACCGGACGAAGTACGAGGGGTGGCTCGGCGGGTGGTTCAGCCCCGCCCTCGGGAGCGCTGAGGGTCTTCATGGCCGCGTGCCACAGCCGGCCATGGTCCCAGCCCGTCGTGCCCGGATGGACTTCGAGCACGGTGCGGCGCGTGCTGCGGAGTGCTCCGGAGTGCAGCACCACGGTGTCCACGAGTTCCAGACGGCGGAGCCTCGCGGGATCGCCGACCAGCATGTCCTCCTGCGCGAGGGCGGCGGCGAGCACCGCGGTGAAGGCCGCGGGGCCGAAGCGTGCGGCCTTGGGGACACCGGCCAGTACGGTCTCCGCCGCCTTGTCGACGCTACGGGTGAACAGAAGCGTGGCGAGGGCACCGCCCAGCATTCCGTTGACGGCCGTGTCCGAGTACGACTCGTCCGGGCATGTCCGAAGTGCCGGGCGCACGGTGGCGCCTTTCGCCACCGTCGGGCGGTCCGGAGTACAGAGGGTGTCGTGCACTGCCTCGAACGTCCCGAGCTGCGCCAGTGACCGCACCAACTGCGTGGCCCGCAGCGCGGCGTCGAGCAGCAGAGGCCCGGGTGACTGGGCGAGTCCGCAGACTGCCGCCTGGGCCGCTCCCAGGAGCAGGTCGCTCGCGTCCGAACCCAGCAGACGGCCCAGTGCCGCACGTACTCGCGAGTCCTCACGCAGGAGCGAGACTGACGCCACCAGGGCTTCGGGCGCGCGCGCCGGAAGCACCGCCCGCCCCGCGAAGACCGTGGCGATGCCTGCCGCGTCGAGCGCGAGCGCGGCAACCTCGACGCGCGCGTTCCTGACGTCACCCGGGTGGCCGTGCTCCGGCGTCCGTTCGCCGATGTGTTCAAGCCCGTGCTCGGCCGCGATTTCGGACGCCCTGTCGGCCACCCGCTCGCAGGCCGCGGCCTCGACGGCCCTGACGATCACGCACTCCAGGCCGCCGTCCCAGTAGGCGAGCAGCACATCGGGGTGCTCGGCCAGTTCGGCGGCCACCTTCTCCGCGGCGGCCTCGAGTCCTTCCGCCGTGCCCTCCGGTGCGTCACGCGGGTACCGCAGCCCCAGGTGCATCCGGGACCCTGCCCGCCACTGACCGACCCGGGGCGTCAGCGCGTCACGGGCTACCGACCCGAACCGCCCGGCGGACACGCACACTTCCGTCGCACCGCTCAGCGCCTCATGCGCACCGGCGCTCGCAAGCCTGCCCGTCAGGCGCGCCGCGGCGGCCGCCGGCGGCGTGACCCGGCGAGTGGTCCTGGCAGGCACGGCCAGAACGCTCTGGAGAAGTGAGGAAGTCAGCCTGGGCAGCCCGGCCAGCACTCGAAGCAGCATTCCTCACCTTCGCGGGGATTCCGTGCGGGCGTGGGGGACGGGACGGTCGTCACGGCGGGCAAGGAGGGCTCAGGTCTTCTTCTGTCCGCCGGCCTTCGCACGCGAGGCGCTCGTGGTGCTCTTGGCGGTCCTCTTGCCGGTGCTCCTGGCAGTCCTGCCGGCAGTGCTCTTGGCGGTTCTCTTGGCAGTGCTCCTGCTCGATGCCTTCTTCGCCGGGCGCGAGCCGCCGGCCGACCTGGAGGCAGCCTTCTTCGCAGTCCGCTTCTGCGTCCTGGCGCCGCCGGTGTCAGCGGTCCCCGCGCCGTCCATGTCGGCGGGACGCGGCTGCGTCAGCCACACCGCCGCGGCGCCCACCACGGCTACCGGCCACTCGACGACACCGGCCACGCCGAGGATCCCCGCCCCCGTGTACGCGGCAACGCGGCGGGCTCCCGGCGAAACGATTCCGACGGTGTTCAGCATGTCGTCGAAGACCCCTCTGGCACGCTCCGCCCCGGGGACGCTCTCGGCGGCACTTCTCATCGCCCGCACCGGATGCGCGACCGTCTCCTGAACCTGCTGCTGCGTGCCATCCGAGCGCTTCGAACTGGAACGGTCAGGCATGGGAACTCTCCGTCCTCGAGAAGGGTGAGGTGTTCCTGAGGGGTGCAACACAGCTCACTCTTCGTACCCTTACCTGGACGAATGGGACCGGCAAGCCCGGTGCGTCCTCATGCGGCCGGGCGAGGTAACCGGCCCCCGTACTCCGGCCTCGTTCCGCTGTCGGAGCCGCCCGCCGACGGCGGCGGCCCTCAGCCGTCGGCCCAGGCGTCCTCGACCGGGACGGGACGGCCGAGGACGTCGGACGCGGCGCGGTGGCCGGAGCGCAGCGCCGCGTTGACCGTGGCCGGGTCGTCGGTCCACGTCGCCTCGCCCGCGAGATGCAGCACGCCGCCCACCGGGGTGGCGAGAAGGTCGTGGTCCTCGGGCGCCGAACCCACGGTCATGTACGCGTACGACCCGCGCGAGCAGGGGTCGTCCTGCCACGAGGTCACATGCACGGAGGTGGGGTCCTCGACGCGGTCGCCGTAGAGCCGGCGCAGTTCGCCGAGGACCGAGTCGACGGTCTGCTCCTGCTTCCATCCCCGCGTCCTCTGCGCGGCCGGTCCGGCGGCGAACGTGAGGAGCGTCGGCACGCCGTGTACGGCGGTGAGGTCGTACCAGGAGTGCCACCAGACCCCGTCCGGCCCTTGCTGACGGACGGCGTACACCTGGTCGTCCCAGAACTTCGAGGGGAAACGGAGGAAGACCTTCTCGAAGGCGTTCATCTCAAGGCGTGCCAGCGCACCGGCCACCGGTTCGGGCAGCGGGGGTTCGATGCTGAACTCCGCGGACTTCAGCACCCCGACCGGGACGGTCACCACGGCACGGTTCGCCGTGAACACACCGTGAGCGGTGGTGACTTGGACGCCGTCGGACGACCAGCGCACCGAGGTGACGACGTGCCCGAGCCGGACGTCGAGTCCCTTCGCGAGGTGCGTCGCGAGGGCGTCGTATCCGTCGGGGAAGACGACCTCGTCGCCGTCGATCGAGTCGTCGTCGAGTCCGTGCGCGTCGAGGTCGTCGATCCAGACGCCGTACTGCTCCTCGGTGCGGTGGCGCAGGTGCTCCCGGACGCGCTCGGTGCGTTCCGCCCCCCAGCCCTGGGCGGCCAGGGCCGCCTCGGCGGCCTCGCCGTACGAGCGCCCCGGCGCCATGGCGGCCACGACGCGGGCGAGTTCGGCGTCCACCGCGCCGATGTCGGCCACGAAGCGCCGCACTTCGTCGTCGGTGAGACGAACGCCCGAGGGACCGTAATACGCGATGGGACGGCTGTACGGCTGGTACCCGCCGACCGTGAACTCCGCGGTCCGCAGCCCGAACGCGGCTGCCGCCTCGGCGACCGGGCTGCCGGTGACCCCATGGATCCAGGACGCGCCGAGATCGGTGACGACCCCGCCCTCCCTGTCGCTCCACACCCGTCCGCCGACGCGGTCACGAGCCTCGAGCAGGACGACTCGCCGCCCGCTCCGGGAAAGCAGCCGGGCCGCGGTCAGTCCCGCGATGCCCGCACCCACGACGACCGTGTCGACTCGGTCCATCGCGCCCACCCCCTTCTCCTCGCGCTTCGCACGGCGCGTCCGCTCAGCGTAGTGAGCGGTGCGGCTTCTCCTCACCGGAGATCCGTGCGCCGGACCACCGGCGTCGGGACGCGCTCGCCCAGCGCTCGCGCACGTCACCCTGGCAACCCCGGTGGCCGGTCGCCACCACACAAGCACATGGCACAACTTCACGCAGATCTGACATCGACAGCCTTGCGGCAGCCCCGCCCGCTGAAGAAGCTTGCTACTAACTTCCCCTGCAGTGCCTCGCGTTGCAGCACGGAAGGTGTGTGCCCCCCTCCGCGGTCGGCGCTGCGTTACGCCAGCACTCGCTCACGCAGCTCGGCCGCGCCTTCTCCGGCACACGCTCGCGTTCCTCCTCCCACAGCCGACGTGCGTGCCGCCCGGCCTCGATACCGAGGGCGGGCGGCTGCTCTGTGACGTGCGTCCTGCGCGGGAATCCCAACCGTCGACCAGAAGGGCCTCACATGTCCGAGCGGGAATTCACCCTCGCCGATCTCAAGCGCATTCTGTTCGAGGGGGCCGGCGCAGAGGGCGCCGCCCTGGACGGCGACATCCTCGACACCAGCTTCGACGCGCTGGGATACGAGTCGCTGGCCCTGCTGGAGACCGGTGGCCGAATAGAGCGTGAGTACGGCATCACCCTCGGCGACTCCGTCATCACCGACGGCGCAACGCCCCGCGCCCTCGTCGAAGCCGTCAACGCGCAACTCGCAGTCACCACCACGGCAACCTGAGCCGCCGCGGAGCGGCTCGGCCGGCGGGGGCCGGAGAGGCCGCGGCAGGAGACCACTTCGGCCCCGAGCAGGAGCCCGGCGTATGACATCACCGAATCCACCGGCCGCAGCACCGGCCGCCGCTGCGGCCTGGAGTCCCCGCATGTGGGGGTTGCTGTTCGTCCTGGCCGGCAACATGCTGATCGACGCTCTCGAGGTCTCGGTCATGGTGGTGGCCATGCCTGCGATCGGGGACGATCTGCGTCTCCCGATGACCGAGGTGCAGTGGGCCATGACCGGCTTCGCCCTGGGCTTCGGGGGGCTGATGCTGCTCGGCGGACGGATCGTCGAACTCCTCGGCAGGCGCCCGGTGTATCTGATCGCGCTGGTGGCCTTCGCCGCGGCGTCCGTGGTCGCAGGCCTGGCCGAGGACGCCGCCCTGCTCATGGCGACACGCTTCGTCAAGGGCTTCGCGGCCGCGCTCACCGCACCGACGGGCCTCGCCATCATCGGCGCCGTGTTCGCCGAGGGCCCCGACCGGAACCGGGCGGTTTCGGTGTACGCGCTCTTCGGCTCCTGCGGCTTCACCGCGGGACTCCTGCTGTCCGGCGCACTCACCGAGGTGAGCTGGCGCTGGGCAGTGGCCTTCCCGGCCCCGGTGGTGCTGCTGCTGTTCGCTCTCGGGGTGCGGCTCATCCCCGGAGACGGGCGCGTCCGGCGCCGTACGGGCACAGCACGGCGGCCCCCGGCGGACGCTCTCCGCCGGCTCGACCTGCTGGGCGCTGTCACGTTCACGGGAGCCCTGCTCTCACTCGCGTTCGCGATCGTGTCCGTGCCCTCGGCCGGGGCCTCCGGCAGAGGCATCCGCACGGCAGGCTGCTTCGTAGCCGCCGCAGCCCTCCTCGCCGCCTTCGTACGGATCGAGCGCAGAGCCGCCCACCCGCTGGTCAGGCCCTCCGTCCTGAAGGCCGGCGCGCTGCCACGCTCGGCACTGGGCGCGGCCGCACTCAACGGCTCCTACCTGGGGCTGCTGTTCATCATCTCCTTCCAGCTGCAGTCGACGCCCGGCAGGGGACCGTTGTGGACCGGTCTCGCGCTGCTGCCGGCGAGCGCTCCGCTGGCCGTGACAGCCCTGTGGTCGGGCCGGATGGTGAGCCGGTTCGGCGCACCTTGGCTGATCGCACTCGGGGGAGCGCTGCCGCTGACCGGCTACCTGCTCTACCTGCTCCGGCCTGACCCCGTTCCCTATGCGAGCGGTCTGCTTCCCACGCTGCTGCTCGTCGGGGCGGGCTTCGTCCTTGCCTTCGCCGCCTTGAACACGCAGGCAACCGCGGGTGTGCCGGAGGCGGAACGCGGTCCGGCCGTCGCCACGTACCAGAGCGCGGTCCAGATCGGGGCCGTGCTGATGCTCACGCTCGTCGCGGCCACGGTGACGGCTCATCAGCAGCCCACCCCGGACCTTCGGCCGGCGATGGCGCTGGTCTCGGCCGCCGGCCTGCTCGGCCTCGTCGTCGGACTGGCGGGAGCCGTGGCACGTACGGGCAGGCACGACTCACGGACGAACGGTCCTCGCGCGGGCGGAACCGAACCGCACGGCGCACCCGACCTCGAACCCAACACTTCGGTTCGGCCATCGAGCACCGGACCGGACGGGAGCCGATCATGACAGAGACCGAATCGCAGGCACTCATCAAAGTGACCCGGGGAAGGCCCGACGCCGGCGAACTGGCCGCCCTCACCGCCGTTCTGCTCGCGCGGACCGGCGCGGCCACAGCCGGGACCGGTGATCCGGTCCGGAACCAGCACACCGTGGCCCGCTGGTCCCGTCTGGACCGGGAGGTGCGCTTCGCCGACCCCCGGACCTGGCGGAACCGGCGCTGACGGGCTTCTTGCCGACCTGAACCAGTGCCCGCCTCCCGAACAGCGCGAAGAAGGAGGAACCATGTCTTCACCTGTGGCGACCGACCTGCCGCCGCGCGCCGTACGTGACTGCCACGGCGTCCTCAACGCCCTCCACTCGACCGTCTACTTCACTCCGTACATCGACAGTGAACTCGCCGGCCACGGCTTCGACGACACCATGAGCACGTATCTGGCCACCCGGGCGGCGGCCCTCGGCGCGGTCGGCCCGGGCACGGTCACGGCGACGTTCTGCAGCTTCCGGCACGACCTCGTCGCCCGGCACGTCCCACACGTGTGGAGCCTGGCCTCGCCGGGGTTCCTCTGGTCCGTCAGGCTGCGCGCTGCCGACGCGACTCTGCGGGAGGCGCTGGGTGAACCGGCCCTCGCCGGCGCACACCTCGTCGAAGCCGCCGAACTGGCCATACGTGCCACCGGAGGATGCGGCCGCCCGGGACGTCCCCTGTACGCGGCCCACGCCGACCAGTCCGTACCCCAGGAACCCCATCTCGCCCTGTGGTACGCCGCCACCCTGCTTCGCGAGCACCGTGGCGACAGCCACATCGCCGCGCTGAGCCACGCCGGTCTCGACGGCCTGGAAGCCCTGGTGACGCATTCGGCAAGCGGACAGGGCATGCCGAAGGCCCTCGTGATGACCAAGCGCGGCTGGACCGAGTCGGACTGGTCCGCCGCCGAACAGCGCCTGCGGCGGCGAGGGTTGATGGACGCCGACGGGTCCCTGACCGCCGACGGACACGCCCTGCGCCGCGACCTGGAGGACACCACGGACCGCCTGGACCGTGCGCCGTACGAGCACTTGGGCGGCGAGGGCGTGGGACGTCTCACCGAGCTGGTGGGCGGGCTGGTCACCATGGCCGCGGAGCGGGGCGTCTTCCCGGAGCCGCTGCGGGACTTCTTCACCGGGCCGGACACGGCGAAAGGACGACCGCGGTGAAGGTACTGTTCGCCATCATCCCGGCCGTGGCTCATCTGCATCCGATCGTTCCGCTCGCATGGGCGCTGCAGAGCGCCGGCCACCAGGTACGCGTGGCCTCGCACCCCGGTATCACGGACGCGATCACCAGCTGCGGGCTTACCGCGGTGCCGGTCGGTCCCGAGGTGGACCTGGCCTCTTCGGTCCGGGCCGCGGCGGACAACGCCGCGTTGGAGCGCATCACCGAGGCCCTGGCGCTGGAGCCCGCGGACGCCAACCTCCGTACGGCACTGCGTTATTACATGCTGGCGCCCTTCGCGAACTACTACGAGCCACCGACGCCGTCCGGCGGCCGGCCCATGGTCGACGCGCTCACGGATTTCACCCGCTCCTGGCGGCCTGATCTGGTGCTGTGGGACCCGCTGTTCTTTCCCGCACCGGTCGCTGCGCGCGCCTGTGGTGCCGCGCACGCCCGGCTGCTGTGGGGGCTGGACCATTTCGGCTGGGCCAGGCAGCGGTTCACCGAGCGGCTGAACCTGCCGGGGAGCAGCCCCCACGAGGACTTGATGGCCGAGCTGATGCGGCCCACGCTCGAGCGGTTCGGTCAGGAGTTCAGCGAGGAACTCGTGGTCGGTCAGTGGACGGTCGACCCCACCGCACAGCGAATCCGGCTCCCGGTGGACGTGCGGCACGTCCCCGTCCGGTGGGTCCCGTACAACGGGGCGGCCGCCGTACCGGATTGGCTGCGCCGGGCCCCGGAGCGGCCTCGGGTGTGTCTGACCCTGGGGGTGAGCGGGCGGAGATTCTTCGCCGACGACCCGGTCCCCGTGGCCGAGCTGCTCAAGGCGACCGGTGATCTGGACATCGAGCTGATCGCCACCCTGGACCGGACTCAACTGCCGGACGGAAGCTGGATTCCCGGCAACGTGCGGGTCGTCGACTACGTACCTCTCAACCAGCTGCTGCCGACCTGCTCGGCGGTCGTCCACCACGGGGGCGCGAACACCTTCGCCGCCGCGGTGCAGGCGCGGGTACCGCAGTTGATGATCCCCAAGGAGGGCGGCGACTACCTCGACCACGCCCGCTACGCGGCCGAACTGGGCGCCGGCATCTGTGTCCCCCGCGACGGCCGGCTCACCGTGGACGGACTGGTCGACGCTCTGATGCGACTGGTGCGTGAGCCGGCATTCCGTGGCGGAGCGGACGCTCTGCACGCGGACGTGGCCCAGGCGCCGACCCCCGATCAGGTCGTGCCGGTCCTTGCGAAGCTGACCGAGGAACACCGCAGCCGAAGCTGAGCACCGCTGCGAACGCCGAATCCGGGAGACCGACTCCGTGCGCGTACTGATGACGTACTTCCCCTACCCCTCCCACCTCTACCCGATGGTTCCCCTCGCGTACGCGCTCCGGGAGGCCGGACACGACGTGCATGTGGCCAGCGCGTCGGAGGAGGCGGGGACCATCCGCGCGGCGGGTCTGACGCCGGTGGATCTCGGGTCCAGGACCGAGTGGCGGGACACCGCCCACTGGGCGGACAGCCCGCTGTGGCAGGCGCGGGAGAAGGAACTGCGGCGCATCACCGACGCCTTGCCGCCGTCCCTTTCGCCGTCCGACCGAACGCACTGGGACTTCGTCAGACATCAGTTCCTGCCCGTGCAGGCCTACTACTTCACCCCTGACCGTCCAGGCGGCCACCGCCCGATGGTGGACGGGCTGGTGGACTTCGCCCGCGCCGGCCGCCCCGATCTCGTGCTGTGGGACTTCACCTTTCCCACCGCCGCGGTGGCCGCGCACGTCTGCGGTGCCGCACACGCCCGCTTCACCTGGGGCCTGGACTATCTGGGCTGGGCCCGGGAGCAGTTCGTACGGTGGCGGCACGAGGCCGGACCCGGGCTGGGCGAGGACCCACAGGTCGTACAGGCGACCGCGGCCGCCGCACGCTTCGGCCTGCCGTACTCGGAAGACATGGTCCTGGGGCAGTGGACGATCGAGGCGACCGCGGGCCTGCCGCAGCTGCCGCTGGAGACCACCCGCATGCGGGTCCGTCAGATCCCGTACAGCCAGGAGAGCGTGACACCGGACTGGGTCGACGCGCCCCGGAGCCGGCCGCGGGTCTGCCTGACCCTGGAATGGGACTCCGAGGGCAGGCTCGCCGACACCGACGTCGCCCTCTCCGACGTGGTCGGCGCGCTGGCCGGACTGGACGCGGAGATCGTCATGATCTTCCCCGCCGAACAGCTCCGCCACTCGGGCCCCTTGCCTGCAAACGTACGTGCCGAGTCCTACGTGCCCTTCGGCCGGCTGCTGCCGACCTGCTCGGCCCTCGTCCACTACGGCGGTGTCGGCAGCTTCGCGGCGGCGGTCGCTCACTCGGTGCCTCAGGTGATCATCCCCAGGAACCTCGGCAACAGCGAGGCGCTGCTGAGGCACGTCGAGGACAGCGGTGCGGGCCTGGGGGTCAGCCTGGCGCAGTCCTCCCCCGCGCAGCTCACGGACCGCATCGAACGGGTCCTGCGCGAACCGGACTTCCAGAGGGGCGCCGACCGCCTGCACTCGGACATGTCTGTCGTGCCGGCTCCGCACTCCCTCGTCCCTGCCCTGGAGGATCTGACCGGCCGGGTCCGTCTACCGGGGACCGCCTGACGGTCTCCGGGGACCGACTGACACACCCCTGGGCATGGCCCGCCTGCCCGCATCGTCCTCTGCTCAGGAGACAGTTGTGCGCATACTCTTCGCCGTCATCCCGCTTCCCAGCCATGTCTTCACGAGCATCCCGCTGGCACGAGCCCTCCAAGGCGCGGGACACGACGTCCGGTTCGCCAGCACTCCGAACGCGCAGCGGACCATCACGGACCTCGGCATGCACGCCGTGCCCGTGGGCGAGCCGCTGGACAAGTCCCAGGAACTCCTCGAAGAGTCCGCCGAGCCGGTCGACATCGCGCTCGACCCCGACACCCCCGACGCATGGGAACCCGTCCGTGATGCCCTGCTCCGCGATGTCGTCACCGACTACCTGGCTCCCAGGCCCGCCGGGCACAGGTCGGTGCTGGACGACCTCGTCGCGTACTGCCGCGGGTGGCGTCCCGAACTGGTCATCTGGGACCCGCTGTTGCTTCCTGCCGCCGTCGCCGCACGGGCCTGCGGCGCCGCGCACGGGCGGCTGCTGTGGGCCGTCGACACGATCGGCTGGACCAGGACCCGGTACGTGGAGCAGTCCCTTCAGCGAGGAGGCACCCCCGCCGACGACCCGTGGGTCCAGGCCCTGCTGCCCACCTGCGAGCGCTTCGGGCTCCCGTTCACCGAGGACCTGATCACCGGGCAGTGGAGCGTGGACACCGTGCCGGAACGGATGAGGCTGGCGGGTGACCACACCTACCTGCCGATGCGCTACGTGCCCTTCAACGGCGGTGCCACGGTGCCCGCATGGCTCCAGAGCCCACCGGAACGACCGCGCGTGTGCCTGACGTGGGGCGGCACCGCTCGCGCCGTGACCGAGCGGGAGAGCACCGTGGCTCTGCCCACCCTCCTGGAGGCGGTGTCGGGCCTGGACATCGAGGTGGTCGCCACCCTGCACGCGGACCAGCTCTCCCAAGTGGAGAAGATCCCGGACAACGTCCGCGCGGTCGAGTACATTCCCCTGACCATGCTGCTGCCGACCTGCTCCGCCGTCATCCATCAGGGCGGCGACAGCACGTTCGCCGGCGCGATCGCGGGCGGGCTGCCGCAGCTGGTCAATCCGGCCCCGAAATGGGGTGAGAAGTACGTCGCCCGGTATCTGGAACGCCGCGGCGCGGGGGTGGTTCTGCACGACCGAGACGCATCGGCGGCACAGGTGCGCGATCAGCTCGCAAGAATCCTGGCCGAGCCGTCGTTCCGGGACGCGGCGACGGTGCTGCACGACGAAATGATGGCCACCCCTACCCCGCACGACCTCGTCCCCCTGCTGGAGAACCTGGTGGTCCGTCACCGGCGGTAGTACCGGCCGGGTCCCGGTTCTACAAGTCTTCGTGAAGACCCCTCAACTCTTCGCGAAGTGCCTTGTTGTACGCATGCGCACCGAAGAGACTCCTATGTGTGCTGCCAACGTGTACCCCTTGGCAGGGGCGGCGCACTCTCATCAGCTATTCCAAGGAAGGTCACTATGCAGGACGCGCCCATCAAGCTGGCCGTGATCATCGGCAGCGTGCGTGGCGGCCGTTTCTCGCCCACGGTTGCCCGCTGGTTCACGCGCCAGGCCGAGCGGCACGGCGGGGTGGAGGCCGAGCTCGTCGATCTGGCCGACCACCCGCTGCCGCTGATCATGCCCGACTTCGGTGAGGACCTGGACGCCCCGACCCAGTCCGTGGTGGACGGTCTGGCGGCCAAGCTCGCGGCCGCGGACGCGTTCGTGGTGGTAACTCCCGAGTACAACCACAGCACGTCCCCCGCGCTGAAGAACGCCATCGACTGGTACCTCGACGAGTGGAAGACCAAGCCCGTCGGTCTCGTGTCGTACGGCGGGCAGGGCGGCGGTCTGCGGGCCGCCGAGCACCTGCGGCAGATCTTCGCCGAGGTCCACGCGACCACCGTGCGCGACGTGATCAGCTTCCACAACAGCTGGTCCGACTTCGAGGCCGACGGCGAGCCCGCCAGCCCCGAAGGCAGCGAGGAAGCTGCCAAGTCGCTCCTGGAACAGCTCATCTGGTGGGGCTCGGCGCTGCGCGACGCACGTGCGAAGACGCCTTACACGTCCTGATCATCGCTGAGAACGGCCGACGGGCGGAGTGAGGAGAACTCCTCACTCCGCCCTCTTTCTTGACCCGCTGAGGGCGCGGCGAGGGAGCAGTCCGTTAACCCGACCGAAGTGGGAGAGAAACCATGGCCGATCAGCAATCCGTGCTCGTCATCGGAGCGACCGGGAACGTTGGGCCGCACGCCGTCGCGCAACTGCTGGACTCGGGCGTCGAGACACGCGCGCTGGTTCTGCACGACGATCCGAACATCGACCGGCTGCCCGAGGGTGTCAAGGTGTTCCACGGCGATCTCGCGGACCCCGACAGCCTGGACCCCGCTCTGGACGGGACCACGGCCGTGTTTCTGATGTGGCCGTTCTTCGCCCTCAACGTGGACACGGTTCCGCAGGTCCTGGCGAAGATCGGCCGGCACGCCCGCCGCGTGGTCTTCGTCTCCTCGATCGGGGTGCACATCGGTCTCGAACCGGTGGACAACAACTGCCACGCCTATGTCGAGGAGCAGCTCGAGAAGACGGATCTGGAGTGGACCTTCCTGCAGACCACCGGCTTCGCGAGCAACGTACGGATGGCCTGGGCCCACCAGATCCGCGCCGGCGGCGTGGTGCGCTCGCCCTACGGCGACGCCGCCCGCTCCCCGATCGACGAGGCCGACGTGGCCGCCGTCGCCGTGCGCGCCCTCACGACCCCCGGGCACGGCGGAAAGCGGTATGTGGTCACGGGCACCGAGGCGCTCTCCCAGCGCGAACAGCTCCGGATCATCGCCGAGAAGACCGGCCAGTCGCTGCGCTGGGAGGACGTACCGCACGAAGCGGCACGGGACGCCATGGTCGACTCCGGCTGGCCGCCCGCCTACGCGGACGGTGCCCTGGAGTACTTCGCGATGCTGGAGGCCAAGCCGGAGACGGTCACGTCCACCGTCGAGGACGTACTCGGCAGGCCGCCCCGCCGGTTCCACGAGTGGGTCGCGGAGCATGCCGGCGACTTCCGCTGAACGGCCCGCCTTGGAGGTGACGATGCAATCGACCAACAGTCCGCCGGCGTTGACCGGATACGTCACCTATTGGTGCCTGCGCACCGAGGGCCCCGAGGTCGCGGAAGCACTCGCCGAGGCCGCGTCGGAGGTGTTGCGCCGTCTCGTGCCGCAGGTCCCCCGATTCCGTTCGGCCCGGGTCCATCTGAGCCTGGACGGCGACACCACCGTGGTCCGGGCCGAGTGGGCAGCCGCGCCGGACGACCGGCAGACGGTACGCACCGGCGAGCTCGGCCGTGCGCTGGCCGAGCTCGCCGACCGCCCCGGGGTCCTGTCGGCCACGGTGTCCGGCGGCTTTCCGGGACCGGGGATCGAAGGCCCTGCGTCCGGCGAGCCGCCGGGCCTTGTCGCCGTGGCGACCCGCCACGTCGGCGGACCCCGGAACGCCGAAGCGCTCTCGGAGTTGCTGCTCCGCAGCGGCGAGTGGAAGCGGGACTTCCCGGGCTTCATCTCGGCTCAGGCCTGCGTCAGCGGGGACGGCAGCGTCTACGTCAACTACCCCCAGTGGGTGGACGGAACCGCCTATCGCGCGTACATGGACGACCCCCGCAACGCGGCAGGGCAGGGGGACATCGCGGTCCTGGAAGTCGCGCCACCGGAGGTCGTCCTGTGCACCGTGCTCGAACAGATCGACGCAGCGAATCCTCGTATCAGCCGGTGAGCCGTACAGCCGGTCCGTACCCGGCACATGACACATGCAGAAGGGGAACGCCCTCATGAGGGTCTTGTTTTCGGTACCGCCCGCCTTGGCGCACATCTATCCCATCGTTCCGCTCGCCGGTGCCCTGCGCGGTGCGGGGCACGAGGTCCGGATCGCCACGCACCCTGAAATGGTCGAAGTCGTCCGCGACTTGGGCTTCTTCGCGGTGTCCGTGGGCGAGGAAGGCTTCGTCCAGGGTGAGAAGCCGGGGAGCGACGAGCTCTACGACCGGATCGCGGCCGCCCTCGCGCCCGAACTCGACGCGGGAAGCACCCGCCGGCTGCCGACGAAGCCGTTCCTCGAGGCGTTCACCCGCTACTACAGCCTCACCCCGGCACCGTCCGCCGCCACCGTCACCGTCGAGGACCTCGTGGAGTTCGCGCGGGGGTGGCAGCCGGACCTGGTCCTGTGGGACATGGTGTCGTTTCCCGGGGCGATCGCGGCACGCGCCTGCGGCGCCGCCCACGCCCGTGTGGTGCTCTCCATGGACGACTTCGGCTGGACCCGGCTGACCCTCGCCGACCGGGTACGCCGGCCGGACACGGGCGTGGACACCGACCCCATGGCCCAGTTGATGCAGCCGGTCCTGGACCGCTTCGGCATCGAGTTCGACGAGGACCTGCTGCTCGGCCAGTGGACCGTCGACCACTCCCCTGCCATCCGGCTGCGGATGCCGCTCGACCTGCGCTACGTGTACTCCCGGCCGCTGCCCTTCAACGGCTCGGCGGTCGTGCCGGAATGGCTGTACCAGCCACGTGAGCGCCCCCGGGTCGCGCTGTCCCTGGGAGCGGGCATGCGCAGCTTCTATCCCGACGACAGCACCATCAGCCTGGAGGTTCTCTTCCAGGCGGCGCGGGACCTGGACGTCGAGCTGGTCGCCACCTTGAACAGCACACAGCTCCGGGCGGTGCGCGAAGTCCCGGACCATGTCCGCGTCATCGACTACCTGCCGCTCAATCTGCTGCTCCCCACCTGCTCGGCGCTCATCCATCACGGAGGCGGCGGAACGATGGCGGCCGCGGTGCCGCACGAGGTCCCGCAGATGATCTGGCCGGAGGAGAGCCACTACTACGAGGACTTCGCCCGGTACGTGGAAAAGAGCGGGGCCGGACTGGTCGTGGACCAAGCCCGGTCGTCTCTGGACGAGATCACCAAGCAACTCGGCCAGGTCCTGAACGACGAGTCGTTCAGGGAGGGAGCCGCCGGACTGCACCGGGACATGCTGGCGGTCCCGAGCCCGGCAGACGTCGTTCCGGTCCTCGAAGGACTCACCGCGCAGCACCGCGGACAGGCCGGCTGAGCCCGGCAACGGACAGAAGTGGCAGAGGAATGACAGGGGTAGAGGAATGACAACAGCGTCCGGGCAGCAGGAGCAGACAGACACACAGATCCTGTCCAGGCTGTGGGAGCGGAACTACGACCCGCACACCTTCGCGATCATCGACAAACTGCCCCTCGCGCCGGACTGGCGCTGCCTCGACGTCGGCGCGGGCAGCGGCTCGACGTCCCGTCTGCTTGCCGAGCGCGTACCCCAGGGATCCGTGCACGCCATCGACGTGGACACCAGCGAGCTCGGGTCCGTACGTGCGCCCGGCCTGTCGGTGGAGCAACTGGACGTTACTCAGGCCGAGTTCGAGCCCGGCTCGTTCGATCTCGTCCTCGCGCGGGCCGTGGTCACCGGCCTTCCGCAGGCCGAGCAGGAGCTCACCCGCATGATGCGGTGGCTGGCGCCGGGCGGCTGGCTGCTCGTGGAGGACTTCTACTTCCTGCCGAGCGACGACGCCCCCACCGCTGCCGGACGCGCGGTCGTCGCCGCGTACACGGGTTCCTTCCGGGCGAACGGCGCCGACATGCGCCTTGCACGCCGGCTCCCCGCCTACCTCGCGCAGGGCGGTCTGACATCGGTGGACATGCGCGTACGACCGCTGGGTCCCGGACAGGGCGCCGACGAGAACGAGTTGATGCGTACCCGGATGGAGCTCCAGGGCCACCGTCTGGTCGACAGCGGTGCGGTGACCGCCGCGGAGCTCGACGACTTCGTCACGTCCCTGGACCGGCCCGAGTCGCGGGACGTCACGGTCCTGCAGTTCTCCGTGTGGGGACAGCGGCAACCCACCGGATGACCCGGCCGGTGGCAGACCGATCCGCTCCGGCCCCGGCTCCAGGGACGAGCCCCGTACTTCAGGAGGAAAAGCCATGAGAGTTCTGTTCGTGGGCGGGGGAAGTCCTGCCACGATTTTCGGGATCGTCCCGCTGGCCTCCGCCGTCCGCAACGCCGGGCACGAGGTGTTCATGGCCGGCAACGAGGCGATGGTGCCGTACATCACCGGTGCCGGTCTGCCCGCGCTGTCCGTGGCCGACCACGAGATCAAGCACTACATGGCTCGTGAGTGGGACGACCGGTTCGACACCGAGAACCACCAGGACATGATGGGGTTCATCGGAAGCTGGTTCGCCCGCCTTGGCGCCGACGGCTTCGCCTCGCTCCGCAAGGTCGTGGAGACCTGGCGACCCGACCTCCTCGTGGGCGGCACGATGAGCTACGCGGCCGCGCTGCTCTCCGCCGAACTCAAGGTCCCCTACGTCGTCCAGGCCTGGGGCCTGGACGAATGGACCGGAACCGACGCGGCCGCCGAACGGGTGCTTGCGCCCGAACTGCGCGAACTGGGCCTGGACCGGCTGCCGGAACCCGATCTGCGGATCGGGATCTGCCCGCCGAGCATCGCCTCGCCGGACTCCCGTGACGATCTGCTCATGCGCTGGATGCCGGGCAACCTGCAGGGCCGGCTCGAGCCGTGGATGTACTCGCGAGCGGAACGCCCCCGGGTGTGTCTGACCGCGGGCAGCCGGGCCGACCACGAACGCGGCTTCAAGTTCCTGAAGACGCTGTCCGAACGGATCGCACCGCTGGACGTGGACATCGTCATCCCCGCCCCGGAGGAGCTCGCCGCCGAACTGCGGGCCGCGATCCCGGGCGTACGCACCGGCTGGATCCCGCTCAACGTGGTCATGCCCACCTGCGACCTGGTCGTGCACCACGCCGGGGGCGCCACCACGATGACGGCCCTCACCTCGTGCGTACCGCAGCTGGTCATCCCGGAGACGCCCGTGTTCATGCCTCCGGTCCAGCGCCTCGCCGACTTCGGCGCGGGCCTCGCCATTCCTGAGGCAGAGGCCACCGACTCGGCTGTGGCCGAGGCGTGCCGAGCGATTCTGTCCGATGGCGACTTCACCGTACGGGCCCGGGCGCTCGCCGCGGAGATCGCCGAACTGCCGTCCCCGGCAGCGCTGTTGCCCCGACTGGAGAGACTCGCGGACGCCTCGCTTGTTCCCGCGGACGCGTGAGACTCCGGCATGTGCCTGTGAAGGAGAAGAACCATGGCTGAACCAGCACCACCCCGTGCCGGCCGGCGGGAGTGGCTCGGACTGGCCATCCTCGCGCTGCCGACACTGCTCCTCGCGCTGAGCATGACGTCGCTGAACCTCGCGATCCCCTATCTGAGTGCGGACCTGAACCCCAGCGGAACCCAGCTCCTGTGGATCACCGACATCTACGGGTTCTTCATAGCCGGGACGCTGATCACCATGGGCACCCTCGGGGACCGGTTCGGACGCCGCCGGCTGCTGCTGGTCGGCTCCGTGGTCTTCGGCATCGCGTCAGCCGTCGGAGCCTTCTCGAACAGTGCCGAGATGCTCATCGTGATGCGGGCGGTGCTCGGCCTTTCCGGTGCGACGCTGATGCCTTCCACGCTGTCGCTGCTGTCCAACATGTTCCGCGACCCCGGGCAGCGCACCTTCGCGATCTCGACGTGGATGGCCACCTTCATGGGCGGCACCGCGATCGGGCCGCTGGTCGGCGGAGCGCTCCTGGAGAGCTTCTGGTGGGGTTCGACGCTGCTCCTCGGTGTCCCGGTGATGGTGCTGCTGGTGGCCGTCGGCCCGCTGGTGCTCCCCGAGAGCAAGGACCCCGATCCCGGACGGCTGGACCTCGTCAGCGTCGTTCTGTCCCTGCTGGGAATCCTGAGCGTGGTCTACGGGCTCAAGAAGGCCGCCGAGCAGGGCTTCGAACCGATGGCACTGGGCTACATGGCGGCCGGCGCCATCATCCTCGCGGTCTTCCTGATCCGGCAGACCAAGCTGACCCACCCCCTGCTCGACCTGGCCATCTTCCGGGACCGGATGTTCAGCGTCCCGGTCACCGTGCTGGCCGTCGGGATCTTCATGAACGGCGGCATCAACTTCTTCCTGATGCAGTTCCTTCAGATGGTCGTGGGGCTCACGCCGCTGCAGGCGGGGCTGTGCACCCTGCCGCCGACCACCATCGGCATGGCCACCTCGATGCTGGCGCCCATGCTCGTACGACGGGTGCGCCCGGCCTTCGTGATGGGACCCGCGTTCCTGGCCTCGGCCGCAGGACACGCCATGATCATCCAGGTGGACAAGGACAGCGGGGCCGCACCCATGGTGATCAGCCTCGCTGTCATGGGTACGGGCTTCGGCCTGTTCATGGCGCTGGGCACGTCCCTCGCGCTGGGGGCGGTCCCGAAGGAGAAGTCCGGCGTGGCGTCGGCGACTTCGGAGACCAGCACCGAGCTCGGCCTCTCTCTGGGCATCGCGGTGCTCGGCAGTGCCGGCACGGCCGTCTACCGCCAGCAGTTCAACGAACTCGTCCCCGCTTCCGTCCCGGACGCGGCAGCGGCAAGTGCCGAGAACACCATCGGAGCCGCGGTGACGGTGGCCTCGAAGCTCCCGGCACAGGCCGGCGAGGGGCTGCTCGACGCCGCCAACACCGCTTTCGCTGCGGGGCTGCGGCTGAACTCGATCATCGGTGCCATCGGTCTGACCTGCGTTGCCGTGTTCGCCACGGTGATGCTGCGCGACGCGCCGCCCCAGCCCAAGGAGGCGCAGACGCACGGGCACGGCGACGACGATCCCGAACCGCCGCCGGATGCCGAGCCCGTGGCCGCGAACGGCACGACGGGCGAATCCTCCGACCGGTAGGGACGGCAATCCCCGCGGTACCCCGGTATCCACGAGGCCGCTTCCGCGAACGCTCCCCGGAACGGGGGCAGCGGTCTTCGGACGTCATCGCTTCTTCAGTGGCCACGCAGGTCCATGGCAACGCTTCCACCTGCGCAAACTCGACCTGACGACAATACAGCCTGTACTTGCGCAGCGGCCTTCCCGCCGCTGCGCACCGCGGGATGGACCACCGCCTCGGACGATCGCCGGGCGGCGTACACCGCTGCCCGGCGGCAGAGGGCCCGGAGTCGTTCCGGGCTCACCGGCGGACACACCGTTCATTCCCTGCCCTCAGTACCTTCCAGCACCAACTCACACTCACAGCCACGCCTTTGGAGGCGCCATGACCGCTGTTTCTGAAGCATTTCCCGCGGTGTACAGCACCGACCACGCCGAGATCTACGACTTCATCCATGCCGCGCGCGGCAGGGACTGGGCAGCCGAGGCGGACGACCTCGCCAAGCTCATCCTCGACCGTCGCCCGGAGGCCCGTTCACTGCTCGACGTCGCGTGCGGGACCGGGGAGCACCTGGTCCGCTTCGCCACCCACTTCGAGCGCACCGAGGGCCTCGAACTGTCGGAGGGCATGGGCCGCATCGCCGAGGCGAAGCTCGCGGGAGGCACCGTACACAGCGCGGACATGCGCGACTTCGACCTCGGCACCAGCTACGACGCGATCGTGTGCATGTGCTTCTCGCTGTCCTACACGCGCACGGTCGAGGAGCTGCGTTCCACCGCTGCGTCCATGGTCCGGCACCTGGCCCCGGGCGGCGTGCTGATCGCCGAACCCTGGTGGTTCCCGGAGAAGTTCATCGACGGATTCGTCTCGGCCTCCCTGGCCGAGGAAGAGGGAAGGGCCGTCAGCAGGCTGTCGCACACGGTCAAGGACGGCCGTACGAGCCGGATGACGGTCCGCTACACCGTGGCCGACCGCTCCGGAATCAGGGAGTTCACCGAGCACGAGATCCTCTCGCTCTTCAGCGAGGAGGAGTACAAGGCGGCGTTCGCCGAGGCCGGCTGCCCGGTGGAGTACCACCCCGGCGGTCCCAACGGCCGTGGCCTGTTCGTGGGCGTACGGCCCTAGCGGGCCGCTCCCCCTCGGACCTCGTCCGGGGCATACGGCCGATCCCATGCGTCCGGGGTGCGCCATACGGCGCGGCCCGGGCGCCTTCTCATGTGGTCCTTCACGAGGAGACACAGCGTGATCAATGTTTTCCAGCCCAGCCTCGGCGAGGAAGAGGCAGCTGCCGTGGCGGAGGTCTTCGCCACCAACTGGACAGGTCGCGGACCGCGCACCAAGGCTTTCGAGGCGGAGTTCGCCGAGCACATCGGCGCCCGGCCGGAGCAGGTGCTGTTCATCAACTCCTGTACGTCGGGACTCTTCCTGGCCGTCGATCTTCTTGAACTCGGCCCGGACGACGAGGTGGTGCTCCCGTCCGTGAGCTTCGTGGCGGCCGCCAACGCGGTCGCCGCGGCAGGAGCCCGGCCGGTCTTCTGCGATTCCGACGTCCGTACGCTCAACCCGACGGCCGACCACATCGAGCGGGCGCTCACCGAGCGCACCAAAGCGGTGGTGGTACTGCACTACGGCGGCTATCCGGGCCACATCGCCGAGATCGCGCGGCTGTGCAGGCGGCGCGGCATCACCCTCGTGGAGGACGCGGCGTGCTCGGTGTCCTCCACGGCCGACGGCCAGGCTTGCGGCACCTTCGGCGACATCTCCACCTGGAGCTTCGACTCCATGAAGGTGCTGGTCACGGGAGACGGCGGTGCCTTCTACGCCCGTGATCCGGAAGTTGCCCACCGCGCGCGTCAGTTGGCCTACCACGGGCTGGAGCACGCCAGTGCCTTCGACGCGGCCAAGGTGTCCGACCGCTGGTGGGAACCGAACGTCCAGGGCTTCGGCCGCCGCAGCATCGGCAACGACGTGACCGCGGCGATCGGCAGCGTGCAGCTGCGCAAGCTGCCCGACTTCGTCGCACGCCGCCGCGCGATCGCCGCGCTCTACGACCGGCTGCTCGCGGACGCGGAGGGCGTGCGGCTGCCGCCGCCCCTGCCCGAAGGACACACCAGCTCGCACTACTTCTACTGGGTGCAGCTGGATGCCGCCGTCCGCGGCCAGGTCGCCAGGGACCTGCTGGAGCGCGGGATCTTCACCACGTTCCGCTACCCCGCTCTGCACAAGGTCCCCGCGTACCGGTCCGAGGGCACATCGCTGCCGGGGGCCGAGGAGGCGGCGGACCGGACCCTGCTGCTCCCGCTGCATCAAGGGCTGAGCGATTCGGAGGTGCACACCGTCGTCGACGAACTCCGCAAGTCCGTCGAACGCCGCTCGCAGGCTCTCCGGATCGGGGGGTGAGCGTGGTGCACCTCGAGGAAACCACCGTCCCGGGTGTTCTCGTCGTCACCCCACGACGTCACGTCGACGAGCGAGGTGACTTCTACGAGGGCATGCGCGTCGATGCGCTCGAGCGTGCACTGGGCCACCCGTTCGCGGCACGTCAGATCAACTACTCCACCTCACGGAAGAACACGCTCCGGGGTATTCACGGCGTCGCGATCCCGCCCGGCCAGGCCAAGTACGTGACCTGCGTCCAGGGAGCGCTGCGCGACATCGTCGTCGACCTGCGCGTCGGATCGCCGGCGTACGGCCGCCACCACGTCACCGAGCTGGACGCCGAATCCGGCCGGAGCGTGTACGTACCCGAGGGCGTCGGACACGGCTTCCTCACCCGGGACGACGACACCCGCATCTGCTACGTGCTGTCCAGCACCTACGTCCCAGGCACCCAGATCGACATCGATCCGCTGGACCACGAACTCGCTCTCCCCTGGGGGTTCACGCACCCGCCGTTGATGTCCGACAAGGACGCGGCGGCCCTCTCACTCGCCGAAGCCGTCTCCGCGGGGCTGCTGCCCCGGTGGGAGCGGCCCGGCGTGGCCTATTCCATACGTCAGGAGTGAACGCGATGAAGGCTCTGGTGCTTTCCGGCGGGTCAGGTACCCGTCTGCGTCCTTTCAGCTACTCCATGCCCAAGCAGCTCATCCCCATCGCCAACAAGCCCGTCCTGGAGCATGTCCTGGAGGGTGTCCGTGACCTCGGTGTCACCGACATCGGCGTCATCGTCGGCGACGGCGGCCAGCAGATAGCAGAAGTGATCGGCGACGGTTCGGACACCGGAGTCCCCATCACCTACATCCCCCAGGAGGAGCCGCTGGGGCTCGCCCACTGCGTCACCCTCGCGCGGTCCTTCCTGGGGGACGACGACTTCGTCATGTACCTCGGAGACAATCTGCTGCCCGAGGGCGTCACGACCGTCGCCGAGGACTTCGCCGAGCACCGCCCCGAAGCGCAGATCGTCGTACACAAGGTCACCGATCCACGCGCGTTCGGCGTGGCCGAACTGGACGCCGAGGGGCGCGTGGAACGGCTGGTGGAGAAGCCCCGCGAACCGCGCAGCGACCTGGCATTGGTCGGCGTCTACTTCTTCACACCCGCCATCCACGAGGCCGTCGCCGCCATCGAGCCCAGTGCGCGCGGCGAGCTGGAGATCACCGATGCCCTCCAGTGGCTGGTGGCCAACGGCCATGACGTACGCGCCAGCGAGTACGACGGCTACTGGAAGGACGCCGGCAGGGTCGAAGACGCCCTCGCATGCAACCGGCAGCTGCTGGAGACCCTCAAGCCGTCCATGGCCGGCGAGGTCGACACGAACAGCAGGCTGGACGGCACCGTCGTCGTGGAGGCGGGAGTCCGCATCGTGCGCTCCACGGTCGAGGGTCCCGCGGTGATCGGGGCCGGTTCGGTCATCGAGGACAGCCACATCGGTCCCGGCACCTCCATCGGGCGCGACTGCGTGGTGCACAGGACCCGGCTCACCGACTCAATCGTCCTGGACGGCGCGGAGATCCGGGACGTGACCCCCCTGCGGAACTCGATCATCGGCCGTGCCGCACACGTGGGCGCGGGCGAGCAGGAGACCACCCACCACCGGCTCATCGTCGGTGACGACACACGGATCGAGGTGGCCGCCTCATGCTGAACAGGACAGACAGGACGCGGTTCCGGCCGGGCCCCGGAGGGCTCCGCTGCCGGCGTGAAACCATCCCGGCCGCACGGGCGCCCCGTCGTCGCGAACGCCCGGGCCGTGCGGAAGAGGGTGGAGCGGCATGAGGGTACTGGTGACCGGCGCGGCGGGCTTCATCGGCTCGAACTACGTGCGCACGCTGCTGCAAGGCGGATATCCGGGCTACGAGGACGCACGCGTCACAGTCCTGGACAAGCTCAGTTACGCGGGTCGCCGGGACAATCTCCCGGCGTCCCACCCTCGCCTGGAGTTCGTGCAGGGAGACATCTGCGACCTGCCACTGGTGACGGAGGTGGCCGACGGCCACGACGCCGTCCTGCATTTCGCGGCCGAGTCGCACGTCGACCGGTCCGTGGACTCCGCCGCCGAATTCATACGCACCAATGTGGGGGGAACCCAGACCCTGCTCGACGCCTGCGTGGAGCGGGGAGTCGAGCGAGTGGTGCACGTCTCCACCGACGAGGTGTACGGCTCCATCGCCCAGGGCTCGTGGACGGAGGAGTGGCCGCTGGCCCCCAACTCCCCCTATGCCGCCTCCAAGGCGGCGTCCGACCTGGTCGCCCGTTCCTACTGGCGTACGCACGGCGTCGATCTGTCCATCACGCGCTGCTCCAACAACTACGGACCGCACCAGCACCCGGAGAAGCTGATCCCCCTCTTCGTCACGAACCTGCTGAGGGGCGAACAGGTGCCGCTGTACGGCGACGGGCGCAACGTGCGCGAATGGCTGCACGTGGACGACCACTGCCGCGCGATCCAACTGGTGCTCACCAAGGGTCAGGCCGGTGAGACCTACAACGTCGGCGGCGGCAACGAACTGACCAACGTGGACATCACCCGGCGCATCCTCGAACTGTGCGGAGCGGACTGGTCCATGGTCCACCGCGTCGCCGACCGCAAGGGTCACGATCTGCGCTACGCCCTGGACGACAGCAAGATCCGCGATCAGCTCGGCTATGAACCCCTGGTCCCCTTCGAGCAAGGCCTCGCCGACACGGTCGCCTGGTACCGCGACACCCCGTCCTGGTGGCAGCACGTCACGCAGGAACGCGCAGTCCACGCCGGCACCGCCCTCTACCAGGAGAACTGAATCAGCCATGAGCGACCACAAGGCACTGATCCTGGACGAGACCCGTAAGTACCACCTCGACCAGCAGGGGGACGGCCGCTTCGTCCCCGGCGTCACCCCGATCTGGCCGTCCGGCGCCGTGCTCGACGCCGACGACCGCGCGGCACTCGTGGAGGCCGCGCTGGATCTGACGATCGCGGCGGGCGATCGGGCGCAGCGTTTCGAGTCACGCTTCGCGAAGCTGCTGAAACGCCGCAAGGCCCATCTGACCAACTCCGGCTCCTCCGCCAACCTGCTGGCGCTGACCGCGCTGACCTCCCACGTGCTCGGAGACCGGCGGCTGCGGCCGGGAGACGAGGTGATCACGGTCGCGGCGGGCTTCCCGACCACGGTGAACCCGATCGTGCAGAACGGCCTCGTGCCCGTCTTCGTCGACATCGACCTGGGGATCTACAACACCACCGCGCAGCGGGTCGCCGACGCCATCGGACCGAAGACCCGGGCCATCATGATCGCGCACGCACTCGGCAATCCCTTCGAGGTCGCGGAGATCGCCCAACTCGCGAAGGATCACGACCTGTTCTTCGTCGAGGACAACTGCGACGCCGTGGGATCCACCTACCAGGGACAGCTCACCGGCACCTTCGGCGACCTGACCACTGTGAGCTTCTATCCCGCCCACCATCTGACGATGGGCGAAGGCGGCTGTGTCCTGACCTCGAACCTGAAGCTGCACCGCGTGGTGGAGTCGCTGCGGGACTGGGGCCGGGACTGCTGGTGCGAACCCGGCAAGAGCAACACCTGCCTGAAGCGGTTCGACCACCAGATGGGCCGGCTGCCCGCGGGGTACGACCACAAGTACATCTTCTCCCACGTCGGTTACAACCTGAAGGCGACCGATCTCCAGGCCGCGCTGGGTCTGACCCAGCTCGACAAGCTGGACGGCTTCGTGGAGGCCCGGCGCCGCAACTGGCGGCGGCTGCGCGAAGGGCTGGACGGGGTCCCGTACTTGAGGCTGCCCGAGCCCACCCCCGGGAGCGATCCCAGCTGGTTCGGCTTCATCATCAGCGTCGACCCCGAAGCCCCGTTCTCGCGGGCGGCACTGGTGGACTTCCTGGAGGAGCGCAAGATCGGCACCCGACGGCTGTTCGCAGGCAATCTCACTCGGCAGCCCGCCTACCTCGACGTCCCGCACCGGGTGGTCGGCGACCTGGCCAACAGTGACTTCGTCACCGAGCACACCTTCTGGGTCGGCATCTATCCGGGCCTCACCGAGGAGATGATCGACTACATCGCCTCCTCCGTCCGGGAGTTCGCCGGGAGCAGCCGATGACCGCGACGGCAACCCTGCGCCCCCGGGAGGACGTCGGGCTCCGGGACCGGCTGGCCCGCTCCGCCGCAGAACGCGAGGCGGGCATGCAGCTGCGCAACCCGGACTTCATGCCGTGGCTCGCGGAGCGCGGCGTGGCGCATCGCTTCGCCGTGGAGCGGATTCCGTTCTCGGCCCTGGAGGGCTGGTCGTTCGCGCAGGACACGGGCAACCTCGGGCACCACAGCGGGCGGTTCTTCACGGTCGAGGGACTGCACGTGGTCGCCGACGAGGAGTCGGGCGGTGAGTGGCAGCAACCCATCATCAAGCAGCCCGAGGTCGGCATCCTGGGCATCCTGGCGAAGGAGTTCGACGGGGTGCTGCACTTCCTGATGCAGGCCAAGATGGAGCCGGGCAACCCGAATCTGCTCCAGGTCTCCCCCACGGTGCAGGCCACCCGCAGCAACTACACCAAGGTGCACCGCGGCGCCGACGTGAAGTACATCGAGTACTTCACCCAGGCCGGCAGGGGGCGCGTAATGGCCGACGTCCTCCAGTCCGAGCACGGCTCCTGGTTCCACCAGAAGTCCAACCGGAACATGCTGGTCCAGACGGACGAGAACGTGCACGTCGACGACGACTTCTGCTGGCTGACCCTGGGCCAGATCGGCGAACTGCTGCGCCTGGACAACGTGATCAACATGGACGCGCGCACCGTTCTGGCGTGCGTGCCCGGCGTGTCACCGGGGAGCCGGGCCCTGCACTCGGACACCGGACTGCTCTCCTGGTTCACCGGCGAGCGGTCCCGGCGGGAGCTGCGGGCCGAACGCACCCCCCTCGGCGAGGTGTCGGGATGGCAGCGGGACCCGTGGGCGATCAGTCACGACGCAGGGCGCTACTTCCGGGTGGTGGCTCTCGCGGTGCAAGCCGGCAACCGGGAGGTCACCGGCTGGACCCAGCCCCTCTTCGAACCCGTCGCCACCGGAGTCACCGCCTTCCTGACCCGCCGGTTCGGCGGGGTGCGGCACGTGCTGGCGCACGCCCGCGCCGAAGGCGGCTTCCTGGACACGGTCGAGCTCGGGCCCACCGTCCAGTACACCCCCGAGAACTACGCCCACCTCGATCCGGCCGACCGCCCCCGATACCTGGACCTGGTACTCGAAGCGGATCCTGCCCGAATCCGCTACGAGGCCGTGCACAGCGAGGAGGGGGGCCGCTTCCTCAACGCCGAATCCCGCTACCTCATCGTCGACACCGAGGACATCGGCACCGATGTGCCGCCCGGCTACAGCTGGGTCACCCCTGACCAGCTCAGCTCCCTCGCCCGCCACGGCCACTACGTCAACGTCCAGGCCCGCACCCTGCTCGCCTGCCTCAACACGGGGGCGGTGCCCGGATGACGGCCCCGACACGGATCGGCGTCCTCGGCTGCGCGGAGATCGCCCGCCGCCGGATGCTCCCGGCGATGGCGGCCTCCGGCCGGACCGAGATCGCCGCCATCGCCAGCCGCGCCCTCCACAGGGCCGAGGAAGCGGCGCGTCCCTATGGCTGCCGTGCGGTCCACGGCTACCAGGCGCTGCTCGAGGACCCCTCCGTCGAAGCCGTCTACGTTCCGCTGCCCGCCGCCCTGCATGCCCACTGGGCCGGGGCGGCGCTGGCCGCGGGCAAGCACGTCCTGGCGGAGAAGCCGCTGACCACGGACCGCGAGGCGACCGCCGAGCTGATCGGCTCCGCCCGGGCCCGTGGGCTGGCCCTGATGGAGAACGTCCTCTTCGTCCACCACAGCCAGCACGAGACGGTGCGCACTCTCCTGTCTGACGACGTCATAGGTGAACTGCGTTCGTTCCGTGCCGAATTCACCGTCCCCCGCCGGGCCGACGACGACATCCGCTACAGCGCCGAGCTGGGCGGCGGCGCCCTCTGGGACACCGCCGTCTACCCCCTGCGCGCCGCACTCCACTTCCTGGGCCCCCGGCTCGCCGTGCTCGGTGCGTCTCTCATCAGCGGTCCCGGCCAGGAGGTCGACACCGCGGGCGCGGCCCTGCTGCGCACCCCGGACGGCGTGACCGCCCAGCTGGCGTTCGGCCTGGACCACGGCTACCGCTCGCTGTACGAGATCACCGGTACCCGCGGCCGGATCACTCTCGACCGCGCCTTCACCCCGCCCGCCGACCACGTCCCGACGCTCCACGTCGAAACCAGCGACGGCACCGAGATCCTGGAACTGCAGCCCCACGACCAGGTCTCCGCCACCCTCGCCGCCTTCGCGGACGCGGTACGCACCGGGAAAGGCGCCGGCACCGCGCAGTCGGCCTGCCTGCGCCAGGCCGCACTGCTCGAAGAGATCGCGAGCAGTGCGGCACGCAATCAGCGGCCCCTCATCCAGGAATCCTGACCCGGGCGGTCCGGCGAGGGGCCCACCACACCACAGCCTTCTTCCCGCGAGGTATCACGAGTGAACAAGACCGCGAACCAGATGGACATGCGGCACAGGCCGATTCGCAGGGGAACGCCGGAGAGGCGGCAGGCCATTCTGCGTGGCGCCCGTACCGTCTTCGGCAGCGAGGGTTACACCCGCGCGAGCATCGACGCGATCGCGGCCGAGGCCGGGGTCTCCACCCGCACCCTCTACAACCATTTCACCGACAAGGAGAGCCTCTTCCGCACCGTGCTCCTGGAGAGCGCGGCCTCCGTCTCGGCGGCCACGGAGGCGGTCTTCGAACGGCACTTCCGCACGTCGGCGAGCGTGGAGCAAAGTCTGCTCGACCTCGCCCTCGACTGGGCCAGGCAGTCCGACGTCCACCCGGAGCACTTCGCTCTCGTACGCCAGATCATCCCCGAAGGGCCCCGGCTGCCCGCCGACGTGCTCAAGGAATGGGAGCGCATCGGGCCGCGGGCGACGCGGGCGGCGCTGGAACGGCGACTGCTCGAGGTGGGCCGTCAGGGGCTGCTCGCCATCGATGCCGCCAACTCGGCCCAGGCGGCACGGCACTTGGCGATGTTGATCGGAGGCGGAGTCATGACGGAGTCCTACTTCGGGGCGCTGCCGTTGTCGGACGAGCAGATCGAAGGGCTGGTGACGGACGGGGCGCGGATCTTCCTGCAGATGTACGCGCGGACCGGAGACGCGGGCCCGGGACCGGTCTGAGCCGGGGTCCGCGAGGGCTCAGCCGCGGGTGATCCGCACACCCCCTTCGCCCACCCACGGAGCCGGTGATTCCGTCATGCCGTCACAACTCCCGGCACGTACACGGACGGAGCCTCACTGCGGGGGGTTGCCGTGCTTGCGTCCCGGCAGCTCGGCGTGCTTGGTACGGAGCATGTCGAGTGAGCGGATCAGAACGGCACGAGTCCGGCAAGGGTCGATGATGTCGTCGACCAGACCGTGTTCGGCCGCGTAGTACGGGTGCATGAGTCGTTCCCTGTACTCCTCGATGCGCTGCTCGCGTACGGCTTGTGGATCCTGAGCCGCCTTGATCTCGCGGCGGAAGATGACGTTCGCCGCGCCCTCGGCGCCCATCACGGCGATCTCGTTGGCCGGCCACGCGTATGACAGATCGGCGCCGACGGAGCGGGAGTCCATCACGATGTATGCGCCGCCGTAGGCCTTGCGCAGGACCAGGGAGATCCGCGGCACGGTGGCGTTGCAGTACGCGTAGAGGAGTTTCGCGCCGCGCCTGATGATGCCGTTGTGCTCCTGATCCACACCCGGCAGGAAGCCGGGTACGTCGACCAGGGTGACCAGGGGGATGTTGAAGGCGTCGCAGAACTGGACGAAGCGCGCCCCCTTCTCGGAGGCTTCGATGTCGAGGACGCCGGCCAGCGAGCCCGGGTTGTTGGCCACGATCCCCACGACCTGGCCGTCGAGCCGGGCCAGGGTGCACACGATGTTGGTGGCCCAGCCCGAGTGCACTTCGAAACAGTCGCCGTCGTCGACGATCTCCTCGATGACGGCGTGCATGTCGTAGCTGCGTTCCGGCTCGGCCGGCACCAAATCGAGCAGGGCCGGGTTCTCGCGGTCGGCCGGGTCACTGCTGGGGACGCGGGGCGGCAGTTCGCGGTTGTTGGACGGCAGCAGCGACAACAGGTAGCGCACGTCCTCGATGCAGCTGGCCTCGTCGTCGTACGCGAAGTGCGACACCCCCGAGAGGGAGGCGTGCACGTCGGCGCCGCCCAGACCGTTGTGGGTGATGTCCTCGGAAGTCACCGTGCGGACCACGTCGGGCCCGGTGATGAACATCTGCGCGACGTCGCGCACCATGAACACGAAATCGCTCAGAGCCGGGCTGTAGGCCGCACCGCCCGCGCAGGGGCCGAGCATCACCGAGATCTGCGGGATGACTCCGGAGGAGCGGGTGTTGCGCCGGAAGATCCCGCCGTAGCCGGCCAGGGCGCTCACGCCCTCCTGAATCCGCGCGCCGGCCCCGTCGTTCAAGCTCACCAGCGGGCATCCGGCGGACTGGGCCAGGTCCATCACCTTGTGGATCTTATGAGCGTGAGCCTCCCCCAGCGCACCGCCGAACATCCGGAAGTCGTGGGCGTACACGAAGACCGTACGTCCGTGTACGGTCCCCCACCCCGTGATCACTCCGTCGGAGTGCGGTCTGTTGTCCGCCAGGCCGAACCCGCTGGCGCGGTGCCGGCGCAGCGGCTCCACCTCCGTGAACGACGTCTTGTCCAGGAGCAGCTCGATCCGTTCCCGTGCCGTCAGCTTCCCTCTGGCGTGCTGGGCGTCGGTGGCGGCCGGATCGCCGGTGTGGACCGACTCCTTGAGCTCGGTCAGCGTGCGGAGCCGGGAGAGCATCGTGTCGTCTGCTGAGGACATTCCTTGGTCCACACTCCCTCGGACGTGGGCGAACGGCGGGACGGCTCGGACGTGGGCGAACAGCGGGACGGCCGCCTGCCGGCCCGTACGGGGACGACGGGCCGGCAGCTCAGGGGGGTCAGCCGAGCAGGGTCCCGCCCGTGGCGTCGACGAAGGAGCCGGTGACCCAGCGCGCCTCGTCGGTGGCGAGGAAGGCCACCACATCCGCGATGTCCTCGGGCTCACCGACCCGGTTGAAGGCGGACAGACCCGCCATGAACTCCACCGCCTCCGGCATGTCGAAGACGGGGTTGCTGTTCCGGGTGATGCCGGGCGCCACGGAGTTGACCGTGATGTTCCGCGGGCCGAGGTGCTTGGCGAAGTGCAGGGCCAGCTGATCGACGGCGCCCTTGGTCATCGCGTACGCGATCTCATCGGGGTTGGCGCACCGGGTGAGGCCGGAGGTGATGTTGACGATGCGGCCGCCGTCGGGCATGTGCTTCAGCGCGCGCTGGATGAGGAAGAACGGTGCCCTGGCGTTGACCGCGAAGAGCCGGTCGAAGGTCTCGGGCGTGGTCTCTTCCGGCTTGACTCCGCCCATCACACCGGCGTTGTTGACCAGGATGTCCAGGGCGACGCTCCCTGTGCGGTCGCGCAGGGCGTTCTCCAGGCCCAGGAACAGCTCGTGGACGTCTCCGTCGACGCCGAGTTCGGCACGGACGGTGAAAGCATGACCGCCGTCCTTCTCGATCGTTTCGACGACGTCCTCGGCCTCGTCCTTGCCGGCGGTGTAGTGCACGGCGACGAGCGCGCCCTCCTGCGCGAGGCGGATCGCTGTCGCGCGCCCGATGCCGCGACTCGATCCCGTGACGAGGGCGGTCTTGCCCGTGAGCTTTCCCATGAGTGATCTCCAGTTCTTCGGCGTTGCGGAGGCGGTGGAATTCGCCGGGGTGTGAGGGGACCGCTCCGTCGGCGTTGCGGAGGCGGCGGAATTCGCCGGGGTGTGAGGGGACGGCTCCGTCGGCGCGCCGAACCAGCCGTGCAGAGCAGCGGTGAGACCCGCCATCTCGGTGCCGGCCCAGACGACATGTCCGTCCGGACGCACCAGTAGGGCGCCGGTGTCCGGGGACGGCTCGCCGGACAGCGAGGTCGCCGTCACCGTTCGCACGAGGCCCGTCCAGCGGGCTCCGACGGCGCGCAATCCGTCCTTGAGGGCGGCGTCGGCCGTCAGGACGAGCAGCACACCCCGTCCGGGGCGCAGGAGTTCGGTGCTGGTGGCAGCTCCGTCGGAGGAGGTGAGCCGCCAGTGCGGCAGCCGCCTGCCGAGCAGGGGGTGGGTGCCGGTGCCGGCGTCGTGGCGGATGTCCAGTCCGGAGATCATCCCGGCCAGGTGCTGCCGCACTCTCCCGCTTCCGGTCAGCTCGGTGAAGATCTGCCGTACGCCGTCGACTTCGGGGCCCCCGAGCAACAGCATCGCCTGGGCGCGGATGTTGCTCAGGACCTCCCTGCCGACGGCGTGCCGTTCGGAGTGGTAGCTGTCGAGCAGGCCGTCAGGGCCACGCCCGAGAACCTGCGCGGCCAGTTTCCAGCCGAGGTTGAATGCGTCCTGCAGGCCCAGGTTGAGAGCCTGACCGCCGATCGGCATCTGCTGATGCGCGGCGTCCCCGGCGAGGAGGAGCCGGCGGTCGCGGTACCGCGCGGCCTGCCGGGAGGTGTCACCGAAGGCATTCACCCACTGTGGGGTGCCGCCGCCGATGTCCTCGCCGGTGACGCGCCGCCAGGCGGCCACGATGTCGCTGAACTCCGGCTGCCGACCGGACGGATGAGCGCCGAACTCATGCACCATCACCCGGGTCACGCCGTCGGGCCGCCGGGCGGCGATGGCGAGACCGCCCGGGAGCCGCTCGAAGCGGCGGTCGGGGATCTCGATGCCCGCCACGTCGGCGCGCAGCAGTTCCCGTTCCGCGTCGGCGCCGGGGGAGTCGAAGCCGCCCAGGCGCCGCACCGTACTGTTCTCGCCGTCGCAGCCCACGACGTAGTCGGCCCGGAAGCGCACCGCCGACCCGTCCGCGGTCCGCACGTCGACGGAGGCGTACTCGTCGGCCACGGTCAGGCCGGTCACCTCGTGACCGCGCCTGATGTCGGCTCCCAGATCCGTCGCCCACCGGCCGAGGAGCTCCTCGACCCGGGTCTGGGGGACCTTCCACTGCCCGGGGTAGGGGCTGGGCAGCGTGAGGTCGAGAGGGACGCCCCCGAAGTGGCCCCTGGCGTCATCGGGTACGTCCCCCAGCGGTGCCAGCAGGCCGCGGCTGTCCAGGACCTCCATGGTGCGGGCGTGCAGCGTGGAGGCGCGCGACTCGGTGGTCGGCGACATGAGCGTCTCGAGGACGAGCACTGCCACCCCGGCCAGCCTGAGCTCGCCGGCGAGCATCAGCCCGACCGGGCCCGCGCCGACCACGATGACCTGGGTGGAGGTGCCGTCCGCGGACATGATCAGGCCCGTGCTTCGGCGTAGTCCTTGGCGTGGCCGAGGGTGGCGAGACTGTTGGTGCTCAGCGCGTTGTGAACGTACGCCTTGGCGTCCTCGACGGTGGCCTCGGAGCCGAGGATCCGGGTGATGTTGTCGGTGTTGATCGTGACGGTGTGCTGGGACGACGCCGTGACTCCCCCGTCGTCCGGGCTGAATGTCCAGTAGCCCGTGTGCAGGGTCATCAGAGCCGGCAGCGTGACCTGCTTGTAGGCGATGCGCCGGTGCGGGAAGGTCACCCGGTACGACTTGGTGGTGTGCACCGAGCCGTCCTTGGCGCGGGTGTCCATCTCCAGTTCCTGGAGCCCCGGGGTGTCCTCCGTGAGGCGGACGGTGGCCACGTGCGGCAACCGCTCGGCCCACTGATCGGCATCGTTGACGAAGTCGTACGCGTCCTTCGCCGACCCGGCGATCCTGATGCTGTCCTCGAAGGAGAACGTCAACTCTTCGTTGGTGTGGGCGAGTTCGACGTTCGTCTTCAGCGCTTCCAGCTCTGTGCGGGAGTTGCGGTCGACGGCCTCGTCCAGCCACCGCAGGCTCTCCGGATCGTCGTCGACGGCCCGGTAGTCGTGCAGCAGCCGGATGCGGGAGACGCCCGGGGAGGCTTCCTCGATGATCCAGGCGCCTCCCATCGAGGCGACAGGGTGCGCGGAGACCTCTTGCCGGAAGTCGATGCGCTTGCTGTCCGCGTCCAGGGTGCGGCGCGAAGTCCATTGCTTGGCCTCGCCGTTGGCGGTGGCCCAGATACGGATGCGCTCGGTGCCTTCGCCCTTCTCGACGTGGTCGACGTAGATGGTCGGCGGGAATATCCGCGGCCAGTTCTCCACCTCGGCGATCAGCCGGTAGACAGTGGCGGCCGGCGCCGAGACCGTGATCTCGTGCTCCACCTCGCGGGTCGTCATGTCGGACTCTCCTTCCTCATCGGGTCTGTGCAGGCGCTGTCCGAAGGGCCTCAGAAGTTGCCCAGGCCTCCGCAGACGTTGAGAGCCTGGGAAGTGATGGAGGCAGCGGTGTCGGAGACCAGGTAGCCCACCAGGCCCGCCACCTCCTCGGGCGTCGAGTACCGGCCGAGCGGGATCTTCGCCTGGAACTTGTCGAGGATGGCCTCCTCGGTGGTGTCATAGGCGGCGGCGTAACCCTGCCGGACCCGCTGGGCCATGGGGGTCTCGACATAGCCGGGGCAGACCGCGTTGACCGTGATACCGGTCGGGGCCAGTTCGTTGCCGAGCGCCTTGGTGAAGCCGACCACGCCGTGCTTGGAGGCGGAGTAGGGAGCGCCGAGTACGACGCCCTGTTTCCCGGCGGTGGAGGCGATGTTGATGATGCGCCCCCGGTCCTTGCCCCGCAGCCCGCCCGTGGTCAGCGCCTCCTGGGTGACGCGGAAGACGCTGTTGAGGTTCGTCTCGATCACGTCCTGCCAGAGCTCTTCGGCGAGGTCGGCCGTGACGCCGCCGCCACTGCGGCCCGCGTTGTTCACGACCACGTCGAGCGTCCCGAAACGGTGAACGGCCGCCTGGATCCAGGCGTGCACGCTCTCGGTCGACCGCACGTCGACGTCAGAGCCGTCGACGTCCAGCCCTTCGTCCTGGAACTGCTTGACGGTCGCCGCGACGTTCTCGGCGCTCCGGGCGCCGATGAACACCTGATGGCCGCCGTTGGCGAGGAGGCGGGCAACGGCGAGGCCGATCCCGCTGGTGGCACCGGTGACGACGGCGACGCTGCGGTCTTTCTGCGACATATCCACTCCAGGAAGAAAGGACGGGGCTCGGTTCGGGTCGTACGACTCAGGCAGTGCGGTCAGTCCACGGCACGTACCACCACGGCTGAGTTGAAGCCGGAGTAGCCGCGTGCGAGGACGAGCGACGTGCGCACCACGGCCGCGCGTGGCTGGTGGGTCACCAGGTCGATGGTGTAGTCGGGCGACAGCTCCACGTTGGTGGTGGGCGGGATCAAGCCCTCGCACGTGGCGAGCAGCGCCGACACCACATCCACGGAAGCTGCGCCGGAATAGAGGCGCCCGGTCATCGTCTTGGGGGCGGTGACGGGGACCCCGGACGGACCGAAGACCGCGGTGATCGCCTCGGCTTCGCTGCGGTCCAGGTCCGGCGAACCGGCGGCGTCGGCGAACACGACATCGACCTCGCCCGCCTCGATGCCGGCGTCGGCGAGCGCGGTCTCGATGGCACGGCGAAGACCGGGTTCGCCTCCGCTGCCCGGCCTGGGGTCGAAGGTCGCACCGTAGCCGGCGATCTCGCCGTAGATCTTCTTCGCGCCGCGGGCACGTGCGACCGCCTCGTCCTCGAGGATCAGCAAGGCACCACCCTCGCCGGGCACGTAGCCGTCGGCCGCCGCGTCGAACGGGAGGTAGGCACGGTCGGGATCCTCGCTGGTGGAGAGACGACCGCCGGCCAGCTGCGCTGTCCATCCCCAGGGGCAGATGGGGGCGTCGAACCCGCCCGAGAAGATCATCTTGCTGCCCTTGCGGAGCTGCCGCCGGGCCTGGGCGATCGCGTCGAGGCCGCCCGCCTGATCACTGACCACCACTCCGCTGGGGCCGCGCATGCCGTTCCGGATGGAGATCTGGCCGCTGTTGACGGCGTAGAACCAGGCGAAGGACTGATACGCGCTGACGTATTGACTCCCCTGGCTCCACAGCCTCTGGAGCTCGTTCTGACCGAACTCGAAACCACCCGAGGTCGAGGCGGTGACCACGCCGATGTCGTACTCGCCGATGTCGTCGGGAGAGACGCCCGCGTCCTCGAAGGCCCAGTCGGCGCCCACCAGGGCGAGCCGGGTCATCCGGTCGGTCTGTGGGAGCAGCCTGCTCGGCAGGTGGTCCTCGGCCGTGAAGTTGCGGATCTCACCGGCCAGTCCGGCCGGGTACCGCTCGGCGTCGAACCTGGTGATGCGCCCGATCGCGTTCTTGCCGACCCGGGTCGCTGCCCAGAAGTCGTCCACACCGAACCCGTTGGGGGTCGCGATGCCGATTCCGGTGATGACGGCTTTGGTTCTCATCCCACCCTCCCGACGGGGCGGGTCAGCACCATCGCGCTCTGGAACCCGCCGAAGCCGCTGCCCACGGTCAGTACCGTGTCGGTCCGCTGCTCACGTGCTGTGAGCGGCACATAGTCGAGGTCGCACTCCGGGTCGGGGGTGTGCAGATTCGCGGTCGGCGGCACGACGTCGTTCTCCATGGCCAGTACGGAGGCGGCGATCTCGATCGAGCCGATCGCTCCCAGCGAGTGACCGACCATCGACTTGATGGAGCTCACCGGGGTGCGGTAGGCGTGGTCGCCGAGGCTGCGCTTGAACGCCGCGGTCTCGTGCCGGTCGTTCTGCTTGGTGCCGGATCCGTGCGCGTTGATGTAGTCGATGTCCTCGGGGTTGGCCCGCGCCTCGACGAGGGCGACCCTGATCGCCTCGGCCATCTCACGTCCGTCGGGCCTCAGACCCGTCATGTGGAAGGCGTTGCAGCGCGAGGCGTAGCCGGCTATCTCGGCGTAGAGGTGCGCTCCACGTCTCTTCGCGCTCTCGAACTCCTCCAGCACGAAGACCGCGCTGCCCTCGCCGAGCACGAAGCCGTTGCGGGTGGCGTCGAACGGCCGCGAGGCGTGTTCGGCGTCGTCGTTGCGCGGAGTCGTGGCCTTGATCGCGTCGAAGCACGCCATGGTGATCGGCGAGATGGGGGCGTCCGTCGCACCGGCGATCATCACGTCGGCGGTGCCTTCGCGGATCAGATCGACGGCATGCCCGACCGAGTCGATGCCCGAGGTGCAGCCCGTGGACACCACGGTGTTCGGCCCTTCCGCGCCGACCGCCCACGCCACCTCGGCCGAGAACGAGCTCGGCACGAAGTAGTTGTACAAGTGCTGTGGCGCATACGTGTGGTCGACGAGGTCGAGACGGCCGTCGTCGCTGACCACGCGGTACTCGTCGTCGAGGCCGGTCGTCGCGCCGACGGCGCTGCCGATGGTGACACCCATACGGTGCGGATCGACCCCGGCGAGTTCGAGGCCGCTGTCCGCGAGCGCCTCACGGGCGGTGACGACACCCAGCTGGGCAGCCCGGTCCATGCGGCGTATCTCCTGCGGGCTCAGCCCGTGCAGCTCCGCGTCGAAATCCGCCTCCGCCGCGACTCTCGAGCGGAAGGCCGACGGGTCGAAGAAGGTGATTCCCCGGGTCGCCGTACGCCCTTCGCTCAGCAGGCTCCAGAAGCTCTTGACACCGATCCCGCCCGGCGCCAGAACGCCGACGCCTGTGATTACCACCCGGCGGCCCACTGGGTGACCCCCTCCCGTTGATTGGGTGTGACGGTTCTTCACTCACGCCGTCCAGTTGTAGAAGCGGGTGCCCATGGCATCCGCCGGGGAGCGCCACGTCGCAGGGTCGTACGGCTCGATGAACGGCTTGAGGTCCTGGCTGATCTGCACGAACCGCGGATCGTTCTTGGCGTCCTCGATGAGCTCGCCGCCGTTGTCACCGTCGAAGTCCTGCAAGTGGAAGTAGAGGCCCTTGTACGAGAACAGCTGCCGGCGTCGTGTGCCCATTCGATGCGGCATCTCGCTGTCGTCGAACTCGCTGAAGAGCCGCGCCACTTGGGCGCTGGACTCGACATCCATCCGGGCCACGATCAGGGTGCTGTGCATGTCTGTGTGCCTCCCGTGGGTCGGCTAGAGCGGTGGGCGGTACGGACGGATGAGGACCGCCCGGGTGCCGGAAGCGGCGGCCGTGGCCTCTCGTTCACCCCGGCAGGACGTTCGCGGCGAAGCACTATCGCCTGCCCGGCTGGCCGAACCAGCGCTGGAGGGTGCTGGGCAGGTCGCGGCTGCTGCCTGGAGCGACCCAGGCGACGTGGCCGTCGGGGCGGACCAGGACGGCGGAGCTTCCCCGCAGCCCGGAGGCCGCCGAGACGTTCCGTGCCTGGGCCGTGACGATGTCGACCCGGTCGGACCAGGGGGCCGCTCGCCCACGCAGTCGCGGGTTGTCCTCCAGGTCGAGCAGCACACCGCGAGCGGAGTGCAGGAGTTCGGTGCTGGATGTCCCGCCCCGCTCGCCGGCCAGCTCCAGGGACGGCATACGCCGCCCGAGCAGCGGATGACCGGCGGCGCCGACGTCGTAGCTGATCTCCAGTCCGCTGACCATGGCGGCGAGGTGCTGAGAGACCTCTTCGTATGCGATGAGCTCGCTCATCACGTCACGCAGTGGCTGCACTTCGGCCCCGGAGAGGAAGAGCAGTCCCTGAGCCTGGGTGTTCATGAGCAGCCGTTTGCCGACGGCGTGCCGTTCACTGTGGTAGCTGTCGAGCAGCCCTTCGGGGGCCCAGCCGTTCGCCACCGCGGCGAGTTTCCAGCCGAGGTTCACCGAGTCCTGAATGCTGGTGTTCATGCCCTGCCCGCCGGCGGGCAGATGGATGTGCGCGGCGTCGCCGGCCAGAATGACGCGCCCGCGGCGGTACTCGGTGACCTGGCGAGTGGCGTTGCCGAAGGCGCTGACCCACACCGGTTCGGCGTGTGAGATGTCATCGCCCGTCAACCGCTTCCAGGCGTCGGCGACTTCGTCGAAGGAGGGCGGCACCTCGCGCTGCTGCGGCGGGGCGCCGCGCTCGCAGACGATGATCCGGGTGATGCCGCCCGGCAGCGGGCCGATCATGACCATCCCGCCGGGGAGGGTCTCACCGATCATCCGCGGTTCGAGTTCGATGCCCTTGATGTCGGCGAGGAACATCTCCATGGTCGATGCGGTGCCGGGAAAGTCGAAGCCGGCGGCTTTGCGCACCGCGCTGCGACCGCCGTCGCAGCCCACCAGGTGACCGCAGCGCAGAGTATGGACGCCCTGCGGGCCGCGTACCTGTACTTCGACGCACTCTCCGTCGTCCTTGAGTGAAACGAATTCGTGTTCGCGCCTGATGTCTGCGCCAAGGCTGGTGGCCCACTGTTCGAGATGCGTCTCGGTGACGGACTGCGGAACCGTCTTGGCGGCCTGCCAGGCACCTTCGAGTACGCCGAAGTCAACGGGAAGTCCGCCGAAATGACCGACGTTGCTCGTCTCGATGTCACCGAACCTGGGCAACAGCCCGCGCTGGTCGAAGACTTCCATTGTGCGCGCAGTGAATCCAAGGCCCCGCGATTCCCCGGTTCGCTCCTGCAGGCGCTCCAGGACGATGACCTCAACTCCCGCGAGCCGCAACTCCCCGGCGAGCATCAATCCTGCCGGTCCTGCACCCACCACAATCACTGCAGCGTCCATGTGCCTCTCCTCGGCCATCTCGGGGTTTTCCGGAACTGATGCCTGCACCCGGGAAGCGGGGACGCAGGTTCACATGCGACTCAGCACAGAGCAGCGGAAGTTGCTAACGAGGTTCGTCGTAGGCCAAAGCGATTTCAAGACGCTACAGGTTCAGGTCTGCGCAAGGTTCTTCAGGCCTCCGCGCATTTCAAAGAGACAGGTGAGACGAACGTCAGGAGAAACGCAAATGGAACATTGCACTCCGCTACATGCCCGACCGTCGATGCCTGCGACCTGGCAAGATGTCTGACCCGCTCGTCACGGAATGAGTGAGCCGCATGAAATGAATGTCAGAGAATGCACAACTGGTGAGTCTTCTCCTTGTGATGCAGGAATTCTGAGTCCTAGCATTACCGCTCGCCCCGGCCCGAAAGCCGGCGAGGAACAACCACTCAAGGGGGAACGGTGACCAAGGAGACGATTCGCGCCGCGGCGTGCGCCGGCGTCGGCTGCCGTGACGGGGCGGCCGGCCGTCCGCCCCGCCGGACGGTCGCGGGGTCCCGGCTGTGCGTGTCCTGCCGGAAGCGTCTCGCGCGGGACCTCGAAAGCCTGCCCGGTCTGTACGCGGAGTGTGCCCTGCATCTGGACGGCGGATCCGACCGGCGGCGCGAACGGACCTCGGGTGGACCGCTTCCCGGCATGCCGTTCAACGCGGCTGCCGCCGAGGTGCGTTCCTCCGTGCTTCTGGTGCTCGCCGGCTGGGCCGGCGTTGTCAACCAGGAACGCGGCATATCGCCACCCCCGCGTGCGGTCGCGCCGATGGCCGCGTTCCTGCTGCGGCACGCGGCCTGGCTGGCCGCTCACGAAGCGGCGGGCGACCTCAGCGAGGAGATCACCCAACTCGTGCACACGGCACGCCGGGTGATCGACCCCGACCCGGCACGCACAGTGCCGGTCGGCGACTGCGTGGAGTCCGGCTGTGGAGGCACCCTGACCGCCGCGGTCGGCGCCGACCGGTCCGGACGGCCGCCCGCCGAGATCATGTGCGACGCCGACGGCGAACACCGCTGGACGGGCAGGCAATGGCTGCAGCTGAGCCGCCTCATGGCGGCTCGGACCAGGGGCCCGGCGCCGGACGGACCGCCCGCGCACCCCGAACAGGAGGAGCCGGTGCGCTGGTTCAGCGCCGCCGAAATCGCCCGGCTATGGAACATCCCGCCGGGCACGGTCTACCGCCACGCGAGCCAGCAACGCTGGCGACGGCGCAAGAACAGCCAGAGCCGTGCGTACTACCACGACGCGGATGTCCGACGGACTCTCAGCCCATCGCCCCGCACCGCGTGAGCACGGGACCGGCCCCGTGCTCACGCGGCGCCAGGCGTCGCGGAGCCGGGGCCCCGTGGACGGAAAATCCCGAGTATGCAGCTCGCGGTGCCGCGCGGAGAACCGCCGCCGGCGTCGGCGTCAGGCTCGTCCGAGCCGGAAGCCCACCCCGCGGACTGTGATGATCCAGCTGCTCGATCCGAGCTTGCTGCGCAGACTGCTGACATGCGTGTCGATGGTGCGCCCTGAACGGGACCACGAGTCGTCCCACACCTGCATCATCAACTGCCTGCGGGAGATGACGGTTTCCGGCTGGGAGGCGAGCAGGTGCAGTAAATCGAACTCCTTGCGGGTCGCCACGATGCGGCGTCCGTCGAGCCGGATCTCACGGATGCCGGCGTCGATGCTCAGTCCGCCGCGCGTGATGATCTGGGCAGGAGGCTGGGGAGGCCGGACCCTGCGCATGACGGCTTCGATACGGGCCATCAACTCACTGAACCCGTAAGGCTTCACCATGTAGTCGTCCGCGCCCGCCTGCAGTCCGAGGACTCGGTCGAGTTCGGTGTCCCGGGCGGTGACCGCGATGACGGGAGTGGCGCAGGTGGCTCGAATCGTGCGGCAGATCTCAAGACCGTCAAGGTCGGGAAGGTCGAGGTCGAGCAGGATGAGGTCGGCACTGTGGTGCACTTGCAGCGCCTTGGCGCCGGTGGCCACATTCTCGGCATGATGACCGTGCCTGGACAGCCCCAGAACGAGGGCATCGGCAGCACGAGCCTCACTCTCCACGACGAGGACCCGCAGGGCCTCCCGGCGGGGGTGGACGGCGGTGATCTCAGCCGGTCGCGCAGGCGCAGAGGTGCCGCGTGGCCCGAACAGCTCTGTGGAATGCCGATTCATCAATTGCTCCTACACGTCTGAGCGATGGACGCATCACGAGTAGTCCCCCGGATTTGCGTGACGCTACAAACCGGCATCCCGGTATGTCAAGACTTTTGCCTTGGCTGTTAGCTCACATACCAAGAGTGCGCAAGGTCTCAACCAGACGAATTTTCCGGCCAGTTGGAGGAGTGCCACAGACCGGCGGTAGACGCTTAGGCGTGACCCTTCATTGTTTCCGTACAAATAAGCCGAGTTGAACAGAAGGTTGAGCGGAAGGCTCCTTGCCGCTTCGTTCGTCCGCCTAGATATAAAACCAGGAGGTTGGTTTGATAGTTCCACCCATACTCGACCCCGACAGACAGTTCCCTCACAGGAGCCACCTTGAACAAGCAGCAACGGGCAGCCCGCACCCGTGACGCACTGATCCGTTCGGCAGCCGAGCTGTTCGAACGACATGGTTACGACAAGGCACGCCTTGCAGAGATCAGCTCCGGGGCCGGGGTGAGCTCGGGTGCCCTGCACTTCCACTTCGAGAACAAGGCCGCGGTGGCCGACGCGGTGGAGGACGCGGCGTGTCTGTCCCTTCGGCGGGCGGCACACAAGGTGAGCCTGTGCCGGACGAGCCCGCTGCAGGCGCTGACGGACGTGTCACACATCTTCGCGTACCTGCTGAGCTGCGACGTCGTCGTCAGCGCCGGATTCCGGCTCAGCTGCGACCCGACCCGCCAGAAGGAACTCAACCTCCGTCAGGAATGGCACAGCTGCGTGCAGCAGCTGCTCACCCGGGCCTCCGACGACGACATCCTCACCAGGGAGGTTTCCCTGCAGCACCTCGTTGCCTCTGTGATGGCCGCGACCGTCGGCCTCGAAGTCCTCGGCAGGGACAACAAGGAATGGCTGTCCCGGCGTTCGCTCACCGGCTTGTGGCAGCTGCTGCTGCCGCGGATGGCCGCACGGCATGCGCAGGACACCGTCGATCCGAGCGGCACCGACCTGGTGATCAATGCCTGGGCGCTCAGCATGGGGAGCGGATCACTGTCGCCGCCCGCCCGCTGAGCGCTCCACTCACGTCCTTTGCGGTTTCTCCGACAACGCTGCCAGTCGGCACGCAGCAGGCCCGGTTGCACAGTCTGCGCCTGCCGGTGTTCACCGTCGGCAGCATTCCCGCGCGCCGGCCTCTCACCCGGAGACGAACCGCGAACTCCCGGTCAGCGGGCGCCGTTCGCCTGGACGGCACGCATCTCGGCAAGTGCTCGCTCACCGCGGCCGGCCGACATGTCCAGCGTCTCCAGCACGGCAGGAATCACAATGCCGGGCATCAAGTGCTGGTACAGCGCCGCGATCTGGCGGCTCAAGTCGTGGGCCTCACCGAGGATCTGACTCATCATGTTGACGCCGGCGTAGGCACCGACGAGAAGCTGGGCGGTCACCCGCGGCTCGACGTGCGGCTGCAGCTCACCCCGGTCCCTCGCCTCGTTGAGGATGCGGAGAGAAACCTTTGTCCAGTCGCGGTACGGACCGCTTCGGTTCAGCCCCTCCCCGCCCTGGTCGAGGGTGAGCCGGACACTGCCGCGCAGCAGGGTGTCATGGGCGAGGCGGTGAGCGAAGATCAGACCGAGATCCACGAACTCCTGCGCCTTGGACGCCTGCGGCAAGGGGGTGGAGCTCGCCTCGACCTGGGCCTTGATGACCTCGACCGCGAGCTCTTCCTTGGACGCGAAGTGGAAGTACAGCGCCCCCTTGGTCACGTTGGCCCGTACGAGGATCTCGGTCAACTTCGCCGCGTCGTAGCCGCGTTCCTCGAACACCGCGGCAGCAGCGAGCAAGATCGACTGCCGGGTTCGTACCCCGCGATCCTGTTTCGCCACGGAACTCTCCATCCATCCTTCTGCGGCCGCGTGGCCTTCGTTGCCCAGCAGACCCGCTCCAAGTCGCCCGAGTAATTCTATACCGCTAGGTATGTTTGTCTTCAAGCTGTGGAAAGCGCTCTCACACCATGGTGAACCCGCCGTCGACCGGCATCGTGGCCCCCGTGACGAATGACGCACGGTCGCTGCAGAGCCAAGCGGCCGCCTCGGCGATCTCGGAGGGCTCCGCCGTACGCGCCTGCGGCGTCGCCTGATGCAGTGCCGCCTCCATGTCCGGGTGGGCGTCGAACCACGCACCGACCACTTCGGTCCGTGTGGTGCCGGGGGCCACGGAGTTGACACGGATTCCGCGGTCCGCGTACTCCGCTGCGGCAGCCTTCGTCAGGCCTATGACCGCATGCTTCGACGCGACATAGGGAGCCGCCACCGGTGTGGCCCGCAGTCCGCCGACACTGCTGTTGTTGACGAGGGCTCCTCCGGTGCCGGCGGCGAGCATCGCGGAGATCTCCGCCTGCAGGCAGTTCCAGACACCGCGCACGTTGACGTCCATGATCTGGTCGTAGAGGTCGTCCCCCATCTCGTGCAGTGGCGTACGGCCAACGCCGAAGCCGGCGTTGTTGAAGGCCACGTCCAGGCCCCCGAAGCGGTCGACGGCACATTCCACCGCGGCCACGGTGTCCTGCGCCCGGGTCACGTCACACACGGCGTACTCGGCCCGCGCCCCTTCCGAACGAAGCTCTTCGGCCAATGACTTGATCCGGTCCTCGCGGCGGGCGGCGAGCACCACGTCGGCCCCTTCCCGGGCGAAGACCCGGGCGGCCGCGGCCCCGATTCCGCTGCTCGCCCCGGTGATCAGGGCGACCTTGCCCCGGAGCAGGCCATGACGAGGGGTCATGATGACTTCTTCCCTTCACAGTTGATTGGTGTGGCCCACGGCGACGGGACTCCCGGCCGCGGAGGTCAGCGGATCCACACGGCACCCGCGGCGGCTTCGGCGTCCACCAGGCACAGCAGTTCCTCGTCGATCTCGGCCGGCGAGGTGACCAGGTGGCGCACCCCCGCCTCCCGCATCAACACGCCCTGGAAGCCGTGCTCGAAGTCGGAGGCGTGACCGATGAAGGCCACGTCGAGTTCCCTGGCGGCTTCCGCGACCCGGGCCACGTCGTCGATGAACAGCACCTGGTCGAACCCGAGCCCGAAGACGTCCGCGGAGATCTCCCGGATGCCGGGCCGGATCTCGTCGGTGCACACGTACCGCGGCCCGTCGAAGAGGTCTTCCCACTCCCCCAGGAATCGGTCGAAGTGTTCCTTCCGGAGACCGCCGTAACAGATGACCTGCAGACCCTGGGCCCGAAGCCGGCGGAGCAGTTCGACAGCTCCGTCCTGGACGCGCAGGGGGTGATCGGACAGGTACGCGTCGCGCTCTTCGAAGAACGCCTCCAAGAGCTCGGGCACGGACCAGTCCAGACCCGCGGCCACTCCGAGCGCCTTTGCCGCCAGGTGCTGGGGCTGAGAGAAGATCTCTCTTTCGACGTCTGCGGAATACTCGGCTCCGCGACGGGTGATGAAGCGGTGGATGACCGGGCTGAAGGTGTCCGTGAGCAGGACACCGTCGATGTTGACAGCTGCCAGCCGTATTTGACGCAAGGCATCTCCATGATCGCCGGTGCCGTCATGCCGCGGCGGTCACGAATTCCTCGTGCTGGATCGCGCTGCGTTCGTCGATGGCGACGCCGAGCATGAATTCCCCTGGTGCCCGCAAACCCCCGGACGCCGAAAACGTAGCGGATGGCCCGTTGCTTGAACAGTCCTGCCGAATCGCCCAGTCCCCATAGCCGTATCGAGCGGCTGTCGCAGGGAGTTGACACAGTATTGACATTGGGTGTGCAGGAATTGACATTGCAGATACCTGACCGGGGGCTCACTTGAGAGATCTGCGGCCGCCCCGGCCGAGTTCGGGTTCCGCGCCGGCCGCCGTGACGTGATGCCGCGTCTCTGGACTCACAAGTTCTGCCCCGACTTCACCTGATCCACTTGTACAAGAAACCGATCAGTACGTATGTTGGCTCCCGCTTGAGGAATCCTGGGGCATCCCTTGGGTGATACATGACCGTCACTTGACGGTTGCACAGGCCATGCACAGGTCTCATGCCGCAGGGCCCTTTCTGGGCCTTACCGGGGTCGCAAGGGCGCCGTCCTTTCGTCAGCAGCGGAAATCGTCAAGGGGGAACAGTGATCCAGAGCATCGCAGCCAACTCCGCTCAGACTTCCTGCCGTTGCGCGACAGCGCCCCCGCCAGGACTCACGACGACAGTGCCGCGTGAGTACGTACACCGCGCATCCGTCACCGAGGTCCTCCTCACCGGCTGGACCACTCTCAAGGACGGACGCTGCGCGATGACGGCGCAATGGCCCCGAAGCCACAGCTTTTTCACGCCCATCGGGCGCACTTTCTACGATTCCCTGCTGGCCGCCGAGACGATCCGGCAGGTCGGAGCCCTTCTGGCGCACACCTCATTCGACGTGCCCCTCGACCGCAAATTCCTCATGTGGGACCTGAACTACTTAGCTCTCCCCGACCGCCTCGCCATAGGCTCGGCTCCCGCAAACCTCGAAATCGACGTCACCTGCACCGATATCCAACGACGCAGGAACGAGCTGGCCGGTCTGCGTTACGAGACCTCCATCCGGCTCGGTGGACAGGTCGTCGCCAGCGGCGGAGCCGGCTACAGCTGCGTTTCCCCCAAGGTCTACGACAGGCTGCGTGCCGCACAGCTCTCCCGGGCGGCCGGCAGCCCTCCCGCACCCCTCGCCCCTGTCGCACCCGCGAGTGTGGGCCGGGGCTCCGACTTCGACGTGGTCCTCGCTCCCTCCGGGACGCCCGGGTCCTGGCAGGTCCGCCTCGAGCCCATGCATCCGGTCCTCTTCGACCACCCCGTCGACCACATACCGGGCATGGCTCTGCTCGAAGCGGCACGCCAGGCCGTCCACGCCTCCGACCCCGGCCCGCGTCCGGCGCTCATCACCAGCATCGACAGCAGCTTCCAGCGCTATGCCGAATTCGGCCGGCCCTGCTGGATAGAGGCCACGCGGGACTCCGAGGACCCCGGAGGATGGACGCGCGTCACGGGCCGTCAGGACGACGAAACGGTCTTCACCGCGGCAGTCCTCGCTCAGCCACTGCCTCTTGCCGGGTCTCGCTGACCCGTCCACAACCCCGGGTCCCGCGGACATGCCGAACGTGACGGACTTCCGCCGTCTCATGGGCGGGACCTGGCCGATGACACGGTGACGAAACGCCCATTTCCACCCACATTTGACTTCAACCGGACTTGAAGTCACAGGGTGACTCCATGACGCTCTCCCCAGATGGACGCACAGCTGTCACGGAGTGGATCAAGGAGATGGCCCACCCTCTGACCACAGCCGACCCGTCAGCACCCCTCGACGATCTGCGGCCGCTGCTCAGCATGCTGGGCGACGGAGCGTCCGTGGTGGGGTGCGGCGCCGGCACCCGAGGGGCGCACGAGATCCTCGCCCTCCAGGCCCGCCTCGCCAGGCTGCTGGTCGTGGAAGCCGGCTTCCGCGCTGTCGTACTCGACCAGGACTGGACGCTCGGCGTCGGGCTCGACGAGTTCGTCCGCACCGGAACCGGCGATCCCGAGGCGCTCCTCGCACGCGCCGAGCCCTTCTCGCGAACCGAGGAGGTCCTGGAACTCCTCGAGTGGATGCGGACATTCAACATGGCTCATCCCGGCGACCCGGTGCGCTTCGTCGGGGTGAGCCCCCACGAGGTCAGGGGATCGGCGTACGACACGGTCGTCGACTTCGTCCGCCGGGCCGCCCCGGACCGCGTGGCGGAACTGGAGGCCTGCTATGCCGGGCTCCGTCCCGGCGACGACGTCCGCTCGCACACCCGCCGGTTCCGTGACCTCCCCGCCAGAACCGTCTGGGTCGACCGGGCACGGGCCGCACATGCGCTGGTGGCAGGAGTACCGGCGGAACGGGACGGTCACGCCTGGGCGGTACAGAACGCGCGCCTGATCGTCCAGTACTACGAGCTCCACGATCACGATCAGCAACCGCTCGATCCGCACAACATGGCCCAGTTCGAGCGGTTCTTCGCCGAAAACCTGGCCTGGTGGCACGAACACACCGGCCACAAGGCCCTGTTCTGGTCCTCGAGCTCGCACACGTCCAACGGATCCGGACGGGCCATGAGCTTCCCGCCCAATCCGGTGCGGGTGTCCCGCAACGCCGGAAGCTACCTCAGGGACCGCTTCGGGCCCCGGTACACATCGATCGGACTCACCTTCGACCACGGCGAACTCGCCACTCACGGGGATGCGCCGCCGCACCAGGTCCCGAACGCCACCCCGCCCTTCGCGGAGTCGGTGCTGAGCGCATCGGGCATCAGCGCCTTTCTCCTGGACCTCGGTGGAACTCCGCCGCCGCCGGTCGCCGAGTGGCTCGACGAGATCTCCCGGCTGCGGGCCATCGGACCGCGCTACGACCCGGACAACGACGCCGCCCACCACATGACCGGCGGATCGCTTGCCGAGTGGTTCGACATCGTCGTCCATTGCCGGCGCGTGACACCGGCCCGCCCCATCCGGAACACCGGCCGCCGCGCTGCCGTCCTGCGCTGAGCCGGACCGGCCTCGCGTGCGGGTGTAAAGCTCGACTCCCGTGCGGCGCGGCCCGTACCGCGCCGCACGGGAGCCCCAGGTGCTGCGGCGGCGTCGTTCACGCACCCCGCGGCCGCCGCCTGGACGGCACCTCCGGGTACGTGTGGACTCCGTCTACGGGACGAGGACGACCTTGCCGGTGGTCGCCCTTGCCTCGATGGCGGCATGCGCGGCAGCGGCCTCCGAGAGCGGGAACGCCTGCACACTCGGCATCAGCGTGCCGTCCCCCACCGCGGCCAGCGCCCTGGCCTCGAACTCCGGCCCCTCCTCCGGCCGTTCGAGCAGCAGCGCCAGGGCGTCCACCGCGCTGATGTCACGCTTCCGCAGCATCTCGGGGTCCGGCACGAAGTCCTCCTGGGAAGCACTGCCGATCGTCAGGTAGCGGCCGCCGTCGGCGATGAGCTCGAAGGCCCCCTGTGCCTTGGCGCCGCCGACCCCGTCGAGCACCACCGTGACCGCGCGGCCGCCCAGCTTCTCGGCCACGTCGTGGCTCCAGGAGGACTCGTTGTAGTCGACGGCGAGGTCCGCACCGAGCTCACGCACAGCCGCTGCCTTGGCGGGGCCGCCCGCGGCACCGATCACCTGCGCCCCGACCCGTCGCGCGTACTGCACGGCCAGCCGGCCGACCCCGCCCGCCGCGGAGGTGATCAGGACGACGTCGTCCGAGGTGAGCTCCGCCATCTCCAGAAGCTGCAGGGCCGTGGTCCCGGTGACCACCATGGCGACGGCGTGCTCGTACGTCACCCCGTCAGGGATCCGGTGTACCGACGCCAGGTCGGCCACCGCCAGTTCCGCGTAGCCACCGGGTGCACCGGCGGAGGTCACGACGGCCAGCCCGGTCCACGCGGGGTCCACCCCGGGACCTACCAGATCCACGGTGCCCGCCACCTCTCCGCCGAAGATCGACGGAAGTTCCGGGAGCGGCGGCATCATGTCGCTCTCCAGGCCCGATCTCATCATCGTCTCGACCAGATGCACCCCCGCCGCCCGCACGGCGATCCGCACCTGGCCCGGGCCCGGCACGGGGTCGGCGACGCTTTCGTAACGGAGGTTCTCCGCAGGACCGAAATCGTGCAGAACGACTGCGTGCATGGTGCCCTCCCGGACCTTGGACCAACGCGACACCCTCAGGGTGCAACTTAACCTTAACTTTAAGTCAAGCGGAGCTGTTCCCCATCAGCCTGCTGCCTACGGGTGCGTCGCGGGCGGCGACGCACCAGGTGATCCCCGTACGTGCCGGGCCGAGGGCGTGCGCGCAGCCGGCCGGGGTCCTTCAGCCGGCCCGGGCAGGCCCCGAAGAACCCTGGCCCGCGGGGACTTCATGGAAACGAGGTCGCGGGGCAGGACATCTGTGAACCTGAGTGCCATGGCTCTCGGAGGCAGCAGAGGCGAGCGAGGGCTGGAAACAGGAGGTGAGCAGGATGGCCACGGTCGTGCTCGTCGGCACGATGGACACAAAGGGTGAGGAGTACGCCTGGATCTCCGACCGCGTCCGCGCGCACGGGGTCGAGACGGTGACCGTCGACGTCGGCTCCTTCTCCGAAGCGCCCGCGTCCGGCGCGGACGTGGCGGCGGCCGAAGTCGCGCGCGCCGGAGGGGGCGACCTCACGGTGCTCCGCGAAGCCGGCGACCGCGGCGCGGCCATGGAGGTGATGGCGTCCGGGGCTGCGGCGGTCGTCCTCAGGCTCCACGCGGAGGGCCGGCTGGACGGGGTGCTCGGCGTCGGCGGCTCCGGCGGATCGTCCGTCGCCTCCCGTGCCATGAGGGCGCTGCCGGTCGGCGTTCCGAAGTTGCTGGTCTCGACGATGGCCTCGGGCGATGTCTCCCCGTACGTCGGCGAGGTGGACGTGACGCTGATGCACGCGGTGGTCGACGTGGCCGGGATCAACTCCGTCTCCCGGCAGATCTTCGGCAACGCCGCCGCGGCGATCTCCGCCATGGCCGTGGAGCACGAGGCACGCGGTGACGCACCCGGGGGCGAACGGCGGCCGGCCGTCGGTCTGTCGATGTTCGGCCTGACCACGCCGGCCGTCGACGAGGCGCGTGAAGAGCTGGTGCGCCTCGGGTACGAGCCGCTGGTCTTCCACGCCACCGGGGCCGGCGGCCGCGCGATGGAGAAGCTCGTGCGCGACGGCCGTCTCGCCGGGGTGGTCGACCTGACGACGACGGAACTGGCCGACGACCTGGTCGGCGGCGTACTGAGTGCGGGACCCCACCGGCTGGAGGCGGCGGCCGCAATGGGCGTACCGCAGGTCGTGTCGCTCGGAGCGCTCGACATGGCCAACTTCGGGCCGCGCGAGACGGTTCCGGCCGAGTTCGGGGACCGTACGTTCGTGATCCACAACCCGGCGGTGACACTGATGCGGACCACGCCGGAGGAGAACGCCGAGCTGGGCCGGCGCATCGGCGCGAAGCTCGCGGGTGCGCACGGGCCGGTCGCCGTCCATCTCCCGCTGCGCGGGCTGAGCGGCATCGACGACGAGGGCGGCCCGTTCCGCGACGCGGCGGCGGACGACGCTCTGTTCTCGGCGCTGCGTGACGCGCTCGCGGGATCGCCGGTCGAGGTCGTCGACGTGGACGCGCACATCAACTCCCCCGGCTTCGGGCGCGATGCCGCCCGCCGCCTCGACCGGCTGATCACCCGGGCGGTGTGAGGGGCGGCTCCGTACGGAAAACCCGCTGCGCACGAGGGCGGCAGCGGGCGCGTACGAGAATGCGGGACGGACGCGGAACGCACGGCACCGACGGCAGACCGACGGCAGAGCGCCGGCAGAAGGGAGCACGGCTTTGGACCGCGAAACGGCGATGCGGCGGCTGAGGGCCACCGCGGCGGAGGGACGCCCGGTCATCGGCGGCGGGGCCGGTACGGGCCTGTCCGCCAAGTCGGCCGAGGCAGGCGGCATCGACCTGCTCATCATCTACAACTCCGGCCGCTACCGGATGGCCGGACGGGGCTCGCTCGCGGGGCTGCTCGCCTACGGCGACGCGAACGCGATCGTCATGGAGATGGCCGACGAGGTACTGCCCGTGGTCGAGGACACCCCTGTCCTCGCGGGCGTGAACGGGACCGACCCGTTCCGGGTGATGGGCCGCTTCCTCGACCAGGTCAAGGCGGCGGGCTTCACCGGGGTGCAGAACTTCCCCACGGTGGGGCTGATCGACGGTGTCTTCCGGCAGAACCTCGAAGAGACCGGCATGGGTTTCGGCGCGGAGGTCGAGATGATCGCCGCCGCGCACGAACGCGGGCTGCTGACCGCCCCGTACGTCTTCGACGAAGCGGACGCGACCGCCATGGCGCAGGCCGGGGCCGACGTCCTGGTCCCGCACATGGGCCTGACGACCAAGGGCAGCATCGGCGCGCAGACCGCGCTCACGCTCGACGAATGCGTCGAGCGGATCCAGGCGATGCGGGACGCCGCGGCCGCGGTCGACCCCGGCATCCTGGTCCTGTGCCACGGCGGGCCCATCGCGGAGCCGGAGGACGCGCAATACGTCCTCTCCCGCACGTCGGGGGTCGTGGGCTTCTTCGGCGCCAGCTCGATCGAGCGGCTGCCCACCGAAGAGGGCATCCGCCGGCAGACCGAGTCCTTCAAGTCGGTGACGTACAGGCGCTGAGCGCGCGTCGCCGTCACGGAGCCGGGTCGCCGGGTGGCCGGCGCCGGCGGCACAGCCCCGCACGTCACGGCGACTGCCCCGGAACGAGGAGTCGCCGTGGGACGACGTCGCTAGGGTGTGGCGTACGGGGTGACAGGTGAGGCCGCAGTCGAAGGGGGCCCGATGGAACCGCTGGGAGCCGGGGATCCGCGAACTGCCGGCCCGTACCGGTTGACCGGCCGGCTCGGCCAGGGCGGCATGGGCCGGGTGTTCCTTGGTGAGTCCCCTGCGGGGCGGCGGGTCGCGGTGAAGGTGGTACGGGAGGACCTGGCGTCCTCCCCCGGCTTCCGCGACCGCTTCCGCAGGGAGGCGAAGCTCGCGATGCGGGCGGGCGGCTTCTGGGCGGCACAGGTCGTCGACGCGGACCCGGACGCCGCCATGCCGTGGATCGCCAGCCAGTACGTCGACGGGCCCTCGCTGGCCCAACGCGTCCGGCAGCAGGGGCCGTTGGACGAGAGCGAGGTGCGCAGGCTCGGCATCGGGCTGGCCGAGGCGCTCGCATCGTTCCACAAGGGCGGCCTCGTGCACCGCGACCTCAAACCCTCCAACGTCCTGCTCGTGGACGACGGTCCCAGGGTCATCGACTTCGGCATCTCCAAGGCGCTCGAGACCTTGGAGACTTCGATGGGAGCCGATCTGACCAGGGCGGGAACCGTCCTCGGTACACCCGGTTTCATGTCGCCCGAGCAGGCAATGGGGCAGCCGGCGGGTCCGCCGTCGGACATCTTCTCCCTCGGCTCGCTGCTCGTCCACGCGGCGACAGGCGCGGGAGCCTTCGGCGACGGGCCTTCACACGCCCTGCTGTTCCGCGTCGTGTACGAGGAGCCCGACCTCGGCGGAGTGCCGTACGGCCTGCGGGAGTTGGCACGGGACTGCCTGCGGAAGGCACCGGAGGACCGGCCCGCCGCCGGGGAACTCGTCGCGCGCCTCGCGAACCGGCAGCCGTCGGCGGTGCGCGACCCGCGGGTCGCGCCGGAGGACCTGACCACAGGTTCGCGGACGGACGTGACGGACAGCGGTCCGCACGCGGACGCCGTGGCGACCACCGGGCCGCAGCAGGCGAATTCGGCGAGGGCGGCGGCCGCGACGATGCCTCCCGCCCGTTCCGCGCCTCCGGGCCGACCGGAGCAGCCCGCGCACGCCGGGCAGCCGGCGCCGGCGGAGGCCCACCGGAGCCGGCCGTCCGCCGGGACGCAAGGCGGTCCGGCGGACCCTCCCGCGTTCGCGGTGGAGGAATGGGGCCCCCAGGCGTTCTGGCGCCGGATGCGACGGCCGGTCCTGCGGGCGTCGGCGATCGGCGGCCTGCTGCTCATGGTGGGGTTGGTCCTCGACGTCCTCCCAGCGCTCTGCGCGTACGCGTTCTTCGCCACGCTCGTGTACCTGAGCCACAACCTGAGGGTCTCCCTGCCGCTGCTGCGGGCCAGGGCCCTGCAAGTGGGGGCGGACGGGCTCCATGTGCGGTACGGCCCGCACATGCTGGCGGTGCCCTGGCGGGACATCGCGTCCGTCACGTTCACCAGGGCGAAGAACATGCGCGAACTCGCCCTGACGGTCGCCCTCGCGAAGGGGGCGGACACTCATGTGCCTCAGCAACTGAGCCCGGGAGAGGGTGTGTTGAAGTACACGATCGTCTCGCCCGCCAAAGAGGAGACGCGCACCCGGGCGGCCGGACTGGAAACCGCGCTGCGCAGCTTCGCCGGCGGCCGTTTCCAGCAGAAATTCCCCGCGGCCCGCTGACAGGGGCGGTGCGCAAGCACGGCAGCAGGGGTCTCAGCCCAACGTGACCGGCGTGATCACCTGCTCGTCGTCGAAGAAGAACCAAGCGCCGCCGGTGGCGAAGTTGGCCACGTCGGCGACGGTGGCCTGCCCCTCCGGGCTGGCCAGCACCGCTTCGAGGGCTTCGCGGGACTCCGCGTAGAGGCCGACGATCATGTAGTAGGGCGGTTTCTCGCCCTCTTCGGCGGCCTCGCAGTGGCCGATCGTCCAGCCGGTGAGCCCCTGCATCTTCTTGGCCACCGGAATGTGCGTGCTGGTGTAGTACTCGTCGAAGGCTTCGGGGTCCTCGGGGTGCCCGTAGAGGACGGTCAGTCGGTACACGTGGCGCTCCTGCTCACCCTTGTCCGGTCTTCCTGAACTGCCGTATCGGTACTACACGTACGCGGTGGGCGGCGGGACCGGCAAGAGGGCGTGACAGAGCGTCACCCGCCTCCGCGTCCGCCTCGACGGGGCACACCGGGCAGCGCCGCCGCCGGAGGCGGTCCGCCCGCAGGACGCGGCCCGCCGGCCGAAGGGCGCCCGCTCGTCAACGTGCACGTCGTCGTCCCACTCGTTCGCGTACTCCGCCGGCCGTCGCCGTCCGCGGGTGAATCCGCCGACCGGCACCGGGACCGGCGACCGGGCAGTCGCTGAGTCCGGCCGCGGAGCGCCCGGGACGTGATTCCACGTCTGTCCGCTCCCCGGCCGGGCACAGGACTTTGTGAACAACTCCTTGCACGCGAGTTGAAAATCAGCGTCCACGACGCATAGGGATGGGCCATGTCTCTCGTCGGAAAGCTCAACAGAAAGCTCGGCTCGGTCACCGGGTACGAGGTCCGCCGCGCCGGCCGACCCAGACCGGCCCGCCCGGCGGAGCCGCGGCCGGAAACGGCGACGACCGCGAAGGGCAAGCAGGACCGGGTGGACTTCCGCGCCCCCGACGACCCCGCGGTGGACCGGCTGCTGAAGCGTCCGGTGTTCGTGATCGCCCCCGTACGCTCCGGCTCCACGCTCCTGCGGCTGCTGCTCGGCGCGCACTCGCAGCTGCACTCTCCGCACGAACTCCATGTGCGCCGGCTGGAGGTCCGCTCCAGCACCGGGCTCGGCGAGCGCTCCATGGCGGCGCTCGGGCTGGAGCGCGGCGACCTCGAGCACCTGCTCTGGGACCGTGTGATGCACCGTGAACTGGTCAGGGCCGGCAAGAGCACGATCGTCGAGAAGACCCCCAGCAACGCCTTCGCCTACCAGCGCATCGCCGCCTGCTGGCCCGACGCCCGCTTCGTCTTCCTGCTGCGCCACCCCGCCTCGGTCGCCGAGTCCTGGCACGAGGCCGACCCGGACAAGCGCAACCCCGAGGAAGCCGCCCTGGACGCCCTGCGCTACATGCGGGCGGTGGAACGGGCCCGCAGGAACCTGCCCGGTCACGTCGTGCGCTACGAGGACCTGACCGCCGATCCGGAGGCCACCCTCAAGGGCATCTGCGCGTTCCTCGACGTCCCCTTCGAGCCGGGAATGCTCGAGTACGGGGCCGGGGCGGGGAGCGATCTGCACAACCTGCAGAAGGGCCTGGGCGACTGGAAGGAAAAGATCCGCACCGGCCACGTCCAGCAGGGCCGTGACCTGCCGGGGCCGGACGAGATCCCCGAGCCGCTGCGGGAGATCAGCAGGGCGTGGGGCTACTCGGGAGCCGGCAGCGGCCGGGACGCGCGGGACGCCGGCGGGCAGCAGGCCGGGAAGGGACACGCGGAGGTCGCCGAGGTGTGGCCCCGCGAGGGCCGCATCCGGCTGGTCGGACACGCACACGGCCTGCCGGAGCCCGAGGCCGGAACGGAAGCGGAAACGCAACCGGAAACGGAGCAGGGAGCGGAACCGGCGCCGGAGACGGAGGCGGAGGCGGCAGGCGGCCCCTGGCGGCTGCTGCTCACCCTGCGCGGGCACAAGGACCGCCGTCTCGAATACCCCGTCGCCATGGAAGGCACCCGCTTCGACGGCTCCTTCCCGGTGGCGGACCTGGCGGCAGGCGAACTGCCCGTACCGGGCCGCTGGGACATCCATCTCGTGTCGCAGAGCGCCGGCGGCGAGGTGCGGCTGCGGGCCGGGCGGCGGCTGGACGGCATCAAGGGCAAGAAGGACATCGTCGAGTTTCCCGCCCAGCCGGCGGGCGAGCACGACGGTGCGCCGCTGGTCCAGCCGTACTACACGGTCAAGGACAACCTGTCGGTCGAATGCCTCGCGCCGCGGCACGAGGCGCAGTCGGCATCATGAGGATCCGCTACCTGCTGCTGCACGCCTACGGAACGGGCGGCACCATCCGCACCGTCTTCAACCAGGCCGAGGCGATGGCAGCAGCCGGCCACGACGTCGAGGTGATCAGCGTGCTGCGGCGGCGGGCGGCACCCCGCTTCCCGCTCGACAGCCGCGTACGTCTGAGAGCCCTCGTGGACGAGCGGGAGAGCACCCGCACCGCCGCTGCCGGACGCGGCCCCTTGGCGCGCGCCCGGGACGCCCGGCGCGCCCGTGACGCCGGGAGGGCGCCGCGGCACGTACCGCGCGGCGAGTTCGGCTACGAGCTCTTCAGCCTGCAGGCGGAGAAGGCGGTGATCCGCCTGCTGCGGGAGGTGCGCGACGGGGTCCTCGTCTCCACCCGGCCGGGCCTGAACTTCCTGGTCGCCAAGTACGCACGCCCGGAGGTCGTCTGCGTCGCCCAGGAGCACATGAACCTCGGCACGTACAAGAAGGACATCCGGGCGGCCATCACCAGCCTCTACGACCGATTCGACGCCGTCGCGGTGCTCACTCACGGCGACCGTGAGGAGTACGAGCGGGTGCTGCCCGGCACGCGGGTGGTGCGGATTCCCAACGCCGTACACGCCGTGGAGCAGCAGCGGCGCAGCACGTACACGAACAAGGTCGCGGTGGCGGCGGGCCGGCTGTTCTGGCAGAAGGGCTTCGACCTTCTCATCCCCGCCTTCGCACAGGCCGTGCGCGAGCATCCGGACTGGCAGCTGCGCATCTTCGGCACGGGCGAACGCCGCGACGAGCTGCGCGCCCTCATCACCGAGTACGAGCTGTACAACCACGTCTTCCTGATGGGCCACACCTCGCACCTCGACGACGAGCTGACCAACGCGTCCTTCTACGTGCTCAGTTCACGCTTCGAGGGCCTCCCCATGGTGATGCTGGAAGCGATGACGCACGGCCTGCCGGTGGTGAGCTTCGACTGCCCGACCGGCCCTGCCGACGTCATCACCGACGGGAAGGACGGCCTGCTGGTGCCTCCCGACGACATCGACGCACTCGGCAGCGCCATCAGCCGGCTGATGGCCGACGAGGGGCTGCGCGCCGACGTGGGTGCCGCCGCCCTGGCCACCGCCCGCAGCTCCTACTCCCCCGCCGCGGTCCAGCCGCAGTGGGAGCGGCTCTTCAACGAGCTCAGCGCGCCCCCGAGCGAAGCCGACCACGGACGGAGCCAATGAACGGCGACCGCATACCCGGACCGCGCCAGGACCGCCGTACGGCTGACCGGCCCGCGACCTCCGGCCTGGATCCCTTCGACGACCGGACGAGCGCCGAGGACTTCCAGCTGCCGAATCTGGACGTGCTGGAATCGGAGGCGGTGCACGTCTTCCGGGAGGTCTCCGGGGAGTTCGAGCGACCGGTGCTCCTCTTCTCCGGCGGCAAGGACTCCGCCGTGATGCTGCACCTGGCTCTCAAGGCGTTCGCCCCGGCACCGCTGCCGTTCGCGCTGCTGCACGTCGACACCGGGCACAACTTTCCGGAGGTGCTCGCATACCGGGACCGGGTGGTCGCCCGGAACTCCCTGCAGCTGCACGTGGCGTCGGTGCAGGAGTTCATCGACTCCGGCGAGCTGCGGGACCGGCCGGACGGCACCCGCAACCCGCTGCAGACCGTTCCGCTGCTGCACGCCATCGAGACCGGGCGCTTCGACGCGGTCTTCGGCGGCGGGCGCCGGGACGAGGAGAAGGCACGCGCCAAGGAGCGGGTGTTCAGCCTGCGGGACGAGTTCGGGGGCTGGGACCCCCGGCGGCAGCGGCCGGAGCTGTGGCACCTGTACAACGGCCGGCACTCGCCCCGCGAGCATGTACGGGTCTTCCCGCTGTCGAACTTCACCGAGCTGGACGTGTGGCAGTACATCGCCCGCGAGCAGATCGAACTGCCCTCGATCTACTACGCGCACAGGCGCGAGGTGTTCAAGCGCGACGGGATGTGGCTCGCGCCCGGCGACTGGGGCGGCCCGAGGGACGGCGAGGCGGTGGAGACCCGGCTGGTGCGCTACCGCACCGTCGGCGACATGTCCTGCACCGGCGCCGTCGTCGGCTCCGGCGCCGACACAGCGGAGAAGATCATCACCGAGGTCGCCGCCACGCGGCTCACCGAGCGCGGCGCCACCCGCGCCGACGACCGTCTGTCCGAGGCCGCGATGGAAGACCGCAAACGAGAAGGCTACTTCTGACCATGACCGGTGATCAGGAACCGGGCCTGCTGCGCATCGTGACGGCGGGTTCCGTCGACGACGGCAAGTCGACGCTGGTCGGCCGGCTGCTGCACGACTCCAAGTCGGTGCTCGCCGACCAGCTGGAGGCCGTCGAGAACGCTTCGAGGAGCCGCGGCCGGCAGGATCTCGACCTGGCGCTCCTCACGGACGGGCTGCGCGCGGAGCGCGAGCAGGGCATCACCATCGACGTGGCCTACCGGTACTTCGCCACCCCGCGCCGCCGCTTCATCCTGGCGGACACCCCCGGGCACGTCGAATACACCCGCAACATGGTCACCGGGGCGTCGACGGCCGAACTCGCGGTCGTCCTGCTCGACGCCCGGCACGGCGTCGTGGAGCAGACCCGCAGGCACGCCGCCGTGGCCGCGCTGCTGCGGGTCCCCCATGTGGTGCTCGCGGTCAACAAGATGGACCTCGTCGGACATGACGAGGGCGTGTTCGCTCGCATCGCCGGGGAGTTCACCGCGTACGCCACCCGCCTCGGCGTGCCCGCCGTGACGGCGGTCCCGGTCTCCGCGCTCAAGGGCGACAACGTGGTCGAGCCGTCGGCCCACATGGACTGGTATCCCGGCCCGACCGTCCTGGAGCACCTGGAGTCGGTCCACATCGATCACGACCCGCGCCGTCGCGTGGCCCGGTTCCCGGTCCAGTGCGTGATCCGTCCGCGGACCGCCGGGTCTTCGGGCCACCGCGGCTACGCGGGGAAGATCGCCTCCGGTCTCTTCCACGTCGGCCAGGAGGTCACCGTCCTGCCTTCGGGCCGTACGACGACGATCGCCGCCATCGACGTCCTCGGGCGGCGCGCGCGGGCCGCCTGGGCACCGCAGTCGGTCAGCCTCCACCTCGCCGACGACCTGGACGTCTCCCGCGGCGACATGATCGCGCCGGCCGGCGTGCTGCCGCCCCTCACCCGGGACGTCACAGCGACCGTCTGCCATCTGCACGAGAACCCGCTCGCCAAGGGGGCGCGCGTCCTCCTCAGGCATGGCACACGCACCGTACGGGCGGTCGTGAAGGACATCCCCGACCGCCTCGCTCTCGATGACCTGTCCTCCGATCCCGACCCCGGCCGGCTGGGCGTCAACGACATCGGCCGCGTCGTGCTGCGCACCGCGGAGCCGCTCCCGCTCGACGCCTACGCGGACTGCCGGCGCACCGGGTCCTTCATCCTCATCGACGCCGCGGACGGCTCCACCCTCACCGCCGGCATGGCCCTCGGGAACGGCCGCCAGGGACTGGACGCTCCCTAGGCAGAGCCTGTGCAGCGCCGGCCCGTACGGGCGCGAACCCAGTCCGCCGCCTCCTGCGGGGACGAGGTGACCGTGACGCCGCCGGGCACCGGGGGGCGGCCGATCACCACGGCCGGCAGACCCGCCTCGCGTGCGGCCGTGAGCTTGGCGGCCGTCGCGGCGCCCCCGCTGTCCTTGGTGACCAGGACGTCAATGGCGTACCGCTGGAGCAGCCCGCGTTCCGCCTCGACGGTGAACGGCCCACGGTCGAGGAGGACTTCGGCCCTGGGCGGCACGGGAGGCTCCGGCGCTTCGAGCGTACGGATGAGGAACCACACGCTGTCGAGGTGCGCGAAGGCGGCGGCGCCCGTACGTCCGACGGTGAGGAACGCACGCCGCCCCAGACCGGGCAGGACGGCGGCGGCCTGTTCCGGGGAACCGACGACATGCCAGTCGTCGCCGGGGCCGGCGGACCAGCCGGGCCGCCGCAGCGCGAGCAACGGCACACCGGAGCGGGCCGAGGCCCGCGCCGCGTGGCGGCTGATCCTCGCGGCGAAGGGGTGCGTGGCGTCGACGAGCGCCGCCACCCGGTGTTCCGTCAGCCACCGGGACAGCCCTCCGGCGTCCGGGAACCCTCCGGTACGCAGTTCACCGGGCAGCGGGGCGGGGTTCGCGGTACGGCCCGCGAGCGACGTGGTGACGCGCAGACGGTGCGGGACGGGCGCACTGCCGCCGGGCGCCCGTGGTGCGGGCGGTCCCCCGGGTCCTCCGCCCCGCGCGTCCTCGGCCGACAGCAGGGAGGCCAGTTGGCGGGCCTCCGTGGTGCCGCCGAGGATCAGCACGTGGGGCTGGTTCACCGCTGCCGCCTTTCACGGACGGGGTGAAAAGCGGCGGGAGAGGCTTCGGCGGGCACCGCACCACTGAAGCACACACGTGCACGTCGATGCCCGCCCGCTCCGAAGGCGCCTTCCGCGGGGCGGTGTTCGCGCCCCGCACGCGCGACGAGACGGACCGGCACGACCGCCCTCGCCAGGGGTCCGTAGGGTCGGAGCAGCTCGTTCGCCCTTGCCCCCTCGTTCTCCCGTCCCCTTGCTCCCTCGTCATGTCGCCTCGTCCCCCGGGCAGTCGCAGCGCACCGCGACCTGCCCCGCGAAAGGAGATTCCGTGCACGACAGGCCCGGACCCATACGGAAGCTGCCCGGCGAGGGCTGCCACCGCCGTGCCGCCGCCGAAGGGCGGACGTCACCGTGAGCGCCGGCGACAGGCACATCCTGGTCATCGGGATCGGTGCCGGGGATCCCGGACACCTGACGCTGGCTGCCGTGGCCGCCATGCGGAGGGCCGACGTCTTCTTCGTACTGGACAAGGGCAGCGAGAAGGACGGACTGATCCGGCTGCGGCGGCAGTTGCTCGACCAGCACGTCGGGACGCCGTACCGGCTGGTCGAAGGCGAGGACCCGGAACGCGACCGCAGCCGCCAGAGCCACGGGCCCTACACCGATGCGGTACGGGACTGGCGGCACCGGCGTGCGGACGTCTGCGAACGGCTCATCAGCGAGGAACTGGCACCGGGTGAATGCGGGGCCTTCCTCGTGTGGGGCGACCCCGGTCTGTACGACAGCACGCTCGGCATCCTCCGGGAGATCCGCTCCCGGGGCACCGTGACCTTCGGCTACGAGGTCGTTCCCGGCATCAGCAGCGTCTCGGCGCTGACGGCGGCCCACGGCACGCCGCTCAACCAAGTCGGGGGCCCGGTGCTGCTCACCCCCGGGAGGCTCCTGGACGAGGGCATCGGCTCCGCGGACGACGTCGTCGTCATGCTCGACGCCCATCAGCGCTTCACCGGGCACACGGACGAGGATCTGTGGATCTACTGGGGTGCGTATGTCGGCACCGAGGACGAGATCCTGGTGTCCGGCCCGCTGGACCGGGTGGCCGGCCGCATCGTGGAACTGCGGGCCGAAGCCCGTGCCCGGCATGGCTGGATCATGGACACCTACCTCCTGCGCCGCAGCCGTCCCGGGGAGGAGCCCCACGAGGAGCCCGGCGACTCGACGGGCGTGCCCGCCGGAGGCGACCGCCGCTGACGGCCGAGGGCAACCGAGGGCGGGCGCGGCCGTCGGGCGCGGCCGTCGGGCCCGGCCGGCGGGCGCAGGGTCCGCTCAGGCGGGCGCCCTGAGGGCCTCGACGGCCTTGACCAGCGGGGCGAGTTCGGGGTCCTTGGCCGCTTCGTCGAGCGCCTCGCGGACAGCCGTGTCGTTGGTGGGCCGCGCCTCGCCGAGGAGGGCGAGACCGTCGTCGGTGACGTCGGTGTAGATGCCGCGCCTGTCGGTCGGGCAGAGGTAGCGCGAGAGGAGTCCGCGGTCCTCCAGGCGGGTCACCAGCCGGGTCGTGGCGCTCTGGCTGAGCACGACCGCGTCGGCGACCTGCTTCATCTGCAGGTGACCGCCGGGCCCGGTGTGCTGACGGCTGAGGACGTCGAGGAGTGAGAACTCGCGGACGCTGAGCCTGTGTCCCGCCTGCAGGGCACGCTCGATGTGCGTCTCGATCCGGCCGTGCAGCAGGGACAGTGCGCACCAGCTCTGAGCGAGGGCGGTCATCGCCGGGTCCGTCGCGGTCATCTCTGTCTTCCTCCCTCGAAGCAGAACCTGCCGGGGCCAAGGGTAGAGCAGCCGCACAATATACCGCTAACGCCGTTATGGCTCGTATGCAATTATTCTGACCGCCCTCCCCCGAACCCGGCCCCCGTCACACGCGCAGAGCGTCGCACGTCGTTCAGTCTTTACCGGCGCGTGGGTATATAGCGCGTTTGCAACTAGCTGCGCACGCAAGTAACCTGCCCGGCGTCGGCTTCCGCTGCCCCGGAAGCACCTTCTCCACGACCGCAGGACCGTACGACCGACGCGCTCCTGCCCCGTACGACGACCGGCGACCGCCTCCCGCCCAGGCCGGAGCGGGCGCCATGAAGGAAGGAACCCATGCAGATCGACCTCTCCGGCCGTACCGCCGTCGTCACCGGTTCCACCGCCGGCATCGGCAAGGCCGTCGCCGTCGCGCTGGCGGGCGCCGGCGCCGACGTCGTGGTCAACGGACGCGACGAGGAACGCACCGCGGCGGCCGCCCGCGCCGTCGCCGGGGAATCGGGCTCGAAGACGGTGCGTCCCGTGGCGGCGGACGTGTCCACCGCGGAGGGCACGCGGCGGCTCGTGGAAGCCGTACCCGACTGCGACGTCCTCGTGAACAACACCGGCATCTTCTCGGCCGCCCCGGTCTTCGAGATCCCGGACGAGGAATGGCAGCGCTTCTTCGACGTCAATGTCCTCAGCGGCGTCCGGCTGGCGCGTCATCACACCCCCCGGATGGCGCGGCGCGGGTGGGGGCGGGTCCTCTTCATCAGCAGCGAATCGGCCGTCATGACACCGACCGAGATGGTCCATTACGGCATGACGAAGACGGCCCAGCTCGCCCTCTCCCGCGGCATGGCCCAGGAGGTGGCCGGCACGGGCGTCACCGTGAACTCCGTGCTGCCGGGCCCCACGCTCACCCCTGGGGTCGAGGAGTTCATCACCGACCGCGTCGGGCCCGGCACCTCCTTCGAGGAGGCCGAGCGGGCGTTCATCGAGCAGGAGCGTCCGACCTCGCTGCTGGGCAGGCTGATCCGTCCGCACGAGGTCGCCGCCCTCGTCCTGTACGCCGCGTCCGAGCAGGCCTCGGCGACGACGGGTGCCGCCCTGCGCGTCGACGGCGGCGTCGCTCCGACCCTCATACCTTGATCACAGACCCCGGGCCGCGCCCCTCGCGGCAAGGAAAGGAATCCACCCGATGACCACCGTCCCCCAAGTCACCCTCAACAACGGCGTTCGTATCCCGCAGTTGGGCTTCGGCGTCTTCCAGATCCCGGACGACGAGACCGCCGCGGCCGTCGGCACGGCCCTGGAGGCCGGCTACCGCAGCATCGACACCGCCGCCGTCTACGGCAACGAGCAGGGCGTCGGCCGCGCGCTGGCCTCCTCCGGCATCCCACGCGAGGAACTGTTCGTCACGACGAAGCTCTGGAACGACGACCAGGGGTACGACGAGACGCTCCGCGCCTTCGACACCTCGCTGGAGAAGCTGGGCCTCGACCACGTCGACCTGTATCTCGTGCACTGGCCGCTGCCGGCCCGCGACCGGTACCTGGACACCTGGCGGGCCATGGAGAAGATCCACGCCGACGGACGGGCGAGGGCCGTCGGGGTCTCCAACTTCCAGCCCGCGCACCTGACCCGGCTGCTGGAGAACACCGGCGTCGTCCCCGCCGTCAACCAGATCGAGCTCCACCCCCGGCTCCAGCAGCGCGAATTGCGCGCCTTCCACACCGAGCACGGCATCACCACCGAGGCCTGGAGCCCGCTGGCCCAGGGCGCCCTGCTGCGGGACCCGGCGGTCACGGCCATCGCCCAGGCGCACGGCAGGACACCGGCCCAGGTGATCCTGCGCTGGCACCTCCAGATCGGCAACGTCGTCATCCCCAAGTCGGTCACACCCGAGCGCATCCGGCAGAACATCGACGTCTTCGACTTCTCCCTCTCCGACGAGGACGTCGCGGCCATCACCCCGCTCGACGACGGCACCCGCACCGGCCCCGACCCCGACACCCTCAACTGAGGCTCCGGCGGCACGGTCCGTAGGGCCGGAGGAGGCGTCACCCCATCCCCGGGGTGGCGCCTTCTTGCCGTCCGCCCGTTCCCGCCGCACACCGGACAGACCACACCGAGACTCTTAGCCCGCGTTTGCAAGTAGCACGCGTATGCAATTATTGTGCGTGCAGTTAACACGCTTGTTCAATCTTCTTGGAAGGGCTTCGCCATGCCTCTCGCGCTCCTGGCTCTCGCCGTCGGGGCCTTCGGAATCGGCACCACCGAATTCGTCATCATGGGTCTGCTCCCGGAGGTGGCCGAGGACCTGCACGTCTCGATCCCCTCGGCCGGCCACCTGGTGACCGGCTACGCCCTCGGGGTCGTCCTCGGCGCCCCGCTCATGACCGCCCTGGGCACCAAGGTCTCGCGCAAGCGAATGCTCATGCTGCTGATGGGCCTCTTCATCGCCGGCAACGCGCTCTCCGCCCTCGCCCCCACCTTCGAACTGATGCTGACGGGCCGGATCGTGGCATCACTGGCGCACGGCGCCTTCTTCGGCATCGGCTCGGTCGTCGCCGCCGACCTCGTCGCTCCGGAGAGGAAGGCGGCAGCCATCTCGATGATGTTCACCGGACTCACCGTCGCCAACGTCGCCGGCGTACCGCTGGGCACCTTCCTCGGCCAGAGCGCCGGCTGGCGGGTCACATTCCTCGCCGTCGCCGGACTCGGCGTGCTCGGCCTGGCCGGCGTGGCGGCGCTCGTGCCGGACATGGCAGGCCCCCAGGGCGTACGACTGCGTCACGAGATGGCCGCGTTCAGGAACGTCCAGGTCCTCCTCGCCATGGCGATGACCGTGCTCGGCTTCGGCGGGGTCTTCGCGGCCATCACCTACATCACGCCGATGACGACGGACGTCGCCGGGTTCGCCGACTCGTCCGTCACGCTGCTCCTGGTCCTCTTCGGACTCGGGATGGTCGGCGGGAACCTGATCGGCGGGCGGCTCGCCGACCGGGCCCTGATGCCCATGCTCTACGTGTCGCTGGGCGCCCTCGCCGTCGTACTGGCACTCTTCACGCTCACCGCGCACCACAAGGGGGCGGCCGCGGTCACCATCACCCTCATCGGGGCGCTGGGCTTCGCGACCGTGCCGCCGCTGCAGAAGCGCGTACTCGACCAGGCGCACGGTGCGCCGACCCTGGCCTCCGCGGTCAACATCGGTGCCTTCAACCTCGGCAACGCGCTGTCCGCCTGGCTCGGCGGCATCGTCATCGCGGCGGGCCTCGGCTACACCGCACCGAACTGGGTGGGCGCCGTGCTGGCCGCCTCCGCGCTCGCCCTCGCCGTCGTCTCCAGCGCCCTGGAGCGCGGCGGGAGCGGTGCGAGTGGCCATGGCGGGACTCTGCGGACAAGCCCTGGGGCCGCAGCCCCGACGTCCGTGCGCGGCTGATTGCCGTCGGTGGAAATGCTGTGATCGTGCGTATGACTCCCGCCGGACGGGGTCCGCCCGCTAGCGTGCCGCACATGACCGCGCGGCCCCCCGCTCCCGTGGCCCTGCCAGGCCGGTACGTCGTGCTGGAGCCACTCAGGATCGATCACGTCCCGGAGCTCTTCGCGGCCCAGGGCGGCCTGGAGACGGACTGGGGCTGGCTTCCGGTGCACGCGCCGCGCTCGCAGGCAGAGATGCGCTTCATCGTGGAACAGCGGCTCGCCCAGCAGGCGGCGGGAGCCGCGTTCCTCTTCGTCGCGCTCAACGCCCGCACCCACAGGCCCGCCGGCTGGATCGCGTACCTCAACATCGGCGTGATGGACCAGCGGCTGGACATCGGCTGGCACTGGCTCGGGGACTCGCTGACCGGCACGTACGCCACCGTGGAGATGCATCTGCTGCTCCTGCGGCACGCCTTCGACGACCTGGGATTCTCGCGGGTGCAGTGGCAGCTCGACGACCTCGACCGCAGAAGCCACGAGGTGATGCAGCAGATCGGCGCGGTCCGTGAGGGTCTGCTGCGGCGGCATCAGAGACGTCCGGACGGCACGTGGCGCGACACGGTCCTCTACGCGCTGCTCGCCCCGAGCCGTGCGACACCGGTGACCGGCTACGGTCCGCCGGCTTTGCAGGCGGCGCCCGCCGCCTGGCCCACGCCGGGACTTCCCAGCGCCGCCCCGCCCCGGCTGGGGCTCCCTCCCGCGGACAGCCGGTACATGATCTGACGGAACATCTCCGGCCCGGTCCGGGCGCCCCGTCGTGCCGGGCCCGGCTTCCCTCCGGGGCCCGGCACGACCCCCCGCCCGCGGCGGCCGTCAGCCGAGGCGTCCGAAGGTGTGGGTGACGTGATCGGTGAGCATCGCGAGCCCCGGCTCGGGACGGCCGAGCGCGGCGGCGGACGCGGGGACGGTACGGTGCTCCAACTTCCAGCCCAGGCCAGTCAGTTGGTCTGCCACCGGCGTACGCTCCCCCGCCGGGAAGAGCGAGGGGAAGTCCATGCCGAGCGCGTCCGAGCGCTCACGCACGACCGGGTCGTCGAGCAGGTGTCCCACGTCGTCGATCCGCTCGACGGCGAAGCGGCTGCCGTCCGCCGAGAGACGGCTGACCTCCTTCAGCAACCGGACCTCGGCCTCCGGCGGAAGGTACGGAAGCAGCCCCTCGGCGAGCCACGCGGTGGGCCGGGAGGCGTCGAAACCGGCGGCCTCCAGGGCGGCTCCCCAGTCGTGGCGCAGATCGACCGGCACCGGCCGGTGATCGCAGCCCGGGGTGGCTCCTTCCCCGGCGAGCGTGGCCGACTTGAAGCCGAGCACGGCCGGCTGGTCGAGCTCGAAGCAGACCGTGCCGGAGGGCCAGGAGAGCCGGTACGGGCGCGTGTCGAGCCCGGAGGCGAGTATCACGGCCTGCCTGATGCCGGCCCCGGCGGCGTCCCGGAAGTAGTCGTCGAAGACCCGTGAGCGCAGCCCTATGTAGTCGGAGGCGCCGTTCCACATCTCCTCGTCCTGGACCCCCGTCGCACCGGAGCCGGCGGAAGCCGCGGGCTCGCCTGACCCGGCGGACTCGGCGGACCCGGCGGACTCGGCGGACCCGGCGGACTCGGCGGAGCCACCGGCGAAGGGAAAGGGCACCGGCGACTGCGCCGCGGCGACGAGCCGGGAGGCGTAGGGGTCGCTCATCAGCGCGTCCGGGCGTGCGGACTCGGCTGCTCTGCCCGCGGCCACCGCCAGGGCGGTCAGCCCGACTCCGGTGACGATGTCCCACTGCTGGTCCGTGCTCAACGGGCACCTCCGTGTTCGCAGTTGTGCTGGTCAGGCGGACTCCCGCGAACAAGTGACGGGCCGCGGGCCCGGGCCCTCACGGGAGGCCGCCCGGCCGCACCCTATTAGATGGTAGCCCCAAGCAACTAGCCTCTCCCGGGAGTCCGTGAACTGCGGGGTCCATGCCGTGCCCGGGCGTCCGCGCCGCCGCCATGCCGTGTATAGACGAGGGCTATCAGGTGATCGGAAGCAACTCTTTGACACAGCCGGGAAGTCCGCACGAGGCTGGCGGTGTCGCGGACGCGCCGATACGCAGACAAGAGCTGCCATAACCGGCCCGGCTTCCCTGTGCCTCTTGAAGCCGGGCCGCCGTCGGGCCGGCGTACGCGGCAGAAAGGGACCGAAGAGACCATGCGCAGCATCGAGGACCCGGACGACGAGCTGTCCGTCACCCCGCCCAAGACCTGGGCGACGGGCGTGCCCGGCGTCACCCACGCCCTCCAGTACTCCCTCAGCCAGACCTCCGTACGGCGCACGGCGCTCACGCTTCTGAACGTCAACCAGACCAAGGGCATCGACTGCCCGGGCTGCGCGTGGCCGGAGCCCGGGCCGGGGCAGCGGCAGCGCAACGAGTACTGCGAGAACGGCGCCAAGCACATCAACGACGAGGCCACTTCACGCCGCGTCACCCGGGAGTTCTTCCGCGAACACTCCGTCTCCGAGCTGGACCAGAAGTCCGATTACTGGCTCAACCAGCAGGGCCGCCTGACCGAGCCCATGGTCAAGCGGCCCGGCTCGGACCACTACGAGCCGGTCGGCTGGGACGAGGCGATCGGTCTGCTCGCCGGCGAGCTGCGCGGCCTCGCCTCCCCCGACGAGGCCCTCTTCTACACCTCTGGCCGCGTCAGCAACGAGGCCGCGTTCCTGCTGCAGCTCTTCGCCCGCGCGTACGGCACGAACAACCTTCCCGACTGCTCCAACATGTGCCACGAGTCGAGCGGTTCGGCGCTCATGGAGACCCTGGGCACCGGCAAGGGCAGCGTGAGCCTGCAGGACATCCACGACGCGGACCTCGTCCTCGTCGTCGGGCAGAATCCGGGCACCAACCATCCCCGGATGCTCTCGGCGCTGGAGGAGACCAAGCGCAACGGCGGTCAGGTCGTCGCCGTGAACCCGCTTCCCGAGGCCGGGCTGATGAGGTTCAAGCACCCGCAGAAGGTGCGCGGCGTGCTCGGGCGCGGCACCGAGATCGCCGATCAGTTCCTGCAGATCCGCCCCGGCGGGGACCTCGCGCTCTTCCAGGCCCTGAACCGGCTGCTGCTGGAGGCGGAGGACGAGTCGCCCGGCGGGGTGCTCGACCACGGCTTCATCGAGACCCACAGCACCGGCTTCGCCGAGTACGCGGCACACGCCCGCGACGTCTGCTGGGACGACGTGCTGACCGCGACCGGCCTCTCCCGCGAGGAGATCGAGGCCCTGCACGAACGTGTCCTGCGCTCGGAGAAGGTCATCGTGTGCTGGGCGATGGGCCTGACGCAGCACAAGCACGGCGTGCCCACCATCCGCGAGATCGTCAACTTCCTGATGCTGCGCGGGAACATCGGCAGGCCGGGGGCCGGGGTATGCCCCGTACGCGGTCACAGCAACGTGCAGGGCGACCGGACCATGGGGATCTGGGAGCGGATGCCGCAGTCCTTCATGGACGCCCTGGAGCGGGAGTTCGGCTTCACGCCGCCCGCGGAGCACGGGCTGGATTCGGTGAACGCCATCAGGGCCATGCGGGACGGGAAGGCGCGGCTCTTCCTGGGCGTGGCGGGCAACTTCGTACGGGCGAGTCCGGACAGCCAGGCCACCGAGGAGGCGCTGCGCGGCTGCCGGCTGACCGCGCACGTCTCGACGAAGCTCAACCGCTCGCACACGGTGTGCGGCGAGACGGCCCTGATCCTGCCCACGCTCGGACGCAGCGACAAGGACGTCCAGGCCGGCGGGGAGCAGTTCGTCACCGTCGAGGACTCGATGAGCGAAGTGCACATCTCGCGAGGGAAGTTGGCTCCCGCCTCGCCGCTGCTGCTGAGCGAGGTGGCGATCATCGCCAGGCTGGCGCGTGCGGCTCTCGGCGCGAACCCCGCCATCCCCTGGGAGGAGTTCGAGGCGGACTACGGCACGGTCCGGGACCGCATCTCCCGAGTCGTGCCGGGATTCGAGGACTTCGGCGCGCGGGTGGCGGTGCCCGGAGGCTTCCGGCTGCCCAACCCGGTCAACGAGCGGAAGTTCAACACCCCTGGCGGCAAGGCCGTCTTCACCCGCAACGAGTTCACGATGCTCCAGGCGCCGAAGGGTCATCTGCTGCTGCAGACGCTCCGCTCCCACGACCAGTGGAACACCGTGCCGTACGCGATGAACGACCGCTACCGCGGCATCCACAACGCCCGCCGCGTGGTGCTGGTGAACCCGGCGGACCTGGAAGAGCTGGCCATCGCCGACCGCGCCGAGGTCGACCTGGTGAGCGTGTGGCACGACGGGATCGAACGGCGGGCCAAGGGCTTCCGCGTGGTCGCGTATCCCACGGCACGCGGCTCCGCCGCCTCGTACTACCCGGAGACCAACGTCCTCGTGCCGCTCGACAGCGTCGCCGACATCAGCAACACGCCGACGTCCAAGGGCATCGTCTGCCGGCTGGAACCGGCCGGGCTCCCCGGCTGAGCCCGCCTGCCCCGTCGCGGGCCGCACGCCCGCACGCCCGCACGCCCGCACGCCGTGTGCCCGTACGCCGTGTGCCCGTATGCGGGAGGTCAGGGTTCCGTGACGCCGGGGGCGGCGCCGTCGAGGTCGACCCGTACCGTCAGCAGGTTCGTGCCGACGGCCCGCACCGCCGCGCTGTTGAGCCGGGGCAGGGTCTTCAGGCGTGCACGCGGGTCGTCCTCCGGGACGAGGTGGGCGGTGCCCGTGTGCCAGCGTCCCCGGATACGGACGCGTACCCGGGGATCGGCCTGGATGTTGCGGATGTACTGGGCCTTCTCGCCGTACTCCGAGACCAGCCAGAACGTCTCGCCGGTGCGGCGCCCGCCGACCGGCGTGCGGCGGGGCAGTCCGGACCTGCGTCCGGTGGTCTCCAGGAGGACCTGGGCAGGCAGCCGGGTGGTGACGGGGTTGCCGATCCTCCTCTGGAACGCCGTGACCGCACGGAACTTGAGCTCGTGGTAACGCGACATCGGTGATCTCCCCCTGCTGCGGGCGGCTGTTACACGGTTCCGGCCCTGTTCGGCGTCGTGGCGGCGTCCCGTCTGCTGTCCCGCTGACGCCTGCCGGTGCCGGCTCAGGCTGTACTACCGCATCAGGGCCCGGAGTTGACTCTGCGGAGCCGTCAAGTCACGGCTCTGGTGCATAAGTGCGAATACGTGATACATAGCGGGGCACCGGCCATCGGTGGCATGTGCGTCCGCTCGCAGAGGGCCCGGTGGGGCGAGGAGTTCGTGACGACTGGGCGAGGAGCGGCCTCTCGTGTGCGAGCAGACGTGTGAGCGGCAGTTGACGTGCGCGCTGTCCGGCGACGCGGAAGGGCCCGCGCGTCCGGCGCTGCTGCTGGTCGGCGGCGAAGCCGGCATGGGCAAGAGTGAACTCGTACGGCGGCTGCTGGAGTCGCCGGCGGCGAGATGCGTGCCGCGGCTGGCCGTCACCTTCCGTACGTCCGGCGGGCCCGACGTCGCCGATCCCGGCGCGGCGGCCGGCTCCGTCCCGCATCCTTCCCTGGAGTCGGCGCTCGCCTCCGTACGCCCCGCGCTGCTCGTCGTCGAGGACGTGCACCACGCGGACGAGGAGAACCTCCGGCTGCTGCGGCACCTGCTGAGTGATCCGCCCGCACGCTTCATGGCCGTGCTCACCTACCGGCCAGGCCAACTGTCGCGGCCCGGGCTTCCGTTGGGCCGTGCCGTGGACTACCCGTCGCGGCTGTCCGTCACCCGCTGCTCGCCGCCTCCCCTGGACGAGCGGCAAGTACGCGCTCTCGCCGGGGAGTTGCTCGGTGCACAGCGCTGCACCCAGGAGTTCGTCACGGGGCTGCACCGCCGGTCCGCGGGCATACCGCAGGTGGTCGTCGACCTGCTGTGCACACTGCGCGACTCCTCAGGCGGCCGGAACCGAAGGCACTTCACAGCCGGGGACGTGGACGAGGCGGGCGTGCCGGTCCGCCTGGCCGAGCTGGTGCTGGACAGGGCGGGTGCCCTGCCGGAGCGGCACCGTCCGGTCGTCTGGGCGGCCGCGGTGCTCGGCGAGCCCGCCGGCGCACGCGATCTGGCCACCGTGGCGGGGCTGACCGGGGACGGCGGCCACGAGGCGCTGGTGGCGGCACTGAACGGCTCGGTGCTGCGGGAGACGGAGCAGGGCCGGTACGGGTTCGCGGTACCGCTGGAGGCCTCGGCCGTGTACGAGGAACTGCCGGGGCCCGTACGGGAGAGGCTGCACGAACGCGCCGCGGCGATGCTCGCGGACCGCGCCCCTGTGCCGTGGACCCGGGTCGCCCGGCACTGGCAGGGCGGCGGCCGTACGGAGGACTGGCTGCGTGCCGCGGAGCACGTGGCCGCGGGCGGCTGCGGCGAGAGTGCGGACGGGAACCCGGAACGGGACGGGGACTTCGGCGAGGGCGACGAGCGCGGGGACGTTGCCGGCGGCGGGGACGAGGCACGGTTCGCGCTGCTGGAGCAGGTCCTGGGTGCCGTGGGGCTGCCGCCGGACAAGCGGGGCCGGCTGGCGCTGAACCTGGCTCGCGGGGCCATGTTCGGCCCACGGTCGGAGGGGACGGCGCGGGCGCTGCGCGGGATCGTCGACGACCCGGCGCTGCCGGCCGCGGCTCGCGGTGAGATGCGGCTCGAACTCGGTCTGCTGCTGCATAACCAGAAGCGCCGCTTCGAGGAGGGGCGGGCCGAACTGCGGCGCGCTGCCGAGGAGTTGACGGAGCGGCCCGCACTGGCCGCGCGGGCCACGGCGGCCCTGGCCAACCCGTTCTTCCCCGGCCTCGGTCTGCGTGACAACCTCGCCTGGCTGCGGCGCGCCGAGGAGGCGGCAGCCGCCTCAGGGGACCGCACGACGCGCACGGCTGTCGCGGCGTGCCGGGCGACGGTGCTGATGAACTCCGGTGACCCGGAGGCCTGGGGACTGGTGGAGAGGCTGCCGCGCAACAGCCCGCGGCGGGCCGAGAGGCAACAGGCGGCACGCGGGCTCTGCAACACGGCCAACGGTGCGGTGTATCTCGGCCACCATCGTCGGGCCGGTGAACTCCTCCTGGAGGGCGTCGAGTTGGCCGTACGCAGCGGGGCGCCGTTCCTGGAGCGGGTGGGTCGCGGCACGGCGCTCCTGCGCGACTGGCTGACGGGCCGCTGGGACGGACTCGCCGAACGGTGCACGGGGCTCGCCGCCGAGGACGGGGTCGCGAACGACGCCCGCGTGGTGCTGGCCCTGCTGGCGCTGGCGAAGGGCGAGTGGGCCGCGGCGGAGGACTGGCTGCCGTGCGGTGAGCCGCGCCCGTCCGGAGCGTCCGAGCCGCCGGCGTGCGAGGCGTGGGAGGCCTGCGAGGCTCCCGTCGCGACCACGGCGGCAGGGGCGTACATCCGGCTGCGGCTGGCACGCCAGGACGTCGACTCGGCGGAGAGGGCGGCCGCTTGGGCCTGGGAGCGGCTGCGGAGGAAGGGCGTCTGGGTCTGGGGCGCGCCGCTCGCGCCCTGGGTGGCCGAGGCCCACGTCCGCGCAGGCAGACCCTCCGAGGCGCGCGAGAAGGTGGGCGAGTTCGCCGACGGCATCGCGGGACGGGACGCTCCTTCGGCCGCGGCCGCGCTGCTGTGGTGCCGGGCCGTGCTGGCCGAGGAGGACGGCGAAGTGGAGGCGGCCTTCGGACGCTTCGAGGAGGCGGCCGCGGCCTATGCGCGGCTGCCGCACCCGTACGCGTCCGCCCTGATGGCCGAGCGTGCCGGGCGCTGCGCGTTCCTTCTCGGCAGCGACGCGGAGGCTGCCGCGCGCCGTCTCGGGGAGACGGTGGAGCAGCTGACCGCGCTCGGCGCGGTGTGGGACGCGGCCCGTGTACGGGCGACGCTGCGCGCCCACGGCCCCGCGGCGGCCCGGCGCCGGGCCCCGGGGCGTCCCTCGTACGCCCAGCGGATGTCCCCGCGTGAGGGCGAGGTGGCGGAACTCGCCGCGACCGGCCTGACGAACAGGGAGATAGCGGCCACCCTCCACCTGTCTCCGCGGACGGTGGAGCAGCACGTCGCGCGGGCGATGCGCAAGCTCGGCATCAGCTCACGGCAGGCCCTCGCGGAGCACACCGAACCGGCGGGACGCGGCCCCGGATAGAGCATGGGCCTGCGGCGGGCGCGCGACGGGCGAGCGGCCGGGCCGGGTGCCGTCACGCGCCTGCGGCCCCCGGCGTGGTTCCGCCGGAGGCCGCCTGCCGGAGCCTGTCCGGCGGGATCAGCCGAAGGCGGGTGCACCGGACGCCGGCCATGGTGCCGGACCCCCATGCGGTGTGAGTTCACACGGCTGCGGCACGTCTGTCCTGCCGTAACCGGGGCCTCTCCCCCGGCGGGGCCGGGGGGAGGTCAACCACACGCCTGCGAGGGTCCGGCGGCATGACGACAGCCGCCATCCGCACGTTCGGCTGATCCGCCGGAGACGGCGGTGCCGTCAGCACATGGTCGGCCGCATCACCTCGTACGCGCTTGCCCAGTTCGCGCATCCCGCGGGGGAGTGCCCGTACCAGTTGTGCCCGAACTCGTGCGCGGCGAGCAGGGCGAAGTCACTGACGAGCGTGGAGAGCATGATGCGCTGCCCCTGGCCCCAGTTGCACCCGACGACGTTCCCGCCGCCGCAGCCCTGCACGTAGCCGCCGGTGCACTCGACCGGGGTGCCGCTGGAGGACGTCTCCTGGGCGTCGCCCCAGAAGTTCGCGCCCTGGCGTATCGGGCCTTCGAGACCGCTGCAGGAGGAAGTGATGTGGTACGTCCAGGCGGTGAAGCCTGGACTGTCGTCACGGGGGGCGTCGGGAAGTGCGGGGGAGCCCGGCGCGTCACCGGTGGGGAAGCCCTCCGAGAGTGCCGCTTGGCCGGCCTGCTGCGCGACGGCGGAGACGGCGGCGTCGGAACGTGCTGCGTCGCTGATCTCGGCGGCGGTCGCCGAGACGGGGAAGGCGAAGACGAGAGCGAAGACGAGAGCGGCGGCGCCGGTCAGTCTTCGAAGCAGCGTGCGCATTGGCAATCTCCTCTGTGGGGGGCGGCGTTCACCCGCGTCGGGCGGACCATGGGTCCCGTGGGGGGTACCGCCGCGAATCCTCGGGCCCGAACCGGGGGCCCGCATACCGATCGCCAGGGAAGCTACTCACGGATCCGTGACGCGCCTATACGGGTCGGGCGATATACGGATACGCAAGAAACCCACGGAGCGCCCGTGCCCTCCCCGGACACGAATGCGCCCCGAGCCCGCTTCGTACGGGCGGAACCGGGGCGCCGAGGGCGTGTCCGCACAGCGGCGGCGCCCGCCCCCTGGGCCTTCGCCCGGGGCGGGCCGCCCCCCGCGACCGGCGACGCTGAGCCCTCACCGGAACCGAGTCCGGGGGCGGGACCTCGCGGACACGCCCCAGGGAGTCACGCCGCGGCGGGCAGTCAGCGGTCAGGACCTCCTGGCGAGGGCCGCCGCGTCGCTCCCGCTGATCGCTCTGTCGAAGGCCCTCACGTCGTCGACGGTGCCCTCCACCCCACGGAAGCCCGCGCCGCCCGACAGCCCGCGGCCGACGGCGAAGTCGCCGTCGGAGGCGAAGTCGCCTTCCTCGTGCTCGGTCGTGTCCTCAAGCCGGCCGTCGACGTAGAGACGGATCTCGTCGTCCTTGTCGTCGTAGACACCGGTCAGGTGCGTCCACACTCCCGTGTCAGGGCCGAAGTCGGTGGCCGCCTCGTCGGCTTCGGCCTCCTCCGCGTCCTCTTCGTCCTCGTCGGGGATGCGCATCTCCCAGCGGTCCTCCTCCGCGTCGTACTGGAGCAGGAAGCCGCTGGACCGGTCCGCGTCCTGGGTGACCACGGCCTGGTCGTCGCCGAGGCTGTCGAGCTTGACCCGCGCCGACACGGTGAAGCCGCGCTCGGTGTCGACGACGGGGCCGTCCGAGACGACGGACTGCTGTCCGGCGAACCGGACACCTCCCCCGGCGGCGTCCGGGGGCGGCGAGCCCGCGAAGGTGCCGCTGCGGCCGTTCTTCGAAGTGTCGGCCACCACACCGCCCTTGACCCCCTCGAAGACCCACTCCAGGATCGCGCCGCGTACGGGAGCCCTGGAAGCGGGGGGCGGGGCCTTGCTGCGCTCCGGGGGCGGCTTGGAGCTGGGGGTCTCCGTCACGGTCGAGGTGGCCGTGGCGGTCGCGCGGGGAGGACCGGGCTGACCGGGCGGTGCGGGCTGCGCGCTCTCGGACGGGCCGGACTCGTTGCCCTGTGGCGCACCGGGCCGGAGGCTGCCGGAGAAGGCGAACGCCGCGGCCAGGGAGGTGAGTCCGATGATGGCGAGGCTCTGCAGCACCCGGGTGGTGCGCCGCCCCCCGGGGAGGACAGGACGGGCGGGGCCCCAGCGCCCGAAGAGGCGGCGGTGCATCCGGCCCGGCGTGTGCCTCAAGTGCGCGCCGCCCGGGAGGAGTTCGAGGGCGGTGCCCACGGGGGCGTCCTCCTCCGCCCTGATGGCGACGTACTCCTCGCCTCCCCACGGCAGGACCGCCTCCGCGAGGAACGCCCCGCAGTCGACGCGCATCCGCCCGAGGTCGGCGACGGCCCGCGAACAGGCGGCACAGCCTTCGAGGTGCGGCGCGAGATCCGCCGCCATGTCGATGGCCTTCTCCTCGGCGTAGGCCAGGACCATCCGGTGGAAGGGCCGGCACTCGTCGGCCAGACCGGCCTGGTGGAGCTGTACGTAGACGTTGTACAGCTCGTTGCGCGCACGCCGCTCCAGCAGGTGCACCGCCTCGCCGCCGGGGCCGAGGATCTCCTGGATGCGCTCCGTCTCGTCGTGCTCCACGGCCTTGTGCCACAGCACCGTCTGGCTGTGCTCGGTCAGCCCGGCGAAGGCCCGCGAGGCCACCGAGAGGGGGTGGAACTGCGGCTGGGCGTCCTCGTCGCCGGTCCCATGCGCCGGAGCGTGCGCGGCGGCCCAGGAGACCAAGTCCGGGCTGAGAACGCTCTGCTGCTCTGAGCGGGACCATGCGGCGGCCGTACGCAGCACGACGGACAGCGCGTGTGGACGCACCGCACCCGAAGCTTCTCCGTCCTGCGGCCGCAGCGCCTGTTTCCACGCCTGGCCGGCCAGAGCGTCCGCCGCCGAGGAGCTGACGACGCAGGCCGACGCGAAGACTCTCACCGCCTGGAAGTGGCGTCGCTCCAGCTCACGGAGCGCAGCGTTCGACGGCTCCCCTCCCGCTCGTACGAGACGGAGCAGGTCCGCATCAGACAGACGTGCGCATTCCATCCGTTCGTTCAATCTCCCCGGCAGTCCGCTGCGCCTCCCGTACGAGCCGGATGCCTCACGTGCGGGTCGACGCCCTGACCGCGTCGGTGGCAATGGTCATTCTCCAGCTCATCGGAAGGAGGCTGAAAAGGCCATAGGCAATATGTACCTAGCCGGGGACAGCTCTCGATGTGACCGTCCAATCACCCGGTGGGGCAGGGTTGAGGGATGCGGCATGGCCGGAACGGGTGGTTACCGGCGGGTCCCAGCGGGCCGGGGTTTGAGGCGCGGCGTGAGGAGCAATGCCCAGTCGGACCCGGCAGCCGGTACGGCCGGGCAGCCGGAACCCGGCCCGGCTGCCCGGCAGCACGGCTGACTGCCGGGACCGCCCTGCTCCGCTCACAGACGCGGGTCGACCGGCTCCGACTCCAGCGCCAGCACGGCGAACACCGCCTCATGGACCCGCCACAGCGGCTCCGCGGCCGCCAGCCGGTCCAGTGCCTCCAGGCCCAGCGCGTACTCGCGCAGCGCGAGCGACCGCTTGTGCCCGAGGGAACGGGAGCGCAGCCGCGACAGATGCTCGGGCCGGGTGTACTCGGGACCGTAGACGATCCTCAGATACTCCTGCCCGCGGCACTTGACCCCGGGTTGCACCAGTCCGTTCCCGCCGCGCACGAACGCGTCGAGCGGCTTGACGACCATGCCCTCGCCGCCCGACGCGGTGGTCTCCAGCCACCACTTGACCGCTGCGGCCTCGCTCTCGGGATCGCCGGCCTCCACCGTGACCCTCGCGGTCGCGCGCAGCAGCTCCTCGCGCCCGGCCGCCGCTGCGGCTCCCCGGTCGGCGTCCACGAGCCGGTCGAGCCAGGCCAGTTGCCCGCCGTGCGGCACCGCGGCGAGGCTGCGTCCCTCGGCGGCGAGTATCTGGAAGGGGGCCAGCCGCACCCCGTCGAGACCGTCCACGGGCCAGCAGTAGCGGCGGTAGGCGTCGGTGAACGCCCAGGTGCACTCGGCACGTTCGCGCTGCCGCTCCAGCAGCGCCGCGACGTCCTCTCCGCCCACTCCCCGCTCCACGGCTGCCCGGAGAGCCGCGACCGCCGGCGGGAACACCGCCCCGGCGGCGGCGCCGACGGCCGCGTACTGCCGGCGCAGCAGCCCCGACGCCTTCAGCGACCACGGCAGCAGCTCGGCGTCGAACAGCAGCCAGTCCGTGGCCAGTTCGTCCCACAGACCGCTGCCGGCAACCGCCTCGCGCAGCCTCGCCAGGAACTCCTCGGTGAGCGCGGGCTCGTCGAAGAACGGCCGCCCGGTACGGGTGTGCACGGCGCCGCTCGTGCCGTTCGCGGCTCCGAACCGGCGCCGCGCCGTCTCCGCGTCCCGGCACACCAGCACGACAGCACGCGAGCCCATGTGCTTCTCCTCGCACACCAGCCGCGACACACCCTCCGCGCGGTAGGCCGCGAAGGCCTCCGCAGGGTGCTCCAGAAAGCCCTCCTCCGAGGAGGTCGCGCAGGGCGCCATCGTCGGCGGCAGATACAGCAGCAGGTGCGGATCGACGGCGAAGCGGCTCATGACCTCCAGCGCCGCCGCCGAGTTCTCCTCATGCACCGAGATCCGGCCGTGGTGCGCCGTCTCGACGATCCGCCGTCCGGCGACGTCGTTCAGGTCCAGCGGCCGCTCCCGGTGGCCGGACGTGCCCGTCGCCGCCACCGGCCGCACCGGCTCGTACCAGACCCGCTCGGCCTCGACTGACTCCAGCTCACGCTCCGGCCAGCGCAGCGCGGTGAGCCGGCCGCCGAAGACGCAGCCGGTGTCCAGGCAGATGGTGTTGTTGACCCATGACGCGGACGGCACCGGCGTGTGCCCGTAGACGACCGCGGCGCGGCCCCGGTACTCCTCGGCCCACGGGTAGCGCACGGGCAGGCCGTACTCGTCCGTCTCGCCCGTGGTGTCGCCGTACATCGCGAAGGCCCGCACCCGTCCCGACGTGCGGCCGTGGTACTTCTCGATCAGGCCCGCGTGGCACACGACGAGCGCGCCGCCGTCCAGCACGTAGTGGCTGACGAGCGAGTCGACGAACGCGGCGGCGCGCGCCCTAAACTCCTCGCTCTCACCCTCCAGCTGCGCGGCCGTCTCGGCGAGGCCGTGGGTGAGCTTCACGTTGCGGCCCTTGAGGAAGCGGCCGAACTTGTTCTCGTGGTTGCCGGGCACGCACAGCGCGTTTCCCGCGCCGGTCATGCCCATCACCAGCCGCAGCACGCCGGGGCTGTCCGGACCGCGGTCGACGAGGTCGCCGACGAAGACGGCGGTGCGGCCCTCCGGGTGGCGCGCGTCCACGGGCCGGCCCTGCCCGTCCCGCAGGAGTTCGTAGCCGAGGCGCCGCAGCAGGGACTCCAGTTCGGCACGGCAGCCGTGTACGTCGCCGACGATGTCGAACGGCCCGCTCAGATGCCGCAGGTCGTTGTACCGCTTCTCGATCGCGATCCCGGCGGCTCCGGCCTCTTCCGGGCTGCGCAGCACATGCACCCTGCGGAACCCCTCGCGCTGCAACTTCCCCATGGAACGGCGCAGTTCACGGCGCTGCCGAGGCAGTACGTGGCGGCCCATGCCGGCCCGGTCGGGCCGCTGCGCGTTGCGCTCGGCGCACACCTTCTCCGGCATGTCGAGGACGATCGCGACCGGCAGCACGTCGTGTTCGCGTGCCAGCTTCACGAGTCTGCCTCGCGCCTCCGGCTGCACGTTCGTCGCGTCGACGACGGTCAGCCGTCCCGCGGCCAGCCGCTTGCCCGCGATGTGGTGCAGGACGTCGAACGCGTCACGCGTGGCGCCCTGGTCGTTCTCGTCGTCGGCCACCAGGCCCCGGCAGAAGTCCGAGGAGAGCACCTGTGTGGGCAGGAAGTTCCTGCGGGCGAAGGTGGACTTGCCCGATCCGGTGACGCCCACGAGGACGACCAGCGACAGGTCGGGCACTCCGAGCAGCGGCGACGCGGTGTCCGTGGCTGCGGTCATCTGCGGTCCCCCTGCTCGTCTTCGGTTCTTCGGGTGGCGGGCTCCGCCGCCGGTCCGGTCCGGAACACGGCCATCTGCGTCGGCGGGCCCACCTCCGGGTCGTCGTCGCCGACGGGCACGTACTCGACGCCGTAGCCGTAGCGCCCCGCAACCGAGTCCGCCCAGGCGCGGAACTGTTCCCTGTCCCACTCGAAGCGGTGGTCAGGATGGCGGGACCGCCCGGCGGGCAGCGACTCCCAGCGGACGTTGTATTCGACGTTCGGCGTGGTCACGACCACGGATGCGGGCGCCGCCGTGCCGAACACCGCGTGCTCCAGGGCCGGCAGCCGCGACGGGTCCACGTGCTCGACGACCTCGCAGAGCACCGCCGCGTCGTACCCCTTGAGCCGTACGTCGCTGTAGGCGAGCGAGCCCTGCGTCAGCTTCACGCGGGCCGCCTGCCGCTCCGGCATCCGCTCCAGGCGCAGCCGCCTGGCGGCCTCGTTCAGCGCGCGCACCGACACGTCCACGCCGACGACCTCCGTGAAGCGGCTCTCCTTCAGCAGCGCACCCACCAACTGCCCCTGGCCGCAGCCCAGATCGAGGACGCGCCGCGCCCCCTGGCCGTTCAGGACCCGCAGGATCGCCTCGCGGCGCCGCACCGCCAGCGGTACGGGCTTCTCCTCGGTGTCCGCGTCCTCGTCGACCGCGTTGTCCAGCTCCTCCGCCTCGCTGTCGTCGGCCTCGGCGAGCCTCGCCAGCTCCAGCCGCTCCATGGCGTCCCGGGTCAGCGTGCGCCGCCGGGTCAGATAGCGGCGGGTGATGAGCGTCTGCTCGGGGTGGCCGGGCAGCCATCCCTCGCCGGCCTGCAGCAGCTTGTCGACCTCGTCGGGTGCGACCCAGTAGTGCTTGGCGTCGTCCAGGACCGGCAGCAGTACGTACAGGTGGCGCAGCGCGTCCGAGAGCCGCAGCTCTCCGGTGAGGACGAGGCGCACATAGTGCGAGTCGCCCCATTCGGGGAACTGTCCGTCCAGCGGGAGCGCGTCGGCCTCCACGCTCCAGCCCAGGGGCTCCAGCAGGCGCCGTACGAGGGCGGGACCGCCGCGGGCGGGCAGCGCGGGCACCTCCACGCGCAGCGGCAGATCGCGCAGGGGGAGCTCCGGCTTCGCGTCGCAGCGGCCCTTCATCGCGGTGGCGAAGACCGTCCGCAGGGCGACCGCGAGCAGCGAGGACGCAGCGTATGGACGGTCGTTGACGTACTGCGCCAGTGCGGTGTCGGGTGCGCCGCCGCGGCCCTTGCCCCTGCCCCGGCGCACCAGCGAGACCGGGTCCACGTCGAGGAGGAGCGCCGCCGTGCAGCGCGCGGGCGAGGCCTCGGGGTAGAAGACGTGGGCGTCGCCGTACGACGTGGCGAACCGCTGGGCCCTCTCCGGGTGCTTGTGCAGGAGGAACCCCAGGTCGGTGGCCGGGCTGCGGGCGTCTCCCGTGGTGCTTATCGTCAAGAACACCTGAGCGAGTATCGCCGCTCGGGGCCCGCTTCCCCACTGCTTTTCCCCGGTCCCGTACGCGTGCGTGACGTGGGCCTTCCGCTGTCCAAGGCGCGTGGTTTCGGAGTGCCCTCTCCCCTTGCGCGCGGGCCGGGTGGGTCCGGACGCGGGCCTGATGCGTCACAGCTGTGGCAGGGCTCGCGGCACTCAAGATCTGCCAATTCCCGTACGTACGGGGGTCCTGCGGCCGCCGGGTCCCTAATCTGCTCCGAACCGACTTCCTGCCAGGGGGCGAGACCATGGATGCTCCGACAGCATGGCCGTTCGTCGGGCACGAGCGGGAGATCGCCGACTTCGAGGAGGCGCTGGCGAGCGAACGGTGGCAGGCGTTCGTCGTACACGGACCGCAGGGCATCGGCAAGTCGCATCTGGCGCAGGTCTGCCGCGAGCGGGCCGAACGGCGCGGCCATGCGACCGGCAAGGCGATCGCAGTGTCCGAACCGGGTTTTCCGCTGGCCTCGTTGGCGCATCTGCTGCCGCAGGGGACGAGCGTCCGGGACTCGGTGTCGCTGTTCGGGAAGGCGCGCGACGCCCTCACGGAGCGGAGCGCGGCAGCCGCGAGAGCCACGGGAGGCACGGGCGGGGCGTGCGGCGCGGCATGCTCAGGCGGAGCGGCGGGGGCGGGCGGCTCACCGGGCGGAGGCGGGGCAGGCGGCTCGGGCAGCCGCCCCGGCACCGGCACCCCGAGGAGGTTCACGCTCGTCGTCGACGACCTCGACGGACTCGACGAGGCCTCGGCATCGCTGACGGCCCAACTCCTCGAATCGGGAACCGTCTTCCTCGTCGGAACGGTCGGCTCCCTGCAGAACCTCGGCCCCGTCGCGTACCGCCTGCAGGCGGGCGGGCAGACGCGGCGGGCCGAACTCGGCGGTCTGAGCGAGCCGTTGGCCGGTGAGGCGCTTCGCCGGGTGCTCGGCGGTCCCGTCGAGCCGCGCACCGTCTCCCTGCTGCACAGGGTCAGCGGCGGAAACCCCTGCTATCTGCGGGAGTTCGTCCTGCACTCCCTGGCGGAGGAGAGCCTCGTCGACGACGGCGAGTGGTGGACGCTGATCTCGGACGTCGGCACCACTCCCCTCCTGTCGGAGATGGCGGAACGGCGCCTGGCCGGGGTCTCCGCCGAGACCCGCCGGACCCTCAACCGGATCGCCCTGTGCCAGCCCGTGGAGGCCTCCAGCCTTCCCGACGGTGCCCTCGACGAGCTCGAAGTCCTCGGATTCGTACGGACGTTGCGCGACGGCCGCCGCGCCTCGGTCTCCCTGCTGCATCCCGCGCACGAGAAGGTGCTGCGAGCCGCCATCCCCTCCCCCGAACGCAGGCGCATCCTCGGCGACGAGGCCGAACTGGTGCGGTCGATGGGCGCGAAGAGGTTCACCGACAAGATCCGCATCGCCTCCTGGCAGCTCGCCGCCACCGGTTCGGCCGACCCCGACACCCTGCTGCGCGCCGCGACCCTGGCGCGCCGCACCCAGAACTTCCGCAAGGTGCGCGAGCTGTCGCGCGCCGCGTGCCGTGAGGGCGAGGACTTCCTCTCCCGGCTGCTGCTCGCGGAGTCGCTGTACGAACTGGGCGATCTCGACACCGCCTGGGAGGTCTTCGAGGAGGCGGCGGAGCGTACGGACGGCGAGTTCGACCGTCTGCTCCTCGCGCTCGGCAGATCGAGGCTGCTCGCCTGGGGGTTCATCGACGCGCGCAAGGCGCTGGACGTCAACGCGGAGGCAGCGCGCGAGGTCCGCGAACCACGCCACCGGGACGTGCTGACGGCCGCCCGCGGCGCGATCCTCATGGCCTTCGGAAGGCCCGAGGAGGCACTGCGGGTCGTCGACGGCCCGGGCGCCGACGACGCCGGTTCCGACGGCAACTGCATCGCCGGAGCGCTCGGAAACGGCTCCCGGGCGACGGCGCTCGTGGCCACGGGCAGGGTGAAGGACGGCGCGGACGCGGCGCACGACGCGTACGAGGAACGCCTGCGCCTTGAGGAGTCACCCGCGATCCCGCACCCCGTGGAGTACCTCGGCATCGTGATGTTCGCGCTGGAGGAGGAGGGCCGGCTCGACGAGGCGTACAAGACCGGCGAGCGCGGCTGGCAGGAGGCCCTCGCCGACGACGTCGCCGGCGCGGAGGCGCTGATCGCCGCGGCACTCGCACGCTGTTCCCTCCTGCTCGGCCGCCCCGCCGAGGCGCGGCGCTGGGCCTCCCAGTCCGCGTGCGTCGCCTCGCGCAACTCCTTCCCCGGCACCCTGCACACCGCGCTGGCCCGCAAGGCCGAGGCCGCCGCCCTGATGGGGGACGTACCGGCCGCGGCCAAGGCGGTCGACGCCTGTGCGAACCTGCCTCGCTGGGGGATGTTCCGTTCCGAACTGCCGCTCGGCCAGGCGTGGTTGCTCGCCGCGCAGGGAAAGCAGCAGGCGGCCCGGAGCGTGCTGTGGGAGGCGGCGGAGGACGCACGTACCGCGGGACATCTCGCCTCCGAGGCCAGGATTCTCACCGACGTGGCCCGGCTCGGCGACGCGAAGGGAGCCGAGCCGCGGCTCCTTCACATCGGGCGTACCTCGGACGGCGCGCTGACCGCGGCCCGTGCCTCGTACGTCGCCGCTCTGGCCGCGGCGGACCCCGAGAGGCTGATGAACGCCGCCCGGCTGCTCGCGGCGACCGGAGCGTCGCTGATCGCCGCGGAGGCCGCGGCATCCGCCTGCACGCTGTGGATCCACCGCGGCGAACAGCGGCCGGCCACGGCCGCCGAGAACCTCGCCCTCTCACTCCAGCGGAACTGCGAGCAGGCCCGCACTCCGGGGCTGACGGTGCTGGGCGCGGCGAAGCACCTCACCGTCCGTGAGGCGGAGATCGCCGGGCTCGTGTGCTCCGGGCTCACGAACGTCGAGGTGGCGGAGGCGGTCACGATCTCCAAGCGGACGGTCGACAACCACCTCCAGAACATCTACCGGAAGCTGGGTGTACGGAGCCGGCGGGCGCTCAGGGCGGAGTACCTGAAAGAGGACTTCGCCTGACGCGCGGGGGCGCGGACGTCAGGGCCGGCCGGGGAACTCTCCCTGCGACGGGTGCGTCCGGATTCATCCGGGGAGAGGGACCCGTCCGGCATCTTCGCGAACGTCTCCTCGACGGTCTGCTCGATGAGAGCGATCTTCTCCCGCCATGAGCACCTCTTGATCAAGGCGCTCATCCGCTGAGCCTCCACGGTGGTGGGCGACACCCCCACGAGAAAGGACGGGCAGGAACATGCGCCGCAGGGGGAACTCGTTGACGGAGGTGACGTGAGGCCGGCGCACGACCGAGACGTTGACCCGGATCGCGTCTTCGTTGCCCGGCGGGACGCCCGCCCGGTCCGTTTCGACCGCCACGTAGCGGAAGCCGTGGGTTACGGCGCCCTTGCCGACCCAGCCGTTTCAGCGGCAGCGCCGGGCGAAGTCGCGCAGGATCGTGGAAGCGTGCATGCCGGGGCCGGTGGAGCATCGTGTCCCACCGAGAGCCGATGGAGGCACAATGATCCGGCGAATCTGGCATGGCTGGACGACCCCGGCGAACGCCGATGCCTATGAACGGCTCCTGCGCGAGCGGATTCTCCCCGGCATCGTCGCCCGGGGCATCGCGGGCCTGCACGGCCTGGAGGCATGGCGTCACCAGGTGGGTGAGGAGATCGAGTTCGTCACCGTGATGTCTTTCGACGATCTCCAAGCGGTCGCGGAATTCACGGGTGGTGACCCTGGTCGTTCGGTGGTGCCCGGGGCGGCCCGCAGACTACTGGCACGGTTCGACGAGCACTCTCAGCATTACGACCTGGTCGCCGCGGCGCCGTTCGAGGCCCCGCGGGCGCCGGAGTCCACGGATAACGTGGGCCGGTGACCAGGTTCCGCTCTTCCGCCCTGGCGGCCCGGACGCTCACCGATGTCGAGGGCGTCCGGGTCACCGATGTGCGATGCCGTGCTCCCGTCGATCCGCCCGGTGCACAGGAAGCCGGCCCGCTACGTCGCCTGGTCCTGCCGCTGCGTGGGGTGTTCTCCTGCGCCGGGCATGGGACTTCGTATCTGCTGGAGCCGGGCAGTGCCATCCTGCTGGAGCCCGACGAACCGTACCGCTTCGGCCACCCCGTGGAAGGCGGAGACGAGTGCGTGGTGATCGCGTCGGCGGCCGAGGTCTGGGATGAGGTCCCGGCACCGGAGGCTCCAGCCAGGCAGGGTCACCGGCTGATGCTGGATTCCCGCGACCTGTTGCGCACGGCGCTGTTCCGCGCCGCTGCGAGGCGGCACCACGACGATCCCCATGCCGTTCGCGAACTGGCCCTGCTTCACCTCGGTGAGATCACCTTCAGATGCGGCACCGCGGGCGACCGCCCCAAGCCGGTGCCGCCCTCACAGCGGCGTGCCGCTCACGCAGCCGCCGCATACATCGCCGCGCATTATGCCGAGCCGGTCCCGCGACTGCTGGACAGCGCGGCGGCGGCCGTCGCCTGCTCCCCCTACCATCTGGCACGAGCCTTCCGCGCCGTTCACGGCATGACGCTGCATGCCTACCGGGAACGGCTGCGCACCGCGGCCGCCCTCAAGGCGCTCGCCGACGGCGCGGAGAACCTCGCCCGGCTGGCCACCTCGCTCGGCTACGCCAGCCATGGCCACTTCACGGAACGACTGCGGCGTGCTGTCGAATCGCCACCGTCGCGGATACGGGACAGGCTCCGGGAGACCGCGGGCACGGCACCCGGCACGAAGCCCGGGCGGGCCCGGCCGGACTGAGCCCCGCACCGTCCGCGACGACATACGCGCCGGCAGGCCCAGCGGTCCTGGAGGGCCGCACCCGCGACCGTCACCGTCCGGCCAGCGCCGCCGCCTCACGCGCCGTCAGCGCGCGCTTGAAGGCCCGTACGTCGTCGATCGTCCCGTCGAATCCCCGGACGAACACCTCACCCGCCAGACCGCGGCCGACGGCGAAGTCCCCGTCCGCCTCGACGGGTTCGAAGATGCCGCCCAGGCTTTCCGTGGTCCTCCGGAAGACTTCGTCGGCGAGCTCGCTGCCCGCCGCGCCGGGGCCGAAGTCGAAGTCACCGTTCCCGTTCCCGTTCCCGTTCCCGTTGCCGTTCCCGTTGCCGTTGCCGGACGACTCCCCGAAGAACCCGCCTCCGCCTCCGGCTCCGCCCCCGTCGCCGCCGCCGAAGCCGCCGCTCCCGAAGCCGCCTCCGTCGCCGCCGCCTCCCGAAGTCGTCGTGGTGGTCGAGGAACTGGTCGTGGTGGACTCGCCCACGTCCGCCTCCGCTTCGCCGGTCCCCACGGTGTCCTCCAGCTCGCCGTCCACGTAGAGACGGAGCTCGCCGGCGCCGGCGTCGTGGACGCCTGTCAGGTACGTCCACCTGCCGGCCGAGGGTTCGGACCCGGAACCGGCCTGGATCAGGTCGGCGTCCTCCTCGTCCTCCTCGGGAATGATCATCTCCCAGCGGTCCGAGTCGGGGTCGTACTGGACGGAGAAGCCACTGATGTACGACGCGTCCTGGCTGACCACCGTCTGGAAGTCCTCGGTGTCGTTCAGCTTCGCGCGGGCCGAGACGGAGAAGCTCTTCGAGGTGTCGACGACCGGGCCGTCCGAGACCACCGACTGCTCCCCCGCGAACTCCAGCGCACCTCCCTTCACGAGCTCCGGGACCGGGTCGCCGTCGAGCGTTCCGTCGACGCCGTTGCCCGAGGTGTCCGCGGTGACCCCGTCGTCCACCGCGCCGAAGAGCCACTCAAGTGCCGCTCCGCGCACGGGAGGTGCCGGTTCGTAGCCCTTCCCCGGAGGCTTCCCCGGTGACTTCGTCGCCGTGACCGTCGAGGTCGCGGTCGCCGTCGGCTCGTTGCCGGCGGGCGGCGCCGGTGCGCCGGAGGTGTTTCCCGGGCGCGGAGCGGCGCTGTTCTCGCCCTGCCGCAGCCCGCCCGTATACGCGACCGCGACGACGAGCGAGCAGAGGCCGACGAGCGCGGCGGACAGCACCACGCGGCGGGCGCGGGAGCTGCGTTCCCCGCTCACCAGCGCGGACACGACGGGGACCGCGAGCGCTCGGCCGCGGAGCGCGCCGAGCAGCCGCTTCCCGGGGCGCAGCGCTCCGCCCGCGCCGGCCGCGCCCATGGCGGCCCACCGTTCCACGGACGACGGCTCGGAGACGTCGAAGGTCGCGGAGGAGACGGTGTGAGCCGCGAGCGCGTAGTCGGCCCCTCCCCAGGGCAGCAGCGCCTCGGCCAGCACGCTCCCGAACTCGAAGCGCATGCGCTCCAGATCGTCGACGGCCCTCGCACAGTGCGCGCACCGGTCCAGGTGCGATACGAGGTCGCCCGGCGTGTTCATGGACGTCTGCTCCGCGTAGGCCAGCAGCATCCGGTGCAGCCGCCGGCACGCGTCGTCCGTCATGGTCTCCTGGTGGAGACTCACGTAGCTGTTGTAAAGCTCCCTGCGCGCACGCCTGTTGAGCAGTGAGACGTCCTCGGGTCCGCCGCCGAGCAGTTGGTCGACGGTCGCCGTGTCGTCGTGCTCGACCTCGTGGTGCCACAGCACCGTCTGGCTGCGTTCCGGGAGGAGTTCGAAGGCCCGCGCCGTCAGGGAGGAGGCGCGGAACTCGGCGAGACGGCCGGCGCCCGCGCCCTCGCCCGGTCCGGCACCGGACAGGGCATCCGCGTCCAGGCCGGCGTTCCCGTCCCTTTCCCCGGTCGCGTCGTCCGGCTCGAACCAGTTCACCAACTCCGGCGCCGGCGCGTCCCGCCGGTCCGTACGGAGCCAGTCGGCGGCGGTGCGCAGGACGGCAGCGAGCACACGCGGGCGCATGGCCCCCGTGATGTCCTCGTCCAGCGGCCGCAGCGCCTGCTCCCATGCCTGCTCGGCCAGTGCCTCACCCGCCGAGGGTGCGGCGACGTCCGCGAAGGCGCGTACGGCCTGATGGTGGCGCCGCCGCAGCTCCTCGCGCGCGCCCGGAGACCGCTCCCCCTCCTCCTGGACGAGTCGGCGCAGCTCGGCGTCAGACAGTCGCGTGAATACCATCCGCTCGTTCATTCCCCGTGCAGTTGACGGCGTCTCAACCAAGAGACCGGAGCTGAACTCTGGAGCGCGGACGCAGCACCGCGGCCGCACCTTGTCCTCACCCAGAATCACAGGCCGTGACAGCCGGGGCATGAGCAATATGTACCTAGACCGGGCGACCGGTTCCTGCGGGGCCCGCTGCCCCGCCGGGCCGACCGTCCGCCGGGGCGGGTGCGGGCCCGCGTCCGCGGCCCCCGGCGCCGTCCGGTCACCGTTTTAAACTGGAGGAAGGTGATGAAAGCGACACCTGGGAGGCCGCCATGAAGGCCCGCTTCGTGATCGAACCGGGTGAGGGGAAGTCGGTCGACTTCGGTGGGATGGGCATCGACTTCAAGATCCGCGGCGACGAGAGCGACAAGCAGTTCTCGGTCGTCGAGCACCCCATCGCCCCCGGCCGGCTCGTACCGCCGCACACGCACACCCGCGAGGACGAGTTCTCCTACATCCTGCAGGGCAGGGTCGGCGCCCGCGTGGGCGACCAGGAGGCCACCGCCGGTCCCGGCTCGTACATCCTCAAGCCACGCGGGATCATGCACACCTTCTGGAACGCCGGACCGGAGCCGGCGAGAATCCTGGAGATCCTCTCCCCCGCCGGTTTCGAGGACTTCTTCGAAGCGGTCGGCGAGGCCGCCGAAAAGACCCCCGACCGCGAGGAGTTCCTCCGCATCCGCGAAGAGCTGGGCCACCTGCACGGGCTCACGTTCTCCGACGAATGGGTCCACGAGCTGACGCGGAAGTACGGGCTGCGGCTGATCGGCGAGTAACCGCGCAGGCGCCCGCTCTCAACGCCCCGGTCCGGCGACGGGCGGTGTCGCGGTCCACGTCCGCCGGGCGGACAGCCGGGTACATACGGCCCGGAGCGGCCCGGCCCGCCCCCGCAGCCCCTCCCCGGCACGAACGCGGTGGACTGCCGCCCCACGTGTGATCACGCGTTTCCAACGCTTACGCACAATCGTCACCGAAGGCACATTGCCCGGCAGGCCGTGGCACGCAAGTGTGTTCGCAAGCCGGATCACGGAGCGACCTCTTGAGCGGGGCCGGCAGCCGTCCTGTTGCGAAGGAGCCACGATGGCGGGAGCGGACGCGGAAGCCGATGCGGAGGCCGGCGGGACCGGTACCGACGGCAACGGCCCCAGGGAGCACGGCAGGCGCAGGTTCCTGACGTATCTGGTGGCGGCACCGACCCTGGCCGTCGCCACGAGCATCGGCTCGGAGTCGGCCGCCCCCTCGAAGGCGCGGGCGGCTGTGCCTTCCCCTCCGGCGCCCGCCGACATCCTCGACCTCGGTGACGTGCTCATCCTCGCCGGCAAGCCGACTTCCGGCCTGCTGGTGCTGAAGATCGACGAAGAGGGCACGGTGCACTTCCGGCTGCCGCGCGAAGAGGTCGGCCAGGGCCTGACCACCGCCGTGGCGATGCTCGTCGCGGAGGAGCTGGACACCCCTCTGGCGAACGTACGTGTCCAACTCGACGACGCCAGGCCCGAGTTGCTGTTCAACCAGCTCACGGGCAGCTCCAACTCGATCAGGTCGCTCTACGGCCCCGTCCGGCACACAGCGGCCGCGGCCCGCGCCCGTATGGTCGCCACTGCGGCCCGCGAGTGGGACGTGAGGCCGGAGGACCTGTCCGTGCGCGAGGGCGTGGTCGTGGGCCCCGGCGGGCGCAAGGCCTCCTACGCCTCCCTCACTTCGGCGGCGGCCGGTGAGCGGACCGAGGAGCTGAGCGGCGAACTGACGGCGACGAAGCCGGAGTCGGACCACTCACTGGTCGGTGTGCCCACCTCCCGCATCGACGCCCGCGCGATCGTGACCGGGCAGCAGGAGTACACCCTCGACCTGGACGTTCCCGGCGCCAAGCCCGCCATGGTGCGCCGGCCGCCGACGCTGGGCGGCACGGTGAAGTCGGTGCGCAACGAGGCCCAGGTACGCGGCATGCCCGGCGTGCTCGACGTAGTCGCCGTCGAGACCGGTGTCGCCGTCGTGGCCGAGACCTTCGGGCAGGCGCTCGACGGCAAGGACGCCCTGAAGGTCGACTGGGGCAGGGGCACCGTCGACGGTCTGTCCGACGACGGCATCCGCAAGAAGCTCCGCGCCGCCACCCCGCCCCTCGTGGTGCCACCGGTGCTGACGGACCACACGGACGCCGAGTTCGACTTCGCCTTCGTGAGTCACGCACCGCTGGAGTCGAACTCCGCTGTCGCCGACGTACGCGGGGACCGGGCGACGATCTGGTCCGGGCTGAAGTCGCCGATCGTGGCGCAGCAGACGATCGCCGCCGAGCTGGGGCTGCCGCAGGAGAAGGTGACCGTCCATGTCGTCCAGGGCGGCGGGTCGTTCGGGCGGCGGCTCTTCTTCGACGCCGCGCTCGAAGCGGCCCGGATCTCGAAGAAGAGCCGGCGTCCGGTGCGTCTGATGTGGTCCCGTATCGACGACATGCGGCACGGGCGGATGCGTCCCGCGACCCACCACAAGATCCGTGCCACGCACTCCCTGGGCAACGTGATCAGCTTCGAGCACAGGGTCGCCGCCGTCGAGACCGACTTCCGGCACGGGCTGGGCGAGATCCTCACCGCGAACGCCTCGAAGCTGCCCGTCGCCGGGAACGCGACGCTCGCGCAGTCCCTCTTCCTGACGACGGTGAAGTCCCCGTACAACTTCGGCGTCACGACGCAGCTGCTGGGCGAGGTGCCGCTGCGGATGCCCACGGCCTCGTGGCGGTCGGTCTACTCGGCGAACACGCGTGGCGCCGAGGAGATCGTCGTCGACGAACTGGCGGAGAAGATGGACAAGGACCCGGTCGAGTTCCGCCGTTCGTTCCTCAAGTCCGCGCGTCAGCGGGCGGTTCTGGACAAGGTCGCCGAGGACGGCGAGTGGGGCCGGAAGCTGCCGGAGGGCTTCGCGCAGGGCGTCGGCTTCCACGAGGAGTACAAGTCCCGTACGGCGTGCCTGGTCGAGATCGACGCCCGCGACCCGAAGGAGCCCCGGGTGACGAAGGCCGTCATCGCGGTCGACGTCGGGAGGCCCGTCAATCCGCGCGGGCTGGAGGCGCAGATGCTCGGCGGCCTGACGGACGCGATCTCCACGACGCTGCGTGCCGGTCTCCACATCGAGGACGGGCTGCCGCTGGAAGGCAGCTATTCGCAGTTCCACTACGCGCGGCAGAACGACAGCCCCCGGGACGTGGCCGTTCACGTGATGCCCGCCGAGGAGGGCGCGGAGCCGGGGGGCGCCGGCGAGCTGGGCGTGCCCGCCGCGGTGGGCGCGATCGCCAACGCCTATGCCCGTGCGACGGGGACCCGCCCGCGCTCCTTCCCCGTGAACTTCGACGTCGACTTCGACCCATTCCCCCGTTGAGGAGCCCGAGTTGCCGACCCACACCTTCTCCGTCAACGGCAAGAGCGTCACGGTCGACGCCCTGGACGACATGCCCCTGCTGTGGGTGCTGCGCGACATGCTCGGCGTGCGCGGCCCGAAGTACGGGTGCGGCATCGACGTGTGCAAGGCCTGCACCAGCCACCTCGACGGGCGGGCCGTGAACCCGTGCGTCGTGCCCGTGTCCGAGGCCGACGGCGGTGACGTCACGACGATCGAGGGCCTCGCCGACGGCGACACGCTGCACCCGGTGCAGGAGGCGTGGCTGGAGGAGGACGTCGCCCAGTGCGGCTACTGCCAGCCCGGCCAGATCATGGCCGCCGTCGCCCTGCTCCGTGAGACGAAGAATCCCTCGGACGAGGACATCGACGCGATCGCGAACGTCTGCCGCTGCGGCACCTACTTCCGCATACGGGAGGCGATCAAGAAAGCGGCGTCGATGATGGGGTAGCCGTGCGGGGATGTGAGAACGGCGGCGTGGGGCTGATGTGTGGGTGCGGTGACGTGAGTAACGCGGTCGCCCCCGTACGGCGCTGAGGGAATGCGGGCACCGGAATTCCCGGCGGCATCTCGCCTGATCGTCCTGGTCTCTTGATCCCCTGGATTTCCGTACACCTGCTGCCGTACCGCTTCTTCTCCAGTGCCGTGACCGGCAATGTCTGCCCTCCCCCTGGGCCTCACGGCCCGGGGGCCCCCAGGGGCGTCGTCCGGTGCGTGCGATCGCAAGGCGGCCAGAAGTCCTTCGGGGTTCCCCATGGCGAAGCCCAGGGGAGGAGCCACCAGGGCTTTGGCCAACGCAGCGAGCGTGCGTGCAGGGCGGCGCGAGAGGGCAGAGCTTGCAGGGAGGGGCACGAGGACGAGACTCCTGCGACAAGACGCTGTTTCCGCGTCGGATAGGGACCGATCCCGTGAGCGACACCCAACCCATGCCCCGGCAGCCGTACCACAACCACGGGCAGGGCGGGCCTCCGCCCGGCCCCGCGTACCGGCAGGGCGGGCCGCCTCCAGGGCCAGGCCCGCAGGGTCCGCCTCCGCCCCCTGACTACGGGTACGGCCAGCCTCCGGCTCCGCGCCGGGAGAGGCGTCCACGCGACGGCGAGGGCGCGCAGCGTGCCGCTCTGGTCATCCACACGATCGCCGACATAGCGGCCGTGATCCTGGGTCTGTGGATCATGCTGTACATGCTGGAGGCGAACCAGGCGAATCCGTTCGTGGACTTCGTGAAGGGCTCCGCCGACTGGCTCGCCGCGTGGGCGCAGGACATCTTCACGATGGAGAGCGAAGGCCTGCGGGTCTTCTTCAACTACGGCCTGCCGGCGCTGATCTACCTCCTCATCGGACACGGTATTTCGGCGCGCGTGCGCCGGCTCTGACGAGATCACGGGGTTCCGGCTCCGGATCACGGGGTTCATACGGAATTCCGCGTGGAGAAGAGGTGCGCACGGAGCGCGGATTCTGCGAAGGAGCCTTGCGCGGCCTGTCAAGCAGGCCACGAAAGGCCGCACCACGCGAATTCGCGATCGCCAACGAAGCGCCCTCTGCCCGGCGTCCGCCGTGACGCCCGGCAGGGGGCGCTTCGCGTACCTACGGCACCACGGGGCGCGGGGCCCGCAGGGGAGGCGGCAGCCGGCCTGTGGGCACCCGGTGGCGCCCGCCGGGCTCCCGGAAGGCACCCGGTGGCGTCCGCCAGGCTCCCGGACGGCGACCCGGGCACGGCAGACGGACGGCCCGGGGCGCGGCAGCCAGACGGCCCCGGATCACCGTCCGGCCGGGCCCCGTGGGCAGGCATCGCCCGGCCGGGCCGGATCTTCCGTGAACGGCGATCGCGGGCCCAATTCCCGGTAATGCGCCTCGCTTTACGGGACGCCGCACCCGCTTGTTACCAAGTCATGACAGTCGCCCTGAGTCACATTACTGATTCGTAGAATGCCCGTCGGCATTCCTTGCCGCCCTCACGGACTTCACGCCGGTCACGCCACCGCTGCCAAATTCGCTGCCATGTGCACGGATTGACCGGACGGTGAAGATGGCGCGCCGGATGGAACCGGACCGGGAGGCCTGCACAAGCGGAGCATCCCCTCCCGCAGTGCCGGATTCGGGGTTTCATTCATGAGTCGGAAGTGCATGGAATGCCCTGCTGAGACCGCAGAAGAACACGTACCGTCCATCTCCGGCTACAGGGATTCCGCGAATTCCACGAGGGCCGCACATCCGGCGCCGGACCGAATGCTGCACTCCTGTAACAGCGCACCAAACCCGGACCAAACTCTCCGATGAATCAGACATAACGGGAGATATCTCCTCCAGCGGAGCCCGGCTCAAGGGCAGTTGAGGCCGTTCAGAAAGAGACAGCAGGCGATCAGTACACAAAGACGTCACCCACTATTTGAATAAAGCCGGTCCCGGGTGACACTGTGAACCGAAAGCCGTCCCCGAGAGGTAGCCCCATGGTGTCACCCAAACGAGCCGTCGCCCGCGCCGTATACGGTTCGCGATACGACAGCGTTCCGTGGGAACAGCGCGTCTACGTAAGGCCGGGCGAACGAATATTCAGGGAGCTGCAGTGGCAGGTGCTGCTGCGCAAGTCACCGGTGATATCGCTCGATGAATACCGGTCCCGCGTCAAGGTCGGCGCGATCGAGGAGTTCATCACCTGCCACATGTGCGGCGAGTCCCGGCAGCAGCCGCTCTACAAGCCGACCAAAGTGAAGAAGAACGGCAAGACCGCATGGCAGTACAACGTCGTGCGCTGCCCGTCCTGCGGATTCCTGTACCGCAACCCCAACATCCTGCCCGAGCGCCTGGGTGACCTGTACTCCAAGAACTACAGCAGCTTCCTGACCGGCAATTACGCCGCGAACAGGCAGCGCCGCTACCGCCAGGCCATGAACGCGTTCAAGCCGGTCTTCGAGGAGGGCGACAACCGCCGGCTGCTGGACTTCGGCTGCGGCGCGGGGCTCTTCCTGGAGCTGGCCGAGGAGCGCGGCTTCGACGCACAGGGCGTGGATCTCTCGCCGGACTCCGTCAAGGAGGCGAACGAGCGCCTCACGTCCGCCAAGGCCCACTTCGGCGCCCCCGAGGACGTTCCCGAGATCGCGGCAGGGGGCTTCGACGTCGTCACCCTGTGGTCGGTGCTGGCTCATCTGCCTCGCCCCGTGGACGACTTCACCAGCTTCCGCAACCTGCTGGCACCCGGCGGCGTGCTGATGATCCTCACCGTCAACGCGGACTCGCTGCTGCGGAAGGCGTTCGGCTCCAGGTGGAACGGGTTCACCCGTAACCACCTGATGTTCTACTCGCGCGAGACCATGCCGAAGCTGCTCCGCCAGGCAGGCTTCGCGGGCGTGGCCTTCGAGCCGTTCTACGGCGACTCCATCGAGGCCGGAACGACGAGGCTCAGCGACAAGCACAGCCGGCGCCTGCAGCAGTCGGTCAAGGCGTCCGACGGCGGCAACATGCTGAGGGCCCTCGCGTTCGCCGACGAGGAAGCGATCAAGCGCTGGGGCGACGGCCGCCCGGTCCACCGGCTGGGCTGAGGCCCGGGCGACTCCGCACGTACAAGATCAGCAGCGCGCCGACCGGCGCGGAAGCCGACCGGGACGGTCCCGCCGTCCCTCGGCCTCCGCGCCGGCCGGCGTCTTCTGCAGCGGGCTCCCTGCGCCGTGGGCATTCCGCTGCAAGGTGCCTGGGGTCAGGCCGGCCGGGAGGCCCTACTTGCTCCGGCGGCGGCTCTCCGGCAGCGGCGGTTCCTCCTCCGAGGCCGCGCTCTCCGACGCCTGCTCCCCCGCCGCCCCGGGCAGCTCGTCCTCCGCGTCCTCCGGCCGGAGCGCGCCGGGAGCCGGACCCTCCGGTACGGCCGCCTCCGGCGGAAGGGCGTAGTCCGGCGGTACGGCCACCCCGGCCATTCCGGAACCGGACGCCTCCGGCAGGGACTTCTTCTCCTCGCCCTTGGCGCCCTTGCCTGCCTTGACAGCCTTACCTGCCTTGTCTGCCTTTGCTGCCTTGCCGGACCTGCCGCCGTTGCCGCCGTTGGCTCCGTCCGTCTCCCGCGGCCCTTCCAGGAAGCGCAGCAGCTCGACAGGGAAGGGCAGCACGAGGGTGGAGTTCTTCTCCGTGGCCACGGACGCGACGGTCTGCAGCAGCCGCAGCTGCAGCGCCGCCGGGGTCTCGGACATCTGCTCGGCGGCCTGTGCGAGCTTCTTCGACGCCTCCAGCTCGGCGTCCGCGTTGATGACACGGGCGCGCCTGTCGCGCTGTGCCTCCGCCTGCCGCGCCATCGAGCGCTTCATCGTCTCGGGCAGCGACACGTCCTTGATCTCGACGCGGTCGACCGTGACGCCCCACTCCACGGCGGGGCTGTCGATCATCAGCTCCAGGCCCTGGTTGAGCTTCTCGCGGTCGGAGAGCAGGTCGTCGAGCTCGCTCTTGCCGATGATGGAACGCAGCGAGGTCTGTGCCATCTGGGAGACCGCGAAGCGGTAGTCCTCGACGCGGATGATCGCGTCGGCCGGCTGGACGACCTTGAAGTAGACGACTGCGTCGACCCGCACCGTGACGTTGTCGCGGGTGATGCCCTCCTGAGCGGGCACCGGCAGCGTGATGATCTGCATGTTGACCTTCTGCAGCCGGTCGATGCCGGGCACGATCATCGTGAAGCCGGGCTCCTTGAGGCCGGACTGCAGACGTCCGAGCCGGAAGACCAAGCCCCGTTCGTACTGCCGGACCACGCGCGCTGCCGCCATCGCGTACAGGGCCAACGCGATCACGAGCCCTACGATCACCTCGACGACCATCACGGCCTCCTGCCACTGCCGTACAAGCCCGGCATTCAGGGAGAGAACCACTGTCAACGGTAGCTCCGCGCGGGCCGGGGGTCGAGAGATGTGCCGGTACCCGGTGGACGGGGGCGGGGCGCGCGAGCACCGGCGGACACGGAGAGTGGCAGCCGTATCACAGGGGCCGCTCCCCGATCGCTCCGCGGCGACGGCCGCCTGCCCGGCAGGATGTTCCGCCGGGCAGGCGGGCCCGGGCTACTTCGCGATCATCACCGCCAGCGAGCGGCCGCCCAGCCGGTACTCCGTACCCTTGCCGCCCACCGGCGTCTCCGCGCCCGGCTCGGCGACCTGATCGGCGCCCTCCGACTTGCCGCCCGTGTCGGTCACGCGGTGCCACTCCTTTCCTTCGCCCGGTGAGGGCAGCGTGAAGTCGACAGCCTCGGACGACCCGTTGTAGGCGACGTACAGCCCGTCCGCCGGGTCGTCGAACTCCGTGCCGTCGATGCGCCAGGCCAGCGCGTGGTTGGACGCGCCGTTCCAGTAGGCCTCATCGGGCGCGGCACCGGCCGGGGTGAACCAGTCGAGCTGTCCCATGCCGTTGCCGTTCGCGTCCCCGCCCGAGTAGAAGTCCGCCGGCCGCAGCGCCGGGTGCGCCTTTCGGAATTCGAGCAACCGCTGCGTGTACGTACGGAAGGTCCGCTGGTCGGAGCCGGGCTCGTGATCCAGCCAGTTCGCCGCGTTGTCCAGGTTGTAGGGGTTGTTGTTGCAGCGTGTGCTGCGCAGGACCTCGTCGCCGCCGGTCATCATCGGCGTGCCCGCGGAGAGCATGAGGAAGGCGAAACCGTTGCGGGCGGCCTGCCGCTGGGCGCCGGCCTCGCCGCCCTGGTCCCAGGAGATGTTGTCGTCCGAACCGCCGTCGGAGGGCCCGTACGGCCAAGGCTGGTCGTTCTGCTTCGCGTTGCAGGCGTAGAGGTCGCGCTGGGTGAACCCGTCGTGGGCGACCATGAAGTTGACGGAGTTGAAGGGGCGCCGCCCGTCGTCCCCGTAGAGGTCGGAGGAGCCGGCCAGGCGGGTGGCGAGCTGCCCGGGCGTCACCTCGTCCTCCGGCTTGTTCTGGTCGGTGCGCAGTGTGTCGCGGTACTTGCCGTTCCACTCGGACCAGCCCGCGGGGAGGTTGCCGATCTGGTAGGTGCCCTCGCCCAGCGCCCACGGCTCGGCGATCCAGTCGGTGCCCTCACCGCCTCGGGCGCCGCGCGCGGGCATCTCCCGGGTGATGCGGTTGAGCGCGGTGTCCGGGTCGGTGGCGCTGTACTTGAAGCAGCCGTGCTCGCAGGTGTTGCCGAGCACGGGGGCCAGGTCGTGCCGGAAGCCGTCGACGCCGAGCACGTCCTTCCAGTAGGCGAGGGAGTCGACGATGAGGTTCTGCGCGACGGGGTTGTAGGTGTTGAAGTTGCCGCCGACTCCCGTGTTGTCCACGGGTTCCTGCCGGTCGTCGGTCAGTGAGTAGTACGTCGGGTTGTCCAGGCCGCGGTAGGAGTGGATGCCGTAGGTGTTCTTGTCCCCCTCGTTCCACGGGCCGCCCTCGCCGGTGTGGTTGTAGACCACGTCGGCGATGACCTTGATCCCGGCGTCGTGGTACGCCTCGACCATGGCGCGGAACTCGCGGGTGGGGCCGCCGGGTGAGCGGTCAGCGGCATAACGGCGGTCGGGCGCGAAGAAGTTGTCGGTGACGTAGCCCCAGTAGTTGTCGTCAGCGCTGCTGTCGGGGTCGGCGTCGTTGGCGTCGTTCTGAGACTCCTGCATGGGCAGGAACTCCACGGCTGTCACGCCGAGTTCGGCCAGCTCCCCGGCCTTGGCCGCCGCGCCCTTGTACGTGCCGCGCTCGTCGGCCGGGATGCTGCTGTCGTTCTTCGTGAGGCCGCGCAGATGCACTTCGTAGACGATGTCGTCCTTGAGCGCGCGCTGCGGCTTCTCGCCGGTGCCTCCCCCGGAGCCTTCGGCCTGGGAAGTGCTCCCGTTGCCCGGTGCGGTCGGGGGGAGCACGATGCCCTTCGGCGCCTGCGGGCCGCTGTCCTCGGTGCGGTGCGCGGGCCCGGAGCCGTAGACGCCCTTGTCGGTCATCCCCTCGCGCAGCGGGTCGTGGCTCACTTCGCGGGCGTACGGATCGAGGAGCAGCTTGTTCGGGTTGAACCGGTTGCCCTCACCGTCCACGTCGGAGACGAAGCCCGCCTCCGAACCCTTCGTCCAGTCCTCGTCGTAGGGCCAGTTGGGGCCCCAGGCGCGGTATCCGTAGTGGACGGTGCCGTCGATGCCGTACTCATCGGCGAGCTCGCGGACGCTCACCGTGGCGGTCCACGTCCCGTCGGAGCCCTCCTCCTTCTTCAGCGGGACGGTGCCGTTCTCCTCGGCGCCCGTGGGCTTCTCGTAGAGGGCGACGACCATCCGCGTCGCGGCGGAGGAGTGCACCCGGAAGGTGATGTTCTCCCCGGCCGCGTCGTAGTGGGCTCCGAGGGTGGTCCGTGCGTCCTCCGCCTTCTCCCCGGCCGCGAGCGCGCGCCCGCCGTCGGCGGGCGGAAGGCCGAGTACGGCGGCGATCAGAGCGAGGACGAGCCCCGCCAGTACGGCGAGGAGAGGCACCCTGTGGCGGGTCGCGGCCGGCACCGGGGCGGACAACACGAGCGGGATGCGCGTACGCACAACGGCTCCTTCACGTCGGTCGGAAGGGCCGCACGCGCCGGCAGCCGATACTCGATTCCCGTCTGCGGGCGGGAACTTGAAGGGAACGTAACGGCGCCGCGCAGGACTGTAAAGACTTCCCGCAACCTTCAGGAACATCTTGCGGCACATGATCTGCCCAACAGCGCCTGTTCGCGAGGGTGTTGGCGGAGTGAAGCGCAAGTAGCCCTCGGTGACGACATGCCATCCTTCACTGTTTCTTCACAGCAACGTTTCAAATCCGTCCCGCATTGGTGTTCGAGGCAATGGAAGGCTTCGCAGCGGCCGATCACCCTTCGGCCGGTGCCGTGCTGCGACCCCCACATTGCGCACGCGGCGCCACATCCTCGGGGAGAGGACGCCAACGTGGACTTCATACGTTCCGCAGCGCGCCGCAGAACACTCGGCGCACTCGCCGGCACCGCGCTCATAGCCGCCGTCGTACAGATCCCCGCCTCCGCGGGCACGGCCACCGCACCGGACAAGTCCTCCGCAGGGAGCGCCGGCGCGCAGTCCGCCTTCAGTGCCGCCGCAGACGACGAGTACTACAAGGACGCCGAGGGCAAGACCGGCGAAGAGCTCAAGACCGCGCTGCACGGCATCATCAGCAAGGACGTCACCACGCTCTCGTACGACGAGGTCTGGGACGCGCTCAAGCAGACCGACCAGGACCCGGACAACACCGGCAACGTGATCCTGCTCTACAGCGGCGAGTCGGTCTCCAAGGATTCCAACGGCGGCGGCGAGGACCAGTGGAACCGTGAGCACACCTGGGCCAAGTCGCACGGCGACTTCGGCACGGCCGACGGCCCCGGTACCGACGTCCACCATCTGCGCCCGACGAACGTCAAGGTCAACTCCACCCGCGGGAGCAAGGACTTCGACAAGGGCGGCGAGGAAGTCGAGGGCGCGCCGGGCAACTTCACCGACGAGGACTCCTTCGAGCCGCGCGACGAGGTCAAGGGCGACGTCGCCCGCATGATCCTCTACATGGACGTGCGCTACGAGGGCGAGGGCGAGTTCCCCGACCTGGAAGCCAACGACGAGGTCAACAACGGCTCCAAGCCCAATCACGGGAAGCTGTCCGTCCTGAAGCAGTGGAGCGAGGAGGACCCGCCCGACAAGTTCGAGGAGAACCGCAACCAGGTCATCTTCGACAAGATCCAGAAGAACCGGAACCCGTTCATCGATCACCCGGAGTGGGTCGCGGAGATCTACAAGTAGACACGGGCGGGCCACGGTCCGTCCGCCGTTTCCCGGTCATCACAGCACTGTGCCCTCGTCCCGCTGCGGGACGAGGGCACAGTCGCGGGGTCGCGTGTGCGGCACCGGCGGGTCAGTACTTCTTCGGCCGGTACGCGTCGTACTCGTCGCTCCCGAGGCCGTAGCTGCGGGTGCTGTGGTCGGTGCCGTGACCGCCGCGCTGCTCGTAAGCCCGGTAGGACTTCTTGGCGGAACTGGTCCACTTCTCGAAGATCACGACGTGACGGGTGGTGTTGCTCCCCTTCGCGTCGATGATCAGGTCGCCCTTCTTCAGGTTCGCCATCTTGATCTTGCTGGTGAACTGCGAGGAAGCCAGACCCACCGTGTTCGTGCCCGGCTTGCCGTACTTGAGCGCCATGGCGACGTAGCCGGAGCAGTCCGTGCGGTACCCGCCGAACGTCTTGCTCTGGCTGTAGGGCACCTGGTGGCCGTCGACGGCGGTCAGCCAGGTCTTGGCGCGCTTGATGACGGTGTCGCGGCTGATCGCCGCCTCGGCGCCGGCGTCCGCCTTCGCCTCGCGCGCCTGGGACTTGCCGCCGGTGCCGGCCGGAGAGTCTCCGGCCGTGGCCATGGGTGCGAGAGGTGCCAGTACGGCGGCACCCGCGACCATGGGAAGAACGATGCGCAACTTGCGGTTCATGTGTTTCCCCGTGTCTCGTCCGATTTCCCTTACGGGCTGACAGCCGGGCATTCACGGGACCAGAGGTTCCTCATCACTCTCACCTGTCTGACGGTCCGTTGCCCGACGCCGGGGACACTAGGGTGCCTGAAGTGAGCACGTCAACATTTCCCCGGGCAACCGTGCCCATGGATGACGAATGTCAGGCGCGGAATTCGGAGTTCGGCACACGGCGCCCGTTCAGGCGTTCCATGAGAGGACTTGAAGAGTGCTCAGGTGTTCCACGGGGGCTCCTTGCAAAGCACCCGTCAAGGAATCCGGGTGTCGCGCCCGTGGAATGCGGCGGGCAGCCGAATCACGTCACTGACCTGCGGTTGCGCTGCCAGCGCAACAGCATCCCGAGCACCGTCGCATTGATGAGGGCCGCCACCGCGAGAAGGATCAAGAAGAGCGGAACAGTCACCGCCGAAGGCAGCAGAAACCCGATACCGCCGGCCAGCAGGACGACGAGAAAACTGGTCGGCAGCGTCGCGAAAACAGGCCACACGCCGGTGAATGATGCGTCCTCCGCGTTCGCGAGAACAGCACCGGCGGCCGTCCAGATCAGCAATACGGCACACACGGCGAGATATCCGCGGGACAGCCAGTTGTCCGTCGCCGCCGAGAGAATTCGCTTCCAGTTCCTGCGGTCCGGCATGCTCGCTCTTCCCGGTCGAGGGAGATCTCCTGGGAGATGACGGCTGAGCGCCCGGCCCCGATCCTCCGCCCTCGTGCCGCCCGGGCGCATGAGTACATGTACTCAGATCCGCGGCCCGGTCCGCGGCCGTCACCGCAGCCGGCCGCGGCCCTCGCGGTGCCGGTGGCTCCCGGCGCTCCGGGCGACGCGCGGACGCCGCGTCACGTCACCCGCCGCGCTGCCCCGCGGCACGTACCGCGTCCTCGACGGTGGGGTGCAGATTGAGAACGCCCGAGATCCCCGTCACCTCGAACAGCCGCTCCACGAACGGGCTCAGTGGCCCGCCCAGGTGCAGCGACGTACGGGTGTGGGTGCGCAGCAGCAGATTGAGCGCCGAGGAATCCGCGAAAGCGACCTGCGAGAGGTCCACAACCAGCCCCCCGGGCTGCGCGGCGAGCGCATCGTCCAGCGCCGGGGCGATCTCCTGAACGGAGTCGAGGTCGAGTTCCCCGGCGAGGACCAGTACCTCCACGCCGCCCTGGCGCCGCCGCGAGGCCACGGGGCCCGCACTGCCGGGCCGGGCCCGCCCGTGGTCCTGGTTCTGCCCTTGCTCCGGGGCCGGGCCCGTCGCGTCGTCACCGGTCGTCACAGCGTCTTACCTTGTCACACACCGCACCGTCACGAGCCCGACCGTCGCGGGCCGCTGGGCCTTTCGGGGACGCGAGAGACCTTCGCGTGCGTCAGGCGAGCGTCGCGCCGGCCCGGCCGGGATGCAGCCACTGCGCCCGCATCGTCTTGCCGCTCCCCGAGGTCAGCACCTCAAGCGTGTCGGCGCACTCCTCGGCGATGCGCAGGCCCCAGCCGCCGCTGCCGTCGAGTCTTCCGGGCCGCTCGCGCGGCGGCAGCGGCACCGGGTCAGTGACCTCTACCAGGACGCGGTGCCGTTCGGCCTGCACCCGCAGTTCCCAACGCCCGCGTGCGTGACGCTGCGCGTTGGTCACGAGTTCGGAGACCACCAGGAGCACACCGCCCAGGTCCACCCACGCGCAGACACGCGCGAGATGTTCCTCGACGGCCCTGCGCGCCTGTCCGATGTCCGTGTACACCGAATCCACGAGCAGCACTTGCTTCTCCCCGTCGCCTGTCGCCGTAGGGCTGTGACCCGCAGGCACAGGCATCACCTCCCGTCCTCTGCCGAGGACGCTCTCCCGACGGGCGCCGCGCGTTCGTGCCGTCTTCGTACGGACCGGAAGCAGCGCGCGTCGTGGTCGGTCAGTCGGTCCCAGATCCGCTTGCCCCATGGCGGGCGGCTCATGCAAACGGGCAGCGCATGGGGGACGCAAGATATTACAAAAGGGTCGATAAGCCACAACACTTCGCGGCGGAGGGCTTGTTCGGAGCGATGCTGGGTAGGCGGTACAGCCCGACGTGTTCCGACGACTTGAAGGGCAGGTCCACGCGATGACTTCCGCAACGCCGACCGTCACCACGACAACGGAGGACGCCACTGCAGGCGGGCCGTCCGTATTCGAAGGGCGGGGAGCCGGAGGCACGTCGCACGAGCTGCCCGCGATAGAGGAGCCTGAGAAGCTCGCCCCCGAGGACGCGCGCCAGCTGTCGAAGTCCCTCTTCGACCGTCTCGCCGTCCTCGAAGAGGGCACGCACGAATACCAGTACGTGCGCAACACCCTCATCGAGATCAACCTGACGCTCGTACGGTATTCCGCGCGCCGCTTCCGCTCCCGGGGCGACGACATGGAGGACATCGTGCAGGTCGGCACGATCGGCCTCATCAAGGCGATCGACCGCTTCGACCTGTCGCGCGAGGTGGAGTTCACCACCTTCGCGATCCCTTACGTCGTCGGCGAGATCAAGCGCTTCTTCCGCGACACCACTTGGGACGTACGGGTGCCGCGCCGCCTGCAGGAGATGCGCATGGACCTGGCGCGCGCGAACGACAAACTCACCTCCGAGCTGGGCCGTTCGCCGCGGGTGAGCGAGCTGGCCGAGCATCTCGGCGTGAGCGAGGAGGAGATCGTCGAGGGCCAGGTCGCGGCCAACGGCTACAACTCCTCGTCCCTCGACGCGACCGTCAACGACGAGGAGGGCGAGGCCTCACTCGCGGACGTGCTGGGCGCGCGCGACGAAGCCATGGACCTGGTCGAGGACTTCCACGCGCTCAAGCCGCTTCTGGCCGACCTCTCCGAGCGCGACCGGAAGATCATCGAGCTGCGCTTCGGCGAGGAGATGACCCAGGCGCAGATCGGCGAGGAGCTCGGACTCTCCCAGATGCATGTGTCCCGTCTGCTGAGCCGCGCGCTCACGGGACTCCGCGCGGGCCTGCTCACGAGCAACTGAGCGCCGAGTGCCGCTCCCGGCCCCCCACTTCGGGGTCCCGGGAGCGGGGTGAACCGCAGAGCAAGGGTGGGGCCCCTGACGATCTCGTCGTCAGGGGCCCCACCCTTGCTCTGCGAGAGCCTTGCTCTGCGAGCGGTCCCGGTCAGCGCCTGAAGGCGTCCTTGACCTTCTCGGCGGCCTGCCGGAAGTCACCCTTCGACTGCTCCGAGCGGCCCCGCGCCTCCAGTCGCTCGTTGCCGAGCGTGCGGCCCACGGCTTCCTTGAACTTGCCCTTGAGCTGGTCGCCCTTGGCCTGGTTCTTCCTCTCAGCACTCACGGTGAGTCCTCCTCCCCACGAGATTCACTGCTGACTCCGTACGGGTTCCCGTTGCGCACGCCTGAAACACAGCCGTGGCCGGGCGTGCGGCGCGCACCGGACTGCCGAAGCCGGCGTCCAACGTCACTTCTTGAGCGGACAGCTCCTCAACAGCTCCGCCTGCGACGCCCCTTCGGGCCTGGGCACCGTACGGCTGCGCGGCGGCTGCACGCCGTCGTCGAGCCAGCGCTCCAGTGAGGTGAAGGCAGAGCGGTGGCACGGTGTGAGCGGCCGGAGCCGGCCGGGGTAGGTGTCGGCGAGCGAGTCGACGTGGTTGCCGTCCTCGACGCGGTAGTAGCGGAAGAGCTCGCCGCGCCCCGAGTCGCGCACCATGCGGGCGTAGACGTCGGAGTCCTCACCGATCGGCAGCAGGGTGTCGAGGGTGCCGTGCAGAGTGATGAGCGGCTTGCCGATCCTGCCGGTCAGTCCGGTCTTCGCGACTGCACGGCGGACCTCCTCGGGACGGTCCTCGTACTCGTAGTCCGCGTCGCACGGCGGACCGTCCGGATCGCCGGGGGCGCAGAAGGGAGTGCCGGCCTCGGTGGCGCCGTCGAAGCCCGGATCCATCTCCTCGCGGTAGACGCGCTGGGTGAGGTCCCAGTAGTTCTTGTGGAAGTAGGGCCACAGGAATTCCGACCCCTTGGGGAATCCGGCCTTGTGCATCACCTTCCTGGCCTTCTCCCCCTCGGGCCCGCCGGCTGCGTACGCCGGGTAGTGGCGCAGCGCGGGCGGCAGGAAGGTCAGCAGTCCGGGCGGCTCGCCGCCGGCCCGCCACAGCGTGCCCTCCCAGTCGACGCCGCCGTCGTAGAGCTCCGGATGGTTCTCGAGCTGCCAGCGCACCAGGTAGCCGCCGTTGGACATGCCGGTGGCCAGAGTGCGCGAGGGCGGTTGCCGGTAGTGGTGGGCGACCGTCGCGCGGGCGGCACGGGTGAGCTGCGTGACGCGCTGGTTCCACTCGACGACCGCGTCGCCGGGTGTACGTCCGTCACGGTGGAACGCGGCTCCGGTGTTGCCCTTGTCGGTGGCGGCGAAGGCGTATCCGCGCTTCAGCGCCCAGTCGCCGATCGCACGGTCGTTGGCGTACTGCTCACGGTTGCCCGGTGCGCCGCTGACGACCAGGCCGCCGTTCCAGCGCGCGGGCAGCCGCAGCACGAACTGGGCGTCGTGGCCCCAGCCGTTGTTGGTGTTGGTGGCCGAGGTGTCCGGGAAGTAGCCGTCGATCTGAACGCCCGGCACTCCGCTCGGCGTCGGCAGCTTCTCAGGTGTCAGGCCCGCCCAGTCGGCGGGATCGGTGTGACCGGTCCCCACCGTGCCCGCCGTCGTCAACTCCTCCAGGCAGGCGGCCTTCTGGTGTTCGGCACCGGGCACGCGCGGCATGTCCGTACGGGCGCAGTGCCGCTCCGTGCCTGGTTGCTGCTGGGCCGCGGCACCGCCCGGCGTGGGGAACGAGAGCAGTGCCGCGGAGAGTGCGGCGACGGTGGCGAAGCGGATCGGGCGGGTCCCCGGAGCGGCCAGGGGGACGGTGCGTACGGCGGCCCGTGTGCTGGCGCGTTTCATCGGCGCGGCCTCCAAGGTGGGCTGTGTCCGCCCGGTCCGGCGTGGTGAGTGCCCGAAGGCTATGAGTCCCCGCCACCCCCACCCACGTGACGGACCGCCACCTTCCACGCTTTGCCGATGGTGCGCGGCCACACGTGTCACACGCCGGACACCGCTGCACCGCGGGCCTGTTGCCCGGCACAGGTCGGTCCGGTCAAGGCGGCCAGGTCGGCCGGCGGTGGCCGGATCAGCGGTAGGGCACCGACCGGATCCGCGGATCGTCGATGTTGCGCCGGTCGTACCCGTAGTGGCCGGTTTCGATGACCTCCGGCAGCCGCTTCCTCTTGATCGCGGCGACCGAGGCACGTACGACCTGCCGGCCGATGGCGCCGGGGTTCTGAGTGATCGCACCGCTGCGTGAAGCCGTCACGGCGGTCGATGCCCGAGCCCGCGGTCCGGCTGTGCACCACCAGCGCCACCTTGCCCTTGCCGCCGACCTCCCGGGCCATGTGCTGAGCTGCCTCCGCGGCGGCCGCCTTGTTGCCGGTGGCCGCGGTCGTCCGCCCGTTCCGCGCCCCTGCCGACCTGGGCGCGGAACGGGCCGGCTGGGCGGGCCGCGCTCGCAGCGGCGGCCGGCGCCGCCCGGCGCTAGACGGTCATCGGCGTCCGCTCCGGTGCGGCCTCGTGGGCGCGCGCCGTCACCTCGGTCTCGACCTCCCGGTGCAGGCGCTCGCACGTACGGCTGATGAGCCGCGAGACGTGCATCTGGGAGATCCCGAGCTGCTCGGCGATGCTGCTCTGCGTCATGTCGCAGAAGAACCGCAGGTAGAGGATGTAGCGCTCCCGCTCCGGCAGGTTGCGCAGCTGCGGCTTGACCGCCTCGCGGTAGGTGACGCGGTCGAACCCGGGCTCCGTCGCACCGAGGGTGTCGAGCAGCGAGTAGCCGTCCTCGTTCTTGGAGAGCTCGGCGTCCAGCGACAGGGCGCTGTAGCTCTCCAGCGCCTCCATGCCGATGACGACGTCCTCCTGGCTCAGGCCGCTGTGCTCGGCGATCTGCGCGACGGTCGGCGAGCGGTCATCGAGGGTGACGCCCAGTTCACGGCTGCTGGCCCGCACGCGGTTGCGCAGCTCCTGCACCCGGCGCGGCACGTGGAGATCCCACATGTAGTCGCGGAAGTGCCGCTTGATCTCTCCGACGATGGTCGGCACGGCGAAGCTCTCGAAGGCGCACCCGCGCGCCGGATCGTACCGGGCGACGGCCTTGACCAGCCCCAGCGCGGCGACCTGCTGCAGATCCTCCAGGTTCTCTCCGCGGTTGCGGAAGCGCTGGGCCAGGCGGTCCGCCATGGGCATCCAGGCCCGGACGACCTCCTGACGCAGCTCCTCCTTCTCCGGCCCGTCCGGCAGTGACGTGATGCGCTCGAAGTGGGCCGCGGTGTCGGGCGCATCGTCATGCGGGTGGCGTGCGTGCTTCGCACGGAAACGAACTGCTGACATGACCTGATGCCTCCCGGTGCGCGGTGAACTACGGGTAGCGCGTCACCGCGGGAGCCGACACAGCGATCAAGCGCGGCGGCGCCGACCGCCCTCCCGCAGCTGTGCCTACTGGCCGAAGCACAAGGTGCTCAAAGCACCCGAAGAGTAATTACACCGTTCATTACTCCCGATCCCCTTCAAACTACGTCGCGGCGGAGCCTTGTGCCACACGTACGCCGTGTTTCATCCGAGCGCCTCAGGTGACACACCAAGGCCCCGGGTGCACAGCGGCGCAACCGGGGCCCTCAGAGCCTCTCGTTCGGATCATGCAACCCGCGTCAGCGCGCGGAATCCGCCTCCGCTTCCTCGCGCTCACCCTCGGCGATGGCGTCGGCCACCTCGGCGGTCCGTTCCGCCTCCTCAGCGGCGAAGCGTTCCGCGTCGAGCTTCTCGGCGATCTCTTCGTCCTGCGCCATGAGCAGGTCCAGATTCTGGTCGCCCATCTCGAAGACGCCCATGTCGACGTACGCGCGCTGCAGCCGCTCCCCCCAGAGGCCGATGTCGCGCACGCAGGGCACGATCCGGCTGAAGAGCAGTTGCCGGAAGAGCTTGAGGAAGTCCGACTGCTCGCTGAATGTCTCGGCCTCCTCGCGCGGTACGCCGAAGTTCTCCAGCACCTCGACACCCTTGAGGCGGTCCCGCATCAGATAGCAGCCCTCGATGACGAAGTCCTCGCGCTCGCGCAGCTCCGCCTCCGTCAGCTGCTTGTAGTAGTCGCGCAGCGCCATGCGGCCGAAGGCGACGTGCCGGGCCTCGTCCTGCATGACGTACGCGAGGATCTGCTTGGGCAGCGGCTTGTTCGTGGTGTCGCGGATCATGCCGAAGGCGGCGAGCGCGAGCCCCTCGATCAGGACCTGCATCCCGAGGTACGGCATGTCCCACCGGGAGTCGCGGAGGGTGTCGCCGAGCAGGGACTGGAGGTTGTCGTTGATCGGGTAGACCATCCCGACCTTCTCGTGCAGGAAGCGCCCGTAGATCTCCGCGTGCCGGGCCTCGTCCATGGTCTGGGTCGCGGAGTAGAACTTCGCGTCCAGGTCGGGGACGGACTCCACGATGCGTGCCGCGCAGACCATCGCGCCCTGCTCCCCGTGGAGGAACTGGCTGAACTGCCAGGAGGCGTAGTGCTGCCGCAGGTCGGCACGCTCGGCCGCGTTCATCTTGTCCCAGTAGGACGTGCCGTAGAGGGACATGGCCTCGTCGGGGGTGCCGAGCGGGTCCTTCGGGTCGACTTCGAGATCCCAGTCGATGCGCCGCTGCCCGTCCCACTGCTTGTCCTTGCCCTTCTGGTAGAGGGCGAGGAGGCGGTCACGGCCGTCGTCGTAGTCCCAGCTGAAGCGGGCCGCTCCGGAGGCCGGCACCTCCCACCCGCCTGATCCCGGGTCGTGGACATAGAGGTCGTGCGTGGACATGGACGCCTCCTGATTCCGGGGTTCGGGGTCCCACGACCCCCCGCGGGGCCCTCTTCGGCAGGCTCACACGGCAGTTACCGGGCGGTCAACAAAGCCCGTGCAATGTGCGTCGCGGGGATTGACGCCCTTGCTGACAGGCAGTCTCATAAGAGTTGATGTCGACGTACCTTCGGTAACCCGCGAAGAGGTGCCCAGCATGACGATCACACCCGACACGGCCGCCGCCAAGGAGACCGCGAAGGAACCGCTCCGGGACGCTCTCGGACTGCTCAAGGACCGCGAGAAGACCGCGGAGCGCCTGCTGGAGTCGTCCAAGAAGCACTGGTTCGACCCGGACACGGAGCTGGACTGGGACGCGCCCTTCGAGGAGGGCAAGTGGTTCTGGCCGCCGGAGCTCGTCTCGCTCTACGACACCCCGCTGTGGAAGCGGATGCCGGAGGAGCAGCGCATGGACCTCGCCCGTCACGAGGCGGGCTCGCTCGCCTCGCTCGGCATCTGGTTCGAGGTCATCCTCATGCAGCTGCTGGTACGCCACATCTACGACAAGCCGCTGACCAGCAACCATGTGCGCTACGCCCTGACGGAGATCGAGGACGAGTGCCGGCACTCGAAGATGTTCGCCCGGCTGCTCACCAAGAGCGGCGTCCCCGAATACCGCGTCTCCCGGGTCCACCACAACCTCGCGCGGCTGCTGAAGACCGTCTCGACCACCCCCGGCTCGTTCACCGCCACGCTCCTCGGCGAGGAGATCCTCGACTGGATGCAGCGGCTGACCTTCCCCGACGAGCGGATCCAGCCGCTGGTCCGCGGCGTCACGCGCATTCACGTCGTCGAGGAGTCGCGGCACGTGCGGTACGCGCGCGAGGAGCTGCGCCGTCAGATGGTCGACTGCCCGCGCTGGGAGGCGGAGTTGACGCGGCTCAGTTCCGGTGAGGCCTCGCGCGTCTTCTCCATCTCCTTCGTCAACCCTGACGTCTACACGAACGTGGGCCTGGACAAGCGCGAGGCGATGGCCCAGGTCAAGGCGAGCGGCCACCGCCGTGAGGTGATGCAGACCGGAGCCCGCCGCCTCACGGACTTCCTGGACGAGATCGGCGTCATGCGCGGCATCGGCCGCAAGCTCTGGGTCAGCTCGGGCCTGCTCGCGAGGTAGCAGGCAGCACCGGCCCCCGGAGCCCGGAAGGGGCTGCCGGTTACGCTCATGGGATGAGCAGCAGCGGCACGGCCCCGGCGTATCGCAGGCTGAGCGTGGACGAACGGCGTACACAGCTGATCGGCGCCGCTCTCGGTCTCTTCGCCCACAACCCGCCCGAGGATGTCTCGCTCGACGACGTCGCAGCGACCGCCGGCGTGTCCCGTCCACTGGTCTACCGCTACTTTCCCGGCGGCAAGCAGCAGTTGTACGAGGCGGCGCTGCGCAGCGCCGCCGACGAGCTGGAGCAGTGCTTCGCCGAGGCACAGACCGGCCCGCTCACCCGGCGCCTCGTGCGTGCCCTGGAGCGCTACCTCGCGTTCGTCGACGAGCACGACGCCGGGTTCATGGCGCTGCTGCAGGGCGGCAGCGTCGTACAGACCTCCCGTACACACGCGATCGTCGACGAGGTACGGCGGGCCGCGGCCGACCAGATCCTCTTCCACCTCGGCTTCCAGCCCGAGTACGAGGCCGGCAGGCCGGACAGCAACGCCGGCAGGCCGGGCACGAAGGCCGGGCCGAGACTGCGCATGACGGTGAGCACCTGGATCACGGTGGTCGAGGCCGCGTCGCTGATGTGGCTGGACGAGGGCAAGCAGCCGCCGGTCGCCGAACTGCGCGACTGGCTGCTGGACCACTTCGTCGCCCTGCTCATGGCGTCCGCCACGAGGGACGCGGAGACGGCCCGCATCGTCAGGCACGCCCTGGACCTGGAGGAGAGCGACGGTCCGGTCGGCGAACTCGCGCGCCGGATGCTGCCGGTCGTCGGCGACAAGGGACATCTCCTCGAAGCCCGCGGCGACCTCTGACCCCGCTGCGATGATCCACCGACAACAACAACTTAAAGAAAGCTTGAAGAACACCTATCCTGGCTCCATGTCCACTCAACTCTCCTGGCAGGCCAAGGAAGCCACCGTCGGCGAGCTGGCCGAGCGCGCCGGAGTGGCCACGTCCGCGCTGCGCTATTACGAGCGCGAGGGCCTGATCCACAGCCGCCGCACCTCCGGCAACCAGCGCCGCTACAGCCGCGACACGCTGCGCCGGGTCGCCTTCATCCGCGCTTCCCAGCGTCTGGGCATGCCCCTCGCCGCGATCCGCGGGGCGCTCGCGCTGCTGCCCGAGGGCCGTACGCCCACCCGGGAGGACTGGGCGAAGGTCTCCGAGTGCTGGCGGGAGGACCTCAACCAGCGGATCAAGCTGATGTCGCAGCTTCGCGACCATCTCACCGAGTGCATCGGCTGCGGCTGTCTCTCCCTGGACCACTGCGCGCTGGCCAACCCCTACGACACGCTCGGCGAGCAGGGCCCGGGCGCGCGCTCACTCGCGGGCTCCCCTCCGGAGGAGTGCTGCTGATGCGCAGCGAGGAGAGCATCTTCGTGGGCGGGCCGCTCGACGGGCGTGTGCTGGAGGTGCTCACGGGAGCGAGCGGGCGCCCTCCGAAGACCTACGAGGTCCCGGTGCCCTCAGAGGACGAGGGCGTGCCCGACACCGTCCACGTCTACCGGCTGGAACCGGCCGGCTTCACCCGGCGCCTTGGCATCCCGCGCGGCTGGCGCTACGTGCACGAACCGGAGGGGCGACCGCGCGGAGGGCCCCGCTGGCCGTGGAGCGACGGCCGGCGGTAGCCGGCGGGAACCGGACGGGCCGAGCAGGCCGCCCGTCTTACGCCACCGGCCCTTCGCCCTCGCGCTGAACCTGGCCCGGCTTCTCCTCACGCCTCACCGCGGGGACCTGCGGAAGGCCCCTGGGGAGCCTCCGCCCATGCCGGAGCCACTGCGGGAGGTGAACCTGCCGCCGCTGGGGCACCCCGGCGCAGCCGGGGGAAACGACCCTCCCGGCCGGGGCGTTCGGCAGCCTGGCCGACCGCCTGCGGGGGCCGCTTCCGGCCGCTCGGCCGGCGAGGCTCTGGCACATCCGTGACGATTTCTGGGTCTCACGTGAAGTTTGCGAAGAACTGCGACGGTTCTGTTGGTGCCGTCCCCTTGTACACGCTGTGCGCCTAGGCTGCTCTGCGTGATCCAAGGGATGGCTGGCCTCGGCAGCACAGATCCCCAGCAGCTGGGCCCGTACCGCCTGCACGGCGTACTCGGCAACGGCCGCATGGGCACCGTCTATCTCGGGCGGGGGGCACCACAGCGCGGCGCACGCAAGCAACTCGTCGCTGTGCGCACCCTGAGACCCGAGCTGATCCGCGACCGGCCGCTGCGCGCGCGGCTGCGGCAGGAGATGCAGGCCGCCGCGACGAGTGTGCGCAGCCCGTACGTCGCTGACGCGGCCGGCTGCGAACTCGACAGCGCTCAGCCGTGGGCGGCCAACGCCTTCGTCCCCGGTGCCTCCCTGGAGCTGCTGGTCTCGAAGTACGGCCCGCTGCCCGAGTCCTCGGTGCGGGCCCTGGGCGGTGCGCTCTGCAAGTCGCTGATGGCTCTTCACGCGGCCCGGATAACCCACCGCGACCTGGGCCCCCACAACGTGCTGCTCGCCGCGGACACCCCGCGGGCCGTCGACTACGGCCTGGCGCTGGGACGCATGAGCGGACCGGCCACCGACGAACTGGCCGACGACGTCTTCGACCTGGGTGCGACGCTCGTCTACGCATGCAGCGCACACCAGCCCTTCGCCGGGAACATGCTCCCCATGGCACGCGAGGACCCCGACCTGACGGGCGTGCCCGACGCGCTCTGCCCCGCGCTCTTCGCGTGCCTGCACAAGACCCCGGAGTCCCGCCCCCCGCCCGACGTGCTCGCCAAGGCGCTCGACCTGGCCGACACCGCTGAACAGCCCGCCGCGGAATGGCTGCCCGAGGTCTACACACACGAGATCGAAGAGGTCGCGGACGGCGCCCGCCGCCTGTCCGGACGCCGCCTCTTCGGCAGGTGAGCAGCGCGTACAGCAGGGCAGACGGGCAGAACGAACCGGTCACCGCCGCCGCACGGGCGACGCCCGGGCACCCTTCGGGTGACGGGCACGGGCGCAGGGCCGGGCGACCCCGCCGGTAACACGCACCGCCGTGCACGATCGCTCCGGTAGCGAGTCAGATCGGAGGCGAGCCGGTGTCGCATCGTGCCCTGAGTGCATCACGCTCCGTCGCCGCCGGGACGGCGGCCGTCGTGGCAGCGGCAGCACTCGCCCTCCAGCCGCTTCCCGCCGCCGCGGACCCCGTCGGCAAGCCCGTCAGCGAACTGCTCCGCGATCTGCAGGTCATGTACGAGAAGACCGAGTCGGCCTCGGACGCGTACAACAAGACCGCCGGCAAGCTGGCACGGCAGCGCAAGCGCACCGAGACGGCGGAGAAGGCGCTCAGCTCCCTGCGTTCCGTCCTCGCCGAGGCACGCCGCGAGGCCGGGAGCCTCGCCCGGCAGCAGTACCGGCGCGGCGACGTCGGCCTCCCTCCGGTCGTGCAGCTGCTTCTCACCAGGGAGCCGCGGAACGCGATGGACGGTCTGCATCTGCTCACTCGTGCGTCCGACCACCAGGCCGTCACGGTGCGGCGGCTGGTAGCCGGTGAGAAGAGGCAGCGTCAGCTCACCGCGCGGGCACGCAAGGCGCTCGCACGGCAGCAGCGTCTCGCGGACCGGAAGGAGGAGCAGCGCGACACCGTACGTTCGCGGCTGCGCCAGGTCGAGCGCACACTGGCCTCGCTCTCCGACGAGCAGCTGAGCCGTCTGCGCACCATGGAGAACGCTCAGCAGACCAGCACCCAGCGCACGTTGATGTCCGCGCACGAACTGAACGGTTCGAAGGCGCTGCGCAAGCCGTCACGTACGGGCGCGCGGGCGGTGAGCTTCGCGCTGCGGCAGATCGGCAAGCCGTACCGGTTCGGCGCGAGGGGGCCCGGAGCGTACGACTGCTCGGGGCTCACCTCGAAGGCGTGGGCCCAGGCGGGGCGCTCCATTCCGCGTACGAGCCAGGGGCAGTGGAAGAAGCTGCGGCGCGTGCCGATGAACCAGCTGCGCCCCGGCGACCTCGTCGTGTACTACCGGAGCGCCTCGCACGTGGCGATGTACGCCGGGCAGGGCAAGGTCGTCCACGCGCCGTGGCCCGGTTCCGATGTGACGCTCTCCCCGGTCGGCGCCGTCCCCTCCGTACGGGGAGCGGTGCGGCCAGACGAGGGCAGGCCGCCGATGGAGGACTACCGGCTGCCGGGTCCGCTGCGCTGACGCCGCAACAGCACCCGAGGACCACTGACGGGTCCCCTTCCCCGTCCGTGACGGGCCGCCGCGCCGGGACCACCCGGGCGCGGCGGCCGGACCACGGGGCCCAGGCCGGACGGCCGAGCGGGGCGGCGGCCGGAGCCACAGCCGGCAGCGCTCGGCCGTCAGCCTCAGCCGCCGGCGACGCTGCCCAGGTACGCCTCGGTCTTCGCCGGGTCGTAGAAGAACTCCTCGAAGTCCGCCGGGTTGTTGAAGCCGTTGGCGAACCGGTCGGCCACCGGCTGGAGCTCACCGGCGGCGCCGATCAGGTTGAGGATGTGCTCGGGCGGCGGGGCCAGCATCGCGTTCGTCCACTTCGTGGTGTGCTGCACGTCGGCCCAGAAGCGGTCGAAGGTCTGCTGCATCCACTCCTCGTCGAAGGGCTTGTCGCCGCGTTCGAGGATGGACGCCAGGTAGGCCGCCGCACACTTGGACGCCGAGTTCGAACCCTGGCCCGTGATGGGGTCGTTGGCGACGACGACGTCCGCGACGCCGAGCACGCGGCCGCCGCCGGGCAGCCGCCCCACGGGCTTGCGCACGGTGGGGGCGTACCGCCCGGAGAGCGTGCCGCCCGCGTCCGTCAGCTCGACCTTCGTGGCCCGCGCGTATTCCCAGGGCGTGAACTCCTCCATGAGCTCAAGGGTCTTGGCGAGCTGCTCGTTCGGGTCCTTGATGCCCTGGAAGACATCGAGGGGGCCGCCCGGGATGCCTTCCCAGAAGAGGATGTCGCAGCGGCCGGTCGTCGTCAGGCAGGGCATGACGAAGAGTTCACCGACGCCGGGCACCAGGTTGCAGCGCACCGCTTCGGTGTCCGGGTGCTCGGGGCGCTGGCCGAGCCCGGTGACGTAGCTGACGGCGAGCGCGCGCTGCGGGGCGTCGTACGGTGAACGTTCCGCGTCCCGCTCGAACATCGAGACCAGTTCGCCCTTGCCGGCCGCGACGAGGACGAGGTCGTACTTCTTCGCGAAGAAGTCGAGGTCGGAGACGGCCGCACCGTGGATGACGAGCTGGCCGCCGCGCTGCGCGAAGGTCTCCATCCAGCCGGACATCTTCACACGCTGGTCGACCGACTGCGCGTAACCGTCCAGCATTCCCAGCCAGTTGATGGCGCGCTGGGTCTCGCCCGGGCCGTGCACGGACTCCGGGTCGGCGACGGAAACGCCCAGGCCCTCGACCTTCGGGGTCTGGCTCTCCCAGAAGTTGACCTCGATGTCGCGCTCGTTCTGCAGTGCCGTGTGGAACTGCATCTGCGTCGACATCACGCGGCCGCCGCGTATCTCGTCCGCCGTGCGGTTCGACATCACGGTGACCTCGTAGCCCTGCGCCTGCAGGCCCAGTGCAAGCTGCAGGCCCGCCTGACCGGCTCCGACAATGAGTATCTTCCGCATGGCGGTCTCTCTTCTCAGTACGTAGTGCAGTTCCGCGCCCGCGCGAATCAGGCGGGCGTGACGTCCAGGGCGTGACTGACCAGCGCGAGCAGGGACTTCAGGACCGTCGGCCGCTCCCGCGCATCCATGATCACAACAGGCACGTGCCGGGGGACGGACAGGGCTTCCCGCACGTCCTCGGCCTCGTACGCGGTGGTCCCCTCGAAGTGGTTCACCGCGACGACGTACGGATACCCGCAGCTCTCGAAATAGTCCAGAGCAGGGAAGCAGTCCTCGAGACGCCGGGTGTCCGCCATCACGACGGCGCCGATCGCGCCGCGCACGAGGTCGTCCCACATGAACCAGAAGCGCTGCTGGCCGGGCGTGCCGAACAGATAGAGCACCAGGTCCGATTCGAGCGTGATGCGCCCGAAGTCCATGGCCACGGTGGTCGTGGTCTTCTCGGGCGTGGAGGCGATGTCGTCGGTGGACTCGCTCGCCTGCGTCATCAACGCCTCGGTCGTCAGCGGCTCGATCTCGGAGACCGAACCGACGAGCGTCGTCTTGCCGACGCCGAAGCCGCCCGCGACCACGATCTTGGTGGATATGGGGGCCTGCGACAGGTCCTCCTGCCACTCCTTCACTCCGGGAGCCGTACCGCCCGCAGCCCGCACTTCATCCACGACCGGCTCAGAGCCTGCGAAGTCCACCCAGCACCCTTTCCAACAGCGCACGGTCGGGACGGTCGCTGCCGTGCCCGGTGCCGTGAACGCGCACCCTTCCTTGATCGGCGAGGTCGCTCAGCAGAACCCGTACCACGCCGAGAGGCATCTTCAACAGTGCCGCGATCTCCGCCACCGACCGCATGCGGCGGCAGAGTTCGACAATCGCCCGCATCTCCGGCATCACCCGGTCCCGCAGGCCGCCCGAGGTCAACTCCGGGCGCTCCTCGGGGGCTTCGATCGCGGCCACGATCGTCTCCACCAGCAGCACGTGGCCGAAGCGCGTGCGGCCTCCGGTGAGGGTGTACGGGCGGACTCTCTTGGACTTTCCGCTCTCGCCACGGCGTACGGGCAAAGGAGGCGGGGAGGAAGGGGAGGAAGCAGCAGGTGTCACTGGTCCAGCTCCATCGACGAGCGCAGTTCGGTGCGGAGTTCGGGGGTGAGGACATGGCCGGCACGGCCCACGAAGAGCGCCATGTGGTAGGCGATGACGCTCATGTCACAGTCCGGCGTGGCGTGCACACCGAGCAGGGAACCGTCGCTGATGGCCATCACGAAGAGCGAGCCCTCTTCCATTGCGACGACCGTCTGCCGGATCTCCCCGCCGTCCATCAGCTTCGCGGCTCCGACGGTGAGCGAACCGAGACCGGAGACGATGGTCGCCAGGTCGGCGCTCGTGCCCTTGGGGCCGCGGCTTCTGGTCGCACGGACGGCCGGGCGGCCCTCTTCGCCGAATGGCCGCGGGCCGGAGCTCCCGGGCCCGGTGTCACCGTCACCGTCCGTGCCGGAGGCGCCGGCGGCGGCTGCGGCCTCCTGCTGCCGGTCGGAGGACAGCAGCAGCAGTCCGTCGGACGAGACGACGGCGACGGACAGGATGCCCGGCACCTCGTCGACGAGGTTCTCCAACAGCCAGCGCAGATTGCGGGCTTGAGTGCTGCCAGTCGTGCGCGTGGTGGGCGCGTTCACCTGTGGGCCTCCTCGGCGGTACCACCTTCGGACTGCGCCCCCCGTTGATCAGTCGCATTCTCTTCAGCGCCGGTCTCGGCCGCCGCGTCACGGCGGCCGTGTGCGGCTCCCCGCTGGAACCCGCCCAGCCGGCGGCGCATCTCCTCGGCGTTCGCACCCTGCTTGCGCGGCTGGGCGCGGTCGCTCTGCGCCTCCACATGGTGCGGGGTCCGCTTCGGCAGGCCCTTGTCGGTGATCCTCGGCTGTTCCGGGACGGCCGGCTCCGGGGAGGACCCCGGCTCCGGGCCGGCCTCACGGTCCGGCCCGGAAGCGGGGCCGGGAACGGTCGCGGGAGTGGTCTCAGGCGCGGTCCCGTGAGTGGTCCCCGGGGCCCCGGTGCCGGGTGCGGGCTCGGCGTCGGTCTCGGGGGCGTCGGGCCCAGGGTCGTGCCCCGCCCGGGTGCCGGTCTCGCCCGGCGCCAGCCCGTGCTCCTCGGAGGGCGCGCCCGCGTCCCGTACCGCCTGCTCCGCCGCGGTGACGAGCGGGTCCCCCGTGCGGCGGGCGGGCAGCGCGTTGGAGTTGGCCTCCGCGACCGAGCCCGGGAAGGCCGACGCCGGAGGAGCGGGAAGGCGGCCTGCCGCCCCCTCGCCGGAGGCGGCGCCCACAGGGGCGGGCCGTACGGGCAGCAGCGCGCTCGGCACCGCCACGACGGCCGCTATGCCGCCGCCCTGCCGACGTTCGCGCAGCTGTACGCGGAGGCCGTGCCGGGACGCGAGCCGGGCGACGACGTACAGCCCCATGCCGAGCCCAGCCTCCGGGCTGCGGTCACCGGTCTGCGCGTGTGCGGCCTCCATCTCCGGGGGCTCCTGCCCTTCGGGCACGCTGAGCCTCGCGTTGAGCGCCGCGAGTCTTCTGCTGGTGACGCCGATGCCTTCGTCCTCGACGGAGAGCATCACCTCTCCGCTCTCCAGCAGCCAGCCGGAGAGCTGCACCTGGGCATCGGGAGGGGAGAAGGTGGCAGCGTTGTCGAGCAGTTCGGAGACGAGGTGGCTCAGGTCGTCGGCGGCATGCCCGGAGACCTGCACGTGCGGCGGCAACTGGCCCAGCGCCACGCGCTCGTAGCGCTCTATCTCACTGATCGCGGCGCGCAGCACGTCCAGCAGCGGTACGGGGCCGGAGTGGTTCGCGGTGACGTGTTCGGCCCCGGCGAGCAGCAGCAGGTTCTCGCTGTAGCGGCGCATCCGGGTGGCGAGGTGGTCGAGCTTGAAGAGCGTGCTGAGCCGGGAGGGATCGCTCTCCCGCTCCTCCAGGTCCTCGATGACGCCGAGCTGCCGCTCCACCAGGCCCAGGGTGCGCAGCGCGAGATTGACGAAAGTGCCGTGCACGGCGCCCGACAGGGCGTCGAGGCGGTCCTTCAGGGCGGCGTACTCGCCGCGCACACGGTCGCGTTCGGCGGTGAGGGTGTCCTTGTGGCGGACCAGGTAGTTGTTGTCGGCCTCGGCCTCGGCGGCACGCTCGTGCGCCTCGACGAGCGCCTCGCGGAGGGTGTTCAGCGAGCGCACGACCTCGGCGAACTCGTCGTTCCTGCCGTTGAAGACGACCGGGGCCTCACCGACCGGGTTCCCCGCCAGCCGGCGGGAGCCGCGCTTGAGCACGGACAGCGGTCGGGCCATGGAGCGCGCCGTCTGCACGCTGATGCCCGCCGCGAGCAGCAGGCAGACCCCGACCAGGGCGATGCGCCACTCCAGCGTGGTGACGTCGTCGTCCCGCAGCTGCTCCAGATGCTTCAACTCCTCGGCAGCGAAGGACGACTGGACCCCGCGCATGCTGTCGATGCGGGCCGAGAGGGTCGCATCGATGCGGTCGTGGTTCATGCCACGGTCCCGCGCGTCCAGGTACGGCTGGTCGGTCAGCCGCGCCAGATAGCGCTCGGCCACGGCGACGTCCGCTCCGGTGACCGTCTCGGTGAAGGTCTCGCGGGCCGGACCGTCCGCGCCGTCGCCGAAGTCCGCCAGCGCGGCCTGCTCACGTACGTCCGCGCGCTGAGCCTCGGCCGTCAGGGCGCGCTGGGACCCCCCGGCGGCGAGAGCGCCGCGCAGCAGGCCGCGTACCGCCGACGCCTGCTCGACGGCCCTGCCGAGATCGGGCAGCGTGTGTGCCGCACCCGAGCCGCCGGAGGCGTCCGTGGCGCGGGCGGGCAGGGAGCGTGCGACCTCGGCGCCGACGTCCTGGAGGGTCTTGATGGTGGCGGTGTACGCCTCGTGCATCTCCAGGGCACTGCCGTCGCCGGCCTGAGCCTCCTGGCGGATGCGGGGCAGCTTGCCGAGGGATTCCCGTACGGACGCCGGCGCCGTCTCCCGGATCTCGCTGATCTGCCGGTCGACGCGGGCGCGTTGCTCCTCGGTGACGCCGGCGCCGTCACGGCTGGTGCGGCCCGCGGCGACGTACTCGACCATGCCGTCGCGCTCGTCGGCGAGTGCGTGGCCGAGGGCGATGGCCCGCTTGTCGAGCTCGGCCCGCTCCACCAGCTCCTGGGACTCGGTGAGATCGCCGTACGCGCCCAGCACCGCGGGTGTGCCGGCTCCGAGGACGGCGACGGAACACAGCGCCACGGAGGCGAGCAGCCGGTTCCGCACCCGCGCGCGGCGGGGGGCGGGCTCCTGTGCCGGGCCGCCCTGCGCCGTCGCCCGGCTTCCGGGCCTGGTCAGCAGTCCGCCCGGTCCGCCCGGTTTCCGCAGTAGCTTCGTCCGCACCCGTGCTCGCAATCTCGTCGGGGCCTGCCCCGGAGCGGCGGCCCCGGGTGGCGCAGTCCAACCTTGTGTCGCAGGAGCGGACTTCGTCCAGTGTCGTCCTTGCTGATCCCCTTGGACGCCATCCGACCCTTCCAGCACGGATGACTGGCGATGTGACGATCTCCTGCTGGGCCACCCGAAGGAGTGAACCGCAATCGGGAGTCGGCGAACAACTCCGCTTGCGCACGCCAACCACCCTGTGCCGGGCACCGGTTGGAGATCCCCTCAAGAGCTGGCAGGATGCGCGCTCGCATACTTGCGGACGCACTTATTCCGGTCAACTCCGGTCCTGCCGCGACGCCTGACCTGGCGAACTCCACCGGACGCCCGGCTCTTGACACGTCTTGCCGGTCCCCTCCGCCGGAGCGGCCCGAAGGCAGACTGAAGGCCATGCGCATCGACATGACCGGCGAGCCCGGAGATCCCCGGCACCCCAACGAGGACTACGCCTCGGCGGCTCTCCCCTCCTCCGGAGAGGGGGGCGCACTGGTGGTGCTGGACGGGGTGACGCCGCCACGGGACGGCACCGGATGCGTACACGGAGTGCCCTGGTTCACCGCGCGTCTTGGCGGCGCGCTCCTCGAACTCGCCACCGCACAGCGGGATCTGACCCTCGGTTCGTGCCTGTCGGAGGCCATTTCCCGTACCGCTGCCGCACATTGTTCAACCTGTGACCTTTCTCACAGCCGTACGCCGCAGGCGACCGTCGTCGCCGCCCGCTGGGACGAGGAACGCGTCGAGCATCTGGTCCTGTCGGACTCGGTGCTGCTCCTGGAACACCCGGACGGCCCGGTGACGCCCGTACTCGACTCCCGGCTCGGCGAACTGCCCCCGCACATCCGCGCGTTGCGCAGCCGTGTGCGCGCACTGCCCGAGGGCGGCGCCGGGCGGCGCGCCGCCCGCGCGGAGTACGTCCGCGCCGTCGAGGCGCTGCGCAACAACCCCGACGGCACCGGCTTCTACACGGCTGCCGCCGACCCGGCCGTCGCCCGGCACGCGGTCACGGGGACGACGCCGCGCTCGGAGGTGAGCGCCCTGCTGGCGCTCAGCGACGGCGCCTCGCGCTGGAGCGAGATGTTCCGGCTCGGGGACTGGGCGGCGCTGCTCGCCCTCGTACGGAAGGAGGGCACCGGCTCGCTCGTCGCCCGCGTACGTGAGGCCGAGCGAGCCGATCCGCACGGCACTGCGCATCCGCGGGGCAAGGCGCACGACGACGCCTCGGCAGTCTTCGCCGAACTCGGCCCGCAGGCGCCCGCCGGGGAAGCCTCGGACGGCTGACCGGTCGCGAAGCTCGCCGCCGGCTCGGTCAACTCCCCACGTCCGACATGGAGTTGAGCTGGTGCATCAGCCGGGCCAGCTCCGCGACCTCGGCCGGGTCCCAGGTGGCGAGCTTGCGCATGTACTCACCCCGCCGGGCCTCGCGCACCGACCTGAAGCTGTCGCGGCCCCGCGGTGTGAGATGCACCAGCTGTGCGCGCCCGTCGACGGGGTCCGGGGCACGGAAGATCAGCCCGAGGTTCTCCAGCACCCGCAGCTGGCGGCTGATGGTCGCCTTGCCGACGCCGAAGTACGTGGCGAGGTCGGTGGCCCGTTGCGGACCGCCCTCGTCCAGACGCATGAAGAGCCCGTACGCGGCGGGCTCCAGCTCGGGGTGCACCTCTCGGGCCATCTCCCCCGAGAAGGCTCGCGCCCGGCGCATGAAGACCGTCAACTCCCGTTCGAGATCCAGCAGTTCGGGTGCCTGCTGCCGCATGGACTCGTCCACTGTGCGCCCTTCTCCTCCGTCGCCCCGCGCGTCTCTTCCGTCATTCGCGCGGAAACTTCCCGTAGCGGACGGCGATCGTCGCAGTTCCAGCGGGATTTCGCAGGTATGGACCACCGGCGGAGAGCTGTCCGTCTTCCCCGCCTATGTCTACGCGCGTACGGTTGAAGATGTGACATGCCCACACCAGAGGGGCATGTATCAACTACCCCCACGTTCATGCCCCACCGCACCGTTCCCCGCGCCAATCCCGACTCCCCACCCCACGCACGGTTTCGGAGGCAGCGATGCCAGGTCACGGATCCGGTACGACCCGCCGCGGACGAGGAATCCTCTCCGCGGCGGGGTTGTTCATCTCCGCTCTCGCTCTGATCGTCACCGCACCCGGTACGGCGAGCGCGGCTCCCCAGGACACGAACCCCGTCAAGCCCGGCGAGGCCTCCATGGGCGTCGGCGTACGCATGCACGAGGGCGGCGACACCACGGACGGCAGCCGGCCGGAGACGCTGGCCGCGTCCGTCCACGGTGTCGACGTGAGCAGCCATCAGGGCAACGTCCCGTGGTCGACCCTGTGGAACAGCGGCGTCAAGTGGGCCTACGTGAAGGCGACGGAAGGCACCTCGTACACGAACCCCTACTTCACGCAGCAGTACAACGGCTCGTACAACATCGGGATGATCCGCGGCGCCTACCACTTCGCGCTGCCGGACAACTCCAGCGGAGCCGCGCAGGCGAACTACTTCGCGGACCACGGGGGCGGCTGGAGCAAGGACGGCAAGACGCTCCCCGGCGTGCTCGACATCGAGTACAACCCGTACGGATCGACCTGTTACGGCAAGAGCCAGAGCGCCATGGTCAGCTGGATCAGGGACTTCACCAGCACCTACAAGGCACGCACCGGGCGGGACGCCGTGATCTACACGACCACGGACTGGTGGACGCAGTGCACGGGCAACAACGGCGGCTTCGGCAGCACCAACCCGCTGTGGATCGCCCGGTACGCGTCATCGCCCGGCACGCTCCCCAACGGGTGGGGCTTCCACACCTTCTGGCAGTACACCTCCACCGGGCCGACCGTGGGGGACCACAACCTGTTCAACGGTTCGATGGACCGTCTGAAGGCACTCGCCAACGGATGACGGGCGACGGCCCGCGTACGGCGGCCTGACACCCGTACACCCGTGCCGCGCCGGCGGCGGAGCGTGACCGGCGCGGCGTTCCCAGCCGGGAGGGGGTGCCCGGTGGCGGCTCTCGCGGGCCGCCACCGGGAGCTCCCGCCCGCTGTCGCCGGCTAGTCCCTGCCCGGCTTCGCCGGCTTCGTCGTGGTCGGCGCCGAGCCGACGGCGTCGCAGCCGGGGACGCTGTTGGGCGGCGCGCAGTTGGTGGGATGGTTCTTGAAGACCGTGCTCCGGATGAGGTTCACGTCGAACGGCGTCGGCTGCTTGGTGGAGTTGCCGTCGTTCTTCTTCTGCGTCACGGCGCCGTTCGTACCGATGAACAGGCTGAAGCGAGTCCCCGGGTTCGCGATGCCGCCGCCGCTGGTGGGGCCGCCGTTCGCGGTGTTGTGGCTGACGGTGCTCCTGTAGAGCGTCGTCGGCTCGTCCGCGCCCGTCTGGATTCCGCCGCCGTCGGTCTGCGCGATGTTGCCCCTGACCTTGGTGAAGTCCGCCCGCAGGGGCCCGGTCTCGGAATTGATGGCCAGCGTCATGATGCCGCCCCCGTTGTCGCTGGAGGTGTTGCCGCCGACCGAGACGTGGTCCAGCTTGGTGTCGCCGGCGTTCGCGAGGCCGCCTCCCCAGATCTGGCCCACGTTGTCGCGGATGCCGCCGCCGCTCATCCTCATCGTCCCGTTCGTGGCCACTCCGGCGCCGAAACCGCCTCTGTTGTCCCGGACCGTGGAGTCCTTCAGGGTGAGCGTTCCCAGCTGATTCCAGATACCGCCGCCGACGCTGCCCTGGTTGTTGCTGACCGTCACGTTCTTCAGCGTGAGCTTGCCGCGGTCGTTGAAGAAACCTCCGCCATGGCCTGAGGCCGCGGTGGTCTGACCGCCGCGGACGGTGACCGACTCCACGCTGAGGCTGCCGCCCTCCCTCACGTGGAAGATGCGGTAGGGCTGCGATGACCCGGTACCGCGCTGAATGTAGGTGTCCTTCCCGGAGATCCGCACCTTTCCGGTGATCTCCGGCAGGCCGTCGTCCGCGTTGTCCGGCTGCGAGAGGTTGTAGACGCAGCGAGGGGCGAGGACGATGCTGCTGCCGGCGGTGTTCGCCTCGTTGATGGCCGCCCTCAGTGCGGCGATGTCGTTGCAGGGCACGCGAGTAGGCGCCTGCGCCTGCGCCGCTCCCGCGGGAAGGAGAGTGAGGCACAGTCCGAGGCCGGTGACGGCGGTGACGGTTACGCGTCTGAGCTTGTCAGTCATGCGGCTTCCCTTGCGTGTGGGGTGGGCAGGGAGTGTGGAAGGTCCTGGTGACGCCGCCCGTGACCGCCGAGCAGCCCGGGCGCCGCCGGACCAGCAGTCCAAGACCTATCCGACCGCCGAAGCCGCCGCATGAGCCGCTCTGCCGTTCGGCGCAGCCGCCTCGGAGCGAAGCCGCAGCCTCAGCTGCCGCCCGGCCTGGTGGCGACGCCCGGAAGTCGCCGGACGGCTTCGCCCTGAGCGCCGCGGATCACCGTTCGGACATCTGTCCGATGTCCGCTTCCGCCGCATGCTCAGCTCTGCCGTACGGCGCCGCCGGGCCGGCTACGCCACACGCACCGCCGCGCCGGCGACGGACGCCGGCGCGGCGGCGGACCGGGAGCGGCTGTGCCGGGACGGCCTCAGGCCGCCACCGGGAGCTCCCGCTCGTCGCTGCCTCCGAGGCAGCCGGACCCGGCCGGTGTCAGGGCCAGTTCGAGCACCTGCCGGATGTCGGAGAGCGGACGGACGTCGAGCTTGTCCAGCACCTCTTCCGGCACGTCGTCCAGGTCGGGCTCGTTCCGCTTGGGGATGACGACCGTCGTGACACCGGCCCGGTGCGCCGCGAGCAGCTTCTGCTTCACGCCGCCGATGGGCAGCACCCGCCCGGTCAGCGAGACCTCGCCCGTCATCGCCACGTCCGTACGCACCTGACGTCCGCTCAGCAGCGACGCCAGCGCCGTGGTCATGGTGACGCCGGCGCTCGGGCCGTCCTTGGGCACGGCGCCCGCGGGTACGTGCAGGTGGATGCCGCGGTCCTTCAGATCGGCCACCGGCAGCTCCAGCTCCGCACCGCGCGAACGCAGGTACGACAGGGCGATGTGCGCGGACTCCTTCATCACGTCACCCAGCTGCCCGGTGAGGGTCAGCCCGGAGCCGCCGGTCTCGGGGTCGGCGAGCGACGCCTCGACGAAGAGCACGTCGCCGCCCGCGCCCGTCACCGCGAGCCCCGTCGCCACACCGGGCACGGCGGTACGCCGCTCCGCCGGGTCCTGGGCGGACTCGGGGGTGTGATGCGGCCGCCCGATCAGGGCGCGCAGCTCGTCCGGACCGACGGTGACGGGGAGTTCGCGCTCCCCCAGCTCGTGCTGGGCCGCCACCTTGCGCAGCACGCGGGCGACCGAGCGCTCCAGGTTCCGCACGCCCGCCTCCCGCGTGTATTCGCCGGCCAGCTTGCGCAGCGCGCCGTCCTCCAGCCGGACCTCGCCGGCTTCGAGGCCGGAGCGCTCCAGCTGGCGGGGCAGGAGGTGGTCGCGGGCGATGGTGACCTTCTCGTCCTCCGTGTAGCCGTCGAGCTGGACGACCTCCATACGGTCCAGCAGCGCGTCCGGGATCGCCTCCATGACGTTGGCGGTCGCGAGGAAGACCACGTCGGACAGGTCGAGTTCGACCTCCAGGTAGTGGTCGCGGAACGTGTGGTTCTGCGCCGGGTCCAGGACCTCGAGCAGCGCCGACGAAGGGTCGCCGCGGAAGTCGGCACCGAGCTTGTCCACCTCGTCCAGCAGCACGACCGGGTTCATCGAGCCGGCCTCCTTCACGGCGCGCACGATGCGGCCGGGCAGTGCTCCGACGTACGTACGCCGGTGACCGCGGATCTCCGCCTCGTCGCGGACGCCGCCGAGCGCGACGCGGACGAACTTGCGGCCCATCGCGCGGGCGACGGACTCGCCGAGCGAGGTCTTGCCGACACCGGGCGGGCCCGTCAGCGCCAGGACGGCACCTCCGCGGCGGCCGCCGACCACGCCGAGGCCGCGCTCGTCGCGCCGCTTGCGCACCGCGAGGTACTCGGTGATGCGCTCCTTCACGTCCTGCAGTCCCGCGTGGTCCGCGTCCAGGACGGCCTGGGCGCCGGCGATGTCGTAGGCGTCCTCGGTCCGTTCGTTCCAGGGCAGTTCCAGGACGGTGTCGAGCCAGGTGCGGATCCAGCCGCCCTCGGGCGACTGGTCGGAGGCGCGCTCCAGCTTCTCCAGCTCCTTCAGCGCCGCCTTGTGCACGTGCTCCGGCAGCGCCGCGGCCTCGACGCGGGCGCGGTAGTCCTCGCCCTCGTCTTCCGGGTCGCCGTTCAGCTCGGCGAGTTCCTTGCGTACGGCGTCGAGCTGGCGGCGGAGCAGGAACTCGCGCTGCTGCTTGTCGACGCCCTCCTGGACGTCCTTCGCGATCGACTCGGCCACGTCCTGCTCGGCGAGGTGCTCCCGCAGCGATCCGAGGGCGAGGCGCAGCCGCTCGACGGGGTCGAGGGTCCGCAGCAGGGCGATCTTCTGCTCCGCGGACAGGAACGGGGAGTAGCCCGCGTTGTCCGCGAGGCGGCCGGGGTCGTCGATCTGCTGGAGCCGGTCCACGACCTGCCAGGCGCCGCGCTTGCGGAGCCAGTCGGCGGCCAGTGCCTTGTACTCGGTCATCAGCTCGGCGGCGTCCCCGGTGTCCGCGGCTCCGCCGGTGTCCCCGGGACGGCCGGCGTCCCCGGCTCCTTCGTCGTCCGCGGCGCCTTCACCTCCGCCGTCCTCGGCGACGAGCGTCCCCTCCACCCACAGGGCGGCGCCGGGACCGCTCGTACCGGAGCCGACGCGCACGCGCCGCCGGCCGCGGATGAGGGCACCCGGGTCTCCGTCGGCGAGGCGGCCGACCTGTTCGACGCGGCCGAGCACGCCGATGTCCGTGTAACTCCCCCCGATCCGCGGCACCAGCAGCACCTGCGGCTTCTCTCCCGAGGCGACGGCGGCCTGCGCGGCCTCGACCGCCGCCCGGACCTCACTGTCCGACAGGTCCAGCGGCACCACCATTCCCGGGAGCACGACCTCGTCGTCGAGGGGCAGCACGGGCAGGGTGAGCGGTGTGGACGTCGCAGCCATGATCTCTCCCTAGGCAGGCAAGTTGAGCTATGCCCACTCAATGCACGGAGGGCCGCGGATGTTCCGCCGAATCCGCGCTGTTCGCCAGGAGCGATCGACCCGCTCCGGGCCCCGGGCCCGGCCGGAGGAGCGGGCGGCACCGGAGGGCCCGCCACCGGACGCGGAGGCGCCCGCGTCTGCCGCGGGATCTCCCTCTCGGCAAGGCGCTCCGCTCCGCGAATGTTCCCCGCGCCCGTACGGCGGTCCGGCGCCGCCGGGCTACGCCGCGGGACGACTCACGGCCGGCGGCATAGAGAAGGGAAGGGGGTGGAGAAGCGAGGTGGAGTAACCGACCGCCCGTCCTGCCAACGTCCCGGAAGGCACCCCGGGGGGCCCGCACCTGCCGGGCTCCCACCGCGGCGCGAGAGGATGGGCCCATGTCCCTGCCCGCAGACGCCGAGGCCCCCGTCGTGGTGGACCGCCGTGCCGGACCGCACGGCGAGGTCGTGCTGCGGCAGCACGGCCCCTTGCTGCAGATCATCGCCAACGGCACCTTCCTCATGGACACCTCCGACGGCACTTCCGAGCGCCTGCTCGTACGGGCGGCCCTGGAGGAGCTGCGCCGCGGGCGGCGCCACCGGGAAGCGCACCGTGCGGCGCCGCGGCTGCTGATCGGCGGCCTCGGCGTCGGCTTCTCGCTCGCCGAAGCCGCCGCGGAGCCTGAGTGGGGGCGCATCACGGTGGTCGAGCGCGAGGAGGCGGTCATCCACTGGCACCGGGAGGGCGGACCGCTCTCCGGACTCTCCGCCGAGGCGCTGCGCGATCCGCGTACGGAGATCGTGCACGCGGACCTCACGCGGTACCTGCGGGACTGCGAGCTGTTCGACGCGCTCTGCCTCGACATCGACAACGGCCCGGAATGGACAGTCACCGAGGACAACGCCACCCTCTACTCCCCAGCCGGGCTCGCTGCCTGCGGCGCCCGGCTGGCGCCCGGCGGCGTGCTCGCCGTCTGGTCGGCGCAGGCCTCCCCGACATTCGGGGATGCATTGCGGAATGCCGGATTCCAAGGGGTTCGGACGGAAGAGATCCCCGTCGCCCGAGGCGTCCCCGACGTGGTCCACTTCGCAACCAAACCGGCATAGCCGCAGCCGACACAAGCCCCTTACGCTGCTGCAAGCACGCACACAAACAAGCCACGGGGCCATGCAGGGGCGGGGTCGAATGGACCAGAAGAACATCACACCGGCACAAAGCAGCAACGCGTCCGCGTCGACCACCCCCGGCGCGCAGCGCAGAATCCTGGTCGTCGAGGACGATCCCACCATCGTCGACGCCATTGCGATGCGGCTGCGGGCCGAGGGTTTCCAGGTGCAGACGGCGGGCGACGGACCCGCCGCCGTGGACACGGCCGAGGCGTGGCAGCCCGATCTGATCGTCCTCGACGTGATGCTGCCGGGCTTCGACGGGCTGGAGGTCTGCCGGAGGGTGCAGTCCCAGCGTCCGGTGCCCGTGCTGATGCTCACGGCGCGGGACGACGAGACGGACATGCTGGTCGGGCTCGGTGTCGGCGCGGACGACTACATGACGAAGCCGTTCTCCATGCGCGAGGTCGCCGCGCGGGTGCACGTACTGCTGCGCCGCGTCGAGCGTGCCACGCTCGCCGCGCACACACCGCGCAGCGGCATACTCCGCCTCGGCGAGCTGGAGATCGATCACTCGCAGCGCCGGGTCCGGGTCACCGGTGAGGACGTCCACCTCACGCCCACCGAGTTCGACCTGCTCGTGTGCCTCGCACACTCGCCGCGTGCCGTGCTCTCGCGCGAGCAGCTGCTCGCCGAGGTGTGGGACTGGGCGGACGCCTCCGGTACGCGCACGGTCGACAGCCACATCAAGGCCCTGCGCCGCAAGATCGGCGCGGAGCGCATCCGTACGGTGCACGGCGTGGGCTACGCACTCGAGACGCCCTCGTCGGGCTCCAACTCGGCGAACGCGTCGTCCGGCGCGGAAGGCGGCGGCCATCCGGCGTCGGCCGCGGACGGCTCCTGACGGGCGGCGTCGCGACGTGGCAGAGGTGCCTGACACCACCCCGGCGAGCCGGGCGGTCCGCCTTCCGCGCTCGGTCCGCGTCACCGGCAGGTTCCTGGGGCGCGCGGCGCGTGCCCTGGGGCGCCTGAACCAGCGCCTGCGCCGACGCTGGGAACCCGTATGGGTGGGATGGATCGACCGGCTCTGGGAGGGGCTGCGGCCGCTCGACCCGTACCGCTCGGTGAAGGCGGCGCTGGGCGCGCTGGTGATCGTCTCAGTGGTGATCACCACTCTGCTCGCGCTCTTCGCGGTCAACTCCGCGACCGAGCTGCGCGTGATCACCATCATCTCGATCATCGCCTCGCTGCTGATCACCCAGTTCGTGGCGCAGTCGCTCACGGCACCGCTGGACGAGATGACGGACGCGGCCAGAGCCATGGCCGACGGTGACTACTCACGGCGCGTACGCGGCGACCGCCGGGACGAGTTCGGCGAGCTCGCCGAGACCTTCAACCAGATGGCAGCGGACCTGGAGCTCGTCGACCAGCACCGCAAGGAGCTCGTCGCCAACGTCTCGCACGAGCTGCGCACCCCGATCGCGGCGCTGCGGGCCGTGCTGGAGAACGTCGTGGACGGCGTCTCGGACTCCGACCCCGAGACGATGCGCATCGCACTCCAGCAGACGGACCGGCTGGGCAGGCTCGTGGAGCACCTGCTGGACCTCTCCCGCCTGGACAACGGTGTCGTGCCGCTGCGCGCACGCCGCTTCGAGGTGTGGCCGTACCTGGCGGGGGTGCTCAAGGAAGCCAACATGAGCAAGGGACAGGGGCACTCCCGTACGGACGTCCATCTGCATCTGGACGTCTCCCCGCCCGAACTGACGGCCTACGCGGACGCCGAGCGGCTGCACCAGGTCGTCGCCAACCTCATCGACAACGCGGTCAAGCACAGCCCTCCGCACGGCCGCGTCACGGTGCGTGCGCGCCCGGGCGCGACGGAGGAGAGCCTCGAGGTGGAGGTGCTCGACGAGGGGCCCGGCATCCCCGAGTCGGAACGCGCACACGTCTTCGAGCGCTTCAACCGTACGAAGGCCGCCGAGACGTCCTCGCAGCGCGGTTCGGGACCGGGCGGCGGCGACGGCGGTACGGGGCTGGGCCTGGCGATCGCGCGCTGGGCGGTGGATCTGCACGGCGGCTGGATCAGGGTCGCGGAGTCGCCCCGGGGCTGCCGGATCCAGGTCACCCTTCCGGGTGTGAACGAGATGCAGGGCTGACGCACGACGCAAGGCCGATGCTGCGCGGCGCCGGGCGGGAACGCCCGGCGAAACGCCTGACGAAAGGCCCCGGAGGTGTAGGACGCGGAATCGGCGCCGCCAGTTCCACCCTGCGGCGAACCTTGGTTGTTTCCCGCCACTTCATGCGCCGAAACCGGACTCTTGATGTGACTTGCGTGACGACAACCGGGGCTGGACTGCAAGTCAGGCGGGGAGAGGCGTAGCCTTTGTTCCCGCTGTCCACCACCTAAGGAACGCGGAAGAGGGCGGTTGCCGCCGTGTCGTCACAGTCCCCCAACAGCTCGAGCGTCTCGACCCAGCAGGACGGTCAGGGAAGTGATCCCGCCGCCGTCTTCGGGCCAAACGAGTGGCTCGTAGACGAGATCTACCAGCAGTACCTCCAGGACCCGAACTCGGTAGACCGAGCCTGGTGGGACTTCTTCGCCGATTACAAGCCGGGTGCCGAGGCCGCCGGAACCGTGGCGGAGCCCGCCGCGGCCACCACGCCGCCGGGCGCCGCGGCCGGCACCTCCGGAGTGGCCGCGGGTCCCGCGCACGCCGCACCGGCGAAGCCGGCGGAGACCGGGCCCGCCGAGGCGAAGCCGGCAGCGCCGGCGAAGCCCGCCAAGGCCGCCGCACCCGCCAAGCCCGCGGAAGCGAAGCCCGCGCCGGCCAAGCACGCCAAGCCCACACCGGCCGAGCCGGCCAAGGCACAGGCCAAGTCCGCCGCGCCCGCACAGGGCGGCGGCGAAGGCGGCGCCGAGGCGGAAGGGCCGTCCGGCCCGGAGTACACGCAGATGCGCGGCCCCTCCGCGGCCGTCGCGAAGAACATGAACGCCTCGCTGGAGCTGCCCACCGCCACATCGGTGCGTGCCGTCCCGGTGAAGCTGCTCTTCGACAACCGCATCGTCATCAACAACCACCTCAAGCGCGCCCGCGGCGGCAAGGTGTCCTTCACGCACCTCATCGGCTACGCCATGGTGCAGGCGCTGAAGGCGATGCCGTCCATGAACCACTCCTACACGGAGAAGGACGGCAAGCCGACGCTGGTCAAGCCCGACCACGTCAACCTCGGCCTTGCCATCGACCTCGTGAAGCCGAACGGCGACCGCCAGCTCGTCGTCGCCGCGATCAAGAAGGCCGAGACGCTCACCTTCTTCGAGTTCTGGCAGGCGTACGAGGACATCGTCCGCCGTGCCCGGCAGAACAAGCTGACGATGGAGGACTTCTCCGGCGTCACCTGCTCGCTCACCAACCCCGGAGGCATCGGCACCGTTCACTCCGTGCCGCGGCTGATGCCCGGCCAGGGCCTGATCCTGGGCGTGGGCGCGATGGAGTATCCGGCGGAGTTCCAGGGCACCTCGCAGGACACCCTCAACCGGCTCGGCGTCTCCAAGGTGATGACGCTGACCAGCACGTACGACCACAGGGTCATCCAGGGCGCGGCCTCAGGCGAGTTCCTGCGCATCGTCAGCAAGCTGCTGCTCGGCGACGAGCGGTTCTACGACGAGATCTTCAAGGCGCTGCGCATCCCGTACGAGCCGGTGCGCTGGAACCAGGACATCGACGCGTCGCACGACGACGACGTCACCAAGGCCGCCCGCGTCTTCGACCTGATCCACTCCTACCGGGTGCGCGGCCACATCATGGCCGACACCGACCCGCTGGAGTACAAGCAGCGCAAGCACCCCGACCTGGACATCACCGAGCACGGCCTCACGCTGTGGGACCTGGAGCGGGAGTTCGCGGTCGGCGGCTTCGCCAACAAGTCGATGATGAAGCTGCGCGACATCCTGGGCGTGCTGCGCGACTCGTACTGCCGCACCACCGGCATCGAGTACATGCACATCCAGGACCCGAAGGAGCGCAAGTGGATCCAGGACCGGGTCGAGCGTCCGCACTCCAAGCCCGAGCGTGACGAGCAGCTGCGCATCCTGCGCCGGCTGAACGCCGCGGAGGCGTTCGAGACGTTCCTGCAGACCAAGTACGTGGGCCAGAAGCGCTTCTCGCTGGAGGGCGGCGAGTCCGTCATCCCGATGCTGGACGCCGTGCTGGACGCCGCCGCCGAATCGCGCCTGGACGAATGCGTGATCGGCATGGCGCACCGCGGCCGCCTGAACGTACTGGCGAACATCGTCGGCAAGTCCTACGCGCAGATCTTCCGGGAGTTCGAGGGCAACCTCGACCCGAAGTCGATGCACGGCTCCGGCGACGTGAAGTACCACCTGGGCGCCGAGGGCACCTTCACCGGTCTGGACGGCGAGCAGATCACGGTCTCGCTCACCGCCAACCCCTCGCACCTGGAGGCAGTCGACCCGATCGTCGAGGGTGTCGCGCGCGCCAAGCAGGACATCATCGGCAAGGGCGGCACGGACTTCACCGTCCTGCCCGTCCAGCTGCACGGCGACGCGGCCTTCGCGGGCCAGGGCGTCGTGGCCGAGACGCTCAACATGTCGCAGCTGCGCGGCTACCGCACCGGCGGCACGGTCCACATCATCGTCAACAACCAGGTCGGCTTCACCGCGGCGCCCGAGTCGGCGCGCTCGTCGATGTACTCCACCGACGTGGCCAGGATGATCGAGGCGCCGATCTTCCACGTCAACGGTGACGACCCGGAGGCCGTGGTCCGCGTGGCCCGCCTGGCCTTCGAGTACCGCCAGGCGTTCAACAAGGACGTCGTCATCGACCTGATCTGCTACCGGCGCCGCGGGCACAACGAGACCGACAACCCGCAGTTCACGCAGCCGCTGATGTACAACCTGGTCGACAAGAAGCGCTCGGTGCGCAAGCTCTACACCGAGTCCCTCATCGGCCGCGGCGACATCACGCTGGAAGAGGCGGAGCAGGCGCTGCAGGACTTCCAGGGCCAGCTGGAGAAGGTCTTCACCGAGGTGCGGGACGCCGCCAACGCCCCCGCCCCGGCCGAAGTCCCGCAGCCCGAGGCCGAGTTCCCGGTGCACATCGAGACCGGGGTCGGTCAGGAGGTCGTCAAGCGGATCGCGGAGTCGCAGGTCAACATCCCCGACCACGTCACCGTCCACCCGCGGCTGCTCCCGCAGCTCCAGCGGCGTGCGGCGATGATCGAGGACGACACGATCGACTGGGGCATGGGCGAGACCCTGGCCATCGGCTCGCTGCTGATGGAGGGCACGCCGGTGCGGCTGTCCGGCCAGGACTCCCGCCGCGGCACGTTCGGCCAGCGTCACGCCGTTCTCCTCGACCAGAACACCGGCAACGACTACACGCCGCTGCTGTACCTCTCCGACGACCAGGCCCGCTACAACGTCTACGACTCGCTGCTCAGCGAGTACGCGGCGATGGGCTTCGAGTACGGCTACTCGCTGGCCCGCCCCGAGGCGCTGGTGATGTGGGAGGCGCAGTTCGGCGACTTCGCCAACGGCGCGCAGACGGTGATCGACGAGTTCATCAGCTCCGCCGAGCAGAAGTGGAACCAGACGTCCGGCGTGACGCTGCTGCTGCCGCACGGCTACGAGGGCCAGGGCCCGGACCACTCCTCGGCCCGTATCGAGCGGTTCCTCCAGCTGTGCGCGCAGAACAGCATGACGGTCGCCATGCCGTCGCTGCCGTCGAACTACTTCCACCTGCTGCGCTGGCAGGTCCACAACCCGCACCACAAGCCGCTGGTCGTCTTCACCCCGAAGTCGATGCTCCGGCTGAAGGCGGCGGCGTCGCAGACGTCGGAGTTCACCGCCGGCGGATTCCGTCCGGTCATCGGCGACGACTCCGTGGACCCCTCCGACGTCCGCAAGGTCGTCTTCTGCTCCGGCAAGGTCTACTACGACCTCGACGCCGAGCGGCAGAAGCGCGGTCTGACCGACACCGCGATCATCCGGATCGAGCGGCTCTACCCGCTGCCCGGCCAGGAGATCCAGGCCGAGATGGCCAAGTACAGCGGCGCGTCGAAGTTCCTGTGGGCACAGGAGGAGCCGGCCAACCAGGGCGCGTGGCCCTTCATCGCGCTCAACCTGGTCGACCACCTGGACCTGATCATCGGCTCCGAGCCGGTCCCCAACGCGGACCGGCTGCGCCGGGTCTCGCGTTCCTCGTCCTCCTCGCCCGCCGTCGGTTCCGGCAAGCGGCACCAGGAGGAGCAGCAGCAGCTGATCCAGGAGGTCTTCGACCTCTGAGCGTCAGCCGCTCGCAGAACCGACCGCAGGACGGAGGGCCCGCCGGTACCGGCGGGCCCTCCGTCGTTACCGGCGCGCGGTGCTCAGCCGGGGTTCGTCCCGGAGTCCCGGAGCGGGCAGGTCCCCTGGCGGATGCCCCCCGTACGCGGGCCGGTAATTTGGGACCGCACCCCTCCACCGTCACCGGGAGCCCTCCGTGTACTTCACCGACCGCGGCATCGAAGAGCTGAGCAGCAGGCGCGGCGAGGAGGAGTTCACCTTCGAGTGGCTGTCGGAGCAGCTGCGGGCCTTCGTGGACCTCAATCCGGACTTCGAGGTCCCGGTCGAGCGGCTGGCGACCTGGCTTGCGCGGCTCGACGACGAGGACGAGGACGAGGAGCACTGAGGCCTGAGGTGCTGAGACCGAAGCCTGAGTGCTGAGCCCGGGCACCTGGGAGGCCGCGACGTACTACTGCTCCGCTGTCCGCGCGGCGACGGGTCCGGCCGGGTCATTGCCGATAGGGGCATCCGTCCCGGAATGAATCGTCGTAGTGGGCCGTGTCGCCGGGGTAGAAGTTGGGGCGCTGGTCCGCGTCGTCGTAGTAGCGGTGGAAGACGGGGGTGATGCCGCCTGACACCGGCGGGACGATCCAGCTCCAGTCCGTGGGCACGGTCCGGCCCTGGCCCTCCTCCTTGGTCACGTGGGTGAGGAAGCGGCGGGACTCTGTGTGGTGGTCGGTGATCCGCACCCCCGCGGCATGGAAGGAGTGCAGGACGGCGACGTTGAGCTCGACCAGCGCGCGGTCGCGCCACAGCGTGCTCTCCTTGCTGGTGTCCATGCCGAAGCAGGCGGCAACGTCGTGCAGCAGGTTGTAGCGGCCCTCGTCGACGAAGTTGCGGGCGCCTATCTCGGTCCCCATGTACCAGCCGTTGAACGGCGCGAGGGGGTAGTCCATGCCGCCGATGCGCAGGCGCATGCTGGAGATGGCCGGAACGGCGTGCCAGCGCAGACCCAGGTCGGCGATCCGCGGACAGTCCGGGTGGGTGATCGTGACCTCCAGGACCAAGTCCCTTGGCACGTCGAAGAGTTGGGGCTTGTGGTCGGCGGTGTCGATGACCCAGGGCAGTATGTCGAAGGGCCCCTCGGGGTCCGGCCAGCCGAGGCGGCGCACAAGATCGGTGAAGCCCACGTAGGCCGCGTCGCCCAGCACCGAGCCGTCCTCCAGGCGGCGCCCGGCATAGCGGATGAGCTGGTCGTTCCACACCCGGGGGGCGGGCTTGCCGGGGGCCTCGGGGGCGAAGACGGAGATCAGGGAGCGGAGGCGGCCGCCGTTGGTCGCCTGACGCAGGTGCTCGCGCAGGTGCTGGTGGATCTCCTCGGGGGTTGTGGCGTCGCGGCAGTCCAGGACGCGCAGGCTGTTCCAGTACAGGCGGCCGATACAGCGTCTGGAGTTGCGCCACGCGACGCGGGCACCGAAGGCGAGCTCGTCGGGGGTGTGGCGGTAGGTGCCCTCGGTGTCGATGGCGGTGCGGACCTGGCGCAGACGCCGGCTGAGCGAGACGGGCCGACCGGGATGCTCGGCGTGGAACTGGCGCAGGAACTCCTCTGCCTCATGCCGGTCGGCGACACCGCTCGAGGTCCGTTCCGATTCCGAGGCGGCGTCGTGGCGGGCGCATGTGGAGGGCGGGAAGGTGTTGGAAGTCACGGTTTCCTCGAAGCAGGCGGGACGGGACGTACGAACCACCGGGAGTCGCCGTGCCGGAGAGCAGCACGGCGCGGACGGTCCGGCTCAAGCCCCGCATCATCCTCGGCCGGCATCCATGGCTTCCTCCTCTTTTGTCTCGAGGCCGACGGGGCGACCGCCGGGTCCGGCGTGAACCACACGTCGTTCAGAGTCAGTCACCTTCTTGATCGCTCAGTTGAGGAGCACAAAGGTCAATGCACGCACCTTTGGCCATCTGTCGACTCAGCGCTACCTTGCCATGTGGCATTGCCGCGAGGGCGCCAACCCCCAAGTCGGGCCGGAGGACAGGGTCTACTTCCCGCCGCTCTCCCGTGCCCTGAGCGCGAGCGCCACGAGCGCCGCGTCCTCGGGGCGGCGGATGTCGCGGCCCGTCAGCTCGCAGAACCGCGTGAAGCGCTGCTGGACGGTGTTGCGGTGGCAGTAGAGCACCCTCGCGGTCTCGGCGATGGAGCCGCTCCCCGCCAGATGCACCCGCACCGTGTGCAGCAGCCGTTCCCGTTCCGCGGCGGGCACCGCCCCTCGCTGCTCCCCCTGGTCCTTGAGGCCACCGAGGACGTCGTCCGCGAGGTGCGCCGCGAAGGGACCCGCCCGGCCCACCAGTACGTCCAGCCAGGCGTCGGCCAGGCGCAGCGGCCCCGTCGCGGCGCCGGGGAGCGCCCGTACGGTCGCGGTCGCGAGCTCGACGGCGCGGGGGACTCCGGCGAGGCCGTCCGCGACGGGTGACACCCCGCACGGCACGCCCTCCAGCCTGCCGAGCACGGTCTCCTCCGTGACCCGGGGCCCCAGCTGTACGACCAGGAGCGAAGCGGACGAGACCGTCTGCCGCTGCAGGGTGGCCCCCGCCGAGCGCAGCGCCGCCGCGGCACCGTGCAGCCCGCCGCCCGGCCCGGGCCCCGGGAGGGCCGCGACGCACAGGAACCGGCCGCCGGGCACGAATCCGAGGGCCAGGCCGACGTCCCGTACCACCGTCGGATTGTGGCCCCCGGTCTCCAGGAGCCGGTCGAACCAGAGGCGGCGCTCGTCCTCGCGCTGCCGGCCCATCTCCAGCACCGTGCGCTGGTACGCGGTCATGATGCCGGTGACGTGCGCCTCCACCGCCTCCCACACGTGGTACGCGGAGGCGACGAGCAGCACCTTGTCCTCGTCGTCGGCGCGGGCGACCAGCGCGTCCCAGACCACCCGGAAGTCGAGCCTGGCCGCGGCGAGCAGCGAGTCGAGGGGGACGCCCTGGCGGGCACGGCGCTCCCCGATCCGTCCGGAGGTCCCGGCGAGCTCCGCGGGCACGGGGAGCCCGGCGACGGTGCGCAGCAGGAGTTCGAAGGCCTGGACCGCGGACTCCCGGAAGTCCTCGTCGGGCACCGCGCCCTCGTACTGATCGCGCAACGGCTGGACGGTCTCCAGCCAGTCGCCCAGCAGGCCGTCGACGCCCTTCAGGCAGTCGACGGCCAGCTCGGCGGCGCGTGGATGCGCGGCCCCGGGCGGGGGCTCCGCTGGATTGTGCACATGCACAATTGTGGCGCCCAGGTCCGCGATACTTCAACGTTGGCCTTCCGCTCGCGTAGAGCAATCCTGGGTCGATCGCCCGAGTCCAACCGACCGGCCGGTCGATTCCGGAGGCCTCCGCAGTGCATCTGACTCCCCGCGAGAACGAGCGGCTCCAGCTGTTCACCGTCGCGGAGCTCGCGCGCCGGCGCCGCGCCCGCGGCCGTCGTCTCAACACGCCCGAGGCCATCGCCCTCATCTGCGACGAGGTGCTGGAGGCCGCATGGGACGGGCTGAGCATGGACGAGGTCATCGCGGTGGGCCGCTCCGTCCTCACCGAGGACGACGTGCTGGAAGGCGTGTCCGCGATGGTGCCCACCGTGCAGGTCGAGGCGCTCTTCCCCAGCGGAACGTCGCTGGTGGCCGTCGACGGTCCGATCGGGGCCGGGTCCGCTGAGGCGGCGCCGTCGGCGCCGGACTCGGCGTCGGATTCAGCGGCGGATTCACGGGCGGGTTCTGCAGCAGCGGCCCCGGATCCGCCGGGTGCCGTCCGTACGGCGGCCGCGCCCGTACGGATCAACGAGGGCCGCCGCAGACTGCGGCTGACCGTGCGGAACACCGGCGAGACCGCCGTCTACGTCTCGTCGCACTACCCCCTCGGCGAAACCAACGCGGCGCTGAGCTTCGACCGCGAGGCGGCCGCCGGCATGAGGCTCGACATCCCCGCGGGCACCGCCCTCGTCTTCGAACCGGGCGGCGAGCGCGAGGTCGAACTGGTGGAGGCACGCAAATGAACACGCCCCCGAACACGCCGCGCGAGATCGACAGGCGCACCTACAACGCGCTCTACGGACCCACGACGGGCGACCGGGTACGCCTCGGCGACACCGGCCTGTGGGTGGAGGTCGAGACGGACGACGGCACTCCGGGCGACGAACTCCTCGGCGGCTGCGGCAAGACCGTACGCGACGGCCTGCTCGCCTCACCCCGCTCCGACCGTGACTCCGCGCTCGACATGGTGATCACGAATGTGGTGCTGCTGGATTCCCGGCTCGGCGTGCGCAAGACGGACATCGGGGTGAAGGACGGCCGCGTCGTGGCGGTCGGCGGGGTGGGCAACCCGGATGTGATGCCGGTCGAATTCGCCGTCGACTCCCACACCTCGATGGTTCCCGGCGAGGGGTTGCTGGCGACTCCCGGCATCGTCGACAGCCATGTGCACCTCTCGTCCCCGGAGATCGCGCCCGCCGCGCTCTCCGCGGGCGTCACGACCGTCGTCGGCATGGGCCTCGGCGGGATGTGGGAGATCGGCTGCAACCCGGCCCACAATCTGCACACGCTGATGAGTGCCTGGCGTGGCACACCACTCAACGTGGCGTTCCTGGCGCGTGGTTCGTCATCCTCGCGAAGGCTCCTCGACGAGATCGTGCTGTCGGGCGCCGGCGGCTTCAAGATCCACGAGGACTTCGGGGCGACTCCGCGCATCGTCGACACCTGTCTGGACGCCGCCGAGCAGGCCGACCTGCCGGTCGCGCTGCACACCGACTCGATGAACGAGTCCGGCTATCTGCGCGACACCGTCGGTGCGACGCGCGGCCGCACCGTGCACGCGTACCACGTGGAGGGCGGAGGCGGTCACCCGGACCTGCTGGAGATCCTCTCCGAGGCGAACATCCTGCCCTCGTCGACGACTCCGACGGTTCCGTACACGGTCAACACCGTCGAGGAGCTCTTCCCGATGACGATGACGGTCCACCGGCAGAACCACCACATCGAGAGCGACGTGGAGGTCTCCAAGGGGCGCATACGGGCCCACGCCATCGCCGCCGAGAACTCCCTGCACGACCTCGGCGCCATCAGCATCGTCAACTCCGACTCGATGGGCATGGGCAGGATCGCCGAGACGGTGCGCCGGACCTGGCAGCTCGCGCACCTGCAGGCGCTGCGCAGCGGCGAGAGCGGCGCCGGACACAACGCCAACGCACGGGTACTGCGCTACCTGGCGAAGATCACGCTCAACCCGGCGGTGGCACACGGGATTTCGCACGAGGTCGGCAGCGTGGCACCGGGGCAGCTCGCCGACATCGTGCTCTGGCATCCCGCCTGGTTCGGCACCAAGCCCGAACTCGTCATCAAGAGCGGCTTCGTGGCCTGGGGCAACACCGGTTCGGGCTCCGGCTCGACCCGGCTGACCCAGCCCCGCAGGTACCGCCCGTACTACGGCGCGCTCGGAGACGCGGCCTCGCAGCTCGCCCGCGTCTTCGTGGGCGCCGAGACGCTGGCGGACAGCGCCGCCCGCAACTCCCTTCCACGGGGCCTGCGTTACGCACCCGTACGGGACAGCAGCGGCCTCGGACGCGCCGACATGCTGCACAACACCGCGACGCCGCGCGTCGAAGTGCCCCGCTCCCCCGGCCCCGTCCTCGTCGACGGCGTGCCCACCGCGACCGAGGCGGCCACGGAGGTTCCGCTGGCTCAACTCCACCATCTGGCCTGACACCTGGAGTCCGAAGCCGTACCGGGAGTCCGACGCAGTATCGGCCGGGCGAGAGACGAAGGACACGACACATGCGACTTGATCTGATCGTGCGGGACGCGAACATCCTGACGCTGGACGGCAACCGTCCGGCAGCCCGGAGCCTTGGCGTCCTGCACGGGCGGGTCGTCGGCCTCGACGAGGAGATCGAGGGCCTTCGTGCCGAGCGCGTCCTGAACGCGGACGGCGCCACCGTGGTGCCGGGCTTCAACGACGCGCACTGTCACACCGCCTGGTACGGGCTCACCCTCTCCCAGCTCGACCTCTCGGCCGCCCGCTCCCTGGACGAGGTCCACGCTGCGGTCGAACGCCATGCGCGCACGCTCCCGGACGGCTCGTGGGTCGTCGGCGCGGGTCTCGACCACCACAAGACCGGTGGCCGTCCGCACCGCGACGCGCTCGACCGGGCCGCCGGAGGCCGTCCCGTATGGCTCAAACACACCTCGGGACACCTGTGTTACGTGAGCACCGAGGTGCTGCGGCGCGCCGGGGCACTGGACCCCGGCTTCCAGGCGCCGGACGGCGGGGTGGTCGCCAGGGACGCGGACGGGCGCCCCGACGGGCTCCTGGAGGAGACGGCACAGCAACTGGTCCAGGACCAGGTCCTCCCGTACTCCGTGGAGACCGTCGCCGACGCCGTCCAGGCGGCGACCCGCCGCTACCTCGCGGAGGGCGTCACCAGCTTCACCGAGGCCGGCATCGGCGGCGGCTGGATCGGGCAGACCCCCGTCGAGCTCGCTGCGTACCAACTCGCCCTGGACACCGGCAGACTGAACGCGCGTGCCCAGCTGATGATCGCCTCCGACGCGCTGCATCCGGTCGGCGGAGCGCACCCCGGCGACGGCATCACCACGGGGCTCGACCTCGGCCTGCGCACCGGCCTGGGCGACGACCGGCTGTCGATCGGCCCGGTGAAGATCTTCCTGGACGGTTCGCTGCTGGGCCGTACGGCGGCCGTCACCGAACCCTTCTGCGGCTGCCGTCACCCGGCGGACGCGGGCTCGGACGCGGACTCGGGCTCGGACGGCGCGAACCGCACCGGCTACTTCCAGCAGGACCCGGAGGCGATGGCCGGGCTGGTGGTGGCCGCGCACCGTGCCGGATGGAACGTCGCCGCGCACGCCATCGGCGACAGGGCCGTCGACCTGGCCCTCGACACGTACGAGCGCGCACAGCGCGAACACCCCCGCGCGGACGCCATCCACCGTGTCGAGCACGCCGGGATGGTCCGACCGGACCAGCTGGCGCGCTTCGCCGGACTCGGCGTCGTACCCGTGCCGCAGCACAACTTCCTCGCGGCCTTCGGCGACGCGATGGCGGCCAACCTCGGCCCGGAGCGCACCGGTTGGACGTACCGGCTCGGCTCGTTCCTCGACCTGGGTCTGACCGTGCCAGGGTCCTCCGACCGGCCCGTGGCGCCCGGAGCGCCGCTTCCCGCCATGGAGGCGATGGTGCGCCGGCTGACCGAATCCGGTGCGCCGTTCGGCCCGGACGAGCGGGTGTCCGCCGAGAGCGCCCTGCGCGCGTGGACGACCGGTTCGGCGGACGCCACGGGCACCGCGTCCCGTAAGGGGCGCCTGCGGCCCGGCATGCTCGCCGACTTCGCCGTACTCGACGCCGACCCCCTGCATACGGACGCCGACCGCATCGGCGCGATCAGCGTCCTGGCCACCGCCGTCGGCGGTGCCGCCGCCCACGACCCGCACAGTCTGGTCACCGTCCCACCCCGCTCAGAAGGCAGGACCGCATGAGCACCTCCAAGTCCCCGTCCCCGCCCCCCTCTTCCTCTTCGTCCGCGTCCGCCGACGCCGTCCCGCCCACGGCGAACCCCTCCGACATCAAGCGGCTGCTCTCGGCGGCGTTCATCGGCACCGCCCTGGAGTGGTACGACTACTTCCTCTACGGCACCGCCGCCGCCCTCGTCTTCAACAAGCTCTTCTTCCCCGACCTGGATCCGGCCGTCGGCACGATCGCCTCGTTCATCACCTTCGCGGTCGGCTTCGTGGCCCGCCCGATCGGCGCGGCGATCTTCGGGCACGTGGGCGACCGGTACGGCCGCCGCACCGCCCTGATCATCACCGTCGTGCTGATGGGCGTCTCGACCGGCCTCATCGGCCTGCTCCCCGGCTACGGCTCCATCGGCATCTGGGCACCGGCGCTGCTGGCCACGCTCAGGTTCCTGCAGGGCATCTCCGTGGGCGGCGAGTGGAGCGGCGCGATGCTGCTGACCCTGGAGCACACCCCCAAGGAGAAGCACGGCAGCTACTCCGCCGTCCCCCAACTCGGCTCCCCCGTCGGTACGTTGCTCTCCAGTGGCGCCTTCGCGCTGGTGGGGATGCTGCCCGACGAGGCGTTCTACTCGTGGGGCTGGCGGATACCGTTCCTGTTCGCCTTCGTGCTGCTGCTCGTCGCGCTCTACATGCGGCTGCGCATCGAGGAATCCCCGGTGTTCAAGGCGATGATGGCCGACAGCGAGAAGAACGGCCCGCCGCCCGCCCCGCTGATCGAGGCCTTCCGCCGCACCTGGGGCCGCATCCTCATCGGCGTCGCCGCCGCCTTCCTCGGCATCGGCGGATTCTTCCTGCTGACCACCTTCATCATCTCCTACGGCACCGAACAGCTCGGCATCGACAAGTCGGTGATGCTGAACGCCACGCTCGTCGGGGCGGTCGTGGAGATCGGCGTGCTCTTCGTCGGCGGCAGGATCGCCAACCGGGCCGGCCCGTGGAAGGTGTGCGTGGTGGGCGGCATCATCTCCGTGCTGGCCGCCTTCCCCACGTTCTGGCTGGTGGACACCCGTGAGACTCCCCTCGTCGTCCTCGGGGTCGCGCTCGGCATCGGGGCGATCTCCATCCCGTACGCGCCGATCGGTGCCGTCGTCTCCGGGATGTTCCCCGAGAACTTCCGCTACAGCGCCGTGGCCATGTCGTACAACCTGGCGGGCGTGATCTCGGGGTTCGTGCCGCTGGTGGCCGCCTCGCTGCTCGGGCTGTCCGGGGGCGCCTCGTGGAGCGCGGCACTGCTGCTGATCCTCATCGCGGCCTGCACAGCCGTGGGTTCCTACTTCGCGGGACCGCAGCTGCGGCGGCGCCTCGGCCACGACCCGAGCAAACAGCACGAGACGTCCAAGGCGATCGCATGACGGCTCAGGCCCCCGCACGCACCGGCGGGCGGATACTCGTGGACCAACTGGCGGCGCACGGCGTGGAGACTGTCTACGGCGTCCCGGGCGAGAGCTACCTCGACGTCCTGGACGCGCTGCACGACTCTCCCGTACGGATGGTCGTGTGCCGCCAGGAGGGCGGCGCCGCCTACATGGCCGAGGCCACGGGCAAGCTCACCGGACGTCCCGGTGTCTGCTTCACCACGCGCGGCCCCGGCGCCGCCAACGCGCTGGTGGCGCTGCACACGGCCTACCAGGACGCCACGCCCATGGCGCTCTTCGTCGGCCTGGTGCCGCGCGGGCACACCGGCCGCGAGGCGTTCCAGGAGTTCGATCTGCGCGGCACCTTCGGGGCGCACGCCAAGCTGGTCGAGACAGCCGGCGACGCGGCACGGCTGCCGGAGATCACCGCCCGCGCCTTCGCCGTCGCGGCGGGCGGCCGGCCCGGGCCGGTGGTGGTCGGACTGCCCGAGGACGTGCTCACCGACACCGCCGAGGTCCCGGACGCGGGGCCGCTGCCCGTACCCGAGGGCGCCGTCTCGCCGGACCAACTGCACGAGCTGGACTGCCTGCTGGCGCAGTCGGCGTCCCCGCTCGTGCTGCTCGGCGGCAGCCGCTGGACGGACGCGGCGCGCGCGGACGTACGGGCCTGGGCGGAGTCGTGGTCGCTGCCGGTCGCCGTCGACTTCCGCTGCCAGGACCTGATCCCCGGCGACTGCGAGATCTTCGCCGGAAACCTCGGCTACGGACGCTCCGAAGCGCTCGCCCGACGGCTGGCCTCCGCCGACCTGCTGGTGTGCGTCGGCGCGGCTCCCGGCGACGTCAGCACGGACGGGTACACCCGGCTCGGGCCGCATGGGAGCGGGACGGCGGCAGAGGCGGAGGGCGAACCGCGGGACGGGACGGCGGCACCATCCCCCGGCGGGGCGCGCACCCGCCGGACCGTGCACGTCCTTCCCGACTCCCCGCCGCCCGGCGCCTGGCACCGCCCGGACCTCACGCTGCTCGCCGCGCCCGCCGCGTTCGGCAGGGCCGTCGCCGGCCGCGAGCCCGCCGCGCCCGTCCCCTGGACGGACGTCACGCGCGCCGACCGCGCCGCCCATCTCGACTTCCGGCGGCCACTGCACGATCCCGAACCCCTCGACCTGGGTGCCGTGTTCGCCACCCTCGACGCCCGTCTGGACGCCGACGCCGTCATCACCTTCGGCGCCGGCAACTACGCTCTCTGGGCGCAGCGCTTCCTCACCTACCGCCAGGGCATGCGCCAACTCGCGCCCCGTAACGGCTCGATGGGCTACGGCGTCCCGGCGGGCGTGGCCGCCGCCGTCACCCACCCGGGGCGCCAGGTCGTCACCTTCGCCGGCGACGGCTGCTTCCTGATGAACGGCCAGGAACTCTCCACCGCCGTCGCCGAGGAGGCCGCACCGCTGATCATCGTCGTCGACAACGGGACCTACGGCACCATCCGCAAGCACCAGGAACTGACCTATCCCGGCCGCGTCAGCGGCACCGACCTGGTCAACCCGGACTTCTCCGCGTTCGCACGAGCCTTCGGCGCCCACGGCGAAACGGTCACAGCCACCGGGGAGTTCGCCTCCGCCCTGGAACGCTCCCTCGCCAACTGCCGGTCCGGCAGAGCCGCGCTGATCTCCCTCCGGCCGGCGGACGGGCGCCTGGCCCCGGGCATGACGGTCGGCTTGCTGCGGGAGCAGGCGGGCGGCGGGTCGGGCCCGTCCGCGGACGACGGCTGAACCGCCGCCCGCGCACAGCACCGGCAGACCGGCCGCAGGACCGAACGGTGCTCGTCCGGCCCGTACTCCAAGGCGTACGGGCCGGATCTGCGCGTCGCCGTGCCGGGCGGCCCGCACGGTATCGGAACCCGAAAAGCCCGAAAAGGAGGACGGACTCCCGTCCGCGTCGTCCCGCACACACGTAGGCTTGCCTCCGGAGCCACACACGACATATCGTGTTCTTGAGCGAACGCGATATGTCGCCGTTTGACGCGTCTCCCGTGACGCCCTGCCGCCGTCGCCGTGTCCCGCTCGCCGTCGCCGTATGCCTATCCGGGAGGCCGCCGTGTCCGAACGCTCCTCGTGGCCGATCTCCGAACCGCAGACCCTGGAGATCGGGGACCGCATCGAATCGCTCCAGGTCCGCATCGTCGGCGGCAGCGTCAACGTCGTCGGCAGCGACGCCCCCGGCACCCGTGTCGAGATCAGCGAGGTGAAGGGGCCACCGCTCCTGGTGACGCTCGAAGGCGACGAACTGGTGATCGCCTACGAGGACGTGCCCTGGAAGGGCTTCCTCAAGTGGCTGGACCGCAAGGGCTGGAACCGGCACGTGGTCGTCTCGGTGTCAGTGCCCTCCCATGTGCGCCTCTCGGTCGGCGTCGTCAGCGCGGGCGCCTTCGTCTCCGGCATCGCCGCACGTACGGACGTACGCGGGGTCAGCGGCGACACCACGCTCGTCGGGATCGACGGGCCCGTACGCGCCGAAACCGTCTCCGGTAACGTCGAGACACAGGGCCTCACCGGGAGGATCGGCTTCAACTCCGTCTCCGGCGACCTGACCGTCATGGACGGCCGTTCGGCCGTGAAGGCCGACTCGGTCAGCGGCTCCATGATCCTCGACCTCGACACCGGCGGCAGCGGCTCGGCGACGGACATCGCACTCGGCACCGTCTCCGGCGAGGTGGCCCTCCGCCTGTCCCACCCCGTCGACGCCACCGTCCAGGCGAGCACCGCGAGCGGCGCCGTCTCCAGCGCCTTCGACGAGCTGAAGGTCGACGGTCTGTGGGGCGCGAAGAAGCTGACGGGCACCCTGGGCACGGGCAGCGGCCGTCTCCGCGCCGACAGCGTCTCGGGCTCCATCGCCCTCCTGCGCCGCGCGGAACCGCTCGACGACGACCTCCTCCTCAGCAAGGACGCCTGACATGTCTCCCGTCTTCGCCCACGGCCGCCTCCGCCTCTATCTGCTCAAGCTCCTCGACGAGGCACCACGCCACGGCTACGAGGTGATCCGTCTGCTGGAGGAGCGCTTCCAGGGCCTCTACGCACCGTCGGCCGGCACCGTCTACCCGCGTCTGGCCAAGCTGGAGGCGGAGGGGCTGGTCAGCCACACCACCGAGGGCGGCGGCCGCAAGGTCTACTCGATCACCGACGCCGGACGCGCCGAACTCGCGGAGCGCGAAGGGGAGCTGACGGAACTGGAGGCCGAGATCAGCGCCTCCCTGACGGCACTGGCCGCGGACATCCGCGAGGACGTCAGCGGCTCCGCCCGCGACCTGCGGCACGAGATGCGCGAGCAGGCCCGCCGTACGCGCAGGGAGTCCGGAGCCGCCGGCGGGGCCCCTGCGGGCGGCTCCGACAAGGAGGCGTGGCAGCAGGCGAAGGAAGACATGAAGCGGGCCAAGGAGGAGTGGAAGGAACAGGCCCGCCGCGCAAGGAGGGAGACGCAGCAGGCCAAGCGCCAGGCGAAGGAGGCCCAGGCGCGCGCGGCCGCCGTCGATGAGGTGCAGCGCATCGCCCGGCAGGTGCAGGACCAGGTCCAGTCGCGGGCGAAGTCCGGCGACTGGCCGGGCGCGGTCCGCGAAGGCATGTCCCAACTGGCCCGTGAGATGGGGAACTTGGGCCGCATCACGGAGCAGGTCACGCCCTGGTTCCCGTATGTGCGCCATGAGCCCGCAGACGGCGAGGCCGCACCCCCGGCGTGGGCGAAGGAGGACGACGCGCCCAGCGACGATCCGGGACGGGACCTGGAGCGCCTCCTGGACCACTTCCGAGACGACGTACGGGACGCGGCACGCGATCACGGCGTCAGCGAGCACCAGCTTCGCGAGGCGCGCCGCCAACTCGCCACGACGGCCGCCCACTTGGGCGCGCTTCTGCGTGAGAAGGACGGCTACGGCGAGGCGAGGGGCGACGCCGGGGAGTGAGACGGAAGGGCTGAGGGGCGAGCGCCCCGGCTCAGAACTCCCCGGTGTCGATCTCGAACCCGAGCGGCTCGGGGAGTTCGATCTTCTTGGACAGCTTCGCCTCGGCGCTGCGGGTGTACGCGCCGTCGGACGGCTCGGAGTACACCACGACCTCGCCCGCTTCGCGGTCGATCAGCAGGTAGCAGGGGATTCCGGCACGCGCGTAGCCCCGCAGCTTCGGGCCCCGGTCCTGTGCGCCGGTGGACCGGGACGTCACCTCGCCGACGAGCAGGACGGGCGCGGGATCGTGATACTCGGCGTCGTCCCCGAAGCTGCCCTTCGGGGCGACGACCAGGTCGGGCACGACCTTGCCGGTCGGGGACGCGTCGGGGACGAACAGGCCGAGCCCGGTGTACCGGCCCAGCTCCTTCCGCTGGTCACGCACCTGTCCCGTTACCTCGGACACGATCTCCTCGTGCTCGCCGTTGGCCGGTGGCACCACGTGGATCTCTCCCTCGATCAACTCCACGCGCCACCCCTCGGGGGATGCCGCGCTCAACGCGTCGAAGGCGTTCTCCACCGATGAAGCCATGTCGTCACCGGTCACCACGTCGGACTCACGCTCGGGGGCTGCCATTGTCACGTGGACCTCCTTCGTCACCGGCCGACGATGCCAGGGTAGCCACGCGGCCGGGCCCGCAGCAGCGGATACTCATCCCATCGCGGCACCATGACGTCTCCGCGCCGCACAGGCCGTACACCTGTGTTATCGGCGCACATTCTGCTCATTGCCGCACCCGGCCCGCGTACGACTCCATTGTCCCTGCGCACGAGCCCGCGCGTCACCGTTCTCCGAGACGATCTTTCTCCGGCCCGGCCCGTCCAGCGTGGTGGCCCGCGAAGGGGCCGGACACCACGGAACGGAGCGAGACCGATGCACACCGCACCGGCCGACGAGCTGACGGGGATGGCGGAAGCAGACCACGACGCCTCCTCCTCGGCCCTCAGCGACGACTTCGCCGAACAGCTCGCCTGGCGCCGCCTGACCGCCCGGCACGGCGACCGGCTGAACGCGATCATGAAGGAGCACGGCTGGCCGACGACGGCGCTGGTCGGCGCGGAGGCCTCACGCGCCGCCTGGCTGATCGCCCAGCACGCGGACCGCCAACTGGACGTGCAGCGGCGCGCGTTGGCGCTCATGGAGGAGGCAGTGGCCAAGGGCGAGGCGAGCGGGACGCAGCTCGCGTTCCTCCGCGACCGTACGTACGTCAACGAGGGACGCGAGCAGCCGTACGGCACCCAGATCGCGGGTGTACGGGACGGCGCCCGCGTGCCGTGGCCCTGCGAGGATCCGGAGCGGCTGGACGAGCGCCGTGCGGAGACAGGCACCGAACCGTTCCGGGCCTACACCGCACAGCACACGCCGCCGGCCGCCGGCTGAGCGGGCGGGGACGGGGGCGGCGCGGAACTCAGACCGTCAGTACGACCTTGCCGAACAGGTCGCCCTCCGCCATCTTCACGAAGCCCTCCCGGGCCCGGTCCAGCGGCAGCGTCGAGTCGATGACGGGACGGACCCCCTTGGCGGCGCAGAAGTCCATCAGCGAGGACAGCTCCTCCTTGCTGCCCATCGTCGAGCCGACGACCTTCAGCTCGAGGAAGAAGACCCGGTTGAGCTCCGTGGCGGGCGGGTTGGGCCCGCTGGTGGCGCCCGAGATGACGACCGTTCCGCCGGGCTTGAGCGACTTCAGCGAGTGCGACCAGGTGGCGGCGCCCACTGTCTCCAGTACGGCGTCCACGCGCTGCGGCAGCCTGGCGCCCGTCTCCACGGCGGCCTCGGCGCCGAGTTCGACGGCACGCGCGCGCTTGTCCTCGTGCCGGCTGGTGGCGAAGACCCTCAGGCCCGCGGCGGCACCGAGCACGATCGCGGCGGTCGCGACACCGCCGCCCGCTCCCTGGACGAGCACGCTGTCGCCGGGGCGTACACCCGCGTTGGTGAAGAGCATCCGGTAGGCGGTCAGCCAGGCCGTCGGCAGGCAGGCGGCCTCCTCGAAGGAGAGCTCCTTGGGCTTGGGCAGCACGTTCCACTGCGGTACGGCGACGCGCTCCGCGAAGGTGCCCTGGTACTTCTCCGTCAGCAGGGTCCGGGGCTCGCGCGGGCCGACGCCGTGCCCGTTGGCGCCGATGACCGAGTGGAGGACCACTTCGTTGCCGTCGGCGTCGACGCCCGCGGCATCGCAGCCGAGGATCATCGGCAGCGAGTCCTCGCCGAGGCCGACACCCCGCAGCGACCACAGGTCGTGGTGGTTGAGCGAAGCCGCCTTGACGTCGACGCTCGTCCAGCGGTCCGGGACGGTGGGCTCCGGGCGGTCGCCCAGCTCCAGACCGTCGAGCGGTTGGTCCTTGTCGATGCGCGCGGCGTATGCAGCAAACATGATCCGGACGGTAACCCCGCGGGGCGGTGAACAGCCAGTCCTCCGCCCCGCGACGCGACGGATCTCACGGCACCCTCACGGGCGCCGTGCCGCTGCTAGAGCACCTTCGAGAGGAAGGACTTCGTCCGCTCGTGCTGCGGGTTGTTCAGCACGTCCCGCGGATTCCCGGACTCCACGACGACCCCGTCGTCCATGAAGACGAGCGAGTCGCCGACCTCACGCGCGAAGCCCATCTCGTGCGTCACGACGACCATCGTCATGCCGTCCTGGGCCAGGTCGCGCATCACGTCCAGCACCTCGCCCACCAGCTCCGGGTCGAGCGCGGAAGTCGGCTCGTCGAAGAGCATCAGCTTCGGCTCCATCGCCAGCGCGCGGGCGATGGCGACGCGCTGCTGCTGCCCGCCGGAGAGCTGCGCCGGGTAGCTGTCGCACTTCTCGCCGAGGCCGACGCGGTCGAGCAGGGCGCGGGCGCTCTTCTGCGCCTTCGCCTTCGTCTCGCCCTTGACGAGGACCGGCGCCTCCATCACGTTCTCCACCGCGGTCATGTGCGGGAAAAGATTGAAGCGCTGGAAGACCATGCCGATGTCGCGGCGCTGCGCCGCCACTTCGCGGTCGCGCAGCTCGTACAGCTTGTTGCCGTGCTCGCGGTAGCCGACGAGGGTGCCGTCGACGTACAGCCGCCCGGCGTTGATCTTCTCCAGGTGGTTGATGCACCGCAGGAACGTCGACTTGCCCGACCCGGAGGGCCCGACGATGCAGAACACCTCGCGCGGCGCCACCTCCAGGTCGATGCCCTTGAGCACCTCGACCGGGCCGAAGGACTTGTGCACGGCCTCGGCCTTCACCATCGCGTTCATGCCGCGCCTCCTCCTGCTCCCGAGCCCGCTCCCGTACCCCGCCTGAAGGTGAACACCAGCTGCCGCGCCCGCTGCCAGGGCGTCGCGGGCAGCTGCCGGGACGAACCGCGGGCGTAATGACGCTCCAGGTAGTACTGCCCGATGCTGAAGACCGTCGTGATCACGAGGAACCAGAGCGTCGCCACGAACAGCATCTCGACGACGGCGCTGGAGGTGTTGCCGATGTTCTGCGACTTGCGCAGCACTTCCTCGTACTGCACGACGGCACAGAGCGCCGAGGTCTTCAGCAGGTTGATGAACTCGTTGCCGGTCGGCGGGACGATGACGCGCATCGCCTGCGGCAGCACGATGCGCCGCATGTTCTGCGCGTTGGTCATGCCGAGCGCCTGCGAGGCCTCGGTCTGTCCCTCGTCCACGGACTGGATGCCGGCGCGGCAGATCTCCGCCATGTACGCGGCCTCGTTGAGGCCGAGACCGAGCAGCGCCGCCATGAACGGCGTCATGACGTCCGTCATCTCGTCCTTGTAGATGGGGCCGAGATTGAGCGTGGGGAAGATCAGCGCGAGGTTGAACCACAGCAGCAGCTGCACATAGACGGGCGTGCCGCGGAAGAACCAGATGTAGCCCCAGGCCACCGAGTTGGTGACCGGGTTCTTCGACATCCGCATCACGGCCAGGACGATGCCGAGCACCAGGCCCATCAGCATGGACAGGACGCTGACCACGAGGGTGTTCTTGACGCCCTCCATGATCTGGTCGTTGAAGAAGAACTCGCCGACCGAACCCCACGTCAGGTCCGCTTCCGCGAAGGCCTTGACGATGAGCAGGAGGAGCCCGATGACGACGACGGCGGAGACGTAGCGGCCGTAGTGCCGCACGGGTATCGCCTTGATCGCCTCGGGTGCCGTGGCGGTCGGCGGCGCGTCGCTGGGCGCCTTGCCGGGTGGAGCGGTCATGGATGCTGCTGCCTGTCGTTCGGAGGGGCACTGCCGGCGGGGGCACGTCGCCTGCCGCCCCGTCGGGGAAAGCGGTCATGGGTGCGGCCGCACGGCAGGCCGGCCGCGGGTGTGCGGCCGGCCTGCGCGGCGCGGTTCAGGTGCCGCTGTTGATCTTCGCCTCGGAGATCGCGCCGTCCTCGACGCCCCACTTCTTGAGCGCCTTCTCGTAGGAGCCGTCTTCGATGATCTTCGTGAGGGCTTCCTTGAGGGCGCCGCTGAGCTTGTCGTTGCCCTTGGAGACGGCCATGCCGTACGGCGCGGACTCCATCTGCTCGCCGACGACCTCGAAGTCGTTCCCGCTCTTGGCGGCGTTGGCGGCGACGGGGAAGTCGGAGATGTCGGCGACGACGCCGCCGGCCTTCAGCCGTACGCGCGCCTCGTCGTCGTTGTCGAACGGCTCGATCGTCAGCGGCCGCTCACGGTTCTTCTTGCACTCGTCGATCTGCTTCTTGAGGATCTCGTGCGAGGTCGTGCCGCGCTGCGTGGCGACCTTCTTGCCGCACAGCTCGTCGACCGACTTGATGTTCTCCGGGTTGCCCTTCTTGACGAGGATCGAGGAGCCCGCCGTGAGGTAGTCGACGAAGTCGACGCCCTTGCCGACCTTCTTGCCCTGGTCGTCCAGGCCCTCCTGCCGGTCCTTGGTGTCCGTCATCGACGACATGATCATGTCGAAGCGGCCGGTCTGCATGGAGGTGATCAGCCCGTCGAAGGTGCCGTTGGTGAACTCGAACCGCACACCGAGCTGCTTGCCCATGGCGTTCGCCAGGTCGGGGTCGAGACCGACGATCTCCTGCCCGTCCTTGTACTCCATGGGCTTGTACGCGGCGTCCGTGCCGACCTTGACGACCCCCGCCTTCTGGATCTTCTTCGGCAGCTTGTCGAACAGCGGGGCCTTGGAGCCCTGGGTGTCCGATCCGCCGCCCGCGGAGTCCGTCTGGTCGCCGCAGCCGGCCAGCAGCAGAGCGCCGGTGACCGCAACGGCTACGGGCGCGGCTATGCGCCGGCTGCGCACGGCGGCCGGGCGTCGGGGGTTGCGTGCGGTCATTGCGGGGTCCTCCTGCGGATGAGGGAGCAGCCGGCCTGGCACACACCTTCGGGTGTGTAGCGCCGCGCGAAGGGTGCTGCCGGTGGGCTGCCGGTGGATGGTGGAAATCCTGCCATCCGTTCGAGCGGTTACAGAGGAATCCCGAGTCAAAATCGGATAACGGAGGCCGGGTTCCGGATACAGGGCACTCACTCGTCGCGTACGAGGCGTCGCGTTCCGTTCCGCGACCGGCCTCCGGTCTTCCCGCGGGAGACCTTCGGCACATACCGGGACTCCGCCGAAGACCCTTCACCCACAGCCCCGTTGAGGTCGCGGGATCCCCGTCTCCCGGACACCTTCCACCTGTTCTGTGGGCTAATGTCCGGTTGCCGGTCGTCGGCAGTGGCGAAAGCGGGTCGTGGCCCGGGGCCTTCGTCAGGTACAAAGGTCGATTACACCCCTCACCCGGGGACCCGGGGCGCGTGTGCGGCGCGCCCGGCGTTCGCTCTTCTTCCCACCGGGCCTCACAGCCTGGGGGACACTCCCCCAGGGCTTTGCCCGGGCCCCTACCGGGCTCAGGGGCCGGCGGCCGGCGGACGTGGTGCCCGCCCGTTCCTCAACCAGGGAGCGGCCACTCTCACAAAGGTTTTTCGACAAAGGGGTTCGACAAGTGGCAGCGGAGATCGTCAATTCGAAGGACGGACTGGACGAGGACGTGATCGATCCGGCCTTCGCCCTGCACCGCGGGGGAAAGATGGCCGTGCAGGCGACCGTCCCGGTGCGCGACGCGGAGGAACTGTCCCTCGCGTACACGCCGGGCGTCGCCAAGATCTGCAGCGCCATCGCACGCCAGCCGGAGCTCGTCGCGGACTACACCTGGAAGTCGCAGGTGGTGGCCGTCGTGACGGACGGCAGTGCGGTGCTGGGGCTGGGTGACATCGGCCCGGAGGCGTCCCTCCCCGTGATGGAGGGCAAGTCCATCCTCTTCAAGCAGTTCGGCGGCGTGGACGCGTTCCCCGTCGCGCTGGACTGCCGCGAGACCGACGAGATCGTGGAGACCGTCGCGCGTCTCGCACCGTCCTTCGGAGGCGTCAACCTGGAGGACATCGCGGCGCCGAGGTGCTTCGAGATCGAGGCCAAGCTCAAGGAGCGTCTGGACGTCCCGGTCTTCCACGACGACCAGCACGGCACGGCCATCGTCACGCTCGCGGCGCTCCGCAACGCCGCGCTGCTGACCGGGCGGCCGCTGGGCGAGCTGCGTACGGTCATCTCCGGTGCGGGCGCGGCGGGCTTCGCCATCGCCAAGATCCTCGTCGAGGCGGGCATCGGCGACATCGTCGTGTGCGACCGCAAGGGCGTCGTCTCCCGGGACCGCGACGATCTGACCGACGTCAAGCGCGAGTTGGCGCAGTTCACCAACAAGGAGGGGCGCACCGGCTCGCTCGGGTCGGTGATGGCCGGCGCGGACGTCTTCATCGGCGTCAGCGGCGGTACGGTCCCGGAGGAGGCCGTGGCCACACTCGCGAAGGACTCGTTCGTCTTCGCCATGGCCAACCCGAACCCGGAGATCCACCCGGACGTCGCCTCCAAGTACGCGGCGGTCGTGGCCACGGGCCGGAGCGACTACCCGAACCAGATCAACAACGTGCTCGCCTTCCCCGGCGTCTTCGCGGGGGCGCTTCAGGTGCGCGCCACCGACATCACCGAGGGCATGAAGCTCGCGGCGGCCGAGGCCCTCGCGGCCGTGGTCTCCGAGGAGTTGAGCGCCGACTGCGTCATTCCCTCGCCGTTCGACGAGCGGGTCGCCCCGGCCGTGACTTCCGCCGTCGCCGCGGCGGCTCGCGCGGAGGGCGTCGCGCGCCGCTGAACGGCGTGCCGCCCGCCGCGTACGGACGGGCAGCGGACCGCAGTGGTCCTGCAGCAGACCGGCACTGGGGCGGTACGGGCAGCACCTGCCCGTACCGCCCCCACGTGCGTACGGTGCCCCCGCCGGCAGCTGCCGACGGGCCGTCAGCAGGGGCTACCTGAGGCCCAGCACGAGCCCGTCGAGGGGCGAGCTCCACACCGTCCGCGCCTCCGCGAAGCCCGCGGCGCGCAGCAGTTCGACGTGGCGGGCGGCGGGCTGCACCTCGCCGTCCGAATGGTCGCCGGTGAGCGGGTTGCCGATGGTGCGGAAACGCTCGGCGACCGCGTCCGCCACCGCGGGCTCCCGGGACAGCTCGTCCCACCAGGCGATCCAGTCCCGCGTCCCCGGGGTCCCGGCGGCCCTCTCGCGGCGTGCACGGTCCGCCGCGTGCGCCGCCTCAGTGATGCGGGGCGTGGTCTCGTCCGGCATGTGGTCGGCGTTCATGAAGACTCCGCCGTCGCGCAGCACGCCCGCGATCTGCCCGTACAGCACGCCGAGTTGCTCCGTACGCAGCCAGTGCAGCGCCGTGGCGGTCAGCACGGCGTCGTACGACCGGTGCGGGAGCTTCCGCGTCCACTGCGGGTCGGTCAGGTCCGCGCTCACGAACTCCACCCGTCCGTCTCCCGCGAAGTGCCCGCGCGCGATGGTGAGCAGAGCCGGGTCCAGATCGACGCCGGTGGAGCGCGCCCCCGGCAGGCGCTCCAGCAGCCGCCGCGAGATGCTCCCGGTGCCGCAGGCCAGGTCGAGCACGGCCGGGCCGGTGCCGTCCCCGGCTCCCTGGGGGCCGCCGGGCACGGCCAGCGCCTCGGTCATGTCGAGCATGACCCGGAAGCGCTCCTCGCGGTCCGGCAGGTAGAACTCCTGCTGCCGGTCCCAACTCTCCTGCCACGCCTGCCAGTCCGCGTCGGTACCCGCGGTGTCCACGCCGTCCCTGTACGCAGCCACGCCGTCCTCCTGAATGTAATACCCTCAGACCGAACCCGCTCATTACCGGACACGGCCGACGATAGACCGGCAGCCGTAAGGACCACAAGTGGAACTGAACCATTACTCGGACATGGCGGTGCGCCTGGTCAACACCGAGCAGCCCGAGCGCGGCGAGGACACCCTCACGTCCGTCGAGGCCGTACGGGAACTGTGCGGCACCAACGGGCAGATGGCCCGCAGGGCCACGGACGCCGACGTGGGCCGGCTGCGGGCCGTGCGGACGCGGCTGCGCGCCGTCTTCGGCGCCGCGTCCGAGGGCGACGGCACCCGGGCCGTGGACCTGCTCAACGCACTGCTCATGGAGTTCCCCACCAGCCCCCAGATCAGCGGCCACGGCGATCTCGCCGACGACGGACGCCCCCGCTGGCACATGCATCTGGCCGAGCACCCCGTCACGACGGCGGCCGGCTACACCGCCACCGCCTGCATGGGGCTCGCCTTCCACCTCACCGACCTGGGCGTGGACCGGCTCGGCGTCTGCCAGGCCGCGCCCTGCAGCCGGGCCTACCTGGACACCTCGACGAACCGCTCCCGCCGCTACTGCTCCGACCGCTGCGCAACCCGCGCCAACGTCGCCGCCTACCGCGCCCGCAAGCGCCTGGCGAGCCAGGACAGCAACGACGGCACATAGGCCGGCCCGGAGCGTCCGCCCCGCAGCGCCGGAAGAGGCCGCACCGCGGAGAGCACCCACGGCAGCACGGGCCGCAGGCGGCGCCGCGGCCCCCGCGGCGGACGCAGCCGCACCCACACGCGGGCGACCATCAAGTCGTCGGGCACGGCGCCGAACTCCCGGCTGTCATTGCGCACCTGCGGATTGTCACCGACCACCCACCAGCCACCCGAACGGCGCTCCACAGCCCGTTTGACGATGAGCAGGTCGTGCTGGAGCGGATGCCGCAGCACCACGACCGCTCCGGGTCGCACGCGCGAGCCGTACTTCACCACCAGACGGTCACCGGGCCGGAGCAGCGGCAGCATCGACGGGTTGTAGACCTCGGCGAGACCGATCCGTTTCAGCAACCCGCTCAAGGCTCCGCTCCTTCGCTGTCCGAACTCCGGCGACGCCTCACATCGTCGCCCGTCCTCACGCTCACCCCGCACCGGACTTTTGTCCTAAGCCCCAGGGGGCACACGCGAAAAGGCCTCCCCTACGGAGTAATCTCACAGGTGAGAAGACGATCACGAGGAAGGACGGCTATATGCTTTCCCGTCTGTTCGCGCCCACGGTCCAGGTCAGCGCCCACTGCGACCTGCCCTGCGGTGTCTACGACCCGGCGCAGGCCCGCATCGAGGCGGAGTCGGTCAAGGCGATCCAGGAGAAGTACCAGGCCAACGAGGACCCGCACTACCGCGCTCGTGCCACCACGATCAAGGAGGAGCGGGCCGAGCTGGCCAAGCACCACGTCTCGGTGCTGTGGAGTGACTACTTCAAGCCCCCGCACTTCGAGAAGTACCCGGAACTGCACCAGCTGGTCAACGAGACCCTCAAGGCCCTCTCGACGGCCAAGGGCTCGACAGACCCCGCCACGGGCCAGAAGGCCCTGGACTACATCGCCCAGATCGACAAGGTCTTCTGGGAGACGAAGAAGGGCTGAACCGCCTCAACTCCGCTGACCTGCGGCTTCGTTGACACCGCCTGGTCCCGCGGCCACGGGTGCCGCGTGATCCCGCAGTGTGACAGCCCTTGGACACGACCAGGTCCCGTACCCGCTCTGCGCGAGCGGGTACGGGACCTGGTCGTTCACTGCCGATGAGTCACGGCAGGTCAGTAACGGGCAGCGTTCCTGCGGCGCAGCCACCACACCTGGGCGCCACCGGCAGCCGCGACTGCCAAGGCGATCCCGACGATCAGAACGATCGGGGTGTCGGAGCCGGTGGTCGCGAGGTCACTGTCCTCTTCCTTCGCCAGCTGGGTCGACTGGTCCGGTGCCGAGGACGGGTCGTCCCGGTTCACGGCCTTGGGAGTGGAGTTGCCCGATCCAGCACCCAGTGCCGAGGACGGCTCATCCCGGTCGTCGTCCGACGAGGTGGAGTCGTCGCGCTTGGACTCCGGTGCCGGGGCCGGCTCGTCCCGGTCCGAGTCCGCCGGCCTGGAGTCATCCGGCTTCGACTCCGGCTTCGGCTCCGGTGCCGAGGACTGCTTGTCCGGGTTCGAGTCCGCGGGCCCGGAGTCGTCCGGCTTCGACTCGGACGGCTTGTCCTTGCCCGAGTCCGACGGCTCTTCCGGCTTGGACTCGTCCGGCTTCGACGGCGACTGCTCAGGCTTCGAGTCTGTTCCCTCTCCTCCTTCACCGCCGCCCGTGTCGGCCTTGGGGCACTCCTTGTCCTCGTTGATGCAGTCCACGGCTTCCTTCATCAGTTCCTCGGGCATGACGTTGATGAAGTCGCTGTGGTCGGTGATGGGCTTGTGCAGCTGCTCCGGGAAGGAGTCCACCGCGAACGGTGTGTCAGCGTTGAGCAAGTTCTGCTGAGGGATGTCGTACTTGATCGTCTGCTGCAACTGCGGGACGTTCTGGAAGCCCTGGGGGCAGTTGCCCTGGTCGTCCGAGAACGCCATGTGGTCGCGGTGGTTGCCGCTGTCCGTGTTCTGGCCGTCCCAGCAGTTCTGGAAGTTGAACGTACGGATCGTGGCGCTGCCCTCGGGGCAGATCGGGTACTGCTCCTCGAGCTGGCGGTCCTCGAAGCCCTCACAGCTCCACGACGCGTTGGCGTTCTCGTCGCCGTTGGTGAAGGACTTCGCGTCACCGGTGATGATGCGCAGGAAGCGCGGCATCTCGACGACCTGATCGGCACCGCCTGAGGTGAACTTCAGCTCGGCGTCCGGCTCCAGGATGCTGCCGACGTTGAGGTCGTTGGCCCCACCGTCGCCGACCTGGGCCTCGGCACCTTCGCCGCCACCCACCTGCTCTTCCTCTTCGCCTTCACCCTGACCCTGGTCCTGGCCTTCCTCCGGGGGCTGTTCCTGACCTTGGTCCTGGCCCTGGTCCTGGCCCTCCTCCGGAGGCTGCTCCTCACCCGGAGGCTGCTCCTGACCCTGGTCCTGGCCCTGGCCCTGGCCCTGGTCCTGGCCCTGGTCCTGGCCCTGGTCCTGGCCCTCCTCCGGAGGCTGTTCCTCGCCCGGAGGCTGCTCCTGACCCTGTCCCTGGTCCTGACCGGCGTCGTCACCGTTGCGAGCGCCCTGAGGCTGTTCCTCCTGGCCCTCGCCGCCCTGCTGCTCCTGGACGTCGCCCTCCTGCACGGCGCCCCGCTGGTCCTCGTTGCCGTCCAGAGAACGGATCACGGGCCAGTAGTGCGTCGACTTGTCGCCCTTGGCGCAGGTGGTGCTAGCCGCGGCGAGAGACTCGTCGCTGGAGGCCTGGTTGGTGTCCTCGTTGCCCACGTAGTCGTGCACGTGGTGGGCGCCGTTCAGAACACCCGGAGCGGCGATCACGTTGTCGGAGTTGAAGTGCTCTTCCTCGTTGTTGCCGCACTCCGTCGTGAAGGTGCCGCCCGGGGCCTCCTCCTCGGAGGCGTTGGGCTCGACGTCCTCGATGTTGACGAAGTCGGCGGCGACCGGGCCCTGAACCTGCTGCCCGTCCTCGCCGCCGCCCTCCTGGCCTTCCTGCGTGGCCTGGTCCTGCATCATCTGGCACTGGGCCATGGACTCCATGTCACCGGGGGCCTGGCCGCCGGCGTTCTCAATGTCCTGACCCATGCTCCGGATGGTCTCCGAGCGCTGCTGGTTCAACTGGCCCAGGGCCTCCTCGGAGCTCTGCTCCTGGGAGTTCCACTGGCCGTAGGCCTGCGCGACCTGCTGGTCCAGAGTGGCGAGCTTCTGACCCACGGGCTTCTTGGCACCCTCGGGCACCTGGCCCAGTGCAAGGCTCACATCAGGACAGTCGATCGTGCTGGCGGCAGCAACGGGGTCTTCACCCGACCCCGCGAAGGCGCTCACACCCACCGCCGCCGCGCCGCCACCACCAACCACCAGCGCTGCGACGATCGCTATGGTTCTGTTCGCCCTGCGCGAGCGTCTGTGGCCTTTTCTTCCCATATCGACTTCACTCCACTCATTTCGCGTCATTCAGCGCCTCGAAATCCACGAGCCCCCGTGCCCTTTCGGGGCCGTGAGATGACCGAGGACAATGACGTTGGTCCAGGTCCCCAACGACAACGCCATTGAATTGCGGGTCTGATCGCGTGCAGGCCTAGACCTAAGTGGCCTAAAGGCGGCATGAGCCTAGCGCAGCGTGTCCACGACAACGGCTCTCTCGTGCTTATGGCACAACTTTTGCCATGACCGTGAGCGCTCCCTTGCGGTCGGCCGCCGTTTCTGCTGGGTGGACCACCGAGCGGATTCAAGGTTTTGCTGCAGATTTGGGGTGAATTGGGCGGAGGCACCGCCGCCCGGCGGAGCCTCACCGGCGCGCCCGACCGGATGAACCAGTACCGAATGCCCCGGTCGACCGAACAGACGGAATAAACCGGCAAAGGCCGCAGAGAAAGCAGCATGTTCCGTTGAAAGCCGTATTCAGGGCGATGAGGGCGGCATTCGGTAAGGCATTCTCCCCGTCTTCAGCAGTTCATCCGCTCTCTGCGGCGGTGAGCTGACTCGCACGCTCTTCTTCGAGCGTCGGGTAATCGGTGTAGCCCTCCGCACCGTGCGTGTAGAGGCGGGCCGTGTCGATCGGCGTGCCGATGGGACCGTTCACGGCGATGCGGGCAGGCAGGTCGGGGTGGGTGAGGAACGCCCGCCCGTATGAGACCAGATCCGCGTACCCCTGTGTCAGCACGCGTTCTCCCTGCTGCCGGGTGGTGGGCTCGTGGTTCTCGCCGACGTTGCCGATGAGTGTGCCCCTCCATCGAGGGCGCAGGTCTGCGAGTGCGGGGTAGTCGTCGTTGTCCGTGAGGTGGAGATAGGCCAGGCCGAGCGGATTCAACGCGTCGAGCAACGCGCGGTAGACCGGGGCCGGGGCGCGTTCGGCCATGCCGAACTGCGGGTTGCCGGGCGAGAGCCGGAGCCCGAGGCGGTCCGCTCCGACGGCCTCGGCGACCGCGGTGACCAGTTCGACGGCGAACCGGGTCTTGTCGCACCCGTACGCGTCGTCACGGAGGTTGGTGTTGTCGGCGAGGAACTGGTGGGTCAGGTAACTGTTGGCGCCGTGGATCTCCACACCGTCGAAGCCGGCCCGCAGCGCGTTGCGTGCGGCAGCCACGTGGTCGTCGATCGCCGTACGGATGTCGTCCACCGTCATCTCGCGCGGCACGGGTGCCTCGGCCTTCCCGTCCTTGACGTGGACGGGGCCCGGGACCGGCACGGCGGACGGCCCGGCCGGGACGTCGCCCAGCAACCGCGAGCGCGGATGCCCCTGGCGTCCGCCGTGCATGAGCTGCGCGAAGATCCGTCCCCCGCGCTCGTGCACGGCATCGGTCACCGCGCGCCAGCCCGCGACGTGGGCTGCGGTCTCCAGCCCGGGGAGGCGCCAGTCGCTCTGGCCCCGGCGGTGCGGCCAGATGCCCTCGGTGATGAGGAGCCCCGCTTCCGCGCGCTGCGCGTAGTGGTCCGCGACCACCGGGAGCGGCGTTCCGTCCTCGTGCGCGCGGAACCGGGTCATGGGAGCCATGACGAGACGGTTGGGGAGGGAGAGGCTTCCCGAGGAATAGGGGGTGAGGAGAGGCGAAGTGGCTCTGTTCGTCATGGGGGAACGGTAAAATCTCACATCGGTGTCAGATTCAACCCTGGACCGAGTGAGGGCCGGAACACCATGAAGATCGGCGAGCTGTCACGGCGTACGGGCGTGAGCGTCCGCTCTCTGCGGTACTACGAGCAGAAGTCCATGCTCGTCTCCGAGCGCACGGCCGGCGGCCACCGGGAGTACATGGAGGCAGCCGTCGACCGCGTGATCCTCATTCAGCAGCTGCTCGCCGCGGGGCTGAGCGGCAACAAGATCGCAAGCGTCCTGCCCTGCATGCGCGACCACGACGGGGGCCCGGCGGAGACCGCGACTCCGTGGCTCGTCGAACAGCTGACGGCGGAACGTGACCGGATCAACCACTCGATCGACGACCTGCGCCGCACGCGCGAGATCCTGGACGAGGTCATCGCGACGGCAGCGGGCTGACGAGAGCACGGCGGGTGAATCGCCCCCCGGGGGCCGCGGTTCGCCCGGGCGCGCGGACCTGTGGATCAGGAGCCGGTACGCGTCAGCCGCCACAGCGAGGTGACCTCCGCGCCCCGTGCCGCGTGCAGCGGGTCGTCCGGATCCGCGGAGCGCGGGTGCCGGGGACGGACGTCCTCGCGCCCGGCGACGGCGAGTCCCGCCGCGTCGATCCAGCCGAGCAGTTCCTCCCGCGTACGGAGCTGAAGGTGCTCGGCGAGGTCGGAGAGGACCAGCCAGCCCTCGCCCTCCGGGGTCAGCCGCTGCGCGAGCCCGGACAGGAAGCCGCGGAGCATGCGGCTGCCGGGGTCGTACACGGCGGCTTCCAGAGGCGAGGCCGGCTTCGCGGGCAGCCAGGGCGGGTTGCAGACAGCGAGCGAGGCGCGTTCGCCGCCCGGCGGGAAGAGATCCGCAGCGACGACCGTCACCTGGTCAGCGACACCCAGCCGTTCGGCGTTCTCACGGGCGCAGGCCAGCGCGCGTTCGTCCTGGTCCGTCGCGACGACACGGGCGAATCCGCGTCTCGCGAGCACCGCGCTCAGCACGCCCGTGCCGGTGCCGATGTCGAACGCGAGCCCGTCCGGGGGCAGTCGGGTACGGGCGACCAGGTCGACGTACTCGCCGCGCACCGGTGAGAAGACGCCGTACGCCGGGTGCACGCGGTCGCCGCCGAGCGCCGGAACCGGTACACCCCGGTGCCGCCACTCGTGTGCGCCGATGACACCCAGCAGTTCGCGCAGCGGTACGAGGGACTGCCCGGCGTCGTCCGGTGGTCCGTACGCCTCGGCGCACGCCCCGCGTACGTCGGGGGCGCGCCGCAGCGGTACCGCGTAACCCCCCTGCGCGGGGCCGGAGTCGAGCGGCACCAGCAGCATCCCCAGCACGCGGGCGCGGCGGGACTGTGCCTGCCTGTACAGATGGAAGGTCTCCCGCGGATTCGCGCCGGCCTTCGGCGGCTTGCGGTCGACGCGGCGGCGCAGCGCGGCGAGCAACTGCCGTGCGCCGTGGTAGTCGCCGCGCCACAACAGCGCCGTCCCCTCGCAGGCCAGCTTGTAGGCGGCGTCCGCGGTCATGCGGTCGTCCGCGACCCGTACGTGCCGCGGCGGCCTCATGCCGCTCTCCGAACGCCAAAGTGCGGACCGTTCGCCGCCGTCCTCCGTCCAGACGGCCCTCTGCCGCTCGCGCTCGCTCACCGGCCCAGCCTATGGCGCCCGCGGCCGGGGGGCGGGCGGCGTACGTACCGCGCCCATGCTGGCGACGACCACCAGCGCGATGGCCACCAGCTCCGGCGTCTGCAGGCGCTGCCCCAGCACCAGGAAGCCCGCCGACGCCGCCGCCACCGGCATCAGGCTCATCAGCAACGCGAAGGTGGCAGCGGGCAGCCTGCGGAGGGCGAACAGCTCCAGCGTGTACGGCACCCCCGAGGAGAGCACCGCCACCGCCGCGCCCAGACCGAGCGTTACCGGGTCCAGCAGCGCGCGCCCGCTGCTCGCCACGCCCAGCGGCGCGCTGAGCAGCGCGGCCGGCACCATCGCGAGGGCGAGGCCGTCGGCCTTCGGGAAGCGGGCGCCCGTACGGGAGTTGAAGAGGATGTACGCGACCCACATGGCACCGGCGGCCAGCGCGAAGGCGGCACCCGCCAGGTTCATCCCGCCGAATCCGCTGCCGGTCCCGCCCAGCAGATACACCCCGGCCAGCGCGAGTCCCGCCCACAGCAGGCTCAGCAGGCGGCGCGAGCCGACGACGGACAGCACCAGCGGGCCCAGCAGTTCGAGGGTGACGGCCGCCCCGAGCGGGATGCGGTCGATGGCCTGGTAGAAGAGCGTGTTCATGGTGCCGAGGGCGACACCGAGCCCGGCGACGGCGGCCCAGTCCGTACGGGAGTGACCGCGAAGCCGCGGCCTGCACACCGCGAGCATCAGCAGAGCGGAGAAGACCAGCCGGAGCGCGACGACGCCGAGCGCACCGGCACGCGGGAAGAGCGTCGCGGCGACAGCCGACCCGAACTGCAGCGACATGGCGCTGCCGATGACCATCGCCACCGCGCCCGGCCGGCCGTGGCCCTGCTGTGCGTACGGACCACGCGCGCCGGCCGCCGCCGGCTCGGCCGGAGCGGGGGCAGGGGCCGCGGCCGGGACCGGGTCGGGCGCGGCACTGCTGTCACCAAAGCTCATGGGCCCACGCTATGGCGGTCGCGCCGGCCTGTGAAATGCGTCTCGGCCTGCGGCTATGCTCCGTGCGCATGACCGCCGAACTGCGTCATCTCCGCGCCTTCCTCGCCATCGCGGACGCGGGCAGCGTCACCTCCGCGGCAGCGGTGCTGCGGATGAGCCAGCCCGCCCTCTCCCGGACGCTGCGCCAGCTCGAAGCGCACCTGGGCGTGCGGCTCGTGGACCGTACGACGCACCATCTGGAACTGACCACCGACGGACGACGCTTCCTGGACAAGGCGGCCACCGCCGTCGCCGCGGTCGACGAGGCGCTCGACCCGGCGCGGCTGCGCCCCTGGCCGCTGCGTCTCGGGCACGCGTGGTCGGCCTTCGGCCGGCACACGACGCCCCTGCTGCGCCGCTGGAAGGAGACCTACCCGCAGACGCCGCTGGAGTTGCTGCGCGTGGACGAGCGCAGCGCCGGCCTGCTGAGCGGCAAGGTCGACGTCGCGCTCATGAGGGCGCCGCTGATCCCGCGGGAGGCCGAGGGCCTCCTCGGCGAGTGGCTGTGCAACGAGCCGCGTGTGGCGGCCGTCCCCGCGGACAGCGAACTGGCCGCACACACCGGCCCGTTGAACCTCGCGTCCCTGGCACACCACCCCATCGCGCTGAACACCGTCTCCGGTCTGACGACGCTCGAGCTGTGGCCGGAGGAGATCCGCCCCGACCCGGACGCGGCGGTGCTCGTCGCCAACACGGACGACTGGCTGGGAGCCATCGCGGCGGGCAGCGCCGTCGGCGTGTCCACGTCCGCGACGGCCGAGATGCACCCGCACCCGGACGTCGTCTACCGGCCGCTGGCGGGCACCGGCGACGTCCCGCTGATGCTCATCTGGCGCGAGAGCCCCGCCGGTTCGGGGAGGCCGGGACACCCTGCCGTGCCACAGCTCGTACGGGTGGCGCTGGAGGTACTGGCCGAGGATGAGCGGGGAACCGGCTGATCGCGGCATACGTTTGGACGAGCAAGAGCGGACGGGGTTTCCGGGCCCCCGATGACGCAGTCCCAAGTGACGCAGCCACAGGAGGCAGGAACGATGGCGGGTTTCCTCGACAGGGCCAAGGAACAGGCCCAGCGCGGCTTGGCGCAGGGCAAGGAGAAGGTGGAAGAGGTGCAGGCGCAGCGCCAGGGAAGCGACCTGCTGAAGCGGCTCGGCGCCGCCTACTACGCGGAGCAGCGCGGCAGCGGCTCCGCCGCGGAGGTGCAGCAGGCGCTGTCGGCGGTCGAGCAGCACATCGCGCAGCACGGGGACGGCTTCCTGCGCGGCAACTGAGTCCCGGCGCCACCGGCACCACCGGCCCCCGGTCCCCCGCAGCTCGCGGGCCGGGGGCCGGCGCATGTACCGGGGCGCGGCCCGCCGCGCCCCGGCCGCCGCGGAGGGCCCCGCATACGGCGGGAGTCCTCCGCGGACGGCGCGAGTCCTCCGGCTATCCGAAGCGCAGCCTGTACAGCATCAGCAGAGCGGCCGCGGTGTTGGCTGCGGGCACCTCACCCTGGGCGATCAGCTCCGGCGTCTCCTTGAGCGGCACCCACTCGCGCTTGTCCGACTCGAAGTCGTCCTCGGGGTGCCCCTCATGGACGGCGCTGTCCGACCAGTAGATGTGGTGCCGCGCGTCGGTGAGCCCGTTGGCGGGCTCCACCGTCATCAGATGGCTCAGCGGTCCGGGCCGCCATCCGGTCTCCTCCAGCATCTCGCGGGCGGCCGCCTCGGCGAGGTCCTCGCCGTCCTCGACCACCCCGGCCGCGAGTTCCCATCCCCAGCTGTCGGTGATGAAGCGGTGCCGCCAGAGCATCAGCACCTCGTTGCGCTCGTTGACCGCGGTGGCCATGGCCACCGGCCGCAGCCGGATCAGATAGTGATCCAGATGGCGGCCGTCCGGCAGCAGCACGTCCGCGAGATTGACCCGTAACCACTGGTTCTCGTACACCGTGTGTTCACCCAGGTTCTTCCATCGCACGTATGTGCCCCCTTCCTGACGGAGGTTGGGCACATCCCAGCACGCCGCGGCTTCCCCCTGACAGAGGCGCCGCCCGGCCACCCTCCCCTCAGAGAGGAACCCGCAACGTCTCCTCGATCAGCTCCGCCGCCTGTGCGACCGGCGACCCGGGATGCCGCAGCAGTTGCTCCCGGACCTGCCGCATGCGCTTCCGCAGCAGCTGTGATTCGATGCCCTGCGCCTGATCGGCCATCCGCACCGCCGTCTCCGCAGCGCTTTCCGGCGAGCCGGTACGCAACTCGACGCCGGTGAGAGTGGCCAGCCGGTTCACCCGGCCGCGCACATGGGCGGGTGCCCTGGCCGCCTCCTCGGCATACCGCCGGGCCGGGTCCAGCTCCCCGAGTACCAGCAGCGCCTCCGCCAATCGCACCTGCACCAGGCCCGGTTGGACGTAGCCGGTCTCCTCCGGCTCCTCCTCGGGACGTATGCAAGCGGAGCAGGTCTCCGCACTGCGCATGCAGCTGTGGGCACTCCTCCGATCGCCGATGCGTGCGTACGCCTTCGCCTGCATCGCGTAGAGGTCGGTCGCCAGGGCCGGCGTGGAGTGCGGCCCCGGCGTGCGTAACACCGCCTCTGCGCAGGCGATGGCGCGCCTGTTGTCCCCGAGGTAGAGGGCCTGGTTGACGAGGAGGGAGACGACGTAGCCGCCGAAGAGCCGGTCGCCGGAGGCCTTGCCGAGGCGCAGCGCCTGATGGAAGTACCGCTGGGCGAGGCCCTGTTCGTCCGTGTCGTACGCGCAGATGCCGCTCACCGCCGCCAACGCGCCCGCTGCACGGCAGAGTTCACGGCCGGTGCCGTCGTCGTAGCCGCCGCGCAGCAGCGGCGTCACCTCGGCGGTGAGGAAGCCGACGACGCGGGGGCGGGTGGCCACGCCGCCGGCGTTGCGGTAGAGGTGCTCGTAGTGCCCGCGCGCCGCGTGCAGCAGCGCGACATCCACCTCCGAGACCTCCCGTTTCCCCTGGTGGGAGACGTCCAGATCGTCGGGAGGGTTCTCCCACTCCCACACCGGCGCCACGGCGGCCGCGCCCGTCAGCATGGCCGGGCCCGGGGAGTCCGCGTGCAGCTGGTCGGAGCGCCAGGAGACCGCGGCCCGCTCCACGAACCGGCCCAGGGTGGCCCGTTCGTCGCCGTCCCCCGCGCCTCCGGATAACGCGGGGAAGGCGGGCGGCGGCGCACCCGGGGGCCCGGCCATGCCTATGTCCGCGAGGGTCAGCGTGCGCTCCAGCCGCGCACCGAGGATCTCGCAGATCAGCTCCGGCACCCGGCCGCGCGGGCGCTGCCCCTTCAGCCAGCGCGCGACAGCCGTGTGATCGTAACGCAGAGTCACATCGTGATCCGCGCCGAGGCGATTGACTCTTGTGGCCAGACCGGCCCGGGAGATTCCGGACTGGTCAAGCAGTACGTCCAGTTGACTGTTGGGCTCCATCTCGCCCTCCGGTCGTCCAACCCTTGTTTCAGAGAGTAACGGACGTTCGTTCACACGGGGTGTGAAAGTCGCACCTCTACGTGTGCGCAGCACATGCTCCCCAAGAACCGGAACCTGCGGTTCGCTTGGGACCACTCCGTACGCAACGTCGCGCCGGAGCACACAAGGAGGGAATCCCGTGAACGACCCGATTCGATTCCGTTTCGACTTCCGGCGGGCGGCCTGCCATGCGGCCCGGTGAGCGCCACCGCCGGGACCCGACGCCCAACCGCGCGCTGCGCTCGTTACTGGCGGAGAGCCAGTGGACGCAGGAGGCCTTCGCCCGCGCCATCGCGAGGCTGGGCTCCGAGGCCGGGGTCCGGCTCGGCTACGACCGTACGTCCGTGGCCCACTGGCTGCGCGGCAGCCGCCCCTCGCCGCGGGTGCAGGGCTTCATCGCTGAGGCCCTCTCGCGGCGGCTGGGCCGCCCGGTGACGGTGACTCAACTGGGCATGGGCGACGGCCGTTCCGGCGGCCCCGGGCCCCGTCGACGCGGCCCGGGCGGCACCGGCGAAGGAGCCACGGACGAACTCACCGGACGCGGCGGCCGGCCGGCCGCAGGACTTGCCGCACCCGGCGACCAGCCGCGCCCCGCCGACCAGCTCGCCGCGCTCGGGGACCAGGCACGCCCGGCCGACCAACTCGCCGCGCTCACCGCCGCGGTGGTGGGGCCGCCGCGCGCCGATCCGCCGCCGCCCGCCCCCTACCGGCTCACCCTCCGCCCGTCCGGCACCGCCGCAGCGGTGGCGCCCGGGCGCGGCGTCGGCGACGAGCCCACCGAGACCGCCGAGCCCCTCCGCCCCCGTCCGCCCCGGGCACACTTCCCCTCCCTCCCCCGGGGCGGACGGCCCCCAAGGCGCACCACGCCGGACGAGGTCGCCTCCGTACGGGAGCACGCGCGCTTCTTCGCCCAGCAGGCGGACCGGCACGGCGGCGGACACATCCGCACCCCGCTGGCCGCCTGCCTGGCGGGGCTGGTGCGCCGGCTGCGTACCGGAGGGGAAGGCCCGTACCACCCCCAACTGGTCGCGGGAGCCGCCCGGTTGAGCTTCCTGCTGGCACGCGTCTACGCGGACGAGCAGCGCCACGGGCTCGCACAGCGCGCCTTCGACACCGCGGCCCAGCTCGCCGCCGAGGGAGACGACCCCGAAGGCGTGGCACTCGTGCAGCGTGCGCTCAGTTCGCAGGCGCACCAGCTCGGGCACCGGCGCCAGAGCCTCGCCCTCGCGGAGTCCGCGTGCGAGGCGGCACCCGCCGACGCGGCGCCGTCCGCGCGCTCGTTCCTCTACGCGGGGCTCGCGGTGGCGAAGGCGGCGGAGGGCGAAAGCCGGCACGCCCTGGCCGCCCTGCGCCGCGCGGAGCACGAACTCGCCCGCGCCCCGGCCGACTTGACCACGGGTCCGGAGTCCCCCGACGGCGGCGAACCCGTCGGCGCCTACCAGGACGCCGCCCTGCACTACCAGGCCGGCCAGGTGCGGGCGGCCCTGGGAGACCGCGACGGCGCCGTCCGCGAGCTGCGGGCGTCGCTGCGCTCCCGCCCCGCGGGCGAACGCCGCTCCCGCGCACTCAGCGAGGCGGAGCTGGCCGAACTCCTGCTCTCCTGCGGGCGGTTGGAGGAGGCCTGCACGGCGTGGCTGACGTTCCTGGAGGACTCCGCCCTCGTGAGGTCCGGCCGGGCCCGCCGCGCCCGCGACCGGATGCCCCGGCTGCTGAGTCCCTACGCCGGCGAGCGTTGCGTACAGGGTTTGCTGACGCGCGCCGGCTTGCCCCTCGGGGGCCGGGGAACGGAGTAAGCACCCGCCCGCATGGGCATCACCCTCGAACACACGAGAGCGCACAGGGAAGGTACGGGGCAGAGATGGCCACACCCATCACAGCAAGCGCCTTCATCACAGCCCTGAAGAAGGAGGGCGTGACGGTCGAGGAGGTCCGCGACTGGCGCAACCACAACCGCAACCACAAGGGCCCCTGGGGCCCCGTTCACGGCATCATGATCCACCACACCGTGACCAGCGGCGCCAAGGAGACGGTCGATCTCATCTACGACGGACGTTCCGATCTGCCCGGCCCGCTCGCGCACGGTGCGATCACCAAGGACGGCACGGTGCACCTCGTCGGCCACGGCCGTGCGAACCACGCGGGACTCGGCGACGACGACGTGCTACGCGCGGTGATAGCGGAGGACGACCTGCCCGGCCCCAACCAGATGAACACGGACGGGAACCGGTACTTCTACGGCTTCGAGTGCGAGAACCTCGGCGACGGCGAGGACCCGTGGCCGGACGAGCAACTCGACGCCATCGAACGTGCCGCCGCCGCGCTGTGCCGGCACCACGGATGGAACGAGGGCTCGGTCGTCGGCCATCTGGAGTGGACGAACCAGAAGTCCGACCCCCGCGGCTTCACGATGGACGCGATGCGCAAGCGGATCGCGGCCCGCCTGAAGTGAGAGGAATCTGAAGCGACGGGAGGGGCGCGGGGCGCGACAATGCAGAGGTGAGCAGCAGCGCCCCCGCCCCTCCCCCGCACCCCGGCACCCCGTCCTCCGGGGCCACCGGGGCCGTCCGGGCGGATGAGCTCCTCGCCTCGCTCGACCCCCGGCCGCTGCTGCCCTCCCCGCTCCAGGAGATCCGCGACGAGCGCTTCGCGCGCCACGGCGTCAGGCTGCAGCTCAAACGCGACGATCTGATACACCCGGCACTTCCGGGCAACAAATGGCGAAAACTCGCCCCCAATCTGCGCGCCGCGCTCGAAGGCGGCCACACCGCGCTGCTGACCTTCGGCGGCGCCTACTCGAACCATCTGCGCGCGACCGCGGCCGCCGGCCGGCTGCTCGGGCTCACCACCATCGGAGTCGTACGCGGCGACGAACTGGCCGGCAAGCCGCTCAACTCCTCGCTGGCACGCTGCGCCGCCGACGGCATGCGGCTCCACTTCGTCTCCCGCGCGGACTACAGGCACCGCCACGAGCGGGACTTCACCGAGCGGCTGCTGCGCGGAACCGGCGACCACGCAACCGCGCGGGAGGCGTTCCGCATACCCGAAGGGGGCAGCAACGCCCTTGCCGTGCGCGGCTGCACGGCCCTCGGCGGTGAACTGCGCGGCCGCACGGACGTCGCCGCCGTCGCCTGCGGCACGGGCGGCACCCTCGCCGGCCTCGCCGCCGGCCTCGGCAGTGGGCAGAGCGCGCTCGGCATCCCCGTGCTCCGGGGCGGCTTCCTCACCGAGGACGTCCGTGACCTGCAACGTTCGGCGTTCGGCGGCCGGCGGGGCCAGTGGCGTCTGGACGAGCGGTTCCACTTCGGCGGCTATGCGCGCGGCACCCCCGAACTCGAGGACTTCGCCCGCGACTTCGCCGCCCGCCACGCCCTCCCGCCGCTGGAGCGGGTCTACGTCGCCAAGTTGCTCTCCGGCCTCACCACGCTCGCGGAGGAGGGGGCCTTCGCACCGGGCAGCACCGTGACCGCCGTTGTCACAGGGCCGCGTTAGCGTGGCGGGCATGATCAGACCGGCGGCACCGTCCGACGTACCGGCGATTCACGCGATGATCCGTGAACTCGCCGAGTACGAAAGGGCGCTGGACCGCGCGAGAGCCACCGAGCAGCAGCTGCACGACGCCCTGTTCGGCGAGCACCCCGCGGTCTTCGCTCTGATGGCCGAGGAGGACACGGAGAGTGACCCCGTCGGTTTCGCTCTGTGGTTCCTCAATTTCTCCACATGGACCGGCACTCACGGTGTGTATCTGGAGGACCTGTACGTCCGCCCGCCGGCCCGCGGCGCGGGCCACGGGAGGCAACTGCTTTCAGCCCTTGCCGGAATCTGTGTCGAACGGGGTTATGAACGCTTCGAGTGGTGGGTATTGGACTGGAACGACCCCTCAATCGGTTTCTACAGATCACTCGGCGCCGAACCGATGGAGGAGTGGACGGTCTTCCGTATGTCCGGGGAACCACTGAGGAAGCTGGCCGACGGCGACGCAGCGTAATCACTTCGGATTCACGACCTCCGACCTCTAGCCACAGACAGTGCCCATATGTTTACTATGGGTGACGCTCATGTGGTGGGGCGCCGTGGACCGTCGTAGATCCGTGCGGGCGACATCGGCTCGCGGATCGCGATAGCGTCGCAGGCGAACCATCGACGGCGTCAGTCCGTTGGTTCTCCGTGGAGGAGATCCACGGGCTGCGCGGCGGACCGACGCACTCGTACAGCGAACGAGCCGAACGGGCTTGTGCCACTTTGGAGGTGAGGGTGTCCCAGATCGCAGGTGAGCCCGTGGGGCAGGACGGACAGGACTTCGTCGAGGTCCGGCTGCCCGCGGCGGGTGCCTATCTGTCGGTGTTGCGCACGGCCACTGCCGGACTCGCAGCCCGCTTGGACTTCACCCTTGACGAGATCGAGGATCTGCGGATCGCCGTCGACGAGGCGTGCGCGATCCTTCTCCAGCAGGCGCTGCCGGGCTCCGTGCTCAGCTGCGTCTTCAGGCTCGTCGGCGATTCCCTCAGGGTCACCGTCTCGGCACCCACGACCGACGGCAGGGCACCGGAGCGCGACACCTTCGCCTGGACGGTGCTCTCCGCCCTGGCCGGCGAGGTGGATTCGGCGGTGTCCGACGACCGGACGGTCAGCATCAGCCTGCACAAGAAGCGCGGTGCGGGCCCCGGAGCGCCGTGACTGACCACGAGGCACGGGAGCATTGGGCAGGCCGCGTCGGTGCGGCGGCCGACCCGGTCGTGCCTGAGCAGGCCAGGCCGCACCCCGCCGACCCCAGCAGTCAGCGACCGGAGCAGGCAGAGCGGGCGGACGCGATGGACATGCAGCAGCAGGAGACGCACGGACACGACACCGCGCACGGACACGAACACGGGTCCGGCCAGCACGGCGCGCGTACGGCACGGGCTGCGCAGTTCGCGCACTTCGACCCGCACGACCGCAGCGGAGCGCGGGCCATGTTCATCGCCCTGCGCAATCTGCCCGACGGCTCCCCCGAGCGGGCCGAGTTGCGCAACCACCTGGTGCGGATGCACCTGCCGCTGGTCGAACACCTGGCCCGCCGCTTCCGCAACCGCGGGGAGCCCCTCGACGACCTCACGCAGGTCGCGACGATCGGTCTGATCAAGTCCGTCGACCGCTTCGACCCGGAGCGCGGCGTGGAGTTCTCCACGTACGCCACCCCCACCGTCGTCGGCGAGATCAAGCGGCACTTCCGCGACAAGGGCTGGGCCGTGCGCGTCCCGCGCCGCCTTCAGGAACTGCGCCTGTCACTCACGTCGGCGACGGCCGAGCTGTCCCAACTGCACGGCAGGGCCCCGACGGTGCACGAGCTGGCCCAGCGGCTCTCGATCTCGGAGGAGGAGGTGCTGGAGGGCCTCGAGTCCGCCAACGCGTACAGCACCCTCTCCCTCGACGTTCCCGACACCGACGACGAGTCGCCGGCCGTCGCGGACACCCTGGGGGCCGAGGACGACGCCCTCGAAGGAGTGGAGTACCGCGAATCGCTCAAGCCACTCCTGGAGGAACTGCCGCCGCGCGAGAAGAAGATCCTGCTGTTGCGCTTCTTCGGCAACATGACCCAGTCGCAGATCGCGCAGGAGGTCGGCATCTCGCAGATGCACGTGTCACGGCTGCTGGCACGGACGTTGGCGCAGCTTCGCGACAGGCTCCTCGTCGAGGAGTGAGCCGGCAGCCCCGGCTCCGGTGAACCACCGCACGCGCCGCCCGCCTCTTCCAGGGGCCGGGCGGCGCGTGCGTCGTCGCTCCCGGCCAGTTCAGGCCGCACCGCTGCTCACGGATGTGACACGGGCTCCGCGGCAAGCGCGGTCGACTCACCCGAGGGACGCCCGGTCCCTGCATCGACTCGTCGACTTGCAGACCCCTGCGGTGAGCCGCGCTTCGCCGGTCCGCCGCGAGGCCGGTTACGCGTCGCGCGGACCGATGCCCAGTGCCTCCGTCGCAGTGGGGTTGATGAGGCAGCCGAGCACCACGACCCCCGTCAGCGCGATGACGATGCCACCGGCCGTCCACACTCCGCCGTTCTGCGCCATCTGGTAGCCGGCAGGCAGCGCGATCAGCTGCACGATCATCGACGGTCCCCGGCTCCACCGCCGGCGCAGCCACAGCCCCCGCGCGGCGGCCAACGGCAGCACGGACAGCGCCAGCACGGTCAGCGCCATCGTGACCGCCTGCACCATTCCATCCGGTTTGTCCGTCACCAGCTTCACCAGCGACACGACGCCGAACGCGGCGACGACCGCCCCTTCGAGCGCGGTCAGCACGGCAGCGGCGGTGAGCCGCCGGGGACGGTCCGAGGGCGTGGGGGTCTCGTTTCGGGGAGGCACGGTGAAGAGCGTAGTCCTCCATGTGGATACGTCCGCAACGGCCGGGGCCTCTGCCCGGCGGATAGGTACGCTGCCCTCCATGCGCGCACTCCTCGTCGTCAACCCGGTCGCCACCACCACCAGCCTGCGGACCCGTGAAGTGATCACCCACGCGCTGGCGAGCGACCTCAAGCTCGACGTGGCGACCACCGAGTCCCGCGGCCACGCCCGCGAACTGGCCCGGCTGGCGGCGCAGAACGGCGAGACCGAACTGGTCATCGGGCTCGGCGGCGACGGCACCGTCAACGAGATCGTCAACGGGCTGCTGCACCAGGGCCCGGACCCGGAGCGCCTCCCCCGCCTCGCCGTGGTGCCCGGCGGCTCCACCAACGTCTTCGCCCGCGCCCTCGGCCTCCCCAATCACGCCGTCGAGGCGACCGGGGTGCTGCTGGACGCCATCGAGTCGGGCCGCGAACGCACGATCGGTCTCGGGCTGGCGTCGGGAGTGCCGGAAACGGACGACGCGGGTGTGCGGCCGCGCTGGTTCACCTTCTGCGCCGGCCTCGGCTTCGACGCGGGCGTGGTGGGCCGCGTCGAACAGAAGCGGGAACTCGGCCGGCGCTCCACCCATGCTCTGTATGTACGGCAGGTGTTGAAGCAGTTCGCCAAGGAACAGCACCGCAGCCGCGGCACGATCAGACTCGAACGGGAAGGCCATGAGCCCGTCGAGGACCTGGTCGCGTCGATAGTCTGCAACACCGCGCCGTGGACCTACCTGGGCAACCGTCCCGTCTACGCCGCCCCGCGCGCGTCCTTCGACACCGCTCTCGACGTGCTCGGACTCTCGCGGCTGACGCCGCTGGCGATGAGCCGCTACGGCACCCAGCTCCTCACCTCGAGCCCCGAGCGCGGACCCCGGGGTAAACACGCGGTAACCCTGCACGACGTGAGTGACTTCACCTTGCATTCGCAGGTTCCACTGCCCTTTCAGATGGACGGTGACCACCTGGGAGTGCGGAACAGCGTGAACTTCACAGGCGTACGCCGTGCACTGCGTGTGATTGCTTAAGTCGAAGACCCAAAAGTCCTTCCACTCGAACGTTTAGGCCAGGGTCCACCCCCTGGAAGTACGACTGTGAGTGATGCGACACCAAGGAATCAAAAAAAACTTGGCGGAAGGGGTTGTATCCGCCGCCGAGGTTTGCGAGTCTCTTCATGGCGATCGGGCGGCCCCTCACGGCGGCCCCCAGGCGCCCGAATCCCCTCTCTCATTCCGCTGGGACCCGCATCACAGTTGATCGGCATCCCTTCCCTTGCGAGAGGATTCGTGAAAGCGTTCACATTCACAAGCCAGCACACTCACGAGGAGAGGTAGCAGCCATGGACTGGCGTCACAACGCCGTTTGCCGGGAGGAAGACCCCGAGCTGTTCTTCCCCATCGGCAACACCGGTCCTGCGCTGCTGCAGATCGAGGAAGCGAAGGCCGTCTGCCGCCGCTGCCCCGTCATGGAGCAGTGCCTGCAGTGGGCACTGGAGTCCGGCCAGGACTCCGGTGTCTGGGGGGGCCTCAGCGAGGACGAGCGCCGCGCGATGAAGCGCCGTGCCGCTCGCAACCGGGCGCGGAACAACGCCGCGACCGCCTGAGACTGACGCCCACACCTGGCCATTCGCTGCATCCCGAGCCGCAGCGCGCAGTGCCACGAAGCGCACCGCGTAAATGTTAGAACTGAGACTGAGGCCGGGCCCGGTTCCCACAGGAACCGGGCCCGGCCTCAGTCACGTTCGGCTGCTCCCCGCCTCAGCGTTCACGCTTCTCGACCGAGACGGGAAGGTCGAAGACCACGCGGGTGCCTCTGCCGGGCGCGGGGAGCATGTCGAACTCGCCGCCCAACTCCCCCTCCACCAGCGTCCGTACGATCTGCAGCCCCAGGTTGCCGGTCTGCTTCGGATCGAAGCCCTCCGGCAGCCCGCGCCCGTCGTCCTGAACGGTGACCAGCAGCCGCCCCGTCTCCTTGGCCTTGCCCGTGCCCGCGGTACGCACCGCGCCGACCTCGATGGTGCCCTGCTCGCCGGGGCCGAAGCCGTGCTCAAGGGCGTTCTGCAGCACCTCGGTCAGCACCATGGACAGCGGTGTGGCGACCTCGGCCTCCAGCACGCCGAAGTGGCCAGTGCGATGACCGGTCACGCGGCCGGGTGAGATCTCGGCCACCATCGCCAGCACCCTGTCGGCGATCTCGTCGAACTCGACGCTCTCGTCCAGGGTCTGGGAGAGCGTCTCGTGCACGATGGCGATCGAACCGACCCGCCGCACCGCCTCGTTGAGCGCGTTGCGGCCGCGGTCGGAGTCCATCCTGCGGGCCTGGAGACGCAGCAGGGCGGCGACGGTCTGGAGGTTGTTCTTCACCCGGTGGTGGATCTCACGGATCGTGGCGTCCTTCGTCATCAGTTCCCGCTCGCGGCGGCGCACTTCGGTGATGTCGCGGAGCAGGATGAGGGAGCCGATGCGGGTGCCCTTGGGTTCGAGCGGGATGGCCCGCAGCTGTACGACGCAGTCGTTCGCCTCGACCTCCGCGCCGCGCGGCGCCCATCCGCTTGCCAGTTTCACCAGGGCCTCGTCCACGGGGGCCCTGGAGGGGGCGAGTTCAGCGGTGACCTGACCGAGGTGGAGCCCCACGATCTCGGTTGCGAGGCCGAGCCTGTGGTAGGCGGAGAGGGCGTTGGGGCTGGCGTACTGGACGATGCCGTCGGAGTCGAGCCGGATCAGCCCGTCGCCGACGCGCGGAAGGTGGTCGATGTCGAGCTGCTGGCCGGGGAAGGGGAAGGCGCCCGTCGCGATCATCTGGGCGAGGTCGGACGCGCTCTGCAGATAGGTCAGTTCGAGCCGGCTCGGGGTGCGGACCGTCAGCAGGTTGGTGTTGCGGGCGATCACGCCGAGGACTCGGCTCTCCCTGCACACGGGGATCGACTCGACCCGTACGGGCACCTCCTCGCGCCATTCCGGGTCGCCCTCGCGCACGATCCGGCCCTCGTCGAGCGCGGCGTCCAGCAGCGGACGCCGGCCGCGCGGCACCAGGTGGCCCACCATGTCGTCCTGGTGTGACGTGGGCCCGGTGTTCGGCCGCATCTGGGCGACCGACACATAGCGCGTGCCGTCCCTCGTGGGCACCCACAGCACGAGGTCCGCGAAGGAGAGATCCGAGAGCAGCTGCCACTCGGAGATCAGCAGGTGCAGCCACTCCAGATCGGTGTCCGAAAGGGCCGTGTGCTGGCGTACGAGGTCGTTCATGGAGGGCACACCGGCGAGCCTACCGGCGGGCCGTGCCGTACGGCGGAGACGGCTTCGCGAGGCAACCCGCCCGCGGCCGGACCGAGACCGACGGAATCCGTCGCAGATCCGACGAGAATTCGTCCACTCCTGATGAACTTTTGCTGTGGCATGGACATTCAGAGTGGTCTAGTCCACAATGAACCCGTAGTAACAGCGGCTTCTGCTCTCCCCGCACAGGAGGGCAGAGAGAGACCTCGGCGCCGTCTGCCCTGATCGCGCCATGGTCTCCGGCATCGGGCTGCGGTGCCGGGCGGGTTGAGGGTCCCGCTCCGGCGCCGTGGCCCGACGTGTGTCCGGGCGCCGTACCACCGGCGCCCGCTCCGGACCGTTCACGTACGGATTGTGCGTCCCGGACGGCGCGTACGGATACCGCGCGGGAACGCAGTCCGCGCTCTCAGCGGGTCTCGGTGACCTTGGCCAGGGCGCGGGGGGCGTCCGGGTCCTGACCGCGCGCGATGGTGACCTCGTACGCGAGCATCTGCAGCGGGATGATCTCGAGGATCGGCTGCAGCTCCTCCGGCAGCCCCTCCGTGGGGAGGGCGAAGCCGGCTGACGCGCGGTCCACTTCCGCGCGGCTGCCGATGACGACGAGATCCGCGCCTCGGTCGCGCAGCCTGTCCAGGACGGGCTGCAGCGCCTCGCCGCCCTTCCCGTCCGTGACCACGGCGATGACGGGCGAGATGTTGTCGACCATGGCCAGCGGGCCGTGCAGCAGGTCGGCGCCCGAGTAGGACAGCGCCGGGATGTAGCTGGTCTCCATCAGCTTCAGCGCCGCCTCCTTCGCGGTCGGATAGCCGTATCCGCGGGAGGTGAGCACCATGCGCCCGGCGAACCTGTAGCGCCCCGCGAGAGCCTTGACCTCCGGCCGGCGCTCCAGCACCGACTGCGCCAGGTCCGGCAGCAGCTCGGCCTTCGCCGCGCCCTGGCCGCCGCGCATGCCGTCCACGAAGAGGTAGAGCGCGAGGAGTTCGGCCGTGTAGGTCTTCGTCGCCGGAAGGGCCTTCTCCTCGCCCGCCAGCACGTCGATGTGGAATTCGCTGACCTCCGCCAGCGGCGAGGCGGAGTTGTTGGTGACGGCCAGGGTGAGCGCGCCGGCTTCACGCGCGGCCCTGGTGGAGGCGACGAGGTCCGGGGAACCGCCCGACTGGCTGACGGTGATGACGAGACAGTCGGTGAGGTCCGGCCTGGCGCCGTATGCGGTGGTCGTGGACATCGAGGTGAGTCCGCACGGCTTGCCCAGCAGGATCTCCAGCAGGTACTTCGCGTAGAGCGCCGCGTTGTCGGAGGTGCCGCGCGCCGTCAGCAGTACGAAGCGCGGGCTGCGTGCCGCGATCTCCTCGGCGATCTCACGGATCCTGGGCGCTCCCTCCGTGAGGATGCGGCGCAGCACGGCCGGCTGTTCGGCCATCTCGCCGGACATGACGCGGCCCGGCACGCTGCCGATCCGGTCCGTCGACGAAGACTGCTCGGGTGTCGATGCCGACGTGGCGGACATGCTGGCTGCCTCCGGTTGAGGTGACGGGTGCTGAGTGGGTCACGGGCGGACGTACGGCGGTCTGGGACGAGGACGGGGGCAGGGGGACGGGTGTACGAGACGGCGGACGGAAGCGGCGGGCAGGTCCCCGCCCGGTCTCAGCCGTGGGTGCCCTCACCGGCGATGACCTCAGCGGCGGCCCGTCCGCACACGCGGGCGGCTCCGTGTGTGGCGATGTGCAGCGCTCCGCCCGGCGGCGCCTGCGGCACTCCCATCTCGACCACGACGGTCTCGGGGCGTGCCGCGAGCAGCGCATCCAGCGCCCCGGCCATCCACGGATGACGGTGCACGTCGCGCACCACGGCGACGATCCTACGGTCCCCCGCATCGGCGAGCACGCTTGCCGCCAGTTGGGAGGTCCCGTCCGTGGCGGGGCCGGCCGGGTCCTCTTCGCCGGGCCCGTACGTCGCGGTGACGGTGCCCGGCAGCAGCCGCGCCAGTTCGGCGGCGACGCCCCACGGGGTCTCACCGCCGACGGCGATGTTCGCGGCCGGTGTGAACGAGGCGACGAAGGGCGGCGCGGTGAGCGGCTCGCGCCGTCCGCGGGGCCCGACCGTGACGCGCAGGGCGCGGCGGGCGGCCTCCAGCCCGGTTCCGGAGGTGCCGGAGCACTCTGACGCCCCGGCCGAAGCGCCCGGGGAGATTCCGGGCGACGTGTTGTGGGCCTCCTCCCGGGCGGCGGTGCCTGCGGACCGCGTCCAGCTCGCGAGCGCCCGTACGCGCGAGGCGGCGTCGGCGAGGCGCTGCTCCGTCAACTCGCCGTCGTGCACTGCCCGTACGAGCGCGTCGCGCAGGCGGAGCACCGTCTCCTCGTCGGCCAGTCCCCCGCCGACGCACAGGGCGTCGGCTCCCGCGGCGACGGCGAGGACGCTGCCCCGTTCCAGGCCGTAGGTGCCGGAGATGGCCTGCATCTCCATGCCGTCGGTGACGATCAGGCCGGTGTGTCCGAGGCCGCCCTCCTCCTGTGACGCGCGTAGCAGCCCCATGAGCGCAGCCGGGCTCAGCGTGCCGGGCAGGGACGCGTCGAGGGCGGGCAGCAGGATGTGCGCGCTCATCACGCCCTTGGCCCCGGCGTCGATCGCGGCCTGGAACGGGACGAGTTCGCGTTCGCGGAGTGTCGCCATGTCGGCGTCGATGCGGGGCAGCGCGTGGTGTGAGTCGACGGCTGTGTCGCCGTGTCCCGGGAAGTGCTTCACGCAGGCGGCGACTCCGGCGGCCTGCAGCCCTTCGACGTACGCGACCGTGTGGCGGGCGACGAGTCCCGGGTCGTCGCCGAAGGAGCGGACCCCGATGACGGGGTTGTCGGCGTTGGAGTTGACGTCGGCGGACGGCGCCCAGTTGAGGTTGACCCCGCAGGCGGCGAGGCGGCTGCCCAGCTCGTACGCCACGGCACGGGTGAGGTCCACGTCGTCGACCTGCCCCAGGGCGAGGTTCCCGGGGAAGGACGACCCCGTACGGGCCTCCAGGCGGGTCACGTCGCCGCCCTCCTCGTCGATCGCGACCAGCACCTCGGGCCGGACCTCGCGCAGCTGTGCGGTGAGGGCGGCGAGCTGCTCCGGCGATTCGATGTTGCGTCCGAACAGGCCCACGGAGGTGAGCCCTTCGCTGAGCTGCCGCAGCAGCCAGCCGGGTGCGCTGGTGCCGGTGAAGCCGGGCTGGAGCACGGTGAGCGCGTCACGGGTGAGGCTCTCGGTGCCGGTTGCGAGCGTGGTCATGTGGCGCATTGTCCCTTCACTGGTGGCCCTTTGCCGGGGGATCGGCCGCCGGCCCTGTGCGGCTCGGTCTCCGTTCCGTCTGCTGCCCGTGCCTCACCTATCCCTTCACCGCGCCGGCGGTGAGCCCGCTGACGGCCTTGCGCTGCAGGTAGAGGAAGAGCAGCAGGATCGGCAGGGCGAAGAGCGAGGCGGCTGCCATGGTGGCGCCCCAGTCGTCCCCGAACGCCGTCTGGAATCCGGAGAGCCACAACGGCAGGGTCTGTGCCTGCGCGTCCTTGTTGAGGATGAGCACCATCGGGAACTCGTTCCACGCCGTGATGAATCCGAACAGCGACGTGGCCATCACGCCCGGGGCCAGCAGCGGGAAGATCACCCGGCGGAACGCCTGGGTCCGTCCGCAGCCGTCCACCATCGCCGACTCCTCCAGCTCCTTCGGTACGGCGGCGACGTAGCCGCGCAGGGTCAGGATCGTCAGCGGCAGCACCATCACCGTGTAGAAGAGCGTGAGCGGGACCAGGCTGTTGAGCATGTCGGCGTCCCGCACGGTCATGTAGATCGCGATGACCATGACCTCCCAGGGCGCCATCTGGGCGACCATGAAGACGAGGACGATGCTCCTGCGTCCCGCGAAGCGCATGCGCGCGAGGGCGAACGCGGCGAAGAGCGCGATGAGCAGGGCCAGTCCGACCGCGACGAGCGTCACGGTGACCGAGTTGCGCACGAGCGTCCAGAAGTTCTCCGCCTGTACCGCCGTGGCGAAGTGTTCCAGCGTGGGACGGGAGGGGAACCAGACCGGGCTGTCGGTGACGATGTCGCTGTCCGGTTTGAACGCCGTGCTGAACATCCAGTAGACGGGGAACACGAAGCCCGCGAAGAGCACGAGCGCCGTCGCGTTGGGCCAGACACGCGCCCAGGTGCGTGCACGGCTGCCGGGCCGGCTTCCCGGCCTTCCGCCGCGCCGCGTCAGCGGCCCTTTCACTTCTCGTCCTCCTCTTGGCGCATCGCGATGCGCAGGTAGTACGACATCAGGGCCAGCAGGATCAGGATCGTGAGGACCGAGATGGCCGCGCCCATGCCGTAGTGCTGGTTCCCGACGCCCTCGACGAAGGCGTAGACGGGCAGCGTCTCGGTGAGACGGTCGGGGCCGCCCTCGTTGACGGCGAAGATGTGCGGGAACGCCTTGAAGATCCAGATGACTTCGAGGAACGTCGTCACGAGAAGGAACGGCCTGAGGAAGGGGAGCGTGACCGTCGCGAAGCTCTGCGCCGCGCTCGCACCGTCCAGCGACGCCGCTTCGTACAGCTCCTTGGGGATGGTCGTCGTCGCGGCGTAGAGGTTGATGGCGACGAACGGCACGGACGTCCAGACGATGAGCAGTGAGATGACGAAGAACGTCGACATCTGCCCGCCGGTCCAGTTGAAGCCCGCCATGGAGTGGAAGCCCACGGCGTCGAGCACCCAGTTGACGACGCCGAAGCGCTGGGCGAACAGCCACTGGTAGACGGTGGTCGCAGCGATGACGGGCATCGCCCAGGCCAGCACGAGGCCGGCGCAGAGCAGCAGCCTCATGCGCGGGCCGAGGCGTGCCAGCAGCAGCCCCGTCAGGGTCCCGAACAGCATGATCAGGGCGACGTTCACGGCGGTGAAGAGCACCGAACGCAGGGTGACCCGCCAGAAGTCCTCGCTGCCGAGTGTGTCGCGGTAATTGTCCGTTCCCGCCCATTCCGTGACGTGCTGGATCAGCTGCGTCATGTTGAGGTTCTGGAACGAGAGCAGACCGTTCATCACCAGCGGCCAGCCCAGGAGCACGGCGGTGGCCGCGAGCGCGGGGAGCAGCAGCAGGTACGGCAGCCCGCCGGCGCTCCTCCGCTCACGCCCGCCGTGCGGCGCTCCGTCGCCGGGGCGCGGTCGTCGCGGCCGCGTGGGGGGCGTACTGCGCACCGGTGGCGGCGCGTCGTGGGTCCGCACTGACATCTCTGCTCCAGCTCACGTGGTCGAAGAGCCCGGGCTGCCGGTGTGCCGGCAGTCGTGCCACCCCCTCCGGCAGCACGACTGCCTGCACCCCGGCAGCCCGGCGGGAACTCACTGCTTCTGCGAGAGCCTCTTGTTGATCTCGTCCTCGACCGACTCGGCGGCGGCGGCGTGCGACTTCCCCTTGAGCACGGCGGTCATGTAGCTCTTCACCGGGTTCGGGGGGTTCTCCACGGCGGCCCACTGGGGAATGAGCGGCGTCAGACCGCCGCCCGCGACGGCGGGAGCCGCGGCCTCGGCGGCGGGGTTGCCCTCGACCTTCTTCTGCAGGGAGTGCTTGTTGGGTATGACTCCGCCCTCCTCGGCGAGGGCGCCCTCGAACTTGTCGGAAAGCGCGATCTTGAGGAACTCCTTTGCCAGTTCCTGCTTCTCGCTGCCCGCGGCGACTGCCAGGTTGGAGCCGCCGAGGAAGACGCCCTCGGGCTTGTCCGCGCTCTCACCGGGGATGGTGAAGTATCCGATGTCCTTCTTGATCTCCGGGTTGGCCTCGACTGCCGTGGCCGCCTCCCAGCCCAGGCCGATGAAGGCACCCGTCTTCCCCTTGGCGAAGACTTCGGCCTGCTGCGGGGTCGCCTCGTCCTTGTCCTTGGGGGCGTCGGAGTACGAGGCGTACTTCTCGTAGAGCTTCATGGCGGATCCGACCTTGGGGTCGGCGAGGTTGGAGACCCACTTGCCGCCCTGCTTCTTGATGAGACCGGCGTCCTTGCCGATGAGGAGGCCGTCGAAGAAGTACCAGTTCTGGCCGGGGAGATAGAGCGGCTCTGCGTCGGTCTTCTTCTCGACGGCGTCCAGTGCGTCGAAGAACTCGGCGCGTGTCCTGGGGGTCTTGTCGATGCCGGCGTCCCGCCAGATCCGCTTGTTGTAGATGACGGTGCGGTTGACCGTGTACCAGGGCGCCGCGTACTGCTTGCCGCCGTAGACGGCGGACTTGTTGACGGACTCCGTCCAGTCCGTGCCTATGTCCTTCTTCAGGTCGCCGAGGTCGGCGAGACCGCCCGTCTTCGCGTAGGCGGGGGTCTGGGTGTTGCCGACCTCGATGACGTCCGGCGGGTCGGGCTCGGAGAGCGCGGTGGTTATCTTCTGCTGAATCCCGTTCCACTGCTGGACTTCGAGCTTCAGCTTCGCGCCGGTCTTCTTCTCGAAGGCCGCCTTGACGTCCTTCTCCCACTGCTCGGGCGTGGATCCGTCCATCGCCCACAGGGTCAGTGTCTGCCCCTTGAAGCCGTCGGCGCCGGACTCCGCCTCACCGCCGGTCCCGCAGGCCGCAACGCCCGCCATCAGAGCCGCGATTCCTGTCGCGGCGATGAGTCCTCGTCTCACGGCATCCTCCCCAACGGACTGCATGTGCTGGTCTAATGGTTTAGACCAGTCCGCAGCTTGGCCTAGACCTATAGGGGTGTCAACGGTGCAGAAACCGAGTTTCGGGTTCCGTTATCGGAACGACATCTGGGCGGGAGAGTCCCCGAGCGGCGACCACGTGCCACGATGTGAGCCGCGAAGTTCTGCGCGAAGTACAGCCGGAACGACGGCCGGAGACCGGTGCACCACCGGAGACGCCGTCGCGCCGGAGCCGTAACCGGAGCCGGAAGCAGAGCACTCGGTACCCAGCACCCGGCACGTCCCATGCACACGGAGGAACCCGGTGACGGCAGCACGACACGAGCGGGAAGGCGAGCGATGAGCACGGACGGGGGCGCGGTCACAGCCGCGGCAGAGCCGGAGTCGGGAAGCGGCAACGGCGGCGCGCGGACCACTCGCGTGCCCAAGTACTACCGGCTCAAGCGGCACTTGCTGGAGATGACGGAGACCATGCCGCCGGGCACCCCGGTGCCTCCCGAGCGCACGCTCGCCACGGAGTTCGACACTTCGCGTACGACAGTGCGCCAGGCACTGCAGGAACTCGTGGTCGAGGGGCGGCTGGAGCGCATCCAGGGCAAGGGGACCTTCGTCGCGAAGCCCAAGGTCTCCCAGGCGCTGCAACTGACCTCGTACACGGAGGACATGCGCGCCCAGGGCCTCGAACCGACCTCGCAGCTGCTGGACATCGGCTACGTCACCGCGGACGACAGGCTCGCCCACGCCCTCGACATCCCGGCGGGCGGGCGCGTACTGCGCATCGAGCGGCTGCGGCTGGCCAGCGGCGAACCGATGGCGATCGAGACCACGCACCTGTCGCAGCGGCGCTTCCCGGCGCTGCGCCGCAGCCTGGTGAAGTACACGTCGCTCTACACGGCGCTGGCGGAGGTGTACGGCATCCATCTCGCGGAGGCCGAGGAGACCATCGAGACGTCCCTCGCCACGCCCCGTGAGGCCGGGCTGCTCGGCACCGACGTGGGCCTGCCGATGCTGATGCTCTCCAGGCACTCCCTGGACACCGACGGTGAGCCCGTGGAGTGGGTCCGTTCCGTCTACCGCGGGGACCGTTACAAATTCGTCGCCAACCTCCAGAGGCCCCAGCACTGAGGCGGGCGCCGCGGCGCTCGGAAAGATAACGAAACGGGCCCTGAGCTGCCGAAGGCTGTCCGCGCCGTAGCGCTGCGTGCACGCGGTGGCTTACCGTCCTTGCCGTCCTCATGAGCAATGCCGACGGAAGGACGACCGGGTGCGTACCGCCAGTCCGAAAACAATCATCATCTGGTCCGCTGTCGCGCTGATCGGAGCGGTCGCCTGGGGCGTCCTCGCGCTCTCGCGAGGCGAGGAGATCTCCGCGGCCTGGATGGTCGCGGCCGCCCTCGGCTCGTACGCCATCGGCTACCGCTTCTACGCGCGGTTCATCACGAACCGTGTGCTCAAGGTCGACAAGACGCGCGCCACGCCCGCGGAGCGGCTCAACAACGGCATCGACTTCCACCCCACCGACCGGCGCGTGCTGCTCGGCCACCACTTCGCCGCCATCGCCGGCGCCGGACCGCTGGTGGGCCCGATCCTCGCCGCCCAGATGGGATATCTGCCCGGCACGATCTGGATCATCGCCGGTGTGGTCCTGGCGGGCGCCGTGCAGGACATGGTGGTGCTCTTCTTCTCGATGAGGCGCGACGGCAAGTCGCTCGGGCAGATGGCACGTGAGGAGATCGGCCCGGTGGGCGGCGCGGCCGCGCTGATCGCCGTCTTCGCCATCATGATCATCCTGCTGGCCGTGCTGGCGCTGGTCGTGGTCAACGCCCTGGCGGAGTCGCCGTGGGGCACCTTCTCCATCGCGATGACGATCCCCATCGCGCTGTTCATGGGCTTCTACCTCCGGGTGATCCGTCCCGGCCGGGTCACCGAGGTCTCGCTGATCGGCATCGCGCTGCTGCTGCTCGCGATCGCCTCGGGCAGCTGGATCGCGGAGTCCTCGCTGGCGGACACCTTCACCCTGGAACCGGCCACGCTGGTCATCTGGATCGTGGTGTACGGCTTCATCGCCTCGGTGCTGCCCGTATGGATGCTGCTCGCGCCGCGCGACTACCTCTCGACGTTCATGAAGGTCGGCACCATCGGGCTGCTCGCCGTCGGTGTGGTCGTCGCGATGCCGACCATGAAGATGGACGCCGTCACGGACTTCGCGACACGCGGCGACGGGCCCGTCTTCGCCGGGTCGCTCTTCCCGTTCGTCTTCATCACCATCGCCTGCGGGGCGCTCTCCGGCTTCCACGCCCTGATCTCCTCGGGCACGACCCCGAAGATGATCCAGAAGGAGACGCAGATCCGGATGATCGGCTACGGCTCCATGCTGATGGAGTCGTTCGTCGCCGTGATGGCGATGGTCGCCGCCTGCATCATCGATCCCGGTCTCTTCTTCGCGATGAACGCTCCGGCGGGTGTCATCGGCGACAGTGTGCAGTCGGCGTCCCAGGCGGTCGGCGATCTCGGATACACGATCTCGCCGGAGGCGCTGGCCTCGGCCGCCAAGGAAGTGGAGGAGCAGTCGCTGCTCTCCCGCACAGGCGGTGCGCCGACCCTGGCCGTCGGGGTCTCGGAGATCTTCTCGGCCGTCGTCGGCGGTGCGGGAGCGAAGGCCTTCTGGTACCACTTCGCGATCATGTTCGAGGCGCTCTTCATCCTCACCGCGCTGGACGCGGGCACCCGCGTGGGCCGGTTCATGCTGCAGGACACGCTGGGCAACGTCTACAAGCCGTTCCGCAAGGTGAGCTGGCTGCCGGGCCTGTGGCTGTGCAGCGCGATCGTCGTCGCCCTGTGGGGCTACTTCCTGTGGGTCGGCGTGCACGAACCACTCGGCGGGATCAACCAGCTCTTCCCGCTCTTCGGCATCGCCAACCAGTTGCTCGCGGCGGTCGCACTCGCGGTGGCGACGACACTGCTGGTGAAGTCCGGCAGGGTCAAGTGGGCCTGGGTGACGGGCGTTCCGCTGGTCTGGGACGCGGTGGTGACGCTCACGGCGAGCTGGCAGAAGGTCTTCTCCAGCGACCCGAAGGTGGGCTTCTTCCAGCAGCGCTCGGACTTCCAGGCGGCGATCGACGACGGCAAGGTGCTGCCGCCCGCCAAGAGCATGGACGACATGCACACCATCGTGACCAACTCCACGGTGGACGGCGTGCTTTCGGCGCTCTTCGCGATCCTGGTCGTGGTGGTCCTGGCGGATGCCGGCCGCGTCTGCGTCAAGGCGCTGCGCGCTCCGGGCAGCGCGCCGCTGAACGAAGTCCCGTACCAGAAGTCCGCTCTGGTCGCTCCCTCCGGCCTGATCCCCACGCAGGAGGAGAAGGCGGAGCTGGCGGCCGTCGGCGCGGGCGTCGGGGCCGGTGGCGGCGATGACGACGGCTCCGGCGGTGCCGGCGCCACGAGCGGCTCAGGAGCGCGGGAGGGCTCGTGACAGCGGTGACGGGACTCCTGATGCGCGGCGCACGCTGGGTGCGCTGGTACATGCGCGAGCTGACCGACGAGAGCGCCTACGACCGGTACGTGGCGCACATGCGGCAGCACAATCCGGCGGCGCGGGTGCCGAGCCGCAGGGAGTTCGAGCGGGAGCGCACCGACGCGCGCGAGGGCGATCCCCGCGGCGGCTTCCGCTGCTGCTGAGACCGGCTGGAGTCAACGCGTACGTGAGGGCTGTCCGTCCGTGAGGGGACGGGCGGCCCTCACGTTGTCAGTGGGGCAAGGCATGCTCGTTCCATGGACATCACGATCAGACCGGCGCGGGACGAGGAGCTGGAGGGCGTCGGCGAGCTGACCGCGCGCGCGTATCTCGAGGACGGACTGCTGACGTTCGGTGCGGACGACCCGTATCTGACGCACCTGCGCGCGGCCCGGCGCCGCGCGGAGCACACGGAGATCCTCGTCGCCGTCGACACCGCATCGGATTCCGTGCTCGGCGCGGTCGCCTTCGTCGGTGACGGCGGGGAGTACGCGGACCTCGCGGGGCCCGGCGAGGGCGAGTTCAGAATGCTCGCCGTACGGCCGGAGGGGCGCGGGCGCGGAGCGGGCGAGGCCCTCGTGCGCGCGTGCATCGACAAGGCGCGTGAGCGTGGCCTGAGCCGGCTCGTGCTCTGCAGCCATGACGGGATGACGACGGCCCACCGGCTGTACGGGCGGCTGGGGTTCGTCCCGGCGCCGGAGCGGGACTGGGAGCCGATTCCCGGCCTGGCGCTGCACGCGTTCACCCTCGAACTGTGAACTGCGACTCACCCGGCACAAGATGTGGGGGCGAGTGGCACAACTCCCTACTAGATGTATGCTCGTGCTCGCTGCCGCGCAGGGGAATCCGGTGCGAATCCGGAACTGTCCCGCAACGGTATGCGATGTGCTGCTCTGTGCCGCAAGCCCGTCCTCTTACGGGTGAGCCGCTCCGGGCGGCCGTCGCGAGTCCGAGTGCCTGCAGGCCGTGTCGAAAGACGTCCGGGTCCCGAGGGTTGGGCCGGTGGACGCCCGCGAGATCTGCCGCTTCACCGAGGCGGCATGTCCTCGCGCGCCCGCCGAGTGCGCTCCCCCGGTGAGCCGGTGACCTGAACCGAGCGAGGGAGAGCACATCCCGTGACCATCGCATCCGTGACCGGGAACGCGACCGCGACCGCACCGGCATTCGCGTCCGTGCCGCCGCCGGCGTCCGTGCCGGCGGCCGCGTCCGGCTCCTCACCCGCGCCACCGGACCCGGACGGCGCGCTGTCGCGCACCCTGACCGAGCTGACGGCCGACCTCGCCGGCACCGACGCGGGCCGGGTCGCCACGGCGGTGCTCCGCGGACGCCGGCAGGGCGCGGACGAGGCGGAGTTGCGGGCGCTCGCCGCGGAGGAGGCCGCCGGGCTGATCGGCGAGGAGCCCGCGTACTCACAGCTCGCGGCGCGGCTGCTCACGCTCGCGATCCGCGACGAGGCCCGCGGCCAGGGCGCCGTGTCCTTCTCGGACTCGGTCGCGATCGGGCACCGCGAGGGTCTGATCGCCGACCGCACGGCCGAGTTCGTACGGGCGCACGCGCAGCGGCTGGACGCGCTCGTGGAGGCGGCGGTCGCAGGCGGAGCGGACGACCGTTTCGGCTACTTCGGGCTCCGTACGGTGCACTCGCGCTATCTGCTGCGGCATCCCACGACCCGGCAGGTGATCGAGACGCCGCAGCACTTCCTGCTGCGCGTCGCGTGCGGACTCGCGGCCGGCTCTTCGGCGGAGGCTGCCGAAGAGGTCGCCGAGCTGTACGGGCTGACGAGCTCGCTCGCGTATCTGCCCTCCTCCCCCACGCTCTTCAACTCCGGTACGCGGCACGCCCAGATGTCGTCCTGCTACCTGCTGGACTCCCCGCAGGACGACCTGGACTCGATCTACGACCGCTACAAGCAGGTGGCACGGCTCTCCAAGCACGCGGGCGGCATCGGCCTGCCCTACTCCCGTATCCGCGCCCGCGGTTCGCTGATCCGCGGGACCAACGGCCACTCCGGCGGCATCGTGCCGTTCCTGCGCACCCTGGACTCCTCGGTCGCCGCCGTGAACCAGGGGGGCCGGCGCAAGGGCGCAGCCTGCGTCTATCTGGAGACCTGGCACGCGGACATCGAGGAGTTCCTCGAACTGCGGGACAACACCGGCGAGGAGGCCCGGCGCACGCACAACCTCAACCTCGCGCACTGGATTCCGGACGAGTTCATGCGGCGCGTGGAGGCCGACGCCGACTGGTCGCTGTTCTCCCCGGCCGACGTGCCCCAGCTCACGGACCTCTGGGGCGAGGAGTTCGACACCGCCTACCGCCGGGCCGAGGCGGAGGGCCGCGCGGTGCGCCAGGTGCCGGCCCGCCAGCTGTACGCGCGCATGATGCGCACCCTCGCACAGACGGGGAACGGCTGGATGACGTTCAAGGACACCTCGAACCGCACCGCCAACCAGACCGCGGAACCGGGCCGTATCGTGCACTCCTCGAACCTGTGCACGGAGATCCTGGAGGTCACCGACGACGGCGAGACGGCCGTATGCAACCTGGGGTCCGTCAACCTCGCGGCCCATCTCGACGAGACCGGGGACGGGATGGACTGGGAGCGCCTGGACGCCACGGTCCGTACCGCCGTGACGTTCCTCGACCGGGTCGTCGACATCAACTTCTACCCGACGGAACAGGCGGAGCGGTCCAACTCCCGCTGGCGCCCGGTCGGTCTGGGCCTGATGGGCCTGCAGGACGTCTTCTTCCGCATGCGGCTGCCCTTCGACTCCGCGGAAGCACAGGAGCTGTCCACCCGGATCTCCGAACGGATCATGCTCGCCGCGTACGAGACCAGCGCGGACCTGGCCGAGCGGCACGGGCCGCTGCCGGCCTGGGAGGAGACCCGTACGGCGCGCGGCGTGCTGCATCCCGACCACTACCCCCGGGCCGGGCAGGCCTGGCCCGAGCGCTGGTCGGCACTGCGCGCCCGCATCGCCGGCACGGGCATGCGGAACTCGCTGCTCCTCGCCGTCGCACCGACCGCCACCATCGCGGCGATCGCCGGTGTGTACGAGTGCATCGAGCCCCAGGTCTCCAACCTGTTCAAGCGGGAGACGCTCAGCGGTGAGTTCTTGCAGGTGAACGCCTATCTCGTCGCCGAGTTGAAGCAGCTGGGGATGTGGGACGAGCGCACCCGCGAGGAGCTCCGCGAGACGAGCGGCTCGGTGCAGGAGCTGGACCGGGTCCCGGAGGACGTCCGCCGGCTCTTCCGTACGGCCTGGGAGCTGCCGCAGCGTTCCCTGATCGACATGGCCGCCGCCCGCACGCCGTACCTCGACCAGAGCCAGTCGCTGAACCTGTTCATGGCGGCGCCCACGATCGGCAAGCTCAGCTCGATGTACGCCTACGCCTGGAAGAGCGGCATCAAGACCACGTACTACCTGCGTTCGCGGCCGGCGACACGGATCGCACGGGCGGCGGGCGGCACGAGCGGCGACGCCGGCTCCGGGGAGGGCGGCGGCACCCCCGCCACTGCCGACGAGGCCACCGGCACCGGCACCACCGGCACCGGCACCACCGCCACGACCACCGACGAGGCCGCAGCCGCCTGCTCCCTGGAAAACCCCGAGACCTGCGAGGCATGCCAGTAATGACCAGCGCCAAGACCACTGCCGGCGGCCCCGCCGGGAACCTGCTCGACCCGGGCTTCGAGCTGACGCTGCGCCCGATGCGCTACCCCGGCTTCTACGACCGCTACCGCGACGCCATCAAGAACACCTGGACCGTGGAGGAGGTCGACCTCCACTCCGACATCGACGACCTCGCCAAGCTCACGCCCGGCGAACAGCACATGATCAGCCGTCTCGTCGCATTCTTCGCGACCGGTGACTCGATCGTGGCGAACAATCTCGTGCTCTCCCTCTACAGGCACATCAACTCCCCCGAGGCGCGCCTGTATCTCTCGCGGCAGCTCTTCGAGGAGGCCGTGCACGTCCAGTTCTATCTGACGCTGCTGGACACCTATCTGCCCGATGTGGACGAGCGCGCGGAGGCCTTCGCCGCCGTCGAGAACATCCCGTCCATCAGGGAGAAGGCGCAGTTCTGCTTCCGCTGGATGGCGGCCATGGAGGAGGGCGAGGGCAGCGAGCGGATCGAGCGGCTGGAGAGCCGCGCCCACAGGCGGCGCTTCCTGCTCAACCTCATCTGCTTCGCGGCCTGCATCGAAGGGCTCTTCTTCTACGGCGCCTTCGCATACGTCTACTGGTTCCGCTCCCGCGGGCTGCTGCACGGGCTGGCCACCGGCACCAACTGGGTCTTCCGTGACGAGTCGATGCACATGTCCTTCGCCTTCGACGTCGTGGACACCGTCCGCGAGGAGGAACCCGAACTCTTCGACGCGGAGCTGGAGAAGGAGGTCACGGAGATGCTGGAGGAGGCCGTCGAGGCGGAACTGCAGTTCGCCCGTGATCTGTGCGGCGAGGGCATGCCCGGGATGAACACCGAGTCGATGGAGCAGTATCTGAGGGCGGTCGCCGACCAGCGCCTCATCCGGCTGGGGTTCCCCGCCCGCTACGGTGCCCGCAACCCGTTCTCCTTCATGGAGCTGCAGAACGTGCAGGAGCTGACCAACTTCTTCGAACGGCGCTCCTCGGCGTACCAGGTCGCGGTCGAGGGATCGGTCGCCTTCGACGACGACTTCTGACCGGTTCCTCTCCGGTGCCGTCGGGTGCCGGTCGGGTTGCCGCTCGCCGTCACGCTCCGGCTCCGGCCGCACGGGGACGGGATGCAGGCAGGGGAAGGGGGCCGCGCTGCCCGGCACGGCCCCCTTGTTCACCCCACATGTGGTCTCGTACGGCCTGGTGTCAGCCCTTGCCGCCGTCCAGGCAGCCGCCGCAGTTGTGGAACGTGACGTCCCAGTGGTTGCTCTCGTCGAAGTAGATGTTGCCCGAGCCCGACTGCCACTTGTTTCCACCGATTGAGGTGAAGGTGTTCTTGACGTAGCTGCTCAGGCAGCCCGTCATCGCGAAGTCGAGCTTGTAGCCGTTCCAGTGGCTGAACTCGCCGCTGGCGTGGCCCGTCTCGGTCCCGCCGGTGACGGTCAGGTCGCACTTGCTGGCGCCCTTGAGCGTGATGGCGCCGTCGATCGACGCCGAGTTGACCTGCTCCAGCGACGTGCAGGTGGGGTTGTTCCGGTCGGAGCAGCCGCCGCTGGAGCGGATGCCGATGCCCGCGTCGCTGAGCTTCTTCGCCGCCGCGGAGTGGCTCATCTTCGCGAGCGCGCCGGTGTCCTTGGGCTCGGCGGTCGTCGCCTCCGCCACGTACGCCGTGGAGAAGATCGCGAGTGCCATCGCCGAACCGCCGACTGCCGTGCGCAGAGCGATCTTTCTGTTCATGGGGGGTTGGTTCCTTCCTGGAATGAAGCAGGCGTTGGAGTTCTGGAATCTCAGTTCGTGACGCCGCAGTCCGGGGCGTCCCAGTACTTGGCGTCCCGGTGGTCCACGTGCGTGTGGTCGTCGTGGCCCGGGAAGCCCGGCCCGAGAATGCCGTGGAAGCCGCGGTTGCGCGCCTCCTTGGCGAGCGTGCAGAGCGAGTGCGGTCCGGCTCCGAGATCGGCCGAGTCACCGAAGAGATGACGGCTCGAAGGAGCCCCGCCCACCTCGTCGTTGCACGCCTTGGACCGGAAGCCGCTGGTGACCCTGATCGACTGGTCGCCGAGGGCGTGCCGCATGGCCTCCAGCTTCCACATCGTGCGCAGGGCGTTGGACTTGGCCTCGGCGGCGCTGACGGCTCCGCCGCTCCAGTCCGAGTTGCAGTTGTTCAGCTCGGCGAACGAGAAGTGGGCCGGCGAGCAGTCGTCGTCCTGCAACTCGTAGATCTTGTTGTACGTGGCCGCGTCGGCCTTGCCGGTGGCGCTCAGCCCCCAGGCCTCCTGGAAGCGGGTGACGGCGGCCTTCGTCGCGGGCCCGAACTCCCCGTCCACGGAGATGACTTCACCGCTCGCGGGATAGCCGGAGACCCTTACCTGGAGTTCCTTGACGTCGTCCCCGGAGGCGCCTTCGGCGAGATCGCGGTTCCAGGTGTAGCAGCCGTCGGCGGCGGCAGCCGGGCCCGCAGTCGCCACGGCGGCCGAACCCACGAGAACAGCTGCCGCGACCATGACAAGAGCCAGCACGGTCCTGGCCGTACGTCGGGGCATGGTGCCTCCATGAGATGTGGGGAGTGACCCCAGAGCTTGTCGTGACCATAAGAAGGCGTCAACAACTGCCAGGAAATGCCAATGGACAAGGCCATTGAATGACGATCACCGGGCACGTGCCGCGGCGGAAATGGCCGGCCGGGAGCGCACAGCAGACCGCCGCCCGGGCACCAGTGGCACCGGGCGGCGGTAGGCGCAGGGGTACGGCGGTCAGGCCGCCAGGACGCGAAGGTCGTTGACGACGCGGAGGCGCTGAGGCGCGGAGGTGTTGAAGAGGCGAGACGCGAAGACGCGGAAGGCCCCGCTCCCGCTTACTCGTTGGGCACGGTCTCGTAGCGCGGCGTGCCCTCGGCCATCTGCCGCAGGGCGTTCTTACGCTCCCGCTTGGAGAGCCGGTCGATGTAGAGGTAGCCGTAGAGGTGGTCCGTCTCGTGCTGCAGGCACCGGGCGAAGTAGCCCGTGCCCTCGACGGCGATGGGCTTGCCCTCCGCGTCCTGCCCGCGCACGACGGCGTAATCGGGGCGCGCGAGAGCCTCGTAGGCGCCGGGCACCGACAGGCAGCCCTCATTGGAGTCGTCGAGGCTGCGGTTCGCGGCGGGGAGTTCGTCCAGCACCGGGTTGCACACCGCGCCGACGTGCCGCACTCCTTCGTCGTCCACGCAGTCGTAGACGAAGACCTTCAGGTCGACGCCGATCTGGTTCGCCGCGAGTCCGACTCCCTCAGCGGCACGCTGGCTCGCGAACATGTCGTCGATGAGCGAGGCCAGTTCGTCGTCGAAGGAGGTGACCTGCCGGCACTCCTTGTGCAGCACCGGGTTTCCGACGACGGTGATGGGGCGTGCCGTGCCGCGCTCACGGTGGGCGTTCTCGCGCGCCTCGCAGTCCCTGGTGTCGTCCACGAAGCCCGAACCGGCCGTCGCGGCTGCCTCCGCCACAGTCTCCCCGCTGATCTCCTGCTGCTGTCGCGCCATTCCGCCGCTTGCCTTCCTCGCCACCTGAACCGTCGCCCCACAGCGTAGCGGGAGGCACGGCACCCCCGTCCGGGGCCGCCGTCCGGCCCCCCGGCACGGGCCCCCGTGCAGTGATCTACGGCCGGCCGCCGGCGCTCAGCAGACCTCTTCCAGATCGCGCCACTCACGAGTGTCCGGGCTGTCCGCGGCCCAGCTGTCCAGCAGCCCCCGCACGAGACCGCCCGGGGCCGCCAGCCCGCACTCACGCTCCGGCACCCACAGCTCCCCGGGTCCCCCGGGAGCCATGTGGCCCAGCGGGCCGGGGTGCCCCGGCGAGCTGTGATCGTGCGGATCGATGTGCGCGGAGCCGTCGCCCTCGTCGGCGGGCATCCTGCTCTCGGAGCACGTACGGCACAGCAGCCGGACCGAGGAGGACCAGTCCTCCGCGGCGAAGCCGGCCTCCGCCGCCAGCCGCTCCAGCGCGTCCCGGTCGGCCTCGGTGGCCGCCTGCAGCAGCACCACCCATGTGGGCACGGGTGAGGGGGCCCACAGCTCGATCTCGTCGAAGACCGGGTAGGACGGGCCGCCCACCGTGGTGCGCTCGCCGTGCGGCACCCCGTCGTGCAGCACCACTTCGCCCCAGCGCCGCCCGGAGGAGGGCAGCGGGATGCTCTGGACCTCGACGCGTGCCGGGTCGATGCGCCGCCCCCATACGACCTCGGCCTCGCCCTCGGGCGAGAGACGCACGGCCGCGCTGCCCAGCTGCATGCCCGCCGGCTCGGCGACCGCCGCGGTGTGTGACTGCCCGGGCACGCGCAGCCCGTACGCCTGCCATGCGCGCCTGGCGAGCGGCCAGTCCTGCAGGGCGGTGGCGGCGATTCCGACGTTCCACCAGTCGGGAGCGCCCGTCTGCCGCTCCAGCAGTGCGACGGCGCGCAGGCCGGCGGTGCGGGCCTGCTCCCAGTCGTGCCGGAACTTGTGCAGCAGCGCGAGATTGAACCAGGACTCCGACAGCCACGGTTCGAGGTCGGCGGCCTGCGTGAGCAGCTCGTCCGCGTCCTCGTAGCGTCCGTCCCCGATGAGCGTGAAGGCACGGTCCGTCGCCTGCCGCCATGAGGCGGAGGGACGGTGCCTCACCCTGCCGAAGATCCTCACGATGTTCCCGCCTGATTCCCGCCAGTTGACCGGCTGCTCTCGCGCTCGCTCCTGCTCCCGGCGCCCTGTCGTCCCGCTGCCCCGTGCCCGCTTTGAGCACGGTGGGCGCCATGTACGGAGTTCCCCTCTCGCATCCAACCATGCCCGCGCGGGGGCCTGCTCACTACCCGGCGTCAACCCGGCGTACCGCGGGACACCACGCGTGACAGGGCCTCCACGACGCGTGGTTCGTAGTTCCGGGCACACCCCAGCCTCAGCCGCTCCAGGGCCCGCAGCGAGCCCTCCATGGAAGCATTCCCGGCGACCATGTCCTCGTACGCGTTGACGGCGCGGACGATACGTGCTGTGAGTGGCTGCTCACGGAAAGGATCGGCCTGCCGTTCCACCACCACGGCGACTTCGGAGGACACTCCCGTCTGCCGCACCACGGCACCGCCCAGCAGCGCGATCCGGCGCTGCAGCTCGGGGTCGAGCGCTTCGGTGGCGCCGGAGGCGACCGGGTCAACGAGGGAGAGCTGGCCGATGTCGTGCATGAGGGCCGCGTACTCCAGCACGGTGAGTTCCGGGTCCGCCAGCCCCAGCTCGCGTCCGACGGCACAGCTCAGCTCGGCGACCCTGCGTGCATGCCCGTGCGGCGTGTAGCCGGCGACTTCGGTGGAGCGCGCGAGCGAGGCGATCGTCTGCCTGTACGTGGCGCGTACGGACGCGTACCGGCGGAAGGAGAACTGCGTGAGCAGCAGCGGAATGCAGAAGACGGGCAGTGCCCACAGTCCGGCGACGGCCACCGCGAGGGCGATCACCGCACCCGTCGCGCCGATGGCCGGGGCTATGCCGACTCGGGCGCGCAGCTGGCCGCGCAGCAGCGGTACGACAGGTCTGCCGGTGCCGGCCGCGGCGAAGACGACGGCCAGCCATGCGTCGCACAAGCCCGTGAGCAGGGTGACGGCGAGCAGGCAGAGCGCGTAGTACGGGCCGCGCCCCACCCAGTGCGCCAACACGCCGGAGGTGTACAGAGGTTGGAAGCACGTCGCGGCGAACCCGACGGCGAGCACTCCGCGCATCGCCTGGTCCAGGTCGAGGGACGGGCCGCGCGCCGCGCGGGGCGCACTGCCGGCCAGCGCCGCGACGATCACGACGGCGACGACCTGCAGGGCGCCGTGGGAGGTGTCCCGTCCGCCGACCTCGCCCAGCAGCGCGTATCCGAGTGCGCCGGCGGCGCCCAGGGGTGCGCTCGTCGGAGCGCGTCCGTCGTGGTCGCGGCCGGGCATCCGCACACGTGCGGATTCGCCGACGGCGATGACAGCAGCGAACGCCAGTGCCACCAGCGGCTGTTCGAGGCCGCGCCACAAGGTGACGCCGAGCGCGGCGCAGCTCAGGACCACGGCCGACGCACGGCTCAGCGCGACGAGGTACTTCATGCCGGGGGCCGCCCCGCGCGGGCTTCCTCGGCGTCGTGCGACGGACGTGCCGAACTCGCGGAACCGGCACTGCCGTTGGGGTCGCCGGCGTCGTTGGCGACGGTGCCGCCGTTGCCGGCCGGGCGCTGGGACGCGTGGGACCCGTTGCCGCCGTCGGCCCCGGCGCGGCGGGACGTGTTGCCGCCGTTGGCTCCGTACGCTCCGCCGGCTCCGTTCGCAGCCCGCGCGCTCCGCTCGTCCCGCTCCGCCGTTCCGCCCCGCTCTCGCGCTGCCGGTACGTTTCCGCCCGGCCTGTCGGCCGTGACGGCGGGCGACCACTCCTCCCGGTTCAGGGCCCGTGCCAGCGCCGACACCATCCTCGGGTCGAACTGCGTGCCCGCGCACCGCTCCAGCTCGGCCACCGCCGTCCCGACCGGCCGCGCACGGCGGTAGCTGCGCGTGGAGGTCATGGCGTCGAAGGCGTCCGCCACCGCCACCACCCGTGCGAACTCGGGGATTTCGGCGCCCGACAGCCCGTAGGGATAGCCGCTGCCGTCGAGCCGCTCGTGATGGTGCAGGATCGCGTCACGCGCCTCCCCGAGGAAGCCGATGCCGCGCACCATCTCGTGCCCGTACTCGGGATGCAGCTCGATCACACGGCGTTCCTCTGGGGTGAGCGGGCCGTCCTTGCGCAACAGCCTTGTGGGCACGCCGAGTTTGCCGACGTCGTGCAGGATGCCGGCGAAGCGCAGCGCCTCCGTCCGCTCGCCGTCCATGCCGAGCTCACGCGCTATCAGCACGGACGCCCTGCCGACGCGCTCGCTGTGGCCGCGCGTGTAGCGGTCCTTGATGTCCACGGCCTGCACCAGCGCCCTGATCGTGGACTGGTGGGCCCCGCGCTCACGGTGGTACTGGGCGAACACCCAGCAGCAGATGTACATCGGCAGCAGCACGAAGAACGCCGCTGCCGGTCCGTACGGGCTGCGCCACAGCACCGCCATCATGAGCCCGACGAGTCCGTGCAGCAGATGAGGCCCCGCCGCCCGCTGGAACTGGCCTCGCCACGCCGCACGCAGCGCACACCGCTCCGCGGCGACCAGAACGGCCCCGTCCAGTGCCGTGACCACGACGCAGAAGGTGAGCGCCGCGGCGGCCGCCGCCCACAGCACGTCCGGGAAACCGCCCGCAAACGGGACGAGCGCGGGGCCCGCGGTGGCGGGACCCCCGCCGCCCGACGGGACGGAGAGACTGCCGCCCAGCAGTGAGCAGACTTGCGCCGACGCCCAGGCCGCGAGGGCCAGTTGGGCCGCGTGCCACGTCCGCCGGGCAGCCGCGTGGCCGGGCTCGACGCGGCCGATCAGCGCCCCCGGCAGCGGTACGAGCGCGGCGGCAGCGGGGGGCAGCAGGAAGGCGGCGGTCAGCAGCACCGGGAAGAACGCGCCCATGTTGCCGGGGACCTTGTGGCCCATCAGCGGGCAGCGCGGCGCGTATTCACAGATCGCGTAGAGCGCGGCCAGCGGCAGCAGTACGCCCCATTCGAGGCGCGGAAGATCCCGGAGAGCGGGGGCCGCACAGCCCAGCGCGCCGGACGCCGCACACGCGATGAGCCCGCGTGCCCCCCACGGCAGGCCGGCTCGCCCTGCACGCATCGGAAACTCCTCCCCTTACCACGTTGGAAGGGGAGAATAGGACGGGAGTGGCGGCAGTGGGGCCTCATCCGCTCAATGGTCCGTTCGGGACAGGAAGTTCTCACACCTTTGAGTGAGAAGAGACCGAATGCCCGGGCAGGGCCACCCCAACTCCCGTACGGGCGCCGCGAATCGGGAGCGAGAGCAGAACCGTCGAGGGCGTCGGCACGCCACCGCATCACGGGTCAGGCGCACCGCACCACGCGTCAGGCGTACTTCTTGCGCCCGGTGACGGACTCCGACGGCGGCGGAGCCTGCGGCGACTCGCCGCCCGCCTCCGACTCGGCCTGGCCGCCGGGGACTTCGGCGCCCGCGGCCTCGGCAGCACGGATGAGTTCGATCCGCCCCATCACCTTCGAGCGCAGGTCCGACGGCACGTCGTCATGGCCGCAGCAGCGCTTGACGAGCTTCTTGACCTCCTGCTCGAGGCCGTACTTCTCCAGGCAGGGAGAGCACTCGTCGAAGTGCTCCTTGAACTTCTCGCAGTCACTGTCCGGCATCTCCCGGTCCAGGTACTCGTAGAGGTGGTCCAGCACCTCGGAGCAGTCCGTCTCGTGCGGCTCTCCGCAGCTCATGAGCCCGAACCTTTCCCGTCGTGCGACTGTGCGGCACCCGCGGGCGCAAGACCGCGGTCACGCGCGTAGTCCTCCAGCATGCCGCGGAGCTGCCGCCGGCCGCGGTGCAGCCGGGACATGACCGTGCCGATGGGCGTGCCCATGATGTCGGCGATCTCCTTGTAGGCGAATCCCTCGACGTCCGCCAGATACACCGCGATGCGGAACTCCTCGGGGATGGCCTGCAGGGCTTCCTTCACATCCGAGTCCGGAAGGTGGTCGAGAGCCTGCGCCTCGGCGGAGCGGAGGCCGGTCGACATGTGCGACTCGGCTCGCGCGAGCTGCCAGTCCTCGATGTCCTCCGCCGCGCTGCGCTGAGGTTCGCGCTGCTTCTTCCGGTAGGAGTTGATGAAGGTGTTGGTGAGGATGCGGTACAGCCACGCCTTGAGGTTGGTGCCCTCACGGAACTGGTGGAAGGAGGCGTACGCCTTCGCGTACATCTCCTGGACCAGGTCCTCGGCGTCCGCCGGATTCCGCGTCATGCGCAGCGCCGCCGAATACATCTGGTCGAGGTAGTTCAGCGCGTCCCGCTCGAAGCGCGCGCTGCGCTCCGCCTCGGTTTCCTGCCCGGCGTTGCCGCCGTCTTCGGTCCCGGTGACCGGACCCACCTCCTCCGGTGCTACGGCGAACCCGGTTGCGGACCCGCCCGAATCGGAGAATAGACGACGTTCCACTCCGCGCGCCGCCCCGGTTGTCGTCCCGCCGGCAAGCGCGACCGTGGCCCAGTCCAGGTCAGCGGCCTTCGGACGCTGCGGGCAAGCGACAGAACCCATACTGACGGCTCCCTTGGTCTCGACTCTCTGACTCTGCCGTGAACACATCCCGGGCGGGTGTTCATTCCCGCGCCCGGTAGTCATCGCCGGTCCGCGACGGGCGGGAGGGAGAGCCCCGCCAGCCAGCCCGCGACACCGTCGGTCAGGACGGCCATGGCCTCCTCCTGCCCGGTCTCCGCGCGCTTGGGCACGGCGAAGCCGTGGTCGCCGTCCGGCACCTCCACGATCCGGGTGCCCTCGGGGAACTCGCCGGGACGCCCGAAGGGGTCGCGCCCGCCCTGCACCACGAGCACGGGCAGCCCGGTGCCGGTCAGCTCACCGGCACGGGACTTCTCCGGCTTCCCCGGAGGATGGAGCGGGAAGGAGAGCGCGAGTACGGCCCCGGCGCCCAGCTCCCGGCCCGTACGGCAGGCGACCCGTGCGCCCGCGCTGCGCCCGCCCGCGACCACGGGGAGCCCCGGCGAGCACAGCTCGGGCCACAGTTCCCGCCATGCCGAGTCGAGCGTCTTCGGCGCCGGCGCCACCTTCTTGCCTGCCACGCGCCACGGCTGCTCGACGAGCGCGACCGTGACGCCCGTCGCGGGCAGGGCCGCGGCGAGCGCCCGGAGGTCCCGCGCCTCGATTCCGCCGCCGGCGCCGTGGCCCAGGGCGAGCACCGCGTGGGCCTCACCGGTGGAGTGGTACCAGGTGATGCGGGCGTCCCCGGCCAGGGTCGGGACGGTCCGGGTGTCCGTGGCGGGACTCGCCGTGCTTCCCGGCTTCGCGGTGGCCCCCGTCTTCGCGGTGGTCCCCGTCTTCCGGGCCTGCCCGGCGTCTGCGCCGTGTCCGGCGCCTGCGGCTTTCTTGGTCATGGAAAGCCATCCTGCCCCGTCTCGTCCCCGTTTCCGTCCCCGTCCCCGTCCGGCCCGGTCCGTGGTCAGCGGCGCCGGCCGGTGGTCGTTCGTCGACCGGTTGGTCGGTGGTCGTCGACCGTGCTCAGTGGTCAGCAGTCAGTGGTCAGTGGTCAGCAGTCGGTGGTCGGCCTCAGAACAGCGTGCCGACCTCGGGCCCGGTCCATTCCCTGACCAGGTCGGGGCCGTTGTTCCGTACGTTGCTGACGTCCGTGGAGACCGGGTACGCGCGCATCGTCCCCGGGGGCGGCGGCTGCAGCAGCGCCCGCAGGTCCTCCTGCGACCTGCGCGCCGGGTTCAGCCAGGCGTTCCAGCGCTCCGGCATCAGCATCAGCGGCATCCTCGGGTGGATGTCCGCCAGCGACTCCGGCCCGTCCTCGCCGGTGTGCCCCACGAGCGGCGTCTTCTCCGCCTCGGTGGTGACCACGGTGCACGTCGCCCACCAGGACCTCGGGTGGCCGTCGGGCAGCGTGCCGTCGCGCCAGAACTCGTAGAGCCCGGCCATCGCCATCACGGAACCGTCCGCGGGCGTCACGAAGTACGGCTGCTTACGCGGCCGCTTCCTCCTCCCCTCCTGCTCCAGCTGAAGCTCTCCCTTTGCCGTGGACCATTCGAAATATCCGTCGGCCGGGAGCAGACACCGGCGGGCGGCGAAAGGGCGGCGGAAGGCCGGCTTCTCGTGCACCGTCTCCGCCCTGGCATTGATCATCTTGGCGCCCATTTCGGGCGACTGGGCCCAGCTGGGCACAAGCCCCCACGTCAGAGTCCGCAACTGCCGTACCGGCCGCGGATCGTCCAGGCCCTTCACGGGGCGGTCGAGGACCGCGTGCACCTGCTTCGTCGGGGCGACGTTCCAGTCGGCCGCCAGGGTCTCCTGGGGGTCCATCATCTCCACGCCGAAGAGGGCGACGAGGTCCTCCGGTCTCCGGCTTGCTGCATAGCGTCCGCACATAAGTGCCACACTGCCACGGCACTGATGTGGAGCGCCCCGCGTTCACGGAGAAGCACATTCCGTTCAGGGAGAAGGTGTGCGTGCAGTGCACGGGCGCGGGGCAGGGGAGGACGAAGGACAGAATGGACACCACGAGCATCGCCGGCCTGTGGGACCGGGTCTTCGGCACGCAGCCGGATCCGGACCAGTGGCTGGTCCTCACGACCGCCGTCATAGCCCTCGCGGCGGTCGTGCCGCACGGCGTGTGGCGCTTGTCACGGAACGCGGTCACCATCGCGCACGAGGGCGGGCATGGCCTCATAGCCCTGCTGTCCGGACGTCAACTCGAGGGAATCCGGCTCCATTCCGACACCTCGGGCCTCACCCTCTCCCGCGGCAAGCCGACCGGCATCGGCATGGTCCTGACCGCGGCCGCCGGCTACACGGCCCCCTCCCTGCTGGGCCTCGGCGGTGCGTGGCTGCTGGCCGCGAACCACATAACGCTCCTGCTGTGGAGCGCCACCGCACTGCTGCTGGCGATGCTCGCGATGATCCGCAACGCGTACGGCGTGCTCACCGTCTTCCTCACCGGCGGCCTCTTCGTCCTGGTCTCCTGGCTGACCGAGCCGCAGGTGCAGGCCGGATTCGCGTACGTCGTGGTCTGGTTCCTGCTGCTCGGGGGCGTACGGCCGGTCTTCGAGCTCCAGGGGAAGCGCCGCCGCGGCGGTGCCCCGGACTCCGACGCGGACCAGCTCTCGCGGCTCACCCATGTACCCGCCCTGGTCTGGCTGGTGCTCTTCCACGCGGTCTCGCTGTGCTCGCTGACCGGCGGGGGCCGCTGGCTGCTCGGGCTGTGACACCGCGGCCGGTAGCCCTGTGAGCTGCGCCGCGGAGGCTCCGTGCGGGGCCTCCGGTCCGCCGGATACGCCACGGCCGGCGTGTCCGGCGAACGACTAAGGTGAATCTCATGACCGAGCAAACCGCCCCCGCCGCTCTGTGGCCCGCGCCGTTCGCAGACGCACCCGTCGAAGCGACCGTCGCCGTGCCCGGGTCGAAGTCGGTCACCAACCGCGGTCTCGTGCTCGCCGCCCTGTCCGCCGACACCGGATGGCTGCGCCGCCCGCTGCGCTCGCGGGACACCCTGCTGATGGCCGCGGCCCTGCGCGCGCTCGGTGTGCACGTCGAGGAGGGCGTCGGCCCGGACGGCACCGGCGAGTTCTGGCACATCATCCCCGCCGGGCTGCACGGCCCGGCCACCGTCGACGTCGGCAACGCGGGCACCGTGATGCGCTTCCTCCCACCCGTCGCAGCCCTGGCGGACGGCCCGGTGCGCTTCGACGGCGACCCGCGCTCGTACGAACGTCCGCTGCACGGCGTCATCGACGCGCTGCGTGCCCTGGGCGCCCGCGTCGACGACGAGAGCCGTGGGCGTCTGCCGATGACGGTGCACGGCGGGGGTTCCCTCGCCGGCGGCACCGTGGAGATCGACGCGTCGGCCTCGAGCCAGTTCGTCAGCGCGCTGCTGCTGTCCGGCCCGCGCTTCAACCAGGGCGTGGAGGTGCGTCACACCGGCGCCGCCCTGCCTTCGGCTCCGCACATCCGCATGACGGTCGACATGCTCCGCAAGGCCGGCGCGCAGGTCGACGCACCCGAGGACGGCGGCGAGCCCGACGTCTGGCGGGTCACCCCGGGAGCTCTGCTCGGCCGTGATCTGGTCGTCGAGCCCGACCTCTCCAACGCGCAGCCCTTCCTTGCTGCCGCGCTGATCACCGGTGGACGTGTCACCGTCCCCGACTGGCCCGAGCAGACCACCCAGCCCGGCGACGCGCTGCGCGGCATCTTCACCGAGATGGGCGGCTCCTGCGAACTGGACGAGCGCGGGCTGACGTTCACCGGAAGCGGCCGCGTCCGGGGGCTCGACGTCGACCTGAGCGATGTCGGCGAGCTGACCCCCGGCATCGCCGCCGTCGCGGCGCTCGCCGAGTCGGAGTCGGTGCTGCGCGGCGTGGGCCATCTGCGGCTGCACGAGACGGACCGGCTCGCCGCGCTCACCAAGGAGCTCAACGGCCTCGGCGGCGACGTCACCGAGACCGCGGACGGGCTGCGCATCCGGCCCCGCCCGCTGCACGGGGGCGTCTTCCGCACCTACGACGACCACCGCCTCGCCACAGCCGGTGCCCTTCTCGGCCTGGCGGTCGACGGCGTACAGGTCGAGAACATCGCCACGACGGGCAAGACCCTCCCGGACTTCGACCGCATGTGGGCGGCGATGCTGGGCCAGGCGGGCCCCGGCGCGGACGGCTCGCAGGGCGGCGGCACGCGCGTCGAAGAGAGCGCCTGAGGACGGGCCGGGCGATGCGCCGCTACGGCAAGCACACCGACGAGGACGACATCCGCGTACGTCCGGGCCGCAGGGGCAGCCGTCCGCGCACGCACGACCGCCCCAAGCACGAGGACGCCGCCCAGGGCATGGTGCTCACCGTCGACCGGGGCCGCATCACCTGCCTCGTCGAGGACCGGACAGTCACCGCGATGAAGGCCCGTGAGCTGGGCCGCAAGGGCGTCGTCGTCGGGGACCGGGTGGCCGTCGTCGGCGATCTGTCCGGGGAGAAGGACACCCTCGCGCGCGTGGTCCGGGTCGAGAAGCGCACATCCGTACTGCGGCGCACCGCCGACGACAACGACCCGTACGAACGCGTGGTCGTCGCCAACGCCGACCAGCTCGCCATCGTCACCGCGCTCGCCGACCCGGAGCCACGGCCGCGCCTGGTCGACCGCTGCCTCGTCGCCGCGTACGACGCCGGGCTGGACCCGCTGCTCGTGCTGACCAAGTCGGATCTCGCCCCGGCCGGGCCGCTGTTGGAGAAGTACACGCCGCTGGGCGTGCCCCATGTCGTCACCAGCCGCGCCGAACTGGCCGACGGCGATACGGCGGAGCGCGTACGGGAGTCGCTGTACGGACGGATCACCGTGTTCGTCGGGCACAGCGGCGTCGGCAAGACCACTCTGGTGAACGCACTCGTGCCCCGGGAGCGGCAGCGCACAACCGGCCACGTCAACGCGGTCACAGGACGGGGCCGCCACACGACGACCTCCGCACTCGCCCTGCCGCTGCCCGGAGAGGGAAGCTGGGTGATCGACACCCCGGGGGTCCGCTCCTTCGGGCTCCACCACGTCGACCCGTCTCGGGTCATCGGAGCCTTCCCCGACCTCGAACCGGGCACCGCCGGCTGCCCGCGCGCCTGCAGCCACGACGAGCCGGACTGCGCCCTCGACCAGTGGGTCGCGGACGGCCACGCGGATCCGCAACGCCTGTACTCGCTGCGCCGGCTGCTGGCCACGCGGGAGCAGCGCGAGGGGGACTGACGGCCCGTGGCAGCGCACCGGCGGTGCGGCCCAAGACGGCTCAGCGCGGTTCAGCGCGGTTCAGCGCGGTTCAGCGCGGTTCAGCGCGGTTCAGCGCGGTTCAGCGCGGTTCAGCGCGGTTCAGCGCGGCTGCGCGAGCAACGCCCTCACGACTTCACGGATCTGACCGACCGCCTCCTCGTCCCGCCGGCCGGCCGAGGGCGCGACCACGAACGACAGCGCGATCCGCACCCCCGCCTCGCACGCCAGGCCGAGCTTGCCGGAGGACCCGTTCTGCGAGAGCCCGTCGATCATGCGCTCGCACAGCGTGGCGGCGAGAGTTCCCGGTTCACCGGGGCGTACGGCGGCGGACACACTCTCGGGGGGCAGCGGCATCGGTGTGCCCCAGCATCCCGTGAGGGCCGCACGGACGATCGGCTCGTCGCGAGCGGTCCGCAGCATCCAGGCGGCGGCGGCCGCGCAGGAGGCCGCGGGATCGGCGCCTCCCCTGCCGCCCTCGGCGGCGGCCCGCACCGCACCCTCGACGAAACCTTCGACCAGGCGGTTCACAAGGGCGGCTCCGAGCCCTTCCTTCGTGCCGAACTCGTTGTAGAGCGTCTGCCGGGACACACCGGCGGCGGTGGCGACGTCCACCATCCGCACTCCTGCCCAAGGCTGTGTGCCGACGGCCGTGTGTGCGGCTTCCAGCAATGTCTCGCGTGCAGTAGGCATCGTGCCTCCGGACCCGGCGGCTGGGGTGCGGGACAGAATTGACGCGTCGCCAAGTCCTGTCAAGACAGCGTGCGGAGACAGGTCACAGTCGCCGGTCGGGAGCCTGCCGCCGGCCCTCCCGGTACCGCCCGTTCTCCGCCGCCGGGTCCGTCGGAGCGAATGGACGGCACTCGCATGGCTTCCCGGTGGCACTGCCCTGTGGCTGGGTATCCGGTCGGTAGATACTGTTCACACATGCCGGACTACCACGATGATCTGCGTCTCGCCCACGTACTGGCCGACGCCGCCGACGCCGCGACGATGGAGCGGTTCAAGGCTCTCGATCTCAAGGTCGAGACGAAGCCGGACCTGACTCCGGTGAGCGAGGCCGACAAGGCTGCCGAGGAGCTGATCCGTACGTCGCTCAAGCGCACGCGTCCGCGCGACGCCGTGCTGGGCGAGGAGTTCGGCACTGAGGGCCACGGCTCGCGCCGCTGGATCATCGATCCGATCGACGGGACGAAGAACTACGTTCGCGGAGTCCCGGTCTGGGCCACCCTGATCGCCCTGACCGAGCTGGGCGAGGGCGGCGACCAGCCCGTGGTCGGCCTGGTCTCGGCCCCGGCGCTCAACCGGCGCTGGTGGGCGGCGAAGGGGGGCGGGGCCTACACGGGCCGCAGCCTCTCGCAGGCCACCCGCCTCCATGTCTCGCGGGTCGAGTCCGTGCGGGACTCGTCCTTCGCGTACTCCTCGCTGCACGGCTGGGAGGAACGCGGCATGCTCCCCGGCTTCCTCGAACTGACCCGCGACTGCTGGCGTACGCGCGGCTACGGGGACTTCTGGCCGTACATGATGGTCGCCGAGGGTTCGGTGGACGCCTGTTCCGAACCCGAGCTCTCGCTGTGGGACATGGCGGCCCCCGCGATCATCGTGAAGGAGGCCGGGGGCGTGTTCACCGGCCTGGACGGCAGGGAGGGCCCGCACAGCGGTAACGCCCTCGCCTCGAACGGTCTGCTGCACGAGGAAGTGCTCACCTATCTGACGGCCTAGCACGCCTGTCGGTACGCCGGTCTGCGTGCCTGCCTGCACGCCTGCTGCCTGCACGCCCGTCCGCCCGCCTGCGCGAACCCGGCGCGGTGCGGGAACCGCGCGCTCCCCTGCCCGTGCTTGTGCCCTTGTTGTGGTCCGGAAGCCGTGTGAACATAAGACTCCGTAAGCTTGTGACCTTGTGAATCTCTTCTCGAGCGGAAGAGGTTTCTCCAGGAGGTGGACCACGCACATGCCCACCCTCGTCCGAGACGCAATGACCACGGTCGTCCTCACCATCGGTCCCGCCCACACACTCCGCCAGGCCGCAGCTCTGATGTCGGCCCGGCGGGTCGGCGCGGCCGTGGTCTTCGACCCCGACACCAGCGGGCTCGGCATCCTGACCGAGCGCGACATCCTCAACTCCCTGGGAGCGGGCCAGGAACCCGACCAGGAGACGGCCCAGTCACACACCACGACCGACGTCGTCTTCGCGGCGGAGGAGTGGACGCTGGAGCAGGCGTCCGAGGCCATGACCCACGGCGGGTTCCGCCACCTGATCGTGATGCGCGGACAGGAGCCCGTCGGGATCGTCTCCGTACGGGACATCGTGCGCTGCTGGACCGGAAGAGCGCAGACCGTGGGGACCGTCGGGGTGTGAGGCGCGCGCCGCACACCACTCGGCAACTCACCGGAACAGGCACAAGCAGGCCCCGGCCGGATCACCGGCCGGACCAGGACCAGTGACAGCACCGGAGGGACCGCACGGCGGTGCGGTCCCTCCGGTTTCTTACGGCGAGCGGCCGGATCAGCCGCGCAGGGCCTGTACCGCGGCCTCCAGTCGCTTGCCGTAGTCCTCGTCCGCCTTGCGGAAGTTCTCGATCGCGCGCTGGGCGATGTCCTCGCGCGTGACCTTCGCGATGAATCCCGCCGCGTTGTCGATCAGACGCTGCTTCGCGTCCTCCGGCATCAGCCGGTAGAGGTCGCCCGCCTGTACGAAGTCGTCGTCCTCCGTGTGCGACGGGGTGACGTGGTCGCCCGTGAAGCCGGAGACCGCGACCGGCTCCCACAGCGGCCTGCCGGTCTGCTTCGTCTCGTCGAAGCTGTTGGGCTCGTAGTTCTTCCTGCCGCCGTGCCGGCCGTCGTACATCACGCCGTCGCGACCGTGGGAGTTGGCGGTCGTGGCGTGCGGGCGGTTCACCGGCAGGTGGTCGCCGTTGACGCCGACGCGGTAGCGGTGGGCGTCGCCGTACGCGAACAGCCGCCCCTGGAGCATCTTGTCCGGAGACGGGCCGATGCCGGGCACGAAGTGGTGCGGCGAGAAGATCGACTGCTCGACTTCGGCGAAGATGTTCTCCGGGTTGCGGTTGAGCTCCAGCTTCCCGATCTCGATGGGCGGGTAGTCGCCGTGCGGCCAGACCTTGGTCAGATCGAACGGGTTGAAGCGGTAACCGGACGCGTCCGCGGCAGGCATGATCTGCACCTGCACCGTCCAGCTCGGGAACTCCCCGCGCTCGATGGCCTCGCGAAGGTCCCGCTGGTGGCTGTCCGGGTCCTTGCCCGCCAGGGTCTCGGCTTCCTCGGTGGTGAGGTTCCTGATGCCCTGGTCCGTCTTGAAGTGGTACTTGACCCAGAAGACCTCGCCGTCGGCGTTGTTCCACTGGAAGGTGTGCGAGCCGTAGCCGTTCATGTGACGGTACGAGGCCGGGATGCCGCGGTCCCCGAGAAGCCAGGTCACCTGGTGCGTCGACTCGGGAGACAGGCCCCAGAAGTCCCAGACGTTGTCCGCCTCCTGCGATCCCGTGTACGGGTCGCGCTTCTGGGTGTGGATGAAGTCGGGGAACTTGATGGCGTCCCGGATGAAGAAGACGGGGGTGTTGTTGCCGACGAGGTCGTAGTTGCCCTCCTCGGTGTAGAACTTCAGCGCGAAGCCACGCGGGTCACGCACGGCGTCCGCCGCACCGAGGTTGCCGGCCACGGTCGAGAACCGGAGGAAGGTCTCGGTCTGCTTGCCGACCTGGGAGAGGAAGTCCGCCCTCGTGTACCGCGTCACGTCGGCGGTCACGGTGAAGGTTCCGTACGCACCCGCGCCGCGGGCGTGGACGATGCGCTCCGGAATGCGTTCGCGGTTGAAGTGCGCCAGCTTCTCCAGGAGGAGCTGGTCCTGGATCAGAGCGGGCCCGCCGGGGCCCGCGGTCTGGGTCTGCTGGTTGTCCGCGACCGGGGCACCGGCTTCCGTGGTCAGTGGACCGGTGGTTCTGTCCTGCACCGTCACGTACTCCTCCTGCTTGCTGTGCTGGGCTGAGCTTGAGCCGATCCTACATTGGACATTGTCTAAGTCAAGAAGCCGACTACTTCCATACGGGTTCTTTTCCCGGACCCGGGCACTGCTAGGGTTGACGTATGAGCGACCTGCTGGAGCGGCTCCGGGACCGTGGCTGGCGGCTCACCGCGCAGCGGCGAGTCGTCGCCGAAGTGCTGGACGGCGATCACGTGCATTACACGGCCGACGAGGTGCATGCGCGCGCCGCCGCCCGCCTGCCGGAGATCGCCCGCGCCACCGTCTACAACACGCTGAGCGAACTCGTCTCCATCGGAGAGGTGATCGAGGTCAGCACGGACGGCCGTGCGAAGCGCTACGACCCCAACGCCCGCAGGACGCATCAGCACTTGGTCTGCTCGGGGTGCGGCACGATCCGCGACGTGCACCCCTCCGGTGACCCGCTGGCCGGCCTACCCGAGACCGAGCGTTTCGGGTTCACGGTCTCGGACGCCACCATCACCTACCGGGGCACCTGCCCCCAGTGCGCCGCCGGCTGAGGCCGCTCCCCCGGGCCTCGCTCGGCAGATCGCCACGAGCCGACCCGCGGCCCGGCACCGGTGGCCGGGCACACGGGGCGTCGTGAGACTTGGCACATGCGAAGGGCCCGGATCCTTGAGGATCCGGGCCCTTCGACTTCAGTAGCGGGGACAGGATTTGAACCTGCGACCTCTGGGTTATGAGCCCAGCGAGCTACCGAGCTGCTCCACCCCGCGCCGTTGTGCCGTAACTCTAACCCTGCGCCGACGACCAGTGCAAATCGCTTCCGTACAGCCGGACCGGGCCCGCGCATGAGCGCACGTGACCCGGCCGGCCACACGGTCGTACACCGCCTCGGCGGTCAGGCGGTCAGCTCCGACCGAAGAGCGTCACGCAGCTTCGCCGCGCGCCCGGCCACCTCGGCGGGGCCCAGTTCGACGGCCCTGGCGCACCAGCGCTGCCCTGTCTCGAGCTCGCCCCGTCTCGCACTGAGCAGCGCGAGACGGAGAGCCGCACGCCCGTGTCCCGCCTCGGCGGCACGGGTCCACCACAGCGCCGCCTCCGGCTCGCTGCCCTCGCGAGCCAGCAACAGGCCGAGGTTGAAAGCCCCGTTGGGGCTCCCGGCCTCCGCCGCGGCCCGGTACCACCGGGCGGCGTCGACGACCTCCCCGCGGGCCGCCACGCACATGCCGAGCCGCACCTGCGCACGGCGGTGTCCCTGCTCCGCGGCACGCTCGTACCATTCCTCGTGCTCGTCGCGGCTGCTCACGGACGCCGTCGCACCCGTACTGTCCGCCTCCTGCGGGCCCCGGCGCTCCAGGAGCGCCGCCAGCCGGAAGGCGCCCTCGACACTTCCGCCGCCGGCGGCACGGCGAAGCTGAGCCTCCGCACCCTGCTCGTCGCCCTCCTGCAGGAGCGCGATGCCCACTTGCAGCGCGGCCTCCGCGTGCCCGGCTGCGGCCGCCCGTGCGTACCAGACCCGGGCCGTACGGTGATCGCCCCGGCCGACGTACAGGATGCCCAGGTTGAACGCGGCGTCGATGCTGCCCGCCTCCACCGCCTTGGAGAACCAGGGCTCGGCGCCGTCGGCGTCGCCACGCTGCAGGAGCAGTACGGCAAGCGCATTGGCCGCCTCGCGGTGACCGGCGTACGCGGCACGGCGATACCACTGCTCGGCCTGAGCGGTACGGCCCTGAGCCGCGCACAGCAGCCCGAGGTTGAACGCACCGTTGTCACAGCCCGCTTCGAGCGCCACGCGATACCAGCGCTCCGCGGCCTGCCGCTCGCCCCGGTCGGCGTGAAGGGCACCCAGCGCGTTCGCGGCGTTGCCGTCGCCCTCCTCCGCCGCACGGCGCCACCAGACCGCAGCGCTCTCCTCGTCGCCCGCGTCCCTGAGCAGGAAGCCCAGGGCGCAGGCGGCACGCGGCTCACCCTCCTTCGCGGAGCTGAGATACCAGCGGCCCGCCTCCTTCAGCTCGCCGCGGCGCTCCAGGATGGCTCCGAGACGGAGCGCGGCACGGCGGTGACCGCGCGCGGCCGCCTGCCTGAACCACTGCTCGGCCTCGCGCACGAGGCCCTCCGCCGCCTCGTCGCTCCGCTCTCCCTCGGCGGTGACATCGGCCCCACGGCTGCTGACGATCCGCGCGAGCCTGTACGCGGCCTCACGGTGACCCTGTTCGGCGGCAGCACGGAACCAGGCCTCCGCACCGTCCTCACCACGGTGGTCGAGCAGATCCGCCAAGGCGTACGCGCCCAGCGCGTGCCCGCACTCGGCGGCGTGCAACAGCCAGTAGTGCGCCGCGACTTCGTCGCCGCACTCGCGGTGGTGCCGCCCGAGCGCGTGTGCGGCCGCGGCCGAACCGGCGACAGCGGCGACGCGCCACCAGTCCGCGGCCTCCTCCGTGCACCCCCGCTGATGGAGCAGGACCCCCAGATTGTTCGCAGCGGCACGGTCGCCCGCGGCGGTGGCAGCGCGCAGCGGCCCTTCCGCCCCGTCGAGATCGCCACGGCGCAGCAGTTGGGCGCCGAGCACGCTCAACGCACCGACGTCCTCCACGTCTTCGCCGCCGCTGTCAACACCGGCCCGGCTCGTGCCGGCACCCGGCGGAGCTTCGAGCCTCACCTTGTCCCCCATAAACCCCATGTTCGCACCACCCGCAACCCACGTACACCTGGAATACCACCACCGGGTGAGGTCACTTCAGAGGTTTGTCGACTTCCCGACAGAGAGACACCTCAAACCGCCTGCCACGAAAGGGGATTGAGGTGTGACACGTTGACACACGCGAAGGGCCCGGATCCTTGAGGATCCGGGCCCTTCGACTTCAGTAGCGGGGACAGGATTTGAACCTGCGACCTCTGGGTTATGAGCCCAGCGAGCTACCGAGCTGCTCCACCCCGCGCCGTTGTGTGACAACTCTACACCACGGTACGGAGTGCTCCGCACCCGGGCCGGCCCGGTCTCCCGGCGGCCTCCCGGGTGCGGTCAACTACTCCTTCTTGGCGGCCTCCTCGGCGTCCTGCGCCTCCCTGATGGCCTCCTTGAGGTCCTCCTGCGCCTTGCCGTACGCCTTCCAGTCGCCCTTCTCCAGAGCGTCCTGACCGGCGTCGTAGGCCTCCTGGACGTTGTTCAGCGCCTCTCGCACCGAGGCGTCGCCGGACGCCGGCGGCTCCTCCGGCTGCTCGCCCGGATCGGTCTCCTCGGAGGGCGCACCCTCGCTGTCGAAGACCTTGTCGAGGGCCTCGCCGAGGGTGTCCTCGAAGGCGATGCGCTCGCCGTAGGTGACCAGAACCTTCCTCATACGGGGGTAGTTCGTGCCGGCGCCGCGCACGTACACCGGCTCGACGTAGAGGAGGCCGCCTTCCAGAGGCACCGTCAGCAGGTTGCCGTACTCGATCTCCGAGTCGCCGCGCTTCAGCAGGTTGAGCGACTCGGCGATCGCGGGATCGGAGTTGAACTTGCTCTGCACCTGCGACGGTCCGGAGACCGTCGTGTTGGACGGCAGCCTCAGCATCTTGATCTTGCCGTACCCGGAGCTGCGCGGATCCGCGTCGATCGCCATGAACGCGCCGAGCGTCTCCCGCTTGTTCGGGTTGAACGTCGTCGTCAGCGAGAACGTCTGCTTCTTCTCGTCCGGCATCTGGAGACTCAGGTAGTACGGAGGTACAGCGTTGCCCTTCCGCGTCGGGTCGTCCGGGATCTGCCAGCGCTCACTGCCGCTGTAGAACTGCGACGGCGACTTGACGTGATAGCGGGTCAGCAGCTCGCGCTGCACCTTGAACAGGTCCTGGGGATACCGCAGATGGTCCATGAGGTCGTTGCCGATCGCGCTCTTCGGCTTGATCGTGTCGGGGAACGCCTTCATCCAGGTCTTCAGCACCGGGTCCTTCTTGTCCCACTGGTACATCTCGACCTGGCCGCTGTAGGCGTCGACCGTGGCCTTCACGGAGTTGCGGATGTAGTTGACGCGGTTCTGCCGGGCGAGGACGGCACGCTGACCGTCCGTCAGCGAGTCCTCCGTGGTGTCGCCCAGGGTCGTGCGCGAGGAGTACGGGTAGTTGTCCGACGTCGTGTACGCGTCGATGATCCACTTGATCCGGCCGTTGACGACCGCCGGGTAGGGGTCGCCGTCGATCGTCAGCCACGGCGCGACGGCCTCGACCCGCTCCTTGGGCGTCCGGTTGTAGAGGATCCGGGAGCCCTCGCCGATCGCTCCGGAGTAGAGGATCTGCGGCTCGTTGAAGTTGACCGCGTACGCCGCGCGGTTGACCGGGTTGGAGAGGTTGACACCGCTGTTGCCCTTGTAGGTGTACGTCTTCTCACCCGAGTCGTCCGCGTAGTCGAGCTCCTTCTGCGGGCCGCCGACGATCGAGTACTGGTTGGTCTTCTCGCCGTAGTAGACGCGCCCCTCGTACTTGCCCTTGTCGCCCTTGGGCGGCAGGTCCTGCTCGGTGAAGGCCGGCGCGCCGTCCTTGTCGACGGTGGTGCCCTTGGCGGCGACCATGCCGTAGCCGTGGGTGTACTTGAAGTGCTCGTTGATCCAGTTCTTCTCGGGGATGCCGTCCGTGTTGATCTCACGCAGACCGACGACGGTGTCCTGCTCCCTGCCGTCCTTGTTCTTGTAGCGGTCCACATCCAGGACGGCGGGGAACTGGTAGTACCCCCTGACCTGCTGCTTCTGCTGGAAGGTCGGCGAGACGACGTTCGGGTCGAGCAGGCGCAGGCTGGCGGTGTCGTCCGCGGCGGCCCGCAGCTGCTCCTTGCCGGCCTTACTGGTGCCCGAGTAGTCCTTCACCTGGGAGTCGTCGATGTCGTACGCCTCGCGGGTGGCCTTGATGTTCTTCTTGATGTACGGCGTCTCCTTGGCCTGCTCGTTCGGCTGGACCTGGAACTTCTGGACTATCGCCGGGTACAGCCCGCCGATGAGGATCGCCGAGAGGACCATCAGCCCGAAGCCGATCACCGGAAGCTGCCAGGTGCGGCGCCAGATCGTCGCGAAGAAGAGCAGGGCGCAGATGATCGCGATGCAGAAGAGGATCGTCTTCGCGGGGAGATAGGCGTTGGCGTCGACGAACTTCAGACCCGTCCAGTTGTCCGTCGCCTTGAAGTCGCCGGACTTCACCGCCAGCCCGTACCTGTCAAGCCAGTACGCGACGGCCTTGAGGGAGACGAAGAAGCCGAGCAGCACGGACAGGTGCCCGGTGGCCTGGGCGGTCGCGCGCGCGCCCGGCGTCGTCACGCGCAGGCCGCCGTAGAGGTAGTGCACGAGCGCGGCGGCGAGCAGCGACAGCACCACGGCGGCGAAGCCGAAGCTGAGCAGGAAGCGATACCAGGGCAGGTCGAAGGCGTAGAACGAGATGTCCTCGCCGAACTGCGGATCGGTCTTGCCGAACGGCACGGAGTTGACCCACAGCAGCCATGTGCGCCACTGCCCGGCCGCCGAGGCGCCGGCGATGAGCCCGACGAGCGCGGTGACCCCGAGCAGCACCCACTTCTTGTACGGGGCGATGCTCATCCGGTAGCGGTCGAGGCTCTGCTGCTCCAGCGACATGGCGCTGAGCGGGGGCCGCAGCCGGTGCGCGATCCAGATGTTCAGCCCGACGGCCGCCGACATCAGCAGGCCGAAGACCGCGAACATGCCGACCTTCGTCCACAGCGTCTTGGTGAAGACCGAGCTGTACTGCACCGAGCGATACCAGAGCCAGTCGGTCCAGAACCCGGCGAACATCACGAAAAGCATGGCGAGCACTGCGAGCACGCCGACGGTCATCAGCAGCGTACGGGCGCGCCTGGACGGCCGGCCCACTCTGATCCGTGGCCCTGAGGGACCGCCTGAGCCACGGTCCGGCATCTGGAAAGCCAACGTGCGCACCTCGAAGATCGCTGTGACAGAAACGGGCCCGCATCGTAAGCCCACTCATGCAACTTACTGAAGCTTTACCCAGTTCCCGATCCCGGGGTGGAAGCGGGCAGGATAGAGCCATGGACAACCTCCCCACCGACGGCACGCCCCTGGCCTCCGACCCGCTCACCCGAGCGGTGCTGGAACTCGACGAGTACGCGGCAGGCCTGGGCTGGGATCAGCCGAGCCGGCTGTTCGCCCTGGTCGACACCGCCCGGCTGCGCGAAGAAGAGCCCGAACTCGCAGGTCAGCTGGGTTTCGACGACGCGGCGCAGGCGAACGCCTCACTCACGCCCGTGGAACAGGACGAACTGCCGACCGGAGCCCCGCTCGACGAGTTCCTGGCCACGATCGCGTGGCCCGAAGCCGTCGCGGGCTGCGCGATGACGGTCGAGCGGCTGATGCTCCCGCAGTCGGCGGAGGAGTCGGTGCCGGAGGAACTTCAGCGGGAGGGCGCCGAGGAGAAGCTCACGGAGTGGGTGGCCGAACACCCCGAACGCCAGGAGGTCCGGCTCACCGTCGCCGTGCTGCGGGACGGGACGCGCGAATCGGCACTGCGGCTGCGCGCCCAGGACAGCGCGACCGAGGTGCTGACGGGGGCAGGCCTGGTGCCGGGGCTGGCCGACGCCCTGGCGGCGACGTTCGAGGAGTGACCCGAGGAGGCTCCGGACCGCCTGAGCGGCGGGGCGTCGAGGCAGCCGAGGGCCGTGACCCGAGCGCTCTCCGGGGAACTGCGCCCGGGCAGCGGAATCGTGGCCCTCGGTTCGCCGTCCCGGACCGCCGACCTCGGACTGCGGTCCTCAGTTCGCCTTGCAGCGCGGGATTCCGGCGGTGTCGTCCTCGCGGATCTTCTTCAGCGCACCCATGGCGTCACCGATGTCGCGCGTCTTGACGAGAGTGAGGCCGGCGGGCTTGTCCTTGGCGGCGGTCGGGCAGTTGGCGGCCGGGGTGAGGAAGTACTTGGCGCCCTTGGCGCGCGCGGCCACCGTCTTCATCTGGATGCCGCCGATGGCGCCGACCTTGCCCTTGTCGTCGATGGTGCCGGTGCCCGCCACGAAGGAGCCGCCGGTGAGGTCGTCACGGGTCAGCTTGTCGACGATGCCGAGCGAGAACATCAGACCGGCGCTCGGGCCGCCGACGTCCGCGAGCTTGATGTCGATGTCGAACGGGAACGCGTGACCGGTCGCGGGCTGGATGCCGACTATCGCCCGCCCGTCGTCACCGGCCTTCTTCGTGCCGACGGATATCTGCTCCGCGTCGCGCGGCGACGGCTTCTTCCCCGCCTTCTGGGCCGCCTTGACCTTCGCCGCGGGAATGACCGTGAAGCTGACCTTCTCCCCCGGCTTGTGCTTGGTCACCAGGTCCGCGACGCCCTTGGGGTCCTTCACCGCCTTGCCGTCGACGTTCCTGATCAGGTCGCCGGCGTGCAGCTTGCCCTCCGCGGCCCCGTCCTTCACGACGGAGCCGACGATGATGTACGAGGGAACCCGGATCCCCAGCTCCCGCAGCGCGGACACCTTCGCGCTCTCCTGCGAGGCGCTGAACTCCTCCGCGTTCTGCTGGTCGACCTCCTTGGCCGACTTGTCCTCCGGGTAGAGCGTCGAGTGCGGGACCACCGCGCTGTCGTGCTGCAGCCAGCCGCCGACGGCCTCCAGCAGGTTCATCCGGTAGTCGGAGGCCGTGACGCGCACCGTCGTCATGTTCAGATGGCCCGACGTGTCGTACGTCCTGTGATCCTTGATGTTCAGCACCGGCTCGCCGTCGTGCTCACCGAGGGTGTTGACCGTCGGCCCGGGCGACATCTCCGCGTAAGGAACCTTGATCAGCAGCGCGGCACAGAGCATCGCTATGAGGAGCAGCGTGGACGCGAGCATCGTCGCGGTGCGTCGTGGCATGGCACGACAGTACGGGACGGGACCGTCAGTCCGCCGTCCGGGCGGGATGATCCGCGACCTGCCGGGCGGCTGTCACGACGGGCTCCGCGGGAGGCTCCGGCCGGTGTCCGGCACCGGTCTCCTCCATGCGTGAACGTTCCATCGCCGCGCGGAAGCGCTCGTAACCCGCGACGCCCGCGGAGTCCGGGATGCCCGTCCGATGCCGACTGGCCCAGCTGCCCCAGACACCGGCCGCGATCGCAGCCATGATCGGAATCAGCAACCAGGAGAGTGCCGCCATGAAGACCTCCCGACCCCTTGTGAAATGCGCTGTCCGACCGAGTCCTGCCGGGCAGAACGGCCGATGAGCAGATTAACTCCCGGCACGACAACGCTCTTTCCCGGGATCCGGTTACGCAACCGGAATGTGCCCCGTCCGGGTGCGCCGATCGCCTCACCCGGTGACGCGACTACTCCGAGCCGCCCACCGCGGCTGCCCTCGCGTCCGGCCTGTCAGGGAGGGCGCTACGCACCGACCCTCCCACCCGTCACCCGACCAACCACCCCTCAAGGACGGCGCTACGCACCGACCCTCCCACCCGTCACCCGACCAACCACCCCTCAAGGACGGCGCTACGCACCGACCCATTCTTCGGTGCCGTCCGTGAAGGTCTGGTGTTTCCAGATGGGGACCTCCCGTTTGAGGTCGTCGACCAGACGGTGGCACGCGGCGAACGCCTCCGCGCGGTGGGGGCAGGAGACCGCCACGATCACGGCGAGGTCGCCGATCGCCAGCTCACCGACCCGGTGCACCGCCGCGAGCGCGCGGACCGGGAAGTCGGCGGCGGTCTTCTCCGCGAGGCGCCGCAGTTCCGCCTCGGCCGTGGGATGCGACGAATACCCCAGACGGGTGACGTCCGTCCCGCCGTCGTGATCGCGCACCGTGCCCACAAAGAGGGCGGTGCCGCCCGCAGAGGTGTCGCCGACAGCCGTGAACACCTCGTCGACGGAGAGCGGTGCGTCGCGGATGCCCAGCAGCCGGATCGGGTCGGCCGCCGCCTGCTCGCCGGGATGATCGTGCTTCTGTGCCATGGCTTCATGCTGCCGCAAGCCCCGCACCGAGGGAACTGCCCGCCCGTGCGGGCGCCTACAGCCCGCGGCGCTTGCGGGCCCTGCGCACCAGCGCCGCCGTACCCAGCAGCGCCACCGTCGCGCCCGCACCCGCGGCCGTGGCCGCCTCCGTACGCCCGAGCCTGCGGCCCGCGAGCGTATGGCGCCCGGCGACCTCCTCCAGCAGCTCCGCGAGCACCTCTTCGTTCGTCCAGCGGGGCCGCCAGCCCGCGTCGTGCAGCCGGGCGCCCGAGACGACCCAGGGGTGCATCGTGTAGGCGAGGTCGCCGGCCGGCGAGGGTGTGAGGCCCAGCCGGTGGAGCCGTGCGGCGGCACCCAGCGCGACGGCCGAGGGGAGCTCCATGCGGCGGATCCCGGTGAGCTCCTCGACCTCCTCCTGCTCCAGCCAGCCGTCGCAGCCGACGGCCATCTCGCCGTCCGCCTTCTCCAGGACCGCGAACTCCAGCGCGCTGACCAGGTCCTCGACGTGGCAGAACTGCCAGCAGGGCCGCGAGTCGGCGACGACCAGCAGCCGGGGCGACTCGAAGTAGCGGGTCAGCGCCGTGTCCATGCCGGCGCCGACCAGCACGGACGGGCGCACGACCGTGACGTTGAGCCCTGGGTGCGCGCGGGGCGCCCGGCGGGCGAGCCGTTCGATCTCCAGGAGGTCGCCGACGGCGGTCGCCTCGGCGGTCGCCCGCAGCTCCGCGTCCTCGGCGAGCGGGACGTCGTTGTCGGGCAGGGCCCCGTAGACCATCGTCGAGGTGCACAGGATGACGCGGGGAACCCCCGCGGCGGCCGCCGCGGTCAGCACCGTCTGGGTCCCTCGCACGTTGAGGGCGGTACGGGCGGTGGGATCGGTCTCGAGGTCGAGGTCGAGGGCGAGATGAACGACGACGTCCACGGGGTCGCCGTCGTTGCGCAGCCGGTCGGCGATCGCGGGATCGCGCACGTCGAGCGTGTGCCACTGGGCCTCGCTGACCTCGCCGCGGCGCTCGTCCAGCGCGATGACCCGCTTGATCTCCTCCGATGCCGCGAGCCGCTCCGTCAGCAGCGCGCCCACTCCTGACGCGGCACCCGTGACGGCGACTGTCGGGGTTCGCGCTGCGCGAACGTTGCTGTCGGAGGAACTCACCAGTCGTCTCCAGCGGTTGTTTCTGGTAGGAGGTGCGCAAGCTCCATCCTGCCTGACAGGTGTCTAGGCTGGAGGTGGAGCATGCGTCACCGAAGCAGGCTCGCCCGTGTCCCGATTGGTCCACTTCGGCCACCCGGGAAGTCCAACGTAGTCCACGCGCTCGTGCCTGCGGGCCGGACGTCGGCGCACCCTCCCGTCAGACCGAACGACCGCACGAAGACCGACGAGACCCACGACAGAGCCGAGGAAACCCGTGAGTGACACCCCATTCGGATTCGGCGTACCTCCCGAGGAGCCCGAAGACGGGGACGAGGGCAAGAAGAAGGGCGAAGGCGAGGGCTCGGGCCAGGGCGGCCAGGGCGGCACTCCGAACCCCTTCGGTTTCGGCGGCGGCGCCGGTGGTTCCGGCGGTCCCGGCGCCGACAACCCGCTGGCGGCGATGTTCGGCTCGCTCGGCGGCGGTCAGGGCGGCATGGACCCGAACGACCTGGGCGCCGCCTTCCAGAAGCTCGGCCAGATGCTCTCGTACGAGGGCGGCCCCGTGAACTGGGACATGGCCAAGGACATCGCCCGGCAGACGGTGGCGGCAGGGCCTCCCGGCAGCGGCTCCGCGTCCGAGGGCGCGGAGACCGGCGGCACGGGCGCGGTCACGGGCACGGGCACCAAGGACGCCAGCATCGGGCCGTCCGACCGCGCGGCGGTCGAGGAGGCCGTACGCCTGGCCGACCTGTGGCTGGACGGTGTGACGTCCCTGCCGTCCGGGGCGACCACGGCGGAGGCATGGAGCCGTGCGGAGTGGGTGGAGAACACGCTGCCCGTGTGGAAGGACCTGGTCGACCCCGTCGCGGAGCGCGTCGGCGCGGCCATGGGCGACGTACTGCCCGAGGAGATGCAGGCCATGGCAGGCCCACTGCTCGGGATGATGCGTTCCATGGGTGGCGCCATGTTCGGTACGCAGATCGGCCAGGCGCTGGGCGTGCTGGCGGGCGAGGTGGTCGGCTCGTCCGACATCGGGCTGCCCCTGGGACCGGACGGAAAGGCCGCGCTGCTGCCCACGAACATGTCGGCGCTCGGTGAGGGTCTCGGCGTGCCCCAGGAAGAGGTACGGCTGTATCTCGCGCTGCGGGAGGCCGCCCATCAGCGGCTCTTCATGCACGTACCGTGGCTGCGCTCGCACCTCTTCGGCGCGGTCGACGGTTACGCGCGGGGGATCAAGGTCGACACCAGCAAACTCGAGGACGTCGTAGGGCAGTTCGACCCGCAGAACCCGGAGGAGCTCCAACAGGCCCTGCAGCAGGGCATGTTCCAGCCGGAGGACACCCCCGAGCAGCGGTCGGCGAAGGCCCGGCTGGAGACGGCCCTCGCGCTGGTCGAGGGCTGGGTCGACGCCGTCGTGCACGCCGCGGCGGAACCCCACCTGCCGTCCGCCTCGGCGCTGCGCGAGACCCTGCGCCGCCGCCGCGCCTCGGGCGGCCCCGCCGAGCAGACCTTCGCCACACTGATCGGGCTCGAACTCCGTCCGCGGCGGCTTCGCGACGCCTCCCGGCTGTGGGCCTCACTGACGGACGCACGGGGAGCCGAGGGCCGGGACGGCCTGTGGGCGCACCCCGACATGCTGCCGACGGCGGAGGACCTGGACGACCCCGACGGATTCGTGCACCGCGAGAACGTGGACTTCTCGGAGCTCGAGTCGCTGCTCGGCGACGCGGCCGAGGACTCCGGGAACGGCGGCGACGACGGCACCGACGGCGGCGCGGCCCGCGACGACGCCGATGAGAAGGGCGTCGACAAGGGCGACAGCGACGACGAGGGCGACGGCGGCGGAAAGAAGCTGTGAGCCTGCACGACGATGCGACGCGCACGCTGACGGAATGGTCAGCTCCGGCGGACGGGGGGCAGGACGAACTGCGCCACGGCTACCTCGCGCACCTGCGGGCCCACGAGGACGGCATGTGGAAGGCGTGTTCCGAGGGGCACATCACGGCCAGCGCCCTCGTCGTCGACCCGTCCGCCGGCCGCGTACTGCTGACGCTGCACCGGAAGCTGCACATGTGGCTCCAGATGGGCGGCCACTGCGAACCGGAGGACGCGACGCTGGCCGGTGCAGCGCTTCGCGAGGCGCAGGAGGAGTCCGGAATCGAGGAGTTGACGCTGCTCCCCGGCGGCCCCCTGCGTCTCGACCGCCATCTCACGCCGTGCACTTGGCACTTGGACGTGCAGTACGCGGCGATCGCCCCTGAGGGCGCGCAGGAGAAGGTGAGCGAGGAGTCACTGGAGCTGCGCTGGTACGGCTACGACGATGTGGCCGCGGTCGCCGACGAGTCGGTCGTCAGGCTCGTGGAACACGCTCGTGCGCTCTTCGGGGACGGGCGGCGCTGAAGGCCGCCCAGCTTTCGTGACCCTTGGCTGCCGTGACGCGCCTCGGCTGTCGTGACGACCTCGGCTCACATGACTGCTGCCTGTCGTGACCGTCCGGTTCCCGCTGCCAGGTACGACGGCTGAAAACGTCCTATTCGTCCTGCTCCTCGCGCGCGGCCGGGAGGTGGGGCAGCCGGTCCGCCGCCACGACGCCTTCGAGGAATCCGCGGGCCCGCTCCGTACGGGGGTAGGCGTCCAGGAGCTGCCAGAAGCGCGAGCCGTGGCCGGGCACCAGCAAGTGCGCCAGTTCGTGCAGCAGCACGTAGTCGATCACGTACTCCGGCATGCCGCGCAGCCGGTGCGAGAGGCGGATGCTGCCCTCGGCGGGGGTGCAGGAGCCCCACCGGGTGTTCTGGTTCGTCACCCAGCGGACGCTGTGGGGCCGGGCACGGCCGCCGAGATACTGCTCGGAGAGCCTGGCGGCGCGCTCGGCGAGCTCTGCGTCGCCCAGCATGCGCTTGCTCTCCTGTGCGGCCAGCTTGTCGAGCATGACGCCGACCCAGCGCCGTTCCTCGTCCGTGGACATGCGGGCGGGGATCATCACGACGGTGCGGTCGCCCTCGCGGTACGCGGAGACGGTGCGCCTGCGCCGCGCACTGCGGCGCACTTCGACCGCCGGCTGGCTTGCGCTGTTCAGCGGGTCGGCGGACACGTCTCGACGTTACCCGCTGATGGGAGCGGAAGTCCCACCTCCGGCCGGGTTCGAGGCAATCGCCCCATACCTGTTCGCTTCATATGACTGCCTCCCAAGCCTGTGGACAACTTTCTGCGGGCCTCCGCCGGCAACCGCATGCTGTTCCAGGCAGCAGGTGGTCGAGGAAGGACGGAGCAGCATGCATCCGATGATCAAGCCGGCGTTGCGGCGTGCGTGGCGCGACGGGCAGACGGTGCAGTACGGCGTCGCCCCTGCGCACGCGGTGCTGCTCGGCCCGGTGGACAACACGACGGCGGCGTTCATGGAGTCGATGGACGGCACCCGTTCCCTTGTGCAGCTGCGCGACGAGGCCGCCCGGCTGGGCCTGCGGGAGGGCGCAGCGGAGCAGCTCGTCGACAGGCTCGCGTCCGCGGGGGTTCTCGACGACGCCACGGCGGACAGAAGCGCGTCCGCCGGCGTGGGCGACCGGCTCCGGCCGGATCTGGCCTCCCTCTCCGTCGTGCACCGGAAGCCGGGCGACGGGCTGCGAAGGCTCGCGGCCCGCAGGGACGCGTGCGTGCAGGTGCGGGGCGCGGGCCGCGTCGGCGCGCTCGTCGCGGCCACGCTGTCGGCCGCGGGAGTGGGAGAGGTCGTGGTCGTGGACGGCGGCCACGTCGAGCCCTGGGACACCGCGCCCGGCGGCATCTCCCCGGACGACTGCGGCGAGCGGCGCGACGTGGCCGCGCGCAGGGCCGTCTCCCGTGCCCGGCCATGGCGTTCCCAGGGCTCGCGGCGGCGGTCCACGGCCCGCTCTCAGCGAGCTGTGCGGCTCGTGGTGCTGGCTCCCCGTGACGGCCTCGACGCCTACGCGCCGGACCCGGGAGCCGCGGAGGGATTCGTCGAGGCCGGGACGCCCCATCTGTACGGCGGAGTGGTGGAGAGCACGGGATTCGTCGGGCCGCTGGTGACACCGGGGGTCTCTCCGTGTGCGGGCTGCATACTGCGCAGCCGGGCCGAACGGGAGCCGAGCTGGCCGCTCGTGGTGGGCCAGTGGCGCATGTCGGCCAGGCGGCGCTCGGGAGTTCCCGCCTGCGACTCGGCACTGGCGACGGTGGCCGCGGGGGCCATCGCCTCCTACGCGCTCGGCTTCCTCGACGGTGACGGCGCCTGCGCCAGTGGCTACCGGATCCGCTTCGCGCTGCCGCACCTCATCGGCAGCAGCGAGCAGTTCTCGCCCCACCCCGGGTGTCCATGTGGTGCCTCTTCCGTGACAGCGGGTCGCCCGGTCTCGGCGGATGCCGCCGAAGAGGTCACAATGGCCTGACGGCCGCGGTTGCCGGTGCGCTGCGGCCGAGCCGTCTGGAAGTGGAGGGGCCAATGTCTGATCTTCCCCGTAAGGCAGTGACGCGTACCGCCAAACTCGCCGCGCTGCCGCTGGGGTTCGCCGGGCGCTCCGCATGGGGCATCGGCAAGCGGATCGGAGGTCTCTCCGCCGAACTCGTCGGTCACGATCTTCAACAGCGCACCGCGGAGCAGCTGTTCAAGGTCCTGGGTGAGCTGAAGGGCGGTGCGATGAAGTTCGGGCAGGCGCTGTCCGTCTTCGAGTCGGCGCTGCCCGAAGAGATAGCGGGGCCGTACAGGGCGACGCTCACCAAGCTGCAGGAGGCCGCCCCGCCGATGCCGACCAGCACCGTCCACGAGGTGCTGGCCGAGCAGATGGGCGAGGAGTGGCTCGAACTCTTCCAGGAGTTCGACGACATGCCCTCGGCCGCCGCGTCGATCGGGCAGGTGCACCACGCCGTCTGGCACGACGGACGTGAGGTCGCCGTGAAGGTGCAGTACCCGGGGGCAGGCGAGGCGCTGGTCTCCGACCTCACCCAACTCGGCCGCTTCGTACGCATGCTGGGGCCGCTCATCCCCGGCATGGACATCAAGCCTCTCGTCACAGAGCTGCGCGACAGGGTCACCGAGGAGCTGGACTACGGCCTGGAGTCACAGGCCCAGGCGCTCTACGCGCAGGAGTTCGCCGAGGACCCGGACGTCGTGATTCCCGCGGTGGTGCACCAGTGCGAGCAGGTGCTGGTGACGGAGTGGATGGACGGGGTGCCGCTCGCGGACGTCATTTCGGAAGGCACCGAGGAGGAACGGGACCGTGCGGGGCAGCTGCTGGCCCGATTCCTGTGTTCCGGCACCGCCCGCACGGGGCTGCTGCACGCGGACCCCCACCCCGGCAACTTCCGCCTCTTGCCGGCCGACGGATCCGAGGACGGCGGGGGTGAATGGCGGCTCGGCGTGATGGACTTCGGCACCGTGGACCGCCTGCCGGGCGGCCTGCCGCCCACGATCGGCACTGCGCTGCGCATGGTCATCGACGGTGAGGCCGACGCCGTGTACGAACTGCTGTGCTCGGAGGGCTTCGTCAAGGACTCCATCGAGCTGGAGCCGTCCGCGGTGCTGGACTATCTGGTGCCCGTGATCGAGCCGGCCCGGGCGGAGTCCTTCCACTTCCACCGGGGGTGGATGCGGGACCAGGCGGCGCGGATCGCCGATCCCCGCTCCCCGGCACACCAGTTGGGCAAGCAGCTCAATCTGCCCCCGTCCTACCTGCTCATACACCGGGTGACGCTGAGCACCATCGGCGTGCTGTGCCAGCTGGGGGCGACGGTGCGGATGCGGGAGGAGATGGAGGCATGGGTGCCGGGATTCACCCAGCAACAGGAGGACGGCGAGGAGGACTCACCGGCTGCCGCCGAGACACCTGCCTGACCGAGGCGGGCACCGGGGTGGGCCCAGAACCGGTGCACTGAGGGCGGCGGCGGCAGCGTCACCCCGCCACTTCGGGCTTCTGCCGCCGCCAACGGCGAGAGCCGGGGCATTGCGCCCCGGCTCTCGGTTCGTTCACTGCATGACCGCCATGGCCAGCGCCCTGCGGGCCCGCAGGGAAGCGCGCTCGGCGCGACGCTGGAGGCGACGGGCCGAAGTGACACGCAGCGCTCTGCGTTCTGACTCGGCCTCGTGCAGGCGGTCGTTCATATGGGCTCGCGCCAGGGATTCCGGCATGAGTTGCATCTGTCGTGTCCTGTTCTGACGCGAGGAGTTCGCGTCGATACCGGAGTGGCTCGGGATATCGGAGTCGGATGTCATCGTCGGGTCCTGCTTCGGAAGGGGACGCTGCTGCGGATCGCGCGTCGTCGGGCGGTCGATGGTGCCTGCGGTGCTCATGCTGTGACCGGGTTCTTACGAGGACGGCCACGGGGACGCTTCCGGGGTACGACCACGCCCTGGACGAACAGCTCGCCTCCCCAGACGCCCCAGGGCTCGCGGCGGTCCTTGGCACCGGCGAGGCAGGCCTCGCGCAGCGGGCAGGTCTGGCACAGCGTCTTCGCGTACTCCACGTCGGCCGGGGCCTCGGCGAAGAACACCTCCGGGTCGTAGGAGCGGCAGGGCACGGTCACACCGAGCCGCTCGATGGCTTCGTCGAGCTCGGTGAGCGTGATCAGCGGGGCAGTCACGAGTTCCTCCGTGGTGGCATCAGGCGGCATCAGGTCTGTCGTGGGTGACGGGGGGTGCGTTTCGGGGTGCACTGCCGGTTCCTCGTCTGTCGATGTCTGTTGTCTTGTCGGCCCGGCTGGTGGCCGGGCCCTGGGCAAACAGAAGGGCCGCGGATCCCTGTGTGGGTTCCGCGGCCCTGGAAGGTGCCGACCTGATCTCGCCGATCAGGCTGGATCTCTCCAGGGTTCGAGCCCACGGAAGGCCCACATCGGGTTGTGCTTCGTCTTCTGGCTGCCATCGCCGACACCGGCGGCCGCGAACGCAAAGGCGTAGGCCGCTGCCGGCGCCACTGCTGCCGCTACCTGAAGTGCCGTGGCCGGTCGCTCGCCGGCGCCGGGAACGACGCGGGACAGACCCGTGCCGCGGACCCGGGAACCGAGCAGGCAAGAGGCGACGACCGAGCGGTCGGTCATCTTGGTGGTGGTAATGAAGTCGATCACTGGGTTCGCCTCCTCTCGGCGACTCGGGGGATCAGCCGGAGCCGATCCGCAAACGTGCAAGAGTCAGTACAGCATGGATGGGTTGGAGCGGAAAGCCCCCGCCCTGTCCACGTCCGGAAGGCTATGGGGCTCCGGACGGCGCGCGCAAACTATTTTTCCGCCGTCTCTGAAAATGCTTCCGGGACGGCTTCGCCGGCGGCCCCCGACGGGGCGCCTCCAGGCTCGGCGCCGGGCTGCGGTCGGGCCTCGGGGCCGGGCGCGGGGCCGGGCTCGGAGGACGATGCGTCCCCGGAGCCCGAGCTGGACTCCGGTCCCGGTCCGGCGTCGGAGCCCGACTCCTCGCCCGCGCAGAGCGCGAGGACATCCGCCCCGAACTTCTCCAGCTTCCGCACGCCCACACCGGAGATGCGCGCGAGAGACGCGTCGTCGTCCGGCACCGTCTCCGCGATCGCCATCAGGGTCTTGTCGGTGAAGACGCAGTACGCGGGCTGGCCGAGGGACTTGGCCCGTTCCGAACGCCACTCGCGCAGCCGCTCGTAGAGCTGCTCGTCCAGATCCGAGGGGCAGCCCTCGCAGCGCATCAGCTTCATCTCACCGGGATCGGTCAGCGAACGCCCGCACACCCGGCACCGCACGGGCCCGCGGCGCTTGCGCCCCCGGCCGCCGGCGGATCCGCCGCGCTCGATCCCGCCGCGGCCGCCGGCCGTGCCGCCGCCGGTGGCGGACGAGCCCGGCCGCAGCCCGTTCAGGAACCGGCTGGGGCGGCGTCCTCCACGGCCGCCGGGCGAACGCGACAGCGCCCAGGAGAGGCTGACATGGAAGCGGGCACGGGTGACACCGACGTAGAGCAGCCGCCGCTCCTCCTCGATCTGGGTGTCGCTCTTGGCATGGGTGATCGGCATCATGCCCTCGGTGAGGCCCACCAGGAACACCGCGTCCCACTCGAGGCCCTTGGCGGAGTGGAGCGACGCGAGAGTGACCCCCTCGATGGTCGGCGCATGCTGGGCGTTGGCCCGCTCGTCCAGCTCCGCGACGAAGTCGGCGAGGCTCGGTTCCTCTCCGCCCGACGCGGAGCGCCCGGCCGAGAGGGCCTCGGCGAGCCGGACCAGAGCCATCAGGGACTCCCAGCGGTCGCGGACGGCGCCCGAGCCCGCCGGAGGTTCGTCGCTCCAGCCCTTGCCGCTGAGGACGGCACGCACCTGTGAGGGAAGCCCGACCGCTCCGTCGAGCAGGGTGTCGTTGTCACCGAAGCGGGCCGCGCTGCGCAGCGCGACACCCGCCTCACGGACCTCGGGACGTTCGAAGAAGCGCTCCGCTCCGCGGAGTTGATAGGGCACGCCGGCGTCGACGAGCGCCTGCTCGTAGATCTCGGACTGGGCGTTGATGCGGTAGAGCACCGCGATCCGGCTGGCCGGGACGCCCGAGTCGATGAGTGCACGGATGCGCGTGGCGGTGCCCTCCGCCTCGGACGGCTCGTCCGCATACTCCGTGTACACCGGTTCGGGACCGGCCTCGCGCTGCGAGACGAGCTCCAGACGGTGCTCGGCGGCACGGCCGGCCGCCTGCGAGAGCAGTCCGTTCGCGAGATGTACGACCTGGGGGGTCGAGCGGTAGTCCCGTACGAGCTTGACGACCGTCGCCTGCGGGTGACGCGTGCGGAAGTCGAGGAGATGGTCCGGGGTGGCGCCGGTGAAGGAGTAGATCGTCTGGCTCGCGTCGCCCACGACGCAGAGGCTGTCCCGCTCGCCGAGCCACAGCTCCAGCAGCCGCTGCTGGAGCGGGCTGACGTCCTGGTATTCGTCGACGACGAAGTGCTGGTACTGCCCGCGGACCGTCTCCGCGATGTCGGGACGGTCCTGCAGCACGCCGACCGTCAGAAGCAGCACGTCCTCGAAGTCGATCGCCGAACGCTCGCGCTTGAGCTGCTCGTAGAGCCCGAAAACCTTGGCCGTCTCCGCCGGATCGCGCGGCGGGAGGCGGCCCGACTTGGCGACCATCGCCGGATAGTCCTCCGGCACCGTGCGCGTCACCTTCGACCACTCGATCTCACCGGTGAGATCCCGCAGTTCGCTGCGGTCCAGACGGAGCCGGCAGCGGGCGGCGGCCTCCGCGACGAGTTGCACCTTGCGCTCCAGCAGCCTCGGCAGCTCGCCGCCGACCGCGCGCGGCCAGAAGAACTGGAGCTGCCGCAGCGCGGCCGAGTGGAACGTGCGGGCCTGGACTCCACCCGCACCCAGCTGCCGCAGCCGCCCCCGCATCTCCCCCGCGGCCCTGCTGGTGAACGTGACCGCGAGCACGCTGGCGGGCGGCAGGATCCCCGCACGCACTCCGTATGCGATCCGGTGCGTGATCGCGCGGGTCTTGCCCGTGCCCGCGCCCGCGAGCACACACACCGGGCCGCGCAGCGACGTGGCCACCTCGCGCTGCTCGGGATCGAGCCCCTCCAGCACCGCGTCCGCGTCGCGCGGCGGCCCCGTGAACGCGTCCTCATCGAGGTGGGAGAAGAGAGTGGAGTCAGTTGCTGCTGTCACCCCGCCATGCTGCCAGGTCGTACGGGACGGGCGTGACGCTTGTCCACAGCCGGTCCGGGATCGTCATACGACACTCACGGAAGCTCCCGCGTCACGGGAATGGTCCGGCCCGTTCACACGTTCCCCAGTCACCAACGGACACGAAGGAGCGCAGGACCCATGACGGGAAACGTGACGATGTACAGCACCACGTGGTGCGGCTACTGCCGTCGGCTGAAGGGCCAGATGGACCGCGCGGGCATCCCGTACACGGAGATCAACATCGAACACGACCCGGACTCCGCGGACTTCGTGGAGAAGGCCAACGGCGGGAACCAGACCGTGCCGACCGTGCTCTTCCCCGACGGGTCCACGCTGACCAACCCCTCACTGGCGCAGGTGCAGCAGAAGGTCGCCGGCTGACCGTACCTCCGGACAGCACCCCCGGACAGCCGGCCGAGGCTGCCGTCCCCGCGCGGAGGGGGAGGCTCAGCCCCCGGGCCGTGGCCCCGCCCCCGGCCCGGGCAGCGGCTCCCCGTACCAGCGCTCCACGAGGCGTGACGCGATGGAGATGCCGGACGGAGCCCGGACCTCGCCCGTCGTGAACGCCTCCCTGAGTTCGTCGCGGGAGAACCAGCGGGCCTCCTCGATCTCGTCCCCGTCCACATGGATCTCCGGTGAGGTGGCGCGGGCCATGAAGCCCAGCATCAGGCTGGCGGGGAACGGCCACGGCTGGCTCGCCACGTAGTCGACGTGGCCCACCGTCACGCCCGCCTCCTCGGCGACCTCCCTGATGACGGCGGCCTCCAGCGATTCCCCCGGCTCGACGAACCCGGCGAGCGTCGAGAAGCGGCCCTCGGGCCAGTGGACCTGACGGCCCAGCAGGGCCCGGTCCTTCTCGTCCGTCACCAGCATGATCACGGCGGGGTCGGTACGCGGATAGTGCTCGGCACCGCAGGCCGGGCAGCGGCGCAGATGCCCCGCGGCGGCGATGACTGTGCGCTCACCGCAGCGCGAGCAGAAGCGGTGCGTGCGCTGCCAGTTCTCCAGGCCCACGGCGTGCGCCATCAGCTCGGCGTCACGTGCTGAGAGCAGCAGGCCCGCCTCGCGCAGCCCGGCGGGGCGTGCGATGTCGTCCATGCGGCCCGGCAGCGAGTCCTTCTGCAGCGCGAAGTAGCGGACGCCCTCGTCGTCGACGCCGAGGAAGTACCGGTGGGCCTCGGTGAACGGCGCGTCGAACGACGGCATCATGACCAGCTCCGTGCTGCCCTCGCCGTCGTCCTCGACGAGCGCCTGTCCGCCGGAGACCACGAAAACACGTGTCGTCGGGTGGCTCCACGCGGCCGCCAGCCATGCCTCGTTCATCCGGTGGTGCGCGGCGCGGTCGATGCCGCCGGTCGCGGTGAGGGTGATCGGGCGGTCCGCGGCGGCACCTGTGCCGGTGCCGCCGCCGGTCCCCGCTCCGGCGGCTGCGGTCGAGTCGGTCCGAGTGGTCACTTCAGCTTCCTGCTCCTCCTGCGACGGCACTGCGGGAGTGCACGCTCCAGTGCTCCGCGAGATCCCCCCAGAGGTACGCGGCGGCCTCGGCGCCCTTCGTCAGCAGGTCCAGTTCGACCTTCTCGTCCGGTGAGTGCCAGCCGTCCGACGGTACGGAGATGCCCAGGAAGAGCACCGGGACCCCGAGCACGTCCTGCAAGTCCGCCGCCGGCCCGGACCCGCCCTCACGTGTGAAGTGGACCGGCTGCCCGAAGGCGCGCTCCATCGACCGTACGACCGAACGCAGCGCGGGATGCCCGAGCGGCGTGAGGCAGGGACGGGTCGCGCCCCAGAAGGTGATCTCGTGCCGGACGCCGTCCGGCAGGCTCCGCGCCACCCACTCGCGGAGCGACTGCTGGACCTTCTCCGTGTCCTGTCCCGCCACCAGCCGGAAGGACAGCTTCAGCTGGGCGGCCGACGGGATGACGGTCTTGCCGCCGGGCCCCTGGTAACCGCCGCCGATGCCGTTGACCTCCGCGGTCGGACGGGCCCAGATCCGCTCCAGCGTCGTGTAGCCGGCCTCGCCGAGCGGCGCCCGGGAGTGTGCCGAACGCAGCCAGACGTCCTCGTCGAAGGGGAGCTCCGCGAACAGCTCCCGCTCCCGGTCGGTGAGCTCCACGACCCCGTCGTAGAAGCCGGGGAGCGTGACGCGCCGTGCCTCGTCGTGCAGGCCCGCCGCGAGCCGCGCGGCCTCCGTCGCCGGGTTGGGGACGGCACCGCCGAAGGAGCCCGAGTGGATGTCCTGGCCGGGGCCGTACAGATCGATCTGGCAGTCGGTCAGGCCGCGCATGCCGGTGCACACGGTCGGCGTCTCCCGCGACCACATGCCTGTGTCGGACACGATCACGGCGTCGCAGGCCAGCCGCTCGGCGTTCGCCCGCAGCAGCGCCGGGAAGTGCGGCGAACCGGACTCCTCCTCGCCCTCCACGATCAGCTTGAGGCTCACGGCAGGGGACGTACGCCCCGTGGCGGCGAGGTGCGCCCGCACGCCGAGGGTGTGGAAGAGGACCTGGCCCTTGTCGTCGGCGGCGCCGCGTGCGTACAGACGGCCGTCCCGCTCCTCCGGGACGAAGGGATCGGAGTGCCAGCCGTCGGAACGGGACGCGGGCTGGACGTCGTGGTGCCCGTAGAGGAGCACGGTCGGGGCGTCCGGATCGCCTGAAGGCCACTCGGCGAAGACCGCGGGTGCCCCCGGGGTCTCCCAGACCTCGGCGACGGGGAAGCCCGTCGCGGTGAGCTTCTCCGCGAGCCATTCGGCGCTGCGCCGCACGTCACCGGCGTGCTCCGGGTCGGCGGAGACAGAGGGGATGCGCAGCCACTCCACGAGGTCGTCGAGGAAGGCTGCACGCCTGTCTTCGATGCGGGCCCGGACGGCGTCGTCCGGAGCTGCCGGGATGCTGCTCATGCCGGGCAGCCTATCCGGCATCCGGGGGACGGCTCCCATCCGCGTCCGCACCGTCCGTGCCGGTGCGGGGGCCGTGCGGGCGGGCGGCGTGCGGGCGGTCCGGGACGGGGCCGGCACCGCCGTCCGGGCCCAGGCCGGCGTCGTCATCGGAGAGGTCCGGGCCGGCGAGCAGCTCCTCGAGCTCGGGACGGCCGAGGAGGCCCTCGGGACGGACCAGCTCCCCGCTCCGTACGTAGAGGAACGCGGCCCCCACGGATTCGAGCGGCACTCGCTGCTTCTCGGCCCAGGCAAGGCGGTAGACGGAGAGCTGGAGCGGGTCGGCGTCGCGTGCGCGGCCGGTCTTCCAGTCGACGATTTCGTACGCCTCCGAGCCGTCGGGTGCGACGTCGCGGTAGACGGCGTCGATGCGGCCGCGGACGACGCGGCCCGCCAGTGCGAGCTGGAACGGCTCCTCGACGCGGTACGGAGTGCGCCGCGCGTACGGCGAGCGCCGGAAGGCCTCCTTCAGCGCGGCCAGGTCGCGCTCGTCCGCGATCCCGTCCTGGTCGGCGGCGGACCCGTCGGCGCCTGCGGACCCGGCGGACCCGGTGGCTCCGTCGTCCGCGCCGGGAAGCTCGTCGGGACCGAGCATCGGAAGGGTCAATTCCTCGAACCGGGACTCCACCCATGCGTGGAAACGCGTGCCGCGGCGGGCCGCCGCCGGCTGCGGCGGGCGCGGCATGGGCCGGGCCAGTTCGCGTGCGAAGGCGTACGGGTCGGCGGCCATCCGCAGCAGCTCCGACGCGGACAGCGCGGCAGGCACCGGTACGTCGCGGACGGCGACGCGGGAACGCCTCAGTTCACCGGTGAGCGCGTTCAGGTCGCGGTCCCAGGAGTCGACGAGGCGCGACTCCTCCGGCGTGAGCACCGCGCCCGCGGCGCCCGGCGTGAGCACCGCTTCCGGCGCGCCCGCGGCGCCCGGCACGGCTGCCGGGTCCGCGGCGTCCGGCACGGCGCCCGCGTCGCCGTACTCGCCCGCCGCCGGCTCCTCCGCGAGATGCGCCAGCACCGCCCGGGCCGCGGCCCTCCGGTGCGCCAGCGCCTCCTCGTCCAGCGGCAGCGGCCATGCCCGCTCCTCGGCCGCGGCGGCGGCGACGGCCGGGTTCTGCTCGTCGTCGGCGGGTGCGTCGGCCCAGTGCTCGACCTCGCCGTGCGCCGGGTCCGCCTCACAGTGCGAACGCAGGGCCTCCAGGAACGCCGAGGGCCCGCGGGGCCTCTTCTGGTGCGGGCCCCACCAGTGCCCCGAGCCGAGCAGGAGCGAACGGGGGCGGGTGAACGTGACGTAACCGAGGCGGAGTTCCTCGGTGGCCTGGTGGTCCCGCATCGCGGTGTCATAGGCCTTCACGCCCTTCGCCGTCCACTCCTGCACGTCCGGCAGGGTGGCCGCGTCACCGCGCAGCGCGTGGGGCAGGACCCTGGGCCGGCTGAGCCACGACTCGCGGGGCTGCTCGCCGGGGAACTGCTTCGCCACCAGCCCCGGCACCGCCACCACGTCCCACTCCAGGCCCTTGGCCTTGTGGGCGGTGAGCACCTTCACCGCGTTCTCCCCGCCGGGAAGCGAGCTGTCGAGGCCCTTCTCGTACTGCGCCGCCGTACGGAGGAAGGCGAGGAAGGCGAGCAGCGTGGCCTCGCCGTCGACGGCGGCGAATCCGGCGGCGACGTCGAGGAAGGCACTCAGCGTCTCGCGGCGCCGGGCGGCCAGCGCATGCGGGGACGCGGACAGCTCGACCTCCAGGCCGCTCACGCCGAGCACCCTGTGCAGCACGTCCATCAGCGGATCGGCCAGTGAGCGCCGCAGGTCGCGTATCTCGGCGGCGAGCCTGGTGAAGCGCACTCGCGCCTCCGCCGAGAACGGCAGCCCGGCGTCGTGACCCGTGTCGTGAGCCCCGCCGTGACGGCCGGCGCCGCGACCGCCGGTGCGGTCTCCCGCGTCGTGACCGGTGCCGGCGTCCAGGAAGGTCTCCAGAGCGTCGGCGAGCGAGACGACCTCCGCCGGATCGACGCCCTCGACAGCCGCGGCCAGGCGCCTGTCCGGGTCGCCGCCGTGGTCCTCGTCGTGCTGTACGAGCAGCCGGGCCCTGCGCCCGAGCAGCGCGAGGTCGCGGGGCCCGATCCGCCAGCGCGGACCCGTCAGCAGCCGTACGAGCGAGGCGTTGGCCGTCGGGTCGGCGAGCACCTCGCACATCGCGACGAGATCGGCGACCTCCGGCAGATGCAGCAGCCCCGTGAGACCGACCACCTCGACGGGAAGTTCGCGTGCGACCAGGGCGCCCTGGATCTCCGCGAAGTCGCCCGCGCCGCGGCAGAGTACGGCGATCTCTCCGGGAGGTGTGCCCGTACGGACGAGATGGGCAAGGGAGTCGGCCAGCCACTCCACCTCCTCCGCGTGCGTGGGCAGCAGCGCGCACCGCACCAGGCCTTCGCCCTCCGCGCCCGGTGCGGGCCGCAGCGCCTCCACGCCCTCGTGACGGCCGCGCAGCGGCGCGGCGAGGGTGTTGGCGAGGGAGAGCAGACGGCCGCCGCTGCGGCGGTTCTCGCTGAGGGAGTATCGCTGTGCGGGGTTGCCGTCGGCGCGCGGGAAGTGCCGGGGGAAGTCGTCGAGGTTGGCGACCGAGGCGCCGCGCCAGCCGTAGATGGCCTGGCAGGGGTCGCCGACGGCGGTGACGGCGTGACCCGCGCCCTCACCGGCGCCGAACAGCCCCGAGAGCAGGACGCGTTGGGCCACGGAGGTGTCCTGGTACTCGTCGAGGAGGACGGCGGAGAACTGCGACCGAAGTGCCCTGCCGACCTCCGGGACCTCACGGGCCAGGGTGGCCGCGAGGGCGATCTGGTCCCCGAAGTCGAGCAGATCGCGCTCGCGCTTGCGTGCGCGGTACTTCTCGACCAGGCCGAGGAGTTCGGTACGCCCCAGCGCGGTCTGCGGCACCTTGCGCAGCGCGGCGTTGCTCAGGGGGGCGCTCTCCAGGGCGGCGCGCAACTCCTCGTCGTACGCACGGAGTCCGCCAGGCCGGACCAGGTGCTCGCTCAGCTCGCCGTCGAGCGCGAGCAGGTCCTCGACGAGCGCGGTGACGGACTTGGTCAGCGCCTCGAAGGGGCCGGGGTCCGCACGGAGCACGCTCGCCGCGAGCTGGAACCGCGTGGCGTCGGCGAGCAGCTTCGCGCCGGGCTCGACGCCCAGGCGCAGCCCGTGCTCGGTCAGGAGCCGGCCCGCGAAGGCGTGGTAGGTGGAGATCTGCGGTTCGCCGCAGGCGTGTTCGGGATCGGCCGGGTCCGGGTCGGTGATCCCGGCCCGCAGCAGCGCCTTGCGGACCCGCTCGGTGAGTTCGCCCGCGGCCTTGTTGGTGAACGTCAGGCCGAGCACCTGCTCCGGCTGGACCTGGCCGGTGCCCACCAGCCATACGACCCGCGCGGCCATCACCGTCGTCTTGCCCGAACCGGCGCCCGCGACGATCACTTGGGGAGCGGGCGGCGCGGTGATGCAGGCGAGCTGCTCCGGGGTAAAGGGGATACCGAGAAGCTCTTCGAGCTGTCCGGTGCGGGTGAGTCGTGCGGGCACGCGAGAGACGCTAACGGCTCGCACCGACAACCGCCGGAGAAAGACGGCGGCGGGGGGCGCGGACGGCCCGTCAACCGCCCCCGTACGCAGGGCAGTCGGCCGGTCCCGGCGACGCGGGCGACGGCACCGGCGCGACGCGGATCACGCCGCTCGCTCCGGCCAGGCCCCGCAGCGCGAGCCGACAGGTCCCGCTCACTCGATGATCTGGCGCCCCTCGCCGCGCGCGGAGCACGAGCCGCGGAAGGCGCAGTGCGTGCACTGCGAGCCCGGTGAGGGCGTGAAGCGTTCGTCCAGGACGCGCCCGGCCGCCGTCGCGAGCAGTCCGCCGATCCACTCCCCGCCGTCGCCGCCCTCTTCCGGTGACGGGTCGCCGGTCAGCGCTTCCTGACGCTGCACCACCGGCAGCGACTCGCCGCCCTCCCGCTCCGGCGCGCCGAGCCGCAGATGCACCAGCTCGGCGCCGCCCGGCTCCGGGCGCTCCCCTCCGAAGAGGTGGTCGGCCGCGCCCTCACGCACGGCCAACTGGTAGACGGCGAGCTGCGGATGGCGTGCGACCTCCTTGCCGCTCGGCTTCGTGCGCCCGGTCTTGAAGTCGACGACGTACGCGCGTCCCTGCCCGTCGCTCTCCACCCGGTCGACGCTGCCGCGGATCCGCACCGCGTGCTCCCCCGCCTCCAGCGTCACGTCGAAGCCGACTTCGCTGCCGGCGACCCCGCCCGGCTCAGCCGCCGCTGCGTCCGGGTCACCCGCCGCTCCCTCCGCGCCGTACCGCATGACGTGCCAGCGCAGGAACCTCTCCAGCGCCGCCCGCGCGTTCTGCTTCTCCTGCAGGGACTTCCACGGCGCGTCGAAGGCGAGGCCGTCCCAGACCGTCTCCAGCCGCTCCATCAGGACGGCGAGATCGGCCGGCGTGCTGCCGGAGGCGACCTCGTCGGCCAGTACGTGCAGCACGTTCCCGAAGCCCTGCGCGGCCGTGGCCGGGGCATCGGCCTTAACCTCGCGCGACAGGAACCACTGCAGGGCGCAGGAGTTGGCCAGTTGGTCCAGCGCGCTGCCCGACAGCACGACGGGCCGGTCCGGGTCGCGCAGCGGCGTCCCGGAACGCGTCGGTTCGTGCAGCCCCCACCAGCGGTGCGGATGCGCCGCCGGTACGAGCGCGTGCCCTTCTTCGTCCCTCAGCCCCGCCAGCCGGCCGAGACGCTCGGCCGCGGCCTCGCGCAGCCCCGGAGAGGCCGCCGGGTCGACGGTCGTGGCACGCAGTTCCGCGACGAGTGCGGCGACCGAAAGCGGGCGCCGGGGGCGGGAGTTGACCGTCCTGGGCTCGACGCCCAGTTCGCTCAGGAACCTCGACGGCTGGTCGCCGTCGTCCGCCGGCGCGCGCACCGCGGTGACGACCAGCCGCTCCTTCGCCCGGGTCGCCGCGACGTAGAACAGCCTCCGCTCCTCCGTCAGCAGCGCACCGGGGGACAGCGGTTCCGCGAGTCCGTCGCGGCCGATGCGGTCCGCCTCCAGCAGTGAGCCACGGCGCCGCAGATCGGGCCAGAGCCCCTCCTGCACGCCCGCGACGACGACGAGGCGCCACTCCAGCCCCTTCGAGCGGTGGGCCGTCATCAGCCGTACGGCGTCGGGGCGTACGGCACGGCGGGTGAGCGTGTCCGCGACGATGTCCTGCGCGTCGATCTCCTCCAGGAAGTTGAGCGCGCCCCGGCCGCCGCTGCGCTCCTCCGCGCGGGCCGCGGCGTCGAACAGCGCGCAGACGGCGTCCAGATCGCGGTCGGCGTTGCGGCCCGCGGCCCCGCCGCGGAAGGCGGCGCGCTCCAGCCGGCGCGGCCACGGCGTGCCGTCCCACAGTTGCCACAGTGCCTCTTCCGCGCTGCCGCCGCCCGCGAGCAGCTCCCGTGCCTTGCGCAGCAGAAGACCCAGGCGCTGGGCTCCGCGCGCGTACGCCGGGTCGTGCGCCACCAGGCGCTCAGGTTCGGCGAGCGCCTCGGTGAGCAGCACGCCGGAGGGACGCGGCACGCTCTCTCCTGAGGCGCGCTCCTCCTCGCGCAGGGCACGGCCGAGCCGTCGCAGGTGGGCTGCGTCCATGCCGCCGAGCGGGGAGCCGAGGAGGGTGAGTGCGGTCTCGCCGTCCAGCCAGCCGGCCGCGGGGCTGCCGCCGCTGTCACGCGCGGAGCCGTCGCCGTTGCCGTCGCCGTCGTCAGGGTCCGGGTCCGGAACCGGGTCGGCCTCCGGGTCCGCGGCACTCTCCCGCCCGGGACCCCCGGCCCGGTCCTGCCCGCCCGGAGCTGTGCCCGAAGCCGTGCCCGAATCGGTACGCGAAGCCGTGCCCGAATCCGCGGAGTCCGCGGAGTCCGCGCCTCCGCCCGCAGCCCTGTCCGCCTGGGAAGCCGCGCGGGCCACCGCACGCAGCGCCGTCAGCAGCGGCGCCACCGCCGGTTCATGACGCAGCGGCACATCCGCGCCGTCCACGTCGAGCGGAACGCCCGCAGAGGTCAGGGCGCGCCGCGCGGCCGGGATGCTACGGGCGCCCGCCCGGAACAGAACCGCCATCTCGCCCCAGGGGACGCCCTCTTCGAGATGCGCGCGGCGCAACAGGTCGGCGATGTTGTCGAGTTCGGCACCCGCGGTCGGGCAGGTGAAGGCCTCCACCCGTCCGCCGGGACGCTGCGCGACGAGCCCCCGGTGCGCACGTACGGCGTCCGCGGGCAGCCGCGTCAGCGGGATGCGGCGGGTGATCTCGCGCGTGGCCTCCAGCAGCCGACCGCCGCTGCGCCGCCCCGCGCGCAGGACGCGCACGGGTGCGGACGCGCCGGAGCGCTGCCGGAACACCTCGGGGAAGTCGAGGATGCCGTTCACGTCCGCGCCGCGGAAGGTGTAGATCGACTGGTCCGGGTCGCCGAAGACGACGAGGTCCCGGCCGCCCCCGGCCAGTGCCCGCAGCAGCCGCACCTGGGAGGGGTCGGTGTCCTGGTACTCGTCGACGTAGACGGCGTCGTAGCGGGCGCGCAGCTCGCCGGCGACGTCGGGGCTCTCCGCGAGCAGCACGGCACGGTGGACCAGCTCCGCGTAGTCGAGCACGCCCTGCGCGTCGAGCACGTCCAGGTACTCGGCGAGGAAGCCCGATGCCGCCGACCAGTCGGGGCGTCCGGTGCGCTTCGCGAAGTCGCCGAGTTCGTCCGGCCCGAGGCCCAGTTCCCTGCTGCGTGCGAGCACCGCCCGTACCTCGTCCGCGAAGCCGCGCGTCGTCAGGCAGGCCCTCAGCTCGTCGGACCAGGGGATGCGGCCGCGGCCCTCGGACTCCAGGGCCAGCTGACCCTCCAGCAGTTCGCGGATGTAGAGGTCCTGTTCGGGACCCGACAGCAGCCGCAGCGGCTCCGCGAAGAGTTCGGCGTCCTGGTGCGCGCGTACGAGTGCGTAGCAGTACGAATGGAAGGTCGTCGCCTGCGGCGCCGAGGTGCGTTCGGCCAGGCCGGTCAGGCGTGCGGCCATCCGGTCGCGCAGTTCAACGGCGGCTTTGCGGCTGAAGGTGAGTACGAGGATGCGCTCCGGATCGCCTCCCGCCCTTACCCTCTCCGCTACGGCCTCGGTGAGCGTCGTGGTCTTGCCCGTGCCGGGGCCCGCCAGCACCAGCAGCGGTCCGCCGGAATGGTCAACCACTTCGCGTTGCTGTGCGTCCAAGGCAGGAGGATCCGTGGGCACCGGCCGCGTGCGCACCAGCCGGTACGGACCGGCGGCCGGAGCGGAGCCGGGACCCGGACCGCTGCCGGACCCCGGCCGGTGCGCGTCGGACGGGAAAGAGGAGCTCACGTGGATCGCCTCGGGGAGGGTCTGTGCTGAATGGTGCAGACGCTACGCCAGCGGGCACACGGGCCGCAGCGCGGTGCTCGTGTACTCCGTACGGGTGGCCCGCTGCGAGCGGGAAGCGGAGATGGCGGAAGGTGGTAACTGTGAGCAGCCGCAGTACGCGCCGCAGTGCGAGGTCACATCCGTCCGTCCCACCTGGCCCTCCGCACGTCGATCCGCGGAAGGTGTCCCTCCGCCGCACGGCCGGCCTCACGCAGCGGTGTGCCCTCCGCCCTGTAGTGCTCCAGCGCGCGCAGTTCATGGCCCGCGAGCAGCACTCCGTCGGCCCGTACGACGCGCCACCACGGCACCGCACCTCCGTACAGCGCCATGACGCGGCCCACTTGACGGGGGCCGCCTTCTTCGAGCCACTCTGCGACGTCCCCGTACGTCATGACACGGCCGGCGGGGATGTGCTCGGCTGCGTCGAGGACCCGTTCCGCGTACTCGGGCAGGTCCGGCGGCCCCGGCTCGCTCGCTTGCATGCGGGCAATGGTGCCGCACGCCACCGACAGCCGCCGCGCGGAAGGGCTCTGCACGCATTCAAGGCCACCCTGGACGTCACTTCCCGTTTCCCCTCGTGCCACCATCGTGCGGGCGGTGACGAGTGATACGGGACCAGGACGGGCCGGCAGGCGGCCGGCGGCAAGGTGAACGGCCCGCCGACGGGGCGGACGGCACCTCCCGCGGTGCTGCCCGCGGCCGGGCGGACGGACGCCCCGGACCGGCGGGGCGGCACGAGCCGCACGGCGCCCGAGAGTGGCAGGGTCCGGACGGGTCAGGACGCGAGGACGCGGACGGCGGCGAGAAGCCCGGGAGAGCCTCGGACCTGCCCCCCGCCCCCGGAGGAGCCGGGGGTTCCGACGGCACCGGCGGCACCAGACCTGCCAAAGCCGCCGGCGGTTCCGTCAGTTCGGGAGGCTCAGGCAGTCCGGGCGGTTCCGCCGGCTCTGCCGGTTCGTCGAGGGCCGGGCCCTCCGACGCCGTCGAGAGCGACGAGCCGCTGCTCTCCGCCCGCGTGCACCGCCCCTCCGACCTGCTCCGCCTGGGGCTCGGTCTGCTGGCCATCACCGTCGTACTGATCATCGCCAACTTCGCCCACGGCACCACCGCAGGCCTCGAACAGGACATCGACAAGGGCACACAGCAGGCTCCGCCCCTGCTGATCAGCGTCACCGGGCTCGCGTCCAGCATCGTCATCCTGCTCGTCCCCGTCGCGTTCGCCATCGAGCGGCTGATCAAGCGGGACGGGCTGCGCATCGCCGACGGGGTCCTGGCGGCAGTCCTCGCGCACGGTGCCTCGCTGGCCGTCGACCTGTGGGTGGCGCAGGCCGCGCCCGACTCCGTGCGGGACGCCCTGACCAAGCAGATCACCGACACCGACCTCACCACCCCGGTGCACAGCTACCTCGCCCCCGTCATCGCCTACATGACGGCAGTCGGCATGGCGCGCAGGCCGCGCTGGCGGGTGCTGCTGTGGGCGGTGCTTCTGCTGAACGCCTTCGCGATCCTCTTCCCCGGCTACTCGACCCTCTTCTCGATCATCGTCACGGTGCTGATCGGCTGGTCCGTGGCGTACGGCACGCTGTACGCCGTCGGCACCCCGAACGTCCGCCCGACCGGTCAGACGCTGCTCGCGGGGCTGCGGCGCGTCGGCTTCAACCCGGTGAGCGCCAAGCGCGTCGAGGACGCGGACGCCTTCGAGGGAACCGAGTCGGGCGACCACGGCCGCCGGTACCTCGTCACGCTGGAGAACGGCCCGCCCATCGACGTGACCGTCGTCGACCGCGAACAGCAGGCGCACGGCTTCTTCTACCGGGTGTGGCGCCGTCTGACCCTGCGCGGCATCATCCAGAACCGCAGCCTGCAGTCCCTGCGCCAGGCGCTCGAACAGGAGGCGCTTCTCGCGTACGCCGCCATCGCGGCCGGAGCCAACGCCCCGCGCCTGGTCGCCACCTCGGAGCTGGGTCCGGACGCGGTGATGCTCGTCTACGAGCACATCGACGCCCGCACCCTCGACTCCCTCCCGGACGAGGAGATCACCGACACCCTTATGCGCGCGGCCTGGCGCCAGGTCGAGGCGCTGCAGTCGCGCCGCATCACCCACCGGCGCCTGGTGGGCGACGCACTGCTGGTGGACAGCTCCGGAACGGTCTATCTGACGGACATGCGCGCGGGGGAGATCGCGGCCGGCGACGTCGTCCTGCGCATGGACATCGCCCAGCTGCTGACGACGTTCGGGCTGCGCGTCGGCGCTGAGCGCGCGGTCGCCGCCGCCGTCGACGTACTCGGGCCCGACTCGGTGGCCGACAGCCTGCCGCTGCTGCAGCCCATCGCGCTCAGCCGCCGTACCCGCACGACGCTGCGCAGGCTCGCCAAGGAGCGCGCACAGCGCGAACGCGACGCCGTCATCGAGGCCTCACGTGCCAGGAAGGACACCAAGGACCACGACGAGAGCGGGAGGACGGCGCACGGCGCCGTGCAGAAGACGGACCGCAAGTCGCTGCGCGCGGAGAAGAACGCGGAGAAGCGGGCCATCGACGACGCGCTGGAGGAGGCGCGGGAGGAGGACCTGCTGGCGCAGATCCGCCAGCAGGTGCTGCTGGTCAGGCCGCAGGCGCCGATAGAGCCGGCCCGGCTGGAGCGGGTCAAGCCGCGCACGCTGGTCACGTTCATCGCGGGTGCGCTGGCCGCGTACTTCCTGCTCTCCCAGCTCACGCAGGTGCAGTTCGGGCAGGTCTTCGGTGAGGTGAACTGGGCCTGGGTGGGCGGCGCGGCGCTCTTCTCGGCGTGTACGTACTTCGCGGCCGCCATGGCGCTGCTGGGCTTCGTACCCGAGAAGGTGCCCTTCCCGCGTACCGTCGTCGCCCAGGTCGCGGGCTCCTTCGTGAAGCTGGTGGCACCGGCGGCGGTCGGCGGCGTCGCCCTCAACGCCCGCTTCCTGCAGCGCGCGGGCGTACGTCCGGGGCTCGCCGTGGCGAGCGTCGGCGCCTCCCAGCTCTTCGGCCTGGGCAGCCACATCACGCTGCTGCTCGTCTTCGGCTATCTCACCGGCACCGAGCACACCCCGACCCTCTCACCGTCGAGGACGGTGATCGCGGGGCTGCTCGCGGCGGCGGTGCTGGTCCTGATCGTCACCGCGATCCCGGCGCTGCGCAGGTTCGTCTCGACCAGGCTGCGTTCGCTGTTCGCGGGCGTCGTCCCCCGCATGCTCGACGTGGTGCAGCGGCCGCGGAAGCTCGTCACGGGCATCGGCGGGATGCTGCTGATGACGCTGCTGTTCGTGATGTGCCTGGACGCCTGTGTACGGGCCTTCGGCTACGACGCGAGCTACGCGAGCATCGCCGTCGTCTTCCTCGCGGGCAACGCACTGGGGTCGGCGGCGCCGACGCCGGGCGGTCTCGGTGCGGTGGAGGCCGCGCTGATCGCGGGTCTGATCACGTTCGGGGTGCCGAAGGAGATCGCGACGCCCGCCGTGCTGCTGTTCCGGCTGCTGACGCTGTGGCTGCCGGTGGGGCCCGGCTGGCTGTCGTTCTCGCACCTCACGCGGAAGGGCGCCATCTGACGAGAGGGCGCGTACGCACGCTGCCGGCCCGGAGCGACGTGTGCGTCCGGGCCGGCAGCGGTGCGGTGCTTCGCGGTCGAGTGCGGGAGTGCGGTACGGGTGTGTGACTGCGGGCGGGGCTGCGCCCGGGCCAGGGCTCTAGTACACCGGCTTGTCGGGCTCGATCTGGTTGACCCAGCCGATGACTCCGCCGCCCACGTGTACGGCGTCCGAGAAGCCCGCGTCCTTCAGCACGGCCAGGACTTCCGCGGACCGGACACCCGTCTTGCAATGCAAGACGATCTTCTTGTCCTGCGGCAGGTCCTGGAGAGCGTTCCCCATCAGGAAGTCGTTCTTCGGGACGAGCTTCGCACCGGGGATGGAGACGATCTCGTACTCGTTCGGCTCGCGCACGTCGATGACCTCGAGGGACTCGCCGTCGTCCATCCACTCCTTGAGCTGCTTGGGAGTGATGGTCGCGCCGGCCGCGGCCTCCTGCGCCTCGTCGGAGACGACGCCGCAGAACGCCTCGTAGTCGATGAGCTCGGTCACGGTCGCGTTCTCACCGCAGACCGCGCAGTCCGGGTCCTTGCGGACCTTCACCTGCCGGTAGCTCATCTCCAGGGCGTCGTAGATCATCAGGCGGCCGAGCAGCGGCTCGCCGATGCCGGCGATCACCTTGATCGCCTCGTTGACCTGGATGGAGCCGACCGACGCGCACAGCACACCCAGCACGCCGCCCTCGGCGCAGCTCGGCACCATGCCGGGCGGCGGGGGCTCCGGGTACAGGCAGCGGTAGCAGGGGCCGTGCTCGCTCCAGAAGACGGAGGCCTGGCCGTCGAAGCGGTAGATGGAGCCCCAGACGTACGGCTTGTTCAGCAGCACGCAGGCGTCGTTGACCAGGTAGCGGGTGGCGAAGTTGTCCGTACCGTCGAGGATCAGGTCGTACGGGGCGAAGATGTCCATCACGTTCGAGGAGTCGAGGCGCTCCTCGTGGATGTTGACCGTGGTGTGGGGGTTGATCCCCTGCACCGTGTCCTTGGCGGACTCGGCCTTTGAACGCCCGATGTCCGACTGACTGTGGATGATCTGGCGCTGCAGGTTCGACTCGTCGACCTCGTCGAACTCCACGATTCCCAGGGTGCCCACGCCCGCGGCCGCAAGGTACATCAGGGCGGGCGACCCGAGGCCGCCCGCGCCGACGCAGAGCACCTTGGCGTTCTTCAGCCGCTTCTGCCCGTCCATCCCGACGTCGGGGATGATCAGGTGACGCGAATACCTGCGGACCTCGTCAACGGTGAGCTCGGCAGCCGGCTCGACCAGGGGTGGCAGCGACACGGGGACTCCGTTGGTCGGTGGAACGTACGGTTGTTCTCCCGTAACACTGCCACGCACGGTCTCATTCCGAGACACCCGGTCCGATGCGCGAGACGAGCTCGTCCCAGTAGCCGGGCAGCGCCTCCCAGGGGTTCTGGCCCTCCTTGTCCGTCCTGTCGGTGAACCACACGGTGCCCGCGCCCTGCCAGCGGGCGACGCGCAGCGCCTCGTCGATGTGCATGCGCGGAACTCCGTGCACGAGGTGGCAGAAGCGCTCCGGCGGATGGTCGGCGGTCCATTCGGCGGCCTGCGACCAGCGGTAGTCCGTCCAGCAGCCGGAGAAGGTCACCAACTGGTCGGCGAGGTCCGCGTATCCGGGATGCGGATGGGTGCCGTGGCCGAAGACCAGTGCCGCACGCGGGCGGGCCGCCGGTGCCACCACCGCGTCCGCGCCCGCACGCGTACCCGGGGCGCGCGGGCCGGCACCACGCGGGCCGGGAGCGACCAGGCCCACGGTGTGCCGGTCCTGGTAGCGGCGCTGCTGTGCGCAGAGCGCGCGCAGAGTCGTCACCGTCCGCGCGGTCTCCGTGAGATGTGCGCGCCCGGCCGGGCAACGCGCGAGGTAGAAGCCGTCCACGCTGTACCAGTCCAGGAAGCGGTGCGCGTCCGACACCAGCTCGCCGAACGACCGCGTGCCGTCCCGCATTCCGAGATGGCCCAGAACGGTCACGCCGGACTCGCGCAGCCTGGCCGCCGCCGCCAGACAGTACGGGTCCGGCCGCGCGCCGGGGCCCCCGGCCACGTCCAGCACGGCCCAGTGCAGTGGAAGCCCCGGCTGGGTCAGCGCCGCCCATTCGACGGGCGCGAGCATCGGGTGCGCCCAGCCGGGCACGCCGAATCCGGTGCGGCCCGTCGGCCCGGCCGGTGCGCGGAGTGTTCCGCCGGGAGTCATCAGATGCGGCATGCGGCCTCCATCCAGATGTCGGCCAGCGACTCCTCGAGGCCGATGCGGGGCCGCCATCCCAGACGGTCGCGTGCGGTCCGTACGTCCGCCTGCTGCCAGCTGCCGCAGCCGTCGGGATAGGGGTACGCGGACGGGACGGACGAGGGCGCCACGCCTCCGCCCGGTTCCAGCTCGTGCAGCGAACCCCCGAATCCGGCCACCCGTGCGAGGACGCCGGCGGCGTCGCGCAGCCGTACGGCCCGGCCCGTACCGATGTTGATGACGCCCTGCGCCGCGGAGAGCGACGCGGCGTGCACGGCGCGCGCGACGTCGCGTACGTCCACGAAGTCCCGCTGCACGCCGAGCCCGCTCAGCTTCAGTTCGCTGTCGCCCTGCTGCATCGCTCGCCGCATGCCTTCCGCCAGCCGCCCCAGCGGCGAACCGGCCGGAGTGCTGGGCCCTGCTGGCGAGAAGACCCGCAGCACCACCGCGTCCAGCCCGGATGCGAGCACCAGCTCCGTCGCCGCGAGCTTGCTCACGCCGTACGGCCCGCCAGGGCGCGGTACGGCGGACTCGCCGATGGACGAACCGGAGGTGGACGGCCCGTACTCCGCCGCGCAGCCGAGGTGCACCAGACGCGCGTCGCAGCCGCTGCGGCGCAGCGACTCGCAGACGGTGGCGGTGGAGACCGTGTTCTGCCGGGTCAGTTCGCGTGCGCTGCCGCGGGTCGCGCCCGCGCAGTTGATGACGACGCCGGGGTGCACCGCGTCCAGGAAGCGCGTGAGCGCGCCGGGACTTCCCGATGACAGGTCGAACCGGACGTCCGCGTCGTCGTTGCGGCCCAGGGCCGTCAGCTGTACGGCGGGATCCGCCAGCAGGCGGTCGGCGACGAAGCGGCCGAGATGGCCGCCGGCACCGAGCAGAAGCACCCTCATCGCGTGTCCCCCTCCTCGGAGATGCGGTACGACGGCCGTGCAGTGATCATCTTTCGTTGCTCCTTGTCGTTCCACGGGTCGCGCGCGGGAGCCCTCGTCGGGCGTCGGCGCGGGGTCTGTGTGCCGGGGACCGGCACGGACACGGCAGCTGTCAGGTCGCTGTGCCGTGCGGGGTCTCGCAGCGCTCGCAGGGCTCGCGCGGAGCACGGCTCGCACAGGGGCCGCAGCTCCCGGGACCGCCCCGGATTCCCTCTCCGCCGGGCGGCTCCGGCTGGGCGGCCGAGCCCCGGGGGCGGTGCGCCGAGGCGCCGCTGAGCAGGCGGTACGCGCACCCCAGCAGGAACAGGGCAGCGCAGCCGCAGGCGGCCGCGACGACGGACGCGGCGGACGCCCCGGTCGCGCCGGAGCCGGCGGAGGCGCCGGCGGCCTGCAGCGCACAGGCGGCGACGAGCCCCGCGGCAGCCGTTCCGCGGAAGCCGTGCATCGCCAGCAGGAGCGCGGCGAAGAGCAGCACCCCGAGCGCGGTGACCGCCGGCGTCGCCCCCGCCTGCAGTACGGCGCCGGCCGCGCCGCCCCGTGCAAGGGCGAGCGCCGCGATCTCCCGCGAAGCGAACTGGAGGCCGGTCAGAGCCGCGGTGAATAGCACCGCCGCCGCGGTCAGCAACGGCCGCGTACCGGCAGCGAACTCGGCCAGGCTGCGGCTGTGTTCGAGGCTGCGCCGGGCCCGTACGGCGAACCAGCGGGCACACCACACGGCGGGCACCAGCGCACACGCCAGACCGAGGCCGACGGCGAAGGCGAAGGCGTGGACCGCCCCGGGGCCGTGCTCCTGGCCGGACCCCGCACCGGCCGACGCGATGACGGCGACCGCGGCGGCGGCGAGCACACCCGGCAGGACCCACAGCAGCGCCAGCAGCACGCCCGCCGGTGAGCCGGGGGAGGGCGACGCCGCCGCACACGCCTGGCCCACGCGGGCGGCCGGGACGCCGGAGGTACCGGGGCCGGGGCCGCGGCCCTCGGTTCGCGGCACGCGCGCGAACAGCTCCTCGGCGAGGGAGAAGACGTCCCGGTGCCGGAAGCGCGCCGCGACGCGGTCGGTCACTCCGTGCGCCTCCAGTGCGGCGGCGATCTCCAGAGGGTCCACGGCCCGTTCGCACAGCTCGCGGTGGCGGTGCATCAACTCCCGCACCGGGTCGGCCGGCTGGGAGCCGGGCGGCGGCGGGGACTGCACTGGCGCCGCGGACGCCCCGGACGCCTTCGACGGCTGGGACGGCTCCGACGCCTTCGACGACTGGGACGGCTGGGACTTCTGCCCCGGCCTCGCACGCGCGGGCCGCGCTCCGCTCCCGCTGCCCGCCGCGTGTCCGGACTTCTGGCCGGGGACCGTCCCCTGCCCGCGTCCCGAACCGTGCCCCGCCCCTTCGACCAGCGCCCTGGACCGGGTGTCCCAGGCGTCCGCTCCGGCCGGGGCGCACGGCTCGTACGGGCGCCCGGCGGGGGCCGGAGGCGCAGCGGTACCGGCGGCGCTGCCGGGCGTTGATGCGTGATCGCTCATCTGACCTCACCCTTACGGTGTTCGCGCCCCGCGTGTGCCGCGGGGAGAAGCGCCGGCCGGACCGATCCCGCGACGAGCATGAGCGATGTGAAGGCAGCCGGCATGCGCACCCCCGGGAACGGCCGCGCCGCGGAAGCACCCCCCGGACCGCCCGCGCCTCCGGCCCAGCGGCCCGGCACATGCGACTCGGGCGGCCTCGCGAAGGGCAGCGGCTCCTCACCGCCGGCGGCACCCGCCGCCTCACCCGTGCCCACGGGCCAGCGGGACATCAGCTCCAGATAGATGGCGCGGAAGGCCGCGACGTTCTGCTCGACGGTGAAGAGTTCGAGTGCGCGGGCACGCGCCGCTGCCCCCAGGCGCTCCCGTCTCTCCGGATCACGCAGCAGCGCGATGCAACTGTCCGCCAGCGCCCGCGGGTTGCGCGGCGGTACGACGAGACCCGTGCCGCCGATCACCTCGCACACCGCGCCGACATCGGTCGAGACGGTGGCCCGCCCGCTGAACATGGCCTCGACCAGCGGTACGGGAAATCCCTCGACCGAGCTGGAGAGCACCACCACGCATCCCGCGCCGTAGGCGTCGGCCGGCGTGGGCACCGACGGAGTCCCCGCCTCCTCGAAGGAGACCGGATTCTCTCCGACGGCCACGGCGTGGGCCGCCTCGTCCGGGAAGAGCTGCGCGGCCAGCCCACGGCACCGCGACTCGTACTCGCCCGCCTCCGGCCCGCGCCCGGGCGCGGTGGAGACGATGCGCAGCCTCGCGCCCGGTACCGCCCGCCGCACCTCAGAGAAGGCGTGGAGCAGACCGATCAGGTCCTTGCCCGGCTCGATGCGCCCCGCCCAGACCAGCGTGGCGTCCCCCGCCCTGCGGCCGCCGGCCTCCTCGCCCAGGTCCGCGAACGGTGCGGCGTCCATGCCCGGATAGACCGTGCGCAGCTTCTCGCGCGGGGCACCGCACCGCTCCTGCCAGCGCCGTCCGTGGGTGTTCCCCGGCGTGATCAGCTGCGCCCGGGTGTAAGCCTCGCGCGCCAGCTGCCGCTGGAACGACGCGAGCAGCGCCCGTACGGGAGCTCCCGCGGCGGCCGGGGCCACGGCGTCCGCGGCGCTTGCGAGATAGTGCTCGCGCACGCGCACGCCGTACTCGGTGATCAGCAGTGGCGTACCGAAGAATCGCTTCGCCAGGAGCCCGGGAAGAGCCGCAGGGCCGCCCCCGACCGCATGGCACAGGTCCACGCCCGCAAGACCGGTGCCGCACTCCTCCGCTCCCGCCTCACCGTCTCCGTACCAGTCGAGGGAGAGCGGCCGCAGTGCGCGCTCCAGGCGCTCCGACACGGCGAGCAGGTCCGTCACCTGCGCAGAGTGGAGCGCGCGCAGAGACCCGGGTTCGCGGCAGGCGGACTGCAGGACGCGGACGGCCAGTTCGGAACGGAGCGCCGCGCGCAGCCCGCCTCCGCAGTCGCGGGCGAGCTCGGCGAGGCCGTAGAGGCCCGCGGCGAAACGGTCCGCCAACTGCCCCGCGCTCTCGGCGATTTCACCCGGGCCCGCTCCGCCACCGCGGCACACGGCCCCCGCGAGCTCCCGGAAGCACTCGCCGAAGCGACGCCGCTCCCGCCGTCCGTACGAACTGGACGAGCCCGCCCGCGCGTCGCCCGCACCACGGCCCGCGGCGGCGTCCCACAGCGGCGCCGTGCGCACCCGGCGCACGTTCTCCGGGAGCTCGCACCGGCGCCCGCTCTCCTGGCGGGCGCTGCGGCTGAGCGCGTACACGTCGAACTCGTGCCCGCCGAGACCGCGCAGCAGCCGGTCGCACCACACGACCGATTCACCACGCGCGTAGGGATAACCACCCTCCGTAAACAATGCGATGCGCACGGACGCATCACCCCCGACCGGTTCTCCGAGTGGGCCATCGCCCGTACGGGCCGATGGCGTGACGCGGAAGACGCTATGCGCGCCCCATGCACACGGTGGACGGTTGTCCGTCGCGCCACCAAAAGGGGTGAATGCCCGTGACTTACCGCCCAGTTGGACGTTCCTGTGCGCTAGGTGACCAATCCGGACTCAAGCGGCCACCCTGAACGCACCACGCCGCCCACCCGAAGCCGTGAGCACCTCGCGCCCGAAGCGCCCGTCCGGATGGAGGGGACGCCTCACACGCGCGAAGCGCCCGTGCCGGTGGGGACACCTCCCACACCCGCAGGCGCTCCGGGGGACTAACCGCGCGGGAACGGCCAGGGATTGGGGCGGCACTTCGCCCCGTCCGTGGTGAGGGACTTGGTCTGCTGCATCATCACCGGGGCGAGGTCGCCGTCCTTGGGGCAGCCGACGTGGTCCTTGCCGATCCTGTGCCCCACCTCGTGGTTGATGAGCATCTGCCGGTAGCCGAGAATCCGGTCGTCCCCGAAGGTCTTCGAACCCTGTGCCCACCTGTAGGCGTTGATCATGATGCGGTCCGTGGAGGCCGAGTCGCAGGAGACGTTCTGCTCACTCGTGTCCAGCCCGGACTTCGCACACCAGACGTCCGTCGTCGGCGAACTGGCGAGGGTGATGACGAAGTCGACGTCCCCCTTCGCGACCCGCTCGAAGCTGCGCTCCCCGCCACGCGCCCAACTGCGCTTGTCGTTCAGCGTCTTCTGCACCGCCTCCGCGAAGAGGCCGGAGTCCAGCGGGAGCCCCTTCTCGACGTCCACGCGGTAGCGCATCACCTCGTTGCCGCCGGCCCCCTCGTGGCTGCCGGGGACCGCCCTGAAGTCGCCCTTGCCCTTGAACCCGGACTTCAGAGAGAAGGTCTTGCTCAGCTTCTCCGTGTACGTCGGGGCGGCACCCTGCGGCTGGCCCGGAACGCCTCTGCCCTTGTCCGAGCGGGAGGCCGGCTCGTCCGCCGCGACCCCGCGCTCTGCGGCGGCGCCCTCCTCGCCACCGTCACCGCCCGGCCCGCCGCCGTCGGCGACCTGACCGGCGACGACGAACGCGATCACGGTCGTGACGGCGACCGCCAGCACAGCGGTGACCGCCTTGCCCTTGTGGCCGCCGCCCTTCCCCGTACGGGGAACCTGCACCGGCACGCGCGGAGGCGGAGCATGCGGAAGTCCGCCGTCCGCGTCGGGGCCGCCCCGCGGCCCGTGCCCGCCCGCACCCCCGCGGCCGCTCTGCGCGAAGTCGCCGGGCTCGTCGTAGCCGTCGTAGCCGTTCCACGGTCCGGGAGTTCCCGGTCTGCGGCCTCCCGGGCGCCGGACGGGAGCCGGGCCCGGATCGGGAAGAGAACGGCCCGGGGCACGGCCTGCCGCACCGGGATGACGCGGGGCGGGAGCCCGCAGGGAGCTCGGGCCGCCCGCCTTGTCGCGGCCGAACACGCCGTCGTCGAAAGCCTCGATGTACTCCTGGCGGGGGCCGGTGGCGGGCCGCCCCATGCCGACCGCCGCACCCGGCGTGCCCTGGAGCACCCGTCCCGCCGCGTTGCCGCCCTCCGGCCCGCGGCCCGAGGAGTCGGCACCCCAGCCGCCGCCCGGTTCGCGGTGCTCGGGGTGGCCGCCGCGCACGGACGAGCCGCGGCCGTATCCGTGCTTGTACTCGTCACGGTGCCAGGAGAAGGCGCCGTCCTCGGACGAGTCGCGGGGATCGGGCGGCCCGTAGGCCGCCTGCTGCGGACGGGAGGCCGCCGCCCCGGCGTCGGCCATGCCGTACGACGGTGGGTCGTCGCCACGCGGCACGGCTCGCTCGGACGGATGACCGGCCTTTGCGCGCCCCTTGCGGCTATGGCGTCCCACTACTCACCTTCCGGGGGTACGGGCCTCGGCGACGAAGCGTTTCCCAGTTCGGCATGGGCCGTCAACCGAGCTGTATCCACAAGCAGTTCACGGAATGCGCACGCGACGATCTCCGGATACTCCATCATCGCCACGTGTCCTGCTTCGGGCAATGCCAGCATCCGGCTGTCACGGAACGCCGCACCCGCGCGGCGCGCCATCCGGAAGCCGACGAGCTGGTCCCGCCCGCCGTACACCAGCAGCGCCGGTGCGAGCACGCGCTCCGCCTGCCGCCACAACGAATGCTGACCGCCCAGAGTGTAGGCGTCGACGAGGCCACGCGCGGAACGGGCGAGGGAATCCCAGAAGTACGGCAGGCGGAGCCTGCGTTCGAGCTCGGTGACCGCCGCGGCGAATCCCCCTGGTGAGACCCGCCCCGGGTCCCCATAGCACAGCGCCAGCACCTCCCGGGTCCGGCGCTCGGCCGTCCAGTCCTTCGTGAGCCTGCCGAACAGACCGGCGATGCCGGGCACCGCCAGCAGGGCCGTCGGCAGCGCGGTCCGCTGCGGCGGCAGCTCGGGCAGCGCCGGCGAGACCAGCGTCAGGGTGCGTACGAGATCCGGGCGCAGTGCCGCGGCGCGCGTCGCGACGGCCCCGCCGAGCGAGTTCCCGAAGAGATGCACGGGAGCACGCCCGCACGAGTCGAGGTATCGGATCACCGCACGGGTGTGCCCGGAGACGGAGTAGTTGCCGTCGTCGGGCGGCGGTGACAGACCGAAGCCGGGCAGATCGAGAGCCTCGCTGTCGAGGTCGCCGGCGAGCTCCAGCATCAGCGCCGACCAGTTCAGCGATGAGCCGCCGAGCCCGTGCACGTACACCGCGGGAGGCAGCCCCGCACGCAGCGGAGGACGTGAGCGGACGTTCAGCGTCAGCCCCGACAGGGACACCGACCGCACGGTCTCGCCGTCGTGGGCCGTGGGATCACCGGCCGGCGGCACCGTCTGCGCCGCCTCGGGAGTGCTCCGCACACCAGGCTGCTCGGTCGATGACATGGCGCAATATTACGAGACGATCACACGGCTTCACCGGTGTTCGTCATCACACAGGCACCCCAGGCCACGACGTAGCCTCGAATAGGAGGCGTCCTTCCTGGAAAGGGGAGCGAGCATGTCTGTTGAACCGACCGACCCCGAGGACTTCGAGGACACCTACGAGGCAGAACCGGACGAGGAGCCGGCCGACCCTGAAGCACCGCCGGAGGACGCCGCCGAACAGCACGCGGAGCTGCTCCGTCAGCGGGAGATGCCGATCACCGGCCGCGAGGACATCGAGGCCGACCCCGCCGACGCCGCCGAGCAGGCACGCGTGGTCGAAGTGAACGAGGATGAGTACCGATAGAGCGCCCGCTGCGTCAGCCTGAACTGAAATATTCGGCCCGCGGCAGTCACAGGCCGGTTACCGAAAAGTACGATGGCGAGCGCAGCGCATACCGCGCACAGAGACTGATCAGGGAGGCGGCGTGACAGCCATCGAGCAAACAGAGGCGCGCCCTCGCGGCACGCGCCTGCCGCGCCGGGCCCGACGCAACCAACTGCTGGGAGCAGCGCAGGAGGTCTTCGTCGCCCAGGGCTACCACGCGGCCGCCATGGATGACATCGCCGACCGCGCCGGCGTCAGCAAGCCCGTGCTCTACCAGCACTTCCCGGGCAAGCTCGACCTCTATCTCGCGCTGCTCGACCAGCACTGCGAGTCGCTGCTCGAAGCGGTACGGGCGGCCCTCGCCTCCACGACGGACAACAAGCAGCGGGTCGCGGCGACGATGGACGCCTATTTCGCGTACGTCGAGGACGAGGGCGGCGCCTTCCGGCTCGTCTTCGAGTCCGACCTCACCAACGAGCCGGCGGTCCGCGACCGCGTGGACAGGGTGAGCCTGGAGTGCGCGGAGGCCGTCAGCGAGGTCATCGCCGAGGACACCAAGCTCTCGCGCGACCAGTCGATGCTGCTCGCCGTGGGCCTGTGCGGAATGGCACAGATCACCGCGCGCTACTGGCTCGGCTCCGGCCGGCCCATCCCCCGCGACGCGGCGGCCAAGCTGATCTCCTCGCTGTCGTGGAGAGGCATCGCCGGCTTTCCCATGCAGTGACCCGTACGGAGCGTTCACGGAGCCCCCGCGGCGACTTGAGTTCTAGTGGTCGTTGCAACACCCCAGTTCAAGGGGTGCGATGGACTTCGAGATCCGGGCGGACCGGCATCAGAAGGGGCGCCGTCTGACGCGTGAGCGGGCGGCATACTTCCGGCTCATGGAGCAGGGCTACAGCAGCAGAGAGGCCTGCCGGATCGTCGGCATCAACTTGCGGACCGGCAAGAGATGGCGCAACGGCTGGCATGCGCCGCCTACAGGGAAGCCGAAGCCTCCGATCCATGTCGAGGCTTCGGCTTCCGGCTCCTCGCGCTACCTCCAGGAGAAGGACCGCATCCACATAGCCGACCGGTTGAGGGAGAACGCCTCGATCCGGCAGATTGCCACCGAGCTGGACCGCAGCCCGTCCACGATCAGTCGAGAAGTACGCCGTAACGGCATGCCGTTACGCGGGGACGCGTCTTGCTGGGTCTACCGCCCGCATGCCGCCCATCGCCGAGCCGAACAGCGGCGCCCGCGTCCCAAGCCCGGCAAGATCGGGCAGAACTCGCAGCTGCGTGACTTCATCCAGGACCACCTCACGCTGCGATGGAGCCCGGAACAGATCTGCCACGCTCTGCGTGCACGCTTTCCCGACCGGCCGGAGATGCACGTGACGCACGAGACCATCTACCAGGCCCTCTACGTCCAGGGCCGCGGAGAACTCCGCCGCGAGCTGACCCGAGCCCTGCGAACCGGTCGCGCACGGCGCCGGCCCCACCGACAGTCCTACAAGCGCCAGCCCCGCAGCATCCCGAACATGGTGATGATCAGCGATCGTCCCGCTGAGGCCGCCGACCGGGCCGTTCCCGGCCACTGGGAGGGCGACCTCATCATCGGCAAGGATCACAAGTCCTCGATCGGCACCCTCGTGGAGCGAGCCACCCGCTACGTCCTGCTCGTCCACCTGCCGGCCGGTCACAGCGCGGGCAACACCCGAGACGCGCTGGCCGAGACCGTGAAGGACCTGCCGCCGCACCTGCGGAAGTCTCTGACCTGGGACCAGGGCTCGGAGATGGCCGCCCACCAGGCATTCACCATCGCCACCGACATCCCCGTCTACTTCTGTAACCCCGGCAGCCCCTGGCAGCGCGGCTCGAACGAGAACACCAACGGCCT
>NZ_LJGT01000041.1:143842-613006 GCF_001751365.1 Streptomyces abyssalis | reverse complement strand
AAGTACGCCGTAACGGCATGCCGTTACGCGGGGACGCGTCTTGCTGGGTCTACCGCCCGCATGCCGCCCATCGCCGAGCCGAACAGCGGCGCCCGCGTCCCAAGCCCGGCAAGATCGGGCAGAACTCGCAGCTGCGTGACTTCATCCAGGACCACCTCACGCTGCGATGGAGCCCGGAACAGATCTGCCACGCTCTGCGTGCACGCTTTCCCGACCGGCCGGAGATGCACGTGACGCACGAGACCATCTACCAGGCCCTCTACGTCCAGGGCCGCGGAGAACTCCGCCGCGAGCTGACCCGAGCCCTGCGAACCGGTCGCGCACGGCGCCGGCCCCACCGACAGTCCTACAAGCGCCAGCCCCGCAGCATCCCGAACATGGTGATGATCAGCGATCGTCCCGCTGAGGCCGCCGACCGGGCCGTTCCCGGCCACTGGGAGGGCGACCTCATCATCGGCAAGGATCACAAGTCCTCGATCGGCACCCTCGTGGAGCGAGCCACCCGCTACGTCCTGCTCGTCCACCTGCCGGCCGGTCACAGCGCGGGCAACACCCGAGACGCGCTGGCCGAGACCGTGAAGGACCTGCCGCCGCACCTGCGGAAGTCTCTGACCTGGGACCAGGGCTCGGAGATGGCCGCCCACCAGGCATTCACCATCGCCACCGACATCCCCGTCTACTTCTGTAACCCCGGCAGCCCCTGGCAGCGCGGCTCGAACGAGAACACCAACGGCCTGCTGCGACAGTACTTCCCGAAAGGAACAGACCTGTCCGTCCACACCCGAGACCACCTGGACGCCGTCGCAGCCGAACTCAACAGCCGCCCACGCAAAACGCTCGGCTGGGAAACCCCAGCCGAGCGCCTCGCTAAGCTCCTGGCAACAGCCAGTTGATCACTTGTGTTGCAACGACCCCTCGAATTCGCCTCACTGGGCGGGGGCTCCGGCGTGTTCGCTGCGGGCGTGCGGAGCCGGGCCCCGGTACGGGCGGCCGTCGGGCTAATGTGTGCTCCGTACAGCGCGGCTGACCGCGTATTCAACTGACCGTTCGGAGGGACATAGCCGTGGAGGTCAAGATCGGCGTGCAGCACGCGCCCCGCGAGATCGTCTTCGAGAGCAAGCAGTCTCCCGAAGAGATCGAGAGCGCCGTGTCGGCCGCACTCGCCGACAGCGGCTCGAACATGCTCAACCTGGCCGACGAGCACGGCCGCAAGATCCTCGTGCCGGCGGACCGCGTCGCCTACGTCGAGATCGGCGAACACACGGGCCGCAAGGTGGGGTTCGGCACGATCTGAGCGTCCGGGCAACCTGTACGTCCGGCATTGCGGCGGCTTCCCGAATCTTTCGGGAAGCCGCCGTTTCGCGTGCGGGCCACACGGGGAGTACGGGAGCGACCGACCTGCACGGTGGCCGGACCGGCCGCCGTCCACTCCCGAGGAGGTCCCATGATCTGGGAGGCACTCGGCGCCATGGCACTGGGGCTCGCCATCGCCTATGCCGCCGCCCGGCGGCTTCCCGAGCGACTCCCCGGCCGCCCTCTCGTGCTCGCCACCGGCCCCGCGGCCGCGCTCCTGGGCGGGCTCATCTGCCACATCGTCCTCGGCGGCGGTCACGCCCTGGTGACGCTGACGGTCGCCGCGGTCGTGAGTGTGGCGATCCTCTCACTGCTGCTCGGTGAGAACGCCCGCCCGCCGCAGCGCCTTGGCCCCAAGGTGCCGAGCCCGCCGCACGTGTAGACGCGCGTAGCACCGCGGGAGCATTCCGCAAGCACGACCGGTCGCAGCACCGCCGGTTCCACCCGGGGAGTCCAGCACTGCCGGTCAGGCTGTCCGGTCAAGCCGGTCAAGCGCTGCCGACCCCGGTCCGTCGCTCGTTCGGGCGTCGGGTGCGGTGCCCGCCCCGGCTTCCCGCCTTGACGGCGTCCTGGGACGGGCCCTGGCCCGCGAACCGCACGTGCTCCGCTCAGGCCGCGAGTCCCAGCGCCGCCATGCGCTTGGTGTGCGCCTCGGTGATCCGGGAGAACATCCGGCCCACCTCCGCCAGGTCGAACCCGTCCGCGAGGCCGCCGACCAGCATCGTCGAGAGCGCGTCGCGGTCCGCGACCACGCGCTGCGCCTGTGAGAGGGCCTCCCCCATCAGCCTCCGCGCCCACAGCGCGAGCCTTCCGCCCACGCGTGGGTCCTCCTCGATGGCGCCCCGGACCTTCTCCACCGCGAAGCTGGAGTGCCCGCTGTCGTCGAGCACTCCCAGCACCAGCGCGCGGGTGTCGGAGTCCAGGCGCGTGGCGACCTCGCGGTAGAAGTCGGAGGCGATCGAGTCACCGACGTACGCCTTGATCAGACCCTCCAGCCAGTCCGACGGGGCCGTCTGCCGGTGGAACTCGTCCAGCGCGGCGGCGAAGGGCCGCATGGCCTCCGTCGGCTCGGCGTCGATCACGGACAGCCGGTCCCGCAGCTGCGCGAAGTGCTGGAACTCGGCGGAAGCCATGGACGCCAGCTGGGCCTTGTCGGCGAGCGTGGGCGCGAGCTTCGCGTCCTCCGCGAGGCGTTCGAAGGCGGCAAGCTCCCCGTAGGCCAGGGCACCCAGCAGATCCACCACGGCCGCGCGGTAGGTGGAGTCTGCGGACGCCTCTGCCCAGTCCTGGGTGGCGATCCCGGTGTGCACAGCCTCGGGGGTCTTCCCATTGGTCTCCATGCTGAGCACGATAGCCCGCGCCAACCGGCCCGGAAGCCCCTGGTTCAGGCCTCATCATCCCGCTGGGCACGCCACAGTGAACTCGTACACAACAATCGCCCCGGTACACATGCGCGGATCCGGGGTACAGTGATATTGGCTCCCGCCGGACGGCGGGATGCAGAACGCAACACTGCGGATGCCCGGTCGGAGGACGATCGGCTCCGACCCCGACCGCCCTCCGCGTGGCGCGTGTTTCCCCACACGTCCCGTGACCATGAGGGACCGCTCGCGTGAAGAGCGCTTGAGCGAGAGCCAGTGGTCCCGCACAGACCGGCGGGCAGGCAGGACGCCGCCCCCGCTGATGCGGTACGACCCTCCTCGCCGCCTCATCACGCGTCACACAGAAGAGGCCAGCATCCTGACCACCACGACTTTCCGCGAACTCGGAATCCTCTCCGAGACGGCCGAGGCCCTGGAGGCCGTCGGCATCAGCACTCCCTTCCCCATCCAGTCCATGACGCTCCCCGTCGCCCTCGCGGGCGGCGACGTCATCGGCCAGGCCAAGACCGGCACCGGCAAGACGCTGGGCTTCGGCCTTCCGCTGCTGGAGTCCGTCACCGTGCCCGCCGACGTGGAGTCCGGCAGGGCCGAGCCGGAGCTGCTCACCGATTCCCCGCAGGCGCTCATCGTCGTACCGACGCGTGAGCTGTGCCAGCAGGTCACGAACGACCTGCTGACCGCGGGCAAGGTGCGTAACGTCCGGGTCCTCCCGATCTACGGCGGCCGTGCGTACGAGCCGCAGGTCGAGGCCCTCAAGAAGGGCGTCGACGTCGTCGTCGGAACGCCCGGGCGGCTGCTCGACCTGGCGGGCCAGAAGAAGCTCCGGCTCTCCGACGTGCGCACACTCGTCCTGGACGAGGCCGACGAGATGCTCGACCTCGGCTTCCTCCCGGACGTCGAGAAGATCATCCAGATGCTGCCGGTGAAGCGGCAGACCATGCTCTTCTCGGCCACGATGCCGGGGCAGGTCATCTCCCTGGCCCGGCGTTACATGAACCGGCCCACGCACATCCGCGCGTCCGAGCCCGACGACGCCGGCCAGACTGTGGCCAACACCACACAGCACGCCTTCCGTGCCCACTCCCTCGACAAGCAGGAGATGGTCGCCCGCATCCTGCAGGCCGAGGGCTGCGAGCTCGCGATGATCTTCTGCCGTACGAAGCGGACGGCGGCCGACGTCGCGGACCAGCTCACCCGGCGGGGCTTCGCCGCGGGCGCCGTACACGGCGACCTGGGGCAGGGCGCCCGCGAGCAGGCGCTCCGCGCCTTCCGCAACGGCAAGGTCAACGTCCTGGTCTGCACTGACGTGGCGGCGCGCGGCATCGACGTCGACAACGTGACGCACGTCGTCAACTACCAGACCCCCGAGGACGAGAAGACCTACCTGCACCGCATCGGCCGCACCGGCCGGGCCGGCGCCTCCGGTACGGCCGTGACGCTCGTGGACTGGGACGACATCCCGCGCTGGCAGCTGATCAACAAGGCGCTGGAGCTCGGGCTCCCCGACCCGGAGGAGACCTACTCCACCTCCCCGCATCTCTACGAGGCACTCGGCATCCCCGAGGGCACCAAGGGCGTTCTGCCCCGTGGCGAGCGCACCCGCGCGGGCCTCAAGGCGGAGCAGGTCGAGGATCTGGGCGAGACGGGACGCGGTCCGGCACGAGGCCGCGGCGGACGCGGCGGCCCGGGCAAGGACGGCGAATCCGGCGAGCGGCCGAAGCGGGCCCGGCCGCCGCGCCAGCGGCGCCGTACCCGCAACGGCCGGCCCGTCGGTGACGAGGGCACGACGGCACCCGCGGCCGGTACTGCCGACGGCACCGCGGTGACTCCGGCAGCGGGCGCCGAAGGAGACGGCGGGGCGCGCAAGCCGCGCCGCAGGCGCCGTACGCGCGGAGGCGGCGGAGCGTCCGCGGGCGATGCCGGTTCCGCGGGCACCGCGACGGCCACCGCGACCGCCGCGGGCCCGCAGCGCGACGCGGCCGCCGAGGAGGGCGCCAAGCCGCGCCGCAGGCGCCGTACCCGCGCGGGCGGCGGCAACAGCGCGAAGGCGGCACAGCAGCCCGAGGCGAGCCCCGAGAGCTGACCGGCCGCCCGGATCACCTGCGAGGCCCGGCACCCCTGATCACGGGGTGCCGGGCCTCGTTCGTTCCGCCGGAGGCTCGTGCGCGGCGCTGTCACGGGATGTGCGCAGCGGTAGCGTCCTCGTATGAGCAAGCCGCCGTTCCTCGGGCTGCCGCCCGCAGTCCGCGCCCACCGGCTGTCCACCGCGCGCGGTGAGTTCGCCGTGCACGAGGCGGGCGAGCCCCGGCTGGGCACCGCGCTGCTGGTGCCGGGCTTCACCGGCAGCAAGGAGGACTTCATCGCCCTGCTGGACCCTCTCGCCGGCATGGGCTACCGCGTCGTGGCGGTCGACGGCCGCGGCCAGTACGAGACGGAGGGCCCGCGCGAGGAGTCCGCGTACGCGCAGCCCGAGCTGGCCCGGGACGTGCTGGCACTCGCGGAAGCACTCCTGGAGGGCGCGGAGTCCCCCGGGCCGGCGGCGGGCGTCCATCTGCTGGGGCACTCGCTGGGCGGCCTCGTCTCGCGCGCCGCGGTGCTGCGTGACTCCTCGCTGTTCGCTTCCCTGACTCTCATGAGCAGCGGTCCTGCCGCGGTCTCCACGTCCCAGCAGCGGCGCCTGAAGATGCTCCTCGGAGCGCTCGGGGTGATGGAGATGGAGGAGATCTGGCAGGCGATGCTCGAACTGGACCCGGTCGAGGCCGCCGACGAGGAGACACCTCCCGATGTCGCCGAGTTCCTGCACCGGCGCTGGATGGCCCACGTACCGGAGCAACTCTCCGCCACCGCACAGCAGTTGATCACCGAGCCGGACAGGGTCGACGAACTCGCCGCGGCCGTCTCCGGACGGCCGGACCCCCTCCCGGTCCATGTGCTCTCAGGCTCGGTGGACTACGCATGGCCGGTGCCGCTGCTCGACGAGACGGCCGTCCGGCTCGGCGCCGTACGCACCGTCGTGGCCGGCGCCGGGCACTCGCCGAACGCCGAACGGCCCGGGGAGACGGCACGCGCGCTCGCGTCCTTCTGGAGCGAAGGAGCGGGCGGGAACGGGGGCGGCGACAGCGACGGCGACGAAGGCCGGGACGGCGGTCCGGGCGGCGTCAGCCCCTGACGGGACCCCTCAGCGGCGCGGCGCCGGAGGCACGGGCCACGATCTCCTCGTAGACCCCGGGATCGGTGGTGTGCTCGCCCAGGCGGCAGCTCTTGCGGCTGCCGTGGTAGTCGCTGGAGCCGGTGGCGAGCAGCCCGAGGTCGGCGGCGAGCGCGTGCAGCCGGGCGCGGGTCGCCGGCTCGTGGTCCATGTGGTCGGCCTCGATGCCGTCGAGACCGGCGGCGGCCAGATCCGCGATGGCGCTCTCCGGTACACACTGGCCGCGCTTGGCGGCGAGCGGATGCGCGAAGACCGCCACGCCGCCCGCGCCCTTGATCAGACGCAGCGCGTCGAACGGGTCGAGCTCGTGCTTCTCGGCGTACGCCCTGCCGTCGTTGGCGATCCACTCCGCCGTGAAGGCGTCCGAGACGCTACCGACGACGCCCGCCTCGACCATTGCCGTAGCGATGTGCGGACGGCCGACGGCTCCGTCGCCGGCGATCTCGGCCACCCGCTCCCACGTCACGGGGACGCCCAGCTCGCGCAGGTTGCTCACCATGGTGCGGGCACGGGGGACGCGGTCGTCGCGTACGAGTTCGCGCTCCCGGGCGAGCTCCGGCTCGGCCGGGTCGAAGAGGTAGGCCAGCATGTGCAGGCTCACGCCGTCCAGGCGGCAGGAGAGCTCGGCCCCGGTGACCAGCGTGAGGCCCGGGGGCAGGGCGCGCGCGGCGGCGTCGTGGCCCGAGACGGTGTCGTGGTCGGTCAGGGCGACGACGTCGAGACCGGCGGACGCCGCGCCCCGGACGAGCTCCGCAGGGGTGTCCGTGCCGTCCGAGGCGGTGGAGTGGGTGTGCAGGTCGATGCGCACGAGAAGGGCTCCAGCTGCGGACGAGGGGGCGGACGGGCCGTACGGCGGCGGGTGTCACCAGGATAGCCGCGCAGCGGAGACGTCCCGTGGCGGGCGGCCCGGGACGGCAGAAGGCGGGTGTCCGGGTCAGGAGATGATGCGCGGCGAGAGCGCGCCGCAGGGCAGCAGGTCGACCTCGGCACCGGCGTCGCGCAGATCGGTGAGTACGAGCTCGTCGTACAGCAGCAGCCCCGACTGCTCGGGCCAGACGATCGCCCACAGCCACAGTCCGCACGCCTCGCCCGCGAAAACGGCACGGTCGTCGGCCGTCCCCGTCACGTGCCACAGCGGCGTGGGCCGCCCCGCGGCGAGCACCTTCACCGGCGGCGGCTGGTCCACGCGCATGCCCGGCCCGGGGTCGGGGCCGTCGACACCCGCGTACCGGGCACCGAGGCCGACGCCCAACTCCTCGGCCACCAGGATGAGTTCACCCGGGCCTCCGAGCGGGCCGGGCCCCGAGCAGGCCACCGCCGTCGCGCGGCCGCCGCTGCGGTCGTCGCCCGCGCAGGCCACACCGGAGAAGAGCCAGCCGACCGGCAGCGGCCACGGCATCCAGACGGGCACCTTCGTACGGCCCACTGCCACGGCGAGAGCTTCGACGCTGGGGGGAACGACGGGCTGCAGCGGATGCACCGTGCCGTGCAGGTCGCACTGCCAGGTGTCTGCGAAGAGTCCGGGCGCGCGCACCCGGCCACCGCACTTCGGGCAACTGGGTTCGCCCCTCATGTTGAACAACGGTGCTCCCCGGTGAGGCCCGCGTCAAGGACGATCACCCATGGCCTCTCCACAGACCCCGGCCGGAGTGGGCCGCCGGGCCGGCGCCGGGGCTCAGCCGTCGAGCGGTACGGCCTCGCGGTGCGGGTCCCGCAGGTCGGTGCCGTACCGGAGCCAGCGCTCCTGCAGGGCCTCCGCGCCCCGCGCCCGTTTCCAGGCCGCCTCGTTCGGCGTCATCGGCAGCAGCGGCAGGAAACGGACAGGGTCGAGAGGCGGGTCGAGCTCCAAGTCCTCGACCAGGCCGCCCGGTTCGGCCACGAGAACGGACGTGAAGGGGGCCTGGGGCCAGAGCGGTTCACCGACGTCCAGGGAGGCGCCCGGCGCGACGACGACACCCTCGACCTGCGGTGAGGCCGCGAGCACGGCCAGCGGCCGCAGCACCTTGTCGGTCGCGGCGGCACCGGCCCGCACCGACAGCACCAGTTCCGCGCGCGGTCCGCGCTCCGGGTCGGCGAGCGCGGCGGCAGGCTCGGTCATCGGGGCGGCGGACATTCCGAGGGTGGCGTAGCGCACGAGGTCCTCGTCGGGGAAGCGCAGCACCTCGATCCGCTCGGTGCCGAGGAACGTCACCGATGCCCGTGCGTCCGGCTCACCCAGCGCCGAACGCAGCCGTGCCTCCACCAAGTCCGTGACGTCAGCCATGACGCGAGCATAGGCCGCGTAAGGACAAGGCAAAGAGATGCGTCCGGCGACCCGAACGGACACCGGGCCCTCTGACCGGTGTTACCGTTGGCTGCTGGTCAGACATGCGAATCGTCCCCTGCCCGGGGACCGGCCGGAGGAGGTGGGACTGACATGGATCCGAGTCGACCGTGCAGTACCAACTGCTCTTCCGTGGCAAGGTCGCGTCCCCACTCCTGAGCGCCCTACTCCCCAGCCGTTTCAACGGTGAAACCTCGCTGGGAAGGTTTTTCTCCGGGCAGTTCTCCAACGGGTCCCGCAGGACGCGCGAGGCGGAAGAGCACAGAGCTTCGCTCCCCCTCCGTCCCGACAGCGAACCACCCAACGCCGTCGCGACCGGCACCGAGCGGTACCCGCTTTGCAGACCTCCGGCCGTGCGCCGCACGAATCCGTAGGCCCACATTCCGGGCAGCGCTGAGCCGGGCCGCGGCACGGCACCGACAAGGAGCTCAGCATGTCGATGATCCGAGACCTGCGCGCCGCCGTCCGCCCGTCCCTGCGCAAGGGACGCCGCTCGGCGTACCCGTACGAGAACACCCGCACCGACACGGCCGGCACCGCAGTCGTCGACTGCGCGGTCTACCGCGACGGGCGCCGCATCGAGGCCCAGGTGATGCCGGACGAGGCACTCCGGCGCGTGCGCGCGAGCGGCGGCCGCGAATTCGTGTGGATCGGTCTGCACGAGCCCACGGAGCGGGAGTTCTCCGGCATCGCCACGGAGTACGGGCTGCACCCGCTCGCCGTGGAGGACGCGGTGCACGCACACCAGCGCCCGAAGCTGGAGCGCTACGACGACAGCGTGTTCACCGTGTTCAAGACCATCCACTACGTGGAGCACGCCGAACTCACCGCCACCAGCGAGGTCGTGGAGACCGGCGAGGTGATGTGCTTCACCGGCCGGGACTACATCATCACGGTGCGGCACGGCGGCCAGGGCTCGCTGCGCGCCCTGCGGCACCGCATGGAGGACGACGCGGAACTGCTCGCCAAAGGCCCCTCGGTGGTGCTGCACGCGATCGCCGACCAGACGGTGGACGGCTATCTCGCCGTGGCCGACGCCGTACAGGACGACATCGACGAGGTGGAGATCGAGGTCTTCTCCAACACCACGAGTAACGGGCGCCGCGGCGGCGACGCGGGGCGCATCTACCAGCTCAAGCGCGAGGTGCTGGAGTTCAAGCGTGCCGTCTCACCGCTGCTGCGGCCGATGCAGCTTGTCAGCGAACGGCCCATGCAGGTCATCGACCCGGAGATCCAGAAGTACTTCCGTGACGTCGCCGACCACCTGACGCGGGTCAACGAGCAGGTGCTGGGCTTCGACGACCTCCTCAACTCGATCCTCCAGGCCAACCTCGCGCAGGCGACCGTCGCCCAGAACGAGGACATGCGCAAGATCACTTCGTGGGCCGCCATCTTCGCCGTGCCGACGATGATCGCCGGCATCTACGGGATGAACTTCGACTACATGCCTGAACTGGGCTGGAAATACGCCTATCCCACGGTGATGGGCGTCACGGTGACGATCTGCGTCGCCATCTACCGCGGCTTCAAGCGGAACGGGTGGCTCTGACCGGCTACGCCGACGGACGGAGTTGACGTACCGCGTTGACAGCCGGTGGCGACAGGCGGCCACGGCGCCACCGGCACGTGGGCCCCTCCGCCCGGTAGCCTGCGTTCATGACGCTGCTCGATCAGGCCCTTATCGAGGAGGCCAGCAAGAAGTCCGGCCTCATCTGGGTGCGCGGCCCGGAGGGCCCTGCCCGCTCCCTGTGGCACGTGTGGCACGACGGTGCCGTGTGTGTCGTAGGCGGCGGACCGCTCGAACAACCCCTGGACGGCCTCGGGTTGACGGACGGGGGCACCGCCACGGTCAGTGTGCGCAGCAAGGACAAGGGCGGTCGCCTGGTGGTCTGGCCCGCGCGCGTCGTCGAGTTGGCGCCGCGCGGCGAACGCTGGGAGACGGTCGTCGGCGAGCTGAGAAGCAAGCGGCTCAACGCGCCGGACTTCCCCACCGTCGCGGAACGCTGGGCCAGTGAGTGCCGGGTGCTGCGGCTGGAGCCGGCGGGAGCGCCCGTGCAGAAGCCGGGTGCGATGCCGGACGGTTCGCAGGCGGCCGTGCCCGCTCCGACGCCCGCGACGACCCGCAGGCGCATCCCCGCGGGGCTGCCCAAGCTGCTGTTCCGCAGGCGGCGGCAGCACGGCACGTAGCAGGAGCGCGAACATGCGTATGCCACCGCCGATGCGCCGGCGGCCGATGCCGGAGCCGCCGGCAGGCGCGAGAGCTTGAAGACCGGACGCCTGAAGGCTCAGCCCTTGTTCGCGACGATCTTCTTGCCGTAGTCCACGACTTGCTGCTTCGCGGGAGCCTCCAGCTCGAACTCCTTGTTCCAGTCGTCGAGTTCGAGAGTGCCCGCCCCGCCCGCACGCTGGATGCGCAGCGGGTACGGCGTGCCGAGCAGCGAGACGTCGACGACGCTGCCGCTTCCCCCTTGCACGCGTACCGTCTTGACGCCCCCGACCTCGCTACGCTCGCCGGTCTCGCGCTTGCCGTTCATCACCAGCAGCCCTTCCAGCAGCACTCGCATGTCGGCGAAACCACTGAGCTGCTTGTACGCCGGGTCTTCCGGCGGCACTTTGACGTACTTGCCGTCCAGCTTCCCCGCTGCCTGCACATCGGACCGGGACGGCTGCTTGCCGCCCTTCTCCTGCCGCGCCCAGAAGCCGGCGTCGGCCTTGAGATACAGGTGCTTGCCCATGCGCAGGAGCCAGAAGGTGGAACCGCCCTTGGTCGCGACCTTGCCCATCGCGCCGTCGCGCTGCAGCCGCATGTCCAGACGGTAGGTCTGGCCCTTGCTGACGACGGTGCCGGAGAGCTTGACCGAGTCGGCCTGCTCGGCGGCGGCCCGCGCCTTCTTCTCGATCTTGGACGCGGAGAGCTTGCCGACCCCGTTGGTGCCGGCGTCGGGATCGCCGGCTCCGCACGCTGCGAGCGCCACTGTGAGTCCCACGCAGACGGCCCCCTTGAGGACCATGCTTCCTCGTGTGTCCCCTGCCTTCGGCGGGATGGCCACATGAGCGCGTCCAACCACGTCGGCAACCTCCTGGAGATCGAGCCGGAAACCGCACCCTACCGGTGCGCGCACCCGGTTGCGGACGGCAGCCGTCCGGACCATCGCACACGCTCTCACCGGGCGCCGCCGGGCTAGGCTGAAGGCGGCAAAGGGTGCTTTTGCACCGGAGCACGTACGGACGAGGAGGGCCCGACCGATGGCCGCAGGCGCCTCCCGGGTCTTCGTGTCTCACCTCTCCGGCATCGCCGTCTTCGACCCGAACGGCGACCAGGTGGGGCGGGTGCGCGACGTCGTCGTCATGCTGCGCGGCCAGCCCGCCCCGGGAGCGGGCAGCCCGCAGCGGGAGCGCCCGCCGAGCGTGCTCGGCCTGGTGGTCGAAGTGGTAAGCAGGCGACGGGTGTTCCTCCCGATGACGCGGGTGACGGGCGTGGAGTCCGGCCAGGTCATCACCACCGGAGTCGTGAACATGCGGCGCTTCGAACAGCGCCCGTCCGAGACCCTCGTCCTGGGTGAGCTGCTGGACCGTCAGGTGTCCCTGGTGGAGACCGGCGAGCAGGTCACCGTCCTCGACGTCGGAATTCAGCAGCTGCCGGCCAGGCGCGACTGGCAGATCGACAAGGTGTTCGTGCGGCGGCTGCGGCGCGGCAAGGGAGGCGCGCTCCGGCGGCGGGGCGAAGCCCTGACCGTCGAGTGGTCGGCGGTGACCGGCTTCGCTCTCGAGGAGAGGGAACAGGGAGCGGCGACTCTGCTGGCCACCTTCGAGCGCATGCGCCCCGCGGACATCGCCAACACCGTCCACCATCTCACCCCGAAGCGCCGGGTCGAGGTCGCGGCCGCGCTCGACGACGACCGCCTCGCCGACGTACTGGAGGAGCTTCCCACCGACGACCAGGTCGAGCTCCTCGACGAGCTGCCGGACGAACGCGCCGCGGACGTACTGGAGGCCATGGACCCCGACGACGCCGCCGACCTGCTCTCCGAGCTCGCCGAGCACGACAAGGAGCGGCTGCTCCAGCTGATGCGGCCCCAGGACGCGGCGCCCGTACGGCGGCTGCTGTCGTACGAGGAGGGCACCGCCGGGAACATGATGACGACGGAGCCCATCGTGCTGCAGCCCGACGACACCGTGGCGCTCGCGCTCGCGCGCGTGCGCAACGCCGACCTGTCCGCCCCGCTGGCCGCGCAGGTCTTCGTCTGCCGGCCGCCCGACGAGACGCCGACGGGGAAGTATCTGGGGCTCGTCCACTTCCAGCGACTGCTGCGGGACCCGCCGTTCACCCTCGTCGGCTCGATCGTCGACACCGATCTGCGCCCGCTGCCGCCGGAGACCACGCTGCCGGCGGTGAGCAGCTATCTGGCGACGTACAACATCGTGGCAGCACCGGTGGTGGACGAGGGCGGGCATCTGCTGGGCGCCGTCACCGTCGACGACGTCCTGGACCATCTGCTGCCGGACGACTGGCGTGAGGAGGCCGCGCAGCGGTTGCCCATTGCCGGCGGACCGCGAGCGGAGGGAGTCGTACGGTATGGCGGCTGAACGGGACAAGGACCGGGAGCGGGAGAGGAGCCGCGACCGGTGGCGCGACCGCGAACGCGATCTGGAGAGGGAACGTGAACGCGAGCGGGACCGGGAACTGGAAGTGGCCCGCGAGCGCGAGCGGGAGCGCAGCACGCGTGGTCGTCTGGACGTGCCGCGCGCCCCGCGGCGGAGGCTGCTCCCGGAGTACGACCCGGACGCGTTCGGCCGGCTGTCGGAGGAGATCGCGCGCTTCCTGGGCACGGGACGGTTCATCGTCTGGATGACGTTCGTCGTCACGGTCTGGATCATCTGGAACGTGGTGATGCCGGCGCCGCTGCGCTTCGACGAATACCCCTTCATCTTCCTGACCCTCGCCCTGTCGCTGCAGGCGTCGTACGCGGCGCCGCTGATCCTGCTCGCTCAGAACCGGCAGGACGACCGGGACCGGGTCAATCTGGAACAGGACCGGAAGCAGAACGAACGCAGCATCGCCGACACCGAGTTCCTCACCCGCGAGATCGCGTCGCTCCGGATGGGTCTCGGTGAGGTCGCCACCCGTGACTGGATCCGTTCGGAACTGCAGGAGCTGGTCAAGGACCTGGAGCAGACGGGTCGGATGGACCGCGACGCCGAGCAGACCGTGACCCGAACCGGAGGTCCGCCGCCCGGCATGTGATGCACGCCATACGGGCCTTCCGGTGTCCGGGCGCTCCGGACCGTCCATGACCTCGGTTCCGCCGGTTGTCTCCGCCGGTTCCCCGCACCCCGGGGCTTCGGGGGCTCCGCCGGGCGGCCGTACCATTTCCGCATGGCTACCGACACTCCCCCAGAGTCCGTACGGGAGGGGGATCCCTCTGCGACCCCTCCCACCGAGGACGCAGTACGTGCCGCGCTGGCGACGGTGGACGACCCGGAGATCCACCGGCCGATCACCGACCTCGGCATGGTGAAGTCCATCGGTATCGCACCCGACGGCGCCGTCGACGTCGGGATCTATCTGACGGTTTCCGGCTGTCCCCTACGCGAGACGATCACCGCGAACGTGACCGAGGCCGTCCAGGGCGTCGCGGGCGTCACCCGCGTCTCCGTCGAACTCGACGTGATGAGTGACGAACAGCGCCGCGAGCTCGCCTCGTCGCTGCGCGGCGGCAAAGCCGAACGTGAAGTCCCCTTCGCCCAGCCCAGCTCGCTGACCCGCGTCTACTGCGTGGCCTCCGGCAAGGGCGGAGTCGGCAAGTCCTCGGTGACGGTCAACCTGGCCGCGTCGCTGGCGGCCGAGGGCCAGAAGGTGGGCGTGGTCGACGCCGACATCTACGGACACTCCGTACCGCGGATGCTGGGCACCGACGGCCGGCCGACACAGGTCGAGGACATGATCATGCCGCCCTCGGCTCATGGCGTGAAGGTCATCTCGATCGGCATGTTCACGCCCGGCAACTCCCCCGTGGTGTGGCGCGGTCCGATGCTCCACCGCGCCCTCCAGCAGTTCCTCGCGGACGTCTACTGGGGCGACCTGGACGTGCTGCTGCTCGACCTGCCGCCCGGCACCGGCGACATCGCGATCTCGGTCGCCCAGCTCGTGCCCAACGCGGAGATCCTGGTCGTCACCACCCCGCAGCAGGCGGCCGCGGAGGTCGCGGAGCGCGCGGGCTCCATCGCCGTGCAGACGCACCAGAAGGTCGTCGGCGTCATCGAGAACATGTCGGGCATGCCCTGCCCGCACTGCGACGAGATGGTCGACGTCTTCGGCACCGGCGGCGGGCAGCGGGTTGCCGAGGGACTGACGAAGACGACCGGCACCGAGGTGCCGGTGCTGGGCGGCATCCCGATCGACCTGCGGCTGCGTGAGGGCGGCGACGAGGGCAAGCCCGTCGTGCTCAGCGACCCGGACTCGCCGGCGGGCGCGGCTCTGCGCGACATCGCCGGCAAGATCGGCGCACGTCAGCGCGGTCTGTCGGGCATGTCGCTGGGGCTCACGCCGACCAACAAGTTCTGACGGCGGCCGCCCAGCGGAAGCCGCGGGCCCGGCAAGGCCCTCAAGGCCGGCAAGGGTTGCGTACGCGCACGAGGGGCGTCCCCGATGTGGGGGACGCCCCTCGTGATTTGCCTCACACGCCTTGGGCGCGGGTCACTGCTGGTAGCTGGTGATGTCCTTGACGACGGCGAAACCCAGCCCGTACGCGCTCATGCCGCGCCCGTACGCTCCGATGTGCACGCCTTCCTGTGCCGCTCCGGCGAGCACCCACCCGTACTCGGACTCGCGGTAGTGGAAGTCGGTGGGGACTCCGTCCACGGGCAGGGTCAGCGTGGACCATCCGGCACCGCCCAGGTCGTCGGCGAGCTCCCAGGCCACGACCGTCTGCTGGTCGAGCCAGTCCTGCCGGAGTCCGCGCTCCATCTCCTGCGGCCACGTGCACGACAACAGCCCCGAGCCGGCGAGCCATGCCGCGGTCGACACGGATGTCGCCTCCAGCACCCCGGTGCCGTCCGCGCTGCGCCGTACCGGCCGGCTCGCGACCGTGACGGCGACCGCGAAGCGCTGGTTGGCCGGATTGGCCTCGACCTTGAGTGAGGGCACTTCGCCGTGCCCCGTCGAACCGTGCTCGACGGTGCCGTCCGCCGTCGTACCTACCTGCATCAGCCAGCGTGGTCCGGTGAACGCCTCATCGAGGCCGTACCACGGGAAGGAAGCCGTCAGGAACCCGTCCACAGCCCGCTCGGCACCGGTCTCTTCCGGTGCGGCGGGCCCGGGTTCACCAGCCACCCGACTCGTCGTCTCCATCTGTGCGACGCCTCCTCAATGCCCTGTGCCACGGGCAGCCTGCCCCCCTCGGACGGCGAACCCCGGACACAGGGAGGATAGCCACCCGGGTCCGCCGTTTCGGGCATGACCAAAAAACGGCCCTTCATCAGGGACGTGAGATGCGCCTCTCAGGTGACCCGCGTGAGGCAGATGATGCGGGCGATGCGCGATGTGCCGCGGTATGTGACCCGAAAGATTCAGGTCGCGTCCGCGTCGAAGGGCGGTGGCTCGTCCTTCGGGCGCTTCCGGGGGCTCTCCTTGCTGAGCGGATCGGACGTGTCCAGGCCGGTGGCCGCCCCGCCCTTGCTCAGGCTCGTACGGCTGCCGCTGCCGCCGCTGCCGCGTGCGCCGACGCTCTTGGTGCCGTTGACCGCGTCGGTGACCTCCGCCATGTCGTCACGGAAGTCGAAGCTGTTGCGGATCTCCTTGACGCCCAGCTCGTCGCCGTCGAGCAGGTGCTTGCGGGCGAAGTTCTTCGGGTTCAGATCCTCGAACTCGAAGTCCTTGAACTCCGGCCCCAGCTCGGAGCGGATGTCGTCCTTGGCGTTCTCGGAGAACTGACGCACCTTGCGGATGAATCCGGACACGTCCTGGATCACCTTGGGCAGCTTCTCCGGCCCGAAGACGAGAACAGCAAGGATGACGAGCGCGACCAGCTCTAGGGGTCCTATGTCGAAGAACACCTTGCAGCTCCCTCATCCTCATCGTTCGCGGGCAGTGCCACGGCCCGCTCTCACGGTACCCGGAGTGCGGGCCACGGTGGGAGCCCACCTCGGCATCCGTACGAACGGTCCTGTTGGTGCCGTCGTGCCCCGATCACCGGCAATTCCCGCTCGCCCGGCGGCAATTCAGCCGCTGCGGTGCGAGCAGCGTCACGCGACGCCCCTCGGGGCCCCTCAGGCTCAGCGCCGGGGCGGAGCCGCCGTGGTCACCGCGGAGGGCGAGGGCGCGCTCTTCCGGATGGCGCCGCCAGGGAACGCGTCCGCGGGAAGCCCGGCATACGACTCGGCCCCGAAGCCGTATGCGCCGGTCGCGGCCGAAGGCGGCGTGGGAAGCGCCAGGGACGAGAGGAAGGCCTCACGCAGCAGCGGGTGGGAGGTGCCGGCCCGCTCGCCCTCCGCCGGAGGTGCCGTGGGAGCCGCCCAGGGAGCACCGCGGTGCAGGCCCGAGCCGTGGCCCGCCTTGAGCGCCGCGCCGCTGCTGTCACCGGCCGTCGTGCTCGCGCTGAGGACCGTGCCGCTCACTTCGGTGCGCATGGCGCTCGCGTCACGGCGACGTCGGTCCCTGTCGCTGCCGCCGGTCGCGTTGGCCGTACGGACGGAGCTGGCAGAGGCAGCGCCGGCGTCGCCCTTCGCGGCGGAGGACCCGCTCCCGGCCGTGCCGGCAGTGCCCACGCCGCCTGCCAGGGCGAGCGCCGCCAGCGAGACTGCGCCCGCCGCGGCGAAAGCGAAGCGGCGGCCCCGCGCGGAGAGCCGCTCCATTTCGTGTATCCGGAATCCGCGGCCAGGCGAGAGCGCGCTTCCGCCGCGGCCTCCGCGCAGCTGGTCGAACGCCCATACAGAGCCGCCGGACTCCGCATTCGCCATGGGCTGCGACGGGTCGGACAGCGCCCCGCGGGAACCGCTGCCCGGAAGCCGGGCACCGTCGCCGCCGGAGGGCGTGCCGTCGAACGGCCCGTCGGCCGGGCCGGCGGCAGGCAGGCCCTGAAGCCGCGCCAGCAGTCCGTCCGAAGGGGGCGGGGGTGCGGTGTCCGCGAAGACGTTCTTCACCCGGCGCTGCGCGTCCGCCTCCGTCTTGCAGCTCCGGCAGGTCGCGAGGTGCGCCAGCACGCGCTCGCGTGCGTCATGTCCCAGCTCCCCGTCGATGAGCGCCGCGAGACGGTCGCCGAGATGCTGCTCGGTCTGAGTGAGCTCTCTCTCCGGCTGCGGCACTGTGCCACGCATGCCCGTGCCACTCACGCGGCACCGACCTCCCCGCCCCCGGCGGCCGGGGCCGCGGCTGTCAGCGCGCGCTGCTGCTCGGCGCGGGCCTCGGGAGAGCGGTGCTGGAGCGCCTTGCGCAGCTGCGAGCGGCCGCGGTGGATACGGCTGCGCACGGTGCCCAGCTTCACGCCGAGCGTGGCGGCGATCTCTTCGTACGACAGTCCCTCGATGTCGCAGAGCACGACGGCGGCGCGGAACTCCGGTGCGAGGGTGTCCAGCGCCTGCTGCACGTCCGCGTCGAAGTGGGTGTCGTTGAAGTGCTGCTGCGGCGTGGGCTCACGGCTGGGGAGACGCTCGGCGGCGTCGTCGGCGAGGGCGTCGAACCGGATGCGCTGCTTGCGGCGCACCGTGTCCAGGAAGAGGTTCGTGGTGATGCGGTGCAGCCAGCCCTCGAACGTGCCCGGCGTGTACGTCGACAGGGAGCGGAAGACGCGGACGAAGACCTCCTGCGTGAGGTCCTCGGCGTCGTGCTGGTTGCCGGTGAGGCGGTATGCGAGGCGGTAGACCCGTGCACTGTGCGTGCTGACGATCTCCTCCCAGGAGGGAGGGGTCCACGCCTGGCTCTCCGCATCGGTGTCGAAAGTCGCCGTGGTCGCGGATTCGGCAGGGCGGACCTGGTCAGCGGTGTCAGTCACGGATTTCGGCTCGTCCGCCGACCTGCGAAAACGCCTTAGCATTCCACGGTCCCGGACAGCAGCCGCACCTCCCCTGTCGGCTCTGGTGGTGTCCAGTGGAACACCAACCCTAACCACCTCGCCCGTTAGCTCCGGATAAGCACTTTTGACCGGCTCCCGGTCCTGCTGCTTTTCCCGCTGCACAGTCGTCGATCGCAATTGCACGGCACCCCCTGCACCTTCCACCCCGGTACAACGCTCGGTCCCATCAGCGGGTTCCCGGGGCAACGGATACAGTCACCGTGGCGTGGAGGACGGGGACAGGAGAGGGCCATTACCGGCAATCCGCAGTCGAGCTGGGCATTCGCCGATGCCTACGGCGCCGAGCTCGTCGACGACGCCGAGAACGCGGCGCTGCGCTGGGCCCGGCAGCGGGCTCAGCAGGCCGGCGTGCGCGCGGTGTCGGCCGCCACCGGTGCCACGCTCCGTCTGCTGGCCGCGACCGCCGGCGCCAAGGCCGTAGCCGAGATCGGCACCGGCACCGGCGTCTCCGGCATCCACCTGCTGGCCGGGATGCGGCCCGACGGCGTACTGACGACGGTGGACACCGACCCCGAGCAGCAGCAGACCGCGCGGCAGGCTTTCCGTGCCGCCGGCTTCACCGGCAACCGCGCGCGGTTCATTCCGGGCTCCGCCCTGGACGTGCTGCCGCGCCTTGCCGACGGTGGCTACGACTTGGTCTTCTGCGACGGGGACCGGGCCGAGTGCCTCGACTACTTCGCCGAGGCGCTGCGCCTGCTGCGGCCCGGCGGTCTCGTCTGCTTCGAAGGGGTCTTCGCAGGCGGCCGTACGGTCGACTCCGCCGCACAGCCCGCCGAGGTGCGCAAGCTCCGCGAACTCCTGGGCGCCGTACGGGAGAGCACCGCGCTCGTGCCGTCGCTGCTGCCGGTGGGGGACGGTCTGCTCTGCGCGGTCAAGCGCGCTCAGTGAAGCACGAGCCGGGCGGGCGAGCCGGTGCGCCGCTTCCCGTGTGCCGCTGCCAGACACATCCGCCCCGGAGCACGATGTGCTCCGGGGCCGTGGAAACCCACCGATGACTCGCTCGGTCCGCCGCGGGCGGGGCGGCCCCGCTGCCGGGCGTCAGCCGCAGACCTTCTTCAGCTCCTCACCGAGCGCAGTCGCCTCATCCGGGGTCAGCTCGACGACGAGTCGCCCACCGCCTTCGAGCGGAACGCGCATGACGATGCCCCGCCCCTCCTTGGTCACCTCGAGCGGGCCGTCACCCGTCCGCGGCTTCATGGCCGCCATGCTCGTTCCCCTTCCTGAAACCAGCTGATCGCAGCCGACAACGCGCGTGTCACCGGCATCGAACACATTGCTTCCCGGCCATTATCCCGCATGGCAGGACCCGATGACCAACAAGAGGTCGCATCACTTGTGACTCGCTCTCGCACAAAACCACTCAATCCGTCGACGAAGCTGCGATACTGCTCCGCTTCACCCCGCCCGTGAATTGGCTGAGCCCCTCCCCGGCCGCTCCGGTGCGCACCCCCCACCCGTGGGAGCGCGGCGGGACGCCCTGTCGGGGCCCCGGTGTTCTGGGCCATGCTTGGCCCATGTCGGACACCGTGCTCTATGACGTGACCGAGGGTCTTGCGACGGTCACCCTCAACCGCCCCGATGCGATGAACGCCCTCAACACCGAGCTGAAGTCGGCTCTGCGCGACACCCTCCGCGCCGCCGCCGAGGACGAGGCCGTACGGGCAGTGCTGCTCACCGGAAACGGGCGCGCCTTCTGCGTCGGCCAGGACCTCAAGGAACACATCGGTGCGCTGCAGGAGGGCGGAGGCAGCGCCCTCAGCACCGTCGAAGAGCACTACAACCCCATCACGCTCGCCATCGCGGGCATGCCGAAACCGGTCGTGGCAGCCGTGAACGGGGTCGCCGCCGGCGCGGGCGCCGGGTTCGCCTTCGCAGCCGATCACCGTGTACTCGCAGAGTCGGCCGCCTTCAACACCTCCTTCGCCGGGATCGCGCTGACCGCGGACTCCGGGATCTCCTGGACGCTGCCGCGGCTGATCGGCCCCGCCCGCGCCTCCGACCTGCTGCTCTTCCCGCGGAGCGTGCGCTCAGGCGAGGCACTGGAGCTGGGTCTCGCACACCGGGTCGTGCCGGACGACGAACTCGCCGAGCAGGCCACCGCCGTGGCACGCGAACTCGCCCAGGGACCCACGCGCGCCTATGCGGCGATCAAGGAGTCGCTGGCCTACGGCGCCGGCCACTCGCTGGCCGAGACGCTGCGGAAGGAGGCCGAACTCCAGATCCGCGCAGGCGCGTCGGAGGATCACCAGGCCGCCGTCGAGGCGTTCGTGAAGAAGGAGAAGCCCCGCTTCAGGGGCCGCTGACGCCCGGGGCCGGCCCGGCCCCGGGTCTCCTCCGCCGGTCAGCCGGCCCCCGCACGCATCTCACCGCGCGCCCAGCAGTCCGCCAGGTGATCGTTCACCAGGCCGCAGGCCTGCATCAGCGCATACGCCGTCGTGGGCCCGACGAAGCGGAAGCCCTTCTTCTTGAGGTCTTTCGCGAGCGCCTTCGACTCGTCGGTCACCGCGGGGATCTCGGTGTGCGTACGGGGCGCGGGGCGGCCCTCCGGATCGGGGGCGAACGACCAGACCAGCGAATCCAGGCCGCCCTCCCCGAGCGAGGCGGCGACCTTCGCGTTGGCGACGGCCGCCTGGATCTTCGCCCTGTTGCGGATGATCCCCGTGTCGCCGAGCAGCCGCGCCTCGTCCTCCTCCGTGAAGGCGGCCACCTCTGCGATGCGGAAGCCCGCGAAGGCGGCGCGGAAGCCCTCGCGGCGGCGGAGGATCGTCAGCCAGGAGAGCCCGGACTGGAACGCTTCCAGGCACAGCCGCTCGTACAGGGCGTCGTCGCCGTGGACGGGGCGGCCCCACTCCTTGTCGTGATACGCGACATAGTCCTCGGCGGACAGGCCCCACGGGCAGCGCAGCGCCCCGTCGGGACCCGGCTGCGCACCGCCCTCAACGCCCATCGCCGCGCTCCGGGGAATCCTGCGCGAGCGGCCCCGGCCCGTACTCGCCGAGCTCTCCGGACCGCGGAGCGCCCGGTCCGCCGTACCCGCCCGGCTCGCCCCGCCCCATCGCCGCCGCCTGGGCACCGGCCAGCGCCGACTCCAGCTCCGCGATACGGGCGTCACGCTCGGCCAGCTCGGCACCGAGCCGGTCCAGTACGTCGTCGACCTGCTGCATCCGGTATCCACGCGCCGTGACCGGCAGCCGGAGCCCGTCCACGTCGACGCGGCTGACCGGACGGCCGGCCGGCAGGGGTTCGTCGAGCTGGTCGGGCGGCGCGTCCGCGAGCCCGCCGGTGGCGGTGCCGCCCCGCCCCTCCCCGGTGCTGCCCACCACGGCGAGCGTCACCGCGGCGACCACCACGGCGAGCGAGATCAGCAGGAACCAGAACACGGCCAACTCCCCGATGTCCGTCCGGATGACTGAGGCTTCCTATGCTCCCTGATCGTGCCACGCCGCACTGACACAACCGGCAGGCCTCGAAGGGATGCGCTCTCCACAGCCCGTTAAGGTCGCCTCCGGGGGAATCGGCCCGTGCCGCCCCTTGTGCCGAGTGAGAGGGCCGAGCGAGAGGATGGCGATGCTGCGCCTGGGGAAGCGGGAGTTCGGGCCGCACGAGATGGTGATCATGGCCATCGTGAACCGGACGCCGGACTCGTTCTACGACCGCGGCGCCACCTTCCGCGACGAGCCCGCCCTGGAGCGGGTGGAGAAGGCCGTGGCCGAGGGCGCGGCGGTCATCGACATCGGTGGCGTGAAGGCCGGCCCCGGGGACGAGGTGACGGCCGAAGAGGAGGTGCGGCGTACCGCCGGCTTCGTCGAAGAGGTACGCAGGCGCCACCCGGACATCGTGATCAGCGTGGACACATGGCGCCACGAGGTCGGAGAGGCCGTCTGCGCCGCGGGCGCGGATCTGATCAACGACGCCTGGGGCGGGGTCGATCCCGCCCTGGCCGAGGTCGCCGCCCGCCACGGCGCGGGCCTGGTGTGCACACACGCGGGCGGCGCCGAGCCGCGCACGCGCCCGCATCGGGTGAGCTACCCGGACGAGGGCGGTGTGGTGGCCGACATCCTGCGCGTGACGCTCGGCCTGGCCGAACGCGCGGCCGGTCTGGGCGTGCGCAGGGACGCCATCCTCATCGACCCGGGGCACGACTTCGGCAAGTCGACCCGGCACTCACTCGAAGCCACCCGCCGCCTGGAGGAGATGACCCGGACCGGCTGGCCGGTGCTCGTATCGCTGTCCAACAAGGACTTCGTCGGCGAGACCCTGGACAGGCCGGTGCAGGAGCGGCTGACCGGCACGCTCGCCACCACCGCGGTCTCGGCCTGGCTCGGTGCGCGCGTCTACCGCGTCCACGAGGTCGCCGAGACGAAGCAGGTGCTGGAGATGGTCGCGTCGATCGCGGGGCACCGGCCGCCCGCCGTGGCGCGGCGCGGGCTCGCCTGAGCGGGCCCTTCGCGCCCGTGCCGGCGGCGCCGTACCCGCGCCGTCAGCCGGCTTCCTTCGTGACCACCGCGACGGCCTCCTCGATGTCGTCCGTGACGTGGAAGAGCTCGATGTCGCGCGCGGACGCCTTGCCCTGTGCGACGACCGAGCCGTGCAGCCAGTCGACGAGGCCCTGCCAGTAGGAACTGCCGAAGAGGACGATGGGGAAGCGCGTGACCTTCCTGGTCTGCACGAGAGTCATCGCCTCGAACAGCTCGTCCATCGTGCCGAGGCCGCCCGGCAGCACGACGAAGCCCTGTGCGTACTTCACGAACATCGTCTTGCGCACGAAGAAATAGCGGAAATTGACACCGATGTCGACATATTGATTGAGCCCCTGCTCGAAGGGCAGCTCGATGCCGAGCCCGACCGACGTGCCGCCCGCCTCCAGCGCCCCCTTGTTGGCGGCCTCCATCGCCCCCGGTCCGCCACCGGTGATCACTCCGAAGCCGGCCTCCGTCAGCGCGCGCCCGATGCGCACACCCGCCTCGTACTCCGGCGAGTCGACGGGCGTACGGGCCGAGCCGAAGACGCTGATGGCGGGGCCGAGTTCCGCGAGGGCGCCGAAGCCCTCCACGAACTCCGACTGGATGCGCATGACCCGCCAGGGGTCCTGGTGCACCCAGTCCGAAGGTCCGGTGGTGTCCAGCAGCCGCTGGTCGGTCGTCTCGGCCTGCATCTGCTTGCGCCGGCGCACCACCGGGCCGAGACGCTGCTCGCGCGGCTTCCGTGCTCGCTCTCGCTCCGGGCTGGTCATCCCACGCTCCCTCCGACTGCGGTCATTCCGGTTCAGCGTACGCACGGAGAGCCCGTACAGACGTGACAGACAGCCGCACCCCCGCGGGCGGCCAGGTGTACGGCGGGTTCAGGCCGTGGGGCGGGGCCGGGCCGTGGAGCGGACTCAGGACGTCCCTGCGTTCAGGACGTCAGCCAGGCACGGAGGCGTTCCTCACAGTGGAGGATCTTCGCCGTGTCCACGTGCTCGTCGCGCTTGTGCGCCAGGTTCGGGTCGCCGGGGCCGTAGTTCACGGCCGGGACGCCGAGCGCGCTGAAACGGGAGACGTCCGTCCATCCGAACTTGGGCATCGGCTCTCCGCCGACGGCGTCCGTGAACGCCTTCGCCGCGGGGTGCGAGAGCCCCGGCAGGGCCCCGGGCGAGCTGTCGTCCACCGTCAGATCCCACTCGCCGCACCCCGCGAACACCTCCCGTACGTGTGCCAGGGCCTGGTCCTCGCCGATGTCGGGGGCGTATCGGTAGTTGACGGTGACGGAGCAGGCGTCGGGGATCACGTTCCCGGCGACCCCGCCCTCGATGCGGACGGCGTTGAGTCCCTCCCGGTACTCCAGCCCGTCGATCACCTTGCGCCGCGGTTCGTACGAGGCGAGCCGGGCGAGGATCGGCGCGGCCGCATGGATCGCGTTGTCGCCCTTCCAGCTCCGCGCGGAGTGGGAACGTACGCCGGAGGTACGCAGCCGCACGCGCAGGGTGCCCTGGCAGCCGCCCTCGACCTGGCCGCTGGAGGGCTCGAGCAGCACCGCGAAGTCACCGGCGAGCCAGTCGGGGTGTGCTTCGGCGACGTGACCGAGGCCGTTGAGATGCGCGTCGACCTCCTCGTTGTCGTAGAAGACGAAGGTCAGATCCCGGTTGGGCTCGGGCACGGTGGCGGCGATGCGCAGCTGCACCGCCACGCCCGCCTTCATGTCGCTCGTGCCGCAGCCCCACAGCACGCCGTCCTCGTCGAGGCGTGAGGGCACGTTGTCCGCGATGGGGACCGTGTCGATGTGCCCGGCGAGGACGACGCGTTCGGACCGGCCGAGACCGGTGCGGGCGACGACGTTGTTGCCGTGGCGGTCCACGGTCAGGTGCGGCAGCGCACTCAGGGCGGTCTCGACCGCGTCGGCCAGAGGCCGCTCGTCCCCGCTCTCCGAGGGCGTGTCCACGAGCTGAGCCGTCAGCAGGGCGGCGTCCTGGTGCAGGTCGAGTCCGTTTTTCAGCATGAACCCAGCCTACGGGCGGGGGGACTTGGCAAACCGGCTACCTTTGTGCCCGTGTCCCCCTCGGAATCCTCTCCCCAGAAGTCCCGCGCGCGAGTCCTTCGCACCGCGGCGGCGTGCACGGTTCTGCTGGTCATAGCCGGCTACGTGGCGACGCAGTACGTCACAAGCAGCACGGGACCCGCGCGGTGCACCGTCAGAGCCACAGGCGAGAAGCCGCAGGACTACGAGATCAAGCCCGAACAGGCCGCGAACGCCGCCACGATCACAGCGGTGGCGTCCCAGCGCGGACTTCCGGAGCGGGCGGTGACGATAGCGCTGGCCACGGCCATGCAGGAGTCCGCGCTTCGCAACATCGAACACGGGGACCGGGATTCGCTCGGCCTGTTCCAGCAGCGTCCCTCGCAGGGCTGGGGAAGCGTGCGCCAGATCCAGGATCCTGTGTATTCCACGGGGAAGTTCTACGACCATCTCGTGCAGATCCCCGGCTACTCCCGGCTGCCGCTGACGGTGGCCGCGCAGCGCGTACAGCGCAGCGGCTACCCGCAGGCGTACGCGAAGCACGAAACGCACGCGTCGCTGCTGACCGCCGCTCTCACGGGCCGGCGCGCGGCCGCGTTCAACTGCACCACCGGACCGGCCGGGGGCGACGGCAAGGCGGGCAGCGCCACGCAGCTACGGCAGCGCCTGGTACGGGAGTTCGGCAACGGCGTGCTGCCCGGACAGGAGGCCGGGACACCCGCGCCGTCCACCGGTAAGGCCGGCCTGGACGGGTCTCCCGAGCGGCCGCGGCAGCCCGGGGCCGAGGACGGGAAGGCGGCCCTCCGGGCGTCGGACGAGGTGTCGCGCGCGGCGGCCGGCGACGAGTCGTCCCAGGTACGCATCCCGGTGCGGCGCGGCCAGCGCGGCTGGGAGCTGGCGCACTGGGCGGTGGCGAACGCCTCGGAGCTGCACATCGAGCAGATCACCTACCGCAACCGCATCTGGGACGCGTCCAGTTCGGAGGAGGGCTGGCGCCCCCGCGAGGACTCCGGAAGCGGGGCGGGTGGCGAACAGGCCGTCAGCGTACGGCTGTCGAAAGGTAAGTAGCACCGGAGCTGCGGCTCCGCTCGCCTCACTTCCGTGATTCCTGGGCCGTCTCCCCGACAAGCCCGCGGACAGGGCCAGTTCGCGCGGCGTGCACGGCGCGCGGCTCGCCAACCCTGGGGCGGGCCTCACATTCGGGGGAATTCGCCGCACCGGAGTGGACGCCGCCCAGAGGCGGGCCGTGTCTCCGCAGTCCCGCGCGAGCCACGCAAACCCCCCGTCATTGCAGGGGTTTGACGTTTCGGCAGCCGTGAAGAGCAGGCACGGAAGGCTTGTTCGGCACAACGTACGACGCGACGCATTGCCAATCCTTTACTCCGGCGGCCCGCAACTTTCCGGCTCCCCGAGGCGATAGGCACAGCGCCCGGCCCGGCGATTGCCCGGCCGGGTTTGCATCACGTTTTCCGTAGCAGTAGATCTCTCCGTCAAAGGAGCAACATGTCCCTCCCTCTCACGCGCCGGATCGCCAAGACCGTGCTGCTGACAGCCGCTGGCGCCGCCTCCGTCGTAGGTGCGGCCGGTGCGGCGAGTGCCGCCGAACTGCCTTCGACCGCTGATGTGGGCGGGCTGAGCAAGCTGGACCAGGCCGCCGGCCAGACCGTCCGCGGCACCGCCACGGAGGGCGTTCAGGCTCTCACCCCGATGAGCAGCAGCACCCCGCTCGACAACACCTCCGGAGCAGCCCGCTCCGGCGTCACGGCCGTCGGCAACGACACCGACCGGGTCGCACCGGAGACCAGGCAGTTCGCGGGCGAAACCACCACCGGTGCCGCCGAGGGTCTGCAGAAGCAGGCTCCGAAGGCCGAGAACCTGCCGACCAAGCAGCTCCCTGCCAAGCAGGTGACGGGGAAGACCACTCAGCCCAGCACCCTTGAGAAGACCGTTCCGGTCAAGGGCGGTCTGCTGGACGGGCAGGTTCTGCCGAAGGGCCTTGGCACCGCCTCGATCGCGGGCCTCTGACACCGGCTTCGCGCACAGCGCACCGCATGCGGAAGGTCGCGGAGAGTTCTCTCCGCGACCTTCCGCGCTTTCCTTCCGCGCTCGCCGTCCCCGTTTCTCCTGCCGCGTTCTCCTGCCGCGTTCTCCTGCTTCCTCTCCGGCGGGACGCCTCAGCTCTCCAGCCGCCGCACGGCCGCCGAGACGCGCTCGTCCGTCGCCGTGAAGGCGACCCGTACGAAACGCTCCCCCGCGGTGCCGTAGAAGTCGCCCGGCGCGACGAGCACTCCGAGTTTGGAAAGGTCGCCGACCGTGTCCCAGCACGGCTCGTCCCGCGTCGCCCAGAGGTAGAGCGACGCCTCGCTGTGCTCGATGCGGAAGCCCCGGCCTTCGAGGGCCGTGCGCAGGGCGGCGCGCCGGGCGGCGTAACGCTTGCGCTGCTGCGCGACGTGCGTGTCGTCACCGAGCGCCGCCACGGTCGCGGCCTGCACCGGAGCGGGGACCATCATCCCGCCGTGCTTCCGGATGTGCAGCAACTCCCCGAGCACCGCCGGGTCACCGGCGACGAACGCCGCGCGGTAGCCCGCGAGGTTGGAGCGCTTGGAGAGCGAGTGGACGGCGACGACACCCTCGTACGTGCCGCCGCAGACGTCGGGATGCAGCACCGAGACCGGATCCGTGTCCCAGCCGAGTTCCAGGTAGCACTCGTCGCTGACCAGCAGCACCCCGTGCTCGCGCGCCCACGCGACCGTACGGGTCAGCTGCCCGGCGTCCAGGACCCGGCCCGTCGGATTGGACGGGGAGTTGAGCCACAGCAGACGCAGACCCTCCGGGTCGAGAGCTGTCGGGTCGTCGTAGACGACGGGCTCCGCGCGGGCGAGGCGTGCGCCCACCTCGTACGTCGGGTACGCCAGCCGCGGATACGCCACGCGGTCCCCCGGCCCCAGACCGAGCTGGGTGGGCAGCCATGCGACGAACTCCTTGGAGCCGACGACCGGCAGCACGTTCCTGTGCGTCATGCCGGACGCTCCCAGGCGGCGTCCGCACCAGCCGGTGACGGCATCACGCAGCTCGGCCGTGCCCCACACCGTGGGGTAGCCGGGGCTGTTGCCGGCGTCGGTGAGGGCCTGCCGGATCAGATCCGGGACGGGGTCGACGGGGGTGCCGACGGAGAGGTCGACGATGCCGCCGTCGTGCGCCGCGGCAGCGGCCTTGTACGGCTCCAGCCTGTCCCAGGGGAACTCAGGGAGCCGCGCGGAGACGGAGGACCCGGCGGAAGGGGCCACGGGATGACTCGCTTTCTGCTCTGAAACACGCGGTCCCGCACACCCGCCGGAGCAACCGGCCGGGCTGTGCGGGACCACTGACCGCGGAGGGGGACCACCCGTACCGCGGCGGTGTCACTCGTCGTGGCTCTGCGGAGGGAGCGCGGCGATGACCGGGTGGTCCCGCTCGATCAGCCCGAGCTTGCTGGCTCCGCCGGGCGAACCGAGCTCGTCGAAGAACTCGACGTTCGCCTTGTAGTAGTCCTTCCACTCCTCGGGAGTGTCGTCCTCGTAGAAGATGGCCTCGACCGGGCAGACCGGCTCGCAGGCACCGCAGTCGACGCATTCGTCCGGGTGGATGTACAAGGACCGCTGGCCCTCGTAGATGCAGTCGACGGGGCACTCCTCGATGCAGGCCTTGTCCTTAAGGTCGACACAAGGCTCCGCGATGACGTAGGTCACGCTGTCGTTCCTCCTCAATTGGGCCGGCGGACCCGTGTCGGGGGGTCCGCCGCTGGGCGCGCGGGAGCGCGGCGTCGTCGATGCCCGTCCTAGTATCTCCGTTCCCGGTACCGATACGAACAGGAGGGGCGGGTAGAGCAGTGGAATTCACCACGGGCGGACGCCTCGAAGTCCGAATTACCGCGTCTGACGTGGGGAAACGTGTTTCTGTACGGTCCCTTACCGGGGCCGGGGGACGGCACGCCACCTTCACCGACACAGTCGGCGTTCTCACATCCTGGGACCACGGTGTGCTGCACATCACCCGCCGCGGAGGGCAGCGCGTGACGCTCGACGAATCGGCGCTGGTGGCCGCGAAGGTCGTCCCCGGCACACCCGCCCGGCGGCGCGGCATCCCGTCTGCGAGCGTACGGGAACTCGTCGAGGTGGCGTCGCGGGGATGGCCCGCCGTGGAGACGGAACGCCTGGGTGGCTGGACGCTCAGGGCGAGCGCGGAGCCCGGGCCGGCCGGTGAGGGTCGCTTCGAACGGGGCGCGGGGAGCCGTCGCGAGGGCTTCACCGCGCGCGCCAACTCCGTACTGCCGCTGGGCGATCCCGGACTGCCGCGGGCTGAGGCGCTGACGCTGGCCGGCCGGTGGTACGAGGAGCGCGGGCTGGTGCCTCGCGTGCAGGTCACCACGGGCGGTGAGCACACCGACGAACTCCTCGCGGCCGAGCTGGAGGAGCGCGGATGGAGCGGTGAACGGTACGCGCTGCTGCGGATCGCGGCCCTGGCCCCGCTGGCCGACCGCGAACCGGACGGCCGCGTGCTGCTCGGCCGCGCACCCGGTGCGGACTGGTTCTCGCTCTACCGGCGGGCCGCCGAAATGCCGCACTCCGCAACGAGGGTGCTGACGGGCGGGCCGTCCGTATGGTTCGCGACGGTGCCCGGCGACGCGGGCGCACCCGGCGAGGTCGCACCCGGAGGGGGCGCACCGGAGGCGGGCGCGGCAGCGATCGGACGGTGCGTGATCGACGGGCGGTGGGCGGGCTTCGCCGCGGTGGAGGTCGCACCGGGACACCGCCGGCAGGGGCTGGCCACCGCGGTGATGGCGGAGTTGGCGCGGGCAGCCCTCGCGGAGGGCGCCTCGGCCGCGTACCTCCAGGTCGAGCGCGACAACGACGCCGCCCGTGCGCTGTACGACGGGATGGGCTTCGCCGATCACCACGCCTACCACTACCGCCGCGCCCCGGAGCACTGATCGCATTGGCCGGTGAGGAGAGCGGGACAGGCCGCGGGCCCGGCGCGGGCGGAAGCGGCGAGCGCGGCGGCGGAAGCGGCGATGGCGACGGCAACGACAGCCACGACGGCGACCGCGGCAACCGCGAACGGTTCGCGGAGGCCGCACGCGAGGAGCGGCCCGATCTGGCGCTGCTCTGCCTGCTGATCGGCGTCGAGGCCGCCACGGCGCACACCGGCCGCACCGCACCGGGCGGACACGAACCGGGCGGACACGAACAGGCGGTTCTGGAGGCGGAGATCGAACTCGACCGCCTCGCCGGGCTGTTGCCGTACGCCGCGTCCCGTACGCCCGAGCAGTGGGCACACGCGCTGGAAGAGCTGCTGGGGCGGGAACTCGGCTTCCACGGCCTCCCCGAGGACTACCGGCGGCTGGAGTCCTCCCTGCTGCAGTCCGTGCTCCACCGCCGCCGTGGCCTGCCGATCCTGCTGTCGGTCGTCTGGATGGAGGTCGCGCGGCGTGCCGGAGCACCGGTGTACGGGGTGGGGCTGCCGGGCCACTTCGTGATCGGGTTCGGTGATCCCGCCGGCAGCCATGCCCTCGCCGACCCGTACAACGGCGGCCGTCTGCTCTCCGCCGGTGACCTGGAGCTGCTCGTCGCCGGTGCGACGGGCACGCGGACGCCGCTGTCCGCCGCGACGCTGCACCCGGCGGGGCCGCTGGAGATCGTGCTGCGGATCCTCAACAACATCCGCGCCTGGGCGGCGATCCGGCCCGAGCAGTCGGGCGTACAGCTCTGGGCGCTGGACTTCTCCCTGCTCCTTCCCCACCGTCCGGCGCGGCTGCGTCACGAACGGGCACGGCTGCTCGTCGAACGGGGCGACTTCCTCGGCGGTGCGGCGGAGTTGGAGGAGTACGCCTCGGCGATCGAGGCCATGGAGCCCGGAGAGGCGGAGCAGGTGCGCAAGGCGGCGCGGGCCGCAAGGGCACGGCTCAACTGACCGCTCGCCGGCGGGCCGCAAGGACGCCGGCGGGCCCGCCCCGCCCGGCCGCCGGTCCGTCCTGCAGCCGGTTCACTGAGCGTTGAGCTGGATCTCCTGTACGCGCTTGGCGGGGCTGGTCTCCTTGAGCGCGAGGCGCAGCGCACCCGCCACGTCCTGCGGCGTGACGGCCGTCTTGCTGCCGTCGCCACGGGTGATCTTCACGCCGTCGAACGTCGTGCCGTAGAGCTGCTTGAGGACCGGCAGATCGTAGGTGTCGACCAGCGTGCCGTTGACCGGCTTCATGGACAGGAACTTCGGCAGCGACTTCTCGGGGCTGAACTGGATCGAGGCGTTGCCTGCCTTGATCGTCACAAGTCCTGACATGGCGGGCTTGCCGAAGTCCCGGATGGCCCTGGCGATCTCCTTCTTGCCGACCTTCGGCTGCTGCTGGGAGACCGGCAGTTCGACCGGGCTGTTGTTCCCGGTCGCGGCGCGCGTGCGGTACGCGTCCTCCAGCTTCGCGCCGGCCTTGTCGGCGTCGATTCCCTTGTGCGTCTTGCCCGGTACGCCGACGGCCTTGCCGTCCACGAACTTGACCATCCCGTCCTTGGGAGCCCCGCCGACACCGGTCTCCTGGGAGACCTGCTGGAGCGCCGACGCCATCTTCTCCTGGTCCACCTTGAGCGCGGGCTCCGCCTCCCGGGCGGCGCCGAACAGCGAGCCGATGACGGTGACCGGGTTGTAGTCCCGTCCGGCGGCGCCTCGCACGGTGGCTTCGGTGTCGAGCGTCATGCCGGCGACGCTCGGCTTCAGCTTGGCCCGCTGGTCCCCCGCCACGACGGTGAACGCCTGAGTCGTACGGTCGCCGAACGCGGCGTCCAGCTTGTTGACGGCCTCGTGGCGGCTCATTCCGCCGATGCCGACGCCGAGCACGGTGGTGCCGTTCGGCACGTCCGCGTGGTCGAAGAGCAGACCGGCGCCGTACGCGATTCCGACGATCCCGAGGACGCCTGCCCCGGCGAGCATCAGCTTCGAACGGCTCGCGGGGGGCCCGTCCTCGTCGCGGGCGGACGGAGCGGACGCGCGCTCGAAGGGCGAACCGGCGGTTCCGGGGCCCTCCTCGTCGGCCAGGCGTGGAGCCCGGCTCATGAGGGTGTCGCTGACGATGCGGTCGCCGTCCTGCTCGTCCGCCACCCCGGCGCCCGCGGCGCCGCCGGCGCCGCTCGGCCCACCGTAGGCGGGGAGCCCGTCAGGGCCGCCCGGTTCGCGGGCGAGCATCTCCTCGCCGGTGCCGCCGGGTGCGAACGGCGCGACCCCGGTGCCCAGTCCGAGCGTGGAGGTCACCGGTGACTCGGGCGGCGCGGCGCCCTGGCCGGGCTGCGGCGGCAGCGGCATGTCACCGCTGACGGGACCGGTCGTCGGGCCGTCCTGTCGCAGGCCCGCGCCGGCGTCCGGGTCCACGGGAGAGCCGGGGGCGGGCGTGCCGCCGGGCGGGGTGTCCGTACGCGGCAGGGGGTAGGAGCCCGTGTCGTACGGATCGCCCGAACCGTACGAATCGCCCACGCCGTAAGGGTTTTCGAGGCCGTACGGTGCGCTGCTGCCGTACGGCGGCTCCGCCGCACCCGGCGTCGCGCCGGAGTCCGCGGGGCCGCCCGGACGGGGCATGGCGCCCGTTCCCGCGCCGGTGCCCGCGCCTGCGCCCGCGCCCGGTTTGGCCTTGCGGGGCGCGAACCAGTCGCTGGTCTCCTGCTTGAACTCACCGTTGCCGGAGGTCTCCTCGGACCCGCGCGACGGACCGGGGGCACCCGGGCCGGGGGCACCGGCCAATCCAGCGCCCGCGCCGGGTGCGGCACCGGGACCGGTGCCCGGGGCGCCGTCGCCGGGGGCGCGCAGCGGGTGCGCGTCGTCGGCCGGCGAGGGCCCGTTCTGGTCCGTGCCGCCCGCCGCGCCGGCAGCGCCCGAGTCGCCTTCGCTCACGGGCTTGCGCATCACCACGGGCGGAATCGGCCGCGATCCGGGGATGTTGATGCGGATGCGCGTCGTCAGCGTCGTCTCGGTCTTGCGGTCCTCGGGCCGCTGCGCGTCGGACGCCGTCTCCTCCGAATCGGCGGAGTCGCCCGTGGCGCCGGGGCCGTAAGGGCCGGTACCAGGCGGGTACGACGACCCGCCGCGGCCCTGCGGCCCGGAGGACGAACGGTCAGTTTCACGACTCAAAGCAGGTACTCCCGGTTGGATTCGCCGTCCATCATGCTTGTCCCAGAACGGCTCGCCGGCGCGCACCAGCTTACTTGGGGTCGCCGCCGCGGGACCCTCTCCCTCGTAATCCCCTGGACAGCGGCCCCATCAGCGGTACTTGTGCCCTGGCACTGGCGGTGCCGGCAGCGCGATGGTGGCACACATCACAGCGGCGAGCACCCCGCCCAGTAGAAAGACATACGAACCGGCACCCGCACCGAACACGAAGTCGCCCTCCGCGCGCGGGGAAGTCAGCAGAAACGCCGTGACCACCCAGCCGGCTCCGGGCGCGGCCGCTCCCATCCGTGTACGGCACAACTTGGCGCCGCCGCAGAAGAGTCCGACGGCACCCGCCAGCGCGAGCAGCAGACCGCCCGGGAACCAGCCGCTCTGCACCAGCGCGCCGGCCGCCGCCGTCAGCACACCCAACACGAGCAGCACGAGGTAGATGCCCACGCGTGCCGTACGTGACGCGGGCACCCGTGCGGGCCACGGCGGCTGCTCCGGCCGCCCTCCCCCGGCGGGTGGCACTCCGCCCGCGCCGGGGCCGCCTTTGCCCTTGCCGGGCTGCGGGCGCTCCTTGCCGCGCTTGTCCTCGTCACGATCGCCGCTCATGCACCCGCTCCTGCGAACAAGTCCTCCGAGATGCCGCCGGCATGGTCTCGCGCGGGATGCGCCAGGCGGTAGTACTCCGTACTGATCAAGGGCTGGCCGAGGCCGTTGGAGAGGGCGAACGTGTCGCCGTGGACGGCGATCTGGGTGGCGTGCGCACGCATGGCCGCGGCCTTCGCCTCCGCGTGGGACCGTCCGTCGACGACGGCGTCGACTGAGCTCTCGTCCCGCACCAGACCCGGCACGTCCTCCGCCTGCGCCACCGCGGCGTACGGCGAGGACGGGTGCCGCAGATCCTCCCTCAGCCGTGCCAGGTCCGCCTCGACGACCGGGCGGGGCACGCAGTTCCAGTAGACGCGGGCCACCTCGTGCGGCTCGCCCGCGCCGGGGGCGAAGCCCGCGTCGGCGGCCAGTTCGGCGGCGCGCATGGCCACGCGGTGCGCCTGGATGTGGTCGGGGTGGCCGTAGCCGCCGTCCGGGTCGTACGTGACCATCACCTGCGGACGCACCTCGCGGACGACCCGCACCAGATGCAGTGCCGCCTCGTCGATGGGGGCCTGCCAGAAGCAGCCGGGGCGCGTGTTCGTGGAGAGGCCCATCATCCCGGAGTCGCGGTAGCGGCCGGGGCCGCCGAGGAGGCGGTGGTCGGTGACGCCCAGTTCGCGCATGGCGCGGGCGAGTTCACCCATGCGGTGACGTCCGAGCGGCGTGATATCTCCGGGCGGCTGCTCCGGCTGAGCGTTCCCGCTCCGGGGCTCCGGGTTCTGCCGTCCCGGGCCCTGCCGGCCGGGCGGCGGCTGCCCCGGCAGCGGCTGTCCGGGCGCGAGGTGCGCCAGTTCGGCGGGGATGACCTCGCCCTCCTCGCCCAGAGTGCATGTCACCAGCGTGACGTGGACGCCCTCGGCGGCGTACTTGGCCATGGTGGCGCCGTTGTTGATGGACTCGTCGTCCGGGTGCGCGTGCACCAGCAGCAGACGCCGGTCAGGAGCTGCGCTCATGCCCCTGACCCTACGGCTCCCCTCGAACGCCTCAGAACTTGATGTCCCCGAGCATGCCTGCGACGTTCGTCGTCAGGTCGTTGATCGTCGGGGCGATCGACGAGCCCGCCAGGTAGAACCCGAGCAGCACGCACACGACGGCGTGCCCGGCCTTCAGCCCGGACTTCTTGACGAGCAGCAGGACGATGATCAAGAGCAGCACGACCGCCGAAATCGAGAGTGCCACGGCGGTTCACCTCCAAGTACGCGCGGTCGGGCGACGGATCCGGACAGCATGAGCCCATGACACGAGCGGGCCACCGGCTGCATACCCGGCTCCCGTCTCGCGCAATGGATCATAACTACCCGTCAGACGGCACGGGCCAGGTGCACAGGTGCAGACGAGGGGCGCATATTCGATTCCGGCCACCGCGGCAAGCGCCCGCCAGGCTCTACGCTCTGCCGCATGGTCACTTCCTTCCCCCGTCAGTACGCACGCACCCAGCGCTTCACCCTGGGCGCCCCGCGTGCTTTCACCGTCGCTCCGGACGGCTCGCGCGTGGTCTTCCTCCGCTCCCGCGAGGGCACTGACCGGGCGAATCTCCTGTGGGTGCGCGATCCCTCCGGTCAGCGGGAGTACGTCGCCGCCGACCCGGCGAGGCTGCTGGGGGGCGCAGCGGAGGAGCTGTCGGCGGAGGAACGCGCCCGCCGTGAACGCAGCCGTGAGAGCTCCGCCGGAATCGTCGGATATGCCACCGACATGACGGTCGAAAGTGCGGCTTTCGCCCTCTCGGGCCGTCTGTTCGTGACAGATCTGCGCACGGGCGACTGCCGCGAGCTGGACACTCCTTCGCCCGTCGTCGATCCCCGCCCCTCCCCCGACGGCACCCGTGTCGCGTACGTCTCGGGCGGCGCACTGCGCGTCGTACGTACCGACGGCAGCGGCGACCGCGCGATCGCGTCCCCGGAGAACGACCGGATCACCTACGGCCTGGCCGAATTCGTCGCGGCGGAGGAGATGGACCGCAGCCGGGGCTTCTGGTGGGCTCCGGACGGCGAGCGGCTGCTCGTCACCCGGGCCGACGACTCCCCTGTTCAGCGGTGGTGGATCGCCGACCCGGCGAATCCGGAGCGGGAGCCTTCCGAGGTGCCGTATCCGGCAGCGGGCACGCCCAACGCCGACGTCACGCTGCATCTGACGGACGCGGACGGCGGGGAGCGTCTGCAAGTCGAGTGGGACCGCGGGCGCTTCCCGTATCTCGCCCGCGTCCACTGGTCGCCCGGAGGACCGCCGCTGCTGCTCGTGCAGTCACGCGACCAGCGCACGCAGCTCCACCTGCGCGTCGACCCGGACACGGGCTCGACCAGCACGCTGCACACGGAGCAGGACCCGGACTGGCTGGAGCTGTTCGCGGGTGTGCCCGCCTGGACGCCGGACGGGCGGCACGTGCGCATCGAGGACTCGTCAGGTGCGCGGGTGCTGAGGGTGGGCGAACACGACTTCACCGACGCGTCGTTGCACGTGCGGGCGGTGCTCGACGTCGGCGCGGACGGGGTGCTCTTCTCCGCCTCGGCGGGCGCGGGGCGCGGTGCCGGCGGGAGCGTGGCCGGGACCGGCGGCGAGGAGCGAGAGGCCCAAGTCGGCGACATCGGCGTCCACTTCGCACGCTTCGCCGACGACGGCTCCTGTGGCGGCATCGAGCGGCTGGCCGAGGCCGACACCGACGGTGACGGTGACGGTGACGCGATCCTCAGGGCGCCCCACATCGCCTCCGCCGTGCGCGGCGGCGACACCCTCGTGCTCTCCACCGCCTCGCTCACGCACGCCGGTTCGCGCGTCGCCGTCCTGCGCATGGGCGGACAGGGCCGGGCACTGCCCCTGAAGCCTCTGGACGTCGTTCCCTCGCACGCCGAGGCGCCCGCGCTCACGGCGGCACCGCGCCTGCTGCGCACCGGTGAACGGCGCATCCCGGCGGGCCTCCTGCTGCCCACGGGTCACCGGGACGGGGACGGCCCGCTCCCCGTCCTCATGGACCCCTACGGCGGCCCGCACGGTCAGCGTGTGGTCGCGGCGCACAACGCCTGGCTCACCTCGCAGTGGTTCGCCGACCAGGGCTTCGCGGTGGTCGTCGCCGACGGCCGCGGCACGCCGGGCCACTCGCCCGCGTGGGAGAAGGCGGTCTCACGGAACATCGCGGACGTCACGCTCGACGACCAGATCGAGGCCCTGAGGTCGCTCGCGGCGGACCATCCGCTCGACCTGACCCGGGTCGGCATCCGCGGCTGGTCGTACGGCGGTTACCTCGCCGCGCTCGCCGCCCTGCGCCGTCCCGACGTCTTCCACGCGGCTGTCGTGGGCGCGCCCGTCACCGACTGGCGGCTGTACGACACCCACTACACCGAGCGCTACTGCGGCATGCCGCAGGAGGATCCCGAGGTGTACGCGCGTTCCTCCGTGGTCACCGACGAGGGGCTGTCCGGCGCTGCCGCACAGCACCGTCCGCTCATGCTGATCCACGGCCTGGCGGACGACAACGTGGCCGCCGCGCACACCCTCCGGCTCTCCTCCGCGCTCCTCGCGGCAGGACGGCCGCACGAGATGCTGCCCCTGTCGGGCGTCACGCACATGACGTCGCAGGAGCAGATCGCGGAGAACCTGCTCCTGCTCCAAGTGGCGTTCCTCAAACGGACGTTGGGCGTCGCCCAGCCGTAGGGCCGGGTACGGCGAAGGGGCGCCGCCGCGAACTGGTCACGGCGGCGCCCCTGAGGCCTCGCTGCGGTGGCTCAGTCCCCGGCCGGACCGCCGGACTCCATCGCCCGGAGCGCGGAGTCCAGGACCACGTCCTGCTCCCGGGCCGTCGTCGACCCCTCCTCCGGGAAGTGGCACGCCGTCAGATGGCCCGCGGCGTTGCCCGTGATCTGCACGAGCGGCGGGGCCTCCGTGGCGCACTTGTCCTGCGCCTTCCAGCAGCGCGTACGGAAGCGGCAGCCCGAGGGCGGGTTGATCGGCGAGGGCACGTCGCCCGCGAGGCGGATGCGCTCACGCTGGTCCTCCTCGCCGTCGTCCAGCCTCGCCTCCGGCACGGCCGACAGCAGCGCGTGCGTGTACGGGTGGCGGGGCCGCTGGTAGATGGACTCGCGGTCGCCGACCTCGACGATCTTCCCCAGGTACATCACCGCGAGCCGCTGCGAGAAGTGCCGCACGATCGCCAGGTCGTGCGCGATGAAGACGAAGGCGATGCCCATGTCGCGCTGCACCTGCTGGAGCAGGTTGACGACCTGGGCCTGGATGGAGACGTCCAGAGCGGAGACGGGCTCGTCCGCCACGATCAGCTTCGGCTCCAGCGCGAGGGCCCGGGCGACGCCGATGCGCTGCCGCTGGCCGCCGGAGAACTCGTGCGGGAAGCGGTTGTAGTGCTCCGGGTTGAGCCCGACGGTCTCCAGCATTTCCCGGATGCGCTTCTCGCGTCCGCCGGGCGGGTTGATCCCGTTGACCTCCATCGGGTTGCCGATGATGGAGCCGACGGTCTGCCGCGGGTTCAGCGACGAGTACGGGTCCTGGAAGATCATCTGGATCTCGGAGCGTACGGCCGCCATGTCCTTGCGGCTGGCGTGCGATATGTCGCGGCCGCGGTAGGAGATCTTGCCGCGCGTGGGCTCGAGCAGCCGCGTCAGCAGGCGGCCCGTCGTCGACTTGCCGCAGCCCGATTCTCCGACGAGACCGAAGCTCTCGCCGGGCATCACGCTCATGTCGATGCCGTCGACGGCCTGGACCGCGCCCACCTGCCGCTTGAACGGGAAGCCGCCCATGATCGGGAAGTGCTTGGTCAGGCCCTCGACCTTCATCAGGGGCTCGCCCGACGCCGGCACGTCGTCCTGCGGCTTGGTCAGGGTGAGTTCTTCGCTCATTGCTGTGATTCTCCCTAGCCCAGCCGGGGTTTGATCTGCTCGATGAAGAAGGTCTTCTTCTGCTCGCCCGTCAGGTGGCAGGCGGCGCCGCGTCCCTCCGGCAGCCGGGGCCGGTCGCCGGAGCAGGACTTGCCGCCGGCCACCTCGTCCACGTATTCGCACCGGGGGTGGAAGGGGCAGCCCGGCGGCGGCGCGAGCAGGCTGGGCGGTGTGCCCTTGATCGGGACCAGTTCTTCGTTGACGTCGCCGGCCAGGCGCGGCATCGAGCTCAACAGGCCCCAGGTGTAGGGGTGCTGGGGTGCCCGCAGGACCTCGGCGACGCTTCCGCGCTCCACTGCGCGGCCGCCGTACATGACGAGGATGTCGTCGGCGACGTTGGCGATCACACCCAGGTCATGGGTGATGAAGATGATCGCCGAACCGAACTCCTGCTGGAGGTCCTTGAGCAGGTCGAGGATCTGCGCCTGGACGGTCACGTCGAGCGCCGTGGTCGGCTCGTCGGCGATGAGCAGGTCCGGGTTGCACACGAGCGCCATCGCGATCATGGCGCGCTGCCGCATGCCGCCGCTGAACTGGTGCGGGTAGTCGTCGACGCGCAGCTTGGCGTTGGGAATGCCGACCTTGTCGAGCATCTCGGCCGCCCGCAGATGCGCCTCACGCTTGGAGACGCCCATGTGCTTGCGGTACGGCTCGGCGATCTGACGGCCCACCGTGTAGTACGGCGAGAGCGCCGTCAGCGGGTCCTGGAAGATCATCGCCATCTTGTTGCCGCGCAGCGACTCCAGCGTCTTCTCCCGCGCGGTGGTCAGCTCCTGCCCCTCCAGCAGGATCTCACCGGATATGTCCGTCTTCTTCGGGTTGTGCAGCCCGAGGATGGACAGGTTCGTCACCGACTTGCCGGAGCCGGACTCGCCGACGATGCCGAGGGTGCGTCCCCGCTCCAGGTCGAAGGAGAGACCGTCGACGGCCTTGACGGTGCCGCCCTCGGTGTCGAAGTGCACATACAGATCGCGTACGGACAGGAACGCGCCGGACGGGGCCGCATCGCGCGGAGCCGGGACGTCCGCTTCCTGGGTCAGGGTGGTCACAGCGGTACTCCTAGGCCAGCCGCACGCGCGGGTCGATGAATGCGTATGCGGCGTCCACGATGACGTTGAGAAGGATGATGAAGGTTGCCGAGAAGAGCATCACGCCCATCACCATGGGCAGGTCGGTGTTCTGCACGGACTCGACCGCGAGCCTGCCCAGGCCCGGCAGCGAGAACGTCCACTCGGTGATCATCGCCCCGCCGAGCAGCGAGCCGAGGTCCACGCCGAAGATGGTCACGATGGGGATGAGCGAACCGCGCCACGCGTAGCGGAAGAAGACGAACTTCCCCGACATGCCCTTCGCCCTCGCCGTGCGGACGTGGTCCTCGGAGAGCTGCTCGATCATCGAAGACCGCGACAGACGTGTGTAGTTGGCCGTGAAGATGATCTGGATCACCATCCACGGGATGAGCAGGCCCATGAACCAGCCCGCCGGGTCCTCCGACAGCGGAACGTACGTCGGCTGGTCCAGTAGGCCCAGGTTGAACACCAGGAGTGCGAGCACCAGCGGGCCGACGAAGTAGATCTGCAGTGAGCTGAGCACGAGAGAACCGGTGCTGAACAGCTTGTCGGCAAGCGTGCCGCGCTTCCAGGCGGCGATCATGCCGGCGCCGAGGCCGATGGTCAGGAACACGACCGCGCCGCCGAGGGTGAGCGAGACGGTGGTCGGGAAGCGGTCGAGGATGGTGTTCCAGACCGGGTCCTGGTTCGCGAACGAGTAGCCGAAGCAAGGTGCGGGGCAGGCGCCTGCGGCGAAGTCACGGCCGGCGAAGATCCCGACCATGAAGTGCCAGTACTGCATCGGGACGGGCTCGTCGATGCCCATGTTCTTCCGGATGACTGCCAGGGCGTCCGGTGTGCAGTTCTTGCCACAGGCGAGCATCGCCGGATCCCGAGGTACGGCGTAGAAGAGGAAGAAGGTGACTGCGCTGATGATCAGCAGGATCACCATCGCGCCGAGGGACCGGCGGACTAGGAAACGAAGCATGACGGAACGCAGCTCTCGTGGGCAGCGGATTCAGTGGTGGGGGAACGGGTCCGTGGTGCCCTCCCCACGGGGAGACCCCGGTGGGGAGGGCACCACGGCCGGCGCGGACAGCCGCGCCGTGCGCGCTGTTACTTCTTCACGTACAGCTGGGTCGGGTCGATGCTGCTGATGACGGCGTTGTTCACGGCGCCACCGACCTTCGATCCGTACAGCTGGATCTGCTTGTAGTACATCAGCGGAACGTCGGGCAGGTCCTCCTTGAGGATCTTGTCCGCGAGCTTGCCCCACTCCTTCGCGGCCGTGTCCGGGTCCTTGATCTTGGAGATGCGGTCCATCTCCTTGTTCATCTCCGGGTTGTTGTAGTGCGAGTAGTTCGACGCACCGTCCTGCACCTGCCGGCCGTCCAGCGTGGGCGGAATGACGGTGCCGGCGCTCGGCCAGTCGGCACCCCAGGAGGAGTGGTACATGTCGTACTTGTTCTTGACCTTGCCGATCTGGTCGTAGTACGTGTCCGCGACGATGTCCTTGAGCTGGACGTCGAACCCGGCCTTGGTCAGGTTGTCCTTGGCCGCGATCGAGTAGTCCTGCCACTCGGGCGAGTTCTGGAAGGCGAAGGTGAGCTTCTGGCCGGTCTTGCCGGCCTCCTTCAGAATCCGCTTGGCCTTCTTCACGTCACCCTGCGGGTTCTCGACCTTGCCGTACGGGTCGGACTCGGTGTGCCCCGCGACCGTCGGGCTCAGGTAGTTGCCCGCCAGCTCACCGCCGCCGCTGCCGCCGAAGGCCTGCACCAGCGACTGCGCGGGCAGCGCGTGCGCGATGGCCTCACGGACCTTCTTGTCCTTCAGCCGGTCCATGTTCAGCGAGATCTTGCCGACGTAGGGCTGGTAACCCGAGAGCGAGCGGTCCTTGACCTTCGGGTCGGAGCGCACCGACTGCATGCTGGAGGCGTCGACCTGGTTGGTGTAGCTGACCGCGGTCTGGTTCTCGGCACTGTCGGAGACCAGGCGCTTGGTCGAGGCCTCGTAGGAGACACCGAACTGGATGTTGTGCGCGTCCGGGTAGGCGTGACGAACCGGGTCCGTCTTCGCGTCCCATTCCTCGTTGCGCACGAGCTTCATGCTCTTGCCGGACTTGAAGGAGGCGATCTTGTACGGCCCGGAGGAGACGGGCTTCTTGTCGTACTTCTCCTTCGTGTCACCCTTCTCCTGGACCGCGGCGTAGCCGGCCATGCCCAGCGCGTAGGGCAGGTCGGGCTGCGGGTCCTTGAAGTGGAAGATGACCGTCTTGTCGTCCGGGGTCTCAAGGACCTTGTCCGGCAGGTGGTCACCCTTGTACGGGCCGTCCGGCAGCAGCTTGCGGTAGCCGGTGCCGCTCTTGCCGGCCATCCACTGCTGGATGAAGACCGGGCCCTCGGAGATGAACGGCGCGAACTGCCGCTCGAAGGTGTGCCGGATGTCCTTGGACGTGATCGGGGAGCCGTCCTCCCACTTGATCCCGTCCTTGAGCGTGTACTTCCAGGTCCTCTGGTCCTTCGAGGCCTGGCCGCTGTCCGTGGCGAGGTCGCCGACGACCGTGTACTTGCCGGCGCTGTCACGCTTATAAGAGGTCAGACGACGGTGGATGAGCGTCGACATCGTGCCCTCGTCGCTGACGTACATCTGCGCCGGGTCGAGGTGCGCGTAGCTGTCGCGCTGGTAGACGGTCAGGTCGCCGCCCTTCTTGGCACCCTTGACCGGCTCCGCCGGACCCTTGGAGGCCGCAGCGTCACCGAAGTCGTACCTGACCTGCTGCTTCGCGGCGTCGTCCTTGCTCACGTCTCCGGCGTCGCCGCCGCCGCCGCTGCTGCACCCTGTGAGGATGAGAGCGCCCGCGGCGAGCCCCACGACGGAGACGCGCGCCGTACGCATCCTGAATCTGCTCATGGTGGTGGTAGCACCTGCCTGTCGGTTGTGTGTTGCTGCCTGACTCATGCGGTGCTGGGGTGGCAGCACCCCCCGCTGCTCGGTCTTCAACGTCCCGATTTCGGGTCGAAGGCGTCCCTGACCGAGTCCCCGAGCAGGTTGAACGCGACGATGAAGACCACCATCGCGACGCCGGGGAAGAACATGTAGGTGATGTTGCTCTGGTAGACCTCGGCACCTGTGGCGAACATCCGGCCCCAGTCCGGTGTGGAGGCCGGCATGCCGACGCCGAGGAATGAGAGACCGGCGACGGCGGTCACGAAGTTGGGAAGCATGTACGTCGACTGCACGAGGATCGGCGTGACCACGTTCGGCAGGAGTTCCTTGCGGATGATCCGCCAGGGCGGAGTGCCCGCGACCTTCGCCGCCTCGACGAACTCCCGCTCCCGCAGGGTCAGTACCTGACCGCGCAGCAGTCGCGCGAGGGTCATCCAGCCCAGCAGCCACATCACGAAGATCAGCACCGACGCGCGGAGCCAGGTCGGCATCTCGTCCTGGGGGCTGACCACCAGGGCGCCGACCACGGGAACGAAGGCGACGAAGAAGAGCTGGTTCGGGAACGACATCATCAGGTCGGTGAGGCGGCCGAGGAAGTAGTCCGTCTTGCCGCCCATGTAGCCGCCCGCCACGCCGATCACGATGGCGAGCAGCACCGACAGGATCGTGATGATCACCGCCAGCGAGAGCGACGTGCGCATCCCGTAGACGAGCTGAGTGAGGACGTCGCGGCCAAGCCCCGGCTCCAGGCCGAACCAGTACTCGCCGTCGATGCCGCCGTTGGGCTTGACCGGGTAGCCGTTGTCGTTCAGCAGACCCGGCTCGATCTGTCCGTAACGGGTCCAGGGGTCCTTGCCGTACAGCCAGGAGATGACGGGGGCCAGCGCCGCGATCGCGAACATCGTGAGAACCACGAAGGCCGAGACGACGCCCGTGCGGTCGCGCTTGAAGCGCATCCACATGAGCTGGCCGGGAGAACGGCCCACGAGCTGGTCCTTGGCGGGCTCTTGGCCACCGGACGGCTCGGAGGTCAGGCCGACGCCGTCGGGATCTGGGGTCTCTGCCCCGGCGATCGCGGCCTGGGATGGACTTGTCATCGTGTCTGCGCCCCCGCGCTCGTCATCTATGCGGATAGATCCATGCGTTGGCACGCTGTCAGTCCGTGCCATGGGTTGAGGAGACTTTGCAAGTGAATAACTGCCCAGTCAAGGGGTATCGGCGGCAGCATGTGGACCCTCAGCGCATCTTGAGCGAAGGTTTTGCAGATTGAGGTCACAACGTGCTTGACGGGCTCCGCGGCTATCAGACATATCGTCATATGGAGCCTTGAAACGCGTTAACGCGACCGCAACTCAGTCGTCGCAGCTCCGATATACGGACCCGCCACTCTGAACTTCGTACGGCCGTGCGGGTGCCGTAACGCCGGGCCGGGGGCGGGGCCATGCCGTCCCCGGCCCGGCCGCGGAGGGCTCCCATGAGGCGCCGCGAGGCTCCGCCGGACGCCACAGTAAACTTGTCCGACGCTCCGACGCCGCCGTCCGGTCCCGAGCCGAGCGGCGCACGGGAAACCGCACCGCGGGGGATCCAGATGAGCCAGGACAGGACGCTGAGACCCGGCGCGCGCCGGGCCGGCGCCGCGCTGCTGGCCGGGCTCGCGGTGCTCGATCTCGCCTGGATCGTCCGGGACTTCAGCAAGGCCACGGACGTGACCGACGCGTGGTGGATGTGGTCGGGCCTCATCTTCCGCGCGCAGGACGGGATATGGGCCAGCTCGTTCGTGGAGCCCACACTGCTCGTCCTCTACACCGTCTGCACCGTGACCGTCGTGGTCTCCTCGGCCGCCCGCGGCATCCTCGTCTCCACCGGCGTGCTGACGATCCTGCTGCGCGTCCCCACCCTGTGGAATCTCAACGCCAGTTGGGTCCAGAGCGGCGTCTCCGACGGTCTGCGGCTGAAGGTCCTCTTCAGCGCCATCGCCATGCTCGTGATCGCCGCCGCGGTGATCGTCCTGGCGGTGGCCGGCCGCCGCGGCGTGCCGCCCGGCTCCCCCGGCACCGGCACCACCCGCGACGAGGCGCCGGCACGTCCCACCCGCGCCGGCGGCGTCGCCGCGTGCGTGCTTCTGACCCTGGTGGCCGCGGTGCTGGTCTCCTGGGAGATCCACTCGGCGACGGAGCAGGGCTGGGAGCTCTACTCACAGCACTTCACCGGCGACAGGGCGCTGGCCACGCTGCTCGCCGTACCCGAGAGCTGGTACGGCAGCGCCCTGGCCCTGGTCTCCCTCTACGCCGCCGGCGCCGCCCTCACCCGCGCACCGCACTCACGGCCGCTGGGCATGACGGTGAGCGGGCCGCTGCTCGGGCTCGGTCTCTTCCGCCTCTCCTTCGCTGCCAAGTCCGGGCTGCTGGGCGGCTTCGGACAGCTAGCCGCACGCGACCAACTGTGGCTGTGCACCGCGGTGTTCGAGATCCTCGCCGCCCTGGGTGTGCTGCTCGCCCTCGCCGCACGCCACGGGGACGCCGACGGGCGCGAGCCTCACTCCGGCACGATCCGGGCCTTCTCCTCCGCGTAGTGGCACGCCGAGGGGTGGCGTGCGGGCCCTTCGGCCGGCCCCGCCCCGGGGACGAGCAGCGGCGGCTCTTCCTTCGCGCACCTCTCGTCCGCCTTCCAGCACCGGGTACGGAAGCGGCAGCCCGAGGGCGGGTTCGCGGGCGAGGGCACGTCACCGTCCAGCACGATGCGCGCGCGGCCCGCTTCCGCTGCCGGGTCCGGTACGGGCACGGCCGACAGCAGCGCCTGCGTGTACGGGTGGGTCGGGTGCTCGTAGATCTCGCTCTCGGTGCCGGTCTCGACCAGCTTGCCCAGGTACATCACTCCGACCCGGTCCGAGATGTGCCGTACGACGGACAGGTCGTGGGCGATGAAGATGTACGAGAGGTCGAACTCGTCCTGGAGCCGCTCCATCAGGTTGACCACCTGCGCCTGCACCGAGACGTCCAGCGCGGAGACCGGCTCGTCAGCCACGATGATCTCCGGCCGCAGGGCGAGCCCCCGCGCGATGCCGATGCGCTGCCGCTGGCCGCCGCTGAACTGGTGCGGATACCGGTTGACGTACTCCGGGTTGAGCCCGACGACGTCCAGCAACTCCCGTACTCTGCGCCGCCGTTCGCCCTTGGGCGCCGCCTCGGGATGGATGTCGAAGGGTTCGCCGACGATGTCGCCGACCGTCATTCGGGGGTTCAGCGAGGTGTAGGGGTCCTGGAAGACCATCTGGATGTTGCGGCGCAGGGCCTTACGTGCCCTGCCGCTCAGCCGCGTGACGTCCTCGCCCTTGAAGCGGATGCTCCCCGAGGTGGGCGCCTCCAGGCTCGTCACCAGCTTCGCCACGGTGGACTTGCCGCAGCCCGACTCCCCCACGATCCCGAGGGTCTCGCCGCGCCTCAGCTCGAAGGAGACACCGTCGACGGCCTTGACCGCGCCGACCTGGCGCTTGATGACGACGCCCTGGGTGAGCGGGTAGTGCTTGACCAGATCCCGCGCCTCCAGGATCGCCTCACGCGGTCCGTGCGGCGCCGGGCCCGCGGGCGCCGGGCTCTCACTCGGCGCACTCGTCATCGAGCAGCTCCTTCCAGAAGTGGCACGCGCTGGCCCGGCCCGCCCCGGCCTCGTACAGCGGGGGTTCGTCGGCGTGGCAGACGGGGCGGACCGCGGGGCAGCGAGGGTGGAAGCTGCATCCGGGCGGGACGCTCAGCAGGCTCGGGGGCAGCCCCTTGACCGCGTTGAGCTGCTGCCCCTTCTGGTCGAGGCGGGGAATGGAGTCCAGCAGGCCCCGGGTGTACGGGTGCGCGGGCGCCCGGTAGAGGTCGCCGACCGGAGCGGTCTCGACGATCCGGCCCGCGTACATCACCGCGATCCTGTCGGCCACGTCGGCGACGACGCCCAGGTCGTGCGTGATCAGGATCAAGCCCATCCGGTATTCGCTCTGCAGGTCCGCCAGCAGGTCCATCACCTGCGCCTGGACCGTGACGTCCAGGGCGGTGGTCGGCTCGTCCGCGATGATCAGCTCCGGTTCGAGGGCCAGCGCCATGGCGATCATGATCCGCTGCCGCATGCCGCCGCTGAACTGGTGCGGGTAGTCGCCGGCGCGTGCTCGGGCGGCGGGAATCCGTACGCGCTCCATCAGCTCGACCGCCTTGGCCCAGGCGTCCTTGCGGGAGGCCCCGCGGTGCACCTGGAACATCTCACCGAGCTGCCGGCCGACGCTGACCACGGGGTTCAGCGCGGACAGCGCGTCCTGGAAGATCATCGCCATGCGGGCGCCGCGCACGGAGCGGCGCTCCTCCGCGGACACCTTCAGCAGGTCCCGTCCGTCGAAGAGGATCCGGCCGCCGGTGACCCGTCCCGGCGGAGAGTCGAGGATGCCCATCACGGCCTGTGCGGTCACGGACTTGCCGGAGCCGGACTCGCCGAGCACGGCCAGCGTCTCACCGGCCTCCACGGCGAAGCTGACACCGTCGACGGCGGTGGCGACGCCGTCACGGGTACGGAACTCCACGCGCAGGTCCCGTACGTGGAGCAGCGGCGAGGTGTGGGCACCCGTGCCGGTGCCCGGCAGCGGCCCGCGGTCCGGCTGAGTCCGTGTCACGTACGCCTCCCTCAGCGCAGCTTGGGGTCGAGGGCGTCGCGCACGGCGTCGCCGAGCATGATGAACGCCAGCACCGTCAGGCTCAGTGCGGCGGCGGGATACAGCAGGATGTGCGGCGCGTTGCGGAACTGCATCCCCTGCGAGGCGTCGGAGATGTCCGCACCCCAGGAGACGGTGGGCGGCTGCAGCCCGACGCCCAGATAGCTGAGGGTCGCCTCCAGGGCGATGTACGTGCCGAGCGCGATGGTCGCCGTCACGATCACCGGCGCGACCGCGTTGGGGAGGATGTGCCGCACCAGCATCCGGGCGTTGCCCGCGCCGAGGGCACGTGCGGCGAGTACGTAGTCGTTCTGCTTGGCCGAGATGACCGAGCCGCGTGCGATACGGGCGATCTGCGGCCAGCCCAGCAGCACGATGAAGGCGACCACGGTCCACACCGACCGGCTGCCGGTCATCGACAGGAAGACCAGCCCGCCGAGCATGATCGGGATGCCGAAGAAGATGTCGGTGAGCCGCGAGATCAACGCGTCCCACCAGCCGCCGAAGAAGCCGGCGAGCCCGCCGAGGACGCTGCCGGCGGCGGCCACGCCCAGGGTGGCGCAGACGCCGACGGTCACGGACGTACGCGCACCGTGCACCACCCGCGTGTAGACGTCGCAGCCCTGCGCGTCGAACCCGAACCAGTGGCCCGGTGACGCCGGGTCGAGGGATCTGTCGAGGCGGCACGAGAGCGGGTTCCGGGTGGCGATGAGGCCGGGCCACAGCGAGATCAGCACGAGGAAGAGGATCAGCAGTGCCGAGACGATGAAGACGGGGTTGCGGCGCAGGTCGTGCCAGGCGTCCGACCAGAGACTGCGGGCCCGCTCCCCCGGTGCGGGCTCCTGGGGTGCTGAGGGCGGTGCCGCCGGGTCCGTGGCCGGGGCCGGCGCCAGGCCCGCGGCGCCCACGGCGGCTTCCGTGCCGGACCCCGCGGGAGCTCCGGCAGGCGCGTCGCCCGTCACGGCGGTGGGTTCTCCGGGGGCGGACGGGCTCTCGGGTGCGCGCTCAGCCATGGGCCGCCTCCCGTCCGTCGGTCGCTGTGCTGCTTGCGTATGCGGTGCCGGCGGTTTCACCCATAACGGATCCTCGGGTCGAGCACGGCGTAGAGGAGGTCGACGATCAGATTGGCGAGCAGGAAGACGATCACGAGGACCGTCACGAAGCCGACGACCGTCGGCGAGTTCTGGCGCACGATGCCCTGCCAGAGCTGGAAGCCGACTCCCTGGATGTTGAAGATCCGCTCGGTGACCAGTGCCCCCGCCATGAGGTTCCCGACGTCCGTGCCGAGAAAGGTGACGACCGGGATCAGCGAGTTGCGCAGCAGGTGACGCGTGTTCACGCGGCGGCGCGGCAGCCCCTTGGCCAGTGCGGTGCGTACGTAGTCGGCGCGGGCGTTCTCACTGATGGAGGCCCGTGTGAGCCTCGTGACGTATGCCAGCGACAGCAGCGCCAGCACCAGCCCGGGCAGCAGCAGTTCGCCGACAGGCGCCTCGGGTGAGACGGCCGGCGGGATCCAGCCCCACTTCACGCCCAGCAGGTACTGCGCGAGGGTGCCGGTCACGAAGGTGGGCACCGAGATCACCAGCAGGGTGAGCATCAGCACCGAGCTGTCGACGGGCCGGCCGCGCCGCAGGCCGGTGACCACCCCGAGGGCGATGCCGATGATGATCTCGATTACGATCGCGATGACCGCGAGCCGCAGCGTCACCGGAAACGCCCTGCTCATCAGCTCGGTGACGGGCTGTCCGTTGAAGGCGTTGCCGAAGTCACCGGTGAAGATGTCGCCGAGGTAGAGCACGTACTGCATCCACACCGGCTTGTCGAGATTGAACTGGGCGCGCAGCTGCGCGGCGGTGGCGGGGTCGGGCGCCCGGTCCCCGAACATCGCGTTGACCGGGTCGCCCACCGCGTACACCATCACGAAGATGAGGAACGTCGTCCCGAGGAACACCGGGACCATCTGGAGCAGTCGTCTGATGACGTAGCGCCCCACGTTATTTCACTCTCTCACTTGACTCTGATGTCGGTGAATACCGGGACGGAGAAGGGATTGAGCCGCACGTCGCTCACCCTTTCCGAATAGCCGGCGTTGCCGTCCTGGTACCACAGCGGAATGGCGGGGAGGTCCTTGAGCACGATCTCCTCGGCCTTCTGGAACTTGCCCACCGCTTCTTCCTCACCGGCGGCGTTGGCCTCGTCGATGAGTTTGTCGACGCGCTTGTCGGAGTAGCCCGCGTCGTTGGAGGAGGCGTCCGTGTAGTACAGCGGCTGCAGGAAGTTCTGGATCAGCGGATAGTCCATCTGCCAGCCGGTACGGAACATGCTCTTCAGCTTCTTCCCCGCGATGTCCTTGCGGAATTCGCTGAAGGTGGGCACCGGATTGACGGTGCACGCGTCGTTCTTGTCGAGCGTGTTGTTGATGCTGTTGCACACGGCGTCCATCCACTGCCGGTGCGAGCCGGTGTCGACGTTCGAGGTGAGCGTGACCTTTCCGCCGGGGAGCCCGCCCGCGTCCTCGATCAGCTTCTTCGCCTCTTTCGGGTCGTACTGGCAGACCTCGCCGCACATGTCGGGCTCGTAGCCGCCCGACTTCGTCAGAACGGGAGAAGTGAGGTCACCGGCCGGCTTGCGGGTGCCCTGGTAGATCTTCTCGGTCACTTCCTTGCGGTTGATCGCCATCGACAGACCCACGCGGACCTGCTTGGCCTTCTCGGTCTGCCATTCCTTCCGGTAGAGCGGGAAGGAGAGGGTCTGCAGAATTCCGGCCGGCTGGTTGATGTAGCGCCCGTCGAGGTCGCGCTCGGCGTTCTTGAGCTGACCCGCGGGCAGTTCGTCGAAGACGTCCAGGTTCCCGGCCTGCAGGTCCGTGTAGCCGGTGTTCTGGTCCGTGTAGACCTTCAGCTCGACGCCCTTGTTCTTCGGCTTGTCCGGGCCGGCGTACTCCTTGTTGACCGACAGCCGCATGGACTGCCCCTTGGTGTAGGAGTCGACCTTGTACGGGCCGTTGCCGACGGGCTTCTTCAGCCAGTTCTCGTGGTCCGTGAAGAACTTCCCGGGGAGCGGCGAGAAGGCCGCGTAGCCGAGGGTGTCGGGCCACTGGGAGAACTTCTGGTTGAGCTTCACCTTGAAGCTGTTCTTGCCGGTCACCTTCAGGCCGGACATCTTCTTCGCCTTGGGCTTCGCGCTCTCGTTCTCCGGGTGCACGTCGTCGTAGCCGTCGATGTACTCGAAGAAGTACGAGCTGACCTGCTTGTTGGTGACGAGAGCGCCGTAGTTCCAGGCGTCGACGAAGGACTTGGCCGTGACGGGAGTGCCGTCCGAGAACTTCCAGCCCTTCTTCAGGGTGATGTCGAAGTTCTGCTGGTCGTCGGTCTTGATCGATTCCGCCACGGCGTTCTCGGCCTTACCCGTCCGCGGGTTGTAGCGCTTGAGTCCGCGGAAGGTCATCTCCAGGACTTTGCCGCCCTGCACCTCGTTGGTGTTTGCGGGTTCGAGCGGGTTCTGCGGGTCGGTCCAGAAGGCGCGTACGATGCCGGCGTCCGAGCCGGCGGCAGCGCCGCCGCCCCCTCCGCCGCCGCACCCCGCAGCCGCCAGGGTGACGACCGTCGCACAGCCGAATGCCCACGTGACACGCGTGGCTCCACGCATGGGGTGCCTCCTCGGTACCGCCGACGTACTGCCTTGCGGACCAGATAACACCCTCGTCGCATCTTCATCTCGCCGGCCCGGCGGCGCCGCGGCGCGATTCGCGCAGGAACGCCCGGCTGCCGTGGCCCATTCCAGGGCCTCACAAGGGAAATTGACGCAAAAGAAAACGGCGGCCCCCCTTACGTCCGGTGGGGTGACCGGACTCCGGGGGACCGCCGCTCCGCGACGCCGCGGCGGGCCGGACAGCCCGCCGCCCGTATCAGCGCTCGGCGCCCGGCGCTCGCGCTCGGCCGCTCAGCGCTCGTGCTTGGCGCGTGACGCCGCGCGCCCTCGCGCCTTCTGGTCGAGCTCCACCTTGCGGATGCGAACGGTGTCCGGGGTGACCTCGATGCACTCGTCCTCGCGGCAGAACTCCAGGGCCTGCTCCAGCGAGAGCTTCCGCGGCGGCACCAGGTTCTCCGTGGTGTCGGCGGCCGCCGCCCGCATGTTGGTGAGCTTCTTCTCCTTGGTGATGTTCACGTCCATGTCGTCCGAACGCGAGTTCTCGCCGACGATCATGCCCTCGTAGACCTCGGTGCCAGGCTCGATGAAGATCGTGCCGCGCTCCTGGAGATTCATCATCGCGAACGGCGTCGCCGAGCCCGCCCTGTCCGCGACCAGCGAGCCGCTGCGCCTCGTACGCAGGTCGCCGAACCACTTCTCGTGCCCCTCGAAGAGGCTGTGCGCGATGCCCGTGCCCCTGGTCTCGGTCAGGAACTCCGTGCGGAATCCGATCAGGCCGCGGGCGGGGACGATCCACTCCATGCGGATCCAGCCGGACCCGTGGTTGGTCATCGTCTCCATACGCCCCTTGCGCGTGGCCATCAACTGCGTGATGGCGCCCATGAACTCCTCGGGTGCGTCGATCGTCATCCGCTCCACGGGCTCGTGCAGCTTCCCGTCGATCTCCCGCGTGACGACCTCGGGCTTGCCGACCGTCAGCTCGAAGCCCTCACGGCGCATCGTCTCGACGAGGATCGCGAGGGCCAGCTCGCCGCGGCCCTGCACCTCCCATGCGTCGGGGCGCTCGGTCGGCAGGACGCGCAGCGAGACGTTGCCGATCAGCTCGCGCTCCAGCCGGTCCTTCACCAGCCGGGCCGTCACCTTGTGGCCCTTGCCGCCCTTGCCGACCAGCGGCGAGGTGTTCGTGCCGATCGTCATCGAGATCGCCGGCTCGTCGACGGTGATGAGAGGCAGCGCGACCGGGTTCTCCGGGTCGGCGAGCGTCTCGCCGATCATGATGTCGGGGATGCCCGCGACCGCGCAGATGTCGCCGGGGCCGGCGGCCTCGGCGGGCTTGCGGGTCAGCGCGTCCGTCATCATCAGCTCGGTGATGCGCACGTTCTGCTCAGAGCCGTCGCGCTTGAGCCAGGTGACGGTCTGGCCCTTCTTCAGAGTGCCGTTCTTCACGCGGAGCAGCGCGATCCGGCCCAGGAAGTTGTCGGCGTCGAGGTTGGTGACGTGTGCCTGGAGCGGCGCGTCCTCCTCGTACGTCGGCGCCGGGACGGTCTCCAGCAGGGTGGTGAAGAACGGTTCGAGGTTGCCGCTGTCGCCGGGCACCGTGCCGTCCTCGGGCTGGGTCAGCGACGCGACGCCGTCCCGCGCGCACGCGTAGACGATGGGGAACTCGATCTGCTCCTCGTCCGCGTCGAGGTCGAGGAAGAGGTCGTAGGTGTCGTCGACGACGGCGGAGATGCGGGCGTCGGACCTGTCGGTCTTGTTGATGCACAGAATGACCGGAAGCCTCGCCTCCAGGGCCTTCCGCAGCACGAACCGGGTCTGCGGCAGCGGCCCCTCGGACGCGTCCACCAGCAGCACCACGGCGTCCACCATCGACAGGCCACGCTCGACCTCGCCGCCGAAGTCGGCGTGGCCGGGGGTGTCGATGATGTTGATGACGACGGAGTCGCCGCCCTTGGGGTGGTATTTGACCGCGGTGTTCTTCGCGAGAATGGTGATGCCCTTCTCGCGCTCAAGGTCGTTCGAGTCCATCATCCGGTCGTCGACCGACTCCAGCTGATGCGCGGCGAATGTCCCTGCCTGCTTGAGCATGGCGTCGACGAGGGTGGTCTTCCCGTGGTCGACGTGGGCGACGATGGCGACGTTGCGGATGTCGTGGCGCGTGGGCATGGCTGACTGACGCTTCTCCCGGATCGTGGGTGGGCACGGGTGCGCAGCTGCTCCTCACGCGCCCTGCCGGGCTGATCTCGCCGCGGCTCCGTCAACCATGGTAAGGCCCGGCCACCCGGGGGACGCCTTCCGCCCTGTCCGGGGGCCGGGCCTGGGGCCGGGCCTCAGCCCGGACCCGGTGCCGGGCCGTCGCCTTCGCCCGGCGTCACTCCTTCTCGAAGCCGATGTCCTGGTAGCGCGGGGTCTGGAAGCCGAAGGCACCGGCGTTGGCGACCTTGGCGCCGGCCGCGACGAGCTGCGGCCGCTGATAGAGCGGCACCGAGCCCGCCGCCGCCCAGATCCGGGCGTCGGCCCGCTTGATGAGGTCGTTACGCGCGCCGTCGTCGAGCTCCTTCGACGCCTGGTCGAAGAGCTGGTCGATCTGGTTGGTCCCGACGCGCGTGTAGTTCTGCTCGACGAGCAGCGAGCCGTCCGCGGCGGCCGCCGGCTTGGCGAAGATCGGACGCGCGTCGGTCGCGGGGTAGGCGGTGCCGGGCCAGGAGTAGATGGCCAGGTCGTAGTCGCCGGTGGCGATGTGCTTGCGGAAGTAGTCCTTGTCGGGAACCTGCTTGACCTGCGTACGTACGCCGATACGGGTCAGCGCCTTGGCGATCCGGGTACCGGTGGCCCTGATCGAGTCCGAGCCGGGCCCCTTGGGGAGCACCAGGCGCAGCGTGAGCGGCTTGCCCGCCTTCGTGCGCTGCACCTTGGCGCCACCGTCGGAGAGCAGCCGCAGCTCGTCGGCGTCGGCGCGTGCGCGCGTGGCCTGCTTCACTGCGGCACGTGCCTTGCGCACCTTGCCCTCGGAACCGCTCGCCTCCGCCTTGCGCAGCTGGAGCCGGGCCGCCTGCGTCATGAGCGAGGCACGCTGTCCGGCGGTGGCCGGCGAGAGCGTCAAGGGCTGGGCGGCGAGCCGGGCGGCCTCCTGGACGCTGACGGGCGCGACGCCGGGTGCGGCGCCTGCGGCCCGGTTCTGGGCACTGCTCTGCTGGGCGTTCTTGTCGCCGTCGTTCTTGTCGCCGCTGGAGTCCTTGCCGTCGTTGCCGGCCTTGCTGTCCTTGCCGCCGTCACTGTCCTTGCTGTCCTTGCCGCCGTCGTTCTTGTCGCCCTCCGCGTTATTGCCGCGGTCACCCTTCTTCGCGTCCGCGCCGGCGGTGGACTCCGAACGCGCACCGCCGTCCTTCCAGCCCGCTTCAGCGAGGAGCGACTGGGCGGACTCCACGTCCTGCTCCCCGAGCGCGTCACTGTTGTCGGCGTATCCGTCCTGGTCGATCATCCGCAGGTGGCTGCCGAGCGCCTTCACGGGCAGTCCCGTGCCGCGAAGCGCGCGCTTCGCGATCGCCTCGCGGTCGATGGCCCGGGCGACGGCCCTGCGTACACGCTCGTCGGAGAGCGGACCCTCCGCGCCGTTCAGCGCCAGCTGCGTGTACGCCGGTTCGAATGCGTGGCGTACGGCGAGGTGGCGCAGCTTCCCGTCCCGCTCGGCCTGCGCACGCAGCTCTTCGGCGGACTTGCGTCCTTGCTCATTGCCCTTCCGGCTCTTGGCGTCCTCCTCCCCGCCCTTGTGCGCCCGGACGATGCTGCGCACGGTCGCCACGTCGACCTCGGCCAGGTCGAGCTGTCCCCGGCGCAGCGCCTCCTTGCGTTCGTCGCGCGGGACGACGCGCAGCACGATCCGCTTCAGCTTGGCGTCGTCCCCCCACCACTTCTTGTTCCGTACGAGCTTGACCGAGGTGTCGCCCCGGTGGATCTTCTCGACGCGGAAGGGGCCCGCGGAGACGGGAAGCGATCTGTGCGCGGCGTGGTTGAAGTCGTCGGCGCGGGCCATGACCGACCGCGGGTAGAGGGGCGTGAACAGGGACTTCCAGTCGGCGTACGGCTTACGGAAGACGACCTTCACCTCGCGCGCGTTCTTCCCCTTGGTCACCTTGCCGATCCGGTCGTATCCGGCGTTGCGAGCGGCGTCGAACGACTTCTTCCTGCCGCTGAGCGCCTTCCACTGGGCCTTGAAGTCGGCGACGCCGATCGACCGTCCGCTGCTCCACTTCGCCTTCGGGTTGAGCCTGTAGACGACGGTCTGGCGCGGCTCCTCGGAGGTGACGTCGGCGGCCTCCACATAGTCCGGGTTGAGCTGCGGCCGTGCCGCGGCGTCGAGCGTGAAGAGGGAGGGAAGGGTGGCGCCCGTGATGCGTTCGGTCGTCGCGTCGGCCTTGGGCCGGAAGGCGTTCAGCGTGGGCGGCAGGGAGTCGACGGCCCAGTGCAGAGTGCCTCCCGACGCGACCTGCTCGCGGTCGAGATGCGGAACGTCGCGTGAGGCGCCGCTGCCGCCTCCTTCGGAACTGGGGCCACCGTCGTCGCCGGATGTGCACCCGGCGAGCGGGATCAGTGCGCCTGCCAGGAGGAGTGCGAGTGAACGCCGGGTGGCTGCGTCGAGAGCTTGCGCGGCTGGCATGTCTGAGACCTCCGGGGCTGACGGGGTCCGACTGTGCGTACACGCGGCTCGGTGCCTGCGTGGGCACGTTCGGCGGCATAGGCGTTTCATCACATCTATCGCCCACTGAAGGGGAGGCCGTGTGCCGTGGCCCGGAGGCTCGGCCGCGTCGCACGGCAAGCCACCCGGGCGGAGCACAGAGCCCGCGACAGGGGGGAGACAGCGGCCCGCGGAGAGGCATATCTTTGACTCAGTCAAAGGAATGGGGATGCGCGGTGGCCGCTCGGACCGTCCAGGAGATGCGGGAGTTCAACCGCTTCTACACCAACCTCATCGGCGCGCTCGACTACAGCCGCCACCTCCACACCCCTTACACCCTCACCGAGGCGCGGGTCCTCTACGAGCTGGTGCACGCGGCGCGGACCGACGCCGCCGATCTGCGTGCGGAGCTCTCCGTGGACGCCGGCCAGCTGAGCCGTATGCTCGCGCGCTTCGAGAAGCGGGGGCTGGTCACCCGCCGCACCTCGGAGCGCGACGCCCGGCGCGTGAAGGTCGAGCTGACCGCGGAGGGCCGGGAGGCGGCCCGGCTCCTGGAGGAGCGATCGCAGAGCGCGGTCGAGTCGATGCTGGACGGGATGACGGAAGCGGAGCGCGAGCTGCTGGCGCAGAGCCTCACCACGGCCCGCGGAATCCTGGCAGGCGCCGCCGCGCGGGACGGCGGCGCGACGCGGGAGGGCGGCGCCGCGCGGGTACGGGTCCGGGCGCCGGTCCCGGGTGACATGGGCTGGATCATCGAGCGCAACGCGTCCGTCTACGCGGCGGAGTTCGGCTGGGACGCGACGTACGAGGCGCTCGTCGCACGCATCGTCGCCGAGTTCGCCGGCGGCCACGACCCGGCGCGGGAGGCGGCGTGGATCGCGGAGCTCGACGGGCGCCGGGCGGGCTGCGTCATGTGCGTACGGGACGACGCCCGGGACGCACAGGACGCACAGGACACCGCCCGGCTGCGGCTGCTGCTCGTCGACCCGTCGGCGCGGGGGCACGGGCTCGGGGACCGGCTCGTCGGCGAGTGCGTCGCCTTCGCGCGGGCCGCCGGCTACCGGGAGCTGGTGCTGTGGACCAACGACGTACTGGCGGCGGCGCGGCGCATCTACCAGCGGGCCGGGTTCGAGCTGGTCGGCGAGGCGCGGCACCACAGTTTCGGCCACGATCTGACCGGCCAGGACTGGCGGCTGAAGCTGTGACGTCCGGGGCCGCCTCCGGGGCCCGTCGTTCCGGATCTCCGGAACGCGGCCCCTCCCCCGCCGATCAGGGGCATGGTCCGGCCGGACGTTCTCTTTTGTGGGCTGCGGGGAGCCGCTGCTACCCGTCCGGGTGACGGAACTTGGTGATCATGCCCCGCACGGGGTAAACCCGTGCAGCGCCCTTCACAAGGGGGAGTGTGAAGAGCGACACTCGCCATCTCACCTGGGCACGCAAGCCGCTCATGTACACAAGCCAGCCGCCACGACCAGCGGAGGTAGGCACGTCATGTCACCTCACACGTCACTTCACGACGACCTGACGGCGGCCCAGCGCTGCCTCGACGAACTCACCCGGACCGTCGCCCGCCTGGAGAACACCCTCGGCAGCGGCCTCGAGGTCAGGCGCGTACGCAGCGACGCCGAGCATCTGCGGGAGTCCCTGGCCCTGCTCCGTGCCGCTTCGCCGGCCGCCGGGGCGCCCGGCGCGGCGCATCCCGAGATGGTCACGATCCCTGACAAGCCCTACGACCACGGCCTGTGGTCGGACGTCGATGACGAGGGGGTGGGCGCCAAGGACCGGCACGCGCCGTGAGCCCCGCGCCCCCGAGCTGAGCCGGACCGGCCGCTCAAGAGGCAGCCCCAACTGACAAGTCGCCCCTACCGGAGAAACCGTTGGCCACTGGCACCCGACCCCAACCGAATACGAGCAGCACGGAGAGCACGAGCAGGCCGCCGGACGCCGGCGGCACGGGCGGCGTGCGTACCGGTACGCGCGCCGCCATCGCGGAGCGTCATCTGCGCACCGACCGCTGGTGGCTCGCGCCGGCGTCCACCGCGTTCGGCCTGTTCCTCTTCGTCGTCTACTCGACGTGGCGGGCCTTGGCGGACGCCGACTACTACCACGCGCCCTATGTCTCGCCCTTCTACTCCCCGTGTCTCGCCGAGAGCTGCGAGAAGATGCAGGGCGGCCCCAACTGGGCGCTGTTCGGGGACTGGTGGCCGCTCTCGCCCGCGCTGATCATCCTGATCTTCCCGCTGGGCTTCCGGCTCACCTGCTACTACTACCGCAAGGCCTACTACCGCGGTTTCTGGGCCTCTCCCCCGGCCTGCGGCGTCGCCGAGCCCCACAAGAGCTACAGCGGTGAGACGCGCTTCCCTCTCATCCTGCAGAACATCCACCGCTACTTCTTCTACGCGGCGGTCGGGGTCGCGGTCATCCTCACCTGGGACACCATTCTCGGCTTCCGCAACGCGGACTACGAGTGGGGCCACATGGGCCTCGGCACCGTGGTCTTCCTCATCAACATCGTGCTGATCTGGGCGTACACCATCTCGTGCCACTCCTGCCGGCACATCGTCGGCGGGCGGCTCAAGCACTTCTCGAAGCATCCGGTGCGGTATCGCATGTGGGGCTGGGTCGGAAAGCTCAACAGCCGTCACATGGAGCTCGCGTGGGCGTCACTTCTGAGCGTGGGCCTCGCCGACCTCTACGTGTACCTGCTGGCGACCGGTGCCTTCACCGATCCGCAGCTCTTCTGACCACGCTTCTTCGAGAGGGATGCACGACAAATGACGCAAGTCGAACGCCAGCAGTGGGATGTCGTCATCGTCGGTGCCGGCGGTGCGGGTCTGCGGGCTGCGATCGAGGCACGCGAACAGGGGCTGCGCACGGCAGTGATCTGCAAGTCCCTGTTCGGCAAGGCGCACACCGTGATGGCCGAGGGCGGCATCGCCGCCAGCATGGGCAACGCCAACCCGGGTGACAACTGGGAGGTGCACTTCCGCGACACCATGCGCGGCGGCAAGTTCCTCAACCAGTGGCGGATGGCGGAGCTGCACGCCAAGGAGGCTCCCGACAGGGTCTGGGAGCTGGAGACCTGGGGCGCGCTCTTCGACCGCACAGCCGACGGCCGCATCTCGCAGCGCAACTTCGGCGGCCACGAGTACCCACGCCTCGCGCACGTCGGCGACCGTACGGGTCTGGAGCTGATCCGTACGCTCCAGCAGAAGACGGTCGCGCTGCAGCAGGAGGACTACAAGGAGACCGGGGACTACGAGTCCCGGCTGAAGGTCTTCCAGGAGTGCACCGTCACGCGCATCCTCAAGTCGCCCGTCGAGGGCGGCGCCCCGGGTGAGGAAGCCGTCTCCGGCGTCTTCTGCTACGAGCGCGAGTCGGGCCGCTTCTTCGTCGTCGAGGCCCCGTCCGTGGTGCTGGCCACCGGAGGCATCGGCAAGTCCTTCAAGGTGACGTCGAACTCCTGGGAGTACACGGGCGACGGGCACGCGCTGGCGCTGCTGGCGGGGGCCTCGCTGATCAACATGGAGTTCGTCCAGTTCCACCCCACGGGGATGGTCTGGCCGCCGTCGGTGAAGGGCATCCTCGTCACCGAGTCGGTGCGAGGGGACGGCGGCGTCCTGCGCAACTCCGAGGGCAAGCGGTTCATGTTCGACTACATCCCGGACGTCTTCAAGGAGAAATACGCCGAGTCCGAGGCCGAGGCCGACGGCTGGTACGAGGACCCGGAGAACAACCGGCGTCCCCCCGAGCTGCTCCCCCGCGACGAGGTGGCACGGGCCATCAACGCAGAGGTCAAGGCAGGCCGCGGCTCACCGCACGGCGGTGTCTTCCTCGATGTGTCGACACGCATGCCGGCCGACGTGATCAAGCGCCGGCTGCCGTCCATGCACCACCAGTTCAAGGAGCTGGCGGACGTGGACATCACCAGCGAAGCCATGGAGGTCGGCCCGACCTGCCACTACGTGATGGGCGGCGTCGACGTCGACCCGGACACGGCCGCGGCGATCGGCGTGACGGGCCTGTACGCGGCGGGCGAGGTCGCCGGCGGCATGCACGGCTCGAACCGGCTCGGCGGCAACTCCCTGTCCGACCTGCTCGTCTTCGGCCGCCGTGCGGGGCTGCACGCCGCGCAGTACGCCGCGTCGCTCAAGGGCGACGGGAGGCCCGTCGTCAGCGAGGAGCAGATCGAGAGCGCGTCGGACGAGGCCCTGCGGCCCTTCAGCGCCGCGGAGGTGCCGGAAGGGGAGCCCGCGGAGAATCCGTACACGCTCCACCAGCACCTGCAGCAGTCCATGAACGACCTCGTCGGCATCATCCGCCGTGACGAGGAGATGACCCAGGCCCTGGAGCGTCTGGCTGAGCTGCGCGTACGCGCGACGTACGCCGGTGTCGAGGGGCACCGGCAGTTCAACCCGGGCTGGCACCTGGCCATCGACCTGCGCAACATGCTGCTGGTCAGCGAGTGCGTGGCGCGTGCGGCGCTGACACGTACGGAATCGCGCGGCGGCCACACACGCGACGACTTCCCGGACATGGACCGCCAGTGGCGGCGTTCCAACCTCGTCTGCACGCTCGCCGACGAGCCCGTGTCGGTCGACGCCTCCACCCAGCCGGGCGAGGCCGCGAAGCGCGCCGACCGCGGCCGCATCGATCTGCGGCGCCGCGACATGCCGCCGATCCGGCCGGATCTGCTGGGGCTCTTCGAGAAGGAGGAGCTGATCAAGTACCTGACGGACGAGGAGCTGACAGCCGAATGAGCGCCGAGACGCACGCGGGCGAGGGCACGGGTACGCACACGCGTCCCGGTGCCCACGACGCAGGAGGCACCGCCGAGGGCACCGGTACGCCGGGCGCCGTCAGCGGCGGCGCCCCCGACTCGACCGGGACCAGCTACATCGCGGACTTCCAGGTCTGGCGCGGCGATCTCGACGGCGGCGCACTGGAGGACTTCAAGGTCGAGGTCTTCGAGGGCGAGGTCGTTCTCGACATCGTCCACAGGCTCCAGGCCACGCAGGCACCGGATCTCGCCGTCCGCTGGAACTGCAAGGCGGGCAAGTGCGGCTCGTGCAGCGCGGAGATCAACGGCCGGCCGCGGCTGCTGTGCATGACGCGGATGTCCGTGTTCGAGCGGTCGGAGACGATCACGATCACGCCGCTGCGGGCCAACCCCGTCATCCGGGACCTGGTCACGGACGTGTCGTACAACTACACCAAGGCCCGCGAGATCCCCTCCTTCGTGCCTCCGGCGGACCTCGGCCCGGGCGAGTACCGGATGCAGCAGGAGGACGTCGGGCGCTCTCAGGAGTTCCGCAAGTGCATCGAGTGCTTCCTGTGCCAGGACGTGTGCCACGTGGTGCGCGACCACGAGGAGAACAAGCAGGCCTTCGCCGGTCCCCGCTTCCTGATGCGGCAGGCCGAGCTCGACATGCACCCGCTGGACGCCGCGGAGGAGTCGGGGCTGGACCGCAAGTCCAGCGCGCAGGAGGACCACGGTCTGGGCTACTGCAACATCACCAAGTGCTGCACGGAGGTCTGCCCCGAGGGCATCAAGATCACCGACAACGCGCTGATCCCGCTCAAGGAGCGTGCCGCCGACCGCAAGTACGACCCGATCGTCTGGCTCGGAAACAAGATCCGCCGAAGGAACGGGGCCTGAGCCGCCCCGCCTGACGGCCCCGCCCGAGGTCCCACGACCGAGCGGTGCCGTGCCCGGGCCCTGCCGCCGCCGAGCGGCGGGGCCCCTGAGAAATGCGTCACGGGGGCGTGCGACCGCGCGCCCCCGATGCGCCCCTTCGGACCGTTTGCGCGGCCTTCACCGCTTGCGCGCCTTTCCCCCTCGTTTCCGCGTGCTTCCGGGCTTTTCCGGGGCTACCGCCCTTTGCGCCGGGCTCTGCCGGCCGCCTCTCCGTGTCACATGACCGCCACTGGTCGGACCAACGGCATCTCCACAGGACCGCTCACTGTCGCCCTGCGCTGGATACGCTGCTGAGTGTCCGGACGCGCCGTTCCCGCCCGGAACCACCACCAGTCACGGCCACCAGTCACCGACACCACATCCGTACGAGCACAGGGGATGCACCGAATGAGACGCCGGCAGTTCCTCGGCACCGTGGGAAGCGTCGCACTCGCCTCCGGAGTGGGCCCGAGCTCAGCACCCGCCTTCGCCGCGACACCGTACGGGCCCGGCCCGGACGGGCCGCCGACGGTCACACCGGACGATCTCCGCTTCCGCCCCCGCAAGCTGCGCCCGGGAAGCCCGCAGCGCGCGGGCCTGCTCCGCGCCGAGGTCGAGCGGATGGTGCCTGCAGCCGAGGAGTACATGCGGCCGGGCCCCGACCGCCCCCACCCGTCGCACCCGGGATTCGTGCTGCTGGCCGCCAGGGACGGCGTGGTCGTGGAGCACGCGGCGCGCGGCCATGCCCTGCGCTACGCCCGCTGGGACGCGGCAACCGGGAGCGCCGTGGAGCTGCCGCGCGATCAGTGGGTGGCGATGCGCAAGGACACGATCTTCGACATGGCGTCGGTCTCGAAGCTCTTCACTTCGGTCGTGCTGGTCAGCCTGGCCGAGAAGGGGAAGCTCGACCTGGACGACCCCGTCGCCCGCCACCTGCCGCCCTTCGACGCGAGCGATCCGGCCAAGTCCCCCATCGTCGTGCGGCAGCTGGTCAACCACACCTCGGGCATGAAGGCCGACATGGACCTCCAGCCCTACCCCGACAACGCGGCACGGATGGGCGCCATCTACGCGGAGCCGCTGGAGAACCCGCCCGGCGAGCACTACACCTACTCCGACCTCGGTCTCATCACCGCCGGCGCCCTCCTGGAGAAGATCACCGGCAAGGGCCTCGACGAGCTCGTCGCCGAGCTGATCACCGAGCCGCTGGGCATGACCGACACCGGATACAACCCGCCGGAGTCCAAGCTGGAGCGGATCGCCGCCACCGAGTACATGCCGTGGACGGGCCGGGGCATGGTGCGCGGCTCCGTGCACGACGAGAAGGCGTACTACCTGGGCGGGGTCGCGGGCCACGCGGGCGTCTTCTCCACGGCGGCCGACCTGGCCGTCTTCGGTCAGATGGTGCTGAACGGCGGCACCTACGGGGGCCACCGGGTGCTCGGCGAGGACTGGGTCCGCGCCATGATCACCAACGAGAACCCGGGCATGGGCGCCGAGGCGGCACGCGGCCTGGGCTGGCAGCTCGACCAGCGCTTCTTCATGGACGCCCTGTCCACGCCCGTGACCACCGGGCACACCGGCTACACCGGGCCCTGCCTGGTGGCCGACCCGGTCGCGGGCACGCTCTTCGTGCTGCTGACCAACCGGGTCCATCCCACCCGCGACTGGGGCACCGTGAGCGACTACCGCCGCGCCCCCGCACGCCACCTGGCCCGCGCCGTGCCGGTGCGCCCGGCTGTCGCACGCGCCGCCTGGTATTCGGGGCAGCGCGACGAGACCACCGCCACCCTGCGGGTCCCGCTGAAGGAGCCCGTGCGGGACGACGCCTCGCTGCGGTTCCGGCTCTGGTACGACACCCAGTCCACGGACGTGTGCACCGTGGAGGCCACGACCGACGCACGCCCCGGCGACGACTCCGCTTGGACCCCGGTCCCGCTGAAGCTCCGCGCCGGCCGCCACCGCTGGGACAGCGAGGGCGACTTCGCAGGGTTCTCGGCGCGCCGCTGGCTGCACGCGGGGGGCGAGCTGCCGGCCGGCGTGACCGCCGTGCGCTGGCGCTACGTCACGGACGAGGAGCAGCAGGGCCGGGGAATCTACCTGGACGACATCCGCGTCCTCAGCGGCACGCGTCCCGTCTTCATGAGCCTCCGGCCGCGCGACAACGCCCGTATCAAGGCCGACGGCTGGAAACTCTCCGAGGACTGAGCCCGGCCACGCGACGCCCGCCCCGCCCGCCGTCCGTCCCGTTTCAGAAGAGGCTGAGCAGCGCCTCTGCCGGGTCGGCGGGCTTGGCGTTCTCGCCGGGGCGGCCCAGTTCGAACCAGACGGTCTTGCCGCGGTACGTACGCCTGCTGCCCCAGCCCGCGCTGAGCAGACCGACCAGCTGCAGGCCCCGGCCGCCCTCGTCCGTCACATGGGCGCGGCGCCGGCGTGGCTGCACCAGGCCCGAGTCCCACACCTCGCACACGAGCGTGCGGTCCAGCAGCAGCCGGAGACGGATCTCGCCCTCGCCGTGCCGCAGCGCGTTCGTCACCAGCTCGCTGACCAGCAGCTCGGCGGTGTCCGCGAGGGCGCCCAGCTCCCACGCGGAGAGCTGGTCGCGGGTCAGCTCGCGGGCGCGGGCGACCGAGCGCGGCTCGGCGGAGAGCGTCCAGTCGCCGACCGCGCCGTCCGGGAGGCCCTGCACGCGGGCGACGAGCAGTGCTATGTCGTCCTCGCCGTGGTGGACGTTGAGGGTCGTCAGCACCTGGTCGGCGACGTTCTCAAGGGACTCGGTGGCGTTGGTCAGGGCGTCCCGCAGTGAGCTGAGGCCCTCGTCGATGGGGTGTTCGCGCGACTCGACGAGACCGTCCGTGTACAGCGCGATCATCGCGCCGTCGGGGAGCTCCATCTCGATCTCTTCGAAGGGTTCGCCTCCCACTCCTAGGGGCACGCCCTTGGGGACCTCCAGCAGCAGGGCCGGTTCGTCCGGTTCCACCAGGACGGGCGGCAGATGGCCGGCGTTGGCGATGGTGCAGCGGCGGGACACGGGGTCGTAGACGGCGAAGATGCACGTCGCGAGATAGACCTCCGCCAGGTCGTCGCTGCCGCGCTGCGAGCCCGGTGCGTCGCCGAGCCCGCGGGCTATCTCGTCCAGCGCGCCGAGCACCTCGGCGGGCTCCATGTCGGTGGTGAGCGCCAACGTCCGTACGGCGGTGCGCAGTTCACCCATGGCGACCGCTGCGCGCAGCCCGCGGCCCATCACGTCGCCTACGACGACGGCGGTGCGGTGCCCGGGCAGTTCGATGACGTCGAACCAGTCGCCGCCGACCTCGGTCGCCGGATTGCCGGGCAGGTAGCGGCACGCTATGTCGAGGCCGGCCGCCTCGGGATCACCGGGCGGCAGCAGGCTGCGCTGAAGTATCAACGCCCGTTCGTGCTCGCGCCGATAGAGACGTGCGTTGTCTATGCACACGGCAGCGCGCGAGGCCAGTTCGGCGGCGAGTGCCGCGTCCCGCTCCCCGAACGGCTCGCTGCCCTTGACCCGGGAGAACTGCACGAGCCCCAGCACCCTGTCGCGGGCGACCATCGGCACCGCGAGCGTCGACTGCACGACGGCACCGAACTGGACGGGCACCGTGCCGTCCTGCCCCGGTATGTGCTGTACGCGCCCGCTGCGCAGCGCCTGCGCGCACGGCGTGCTGAAGGGATAGCAGTGGGTCGCTCCGACGGTGACCGGGCTCGAACCGGTCGTGCCCGTCTGGCCGTCACGGGTGAGCGACGGAGGCGCCTCCGAGACCGAGCTCGCGAAGCCGACGCGGCGCAGCTCGCCGCTGCCGTCGCCCGGGCCGACGGGGCGCGGTTCGTCGCCGGCGAGAACGTCCATGTACAGGTCCACGGACGCGAGATCGCAGAACTGCGGGACGCCGACGTCCAGCAGCTCGCGGGCGGTCGTCTCCAAGTCGAGCGAGTTGCCGATACGGGCACCCGCCGCGTTGAGAAGAGCGAGGGCGCGGCGGACATCGTCGGGCTTGCCTGCCGCCTCCACAGGGATATCGCTCAACGCCGCCCCTTCCCGTGACCAGTGTGGCACCGGTTCTGAGCAGTGTGGCAGGCGTAAGCCAGCCGGAACACGCTCTTCCCCATCGCCGCACGAAATTCGTCGTTCCCTCGCTTGTGACAATGACGTGCGGCCTCACACCTCCGTGCAATCCCCCCTGGCCTCATCCGGCAGGGACATCTGTCTCCTAACCCGCCTGCACCTGTTCGAACCATCTTCTTCGAGGGCGCACGGCAGGAGCAGGGATGCGGAGCGAGTGCGGATCCGACGGCGGACGGGCGGAACCGCGCGCCGCCGTGCTCTCGAACCGCGTTCAGGGAAGGGCGAGTTCGAACCAGACGGTCTTGCCCATCGGCCCGTGCCGCGTGCCCCAGCGGCGCGCCTCCCTGGCCACGAGCCGGATGCCGCGCCCGCCTTCGTCGTCGGGCATGGCGCTGCGTTCACGCGGCGGATCCGGAAGCGGATCTGAGACCTCCACCAGCAGCGAACTGCCGCGCACCATACGGACGCCGATCGGCCCGTGTGCGTACCGCATCGAATTCGTGGCCAGTTCGCTGACCAGCAGCACGGTGGTGTCCTCCAGTGCGTCCAGCCCCCATTCGTGCAGGGTCCGGCGCACCACCTCGCGTGCCCTGCGTACGGCATAGCTCTCCGCGGGGAAGGTCCAGGAGGCGGCGCTGCCCTGGGGCAGTCCGCCGAGCTTCGCCATCAGCAGGGCGACGTCGTCGTTGGGCTGGGAGGCCGTCCTGCTCTCCAGGTCGTCGATGACGCTGTCGCAGGCGGCCTCGAGCGTCGCCGGGGTGTCAGGGTCCCGCCGCGCGGGGCCCCCGGAGAGCATCCCGCAGAGGCGGTCGATGCCCTGGGTGATGTCCTCGCCGCGCGCTTCGATGAGGCCGTCGGTGTAGAGGATGAGCACCGAGCCCTCGACGACTTCCAGGTCGAAGGTCTCGAAGGGGACGCCGCCGACTCCGAGCGGTGCGCCCGAAGGCAGTTCGAGGGTGTCGGCCACCCAGCTTCCGTCCGCCGCCTCGGTCAGCAGCAACGGCGGCGGATGGCCGGCCTTGGCGAGACTGCACCGGCGTGTGGAGGGGTCGTAGACGGCGTAGACACAGGTGGCGATGAGCGGGTCGTCGGAAGTCTGGACGAAGTCGTCCGCCAAGTCGTTGATGCGCCGCAGCAGTTCGTCGGGTGGCAGGTCGAGCCCGGCGAGCGTGCGTACTGCCGTGCGCAGCCGTCCCATCGTCACTGCCGCGTGCAGTCCGTGCCCCATGACGTCGCCGACGACGAAGGCGACGCGGCCCCCGGCGAGGGGGATCACGTCGAACCAGTCGCCGCCGACCTCGGTACCGCTGCTGCCGGGCACATAGCGGTAGGCCACCTGCACTCCGGGCGGTTCCGGCACCTTCTGCGGCAGGAGGCTGCGCTGGAGCATCAGCGCACCGGCGCGCTCACGTGCGTACAGGCGTGCGTTGTCGAGCGAGACGCCCGCGCGGTCCGCCAGTTCCATGGCGAGTGCTATGTCGTCCCTGCCGAACTGCTCACGGCCCTCGGCGCGGCTGACGACCAGCAGCCCGAGCACGACGCCGCGGGCGCGCAGCGGCACGGCCATCAGCGAGTGGACCTTCAGATCGAGGGCCGCCTGCATCTTCGGGTCGCCGGGGTAGGTGGCGGCGAGGAGTTCGCGCGGTGAGGACGCGATGTGCGGTACGCCGCTGGCCAGCGTCCGGCCGAAGAAGGAGTCGGCGAGAAAGGGGACGTCCTGGCCGACGCGGAGCATCCGGTTCACCGTCGGGCCCTCATGGCGCGCGGCGACGCCGAGCTGGAACAGCGGGGTGCCGGTGAGGAGTTCGATGTCGGGCAGGTCGCCGCCGTGTGCCGCGGCACCGATGAGCATCACGCCTGCGTAGTCGGCGAGGCGGGGGACGAGGGACGAGGCGAGGGCCTGGGAGATGGCGGTGACGTCGAACCGGTCCGCGAGTCCGACGCCGACGTCGTCGAGCAGGGCCAGCCGCTCACGGGCGGCCTCGATCTTCTCCAGGGCCTCGCGCCGCTCGGTGATGTCCATGAACACGGTGCTGACACCGAGCACTTCGCCCTTGTCGGTGGTGAGCCTGCTGTACGAGACGGAGCGCGAGCCCGGCCCCTCCGGTGCGGGCATCACGACGTCGACGAGGGGCTCTCCGGTCTCCAGCACCGTCGACTGCACGGCGGAGACCTCTTCGGCCATCCATGAGGGCAGTACGTCGTGGACGGTCCTGCCGGTGTGCTCCTCGGCAGCGAGCTGATTGAGCCTGGCCAGCGATTCGTTGACGCGTACGAAGCGCTTGTCCTTGTCGAAGAGGGCGATCCCGAGCGGCGAGGACGCGAAGAGCGCGTCGAGCGCGGCCAGATCGTGCTCGACGGCGCGGATCCGGCTGGTCTCGACGATGTTGGCGATGACGACCGTGCGGTTCTGGGTGTCGTGCAGGAGCGTGACACGGCCCTCGACTGCGACGCGGTGACCGTCGCTGTGCAGGATGCGCATCGACCCGCGCCAGCGGCCCTCGTTGCGCAGCGCCTCGTCGCGGAGCCGCTCGCCCTCGTCGTACCCGTCCTCGAGAAAGTCCTGGATGCGGCTGCCCACGACCTGGTCGGCCCGCCACCCGAGGATCTCCTCCGTCATCGGGTTCCAGAGCAGGATCTTTCCCTTGCCGTCGAGCATGACCGTGCCGACTCGGAGGGTGTCGAGGATCGAGGCCACTCCCTCGGAGGGTCCTGTGCTCACACCGCCCACGTCCCTGATCGGGTAGCTGACCGGCCCGGTCCTTCCGGGCAGGCGGGAACGAAGAGTCCCTGCTTCCGATTTTGGGCCCAGTCAGGCGTACTCGCCGCTCGCGCATCCCAGAGGCTCGACCAGATAGCTGCCGTCGCTCTCGCTGCCGCCCTTCGCGCGGCCTCCGCTCCCGCCGAGCCGGTCGGCTACCTGCTGTGCTTCCGTACGGGTGGCATAGCTGCCCACGCGATAGCGATTGCCGTGGCCGTCCTCCCGTATGACGTGCCAGGGCAGCACAGTGTCGCCGTCACCGCTTACGCTTCGCATATGCCGGAGCTTACGCCCGGCCTTCACTCAGCGCATTCGACTTGGTACAACGAGGCATCGATTTCGGCCACACGTTCGCATGCGGAAGCGCGCGGTCACTTCACGGGCATGTGATACGAGACGCGGAATCGATCGGCCGGGACGACCACTTCCGCGGTCTCCACGGGGCTCCCGCCGGCGAAGAACGTACGGGTCACGACCAGCACGGAATGCCCGGGAACACCCCCCAGATCGATCATCTCCTCGGCAAGCCCGGGGCGGGCGCCGACCTCCTCCGCGACGTTGTCCACCACCACGTCGATGGCGGCCATCCGCTCCACCACGCCCTTGCCGCCCAGCGGCCCGTCCTCGGGCAGCACCACCGGCGTGCGGCCCGTGAGCGAGAGGGGCTCCCAGGAGGTGGAGAGCATCACGGGCTCGCCGTCCACCCGGAAGAGGTACCTGGTCCGCATCACGCGCTCGCCTGGCTCGATGCGCAGCCGCTCGGCCGTGAGCGGGCTGGCGTCCTCCTGCTCGCTGCGCGACTCCCAGGTGCCCTTCACGTCCTCGTCGGACTGCTCCTGCCGGAACGGCGTGGAATCACCGAGGGCCCGGAATCCGCTGCGGACGACACTGCGCGGGACGGGATGCTCCCGGACGTACGTGCCGGAGCCGGAGCGGCCCTCGACCAGGCCCTCGGCCATCAGTACCTTGCGGGCCTCAAGGGCGACGGTGTCGGAGACGCCGTACTCCGCGCGGATGCGGGCCTGGGAGGGCAGCCGGGTGTGCGGCGGAAGGGCACCACCGATGATCTTCTGGCGGAGATCACCGGCGACGCGGAGGTAGGCGGGCTGTTCACCGAATGGCACGAGTGCCCTCCCCGTTCTCAAAAGGCCAGTACCGCCGGTGCCCTCTCGGAAAAGGGCCACGGCAGGCAGTGAAGCTGACAATGGGCAACAGCTTCGCAACTCACCGTTGCGGCTCGCAACTGACGCCCAGAGTTTCACCCGATGTGATGAGTAGCTGCTCAGAGCCTCCACACGCGGCGTGAATCATTCACATCTCGGGGCCCGTATCTGCGGGCAGGAGTGCCGCGAGCCGGTGCCGCGAACTGCGGGCCGGCTTCTTTCCCTTTCCCGGCACCCGCCCGCGGAACGTGTTTTCAGTGCGGGGGCGGGACCGCGGATTCCATTCCCGAATTGAGTAATGGCCGAAGTGGTTTCCGGTCGTGAACTGCCGAACGACAGCGGCGGGCCAGGCTGAGTGCCTGCGGGCCGTCGTGTCCCGTCACGGGCGGCTCCGTACCGGCGTGTTCACAGGAAGCGGCGGATGGGGCTGACCGAGGCCTCCTTCAGGCGCTGCGTCGCCGGGCGCCTCTTCCAGCGGCCCGGCTTCATGCGTTCGCTGACCGCCGTGTCCTGCTCGAAGTGCTCGTCCAGCGTGGCGGTGAAGGTCTCGTCCAGTACGGCGAGCATGACTTCCTCGTCGTGGTCCAGTGAGCGCCGGTTGAAGTTGGTGGAGCCCAGGAGGGCGGCGGTCCGGTCGACCGTGACGATCTTGGCGTGCATCATCGTCGGCTGGTACTGCCAGATCTTCACCCCGCAGGTGAGGAGTTCGTCGTAGAACTGCTGGCCCGCCAGCTGGCAGACGCGCTTGTCGGCGTGCGGGCCGGGGAGCACTATCTCGACCTCCACGCCGCGCTGCGCGGTCCGGCAGAGCATCCCGGCGAAGTACTCGTCGGGTGCGAAGTAGGCGGTGGCGATGCGGACGCGCTCGCACGCCGACTCCAGGACCACGCGCAGGAGCGTCTGCATGTCCTGCCAGCCGAAGCCGGCCGAGCCGCGTACCACCTGGACGACGGCGTCGCCTGCGGGGGCGGGTTCGACGAAACGGTCGCGCTCGTCGAAGAGTTCGTCGTGGCACTCGGCCCAGTTCTGCGCGAAGGCGGCGGCGATGCCGTCCACTGCTGGTCCGCGCACCTCGACGTGGGTGTCGCGCCACTCCTTCTCGTTACGGGCGTCGCCGCACCACTCCTCCGCGATGCCCACACCACCGGTGAAGGCGGTCTTCTCGTCCACGACCAGGACCTTGCGGTGGCAGCGGTGGTTCTGCTTGAAAGGGGAGGCCCACAGCGGCTTGCGGAACCATGAGACCTGGGCGCCGGCCCGGTCCATCATCTCCAGCAGCTCCTTCTCGATGTACCTGCTGCCGAAGCCGTCGAGCAGCAGCCGCACCCGCAGGCCCTGACGGGCACGGTCGGCGAGCGCCTCCGCGAACCGGCGGGCTATGTCACCCCGCCAGTACACGAAGGTCATCATGTCCACCGTGTGTTCCGCATTGCGGATCCGTTCCAGCATCGCGGTGAAGATCTCGTCGCCGTTGCGCAGCGGGACAAGGGAGTTCCCCTCGGTGGCGGCGATTCCGATGAGACGTTCCAGCCGGCGCCGTATTCGCTGCTTGCTCTCCTGCCGGGCTGCCGGACCGGTCTCCGGCGGCTGAGGACCGGACCGCCCCAGGTCCGGGCGCTCGGGCTCCGGCTCGGGCTGGACGTCTTCCTGAGCGGTCGTCATGGGTCACCTGCCTGCCGGTACGGGGACGGTGGATCGCGGTCACGGCCCCGGATCGCCGGAATCGAGGTGCCCGCGGCGCGGACTGTACTCATGCGGTGTGAATGGCGGGTGTGGGGTCCATGGCGGGAATCGGGAGGCCGGCATCGCTCGCCGGTACGGCCGAAGCGGCACTGCCCGGCCTCCGTCGGCGGTGGCCGGGCGTGTGTGTGAACTGCGGTGTGCGGGCTACCCGATGGGGACGTTGTTGCCTGGTCCGGGCCACGTGATGACGCAGACCCCATCGGTTCGGGAGCGCAGCCGGTGGGGTCGCTGAGTCGCTCTCGCCGGGTCGTAACAGGGCACGTGGGGCGAGGCGCCGCCGGGCACGAGGGTCCAGGCACGAAGGGCCGCCGAGAGGTCGGCGAGGGTGATCCCGCGGTCGCGACGCAGCGCGCGCAGCCGCGGCCCCGCCGCGTCGAGTACGTCTCCCGTTCCGCCGTCCATGGGGATCACCTTGCCGCAACGGCAAATTCTCGTGCCAGATCGCGACGGGCCCGGTGAGACTGACCGGGCGCGAGACGCTCACCGACGGAGGAGATCACCATGCCCACCGCTTCCCGCCGCGGCCGCCGCCGCGACACCCCGCCGCCCCGGACCGGCAGCAGCGAGGCCGAGGTCCTGCGCGGATTCCTCGACTACCTCCGGAACTCGATGTCCGCGAAGGTCGCCGGCGCCCCCGAACCCCAGGTCCGTACGGCGGGCGTACCGTCGGGCACGAACCTGCTAGGCCTGCTCAACCACCTCACCTGCGTCGAGCGCGCGACCTTCCTCGGCGAGAAGGTCACCGACTGGCAGGCGACGTTCCACGCCGCGCCGGAGGACAGCGTGGCCGAGGTGGTCACCCGCTACAGGGAGACCGTCGAACGTGCGAACGGGGTTCTCGACGGATGCACCGACCTCGGCGAACCGGTCACCCGGCGGCGGCCGGAACGGCCCGCTCCCAGCGTCCGCTGGGCACTCACCCACATGATCGAGGAGACGGGCCGCCATGCCGGCCACGCGGACATCCTCCGCGAGCTGATCGACGCTACGACCGGGCGCTGACTCACCGGACTCCCGAGGGCGGCCGGCGAAGCAGGCCCACGCCACCCGTCACCCGTCACACATGGCAGCGCCGAACGCCGAACACCCAGTCACCACCTGCGAGAGCGCGGACATCCCACGACCCGCCCGCCACGGTCCCCGCACCCTGGCACCACATCGCCGTCAGAACCGGAACCCCGATGGCCGGCCGCGGAATTGATCGACGCCCGGTCGGGGTTGGAGCAGTCATGAAGGCAATCGCACTGGAGAATTACGGGGCCGCCGACGACCTCAAGGTCGTCGACCTGCCCGAGCCGAAGGTGGCGCCCGGCGAGGTGCTGGTCCGGGTGAAGGCGGCCGGGGTCAATCCGGTCGACTGGAAGCTCGCCGCCGGAGGGCTCGACCCGGTCATGGACGCCGGGTTCCCATTGATCCCCGGCTGGGACGTGGCCGGGGTCGTGGAACGTACGGGGTTCGACGCGGGCGAATACGCCCCGGGCGACGAGGTCTACGGATACGTCCGCAAGGACTGGGCGCAGAACGGCACATACGCGGAGCTGGTCTCCGCGCCCGTGCGCACGCTGGCGAAGAAGCCCGCCGCGCTGAACTGGCAGGAGGCGGCAGGCGTGCCGCTGGCCGGGCTCACCGCCTACCGGACGCTGAAGCGTGTCGCCGCCGGGAGCGGGGACACGGTGCTGATCCATGCCGCGGCAGGCGGCGTCGGATCTCTCGGTGTGCAGATCGCAGTCGCGCTCGGAGCGCGGGTCATCGGCACGGCGAGCGAGCGCAACCACGAGTTCCTGCGCTCCCTCGGGGCCGAGCCGGTCACTTACGGGGACGGATTGGCCGACCGTGTACGGCAGTTGGCACCCGGGGGCGTCGACGCCGCCCTCGACTTCGTGGGCGGCGGCGCCGTCGACGTCTCGCTGTCCCTCGTGGAGCGGGCCGACCGGGTGGCCTCGGTCGCCGAGGGCGAGGTGACGCAGAAGGGCGGACATTACGTGTGGGTGCGCCCGGACGCGGACGACCTGGCCTTCCTCACGGAACTCGCGGACGCCGGCAAGCTCAAGGTGCATGTGGAAGAGGCTCTTCCGCTGGCTGAGGCGGCGCGGGCATGGCGGCTGAGTCAGGCGGGGCGCACCCGCGGAAAGATCGTTCTGACGGTCTGAAGCACGCGATGAGGCTCGGCTGGGTGCGGGGCGAGGCACAGCCCCTACCCGCATGACCTGTACCGGCGCTCGTGCGTGCATTGAGCGCCGGTACAGGTCGAGCAGGCTCGTCGCCACAAAGGCAGCCACGAGGCCCCGGGGGCTGCTCCTGCCGCCTGGTCGCCCGGCATCGGAACCGGTGACGGAGAGAGCATGGCGCTCGCCCCCGGACGCCCTCGAGGAGCCGGCTAGACGTTGAAGCGGAACTCCACCACGTCGCCGTCGCGCATCACGTAGTCCTTGCCCTCCATGCGGGCCTTGCCCTTCGAACGGGCCTCGGCCACCGAGCCCGCCGCGACCAGCTCGTCGAAGGAGATGACTTCCGCCTTGATGAACCCCCGCTGGAAGTCCGTGTGGATGACGCCGGCGGCCTCCGGGGCCGTGGCGCCCTTCTTGATCGTCCACGCGCGGGACTCCTTCGGGCCCGCCGTCAGGTACGTCTGCAGTCCGAGCGTGCGGAATCCGACGTGGGCGAGGGTCGCCAGGCCGGGCTCCTCCTGGCCGACGGTCTGGAGGAGTTCGAGGGCCTCCTCCTCGTCGAGTTCGGCGAGGTCGGCCTCCAGCTTGGCGTTGAGGAAGACGGCCTCGGCGGGGGCGACGAGCGCGCGCTGGGCTTCCTTGAAGTCCTCATCGGTCAGCTCGTCCTCGTCGACGTTGAAGACGTAGATGAACGGCTTCGTGGTCAGCAGATGCAGCTCGTGCAGGGGTGCAGCGGCCTCGCTGCCCTGCGCGAGACCGGCGGAGAAGAGCGTGCGGCCCTGGTCGAGGATGTCCTTGGCCTCCTGGACGGCCTTGACCTCGCCCTGCTTGTCCTTCTTGACCCGGGCTTCCTTCTCCAGCCGGGGCAGCACCTTCTCGATGGTCTGCAGGTCGGCCAGGATCAGCTCGGTGTTGATCGTCTCGATGTCGTCCTTCGGCGAGATCCTGCCGTCGACGTGTACGACGTTGTCGTCGTGGAAGGCCCGGATGACCTGGCAGATCGCGTCCGACTCACGGATGTTCGCCAGGAATTTGTTGCCCAGCCCCTCACCCTCGCTCGCGCCGCGCACGATCCCCGCGATGTCGACGAAGTCGACGGTGGCGGGGAGCACCTTCTCCGAGGCGAACAGCTCGGCCAGGGTGCCCAGGCGCGGGTCCGGCACCCCGACCACGCCGACGTTCGGCTCGATCGTGGCGAACGGATAGTTGGCCGCCAGCACCTCGTTCTTGGTCAGGGCGTTGAACAAGGTCGACTTGCCGACGTTCGGCAGGCCGACGATTCCGATCGTGAGCGACACTTGACGACTTCCCGTAGCGAGATCTGAGGTGTGCAGAGCATGTGGGCCGTGCGGAGCGCGTCCCGGCCGGTCCACCAGTCTACGGCTCGAACTGACGGCCAATGCGTGTCCGTCCCCGGTGAACAGCGGTGACGCGGCCTACTTTGGAGCCGTGGAACAGCAGCACAGCGCTCATACGGGTGGGAAAGGCCCCGGTCAGGGGCCCGGGCAGGAACAGGGGCAGTCGCAGAACCAGGGGCGCCGGCAGCGTCGCCGGCGCGGGACCAAAGCACGGGCGGCCGCCGCTGCCGCCGCACCGGCGGCCGACTCCGGGGTCGCCTCCGCCGCCCCCGGTCAGACGCCCGATTCCGTCACGGGCCCCCGCCCCGGCCCCGGCTCTGGTTTCGCTTTCGGCTCCGGCTCCGCGAACGGCTCTGCCGACGGTGCCGTCTCCGCGCCGCGTGAACCGCGCAGACGGGGCGGCGCCGGCGCCGTACGGCAGGAGGCCGCGGCGCTCTACCAGGCACAGCTGCGCTTCCCGCTCATCCCCGCACCGCTGACCGACGCGTTCTCCTGGCTGCCCCGCGCCCGCCTCACCGCCCTGGGCAGCGGGCTCCTCGGCGTGGTGCTGATGCTGCTGGCCGGAGCTGCCGGCAGGTGGCTGCTGGACGGCTCGGCCATCGCCTACGGGTGTGCGTTCATCGTCGTCTCCGTGGCCTGCGCGGCGTGGGTACGCCCCACCGACCTGTTCGCGGGGCCCGTCGCCGTGCCGCTCGCCTTCGTCGCGGGGCTCTTCATCATCAGCAGCGGCTCGGGCAGCCAGAGCCTGATGGAACGTCTGACGAACCTCTTCCCCGTGCTGGCCGTCAACGCGGCCTGGCTGTACGCGGGCACACTCGTCGCCGTGCTCATCGTCACCGTTCGGAAGATCGCGCTGATGGTTCAGCAGTCGCGCGTACGGGCGCTCATGGAGGCGGAGGACGCGGAGGCCGAGGACGCGGAGGCCGCTGAGGCCGAGGGCCGCTGAGAAGCGGCCGCGCCGGGCGCAGCTTTTCGAACCGCCGGGCCGTTCCGAACCGGTCCGGGAACGGGGAGTTCAGAACCGCGCAGCACAGGACCGGCCCGATTCAGCACCGGCCCTTTCAGGAGCCGCCCGTTCCAGGGAGCGGGGCCGACGCCCCGCCCTCCGTGTCGTCAGCCCGTCATGCGGGCAGCCGCCTCCGCACGCAGGTCGCGCCGCAGCTCCTTCGGCAGGGAGAACTGCATGCGCTCCTCCACCGGCTGGACGATCTCCACGTCCTCCCAGCCCCGCTCCGCGAGCCACTCCAGTACGCCGTCGACCAGGACGTCCGGCACGGATGCGCCGGAGGAGAGCCCGATGGTGGTGGCGCCCTCCAGCCAGGACTCGTCGATCTCCTCCGCGCCGTCGACCAGGCGGCCGTCCTTGGCGCCGTGTGCGATGGCCGTCTCCACCAGGCGTACGGAGTTGGAGGAGTTCGGGGAGCCGACGACCAGCACGAAGTCGGCGTCCTTCGCGACCTGCTTGATGGCCGTCTGACGGTTCTGCGTCGCATAGCAGATGTCGTCGCTGGGCGGGGAGAGCAGATTCGGGTAGCGGCCCTTGAGGGCGTCGACGGTCTCCATCGTCTCGTCCACCGAGAGAGTGGTCTGCGAGAGCCACACGACCTTCTCCGGATCGCGGACATCCACGTTCGCGACGTCGTCCGGGCCGTCGACGAGGGTCACGTGCTCCGGCGCCTCGCCGCTCGTGCCGATGACCTCCTCGTGGCCCTCGTGGCCGATGAGGAGGATGTCGTAGTCCTCCTTGGCGTAGCGCACGGCTTCCTTGTGCACCTTCGTCACCAGCGGGCACGTGGCGTCGATCGTCGCCAGCTTGCCGCGCTCGGCCTCCTTGTGGACCTCGGGGGCAACACCGTGCGCGGAGAAGATCACGATCTCGCCCTCGGGGACCTCACCGGTCTCCTCGACGAAGATCGCGCCCTTCTTCTCCAGGGTTTTCACCACGTACTTGTTGTGCACGATCTCGTGGCGTACGTAGACGGGGGCGCCGTACTGCTCCAGGGCCTGCTCGACGGCGATGACCGCGCGGTCCACGCCCGCGCAGTAGCCCCGGGGAGCGGCGAGCAGCACGCGGCGGCGGTCGCCTGAGCCGGTCTCGGTGCCGGTCTCGGCGGCGCTCTCGGTGGCGCTGTCGGTGGCGCTGTCGGTGGCGCTGTCGGTGGCGGAGGTCTCGGGGGCGTCGGCAGCGGACGGGCGCGAGGGCGTTGCAGACATGCGTCCATCGTAAGGGCGCAACGGGCGGGCGCCGCGTGGCGGGCGGCGTGCGGAGGCACGGACTCCGGTGGTTTGCGCGTGTGCCCGGCTCACGGGGCCGCGCACGCACGTACCGCTTTCGGCGGCGGCCGCTAGGGTCCTCGTATGGCTCTCATCACCTCTCCCGAGGCGCCGGTTCCGGTCGGTGAGGTCTCCCGGCTGATCGGCGGATGGATCGACAGGCTCGGCGCGGTGTGGGTGGAGGGGCAGATCATCCAGCTCTCGCCGCGGCCGGGCGCGGGCGTGGCGTTCCTCACCCTGCGGGATCCCTCGCGCGACGTCTCCATCAGCGTCACCTGTTTCCGTGACGTCTTCGACCGGGTGAAGGACGTCGTCTCCGAGGGCGCGCGGGTGGTCGTGCACGCAAAGCCCGTCTGGTACGGAAGGGCGGGCACGCTGTCGCTGCGGGCCTCCGAGATCCGGCCGGTCGGGATCGGCGAGCTGCTGGCGCGGCTGGAGCAGCTGAAGAAGTCCCTTGCCGCCGAAGGGCTGTTCGCAGCCGAGCGCAAACGGCCGCTGCCGTTCCTTCCGCACCGCGTCGGCCTCGTCACGGGCCGCGCCTCGGACGCCGAGCGGGACGTGCTGCACACGGCACGCGAGCGGTGGCCCGCTGTCCGTTTCGAGGTACGGCACACGGCAGTTCAGGGCGTACGGGCCGTGCCCCAGCTGATCGAGGCGGTGCGGGAGCTGGACGGGCGCCCCGACGTCGACGTGATCATCGTCACCCGCGGCGGCGGCAGCATGGAGGACCTGCTGCCCTTCTCCGACGAGCAGCTCGTGCGCACGGTCGCCGGCTGCCGTACACCGCTGGTCTCCGCGATCGGGCACGAGGCGGACTCCCCGCTGCTCGACCTCGTCGCCGATCTGCGCTCCCGCACCCCGACGCACGCCGCGAAGGACGTCGTGCCCGATGTGGGCGAGGAGCACGAGCGCGTACGGGAGTTGAGGGCCCGGGCGTACCGGGTGGTCAACTCCTTCCTGGACCGGGAGGAAAGAGGCCTCGCCGACCTCATGAGCCGGCCGGCGATGGCCGATCCGCACGCGATGACCGAGGAGCGCGCGGAGGAGATCGGCTTCCTCCTGGCGCGCGCCCGGCGCACGCTGGGGCACCGTCTGGAGCGGGCCGAGGACGAACTCGCGCACACGCGCGCCCGTGTCGTCGCGCTCTCCCCGGCGGCCACGCTCAAGCGGGGATACGCGGTGCTGCAGCGTGAGGACGGCGGCGTCGTCCGGGCGCCGGAGGAGATCTCGGAGGGCGAGAAGCTGCGGGCCCGGGTCGCGGAAGGGGAGTTCGGCGTCACCGTCGGACCGGACGCTTAGGGTTGCCGTATGACCTCGGAGACTGAGACGGAATCGGGCGTGGAGACGGACAGGGAGCAGGTGATCTCCGCGCTCAGCTATGAGCAGGCCCGGGGCGAACTGGTGCGCGTGGTCCAGCAGTTGGAGGCAGGCGGGGCGACGCTCGAGGAGTCGCTGGCGCTGTGGGAGCGCGGCGAGGAGCTGGCCCGTGTCTGCCGCGAGTGGCTGGAGGGCGCCCGGGCCCGTCTGGACGCCGTGCTGGAGGCGGAGGCCGAGGCGGGCGAGGACGCTGATCCGGAAGCCGGGCCGGAGGCCGACGGCCCGGAGGAGGCCGAGGACGCTGAGGGTTCCGACGACGCGCGGTGAGCAGGTCCAGGCCGCGCGTGAGGACGCCCGGGAGAGGCCGCCCGGCGCAGCCCGCGCGGTGGAAGATTGCGCGGCGTCCGCTTGTTGATGGGGGACGCAAGAGGTTCCCGCCTGCGGTGAACCGTTCCGTTCGAATGACAGCGCGCAAAGGCAAGGCATCCCCACATGACTCTGGCCCTCGACCCGACCGCCCAGGACCTGCTCTTCCGTGAGGCGCACACCGCGTACACCTTCTCCGACGAACCGGTGAGCGACGAGCAGATAAGGGCGGTGTACGAACTGGTCAAGTACGCCCCGACGGCGTTCAACCAGTCCCCGCTACGGATCACCCTGTTCCGCTCGCCCGAGGCGCGCAGCCGCCTGGTGAAGCACATGTCGGAGGGGAACAAGCCGAAGACGTCCACAGCACCGCTGACCGCCGTGCTCTCCGTCGACCTCGAATTTCACGAGCGGCTGCCCGAACTCCTCCCGCACGCCCCCTCCGTGAAGGACACGTTCTTCTCCGAGGCCGAAGCCCGCGAGTCCGCGGGCACCTTCAACGCCACGCTTCAGGCGGGCTACTTCATCGTCGGAGTCCGTGCCGCGGGGCTGGCCGCGGGGCCGATGAGCGGCTTCGACCGGCACGGTGTCGACAAGGAGTTCTTCGGCGACGGCAGGCAGAAGTCGCTGCTGGTGGTCAACATCGGCAGGCCTGGCGAGGAGGCGTACAAGCCGCGCCTGCCGCGTCTCACGTACGAGGACGCGGTCACGACGGTCTGAGTGAGCCAGGGGCGGCGGGGCTGACGGGCCAGCGGGCGGGCCGGACGAGGGGGGTCAGCCCTTGCCGGCGTTGCCGGCCCCGCTCCCGGCGTCCTTCCGTCCCTCGGCACCCTCGGCACCCGGGCTGAGCGCGGCTGCCATCTTCTGCAGCTGCTCGAAGGAGGCGGTCCCGGTCACGACGGTGGTGTACGGACGACCCCCGGCCGCCTTGCCGCCGCGGCCCGCCTTCCCGTCGTCACCGGAGCCTTCGGAGCCCTCCGAGCCGCCGGCCGCGGACCGCCGTACAAGCGCGTCGTACTTCTCCCCCTCGTACCGCGTCCACTCCTCGCCGCGCACACGCACCGTGTCCGCGGTCCTCCGGGCACCTTGCGTGACGTCCTCGATGTACTTCGCGGGGCGGCGGGCGTCGCTCTGCTCGACCGCCGCGTACTGGGTGTCCGGCGTGATGAAGCCCAGATGCCAGACGCGGCCGTCGGCGCCGCCGCCCTCGTACCGCACCGACGTGGCGCGCCACTTGGCGGAGAGCCCTTCGGGCGCCAGCACCGGGTAGGGCGCGGCGCGGCGGGCGGAGTCCAGCTCGACCTTGTAGCTGACGGGTTTGACCGGGTCCACGCTCTCGTCGTGCGGGATGAAGAGGTAGATCACGAACGCCGCGAGGAGTACGACGGCCATCGCGGGCACGATGCCCCGCACCGTCCGGTTGTCCTGCCGCCTGACCGGCTGTTCCGCTTCTGCTGCCACGTACCCATCGTCGCTCATGCCGCAGAGCGCCCGGGCCGGGGGTACCCTCCGCCTCCCCTCGCCCTCCGGTCCGCGGCACGGGGCGGGCACGGGCGCCGAGCCGACGCCCCGGGGCCCTGCCTATCCGCTCATCCGTGGGGCCCTCTGCTCACCCTGACGGATGCTGGGTACCCTCGAAGCACCCTCTGTCGCCCGGCCGCCGTGTCACAGCCGAGCAGAAAGGTGTGCCCCGATGACCGATCATCAGCACCTCCCCTCCCCGCTCGACGTCAGCCCCGAGGCCCCCGACCGCAACCTCGCCCTCGAACTCGTACGGGTCACCGAGGCCGGTGCGATGGCCACCGGCCGCTGGGTGGGCCGCGGCGACAAGAACGGCGCGGACGCCGCGGCCGTGAAGGCGATGCGCCACCTCGTCTCGACGGTCTCGATGAACGGTGTCGTCGTCATCGGCGAGGGCGAGAAGGACGAGGCGCCGATGCTCTACAACGGGGAGCGGGTCGGTGACGGCACGGGCGCGGAGTGCGACGTGGCCGTGGACCCGGTCGACGGCACCACACTCACCGCCAAGGGCATGTCGAACGCCGTGTCGGTCCTGGCGGTGGCGGAGCGGGGGACGATGTTCGACCCCAGCGCCGTCTTCTACATGGACAAGCTCGTCACGGGCCCGGACTCGGCGGAGTTCGTCGACATCACCGCACCCCCCGCGGTCAACGTCCGCCGCGTCGCGAAAGCGAAGGGCTGCACGCCGGACGACGTGACCGTGGTCGTCCTCGACCGTCCCCGCCACGACGGCATGGTCAAGGAGCTGCGGGAGGCCGGCGCCCGCATCAAGTTCATCTCGGACGGCGACGTCGCGGGCGCGATCATGGCCGTGCGCGAGGGCACCGGCGTCGATCTGCTGCTGGGAATCGGCGGCACCCCGGAGGGCATCATCGCGGCCTGCGCGATCAAGTGCCTGGGCGGCACGATCCAGGGCATGCTGTGGCCGAAGGACGACGAGGAGAAGAAGCGCGCGCTCGACGCCGGACACGACCTGGGCCGTGTGCTGCACACCGAGGACCTCGTCAGCGGGGAGAACGTCTTCTTCGTCGCCACCGGGATCACCGACGGCGATCTGCTGCGCGGCGTGCACTACAGGGGCGAGCGGGCCTTCACCGAGTCACTGGTCATGCGCTCGAAGTCCGGCACGATCCGGATGATCGACTCGACGCACAAGCTCTCGAAGCTGCGCGCGTACAGCGCCGTCGACTTCGACCGCGCACGCTAGGGCGGTGACCGGCCGGTTCCGGCCGCCAAGGAGCGTCTCCGGAGCGTGCCGGGGCACTCCTCCCGGCGAATCCACGGGGACCTCACCCACCGGTAGCGGGGGGCAAAGCAACGGTGGCGGGGGACCACCCGGACGAAGTCCAGCGGGACCGGGGGTCACTCCAGCCGGGCCCCGCGGGGGAGCAGCGACGAGGAGTGCGTGCGGGGCGGCGCGACAGGGCACAGCCCGCCGGGAGGGTGGGCTGCACACGGCGAGCGGGTACGCCGGGCCTGGCGGCCGGGGCCGTCACAGCTCGCGCTCGAAGCAGCGGGAGGCCTCAACTCCGGCGTACGCGCCGAAGTTCGGGATCCGCTCGTAGCCCGAGCGCGTGTAGAAGCGGACGGCCTCGGGCTGACGGTCCCCGGTCTCCAGGCGCAGGCGCTTCCAGCCCTCGCCGCGCGCCCGGTCCTCCAGCACCCGCAGAAGCCGGGACGCGAACTCCGAACCGCGCCAGGGCGGGGTCACGTACATGCGCTTGATCTCGCCCGCGCCGTCGCCGAGTTCGCGGAGACCCCCGCATCCGACGGCGGTGCCGCCGTGCTCGTACGCCACGAAGAACGCCACGACGTCCTCTTCCGAGGGAGCGGTCCCGGGCTCGCTGTCCGGAGTGCCGTACCGCTCGGCGATCTCGACGCGCTGTCGGGCGCGCAGGGCGACGGCGTCCGGGTCCGCCCAGGCGACCTGCTCGATTCTCATGCGGCGCGATTGTGCCGCGAGCCTGTTTCGGACACGTGAACCCGGCATGCGCACGCAGCCGCGCGTTCCGGTACGGGGACGCGCGGCCGCCGGACGGAGGTGACGTGACGTCCGTGTGCCGCTCAGGCGATGCGGGGGACCTGCCCCGCATCGCCGGCCGCCGCCGCGGCCTCCCGCCTGCGGCGCCGGGCGAGCACGACCCGCCGCTCGGCGGCGGTCAGCCCGCCCCACACGCCGTACGGCTCGGGGAGGACCAGGGCGTGCTCGCGGCATTCGATCATCACCGGGCAGCGGGCGCAGACCCGCTTCGCGGCCTGCTCGCGCGAGAGCCTCGCCGCAGTGGGCTCCTTCGACGGGGCAAAGAAGAGTCCCGCCTCATCCCGGCGGCAGACTGCCTCCGAGTGCCAGGGGCCTTCCTCGTCCTCGCGCGCGGAAGTCCGCTGCACGGGAACGGGGGCGGCTGCCTGAAGGGACTGATGCGGCGGTTGCAGCACGGTCTACTCCTGACGGGACGACGGGGGGCCTCTTCACCCGACTTGCTGCGCACGGCAGTTCGCGCTGCCGCCGTACGGGAAACGATGCCCAGGCTCTACCCGCTGTGTGCACCGGTATGCATACCGTAGGAATGCGGGCGGGTTCTCTGCCCGCCGATCCGCACGCCGCCCCTCGCGTCCCCCGTCGGTTCCGTGTGCCCGCACCCGCCGTACGCGCAGACTCAGAGCTCCTTGCGCAGACGGTCGCGGAGATCCCGCAGGCGCTTGCCCAGCTTGGGCTTCGCCTCCACGCCGCCGAAGATCGCGGCTCCCTGCACGAGCACGACCGGAGCGCGCGGATCTTCGGCTTCCGTGGTGCGTACCTCGAATCCGCCGAAGATCCCGGTGCCCTTCTGCCGGAGCGTGATGTTCTCGGGGACGCGGATCTCGATCCCGCCGAAGACCGCGGTGGCGTTGATCTGCACGTGCTGCTGCTCGAACACCGCCTCGGTCAGGTCGATCTCGATGCCGCCGAAACAGGCGAAGGCGTTGATCTTCCCCGGGACCCGGTAGCGGCCCTTGCGGGTGCTGCCGCTGAAGATGGCGACGACGTCGTCCTTCGCGAGCGCCCCCTGCGCCGGGGCCGTCCACTCGTACCGGTCGGGCCCGGACGCGGGCGCCGCCTCGGAGCCCGCACGGCCCGCGGGCAGATCCCGTACCAGCGGCTCCAGTTCGCCCATCGTCTTGGCGCCGTACACCGCGTCGATGCGCTCGGCGTGCTCCTCCGCGTCGAGGCGTCCCTCCGCAAGGGCCTCGCGGAGGATGTCGGCGATCCGGTCGCGGTCGGCGTCCGAGGCGCGCACGGAGACCGCCGCCGCGTCGGCGTCCTTGACCGCGGGCTTGGTCTCCGGGGCGGTCCCGGGCTTCTTTTCCAGCGGAGAATCAGTCACATCAGCAGCCTACCCAAACGCGATAGATCGCGACTAGACCGGCGGAGGCTTCAATGCGCCACGGCGGCGCCCTCGGGCGACACCGGTGCCGTTCCCGGCCGTTCCCTGCTGCTCCCGGCGCTCCCGGCCGGCACTGAGGCCGACCTCACCCACACGGCTGGGTCGCGGCGCTCTACTCTGATGGGCGCGGCGCCGCGCTGCACCCGGCCGAGAGCCGTACGAGCCGTACGAGAGGAAGACCCCACCGATGGCCGCCAGCCCGTCCCGACCGGACTTCACGTACACGGATCTGCTCCCGCTGGGCGAGGACACCACCCCGTACCGGCTCGTCACCGCGGAGGGAGTGCGCACCTTCGAGGCGGACGGACGCACCTTCCTGCAGGTCGAGCCGGAGGCGCTGAGCAGGCTGGCCGCCGAGGCGATGCACGACATCTCGCACTACCTGCGGCCGGAACACCTCGCGCAGCTGCGCCGCATCCTCGACGACCCGGAGGCGAGCGCCAACGACCGTTTCGTGGCACTCGACCTGCTGAAGAACGCCAACATCTCGGCCGCGGGCGTGCTGCCCATGTGCCAGGACACCGGCACGGCCATCGTGATGGGCAAGCGCGGCCAGCAGGTCCTCACCGGCGGCGGCGACGAAGAGGCCCTCTCCCGCGGCATCTACGACGCCTACACCGAGCTCAACCTGCGCTATTCGCAGATGGCGCCGCTGAACATGTGGGACGAGAAGAACACCGGCACGAACCTGCCCGCGCAGATCGAGCTGTACGCGGCGGACGGCGACGCCTACAAGTTCCTCTTCATGGCCAAGGGCGGCGGCAGCGCCAACAAGTCCTTCCTCTTCCAGGAGACGAAGGCCGTCCTCAACGAGGCGAGCATGATGAAGTTCCTGGAGGAGAAGATCCGTTCGCTCGGCACGGCCGCCTGCCCGCCGTACCACCTGGCGATCGTGGTGGGCGGCACCAGTGCCGAGTACGCGCTGAAGACCGCGAAGTACGCCTCCGCCCACTACCTGGACGAGCTTCCCGCGGAGGGCTCGCCCGCCGGGCACGGCTTCCGCGACAAGGAACTCGAGCAGCAGGTCTTCGAACTCACCCAGAAGATCGGCATCGGCGCGCAGTTCGGCGGCAAGTACTTCTGCCACGACGTGCGGGTGGTGCGGCTGCCCCGGCACGGGGCCTCCTGCCCGGTCGCCGTCGCCGTCTCCTGCTCCGCGGACCGTCAGGCCAAGGCGAAGATCACCGCTGAGGGCGTCTTCCTGGAGCAGCTGGAGACGGACCCGGCGCGCTTCCTCCCGGAGACGACGGAGGAGCAGCTCACCGAGGGCGCGGGGGCAGACGATGACCTCGCCGTACGCATCGACCTCGCCCGTCCCATGCCCGAGATCCTCGCCGAGCTGTCCGGACACCCCGTCAAGACCCGGCTGTCGCTGACCGGCACGCTCGTCGTCGCACGCGACATCGCGCACGCGAAGATCAAGGAGCGGCTCGACGCGGGCGAGGAGATGCCGCAGTACCTCAAGGACCACCCCGTCTACTACGCCGGTCCGGCCAAGACGCCCGAGGGCTACCCGTCCGGCTCCTTCGGACCGACGACGGCGGGCCGCATGGACGCGTACGTGGCGCAGTTCCAGGCCGCCGGCGGTTCGATGGTCATGCTCGCGAAGGGCAACCGCAGCCCGCAGGTGACGGAGGCGTGCGCCACGCACGGCGGCTTCTACCTGGGCTCCATCGGGGGCCCGGCGGCGCGGCTCGCGCAGGACTGCATCAAGAAGGTCGAGGTGCTGGAGTACGAGGAGCTGGGCATGGAGGCGGTCTGGCGGATCGAGGTGGAGGACTTCCCCGCGTTCATCGTCGTGGACGACAAGGGGAACGACTTCTTCACCGACCCCGGCCCGGCGCAGCCCTTCGTCACCTCGATCCCGGTACGCGCGGGCTCGTAGCCGCAGCGGCAACCCGCCGGCGGACGGAGTCCGGCGGGACCGGGTTCGCAGCCCCGTCCGCGTACTGCGCACCGCGTTTGCGGGGTACCCGGCGGCGCCGGGAATGTCCTCGCGCTGCGGGGACGCTGCCCCGTACGGAGGTGCACAGGAATGAGCGACAGCCAGGAGTACCGGACCGAGCGCGACTCGATGGGTGAGGTCCGGGTGCCCGCCGACGCGAAGTGGCGGGCGCAGACGCAGCGCGCGGTGGAGAACTTCCCCATCAGCGGGCAGCGCCTGGAGCGTGCCCACATCGAGGCGCTGGCCCGGATCAAGGCGGCGGCCGCCCAGGTCAACGCCGAGCTGGGCGTGCTGGAGCCAAAGTTGGCGGAGGCTGTGCGGGCCGCCGCCGAGGACGTCGCCGAGGGGCGCTGGGACGCGGAGTTCCCCGTCGACGTCTTCCAGACGGGCTCGGGCACCTCGTCGAACATGAACATGAACGAGGTCGTCGCCACGCTCGCCACCGAACGGCTGGGAGCGCCCGTACATCCCAACGACCATGTGAACGCGAGCCAGTCGTCCAACGACGTCTTCCCCTCGTCCATCCACATCGCCGCAACCGCCGCGGTCACCCGTGACCTGATCCCGGCGCTCGGGGTGCTGGAAGCGTCGCTGGCGCGCAAGGCCGAGGAGTTCTCGGGGGTCGTGAAGTCCGGGCGCACGCACCTCATGGACGCGACACCGGTCACGCTGGGGCAGGAGTTCGCCGGTTACGCCGCCCAGGTCCGCCACGGCGCCGAACGGCTGCGGGCCTCGCTGCCGCGGCTCGCCGAACTCCCCCTCGGGGGTACGGCCGTGGGCACCGGCATCAACACGCCGCCCGGTTTCGCGGCCGCCGTCATCGACCGGGTCGCGGCGGCCGCCGGGCTGCCGCTGACCGAGGCCCGCGACCACTTCGAGGCGCAGGGCGCGCGGGACGCGCTGGTGGAGACCTCGGGCCAGCTCCGTACGGTCGGAGTGAGCCTCACCAAGATCTGCAACGATCTGCGCTGGATGGCCTCCGGCCCCCGCACCGGCCTGGCCGAGATCGCGCTTCCCGACCTCCAGCCGGGCTCCTCGATCATGCCCGGCAAGGTGAACCCGGTGATCCCGGAGGCGGTGCTGATGGTCGCCGCGCAGGTCACGGGCAACGACGCGACCATCGCGACCGCGGGGGCCTCTGGGAACTTCGAGCTGAACGTCATGCTGCCCGTGATGGCGAAGAACCTGCTGGAGTCGGTCCGGCTGCTCACCAATGCCTCCCGGCTGCTCGCGGAACGGACGGTCGACGGCATCACGGCCGATGTGGAGCGGGCCCTGGAGTACGCGGAGTCGTCCCCGTCCGTGGTCACTCCGCTCAACAGGCACATCGGGTACGAGAACGCGGCGGCGGTGGCCAAGAAGGCGCTCGCGGAGCGGAAGACCATCCGGGAGGCGGTCCTGGAGGCGGGCCACGTGGAGCGCGGCGACCTGACCCTCGAGGAGCTGGACGCGGCGCTCGACGTCCTGCGTATGACACGGCCCTGAGTGGGATTCAGGCGTCGTCCCGGACGTGGGTACGGGCGTTCCCGCACGGCGGGCCGGCGGGCCTTCTCCGGGCGGTCCGGGGGCGGTGGCTCGTTCGGCCTCGGCTCACGGCGGCGGGTGCCGGGCGCGCCTAGGATCTGCGCATGACAGCGGAGACGGCAGGCGCGGCGGGAGCGGCCGGCGCACACGGCGACGGCGACGAAGACGGCCGGAGGCGCCTGGGCGGCGGCAGCGGGGGCGGCACCGCCGGCGGCGCCGCGGACCACTGGGCGCCGGGCACCCGCATCCTGTGGCGCTACCGCGCGAACGGGACGGGGCTTCCCCACATCTGCCGCCCTGTCACCGTCGTACGCGACACCCCGGACCTGCTCGCCGCCTGGGTGGCACCGGGCACGGTCTGCGTGAAGCCGGAGATCGCGGACGGCACGCCCGTGCACCACGAACCGCTGGCCACCCGCTACACGAAGCCGCGCAGGACCGTGCTCTCGCGCTGGTTCGGTACGGGAGTGCTCAAGCTCGCCCGTCCGGACGAGCCCTGGTCCGTGTGGCTGTTCTGGGAGCGGGACTGGCGGTTCAAGAACTGGTACGTGAACCTCGAGGAGCCGCGGCGCCGCTGGGCCGGCGGCATCGACTCCGAGGACCACTTCCTCGACATCGCCGTCTATCCGGACCGCAGTTGGGAGTGGCGCGACGAGGACGAGTTCGCGGCGGCGCGCCACGCCGGCCTCGTCGACGATCAGCTCGCAGCACGGGTACACGAGGCCGGGCGTTCGGTGGTCGAGCTGATCGGCTCGTGGGCGTCGCCGTTCCGCGACGGCTGGGAGGACTGGCGTCCGGACCCGAACTGGCCGGTGCCGCTGCTCCCGCAGAACTGGGACGGCAGTCCGCCGCCGGGCGGGCCGGGACCGGCACTCTTCGGCGCGTACGCGGACGGCCGGACCCTGGACACCCCGGGCGGGGCCGTCCCGGACGAGGTCGTCCCGGACGAGGTCGTCCCGGACGGGGCCGTTCCTGGCGCGGGCGCTGCGGAGACCGGCGGCCCGGAGACGGTCGGCGCCGGGGCGAACGGCGGCCCGGCCCGGCACCGGCGAGGCGAACGGCGCCACTCGTGAACGGTCCCGGCTCCGGACCGGCGGCCGTCCGGAATCCGGTGCGTGCCGGGTCCGTTGGCTCCGGCAGCCGGACCACCCGTGCGGATCCGGCCGCGGTCCGGGCCGGAAACAGCCCCATCGGGCCCCGCCGAGCGCGTCGTGTTCCGTACTTGCGTGGACGTGCCGGAAGTATCGGACGACACGCACCCGCTTCGACCTCTCGTTCCCCCTTGCTGCGCCCCCATACTGCAAACGTAGGATCAACCTCCGTAGGCGCACTGCTGCAACAACTCCCCTCCCCCCTCGGGGATTTGGCGCGTGGCCAGAGAGGAGCTCCAGCGTGAGCAGCACGGACGGAACCCCTGGTTCTCCCAGGCCGGAGGGCTCTGAGAGCCGCTCGGGGGCGGAGAACGAGGGCGGAGGTCCCCCCACTCCGGAAGGGGCGGCACGCCCCCCGCGGTCGAAGGCACGCGCCTACAAGGACTTCGACTGGAACACCATGGACCGGATAGGGCAGGCTGCCGCGTTCGACGCGATCGGTGACCGCTACGACGAGGCCTTCCCCCACAAGGAGGGCCAGATCGCCTCGGGTGCGTGGCTCGCGGAGCAACTGCCCGCCGGTTCGCACATCCTGGACCTGGGCTGCGGCACGGGCCTGCCGACCGCCCGTCAGCTCGTCGAGGCGGGGCACCAGGTCACCGGAATCGACCTGTCACCTGGCATGGTGAAACTCGCCGAGGCGAACGTGCCGGACGCCGAATTCCGCCGCATGGACATCTACGAGGTGGAGAGGTACGAACTCGGGCCCTTCGACGGTGTCGCCGCCTACTTCTCCCTCCTGATGCTGCCTCGGGCCGAAATTCCCTACGCGCTGCGCATGCTGCACCAGCAACTGCGGGAAGGCGCACCGATGGCCATGTCGATGGTGGAAGCGGATGTCGATGACTTCACCTTGCCGTTCCTGGGCAACACGATCCGGGTATCCGGCTATCTGCGGGACGAATTGCGCCAGGTCGTGCACGAGGGCGGTTTCGAGATCGCAGGGGAGGACGCCTATGCCTACGCTCCGGCCAGCACGGACGTACCGCCCGAGATCCAGCTCTTCCTGCAGTGCCGACGGCGACCGTAGGGGGCGGAGGGCAGTGAGCGCTGCGCGCGCGAGAGGCGCGGCCCCGGATGGATGGAAACCGAACGCGTGACGGAGCACCAAGAGCCTGCGACCAGCACAGCAGTGCCGCCGCTCCCGCCCGTGGGCACGCCCGCGACGGAAGGGACCCCGGCGGGCCGTTCCGCGCGGCCCGGGGGGACCGGTGCGCGCGAAGCGCGTGACGAGTCCGCGGGTACGGGCGGCGGCGGTCCGGCCATGCGTCCGGCCGCCGCGGGTCCCCCGGCACGGTCCGCCGGAAGGACAACGGCCGCAGGTGTGTCACGTACCTCGCACGACGGCGCGCTCTCCGGGGCGTACGCCGGCGGGGAAGAGGTGGAGCAGGTGCGCCCCGGCTCGCGGCCGCGGCCGGGCGCAGGGCACACTCCGAAGCAGCAGACCGCCGAAGCCTCCAGGGGCTCCGGCGGGAGGGGCGGCGGCCAAGGGCGCGCCGTACCCGAACCGTCCCACGGCGGGCCGGGATCCGCGTCCAAGCGGCCGTCCCGTGCCCCGTCCCAACCCCCGACCGCGGAGAGCGGTGCCGTGTCTCATCCGACCACCGGCGACATGACCGCCGCCGACGTACCGCCCACCGCACCGCCGGCCCCGGCCTCCGGTCCCCCTTCCGCACGTGACGTCGCAGCCGGGAACGGCGACGCCGCCGAGCGCGAGCGGCGCGGAGGCGACCGCCTGCGCTTCGTCGGCGCCGCGACCCGCCGCATCGCTCGCGGCATGGATCTGGACGAGACCGTGCTCGGACTGTGCCGGGCGAGCGTCCCCGCGTACTCCGACGCGATCCTGGTCTATCTGCGCGACCCGCTGCCGGTGGGCGACGAACGTCCCACCGGGCCCCTGATGCTGCGGCTGCGGCGCAGCGACCGCATTCCCGACGACCCGCACGCCATGGTGGCCGCGGCCTCCGCAGCCGACGGCAGGCAGCAGCCTGACGGCGACGCCGCGGCCGCAGGCCCGGGTGCCGCCGCCACCGGCCCCTCGCACGCCGCCGTCTCGGACGGCACCGCGGGCGCCGCCGAGTACGTCGAGGTGCTCTCCGGGGGCCCGCTGGCCGAGGTGCTGCGAGGCGTGCGTCCCGTCTTCGCCGACGCGCCCGCCGCCCGCGACGCCCTTCCCGAACTGATCGGCAGCGGGCCCGACGTGCCCTCCGGGCAGCGCGCCATACTCGCTCCGCTGCGCGGACGGCGAAGAGTCATCGGCGCCGCGGTGTTCCTGCGCGGCCCGGAGCGTGCCCCCTTCGAGCCCGACGATCTGCTGATCGCGGCTCAGCTCGCCACGCACACCGCGCTGGGCGTCGACAAGGCGGTGCTCTACGGGCGTGAGGCGTACATCGCCGACGAACTGCAGCGCACGATGCTGCCGGACGAGCTGCCGCAGCCGACCGGCTGCCATCTCGCCAGCCGGTATCTGCCGGCGGCCGAGACGGCGCGCGTCGGCGGCGACTGGTACGACGCGATCCCGCTGCCCGGCAGCAGGGTCGCCCTCGTCGTGGGCGACGTGATGGGCCACTCCATGACGTCCGCGGCGATCATGGGCCAGCTACGTACGACGGCGCAGACCCTGGCCGGACTCGACCTTCCCCCGCAAGAGGTACTGCACCACCTGGACGAGCAGGCGCAGCGCCTCGGCAGCGACCGAATGGCGACGTGCCTGTACGCGGTCTACGACCCGGTCGCCCACCGCATCATCATCGCCAACGCCGGCCACCCGCCGCCCGTGCTGCTGCACCGCGACGGCCGGGCGGAGGTGCTGCGGATACCAGCAGGCGCTCCGATCGGCGTCGGCGGTGTCGACTTCGAGGCGGTGGAGCTGGACGCCCCGGCGGGTGCCACGCTGCTGCTCTACACCGACGGGCTGGTCGAGTCGCGCCAGCGGGACGTGTGGACCGGCATCGAGCACCTGCGGGAGAAGCTCACGGCGACGGCCCGGCTGACCCGTCCGGACGCCTCGGCTCCGCTGGAGCCGCTGTGCGACGAGGTGCTGGACATCCTCGGCCCGGGCGACCGCGACGACGACATCGCGCTGCTCGCGGCACGGTTCGACGGGATCGCGCCGAGCGACGTCGCGTACTGGTTCCTCGACCCGCGTGCGCAGACCGCCGGACAGGCCCGCAGGCTGGCGCGGCGCGCGCTGGCGCGCTGGGATCTGGAGGAGCTGTCGGACTCGGTCGAGTTGCTGGTCAGCGAGGTGGTCACGAACGCGGTGCGGTACGCCGAACGCCCCATCACGCTGCGGCTGCTGCGTACGGACACGCTGCGCTGCGAGGTCGGCGACGACGTGCCGCAGCTGCCGCGGCTGCGGCAGGCGCGGGCGACGGACGAGGGCGGCCGCGGGCTGTATCTCGTCAACCGGCTCGCACGGCGGTGGGGTGCCACGCGGCTGTCCACCGGCAAGGTCGTGTGGTTCGAACTGCCCGTGAACTGAGGTGGCCGGGGTCCCCGGGGGCCCCGGACTTCGGGCCGCCCCGCCCCGGCCCGTACATGCGAAGGGCCCGGGAGCCGCCACCGCGGTCTCCCGGGCCCGCCCGGCACCGTATGCCGCAGGGCCGCCCGTCAGACCGCTTCCGCCCGCAGCTGTGCCTCGGCCTCCAGGGTCGTGCCCACGGCCTGCACGACGGCCGCGATCTTGAACGCCTCCTGGACGGTCTCGCGGCCGACACCGGCCTTGCGCAGCACCTGCTCGTGCGAGTCGAGGCACTGGCCGCAGGCGTTCAGCGCGGAGACCGCGAGCGACCACAGCTCGAAGTCCGCCTTCTCCACGCCCGGGTTGCCGATGATGTTCATCCGCAGACCTGCGCGCAGGGTGCCGTACTCCGGGTCGGAGAGCAGATGCCGGGTGCGGTAGAAGACGTTGTTCATCGCCATGACGGCGGCTGCGGACTTGGCCGCCTCGTACGCCTCCGGGCTCAGGTTCTCCCTGGCCTCCGGCTCGAGTGCGCGCAGCACGATGCCCGAACGTGCCGCGATGGCACAGGCCAGCACCGTGCCCCACAGCTGCTGCTGCGGAAGCTGCGAATTGCCTATGACGGAGCCGAGGTTGAGCTTCAGGTCCTTGGCGTACGCGGGAAGCGCCGACTTCAGATCTTCCAGAGCCATGGACCGTTCACGCCCCTGCCAGCAGCTCGGCGGCGTCGAGGGTCGACTCGCCCTGCGTCCAGTTGCAGGGGCACAGCTCGTCGGTCTGCAGGGCGTCGAGCACCCGCAGGACCTCCTTGGGGTTACGGCCGACGGACCCGGCGGTCACCATCGTGAACTGGATCTCGTTGTTCTGGTCGACGATGAAGACCGCGCGCTGCGCGAAGCCGTCCGCGCCCTCCACGCCGCAGTCCCGCATCAGCTCGTGCTTGGAGTCCGCGAGCATCGGGAACGGCAGATCGCGCAGGTCGTCGTGTTCCCGGCGCCAGGCGTGGTGCACGAACTCCGAGTCCCCGGAGACACCGAGGATCTGTGCGTCCCGGTCGGCGAACTCCTCCTCCAGCTTGCCGAACGCGGCGATCTCGGTCGGGCACACGAAGGTGAAGTCCTTGGGCCAGAAGAAGACCACTTTCCACTTGCCCTCATGGGTCTTGTGGTGGATCTGCTCGAACTCCTTGCCCTTCTCCAGCGAGACACAGGCCGTGAGTTCGAATTCGGGGAACTTGTCACCTACGGTGAGCAACGTGCACTCCTTGCGCGAAGGAATGCCCAATTTGCGGGGCATTCCTGGTGGTTGGTCGCGACCCACAGTGCCACAGCGCTCAATGATCACAAAAATCGCGGCGGCCGGGCCCCGGGGGGCCGGCCGGCCAGCCGAGGACGTCCGAACGGGCACGGAACCGCCCGGATGTAGCGGTATCGGGGCGGTGGAGGGGCGGTTCTTGTCAGGTCGGACGAAGCTTCGACCACGTCCTCACACAGTTCACTAAGGTTCGTCGCACTTCGGAGATGTTGTGGAGAGGGGGGCGGATGCGGTCCGCCATGACTTCGGGACGGGCGATCGGCACAGTTCTGGTCGTACTCGCGCTCGCAGCAACGCTCGCCGCGCTGGTGATGCCTTCGACCTGGTTCGAGGGGAACCGGTCCAGCGCGCTCGCCAGGTCCGGGTGGCAGGACGACGGCAAGGGAACCTGGAAGACGGAGTACGGGCCGCTGACCCCGCTGGACCGCGACTTCATCCGCAAGGTGCGCTCCGCCGGCCTGTGGGAACTGCCCGCCGGCCGCTCCGCCCAGGAACGGGGCACGACGAAGTCCGTACGGATCGCGGGCGACCATCTCGTCGACGGGCACACGGAGTTGGACAGGCGGGCCGTCAGCGCCGGGCGCGCGATGAAGGTCTCGCTGCCGACCCAGCCGACGGGCTCCCAGAAGGAGTACCTGAACGACATGGAGATCGCCGAGGGCAAGGAGTTCGACAAGGTCCTCGTCCAGCACCTGCGGAAGCAGCACGGGGTGGTCTTCGGCCTCATCAGCATCGTCCGCGACAAGACCGAGAACTCGATGGTGCGGTCGCTGGCGACCAGGGCGAACGCCATCGTCCTCGACCACATCACGGTCCTGGAGGACACGGGGCTCGTGAGGTTCGAGGAGATGAACGACGTGGAGTGAGCCGGGCCGGTCCGGGGAGCGGGATGCCCGGACCGGACCGTAAGGCCTTTTCCCAGCGTCGCGCGGCGGGTGCTCCGATGAGTTCCCGGCACGTACGGGGTCGGCCCTCGTATGAACACGCAGCTGCTCGAGACTCCCGGGGCCCGCCTGGCGTTCGACGTCCACGGCCCGCTGCCCACCGCCGGCGGACGCCCTCCGCTGCTCATGATCGGCCAGCCGATGGACGCCGCCGGCTTCAGCACGCTGGCGTCGCACTTCCCCGACCGCACCGTGGTCACCTACGACCCTCGCGGCCTCGGCCGCAGCACCCGCAGCGACGGCCGGACAGACCAGGAGCCCGGGACACAGGCCGCCGACGTGCACGCCCTCATCGCGGCGCTGGACGCCGGCCCGGTCGAGATGTTCGCGAGCAGCGGCGGTGCGGTGACCGCGCTCGCGCTCGTGGCGGCCCACCCCGGTGACGTGACCGTCCTGGTGGCGCACGAGCCGCCGCTCATCCCGGTCCTTCCCGACGCCCGTGCCGCCGAGCGTGCACGGGCCGGGTTCCGGGACGCGTACGAGGCGAAGGGCTGGGGTGCCGGCATGGCGGCCTTCATCGCGATGACGTCGTGGCGGGGCGAGTTCACCGACGACTACTTCGCCCAACCCGCGCCGGAGCCCGCCGCGTTCGGAATGCCGGCCGAGGACGACGGCTCCCGCGACGACCCGCTGCTCTCCGACCGGTCCTGGGCGATCAGCGATCACCGGCCCGACGTCCGCGCGCTCGCCGCCGCACGGACGCGGGTCGTGATCGCGGTGGGCGAGGAGTCCCTGGACACGTTCACGGGACGCACCTCGGTTGCGACGGCCGGGCTGCTCGGGCAGCAGGTGACGCTGTTCCCGAGCCACCACGGCGGCTTCCTGGGCGGCGAGTTCGGTTACGCCGGGCAGCCCGAGGCCTTCGCGCACAGGCTGCGCGAGGTCCTCGACGACGCCGGCTGACGGGCGTCCGGCCCCTCGTCACGCGGCGTTCGCCGGACAGGGCGTGGGCTCCCCGGCGCACGCCCGGCTGTGAGACGGTGGCAAGCGAGACCACAACCGGTTCTCCGGACGAGGGTTGCCGTACCCGGCCATGACAAGACGGCATCGAGGGATGATCGTCATGGCGTGGCTCGTTCTGCTGGTCTCAGGCCTGCTCGAAGCCGTCTGGGCGACCGCTCTGGGCAAGAGCGAAGGCTTCACCCGCCTCGTGCCCTCGGTCGTGTTCGCCGTCGGCCTGGTGCTGAGCATGGCCGGGCTGTCCTTCGCGTTGCGCACCTTGCCGGTGGGCACGGGTTACGCGGTGTGGGTCGGCGTCGGGGCCGCGCTGACCGCCGGGTACGCGATGCTCTCGGGCGGCGAAGCCGTCTCCCCCGTCAAGCTGCTCCTGCTGGCCGGGCTCGTCGGCTGTGTGGCGGGCCTGAAGCTCCTTCACTGAGGGCCTGGCTGGGGACCTGCGGGCCTGGGACCCGCGGCCGTCGTGGCGCATGCTGACCGGCGGGCCGGGCTCAGCTCTCCCCGGTGTGGAACATCTCGGCGAGGCCGCGGTGCCTGTCCGCGGCCTGCTTGCCCTGCGCGGGACCGATGGCCGACCCGGGCATGCCGCTCAGGCTCTCGATCTCCTCCGCGAAGCGCAGGTGTTCACGCCGGGCGTGCTCGCAGCAGGCGAGGCAGGTGACCTTGCCCGGACGCGAAGAGGTCATCGCGAACGGCACCTGCAGCCCGCATCCGGTGGTGACGACGCTCGGCAGGTCACCGGCCAGACCGAAGGTGGACGCCATCACGTTGCGGACAGCGGCGTCGCCGCGGACGACCTTCGACTCGACATGGATGTGCGGATCTTCCCCGCCCACGTGTCCTCCTTGCCCAGGGAGCCGCGGTGACCCCCGGCAGGAGTCGCGCGGCCGGAGCCGTCCCGGCGCAGAGCACTGACCGGGGGTGCTCCCGGCCGGCCGGGGGCTGCCCGTCGAGTCTGTCATGCCCTTCACACGCGGGTCTGCACCCGCGACGAGGACGCCTTCGCGTGCTCGGGCCCCGGCTCTCCCCATGCGTACGGAATCCGTACGGGATGCGTACGGGACGAGGGCGGGCGGGCAGCGGAGCGGAGCGGACAAACACCAACAGGGCGCGCCTTTCGCGCCGTTCGTGAGTGCGACGGTCCGCCGGAAGTCAAGCCGAGACCCCTCAGGGTGGCTGCGGGGGCACACTCTGTGATTGTCTTCACGGCAACGGGTGCCTCTTTCGGCCACCCGGTTTCCCCTGTGCACAGAATTGAGGCAACTGTGAACTGTGCAGAGCAATGTGGGGACGAGACTGGCCGGCTGCTCGGCGCCGACTCGGCCCAGGACGTGATCGACCGGGCTCAGGGCGCCTTGATGGCCGCGCACGGCTGCACGGCACAGGTGGCGGCCGGCATCCTCACCGGGGTCGCACGCAGCTCCGGAACGCAACTGCGTGCGGTGGCCGAAACCGTACTGGCGGTGGCCGAGAGCCACTCCCAGTCCCCGCCCGAGGCCATAAGAGCCGCGATCACGTGTGCGCTGCGCAACGTCCTTCCGTAGAAGGGGTGTTGCGCGGGCCGGCCCTGATCTGAGGGCGGACGACGGGCGCCGGTCACTCCTCGCGGGGCGGACGGCCCCTGCGCGGGTGCGGGCGGGCGTCGCGGGGAAGCCGACGCGAGTCCGCGAGCGCCTTGCGCAGCAGATAGTCGATCTGGGCGTTGGTGGAGCGCAGTTCGTCCGCGGCCCAGCGGGCGATCGCTTCGTACATGGCGGGATCGAGTCGCAGCAGCACCTGTTTGCGCTGCCGCCCGGCTCTGCCCGCCCGCTCGCGCGGAGCCCCCGCGGGCCCGCCGTCCGCGCCGCCTGACGACGGCCCGGACTCCGCGGGCTCCGCGGACGTCTCGCGTTCAGGAGGGTCCGTCACTGGTAGAGCGTCCCCGTGTTCATGACCGGCTGCGGCGAACGGTCACCGCAGAGGACGACCAGCAGGTTGCTGACCATCGTGGCCCTGCGCTCCTCGTCCAGCTCGACGAAGTCCTGTGCCGCGATACGGGTGATGGCGTCCTCGACCATGCCGCAGGCGCCCTCCACGATCGTCTTGCGGGCGGCGACCACCGCGCCCGCCTGCTGCCGCTGGAGCATGGCCGAGGCGATCTCGGGCGCGTAGGCGAGGTGCGTGAACCGCGATTCGACGATCTTCACGCCCGCCGCCTCCACGCGCACGGTCAGCTCGGCGGCGAGCTTCTCCGTGATCTCCTCGGCGTTCCCGCGCAGGGAGAGACCGTTCTCGTCGTGTGCGTCGTAGGGGTACTCGATGGCGATGTGCCGCACGGCCGCCTCGGTCTGGGTGGCGACGAACTCGACGAAGTCGTCCACCGAGAAGGTCGCCTGCGCCGTGTCCCGGACCTGCCAGACCACGACCGCCGCCAGCTCGATCGGGTTGCCGTAGGCGTCGTTGACCTTCAGCACGGCCGTCTCGTGGTTCCGCACACGCGTCGAGATCTTTCTGCGGCTCGTCAGCGGGTTGACCCAGCGCAGGCCGTCCGTACGGATCGTGCCGGTGTAGCGCCCGAAGAGCTGGACGACGCGGGCCTCACCCGGAGCCACCATGTTCAGGCCGCACATCGCGAAGACCGAGCCGATGAGCACGAGGACGCCGACGACGATCAGCGTCGCGCCGGATCCGGTGGAGCCGCCCGAGGCGAGGCTTCCGCCGAAGACTATGCCCGCCACGCCCAGCAGGAAGCCGATCAGGCCGAGGAGGAGGGCGAGGCCCCCGGGGATGCTGTGCGCGGCGATCTCGCGGACCTCCGGGTCGGGCATCTCGGGAACGTCCTGCGGCTCCGCGCCGGCGGGCGGTGTGTTCGGCGTGTGTGGCGTGTTCGGTACCGGGTCCTGCTCTGACATAGGGATTCCCCCGTCTACGGATCGGATGAGCGGAGGGCGACTGATGTCGTCCGTCTAGCAAAGTGATATCACTTTAACATGAGAACACGGTCCCGGCCAGCATGGGGGCCCGGCCGGAACCGTGTGCTTGTGGGAGCCGCCCTCCGGGCCGTGCCGGGCGGGCGGCTCGTCCGGTCACTCCGTACGCAGCCCGTCCGGACGCATCATCCGCCACAGGAACGGCAGACTGATCAGCGTCACCAGCGCGATCACCCCGGCGCCCGCGGCGGCGGACGGCAGGAAGACGAGCCAGTCGGCTCTCGCGTCGCCGAGCATTCGCAACAGCACCCAGCCCAGGCCGAGTCCGAAGAACACCGCCATCCCGATGCCGAGCACCACCGTCACCGTCGTCTGCCACAGCACCGAGGCGCCGAGCGTGGAGCGCTTGGTTCCGAAGGCGACCAGCACGGACAACTGCCGCTTGCGCTCCCTCAGTTGCTCCAGCATCGAGACGGCCATGCTGGCGCCGATGAGCAGCAGCACCGCCATGGACGCCGCCAGCACCGCGTTCTTGATGGCGCCGATCTGGTCGGCCGTCTCCTGGTCGGCGTTCTCCCACAGGCTGTAGGACGGGTCCGTGTGGAAGACGGTCGTACGGAGGGCCTCCAGGGCCTTCGCGTTCCGTTCCATCGCCACGGTGCCTTGGAACGACGGGGAGTCCAGGCGCTTCTCGGCCAGCACCGAGGGCGTGACCATCAACCCGTCCAGCGAGCCGCCGTTCGGCAACTCGATGCCCATGACCGTTCGGGCCGAACCGGGCACCTGCCAGGTGTAATTGCTCCTGCCGCCGTCGTCCGGGGCCTTGTCGAGCATCAAGGGCGTACCGCGTTTCGGCGGCGGGGTGGCGCCGCCCTGCTCCTCGCTGACGCTCTTCGGCGTACGGACGAGGAAGGAGTCGCCGTCACGGCACTCGTCGATGCGGGCCACAGCGCGGAGCGTCGCGCAGCTGCCGACCGTGATGCCGACGCCGTCCTCGATCCCCTTGGCCTCCACCCACGACTGCAGGTAGCCGTGCGCGTTCTTGACGCCCTGGGACCGTCTCAAGTCAGCGGTCAGGGCCTCTGTGTCGGCGAGGGTGGTGTGCGGCCCGTAGATGTCCACGTGGCTCTTGTACCGGCTCGCCTGGGACTCACTCGACTGCGAGTTCTCGGCCACGGAGAAGAGCATCTGGAGCGCGATCGCTCCCGCGACGGCGACGGTGATGCCGCTGATCGCGCGGGTGGCGTTGCCGCTGCCGAGCTGAAGCCGGCGGGTCGCGAGCTGCCAGGCGACCGGTCCGCCGCGCAGCCGTCCCACGATGCGCTCCACCAGCCACGGCAGCAGCAGCACGATGCCGCTGAGCAGCAGCACCACACCGGAGCTCACCTGGACCTCGTTGACGGTGCCGCCGGTCTCCAGGCCACCGGCCAGCGGGATCAGCAGCGCCGCGCCGGCCACGGGCGGCAGCAGCCGCCACCACAGGCGCCGCTTACGCTGCTCGCTCTTGCGCACCAGGCCCAGCGGCTCGATGGCGACCCCGCGCAGCGCGAAGATGGTCACCGCCACGGCCGTCACGGGCACACCCACCACGATCAGCAGCCCCAGGTAGAAGCCCGGAGTGACGTCCTCGGGGAAGATGCTGATCCGGAAAATCTCGAAGCGGCCGATGAAAGCCCTTCCCAGCAGGAAGAACCAGCCGCCGAGCAGCAGCCCCACCAGTGCCCCCACCAGCGTCTCCCCCGCCGCCATCCGGCGGGCGCTCGCGATGTCGGCTCCGACGAGCCGCAGTGCGGCGAGTCTCGCGTCCCGCTGCTCGCCGCCGAAGCGCACGGCGGTGGCGATGAAGATGGCGACGGGCATCACCAGCACCGCGCACGCGACCACGACCAGCAGCACCAGTACGGGGTCCATCGGGTCTTCGTCCAGCGGGCTGCCGAACTTGTCGACCCGGACGGCGCCGCCCGGCACCGACAGGTCGTCCGCGCCCTTGTAGAAGGCAAGTTCGTAGGGACCCAGCAGGCCCTCGTCCCCGATCGTGCCCACGACCTTCGCGTCGAGCCGCTCGCGCAGCTCCTTGCCCTCCGGGGAGTCCAGCACCTTCTTCAGCGCGGGAGAGACAGCCATCTCGCCCGGTGCCGGTATGTGGTCCAGCCCGGGGGGAGTCGCCGGGCTGGACCCGTCGGCCTGCAGCAGCCGCCCGTACAACTGGTAGCCGTTCCACCGGTTGTTGGCGTCCTTGCCGAGGACCGAGTACTCACTGGGCTGGGCCTTCCCGGAGGCCGTGTTGAACGCGCCCGAACGGGCCTCCGACCGGGCGTCGTTGCCACTGATGATCTCCGGCACCGCCGCCGCGAGCAGCAGCACCGCCACGCCCAGCGCGACGCCGACCGCCGTCAGCAGCGTACGGAGCCAGCCCTGCCGCCCGCCGCTGGTGGCGAAGCGTGCTCCCAGAGCGAGATCGTGCGCCCATTCCCGGGGACCGGCGGCGCCGCTGCCACGCCTTCCCGCAGCGGCGCCGGTTCCTCCTGTCCGCCAGGCCGGTCCGGCTGGTCGTGCCGGTCCGGCCTCCCCGGTGTGCTGGGTCCGCTCGTCACCGCGCTGCTCCTCGCGCGTGCCCGCGGTGCTCACAGCGCCCCCGCCATGCTCCGGGCACGGCCGTCGCGTACGACGATCTCGCGGTCCGAGTAGGCGGCGACGCGCGATTCGTGCGTGACGAGGACGACCGCAGCCTTGGTCTCCCGTGCGGCCTCCGTCAGCAGCTGCATCACACGCTCGCCGTTGAGCGAGTCGAGTGCGCCCGTCGGCTCGTCCGCGAAGAGCACACGCGGTCCGGCCGCGAGGGCCCGGGCGACGGCGATCCGCTGGCCCTGGCCTCCGGAGACCTCGCCGGGCCGCTTGCGCCGTACGTCCCCGACCTCCAGGCGCTCAAGCCAGCCCCCGGCGCGGGCCTCGGCCTCCTTGCGCCCGACGCCGGCGAGGCGCAGCGGCAGCGCGGCGTTCTCCAGGCAGGTCAGTTCGGGCACGAGCTGTCCGAACTGGAAGACGAAGCCGAAGTCCGCGCGGCGCAGGGCACTGCGCTGTGCGTCGTTCATGGCGCCCAGGTCCCGGCCGGCGTACGTCACCGTGCCCGCGTCCACCGGGACGATGCCGGCGAGGCAGTGCAGCAGCGTCGACTTGCCGGACCCCGAGGGGCCCATGACGGCCACGATCTCGCCGGGGCGGATCGCGAAGTCGGCGCCGTCGAGGGCGGCCGTCGATCCGTAGGTCTTGTACAGCCCGCTCGCAGAGAGCAGGAACTCCGAAGCCGTACCGGCTCCTTGTGCGGCGGACTCCGCCGTCGACGCCGCACCCCGCGGGGACCCCGCGGACGCGGTCGATGCCGTTGACGTCATTTCCGTACCTCCGTGGCCAGCTTGTCGAGCCGTGCGGCCGTCAGCTCCAGCCACCGCAGATCGGCTTCGAGGTGGAAGAGCGCGTGGTCGCAGATGAGTTGGTCCGCCAGATCGCCGCCCTGCTTGCGCCGGGTGAGCTCCCGCATCAGGCGCAGGTGCTCCGCGCGCTGGGTGTCGAGCTGTTCGCCGGCGTCACGCCCGGTGAGGAGGGCGAGCACGACCTTGGTGTAGAGGGTGCTCTGCAAGTACGGCTCCGGCTTCTCGGGGCGGGAGAGCCAATCGGCGACGTCGGTGATGCCCGCGTCGGTGATGGCGTACCGCTTCCGCTCGGGGCCGCCGCCCGCTTCGATCCCGTCCACCTCGACGAGACCGTTCTTCAGCAGGCGCGACATCGTCGAGTAGACCTGCCCGTAGTGCAGGGGGCGGTCGTGCCCGAAGCGTTCGTCGAAGGACCGCTTGAGGTCGTAGCCGTGCCGGGGGCCGGACTCTTCCAGAAGGGCGAGCAGCGTGTGGCTGATGGACATGGCGGGGACTATACAACACGGGTATACATCCCGTGTATAGAACTCTGTAAATGGCCTCCTACCTGCGGAAAGACCAACAGGTCGGGACCTTTGTACGGGTCCCTGACCGCCTGACCCCGGCTGGGCCCGACCGAGCCCCGTGACCGGGCTGCGGGCGGCGCCCGGCGGCCCGCAGCCCGGTCACGGCCGCCGCGGGAACCGCTCCGCAGGACCGCCCGCCTTGAGGGCGTCGACGAAGACCGACCAGGCCTGCGTACCGAAGAGCAGCCCGGGTCCGCCCGGGCACTTGCTGTCGCGCACGGGGACGGCGCCGGAACCGCAGGAACCGTGGGCGACTTCGACGCAGTTGCCGCCCTCCGCGTTGCTTCGGCTGGAGGAGCGCCAGACCGTGCGGCCCGGCGCCGGCGCGCGGGCGGGGACAGGGACGGGGACGGGGGGCACGCCGGCGGTCGTGGGCGCGGGCGGCTGTGCGCGGGTGCCCGCGCCTCCGGTCACGGTATCCACGGTGCGTCTCCCTCCATGCCCTCCATCACCTGCTCGATGAACGCCGCGGACTCCCCCGCCGGAAGCGCCGCGTCCCGCAGCACGTCGCAGGAGAGGCGGAGCCTGTCCACGTCCTCGGGCTCCTCGACCAGCTCCCCCGACCAGCAGCCCTCGGTGTAGGCCACCGCCCCGCCGTCCGGCATCCACAGCAGCGTGAGCGAGCTGCCGAGCAGATGCTGCAGCCCGGACGCGAACGGCAGGACCTGGAGCGTGATCCGGGGCATCTCCGACACCTCCAGCAGCCGCTCCAGCTGCCTCCGCCACGCCGCCGCGTCGCTGAGCCGCCGCCTCAGTACGGCCTCGTCCAGCACCGCACGGAAATGCGGCGCGTTCCCGCCCGCGAGCAGGGTCTGCCGCCCCATCCTCGCGGCGGCCTGCTCCTCCAGCTCCTGCTCGTTGCCCAGCCGCGCCGTACGCAGCTGCTCACGCGCGTACTCCTCGGTCTGGAAGAGACCGGGGACCGTGGCCGCCGCGTACTCGTGACGGGCCGACGCCCTCCGCTCCAGCTCCATGAACCGCCTGAACCGCTCCCGGAAGACCGCGCCCCGGGCCAGCTCCCACAGCTCGCCGAGGTGGCCGCCGGTGCCGTACACCTCGTCCAGGGCGGCGAACACCGCGGGTGTGCCGAGCCGTTCGCCGCTCTCCAGCTGCCCCAGATACGTGCTGCCGTACTCCGTACGGTCCGCCAGGTCGCCCAGCGAACGGCCCGACCGCTGCCTGAGACGTGCCGTCTCCGCCGCCAGTACGAGCCGGGCCGACGGTCTGCGCCCGTGGCCGGACCTGCGTGCGGGCATCGCGATTCCCCCTGATTTCCGCGGTTCTGCCTGCGATGACGTGCTGCCCGCCAGCCCTATCGGGCGCCGTTGTTGTGAACAACCCCTTTTCGGGACGGATATGCGCACTCAACCCCCTCCCCCCGCTGATGCGTCAGCCGTAGCGGTGACCAGAATCCGGTACGGGGTGGGGGCGGACGATGGGGTACACGACGGCGCAGAGACCGCGTCCGGACGAGGCGGGGACGGGCACAAGCACCGGCACGGACACGGCCACGACCACAGCCACCGCCACCGCCACCGCCACAGCCACGGACACAGCCACCGTCCCGCTCACGGGACCCGGCCGTGAGCGGGAGCCGGCGCCGACCGGACCCACCTCCCGGCCGCCGTCCCCCCTGTCTCCGGGCTCGTCACCGCCCCCGGCCCCGTCCCGTCCCCGGCGCTTCCGCGACTCCGCGCTCCCCCGGACGCTGCGACACGCTGCCTCCCGTTCCCTCACCGTCGCCCGGCGCCCGTACTGGCAGCATCCCGAGCCCTCCTGGGTCGTACGGCGCTGGCCCGACCTGAGTGCGACGTGCCTCGCCACGGTCTTCTTCTGGCTCTCCCTGACGCCGTCCCTCGTGCCGCGTCCCTGGTTCCTGCAGGGCGTCATCGGAGGCATCACCGCCGCGATCGGCTACGCGATCGGGGCGCTGCTCGCCCGTCTCGCCCGCCCCGTTCTCGCAGCGGCACAGCGCCGGTTCGTACGTCGGCGTCGGTTCCCCCGTCCGCCGGGTGAGCGCGCCCGGGCGCACGCCTGGCAGGCGTACTACGTCGCCGCCGGCGGGCTGACCGTCCTCGCCCTCTCCGAAAGCGCCCGCATGCAGCGGGAGTTGAGGGCCCTGCAGGATCTGCCCGAGACGCTGACCTGGCACTCGATGATGATCAGCCTCATGGCGCTGACCCTGTGCGCAGTGCTTCTCCTCCTGGCGCGCGCCGTCCGTCTGGGCACGCGGACGCTGATACAGGGCCTGTGCCGCTTCGTGCCGCGCCCCGTCGCCGTCGTCGCCGGGCTCCTGATCAGCGCGACCGCGGTCCTCGTGGGTACCCGCGACATCGTCTTCGACCGCGGCGTCGTGGACGTCGTGTCTCATATGTCGGAGAGCACCGACCGGGGCACGAAGGAAGGCATCGTCCAGTCGGGCTCCCGCTTCGTCTCCGGCAGCCCCCGCTCGTTGATCAGCTGGCGCGAACTGGGTTACGAGGGCCGCAACTTCACCGGTTCGACGCCGTCGGCCCGCCGGATACGCGAGGTCACGCACCGCCCGGCCGAGGACCCCGTGCGGGTGTACGTGGGCAGGCGCGCCTTCGAAGGGCTGGGTACGGCCGGGGCCGAGGCCTACGAGGCGGGCGCGGAACTGGCCGTCGCCGAGCTGGAGCGTGCCGGCGGGTTCGACCGCGAGGTGCTGGCCGTCGCGGGCACGACCGGCATGGGCTGGGTCAACTCGACGGACGCCGAGCCGCTGGAGTATCTCCACGGCGGCGACACGGCCATCGTCGCGATGCAGTACTCGTATCTGCCCAGCTGGCTGTCGTTCGTCGTCGACAAGGAGCAGGCCGGACGCGCCAACCGGGCGCTGATGAAGGCCGTACGGGCCCGCTGGCTGGAGGAACCGGCGGGCAGCCGTCCCGAACTGGTCGTGTTCGGCGAGAGCCTGGGGGCGTACGGCATCGAGGCTGCCTTCGACGGGCCGGACGACCTGCTGTCGAAGGTGGACGGCGCGGTGCTGGCCGGTTCGCCCGGCTTCTCACCGGTCCGCCGGGAGATCACGGCGCACCGCGACGCCGGCAGCCCGGTGTGGCGCCCGCAGTACGAGCAGGGCAGGCACTTCCGCTTCGCGCAGTGGCCGGCGAAGGACCTGGCCCGCCCGCCCGGACCGTGGCGAGGGCCGCGGGTGGTCTATCTGCAGAACGCCTCCGACCCGATCGTCTGGTGGTCCTGGGACCTGGCCCTGGAGCGTCCGCGGTGGCTGAGCCCGCCGCTCGGCCCGGACATCACCGAGGAGGTCGGCTGGTTCCCGTTCGTCACCTTCTGGCAGACGACCGTGGACCTGGCCGTCTCCTACGACGTGGACGCACCGCACGGGCACCGGTACGGCACCGGCTCGGTCGAGGCGTGGATCGCCGTCGCACCGCCGGACGGCTGGGCCGCGGCGGACTACGACCGGCTCCGGCAGTACATGGAGAAGCGGAAGGCGCCCTACTGAGCCGGCCGCCCCGGGCACGGTCTACTTCTGCGGACCTCCGGGGCCCTCCGGGTCCGTCCCACGCCCCGAACCGGCCTCCGGAGGCGGCGGTTCGGCCGCGGACTCCGTCGGAGACGCGCCCGGCTCAGTCGAAGTCTCCGAAACCCGGCCGGACTTGCCCGTGCCGGACTTGCCCGTGCCGGACTTTCCGGGGCCCGGTCCGGAGTCGCCGCCGACGCCGCCACCGGGACCGCCCACGCCCGCACCCGCGGGAAGCGCGGCTCCCCCCGCCCGCTGCGCCTCCGAGTACGCCCGCAGATAGCCCGCGGCCGTGTTGATCACCGCCACCAGGGGCACCGCCACGACGGCACCGGGAATCCCGGCGATGAGACTGCCGCCCGTCACCGCGAGCACCACCGCCAGCGGATGGACACGCACCAGCCGCCCGAGGATGAAGGGCTGCAGCACGTGGCTCTCGATCTGCTGCACGAGAAGCACGACGCCGAGAACGAGCAGCCCCGTGATCGGCCCGTTGGTGACGAGCGCGACCAGCACCGCCAGAGCACCCGAGACGACGGCACCCACGATCGGGACGAAGGCGAAGATGAAGATGAGGACGGCGAGCGGCACCGCAAGGGGCACTTCGAGGATGTAGATGCCGACGCCGATGAAGATCGCGTCGATCATGGCGACTATCACGGTCCCGCGCACATACCCGGTCAGCGTCACCCAGGCCCGCGGCCCGGCACCGGCGACACCGTCGCGCGCGGCGCCCGGCACCAGCTTCAGGAACCACTCCCAGATCCCGCGCCCGTCGTAGAGCAGGAAGAGCGTGATGAACATCGTCAGAACCGCACCGGAGAGGAACTCCAGCAGGACGGTGACGCCTTCGAGCCCCGCGGAGGTGACTTCCTGGCTGTTGTCCCCGAGCCACTGACTCAAATTCTTGGCGACGTCGTTGACCTGGTCCTCGGACACGTGGAACGGGCCCTGGATCGCCCAGCGCTTGCCCTCCTCGATGGCCTCCTGCACGCGCTCGGTGAGAGTCGGCAGGTTCTCCGTGACCTGCCAGACCACGAACCAGCCGATCAGGCCCATCACCACGAAGCCGGTGATGAAGGTCATCGCGGTGGCCAGCCCGCGTCCGACGCGGTGCCGCCTCAGACGGGCGACGGTCGGCTGCAGCAGCGCCGTCACGAGCAGACCGGCGGAGAACGACAGCACGAGCAGGCTGATGGAGCTGATCACCTGTATCAGCACCCAGATGACACCGGCGAGCACCAGCAGCCGCCACCCGGCCTCGGCTGCGACCCGTACGCCCCATGGAACCGCGGTGGACGGTGCCGGCCGCACGCCGCCGCCTCCCCCCGCGCTCCCGGCACCGGACGGCGGCCCGGAGGGCGGACCTGGCGGTTCCGCCGGCGGGGAGGCGGACGGGCTCTCCGGCTGCGAACCCGGCCCGGCGCCCGGCTTGGTGATCGCCGCCTCCTTCGCGAGCTGCTCCTCGCGCCGCGCCGCGATGCGCGACGCCATGCGGGCCACGCTGTCGCGGAGCCTGTCCACCCTGCTCGTCATCGTGCTTCCTCCACCCCCGCGAACCCACATGTTCCGCTGCCGTTGAGTGACGACGTTACCGGCGTGCGGGTTGCTTCCGCCCAGCGGGCGCGGCGATGTTCACCACGCGGTCACGGCACAAGCTCACCCCGGCCCGTTGACGTACGGACCGGGGGTGAGCTTGGAAGCTTGTGAAGTTGTCCGGCTCAGCGCCGGGTCACGGCGACGGCCGCGCCGCTCAGTACCAGTTGTTGGCCTGCCAGAAGTCCCAGGCACCGCAGGGGCTGCCGTACCGGTCGTTCATGTAGTTCAGGCCCCACTTGATCTGGGTGGCGGGGTTCGTGCGCCAGTCGGCTCCGGCCGATGACATCTTGGAGCCGGGCAGCGCCTGCATGAGCCCGTAGGCACCCGAACTCGGGTTGCTGGCCTGGTAGTTCCAGCCCGACTCCTTCTCGACGATCTGCGAGAAGCACTGGAAGTTGCCTCCGCCGACGATCTTCTGCGCCATCGACTTGACTTCGGCGACCGAGTACGAGCTCTGGGTGGGGAAGTCACCGGCGTCGGCACGGGCGGAGGAACGGCTGGCGGCCGCCTTGGCTTCGCGCTCCTCGGCTGCCTTCTCGGCGGCTGCCTTCTTGGCTGCGGCGTCCTCGGCTGCCTGCTTGCGCGCCTCAGTCTCGGCGGACTTCTTCGCTTCCGCGTGCGCGGCTGCGGACATGGTGTCCGCCTGCTGCGTCAGCGAAGCGGTCTGAACCCGGGCCTGCTGACCCGCCGGTATGTCTTCGAGGAGCGTCGAGTCTGCAGCGGTGGCCTCGACATCGTTCGTCGTCTGACCCTGCTGGCTGCCGGAGGCCACACCGACGACTGCGCCGACGGTGGTGACCGCGGTGGCGGACGCCACTGCGAATCCCCGGACGGAGATCCGAGTCACACGTTTTCCTTCCAACGTGCCCGCTTGAGTGACCGCGCGGGCGCTGATCGTGCCCCTGGCACAGACCTCCTCGGAACATGGTCACCGGAGGTGCGGGCCCGTCGGACCCTCCTTGGGCTGGGAGGGACCGCGTGGTACTCGGGCGGCATACGGCGCTGACTGCTTTTCAGTTCTGAACTGCTCTGTGGTGCAGCACCATCTCTGGTGCCGGTGTGCCGTATGCGGGGCCTGACAGAACCCACACCCTGCCGGACGCGAGCAGCTGAGGCAATTCCACGCTGAGTGGGATAGGTCACACGTGGTTTGGCTGTCACGTTGACCGGAAACACGCGCGCGCGCCGCTCCGGAGGGCTAGGCTGCCGCGCCCTCACAACCACTCGTACGAGCGAACGTCGGCGCACACACCGCTGAACAGCATTGACGCCGACCGCCCTTGAGGACAGCCGGCGCCCAACACCCGCAGAAGCGGACAACTCCCGTCAGATATGCGTCTCTTCGAGCATCTCGGTCACAAGAGCTGCAATCGGTGACCTTTCGGACCTGGTGAGTGTGATGTGCGAGAAGAGGGGGTGCCCCTTCAACTTCTCGACCACGGCCACGACTCCGTCGTACCGCCCCACGCGCAGATTGTCCCGCTGCGCCACGTCATGGGTGAGAACGACCCGCGACCCGGCGCCGATCCGCGAGAGCACGGTCAGCAGTACGTTCCGCTCCAGCGACTGCGCCTCGTCCACGATCACGAACGCGTCGTGCAGCGAACGGCCGCGGATGTGCGTCAGCGGCAGCACCTCCAGCATGCCGCGCTCCACGACCTCGTCGATGACCTCGCGGCTGGTGACGGCGGAGAGCGTGTCGAAGACCGCCTGCGCCCACGGGTTCATCTTCTCGGCCTCGGTGCCCGGCAGATAGCCCAGGTCCTGGCCGCCCACCGCGTACAGCGGCCTGAAGACCATCACCTTCCGGTGCTGCCGGCGCTCCAGCACGGCCTCCAGCCCGGCACAGAGCGCGAGCGCACTCTTGCCCGTACCGGCACGGCCGCCCATGGAGATGATGCCGACCTCCGGGTCCAGCAGCAGGTCCAGAGCGATGCGCTGCTCCGCGCTGCGGCCCTTGATGCCGAACGCCTCGCGGTCACCGCGTACGAGCTTGATGCGGCCCTGCGGCGTCACGCGCCCCAGCGCCCTGCCCTTCTCGGAGTGGAGCACCAGGCCCGTGTGGACGGGGTATTCGGACGCCTCCTCCACGAACACGCTCTCGGCGGCGAAGAGTTCGTCGATGTCTTCCCCGGGCAGCGTGAGCTCCGACATGCCCGTCCAGCCGGATTCGGTGATGGCGAGCTCCGCGCGGTACTCCTCCGCGTGAAGTCCGACGGACGACGCCTTGATGCGCAGCGGCAGATCCTTGGAGACGACGGTGACGTCGAACCCCTCCGCCTGCAGGTTCCTCGCCACGGCGAGAATCCGGGAGTCGTTGTCCTCCAGACGGAATCCGGCGGGGAGAACGCCCGGGTCCGAGTGGTTCAGTTCGACGCGGAGCGAGCCGCCCACATCGCCGATCGGGATGGGGGCGTCCAGACGGCCGTGCTTCACACGGTATTCATCCAGCCGCCTCAGCGCCTGCCGGGCGAAGTAGCCCAGCTCCGGGTGATGCCGCTTTGCCTCCAACTCGGTCACGACGACGACGGGCAGCACGATCTCGTGCTCCTCGAAACGGTCCATCGCCATCGGGTCTGCGAGCAGCACGCTGGTGTCGATGACATACGTGCGCCGGTCGGAATCGTTGCGCTTCTTGCTTGTCACCACGGGTGGACGAACCCCCTCGGAAGAGGTCGGGGTGCGACGGCGTCGCAAGGGAAGAGACCGGTCCGGACCCGCTCGCGGCGGGCCGGAGACCGGCCCTCCGCGACATCCCAGTCGCCGCAGAGTTCCTGCGGCGGTCCGTGGTCTGCAATCGGGCCTCCCGGCGCCGGGGCCTGTGGAGGGCACCCAGCCATGAGGTGATATTCCCCCGGCTGAGCGCAAGCATGCAATGGCATATGCGGAGCGCCCCGCCAGGGTGACCTCGGCAACCCCTACCGGGGAAAGAAGTGCTGCTCATCGGCACACTCAGGTGGCGCGGCCCGCCCGGTGCGCTGTACGGGGCGCTGCCTGTGCCCGTACGCCGGGGCGTGAAAGGGGGTGCGGGGGCGGGCCCGGGGTGCGCGAGGGGCGCGGACCGGTCCCGCAGCGCCTCGCTTAGCGACGGTGGCAGGATGGGTGCGGTGGCTGGATCCGTGCCGTGACGCCGGCCGGTCGGTCCGTCCCGCAACGCCGGTGGATCATCCCGTGGCGCCGGTCGGTCAGTTCGCGCGGCGCGGTGGATCGGGCCCCGCGGCGCCGGTGGCTCAGTTCCCGTAGCGCCGGTGACGGGCCGCGTAGTCGCGGATGGCGCGCAGGAAGTCGACCTTGCGGAAGGCCGGCCAGAAGACCTCGCAGAAGTAGTACTCCGAGTGGGCGCTCTGCCAGAGCATGAAGCCGGAGAGCCGCTGCTCGCCGCTGGTGCGGATGACGAGGTCCGGATCGGGCTGGCCCCGGGTGTAGAGGTGCTTGGAGATGTCCTCGACGGTCAGCGTCTCCGCCAGCTCGTCCAGGCTCGTGCCGCCGGCGGCACGGTCCGCGAGGAGCGAGCGCACCGCGTCGGTGATCTCCTGACGGCCGCCGTAGCCCACCGCCACGTTCACCAGAACGCCGTCGACGTGGCCGGCCTTCTCCTCGGCCTTCTTCAGCACCTGCTGCGTACGGTCCGGCAGAAGGTCGAGCTGGCCGACGTGGTGCACCCGCCAGCGGCCGGCGTCGGCCAGGTCGCGCACGGTGTCCTCGATGATGCCGAGCAGCGGCAGCAGCTCGTTCTCCGCGCGGTTGAGGTTGTCCGTGGAGAGCAGCCACAACGTGACGACCTTGACGTCCGTCTCCTCGCACCATCCCAGCAGCTCACGGATCTTCTCCGCGCCCGCCTGGTGGCCCTGCTCCGCCGTGCCGCCCGAAGCCCGCGCCCAGCGCCGGTTCCCGTCGAGGATCACACCGATGTGCTTGGGCACCTGGTCGGTGTCGAGCCGGTACTCCACCCGGCGGGCATAGAGCCTGTACACCAGGTTGCGAAGCTTGTTGTAGATGGCCAGCCCCTCCTTCGGCGAGTCCGGGACCATTGAACCTTACTGCGGGTGAAGCCCCTGGACGAAGCCGGGCCGTCGGGCCGCTGTCCGCGCGATCTCCACGGACCGGACTCCGTACGCCCCTCACCTCGTCGCCCTGGGCGGGTCCGACGGAGCCGGTGCCCACGGGGCGATTTCCCACTGGCCGGATTCCCAGTGGTTCCCACTGGTCGATTCCCACGGACCGGGACCGCGCGTGCGGGTAAGGGGGCGGTCATGCGGAGCGGAATGCGCAGCCCGGACATCGGACGGCCTCCGCCGGGCAGACCTCCGCCAGGCTGCTGATAGGAAAGGTGCCATGACGGACGACTCCTCCCTCCACCCGTACCGTGCCGACGACGCCCGCTACGACTCCATGGAGTACCGGCGCACCGGCCGCTCCGGCCTGAGGCTCCCGGCGATCTGCCTCGGCCTGTGGCACAACTTCGGTGACGACCGCCCGCTGGAGACGCAGCGCGCGATCCTCCGCCGCGCCTTCGACCTGGGTGTGACCCACTTCGACCTGGCCAACAACTACGGTCCGCCGCCCGGCTCCGCGGAGCAGAACTTCGGCAAGCTGATGGACCAGGACTTCCGTCCGTACCGCGACGAGCTGATCGTCTCGACCAAGGCGGGCTACCCCATGCACCCCGGTCCCTACGGCGACTGGGGCTCCCGCAAGTATCTGCTGTCGTCGCTGGACGCCTCGCTGCGGCGCATGGGCCTCGACTACGTCGACATCTTCTACTCCCACCGCTTCGACCCGCGGACCCCGCTGGAGGAGACGATGGGGGCTCTCGCCTCCGCCGTGCGGCAGGGCAAGGCGCTCTACGCCGGCATCTCCTCGTACAACTCCCGGCGTACGCGCGAAGCCGCCGCCCTGCTGCGGGAGATGGGCGTGCCCGCGCTCATCCACCAGCCCTCGTACTCGATGCTGAACCGCTGGACGGAGGAGGACGGCCTGCTCGACACCCTCGAGTCGGAGGGCATGGGCTGCATCTCCTTCGCCCCGCTCGCGCAGGGCCTGCTCACCGACAAGTACCTGCAGGGCGTCCCTGAGGGCTCGCGCGCCTCAAAGGGCACGTCGCTGGACCCCGGGCTCCTGACGGAGGACGTGCAGCGCAGGCTGCGCGGACTGGACGACGTGGCGCGTCGCCGCGGCCAGTCGCTCGCGCAGCTGGCGCTGCGGTGGGTGCTGCGGGACCCGCGGATGACGTCCGCGCTCATCGGTGCGAGCAGCGTGCGCCAACTGGAGGCGAATGTGGCGGCGTTGGAGGGGCCGGAGCTGACGGCGGACGAGCTGCGGGAGATCGACTCGTACGCGGTCTCAGAGCCGGGCACGAACATCTGGGCCCGGAGCAGCGAGAGCTGACGGACGCCCCTGGCGGGGCGGGCCGGGCCGCGGCGGGCGGGCGGCCCCTGCGGTGCTGCCGGGACGGGCCCGGGGGGTCCGGGTCCCGGCGGACCCGGACCGCGGCTGACCCGGGGCCGCCAGGGCCTGAACGTAAAGCGGGCCGGTCCGTAGGGGGATACGGACCGGCCCGAGGGGGGGTTCCCACCCTAGCCCCTGTCAGCGGTTCATCCGGGCACCAACTGCCTTGCCGATGTGTCGTTTCCACACTCTTCCCGGCGGCCCCGCCCGGGGTTCAGGGGCGGTTCGCCCCGGCGGTACCCACGGCCTCGTACCCCGAAGAGCGACCCCGCGGATGAGCACCGGCTTGACGTGGCTGGGGTCTTATGGCGATCGGGGCCCTGGAGTCGAGCGCTGGCCCGGGTAGGCACGTGCACTATGTCCCCGGCCGCCTCATCTCAACTGGCGGGCAGCTCACCCAGCCGGGACGGGCATCCGTCCGTGATCGACCCGGAATCCACTCGTCATGTAGGGAGCAGGCCCGCGACGCCGGTGTCATTCTTCCTCCAGCACTTCCAGACTGTCCCACAGCGGCTCCAGCCCAAGAGCGGCCAAGTAGTTATCCAACAGTACAAAAGGGGGCGTATTCTGAGGCTCCCTACCCTCCCAAACGTTATCGCACTCTTCGCACACCTTGATCACTTCTTGTCGCCCTTTCACACGACAAGAAACAACCCACCCCTGGCCGCATCGTGGGCACTGAATCACTTCCTTGCGTCCCTTCACGCTTGGGGGAATGCGGTAATCACCTTTTGGGTTCCGGGTTCGACCACGATCCTGAGATTGGTTTCTCCGGCAGTTCCAACCTCTCTACCTATCGGCACAATGTACTTTCCAGGGTCATTGGGGTCAGGTGTCCCCCGTTTTCCCCATCCCTCATCGATAAGCGCCAGAACCTCCTCTTGACTGGGGTTCTTGAACACGCTGTGGGCCGGTTTTGATGGGTTCGGAGATGCGTGATCCATCACGTGTGTCAAGCGGTGACCGTGCCTCGACCCAGGGCCGTATACCAAGCCTCCAGGAGATTCAAAGCGACTCTCGCCCAGATCGGAGAAACCGTCTGGCTTGCATGGACCAAGCCCCAGCGGGTCCGCCCACGTGTGGGGGTTGTGGACGTACGTGGTCGGGTTGGGGGACGGTTCCAGGCCCAGGGGGTCCGGGGAGAGGTAGCGGGCCGTGGTGGGGTCGTAGTGGCGGTGGAAGTTGTAGTGGAGGCCCGTTTCCGGGTCGGCGTACTGACCCGGGAAGCGCAGCGGCGTGTGGGCCGTCGCGTCCGCGTTCCAGGTCGTGGTGCCCCACAGGGTGCTGCGCGTGCGCCAGGCGATCGCGCCGGACTCGTCGAGGAGTTCGGTCGGCGTGCCCACCAGGTCCGTGGCTATCGCGAAGAATCGGGAGTCGATCTCCGCCTGGGTCGAAGCGTTGGTGATGCGCTCCGTCTGAGTGAGGGGGCGCAGACCGTCGTGGTCCCAGGTCAGCGTGACCGGGTCGGGCAGGCCCGGGGCGGCGGTGGTCTGCTCGATCAGCGTCGAGCCGTCCCAGGTGAAGTCCACCTGTTCCAGGACCTGTTCACCGTCCGGGGAGAGGCGCTGCTTGGCTGTCCGGCGGCCCAAGGGGTCGTACAGGTAGCGCCAGCGGCTGCCGTCGGGGGTGGTCACCGACGTGAGGTGGTCCTCGCCGTCCCAGGCGTAGCGCCAGGTGTCCGGTTTCTTCGAAAGCCTGGATTTCTGACGCAGCACAGCGCGTCCGGCGTCGTCGTACTCGTAACGGACGGAGCCGGCCGACAGGAGTTTCGTGCCCGCGTAGCTGCGCTGCCCCCGGGCATCGGAACTCGCGTGCTGGGCCGGCCAGTCGGCTGATGTCTGGTTGCCCGCCTCGTCGTAGGCGTACGACTCCGACCAGTCCTCGGCGGTGACCGCCGTGACGCGGCCCACGCGGTCGAGAGCGAAGCGCTGCGGGCCGTTCAACTGGTCCTCGACGCCGATCAGATGGCTGTCCGGACGGTAGCTGTAGCTGCGCTGTTGCACCGTGCCGACGGTGGGACCGTGCACCGTCTGGGAGGCCAGACGGCCCGCCGGGTCCCAGAGGCTGGTGAAGGCCAACTCCCCGCCGCCGATGCGGCGGACCGTCTCCCGGCCCGCCTCGTCGTGGTCGAAGGCGACCGTGTGGCCGTTGGTGGTGAGCGAGGTGCGGTTTCCGGCGGCGTCGTACCCGTACGTGGTGACCGTGCCGGACGGGGTCGTGCGACGGGTTCGGCGGCCGAGCGCGTCGTAGTCGTGGGACAGGACCCGGCCGCCCACCGCCTCGGTCTTGATGCGGCCGAGCTTGTCGCGGCGGCACACGAGGCCGGCGTCCGGGCCGGTGGCGGATATCAGGCGGCCGCCCGCGTCGTACGTGAAGTCGGTCGCGTCGCCGTCGGCGTTCTTCCTGGTGATACGGCCCATCGCGTCGCGCGTGAAACTGACGGTCTGCCCGGCCGGGTTGGTGCGGAAGGCAAGGCCGCCGGTCGAGTCGTGGCCGTACTGGACGGTGCGGTCGTCGAAGTCCGTCTCCGAGATGAGGCGTCCCGCGGCGTCGTACGTGTAATTCCAGGTCAGGCCCTGGGGACTGGTGACCCCGACAAGGCGCAGCTCGGTGTCGTAGGCGAAGGTGTGGCGCACGCCGTCCGGGTCGGTCCGGGCGGTGCGCAGGTCGAAGTGCGTGTATTCGTAGCGGGTTTCACCGCCGACGGCGTCGGTGTGGGTGAGGCAGTTGCCCTCCCCGTCATACGTCCAGCTCTCCACGGCCCCGTCCGGGTCCTCGCGCCGGACCAGGCGGCCCTCCGGCGTCCAGGAAAGGCGTGTCGTCGCGCCGGACGGGTCGGCGAGGGTGACGGGACGCCCGAGCGCATCCCGTACATACGTGGTCGTGCCGCCATTGGGGGAGCCCCGGCCGGAGGCTGGGGAAGGGTCCGTGACCGACAGCGGCAGCCCCGCACGGTCGCAGCGGACGCGGCTGGTCGCGCCCGACGCGTCGGTCACCGAGGCAAGATGGCCGCGGTCGTCGTAGCCGTACGTCGTCGTGGCGCCGGCCGGGTCCGTGGCGGCGGTGACCAGACCTCGCTCGTCCCGTGCGTAGTGCCACTCGGCCCCGTCCGCCGCAATCCTGCGGACGGGGCGCCCCGACTCGTCGTAGTCGACGGCGACTTCGCCGCCGTCCGGCAGCACGACCCGCAGCGTCCGCCCGTCGTCGTCATAGGTGTATTCGACGGTGCCGCCGAGCGGATCGGTGACGGTGAGCGGGCGGTGCCGGGCGTCGTAAGTGGTGCGGGTGGTATGCCCGTTGGCGTCGGTCTCCGCCACGATCCGGAGCCGGCTGTCGACGAGGAAGTGCTGGCGGTGGCCGAGGGAGTCGGTGACGCGGGTGACGTGGTGGCCGGGGACGTCCGAGGGCAGCCGGTATTCGAAGGTGGCGCGGAGGTGGCCCGCCTCGCCGGTGTGGAAGACGCAGCGGTCCTCTTGGTCGTACGTGTACGAGAACGAGCGGTCGTTGCTGTCCGTCCAGGAGACGATCCGGCCGTGCTCGTCCACGCCGTAGCGGAGGGCCGCTCCGGTGGAGTCGGCGACAGCCACCAGATGGCCTGCCTCGTCGTAGTCGTACGACTTCAGCAGCTGTCCCGAGCCGTCGGCTGCGGCCCCCGCCAGATGCAGGGCCGTCACACGCTCCCCGTCGCACGTGAAGGTCAGTTCGTAACCCCCGGAGTGGCTGACCGACAGCGGGGTGCCCGCGTCCGCGTCCCACTCGAAGGACGCCCAGCCGCCGGAGTCGTGGGCGAGGGCGGCGATACGGGCGATGCCGTCGCCGCCCGGTGGTGCGTCTTCCGGGGCGGAGAAGCCGCGCACGAGGCCCGTCACCGGATCGGTGAGGGTGTACGAGCCGTCGACGGCGCGGTCCAGCGGCCAGGGCAGGCCCTCACGCGGGATGACCGGGACGCCGGGCGCCGGATGCGGGTAGGCGCGGACGCTGCCGTCGGCGGCGACATACACCACGCCCTCGGAGTCGATCTCCAGGCGCTCGTCGAGCGGGGAGGCCCAGGCGGCGCCGAACCAGCCGCCGAGGCGGTACGCGGACTCGAAGGTGCGGGTGAAGGCGAGCGGGAAGGAGCCGGGGAGCGAGACGTCGGTCTCCTGGAGGACCATCCGGCCGGTGGCCATGTCCACGGGCTCATTGCGCAGGACCTTGCAGTTCAGCTGCCGGCCCAGGTCCTTCAGGCGCTCCTTGACCGTCTTGCGTGCGCCCTGCTCGGCGCCCTCCTTCAGGCCCTGCTTGGCCCCGGTCTTGAGCCCGCCCTTCAGACCGCCCTTGACCGCGCCGCCTGCGCCCTTGCCGCCGATCAGCTCGACCAGGACCTTCCCGACTATCTCCCCCGGGTCGCGCCAGTTGGCGTTCTTGACGGCGCTGACGATGCGCTCCGGGTGGGCGGCGGTGGCGGCAAGGCCGGTCAGGACTCCGTTGACGTTCTTGGCGTACTCGCCGGGGTGGGTCAGGTTGTACGGATTCATCGGGTCGAGCGTCCGGGCCAGTTGAAGCGTCCCCACCAGGCCCTGCGCGGCGCCGGAGAGGGCATGCATGGTGTTGAAGGACATCGCCTCGTTGGCGTCCCTGGCGCCGGCCTTCAGCTGGTCCATCAGCCCCGGCTCGGCCGGAGCGTCCCGCACCAGCCGGGACATCGTCTGCTGCGCGTCCCGTGCCGCCGAGTCGCGCTGGCGGCGGGCCTCCGAGAGGAGGTGCTGCGCCCGCGTCATTCCCTCCTTGCCCGGGTCGGAGAACGGTTCGGGACGGGGCCCCGGATCGCCTCCGGACTCGTTGACGCGATTCCAGGTGTCCGCGCGCTTGTTGTAGGCGGTGACTGCCTTCTCGGATGTGTCCTTCGCCTTCTTGTACGCGGCTATCGCCTCGCGCGCCTGGTCCTGCGCCCACTCCACCGTGGACGCGTACGTCACCAGAGCCTTGGCCGCGGACTCGCAGGCATCGGCGGCCTTGATCCAGAACTTCGGCTGCGGCTCGAACTTCTCCCGGAACTTCTCGCCCGCCTCGCCCCGCCAGGAGCCGGCGTCCAGGCCCCGCATGCCGGTGCCCATCCGTTCGAACGCGCGGAAGAAGTCCCGCAGATGCTCGGCTGTCTCGGTCAGCTCCTTGACCTCGCCGTGAATCAGCTCCTTGGGGTCCTCGGTCGTGCCCAGCTCGCGCTCGGAGACCTCGGCGCCCAGACGGTCGGCGGTCCACTCGCTCCCGTCGCGGATCGCCTCCGAGACGGCGCCGCCGCCCATCTGCTCCAGGCCGTCCGCGGCCTTGTTTCCGGCCCACTCGACACCGTCGCCGATCGCCTCGCCGGCGCTGCCGATCCAGTCCCCCATCAGTTCCTGCCCCCGTTGCCCTGCTGCTGCCCGGCGTCGCCGCCACCCTGGGCGTCACCGCCGCCGTCGTCGCCAACCTGCTTCCACTGGTCGCCCATCTCGTCGAAGTCGGGCAGCGAGTAGTCCACGGGCTTGTCCTCGACGGCCTTCTGCGCGGAGTCCCTCTGAATCTGCTCCCACGACTTGCCGGCGGCACCCTCGGCCGCCGCCGAGGCGTCTGCCGGGTTGTTCGCCGTCGCTGCCGCCGTCAGTTCCTTCAGGCTGCCGACGACGTACTCCTCCTGCTCGTGGTACAGCCCGGCGTTCAGGCCCAGCCCGAGGGCCATCTGGTTCGCGTCGTGGATCTTCTCCTTCACCGCCCAGCCCCAGCGGTCGCAGAAGTCTCCGAAAGCGGAGGCCAGTTGGGCGTCCCCCATCGCCAGCCCGGTCATCGACATGCTGGAGAAGCCCTGACCCTGCTGGCTGGTGATCGAGAAGTACCCGACCTCTTCGAACTCGGCGATGGCGTCCTTCAGACCCTTCTCGACGCGCTTCGCCGCCTCCGGGTCGAACTCGTAACCCCCGCTCATGCCTCAGCCCCCTCTCCCGGCACGACCGCGGCAGACCCTGTCGCGGGCTCCCCCATCGCCGCTTCCACGGCGGCTCGCTCCGGCACGATCCCCCGCACCGGCGGCAGCAACTCCCCGCCTTCGCTGCCCACGTCGAGTGCGACACCGCACCAGAAGTCCAGGGACGGGATCACCTCGTCCAGCAGCCGCGCCCCGTAGAGCGTCCGGAACTCCCAATCGCCGCCCACACCCCGTCCGCGGGCGAACGCGGCCAGGGCCTCCTGCGAAGTGAACGCGTATATCCAGCGCAGACCGCCCAGCTCCGCCGACATCAGCCCGCCGTCGTGCAGGGGCACCAGAACGAGGCGGCGACGGAACTCCCCCACCATCGCCGCCGCTTCGTCCCGTACGTGGTCCACCCGGCCGTCCGCTGCCGTTCCCCCCGACATCCGTACAACTCCCCCGTCCCATACGTCCGGCAGTACCCAGAACCGTACACACGGTCACGGACACACCTGCAGGACACCCGTTCTGTGAGGCATGGGTCACTGCCCGTGCGGGCGCCTGCGGCGAGGCCCGCGCGTGCGGACGGTGGTGCGGCCCGTGCTCATGGGACGAAGGCGCCGGTCAGAGCCGGCACGGGCGGAGTGGGGAAGGCTGGGGACAGTCGGCCCTTGAGAGGTTTACATGAGCTGAGCCGGCGTCACGTGACCTAAATCGCCCGCTATTCGGCCGTTAGCTGTCAGTGCCAGGCCCTAATCTGGACACATGTCCTCGACCTCCCAGCCGCCGGTCTCCGGCGGGCAGACCATCGCCGACGCCAACGAGGCCATCCGTCAGTATGTGGCGGGCCGTACGATCTGGTCGCAGGCGGATCTCGCCGAGCTTGACCGTCTGCGTACGGACTGGAAGCACGCCGTGCAGGCAGCTGTCACACGGGCGGCCTGAGCCTCACGCATCTCGCAACTCGCTCGATCGGGCGGGCCGGCTGAACGCCGTGCCCGCCCTTCGTCAGTCCTGGCGGAGGTCAGCCCCGGCGGCTGTCAGTCCTGACGGGGGAAGGACACCTCGACCCGGCGGTTCTTCTTGCGGCCCTCCTCGGACTTGTTGTCCGCGATCGGATAGTCCTCGCTGTAGCCGCGCACGTTGAAGGTGACCGTCGAGTCCAACTCCTCTGCCAGCGCCTTCTGTACGGCGTCGGCGCGCTTCCTGGAGAGCGTCTTCCCGTGCTCGTAGGAGCCGAGGTCGTCGGTGAAGCCGAAGACGTTGATCTCCTGCGCCTTCTGCGAGCCGACCTCGTCGGCGATTTCCGCGATACGGGTCTGCGCGCTGCCGTCGAGCTTCGCGCTGTCCTTCGGGAAGAGGACCTCCGCCTGGAGGGTGAACTTCGTCTTCTCCGTGCTGTCTTCGCGGCGTTCCTCACCGCTCAGGTCCTCGGTGACGAACTTGATGTCCAGCACCTTGGACGGAGCGAGCTTCGCACCGTCCGCCAGCTTCAGCCCCGCCGCCTGCGCGTCGATCTTCACCGGCGGCTTGGAGTCCCCGATGTTGTCCGGGGGTTCGCTGTAGTCCGGTGCGGGCGCGCCGCCCTCGCCGGGAAGGGAGGGGGCGGTGGTGGGGATGGTCGTGGGGTCGTCGGCGCCGGGGAGGGATGTCGGGCCGCTGGGAACCTTGACCGTGGGTTCCGGCGTGGGGTCGTCCGCCCGGGCGCCGGAGGCGCTGAGTGCCGTCAGCAGCACGGCGGAGGCGGATGTGCACAGGACGGTGCGCAGCAAGTGGCCCGCGGGCAGCTTCATCTCGTCACTCACCTGACAGCTTCACGGTCGCGCTCGGCATGTCCGCCACCTGGAAGTCGACCGAGGCCGTCGACGCGGGCGGAGCGGGGAACTGAGCGAACCATTCGGATGTCTCGCCCTGGTCCAGGCCGCCCGTGAATCTGGTGCAGAGGCAGTGCCCGTTGGTGTCCCGGAGGATGAAGTAGCGCTTCTTGCCCTTCTTGTCGACCATCGTCGCCCCGGCCATCGAAAGGCCGTTGTTCTTGAGTTCGGACTCCTCGCTGGCCCATCCCGGCAGGACGACGACCGAAGGGCCCTCGTTCTTCAACTTCCCCTTGATGGTGGTGAATCCGGAGTCGTCGCGCTTCGCGGAGTTGATGGTCAGGGTGAAGTTTCCGCCCTTGCCGCCCTTGACCTGCGCCAGCACTTCGTTCGTCTCTTCCGCGCCGGCGCCCGTGTCACCGCTGTCTTCGCTCTGGGAGGCGTCGCCCGAGTTCTTGCCCTCGTCCCCGCCGCCGTCACCGCCGCTGCAGCCGGCCACGGCAAGCACCAGGCCGGTGGTGATCGCCGCCGCAGTCGTCCCTCTGCGGGCTCTCATGGCGCGCCGAATGGTCATGGATAGCTCGTCCCCTGTTCGTCGTCCGCTCATCAGTCGACCAGCACCACCGAGAAGAGGTCCGACGGTTCCAGATCGAGGTCGATGTCGTCCGGGTCGATCGTCAAGTCCTCGCCGTCACAGGTGATTTCGATCAGCTTGCCGTCTTCGACGAGCTCGCACCGGGGTTTGATGACGGCGGTGGCACTGGCCTCGGCCTTCTTGTTGTCCGCGCCGGGGACCACCGTGTCCCCGGTGTCGAAGCGGGTGCGGACTTTCACCGTGTAGCCGTTGTGCCCGTCCTCGCTGACCCCGTCACAGCTGAGGACGTCCGAGCGGTTGCGGTCCGCGAAGTACTCGGCCTCGCCGCAGCCGTCACCGAAGAGCGACCCGAGACCGTCGAGGATGTCCTCCAGGCTCTTGCCCTCGAGAATCGCGTCGAGGAAGTCCTCGAAGAGCTCGTCCCGGTCGTCCTGGGCGGCGGCGAGCGCTGCCGCGTCCGCGGCCGACTGCCCCCCGTTGCGTACGGTCCCCGCCTGGGCGACGGCGAAGAAGGCGAAGGCGAGGAAGAGCAGGCCTGTGATCACGGCTCCGTAGAGGATCACCGTAGCCCCCTCGTCCCGGTGCCCGAGCCGTCTCCTCAGCCACCCAGGATGCTGTTGACCGCCTTCGCGATCCCCCCGGAGATCGCGGTGTCCAGCCCGAGCCCCCGGACCGCCAGGATGATCCCGGCGACGATGATCACGATGCCCGCGTATTCGATCGCTCCGGCGCCGCTGTCCGACCAGCGGCCGCGCAAACGCTCCGCGACGCGGTGGCGCCACCGGTGCATGGCCTTCGACATCACGATCTCCTTCGCTGATGGCCGAGTTGGGGCGCGACGGCAGGCCCCCGGCCCGTCTGCTGTAGTTCTGCACCGTCCTGGTGCCTGTGAAACGGGCTGCCGCGGCGCGGCAGCCGGAAAGGGCGGTGACGAGCCGACGACCAGTCATTCCGGCTTCCCTTCCGCTGCGTCGCCCACCGTTGTTGTCCGGATGCAGACTGTGCCACATCGGCCGCCCCCGTCGAAGGGGTCGGCGGAACGCGGGCGGAGTTTGGCGGAATCCGTTGTGAGAACCGGGAGTTCGGCTTTCATCCCGTCACCCGTTCAGTACGGAACCGAAGTCGGTGTCCGAGCCGAGTACGAAGGTCGCGACGATCAGCAGCAGTGTCCCCGGCAGCAGGAAGGCGATGGTCGTCATCGTCGCCTTGGGCACGGTCTTGGCCGCCTGGCGGCGGGCGTTCTGCGCGTCCGTACGCCGCATGTCCGTGGCGATCTGGATGAGCGTGTCCGCGATGGGCGCGCCGAGTTCCTCGCCCTGCTGGAGGGCGGTGACGAACTGGTCGACCTGGTCGCTCTCGTTGCGCCTGCGCAGCTCGTCGAAAGCCGCACGGCGGCTGACGCCCAGGTCCATCTGCCGCAGCGTGATGCGCAGTTCGTCGGCCCACGGCCCCTCGTAGTGCTCGGCGACACGCTCCATCGCCTGCCGGAAGCTGAGACCCGCGGAGACGACGACGGCCAGGACGTCGAGGAAGTCCGGCAGGGTGCGCTCGATGACACGCTTGCGGTCGCGGACGGCCTGCCGGATGCCGAGCTCCGCGGCGGTGAAGCCGAAGGCCAGCACGATGAACGCGAACAGCCAGCTGTCGGCGGCCAGTCCGACGATCGCCATGACGACGCCGAAGACTCCGTACGCCGCGCGCCGTGCGGCGTAACGGTGGATGGTCAGGCCTCCCGGGTTGCCGGCCCGGTCGATCTTCTTGCGCTTGGCGTTGACGCGCTCCTCGCCCATCAGACGCAGCACGAGCGGCGCCAGGGGCATGCCGAGGCGGTCGACTGCCGCCTCGCGTGCGGTCGTTCGCGTCGCGCCGACCTCCAGCGCGACGGCGAGGTCGCTGGGCAGCTCGATGTCGGCGCGGTACATGCGGATGCCCGCGATGGCCCCGTACACGGCGAGGCCGGCGACGGCGGCGAGGAGGAAGGGCAGGAAGGCGCTCACGGTCTCCTCCTCAGATCTCGATCTTGCCGAGGCGGCGGATGACGAAGAAGCCGGCGGCGAAAAGGCCGACGGCTCCTATGATCGCGAGCTGACCGATCGCCGAGCCGGTGACGCGGGCGAGGGCGCCGGGCATCATCGAGTTCATCATCAGCATCGCGCCCAGGCCCAGTACGGGCACGGTGAAGGCCGTCGCGTTCACTTCGGCGAGCATGGTGCGTACCTCGCGGCGGGTCTCCTTGCGCTCCTCGAGGGTGTCGGTGAGGTTGCGCAGCGACGCCACGAGCGTGCCGCCCGCCCGGTTGGCGAGCACCAACGTCGTGACGAGCACGACCAGTTCACGCGACGGCAGACGCTCGGCGAGTTCGTTCAGGGCGTCCTCGACGGACCGGCCGACGGCCAGCTGGTTGTTGACGAGGGTGAGTTCCTCTCCCGCCGGGGCCTCCAGCTCGTCCGCCGCCATGGCGAGCGCGGTACGCAGAGCGAGCCCGGCGGAGGTGGCGTTGGCGAGGATGCGGGACAGCTCGGGCAGCTGGTTGATGAACTGCTCGGTACGGCGCTGCCGTTGGTGACTGAGGAAGGCACCGGCGGCGAGCAGTCCGAGGACCGCGGCGATCGGCCCGAAGAACGGGGCGAGCACGGAGGCGGCGAGCAGCCACAGCCCGGCGACGACGGCGCCGACGTAGACGGTGAACTCACCGGGCGAGATGTCGAGGCCCGTCGCGGCCAGGCCGCTCTGCACCCGGTTGCCCAGCCGGGTGCCGCGCAGCCGCTTGTCGACGCCGGTGAAGGCGCGTCGGCGGCCCGGCGGCAGCTCGCGGCCGGCCGCTTCTTCGGAGAGGCGCTTGAGGTATTCCTTGTTCTGCGCGCGTCCCGACGCGAACGCCATGACCGCGGCGACGGCGAGCGCGCCGGCCAGCAGGAAGGCGCCGAGCGCGAGTTGTGCGGTGGTGTCCATGGCGTGGTCCTGGGTCCTGGTCCTGAGTCCTGTGGTCCGTGGTCCGTGGTCCGGTTGCCGGTGCTCCGGCGGTACGTGCCGAGTACGTGCCGTGTCTCCGGTGGGCCCGTGCGTCGTATTCGTCGCCGACGGGCCGCTACACCGCCTCCCTCGTGGTCAGCTGGTCCGCGTCGTCCGCGACTCCGAAGACCGGCGGCACGGTCTCGCTCACCATGTGAAGCCGTTCGGCCGCTCGCCGCGGTACGGGCAGATGCTCGAAGCTCCCGTGCACCTTGCCGTCCGCGGACACGGGTTCGGCGCCGAACCGGGAGACCGAGGCGATGCGGAAGACCTCGCGGCCGTGCGAGGCGAGCAGGGAGATCTCCACGATCTTCCGTGAGCCGTCGGGGAAGCGCGCCAGCTGGATGATCACGTCCACGGCGGAGTTGATCTGGTCCTGGAGCGCCGCGAAGGGGATCTCCACCTCCGACATGGAGGCGAGGGTCTGCAGGCGCATCAGCGCGTCCTCCGCGCTGTTGGCGTGCACCGTCGCCAGCGAGCCGTCGTGCCCCGTCGACATCGCCTGGAGCATGTCGAGCGTCTCCCCGCCGCGTACCTCGCCGACGATGATCCGGTCGGGCCGCATCCGCAGCGAGTTGCGCACGAGGTCGCGGACGGTGACCTGACCCCTGCCCTCCACGTTGGGCGGCCTGGTCTCCAGCCGGATGATGTGCCGCTGCTGGAGCTGGAGTTCGGCGGCGTCCTCGACGGTGATGATGCGCTCGTGGTCCGGGATGAGCCCGGAGAGCGCGTTGAGCAGTGTGGTCTTGCCGCTGCCCGTGCCGCCCGAGACGATCACGTTGAAGCGCGCGCGGATGAAGCCCGACAGCAGCGCCACGATGTGCTCGTCGAGGGTGCCCAGCGCGATCAGCTCGTGCAGCGCGTACGCCCGGGGGAAGCGCCGGATGGTGAGCGTGGGGCCGGTCAGGGAGAGCGGCGGGACGATGACGTTGACGCGCTCGCCGGAGGGCAGCCGGGCGTCGACCATCGGATTCGACTCGTCCACACGCCTGTTGACGGTCGAGACGATGCGCTCGATGGTCTGCATCAGCTGCTCTTCGGAGGCGAAGCGGACCGGCACCTGCTCGACGCGTCCCGACCGTTCGACGAAGACCTGGTCCGGCCCGTTGACCATGATCTCCGTGACGGAGGCGTCCTCCAGCAGCGGTTCGAGCACGCCGAGCCCGAGAGCCTCGTCGACGACGCGCCGGATGAGCAACTCCCGGTCGGCCGTGGACAGTACGGGCCCCTCGCGGCTGACGATGTGCCCCAGTACGCGCTCCAGGCGTGCCCTGCGTTCATGCGAGGGAAGGGCGGACATCTCCGCGAGGTCTATCTCTTCGAGGAGCTTCGTGCGGTAGGCGGACACGAGGTGGGCGGTGCCGCCGTCGGCGGCGACCCCGTTGCGCGTCCGGGACTCAGGCGTGGTCATGCGGGCCCGCAGACTCAATTCCGGCCTCCTCTCCGTGCGTTGTCGCTGTACGTCGCTGTGCGTTGTCGCTCCACGTCGGCCCGGTCAGTCGCGCGGCATCGTCGCCGAGCGCGACGCGTCGCCGAAGTCGTCCACGCCGGGGACGACGGAGGGAATGGTGACGGTGGTGGTCACCCGTACCTCGTCCTCGCCCCCTCCGAGGTCGAAACTGCTCCTGGACGCCGTCCACTCGGACATGGCCGCCTTGCCCGACGCCGCGTAGTCCTCGGCGATGTCCTCCTGGCTCGCGATGCGGGCTGCGGCGCGGGCTCCCGTACCGGCCTGCTGTACGGCGTAACCCGCGACGCCGAGCTGGATCGCGGCCATGGCCACCAGCAGGAGCAGGGGCATCATCCCCGCGAGCTCCAGGCTGGACGCGCCGCGTTCGCGTCCGGCGCCGCCCCGCAGGCGGGTCCGTACGCGTGCGGCTCGCGCCGTGCGCGCCCGTACCACCCTGGTCGCAGGCCGTACCGCCTCCGCGGCTGCCCCTGCCGCTGCCGTCCGGCCCGGTACCGGCCCCGGTGCCGTCCGTCTCCACCGCAGGCGCCTCATGCCGCGCTCACCCCTCCTCCGCGGCGCCGGCCGTGCCGGTGACGCTGAAGGGAAGCTTCCCCGCGCCGGGGAAGAGGACGGGTGCCGACAGGTCGACGTCGGCCTTCCACAGATGGCCGTCGAGGTTGCAGCTGACCGCCGAGTTGTCCCGCCACTCGTCGGGCAGGTGCTTGGTCGCCGCCGACTCGCAGGCGCCCTCCGCGTCGCCCGTCGAGGCGGCCGCGGTCGCCGCTCGTGCCGCCTCGTCGGCGGCGTTGCCGGCGAGCGAGAACGTGTAGCCGACCAGTACGCACTGCCACAGGACCGCCAGGACGGCGAGCACCACGGGTGCCATTCCGGCGAACTCCAGGGTCACGGCGCCCCGTTCACCCCAGACGCTCGTCTCGCCCTCGTCGTCGAGGTCGTCCACAGGCGGCGCCGCGGGCCTGCCCGGTACGCGTCCGGCCTCGGGTCCCACCGGCCCCACGCGCGTACGGGTGTGGAAGGGCGCCGCGCTGTTGTGTTCGAGCGGACTGCGGTGGTCGCGGTCACGGTGGTCCACGTCCAGGTCCGGGTCCCCGTGGTCGCCTGCCCTGGGCGCGTCGTGGGAAGCACCGAGCGTGCGGCTCGACGCGCCGGGCGGCAGCGCCTGCCGGCCGGCCGCGTCCCTGCCGGTGCCCGCGCTGGCCGGTGCGTGCCGGGGACGGGGCGGCATCCCTCCGGGGCCGGGACGTGCCGCCGCGGCGCGTGGCGCTCCCGGGCCTGACTGCCCCGGCGCCGCCTGCCCCTGCCTGCCCGCCTGGCCGCCCGACGCCGTGCCCGCCTGGCCGCCGGACGCCGTGCCCGGCTGCGCGCCGGACCCCGTACCCGGCGCACCGCCCGGCGGCAGCGCGCGCCCGCCCGGGCCGGAGCCCGCCGGAGGCAGCACCTGCTTGGGCTGCCCCGCCTGCCCCTTCGCGGCCCTGGCGCCCCTGCCGCCGCCCTTGCTGTGCCTGCCGGTGCCGCTCGACGCTTCCGCGGCCGTGCTCAGTCCCAGCTCGCCGGCGAACGACCACAGAGCCTGCTTGACGGAACCACGGGCTTCGAGGTCCTGGATGCGCCCTGCGTCCACGGCGCTCTGAAGTTCCTTGTAGTTGGCGGGAATCGTCGTCCCGGCAACGGGTGTCCCGACGATACGGGCGATCAGCGGCGGCTGGATCTCGGTGAACTTCGAGATGCGGTTGACGAGGGTGACGGTCTCCTCCGCCTTGCGGATCTGAAGCCGGTCCCACATCCGGACCATGCGCTTGGCGGCCCGTACGGCCACGACGTCCGGCGTCGTCACCAGCACCGCGCTGTCGGAGGTCTCGATCGCCGCGGCGTTGGCGGCGTTGAGCTGGGTGCCGCAGTCGATCACGACGATGTCGTAGCGGGCCCTGAGCGCGGCGATGATCTGACGGGCCGCGCGGTCGTCGACCTCCTCGCCCCGCTCGCCCTCCCCGGGGGCGAGGAGCAGCCCGAGCCCCGACTCGTGTGCGAAGAGCGCGTCCTGGAGCACCCGCGCGGAGATGTCGGCGATGCCGGCGAGGTCGGCCGCCGAACGCCGGAACTGCACGTCCAGATACGAGGCGACGTCCCCGGACTGCAGATCCATGTCCACGAGTGCGGTGCCGCGCCCCGACGCCTGTGCCGCGAGGGCCAGTTGGACCGCGGTCAGCGTCGTCCCGACTCCTCCCTTGGCACCGGTGACGGCGACGACGGTGCCGCCCGGACCGGCCGTCTCGTCCGGGATGCCGCCCAGGTGCTTCCGTACGCCCACGGCCCACGACGCCGCGGCGCCCACCCGCGCTGCGAGATCGTCATAGCTCAGGGGCAGCCCGAGAACACCGCGCGCCCCGGCGTCCATCGCCGCCGAATAGAGCGGCTGGCTGGTGTCGCGCGTGATGAGTACGACGCCGACGGCCGGGAAGCGGAGGGCGATCTCACGGATCAGCTCCAACGCCGGCATGGGACGGATGAGTTCGTGTACGAGCACGACCTCGGGCAGATCCGCGACCGTGCCTTCCGCCAGCCGCGCGAGGGAGTCCAGCAGTTGGGTGGAGTCGACGACGGCCGGTACCGGCTCGCTGTCGGGCAGCTGACTGAGCAGACCGCCGACCGACCTGGCTGCCTCCGGGTCGCTTACGGCTGGCTGAATGCGGGTGACCATGGGCTGACCTGCCTCACTTGTCCCCGTCGAGCGTGTACGTGCGGTCGCTCTCGGGGATGTCGTTGCCGTCGCCGGGAGCCACGAGGGCGAGCCGGACGTGCTCCGCGAAGGATTCGGCGTACGCGACGCGCTGGGCGTCCTCCGTGGAGAGGGCGAAGGTGATCGGGACGCCGTCCCGTTCGCGCTGCCGGTCGCGCTCGTCCTGGCCGGCGTCCTTGAACGGGGTGAGCTTCCCGACGTCGATGACCTCCGCCTCGCTGACGATGACCTTCGACTGGTTCGGTTCCTTGCCCTTGCCGGCTGTCTGCTGCTCGCCCTCGAAGGTGGCGAAGATGTTGACGCGGCTGCCCGGGTTGATCTTGCCGGCGACGCCCGTCTCGGCGTCGATCATGATGGCGATCTCCTGCTGGCCCGGCTTCAGTCCGGGCCGGTCGTCCATCATGTCCGTCTGCAGCAGCGATCCCTTGCGCAGCTCGTTGGTGGCGACCTTGCCGCGCACCTCGTCGAGGTCGGTGACCGCGGTGTCCGGCAGCCAGCGGTCCGGCACGGACACCTTGTCGAACTGCTCCGCGCTCAGCGACTTGTACGGCGGAACGTCCGTCTTGAGCTTGTACGCCGTCTTCTCGGAGCCGACCTTCGACTCCACGTCGCGTATGAACGCCAGCACGCCCCCGAACGCCGCCAGGGCACACAGGACGGAGACGACCAGCAGGATGACGCCACGGCGCTGGCGTGAATTCATGGACTACAGACCTCGGGGATCGGCGACAACGGCGTGACTGGACTGCGGTTCGGAACGTGCGGCAGCGGCCTGCTTCTGCGCTGCCGCGGCGTGCTTCTGCATGAGGAACGCACCGAGCCCCGCGCCGCCCCTGGCGGGGGTGTCCGCACGGTCACCGGCGCCGTCCCTGCCGGAGCCGGGTGCGGAACCGCCGGAGCCGGCTCCGGGATCACCGGGACCGGGGGCGATGCGGGAGGTGAGGGCGGAGCCGGGGCGGCTGCGGGCCGGAGCCGCGCGCACGGCCGCGGCCCTGCGCGAACCGGACCCGAACGGGGCGGGGGCCGCGCAGAACGCGCAGCGGTCCCCGATCAGTTCGAGCCCGCACCAGTGGCATTCGTCCCGGCGTACGGAGGAAACGAGCCGGTAGAGCACCGAGACGTCGGGGATCGCGGCCGCGAACTCGACGAGCTTGCCGGTACCCCACCAGCGCGCCGACTCCGCGGGCAGATACGCCTCGTGCACCTGACCGACGCGCCACTGCGGAGCCAGCAGGCTCGTGACCCAGTCGGAGTTGAGCTGGCCGTCGGCATAGGTGAGGTGCGTGGGGAACTGCGGTCCCGTGAGCGCGGCCCTGGCCACGCCGCGGGCACCGCTGTCGGTGCGGACGAGCTGCGGCGTGGGCGTCGCCAGCACCGCGAACTGGGCCTTGGGATTCCAGGACCTGGCGTGCTCGGTGTAGGAGACCGGCAGATGGTCGAGCTTCGCCACGGAGTTCAGCAGCGCACCCGCGTAGATGTAGTGCGCCAGGAGCCGTACGGACGCGCCGAGCACGCCCGGACTGAACTCGCAAAGCGACAACTGCCTCAACTGCCGTACGAGGACACCCGTACCCAGCGGCGGCAGCGCCGTCGGCATCAGCGCGATCCGGTCGGTCTCCAGGACGGAACGGATGGCGTGGAGTCTGTGCAGGAAGGCCTTCGGCAGCGTCGTGGGATGGACGACGATCATGTGGCCGTGCTGTTCGAGCAGTCGCTGCGTCTGGGCGAGCGCCACGTCGAACGGCTGCTCGTCCGGCGGCTCGAAGACGTGTGCACGCGGTGTGTGCCGGTCGGGCGGGGGCAGCATGTGGCTGTGGCTGGTGACTGCTATCGCAGTGGTCATCCCCGCCCCCGAGCGCTCTGTGTCGGGCCCGCGGCCCAAGTACCCGATCGTCATGTTGATCTGACGACACCACACCATACGGGCGGAGCCCAGACCTCGGAACAGCTTCTGCCCCGGTCGCTCCCCTGCCATACCCCGCCCTGTCCGTCAGTCAATCGGGCAAAGGCGAGGTACTTGCGCGGCGGTCGTCCGCGCGGCCGCGGAAGCGCCCGGGGCTTCGGCGTCCTACCAGGGAATCTCCCTGACCTGCTGCACGCACAGCACGATGAAGAGCATCCCGGACGCGAAGAGCATCACGTTGCTGAGAATGCCGTTGCGCCATTCACGCGGCGTGCGGCTGGTGTTGAGCAGCCACATGAGGGTGAACGCGAGGAACGGCATGAAGAACGCGCCCAGCACGCCGTAGGCCACGACCAGGCCGAAGGGCTGCTCCAGCCAGAGCAGCGTCATCGGCGGGAAGGTCAGCCACAGCAGGTACGCGCGGAAGGGCAGCGACTTCTCGCGCTGACCGCCGGCCACCGCGGCGACCGCCTGATCGCCGTCGCCCTCGCCGTCCGCTTTGCGGGCGGCGCGCATCCGCTCGACGAAGTCGGCGAACATCAGGCTCACGCCGTGCCACACGCCGACCAGCGACGTGAAGGACGTGGCGAAGAAGCCGATGAGGAAGAGGACCGAGGTGAAGGCGCCGAAGCGGTCCTCCAGTACGTTCCCGAGGTCGGAGAGGCCCTTGTCGCCCTCCGCGATCGCGATGTTCGCGGAGTGCAGCAGCTCCGCTCCGACGATCAGCATGGCGACGACGAAGACGCCGGTGGTGATGTAGGCGACGCGGTTGTCGAGCCGCATCATCTTCATCCAGCCGCTGTCGGTCCAGCCCTTGGCGTTCACCCAGTATCCGTAGGCGGCCATCGTGATGGTGCCGCCGACGCCGCCGATGAGGCCCAGGGTGTAGAGGACCGAGCCGTCCGGCAGCACCGGGGCGAGCCCGGCGAAGGCGGCGCCGATGTCGGGCGAGACGAGGATCGCCACGTAGACGACGACCACGAACATGATGCCGACCATCACCGTCATGACCTTCTCGAAGACGGCGTAGCGGTTGAACCAGACGAAGGCGAGGCCGACGAGGCCGGTGATGATCGCCCATCCCTTGAGGTCGAGAACGCCCGGGAAGAGCGCCTCCAGGGGGAGCCCGGAGGAGGACATGGCGGTACCGCCGTAGACGAATCCCCACACGACGACGTATATCGCGAAGTAGACGGTCGTCCACGAGCCCAGCGACCGCCATCCGTCGAAGATGGTGCGGCCGGTGGCCAGGTGCCAGCGGCCCGTCGCCTCGGCCAGCGCGATCTTGACGATGCAGCCGATCACCGCGGCCCACATCAGGGTGTAGCCGTACTTGCTGCCCGCGATCAGCGTGGAGACCAGGTCACCGGCGCCGACGCCGGTCGCCGCGACGACGATGCCGGGCCCGACCAGCTTCCAGCTCGCCTTCCGTACGGGCGGCCGTGTCTCCTCGCTGGAGGAGGGGGCCGGGGTGGTCCCGGCTCCGCTCTGCTTGTTGTCCTCGGTTGCCATCTCCGACCGCCTTCGTGCTCGTCCCCTCAAGAGGTCTGCCCGGCGCATCCAATCCCCCGAAGACGATCAATACAAGGCCCAGGACGGCTGTCAAAGGTCTTGACAACCAGATTGGTCTGGACCATGTTGTCAGCGAAGCGCAGGGCCCCGCGCACCACACTCAGCACTTTCCCTCCCCCATCTCCCCCCACCCCGGAGGCAGTTGTGGCACGCGCAAGATTCCTGTCCCACCCCCGTACGCGTCCGCGCGTCCTCGCCGCGGTCGCAGCAGCGGCACTGACGGTCTGCGGACTGGTCGCGGCCGGAACGGCGAACGCCGGCCCGGCCCCTTCCCAGGACACCGGCCGCGCCGTGGGCGCTTCGGCGGTCCCCGCACACGCCGTCACCGGCTACTGGCAGAACTTCGACAACGGAGCGGCCAAACAGAAGCTCTCGGATGTGCCGGACGACTACGACATCATCGCCGTGGCCTTCGCCGACGCCACGGGCACACCGGGCCAGGTCGACTTCAAGCTGGACCCGGCGACGGGCTACGGCTCCGAGGACGACTTCAAGGCCGACATCAAGGCCAAGCACGACGCGGGCAAGTCGGTGATCGTCTCGGTCGGCGGCGAGAAGGGCGCCGTCAGCGTCGCCGACGACGCCTCGGCCTCGGCCTTCGCCGACAGCATCGTCTCGCTCATGGACGAGTACGGCTTCGACGGAGTCGACATCGACCTGGAGAACGGCCTCAACTCGACGTACATGACCAAGGCCCTGGACGCCATCCACAGCAAGAAGAGCGACGTGGTGGTGACGATGGCCCCGCAGACCATCGACATGCAGTCGACGTCGAACGAGTACTTCAAGACCGCGCTGAACATCAAGGACTACCTGACGGTCGTCAACATGCAGTACTACAACAGCGGTTCGATGAACGGCTGCGACGGCAAGACCTACGCGCAGGGCGGCGTCGACTTCCTCACCGCACTCGCCTGCATCCAGCTCGAAGGCGGCCTCGACCCCTCGCAGGTCGGCATCGGCACCCCGGCCTCCTCCAGCGCCGCGGGCTCCGGTCACGTCGAGCCGGGCGTGGTGACCGACGCCCTGGACTGCCTGGCCAAGGGCACCAACTGCGGGAGCTTCAAGCCCGACAAGACCTACCCCGGCATCCGCGGCGCGATGACCTGGTCCACCAACTGGGACGCCTCGAACGGCAACAGCTGGTCCGGCACGGTCGGCCCGCACGTGGACGCGCTGCCGTAAGGGAGACCCCGAGGTCCCGCCCCGGCGCATCTGCGCCCGCCAGGCTGCTGCGGGGTGTCCCCCACCTCCCCGTACGCACGCGACGCCCCCGGACGGCAGTGTCCGGGGGCGTCGCTCGTCCGGGAGGTGGTCAACACCCCCGAGGGCCGCATACGGGAGTCACCGCCGTGCCGGTGGCGTGGTGCCGCCGCACCACGCCACCGGCCGGCAGCTGCCGGGCTCCGAACTGCGGCCCGGCGTTCAGGGCCTGGCCGGCCTTTCCTCTACGGCTTCGGCAGCTTGCAGTCCGGCAGGCTCAGGTCGACCTTGTTGCCGGCGGCGATGCAGCTGGTGAGGGTGTGCGTCTGCTGTCCGTACGCGATGCCCTCGTGGACGGTGACCTTGCCGTTCTCGTCCACCTCGCACGGGTTGTTGAGGGTGCACTCCTCGCCGTTCTCGTTGCGGGTGTTGTTGACCCCGACGATCTTGCCGGTGGAGTCGTCGACGACCGGCGAGCCCGACGTGCCGCCCTTGGTCTCGCACTCCTCGGTGTAGCGGAGGGAGTCCTTCATGGTCCAGCCGTCCTCGCGCAGCTCGGGCACGAAGGCGTCGATGGAACAGCTGAAGGTCTCCTTCCAGTAACCGGAGACGACGGTGATGGCGGTGCCCTGTTCGGGATGCTCCGCCTGCACCTCCAGCGGGTCGATGCCCGTGTCCTTCTTGATCTCCTCGTACGTGGAGTCGAGTTCGTAGAGGGAGACGTCGGTGTCCGTCATCGTCCCGTAGGCGATCTTCGTGGACTTCAGCGTGCCCGCGTCGCCGCCGCCGGCGTCGAGGAGCGTGAAGCTGCGCGACGAGGGCTGGTCGACGACGACCTTCCCCGGCTCCGGCATGCCTTCCTCAAGGCAGTGCCCGTTCGAGAGCACCAGCCCCGGGTCGGAGGCCTTGGAGCCGGGCATCTTCACCAGCGAGCCCGAACAGTTGCTGAGCGCGACCGTGCCCGCGAAGTCCGGGGCGGCGGCGGCCTCGGGCGAGGACGGGGCTTCCGCCGCCGACGCCGGGGCCGCGGCGAACCCGGTGACGGCTGCCGCTCCGAAGAACGCCGTTGCCAGGGCGCCGACGAGAGGTCTCTTCATGGTGGGGGGTTCCTCTCCTTAGCCGAATCTCGTGAATGTGATTCGTCGGGGGTGACGCCGTGCATTCTTGGCCCAAAGCGGCACCCCCACAAGACCCCAACAACGCCCCCAGAAACGGAAGGTGGAATTCCATCGGGGGGCGCGTGGGCCCCGGAGGAGAGAGGGATCCGCCGGCCGGCACCTGCGCCCGGCCCGGCCGCCGGATGCCGCTAGACGAACGGACTGATCACGGCGGCCACGGCGAAGCCCGCAACCGACAGGACGGACTCCAGCACCGTCCACGACTTCAGCGTGTCCCGCTCCGAGATGCCGAAGTACTTCGAGACGATCCAGAATCCGCCGTCGTTGACGTGCGAGGCGAAGATGGAGCCCGCCGAGATCGCCATGATGACCAGCGCGATGTGCGGCTGCGAGTAGTCCCCGGCGGACAGCAGCGGCGCCACGATCCCCGCCGTGGTGACGATCGCGACGGTCGCCGAGCCCTGTGCGACCCGCAGCACCAGTGAGAGCAGGTAGGACAGGACGATCACGGGCAGCCCCGCGTCCCCGAAGGTGTCCGACAGCGCCTGCGCGACGCCGCTGCCGTCCAGCACCGCGCCGAAGACGCCGCCCGCACCCACGACGAGCAGGATGTTGCCGATCGGCTTGAGCGAGGACGTGGAGACCGTCTCCAGCGACTGACGCGACCAGCCGCGCCGCAGGCCGAGCAGCCAGTAGGCCAGGAGGAGCGCGATCGTCAGCGCAACGAAGGGGTGCCCGAAGAACTCGATGACGGAGCGGAGCGTCGAGGGGTCGAGCGCGATGGACGAGAACGTCGCCAGCAGGATCAGCACCAGCGGGGTGCCGATGATGCCGAGCACGACGGTCAGCGACACGGGCCGTTCCGCGGCGACCCCCGCCGCCTTCTGCTCCGCCGCGACGGCCGCCTTGGCCTCCTCCGCCGCCTCGACCATGTCGTGCGGCACCTCGACGAAGAGGCGGTTGCCGATCCAGGCCGAGTACCCCCAGGCGGCGAGCACGGCCGGGATGCCGGTGACGATGCCCATCAGGATGACCCAGCCGAGGTCGACCTTCAGCAGCCCGGCCGCGGCGACCGGACCGGGGTGGGGCGGCAGGAACGCGTGCGTCATCGACAGGCCGGCGAGCAGCGGCATCGAGTAGAGGATGATCGATTTGCCGGAGCGCTTGGCTGCGGCGTAGACGATCGGCGCGAGGACGAAGATGCCGACGTCGAAGAAGACCGGAATACCGAAGATGAGGCCCGTGAGGCCCATGGCCAGCGGTGCGCGCTTCTCTCCGAAGAGGGCCAGCAGACGGCCGGAGAGAGCCTCGGCGCCACCGCTGACCTCGAGTATCGCCCCCAGCATCGTGCCGAGCCCGATGATGATGGCGACGTGGCCGAGGATGCCGCCCATGCCGTCCTCGATGAGGGAGACGGCCTCGGATTTCTGCACCGTGCCGAAGAGTTCGGTCACCGAGAGCCCGGCCGCCAGACCGACGGCTATGGAGACGCCCAGCAGTGCGACGAACGGCTGCACCCGGAGCTTGATGATGAGGAAGAGCAGCAGCAGGATCCCCAGGCCTGCGACGAGCAGCAGCCCCGGGGTGCCGCCTATGAGGGCGAGCAGACCGCCGGTGTGGGGTGGCGCCTTCTCGGACGCGGATGCGAGCAGCATGTTGGTGGACCTCGGGGTTTCTGTGTGGGCAGCTCTGCTCTGATGGGGAGTTCGGACATGCGGGGGGTGTGCGCGGAGCCCTTTCGGGCACCGCGCTCAGGGACTAAGGGGCACGCGCGGGCCGGTGGCACTTGTGCCGGTGCTCCGCCTCAGCCCAGTACGGCGAGCGCGTCGATCTCGACGAGCAGCCCGGCCGGCAGGCCGACGTAGACGGTCGTACGGGCCGCCGGGGCCTCGGTGAGGTCGGCGAAGAACTCGTTGTAGATCTCGTTGAGTTCGGGGAAGTGGCCGGTGTCGGTGAGATAGACGCGGATCATCACCACGTCCTCCCAGCTCGCCCCGCCCTCCCGGAGCACGGCCTCGACGTTGGCGAGCGTGCGCAGCGTCTGCTCGCGCAGTCCCGGACCGACGGGCGTGGGCGCCTGGCCGGGGACGGCCGGGCCGAAGCCGACCTGTCCGGAGACCTGAAGGATGTTCCCCTTGCGCACGCCGTGCGAGAACTTCGCGGGCGGAGTGGTGTGGGTGGAGGGCGTGAGGGCCGTCTTGGCCCCCTTCTCGCTCATGTTCTCGCTCATGTTCTCGCTCATCGCTGCCGTTCCGTGTTGTCGGGGGATGGGGTTCTTCCGGAGTACTCGTCGCTGATGGCGTCGGCGGTGCGCCGCACCAGCGGGAGGAGGGTGAGGAGTTCGTCCGCGCTGACGACGACGTTCGGCGCCGACACGGACATGGCGGCGACGGCACGCCCGTCCGGTCCGCGCACGGGGGCGCCGACGCAGTTGATGGACTCCTCGTGGCCGCCCAGGTCGGTGGCCCACCCCTGTTCGCGCACCTTCGCCAGCTCGGCGAGGAAGGTCGCGGGGTCGGTGATCGAACGGGCCGTGTAGCGGGGGTAGTCGAGCCGCTGCGCGACCGCCCGGCGCTCCTGCTCGGGCAGATCGGCGAGCAGCAGCTTGGCGACCGCGGCGACCGTGATCGCGACGGGTTTGCCGATGCGCGAGTACATCCGTACCGGGTAGCGGCTCTCCACCTTGTCGATGTAGAGGACTTCGTTCTCCTCGTGGACGGCGAGGTGGACGGTGTGCCCCGTCTGCGCGTTCAGCTCCACCAGATGCGGATGTGCTATCTCGCGTACGTCCAGGTTCTCCACGGCCTGCTGGGCGAGTGCGAAGAGCCGCGTGCCCAGCCGGTAGCGCTGGTCGGGCTGGCGGTGGACGATGCCGTGCTCGTGGAGCGTACGCAGCAGCCGCAGCGCGGTGGACTTGTGCACCCCGAGCCGACCCGCGACCTGCTCCAGGTTGGCGGGGCCCTCCGCCAGCAGGGGCAGGATGCTCAGCGCTCGGTCGACGGTCTGGCTCATGTGGCGTTCGCCTTCTGTGTGTTCCACCCGGGGCCGAGGCGCAGTCTTCCCCACGCCTCGTCGTCCAGGGCGGCCAGCCGGTCCGCGACGTCGCGCGGCGGCGGCTCCGCGAGGTCCCCGGGCACGGTGAGGGCGGCCGCGGCGGTGAGGTGTCCGTGCCGCAGCCGCTCCCGTACGGGCAGTCCGCGGAGCGTGGCCGAGAGGAAGCCGGCGGCGAACCCGTCGCCCGCGCCCACGGCATCGGCGACGTCGATCCGCAGGGCGGGCACCGCGTGCACGGTGTCGCCCGCGCCGCCGTGACCACCGCCGTGACCACTGGCGTGGTCACCGCCGTGGCCGCCGTCCTCCCGCACGAAGGCGGTCGCACACGTGCCGCCCTGCTTGACGACGAGCACCGCGGGCCCGGGCAGCAGCTCCCTTATCGCGGGCGGGCCCCCGGTGACGCCCCAGGCGGCGGCCGCCTCGTCCTCGCCGACGAAGACGAGGTCGCAGCCGGCGGCGAGTTCGAGCAGCACGCCGGGCCCGGGAGCGGGGTCGCCCTCGGCGCGGTCCCACAGGCCGACGCGGTAGTTCACGTCGAAGGAGACGAGCGGACGGTCCGCGCGCGGGCCCGTGAGCAGCCGCATCAGCTCCAGGCACTCCGGGGAGAGCGCGGCGGTGATGCCTGTGACGTGCAGCACGGTGGCGTCGTCGACGGCGGCGAGGTCCACGGTGTGCGGCGACATGGCGGAAGCGGCGGAACCGGCGCGGTAGTAGACGACTTCCGCGGTGCCCTGGGTCCCGGCGGTGCCTGCCGTACCGCCGGTGGGCGCGGTACCGCCGGTGCCCTCGGTACCGGCCGCTCGCCCGTCGGGGCCCTCCAGGGTGGTGGGCCGCTCGCCCTCCGTACGGAAGTAGATGCCCGTGGGACGCCTCGCGTCCCGCCCGACAATTCCGACATCGACCCCGCGTGCGGCGATCGCCTCCACCAGGTGGTCGCCGAAGCCGTCGGCCCCGACGCGGCTGACCCACCGCACGGAGTGTCCCGAACCGGCAAGCGCGCAGGCCACGTTGGACTCGGCGCCTCCGATGGCCCGCTCGAAGGACGGTACGTCCGCGAGCCGTCCGGCCCGCGAGGGCAGGAACGTGACCATGGATTCGCCGAGGCAGACGACGTCGGTGCGTACCACTGTCCGCATCCGCTCCTCATCGATTGACGGGTGTTCGGCGGGATGCTAAACAGCTTTGAGCGAAATACGCAATGCTTGTTGCATTCACTGCAACGACCTTCCCCGATGACCCGATGCAACGGAGTAGGAGCCCCCTATGGCCGGCGCGGACCCGCTCGCCTCCCTCGCCGAGGAGCGCATCGACCACCGCTTCAAGGGGCTTCCTCCGGACGCGGCGGGCGCCACCGTCGCCGCGCTCACCGCGGAGCACCGCAACCTGTTCGACGGCGGCTTCACCACACCGGTGCTCGCGCTCTCCGCGGAGCGCCTCCAGCACAACTTGGCGCTCATGGAGACGTACACGCAGCGGCACGGCCTCGCCTTCGCTCCGCACGGCAAGACCTCCATGGCCCCGCAGCTCTTCCACCGCCAACTGGCCCACGGCGCCTGGGGGATCACCCTGGCGGTGCCCCATCAGGTGGCCGTGGCCCGGGCGTTCGGGGTTCCGCGCGTCTTCCTCGCCAACGAGCTCGTCGACCCCGCCGCGCTCCGCCGGATCTCCCAGGAGCTCGACGCCGACCCGGACTTCCGCTTCGTCTGCTACGCGGACTCCACGGCGGGCGTCGCGCTGATGGACGCCGCCCTCGCGGAAGCGGGTGCCTCGCGCCCCGTCGACGTCGTGGTCGAGCTCGCGGCCGGCGAAGGCGCCCGTACGGGAGCGCGCAGCGAAGCCGAATGCGAGGCGATCGCCGCGGCGGTCGCGGCGGCACCCACCCTCCGGCTCGTCGGCGTCGCGGGCTATGAGGGCGAAGTCCCGGACGCCTCCACGGAGACGGTCACGGCCTGGCTGCGACGGCTGACCGCACTCGCCGCCGCGTTCGACGCCGCGGGCCGCTTCGACGGGCTCTCCGAGATCGTGGTGAGCGCGGGCGGCAGCGCCTGGTTCGACGCCGTCGCGGACGTCTTCGCCGAACTGCCGCCGCTCTCCCGGCCGGTGCTGAAGCTGCTCCGCTCGGGCGCCTACGTGTCGCACGACGACGGCGCGTACCGCGAGAAGACGCCCTTCAACCGCGTGCCCGAAGAGGGCGCGCTGCAGGCGGCGTTCACGCTCTGGGCGCAGGTCGTCTCCCGGCCCGAACCCGGCCAGGCGTTCCTCAACGCGGGCAAGCGCGACGCGGCGTTCGACCTCCACCTCCCGCAGCCCCACACGGTCCGCTCCCTCGACGGCGCCACGCGTCCCGCCGACGGCATCACCGTCACGGCGCTCTCCGACCAGCACGCGTGGGTCCGTACGGAGGCACCCGTCGAGGTCGGGGAGTGGGTGGGCCTCGGGCTCTCCCACCCGTGCACGATCTTCGACAAGTGGCAGCTCATCCCGGAGACAACCGCGGACGGCACCGTCACCGGATATGTACGCACCTTCTTCTGAGTTCCGCAGCTGAGCCCGCAGCTGAGCCCGCGGCCCTCTGACGGGCGGCCGTCCGCACCCACCCGGAAGGGGAATCGCCCCCATGGACCTGCTCATCCGCAACGCGGACGTCGTCGACGGCTCCGGGACGTCGGCTCCGTACCGCGCCGACGTCGCCGTCGAGGACGGCCGCATCACCGCCGTCACCCGCGAGACCGACGGCCCCGGCGCCCGCCCCGCCGGAGCCCGGCGCACGCTCGACGCCACGGGTCTCGTCCTCTCCCCCGGCTTCATCGACATGCACGCCCACTCCGACCTCGCCCTGCTGCGCGATCCGGACCACTCGGCGAAGGCCGCGCAGGGCGTCACCCTCGAAGTCGTCGGCCAGGACGGGCTCTCCTACGCGCCCGTCGACGACCGCACCCTCGCCGAGGTACGCAGCGCCATCACCGGCTGGAACGGGAGTCCGCCCGGAGACACCTCGCCCGGTTCCCTCGACTTCGACTGGCGCACCGTCGGCGGCTATCTCGACCGCATCGACCGCCAGGGCACGGCCGTCAACGCCGCCTACCTCGTGCCGCAGGGCACCGTGCGCATGCTCGCCGTCGGCTGGGACGACCGCCCCGCGACGCGTGCGGAGACCGAGGAGATGCGGCGCCTCGTCGCCGAGGGCCTGGAACAGGGCGCGGTCGGCATGTCCTCCGGCCTCACCTACACGCCCGGCATGTACGCCTCCGACGCCGAACTCACCGAGCTGTGCCGCACGGTGGCCGCGTACGGCGGCTACTACTGCCCGCACCACCGCTCCTACGGCATGGGCGCGCTGCAGGCGTACGAGGAGATGATCGAGCTCAGCCGCGACGCCGGCTGCGCACTCCATCTCGCCCACGCCACCATGAACTTCGGCGTCAACAAGGGCCGGGCACCCGAGCTGACCGGCCTCCTGGACCGCGCGCTCGCCGCCGGCGCCGACATCACCCTCGACACGTATCCGTACACCCCCGGGTGCACGACTCTCGTGGCGATGCTGCCGAGCTGGGCGAGCGCGGGAGGACCCGAGGCGATTCTGGAACGCCTCTCGGACGAGGAATCGTGCGTCCGCATCCGGCACGTCATGGAGGTCGAGGGCGCCGACGGCTGCCACGGCGTCCCCATGGACTGGAGCACCATCGAGATCTCGGGCGTCTCCGACCCGGCCCTCTCGCACTACGTCGGCCGGACGGTCGCCGAGTCCGCGGCCGAGAACGGGGAGGAGCCGTTCGTCACCGCCCGACGGCTGCTGATCGAGGACAGGCTGGGCTCGACGATCCTCCAGCACGTGGGCCACGAGGAGAACGTGCGGCACATGATGCGCCACCCCGCGCACACCGGCGGCAGCGACGGCATCCTCCAGGGCGACAAGCCGCACCCCCGCGCGTACGGCACCTTCCCGCAGTATCTCGGCCGCTACGTACGGGAATTGGGCGTGCTCTCCCTCCAGGAGTGCGTCGCCCACCTCACCTCGCGCCCCGCCGCCCGGCTCCGCCTCCCCGACCGCGGCCTGGTCCGCGAGGGCTACCGCGCGGACCTCGTGCTCTTCGACCCGGTCACGGTCGCACCGGGCGCCACCTACGACAACCCGCGCGTGCTGCCCACGGGCATCCCGCACGTACTGATCGACGGCCGCCCCGTCATCGAGGACGGCCGCCGCACGGACGTCCTCGCGGGCCGCTCGGTACGCCGCACCCCGCTCGGCCGCTAGGGCTGGTGCTGTGACCGGAAAGGGCTCACCGGCTCGCGACGCCCGGCGGGCGAGGGCTAGTCGTGCTGGTAGGCGACCAGCGAGATGCCCACGTAGTGGACGACGAAGGCGGCCAGGGTGAAGGAGTGGAACACCTCGTGGAAGCCGAACCACCGCGGTGACGGATTCGGCCGCTTGATGCCGTAGACGACGCCTCCCGCGCTGTACAGCACGCCACCCACGATCACGCACACCAGCACGGCGATGCCGCCCTCGCGCAGGAACGCCGGCAGGTAGAAGACCGCGGCCCAGCCCATCGCGATGTAGCAGGGCGTGTAGAGCCACCGCGGAGCGCCGACCCAGAACACCCGGAAGCCGATGCCGAGCACGGCTGCCGCCCAGACACCCCACAGCAGCGGCGAACCGGAACCGTCGGGAAGCAGAAGGATCGTCAGCGGTGTGTACGTCCCGGCGATGATCAGGAAGATGTTGGCGTGGTCGAGCCGCCGCAGTACGGCATTGGCCCGCGGCCCCCACTCGCCCCGGTGGTACAGGGCGCTCACCCCGAAGAGCAGACAGGCGGTCAGGGTGTAGACGGCGCACGCGATACGGCCGCGCGAGCTGTCCGCGAGCGCGGTCAGGAAGATGCCGGCGGCGAGCACGGCGGGGAACATCCCGGCGTGCAGCCATCCGCGCAGCCGCGGCTTGATGAGCGCGGGGATCGCCGAGGCGCCCCTGGAAGCCGCCGAAGTGACGGCAGCCGCAGCGGACTCCAGAGTGGCGGCGGCAGAACCGCCGGAGTGCACCGGCTTGTCGGTCCCGTCTGCGCCACCTTCGGAGTCCGCGCTGTTCGCGGGCTCTTGCGGGCGGAACGCGTCATTCATACGGCCCATCGTAGCTACGGGAGCGTAACCACCGACATGCTCTCGTGGACTGCATGCCGCTCATCGGAGTGGTGATGGACACATCCTTTCCATCTGGACAGGCAGCCGATACGCTCACATGCTCAGAGGAGCAAGGGTGACACCGGATGAGCGAGCCGCGCAGACCCACCAGCCCAGCACCATCACGAACGCATCCGGGTCGCGGCCCCCAAGGGGCGAGTTGAAGCACGAAGCCAACAAATGCGGATACCAGTGCAGTTGTCCGTTGGAACCCTCAACGTCTGGAGAGATTGTGGCGCGCAGTTCTGCGGCTCCCGCCATCAACACCGTTCCCACACGCCACCAGGAGCTCGTCTCCTGGGTGGAGGAAATCGCCGCTCTCACAGAACCGGCCCGGATCGTCTGGTGCAACGGCTCCGAATCGGAGTACGAGCGCCTGTGCGAAGAGCTCGTCGAGAAGGGCACGTTCACCAAACTCGACCCGGTGAAACGGCCGCACTCCTACTACGCCGCCTCCGACCCGAGTGACGTCGCACGCGTCGAGGGCCGTACGTTCATCTGCTCCGACAAGGAGGAGGACGCCGGTCCGACCAACCACTGGAAGGCCCCCGACGAGATGCGGGCCGTCTTCCAGGGCGAGGGCGGCGAGGGCGGAATCTTCCGCGGCTGCATGCGCGGCCGCACCATGTACGTCGTGCCCTTCTGCATGGGCCCCCTCGGCTCCCCGCTCTCCGCGCTGGGCGTCGAGATCACGGACTCCGCGTACGTCGCCGTCTCGATGCGCACCATGACGCGAATGGGACAGCAGGTTCTCGACGAGCTCGGCGAGGACGGCTTCTTCGTCAAGGCCGTCCACAGCGTCGGCGCCCCCCTGGGGCCCGGCGAGCAGGACGTGCCCTGGCCGTGCAACGACACCAAGTACATCTCCCACTTCCCCGAGAGCCGCGAGATCTGGTCCTTCGGATCGGGCTACGGCGGCAACGCCCTGCTCGGCAAGAAGTGCTACGCGCTGCGCATCGCATCCGTGATGGCACGCGACGAGGGCTGGCTCGCCGAGCACATGCTCGTGCTCAAGCTCACCCCGCCGCGCGGTGAGTCCAAGTACGTCGCCGCCGCCTTCCCTTCGGCCTGCGGGAAGACGAACCTCGCCATGCTGGAGCCCACCATCAAGGGCTGGACGGTGGAGACCATCGGCGACGACATCGCATGGATGCGCTTCGGCGAGGACGGTCGGCTGTACGCCATCAACCCGGAGGCCGGCTTCTTCGGCGTCGCCCCGGGCACCGGCGAGCACACCAACGCCAACGCCATGAAGACCCTCTGGGGCAACTCGGTCTTCACCAACGTCGCCCTCACCGACGACGGCGACGTGTGGTGGGAGGGCATGACCGAGGAGACGCCCGCTCACCTGACCGACTGGAAGGGCAACGACTGGACCCCGGAGTCCGGGACTCCGGCCGCCCACCCCAACGCCCGCTTCACCACCCCGGCGGGGCAGTGCCCGATCATCGCGCCGGAGTGGGAGGACCCGAGGGGTGTGCCGATCTCCGCGATCCTCTTCGGTGGCCGCCGCGCCTCGGCGGTGCCGCTGGTGACGGAGTCCTTCAGCTGGCAGCACGGCGTCTTCCTCGGCGCGAACGTCGCCAGCGAGAAGACCGCCGCCGCCGAGGGCAAGGCCGGCGAGCTGCGCCGCGACCCGTTCGCGATGCTCCCCTTCTGCGGCTACAACATGGGCGACTACTTCGCCCACTGGGTGAAGATCGGCAAGAACGCCGACCAGGCCAAGCTGCCGAAGATCTACTACGTCAACTGGTTCAAGAAGAACGAGGACGGCAAGTTCGTCTGGCCCGGCTTCGGCGAGAACAGCCGCGTGCTGAAGTGGGTCGTGCAGCGCCTCAACGGCGAGGCGGAGGGCGTCGAGACGCCCATCGGCGTGCTGCCGACGAAGGAGTCCCTCGACCGTGACGGGCTCGGCATGACGGACGCGGAGCTCGACTTCGTGCTGGAGGTCGACAAGGAGGTCTGGCGCGACGAGGCGGCGCTGGTCCCCGAGCACCTCAACACCTTCGGCGACCGCACCCCGAAGGAGCTCTGGGACGAACACCGCGCGCTGGTCGAGCGGCTGGGCTGACGCGGTCTCCGCATCCTCCCGGGCTTCCGCTCGGACTCCGCAAGGCGCCCCTCACCGACAGGTGGGGGGCGCCTTGCGCTGACCGGTCAGGCCGCGGTGAGACCCAGGGCCGAGGCGTGGAAGTCGCGGCACTGGCTGGCCACGACCATGGCCGGCTCGTCGTCCCGGTACGTGGCGATCACGACGGCATGGCCCGCCAGGGTGTGGGCCCGGTGGTGCAGCGAATCGATGTGGGCCGGGTCGGCGTCGCGCTCCGTGGGCGCCGCACGGAGGGGCGCGTTGCGCAGACGCGTGACCTGAGCGGCCAACTCCTCTGCGGCTTCGTCCAGTTCAGCGGCCGGAGCGACCGCACGCAGCTCGTCCGTCACCGTCAGCAGGGCGGTGAGATGTCCGGCCAGGCGGATGTCCAGCTCCTCTTCCCGCGAACGGTGCGGGAAATCAGCCTCGGCCATGGCATGCACCGACTTGCTGCGGATCGGTTCGTACATGGTCGGCCTCCTGCGCGTTGCGTCGCCCGAATGACAGCCTAACTTAGACTCCGTCTAAAGTTGAGCCGTGTACATTTCCTGCCCGGACGACAAGTGCCCGTACGGGTCGCCGACGGCGGGAGGGGCCGCACGGGAGGCGCTGGGTGAGGGCGGTCCGCAACGGGACGGGACGGGACGAACGAATGGGACGGAAGCCTTCCCGGAGCCGCCGCCGGAGCGGCATTCACCGGCCCCACCACGCACGCGGGCGCAAACGGCGACCCCGCACAAGCCCACCCGGGAGAACCTCGGCTGCGCCCCGCGAGGCTACGGCTGGCTGTAGCCGTCCAGGAACGCGCCGATGCGCGTCACCGCGTCTTCCAGCTCCTTCGCCGGCGGCAGGTTGACGATGCGGAAGTGATCGGGATCGGGCCAGTTGAAGCCCGTGCCGTGGACGATCATGATCTGCTCGGCCCGCAGCAGGTCGAGGACCATCTCCCGGTCGTCCTTGATCTTGTAGACCTTGGGGTCGAGCCGCGGGAACGCGTAGATCGCGCCCTTCGGCTTCACGCACGTCACGCCCGGGATCTGCGTCAGCAGATCGTGCACCATGTCGCGCTGCTCCAGCAGCCGCCCGCCCGGCAGCACCAGGTCGTTGATCGACTGCCGTCCGCCGAGCGCCGCGGCCACCACGTGCTGCGCGGGCATGTTGGCGCAGAGCCGCATGTTGGCGAGGATCGTGAGCCCCTCGATGTAGCTCTGCGCGTGGCCCTTCGGCCCGCACACCGCCATCCAGCCGCTCCGGTACCCGGCGACCCGGTACGCCTTCGAGAGTCCGTTGAAGGTGACGGTGAGCAGGTCGGGGGCGACGACGGTCGTGGGCGTGTGCGTCACGCCGTCGTAGAGGATCTTGTCGTAGATCTCGTCCGAGTAGACGATCAGGCCGTGGCGCCGCGCGATGTCCGTGAGGCCGCGCAGCATCTCCTCGTCGTAGACGGCACCCGTGGGGTTGTTCGGGTTGATGACGACGAGCGCCTTCGTCCGGTCGGTGACCTTGCTCTCGACGTCGGCCAGGTCAGGCATCCAGTCCGACTGCTCGTCACAGCGGTAGTGCACCGCCGTGCCGCCGGAGAGCGAGACGGACGCCGTCCACAGCGGATAGTCGGGGGACGGGACGAGGACCTCGTCGCCGTCGTCGAGCAGCGCCTGCATCGACATCTGGATCAGCTCCGAGACGCCGTTGCCGAGGTAGATGTCCTCGACGGACAGCTCGATGCCCTGCGTCTGGTAGTGCTGCATCACCGCGCGGCGGGCGGCCAGGAGCCCCTTGGCGTCGCCGTAGCCGTGGGCCTCGCCGACGTTGCGGATCATGTCCTCGAGGATCTCCGGCGGGCACTCGAAGCCGAAGGGCGCCGGGTTGCCGGTGTTGAGCTTGAGGATGCGGTGGCCCGCTGCCTCCAGCCGCGTCGCCTCCTCGAGGACCGGGCCCCGGATCTCGTAACAGACGTTCGCGAGCTTCGCCGACTGGATCACCTGCATTCCGCCACCTTACGGGCCGACCTGGTACGGGGCCACGTGTTATTGGCCACCCGGGGTACGGCTGTGGGCAACCTCGACAGGGCGCGGTTCTTCGGCGGTCACCGTCGGCAGCCGGACGGACGGCGGACCGGAACCCCTCTCCATGCCCGGCGCACAGCTGGTCCCGGCGAGCCCACATGGCGGACAATGAGGCCCATGGCCCCTGCACGTACCGAGTCCTCCGCCGCGCCCGAGTCCCGCCCCGGGCTGCGCGAGCGGAAGAAGACCAAGACCAGGCAGGCGATCCGGAAGGCCGCCTACCGGCTGTTCGAGGAGCAGGGCTACGCCGCCACGTCCGTCGAGCGGATCGCGGACGAGGCGGAGGTCTCCCCGAGCACCGTCTTCCGCTACTTCCCGACAAAGGAAGACATCGTCCTCACCGACGAGTACGACCCGCTGCTGCGCGAGGCGCTCCTCGCCCGTCCCGCCGAGGAGCCGCCCGGGACGGCTCTGCGGAACGCCATGCGGGGGATCTTCGCTCAGACCATGAGCGCCGAGCCCGGCCGCGAGCCCGCCGAGGCGCACCAGCGGATGCAGCTCGTGCACGAGGTTCCGGCCCTGCGCGCACGCATGGCCGAGCACATGTCGGTGACGGGCCGGTTCCTCGCGGGCGCGCTGGCCGAGCGGACCGGGCCGGCCGAGGACTCCTTCGAACTGCGTGTCTACACCGCGGCGTTGCTCGGCGCGCTGGCCGAGGCCCTCTTCTGCTGGGTCGAGGGCGGCCGGCACGAGGACGTGCTCGACGTGCTCGACCGCGCACTGAAGGTGGTGGCGAGCGGGTCCCCCACGCCACAGGGCCCTAGGGGGAGCTCAGTTCCGCAGTGACCGCTCCAGGACCTCCGGATCGGCCGTCGGGGCGTCGCACGTGAAGTTGCGGCACACGTAGGCGGTCGGGTTCCCGTCCAGCAGCGGACGGTCCCGCAGCAGCGGCACGTCCAGCGCCGCGGGCGAGCCCGGCTCGGCCATCGCGACCACCGCGCCCGGCGCGGTCGCCAGCAGCGCCGTACGGTGCAGCGTGCCCGTACCGGGGTCCGTGTGCGGTCCGACCACCGCGACCTCCCTCGGGCCGTCCAGCGCCGCCTCCGCGGCGGCGAGACCCCAGCCGATGAAGCGCGGGGCGCGCGGCGCGAGCGCCCTCACGATGCCGAGCGCCCGCTCGGCCGCCTCGCGGTGCCGGGAGCTGCCGGTGTAGGCGGCGTACGAGAGCAGGGCGTGCGCGGCGGCCGTCCAGCCCGACGGGGTGGAGCTGTCCGTCGGGTCCTGCGGCCGGCGGATGAGGGCCTCGGCGTCGTCGGCCGTGTCGTAGAGAGTGCCGTCGGCATCGGTGAAGTGGCCGAGCACGGTCTCCAGCAGCACACCCGCACTGTCGAGCCAGCCGGTCTCTCCCGTGACGGAGTAGAGGCTCAGCAGACCCTCCGCCACGTCCGCGTAGTCCTCCAGCACGCCCGCGCTGGGGCCGGCGGTGCCGTCCCGCGAGGTGCGCACGAGGCGGCCGTCGGGCCGCATGTGCAGATCGGCCAGCAGGCGTGCGGCGGCGGACGCGGCCTCCACCAGGTCGGGGCGGTCGAAGTAGGCGCCGGTCTCGGCGAGGGCGGCGACGGCCAGCCCGTTCCAGGCCGCGACGACCTTGTCGTCACGCGCGGGGCGTGGCCGCTCCTCGCGGGCGCGCAGCAGCCGCTCGCGTACGGACGCGACCCGGGAGGCGTCCGAGAGCTGGGCGCCGTCGCGGAGCTGGAGCACGGAGGCGCCCTCCTCGAAGGTGCCCTCGTCGGTGACGCCGTAGTAGCCGGCGGCCCACTGCCCGTCCTGCTCGCCGAGGACCTCGGTCAGCTGGGCGGGCGTCCACACGTAGTAGGCACCTTCGCTGTGGCGGCCGTGCCCGTCGTCGCTGTCGGCGTCCAGCGCGGAGGCGAACCCGCCCTCGGACGTGCCGAGTTCGCGCACCATGAACTCCGCGGTCTCCAGGGCGACCCGGCGGGCCATGTCCGAGCCGGTGCACCGCCAGGTGTGGGCGTAGACGCGGCAGAGCAGGGCGTTGTCGTAGAGCATCTTCTCGAAGTGCGGGACGACCCATCCGGCGTCCACGGAGTAACGGGCGAATCCGCCGCCGAGCTGGTCGTAGATGCCGCCGCGCGCCATCGCCTCGCAGGTGGCCTGGGCCATCTCGAGCGCCCCGTCGGAGCCGGTACGGGCGTGGTGGCGCAGCAGGAACTCCAGCGCCATGGACGGCGGGAACTTCGGCGCTCCCCCGAACCCGCCCCGTTCGGCGTCGAAGTCGCGGGACAGCTCCAGCAGCGCCGTGCCCAGGTCCTCCGGGCCGGGGGGCTGCGGCTGTTCGTAGCGGATGCCGCGGGCCGCGAGGTCCCGTACGATCCGGCCGGCCACGTCGGCGACCTCCTCCCGCCGGTCCGACCACGCCGTGGCGACGCCCTCCAGCACCTGCCGGAACGAGGGCATGCCGTGCCGGGGAGCGGGCGGGAAGTACGTGCCGAAGTAGAAGGGTTCGGCGGCGGGCGTGAGGAAGACGGTCATCGGCCAGCCGCCCTGGCCGGTCGCCGCCTGCACGGCCTCCATGTAGACGGAGTCGACGTCGGGACGCTCCTCGCGGTCGACCTTGACCGAGACGAAGTGGGAGTTGAGGTACTCGGCCGTGGCCTCGTCCTCGAAGCTCTCGTGCGCCATCACATGGCACCAGTGGCAACTGGCGTATCCGACGCTGAGCAGCACCGGCACACCGCGACTGCGCGCCTCCTCGAACGCGGCCTCCGACCAGGGCCACCAGTCGACCGGGTTCCCGGCGTGCTGCTGCAGGTAGGGGCTCGTCTCGTCCGCGAGTCGGTTCGCCATCCCTCCATCGTGCACGACGCGTACGGCGCCACGCGCCGCCCGGGCGCACCGTGCCCGCTCAGCCACCCGCAGGGCAGGAGCGGGCCGCGGACATGGCCCAGCCGGCCGCGGCTACGGGGACCGCTCAGAGCTGGGCGCGGTCGCCGCCGGTCGCCTCCCAGCCGGAGACAGCCAGCGCGCGGTACGCCGCGTAGTGGGCGGCCGGGTCGCCCGAATCCGCCCAGGGAATCGCGCCGACGTAGCCGTCCACGACACGCAGCGCCTCCATCGCCTCGCCGTACCGTTCGGCGCGTACGAGGAAACAGACGAGCAGATGCAGTACGTGCGGACGCACGGGATGGTCGGCCTCGACCTGGTCGACGGCGTACTCGGCCGCCTCCACCGCCTTCTCGATCTCCGCGCTCTGGTAGAGGCCCCGCACGACGTTGACCTCCGGCAGGTGCTCGTACGCCGCGAAGAGCGGGAGCGCCGGCAGCAGCGTGCCCTCGGGGGCATGGGCGGCGGCGGTCTGCGCGAAGGCGTCGGCTTCGGCCCGGGAGCCGCAGCCCTTCTCCGACCAGTACGGCAGGGCCGCGATGTGCGCGCCCATGTGGTTCGGTGCCTTGCGCCGCAGCCTCGCCCACAGCTCCTCGAAATCGGCGCGCCGGTAGGAGAGATGGCGTGCGATGAAGAGCTCGGTGATGTGCGGCGTGGGGTCGTCGGGGGCGAGCCGTGCCGCCTCCTCGCAGACCGTACGGGCCTCTTCGAGGATGATCCGGTGGTCCGCGGAGGACGGGTCGGAGACGGCCTGCCAGACCAGGAACTGCGCGTACACCTGGGCGCCGCCCGGGTCGCCGGGCTGCTGCGTCCGCCAGTCACGCAGCCAGCGCGCGTCACGCAGCCCCGGCTCCTTGCTGAACGAGACACCGCCCCCGGGGCCGCCCTTGCCGTCGGCCGGGGACTCGGGTGCGCCGAGCGCGCGGGCCTGCGCGAGTTCCATCGCCGCGGCGCCCGCCGTCGACTGCACCCGCTGCCAGCGCTGTTCCCATTCGTCCCCGGTCAGGGCGAGCAGCCGTGCGACGGGCTGCCAGTCCTGGGTCCGCTGCGTCTCCTCCACCGCTTCGGTGAACTCGTGGTCGGGCCCCGGCAGCCGTACGTCGAGCTGCTCGGTCGGTACGAATCCGTAACCGGTGCCCGCGTCGACCGCGCGGGCGACTCCCTGCGCGCCCTGCAGCCGTTGCCGCCGGCGGCGCATCGCGGGTCCCACCAGGACACCGAAGATGGCGGTCAGTGCGATCAGCACGAGCAGGGCTTCCATGTCTGCTGTCTCCCCGATGGGCGCGCGAGCGGGACGTGACGGGCGATCCCGTCCGAGCGGTTCGCGTGAGCCGCTCTGACTACACCGTACGGCGCATTACCCTCGGGCCATGAGCGACCAGCGTGACAGCGGGCAGACGCCCCAGAGCTTCGAGACCCTCGCGATCCACGCGGGGCAGACGGCCGACCCGGCGACGGGGGCGGTCGTGCCGCCCATCTACCAGGTCTCCACGTACAAGCAGGACGGCGTCGGGGGCCTGCGCGGCGGCTACGAGTACAGCCGTTCCGCGAACCCGACGCGTACCGCACTCGAGCAGAACCTCGCCGCCCTCGAAGGCGGCCGCAACGCTTTCGCGTTCGCGTCCGGCATGGCGGCGGAGGACTGCCTGCTGCGGACCCTGCTCGTCCCGGGCGACCACGTGGTGATCCCGAACGACGCCTACGGCGGCACGTTCCGTCTCTTCGCGCGGGTCGCGGAGCGGTGGGGTGTGGAGTGGTCGGTGGCCGACACCTCCGACCCCGCGGCGGTACGTGCGGCGCTGCGCGACCGTACGAAGGCGGTGTGGGTGGAGACGCCGTCGAACCCGCTGCTCGGCATCAGCGACATCACCGCACTCGCCCAGCTCGCGCACGGCGCCGGCGCACGCCTGGTCGTGGACAACACCTTCGCGAGCCCCTATCTGCAGCAGCCCCTCGCCCTGGGCGCGGACGTCGTCGTGCACTCGACGACGAAGTACATGGGCGGCCACTCCGACGTCGTCGGCGGCGCGCTCGTACTGGACGAGGCGGAGCTGGCGGCGGAGGTCGCCTTCCACCAGAACGCGATGGGCGCCGTGGCAGGGCCATTCGACTCCTGGCTGGTCATGCGCGGCACGAAGACCCTGGCCGTACGGATGGAGCGGCACAGCGCCAACGCCTCCCGTGTGGCCGAGATGCTGCAGGCACACCCGGAGGTCGCGCAGGTCTACTACCCGGGGCTGCCCTCGCATCCGGGGCACGAGACGGCGGCGAAGCAGATGCGGGCCTTCGGCGGCATGGTCTCCTTCCGGGTGGCCGGCGGCGAGGAGGCGGCGGTGCGGGTGTGCGAGCGCGCGCGGCTGTTCACGCTGGGAGAGTCGCTGGGCGGCGTCGAATCGCTGATCGAGCACCCCGCGCGCATGACGCACGCGTCGGCGGCGGGTTCCGCGCTGGAGGTGCCGGCGGATCTGGTGCGGCTGTCGGTCGGCATCGAGTCGGTGGAGGACCTGCTGGCGGATCTGCGGCAGGCGCTGAGCCAGTAGCCACATGCGGCGGCCGGGCCTCGCGCTCCGGCCGCCGCCCGCGGGCGCTCCGGCCGCCGCCCGCGCCGCCACCAGGCGAGGGGCGGCGTCGCTACCAGCCGAGGGGCGGCGTCGTCCGGGCCGGCTGCACGGCCCAGGGCTCGGCGACGGCCGCCCACACGGCGAAGGCCACAGCGACCGCGAAGAACGCCCACAGCAACAGCGCCGCGGTACGCCGCCGGTGCGCCACGCGCAGCCCGCGCCGCAGCGCACGCTCGGCGAGGTCGGCCGGCACGGGAGCGGGCGGCACGGACTCCAGCAGGGCGCGCACCTCGGTCTCCTTGCGGTCGGGCACCCTCATGCTGCTCCTCCCGGCTCCCGGCCCGCCCCGGCGGGGCGCCGCGCGGGAAAGGCGGCTGCCGCATCTTCCCGGTGCCGCAGCCCCCCGAGCATGCGGGACGCGATCAGCGAGGCGGCGCCCGGCCGGGCTCCGCGCGGCCCTCCGCCCTCGCGCGAGCCCCCGCGGCTGAGCATCTCCGCCATGGCCCGCGTGCACAGCCCCCGCACCCGCTCCACCGGCAGCCCCAGCGACGCCGCGACCTGTTCCTCCGCCACGCCTTCGTACATCCGCAGCATCAGCATCAGCCGTTCCTGGGGAGGCAGGGCGTCCAGCATGCCGCCGCGGGGACGCCGGTAGCGGCGGGCGGTGTGCGCGAAGCGGGCGGTGAGATCGTGCCGCGTGCGCTCGTACGGATCCTCGCCGCGCAGACGGTCCCAGTCCGCGTACGTACGGGACAGGGCACCGACGAGCAGATCCTGCGCGGCCGGGGCGGCGCCGAAGGGCTCCCCGGTCAGCAGCGTGGCGGCATGCAGCAGCCGGCCTGCCGCGCCCGCGACGAACGCCTCGAACTCCCGGGCCCGGCGGCGTTCTTCCCGCGCCCGCCGCTCTCCCACCTCTGCGCCTCCCGACGCCCCGTACGGCAATAGGACGGCAGGCGCACTGATCAAATCAAGAGGGCGGTACTTCCGGAGTCTCCGTGGCGGGGTGGATGCCTTGCATCGCGGTGTTGAAGCGGGTCAGGAGCCTGCAGAAGGTCTCGCGGTCCTCCTCGCTCCAGTCGTCGGTGAGAACCGCCATCAGCTCCCGCCGCGAGGAACGCACCTGGCCGAGACGGGCGGTGCCGTGCGGCGACAGCTTGAGGACGACGGCGCGCCCGTCCTCCGGGTGCGTGGCGCGGGTGACCAGGCCTGCTTCCACGAGCGGCGCGACCTGGCGGGTGACGGTCGAGGAGTCGATGCCCATGCCGGACGCGAGCGCCTTGACGCCCATCGGGCCGACCTGGTCGAGCCGGTTGAGCAGGAGGTACGCGGCCCGGTCCATCGAGTTCCTCGCCTGGCCTATCCCGCCGAGGCGGGTCTGCTCGGCGCGGCGGGCGAAGACGGCCACCTGGTGCTGCATCGCGTCGAGGACGCGGGCTTCGGGGCCGGGGGCGTCGTGCGCCGGGGCTTCGCGGCTTTCACCGTCCTGTGCGGCTCGGGCGTGATCCGGGGTCTGATCTGTGCTGTTCACTGTCATCATGTCCGGTTGCATGGGCATGCCGAGGTGCTCGCTTCTTCGGGAAAAGTTACAAGGACACGGAAAGACCTGATCTGGTGCCAAGAGTACGCGGCGAGCGCGTGACCCGTACCGCTGCTGCTGAAAGGTGCCGCACCGCACGGTCGCCCGCGGCCGGCGAGCTGCGACACTGACGCCATGGTCTCCCCCGCCCCCGGCGCCTCAGCGGCCCCCGCTTCCCGGTCCGTCACCGTCGACGACGTACGGGCCGCGCAGAAGACGCTCACCGGTGTGGCCCGTACGACGTCCATGGAGGGCAGCCGGCACCTCAGCTCCCTCGTCGGCTCCCCGGTGCACCTCAAGTGCGAGAACCTCCAGCGCACGGGCTCGTTCAAGCTGCGCGGCGCATACGTGCGCATCGCCGGGCTCACCCCGGACGAGAGGGCGCGCGGCGTCGTCGCGGCGAGCGCGGGCAACCACGCGCAGGGGGTCGCGCTGGCGGCCTCGCTGCTCGGCGTGGACTCCACCGTGTTCATGCCGGAGGGCGCCCCGCTGCCGAAGGTCGCGGCGACCCGTGACTACGGCGCGGAGGTGCGGCTGCGCGGTCAGGTCGTCGACGAGACGCTGCGTGCGGCCCAGGAGTACGCGGAGGAGACCGGCGCCGTCTTCATCCACCCCTTCGACCATCCCGACGTGGTTGCCGGCCAGGGAACGCTCGGGCTGGAGATCCTCGAACAGTGCCCCGAGGTCCGCACCATCGTGGTGGGCGTGGGAGGCGGCGGGCTCATCGCGGGCATCGCCGTGGCGGTCAAGGAGCTGCGGCCCGACGTGCGGATCATCGGCGTGCAGGCCGAGGGGGCGGCGGCGTATCCGCCCTCGCTCGCGGCAGGCCGGCCCGTGGTGCTGGACTCGGTCTCGACGATGGCCGACGGGATCAAGGTGGGACGGCCCGGGGACGTGCCGTTCGAAATCGTTGGCGGCCTCGTGGACGAGGTCCGTACGGTGTCCGAAGACGCTCTCTCCAGCGCGCTGTTGCTCTGCCTGGAGCGGGCGAAGCTGGTGGTGGAGCCGGCCGGGGCCTCTCCTGTGGCGGCTTTGCTCTCACGGCCCGAGTCCGTCGAAGGGCCCGTGGTCGCGGTCCTCTCCGGAGGCAACGTCGATCCGCTGGTGATGCAGCGGACGCTGCGGCACGGCATGGCGGCCGCCGGCCGCTATCTGTCGCTGCGGCTGCGGCTGACGGACCGGCCGGGGGCGCTGGCGGCTCTGCTGAGGGAATTGTCAGTGGCGGACGCTAACGTCCTGGACGTGGGCCATGTACGGACCGATCCGCGGCTCGGGCTCGACGAGGTGGAGGTGGAGCTGCACTTGGAGACGAAGGGACCGGAACACTGCGAGGACGTCGCGGCCAAGCTGCGCACGGCCGGCTACACGGTCGTCCTGACCCGCTGACACCACCGGCCCGGTGGGCGACGGCCCGCGCGGAGCAGCAAACCGGGGGCACAGGGGGGCAGTCGGGGAGCCGATCCCCCACTTCACGGCAGCACTCGCGACTGTCGCGAGTCGCCGGACAGGAGTTGACGCGATACATCGCGTCAACTCATACTACTGACCTACGGTTTGCAGAACCAGCTTTTCTCATCACATGCCGGACATCTCCGGCCTGATCATCATCAACAATCACTTCTCCATACCTGGGAGCCCACTTATGCCAGGCGCCATTTACGCCGAGGGTCTCGTGAAGACCTTCGGCGCGGTAAGGGCACTGGACGGCGTCGACCTCGATGTCCCCGAGGGCACTGTTCTGGGTCTGCTCGGGCCCAACGGCGCCGGCAAGACCACGGCCGTGCGGGTGCTCACCACCCTCATCCGGCCAGACAGCGGCAAGGCTGTCGTGGCCGGGCTCGACGTGCTCAAGCAGCCCAACGAGGTGCGGCGTTCCATCGGCCTGTCCGGCCAGTTCGCCGCCATCGACGAGTATCTGACCGGCAGGGAGAACCTGCGGATGGTCGGGCAGCTCTACCAGCTCTCCGCACGCGACGCGAAGAAGCGGGCGGGCGAGCTGCTCGAGCGCTTCAACCTCGCGGACGCCGCGGACCGCACGGCCAAGACGTACTCGGGCGGCATGCGCCGCCGTCTGGACCTCGCGGCGGCGCTCGTCGTCCGTCCCCCGGTGATGTTCATGGACGAGCCGACGACCGGCCTCGACCCGCGTAACCGGCTCCAGCTGTGGGAGGTCATAGAGGAGTTGGTCGCCGGAGGCACCACCCTCCTGCTCACCACGCAGTATCTGGAGGAGGCCGACCGCCTCGCCCACGACATCGCCGTCGTCGATCACGGCAAGGTCATCGCCCGGGGCACGTCCGACCAGCTCAAGGCCCAGACGGGCGGCGAGCGCGTCGAGGTCGTCGTGCACGACCGCTCCGAGATCTCCGCCGCCGAGGCCATCCTGGCCAAACACAGCATGCCGGGCACCGGCCCGGAGGGCGTCACGGTCGAAAAGCACACGCGCAGGCTGACGGTCCCCGTCACCGGCGGTGCGAAGCTGCTCGCCGAAGTCATCCGCGAACTGGACGGCCGGGGCATCGAGATCGACGACATCGGCCTGCGCCGCCCCACCCTCGACGACGTGTTCATCACCCTCACCGGCCACGCGGCGGAGGACGCCGACGAGCAAGGCGGCGCGGAGGGCGGCGGCGCCACGGCGGACAAGAAGCAGAAGCGCAAGGACAGGAAGCAGAAGAAGGGGGCCGTCAAGTGACTGCCACGACCACGGCACCGGCGGCTCCCACTCCCGCGGCACCGGCCGGCGGCCTCCGCCAGTCCGTACGCGACTCCCTGACCGTCGCCAAGCGCAACCTCATCCGGATGCTGCGCATCCCCGAGGTCGTCGTCTTCGGGCTCTTCCAGCCCATCATGTTCGTGGTGCTCTTCAGCTACGTCTTCGGAGGCTCCATCAACCTCCCGGGTGCCGGCCTGGACCCGGGTCTCTACCGCGAGTTCCTGATGGCCGGCATCTTCGCCCAGACCGTCACCTTCGCCACGGCGGGTGCGGGCGCGGGCATCGCCGAGGACATGCACAAGGGCCTCATCGACCGTTTCCGTTCACTGCCGATGGCCCGCGGAGCGGTGCTCACGGGCCGTACGCTCGCCGACCTCGTGCAGACCGGGCTCACCCTGATAGTGCTGGGCCTCGTCGCGCTGCTCGTCGGCTGGCGCACCCATGAGAACGGGCTGAAGGTGCTGGCCGGGTTCGGCCTCCTGCTGCTCCTCGGGTATGCGTTCACGTGGATCGGCGCGCTGATCGGCCTGACGGTCCGCACGCCGGAGGCCGCCACCTCCGGGGGGCTGATCTGGCTCTTCCCGCTGACGTTCATCTCGAACGCCTTCGTCCCCTCGCAGAACATGCCCACGGTGCTGCGGCACTTCGCCGAGTGGAACCCGTTCAGTGCGACGGTGCAGGCCTGCCGCGAGCTGTTCGGCAACCTTCCACCGAACTACCCGGTGCCGGACGCATGGCCGATGCAGCACCCGGCCTGGGCCTCGCTGATCTGGTCGATCGTGATCATCGCGTTCTTCCGGACGCTGGCGGTGCGCAAGTACAAGTCGGCGACTGCCTGACGGGCGCCCCGGCACGCCCCGGCAGCCCACCCCGCACGCTGTGGCCCCGGCCGAATCGGCCGGGGCCCACAGCTGTGTGTTCCTTGCGTCTGACGGAGGAGCGCCTGCTCCGGTACGGCGGCAGCCCCCGCCCGTGAGGCGCCTCAGCCCTGGTACGGCTTCGCCTCCAGGATCTTCACCGACGCCATCTTGCCGTTCGGCAGTTCGTACTCCGCGTCCGTACCGACCTTCTTGCCGTTCACGCCGCTGCCCAGCGGGGACTGCGGCGAGTACGTCTCGATGTCCGAGCTTGCGTACTCCCGCGACGCGAGCAGGAAGGTCACCGTGTCGCTCTCGTCACCGTCGAAGGCGATCGTCACGACCATGCCTGGCGCCACCACGCCGGTGTCTGCGGGGGCCTCACCGACCTTGGCGTTCTCCAGCAGCTGTTCGAGCTGCCGCACGCGCAGCTCCTGCTTGCCCTGCTCCTCCTTGGCCGCGTGGTACCCGCCGTTCTCGCGGAGGTCGCCCTCTTCGCGAGCCGCCTCGATCTTCTTGGAGATCTCGGTACGTGCAGGACCCGACAGGTACTCCAGCTCGGCCTTGAGCTGGTCGTACGCCTCCTGGGTGAGCCAGGTGACGTTGTCGCTGGTCTGGGTCACAGGTGCTCCTCGTCGGTACTGGGAATAAAAACATCGCCCTGCCCAGAGGCTGCGCCTTCAGGGTGGGGCGGAAACTACGAGCCTAACAATTCCGGTGGAAAAGGGAAGAAGGACGAACGCTGCGTACGAAGTCAGTGACCTTCGGTTTCCCGCGGTTCGCAGCCCAGCAGCTCCGCGCTCGTGGCGCGCCTCGTCGTCCGCAGAGAGGCGACCGTGTCCACCTGCTCGGCGTCCCCGGCAACGGTCACGTCCTTGCGTCCGACCTCCGCGCCGTCCGCCGACCGCGCACGCAGCGTGCAGACGCCACCCACCTCCGCGTCCTTGCGGACCTCCAGGTGAACTTCCACCGTACGTCCGGAGACGACCTTGAACTTGATCACCTGGCCGCTCACCGCCTGGCCGCCCACGTAGTCCGCTCCGAACCAGCAGATCCCGGCGAGCGACAGCACTGCCAGGACCCCGCCGACGATCTTCAGCCTGCGGTCCGTACGCGCGTCCCGGCCGACGCCCGTGGCCGCGGTCCCGTACCGTCCCTGCGGCAGGTCGCCGGCCGCCGGGGCGCGCCGCCCGCCGTCCGCGGATCGCACGTCAGCCATGGCCGGGTCCACTTTCGTCGCATCGAGGGTGGTCTGGAATCGGGAATACATCGGGATGCCGATTCGGTCACTATAGGTGTCGCCCTCCATGACGAGTTGACGAGGACCGAGTCTTGACTGAGCAGCTGCGACTGATGGCCGTGCACGCGCATCCCGACGACGAGTCGAGCAAGGGTGCGGCCACCATGGCCAAGTACGTATCCGAGGGGGTGGACGTACTGGTCGCGACCTGCACAGGAGGCGAGCGCGGCTCCATCCTCAACCCCAAGCTCCAGGGCGATCCGTACATCGAGGAGCACATCCACGAGGTCCGCAAGAAGGAGATGGACGAGGCCCGGGAGATCCTCGGCGTGAAGCAGGCGTGGCTGGGCTTCGTCGACTCGGGGCTGCCGGAGGGCGACCCGCTGCCGGCGCTTCCGGAGGGCTGCTTCGCCGTGCAGGACGTGGACGTCGCGGCAGGCGCGCTCGTGCGCCTCATCCGTGAGTTCAGGCCGCAGGTGATCACCACGTACGACGAGAACGGCGGCTATCCGCACCCCGACCACATCATGACCCACAAGATCTCGATGGCGGCCTTCGATGCCGCCGGCGACCCGGAGAAGTATCCGGAGGCCGGCCCCGCCTGGCAGCCGCAGAAGATCTACTACAACCAGGGCTTCAACCGCCCCCGCACCGAGGCGCTGCACAAGGGGCTGCTGGAGCGCGGGCTGGATTCCCCGTACGGGGAGTGGCTGGAGCGGTGGAAGACGATGGGCCGCGAGCGCACGCTCACCACGTACGTGCCCTGCGGCGACTTCTTCGAGATCCGCGACAAGGCGCTCATCGCGCACGCCACGCAGATCGACCCCGACGGCGGCTGGTTCCGCGTACCGCTGGAGTTCCAGCGGGAGGTCTGGCCGACGGAGGAGTACGAGCTCGCGAAGTCCCTCGTGGACACCTCCCTACCCGAGGACGACCTCTTCGCGGGCATCCGCGACAATTGAAGACATGACCCTGACGAGTCCGGCCCACAACGCCGTCGTCCAGGTCCTTCCGCTGGCGAAGGACCTGGATGAGAACAAGGTGACGCCCGGCGTCCTCGGCTTCATCGTCTTCGCCGCGATGGGACTCGCGGTGTGGATGCTGCTGAAGTCGATGCACCGGCACATGAACAAGGTCGACTTCGAGGAGGCCCCTCCGGCGGGCGCCGCCCCCGAGGGCGACGGGACCGCCGGCAGGAGCCCCGGGCCCGGAGTCTGACCGGCACACACGAGTACGTATACGTACGACGGGAGTTCGCCATGCTGTTCGGCAGCCACAAGAACCACCTCCCGACCGCGGACGAGGCCCTGCCGGGCCGCCCCGAACGCGAGTTCACGGTCCCCGAGCGCCACACCGTCCTCGGCAACCCGCTGCTCGGTCCCTACCCGGAGGGTCTGTCGGTCGCGGACTTCGCCATGGGCTGCTTCTGGGGCGCCGAGCGGATCTTCTGGCGGGCCGACGGCGTCTGGACGACCCTCGTCGGCTACCAGGGCGGTCACACCCCGAACCCGACGTACGAAGAGGTCTGCTCCGGCATGACCGGGCACACCGAGGGGGTGCGCGTCGTCTACGACCCCGAGCGCATCTCCTACGACTCCCTCCTCAAGCTCTTCTGGGAGTCCCACGACCCGACGCAGGGCTTCCGCCAGGGCAACGACACCGGCACCCAGTACCGCTCGGCGATCCACACGCACGGCCCCGAGCAGCAGGCCGCGGCCGAGGCCTCGCGCGAGGTGTACCAGAAGGTCCTCACCTCCGCCCGCCACGGCGCCATCACCACGGAGATCCTCCCCGCCGAGCCCCGCCCCTTCTACCCGGCGGAGGGCTACCACCAGCAGTACCTGGACAAGAACCCGGCGGGCTACTGCGGGATCGGCGGCACGGGCGTGAGCTGCCCGGTGGGGGTGGCCGGGAGGGACGACTGAGGCTGGGCCGACCGCTGCTGCCCAGGAAGACGTGCCGCCTTGTCATGACGCGCTCCGTCCTACTACGCCACGACCACCGTCCTCCTACGCCGGGACGGGTTCGGGTGCCGGCCGCGTCGCCTCGGCCCACCGCCTCAGGCTCTCCTCCAGGTCGCTGACGATCGGGCGGAAGAACTCGCTGCGGGCGTCGCGATCAGTCATGGTGCTAACCACGAAGTTCGTCGCTCCGAAGCCCGCGAGAAGCGCGGCGCACCGCAGGAGGGCCTGCGGGACACCGGGTATGACCGAAGCGTCGGGCTTGGCGCCCACCCAGGTCTCCGCGGTCTGCGGATCGACGGCGACGACGCCCAGCACGGCGAAGAAGGCGAAGATGGCCACGCCGACGACTGTCGCCTGAACGAGCTGGCGCGTCGCCAGGACGGTCAGCACGTTGCGCATCTGCCGCTTGGTGAGGTTCACATCCTCCAGGGCGTCGAGTTCGTCCCGCAGGTGGCTGGCGCCGGCCGCGGTGGCGACCAGGGCGAACAGGCACAGGATCAACACCGTGCGCAGCCAGGTGAGATGGGCGCCGAGTTGCCACATCTCTCCCGCGAAGAAGCCGAGGAAGGTGACGAAGAGCATGGCCGGAAGAGCCCGACCGTGAAGTCGTACTGAGTTCCTGAGATCGCCCAGGGACTGCATGAACGCGACCCGGACGAGAGCGACGACCCCGAATTGCACTCCGGCGTAGCTGACGACCAGCCAGACGACTGCTGTTGCTGTGATGAGAATGCCGACCAAGAATGCGGCAAGGCCTGCGGGGATGCCGCCGGCCTCATTGCCTGTCGCCACCCATGCCCCGCGGTCGGCGGCGTAATGGAGGAGGATGACCGTCCAGGGCAGAGCGAGGAAAAGGACCGTGATCCCGAGAACGACCCATCGAGGCAGTTCCCACACGTGCGCGCGCAGCTTTCCGCACAGAACCCATACAGCGACACCTGCCGCCGAACCGGCCGCAAAAGGCGATATCTCCGCAAAGATTCCGTCTCGCGTGATGACGACCGTCACGAACGCGGCGAAGAAGGCAAGAGAGGGCAGCATCCGGGGCACGACGTGGGTGCGTGCGGTCCATCCGGGCACCAACTGCGGAAGTCCACTGCGTATCAGAAAGCGCTCGATCCTCACCGAGCCCCCGTTCATGTTCATGCGCGCCAATGGAACACGGGCCCCGTGGAATCACGGATGAGTAATCTCTACTCAAGACCGGCACCGGCAACCAGTGAGGAAGTCACTGTGCTGCGGCGGCGATCGGTCCTCATCGCGGAGACCTCGGCGCAGCAGCGGAGCTTCGGACACCGCCGGTCCGGGCACCAGCCCCACGGCCCGATATCAAGACGCGATCCTGACAAGGACTCACTGATGGCGACACTGCAGGTCAACGGTGCGACGGTTGCCTACACGGACACGGGAGCTCCCACGGGCAGGCCCGATGCTCCCACCGTCGTGTTCGGCCACGGGCTGCTGTTCAGCGGCTGGATGTTCCACCCGCAGATCGAGGTCCTGCGGCGGCGCTACCGCTGCGTCACCCTGGACTGGCGGGGCCAGGGCGACAGCCCGGCCACTTCTTCCGGTTACGACATGGACACCCTCGCCGAAGATGCCGCGGCCCTCATCGAGGAACTCGGCCTCGCTCCCGTCCACTTCGTGGGTCTGTCGATGGGCGGCTTCGTCGGTCAGCGTCTCGCCGCCCGGCGTGGTGAACTGCTCCGCTCGCTGTCCCTGCTGGACACCAGCGCCGATGAGGAGGACCCCGCTGAGGCCAAGCGGCACCGGCTCCTCGCCTCGGTCTACCGGGTCGTCGGCATCACCCCGGTACGGAGGCAAGTGCTGCCCTTGATGTTCGGGGCGCCTTTCCTGTCATCTCCGGCGAGCGAGCCGCTCGTACGTGAGTGGACTCGGCGTCTGCGGCGTTGCGATCGCGCGGGAATCCGCAAGGCGGTGCTGGGCGTCGCGAACCGTGTACCCGTACGGGACGAACTCAGGAACATCGCGCTGCCCACCCTGGTCGTCGTCGGCGAGGCCGACGTCGCCACGCCGCCGGCCAGGGCGGAACGGATCGCGGCAGGCATCGACGGCGCACGCCTGGAAGTGGTGCCCGACGCCGGGCACACCAGCACACTCGAACAGCCGGCCATCGTCAGCTCGCTGCTGGAGGACTTCCTCACCTCGGTCGACGAGCGCTGACCGGCGAGAGCGGAGCGGCATGCCGAACTCGTCCGCCGCCGACCGCCGTCCGCCGAACCCTCCGATCGGTGGCCGGGCCTGAGCCCCGAGCTGCGCTCCCTGCCCCTGTCCGGAAGCGTGGATCAATGGGCCGACAGCACCGACCTCCTCGAACGGCAACGGCCCCTGCGGGCTGCTCTCACCGCACTCCCGTGGCCGTGCGGCGGCGAACAGCTCGCTCAAGACCGCCCCTGGCCCAAGCGTTCGGCGGAGTGCGAGCATCCAGTGATGTCGCGGAGCTCACTCAGGAGTGAGCTCCGCGCGGGAAGGATCATCCGGTACGGGCTGATATCCCGGACCTGCCGGCGGACATCCGGCGACGGGCCGAGCTCTGCGGCCGACAGACCCGGGTCACGACGTCAGAGCTTGTCCATCCCCGTGTACGGGCTGACGATCCGGGCCTGCAGGGAGCCGAAGTCGACGAGCATCGCGATCCCGTCCTCGACGCCGATGATCCTTCCGAGGCCGTATCGGTCGTGTGAGACGCGGTCTCCCAGCGCGAAGTGCTTGATCAACGGTTCGGCCGGAGCCTTGAAGGGGCTTGTGCGCAAGTGGCGCCGAGGCGCGGAGGGCTTCGTCATCGTGAGTTCAGTATGCGCTGCCTGAGCCCTGGGGGGACAGTGCGGGGAGCGCGGGGGCCGGCGGCGGTGCGCGTCGTGCGGCATCGACAGTCGGCGCTGAAAAGGGCTGACCGTTCCGGCCTGCTCCGGCGCCGCCCGCGCCCGCTGCTGATCAGCCTTGAGCACTCTCGGTCGGCACGGAGCGGCCTGTCAGCTGAGGGGATGCGGTTCCGCGGCGGCTGAAGGCCCAGCAGATCAGGAATCCAGTCGGCACGCTCAGCAGGCTCGGTGAGTACAGCGGCCACACGCTCCAGTCGGCACCCGGGAAGAGCGCGTGGGTGGTGCCCGAGACCAAGGGCGAGAGGAAGATCAGGGTCAGGTTGATCACGGTGGTCACCATGACGCAGTACCTGATCGCAGCGCCTGGGATCTGCCGCTTGCCCAGAGCGAACACAAGCAGCGGCAGCAGCGTCGAGACCGTTTCCGTGTAGGTGAGGACCAGCCAGAACTGCGGGCTCACGTCGATCGTCAGCGCCGCGACCAGGATGCAGACGACGCCAAGGCCGACCATGGCTGAACGGGCCCGCACCGCTCCTCCGTCGCGGCGGGCGTCCGGTTCCACCTCGGCGCCGCCACTGCGGCCCAGGTCGTGCACGATCGACGCGGACGCGGACAACAGCATCACGGACGCGGACGCGAGAATCGTGAGGAAGACGGCGCACATGATGAAGAACATGAGCTTGCCCACCTCGCCTGTCTCGCTGCCGTCCAGGGCGATGGCGAGCAAGGCCAGGTTCACACCGCCGAACTGCCCCTCCTGGGCCAGCTCTTCACGCCCGACCAGGGCGGCGGTGCCGAAGCCGAGGAACAGGGCGGTGCTCACGAGAAAGCACAGGGCGGCCGCCCCCACACCGGCCGCTTTCCGGGCGCTGAGTGCATCCGGTGACCCGGCCAGGCGGACCGCGATGTGCGGCAGGAAGGCGGCACCGACCAGCACGCATCCGGCGAAGCCGAGGAGGTCCAGGTGCCCGGCGATGCCCCCTCCGAAGAGTCCCCCGGTGCCGAGATAGGCCCCTGTGCTTCCCTGCTCCCGCTCGGCGGCCTCCAGCAACGTGCCGATGTCACCGTCGAAGCGCAGCAGCACCATGACCGCCATCACCGGGGCGACCAGCAGGAACGAGGCGACCGTGCCGATCTGGTGCATGGTCGCGCCGCGGGCTGCGCCGATCGCGGCACAGGCGAGGATCAGGCCGCCCGCCAGCACGACGATCATCCGCCGGGAGAACGTATCGTCCAGCCCGATCAGTTGGGCGGCGTGGCCTAGCTGTATTGACCTGATGCGTTGTTCACACGGCTGATTGGTGGCTGGCCTCCGAGTGCTGTGTGGCATCGGTGGTGGTTGTAGGTGTGCAGGAAGCTGTCCAGTGCGGCTGTGCGCTCTGCGTTGCTGGCGTAGGGCTGTTGGTAGGCCCATTCATCGAGAAGGGTGCGGTTGAAGCGCTCGACCTTGCCGTTGGTCTGTGGCCGGTAGGCGCGGGTGCGCTTGCCCGTCGCGCCGAGATCGGTCAGAGCCTGCTGGAACAAGCTGCTCTTGCGGTAGGACCAGGCGTTGTCGGTCAGCACCCGCTCGATGCGGCGGATGCCGTGGTGGGCAAAGTGGGCGGCCGCTCGGTAGAGGAAGCCGGCGCATGTGGCTGCCTTCTCATCGGTGTGGACCTCGCTGTAGGCCAGGCGGCTGTGGTCATCGACGGCGGAGTGGATGTAATCGAAGCCGACACCGGTCTTGGTGAGCCGGCTCTCGGCCCGGCCGTGGACACGCCAGCCGCCGCCATCGGGGATACGTCCGAGCTTCTTGACATCGACGTGTACCAACTCGCCGGGAGCCGCGCGTTCGTAGCGTCGGATCACGGTTCCAGTGGGTCGGTCCATCCAGGCCAGCCGGTGCAGACCATGCCGCGTCAGTATCCGGTGAACGGTCGAGGCGGGCAGGCCCAGGATCGGCCCGATCCTGGCCGGTCCCAGCTTGCGGATCCGGCGCAGTTCGCACACCCGGGCCTCGTCTGCGGCCGGGGTGCGACGCGGCGTGGTGTGCGGTCGGCTGGAGCGGTCGTGCAGCCCTGCTTCGCCCTCCCGGCGCCAGCGGCGGACCCACTTGTGGGCGGTGACCCGGGAGATCCCCATCGCACCCGCAACATGAGCGACGGGACAGCCGGAACGGACACGATCGACCAGCAGCCGCCTGCCATGAACAGTCAGACGGGCATTACGGTGGGACACGAAGACCTCCCTGCGGTGCAGTCCTTAGACAGCTCCACCACAGCGGAGGTCTTCGCTATTGATCAAGACCCCAGAGTTAACAACGCTCATGATCAATACACCTAGCGGCTGGAGCTGCCCGATGAGCAGAGGCACGACGGCCATCAGGCACGCGATCCCCACCCAACGCTTGGCGCGCCCGTGCGGCAGGTGGCGGGTGACGATCTCGCCGAAGGTCCGGCCTCTGGCCGCCGGCAGCCTGGCGGCCAGCCAGCTCCGCATCAGCAACGGAGACGCGGCCGCACAGCAGAAGATGATCACTCCGTCGAGACCCCCGAAGGCGACGGTGCCGATCAGGTAGAGCACGGCGGCGGTCGGCATGATGTCGCCGGCGAAGGCCAGGCCGGTGGGCACGGTGCCGAGCTGCTTGCCCTCGCGGAAGAAGCCGTCGCCCGTACGCAGATCGGGGCTGACCCACATGGCCACGAACAGGCAGACGGCTATGAACAGCAAGAACAGGCACACGGCAAGGAAACGTGGTTCGAGGAAGTCGTTCATGTGCCGAACAGCCTGTTCGGTGAGCGGGAGGTCATCCTGATTGCTCCGGTGATGATCGCGGGCTCACGGGGCGCCCGTGCCCTCGGGGATGCGGCATGGCAAGTCGGCGTTACCGGAGGTTACCTGATGACCCGTGAGTTCAGATCCCCCTTTGCACCGCCCTCTCACCGGGCGCTGGTGATCGGTGGGTCGGCCCGCGGTCACGTCGGCTGCTCACCACTCTCCGGGAGACGAACGCCGGCCGTAGATCACTCCTTCGCTTCGCGGACGTCCTTGCCCTGCTCGGCGAAGGCCTTGAAGTCCTGCATGTGCTGCAGCGACTGCTTGCGGAAGGCGCCGGGCATCAGGAGCGCCACCAGCCGCATCAGCAAACCGCTGAAACGGTATTCGCTCTCGCTCACCCAGAGCGTCGTCTCCGGGCCGGCTTCGGTCAGCCGGTCGCGCACGGCGCTCCACATGCCATCGCCGACGATCTCGCGGTCGAAGTGGACGACGCTCCCGCTCGGGATCCCGTTAAGGTCTGCCGGTTCCCGGCGCGTGATGGTCTCGGTGCACTCCATCTTCTGCTTCCCCGTCTGCAGCACGACCCGCGATTTGGTACCGACCTGACCGTGCACCCCGCTCAGCGGCTCATGCAATACCAGACCCCGCAGCCACTTCGCCATGTGTGCCGGGTCGGCGAGCAGCTGTACCGCCCTCTCCCGCGGCAGGGAGATCTCGATGGAGACGGTGTACTTCATGGCGAGAGCTCCGGGTTCCCGAGTGAAAAGGCATGCACTTGCAGCCTCGCCTCATATTGTTCAGTCACGTCCCCATGGACACCACCCCCCACCGCCGGCCGCCATCGTGCCCAAGCGAGTGGGAACCAGCTCGTCGTCCGACGATCGCGCCGTCCCGTTAGCATGACGCGCATGGCAGATCGGCCGGAGAAGCCGCGACTGTTGTCAGGCGGCAACCCTCAGATTCCGAAGAGCGACGGCGATGAGCCTGTCCAGGCCTATATCGCTGCGATGCCGGGCTGGAAACGCGATGTCGGCCGCCGTCTGGACGCCCTCATCGTGCGTACCGTCCCCCGGGTGGGCAAGGCCGTCCGCTGGAACTCGCCCTTCTACGGCGTTGAAGGCAACGGATGGTTCCTCAGCTTCCACTGCTTCACAAGGTACGTAAAGGTGACCTGGCTCAACGGCTCATCGCTGGACCCGCTGCCCCCGGGCGACTCCAAGCATGAGCACGTGCGCTACCTCGACATCCATGAGGATGAGGAGCTCGACGAGGAGCTCATTGCGAGCTGGATCCGCCAGGCCGCCGACCTGCCCGGCGAGGATCTCTTCTGAGCAAACCGTCCCGGCCGCAGCAGATTCCGGGCCGGTCCGAGTGACACGGTCTTAACATACACTCGGATTTGCGATGATAATTCGGTTCCAATTTCCCAGGCGGCTGAATTAGTGCCGAGATCGACTCAATGAGTGATTTTCTCAGCCTGGAACGGGATATTTCCGCGACGTACGGACCGGCCCTGTATCTGTTGAACCTCACGTGAGGCGACGGAAGGGCTGGAGACGATGGTTGCGCGAAGGAAATTCCTCACGGCCGGCGCTGTCGGCGGTGCGGCGATGTCGCTTCCGCTGGATGTCCTGGGAGGACGGGCACACGCGTTGACGGGGGCCGCGACAGGGCATGGGGACACGGGCTCCTCGGTGACGCAGACCCCTCCGCTGGAGAAGTACGTCGACCCGCTGCCCAGACCGAAGACCGCTGTCCCGGATCCCTCCGTCTATCCGGATGCCGACTACTACGAGTTCACAATGCGGCAGGGCTCGTGGCGCTTCCACCGGGATCTCGGACCGGCGACCGTGTGGGGTTACTGGGCCAAGAACCCGGAAAATCCCGACCGGCCGACGGGCATGGGCTATCTCGGGCCGACCTTCAGCGTCACCAAGGACCGTCCGACGGTCGTCAAATACCGCAATGAGCTGCCGACCACCCACCTGTTCCAGTTCGTGATCGACCGAATTCGCAGCGGAGACCCCCAGCTCACCCCGGTCGCTCCGCCTCCCTACAAGAGCCACCCGCCCTTTCCCGCGAACATCAACGTGTGGAACGTCGTACATCAGCACGGCGGTTTCACCGCGCCGCAGTCCGACGGCATGCCCATGCAGTCGTTCAGCCCCGACGGCTTTCAGGGCGAGTCCTACTCGACGCTCGACCCGGACCGGGTCCGGCGCAACGAGGCGATCTACGCGTACACCAACCGCGAACGTTCGTCGATGCTCTGGTATCACGATCACGCCATGGGAATGACCAGCCTCAACATCTATGCGGGTCTGGCCGGTCTCTACCTCGTCCGCGACCCCGCTGACAAGCAACTCGGGCTCCCGCGGGACGAGTTCGAGGTCCCTCTCATCCTGCAGGACCGGTCGTTCCACCGGGACGGCTCGCTCGCCTACACCATGACCGAGAGGGAGGGCGAGGACACCCCGGTCGTCAACGGCAAGGCATACCCCTTCCTGGCCGTCGAGCCGCGACGCTACCGGCTGCGCATTCTCAATGCCTCGAACGAACGTCACTGGCGGCTGAAGTTCGCTGTCCCCAGGGACGTCCTGCCTCAACCCACACTGCCGTTCTGGCTGATCGGCACGGACGGCGGATTCCGTACCCCGCTGCAAATGCTGAACTTCCTGATCGGGCCGGCCGAGCGGTACGACTTGATCGTCGACTTCAGCGAGATGCCGATGGGGACGAACGTCACGTTGACGAACTACAACGCGCCGGTCCACTACCCCGGCGGCGCCGGGCCGGAAATCTCGGAAATCATGCAGTTCAAGGTCACCGAACGGCTGTCCGGAGGCGCGGACAGGACGACACCCGCCAGGAAACTCAAACTGCCGTCGGTCTCACCGATCAAGCCGAAACCCAGGACCCGCCGACGGGAATGGGTCCTGTACCAGCAAAAGCTCTTCGGCACCATGACGTTCAACGCGGTGCCGTTCATGGAGCCGTCCCAGGACTTCATCAAGGCAGGCTCGACGGAGATCTGGGAATACATCAATCCCAACCACGACGCGCACCCGATGCATGTCCACCTCGTCAACTTCCAGGTCCTGAACAGGCAGCCGCTCGACGCGGCCGGCTATCAGGCGGATTACGAGAAGTGGCTCGAGGGTGGCCGCAAACCGGCGGACAAACCGGTGCTGACCGAGTACCTCACCGGTCCGCCGATTCCGCCGGACCCGGACGAGGCACGGTCCTACAAGGACACGGTGAAGGCCTATTCGGAGATGGTGACGAGAATCATCATTCAGGAATTCGATCCTCCGACGGATACGATCGCGTCGCTGGCGGGAAGCGGCACCAAGTTCCCGGCGACGTACGTCACCCACTGCCACATTCTCGAGCACGAGGACGACGACCTGATGCGCCCCTGGACGATCGTCCGGCCCCGCGACTGATCTCGGATCCGCAAAAGTGCCCGTCAGTTCCGCTGACGGGCACTTCACGTTCCGGCCCGCACCCCCATCACCCGTACGGACGACCCTTCGCGGCTCACACCGCCACCGCAGAGAGCAAACTGAAAAGCAGGCGGCAACCCGGACGGCATGGCGCAGCGGCGGACACGGAATGGGCGGTGGCCGGGTCGATGACGGAAGACGGTGACAGCGGACAGGCACCGGTCCAGACCCCGGTCCTGCCGGGCGAGCTGCTGGATCTGGTGGACGAGGCCGTGGTGATGTGCGACCGGGCCGACGGGACCGTCCGCGGATTCAACCGTGCCGCCGCCCGCCTGTTCCCCCGGCTCCGCCTCGGCGAGCCGGTGAGCGCCTCCGCGGCCGAGCCGCTCGCCCGCGCCGCCGCCCGTGGGGCGGAGCAGTTCGACACTGTCCACGAAGGACGCAGGCTCGACGGCCGCCGGCAGAGCGCAGGCGGAAACACGGTGTGGCTGGTCCGGGAGGTCGGCAGCGCACAGCAGGCCGAAGCGGCGCTCCTCGGTGAACGCGACAGGTCGGCCTTCCTGGAGGAGACCGCCCGGCGTCTGGGTGCCTCGCTCCACCACGGCCGCACCGTCCGCACGCTCGTCCAGATCGCGGTCCCGAAGCTGGCGGACGCGTCCGTGGTCGTTCTGCCCGCGAGCGGACGGCGTACGGTCTGGCACCGTGCGGGGCCCGGCGACGACCGGTCCTCGGGAGAGGTGACGGTCGAGTCGCTCGAACAGGTGCCGAAGGTGGCGGACGCGCTGCACGGGCTCCAGCCGCGCCCCGCTGTCGTCCGGCCGCAGGAGATGGACGCGCTCGACCCCGTCATCGCAGGTGAGCTGATCCCCGGAGAGACCGGCGGGGCGCTCGTCGTCCAGCTCACCGCGGGGGGTGTGCCGGCCGGAGCGCTGATCCTGCTGCGCGGCCCGGCACGAGCCCGCTTCGACGAGGCGGACATCGAACTGGCGCACCAGTTCGCCGTGCGGGCGGGACTCGCGCTGGCCACTGCTGCGCTGTACTCGCAGCAGGCCCACACCATCGCCGTCCTGCAGGCCAGCATGGCTCCGGAGCCGCTGCCGGAGGTCGAGGGTCTCAGGCTGGGCGCCGCCTACCGGCCGGCAGCGGAAGCGCTGCACATCAGCGGCGACTTCTACCACGTGGCCCCTAGCTCCGAGGACGGGATCACCTTCTTCTTCGGTGACGTGTCCGGCAAGGGCGCGGAGGCCGCGGTACTGGCGGGGCACGTGCGGCAGAGCCTGCGGACCCTGGCCATGACCACGACCGCACCCGAGCCGCTGCGTGACCTGCGGCTGCTCAACGACGTCGTGATCAGCGACGGCAGCAGCTTCACGACCATCGTCACCGGCTCCGCCCGCGCCCGCGGTGACGGCTCGGTGACCGTCGAGATCGCCAACGGCGGCCACCTCCCGCCGCTCGTGCTGCGTTCCGACGGAAGAGTCGAGGAAGTCCACTGCGAAGGGACGATCGTCGGCGCGGTGCGCGATCCCGACTTCAGCAGTACGGAGTTCCGCCTCCGGCCCGGAGAGCTGATGCTTCTCTACAGCGACGGGGTCACCGAGGCACGGGGCGGCGCGAGCGGCCGCGAGATGTACGGCGACGAACGCCTCGCCGACGCGCTGGCCGGCTGTTTCGGGATGCAGGCCGCCTCGATCGCGGAGCGGGTGGAGCTCCTCACCACCCAGTGGCTTGCCGGCCGCCCGCACGACGACATCTCCGTCCTGACGCTTCAGGCACCGCCCCGCCGTGGTTCAGCACCGCTGCGGCAGCACCACGCTCCCGGCGCGCCCGGAGCCGCCCAGGACCCGGAGAGCCGATGAGCGGCACCGGAATCACCGACGTGGTACGGGCCGAATTCGACGCCTGCCTGGCAGGGGCCGACGAGGACGGAGCGCTCGGCCTGGCCGTCGGCCTTGTGGCGAGCGGCCTGAGCGCGGAGGAGGTGCTGCTCGGGCTGGTGGCGCCCGCGCAGGTGACGGTCGGTGAGAAATGGGCGTCCGGGGAGTGGACGGTGGCGCGGGAGCACGCGGCCACTCACGTCAGCAGGCGGACCGTCGACGCGGTCGCCGCCGCCGCTCGCGGCACCGCCCGTACGCCTGCCGGGGCAGGCTCGCAGGGCCACGTACTGGTGGCGTGCAGCGACGGCGAATGGCATGTCCTGCCCTCCCACATCCTGGCGGAGGTGCTGCGGCTGCGGGGCTTTCACGTGCGGTCGCTCGGCGGGGACGTCTCCCCTTACGGGCTGCTCTCCGACGTACATCAGAACGGTCCCGACCTGGTCGCCCTCTCGTGCACGCTGCCGTGGAACCTTCCGCGTGCGCACCGCCAGATCGAGACGTGCAGATCGGCCGGTGTGCCCGTGATGGCGGGCGGTCCGGGATTCGGTCCTGAGGGCATGTGGGCGTACCCGCTGGGTGCGGACCTGTACGCGGCCGACGCCCGGCGTGCCGCGGAAGCGCTGCTCAGCCGCTGGCCGCCGGAGCTGCGCGGTGAGTCGTCGGTCCAGGCCGGTGCCGTCGAGGCGTACGCGATGCTCGTGAGGCAACACCCCGGTCTGCTGGAGCACTCGGTCTGCGCCCTGCGGGACGGCTTCCCCGGCCTGCGGGGGCGCTCGGGGGTCGAGCACGAGGAGGATGCCGAGTTCGTCGGCCGGCTGCTGGACTCCCTTGCGGCGGCAGTCTTCATGGACGACGAGCGCGTGTTCACCGGCCAGCTCGCCTTCGCCGCGGGGTTCCTCACGGCCCGCTCGGTGGACCCCGGCTGTCTCCGCGAGATCGTGGACGCCCTGGCCGGCCGGCTGAGCGAGTCACCCCGGGCCCTGGAGAAGCTCTCGGCGGGGCGGCGGTGGCTCGCCGAGCAGGGCGAAGACCTCCGCCGTCAGGGATGACGGGCCCGGCGAGCCGGCCCCGTCACGCCATTCCGCTCCCGCAAGCCGGCGACGCACCTCCGCCCGCGTCGTCCTCATCGCCCATGCGTTCCTCACCCTCGACGTGAACCGCTCACACGGAGGTTGACGAAGGCTCACCACCCCACCAGGTGCGACCGGCCGGTCTGAACCGACAACCGCCGTGGACCCGCGGGCCGGTGGTCGCACCGGATGCGCCGGTGGGGTCCCCGGTCAGGGCTTCGCGAAGCCGTCCGCTGGTCGCGGCGGTACGCAACGGCGAGCGGGTCGAGGAGGCGACGGTGCTCGGGTGCGAGGTCGCCTTCCGGCTGGCCGCCGTTCTCGGCGTACGGCCGGAGACGCTGTCGGTGCTCGCCGCGGCGCTCGCCGGATCGACGGAGCCCGCCGGGGCTCTCCGCGCGCTCGGCCTCGCCGCCACGCAGTCCACGACCGTGGACGGCAACCCCGGTGAGGAGAAGGAGATCACCGTCCTGCGCACGGCGCTCGCAGCGGCCGACGGAGCCGAGGCCGCGCTCCTCGGCGAGCGCGGCTTCACCGCACCGGGGCAGCCGGTCGAGGGCAGGAGAGGACTCCTCGCACTGCTCGCACCCGGAGCCGACCCGCAGGAGCTCGTACGCGACCTCGGTACGCGTTGGCACGCCGAGGCGGTCGTCTAGTACCCCTCCCCTCTCCTGCAGGCTTCGCCGGTCGCGCCGCCCTGCGCACCCCCTGGACTTCGCCCGGGGGTCGCCCACCACGCACCGGACGACGCTCCTTGACGGGCAGACATTGCAGGTCACGGCACCAGCGGGACGCGGCGGCCCCGGACGGGACGCAGGCCGCCCGGGGCTGCCCCGGCCTACCCGGGAGTGGTGGAGCGGGCCCGCCACAGGTCGCGGAGCAAGGCGATCTCGGCCATGTGGTGGATGAATTCGAGGTTGGCGCCGGACAGCACGCCGATGTACGGCTCGTCGGGGTCGGAGCCGTACGGATACTGCGAGAGGCCGACCGTGTCGAGCTGCTCCTCGGTGAGGGCGCCGACGCTGTCGCGCCAGCGGTCGATCAGCGCCCAGAACCGCTCCAGCGCCAAGGCGGCGGACGGAGTGAAGTCGACCATCAGCTTCGGCTCCTGGCTCCGCCCGCCGAAGGTCCACTCCCATCCGCCCTGGAAGTGGAAGTGCAGGTGCGACAGCCGCCACGCGATGGTCGTGACCGGCGTCTCGTCCGGCTCGGGCGCATCGGGGTGGGCGAGGATCTCCTCGACCCGCTCGACGCTCACGCTCCAGTCGTCGGCGATCTTGGCGACGCTCATACCGCCGGCGGCCTGCCGGGCGACCTCGGCGTACTCGCTCGCCGGGATGTCCGGGGCGCCCTGGTCGAGCACCCATTCCCCCGGCCCGAACGCCCTGGGCGTCGCCGCCTCGGCCCGGCGCCGGAGCGACCAGCAACCGGGCACCGGCTCCCACAGGAACTCCTCGTCGCCGAGCCCCGTCAGCCGCACCTCGGCCATCTCCCTGGCCTTGTCGAACTGGTCGAGCAGCAAGCTCAGACGGTCGGTCCGCGCACCCTCGCTCTCCATGCCGGCCCCCTTCTCGCGGTCGCGTCGCGCACCTCACTGCGCTCACGCGGAAGCTAGCGGCTCGCCTGACGGGGCGCGACCGATTAATCCGCCCGTCGACCCGCCCACGAAGCGGCGCGGCACCGTCGGCGTCACCGCACTCCTTCAGGACGCCGGCGCGGCTCTGCCGTCGGCGAATCTGCCGAGGGCCGAGATTCCGGTCGTGGCGGGGTGAACGGGCCAACAGTGAAGTGAGCGCGGCGAATCCGCCGCCGCACATCACGACCAGGAGGCCCGATGTCGCCACTCGCCATGCCGCAGCACCCGCAGCAGCCGCAGCACTCACAGCACCGGGCGGCGCGGACCGCGTCGCCGCCGCGGGCCGAGGAGGGGGACACCCTTCCGTCGCGGTTCGACGACCACCTCGCCGCGCAGCTCCTCACGCAGCGCATCGTCTTCCTCGGCAGCCAGGTCGACGACGTCTCCGCCAACCGCGTCTGCGCCCAGCTGCTGCTGCTCTCCGCCGAGGACTCCCGTACGGACATCAGCCTCTGCGTGAACAGCCCCGGCGGCTCCGTCACGGCAGGCCTGGCGATCTACGACACGATGCGCCTGATCCCCAACGACGTCTCCACGCTCGCCATGGGATTCGCGGCGAGCATGGGGCAGTTCCTCGTCACCGTGGGCACCCGGGGAAAGCGCTACGCGCTGCCCAACTCGCGGATCATGATGCACCAGCCGTCCGCCGGCATCGGCGGACCCGCCGCGGACATCGCGATCCAGGCCGAGAACCTCGAATACATGAAGAAGGCCATCGAGCGGATCACCGCCGAGCACACCGGCCAGAGCGAGGAGACGATCTCTCGGGACGGTGACCGCGACCGCTGGTTCACCGCCGAACAGGCCCTGGAGTACGGGATGGTCGACCGCGTCGTGCGTTCACTGGACGACGTCCGCCCGGCGGCCTCGAAGCGGAGGGTGGGTCTCTGAGATGAGCCAGTACACGATCCCGACCGTCGTCGAACGCACTCCGCACGGGGAGCGGGCGTACGACATCTACAGCCGGCTGCTCTCCGAGCGCGTGATCTTCCTGGGTACGGAGATCGACGACGGCGTGGCGAACGTCGTCATCGCGCAGCTCCTCCATCTCGAGTCCTCGGCACCGGAGCAGGAGATCGCGATCTATCTCAACTCCCCGGGCGGCTCCTACACTTCACTCACCGCGATCTACGACACGATGACCTTCGTCGGTGCGCCGATCTCGACGTTCTGCGTCGGCCAGGCGGCCTCGACGGCAGCCGTCCTGCTCGCGGGCGGCGACCCGGGCCGGCGGTTCGTGCTCGAACACTCCCGCGTGCTGCTGGGGCAGCCGGCGAGCGGCGGCAGCCGGGGCACCGTCTCGGACCTCAGCCTCCAGGCGAAGGAGATGCTCAGGATCCGCGCCGAGGTGGAGGAGATCCTCTCCCGGCACACGCATCACGACGTGGCGGCCCTCCGTGCGGACATGGACCGCGACAAGGTCTTCACCGCGCACGAGGCGGTGGCGTACGGACTGGCCGACGAGGTGCTGAGCCGGCGGCAGTTGGCGGCCGCGGCGGTCTGACCCGGTGGGCGCACGGCCACGCCTCGTCGCGTCGCTCACGCGGCGAGGCGCACCTCGCCCTGGTACGGGGCGCCGGGCCGCGTCCCGGTCCGGCCGGTCCTGCCTGTCCTGCCGGTCCGCTCGGTGCTGCTCAGCACGGACCGGGACGTCGCCGCTCCGTCGTCGCTCTCCGGGCCGGGCGCGGCGGCGGGAGCGACTGGGGCAGCAGCCCGGCGTGGCCCGGATCCCGCCCCGGACCTGCCGGGCCGGACGGCAGAGGTCAGCTCGCTCTGGACCAGAGTGAGTACGTCGGTCAGGCTCATGCCCAACGCCTGGGCGGCCGCGGCGAGAACCTCCGACGATGCCTCCTTGCGGCCGCGCTCGACCTCGGAGAGATAGGGCATGGAGATCCGGGCCGCCTCGGCGACGTCCTTGAGCGTGCGGCCCTGGTCGAGCCGCGCGCGGCGCAGCACGCCGCCGACGACGTGCCGCCACAGCGGCTCCTTGCCGCCCGGCACCGGAGCCGGGGCGCCCGGCGGAGCCGCCGGGGTTCCGGGCGCGGGCGCCGGGGTTCCGGGCGCGGGCGCAGGGGTCCGCGGGCGCAGGGGAATGACGCGGGCTCGGTCCGACGCGTGGCTGCTCACCGCTTCAGATTAGAAGCGCGGCGCGGTGACGGCACCGCAGCGGCGTGCTCTTCCGCCACCGGCGAAAACGAGCCGCGGGGCGGTCCGGCGGTGCGCGCTTGACCTTGACGCAGCGACAAGGTCTTGAATCGAGGCATGAGAATCGGCGAGCTCGCCGCCCTGGTCGGGGTCTCCACCAGGACCGTGCGGCACTACCACCGCCTCGGGCTCCTTCCCGAACCCGTACGGCGCCCCAACGGCTACCGCGAATACCGGATGCGCGACGCCGTGGTACTCGCGCGCGTACGACGGCTGGCGGAACTGGGACTCTCCCTGGACGAGATCCGCGAGGTGCTGGCCGAGGACCACGACCGTGAGCTGCGCGAGGTGCTCCTGGAGCTGGACGCCGACCTCGCACGGCAGCAGGAGACCATCGGCGAGCGGCGGGAGCGGCTCGCCTCGCTGCTGGCCGACCCGGAGCTGCACCCCGACTCGGCGGTGTCGCCGGACATGGCGGCGGTGCTGCGCGAACTGCCCGCCGGGGGCTCGAAGTTCGCGGAGGCCGACCGCGAGATGCTCACCTTCGTATGCGCCCTGGCCGGGCCGGAGGACCGGGAACACCTCCTCGAACTGCTGCGTCCGCTCACCGAGCCGGAGGCGGTCGCCCGCGGTCAGGCGCTCTACGAGCGGATGGACGAGCTCGCCGACGCGTCACCCGGCGATCCCCGCATCGGGCCCCTCGCCTCGGACCTGGCAGCCCACCTCCCGGACGGAATGGCGGCGATGATGCTCGAAAACCTGGACCAGGCACCGGAGCAGCCGCGCCCGCGGAACTCCGGGAGACCGTACGGGGCCGGGGCGCCCGGAGCCGGCGGCGCGGACCAAGCGCACCGGGCGGAAGGGGTGTTCGCCGAGATGCAGCCCGCGCATGCCGAGGTGCTCCGGCTGACCGTGGCCGCACTGGCCCGGCGGGAGCGGGACGACGACGCCAACGGCAACGGCAACAGCGACGGGCGCCGGTCATGATGCTCAAGGCCGCCCGCGCCGCGCTGTTCGCCGTCCTGCCGGCGGAACTGCTGACGGCGGTGCTGCTCGTCTCCGGGGTCCCGCTGCCGGCACCGCTGCTCGTGGTGGCCGAACTGGCCGTCATATCGGTGCTGTTGCTGGAGGGCGTGACCGTCTGCAGGCTGTTCAAGGCCGGCATCCGCGCCGGCGAGGACCGCCGTACGGCACTCCGCGGCGCGTTCCGGTATCTCGTACCCGCGCGGGTGCGGCGGCTCATCGCGTTCGAGGTGCTGGGCATGGCGAGCCTCGTGTTGTGGGTCGCACGCCGCCGCGACGGCGTGCCGCGCGGAGCCGTCGCCGTGCCGTACTCCCGCGAACAGAGCCCGTTCCTGCTGCTGATCCTCTTCGTGACGGTCCTGGAGACGGTCGCCACGGAAGTGCTGCTGCGCGGGCTGGGCGCACCGGCGGGACTCCGTGTCGTCGTCCTCGTACTCGACCTTTACGGGACCCTGGCTGTGCTCTCGGTCCTGGCGGCGGGCGTGACACGGCCGCATGTGGTCTCCGGGGCCGAACTGCGCGTCCGGTACGGCACTTTCTTCGACGTACGGGTGCCCCGGCGGCTCGTGGCCTCGGTACGGATCTCGCACAACTACAACGAGCGCGGCCTCGTCTCCGTCGAGGGGGACCGGCTCGCGGTGGCCGTCTCTTCGCGTACGAACCTGCTGGTGGAGCTGACGGAACCCGTCACGGTCGTACGGCCGATGGGCCGCGAGGAGCGGGTGACCTCGGTGCGGTTCTTCGCCGACGCCCCGGAGAACGCGTTCGAAGCGCTGCGGGAGCCGCAGCGGGCCGCCGGTCTTCCGCAGCGGGAAGAGTGAACGCCGGTCGCCGGGTACACGCAGCTCATGCGGCAGTACCGACAGAACGGAGGACCATGACCCTCCAGCATCCCGCCGAGCGGGGCGGCGAACGACGGGGCCGGTTCGAGCGCATGGCCGAGACGGCGTCCAACGTCACGAGTTCACCGGCCTTCTACGGCTTCTGCATGCTCCTGGTCGTCGCGTTCATCGTGGTGCACCTGACGCCTGTGCCGGTGGTCTGGATGATCTTCGTGGGCGACATGATGGCGGCGGTGAGTCTGCTGCTGCTGGCGCTGCTGAAGAACACCGAGCGGCGCGCGGAGCACGCGCTCCAGCGCAAGCTGGACGCGATCGCCGCGGTTCTGCTGGAGCAGAACGAGGGCGGTTCGCAAAAGGCCCACGAGAATCTGCGCACGGCCATCCGCATGGAGAGGGACGTGTGACGCCCTCACGTACCGGTCCGCCGAGCAGGTCGTGACGGCAGGCGGCCGCGGCGCCCGCGGACCGGATCGCGGGCGGCACCGGTGGGTCCGGTGCCGCCCGCCACGGACCGGGGCTGCGGCCTCGCGCACCTGGATCAGGACGTGGATCAGGACGCCGACAGGACGGCCGCTCGCCTCGTTCCGCATGGAGGAGCCGGACTGCCCCCGGCGAAGCCAGGAGGACTCACGGCCCGGGAGTGCCCCGGCTCCCGCATCCTTCGCATTCCTTACGCGGCCCGGCCGGGACCGCGCCGTACCCCCTGGTGGAGCCTTCGCTCCGAGGACGTCAGCTGTTGGCAGCCGTGTCGATCATCTCGCGGGCCTTGGCCTCGCTCTGGTCGTAGCGCTCGGGGAACGCCGAACGCTGGACGCTCTGCGCGAGCTGACCCGCGGTCATGCTCGGGTCCTCCTGGTCGTTCGGGATGGCCTGGTCGAGGAACGCGTTGGTCGCGTAGACCGGGTCCATGATCTGCTCGGGCGTGCCCCAGCCGGCGCTGGGCCGCTGCTGGAAGACGCCGAGGGAGTCGCGGTCGCCACAGTTGAGGTTGTTCATGTGGGACTCGACCCAGCCCGCCTCGAAGGCGGCGAGCATGACCTTGTCGTTGACACCTCGCTGGGTCGCGACGTCGTGCACGGTGTTGATGATCGCCGCGTCGAAGTCCGGCGGCACGGCGCACTTCTCGTCCAGGACCTCGGCGTTGGCCCGGTGGTCCTTGCCCTCGGCCTCACCGGCGTTGGCCTGTACGGCCAGTCCGCCGGCCAGGAGAACGCCGGCGGCCAGTGCCGTGGCGCTGCGGACCACCGTCTTGCGTCTGATCTTCGCGGTAAACGTCATGTGGGTCTTTCCTTCCAGGTGGGGACAAGGACGCGCGTAGATACGCATCCCTGCTGGCGCGGAACCCAGTAACCCCTCGCCACTCCCCCGGCCTTCCGGCGACCTGCGGAAAGTGCGAGCAATCGATTTCGTGCGGGACCGTACAAGTCTGACCGTGACCCGTCAATGGACGCTGGTTTTCACACTTCAGACACACGGAACAGATCCGAAAATGGCGCCAGGAAGCGGAACATCAGGCGCCAACGAGTCACTGTCCCGGCACGGAAATCGCAGGTCACTGACTACGATCTTCACGAAATCGATTTCGCATCCGAGGTCGAGCCACCCCGGTCGGCGGTCGCCTCCCGCTGCACTCCTGGCACGTTCGTGACACCTGTCATTTTGTAGTTGTATGGGCCATCGATATATTTCGTTGTGGCCTACACCGACCTGCCCGCCCGCCGGTCACCGTCCGGCCGGGCCCGTGTCACCACGGGGCAGCTCACCGAACGAAGGGACGTTCCCGACATGAACGGGCCTGAGACCACCTCACCCGAAGCGCCCGGTGCCCCGGCCACCGTCCGCACCCCGCACCGCCGGCCGGAGAGCCCATTCCGCCAGCCCAAGGCCGTCTGGGCGGTGGCCTTCGCCTGCGTGATCTCCTTCATGGGCATCGGGCTCGTCGACCCGATCCTGCCCGCTCTCTCCAGCCAGCTGGACGCCACTCCCAGCCAGGTCACGCTGCTGTTCACCAGCTATCTCGTGGTGACCGCGGTGGCCATGCTCGTCACCGGGTGGGTCTCGAGCCGGCTGGGCGCCAAGCGGACCCTCGTCGTCGGTCTCGTCCTCATCGTGGTCTTCTCCGCGCTCGCCGGGGCCACCGGAAGCATCGACGGGATCATCGGGTTCCGCGCCGGCTGGGGCCTGGGCAACGCCCTGTTCATCGCGACGTCCCTCGCCGTGATCGTCGGATCGGCCAGCGGCGGATTCGCGGGCGCGATCGTCCTGTACGAGACCGCGCTGGGCGTCGGAATCGCCACCGGACCGCTGCTCGGCGGCCTGCTCGGCCACTTCAGCTGGCGCGGCCCCTTCTTCGGGGTGGCGGCCCTGATGACCGTGGCGCTCCTGGCCACCGCCGTGCTCCTCCCCCGTACGAAGGCACCCGAGCGCCCCGAATCGCTCTCCGAACCCCTCGCGGCGCTGCGGCACCGCGCCCTCGCGACGACGAGCGTCACCGGGCTGCTCTACAACTGGGGCTTCTTCACGATGCTCGGCTACGCCCCGTTCCTGATGAACTTCTCCGCGATCGAGCTCGGCTGGGTCTTCTTCGCGTGGGGGCTGCTCGTCGCCGTCTTCGCGGTGTTCGGGGCACCGGTGCTGCGCGGCCGGTTCGGCACGCCACGGACGCTCTACGGGAATCTGCTCTTCATGGCCGCCGACCTGGCCGTCATCGGGGCCTTCCCCGGCGAACCCTGGGTCGTGACAGGCGCGGTGATCGCCGCCGGTGCCTTCATCGGCGTCAACAACACCCTTGTCACCACTGCCGTGATGAGCATCGCGCCCGTTCCGCGGCCGGTCGCCTCGGCGACGTACGGCTTCGTGCGCTTCATCGGCGGCGGCCTCGCGCCCTTCGCGGCGGGCAAGCTCGTCGAGCACTACAACGCCCATGTTCCGTTCGTCCTCGGCGCCGTCGCCGTCGCCGCCGGTGCCGGGCTGCTCACGACGGTGCACCGCGCTCTCGACGAGGCCGACAGGGCGGTCTGACCCGTTCCCCGCTGCCTGACCGGCCGGCCTCAGCCGCCGCCGTCGGGCATGACGCCCGCCACGCCGGGGACCCGGCAGGGGAAAGCGAGAAGCACCGCTCACGCCGTGCGCGGCATGAGAGGAACGGCGTGGAAGGAAGGCCAGAAATGCGTATCGCCTTTCTCATGGCCCCCGAAGGGGTCGAGCAGGTCGAGCTGACAGAGCCGTGGAAGGCCGTACAGGACGCCGGGCACACTCCCCGGCTGGTGTCCACGACCGCGGGCCGCATCCAGGCGTTCAACCACCTCGACAAGGGCGACACCTTCCAGGTGGACCAGACCGTGGACGAGGCCGCAGCCGAGGAGTACGACGCACTGGTCCTGCCCGGCGGAGTGGCGAATCCGGACGCGCTGCGGCTGGACGACGACGCCGTGCGGCTGGTGAAGACGTTCTGCGAGACGGGCAAGCTGGTGGCGGCGATCTGCCACGCCCCGTGGACGCTGATCGAGGCGGACGTCGTGCGCGACCGCAGGCTCACGTCATGGCCGAGCCTGGAGACGGATCTGCGCAACGCGGGCGCCCACTGGGCGGACGAGGAGGTCATCGTCGACGAGGGCACCTACACCCTCGTCACCAGCCGGAAGCCGGACGACCTGAAGGCGTTCAACGACGCCGTCGTCGTCCAGCTCGGCGGCTGAGGCGGCGGGCCGCCCCACCCCGCCTCGCCCGGCGCGAGCGCAGCCGGCGTACGGAAGAGGGGCAAGAGGTCGGAAGAGGGGCGGGGCACGGGCTCCAGCAGCCCGTGCCCCGCCCCTCTTCGCGTGCGGTCACGCGCGGTGTCAGACGGCGGAGCCGGCCTTCCACTGCGCCCAGTCCATGTTCCAGCCGTTGAGGCCGTTGTCCGGCTGGACCGTCTTGTCCGGCGAACCCTTGACCTCGACGACGTCGCCGACCATCGAGTTCGAGTAGAACCAGGCGCCGTCGGTGCTGTTGTCACCGGCACCGCGGGCGTCCTTCAGGCCCACGCAGCCGTGGCTGGTGTTGCCCGAACCGAAGGGCGCACCCCAGTAGTTGCCGTGGATGAAGGTGCCGGACGTCGACAGGCGCATGGCGTGCGGGACGTCCTTGATGTCGTAGCCCTCTTCGCCCTTGCGTCCGAACCCGACCGTGTTGCCGTCCATCCGGGTCTCCTTGTGCTTCTCGGAGATCACCATCTTGCCGTTGTACGTCGGGTTCTTGGCGCTGCCGGCCGAAATGGGGATGGTCTTCACCTTGCTGCCGTCGCGCACGACCGTCATCTGGTGACTGGCGACGTCGACCGTGCTGACCTGCGAGCGGCCGATGTTGAAGGTGACCTTCTTGTTCTGCACGCCGGTCATGTCCGGGGCGCCCTTCACGCCGTCGAGCGCGAAGTCGAGGGTGACCTTCGAGCCGGGCTTCCAGTACTCCTCGGGACGGAAGTCGAGGCGCGTGTCGTCGAACCAGTGCCCGACGACCTCCTGGCCGCTGGTCGAGTTGACCTTGATCGCGGACTGGACGGCCTTCTTGTTCGTGATCGCCTTGTCGAACTTGATCGACACGGGCATGCCCACGCCCACGGTCTGGCCGTCCTCGCCGGCGTAGGTGCCGATGAAGCTGTTGTCGGGCGAGACGGTGGTGAAGGTCGAGTTCTCGACGGCCTTGCGGCCTCCCTCGTCCTTGGCCTTGGCTGTGATCTTGTACTGGGTCGCCCGTTCCAGCTCCGCCTGCGGCTTCCAGGACTTGCCGTTCCCGGACATCGTGCCGGAGACGCTGGTGCCCCCTTCGACGGCGGTCAGCTTCACCGAGGTGAGCTTCCCCTTGCTCACCGAGACGTCGCCGCCGGTGTTGATGCTCGCGCCCTCCGACCCGTCCTTGGACGCGATCTTTATTCGGGCTTCCGAGCTCTTCTTGCCGCGCGCCTCCGAGTTGGCGTTCTTCGCGTCGTCGCCCTCGCCTCCGGACGAACCGCAGGCACCCAGAGCGAGTACACCGCCGAGCACCATGGCCAGTGCGGATGCGGCCTTACGGTGCCTACCCAGCGTCGTCACAGACTTCTCCATATGCGTCAGAATCCCAAGCTCCCCGAATCACCGCGTACACCCCCTGCCGGACCAACCCGGACATGTGCGGACGCGGGTCTACGGGTTGGAACGCTCCCGGGCATGTGACCGGTTCCACGAGTTACAAAACTGTGTTCCAAGACACGTACGCATGGAGAAGCCCGCGGGAACACTGCTGTGACCTGCGGTGATTCACGTCGGATCTAGGCGGCCTCCATGTCTGGAGGCTGGTCAGGGGTGGACGCCGTCCAGACTGTGAAGATCCTCATAGACGTCACCGTGAAGGTCCTCGTGGGCCTCGCCCCGCAGGTCCTCCGTCGTGCGGCCGGGCCCTTCGCGGCGGTCCTGACCGACCGGTTCGTCCTGTTCGAGCCGGTCGTCCTCGTCCTCGAAGCCGTCGGCGCCGTCGAGGAAGGAGAACGCGTCGAGATCGTCCGCGTCCATCTCCTCGCTGCCCCAGCTCGCGTGGGCGAGTTCCACTCCCGGCAGCTCCCGGACGAGGTCGAAGGGGTCGACTAGACACGCGAGGGCCTCGCCCGCGTCGCCGCCGATGATCTCCTCGGCGTGCGCACGCTCCTCGTCCGGCATCAGCTCGTCACGGGCGACGTGTTCGAGAGCGGACCTGGTCAGGGCCGCCGCGTCGGCGATCTCGACGACCAGGTCGACGCGGAGCCGGATGTGCGGCGAGGGCTGAGCGGCGGTGTCGGACGGTTCGGAACGCGGTGTCTCGTCAGCAGCCATGCCCGGAGCGTAGGACGGAACGGAGGCGCGGCTTCCGTACGACCCGCGGCTGTCTATAACATCGGCCGTCGTGCCGCCAGTTCATGGTGCGCCCGGCGCACCACAGCACTTGGAAGGGGCTTGCTCCGTGCCCGCAGCCGGACGATCAGGCATCTCCGCTCACCGCCGGTCACTGATGACGGCCACCGCGGCCGGGTCGGTGCTCTGCGCTCTCTGGTTCGTTCCCTCCGCGAAGGCCACCCCGGAGGCACCGGGCCCGGGCACCGGCACACACCACTCGGTGACGTCGACCTCGGATGCCGCGGCGTCCTCGTCGTCGGCGCCCACCCGTTCCCGCGCGCAGGCGGGCGCCGCGGACCCCGGCGGCGACGGCCTCACCACGCCCTTCGTGCTGAGCGCGCTCGGCCTGGCGGGGACGGGCGGCGCCTTGATCGTCCGCGCTCGCCGCCGCGCGTCCCCTTCGTCCGAAGTCTGACTGCCTGACGAGCTGACCGCCCGACTGCCTGACCGCCCGGCGGAAGGCGGAGCGCAGGACGTGCGCGGCGCTGCTCCGGCGGTTCTCCGGCGGGTTCTCCGGGGCTTCTCAGGCGAGTTCGCCCGTCACCGACTCAGCCGCCCGTACGAGCGCTCCCGTACGTACGAACTGCTCGGCCACTCCCAGGTCGGGCGAGAGGAAGCGGTCGGGGCCCGGCCCGTCCACTCCCGCCCCGCGCAGCGCGTCCACGATCGCGCGGGACGCCGCGCCGGGGGTCAGTCCGGCTCCGTCGGCGCGCAGTTCGACGGCGCGGGCCGCGGCGTACAGCTCGACGGCGACGACCCTGGTGAGTGCGTCGACGGCGCCGCGCAGCTTGCGCGCCGCGGACCAGCCCATCGAGACGTGGTCCTCCTGCATCGCCGAGGAGGGGATCGAGTCGACGGAGGAGGGGACAGCCAGCCGCTTCATCTCGCTGACGAGAGCGGCCTGCGTGTACTGGGCGATCATCAGGCCGGAGTCGACGCCGGGATCGTGCGCGAGGAACGGCGGCAGGCCGTGCGAGCGGTTCTTGTCGAGCAGGCGGTCGGTCCGGCGTTCCGCGATGGAGGCGAGGTCGGCGGCGGCCACGGCGAGGAAGTCGAGCACGTACGCGACGGGCGCACCGTGGAAGTTGCCGTTGGACTCGACGCGGCCGTCCGGCAGCACGACCGGGTTGTCGACGGCGGAGGCGAGTTCGCGCTCCGCGACCGTACGGGCGTGCTGGAGCGTGTCGCGGCCGGCGCCGGCGACCTGCGGCGCGCAGCGCACCGAATAGGCGTCCTGGACTCGCGGCGCGTCGTCCTGGTGGTGTCCGGTGAGCCCCGAACCGGCAAGCACCTTCAGCATGTTGGCGGCCGAGGCCGCCTGGCCCGGATGCGGGCGGATGGCGTGCAGTTCGGGCGCGAGGACCTTGTCGGTGCCGAGCAGCGCCTCCAGCGTGAGCGCGGCGGTGATGTCGGCCGAGGTGAAGAGGCGGGCGAGGTCGGCGCATGCGAGCAGGAGCATGCCGAGCATGCCGTCCGTGCCGTTGAGGAGCGCCAGGCCCTCCTTCTCGCGCAGTTCGACGGGGGTGATGCCGTGTGCGGCGAGGAGTTCCGCGGCGGGGGCCACGTGCCCGTCGGGGCCTTCGGCCTCGCCCTCGCCCATGAGGGTCAGGGCGCAGTGGGAGAGCGGGGCGAGGTCGCCGGAGCAGCCGAGGGAGCCGTACTCGTGCACCACGGGGACGATCCCGGCGTTGAGCAGCGCCGCGATGGACTGCGCCACCTCGGCACGTACGCCGGTGCGGCCCGAGGCGAGAGTCTTCAGACGCAGGAACATCAACGCGCGGACGACCTCACGCTCCACGCGCGGGCCCATGCCGGCGGCGTGCGAGCGCACGATGTTGCGCTGGAGCTGCGCGCGCAGCCCAGGGTTGATGTGGCGTACGGCGAGGGCGCCGAAACCGGTCGAAACGCCGTACACGGGCTCGGGCTTGGCGGCCAGTTCCTCGATATGACGCCGGGAGGCTTCGAGGGCCGCCAGCGCCTGTGCCGACAGCTCCACGCGGGCGCCGTCCCGGGCGACGGCGATGACGTCATCGGGGCTCGTGCCGGAGTCGCCCAGCACCACGGTGTGCATACTCATATTCAGGCACCCTAAAGAGTGAATCGATTCCTGTCACGACCGGGGTACGGGACGGGATCTGGTCCGGGGTCCGGGTCCGGGTCCGTACGACGGTGACGCGTGAAGGGTGCGGGACGGCACGCGGCAGCGGACCGGCAAGGTGCGGGACCGGCCGCTCACACCTCGGGGCTGCGGACGCGCGGGCCCGGCCGGTCCGGCGGGGCCACCCGGTCCGGGGAGCCGGGCGGGTTCGGACGCCGGACGAGGTCCGGAGGGTCGGCCGGGCCCGGTGGGTCGGGCGGTCCGGGCGCCCGGCCCGGCTCGCCACGGCCGGATGGTTCCGGCCGCCGCCCCGGCCACCCCTGCCGCGCGCGGCCCTCAGGACCTGGAGCCTCCGCTTCGTCCGGCTTCCCGGTGTGGCCGCGGAAGTGACGCCGGTCGCCCGCGGGCGCCGACGGTGCGGCCTCCTCCGCCTCGGATGCGTCCGCGAGGCGTACGACGGGATCCTCCGTATCGCCTTCGCGGCCGGCGACCACCGGCCCCAGCGCCCGCGCCGCCTTCGCGCGGTACTGCGCGGCGTCCGCCAGCCGGAAGAGCCGGGCGGCCGACCTCACCGTCCCCGTCCGGTCGCCCGTGGAGGCCACGCCGCACGAGACGCCGTCACCGCCCCGCAGCCCGAGAGCCTTGCGGCAGACCTCCTCAGCGGCCCGTACGACCTGGTCCGCCGGAGGTCCCACCGTCAGCAGGCAGAACTCGTCGCCGCCGAGGCGGGCCGCCAGCGCACCCGGAAGCTTCGCGCCCGACAGCGACAGCACCATCCCGAACCGCTCCAGCAGCCGGTCCCCGGCGGCGTGACCGAACTCGTCGTTGACGCGTTTGAGGCCGTTGACGTCGCAGACCACGAGGCTCACGACGGTGCCGTCCTCGCGGTGGCGGTCCAGCCCGTCGTCCAGCTTGCCCTCGATGGCCCGCCTGTTGGCCAGGCCGGTCAGCTGGTCGGTGAAGGCCAGCCGGCGCACCTCCTCCAGCTGCTCGTTCTGCGCGATGCCCGCGGCGATGACCTCGGCCAGTATCGTCGCGAAGTGGGCGTCGGAGCGGTCGAACACCGGCGCTCCGGGGCCGCGGGCCACATACAGCTCGCCCCACGCGCGCCCGCGCAGCACGATCGGCGCGACCACACAGCAGCCGCGGCCGCGCCGGCGCAGAGCGGCCACGCGGGCATTCCCGGGAGCGCCCTCGGCGGAGAGACCGGCGACACCTGCTCCCCCGGCACGGCCGGGGCCCGGGGGGCCCGCGGAGCCCGGGGACCCCAGGGGGCCCTGACCGTCCGCGGTCTCGATCCACGCCGGCGGCTCGTCCGCGCCGTCCGCCGCCCACCGCTCGGGCAGCAGCTCGGTGATCTCCGGGAAGTCGTGCACCGGGTAGGACTCCTGCTCGGGGAACTCGCTTTCGCCCGGGGCGAGTTCGCCGACATTGACCAGCACGTCCAGCCTGCCGCGTGCGCGGTCCCAGGCGGAGAGGGCGGCGAACGTTCCGTCCATGGCTGCGCATGCGTGCACGGCCGCGGCGTGCGCGACCTCGCGTTGCGCGGAGTGGCGGGGGTGCGCCTCGCAGAAGCGCTGCGCACCGGCCATGGCCTGCGCCAGTTCGGCGACAGCTCGCAGGCGTATGTCCTCTCCCATGAGAGCCAGGCTAGGACCAGTCCGGACAATCCTCTCGAGTCCACCGGCGCCCCCGGGCCGCCCGGAACCCCGGCCCGGCCGCGCGGCTGCGGCGGTACGGGCGGCCGCGAGACACCGCGGGCGGACCCTGCCGTACGGGTTAACCGAGGGCCGGAGACGCACGGCGGGGCGGCACAGGCGGCGGGCACCGGCCGACGGTCACCGTCGGCCCTCAGCCGTCCGCCCTCACCCCTCAGCGGTCAGCGGTCAGCGGTCAGCGCCTCACTCGCCCGGCCACTGCGGCTTCCGCTTCTCGTTGAAGGCGGCCACGCCCTCGGTCCGGTCGTCGGAGAAGGCGACGGTGCGCCAGGCCGCGTCCTCGATCTCCAGCCCCGCCCACAGGTCCATCCCCCAGCCCGTACGCAGCGCACGCTTGGCGGCGCGCAGGCCCACCGGCGAGTTCCCGGCGATGCGGGCGGCGAGCGCGAACGCCTCCTCGCGGTCCTGCCCGACGCCCACCAGGTGGTCCACGAGACCGAGTTCGCGGGCCTCGGCGGCCTCGACCCTCCGCGCGGAGAAGATCAGCTCGGCGGCGCGGGCCGCGCCCACCCTGCGGGGCAGCAGCTGCGTGCCGCCACCGCCCGGAATGACGCCGACGGAGACCTCGGGAAGCCCGACGACGGCCGTGGGGTCGGCCACGATCAGGTCGCAGGAGAGGGCGAGCTCGAAGCCGCCGCCGAGGGCGAAGCCGTGCACCGCGGCGATCGTCGGCATCGGCAGGTCCAGCACACCGGTGTAGGCGGCGCGGGCAGTGGGCCGGTGACGGCCGAGTTCCGCGTCGCTGAGGGAGTTGCGCTCCTTGAGGTCGGCGCCCACGCAGAACGCCCGGTCGTTGCTGGAGGTGAGCACGGTGACGCGTACGTTCCGGTCCGCCGCGAGGGCGGTACAGGCGTCGGCGAGGCGGGCCGCGACCTCTGAGGAGACGGCGTTCATGGCCTTCGGCCGGTCCAGTACGAGCTCCGCGATGTGGGTCTCGGCGTCCTTGCGGACCACGATCCACTCGCCGTAACGCGCTTCGCTCACCGTGCTCATGGCCCCTCCGGCTGACGCTCGCTCACCAGTTCCGCGGGCAACTGTACGGTCACCTCGCGGACCCCGGACGGCATATTCCCGGGACCGGCCCCGGACCGGGGAAGGACCCGGGAACGACCCGGGAACAGAGTCGGCGCGCGAGCCGTACCCGGAACGCCCCGGCTCAGCGGCGGTTCAGCATCCAGGGCTCGACGACGCCCAGGCCACGCACCGGACGCTGGTACAGCGGCTGAAGCGCGTAGCGGTAGTCCGACAGGTCCTCGGTCTCCTTCTCCGACTCCGGTGCGTCACCCGAGGCGACCAGCTCCGCACGGCAGTCGCCGTCCACGAGGACCCTGTCCTTGGGAGCTATCGACGTCAGCCTGCTCGCGAGATTGACCGTGTTGCCGAAGACGTCCCCCATCCGCGTCGTCATCGTGCCGAAGGCGATGCCGACGCGGAGCTCGGGCATGGTCGGGTCGTTCGTCATGGTCTCGATCAGCCGCAGACCGATCTCGGCCGCCGTGCCGGCGTCCTCGGCGACGTAGAGGATCTCGTCGCCGAGCGCCTTGATCAGACGGCCGCCGTTGGCGGCGACCAGGTCGGCGGCCGTCGTCTCGAACGCCTCGACCAGCTCGCCCAGTTCGTCGTCCTCCAGACGGCGCGTCAGCCGCGTGAAACCCACGAGGTCGGCGAAGGCGATGGCCTGCCGCCTGGCCACGGTGTCCTCGTCGTCCAGCGCCTGTACGACCCGGCCGGTGGCCGCGGCGAGCTGCCGCCGCCACACGTACACCAGGAACTCCTCCAGCTCGGGCAGGAGCAGCTGCACGAGCGGATAGGTGACCTCGTTCCTCGTCATGCCGGGCTCGGGCGGCTCGGTGAGCCCCATCAGGAAGGAGTCGATCTGCCAGTCGGCCAGCCTCGACGTGGTCTGCCCTGTCGAGCGGGCGACCTGCACGGCCGTCGCCTCGCTGAGCAGCCCCGCCTCGACCAGGCCGGCGAGGCGCCGCAGCGCCAGCACGTCCGCCTCGGTGAGCGCCTTGGCCTGGCCCACGTCGGCGAAGCCCATCGCCCGCCAGAAGCGGGAGGCCAGCTCCATGGAGACGCCTGCCGCCCGGGCCGCCTGGAAGGGGGTGTACTGCCGCTTCGAGCCGAGGATCAGCTGCTCGATGCGCAGCGCGCTCGGGTCGTCCTCGTCGTCCTCGAAGATGCCCTGGGGGTCCGAACCGTCCGGGCTGCCGGGGACCGCCGGCGACGGTGCCTCGGGGGCCGGGTCCGGCTCGTCCGTTCCGTGTGTTCCGTGTCTTCCGTGTGGCGCTGTGCCCGCTCCGTCGGCTTCGGCGGGCGGCGCCGCCGGCCCCTGCTCCCGCCCCGGCTCCGGCGCGGACTGCGGCCCGGACGTACGCGCGGGAATGTCCGGTTCATCGTCGGCCACTGTCCGCCCCTTGCCCGGTCCGGTCGTCCCTGCGCACTGCCCTTCCGTTCTCTTCTGAGATCTTCCGGGGATCACCGGGACGCCTCACATCCGTGTCCCCTCCGCCGCGTGCCAACAATACGGCAGCAGTGCGCTGAACAGGCCCCTCTGCGAACGGACCATCAGAAGCGGACCACCGGCTGGGGGTACCTCCCAGGCCGGAGGCTCTGGGGGAGGAACACGTGTGCGCGCCCACCGCCCGCGCCGGTGCACGCGCGGTGCGGAGCGCCCGGGGTCACGCGTCCGTGCCGCCGCTCCCTCCGTGCCCCCCGTCGCCGCGCAGATGCACGATGTCGCCCGCGGAGACCGGGCGTTGCACCCCGTCCTCCGTGCCGATCACGAGCCGTCCGTCGCTGTCGACGGCGACCGCCTCCCCGACGAGTTCCCCGCCGCCCGGCAGCTCGGCGCGTACATGGCGGCCGAGCGTCGCGCACCCGGCGGCGTAGGCCTCCAGCACTCCGCTGACGAGCGGGTCGCCGTCGGCGGCCGTCCAGCGCCCGTACCAGTCCTCGAAGGAACGCAGCACCGCGCGCAGCAGCGGATCGCGGTCGGCCGCCCGTGCTCCGGCGAGCACGAGCGAGCCCGCCGCCGGAACGGGCAGCTCCGACTCGCGCAGCGAGACGTTGAGCCCGATGCCGAGGACGATCCCCGCGGCGCCTTCACCGCTCTCGTCCCGCGCGGGGGCCACGTCCGTGCGTTCCGCGAGGATGCCGCCGGTCTTGCGTTCCTCTCCCGCGATGTCGACGAGGACGTCGTTGGGCCACTTCAGTTTCGTGTCGAGGCCGGCCGTACGGGCCAGTGCGCTCGCCGTCGCCACCCCCGCGATGAGCGGCACCCATCCCCAGCGCTCCTGCGGCACCGGCGGTACGACCAGCACGGAGACGAAGACACCCGAGCGGGCCGGTGCGCTCCAGCCGCGCTCCAGTCTTCCCCGGCCGGCGGTCTGCTCCTCGGCGACGAGCACGGCGCCCTCGCGTGCGCCGCCCTCGCGCGCCCGCTGCGCGAGGTCGGTGTTGGTCGAGCCGGTGCGCTCGACCACGTCCAGCGACGTCCACAGGCTGTCCTGCCCGGTCAGCGCGCGGCGCAGCGAGGCGGCGTTCAGCGGGGGCCGGCTGAGGTCGGACCAGCGGCTGCCCGGGTCCCCTGCCCGGCCGGACGGCTCGGAGGGTTCGGACGGCTCGGAGGGACCGGGCGGCTCGGAGGGACCGGGCGGGTCGGACGGGTTCGGCGTCATGGCGCCAGCGTAGGCGCGCGGCAGGGGCCGCCGCCTGCGCGACGGGTGACGCGCGGCCGCCTTTGCGAGTGTGTCCAACGCCGCACCGACGAACGGCTCCTTCGCGGATAGCCTACGAACCGGTAGCCGCACGCTGAGGAGTAGGAGCCGCACTCAGATGTCCGAGCAGAGCCCTGACATCCATACGACCGCGGGGAAGATCGCGGACTTCGAACGCCGCGCCGCGGAGGCGACGCACGCGGGCTCGCAGCGGGCGGTGGAGAAGCAGCACGCGAAAGGGAAGCTGACAGCGCGCGAGAGGGTCGATCTGCTGCTCGACGAGGGCAGTTTCACGGAGCTGGACGAGTTCGCCCGGCACCGCTCCACCAACTTCGGCCTGGAGAAGAACCGTCCGTACGGCGACGGAGTCGTCACCGGATACGGCACGGTCGACGGCCGCCCCGTCTGCGTCTATTCGCAGGACTTCACGATCTTCGGCGGCTCGCTCGGCGAGGTCTACGGCGAGAAGATCGTCAAGGTCATGGACTTCGCGCTGAAGAACGGCTGCCCCGTCGTGGGGATCAACGACGGCGGCGGCGCGCGCATCCAGGAAGGCGTCGTCGCGCTCGGCCTGTTCGCTGAGATCTTCCGCAGGAACGTGCACGCCTCCGGGGTCGTCCCGCAGATCAGCCTCATCGTCGGCCCGTGCGCGGGCGGCGCGGTCTACTCCCCCGCCATCACCGACTTCACGGTGATGGTCGACCAGACCTCGCACATGTTCATCACCGGGCCCGACGTCATCAAGACGGTGACCGGCGAGGACGTCGGCTTCGAGGAGCTGGGCGGCGCGCGCACGCACAACACCACCTCCGGCGTCGCACACCACATGTCGGGGGACGAGAAGGACGCCGTCGAGTACGTCAAGGCGCTGCTGTCCTACCTGCCGTCCAACAACCTCTCCGAGCCGCCGGTCTTCCCCGAGGAGGCCGACCTGGAGACCTCGGACGAGGACCGCGAGCTGGACACGCTCATCCCCGACTCCGCGAACCAGCCGTACGACATGCACTCCGCGATCGAGCACGTGCTGGACGACGGTGAATTCCTGGAGACACAGGCGCTGTTCGCGCCGAACATCATCACCGGCTTCGGGCGGATCGAGGGCCAGTCGGTGGGTGTCGTGGCCAACCAGCCGCTGCAGTTCGCCGGTTGCCTCAACATCGACGCCAGCGAGAAGGCCGCGCGCTTCGTGCGCACCTGCGACGCGTACAACGTGCCGGTCATCACCTTCGTCGACGTGCCGGGCTTCCTGCCGGGCACGGACCAGGAGTACGACGGCATCATCCGGCGCGGCGCCAAGCTGATCTACGCCTACGCGGAGGCGACGGTCCCGCTGATCACCGTCATCACGAGGAAGGCCTTCGGCGGCGCGTACGACGTCATGGGCTCCAAGCACCTCGGCGCCGACCTCAACTTCGCCTGGCCCACCGCGCAGATCGCCGTCATGGGTGCTCAGGGCGCGGTCAACATCCTGCACCGCAAGCGTCTCGCCGGGGTCGAGGGCGACGATGAACGCGAGGAGCTGCGTGCGCAGTTGACGCAGGAGTACGAGGACGCGCTGCTGAACCCGTATGCCGCGGCCGAACGCGGGTATGTGGACGCTGTGATCATGCCGTCCGAGACCCGCCGCCACATCACGCGCGGGCTGCGCACGCTCCGCTCCAAGCGCGAGCAGCTGCCCCCGAAGAAGCACGGCAACATCCCGCTGTGAGGAGGCCGTCCGCCATGCTCGATCCCACGACGACGGAGGAGCACGGGGAGCACCCGCCGTTCCCGCCGATCAAGGTGGTCCGAGGCAATCCGACTCCGGAGGAGCTGGCCGCCGCGCTCGCGGTGGTCCGGGCACGGGCGGCCGCGGTGGCGGCTGAGGCGCCGGCCTCCCGCGCCGCACAGGAGTGGGCCGATCCCGCCCGTACGGTCCCGCGGCGGGTGCCTCACCCGGGCCCGAAGGCGTGGCGCACGACGTACTGGCCGGGCTGAGCGGCAGGCCGAGGTCCCGGCCGCGATCGCGCGTACCGGAGGCTCGTGGACGGGCGCGGGAATCCCGCGCCCGTCCGCGCTCGCGCGTGATTGAGTACGCGTACTCAGGCGCGGTGCGTACGTGCGCACGCAGCATGGGAAACATGCTGTGGTCCGACCCCCGTGACGAGCCTCCGACGGAGATGCGCGCGACTCTGGCGATGCTGCGGCGCCTGTGCTGGCTGCTGCCCCTCGTCGTGATCGCATCCTTCGTGCTGGCCAACGTCCGGCCGGACGCGTAGCTTCGCCGGTCCCTACGATTGCCCCATGGCCTCACCGACATCACAGCAGCAGCCACAGTCCCGCCCGTACGCGCCCGCTCGCCGGCTCGTGCTCGCCTCCGCGTCCCCCGCGCGTCTGGGGCTGCTGCGGCAGGCCGGTTTCGCGCCGGAGGTGATCGTCAGCGGCGTGGACGAGGACGCGCTGTCGGCACCGACCCCGGGTGAGCTCGCGCGCGTACTCGCGGAGGCCAAGGCCCAGGCCGTCGCCGCCCTCCCGCAGGCCGCGGACGCGCTCGTCGTGGGCTGCGACTCCGTGCTCGAACTGGACGGAGAGCCGCTGGGCAAGCCCGCCGACGGCGAGGAGGCGACGGCCCGCTGGAAGGCGATGCGCGGACGCTCAGGCGTGCTGCAGACGGGCCACTGCGTCCTCGACACCCGTGACGGCGCGGGCACTTCGGCCACGGCCGGCACCACCGTGCACTTCGGCGAGCCCAGCGACGAGGAGATCGCCGCCTACGTCGCCACGGGCGAACCCGTGCACGTCGCGGGCGCGTTCACGCTCGACGGCCGTTCGGCGCCGTTCATCAGGGGCATCGAGGGCGATCACGGAACGGTGATCGGGCTGTCGCTGCCGCTGCTGCGCGAACTCCTCACCCGGCTGGGGGTCCGTATCACCGACCTGTGGGCCCCGGACGCGCCGGCCTGAGCCCGCGTTTCTAGGGCGCCGAGGGCTCCGGCTGCGAACCGCCCGACGGCGGCGGCGCGTCCGTACCCTGCTGCGAAGTCCCCTCCGCGGAAGGCTCTTCGGGGCTGTAGGAAAGCAGCGACCAGACGATCAGCCCCAGCACCAGCATCATGAACAAGAACGCCACCCAGCCGACCAGCCCGACGGACGCGGCGCCCAGCATCCCGTGCACGACGGCTGCGCTGATGAGGATGATGCGCAGCAGGCCCACGGGCGCCTTGTCCCGGATGGCCGTACGCGCCAACACCACTGCACACAGCAGGAGGTAGCCGCCGAAGAGCCCGCCCGCGACCACGGCGGAGAGCGACATCGAGCGAGGTTCGAGATGGGCCATGGACATCTGCTGCGCGTCCACGACCATGCTGAGAAAGATGTTCAGCAGAACGATGCCGACCGCCTCGACCACCAGTATCAGCGCCGCAGCCGCGGCAACCGATCGTCGGAGCCCCACCTCGCCCACCCTCTTCCACTTTTCACCGGGCCATGGCCGATGCTGTTCGTTACCTGGAGTACGCCGCCAGGGCAACGTGAACGCTACTTACGGGTATCACAGCGGGCAAGAGGCCTGCCGCGAAGCAAAGTTTCGTCCCGCGATTCATAGGAACCCCACAAAGACCGGTCCGTCCGTCACCGCTCACCGCGCGGAGACGTTGACCACATCCGAAAGGCGGCGGGACTCGCCGGAAGCCCGGCGTACCTTGGGATGACGGGAATCACGAAGGGCTGTGACTGCCGCACGTCACAGTCCGTGTGGGAAAGCTCACGCCTGTGGGCGGCTCGGCCAGTGGTGTCGCCAGTACCTAAACTCACGACACACTCACCACATCGAATGCTGTTGCGGCGCAGCGCCAAGTAGGGAGTCATCGTGCGCAAGGTGCTCATCGCCAACCGGGGCGAAATCGCTGTTCGCGTCGCCCGTGCCTGCCGGGATGCGGGGATCGCGAGCGTCGCCGTCTATGCCGAGCCGGACCGGGACGCGTTGCACGTGCGGGTCGCCGACGAGGCGTTCGCACTGGGCGGTGACACACCGGCTGCCAGCTACCTGGACATGGACAAGGTGCTCAAGGCCGCGGCCGACTCGGGCGCCGACGCCGTCCACCCCGGCTACGGATTCCTCTCCGAGAACGCCGACTTCGCGCAGGCCGTGATGGACGCCGGCCTGAATTGGATCGGCCCGCCGCCGGACGCGATCAGCGCTCTGGGCGACAAGGTCTCGGCGCGGCACATCGCGGAGCGTGCGGGTGCGCCGCTGGTCGCCGGCACGAAGGACCCCGTCTCGGGTGCGGCGGAGGTCGTGGCCTTCGCCGAGGAGAACGGGCTGCCCATCGCCATCAAGGCGGCGTTCGGCGGAGGCGGCCGCGGCCTGAAGGTCGCGCGGTCGCTGGACGAGGTCGAGGAGCTGTACGAGTCGGCGGTACGCGAGGCGGTGGCCGCCTTCGGGCGCGGCGAGTGCTTCGTCGAGCGCTACCTGGACCGTCCCAGGCACGTGGAGACGCAGTGCCTGGCCGACAAGCACGGCAACGTCGTGGTGGTCTCCACGCGTGACTGCTCACTGCAGCGACGCCACCAGAAGCTGGTCGAGGAGGCGCCCGCGCCCTTCCTGACCGCCGAGCAGAACGCGGAGCTGTACCGCGCGTCGAAGGCCATCCTCAAGGAGGCCGGCTACAGCGGCGCCGGCACCTGCGAGTTCCTCGTCGGCCAGGACGGCACGATCTCCTTCCTGGAGGTCAACACCCGTCTGCAGGTCGAGCATCCGGTGACCGAGGAGATCACGGGCATCGATCTCGTACGGGAGATGTTCCGCATCGCCGACGGCGAGACGCTGGACTACGAGGACCCGCAACTGCGCGGTCACTCCTTCGAGTTCCGTATCAACGGCGAGGACCCCGGACGCAACTTCCTTCCGGCGCCCGGCACCGTGACCACCTTCGCCGCGCCCGGCGGACCCGGCGTGCGGCTCGACGCGGGCGTGGAGTCCGGCAGCGTCATCGGCCCCGCCTGGGACTCGCTCCTGGCCAAGCTCGTCGTCACCGGCGCCACCCGGCAGCAGGCCCTGCAGCGGGCCGCACGCGCGCTGGAGGAGTTCACCGTCGAGGGCATGGCCACCGCGCTGCCCTTCCACCGCGTCGTCGTACGCGACCCGGCGTTCGCGCCGGAGGTCAACGGCCGCGCCGGCGCGCCCTTCGACGTCCACACCCGGTGGATCGAGACGGAGTTCGTCAACGACATCAAGCCCTTCGCCGCTCCCGGCACGGACGCCGAGGAGGACGAGGGGACCCGCGAGACCGTCGTCGTCGAGGTTGGCGGCAAGCGGCTGGAGGTCTCCCTGCCCTCGTCGCTGAGCGCCACGGCAGCACCGGCGGCCGGCGGCAGCAAGAAGCCCAAGCGCAAGGCGGCCAAGAAGGCGGGCGGCGCGGCCTCCGGCGACGCCCTCGCGTCCCCCATGCAGGGCACCATCGTCAAGGTGGCCGTGGAGGAGGGCCAGCACGTCGAGGAGGGCGAACTCGTCGTCGTACTCGAGGCGATGAAGATGGAGCAGCCTCTCAACGCCCACCGCTCCGGCACCGTCAAGGATCTGCACGCCGAGATCGGCGGATCGCTCTCCGCCGGCACCGTCATCTGCGAGATCAAGGACTGAGCGGGCAGCGCCACCGGGCCGGCACGTGAAGTGAAGCCGCCCGCCGCCCCTGTCGGGGGACGGCGGGCGGCTTGCTGCCGGTGCTGAGGACGCTCAGCGGCGCCTGGGGGCCAGATCGGCCACACGCCCCGCGGCGGGCGACTGTTCGGGCAGCGCGGGCGCGCTGCGCAGCTGCGGCGCCTGCGAACCGCCCCCGCCCGGCGGCACGTTGCGCCGCTGGCCGGGCATCGGAACATCCCGGCGCCCCGGGCCCTTCTCGGCGCCGCCGCCGCGTGCGCCGCCCTGTACCGGAGCCGGGGCCTCGGCGGCGCCCGCCGGAGTCATTCCGGCCACGGTGATCTGTACGCCCTGGTCCGCCAGAGCCTGCAACTCCGTGCCCGCACGGTCCTCATGAGGCGGCGGCTTGTCCGTCACCAGGCGCGTCATGACGTCCGTGGGGACCGTCTGGAACATGGTGTCCGTGCCGAGCTTCGTGTGGTCGGCCAGGACGACGACCTCCGCCGCGGCCTGCACCAGCGCGCGGTCGACGCTCGCCGAGAGCATGTTGGACGTGGACAGCCCGCGCTCCGCGGTCAGCCCGCTGCCCGAGAGGAAGGCCCGGGAGACACGCAGCCCCTGCAGGGACTGCTCGGCGCCGCTGCCGACCAGCGCGTAGTTCGAGCCGCGCAGCGTACCGCCCGTCATCACCACCTCGACGCGGTTGGCATGCGCCAACGCCTGTGCGACGAGCAGGGAGTTGGTCACCACCGTGAGGCCCGGCACGCGGGCCAGTCTGCGGGCCAGCTCCTGCGTCGTCGTCCCCGCGCCGACGACGATGGCCTCGCCCTCCTCGACGAGGCCCGCGGCGAGATCGGCGATGGCCGTCTTCTCGGCCGTCGCCATGTGGGACTTCTGCGGGAAGCCCGTCTCACGTGTGAAACCTCCGGGCAGGACGGCACCGCCGTGCCGGCGGTCGAGCAGCCCTTCTGCCTCCAGGGCCCGTACGTCACGGCGCACGGTCACTTCGGAGGTCTGGACGACGCGGGCGAGCTCACGGAGCGACACGGCTCCGTTGGCTCGCACCATTTCCAGGATCAATTGGCGACGTTCTGCAGCGAACACGGAACTGACAGTAACCCCAACGACCGTCTGCTTTCAGCAGTTTTCGTCGATTTTTGGAAGTTGTCCATAGCTGCATCAGCCACGTGATATAGAGACAAACAGGTAGAACCGGCCGGTCGGTTCAGCCTTCCTCGGCCGTCTTGCGCGTGTGCAACTGCCGGGCGACCTCGCCGATCGAGCCCGTCAGCGACGGATACACCGTGAAGGTGTTCGCGATCTGCCCCACCGTCAGGTTGTTGTCGACAGCCACGGACAGCGGATGGATCAGCTCACTCGCGCGCGGGGCGACGACCACACCGCCCACCACGATCCCCGTACCGGGACGGCAGAACAGCTTCACGAAGCCGTCCCTGATGCCCTGCATCTTCGCGCGCGGGTTCCGCAGCAGCGGCAGCTTCACGCACCAGGCGTCCATCCGGCCGCTGTCCACATCCGCCTGGCTGTAGCCGACCGTGGCGATCTCGGGGTCGGTGAAGACGTTCGCGGAGACGGCCTTCAGATTCAGCGGCGTGACCGTCTCGCCGAGGAAGTGGTACATCGCGATCCGGCCCTGCATCGCCGCGACGGACGCGAGCGCGAAGACTCCGGTGCAGTCACCGGCCGCGTAGACACCGGGCGCCGACGTACGTGAGACCTTGTCGGTCCAGATGTGGCCCGAATCCTTCAGCCGTACCCCGGCCTCCTCCAGGCCCATGTCCGCCGTGTTGGGGATCGCGCCGACGGCGACGAGGCAGTGGCTTCCGGTGATCGTGCGGCCGTCCTGCAGCTCCACCTCGACCTTGTCTCCGACGCGCCTCGCCGACGCGGCCCGCGAACGCGCCATCACGTTCATGCCGCGTCGCCTGAAGACGTCCTCCAGCACGGCCGCCGCGTCCGGGTCCTCACCGGGAAGCACCCGGTCCCGCGACGAGACGAGCGTGACGTGCGAGCCCAACGCCCGGTAGGCGCCCGCGAATTCGGCGCCCGTGACACCGGAACCGACCACGATCAGCTCTTCGGGCAGCTCCTCCAGGTCGTAGACCTGCTTCCAGTTGAGGATCCGCTCCCCGTCCGGCTGCGCGTCCGGGATCTCCCGCGGATGACCGCCCGTCGCGACCAGCACGGCGTCGGCGGCCAGCACCTCGTCGGGCCCGCCCGCGGCGTCCCCGGTCGGCGTGACGACGACCTGCCGCGAGCCGTCCGGCGCCTGCGACGGCTCCAGCCGGCCCCGGCCGCGCAGCACCCGTACGCCCGCACGCGTCACCGAGGCGACGATGTCGTGCGACTGGGCGAGCGCGAGCCGCTTCACCCTGCGGTTGACCTTGCCTAGGTCGACGCCGACCACACGGGCGGGGTCGTCCGGGTCGTGGGTGCTGTCCTCGACCCGGATGCCGAGCTCCTCGTACGAGGAGTCGAAGTTCGTCATGACCTCGGCCGTGGCGATGAGGGTCTTGGATGGCACGCAGTCGGTGAGCACCGACGCGCCTCCCAGGCCGTCACAGTCCACTACGGTCACTTCGGCGCCGAGCTGCGCCGCCACGAGGGCGGCCTCGTAGCCGCCGGGTCCGCCACCAATGATCACGATCCGAGTCACATGCTCCATTGTCCCGCACATGCTTGCGGGCACCTGCGGGGGGCGGCTTCGCCGCCGCGGGGGCGGCCCTGCCGCGAGGCCGGCCCTGTAAGCGGGGGCGGTCCTGCCGCGAGGCCGGACTGTGGCGGGGGCCGGCGGCCCCCTCGCGCCACCCCCTTGGCCACCACCGCCCCGGCGATGGACTCCCGTACCCTCGTCGTCATGTCCCTCTACGCCGCTTACGCCGCGAACCTCGACGCGCGGCTGATGACGCGCCGAGCCCCGCACTCCCCGCTGCGCGGCACCGGATGGGTCACCGACTGGCGCCTGACATTCGGCGGCGAGCAGATGGGCTGGGAGGGCGCGCTCGCGACGGTCGTCGAGTCGCCCGGGTCGCAGATCTTCGTGGCCCTGTACGACATCGCGCCCATGGACGAGGAGTCCATGGACCGCTGGGAGGGCGTCGGCATGGGCATCTACCGGCGCACGAAGCTCCGCGTCCACACGCTCGACGGCGAGACGACGGCCTGGTGCTACGTCCTCAACGGCTACGAGGGAGGCCTCCCCTCGGCCCGCTACCTCGGCGACATCGCGGACGCGGCGGAGTCGGCGGGGGCGCCGCACGACTACGTGATGGAGATCCGCAAGCGGCCCTGTTAGGGCGGCGGGCGCATTGCGCTGGCGCGCGCCGGCCGTGTGTGCGCCTCGCGGTGCGTGTGTTCGGGGTTCCGGGTGCGTGCCGCTGCGGCGGCGGCTCCGGGAAGGCACGATTTACCTCCCTGAACCCGGTACGGACCGTTGTGCTGCCTCCCATATGGCGGTCCGCAAATCGCGCTTGATTTTCCCGGAGCCACCGCCTCCGCGTCCCACCCCCTCCGGTCGTCCTAGCGGCTTTCCCCTCGTGGTTTCCACATGGGTGGGGGATCGCTGCCGTGCGGACCTTTCGGCACCTGTACGTGCCTTGCGGCTCCAACCATCAGTGTTCAGAGGCCCGTTGGGCCCTGAAGTGATCCGAGAGCGGCACCGGGCCTGCCCGGAGGAACGAGGCAACTGGCCGGGGCCACCGGCGGGGAGCCGCCGGCGGACGGGAGGGGGCGGGACGCGCAGGGAGGCACGTCCGGACACTCAAGCGTGATTTGCGGACCGGTATATGGGAGGCAGCACAACGGTCCGTACCGGTACAGGGAGGGAAATCATGCCCGTCCGGACTGGCTCCCGGAGCGGCACGCACCCGGAACCAGAAACGCACCCCAGGCGCACACCCCCGCCCGGAGCCGTACACACACACGCCCCCGGAAGTGGACACCCTCTACGCGCGTAGGCTCGAAGCCGCTACGCTCATCGCGTGAACGAATCAGTCTCGAACACCGCCGACGATCCGTATCGTTCCGCCGATTCCGCAGCCACCCGGCTGCGGGAGCTGACCGGTACGGACAGCCACGACGTCGTCCTGGTGATGGGCTCCGGCTGGGTGCCCGCCGCGGACGCGCTCGGGGCCCCAGAGTCCGAGTTCCCGGTGACGGAGCTGCCCGGCTTCCCCCCGCCGTCCGTGGAGGGCCACTCGGGCACCGTGCGCTCCCATGAGCTGGGCGGGAAGCGGGTGCTGGTCTTCCTCGGCCGGACCCATTTCTACGAGGGCCGCGGTGTCGCCGCCGTAACCCACGGCGTCCGTACGGCCATCGCCGCCGGCTGCAAGACCGTCGTGCTCACGAACGGCTGCGGCGGCCTGCGCGGCGACATGGTGCCGGGCCAGCCCGTACTGATCAAGGACCACATCAACCTCACGGCCACCTCCCCCATCGTCGGTGCCAATTTCGTGGACCTCACCGACCTGTACTCCCCCCGCCTGCGCACTCTCTGCCAGGAGATCGAGCCGTCGCTCGAAGAGGGCGTCTACGTGCAGTTCCCCGGCCCCCACTACGAGACCCCCGCCGAGATCGGCATGGTCCGCGCGATCGGCGGGGACCTTGTCGGCATGTCCACCGTGCTGGAGGCCATCGCGGCGCGCGAGGCGGGCGCGGAGGTGCTCGGCATCTCCCTGGTGACCAACCTCGCGGCCGGCATGACGGGTGAACCCCTCAACCACGAGGAAGTGCTGCAGGCGGGCCGTGAGTCGGCCGCCCGCATGGGTTCGCTGCTGGCGCAGGTGCTGAACCGGATGTGAGCTCCCGGGCCGCCGGTCGCCGGCGCGTACCGGAGAGGCTGAGGAGAGAGGCAGAGCTGTGCAGGACGATGTGACGGATCTGGTCGCCCGTGCCCGGGCCTGGCAGGCCGAGGACCCCGACCCGGAGACCCGCGAGGAGCTGGCGAAGCTCATCGAGGTGGAGGACCAGGCGGAGCTGGCGTCCCGCTTCTCCGGCAACCTCCAGTTCGGGACTGCCGGACTGCGGGGCGAGCTGGGCGCCGGGCCCATGCGGATGAACCGTTCCGTCGTGATCCGCGCGGCGGCCGGGCTCGCCGCGTACCTGCGCGAGCAGCGGCGGCCGGCGGCTGCGGACGGGCAGGGGGAGATCCCCGGCCTCGTCGTCATCGGCTACGACGCCCGCCACAAGAGCTACGACTTCGCCTGCGAGACGGCGTCCGTCATGACCGGCGCCGGCTTCGACGCGGCCCTGCTGCCGCGTCCGCTGCCCACGCCCGTGCTCGCCTTCGCGATCAGGCGGCTCGGCGCCGTCGCGGGTGTGATGGTCACCGCCAGCCACAACCCGCCGCGCGACAACGGCTACAAGGTCTATCTGGGCGGGGGTTCGCAGATCGTCCCGCCCGCCGACGGCGCGATCGCCGCGAGGATCGAGGCGGTCGGCCCCCTCGCGGACGTGCCCCGCCCGCAGTCGGGCTGGACGGTGCTCGGTGAGGAGACCGTCGAGAGCTATCTGGCCCGCACCGGCGCCGTACTGACGGAAGGGATGCCCCGCGACCTGCGCACCGTGCACACCGCGCTGCACGGCGTCGGCTCGGACACGCTGCTCGCCGCGTTCCGCCGGGCGGGCTTCCCCGAGCCGGTGCCGGTGCACCAGCAGGCCGGTCCCGATCCCGACTTCCCGACCGTCTCCTTCCCCAATCCGGAGGAGCCGGGCGCGATGGATCTCGCCTTCGCGACGGCCCGTGGGACCGCCGCCGCGTCCGGCCCCGTGGATCTCGTCATCGCCAACGATCCGGACGCCGACCGCTGCGCCGTCGCCGTGCCCGACCCCGCCGCCGAGGACGGCTGGCGCATGCTGCGCGGCGACGACGTCGGGGCGCTGCTGGCCACGCACCTCGTGCACAAGCGTGCGCGCGGCACGTTCGCCACGACGATCGTGTCCTCCTCGCTGGTCTCCCGTATCGCACACGCCGCCGACCTGCCCTACGAGGAGACGCTGACCGGCTTCAAGTGGCTCGCCCGCGTGGACGGTCTGCGCTACGCCTTCGAGGAGGCGCTGGGCTACTGCGTCGACCCCGAGGGCGTACGCGACAAGGACGGCATCACGGCCGCACTGCTGATCGCCGAACTCGCCGCCGAGCTCAAACAGGCGGACCGCTCGCTGACGGATCTGCTGGACGACCTGGCCGTCGAGCACGGCCTGCACGCGACCGACCAGCTCTCCGTACGCGTCGACGACCTGTCGCGCATCGCGTCGGCGATGGAGCAGCTCCGGGCCGCTCCCCCGGCGTCCCTCGCGGGCCTTGCCGTCCTCTCCGCGGAGGATCTGAGCGAGGGCTCCGACCTCCTTCCTCCCACGGACGGGCTCCGCTACCAGCTCGCCGGCGACCCGGAAGCCGGAGTGGAGAAGGCGCGCGTGGTGGTGCGTCCCAGCGGTACGGAACCGAAGCTCAAGTGCTACCTGGAGGTGGTCGTCCCGGTACGCGACCAGGCGGCGCTGGCGGCAGCCCGTACCGGCGCGGCGAGCGTACTGGCGGCGCTCAAGGCGGATCTGGCGGCCGCGGCGGGCGTCTGAGCGCCGCGCCCGTCCTCACCGGTCGCACGCCCGCGGCCGCCGGCGAAGGCGTCAACGACGCGCCGAGCGCAGTGCCTTGAGGACGGTGACGCCTTCGGCGCCCGCCGCCAGACGCGCGTACTCGCCGGACTCCACGGGACAGAGCGTGACCAGCCCGTCGTCGTCGAAGAGCAGCCCGAAGCCGTACTTCTTCGGCAGCGGGGACGCCCGCAGGCACGGCTGCTCCTTCGAGAAGAACTCCTCCCGCAGGGCGGCGGCTTCCGGTCCGGCAAGGCCGCCCGCTCCGGGCCGGCGCAGGAACCATGACTCGAACAGCACGTCTTCCTGCGTCAGCCGGCCGGGCCGCTCGGTGAGCATCTCGTACTGCAGCACGGCGACCGTCTTCCTTCCCCCGCGGGCCGCGGGGACGACGCCGCGGGTGACGGGGCAGTCGTCCGCGACCGCGATCAGTGTTCCGAAGTAGTTCACGGGAGCCGCCCCAGGCCGTATTCGAAGCTGTACGGCACGGACTGCTCGCCGTGCCTGGTGGTGAAGCCGCCGGTTCCGTGCAGCCCTGTCAGGTCTCCGGTGCCGGACCCGGGCACGACCTCGAAGGTGCAGCGCAGGGTGCCGTCGGCCTCGAACGAACCGTTCTCGGCGACCGCGAAGGTGCCCTTGCGCCCGCCGACGGTGCCCGACAGCACCTGCATGCCCGTGAACGTGCCGGTCGTCTCCGTCACGTAGACGATCGAGTACTCGCAGGCCGTTCCGACGGCCTCGACGCCCCCGGAGAAGGAGTTGACGACGGAGGCACGGGCGAGCCGGGGGCCTTCCGCTCCCGAAGTGACCTGCTTCTCCTCCCAGTCGGAGAAGGTGAAGTGGCCGGTGGCGGTCTGCGCCTGCACGGTGCTCATTGATTCCCCTTCGTCGGTCCGGTGCGCCTCCCGGCGCGGTGTGCCAGCAGGTTATGAGCCGTACCTGACACCTCCTGTCAGGTACGGCTCATACTTGCCTCATGCGAGCTGACCGGCTGCTCTCCCTGCTTCTGCTGCTCCAGAACCGCGGGCGGATGACCGCACCCGAACTCGCCGCCGAACTGGAGGTCTCGGTACGCACCGTCTACCGGGACGTCGAGGCACTCAGCGCGTCGGGCGTTCCGGTCAGCGCGGAGCGCGGGCCCGACGGCGGCTACCACCTTCTGGAGGGCTACCGCACGCGCCTGACCGGTCTCACCGACGACGAGGCGGGCGCACTGTTCCTCGTCGGAACCCCCGCCGCGGCGCAGGACCTCGGCCTCGGAGCGGTGCTCGCCACCGCGCAGTTGAAGCTGCAGGCCGCGCTGCCGGCCGGACTCGCGGCAAGGACCCGCCGCATCCAGGACCGGTTCCATCTGGACGCACCGGCGTGGTTCCGGGACGCCGACCCGGTTCCCCACCTTGCGGCGGTCGCACGGGCGGTGTGGGAGCAGCAGACGCTGCACGTCCGCTACGGCGGCTGGCATGGTGAAATCAGCCGGGAGCTGCGTCCGTTGGGCATCGTTCTCAAGGCCGGCATCTGGTATTTGACAGCGATGGCGGACGGCGAGACGGCACGCACCTACCGGATATCGCGCATTCTCGAACTGGAGGCCGCGAGCGATTTCTTCGAACGCCCGGCCGGATTCGATCTCGCCGCCCACTGGCAGGAATCCACACGACGCCTGGAAGCGGCGCTGTACAAGGAGACAGCACGTCTTCGCATATCGCCCCGTGCGCGGAAAATGCTGCCGATGCAGTTCGGTGCGGCCGGCACGGAAGCGGTCGAAAGGGCCGGGCCGCCGGATCGCGAAGGCTGGAGCGAAGTGGAACTGCCCGTCGAGACCCAGGCCGTCGCCGTCGGAGATCTGCTCCGGCTGGGAGACGAGGCGGAGGTGCTCGGGCCGCCCGAGCTGCGGCAGGCCGTCGCCGGGACGGTGACGGCGCTGGCCGCCCGCTACGGGACCCCGGCCTGATCGCCGTACGCGGGACGGTTCAGCGCGGGCGGTGGAACGGCGAAGGCCCGCTGAGGGCTTCACGCGAAGTCCTCAGCGGGCCGTTCCGGATGTGCCCGGCGTTCCGGCTCAGCGGCCGAACGCACCGCCGCGCACCGCACGGGTGCCGGCCGGACAGTAGATGGTCACGCGCTTCGCACCGCGCAGAGCCGGCGTGATGTAACGGCTGTCGTCCGTGCAGTCGGCGAAGGCACGCCAGCGCGAACCCGAGCACGAGATGGCGAACGCACGACCGGAGATGTCGGCGTTCCAGCAGCGAAGCGACCTGGCGGAGGCCGGCGGGTCCATGAGGGAGCCGCCCGGCGACTCGACGGCGGTGCCGGTGCGCCAGGTGCCGGTCCGCAGGTCGGTCTGCGTGTAGCTGGCGTCGCCCCAGTCCGGGGTGTGTGCTTGGGCAGAAGGCGCCATCACTCCGCCGAACCCGAGCGCCAGCGAAGCGCTCGCGGCCAGCACTGCCAGAGATTTTCTGATCTTCACTTCTGTCTCTCGCTTTCTCGTTGCTCGGCCGGCTTGGCCGAATGCCCGGTGAAGGGGTGCGCTCAGATTCCCCACCGAACGGCAACGAAACAAGAGAACTCGATTCTGCTGACGATATGCATTTGCGTTCCGAATCCGGTGCCGGTCTTCCACGCCAATCAGAGAATCGATTCGCCAGTTGAGCGGCGGTGATATGGATTTCACTCTCACGAGCGAGTTACAGAACCGATCGGTGCCGCAGGTGTTCCCGACTTCTCATCCGACCGCGCGGGGCTCAAGAAGACGGCACCCAGCGGACGTTCAGCTCTCCTGGCGCGCGAACGCGCCTCAGCGCAGAGCGAGGAGGGCCGTGAGGGCGACGGCACCGGCGAGAGCGGGGGCTGCGATCTCGTACGCCCAGCGGACGGTGACCTCGCCCTGCGCCGCCGGCTTCTCACCGTTGTCCGCGGCGAGGAGGCGCAGTTCGTCGATCGCCTGGTCCGAGGGCGCGCGCTGCTCGCCCACGTCGTCCGCGTCCGGCACGCCGCCCAGTCCGAACAGCCCCATCGGCCGGGCCGGCGCGACGGCGGTCTCGCCGCGGGAGGCCGCACGTTCCGCGCGTTCGGCCCGGCGGGAGGCGCGCTTGCGGGCCCGGAGCGAGACCGGGATCGACCAGAGCTGGTATTTGGTGCCGCCCGCGACGACCTCGCTGGAGTAGCCGGCGCGCAGGGCCTCGACCGTGCCCCACGGGACGGTGATGGTGCGGAAGGGGTTCCGTACGCGCATCCGCTGCGCACTCGCGTACACGGCGGGGCGGAGAGTGAAGGCGACGACGAGCGGTACGGCCAGCACGAGGCCGAAGACGGCCGTCAGGCGCGTGCGGGTGTCGCCGTTGATCAGGACGTCCGCGCCTAGCCAGGCGGCGAGGAGCAGCAGCAGGACCCCGCCGGCGAGGGCGCCCGGCGAGCGGTAGCAGCGGTCCGCGTACACCGGGGTGTCAGGCTCCGCGTCCGACGCGGATTCCGGCTCGGATTCCGACGCGGGCGCCGACCCGGACCCGGGCGCCGTCTCGTCGGCCTGTCCGGTTCCGGGGGCCGTCCGCGCACCGGCGTCCGTGCCGGTCCCGGGCGGGACCTCGTCCTCCTGCCCGTTCCGGGTCTCGCGCTCGCGCTCGGGTCGGGACTCGCTACTCATGGGGCTTGATTCTGCCGGACCGTCCGTATGGCGGACATTGCGGCTCGGCATCGATCTGCCCGGCCCGTTCCTGGTGCTCCCGCTCGGGCCCGGTCGGCGCGGCTGCCGTGCATCCCGCACGGGAGGCGTATGCGGTTGCCCCCTACCGGCGGCGCTACGCGTGTAGATATGCTCCTCTGGTGACCATGTCTTCAGCGTCCACAGCCACAGCGTCCCCCGCTTCCGCACCCGCATCCGCGCTCGCGGACGTGACCGCGTCCGACGCCGCGCTGCGCCGCTATCTGCACGGGCTGCCCGGCGTCGACGCCGTCGGACTCGAAGCGCGTGCCGCGACCCTCGGCACACGCTCCATCAAGACGACGGCCAAGGCGTACGCCATCGATCTCGCGATCTCCATGATCGATCTGACCACCCTCGAAGGGGCCGACACCCCTGGCAAGGTCCGCTCCCTGTGCGCCAAGGGCGCCAACCCGGATCCGAGCGACCGCACCACACCCCAAGTCGCCGCGATCTGCGTCTACTCCGACATGGCGGCCACCGCGAAGAAGGCGCTGTCCGCGGGCGGCGGCTCCGGGATCAACGTCGCCTCCGTCGCGACCGCCTTCCCCTCCGGCCGCGCCGCCTTGTCCGTGAAGCTGGCCGACACCCGGGAGGCCGTGGCCGCCGGTGCCGACGAGATCGACATGGTGATCGACCGCGGCGCGTTCCTGGCGGGCGACTACGGCAAGGTCTTCGAGGAGATCCAGGCCGTCAAGGACGCGTGCAGACGGCCCGGAGGCGGGGAGCCCGCGCATCTGAAGGTGATCTTCGAGAACGGCGAGCTGTCGACGTACGACAACATCCGCCGCGCCTCCTGGCTGGCGATGCTCGCGGGCGCCGACTTCATCAAGACCTCGACCGGCAAGGTCGCCGTGAACGCCACGCTGCCGAACACGCTGCTGATGCTGGAGGCCGTACGCGACTTCCGCGCCGCCACCGGCACCCAGATCGGCGTGAAGCCGGCCGGCGGAATCCGTACCGCCAAGGACGCGATCCGCTACCTGGTCGTCGTCAACGAGACGGCCGGGCCGGACTGGCTCAGCCCGGACTGGTTCCGCTTCGGCGCCTCCAGCCTCCTCAACGACCTGCTGATGCAGCGCCAGAAGCTGAAGACCGGCCGCTATTCCGGTCCCGACTACGTGACGGTGGACTGAGGCAGATGCCAGACCAGATTTTCGAGTACGCGCCCGCGCCCGAATCCCGCGCGATCGTCGACATCGCCCCGTCGTACGGGCTGTTCATCGACGGGGAGTTCCGCGAGGCGGCCGGAGGCAAGGTCTTCAAGACGGTCTCGCCGGCCACGGAGGAGGTGCTCTCCGAAGTCGCGCAGGCGGACGGCGAGGACGTCGAAGCCGCGGTACGGGCGGCGCGCGCGGCCTTCCCCGGCTGGTCCGGCCTGCCGGGCACCGAGCGCGCGAAGTACATCTTCCGCATCGCCCGCATCCTGCAGGAACGCGCCCGTGAACTTGCGGTGCTGGAGACGCTGGACAACGGAAAGCCGATTCGCGAGACGCGCGACGCCGATCTGCCGCTGGTCGCGGCGCACTTCTTCTACTACGCGGGCTGGGCGGACAAGCTGGAGCACGCCGGCCTGGGCCCGGACCCGAGGCCGCTCGGGGTCGCCGGTCAGGTCATCCCGTGGAACTTCCCGCTGCTGATGCTGGCCTGGAAGATCGCCCCGGCTCTCGCCACCGGCAACACCGTCGTACTCAAGCCCGCCGAGACGACGCCGCTCTCCGCGCTCTTCTTCGCGGACGTGTGCCGCCAGGCGGGCCTGCCCAGGGGCGTCGTCAACATCATCACCGGGGACGGGGCGACGGGTGCCGCGCTGGTGGCGCACCCGGACATCGACAAGGTCGCCTTCACCGGTTCGACTGCCGTGGGGAAGGCGATCGCCCGCACCGTCGCGGGTACGCGCAAGAAGCTCACCCTCGAACTGGGCGGCAAGGGCGCCAACATCGTCTTCGACGACGCCCCGGTCGACCAGGCCGTCGAGGGCATCGTCAACGGCATCTACTTCAACCAGGGGCAGGTGTGCTGCGCGGGATCGCGGCTGCTCGTACAGGAGTCGGTGCAGGACGAGCTGCTGGACGCGCTGAAGCGGCGGCTGCGCACGCTCCGCGTCGGCGACCCGATGGACAAGAACACCGACGTCGGCGCCATCAACTCCGCGGAGCAGCTCGCCCGTATCGAGGAGCTGGCCGACTCGGGTGAGGCGGAGGGTGCCGAACGCTGGTCCGCGCCCTGCGAGTTGCCCGGCAACGGATACTGGTTCGCCCCGACGCTCTTCACGGGCGTCAGCCAGGCGCACCGGATCGCCCGTGAGGAGATCTTCGGGCCGGTGCTGTCCGTGCTGACCTTCCGTACGCCGGACGAGGCGGTCGCGAAGGCCAACAACACTCCGTACGGGCTCTCGGCGGGCATCTGGACGGAGAAGGGTTCGCGCATCCTCTCCATGGCGAACAAGCTCCGGGCGGGCGTCGTCTGGGCCAACACGTTCAACAAGTTCGATCCGACTTCGCCCTTCGGCGGCTACAAGGAGTCGGGTTTCGGCCGCGAAGGCGGACGTCACGGTCTGGAGGCCTACCTCGATGTCCGATGAACCGAAGAAGACCGCGAAGTCCGGCGGGACGGCGGGGAAGACGGGCAGGCCCGCCGGCAAGACCGCGGCCAAGTCCCCGGCGAAGTCCCCGGCCAAATCTCCGGCGAAGGGGCGGACTTCGGTCCGCACACCGGCCCGGCGGATCGATGTGCTGAAGACCTACAAGCTCTTCGTCGGCGGCAAGTTTCCGCGCAGCGAGAGCGGACGGGTGTACGAAGTGACCGACTCCGAGGGCAACTGGCTGGCCAACGCACCTCAGGCGTCCCGCAAGGACGCACGCGACGCCGTCACCGCCGCACGCAAGGCCTTCGGCGGCTGGTCCGGCGCGACGGCCTACAACCGCGGCCAGATCCTCTACCGCGTCGCGGAGATGCTGGAGGGACGGCGCGAGCAGTTCGCCGCCGAAGTCGCCGCGGCGGAGGGACTGCCGGGACCGGCGGCGACCGCTCAGGTCGACGCGGCGATCGACCGCTGGGTCTGGTACGCGGGCTGGTCCGACAAGATCGTCCAGGTCGCGGGCGGGGCCAACCCCGTCGCGGGGCCCTTCTTCAACCTCTCCACACCCGAACCGACCGGCGTCGTCGCCGTACTGGCACCGCAGGAGTCCTCGTTCCTGGGGCTCGCGTCGGTGCTCGCGCCCGTGATCGTCACGGGCAACACGGCTGTGGTCGTGCCGTCGGAGAAGGCACCGCTGCCCGCGCTGTCGCTGGCCGAGGTGCTCGCCACCTCGGACGTGCCGGGCGGTGTGGTCAACCTCCTCTCAGGCCGTACGCGCGAGGTCGCGGCGACGCTCGCCGCGCATCAGGACGTCAACGCGCTGGACCTGGCGGGCGCGGGGGCGGACGGCGAGCTGGCGAAGGAGCTGGAGACGGCCGCGGCGGAGAACCTGAAGCGGGTTCTGCGCCCGGACGAGGGCGCCGCCGAGGGCGTCGACTGGTCCGCCGACCCCGGTACGTCCCGGCTGCTCGCCTTCCTGGAGACGAAGACGGTCTGGCACCCGATCGGGGTGTGACGGCGCCGCGGACGCGGCGGGCAGGAACGTGCGGGCGCCGTCCGGTGCCGAGCGGGCAGGCGGCACCGGACGGCGCCACACTTCGGCTCAGAAGTGTACACTTCTGCTTATGAGTGACGCCTCTTACCCGATGACCGAAGCACGGGCCCAGTTCGGCACTTTGGTCCGCCGGGCCGCCCACTCCCACGACCGCATCGCGATCACGGATCACGGGCACACGGCCGCCATACTGATCAACCCCCAGGACCTGATGGACCTCGAGGACGCAGCCGCGATCGCGGAGTACAGAGCAGAGAAGGCTGCCGGCACTTTGACACTCATCCCACATGAGGAGGTCGGCAGGCGCCTGGGGCTGCGGCCGGAGTGAGCTACGAGGTCAACTGGCGCCTCCAGGCATTGAACACCGCCACGCGCTTCCTCAAGGACGACCCGGCCGGTCTGGATCAAGTCTTCGAGGCTGTCGATCTCCTCGCTCGCGAACCCCGCCCGGCGGGCAGTGCCGAACTGGGATCGCAGTACCTGCGCCGCATCCATGTCGGCAGGTACCGAGTGATCTACGAGATCTTCGACTCGACGGTCACCGTCGTGATCATGCATCTGGGCCGCGTGGGCTGAGTGCGGCCCGTGCTTGCTACGGCGCTTCTCCGCCGGAACCTTCGGCGCGGGCGGGAGCGGCGCCAGGGCCGGTGCCCCCTCCGGAGCGTGCGGGCAGCAGTTTGTTGACGCGTACCAGGACGTCGAGCTGCGCGGGGTTGTACAGATCCCTGAGGGCCTTCCCCATCGTCTTCTTGGCGAATGCCTCGCCCTGAGGCGCGCCGGCAGCCGGTGCCCGCAGGTCCGGGTGCTTGTCGAGCAGCTCACGGACGGAGGGCAGCAGTCGCTCGGCAAGGTCCTGCCGGGTCTGCTCGCAGGCGTCGGCCGGCAGCGCGTCGAACTCCTTGTCCGTCGGGTCGGCGGACTGGTTCCGCAGCATGTCGGCCCAGGCCTGCCGAGGGGCCGGCCCGAGGACTCGCGTCATCACCGTGAACAGGGACCGGTCGGCATCGGATATCTCCGTCCGCGCTGCCGGGGGGAACTCGGGCGGCAGGTCGGCCGGCAGCGACTGACGCATGATCAGGCCGAGTTCGGCGCGGGCTCGCTGGAGGCGTTCGATGGTGGCCGCCAGTTCGGTGTCGAGGGTACGCAGCGCGTCCTCCGGGTGGTGCTCCACGTCGCCCATGGCAGCGATCTGCGCCAGTGAGAACCCGAGGTCGGTGAGGCGTTTGATGCGCAGCAGCCGCACCAGGTGCGCGACGCCGTACTGCTTGTAGCCGTTGGCACGCCGCTCGGGTTCGGCCAGCAGCCCGACCTCGTGGTAGTGCCGTACCGCTCGCAGGCTGACGCCGGCGAGCTGGGCGATCTCTCGGGTGCTCCAGGCCATGGGTCCAGTGCACACCATGCCGTAGCGGCATGGGCAAGTCCCGCTGCCGTCCGGCTCGTACATCACTGACCGCTTGACTGTGCCGCAGCGGCACAGTGTGTCGTGGCCGGTGGCAGCCCACCCGGGCTCCGCCCGGCCTCGCGGCCGTCCGTTCCGGCCGCAGGCTCCGGGCGAGGACGTGGGCGGGACGATCCGACCCGATCACCACGGCTGGAGAAGAGACATGCAGAACGAACTGCTCATCGCCGAAGACCTGATGCTGCTGATGATGGACGACAAGTCGGGAACGATCGCCGGCGAAGGCACTCTCTACTACACGCTGGGCGGCGCCGTGCTCGTCGAACTCAGTCTCGGCGGACGCGTCAAGGCCGACCCGGACGACAGAGGGCTGACCGGTGTGAAGGTGCGTGCCGTCCCCGGCCGCCCGCTGCCGGACCCGCTGCTCCGGAACGCCTACGAAACGGTCGCCAAGCGAGTGCGGGGCGTCCAGAGCGTCCTGGCCGAGATCGGCACCGGGCTGCGCGAGCCCGTGCTCGACCGGCTCGTCAAGCGGGGCATCGTCCGCCGGGAAAGCAAGAAGTGGCTGGGGATATTCCCTTCGACGTCGATGACGGTCTCGGACCTCAAGCACAAGAAGGCCCTGGTCGAGAAGGTACGTGCCGTCCTGATGGACGACGCGGAGCCCGACACCCGTACGGCGGCGCTGGTGGGGCTGCTCTCCGCGAGCGGCACGCTGACGAGCCTGCACCGCTCCATCCCGTGGTCGGGCAAGGTCTACAAGCGTGCGAAGGAAGTGGAGCAGGCCAGTTGGGGCGCCGAAGCGGTGAACACCGCCGTGATGCGGGTCATGGCGGCGAACTCCGCGGGAAGCGCCGCCGCCGTCACCAGCTAGGCCTCGTTCGGATCTCGCCGGGCTCGCTGGGACGAAGGCCGGATGCGCTTCGGGTTGGCGCACCGCCCGGTTCCGTCGCGGGCGCGATGGCCGACAATGGTCTCTCGTGACCGATCCCCGTGACATATCGCGCTCGCCCCGCGTCATTCTGCTCACCGGGCCCTCCGGCTCCGGCAAGTCCCGGCTCTCGGCACGCTGCGGGCTCCCCGTCATGCGTCTCGACGACTTCTACAAGGAGGCCGGCGACCCCACGCTGCCCCAGCTCCCGCACGGCATCGGCGTGGACTGGGACTCGCCCGCCTCCTGGGACGCGGAGGCCGCGGTGGCCGCGGTGCGCGACCTGTGCGCGACGGGGCGTACGACCGTGCCGCTGTACGACATCGCGCGGAGCGCCCGCGTCGGCAAGGAGACGCTCACGCTCGACGGCGCGCGGCTCTTCATCGCCGAGGGCATCTTTGCCGCCGACGTGGTGGCCCGCTGCCGCGAACTGGGTCTGCTCGCCGACGCGATCTGTCTGCGCGGCCGGCCGTCGACGACGTTCCGGCGGCGGCTGCTGCGGGATCTGCGCGAGGGCCGCAAGTCGGCACTCTTCCTGCTGCGCCGCGGCTGGCGGCTGCTGCGGGCAGAGGGGGCGATCGTGGCGCGGCACCGGGAGCTGGGCGCGTACCCGTGCGCGCGTGACGAGGCCGGGGAGCGGATACGGCGGCTGAGCGATGCGGTACGCGCGGCACGCACCGCGAGCGAACACGGGCGGTACGAACGCGGGTGACGTGAGCACGGGTGTGGTAACGGCAGGGCGGCCGGGCGTATCACGGCGGCAGGCGTACCGACGGCGCCGGACGTACACAGCACGGCCCGGAAAGCAGAAAGAGGAGAAAGAGGAGAGAGCGGGTTCGGGCAGACCCCCCGGTTGCCCGCACCCGCTCTCTCGCGTCCCGTCCCCCCGGACGGGTCCCCGTTTTCCCCTCTGTTCCCCCGTCCCCCGGTGCACCCCCCACCGGAGCTCCCCAGCTCCGGCCCCGAGGCCCCCTCGAAGGCCCATCCCCCGGCCCTCGCACCTCAGGTCTGTGCGGTCAGGCGACCAGTTCGCCGAACGACTCCTCCTGGTCCCTGCCGAAAGCGAGCACTTCGTCGTCGCGCAGGCGGCGCAGAGAGCGCCAGATGCTGCTCTTCACGGTGCCGACACTTATGTCCAGTATGTCCGCGATCTCCGGGTCCGTGCGGCCCTCGTAGTAGCGCAACACCAGCATCGTGCGCTGCAGTTCGGGAAGCCGGGCGAGCGCCTGCCAGAGCACGGTGCGCAGTTCGGTGCCGCGCATCGCGTCCTGGTCGCCGGCGGTCTCCGGCAGCTCCTCCGTCGGGTATTCGTTCAGCTTGCGGCGGCGCCACGCGCTGATGTGCAGGTTCGTCATGGTGCGGCGCAGATAGCCGCCGAGCGCGGCCTTGTCGCTGATGCGGTCCCACGCGCGGTACGTGGAGAACAGCGCGCTCTGCAGCAGGTCCTCGGCCTCGAAGCGGTCGCCCGTGAGGTGGTAGGCGGTGGCGTACAGGGAGGCGCGGCGCTCGCGTACGTAGGCTGTGAACTCCGCCTCCGACGCGGCCTCCTGCCGTGCTCCCGGCTCCTCCCTGTACTCACCGTCCCCCGTGCTGCGGGCCTCCCCTCGAAGGCCCTCCACCGCAGTGATGTGCGGCGGCCGTGCGCGTCCGGAGGAACGGACGCACCCACGTCCGATCGTTCCGGACATCTCGGCGACCTTGTTCGCCGGGTTTCCCGGAACCGAAGGGGTGTGCAGGCGCGTGTGAATGACTGCGCTGACGGTGTCGCTGTGCAGTGTGTTCATCTTGCGCCCCCCTCGGGCAAACCTGGTCGCTCGCTGATGACGTACACATTGCCCGGCCGATTTCATCGCCAGGTCCCCCGTCTGTCACAGCGGTGTCACAAGGGCGTTGGCGGCCGTGTCCTGCCGTGTGAGCTGCGGTCTCCCGCGGTGCCGGGGGTGCCGTCACGGTCCGGGGCGGGGCGAGGGAGCGGCACCGTACGGTCGAAGTGTGAGGGGGGCATGGGACAGAATGGCCCGCGTGCCTTTCCTGTTGCTGATCGAGGACGATGACGCTGTCCGTACGGCCCTTGAGATGGGCCTGACCCGGCAGGGTCACCGCGTGGTGACCGCCGCGTCCGGCGAGGACGGCCTCAAACTGCTGCGCGAGCAGCGGCCGGACCTGATCGTTCTGGACGTGATGCTGCCCGGCATCGACGGTTTCGAGGTCTGCCGCCGCATCCGCCGCACGGACCAGCTGCCGATCATCCTGCTCACTGCGCGCAGTGACGACATCGACGTCGTGGTGGGTCTGGAGTCCGGTGCCGACGACTACGTCGTCAAGCCGGTGCAGGGCAGGGTCCTGGATGCGCGCATCCGTGCGGTGATGCGCCGCGGCGAGCGCGAGTCCAACGACGCGGCGACCTTCGGCACCCTGGTCATCGACCGCTCCGCCATGACCGTGACGAAGAACGGCGAGGATCTTCAACTGACGCCCACGGAACTGCGGTTGCTGCTGGAGCTGAGCAGGAGGCCGGGCCAGGCGCTCTCGCGGCAGCAGCTGCTCCGGCTGGTGTGGGAGCACGACTACCTCGGCGACTCGCGTCTCGTCGACGCGTGCGTCCAGCGGCTGCGCGCGAAGGTCGAGGACGTGCCGTCGTCGCCGTCGCTGATCCGTACGGTCCGCGGCGTCGGATACAGGCTGGACGCGCCGCAGTGACCGACCCGGCGCAGCCGACGCCGGAGCGGGGGCGCACGCGTGCGAACCGGGAGCGTGAGGACCGGGTGCGCGGCTGGATGGCCGGAATGCTGCCGACGCTGCGGCTCCGGCTCGTCGTCGTCTTCGCCCTCGTGGCACTCACGGCCGCGGTCTCCGCGTCCGGGATCGCGTACTGGCTCAACAGGGACGCCGTCCTCACCCGCACTCAGAACGCGGCGCTCAACGACTTCCGCAAGTCGATGGAGGACAATGCCGGAAGCCTGCCGCGCCGCTACGACTGCCGCCAACTGCGCGACGCCGCCGAGAAGATGAGCGGTTCGTCGCAGAACTACGAGGTGCTGCTCACCGGTGAGGACGCCGCCGGCGTGCGCTGCGCGGTCGCCTCGGACCCGGCCTCCTTCACCATGGCGGACATACCTCCGCAGCTGCGCGCGGCCGTCGCCAAGCGCCGCCCCGTCGACAGCGGCAACTCCCATCCGTACCACCTGTACTGGCAGCGGACCGCCGAGGACGGCGGCAACGAGCCCTTCCTCGTCGGCGGGGCGAAGATGATCGGCGAAGGGCCGACGCCCTCCGGCTACATGCGCAAGTCGCTGGCGCAGGAGCGCGACGATCTCAACTCCCTCGGCTGGTCGCTGGGGGTCGCGACAGGGCTGGCGCTGGTCGGCGCCATGCTGCTCGCGCAGGCCGCGGCGACGACGGTCCTGCGTCCCGTACGGCGGCTCGGCGACGCCGCGCGGCGGCTGGGCGAGGGCAAGCTGAACACCCGGCTGAAGGTCTCGGGGACGGACGAACTGGCCGAGCTCTCCAGGACGTTCAACCGGACCGCGGAGTCGCTGGAGCACCGGGTCGCGGATCTGAGCGCGCGGGAGGAGTCCTCGCGGCGCTTCGTCGCCGACATGTCGCACGAACTGCGCACGCCCATGACGGCGATCTCCGCGGTCACCGAGGTGCTGGAGGAGGAGCAGGAGAACCTTGATCCGATGATCGCGCCCGCCGTGCAGCTGGTGGTCAGCGAGACCCGCCGCCTGAACGACCTGGTGGAGAACCTGATGGAGGTCACGCGCTTCGACGCGGGCACGGCGAAGCTCGTCCTCGACGACGTCGACGTGGCCGACCAGGTCACCGCCTGCATCGACGCACGCGCATGGCTCGACGCCGTCGAACTCGACGCGGACCGGGGCCTGATGGCGAGGCTCGACCCCCGCCGCCTCGACGTCGTCCTGGCGAATCTCATCGGCAACGCGCTGAAGCACGGCGGCTCTCCGGTCCGCGTCTCGGTGCGTACGGAGGAAGCGGCCGCGGGCCGCCCCGGTGAGCTGCTGATCGAGGTCTCGGACCGTGGTCCGGGCATCCCGGAGGAGATGCTGCCGCACGTCTTCGACCGCTTCTTCAAGGCCAGCGCGTCCAGGCCCCGGTCCGAGGGGAGCGGTCTCGGGCTGTCCATCGCCCAGGAGAACGCGCACATCCACGGCGGATCCATCTCCGTGCGCAACGACACGGAGCACGGCGGCGGAGCCGTCTTCACACTCCGGCTTCCGCGGGAGCCGGGTGACCACGCGGGCGAGGAGGACGAGGACGGCGGACCGGACGGCGGTGGTCACGGCGGCGGACGGGACGGGGACGGCAGGGGCGACGACGGGAAGGGGGAGGACCGTTGAGGGCAGGACCGGGGACAAGGCCGCCGGGGACAGTGAGGGCGGCGGGAACGCCGGGAACTCCGGGAACAAGGCCGTCGCCTGCGGCACCGCGGGGAACAGGACCGTCGGGAAGCGCCGGCACCAGCGGCACCGGCACCGGCACCGGCAGCACCGCATGGCGCCGGGTCACGGCGGACGCCCGGCTGCGCCTCGCCTTCACCGGCCTGGCGCTTCTGGGGGCGGTCGCCTCCGGATGCGGCATCCGCTCCACATCCCTGCCCGTCGACGCGGGAGCGGCGCCCTCGCGTGTGAGCTGCGTACTGCCCGGCGACCGGGAGACGTCGGACGGTGGCGACGGCGGCAACCTGCCCGTGCGGGTGTATCTCGCCTGCGGCTCGCGGGTCTCCCCCGTCGACCGGCGCGTGGCCCTGCCGGACGGCGACGACTCGGAACGGCTGCCCGTCGCCCGCGGGCTGCTGGACGCCCTGCAGACCGAGCCCGACTCCGAGGAGGAGGCCGCCGGGTTCAAGACGGCCGTTCCGCGCGATCTGAAGGTCGACGGGGCGCGCGAGGGCGACCCGCCCGCGGCGCTGCGGCTTAACAGGCCGCTGAAGGACCTGCCGTCCTTCGCGCTCGCTCAGATCGTCTGCACGTACGCGGGCACGGCCGCCGCCGGGACCGACCGTTCCGTGATACTGGGCGGCCCGGCCTCCGCCGGAGAGGACGACCCGCTGCGCCTCTTCAGGTGCGACACCGCGCTGCGCACCCGCCCGGAAGCGGCCGCCACGGCCGGTACGCAGCAGTGACGAAGCCCCGGAACCGCTTGCGGGAACGCGGCGTCCTTGCTGGTGTGCAGCGTCATGGCCGTGGCGGCGGAACCGCCGCTTCAGCTCCTCGAATCCGCGTCGCAGGGCTCGTCCTGCTGATCGCGTATCTGGCCGTCGTCGGATGGCTGGCGCTGCGTCCTCTCTCGGTGCCGTGGGTCGCGCCCCCGAATCTGCAGCCCTTCGCGACGATCCGCGCCGACCTCGATGAGGGGTCGCCCGCCTCTCTGACCGGGCTGGCCCGCGGGCTGGCGCTGCTGGCTCCGCTGGGTGTGCTGCTGCCGCTGGCGACGTGGCGTGCGGAGCGACCGCTGGCGACGACCTGCGCGCGTACGGTCTCCGCGGGCGTGCTGATCTCGTCCGCGATAGTGCTGTTGCAGTCGGCGGTGCCGGGGCACTCGGTGAACGTCGACGCCGTGCTGCTGAACACCGCGGGAGTCGCCCTCGGCTCGCTGCTGGTCTTCCCTCCCGTACGGGCGCTGCTGCGGCGCAGAGCCGCGCACGTACCCCCGTGGGGCGGGTCCCCCCTGGGTACGGGGCCGCACGACGCGCTCCCCCTGGGGGACGAGGCCGGCGGGAGTGCGCCCCCGAGAGCGGCCAGGGTCGGGATCGCACCGTAGACCGATGTCTGCGGGTGTGGCAGCCGCCTACCGTGGAAACCGGACGTCGATGAACGACACGAAGCGAAGGAGTCGCGTCATGCCCGCACTTGCCCGCCCGCGCGAAAGCCGGATGATCGGCGGTGTCTGTGCCGGACTGGCACGCCGCTTCGGCATGAAGCCAGGCACCATGCGCTTGATCTTCGTGGTGTCCTGCCTGCTGCCCGGCCCGCAGTTCCTCCTCTACCTGGCGCTGTGGATCCTGCTGCCCAACGGGAACGAGCGCACGGCCTGGTAGCACCAGCGCCTGGCACGGGCACCGGCCACGACGGCGGGCCGCGCATCGGAAGCGATGCGCGGCCCGCCGCATGCTGTGCCGAGGCCGCCGTGGGCGGCCGGCGGTTCATTCGCGGAAGAGCCACTCGCTCTTCAGCTCGGCATAGCCCGGCTTGATCACGTCGTTGATCATCGCGAGCCGTTCGTCGAACGGGATGAAGGAGGACTTCATCGCGTTGACCGTGAACCACTGCATGTCGTCGAGCGTGTAGTGGAACGTCCGCACCAGGTGCTCGAACTCCTGGCTCATGCTCGTACCGCTCATGAGCCTGTTGTCCGTGTTCACCGTGGCGCGGAAGTGCAGCCGCCGCAGCAGGCCGATGGGGTGCTCCTCGTAGGAAGGCGCCGCGCCCGTCTGCAGGTTGGACGACGGGCAGAGCTCCAGCGGGATGCGCTTGTCCCGTACGTACGAGGCGAGACGGCCCAGCTTCACCGAACCCGTGCCGTCGTCCTGGATGTCGTCGATGATGCGCACCCCGTGCCCGAGACGGTCGGCACCGCACCACTGCAAGGCCTGCCAGATCGAGGGCAGTCCGAACGCCTCACCGGCGTGGATGGTGAAGTGGTTGTTCTCGCGCTTGAGGTACTCGAAGGCGTCGAGGTGACGGGTGGGAGGGTAGCCCGCCTCGGCACCCGCGATGTCGAAACCGACGACACCCAGCTCGCGGTAGCGATTGGCGAGTTCGGCGATCTCCAGGGCACGGGCCGCGTGCCGCATCGCGGTGAGCAGGGCACCGACGCGGATGCGGTCGCCTGCAGCGCGCGCACGGCGCTCGCCCTCGCGGAAGCCCTCGGTGACCGCCTCGACGACCTCTTCGAGCGTGAGACCCTTCTCCAGGTGCTGCTCGGGGGCGAAGCGGACCTCCGCGTAGACCACGCCGTCCGCGGCGAGATCCTCGGCACACTCGGCGGCGACGCGGGTCAGCGCCTCACGGGTCTGCATCACTCCGACGGTGTGGGAGAAGGTCTCCAGATAGCGCTCCAGGGAACCGGAGTCCGCGGCCTGGCGGAACCAGCGCTCCAGCTGCTCCGCGTCGGTCTCGGGCAGTGCTTCGTACCCCGTCTCGGCAGCCAGTTCGACGATGGTCGCCGACCGCAGACCGCCGTCGAGGTGATCGTGCAGCAGCGCCTTCGGAGCACGGCGGATCTGCTGCGGGGTGGGAACGGTGTTGAGGGTCTGGCTCGTCATCCGTGTACTCTAGCTCCTACGCGCGTAGATGGCATCTGCACCTTAACTTCCGTTTCGGGACCGGTAGTTGGGCGAGCCCGTCCGCTTCGATACGCAATGGTGATCCCGCGACACCGTACGTGCACCCCCGCTTCTGCCATCGTCTTCCCTATGGCTCAGCAAGCGTTGCCCGAGCGGGAGGCCCGGCTGGGGCGGGCGATGGGCGCGGACGCCTCCGGGGCGGCACCGCACGCGGTGGTGCTGCTGCTGCCGGGCGGCGGCATGGAACACAGCGCACGGCGGCGCTCGGCCGTCGCGGCGGCGGCGGTGCGGCCGCTCGCGCGGCGGCTGGTACGGGGCGCGCTGCAGGGCGAGCCGGAGACGTCGCTGGTGGCGCACGTCGTGCACTACCGCTACCGCGGCTGGAACGGGGAGGCGGCGCATCCCGCGTGCGACGCGGAGTGGGCCGTGGAGGAGGTCGTACGGCGGTACGGGGACGTGCCGGTGTGCCTCGTCGGCGTCGACGTCGGCGCGCGGGCCGCACTGCGCGCGGCGGGGCACCCGATGGTCACGTCGGTGCTGGCGCTCTCGCTCTGGCTCCCGGACCCTCCGGCGGACCGTCCCGCCGCCGAGGAGGAACCGGTACGGCAACTCGTCGGCCGCCAAGTGCTGTTGGTACATGGCACCGACGACGAGCACACCGACCCCGAACTCTCGTACCGCCTCGCGGAGCGCGCGAAGAAGGCGAACGCGGACGTGTGCCGCTTCGAGGTCCACACGGACGGGCACCGGCTCCATCAGCACAACGCGGAGGTCGCTGCGCTGGCGGAGAACTTCGTCCTCGGCACGGTGTGCGGGCGCGACTTCGCGCGCCCGCTGGTCGACGCGATGGCGGCTCCGCCGCCGCTGGGGCTGCGCATGCCGCTGGCGATGGGGTTCGGGACGAGCTTGCGCCGCTGACGGTTGCCGCTGACGCGGCGGGTTCCGGCGACGGGTGTGCGCCTGGGGATGCGTGGTGGGTGCCGGGTGCGTGCCCGTTGCGCTGGCGCGCGGCTTGCGGCGTGTGCGCCTCCGGTGCGTTTCTGGTTCCGGGTGCGTGCCGCTGCGGCGGCGCCTCCGGGAAGGCACGATTTACCTCCCTGTACCGGTACGAGCTGTCGTGCTGCCCTTCATATACCGGTCCGCAAATCGCGCTTGAGTTTCCCGGAGCCACCGCCTCCGCGTCCCACCCCCTCCCGCCGGTTCAGCGGCTCTCCCTCGTGGTTCCCGGACAGGCGGCGGATCGCTGCCGTGCGGACCTTTCGGCACGTGTACGTGTCTTGCGGCTCCAACCATCGGTGTTCAAGGGCCCGTTGGGCCCTTGAGTGGTCCGAGAGCGGCAGCAGGTCCGACGGGAGGACGAGGCAACTGACCAGGCCCACCGGCGGGGAAGCCGCCGGCGGACGGGAGGGGGCGGGACGCGCAGGGAGGCACGTCCGGACACTCAAGCGTGATTTGCGGACCGGTATATGGGAGGCAGCACAACGGTCCGTACCGGTTCAGGGAGGGAAATCATGCCCGTCCGGACTGGCTCCCGGAGCGGCACGCACCCGGAACCAGAAACGCACCCCAGGCGCACACCCGCACCCCCAGGCGCACACATCGGCAAACCCGCCGCGTCAGCGGCGCCCCGCATGGACTGTCGTCGCCGTCAAGTAGAACGCGTCCGGGCGGTTGAGGATGCCCGTAGGGGCGTCGGCGTCGAGGAGGGTGTCCAGGACGCGGGCGTCGTCGGGGTCGAGCCACTCCCCCAGCGTCTCCCGGTTCCGCTCCAGCCGGTCGCGCAGGTGTGCCCGGGCCTCCGGGCCCAGCGGCGCGGGAAGGTCGGTGAGGAACGTGCGGGTGCCGGCGGGTACCAGGCCCGCGCGGGCCAGCATCGCCGGCCAGTCCTCGACCACGGATGTGTGGCCCGGCAGGGCCTCCCTCATCGCGGTGTAGCGCTCCTCGTTCGCCGCCTCCAGGCGGGCGAAGAGTCCGGGCCGGCCGATTCCGATGTCGCGGGGCAGGCAGCGGGGCGAGAGGCCCCGTTCGACGACGGCGAGCAGGCCGCCGGGCCGCACGAGTGCCCCGAGCGCGTCCAGCGCCGCCTGCTGGTCGCCGATGTGGTGGATGACGTTGCTGGTCCAGATGAGGTCCGCGTTGCCCAACGCCCCGATGTCGTCGGGGAGTCGGGCCTCAAAGGTGGTCATGTTCGAGGCGGCGCCCTCGCGTGCCGCGCGGTCGCGGGCGCGTTGCAGGAGGTTGGGTTCTCCGTCGACGGCGACGACTTCGGCCTGCGGGAAGGCCGTCGCCAGCAACGCCGTGAAGACACCCGGGCCGCTGCCGACGTCGAGCAGCCGGCCGGCCGTGTCGGGGCCGCAGCCGCCCTCCAGGAGCAGACCGCGCAGCCAGGCGAGGGCCTCCTCGACGAAGGGGACGCGCAGTTCGGCTTCCCGTTCGAGGTGGTCGGCCATGGCGTCCCAGTCGATGTCGTCGTGGTCGTGGCCGGTGTGTGTGCTCACGTTGTCCTCCTCGTACGTACGGGAATCGTCATCCCGGGAGCAGCCTGCCGCGACGGCTGAGCATAAAGCTCTTGAACGCGGCCACCGGCGGCGTGTCGGGCCGCCCCGCCAGCCAGGCGACGCCGATCTCGCGCACCGCCCGCGGCGCGGTGACGGTCAGTTCGCGCACGCCGGGACGCGGCACGGTCGGCGGGGGCAGCAGCGCGACGCCGAGCCCGGCGGCGACGAGCCCGCGGATGGTCTCCGCCTCCTCGCCCTCGAAGGCGACCCGCGGTGCGAACCCGGCCTCCGCGCACAGGGATTCGAGAATGCGCCGCATGCCGTAGCCGCGTTCCAGCGTGACGAAGTGCTCGTCGGCGGCCTCTGCCAGGCGTACGCGGCGGCGGCCGGCGAGCGGGTGGTCGTCGGGTACGACGAGACGCAGCCGCTGTTCGTCGAGGCGCCGGGCCACGAGGTCGGGTGCGTCGGGCACGGGTGAGGTGAGGCACAGGTCGAGTTCGCCGGCGCGCAGCCTCTCCAGCATCGCCTCGCCGTAGTTCTGCACGAGGGCGAAGCGGACGCGGGGGTGGTCGGCGCGGAAGGCCCGCAGGAGGACGGGGACGGTCTCCCACCCGAGGGTGTGCAGGAAGCCGAAGGCGACCTTGCCCTTACCGGGGTCGGCGTCGGCCCGTACGGACTCGGCGGCCTGCTCGACCGCTGCGAGGGCTCGCTCGGCGGAGGCCAGGAAGGTGCGCCCGGCGGGGGTGAGGGAGACGGTGCGGCCGTGGCGGGCGAAGAGGGCGACGCCGAGGTCCTCCTCCAGGCGGGTGACGGCGCGGCTCAACGTCGACTGAGGGACGCCGAGTTCGTTCGCGGCGCGCGTGACGTGCTCGTGCCGGGCGACGGCGGCGAACTGGGCGAGGCGTGGGGTGAGAGACGCGCCCCAGTCCGGTGTGGCTGAGATGTCTTTCTCGTTGCGTGCCGGTGACATACCTTCCTCAGCTGGAGTGATGCGTGAGAGGAACGGTTTTCGTCGTTCTGTGCATTGGACGCATCAGTGAGGGAATCGTAGCGTCGAAGCATGCCCTCCGCCGATACCGAGGCGTCCGCGGACCCGGACGCCGCCGCCGAAGCAAGTGCCTCCGACTCCGGTTCCGTCCCCGAATCCACCAAGCTGAGCCCCGGCGACCCCGGCCACGGCAGGATGCGTCTCGCGCTGTTCGCCGCGGGCCTGGCGACCTTCGCGCTGCTGTACTCCACGCAGGCGCTGCTTCCGGAGATCTCCCGCGATCTGCACGCCGATCCCGGCCTTGCGAGCTGGACGGTCTCCGGGGCGACGGTCGGTCTGGCCCTGGCCGTGCTGCCGCTGGCGGCCCTCTCCGAGCGCTTCGGGCGGCGCCGCATGCTGACGGTGTCGATGTCGGTCGCCGTCGCGCTCGCGCTCGCGGTGCCGCTGGCGCCGGACATGGGCACGCTGATCGCGCTGCGTACGCTGCAGGGCGCGGCGATCGCGGGCGTACCCGCCTCGGCGATGGCCTATCTCGCGGACGAGGTGCGCGGGAAGTATCTGGTCGGCGCCACGGGGCTGTTCGTCGCGGGGAACAGCGTCGGCGGCATGAGCGGCCGCATCCTCTCCGGCTGGGTCACCGAGGCGTGGGGCTGGCGCGCTGGCCTGGCGGCGGTGGCCGTGGCCTCGCTGCTGTGCGTGGTGGCGTTCCGGCTGCTCGCGCCGCGGGCCCGCCACTTCCGGCCGAGCCCGCTGAACGCGCGGGGTCTGGCCCGTACGGTCTCGGCGCATCTGCACAATCCGCTGCTGGTGCGGCTGTACGCGATCGGGCTGCTGTTCATGGTCGTCTTCGGCGGCGTCTACACGGTGATCGGCTACCGGCTGGTGGCCGAGCCCTTCGGGCTGTCGCAGGGGCTCGTGGGCTCCGTCTTCGTCATCTACCTGGTGGGAGCGGCGACTTCGGCCACGGCGGGCAGGCTCAACGCACGCCTGGGGCGGCGCGGCTTGATCTACACCGGCATCGTCACCGCGTCGGCGGGTCTGCTGCTGAGCCTGGCCGACAGCCTGGTGGCGGTCGTCGCCGGTCTGGTGCTGATCACCGCGGGCTTCTTCGCGGGGCACGCGGTCGCCTCCGGGTCCGTCAGTCACACGGCGAAGGAGGGGCGTGCGCAGGCCTCGGCGCTCTACCAGATGGCGTACTACACGGGCAGTTCGCTCGGTGGCGCCGTGGGGGCGGCGGCGTTCGCGGCGGGCGGCTGGGAGGCCACGGTCGCGCTGACGCTGGGCGCGATGGCCCTCGCGGCGGGTGTGACGTACTACGGAACGCGCAGCGCGGCCGCGGTGCACCGGCGGCGCCTCCGCGAGGCGCGGACCTGACGGAGCCGGACACCGCAGGGCCCGTGGCCGGTCATGCCGGCAGCCGCTCCAGCACGATCGGCGTGACCGCGAACTCCGTGCCCTCCGGTGCGATCTCGTACGCGCCCGCCAGCGCGTCCAGCGCGTCCGCGAACCTCTCCGGGTCGTCCGAGTGCAGGGTCATCAGCGGTCGTCCAGCCGTGACCGGGTCGCCCGGCTTGGCGTGGAGTTCGATGCCCGCGCCCGCCTGTACGGAGTCCTCCTTGCGGGCACGGCCCGCGCCGAGCCGCCAGGCGGCGACGCCGACGGCGTACGCGTCGAGACGGGTGAGGATTCCGGAGGACGGCACCATGACGGGCTGCTTCTCGCGGGCCTCCGGCAGAAGCGCGTCCGGGTCGCCGCCCTGGGCGGTGATCATGCGGCGCCAGTGGTCCATCGCGCTGCCGTCGGCGAGCGCCTTCGCCGGGTCCGCGCCGGGGAGGCCGGCGGCGTCGAGCATCTCGCGGGCGAGCGCGAGGGTGAGTTCCACGACGTCGGCGGGGCCGCCGCCCGCCAGCACCTCGACGGACTCGCGCACTTCGAGAGCGTGGCCGACCGTGGCCCCCAGCGGGGTGTTCATGTCGGTCAGCAGTGCCCGCGTCCGCACGCCGTGGTCGTTGCCCAACTCGACCATGGTGGAAGCCAGTTCACGAGCGTCGTCCACCGACTTCATGAAGGCGCCGGAGCCGGTCTTCACATCGAGGACCAGCGAACCGGTCCCCTCGGCGATCTTCTTGCTCATGATGGAACTGGCGATGAGCGGGATCGACTCGACGGTGCCGGTGACGTCGCGCAGCGCGTAGAGCTTCTTGTCGGCGGGGGCCAGGCCGTCGCCCGCCGCACAGACGACCGCGCCCACCTCGCGCAGGACTCCGAGCATCTCCTCGTTGCTCAGCGACGCGCGCCAGCCCGGGATCGACTCCAGCTTGTCCAGGGTGCCGCCGGTGTGGCCCAGGCCGCGGCCCGAGAGTTGCGGCACCGCCGCGCCGCAGGCGGCGACCAGCGGAGCCAGCGGGAGTGTGATCTTGTCGCCGACGCCGCCCGTCGAGTGCTTGTCGGCGGTGCGGCGGTCCAGGGCTGAGAAGTCCATCCGCTCGCCGGAGCGGATCATCGCGCCGGTCCAGTGGGCGATCTCCTGCCGCGACATCCCGTTGAGCAGGATCGCCATCGCCAGCGCCGACATCTGCTCGTCGGCGACCTCGCCGCACGTGTAGGCGTCGATCACCCAGTCGATCTGTCCGGGGGTGAGTGTGCCGCGGTCGCGCTTCGTACGGATGACGGAGATGACGTCCATGGACATTGAGCGGAAGTCTCCTTCACACAACGGGCCGACGGGACGGCAGGCCCGGGAGAGAGCGGGTGAGCGCGGCGCGCGCTCAGCGTTTCAGGTCGGACGGGCCGAAGGCGTCCGGCAGCAGATCGGCCAGCGTGCGGACGCCGCCCGGCGTCTCCATCAGGAGCTCCGGGCCGCCGTGTTCCCACAGCAGCTGACGGCAGCGCCCGCACGGCATCAGCAGATCGCCGTGCCGGTCGACGCAGGTGAACGCGGTGAGCCGGCCGCCGCCCGACGCGATGAGCGACGAGACCAGGCCGCACTCGGCGCACAGCGCCATGCCGAAGGCGGCGTTCTCCACGTTGCACCCGGAGACGGTGCGGCCGTCGTCGGCCAGTGCCGCCGCGCCGACCGGGAACCCCGAGTAGGGGGCGTAGGCCCGGGTCATCGCCTCCCGGGCCACGGTCCGCAGCGCCGCCCAGTCGACATCCGCGGCGCCGACCGGGGCGGCGGTCATGTGCCTTGCCCCCGGCGGTAGGACTTGCCGATGGCCTTGGGTGGTCGTAGCCGCTGCGCGGCGAGCGAGAGCACCAGCAGGGTGGTGATGTACGGGCTCATCTCGACGAACTCCAGGGGGACGGTGTCCGTCATCAGATACCACATGAGCAGCGCCACGGCCGTCACGCCACTGATGACCGCCTGCACCATGCCGCCCTTGCGCAGCTTCCACAGCGCGAGCCCCGCGAGCAGAACGGCGACGAGCAGCAGCAGGGCGTGCACGGTCGGACCGCCTGCGCGGAGCTGGAGCGCGTCCATGAAGCCGAACAGGCCGGCGCCCATGGCGACTCCGCCCGGACGCCAGTTGCCGAAGATCATGGTGGCGAGGCCGATGTAGCCGCGGCCGCCCGTCTGCTGGTCCTGGTAGATGTGCACGCCGATGGCGAGGAACGCGCCACCCAGGCCGGCGAGCGCGCCGGAGGCGGTGACCGCCGCGTACTTGTACTTCAGGACGTTGACGCCGAGCGTCTCCGCCGCGACGGGGCTCTCACCGCACGAGCGCAGCCGCAGCCCGAAGGGCGAGCGCCACAGCGCGTAGAAGCTGCCCACGAACAGGGCGGCGGCGAGAACGGTCAGCCAGGAGACGTTGCTCACGAGCGCGCCGAGGATGCCCGCGGCGTCGGAGACCAGGAACCAGTGCTGTTTCTCGACGGCCTGCAGCCCGTCGGCCAGCCCGGGCACCGTGAACGTCGGCATGTCCTCCATCGGCGGCGACTGTTTGTCGTTGCCGCCCGCCGCGGCGGCGGCGCTGCCCTCCGCGCCGAACCACAGCTTGGCGAGGAACTGCACGACTCCGAGCGCCAGGATGTTCACCGCGACACCGGAGACGATGTGGTCGACGCCGAAGGTGACGGTCGCGATGGCGTGTATGAGGCCGCCGAGGGCGCCGCCGACGATCCCGGCCAGGGCGGCGGCCCACGGGCCGTACTGCCAGCCGAGCCAGCCGGCGGCGAAGGCGCCGAGCATCATCATGCCTTCGAGGCCGATGTTGATGATGCCCGCGCGCTCCGACCACAGTCCGCCGAGCCCCGCGAGGCCGATGGGGACGGCCGCGGCCAGCGCGCTGGAGTACTGCCCGCTGGAGGTGACCTGGTCCGAGCCGGTGACGATGCGGAGCAGCGAGAGGGCGACGAGCCCTCCGGCGACGATCAGCAGCACGACGGGGTACGAGAGCTTGCGCCGCCCGCCGCCCGGCTTCCGGTCGGTGGCGGTGCCGTTCCCGTTCCCGGGCCGCTTCCCGTTGCCGTTGCCCTTGCCGCCGCCCTTGCCGTTTCCGCCGCCGTTCGCGGCGCCGTCGCCATGAGTGCCGGTGCCGTTCCCGCCGGTCTTGGCAGTGATGTTCGTGCTCACGCGGACACCTCCGCCTTCTTCTCGCTCGTGCGGGCCTGGGCGGCCAGCTGCTCGCCGACCTGACGTTGCTGCCTGCGGAGCCCGTAGCGGCGTACGACCTCGTAGGCGATGACGACGCACAGGACGATGACGCCCTGCATCACGCCGACGATCTCCTGGGCGTACTCCTCGAACTCCAGTTGCGTGCCCGTGCGTTCGAGGAAGCCCCACAGCAGCGCGCCGAGCGCCATGCCGACCGGGTGGTTGCGTCCGAGGAGCGCGATGGCGATGCCGGTGAAGCCGATGCCCGCGGGGAAGTCGGTGCCGTAGTTGTACGACGCGTTGAGCAGGGTCGGCATGCCGACCAGCCCCGCGATGGTGCCGGAGAGCACCATCGAGGTGACCACCATCCGCTTGACGCTCACTCCGCTCGCCGAGGCGGCCGACTCGGAACGGCCGACGGTCCGCAGGTCGAAGCCGAACCGGGTGCGGCCGAGCACGAACCAGTAGGCGACGCCGACGAGTACGGCGACGACGACCGTGCCGTAGATCGGGTCCGGGTCGGTCGGGATGGTGAAGAAGCGGCCGGAGGCCGGGATGTCCGGGGTGTGGAAGAGGTTGCCGTCCTTCTCCGCGAGCCTGCCGTCCTGGAGGAAGAACCCGATGGTGGAGGCGGCGATGAAGTTCAGCATGATCGTGGTGACGACCTCGTGGATGCCACGCGTGATCTTCAGCAGCCCCGCGATGCTGGACCAGATCGCACCGACCGCCATCGCGACGAGGATGACGAGCGGGATCTGGATGATGCCCGGCAGCGTCAGCGATCCGCCGACGACGGCCGCGAAGAAGGCCGCGATGCGGTATTGGCCGTCGACCCCGATGTTGAAGAGGTTCATGCGGAAGCCGATGGCGACCGCGACCGCCGCGAGATAGTACGGGATCGCCTTGTTGATGATCCAGACCTGGCTGTCGCTCTTGGAGCCGAAGTCGATCATCACGTAGAAGGCGTAGAACGGGTCCTTGCCGGTCGTGAGGATGACCCCGGAGGTGATCACGAGCGCGGCGACGATCGCGAGCAGCGGAGCGCCGAGCGCCAGGATCAGCCTGTCCTTGTCGAACTTCTTCACCGCTCCTCACCCCCGTCCCGCTGTCCCGGCACGGAGTCCTGAACGGAGTCGCGCACGGAGTCCTGAACGTCCCTGTCGTCCTCGCCGGCTTCGAGGTGGCCGCTGGCGGCGCCCGTCATGGCGGAGCCCAACTCCTCCGGGGTGATCGTGGCGGGGTCGGCGTCCGCGACGAGGCGGCCGCGATACATCACGCGCAGGGTGTCGGAGAGCCCGATCAGCTCGTCCAGGTCGGCGGAGATCAGCAGCACGGCCAGGCCCTCGCGGCGTGCCTCACGTATCTGGTCCCAGATCTGGGCCTGCGCGCCGACGTCCACACCTCGCGTGGGATGTGCGGCGATCAGCAGCTTGGGGCCGTGGCTCATCTCGCGTCCGACGATCAGCTTCTGCTGGTTGCCGCCGGAGAGCGAGGCCGCGGTGACCTCGATGCCGGGCGTACGGACGTCGTATTCGGCGACGATGCGCGCGGTGTCCGTCCGCGCCCCTGAGAGGTCGAGCAACTGGCCCTTGCTGTTGGGCACTTCGGTGACGTGCCCGAGCATGCGGTTCTCCCAGAGGGTGCCCTCCAGCAGAAGTCCGTGCCGGTGCCGGTCCTCGGGGATGTAGCCGATGCCGCCTTCGCGGCGCTCGCGTGTGGAGCGCGACGTGACGTCCTCGCCGTCGAGGGTGACGGTGCCGGCGTCGAGCTCGCGCATGCCCATGACGGCCTCGACGAGTTCGGCCTGGCCGTTGCCCTCCACGCCCGCGACGCCGAGGACTTCGCCCTTGTGGATGGTGAACCGGATGCCGTCCAGGACCTCGCGCTCGGCGCCGTCGGCGTCGGTCGCGCACAGCCGCAGCCCCGCGACGGTCAGCATCGGCGTGGTCGTCACCGTCGACTCGCGGGTCTCGGGCGAAGGCAGTTCGCTGCCGACCATCAGCTCCGCGAGCTGCTTCGGCGTCGTCTCCCCGGGCTTCACCGAGGCGACGGTCGTACCGCGCCGTATGACGGTGATGTCGTCGGCCACGGAGAGGACCTCGCCCAGCTTGTGCGAGATGAACAGCACCGTGAGGCCCTCGGCCTTCAGCTCCCGGAGGTTCTCGAAGAGCGCGTCGACTTCCTGCGGCACGAGCACCGCCGTGGGCTCGTCGAGGATCAGCGTCCGCGCGCCGCGGTAGAGGACCTTGAGGATCTCCACGCGCTGCCGGTCGGCGACGCCGAGATCCTCCACGAGCACATCGGGGCGTATGCCCAGCCGGTACGCGTCCGACAGCTCCTTGACCTTCTTACGCGCCTGTGCGCCGATGCCGTGCAGGCCTTCGGCGCCGAGCACGGTGTTCTCGAGGACCGTGAGGTTGTCGGCGAGCATGAAGTGCTGGTGCACCATGCCGATTCCGCGCGCGATGGCGTCGCCGGGCGTGGCGAAGGAGACCTGTTCGCCGTCGACGGTGATGGTGCCCTCGTCCGGCTTCTGCATGCCGTAGAGGATCTTCATCAGGGTCGACTTGCCCGCGCCGTTCTCACCGACGAGGGCGTGCACGGTGCCGCGGCGGACGGCGAAGTCGATGTCGTGGTTGGCCACGACCCCCGGGAACCGCTTGGTGATGCCGTGCAGTTCGACGGCCGGCCGGGAGGCCGCGCCGCCTTCGGGGCCCGCCGCGTCGGCGGCCGCCGGTGGGCTGCTGCTGGACGTTGAGATGACGCACTCTCCTGAAACGCTGCTGTTCAGTGGAGGGTTCGGCCTGTACCGGCGGGGGCTGGGACGGTCACGGGCGTATCCACAGACGGCTCACGCCTGTGGATACGCCCGGTCCCGGACTCCGTGCCGCCTCCCGCTCGTGGACGGAAGCCGCCGCCGGTCCGCCGTCACGTGCGGCGGACCGGCAGCGGGATCACGGGGTGTCCTTGACCTTGATCTTGCCGTCGACGATCTCCTTCTTGGCCTTGTCGATGTCGCTCTGGATGTCGTCGATGAAGCCGCCGGAGGTGGCCAGCGAGACGCCGTCCTCCTTCAGGTCGAAGGACGTGGTGCCCTTCATCGGCTTCTTGTCCTCGACGCTCTTGACCAGGTCGAAGACGGCGACGTCGACGTTCTTGACGGCCGAGGTGAGAATCGCGTCCTTGTACTTGGCCAGACCGGGCTGGTTGTACTGGTCGGAGTCGACTCCGATGGCCCAGGCGCCCTTCTGCTTGCTGACCTCTTCGATCGAGCCGACACCGGACTGGCCCGCCGCGGAGTAGATCACGTCGTTGCCGGCGTCGAGCATGCCCTTGGCCTTGTCCTTGGCGGCCGCCGGGTCGTTGAAGCCCTTGGTGTTGGTCGGGTACAGGTACTGCGAAGTGACCTTGACCTTCGGGTCGGTCTCCTTCACGCCCTGCTCGAAGCCCGCCTGGAACTTCTGGATCAGCGCGTTGTTGACGCCGCCGATGAAGCCGACCTCCTTGGTCTTGGTCTTCTTCGCGGCGGCGACACCGGCGAGGTAGGACGCCTCGTGCTCCGCGAAGACCAGGCCGGCGACGTTCTTCCCCTCGGACGGGGAGTCCACGACGCCGAAGGTGGTGTCCGGGAACTTCTTGGCGATCTTGTTGACGGACTTGCCGTAGTCGAAGCCCACACCTATGACCGGGTTGTACCCGGCCTTGGCGAGCGAGGTTATCCGCTGCTCGCGGTCGGCCTCGGTCTCGTCGTTGCTGGCCGTCATCTCCTTGAAGTCGACGCCCAGTTCCTTCTTCGCCTTGTCGACGCCACGGGCCGCCGCCTGGTTGAAGGAGTGGTCGTCGCGGCCGCCGACGTCGAAGGCCAGGCCGACTCCCTTGTCCTTCTTGCCGGCGGACTCTGTGGAACTCTCACCGCACGCGGTGGCGGTCAGGGCGAGGGCCGCGGTGGTGGTGACCGCGGCTGCAAGCTTGGTTACCCGACGCAAGAGGACGTCCCCTTCGGCTCTTGGAAGCGCCTCTTCCGGCGCTGGCTTCCGGCACAGATTAACGCGCGTAGATTTCACGTAAAGAGGTGCTGGAATGCTGTTATCGGATCGGTGCGAAGGGGGCTGCGCCCCAGGCCACAACGGTGCCGCGGCCCCCGACGCTGCGCGCGGGGGCGCGGCGGGCCCGGGCGGCTCCGGTTCGCGGGCCGGGCGGGTTCGCCCTGCGGGCGGTTCCGGGTGTGGTGCGGCACGGTACGCCTTCGGCGACCGAGGGGGTGCGTGCGGGTGTGCGCCTGGGGGTGCATGGTGGGTGGCGGGGGCGTGCCGCTCCGGGAGCCAGTCCGGACGGGCATGATTTCCCTCCCTGAACCGGTACGGGCCTTCGTGCTGCCCCTCATATACCGGTCCGCAAATCACGCTTGAGTGTCCGGACGTGCCTCCCTGCGCGTCCCGCCCCCTCCCGTCCGCCGGCGGCTTCCCCGCCGGTGGGCCTGGTCAGTTGCCTCGTCCTCCCGTCGGACCTGCTGCCGCTCTCGGACCACTCAAGGGCCCAACGGGCCCCTGAACACCGATGGTTGGAGCCGCAAGGCACGTACACGTGCCGAAAGGTCCGCACGGCAGGAACCCGCAACCTGTCCGGGAACCACCAGGGGAAAGCCGCTAGGACGACCGGAGGGGGTGGGACGCGGAGGCGGTGGCTCCGGGAAAATCAAGCGCGATTTGCGGACCGCCATATGGGAGCCAGAACAGGTCCCCGTACCGGTACAGGGAGGTAAATCGTGCCTTCCCGGAGCCGCCGCCGCAGCGGCACGCACCCGGAACCCCGAACACACCGCACGCGAACACGCCCGTCGCCGGAACCCGCCCGCTACGCGGGCGCCGGCGGGTCCAGGAGGGCTGCCGCCGTGAAGAGTTCGACCCCCACCGTGATCGCCGACTCGTCCACGTCGAAGTCGCCCTGGTGGAGGTCCCGCGGGTGGCGGTCCTCCGGAGCCCGTACGCCGAGGCGGGCCATCGCCCCCGGGACGTGCTCCAGGTACCAGGAGAAGTCCTCGCCGCCCAGGCTCTGTTCGGTGTCCTCGACGGTGGGCGTCCCGCGCCGGGCCGTCATCGCCGTACGCAACAGCTCTGTCGTGCCGGTCTCGTTGACGACGGGCGGCACGCCCCGCACGTACGTGATCTCCGACTTGGCGCGGTGCAGCGTGGCCGTCTCGTCGATGGCCGCGTGCACCAGATCGGGCGCGTCACGCCACGCCGCGATGTCCAGGCAGCGCAGTGTGCCGGAGAGTTCGGCCCGCTGCGGCACGACGTTGCAGGCGTGGCCGGATTCGATGCGGCCCCAGGTGAGGGCCATGCCGGCGCGCGCGTCGACACGGCGGGAGAGCAGGGCCGGGACCTCGGTGACGAGCTTCGCCGCGGCCGTGACCAGGTCCGTGGTCAGATGCGGGCGTGCGGTGTGGCCACCGGGGCCCGTGAGGGCCACCTCGACCCGGTCGCAGGCGGAGGTGATGGGGCCGGGGCGCAGGCCGATGCGGCCGGCGTCGACCCGCGGGTCGCAGTGGACGGCCATGATCCGGCCCACACCGTCGAGCGCGCCGCCGTCGATGGCGTCGGTGGCACCGCCGGGCAGGACCTCCTCGGCGGGCTGGAAGAGGAGCCGTACCGAGCGCGTGAGGTGACCCGCGCGGGCGAGGTCCGCGAGGACGAGCCCGGCTCCGAGCACGACAGTGGTGTGCACGTCGTGGCCGCAGGCGTGCGCACGGTCGGGGACGGTCGAGCGGTACGGGACGGACTTGGTGTCCGGAATCGGCAGGGCGTCGATGTCCGCGCGGAGCGCCAGCATCGGTCGGACGCCGTCCCACCGCTCGGCGAGGCCGGGGTGGATGTCGCAGATGAGGCCTGTTCCCATCGGCAGGGTTCTGGGCCGCAGACCGGCCTGCTCCAGGCGCGCCTTGATCGCGGCTGTCGTACGGAACTCCTGGTTGCCCAGTTCCGGATGCATGTGGAGGTCGCGACGGAAGGCGACGAGTTCCTCGCGAAGCGCGTCGGGAAGTCTGCCGGGCAGCTCGGGGACCACGCCCAGCAGGGCTGCTTCGACTGCTGCTTCGCCGGTCGGGTCCACCTCCGGCTCGGGGGACAGGACTCTGTTCATATCCGCAGGGTAGGCGTATTCAGGCCACCCCATGCAGCCGATCACGGAAAGTTCAGCCCCTCAGGGGACCAAAAATTTTCAGGGCCGGCGATTATGTCCGGATGGAGGTGGGTATACCTACGCGCTTGCCCGGTCGGCCTCCGTCGGCACGGACGTCCGTGACGATTGCTGGGGAGCGGACGCCCCCTGCGGCGTGGCCGGACCCGTTCCGGCTCCGCTCACGGGCGGTGCCGCCCCGGGAGCCTCCGCGCCCCCGAGCTTCCGTACCCGGTGCGCGCTGTCCGTGACGCCCGAGAGGAAGCCCTCCGCGCGGGGCGAGGCATCAGCCGTGAACCACGTCCGGTCCACCTCGCAGACGGCCACCGAGACCGGCGTACCGGTCAGCGCGAGTGGCAGCGTGTGCACGACGGTGGACGGGAAGCTCACGATCGTACGGCCGATCGGCCCGCGGCGGGCGACCAGCTCCAGCGGCAGGTCGGGACGGACGATCTCCAGACCTGTGGCGGACTTCACGCGGTGAAGTTTCTCGCTGCTCTCGCGGCGGTGCGCGAAGTAGCGGGTGGCGCCGTGCGTACGGGCCAGGGCCGCCACGCCCTCCAGATAGCGCTCCAGGTCCACGACACCCGTCTCGACGAGAGAGGTCCCGACCAGGTCGGTGCCGCGGGTCAGCCGTGGGGGCCCGAAGCGTGCGCGGGTCCAGGAGAAGTCGTTGGCGGAGACGGTGACACCGAGGTCGCGCAGCTGACCGTCGGAGGCGTCGACGGGCATCGAGCTGAAGACCTCGACACGGCGGACGCTGTCCCTGTCACGCTCGCCGCGTGCCGTCCCGTCCCCAAGCCTTCGGCGGGGAGACCCCGAGCCTTCGGCGGGAAGGCCCCCTGGAGTGAGGCGCGAGCGAGCCCGCCGCGCGAAGGGCGCGAAGAGGACGGCCTGGGCCGCCGCCTGCAGCCCGGCCGGTGCCGAGCCCTTGCGGTGCCAGCGCACCAGCCGTTCCCCGCCCGCGAGTTGGGAGACGAACTCCATCGTGGCGGTGCCGTCGTCCACCACGACGACGTCGCGGGCGGAGGTGAGCGTGAGGAGCAGCTGCACGTACCGCGAGAAGGGATCGCCGATGACGACCCGGCTCGCATGACGCAGATCGCGCGCGAGGGAACCGACGGTCTTGAGCGGCGCCGTGGGACCGCCGCGCGCGTCCTCCCAGCGCACGGCGACGCCCTCGTCCCGTGCGAGCTCCGCGACCCTGCGCAGCTGGCCGCGCGTCATGGGGTCGTGGGGTGAGAGGACGACCACGGTGAGGCCGCCCGCTGCGTCCTGCGGGGGTGTCCCCGGGGACGGGACCTCCGCCGCGCCGGCCGCACCGGGGCCGGGCACGGCGGAGATCAGCGCCGCGGAGTGCGCCCACTCCAGGACGTTGAGGAGCTGTACGGGGCTCTCGACGAAGGCCAGCGTGCCGCCCGTCCTTCTTCCCCGGGCACGGGCTCCGTCCCGTCCGCTTCGGCTCACCGCTCGGCTCCGTCGTTCCGTCAGACTGCTGCCGGCTCGCGGTCGGCCCCGTCGGCTCCGGCCTCCTCGGCTTCGGCGACGACGCCCTTGACGCGGCGGAGCTTCTCCATCGGCTTCAGCTCGCTCTCGTAGACCTTCTTCACGCCGTCGCCCAGCGAGTCCTCGATCGTGCGGATGTCGCGGACCAGCCGCTGGAGGCCGCCCGGCTCGACGGACGCGGCCTGGTCGGAGCCCCACATGGCGCGGTCGAGCGTGATGTGACGCTCCACGAAGCAGGCGCCGAGGGCGACGGCCGCGAGGCTGGTCTGCAGGCCGGTCTCGTGGCCGCTGTAGCCGATGGGCACGTTCGGGAACTCACGCTCCAGGGTGTGGATCATCCGCAGGTTCAGCTCGCCCGCCTGCGCCGGGTACGTCGAAGTGGCGTGGCAGAGCACGATGTTGGCGCTGCCGAGCACCTCCACCGCGTGCCGGATCTGCTTGGGGGTGGACATGCCCGTGGAGAGGATCACCGTGCGGCCGGTCGCGCGCATGGCGCGCAGCAGCTCGTCGTCGGTGAGCGATGCGGAGGCCACCTTGTAGGCGGGCACGCCGAACTTCTCCAGGAAGGCGACGGATTCCACGTCCCACGGGGAGGCGAACCAGTCGATGCCGCGCTTGGCGCAGTGCTCGTCGATGGCGCGGTAGCCGTCCTCGTCGAACTCGACGCGGTGCCGGTAGTCGATGTAGGTCATGCGGCCCCAGGGGGTGTCGCGCTCGACGTCCCACTGGTCGCGCGGGGTGCACACCTCGGGGGTGCGCTTCTGGAACTTCACGGCGTCGCAGCCGGCTTCGGCGGCGGCGTCGATGAGCGCGAAGGCGTTCTCGAGCTCGCCGTTGTGGTTGATGCCGATCTCGCCCGTGACGTAGACGGGGTGTCCGGGGCCGACGGTCTTCTCACCGAGGGTGCGCAGACGGTTGGTGCTCATGAGGATGTTTCTCCTACAACTCTTCGCTTGCTGAGGTCGGTTACAGGGACGGCCCGAGAAGCCAGGAGGCGATCTCGCGGATCGCGCCCTCGCCTCCGGGCGCCTGGGTGATGGCGCGCGCGGCCTCGCGTACGACCTCGTGCGCGCCCGCGACTGCCACTGGCCAGCCGACGAGGTTGAAGCAGGGCAGGTCGTTGACGTCGTTTCCGGCGTAGAGCACGCGCTCGGGCTCGATGCCCTTCTCCTCGCACCACTGCTTGAGTGCGAGGTCCTTGCGGTCGATGCCGTGAAGTACGGGGATCCGCAGCTTGCGGGCCCGGGCGGCGACGACCGGGTTCTCCTCCGTGGAGAGGATCAGCAGCTCCAGCCCGTCGCGGCGGAGCGCGGCGATGCCGAGGCCGTCGCCGCGGTGCACGGCGACCAGTTCCCGTCCTTCGGAGTCGATCAGCACCCTGTCGTCGGTCTGGGTGCCGTCGAAGTCGAGCACGACCGCGTCGACGTCCTCGCGTCCGGGCAGCGCGCGGGGACGCGGCGCGTCCAGCAGCGGCGCGAGCGCGCGGGCGCGGGCGAGGTCGTGCGGGTCGTCGATCTCCAGGACGCGGGCCGGGTCCGTACGGACGGGCTCGGTGCGTCCGAAGAAGCGGTGTCCGGCCTTGCGGAAGCCGGCCGCGTCCATGGCGTACGCGGCGCCGGTCTCCAGCAGGTCCTGCGGGCGGTCCTGGCGGCGCGGCCGGAAGGCCTTGTCGTGGTTGACGCCGAAGCCGCCGGTGGCTTCGGCGGCGCTCCGGCCCGCAGCAGCGTCCGTGCCGGCGGCGTCCGTGGCTGCGGCGTCCGTCCCTGCGGAGCCGTCGCGCCAGACGAAGCCGTGGAAGGGGGCCACCGTCAGGGCGCTGTCCGCGCCGCCTTCGACGACCGCGCCCGCCACCGCGTCGATGTCCTCGCAGGTGATGAACGGGCTCGTGCACTGGACCAGCAGCACCGCGTCTACGGGGGCTCCCGACCGCGTTTCGCAGACGTCCACGGCGTGCAGTACGGCTGCCTCGCTGGTCGCGGTGTCGCCGGCTATCTCACCCGGCCGCTCCACGACCTGGGCCCCCGCCGTGCGTGCTGCCGCCGCGATGCCGGAGTCGTCCGTCGATACGGCCACGTCCGTCACCAGCCCGGCGCCGAGACAGGCCCGTACGGCCCTGGCGACGAGGGGCTCGCCGCCCACGGTGGCGAGGTTCTTGGCGGGCACGCCCTTCGAGCCGCCGCGGGCGGGGATCACGGCGAGCACCCGGCGGGCGCCCGCACCGGAGGACCCGCCCCTCGTTCCTGTCGCTGTCCTCGTCCCGGACATCTCGGTCATGTCAACTCCTCAGCGGTGTACGGGGGATACGGCTCGGGCGGGCACGGAGCGGCGGGACGCTCCCCGCCGTGGCCCGTCACAGCTCCCCCATGCGGCGGATCACGGGCGCCACGCGCTGTACGCCGTGCCGGTACGCCCCGCGTGCCGCGTCCCGCACCGCGCCGCGTACGGCCGCGCGCACCCCGGTGGAGGCGCCGGCGGCGGCCGCCTTCGCGGCACCGGGCAGCACGGCGCCGTCGGGGCCGAAGCCGTAGCGGGCGAGGACGCCGGGCAGATATCCGGGGGCGGTCGTGGGCGTGTAGTACGGCGCGATCGCGGGGAGCCGGTCGCGCGCCGCGAGCCGGGCGACCCGCTCGCGTGCCTCGTCGAATGCGCGCTCGTACGGACCGCCGGACAGCACTCCCTGCCGCGCCGTCCAGGCGGCGTCGGCCGACGGCAGGTGCCCGGCGTCGAGTTCGTCCCAGGAGGCGAGGCAGCCGGAACCGAGGAAGTGGTGGTTGCCCAGCGCTTCCCGTACGCCCAGATCGGTCAGCACGGCGGTGGGGATCGAGCGGTGCAGCGACTCCAGCGCGGCGGTCGAGCTGACGGTCACGAGCAGGTCGGTGCGGTCAAGCACCTCGCTCATGTGCCCGTACACGAGGCGGCAGTTGGGCGGCAGACCGCCGGGCAGCCGGTCCGCGAGGCGCTGGTAGGGCTGCTCCTCGATGTGCGTGGTGTGCTCGCCGGGACGGCTGCGGAGCTTGACCAGCACCTCGCGCCCGGGGTGGCTGCGCGCGTGACCGGCGGCCCGGCGCAGCAGGTACGCGCGGTCCTCGCGGCCCGCGGGCACGGAGGGCTGCGCCGCGAAGACGACGGTGAACGGCCGGTCGTCGCGGCGGCCTTCATACGGTGCGCCGCCGAGGAAGGGCAGCGCGCCCTCCGTGACGGACGAGGCGTCGGCGCCCGCGCCCTCGTAGACGCCGCGGAAACGCTCCGCGTCGTAGCGGGAGTTGGCGAGGACGACGTCGGCACCGTGGCGCAGCAGCAGGCCGTCGGCGAGCTTCTCGTAGACGACGCCGACATAGCCGGTGACCGTCACCGGACGGCGGTGACCCTCCTCGCGCGCCTCCACGCCTGCGGGCTCCGGCTGCGAAGACGACTGCGGCTGCGCTGTGCGCGCCGCGTTCGCCATGCCGTGCAGCATCGCCTGCACCGCTCCGCCCACGCAGGCGAGGACGACCACGTCGTAGGCGCCCCGGTCCGCGGCCTCCCCCACGAAGGCCGCTCCGCTCGTCTCCCGCAGCGAGTCCACGTCGACGCCGACCTCGGCGAGCTGCCGGGGCGTCGGGGTGGCGCGCCCGCGCAGCAGCAGTCCGTCGATGCGGGAGCCCGGCGCGATGCGGCGTGCGGTGAGGGCTCCCCATTTCCAGCGCGTGTCGGAATCGGCGAGCACCGCCGTACGGAGCGGGGATGCGGAATCCGCAGAATGCTCACCGGATGCGGAAGGGATGGTTGATGGCACGTCTATGACGCTAGAAAGCAATTCCGGAGCCCGGCCCAACGGAAATACAACAACGGGTTAACAGCGCACCGCCGACCGGCCAACTGGCCCGCGGGCAAACTGATTCACCATCCCGCCACGCGCCGTTCACCGGTGATTGCCGCGCAGGCCACAATCTCGGCCGCGGGCGGCTCTATGGTCGGCCGGGTGGTCAATCTCTCCGTCATCGTGCCGTTCTACAACGTGCAGTCCTATGCCCCTGAAGCAATCAGAAGCCTACGCGCCAATGCTCGCGAGGACATCGAATTCATTCTTGTCGACGACTGTTCGACGGATGCCACTCCCGAGATTCTCGAGGAGGCCGAGCGGGAACTGAGCGGTGCCGTCCTCGTACGGCACGAGCAGAACGGTGGCCTCGCGACCGCGCGCAACACCGGCCTGGACGCCTCCCGCGGCAGATACCTCACGTTCCTCGACGGCGACGACTGGATCGCGCCGGGCTACTACCCCCGGCTGCTCGCCGCCATCGAGGAGCTGGGCTGCGACTTCGTGCGCACCGACCACGTCAGCTGCACCGCCCGCGCCCGTACGATCGCCCGCGTCCCGCACGGCCGCCGCGGCGTGGTCATGGATCCGCGCGAGGCGATCCTGCCGGCGGACCGCACGACGTCCGTCGACTACGCCTACGCCTGGGCGGGCATCTACCACCGCCGGCTGCTGGACGACGGGCTGCTGCACTTCACGCACGGGCTGCGCACCGCCGAGGACCGCCCGTGGATCTGGCGGCTGCACCGCGAGGCGAAGTCCTTCGCCGCCGTCGGCCTCATGGGCGTCTACTACCGGCGCGGCGTCGCCTCCTCGCTCACACAGATCGGCGACGTGCGCCAGCTGGACTTCATCCGCGCCTTCGACCAGGTCGTCGACGAGACGGCACGGGACAGGGACGCGGAGACCCTGCTGCCGAAGGCCGTGCGCACCTACTGCGCGATCATCTCCCACCATCTGACCAGCGGGAGGTTCCAGCCCCGCGTGGAGCGCGAACTGCGTGCGCGCAGCGCGGCCGTGCTCAAGCGCCTCCCGTCCGGTGTGCTCTCCGACGCCCTCGACTCGATGGACCTCGAACGCGCCTCCCGGCTGCGCAGGCTGCGCCGCCGGCCCGCCGTCCTCCGCAGCAAGGCGCCGGGAGAGGCAGCGTGAGCGACACAGACCTTCCAGGACGGACCAGGACCCCCCGCATGCGTACGCAGATCTTCTTCGCCTCGACCCTCTACGGTGCCGCGACGCTCGCCGCCGCCATCGACGCCGGCAGCTTCTCCGCGGACTCCCGGCACGGGGGAGGAAAGGCCGACCGCCGGCTGCTGCTGGTCAGCAACAACGCGGCGAACCCGGAGACGACTCCTCCGCTGGACGCCATGCCGGGGTTCGAGCGGCTGCGCGGCCGCTTCGACCGCGTGCTGTCGTGGAACGAGGCGATCCACCCCTTCCATCCGGGGGGCTGGTCCCCGCGCACGGACGACGTGCCGATGCTGGAGCGCTATCTGCGGCTGCTGTGGGGCCTCGGCGACGACGAGGTGGAGCTCGTCGTCGAGTCCATCCAGGTCGATCCGGCCCTCGCCCTCGCCCGGTCGTTCCCGGACGCACCGCTGGAGGTGTACGCGGACGGTCTGATGAGCTACGGCCCCACCCGCAACAAGCTCGACCCGCTGGTCGGCTCGCGCGTACGCCGTCTGCTCCATCTCGACCTGCTGCCGGGCCTGGAGCCGCTGCTGCTCACGGAGTTCGAGGTTCCGAGCGAGATCGTGCCCACCGCTGCCTTCACCTCCGTACTGGCCGAGCTGGCCCGTGACGTTCCGCCGGCCGTGACGTCGGCGCCGCGGGGCGGTGCGCTGCTGCTGGGGCAGTACCTGTCGGCGCTGGAGATCCTCACCACCGAGGAGGAGGAGGCGCTCCATCTGCGGATGCTCCGCGGAGCCGCGCGGCTCGGCCACCGCAGCGTGGTGTTCAAGCCGCACCCCGTCGCGCCTGCGCGCTTCTCGCGGGCGCTGGAGAAGGAGGCCGGTGAACTCGGCGTCGAGCTGCTGGTGCTGAACACCCCGGTCCTGGCGGAGGTGCTGTACGAGGAGGTGCGTCCGGAGCTGGTCGTGGGCTGCTTCTCGACGGCTCTGCTGACGGCCGCGTCCTTCTACGGGCTGCCCGTCGCCCGTACGGGAACGGGTCTGCTGCTGGAGCGCATCGCGCCGTACCAGAACAGCAACCGGGTGCCGGTCACGCTCGTGGACGCGCTGCTGCCGGACGTCGGCGGGGAGGCCGGCGGCGACGGGGCGGCCTCCGCCGCGGCGGACGGTTCGGGCACCGGGGATTCCGCCGCCGGGCCTGCCGCGGTCTCCTGGCGGATGCCGGACGCGGCCGGGATCGAGCGTCAACTGACGGGTCTGCTGCGCGCGGTGGGCTTCTGCATGCAGCCCGAGATCCTGCCGGAGATGCGCGGCGAGGCGGAACGGTATCTCTCCGCGAACCTCGACTCACGTACGCGCCGCTACTTCAAGCGGCGCCGGCTCACGGCGCTGGCCCTGCCGGGCGGCTGGACGAAGCAGTTCGCGTTCCTGCGACGCCGGCCCACGGTGCGCCGGGTGGCCCGCCGCGTACGGGCGCTGAAGCGCGCGACGGTCGGCTGAGCGGACGGCCGGTGCGGCAGAGGCGGGCCCGCGCACCTGGCGCGGGCCCCCACCGCGGCGATCAGCACAGTCCCGGCGACCGGCATCAGCGACGCGAGCGGCAGGCCGGGTCGCTGGTCCACGGACGGGCCGCCGGCGACCCGTAAGACGCCACGGACCACTCGCGGAGCGCCTCGACGGCCCGTCGCGTGACGGTGTCCGGGTCGGCGCACACCTCGACGGCGGCCCCCGCCTCGTCCGGCTGAAGCGGCTCCAGGGCCTCGAACTGGGAATCCAGCAGCGTGAGCGGCATGAAGTGGTCCCGGCGCTGCTCCATGCGCCTCGCGATCAGCGAGCGGTCCCCGGTGAGGTGGACGAAGAAGGCGCGGGGTGCGGCGGCGCGCAGCCGGTCGCGGTAGGCCCGCTTGAGTGCGGAGCAGCTGACGACGCCGCCGGAGTCCGCCCGCTCGGCCGCCCACTCGCCGATGGCGTCGAGCCAGGGCTCGCGGTCGGCGTCATCGAGGGCCTCGCCGGCGGTCATCTTGGCGACGTTGGCGGGCGGATGGAAGGCGTCGGCCTCGGCGTAGGGCACGCCGAGCGCCTCGGAGAGCAGCGCCCCGACAGTGGTCTTGCCGGTGCCGGCCACGCCCATGACGATCACGACGCCGCCCGTCGCGGCGGGGAGGCCCCGGGCCTTCGGCGGGGAGGTCCCAGGCTTTCGGTCGGCAGACCCCATGTCGCACCTCGCAGTCGTGCTCGTCCGGCGTTCTGTCCGGCGTCTTCGGCCGGGCGCGGCACACTCAACCTCATTACGTCACACGTATTCAATAGCAGGACATTAAATCGTCATACTTAATTGCGGAGACGGCCACCACGTACGCTGATTCCGTCGGGGCGGGCGGCAAGTAACCAGGAGACTCATGACCAGCCAGGCTGCGGACGGCCCGGGCCGGGGGCTGCACGCGCGGCTGCTCGCCCGGCTCGGGCCCGCGATCACCGCAGGTGACCACCCTCCGGGCACCGTGCTGCTCACGGACGAGCTGGCCGAGCAGTACGAGGTCTCACGCACCGTCGTACGCGAGGCGGTGCGGGTGCTGGAGTCCATGCACCTCGTGGAGTCGCGCCGCCGGGTCGGGGTGACCGTCCTCCCCACCGAGCAGTGGAACGTCTTCGACCCGCAGGTGATCACCTGGCGCCTCGCGGGTGCTGACCGGCCGCGGCAGCTGCGCTCGCTGACCAGGCTGCGCTCGGCCGTCGAGCCGGTGGCCGCCCGGCTCGCGGCCGAGCTGGCCACCCCGGAGGAGTGCGCGGAGCTGACCGAGCACGCGCTGGGCCTGGTGCGCACCTCCCGCGGGGAGCAGCTGGAGAACTACCTCGTGCACGACGTCGCCTTCCACCGCGTGATACTGCGGGCGTCCCGCAACGAGATGTTCGCCAGGCTCGGCGACGTCGTCGCCGCCGTCCTCACGGGACGTACCGAGCACGAGGTGATGTTCAGCGACCCCCGCCAGGAGGCCGTCACCATGCACGTCCAGGTCGCCGAGGCCGTGCGGGAGGGGGACGGAGCCGGTGCGGAGCGCATCATGCGCACCATCACCGAGGACGCCCTGGCCGAACTGGACGTCCTCGCGCCGGGACCGACCGCCCCGTGACCGCACCCACCATGACCGCACCGTGAGCGGACCCGTCCGTCCGCGACACGCGGCGGTCACGCTCCGGCGACCCTCCGTACGACACGCAGCAGGTAATCCTTCCTGTTGAGCGGGTCGTTGTCGGTGCGCGGCCGCGACGGGATCCCGCCCACCACCGGCCGGTACCGCGCGAAGGCGCACTCCAGCACGCCCTCCCCGCTGGTCAGCGTGGGCAGTTGCTGCTCCAGCGCGTGCACACGGGCCGCCGGGATCTCGCCCTCCAGCAGATACGCGTCGCCTTTCGTCACCGGCGCCTGCGGCACCGCGCGCAGGCGTGAGAGCACGGGCAGCACGGCACCGAACGTCTCCGCGGGGACCTCCAGCCGGAAGTGGTGCATCGGCTCGTGCACCGTCGTACCGGCTCGCTTCAGCGCATCCATCACGACCAGGGGTGTCAGCTGCCGGAAGTCGGCTCCGGTGCTGGACATGCTCTTGTCGAAGATCGCGTGGGCGTGGCTCTGCCGCGGCGAGTACCCGGAGTGCGTCATGGTGACGGTGCAGTCGGGGATCTCCCAGCCGTGGATTCCCTCGTGCAGCGTCTGCCGGACGGTGTCCTCGACGGCTCTCATGAACGCGTAGGGCATGGAGCCCAGTTCGACCTCCAGCCCGTAGCGCACGCCGCTGCCCGGCGGCGCCGGTTCGATGCGCAGCCCCACGGTCGCGAGGAACGGGTTGGGCTCCTTGTGCATGATCTCCGCTGCCGACCCCGGCCCGTCCAGCCGTTCGACGCAGATGGTGGTGGACTCTCGGAAGGTGACGTCGAGGCCGAACTCGTCGGCGAGCGTGGCCTGTACGACCTCCTTCTGCACCTCGCCGTAGAGCGACACATGGACCTCGCCGCGGAGTTCGTCCTGCCGCAGCCCGATCAGCGGGTCCTGCTCGGCGAGCTGGGTGAGGGCGTTGTGCAGCGGGCCCCTGTCCGCGTCCCGGCAGGGCGTGACGACGGTCTCCAGCGTCGGCGGCGCGAAGTGGTGCCGCTCCCCGGCCGGTTCGCGGACGGCACCGGCGTCGCCGATCGTGTCGCCGATCCGCACTCCGGGCAGCCCGCGCAGTCTCCCGATCCGCCCGGCGGCGACGGACGGGCTCTGGACGTGCCCTCCCCGCTCGAAGACGTCGATGCCGGTGACCTTCCCCTCGCTCCCCTCTGCCGGCTCGGCCCCCTCGGAGCGGGCGCCGGCGCCGTGCAGCAGCCGGTCCCGTACGCGGACGGTCCCGGAGAACATCCGGACGTACGCGGTCTTCGCCCCACCCGGGGCCCGTTCGACCTTGAAGACGGTGCCGCGGGCGGGCCCGTCCGGATCGCCCTCGCCGGCGGGCAGCAGCTCAGTGAGCCCCGCGGTGAGCGCCTCCACGCCGGCACCGGTGATGGCCGAGCCGAAGAAGACGGGATGCACGACTCCCCGCCGGGACTGGGCCGCCAGCTCCGAGCGCAGCCGGTCGTGCGACAGGGCGGTCTCGTCCTCGACGTACGCCGCCAGCAGTTCGTCGTCGCCTTCGGCGAGCACTTCGGCGAGGCGCGAGGCGAAGCCGGCGTCGGACGGGCCGTGCGGCGTGAACGCGGCGGCGGGCGTGCCGAGTTCACGCACACCTCCCATCGGGACGGCGGCGGGTGTCAGCTTCTCCGCGATCCTCCGCAGCACACGCTCGTACTGCGCTCCCGCACGGTCGATCTTGTTGACGAAGAGGAGCGTGGGGATGTCCAGGCGCTGCAGCGTGCGCATCAGAACGCGGGTCTGGGCCTGCACCCCTTCGACGGCGGACAGCACGAGCACCGCGCCGTCGAGCACGCCGAGGGCGCGTTCCACCTCCGCGATGAAGTCGGGGTGGCCGGGGGTGTCGATCAGATTGACCGTGACGTCGCCGACGGTGAACGAGACGACGGCGGACTTGATGGTGATCCCCCGCTGCCTCTCCAGGGCCAGGGAGTCGGTCAGGGTGCTGCCGTCGTCGACACTGCCGATCTCGTCGATGACTCCGGCGGCGTGCAGCAGCCGCTCGGTCAGGCTCGTCTTACCGGCGTCTACATGCGCCAGGATTCCCAGGTTGAGCGTTTTCACAGAGCGTCATGTCCTTTAGGTGAATGAATGTTCCCTTCTGGTTGGACATGAACGCTCGCCGCATCTTCTTCTCCCTGTCCGGTCTGTGCTGTCGCGGTGGAGCACACCAGAGGGCGGCCACGCAGGGCAACCGGATTTCGGCTCCCTCCCCCGGAGTCTCCGTCCAGCGGGGGTCCCCTGGGGACACCACGCGGGCCGGAGGCTCCGGGGAGGCATGGGCCCCGGAACCGCCCTCAGTCAGACCTGGCCGCTCACCGCCCCCGGGGCTCCGTCTGCGGCGGCCACTGCTCGAACCACCGCCGGTCCGCCTCCAGTTGGGCGGCCAGCCGGACGAGCAGGGGCTCGCTGCTCTCCGGGCCCAGCAGCTGCGCACCCAGCGGCAGACCCGGACCGGTGAAGCCGGCGGGCACGTTGACACCGGGCCAGCCGAGCGCGTTCCAGGGCCAGGCGTACGGGCAGTGGGCGATCATCGTGCGGTCGGTCTGCCAGCCGGAGAGACCGGCGAGATCGCCGATGCGCAGCGGCGGAGTGGCCGTCGTCGGTGCGAGTACGACGTCGTAGCGGCCGAAGATCCGCCCCACGCGCCGGCGCAGCGGCGCCTCGGCCGCGCGGGCGGCACGCAGTACGGACCCGCCCAGCAGCCTTCCCGTACGCGCGGCACCCCGGGTGCGGGCGTCCAGCAGGGCGAAGTCGGGGACACGGCCGGTCCATTCGCGGATTCCCGCGGTCGCCCTGGGCACGAACGCCAGCCCGATCGGCCCGTACGCCGGGTCGGCCTCCTCGACCTCGTGCCCGAGCGCCGCGAAGCGCTCGGCGAGGCCCGTCACCGCCGCCCGTACCACCGGATCGAGCGACGCTCCCGTCGCCGTCCACGGAGGCCGCAGCGACAGCGCGATACGCAGCCGCCCCGGGTCCCTGCCGGCCTCGGGCAGCACCTCCACCGGCGACGGGCGGTGCAGATCGCCCTCCGCGCCGCCGGATGCCACGTCCAGCAGCAGAGCCGCGTCGCGCACGGTCCGGGCCAGCGGCCCGAAGACGGTGATCCCCTTGAACGCCTCGGGCTCCGGCATCGTCGAGATCCTGCCGCGCTGCGGCTTGATGCCGACCAGATGGCTCCAGGCGGCGGGGATACGGATCGAGCCCGCTCCGTCCGAGCCGAGCGCGGCGGGCACGAGCCCCGCCGCCACCGCGGCGGCCGATCCGCCCGACGACCCGCCCGGAGTGTGCTCCGGACTCCACGGGTTCCGGGTGTCCCCGAAGGCCGGCCCCTCGGTGAAGGGCCACTGCCCCAGCTCGGGTGAGTTGGTCTTGCCGACGACTACGGCACCGGCCGCGCGCAGCCGCCGCACTGCCTCGCTGTCCGCCTGCTTGCGCGGAAAGTCGCCGGGGCAGCCGAACGCCGTCGGCTCGCCCGCCACGTCCACGTCGTCCTTGACCGCGACCGGCACGCCCAGCAGCGGCAGCCGCTCGCCGCCGGCCAGCCTCCGGTCGGCGGCGTCCGCTTCGGCCAGTGCCGCCTCCCCGCGCACCCGGCGGAACGCGTTGAGAGTCGGCTGAGTGGCCGCGATACGGGCCAGCGCGCGCTCGGTCAGCTCGCGCGCAGTCACCTCACCGGCTGCCAGAGCCGCGGCCTGCTCGGCCAGCCCTCTCGTCTCACGTGGCTCGACCTGCGTACCGACTTCCGCTGTCACCAGCACTCCCCTTACTCGCCGGTAATCCGACCCTCATCCTGCGCCCCCGGAGCCCGCTCGGCAACGCCGGACGCGGATGCGCTAGGAAAGTCACATGACCGTCGTCTGCGGCCCCGAGGGCCCCATCCGCGCCCGCACCTGCCCGCCTCCCGCACCCGTACGGGCGGTGCTGTTCGACTTCTCCGGCACGCTCTTCCAGATCAGCGGCTACGAGGACCGCATCCGCGCGGCGCTCCCGCACCCGGTCGCAGACCCCGAGATGGAGGAGATCCTCACCGCTCTGGAGGCGGGCCTGGCCGACCCGGAAGTGATCGAGGCCCAGCACGGCCGCGACGTGTCCTCGAAGGCCCACCGGCACGCCTTCACGACCTGGTATGCCTCCGCGACCGCCCTCGCCCCGTACGCCGAGGAGCTGTACGCGCAGCTGCAGGCTCCGGAACACTGGCGTCCGTACGCGGACTCCGCGGCGACCCTCGCGCGGCTGGCCGAGCGGGGCATCGCGACGGGCGTGGTCAGCGACGTCGGCTGGGACCTGCGCGCCACGTTCGCCCACCACGGCCTGGCGGACCACTTCGGCACGTGGGTGCACTCGTACGAACACGACTCGGAGAAGCCGGACCCTCGGCTCTTCCTGCACGCGTGCGGGGAGTTGGGCGTTTCACCCGAGGACACGCTGATGGTTGGCGACCACCCCGCCAAGGACGGCGGCGCGGCGGGGGCGGGCCTCCGCTCGTACGTCCTCCCCGCGGGGGCGTCACCGGGTTCTGAACGGGGCCTGGACGCGGTGCTGCGCATGCTTTAGGGGTGGGGGTGTGCGCCTGGGGTGCGTTTCTGGTTCCGGGGGCGTGCCGCTCCGGGGTACATGTCCGGACCCGTCCCCTGCCTTCGGCGGGGAGACCCCATATTTACCTCCCTGAACCGCTCCGGCTGTTGCGGAGCCTTGCCTGTACCGGTCGACAAATCACGGGCAAGCGTCCGGACACGCACCCCTGCGCGTCCCGCCCCCTCCCCTCCGTCGGCGGCTCCCCGCCGGTGGCCCCAGTCAGTTGCCTCGTTCCTCCCGTCGGACCCGCTGCCGCTCTCGGACCACGGCAGGGCCCAACGGGCCCCTGAACACCGATGGTTGGAGCCGCAAGGCACGTACACGCGCCGAAAGGTCCGCACGGCAGGAACCCGCAACCTGTCCGGGAACCACCAGGGGAAAGCCGCTAGGACGACCGGAGGGGGTGGGACGCGGAGGCGGTGGCTCCGGGAAACTCAAGCGCGATTTGCGGACCGCCATATGGGAGGCAGCACGACAGCTCGTACCGGTACAGGGAGGTAAATCGTGCCTTCCCGGAGCCGCCGCCGCAGCGGCACGCACCCGGAACCCCGAACACACGCACCCCGAAGCGTGACCCCCGGCAAACCCGCCGCGTGAGCGGCAAACCGTCAGAACGAGTCCGTCGGCACGTACGCGCCCCAGATCTCCCGCAACGTGTTGCACACCTCGCCCACCGTCGCCCGCGCGCGCAGCGCCTCCTTCATCGGGTAGAGGACGTTCTCCGTCCCCTCCGCCGCCTTGCGCAGCTCCGCCAACGCCCCGTCCACTGCCGCCTGATCACGCTCCGCCCGCAGCCGCGCCAGCCGCTCGCACTGCTGCTGCTCGATCGCCGGGTCCACACGCAGCGGCTCGTACGGGTCCTCCTCGTCGCGCTGGAAGCGGTTGACGCCGACCACGACCCGCTCGCCGCTGTCGGTCTCACGGGCGATCGCGTACGCGCTGCGCTCGATCTCTTCCTTCTGGAAGCCCTGTTCGATCGCGTCGACCGCACCGCCCCGGTCCTCGACCTGCTCCATCAGCGCGACGGCGGCGGCCTCCACGTCGTCCGTCATCGACTCCACGACGTACGAGCCGGCGAACGGGTCGACGGTCGCGGTCACATCGGTCTCGTAGGCGAGCACCTGCTGCGTACGGAGCGCCAGCCGCGCCGACTTGTCCGTGGGCAGCGCGATCGCCTCGTCGTAGGAGTTGGTGTGCAGCGACTGCGTGCCGCCGAGCACCGCGCCCAGCGCCTGCACCGTCACGCGGGCGAGGTTCACCTCGGGCTGCTGCGCGGTGAGTTGCACCCCCGCCGTCTGCGTGTGGAAGCGCAGCATCAGCGACTTGGGGTTCTCCGCCCCGAACTCGTCCCGCATCACCCGGGCCCAGATGCGCCGCGCCGCACGGAACTTGGCGACCTCCTCCAGCAGCGTGGTGCGGGCGACGAAGAAGAACGAGAGCCGCGGCGCGAAGTCGTCCACACTCATGCCGGCGGCGACCGCGGTACGTACGTACTCGATGCCGTCGGCCAGGGTGAAGGCGATCTCCTGCGCGGGCGTCGCCCCCGCCTCGGCCATGTGGTAGCCGGAGATGGAGATGGTGTTCCACTTGGGGATCTCGGCACGGCAGTACTTGAAGATGTCCGCGATCAGCCGCAGCGACGGCTTCGGCGGGAAGATGTAGGTGCCGCGCGCGATGTACTCCTTGAGCACGTCGTTCTGGATGGTGCCCGTGAGCTTCGCCGGGTCGGCGCCCTGCTCCTCGGCGACGAGTTGGTACAGCAACAGCAGCAGCGCCGCGGGAGCGTTGATCGTCATCGACGTGGAGACTTCCTCCAGCGGAATACCGCCGAAGAGCACCCGCATGTCGTCGATGGAGTCGATGGCGACGCCGACCTTGCCGACCTCGCCGCTCGCGAGGGGCGCGTCGGAGTCGTGGCCCATCTGGGTCGGCAGGTCGAAGGCGACGGAGAGGCCCATCGTGCCGTTCTCGATGAGCTGCTTGTAGCGGGCGTTGGACTCGGTGGCCGTCCCGAAGCCGGCGTACTGCCGCATCGTCCACGGCCGCCCCGTGTACATCGACGGGTAGACGCCCCGCGTGTACGGGTACGCGCCGGGCTCCCCCAGCTTCTCCGCGGCGTCCCAGTCGTGCAGCGCGTCCGGGCCGTAGACGGGCTCGATGGGCAGACCGCTCTCGTTGAACCGCTGGTTGCCCGACTGGCGTGCCATGGACTGTGCCTCCGTACGGTCTGGGTCGTGCCGGCAGTTGTCCGGCCGCAGCCTTTTCGCGCGAAACACCGCTCGGGTGAGCCGGTGGCCGCTCGGGCTGTCCCTTTCGATTGCCACGGACTGTAGCGATCTGCGTTCGTCCGTTGCAGGTCCCCAGGCTGGGACCTTGCTCACAGGGTGCCGCGCCGCACTCACAGGATGCCGCCGCCCGGCACGGTTCGCGCGGCGGCCGCGCGGGAAGAGAAGGGGCGATCGGTGTCGGGATTTCCGTGATGTCCGCTCGAATTCCGGGGGTTGGAGTGGCGGGGGCAAGCATGACCACAAGGTCCGTACGGGCAAGGCGCACCAGCGTGTGGGCGCTGACGGCGGCGTTGGTGGCCGGTGGGGGCGCGGCCGCCGGCTGCAAGGCGCAGGCGACAGGGAGTGCGCCCATCCGCGTGACGAAGACCTCGGTCCCGCCGGAGCCCCCGGAGAGACCTCAGCGCTCCTCCGTGAGCAACAGCACAGCGGACGGGAAAGACGACGCACCGCCGGTGCCGGCGCAGCGGGCGAAGCCGGCCGCGCCCGCGAACCCCGTGCTGCTCGCCACCGGCGCGAACGGCGCGCAGGTGCGCGAACTCCAGGCGAGACTGCGCAAGTTGGAGCTCTTCGACCGCAATCCGACGGGCTACTACGGTCCGGTCACCACCGCGTCTGTCCGCGCCTTCCAGCGGCAGCAGGGGATGGGCAGCACCGGCACCGTCACCTCGGACCTCTGGACGGCGCTGCGCGCCCGCACTTCGCCGCCCTCCCGCGACGAGCTGTATCCACCCACGACGCGTCCGCTCGACGACCCGGACCCACGCTGCCTGAAGGGGCGGGCGCTGTGCGTGAGCAAGAAGAGCCGCACGCTCGCCTGGTATGTGAACGGGCGGATGCTCTCGGCCATGGACGTGCGCTTCGGTTCGGCCTACACGCCGACGCGGGAAGGGGAGTTCGGCGTCAACTTCAAGAGCCGTGACCACGTCTCGACCATCTACGACACCCCGATGCCCTACGCACTGTTCTTCAGCGGCGGCCAGGCGATCCACTACTCCTCGGACTTCGCGGCCCGCGGTTACGGCGGCGCCTCGCACGGCTGCGTCAACGTACGGGACAAGAAGAAGATCGCGGCACTGTTCGCGCAGGTGCGCAAGGGCGACAAGGTCGTCGTCTACAAGTGAGACCGGCTGCCACGCGAAGGATGCGGAGCGAGGCGGACAGCAGAGACAAGCCGAGCTGAGACAAGCCGGGCCGGGCTGAAGAAAGCCGGAGGCCGAACAGCAGCGGGCTGTGGGGTGAATCCCCGATGGGGCGCGGGCGGGACCGGGGGAACGTGTCCCGCCCGCGCCATTCGCGCGAGCCCGAAGGTACGGGGGGAACCTCGGACTTGTCGCGCAGCCGATGACCAGTCGGCTCACTTGTTACTGCGCCGTCCCCGCCGAAAGTGTCACACCAGGATTCAACTAAATCGCGTGACCTGCGTCACACATCCCGGCTGCCGTCGCGCACCCTTCATGTGGCCGCGAGACGGCGGCCGCAAGAACAGTTGGAGGAAGGGGACCGTCAGCGGTCAACACATGAGAAACCCCCGGCCGGAGCCGGGGGCGTCGCGTACGCGGGAGCCCTGACCGGGCCCGTGAGAGGAGAGTCCGGCTCGCGGCCGGTCCTGTCCGGGTCAGGAGGCCGTGGCGCCGTCCGCCGCGTCACCCGAGCCGTCCGGTGCCGAAGGCTCCGGGGACTGCGAACCGGTGGACGGAACGTCCGGGTCCTCACCCGCGCCACCGCTGTCGGGCCTGCCGCCGCCACCGCCGCCACCGTCGCCGTCGCCACCGTCGCCGTCGCCGCCGGAGTCACCGCCGCCGGACCCGCCGCCGTTGTCTCCGCCGTCGTCACCGCCGGGGCCGCCACCGCCGTCGTCACCGCCGGGGCCACCACCGTCGTCGCCGTCGTCACCGCCGTTTCCGGACGAATCGCCCCCGGAGTCACCACCCGGGTCTCCCGGGGTGCCGATGCCTCCGGGGCCTCCGCCCGAGGAGGTGTTCTCGTCGCGGCCGCTGTCGTGCTTGTCGCAGAACTTCTTCACGCCCGCGGGTCCGCCGGCCACCAGCTCCAGACGGAGCCGGTCGTTCACGCTGAGGTCGTCGTTCTCGTACGCGTTGCACAGCGCACGCGCCATCGCCTTCTTGTCTGACGGCGAAAGCCCCTTGCCGTCGCCGTGCCACCAGTCCTCGTCGCCGGGGGGAGCCTTGGAGTTCTTCCCGTCCCGTCCGCGCTCCTTGCCCGCGAGGTCCTCGCCGCTGGGCGAGTCGGACGGGGAACCACCCTCGCGGGTGCCGCGTCTTGGGCCGTCGTACGGGCTGCCGCTGCCGCCTGCCGCGGCCTCGCCGTCGGGGCTGGCCATCGGTGACACGCTCGTCGCGGGTGTGTCGCTGCCGCCGAACGGCGAGGGCAGCACGCCCGCTCCGGCCGCGACCGCGACACCGCCGAGCGCGCATCCGGCGACCGCCATGGCGAAGCCCGCGCGCAGAGGACGTCCCACCAGCGAGGTGCGCCGGGCGCCTCCCCGGCGGCGGCCACGTGAGCCGCGGCCCTCGCGCACGGCCCGCCTGCCCACGACCGTCTCCGACCCGGTCGGCCCCGCGCTGATGTCGACGGTGCCCCTGTGGTCGGCGTCCACTCGCGGGTGCGCCGCGAGGAAGGCCTCCACAGCGGCGGCCTCTCCCGGGAGTTCGGCACGGGCGTCGCCGATGACCGTCCCGGTGCGGGCGGCGCCGAGCGCGTGAAGCGCCGCGGTCTGCTCGGACACGAGCGAGTCGAGGAGAGAAGCGAGACGGTCCTCGGCGACCTCCGCACCGGTGCGCTGATCCGGCACGGCTCCCGAAGGACCTGCGGGCCCCGAGGAGTCTGTTACGTGTGAGGAATGTGAGGGGTCTGTGTCACGTGCCCACGAGGGAGTTGACCCAGAAGCCCGACCGTAAATGCTGGTGGGGGCTGCTTCAACGTTGTCGTGATCGGCTCCGTGACGTCCGCCGCGCCGCGCGCTACGCGCATTGACCGCCGAACCGCGGAGCAAGCGCTCCGCCGCTTCGTCGTCCAGCCACCTGTACCGGTCGTCGTCCGCCATCACGTTTCCCTCAGCGTTCGTGTGGCCTTATGCGTCACACCGCGTGCCGTAGGAGACGCTTGGGGACCCCCGGGCGGTTCTCCCGGACCTGCAGGTTCCTCGGGTTCGTCCAGCATCTGCGCGAGCTTGCGCAACCCCCGGTGCGCTGCCGTACGTACGGCGCCCGCCCGCTTGCCCAGTACCTCCGCCGCGCTCTTGGCGTCCAGCCCGACGACCACGCGCAGCACGACGGCCTCGGCCTGGTCCTGCGGCAGACGGGATATGAGCGCCATGGTGCGGCCGGTACCGAGCGCTTCGAGCGCCTCGTCGGCCGTGTCGGCCCCGGCCGGCAGCACGGCCAGGTCGCTCTCGTCGCCGCCGACGGCGGGGCGGCGGCCTCTCGTACGCAGATGATCGAGCGCCCTGTTGCGGGCGATGCGCGCGGCCCAGCCGCGGAAGCGGTCCGCGTCGCCGCTGAATCTGCTGATGTCGCGGGCTATCTGGAGCCACGCCTCCGAGGTGACGTCCTCGGCGTCGGGGTCGCTGACCAGCGTCCGGACATAGCCGAGCAGCCGCGGGTGCACAGTGCGGTACACGGTGCGGAAAGCGACTTCGTCCCCGCCCTGTGCCGCACGCACCGCGGCAGTCAACTCCGCGTCGTCCCCCTGCACGGCCGTCTCTCGCCCCACTCCGCGATGTCCCAACGGATCTGGTCACGCCCCTGGTCGGGCGCCTGTCGTCGTCTCGCTGATGCCTGCGTATGCCTTACGCACAGACCAGCATCGATGCGAGAGCACGCTAAGGCCAAGTGTGCGTCATAGTCCACGCAAGTTGACCAGGTAACAGAATGCGGATCGCTAACGCTGTAGGGAGTACGGGCCTGCCCCTGGCGTGGTGCGCCCGTTCTCGAGGGCGATCGGGGTCTCTCCTGTGGGGGGTGGCGACCCCGGTCGCCTTCGCATTTTCCGGCAGGCCCGCCGGACCGTCTCAGCTCACGCGCTCGCCGAGCCGCTTGAAGTCTTCCCAGCTCATGGCCGGTTTTCCGGGGTCCCACAGCTTCTGCGCGGTCGCGCGGAGCGGATTCCTGATACCCGCGGCGACCTGCTCCGGGGTCTGTGCTCCGGCACGGTCGCACCACACGGCGAAGCGCCCGCCGGGGATGTGCTCCGGACCGGAGAGGGATTTCGGAACCGGCTTGGTGCCGCGCAGCACGGCCGGAGTCCATTCGTCGTAGATGCGACGACCTGTCGGATATGTGAACTTGTTGGGCTCGCCGAGGACGTAGTAGAGGTACTCGTCGTTGAGATTGATCAACTTCCAGCCCTCCTTCAGGTACGTCACCGGATTCCGCTGCCCCGGCTCCTTGCCCGTCCAGTAGGCGACTTCACGGTCCTGCTCGGCGCGGACCTCGCCACCCGCGTGGATGCCGTCGTTCCACGCCTGCGGGATCTTGCCCTCGTCCCGTACGACGGCGGCCCGGTCGTTGAGCCAGCCGGTCGCGAGGTCCTGCACGCCGGCGTCACGGCCGTACTTCTCGCGCGCCTTCGCCGCCAGCCCGGGATACGAGGCCTCGGGGTCCTCCTGCATCAGGGCGAGGTACTCGTCACCGCCCAGGTGCCAGCGCTTGCCGGGGAAGAGGTCGGCGTACTCGCGCAGCAGATCGTCGACGATCTTCGCCGCCCGCGGATCGGCGATGTCCACCGCACCCTCCGTGGGCTCCCCCGAGGCGTTCTCCAGCTGGATCTCCGGGTGCGCCTTGATGACCGCGCCCAGGTGGCCGGGCGAGTCGATCTCCGGAATGACCTCGATGTGCCGGGACTCGGCGAGCTTCACGATGCGCCGCATCTCGGCCTTGGTCAGATGGGGCTTCGAGACGACCTCGGGGTGCGTGTCGCTCTCCACGCGGAAGGCCTGGTCGTCGGAGAGGTGCAACTGAAGCTGATTGAGCTTGAGATCGCCCATCTCCCGGATACGGTCCTCGATCCACCGGGCGCTGAAGTGCTTGCGGGCGATGTCGAGCATGAAGCCGCGCTGCGGGCGGTCGGGCTTGTCACGGACCACGCCGTCCGCGACGCCGCCCCGCGCACGTACGGACTGCAGCAGTGTGCGTGTGCCGTAGAACACACCCGCGTGGTCGGCGCCGGCGATCTTCACCTGGCCCGCGCGGCTCTCCATCACGTAGCCCTCGCGGCCGGTGTCCAGGCCTCGGTCGAGGCTCAGCCGGACGTCCGCCGTACGTGCCGGCCCCTTGGAGAAGGGAACCTTCAGCTCCTCGGCGAGCAGCCGGGCCTCGTCCGCGAGCGGCCCGCCGGGTTCGGCGACGACTCTCGTGAACTTGGACGGCTTCCACGCCGGGCCGCGGACCGGTTCGAAGTCCCGTACGGAGGGAACCGCCGCGGGCGCGGGGCCGGTTCGGGCCGGTTCCGTCGGCTTCGGCACCGCCGGGGAGTGGCTGCCGGTGCCGCCGCTCCCCCCGCCGTTGCCTCCGCTGCCGCCGCCGGCGTCCTCGCTGGAGCAGCCGGCGAGGGTGAGAAGACTCACCGAGCATGCCGCGAACACGGCCGTCGAAACCGTCAGCTTCTTTGGCCTCTTAGGTCCCATATGGATACGTTATTGCCCCTTCGCGATCGGGTCCTGTCCAGACGGCCTCAGGGGGCCAGCCTCTCCAGAGGAAGGGCCGAGGACACTCCCCGCGTGCCGCGGGCTCCTCGTTCCGCCACTATCCCCGGGTCCGGCCGGGGTCGTTCCCGTCCGGGTGAAATTCCCGTACTCGCCGTATCGTTCGGGCTCTGCGTGCTTACGGTGGCCCCGGCCCGCCCACGGAGCCGTACGGGCAGTCGTATGCCGGCCCCGGGGCGAGCCGACGGGTGAGCCCGGCCGGTCGCGGCGGCTCTCCCTCACCGGTCCGCCGGCGGCCGAGTCCGCCGGTCAGTACGCCGACCGGATCCGTCCGTCAGCCGGCCCGCCCGAGGAGCCCATGCCGCCGCCCAGCCCCCGAAGCGACAGGAAGGCCCCCGCCGGGCACGGCGCGCGTGCCCGTGGGGGCGGCCCGGACAGCCACGGCCGGAGACCGGCGGAGGACTCCCCCGCCCGAACCCCGGGGGCCGGCGTGCCCGTTCTTCCTTCGCCGTCCCCTCCGCTCCCCGGCACCGCTCCCGGCGCCGGCCCCGTCCCCGCGTCGCCGCCGATGCCGCTGTCCCGCTTCAACGCCGCGCCCGACGAGGCGGCCGCCGCGCTGCTGCTGCGCTGCTGCGGCAGCACGCGCTGGGCGGCCCGCATCACGGGCTGCCGCCCGTACCCGGACACGGACTCGCTGCTGGCCGCGCTGGACGAGGCGAGCTACGACATGACCCCGGGGGACCTGGCGGAGGCGCTGGCCTCGGAGACGCCGGAGCTGCCCTCCCCCGACGGCGGCCCGGCGCTCTCGAAGGACCGCGACGGCCTGCGCCACCGCGACCAGCGGGGTCTTCTCACGGCGCACACCGCGCTCCGGGCCGCGCATGCCGCGTACGAGAACCGCTTCGGCCACGCCTTCATCATCTGCCTTGACGGCTGGGAGCCGGGGGAACAGCTCGGCCAGGCCCTCGCGAGCGTGCGCGCCCGCCTCGGCAACGACCTGGAGGAGGAGCGTCTCGTGGTGACCGAGGAGCTGCGGCGCCTCGCCAGGGGCAGGCTCGGGCGCACCGTCAGAGGCGTCGCCGGCGCCGGCTGACGGCGGAGGGCGGCCGGCGGCCCGGCGGACGCGCCCCCGGAGGAAGCCTTCCCCTGCGTACATGCGGCACCTCATGGCTTCGACGACGGCGTGCGGACACCGGCGCGGGGCTCTCGCCAGCGGCTCTCCCCCGTCGCCCCGCACTGCCTGATTGATCACATCCGCCCCTCCCGGGACCGATGTACCGACAAAGCGTCGCTACGATGGCTCAGGCCGGTGGCCCATACCCGGCCGAGTCCGACCGACACCGCTGCACTCTCAGCCGAAGATGGCGGCCGGCTCTCAACACCGCACCCGGAGGGGTTTTTTTCCGTGCCGGCTGGAACGCTGTACCGCGGCCGGGAAGGCATGTGGTCCTGGGTGGCTCACCGAGTCACCGGTGTCCTCATCTTCTTCTTCCTGTTCGTGCACGTGCTGGACACCGCGCTGGTCCGCGTCTCGCCCGAGACGTACGACGAGACGGTGGCGATCTACAAGACGCCCGTCGTCAACCTCATGGAGTACGGCCTCGTGGCCGCGGTCCTCTTCCACGCGCTGAACGGCCTGCGGCTCGTCGCCGTGGACTTCTGGTCGAAGGGCCCGAGGTACCAGAAGCAGATGCTGTGGACCGTGATGGGCATCTGGGGCGTGCTGATGATCGGTGCCTTCTACCCCATCCTGCAGCACACGCTGCACTCGCTGTCCGGGAGTTGATGAACCATGTCGACCGAGACCGCGAACGCACCCTCCGAGGGCGGCGGCAGCACCGGCACCACCCGCTACAGCGTGGACAACCCGGCCCCTCTGATGACCCCGCCCCGTGCCCGCACGGCCAGGACGCCGAAGTCGACCCGCACCAACTTCGAGCTGTACGGGTGGCTGTTCATGCGGCTGTCCGGCATCGTCCTCGTCGTGCTGGTCATCGGGCACCTGCTGATCCAGCTCGTACTGGACGGCGGCGTGAGCAAGATCAGCTTCGCCTTCGTCGCGGGCCGCTGGGCCTCGCCGTTCTGGCAGATCTGGGACCTGATGATGCTGTGGCTGGCGATGCTGCACGGCATGAACGGGATGCGGACGATCATCAACGACTACGCGGAGCGGGACGGCACCCGCATGTGGCTGAAGATGCTGCTCTACACGGCCACGGCCTTCACCGTCCTGCTGGGCACGCTGGTGATCTTCACCTTCGACCCGAACATCCGCTGACGTACGTACGGGGCTGAGGTAATCCCAATGAAGATCCACAAGTACGACACCGTCATCGTCGGCGCCGGCGGCGCGGGCATGCGCGCGGCGATCGAAGCCACCAAGCGCAGCCGCACGGCCGTGCTGACGAAGCTCTACCCGACCCGCTCCCACACCGGTGCCGCCCAGGGCGGCATGGCCGCGGCCCTCGCCAACGTCGAGGAGGACAACTGGGAGTGGCACACCTTCGACACGATCAAGGGCGGCGACTACCTGGTCGACCAGGACGCCGCCGAGATCCTGGCGAAGGAGGCCATCGACTCCGTCCTGGACCTGGAGAAGATGGGCCTGCCGTTCAACCGGACCCCGGACGGCACCATCGACCAGCGCCGCTTCGGCGGCCACAGCCGCAACCACGGCGAGGCGCCGGTGCGCCGCTCCTGCTACGCGGCGGACCGCACGGGCCACATGATCCTTCAGACGCTGTACCAGAACTGCGTGAAGGAGGGCGTGGAGTTCTTCAACGAGTTCTACGTCCTGGACCTGCTGATGAGCGAGGTCGACGGCATCCGAAAGACGGCCGGCGTCGTCGCGTACGAGCTGGCCACCGGCGAGATCCACGTCTTCCAGGCCAAGGCCGTCGTCTTCGCCTCCGGCGGCAACGGCAAGTTCTTCAAGGTCACTTCGAACGCGCACACCCTCACCGGTGACGGCCAGGCGGCCGCCTTCCGGCGCGGACTGCCGCTGGAGGACATGGAGTTCTTCCAGTTCCACCCGACGGGCATCTGGAAGATGGGCATCCTGCTCACCGAGGGCGCCCGGGGCGAGGGCGGCATCCTGCGCAACAAGGACGGCGAGCGCTTCATGGAGAAGTACGCGCCGGTGATGAAGGACCTGGCGTCCCGTGACGTCGTCTCCCGCGCGATCTACACGGAGATCCGCGAGGGGCGGGGCTGCGGCGCCGACAAGGACCACGTCTTCCTCGACCTGACGCATCTGCCGCCGGAGCAGCTCGACGCGAAGCTCCCGGACATCACCGAGTTCGCGCGTACGTACCTGGGCATCGAGCCGTACACCGACCCGGTGCCGATCCAGCCGACGGCGCACTACGCGATGGGCGGCATGCCGACCAATGTGCAGGGCCAGGTGCTCGCCGACAACAGCACGCCGGTGCCGGGCCTTTACGCGGCGGGCGAGGTCGCTTGCGTCTCCGTGCACGGCGCCAACCGGCTCGGCACCAACTCGCTGCTGGACATCAACGTCTTCGGGCGGCGCGCCGGCATCTCGGCCGCTGCGTACGCCGCCACCTCCGACTTCACCGAACTGCCGGAGAACCCGGCCGCGTTCGTCGAGGGCGAGGTGGAGAACCTGCGCGACGCGACCGGCAACGAGAGGGTCGTGGAGATCCGCAAGGCGCTCCAGGAGTGCATGGACAAGAACGTCATGGTCTTCCGTACGGAGCAGACGCTGAAGGAAGCCGTCGAGGAGATCGGCGAACTGCGCAAGCGCTACCGGAACATCAGCGTCCAGGACAAGGGCAAGCGGTTCAACACCGACCTGCTGGAGGCCATCGAGCTGGGCAACCTGCTGGATCTGGCCGAGGTGACGGCCGTGTCCGCGCTGGCCCGCAAGGAGTCCCGCGGCGGCCACTACCGCGAGGACTTCCCGAACCGCGACGACGTCAACTTCATGCGTCACACCATGGCGTACCGCGAAGTGGGCGACGACGGCACAGAGTCGATCCGGCTGGACTACAAGCCGGTCGTGCAGACCCGCTACCAGCCGATGGAGCGTAAGTACTGATGAGCACCGCAGTCATGGACAAGTCCGGTGAGTCCGCGGCCGGTCCGGAGCCCACGGCCTCGCACCTGGTCACGATCACCTTCCGCATCCGCCGCTTCAACCCGGAGGTGGCGGCGGACGCCGAGTGGGAGGACTTCACGCTCGACATCGATCCCAAGGACCGTGTCCTGGACGCGCTCCACAGGATCAAGTGGGAGCTGGACGGGACGCTGACCTTCCGGCGGTCCTGCGCGCACGGCATCTGCGGCTCGGACGCGATGCGCATCAACGGACGCAACCGCCTGGCGTGCAAGACGCTGATCAAGGACATAACCGGGATCAAGGACGGCAAGGGCACCAAGCCGGTGCTCGTCGAGGCGATAAAGGGCCTGACTGTCCTCAAGGACCTCGTCGTCGACATGGAGCCGTTCTTCCAGGCGTACCGCGACGTCATGCCGTTCCTGGTCACGAGCGGCAACGAGCCGACGCGTGAGCGTCTGCAGTCCGACGCGGACCGCGCGCGCTTCGACGACACCACCAAGTGCATCCTGTGCGCCGCCTGCACCAGTTCGTGCCCGGTGTTCTGGAACGACGGGCAGTACTTCGGCCCGGCGGCGATCGTCAACGCGCACCGCTTCATCTTCGACAGCCGTGACGAGGCGGGCGAGCAGCGTCTGGAGATCCTCAACGACAAGGACGGCGTGTGGCGTTGCCGCACCACGTTCAATTGCACGGACGCCTGCCCGCGTGGCATCGAGGTGACGAAGGCGATCCAGGAGGTCAAGCGCGCGCTGATCACACGCCGCTTCTGAGCGGCGCTCGCGCATCCGCGCACACGACGGCGCCCGGGGCACGGCCCCGGGCGCTTTGTCGTGCCTGTACGCCGACTCCCGTTCGACGGGGGCGGATTCGGGGCACGCTATCGACGCACCACGCTACAAGCACGTCATTCCGCACCACTCGTCTGCAACATCCCAGCAGAAGGAGTACGCGTGAGAGGCACAAGACGTATGCGCCGGGGCGCCGGCGCCCTGATGGCCGTGGGCGCCCTCCTCGGCCTCGCGCTGCAGACCACCCCCGCAACCGCCGACTCCGGTGACACAGTGCCGGGTTCGGCGATATCCGAGGCAGCGCAGGACCGTGCCGCCGGCCAGTGGACGGCCGAGCGGATGCGGGAGGCCACACCGGTCGAGGACCTTCTCGACATCGGCTCCCGCGCGGTCGAACGAGCCGGCAAGGCAGTGCCGCAGGGCGAGAAGTCGAAGGTCCTCCCGTCGGAGGCCACGGACGCCGTCACGAAGGCGCTGCCCGAACCGGGTGGCCCGTGGTCGGGCGGCGGCGACGTCGTGAAGACCTCCGGCCGGGTCTTCTTCAAGATGGGCGACCGCGACGCGTCCTGCTCCGGCAACGCCGTCACCAGCGACAACGGCAGCACGGTCATGACGGCCGGGCACTGCGTGAAGTACCAGGGCGGCTGGCACACCGACTGGGTCTTCGTGCCCGGATATCACGACGGAGAGGCCCCGCACGGCAAGTGGCCTGCGTCCAAGACGCTGACCACCGCGCAGTGGGAGGCCAGCGAGGACATGAACTTCGACATCGGCGCCGCCGTGGTCGGCCCGCTGGACGGCAAGAAGCTGACCGACGTCGTCGGCGGCCAGGGCCTGTCCTTCAACGCCGACTACAACACCACCATGTACGCCTTCGGCTTCCCCGCAGCCGATCCGTACGACGGCGAGAAGCTGATCTACTGCAGCGGTACGTCCTTCCAGGACTTCCTGCTCACCAAGGACCACGGCCTCTCGTGCAACATGACGGGCGGCTCCAGCGGCGGCCCGTGGTTCACGGAGTTCGACGAGGCGTCGGGCAAGGGCCTGCAGGCCTCTGTGAACAGCTTCGGCTACACCTTCCTGCCCGACACGATGTTCGGCCCGTACTTCGGGGAGGACGCGAAGAAGCTGTACGAGACGGCGCAGGCGGGCTGACCGCCGGGCGGCACCGGTGCCGGCGGCGTCACGACCGGCACCGGCACCGCCCCGGCACGGGCCACCGCGACGCCGCCGTCAGGCCTCCCCGGCCTGCGGGTCGCCGCGCAGACGCACCTCGCACTCGCCGTCGTACGACTGGTACGAGGTCACCGTCTCCGGCACCCGCAGGCCCGGGGTGTCCCGGTAGAGCGCGCGCACCTCGTCGAAGTCGGCGGTGACCGTGGCGCGGGCCGCCTCGTCGAGCACCGCCAGAGCCTCCTCGCCGGCCTCGTTCTGGCCGTCCCGTCCGCCGTCGCCGACGCCCCAGGAGTCCCAGGGCAGCACCTCTGCCCGGTTGAGCGCGGCCAGGTCGCGGACGACGTTCGCGCGCACCATCCACATGCCCATGAGCCCCAGCACGCTGACCCCGAACGTCTTCGGGTCGGCCTCGCCCCTGCGGATGCGGAGCCAGCCCTCGCCCGCCACGAGGAAGCGGTCGCGGGGCACGTCGAGCGGGTCGAAGTCCAGGTCGTACGGGGACTCGATGCGCACGTCCGGCACCATCTGCGGATCGCTGAGCACCCAGCCCCGCTCGGGGTGTGCGTACTCGGTGAGCCAGTGGTCGTCGTGGAAGCCCTCGGCGAAGTAGGTGGCGTAGCCGCAGCGGATACGGGCGGGGGTTCCCGTGTGGCGCAGCAGCGCACAGTGCAGCAGCGCGAAGTCCCGGCAGGTGCCGGCGAACCGGTCGAGGGGACGGCGGGGAGCGGTCAGGGGGGCGTCGTGCAGCTGCACGACGATGTCCAGGATGTCGCCTATGTAGCGGGTTTCGGCTTCGGAGCGGTAGCGCGACTCGGGCAGGGCACAGCCGAACCGGCCCGCCTCCTCGCGGTGGATGAGCAAGTGCCGTACAAGAAGGGCCAGTTCGTCGGGACCGTCGGGCAGCTCCGCGAGCCTGCCGGCCATACCCGGATCACTGTGGACGCTCTGAGTTAAATAGAAGTGACGCTCTGCGGGCAGCATGCGCGACAGGGTGGCGGATTTCATCCCGGATTTCCAGCCGGGAGGAATGACCAGTTCCGCCGATCCCGACGGGCGTGCGTAGGGTGCCCCGCGTGGCACGTATACCGAAAGCACGAGCGGGCTTCGCCGCACTCCTGATGCTGGCCGCGACGGCCGCGTGCTCGGGCAGCGGCGGCAGCGACGACGCGCGCCCCCGGTCTCCGGCCGGGGGTACCGCCGGGGACCGCGACCGCGCGGCGATCCACGTCGACCGCCCCGTGGCCCTCGCCGACCAGGACGTGAAGGTGCGCGTCAGCGGCCTCGGTTCGCACGACCGCGTCACCGTCGCCGCGCACAGCGTCGACGGGAGCGGCCAACCCTGGCGCGCACAGGGCGACTTCACCGCCGACGGGCGCGGCCGCATCGACCTGGACGAGCAGGCGCCGCGCGGCGGACGGCCGTACGAGAAGGCGGACAGCGCCGGTCTGCTGGGCGCGATGCTGCCCACGGCGGGCCGCGGCGTGAAGAAGATCGGCAGCGGCGACGCCTTCTCCTACCACCCGCCCACACCGGCCGAGAAGTCCTCGTACCGGCTGCGCCTGACCGTCAGCGCGAACGGCGAGCGCCTCGCCGACCGCACGCTCACCCGCCAGTGGCTGACCGGTGACGTGCGCCACCGCAAGCTCACGGTCGCGAAGAACCGCATGGACGGTGAGATGTACTCGCCGCCGAAGGGCGAGCGGCGCCGTGCCCCGGTCCTGGTGTTCGGCGGCTCCGAGGGCGGCAACTCCGGTGAGTACGCGGCGGCGTTGCTGGCCTCGCGCGGCCATCCGGCGCTGTCGCTGTGCTACTTCCGCTGCGGTGACGGCTCGGGCCGTCCGGACGCCCTCAACATGATCGACACGAGCTACTTCGTCCGGGCCGCACGCGTATTGGGCAAGGAGCCGGGCGCGGACCCGGACCGGCTTGCGGTGATGGGCAATTCGCGGGGCAGCGAGATCGCCCAGCTCCTCGGCCAGCGTCATCCGTCGCTGTTCCGGGACGTCATCGCCTACGCGCCCTCCGCCAAGGTCAACGGCCCCTATCTGGCAGGCGCTTCGGGCCGTGCGGCGTGGGCGGAGAACGGCAGGCCGCTCCCAGCCGGACCCATCCGGCTGGACAAGGTGCGCGGCACGGTTCTGGCGGTCGCGGGCGGCAACGACAAGATGTGGGGCTCCGCCGAGGCCGCCCGCGCCATCGCCGCACAGCGCAACGCATCGGGCGCGAGCCACCAGCAGGTCACCCATCCGAAGGCCGGGCACCACGTGAACTGGTTCCCCTACGGCCAGCCCGGCCAGGAGGGCGGAGCGAACGGGGAGATCGTCAGCACCTCCGGCTCCGACCAGGCCGCCCGCAAGGACGGCTGGGCACGTGTGCTGAAGCTCCTGGAGAAGTAGCGCGGACGCACGCACCGGGCGGGCAGGCGGTCACCTGCCCGCCCGGCTGCCACCTCGGGCACGGGACGCGGAGCCCGGGGCTCACGGCCCCGGGCGGGTGTGTCAGCCGCGCAGCACGGCGTCGAGCTGCTCCAGACCCCAGTCGAGGTCCTCCTTCGTCACCACCAGCGGCGGCGCGATGCGGATCGTGGAGCCGTGGGTGTCCTTGACGAGCACCCCGCGGTCCATCAGCTTCTCCGACAGCTCCCGGCCGCTGCCGTGCGCCGGGTCGATGTCCACGCCCGCCCACAGGCCGCGCCCGCGCACCTCCCGTACGGCACCGCCGCCCACGAAGACGCCCAGTTCGTGATGGAGGTGCTCGCCCAGCTCCTTCGCCCGCTGCTGGTACTCGCCGGTGCGCAGCATCGCGATCACCTCCAGCGCGACGGCGCAGGCGAGCGGGTTCCCGCCGAAGGTCGATCCGTGCTCACCGGGCTTGAAGACGCCCAGCACGTCCCGCGAGGAGACGACCGCGGAGACCGGCACGACGCCGCCGCCCAGTGCCTTGCCCAGTACGTACATGTCGGGGTGCACGCCTTCGTGCTCGCACGCGAAGGTCGCCCCGGTCCGGCCCAGCCCGGACTGGATCTCGTCCGCGATCATGAGCACGTTGCGGCTGCGCGTCAGCTCCCGTACGCCCGCCAGGTAGCCCGACGGCGGAACCAGCACGCCCGCCTCTCCCTGGATGGGCTCCATCAGCACTGCGACCGTGTTGTCGTCGACGGCGGCATCGAGGGCGGCGAGGTCTCCGAAGGGGACGATCTCGAATCCCGGCGTGTACGGGCCGTAGTCCGCACGGGCCTCCGCGTCGGTCGAGAAGGAGACGATCGTCGTCGTACGGCCGTGGAAGTTGTTGTCCGCGACGATGATCTTCGCCTGCCCGTCGGGCACGCCCTTACTGCGGTAGCCCCACTTCCGGGCCGTCTTCACCGCCGTCTCGACCGCTTCCGCGCCCGTGTTCATGGGCAGGACCATCTCCATGCCGCACAGCTCCGCGAGCTGCTCGCAGAAGTCGCCGAAGCGGTCGTGGTAGAAGGCGCGGGAGGTGAGGGTCACCCGGTCCAGCTGGGCCTTCGCCGCGTCGATGAGCCGCTGGTTGCGGTGCCCGAAGTTGAGCGCCGAGTAGCCGGCGAGCATGTCGAGGTAGCGGCGCCCGTCGGCATCCGTCACCCAGGCCCCTTCGGCGGCGGCGACGACGACGGGCAGGGGGTGGTAATTGTGGGCGCTGCGCGCTTCGGAGGCGGCGATCAGCCTTTCCGAGGTGGACATCCGGGGTCTCCGTTCGTCTCGTGTGGTCCCGCGGCGCCCTCCCGCCGGGTGACGTCTTCCCGTGGCATCGCGGAGGGCTGCCTCTTTCTATCGTCCACCCGCCGCGATGCGAAGAAACTTTGCGGTCGGTGCGGGGTTCTCACGGGACGGGCCGGACGCAGGCGGTGCTTCCGCGGGACGGTCCCCGCGGAAGCACCGCCTGCGCGGACGGGGCGCGTCCGGCGCACGCGGACCCGGGCACCGCGCGGGGGCGGCGCGCGCCGCCGACACGGTGCCTCAGGTCACTGCCCGTCTGTGCACGCCCGAGCCGGGGGACCTGAGACAATGGGCGCATGGCCAATGACCGTCCGCGCGTACTCTCCGGGATCCAGCCCACATCGGGCTCGTTCCACATCGGCAACTACCTGGGCGCCGTTCGCCAGTGGGTCGCCCTGCAGGAGACCCACGACGCGTTCTACATGGTCGTCGACCTGCACGCGCTGACGCTTCCGCAGGACCCGAAGGAGCTGCAGGAGAACACCCGCCTCGCGGCGGCGCAGCTGCTGGCCACCGGTCTGGACCCCGACCGCTGCACGCTCTTCGTTCAGAGCCACGTGCCTGAACACACCCAGCTGAGCTGGCTGATGGAGTGTCTGACGGGCTTCGGCGAGGCCTCACGGATGACGCAGTTCAAGGACAAGTCCGCGCGGCAGGGCGCCGACCGTACGTCGGTCGGCCTCTTCACGTACCCGATCCTGCAGGTCGCGGACATCCTGATCTACCAGGCCAACCAGGTCCCCGTCGGCGAGGACCAGCGGCAGCACATCGAGCTCACGAGGAACCTCGCGGAGCGGTTCAACGGCCGCTACGGCAAGATCTTCACCGTCCCCGAGGCGTACATCCTGCGCGAGACCGCGAAGATCTTCGACCTGCAGGACCCGACGGTCAAGATGAGCAAGTCGGCGTCGTCGCCGAAGGGCATCATCGACCTGCTGGACGACCCGAAGGCCTCGGCGAAGAAGATCAAGAGCGCGGTGACGGACACGGGCACCGAGATCCGCTTCGACCCGGAGAACAAGCCGGGCATCAGCAATCTGCTCACGATCCACGCCACGCTGACGGACTCCACAATCGCGGAAGTGGAGCAGAAGTACTCGGGCAAGGGTTACGGTGCGCTGAAGACCGACCTCGCCGAGATCGTGAGTGACTGGGCCGCCCCGTTCCGCGCCCGCACACGGGAATACCTGGACGACCCCGAGACGCTGGACTCGCTCCTCGCCAAGGGCGCGGAGAAGGCAAGGGCCGTTGCGGCGGAGACGCTCGCACAGGCCTACGACAAGGTGGGCCTGCTGCCCGGCAAGCACTGAGACACGACGGACACCGCCGGCAGCGACTCGACTCGGACAGACATGCAGCTCACAGCAGACAACCCCGGACAGCGGCCCGTGAACCGGCCGTCGAGCAGGAAGGAGCACGAGGTGGGGACCGTCACCCTCGGCGTATCGATCGCCGTTCCCGAACCGCACGGCAGCCTGCTCCAGCAGCGGCGTGCGAGCTTCGGCGACCCGGCGGCCCACGGCATCCCCACCCACATCACGCTGCTCCCGCCGACGGAGGCCGACCCGGCCGACCGTCCGGAGATCGAGGCGCATCTGGCGGAGGTGGCCGCGTCGGGGCGGCCGTTCGGGCTGCGTCTGTCGGGCACCGACACCTTCCGCCCCCTCTCCCCCGTGGTATTCGTGCGGCTCGTCGAGGGTGCCGCGGCCTGCTCCTGGCTCCAGGAGCAGGTGCGTGCGCCGGAGGGCCCGGTCGCGCGTGAGCTCGCCTTTCCGTACCACCCGCACGTCACCGTCGCGCACGGGATCTCCGAGGAGTCCATGGACCGGGCGCAGGAGGAGCTGGCCGGATTCGAGGCGTCCTGGACGGCCACGGGCTTCGCGCTCTACGAGCAGGGCTCCGATCTGGTGTGGCGCCTCCAGCGGAAGTTCACCTTCGGGTCGGGCGAGGAGACACCGTTGTCGGTCTCCGGCGTCCCCCGGCAGGTGCCGCAGCCCTTCCCGGTCCGGGAGGACGGCGCGGACTCCTTCGCTCCGCTGCACTGAGCGGCGGCCCTCGGCGGGGCGCCCCCGGCGAGGGCGGTCCTGCGCGGACGCCCGGCGCGGACGGTCCGGATGAACCACGTCCGCTGCGTGCATCCCGCGGCGGGCGGGGTGAGAGCCCCCGCAGCGGGTAATCGCCGATCATGGACTGGCTGACGAAGCTGCCGGTGATCGGTCCCGTGGCGGCATGGTTCTTCCGGACCCGCGTCTGGCGGGTCTACCAGCACCTGGACGAGCACAAATGGACCCGGCACGCGGCGTCCGTCACCTTCACCAGCTTCATCTCCCTCTTCCCCATGTTCGCGGTCTTCGCCGCCGTCGGCGCCTCACTGCTGACGCCGGAACGGATGCGGACCGTGCAGCACACGATCGACCGCCAGGTCCCGGGCATCTCCGGCGAGCTCGATCTGCAGTCGCTGGCCGACAACGCCGGCACCATCGGGCTCATCGCCGGTCTGATCCTCGTCGTCACCGGCGTCAACTGGGTCGGCACGCTCCGGGAGAGCCTGCGCGCCCTGTGGGACCTGGAGGAGGACCCGGGCAACCTGGTCGTGCTGAAGCTGAAGGACCTCGGGGCGCTGGCCGGGCTCGGCCTGGTCGGGCTCTTCTCCCTCGCCGGGTCGGCCTTCGCCGTGTCGGCGGTCAACTGGGCGGCCGGACGGGTGGGGATCGGAGAGAACGGCGTCGGGTCGGTCCTGCTGAGCGCCGCCGGGTACGGCGCGGCCCTGGCGGCCGACTTCGCGCTGCTGTGGTACGCGCTGACGGTGCTGCCCGGCGTACGCCCGCCCCGCCGCGCGACTCTCCTGGCCTGTGCGATGGGTGCCGTCGGCTTCGAGCTGCTGAAGCTGCTGCTGGGCGGCTATCTGCAGGGGGTCGCCGCGAAGAGCGTCTACGGGGCGTTCGGTACGCCCATCGCGCTGCTGCTCTGGATCAGTTTCATGGCGAAGCTGATGCTCTTCTGCGCCTCGTGGACGGCGACGGAACGCACCCTGAAGCCGATCGAGGAGATCGACGCGCTGGGGAGCGGCGCCCCCGAACCCGTGGAGTCCGAACGCGCCGCTCCCGCAGGCGACGTGGAGAACGGAAAGAGCGTCAGTCGGGGTCGCGAGCACCCACGCGGTCCGACCCCGTAGCCGGGTCCGGGCCGGGGCGGTCCGCGGGCCCGGCCTCCGGCTCGCCGGCGGCCGAGCCGGAGCCGGAGCCGGCTACGGAGCCGGAAGCCGACGCGGAACCTGAGTCCGACCCGGACGCGGACCCGGACGCGGATCCGGACACCGGCGTGGAGCCTGCTCCGGCCCCGGACACCGGCGCGGCTCCGGAACGGGTGCCGGAAGCGTCAGGGGCCGGCCCCTGCCCGAACGGAAGACGCCGCAGCTTCGACAGATCCGGGATCGGCCACCTGCGGTGCACGGCGTAGGCCACCGCGGCCACCAGCACCAGGCAGCCTCCGGTGACGCCGATGGCGACGCCGACTCCGCCCGAGTCCTCCTCGCCGCCGTCGGCCCCGGCGGTCTGCCCTGCGGCCTTGCCGCGGTCCTCGCGGTCGCCGGACTTCCCGGAGGCACCGGCCCCGTCCGGCGCGACGAGTTCACCGACGGGCCGGACCTTCTCCGCGGCCTTGAAGCCCCAGTCGAAGAGCTTGGCGGTCTCCTTGTAGACCTCGAGCCCGCCCTGCCGGCCGTCGGGGTGCATCGTCGTCACCAGCAGCACGCGGTCGCCGCGCTGTGCGACGCCGGTGAAGGTCGCCCCCGCCTCCGAGGTCGAGCCGTTCTTCACACCGGCGATGCCCGGGTAGGCGTCGAGACCGATGTCGCCGGTCAGCAGGCGGTTGGTGTTCTGGATCTCGTACGTCTCGCGCTTCTCGCCCTCCTTCTTCTCGCCGGGGAACTGGGCGCGGGCCGTCGAGGCGTACTCGCGGAAGTCGGCCTTCTGCATCCCGGAGCGGGCGAAGAGCGTCAGGTCGTACGCGGAGGAGACCTGGCCCTTCTTGTCGTAGCCGTCTGGGCTGACGACGTTGGTGTCCTCGGCGCGGAGCTTCGCGGCCTGCTCGTTCATCTCGCGCACTGTCTTGTCCTTGCCGCCGTTCATGGCGGCGAGGACGTGCACCGCGTCGTTCCCGGAGCGCAGGAAGACGCCGCGCCACAGGTCGCGCACGCTGTACGTCTGGTCCTCCTTCACGCCGACGAGGCTGCTGCCCTCGCCCATGCCTTCCAGGTCGGACGCCTTGACCTTGTGCGTCTTCGTCTGTGGGAACTTCGGCAGCACGGTGTCCGCGAAGAGCATCTTCAGCGTGCTGGCCGGGGGGAGCTTCCAGTGCGCGTTGTGCGCGGCCAGCACCTCACCCGACTCGGCGTCGGAGACGATCCACGAGCGTGCGGTCAGATCCTCGGGGAGCCCTGGCGGATCCTGTCCGGGCTTCGGTTTCATCTGCGTACCGGGTGAGCCGAGCAGCTTCCCGCCGACGGTCGACATGCGGTCCGGCGGCTGCGGGTCGGCGTCGTCGTCCGTCGCGGCGGCGGGAGAACCGGCGCGTGCGGCGCCGGGTGACGCCGCGTGCGCGGTGCCCCCGAGCGATGCCGGGACGAGGAGCGCTAGGGACAGGGCGGCTGCGGCTGTCGCAGACATGCGAACGGCGCGGTGTGAGGAAGTCGGCACAGGGCGAAATTACATGCCTCTCGAACACTTGTGGACATCGCACTCCCCCATGGGGCCGGTCAGTTGGCCCCTCCCGGGCTACCTCATTGGGCCGATAGCCATACTTGACCCATGAGTCAGTCTCAGGGCACACGTTCCTCCGCTCTCCGCCCGCTCACTCTCAGCCGTCGCGTGTCCTGGTTCCTGCTCGCCTTCGGGGTCTGGTCCTGGTTCCTGTGGATCACCTTCGTCAGGAACCTCTGGGCTGACGGCAGCGGGCTTGCTTTCGACGACGCCGGTGAGCCGACCGGTTACTTTTGGGTTCATCTGCTGCTCGCGATCGTGTCGTTCCTGCTGGGCACGGCGATCGGCATCATCGGATTCCGGGGGCTGAGGGCTCTCCGGGGCAGACCCGGAGAGTAAAGGGGAGGGTGGGCCGTGACCGTGGTCTTCCTGATCATCGCGCTGACGGTGCTCGGACTGATGGGGTGCGCCCACTGGTATCTGTGGCGGCGTCTCGTACGTGACGTGTCCGCGCGCGGCAGCGTGTGGCGGCGTACGGGGACGGTGCTGGCCTTCGCGCTGCCCGTGCTCATGATCGTCAACCTGGTCGTCGGGCGCAGCGAGGCGCCCTTCGGGCTGCAGCGGGTGCTGGCGTGGCCCGGCTACATGTGGATGGCGCTGCTGCTCTATCTGCTGATGGCCGTGGCCGTGGGCGAGGCCGTACGGCCGCTGCTGCGGCGGTACCTGGAGCGGCGGGCCGCAGCGGCGGGCGCCCCCGCGCGGCCGGCCCCTGACGCGGCGCCGGCGCAGACGGCTCCGGCCGACGCGCGCCCCGGCCGGTCCGGGGGCCCGGCGACCGCGACCGCGGCGAAGGCCGCGGATGTGGAGGACGGGTCGGGGACGGCGGGTGCGGCCGGCGGGTCCGGCGCGGATTCAGGCGTAGGCCCGGCCGGCGGGTCCGGAGACCCGGCTGTCGCCTCACGGCGGCTCTTCGTGGCCCGTACGGTCGCGGCCGGTGCGGCCCTCGCCGCGGGAGGAACGGTCGCGGCGGGCGCGTACAACGTGCTCAACGGGCCCACGCTCAAGCGTGTCACCGTGCCGCTGGCCAAGTTGCCGCGCTCCGCGCACGGTTACCGCATCGCGGTCGTCAGCGACATCCATCTCGGGACGGTGCTGGGGCGTTCGCACGCCGAGCGCGTCGTGCGCACGATCAACAGCGCGCAGCCCGATCTGGTCGCGATCGTCGGCGACCTCGTCGACGGAGCAGTGGAGAACATCGGACCGGCGGCGGAGCCGCTGCGCCGGCTGCGGTCGCGGCACGGCACGTTCTTCGTCACCGGCAACCACGAGTACTTCGGGGACGCGGCGGAATGGGTGGAGCGCGTACGCGAGCTGGGCGTGCATCCGCTGGAGAACGCCCGTCTGGAACTTGCGGGCTTCGACCTGGCGGGGGTCAACGACGTACAGGGCGAGGAGAGCGGCGAGGGGCCGGACTTCGGCAAGGCCCTGGGTGACCGCGACACCTCCCGCGCCTCGGTGCTGCTCGCACACCAGCCCGTGCAGATCCACGACGCGGTCGATCACGGCGTGGACCTCCAGCTGTCCGGGCACTCCCACGGCGGCCAGCTCTGGCCCGGCCAGTACCTCGCGGCGCTCGCCAATCCGACGGTCGCCGGCCTGGAGCGGTACGGGGACACCCAGCTCTATGTCACCCGTGGAGCCGGAGCCTTCGGACCGCCGGTCCGGGTGGGCGCCGACCCGGACGTCACCGTCGTCCGGCTGGCCTCGAAGCAGGCGTGATCCTGCCCTGACGGGCCGCCCTGGCGCGCTGCCCTGACGCGCTGAGCTGACGTGCGCTGCCCGACTTGCCGAGGGCCCGGTGTTCCGGGAGAAGTCCGGCAGTGGCTGTCGGTGGCAGCTCGTAGAGTCGGGCAGCATGACGAGGGCATCTGACTGCTTCCAGAGGACGACCCGTGTGAGGCGGGCGGGGTTTCCCGCGGAACGGGGCGAGCGGTGACCGCCGGCGGGGGCGTCGAGCGATTCCGGTCGCTCCATCACGGCCGCGCCGCCGGCGATCCCCTCGTGCTGCCGGGGCCGTGGGACGCGGCGAGCGCGCGGATCTTCGCGGATGCGGGGTTCGAGGCCCTCGCGACGCCCAGCCACGGGGTCTCGGCATCGCTCGGGTACGAGGACGGCCACACCCCGGCGGACGAGATGTTCGCCGCGGTGGCCCGGATCGTACGGGCGGTGGACGTGCCGGTCACCGCCGACATCGAGCGGGGCTACGGGCTGGGGCCGGAGGAGATCGTCGAACGGCTGCTGGAGAGCGGAGCCGTCGGCTGCAACCTGGAGGACTCGGCAGGCGGTGAGCTTGTCGATCCGCGGCGTCAGGCAGATTTCCTGACAGCGGTTCACGAGGCCGCGGGCGGGCGGCTGTTCGTCAACGCCCGCATCGACACGTATCTGCGCGGGTCCGCCCAGCCCATGGCTGACGCTCTGGTACGTGGGCGGCTCTACGTCGCGGCCGGGGCCGAGTGCGTCTATCCGATAGGGGCTACGGGCGGGGACATCGGCGTGCTGGCAAGGGAGTTGAACGTCCCGGTCAACGCGTTGGCCCGGGTGGACGGCGGTCCGTCGCCACGTGAACTGGGTGCCGCGGGGGCCTCCCGCATCACGTTCGGCGGGGGGCTCGCGCAGCGCGCGGGGGCCGCGGTGGAGAGGCTGGCGCGCGAGCTGCGGGGCGGATGAGCGCGCGGGGCGCGCCCGCCCTGCCCTGCCTTGTCCGGCTCCCGGCATCGCCGGGGCCTCCGAGGCCGGGAACGCGACGGGGCCGGGGCACCCGTGCGGTGCCCCGGCCCCGTACCGCGTGAAGCCCGCGCCTCAGCGGAGGCGCCTCGGCGTCACTTCTTGGGGAGCCACTTCTCCCAGGTGGACTTGTTCGCCTTGATCCACTTCTCGGCCGCGTCCTCCGGCTTCATCTTCTTGCCGGCGATGTCACCCGCGACCTCGTTCTGGTCCTTGGTGGTCCACTTGAAGTTCTTGATGAACTTCGCGGCGTCGCTGTTGCTCTTCGCGAAGTCCGCGTTGAGGAACTTCTCCAACTGGTTCGTCTCGTAGCCGCACTTCGCCTTCGCAGCCGGCTCCTCGCAGCCAGGCGTGTGCTTCGGCAGTTCGACCTCGACCATGTCGATCTTGTTGTTCATCCACTGCGGCTCCCACCAGTAGGTGAGGAACGGCTTCTTGGCCTCGTAGAGCCGCTGGATCTCCTTCAGCTGTGCCGCCTCGGCACCGCTGGGGATGTGCTTGTAGTCGAGGTCGAAGTTCTTGATCAGTTCCTTGTCGTGCTGCGAGTACGACGGGGCGGCACCGATGAAGTGTCCCTTGTCGCCGCTCTCGGACGTACGGAAGTCCTTGGCGTACTTGTTGAGGTTCTTGTAGTCCGTGACGTCCGGATTCTTGTCCGCGTAGTACTTCGGCACGAACCAGCCGATGTGCCCGACGACGCCGAGGTCGCCGCCGGAGACGACGGTCTTCTTCTCGTCGACGTACTTCTTCTCCTTCTTCGGTACGCCGTGCCAGTCCTCGAGGATCGCGTCGGCCTTGCCGCTGTCGAGCGCGTCGAAGGCGACGGGCTCGTCCATCTGCTTGGCCTCGACCTTGACGTCGAGCTCGTCCTCCATGAGCTTCTTCACGACCGCGGCGTTGGCCTGAGCGCCCACCCAGGAAGGTTCGGCGAGGACGACTTTGTCGTCCGTGCCTCCGCCGCTGTTGGTCTCGGCGGCGCCGCACGCGCTGAGGGAGAGCGCACCGAGAATGCCGATTCCGGCGACGACCGTCTTGCGTATCTGCTTGTTCTTCATGTCTTGACCTGTTTTCTCTTCTCGGGGTGGGTTCCGTCGGGGGTGGGGGGTGCGTTGTGTGGGTGCCTAGTCACGGGGGCGCTCTCCCGCGGGCTGCGTGATCCGGTCGAGCATGATGCCGAGGCAGACGATGGCGATGCCCGCGGGCAGGCCCTGGGAGAGGTCGCCCTTGGAGAGGCCCTGCACGACGTCGTAGCCGAGCGCGCCGCCGCCGATCAGACCGGCGATGACGACCATCGACAGCACCAGCACGACACCCTGGTTGACGCCGACCAGCAGCGACTTGCGAGCCAGCGGGAGCTGGACGCCCAGGAGTTGCTGCCTGCTGGTGGCGCCGAGCGAACGGGACGCCTCCATCGCCGCGGGGTCGACGTAACGCAACCCCTGCGCCGTGATGCGGATGACGGCCGGACAGGCGTAGATGACCGCCGCGATGATGCCCGCGCTGCGGCTGAGGCCGACGAGAGCGATCACCGGGATCAGATACACGAACTGCGGCATCGTCTGCATCGTGTCGAGCACCGGACGCAGCATCCGCTCCACGCGTTCGACCCGCGCCGTGAGGATGCCGAGGACGATGCCGATGACCATGGTCAGCACCAGACCGCCGATGACCTGCGAGAAGGTGTCCATCGACTTCTCCCAGAGGCCCATCATTCCGATCAGGCCGAGGCAGATCACACCGGTCAGCGCGGCCCGCCAGGTGCCGACGATCCAGCCGATGACGCCGACCAGCAGCGCCAGGGCCCACCACGGTGTGGTCTCCAGCCCCGAGCGCAGGGGGTTGAGCACGTAGACGGTGAAGCCCTTGGCCCAGACGACCGTTCCGCCCAGCACGGGGATGCCGGAACCGATCGTCTCGGTCAGCCAGTCGACGGCGCTCTGCAGCGGACGCGTGACGTCCACCGTCCACACGTCCGGCCACTCTCGCTCGCCGATGGAGGAGCCGACGGCGGAGAAGACACCGATCAGGGCGAGCACCAGACCCCATACGGCCATCCGGATCCGCGCCATGAGGCGGGTCGCGCCCACCGTCACGGTGGCGTCCAGCCGCTCCCCGGCCGCCGCGGTCGTACGGTCCAGCAGCACCGCGATGAGCACGACGGCGACGCCCGCGGTGAGCGCGGTGCCGACGTCGAGGCTCCCGAGCGCCTGGTAGATCTCGTCACCCAGCCCCTCGGAACCGATGAGGGAGGCGAGGACGACCATGGACAGGCACATCATGATGGCCTGATTGAGCCCCAGCATCATCTGCTTGCGCGCAAGCGGCAGCCGCGCTGTCCACAGCCGCTGCCAGTGGCTCGCTCCGAGTGAGGCCGACGCCTCCAGCGCGGCCGGGTCGGCGCTGCGCAGCCCGAGGGAGGTGAGGCGGGCCATCGGCGGAGCCGCGTAGATGACGGTCGCGATCAGCGCGGACGGCACGCCCACGCCGAACATCAGCAGCAACGGCAGCAGATATGCGAAGGCGGGCATGACCTGCATGGTGTCGAAGACCGGACGGAGGATCTTCTCGAACCGGTCCGAGAGTCCCGCTCCGAGCCCGAGCAGCAGCCCCAGCACTGCGGCGGCGAAGACGGCCACCGTCATGAGGGCCAGCGTCTCCATCGTGGGTGCCCACATGTTCAGCACACCGCAGGCGATGAAGACCCCGAGCGTCGTGCCACCGGTGCGCAGGGCGCGGCGGGAGAGGTCGGAGCCTCCAGCCGCCCATCCGACCAGCGTGCCGACGACGGTGACGCCGATCCAGCCCATCGCGTCGAAGAGGCTGATGATGGCGTCCACCGAGGATTCGGCGGAGTTGCTGATGTGCAGCAGGAAGTAGAGGAAGATCGGGCTCTTCTCGCGGTTGTCGACCAGCCAGCCGTCCAGGTCGTTCAGCGGCGTCCTGATGTCGATCGTCCAGCCCTGCGGCCAGACCCCGGAGCCGCCGACCGCCGCGCTGACGACGACGACCAGGACGGCGACGAGCACCGCGAGCACCTTGGGACTGCGGGCGAGCACTGCCAGGCCGCTCGGAGGGGCCTGCTGCTCGGGCCGCCCGTCCGGCTGCCGCGGCGAGGGGGCGTCGGATGTCTTCTGCTCGCCCTGCTCGGGAATGGTGGGGGTGCTCATGCCGGCCTCACCTTCCCCGGGTCGACCCCGAAGCGGCCCTGCCGTGCGGCGGGCGCTGCGAAGCGGATGCTCATACGGCGGCCACCTCCTTGTCCTTGCCCGGGTCGCCCTCTCCGTCGTCGTCGCCGTCGATACCGGCGACCACGTTGAGCAGGCAGGCATGGTCGATGACGCCTATCGTCCGGCCGTCGTCCACGACGCGGAGGTTCTCGCCGCTGCGGGCGACGGCCTCGATCGCGTCGGAGACCAGCGTGTCCGGGGAGAGTTCCGCACCGTTGTCGCCGTCGGCCTTCTCGGCGGGGCGCATGGCGCGGCGCACGGATATGACCTGCTCGCGCGGGACGTCGCGGACGAAGTCGCGCACGTAGTCGTCGGCGGGGTTGGCGACGATCTCCTCGGGCGTGCCGAGCTGGACGATCTCGCCGTCGCGCATCAGCAGGATGCGGTCGCCCAGCCGCAGCGCCTCGGACAGGTCGTGCGTGATGAAGATCATCGTCCGGCCCTCCTCGCGGTGCAGCCGGATGACCTCCTCCTGCATGTCCCGGCGGATCAGCGGGTCGAGGGCGCTGAACGGCTCGTCGAAGAGCAGGACTTCGGGGTCGACGGCGAGCGCGCGGGCCAGCCCGACGCGCTGCTGCTGACCGCCGGAGAGCTGTACGGGACGGCGGTCGCCCAGGCCCTCCAGGCCGACCTTCTCCACCATCTCGGTGCCCTTGGCGCGGCGTTCCTGCTTGGACATCCCCTGGATCTCCAGGCCGTAGGCGACGTTGTCGGTCACCGTGCGGTGCGGCAGCAGGCCGAAGTTCTGGAAGACCATGGCGGTGCGGTGACGGCGCAGCTCGCGCAGGCGGTGCTTGTCCATCGCCCGTACGTCCTCGCCGTCCATCTCCAGCACGCCGGCGGTCGGTTCGATGAGGCGGGTGAGGCAGCGGACGAGCGTCGACTTGCCGGAGCCGGAGAGGCCCATGACGACGAAGACCTCGCCCTTGCGTACGTCGAAGGAGACGTCGCGGACGGCGGCGGTGCAGCCTGTGCGCTTGGTCAGTTCGGCGGCGGAGAGCCCGGCGAGTTCCTTGTCGCCGGGCACCCGATGTGCCTTGGGGCCGAAGACCTTCCACAGATTGCGGACGGAGAACACCGGAGTGGCCGGGGCGGACTCGTGGGTCTCGGACATCACGCAACACCTCCCGGTGCCGTAGTCGTATTCGCAGTCGGATCAGCAGTCGTGGCGGACGGGTCGGACCCGCCGGAGCGGTCGGAGCGGACGAGGTCGGCGGCCTTCTCGCCGACCATCAGCACGCCGATCATCGGGTTGACCGCGGGCATGGTGGGGAAGACGGAGGCGTCCGCGATGCGGATGCCCTGCAGGCCGCGGACCCTCAGCCGGGGGTCGACGACGGCGAGGGCGTCGTCTGCGGCGCCCATGCGGCAGGTACCGGCCGGGTGGTAGACGGTGTGGGCCACCTTGCGCGCGTACTCGCTGATGCCGGCGTCGGAGGTGACGTCCGGGCCGGGGCAGACCTCGCGCTTGATCCAGCCCGCGAAGGGCTCCGTTCGCGCGACCTGGCGGGCGGCCTTGATGCCGTCGACGAGCGTACGGCCGTCGTAGTCGTCCTCGTCCGTGAAGTACCGGAAGTCCAGGGCCGGTTTGACGGACGGATCGGACGAGGTGAGGTAAAGGCGCCCGCGGCTGCGGGGCTTGGGAATGTTGGGCGTCAACGACACGCCGTGCGGGGGCTGTTCGTAGCCGAGCCGCTCGGGATTGTCGGTGAAAGGGATCTGGTAGAAGTGGAACATCAGGTCGGGTCCGGCCGACTCCGGGTCACGGCGCAGGAAGAGCCCTGCGTCGGAGTCCATCGCGGAGTTGTCGGGGATGGGCCCGTCCGTCTCCCAGACGATCACCGACTCGGGGTGGTCGAGCAGGTTCTCCCCCACACCCGGCAGGTCGTGTGCGACGGGGAGGCCGAGCGCCTCCAGGTCCCCCTTGGGCCCGATGCCGGAGTGCATCAGCAGCCTCGGGGTGTCCACAGCACCCGCGCAGACGAGCACTTCGTGCTCCGCCCGGATCAGCCGCTCGGCGCCGTCCTTGCCGCGTACGTGCACGCCGGTCGCCTTGCTGCCCTCCAGCTGGAGCCGGAACGCCCAGGTCTCCAGCAGGATGTCGAGGTTCGGGCGGTCACCGGCCTCGATGTGGGGGTGCAGGTAGGCGACGGAGGCGGAGGAGCGCTTGTTGCTCTCCGGGTGGTAGGAGAGGTCGAAGAAGCCGACGCCCTCGTGGAACGGCCGCTTGTTGAAGCCCTCGACCTCGGGGACGTCCAGCGCCTCCTTGGCGGCCGCGATGAAGTCGCGGGCGATGTCGTTGCGGTCCTGCTCACCGACCGGCACGACGTTGTTGCGCAGCTTGCCGAAGTACGGGTCCATCGCGGCGGCGCCCCAGCCCTTGGCACCTCCGGCCTCCCACTCGTCCCAGTCGGACGGCAGCGGCTTGAAGGAGATCAGGGTGTTGTGGGACGAGCAGCCGCCGAGCACCTTCGCGCGGCTGTGCCGGATGTGGGAGTTGCCGCGGGGCTGCTCGGTCGTGGGGTAGTCGTAGTCGAGCTCACCGCCGAGCAGACCGAGCCAGCGGCGCAGCGTGAGCACCTCGGGACGGTCGATGTCCGACGGTCCGCCCTCGATGAGGGCGACGGTGACGTCCGGGTCCTCGGTGAGCCGTGAGGCGATCACCGACCCGGCCGTACCGCCGCCGACTATGACGTAGTCGTAGCTGGATATGTCGTGGCTGGACATTTCCGTGTTGTGCTCCTTGTGTTCACGTGTCGCGGGGGGAGGGGTCGACGAGGGCATGGTCAAGTGCTCCGTCAGCCGGAGAACCAGCGGACCGGTGCGGGACGCAGGTTCTCGTACACGTGCTTGGTCTCGCGGTACTCGGCCAGCCCGTGCGGCCCCAGCTCACGGCCCACGCCGGACTTGCCGAAACCACCCCACTCCGCCTGCGGCAGATAGGGGTGGAAGTCGTTGATCCACACGGTGCCGTGCCGCAGACGGGCCGCGACGCGCCGGGCGCGAGCGGTGTCCGCGGAGAAGACGCCACCGGCGAGGCCGTACTCGGTGTCGTTCGCCAGCGCCACCGCTTCGTCCTCGGTCCGGAAGGTCTCGACGGTGAGGATAGGCCCGAAGGTCTCCTCCCGGATCACCTTCATGCGCCGGTGACAGTTGTCGAGGACCGTGGGCGAGTAGAAGTAGCCGTCGGCGGGACGCACGTCGGAGGGCTCGGGCCGCTCGCCGCCGCTGCGCAGCACCGCTCCCTCGTCCAGCGCGGATGCGACGTACGCCTCGGTCTTCGCCAGCTGCTGCGCGGAGACCAGCGGCCCGCACTCGACGCCCTCCTCGGTGCCGCGGCCCAGCCGGATGCGCTGGGCGCGGGCGGCGACCTCGGTGACGAAGCGCTCGCGCACCGATTCCTCGACGATGAGGCGGGCGCCGGCGGAGCAGACCTGGCCACTGTGGATGAAGGCGGCGTTGAGGGCCTGGTCGACGGCCGTGTCGAAGCCCTCCTCCGTGGCGCAGGCGTCGGCGAAGACGACGTTCGGGTTCTTGCCGCCCAGCTCCAGGGCCACCTTCTTCACGCCGGGGGCGGCGGCCTGGGCGACCTTCGTACCGGAGACGAGGCCGCCCGTGAAGGAGACCAGATCCACGTCGGGGTGCTCGGACAGGCGGGCGCCCACGGGGTCGCCGGCGCCCGTCACCAGGTTCGCGACGCCGGCGGGCAGGCCGGCCTCGGCGAGGAGCTTCACCAGGTGGACGGTGGTCATGGGAGTGATCTCACTGGGCTTGATCACGAAGGTGTTTCCGGCGGCCAGTGCCGGTGCGACCTTCCAACTCGCCTGCAGCAGCGGGTAGTTCCACGGCGTGATCATGGCGCAGACGCCGACGGGTTCGTGGACGACGACGCTGTGCACGTCCGGGTCGCCGGCGTCCACGACGCGTCCGCCGGACTCCCCGGTGACGAGGTCGGCGAAGTAGCGGAAGGCCGCGGTGACGTCGTCGACGTCTACGCGGCCCTCTTCCCAGGTCTTCCCCGCGTCCCGCGACTCCGTGAGGCCGATCTCCTCGCGGTCCCGCTGGAGCAGGTCCGCGACTCTCCGCAGCAGCGCGGCGCGCTCGGCCACCGGGGTACGGGGCCACTCGCCCTCGTCGAAGGCGCGGCGCGCGGCGGCGACGGCTGCATCGGTGTCCTCAAGACCGCCCTCGGCGACGACGGCGAGCGTGGTGGCGTCGGCGGGATCGAGAATCTCCCGTGTCCCGCCGGACTGCGCCACGCGCCAGTTGCCGTCGATGTGAATGCTTTCGATTTCGGACACCTTCTGTACTGCCTTCCGAGCTGTAATGACGCATCGTGTCACGAAAAAATCACATCGCGATCACGGTGAAATAAGGCCATGCGCTGGTCACATGACAAGAGCGAACCCTGCCCCGTCCTGGCGTTTGCATGTCCGTCCGGCACGGATAAGTGGGGTTCCTCACTGGCCGAAGTGCGACGGGGGGAGCGAAGGGCCTGATTGGCGCCGTGTGCGGACGTTCATAACGATTTGAGCGTGACGGCCTGGCCGGATCTGCCGCCTTGCGAACCGGGCGGTATTGACGGCCGCGATCACGGCGATCAAGGCCGTGCCCTGCTCGCCGTTCGTATCGTTGGACAATGCGGCTGCAGGCGTGGAACGGCGCGGCAGCGGGGAGGAGCACAGGGTCATGACCATCGCACTGACCGACAGGACCGAGATGGCCGAGCACGAGGTGCCGAGCTTGGACGACCTGTTCGAGCGGCTGGAGCGGATGCCCGTCCCCGAGGGCTACAAGACCGAGATCGTCGAGGGGACCGTCTTCATGTCGCCGCAACGGGACACGCACTGGGAAATCATCGCGGCTCTCTACGATCAGCTGCGTACCAGGTATCCCAGGAACCGGATCAAGTCGGACGTGCGCTTCGACTTCCCCGGACATCTGAACGGCTTCGCTCCCGACGTGGTGGCTCTCGCCGAGGACGCCGAGAAGAACGAGAGGGGCCGCTGGCGACACGAGGATGTGGAATGTGTCGCCGAGGTCATCTCGGAGGACACCGCCCCCAACGACTACGGCAAGAAAAAGCGGGCTTACGCCCTCGCCGACGTGCCCGTGTTTCTCATCGCCGACCCCTACGCCGGCGAGTGCCACCTCTTCACACAGCCCGAGAAGGGTGAATATCAGAGCGAGCTGACCGTCGCCTTCGGCAAGACGCTCGACCTGACCGGGACGGTCGTCGGGCTGAAGCTGGAGACGGGAGACTTCCCCAGGGACTGAGTTGCCGAGACCGTTCCCCCGCATCTGCTGTGCGGCGGCAGCGGCGTCGGGACCCCGCCGCTGGCCATGGCTCCCCTGCAGGCCGTGACGGTGCCTCTCAGAGCCCGTCGTCCCCGTCTCCGCCGCCGCTCGCGTCCCCGCAGTCCACTCCGGTCGGGCAGAAGTAGGTCAGCGCGGTGTCCAGCCGCTCCTTCTGCTCCTCCGAGGCGCTGTCGTCCTCCTGCCCGTACGCGACGACCGCGTACAGCTCGCCGTCCTCGGCCTCGAAGCGGTGGTCGATGACCCGCCTCGTCCCGCCGTGCTCAGCGGAGTCGTAGGTGTATTCGAGACGAGCGGCCGGGCCGTCGCCTCCGTCGAGACGGTCGAGGGAGTCGAGCTCGAAGCCCTCGTTCTTCTGGGCGTTCTCCTCCGCCAGCTCCAGCGACTCGTGCGGGTCGGAGTCCTCCACGAAGAAGACCTGGAGCTGACTCGCCCCGCCTGGCTTCTCGTAGAAGACGGCCTGCGCGCCGTCCCGGTCCTCCACGCGGCGCTGCCACCCCTCGGGAACGGCGATGCTGAACCCCTCCGGGTCCTCCGCGATCTCGTACCCCTTGGGCGGGGCCGCCTCATCCTGGCCGGCACGGTCGGCCGGCTCCTCGCCGTCGCCCGCCGGTGCGCTCCTGTCGGGCCGCGAGGTGGCCGCCGGGTCCGGCACCACCGCCGACGGCTGCGAACGGCCGTCGGGCGGCCCGGGCTCGTCCTTCCAGCCGAGCGCCCACGTGCCGAACGCGAGCCCGCACACCGCGAGCACGGCCAACACGCCCTTGGCCACGTGCCGCTGCTGCCGCGCGGACTCCGTGTGCTGCCGCGCGTGCAACGCCTCGGCGTCGTCGTCGACCCAGCGCTGCCGGTCGGCGTCGAAGCGGATCACCGGCTCTCACCCCTCACGTCTCTCACCCCAGCACCTGAGCGGCGGCCTGTACGACCGCGGTGGCCGACGCGAGCATCCCGACCGCACTCGCACCCGCCTGAAGCCGGTCGCGGAGCGGGGCGAGACGGCCCGCACCGGCCCGTCCGGTGCGGGTGATCTCGCCCTCGATCTCGCCCAGTTCACCGTCGACGGCGGCGGTCTCGTCGGTGGCCGCCAGGACGCGCATGTCCGCGCGCAGCGCCCGCACCGCCTCCAGGAGCGCCAGCGTCGCCGCGTCGGTCTGCGGCGGCGGAGCGGTGTGGCTGTACGAAACCGCCCGGCCGTGCGCGCCGGTGGCGATCGCGCCGCCCGACATGCTGCCGATGTTCACCGGCCCTCCCCCGCCGCCGGACTCGCGGGGGCCGCCGCCCGGCTGCACGCCCGGCTCCGCCTGCGGTCCCGGCCCCGGGTCCTGCCCGGGCTCCGGCTGCGCACCGCCGGAGCGGTCCTCGCCCCGCGACATCATGCCGGGCTCCTCTCCACGTGCTGCGCCTGACCGTGCTCGCCGGTGGCCACGGCGCCGCCGCTCATGTCCTCGATGTAGACACCGCCGTCGCGTACGTTCACGATCTGCTGCTCGAAGCGGTCCGTGCGGAAGCCGCGCTGCTCCAGCGCGTCCCGCACACCGCCGGCGATCCTGTCCTGGACGGTCTTGATGTAGCGGCTGACGTCCATCTCCTGGAACAGCGACAGTTCGTTCGCACTCGCCAGCTCCCTGATGGAGACCAGCGGCGCGTCCGGTGCGGCGTACTCCGGAGAGCTGAGCCAGACGCGGAGGACGGAGAGCAGCGTGCGGGCCGTGGCTATCCCGGCCGCGGCGGTGGCCGCCGGTGCCGTGAGGAAGGCGAGCACACCTTCCCGGGACGATCCGGCCGCATGGCGTTCGACGATCGAGTCGACCTCCCTGAACTCCTCGGCGACCGGCCCCAGTACGTGGGGCACGACCTCCAGGACCAGCATCCCGCCCTGCGTGTGGACGCGGACGAGCAGCGAGACGACCACCTGCTCCTGCCAGGAGCCGATCCGGACGCGGAGGAAGTGCCGCCGGGCCTCCCCGCCGTCGTCGGCCGCCTCCAGGAGGTGCTGCTGCACGCTGTCCGCCTCGTAGACACCGCTGTCGCGGCGCACGCCGGACGGCAGGTAGACGAACTCCTCGATCTCCAGGCCGCGCAGGCTGTCGCGGCTGGTGCGCGCCGTCGCCTCGCGCAGCGCCACGAGCCGGGGTGTGATCATGTCGAGTACGTGACGGCTGGAGAGGTGGTTCGCCGGGGGGTGCTGGGCGTGCGCGTTCCCGAGCGGGTGCGCATGCGGGTGCGGGTGCTGCGGATACTCGTCGGGCGTCTCCATCTGCGGCGTACCGCCGGGATGCGGAGGCTGCATCGGATTGATCTGCCCCGACGGCATCGGCAGCGGCGGCATCTCCGGCTGCTGCGACTCTGCGTGCTGCAGCTCCGTGTGCTCCAATTCCGCAAGCTGCGCCTGCACTTGAGGGGCTCCCGCCGCCGCGGCTCCGTGCACCGCCTGCGGCGGCACGCCGCCCGCCGGTTCGAAGGGAGGCGCGTCCTTCCTGCGGCGGAGCTCCAGCGCGAAGGACCAGGGCTTGTGCGGGACGCCGGCACCGACGAACGGACGGTTCGCGTCGTACAGCGTCGCCGGGGCGTGCTGTTCGAGGTCGATGGCCTCGCCGATGCGCCGGTAGCGCTCCGCGTGGGGGAGTTCGGGCTGCTGGGCCGTGGCGAAGTTCTCGCGGCTGAGCTGCTCCCGCAGTACGGAGGTCACCCTGATCCGGTGCAGCCAGACCACGGCGACCATCAGCAACGGGAAGATCACCGGGTATGGGTTGTCGCGGATGCCGGCGACGGCCGCGATCCAGTAGACCGCGGCGAGCGCGCGGGCGGCGTAGGTGACGGCCGTGCCCAGCCTGCGCCGTATCGCGGAACGCAGCGATCTGCGCGGGGTCCTGGATCCCGCGTAGAGCAGCGTCTCGCGCCCGGAGATCGCGCGGCCGGCCCACAGGGCGAGGACGACACCGGCGTAGAAGAGGACCCAGGCGGTGGGCTGGTCCGTCATCGACGAGAACGCGCCGTCGCCCAGGAACAGGGCCAGGGAGAGGAGTTCGTCGAGCGAGAGGTCGAAGTTGCCGCCGAACTGGTCGTCCAGGGTGTCCCACGCCAGGAGTACGGAGACGAGGAAGAAGCCGGTCCACACCGCCAGCAGCGCGACCGCCGTGCGGACCTCCTGCCGCCGCGCCTGCAGCGCGTGTGCGAGCACGGGACGCAGGTCGACACCCAGCGAAGGCGGGACGGGCCGCTCGGCGTGACCGACCAGCTCATCGATGACGCGCTGACGGAATCCGGCATTCAACCGCGCACCGGCGCACAGCAGACGTGTCGCCTCACTGTGAGCATGCGTGCGCATTGAGTAACTCATGAGTAGCCCCGGTTTCCCCAAGGTCCGTTCAGGGATTTGACCTTGAACATACCCGAGGAGCGGCGCCCCGACCACGGCAGGAAAACCCCTGTGGATAACGCTTCGGGAACGCCGCGGAGTCATCGTCCCGAGTGCGCGGAAAGGGCGAACAGGCGAACGGGCCCGTACCGAGCCGGGAGGCGAACTCCCGGACCGTACGGGCCCGTTCGACGCATTGTGCGTTCCGAGGCGACGGCGGCAAGGGCGACGCGACTGCCGCCGTTCCGCCGCAGGCGTCAGAGCAGACCGAGGCCGCGGACCGCTTCGCGCTCCTCCGACAGCTCCTGGACGGACGCGTCGATGCGGGGGCGCGAGAACTCGTTGATCTCCAGCCCCTGGACGATCTTGTACGTACCGCCGTCGCAGGTGACGGGGAAGGACGAGATGAGGCCCTCGGGGACGCCGTAGGAGCCGTCCGAGGGGATGCCCATCGACGTCCAGTCGCCGGCAGGCGTGCCGTTGACCCACGTGTGGACGTGGTCGACGGCGGCGTTGGCGGCGGACGCGGCCGAAGAGGCCCCGCGGGCCTCGATGATGGCGGCGCCGCGCTTGGCGACGGTCGGGATGAACTCCTCGGCCAGCCACTTCTCGTCGTTCACGGTCTCGGCCGCGTTCTTGCCCGCGACCTCGGCGTTGAAGATGTCCGGGTACTGGGTGGCCGAGTGGTTGCCCCAGATCGTCAGCTTCTTGATGTCGGAGACCTGCGAGCCGGTCTTCTTCGCGAGCTGCGTGAGCGCACGGTTGTGGTCGAGGCGCGTCATCGCGGTGAACCGCTCCGCGGGCACGTCCGGGGCGGCCGCCCGGGCGATGAGGGCGTTGGTGTTCGCGGGGTTGCCGACGACGAGGATCTTCACGTCGTCCGCCGCGTGGTCGTTGACGGCCTTGCCCTGCGGCTTGAAGATGCCGCCGTTGGCCTCCAGCAGGTCGCCGCGCTCCATGCCCTTGGTGCGCGGGCGCGCGCCGACGAGGAGCCCCACGTTGGTGCCGTCGAAGGCGACGTTCGGGTCGTCGGTGATGTCGATGCCCTGCAGCAGCGGGAAGGCGCAGTCGTCGAGCTCCATCGCGGTGCCCTCGGCCGCCTTCAGCGCAGGGGTGATCTCCAGCAGCCGCAGCCTGACGGGCACGTCTGCACCCAGCAACTGGCCGGAGGCGATACGGAAGAGCAGCGCGTAGCCGATCTGGCCGGCCGCTCCGGTGACGGTGACATTGACAGGGGTGCGGGTCATGGCGGTCTCCGTAGTACCTGGCGGTGGCAGTCCTGGCGGGTTCCTTCCCTGGGGCACCTCCAGGGGGACCCCAGGAGGAGAAGCCGGAAGGAACGCGCCCTGCCCTGTGCGGAGGTCTCTGGATGTCTCTCCATGTCAAGAGACCCCGCGCCAGGTTATCCGACGCCGCATACGCGTCGGCAGCCGCCCGCGCAAGGAGGGATGACGCGTGCGGCTGCCGACGCGGCCAGCCCGTGGGGGGTTGCTGAGAAGGCGCATTCCCGGGATCGGCCGAGCCATGCATGCGCATTCATCCGAACACCAATGAATTTCGGACAGCTTCAGCATCGTCAACGTCACCTGAAAGGAGACGAGTTGAGGCTGGCGCAGAGCCTCTCCCGGCTATCGCCGGGTGACCCCGAGCTGCGGCGTCTCCGCGGGAGTCGCCGGCCCCGGTGCGCCGGCCGTCTCCCCGGGAGTCCCAGCGCCGGCCGTCTGCCCGGTGTCCGCCTGTCCGGCGGCACCGGCCTCCGTGCAGCCCGTCGTGCCCGCCACGAGGGTGGCGCAGGCGCGCGCCTCCGTCGCGGAGCCGACGGCGACCATCTCCGTGTACGCGTCGTTCGTCGCGTCGACCTTGTCGCTCTCCGCCTGGCCGTCGGCACTGATCTTCAGGCTGTCGCCCTGCGCCGCACCCGTTATGCGGCCCCACGCGGCCTTGCAGACGCTGCTGTAGCGCACCTCGACCATGCTCGGCCCGACGAACGCGGACGTGCTGCTCTTGACGTTCTGCCCGCCGCAGCCCATCTTCTCCGGGTCCTTGCCCGAGCACTCCTCGCCCTGGCACTTCACTCCGGCAGGGAGGTTACGGGCCGAGGCCGTCGCCGAAGGCGTCGGCGAGGCGGAGGAGTTGTCCGCCCCGCCCGGCAGCCCGAAGACCAGCACCCCCACGCCCAGGACCCCGAACACGGACACGGCGCCCATGAGCAGCGCCGTGACCCGGCGGCTGCGCGAGGAACGGCCGGCGCCGTCCGGGCCTCCGGGGCCGCCGGGGACGTCCGTGGCGCCTGCGCCGCCTGAACTCGCCGTGGCAGCCGGCCTGTTGCCCGGGTACGCGGGCAGTCCCGACTCCGGACGAGGCGGCTCCGTACGCCCCGGCCCGGCCTTCCCGCCGTCGGCACCGGGCGCACCCGGACCGCGGCGCCCGCCACCTGCGGCGCCCGCGGCGCCCCATGAGGAGACGTCGACGCGCTGCGCGGGTACACCGGCCGTCGCCGGACTCCGGCCCGCAGGGCCACCCTGGGAACGGCCGCCCTTGCCGCCGTCGCCGCCCTTGCCGGGGAGCGGGCGGGCACGGAGCACGGCCGTCTCGTCGTCCATGCGCGGCCGGTTCGTCTCGGCCGGTGCGGCGGGCGCGGACGCGGCGCTGTTGCGGAGGCCCGGCATGGAGGCGGCGGAGGGCGGTGCGAGGAAGCCGGCGCCGGAGCCCTGCCGTTGCAGCATCTCGGCGGAGACGACGGCGTGTTCCCCCGTCTTCTCCTTCCACTCCTCTTCCTTTACGGCGGGCTCGGCGCCGCTCGCCTCCGCGCTCTGCGCGCGTGCCTTCTCCTGGTCGCGGTTCCGGTCCCGGTTCTTGTTCCTGACCTTGTCCTTGTTACGGCCCCACTTGCGGCCCTTGGCAGGCTCGTCGTCCCAGAACTCCCCGAGCGCCTCACGCGCCTGGGCGACGCGGATGGCCTCCATCGTCTGGTCGTGCCGCATCTCGTCGCGGCTCCACGCCCGTTCGGCCAACTCCCACATCGTCTCGAGATGCCGGATGTCGATCCCGGTGACGTCCCCGAGCGCGTGCGCGGCACCGCGCGGCGGCAGCAGCCGTCCGTTCAGGTACCTCTCCCAGGACGACTTGCTGTAGCCCGTACGGTCCGCGATGGTCGCGACGCTCATTCCGCTGCGGTCGACCAGCCGTCGCAGCTGGCTGGTGAACTCCCGGATCTGTGGGTCCAGTTCCTCCGGTAGCGGCCTCCACCGAGGCATGTGCCTCCCCCTAGTCCCCCGACTTCGTCGACAATTCCCGCGCCAGATCGTCACCTAGTCTGCCACTCCGTCCGCCTGCTGCATCCATGACTGCGGCCCGCACTTCCACGAGGAAGCACGGGCCGTCTTCACACTTCACAGCACGTGTCGGGGTGTGCGCACTGGGGTGCCCGGACGGGCGCGCACGGCACGCGGGAACCCTGCCCGGGGACGGCGTCAGCCGCTCTCCCTGCCGACGACGGCGTGCACGATGTCCTCCAGGACCGGAAGGTTCAGCCAGGGATCGGGCTGGGCCATCATCGCCAGCAGAATGATCGACAGGCCGAGCGCGCCGTACGTCACCATGTCCGTGAAGGCGGACCGCACGGCCAGCATCCCCACGGACGGCATCACCCAGCGCATCACGGCACCGGCGAGCAGCGACAGGCCGATGATCAGCGTCCCGGCGCGGAACTCCCCGACCGTCACCAGCAGTCCCGTCAGCACTCCGCAGCAGACCGACAGGAGCGGCCACTGCCGGTACGGCGCCGCGTGCCCGGCGCCCATCGCCCGTTGTCCGCCCTCCGGCCGCGCGGTGTCGCGCGTGACGGACGGGAAGCGGCGCGAGGTTCCTCCCACAGGCATCACGGTCACTCCCCCGCGGCGCGCTCGGCGGCCTCGACGACGTTGACGAGGAGCTGCGCACGGGTCATCGGGCCGACACCGCCCGGGTTCGGCGAGATCCACGCCGCAACCTCGGCCACACCGGGGTGCACGTCCCCGACGATCTTGCCGTGCTCGTCACGGCTCACGCCCACGTCGAGGACGGCGGCGCCCGGCCGTACGTCCTCGGGCTTGATCAGGTGGGGCACCCCCGCCGCCGCCACGATCACGTCGGCCTGCTTGAGCAGCGCGGGCAGATCACGCGTGCCGGTGTGGCACTGCGTCACCGTGGCGTTCTCGCTGCGCCGCGTCAGCATCAGCGGAATCGAACGGCCCACCGTGATGCCGCGGCCCACCACGACGACATGTGCGCCGTTCAGCTCGACGCCGTGCTCACGCAGCAGCGCGATGATGCCCCGTGGTGTGCACGGGAGGGGGCCGGGCTCGTTCAGCACGAGGCGGCCCAGGCTGGTGGGGTGCAGCCCGTCCGCGTCCTTGTCGGGGTCCATCAGCGACAGGACGCGGTTGGTGTCGATGCCCCTGGGCAGCGGCAGCTGGACGATGTAGCCGGTGCAGGCCGGGTCGTCGTTCAGCTCACGTACGACGACCTCGATCTCCTCCTGGGTGGCGGTGCCGGGCAGCTCCCGCCGGATCGACCGCACGCCGATCTGCTCGCTGTCGCGGTGCTTGCCGGCGACGTACTTCTGGCTGCCGACGTCGTCACCGACGAGCAGGGTGCCGAGGCCGGGTGTGATGCCCCGCGCTCGCAGGGCGTCGACACGCGCCTTCAGACCGGTCTTGATCGCTGCTGCCGTGGCCTTGCCATCGAGAATCTGGGCCGTCATGTCTCCCATACTCGCGGATACGGAGGCCGGGCCGAAATCCGTATCGCTCCGCAGGACGGAACGGCGCAGGACGCGCGGCCGGAGTGCGCTCGGACGGCGGCCGCCCGCCGGAACGGACGCGGGAGCGGTACCGGTACCGGCACCGGCACCGGCACCGGCACCGGCACCGGCACCGGTCGAAACGACCGCCGGGACGGCGGGGATTGGGGCTTCGCGTTTCGGATTCGCCACATTCGAGGGGTCCGGCTGGACATCGTCACCTCGGGGCGACGAACATGAGCCGTTGGCACCGCGCCCGTACGAAGAAGGGCCGACGGCACGGGGCCGCACCATCGGGGGAGGCACAACGTGCAAAACGCACACCTCACGCAGTCCACTCACGGCATCTGCGGGGGCGGAACTGTCGTTCCCCCGAGCACTTCGGCCCATTCCGTCCCCTGTCGAACGCTCGGAGGAAGGTACTCGTGAGCTACCCACCACCCCCTGGCCAGGACCCGAACAACCCCTACGCGCAGCCGCCGCCCCAGCAGGCGTACGGCTACCCGCAGCAGGGTCAGGGCGGCCAGCCCGGATACGGCTACCCGCAGCAGGCGCAGGCCGGCTTCCAGCAGCCCGTGCAGGGCGGCTACCCGCAGCAGCCCGGCTTCACCTACCCGAACGCCCCGCAGACGATGCCCGGCACGGTGAACGCCGTCCGGATCATCATGTTCATCATGGGCGGGCTCGGAATCATCGGCGCCATCGCCAACTTCTACAACGCCTCACAGGTGGACGACACCTACGGCTCGGAGTTCGCGAGCGTCGGCTCCGGCATCCTGATAGCCGGTGGCGTGATCGGGCTGCTCTTCAGCGCGGCCGCGATCTTCCTGGCCTCGCAGTTCAGCAACGGCGGCAACGCCATCCGCATCTGCTGCATCGTCTACGGATCGCTGATGGCCGTCGGTGGGCTCTTCGCCCTCATCGTCATCGTCGGCATCATCCCGCTCGCGCTCGGCATCCTGATCATCGTCTTCATGGCGAAGCAGGACGGCTCGCAGTGGTTCAACCGCCCGCGGTACTGAACACGCAGGCGCCACACAGGCGACGAGGGCCGTGCTCACCGCGACGTTCCGCGGCGCACGGCCCTCGCGCGTTCGGGGAACCGTCAGGGAGTCAGTCCGGAGAGCGGTTCAGATGCTCACGGAGCGGGCGTAGTTGACCTGCTGCATGATGTGGTGCACGGCCATCGGGTCGTACACCGGGATCATCGTCGAGTGGAACTTCCCGCCACTGTTCACGGTCACCTGTACGTGGCCTGCGGTGTTCCGCTCCTTCATCAGCAGGAAGAGCAGCCCGAGGAAGCAGAAGACCAGGAAGACGACCGCGAGCACGATCGCGTGCGTCGGTATCTTCTCCTCCGTCCGGCTCATGTCCGTGACCGTCCAAGTGGCGCCGCTCAGCGGCATCTTGCCGGCGGGCGTGATGATGCCGTCCTCCGTCACCGTGATGTCCCCGATGGTGACCAGCGGTTGTGCGTACCCCCCGTCGTGACCGTAGATCTCCGCAGGTCCGGTGCCGGACGGATATCCGTAGCCCCCGTGAGGACCGGGATATCCATATGCTGCCCCTCCACCCTGAGGGGGCATCGGTTCCGCCGGTCCGAACCCGCCCTGCTCTGGCGTCGATCCGTCTTTCATGACAAACGAGTATGTCGTACCGGCAGCGGGACGTCAGGGGCCCGGGCCCCACAGCAGTGCACATACCGAAATGAGGAAGCACCACGATGAGTCATCCGACCGAACCGCCCAACAACCCGTACGCCGGCAACCCGTACGCACAGCAGCCGCCGCCCCAGCAGCAGCATCAGCAGCCGTACGGATATCCCCAGACTCCGCAGCCCGGCTACGGCTTCCCGCAGCAGGCACCCGGCACGTACCAGCAGCCGGTGCCGAACGGTGCGATGGCGAGCAAGGTCAACGCGGTCCGCGTGATGATGTTCATCGCAGGCGGACTGCAGGGGCTCGTCTCCGTGTTCGGCATCGCGATGCTCGGGATCGCCGCGAACAGCCTGACCGAGATCGAGGACGTCACGGACGCCAAGATCGGGATCGGCATCGCCTACGTCTTCTGCGGCACCTTCCTGGTGCACGCCGTCATGGGGATCATGCTGGGCATCTGGTTCTCGAAGGGCGGCAGCGGAGTACGCGTCGGAGGCATCGTCTGGTCCTCCTTCCTCACCCTCTTCGGGCTCATCGCGTTCCCGTTCGGAATCATCTGGCTGGGGCTCGGTGTCACCTGCATAGTGCTGCTGGCGCAGTCCGGCGCCTGGTTCGACAGGCCGCGGTACTGAACCCCGGCCGCGGCAGGAGTGGGCATGCCGCCGGTGGTGACCGGCGGCTGCGCACAGTCACGCGGACGCGATCAGGCCGGGCAGGGCGACCTGTGGACGCGGAGGCCGTCAGGGGATTCAGCGGAATCAGTGGAAGAAGTGCCGCGTGCCGGTCAGGTACATCGTGACGCCCGCCGCCTTCGCCGCCTCCGTCACGGCCTCGTCGCGCACCGAACCGCCGGGCTGCGCCACGGCCTTGATGCCGGCGCGTGCCAGCACCTCCAGCCCGTCCGGGAACGGGAAGAAGGCGTCGGAGGCGGCGTAGGCACCCCTGGCACGCTCCTCGCCCGCGCGCTGCACCGCGAGCTTCGCCGCATCGACGCGGTTGACCTGGCCCATTCCGACACCGACGGTCGCGCCGTCCTTGGCGAGCAGGACGGCGTTGGACTTCACGGCGCGGCAGGCGCGCCAGGCGAAGGCCAGTTCGTCCAGTCCGGACGCGGAGAGGGCCTCGCCGGTCGCCAGCGTCCAGTTGGCGGGATCGTCGCCCGCCGCCTGGAGACGGTCCTTGACCTGCAGCAGCGCACCGCCCTCGATGGGCCTGAACTCCAGGTCCGCGGAGGGCTCTTCGGCGCAGCGCAGCACCCGGATGTTCTTCTTGCGTGAGAGCACCTCGACGGCGCCCTCCTCGTAGCCGGGCGCCACGACGACCTCGGTGAAGATCTCCGCGACCTGCTCGGCCATGGCCAGGGACACCGGGCGGTTGACCGCGATGACCCCGCCGAACGCGGAGAGCGAGTCGCACGCGTGCGCCTTGCGGTGTGCCTCGGCGACGTCCTGACCGACGGCGATGCCGCAGGGGTTGGCGTGTTTGATGATCGCGACGCAGGGACGGCTTCCGTGCTCGTGGGCGGCGCGGCGGGCGGCTTCGGTGTCGACGTAGTTGTTGTACGACATCTCCTTGCCGTGCAGCTGCTCCGCGCCGGGAAGGCCGGTGCCGCTGCCGTCGGTGTAGAGGGCCGCGGGCTGATGCGGGTTCTCGCCGTAGCGCAGCACGTTGCCGCGGGTGAGCGCGGCGCCTGCGAAGGCGGGGAGCGGGCTCACGGGCCTGGAATCGGCACCGGCACCGGCACCGGCAGCGGAACCGGTTTCCTCGGGTGCGTAGCCGGCGGCGAACCAGGCGGCCACGGCCACGTCGTAGGCCGCCGTGTGCTGGAACGCCTCGCCCGCGAGGCGCTTGCGCTCGGCGAGCGTGAATCCCGCGGGGCCTCCGGCCCCGGCGGTCGTCCCGCCGACGGCGCTGAGCACCTCGCCGTAGCGCTCCGGGTTGACGACCACCGCGACCGAGGGGTGGTTCTTGGCGGCGGCGCGCACCATGGACGGGCCACCGATGTCGATCTGTTCGACGCACTCGTCCGCAGTAGCGCCCGAGTCGACGGTCTCCCGGAACGGATAGAGGTTGACGACGACGAGGTCGAAAGGCTCGATGCCCAGCTCGTCGAGCTGCTCACGGTGCGAGGCGAGCCGCCGGTCGGCGAGGATGCCCGCGTGCACTCGGGGGTGGAGGGTCTTGACGCGGCCGTCGAGACACTCCGGGAAGCCGGTCAGCTCCTCCACCGCCGTGACCGGGACCCCCGCCGCGGCGATGCGCTTGGCCGTCGACCCCGTCGAGACGATCTGGACGCCCGCGGCGTGCAGACCCTGCGCCAGCGCGTCCAGACCCGTCTTGTCGTAGACGCTGACCAGCGCCCTGCGGACCGGCAGCTTCGTCTCCGGGTCCCCCATCCGGCTCCGGTCCTGGCTCCGGTCCTCGTCCTGGCTCCGGCTCTGGCCCTGGCTCATGCCACCCTCACCCATCCTGCAGCCGTACCTTTCGTCCCTCGATGCGATAGCCGTCGCGGGAGAGACGTCCCACGACGTCGACGAGCAGCCGTCGCTCGACTTCCTTGATCCGCTCGTGCAGAGCGGCGCCGCCGTCGGCGTCGTCCTCGTCCAGGACCTCCACCACGCCCTGCGCGATGATCGGCCCCGTGTCGACACCGTCGTCGACGAAGTGGACGGTGCACCCGGTCACCTTGGCCCCGTAGGCCAGGGCGTCGCGCACCCCGTCGGTGCCGGGAAAACTGGGAAGGAGCGCGGGGTGGGTGTTGACCACCCGGCCTCCGAAGCGGGCGAGGAACTCCTTGCCCACGATCTTCATGAAGCCCGCGGAGACGACGAGGTCCGGTTCGTACGCCGCGGTCGCCGCCGTCAGCGCCTCGTCCCACGCGTCCCGCGTGGCGTGGTCCCGGAGCCGGCAGACGAACGTGGGAAGCCCCGCGCGCTCGGCACGTGCCAGCCCTTCGGTCCCGCGGCGGTCGGCGCCGACGGCCACGATCCTCGCACCGTACGCCTCGGGCCCCTCGGCCTCGACCGCGTCGAGCAGGGCCTGCAGATTCGTACCGGAGCCGGAGACGAGGACCACGAGACGGGCCGGGTCCGTACGGGAGCGGGGGCTGAAGCCCGGGCCGGTGCCGGAAACGGAACCGGAACCGGTGCGGCTCGGGCTCTGGTGCGCAGCCACGGCGAAGCTCTCTCTCACGGGATTCCCCCGGCACGGCCGGTGCCGGACAAGGGAAGCAGCGGATTGTGTGGTCGTACGAACTCATGGACCGGCGGATTCCGGGGAACTCTACGAAGCGTCCGACCGTCGGCAACGATACCGGCCCCTCACCCGGCCCACTCGGGACGGGGGCGGCTGCGCCAGGTAGCGTCAGGAGGTACGGGCCCTCACGTACGCCCGTCACGGCACGGGCGCCTCCCGGCGCCGGAAGGGCCGGGAGCACCCGCGACAACACGACTCAGCAGGACGACAGGGCTAGGGGAAGACACACTCCACATGACCGACCGACGCCGCCGCCGTGCGGCCCCATCCGACGACGCCCCGCGCGAGGACAACCCCTTCGCGGCACCACCCGAGGGGCGGCCGGACCAGCCTTGGCAGCCGCGCCATGGAGCGGGCGGCCAGGGCGGGCCGGGGACGGACCAGGGTCAGGGCCCGGGGCAGGGGCACGGCAGCCCCGGCGGCACGAACGGCCCCGACGGCTCCGGCAACGGCAACGGCAACGGCGGCACCGGGGACGGTTCGGATTCCGGTTCCGGCTCCGACCGGGGCCGTGACCGCTCGGCGTGGGGCAGCCAGTGGAGCAGCAAGCAGCCCGGCCGGCAGAGCGGAGGCTTCGGCGGCAACGGCGGGAGCGGAGGCCCGGACGGCGGCAACGGAGCAGGCGGCCCCGGCGGGGGTCTCGCCCGGGGCATGCGCTGGGACCCGACCGACCCGTCACAGCGGCACGCGCGCTACTCCCTCCACACCGGGGTCTGGGCGCTGTTCTTCTCCCTCTTCAGCCTTCCCGAGGTCGCGCTGCTCCTCGGCGCCCTGTCCGTCTACTGGGGCATCAGCGCGCTTCGTGCCGGCAAGTCCTCATCCACGTCCGGGAATTCGGGCAAGCGCGGCAACTCCGGAGCGGCGGCGACCGCGGAGGACGTCGCGGGCACCGACCGTACGGCCGCGGGGCAGACGCAGAAGCCGGTGTCGCAGGTCCCCGTCGCGGTCAGCCCCGCGCAGGCGGCCAAGTCCCGTACGACGGCGGCGGTCAGCGGCCTGATCACGGCCTCGCTCGCGCTCGCCGTCGTCGCCGCGACGTTCACGTTCCAGCAGGTCTACAGCGAGTACTTCACATGCACGGAGGACGCGCTGACGCAGTCCTCCCGCGAGGACTGCAAGGACCTGCTGCCGAGCGAGCTGCGGCCACTGCTGGAGAACCGCTCCTCGGCGGCCGGCGATATGCAGGTGCGCTGACCCCGGCCGGCCGGGAGAACTCATCGCGGCGGGCCCTCGGCGTGCCCTCGGCCGTGTGCCGGTACGGACCGGCCCGGCGGGTCGCCCGGTCCCGCCGCCCGCGGATCAGTCCCGGCGCGGTTCGAAGTCCGGCATCAGACCGCCGGACGCGGTCTTCAGCGCCGTCCAGCGGGCCTGACGCGCCGCCGTCTCGTGCCAGTCGTCGTCGGGCCCGCGCTCCCGGAGCCGCCACGAGCGGACCGCGAGGGCGACGGGTGTCCCGGCCAGCAGCGCCCACGCGAACGCCGCCACACCGGTGAGCCACCAGCTCGGCCCGAGGGACGCCATGGCCCCGGTGCCGAGCGCGCCGCCGGAGAACGCCGCGAGCACCGAGACGACCGCTCCGCACTCGAACGCCACGAGCGCGACGACGCACACCGTCGCCTGCCGCCCGAACGCACCCTCTGCCCGGCCGGGCAGAGGCACGGCGGCACGCCCCACGTACCGGCCGACGGTCACTCCGGCGGCCAGCGGAACCATCCCCGCCACCGCACAGGCGAGCAGCCCGAATCCGCCGGCCCCCGAGGGCAGCGCCTCCAGCAGCGGAAACGGAGGCAGCCGCGTACTGCCGGCGCCCTCCGTCATCGGGCCGATCACCGGGCCCGCGCCGAGTGCGAAGCCGGGCCCGAGTCCGTAGGCCGCCGCCCACACCGCCGCGTTCGGCAGCAGGGCGACGACGAGAAGCAGCACGGCGAACTGGCCCGTCCAGGAACCGCCCGCGAGCCGGGGGAACGCGGCCTGCACACCGTCCAGGTGCCACAGCAGCGCCCCGAGCGTCACGAGCAGGCCGCCGCCGCACAGCACCGCCACGGCCGTCAGGGCGGTGCGCAGCGGACACAGCCGCCGGATGAGGACGCCCGCCTCACGCAGCCCGGGTGCGGGGAAGCGCATCCGCCGTCCCGCGTGATCGCCGGTCTGCGCCGTGTCGGCGGCGTTCGGTGAACAGGCGGACGGATCAAGCTCGTTGGGCGCCTCCTGCTGCGTACGTCCCCAGGCGGGCCACATCGCCGCCACCGCGACGCACAGGACGAAGAGCGGCATCCGCACCAACGCGCTGAGCACGTCGGCGCGTACGGGCCCGGCGGAGGCGAACAGCACCGTTACGGCGGCGGTCAGCAGGTAGCCGCCCGCCACGCAGCCGAGCGGAGTCAGCACCCCCGGCTGCTCTCCGGTCTCCTCGCCGGTCGCCTTCCCCGGCCCGGACTCGTCCCCCTCGTGTGCTCCGCCGCCGCCTTCGCCGTCCGCGGACAGCGCCTGCACGAACGCGCGGTACAGCAGCCACAGGGGGGCGATCACCAGCAGCAGCGGCGTCAGCGCGACCGGCGCGGGGACGCCGGAGAGCGTCTCGGTGCGTACGAGACCGCTGCCGTGCCCGAGCAGCCACAGATCGGCGGCGATGTGCAGGGCGCCTCCGGCCCCGCTGTCCGGGTAGGGCGAGATGATCCACAGGAGCAGGACGAGGACGGTGAAGGCGCCGAGCCCGAGCCCCGCAGCGAGCACTCCTTCGAGGAACCAGGCGGCCCTCGACGGGAGCGGCCGTGAGACGTCCGGGCCGTACGAGGACAACGTCGGGCTGCGATGCGTCACTTGGCTCACATCGACATGCTGTCAACAACACACGTTCTGTCCTGGTAACAAGCTTGTTGTCGATGTGTCGCCCAATATGTCCGCATGCACTTTGTCAGACAAAGCGAATGCAGCGGCCCACCGTCAGGGCACGAGGGCCGGAGAACGCCATGAGCGGGCAGCGGACACAACCCGCCGCCGGCGGTGCGGAGGCGGCCGTCGGTGCGGAGGCGGCCGTCGCGTTCGACCGGCTGCACGAGCGTCATGCCGCCGCCCTCGTACGCCAGACGTTCCTGCTCTGTGGTGGCCGCGGGCCGGCCCGGCGTTCCGTCGCGCACGCCTTCCGTCTCGCCTGGCGCCGCTGGCCGCAGGTCGCCGTCGACCCCGATCCGGCGGGGTGGGTGCGGGCGGCCGCACATCGCCACGCGCTCGCTCCCTGGCGCCACTTCCGACTCGTGCATCTCCCGCGCCGCGTACGGGCGATGCGTCATGTGCCGCCCGGCGACCGTGCGCTGCTGGACGCGCTGCTGTGCCTCCCGCGCCCCTACCGTGCGGCGCTGCTGCTGCACGACGGCCTGGGCCTGAGCCTCGGCGACACGGCCGCGGAAGTGGAGGCCGGCACCGCCGCGGTCTCGGGGCGGCTGCGCCACGCGCGTGCGGCGCTGGCCGAACTGGCGCCCGAGCTGCGTGACGTACCGGCGGAGGAGCTGCCGCACGTGACGGCGCTGCTCGTACGGCAGTTGGCGGCGCCGCAGCCTGCTCCGCTGCCCCCGGGAAGGCGCGTACGGCGGAGCAGTGAGGCCCGGACCTGGTGCGCGGCTCTCGCCGGGCCCGTTGCCGCCGCCGCCCTGGCCGCGGCGGCCGTCGCGCTCGTCGTCCCCGACGGGCAGCGGAACGTGCCTTCGCTGCCGGTGCCCAAGCAGCCGTACTCGACGCTCGCCCCGGAACGGCAGCCGGGGCGTCTGCGGCCGATGGTTCACGACGGAGCGCTTCCCGCGCGGCCGGACGGGGAGAACGACGGGCCCGCTCCCCGGCGGCATGCCCAGGGAACGGGCCCGTTCGTCGTACGAGCGTGAGAGCTCGCGGAGTTGTGCGCGCGTACGGACGCGGGTGCGAGTGCCGTCACGGACGCGGGCGCGAATTCCGGCGCACCGCGTCGGTCGGGGCCGCGGACGGGCCGCTAGCCGGTCAGCAGCCCGCGTGCCAGCCGCGCCGTCTCCGACGGTGTCTTGCCGACCTGCACTCCCGCCGCCTCCAGCGCCTCCTTCTTCGCCTGGGCGGTGCCCGACGAACCGGAGACGATCGCACCCGCGTGACCCATGGTCTTGCCCTCGGGGGCGGTGAAGCCGGCGACGTAGCCGACGACCGGCTTGGAGACGTTCTCCTTGATGAAGTCCGCGGCACGCTCCTCGGCGTCGCCGCCGATCTCGCCGATCATCACGATCAGATCGGTGTCCGGGTCCGCCTCGAACGCCTTGAGGGCGTCGATGTGCGTCGTGCCGACGACCGGGTCGCCGCCGATGCCGACGCAGGTCGAGAAGCCGATGTCGCGCAGCTCGTACATCATCTGGTACGTCAGCGTGCCGGACTTCGAGACCAGGCCGATGCGGCCCGGCTTGGTGATGTCGGCCGGGATGATGCCCGCGTTGGACTGGCCGGGCGTGATCAGGCCGGGGCAGTTGGGGCCGACGATGCGGGTCTTGTTGCCCTTCTGGGAGGCGTAGTCCCAGAAGTAGGCCGTGTCGTGCACCGCGATGCCCTCGGTGATGACGACGGCGAGGCCGATGCCCGCGTCGACAGCCTCGACGACGGCGTCCTTCGCGAACTTCGGCGGGACGAAGATGACGGTCGCGTCAGCGCCGGTGGCCTCCATGGCCTCCTTGACGCTGCCGAAGACCGGCACCTGCGATCCGTCGAAGTCGACGGTCGTTCCCGCCTTGCGCGGGTTGACGCCGCCGACGATGTTGGTGCCGGAAGCAAGCATCCGCTTGGTGTGCTTCTGGCCCTCGGAGCCGGTCATCCCCTGGACGATGACCTTGCTCTCCTTGTTGAGGAAGATAGCCATGGTGTGTCGATGTCCTCGCAGATCTCGGTCTCGTCCGCTTACTTGGCGGCCAGCTCGGCAGCGCGGTCGGCCGCACCGTCCATGGTGTCCACCTGCTGCACGAGCGGGTGGTCCGCGTCCGTGAGGATCTTGCGGCCCAGCTCGGCGTTGTTGCCGTCGAGCCGCACGACCAGCGGCTTGGTGACGTCCTCACCCTTGCTCTTGAGCAGTTCGAGGGCCTGGACGATGCCGTTGGCGACCGCGTCGCAGGCGGTGATGCCGCCGAAGACGTTGACGAAGACCGACTTCACGGCGGGGTCGCCGAGGATGATCTCCAGGCCGTTCGCCATCACTTCGGCGGACGCGCCGCCGCCGATGTCCAGGAAGTTGGCGGGCTTGACGTTGTTGTGCGCCTCGCCCGCGTACGCGACGACGTCGAGGGTCGACATGACCAGACCCGCGCCGTTGCCGATGATGCCGACCTGGCCGTCAAGCTTGACGTAGTTGAGGTCCTTCGCCTTGGCGGCGGCCTCCAGCGGGTCGGCCGCGGCCTTGTCCTCGAGCGCCGCGTGATCCGGCTGCCGGAACTCGGCGTTGGCGTCGAGCGAGACCTTGCCGTCCAGCGCGATGACCTTGCCGTCGCCGGTCTTCACCAGCGGGTTGACCTCGACGAGCAGCGCGTCCTCGCGTACGAAGACGTCCCACAGCTTCTTCAGGACCTCTGCGACCTGGTCGACGAGCTCGGCCGGGAACTTGGCGGCCTCGGCGATCTCGCGCGCCTTGGTGTCGGTCACGCCCTCGATGGCGTCGACGGGGATCTTCGCGAGCGCCTCGGGCTTGGTGGCGGCGACCTCTTCGATCTCGACGCCGCCCTCGACGGACGCCATGGCGAGGAAGGTCCGGTTGGTGCGGTCCAGCAGGAAGGAGACGTAGTACTCCTCCGCGATGTCCGCGGTCTCGGCCAGCATGACCTTCTGGACCGTGTGGCCCTTGATGTCCATGCCCAGGATGGCCCTGGCCTTCTCGACGGCCTCCGCGGGGTCGGAGGCGAGCTTCACACCGCCGGCCTTGCCCCGGCCGCCGGTCTTCACCTGCGCCTTGACGACCGCGCGACCGCCGAGTCGCTCGGTCACCTCGCGCGCCGCCTCGGGCGTATCGATGACTTCGCCGGCCAGAACCGGTACGTCATGCTTGGCGAAGACATCCCTCGCCTGGTACTCGAACAGGTCCACGCGCGTACGTCCCCTTAATCAGTGGTTCGCGGTTGTCAGCGTGTCAGCGTGATCATGGGCGTGCCGCGTGGCCGCGGCGTCACGACGAGGCGCGGCATGTCCGCCTTGCAGGTTAGCTCCGCGCATGAGCGGTACATAAATTCCAGCTCACACCTGGGCGGTGACACCGGTCACAGCGGCACGTACATGTTGTGCGGACGGAATCTACGCTTCCCGCTGCCGTATTCGCACGCCGAACCCCACGACGACCACGCGAACGACCACCACGCCGGGCAGCCACCCCGCCAACCACCGTCGCGCCGACCACCGTCGGGCCTGTGGCACTCCGAACCGGGTCGCGTCCGCTGCCGGCCGGCGCTTTGCGAGCGCGCGGGACGCGACCCGGTTCCGTACGGTCAGAGAGCCGGAATGCCCGGAGTGACGGGCAGCGCCGGGATCGAGGACGGGATGACGCCGATGCTCGGGACGCCCGGGACCAGTTCGGGAATCCAGATCACGAGGCCTTCCGGCAGCCCCGGCGCGGACGATGGGGCTGCCTGAGCCGCGATGCGGGACACAGCGCCCAGGTCCTTGTCCGAGGGAGCCGACGGCGCCTCGGACACGGTCTCACCGGCCTTCTGCGTGACATGGCTGATCGCCTTCCCTGCGCCTCGCGTTGCCCCGTTCCCCGTCTTCTTCTGGTCCTGCGCGATGCTGCCGGTCCCGTGGAGGAAGTGCGGGGTGCTACGCGTCGCGTCCTCGACGGTTCCGGCGGTGCCGGTGGTGTCGCCGACGGCCGCGGCCGCGTCCTCACCCACGCCCGTACCCGCCGGTGAACCGTCCCCGGAAGCGCTGTCCGCGGACGCGTTGCCGGCGCCGAGCGCCAGCAGTCCGGCAGCCGCCGCGAGGACGAATCCGCGGCCAATGCTCCTGCTCATGTGCATGGTTACCTCGATTGACAGTCCGTTGGTGGTGAAGCGATGAGGGATGAGTGGAGACGCGGGGTGGCCCAACCCCCTTGGCAGGCCACCCCGCGCCCCCTTACCGGCGGCTCAGAGGCCGGCCGGCACCTGGGAGGCGACAGGCGGCCCGGGGATGTTGGCCGGGTCCGTGAGGTCGCGCTTCGCCGGGGCGGTGATGAGGAGCCGCACGTCGGTGACGACGTGGGAGGCCATCTCGTCGGCGTTGCCGTGCACACCTGTGCCCAACTCGTGCGCGTACGGCAGGGCGTCGGAGGCGACTCCCGCGCCGAAGGCGCCCAGGTGCCCGTTGACGTCGTGCGCCAGCACGTGCGTGCGGTGGTAGGTGCTCTCCGCGAAGGGAGCAGTGGTGGCGGAGGCGCAGTCGACGGTCACGGCGGCGTCCAGAGCGACCTGGTAACCGAGGGCGCGCACCTGAAGCGCGGCGCCGCGGGCGACGGGCGGCAGCACCGCGCCGCTCACACCGTCGATGACCGGGTGTGCGGTGGCGACGGTGTTGCGGACCTTGCCCGCTGTTTCCTGCGCGTGCCCGGCCTTGAGCTCGTCGGTCAGCCGCTCGGGACGCAGGCCTGCGACGGCGAGACCGCCGGTGAGGTCGCCCGCGGACGGGGTGCCGGGCACCGCCGGGACGTCCGGACGCGGAGCGGCGGGCGCCGCGGGGACGGCAGGCGTCGCGGGAACGGTGGGCGTCGCGGGGACGACGGGAACGGCAGGCGTCGCGGGGACGGCGGGGACCACGGGCAGGGCCGGGGCGGGCAGCGTGTGCGCCGGCAGGTGGCCGGAGACGGAGCCGACACCGGGGACGGCGGGGACGGCGGGTGCCGCGGGAACGGCTGGGACGCCCGGAACCGCAGGCACCACGGGCAGGGCCGGCGTGGCGGGGCGGAGGTCCTTCTGGGCCTCCTTGACGGCCTTGCTCGCGCGTCCCGTCCGGTCGTACGCGGCGCTCGCGGCGCCCTTCGCACCGTCGACCGCACCGGTGACGTCCGCCGCGTCAGTCGCGTCCGCCGCGTCCGGAAGGCCTGTGGGCAGGTCGCCCGTCGGCAGGGTGTTGGTGGGCAGGCCGTTCTCCGGGATGCCCTTGCTGGGCAGCTTCCCGGTGACCCCGCGGGTCACGTCCTCGACGGTTCCGGTGGCGCTCTTCACCGTGTCCGTCGCACCGCGGACGGTGCCGGCGACGGTGCCCTTGCCCGCGTCACCGGCCTTCTCCGCCTTCTCGACGGCGCCGCCGGCCAGGCTGCCCGCGCCGGAAGGCACGGGCAGTTCGGCGGCCGAGGCGCCTGCTGTGGTCAGCGCCCATATGCCGGACGCGGCGGCAGCGACCAGGAGGGAACGTCGGATGTTCTTGCGCATGATGACGGAAGTCCTTCGAATTCAGGGGATCTTGGGCCCTGGACGCCTGCGGACGGATCTCGTTCGCGCGGATCCTGAACCGGGCTCCGGGGCTCCTTGCTCGGGCGGACCTGTCCACCCCCGCGTGGCAGGTCGTGCGCAGCGCACGCGTTACGCGTCACGCACTGCGCAGCGGGTGGAAGAGCCCGCCCTAGCCGGGGAATTCGAGGACGTCGCCTGCGCGGTCACGCGTCGGCGTACCGTCCGCGGCGCGCGCGGCGCCGGGCTGAAGCGGCCCGGACTTCCCGGCGCCGGATGTGACGGCGTCGGACTGCTGCGGGCCTCCGCGCTGGCTCTGGCTGTCGCCAGCGTGCTGCGACGTGCCGGGTGCGGGCGCGGCGGGTGTGTGGTGGACGGGGGACCGGTCGGATGGGCCGCCTCCGCCGCTGCCGGGGACGCCCTCGTCTGCGTCGGTGAGTGTCGCGGTACCGGGAAGGGACGCGCCGAGTGCGATGCCCCAGTCGCCGTGCGTGCGCGGTCCGTTCGCGCGGTCGCCGGAGGCGTCGCCTGCTGCCGTGCCGGTCGCGTCGTCCGCTTCTCCGCTGCCCGCGGAGCCGCCGCCCTCGCCCGGCCCGCCGCCAGCGACGCCGTCGCCGAGCTCTCCGAGGCCGAGACGCGCGGGCAGTTCGTGCAGGCCCTCCGCACCGGTGACACCCTCGACGGCGTCGCCGACGGGACGAGTCACTTCGGCGGTACGGCCGGCGCCTTCGGCGACCGGGCCCACGGCATGCGATGCCGTACGGGCGGCGGCACGCCGCGCCGCACTCCGCTCCTGCTCGGCGAGTTCGGCCTCTTCGGCCTCGGTGAGACCGTGCTTCGTCTTGCCGGACGGGCCGGAACGCGAATCGCCGGCGGGGCCTGCCTGCTTGCCGGACTTGAGCGCCGCGGACGGTGCGCCCGACGCCACCCGTCCGTCGTGATCCGTGGCGGGAGCGGCCTGTGCGCTGCCGCCGAGGACGAAGGCGAGCGCGAGGAAGCCGCCGAGGAAGAGCAGCGTCAGCACAACCCGCCGCGCAGCGGCCGCGTGCGGCGGGCGCACGGCGGCAGGCACAGCGGAGACTGCTGACAAGGCGGAGACCTTCCAGATGGACCGGGAAGACGGACGCAGGCTGCTCGGGGGCCACAACTGCCCGTCAGGAGACCTGCGTTCCGGACAACGGAGATCCTTGCACGGTGGCCGGTCACCGGCGCAACTGCCCTTACAACTTGTTCACCTTCTGGTCACAGCGCTCCGTCCCGGACGGGATGCGGCCGCGCGGGCCCTCGCCGCACTCGTCGGCCTTCGCCTCAGTCGCCGGCGCTCGCCCAACTCGTCGGTCGCTCGCCTCACCCGTCCGGGACCGGGAGCGGCCGCTTCTCGACGGCCGCCGCCATCACCTCCGGGAAGTGGTCGGGCGTGCAGGCGAAAGCGGGGACTCCGAGGGCGGCGAGCGCGCCCGCATGGGAACGGTCATACGCGGGCGCGCCCTCGTCCGACAGCGCCAGCAGCGCGACGAACTGCACCCCCGCCGCCTTCATCTGCGCGACCCGCCCCAGCATCTCGTCGCGTATGCCGCCCTCGTAGAGGTCGCTGACGAGGACTACGACGGTCTCGGCGGGGCGGCTGATCTGCGACTGGCAGTACGCCAGCGCCCTGTTGATGTCGGTACCGCCGCCGAGCTGTGCACCGAAGAGCACATCCACCGGGTCGTCGAGCTCGTCGGTGAGGTCGACGACGCTGGTGTCGAACACGACGAGGCGCGTGTTCAGCGAACGCATCGAGGCGAGCACAGCTCCGAAGACCGACGCGTGCACGACGGACGCGGCCATGGAGCCCGACTGGTCGACGCAGAGGATGACGTCCTTCTTCACACCGTGCGACGCGCGCCCGTAGCCGATGAGACGTTCCGGGACGACGGTCCTGTGTTCGGGCAGATAGTTCTTGAGGTTGGCGCGGATCGTGCGGCCCCAGTCGATGTCGCGGTGGCGGGGACGGTGCACCTTCGCGGAGCGGTCCAGCGCACCGGTGAGGGTGGAGCGGGTGCGGGCGGCGAGCTTCCTGTCCAGCTCCGCGACGACCTTGCGCACCACAGCCCGTGCGGTCTCCTTGCTGGTCTCCGGCATGGCTTCCTTCAGCGAGAGGAGCGTGCCGACCAGGTGCACGTCCGGCTCCACCGCCTCCAGCGTCTCCGGCTCCAGCATCAGCGCGGAGAGGTCGAGGCGCTCGATGGCGTCGCGCTGCATCACCTGCACGACGGAGCTGGGGAAGTACGTCCTGATGTCGCCGAGCCAGCGGGCCACTTGGGGAGCGGAGCCGCCGAGGCCGCCACCGCGCTCGCGCCCCCGCCCGTTCGCCCGGGCGTCCGGGGGGCCGCTGCCGTAGAGCGCCTGGAGCGTACGGTCCATGGCCGCGTCCGTGCCGCCCAGCTCGTATCCGGTGCCCTCGTCGGAAGCGTCCGCGCCGCCGAGCACCAGGCGCCAGCGGCGGAGCCGTTCGGCCGCCGGGGCGGGGCTGGGGCTGGGGCTGGGGCTGGGGCTGGGGCTGGGGCTGCCGAGGTTCCCCGTCATACGGGCGCCTCCTCGTCGTCTGTCTCGGATTCGCGGTCCGTCGCCCCGGGTTCGCGGTCCGCGTGGCCCTTCTGGTCCGTACGCTCCGGCCGGTGAGCGCCGTCCGCCGGGTGCGGCGGCGGGGCCGGGGGCGGCTGACCGCCGGCTGTGCCCGGCTCCGGCCCCGCCTCCGTGACCAACTCCGGCATCAGCAGGCGCAGCGTCGGCAGAACGGCCGCCGCGCGGGCCGCGTCGAGTCCGTGGCCGAAGCCGGGCCGTACCGGCCGGAGCTGCGCCGCCTGACCGCCCACGCCCCCAGGCCCGTCGAACGCTCCCCCGGTGGCCGTCGCGGCGGACAGGCCGCCACGCCGCACCAGTTCGCCGACCGTGCGCCGCACACCCGGCTCGAACTCGGCGAACGTGCGGCGCAGCAACGGCAGTACGTCCTTGAAGGCGTCCTCCGGCACCGACGACAGCCAGCCGTCGACGAGCGCGAGCAGCCGCTCGTCGTGCACGAGCAGCATTCCGCCGCCCCCAAGGAAGCCCTCGATCCATGCCGCCGCCTCCGGCGGTGCCGTGCCCGGCGAGAGCGCCAGGCCCATCAGCCGGGCGGCTTCCTTGTGGGTCAGCCGGCCCTCGTCCAGCAGCAGCCGGACGCAGCGGCCACGGATGAGACCCGGAATCCGGTCGCGCGTGGCGAGCCTGCGCAGCGCTGAGCGCCAGCGCGTCCGTATGTCGCTCCCGGCGCCGTCGCCCCGGGCATCGTTGGCGCCCGCCGCCGGCGCGTCCACTCCGTGCGCCGCGTCCGCCGCGTCCTGCGATTCCGGCGGAGACGCCTCGGCCGTCGCGGGCGGACGCTCCGCCCCCGCCTGGGCCAGAAGGGCCATCGAGCGGTGCACCGCGTCGATGTGGCCGCGCATCCGCTCCGCACCGTCGGCGTCCAGCCCGGAGCAGGCGGGCGGCAGCCCCACGCATACGCGCTCGGCCAGCCCCTGCGCGACGTCGGTGAGCGCCGCCGAACCGGTGCCGCGCACATTGCCGTACCTGACCGAACGCACAAGTGCCGGAAGGGCCTCGGCGAGCCGGCCGACGTCCGCGTCGAGCGCGGCACGGTCGGCCAGCGCCCGCATGACGACCCCCAGGGCGCCCGGCAGCTCCGCGAGCAGGCAGTGTTCGGCGAGGGCCGTGACCTCGGCCAGGACGGTGGCCTCGGCGGCCTGCGAGACCGCCTTTGCCGTGGCCGCGCTCTCCACGGTCGTGCCCCACACCCCGGCTTCGGCCGTACGGACCGCCAGCTCCGGCTCCCAGCGCAGCCGCCAGCTCTCCCGGAACGTGCCGGTGCTGCCGGTGCGTGAGCGGGCCGGCACCGCCCAGTCGATGCCCAGCAGGCGCAGCCGGTGCAGGAGACGGCTGCGCGCCGCGTCCGTCTCCTTGCGCAGGTCGAGGTCCAGCTCCCGCTCCGAGGCCTCCGGTTTGAGCCTGAGAGAGCGCTGCTGCCGTTCGACGTCACGCTGGAGCGGAACCGCGGGTGCCCCTTCCGGCACCTCCCCCAGTACGTCTCCGACGATGAGCTTGTCCCGTACGAGCGCGAGCGGCACGTCGGAGCCTTCGCACATCACGGCCCGCACGGCGTCGATCGTCTCGGCGAGACCGGCGACCGGTCTGCCGCGCATGGCCGCGAGCGAATCGGCCAGCCGGACCGCCTCGATGACGTGCGCCGACGAGACGCCGTGGTCCTCGTCGCGCAGCAGGCGGGCCACCTTGGTCATCCAGCGCTCGACGACGCGGTCGGGCGAGGCGAAGAGGTGCCCGTACCAGCCCGGGGAGGTGATGCCCGCGCCGTAACCGCTGCGGCGGGCCAGGCGGCGGTGCGTCCAGGGGACCCATGTGATCTCGGTCTTCAGCTTGGGCAGGCCCCTGAGCAGGCGCCTGTCGTCCGTGGCCCTCGCCTGCGCCGCCAGGGCCGGAACGTGCCACGCTCCGCAGACGGCCGCCACGCCGCCCGCTCCGAACTCCCGGACCGCCTCGCGCAGTCGCAGCCGCATGTGCGCCTCGCGTATGAGGTCGCGCCGGTGCTCCCGGCGGCCTCCTCCGGTGCCGTGCTGCTCGCGCAGTGCGGCCATGGCCTCGCCGAGGACGGCGAAGGGTGCGTACGGGTCGGAGCCGGCCCGCGCCGCGCGGTGCTCCACCACGTCCTCCCACCACTCTTCGGCGTCGTCGTAGCCCGCGGTCTCCGCGAGCACGGCCAGCGGATCGACGCGCACCGACCCGTCCGTGCTCCGCGGGCCGCCGCCCTCCGCGCCGTCGCCGTCCTCGTCGCCGTTCGCTCCCCCGCCCTCGTCGCCGAGAGCGGCCCCGCCCCCGTCGCCGTTCGAGTTCTCGTCACTCCCGCCCGCTCCGTCCTCGTCGCCGAGAGCGAGAGCGTGGGCCGCGGGGAGGTCCATGAAACGGACGGGGAGGCCGTGTTCCAGCGCCCATCTCACGGCGACCCACTCCGGGGAGAACCCGGCCAGCGGCCAGAACACCGCGCGGCCCGGCTCGTCCGCGGCGTGGGCCAGAAGCGCCACCGGCGGGCGCATCGTCTCCTCCCCGGCGAGCGCGATGATGCCGTCCGCCTCGGGCGGCCCCTCGACGAGCAGCACCCGCGGCCGCCTCGCCTCCAGCGCCGCCCGCACGGCGCGCGCGGACCCCGGACCGTGGTGCCGTACGCCCAACAGCAGCGGTGCGCCACCCCGTTCGGCCCCGGGCACCGCCGTGCCCGCGTGACCGGTCGTCACGGGGAGGCCTCACGGCAGGCGCGGTAGAAGTCCTTCCAGCCGTCCCGTTCCCGTACGACCGCTTCCAGGTACTCCTGCCACACCACGCGGTCCGACGCCGGGTCACGCACCACGGCGCCGAGCACTCCCGCCGCCACGTCGGCCGCCCGCAGCACGCCGTCGCCGAAGTGGGCCGCGAGCGCCATGCCGCCGGTGACGACGGAGATCGCCTCCGCCGTGGAGAGCGTCCCGGACGGGGACTTGATCCTCGTACGCCCGTCGGCGGTCACGCCGTCGCGAAGCTCGCGGAAGACCGTCACCACCCGGCGTATCTCCGCCGTGCCGTCGGCCGCGGACGGCAGTTCGAGGGAGCGGCCGAGCTGGTCGACCCGGCGCGCCACGATCTCGACCTCCGCCTCGGCCGACTCGGGCAGCGGCAGAACCACGGTGTTGAACCTGCGGCGCAGGGCGCTGGAGAGCTCGTTCACCCCCCGGTCCCGGTCGTTGGCCGTGGCGATGAGGTTGAAGCCGCGCACCGCCTGGACCTCCTCGCCCAGCTCCGGCAGCGGCAGCGTCTTCTCCGACAGCACGGTGATCAGACTGTCCTGCACGTCGGCCGGGATTCGCGTCAGCTCCTCGACCCGCGCCGTGCCGCCCTCCGCCATCGCGCGCATCACCGGGCTGGGCACCAGGGCCTTGCGGCTCGGACCCTCGGCGAGGAGCTGGGCGTAGTTCCACCCGTAGCGCACCGCCTCCTCCGAGGTGCCCGCGGTGCCCTGGACCAGAAGCGTCGAATCCCCGCTCACCGCTGCGGCGAGGTGCTCCGAGACCCAGGTCTTGGCCGTGCCGGGCACACCGAGGAGCAGCAGCGCGCGGTCCGTCGCCAGCGTGCTGACGGCGACTTCGACGAGGCGGCGCGGCCCCACGTACTTGGGCGTGATCACCGTGCCCCCGGGGAGCTCACCGCCGAGAAGGTACGTGCAGACCGCCCAGGGCGACAGGCGCCAGCGCGCAGGGCGCGGCCTGTCGTCCGCGGCGGCCAGCGCGCGCAGCTCCTCGGCGAAGGCGTCCTCGGCATGCGGCCGCAGCGCGGACGGCGCCGCCTCGAACCCGCCGGACGAATCGGTCACAAGTCCCCCTCCACACATGGCCTTCGACGTGCTCACCAGCCTGCACCCCACCACTGACAGTCACCTCGTCCACCCGCTCCGAGCTGCGGAGAAGGGTTGCGTGACGCACGGTGGGCGACGGTCGTCGGGGCGATTGTCAGTGGCGGCTCGTACGGTCGGGACCATGACTGGACAGGGGGTCCGCTGGACGGCGGAAGAGGTGCTGGCGCTCGCTCCCGACGACGCGTCGCGCCGAGCCGGCAGCAAACTCTCCGCTCCGGGCCCGTGGTCGGAGGCGGGGTCGGGCGCGGGTGCCGTGTGGGGTCTGTGCGAGGGGAGCGGACGCACGCCGTACCGCACGGTGGTGGATCTCGGCGGAGACTGGCAGCGGCCCGCCGGGGGCGCGGAGGGCCCGGGCAGCCCTCTCGCCGGGCCGAAGGGGCCGGGATACAAGTGCAGTTGCCCCAGCAGGAAGTTCCCGTGCAAGCACGCGCTGGGGCTGCTGCTGCTCTGGGCCGGTGAGCCCGCGCAGCCCGGCGGGCAGCCGCCTGAGTGGGCCGGCGAGTGGCTCAGCGGCCGCCGGGAGCGCGCCGTCCGCGCCGCCGCCTCCGGTGAGACGGACGGGGCAGGCTCCGGGGACGCGGACCCGGCGGGGGCCGGGCGCGCGGGCGGCGGACGCCGAGCCGGCCGGAAGGCCGCCCGGGCCCGCGCCGGGCGGAGAATGCTGCGCGTCACGGCCGGCGCGACGGAGCTCGAGGAACGCCTCTGCGATCTGCTGCGCGGCGGTCTCGCCGGCGCGGAGCAGGACGGCGGGCAGTGGGAGGAGACGGCGTCCCGGATGGTCGACGCGCAGGCTCCCGGTCTGGCCGCACGCGTGCGGGAGTTGGGCGCCGTCCCGGTGTCCGGCCAGGCGTCCGCGCAGGCCGAGGGGGGCTTCGGAGGCTGGCCCGCGCGGCTGCTGTCGGAGTGCGCGCTTCTCCATCTGCTGAACCGGGGCCTCCTCGCGCTGGACGGCCTGCCGGAGCCGCTCGCCGCGACGGTCCGTACGAGAGCGGGCCTCACGGTGGACTCCTCGGAGCTGCTGTCCGCGGACTCCGACTCCGAGAAGGTGCGGGACGAGTGGCTGGTGCTTGCACAGCGGGACACCGAGGAGGGGCGCCTGACGGCCCGGCGCATATGGCTCCGCGGCCTCGGTACGGGGCTTCCGGCGATGCTGCTCTCGTACGCGGCGGGGAGCCGCACGCACGCACAGACCCTCCCCGTGGGCTCGGTGACCGACGCGGAGCTCGCCTATCACCCGGGGGCGCGCCCGCTGCGCGCCGCGCTGGGCGAGACGTATGCCGCAGCTGTCGCAGGCCCGGTACCCGAGGGGGGCACGGTGACCGACGCGCTGGTCTCCTACGGGCAGGCGCTGGGTGACGACCCCTGGCTGGACGCCTGGCCCGCGGTGCTGAGCGGTGTCGTCCCGGCACTCGGTCCGTGCGACGAGGGCCACGGAGTCACCCGTCGTGGTGACCGCGGCGGGGGCCCCGGCGATGGCGCCGGCGGCGGCCAGGGCGTTCGTCAACTGGCGGACGCCGACGGCGAGTTCGCGCTTCCGGTCGCGCCCGGCGTTTCGTCCACGGCCCTGTGGAGGCTCGCGGCGATATCGGGGGGCCGCCCCGTGACCGTCTTCGGGGAGTGCGGGCACCGGGGCTTCGCCCCGTACACGGCGTGGAGCGAGGGAGAGGCGGTGCCGCTGTGAGTACGACGCTGCGCACGGGAATACCGGCAGAGCTGCGAGAAGACGCGCGGCCCCGGGTACGCGCCCGGCTCCGTTCCGGGTGGGCAGCCGCCCGGTGGAGGGGGGAGCGATGACCGCCACACCCACCCCGGCCGACGCGGCCCCGGCCCCCGTGGCCGCGTTCCCGGGAGCCACCTGGGGGGAACTCGTCACGGCCGCCCTGCTCGGCAGCGAGCGCCGCACGCCACCGGGCGGCAGTCCCGCGGCCCTGCTGGATGCGGCGGCGGTGGAAACCGTCCGCCACCGTGCCGGTCTGCTGCCCGCGTCCGCTGGTCCCCGCCCCGAGCCCGCACCCCTGGATGCGCGGCCCGCGCTGCCCGCCCCGGCCGCGCGAAGGCTGGCGATGCTGCTCGCCGGGCGCGCGGCGGACACGGGGACGGGGACGGGGACCGCGGGCGGACGGCGGAGCACGGCTCCCGACCTGACCGAGCTGCTGCCGCAGTGGCTGTCCGCGGCCAACGGGCACGGGTACCGCGCGCCGGACGCACAGCTGCCCGCGCTGCTGGATGCCGCCCGTGCCCGCACCGGCCTCCGCGCGGAGGCGCTGGCGTTCGCGGGGCCCCGAGCGCTGTGGCTGGCGCGGCTCAATCCGGAGTGGAGGTTCGCGCTGCGCAACACCGTGCCGCACGTGGCGCAGCACCCTGCCTCTGCCCCCGCCACGGAAGGGCAGCCGGGCCAGGACTCGCCGGAGGCCGAGGCCGGCCCGGAGCACACAGCGGTCCCGGAGGCCGAGGCCGGACGGCTCCGGGAGGCCGGACGGCTCTGGGACGAGGGCCTGTTCGCGGAGCGCGTCGCCCTGCTCTCCTCGCTGCGCCGCCGGGACCGCGCGGCCGGGCTCGCCCTGCTCGCCGGCACCTGGGCGACGGAGCGGGCCGAGGACAGGCTGATGTTCCTCGACTCCTTGCGCGAAGGCCTCTGCCCCTCCGACGAGGACTTTCTCGAACAGGCGCTCAGCGACCGCTCCCGCACGGTGCGTGCGACCGCTGCCGAGCTGCTCAGCACTCTGCCCGGTTCCGCGCTCGCCGGCCGCATGGCGGCCCGTGCCCGTACGTACGTCACGCAGGACCCTCTCGCGACGACGCCGCGCATAGCGGTCGAGGCTCCGCACGAGTGCGACGCCGGCATGCAGCGCGACGGCGTGGTGCCCAGGCCGCCCGCGGGCCGGGGCGAACGGGCGTGGTGGCTGGGCCAGTTGGTGGAGGCGGCGCCGCTGTCGGCGTGGTCCGGCCAGTTCGGGGGGCGCAGCCCGCAGGAGATCGTGGGTCTCCCCGTCGCCGACGACTGGAAACAGGATCTGCACGCAGCCTGGTGCCGTGCCGCGGTGCGGCAGCGCGACGCGGAGTGGGCACGGGCGCTGATCGGGCAGCCCACGTCGCTGCCCCCGGAGGGGGCAGGGGATGCGGCCAGGCTCGTCGCCGTGCTTCCAGCGGGGGAACGCGCCGCGTGGGCCGCGGGTTTCATCGAGGCACACGGCCTGTCGGACGCCTTCCGTGTGCTCGGAATGTGCGAGGTGCCGTGGGACGAGCCGCTGGGCAGGGCCGTTGTGGACGCCCTGGAGATCGCGCGGGACGCCGGCAGCTATCCGTGGAGCTTCAGCGGTGTCCTGGGCCTGGCCGAGCGCTGCCTCCCGCCCTGCGACGCCGCGCGGCTGGAGCCGCTGGCGGCGGTGCCGGACGAGCCGGAAGGAGGTTCGCCCGGTGCGGGGGCCTACTGGGCGGAGTCGTTCCAGCGCCTCGTGGCGACTCTGCGACTGCGCGCGACGATGCACGCCGAACTGCGCGGAGCGGAACCTGCTGAAACCACGGAACCCGCGGGGGAAGCAGGAGACGCAGAAGACGCGGTCCGGGAGCAGCGGGAGTAGAGGGCGGGCACGGCGGAGCGACGAGGAAGCCGACGCGAACGGCGGGCAGCGGCCGGCCGACAGCGGTGACGGTGGGGTCAGGCAGCCAGGCGTCCGACGTTGGCCCTGATCCATTCGACGACCTCGTTCGTCGTCGCACCCGGGGTGAAGATCTCGGCCACACCGCTCGCCTTCAGAGGGGCGATGTCGTCCTCGGGGATGATGCCTCCGCCGAAGACCTTGATGTCCTCCGCGTCCCGCTCACGCAGCAGCTCAAGCACCTTCGCGAAGAGCGTGTTGTGGGCGCCGGAGAGGATGGACAGGCCGATCGCCTCGGCGTCCTCCTGGATCGCGGTGTCCACGATCTGCTCCGGCGTCTGGTGCAGCCCGGTGTAGATGACCTCCATGCCCGCGTCACGCAGCGCCCTCGCGATGACCTTGGCCCCGCGGTCATGACCGTCGAGCCCCGGCTTGGCGACCACCACGCGGATCGGACCCGACACACTCATCACTGCCTCCATCTCGACGGTCCCCTCACGCCTGGCGGCGTGGGAGGTGCCCCCACTTCGGGCTGGTTCCACGACGGCCCTTCGTCATCCGCGAAGGCCGTCCGCGGCTGCCGGAGTGAACGAACGTTATCCCCAGCATCCCGCACCCGGGCGCTTCCGCTCGTGAAGGGAGGGCGAAATCACACGGCGGCGACGCCCCGGGGCAGCGCCCGTTCCTTCCCGGCCGTCCCCGCACCCCGGTTCCCCGGCTCCGGCCCACACCCCCGGGCTCCGGCCCCCGCCCCACACCTCCGGCTCCGGCTCCGGCTCCGACCTCCCACCCACGGCTCCCGCTCCGGCAGGAATCGGATCGGTCCCCGTACCGCGTTCCGGCCAAAACGCCCCATCCCAGCCGCACATGGACACGTCTTGACGTTTCCGCTCGCATCAGCCGCAATCCGCACCGCAGTTGGGGCACATCGACAGCGGCGACCGGAGCCCCTCATCCGTCTCCCGGTCCCACCCGACCCCCACTAGTTGTCGAACATTCATCGAACGCCAGGCCAAATACGGGTTCGTAGGACCCCGAAAGGCGACCGAATGCCCGTTTCTCCGATCCCTAAAACCTGTTGAAGATTGTCGTCCTCACGTACCGCCGGGTACAGTCACCGCACTGCTCCGCCCTTGCTGTCGAGGCGAAAGAGAAGTTGGTGGTGAACGAAGGTCACCCGTCGGGAAGCTCATTCCCGGCCGATACCTCTCCCGGCTTCTCGTACGCGGCCCCCGGCGCCGGACAGTACGAGCACCCGGCGCACGGCATCTACACACAGCAGGGCCACGGCCAACAGGCCGCGTACGACGGTTACTCCACAGGCAGCTTCGACCACCACGGCTTCGCCTACGACTCCTACGACCAGGACCCGCTCTTCGGTTCGATGCCCGGCTCGGACGCGGCGACCGACGGCGGCGCCTGGACGAGCGGCACCTACGACGCCTACTCAGGCCACGTCGGCACGTACGACACCGGTTACACCGCGGGTGCTTACGACAGCGGCACCTACGCGACCGTCGGTTACGACACCGGCACGTACGACACGGACGCCGCCTGGTCGAACGCCGGGTTCCCGCACACCGCCGACGTCGCCGACGGAACCGGCCCGGGCCAGGCGGACTTCGGCTGGGACAACGGCGGCCAGTGGGACACCTCCCAGTGGGACGCCTCCCAGTGGGAGAACGGGCAGTGGGAGACCGGAGGTCAGTGGGACTCCCAGGACGCCAACGGCACCTGGAACGCCTACGGTTACGACCAGACGGCCGCCGCCCAGGGCCATGACGGTGCCGCGGCGGGCACCTTCGAGGCTCACGAGGCGTACGAGTCCCTGGACAGCTACGATCCCGGGGCCACCGAGACGTACGCCGCCCTCGACCAGCAACTCCCGTACGACGAAGGCGCGTTCGCGCACGCCGGTGCGCCCGACGCCACGGCGGCGCTCCCGGCCTTCGACACGTACGACGGATTCGACTCACACGCCACGTACGACGGCTACGACGAATACGACGCCTACGGCGCGGACTCCCCCGCACACGCCGACGACGGCCTGCACGCTCCCGGCGACGCCGAGACCGACTACGGCCCCGACGCCCCGGCCGGCCTGGGTGTCCCCCGGATCCGCCAGAAGCAGGACCTCACGGTCGCGAACCTCCCCGGCCGGCGACGCTCCCCCAGGCCCAGGCGTTCAGCACTGCTCACCGTCGCGGTCCCGTCCGTCGCCGTGATGGGCGTGGCAGCCGCGGCGGCGGCGTCCGTCACGACCGCCCCGCAGGATGACACGACGACGCAGGCCTCCGCCGACGTCCCGGTCAAGCCCGCCAACAAGAAGCTCGACACCCAGCTCGCCGGACTCTCCGCCGACGCCGACGACTTCGCCGACCGGGCCAGCCGTACGCAGGAACGCCTCGACCTGCAGGCCCGTCAGGAGGCGGAGCGCAAACGCAAGGCGAAGGAGGCCGCCCGCAAGGAGGCGCTGCGCCCGAAGTTCGCGCTCCCCGTCAAGGAGCACGGTCTCAGCGCCACTTACGGCCAGGCCGGTCTCAACTGGATGTCCGTCCACACGGGGATCGACTTCCCCGTCAGCGAGGGCACCCCCGTGATGGCGGCCACCGACGGCACCGTCACCACCAAGTACGACGTGTCCTTCGGCAACATGGCCGTGGTGACCGCGCCCGACGGCACCGAGACCTGGTACTGCCACCTGAGCAGCACCAAGATCCGCGCCGGTCAGGTCAAAGCCGGCGACACCATCGGCTACTCCGGCACCTCGGGCAACTCCACAGGCCCGCACCTGCACTTCGAGGTGCATCCGGGCGGCGGCGAGGCCATCGACCCGCTCCCCTGGCTGCGCGGCAAGGGCCTGGAGCCGAACTAGGACGTACGGCAGCCCTGCACCCGCGAAGGCGGCACAGCGACCCGCTGCCCGCCTCGCGCCGCAGCCGGTTACAGCTTCTGCACGGGCGCGTACCGCAGCAGCAGCCGCTTGGGCTTCTCCCCGCCGAAGTCGATCGTCGCCTCCGAACTGTCGCCGCTGCCCTTCACCGCGACGACAGTGCCGAGCCCGAAGCTGTCGTGCGTGACCCTGTCCCCGGCCGACAGCGAGACGACGGGACGGTCCGACGTACGCCGTGTCGCGAAGCCGCTCGGCCCGCCACGGCGCTGCGCGCCGCCACCCGCGCCCGCTCCCGCGCCACCGGGAGCCGTGAACGCCCCGAGGCCCGAACCGATTCCGCCACCGCCGCCGGCGCCGGCTCCGGCAGCCGGTCCCCTGCGCTTCCAGTCCACGTAGTGGTCGGGGATCTCCTCCAGGAAGCGGGACGGCGGGTTGTAGGAGGGCTGCCCCCACACGCTCCGCAGCACCGAGCGCGTCAGATACAGCCGCTTGCGCGCACGCGTGATGCCCACGTACGCGAGCCGCCGCTCCTCCTCCAGCTCCTTGGTCTGGCCGAGGGCCCGCATGTGCGGGAAGACGCCGTCCTCCATGCCCGTGAGGAAGACCACGGGGAACTCGAGGCCCTTGGCGGTGTGCAGCGTCATCAGCGTGATGACGCCGCTCTCCTCCCCCGCCTCTTCGTCAGGGATCTGGTCGGAGTCCGCGACGAGAGCGACCTGCTCCAGGAAGTCGGCGAGCGTGCCGGGCTCGTCCTCGCCTCGCTCCTGCTCGAACTCCAGGGCCACGGCGGCCAGTTCCTGCAGGTTCTCCACGCGCGTCTCGTCCTGCGGGTCCGTCGAGGACTGCAGCTCCGCGAGGTAGCCCGTCTGCTCCAGCACCGCCTCCAGCACGGTCGCGGGCCCGGCGCCCGACTCGACGACCGTCCGCAGCTCCTCCATGAGCACGTTGAAGCGGCGCACCGCGTTGGCCGAGCGGGCGGCCATCCCGTACGCCTCGTCGACGCGGGCGAGTGCCTGCGGGAAGCTGATCTTCTCGCGCAGCGCGAGCGCTTCGATCATCGCCTCGGCGCGGTCGCCGATGCCGCGCTTGGGCACGTTGAGGATGCGGCGCAGCGGCACCGAGTCCTCCGGATTGGCCAGGACCCGCAGATACGCCAGTACGTCACGCACTTCGCGGCGCTCGTAGAAGCGGACACCGCCGACGACCTTGTACGGCAGCCCGACGCGGATGAAGACCTCTTCGAAGACACGCGACTGGGCGTTGGTGCGGTAGAAGACCGCGACGTCCCCCGCCCTGGCCTCGCCGTCGTCGGTGAGCCGGTCGATCTCGTCGGCGACGAACTGCGCCTCGTCGTGCTCGGTGTCCGAGACGTAGCCCGTGATGCGGGCGCCGGCACCGGACTCCGTCCACAGGTTCTTCGGGCGCCGGTTCTCGTTCCGCTCGATGACGGCGTTGGCGGCGCTCAGGATCGTCTGCGTGGAGCGGTAGTTCTGTTCGAGGAGGATCGTCGTGGCGTCCGGATAGTCCTCCTCGAATTGGAGGATGTTGCGGATGGTGGCACCGCGGAAGGCGTAGATGGACTGGTCGGCGTCGCCTACGACACACAGCTCGGCGCGCTCCGGGACCGGGCTGCCGCCTTCTTCCGCTTCGCCGTCTTCCTCCGGCTCGTGTCCCTGCCCGGCGCCCGACGCCTCGCCGGTGCCGACGAGCTCGCGCACCAGCATGTACTGGGCGTGGTTGGTGTCCTGGTACTCGTCGACGAGGACGTGCCGGAAGCGGCGCCGGTAGTGCTCGGCGACATCCGGGAACGCCTGGAGGAGATGGACGGTCGTCATGATGATGTCGTCGAAGTCCAGGGCGTTGGCCTCACGCAGCCGCGCCTGGTACATCGTGTACGCCTCGGCGAGAGTTTTCTCATAGTTGTCCGAGGCCTGCCCCGCGAAGTCCTCCTCGTCGATCAGCTCGTTCTTCAAGTTGGAGATCTTCGCGCTGAACGCCTTCGGCGGATACCGCTTCGGGTCCAGGTCGAGGTCCCGGCAGACCAGCGCCATCAGCCGCTTGGAGTCCGCCGCGTCGTAGATCGAGAAGGACGAGGTGAAGCCGAGCTTCTTGCTCTCGCGGCGCAGGATGCGTACGCACGCGCTGTGGAAGGTGGACACCCACATCGACTGCGCGCGCGGCCCGACCAGCTCCTCCACGCGCTCCCGCATCTCGCCCGCCGCCTTGTTGGTGAAGGTGATGGCGAGGATCTGTCCGGGGTGCACACGGCGTGCGGCGAGGAGATACGCGATGCGGTGAGTGAGCACACGGGTCTTGCCCGAGCCGGCACCCGCGACGATCAGCAGCGGCGAACCGGTGTGCACGACGGCCGCCCGCTGCGCCTCGTTCATCTCCTCCAGCAGCGCCGCCGCGTCGAGGACCGTACGAGGCGAGCCGCCCCTGTGGTACGAGGCCGAGCCCCCTCCCCCGGAGCCTTCGGCCTGGACGGGAGTCCCCCCGGCGGCACCGGGGGGCGTGCTCCCAGCGGGCCCGCCGGGGTCAGTTGGGCCGTCCTGTCCGGAGGAGTCGTCCTGCGCGCGCACGGGTGCGAGGTGGGCGAGAAAGCTGTCGTCGAAGAGGCTGCTCATCGTCGGAGAAGTCTAGATTGCCGAGCCGACACCCGCTCCGACACCCGCTCCGACATCCGCCGCGACACCGCACGGCCACCTTCCGCCGGGGATAACGAACAGATATCGGACGTATCACCTAACGGCCTTCACAGACGCCGCACATCTCGCTACCGTGCCGTCCCAGGCGGTCCGCACCAATCGCCGGCGAAAGCGTCGGCACGGGCCGCCTCCGCCTAATCCGGCGGCCGCCCGGCGGTCATCCGCCGAGCCGCAGCAGGAGCCGGGGACCCACCGCGCACGCGCGAGGAACGGCGTACGCACCCGGGGTGAATCGGGAAGTCGCACCGCGGAAGCACCGCGAACGACCCGTAGGGCAGCCTTCCGACGGCCCGAACCCGTCAGCTAACCCGGTAGGCGGTTCACGGAAGGAGTTGCCGGCCTTGGCGTCCCACCGCAAGCCGCGCACCCGGATACTCAAGTCCGCCTCGACGAAGCGCGGAGTCATCGGCGTCACCACAGCCGCACTCGCCTCCGTCTCGCTGCTCTCCCAGAGCGCGCAGGCCGCACCGGACGACGGCAAGCCGTCGGTCTCCGAGGTCAAGAAGAAGGTCGACAAGCTCTACCAGCAGGCCGAGGTCTCGACCCAGAAGTACAACGAGGCCGAGGAGAAGACGGACGCCCAGCGCAAGAAGGCGGACAGATCCCTCGACGAGGCCGCCGAGCGGACCGCGAAGCTCAACGACGCCCGCCGCGAACTCGGCAACTACGCGACCGCCCAGTACCGCACCGGCGGCATGTCGGAGACCGCGACCCTCCTGCTCACCGAGGACCCGCAGCAGTTCTTCCAGCAGTCGCACATGCTGGACCGGATGAGCGGCCGTCAGAAGGAAGCCGTCGCCGACTTCGAGAAGCAGCAGAAGGCGGCTCAGGCCAAGCGCGAGAGCGCCACCGAGGAACTGGCCTCACTGGAGGCCTCGCAGAAGGCGCTGAAGAAGAACAAGCGGGAAGTGCAGGACAAGCTCTCCGAGGCCCGCCAGCTGCTGTCGAAGCTGACGGCCGAGGAGAAGGCCCGACTCGCGGCGATCGAGAAGAAGAAGCAGGAAGAAGCCCGCAAGGCCGCCGAACGCGCCGAGGAGGCGCGCGACGAGGCCGGCAAGGGCGGCGGCTCCCAGACGGCGCAGGCCCAGAAGGTTCTCGCGTACGCGAAGAAGCAGCTGGGCAAGCCCTACGTCTGGGGCGCGACCGGCCCGAGTTCCTTCGACTGCTCCGGCCTCACGCAGGGTGCGTGGAAGGCCGCCGGCATCTCCCTCCCCCGTACGACGTGGGATCAGGTCAAGATCGGCACGAAGGTCGCCAAGTCGGAGATGAAGACCGGTGACCTGATCTTCTTCTTCGACGACATCAGCCACGTCGGCATCTACGTCGGCAACGGGCAGATGATCCACGCGCCGAAGCCGGGCGCCGAGGTGAGGTACGAGTCGACGGGCAACATGCCCTTCCACTCGGCGGTTCGCCCGGGCTGACCGCCCGGCCGCGCGGCGTTCGTCCCCTCCGTCACGTCCACAGGACGGCGATGAAGATGTTCGCCGCCGTCAGCGCGCCGACGGTGCCGAAGAGGGACGAGGACACCTTCTCCTCGTCCCTCTTCACGTACACCAGCCCGAGAATCACCACGAGCAGCGCCAGCTTCACGCCGATCTTGACGTTGTTCACCGGGCTGCCGTCGGCCTGGTTGAGGCCGACGAGGACCATCCCCGTCACCAGCATGGTGAACGCGCCGTGCAGCATGCCCGGCACGAAGCGGGCCTCTCCCGCACTCATCGCCTTCATCTGGAAGAAGAAGCCGCCCAGCAGGGCCGCGATGCCGATGATGTGAAGGCCGACGAAGACATGTATGAGTACGTCCATGGCCAGGGAGCCTAGCGCTGTGACCGGAACCGCCTGCGTCACGGGGCGGGGCGCCGCCCACCGGGGCCCGGGTGGCGCCTCACCAGCGCACCGGCAGCTCCTTCACACCCCGCATCAGCATCCCCGTCAGCCACCGCAGCGAGGACTCGTCCGCGTCCGCCGCGATGTCCGGGCAGCGCTCCAGCAGCGTACGGATCGCGATCCGTCCCTCCAGGCGGGCCAGCGGCGCGCCGAGGCAGTAGTGCAGGCCGTGACCGAAGGCGATGTGGCCGCGGGCGTCGCGTCCGATGTCGAAGCGGTGCGGGTCCTCGAAGCGCTCCTGGTCGCGGTCGGCGTCGGCCATGGCGATCAGGACCGTCGAGCCGGCGGGCACGGTCACCCCGTCCAGGTCCACGTCCTCCAGGGCGAGGCGCTGGGTGCAGGTCTCGACGGGGCCGTCGTAGCGGAGCATCTCCTCGACGGCACCCTCCAGCAGCCCGAAGTCCGCGCGGAGCCGGGCGAGTTGGTCCGGGTGCGCGAAGAGGGCGCGCATTCCGTTGCCGATGAGGTTGACCGTGGTCTCGTGGCCGGCGATGAGCAACAGCACGCACATGCCGATGAGTTCGTCGCCGGTGAGCCGGTCGCCGCCGTCGTCGACCTCCTGGATCATGGCGCTGAGCAGGTCGTCGCCGGGGCTTTCCCGCTTCGTCCCGATCAGCCGCGCGAGATAGGCCGGCATCTCCTCGTACGCGCGGGCCTCCTCCTCCGCGCTGGTGGGCGCGACGACCGCGTTGGACCAGCCACGGAAGGTGTGACGGTCGAGTTCGGGTACGCCGAGCAGTTCGCAGATGACCGTCATCGGCAGCGGGAAGGCGAAGGAGGCGATCAGGTCCGCACGCCGCTCGTGGTTCTCCAGCATCGCGTCGAGCAGTTCGTCGGTGATCTGCTGGACGCGCGGTCCGAGCGCGGCGATCCGGCGCGGCGTGAACGACCCCGCCACCAGGCGCCGCAGCCGGGTGTGGTCCGGCGGGTCCGTCGTCAGCATGTGGCCGACCGCCGGCAGGTCGGGGTTGAGGATCTGCCCGATGCCGCCGTGGTTCTGCCAGTCCCGGCTGAGCCGTGGGTCGGTGAAGGCCCTGCGGCACATCTCGTGCCCGACCACGAGCCACAGCTCTCTCCCGTCGGGCACGCGCACGTGGTGCACAGGTGCCTCGGCGCGGAGTGCGGCGTAGACGGGGTAGGGATCGCGTACGAAGTCGGGGCTGACCTGGGTCAGTTCGACGATGCCGTCGGCCGCCATGTGTCCCCTCTGCTCTTGGGTCCCGGGAACGCTAACCGCCGTAACTCCGGCTCAAGAACAGCAATTTCGGACAATCGTCCACGCCTCGCCCGTCTCTCCGAGGCGTTCGGAGTACGGCCCGTCCACCGCTCGCTTCCCGCCTCACACAGCCGGGTGACGAAGGCGGCCCTGCCGTTCGCAGCCCCCTCTCCGTAGGGCACAATTGCGCCTTTCATGAACGGTGTTTGAGAGGCGGGGTTGCACAGTGGCCGTGGACACGGCACGGGACGGCACGAGCGGCGGCGGCGAAGGCGACGAGACCGTCCCGCTCCAGAAGTCCGTCCCCGCGGGCACCCCTTCGGGCGCCCACTCCGCCTCCTGCACATGCGGCGACTGCCCGCACGGCGCCCGTGAGGGTCACCGGCGGGCGCGGGACGACTTCCGCCGCCGTCGCGACGAACTCGCGGCGGGCAAGGGACTTCCCGCCGCTCTCGCGCACTCGGCAGGGGCCTCTCGCCAGTGGGTCTCCGACGAGCTCACGAGGGCGGCCCGTACGGTCGCCGAACGGGCCCGCGACGAGGGCGCGATCCGGCTGGCCTCGCTCTGGCGGCACACCGTGATCGCCGCCTGGGGCGCCGTCGGTGTGCTGCTCGTGGGGCAGTTGCTCTCCGCGCTCGCCGTGGGCTGGACCTCGGGACGCACCGCCTCGCTGATCGCGGCCGTGATCGCCGCGGGCGCCGTCTCGCTCGCCGCGTATCTGCACCGGGCGCGCGGCGGCGCGCTGGCCCCGCTCATCGGTGAGGACAACCGGCTCTCCACCTCCCGCACGGTGGCCGCGGCCTGGGTGCTCCTCGCCGTGTACGACATCCTCGTCCTTGCCTTCGAACTGGCCGGGCGCTCCGGGCAGTCGGAGCGCCGCGAGCTCATCGCCGGGCTGGAACTCTCCCGGGGCGCGGGGCTGTTGACCGTGCTCGCGCTGAGCTGTGCCATAGCGGTCTTCGTGCGCCGCACCGTGACGGTGCGCGTGCAGCACCAGCGCCTGCAGAAGGTGCGTGCCGAACGGCCCCGCGCCGCCGACCTGCTCACCGACGACGCCGGCCGGGGCTCCTTCTGCGACGTCCAGTACGTGCTGGTGAGCGGCGTCGCCGTCGTCTTCGCCTGCGTCCGCCTGGCACGGCAGCCCGACCAGCTGCCCGACCTGCCCTGGAGCCTGGCGCTGCTGGTCGTCGTCTCCGCGGCCACGTACCTCACGGGCAAGTACGCCGAAGGCGGCCGTCCCGTGGTGCTGTCGGTCGTAAGGGCCCGCGAGATCGGCGATCTGCACGCGCCGATCCGTACGGGCGACGACATCGAGATCCGCGGCGCGGGCTTCGTGCCGCCGGGCGCGGGCGAACCGGACCGGCTCTCCCGGATGGTCGTCCGTGTCGGTGCGGTGCACGTGCCGGTCCCGCTGATCCCCGCCGGTGACGGCTTCTCCAACCCGGCGGACGCGACACTCACCGTGCCGGTGCCCGTCGAGGTCGAACCGGGCCGGGTCGAGGTCCAGGTCGTCACCGCCGCGGGTGTCGAGACCAACCGCTACCCCATCGACGTCGCCGACTGACGCCTGCGGGACCGGACAGAGCCACGGCGGCCACGGGACACCGTGGCCGGTTGGTCCCTTCTGTCACGAATGCGCCCTCACCAGCGGAACCTTCGCCCCTGGATGGCGACTGAGATCGTTCAGAGAGGGTGTACGCGCGGCCACGGCCGCGTACCGTAGCGACTCGACTCCAGCCCAGCCGAACGTGCATGCGGCACAGGCGGCCACTACGGAAGGGGACGTGTCATGTCTCTGGCGGATCAGACCAGGGCAGTCGGCAGCGATGTGCCGGTCAGCGGCCCCCCGGGCAGCCTGCGGGCCAGAGCTTCCAAATACGCGCTGCTCCCCCTCCGGCTCTTCCTCGGCGTCACGTTCATTTACGCGGGCCTGGACAAGCTCCTTCTGAACAAGGAGTTCCTGTCCGGCAAGGGCGGAGATTCGCTGGCCACGGTGCTGGAGTCGTCACGCGACGCCGCGGCGATCCCGGCGATGATCGATCTCGCGCAGAACGACCCCAAGGCGTTCGGCATAGCCATAGCCGCCGGTGAAATCGCCGCGGGGCTGGGCGCGTTGGTGGGTCTGTGGACACGGCTCGCGGCAGTCGGAGGCATGCTGATCTCGTTGAGCCTGTGGCTGACGGTCAGCTGGCAGAGCGACCCGTACTACTACGGCAACGACCTGCCCTACATGATGGCCTGGGTGCCGCTGATCTTCGCGGGGGCGTCGGTGCTCTCGCTCGACATGGCGTTCTCCCGCCGGCGTCGCCGAAAAGGCAGGCACATCTTCGGCTGAGCGGCGAGTGCTGAGCGCTGAGCCACAAACGCAGAGCCACTGAGTCGCTGAGCGCTGCTGCACACAGGCCGAGGCGGGTGTACGGCTCCGGGTTCCCCCGGCCGTGCCCCGCCTCAGTCCGTTCCCGTCCCGGTTCCCGTACCCCTGGCGGTTCCTTCGCCCGGCCCGGTTCCCTCGCCCGGCCCGGTTCCCTCGCCCGTCCCCCGGCTCGACCTCTCGTAGCCGCCGCGCAGTTCGTCCATCGGCATCGAGCCCAGCGCATGCGGCGTCCGAACCCGCCGCCGCTCCAGGAGGCGCCGTGCCGCGAAGGCCGCACCCGCGGCGAACGCCGCCATCAGGAACGACGCGGGCACCAGGACCAGCAGCACCCACACCGGAACGCGCCACTCCCCGAGCGCCTCCATCACATACGTCAGCGCCGAGCCGGCCAGGAGCAGGCCCAGCAGCAGCCGGGCCGGTTCGAAACGGTGCCTGTTCACGGCCGGACCTCGCTCGGCTCTTCCCGGGGCACGGTGTTCACCGGCAGATGGTCGGTCCGCTCACCCGAGGGGAGAAGCCGCACGATCTCCAGCTGCCCGACCGTCACGTCGGCCGACAGTTCCAGCGTTCCCCCCTTCTTGCCGGTGGCGGACGGCAGCGTCAGCCGCTCGTGTGTGCCGACGCCGCCGATGCTCTCCACGACGTAGTCGTCCCCCTCGCCTCCCGTACGTTCGGGCAGCCGGATCTCGCCGGCGCCCACGTCCGCTTCGAGCTCGACGCGCGTGCCGCTCGGAACGACCACCTTCAGCGAGCCCGCTCCGAGCCGCGCCGCGGTCCGTACGGTCTCGCGCTCCCCGGCGGACCGCAGGCCGCTCAGGTCGAGTTCGGCGGCGCCGCCGTCCAGTTCGTACGTACGGGAGACGTCGGCGGCGGTGGCCGGAGCCCAGGTGACCTCGCGCCAGTCCGTGCCGATGCTCTTCGGGATCAGGGCGGCGCCCGCCAGCATGACGGCGGTGACGACAGTCAGGAAGACGGTGCCGAAGCCGATCCTGCCGACGAAGGCACTGACGGCGAATCCGATCCCGTAGACCGCGAGCGCGCAGGCCAGGCCCACCGTGAGGCTCGTGCCGAGGGGCCGCGAATCCCAGCCGGGAGCGGCACCGGCGACCGCCCCGACCGAGGCCAGCATCGCGACGAATCCACCGAACGACCGCTCGCGGCGCCCGCCTCCGCGCGCGACGGCTGCGGCCCTCCCGCATTGCCTCCGGCCCGGGTGTTGCGCCCACCGGGACCGCGCGCCCGGCGGGCCCAGTACGTCCTCGGGCGACTCGGCGTCAGCGGGCCCCCACAGGTACCCGGTGCCGGATGGAGCGCCGGTGCCGTCCTTCGTCAGGGGTTCACGCCACCACGACGGCATGCCCGGTACGGGCGGTGCCTGAGCCTCGGGGGGCGCGTCGGCGACAGCATGCGCCGTGGTCGGGTCCACGGGAGCGCCGACGGCCTCGGCGGCCTCCGCCTCTCTGCGGTGGAGCGACCAGTACGCGGCGCCGGCGACCGCGGCGACGAGAAGCAGCGAGAAGGGGGTGCTGCGGCTGCCGAGCGAGGCGAGGAAGAGCCCACAGCCGACGAGGGCGACGAGGATGGCGGAGAGCGTCGTGCCCTCGACCCGCCCGGAGAGCAGCCAGCGGGCTTCGTTCTGCCGCTCGTCCTCCGCGGGGATCAGCAGCCAGGCGGCGCCGTAGAAGACGAGGCCGAGCCCGCCGAGGAGGGACAGCACGACGAGGGGCACCCGGAAGATGACGGGATCGAGGTCGAAGTGGCGGCCCAGGCCCGAGCACACGCCGGCGACGGTCTTGGGGCTTCGGCTCCGCGTGAGCCGGCGGGCCGGCCGCGCACCGCTGTCCGTACCGGCCTCCGGTTCGCCGCCGGTCCCGCCCACGGACCCGCCGCCGGAAGCGTCACCGGACCCGCCGTCGTCCGCGCCGCCTCTGTCGCCGACGCCCCCGCCGTCCCCCGCGCCGGGGCGCGCCTCGGTGCCGTCGCCTGCCCCGGCGACGCCGCTTCCGGGAACCGGCCCCCGTGGCGAGGGGTGTTCCGGCGACGGCTGCGACGTGTCCCGCCGGGAGTGCTGCGAAGACTGCGGCGACGGCGCCTGCTCGTCGTCCTCGGTCATGCGCCCATGGTGTCCCGTGCTCCCCTCGCGGCACATCGGGGCCCGTCCCTTAGAGGACCCTGATTCCGCCGCCGCTCGACGCTCCGGCCGTCTGGTTCCTTCTGGTCCTCCGCCCCCTCGCTCAGCCAGGGGAGGATCAGGGACCACCCTGATGCCACACGCCGTACGAACGTGTGACGATCGGTGCATGACCCCCGCCTCGTCGACCGCTTCCGGCCCCGGCGCCGCGCACGCGGCCGAGGGCGGCGTTCCCGGAGGGGCGCCTACCGGCGAGGACGCGCCCTCGCGTCCCCCGCTGCGCAAGCTCTACCGCAGCGCCGAGGGCCGCATGCTCGGCGGCGTCGCGCGGGGTCTGGCAGGGCACTTGGGGCTGCCGGTCTCCTGGGTCCGCATCGTCTTCATCGCGCTCACGGTGACGGACGGCCTGGGCGTGCTGCTCTACGCCGCCTTCTGGTTCGTCGTCCCCCTCGGTACGGGCGGCGTGGGCACCGGCCCCGGTTCCAAGCCCGCCCCCGGCGGTGTCCCCGGAAGCGCGACCGCAAGCGCGACCGGCGGCGCGACCGGAGCCGGAGGCGGGACCCCGGCCGAGGAGCCCCCCGGGCGCCGCCGGCGGGAGAGCGGCAAGGCGGGCCGGTCCCGTCTGCGCGTGCGCAAGCCCGACAAGGGCCAGCTCTTCGCGGTGCTGGCGCTGCTCGTCGGCGCCGCGGTGATCGCCGACAACCTGCAGTTCGGGAGGATCAACACCTATCTGTGGCCGGTGCTGCTGATCGGTCTCGGCGTCGTCCTGGTCTGGCGTCAGGCCGACGACGCCCGCCGCGCCCACTGGGCCGAAGTCAGCCGCCGCCGCGGCCTCGTGCCGATCGCCCGCAGCGCGGCCGGTGTGGTGCTGGTGGCGGTGGGCGTGAGCGGAATCGTCCTCGTGCAGGGCTCGGCCCGCGACTTCGGCCCCGTACTGCAGGCGGCGCTCGCCGTACTCGTCGGTGTCGCGCTGCTCGCAGGCCCGTACCTCGTACGGATGATGCAGGATCTGTCCGAGGAGCGGCTGATGCGCATCCGCGCGCAGGAGCGGGCCGAAGTCGCCGCTCACGTCCACGACTCGGTCCTGCACACCCTCACCTTGATCCAGCGCAGCGCCGACGATCCTCGCGAGGTGTCCCGGCTGGCCCGCGCCCAGGAACGCGAGCTGCGCAACTGGCTGTACAAGCCGCACGGGAACGGCAAGGCGGAGGAGCAGGGGCCGCGGACCCTGTCGGAGGCCGTCAAGGCCACCGCGGCCGAGGTCGAGGACCACCACGGCGTACCGATCGAGGTCGTCTGCGTCGGCGACTGCCCTCTCGACGAAGGGCTGGAGGCGCAGATCCAGGCCGCACGCGAAGCGATGGTGAACGCCGCCAAGTACGGTGTCGGTGGCATCGGGGGCACGACCCGTCCCGGAGGCCAAGGGGGAGGCACCACCCAGGCCGGGGCGGTGCAGGTGTTCGCGGAGGTGGAGGGCCGCACGGTCTTCGTCTCCGTACGCGACCGTGGCCCGGGATTCGACCCCGAGGCGGTGCCGGAGGACCGGATGGGCGTGCGCGAGTCAGTCATCGGCCGCATGCGGCGCCACGGGGGCACGGCCCGGGTGCGCTCCGCGCCCGGGGAGGGGACAGAGGTGGAGCTCGAAATGGAGAGGGCGGCCCAGTCGTGACGGACGAGACACCAGGAACCGCAGGAGCCACGGACCCGGGCGGGTCCCGCCAGGTCAGGGTGGTTCTCGTCGACGACCACCGGATGTTCCGGGCGGGCGTCCAGGCGGAGATCGGACGTACGGACGAGACGGGCGTCGACGTCGTCGGCGAGGCCGGAGACGTGGAACAGGCCGTCTCCGTCATCACCGCCACCCGCCCCGACGTCGTACTGCTGGACGTCCATCTCCCCGGCGGGGGCGGCGTGGAGGTCCTGCGCCGCAGCGCCTCGATGATGGGCGCCGCGGACTCCCCCGTACGCTTCCTCGCCCTGTCCGTGTCCGACGCGGCGGAGGACGTCATCGGCGTCATCCGCGGCGGTGCCCGCGGCTACGTCACCAAGACCATCACCGGGGCCGACCTCGTCGGAGCCATCTTCCGCGTGTCCGACGGCGACGCCGTCTTCTCACCGCGCCTCGCGGGCTTCGTGCTGGACGCCTTCGCCTCCACCGACGCCCCGCCCGTCGACGAGGACCTCGACCGCCTCACGCAGCGCGAACGCGAGGTGCTGCGCCTGATCGCCCGCGGCTACGCGTACAAGGAAGTGGCCAAGCAGCTCTTCATCTCCGTGAAGACGGTCGAGTCCCACGTCTCTGCCGTGCTGCGCAAGCTTCAGCTCTCCAACCGCCACGAGCTCACGCGGTGGGCCGCCGCCCGCCGGCTGGTCTGACCCGCGAGGCGGCCCACGTCCGGTCGGGCCGGTCGGGCCGCTTCCACCTGCGGGCCGTTCACAGATCGTCGGGGAGCAGCCGGAATGCCTTGTGCGGGCCCAGCGGTGTGATGGCCCGGAAGTCGCGCAGGTCGAGGGTGAGGATCGCATCGGTGTCGTAGTCACGGGCCAGGACGACGTTCACCGCGTCGGTCAGGTCCAGATCCAGCGAACCGTGATGCGCGCGCACCATCTGGGCTTGCTCCACGGTCGTCACTGTGACGGTGGCCAGTTCAGCGCGCCGGGTCCGTGCCTGGCCGGGGGCTCGCGGCGCCGACGCCGAAGCGGTTCCGGCGGGGCGGATGTACCGCACACAGGCCTCTGGTTCGCCTGCGGGCGGACGTCACGATGACGGAGGATGGCCGCGTGGCCCGCTCATTTGTCGTGTAGTAGCGGCGGGCTCGTAAGCGGCCGAAGCCGAACCGGGAGGATTCCGGGCCACCCGGTGAGCGGGGCTCCTGGCGGCTGCGGGCACGTGTGCAGAGGTGTTCGCCATGACTGAGTCGCCGCAGGACCGTTACGGCAGCCCTCGGTACCGAGGGCAGCGGCCTCCCCCGCCACCCGTGCCGCGGCAGCCGCCGCCACAGGAGCTGCAGCCCCAGCAGCCACGGCAGCCGCCTCCGCAGCCGCCGACCGCCGGGTTCGGGTACTGGGACTCGGCCTCGCGACCGCCGCCGATGCCGCCGCAGCCCCCGCCGATGCCCCCGCAGCAGCCACCGCAGCAGCCCTGGGAGACCGTGCCGCCTCCCTGGGAGACGATGCCGCCTCAGACTCCGTACGGATACGAGCATCTGTACGAGCAGCCGTACGGGGAGGAACCACCCGGCGCCCACGGCTTCGCGCCCGCGGGGCCGCGGCGGGCCGCCCGTTCGAAGACGAAGCTGTTCGTTCTCGTCGCCGGCACCGTCCTCGCGATGCTGCTCGCGGCGGGCGGCGTGTACTACATGTCCGAAGGCCAGGGCGGAGGCGGCGGTTCGACCGGCGCCGGTTCGCAGGACGGCGGCGCCCCGCCGGAGGCCGGCGGGGGGAACGAAGCGGGACAGGGCGGCGGTGCCGGACAGAGAAGCTTCGAGGGCACGTGGGAGTCCGGCCGGAAGGAGCTGACCATAGGCGAGAAGGTCCGCTCGGGTGAGGATGCGGGGAAGAACCCCGTCTCGTACTCCGACCCGCGCGGCGAAGGCGTCTGCTTCGGCACCGGCGACGAGCGGAAGTCCGGCTCGGTCTTCCGCATGGCGCTCAGGTGCGACGGGCGCGAGAAATACGTCGCGGGCAACTCCACCCGCACCGACGACGAACTCACCGTCAAATGGGACGAGGGCGACCGCGAGACGCTCACCTGGCAAGGGGACTAGGCCGGGGAGCGAGCCTCCGCGGACGGGACACGACGGACTCCAGCGGTCCGTGCGGAACGGCAGGTCGGCGCCCCGGATCGAACCACCGGCCGGAGATGCCCGGTTGACGCCCCCGGTTGAGGTGCCCGGTTGACGCCTCCGGGTGAGGCCTCCCGGTTGAGCCTCCGTTCAGCGGCCCCCTGCGAGGGTGCGCGCCTCACGTCCGGAGAGCGCCCTGCCGAAGGCCCGCACGTCGTCGACGGCCCCCCGCAGCCCCTGCGCCGGCGCGCCGTCCAGCAATGCGCGGCCGACCGCGAAGACGCCGTCCGCCGGCCAGTCCGCGTCGTGCTCGGACCTGTCCTCCAGGCTGCCGTCGACGTAGAGGCGGATCTCCCCCTCGGCGTCGTCGTAGACCCCGGTCAGATGTGTCCAGACACCCGCCCGTGGACGGGACTCGGACAGGGCGGCATCGGTCCCGGTCTCCTGCTCGTCGGCGTCGCGGATGCCCATCGCCCAGCTGTCCTCGTCCACGTCGTACTGGAGCGTGAAGCCGCTGAACCGGTTGCCGTCCTGGCTGAGCACCGTCTGGGTGCCGCCCTTGTCGTCCAGCTTCACGCGGGCGGAGACGGAGAAGCTGCGCTCGGTGTCGAGCACGACGCCCCGGGAGCGGACCTCCTGCGTTCCGTTGAACACGAGCGTGCCGTTCACCAGCGTCGGCAACGGGTCGCCGAAGAGCGTCCCGATGATGCCGTTGGCGGACGTGTCCACCGCCGTGGCGCCGTCGACCTCGTCGAAGAGCCATTCCAGCGCCGCGTCGGCCGGGGCCTCGTCCCCGCTCGGCGCGCCGGTGCCGCCCGGTCCGCCGCCACCGCCCTGGGACGGCGGCGCGGTCTCCGTCGCCGTGACCGTCGAGGTGGCGGTGGCCGTGGGCGTCGCCGGGGAGGAGGATCCCGGAGGCGGCGCGGGTGTCTGTGACGCGCCCTGTGCGGGAGGCGGCTCGCTGCTCTGCGGCGAACCGGGACGGAAGACCCCGGTGTAGGCGACGGCGACGGCGAGCGAGCACAGGCCGATCACCGCCGCGCTCTGCACCATGCGCTTGGTCTGGTGCCGTCTCTTCCCGTCCCCGGGACGGGCCCCCGCGCCGTGGGCGCCGCCCGAACCCGGTGATCCGGCCAGGAGAGCGGCCGGGGACCGGCCGGTCCGGAGCCGGTCCACGCAGCGGAGGAGGAACCCCCGCACGTTGCTGGTCAGCCGGCCCTCGTACGAGCGTCCGCCGTGGCCGTGGCCCGCGTACGCACCGCCACCGGCTGCGGCACCGAGGCCGGCGCCGGTTCCGGCCGCCGCGTCCGCTCCGGCTCCGTGACGGGCCCCGCCCCTCTCCGTACCGCGTGCGGCCCCCGCCCCGCCGAGCGCCGACGGAAAACCGGCCGCCGCGTACTCGGGGCCGCCCCACGGCAGCAGCGCCTCCGCCAGCAGCGCCCCGCAGTGCACGTGCATCAGCCCGAGGTCGTCGACCGCCTGCGCGCAGTGCGCGCAACACTCCAGGTGCGGGAGCAGCTCCGGGGCCGTCTCGATCGACTTCTGGTCCGCGTAGGCGAGCACCGTGCGGTGCAGGCTCCGGCATTCGTCGTCCCGGATCTCTTCCTCGTGCAGGCGCACATAGGCGTTGTAGAACTCCCTGCGCGCACGCCTGTCGAGGACCGACACCTCGTCGGTGCCGCCGCCGAGGAGCTGGTCGATCCTCGCGACGCCGTCGAACTCGACCGCGTAGTGCCACAGCACGGTCTGGCTGTGATCCGCGAGCGATCCGAAGGCCCGCGCCGCCATGGACGTACGGGGAAAGTCGTCCGCCGAGGAATCGCCGCGGCCCTCCGAGACGTAGCTCTGGATCCAGGCGACCAGCTCTTCGTGCAGTTCGCCGCGTCTGTCCGTGCCGGCCCAGTCGGCCGTCGTCCGCAGCACCGAGCACAGCGCATGCGGGCGCACGGCACCCACACGCACGTCCTCCCGGAGCGTCGTCGCCCGCCGCCACGCGTTGGATGCCAGCTCGTCGGCCGCGTCGTCGCTGACGGTGCACACCGCCGCGAAGGCCCTCACGGCATGGAAGTGCCGTCGCTCCAGCTCACGGAGCGCATCGTGGGACGCATCGCCCTCCTCCCGCACCAGCGGGAGGAGTTCGGCGTCCGGCAGTCGCGCACATTCCATCCGTTCGCTCAGTCCCCCCGGACTCGACGGCGTCTCGATCACGAGACGGATGCTCAGAGTGCATGGTCGATGACCGTACGAGGATACGACGTACGGGAGGCCGAATCGGCTCCATCGCGGGGGACGACCGGCACGAGAGCATTCCGACCGGGCTCTCCCGAGCCAAGAGCGCAGGAGCCGAAGTCGCCTGCTCCCACCGCTGTTTCGAGCTGGACTACTGAGCGTCGCCCTCAGTCACGGCCGTCACGTCACGGGCTCTCCGCACGTACTAGCTTGCTGTCTCAGGCTGGGCTTGAGGGTCCTGGGCCTCCAGACCGCCCGTGCTGCGTTGCAGCTCTCGTAGCCGCACGGTCACTCGGCGGGCGGTGAGCATGAGCCCGAGGACCGGGGCGCCGAAGAGCGGACCGACCACCCACAGCAGCCCGGAGCCGCCGTAGCCGGTCTCCGTGCCCGCTCCCGTGGCGAGCAACGCGGCGGCGAGGAGAGCCACGGCGAGTCCTGCGGTCACGGGGCGGAAGCTACCGGGGTGCCAGATGGCGTAGGGGCCGAACGCGTGCACGGGCTGGACTGCCTCGTAGGGGCTCTCCGGAGCCGCCTCCGAAGGCAGGCCGGGGCCGTGGAGTCCGCCTGAGACCTCGCCGTACACGTAGCGGAGGTCTTCCGGACGGTCGTCCAGGACCAGCACCGCGCTGTTCACGTGCGCCGGATCGTCCGGGGCCGCGGCCTCGTCCGGGGCGGGGGTCTGCCAGTACAACCGCGCTGTCCGTCCCGTCAACTCCGCGCCCAGCGCCTGCGGTTCCAGGCAACGGTCCACGAAGAAGTCCCGGGTCTCCTCACCCGAGGTGAGGCGCAGTGCGGGGCGCGGACTGCTGCGGTCCCAGCCGCCCTTGACCTTCGAGTTGCGCCGCAGATGCCGCCCGGCGGTGACCGCGGCCACCCGCACGCGGGCACGCCGGACGCGGTCCCGCGTGTCCTGGAAGGAGGCGGCCAGCGGCTGGGAGTTCCTGGTGAACAGGCCGACGGCGGCGTACCCAAGCACGGACAGTCCGATGATGACCAGCGCGACGTAGCCGAGCGTGGACGGGCCTCCCTGGATGAGCGCCTTGAGGTCCTGCTCCGGCCCCAGGATGGCGCCGCGCTGTGGAGCGTCCGGAGAATACAGGCCCCACACCAGGTCACCGGTCTCGGCGGGTTGCCGCAGCTCCACCTCGCCCTGCATCCGCCGCTGTTCATCGCGCTCGGTGTCCCCTTCAGCGGCCGTGACAGAGACATGCGAGCGAAACCGGACTTTGCTCTGGTCCTCATACCTCCGGACGTCGTGGACCTCCGCGATTTCGACGGGAGCGATGGTGGGATCGCCCGCGCGGATGCGCAGGAGCTGTTCCGTGGCCGACTCCGCGGACGTACCGGCCAGCAGGCACGTGACGAAGAGCACTGGCACAGCGATGCACACACCGATAACACGCCGCCGCGGCCACCAGTACCGCACCCGGTCATCACCGCCGCCACCGGCGGCGGCCCCGCGCACCCGGACCAGCCAGTACCCGCAGGCGGTGGCCACCACCAGCAGGCAGGCCAGCAAGTCCCATCGGGGGTACGGCGCCACCATCCGTGCCAGCAGGCATGCGGCGAAGGCGAGCACGCCCAGCCATCCAACCACCGTGGCAGCCCGGAGCCTCCAGTCGCGTTGGATCACCCGAAGTCGTCCTTCATCTTTTCCTCTGCGCTCTTGTGCTGCCCGCCCGCGCCCCCGGCCGCAGAGGCGTCCTTGTCGTCCCCGTACTGCGCGTTCCCTTGAACCACCTCGTTCACCGAGTTGGCCGTACCGTAGCTGATCCCGTTCAAGGGGCCTTCGATGGAGAAGTGCGGGCTCTCCCTGTGGGCGGGCATCTGCGTGTTCGCCCCATGGACAGCCGCCCCGCCGGCCGCACCGCCGGCAGCGTTGAAGAGAGCGTTCCACCCTGCGCCGTCGAGACCGGGGCCCTCTCCGCGTACCGAGTTGACCCCGTCCACGGCCAGACCGCCCGAGACGTTGCCCGCGGCGCCACCGGCCATGCTGCCCGCGAGACCGCCGACCTTCTTCGTGACGGCTAGGGCCGGCCCGGTCCCCACTCCCGCGGAAAGACCGCCCTGCCAGGCTGCTTCTGCCAGGTCGACGTCCTGCCCCGTGGCGGTCTTGGAGATAACCGTGGCGCCCGTGTTGCTGGCCCAGTTCACCAGGACGTTCTTGATGAACCGCTGCCCGCGCATCGCCTGAGCGACGGTGCGGAACGACTGCGCGATCCGTGTCAGGATCTGCCCGAGCCGGCCGGCCAACTGTGCAGCCCGCGCCGCGAGTTGCGCGGCCCGTGCGGCACCGGCCGCCGCCGAGAAGCCCACGGTCACGAACGACAGGGCCACCGAGATGCCGACCGAGACCCCGATCTCCAGATAGATCTGGTGGATCTGGTCGTTGATGTCTTCGATGCTGTCGGCCGCGTCGTTGAGGTGTTTCGCCGCGTTGTCGCACTGCGGGGTGGTGTCCTCGACGGCCTTCTTCAGCTCCTGCCAGTGCTTGTCGAAAGCGTCCGCGGACGGGCCTGTCCAGGCGCCGGCACCTTTCACCCGCCGCCAGTCCCGGTCGAGGTCCGTGACCATCTTGTCGAGGGCGGTGCCCATCGCCTTCCAGGCGGTGGCAGCCTCACGGAGTTTGCCTGGGTCGCCGCCCGGGTTGATCAGTTCAAGTCCGGCCTCGTAGACCTTCTCGGCTGCTGACTCTTCACCCACGGCACTCACTTCCCTTTGAAGATGCCGGAGAGCGCCTCGTCGGCAGCCTCTGTGTTCTTGGCGTTCTGCTTGATGCCGTCGGCGATCTTGCCGAGGTGCTTCTGCAGGCCCTCGACCGTCTTCTCCATGTCCCCGGACAGCTCGATGTACGCCGACGTGACCTCTTCGGACTCGGTCAGCATGCCGAAGCCGTCGTGGATGGCCTCCGCATCCGTCTTCGGCCTGAACTTGGCGAGCGCTTCCCCGAGTTCCTGGGCCCGCTCCTCGAAGGACTTGGCGAACTTGGCCATTTCGCCCGGATCGATGTGGAAGCCCGACACCCCTGCCCCCGTTCCCGGCCCTCAGTTGGGCCGTCACTGCTGATACGCCCGTTGCTGGAACGGGCGTTCCATACTCAGGCAACTGTATCGGGGGCCGGTTGAGTGGAGAACGCTTCCTCCGAACAGGGCAATTGACAATGACGGGCAGCCACTCCGCGCCTGCTTCGCCTGCTGTCCGTCCACGACCGAACGCAGCCCGGCTCGTCACCGGGCCTTGACTGTGCCCTGCGGGCGTCCACGTTCCACGTCCGCCCCCGGAGGTCCGGTCCGACCGGGCGGCAGCTCGTTGCAAGCAGACGAACGGGTACGCCGAGAGACCTGACGGCGTGATGGCCACGATGAGCATGGTCTTCCACGGCGCCTCGTAGCGGGATACGAAGCCCCCGGCGGGGTGACACCGGCACCGGCGCCCCGCGAAGTTCTTTCGCTTCCGTGACGGCTGCCCCGGACCTCCCCGGGAACGCCCCTGACACCCCTACCATCACGACCATGCCCGCGCCCCCGTGGAAACCGCTGACCCGCGACATCGCGCTCGTCGTCGCCGCCCCCCTCGTGCTGGCCGGTTTCGGTCTGAGCCACCCCGGCGGACTCCGGCCGCACAACGCCCAGCACTGGGCCGAACTGCACATCTGGCTGCTGCCCGTCTGGCCGCTGCTGGCGCTGGGCGTGATCGTTCCGCTGTGGGGGCGTCCGCGCCGGGACGCCGAGGGAGCGGCCACCGTCGTCGCCTGGGCGGGAGCCTTCGGTTACGCGGTCTACTACACGGGGCTCGACGCCGTCGCCGGCATCGCGGCCGGAATCGCCGAGGAGCACGGCGGTGAGCGGCGACGCGAAGTGGTGCGTCCGCTCTTCCACACCGGAGACGCGCTCGGGCAGGCGGGAGTGTGGTGCCTGGGCGCCGCAGCCGTCGCGGCGTCGGTCGCGCTGTGCCTCCGGTACGGGGCGCGCGTGCTGCCGGGCACGGCGGTGCTGCTGGTGTGCTGCTGGTCCTTCCTCGACAGCCACATCTTCCACCCGCGCGGAGTGGTGACGATGCTGGGCTTCGCGCTCGGCTTCGCCCTGTTCGTCGTGGCCGCGGCACGGCCGCCGAAGGCCGCGGGGCCTGAACGCGAGGCCTGAACGCGAGGCCTGAACTCCCCGCGCTCTCTTGCCAGTTGAGCCCTCCTCGGTGACTTTGGTCCGTAGGGGAACGTCCCTTGGCGCCGACGCGCCGGGCAGAACGCTCACCGGTGAGTGAGGAGCAAGATGGGAACCGAGGCCGAAGCGCCGGACATCCTGTCGGCGGAGTTCGCGGACGACCCGTACGCCGCCTACCGGATCATGCGGGAACACCACCCGCTGATCCGTCACGAGCCCACCGGGAGCTGGATCATCTCCCGCTACGAGGACGTCGCGCGCGCCTTCCGGGATCCGGCGTTCACCACCGGCAACTACGACTGGCAGCTCGAACCCGTGCACGGCCGCACGATCCTGCAGATGAGCGGCCGCGAGCACTCGGTGCGCCGTGCCCTGGTGGCGCCCGCCTTCCGCGGCAACACGCTCCAGGAGTTGTTCCTGCCCGTCATCGAGCGCAACGCTCAAGCCCTGATCGACGGCTTCGCGGCTGCGGGAGAGGCCGATCTGGTGGCCGACTTCGCCACCCGCTTCCCCATCAACGTCATCGTCGACATGCTCGGCCTCGACAAGGAGGACCACGACCGGTTCCACCGCTGGTACACGTCCGTCATCGCCTTCCTCTCCAACCTCTCCCAGGACCCGGACGTGGCCGCGGACGGCATGCGTACGAGGGAGGAGTTCGCCGCGTACATGCTTCCGGTCATCGAGGAGCGCAGGAACGATCCGGGCGACGACCTGCTCTCGACGCTGTGCCGGGCCGAGGTCGACGGCACGAGTATGAGCGACGAGGACATCAAGGCCTTCTGCAGCCTGTTGCTCACGGCCGGCGGCGAGACCACCGACAAGGCCGTCTCCAGTCTCTTCCGCAACCTTCTCGACAATCCAGGCCAGCTGGCCGCCGTACGGGCCGACCGGGGCCTGATACCGGCGGCCTTCGCCGAGACTCTGCGCTACAGCCCGCCCGTGCACATGATCATGCGTCAGACCTCCCAGGAGGTGAGGATCGGCGGCGGCACGGTCCCGGCCGGCGCGACCCTGACCTGCCTGATCGGGGCGGCCAACCGTGACGAGGAGCGGTTCGCCGACCCCGGCACCTTCGACATCTTCCGCGAGGACCTGACGACTACGAAGGACGTGGCGTTCTCCGCCGCAGCCGACCATCTGGCCTTCGCTCTGGGACGTCACTTCTGCGTCGGCGCGCTGCTCGCCAAGGCGGAGGTCGAGGTCGCCGCCAACCGGCTGCTGGACGCCATGCCGGACATGGCGCTGCGCGAAGGCTTCCAGCCACGGGAGCAGGGCGTCTTCACACGCGGGCTGACCGAGCTCCCGGTCCGCTTCACTCCCGCCTGAGGGCGGCGGGGCGTGGGGCCGGTCAGGCCCCCTCGTCACCTTCTGCGCTCAGCGACAGGAGCGCGAGGGTCGATGTGAGCCCGGCGCACCAGCACTTCGTCGACCGGGCCCACGGGAACCCCGCAGCCGTCTGCGGCGCTTCGCAGCTGATGGAGGGCGGCGTCGACGGCTTGTCCGGGCGTTTCGGCCGGCACCCCGAAGACAGCGCCCACCGTCTCGGCCGTTCCTCCGTCAGCCATGGTCAGCTCGGGCAGGGCGTCGGCCCCGTGAGCGGCGAACCACGCGGAGAGCCGTTCCGAAAGAGAGACAGGGTCGAGCCCGTCTTCCTCGACGACCAGTTCTGCGTGTACTTCCCAGTTCACGGGGCCTCCTGCGGCGCGCCTGCCGTTACGGCGTGTTGACGGTCACCATCTTGCTGCTGGCGCTGCCCTTCGTGCCCTTGACCGGGGAGGTGATCTGCACCGTCACCTTGCCCTGGTACTTGCCGTCACCCCTGACCTTCTTGCCGCCCACCTTGGGCGTGTAGTAGGTCGCGCCCCCGGCATTGACCGCGAGGACCTTCGTCTCGTTCGACGTCGCAGCGGTCGACGGCGGGCAGTAGCCGGGGCAGACAAGCAACTTGCCGCGCACCTGCACGTGCACCTTCGGGATGTTTCCCTTGCAGCTGACCCGCGTCTTGAAGATGACGCTCTTGCCCTTCTTCGACCAGTGCGGACTGTTGGGCTGCGCGGTGCACCGGGCCCACCTGGCCTTGGCCACGCTCGCATCCCCGCCCTTGAGGCCGACGCTGCTGACTGCGGCCTTGGGCTCCGAGGCCGAGGCCGACGGGCCGGCGGCGGCCTGGGCGTTGCCGGTCAGAGCGCCGCCCAGAAGCAGCGCGGCGCTGGTGGCTGCCGCGGCAACGGCGGCGCCGAGAGACAGAGTTGATCATGATTTCCCCCGTAGAGAGTCGCCTACGGAATGATCATGCACAGCCACCCGCATGGAAAGACACGCATTCGTTGGTCAATGTCCGAGATGCACCCCCGGAATGACTTGTTCTCCCCACGCCCAGGACCTCCTCGCGTCGCGCGGTGAGACGCCGGCCGCTTCTCGGCACACCTCGGAACGCGCCCTAACCGACGCGGCCGCCGAAGAAGACCTGCGTCTCGGTGATGCGGCCGTCCCGGACCGTGGCGACCTCGACGTTGCGGTGACGCTCACCCGTCTTGAGTTCGTACTCGTAGAGGAGGAAGACGTCGTCGCCCCCGGCGGGCACGACCGCCAGGATCTCCTGTGCGCGCAGCCGTTCCGCCGTCGGGAAGCAGCGTGCGAAGAATGCGGCCCTGTCGATGTGGTCGTCCTGCGGGCTGGTGAAGCGGTAGTCGTCGGCGATCAGCCGCTCCGCCCGCTCCCGGTCCTGCGCGATGTAGCTCTCCATGCATGCGCGGACGACTTCGGTTCCGGCGGTCCCTGCCACAGCGGTGTCTCCTTCCGTACGGACATCCCGGCACGAAGGCGGACCTGCGGCGGCACCGGAACTCGTCGTGCACGCCCGCCTGGAACGCCTGTACGGCAACGCGCGCACCCACTCGGACGGGGCGTGCAAGGCTGGGCCCCATGACCAGGACCACACCGGACGGCCGCCCCGTCCCCGCGCCGCACGCCGACGAACGCACCATGCTGGAGGGCTGGCTGGACTTCCACCGCGCCACGCTCACCCTCAAGTGCGCGGATCTCGACGACAGCATGGTGCGCCGGCGGTCGGTGGAACCGTCCGAGATGACTCTGCTGGGCCTGGTACAGCACATGGCGGAAGTCGAACGCAGCTGGTTCCAGCGGATCTTCGCCGGACAGCACGTCCCCCCGCTGTACGACGAGGGAAAGCAGGACGGATTCGCGCTCTCCCCCGAACGCGGCATGGACGAGGCGATGGCCGTCTGGCACCGCGAGGTCGAGCGCGGCCGCGAACTGACCGCCGAGGCGTCACTCGACGACTCCGGCACCCTCCCGGAGCCGGACGCCGCGGTGCTGGGCGACGACAGGGTGTCGCTGCGCTGGATCCTCATCCACCTCATCGAGGAGTACGCACGGCACAACGGCCACGCGGATCTGCTCCGCGAACGCATCGACGGGACGTCCGGCACCTGAGACGGGCCGGGCGCCTCGGCGTCCGGCCCCGGGCACGCGTCCGTCAGCCGACGGGCCGCCGCTGCCGTGGTAGCCGCACCCGCCGTGCGGGACCGCCGCCGCCTCCGCCCGGGCGTGAACTCCCGGCGGTGCCGGTGCTGTTGCCGGTGCTGCCGCCACCGCCCGCACCACCGCCCGCGCCCGCACCCGCGGCACGCAGCACCGAGCGGGCCGCCTGACGCAGTGCGGCGACTCCCCGGGACTCGCTCCGCGCGGGCAGCCATGCCAGCGCGGCCGTGACCGGAACCAGCCCTGAGATGTCCGCGTACGCGAGCCCCGGCCGCGGATACAACTCACGGGCGGCGGAGGGCAGCAGAGCGATGCCCTCCCCCTGCGCCACCGCCAGCAGCAGCGGCTCCAGATCCGTGACCACCGGCCCGAAGCGCACGGGAGTGCCGTCGGGGCGCGGGTTGACCGTCCAGTGGTCCCACCACGCGCGCACCGACTCCCCCGCCACGTCGACGAATACGCGCCCGTCGAGATCGCACAGCTCCAGCGGCCGCTGCAGGGACAGCAGCGGATCACCCACGGGAAGGCACACCACCCGCGCCTCGGCGGCCAGTTGAAGCGTGCGGATGCCCGCGGGCAGCGGCGGGCGGAGGAACGCGGCGTCCACCTCCCCGCCCCTGAGCGCCTCGACCTGCCCGGCGAAGTCCAGCCCGTACATCTCCACGGCGCACTCCGGGTTGCGGGCGCGGAACTCCGCAAGGATCTCCTGCGTGTACGGCATGGCCGCCTCCGCGCCGATGAACCCCACGCGCACCCGCCCGCTCACACGCCGAGCCTGCAGCTCCACGGCCTGCCGGAGCCGGTCCGCCGCCTCGACGGCGGCCCGTGCGACCGGCAGCAGCGCCCGGCCCTCCGGTGTCAGTTCGACGCGGCGCGTCGAGCGCTCCAACAGGCCGATCCCCATGCGCCGTTCGAGCGCCGTGATCTGGCGGCTGAAGGCGGGCTGGCTGATGAACATGCGTCTGGCCGCCTGCCCGAAGTGCAGCTCCTCCGCGAGCGCCAGGAACAGGCGCAATTGATGAACACTCGGATCGCTTCCCCCAGTTGCCGTCTTACGGTCCCCACTGCCGCTCGACTGTTCCACCCCGTATGCCCCCATACCGGATACTGCTCTCATGCCGGATACTGCATCAATTTGCACCGCAACGGCCTGAGTTTCCCCTTTCTTCAGCACCGCCCATCCAAGCACGATGGGTGACGTCTCCGCGACGGACCGCCATCAGGTGAGCGGACGCCGGAGAGCCCATTTGGAGGGGGAACACAGTGAAGAAGTCACCGCGCAAGACCCTGGCCGTGATGACCGCCTCGGCGGCACTGGTCGGCGGCACGGTGCTGGCCGGCACCGCGTCCGCAGCACCGCAGCAGTCCTCCGGCAGCCAGGCGCAGCAGCTCCAGCAGCAGGTGGACAGCTACCTGGCCAAGGACTCGGGGGCGCGGCAGGTCTCCGCGAACAAGGTCGCTTTCGAGGGCGGAACCGTCACCTTCCCCGCCCGCGGCCAGGACAAGCAGGCGGCCATGCGCGCGCCCTCCTGCAGGCACGGGCACCTGTGCATCGTCGACGGCCGCGGCAAGAAATACGACTACTACCGCTGCGGCACGTACAACTTCTACGGAATCGGCGACGGCACGTTCAACAACAACCAGACCTCCGGCACGGTCGCGCGCTTCTACAACCGGAACGGGAGCCTGCGTTGGACGAACCGGGCCAAGGACACCGGCACGGCGTCCTGGACCCCCGTGTGGAAGATCAAGCCCTGCTGACGTACGGGGCCCGAGCGCTGACCTCATGAACGGGCAGCGGTACGGGCAGAGTTGAAAGGCAACCGTGTCCCCGTCCCGCAACCCGGGCCGGGGACACGGCACTTGAGCGGCCCGGGACCCTGCTGCCTCATCGTCCTCGTGGACCTCACACCCGTGACAGTCCTCACGGCCCTGACAGTCCTGCGCTGACAGTCCTCACAGCGCTGACAACGCTCACCCCCTCGGCCCGCTGTCCGAGATCCCCGGCGGCACCTGCGGCTGCGTGCAGCCCCGCCTCGCCGCCTGCCGCTCCGCGAAGTCGGCCAGCACCGACCGCACCTCCCCGGCGCTCAGCACCGGCGTCCGGCCGTCGCCACCGAGCGCCCGCGCCCGGAAGACGGCCTCCGTTCCGCCGCAGCGCGCGGTCGCCCAGCCCTCCGTGCCGCTCACCCACGGCTTCTCCCGGCCCGCGGCCTTCCACAGCCCTTCGGAGAAATCGCCGTGGAACGCCGTGAGGTCCAGCACCTCCGTCTTCTCCGCTGCCCGGCCGGACTCCGCACCGTCACGTTCGCGCTCCAGCAGGCAGCTCCCCACCGGGGCACGCTTCGACATCCGCACCTGCACGCTCCATGTGTCCTCGCGCGTGAGCGGCGCACGGGCGAGCGCCGCGCACGGGGTGCCCGCCGTCTCCTCCAGGGGCACCGGCTCCGGCCGGGTCACCTCCGCCGGTACCTCGAGCGTCTCCGCCCCGCAACGCAGGTTCTCCGAGGCCTTGTTGGCGAGAGCGACGGCGGCACGCGCCCCCGCGTCGTAGGAACTGCCGATCCCGGGCTCGTCGCCGGACTCGTCGTCACCGAAGTAGCCGGGGATCTGCGCCCTGGTGTGCAGCTTCCTCGGCTTCCCCGAGCCGCCCTCGCCCAGTCGCGGGCAGTCGAGCGTCAGCACGAGATCGCCGCGCTGCGACTCGTACCCGGGGAGCCCGGCCGGGAGCGCCAGCCGGGCGGGTTCACGTCCGGAGAAGTCGTCGGACAGGCGCCGCTCGACATCGTCACGGGAGGTGTAGGCGGATGCCCGGAAGCGGTAGCCACGGCCGGACGACGCGTCGTTCACCTCGCAGCGGTACCGGCCGAGCCGCTCGTCGAGGGTCTCCTCGTGGGCGTACAGGTGGCCGTCGTCGTCGGCACGGCCGGCACCCAGGTCCTCGAGGACGCCCTCGGGGAGCGAGCCTCCGCAGGCGTTGCGTGTGACCCACCAGTCGTTCGCGTACGGCTCGACGACGGCGACGGCGACGCCGAGCACGACCGCTCCGGCGGCAGCGGCACCGATGATCCGCTTCCGCCTGTCGCGGCGGCGAGGCCGCCCCCCGATATCCGTCACCCGGGCAAACTACCGCCGCGGACGTGCGGCACCCGAGATCACAGGCGCTGCGTCAGGCGGGAGTCGCCGTGTGCCGCATGCGGCAGGGCTCCACCCGGCTCAGTCCGTCACGCCTCCGCTGCTCGCGCCTCAGTCGGCGCCCGCCTCAGCAGGCGCTCCGCCGGGCCACGGCGCCCGTGCTCAGGCCACGGGCTCCCTGCGGGTCACTCCCACTCGATCGTGCCCGGCGGCTTGCTCGTGATGTCGAGGGCGACGCGGTTGACGCCGGAGACCTCGTTCGTGATGCGGGTGGAGACGCGGGCCAGCACGTCGTAGGGCAGCCGGGACCAGTCGGCGGTCATGGCGTCCTCGGAGGAGACGGGACGCAGCACCACCGGATGTCCGTACGTACGCCCGTCACCCTGGACGCCCACCGAGCGGATGTCGGCCAGCAGTACCACCGGGCACTGCCAGATGTCCCTGTCCAGACCGGCGGCCGTCAGCTCCTCGCGCGCGATGGCGTCGGCCTCGCGCAGCACGTCGAGGCGCTCGCGCGTGACCTCGCCGATGATGCGGATACCCAGCCCGGGGCCGGGGAAGGGCTGGCGCTGCACGATCTCCTCGGGCAGGCCGAGCTCCTGGCCGACCATGCGGACCTCGTCCTTGAAGAGCTTGCGCAGCGGCTCGACCAGCTCGAATTCCAGGTCCTCAGGGAGGCCGCCCACGTTGTGGTGCGACTTGATGTTGGCCGCGCCGGTGCCGCCGCCGGACTCGACGACGTCGGGGTAGAGGGTGCCCTGCACGAGAAACGCGACGTCCTCACCCGCTGCGCCCGCCTCGGCGACGAGCTCGGCCTGGGCCTGCTCGAAGACCCGGATGAACTCGCGCCCGATGATCTTCCGCTTCTGCTCGGGGTCGGACGCTCCGGCGAGCGCGGAGATGAACCGGTCGGCGGCGTCCACGACCTTGAGCTGGACGCCCGTGGCCGCCACGAAGTCCTTCTCCACCTGCTCGGTCTCGCCCTTGCGCATCAGCCCGTGATCGACATACACGCAGGTCAGCTGCGTACCGACGGCCTTGTGGACGAGGGCGGCGGCGACCGCGGAGTCCACGCCGCCCGACAGCCCGCAGATGGCGCGCTTCGAGCCGACCTGCTCGCGGATCGCCGCGACCTGCTCGTCCACGATGCTCGCCGTCGTCCAGGTCGGGGAGAGACCGGCGCCGCGGTAGAGGAAGTGCTCCAGCACCTGCTGTCCGTGCGTGGAGTGCATCACCTCGGGGTGGTACTGGACGCCGTAGAGCCGGCGTCCGTCGTGCTCGAACGCCGCGACCGGGACCATGTCCGTCGACGCGGTGACGGTGAAGCCCTCGGGGGCGGCGGAGCAGGCGTCGCCGTGCGACATCCACACCTGCTGGTGCGACGGCGTGCCCTCGAAGAGGGTGGACGCGCCCTTCGAGACGGACAGGTCCGTACGCCCGTACTCGCGGCTTCCTGTGTTGTCGACGGTGCCGCCGAGCGCCTGCGCCATCAGCTGGAAGCCGTAGCACAGGCCGAGGACGGGAACGCCGGCGTCGAAGAGCGAGCCGTCGAGGGACGGGGCGTCCTCCGCGTACACGGACGAGGGACCTCCCGAGAGGATGACCGCCTTCGGGTCCCTGGCGAGCATCTCCTCCACCGGCATGGTGGACGGGACGACCTCGCTGTAGATCCGCGCCTCGCGTACGCGGCGCGCGATGAGCTGCGCGTACTGGGCACCGAAATCGACCACGAGGACCGTCTCCGGAGCGTCCGGAGAGGCGGAGGCGGATTCCGGGGAGCCTGTGCCCCGAGGGGCGGGCGCTGATGCCACGGAGCGGCTGCCTTTCGGCCTTGCGGCGGGTGGTACGGGGCTGTGGAACGGTGCCGGACGGCGTGGGAGCGCCGTACGGAAGCACAGAGCACGTGCTCACTTCGTACGGCCGATTCTAACGGGAGGCCGGAGGGCCCCCGCTTGGCCTCCGAGGCGGGCCCGTGCATACTGACGGGCATGTTCGAGCAGCCCGTCACGACCAGCTTCTGGTTTACCTATGGCACCGGCCCGTCCGGCTGCCATGGTCGAGCTGCTTGATCCACTGACAAGCGACTTACCGGGCGCCCCCGGGCCGATCAAGGCCCCGGGGCGCTTGTCGTTTCCGCTCCCCCGGGCCGCGAGGTCCCGGGCTCCGCCGCCGGTACGAGCACGGCACGAGCCACCAGGAGGAGACGGAAGACCATGAGCACCGAAACCGCAAGGACCACCCCACGGCCGGCAACCCCGGGCACGGGCGAGGACGGGGAGTCCGGGGACGCCACGGCGGGGGCGACCGCCGCCGCGCGCTCCCGCATCGACGAGCTGGACGGCCGCATCATCGCGCTCGTCCAGGAGCGCAGGACGGTCTCCGCCGGCATCCAGCGGGCACGTGTCGAGGCCGGAGGGCGGCGCGTGGAACTGGCCCGCGAGATGGAGATCCTCGACCGCTACCGGGGCGAGCTGGGCAGGCCCGGCACGCAGCTCGCGATGACTCTTCTGGCGCTGTGCCGGGGGCAGTTGTGAAACCCGGCCTGGAAACCCCGGCACGCGGCGGTCACCCGTACGGTGCGTGACCGCCCCGTGAGGCGGTTCGTTGGTCTCTGTGACCTCGATGCCCGCCGGACGTCCGGTGGTTCGGGGCCGCGCCATCGCAGCGATGAGACGCCCGTTCCTCCCCGTGGGCGGAGGCGGAAGTGTCGTGGGACCTCGCTCCGGCGCGTGTGACCGGTCAGCAGGGGACAGCAGCCCGGTCACCAACTCTCCCCGTACGGGGAGAGAGTGGCCGGTCCCGGGGACGCCCTGGACCGGCCGCTCCGCGGATCGCGGCCTCACCGGTCAGGGGGATTCTCGGGAGATTGTCGGCCGCCGGTAAAAGTTCCGGCCAGGCGGTACGGATGCCGTGACCGAGTGCTCCCGACGCCTTGCGCGCCGTCGGCACATCCAGCACGATGCACACGAACCCCCGTTCAGGACCCAGCCGTTGACCGGCGCTGCAGCGTGCTGCCGCGATTCGGGACGGCTAGGCGGCACTACCCCCCGGTGCCGCTCCGTCAGCACGGGCGCTGCCCTGACGCCCGTGCTGAACGCCGAGGGCCCCGCGGCGCCGTCCACCACCCGGCCGGCTCCGCGGGGCCCTTCGCACGCCGTGGACACACATGCCCCGGACGCCCGAGTCCCGGACCCACCCATCGCGGACGCCGACGCACCGGACAACTGCCGCCGCCCGGCGGCCCCTTCGGAGGCTGCCGGGCGGCTGGACGGCTGGACGGTGCGCCCTACTCCACGTCCGCGCTCTCGCGCGCCGCCTCCGGCTTCTCCGCCCCCCGGGCGGCAGTGCCCGCACGCGGCACCTCCGGCACGGGCAGCATCGTCAGGCGCAGCGCCCCGAACGCGCTCTCCGGGACCGCCGGTTCGCGCGGCGCGACAGGTGCCATCCGCACATACGCCGAGCCCTGCTCCGGCCGCGCGTCCTCCTCGCCCTTGTTCGGCCACAGCGACATCGCACGCTCGGCCTGCGCCGTGATGGTGAGGGCGGGGTTGACACCCAGGTTCGCGGAGACGGCGGAGCCGTCCACGACCGAGATGCCCGGGTGCCCGTAGAGCCGGTGGTACGGGTCGATCACGCCGCTGTCCGCGTCGGCGCCGATCGGACAGCCGCCGAGGAAGTGCGCGGTGAGCGGCATGCCCATCAGCTCACCCAGGTTGGTGCCCGGGAAGCCGTTGATCTCGTCGGCGAGTATCCGTGCCGCCTCGGCACCCTCGGGAATGTAGGCCGGGTTGGGCGCACCGTGCCCCTGGCGGGCGGTGAGCAGGCCCTTCCCGAGTCCCTTCTGCTTCCTGTACGTGGTCAGGGAGTTGTCGTGCGTCTGCATCACCAGACCGATGATGATCCGCTCCGACCACTTGCGCCCGGAGAGCGACCGGATGAACAGATTCGGGTGGCGCAGGCAGGTGACCAGGTGCCCCAGCAGTTTGGGCAGCTTGGTCTCGTGGTTGACCTGGAGGGTGGTCAGTGCGCTCATCGCGTTCGAGCGCCTGCCGTAACGGACGGGCTCGATGTGCGTGTGCTCGTCGGGGTGGATGGAGGAGGTGATGGCCACGCCTCGTGTGAAGTCGAGATTCCGGCCGTCCTTCCACTTCTTGCGGTAGCGGCGGGGGATCGTCTGAGCGCCCACCAGGGCCTCGGAGTTGGTACGTGTCAGCTCGCCGAGACGTCCGGACATCCGGGGCAGCGTGCCGTTGTCGCGCATGCGGTGCAGCAGGGTCTGCGTCCCGTACGTGCCGGCCGCGACGACGACCTTGCGGGCGCGCAGCACCGTGCGTGGGCCCTTCTGCTTGTCCGTCGCGACGGTGGTGACCGCGAAGCCCTCCCCGCCGGGAAGTTCCTCCACCTCGCGCACGGTCGTCATCGGACGGACCACCGCGCCCGCCTGCTGGGCGAGGTGGAGATAGTTCTCGTTGAGTGTGTTCTTCGCGCCGTGCCGGCAGCCCGTCATGCACTCGCCGCACTCCGCGCACGCCCTGCGCGAGGGGCCCGCTCCGCCGAAGTACGGGTCGGCCACCTCGCCGCCCGGCTCGGCCTCGGTCTTGCCGTCCGCGTCCTTGCCGTCGCCGAAGAAGACGCCGACGGGCGCCAGATGGAATGTGTCCCCGACGCCCATCCGCTCGGCTGTCGTCTTCAGATGCTCGTCCGACGGCGTCATCGTCGGGTTGAGGCGTACGCCGAGCATGCGCTGCGCCTGGTCGTAGAAGGGCTTCAACTCCTCCTGCCAGTCGGTGATGTGGCCCCACTGGCGGTCCTGGAAGAAGGCCTTCGGCGGCACGTAGAGGGTGTTGGCGTAGTTCAGCGAACCGCCGCCGACGCCCGCGCCTGCCAGGATCATGACATTGCTGAGGACGTGGATGCGCTGGATGCCGTAGAGGCCCAGCGCGGGCGCCCATATGTAGTTCTTCGTGTCCCAGGAGTTCCTGGGCAGGGTCTCGCGCGTGAAGCGGCGTCCGGCCTCCAGCACTCCGACGCTGTAACCCTTCTCCGTGAGACGGAGAGCGGAGACGGAACCGCCGAAGCCGGAACCGATGACAATCACGTCGTAGTCGTACGAACCGCCCTCGTTCTGGGCGGAGTTCTCCTCGGACACGGTGGGCCTCCGGTGCGAGTGGTGCGGCTCGGGATCGGTTGTACGGATCGGCGTCGGGGACGGGTCTCGGGCGTACGGGGTCGGGTTCGCGGCGGCGGACGCGACGTGAAGCGACGCGTCAGCGGAAGCGCAGCGCCTTCAGCGCCTTGAGGGAAAAGCTCATGAACTTGGCGTACTTCGCGTCGTCCATGCCGAAGGAGGGCGCCATCGGCAGCACACGCTGGTGCGCCACGGTCTGCGGCTCGGTGAACTTGAGGATGCCCTCCCTGCCGTGCCGCCTGCCGATGCCCGAGTCGCCCATGCCGCCCATCGGGGCCTGCACGCTGCCGTACGCCGCGGCGTACCCCTCGTTGACGTTGACGGTTCCGCTGCGCAGCCGCGCCGCGACCTCGCGCGCCTGGCGGCCGTTGCGGCCCCACACGCTCGAATTCAGGCCGTAAGACGTCGCGTTGGCGAGCTCGACCGCCTCGTCCACGTCCGCGTACCGGTAGACGGAGACGACCGGCCCGAAGGTCTCCTCGGTGCACACGGCCATGGGCGACTCGACTCCCTCAAGGATGGTCGGCTCGTGGAAGAGCGGCCCGACGTCCGGCCGTGCGCGCCCGCCCGCGAGCACCTTCGCGCCCTCGGCGACCGCTTCCCCGACGTGGCGGGTGACGTTGTCCAGCTGCTTCTGCGAGACGAGGGAACCCATGTCGGCGCCGTACGCGAGCGCCGAGCCGAGCCGCAGCTTCTTCGTACGGGCGACGAAGCGCTCCACGAACGCGTTCGCGACCGACTCGTGCACGTACAGCCGCTCGATCGAGATGCACAACTGGCCCGCGGAGGAGAACGCACCGCGCACCGCACCCGCCGCGGCCTTGTCCAGGTCGGCGTCCGGCAGCACGATCATGGCGTTCTTGCCGCCGAGTTCGAGCGAAGCGCCTACGAGCCGCTCGGCGGCGATCTGCGCGACGCCGCGGCCGGTCCTGGTGGAGCCGGTGAAGGAGACGTAGTCGCCGCGCTGGACGACCGCCGGACCGATCACGTGACCCTCGCCGATGACGACCTGCCACACGTTCTTCGGCAGTCCGGCCTCGATGAGCAGCCTGCGCGCCCACAGCGCGGTCAGCGCCGTCTCGGTGTCGGGCTTCATCACGACCGCGTTGCCCGAGACGAAAGCGGGAAGCGCGTCGCCGACGGAGAGTTCGAGGGGGTAGTTCCACGGCGCGATCTGCCCGACGACGCCGCGGGGGTGAAGGTTCTCGGCCACCTTCGTCAGCACGGGGAACGCTCCCATGTGCCGCTTGGGACGCAGATAGGCGGGGGCACGGCGTCCGTAGTGGCGGGCTGCGACGGCCACCGCCTGCACTTCCTCGTGCGCGTGCAGCCGGGTCTTGCCGGTCTCGAGCTGGATCAGGTCCAGCACCTCGTTCTGCCGCCGCAGCACCAGGTCGTGGAAGCGCAGCAGGACTGCGGCGCGCTCCCGTACGGGCGTGGCCGCCCACGCGCGCTGCGCCTCGCGCGCACGGTGGAAGGCGAAGGCGACGTCCTCCGGTGTGGACTCCGGCAGTTCGGCCAGCTTCTTCCCCGTGAAAGGCGTGTGACTGGACGTGCGGCCGGTGCCTATCACTCCCTCGCAGAGCTGCGCGACGAGCTCTGCGGTGACGACGTCGGCGGCGGTGCGCACGCCCGAGGGGGTGGGGGCCACGGGGTTTCCGGCGTGGTCCCCGGCAGGCGTGCCCGTGGCCCTTACCGCGACGCTGCTCTCAGCTTCGGCCGCGCCACTGCTCTCGGCCTTGCCGGCGGCCGTGCCGGCGGTCTCGGCCTCGGCCTTGCCCTCGGGCCCGGCCACGGGGTTGCTGCCGCCGGTCGCGTCGCCGCTGATCCGGCGGTCTTCTCCGCTTGCCCGGCCGCCTCGGGTGTCCTGCGTGTCCGTCATGCGGGAGAGACTACGACCCCGGAAACACGCTGCATACCCGACGGTAACCAATTTCACCGAATCTGCCAGTGAACGCTGGCGCGACGGACCGCGGCAGGCGCGCAGCGCGGAATTCAGCCGCCCGTCGGCCGGTAGGTGTCCGCCACGGACTCGAAGTGCCGGTCGATCTGCTGCTTCTTGCCCTCCGAGCCCATCACCATCAGCACGTGGTAGCGCCCGTCGATGATCATCGCCCGGTTGCGTGCGTAGACGTCCCGGCCGCCGTCCTTCCAGCTGAAAGTGCCCTCGGCCATGGCGGTTTCGCCCACGTCGATCCGCCGCAGCCCGGAGGTGGACGCCCAGTCCGAGGCGCGGTAGGCGTTCAGTTCCGGCTCGTCGTCGCTCTGGTAGGTCATCGGGTCCTTGCCGAACTTCCCCACGCTGTCCCGGCCGTTGACGACGACCATCTCGACGTCGCCGCCGTTGTAGCGGACCTGACCGCGGCCGGTCGTCGACCGCCGGTTCCACTCCTGCGGTACGGCGACCTGGAAACCGGCCGGGTCCCGGCTGAGCTTGTAACCCTCCGGCGCCTTGTCCGCGGGCGCGGACGGCCGCGGCTTCTCCGCGCTGCCTCCGCCGCCTCCCTTGCCGTCGCCGGCGCCCTGCGACTCTCCCCCGCCGTCCTCACCGGGCTGCGGGGAGCGGCTCTCACTGCCGACCGAACCGCGCTGCTGGCCCGGGGCACCGGCCGTGTCGCTCTCCGGCATGAACCACACCGCGTACATCATCGCGGCGACCAGACCCGCGAGCACCAGCCCGACCAGCACGCCGCCCAGCCTGCGGGGGCGGGCACCCTGCCGCTGCTTCTTCCGGCGTACGGGCGCGGCCTGATCGCGCGCGGCGGGTTCGGGCTGCGGCTTCGGCGGTACGGGGGCGGCGGGCTGCTGCAGCGGCACGTCCTGCGGGTGCGGGTGCTGCTCGTGAGCCGGGTGCGTGTACGGCTCGTGCTCGTACGGCTCGTGCCGGTGCTGCGACGGCAGCGGGTGCGGCGGCAGCGGGTGCGGCGGGTGCTGCCGGGGACGGTTCTGCTTGCGGTGCTGCCGCCGCTGACGCTGCTGTTGTCTGTTCTCTTGCCGCTGTTCGGCGCGGGCCGCGCGTCTGGCCGCCCTCCGTCTGCGTACGAGTTCGCCGCGGCGGCGCAGTATCGGCAGCCGTCGCGGGTCCGACGTACCGCCCGGGTCGAGGGACGGGGCGTACACCGTGTGCCAGCCGGCGTCGGGCTCCGGTGCGGAGCGCACCAGCGACCGCAGCCAGCCTCTCAGCTCCTCGAAGTCGGGGCGCTCCGTGGGGTCCTGGCGCAGCAGCGACTCGACGACGGGACGCAGGGCGCCGCACTCCTCGGCGAAGGCGGGCGGCTCGCCGCACACCATCTGGACCAGCTCTGCGACGTCGTCCTCGGGGTAGGGCCCGTGACCCTGCACCGCACGGAAGAGCAGCACACCCAGCGCCCACAGGTCGGCGGCCGGGCCGACCGGCGGGGGGAGCCGCCAGTTCCGGTGGACCGGGCCGGCCTGCTCAGGTGCCCACCGCTCGCCGACCGCTCCGACGACGGTCATCCGAGCCTGCCGTGCGCGCTCGGCGGCGAGCGCGGTGGTGGGTCCGTGGAAGCCTTCCGGCGCACCTGACTCCTCGGCGCCCTCGCCGCCCCAGGGGCGGTCCTCCGGAGCGTCGTCGTAGGGGTCGTCCGTGTACGGGTCTTCGGTGTACGGGTCTTCGGTGTACGGGTCTTCGGTGTACGGGTCTTCGGTGTACGGGTCTTCGGTGTACGGGTCTTCGGTGTACGGGTCTTCGGTGTACGGGTCTTCGGTGTACGGGTCTTCGGTGTACGGGTCTTCGGTGTACGGGTCTTCGGTGTACGGGTCTTCGGTGTACGGGTCTTCGGTGTACGGGTCTTCGGTGTACGGGTCTTCGGTGTACGGGTCTTCGGTGTACGGGTCTTCGGTGTACGGGTCTTCGGTGTACGGGTCTTCGGTGTACGGGTCTTCGGTGTACGGGTCTTCGGTGTACGGGTCTTCGGTGTACGGGTCTTCGGTGTACGGGTCTTCGGTGTACGGGTCTTCGGTGTACGGGTCTTCGGTGTACGGGTCTTCGGTGTACGGGTCTTCGGTGTACGGGTCTTCGGTGTACGGGTCTTCGGTGTACGGGTCTTCGGTGTACGGGTCTTCGGTGTACGGGTCTTCGGTGTACGGGTCTTCGGTGTACGGGTCTTCGGTGTACGGGTCTTCGGTGTACGGGTCTTCGGTGTACGGGTCTTCGGTGTACGGGTCTTCGGTGTACGGGTCTTCGGTGTACGGGTCTTCGGTGTACGGGTCTTCGGTGTACGGGTCTTCGGTGTACGGGTCTTCGGTGTACGGGTCTTCGGTGTACGGGTCTTCGTAAGAGGTCTCGGCGGACGGGTCGGCGTACGCGCCCTCGGTGTATGGGTCGTCGGTGTCCGGCTCCTGCGAGTGCGGGGCCTTCGTGAACGCGTCCGTGAACGCGCCACTCGTGTGCCGGGCGGCCGTCGGACGCGGCCCGGACTCCGGGCCCGCCCCGGGACCCGCACCCGGCTCCGTCTCGGACTCGGGCCGCCCCCCGGGCTCGGCGGGACGCCAAGTCGCCCTCACCGGAAGGCTGTTGGGCACCCGCGTACCCGGCAGATCGCTCGGCGTGACCTCGTCCTCCCCGGACGGCAGCCACCGTACGAAGTCGTCCGGAGTGGTGTGCGGACCGGTCACAGGGGGCGTCGACGCTGCGCGGTTCCACCAGTCGTCCCGCGCGGCCGTCCCGGCGGCCTCGTCGAGCTGCGGCCTCTCCGGCCGGCGCCCTTGCTCCTGGCCCTCCTGGTCGTCCCGGCCGTCCGGGCCCGCGCTGTGCGCCCGGGCCGCGGCACCACGCCGAGCACCCGCCTGGTACGCGGCGATGGCACGGCCGCGGCCGCTTCGTCCGCCGGTCTCGTACCCGTGGCGTACGGGCTCGTCCCCTTCCTCCGCCGCCCCGTTGCCGTGGCTCAGCCCCTGGAGGCCGAAGATGCCCCGCGGCCCTCTGCCGGAGCCCGGGTGATCGCCCGTTCCGTAGTCGCGGCCCGCCTCGTCGCCACGGCCCGGCTCGTGACCTTGCCCATGACCACGGCCACCACCGGTGCCGTAGGGGCCGGGCCGGTGGCCGTACGGCTCGTCCTCCCGCCGCGCGGCGAAGCCGTCGGGCAGGGAGATGTCCGACCACGGTGCGGGAGCGGGCCCCTCGGGCGCGTCCGACGGCCCGTCGCCCTCTCCCGGGCCACCGCCGGAACCGCCGGAACCGCCGGAACCGCCGCCGGGCCGCGCCTCCCCGGGAATGCTCCCGCTGGGCGGCAGCGCCAACCGCCCGGAGTCCGGGTGCGGGCTGTAGCCGCACAGCGCCTCCTCGGCGGCACCGACCGCGAGCCCCGTGAGCAGAGCCCGCCCGTCGTCGCAGATCAGCACGGTGCGGGGAGTGACGTTGCGGTGGGTCCAGCCGTGGGCGTGCACCACACGCAGCGCGGTCAGCACATCTGCCGCGACCTCCGCGGCCCTGTGCGCGGTCAGCGTCTGGTGCGACAGCAGCGCCGCGAGAGGCGTCGCGGGCAGCAGCTCGCTGACGATCCACAGCCCGTCGCCCTCGACGAAGACGTCGAAGACCTGGTCGAGCCTGGGGTGGTCGGGCAGGTTGGCCGCTGCTACGGCCGCCTCGACCGCCCGCCGTACGACCGGGTCCGCGGGCCTGCGCGTGGCACGCCCTATCGAGCCACGGAGGGCGCCTGCCTGTGCGGACCCGTCACCCGCGCCGCTCACGCCGGTGCCGTCGCCCAGCACCTCCGCCTCGACGACCTCGGGCAACGGGACCTGACGGACGAGCACTTCCTGGCCGCTGGCCGTGTCGTAGGCCACCGACTCCGTCAACTGGTACGAATCGGCAGTGGGTTGGGGCAAGCGGTATCGGTCGGCGAGCAGCCGTCCCGCATTGTCCGCGTAGTCGTCCACGACGCCTCCCCACAGCGTGCGAGACCGTCAATTCCACACCGCATCCGCATCTTTACGGACGGATACCGGTCTGCGGCCATTCACGATACGTGTCTGAGCTGTCCGGTGCGGGCGGACTCGGGGACTCTCCAACCGCGTACGGCCCGCAGCAGGCCTCATTCACCTGAAACGCTTGCCCGATTCCGCCTCAATCCCAACGTCCCCCGGAACGAGGGCGGGGAACCACGCTCAGCCGAGCGGCTTGAAGGTCTTGAACGCCGTCTTCCGCAGCGTCCGGCACTCCTCGTCGTCCCACTTGTCGGCCTTGCAGGTGATCATGATCGCGTAGCCGTGTGAATCGTCCACGCGGAAACCGCGGTTGAGGACGCGTACCCTTTCGCCGTCCTCGTCGCGCTCGAACTGCCAGTCGCCGACGGTCGGATAGCCCCGCCACTTCACGCTCTTGATGCTGATCTGGCGGTATCCGCTGCTGTTGCCCTTCACGGAAGGCTCCAGATCACGCCAGCCCGCGGCTGCGTCCTTCAGCGGATCGGGACTGAAGTCCACCTGGAGCTTGGGCAGACCGCCGTCGGAGTACTTGGCGCCGGAGTTGCGTCCGGCAGTTCCCGAGCGCTCGAAGTCCTCGGGCATCGCCATGCTGAAGTGGAAGCGCTTGTCGGTGACTTGGGTGTAGTCCTCGGGCAACGAGGGGCCGCCGCCGGGCTCTTCCTCCTCTTCGCCGCCGGAGGGCGTGCTCGGGTCAGGGGAGGGGCTCCCCTTTTCCTCGGCGCCCTTGTCCTCGTCCTTCTCCTTGGTGCCTGCGCCGCCTTCGCCCTTGTCGCGCTCGGCGCCGCCGCCCGCACCCGAACTCGCCGCGTCCTTCCCGGACTTGGCGCCGCCCCCGCCGCCACCGTTGTCGAGGGCGAAGACCGCGAGCAGCGCCAGTACCGCCGCGACCGCCACCGCGGCGACGGTCAGCGTGCGCCGCGAGAACCGCCCGGTGAGCTGAGTCAGCGCCGTCGTCGCGGCTGCCAGGCCGCCGCCCGACGGGGACGCCGGGCTCCCCGCCCCCTTGTCTGCGGTTGGCGCGACCGCCCCGGAGTCGACGGGCGCGTGGGTCTCGTCGCCGACTCCGTCAGCGGCCGCCCCGTCGGCACCCTCTGCACCGGCACCGGCAGCGGGCGCGGACGCGGTGCCCGCCGCGGTTCCTGCCGCCGCTCCGGCTCCGGCAGCCGCACCCGCGCCTGCAACCGCACCCGCGGCTTTCGGACTCCCGGGCTTGGACGCCGGCTTCGCGGACGCCTTCTTGCCCCGCTGACGGCGCTGCGGCTCGCCCTTCGTCTTCGCACCGGCCTTGCCGGATCCGGAGTCCGCTGCCTCCCCGGCGCCTTTGTCCTTGCCCTCGGCCTTGCCCTCGGCCTTGCCCTTGCCCTGGTCCTTGCCGTCGGCCTTCTCCGCTTCCTTGCCGGGCTTCGGCGGCAGCACCGCCGTCGTCCCGCCGTCCTGTACGGGAGCAGCGGCGGCTCCCGCACCGGCACCCGACGCCACCGGCTCCAGCAGGGCACGCGCGCCCGCCACATCGAGCCGCTTGTCCGGGTCCTTCGACAGCAGCCCGAAGATCACCTCTTCGAGCTCGCCGGCCTGCTCCGGCGGCGGCACCGGCTCCGTCATCACCGCCGTCAGCGTCGATATGGCCGAGCCCTTGTCGTACGGGGGGTGGCCCTCGACCGACGCGTACAACAGGGCGCCGAGCGACCAGAGATCGGCGGGCGGACCCGGCGGCTTCCCACGAGCACGCTCGGGCGAGATGTACGAGGGAGCGCCCACCAGCATGCCCGTCGACGTCACCGACGGGTCGCCCTCGACCTTCGCGATGCCGAAGTCGGTCAGCACCACACGACCGGTGACGTCCTCCAACAGCACGTTGGACGGCTTCACATCGCGGTGCAGGACCCCTTCCCGGTGCGCCGCACGCAGGCAGTCGAGCACGGCGAGCCCGACCTCCGCCGCACGCTGCGGCGTGAGCGGCCCTTCCTTCCGGATGTGATCGGCGAGCGAACCACCCTCGACGAGCTCCATCACGATCCACGGACGGTCGTCCTCGTCGACGACGTCGAAGACCGTCACCGCGCTGCCGCTGCGGATACGGGCGATCGCCTTCGCCTCCCGCAGGGTGCGGGTGATGAGCCGCTGCTTCTCGTCCTCCTCGACGCTGGAGGGGAACCGGAGCTCCTTCACCGCGACCGCACGGCCCAGGACTTCGTCCTCGCCGCGCCACACGGTGCCCATGCCGCCCCGGCCGAGAACTTCCCCCAGCCGATAGCGACTCCCTACCAGCCGACCCGCGTCCTCGCTCATGAATCCCCTTGTGTTCCCTCAGCGATGGCCCACCCCAGCCCCTCCTCATTGTGAACCATCGCGCCGTCACACCGCGTACGGGGGCGGCGCAGGGCGGGCACATCCCGACGCCTTCACACACGCCGCCTCACACACCGTCAAGGCCACCGTCACCCACCGGCCACGCGGGTGCCCCGCGTTGACGCCGCCTACTCCTCGGGCACCGACACGCGTGCCTCACTCGCTCTTCGGATGGGGTCGACCGCCCTCGGCGGAATGATCAACTCCTGTGGACTGCCCGAAAGCCCGCTGTTACTGTCAGCGACGAACCGAACAAGCCGGGGGTAAGGCTCACATGGGGGAGTTCCGTATCGATGACCCGGGGAATCTCACCCGGGGCACAAGCGCCTCTCGGAGGCAGCGTCGGACTTCGAGCAGGACGTCCTCAAGACCGTCCGCGGTGCCGGGTGGGAAGAGAGTTCGAGCACCGAGGAGACGGCCAAGTCGCGAATCGCCGCCGAGCACAAGGAACTTGAAGAGGCCGGAAAGGTCGCCAAGGCCGTCCATGGCAATATCGAGTCGGCCGCACGCGAGCTGAAGGCGAAGAAGAAGGCACTGATCGATCTCGTCGAAAGCGAGATCCCGAAGAAGTTCCGCGTCACCGACCAAGGCCAGGTCGTGCCCGGTGACTCCTTCCAGGCCGACCCTGTCCCCGGTGTCCCCGCACCCGGCTATACACGGCCGCAGGATGTGCAGGGGGCGCAGGAAGCCCGGCAGTGGCAGGACCGCATCAACAAGGTGCTCCAGGAAGCCGCCACGATCGACGAGAACGCCGCGACGCGCCTGCGCCACAATTTCCAGGACGACGACGACGGTTCCCAGTTCCGCGGTGACGCCTTCGCCGGCGGCAAGACCGACGCGGGTGCCGACGCGGGACGGGCGTCACAACTCGCCCGCAAGGGCGAGGACATGAGCCTCTCCGAGATCAACGAGCTCAACGCGTTGATGAAGGAGCACGGCAAGGATCCCGCCTTCTCTGCGAAGTTCGCCACCTCAATGGGCGGCCAGGGAACCATCGACTTCTGGCACGGCATGCGACCGGATGCCGTCAACCCGAACGACCCCCGCCACAAGGCCATCGAGCAGATGCGCGGCAATCTCGGACGGACGCTCGCCACCGCCACCGGCTCCGGCGCTCCCGGCATGGACAAGTGGAAGCGCGACGTCATCGCCGCCGGCGACGAGCGCCAGGGCAACGGCAGCAACACCGACCCCTACGGCTTCCAGGTCATGTCCGACCTCATGCAGGAAGGCGAATGGGACGGCCAGTTCCTCGGCGACTACGGCAAGGAAGTCCTCAGCTTCGAACGCGAGGCCATCGAGGACGGCAAGTCTCCCGAGGAGTTGTGGACGGGCCACGACTCCACACCCTCCAACTACGACCTGCCGGGGAACTCCTGGGGCAACGACCCCGTCACCGGCCTCCTCACGGGCGTCTCCCACAACCCCGACGCCGCCACCGACCTCTTCAACGACAAGACGCTCTTCAAGGACACCAGCGCCTACGTGGATCAGGGCATGGTCAACATGCCCTGGGCCGAAGACGAGAAGGAGAGCTACTCCACCGCTGAGTATCTCCTCAACCACCGGCAATACTTCGACACCATCGACAGCGTCGACGGAAAGACGGTCAACCCGTCGATGGACGCACTGGGCGACGCCATGTTCGCGGCCAGTTCGGGGCGCACACCCGGCGACACCACGTCCCCGTACCTCGACCCCACCCCGGACCAACTCGAAGCGACCGGAACAGCCTTCACGGCCTGGCGGAGAACGACAAGTTCCCGCCCGAACTCCGCGACGACGCGTCGAAGGTCCTCGCGCACCACGGCCAGAGCACTTACGACACGATGTCTTCTCCCAGGACCATGGAGACGCCTTTCGACCGCGCCGACCTCGCGAAGGTCACCACGGAAGTCGCCCACGACGGCGCCGCGTTCGGAACTCTGGACAAGAGCCTCAACGAGATCGCTGTGCACGACATCCAGACGGAGAAGGACGATCCCGCACAGAGCCTCGACCGTTCAGGGCGAGTCAACGGCTTCCTGGAGTACTCGGCCACTTCCGCCCTCAACGACGACGAGGAAGGCAAGATCGACCAGGCGGCATGGAACAAGTCCGCAGCCGGCGCCGTGGCGGGCGGAGGACTCGGCTACGTCCCGGTCGCCGGCGGTGGGCTGGGCGCTGCCAGCGGCGTGGTCATCGAAGCCGTCGCGAAGGACTACGAAGACGGCGTGAAGGAAGCCACAGAGGGCCAACGACAGGAAGTCAGCGAGGTCCGCTCCGGGCAAATGAGGGCCCTGGTGGAGACCTGGCAGCGCAACAACGGTAATTGGGCCGCAGATCAACCGTCGGGGTACGACTACGAGGATCTGCAGAACCGCATAGTCGATGGGGCCAACAACGCGCATGAAGACGCCAAGCGGGCAGAGGGGAAGAAGTGACGAACATCAAGCGCTCGGGGGCCCTGCTCCTGCTGACCGCGGTAACGCTTGTTGCAGGATGCGGAGCAAGTAAACCCCAACCCCCCAAGTCTCTCTGCGGAATCAAGACCCCCGCCTCAGCGATCAGCCCCCTCCTCCCCGAGGAAGGAGAACGAGTCACCGAAAAGCGAGTCAAGTCCGAAGCCGCACCGAACGCCTGCTCCGTCTACGTCGATGGTGACTACTACTTCAAGATCCAGCATGACCCGACCCGACCGGGCCATATCCTGACCCCTGGTGTCTTTACTCGTAAGCAACCACGTACGTTCCAAGGGCAGCTCGGTATCGATTCCCGACAAGCAGAGGCAACCGCCGACTGTGCGGGAGGCAAGCCCCCCGTCTTTGCGGACATAACACTCAACGTCGCCGAAGACGAGGCCTACTCCGACGAACGCGCGGCCCTGGAGAAGTTCCTCAACGCCTACATGCCGAACGTCCAGAAGCACTACGGCTGCAAGGCCTGACGCCCGGGCCCCGGCCGCGAGGCCTTCGCCTCCACGGCCGGGAGCCCAGCGCAAGCGCACCTCACACCGGCGCGATCTCCGGCGCCCCCAACCGCGCCGCGTCCGCCGTCAGATCGTCCGGCTGGAGCTGCGACTCGCGCTCCGCCTCGATCCGCTTCTCGTAGTGCTCGACCTCGCGGTCGACCTGGTCGGCGTCCCAGCCCAGGACCTTGGCCATCAGCTCCGCGACCTCGCGCGCGCTGCGCGTGCCCCTGTCGAAGGTCTCGATCGAGATGCGCGTACGGCGTGTGAGCACGTCGTCGATGTGGCGCGCACCCTCGTGCGTGCACGCGTAGACGATCTCCGCCTTGAGATAGTCGTCGGCGGCCGGCAGCGGCTCGCCCAACTTCGGGTCGTCCGCCACCAGTTCGAGAAGTTCCTCCGTCAACGTCCCGTAGCGGTTGAGCAGATGCTCCACGCGCGCCACGTGCAGACCTGTGCGCGCCGCGATGCGCGCCCGCCCGTTCCACAGCGCGTGATAGCCCTCCGCGCCGACGAGCGGCACCTCCTCGGTGACGCAGTCCGCGACGCGGCGGTCCAGGCCGTGCACCGCCTCGTCCACCGCGTCCTTCGCCATCACCCGGTACGTCGTGTACTTGCCGCCGGCGACGACGACCAGCCCCGGCACCGGATGCGCGACGGTGTGCTCCCGCGACAGCTTGCTCGTCGCCTCCGACTCGCCTGCCAGCAGCGGCCGCAGCCCGGCGTACACACCCTCCACGTCGTTCCGCGTCAGCGGCACCGCGAGCACGGAGTTGACGTGGTCCAGCAGATAGTCGATGTCGGCGCTGGAGGCGGCCGGATGCCTCTTGTCCAGGTCCCAGCCGGTGTCGGTGGTGCCGATGATCCAGTGCCGGCCCCACGGGATCACGAACAGCACGCTCTTCTCCGTACGAAGGATCAGCCCGGTCGTCGAGTTGATCCTGTCCTTCGGCACGACCAGGTGGATGCCCTTCGATGCCTTCACATGGAACTGCCCGCGCTCCGCGATCAGCCCCTGGGTGTCGTCCGTCCACACGCCCGTGGAGTTGACCACCTGCCGTGCCCGTACCTCGTACTCGCCGTCCTGCTCCAGGTCCTTCACACGCGCTCCGACGACGCGCTCACCCTCGCGCAGGAAGCCGACGACCCGCGCACGGTTCGCCGTGTGCGCCCCGTAGGCGGCAGCGGTACGGACCACGGTGGCCACGTAGCGCGCGTCGTCCATCTGCGCGTCGTAGTACTGCAACGCACCGACCAAGGCGTCCTTCCGCAGCGCCGGTGCCACGCGCAGGGCGCCGCGCCGGCTGAGGTGACGGTGCCTCGGAAGCCCGCGTCCGTGCCCGGAGGAGAGCGACATGGCGTCGTACATCGCCACACCCGAACCGGCGTACAGCCGCTCCCAGCCCTTGTGCTCGAGCGGGTAGAGGAACGGCACGGGCTTGACGAGATGCGGAGCGACCCGCTGGAGCAGCAGTCCGCGCTCCTTGAGCGCCTCCCTCACCAGTGCGAAATCCAGCATCTCCAGATAGCGCAGCCCGCCGTGGATCAGCTTGCTGGAGCGGCTGGAGGTGCCCGACGCCCAGTCGTTCGCCTCGACGATGCCGGTGGACAGCCCGCGCGTGACGGCGTCCAGCGCCGTACCGGCACCGACGATGCCACCACCGACGACCAGCACGTCGAGTTCGCGCTCGGACATCTGCGCGAGCGCCCTGACCCGCTGTTCCGGTCCCAGTGTCGCCGTCCTCACCGCTGCCTCCCGTGTGGTCGTGCGTTCGTCGGTGGTGTTGTCAGAACGTAGGCAGTGTTCCCCTGCCGATGGTCCTCCAATTCCCTGACTTCGGCCGCATCGCGGGCGTCGCAGAGCGGGTAATCCCAGATATCCGTCATATTGCCGATTAACTTGCTATAGCGCCGCGCAGTAGCGGGAAGCACCGGCCCGCGCAGCTCGACGCGACCTTCGGGGGCCGCCCCCGGAACGTCACACGGGGCCTCACCACCCCAGCGAGGGAACCAAGGGGAAGGATGTCCGCCGCAATGCCCGCAGATCTCGCCGTCCTCGGACTCGGCCATTCGGGTCTTCCGGTCGCACAGGCGGCCGTAGTCGCCGGGATCGAGACCATCGGCTACGACGCGGACGAGGAGACCGTCGCCGGTATCAACGCGGGCCGCCCCCCGGCCGGCGGCGCCCTCACCGCCGCAGCGGTCCGCCGCATGATCTCCCGGGGCTTCCGCGCCACCACCGATCCCGAGGTCCTCGGCGACGTCCGTACTGCGCTCATCTGCGCGCCGACCTCCCTCGGGCCCGACCGCGCGCTGAACCTCGACGCGGTGCGTACCGCTGCTCACGCTCTCGCCTCCCGGCTGCGCCCCCGTACGACCGTCGTACTCGAATCCGCGGTGTACCCCGGCAGCACCGAGGAATTCCTCAAGCCGCTGCTCGAAGAGGGCTCGGGCCTGCGCGCGGGCCGCGACTTCCATCTCGCCTACTCGCCCTCCCGCTTCGACCCGGGCAGCCGCCGCTACGGATACGCCAACACCCCCAAGGTCATCGGCGGCCTCACCCCTGCCTGTACGGAGCGTGCCGCCGCCTTCTACGGGCGCCTCGCGGCCAAGGTCGTACGTGCGCGGGGCCCGCGCGAGGCGGAGACGACGAAGTTGCTGGAGACCAACTTCCGCCAGGTCAACATCGCGCTGGTGAACGAGATGGCGGTCTTCTGCCACGACATCGGCGTCGACCTGTGGGACGTCATCCGCTGCGCGGAGACCAAGCCGTTCGGCTTCCAGGCGTTCCGCCCGGGCCCCGGCGTCGGCGGCCACAGCGTCTCCATCGACCCCAACTACCTTGCGTACCGCAGCCGTTCGCTTGGATATCCGCTGCGCATGGTCGAGCTGGCGCAGGAGGTCAACGGCCGCATGCCGCGCTACGTCTGCCAGCGCGCCGCCGAACTCCTCAACGAACACGGCAAGTCGGCCCGCGGCGCCCGCGTACTGCTGCTCGGCGTCACCTACAAGCCCGACCTGCCCGACCAGGAGGGCGCACCCGCCCGCGAGGTGGCACTCCGGCTCAAGCAGCTCGGCGCGCAACTGAGCTTCCACGACCCGTACGTCAAGGAGTGGCAGGTGGCGGACCAGCCGGTGCCGCGGGCCGACTCCCTCTACGAGGCCGCCGCGTCCGCCGATCTGACGGTGCTCCTCCAGCACCACCGCAGATACGACCTGCAGGGGCTTGCCGCCAAGGCCCAACTCCTCTTCGACACAAGGGGAGCGAGCCCGACAGGCGCCGCCCACCGCCTCTGACGGGGCGGCTCATCCCCTGCGGGTCACCCCGTGACCGTGACCTCCACCCGCTGGAACTCCTTGAGCTCCGAGTAGCCGGTGGTCGCCATCGCACGGCGCAGCGCGCCGAAGAAGTTCATCGAGCCGTCCGGGGTGTGCGAGGGACCGAGCAGGATCTCCTCCGTCGTACCGACCGCGCCCAGGTCCATCCGCTTGCCGCGCGGCACGTCACCGTGCACGGCCTCCATGCCCCAGTGGTGCCCGCGGCCCGGCGCGTCCGTGGCCCTGGCCAGCGGCGAGCCCATCATCACCGCGTCGGAGCCGCAGGCCACCGCCTTGGGCAGGTCGCCGGACCAGCCGACGCCGCCGTCCGCGATGACGTGTACGTAGCGGCCGCCCGACTCGTCCAGGTAGTCCCGGCGCGCCGCTGCGACATCGGCCACAGCGGTCGCCATCGGCACCTGGATACCCAGCACGTTCCGCGTCGTGTGCGCGGCGCCGCCGCCGAAGCCGACCAGCACACCGGCCGCGCCGGTGCGCATCAGATGCAGCGCCGCCGTGTACGTGGCGCAGCCGCCCACGATGACGGGCACATCCAGCTCGTAGATGAACTGCTTGAGGTTGAGCGGCTCCGCCGCCCCCGACACGTGCTCGGCGGAGACGGTCGTACCGCGGATGACGAAGAGATCGACGCCCGCGTCGACAACCGCCTTGGAGAACTGGACCGTTCGCTGCGGAGAGAGCGCGGCGGCCGTCACCACGCCCGCGTCACGCACCTCCTTGATCCGCTCGCCGATCAGCTCCTCCTTGACCGGCTCCGCGTAGATCTCCTGCATCCGGCGGTTGGCGGTGCGCTCGTCCAGCTCGGCGATCTCGGCGAGCAGCGGCTCCGGGTCCTCGTAACGCGTCCAGAGCCCTTCGAGGTTGAGCACACCGAGCCCGCCCAGCTCACCGATGCGGATCGCGGTGGCGGGTGACACGACGGAGTCCATCGGGGCGGCCATGAAGGGCAGTTCGAAGCGGTAGGCGTCGATCTGCCAGGCGATCGAGACCTCTTTGGGGTCACGCGTGCGGCGGCTGGGCACCACAGCGATGTCGTCGAAGGCGTACGCCCGGCGCCCGCGCTTGCCGCGCCCGATCTCGATCTCTGTCACCTGTGAAGCCCTTCTCGCCGTGCGCTGTGCTCTGCTGCCGCTCCAGTATCACCGACAGGCGGCGCCCTGCGGCCCGGTGGGTGCCGGGCTCAGCGTCGTGAGTAGTTCGGCGCCTCGGTCGTCATCTGGACGTCGTGCGGGTGGCTCTCCTTCAGCCCTGCCGAGGTGATGCGTACGAACCTGCCGTTCGCCTTCATCTCCGGCACGGTGCGCCCGCCGACGTAGAACATCGACTGCTTGAGACCGCCGACCAGTTGGTGCACCACGGCACCGAGCGGGCCCCGGTAGGGCACCTGTCCCTCGACGCCCTCGGGGATGAGCTTGTCGTCCCCGCCGACCTCTTCCTGGAAGTAGCGGTCCTTCGAGTACGACTTCTGCTCGCCCCGCGACTGCATCGCGCCCAGCGAGCCCATTCCACGGTAGGACTTGAACTGCTTGCCGTTGATGAACAGCAGCTCGCCGGGCGACTCCTCGCAGCCGGCGAGAAGCGACCCGAGCATCACCGTGTCGGCGCCCGCCACCAGGGCCTTCGCGATGTCGCCGCTGTACTGCAGGCCGCCGTCGCCGATGACCGGGACCCCGGCCTCCTGCGCGGCGAGCGAGGCCTCGTGGATCGCCGTCACCTGCGGCACCCCGATGCCCGCGACGACGCGCGTCGTGCAGATGGAACCCGGCCCGACACCGACCTTGATGCCGTCGGCCCCGGCGTCGATCAGCGTCTGCGCACCTTGACGGGTGGCGACGTTGCCACCGACGACGTCGACCGGGGAGTTCGACTTGATCTTTGCGACCATGTCGCCGACGAGCCGCGAGTGACCGTGCGCGGTGTCCACCACGACGAAGTCCACGCCCGCCTCGATCAGGGCCTGCGCACGCTCGTACGCGTCCCCGGCGACACCGACGGCCGCACCGACGACGAGCCTGCCGTCCGGGTCCTTCGCGGCGAGCGGATACTGCTCGGCCTTCACGAAGTCCTTGACGGTGATGAGCCCCTTGATGACGCCGGCGTCGTCGACCAGCGGCAGCTTCTCGATCTTGTGACGGCGCAGCAGCTCCATCGCGTCGTTCCGCGAGATGCCGACCTTGCCGGTGACCAGCGGCATCGGCGTCATCAGCTCGCGCACAGGCCGGTCGCGGTCGGACTCGAAGGCCATGTCACGGTTGGTGACGATGCCGAGCAGCTTGCCTGCCTCGTCGGTGACGGGCACGCCGCTGATGCGGAAGCGGCCGCAGAGCACGTCGGCGTCACCCAGCGTCGCGTCCGGACGGATCGTGATCGGGTCGGCGACCATGCCGGACTCGGAGCGCTTGACCCTGTCGACCTGGGCCGCCTGGTCCTCGATCGACAGATTGCGGTGCAGCACGCCGACGCCGCCCTGACGGGCCATCGCGATGGCCATCCTGGACTCGGTGACCTTGTCCATCGCCGCCGACAGCAGCGGTACGTTCACGCGGACGTTGCGGGAGATCCGCGAGCCGGTGTCGATGTCACCGGGAGCCATGTCGGACTCGCCGGGCAGCAGCAGCACGTCGTCGAACGTCAGCCCGAGCATGGCGAACTTCGCAGGTACTCCGGCTTCGATTCCGACTCCGTCGTTCGCTGTCATGACACCTTTCCAATGCTGGCCCGGGGTGAAAGTCCATGCTAAACGGCCCGGAACTACTGCTCCGCCAGTGCCCTCAGCCTGCTCAGCGCCCTGTGCTGGGCGACACGTACCGCCCCGGGCGACATCCCGAGCATCTCGCCGGTCTCCTCCGCGGTGAGCCCGACGGCGACGCGCAGCAGCACCAGCTCGCGCTGATGCTGCGGCAGATTGGCAAGCAGCTTCTTGGCCCACGCCGCGTCGCTGCTGAGCAGCGCGCGCTCCTCCGGGCCGAGCGAATCGTCGGGCTGCTCGGGCATCTCGTCGGAGGGCACCGCCGTACTGCCGGGGCCGCGCATGGCGGCCCGCTGCAGATCGGCGACCTTGTGCTGGGCGATGGCCACGACGAAGGCCTCGAAGGGTTTCCCGGTGTCGCGGTAGCGCGGCAGTGCGCAGAGCACCGCGATGCAGACCTCCTGTGCGAGGTCGTCCACGAAGTGCCTTGCGTCGCCCGGCAGTCGGGTCAGCCGCCTGCGGCAGTAGCGCAGCGCCAGCGGATGGACGTGGGCGAGGAGGTCGTGCGTGGCCTGCTCGTCGCCCTCCCTGGCGCGTCGTACGAGTGCGCTCACGACCGCGGTGTCGTCGTGCCCGTCGTTGCGCATCGGTCCATGGTGCACCTGAGCCGAGCGTTCCGTCGCACCGCGCCCCTGGTTGTGCACCGAAGCGTTATGAGCAGGGGCACTGGCCCTCATCTCCCGCGCCCTCCCCTCACGCCTGACCGAACGGTCCCCGAGGAACTCCATACAACAAGCATGCGGCACTCGCGGGATTCCTGGGCCGCTTACGCCGCCCCGCCCTTCCCCCGGGGCCGGCCCCGAAGACCGCGCGTGGCGGAACTTCGCAGGCGGGGACGGGCGGGCCATGAGCGAACGTGAGCTATCTATCGAACGAGACCCCAGCGGAAGCCCAGAGCCACGGCGTGGGCGCGGTCCGAGGCGCCGAGCTTCTTGAACAGACGCCGGGCGTGGGTCTTCACCGTGTCCTCGGAGAGGAAGAGCTCCCGGCCGATCTCGGCGTTGGACCGGCCGTGGCTCATGCCCTCGAGCACCTGGATCTCACGGGCGGTGAGCGTCGGGGCGGCCCCCATCTCGGCCGAACGCAGCCGCCGGGGTGCCAGCCGCCACGTCGGGTCGGCCAGCGCCTGCGTGACGGTGGCCCGCAGCTCCGCGCGCGAGGCGTCCTTGTGCAGGTAGCCGCGGGCGCCCGCCGCCACGGCCAGTGCCACTCCGTCGAGATCCTCGGCCACCGTCAGCATGATGATGCGGGCGCCGGGGTCGGCCGACAGCAGTCGCCGCACGGTCTCCACACCACCGAGACCGGGCATGCGGACATCCATGAGGATGAGGTCGGACCGGTCGGCACCCCAGCGGCGGAGGACTTCCTCGCCGTTGGCCGCCGTCGTCACACGCTCGACGCCGGGCACGGTCGCGACCGCGCGGCGGAGCGCCTCTCGGGCAAGCGGGGAATCGTCGCAGACGAGGACGGATGTCATGACCGCCCTCCGCAGCTGATGCGCGTCACCTTGAGCCTCCAGGCTGTTACGAATCGTCACCTGTGCGATTGACACCCCTCGGACACCAGTGCCCGAGATCATTCCGCCAACCGCCTCCGCACACTCAACGACGGTCACCCAAAAGAGTTACGGGTTTCGGCCACCGCCATCAGCACTCTACGTGATCGCGCGTACACAGTTCTGCCGCATCGCACTGAAGGGTTTCCCCGAGTGGCGTCTTTTACCTTTTGCCCTATTTAGCAGACTTAGTTCTGCTTCGCGCTTTCTTTCGGCTAGGTTCGCAATGAGTCATATTTGTCTATAAATGGACGGAGCGAGAGCGAGCCTCAAGTACGCCGACGAGAGGACACGCAATGGCAGACTTCTCCCGCCTCCCGGGCCCCAACGCAGACCTGTGGGACTGGCAGCTGCTCGCCGCCTGTCGCGGAGTCGACAGCTCTCTCTTCTTCCACCCCGAGGGCGAGCGCGGCGCGGCCCGCAGTGCGCGCGAGGCGTCCGCGAAGGAGGTCTGCATGCGCTGCCCCGTCCGCTCGGAGTGCGCGGCGCACGCCTTGGCGGTGCGCGAGCCGTACGGCGTGTGGGGCGGGCTCACCGAGGACGAGCGCGAGGAGCTCATGGGCCGGGCGCGCAGCAGGCTCGTCGCCGTGCCCGACGGCCAGAACTGAGCAGAAACGTTCACCCTGGGCGCTTCACGCTCAGGGGGTTGTCCCTTCGGCCCTTCGGTCTTCGTCGCCGGCGTCATCTCGCCGCCGCTGCCGCCTCGTTCGCCGCCGCCGCGGAACTCGGTCGTCCGCGGAGATTCACCCATTTAGCCTGACGCTCATGAACCTTCTGTCCGTCAACGTCGCCAAGCCGCTGCGCGCCCCCTCGTACACCGACGCACCGGGGAGCCTGACCGGCATCGACAAGCGTCCGGCCTCCGGGCCCGTCGGCGTCTCCGCGCCAGGCCCGAAGGGCACCGGCGGAAGCGCCCTCGCCGACGACACCATCGGCGACATGCGCCACCACGGCGGCGACCACCAGGCCGTGTACGCCTACGCACGCGAGGACCTCGACGGATGGGCCCGTGAACTCGGCCGGGACCTCGACCCAGGCTGCTTCGGCGAGAACCTCACGACCGAGGGGCTGGATGTGAACGGTGCGCGGATCGGCGAGCGCTGGCTCATCGGGGACCAAGTGGTCCTGGAGGTGACCGCGCCGCGCATTCCCTGCCGTACCTTCGCGGGCTGGCTCGACGAGCGCGGCTGGGTCAAGCGCTTCACCGAGCGGGCCCTGCCCGGCGCGTATCTGCGCGTGGTCCAGCCGGGGGCGGTGTGCGCCGGGGACGGCGTGGTCATCGTCCACCGCCCGGACCACGAGGTGACCGTGAGCTTCCTCTTCCGCGCGCTGACACGGGAGCCCGAGCTGCTGCCGCGCGTCCTCGCCGCGGGCGACGCGCTGCACCCGGAGGCGCGGGGCAAGGCCCTGCGGCGTACGGGCGGCTGAAGCGCGGATAGCGTGCCCCCCATGACGACTGCGCTGATCACGGGAGCGACCTCCGGCCTCGGGGCCGCCTTCGCCCGGCGGCTCGCCCGGGACGGACACCACCTCGTACTGGTCGCCCGCGACAAGGACCGCCTGTGGGAACAGGCGACACGGCTCCACGACCTGCACGGTGTCGAGGCGTCCGTCCTGAAGGCCGACCTGGCCACGGAGGACGGCATCTCGGCCGTCGAGGACCGGCTGGCAGACCGGGAGCATCCCGTGGATCTGCTGATCAACAACGCGGGCTTCGGCAACAAGGGCACCTACCTCGACGTCCCCATGCAGGACGAGCTCACGATGCTCAAGGTCCACTGCGAGGCCGTGCTCCGGCTCACCTCGGCGGGGGCGGCGAGCATGCGGGAGCGGGGGCGCGGCGGTGTCGTGAATGTCGCCTCGGTCGCGGCGTTCGTGCCGCGGGGCACGTACGGGGCGAGCAAGGCATGGGTCGTCCAGTTCACGCAGGGCGCGGCGAAGGATCTGGCGGGGTCGGGGGTGCGGCTGATGGCCCTGTGCCCCGGTTTCGTACGGACGGAGTTCCACGAGCGCGCCGGGATGGACGCGGGCAGCGTTCCGCGGTGGATGTGGCTGGACGCGGACGCGGTGGTGGCCGCGGCGATGAAGGACCTGGTCCGCGGCCGGAACCTCTCGATCCCGGACGCGCGTTACAAGACGCTCATGGGGGCGGCGAGGCTCCTTCCCAGGGAGCTGCTGTCGAAGGCGTCCTCGACGACGGGGCGGCGGTTCGGGCCGCGTTGACCGCACAGCGGGTCGCCATGTGCGCCTCGGGGTGCGTTTCTGGTGGCGGGGGCGTGCCGCTCCGGGGTACATGTCCGGACCCGTCCCCTGCCTTCGGCGGGGAGACCCCATATTTACCTCCCTGAACCGTCAGCCTGCTTGTTCAGCCCTCCATGTGCCGGTCGGCAAATCACGGGCAAGCGTCCGGACACGCACCCCTGCGCGTCCCGCCCCCTCCCCTCCGTCGGCGGCTCCCCGCCGGTGGCCCCAGTCAGTTGCCTCGTTCCTCCCGTCGGACCCGCTGCCGCTCTCGGACCACGGCAGGGCCCAACGGGCCCCTGAACACCGATGGTTGGAGCCGCAAGGCACGTACACGTGCCGAAAGGTCCGCACGGCAGCAACCCGCAACCTGTCCGGGAACCACCAGGGGAAAGCCGCTCGGACGACCGGAGGGGGTGGGACGCGGAGGCGGTGGCTCCGGGAAACTCAAGCATGATTTGCGGACCGCCATATGGGAGCCAGAACAGGTCCCCGTACCGGTACAGGGAGGTAAATCATGCCTTCCCGGAGCCACCGCCGCAGCGGCACGCACCCGGAACCCCGAACACACCGCACGCGAACACGCGGCGGGCCCAGTCGGACAACCAGAGGCCCGGCGCCCCCAAGCGGGGAGCACCGGGCCTCGGTCGGGTGGGCTGACGCGTCGGCGTCAGTGCGCGTGGCCGTGGCCGTGGCCACCCGCTGCCGGCTCTTCCTCCTCCGGCTTCTCGACGACCAGCGTCTCGGTCGTCAGCATCAGCGACGCGATCGACGCCGCGTTCTCCAGCGCGGAGCGCGTGACCTTGACCGGGTCGATGACGCCGGCCTTGATCAGGTNGAGACCCCATATTTACCTCCCTGAACCGTCAGCCTGCTTGTTCAGCCCTCCATGTGCCGGTCGGCAAATCACGGGCAAGCGTCCGGACACGCACCCCTGCGCGTCCCGCCCCCTCCCCTCCGTCGGCGGCTCCCCGCCGGTGGCCCCAGTCAGTTGCCTCGTTCCTCCCGTCGGACCCGCTGCCGCTCTCGGACCACGGCAGGGCCCAACGGGCCCCTGAACACCGATGGTTGGAGCCGCAAGGCACGTACACGTGCCGAAAGGTCCGCACGGCAGCAACCCGCAACCTGTCCGGGAACCACCAGGGGAAAGCCGCTCGGACGACCGGAGGGGGTGGGACGCGGAGGCGGTGGCTCCGGGAAACTCAAGCATGATTTGCGGACCGCCATATGGGAGCCAGAACAGGTCCCCGTACCGGTACAGGGAGGTAAATCATGCCTTCCCGGAGCCACCGCCGCAGCGGCACGCACCCGGAACCCCGAACACACCGCACGCGAACACGCGGCGGGCCCAGTCGGACAACCAGAGGCCCGGCGCCCCCAAGCGGGGAGCACCGGGCCTCGGTCGGGTGGGCTGACGCGTCGGCGTCAGTGCGCGTGGCCGTGGCCGTGGCCACCCGCTGCCGGCTCTTCCTCCTCCGGCTTCTCGACGACCAGCGTCTCGGTCGTCAGCATCAGCGACGCGATCGACGCCGCGTTCTCCAGCGCGGAGCGCGTGACCTTGACCGGGTCGATGACGCCGGCCTTGATCAGGTCGCCGTAGTCGCCGGTGGCCGCGTTGAAGCCCTGGTTGCGGTCGAGTTCGGAGACCTTCGAGGTGATGACGTAACCCTCGAGGCCCGCGTTCTCGGCGATCCAGCGCAGCGGCTCGACGACGGCCCGGCGCACGACGGCGACGCCGGTCGCCTCGTCGTCCTTCTTGCCGAGCGAGTCCTCCAGGACCTTCGCGGAGTGCACGAGGCTGGCGCCGCCGCCGGCGACGATGCCCTCCTCGACCGCCGCACGGGTCGCGGAGATCGCGTCCTCCAGGCGGTGCTTCTTCTCCTTGAGCTCGACCTCGGTCGCGGCACCGACGCGGATGACGCAGACGCCGCCGGCCAGCTTGGCGAGGCGCTCCTGGAGCTTCTCGCGGTCCCAGTCGGAGTCGGTGGCCTCGATCTCGCCCTTGATCTGGGAGACGCGGGCCTCGACGTCCTCACGCTTGCCCGCACCGTCGACGATCGTCGTGTCGTCCTTGGTGACGGTGATGCGGCGTGCGGTGCCGAGCACGTCCAGACCGGCCTGGTCGAGCTTGAGGCCGACCTCCTCCGCGATCACGGTGGCGCCCGTGAGCGTCGCCATGTCGCCGAGCATCGCCTTGCGGCGGTCGCCGAAGCCGGGCGCCTTGACGGCGACGGCGTTGAACGTGCCGCGGATCTTGTTCACGACGAGGGTGGAGAGCGCCTCGCCCTCGACGTCCTCGGCGATGATCAGCAGGGGCTTGGAGCCGCCGGCCTGCATGATCTTCTCCAGCAGCGGCAGCAGGTCCTGGATGGAGCTGATCTTGCCCTGGTGGATCAGGATGTACGGGTCGTCGAGGACGGCCTCCATACGCTCCTGGTCGCTGACCATGTACGGCGAGAGGTAGCCCTTGTCGAAGGCCATGCCCTCGGTGAAGTCGAGCTCCAGGCCGAAGGTCTGGGACTCCTCGACGGTGATGACACCGTCCTTCCCGACCTTGTCCATCGCCTCGGCGATCAGCTCGCCGACCTGCTTGTCCTGGGCGGACAGGCCGGCGACCGAGGCGATGTCCTCCTTGGAGTCGATGGGGCGGGCGTTGGCGATCAGGTCGTCGGAGACGGCCTTGACCGCGGCGTCGATGCCCTTCTTCAGGGCGGCGGGCGAGGCGCCCGCCGCCACGTTGCGCAGGCCTTCGCGGACCAGGGCCTGGGCGAGCACGGTGGCGGTGGTGGTGCCGTCACCCGCGATGTCGTTGGTCTTGGTCGCCACCTCCTTCACCAGCTGCGCGCCGAGGTTCTCGTAGGCGTCCTCGACCTCGACCTCACGGGCGATGGTCACGCCGTCGTTGGTGATGGTGGGTGCGCCGAACTTCTTGTCGATGACGACGTTGCGGCCCTTGGGGCCGATCGTCACCTTCACGGTGTCGGCCAGCTTGTCGACGCCGCGCTCGAGGGCGCGGCGGGCGTCCTCGTCGAACTTCAGGATCTTCGCCATGGGAGCTGTTGAGTCCTCTCGAACGAACCGCGCCCCGGCCCCCGGTACATCTCGTGTGATGCGGGAGGGACCGGGGCGCGGATCAGAAGTGTCTTCCGGCTGCGGTGACTTACTTCTCGACGATCGCGAGAACGTCGCGAGCCGAGAGGACGAGGTACTCCTCGCCGCTGTACTTCACCTCGGTGCCGCCGTACTTGCTGTACAGCACGATGTCGCCGACGTTCACGTCGAGCGGCAGACGGTTGCCGTCCTCGAAGCGGCCCGGGCCTACAGCCAGGACCGTGCCCTCCTGGGGCTTCTCCTTGGCGGTGTCCGGGATGACCAGGCCTGAGGCCGTGGTCTCTTCAGCGTCGAGCGGCTGGACCACGATGCGGTCCTCAAGCGGCTTGATGGCAACCTTGCTGGCGGTCGTCACGATCCGACCTCCCCCTTCGGAGATCTCATAACGGGGTCTTATGTCTGGGGTGGCGACCTGGCTGATCCGTCGTCGCGGGTGCCGGATCTTCCTGTCGCTGATGTCTGGCACTCGCAATGGGAGAGTGCCAGGGTCGACATTATGCCGCGGTTAGCACTCCGTCAACACGAGTGCCAGTCGTGCGAGCCTCATCCGCGACCCCGGGCTGTCCGTTCCCCGCCGGGACGGGAGAATGCGGGAGTGGACCGTGAGGCGTTCGCCGGGCTGCTCGGCGATGAAGGACAGGCGCTGCTGGGGTCGTTGGAAGGGTACGACCCGGACCGCGAACTGGCCGTGGCGACGCGTCTGCGCCGTACGCACGCACCCGAGCTGGTCTCGGCCGCCCTCGCCCAGGCCCGGCTGCGGCAGCGGGCGGCGGCGAAGTTCGGCGCGGAGGACGCGGCGCGCATGTACTTCACGCCGAACGGCCTGGAGCAATCGACGCGTGCGAGCGTCGCCGCCTACCGGGCGGAACGCTTCTCCGCGGCGGGCGTGCCGGTGCTGGCGGACCTGTGCTGCGGCATCGGCGGGGACGCGATCGCGCTGGCGCGTGCGGGGATGCACGTACTGGCCGTCGACAGCGACCCGTTGACGTGCGACGTCGTACGGGCGAACGCGGCGGCGCTGGGTCTGGCCGACCGCATCGAGATCCGTTGCCAGGACGTGGGCGACGCCGATGTCTCCGGCTGCGACGCCGTGTTCGTGGACCCCGCGCGCCGTGGCGGCAAGGGGCGGATCTTCGACCCCGAGGCGTACTCGCCGCCGCTGTCGTGGGCGGTCGAAGTGGCCCGCCGCGTCTCGCATGCGGCGCTGAAGGTCGCGCCCGGCATTCCCCACGAGGCCGTTCCGGACGACGCCGAGGCCGAGTGGATCTCGGACTCGGGGGATGTGAAGGAAGCCGTGCTCTGGTTCGGGGCGGGGAGGGGAGCGGGAAGCACGGCAGAGAGTTCCCCCGTACGAGCGACCCTGCTGCCCGGCCCGCGTTCACTCCTGTCGCGCGGGCTGGCCGATCCGCCCGCCGGGCCGGTCGGCCGCTACCTGTACGAGCCGGACGGCGCGGTCGTACGCGCGCACCTCGTGGCGGAGGTGGCCGCGGAGCTGAACGGCCGGCTCATCGATCCGACGATCGCCTATGTGACGTGCGACGAGCCGCACGTCACCCCGTACGCGACGGGCTATGAGATCACCGACGTGCTGCCCTTCCAGCTGAAGCGGCTGCGTGCGCTGCTGCGTGAACGCGGCATCGGCACTGCCACCATCAAGAAACGGGGCTCGGCCGTGGAGCCCGCGGAGCTGCGCAAGAAACTCAAGCTCGAAGGGCCGGGCATCTGCACGGTGTTCCTCACCCGGGTGGCGGGTGCGCCCACCGTGCTTCTGGGGCAGCCGCTCGAAGGACCGGCAGGCGCCTAGCTGTTCGGGGTCTCCCGCCGGCTCCGTCCCGCCCGGTCCGTGCGCTCAGACCTGCTCGAAGCGCCAGCGGTGCACGGGCCGGGCCGTCAACTCCTCGGGGGGATCGGGCAGTTCGGGAAGCTTCGCGGACAGCCCGCCGGACCACCAGGTGATGACGAGGACGCGGTCGCCGGGAGCGGTGTAGGTCTCGCGGCGCTGCGGTGCTTCCGCCAGCTCCTGGTCACGTGCCCAGGCCAGCAGCTCGCCGCCGCGGCCGCCGGCCGCCTTGGCCTCCCACATCAGTGCGACGGTCACGAGTAGAGGTTCTCCCGGCTGAGTTCGTGCACGTGGTCGTGGGAGTGCCCGTGCCCGTGGGCGTGGCCATGTGCGTCCGCCGGGCCGGGCAGGTGTGGTTCGGTGACCGGGAGCGAGGAGTCCGCCGGAAGGTCCCAGCCGGACGTGGCGCGGCGCCGCGCGACCATCTCGGCGCCGAGCGCCGCGACCATCGCACCGTTGTCCGTGCACAGCTTGGGGCGCGGGACGCGCAGCTCGATGCCCGCGCGGGTGCAGCGTTCCTCCGCCATCGCGCGCAGCCGCGAGTTGGCGGCGACGCCGCCGCCGATCATGAGATGGTCCACGCCCTCGTCCTGGCAGGCCCGGACGGCCTTGCGCGTCAGCACGTCGGTGACCGCCTCCTGGAAGGACGCGCTGACGTCCCGTACGGGCACCTCCTCGCCCGCGTTCCGCCTGGCCTCGATCCAGCGGGCGACGGCCGTCTTCAGGCCGGAGAAGGAGAAGTCGTACGGGGCGTCGCGCGGCCCCGTCAGACCCCGCGGGAAGGCGATGGCCTCCGGGTCGCCCTCACGTGCGTACCGGTCGATGACGGGGCCGCCCGGGAAGCCCAGGTCGAGCACGCGGGCCACCTTGTCGAAGGCCTCCCCCGCCGCGTCGTCGATGGTCGAGCCGAGCGGGCGTACGTCCGCCGTGATGTCGGGAGCGAGCAGCAGCGAGGAGTGTCCGCCGGAGACGAGCAGCGCCATGGTCGGCTCGGGCAGGGGGCCGTGTTCGAGCTGGTCGACGCAGATGTGGGAGGCGAGGTGATTGACGCCGTAGAGGGGCTTGCCCAGCGCGTACGCGTACGCCTTGGCCGCGCTGACGCCCACGAGGAGCGCACCCGCGAGCCCTGGCCCGGCGGTGACGGCGACGGCGTCGAGGTCGGAGGCCGAGACGCGGGCCTCACGCAGGGCGCGTTCGATGGTGGGGACCATCGCCTCCAGATGGGCGCGGCTGGCGACCTCGGGCACGACGCCGCCGAAGCGCGCGTGCTCGTCGACGCTGGAGGCGATGGCGTCGGCGAGCAGGGTGTGGCCGCGGACGATGCCGACGCCGGTCTCGTCGCAAGAGGTCTCGATGCCGAGGACGAGGGGTTCGTCAGCCATGGGTCTTCGTTCCTTGGGAAGAGTTCGCGGAGGGGGCGGGGGTCTCCAGGCGCATGACGAGGGCGTCGACGTTGCCGGGCTGGTAGTAGCCGCGCCGGAGGCCGATTCTGGTGAAGCCGAAGCGCTCGTAGAGACGTTGTGCGGGTGCGTTGTCCACGCGGACCTCCAGCATCACCTCGTGGCAGCCGAACGCGTCGGCCGCGGCGAGGAGTTCACCCATCAGGCGGGCGGCGAGGCCGGTGCCGCGGTGGGCGGGGAGGACTCCGATGGTCTGGATGTCGCCGGTACCGCCGACGGCGGCGAGGCCTCCGTACCCGACGAGGGTGTGCTCCTCGCCGCCCGGTGCCCGGCTCTCGGCCACGAGATAGCGGCGGGTGGCGCCGGGGCCGCGGGCGTGCGCCAGCTCCGACCAGAAGAGGCCGGCGGTCCAGGCGTCCTCGGGGAAGAGGACGTGTTCGAGACCGAGCACGCGCTCGATGTCCCACCAGCGCATTTCGCGGAGCACCACGTCGGCGCTCCGCCGGGGGCGGTCCTCCGCGGCGGTACGGGTCACCTGGGCGTGACCACCTTGTAGTTGGCGGGGACGCGGGCGTCGGGTCGGCGGAGGTAGAGGGGCCGCGGCGGGGGGAACTCCTCGCCCTTGGCGAGCCGCTCGGCGGCGAGACACGCGAGCGCCGCGGCCGAGGAGTCGAGAGGGAGGTCGGTCCGCAAGCCCGTGAAGGTCTCCTCGTACAGCCGCGCGCCGGCGCCGACGGCCGGCAGCGCCGTGATCTCCGCGGGCAGTTCGCCGGGGCGGTCCACCGCGGGGTCGCCGAGGCGGGTACGGGCGTCTGAGTAACGCGCCCAGTAGACCTCCTTGCGGCGGGCGTCCGTCGCCACGACGAACGGGACCTCCAGGCCTGAGGCGTACGCGATGCCGTCGAGCGTGCACATCCCGAGCACCGGAATCCCGAGCGCGGCGCCGAAGGACTCGGCGGTGGCGAGCCCGACCCGCAGCCCGGTGTACGGACCGGGCCCCGTGCCGACGACGACGCGGTCGACGTCCCGCAGGGGGCGGCCGGCCTCGCGCAGCACCCGGTCGACCGACGGCAGCAGCAGCTCACCGTGACGGCGGGCGTCGGTCTGGTCGGAGGCCGCGAGGAGGCGGTCGCCGTCGGTGTCGTACAGCGCGACGGTGATGGCCGGGGTGGCGGTGTCAAGAGCGAGCAGCAGCACGGTAGCCAGCCTACGGCGGATGGGGAGCGGCCGTTTCCAGGGTCCCGTACTGGACGCTTTCGGGTGACCTGCGGAGTCCGGCTCCCGGCGGGAGCGGGGACGTCTACGTGGTCCGCGAGGTCCCCGAGGGCCCCGAGGCCCGCGCGGTCCGCCAGGCCCTCAGCGCTGCCCGGCCGGGCCCTGCGGCATGTGCTTCGCGCCGTCGCCGAAGGGCATGTCCGCGCCGGTCAGCTGTGCCCGTATCCCGTCCTTCTCGACGGAGATCTCCCGCAGACGCACGTCGCCGGGCACCTCGGGCAGCCGTACCGACAGCGACAGCTTCTCCGCCAGCTTCGGCTCCTCGATCTTCTTCAGGCTCTCGATGAGGCCGGGGTCGATGCCGATCCGTTTCAGCAGCGAGGGGTGCTCCAGCAGCACATCCAGCATGTTGATCTTCATGAGTCTGTCGACGAAGCGGGGAGCGCCGGTCGTACGGCGCAGCTCCGTCTCGCTCTGCCGCACCTGTGCGGCGCGTTCGGGGGTGAGACCGAAGCGCTCGGCGACCGAGCCGACCCGGAAGAGAGCCTTCGCGTCCGCCGCGTCGCGCTTGATGCGCTCGGCGACCGGCCGGGCCAGCCGGAGACCGCCGTCCTTGCCCGGGGTGTAGGAGAACAGGCCGGGGACCTTGAGCCGCATGCGGTCGACGGTCGTGCCGACCCCGTGGTCGCCGGTACGGCGCAGATGGGCGCGCGCTCCCACCTGGACCCGCTTGCCCGCCACGGGCAGCTCGCCGTGGGCCAGTACGGAGTCGCGCGAGCCGGCGGTGAAGTCCACCTGGGACGTGCCGAGTTCGCGGTCCAGGTCGTCGAAGTCGAGAAGCACGTCGCCCTTCATCCGGCCCAGCACCGCGCCCTTGATGGAGGACGGGGCACCGCCCACGATCCGTACGTCCTCGACGGACCCCTTCACCTGCGCGACCGATATCCGGCCCGCCGGGACGTCCGGGACCGCGATGTCGACGTGGTCGAGCCGCTCGCCGGCGAGCTGCGTCAGGAACGGGAAGCCGCGGATGTGCACCTCCGGCTCGGCGTGCAGCTTCATCGCGCTCTTGACCTTGCCGGCGGCCTTGTTCTCGGCGTACAGGGCCGCCCAGCGGTCGCCGACGACGAGGAACGCCAGCAGGACCACGACGGCGACGGCGGCCTTCACGGTCCTCCGCGCCCGCGAACGGCGGCGCCTGCGCACCGCGCGGAGGTAGGGCATGCGGTCCTCGGGGGCCTCGTCGTACTCGGAGCGCAGAGCCAGCCCCAGAAAGCCGTCGTCGGGCGTCTCGCCCCCGTGCCCGTCGCCCGCGTCGCCGCCGAAGCCGTCGTACGGGCTGCCGTAGAGGCCGGAGCCGGCGACGGGGAGTCCGTCCGGACCGGTGCGGGCATGCCGGGCACCCTGGCCGCCCGCGTGGTCGGCGCCGTGGTCACCGCCGTGGCGCGGGCCCCGGCCGGGGCCCGCCGCGAGCGCGTCGTACGGGCTGGGTCCGCGGGGGGCGGCCGGTGGCGCGTCCGGCGACGCCAGCTCCTCGTAAGGATTCGGTGCCGTCCTTGTCCACCCTGTGGAACTTGTCGGGGGTCGGTGCGCGCTCATCGGCCAATGCGAACACAAGCTCGACACGATCTCCAACTCGCGCCTGTGGAACTGGGGGTACGGCAGCACCGTTCCGCATGCCCCCCGCACCGCCCCCTCCCGAGCCCGGCCGTCGCCGCGTCACCTGCTGCTACCGTCGACGCGCGGGGACGGCGGACATGGGAAGGGGCGGCGCACGGTGGCACGTGGCAGCAGCGCGGGAGCGGTCGTGGCGGCGCTTACGGCGGCGGCTCTGGCCGTCGTCGGTTACTTCACCTACCAGGCGAGCGCCGCGCAGGACCGCGCGGAGGCGGGCGCCTCCGACTCCGGCGGTTCCGGGGAACTCACGGAGCGCGAGAAGGAGGAGAAGGAGCGGGAGACCAACCTCCCCGCGTTCTCCGGTGCGGGCAAGCGCGTCGTCTACGACCTGGACCGGAACAGAGTCTGGCTGATGAACCCCGACCAGGAGGTGAAGCGCACCTTCCGCGTGGCCCCGAGCTCCGTCGACCCGGAACCTGGGACGTACAAGGTCGAATCCCGCGCGCCGCACGTCACGGGCTCGGACGGGGTGCCCGTCGAGAACGTGGTGCGCTTCGCGACGAGCCAGGGCACGACCATAGGGTTCAGCGCCGCGCTCGACGGGTCGTTGCCGGACGCCGACCAGGTGCGTCAGACCGGCGGGATCCGGGAACGCCGTGCGGACGGTGAGGCGATGTGGCTCTTCGCCACGATCGGCACGAAGGTCGTGGTGGTCCGCTGAGGGGCGTGACCCGGTGAAGAGCGTGGCCCGCTGAAGGACTCGGCCGCCCGGGCCGTGATGGGGCTCCAGGGGCCGTGACCGGGCCTCGGATCTCTCCGGTTACGGGGCGGGGCTCGGGCTCCGGGCGGCGGCTGCGGCCACGCCGCCGCCGTACCCGGCTCCGAGGCGGTTCGGGCGGGTCGGACCGCTGGGGTGCTTGCTTCAGGCGGCGTCCTGGCCCGGGTGAGCTTCCGCCGCGCCTGTCATCGTGGCCGTCCCGGCTTCGTCGTCGCCGCGCTTCGCGCGCCCGGCCTCGGACGGGGAGCCGTCCACGTCGGAAGGCGGCGTCGAGACCGCGTCAGCGGCAGCGCACGACGCCAGCAGCGCACGCATGGAAACGCCTTGCTCCCCGGGAGCCGACGGCGGCGCGCCGGGCTTCCGCGCTCGGTCTTCGGCGGGCATGGGATCCTCCCGTGGCTCCTGGGCGGGCGGGTCGGGTGAGGCACACCTAACCTCGCGCTCACGACCATCTGACCACGCCCGCCGCCGCCCGTGCAACATCTTGCCGACAAGCTGTCGGGACGTACGGACCGGGCGGACCGCCCGCCGGAGGTCACCCGAGCAGGGAGAGATCCACCCCGCGCCACCGCTCGCCGACGCCGGTCACCGTCACGGTCCGCTCGTCGTCCTGGGCGTCTTCCGCGCCGCCGTCCCCGCCGTCGTCCGCGCCACCGTTCGCAGCCGCGCCGGTCTCGCGCTCGATCACCACGTGGAGCCGGTCCTCCGAGAGTTCCTCGACACGTCCCTCGCCCCACTCCACGATCACCACCGACTCCGGCAGGGACACGTCCAGATCCAGGTCGTCCATCCCCTCCAGCCCCTGGCCGCCCAGCCGGTACGCGTCGACGTGCACCAGCGGCGGCCCGTCGCCGAGCGGCGGATGCACTCGTGCGATGACGAAGGTCGGCGAGGTCACGGCGCCGCGCACGCCGAGCCCCGCGCCGATGCCGCGGGCGAGCGTGGTCTTGCCCGCGCCCAGCTCGCCTGTGAGCAGTACGAGGTCGCCAGGGCCGAGCAGCCCGGCGATGCGCTGTCCCACCTCCCGCATCCGTTCGGCGGTGGGGACGAGCGCGGTGCGACGGACGGCGAGCGGCTCGGCCGCCGCCGGGGACTGTGGTGCTTCCATGCGTCCGGATGGTACGCGCGAGAGGCGGGGCGCCGCGTCGCTCTCCCGTGGGGCTCCCGGTCTCCCGGGCTCCCGGCCCTCGTCCGCCCGACCGTCCTGCGGGCCCGCCGTTCTGGACGGGTCCGGCCCAACCCGGCGCGGGCCGCCCGGCCTGCGCCGACCCGCGCGCTCAGGCCTCCGTGACGGCGCGGGTGATCAGCTGCGCCAGGGCCTCGTTGACCTCGTGCGGGCGCTCCAGCATCGACAGATGCCCCGTCCTCTCGAGGGTCAGCAGCCGGGCGGAGGGCAGTGCGGCGGCGATGGCTTCGCTGTGCGCGTACGGCGTGAGCAGGTCACGGTCCCCGGCGAGCACCAGCGCGGGACGTCCGTCGAACGCCGTGAGCGCCGCCGTCTTCTCGTGCGCCTCGAACGCCGGGTAGAACTCCGCGACCACGTCGATCGGCACCGACTCGATCAGCCGCTCCGCGAAGCGCGCCACTCCCGGGTCGACGTTCCGTACGTCGCCGAAGGAATAGCGCTTGACCAGCCCGGCGAAGAGATCCGCGGTCGCCCGCCGGCCACGCTCGACCAGCGCGCTCTGCGCGACCATCGCCTTCAGCACTCCGGGCACCACCCGGCGTACGGCCTTCACACCCATCGACGGAAGCGGCAGCCCGTACGTCACCTCACCGAGGCCGCCCGCGCTGGTGTCGACGAAGGCGACTCCGGTGACACGCTCGGCGACGAAGTCCGGGTACTGATCGGCCAGCGCCATCACCGTCATGCCGCCCATGGAGTGCCCCACGAGCACGACGGGGCCCTCGGGGACGGCCTCGTCCAGAACGGCCTTGAGGTCGCGGCCGAGCCGGTCGATCGTCACGGGCTCCCCGGTGGGGCCGCGGCCGGAGCGTCCGTGGCTGCGCTGGTCCCAGTAGACGGTGCGTACGGCGCCGCGCAGGGCGGCCCGCTGAAAGTGCCAGACGTCCTGGTTGAGGCAGTAGCCGTGAGTGAAGACGACGGTGGGCGGCCGGCGGCCCGCCTTCGGCGGCGGCTCCTCACCCGCGCCCTGTACGGGGCGGCGCCCGAGCAGGCGCATCAGGCGGTTGCGGTGCGGCGAGGGCCGGGCCGCCGGCTGCCGCTGTCCGCGTCGCGCGCCAGGACCACGACGTGCGCCCTCGCGTGCGCCCTCGCGTCCACCGCCGGCGCCCTCCGCGGCACCGTCGGCTGTGCCTGCGGCCCCGGCGTCGATGCGCACCGGCTCCACGGTCGGGCCGCCGACACCGTCACCCGCCGCCGCGGCGGCGGCGGTACGTGCGGTCGTGGCGCGGCCGTCGCGCGCCGGGCCGGAACCGGCGGCGGTACCGGCGGCACCGGCTGCAGCACCGGCGGCACCGTCGCGGGCGCCGTCCTCGTACGCCTCCGGGGCGTCCGTCTCGAAGTACAGCTCCGTGCCGTCCTCCGCGTACGCGGTGCCTGCCGTGCCCCGCAGCGAGCCGTACGGCCCCGTGGCGTCCAGGGCGAGACGGGCCTTGCGCCGTACGCCACGGTTGACCGTGAGCCGCTCCACGGCGACGCCCGCCGCCACCAGTCCCAGCGCCGCTCCGGCAAGCCCGGCACGGCGGCCCCACGGGCCCTCGCCGACGGCACCGCCACCGCCGTCGCTGCCCGAGACCGCCTCCGCGACCCCGGCTGCGGCTTCCGCGAGCGCTTCGGTTCTCACCCCGGCCGTCATCGCTCAGCCCCCCGTATTCGCCCGTTCGTTCGTATGAATCCGTGATACCCGGGCGCTGATCCGCGTAACGATCTCGTACGAGATGGTCCCCGCCGCGCGCGCCCAGTCCTCCGCCGTCGGCTCGCCGCGGTCGCCGGGGCCGAAGAGCACGACCTCGTCTCCCGCGGCGGCCGCGTCGCCGCCGAGGTCGACCACGAACTGGTCCATGGCCACGCGCCCCGCCACCGTCCGCCACTTGCCGGCGGCCAGCACCGGCGCCGTACCGGATGCGTGCCGCGGCACACCGTCCGCGTAGCCCAGCGGCACGAGGCCGAGGGCGGTCGCGCCCGCCGTGCGGTAGTCGTGCCCGTAGCTGACGCCGTGGCCCGCGGGCACCTGCTTCACCAGCGCGAGCGAGGCGCTCAGGGTCATCGCCGGGCGCAGCCCGAGCTCGGCCGCGACCCCGACCTCGGGGGACGGCGAGAGCCCGTAGACGGAGACCCCCGGCCGTACGAGGTCGAAGTGGGACTCCGGGAGAGTCAGCGTCGCGGCCGAGTTCGCGTGGTGCCGCACCTCCGGGTCGAGACCGGCCCGCTCCGCGATCTTGAGCGCGTCCCGGAAGGCGTCGAGCTGCGCGGCGTTGGCCGGGTGACCGGGCTCGTCGGCGCATGCGAAGTGCGACCAGACTCCCGCGACGCGTACCGCTCCCCCGGCCTCGGCGGCGCGCGCGGCGGCGACGAGGTCCGGCCAGTCGGCGGGCTGGCAGCCGCCGCGGCCCAGGCCCGTGTCGGCCTTGAGGTGTACACGTGCGGTGCGGCAGCTCCTGCGGGCCGCCGCGACGATCTCCTCCAGTGCCCACAGCGCGCTCGCCGAGACGTCGATGTCCGCCTCGATCGCCTCCTGCCAGGGCCCGCCCGGCGTCCACAGCCAGCTCATCAGCCGTCCGGTGTCACCGGCGGCCCGCAGCTCCAGCGCTTCCTGCGGCGTGGCGGTGCCCAGCCAGGACGCGCCCGCCTCGCGCGCCGCGCGTGCGCAGGGCACGGCACCGTGCCCGTATCCGCCGGACTTCACCACGGCCATCAGCTCGGCGCGGGGCGCACGGGCCCGCAGCGCGCGGACGTTGGCGCGTACGGCGTCCAGGTCGATCTCGGCACGGGCGCGGAGCGCCTCGCTTCCGGGTGGCGCCGGGAGAGCGGTGGGGCTGGAGAGGTCGTTCACGCTCTCAGTGTCTCAGGCACCCCCGGTACGGCCTTTCCCCGTGCCGTTCCGGCGGCGTCCCCCGGTCCGTACGCATGCGTGAGAACCGCTTGCGACGCCTCGGCCGACCCCGTACTTCAGCGGGCCGCCGGCTCACCGTCCCGCAGCAGGTCGCGCCAGGCCGCCGTCAGTGCGTCCGCCACATCGGACGCGCCGGCGGGCCGTGGCGCGAGGCGGCCCGCCATGCCGTGCACGTACGCGCCCACGGACGCCGCCTCCAGTGCCTCCAGTCCGCCCGCCAGCAGCGAACCGATCAGCCCCGACAGCACGTCCCCGGTCCCGGCGGTGGCCAGCCAGCCGCTGCCCGTCGGGTTGACGCGGACACCGCCGGGGCCGGCCACGAGGGTCGTCGACCCCTTCAGCAGCACCGTCGCGCCCGTGCGCCGCGCGAGCTCCCGTACGGCGGCCAGGCGGCGGGCCTCGACCTCACTGCGCTCCCAGCCGAGCAGCGCGGCGGCCTCTCCCGCGTGCGGAGTCAGCACCGTGGGTGCCGTACGGGCCCGCAGCGCCTGCTCGTCCGCGAGACGCAGCCCGTCGGCATCGATGAGCACCGGCACCGGCGCGGCCAGCACGTCCTCCAGCCGGTCCCGGTCCTCGCCCAGGCCCGAACCGACCGACCAGGCCTGCACCCGGCCGGCCTTGCTCGGCGGGCCCGCGGACACCAGCGTCTCGGGGTGGCGGGCGATCACCGCATCCGCGGCGGGACCCACATAACGCACGGCTCCGGCGCCGCCGCGCAGCGCACCCGACACCGTGAGCACGGCCGCCCCGGGATAGCGCGCCGACCCGGCGACGACGCCGACCACACCACGCCTGTACTTGTCGCTCTCCGCGCCGGGGCGGGGCAGCAGTTCGTTCACGTCGGCGTGCTGGAGCGCCTCCGCCGCAGGAGCGTCGCCCAGGAACGGGCCGAGCCCGATGTCGACAAGGCGCAGCGCCCCGGCGTACTCGCGCGCCGGGTCGAGCAGCAGGCCCGGCTTGTACGCGCCGAACGTCACCGTCGCGTCCGCCCGTACCGCCACACCCGGCACCTCGCCGGTGTCCGCGTCCACGCCACTCGGCAGGTCCACGCTCACGACCGGCGCGCGCACCCGCTCCACCAACTCCGCCAGCTCCACGGCCGACGGGCGCAGCCCGCCCTTGCCGCCGATGCCCACGATCCCGTCCACGACGAGGTCCGCGCGCGCGACGACCGGTTCGACGGGGACGGGCGCGCCCTCCACGACCGTCCCCGGCGCCGCCTGCACACGCCCGCCCGCGGCACGCAGTGCGGCGAGCCCGCCCTCGTGTACCCGCTCGGGAGACAGCAGTACGGCGGTGACGCCTGCCCCGCGCCGGGCGAGGCGCGCTCCCGCATGGAGGGCGTCGCCGCCGTTGTCGCCGCTGCCGACGAGGAGCACGACGCGGCTGCCGTACGTCCGTCCGAGAAGCCCCGAGCACGCGGCCGCCAGGCCGGCCGCGGCGCGCTGCATCAGCACACCGGGGGCCAGCCGTTCCATCAGTTCGCGCTCGGCGGCCCGTACGGTCTCCACGCTGTACGCAGTCCTCATGCCACCAGTCTGACGGCGCACCAGCAGGGCCGACCACAGGAACGTGACGACGGCTCACCCCAGGCGGGCCCGACCCCGGCGGGCTCACCCCAAGGGCTCACCGCCGGCGGCCGGGTTCGAAGCCCTACCCCTCCGCGATCACCACGGCGGATGCGATGCCCGCGTCGTGCGACAGCGAGAGATGCCATCCCCGCACCCCCAGCGCCTCGGCGCGTGCCGCCACCGTCCCCCGTACCGTCAGCGACGGCTGTCCCGAGTCGGCCTGCACCACTTCCGCGTCGGTCCAGCTCAGGCCTCCGGGCGCCCCGAGTGCCTTGGCCAGCGCCTCCTTCGCGGCGAAGCGCGCGGCGAGGGAGGCCACACCCCGCCTCTCACCGCTGGGCAGCCACAACTCGGCGTCGACGAAGAGCCGTCCGGCCAGCGTGGGGGTGCGCTCCAGCGCCTGCGCGAACCGGTCGACCGCGGCGACGTCGATGCCGACTCCCACGATCATCTGGAACCCCCGACGACCTCGTCCTCGCCCCGCCCGTCGCGGGAGCCGGGCCGCACTTCGTACGGGCGCGGATCCACCGGCACCCCGTCCAGATCCGTGACCCACGCGCCCTCCGGACGCACCGTCACGACCCGGTCGTCGCCGACGGCGGCTGCCTCGCCGGTGTGCGGCGCGAACGCCGCCGGGTCCGATGCCAGGAACGTCTCGCCGTCACCGGTGCCCAGAATGAGCGGCAGCCCGCGGCACCCGCCCACGACCACGTCCGGCTCGTCGGCGTGCACGGCCACGAGCGCGAAGGAACCGGTGAGCTGACGGCAGACCTGACGCATCGCCTCGGCCGGGTCGCCGCAGGAGGAGTAGTGCCCGGCGAGCAGATGCGCGGCCGCCTCGGTGTCCGTCTCCGACACCAACTCGTGGCCACGGGAAGCGAGTTCGTCCCGCAGCCGTCCGTGATCGGCGATGTCCCCGTTCTGTACGACCGCCACGCGGCCCGAACCGTCCAGGTGCGGGTGTGCGTTGAGGTCCGTGGGCGACCCGTGCGTGGCACGGCGAAGGTGACCGATGCCGGTCGTCGCGGCGGGAAGCGGACGCAGCCTCAGCTCCCGCCGAAGGTCGTCGAGCGTCCCCGTCTTCTTCGCCGCGGCCAGTCCGCCGTCGACGAGCAGCGCGAGCCCCGCGGAGTCGCAGTCCGGGTGTTCGAGCAGGGGCAGTCCGCCGAGCAGGACACCGAGGGCGGAACGCCCTCCCGCGTACGCAACGATTCCGCACATGCGAGCACCCTAGAACGTGACCGCGGCCGGACGACGGCGTGCGCCGGGGTGCAGCCGGACGCCGGCGTGGGCCGGGGTGCAGCCGGACGCCGGCGTGGGCCGGGCGCGAACGTGCGGACGGGCGACGGGGTGCGCTCAGCGGCCGCGGGCCATCCGCTCTATGGCGTCCTCGACCAGTTCCAGATATTCCGCTTCCTCGCAGCGCGGCTTGCTGCCCAGGACGTACATGTCGAGGCTCTCGGAGAGATCCTCGGCGAGGTCCTCATCAGGCAGGTCGTCCAGCGCCAGATCGCTCTGTATGCGGGCGGCGAAGTCCCGGTCCGGCGGTGACACGAGCAGGGCGGGTCGTCTTCGCATGCGGTGTTTGCGGCTCATACGGCCGATGCGGAGGGACATGCCGCGAAACGTAGCGCCAAACCCCACCAGCCGTACACCGTCTGCACATCCTATTTTCACGCACGGTTCGTACGTGTCACCCCGCCCCTCCGCCGTCCCGTTCCGGCAGCCACCCGACGGGTCCCGGCCACCGGCCACGGCGCAGAATGGTCGCGTGCCGGCCAAGCCTTACGTCGAACTCTCACGCGCCGAATGGAGCGCGCTGCGCGAACGCACGCCGCTGCCCCTGACCGCCGCCGAGGTGGAGGAGCTGCGCGGCCTCGGCGACGTCGTCGACCTCGACGAGGTGCGCGAGGTCTTCCTGCCGCTCTCCCGCCTGCTCAACCTCTACGTCGCCGCGACGCAAGGCCTCCGCGACGCGGTGAACACGTTCCTCAGCGACTGGAGTCGCCGCCCGGTTGAGCCGGGAGAAGACGGAGGGAACGGGGGACAGCACGGGACGCCCTTCGTGATCGGCGTCGCGGGAAGCGTCGCCGTCGGCAAGTCCACGGTCTCCCGGCTGCTGCAGGCGCTCCTCGCCCGCTGGCCGGAGCACCCGCGCGTCGAACTCGTCACCACGGACGGCTTCCTGCTCCCCACGGCGGAGCTGCAGGAGCGCGGGCTGATGTCGCGCAAGGGCTTCCCCGAGTCGTACGACCGCCGCGCTCTCACGAGGTTCGTCGCGGACGTGAAGGCCGGCAAGCCGGATGTGACCGCGCCCGTCTACTCGCACCTCATCTACGACCGGGTCCCCGGGGAACGGCTCACGGTGCGGCGCCCGGACATCCTGATCGTCGAGGGGCTGAACGTGCTCCAGCCGGCGCTTCCCGGCAAGGACGGCCGTACCCGGCTCGCCCTCGCCGACTACTTCGACTTCTCCGTCTACGTCGACGCCCGTACGAGCGACATCGAGGCCTGGTACCTCAACCGCTTCCGCGCGCTGCGCGACACCGCCTTCCAGAACCCGCGCTCCTACTTCCACCGCTACACGCAGGTGACGGAGGACGAGGCGCTCGACTACGCGCGCCGCACATGGCACACCATCAACGAGCCCAACCTGCGGCAGAACATCGCGCCCACGCGCGGGCGCGCGACGCTGCAGTTGCACAAGGGCGCGGACCACAAGGTCGAGCGGCTCTCGCTGCGGAAGCTCTGAGGGCCGGGCGGGCCGGGCCGGACTGAGCGGTGCCGGGCCGGGCCGGACTGAGCCGTGGCGGGCTGACCGGTGACGGTCGCACCGCCCTTGCCGTCAGCCGAGCGAGCTCTTCACGACGTCGGCCAGCCGGCCCGCCACGGCCTCGGCCTGCTCGCTGTCCGCGGCCTCCACCATGACCCGTACCAGCGGCTCGGTGCCGGACGAGCGGAGCAGGACCCTGCCCGTCGCGCCCAGCTCACGTTCCGCGTCGTTGACGGCCGCGGCCAGCTCTCCGGACGTCTCCACCCGGCCCTTGTCCACGTCCCGCACGTTGATCAGCACCTGCGGCAGCCGCTCCATGACGCTCGCCAGCTCCGCGAGCGGCTTGCCCGTCGTGGCGACGCGTGCTGCGAGCATCAGGCCCGTCAGCGTGCCGTCCCCGGTGGTGGCGTGGTCGAGCACGATCACGTGCCCTGACTGCTCGCCGCCCAGCGCGTATCCGCCGCGCTTCATCTCCTCCAGCACGTAGCGGTCGCCGACCGCGGTCTGGAGGACCTCGATGCCCTCACGGCCCATGGCCAGCCGGAAGCCGAGGTTCGACATGACCGTGGCCACCACGGTGTCCTTGCGCAGGCGGTCCGCGTCCCGCATGGCGACCGCCAGCACCGCGAGGATCTGGTCGCCGTCGACGACCTCACCGTGTGCGTCGACGGCCAGGCAGCGGTCGGCGTCACCGTCGTGCGCCACGCCGAGGTCCGCGCCGTGCTCCACGACGGCCGCGCGGAGTCCGTCCAGATGGGTCGAGCCGCAGCCGTCGTTGATGTTGAGGCCGTCGGGGTCCGCGCCGATGGTGACGACCTCGGCGCCCGCGCGTGCGAACGCCTCCGGTGAGACCCGTGAGGCCGCGCCGTTGGCCCCGTCGATGACGACCTTCAGCCCGTCGAGCCGGTTCGGCAGTACGCCCACGAGGTGCGCCACGTAGTTGTCGAAGCCCTCGTCGTAGTCGCGGACGCGGCCCACGGCGGAGCCCGTCGGGCGGTCCCACGGCTGGCCCGTGCCGTGCTCGTGGTAGAGCGCCTCGATGCGGTCCTCCAGCTCGTCGGCGAGCTTGTGGCCGCCCTGTGCGAAGAACTTGATGCCGTTGTCGGGCATGGGGTTGTGGCTGGCGGAGAGCATCACGCCGAGGTCCGCGCCGAGCGACCCGGTGAGGTAGGCGACAGCCGGGGTCGGCAGCACGCCCACACGCAGGACGTCGACACCGGCGCCCGCCAGACCGGCGACAACGGCGGCCTCCAGGAACTCCCCGGACGCTCGTGGGTCCCGCCCGACCACGGCCACCGGCCGGTGTCCCTCGAACGAGCCCACTTCAGCGAGCACATGTGCCGCCGAGACCGACAGGCCGAGCGCCAGCTCGGCGGTCAGCCCCTCGTTGGCGACACCGCGCACACCGTCCGTTCCGAAGAGTCGTCCCACTTGTGGTTCCTCCGAGTCCGAGTCGAGTCCGAGTACCGGGCCGAGGGGTGTTCCCGACCGGATACGAGCTGTATACGAGCCGCATATGGGGCGCATGGGAGCCGTGTACGAGGCGGACACGGCCTGGCCGCGACCCGGCCGCGACCTGCTGCGTGCGGGAGGCCCGGACCCGACGCCGGGCCCGTACCCGTCCGTGCAAGGTATCCGCCGCGGCCCGGTCTGGCGCGCTCCCGGTGCCCGGCACGCTCACGTACCGCCCGCACTCAGCAAAAGTGCCCGTCGCGACACGTTGTATACCGAGTGCACGCGATTGGCATGCCCGGAGCGGCCCGCCGGCCGCTTGGCCCGCGCGGCCGCCGCTCCCCCGGCGCCCGGACCGGCTGCTCCGGTACCTTCCGCGGCAACCTCATAGACGAACGCCCCGGGGGCACGGTTTCGTACCCCCGGGGCGGTTCGTGTCGCTGCTGCGGGCAGCGCAGCCAGGACGGCGCGTCAGCGCTTGCTGTACTGCGTGCCCTTACGGGCCTTCTTCAGACCGGCCTTCTTGCGCTCGACGGCGCGAGCGTCACGCGTGAGGAAGCCGGCCTTCTTCAGCGGGCCACGGTTGTTGTCCGCGTCCGCCTCGTTCAGCGCACGGGCCACGCCGAGGCGCAGCGCGCCGGCCTGACCCGAGATGCCGCCGCCGTTGATGCGGGCGACGATGTCGTAGCGGTCGTCCAGCTCGAGCACCTTGAAGGGCTCGTTGACTTCCTGCTGGTGCACCTTGTTGGGGAAGTAGCCCTCGAGGGTGCGACCGTTGATCTTCCACTTGCCGCTGCCCGGGACGATACGGACACGGGCGACGGCGTTCTTGCGGCGCCCCGTGCCGGCGGCCGGCTGCGGGTCGCCGAAGCGGGATGCGAGCGACTCGGAGGTGAACTCCTCCGGCGCCTCGGGGGTCTCGGTCGTGTACTCCTCGACGCCCTCGACGGGGGTCTCAGCAGTGGTCTCGGCCACGGTTCTCCTCAACTTCTCTCTGTATCGGGTCGGTGGCCGGACTTACTGCGCGACCTGGCTGATCTCGAACGGCACGGGCTTCTGGGCGCCGTGCGGGTGCTGGTCACCCGCATACACCTTCAGCTTCGAGAGCATCTGGCGGCCCAGGGTGTTCTTGGGGAGCATGCCCTTGACGGCCTTCTCGACGGCCTTCGCGGGGTTCTTCTCCAGCAGCTCGTCATAGCGGACCGACCGCAGACCACCCGGGTAGCCGGAGTGGCGGTAGGCCAGCTTCTGGGTCCGCTTGTTGCCGGACAGGTGCACCTTGTCGGCGTTGATGACGATGACGAAGTCGCCGGTGTCCACGTGAGGCGCGTAAACCGGCTTGTGCTTGCCCCGGAGAAGGGTGGCGGCCTGGGTGGCCAGACGGCCCAGGACAACGTCCTGCGCGTCGATGACATGCCACTGGCGCTGGACGTCGCCGGGCTTGGGGCTGTACGTACGCACTGTCGTAGCCTTCGCTTCTTCTAGTGGGGTGTCCCCAGGCCCGCGAGAGCCTGGGAGACGGGGCCTCCCCAGGCCCGCTGAGGGCTGGGGGGACGTCTCCCTTGAGCCCCGGAGGGCCACGGGAAAGGTCCTGACAAGGCCACCTGGCAGATCACGTCAGCCTTGACCGCACTACGGTGACGCGGGCCGCGTGTGCTGATCGCTGGTCATCGGCCGGTGGGCCGGGGTGTAAGGCCCTCCCACGTGAGAATGAGCAAGCCAATACACACAACGAACCGGCAGCTTACCGGGGCGCACCCACACGGGTCAAAGCGGGCCTGAGCCTGGCCCGTGACCGGCCTCAAGTCCCTTTCCGCGGCCTCTCCTCGAACGTTCACAGCCGCACAGCGGCCTCACCACCACCGCTCAGCGCTGCCGCGCCACCCGTCCCTCCTGCCACACCGGCTCCGGCGTCTCCCGTACGGCACCGTCCGCGCCGAAGACCAGGAAGCGGTCGAAGGAGCGCGCGAACCAGCGGTCGTGTGTCACCGCCAGCACCGTGCCCTCGTAAGCCTCCAGCCCCCTCTGCAACGCCTCCGCCGACTCGAGGTCCAGGTTGTCCGTCGGCTCGTCCAGCAGCAGCGCGGTCGTGCCTGCCAGCTCCAGCAGCAGGATCTGGAAACGGGCCTGCTGTCCTCCGGAGAGCCGGTCGAAGGGCTGCTCGGCCTGACCCGTCATCTCGTACCGGCGCAACGCGGACATCGCCGCTCCCCTGTCCTTGGCGTGCTCGGTCCACAGCACATCCAGCAGGGTGCGTCCCTCCAGCTCGGGACGGCTGTGCGTCTGAGCGAAGTATCCGGGCACGACACGTGCGCCGAGCTTCCAACTGCCCCTGTGCGCCACCGATTCGCCGTCCGGGCCGCCGGCCAGGAGCCGCAGGAAGTGCGATTTCCCGGAGCCGTTCGAGCCGAGCACCGCCACCCTCTCCCCGTAGAAGACCTCAAGGCTGAAGGGCTTCATCAGTCCCGTCAGCTCCAGCTCCGCGCAGGTCACGGCGCGCACGCCCGTACGCCCGCCGCGCAGCCGCATCGTGATCCGCTGCTCGCGGGGCGGCTCCGGGGGCGGGCCCGCCTCCTCGAATTTGCGCAGCCGCGTCTTCGCCGCCTGGTAGCGGGAGGCCATCTCGTCGCTGCGTGCGGCGTACCGCTGCATGTCCTGCACCAGCTTCTTCAGCTGTGCACGCTTCTCGTCCCAGCGGCGGCGCAGTTCCTCGAAGCGCGCGAACCGTTCCCGGCGCGCCTCGTGGTAGCCGCCGAACCCGCCGCCGTGCACCCACACGTCGCTTCCGGCCGGGCTGGGCTCGACACTCACGATCTTGCCGGCCGCCCGCGCCAGAAGTTCGCGGTCGTGAGAGATGAACAGCACGGTCTTCCGCGTCTCGTTGAGACGTTCCTCCAGCCAGCGTTTGCCGGGGACGTCCAGATAGTTGTCCGGCTCGTCCAGCAGAAGTACCTCGTCGTCGCCGCGCAGAAGCGACTCGAGCACGAGCCGCTTCTGCTCACCCCCGGAGAGTGTGCTCAGGGTGCGCCACTGGGCCTTCTCATAAGGGATGCCGAGTGCGGCCGTCGTGCACTTGTCCCACAGGGTCTCGGCCTCGTACCCCTGCACCTCCGCCCAGTCGGCGAGCGCCTGCGCGTAACGCAGCTGTACGGCCTCGTCGTCGGAGGGCGCCTCCATAACCGCCAGCTCGGCGGCGTCGACCGCCTCCGCGGCCTTGCGGATCGCGGGCGGCGCGACGGACACCAGCAGGTCCCGTACCGTCTGCTCGTCGTCGCGGTCGGTGCTCACGCCGATGAACTGCGGCATCACGCCCAGCCCCCCGCTGACCGTCACCGTGCCGCTGTCCGGGCGCAGTTCACCCGAGGCGAGGCGCAACAGCGTCGTCTTCCCCGCCCCGTTCGGACCCACGAGCGCCACCGAAGCCCCTTCGCCCACCCGGAACGAGACGTCCGCGAGCAGCGCCCTCCCGTCCGGGAGGAAGTAGTCCAGATGAGCGACTTCGAGGTGTCCCATGGGGGCGATTGTTGTGGTGGCGTACCTCCTGAGCCAACCGAATATGATGCGCCCATGAGCTTTGGGCAGGGTGGACCCGACCAGGGTCCGGGCGGTTCTTCCACTCCCGACTGGGCTGCGCTCGCCGACGAGTCGGAACGTGAGCGTTCCAAGCGGCGCCGCTGGATGATCGCCGGTGCGGGTGCGCTGGCCACGGTCGTCGTGGCCGGCATCGTCGCCGTCGCGGTGGTCAACGAGGGCGGCGGCGGGGGCAATGCGTCCGACAAGCCGTCAGAGACGCTGCCCACGCCCGAGGACCTGCCGTCGAGCACCGCCGGCCAGCCGGACCCGACGTTCAAGGACGAGCCTCCGCCGCCGCCACCGCCCCGCGACTTCGTCTCGGACGCCAAGCGCGACAAGGCCCCGCTCACCGTCGGCACGCTCTTCACCTCCAAGAACGTCACCATCAACGGCCGTCCGTACAAGCGCGCCGCGACCGACACCAGCAAGGGCTGCACGGACGCGGCGCACGCCGGACTCGGCCCGGTCCTCAGCAAGAACGACTGCGAGAGTCTCTTCCGCGCGACCTACACCCGCAGCGGACTGGCCGTCACGGTGGGCATCGCGGTCTTCGACGACGCCGCGACGGCGACCAAGGTGAAGAAGCAGTACAAGCCGAACCTGGTCGCGCTGAAGGGCGGCGGCGTCCCCGACTTCTGCCGCACCGTCACCTGCCGTACGACCGCCAACTCCTACGGCAGGTACGCCTACTTCACCATCGCGGGGCGCACCAACGGCAAGCCCTCCACAGCGTCCGACTCCAAGGCGGAGCAGGCAGGCCGCGACGGTTCCACATACGCGTACGCCCGCATCCTCAAGCGGGGCAAGGAACAGGCGGCGAAGGCCGTGGGGGCCTCACCCGGGTGACGGACCGGCGCGTCGGCGAGGGCGCGTCGCACCCCGTGTCTGCGCGTCCGGCGGCTGCATGTCGAGCGCCTGCAGTTTCAGCAGCAGCCCGCCCCGGCAGCCGCGCCGCCCGGCACTCCCCCGCCGCCCGCGGGCAGTGAACGCCTGTTGCGCGCCGCCCGGTTGCGCGCCTCGAGCTCGCCGTCCGGCGGATAGCCGACCTCTTCCAGGGTCAGCCCGTGCGGCCGTACGACGTGGACCGCCGAGTCCCGGACCCGCCCCGCGAGCACCTCACCGGGCCACTCCGGCGGCCTGTGCCCGTCGCCGACGAAGAGCATCGCCCCGACCAGCGAGCGGACCATGTTGTGGCAGAAGGCGTCGGCCTTCACGGTCGCCTCCAGCACACCGTCCTCGTGCCGCTCCCAGCGCAGCTGCTGCAGCGTACGGACGGTGGTCGCGCCGTCGCGCTTCTTGCAGTACGCGGCGAAGTCGTGCTCGCCGAGCAGATGCGGGGCTGCGGCGTTCATCGCTTCGACGTCGAGCGGCCAGTTGTGCCACAGCACGTGTGAGCGCAGCAGCGGGTCGACGCCGCCGGGATGGTCGCTCACGCGGTACGAGTAGCGGCGCCAGACCGCCGAGAAGCGGGCGTTGAAGTGCTCGGGCGCCGCGCCGACGCGCCACACCCGTACGTCCATCGGCAGCCGCCCCGCCAGGCGCCGCAGCAACTGCCCGTTGTGCTCCGCCCACACGTCCTCGGGCAGGTCGACGTGGGCGACCTGGCCCCGCGCGTGCACGCCCGCGTCCGTGCGGCCCGCGACGGTCAGGTCCACCGGTACGGCCTCGTCCCCCCGGCCGAGGCGCAGCACCACGCGGATCGCGTCCTCCAGCTCCTGCTGCACGGTCCGCCGGCCTCGCTGACGGGCCCAGCCGGAGAAGTCCTTGCCGTCATAGCTCAGGTCGAGTCGCGCCCGTACCTTGCCGGGCTCCACCGCGTCCGTAACGTCCGTCACGCAGCCGGTCCTTCCGTTCCTCTCCCGGTGAAGAACGAACAGGCCCGCTCCCCGAAGGGAACGGGCCCGCTCACGAGCTCCACGAGCGTCAGGCGTCCTTGGACTCCCCGGCCCCGGACTCCTCGCCCTCGGCCTTCTCGGCCTTGGCCTCCGCCTTCTCAGCCTTGGCCTCCGCCTTCTCGACCTCGGCCTCGGCGGCCTCGGACTTCTCCGCGGAGTCCTTCTTCAGGTCGGCCGCGGCCTTGTCGCCCGCCGCTTCCTTGTCCTTCGCCGTCCGCTTCGTGGCGGCCTCGGCCTCGCCGACAGCCTGCTGCTGCACGGTCAGGGCCTCCACCAGCTCGATCACGGCCATGGGCGCGTTGTCGCCACGGCGGTTACCGATCTTGGTGATGCGGGTGTAGCCGCCCGGCCGGTTCTCGTAACGGGGGCCGATCTCGGTGAAGAGGGTGTGGACCACGCTCTTGTCCGTGACCGTGCGCATGACCTGGCGGCGGTTGTGAAGGTCGCCCTTCTTCGCCTTGGTGATCAGACGCTCCGCGACGGGACGCAGCCGGCGGGCCCGCGCCTCGGTGGTGGTGATGCGCCCGTACTCGAAAAGGTCCGTGGCGAGGTTCGCCAGCATCGCCTTCTGGTGGGCGGCGCCGCCACCCATGCGGGCACCCTTGGTGGGCTTCGGCATCGTGCTTCTCCTTCGGTGTTCCTGCACCGGCCGTATCAGGTACCGGTGGCAGTTCCGGCCGTATCAGGTACCGGGTTGGGGATCCCCCAGGCCCGCCGGGGCGGAGGGTGGGGGTCCCCCCAGGCCCACAAGGGCCGAGGGGGCCCGGCCGGGCGGATTCCCGGCCGGGGCGGCGGGGCCACAAGGACCCCGCAGATCAGAACCGCTCGGCGGGACTCAGTACTGCTCGGTCTCGACGAAACCGGCGTCCGCGTCGTCGTCCGCCCCGAAGGCGTCGGCGGCGGCCGTCGGGTCGAATCCGGGCGGGCTGTCCTTCAGGGCCAGGCCCATGCCGGCCAGCTTCGCCTTGACCTCGTCGATCGACTTCGCGCCGAAGTTGCGGATGTCGAGCAGGTCCGCCTCGGAACGCGCCACGAGCTCGCCCACGGAGTGGATGCCCTCACGCTTCAGGCAGTTGTACGAGCGGACGGTGAGTTCCAGCTCCTCGATCGGCAGCGCCAGATCGGCGGCAAGCGCCGCGTCCGTCGGGGACGGACCCATGTCGATGCCCTCGGCGTCGACGTTCAGCTCGCGGGCCAGGCCGAAGAGCTCGACCAGGGTCTTGCCGGCCGAGGCCATGGCGTCGCGCGGCCGCATGGCCTGCTTGGTCTCGACGTCGACGATCAGCTTGTCGAAGTCGGTGCGCTGCTCGACACGAGTCGCCTCGACCTTGTACGTGACCTTGAGCACCGGCGAGTAGATGGAGTCGACCGGGATGCGCCCGATCTCCTGGCCCATCTGCTTGTTCTGCACGGCGGAGACGTAGCCGCGGCCGCGCTCGACCGTCAGCTCCATCTCCAGCTTGCCCTTGCCGTTGAGCGTCGCGAGGACCAGGTCGGGGTTGTGCACCTCGACACCGGCCGGCGGGGCGATGTCCGCGGCGGTGACCAGGCCGGGGCCCTGCTTGCGCAGGTACATCACGACCGGCTCGTCGTGCTCCGAGGAGACGACGAGGGACTTGATGTTGAGGATGAGGTCGGTGACGTCCTCCTTGACGCCCGGCACGGTCGAGAACTCGTGCAGGACACCGTCGATCCGGATGCTGGTGACAGCCGCTCCGGGGATCGAGGAGAGGAGCGTACGACGCAGTGAGTTACCGAGGGTGTAGCCGAAACCCGGCTCCAGCGGCTCGATCACGAACCGTGAGCGGAATTCGTCGACGACCTCTTCGGTCAGGGACGGGCGCTGAGCGATCAGCATGTGGTGATGCCTCCAGTCTTCGGCAACCGCTATTTGATGCCGCACTGACAGGGTACGGGCGGCACGGCACGTCCGAGTGCCGTACCACCCACCCCGGTTGAACCGCTGCCCGCCGGGCGGAACCGAAGGGCAGCAGCCGGGCGTACTCCGACTACTTCGAGTACAGCTCGACGATCAGCTGCTCCTGCACCTGGGTGTCGATCACCTGGCGCTCGGGCAGCGAGTGGACGAGGATCCGCATCTTCGAGGGGATGGACTCCAGCCAGGCCGGAACCGTCTTCTCCCCGGCCTCCGCAGCCGCCACCTGGAAAGGCGTCAGGTTACGGGAGGGCTCGCGGACCTCGACGATGTCGTTGACGGACACGCGCGCCGACGGGATGTCGGTCTTGCGGCCGTTGACCGTGATGTGCCCGTGCCGGACCAGCTGACGGGCGTGGTCGCGGGACTTGGCGAAGCCGGCCCGGTAGACCACGTTGTCCAGACGGGTCTCCAGGATGCGCAGCAGGTTGTCACCTGTCTTGCCCTGCAGGCGGTTGGCCTCGTTGTAGTACCCGCGGAACTGCTTCTCCAGGACGCCGTAGATACGCGCTGCCTTCTGCTTCTCGCGCTTCTGCAGCAGGTACTCGGAGTCCTTGGTGCGCCCGCGACCGTGCTCACCCGGGGGGTAAGGACGGATCTCGATCGGGCACTTCGCGCTCTCGCACTTGCTCCCCTTGAGGAAGAGCTTCTGCTTCTCCCGACGGCAACGCTTGCAGTCGGCCCCGGTGTAACGCGCCATTGTCTCAGTTCTCCTGTTCCGGCTGGTCAGACTCGGCGGCGCTTGGGCGGGCGGCAGCCGTTGTGCGGGGTCGGGGTCACGTCCTGGATCGAACCCACCTCGAGGCCGGTGGCCTGGAGGGAACGGATCGCGGTCTCACGGCCGGAGCCGGGACCCTTCACGAAGACGTCGACCTTGCGCATGCCGTGCTCCTGAGCGCGGCGAGCGGCGTTCTCGGCGGCCATCTGCGCCGCGAACGGCGTCGACTTCCGGGAGCCCTTGAAGCCGACGTGGCCGGCGGAGGCCCAGGAGATCACGTTGCCGGTCGGGTCGGTGATCGAAACGATGGTGTTGTTGAACGTGCTCTTGATGTGAGCGTGCCCGGCGGGGACGTTCTTCTTGTCCTTGCGGCGCACCTTCTTGGCGCCGGCCGTACGGCCCTTCGGAGGCATATGGATTTACTCCTGTGGAGGTCGTCGGTCCTGCAACACGGACCGCTTGCAGCGTGTCCGGTGCGGACTACTTCTTGCCCGGCTTCTTCTTGCCGGCGATCGCGCGGCGCGGGCCCTTGCGGGTGCGGGCGTTGGTCTTGGTGCGCTGACCGTGGACGGGAAGACCGCGGCGGTGCCGCAGGCCCTCGTAGCAGCCGATCTCGACCTTGCGGCGGATGTCGGCCTGGATCTCACGGCGGAGGTCACCCTCGACCCGGAGATTGTTGTCCACGTAGTCGCGGATCTTGATGAGGTCTTCCTCAGTCAGATCCCGCACCCGGGTGTCGGGGTTGACGCCGGACTCACCCAGGGTCTGCTGGGCAAGGGTTCGACCGATGCCGAAGACGTAGGTGAGGGCGACCTCTACGCGCTTCTCGCGCGGGAGGTCGACGCCTGCGAGGCGTGCCATTCCTTGGGCTCCTGATTGCTTTGCGGAGGTCTGCCGCAGCACCGTCCCCTGTCCGTACGCCGTACGTACAAGGTCCCCGGCCTCCGACCGGGGGTGTCGTCCCCACCGACAAGAATTACCAGGCGGGGGGTCGGGTGACTGCGTATGTACTTTTCACTTGCGTCGCGCGAAGAGTGCGATATGTGCGAAGGCTCGCGGCCCTGGTTGCTTCAGCCCTGGCGCTGCTTGTGGCGCAGGTTGTCGCAGATGACCATGACCCGGCCGTGACGGCGGATCACCTTGCACTTGTCGCAGATCTTCTTGACGCTCGGCTTGACCTTCATTTTGTGAGGTTCTCCGGGTCAGGCCGCCACCCCACGGACATGGAACAGCGGCTCGATCTGTCGAGCTACTTGTAGCGGTAGACGATCCGCCCGCGGGTCAGGTCGTAGGGAGAGAGCTCCACCACGACCCGGTCGTCGGGAAGGATACGGATGTAGTGCATCCGCATCTTGCCGCTGATGTGCGCGAGAACCTGGTGCCCGTTCTGAAGCTCCACCTTGAACATCGCATTCGGCAGAGATTCGACGACCGTGCCCTCGATCTCGATGGCCCCTTGTTTTTTGGCCATGCTCTAGCGCTTCACCTTCCGGGATCGGCTACCTGGGGGTGACCCCGGGCATACCGATACCCCGGGACCGACGAGCCAGTCTACGGTACCCGCCCCGCAAAGACGAATTCGGGTAGCCTCCCCGGCTATCAAGATCATCATGCGCGGCGCGGGGAAGTCCGCTGTGCGCAGGCCTTCAGGGAGCGGCCCGGCATCCACCCCGTGGGACGGGCGGCGACGGCGTCCGGCGGAGGTCAGGCGAGCGGGTCGGGGGCAGCGGTGATCCCCAGCTCGGCGAGCTTCGCCTTGCCGCCGTCGGGAGCCGTCAGCACGAGCGGGCCCGACTCCGTGAGGGCCACCGAGTGCTCCCAGTGACTCGACCAGGTGCCGTCGTTCGTCTTGACCGTCCAGTCGTCCGAGAGCACGTGCGTCTTGGGGGTCCCCAGAGTCACCATCGGCTCGATGGCGAGGCACAGGCCCGGCACCAGCTTCGGTCCCCGGCCGCGCCTGCGGTCCACGTAGTTCAGCAGATGCGGGTCCATGTGCATCTGGGAGCCGATGCCGTGCCCGCCGTAGTCCTCGACGATGCCGTACGAGCCCGAGGCGGGACGGGGCTGCCGCCTGATGTACCCCTCGATCGACCTGGAGACGTCGACGAGCCGGTTGCCCTTGCGCACGGCGGCGATGCCGGCCCACATGGACTCCTCGGTGACACGGCTCAGCTCGTGCAGCTCGGCGGAGTGCCCTTCGCCCACGAAGACGGTGATGGCGGCGTCGCCGTGCCAGCCGTCGATGATCGCGCCGGCGTCGATGGAGAGCAGGTCGCCCTCCTTGAGGACGGTCGCCCCGTCGGGGATGCCGTGCACGACGATGTCGTTCACGGAGGTGCAGATGTTGCCCGGAAAGCCGCCGTAGCCGAGGAAGTTGGGCTTGGCGCCGTGGTCGGCGAGCACCTTGGCCGCGACCTCGTCCAGATCCTTGGTGCTGGCCCCCGGCACGGCCGCCGTCCTGCACGCGTCGTGCATCGCCGCGACGACCAGGCCCGCCTCGCGCATCTTCGCGATCTGCTCCGGGGTCTTGATCTCCACCATGCGGCGGTGCCCTTCCTTGGATGATCTGCAGGGGCTCTGGTGTCCTGCAGGGGGTTCGATGTCGTGCCGTTCCCGACCGGTCCCGGTGGGGCTCGGGCTGCCGGCCGGCGCGGACCGTGAGGCTCGTACGGACGGGAGCTTCTGCCCCCGCTTCACTCAGTGTGCCGTATGTGCGTGCGGTCGCGGTCCCTGGCGGGAACCGCGACCGCAACGCGAAGCCGTGACGGATCGCTCCGTACCGTCAGTCGGACACGGAGTCCCTCGCGGTTTCGAGCGCCTGCATCGCCCGCTCGGTGACCTCGCTCACCTCGCCCAGCGCCGAGATGGTCGTGACCAGGTCCTGACGCTTGTAGTGGTCGATGATCGGCTCGGTCTCGCTGTGGTAGACGGCCAGCCGCTTGCGGACGGTCTCCTCGCGGTCGTCGTCGCGCTGGTACAGCTCGCCGCCGCAGACGTCGCACACCCCGTCCTGCTTCGGCGGGCTGTACTGAGCGTGGAAGACATGGCTGCTGTCGCTGCGGCAGATGCGGCGGCCCGCGATCCGCTTCACGACCTCTTCCTCCGGGACCTCCAGGTCGAGCACGGCGTCGAGCTTCTGGCTCCGCTCCTCGAGGACGCCGTCCAGCGCCTCCGCCTGCGCGATGTTGCGGGGGAAGCCGTCCAGCAGGAAGCCCGAGGCCGCATCGGCCTCGGCCATCCTGTCCTTCGCCATACCGATCGTGACCTCGTCGGGTACGAGCTGACCCGCACGCATGTACTCCTGGGCCTGCTGCCCGAGCGGAGTGCCCTGGCTGATGTTCGCGCGGAAGATGTCACCCGTGGAGATGTGCGGAATCGACAGGTTCTCGGCGAGGAACGCGGCCTGCGTTCCCTTACCCGCGCCAGGCGGTCCGACGAGGACGATACGCATCAGCGGAGGAACCCTTCGTAATTGCGCTGCTGAAGCTGGCTCTCGATCTGCTTCACGGTCTCGAGCCCGACGCCCACGATGATCAGAATGCTCGTCCCGCCGAACGGGAAGCTCTGCTGCTGATTCTGATTGGCACCGAACGCGATCAGCGCGATGGTCGGCACCAGAGCGATCAGCCCGAGGTACAGAGACCCCGGCCATGTGATGCGGTTCAGCACGTAAGCCAGGTACTCCGCGGTGGGCCGACCTGCCCGGATGCCCGGGATGAAGCCACCATACTTCTTCATGTTGTCGGCCACTTCTTCGGGGTTGAAGGAGATCGCGACGTAGAAGAAGGCGAAGAAGACGATCAGCACGAAGTACGTGACGAGGTAAAGCGGGTGGTCGCCTGTCACGAAGTGGTCCTGGATCCACTGCGCCCAGCCGGCTTGCGATCCGCTGAACTGAACGATCAGTGCCGGAATGTAGAGCAGCGACGACGCGAAGATGACGGGGATCACACCCGCCTGATTGACCTTCAGCGGAATGTAGGTGGACGTACCGCCGTAACTGCGGCGGCCGATCATCCTCTTCGCGTACTGAACGGGAACACGTCGCTGGGCCTGCTCGACCAGGACGACGAGGCCCACCATCACGAGGCCGCAGATGATCACCGTGCCGAACTCGATCCAGCCGTCGGCCAGTTTGCCCTGCTTCTTGATGGCCCACAGCGCGCCGGGGAAGCCGGCGGCGATCGAGATGAACATCAGCATCGACATGCCGTTGCCGATACCGCGGTCGGTGATCAGTTCGCCGAGCCACATGATGAACGCGCTGCCCGCGGTCATGCAGATCACCATCGTGACGGTGGCGAAGATCGACTGGTCCGGGATGATCTGATCGCGCACCTGGCACTGCGGGAAGAGGGTGCCACTGCGTGCGGTGGCGACGAGGCCCGTCGCCTGGAGAATCGAGAGCGCGACCGTCAGATAACGCGTGTACTGCGTGATCTTGGCCTGCCCGGACTGGCCCTCCTTCTTCAGGGCCTCCAGCCGCGGAATGACCACGACGAGCAGCTGCAAGATGATGCTCGCCGTGATGTACGGCATGATGCCGAGCGCGAAAATGGTCAACTGCAGCAGTGCGCCACCGCTGAACATATTGACCAGCCCGAGGAGGCCCTGGTCCCCCTTGGCCTCGTTTACGCACTGGTTGACGTTCTCAAAGCTGACACCCGGTACCGGAACGTGCTGCCCCAAGCGGAAGAGCACCACGATACCGAGCGTGAACAACAGCTTCTTTCGCAGGTCGGGCGTCTGGAACGCCCGGGCGAACGCGGTGAGCACGGTGCCTCCTGCGCCCCCCGCGTCTCGCGCGAGAGGTGACGGTCTTGGGGTCGACAGATACCAACAGTGCCCGCCACCTTACCGGCGACGGTGCCCGCCGTGGAACGACGGACCGGGGACGCCCCGTTGGGACGTCCCCGGCCAGTCAGTCGGCGAACTCAGCCAAGCTCGTTGACGGTGCCGCCGGCAGCGGTGATCTTCTCCTTGGCCGAACCGGAGACCTTGTTGACGGTCACCGTCAGCTTCACGGAGATGTCGCCGGAGCCGAGCACCTTGACGAGCTCGTTCTTGCGAACGGCGCCCTTGGCGACCAGATCGGCCACCGTGACCTCGCCACCCTTCGGGTAGAGCTCGGCCAGCTTCTCCAGGTTCACCACCTGGAACTGCTTGTGGGCAGGGTTGCGGAAGCCCCTCAGCTTGGGCAGCCGCATGTGCAGCGGCATCTGCCCGCCCTCGAAGCTCTCCGGAACCTGGTAACGGGCCTTGGTGCCCTTGGTGCCACGTCCGGCGGTCTTGCCCTTGGACGCCTCACCACGGCCCACACGGGTCTTGGCGGTCTTGGCGCCCGGAGCCGGCCGGAGGTTGTGGACCTTCAGCGGGTTGTTCTCCGCCATCTCAGTCGACCTCCTCGACCGTGATGAGGTGCCGCACGGTGTGCACCATGCCGCGCACCTCGGGACGGTCCTCGCGTACGGACACGTCGCTGACCCTCTTCAGACCGAGCGTCCGCAGCGTGTCCCGGTGGTTCTGCTTCGTACCGATGACAGAACGCGTCTGCGTGATCTTCAGGCGAGCCATTACGCACTCACCCCGGCACGCGCCCGCAGCAGTGCGGCGGGAGCCACGTCCTCCAGCGGCAGGCCACGGCGGGCGGCGATCTCCTCGGGACGCTGAAGCCCCTGCAGAGCCGCACGCGTGGCGTGCACGATGTTGATCGGGTTGGAGGAGCCGAGCGACTTGCTGAGCACGTCGTGGATGCCCGCGCACTCCAGAACGGCACGCACCGGGCCACCGGCGATCACACCGGTACCGGGCGAGGCCGGCTTGAGGAGCACGACACCCGCGGCTTCCTCACCCTGGATGGGGTGCGGAATGGTGCCCTGGATGCGGGGGACCTTGAAGAAGTGCTTCTTGGCCTCCTCAACACCCTTGGCGATGGCGGCCGGCACCTCCTTGGCCTTGCCGTATCCGACGCCGACGGTGCCGTCACCGTCGCCCACCACGACGAGCGCGGTGAAGCTGAAGCGACGGCCACCCTTCACAACCTTTGCCACGCGGTTGATCGCGACGACGCGCTCAACGTACGCGGTCTTCTCGGCGGCGGCGCCGCCGTCCCGGCCCTTGCGGTCCCGACGCTCGCCGCCACCGGCGCCGCCACCGCGGCGCTGGGGTCCAGCCATTGGAATTACCTCTCTCCTTTATCCGCTCAGCGTTGGAACCGGCTCAGAACTTGAGCCCGGCTTCACGGGCGGCGTCAGCCAGAGCGGCAATCCGCCCTGCGTACTTGTTCCCGCCGCGGTCGAACACGACGGCCTCCACGCCCGCGGCCTTCGCACGCTCGGCGACGAGTGCGCCCACCTGCTTGGCCTGCGCGCTCTTGTCACCGTCACCACCGCGGATCGACGAGTCGAGAGACGACGCCGAAGCCACGGTGTGGCCCGCCAGGTCGTCCACGATCTGAGCGACCATGTGGCGGTTCGAGCGCGTCACCACAAGGCGGGGGCGGGCGGGGGTGCCCGAGACCTTCTTGCGGATGCGGATGTGACGGCGCTTGGCGGCGGCGCGCTTGTAGGCGTCGCCCTTAGCGATCTTCACGCCGTATGCCATGGCTTACTTACCAGCCTTTCCGACCTTGCGGCGGATGGTCTCGCCCGCGTACTTCACGCCCTTGGCCTTGTACGGGTCCGGGCGGCGGAGCTTGCGGATGTTGGCGGCGACCTCGCCGACCTTCTGCTTGTCGATGCCCTCGACCGAGAACTTGGTCGGCGATTCGACCTTGAACGAGATGCCTTCCGGCGCCTCGACCAGGATCGGGTGGCTGTAGCCCAGCGAGAACTCCAGGTTGGAGCCCTTCGCCTGGACGCGGTAACCCACGCCGCTGATCTCGAGGTCCTTGCTGAATCCGTTGGTCACGCCAGTGATCATGTTCGCCACCAGCGTGCGGGACAGACCGTGCAGGGCCCTGTTCCGGCTCTCGTCGTTGGGACGCGAGACGACCAGCGCGCCGTCCTCGCCCTTCACGATCTCGATGGGCGCGGCAACGGTGTGCGAAAGGGAACCCTTGGGGCCCTTCACGGCGACCGCCTGGCCATCGATGGTGACGTCCACACCGGCGGGAACCTGGATGGGGAGCTTGCCGATACGCGACATTGCTTTACCTCCGTTCCCTTCCGTTACCAGACGTAGGCGAGGACTTCCCCGCCCACGCCCTTCTTCTGTGCCTGCTGGCCGGTGAGCAGCCCGTGGGAGGTGGAGATGATCGCCACTCCCAGGCCACCGAGCACCTTGGGCAGGTTGGTGGACTTCGCGTAGACCCGCAGGCCCGGCTTCGAGATCCGCTTGATGCCCGCGATCGAGCGCTCGCGGTTCGGGCCGAACTTCAGCTCGAGCACGAGGCTCTTGCCGACGTGGGCCTCCTCGGTCCTCCAGCCGGTGATGTAGCCCTCCTGCTGGAGAATCTCCGCGATGTGCGACTTGATCTTGCTGTGCGGCATCACGACGGCGTCGTGATACGCCGAGTTCGCGTTACGCAGACGCGTCAGCATGTCCGCGATCGGATCGGTCATTGTCATGTGATGGCCTTCGGCCTCTCTCGCCGGGGTTTCCTGTATGCGCCCTCCTTCTCCCTGTACACGGACAGGACAGGTGGGGTGCGGGGACCTACGGCGTAGTAAGACGGTCACGGACGGCGGGCGGCCGGCCGCACGACCTCAGCGGCGTGCGGCGGACACCCGTCCGGCCTTGATGCTCTTACCGAGAGTCCTGGCTGGCCCGTACTCGCTCGCCCTCCTGGCGAAGGGCGAGCGACGGGTTACCAGGAGCTCTTGGTCACGCCCGGCAGCTCGCCACGGTGCGCCATCTGGCGAAGGCACACGCGGCAAAGGCCGAACTTGCGGTAGACGGAGTGCGGACGGCCGCAGCGCTGGCAGCGCGTGTACGCGCGGACAGCGAACTTCGGCTTGCGAGCGGCCTTGGAGATCAGAGCCTTCTTCGCCATGTCAGTTCTCCTTGAACGGGAAGCCGAGGTGACGAAGGAGGGAGCGGCCCTCGTCGTCGTTGGTCGCCGTGGTGACCACGGTGATGTCCATGCCCCGGACCCGGTCGATCTTGTCCTGGTCGATCTCGTGGAACATGACCTGCTCCGTGAGACCGAAGGTGTAGTTGCCCCGCCCGTCGAACTGCTTCTGCGACAGACCGCGGAAGTCGCGGATGCGCGGCAGCGCGAGGGACAGCAGGCGGTCCAGGAACTCCCACATCCGGTCGCCGCGCAGCGTCACGTGCGCGCCGATCGGCATGCCCTCACGCAGCTTGAACTGCGCGATGGACTTGCGGGCCTTGGTCACCGCCGGCTTCTGGCCGGTGATCGTGGTGAGGTCCTTGATGGCACCGTCCATCAACTTGGAGTCGCGGGCGGCGTCGCCCACACCCATGTTGACCACGATCTTGGTGAGACCGGGGACCTGCATGACGTTCTCGTACTTGAACTCGTCCTGCAGCTTGCCCTTGATCTCGGAGCGGTAGCGCTGCTTGAGGCGCGGTGCTTCAGTGGTGGCAGTCATCAGATGTCCTCACCGGTCCGCTTGGCAACGCGGATCTTGTTGCCGTCGTCATCGAAGCGGTATCCGACGCGGGTGACGACCTTGTTGCCGTCCTTCTCCACCACGAGCTGCACGTTGCTGACGTGGACCGGAGCTTCGGTCGTCACGATCCCGCCCGTCTTCGAACCACGAGCGGTCTGGCCGGCCTTCGTGTGCTTCTTGACCCGGTTGACACCCTCGACCAGGACTCGGTCCTCGCGGGGGTAGGCCACGATGACCTTGCCCTGCTTGCCCTTGTCCTTGCCGGTGATGACCTGGACCAGGTCGCCCTTCTTGATCTTCATCGTCACAGCACCTCCGGCGCGAGCGAGATGATCTTCATGAACTTCTTCTCGCGCAGCTCCCGGCCCACGGGGCCGAAGATGCGGGTGCCGCGGGGGTCGCCGTCGTTCTTGAGGATGACCGCCGCGTTCTCGTCGAAGCGGATGTACGAGCCGTCGGGCCGGCGGCGCTCCTTGACGGTGCGCACGATGACGGCCTTGACGATGTCGCCCTTCTTCACGTTCCCGCCCGGGATCGCGTCCTTGACGGTAGCGACGATGACGTCACCGACGCCCGCGTAGCGCCGGCCCGAGCCGCCGAGCACACGGATGGTGAGAATCTCCTTCGCACCCGTGTTGTCGGCGACGCGCAGCCGGGACTCCTGCTGGATCACGTCTATCTCCTGATCGTCTGCCGGTTCCCGGCAGGGTCACGCCCGGGGGCGTGCCCTGCCGAGCCTGGCGGAACTGTCCTGGGGGTCCCCAGGCTGATTGCCAAGCCAATTCCGTTGCGGAACTGCTTACTTCGCCTTCTCAAGAACCTCGACGATGCGCCAGCGCTTGGTCGCGGACAGCGGCCGGGTCTCCATGAGGAGTACGCGGTCGCCGACCCCGGCGGCGTTCTGCTCGTCGTGCGCCTTGAGCTTGTTCGTACGGCGGATGACCTTGCCGTACAGCGCGTGCTTGACGCGGTCCTCGACTGCGACGACGACGGTCTTGTCCATCTTGTCGCTGACGACGAGACCCTCGCGGGTCTTGCGGAAACCGCGCTCCTGCTGCTTCTCAGTCACATTCGTCTCGCTCATCAGGCGCTCTCCACCGTCTCGATGCCCAGCTCACGCTCACGCATCAGGGTGTAGATCCGGGCGATGTCCTTGCGCACGGCCTTCAGCCGGCCGTGGTTCTCCAGCTGCCCGGTCGCCGCCTGGAAGCGGAGGTTGAACAGCTCTTCCTTGGACTCGCGAAGCTTGCCGAGAAGCTCCTCGTCGCCCAGCTCACGCAGCTCGGTGGCCTTCGTGCCGGCCGCCATCACGACTCACCTGCCTCGCGCCGAACGATCCGGCACTTCATCGGAAGCTTGTGGGCGGCGCGGGTGAGCGCCTCCTTGGCAATCTTCTCGTTCGGGTAGGACAGCTCGAACATCACCCGTCCCGGCTTGACGTTCGCGATCCACCACTCCGGAGAGCCCTTGCCGGAACCCATGCGGGTCTCGGCGGGCTTCTTCGTCAGCGGGCGGTCCGGGTAGATGTTGATCCACACCTTGCCGCCACGCTTGATGTGACGAGTCATGGAGATACGAGCTGCCTCGATCTGCCGGTTCGTCACGTACGCGGCGGTGACGGCCTGGATGCCGTACTCACCGAACGAGACCTCGGTGCCACCCTTGGCCATGCCCGTGCGCTTCGGGTGGTGCTGCTTACGGTGCTTGACCCTGCGCGGGATAAGCATGGCGGTCAGCCCTCCTTCCCGGCAGCGCCGGGCTCTGCGGCCGCGGCGGCGGGCGCCGCGGCCTCGGCCTTGGTGGCCTCGGCGGGAGCGCTCTGCTGCTGCGGCTTGCGGCCGCGACCGCCACGCTCGCCACCACGACGGGGGCGCTCGTTGCCGCCACCGCGGGACGGGCGGTTGCCCGCACGGGCGGCGGCGTTCTCGGCGCGGACCTCAGCGATGTTCTTGACGTCACCCTTGTAGATCCAGACCTTCACGCCGATGCGGCCGAAGGTGGTCCTGGCCTCGAAGAAGCCGTAGTCGACGTTCGCGCGGAGCGTGTGCAGGGGCACGCGGCCCTCGCGGTAGAACTCCGAGCGGGACATCTCGGCGCCGCCGAGGCGGCCACCGCACTGGATCTTGATGCCCTTCGCGCCGGCCTTCATCGTCGTCTGCATGCTCTTGCGCATGGCGCGACGGAAGGAGACGCGGGAGGACAGCTGCTCTGCGACGGCCTGTGCCACCAGCTGCGCATCGGTCTCGGGGTTCTTGACCTCGAGGATGTTGAACTGGATCTGCTTGCCGGTCAGCTTCTCCAGGTTGCCCCGGAGCCTGTCGGCCTCGGCGCCGCGGCGGCCGATGACGATGCCGGGACGTGCGGTGTGCACGTCGACACGTACGCGGTCACGGGTGCGCTCGATCTCCACCTTGGAGATGCCGGCCCGCTCCATGCCCTGCGTGAGCATCTTGCGGATCGCGACGTCTTCCTTGATGTAGTCCTTGTAGAGCTTGTCGGCGTACCAGCGCGACTTGAAGTCGGTGGTGATGCCGAGGCGGAACCCGTGCGGGTTTACCTTCTGGCCCATTACCGGGTTCCTTCCTTGCTGCTCACGACCACCGTGATGTGGCTCGTCCGCTTGCGGATCCGGTAGGCACGCCCCTGGGCGCGCGGCCGGAACCGCTTCAGGGTCGGGCCCTCGTCGACGTACGCCTCGGAGATGACGAGGCTGTCGGCGTCCGTGTGGTCGTAGTTGTGTGCGGCATTGGCGATGGCGCTGTCCAGCACCTTGCCCACCGGCACGCTCGCGGCCTGCGGTGCGAAGCGCAGGACCGCCTGGGCCTCCGTGGCAGGCAAGCCACGGACAAGGTCCACCACCCGGCGGGCCTTCATGGGCGTAACGCGCACATAGCGCGCGGAGGCCCTGGCTTCCATGGTTGTCCCTTCGGTGTCAGTCATAGGTCTTCACACCCCGCCATCAGCGACGACGCGACTTGCGGTCGTCCTTGACGTGGCCGCGGAAGGTGCGGGTCGGCGCGAACTCGCCGAGCTTGTGGCCGACCATCGACTCGGTGACGAACACCGGGACGTGCTTACGGCCGTCGTGCACCGCGATCGTGTGGCCGAGCATGGCCGGGACGATCATCGAGCGGCGTGACCAGGTCTTGATGACGTTCTTGGAGCCGGCCTCGTTCTGGGCGTCCACCTTCTTGTTCAGGTGGTCGTCGACGAAGGGCCCCTTCTTGAGACTGCGCGGCATCTGATCCGCCTCCTAACGCTTCTTGTTCGTCTTGCGGCGGCGGACGATGTACTTGTTGCTGGCCTTCTTCGGCGAGCGCGTACGCCCCTCCTTCTGACCCCACGGCGAAACCGGGTGGCGGCCACCGGAGGTACGACCCTCACCACCACCGTGCGGGTGGTCGATCGGGTTCATGACCACACCGCGGACGGTCGGGCGGACGCCCTTCCAGCGCATACGGCCGGCCTTGCCCCAGTTGATGTTCGACTGCTCGGCGTTGCCGACCTCGCCGACGGTGGCGCGGCAGCGGACGTCGACCAGGCGGATCTCACCGGACGGCATGCGCAGGTGCGCCATGCGGCCCTCCTTCGCCAGCAGCTGCACGGAAGCGCCGGCGGACCGGGCGAACTTCGCGCCGCCGCCGGGCCGCAGCTCGATGGCGTGGATCGTCGTACCGACGGGGATGTTGCGCAGCGCCAGGTTGTTGCCCGGCTTGATGTCGGCACCGGGACCGTTCTCCACGCGGCTGCCCTGCGCGAGGCCGGCGGGCGCGAGAATGTAGCGCTTCTCGCCGTCGGCGTAGTGCAGCAGCGCGATGCGCGCGGTGCGGTTCGGGTCGTACTCGATGTGCGCGACCTTGGCGGGCACGCCGTCCTTGTCGTGACGACGGAAGTCGATCACTCGGTAGGCGCGCTTGTGGCCACCGCCCTGGTGGCGAGCGGTCACACGACCGGCGTTGTTACGGCCGCCCTTGCTGTGCAGCGGGCGGACCAGTGACTTCTCCGGCGTGGACCGCGTGACCTCGACGAAGTCGGCGACACTGGCGCCACGACGGCCCGGAGTCGTCGGCTTGTACTTGCGGATACCCATTTCTCAGTCCTCGTCCGATATCGGACGGTCCTGCCTCCGTCAGGAGACCGGGCCGCCGAAGATGTCGATGCGGTCGCCCTCGACCAGGGTCACGATGGCGCGCTTGGTGTCGGCGCGCTTGCCGTAACCGGTGCGGGTGCGCTTGCGCTTGCCCTGCCGGTTGAGCGTGTTGACCCCGCTGACCTTGACCGAGAAGACCGCCTCGACGGCCTGCTTGATCTGGGTCTTGTTGGCGCGCGGGTCGACGATGAAGGTGTACTTGTTCTCGTCCAGCAGCGCGTAGCTCTTCTCCGAGACCACGGGCTTGATCAAGATGTCACGGGGGTCCGTGAACGTCTTGCTCGTCGGCTGGGCGGCTGTTGCCTCGCTCATCAGGCTTCGCTCCCTTCGAGCTCAGAGGTGGCGACCTTCTGCGGGCCGGCCACGAAGGACTCGAAGGCGGCCTTGGTGAAGACCACGTCGTCGGAGACGAGCACGTCGTACGTGTTCAGCTGGCCCGGCTCCAGGATGTGCACCTGGGGCAGGTTGCGGGCCGACAGCCATGCGTGCTCGTCGCCGCGCTCGGCGACCAGCAGCACGTGCTTGCGCTCGCTGATCTTGCCCAGCAGCGTCTTCGCGGCCTTCGTGGAGACCTCGTTCTCCACGACGCCGGAGACGACGTGCACACGGCCGTGGCGGGCGCGGTCCGAGAGGGCACCGCGCAGGGCGGCTGCCTTCATCTTCTTCGGCGTCCGCTGCGAGTAGTCACGCGGCACGGGGCCGTGCACGACGCCACCGCCGGCGAACTGCGGAGCGCGCGTCGAGCCCTGACGGGCGCGGCCGGTGCCCTTCTGGCGGTACGGCTTCTTGCCGCCGCCGCGGACCTCGCCGCGGGTCTTGGTCTTGTGCGTGCCCTGACGGGCAGCGGCCAGCTGTGCGACGACGACCTGGTGGATCAGCGGAACGCTGACCCGCGCGTCGAAGATCTCCCCGGGGAGCTCGACGGTGCCGTCCTTCTTGCCGGCAGGCGAAAGGATGTCAACGGTAGTCATGGTTTAACCTCAGGCCCCCTTGGCCGCGGTGCGGACCAGGACGAGGCCGCCGTTCGGACCCGGGACAGCGCCCTTGATGAGCAGCAGGCCCTTCTCCGCGTCAACGGCATGGACGGTCAGGTTCTGGGTGGTGACCCGCTCGTTGCCCATACGGCCGGGCATCCGCGTGCCCTTGAAGACACGGCCGGGCGTGGCGCAGCCGCCGATGGCACCGGGCTTGCGGTGGATGCGGTGTGCACCGTGGGAGGCCTTGCCGCCACGGAAGCCGTGGCGCTTCATGCCGCCGGCGAAGCCCTTGCCCTTGGACTTGCCCGTCACGTCGACCTTGCCGCCGGCCTCGAAGGTGTCGGCGTTGATCTCCTGGCCGGGGCTGTACTCACCGGCGTCGGAGGTGCGCAGCTCGACGAGGTGACGGCGGGGAGTGACGTCGGCCTTGGCGAAGTGGCCCTTGAGGGGCTTGTTCACCTTGCGCGGGTCGATCTCGCCGAAGGCGATCTGGACGGCCTCGTAGCCGTCCTTGTCTGCGGTGCGGACCTGGGTCACGACATTGGGCCCGGCCTTGACGACGGTCACGGGAACGACGCGGTTCTTGTCGTCCCAGACCTGGGTCATGCCGAGCTTCTCACCCAGGACGCCCTTGATCTGCTTAGCCATCTTCTTCCCGCACCCCTCAGAGCTTGATCTCGATGTCGACGCCGGCCGGGAGGTCCAGGCGCATCAGCGAGTCAACGGTCTTGGGCGTCGGGTCGAGGATGTCGATCAGACGCTTGTGGGTGCGCATCTCGAAGTGCTCGCGCGCGTCCTTGTACTTGTGCGGCGACTTGATGACGCAGTACACGTTCTTCTCAGTGGGCAGCGGCACCGGGCCCGCGACCGACGCTCCAGTGCGGGTCACCGTCTCGACGATCTTCTTCGCCGAGTTGTCGATGACCTCGTGGTCGTAGGCCTTGAGCCGGATGCGGATCTTCTGTCCCGCCATGGCTACTTCGTAGTCCTGTCTCTCGAAACGCTCTGGAACCCATGGGTGCCGTCCTCCTGACACTCTCCGACCCACGCGGTCGGGCGTGTCGTAACCCTTCCCGCAATGAGCCCAGACCGCAGCGAACCGCGGAGGTTTCTCTCGAGAGAAAGGAATCGGGGGTACGGACCCACCGGGTGCCTGGCTGGAAGCCCCTCCCGCACTTCCCGGAAGATTCCCGTACTTCCGCCTCTGATGAGAGGCGACGAATACGCTGGGACTCGCTTCCGGTCCTCCCGGCGGGAGGCGTGCAGCATCGGCACTCAACCGAGCAACCTCAACAGTGTGCCACAAGGCATTTGGCTCATGCCAATCGGGGCGGCCGCCCGGTCCGCGGCGCTCGCCTGCCGTGCAGACTGCCCGGCGCGGAGCCGCCTCAACCCTGCGCGGAATTCAGCACTTCGAGCGCCCGGTCGACGTGCTCGAAGGTGTTGAAGAGGTGGGGCGAGAGCCTGATGTTGCCTTCGCGGACCGCGACGTGGACGCCCTCGGCGTACAGCGCCGCGGCCGTACGGTCCGCCGGGGCCCCGCGAGGGCCGAGCACCACGAGGCTGGAGCGTTCCTCCGGTGCCCGCGGGCCGATCACGTCGTAGCGGCCGCCGTCGACTCCGTCCAGCAGTCGCTGCACGAGCCGTTGACCGTGGGCGTGGATGCCCTGCATGCCCAGCCCGGCGAGCAGTTCCAGGGAGCTCGTCCAGGCCGCGGTGTCGAGGAAGTCGGCCGGACAGAAGACGTCCAGGGCACGCACCCCGATGTCCTCGATCGTGTACGAGCGCATGTGCTCGAGGCCACGCCCGCGCTGCTGGGCCAGCCAGTAGACCCGGCGGGGGTCGAGCAGAGCCGTCAAGGCGGGATCGAGCCAGGCGAAGCCCGTGCCGTACGGACCGCACATCCACTTGTAGCCGCAGGAGACCAGGGCGTCCACGGGCGTACGGGCAACATCGACGGGGCGCGCCCCCACCCCCTGCGAACCGTTCACCACGAGCAGGACGCCGGCCTCGCGGCAGATCTCCCCCAGCGCACCGAGGTCGGCGGTCGCGCCGGTGAAGGAGTCGACCCAGGTGACCGCCAGCACGCGGGTGCGTGCCGTGAGGGCCTGACGCACCCGCTCGGGGTCGAGCCTTCCGCGCGGGCCGCGTCGTACGAACCGCACCTCCGCCCCGTCGCGTCGCTGCGCCAGCCAGGGCAGCACGGTGGCCGGATAGTCGCCCTCGACGCACAGCACCTCGTCCCCTGACCGCCAGGGGAAGCCGTAGGCGATGAGGTTCAGGCCGTGAGAGGTGCTGTCGCCGAGCGCGATCTCGTCCGTACGTCCTCCGACGAACTCCGCGAGCAGCGTGCGCAGGCGCTCGGGACGCTCGCTGAAGGCGGCTTCCGGGATGAGGTGCGGCGTCGCCTTCTCCCGCGCAGCCTCGGCGACCGCCCGCACCGCTGCCTCCGGCATGGGCCCCTGATGCGCGGTGTTCAGCCAGATGTGACCCTCGGGATCACTGAAGTACCGGGCGTAGTCCGTCCGTCGGGCCATTTCGGACCCGACGTGGGCCACCGGCTCCCCGGTCACGGTGCGTCCCCGCTCCCGACGGCGGCGGAGACGGCACAGCCGGGAGTGCGGCACACGTCGTGCTCGCAGAGCCGGCAGATCCGTCGCGCCGCCGGCGAGTCGCCGGGCAACCGCGGGAGGACGGCCTCCAGCACTCGCTCCAGGGCGGCGGCCTCCTCGTCCGAGAGCCGCCCGACGATGTCGTCCAGCACGGTCCGGCGGGCCCGCAGCATCCGGCGGGCCGCCTCGTCACCGGCGTCGGTCAGGCGGAGCCCGCGGGTGCGCCCGTCGGGGCCCGGACCGCGTACGAGCAGCCCCGAGCCGGCGAGGCGCCCGACGACGCGTACGCAGCCGGAGTGCGTCACCGCGAGCGTCCCGGCCAGGTCGGAGACGGACTGGCCGGGACGTGCGTGCACGGTGAGCACCGCGGCGACGGCGGCAGGGTCGAGCCCGGAGGCCTCCCTGAGCGCCTGGTCCAGCAGGTCCGTGACACCCACCGCCAGGGCGCCGAGCCAGTTCGCGGTCGGCTTCGTCATCCACGAAGCATGACACAGACACATGTCTGACGCATACGTTTCTGCGTCAGGCCGGATCCGCCCGGTCAGTCCGGCTCAGTCCCGGGGTCAGCCCGTTGCGGAGGCGGCGGCCGCACGCGGACTGCGGACCGCGCCTCCGCCCGGCGCCGCCTCGGCCGGATCGGAACCGGTGCCGACGACGCGGTTGCCGGCGTCCACGTGTACGACTGCGGGCCGCAGCGCCCGCGCCTCCGCGTCGTCGACCTGGGCGTAGCTGATGAGGATCACCAGGTCACCGGGGTGCACCAGATGTGCCGCGGCACCGTTGATGCCGATCACCCCTGTGCCGCGCTCGCCCTCGATGACGTACGTCTCCAGGCGCGAGCCGTTGGTGATGTCGACGATGTGGACCAGTTCGCCGGGCAACAGATCGGCGGCGTCCATGAGTTCGGCATCGACGGTGACGGAACCCACGTAGTGCAGATCGGCCTCGGTCACGGTGGCGCGGTGGATCTTGGACTTGAACATGGTGCGCAGCATGGCATCACTCCTGAGGGAGAAGGTCGCGCCCTCGTGAAGAGGTGCGCGCCGACCCGCACATGGTAGGCGACGGCACGAAGCGGCCCCGTACGACCGGCCACCGCGGCCCGGACGACCCGCCACCGCGATCCGGACGCACCGGCCCGCCCGCGCGGCAGACCGGGATGGCCTGCCGCGCCTGCAGCCGTGCTCGCGCTGGTGGTCAGCCCTGCTTGATGGCCGAGACCTCGAACTCGAGCGTCACCTTGTCGCTCACCAGGAAGCCACCCGTCTCCAGCGCGGCGTTCCAACTGACGCCGAAGTCCTGGCGGTTGATGGTGGTCGCACCCTCGAGACCGATCCGGCTGTTGCCGAAGGGGTCGGTGGCCTGCCCCTCGAAGGTGAACGGGACGGTCACCGAACGAGTGACCCCCTTGATGGTCAGGTCGCCGGTGACGTCGAATTCGTTCTCACCGTTCGGCCGGACTCCCGTCGACCGGAAGGTGATCTCCGGGTGCTCGTCCATCTTCAGGAAGTCGTTGCTGCGCAGGTGCGCGTCGCGGTCCGGGTTGCGGGTGTCGATGCTCTCGGCCTTGATCACCAGCTCGACCGACGAACGCTCCGGGTTGTCGCCGTCGATGTTCGCGGTGCCGGTGAAGTCGTTGAACGCGCCCCGGACCTTGGTCACCATCGCGTGGCGTGCGACGAAACCGATGCGGGTGTGGGTCGGGTCGAGGGCGTACTCCCCGGTGAGCTTTGCGTGGTCGGTGGCACTGGTCATGACGTTCCTCCAAGAGTCAGCGGTGCTTGCCCCTGGAACAACATCGTTGAAGCGTCAACTATTCCGTCTCTTGCCGCGCGCCCCACGCGCGGCTCTTCTCCCGGACGCGTGCCTGCGCCCAGACAGCACGAAGGGGTCCGCACGACGTGTGCCGTGCGGACCCCTTCGCCTGCTTCAAGCCGGCAGCTCCCCTCCGAGAAGGGAGCAGCGGGTCACTTGTTGATCTTGGTGACCTGGCCGGCGCCCACGGTCCGGCCACCCTCACGGATGGCGAACTTGAGGCCCTCTTCCATGGCGACGGGCTGGATGAGCTGGACGCTCATCTCGGTGTTGTCGCCCGGCATGACCATCTCGGTGCCCTCGGGGAGGGTCACGACGCCGGTCACGTCGGTGGTACGGAAGTAGAACTGCGGGCGGTAGTTGTTGAAGAACGGGGTGTGCCGACCGCCTTCGTCCTTCGACAGGATGTACGCCTGACCCTCGAACTCCGTGTGCGGGGTGACCGAGCCCGGCTTGATGATGACCTGGCCGCGCTCGACGTCCTCGCGCTTGATGCCGCGGAGCAGCAGACCGACGTTCTCACCGGCCTGGCCCTCGTCGAGGAGCTTGCGGAACATCTCGATGCCGGTGACGGTCGTCGAGGTCTTGGTCTCCTTGATGCCGATGATGTCGACATTCTCGTTGACCTTCAGCACACCGCGCTCGATACGGCCGGTGACGACCGTGCCGCGGCCGGTGATCGTGAAGACGTCCTCGATCGGCATCAGGAACGGCTTCTCGACGTCACGCTCGGGCTGCGGGATCGCGCTGTCGACGGCGTCCATGAGCTTGCCGATGGAGTCGGCCCACTCGGCGTCGCCCTCAAGGGCCTTGAGCGCGGACACCTTGACGACCGGCACGTCGTCGCCCGGGAACTCGTACTCCGAGAGCAGCTCACGGACCTCGAGCTCGACGAGCTCCATGATCTCCTCGTCGTCCACCATGTCCGCCTTGTTGAGGGCGACCACGATGTACGGAACGCCGACCTGGCGGGCCAGGAGGACGTGCTCCTTGGTCTGCGGCATCGGGCCGTCGGTGGCGGCGACCACGAGGATGGCGCCGTCCATCTGCGCGGCACCGGTGATCATGTTCTTGATGTAGTCCGCGTGACCCGGGCAGTCAACGTGCGCGTAGTGACGGTTCTCCGTCTGGTACTCGACGTGCGCGATGGAAATCGTGATTCCGCGCTGGCGCTCTTCGGGCGCCTTGTCGATGCTGTCGAAGGCCGAGGCCTCGTTCAGCGCCGGGTACTTGTCGTGCAGCACCTTGGTGATCGCCGCGGTAAGAGTCGTCTTACCGTGGTCGATGTGACCGATGGTGCCGATGTTGACGTGCGGCTTAGTCCGCTCGAACTTCGCCTTCGCCACTGGGGTCCTCCTGTGGACTGGTGCTGTACACCCTCCACATTCTGCGGAGGGGTTCAGATGGTCGATATGAACCGGTCAGGACCCCGAGGGGGATGCCCTTGACCAGTTCGCTTGGGGGGCTGGCGGCCGGGGACCCGGCACAGCCGACGGACGAGCCGTACGGTCTGTACCGGAGTGCCCCGAATGCCTTTGCTACAGCCTAAGGGTTGAGCAACTCGGTGTTACTCGCCCTTGACCTTCGCGATGATCTCCTCAGCGACGCTCTTGGGAACCTCGGCGTAGGAGTCGAACTGCATGGAGTAGTTGGCGCGGCCGGAGGTCTTGCTGCGCAAGTCCCCGACGTAACCGAACATCTCCGACAGCGGGACCAGGCCGGTGACGAGCTTGGCGCCACTCCTGTCGTCCATGGACTGAACCTGGCCACGACGGGAGTTGATGTCGCCGATCACATCGCCCATGTAGTCCTCGGGCGTGGTGACTTCGACCTTCATCATCGGCTCCAGCAGTGCCGGGCTCGCCTTCCGAGCGGCATCCTTGAACGCCATGGAACCGGCGATCTTGAATGCCATCTCCGAGGAGTCGACGTCGTGGAAGGCACCGTCGAGCAGCGTCACGCGGACGCCGGTCAGCGGATAGCCCGCCAGCACACCGAACTCCATGGCCTCCTGGCAGCCGGCATCCACGGACGGGATGTACTCCCTGGGGATGCGGCCACCGGTGACCTGGTTGACGAACTCGTAGCCGTCACCCTCGAGCGGCTCGACTGCGATCTGCACCTTCGCGAACTGACCGGAACCACCGGTCTGCTTCTTGTGGGTGTAGTCGACCTTGTCGACCGCCTTGCGCAGCGACTCGCGGTACGCCACCTGCGGCTTACCGACGTTGGCCTCGACCTTGAACTCGCGCTTCATGCGGTCGACCAGCACATCAAGGTGCAGCTCGCCCATGCCCGCAATGATCGTCTGGCCGGTCTCCTCGTCGGTCTTGACCTGGAAGGACGGGTCCTCCTCGGCCAGCCGCTGGATCGCGACGCCCAACTTCTCCTGGTCGCCCTTGGACTTGGGCTCGATCGCGACCTCGATCACGGGAGCCGGGAACTCCATCGACTCGAGGATCACCGGGTTGCTCGCGTCGCAGAGGGTCTCACCGGTGGTGGTCTGCTTGAGACCCATGACGGCGACGATGTCGCCGGCACCCACCGACTCGATCTCCTCACGCTTGTTCGCGTGCATCCGGTAGATCTTGCCGATGCGCTCCTTCTTGCCCTTCACCGAGTTCATCACCTGCGAGCCGGTTACCAGCCTGCCGGAATAGACCCGGATGAAGGTGAGCTTGCCCAGGTGCGGGTCGCTCGCGATCTTGAACGCGAGCGCCGACATGGGCTCCTGCTCGGACGGCTTCCGCGTCAGGACCTCCTCGGGGTCCTTGACGGAGTGACCCGCGATCGCCTCGACGTCCAGAGGGGACGGGAGGTAGCGGGCGATGGCGTCGAGCAGGGGCTGAACGCCCTTGTTCTTGAACGCCGTTCCGCAGAAGACGGGGGTCACGGTGGTAGTGCCCTCGGCGCCGGTCGAGGCGAGGGTGATGCGGCGGATCGCCGCGTAGAGCTGGTCCTCGGTGGGCTCCTGGCCCTCGAGGTACAGCTCCATCATCTCCTCGTCGTTCTCCGCGACGGCCTCGAGCAGATTGCCGCGCCACTCGTCGGCGGCCTCGGCGTGAGTGGCCGGGATGTCGACGGTGTCGTACATCTCGCCCATCTTCGCCTCGGGCGACCAGACCAGCGCCTTCATGCTGACGAGGTCGACGACGCCCTTGAAGTCCGCCTCGGTCCCGATCGGGATCTGCATGACCAGCGGCACCGCACCGAGGCGGTCCACGATCATGTCGACGCAGCGGTGGAACTCCGCGCCGGTGCGGTCCAGCTTGTTGACGAAGCAGATACGCGGCACGCCGTACCGGTCCGCCTGACGCCAGACGGTCTCGGACTGCGGCTCGACGCCGGCCACACCGTCGAACACCGTCACGGCACCGTCGAGCACACGCAGCGCACGCTCCACCTCGACGGTGAAGTCGACGTGGCCGGGAGTGTCGATGATGTTGATGGTGTAGTCGACGTCGTTGAGCGGCCAGTGAGTGGTCGTCGCGGCAGACGTGATCGTGATGCCGCGCTCCTGCTCCTGGGCCATCCAGTCCATCGTGGCAGCGCCGTCGTGGACCTCACCGATCTTGTAGCTGCGACCGGTGTAGAACAGGATCCGCTCGGTGGTCGTCGTCTTGCCCGCGTCGATATGGGCCATGATCCCGATGTTCCGGACCTTGGCCAGGTCAAGTGAAGTGGTAGCCATAAGGCTTCAGTCTTCTCTCGGTCTCGATGGGGTCTGCGACTACCAGCGGTAGTGCGCGAAGGCCTTGTTGGACTCGGCCATCTTGTGGGTGTCCTCGCGCTTCTTCACGGCGGCGCCGAGCCCGTTGGAGGCATCGAGCAGCTCGTTCAGCAGACGCTCGGTCATCGTCTTCTCGCGGCGGGCGCGGGAGTAACCCACGATCCAGCGCAGCGCGAGAGTGGAGGAACGGCCGGGGCGTACCTCGACCGGAACCTGATAGGTGGCGCCACCGACGCGCCGCGAGCGGACCTCGAGGGTCGGCTTGACGTTCTCCAGCGCGCGCTTGAGGGTGATGACCGGGTCGTTGCCGGTCTTCTCCCGCAGCCCCTCCATGGCGCCGTAGACGATGCGCTCCGCAGTGGAGCGCTTGCCGTTCAGCAGCACCTTGTTGATGAGGGAGGTCACCAGAGGAGAACCGTAGACCGGGTCGATGATGACCGGGCGCTTCGGGGCGGGGCCCTTACGAGGCATGCTTACTTCTCCTTCTTGGCGCCGTAGCGGCTGCGAGCCTGCTTGCGGTTCTTGACGCCCTGCGTGTCGAGGGAGCCGCGGATGATCTTGTAGCGAACACCCGGCAGGTCCTTCACACGGCCACCGCGCACGAGCACGATGGAGTGCTCCTGCAGGTTGTGGCCCTCACCCGGAATATAGGCCGTGACCTCGATCCCGCTGGTCAGACGCACACGCGCGACCTTACGCAGGGCCGAGTTCGGCTTCTTCGGGGTGGTGGTGAACACACGCGTGCAGACGCCGCGACGCTGAGGGGAACCCTCCAGTGCGGGCGTCTTGTTCTTCTCGACCTTGTCCTGCCGGCCTTTCCGGACCAGCTGCTGGATCGTAGGCACCGTTTCTCCGGTTTCTGTGTGCCGTCTCGGTAAAGCTAACCTGGGCCACGCTCCCGACCCACGAGGTCGGGTGTGTCGAAGACTGCAGAGTCCCGCGCGAAGGCGAAGGGCCCCTCAGGTGAGAAGCATGCAGATCCGGTGCCACCGTCCGCACTTCTCGAGCGTCTGACCGCTTACGAGAGCGCAGGGGGCACCCCAGGCACAAGGTCAGAGCGTACCTATCGCGTCGTCCCCGGTCAAAACAAGTCTCCACGCTGCCCACGGGCCTCAGAAGCCCCAGGTCGGAGCGCTCTCCGGGCAGCTGTGCTAACCCGTCCGCAGCCGCAGCGGAACCGTCGCGGAACGCCTGTCAGCCCGCGCCGAGGAGCAGCACCAGCATCCCGCTGAGCACCAGCCAGACCCATCCCAGCATCAGCCCCGCCGTGGCCGCGCCCTCGCCCCGCTCCCGGGTACGGCGGACCTCGGCGCGCGCCTTGTGCCCGAGGATCACCCCGGGGGCCGCCCCCAGCCAGAAGAGGTACGGCGCGTGCAGCCCGTACACGATCGGCGCGGTCACCAGGGAGACCACCGGAGCCGCGATGCCGCAGACGAGCGCGGCCGTCGCGATGCCGTTCTGCCGGCGCGGAACGGCGTACGGTGCGATCGGCTGTGGTTGGAACGGCACCAACTGGCCCTGGCCGAAGGGGCGTTGGAAAGTCGGCGGCACGGCGCTGGGCCCATTGGGCACGTCGCTGGTGAGCTGCTGGAGCTCCTCGACCGTACGAGCCGCCACAGCACGTCCGACGCGGTAGTCGTACTCGTCCTTCGTCAGCCGGCCCTCCGCATATGCGGCCTTGAGTACGTCCCCCGCCCGGTCCCGGTCGGCGTTCGCGGCGAGCATCCGCACCACCCCCTCCGGCTCATCATGCACAGAGGACGGCCGCCCCGGTAGGGACGGCCGTCCTCTGTAGCAGAGCTATGACCTCGGGTCAGGCGTTGTACGGCCCGTAGTCGTAGTCCTCGAGCGGGACGGCCTGACCGGAGCCGGTGCCGAACGGCGAGTAGTCGATGTCGTCGTAGCCGACGGCCGAGTACATCGCGGCCTTGGCCTCCTCGGTGGGCTCCACCCGGATGTTGCGGTAACGGGACAGGCCCGTACCGGCCGGGATGAGCTTACCGATGATGACGTTCTCCTTGAGGCCGATCAGGGAGTCGGACTTGGCGTTGATCGCCGCGTCCGTGAGGACCCTGGTCGTCTCCTGGAAGGACGCCGCCGACAGCCACGACTCGGTCGCCAGCGAAGCCTTGGTGATACCCATCAGCTGCGGACGGCCGGAGGCCGGGTGGCCGCCTTCCGCCACGACCCGACGGTTCTCACCCTCGAACTTCGTACGCTCCACGAGCTCGCCCGGCAGCAGCTCCGCGTCGCCGGACTCGATGATCGTCACGCGGCGCAGCATCTGCCGGATGATGATCTCGATGTGCTTGTCGTGGATCGAGACACCCTGCGAGTTGTAGACCTTCTGGACCTCGCCGACCAGGTGCACCTGGACCGCACGCTGGCCGAGGATGCGCAGCACGTCGTGCGGGTTGGTGGCACCCACCGTCAGCGCCTGGCCGACGGAGACGTGGTCGCCCTCGCCCACCAGCAGCCTGGCGCGCTTGCTGACGGCGTACGAGGTCTCGTCCGAGCCGTCGTCCGGGGTGACGACGACCTTCTTGGTCTTCTCCGTCTCCTCGATACGGGCACGGCCGGCCGATTCGGAGATCGGCGCGACGCCCTTGGGCGTACGGGCCTCGAACAGCTCGACCACACGCGGCAGACCCTGCGTGATGTCGTCACCGGCCACACCACCGGTGTGGAAGGTACGCATCGTGAGCTGGGTGCCGGGCTCACCGATCGACTGGGCCGCGATGATGCCGACGGCCTCGCCGATGTCGACCAGCTTGCCGGTGGCCAGCGAGCGGCCGTAGCACATGGCGCAGGTGCCGACCGTCGACTCGCACGTGAGGATGGAACGGGTCTTGACGGTCTCCACGCCGTGCCGCACCAGCTCGTCGATGAGCACGTCGCCCAGGTCGGTGCCGGCCGGGGCCAGCACCTTGCCGTCGACGACGATGTCCTCGGCGAGGCAGCGCGCGTACACGCTGGTCTCCACGTCCGCGGCCTTGCGCAGCACGTCGTCGGCGCCCCTTGCCGCGATCTCCAGCTTCAGACCGCGGTCGGTGCCGCAGTCCTCCTCGCGGATGATCACGTCCTGGGAGACGTCGACGAGCCGGCGCGTCAGGTAACCGGAGTCGGCGGTACGCAGGGCGGTGTCCGCGAGACCCTTACGGGCACCGTGCGTGGAGATGAAGTACTCCAGCACGGAGAGACCCTCACGGAACGACGCCTTGATCGGCCGCGGGATGGTCTCGTTCTTCGCGTTGGACACCAGACCGCGCATGCCGGCGATCTGACGCATCTGCATCATGTTCCCTCGGGCGCCCGAGTCGACCATCATGAAGATCGGGTTCGTCTTCGGGAAGTTCTCGCTCATCGCCTCGGAGACCTCGTTGGTCGCCTTGGTCCAGATCGCGATGAGCTCCTGCGTGCGCTCGTCCTTGGTGATCAGGCCGCGCTCGTACTGCTTCTGGACCTTCTCGTCCTGCTCCTCGTAACCGGCGATGATCTCCGGCTTGGCGTCGGGGACGACGACGTCCGAGATCGCGATGGTGACGCCGGAGCGGGTCGCCCAGAAGTAACCGGCCGACTTCAGGTTGTCCAGCGCCGCGGCGACGGTGACCTTCGGGTAGCGCTCGGCCAGGTCGTTGACGATCTGGGAGAGCTCCTTCTTGCCGACCGAGTACTCGACGTACGGGTACTCCTCGGGCAGCAGCTCGTTGAAGAGCGCACGGCCCAGCGTCGTACGCAGCCGGAAGCCGTCGCCGGGCTGCCACTCGGGCTCACCCTGCTCGGGCATCGGAGGCGTCCACTCCGCCGGCGGCACCGAGCCGATCGGGAAGCGGATGTCGATCTCCGCCTGGAGCGAGAGCTCCCCGGCGTCGAAGGCCATGATCGCTTCGGCGGTGGAGTTGAACGACCTGCCGTCGCCGATGGTCTCGCGCTGCTCCTCGGTGGTCGTGAGGAAGAACAGCCCGAGCACCATGTCCTGCGTGGGCATGGTCACCGGCCGGCCATCGGCCGGCTTGAGGATGTTGTTCGAGGACAGCATCAGGATGCGGGCCTCGGCCTGCGCCTCCGCGGACAGCGGCAGGTGCACGGCCATCTGGTCACCGTCGAAGTCCGCGTTGAACGCGGTGCACACGAGCGGGTGGATCTGAATGGCCTTGCCCTCGACCAGCTGCGGCTCGAAGGCCTGGATGCCGAGGCGGTGCAGGGTCGGTGCGCGGTTGAGCAGCACCGGGTGCTCCGCGATGACCTCTTCCAGCACGTCGTAGACGACCGTACGGCCGCGCTCGACCATGCGCTTCGCCGACTTGATGTTCTGCGCGTGGTTGAGATCCACCAGGCGCTTCATCACGAACGGCTTGAAGAGCTCCAGCGCCATGGCCTTCGGCAGGCCGCACTGGTGCAGCTTGAGCTGCGGGCCGACGACGATCACGGAACGCGCCGAGTAGTCGACGCGCTTGCCGAGCAGGTTCTGCCGGAAGCGGCCCTGCTTGCCCTTGAGCATGTCGGACAGCGACTTCAGCGGACGGTTGCCGGGACCCGTGACCGGGCGGCCGCGGCGGCCGTTGTCGAAGAGCGCGTCGACTGCCTCCTGCAGCATCCGCTTCTCGTTGTTCACGATGATCTCGGGCGCGCCGAGGTCGAGCAGACGCTTCAGGCGGTTGTTGCGGTTGATGACGCGGCGGTAGAGGTCGTTCAGGTCGGAGGTCGCGAAGCGGCCACCGTCCAGCTGCACCATCGGACGCAGGTCCGGCGGGATCACCGGCACGCAGTCCAGCACCATGCCCTTGGGGCTGTTACTGGTCTGCAGGAAGGCGGAGACGACCTTGAGGCGCTTGAGCGCACGGGTCTTCTTCTGGCCCTTGCCGGTACGGATGATCTCGCGGAGCCGCTCCGCCTCCTCGTCCAGGTCGAAGGTCTCCAGGCGCTTCTGCAGAGCAGCCGCACCCATGGAGCCGTCGAAGTAGGTCCCGAAGCGGTCGCGCAGCTCGCGGTAGAGCAGCTCGTCGCCCTCCAGGTCCTGGACCTTGAGGTTCTTGAAGCGGGACCACACCTCGTCGAGGCGGTCGATCTCGCGCTGCGCACGGTCGCGGATCTGCTTCATCTCGCGCTCGGCGCCTTCACGCACCTTGCGGCGCACGTCCGCCTTGGCACCCTCCGCCTCGAGCTCGGCCAGGTCGGCCTCCTGCTTCTTGGCGCGGGTCTCCAGGTCGGCGTCGCGGCGCTGCTCGATCTGCTGGCGCTCGACACCGACATGCGCCTCCAGGGAGGGCAGGTCGCGCGTGCGGCGCTCCTCGTCGACATACGTGATCATGTACGCCGCGAAGTAGATGACCTTCTCCAGGTCCTTCGGAGCGAGATCCAGCAGGTACCCCAGGCGGGACGGAACGCCCTTGAAGTACCAGATGTGGGTGACGGGCGCGGCCAGCTCGATGTGGCCCATCCGCTCGCGGCGCACCTTGGCGCGGGTGACCTCGACACCGCAGCGCTCACAGATGATGCCCTTGAAGCGGACGCGCTTGTACTTGCCGCAGTAGCACTCCCAGTCCCGGGTCGGACCGAAGATCTTCTCGCAGAAGAGTCCGTCCTTCTCGGGCTTGAGGGTTCGGTAGTTGATGGTTTCCGGCTTCTTGACCTCGCCGTGCGACCACTGACGGATGTCGTCGGCGGTGGCCAGGCCGATCCGCAGTTCGTCGAAGAAGTTGACGTCGAGCACTCTCGTCAATCCCTCTCAGGGTTGTGATGAATGGTCTGAGCGGGGTTTGGAGGGGTGGCCTCCAGGCCCCCAGGGCCGAGGGGGAGGCCGGCACGCCTGGCGAACGCGTCCCGGCCAGACCCGTCAGACCTCTTCGACGCTGCTCGGCTCGCGCCGGGACAGGTCGATACCGAGCTCCTCCGCCGCGCGGAAGACGTCCTCGTCCGTGTCACGCATCTCGATGGACATGCCGTCCGAGGACAGCACCTCCACGTTGAGGCAGAGCGACTGCATCTCCTTGATGAGCACCTTGAACGACTCAGGGATGCCCGGCTCGGGGATGTTCTCGCCCTTGACGATGGCTTCGTAGACCTTCACGCGGCCGGTGACATCGTCCGACTTGATGGTGAGGAGCTCCTGCAGCGCGTACGCGGCGCCGTACGCCTCCAGGGCCCACACCTCCATCTCACCGAAGCGCTGGCCACCGAACTGTGCCTTACCGCCCAGCGGCTGCTGGGTGATCATGCTGTACGGGCCGGTCGAGCGTGCGTGCAGCTTGTCGTCGACCAAGTGGTGCAGCTTGAGGATGTACATGTAGCCGACCGAGATCGGTGCCGGGAACGGCTCTCCGGAACGCCCGTCGAACAGGTGGGCCTTGCCGGAGGGCAGAACCATCCGGTCGCCGTCCCTGTTCGGCACGGTGGCCTGGAAGAGGCCGGCGATCTCGTCCTCACGCGCGCCGTCGAAGACCGGGGTGGCGACGTTGGTCCCGGACTGGACCTCGTCCGCGCCGATCTGCTGCAGGCGCCGCGCCCACTCCTCGTCGATGCCCGCGACGTTCCAGCCCTGGGAGGCGAGCCAGCCCAGGTGGATCTCCAGCACCTGTCCCGGGTTCATACGGGACGGGACGCCGAGCGGGTTGAGGATGACGTCGACCGGGGTGCCGTCCTCCAGGAACGGCATGTCCTCGACCGGGAGGATCTTGGAGATGACGCCCTTGTTGCCGTGACGGCCGGCGAGCTTGTCACCGTCGGTGATCTTCCGCTTCTGCGCCACATACACGCGCACCAGCTGATTCACACCCGGGGGCAGCTCGTCGCCCTCCTCGCGGTCGAAGACGCGGACGCCGATGACCTTGCCGGTCTCGCCGTGCGGCACCTTCAGCGAGGTGTCACGGACCTCGCGCGCCTTCTCACCGAAGATCGCACGCAGCAGCCGCTCCTCCGGAGTCAGCTCGGTCTCACCCTTCGGGGTGACCTTGCCGACGAGGATGTCGCCTGCCTCGACCTCGGCACCGATGCGGATGATGCCGCGCTCGTCGAGGTCGGCGAGGACCTCCTCGGAGACGTTCGGGATGTCCCGGGTGATCTCCTCGGGGCCGAGCTTGGTGTCACGGGCGTCGACCTCGTGCTCCTCGATGTGGATCGAGGAGAGGACGTCGTCCTGCACCAGACGCTGGCTGAGGATGATCGCGTCCTCGTAGTTGTAGCCCTCCCAGGGCATGAAGGCGACCAGCAGGTTCTTGCCGAGCGCCATCTCACCCTCGTCGGTGGACGGGCCGTCGGCCAGGACCTGGCCCTCGATCACCCGCGAGCCCTCGTCCACGAGCACCTTCTGGTTGAAGGAGGTTCCCTGGTTGGAGCGGGTGAACTTGGCGACGCGGTACGTGGTGTAGGTGCCGTCGTCGTTGGCCACCGTGACGTAGTCCGCGGAGACCTCCTGGACCACGCCGTCCTTCTCGGCCTTGATGACGTCACCGGCGTCGACCGCGCAGCGGTACTCCATGCCGGTGCCGACCAGCGGCGACTCGGCCTTGATGAGCGGCACCGCCTGCCGCATCATGTTCGACCCCATGAGCGCGCGGTTGGCGTCGTCGTGCTCCAGGAAGGGGATCATGGCGGTCGCGACCGACACCATCTGGCGCGGCGAGACGTCCATGTAGTCCACGTCGTCGCCCGGGATCAGGTCGACCTCGCCGCCTCGCCGGCGGATCAGCACCCGGTCCTCCGCGAACCGCATCTCGTCGGTGAGAGGCGCGTTCGCCTGCGCGATGACGAAGCGGTCCTCCTCGTCGGCCGTCAGGTAGTGCACCTCGTCGCCGACGACACCGTCGACGACCTTGCGGTACGGCGTCTCCACGAAGCCGAACGCGTTCAGGCGTCCGTACGAGGCGAGCGAACCGATCAGACCGATGTTCGGTCCTTCGGGCGTCTCGATCGGGCACATCCGGCCGTAGTGCGAGGGGTGCACGTCACGGACCTCGAAGCCCGCCCGCTCACGGCTGAGACCACCCGGGCCGAGCGAGTTGAGACGGCGCTTGTGGGTGAGCCCGGAGATCGGGTTCGTCTGGTCCATGAACTGGGACAGCTGGCTGGTGCCGAAGAACTCCTTGATGGAGGCGACGACCGGCCGGATGTTGATCAGCGTCTGCGGCGTGATCGCCTCGACGTCCTGCGTGGTCATCCGCTCACGGACGACACGCTCCATACGGGCGAGGCCGGTGCGGACCTGGTTCTGGATGAGCTCGCCGACGTTGCGCAGGCGGCGGTTGCCGAAGTGGTCGATGTCGTCGGTCTCGATGACGATCTCGTCGCCCTCGGCCGAAGTCGACTCCGTCTCGCCCGCGTGCAGCTTGACCAGGTACTTGATCGTGGCGATGACGTCCGCCGTGGTGAGCACGCCGGAGTCCAGCGGCTCGTCGCCGCCGAGCTTCTTGTTGATCTTGTGCCTGCCGACCTTGGCCAGGTCGTAACGCTTCGGGTTGAAGTAGAGGTTCTCCAGCAGCGTCTGCGCGGCCTCACGCGTCGGGGGCTCGCCCGGGCGCAGCTTGCGGTAGATGTCGAGCAGCGCGTCGTCCTGACCCTGGGTGTGGTCCTTCTCCAGGGTGGCGCGCATCGACTCGTACTGGCCGAACTCCTCGAGGATCTGCTCGTTCGTCCAGCCGAGAGCCTTCAGCAGCACGGTCACGGACTGCTTGCGCTTGCGGTCGATGCGCACGCCGACCATGTCGCGCTTGTCGACCTCCATCTCCAGCCAGGCACCCCGGGACGGGATGATCTTGGCGGAGTAGATGTCCTTGTCGGACGTCTTGTCGATGGAGCTGTCGAAGTAGGCACCCGGCGAGCGGACGAGCTGCGTGACGACGACACGCTCGGTGCCGTTGATCACGAAGGTGCCCTTGTCCGTCATCAGCGGGAAGTCGCCCATGAAGACGGTCTGGGACTTGATCTCGCCGGTCTCGTTGTTGGTGAACTCGGCGGTGACGAAGAGCGGAGCCGCGTACGTGAAGTCGCGCTCCTTGCACTCGTCGATCGAATTCTTCGGGGGCTCGAAACGGTGGTCGCGGAAAGTCAGCGACATCGATCCCGAGAAGTCCTCGATCGGGGAGATCTCCTCGAAGATCTCCTCCAGACCGGACTTGGTGGGGACGTCGTTTCCGCTCTCCAGCGCAGCCTCGACCCGGGACTTCCAGGCTTCGTTACCGAGCAGCCAGTCAAAACTCTCGGTCTGGAGCGCAAGGAGGTTGGGAACCTCGAGAGGTTCCTTGATCTTCGCAAAAGAGATACGCAGCGGGGCGGTGCTGGCGCCGTTGTTCGAATTGGCGGTCGAGGCAGTGCGCGAGGCGGCCAAGAGGGGGTCCTTCCGAGGGCTCGGACTCTCTACGCGCATACCGGTGCCCCTGGTGACGGGCAGGGAGCAGCTAACAGGCAGCGCAAAGGGTCAGTGTAGCCTCAAGGCCCACTGATGTCCAGAGCAGATTTCCGGGACCGGGCCTCGGTCCCGGTCTCCGCCTCCAGCCGGTGGCAATCTCTCCTCCGGGAGGACCCTGTCCCTCGTTCCCTCCGGGAGGGCCCCCTAGTTGTTCTTCTTCGCCGCGGCCCGTCCCGACGGCCTCGGTACGTCGGGGCGGAACGTGCTTGCCGCAACACTTCCCGCTTCGTCCTCGATCCATGCCTCGGAACCCGGATCGATGCGAACGGCGCGTCCAGAGAATTGCGCGCCAAGTGCCGTTCGTCAAGGGCCCCACGGCAGCGAAGATCACCATACCCGCCCGTTCCGAGGGGTTCTGTGAGTGCCGCAGAGACGCCGAAGGGCGATCACCCGGCTGGGTGATCGCCCCTGGCTGAGGGGTCTGGCGACCCCGATGATCACTTGACCTCGACGGAGGCGCCGGCGCCCTCGAGGGACTCCTTCGCCTTGTCCGCGGCGTCCTTCGCGACCTTCTCGAGGACCGGCTTCGGGGTGCTGTCCACGAGCTCCTTGGCCTCCTTCAGACCCAGCGAGGTCAGCTCGCGCACGACCTTGATGACCTGGATCTTCTTGTCGCCGGCGCCGGTGAGGACGACGTCGAACTCGTCCTGCTCCTCGGCCTCCTCGGCGGCCCCGCCGCCCTGGCCGGGGGCGGCGACGGCGACGGCGGCCGGGGCGGCCGCCTCGACGTCGAACTTCTCCTCGAACTTCTTCACGAAGTCGGAGAGCTCGATGAGGGTCATCTCACTGAACTGCTCGAGCAGCTCGTCCTGGCTGAGCTTCGCCATGGTGGCGGTCCTTCCACTAGTCCGGCTGGTGCCGTGTGTACGTATCGACGGGTTCGTCAGACTTCGAGCCCGCTGCGACCGGGTGCGTGTGCTTGCCCGGCCTCGACGGGAGCCGAATTACTCGGCACCGCCCTGCTCGACCTTGCTGCGCAGCGCGTCCGCGGTACGGGCGAACTTCGACAGCGGGGCCTGGAAGGTCGCCGCGGCCTTCGCCATGGACGCCTTCATGCCGCCGGCCAGCTTGGCGAGCAGCACCTCGCGGGATTCGAGCGCCGCGAGCTTGTTCAGGTCGGCGGCGCTGTACAGCGCGCCGTCGACGATGCCGCCCTTGATTTCCAGGGCGGGGTTTTCCTTGGCGAAGTCACGAAGACCCTTCGCCGCCGTGACCGGGTCACCGGTGACGAAGGCGACGGCCGACGAGCCCGTGAAGAACTCGTCGAGCTCGTTGAACCCGGCCTCTTTGGCCGCGATCTTGGTCAGAGTGTTCTTCACCACGCGGTACTGGGCGTCCCCGCCGAGCGAGCGGCGCAGCTCCCTGAGCTGGGCAACCGAAAGCCCTGTGTACGCGGTGACCACTGCGGCGTTGGAGTCACGGAACTTGTTCGTGATCTCCTCAACGGCGGCGATCTTGTCGGGCGCGACCTGCTCCCTCGCCATGAGCCTCGGCCTCCTTCCGGGTGATGAGACCGCTCGGAAGGGGCTGGAACGACGAAACGCCCCTGCGCAGGCGCATGGGGCGTGGCTCGACCGCGACGACGGACACGTCGCGCGGGAGCTTCCTCATTCACCTACGCGGGTCGCCCGCAGCTAGCGGATCCTTCGGCCACCGTGCCCTCTGAGTGAGCACGACGACGACCAGCGGTCTTTGGCTTCGTACGAGATTACGCGAACGCCCCCTCCGGCACCAAATCCGGTGCCGGAGGGGGCGCACACTCTTGCCGGTCTCCGGCTCAGCTGCGGCCGGGCAGCGCCTCCTCGAAGGAGAGCGTGTCGGAGGCGGGCGGCGCCTCGACGGAGACCTCGGTGCCGTAGTCCGAGTAGAAGACTGTCGAGTTCAGGTCGCCGTTCTTGCCCTTGGCCCGCTCCTGCTTCTTCACCAGCAGATCGTCGCCGTCGATCCAGACGTCGACCTTCTCGGTCTTGAAGCCCTGCTGCTTGAGCTGGTCGGAGAGCTGATCAAGTTCCTTCTCGCTGAGCTTCTCGGACTGCATGCGAGCCAGCTCGGCGACCTCGATCGTGCCGCTGTAGTGGTCGGTCTTCTTGCCCTTGACCGTCTCGGAACCGACCTTCTTCACCTTGCCGCTGGCCAGGAGCAGATCCACCGAGCGGGCCGGGTTGTTGTTCTGCATCTGGTCCTTGACGAGCGCGCCCGACGGGCCCGACTGCTCGGCCAGCTTGTCGTAGTCGTACTTCATCCAGTGCTTGCCCTTGCCCGCCGTGGACGCGAACTGGTCACCGAGGTTCACGTACATGGCGTCCTCGGTGTAGCGGGCGGGCATGGGCTTGCCGCTCGTCGGCAGGCCGCTCGCGCCGGAGCCCTGCTGGGTGACGGTCATGTCGGCGGTGGTGCCGCCGCCCGACCAGTCGACGGTGCCCTCGGTCTTCGTGGAGATCTCGCCGCGCGGGGTGCCCTGCGTCTGGTCGCCCTCGACCTTCGCGGACTTTTTCTCCTCCGTGCTCTTCGACGCCTGCTCCAGCTCGGTGACGGCCACCTGCGCGGGCGAGAGGCCCTGCTTCTCCTCGGAGCCGCTCGCGGAGTCCTTGCCGCCGGAGCCGCCACAGGCGGTGAGGCCTGCCGCCATCACAACTCCGGCCGCCATCATGGCGATTCGGGCCTGGCGCATCTGATTCCCCCTGATTTTCCACTTGTTGAGCAGTACGCAGAGGACCTTAACCCGGAGATGCCCGCCGTGTGCAACGCACGACTGGGCCCCGCCCTCCGGGGAGGACGGGGCCCAGCATCACGTCGCGGTCCGCGCGGGCCTGAGCGGGGCGCTCAGACCGCGGCGGGGTCCTCCTCGGTCAGGAGGTTGCGGGTGCGGTTGGGGTCGACAGGGATGCCGGGGCCCATCGTGGTGGCGATGGACGTCTTCTTCACGTAACGGCCCTTGGCGGCCGACGGCTTCAGACGCTGGACCTCGTCGAGCGCCGCGGCGTAGTTCTCGACGAGCTGCGTGTCGTCGAACGACGCCTTGCCGATGATGAAGTGGAGGTTGGCGTGCTTGTCGACACGGAACTCGATCTTGCCGCCCTTGATGTCGTTGACGGCCTTGGTCACATCGGGCGTGACGGTGCCGGTCTTCGGGTTCGGCATCAGACCACGCGGACCGAGCACACGGCCTAGGCGGCCGACCTTGCCCATCAGGTCCGGAGTGGCGACGACGGCGTCGAAGTCCAGACGGCCGCCGGCGACCTCCTCGATCAGCTCGTCGCCGCCGACGATGTCGGCTCCCGCGGCCTCCGCGGCTGCTGCACGGTCACCGGTCGCGAAGACCAGGACCCGGGCGGTCTTGCCGGTGCCGTGCGGCAGGTTCACGGTGCCGCGGACCATCTGGTCGGCCTTGCGCGGGTCGACGCCCAGACGCAGGGCGACCTCGACGGTCGCGTCGAACTTCTTGGTGGAGGTCTCCCTGGCGAGGCGGATGGCCTCGAGCGGGGCGTAGAGACGCTCCCGGTCGATCTTGGCGTCCGCGCTGCGGAATGCCTTGCTGCGCTTCACTTCTGCTCCTGACAGTGTCGTCGTACGGCTGTGGCCGCACGGCGGTTACGGAGTCGTGGTACGGGCCTGCGCAGGCCCTGCCACGGGGGCTGACCGGCCGGTCAGCTCTCGACGGTCACGCCCATCGAACGGGCGGTGCCGGCGATGATCTTCTCGGCCTGGTCCAGGTCGTTGGCGTTCAGGTCGGGCATCTTCGTCGTGGCGATCTCCCGCACCTGGTCACGCGTGATCTTCGCGACCTTCGTCGTGTGCGGGGTGCCGGAGCCCTTCTCCACACCCGCGGCCTTCAGGATCATCTTCGACGCCGGCGGCGTCTTGGTGATGAACGTGAAGGAGCGGTCCTCGTAGACCGTGATCTCCACGGGGATGACCCAGCCGCGCTGCGACTCGGTCGCCGCGTTGTAGGCCTTGCAGAACTCCATGATGTTGACGCCGTGCTGACCCAGCGCCGGGCCGACCGGCGGTGCCGGGTTGGCCGCGCCGGCCTGGATCTGGAGCTTGATCAGCCCCGCGACCTTCTTCTTCTTGGGAGGCATGCTCTCTCCGGGTCCTTAGTGAGAGGTGATTCGGCCTCCACCCTTCGAGCGGATGAAGGCATACCGCACCACGATAGCCGGTACCGTGGCGCGCGCTGAAACCGGCAGCTCAGGCACCCCTCGCAGGGGTGTGCCGAGCCGCCGAAAGCCGGGTGGGGACGGTCAGTTCTTCTGGATCTGGTCGAAGCTCAGCTCGACCGGGGTCTCCCGGCCGAAGATCTCGACAAGGCCCTTGACCTTCTTGGAATCGGCGTTGATCTCGTTGATCGTCGCCTGCAGCGTGGCGAACGGGCCGTCGGTGACCGTGACCGAGTCGCCGACCTCGAAGTCCAGCACCTGGACCTCGACCTTTCGCCCGGGTCCGCCGGCGGGCTTGCCCTCCTCCTCGGCGGCTGCCGCCTTGGCGGCCTTCTCCTCGGCCTCGGGAGCGAGCATCTTGACGATCTCGTCGAGGGTCAGCGGGTACGGGTCGTAGGCGTTGCCGACGAAGCCCGTGACGCCCGGGGTGTTGCGGACGACGCCCCAGGATTCGTTGGTGAGATCCATGCGGACGAGGACGTAACCCGGGAGCTTGTTCTGCCGGACCGTGCGGCGGTCGCCGTTCTTGATCTGGACGACCTCTTCCTGCGGCACCTCGGCCTGGAAGATGAAGTCCTCGACGTTGAGGGAGACGGCGCGCTGCTCGAGGTTCGTCTTCACGCGGTTCTCGTAGCCCGCGTAGGTGTGGATCACGTACCACTCGCCGGGAAGGATGCGCAGTTCGTCGCGGAGCGCGGCGACAGGGTCCTCGGTCTCCGGCTCCTCCAGGAGCCCGGCTTCGCCGCCGCCCTGAGCTGCGGCGTCCTCGGCGGTCTCCGCGATCTCGTCCGACTCGACGTGGACGGCGGCCTCCTCGGCCGGCTCGCCCGCTTCTGCGTCGACCTGCTCCTGCTCCACGCTGTCGTCCGCCGCCTCGACGATGTCGCGTGCGGTGTCGTCGCCCTCACCGGGCTCGACGGCATCGTTCAGGTTCGGATCAGACACGGTGGCTGCTTCTTCCTGGCTTCATAGGTTCGAACGTACGGAAGGCGCCGCGTGGCGGTGCCTTCGCGGGCTCAGCCGAAAACGTACTTGATGACCTCGGTGAACCCGTAGTCAATCACGGTGACGAAACCGATCATGATGGCTACGAAGACGATCACCACGCTCGTGTACGTCGACAGCTGATGCCTGGTGGGCCAGACGACCTTGCGCAGCTCGGCGACGATCTGCCGGTAGAAAAGACCGAGGCGCCCGAAGGGGCCCTTCTTGCCGCGCTTGCCCCCTCGGCGGGACTTGCCGCCCTCCGACGACCCTCCGGGCTCTGGGACCTGGGTGGTATCCGTGATCTCCGTCACTCGTCCTCACCTGATCCGGGTCGTTGCCGTGCGGCGTTCGGCCCGGCCGCACAGCGGTGCATTTCAGTACGTACGCAAGCACTCACACGCCGCATCGACGGTGTGTGGAGCAGGGCCGGAGGGACTCGAACCCCCAACCGCTGGTTTTGGAGACCAGTGCTCTTCCAATTGAGCTACGACCCTTTGTGATTCCCCAACTTACCGCATCGGAACGACTGCTCGGTGTGCGTGCCTGACGACGGGCCGGGAACCGACGACGTGTGAGTGTACGTGGTCCGCGCGCGAGCGTCGAACACGTAACCCGGCCCCGGTCCCGAATCCCCGGTGCCGCGGCGCACGGGCGTCTGGGAACATGCCTCCATGAGCGCTGCAACGCCACCTGCACAGTCACCCACCGAACGACGTGTCTCGGCCCGAGTGGGGTCGATCTCCGAGTCCGCGACGCTCGCCGTCGACGCCAAGGCGAAGGCCCTCAAGGCCGCCGGGCGTCCGGTGATCGGCTTCGGCGCGGGCGAACCGGACTTCCCGACGCCCGACTACATCGTTGACGCGGCGGCGGAGGCCTGCCGCGACACGAGGAACCACCGGTACACACCGGCCGGCGGCCTCCCGGAGCTGAAGGCCGCGATCGCCGAAAAGACGCTGCGCGATTCCGGTTACGAGATCGACCCCGCGCAGGTGCTGGTCACCAACGGCGGCAAGCAGGCGATCTACGAGTCCTTCGCCGCGGTCCTCGACCCGGGTGACGAGGTCATCGTCCCCGCTCCGTACTGGACCACCTACCCCGAGTCGATCAGGCTCGCGGGCGGTGTGCCCGTGCCCGTCACCGCCGACGAGACGACCGACTATCTCGTGAGCGTCGAGCAGTTGGAGGCGGCGCGCACGGACCGTACGAAGATGGTCGTCTTCGTCTCGCCCTCCAACCCCACCGGCGCGGTCTACCCGGCGGCTCAGGTCGAGGCCGTCGGCAAGTGGGCCGTCGAGCACGGGCTGTGGGTGCTGACGGACGAGATCTACGAGCATCTCGTGTACGGCGACGCCGTGTTCACCTCGCTGCCGGCCGCCGTGCCCGAACTGCGCGACAAGTGCGTCGTCGTCAACGGAGTGGCCAAGACGTACGCGATGACCGGCTGGCGCGTCGGCTGGATCATCGGTCCTAAGGACGTCGTGAAGGCGGCCACGAACCTGCAGTCGCACGCCACTTCGAACGTCAGCAACGTGGCGCAGGTCGCCGCGGTCGCCGCCGTGTCGGGCGACCTGGAGGCGGTCGCGGCGATGCGTACGGCCTTCGACCGCCGTCGTCGCACCATCGTGCGGATGCTGAACGAAATCGATGGGGTGGTCTGCCCCGAGCCCGAGGGCGCCTTCTACGTGTACCCCTCCGTGAAGGGACTGCTGGGCAAGGAGATCCGCGGCAGGCGCCCGGCCTCGAGCGTCGAGCTGGCCGAGCTGATCCTGGAGGAGGTTGAGGTCGCGGTCGTACCGGGCGAGGCGTTCGGCACCCCCGGTTACCTGCGGCTCTCGTACGCGCTCGGGGACGAGGACCTGGCCGAGGGCGTCTCCCGCATGCAGAAGCTGCTGGGCGAGGCCCGCGGCTGAGGCCCGGGGGCCGCACGCCCTGGGTCCGCAGTCGAGGACGGTCCGCCGCGCTGATGCCGGCGGGCCGTCCTCCTGTTCGGTGCGGCGCTCGTTCAGGGACGGGCGGCTACCGGCGGAGGACCGGTTTGCGGCAGGATCTGTGGATGGCTGTCCGAGATCTGCGCACCCTGCCCAAGGCCCATCTGCATCTGCACTTCACGGGTTCGATGCGTCCCGCCACACTGCTGGAGCTCGCCGACAAGTACGGCGTGCACCTGCCGTCGGCGTTGAGCGGCGGCGAGCCTCCCGAGCTGAGGGCGACGGACGAGCGGGGCTGGTTCCGCTTCCAGCGGCTCTACGACATCGCGCGCTCCTGCCTGCGCGAACCCGAGGACATCCGGCGGCTGGTACGCGAGGCCGCGGAGGAGGACGTGCGGGACGGTTCGCACTGGCTGGAGATCCAGGTGGACCCCACCTCGTACGCCCCGCGGCTGGGGGGTCTGATCCCGGCGCTGGAGATCATCCTGGACGCGGTGGACAGCGCGGCCCGGGAGACCGGCCTCGGAATGCGGCTCGTCGTGGCGGCGAACCGGATGAAGCACCCGCTGGACGCCCGTACTCTCGCGCGCCTCGCCGTGCGTTTCCGGGACCGCGGCATCGTCGGATTCGGGCTGTCCAACGACGAACGGCGGGGATTCGCGCGCGACTTCGACCGGGCGTTCGCGATCGCCCGTCACGGCGGGCTGCTCGCGGTGCCGCACGGCGGGGAGCTCAACGGCCCGGACAGCGTGCGCGACTGCCTCGACGACCTGCACGCGGCCCGCGTCGGGCACGGCGTGCGCGCTGCCGACGATCCGGCGCTGCTCGCGCGGCTCGCGGAGCGCAAGGTCACCTGCGAGGTCTGTCCGGCCTCGAACGTCGCGCTGGGTGTGTACGACAAGCCGGAGGACGTGCCGATGCGCACGCTCTGGAACGCGGGGGTGCCGATGGCTCTCGGCGCCGACGACCCGCTGCTGTTCGGTTCGCGGCTCGCCGCCCAGTACGCCATCGCCAGGGAGGCGCACGGGTTCACCGACCACGAACTGGCCGAGCTGGCAAGGCAGTCGGTACGTGCGGCCTCGATGCCGGCGGACGTACGGGAGAAGACCCTCACCGGCATCGACGAGTGGCTCGCTTAGCGAGCCTCCGTATCCGGGCTCGCGGAGGGAGCGATTCCGGCGAGCAGCGTACGGACGATGCCTACGGCGAATTCCTCGACCGGCTGCGCCGTGTCCGCCCCGCCCCCGATGCTCAGCAGAATCGCCCGCTGGCTGCACGCCCCCATCAGCAGCGCGGCGGCGGCCTCCGGGTCGGCGTCGGGGCGGATGCGGCCGGCGTCGCGCTCGCCGTGCAGATAGGCGGCGAGCGACTCGGCGGGCTTGTGCGGTCCGGTGCCGAGACTGCGCATCGCCTCGTCGTGACGCTGCAGCAGCTTCGGCTCGGCGAACAGGGAAGCGGAGATGGGGAAGCTGCGTTCGTAGAAGCGGGCCGCACGCCGGGCGATCTCGGTGAGGTTCTGCTCGACGCTCCGGGCGTCGGACCCGTGGGCCGCGGGCGGACCGGCGGTGAGCTCGTCGAGCAGCGGGCTGAGCGGAGGCAGCCGCTCCTTCAGGACGTGGACGAAGATCTCCTCCTTGCTCTTGAAGTGCTTGTAGAGGGCGGCCTCCGAGCAACTCGCGGCGCGGGCGATCTCCTTGGTTGTTGCGCGCGCGAGGCCGATGGTGCGCATCCGCTCCTCGGCGGCGTCGAGGATGCGTTCCCGGGTGGCGCGGGCGGCGCCCGAAGGGTGAGTGGGCATTCGCTCACCTTAGTGGCAGAGTGGTGGGAGTAGGTGAGTGTTCACTCACCTACTCCCACCACTCTGCACCGGGAACACGGAAGGGCGACGCTGATGCGCTTCACAGTCTTCGGGGCGACCGGCGGCACAGGCCGGCAGCTCGTACAACAGGCGCTGGACGCCGGGCACGAAGTCACCGCGGTCGTACGCGATCCGGCGCGGTTGCCCGTACGGAACGAAGGACCCGTACGGCTGGAGGTCGTCACCGCGGAGGTCACCGACCCGGAAGCGCTGGTGCCCGCGGTGGCCGGGCGCGACGCGGTGCTCTCGGCGCTGGGTGCGCCCAGCAACAAGGCCGCGGGCATCGCCTCACGCGGGACGCGGGCGATACTGCGTGCCATGGAGGAGGGCGGGGCGCGCCGCTACATCGGGGTGAGCGCGGCTCCGGTGGTCTCCTGGGACGAGGGCGAGAGTCTGCTGGTCCGCAGGGTGATGGTGCCGCTGCTGCGCCGGGCGCTGCGTCAGGTGTACGCGGACCTGGCCGTGATGGAGGACGCGGTGCGGGCGAGCGGTCTGGAGTGGACGGTCGTGCGGCCGCCCAAGCTGACGGACAAGCCCGCGAGCGGCACGTACCAGCGGGTGATCGGCGGCAATGTGCCGCGCAGCCACTCCGTCTCCCGCGCCGATCTTGCTGCCGCCATCCTGGCGATGGTGGAGGATCCGGCGACGGTGGGGCAGGGAGTAGGGGTCGCCTCCTGAGCGTCCTGAGCGTCCTGGTCGGCGGGACAGGAAGCAGGGAACCGGGAACCGGGAGCGCCCGGAGCCCTGCCGTGGGGGACGACGCACGGGGGCGCGTGGGTGCACAGCAGGGGTTGCGGTGTCCCGGGCGCGCGGGCAGCCACCTCGCGGCCGGAATCCCGGGACGTACCAGCCCGTGACGTACTACAGCGCGCAGCCGACCGTCACGGGCTCGTTGACCAGCGTGACGCCGAAGGCCTCGCGCACCCCGTCCCGTACCTCACGGGCCAGCGCGAGGAGGTCGGCCGTCGACGCCTCTCCACGGTTCGTGAGCGCGAGGGTGTGCTTGGTGGAGATGCGGGCCGGACCCGTCCCGTACCCCTTCGCGAACCCGGCGCGGTCGATGAGCCAGGCGGCCGAGGTCTTGGTGCCGCCGTCCCCGGCGGGAAAGGCGGGCGCCGCGACATCGCCTCCCAGGCGTTCGGCCACGCGGGCCGTGAATGCGGCGAACTCCTCCTCGTCGAGGACGGGGTTGGTGAAGAAGGACCCCGCGGACCAGGTGTCGTGGTCCTCCGGGTCGAGCACCATTCCCTTGCCCGCGCGGAGCTTGAGGACCGTCTCGCGCGCCGTCTGCGCGGACACGCGGTCGCCGGGCTCGACTCCGAGGACGCGGGCGGTCTCCGCGTACTTCAGGGGCGCCGACAGGCCGCCGGCGTCCTCGAGTTCGAAGCGGACACGGAGCACGACGTGGCGGGTGGGGTCTGCCTTGAAGCGGCTGTGGCGGTATGAGAAGCCGCACTCGGAGCCCGGGATCGTGACCGTCTCGTCCGCACGCCGGTCGTAGGCGACGACCTCGGTGATGGTCGCGGAGACCTCCTGGCCGTACGCACCCACGTTCTGGATGGGCGTCGCACCGGCGGAGCCGGGGATTCCGGCCAGGCACTCGACGCCCGCGAGGCCGGCCTCGACCGTGCGGGCCACGGCATCCGACCAGTTCTCCCCCGCCGCCAACTCCAGGCGCGTACCGGAGAGTTCGAAGCCGGTGGTGGCGATGCGCAGGGCGGTGCCCGGGAAGCCCTCGTCCGCGATGACGAGGTTGCTGCCGCCGCCGACGATCAGCAGCGGGGTGCCGGCGGTGTCGGCCTCGCGGACGGCGGCGACGACCTCGTCGTCGGTCGTGGCCGTGCGGAGGCGGGCGGCGGGACCGCCGAGCCGGAAGGTGGTCAGCGGGGCGAGGGGGGCGTCATGGAGTTCCTGCACGCGCTCCAGCGTACGAGAGCGCGCGGGGCGGGCGGCCACGGCGGCACCCCTGTCCCCGCCCCGGCGTACGGACCCGTCAGGCGAGCCGCACCACGGCCCTGGACATGCCCAGCACCTTCTGGCCCGCGCTCATCACCGTCAGATCAACCCGTACGGTGCGTGCCTCGCCGTCGAGCTTGGCCGCGACCTTTCCGCTCACCTCGACGGACGCGCCCTTGTCGTCATCGGGCACGACGACGGGCCTGGTGAAGCGCACCCCGTACTCGACGACCGCCCCCGGATCGCCGGTCCAGTCGGTGACGACGCGGATCGCCTCGGCCATCGTGAACATGCCGTGAGCGATGACGTCGGGCAGGCCGACCTCCTTGGCGAAACGCTCGTTCCAGTGAATGGGGTTGAAGTCCCCCGAGGCTCCGGCGTAGCGCACGAGCCGCTCCCGGTCCACGGGGAAGGTGCACGCGGGCAGTTCGGTGCCGGCCTCGACATCCTCGTACGCGATCTTCGCTGCCATCACGCTTCCCCTGTCTGCGACGCGGGCTGCTCTTCCTCGGCGCCACGGGCGACCAGCTTGGTGTGGGCGGTCACCACGTGCTCGCCCGACTCGTCGTGCACCTCGCCGCGCACGTCGAGGATGTCGTTGCCCGCCATGGACCTGACCGACTCGATGGTCGATGTGACGGTCAGACGGTCCCCCGCCCGTACGGGACGGGTGTAGGCGAACTTCTGGTCCCCGTGCACCACACGGCTGTAGTCGAGGCCCAGCTGCGGGTCCTCGGTGACCTGCCGGGCCGCGCGGAAGGTGATCGCGAAGACGAACGTCGGCGGGGCGATCACATCGGGGTGCCCGAGGGCTTCGGCGGCCGCGCGGTCCGTGTACGCCGGGTTGGTGTCGCCGATGGCCTCGGCGAACTCGCGGATCTTCTCGCGGCCCACTTCGTACGGGGCCGTGGGCGGATAGCTCCGCCCGACGAAGGACTGGTCGAGCGCCATGAGTGCGGCACCTCCTGGTCGGTGACGGTGAATCGGGCCGGGGAGGGTCCGTGAACGGCCCGGCCGGCGCATCCCGCCTGCCTCCTGGCCGGGCCTGGCCGGGGACGGAGCCGGGCGGGCAACGACACGAGGCCGCCCCCGGTGCGGGGACGGCCTCGTGGAAGGGCCTGGTTCAGCGTGTCTCGCGGTGGGCCGTGTGGGCCTTGCAGCGCGGGCAGTGCTTCTTCATCTCCAGACGATCCGGGTTGTTGCGCCGGTTCTTCTTGGTGATGTAGTTCCGCTCCTTGCACTCCACGCAGGCCAGCGTGATCTTCGGGCGGACGTCTGTGGCAGCCACGTGAGTGCTCCTTGACGGACGGATGGCTAGAACGCAGGAAGAGTAGCCGATCGAAGGACCGAACCCACAATCGGCTACATTCGGTGAAGTAGCGGTGACCGGACTTGAACCGGTGACACAGCGATTATGAGCCGCTTGCTCTACCGACTGAGCTACACCGCCTCGATGCGCGGACTCCCATCTCCCGACGGGAGATCTCACACATCAGAGCCCCAAAACGGAATCGAACCGTTGACCTTCTCCTTACCATGGAGACGCTCTGCCGACTGAGCTATTGGGGCGAGCGGTGAAGACATTACACGCCTGACAGCCAAAGGTGAAATCCGTATCGGGCCCGTCAGGCACCCTTCCCGGCCCTGCCTCCAGCGTCTCATCCGAGGCCCCGGAAAGCCCCAACGTCCCCTCGCACCACGCCAGTACGACTATTCGCCTCCTCCTCGCCGGTGCCCTACCGGCGCCCTACTCTCTACTCACGCTGCGTGATCATGATCATCCGCCGATGTGGGGAGTGCGATGGCCGACAGCCAGTCAGCGAGGCCGGGAGACGGCAACGACCCCCGCGACGAACCCGGCTCGCAGGGCGGCCCGGGCAGTGATGCGAACGGCTCGCCGTACGGCCCGGCGGAAGGTGACGCCAACAGCCCTGCGAACACCTCCGGCAGCGGCTCCGGGAGCGACCCGGCGAACGGAGAACCGAACGACGGCGCGACCGGTGCGGACCCGGGCGCCGGCTCCACGTCCCCGGATGCCACGTCCTCGGATGCCCACGCCCCGGAGGTCAGGTCCTCGGACACCGCCTCCGCGGACGACGCCGCTCCCCACCGCGACTCCTCCTCCGGCGCCTCCTCCGGCGTCGCCGCCCGCGAGCCGGCCGCTCCCCGCGACAGCGCCGGTGACAGCACCTCGCCCCGCAGCCTCATGCTGTGCGGCGCACGGCTCGTCGACGGCCGCACCGTGGACGTACGGCTGGGAGGCGGCCGAATCGAGGCCGTCGGTACGGCCGGGAGCCTCGCCCAGAGCCCGCAGCCGGGCGGAGGCACGCGGGTCGACCTAGCCGGTTATCTGCTGCTTCCGGCTCCGGCCGAGGCGCACGCCCACTACGACACCGCGCTGACAGCCGTCTCCCCCACCTCCGACGGCCCTCCGCGCAGCGCCCCCGAGGACGTACAGCGGCGCACGACGGAGGCCGCCCTGCTGCAGCTCGGACTCGGCGCCACCGCGACGCGCACCCACGTACACATCGGCGACGTCGCGGGACTGCGCTCGCTGGAGGCGGTGCTGCAGGCGCGCCGGGCACTGCGCGGCCTCGTGGAGCTGAGCACCGTGGCGGTGCCGCGGCTGCTCACCGGAGTCGCGGGCGCGGACGGCCTGTCGATGCTGCGCGACGCGGTGAAGATGGGCGCGTCCGTCATCGGAGGCTGCCCCGACCTCGACCCCGATCCGGCGGGCTACGTGGACGCCGTACTGGAGGTGGCGGCTGAGCACGGCTGCCCCGTCGACCTCCACACCGACGGCGCGGACCCGGCCCGGCTGTCCCGGCTGGCGGCGGCAGCGGGCGGGCTGCGCCCGGGCGTCGCCATCGGCCCGTGCGCGGGGCTCGCGAGGATGTCCTACAAGCCGGCGGTCCGTACGGCCGAGCGCCTCGCCGCCGCCGGAGTCACGGTGGTGTGCCTGCCGCAGGGCGGCTGCGCCGTGCTGGAACGCCCATCGCAGACCTCGCCTTCGCGTGTCGCACCCGTACGGCTGCTCAAGGCGGCCGGGGTCACCGTCGCGGCAGGAAGCGGCGCGCTGCGGGACGCGGCCAACTCCGTCGGCAGGGGCGATCCGCTGGAGGCCGCCTATCTGCTCGCCTCACACGGCGAGGCCGGGCCGGAGGCGGCGTACGACGCGGTCTGCGCGCGGGCGCGTACGACGATGGGCCTCCCGGAGGTGCGGGTGGAGGCGGGCTTCCCGGCGGAGCTGCTCGCCGTTCGCGGTACGGATCTGGCGGGGGCGCTCTCACTCGCGTACAGCCGGATCGTCGTGCACCGGGGGCGTGTTGTCGCGCGCACCAGTGCGGTGCGCGAGTTCTGCGACTTCACGGGTACGTCGGAGTTCGATCTGCCGCGGCAGTCGCAAGGCTGACGGCGTCTCAGCGCGCGGCCCCGCGGACGTGACGTACGGTCGGGGCATGCGCACAGTCATCGCTGGTGGACACGGTCAGATCGCCCTGCGCCTGGAGCGCCTGCTCGCGGCGCGAGGGGACGAGGCCGCGGGCATCATCCGCAACGCCGGCCAGGCCGGGGATCTGCGAGCGGCCGGCGCCGAACCGGTCGTCTGCGACCTGGAGTCGGCTTCCGTCGGGGAGGTCGCCGCTCATCTGGAAGGCGCCGACGCCGTCGTCTTCGCCGCGGGAGCCGGTCCCGGCAGCGGCGCGGCACGAAAGGAGACGGTGGACCGCGACGCCGCGGTGCTCTTCGCGGACGCGGCGGAGCAGGCGGGCGTGCGGCGCTACATCATCGTCTCGTCGATGGGTGCCGACGCCGGACTCACCGAGCCACCGCCCGGTACCGACCCGGTATTCGCCGCCTACCAGCGCGCCAAGGGCGCCGCCGACGACGCCGTACGGGCACGGAGCGGCCTCGACTGGACGGTGCTGCGGCCGGGACGCCTGACGGACGGACCGGGTACGGGCAAGGTCCGGCTCGCGGAGCGGACGGGGCGCGACGAGGTGACGCGGGACGATGTCGCGGCGGTGCTCGGCGCACTGCTGCACGCGCCAGGCACGGCAGGTCTGACGCTCGAACTGATCGGCGGTGACACCCCGGTCGAGGAGGCGGTGGGGGCGGTCGCGCTGAGGTGAGCCGTGCGGGCGGAGCCTCCGGTGGTGCCTCCGGTTCGCCTTCGGCGTGAGACGGGCCGGTCGGACGGACGCCCTGACGGCTCAGGGGCACGGGCTCAGGGGCGGCTCAACCGTCCCCGTCGCGGCGCAACTTGGCGAGTTCGGCGTTGAACTGCGCGCCGACGAGCAGCGCGAGATTCGACATCCACAGCCAGATCAGGAAGACGACGATCCCGGCGAGCGACCCGTACAGCTTGTGGTACGTGCCGACGTGCGAGGTGTAGAGGGCGAAGCCCAGCGACGCCACGAGCCAGAGCACCACGGCGAGCGCACCGCCCGGCGCCCTTCTCCGTACGCCTCGCGTCCCGGCGGGTCCGGTGCGGAAGACGACCAGCACGAGCACCGCGACCAGTCCCAGCAGCAGCGGCCACTTCATCGTGTTCCAGGCGCCGGCGGCGAAGCCGCCCATGCCGAGCAGGCCGCCGGCCGCACGTGCGACCTCACCGCTGAGTACGAGCACGAAGACGCTGGAGACGAGGAGAGCCAGCAGCGCCAGGGCGGTGAACACGATCCGCGGGACCGTACGCCATACCGGACGGTGGTCCTCGACGCCGTGCATGGCGTGGAGCGCACGGCGGAAGACGCTGAGGTAGCTGGAAGCGGACCAGAGCGATCCGGCCGTGCCGAACACGGCGAGCAGCCAGGCGGCGGTGCTCTGCGCGGCCATGTCCTTCAGCGCACCGGCCATGAGTTCGCCGGACTGGGCGGGCAGGACGGTGGTCACGCGGACGATGAGTTCCCTGGTCGCGTCCGTACCGGCGAGGCCCACGGCCGAGACCGTGACGAGCAGCGCGGGGAAGATCGCGAGCACCGCGTAGTAGGTGAGAGCGGCCGCCCAGTCGGTGACGTCGTCGTTCCAGACGGAGACCGGCGTACGGCGGAGCGCGGTGCGGCACTCGGCGGCTCCGGGCAGGGAGGCGCGCACCGACCGGCGTCCGGACGAGGGCGCAGGCTCCGACGGGGACGAGGGCGAGGGTGAGAGCGAAGGGGAGGACGGCGGCGAGGACGGCGGGGCCGTGGCGGAGGGCGCCTTCCGGGCGTCGGGAGGCGTCGCGGTGCCGTTCCGGCGGCTGTCCGCTCCCGCGTCCTCTCCGGTCACACGTGTGTTCACTCGGCTCCTACTCCCCCGGCGTGCGCTGCGCGCCCCGGGGCGACTCCCCGGGCTCGCGTCGTTCGGTTGCGACTGCTACGCGTCTGGCCGGGTTCACCGCACCGGAAACATCGGGGGTGCGAGGTGTCCCTGGCAAGAGCGACTCCGAGGGTGTCAGGCCCCGTGGCCTCCCGTGATGGCGGGACGGCGGACCCGGACGCGGCGGAGACCGCGGGTGGCGGGGCGTGGGAGGCCGGGCTTGAGCCCCTGTTGCCGCTCTGAGCTGCGGAAACGTCTCCGGTAGCCAGCTGCCGATAATCTGCCAAACTGGGGCATAAGCACCTGAACAGGTGAAGGCAGACCTTGCAGGAGGAGGGTCTCGACATGGCATCTCATGCTGCCAGTGGAGCGCATGCGGGCACCGCGGTGCGTCATACCGGCAAGCCGACGACAATGTTCAGCGGCTGGACGAGGCTGGCCGGTGCCCTGATGTTCTTCGGCGGACTGCTCGCCGTTTCGTCGGGTGTCGCAGCCCTGCGAGAGGACGCCGTGTTCGCGTCGACCGCGAACTACGCGTTCGACTACAGCCTCACAGGCTGGGGATGGGTCCATCTCTTTCTGGGCGCCGCGATCGCCGTCGCCGGCATAGCCGTGATGATGACGGGCGCCACATGGGCCCGATGGATCGGCATAGCGCTCGCCGGCCTGGGCATGATCGCCAGCTTCATGTGGCTGCCCTACTTCCCGCTCTGGGCAGTGATCACGCTGGCGATCGACGTGTTCATCATCTGGGCGCTGTGTGCGGGAATGGGCACACGATCGCAGACGTCGACCTAGCCCAGCCGAGGCGACGGCTCCGGACCGGACATGCCGGTCCGGAGCCGTCCCCGGTCCGGGCTTCGGGGGTTCGGGGGTTCGGGGGTTCGGGCTTCGGGGAGTTCAGTGGTTCGGGGTTACGACCTGGATCCGCGACCTGACCCGGCTCTGATCCGCTCCGGAGGTACGTGCCCTGTCCGTATGCCCGATGTGCCGGCTGTCACGAGTAGGTACTACTCAATGAGCCCCCGCACGGAGGCGGTACGGTCCCGGTCATGACCTCAGAACGCATGACGCCCAGTGGGCGCACGCTCTTCGACTCACCGGTCGTCGTGGTGAACCAGAAGGGCAAACTGATCGAACTCACCAATGAGTACAAGGTGTTCGACGGGGACGGCCAGGCCCTGGGGTCTGTGACGCAGACCGGCCAGAGCAAGGCGAAGAAGGTGATGCGTTTCCTCACCGACGTCGACCAGTTCCTCACACACCGCCTTGAGGTACGCGACGCCGAGGGGAAGGTGCAACTCGTCCTCACCCGGCCGGCGAAGTTCGTGAAGTCCCGTCTGATCGTCGAACGACGCGACGGAGCGAAGGTCGGCGAGATCGTGCAGCAGAACGTCTTCGGGAAGATCAACTTCTCGATGGAGGCGGGCGGCCGTCAGATCGGCACCCTGAAGGCCGAGAACTGGCGAGCCTGGAACTTCTCGATCGTCGACAAGAACGGCACCGAGATCGCCCGCATCACCAAGAAGTGGGCAGGCCTGGCCAAGGCGGCGTTCACCTCCGCGGACAACTACGTCCTGGAGGTCCACCAGCCGCTCGAAGACCCGCTGCGCAGCCTGGTCGTGGCGACGGCGCTCGCCGTCGACACCGCACTCAAGCAGGACGCGGGAGCGGCGGGCTGAGAAGCCCGGCGACGGCTTCCGGACTTCCCTGACCTTGGAACATCGGCGTCGCCGCAACGCCCCTGCCTACGCGTACAGGGGGAGGAGCTCAGCTCCGTGGCGGCGCTCAGGTGCAGCAGTCGCATTTCGCGCCGGGGCCGCACGTACCGGCATCGAGAGCCGGTGCCCCTGGCGTCGCCGGTGCCGCGCAGCAGCCTTTGCCCTGCCATGCGTCGCGGCCTTCCTTCACCGCGACGGCGGCGATGATCAGTGCCGCGACGGGGTCTGCCCACGACCAGCCGACGGTGGCGTTGGCCAGCAGGCCCAGCAGCAGCACCCCGGAGAGGTACGTGCACAGCAGGGTCTGCTTCGAGTCGGCTACGGCCGAGGCAGAGCCGAGCTCTCGTCCGGTGCGGCGCTGAGCAGCCGACAGGAACGGCATGACCGCCAGCGAGAGGGCGGCGAGGACGATGCCGGGGACCGACCGGTCTGCGTCCGCGGAGCCGAGCAGTGCGCGGACGGCGTCGACGGTCACGTATGCGGCGAGTGCGAAGAAGGAGAAGGCGATGATCCGCAGGGTGCGCTTCTCCCTCGCCTCACGTACGGAGTACTCGCGCGCCGAGAACTGCCAGGCGACCGCCGCGGCGGAGGAGACCTCGATGACGGAATCCAGGCCGAAGCCGACCAGGGCTGTGGACGAAGCAAGACTGCCCGCCGTGATGGCCACCACGGCTTCGACGACGTTGTAACTGATGGTGGCTGCGACCAGGATCCGGATGCGGCGGCTCAGCGCCTCGCGGCGCTGCGGAGACGGTCCGAGCGAGATCGTGGCCATCTCAGCAGCAGCCCTCCTCATCGGCGTCGGCACAGGTGCGGCCCGCATCCACGGCAACCACCGCCGTACGCAGGTCGTCCAGTGCGTGCCCGATGCGGGGATCGGCGAGTTCGTATCGCGTCCGGCGGCCCACAGGAACGGCGACGACCAGCCCGCAGTCACGGAGACAGGCCAGGTGGTTGGACAGCCTGGTACGGGAGATCTCCAGCGCGTCCGCCAGATCGGACGGATGGGCCGGGGCCTCCCGCAGAGCCAGCAGCAGCCGGCAGCGGATCGGATCGGCGAGCGCACGGCCGAACCGGACCAGCACCTCGATGTCGGGAGCGATGGACAGCATCCTGCGACAGTACACGGAATGCTGAATTCAGGAAATGCTGATCTCACCGACAGCGCGGGCGGCTGAGCGGTCTCCCCCTCCTGTCTGAGGACACGGTGGTGCTCACGGTGGAGTACGAGTCGATCTGCCGGCCCGGTCGTTGCGGTGCCGGGGCGTGACGTGTGGCTAGTGTCGAAGACTGTGCCGAGTCCGGTGCAGCGGCCGTCGGCACCGGTCCCCGAGGACCGGCTTGGGGCGTCCATGGTCCCCGTCTCGGAAGGAGTGTGGTCGGCGTGGCCCGTAACCGCCGTCTGATCCTCAGCTCACCCACCGAGGTCTGGGACCTGCTGTGCGACGGCTACCGCTACGGGGAGTGGGTGACGGGAACCCGGCAGGTCCTCGCCGCGGACCCGCACTGGCCCGCCGTCGGAGCCCGCCTGCGCGTCCGCGTCGGCTTGGGCGCACTGACCCTCGACGACACCTGCGTCGTCCGTGTCTGCGAACCGCGACGCCGCCTGGAACTGGAAGCCAAGGCAGACCCCTTCGGTGCCGCCCGCATCGCCATGAACCTGGTCCCCTGGGGCGAGCACACTCTCTTCGTCCTCGACTGGCATCCCCTCAGGGGCCCGGGTACGAGGATGCACGGACTCCCCGTCAACTACCTTGTCGCGGTTCGCAACGGCATGATGCTCACCAAGCTGGCCCGGATCGCGGTGCGCGAGCACGGGCGTGAGCCCGCCGCAAGCGTCTGAGGGTCTGGGGCCTCGCACGGCCACGCCCTGCCGGAGGGTCAGACGAGGCCCTCCCCCTCAGCACTCCCGCGCTTGCGGGAGGGTCCTGGCCGGTCCGGGCTCGGGCCGTCGGGTGTCCGACGAGTCGGGGAACCGGCGGGAAACCCGTGCAGGGTGGGCGCGTACGGCAGCGGCCAACAGGCGGCTCGGCGAGGCAGCGACCAAAAGGCGGCTCGGCGATCTCGACGCTGAGGGGTGTGTCCAGGCCGGCGGCGCCGCTGCGTGAACTCCTCCGTTCGGCGCTGAGGCCGTCACAATCCGGCGCTGCCGTTCGTCATTGAGGACATGGGCATCCACTCTCGACGCGTTCTCCTGGCGATCCTCGCCCTCATCGGTGCCTACACCGGTGGCTGGGCCTACTTCGCCCCACACCAGTGGTACCGCGACTTTCCCGGCTTCGGCCTGAGTTGGCTGCCCCAACTCGGCCCGTACAACGAGCATCTCGCGACGGACGCCGGAGCCATGTTCCTGGCACTGTTCGTACTCAGTCTCTTCGCCCTGGGGCACGTGCGAAACAACCTCGTCAGCCAGGCCACAGGACTGGCCTGGCTGACCTTCGACGTGCTGCACCTGATCTTCCACTTCCGGCACTTGGACGTGTACGGCACTCTCGACGTGGCCCTCAACGTTGTTGCATTGACCATGGCGGTACTCGTCCCGGCCGGTCTCCTCGTCCCCATCGATCACGGCGACGGCGCGAGCCGTTGATCACTCAGCCGACCGGCCGTTCCCCGGGGACGACTGACGGGAACACGCGCTGGTCAGGGATGGGATCAGGGCGAGGCAGGGTGAGGCAAGTGCACTTCTCGCCCACGCGACCTGCTCGGGAGTCGGACACGAAAAAGCCCTCCCGGAGCTGCTTCACAGCAGGTCCGGGAGGGCTTTCTGTCCTGTGGCGGCGCTAGGATTCGAACCTAGGAAGGCTGAGCCGGCAGATTTACAGTCTGCTCCCTTTGGCCGCTCGGGCACACCGCCTGGGATTGCTGCCCGGGCCCGCCGATGGGCGGTGCTCCGTGGCAACGCTGTAAACCATACCCGATGCCCGGGGGTGCTTCGCCACCCGGTTGATCAGGGGTGCGGGGCCTGCTCAGTGGCTAGGCTGACCGCGCGGTTCGCGTCGCGGGCCGCTTCTGTGACGGATCTATCCAGAGGAGCCAACTCACCATGGCCGACTCCAGTTTCGACATCGTCTCGAAGGTCGAGCGGCAGGAGGTCGACAACGCCGTCAACCAGGCGTCCAAGGAGATCTCCCAGCGCTACGACTTCCGCGGCGTGGACGCCTCGGTCGCGTGGTCGGGCGAGAAGATCGAGATGCGGGCCAACGCCGAGGAGCGCGTGAAGGCGGTCCTCGACATCTTCCAGTCCAAGCTGATCAAACGCGGCATCTCCCTGAAGGCTCTGGACGCCGGTGAACCGCAGGCGTCCGGCAAGGAGTACAAGATCTTCGCGTCGCTGAAGGAGGGCATCGCGCAGGACGAGGCCAAGAAGATCGCGAAGGTCATCCGCGACGAGGGCCCGAAGGGCGTCAAGGCGCAGGTGCAGGGTGACGAGCTGCGCGTCTCGTCCAAGAGCCGTGACCATCTGCAGGAGATCATCGCGCTGTTGAAGGGAAAGGACTTCGACTTCCCGCTGCAGTTCGTGAACTACCGCTGACCGGCCGGCCGCTCTCCGCACTCCCACGCGCCCGCCGGTGCCGGTGCCGGTGCCGGACCCGGCCCCGGCGCGACAGGTGCGGGCCCTCCCGGGACCGCGCCGAAGGGCATACGCCGGGACCGGGGCCGTCCCGAACGGGCCGGGCGGCGCGCGCTCGCTCGTCACGCGCGCCGCGCACCGGCCCGCCGGGGACCCTGGGGGCCGGTGCGAACTACTCGTCCGGGTGGCGGAGTTCGATGTCGAATCCCTCCACGCCCGGGCCGTCCACGTGCAGCGTGGTCGCGACCGGCGGGTAGCCGCCGGCGACGACCGAGTAGTCGCCGCCGTCCAGGTCCGTGAAGGCGTACGCGCCGTCCTCGCCGGTGGTGGACGTCGCCACCACGTCGCCCGCCGCGTCCACGAGCGTGACCCGCGCATCCGGCAGCGGCTCGTTGCGCGCCCCCGCACGCACCGTGCCCTGCACCTGTGCGCCCGCCGCCAGTTCGATCTGGATGCGGGTCACACCGTTCCCGTCCACTTCGACCGGCCGGGCGGTGGGCCGGTAGCCCGGCGCGTTCACCGCGAGCGTGAAGGTCCCGGTGACCAGGCCCTCGAAGCTGAACTCGCCGCGCTGGCCCGTCTTTCCGGTGGCCAGCGCCTCGCCCCGCTCGTCGGTCACGACGACCATGGCGTCGGTGACCGCCCGGCCGTCCGCCGCGTTGCGCACCTGGCCCGCCAGGCCGCTGGTGCCGGACAGCACGATGTCGTGGCTCAGCGGCTCGTCGCCGACGACGACCGTGGAGGCCCGCGGCTTGTGCCGGTCGGCCGCGACGATCAGCACGTAGCTGCCGGGCTCCGGGGCGTCCAGGACGTACGAGCCGTTCTCGTGCGCGGTGGAACGGCCCAGCTGGCGCCCGCTCATGGAGATCAGCGTCAGCGCCGCGCGCCCCACGCCCGCCCCGTCGGCGTTGCGGACGGTGCCGTGTACGCCGCAGCCCGCGAGTTCGTACTGCTCGGACGCCGCGGCGGCCGGGCGGGCGGCCGACGCGGACGCGGCTGCTCCGGCCGTCACGGGCACGCGCTCGGTCGAGGGGCGCGGGATCGCCACGGGGGCACCGGGACCGCCGTCCTTCGGGCCGCCCGCCGGGGTGTCCCGCAGGCCCTCGCCCTCGACGTCGACGTTCGGCAGCGCACGGCCGAGCCAGCGGGGCAGCCACCAGGCGGCCCTGCCCAGCAGCGCGAGGACCGCCGGGACGATGGCCATGCGCACGATGAACGCGTCGAAGAAGACGGCCACGGCCAGGCCGAAACCGATCATCTTGACCATCGAGTCGGTCGACCCTATGAAGCCCGCGAACACCGCGATCATGATGACGGCCGCGGCGGTGACCACACGGGCTCCGTGCCGGAATCCGGTCACGACCGCCTCACGCGGCCGCTCCCCGTGCACGTACGCCTCCCGCATGCGCGTGACGAGGAAGACCTCGTAGTCCATGGCCAGTCCGAAGACGACGCCCACCATGAAGATCGGCATCATCGACATCACCGGGCCGGTCTCCTCCACCGCCATCACCTCGGCGAGCCAGCCCCACTGGAAGACGGCGACGACGGCGCCGAGCGCGGCGAGTACGGACAGCAGGAAGCCGAGCGCGGCCTTGAGCGGCACGAGGATCGAGCGGAAGACGACGATCAGCAGCAGGAAGGCGAGGCCGACGACGAGTGCCAGATACGGGGCCAGCGCGTCGTCGAGCTTCTGCGAGACGTCGATGTTCATCGCGGGAGTGCCGGTGACCAGGACCGTCGCGTCGGTACCGGCCTTGATGTCCTCCCCCGCACCGCGGATGTCGTGGACCAGGTCCTCGGTCGCGGCGTCGGACGGCGCGGAGTCCGGGATCACGTTGATCATCGCGGTGTCGCCGGCCTTGTTGTACTTGGGCGGGGTCACGGAGAGCACGTTGTCCATGCCCTTGACCGTCTTGGTGACCTCGCTGACCGCGCCCTTCGGGTCGTCGCCGGCGCGGGCGTCGACGACGACCATGAGGGGTCCGTTGAAGCCGGGCCCGAAGCCGTCGGAGAGCAGGTCGTACGCCTTGCGCTGCGTGGTGTCCGTCGGCTGGGAACCGTCGTCGGGCAGGCCGAGTTCGAGCTCGCCGACCGGGACCGCGGCCGCGCCGAGGCCCAGGACGCCGAGCAGCAGGATGGTGACGGGACGGCGGACGACGAAGCGCGCCCAGCGGGTGCCCATGTTCGGCTTGGCCTCGGTACGGGCGGTCTCGGTACGGGCTGCGTCGCTACGGGCGGCGTCGGCGCGTGCTTCCTCGGAGGGTCCGCCCTCGGCCCGCTTCGTGTCGCCGTGCTTGGCCTTCTTGTGGCTGCCCTCCGGGGCCTTGCGCCGCTTCGCGCCCGCGGGCCGCACCCGCTTGCGCGCGTAACCGATCAGGGCCGGGATGAGGGTGAGCGCGATGAGGACGGCGACGGCGACGGTGCCCGCTGCCGCGAGGCCCATCTTCGTCAGTACGGGGATGTCGACCACCGCCAGGCCGACGAGCGCGATCACGACCGTGAGACCGGCGAAGACCACCGCCGAGCCCGCGGTGCCGACGGCGCGGCCGGCCGCCTCCTCCCGTTCGCGGCCGTCGGCGAGTTCCGCTCGGTACCGGGAGAGTATGAAGAGGGCGTAGTCGATGCCGACGGCCAGGCCGATCATCATCGCCAACGTCGAGGTGGTGGAGTCCAGTTCGAGCGTGTTCGCCAGCGCGGTGATCGTGGAGACGCCGATGCCGACGCCGATGAGTGCGGTGAGCAGCGGAAGCCCGGCCGCGATCAACGAACCGAGCGTGATCACCAGTACGACCGCGGCGACGGCGAGGCCGATCACCTCGGTGGAGCCCGTCTCGGGAATGGTGTTGAGCGCGTCACCGCCGACTTCGACGGTCAGCCCCTCGCCGCGGGCGTCCTGGGCGACGTCCTGCAGCGCGTCGCGCGAGGAGTCCTCCAGCTCCATGCCGGGGACCTCGTACGACACCTGCGCGTACGTGAGTGAGCCGTCCTTGCTGATGGCCTTTGCCTTGAACGGGTCGACCACGGAGGCGACTTCGGAGCCGGTGCCGAGTTCCTGGACGGCCTGCTGGACGGTGGCCTTGTTGTCAGGGGCGGTGATCTTCTCCCCCTCGGGCGCCTTGAAGACGACCCGTGCGGTGGCTCCGTCGGCGCTGGAGCCGGGGAAACGGTCATCCAGCAGGTCGAAGGCCTTCTGTGCCTCGGTGCCGGGAATCGAGAAGGAGCTGGAGCCGGCTGCGGGCGCCTGTGCGGCGCCCAGGCCCGCGACGGTCAGGAGGGCCACCCAGATCAGGGCGACGAAGTGCCGTCGCCGGAAGGCGAATCGGCCGAGTTTGCTCAGAAACGTTGCCACGAGACGTACTCCCGGTCGGGTCGTGGGGTCTTACAGGTCAGGAGGGTTCGGCCCGACGACGTGAGCGGTCGTGTCAGGTGCTGTGGGTGGACGCATGGGCGCGGACACGGACATGGGTACGGGCATGGGTCAGACGCCGAGGGCGGGGAGAACCACGGCATCGATGTAGGAGAGAAGGAAGTCCTGCGTGGGCGGCAGCTCGTCGATCACGCTCCGGGCCCCGATCCCGCCGTGCAGCACGTGCATGAGGTAGTCGAACGCGGGGTTGTCCGCGCGGACTTCGCCTCTTTCGACAGCGCGCTGCAGCATCAGGCGCAGGTCTTCCTGTTCCGGTTCGATCAGCAACTCACGGAAGGCGCGCAGGAGATCGGGGTTGTCGTGCACCGCCATGGCCATGCCCCGCATGAGCGCGGCGTGCTGGCGCATCTGGCGGTCGTCCTGACGTACGGCCAGTTCGTGGAAGTCTCCGCGCAGGGACCCGGTGTCCACATCGGCGAACCGGAGCGGCTTCTGGTGCCGCAGCGCCCTGACGACGAGCTCGGCCTTGCCGCCCCACTGGCGGTAGAGGGTGGCCTTGCTGGAGCGGGTACGGGCGGCCACGGCGTCCATGGTGAGGGCGTCGTAACCGACCTCACGGAGGAGGGCGAGCACGGCCGCGTACAGCTCGGACTCACGCTCGGGCGTGATCCGGCTGCGGCGTGCCGGTGATGCCTCGGTCATGCTCGTCCACTTCCGTGCCGAACGAAACGGTTTCGTACAGCGGAAGCATATCCAGGGACGTAATCGAAACGGAACAGTTTCGTACGTGGCCCATGTCACGCCCGCCCCTTCGGCGCGGAAGGCGGGGGCGTCAGCGTCCGCGGCCCGCCATGCGCTCCAGGCGGGCGACCCGCTGGGCCATCGGCGGGTGCGTGGAGAAGAGCCGGGCCATCCCCTCTCCGCGGCGGAACGGGTTGGCGATCATCAGATGGCCGGCCGCCTCCAGCCTCGGCTCCGACGGGAGCGGCAACTGCCGCGTGCCGGCCTCGAGTTTGCGCAGGGCGGAGGCGAGTGCGAGGGGGTCGCCGGTGAGCTGGGCGCCGGAGGCGTCTGCCTCGTACTCACGGGACCGTGAGACGGCGAGCTGGATGACGGAGGCAGCCAGCGGACCCAGGATCATGATCATCAGCATCCCGAAGAGGCCGGGACCTTCGTCGTCGTCGCCGCGCCCGAAGGGGATCAGCCAGGCGAAGTTGACGAGGAACATCACCACCGAGGCGAGCGCACCGGCCACCGAGGAGATGAGGATGTCCCGGTTGTAGACGTGGCTCAGCTCGTGGCCGATGACGCCGCGCAGCTCGCGCTCGTCGAGCAGGCGCAGGATTCCGTCGGTGCAGCAGACGGCCGCGTTGCGGGGGTTGCGGCCGGTGGCGAAGGCGTTCGGCGCCTGGGTGGGTGAGATGTAGAGCCGGGGCATCGGCTGACGGGCGGCCGTGGAAAGCTCGCGCACCATCCGGTAGAGCCCCGGGGCCTCGAACTCGCTGACGGGGCGTGCGCGCATGGCGCGAAGCGCGATCCTGTCGCTGCGCCAGTACGCGTAACCGTTGGTGCCGAGGGCGACGAGCAGCGCGATGAGCAGGCCCGTACGGCCGAAGAAGCTGCCGATGACGATGATGAGTGCCGACAGTCCCCCGAGGAGCAGGGCAGTCCTCAGCCCGTTGTGCCGGTGCACAGTACGCCCTCCAGTGGTGCAGCAGGGGAACCCTGAGCCGCGTGGTCGTGCCACGGTTCGGTGGAACCTCTCCGCCCTGGTCAACGCGGGGAGCCGGACAACAGTTCCCTGCCCGGGCCGACGTGCCCCGTACGGCTCCGGCGCCGCTGACGGGCGCCGGACACTCCCTAGCGCAGGCCGCCGGCGGTGAAGGTCAGCACCAGGTCGGGGTAGAGGGAGAGGGCGATGCCGACGGTCGCGGTGAGCGCGATCCCCGCCGCCAGCGGCGCGGCCATGCGCGGACGCCGCGCGCCTCCCCCACCCGGCTGCGGCTCCGCGCCGGCGGCGGCCGGTGCGCCCGCGCGGAAGACGAGCGCGGTCCAGCGCAGGTAGTAGAAGAGGGCGATCACGACGTTGACGGCCATGATCACGGCGAGCCAGCCCAGGCCGTTCCCGACGGCCGTGGAGAAGACCGCCACCTTGGCGAAGAGGCCTACGACGCCCGGCGGCAGGCCCGCGAGGCAGAGCAGGAAGAAGGCGAGCGCGAGGGCGGCGAGCGGGTGGGCCGCGAACAGGCCGCGGTAGTCGCGCAGCCGGTTCGCGCTGCTCGTACGGCTGATGTGGGCGACGACGGCGAAGGCGCCGAGGTTCACCGCCGCGTACATCAGCAGGTAGGCCACGGTGGCGCCGACGGTCGAGAGCGCCGGGCCGGACGGCTCCGCGCCGCCCGCGTCCGGAGCGGCGGCGGCGAGGGGCACCAGCAGATAACCCGCCTGTCCGACGGAGGACCAGGCGAGCAGGCGTACGGCGCCGTGCGCCTGGTCCGCGCGCTGGCGCAGCGCGGCGACGTTGCCGGCGGTCATGGTGAAGGCGGCGAGTACGGCGAGAGCCGGGCCCCACAGCTCCGCGCGGGAGGAGAACGCCTGGACGACGAGGAGGATCAGGCCGGAGATCCCCGCCGTCTTGCCGACCACGGACAGGAACGCGGCGACGGGCACGGGCGCGCCCACATAGGTGTCCGGCACCCAGAAGTGGAAGGGGACGACGGACGCCTTGAAGGCGAAACCGACGAGGGTGAGGGCGACGCCCGCGCTGCCCAGCGCCTCCAGCTGGGGATCGGCACGGGTGAGGCCCTCGCTGATCCCCTGGAAGTAGAGCGTGCCGGTCACCGCGTAGAGGAAGCTCGCCCCGAGGAGGGTCACGGCGGTGGCGGTGACGGAGGAGAGGAAGAACTTCAGCGCCGCCTCCGCCGACCCGCGGCTGCCGCGCCGCAGCCCGACGAGGGCGAAGGCGGGCAGCGACGCGGTCTCCAGCGCGATGACGAGGGTGACCAGGTCCCGTGAGGCGGGGATGAGCGCCGCCCCGGCGGTGGCGGACAGCAGCAGGAACCAGTACTCGCCGGCCGGAAGTCCCCCGGGGCCTTCGGCATGGGTGGGGCCCCCACGGCCGTGCACCGCGGGCATCGACAGCAGCACGGTGACGAACGCGGCGCCCAGTACCAGGAACTGGAGTACGAGCGCGAGGGTGTCGGCGGAGTAGCTGCACGCCTGGGAGCCGCCGGGCAGGCAGAAGGTCTCCAGGTCCCTCGTACGGAGGAAGAGCAGCGGCAGCGCCGCGAGCACCAGACTCACGGCGGCGGCCGGGCCGAGCATCCGCTTGCCGCGCTCGGGCAGGAACAGGTCGGCGACGAGGACGGCGAGCCCGGCCACGGCGGCGATCGTCGGCGGGGAGATCGCGAGCCAGTCGACGGACTGCACGACGGAGTCGGCGGACTGCATGACCGGGCCTGCGGTCTGCACGACGGATTCCGCGGACTGCACGGAACCGGCGGGGTCCGCGGCATGCGTGGCCCGCACGGCCTCCGCGGCCCCCTGGGCGAGCACGGTCATCGGGTCACTCCTGGCAGAAGGTCCTGCACGGCCGGGTCGCTGAGCCCGAGGAGGAGCGCGGGCCACAGTCCGGCGGCGACGGTGAGTACGACCAGCGGCGTCCACGCCGCGTACTCGTAGCCGCGCACATCGGGCAGGCGTACGGTCGCCGGTTCGGGATGCTCACCCGGAGCTGACGGCTCCGCTGATGTGCCCTGCTCCGGGTCCCGCAGTTCCCGGCGCTCGAAGTGACCGGAGGCTCCGCGTTCCTCCAGCGGGTCGCCCATGCAGACGCGGCGGACGACGGCGAGCATGTACGCGGCGGTGAGCAGCGTGCCGAGCCCGCCGACCGCCATGAAGGTGATGAAGGCGGGACGGCTGAGGCCGGGCGCGGGGTCGTAGGCGCCGAGCAGGGCCAGCATCTCCCCCCAGAAGCCCGCGAGTCCGGGCAGTCCGAGCGAGGCCACGGCGCCGAAGGCGAGCAGACCGCCGAAGCGCGGCGCCGTGCCGTACAGGGCACCGCCCGTCTCACCCGAAAGAGTGTCGAGGTCGGTGCTGCCCGCACGCTCCTTCAGGGCGCCGACGAGGAAGAAGAGCAGACCGGTGATGAGGCCGTGCGCGATGTTCGCGAACAGCGCGCCGTTGACGCCCGTGGGGGTCATCGTCGCGATGCCGAGCAGCACGAAGCCCATGTGGCCCACGGACGAGTACGCGATGAGCCGCTTGAGGTCGCCGTTCGCACCGCGCCGGGCCAGGGCGAGGCAGGCCAGCGATCCGTAGACGATGCCGGTCACGGCCAGGGCGCCCAGGTACGGGGCGAAGACCTGCATGCCCTCGGGTGCGACGGGCAGCAGGATGCGCACGAAGCCGTAGGTGCCCATCTTCAGCAGGACGCCGGCGAGCAGCACGGAACCGACGGTCGGCGCCGCGGTGTGGGCGTCGGGCAGCCAGCTGTGCAGCGGCCACATGGGGGTCTTCACGGCGAGGCCGGCGCCGATGGCGAGCACGGCGACGATCTGCGTGGTGCGGCTCAGCGCCGAGTGGTTGTCAGTGGCGAGTGCCACCATGTCGAAAGTGCCGGCCTTGAAGCCGATGAGGAGCAGGCCGAGCAGCATCACGACGGAGCCGAGCAGCGTGTAGAGGATGAACTTCCAGGCGGCGCGGGCCGGTTCACGGGGGTCGCGGGGGTCCTTGCCGCCCCAGCGGGCGATGAGGAAGTACATCGGGATGAGGACGGTCTCGAAGGCGAGGAAGAAGAGCACCAGGTCGAGCGAAGCGAAGGTGGCGAGCGTTCCGGCCTCGAGCAGGAGGATCAGCGCGACGAACGCCTGGGGGCTGCCGGCGCGGCGCGCGGCGGGGGCGTCTTGGTCCGCGGGGCCGTCGTCGGAGCTCGCGGGTGCGGCCGTGTCGCCGGAGTTGGTGCCGGCATCGGTGCCGTAGCTGTAGAGCGCGCAGAGAAAGGTGAGCAGAGCGGTCAGTACGAGCAGCGGCAACGAGACGCCGTCGACGCCGAGATGGAGGTGGATGCCGAGGGACGGGATCCACTCGGCGTCCGACTCGGCCTGTATGGTGCCGGGCCGCCCGGTGTCGAAGCCGAGCGCGAGGACGACCGATGCGGCGAGCACCACGCCGGTGACGGTGACGCCGTGCCGGAGCACGGCCTGCCCGGGGTCGCGGCCCTTGAGCCCGGGCGGCGCCGGGAGCAGCGCGGCGGCGGAGCCGAGCAGGGGGAGCACGAGTACGGCGATGAGGAGCGCCTGCATGACGGTGTCGCTGACGGGAATCACGGTCAGGCCCCTCCGGTTCCGGCGGCGACGAGGACGACGGCCACGGTGAGCAGCAGCGAGCCCACCAGGAGCGCGCCGAGGTAAGTCTGCGTGTTGCCGGTCTGCGTGCGGCGTACGAGGGCACCCAGCAGGCGGGGTCCGTGCCCCGCGCCGCGCACGTATGCGTCGAGGACCTCGCGGTCGAGGAAGCGCACGAGGCGCGCGGCGGCCCGCGTCGGGCGTACGAGCAGCGCGCTGTAGGCGGCGTCCAGCCGGAAGCCGTGGGCGGCGGTGCCGTGGAGGGGGCCGAGCAGCAGCCGCCCGGGGTCGGACGGGTCGGGCGCGGAGGCGATGTCCCCGTAGGCCGGTTCGTGGGTGGCGATGGCTTCGGCCTCGGACAGGGCCGGATCGCCCTGCGGGTGCGCGGCCACGGCTCCCATCGGCGCGCGGGCGGCGGCGAGGGAGGTGGTGTGCCGCCACGCGGCGTACGTCACCAGCACGCCGACGAGGGCGACACCGGTGGCGAGTACGGAGGTCACGAGGGTGGGGGCGAGGGATTCGCCGTCGAACCAGCCCGGGAGCACACCGAAGGCGAGACCGAGCGCGAGGGAGGGCACGGCCAGTACCCACAACACGAGGTTCATGACGACGGGTTCGCGCCCGTGCTCGTCGGCGGACACGCGCGGGCCCTCGCCGCGGAAGGCGAGCAGCCACAGCCGCGTGGCGTACGCGGCGGTCAGCAGCGCGCCGAGCATGCCTGCCACCAGCACGATCCAGCCGACGGCGGGGGTGGCCTGGGCGGCACCGGCAGCGGCACCGGCGCCGTGCGCGCCGGCGAAGGCGGCGTGCTCCGCGGCGCCGAGCACGGCTTCCTTCGAGAAGAAGCCACTGAAGGGAGGCACGGCCGCGAGGGCGAGCAGCCCGATCGTCATCGTCCAGTACGCGTCGGGCGCGGTCTTGGTGAGGCCTCCCATCCGGGCCATCGCGGCAAGGGAGTTGGTGCCGGCGGCGTGGATGAGAACGCCCGCCGCGAGGAAGAGCAGCGCCTTGAACGCGCCGTGCGTGAGGAGGTGGAAGACGGCGGCACCGCGGTCGGCGACGGCCAGGGCCCCTGCCATGTAGGCGAGTTGACCGATCGTCGAATAGGCGAGGACGCGTTTGATGTCGTCCTGCGCCAGCGCGCAGAGCGCCGAACCGACGATGGTCACGGCGGCGATCAGTGCCAGTACGACGAGCGCGGCGGTGGACGCGGCGAAGACCGGCAGCAGCCGGGCGACGACGTACACGCCCGCGGCGACCATCGTGGCCGCGTGGATGAGCGCGGAGACGGGCGTCGGGCCGGCCATCGCGTCCGGCAGCCAGGTGTTCAGCGGGAACTGCGCGGACTTGCCCGCGATACCGGCGAGCAGCAGCAGCGCGATGACGGTGGGATGCGACAGCTCGAACTGGGCGAGCTGGGCCGTGAGTTTGCCCGTGATGCCGCTGATGCGGAAGGTCCCCGCCTCCGTGGCGAGCACGAAGATACCGATGAGGAACGGCACGTCGCCGAGCTTGGTGACGAGGAAGGCCTTGACGGCGGCGGACCGCGCGGCCTGCGTCTCCCAGTAGTGGCCCACGAGGAAGTACGAGCAGATGCCCATGACCTCCCAGCCGACGAGCAGCACGATGAGGTCGTCCGCGTAGACGACGAGCAGCATCGCGGCGGTGAAGAGGGAGACGAAGGCGGAGTAACTCGCATAGCGCGGGTCGTCGCGCAGATAGCCGGTCGAGTAGAGCTGCACGCACGAGGCGACGACGCCGACGAGGACGGCGACGAGGACGGCGAACCCGTCGAGATGCAGGGCGAGTTCGACGGTCAGGGCGGCATCGCCGGTCGGCGTCAGCTCGGTCGCGGCCTTGAGCGGCTCGCCGCCGCCCTGGCGCACGGCCACGGTGATCGCGAACGCGGTCGCAAGGAGGGTGGGCAGTACGGCCAGCGGCTGCGCGTAGCCGGGCGCCCGGCGGCCGGTGAGGAGTCCCGCGACGGCGCCGAGGAACGGCAGCAGGGGGACGAGGGCGGCGAGTGTCGTGGTGCTCACGCTGTCTGCCTCCCGCTGTCGGTGGTGGACGTGACCGCTGCCGTATCGCCCGGGCGGCTGCCGGGGCCGTCGTCCCCGTCCGCGTCGGGGGCGCCTTCACGCAGGTCTCTGAGCCTGTCGATGTCGGAGGTGCCGCGGGTGCGGTACACGAGCAGCACGATGGCGAGGCCGATCCCGATCTCGGCCGCGGCGATGGCGATGGTGAAGAGCGCGAGCGCCTGCCCCGTGTGGAGTTCCTCGCGCAGCCACACGTCGAAGGCGACGAGATTGAGGTTGACGGCGTTGAGCATCAACTCGACCGACATCAGCACGAGGATGGCGTTGCGGCGGGCGAGTACGCCGTACAGGCCGGTGGAGAAGAGGAGGGCTGCGAGTACGGCCGGGTAGGCGAGATGCATCAGCGCTGCCCCTCCTGCTTCGTCTCCGGCTCCGCCTCGTCCGTCTCCGGCGCGCCCCGTCGGGAGAGGACTATGGCACCGACGAGCGCGGCGAGCAGCAGTACGGACAGCGCTTCGAAGGGAAGCACCCAGCCGCGGAAGAGTGCCTCACCCGTGACCCGGGTGGAGCCCTTCGGGGAGGTGCTCAGATCGATCCAGGTGGTGCGGAAGGCGTCCACGACGAGGGTGACGAGCGTGGCCGCGGAGACGACCGCGACGCCGAGCGCGATCCACCGGTTGCCGGAGTCCGCGTCGGGCGAGGGCCCTATGGGCGCCTTGGTCAGCATCAGTCCGAAGAGCAGGAGCACGACGACGGAGCCCACGTAGATCAGGACCTGGACCCAGGCGATGAACTCGGCGGTGAGAAGGAGGTATTCGACCGCGACACCGCCGAGGGCCGCCACCAGCCACAGGGCCGCGTGCACGAGCTGCTTGGTGGTGACGGTGACCAGCGCGGCGCCGAGAGTGGCCAGCCCGACGAGCACGAAGACGATCTCGACCCCGGTGGGCGAGAGGAAGCCGGGGTGGGCGCCGGCTGCGGCGAGGTTCACGAATCGCCCCCCTGCTCGCGCTTGTCCGGCCCGGAAGCACCGTCCTGCCCGGAAGCGCCGCCCGGCCCGGAAGGCCCTTCCGGCTGGGACCGCCCCTCAGGCCCGGACCGGTCTTGCCCGTCCGGGGCTGCTGCCTGCTGCTGCTCCGGCTCCGCCTGCTGTGCCGCGAGTTTGTCCGCGGCCTTGCGGGCGGCGCCGAGCTCCTTGGGCTCCTCGGCCGCCGGGTCGAGCGGAGGCGGCTCGGGCACCGTCCACATCCACTCCCGGAGCTTGTCCCGCTCATGGGTGAGGTCGCGGATGTCGGTCTCGGCGTACTCGAACTCCGGTGACCAGAACAGCGCGTCGAAGGGGCAGACGTCGATGCAGATACCGCAGTACATGCACAGCGCGAAGTCGATGGCGAAGCGGTCGAGGACGTTGCGGCTCCGCTCGCGGCCCCCCGGAGTGGCGGCGGGCATCGTCTCCTTGTGCGAGTCGATGTAGATGCACCAGTCGGGGCACTCGCGGGCGCACAGCATGCAGACCGTGCAGTTCTCCTCGAAGAGCCCGATCACTCCGCGGCTGCGCGGCGGCAGTTCGGGCTGTACGTCCGGATAGTGCGCGGTGACCGAACGGCGCGTCATCGTACGGAGTGTGACGGCCAGCCCCTTGGCGAGTCCGGAGCCGGGGAAGGAGGGGCGCCCGGAGGGCTTCCTTGAGGGGCGGTGGTCGGGAGAGGGGCCGGCCATTACTGGATCACCACCTTGACGACGCCGGTGAGGGCGATCTGCAGAAGGGCGAGCGGTACGAGCACGGTCCAGGCCACGCGCTGGATCTGGTCCTCGCGCAGCCGCGGATAGCTCACCCGCAGCCAGATGACGACGAAGGCGAGTGCGGCGGTCTTCAACAACGTCCACACCCAGCCGAGTTCACCCGCTGCCGGGCCGTGCCAGCCCCCCAGGAAGAGCACGGCGGTCAGCGCGGAGAGCACGACGATGCCCGCGTACTCGGCGAGCAGGAACAGCGCGAACCGCAGCCCCGTGTACTCGGTGTACGCGCCGAAGATGATCTCGGAGTCGGCGACCGGGGCGTCGAAGGGCGGACGCTGGAGTTCGGCGAGTCCGGCGGTGAAGAAGACCAGCCCGCCGATGATCTGCCACGGCAGCCACCACCACTGCCAGGCGTCCAGGATGCCCGGCAGGGACAGCGTGCCCGCGGCCATCGCGACGGAGGCCGCGGCCAGCAGCATCGGCAGCTCGTACGCCAGCAGTTGGGCCGCCGTACGGAGTCCGCCGAGCAGCGAGAACTTGTTGGCCGACGCCCAGCCGCCCATGAGCGAGCCCAGCACGCCCACGCCCATCACGGCGAGCACGAAGAACACGCCCGCGTCGACGACCTGGCCGACCTGGTCGCCGTCCCCCACCGGGATGGCGATCAGCACGATGAGGTACGGCAACAGCGCGATGGCCGGTGCCAGTTGGAAGACCCGGCGGTCGGCGCCGCCCGGCACGATGTCTTCCTTCTGCGCGAACTTCACTCCGTCGGCGACGAGTTGGGCCCAGCCGTGGAAGCCGCCCGCGTACATCGGGCCGACGCGGCCCTGCATGTGGGCCATCGCCTTGTGCTCCGCCTGTCCGACGATCAGCGGCAGCAGGAGGAAGGCGAGCAGCACGGCGAGCAGCCGCCACAGGACATCGACCACGTCCATCAGGCGCCACCACCCTCGGTCGGTCCTCCACCGGAGCCGGGCCCGGCGTCGCGGTCGCCTCCGGAGCGCTCGCCGCGGCCTTGGCCGTCGTCCTCGTCAGGGCCGCCGCCGGAATCGGGACCGGAGGCGGAATCGGGACCGGAGGCGGTGCCGGGACCGGAGGCGGTATCAGGGCCAGGGCTCGAACCGGCGCCGCCGCCCTCGCCGCGACCGGTGCCGTCGCCGTGCCACGGCGCATCGGAGCCCGGGGCGCCCGTCGCAGAGGCATCCGGCTCCGCGTCGCCGCGCTGGCTCGCCGAGCCCGCGCTCGCCGACCTCGCACGCCGGGCGGGGCGCTCGGCCGCGCCCGCGCCCGCACGCCCCGCACGTCCGCGCGCGGGTCGCGACGGCACGGGCGGAAGCTGGCCCTTCAGCGGGCCCCACTCGTTCGGGTCGGGCACGCCGGGCGGCAGCATCTGCCTGCGCTTCGGGGCACCGTGGGCCGACTCGCCCGGTTCGACCGCGCCCGGCCACGCCTTGGCCACGCGCGCGGCGAGGACGAAGTCCTTGCGCAGCGGGTGGCCTTCGAAGGACTCGGGCAGCAGCAGGTGCGTCAGGCCGGGGTGGTCCGTGAAGGCCACGCCGAACATCTCGTGGGTCTCCCGCTCGTGCCAGGCCGCACCCGCGAAGACGCCGGTAGCGGTCGGCAGTACGGGCGCCTCGTGCGGAATGGTCGTACGCAGCAGCAGCCGGCGCACGGCACGGCCGCCCCTTGCCCCCGACGGGGGCCGGACGGGCAGCGCGACCACGTGCGCGCACACCAGGAAGCCGGTGCCGGGCTCGTCCACGGCGCTCAGCCAGTCGAAGAAGCCGCAGCCGAGGTCGTCGCGCGCGGCCCGCAGGGTGGAGATCCACAGCCCCGGGGGGACATCGACTGTCAGCAGGCCGTACGCCTCCTCGGCCCGCGCGCCCTCGCCGAAGAGCGCCTCGGCGCCGATCGGCAGCCAGCCGGCGGGCACCGTCGCGGACTCGGGGAGCGCGGTGGCGGTCCCGGGGCCGGGGCTCTCCTGGGACGCCGCCGCCTCGCCGGACGTACGGCTCGGCTCGTTCGTCTCCTCCGGGCCGTCCTGCCCGTCGTGCCCGTCCTGCCCGCTGGGCCCGTTCGCTCCGTCGTGCTCGGTCACCGGGCGCCGCCCTCGTCGGAGCGCGGGCCCGAACTCCCGCTGGCGCCGGGGCCGTTCGGGTTCTCAGGGCCGTCGGCTGCCTCCCCGCCGTCCCGGGGCTTCCGGCCGTCCCGGGCCTCCGGGCGGTCGCCGCCATCCGCGTCGTCCGCGTGGCCCGTCCCCGGAGGCGGCGTCACCAGGCCGCTCCGCAGCGCGGCCACCGCTGGACGGCCCCCGGCTTCACCGGCGGCGCCGGGCGGCCCGTACCGCCGTGCCGTCGACTCACGGGCGATCTTCTCCTGCAGCTTCAGCACACCCTGCAGCAGCGCCTCCGGCCTGGGCGGGCACCCAGGCACGTACACGTCGACGGGGATGATCTGGTCGACACCCTTCGTGACGGAGTACGAATCCCAGTACGGGCCGCCGCAGTTGGAGCACGCGCCGAAGGAGATCACGTACTTCGGCTCCGGCATCTGCTCGTACAGCCGCTTCACCGCGGGGGCCATCTTGTCCGTGACCGTCCCCGACACGACCATCAGGTCCGCCTGCCGGGGCCCGGGAGCGAAGGGGATGACGCCGAGCCGGATGAAGTCGTGCCGGGCCATCGACGCGGCGATGAACTCGATGGCGCAGCAGGCGAGTCCGAAGTTGAATACCCAGAGGCTGTAGCGGCGGCCCCAGTTGAGGATGACCTTCATCGGTTCGGGGGCGAGCCTTGCCAGCGGGCCGATCGACTTCGCCGCCACCGCTCCGGTGCCCGCGCCGCCGGGCCGTGCCGGGTCCGGCAGATCCACCCGGCCGCCGCCGTCCCTCTCCGTGTTCGTCACGTCCATTCCAGGACGCCCTTCTTCCATGCGTAGAGCAGACCGACGGTGAGGAACCCGAGGAAGACGAACATCTCCGTCAGGGTGACGCCGCCGAAACCGGGCGCCGCGAAGACGGTCGCCCACGGGAAGAGGAACACCGAGTCGACTGCGAAGATCACATACAGGAACGCGTAGACGTAGTAGCGGATCTGCGTGTGCGCCCAGCCCTCACCGACCGGGTCGACGCCGCATTCGTACGTCAGGAGTTTCTCCCGCGTCGGCACCACCGGCCGCAGCAGCCGCCCGGCGCCGAAAGCCACGGCGACGAAGAGCACTCCGACCACCGCGACCAGCCCGACGACCGAATAGCCGTGGAAATAGTCCGGCACGTCTGCCCTTCCTCACTCACTCGCTCGTTCAACGCCCGCTGTGCCGATGTGCCCGGTGCGGCGGTGTCCGCCGTATCCGCGTGCCGCCCTGCCGCCCGTGCCGCCCCTGCCGTCCGTGTCCGTCGGCGTCGCCGAGCGGTCCGTACGGACAGGACCACAACGCGGCCCGCACGGTGCGCGAATTCCACCACGCCGTCCGCGTTACGTGCGTCCAGCACTCTGTACGCACGGGAGTCTAGGGCGTACGCGCAATCTTTGACCCGGCAGGACCTGGCAGCCGATTCCATGCCGCATGTGCCCCTGTATGGGCCCGTTGTCGCCGGAAACCGCCTCTTGCCAGGCCGCACAAAGCCGGAAGAGAATCGCACAACGCTTGACGGGGTCAGCTCAATTCCTGGTTGTTCGCGGTGATTTGGGCGGCCTCCGCCGGGCTACGCGCGTAACCCCCCACGAGAGGAAACACCCGTGCAGAAGCAGCGGAAGAAGATCGCAAGACTCATAGCCGGTGCTGCCGTGGCGCTCGCCGCGGTGAGCCTGGCGCCCATGGGCATCGCAATGGCCGGCGAGGACGGCGCCAAGAAGGCTCCCTCGCAGGCCGCCGTCGAGCAGCACTCCGACGACATCAGCGCCAAGATCGTCGGCGGCACCGAGGCGGAGAAGGGCGAGTTCCCGTGGATGGTCCGCCTGTCCATGGGCTGCGGCGGTGCGCTGTTCGAGAAGGACGTCGTCCTGACCGCCGCCCACTGTGTGGACGGCAGCGGCCCGAACGACAGCATCACCGCCACCGGCGGCGTCGTCGACCTTGAGGACAGCGACAAGGTCGAGGTGAAGTCCACGGAGGTCCTCCAGGCCCCTGGCTACGACGGCAAGGGCAAGGACTGGGCGCTGATCAAGCTCGCCGAACCGATCGACCAGGAGACGCTGCCGATCGCCGAGGACGACTCCAACAACAAGGGCGACTTCACCATCGCCGGCTGGGGTGCCGACAAGGAAGGCGGCGAGCAGCAGCAGAAGATGCTCAAGGCCGAGGTGCCGTTCGTCGACGACGCGACCTGCAAGGGCGCCTACTCCGAGCTGGTGGAGAAGGAAGAGCTGTGCGCCGGCTTCATGGACAAGGGCGAGATCGACAGCTGCCAGGGCGACTCCGGCGGCCCCATGTTCCGTAAGACCGAGGGTGGAGAGTTCATCCAGGTCGGCATCGTGAGCTGGGGCGAGGGCTGTGCCCGTCCGGGCAAGCCCGGTGTCTACACCGAGGTGAGCACCTTCGCCGCGGACATCAAGAAGGCCGCCGCGGACCTGGGCTGACGCCCGGCCGTCCGGCCCGCTGAAGTGACGGCGACGCCCGTGCCCGCGTATCCGACGCAGGCACGGGCGTCGTCTTGTGCGCGGGCGTCGTCTTGTGCGCCGACGACGTCGCGTGCGCGCGTGGACGGAGCGGGGCGGGACGGAGCGGGGCGGGACGGAGCGGGTGCCCGGAGGAGCCGGCCGTGAGGGGTGGGGTTATCCCCACGTCCTCACCCCGTTGAACCCCATGGCGCCACCCCCGTCCACCGGGCAGTCTTGGCCCATGACCGCGAGCGCACACCCCTCCGGCTACGGGGAACCCCAGGACGAGCGCCTTCCGCCGCCGGCGCCGGTGCTCGGCGCACAGACGTGGCGGGAGATCGCTCATCTCCTGAGCAACATGCCGGTCGGCGTGGCCGGGTTCCTCTACATCGCCGTGTGCATATACGCCAGCGCGATGCTCTCCTTCACGCTGGTCGGGCTTCCGCTGCTCGCGGTCACGCTGCTCGGCGTCCGCCAGTTGGGGCGCTTCGAGCGGGCCCGGGCGCGGGTGCTGCTGCGCGTACGGATCGAGGAGCCGAGCGCGCTGCGTGCGCGCGAGGAGGGCTTCCTGTCCTGGCTGTGGGCACAGCTGAAGGACTCGGTCGCCTGGCGGCACGTGCTCTACTTCTTCATCCGGCTGCCCTGGGGCTGGCTGAGCTTCGGCGTGACGTTTCCCGCGCTGTTCGTCGGCTGGCCCGTGCTGCCGTGGCTGGCCCGGGGCCTGACCAACGTCGACCGTGCGCTCGTACGTGCCCTGCTCTCGCCCTCGGACGAGCTGGAGCGGCGCATCGCCGAGCTGGAGTCGGATCGTGGTTCGGTGGCCGACACCGCCGCAGCCGACCTGCGCCGCATCGAACGCGACCTCCACGACGGCGCACAAGCACGCCTGGTCACCCTCGCCATGGACCTCGGCCTCGCCAAGGAAAAACTCCTCCAAGACCCCCAAGCCGCCGCCGACATGGTCGACGAAGCACACGGCGAAGTGAAACTCGCCCTCCAAGAACTCCGCGACCTCGCCCGCGGCATCCACCCCGCCATCCTCACCGACCGCGGCCTCGGCCCCGCCCTCTCCGCACTCGCCGCACGCTGCACCGCCGACGTCACCGTCACCGTCGACCTCCCCGACCGCCCCGCCCAAGCCATCGAAGGCATCACCTACTTCACCGTCTCCGAACTCCTCCAGAACATCACCAAACACGCCCAAGCACGCACCGCCCGCATCGACATCTGGAAAACCCACGACCGCCTCCTCCTCCAGACCACCGACGACGGCAAAGGCGGCGCCACCACCACCGGAACCGGCACCGGACTCGCCGGACTCGCCGACCGCCTCACCGCCGTCGACGGCCTCCTCATCCTCGACTCCCCCACCGGCGGCCCCACCACCATCACCGCCGAACTCCCCTGGCG
>NZ_LJGT01000041.1:728-141468 GCF_001751365.1 Streptomyces abyssalis | reverse complement strand
GAGCTGGAGTCGGATCGTGGTTCGGTGGCCGACACCGCCGCAGCCGACCTGCGCCGCATCGAACGCGACCTCCACGACGGCGCACAAGCACGCCTGGTCACCCTCGCCATGGACCTCGGCCTCGCCAAGGAAAAACTCCTCCAAGACCCCCAAGCCGCCGCCGACATGGTCGACGAAGCACACGGCGAAGTGAAACTCGCCCTCCAAGAACTCCGCGACCTCGCCCGCGGCATCCACCCCGCCATCCTCACCGACCGCGGCCTCGGCCCCGCCCTCTCCGCACTCGCCGCACGCTGCACCGCCGACGTCACCGTCACCGTCGACCTCCCCGACCGCCCCGCCCAAGCCATCGAAGGCATCACCTACTTCACCGTCTCCGAACTCCTCCAGAACATCACCAAACACGCCCAAGCACGCACCGCCCGCATCGACATCTGGAAAACCCACGACCGCCTCCTCCTCCAGACCACCGACGACGGCAAAGGCGGCGCCACCACCACCGGAACCGGCACCGGACTCGCCGGACTCGCCGACCGCCTCACCGCCGTCGACGGCCTCCTCATCCTCGACTCCCCCACCGGCGGCCCCACCACCATCACCGCCGAACTCCCCTGGCGGGTCTGACCGGGAACCGCCGCCCACCAGGCCCCGCCCGGCGCCCCGCCCGTCCGCCTCGGCCGGCTCCCGCGGCAACCCGGCGACCGGCTGCCGCGTCCCCCCGCCCGGCGGGCCGGATTCTGGAATGCTGAGCGCGTCACATGCGTCGTACTCAGGGGGTGTCTCGAAGTAGCGTCGTCCGGCCGCAGGCCGGGGGCCGCGGCGTCTGGTGCGTGCGATCGCAAGGCGGAGGGAGGAGAGCGCAGCGGGCTGCGCCGACGACCGACAACGCTGGGGGCACCTCCCGCGAAGCGGGGGAGAGCGTGCGTGCCAGACACCGCGGGGCAGGCGGGACTTCGAGACACCCCCTGACAGTTGGACGGGGAACCGGGGGGCCTGGAATGGCGGAGTACGTGGAGGACAAGGTGCGGGTGGTCATCGCGGAGGACTCGGTTCTGCTGCGGGAGGGCCTGACCCGCCTGCTGACCGACCGGGGTCACGAGGTCGTCGCGGGCGTGGGGGACGGCGAGGCGCTGGTGAAGACCGTCGCCGACCTGGCGGCATCGGGCTCACTGCCGGACGTGGTGGTCGCGGACGTACGCATGCCGCCGACCCACACGGACGAGGGCGTGCGCGCCGCCATCGCGCTCCGCGAAGCCCACGCGGACCTGGGCGTACTGGTGCTCTCGCAGTACGTGGAGGAGCAGTACGCGACGGAGCTGCTGGCCGGCTCCAGCAGCGGCGTCGGCTACCTGCTCAAGGACCGCGTGGCCGAGGTGCGGGAGTTCGTGGACGCGGTGGTACGGGTGGCCGACGGCGGCACGGCACTCGACCCCGAGGTCGTCGCACAGCTTCTGGGCCGCAGCCGCAAGCAGGACGTACTGGCGGCGCTCACCCCGCGCGAGCGGGAGGTGCTGGGTCTGATGGCGGAGGGGCGCACGAACTCCGCGATCGCACAGCAGCTGGTGGTCAGCCACGGTGCCGTCGAGAAGCACGTGAGCAACATCTTCATGAAGCTGGGCCTGTCGCAGAGTGACGCTGATCACCGCCGTGTGCTGGCGGTACTGACGTACCTCAACTCCTAGCCGCGCCCGTACCCGGGCCGACGCCCCGTCACCAGCGCCCTGAACAGGGCCTGCAGCGCTCGGCGGCGGGATGGGGAAGGGCCGTCCGGTCCCCGCCGGGGCCGCCCGCCGGGCGTCTCAGCAGCGAGTCCGCGATGCGGTCACTCCAAGGAAGGTAACCCTTACCGGCGTACGATGGCAGGCGAGCCGCCGCCTCGAAGGAGGTCCGATCCACCGTGACCAACCAGGTCAACAGTCCAGCCGGGCAGCACCCGGACGCCGACGAGCCCGCGGCGAACGGGACGAACCGGACCAACGGCACGAACGGGACCGTTCCCGACGGGGACCCGGCCGCTGTCCACACTCCCGGCAAGTCCGCCTCCGCCAAGGAGGTCCGGCGCCTGGACCGAGTGATCATCCGGTTCGCGGGCGACTCCGGCGACGGCATGCAGCTCACCGGCGACCGCTTCACCTCCGAGACGGCCTCCTTCGGCAACGACCTCTCTACGCTGCCGAACTTCCCGGCGGAGATCCGCGCCCCCGCGGGCACGCTCCCCGGCGTCTCCTCGTTCCAGCTGCACTTCGCGGACCACGACATCCTCACACCGGGCGACGCTCCCAACGTGCTCGTCGCGATGAACCCGGCGGCACTGAAGGCCAACGTCGGCGACGTGCCGCGCGGCGCGGAGATCATCGTCAACACCGACGAGTTCACCAAGCGCGCCATGGCCAAGGTCGGCTACGACGTGAGCCCGCTGGAAGACGGCTCGCTCGACGGCTACCGGGTGCACGAGGTGCCGCTGACCACCCTGACCGTCGAGGCGCTGAAGGAGTTCGACGTCGGCCGCAAGGACGCCGGCCGCTCGAAGAACATGTTCGCCCTCGGCCTGCTGTCGTGGATGTACAACCGCCCCACGGAGCAGACCGAGCACTTCCTGCGTACCAAGTTCGCCAAGAAGCCGCAGGTCGCGCAGGCGAACATCGCCGCCTACCGGGCCGGCTGGAACTTCGGCGAGACCACCGAGGACTTCGCCGTCTCGTACGAGGTCTCCCCCGCCACCACCGCCTTCCCGCCCGGTACATACCGGAACATCTCGGGCAATCTGGCGCTCGCCTACGGCCTGGTCGCCGCCTCGCACCAGTCCGAGCTGCCGCTCTTCCTCGGCTCGTACCCGATCACTCCCGCCTCGGACGTGCTGCACGAGCTGTCGAAGCACAAGAACTTCGGCGTGCGCACCTTCCAGGCCGAGGACGAGATCGCCGGCATCGGCGCCGCCCTGGGCGCGGCCTTCGGCGGTGCGCTCGGCGTGACGACGACGTCCGGGCCGGGCGTCGCACTGAAGTCGGAGACCATCGGCCTCGCGGTGTCGCTGGAGCTTCCGCTCCTGATCGTCGACATCCAGCGCGGCGGCCCGTCCACCGGGCTGCCGACCAAGACGGAGCAGGCGGATCTGCTCCAGGCCATGTACGGGCGGAACGGCGAGGCGCCGGTGCCGATCGTCGCGCCGTCCACTCCGGCCGACTGCTTCACGGCGGCGCTGGAGGCGGCCCGTATCGCACTGACGTACCGCACACCCGTCTTCCTCCTCTCCGACGGCTACCTCGCCAACGGCTCCGAGCCCTGGCGCGTACCGGAGGCCGCCGAACTGCCGGATCTGCGCGTCCAGTTCGCGCAGGTGCCCAACCACCGGCTCGACGACGGCACCGAGGCCTTCTGGCCGTACAAGCGCGACCCGCAGACCCTGGCGCGGCCCTGGGCGGTCCCGGGAACCCCCGGCCTCGAACACCGCATCGGCGGCATCGAGAAGCAGGACGGCACCGGCAACATCTCCTACGACCCGGCCAACCACGACCTGATGGTGCGTACGCGGCAGGCCAAGGTCGACGGCATCGACGTCCCCGACATCGAGGCCGACGACCCGGACGGCCGGGCGAAGACGCTCGTGCTGGGCTGGGGTTCGACGTACGGACCGGTGACGGCAGCCGTACGCCGCCTGCGCAGGGACGGGCAGCACATCGCGCAGGCGCACCTGCGCCACCTCAACCCCTTCCCGTCCAACCTCGGCGCGGTGCTGCGGCGTTACGAGCGGGTGATCATCCCCGAGATGAACCTGGGGCAGCTGGCCACCCTCGTCCGCGCCGAGTTCCTCGTCGACGCCCACTCCTACACCCAGGTCAACGGCATGCCCTTCAAGGCCGAGCAGCTCGCGACCGCATTGAAGGAGGCCTCCACCGATGACTGAGACGACACCGGAGAGCAGGCAGAGCGAGGCTCTCTCGCTGGTGCCCAAGGCCGAAGCCGCGCAGAGCATGAAGGACTTCAAGTCCGACCAGGAAGTGCGCTGGTGCCCCGGCTGCGGCGACTACGCGGTGCTGGCGGCCGTGCAGGGCTTCATGCCCCAGCTCGGTCTCGCCAAGGAGAACATCGTCTTCGTCTCCGGCATCGGCTGCTCCTCGCGCTTCCCGTACTACATGAACACCTACGGGATGCACTCCATCCACGGCCGCGCACCCGCCATCGCCACCGGCCTGGCGAGCACGCGGCGCGACCTGTCGGTGTGGGTCGTCACCGGCGACGGCGACGCGCTGTCCATCGGCGGCAACCACCTGATCCACGCGCTGCGCCGGAACGTGAACCTGAAGATCCTGCTCTTCAACAACCGCATCTACGGGCTCACCAAGGGCCAGTACAGCCCCACGTCGGAGACCGGCAAGATCACCAAGTCGACGCCGATGGGCTCGCTGGACTCCCCGTTCAACCCGGTCTCGCTGGCGCTGGGAGCCGAGGCGTCCTTCGTGGCCCGTACGGTCGACTCGGACCGCAAGCACCTCACGAGCACGCTCCAGGCCGCGGCCGACCACCACGGCACGGCGCTCGTGGAGATCTACCAGAACTGCAACATCTTCAACGACGGCGCCTTCGAGGTCCTCAAGGACAAACAGCAGGCGCAGGAGGCCGTGATCCGGGTGGAGCACGGCGAGCAGATCCGCTTCGGCGCACCCGGCGAGGACGGCCTCGGCTCGAAGGGCGTCGTCCGCGACCCGGCCACCGGTGACCTCCGCGTCGTCGACGTCGCGGAGGAGGGCACCGACGCCCTCGTCGTGCACGACGCCCACGCGGACTCGCCGACCACGGCGTTCGCGCTGTCCCGGCTGGCCGATCCGGAGACCCTGCACCGCACTCCGATCGGGGTGCTGCGGGACGTCCGGCGGCCCGTGTACGACACGGACATGAACACCCAGCTGGAGGCGGCCGTGGAGAACCACGGCAAGGGCGACCTCGGTGCGCTGCTCGCGGGCAACGACACCTGGACGGTCGCCGGCTGACGCGGCGGAAGGGCTCACGCAAGGCTGGCTAGAAGGGCTCACGCGAAGGCGCGGCCCCCGCTGGAAGAAACCGGTGGGGCCGCGCCGTTTCATGTGCTGCAGCCCCCGACGACGGTGTCAGTACCGTCATGTGAAACGGAGATGACACCCGGCGTCGGGCGGCGCTACGGTCGGTCCGGAACCGACGGCTCGCAGGAAACACGTACGGAGGAGGACGGTTCGTGGCAACCCGAAGCGACCAGCGGACCGGCCTGCTCTACGGGTTCGCCGCCTACGGCCTCTGGGGAATCCTCCCCCTCTACTGGCATCTGCTCGAATCCACGCACCCCGGCGAGGTCCTGGCCCACCGGATGGTGTGGTCCCTGCCCACCGCCGTGGTGCTGCTGACGGCGCTGCGGCGCTGGTCCTGGATACGGCCACTACTGCGGCAGCCGAAGCGGCTCGCCCTCGTCGCCGTCGCCGCCGCGGCGATCTCCGTCAACTGGGGTCTGTTCATCTGGTCGGTGAGCGTCGGCAGGGTCCTGGAGTCGTCCCTCGGCTACTTCATCAACCCGCTTGTCTCCATCGCCTTCGGCGTGCTGCTGCTGCGTGAGCGGCTGCGCCCCGCGCAGTGGGCCGCCGTCGGCATCGGTGCCACAGCGGTGGCCGTGCTGAGCATCGCGTACGGGCAGGTGCCCTGGCTGTCCATCACGCTCGCCCTCTCCTTCGCGACGTACGGGTTGGTCAAGAAGCGCGTCCTGCTCGACGGCATGGACGGCTTCAGCGCCGAGAGCGCCGTCCAGTTCGTGCCGGCGCTGGGCTTCCTGGTCTATCTGTGGACCACCGGTGAGGGCTCCTTCACCACCGAGGGCACGGGGCACGCCCTGCTGCTCGCCGTCTCGGGGATCGTCACCGCGATCCCGCTGATCTTCTTCGGGAGCGCGGCCGTGCGGCTGCCGCTCTCCACCATCGGGCTGCTGCAGTATCTGGCGCCGGCGCTGATGTTCGTACTCGGGCTGCTGGCCTTCAAGGAGGAGATGCCGCCGGAGCGCTGGACGGGCTTCCTCCTGGTATGGGTCGCCCTGTGCGTGCTGACCTGGGACGCGCTGCGCACCAGGCGCCGGGCGCGCGAGCAGCTCCGTACGGCCGCGGCACGTGCGGAGGAGGCGGCCGGTGCCGCGCGGACACGGCCGGCGGAGGAACAGGCGGCGGCAGCCCGGACATCTGAGGCGGCGCCCGCTCCCTCGTCCCCGGCCCCGCCCGCGCGCAGCACGGACTGACGCCGGCGCGCCCGGCACCCGAACGGCGTTCACCGGGCCTCTTGAATGACCCCCTTTCCCGATTGGCAGGCCCCTGACAATATGACCCGCCGGTGGGGCCGGGGCCGACACGGACCTGCGCAGCGCGCCGGAACCACGGGGGAAGCACGGAAGACGAACTCACTTCGATGCCACGGGGATCACGGGGAAGGACAGCCATGGAACCGCTCAGCAGGAGACGTGCCCTCGCGCTCGGCGGCAGCGCCGTGCTGGGAACGACGGGCGTCCTCGGGGGTGCCGCGGCCGCCGGCGCCGCCCACTCCGAGGCCAAGGGCCAATGGCAGCGTCTCGTCGTCGTCACCGCCAACATCGGCCGTGACAACCTCGGCGCCCGCGAGGCGGCCGTCCGCGCGGTACGGCGCGCCGTGAAGGACGACGGCGGGTTCGCCCAGCCCCTCGTGGGCTGGCAGGAGATCGGCGGTGGAGACGAGGACGGCAAGGAGAACCGGTTCATCCGGAAGCACTTCGGGAGCGGCTACCGCAACCTCTTCCTCGGCCAGGGTGCCGCCCGTCAGGTCCCGATGTCCGTCCCCCGTACGTTCGATGTCATCGACCGCCGCGTGACCCGCGCACACGGCGGCAAGGCCGGCGTCTCGCCGCACCGCGTCATCAGCCAGGCCGTGCTGGAACTCGCGGCCGACCCGCGGGTGAGGCTCGTGGTCGCCAACACCCACTACGTCTCCGGTGCCTGGAACAACGAGGACGACCCCGCGGACGCCTGGCGGCGGAAGATGTGGAAGCGACATTTCCGCAAGCACCGCGACGACGTGCTCGAACACTGGCATGCCAAGGGTTTCCCGGTCGTCTGGACCGGCGACGTGAACCGCAACCCCATGCCGCGCCTCGTGCCCCGCGACGAGAAGCGGGCCTTCCCGCGTGGCATCGACCAGATCGCCTGGCTCCCCGGCACCAACGGCACCGAGCTCCGGCTCGAACGCACGAAGACGATTCCGATGCACGTCGACGGGCACGACGCCCGCGTCGCGGTGATGCGGATCCGGCGAGGCTGAAGCCGCGGCCGCCCTGTGCTCCGCCCTATGCCGTGACGTCGCGGCTGGTGAAGCGGGCCCACGCCGCCGAGCCGAACACGGCCGTGTAGAGCGCCTGCAGACCGAGGTTCCTGAGAATCTCGTCCCAGTAGACGGGGTCACGCAGCAGGTCGGCGAAGCTCAGCCAGTAGTGCGGGAAGAGATACGGCTGTACGGCGTGCAACTGCGGGATGGTGTCCACGATCTGAACCATCAGCAGCAGCCCCACAGTGGCCGCCATCGCGGCGATGCCGCTGTTGGTGAGCGTCGAGATGAACAGACCGAGAGCGGCCAGCCCGGTGAGCGAGACGGCCACGGCGGCGGCGATCGCCAGCGCCCGCAGCAGGCCCTCCGCGAAGGAGACGCTGGTCCCCGAGAGCAGGGTGACCTCCCCGAGCGGGAAGAGGACCGCACCCGTGACGAGCGCGAACACCGCGACGACGAGGGTCGCGGCGAAGCAGAAAACCACGGTGCCCGCGAACTTCACCAGCAGCAGCCGCGTGCGTCCCGCGGGAGCCACCAGCAGATAGCGCAGCGTCCCCGCGTTGGCCTCGCCCGCGACCGAGTCTCCCGCGATCACTCCCACTGTCATCGGCAGGAAGAAGGGCAGGGTGGCGGCGAGTGAGGTGAAGACCAGGAAGAGGCCGTTGTTCGTGATCTGCGAGATGAACGCAGGGCCCCCGCCGTCGCCACCCGAACCCCCGTCCGCCGTCTCGATCTTGACCGCGATGCCGACCAGCACCGGGATCACCGCGAGCACACCCAGCAGAGCGACGGTGCGCCAGCGGCGGAACGTCGTCAGCAGCTCGCTGCGGAGGAGCCCGGACGTGCGCCGGCGGCCGGTTCCGCCGCGCGGGACCGTGCCTCTTCCGGAAGGCGCACCAGGAGCGGAGTCCGGAGCCGTACCGCCGCCGGAGCCGCCGGCCGGACCCGTACCGGAGCCTGCGGCCGAACCCGCGAGGTCAGCCTGCGACATCGAAGCCCTCCCCGGTGAGCGACACGAAGACGTCCTCCAGCGAAGCGCGCGTCACGCCGAAGCCCCGCACGCGGACCCCTGAGCGTACGAGCGCGGTGTTGAGGTCGGCGAGGTCGGGCCCGGGACCCGCGCCCGGAGACCCGGGGCCCCGGGCCCCCTCGGACGGCGGCTCATTCCTCCGGGCCGCCTCCGGCGGCAGCTCGCCCGTGACCTCGTCGCCCGTCACCGTCAGGTCGGCCACGCCGTGCTCCTTCAGTACGCGCGCCGCCTCGGCGCCGTCCGGTGTGGTGACCGTGAGCCGGCCCCGGGCGTCCGCCGACATCTCGGCGACGGTGCCCTGGGTGACGAGCCGTCCGCGGTTCATCACTGCGGTGTGCGAGCAGACCTGCTCGATCTCGTCCAGGAGGTGGGAGGAGAGGAAGACGGTGGTGCCGTCCTCGGCCAACGCCCGTACGAGTGAACGGATTTCGCGCATGCCCTGCGGGTCGAGACCGTTGGTCGGCTCGTCCAGCACCAGCAGTTCGCGCGGCTGCAGCAGGGCCGCCGCGATGCCCAGACGCTGCTTCATGCCCAGCGAGTACGCCTTGGCCTTCTTGCCCGCGGCGGCCGCGAGCCCGACCCGCTCCAGCGCCCGCTCGACCCTCGCCCTTCGCGTACGGGGGTCGGCTGAGGGGTCGGCGGCGTCGTACCGGTGGAGATTGCCGCGCCCGGAGAGGAAGCCGTAGAGCGCGGGGCCCTCGATGAGTGCGCCGACGCGCGGCAGCACACGCCTCGCCCCGGACGGGATCGGCTCGCCGAGCACGCTGATGGTTCCCTCGGTGGCGTCGATGAGGCCGAGCAGCATGCGGATCGTGGTCGTCTTGCCCGAGCCGTTGGGCCCGAGGAAACCGAACACGCTGCCGCGCGGTACGGCCAGATCGAGCCCGTCGACGGCGAGCTGCCCGCCGCGGTAGCGCTTGCTGAGCCCGCGCGTCTCGATGACCGCTGCAGGGGGCGGCTGAGCCATGGCGCTCCCGTGGTGGATCGGGTCGGGTGTATCTGCCTCCGGTGCGTCCGTCCCCACCGCCCATGGCGGGCGGCGGGGACGGAACGGTTCGGACCGGCTGGGTCCCGGTCCGGCTATTCGTGGCGGAAGGTCACTTGGCGGCGGCGTCGGCGGCCTTGATCAGGCCCTCCTTCGTCACAGCACCCACGTAGACCTTCCCGTCATCGGTCATCAGGGCGTTCACCAGCCGCGTGCTGAAGACCCGGCCGGTGCCGAAGTCGCCCTCGGCCTTCTCGGTGAAGCTGTCGAGCATCTGCTGGGCCTGCGGCGACTTGCCGTCCTCGCCGCCCGCTGCCGAGCCGCCGGGCAGGCCGCCTGCGCCCTTGCCCATGTCGATCTCGGCGACGGAACCCCAGCCCTTGCCGAGCGTGTCGATCCCGGAGAACCCGAGTGCCTCACCCTTGCCGGACTTCTCGCCCTTCTCGAACTTCTTGAGCTCCTTGAACTTCTCGGCCCTGTCGGACTTCCCGTCCCCGCCCTTGTCCTCGGGCTTGCCCGGGTGCTTGCCGTCCGCCATGCCGCGCGGGTCCGCCTCGGTGACGTCGGTGCCCTTCGGCGGCTTGAAGTCGAACGTGCCGGCCGCCGGCTTGCCGAAGTCGACCTTGGTGTAGGCCACCTCGACGACAGGCTTGCCGCCGCCCTTCGGGGCAAGCGTGAACTTCAGAGGCGTGCCGTTGTCCGCGTCGACCGCGATCCGTACGGAGTCGACGGTCGAGTGCGGGGCACCCTTCGGCTTGACCACCAGCTGGTAGGCGTCCCGGCCGGCGACCTTCGCCGTGCCGTCGACGGTCACGGACGTGGAGTCGTCCGCTGCCTTCAGCGCCTGCTTGGCGGCCTCCTGGGGAGTGACGTCGCCGATCCCGCCGTGGCCCTTGCCGTGCTCGCCCTGCTTGCCGTCCTTGCCGTGCTTCCCGGCGGCGCCCTCCGGTGCCTCCGCGTGGAAGGCGGAGTCCGAGCCGCTGTCGTACGTCCACACCTCGCCGCCGTTGCGGATGAAGCTGTATTCGGACGCCTCCTCGACGACGGAGACGCGCTGCTTGTCCGGGCCGTCGGCCGCGACGCGCAGCGTGTGTTCGCCGGAGGCCAGCTCCATCAGCTTGTCCTGCGGGGAAGCGGGACCCTTGTCGCCGCCGCGCTCACCGCCGCGCTCACCGTCACCGTGCGGACCGCCGCCGAAGAGGCCGCCGCCCTGCTGGCCGCTGCCGCCGCCCACGCCGGGCATCTCGGGCAGACCCAGATCGGTGCTGACCTTCACGGTGCCCGACACCTGCTGGGTGTCGGACGCGGCCATCTTCGCGACCAGCTCCTCCGCCGAGATCTTCGGCAGATCGGGGGCACCGGTCTGGGCGAGCGCCGGGACGAGCCCGATGGTCACCGCCGCGATTCCGGCGACGCCGGCCGGTATCCCGTACCGGACGGCCTTCCTGCCGGATGTCCTCGGTTGGATCTGTGCCATGTCGTGCCCTACCTCCGGGTCGGTGGCCGGTTCTCTACGTGCACTCGTCCCACACCTGTTCGGCCATTGTCCCCGAATTCCACGGGAACGTGCGGGGTGGAGTCTCAATGGCACCAAACCGGTGAGCGTTCCGCGTCAGCCGGTGGAGGCAACTGCGCCTACTCCTGCGGGTGGAGAAGCGGCGGCCCGAGTCCCCCGTGCGGAGGCCTGCGAACGGGTTGGACCCTGAGGCGGTCCAGAGGGTCCCGCGGCCTCAGACGGCGCGGTGCACGACCGCGTCGCACAGCTGCGAAAGGGCCGCCTTCGCAGCGCAGTCGGGCAGCGGCATGAGTGTCTCGCGTGCCTCGTTCGCATAGCGGATGGTGTCCTGACGGGCCTGCTCCAGGGCGGGGTGTGCCCTGAGAGCCGTCAGGGTCTCGGCGTGACGGGCGTCGTCCGTCAGGTCGCCGTCGAGCAGTTCGAGCAGCGCCCGGTCCTCGGCGGTGGCCTGAGGGGAGGCGGCGCGGGTGCGGAGGTGGAGCACCGGGAGGGTGGGGATTCCTTCGCGCAGGTCGGTGCCGGGGGTCTTGCCGGACTCCTCGGAATCACCGGTGATGTCCAGTACGTCGTCCGCGAGTTGGAAGGCGGTGCCGACGCGCTCCCCGTACTGGGTGAGGATGGAGACGACGCTCTCGTCGGCACCGGACATCAGCGCACCGAAGCGGCCGGCGACCGCGATCAGCGAGCCCGTCTTGCCGGCGATGACGTCCAGGTAGTGCCGCACCGGGTCACGGTCCTCGCCGGGGCCCGCGGTCTCCAGGATCTGGCCGGTGACCAGCCGTTCGAACGCCTCCGCCTGGATGCGTACGGCCTCGGGGCCGAGGTCGGCCAGGATGTGGGAGGCGCGGGCGAAGAGATAGTCGCCGGTTAGCACCGCCACGGAGTTGGTCCAGTTGACGTTGGCGCTGGGGACTCCGCGCCGCACGTCGGCCTCGTCCATGACGTCGTCGTGGTAAAGGGTCGCCAGGTGGGTCAGCTCCACGACGACGGCGGAGGGCACAACTCCGGGTGCGTACGGGTCGCCGAACTGTGCGCCGAGCATCACCAGCAGTGGCCGGAATCGCTTCCCGCCTGCGCGTACGAGGTGCTGCGCGGCGCCCGTTATGAACGGCACGTCGCTCTTGGTGGCCTCGAAGAGGCCCTCTTCGACAGCAGCCAGCCCCGCCCGGACATCGGCCTCGAGAGCCTTGTCCCGCACGGTCAGTCCGAACGGCCCGACATCGGTCACGAGAGGGTTCTCCTGTCTGCATACGACGAATGAGCGATCGCGGGGAGCACTCGTTGCTTTCACTTTCCGGTCGTCGCCATCACCCGGCAGCGTATCCGGTCACGTGTCGATCTCCATGGGCGCGTATGCCCTGACGGGCACGGACCCGGCCACGGCTCCGCACTGCCCGGATTCCCCGGGACTCCCGGCGTATGGGCGGCGTACGGAGCCCTTGCCGAACCGCCCCCGCGGAGTGCCCCGTACGCTGAGCTCGCCCCCGACCGGCGACGATCTCGAAGGCGAGGCAATGTGACAGACCTGACCCCTCCCCCACAGCCACGTGCGGGAGCCCCCACCGACCTGCCCGAGGGCGACCCCTTCGGCCCGGACAACCTCCCGTACGGCGTGTGCACCACTGCGGAGCACCCGGACCGTCCGCACATAGTCGTCCGCCACGGCGACTTCGTGCTGGACGCGGGCGGTGCGGCGGCGGCATTCGGATCGGCGCACGCGGACCTGCTCCAACAGCCGCTGCTGGGACCGCTGATGGCCGCGGGACGCCCCGTGTGGCAGGCCGTGCGGGCGGAGCTGCGCGAGTGGCTGACCGCGCCGGAGCACCGGGAGACGGCCGCCCGGTTCATGCGGCCGCTGTCCGAGGTGACGATGCGGCTGCCGTTCGAGGTCGCCGACTACGTCGACTTCTACGCGAGCGAGCACCACGCGACCAACGTCGGCAAGATCTTCCGGCCCGACAACGCGGCGCTGCCCGCCAACTGGAAGCATCTGCCCATCGGCTACCACGGCCGCGCGGGCACGGTCGTCGTCTCCGGCACCCCCGTCGTACGGCCTCGGGGCCAGCGCAAGCCGCCGCACGAGGACGCGCCCTCCTTCGGCCCGTCGAAGCGGCTCGACATCGAGGCCGAAGTCGCCTTCGTCGTCGGCACCCCGTCCGCGCACGGCGAGAGCGTGCCGCTCTCCGGCTTCCGCGACCACGTCTTCGGGGTGACGCTGCTCAACGACTGGTCGGCGCGCGACATCCAGGGCTGGGAGTACGTGCCGCTCGGCCCCTTCCTCGGCAAGTCGTTCGCGACGTCCGTGTCCGCGTGGGTCACACCGCTGGACGCCCTGGACGCCGCCCGCATCGCGCCGCCCGCCCGCGACGTGCCGCTGCTGCCCTACCTGGAGGACTCGGCGGAACCGGAGCCCGGCGGCATCGACCTGCGCATCACGGTGAGCATCAACGGCCACACCGTCTCCGAGCCGCCGTTCTCCGCGATGTACTGGACGGCGGCACAGCAGCTCGCGCACATGACGGTCAACGGCGCCTCGCTGCGTACGGGCGACCTCTACGCATCCGGCACCGTCAGCGGCCCCGAGCGCTCGCAGCGGGGCTGTCTGCTGGAGCTGACCTGGGGCGGCAAGGAGCCGCTCGAACTCCCGGACGGCAGCCGTGCGTTCCTGGAGGACGGCGACGAGGTGACACTCTCGGCGTGGGCTCCGGGGCCGGGCGGGAGCCGCATCGGCCTGGGCGAGGTCACGGCGCGCGTGGAGCCGTCCCGCTAGACGCGCGGTCGGCTTCCGGGGCTCCGTACCGATTCGGGGGCCGACTCGGGGGGCCCGACTCGGGGGCCCGGCCCGGTACTTGGGCGGACCTCCGAGAACGGTCCAGCGGTGCGTGCCGTGGCGGCGGCGGCCGGGAGCGACACGAGGGAGCCCGGCGGTGCGGAAACGGCCGCGACCCGTCTGCCGGCCGGTCCTGCGCCCGGCGCGGACGGGCCCCGGGTCCCGGGGTCACGGCACGAGTCCCGGCCAGGCGGTCAGGCGCTCGGCCCGCCAGGGCCCTCCCGTACCGCGTCGAGACGCTCGCGCACCCATCTCTCCACGTCGCCCACGTGACGGCTCGCCGCCGCGAAGGCGCCGAGGCTGTCGCGGGCGCGCAGCGCGCTGTGGATGTCCATGTGCTGCTGATGCGTCCAGGCGAGGACGTCGGACTTGACCAGGGCCCGCCACATGCGGGCCCTGGCGGTGCGGGCGCTCACGGTGGAGACGAGGGACTGCAGCGTGCGGTTGCCCGTCGCGGCGACGATGTCCGCGTGGAAGGCCAGGTCCTCGCGGACGAGTTCGCCGGGATCCTGCAGCGTCCGCATCCGCTCCATCCGCTCCAGCAGCCCGTCGAGCGCGGCGTCGTCGATGCGGGTGGCCGCGAGCGCCGTGGCACCCGGCTCCAGCACCTTGCGGCACTCCAGCATCTCGTCCAGGGCGGTGTCCTGCGCGAGGTCGAGGAAGCTGCCGATGGCGCTCATCAGCCGTTCGGGGCGGAGATCGGTGACGAACGTGCCGTCGCCGCGCCGCACTTCGAGCACTCCGGCCATGGCGAGCGCCCGTACGGCCTCGCGCAGGGACGGACGGGACAGCTCCAGTTCCGCCGCGAGCACCGACTCTGGAGGCAGCCGGTGCCCCGGGGTGAACTCACCGCTGCCGATGCGCTGTTTCAGACGGCTGATCGCGACGTCCACGACGCTGCCGGCGGCCCCGACCGCACCGGACCCCGCACCGGAGCCCGCGCCGGATCTGCCCGCTGTCACGTTCGTCCCTGTCATGCCGGTCAGGATGTCACCGGGGCCGCCGCGCCGCTCCACACGGACCCCTCGGGGAAGCGGTGGGCCTCAAGGGTCTCGCGGCGGATCTGAGCGCTGTAGCCGGGGACTTCGGGCACGCGGTAGCGCGAGCCCTCGACCCGTACGGGATCGTGGAAGTGCTCGTGCAGATGGTCGACGTACTCCACGACACGGTCCTCCATGGAGCCGCTGACCGCCACGTAGTCGAAGACCGACAGGTGCTGCACCAGTTCGCACAGCCCGACGCCGCCCGCGTGCGGGCACACCGGTACGTCGTGAGCGGCGGCCAGCAGCAGCGCGGCAACCGCCTCGTTGACGCCGCCGAGCCGGCACGCGTCGATCTGGCAGATGCCGATCGCACCGGCCTGCAGGAACTGCTTGAACATCACGGCGTTGTGCGCGTGTTCGCCGGTGGCGACGTGCGTGGGTGCGATGCGCCGCTGGATGGCGGCGTGACCGAGCACGTCGTCCGGGCTGGTGGGCTCCTCGAACCACCAGATGTCGAACTCCCGCAGCGCGTCCGCCCATTCGATCGCCTCGTCGACGCCGAGCACCTGGTTGGCGTCGATCATCAGCCGGCGGTCGGGGCCGATGATGTCGCGGGCGATGCGGCAGCGGCGTACGTCGTCGGCGAGGTCGCCGCCCACCTTGAGCTTGACCGAGTCCCATCCCTGCTCGACGGCCTCGCGGCACAGCCTCGCCAGCTTCTCGTCGTCGTATCCGAGCCAGCCGGCGCTGGTCGTGTACGCGGGGTAGCCGTGCTCGCGTACGTATGCCTCGCGTTCGGCGCGGCCCGCCGCCCGCGACTCCAGCAGCTCCAGGGCGGCCTCGGGCGTGAGTGCGTCCCTCAGGTAGCGCCAGTCGACCAGGTCGACGATCTGGCGCGGGGTGAAGTCGGCGAGCAGCTTCCACACGGGCTTGCCCGCACGCTTGGCGGCCAGGTCCCAGGCGGCGTTGATGACCGCCGCGGCGCCGAGGTGGATGGCGCCCTTGTCCGGGCCGAGCCAGCGCAGCTGGCTGTCGCCGAGGAGGTGGCGCGAGAAGGCGCCGAGGTCGCCGGTGATCTCGTCGACGGACATGCCCACGGCGCGCCGTCCGATGGCCTGTGCGGCGCTCACCGCCAGATCCGTTCCCCTGCCGATGGTGAACGTGAAACCGTGCCCCTCGGGCACATGCGGAGCGGTGTCGTCCGGGCTTCCCTCTCCGTCTCCGTCGTCGCCGACGTGCAGGATCACGTAGGCGGCGGAGTAGTCGGGCGCCTCGTTCATGGCGTCGGAGCCGTCGAGGGCGCGCGAGGTGGGAAAACGGACGTCGATCGTCTCGATGTCGACGATGCGGGCGGTCATCGGCACTCACTCCTGATACGTGCGGCAGGGCTGCGAAGGCTGCGCCGGGTGCGGGACGGGCTGCGGGAACGGGCGAGCACAGCGAACACACGACCCAAGATGTCAGATGTCTGTTCTGTCCACCAGACCCCTCCTGCACGGTGAACACAGACCAGACCAGTTGAGAAACCCCTTGTCACGACGGAACGTGAAGGTTACGTTCCAGCGGTCTGATGTCTTCGCTGAGCAGCAGCGCAGCGGCACGCTCGGGAAACGCACGGAAGAGGCACCGGCACAGCCACTGGCAGAGAGGAGCAGCAATGACTCGCATAGTGCGCTTCGCTGACGACAGCGGAACCGTACGTACCGGCATCGCGGACGAGGCGGGGGCCGTCCGCCCCTTCGAAGGCACGCCGCGCGTCGCCGATCTGCTGCGGCTCCCCGTCGGCGAGCTGCGCGCCCTGACCGAGCGGACCGCCGGCGGGCCCCCCGTCTTCTCCGAGGGCGGCGTCGTCCTGCTGCCGCCGCTGGACGGGCTGATGGAGCTGTGGGCGGCCGGCGTCACCTACGAACGCTCACGCGAGGCCCGCGTCGCGGAGAGCACCGAACAGTCCATCTACGAGCGCGTCTACGACGCCGAACGGCCCGAGCTCTTCTTCAAGGCGCAGCCGTGGCGGATCGTGACCGACGGCGAACCCGTCGCCGTACGCGACGACTCCGAGCTGAACGTGCCCGAACCCGAACTGGGGCTCGTCCTCAACAGCCGGGCTGAGACCGTGGGTTACGTCGTCACCGACGACGTGAGTTCCCGCACCATCGAGGGCGAGAACCCCCTGTATCTGCCCCAGGCGAAGATCTACGGCGGCAGCGCGGCCGTCTCGTCCGGCATCGTCCCCGCATGGGAGCTGGACGATGTGAGCGCGCTCCGGATCACCCTCACCATCAGCCGCGACGGTGCGGCCGTCTTCGAGGGCGAGACCTCGACCGCCGCCTTCCACCGTGACCCGCACGCCTTGGCCGGATACCTGTGGCACGCCCAGCCGTTCCCCGACGGCGCCGTGCTGGCGACGGGCACCGGCATCGTCCCCGGCATGGACTTCACGCTGCGGCACGGCGACACCGCCGAGATCGAGATCGAGGGCGTCGGCCGGCTGACGAACCCGGTGGTCGGCGATCAGTCCCGGCTCGACTGGCTTACCGAAGCGGTCGACAACCCCCTCCTCCGCCGCGAACGGCGCGCCGCCGGGTAACTCCGCGGCCCGCGACAGCGGACGACGCCGGCGGCTCACGGCTTCGTGATCGTCAGCCGGTCACGGCACCCGTGACGTCCCCACGGTGTTCCTCAGCGCGATGTACGCAGGGAAGCGTCCAGGCTGCTCATCAGGTGGGCAACGCGGCTCCTGCCTGCCGGCGCAGGCGGATACCGGTCAAGGACGTCGATGAGGACCGGCGAGGCGCGTCGCCTGGCCTGCTCCAGGAGCCTGTCTGCGGCGTTCGGGTCGCCGCCTGCGCGCAACTCGGCCACGCGGGCCGCGCACGCAGCACCGCGCAGGAGGTGACCTACCTGGGTGGCCTTCGCGATGGGGTGCAGATACGCGGCAGCTGCGGCGTCTCCGGCGGCGCGCGCAGCGAGACGTGCGGCTTCGGTGGGGGCTTCCCTCGCCGCGCGGTGTGCGTCCAACGCGGCAACGCGCTGCAGTCTGGTCCTTCTCGCCCCGTTCACGAACTCCCAGGCAGCGTCGACGGCCGCACGAGGCCGAGTATCACCGGGAACCCCCTCCTCGAACACCGGAAGTACTTCCTGAGCACTCTCCGCCACGTAGCGGGCCACGACGCGCAGCTCCTCCACGGTCAGTTCGAAGTCACCGGCGCCGGTCGTCATTGCCCGATTCTCCCACCGGCACGGTGGCCGACGACGGCCCCGGACTCCGTTTCGGTCCCGATGCCCGCCCCGGACTCCGTCCGGTCCTGACGCCCGTGGCCGTCCTCCGTCAGGACTCCGGGCTCTCGGGCAGCTCCACGGGGACGTCGGTGACACGGGCGTAGACCTCGGTCGGGCCGCCCTTCCAACTCACCTTCACCGACTTGCCCTTGACGGCGCCGACCGTGCCGTTCGTACGGGTCTGGTCCCCGCCGTCCGGGCACTTGAGGTTCAGCGACCGTCCGTCCGCGCCGCCCAGGCCGCCCGTGCAGTTCCGCCCCTTCACGCGGAGCAGCGTGACCTCGTCGCCGACGAAGGTGAGCACGTACTGCTTGCCCTTCGCCTTCCAGACGCCCGCCAGCTTGCCCGCCTTGCCGGAGCCGCCGTCACCGCCGTCGCCCGAGCCGCCCTCGGGGGCGTCGTCCTCGGAGGGCTGGTCCGGCGACGGCTCGGACGGGGACGCGGACTCCGAGGGCGGCGCGGACTTCTCCTGCTCGCCTCCGCCGCCGTCGTCCTTGCCGCCGGTGTCGTCGCCGCTTCCGCAGCCGCTCAGCAGCAGCGCGATCGCCGCTGCCGCGGCCACCGCCGCCGCACTCCGCGCTGACCTGCGCACCCGAACTCCTTCGGTCTCCGGTTCACCAACCCCGTTTCGACAGGGCCACGTCAAGTTAGCAGCCGACGCCCAATAGGCCAACAGAGGTATTAGTTCGTGCTAATATCGGGAGGTGAAAGACCGGTACGAGCTCAGATTCTTCGAGGACGTTCTTCAATGGATCAACGGCCTCCGCGAGAAGGACCTGGAAAGCTACCACCACGTGGTCGCCGCGCTGGAACGACTGCAGGAAGGCGGCCCGGCGCTACGTCGCCCCAGCGTCGGGGCGATCGACGGGAGCCGGTACCGGAACATGCGGGAGTTGCGCCCACGCAGTGGTGCGACCGTCAGCATCCGGCTCCTCTTCGTCTTCGACCCGGCGCGGAGAGCGATCTTCCTCGTCGCGGGTGACAAGGCCGCAAGACGGCAGTGGGATTCCTGGTATCCCAAGGCGATCAGGGAGGCTGACCGAAAGTACACCGCCTACCTGGAGGCTCTGGAGAAAGAGGACGGAAACGATGACTCGCGCTGAAGAACTCGGAACGATGGCCGACGTCACCGCCGGTCTCGATGACGGGGACCGCAAACGGATCGACGAGATCAAGCGACAGATGCTCGACGCCGAGCGGGGTCATGAACTGGCCTCGCTCCGCAAGGCACAGGGCCTTTCCCAGAAAGACGTGGCGGAGGCCATGGGCGTCACCCAAGGACGTGTGAGCCAGATCGAACGAGGCCAGGCCGGGCTGGACACGGCGAGCATGGCCGCCTATCTGCACGCCATCGGGGGCGAGTTGACGATACTGGCCACCATCGGCAACGTCTCCGTCCGCCTCTGACGCTGCAGGATCCGAACGCGACACAACATGCCGCTGCCCGGCGCCCCTTGGCGGGGTGCCGGGCAGCGGCGCGGGCGGTCCGGCTAGCGGACGAAGACGCCCGCCTGGCTCGCCAGGTCCAGGAAGTACTGCGGGGCGACACCCAGCACGATCGTGACCAGGACGCCGGCCGTGATGGCGGACGTCGTCCAGACGCTGGGGACGGCGACCGTCGGCCCGTCCGCCTTCGGCTCGCTCAGGAACATCAGCACGATGACGCGGATGTAGAAGAACGCCGCGATCGCCGAGGCGATGACACCGACGACGACGAGCGCGCCGGCGCCGCCCTCCGCCGCCGCCTTGAACACCGCGAACTTGCCGGAGAACCCGGACGTCAGCGGAATCCCGGCGAAGGCCAGCAGGAACACCGCGAAGACCCCGGCCAGCAGTGGCGAACGGCGCCCCAGCCCGGCCCACTTGGACAGGTGTGTCGCCTCACCGCCCGCGTCCCGTACGAGCGTGACCACCGCGAAGGCGCCCAGCGTCACGAACGAGTAGGCGCCCAGGTAGAAGAGCACCGAGGAGACGCCGTCCCTCGATGTGGCGATGACGCCGGCGAGCAGGAAACCCGCGTGTGCGATCGACGAGTAGGCCAGCAGCCGCTTGATGTCGGTCTGCGTGATCGCGACGACCGCGCCGGCCAGCATCGTGAGGATCGCGACGCCCCACATCACCGGCCGCCAGTCCCAGCGCAGGCCCGGCAGCACCACGTACAGCAGGCGCAGCAGCGCGCCGAACGCGGCCACCTTCGTCGCCGCCGCCATGAAGCCGGTCACCGGCGTGGGGGCGCCCTGGTAGACGTCCGGGGTCCACATGTGGAACGGGACGGCGCCGACCTTGAACAGCAGGCCCATGACCACCAGGGCGCCGCCGATCAGCAGCAGCGCGTCGTTGCCGGTGGTCTCCGCGAGCACGGCGCTCGTGGTCCGGTCGGCGTTGCCGATGACGCGGGCGATGCCCGAGTAGTCGACGGTGCCCGCGTAGCCGTACAGCAGTGCGGCGCCGAACAGCAGGAACGCGGAGGAGAAGGCGCCCAGCAGGAAGTACTTGACCGCCGCCTCCTGCGAGAGCAGCCGCCGGCGGCGGGCCAGCGCGCACAGCAGGTAGAGCGGGAGGGAGAAGACCTCCAGCGCGATGAAGAGCGTCAACAGGTCGTTCGCGGCGGGGAAGATGAGCATACCGCCGACCGCGAAGAGCAGCAGCGGATAGACCTCGGTGGTCGTCCAGCCCGCCTTCGTGGCCTCACGCTCGCCCTCGCCGCCCGGTACGGACGCGGGCTGTGCCGCCCAGGAGTCCACGTGGGCGCCGCTCTTGTGCGAGCGGGGCTCCAGCCGGCGCTCGGCGAAGACGAAGACGGAGACCAGCCCGACCAGCAGGATCGTGCCCTGCAGGAAGAGCGTCGGCCCGTCGACGGCGATGGCGCCCATGCCCGCGATGGCCGCCTTGGTCGTCGCGTGCCCCGAGATCGCGAGGCCGAGCACCGCCGCGAACGCGGAGGCCAGCCCGAGCGCCGCGAGGATCAACTGCGCGCCGTAGCGGAACTTCCGCGGGAGGAACGCCTCCAGCACGATGCCGACGACGGCCGCCCCGAGCACGATCAGCGTCGGCGACAGCTGGGCGTACTCGATCTTCGGGGCCTGGAGTTGCTCCGCCCCCAGTGTCCACAGGCTGGGGACGGAACTCGCCGCCCCCGAAACCGTTGCCACCGCGCTCACTTGTGGTCACCTCCGGCGTGCTCAGCCGGCTTGTAGTCGAACCAGCCCGTCTCGGCGACTTGGTGGTCCGGTTCCGGGTCCTTCTTCTGCACGTCCGACATCGTGTGCTCGACGGCCGGGTTGACGATGTCGGTCAGGGGCTTCGGGAAGACGCCCAGGAAGACCAGCAGTGCCACGAGCGGCACCGCCACCGCCATTTCCCGCACCCGCAGGTCCGGCATGGCCCGCACCTCGGGCCTCGTGACGGGCCCTGTCATGGTGCGCTGGTACATCAGCAGTACGTACAGCGCGGCGAGGACGATGCCCGCCGTGGCGACGATGCCCGCGACCGGGTACCGGCTGAACGTGCCCACCAGCACCAGGAACTCGCTGATGAACGGCGCCAGTCCGGGCAGCGAGAGCGTGGCCAGACCACCCACCAGGAACGTCCCGGCGAGTACGGGCGCGACCTTCTGCACCCCTCCGTAGTCCGCGATGAGACGCGAACCGCGGCGGCTGATGAGGAAGCCGGCGACCAGCATCAGCGCGGCGGTGGAGACGCCGTGGAAGACCATGTAGAGCGTCGCGCCGCTCTGGCCCTGGCTGGTCATGGCGAAGACGCCGAGGATGATGAAGCCGAAGTGGGAGATGGAGGCGTAGGCGATGAGCCTCTTGATGTCCCGCTGGCCCACGGCCAGCAACGCGCCGTAGAGGATGCTCACCAGGGCCAGTACGAGCACCACCGGCGTGGCCCACTTGCTCGCCTCGGGGAAGAGGCCGAGGCAGAAGCGGAGCATCGCGAAGGTGCCGACCTTGTCGACGACGGCGGTGATCAGGACGGCCACCGGCGCGGTCGACTCACCCATGGCGTTGGGCAGCCAGGTGTGCAGGGGCCACAGCGGGGCCTTCACCGCGAAGGCGAAGAAGAAGCCCAGGAAGAGCAGCCGCTCGATGTTCGTGTCGAGCTGGAAGCCGCCGTCCGCGCGGGCCTCGGTGATCTTCTGCAGCGAGAAGGTGCCCTCGCCGAGCTGGTCGGAGGTGACGACGAAGAGGCCGATCACCGCAGCCAGCATGATGAGGCCGCCGACGAGGTTGTAGAGCAGGAACTTCACGGCCGCGTACGAGCGCTGCTTCGCGGCCTCCTCCTCGCCCGCGGCGTGCGCACGGTCGCCGAAGCCGCCGATGAGGAAGTACATCGGGATCAGCATGGCTTCGAAGAAGACGTAGAAGAGGAACACGTCGGTCGCGGCGAAGGAGATGATCACCATCGCCTCGGTGGCGAGCATCAGCGCGAAGAAGCCCTGAGTGGGCCGCCACCGCCGGTTGGGCCGTGCGGGCTCCAGCTCGTCCGCGTCGTGCCAGGCCGCCGCGATGATGAACGGGAGCAGCAGCGCCGTGAGGGCGATCAGCACGGCCCCGATGCCGTCCACGCCCAGCTCGTACCGCACGCCGAAGTCCGCGATCCAGGCGTGCGACTCGGTGAGCTGGTAGCGCGGGCCGCCCGGGTCGAAGCGCGCCAGCACGACGAGCGAGAGGACGAGCGTCGCCACGGAGACGACCAGCGCCACCCACTTCGCGGCACCCCGCTTCGCGGCGGGCAGGGCCGCGGTGGCGATCGCGCCGGCCGCGGGCAGCGCGGCCGTGACCGTCAGCAGGGGGAATCCTGCGTTTGCTACAGACATGACTCAGACCGCCCTCATCAGCAGCGTCGCGGCGACCAGTACCGCCGCGCCGCCGAACATCGAGACCGCGTACGAGCGGACGAAACCGTTCTGGACCCGGCGCGTACGGCCGGAGAGGCCGCCGAAGGCGGCGGCGGTGCCGTTGACCGCCCCGTCGACCACCTTGTTGTCGGCATAGACCAGTCCGCGCGTCAGATACTCGCCCGGCTTGACCAGGGCGACGTGGTTGAAGTCGTCCTGGAGCAGGTCGCGGCGGGCCGCACGCGTCAGCAGGCTGCCGCGCGGCGCCACGGACGGCACGGGCCTGCGGCCGTACTGCAGCCACGCCCCGGCGACGCCGATCAGCAGCGCCACGACCGTCATGCCCGTCACCACGGCCGCCGAGAACGGCGAGTGGCCGTGCTCGAACTGCGTGACCGGCTCCAGCCAGTGGACGAAGGACTCGCCCGCCTTGAACAGGCCGCCCGCGAACACCGATCCGAAGGCCAGCACGATCATCGGGACCGTCATGACCTTCGGGGACTCGTGCGGGTGCGGCTCGTTCTCCTGGCCGCGCCAGCGCTCCTCGCCGAAGAACGTCATCAGCATCACGCGCGTCATGTAGTACGCGGTGATCGCGGCGCCGATCAGCGTGACCGCGCCGAGGATCAGGCCCTGCGTGCCGCCCTTGGCGAACGCGGCCTCGATGATCTGGTCCTTGGAGAAGAAGCCGGAGAGCCCGGGGAAGCCGATGATGGCGAGGTAGCCGAGCCCGAACGTCACGAAGGTGACCGGCATGTACTTCCGCAGGCCGCCGTACTTGCGCATGTCGACCTCGTCGTTCATGCCGTGCATCACGCTGCCGGCTCCGAGGAAGAGCCCGGCCTTGAAGAAGCCGTGCGTGACGAGGTGCATGATGGCGAACGCGTAGCCGATCGGGCCGAGTCCGGCCGCCAGGACCATGTAGCCGATCTGCGACATCGTCGAACCGGCCAGCGCCTTCTTGATGTCGTCCTTCGCGCAACCGACGATCGCACCGAAGATGAGCGTGACGGCGCCGACGACGACCACCGCCGTCTGCGCGTCCGGCGCTCCGTTGAAGATCGCGCCGGAGCGGGTGATCAGATACACGCCCGCGGTCACCATCGTCGCCGCGTGGATGAGGGCGGAGACCGGGGTCGGGCCCTCCATCGCGTCACCGAGCCAGGACTGCAGCGGCACCTGTGCGGACTTGCCGCACGCGGCGAGCAGCAGCATCAGCCCGATCGCGGTCAGCATGCCCTCGCCGGCGTCCGTCGCGTTCTCCAGTACGGGCGCGAAGGTGAACGTGCCGAACGTGGTGAACATCAGGAAGATCGCGATGGCCAGGCCCGCGTCGCCGACACGGTTGACCAGGAACGCCTTCTTCGCCGCCACGGCCGCGCTCGGTTTGAACTGCCAGAAGCCGATGAGCAGGTACGACGCGAGGCCGACGCCCTCCCAACCGACGTACAGCAGCAGGTAGTTGTCCGCGAGGACGAGCAGCAGCATCGCGGCGAGGAAGAGGTTGAGATAGCCGAAGAAGCGGCGGCGGCCGACGTCGTGCTCCATGTAGCCGACCGAGTAGATGTGGATCAGCGTGCCCACACCGGTGATCAGCAGCACGAAGGTCATGGCGAGCTGGTCGAGCTGGAAGGCGACGTCCGCCTGGAAGCTCTCCACCGGCACCCAGCTGAACAGGTGCTGGTGCAGGGCGCGTTCGTCGGTGGGCCTGCCGAGCATGCCGGCGAAGAGGACGACGCCCGTCACGAACGAGGCCCCCGAGAACAGCACGCCCAGCCAGTGCCCGCTCCGGTCGAGTTTCGCGCCGCCGCACAGCAGCACCGCCGCGCCCAGCAGCGGGAAGCCGACGAGCAGTCCGATCAATGACTCCACTGGTTCGTACCCCTTACAGCTTCATCAGGCTGGCGTCGTCGACCGATGCCGAGTGACGGGAGCGGTACATCATCACGATGATCGCCAGCCCGACCACGACCTCGGCCGCGGCGACGACCATGACGAAGAACGCCATGATCTGGCCGTCGAGATTGCCGTGGATGCGGGAGAAGGCGACCAGGGTCAAGTTCGCCGCGTTCAGCATCAGTTCGACGCACATGAACACCACGATCGCGTTCCGCCTGATCAGCACTCCGGCGGCGCCGATGGTGAACAGCACCGCGGCGAGATAGACGTAGTTGACGGGGCTCACTTGGCGGCCTCCTCTTCGCGGGCGTCGCCACGGGCCTTGCGTGCCTCACGGCCGCCCTGCCCCTCGTCGTCGGCGTCGTCCACGTCCCGCTCCGGGTCGTGCGGTTCGCCGTACATCCGTCCGGTGTGCTCGGTCTGGCCGTGGCTGTCCGCGGTGCGCTGCTCGAGCGCGGCGACGCGGTGCAGCGCCTCCGGACCGACCTCGCGCACCTGGCCGCGGTTGCGCAGCGTCGCGCTGACGGTCAGGTCGGACGGGGTGCCGTCGGGCAGCAGGCCGGGACGGTCCACGGCGTTGTGCCGCGCGTACACACCGGGCGCGGGCAGCGGCGGCAGATGCTTGCCGGCCCTCACGCGCTCTTCGGCCTGTTCGCGCTGCGACTTGGTCTTCTCGATGCGCTCGCGGTGCGTCAGCAGCGTCGCGCCGACGGCGGCGACGGTGAGCAGCGCGCCCACCACCTCGAAGGCGACGACGTACTTGGTGAACAGCAGCGAGGCCAGCGCCGGTACGTTCCCGCCCGCGTTGGCCTGCCCGAGACCCTCGAAGGAGCGCACCGAGACCTGGCCGAGGCCTGCGACGAGCAGGATTCCCAGGCCGAGTCCGCAGGCCGCCGCGAGCCACCGCTGGCCCTTGAGCGTCTCCTTGAGGGAGTCGGCGGTGCTCACGCCCACGAGCATCAGCACGAAGAGGAAGAGCATCATCACGGCGCCGGTGTAGACGACGATCTGCACGATGCCCAGGAAGTACGCGCCGTTGGCGAGGTAGAAGAGCGCCAGGATCACCATCGTCCCCGCGAGGCACAACGCGGAGTGCACCGCGCGCCGCAGCAGTACGGTGCCGAGCGCGCCGAGCACGGCGACCGAACCCAGCACCCAGAACGCCGCCGTCTCTCCCGCCGAGGTCGATGTGGCGGCGAGGACGGCCGGGCCCGCGGAGCCCGGCGCGGCGGACATGGCTGGCAGTACGGCCATGGTCACCGGCCCTCCTTCGAGTCGTTCCCGGAGCGGTTGCCCTGGGCCCGTACGGCCGCCCCGGCCGCCGCGGTCTCCGCCTCGACGGCGTCGCGCGCCGAGGGGTCGACTCCGCCGTCGTCGGCGGCGGCGCCCGCGGGGCCGTCGGTGACGACCGGCTGAGCGGCGGGTTCCGCGGACCCGAAGTCCCGGGCGGACTCCTGCGGGTCGCCGGTGTCGGTCACGGTCTGCTGCTCGGTGCCGGCTGCGGCCTCGGTCACCAGTCCGCGGTAGTAGTCCTTCTCCGTCATGCCCGGGAAGATCGCGTGCGGGGAGTCGACCATGCCCTCCTCCAGGCCCGCGAGCAGCTCCTTCTTGGTGTAGATGAGCGATTCGCGGGAGGAGTCGGCCAGTTCGTAGTCGTTGGTCATCGTCAGCGCGCGCGTGGGGCACGCCTCGACGCACAGGCCGCACAGGATGCAGCGCAGATAGTTGATCTGGTAGACGCGGCCGTAGCGCTCACCCGGCGAGTAGCGCTCCTCGTCGGTGTTGTCCGCGCCCTCGACGTAGATGGCGTCAGCGGGACAGGCCCATGCGCACAGCTCGCAGCCGATGCACTTCTCGAGCCCGTCGGGGTGCCGGTTGAGCTGGTGGCGGCCGTGGAAGCGCGGTGCCGTCGGCTTCTTGTACTCCGGGTACTGCTCGGTCAGCCGCTTCTTGAACATGTCCTTGAAGGTCAAGCCGAAGCCGGCCACGGAGCTGCGGGGGGTCTTGGGGTGCAGGCCCTCTGCTTCGTTGTCAGGCACCGTCGGCCTCCTTTCCGTCAGTTTTCTGGGCGGCACGGGCGCCCTTGCCCTGCTCGCCCGCCTCGCCCGGTGATTCCGGCGCACCGGACGGCCCGACCAGCTCACGGTCGAGGCGGGAGCGGCGCCGTGGCACCGGCGGCAGGGTCTGCCCGGGCAGCGGCGGTACGGGGAAGCCGCCCGCCATCGGATCGAAGACCTCGGACTCCGCCTTCTTCCCGGCGGCTTCCTCCTCCGCCTCCTCCTTGCGTCCGCGGAAGACGTCGATGACGAAGGAGACCAGCAGGACCGCGAGGGCCGCGCCCGCGACCCAGTAGACGATCCCCGCGAAGTCGTAACCCTCGTTGCGCATCGCCCGCACGGTGGCGACGAGCATCAGCCACACCAGGGAGACGGGGATGAGGACCTTCCAGCCCAGCTTCATGAACTGGTCGTAGCGCACACGCGGGAGCGTGCCGCGGATCCAGACGAAGAAGAAGATCAAGGCGCACACCTTGAGGAAGAACCAGAGCAGCGGCCACCAGCCGTGGTTGGCGCCTTCCCAGTACGTGGAGATCGGCGCCGGCGCCCGCCAGCCGCCCAGGAACAGGGTGGCCGCGAGGGCGGAGAGCGTCACGATGTGCACGTACTCGGCCATCATGAACAGCGCGAACTTGATGGAGCTGTACTCGGTCTGGTAGCCCGCGACCAGGTCGCCCTCGGACTCCGGCATGTCGAACGGCGCGCGGTGCGCCTCGCCGACCATCGAGACCATGTAGATCAGGAACGACACCGGCAGCAGCGCCACGAACCACGTGTCCTGCTGCGCGTCCACGATCGCCGACGTCGACATCGAGCCGGAGTAGAGGAAGACCGCGGCGAAGCTGAGCCCCATCGCGATCTCGTAGCTGATGACCTGCGCGGTGGCACGGACGGCTCCGAGCAGCGGGTACGTCGAGTTCGACGACCAGCCCGCGAGCACCACGCCGTACGCACCGATGGACGCGGTGGCCAGGATGTAGAGGGCGGCCACCGGAAGGTCGGTGAGCTGCATCGCGGTACGGGTGCCGAAGATGGAGACCTCGTTGCCCGGCGGCCCGAAGGGGATGACCGCGATCGCCAGGAAGGCGGGAATGGCCGCGAGGACCGGCGCGAGCAGGTAGACGACCTTGTCGGCGCCCTTGACGACGACGTCTTCCTTCAGCATCAGCTTGATGCCGTCGGCGAGCGACTGGAGCATGCCCCACGGCCCGTGCCGGTTCGGGCCGACGCGCAGCTGCATCCACGCGACGACCTTGCGCTCCATGACGATGGAGATCAGCACGGTCACCATCAGGAACGCGAAGCAGAAGACGGCCTTGAGCGCGATCAGCCAGATCGGGTCGTGGCCGAAGAAGGAGAGATCCTCCTCGGCGAGGACGACGGTGCCGGTGCCGGTGCCGGTCATGCGGCCACCTCCCCGGTGCGGGCGCGGGCGCGAGCGCTGCGCGCGCTGTGCCGGTCCGTGACGAGCGCGCTCACGCGCTCACCTCCTCCTGTACGACGCGCAGTGGGCGCTGCCGCCCAAGGACTTGTCCGCGGGCGCCGCGGCGCCCGCCCGGCCGGCAGGCCTGCGGCGCCGGCGCACCCCGCGGACGCCCGGGCCACGGGCCCGGCAACTCCCCGCGGAATACACGCCGTTGCGCAGCTCGCGGCCGGAGCGGCAGAAACGCTGTCGCAGCGAGCGCACAGCGCGTAACGCGCGCTCACGCGCCCACCTCCTCTTGTACGGCGCGGTCACGCGGACCGGGTGCCGCCGCGATCCGGACCAGTTCGCCCGGAAGGGCGCCGGTGTCCGCCTGGACGCCGCCGCCCGTGGAGTTCAGCGGAAGCCACACGACACGGTCCGGCATCTGCGTGATCTCCAGCGGGAGCTGGACGCTGCCCAGCGGCCCCGAGACCGAGAGCATGTCGCCGTCGGTGACGCCCGCCTCGGCGGCCGTGGCCCTGGAGAGCCGGGCGCGTGCGGCGTGCCGGGTGCCGGCGAGCGCCTCGTCGCCGTCCTGGAGCCGCCCCTGGTCGAGCAGCAGCCGGTGCCCGGCGAGCACCGCCTCGCCCTTGCCCGCCTGTGGCGTGGAGGACGCGGCGCCCTTGGCTCCGGTGCCGCCGGTGAAGGAGTCCGCGGAGGCCCCGGTGTCCCACTGGCCGAGCCTGTCGATCTCGCCGCGGATGGTCCGTACGTCCGGCAGGCCCAGGTGCACGTCGAGGGCGTCGGCGAGCATGTGCAGCACCCGCGCGTCCGGCTGTACGTGCCGGCGCGTCATCTGGTCCGCCTTCAGCGAGGCCTCGAACGGCCTTACCCGGCCCTCCCAGTTGAGGAACGTGCCGGCCTTCTCGGCGACGGCGGAGACGGGGAGGACGACGTCCGCCCGGTCTGTGACCTCGCTCGGCCGCAGCTCCAGGCTGACGAGGAAGCCCACCTCGTCGAGCGCCTGCGCCGCACGCGCCGGGTCCGGCAGATCTGCGAGCTCGACGCCGCCGACGACCAGCGCCGCCAGCTCGCCGTCGACCGCGGCGTCGATGATCGCGGCCGTGTCGCGGCCGGGCCCGGCGGGCAGTCCGGCCAGGCCCCAGGCGCGCGCGACCTCCTCGCGGGCACGGGCGTCGGACACCGGACGGGCACCCGGCAGCAGCGTCGGCAGCGCGCCGGCCTCGATGGCGCCGCGCTCACCGGCACGGCGGGGAATCCACACCAGGCGGGCGCCGGTGGCGGCGCTCGTACGCACGGCCGCGGTCAGCGCGCCGGGCACCGCCGCCAGCCGTTCGCCGACGATGATCAGCGAACCCTCGGCGCGCAGCGCGTCGGCCGCGGTACCGCCGGTCTCGTCGAGCCCGACCCGGCCGGACAGCGCGTCCAGCCACTCGGACTCCGTGCCGGGCGCGGCCGGGAGCAGCGTGCCGCCCGCCTTCTCCAGACCGCGGGTGGCGTGCGAGGCGAGGGAGAACGTGCGCTGGCCGTGCTTGCGCATGCCCTTGCGCAGCCGCAGGAAGACGCCGGGCGCCTCCTCCTCGGCCTCGAAGCCGACGAGCAGGACGGCAGGGGCCGCCTCCAGGGCGGCGTTGGTGATGCCACCGCCCCCGAGGTCGAGGCCCTGCCCGGCGACCCTTTCGGTCAGGAAGGCCGTCTCCTCCCGGGAGTGGACGCGTGCCCGGAAGTCGATGTCGTTGGTGTCCAGCGCAACTCGCGCGAACTTCGCGTACGCGTAGGCGTCCTCGACGGTGACCCGGCCGCCGGTCAACACGCCGGCCCGTCCGCGTGCTCCGGCCAGCCCGCGGGCCGCGGCCTCCAGCGCCTCCGGCCAGCTCGCCGGGGCGAGTTCACCGTCGTCGCCGCGGACCAGCGGCGTGGTGAGGCGGTCCGGGCGCTGTGCGTAGCGGAACCCGAAACGGCCCTTGTCGCAGATCCACTCCTCGTTGACCTCGGGGTCGTTGCCGGCCATGCGGCGCATGACCTTGCCGCGCCTGTGGTCCGTACGCGTCGCGCAGCCGCCCGAGCAGTGCTCGCAGACCGACGGCGAGGAGACCAGGTCGAAGGGGCGCGAACGGAAGCGGTACGCCGCCGAAGTGAGCGCGCCCACCGGGCAGATCTGGATCGTGTTGCCGGAGAAGTACGACTGGAAGGGCTCGCCCTCGCCCGTACCGATCTGCTGCAGCGCGCCGCGCTCCAGCATCTCGATCATCGGGTCGCCCGCGATCTGGTTGGAGAAACGGGTGCAGCGCGCGCACAGCACGCACCGCTCGCGGTCGAGCAGCACCTGGTCGGAGATCGGCACCGGCTTGGCGAAGGTGCGCTTGGCGCCCTCGAAGCGGGAGTCGGCCGAGCCCGCGGACATCGCCTGGTTCTGCAGGGGGCACTCACCGCCCTTGTCGCAGACGGGGCAGTCCAGCGGGTGGTTGATGAGCAGCAGCTCCATCACACCGCGCTGGGCCTTCTCCGCTACGGCCGAGGAGAGCTGCGTCTTGACCACCATGCCGTCGGTGCAGGTGATGGTGCAGGACGCCATCGGCTTGCGCTGGCCCTCGACCTCGACGATGCACTGACGGCAGGCACCGACCGGGTCCAGCAGCGGGTGGTCGCAGAAGCGCGGGATCTCGATGCCCAGTTCCTCGGCGGCGCGGATGACCAGCGTGCCCTTCGGCACGGAGATCTCGGCCCCGTCGATGGTGAGCGAGACCAGGTCCTCCGGTGGTGGTCCCTCGCCCCCCGAGGAGGTCTTCGCGTCTGTGGTGACTGTCACGCCTGCACCTCCGGGTGAGCGCTCCGGCTGCGGTCGTCGGCCCAGACGGTCGACTTCGCGGGGTCGAACGGGCAGCCGCCCTCCTCGATGTGCTGCTCGTACTCCTCGCGGAAGTACTGCAGCGACGAGTAGATCGGGGAGGCCGCGCCGTCGCCGAGCGCGCAGAAGGACTTGCCGTTGATGTTGTCCTGGATGTCGTCGATCTTGTCGATGTCGGCCTTCGTGGCCTTGCCCGCCTCGAAGTCGCGCAGCAACTGCACGAGCCAGTACGTGCCTTCGCGGCAGGGTGTGCACTTGCCGCAGGACTCGTGGGCGTAGAACTCGGTCCAGCGCGTGACGGCCCGTACGACGCAGGTCGTCTCGTCGAAGCACTGCAGCGCCTTGGTGCCGAGCATGGAGCCGGCGGCGCCCACGCCCTCGTAGTCCAGCGGCACGTCGAGGTGCTCGTCGGTGAGCAGCGGAGTCGAGGAGCCGCCCGGCGTCCAGAACTTCAGCCGGTGGCCCGGGCGCATGCCGCCGCTCACCTCCAGGAGTTCGCGCAGGGTGATGCCGAGCGGTGCCTCGTACTGGCCGGGGCCCGCCACGTGCCCGCTGAGCGAGTAGAGCGTGAAGCCCGGGGACTTCTCGCTGCCCATGGAGCGGAACCACTCCTTGCCCCTGTTCATCAGGGCGGGCACCGAGGCGATGGACTCGACGTTGTTCACGACCGTGGGGCACGCGTAGAGGCCGGCGACGGCGGGGAACGGCGGCCGCAGCCGGGGCTGTCCGCGCCGCCCCTCCAGGGAGTCCAGCAGCGCCGTCTCCTCACCGCAGATGTACGCGCCCGCGCCCGCGTGCACGGTCAGCTCCAGGTGCTTGCCCTCGCCCAGGGCGTTCCTGCCGAGGAGCCCCGCCTCGTACGCCTCGCGCACGGCGAGGTGCAGACGCCGCAGCACGGGCACGACCTCGCCGCGCAGGTAGATGAACGCGTGGGAGGAGCGGATCGCGTGGCAGGCGATGACGATGCCCTCGATGAGGGAGTGCGGGTTGGCGAACATCAGCGGGATGTCCTTGCAGGTGCCCGGCTCCGACTCGTCGGCGTTGACGACGAGGTAGTGCGGCTTGTCGTCGCCCTGCGGGATGAACTGCCACTTCATGCCCGTGGGGAAGCCCGCGCCGCCGCGGCCGCGCAGACCGGCTTCCTTCACGTACGCGATGACGTCGTCAGGCGGCATGGCCAGGGCCTTCTTCAGGCCCTCGTATCCGTCGTGGCGCCGCTTGTACGTCTCCAGCGACCAGGCTTCGGGCTCGTCCCAGTACGCGGAGAGGACCGGCGTCAGCAGCTTCTCGGGGGATTCCGTCGCCATCACTCGCTCTCCTCCTCCGACCCGGGCCTGACGGGGCCGGAGTCGCTGGCCGGATCCGACGCGGACGTCGACTGGGGCATGTCGTGCGAACTGGGGTGGCTCGCCGGGGCCTCCTCACCGGGGAGCGGCACGGGCTGGTCGGCGGGACCGGCCGGGCCGCGCGGGTGTGCGAGCCTGCCCGCGGGCGCCTCTCCCCTGGCGAGCCGCAGCCCGATGAGGGACGGTTCGCCGCCGCCCCCGGTGGCCTCGACGGCGCCGGGGCGCTCGTCGGGGAAGCCGGCGAGGATGCGCGCGGTCTCCTTGAAGGTGCACATCGGAGCGCCCCGCGTCGGCAGGACCTCGCGTCCGGCGCGCAGATCGTCGACGAGCCGGCGGGCCGACTCGGGCGTCTGGTTGTCGAAGAACTCCCAGTTGACCATCACGACAGGGGCGTAGTCGCAGGCGGCGTTGCACTCGATGTGCTCGAGGGTGACCTTGCCGTCCTCGGTGGTCTCGCTGTTGCCGACGCCCAGGTGCTGCTTCAGGTCGTCGAAGATGGCGTCGCCGCCCATCACGGCGCAGAGCGTGTTGGTGCAGACGCCGACCTGGTAGTCGCCGGAGGGCTTGCGCCGGTACATGGAGTAGAACGTCGCGACGGCGTTCACCTCCGCCGTCGTCAGCTCCAGCATCTCGGCGCAGAACCGCTGCCCGGTGGGCGTGACATGGCCCTCCTCGGACTGCACGAGGTGCAGCAGCGGCAGCAGCGCGGAGCGGCTGTCGGGGTAGCGGGCGATGATCTCGCGTGCGTCCGGCTCCAGCCGCTCACGTACCTCGGCCGGATAGTCCGGCGCCGGCATGGCGGGGATGCCGAGCATCGGTGCTTCCGGGGCGCTGCCCCGGTCGGGCGCGGTGGTCATCGGTCGACGCCTCCCATCACGGGGTCGATGGACGCCACGGCCACGATCACGTCGGCGACCTGTCCGCCTTCGCACATCGCCGCCATGGCTTCGAGGTTGGTGAAGGAGGGGTCGCGGAAGTGCACGCGGTACGGGCGGGTGCCGCCGTCGCTCACGGCGTGCACGCCGAGCTCGCCCTTCGGGGACTCCACCGCCGCGTAGGCCTGTCCCGGCGGGACACGGAATCCCTCGGTGACCAGCTTGAAGTGGTGGATCAGGGCCTCCATGGAGGTGCCCATGATGTTCTTGATGTGGTCCAGCGAGTTGCCGAGCCCGTCAGGGCCGAGAGCGAGCTGGGCGGGCCAGGCGATCTTCTTGTCGCCGACCATGACCGGGCCGGGCTCCAGGCGGTCGATGCACTGCTCGATGATGCGCAGCGACTGGCGCATCTCCTCCAGGCGGAGCAGGAAGCGCCCGTAGGAGTCGCAGGTGTCGACGGTCGGCACCTCGAAGTCGTACGTCTCGTAGCCGCAGTACGGATCGGACTTGCGCAGGTCGTGCGGGAGGCCGGCGGAGCGCAGGATCGGGCCGGTGGCGCCGAGCGCCATGCAGCCGGCCAGGTCGAGGTGGCCGATGTCCTGCAGGCGGGCCTTGAAGACGGGGTTGCCGGAGCACAGTGCGTCGTACTCGGGCAGGTTCTTCTTCATCTTCTTCAGGAATTCGCGCAGCGCGTCGACCGTGCCGGGCGGAAGGTCCTGGGCGAGGCCGCCGGGACGGACGTAGGCGTGGTTCATCCGCAGGCCGGTGATCAACTCGAACAGGTCCAGGACCAGTTCGCGGTCGCGGAAGCCGAAGATCATGACGGTGGTGGCGCCGAGCTCCATGCCGCCGGTGGCGATGGCCACCAGGTGCGAGGAGAGCCGGTTCAGCTCCATCAGCAGCACGCGGATGACGTTGGCGCGGTCCGGGATGTCGTCCTCGATCCCGAGCAGCTTCTCGACCGCCATGCAGTACGCCGTCTCGTTGAAGAACGGCGTGAGGTAGTCCATGCGCGTCACGAAGGTCGTGCCCTGCGTCCACGTCCGGTACTCGAGGTTCTTCTCGATGCCGGTGTGCAGGTAGCCGATGCCGCAGCGGGCCTCGGTGACCGTCTCGCCGTCGATCTCGAGGATGAGCCGGAGCACGCCGTGCGTGGACGGGTGCTGCGGGCCCATGTTGACGATGATCCGCTCGTCGTCGCTCCGGGCGGCAGCGGCGGCGACCTCGTCCCAGTCGCCTCCGGTGACGTCGTAGACGGTGCCCTCGGTGGTCTCGCGGATGCCCGCGGGTGCGTGTGTTGGCGTGCTCATCAGCTGTACGACCTCCGCTGGTCGGGAGCCGGGATCTGGGCGCCCTTGTACTCGACGGGGATGCCGCCGAGCGGGTAGTCCTTGCGCTGCGGATGGCCCTGCCAGTCGTCGGGCATCATGATCCGCGTCAGCGCGGGGTGACCGTCGAAGACGATGCCGAAGAAGTCGTACGTCTCGCGCTCGTGCCAGTCGTTGGTCGGATAGACCTCGACGATCGAGGGGATGTGCGGGTCGCTGTCGGGCGCACTGACCTCCACCCGGATCAGCCGGTTATGAGTGATCGAGCGCAGGTGGTTGACGGCGTGCAGCTCGCGGCCCCTGTCGTCGGGGAAGTGCACGCCGCTCACGCCGGTGCACAGCTCGAAGCGGAGCGCCGGGTCGTCCCGCAGCGTCCGTACGACCTGGAGCAGGTGCTCACGCGCGACGTGGATCGTCATCTCGCCGCGGTCGATCACGGTCTTCTCGATGGCTTCCCCGGGCGCCAGCCCCTGCTCCTCGAGTGCGCCTTCCAGTTCGTCCGCGACCTCGTCGAAGGAGCCGTACGCGTCCTCGCCGCCCGGCCCGCCGTAGGGACGGCTGCTCGCGCGGGGCAGCCGGACCGTACGGACCAGGCCGCCGTAACCGGAGGTGTCGCCGCCGTTGCTGGCGCCGAACATTCCGCGGCGGACGCCGATGACCTCGCCGGGGTCCTGACGGGGCGCGGGCACCGAGCCGTTCGCGGTCTCCCCGTTTCCGTTCTCCTCGCCGTTTCCGGGCGTGTTCTGCTCGCTCACTGCGCCCCCTCGTTCTCCCCCGGGGCTGCCGCCCGGGTGGTGCCCCCATCTCCGCCCGCGCGGCGCAGAGGCGCGGCCATCGTCATCGTCTGCGGCCCGGCGGCCGCGCGCGCGTCGCTCACCGGAGGAGACCCTTCATCTCGATCGTCGGGAGCGCCTTGCGCGCCGCCTCCTCCGCCTCGCGAGCGGCCTCTTCGCGGTTGACGCCGAGCTTCTCGCCCTGAACGTGCTTGTGCAGCTTGAGGATCGAGTCGAGCAGCATCTCGGGCCGCGGCGGGCATCCCGGCAGGTAGATGTCGACCGGCACGATGTGGTCGACGCCCTGCACGATCGCGTAGTTGTTGAACATCCCGCCGGACGAGGCGCACACGCCCATGGAGATGACCCACTTCGGGTTCGGCATCTGGTCGTAGACCTGCCGCAGCACCGGAGCCATCTTCTGGCTGACGCGGCCCGCCACGATCATGAGGTCGGCCTGGCGCGGCGATCCGCGGAAGACCTCCATGCCGAAGCGGGCGAGGTCGTACCGTCCCGCGCCCGTCGTCATCATCTCGATGGCGCAGCAGGCGAGTCCGAAGGTCGCCGGGAACATGGACGACTTGCGCACCCAGCCCGCGGCCTGCTCGACGGTGGTCAGCAGGAAGCCGCTCGGCAGCTTCTCTTCGAGTCCCATTGAGTACCTGCCCCTAATCCCATTCCAGGCCGCCGCGCCGCCAGTCGTAGGCGTACGCGACGCCGATGAGGGCGACGAAGACCAGCATTTCGACCAGGCCGAAGATCCCGAGGGAGTCGAAGTGGACCGCCCACGGGTAGAGAAAGACGATTTCGATGTCGAAGACGATGAAGAGCATCGCCGTCAGGTAGTACTTGACCGGGAAACGCCCGCCGCCCGCCGGCTGCGGAGTGGGCTCGATGCCGCACTCGTACGCCTCCAGCTTGGCCCGGTTGTAGCGCTTGGGGCCGATGACCGATGCCGCGACCACCGAGAAGATCGCGAAACCCGCCGCGATGGCTCCCAGTACAAGGATTGGCGTGTAGGCGTTCACCGCTCCCCGCTCCTTCCAGTCGACCCTGGGGACCCTCCCGGACCGGTGGGCCCTGAGGGACCGTCGACGCTGACTGCCGGCTGTCCGCCGGGCGAATGTCCCGCTCCCCACGAAGATCGCTTCTATGTGAGGCAGTTCACAAGCCCTTGCGGGAGGCATCTTATGCCCGGGCCCTGTGATCTGCGACACGGGGTCCCGGTAGGGGTTTGTGATCTCCAACACGCGGTATCGAAGCCGCACGTCAGAAGGATGATGATCTTCAACTGGGAGACCCGGTAAGGCCTTTCGTGACCGCGGCGCCGAAGTGGCCGTACGCGGAGCACAGAGGCCTCGCGGCGGGGCGGGAGCGGGCACCGGCGAATTCACCTCCGCGACCGCCCGCCGGCGTCAACCGATACCCGAACGAGACCCGCGCGCATCAGGAACGAGACCGCCTGGGCGGGGTTCCGCAGAACGGTTCGGGCAGACGGACGGGGGAGCCCCCGGAGGGGCCGGTGGCCGGGCGAGGGGCCACCGGAGGGCACACCGTTCGTGAACGGCGGCACAAACCACCCCTCCTGCCCACTTCCTTCACGCTTCGCGCAACGACTCCGCACGACCCAAAAGGGATGACAGGGCTTCAATCGCCCATTCCTCAACAGAGTTGACAGCAGAGATGTGACCTGCACCACACGGCCTGCTGGCAGCCCCTGCCATCTTTGCGGAGGCCGCTTCACAGGTGATATGGCCTCGACGTAATGCACCTAATACGGACAACTGCGTGGTCACGGGGGCGTAGTTGGGCGCCGCCCGTGACCTTACCGAGACCTTGGAAGATCAACTCGGGCTCAACTGGACGAATACGGGCCCACTGTGGCGCATCGCACCTTCTTTGAACGGATCATCCTCGCCCTGCTATCCATGCCGCATGTCCCGGAACGCTCATGTACCCAGACACCGGAAACCCCGCAGCAGCAACGTGAACAAAGCGCTGCGCGCAGGGGCGACGGGTGGCGTCTTGGGAGCTGTCGCCCTCACCACAGCGATCTCCCCGGCGTCCTCGGCAGCCGAGAAGCAGGACGAAGCCGCCGAGACAGTCGAAATGGCCACGGTCAGCAACTCCGTCGAGGAGTCCACGACCCAGGCAGCCGACTCGCTCAAGACCAACGCACTCCAGCGTCAGGTGACCCAGGCCGAGGCCAAGGCCACCGAGAACGCACAGAACTCGGCGGACAAGGCCAAGAAGAAGGCCGAGGCCGCCGAACGCAAGGCAGAGGCCGCCCGTAAGCAGGCCGCCGAGTCCCGCGCCTCGCGCACCACCGAGCGCACCGCTCTCCCGTCGGGCAGCGGCAACGTCGCCGGGATGATCAGCTTCCTCAAGGCCCAGGTCGGCAAGTCCTATGTGATGGGCGCCAGCGGGCCTTCCTCCTACGACTGCTCCGGCCTGACCCAGGCCGCCTTCAAGCAGCTCGGCGTGAGCCTGCCGCGTACCTCCCAGGCGCAGTCCACCGAGGGGACCCCGGTCTCCATGGACTCGCTGCAGCCGGGCGACATGCTCTACTGGGGCGGCGCGGGCAGCGCTTACCACGTGGGCGTGTACGTCGGCGGCGGCAAGTTCATCGGCGCGCAGAACAGCTCCACGGGCGTCGTGGAGAAGTCCCTGGACTACGACCCGCCGTCGGGCGCGGTCCGCCTCCAGTGAGGAGCACGGTCGCAGCTCCGTAGTCCCACAGACCCCAGCACGGACAACGAAGGCCCCACCGGCTGCCGGTGGGGCCTTCGCCCGTTCTCGGGCTTCAGCTGTTCGTGGCGGAGCTCCTCGCGCGGCTGGGCGCGCTGCGCGCGTACGCGCCTATGCGCCTATGCGCGCGGAGCGACCTTGCTGAGGCCGTTGATGACCCGGTCCATGGCGTCGCCGCCCGACGGGTCGGTCAAGTTGGCCAGCATCTTCAGCGCGAAGCGCATCAGCAGCGGGTGTGAGAGTCCGCGTTCGGTCGCGACCTTCATCACCTTCGGGTTGCCGATGAGCTTCACGAACGCCCGGCCCAGCGTGTAGTAGCCCCCGTAGGTCTCCTTGAGGATCTTCGGGTAGCGCCGCAGGGCCAGTTCGCGCTGTGCGGGGGTGGTGCGCGCGTGCGCCTGTACGACGGTCTCCGCGGCGACGACGCCCGACTCCATGGCGTACGCGATGCCTTCGCCGTTGAACGGGTTCACCAGGCCGCCCGCGTCGCCGACGAGCAGCAGCCCGCGCGTGTAGTGCGGCTGCCGGTTGAAGGCCATGGGGAGCGCGGCGCCGCGGATGGGGCCCGTCATGTTCTCGGGGGTGTATCCCCACTCCTCGGGCATGGAGGCGGTCCACGCCTTGAGGATCTCCCGCCAGTCCAGGTCCTTGAAGTCCTCCGAGGTGTTGAGGACGCCCAGGCCGACGTTGCTGGTGCCGTCGCCCATGCCGAACACCCAGCCGTAGCCGGGCAGCAGGCGGTCCTGCGCGCCCCGCCGGTCCCACAGCTCCAGCCAGGACTCCAGGTAGTCGTCGTCGTGGCGCGGGGAGGTGAAGTACGTACGGACGGCGACGCCCATCGGGCGGTCCTCGCGCCTGTGCAGGCCCATCTTGAGGGAGAGGCGCGTGGAGTTGCCGTCGGCGGCGACGACGAGCGGAGCGTGGAAGGTGACCGGGGTCTTCTCCTCGCCGAGCTTCGCGTGGACGCCGGTGATGCGGCCCGCGGAGTCCAGGATCGGCTCTCCGACGTTGCACCGCTCGTGCATGCGGGCGCCGGCCTTCTCGGCCTGCCGGGCGAGCTGCTCGTCGAAGTCGTCGCGCTTGCGGACGAGTCCGTAGTCCGGGTAGCTGGCCAGCTCCGGCCAGTCGAGTTCGAGGCGCTGCCCGCCGCCGATGATGCGCAGGCCCTTGTTGCGCAGCCAGCCCGCCTCCTCGGAGATGTCGATGCCCATGGCGACCAGCTGCTTGGCGGCGCGTGGCGTGAGGCCGTCGCCGCACACCTTCTCGCGCGGGAAGGCGGTCTTCTCCAGCAGCAGGACATCGAGGCCGCTGCGGGCCAGGTGGTAGGCGGTCGTGGCCCCGGCGGGGCCGGCACCTACGACGATCACATCGGCGGTCCGCTCGGAGGTGACGGTGTCAGTCACTAGGACTCCCGCAAAGGCTGGGTACTGGGCAGTTGCAGTCTAAGAGGACGGCTGAGCCCGGCGGTCCGGGGGCGGCCGGGGCCAGGAGGATGCGGCGGCTCACGCCGCCCGCGACGGCCGGGAACGGCCGGGACCGCTAGGGCCGTACGCCGCGGTGCAGGGCCACCACGCCGCCCGTCAGGTCCCGCCAGGCCACCTTCGCCCAGCCTGCCTGCTGCAGGTGACGGGCGAGCGCGGGCTGGTCCGGCCAGGCGCGGATGGACTCGGCGAGATAGACGTACGCGTCCGGGCTGGAGGAGACGGCCCTGGCGACCGGCGGCAGCGCCCGCATCAGGTACTCCGTGTAGACCGTGCGGAACGGCGCCCAGGTGGGGTGGCTGAACTCGCAGATGACGACGCGGCCGCCGGGCGCGGTGACGCGGTGCAGCTCCCGCAGGGCGCCGTCCGTGTCATGCACGTTGCGCAGCCCGAACGAGATCGTCACGGCGTCGAACACGCCGTCGCCGAAGGGCAGCCGCGTCGCGTCGCCGGCGGTGAAGGGCATCCACGGGTGGCGCTTCTTGCCCTCCGCCAGCATCCCGAGGCTGAAGTCGCACGGCACCGTGTACGCGCCCGCCGCGGCGAACGGCTGCGAAGAGGTGCCTGTGCCGGCGGCCAGATCGAGGACGCGCTCACCGGGCCGCGCGTCGACGGCCCTTGCGACGGCACACCGCCACAGCCGCGCCTGCCCCAGGGAGAGCACGTCGTTGGTGAGGTCGTACCGCGCGGCGACGTCGTCGAACATCGCGGCGACTTCGTGCGGCTGCTTGTCCAGAGATGCTCGGGTCACCGGCCCATTGTCCCGCCACACCGCGGCGGGCGCGGCGGCGGGGTGGGAAGGCGTCGGGTGATCCGGCCGCGCAGCCAGGAGCCGACGTCGCCGGCCGCCGTCCTGGCGATGGCCGTGGGGTGGCCGGTGAAGCCGTGAAGTGACTCGGGATAGACCCGGACCTCGACGTCGTTGCCGGCCGCCGACAACCGGCCCGCCATCGCGAGGTTGTCCTCCAGCAGCACGTCCTCGCTTCCGACGATCAGCAGCGTCGGGGGAAGCCCGCCGAGGACTCCGTAGACGGGAGAGATGTCGGGAAGGGTGCGGTCTTCCACATGGCCGGCGTACGCCTGGATGAAGTATTCGTCCGCGATGAGCCGGCCGGCCGGGGTGCGTCCGCTCAAGTCGTAGGCGCCGAACTGGAGTGCGGCGCCGGCGAACGGGGCGACGGCGCCTCTGTCTCTCAGCCGCAGCAGGGTCGCCAGGGCGAGGGTGGCTCCGGCGGAGTTCCCGCCGATCGCGAGGCGGGACGTTCCGAAGCGGGCGTCGGCTTCTTCGACGAGCCAGAGCGCCGCGGCCTCACAGTCGTCGGGTGCCGCCGGCCAGGGGTGTTCAGGGGCCAGCCGGTAGTCGACGCTGACGACGGCGAGTTGCAGGGAGTCTGCGAGTTCGCGGTTGCGTCTGTCGCCTCGCGCCGCGGAGTCCATGTAGAAGCCGCCGCCGTGGATGTCCAGGAAGACGCCCCGCGGCGGACCGTCCGCAGGCTTGAAGATCCGTACAGGGACGCGCGTTCCCGCGGCTTCGACCGTCTCTTCGACGGCAGGCGGATCGGCGGCAGCCGGAGCGGACCTCCTCGCTCGTGCCTCCCTCAGCTCCTCCAGGGTGCCGGGGCCACGGCCTGCCGCCCTCGACCTGCGGAAGTCACGGGCTTCGCCGACGTGCTCCGCGGGCACGTAGGCGAACAGTGCGTCCAGCGCCAGTCGCACGCGCTCTCCCGGTCTCTCGGGCCTCGACTTCCGTCGCCGCCGTCGCAGGGGCGTGGCCCGGCCCGGAAACGGATGTGCGGGGCGATTCCGGTGCTACCCCCGCCAGGGGCTACTTCGCCTCGATCAGGTTGAGTTCCGGGTGTGCGCTGCCGCCGGCGATCGCCGTCGACGAGAAGTGCGAGACCACGCGGTCGTCGGCGGGGTCGTCCGCCGGGTCCTCGTGGACGGCCAGGTGCTCGTACGTCGTGCTTCGCTGCGCCGGGACCCGGTCCGCGGAGCGGATCAGGCCGAGCAGCTCCATCCGGTTCGAACGGTGCTTCGCGCCGGCCATGGAGACCACGTTCTCCTCCAGCATCACCGAGCCGAGGTCGTCGGCGCCGTAGTGCAGCGAGAGCTGGCCGACCTCCTTGCCGGTCGTGAGCCAGGAGCCCTGGATGTGCGCCACGTTGTCGAAGAAGAGCCGCGCGACGGCGATCATGCGCAGGTACTCGAAGAGCGTGGCCTGCGTCTGCCCCTTCAGATGGTTGTTCTCCGGCTGGTACGTGTACGGGATGAAGGCGCGGAAGCCTCCCGTACGGTCCTGCACGTCGCGGATCATCCGCAGGTGCTCGATCCGCTCGGCGTTCGTCTCACCCGTACCCATCAGCATCGTCGAGGTGGACTCGACGCCGAGGTTGTGCGCCGTCTCCATGATCTCCAGCCAGCGCTCACCGGACTCCTTGAGCGGGGCGATGGCCTTGCGCGCCCGCGCGGGCAGCAGCTCCGCACCCGCGCCGGCGAACGAGTCGAGGCCCGCGGCGTGGATGCGGCGGATCGCCTCCTCGGGTGTCACCCCGGAGATCTTCGCCATGTGCTCAACCTCGGACGCGCCGAGGGAGTGGATCACCAGCTCCGGGAAGCGCTCCTTGATCGCCGCGAAGTGCTCCTCGTAGTACTCCACGCCGTAGTCCGGGTGGTGGCCGCCCTGGAACATGACCTGGGTGCCGCCGAGTTCGACCGTCTCGGCACAGCGGCGGAGAATGTCGTCGAGGTCACGCGTCCATACGTCCTCGCTCTTCGGCGAGGCGTAGAAGGCGCAGAACTTGCACGCGGTGACGCACGAGTTGGTGTAGTTGATGTTCCGCTCGATGATGTACGTCGCGATGTGCTCCGTGCCCGCGTAGCGCTTGCGCCTGGCGGCGTCGGCGGCCGCGCCGAGCGCGTGCAGCGGCGCGGAGCGGTAGAGGTCGAGCGCTTCCTCGGGGGTGATACGGCCGCCCTCGGCAGCACGGTCGAGAACGGCCTGACGGTCGGCGGTTTCGGGCACCGGGGCGTCCCTCCGGAGGTGGCTGGCGGCATTTCCCTTGCCCGGCCAGCGTACGCCAGCCTTCCCGGGCACCTTCGGCCCGCGCCCCGGCCGGGCTCAGCCCCGCCCGGGCCCGTGCAGCAGGTCGACCCGTACGTCCGCGGGATAGTCGCCGGCGGCGGCGGTGCGGCGTACGAACTCGGCGACGCCCTGCAGCTGCCGGCCGCCGAGCCGGAAGTCGAGTGTGGTGAAGTACCGCTCCAGCACGGGCGGTTCGAAGACCTCCCAGCGCGCCGCGTGCTCGGCCACCTTGGCGACCTCCTCCAGCGCGAGGTCGCGGGAGGAGAGGAAGCCGCGGTGCACCTCCCGGACCGTCTCCGGATGACGTGCCAGGTAGTCGCGGCGTACGGCCCAGACCGCCATGACGAACGGCAGGCCCGTCCACTCCTTCCAGAGCTCTCCCAGGTCGTGGACCTCCAGACCGGGCTCGGGCAGGTTGCGCAGATAAGCGCGCAGCCCGAGGTCGCCGATGACGACGGCGGCGTCGGCCTCGCTCATCATCCGTTCCAGGTCGGGCTCGCACGTGAAGTAGTCGGGCCGTACGCCGAACCGCTCGGAAAGCAGCAGCCGGGCCAGCCGTACCGACGTACGTGAGGTGGATCCGAGCGCGACCTTCGCGCCGTCCAGCCGGTCCAGCGGGACGCGGGAGACGATCTCGCAGGACATGACCGGGCCGTCACAGCCGACCGCGATATCCGGAAGCGCGACGAGCTGATCGGCATTCCTGAGGAATTCGACGAGGGTGACGGGGCCGATATCCAGATCCCCGTTCACCAGCTGGTCGCTCAGCTTTTCCGGCGTGTCCCTCGTGAGCTCCAGATCCAGCAGCGAGCCGGTGTGAACAAGGCCCCAGTAGAGCGGCAGACAGTTGAGGAACTGGATGTGCCCCACACGCGGGCGGGATCTGGCAACCCTCGGAAACTCAGTCACACCCGGGAGCGTACGCCGCACGCCGCGGCGACCTGGCACAGCCCCGGCACGCCGGGTGCGGCCCGGTTCCCGGCGGGCCCGCGGTGGGGGAAACCGAGCAGCGCACGGCCGAGATCGTCGGCCCTTCCGCGGCACGCGGCACCGTGCTAGGCTCGCCGCAAGTTGCAGTTTGGTTTCCTTGCAGTACAGAGCCTGCGGAGCATGTGACCGCGGGCTCTCGTCGTTTTCAGAGACTTCTTAGCGGGGTTCTGGGAGCAGGGCGACCCTTATAGGCCCAAGGAGGGCTTATGGCTACCGGAACCGTCAAGTGGTTCAACGCTGAAAAGGGCTTTGGCTTCATCGCCCAGGACGGCGGCGGTCCCGATGTCTTCGTCCACTACTCCGCGATCAACGCGACTGGCTTCCGCTCCCTGGAGGAGAACCAGCTCGTGAGCTTCGACGTGACCCAGGGTCCGAAGGGGCCGCAGGCGGAGAACGTCACCCCTCAGTGACCTGAGTCGCACCACCCAAGGAGCCCCTGCCGGGATACCGGCGGGGGCTCCTGCCGTTGGCGTACGAGGGGGTCGCCGCCCGAGCGGCCGGTGAAGGCCTGTGCCGCACCCCGGCCGGAGCGCGGCGATTGACCGTAAATCGTCCGGCATATCGGGAAGTTGCCCAGCTCAGGGTCTATACGTGTGTGCTAAAAGTGAATCCGTTGAGGGCGCAAACAGTGGCCGCGGCAGTACCGTCTGTCAGTGCACCGGACAGGACCTGAGGGGACCATCGGGATCGCTCGGAGCACGGGAGCTGCTCATGCTGACCACATGCCCGCACTGCGGCACCAGATCGCCGGCAACGTCCGAAGCCTGCGCGGGCTGCGGCCGCGCCCTGTATCCACTCACGGCGCCTCCGCCGCCGCCGCCTTTCAAACTCCGGACCAGGACCAACTACCTCCGCCTGGGAATCACCCTGGGTGTCGTCGGCCTTCTGGTCGGCGCGGGGACGTCCTCGGGCATCCTGATGAACCAGGACGACTCCCGGGAGGACCGGGCCGACAACAAGGTCTCCCAGTACAAGATGGTCGACACGGGGGCTTCGCCCGATCCGTCGCCGACCACGGCGTCGGCCTCGCCGAAGGCGAAGAAGAAGAAGAAGCCGGCGTCCAAGTCTCCGAGTCCTTCCCCGAGCGAGCCGTCGACGAGCGAGCCGGCCGAGCCCGAGCCGACCGGGAAGCCGTCCCCCGCACTGCCCGCCGGCTTCCGCACGGTGGTGGACGACAGGGGCTTCTCGCTCGCCGTGATGAAGGGCTGGCAGCGCACGGAGCTCACCCCGAACCAGATCCGCTTCATTCCGCCGACCGGTGACGAGTATCTGCACGTCAGCGAGGTGCCGGACGCGCCCCAGTCCTCCTTCATCAACTTCCTGGAGCTGGAGCAGGGGATGCAGGAGTCCGGGAACGGCTACTCGCGGATCCGCCTGGAGCACAACACCTTCCAGGGGCACGCCGGGGCGCGATGGGAGTTCACGTACACGCCGGAGTCGGGCGAGCAGATGCGCGTCGTGGAACAGGCCTACATCAATGACGACGGCACCGAGTACGCCATCTACTTCGAGGCACGGGACCGGCTCTGGGACTCCCAGAAGGACCACATCTTCAGCACGGCGCTCAACACCTGGAAGCAGCCGTAGAAGAGTCGCAGGAGAAGTCGCAGGAGGAACAGCTCCGGGACGGGTGAGGGCACGACAGCCGGCCGAAGGGAGCAGGTGCAAGTCCCTCACGGTCGGGGGTGGTTGACCGTTCCCCCTGGTCAACCACCCCCGACGTCCAGAACTCACCGTGCGGGCGTCCCTCACCCGTGCGCGGGCGCCCGGCCGGGGTCGCACGGCGGCCGGGAGGCTACTTCAGCACGCCGCAGTTCGAGCCGCTGTTGAAGTACTCCTCTTCGCCGATGACGCCGCTCCACTCGATGCAGTGGCCCGCGCCCTCGTCCACGTGGACAGGACCCGCGTACGAGGTGAACTCGCCCTCCTCGACGACCGGTTCGGTCTCCTCGTCGTCGAGCAGCACGCGGACGGAGGCGGACATGTGGACCGGGTCGCCCGTCTCGTTGCGGACGGTGACGACGCAGTTCTTGCCGGTGCGGGCGTTGTAGGTCAGAAAGACGGTGCCCAGGTCGGCGATGCCGGCGGAGTTCACCACCGAATATCCCGCGCCGCAGGCACCGTTGTAGGCGGCCTTCGGCGCGGCGCCCGCGGCACCGGTGGCGGTGGTGGCAGCGGCCGTGGTGGCACTCGTGGAGCCGTTGGCCGTCGTCGCCGCCGAGGCGGTGCCGGCGGTCGCGACGAGGCCCGCGCCGGTGACGAACACGGCGGCGGCAGCCAGAGCGGCACTCTTGGAACGCATAACTGTTCCCCCAGTCATGGTCATGGGTCTTGCTCGGTCGATGGTCGGTCGAACGAGGATCAGCGGCGTCCGCCGATCCACCAGAGGAGACCTGCGAACCCTTGCGGGGGTTGTACACCGATTTCCCCGCGGGCTGACGGGACGTCAGTGAAACGCCTCATCACCGGTGGCGCGTTGTGGCACCGACTGATGCGCCAGTCAGTATCGCAACACGATCAACATCTGCCTTTTCTCTCAGATAACGGTCGCCTGTGTTGCGTTTTCCTCAACGCGCTCGTACGGTGACCGGCATGCAGCAGGAGCCCGGGAGCCGCGTCGCCGACTCGGCAGGCGACGTCTCCGTACGTGTGCGGCAGGTGATCGGCGAAGCCGGTTGCAGCCAGCGGGAGTTCGCGCGGCGGATCGTCATGGACCCCTCGAAGCTCTCCCGTTCGCTGGGCGGCAGCCGCCGCTTCACCGTGGCCGAGCTGGCGCGCATCGCCGACGCTGGCAGAGTCGACGCCGCGTGGCTGCTCGGCTCGGGCTCGGGCCACGGAAGGAGCGCGGGCGCAAGAGCCGGTGCGGGTGGGCACGAGGGGTTCCCGGCGCACGACGGGCCTTCTGCGCACGCCGTGCCGGTGGCGTCCGAGGGCGGCCGGCCGCTTCAGATCGTCCGCGAGACAGTGCGTCTCATCGCCGAACACGGCTTCCACGCCGTACGGGTCTCCGACATCGCCGAAGCCTGCGAGACCAGCACGGCCGCCATCCACTACCACTTCCCGGGCCGTGCCGAACTGCTCGAAGCCGCGGTCCGCTGGTGCATGGACGAGGACACGGCGCGGCGGGCGGCACGTATCGCCGAGGCGGACGACGCCGCGGACGAACTGGGTCAGCTGATCGAACTCCAGATCCCGCTCAGCGCCCAGCAGCGCCGGCAGTGGCGGGTCTGGCTCGACCTGTGGGCGGAGGCGGCGCGCTCCACCGCCGTCGGACAACTTCACGTCGACTACTACCGGCAGTGGCGCACGACCGTGGCCGACGTGATCCGGCGCGGAGTCGAGCAGGGCGTCTTCCGCAAGGTGGACCCGGAGTTCGCCGCCCTGCATCTCACCGCCCTCATCGACGGCCTCGCCGCACAGGTGCTCGCCACGGCACCTGACGGCAAGAGCGCCGAGACCATGCGGGACGCGCTTGTCTCCCATGTGGCTACGGAGCTCTCCACGGAGCGCGCGCCCTGATCCCCGTTCCCTGAACCCTTCCCCCAACCCCTGTCCCGTCACGTCACGTCACGTCCGTACGAGCGGAGGAAGACCCATGCCCATGAACAGCTCCGTCATCATCACGTGCGCCCTCACCGGCGCCGGTGACACCGTCGGCCGCAGCCCCCACGTCCCGGTCACGCCCGAGCAGATCGCCCGTTCCGCAGTCGAGGCCGCCGCCGCGGGGGCCGCCGTGGTGCACATCCACGTACGCGACCCGGAGACCGGTGCGCCGGCCCGCGACCCACGGCTCTACCGGGAGGTCGTCGAGCGGATCAAGGAGACCGGCACCGACGTCGTGATCAACCTGACGGCGGGCATGGGCGGCGATCTCGTCATCGATCCGGAGAACCCGCTGACCCACCTGCCCGGCACCGACCTGGTCGGGGGTGTCGAACGGCTGCCGCATGTCGAGGACCTGCTCCCCGACATCTGCACCCTCGACTGCGGCTCACTCAACTTCGGCGAGGGCAGCAACCTCTACGTCTCCACGCCGGACATGCTGCGTTCCGGCGCCAAGCGGATCCAGGAGCTGGGCGTACGGCCGGAGTTGGAGATCTTCGACACCGGGCAGCTGTGGTTCGCCAAGCAGCTGCTGGACGAGGGCCTCCTGGACGACCCGACCGTCTTCCAGCTGTGCATGGGCATCCCGTGGGGCGCCCCGGCCGAGCCGGGCGTGCTGAAGGCGATGGTGGACTTCCTGCCCGACGGCGCCCAGTGGGCGAGCTTCGCGCTCGGGCGGATGCAGATGCCTTGGGTCGCCCAGTCGATCCTGCTGGGCGGCAACGTGCGGGTCGGCCTGGAGGACAACCTCTACCTCAGCAAGGGAGTCAAGGCGACCAACGCCCAGCTCGTCGAGCGCGCGGTGCAGATCACCGAGCTGCTCGGCGCACAGGTCGCCACGCCCGACCAGGCCCGGACGCGTCTCGGGCTGAAGCCCCGCGCCTGAGCGGCGGACGGACACCCGGCTCACGCCCGTACGACCAGCAACCGTGAGGACACCGAAAGCATGACCGCCACGCCCTCCCCCGGAGCCTCTGCCGGAGCCTCTCCCGGGGAATCCCCCGGCCCCTCCCCCGCACCGCCCTGCCCGCCCGGGGACGTACGCCGCGTCGCCTGCGTCGGAGCCGGGGTGATCGGCGGCGGCTGGGTGGCCCACTTCCTCGCCCGCGGCTACGACGTCACCGCCTGGGACCCCGCGCCCGACGCCGGGGAGAAGCTGCGCCGGCTCGTCTCGGCGGCCTGGCCGGCGCTGGAGCAGCTCGGCCTCGCCGAGGGCGCCTCCACGGCCCGGCTCTCCGTGGTCCCGCGCCTCCAGGAGGCCGTCGCGGACGCGCAGTTCGTACAGGAGAGCGCGCCCGAGAAGCTTGAACTCAAGCGCTCGCTGCTGGCGGAGCTGGACGCGGCCACGCCACCCGGCGTCGTGATCGCCTCCTCCACCTCCGGCTACCCGATGTCGGACATGCAGGGGGACGCCTCGGACCCCGGGCGGCTGCTCGTCGGCCACCCCTTCAATCCGCCGTATCTCATTCCGCTCGTCGAGGTCGTCGGCGGCCAGGCGACCGACCCGGGCGCGGTCGAGTGGGCCTCGCGCTTCTACGAGGCGGCGGGGAAGTCCGTCATCACCATGGACCGCGAGCTGCCCGGCTTCATCGCCAACCGCCTCCAGGAAGCGCTGTGGCGCGAGGCGCTGCACATGGTCGCCAACGGCGAGGCGACCGTGCGCGACATCGACGACTCGATCACCGAAGGTCCCGGGCTGCGCTGGGCGTTCATGGGGCCCTGCCTCACCTTCGCGCTCGCGGGCGGCGAAGGCGGCATGGCGCACATGCTGGACCACTTCGGGCCCTCGCTGAAGTCGCCCTGGACGAGGCTGGAGGCGCCGGAGCTGGACACGTCGCTGCGTGATGCCATGGTCGAGGGCTGCGACGAGGCAGCCGGGGGCCGCTCCATCGCGCAGCTCGTGGCCGAACGGGACCAGGGCGTCATCGACGTGCTCCGGGCGACGGGCCGCCTGCCGCAAGGCGTCAGGGGGCACAAGGACCATGGAGACGGAAGCGTCACCGTCGAGGGAGAGAGAACGTGAGCACCGAGCAGGACGCGCAGGGCGGGCACCCCCAACAGGGCGGACCCGACGGGCAGGGCGGGCAGAACGGCCTGATCCCGGACCACACGGCGACCGTGCGCCCCGAGTGGATCGACTACAACGGCCATATGAACGAGGCGTTCTACGTGCTCGTCTTCGGGCACGCCACGGACGCCATGATGATCGAGACCGGCATGGGACAGCAGTACCGCGAGCAGAGCGGGTGCTCCCTCTACACGGCCGAAGCGCATGTCCGCTATCTCCGCGAGGTCTCGGAGGGCGCCGAACTCACCGTCCGTACCCGGATCCTGGGCGTCGACGCCAAGAAGGTACGGCTCGTGCTGGAGATGCGGGCGGCGGGCAAGAAGGACCCCGTGGCCACCTCCGAGCTGCTCATGATCCACGTCGACCAGGGGCAGGGACGTGCCGCGCCCTTCCCCGATCCGGTGCGTGAGCGATTCGCCTCCCTGACGGAGAACGCACCGGAGTGGGCGGGCGGCTCGATCGGCCCGGTGCCCAAGCCGCAGGGCCAGGGCCAGGCCCGGTCCAAGGATCGACCCAAGTCCTCGTCCGGAGCGGAGTCCTGAGCACGGCCGGACGCCCAAGAGCTGTCACGCTCCCGCAGCCGGCTCGCCTCGCCCCGTCTCATGTGGCCGTCCGCATCACGGTCACACGTTGACGTTTCCGAAGCCGCCCGCACAGAATGCGGTCATGATCCAGCACACCCGCACCGCCGCCCGTGGACGCTTCTGCGTGCCGTGGCGGCGTGGGTGTGAGCGGTCCGGTCGATAGCGCGCCACTTCGCGCACGTACGCACGAACTCGCAAGCGCACGAGCACGCAAGCGCACGCACGAGCGCACAAGCTCGCGAGCGCACGCATCGTCCCCTTCCGACCGCCGACTTCGAAGGATCATCATGACCGTCACCCCCGCCTCCGCCACCCCTGCCCTGCGCGACGCCCGCGTACCCGCCGACGGCATGTACGAGGGCCGTCGCACCCTGCGGCGTCTGCCGGAGGGCACCCCCCGACTCCCGTACGAGCGTTTCGAGATCGTGCCGCAGGGCCGCGTCATCGGCGCCGAGATCCGCGGTCTCGACCTGTCGCAGCCGCTCTCCCCCGTACTGCGCGACGAGCTGAACAGGGCGCTGCTGGAGTGGAAGGTGCTCTTCTTCCGCGGCCAGGGCCTCAACTCCCAGCAGCAGCGCGACTTCGCCGCCAACTGGGGGAAGCTGGAGACCAACCCGCTGCTGGAGCGCGGCTCCTCGGCCGAGGTCGTGCGCTTCGAGAAGGGCGGCAGCGCAATACCGACGTTCGAGAACGTCTGGCACGCGGACGTCACCTTCCGCGAGCGGCCCGCGCTCGGCGCCGTGCTCCAGCTCCACGAGGTCCCGCCCGTCGGCGGCGACACCATGTGGGCGGACATGGCCGCCGCGTACGACAACCTCCCCGACACGGTGAAGGCACGCGTCGACGGTGCGACGGCCGTGCACGACTTCATCCCCGGCTTCGCACGCTTCTACGGCCCGGAGAAGCTGATCCCGCTGCAGGAGGAGTTCCCGCCCGTCGAACACCCCGTGGTGCGCAGGCATCCCGAGACGGGCCGCCGGATGCTCTTCGTCAACACGTCCTTCACCACGCACATCGTGGGCATGGACCGCGACGAGAGCGACCGCCTGCTGAGCTACCTGGTCCGGCAGGCGCACGTGCCGGAGTACCAGGTGCGCTTCCGCTGGCAGCCCGGTGACATCGCCTTCTGGGACAACCGCGCCACGCAGCACTACGCGATCGACGACTACGCCCCGCACCGCCGGGTCGCCGAACGCGTCGCGATCGCCGGCGACCGGCCCTTCTGACGGGTCGGCCCCGGCCGCTCAGCACGGAGCGGCGTTCGGTACCGGCTGTCGTCCCCCCGGGACGAGCGGGGCCCGCGGCTCGTCAGATCACCCGGTGATGTCGGTCTCGTCGAACTCCAGGATCGCCAGGGTGGTTTCGACGCCGTCGTCGTGCAGCAGCTGGCGTATGCGGCTGATGTCGGGGACGGCGTCGTCCAGGGGATGTGTGATCAGGCGCGACAGCGCGGTGCCGAACTTGGCGCCCGAGCTCTTGCCCGGTATGAACACCGACAGTTCGTCCCGGGCCTCGAAGGTCTGCACCTCGACATCGCCGGACAGCGCCGCGATCGCCTTCTCGTCCGCGGTGACGGGAACCTTCACCAGCCAGTGCGGCCCCTCCATGGTGAGGGTCTGCGCCTTCTGTTCCGGGGTCTCGATGGCCCAGGTTCGCCAGGGAGTTCCCGAAACGACCGCTCCGCACGACTCCACGGTCCTGATCACGTCCTTCACGGTGGAGGCGACGCGGGCATCGGCCCCCACCCAGTCGTACTGGTCCTCCCCTGCCGACTGTGCGGGCACGATCTTCGACACCACGGTCATCTCGGGCAGATGCCGCAGGCGAGCCTCCGGCCACGACCCGAGGAACTCCCGCGCGTCGCTGATCGCCTCGTCCTGAGCCAGCCGCCGGCGCCGGACCTCCGCAGTGTGCTCCTCGAGGAGGGCGGGTGCCGTTTCCCGCTCGTCGAGCGCACGCCGGACGAGCTTGACGCTCATCCCCGTGTCGCGCAGAACCGTGACCAGCATGGCCTGTTCGATCTGGTCGAACCCATAAGAGCGGTAGCCGGTCTGCTCGTTGACATCGGCCGGGACGAGCAAACCCTCGGAGTGGTAGAACCGCAGCGTCTGCGGCGGCAGATTGCACAATTCACTGAATTCGCTTATGGACAACATGGCGCCATGTTCGTCCTTCCAGTAACTGCAAGGTCAAGCAGTGGTTTTCCGGCCGCCCTTGTCCGCCCACCCCGCACGCACAACCCCCCGGGGGGCGCACGGCGACGGGCCGGTTCCGGCCGTTGTTGTGCCGTGTGTGCGCAACGCCTGCGCGCCCCCTTCCGGAGGTACTGACGGGTCAGTACGTTCCATCCCGACGAGCCCAGCATTTCTGAATCGTTGGGAGACCCCCCATGCGTATCACCATCCGAAGCAGCCGAAGTCGAAGAAGCGGCCCACGTACCGGAGGCGCCCGTACCAGAGCGGTCACCGCAACAATGGCGGTGGCCGCTCTGTGCGTTTCGGGCGGCGCGGCGGCCCCGGCCGCCGTTGCCGCGGGCGGCGGGACCGCCGAGGCCACAGCCGCAACCCCCACCGCGGCCGAGGAGACGGGCGCGGGCACCCCCGGGGCCGCGCGGCCCGGCGACGTCGTCAGCGCCGAACCGACCGAGTTCCAGGTCTTTCCTGGCGTACCCGTCCCCACACACGCCTGGAAGATCCACTACAACTCGACCGACGCGAAAGGGAAGTCCAACACCGTCTCCGGCACCGTCCTCGTGCCCAAGGACGGCCGCGAGGGACCACGGCCCCTGCTGACCTACGCGGTGGGCACCGTCGGCATAGGCGATCAGTGCGCCCCGTCCGCGGGCTTCCCCGCCGGCACGACGAAGGAAGCCCCGCTGATCGAGGGCGCGTTGCTGCGCGGGTGGGCCGTCGCCGTGACCGACTACGAGGGGCTGGGCACGCCCGGCACGCACACCTACACCGTCGGCCGGGCCGCCGGCACGGCGGTGCTGGACGCGGCGCGTGCCGCACAGCGGCTGCCGGGTGCGCAGGAGCAGGGCGTGACGGCGGAGTCGCCCGTCGGCATCATGGGCTACTCGCAAGGCGGCCAGGCCAGCGGCTGGGCGGCGGAGATCGCCGGCTCGTACGCCCCGGAGCTGAAGGTCAAGGGGACCGCGAGCGGCGGTGTTCCGGCCGATCTGCCGAAGGTCGCCGAATACAACGACGGCGACGCCGAGGCGGGCCTGGTGCTGATGTCGGCCGTCGGCCACGACGCCGCGCACCCCGAACTCGACCTGAACGGCTACCTCAACGACGAGGGCAGGAGCATCGCCCAGATCATGAAGGACGGCTGTCTGGCGGAGGCCTCCGAGGCGGGCGCGAACAAGAAGGTCGAGGACGTCACCACCACCAACCCCATGGACGAGCCCGACTGGCAGCAGCGCCTGGCCGAGGACAAGCTGGGCAGCAAGGCGCCGGGTGCGCCCGTGTACCTGTACCACGGTGAGGCCGACGAGATCATTCCGTACGACGTCGGGAAGCAGCTGCGTGCCGACTGGTGCGCACAGGGCAACACCGTCGAGTGGACGAGCTTCCCGCTCTCCCCGCACGCGGGTACGGCGATCCTCGCCTCGATCCCCGCGATGAACTGGCTGTCCGACCGCTTCAAGGACGAGCCGACGCAGGGCGACTGCGGCGGCTGACCCGCCGTCACGCCGGCCACGGGTGCTGCCGGGCCTCCGGCTTCGCCGACCTTGAAACGGGGTCAGCGGGGCCGGAGGCGGCGGCGCAGATCCTCGACGACGCGGAAGCGCTCCAGCACGACGGGAGTCGCGTCGTCCACCTCGAAGCCGCCGTCGCCGAGCTCGGCGCGCATCGCGTCGCTGTTCCAGAACTCCTCGTGCGCGGCCCGCCATTCGGCGACGCTCCCGTGCCCTTCGCCCTCGTCCACCGCGTGCGCGGCGTCGACGCCGGCGAGCGGAACGACGCGCACGGCCGCCGTCTCGATGACGGCGACCGGCTCGCCGGCTGAGTCGATCAGAACGGAGCGCGCGCCGGGCTCCGGCACGGGCTCGCCCTCGTCCCCGTACTCGCGCAGAAGCGAGGTCGTGGCCGTCTTCGAGCCGTCCAGGATCGCGCCGACCAGCCGGTCCCGCAGCGGCCCGGGGAACGCGAACTCCGCGCGTGGCAACGACGCGTACGCGGCTGGGAGTTCAGGCCCATCAGGTCCGCCCGCAGGAGTCACCGCCCCACCCTATGGCGCGGGTCAGCACCCGGTGGCGCCGGTCCGTGTCCGCCAGGCGCCTGCCCGCCCCTTCCTGCCTCGTCCTACCTCTCCGTCTCGTACAGCTCCGCGATCTCCGCGTCGTAGTCCCGTACGATCGCCGCCCGCTTCAGCTTCAGCGACGGCGTCAGATGGCCGCCCTCCTCCGTGAAGTCGCGCGGGAGGACCACGAAGCGGCGGATGGATTCGGCCCGGGAGACCATCCGGTTCGCCTCGTCGACGGCCTGCTGCAGGTTGGCCAGCAAGTCGCCGTCCACGGCGAGCTGTTCGGGGCTCAGGTCCTGCTTCTTGTGCATCTGCTGCCAGTGCGCGAGACCGTCCGGTTCGAGGGTGATCAGCGCGGTGATGTACGGGCGGTTGTCGCCGACGACCAGGCACTGGCTGACCAGCGGGTGCGCACGCAGCCAGTCCTCCAGGGGCGCCGGGGCGATGTTCTTGCCGCCGGAGGTGATGATGAGGTCCTTCTTGCGGCCGGTGATGGTCAGATAGCCCTCGTCGTCGAGGGTGCCGATGTCGCCCGTCGCGAACCATCCGTCGTCCCCGGCGTCCGGGACCGCGGCCCGCCGGTGCGAGTCCCAGTAGCCGCCGAAGACGTGCGCGCCCCTCAGCAGCACCTCGCCGTCGTCCGCTATGCGCACAGCCGTGCCCGGGACGGGCCAGCCGACGGTGCCCAGACGGGGCTTGAGCGGCGGGGTGCACGTGGAGGCGCCCGTGGTCTCGGTGAGCCCGTAGCCTTCGAAGACGGAGATGCCGGCGCCCTCGTAGAACGAGGCGAGACGCGACCCGAGCGGCGATCCGCCGCTGATGACGTAGCGGCAGCGGCCCCCGAGAGCGGCCCGTATCCGGCGGTAGACCAGCAGGTCGTACAGGCCGCGCGCCGCCTTCAGCCCGGTGCCGGGCCCGCCGCCCCGCCCGTGCTCCTGCTCCTCGACGGCCTCGCCGTAGCGGCGGGCGATGCGTGCGGCACGGTCGAAGGAGGAGGCGCGGCCCATCTTCTCGGCGGTGGCGCGGCCGGTGTTGTAGACCTTCTCCAGCACGTACGGGATGCCCAGCAGAAACGTCGGGCGGAAGCCGGCGAGATCGGCGAGGAGTTCCTCGGTCTGGATGCTCGGCGCGTGCCCGAGGCGTACGCGGGCCCTCATGCACGCGACGGCGACCATCCTGCCGAAGACGTGCGAGAGCGGCAGGAAGAGCAGCGTCGCGGCCGGGTCCTTGCTCACGGACTTGAAGACCGGGTGCAGCAGTTCGATGTCGTTGTCCACCTCGGCGAAGAAGTTGCCGTGGGTGAGGACGCAGCCCTTCGGCTGACCGGTGGTGCCGGAGGTGTAGATGAGGGTGGCGATGTGCTCCGGGGCGATCAGGCCGCGCCGGGCGGCGACCGCCTCGTCCTCGAGCCCCCTTCCGGCGTGCGCGATCTGGGAGACCGCACCGGCGTCGAGCTGCCAGAGGTGTTCGAGCGCGGGCATGGCGCCGCGCTCGTCGGCGAGCATCCGCGACTGCTCGACGTTCTCCACGGCGCAGCCGCGCGCCCCCGAGTGCTGGAGGATGTAGCGGGCCTGCGCCGCGGAGGACGTCGGATAGATGGGGACGGTGACGAGCCCGGCCGCCCAGCCCGCGAAGTCGAGCAGCGTCCACTCGTACGAGGTGCGGGCCATGATTGCGATACGGTCGCCCGCCTCGAAGCCCAGGCCGATGAGTCCCTTCGCGACGTTCAGGACCTCCTGGGCGAACTCAGAAGCGGTCACGTCGCGCCATGTGCCGTCAGGCCGCTTGCGGCTGAGCACCGCCTCGAAGGGCGCCTCGACGGCGTTGGTGAAGGGGATGTCCCCCAGGGAACCGCTCGTGACCGCCGGCGCGAAGGGCGGCATGGTGACCTCACGTACGACGCCGTCGAGCACCTCCTTCTCCGGCTCGACGAGCGTGGGGCCCGCGGTGGTGGCGGGCGCCGGGGCTTGGCTTGCGGGCTGGGTCGTCACGAGCGGCTCCTGTTCGTGAAATACCTCGTCGTTGCGGCTGCTCCACGGACCGCCGGGTCCGCCGGCCGCCGGGTTCCGCCCGCCGCCGGGCTCGTCCCGCCCGGCGGCCGGCAGCAGGCCGTCAGGCCTTCTCCAGTACGGCGGTCACCCCCTGCCCTCCCGCCGCGCAGACGGAGACCAGACCGCGCGACCCCGGCTCCGCCCCGTCCCGCTGGGCGAGGAGCTTGGCGAGGGTGGCGACGATGCGGGCGCCGGTCGCGGCGAAGGGGTGTCCGGTCGCCAGCGACGAGCCGGCGACGTTGAGGCGGTCGCGGTCCACGGGAGCGAGGCCCCGCTTCTCCCAGGCGGCGAGGGTGGCCAGCACCTGGGAGGCGAACGCCTCGTGGATCTCGAAGAGTTCGAAGTCCTCGATGCCGAGCCCGGCCCGCTCCAGCATCCGGGGCACGGCGTACGCGGGCGCCATCAGCAGCCCGTCCTCGCCGGGCCTGCCGTCCTCGTCGAAGAAGCTGACGGCTCCCGTCTCGTACGCGGTCAGATACGCCAGCGGCCGCAGCCCGTGCCGTTCGGCCCACTCCTCGCTCGCCAGCAGCACCGTCGCGGCGCCGTCGGTGAGCGGCGTGGAGTTGCCGGGGGTCATCGTGGCGTCCGGCTCACCGGTGCCGAAGACCGGCTCCAGTTCGGCGAGCTTGTGCGTGGAGGTGCCGGGGCGGAGGTTCTGGTCCCGGGCCAGGCCGCGGAAGGGCACGACCAGGTCGTGCAGGAAGCCGCTGTCGTAGGCGGTCGCGAGGTTGCGGTGACTCGTGGCGGCGAGCACGTCCTGCTCGTGGCGGCTGATGCCCCACTCGCGTGCCGTGTGTGCCGCGTGCTCGCCCATGGACAGGCCGGTGCGCGGCTCGGCGTTGCGCGGGATCTCGGGCACGAGGTGCCGCGGGCGCACGCGCGCGATCTCCTTCAGCCGGTCCATGGGGGTCTTGGCCCTGCGCGCCGCCAGCAGGATGCGCCGCAGTTCGTCGTTGACGCCGAGGGGCGCGTCGCTCGCGGTGTCGGCGCCGCCCGCGACGCCCGCGTCGAGCTGGCCGAGTGCGATCTTGTTGGCCACGGAGATGACGGCCTGAAGGCCCGTGCCGCACGCCTGCTGGATGTCGTAGGCGGGGGTGCGCGGGTCGAGCCGGGAGCCGAGGACGGTCTCCCGCGCGAGATTGAAGTCACGGCTGTGCTTGAGCACTGCGCCGGCCACGAACTCTCCGACGCCGCGTTCGCCCGTGAGCCCGTACCGCTCGACGAGCCCGTCGAGCGCCGCCGAGAGCATCTCCTGATTCGAGCAGTCCGCGTACGGCCCGTCGGATCGCGCGAAGGGGATGCGGCTGCCGCCGATCACGGCGACGCGGCGCGGAGGGCCGGCACTCATGAGGCCGTTGGAACTCATCCTCGACCAAACTCCTGACCTGTAAGTAACCTTACTCGGAAGTAAATTTACGCGAGCCGGAGGAACGAGGGAATGGCTGACCGCTATCTGCATTGGACCAACACACGTCCCGGCCGCCTCCTCTCCCGCCGGCTCGGCCTCCCCCGTCCCGTACCGCTGCACCGCTGGTCGGCGGAGCGGCCGGTGCTCGAGGGCCGTCTGATTCTGCACCTGACGCCGGTACCGCCGCGCGGCGCCCGCCCTGGTGGCGGCGACGGAGGCGGGGACGGCGACAGCGGCGACGGCGACGCGCACGCGAAGGAGCTCGCGGCCGCGCTCGACGGCACCGGCCTCCCGGTCCGTACGGACGCCTCCGCCGCGGAACCCGGCGCGCGCTGCGCCGCCGTGGTCGTCGACGCTACGGGCATTCGCGACGTCCCGGAACTGCGTGCGGTGCACGAATGCCTCCACCCGGTGCTCCGCTCGGTCGCCGCCTGCGGCCGCATCGTCGTGCTCGGTGCCCGCCCTGACGGCGGCGACCACCACCAGGCCGCGGCGCAGCAGGCGTTGGAGGGCTTCGTACGCTCGCTCGCGAAGGAGACGGGCGGCGGACGCACGGCGCAGCTCGTGCGGCTCGCGCCCGGGGCGACGCCCGCGGACGCCGCGTCCACGCTCCGCTTTCTCCTCTCTCCCAAGTCGGCGTACGTCAGCGGCCAGGTCATCGAGATCGGCGAACCCGTGCCGGGAGCGCCGGCGCCCGGGGCGACGGCAGCCGAGTCCGCAGCGACGAAGGCCACCGGTCCGCAGGGCCCGCTCCACGGTCGTACGGCCCTGGTCACCGGCTCCGCACGCGGCATCGGCGAGTCCGTCGCGGCGACGCTCGCACGGGACGGCGCACACGTCATCTGCCTCGATGTCCCCCAGGCGGAGGCCGATCTGGCGCGCGTCGCCGAGTCGCTGGGAGGCACCGCGCTGCCGCTCGACGTCACCGGGGACGACGCGGGCGCCCGGATCGCCGAAGCCCTGCCGGCGGACGGTCTCGACGTCCTCGTCCACAACGCCGGCATCACCCGCGACCGCAAGCTCGCCAACATGAAGGCCGAGCTGTGGGACCAGGTGATGGAGGTCAACCTGGCCTCGGTGCTGCGCACGACGGATCATCTGCTCGCGGCGGGCGCGCTCCGGCGCGGCACCGGCCGCATCGTCGCGACCGCCTCCATCGCCGGTGTCGCGGGCAACGTCGGCCAGACCAACTACGCGGCCAGCAAGGCCGGAATCATCGGCCTCGTACGGTCGCTCGCGCCGCGCGCCGCCGCGGAGCACGGCGTCACGGTCAACGCAGTCGCCCCCGGCTTCATCGAGACGAAGATGACGGCGGCCGTCCCCTTCTTCATCCGCGAGGCGGGCCGGCGCATGAACTCCCACTCCCAGGGCGGGCTTCCGGTCGACGTCGCCGAGACCACCGCCTGGCTGGCGGGCCCCCACTCCTCCTCCGTCAACGGCCAGATCGTCCGCGTCTGCGGCCAGAGCCTGCTGGGAGCGTGAGCACCATGACCGTCCACCGTCTTTCGGCACCGCCCCGGCTGGCCGTGGTCCTCGCCCGGGGCGCCCTGGCGTCCCGGTCCAAGCGGGGCCCGTACGAGCAGGCGCGGCTGCCCGCCGTGCGGCTGATGCTTCCGGACGCGGTCATCGACGCCGGGCGGCTGCGCGCGTACAGCCGCGTGTGCGGCTTCGGCACAGGCGGCGACACGGCGGGGCAGCCGCCGGCGGGGCCGCAGTCCGCGCCGGCGCCGGCCAGCTATCCGCATGTCCTGGGCTTCCCCCTCGCGATGCAGCTGATGGCGCGGCCGGACTTCCCCTTCCCGGTGCTCGGCCTCGTCCACACGGGCGTCGAACTCACCCAGCACCGCGCGCTGCGGCCCGGCGACCGGCCCGAGATCTCCGTTTACGCGAACGGACTTGCACCGCACCGGCGCGGCAGCAGCTTCGACGTCGTGACGGAGGCCCGGCTGGACGGCCGGCTCGTGTGGCACTCACGGAGCACCTACCTCTGCCGCCACCGCACCGCCGGCGCCCCGGGCGAACCCGCCCGCGAGCCCGGCGTCCAGGACGGCCTCCGGCCCGGCGTCCGGACCGGCACCCGTGCCGAGGACCCCGGACAGCCCCCGGCACCCCTGCCCCTGCGCGAGCACTGGGATCTGCCCTCCGGCCTCGGACGCCGCTACGGCCGGGCCTCCGGCGACCGCAACCCCATCCATCTGCACCCGCTGACCGCGAAGCTCTTCGGCTTCCCCCGCCACATCGCGCACGGCATGTGGACCTTCGCCCGTTCCCTCGCCGGGACCGGCGCCGCCGCGGGCGGTGAACAGCTCACCGCCCGCGCGGAGTTCAAGGCCCCGGTCCTGCTCCCGTCCAGGGTCGCCTACTGCCTGGACGAGCCGACCGCGTCGGCCGGAGGCTACCGCGCCCCCGTGCGCGTGCACCGGTTCGAGCTGCGCAGCGGCGGTGACGGCAACGGGGAACGGCAGCGGCTGCACCTCAGTGGTGAGGTGACCAGCGAGCGCCCCTGATCATCTGCTCCAGGCCCGTCCAGCAGAAGTTCATCAGCGTGGCCGCCGTCTCCTTCGCCGAAGGCACCGCGTCCGTACGGGCGTTGGCCCAGCACGCGAGTGACTCCGCCGCACCGACCATGGCGTGTGCGAGCCCGGAGACCTCGCGCTCGGCGAACTTCAGATCGCAGCCCGCGTCCACGGCCGCCCTGCTCAGCAGCAGCGTCACCAGCTCGGTGATCTCCGCCCGCATCGCGGCGACTTCACGGGCGAACGGCTCGCCCTGGGTGTCGGCCCTGTGCAGCACGGACCAGCCGTCTGGCCGTGCCGCCGTGTGCGCGAAGAACGCGCAGAGCCCCTTCCACAGCTGCTGCTCGGCACCGGCGCCCGGGGCTTCCGGACGGGCCGCTTCCCGCGGACCGCCCGGGCGCTCCGGCCGGGGCGCCCGGGCCGTCCGCTCCGACCGGCCCGAGTGGTCCGGGTCCTCCGGGCGGTCACGCGGTGTGCCCGGGGACTCCGCGCCCCGCGCGCCCCGTCCCGTGCCGCCCCGTACGGCCTCGACGAGAGCGGCACGCTCCCTTCGTATACAGGCCGTGAACAGGTCTTCCTTCGATTTCAGATACAAGTAGACCAGCGGCTTGGAGACTCCCGCCTCCTCGGCGATGTCGTCCATCGACGCCGCCTGATATCCGTGCCGTGCGAAACCCGCGACCGCAGCGTCGAGCATCTGCCGCTCGCGCACCTCCCGCGGCATCCGCCGGCGTCCCCCGGTGTTCCTGCTCTTGGTCCCCACCTGCATGCCCCTCCGCGCCATCTCCCCCGTCTCCCCACGGAATGCTCGGATGTAAGCGTACGCGGACCCTGCGTCAACGCACCTGGCGAGCGCCGCTCACCGGCCCGGCGGGGAGCGGAAGGGACTCCCGCCGCCGGCGCCCGGGGCGCATCCCGCACTCCCGTACGACTCCCGACGGCACAGGCGCGGGATCAGCCGGGTGTCACGGCCGCACCCCTACCATCCGGGACGTGGATCACACATCGGCCTCCGCCAGGGGAGGCGGCGGGCTGGAACGTCTGGAGAGCCTCTCGGACAACGTCTTCGCGTTCGCCATGACCCTGCTGGTGCTCGACATCACCGTCAGACGCGGACTCAGCAGCGAGGGCTTCCGCGAAGCCCTGCATCTGACCCTCCCCCACATCGCCGCGTACGCGCTGAGCTTCGCGGTCATCGCGGAGTTCTGGCTCGACCACCGGCGCATCCTCGCGGCGTTCCCGGTCGTGGACGGCCGGGTCACCGGTCTGACCCTGCTCGGTCTGGGCCTCACGGCGATGATGCCCTTCCCCACGGCGCTGCTCGCCGAATACAGCAACGAGCCGCAGGCCGTCGCCGTGTACGGCCTCAGCGTCGCCGCGCTCAACGCCGTACACATGACCCTGCTGCTCACCTCGCACAGACGTCTGGGCCCGGTGCGCGACGCGGGCGCGCTGCGGGCGCGCCGTCTCGACGCCGCCGACCTGATCTCCACGGTGCTCGTCTTCGGCATCACCGTCCCGCTCGCCTTCGTCTCACCCACCGCGGCCAAGTGGGTCTGGCTCGCTCTGCTCCCGGCCAAGATCGTCATCGGACACCGGCAGTCGAAGCTCGCGCCGGACCAAGCCGGCGGCCCCTGAGCCTCAACGCCCACGCGCCGGCCCTCCGCGGTGCGACACCGGTACGCCATACGCCATCGGATTGACATACCGGATGACTCGCCGTCAGGCGCGCTTCGAGCGATGCCCCCCTGCTTACCGTTCGGAAAGGGGCAGGCAGGGCGGTTCCGAACGAACAAGGAGTGCCGATGGCTGAGCTAGACCCGAGGAGCAGTCCGCGCCGACTCGGTTACAGATCCGGACTGGGCGGCGAGCTGATCGCCGAGTTCCTCGGCACCTTCGTCCTCATTCTGATCGGCTGCGGGTCGGTGGCCGTCGCAGTCGTGGGCCTCTCCGGTTCGGGCCGGCAGACCGGGGACTTCGGCCCCGCGAACTGGCTGATCATCTCCTGGGGATGGGGCCTGGCGGTCGTCTTCGGCGTGTACGTCGCGGGAGGCATCAGCGGCGCCCACATCAACCCGGCCGTGACGCTCGGTTTCGCGGTCCGCGGCCATTTCCCCTGGAAGAAGGTGCTTCCGTACTGGGCGGCGCAGCTGGTCGGCGCCTTCATCGCCGCCGCGCTCGTGTACGCCACATACCACTGGGCGATCGACGCGTTCAACGCCAAGGAAGGGACGGGGCGGGAGGAATCGCTGCCGACCTTCTCCATCTTCGCGACCTTCCCGGCCGAGTACTTCGGGAATTCGTGGTGGGGGCCGTTCCTGGACCAGATCGTCGGCACCGCCTTCCTGCTGCTGCTCGTCTGCGCGCTCATCGACATGCGCAACACGGCGCCGATGTCGAACATGGGGCCGTTCCTCATCGGTCTCGTCGTCGTCGCGATCGGCCTGACCTACGGCACGAACGCCGGGTACGCCATCAACCCCGCCCGCGACTTCGGACCGCGGCTCTTCACCTTCTTCGAGGGGTGGGGGGCGATCGCCTTCCCAGGCAGTTTCGACTGGTTCAGCGGTTATTGGTGGATCCCCATCGTCGGCCCTCTCATCGGCGGCGTCATCGGGGCGCTGGTCTACGAGCACCTCATCAGCCGCGTCATCTCGGCCCGCGGTCAGGTGCACCCCGAAGGGGAGGCCGGCGAGGCGCAGTAGCCACACAGGGCGGCCGCCGTCCGGCCCCTGAGCCGCCGCAGGACCAACGGTGACACCAGAAGACCTCCGCGACCGGGAGCCCCGCACGGCTCCGGGACCGGGGGTCTTCGCCGTGACCGGACGACGTACGGGGCAGTGCGCAGGGGCACATTTCGCACCGGGCGGTGCGCACGTGGCGGTGCGCACCGGGCACGACGAGAGCCCGCCGGTACGTCCCGGCCAGGCCGCCCCGTGAGGCGTCCCGGACCGGCACGTACCGGCGAGCTCGGCCGGGTCGTGTCAGCGCGCCGGCTCCTGGGCGGAGAGCGGCGTCGCGATGTCCTCCAGGGAGCGCCGCTCGGCCGGGACGGCCAGGAACGCCGCGACCACACCCGCGATGCACATCAGCCCGGCCCCGATCTGGAAGGCGAGGGTCGTGTCACCGAGGACGCCGTGCTCCGTGAGCTCGGCGAAGATCAGCGGACCGGAGATGCCGCCCACGGCAGTGCCCAGCGCGTAGAAGAACGCGATGGCCATGGCCCGTGTCTCCATCGGGAAGATCTCGCTGACCGTGAGGTAGGCCGAACTCGCGCCGGCGGAGGCGAAGAAGAGCACGACGCTCCAGCACGCCGTCAGCGTCGTCGCCGAGAGGTGTCCGCCGGCGAACAGCGCCGCCGTACCGAACAGCAGCACACCGGACCCGATATAGGTTCCGGCGATCATTATCCGGCGTCCCACGGTGTCGAAAAGCGGGCCGAGGAGAATGGGGCCGAGCAGATTCCCGATCGCGATCGCGACGAAGTAGTAGCCCGTCGCGCCGGGCGGCACATCGTAGAAGGCCGCGAGAATGGCACCGAACCCGAATGTCACCGCGTTGTACAGAAACGCCTGGCCGACGAAGAGCGAAAGACCGAGGAATGCGCGTGAGCGGTACTTCGAGAAGACCGTACGGGCGATCATTCCGAAACCGACCGCCTGACGCTGGTTGATGACCATCTCCCCGGCGGGCTCGGGCAGGGAGCCCTCGCCGTGCTGCGCGATGCAGCGCGCCTCGGCGTCCTGCACGATGGCTTCGGCCTCGTCGCCCCGTCCGTGGATGAACAGCCACCTCGGACTCTCCGGCACGTTTCTCCGTACCAGCAGGATGACCAGGCCGAGGACCACGCCGAGCGCGAAGGTCAGCCGCCAGCCGACGTCCGCCGCGAAGATGCTGGTGTCGAGCATCGGGATCGAGAGCATGGCGCCGACGGCGGCTCCGAGCCAGAAACTGCCGTTGATCGCGAGGTCGACGCGGCCCCGGTAGTACGAGGGAATCAGCTCGTCGATCGCCGAGTTGATGGCCGCGTATTCGCCGCCGATGCCGAACCCCGTGAGGAAGCGGCAGGCGAAGAACCACCAGCTGTCGAACGACAGACTTGTCAGCGCCGTCGCCGCCAGATACACGGCGAGAGTGACGAGGAACAGCTTCTTCCGCCCGAACCGGTCGGTCAGCCACCCGAAGTAGAGCGCGCCGAGACACGCTCCGGCCACGTACAGCGCGGCGCCGAGCCCCGTGACCTGGGCCGAGGTGATGGCGAGTCCGCTCCCGGACTCGGACAGCCGGCCGGCGATGTTGCCGACGAGCGTGACCTCCATCCCGTCGAGGATCCAGACCGTCCCGAGGCCGATCACGATCATCCAGTGCCAGCGCGACCAGGGCAGCCTGTCCAGGCGGGCCGGTACTGCCGTTCTGACTGTTCCCGATGAAAGCGTTCCGCTGCTTCCACCTTCAACTGCCATTGCGTACTCCGTCTGAATTGTTCACTGATTTCAGGCATGCCGCTCGGCGGCCTGCCGTTCAGGACACGAGCTCAACTGACACGCCTGGCCGCACAGTTAACACGCATGACTCCCCGTGGAAGTACGGAATCGATATACAGGACCGCTGGATTCCGGGCCGGTGAAGGGCCTCGGACCACACTTCACCCACGACGGAACATCCCGGACGCTCAATCGAACTGAGCCCTTCTCGAATGGGAGAGAACGGCCCCGCGGAGAGCAATCGAGGGCATATGCCCGGCGAATTTACGTACCTTCAAGGCCGGCCACGGTGAATTCCATTGCCGCCGACCCCGGCCCGGACGGCAGCAGCGCGTCCCCCACCGAGGAGAAGGGCGGCGGGGCGAAGGACCCGACCTCCGCGACGAAGTCGAACCCACCGGCCCCTGACAGCCGGCAGAGGATTCCCACCGGCCTCCCGGAGCAAGCCCCCACCGGCGTCGCCGGGCCACGGTCGAACCGTCGTCCGGCGACGTGGTGGACCGGGTCGGACCCGGGCCGGGGCACGCTCGTCGCCGCACCCCGAGTATGTATGTTGGCGTGCGGCCGACCGCCTGCAGGCAAGGGAGAGGGAGCAGCATGATCTTCATTACGGCGAAGTTCCGGGTACTGCCCGAGCACGCGGACCGCTGGCCCGAGATCGCCCGCGACTTCACCGAAGCGACCCGCGCCGAGCCGGGCTGCATGTGGTTCGACTGGTCGCGCAGCATCGACGACCCGGCGGAGTACGTGCTGGTCGAGGCGTTCCGTGACGGCGAAGCCGGCGCCGCACACGTCGGTTCCGAGCACTTCAGGGCCGCACAGCGCGAACTGCCCCCGCATCTCGCGGAGACTCCCCTCATCATCAACGCGGACATCGACCAGGACGAGTGGTCGAGGCTGGGTGAGATGTCCGTCGAGCAGGCACGTCCCGGGGCCGGGAGCTGAACACCGGCGCCGCCCTTGCCTCCTGAGCGGGTCTCCTCCGCAGGTCCCACCCCCGTCCGCCACAGGTCGTACCAAGCCTGCCCCGTAGAAGGATTCGTCCGAACTCCCCCACGAGACACAGTCGTTCCACCTGAAAGCCGACAGGAAGGAACGGCTGTCGTGCGGATAAGACGCATAGCACCAGCCTTGCTCGCCATGGGAGTCACCGCGGCGCTGGTCCACGTACTCGCCCCGACGGAGGCGGCCGCGGCGGACCCACTGAGTCAGTACAAGAACCAGAAGCCCTCCTGGCACCGCTGCGACCCGGGAATGCCCGCCAAGTACCAGTGCGCCACCATCAAGGTTCCGCTGGACTACGAGCGGCCCGCCGGCAAGAAGATCAAGCTTGCCGTCTCCCGGATGAAGACCAGCGTTGCCGGCAAGCGGCACGGCGTGATGCTGTTCAATCCCGGGGGTCCGGGTGGACCGGGCCTCGACATGCCTGTCTTCATGAAGGACACGCTTCCGAAGAAGGTCCGCGACCAGTACGACCTCGTCGGCTTCGACCCACGCGGCGTCGGCAAGAGCAGTCCCGTCAGCTGTGACCTCTCGGCCACGGAGCAGAACTTCGAACGCCCCTACAAGCGTGAGACGTTCAGCCGTGACGTGAAGTGGGCACGGACCGTCGCGCAGAAGTGCCGTGACAAGAACGGCGACAAGCTCCCGCACATCACGACCCGCAACACCGCCCGCGACATGGACGTGATCCGCGCCGTGCTGGGCGAGAAGAAGATCTCCTATCTGGGCGTCTCCTACGGCACGTATCTGGGCGCCGTCTACACGCAGATGTTCCCCGGACGGTCGGACCGCTTCGTCCTGGACAGCTCGGTCGATCCCGCCCGGGTCTGGCGGGGCATGATCCAGGTATGGGCGTCCGGCGCCGAACCGGCGTTCACCCGTTGGGCGAAGTGGACGGCCGGGCGTCACGGCACCTACAAGCTCGGAAACACCGCTGCCGAGGTCCGGAAGACCTTCTGGGCGTTGGTCGCCCGGGCCGACCGGAAACCCATCCCGTACGAGGACGACAAGCTCAACGGCGACGAGATCCGCGCCATGCTGCGAGGCCAGTTCTTCAGCCCCAAGGAAGCAGCCGCCACGGTGGCCGGTCTGAAGAAGGCCGCAGACGGCGGCCCGAAGGCACGCGGCTCCGCCGACGCGCGCGGCCCCGCGGCCCCGGATGAGAAGGCGGCGGACAACATGACCGCCTCCTTCTGGTCCGTGGTCTGCGGCGACACCTCGGCCTGGCCACGGGACCCCGGGCAGTACCGCCGTGACGCGATCCGGGACAAGGCCAAGTACCCGCTCTACGGCGACTTCGGCTCCAACATCACGCCCTGCGCGTTCTGGAACAAGCCCGCCGAGCCGGTCACCGGCGTCGACAACGGCGTCGGCGTGCTCACCGTCCAGAACCAGTGGGACTCCCAGACTCCGCTGTCCTCCGGCCGCGGCATGCACCGGGCGCTGAAGGGTTCACGCATGGTCCATGTCGAAGGCGGCGAAGGGCACGGCGTGTACGGGAAAGACCCCAAGGTCTGCGCGAACCGTGCGGTCAACGCCTACCTGAGCACCGGAGAGCTGCCGGCCGAGGACATCACCTGCAAGGCAGCGGACGACCAGAACCGCGACGCGAACGAACATCCGCCGTCAGCACCCCGGGCCGTCCCCGTACTGCCTGACCGTTTCTGAGGACACGACCGGTGTGGGCCCGGTCATGGCACCGGGCCCACCCCGCCGCTGACTCCGGCGCACCCCCGGAGCGGGTGCCAGTGCTGAGACCGGTCCCGGGCCGGTCACATGAGGCACTGCCCTCTCCTGCGCCGGTCACATGAGGCACTGCCCTCTCCTACGATGGCGCCTGGCAACCCGCGCTGACGGAAAGGCAGTTGTCGTGACCGAGGCCTCTTCCCAAGTGGATCAGTCGAAACCGAGTATCGCCCGGGTCTATGACTACCTCCTCGGCGGCAAGGACAACTACGAGGCGGACCGCGTCGTCGGGGACAAGTTCAAGAACGATCTGCCCGGGTCGGTGGCCATCGCGCACGCCAACCGGCAGAACCTGATCCGCGCCGTGCGGGAGATCGCCCTGGCGGGGATCGACCAGTTCATCGACATCGGCAGCGGACTGCCGACCGCGGACAACGTCCACCAGGTCGCTCAGCGCCACGTACCCGACGCCCGCGTCGTCTACATCGACAGCGACCCCATCGTCCTCGCACACGGCCGCGCCCTGCTCGCGGACAACCCGAGCACCCGCGTCATCCAGGCCGATGTCCGCGACCCGCGGAGCATCCGGGAACATACGGAAACCACGAGCCTGATCGACTTCGAGCGCCCCGTGGCCGTGATCCACAGCGCCGTCCTGCACCACATCAACGACGACGAGGGCCCCGGCTCGATCGTCCGCTACTGGCAGGAGCAAGTCCCCCCGGGCAGCTACTTCTTCGTCTCCCACTTCCGCAGCGGCGACAACCCGGAGACCCGCGAGGCCGAGGCGGTGCTCCAGTCCACCTTCGGCCGCGGACGGTGGCGGACCGACGAGGAGATCCAGGCCCTATTCGACGGCTTGGAGATCCTTGAGCCGGGCATCGTGCCCAGCCCCCTGTGGCGGCCCGGCACGGCGGTGGCGCCGGCCGGCGTCGGCTCGGCAGAGCACGAACTGACCGTCTGGGAGCGGCTCATCGTGGGAGGCCTTGCACGCAAGCCGTGAGGCCGGCCGACGACCAGGTGCGCGGTCGCCCGCCCCGGCCTCCGGGAAGACCAGGGGAGTCGGCGTGCCGGACAGTTGAGCCGCCTCCCGGTCCGGCTGCCGCCAGGACCCTCGGGCCGGTGTCACACCCGGTGCCGCCACGATCCTCGGGCCGGTGTCACACCCCGCGGCTAGCCTTTCCGGGCAGGTGCCGGCCGGCGGCGAGGAACCCTGGCGCGACGGAAGAGCCGGCTCTCCCGCAGCCCCTTTCCGAGACTCGATGGAGCGGAGATGTCATGGCAGGACAGTTCGATGTGATCACGGAGGTCGACCGCCCGATCGAGGAGGTCTTCGCCTTCCTCGCGGATGGTGAGAACGACCCGAGGTTCAGTCCCCGGGTCCTGGAGATCGCGAAAACGACCGGCGGTCCGGCGGGCGTCGGCACCGTTTATCGAAGCACGGTCAAGGACGCCGGGATCAAGACCCGCAGGGAGTTCCGGATCACCGAATTCGACGCGCCCCGCACCATCCGATGGACGGAGACGTCGAAGAACCTGGTCACGGGGCAGGGCGGTTACGACCTCGAACCCGCCGGCGACGGCAGGACGCGGGTGCGGTTGTTCAACACCTTGACGGGACACGGGCCCGGCAAGCTGATCGTCGGCGCCGCGCTGAAGGCGGCCCGCAAGGAGGCGGACGATTTCGGCAAGCGCATCAAGACCGCGGTCGAGTCCGCCGGTTGAGGACCGGAGAGGCGTAACCGTAGCCACGTGCACGGAAGTTCACGGGTACGCCCACCCCGGACGGCGGCCGGAGTCCTGGGCGGACGGCCCTCCGGACTGCCCGGGGAACGGCGACCGGGAACGCTGCGGAGGCTCACTCCGAAGCGCGAACCGCTTCCGCGATCTCCTCGTCCGCCAGGGCCATGGCAGCGTCGGCCCGCTTGTACCAGACCTCCCGCCGGGCAGCGGCCAGGCCCGCCCAGGGGTGACGCTCGGCGGAGAACCCGAGTGTCGCGTACAGCGCCATCGCATATCGCTCACGGCGGTCGGCATCGCCATCGGCGGTCACTGGGCCTCCTAGGTGGCTCGTGGGTCCGGGCGGGGTGCCGGCCGCGCGGCGATGAGGCTCGCGCGCACCGGGCAGGCCAAGGCCATTGACTCCCCGGTCCGGAGTGGTCACGGCTTACCCCTCCACCCTGCAGTCGAAGCGGTGACTACACAGCCGCGGCGGTCGGCTGCGGCTCCGGGTCGAAGGTGTCCACGTCGATGCTGCGGGCGCGGTCGTACTTGTCGCGGTCGAGAATCCTCTCCCGCGCCGAGACCAGCACCGGGATGACCGCCTGCCCGGCCACGTTCGTCGCCGTCCTGACCATGTCCAGGACGGGGTCGATCGCCAGCAGCAGGCCGACGCCCGCCAGCGGCAGCCCCAGCGTCGACAGAGTCAGGGTCAGCATGACCGTGGCGCCCGTGAGGCCCGCGGTGGCGGCGGAGCCGATGACCGAGACGAAGACGATCAGCAGATACTCGCGCAGGCCCAGGCTCACGCCGTAGAACTCGCCGATGAAGACGGCCGCGATCGCCGGGTAGACCGAGGCGCAGCCGTCCATCTTCGTCGTCGAACCGAACGGCACCGCGAAGGCCGCGTACTCCCGCGGGACGCCCAGCCGTTCGGTGACCTTCTGGGTCAGGGGCATGGTGCCCACGGACGAGCGGGAGACGAAGGCCAGTTGGATCGCCGGCCACGCACCGCGGAAGAACTGCAGCGGGTTGACCTTCGCGACGGTGGCCAGCAGCAGCGGGTAGACGCCGAACAGCACCACGGCGCAGCCGATGTAGACGTCGGCGGTGAACGTCGCGTACTCGCCGATGAGATCCCAGCCGTAGTCCTTGATCGCGGTGCCGATCAGGCCGATCGTTCCGATCGGGGCCAGCCGGATGATCCACCACAGGGCCTTCTGCAGCAGGGCCAGCACGGCCTCGCCCACCGCGAGCAGCGGAGCGGCCTTCTCGCCCAGCTTGAGCGCGGCGACGCCCACGACAGCGGCCATGAACACGATCTGCAGCACCTGCAGTTCGGTGAACGGCGTGATGATGTCGGTCGGGACGATCCCGGTGAGGAAGTCCAGCCACGAGACCGATTCCTCCGGCTCGGCCGCGTCCCCGGCCGAAATCCCGGTGCCCGAACCGGGGTTCGTGATCAGGCCGATGAACAGGCCGATCGCCACGGCGATCAGCGATGTGGCCATGAACCACAGGAGGGTCCTGGTCGCCAGCCGCGCCGCGTTGTGAACGTTGCGCAGGTTCGTGATCGAGACCATGATCGCGAAGAAGACTAGCGGTGCGACGGCGAGCTTCAGAAGCTGGACGAATATCTCGCCGGTCCTCGTCAGCGCCGTACCGAGCCAGGAGATGTCGCCGTTGCGCGCCACCCACCCCAGCAGTACGCCGAGGACGAGCCCGAGCAGGATCTGCGCCCAGAACGGGATCCTGGGTATCCGCCCTCGCGGCGTCCCGGCCGGGGCCGGGGACTGAACCGGGCCGGAATCACGGGCCGGGACACCGGCAGGGGAATCCGCGGAATCGGGGAACTCTTGGGACGAGGGCACTGTCGGACTCCCGCTCGGCTGTGGACTGCGGCACCCCGGAAACGGAATTCCGTCCGGGGGTTACGAGCACCGACAACGCCCCGCCGGGCACCGGTCATTCCCGGCGGAACATGAGGAGAGTGTGACAAACGTGATAACGGATCGGCGGGGCTGTCGGAGGGGCCGAGCGGGCGAGCGGGCGGGGCGCGCGAAGCGCCTCTACGCGACGCCGTCCTCCTGGCTCTGGTTCGCGGAGAGCCGCTCCTTGGCGCGGTCCACTCCGTCGACGATCTGCTCCGACATGGCCTCCCGCTGCCTGCGCAGCAGTACGAAGCTGAGCGGCGCCGAGACGACGAGCGCCAGCAGCACGACCCACAGCGGGTTGGACCTGCCGATGCCCTCCGGGATGATCCCGGTGTACGCGAGCACCGCGACGAGGACGAGGCAGCCGGCGAAGACGCCGGCCCGCATGGCGGTGTAGCGGAGCGTTGCGTGCGACTTGCTGCTCACGAGACCTTCTCCGGACTTCTCGGGTGATACGGGCGCCGCGCCCGTCGTGCGGCGCCGTGACGTGGGGCGCGGGGCACGGGCCGTGTCCGGCGGCACCGGGCGGCGGCCGGCCCGTCATCCAGTCAAACACAGCGCCGCGGACGATCACTCCGGCCCCCGTCCGTGACCTGTGCTCCGCCTGTGACGTGCGCCTCTCCGGGGTCCCGAACGGCCCGGCCGCGCGCGGCCCCTCCCGGACCTGGTGCCCCTCCCGGCACTAGCTGAGGGCGAGCCAGAGCGTGACGTCGTCCCGCAGATCGCCGTCCGCGACCTTGATCGCGCCTGGGAGGCGTCCGACCTCGCGGTACCCGCAGCCGGCGTAGAACCGCTCCAGGCCCAGCCCGCCCCGGCAGGTGAGCCGCAGCGCGGTGATGCCCTCCATCCCCCGCGCCGCCTTCTCGATCGCCGACATCAGGTCCCGTCCGTGGCCCTTGCCCTGGAGCGAGGGATGGATCATCACCGTGTAGACCGAGCACCAGTGACGCTTGAGCCGGTGTGTGTTGAGGACCAGGAACGCGGTGGCGACGACCGTGCCGTCCGCGTCGCGTCCCACGAGCATCCGCGTACGCCCGTCGTCGACGGCGGCGAGGTGGGCCAGGAGGTCCGGACGTACCGCTTCCGGCGTCACCGGCGGCACGAATCCGACGGCACCTTCCGCGTTGGTCACGTCCGCCCACAACACGCACAGTTCGTCGCGCAGTTGAGAAGTGACGGACGGGTCCAGTTCGAACGTGAGCGGCATACGGCCGACCTTAGCCGAAGGCAACCATCCGGCCTTCCCCGGTGCCCTGTTCGGCTCCATCGGCACGATCAAGTGTCCGCTAGTCAGTGAAAAGGTAAAGATGACCGGCGCGCCGCCCGAATTTCAATGATCGCCTTTGTAAAGGTCGCTCTGTTTCGTGACGGGAGACGGAGTCATCCATGGTGGACAAGAGGAAATCAGCGGTGCGCGGCCTGTGCTGCGCTGTGGTGTGCGCGGCAGCGACGGTGTCGCTCTCGCCGCCGGCGACATCCGCGGCGAACCCCGAACCGCGCAAGGGCCAGGCCCTCAAAGAGCGCTACAGCGCGACGCGTCACGGCGGAATCGCCAGCGCCGCGAACTCGTCGATCACATGCCGCAAGCCGGTCGGCGATGCGGCTCCGTGCAGCTCGGCGCAGAAGGGCGGGGACGGCCGGAACAGCGACTACGAGATGTTCTACTCCGATGTCGACCGCGACCCCAACACGTACAACTCGACCCGGGCCGCCCTGCGTCTGCCCAAGAACGCCAAGGTCAGCTACGCGCGCCTGTACTGGGGCGGCAACCTCCGCGTCGGCGAGGTCAAGCCCGCCAAGGACAACGGCCGTGTGCTGATGGCCGAACCCCGCGGCTCGTACCGGGCGGTGAAGGCCGACACGGTGCGCACGCACCGCCGCGCGGACGGGGCGGACGCCTACCAGGCCTCCGCGAACGTCACGCCCTTGGTGCGCGACAGCGGCCCCGGCACGTACACGGTGGCGCAGCTGAATGTCGCGATGGGCAAGTCCCGGGCCGGTGCTTGGGGCGGCTGGACGCTGGTCGTGGCGTACGAGAACAAGAATTCCCCGCTGCGTCATCTGAGCGTGTGGGACGGATTCGCGGCGTCGGAACGCAATTCCGGCGGGCTGCCCGTGGCGACGCGCTCCATGAATTTCCCGGCGGGTGCAAAGGGTTCCGTCGGGGTCGTCGGCTACGACGGCGACCGCGGTGACGGCGACGGGCCCTTCACGGTGGCCGCGAACAAGCGCGCGGGAACGCCGCTCTCGAATACGGCGAACCCGCAGAACGACACGTTCAATTCAACGATCACCGACCGCGGACGCGAAGTGGCCGGACGCGTCCCCGCGCACAGCAACACGCTCGGATACGACTCCGATGTCTTCGACGCACAGCAGGCGTTGCGTGCCGGAGGCAACCGTCTCCTCTTCCGCTTCGCGCCCGGCGACGACGACTACCTGCTCGGTGCGCTCTACGCACAGGTCGACGCCCGGCGCTGAGATCCGCATTTCCATTCCGCAAAGAAGCCTGTCCGGTAGTGACGTTTGAGGAGACGTTCGGGTGCTTTCCCAGCGCAGAGAGCGAAGAGACCGGCTGACGGTCCTTCATCTGGCACAACCGGTCGAAGGCGGGGTGGCGAGGGTCGTGACCGATCTGGTCGGGGCCCAGACGCAGGAAGGCGTACGCGCCGTCGTCGCCTGCCCGGAGGGCGGAAGCCTCTCCCGGCAGGCGGCGGCGGCGGGTGCGGAGGTGGAACGCTGGGCGGCCGCACGGGAACTCGGGCCCCGCGTCGCGTCCGAGACCCGGCAGGCGCTCCGGCTGATCCGGCACGTGGACCCCGACGTCGTGCACGCGCACAGCGCCAAGGCCGGGCTCGCCGCCCGGCTGGCGCTGCGCGGCCGGGTCCCCACCGTGTACCAGCCGCACGCATGGTCGTTCGAGGCCGTCGAAGGCCGCACGGCACGGCTCGCCCGCGCCTGGGAGCGACGCGCCGCGCGCTGGACGGACCGGGTGCTGTGCGTCAGCGAGGCCGAGCGCCGTACGGGAGAGCAGGCGGGCGTCGTGGCCCGCTGGGCCGTCGTGCACAACGGAGTGCCGGAGGCCGAGCCGGGCGGACGGGCCGCCGCCCGTGCCCTGTTGCCGCAGCTGAGCGGGGTACCGGCAGACGCGCCCCTCGTGGTGTGCGTCGGGCGGCTGTGCCGGCAGAAGGGCCAGCGCACCCTGCTGAGCGCATGGTCCCGCATCGCCGCGGCGGTGCCGGACGCCTGGCTCGCGCTCGTCGGCGACGGGCCCGACCGGCCCGCACTGAGCGCGCTGAGCGGGCACGCGCCCGGGCGGGTGCTGTTCGCCGGCGCGAGTGACGAGGTGAACCGCTGGTACGCGGCGGCCGATCTGGTCGTACTGCCGTCCCGGTGGGAGGGCATGGCCCTGACCCCTCTGGAGGCGATGGCCTGCGGGCGTCCCGTCGTCGTGACGGACGTGGGCGGCGCCCGGGAGAGCCTGCCGCCGCAGCAGCACGAGACGTGCCTGGTACCGCCCGGAGATCCGGACGCCCTCGCGGAATCGGTGACGCATCTGCTGCGCGAGCCGGAGCTGCGGGAGTTCATGGGCGAGGCCGCACGCAAGCACGTACGGGCGGACTTCGACGTAAGGCGCAGCGCGGCAGCGGTGCTCTCCCTGTACCGCGAACTGCTCGACGCCCCGGCTCAGGCCCCCGCGGGCAGTGAGCGGGCGGCACGATGACGACGGACAGCACCGAGGAGCGGTCCCGCGGCGCACGTGTGGCGACCCGGCCGGCCGCCGACGGCTCGGCGGCTCCGCCAGGGGACGGGAGCGTCGCCGTACGGACCCCGCAGCGCGCCGTCGACCGGGGCCCCGTCCCGCGGCCCGTGGGCGGCTTCCGCAGACGCCGGAACCTGCTGCGCCTGCGGCACCGTGGCGCCGCGGCGCTCGTCTGCGCCGACGTGGGTGTCTCGGCCTCCGTCGTCGCGGCCGTCGGAGCGGCCGTCGGAGCGGGCATCGGCGCGGAGACGGACGCCCTGCTGCTCGGGCCGGTCGTCTGCGGCACTCTGGCGCTCAACACCCAGGCCGGCCTGTACCGGCCCGGTCTGCGGACGTACGCGCTCGACGAGCTGCCCGCGCTGGCGGCCCGCGCCGCGGTCACCTGGTGCGTGGCGGCCGCGCTGCTCGCGGCGTTCGACCGTCCCGCCGCCCTGAGCTGGATGATCCTGCTGACCGCGGTCGCCGCACACGCCACGCTCGGCGGCACGGCACGCGCGCTGGTGCACGGCTTCCGGCGCGTGCGGGCACGGCGCCGGCCGCGTCCCGCGCTCATCATCGGGAGTGGCCGGCTGGCCCGTACGGTCGCCGGGGTCTTCGCCGAACATCCGCGCTACGGGCTGCGGCCGGTGGGGTTCGTCGACCTCGTCAGCGAACCCGAGGAGGCCGGCCACGACGGCGAGAGCGGCAGCGGGGACGACGCGCCGCTTCCCGTGATCGCGGTGCCCGCGGACGTGACGCGGGCGGTCATCCAGAACACCGTCCGGGACGTGGTCTTCCTGAACTCTCCCTGGGAAGAGACCCGGAACGCCCTGCTGGCACAGGACCTGGGCGAACGCGGCGTGGCCGGCTGGCTGGTACGGCCCGGATGTGCCGTGGGCGTGCACGGGACGCACGAGGGGGGCCCGTCGCACGTGTGGGGCTTCTCGTGCAGACGGCTCTCCCTGGAGTGCCCGGGTTCCGGCTGGAGCTGGCGCAAGCGGCTGCTCGACCTGGTGCTGGTCGTACCGGCACTGGTTCTCGCGGCGCCGCTGCTGGCGGCCTGTGCGCTGGCCGTGAGGATGTCGGACGGGCCCGGGGTGATCTTCCGGCAGGAGCGCGTGGGGCTCGGAGGCGGCCCGTTCACGCTGCTGAAGTTCCGCACGCTGCGGCCCGCGGACGAGCAGGAGTCGGCGACGCTGTGGAGCGTCGCGGGCGACGACCGCATGAGCGCCGTCGGCCGGCTGCTGCGCCGCACCTCCCTGGACGAGCTGCCGCAGCTGTGGAACGTGCTGCGCGGCGACATGAGCCTCGTCGGACCCCGCCCCGAACGCCCGTACTTCGTGCAGCAGTTCAGCCAGGAACTGCCGGGCTACGCCGAGCGGCACCGCTCCCCCGTCGGCATCACGGGTCTCGCCCAGGTGCACGGGCTGCGCGGCAACACCTCCATCGAGGACCGGGCGCGCTTCGACAACCACTACATCGAGACGTGGTCGCTCTGGCAGGACGTACGGATCATGTTCCGCACCGTGACCTCGTTCTTCCGCCTCGAAGGACGGTGATCGGGGTGACGGTCGCACTGCCGGAGAGCCGCCGCCCGCCACGCGGCGACGGCGGCCGGAGCGCTCCCGGTGGAGACCGGGGCGCCGGCGGAGGCAGGGCACGCACGGACGGCGGCAGCGGGGCACGGCCCCGCGGGCCGCTGACGAGTCCGGCGTTCTGGCGGCACTGGGCGCCGATGGTGCCGGCGCTGGCCACCGTGCTCGTCCTGTGCGCACCGGTGCAGACCGGCGATGTGACCGTTTCCGGAAAGATCACTCCCGCAGACGCGGCCTCCCTGGTGCTGGTGGTGTGGTGCCTGGTGAGGCTGCTGCGCGGACGCGGCGGTCGGCTGAAACCCGCGGCGGCGGCGGTGCTCGGGGCACCGGCCGTCGCCTTCGCGGTGGCGACCGCCGCGTCCGCCGATCCCTGGGCGAGCCTTCCGGGGTTCGTCCGGTATCTGCAGATCTTCGTGCTGGTCCCGGGGGCGCTGCTGCTACTGCTGCGCGGCACACGGGACTTCCGCGCGCTGTGCTGGTCCGTGATCCTGCTGGCGCTGGTGCAGGGAACGGTCGGCGTCGTGCAGAACCTCACCGGCACCGGTGCCTCGTACATGGGGCAGGACGTCCGTGCGGTGGGGACCTTCGGGCCGCTGGACGTGATGGGGATGTCCACCGTGGTCTCGCTCGGTCTGGTGGCGGCCTTCGCGCTCTCCATGGCGGGTCCCGGCGACATCTCCCGGCGGCAGCGCATCGCGGCGATCTGCTGCGCGGCCGCGCTGCTGCCGCCGCTCGTCGTCTCCTACAGCCGCGGCGCGTGGATCGCCACGGCCGCCGCCGGCACAGCGGTGCTGGTGCTGGCGGGGGTACGGAGGGCCGTTCTCGTACTGCTCGCGCTGGCCGCGGCCTCGATGGTGCTGGTCGGCGGCCTCGGTATCGGTTCGGCGATGGTCGAGGAGCGTCTGACCAGCATCGCCGACATCAGCTCGGCGCCGGACCGCTCCGTCACCGACCGGTACAGCCTCTGGTCGGCGGCCACCGCGATGTGGCAGGACGCGCCCATGACGGGCGTCGGCCCCAAGAACTTCCCCGCCTACCGCGACGGACACGCCTCACTGGGGCTCTCGTCCGGCAGCGACACAGCGGGGGCGGGCACGCAGTTCTCGAAGGAACCGCTGCTCTCGCCGCACAACATGTATCTGCTCGTACTCAGCGAACAGGGCCTGATCGGCGCCGTCGCGCTCCTCGGCTGCGGGGGCGCCCTTCTCGTCCTCGGACTGCGGCGCCTGCACTCGGCACGTACCGCACATCTCTCCGGCGGAGCGACGGACGCGCCCGGCGCCGCGGACTGCGGCCTGGCCGCCGCCGGGCTGCTCATCTGGCTGGCCGTCGACTTCCTGTACGCCGACATCGGGGGGCCCTCGACGGTGCTGACCGGGGTCGTGCTGGGCGTGGTCACCTGGTGGGCTCTCGCTCCCGCACCTCTCTGGGGGTCACTCCCAGCGGAGCGGGGAGGACAAGCCGACGGGGGAAGCCAGGCGGAAGAGGCACCCGCCCGATGACGGACACGCACGCCTCCCGCACCACGACCCCTGACGCCCCGACGTCCACGGCGACCGGCGGCGGGAGCGCCGGCACGAGCGGGACCGGCACAAGCGGCCCGGATGCGGGGATTCCGGGTGCGGGGGGCCCGGATGCGGGGGGACCCGGTGCGGGCGGGTCCGGCGCCCCTCCCGTACTCGGCAGGTTCCTCGCCCGCGCCGCCGTCATCACGGCGGCGCTCACGGCGGCCGGCTCGGTCTTCGGCCTGCTGCGCGACCAGGCGATCGCCGGCCTCTTCGGCGCCGACGCCGGCACCGACGCCTTTCTCATCGCATGGACCGTCCCCGAACTGGCCTCGACGCTGCTCATCGAGGACGCGATGGCGCTGATCCTCGTCCCGGCCTTCAGCCTCGCCCTGTCCCGCCGGGCGGCGGCCCGCCCGGACACCGGGGACGGCGGAGTGCTGCTGGACGCGGACGCGGAGCCCGGCGGGCTCCACCCGCGCGACCCGGTGTGGGGCCTGGTGCAGCGGACCCTGCCCCGGCTGCTGCTGGCGCTCACCGCGACCGCCGCGCTGATGCTGTTCGCCGCGCCGCTCATGGTGCAGATGCTGGCACCGGGGCTGCGGGACACGCGTACGGCCGTCGACTGCATGCGCCTCACGTCGCTGACCGTGGTGACGTTCGGGCTGGCCGGCTACTTCAGCGCCGCGTTGCGCGCACACCGGCGCTTCGTCGCGCCGGCGTCGATCTACGTCGCGTACAACACCGGGATCATCGCGGTGATGTACGCGGGGCACACCGTGTGGGGTGTGCGGGCGGCCGCTCTGGGCGTCGCGGTGGGCGGCGGGCTGATGGTGCTCGTCCAGCTCCCCTCGTTCGTACGGCAGTTGGCGTGGCGTCAGCAGCACAGGTCGGCAAGGGCCGCGCGCAGGGCGGAGTCCGCCGCGAAGGCGGCGGCGAAGGCTGCGGCGAAACGCTCCACGAGAGCCGCCGTTCAGAGCCCCGCGAAGGTTCCGGCGGGTCCGGACGGGACGGGAGCGACGCCGCATGCCACGGCCACGGCGGACGTCCCGGCCCCGGCCGAGACCCGGGCCCAGGAACGGACCCCGTACAGCGGACGCATCGCGCTGCTCGGCCTCGGGATGCTGGCGCCGGTGGTGACCTACGCGGTCAGCCGTCAGTCCCAGGTGCTCGTCGAGCGCTACCTGGCCGCACCGCTGCCGGCGGGTGCCATCTCGCACCTCAACTACGCGCAGAAGGTCGCGCAGATGCCGATGGTGCTCTCGCTGATGGTGTGCACCGTCACCTTCCCCGTCGTCGCGCGGGCCCTGGCCGACGGCGACAAGCAGCGCGCACGCCTGCGTGTGGAACGCGACCTGGCGCTGGTCGGCATCGTCGTGCTGCTGGGTGCCGCGTACGTCACGGCATGCGCACCTCAGCTCATCCAGCTCCTCTTCCAGCGCGGCGCGTTCGACGCCCGCGACACCGCCGCAACGGCGTCGGTGATGCGGGTCTACAGCTGCGGGCTGATCGGACACAGCCTGGTCGGCGCTCTGGCGCGTCCGTTCTTCGCCGACGCACGGCCCACCTGGTATCCGGCCGGGGCGATGGCCGTGGGACTGCTCATCACCGTGGCCGCGGGCGCGGTCGCCGTGCACCCGTGGGGTGTTCACGGCATCGCAGCGGCCAACGCCGCCGGGATCCTCACCGCCGCACTGCTCCTGCTGTACGGCCTCGGTGCACGGGTGGTCGCGATCGACGTCGGCCGCGTCGCGGCCGGACTGGTCCGGCTGCTGCTGGCCGCCGTGGCCGCCACCGCGGCGGGCTGGGGCGTGGCCCGTGCCCTCGCCGATCCGCTGGCGGGTGCCGCCGCCGGCGGCGTGACCGTGCTGGTCGTCTTCGCGTCCGTGGCCCTTCTCGTACGGGCCCCGGAGCTGCCGCAGCTGTTCGCCACCGTCAAACGAAGGTTCTCTCATGTCCGCTGAGTTCCGTGCCCGCATCCCCGCTCTGCCGCTGCCCTCGCCCCAGCGACGCGTGCCCGTACCGGCGTCCGCGCGCGAGGCGGTGACCGCCCCGGCCACCGCTCGCGCGAGCATGCGGCGGCGACGGCCTCCCTGGGTGCTGATGTACCACTCGGTCTCCGGCTGCACCGACGACCCGTACCGGATCACGGTCTCCCCGTACCGCCTCGACCGGCAGCTGCGCTGGCTGCGGGACCGGGGCCTGTCCGGCGTGAGCGTCGGCGAGCTGATGCGGGCGCGGGCCGCCGGGAGGGGCGCCGGACTGGTCGGGCTGACCTTCGACGACGGGTACGCCGACTTCACCGACAGCGCGCTGCCGCTGCTGCACCGGCACGGCTGCACGGCCACCGTCTTCGTGCTGCCCGGCCGGCTCGGCGGCGACAACGCCTGGGACGAACTCGGCCCGCGCAAACCGCTGCTGACCGCCGACGGCATCCGCGCCGCGGCGGCGGAAGGCATGGAGATCGGCTCGCACGGCCTGATGCACACCGACCTGACGACGGCCGACGACCCCACCCTCCGACGGGAGACGAAGGACAGCCGCACCCTCCTGGCCGACATCACCGGCACCGCACCGGACGGCTTCTGCTACCCGTACGGAACGGTCGACTCGCGCGCCATCGAGGCCGTACGCAGCGCCGGCTACGGCTATGCCTGCGCCATCGACCCGGGCGCGCTCACCGGCATGCACGCGCTGCCGAGGGTGCACATCGACGCGTCCGACACCTCGCCGCGGCTCTTCCTGAAGCGGCTGCTGAACCCGGTCCGCCGCAAGCCCCTCCCCGCGGCGCCGCCGGAGCCGGTGGACATGACGGGGCCGGCGGACACGGGCGAGCCGGTGGACACGACGGAAGCGGCGCCCGCGGGCACGCGTCCGGCGGCGGGGAGGAACGAGGGCGACGCCGTCGGGCCGGTGGACACGACGGAAGCGGCGCCCGCGGGCACGCGTCCGGCGGCGGGGAGGAACGAGGGCGACGCCGTCGGGAGCGAAACGGGCGGCAGTCGATGAAGGTCGCGCACATCATCACAGGACTCGGAGTGGGCGGCGCCGAACAGCAGCTGAGACTGATGCTCCGCCATCTGCCCGCCCGTTGCGACGTGTTCACCCTCACCGCACCCGGCTCCGTGGCCGAAGGCATCCTCGCCGACGGTCACCGGGTGACGCACCTGGGCATGAGCGGCAACCTCGACGCGACGGTCATGCCGCTGCTGGTCCATCTGCTCCGCGAGGGCCGTTACGACCTGGTCCACACCCACCTCTACCGGGCCTGCCTCTACGGCCGGCTCGCGGCACGGCTCGCGGGCGTACGCGCCGTCGTCGCCACGGAGCACTCCCTCGGCGACGACTCGATCGAGGGCAGGCCGCTCACCCTGGGAGTCCGCGCGCTGTATCTGGCCTCCGAACGCCTCGGTTCCGCCACGGTCGCCGTCTCCGACACCGTCGCGAAGCGCCTGCGGCGCTGGGGCGTACCCGCGGCGCGGTTGCACACCGTGCCCAACGGCATCGACGCCCGCCGCTTCCGCTTCGACCCCGCGGCGCGCGCCGCCACACGCCGGCGGCTCGGCATCCCCGAGGACACCTTCGTGGTGGGCGGGGTGGGGCGACTGGTGCCGGGCAAGCACTTCGAGACGCTCGTACGGGCCGTCGCCGTACTGCCGGACGCGCGGCTGCTGCTGGCAGGCGACGGACCCGAACGCGACACGCTCCACGGCATCGCCTCAGCGCTCGGCGCACTCGACCGCATCCACATGCTCGGGGAGTGCGACGGGACGGTCGCCCCGTCCGGGGGCGGTTCGTGGCAGGTCCCGGATCTGCTGTCGGCGATGGACGTCTTCGTTTCGCCGTCGTCCGACGAGGCGTTCGGACTCGCCGTGCTCGAAGCCCTCGCGGCGGGTCTGCCCGCACTGCACGTGACGTGCCCCGCGATCGACGACCTGCCGTCGGAACAGGCCCCGGGCGCGCGGCGGATCGGCACGGGCGTGCCCGAACTCACCGCGCTTCTCTGCGAGTACCAGAAGGCCGGGCCCGTACGACTGCCCGTACCGGCAGTCGTGGACCGCTACGACATCGCCCGCAGCGCGGAGCGGCTGATGGCCGTCTACCACGCCGCGACGGGCGCACCGCAACTTCCCGCAACGGCGCCGTCCGCGGCGACTCCCGTACCGGCGCCGACGTCCCTACCCCTGACATCGAGGTGAGTCCTGGCATGCGCAATACCGCCAAGGGATCGGCCAAGTCCCCCAACGCGGGCGGCTCGGCGCGCACGAAACAGTCCCGCCGCGAAGCCCGCTCGGCGAACTCCGGCGGCGACCGCCGCGGCTCGGCGTCCCCCGGGGCGACGGCGAGCACCACCGGGCCCGGCGCGACGACGAGGACGGAAGCGGTGAAGACCGAGGCAACCGGCGCGGCGCGTGATGCGACCGGCACGGCCGGCACCAAGACAGACGCCAACGCAGACGCCCGGACAGACCCCAAGACCGGTACGGCGCCCGCGGAGACGACGGAGACGACCGCCGAGGCGCAGCAGGCCCGGAGCGGGGCGGCCGCCACGGCTGGAACCGCCGGGGACGGAGCGGCCAACGTCAGGGCGGCGAAGCCGGCGGCCGAGCCCGGCACCTCCCTCAGCGGCGCCGCGAAGCCGGCGACCACCGGAGCGCCGAAGACCTCCGGCGCCTCCGGGCCGGGCGGCGGCAAGACCACCGTCCTCACGAGGACGACCCCCCTGCGGGCGAACGCCGTTCCCGGAAAGGGCAACGGCACCCCTGCCGCGCCCCGCACGGGTGCCGACCCACGCCCGCGCCCGGACCCGGAGCGCCCGCCCCGTACAACGGAGCCCAGGACCTCGTTCGCCGCGCACCTCAAGGCGTCGCTGCGCCGCGTCCCTGTCTGGTGGCCGCTGCCCCTGTGCCTGCTCCTGGGCGGCGGGGCAGGAGCGGCCTACTCCGAGGTGACGCCCCCTCAGTACGCCGCCATCAGTTACGTCGTCGTCTCCCCCTCCGGCCGGGCCGAGGCGGCAGGCGCCCTCGGTTACGCGCAGGCGTACGGCAAGATCGCCACGGACCCGATGATCCTCGCGGACGCGGAGAAGCGGGCGAACCTGCGGCGCGGCACCATCCGCGACGGCATCCAGGCGAGCACCTCACCCGACGCCCCGATGGTCCAGATCACCGCGACCTCGTCCAGCGCCTCGCAGGCTGCGAAGAACGCCGACGCAGTCGCGAAGGCTCTGACCCACACGGCCAAGACGTCGGTGAAACGCACGGGCGCGCGGCTGACCGTCCTCTCCGAGGCCGTGGCGCCCCCGACTCCGGTCTCTCCCTCCCGGACCGTCGCCGTCTCGGTCGGGGCGTGCGCCGGCGGGCTCCTCGGCGGTCTGGTGATGCTCGTACTCCCGCGGTCCCGCCGCCGCGCCGCCACCGCCACCCCCACGGCCACCGGCACCGGCACCGGCACCGGTCCGGAACAGGCCATGAGCGGCGCCTCCGGGACGGAGCGCGAGCGATGACCACGGCCACGGTCTGCCGCGACCCGTCGCAGTTCGGCGGTCTGGCCCGCGAATGGGACGAGCTGAGCAGCCGCAGCCCAGGGGCCACCGCGTTCCAGTCCCACGCCTGGCTGCACTCCTGGTCCCAGTCGTACGGGACGGCGGGCCGGCTCCGCGTCGTGCTCGTACGCCGTGAGGGCCGCCTCGTCGCCGCCGCGCCGATGATGCTCGTCCACCGGCCCCTCCCCACGCTGGTCGCCCTCGGCCGCGGCATCACCGATTTCTGCGACGTTCTGCTGGACGGCGACTTTCCCGGTGCGGCCCCGCTCCTCGCGGCAGCTCTGCACCGGGCCTCGCGCGGGGCGCTCGTCGATCTGCGCGAGGTGCGGCCCGGCGCCGCGGCCGAGCAGGTGTACGACGCCTGGCCTGGCCCCCGCCGGGCGCTGCAGGACTCCGCCTGCCTCGAACTCCCCGGCGTTCCCATGGAGGTTCTGCTGCAACGGCTGCCCGCGGCCAGCGCCAAGCGCACCAGACAGAAGCTCCGCAAGATCGACAAGATGGGGATCAAGGAGCACGAGGTCCTGCCGTCGGAGGCGGGCTCCGGCGTTCGTACGCTGCTGCGGCTCCACGAGATGCAGTGGGAGGGCCGCGGCGTGACGTCGGAGCACCTGCGCCCCCGCTTCCGCGCGCATCTGGAACGTACGGTCGAGCGGCTCGCGGAGAGCGGTCACGCGACGCTCACCGAGTACCGGGTCGACGACGAGACCGTCGCCTCGGACATCACCTTCATCAGCGGGGACATGGTCTGCGGCTATCTCTACGGAGCACACCCGAGGCTCCGTTCGCAGCGGCTGGACATCACCACGATGCTGCTGCGGCACGCCGCGGCCCAGGCGCACGCCAGGGGTTGCGGGACGCTCAACCTGCTGCGCGGGGCGGAGCCGCACAAGCTCAGATGGCAGGCCGAATCCGTCGCCAACCAGCGGCTTGTGATGGCGCGTCGGGAGATGGTCCCGGCGATGGGGCTGCATCTGGCGCAGATCGCCGGACGGCAGTCGGCGGCACAGGCCGTGCGCCGCGTCCGGGCCGCCGGGCTGCTGCGGCGCACCGGCCGGAGCGCACCCGCGGGGCCGCCCACGGGTGCGGACACAGCATCGGGGGCGGAGAGCACGCGGACGTAGGTCCCGGCTTCTCCGCCCCCGTCCGGGCGCCCCCTCGGGGGCGCCCTTCTCGTTGCGCCGCCGCCCGGTTCAGTCGTCGTCGAACTTGTGCCGGGACGTCCACCACTCGGGCAGCCCCTCGTCGAACCGCACGCAGTAGTCGCCGTCGAGGAAGCAGTTCTCGTACCAGGGAATCCGCGAGCCCGGCTCCGTCGGCACGGGCACCGCCGGGCCCGAAGGTGAAGGCGCCGGAGCGGGCGGGGAAGCGGGCGGCGTGGACGCGGACGGGTCCCCGCCGCTGGGGCCCGGTGACGGACCCGGCCTGCCGTCGGGGCGGGCGAAGAGCGCGGCGCGGAAGGTCTCCGAGGAGGCCGGGTTGTCGGGGCACTGCCACACGCCGTGCGGGCAGTAGTCCGTGAGCGTCTGGTACAGCGGCTTGTGCTCGGCGAACCAGTCGAGCATCCGGCGGACGTACTCCGGGTTGTCGCCGTTGCGGAAGAGACCCCACTCCGGATACGAGATCGCCTTGCCGTGCTCCCGGGCGAAGTCGACCTGCGCCTGGAGGCCGTACGGCTCGTTCACCTGCTCCTCGAAGGGCATGCCCGCCGGCTGGTCGTAGGTGTCCATTCCGATGATGTCGACGACGTCGTCCCCCGGATAGCACTCCGTCCAGGGCAGGACGTCCCGACCGCGGCTCGGTGCGAAGTCGAAGCGGAAGTTCTGCCCCGGCACCGAGCGCATGGTGGTGACGATGCTCCGCCAGTACCGCTTCCACGCCTCCGGGTCGGGTCCGCAGCGGTGCGAGTACGTCAGGCCGTTCATCTCCCAGCCGAGCACGATCACCGTGTCCGGCGCCTTCTGCCGCACCAGGCGTTCGGCGAGGGTGCGGTAGTGGGCGTCGAACCGTCCTGCCGCGCCGTCGCGCAGCAGTTCGCGCACCTCGTCGTCCGGCAGGCGGTCCTCGTTGCGCTCCAGCATCGGCACGTTGAGCACGAAGAGCCGGTCCTGGCGGGCCTGCCGCCAGTTCGTCCAGGGTTCGAGGAACTCGGGCCTGCCCTCGATGTTCGACCACAGGTCACCGGGCAGATATGTGTGACCCACCTTCAGATCCGTGCCGCCCAGCCACTCCTGCAGCTGCGAGATCCGCCGTACGCCGTCCGAATCCGAGCGGAGGAAGGCGCCGAGCGGTGCCAGCGGGGCCATGGCCCGGCCCGCGGCGGAGCGGGCGGAAGGTGACTCGGCGTCAGCTGTTCCGGCACGGCCCTCGTCGCTCGAAGCGACGCTCGGGATGAACGATTCCCTCTCGAAACCGGGCAGATTCACCGGCAGGACGCTACAGGAGGCCAGCAGGCCTGCGGTCGCGACGACGCCGAAGACTCCTTTGCAGCCACGGCGGTTGGGGCTCCGCATTGCTCCTCCTGATCAGCCGGCGACCTCCCCGGCCGCGAAACACGCATTTCAGACCTCACCCGCCAGGACGGCACGGTGCGGTCTGATAGCCCAATGGAGATATTTTCTCCCTGTTCGTCCCATTCATCACGCAAGGACATGCCCATGCCGTCGTTCGACACGGAAGTCCCCGTCCTTTTGCTCCGTCTCGATCCCAATCCGTTCCACCACGGATCGCTGGGAGCCATCAGGTCTCTCGGACGTACGGGGATCGAAGTGCACGTGGCGCAAGCGGCATCGGGGCCGGTGGACCGCTCCCGGTTCGTGCACCGGGTGCATCCGCTGCCGCCGGAGCCGGTTTCGGACGCGGATCTCGGACGTGCTCTGTGCCGCGTGTCGGAGGCCATCGGCAGACCGGCCGTACTCATCGCACTGGACGACCGCGGCGCGATCGCCGTGGCAGCGCTCTCCGAGCGTCTGCGGGGCCGCTTCCTCCTCCCGGACGCCGCACCCGGCCTGCCGGCCCGCGTCGCGGACAAGGCCGAACTCGCCGGTCTGTGCAGGGCCACCGGCATCGGGCATCCCGTCACGGTGACGCCGGGAAGTGCCGCCGAGGCGGCACGTGAGGCGTCGCTGCTGGGGCCGCCGGTGGTCGCGAAATGGAGCAGGCCGTGGCTGCTGCCGAAGGGCCTGCGCAGCACCACGCTCCTACGGACCGCCGCCGACGCCGGCGAGTTGTACGAGCGCGGCACCGGCACCGGCAACCGGCTGCTGCTGCAGAAGCGGCTGGCCGGCGGCCGCGGAACTGACTGGTTCTTCCACGGTTACGCAGCAGGCGACGGAGGCTTCCTCGTGGGCGGCTCTGGACGCAAGGACCGCTCCTGGCCCCCGCGTACGGGCCTGACGGCGGTCGGCACATGGGCCGCCAACCGTGAGGTGGAGAAGGCGGCCGCACGGCTCGCGGCGCATGTCGGCTACCGCGGCATCCTCGACCTCGACTTCCGGCTCGACCCCGCCACCGGCACGTACCACCTGCTCGACTTCAACCCGCGGCCCGGCGCGCAGTTCCGGCTGTTCACGGACGACGCCGGGCTGGACGTCGTACGCGCGCAGCATCTGCATCTGACAGGGCGTCCGGTGCCCGCGCAGAGCGGCGGTCCGGGGCGGGTCTTCGTCGCCGAGAACTACGCCCTGCTGTCGGCGCTGTTCACAGGGCCTTCCGGCGCAGGCGGGCGGCGCCGGGAGCGGGTGCACGCCCGTGGCCCTGGTGTGGGCACGGGGCGGCGGGCGCGCGGCGCCCGGACCGTCGAGCGTGCCTGGTTCGCGGCCGACGACCCCCGGCCGTTCTTCGCCATGACCGGCGCCTGGTTCGTCCGCGGCGCATCCAAGACCTGGCTGCGTGTCAGACCCGCAAGGGCAGCACTGCCGGCCTCCGCGCCGGAGCTGCGGTCCGCACCGCATTCCCGCACCACCCGTGATGAGCGATCAGTGAAAGATCAGAGAGAAGGAAACGCATGTACGACCTCGTAGTGGTGGGCGCAGGCCCCTACGGCCTCTCCATCGCCTCGCACGCCGCGGCCGCCGGACTCAACCTGCGCGTACTGGGACGTCCCATGGCCTCGTGGCGGGACCACATGCCCAAGGGCATGTACCTCAAGTCCGAGCCGTGGTCCTCCAATCTCTCCGACCCGGCCGGCACGCACACCCTGGCCGCCTACTGCTCCGCGCGCGGCATCACCGTGGAGCACGGACGGCCGCTGCCGATCGGCACGTTCACCGACTACGGCCAGTGGTTCGGCCGGCGTGCCGCGCCGGAGGCGGACGAGCAGACGGTGACCTCCGTCGTCCCGTGCGCACGCGGCTTCCGCGTCGAGACGGCCGAGGGCGAAGTGCTCGTGACCCGCACGGTGGCCGTCGCCGTCGGCGTCATGCCCTTCGTGCACAAGCCCGGCCCGCTGCGGAAGCTGCCCGCCGGGCTCGTCTCGCACAGCAGCCACCACCGCGAGCTGAGCCGCTTCAGGAACAAGGACGTGACGGTGGTCGGGGCCGGCCAGGCCGCGCTGGAGACCGCTGCGCTGCTCGCCGAGGAGGGCGCACACGTACGGGTCGTCGCCCGCGCCGACCGCATCAACTGGAACTCGCCGCCCAAGCCCCTCCAGCGCTCTCTGCTCAAGGCGCTGCGCGACCCGCACTGCGGTCTCGGCACCGGCTGGCCGAGCTGGGTCTACTCCGAACTCCCGTGGGCGGTGCGGAAGCTGCCCGCGGGGCTGCGCACCCACATCGCGCGCACGGCCCTCGGCCCGGCCGGTGCCTGGTGGCTGCGCGACCGCTTCGAGTTCGCCGTGCCGGTGCTGCTCAGCAGCCGTCTCAGCGCGGCGGAGCAGGTGGGTGAGCAGGTGCGGCTGCAGCTGGAGTCCACCGACGGCGTCGTACGCACCGTCGAGACCGACCACGTCGTCGCCGCGACCGGCTTCACCCCGCGGCTGGCCCGGCTCCCGATGCTGGACGAGTCGGTACGCAGCATCCTGCACCGGGTCGGCACCAGCGACGCACCCGAGCTCAACGCCCGGTTCGAGTCCTCGCACCCCGGGCTCTTCTTCGCCGGGCTGCTGGCCACGCCCTCGTTCGGCCCGTCGATGCGCTTCGTGTACGGGGCCACGTTCGCCGCGCACCGCGTCGTACAGGGCGTGCAGCGGCGGCTGGCGGAGCCGCGGCTGGCGACGGTGCCGCACGCCGCCCGCGCCCGTACCGTCGAACAGCACCGCATCGACGCCCAGTTGACGAAGCCGGGCCCCGGGAAGGCGGCCGCGCGGCGCTGAGCCCGCGGTCAGGAAGCACGCAGCGCGCCGGCGGCCACCAGCAGATCGGAGACGAGGCCCTCACGTACGGCCTCCCGGTCCTGGTCGTCGGCGCGCAGCACGGCGGACGGATGGACCGTCGCCACGACACGTTCGTTCCGGCCGTGCACGTCCTGCTCGATCAGGGCGCCGCGCTCCTGGGTCACACGGAACGAGGAGCCGAACAGCGCCTTCCCGGCGGTCGCGCCGAGCACCACGATCACCTCCGGTGCGATCAGGGCAAGCTCGGCGGCGAGCCAGGGGCCGCATGCTCTCAGCTCACGGAGGTTCGGCGGCTTGTGGATGCGCCGCTTGCCGCGCCCGCCCGAGGCGTACCCGAACTTGAAGTGCTTGACCGCGTTGGTCACGTACGACTGCGCCGGGTCGATGCCCGCCTCCTGAAGGGCCCCGTCGAGGACCCGGCCCGCGGGCCCGACGAAGGGCTGACCCCGCCTGTCCTCCTGGTCACCCGGCTGCTCGCCGAGGAGCAGCACCCGCGCGCCCGGGTCGCCCTCGCCGAAGACGGTCCGCGTGGCGTCCCGGTGAAGGGGACAGCCCCGGCAGTGCGCGGCCGCTTCACGCAGCGCGCGCAGACCCGCCTTGCCCCTGCCCGCCCCGGTGGGCAGGAAGGGCTCGGCGGTGTAGGCGTCCTCGGGGCGGGTGCGGGCGGCCATGCGCCCGCGGGTACCCGGGCGCGGGAGTCAGATGCGCATGGGCTGCGGCGACTCGCGGCGCTCCGGGTCCGGCCCGTCGTACTCGCGGATGACCTCGTAGCGGGTGTTGCGCTCGACGGGCTGGAAGCCGGCGTCGCGGATGAGGTCGAGCAGGTCCTCGCGGGTGAGCTTGTCGGGGGTGCCGTAGTTGTCCGCGTCGTGCGTGATCTTGTACTCGACGACGGAGCCGTCCATGTCGTCCGCGCCGTGCTGCAGCGCGAGCTGGGCGGTCTGGACGCCGTGCATGACCCAGAAGACCTTCACGTGCGGCACGTTGTCGAAGAGCAGCCGCGAGACCGCGAAGGTCTTCAGCGCCTCCGCGCCCGAGGCCATCGTGGTGCGCGCCTGGAGGCGGTTGCGGACCTTGCCGTCCTGCATGTCGACGAAGTCGTGCTGGTAGCGCAGCGGGATGAAGACCTTGAACCCGCCCGTCTCGTCCTGCAGTTCACGCAGCCGCAGCACGTGGTCGACACGGTGACGGCGCTCCTCGATGTGCCCGTACAGCATCGTGCTCGGGGTCTTGAGGCCCTTCTGGTGGGCGAGGCGGTGGATGCGCGACCAGTCCTCCCAGTGGGTGTCGTGGTCGACGATGTGCTGCCTGACCTCCCAGTCGAAGATCTCGGCGCCGCCGCCCGTCAGCGACTCCAGGCCGGACTCGATGAGGACGTCGAGGATCTCGCTCGCGTCCATCCCGGAGATCTTCTCGAAGTGCTGGATCTCGGTGGCGGTGAAGGCCTTCAGCGAGACCGTGTCGGGCAGCGCCTCCTTCAGCGCGCTGAGCGACCTCGGGTAGTAGCGCCAAGGCAGCGTCGGGTGGAGGCCGTTGACGATGTGCAGCTCCGTGAGGTTCTCGCCCTCCATCGCCTTGGCGAGCTTCACGGCCTCCTCGATGCGCATCGTGTACGCGTCCTTCTCGCCGGGCTTGCGCTGGAAGGAGCAGTACGCGCAGGAGGCGGTGCACACGTTCGTCATGTTGAGGTGGCGGTTGATGTTGAAGTGAACGACGTCGCCGTTCTTGCGCGTTCGCACCTCGTGGGCGAGGCCGCCGAGCCATGCGAGGTCGTCGCAGTCGTACAGGGCGATGCCGTCCTCGCGCGTCAGCCGTTCACCTGCGCGGACCTTCTCCTCCAGCTCGCGCTTGAGCCCAGAGTCCATGCGTCGCCCTCCTAGGATTTCTGCTTCGAAGCGCCTTTTTGAGCGTACTCCCCGCTCCCGGTGACCGAGGGACCGGCCGTCCGGCGGGGGCACGGGGCGTGGCCGCGGCGCCCGGGTACGTGGCGCGCGCGTCCGCCCCCGATATGCGTCACGCCTCCTGCGGGAGTTCGGTGACCCGGTTCTCCCACTTGGTGGAGAGCACGACCGTCGTACGCGTACGGGAGACGCCCTTGGTGCCCGACAGCCGGCGGATGAGCGTCTCCAGCGCGTCCACGTCCGAGGCGCGGGCCTTGAGCATGAACGAGTCGTCGCCGGCGATGAACCAGCAGTCCTCGACCTCGCTCAGCTCGCGCAGCCGCGCCGCCACGTCCTCGTGGTCGGTGGCGTCGGTGAGCTGGATGCCGATGAGGGCCGTGACGCCCAGGCCCAGCGAGGGCGCGTCGACCGTCGCGCGGTAGCCGGTGATCACCCCGGCGGTCTCCAGGCGGTTGATGCGGTCGGTGACGCTCGGCCCGGAGAGGCCCACGAGCCGGCCCAACTCGGCGTAGGAGGCCCTGCCGTTCTCCCGCAGCGCCTGAATGAGCTGCCTGTCCACCGCGTCCATGGGTTCTGGTGCCTCCGTTGCCGGCTGTCGGGGTCGCCCCGCGCACGGCAGGGGAACCTTGGGCTCCGCGAAATCTCCGGTAACGAATCTAAGGCATGGGGACAGCTCACCCTCAGACACCTCTCCTCAAGGCTCCTCAAAGCTCCTCAAGGCCCTTTCCCTCGCCCGTGAAGGCGCCGCCGGAGGCACGCGTAGGCTCGGTGACGTGACCGCCAGGACCGGAACCAGCCCGCCCCGAAGGCCGTGGATCGTAGGCGTCTCCGGCGCTTCGGGCACCCCGTACGCCGCCTCCGTGCTGCGTGCGCTGCTGCACGCCGGGGAGCCCGTGGACCTCGTCGTGAGCCGTGCCGCCCGGCTGACGATCCTCGACGAGACGGGGCATCCCTTCCGCGACGCACACGCACAGGACGATCTGCGCCGCTGGCTCTCCTTCGGCGCCGACGGCACGGCGGACGCGTTCGACCCGGACGTCTCGGCCGTACGCCACTGGTCCGCCGGGGACCTCGCCGCGGGGCCGTCCTCCGGCTCGTATCCGGCACAGGGGATGATCGTCGTACCGGCGAGCACCGCGTGCGTGGCCGGTGTCGCGCTCGGCCTGTCGAAGGATCTGCTGCAGCGGGCCGCATCCGTGACGCTCAAGGAACGGCGGCCGCTCGTCGTGGCCGTACGGGAGACCCCGCTGCACGGGCAGACGCTCAGGCACCTCGTGACGCTGGACGACGCGGGCGCGGTGGTGCTGCCCGCTTCGCCGGCCTTCTATGCGGGCGGCAGTACCGCGCAGCATCTCGTCGACTTCGTAGCGGGCCGTGCGCTGGACGCGGCAGGCGTGCCGCACAAGCTGTACCGGCGCTGGGAGGGCGAGTTGGGGGGACGGGCCGCCGGCGAGCAGAGCGACGGGGCGTGAGACCGCCCGGCTCGGTACACCGACTGGCGTCGCGGGGGCGTTGTGCGATTGAGTCGGGGGCATGCAGCTCTTCCGTCCGCCTTCGGGACAGTTCTTCCGTCCGCGGCCCGCGCGGTCCCGGTCGGGGTCCCGTGCGCCGGTCCGCGCCGTCGCCTTCCTGAGCTGTGCGGCCCTGGTCGCCGGCTCCGTGGCCGCGTGCAGTTCGGCGGAGCGCCTCACGACCGGCATGAAGGTGCGCAACGCCGTCGTGAAGCTCGGCGACCAGTCCGCCTCCACCGTCATCGCCTCCGTGGACGCCTCACCCGGCCAGGCCCGTGAGTTCCTCACGCAGGCGCGGGGAGGCGGGAAGAAGCACCGGGCCTCGAAGCAGGACGCGCGCCGCCTCGCGGGTGCCGAGCTGACCGTGTCGGCCGGCACTGGTGACGAGGAGGAGGAGACGCCGCTGAAGGAGATGCCGGCGTCGGAGGCCGCGAATGTGGCGGCCGCGCTGAACTTCGGCGGCAAGGACGTCGCGGCGGTCAAGTCGGTCGACGACAAGCTGTATCTGCGCGTCAGCCTGCGGTCGCTGGTCAAGCAGGCCGAGGGTTCGCAGGACGCCCGCAAGAAGGCGTCGGAGATCGTCGAACTCGCCGACGACCTCCCGGCCACGCTGAGGCCGGCCAGCGACGTCCTCAAGGGCGAGTGGGTGCGGGCCGACCCGGACGCCTTCGACGACTTCGCGCGTGCGGCCGAGACCCTGGCGGAGCGGCAGAAGGAAGAGGACAAAGAGGAGAAGAAGAACAAGGGCGGCAAGAAGGGCGGAGACGGCGGCGGGAAGGCCGCGGATCCCGCTGAACCTGCCCTCCCGGCGGAGCTGAGCCGGGAGATCCGGGACGCCGTCACCATCGGTTCGGCCCTCGAAGGTCAGCCGCAGCGCGAGTTCCTCAGCGAGGTACAGGACCTGCTACGCGAGCACGCCGAGTTCGACGCGAGGGACGAGCGCGGCGGCGCGGAGCGCGTACGGATGACGCTGCCCGGCAAGGAGGCGGCGAAGGACCTGGTCGCCGCACTGCGGCCGCTCGGCGCGGAGGTCGACCCCGACCGGGTGCCCGACGGGGACATCGCGGCCGACCTGTCGATCCGGCGCGGGCAGCTCACGTCGCTCACCCTCGACCTCGGCCAGTTCACGCGGGGCGACGCCCGGCTGCCGCTGCGCCTGGAATTCAGCGGGGGCGACGCCGTCGCCGTCACCGCGCCCTCCGGCACCGAGAAGATCCAGCCGCAGGACCTGATGGCCGCCTGGATGTACGGCGCCCTGGGCACGGAGAAGTTCTGACGCCATCCTTGAGATCCTGGAGTGCGGAACTCCGCGTGCCTTCTGCCACGTTCTCAAGGTCACAGGCATCGGCTCCGCTCACCGACTCTCAGGGGGAGACTCGATGGCGTACGGATCAGGCTCCGGCACCAACAGCACGAACAGCGACAGGTCACCGCGGCGCGCGAGCGCCTGGCCCGCCGCCAAGCTGATCCTGCTCTGGACGGCGCTGCTGTGGGTGCTGGAGTTCTTCGACCAGGCGACGAACAACTCGCTCGACACCTTCGGCATCGTCCCCCGCAAGCAGGACGAGCTGGTCGACGTGATCCCCGCGGCGTTCATGCACTTCGGCTTCGGCCACCTCATCGCGAACACGCTGCCGCTGCTCGTCCTCGGCTTTCTCGCGGCGCTGCGCGGCACCGGGCGCTTCCTGGCCGTCGCGCTCACCATCATCCTGGTCAGCGGCCTGGGCGTATGGATCGTCGCACCGGACGGCAGCAACACGGCGGGCGCTTCCGGGCTGATCTTCGGGCTCTTCGGCTATCTGCTCGTGCGCGGCTTCGTGGACAAGCGCATCACGGATGTGGCGCTCGGCGGAGTCGTCGCGGTGTTCTACGGCTCGATCCTCTGGGGCGTGCTGCCGACGGAGAGCGGCATCTCCTGGCAGGGCCACCTCTTCGGACTGATCGGCGGCGTCATGGCCGCGTTCATGACCTCGACCGCCCGTACGGCGGGAGGCGGCAAGCCTGCCTGGCACTGACTGAGCCTTGCCGCCGGCCCGGCCCCGGGGCCGGGCCCGCCCCGGTCAGGAGCCGGACACGCTCAGCCCCCGCACCGCCAGGTCCAGCAGCGCGCAGACGAAGAGCGCGATGCCGATGAAACCGTTGACCGTGAAGAAGGCCCGGTTGAGCCGGGACAGATCGCCGGGCTTCACGATCGAGTGCTCGTAGACGAAGGCGGCGGCCACGATCAGCAGCCCCAGCCAGAAGAAGGCCCCCGCCCCGGTGAGCAGGCCGAACCACGCCAGCAGCGCCACCGTGACGACGTGGCTGCCGCGTGCCCCGTACAGCGCCGCCGCGATGCCGAACCTCGCGGGCACGGAGCGCACCCCGTGCGCGCGGTCGGCCGCGACGTCCTGGCAGCCGAAGATCAGGTCGAAGCCGCCGATCCACACGCCGACCGCCAGCCCCAGCACCACCGCCTCCCACGACCAGCTGCCGGTCACCGCGATCCAGGCCCCGATGGGACCGATGGCCTGCGCGATGCCGAGGATGGCGTGCGGGAAGTCCGTGAAGCGCTTCCCGTACGGGTAGACCACCATCGGCACCACGGCGACCGGGGCGAGCGCGAGACAGAGCGGGTTGAGCAGGGCGCACGCCCCGAGGAAGACGGCGACCGCGACCAGCGCCCCCGCCCACGCCGAACGTACGGAGAGCGCACCGGTGACGAGTTCGCGCCCGGCGGTGCGGGGATTGCGGGCGTCGATCTCGCGGTCGATGATCCGGTTCGCGGCCATGGCGAAGGTGCGCATCCCGACCATCGCGACGGTGACGAGCAGCAGTTCCCGCCACCGCACCTCGCCGCTCACCTCGAACATCGCCGTGAGCGCGGCGATGTAGGCGAACGGCAGCGCGAACACGGAGTGTTCGATCATCACCAGTCGGAGGAACGCCCGTACGCCGCCTCGTGGCCGGGGCACGTCGGCCCGCGCCTCGCCGGTGGCCGCGGCGTCGCCGCTCACAGGCCGTACTCCTTCCAGCGTTCCGTGACGAGCCGCGCGACCTCGGGGTCGGACTCGATCGCGTGCGGCCAGCCGCCGTCTCGCGTGTAGCCCTCCTCCGGCAGCTTCGTGGTGGCGTCGACGCCCGCCTTTCCGCCCCAGAACTGCTGGTACGAGGCGTGGTCGAGGTGGTCGACCGGCCCTTCGACGACCGTGAGGTCACGGGAGTAGTCGACGTTGCCCAGGGCCCGCCACGCCACCTCGTGCATGTTGCGTACGTCGCACTCGGCGTCGACCACGACGATCAGCTTCTCCAGCGAGAGCATGTGCGCGCCCCAGATCGCGTGCATGACCTTCTGGGCGTGCTTCGGGTACTTCTTGTCGATCGAGACGATCATGCAGTTGTGGAAGCCGCCGGCCTCGGGCAGGTGGTAGTCCACGATGTCCGGCACGATGATCTTCAGCAGCGGCAGGAAAAAGCGCTCGGTGGCCCGTCCCAGCGGGCCGTCCTCCGTCGGCGGCCGGCCCACCACGATCGACTGGAAGACGGGCCGTTTGCGCATCGTCACGCAGTCGATCGTCAGCGCGGGGAAGTCCTCCTGCGGGGTGTAGAAGCCGGTGTGGTCGCCGAACGGGCCCTCCGGCAGCGTCTTGCCGGGCTCCAGCCGGCCCTCCAGCACGACTTCGGCGTTGGCGGGCACCTGGAGCGGCACGGTCTTGCAGTCGGTCATCTCGACCCGCTTGCCCTGCGTGAATCCCGCGAAGAGGTACTCGTCGATGTCGCCCGGCAGCGGAGCCGTCGAGGCGTACGTCACAGCGGGCGGGCAGCCGAAGGCGATCGCGACGGGCAGGCTCTCCCCGCGCCGCGCGGCCACCTGGTAGTGGTTCCGGCTGTCCTTGTGGATCTGCCAGTGCATCCCGATGGTGCGCCGGTCGTGCCGCTGGAGGCGGTAGAGGCCGAGGTTGCGCACGCCCGTCTCGGGGTGCTTGGTGTGCGTCAGACCGAGGTTGAAGAAGGAGCCGCCGTCCTCGGGCCAGGTGAACAGCGCGGGCAGCGCCTCCAGGTCGACGTCGTCGCCGCGCAGCACCACTTCCTGTACGGGCGCGTCCTTCACCTTCTTCGGCGGCACGTGGGCCATCGCGCCGAGCTTGCCGAAGGCCTCCCGCATCCCGACGAATCCCTGCGGCAGTTCGGGCTTGAGGAGCCCGCCGATCTTCTCGCTGATCTCGTCGTACGACTCCAGGCCGAGGGCCTTCAGCAGGCGGCGGTCCGTGCCGAAGACGTTCATGGCCAGCGGGAGGGAGGAGCCCTTCACGTTCTCGAACAGCAGCGCCGGGCCACCTGACTTCTGCACCCGGTCGACGATCTCCCCGATCTCGAGGTACGGATCCACCTCCGCCTTGATCCGCTTCAGGTCCCGGTCGCGCTCCAGCGCCCGCAGCAGCGAGCGGAGATCGTCGTAAGCCATGCGACCCAGTATCCGGCATGGGTCCGCGCGCTTCACGGGCCGCCCCCGGGGCCTTCCGGACACCGTTACGCTTGCTACGTACGCAACGACGACACCGCACCAACCGCACTTCCGGCCCGCCGTGCCGAGTCAGCTCGCCTAGGGGGCGTCCCGCATGCTCAGGTATCTGCCGTTCATTCTCGTCCTGGCGGTGTGGATCTACGCCTTCATCGACTGCCTCAACACACCTGAGCAGGAAGTACGGAAGCTGCCGAAGGTGGTGTGGGTGATCATCATCCTGCTCTTCGGGCAGGTGCTGCTGGGCCCCATCGCCTGGTTCGCGGTCGGACGGCCCCGTAAGAACGCCCCGTACGGTGCCACGCGTCCCGACGAGCGGCGCTGGGTCGCGCCGGACGACAACCCGGAATTCCTCAAGTCCATCAACGACGCGAAGTCCCGCGGCCCGGGCGACGACGAGGAGCCGGACGACGACCAGCCCGGCAAGGGCGGCACGACCACCGCCGACGGCGGTACGGCCACCGGCCCCGGCCCCGGCATCGACGAGGCGAAGCCCGGCCCGCCGGAACCGCGCCCCGGAGCCGAACCGCAGGAGGCCGAACTGCGCCGCCGCGAGGAGGAGTCGAGGCGGCGTGACGACGGTGCGGGCGGCGGCGCGGACGAGACGCCGCCGAAGGGCTAGCCGAAGGGTCAGCTGCGGGGCCGGGCGGGTCCCGCGGCTTCCTAGACGCCGGCGTACGAGTGCTTGCCGTTGAAGATCATGTTGACGCCGTAGTAGTTGAACAGGAAGCACGCGAAGGCGATCAGCGCCAGGTAGGCGGCCTTGCGTCCCTTCCAGCCCGCGGTGGCCCGCGCGTGGAGATAGCAGGCGTAGGCGACCCACGTGATGAACGACCAGACCTCCTTGGGGTCCCAGCCCCAGTAGCGTCCCCAGGCGTCGCCTGCCCAGATGGCTCCCGCGACGATGGTGAAGGTCCAGAAGGGGAAGACCGCGGCGTTGATCCGGTAGGCGAACTTGTCGAGCGAGGCGGAAGAAGGCAGCCGCTCCAGCACCGACGTGGCGAAGCCCCCGGGTGTTCCGCCGGCCAGCAGCTTGGTCTCGTACCGGTCGCGGAAGAGGTAGAGCGCCGTCGAGACGAATCCCAGGTAGAAGAGCGCGCCGCAGACGATGGCCAGCGAGACGTGGATCCACAGCCAGTACGACTGCAGCGCGGGGACGAGCTGGTCGCTCTCGGTGTACAGGACCGTCACGGCGAGGCCGAGGTCCAGCAGCACGGTCGTCACCAGGGGCAGACCGATCCAGCGGACGTTCTTCTTCGCGGCGAGGAAACCGAGATAGGCAGCGACGGCGACCATCGAGAAGGCGGTCGAGAACTCGTACATGTTGCCCCAGGGGGCGCGCTGCACCGACAGCGAGCGGGCGAGAACGCCGGAGGCGTGCAGCAGGAACGCGAGGGTCGTGAGCGAGACCGCGATCCGGCCGTACAGATCGCCCTGTTCGTCGCCGGCGGCCGCGCCGGGGCCGTCGGGCAGTTCGCCGCGGCGGCCCGCGGAGGAGCGGACGACGACCTTGGGACGCGGACGCTCCAGCACCGACGTCGTGCCGCCCGCGGCGGACTTGGCGGCGGCGCTCTTGTCCGTACGGGCGGAGGCGGCCCCGGCGGAGGCGGCCTCCGCGGACGCGTCCTCGGCCGGGACGGCTCCGGCGCCCCGCTCCTTGCCCGGGCTGAGCGCGGCAGCGGTTCGGGCCACCTTGCTGCGGCTGCCGAAGACCCATTCGGCGATGTGCGCGACGAAGGCGAAGGCGTAGACGGCCATGGCCGAATAGATCAGGTAGTTGCTGATCTCGGCGAGACTCTCGTTCGTTCCGGCGGCGGCGATGTTCACTTGCGTTCTCCTCGCGGCGAGGTTCCGGCGCTGTCCTCGTCCTTGTCGTCGTTCCCGTGCTCGTCGTCGTTACCGTGCTCGTGCTCGGACCTGTACTCGGGCTCGTCCTCGCCCTCGTCATGCACGGGCGGGGCCTCCGACTGCATGGCGTACGCCAGGTCGCCCAGCTCCTCGGGGAGCCGGGCCGACTCGCTGCGACCCAGTCCGGCCATCTCCACGACCGTGCGGCCGTCCGCTCCCGCGACGGCGCGCACCCACACCCGCCGCCGCTGGATGAACAGCGAACCGGCGAGGCCGCCGATCGCGGCGATCGCGCCGCCGAGTGCCCAGCCGTTGCCGACTTCGTGCACGACCTGGAACTGCGCCCACGGCCGCACGCCTTCGAACTTCAGCTCGCCTCTGCCGTCCGGCAGCTTCAGCGTCTCCCCCGGCAGGATCTTCTTCGCCAGAGGAGAGCCGTCCGGCTTCTTGAACTGCTTCATCCGGCTGGTGTCCAGCTGGTAGACGCTCTTCGGCTCGCCGTATTCGAGGCCGAGGTCGCCGTGGTACGCGGTGAGGAAGAGCACCGGGTACTTCAGGGACGGCGACTGCGAGAACATCGTGCCCGCCCCCGAGCCGCCGAAGGTCGGTACGAAGAAGCCCTGGAAGCCGAGTTGGTCCTTGCGGCCCTTCGCATCCCGGTAGTCGGTGACGTTGACGACGCCGGACGAGGTGAGATTGCCGTCCTGCGGGAGGAACGGGACGGGGCCGCGGTGGGCCGTGTTGCCCTCGCCGTCCGTCACGGTGACGACCGGCGCGTAGCCGTTGCCGTTCAGGAAGACCTTGGAGTCACCGATCTCCAGCGGGTGGTTGACCCTGATCGAGTCCCGCTTCTCCGTGCCGTCGGCGCCCTGCCAGTACGAGATGCCGGCGCGGAACTCGCGTGCCGTCCCCTTCTCCGGGCCGGACTCCTCGTACGTGGCGTGGAAGTCCTCCAGCGTGAAGCCGAACGCGTCGAGCTCGTCCGGATCGAAGAGGGAGCCGGACTTGAAGTCGTCGTACTGGGTGAGGGTGTTGGAGAAGCCGTGGCCCTTGACGACCAGCTTGCCGCCCTCGGACTTCCACAACTGCCCGGCGGCGAAGGCAAGCAGCAGCACGATCAGCGCGATGTGGAAGACGAGGTTGCCCGCCTCGCGCAGATAGCCCTTCTCCGAGGCCACCGAGTCGCCCTCGGAGTCCACGCGGAAGCGCCGTCCGCGCAGCAGTCCGCGGGCACCGTCCAGCACGTCCCCGGGAGCGGCTTCGGTGCGCCACGTCGTGTAGGCGGGCATCCGGTCCAGGCGGCGCGGGGCGCGGGGCGGCCTGCTGCGCAGCTGGCCCACGAACTGCCAGGTGCGCGGCACGATGCAGCCGGCGAGGGAGACGAAGAGCAGGATGTAGATCGCCGAGAACCACACCGACGTGTAGACGTCGAAGAGCTGCAACTTGTCGTAGACGGGCGAGAGCACGTCGTGCTTCTTGCGGAACTCCTCGACCCTGATGCTGTCGACGTTGCTCTGCGGGATCACCGAACCGGGGATCGCCGCGAGGGAGAGCAGGAAGAGCAGGATCAGCGCGACCCGCATCGACGTGAGCTGCCGCCAGAACCAGCGGGCCCAGCCGACGACGCCGATGGAGGGGACGTTGAGCCGTTCCTCGCCGGGTGCGGTGGAGAGCGAGGAGAGCTGGGACTCGGCCTCCCGCGCCAGCCGCGTCTCCTCGGCCGTCCCTTCGGGAGCGCCCTCGGGGGTCCCCTCGGGGGTTCCGTCGGGGGTTCCGTCCGGGGCCGTGCCGTCGGCCGGCCGGGCGCCGCCGCCGGTCTTGCCGGTCTCCGTGCCGGTGTCGGTCGTACGCATCTCAGATTCCCACGGTGTAGTCGGACGACCAGACTTGAAGGTCGTAGACGATCCGGTCCCAGACCCCGGTGACGAGCAGGATGCCGACCGCGACCAGCATCACGCCGCCCGTCCGCATCACCCACGCATAGTGCCGCTTCACCCAGCCGAAGGCGCCGAGTGTGCGCCGGAAGGCGACGGCCGCGACGACGAACGGGAGGCCGAGACCCAGGCAGTACGCAACCGTCAGCAGCGCGCCGCGCCCCGCGCTGGCCTCGCTGAAGGCGAGCGTCTGCACGGCCGCGAGCGTCGGACCGATGCAAGGGGTCCAGCCGATGCCGAACAGCACGCCGAGCATGGGCGCGCCCGCGAGCCCGACCGACGGCCGCCGCTGTATGCGCAGCTCGCGCGAGGTGAGACGCGACAGCGGGCCCAGCGCGCCCATGAACGCCAGCCCCAGCAGGATCGTCAGCGCCCCGAGCACCTTCGAGATGACCGACCGGTGCTCCTGCAGCGTCGCGCCGAAACCGCCGAACAGGGCGCCGCCGGAGACGAAGACGGCGGTGAAGCCGAGCACGAACAGCGCTGCGCCCAGCAACATCCGGCCGCGCCTGGCCTGCGCGAGGTCCGTGCCGCTGACGCCGGTGACGTAGCTCAGATAGCCCGGCACGAGCGGCAGTACGCACGGGGAGAAGAAGGAGACCAGACCGCCGAGCACCGCCACGGGCAGGGCCAGCAGCAGGGCGCCGCTGAGAACCGTGTGGTTCACCTCCCCGGGACCCGCCGCGAGGGCCGTCCCGGCGGCGGAGGCCGCGGCAGTGGCGAGCACGCTCATGCCGGGGTCACTTCTCCGCCGTCAACGGGTCGAGCGCCGAGCGCAGTTCCTTCTCGCTGAGCTCCTTCAGGGCCCGTACGGCGATCTTCCCCTCACGGTCGAGGATGAGCGTGGACGGAATGGCCTGCGGGGACAGAGTGCCCTTGGGGAAGCGGAGGATGAGCTTTCCGCTCGGGTCGTAGAAGCTCGGGTAGCCGACGTCGTAGTTCCGCTCGAAGGCCTTGGCGTTGGCGCGGTCGAGATCGCGGGTGTTGATCCCGACGAACTGCACGCCCTTGCCCTCGGTCTCGTCGGCGACCTTGGCGAGGTTCGGGGCCTCCGCGCGGCACGGCGCGCACCAGGAGCCCCAGACGTTGAGGACGACGACCTTGCCCTTGTAGTCGGAGAGATCCAGCGGCTTCCCGTCGACACCCTTGCCCGAGATGTCCGGAGCCTTCTGCCGCTCGCCGCTCTTCACCTTGGTGATCTTCCCGGTGCCCTGGACGAACTTGGCGTCCCCGGACGACGAACCGGTCTCGTCGCCCGAGCACCCGGCAAGCACCGACGCGCCCGCCGCGAGCGCGGCGATCAGCAGTGCGGGGCGGTACCGGAGGGCACGGGTCTGACTCATGTGAAAAGTTTCGCATGGGCTCCGGGCCGATCTTCCACGCCCCCCTTGTGCCGTTGCGTACCGGCCGTCCGCAGCTGCGGCGGCCCGCCCGGGGTGACGCTCACGGAGGCTCCGGCCGCCCTCAGGCCCCGCGTCCTCCGCCGCCCCTGGAGGCCCTCGCTCCGGCGCGCAGGTGCGCGGGGACGAGGTCGCGGGCGGGCTCCGTGTAGCCGACGGAGACGATCTTGTCCCCGTTGAAGGTGAAGGTCGTGAGCGAGCCGAGAGTGCACTGCCGGCGGCGCGGGTCGTGCCACAGCCGGCGCCGTTCCACGAAGCTGCGCAGCGTCCAGATCGGCAACTGGTGCGAGACGCATACGGCTTCGTGGCCGCGTGCGGCGTCGCGCGCCGTGTCGAGCGCGGTGCGCATCCGCTGCACCTGGTGCACGTACGACTCGCCCCACGACGGACGGAACGGGTTGAAGAGATGGCGCCAGTTCGCGGGCTTGCGCAGCGCGCCGTCCCCGACGCCGACCGTCCTGCCCTGGAAGACGTTGTCGGCCTCGATCAGGCCGTCGTCACTGGCGACGTCCAGACCGTGCGCCTTGGCGATGGGCGCGGCCGTCTCCTGCGCGCGCTCCAGCGGCGAGGCGACGACGTATCTGACGTCGCGGTCGGCGAGATGCTCGGCGACGCGGTCGGCCATCCGGCGCCCCAGCTCGGAGAGGTGGTAGCCGGGCAGACGTCCGTAGAGGACGCCCCCCGGGTTCTCGACCTCGCCGTGGCGGATCACGTGCACGACGGTCACGGCCTCACCGGAGCCGCCGCGGGACCCTGGGAGTTCCAGTTCCGGGCCGCCGGGTCTTCCCCGGCCGTGGCCCGTGCCCGTACGGTCCTCGGCGCTCATGCCGTCGCCTCGGCGGCCGCACGGGCGGCGTCGGGCAGTGCGGCGACGACGCGCTCCAGCGCGCCGTCGTCATGTGCGGTCGAGACGAACCACGACTCGAAGGCGGACGGCGGCAGATAGACGCCCTGCTCCAGCATGGAGTGGAAGAGGGCCTTGAAGCGGAACGCCTCCTGTGCCCTGGCGCCCGCGTAGTCGGTGACCGGCGCGTCGGTGAAGAACACGGAGAACATGTTGCCCGCGACCTGCAGCCGGTGCGCGACGCCCGCCTTGGTCAGCGCTTCGGTCACGGCACCGCGCAGCTGCTCGGACGCCGCGTCGACGGCGGCGTACGCCCCGTCGTCCAGCAGCCGGAGCTGCGCGAGGCCGGCGGCCGTGGCGACCGGATTCCCGGAGAGGGTGCCGGCCTGGTAGACGGGGCCGGCGGGAGCCAGGTGCTCCATGACGTCGCGCCGTCCACCGAAGGCAGCGGCGGGGAAGCCGCCTCCCATGACCTTGCCGAACGTCATCAGATCGGGGACGACTTGGTCGATCCCGTACCAGCCCTGCTTGCTGACGCGGAAGCCCGTCATCACCTCGTCGGAGACGAACAGCGCGCCGTGCGCCCGGCAGATCTCCTTGAGCTGCTCGTTGAAGCCGGGCTCCGGCGGCACGATGCCCATGTTGCCGGGCGACGCCTCGGTGATGACGCATGCGATCTCGTCCGGCTGCGCGGCGAACGCTTCCCGCACGGCGTCGAGATCGTTGTACGGCAGCACGATCGTCTCGGCCGCCTGCGCGCCCGTCACGCCCGGGGTGTCGGGCAGCCCGAAGGTCGCGACGCCCGAACCGGCCGAGGCGAGCAACGCGTCGACATGCCCGTGGTAGCAGCCCGCGAACTTCACGACCTTCGCACGGCCCGTGAAGCCGCGCGCCAGCCGGATCGCGGACATCGTGGCCTCGGTGCCGGAGGAGACGAGCCGCACCTGCTCGACGGGCCCGACACGGTCCACGATCTCTTCCGCCAGGGCCACTTCGTCCTCGCCGGGCGTGCCGAAGGACGTACCGCGGCTCACCGCCTCCTGGACGGCGGCCAGCACCTCGGGGTGGGAATGGCCCAGAATCATCGGTCCCCATGAGCAGACGAGGTCGACGTACTCACGTCCGTCGGCGTCCATCAGGTACGGACCGGCACCGGAGGCCATGAAACGGGGCGTACCGCCCACGGCTTGGAACGCACGGACCGGAGAGTTCACGCCTCCCGGCGTCACGGCGGCGGCACGGTCGAAGAGCGACTGCGATACTGGGGCCTCGTACGAGTAAGTCACGAGGGCCATGGTGTCAGAGCATTCTCATGGCACTGCGTCGTCGTCCCGTCCGTGGGTATGCGAAGGGCAGCGAGCCGGTGAGGTACCGGCCCGGTGAAGCGGGGATTACCCAGGCCCTGCGGGGCGTTTCACGTTCCGCAGGACGGGGAGGTCTCTGACACGGTGATCGGGTTGCGCGGCGGCGGCCGCGAGTGGTCGGGTGGTGACATGCAGCGCGGTGGTGGACTGGGAGAGGGTACCGGGGACCTCGGTCCGGAGCGCGCGAGGGGACGTCACCGCAGAGACGCGGTGGACAGAGACTCTGGGAGCAGCAAGGGTGGCGGCCGAGTGGGGGTGACCTACAAGTATTTCGGCGCCCCGGACGGCGCGACCGCTGCCCGGGTCCCTGTGTCCATGCGCCCGGAGGAGCTCGGCGGCGACGAGCTGGGTCACGGCATGTTCACCAAGATCAAGCCCGAGACGATGGCCGCGATGGTGCTCACCGGCATCGAGGGCATACCTCTTCACCGGGTGCCGCCGCTCGAACTCGTCGTGCTGCACCCGGACTACGCCGTGGTGAAGCTGCCGATGACGGTCGTGGACCCGCTGCGGGGCATCGGCGAGGAGTCGGTCGGGGCCGCGGCGTTCATCTGGTCGACGGTCCCGGACCGTGCCGGCCCCCAGGACGCGTTCAACGTGTACCAACTTCTCCATGAATGGCAGGACTTCTCCGACCGCCTGCACATGGCGGGCCACCAGCCGTACTGCCTGGTGTGGCCCTGAGGCCCTGAGCACTCCGGGATGCTCCGGGTGCTACGGCCCCTCAGCCGTGAGATACCGCTGGACCGTCGGTCCGAGCCAGTTCACGATCTCCTCGTGCGTCAGCGCCGCCGCGGGCGGCAGCCTCAGCACGTAACGGCTCACGGCCATACCCAGGATCTGCGAGGCCACCAACGCGGCCCGCACCGGCACCTGTTGCGGATCGGGGCACACCGAGGCCACCACGGGGGCGACCTGGTCGCGGAAGACGGAATGGACCCGCTCGGCTCCCGCGGGGTTGGTTACGCCCACGCGCACCAGGGCGTTCAGCGTCTCGTCCCCCTCCCAGCGCTCCAGGAAGTGGCGTACGAGACGGGTGCCGGCCTCGTCGGCGGGGACGACGGTCAGCTCCGGCAGCCGGAGGTCGATCTCGGAGGCAGCGGCGAACAGGCCCTCCTTGTTGCCGAAGTAGCGCATGACCATCGACGGGTCGATGGCCGCGTCGCGCGCCACGGCGCGGATCGTCGCCCGCTCGTATCCGTCCGAGGCGAAGCGCTCGCGCGCCGCGCGAAGGATCGCCGCCCGTGTCGAATCGGAGCGGCGGGGCGGCCTGCCGTCCGTAGCGACCTGCGCGGAGACCGCGAGGTGCGCCGCCGCCCCGGCGTCCGCCTCCCGTGCGGGCCCGGGCTTCGCTTCGTCCTCCATGTCAACGAATGTAGGCCAACACTCGTTGACACGCCAGGCCGCTCCCGGCCGTCCTGCACGCCGAGGGCAGGGTCTCTCAGGGGACGGGCGACAGGGACGGGATGACGATGTCCCGGTGCACGGAGCGGATGTGCGCCTCCACCGCCTCACCGGCGCGCTCGGCCTCCCCGGCCGCGACGGCGTCGTAGATCGCCCGGTGCTCCGCGCGCAGCCGCGCGGCGACTGCCTCCCAGTCCTCGACCCGGTGGAAGACCGTCAGCAGGGTCTGGCGGACCGCGTTGCGCACGGAGACGGTCAGATCGGCGACCAGACGGTTGCCGGCGGCCTCCGCGATCGCCACGTGGAAGTCGGTGTCGCAGTCGTTGAACACCTCGCGCGGCAGCCCGACGGCGTCCATGCGGTCGAGCTGTTCGCGCATCCGGGCGAGGTCCTCTTCCTTGGCGCGCTCGGCGGCGAGCCTCGCGCTGGACCGCTCCAGCACGGCACGCGCCTCGACGACGTCGTCGAGGGGGAAGTGCGCCAGCGCGATGTGCAGCCTCAGGAACTGGGTGAGCCCGGCGTCGGGCATGGCCGCGATCACGTTCCCCGAGTCGGGCCCCGTGCCGACCCGCGGACGCAGCGCCCCCTGGGCCTCCAGCACGCGCAGCGCCTCCCGGATCGCCGCCCTGCTCACGCCGAGCATCTCGCTCAACTCCCGCTCGGGCGGCAGCCGGTCGCCCACCCTGAGCCGTCCGTCGAGGATGAGCTGCTCGATCCTGGTGAGCACCAGCTCGTACGTGCGTGAACGGGCTACGGGTTCCCAGTCGTCCTGCCCCGTCATGAAACCCCTCCCATATCCGCGACGCAGATCCACCCGCCCCCGAGCGCAACCGGGACGGCGCGGTCGCGGCGAGCGTAACCCAACCGCCCGTGGTTTGGTCCGACCAAAAGTCATGTGCGTTCTCTGGACAGCGAGTTGAGCTCTTCATAGTGTGTGGCAGCTTCATCGCATGGTCTGACCAAATCTGTACGGGGATCCCCTTGTATCAGCCCGCGCTCTCTCCGCTCTCCGGTGGCCTCGCGCTGTCGGCCCTCGTGGCCACCGTGCCGCTGCTCACTCTGTTCCTCCTGCTCGGAGCGGCTCGCGTCAGAGCCCACTGGGCAGGTCTCAGCGCCCTCGCGGTCGCCGTCGCCATCGCCGTCACCGTGTACGGGATGCCGTTCAAGCTGGCTGTCCTCACCGCGAGCGAGGGCGCGGTCTTCGGCCTCTTCCCCATCGGCTGGATCCTCGTCACGGCGATCTGGCTGTACCAACTGACGGTCGTGAGCGGGACGTTCGAGGATCTTCGCCAGTCCCTGCGGCTGATCAGCGACGATCCGCGCGTCCTCGCGGTGGTGCTCGCCTTCTGCTTCGGCGCCCTGCTGGAGGCGCTCGCCGGGTTCGGCGCGCCCGTGGCGATCACCGGGATCATGCTCATCGCGCTGGGCTTCCCGCCGTTCCGCGCCGCGGTCACGGTGCTCGTGGCCAACACGGTGCCCGTCGCCTTCGGCGCCATGGGCATCCCCGTCATCACCGCGGGCGAGCTGACCAAGATCCCGTACACCGAGATCGGCGAGTACGTCGGCCGCCAGGTGCCGGTGCTCGCGCTCGTGGTGCCGCTGCTGCTGACGCTGCTGGTGGACGGGGTACGGGGGCTGCGCCAGATCTGGCCGGTCGCGATCGTGTGCGGCGTGACCTTCGCAGTCGTCCAGTTCGTCAGCTCGAACTTCATCTCGGTCGAACTGACCGACATCATCACCTCGCTCGCCAGTCTCGTGGCGGCGGTCGTCTTCCTGCGGTTCTGGCAGCCGCGCGGCACCGAGCAGGCGAAGGCCGAACTGCTCCGCGACGGCGGCGGATCCGGTGCCGCAGGCCCCGGCGGCCAGGGAAGTCCCGGCAACGGCGGGGGTGTCCACGGCAGCCGGCAGCAGCACCACGGCGGCGGTCCGGGCGGACACACGATGCCCGTGACGCGGGCTGCCCGCGGCGGCGGAGGCGGGGCCCACTCAGGTCGGGGGGCCCACGGAGCGCCTTCCGTACGGCCGGAGACCGACGGCAAGCGGCTGGCCACGGCCTTCGCCCCGTACATCATCGTCATCTCGGTGTTCTCCGTGGCCCAGCTGTGGACGCCCGTCAAGGAGTTCCTCGGCGACACGGACATCGCCGTCCCGTGGCCCGGGCTCGACGGGATGCTGCTCACGGTCAACGGCAACGAGGTCGACTCCACCGTCTACAACCTCGCCTGGCTTTCGTCGCCGGGCACTCTCCTGCTGCTCTCCGGCCTGCTCACGGCGCTGGTCCTCCGTATCGAACCGCAGGTGGCGCTACGGGAGTTCGGGGCGACCCTGGTCAAGCTGCGCACCGCGCTGCTCACCGTCGCGTCCGTGCTCGCGCTCGCGTACGCGATGAACCTGTCGGGGCAGACCATCACGATCGGCACCTGGATAGCCGGGAGCGGGAGCGCGCTCGCGCTGCTCTCGCCGGTGCTCGGCTGGTTCGGGACCGCGGTGACGGGTTCCGACACCTCGTCCAACGCCCTCTTCGCCAGCCTGCAGTTCGCCGCCGCCAAGGGAGCCGGGCTCGATCCGACGCTGCTGGTCGCGGGCAACACCTCCGGCGGCGTCGTCGGAAAGATGATCAGCCCTCAGAACCTCACCATCGCGGCCACGGCGGTCGGCTGCGCGGGACAGGAGTCGGAGCTGCTGCGCGCGACGCTCAAGTGGAGCCTCGGACTCCTGTTTGTTCTCTGCGTGTTGATCTATGCACAGTCCGGCATCCTGGCCTGGACGCTGGGCTAGGACCTTTGACATCCTTTGACCTTCTGGCCGGAGCTGCGCCGTGAGGAAGCCGACCGAAGAAGTGGACCGCTTGTCCCAGTACACGTCATCCGATCCTCGCAGGCCCGCGTTCAACCGGGAGGCCGCGCGCAGCACGCGCCAGGCCCTCGGGATGCGGGCCGAGGACGTCGCGGCCACGATGCTCAGCGCCTACGGGGTCCAGGTCACCCCGCTGACCGTGCTCAGCTGGGAGTCGGGCGACCAGAGCCCCGGGGAGCGGGAGTTGACCGCGCTGGCGGGTGTGCTGTGGTGCTCCGTCGGCGACTTGATGGGGTCGCTCAGCAGCGTCCACCAGCACCGCCTCGCCCGCGGGGTCTCCGCGTTCGACATGGCCCTGCGGCTGGGCCTCCACCCGTCCGAGTACGAGGAGATGGAGCGCGGCGGCCAGTGGCAGCTGACCGACCGCCAGGCCGAACTGCTCGGGGACGCGCTGGCGTTGCCGCTCCGCGCGCGGCTGGACATCAACGGACAGGGTGCCGAGCTGGGCGAGTTGCTGCTGCGGGCGGTCACGACCCGCTGGCAGCCGTACGTACAGCCCGTGTGCAAGCTCCTCGACCTGCGCAGGGCCCGCGTCAGCGGGATCCTGCACCACCTGCACTCCGAGTACCAGGACATGGTCGGCACGGTGGACTGGGGCGGCGGGACGATCTCCATGGAGCCCGGCGAAGAGGGCCGGGCCTTCCTCGCGCGGCTGGTGGACCTGTTCTGCGCGCGGCTGGACGCCTGAACGGGGCGCGCCGTGCGGCGCCACGGGCGATGCTCGGGCCGACGCACCGGGCGGCCTGACGCCGCATTCCCCCTTGGCCTGGGCCGCATTGCCCCTTGCCCCTTGCCCCGTGCCCTGGCTCACCCGAGCCGGTTTCCGGCCGGCCAACCGCCGTGGCCGCACGCCTTGTTCCGGACGCCGGAGCGTCGTTCCCCGTTCCGGTCCGTACGACCCGTACCCACGTCAACACTTGTGGGCCAACATGTGTTGACGTCTGCGACGGCCCCTCCTACCGTGGTGCCAACGGGCGTTGACCCGCGCCAGGCACGTCGCATCCGCACACCACGGGGAGGACTCCATGGCAAGCAGCGGGACCGGGAAGGCACCTGAGGCGGGCCACGCCCCCGACGTGCTCGTCGTGGGCGCCGGGCCCACCGGTCTGATGGCCGCAGGGGATCTCGCCGAGGCCGGGCACGCGGTCACTCTGGTCGAGCGGCGCGACGAGACCGTCAGCAACCTCTCCCGCGCGCTCGTCGTGCACGCCCGCACCCTGGAACAGATGGACACCCGGGGCCTGGCGGACGAACTGGTCGGCACAGGCGCGCGGATGCAGTCGCTCGGCCTCTTCGGGCGCGCGGTGCTCGATCCTTCGCAGCTGCCGAGCCGGTTTCCGTTCGTGCTGGTCACAGGGCAGTTCGAGGTGGAGCGGCTGCTTGAGCGGCGTGCCCGAAAGGCCGGAGTGACGTTCCTGTACGGCACGGAGGTCGTGGAGCTGCGTCAGGACGGCTCCGGCGTCGAGGCCGACGTCACGGCGGCGGGCGCGCCGGGAGCCCCGGCGGAAGAGCTCCGGACGCTGCGCGCCCCGTACGTCATCGGCAGCGACGGCGTGCACAGCACCGTCCGCGAACTGCTCGGCCTGCCCTTCCCCGGCAAGTCCGTCGTCCGCTCCATCGTGCTCGCCGACGTACGGCTGACCGATCCTCCCGCCACCCCCTTCCTCGTCAACGCGACGAAGGACGCCTTCGCCCTCATCGCGGGCTTCGGCGACGGCTACTACCGGGTCGCGGGCTGGAACCGCCACCGGCAGCTCCCGTACGGGGAGGTGCCGGATCTGGAGGAGGTCAGGGAGCTCGCGGTGCGGGCGCTGGGCTCCGACCACGGAATGCACGACCCCCGCTGGATGTCCCGTTTCCACAGCGACGAACGGCAGGCGCCGCGCTACCAGGTGGGCCGTGTCTTCCTCGCCGGAGACGCAGCCCACGTCCACTCGCCGGCCGGCGGCATGGGCATGAACACCGGGCTGCAGGACGCGGCCAACCTCACCTGGAAGCTCTCGGCGGTGCTCCGCGGCCACTCCCCGGCGACCCTGCTGGAGACGTACGACAGCGAACGGCACCCGGTGGGCACTCTCGTTCTGCGGATGAGCGGCGCCATCATCCGGCTCGCGCTCGCGCACTCCCCCGCCGGGCGTGCGCTGCGCTCCGTGGGTGCCGAAGTCCTCAGCCGCGTACGCCCGTTGACGAGTCGCGGCGTGCGCATGGTCTCCGGCATCGGGATCTCCTACCCCTCACCCCGCGGCTCCCACCCGCTCGCCGGAAAGCGGGTGCCGGATCTGCCGCTCGCCTCGGGGCGGCTCTACGAGGCGCTGCGCGGGGGCGCGTTCGTCCTCGTCTCACCGCTCGGCGCGCCGCCTCCGGACACGAGCACGGAGGCCGACGACCGTACGGTCCATGTGCGTTCGGCGGCCGTCGGCAAGCGGACCTTGCTGATCCGGCCTGACGGCCACATCGCCTGGGCGAGCGACAGGCCGGACCCGCAGGGGCTGCGCCAGGCGCTGACGCAGTGGACCGGTTCGCCGGCGGTGCGGGCCGTGGCGGAGCGGGACTCCGCGGCATAGCGGGACTCCCCGGCATTGCGGGAAGGGGCGCCGGCGATGCCGGGGAGGGCTCCGAACGGCCGGCTGACTCCCGCCCGCCCTCGCGTAGCCTGCGGTCATGCTCATCGCCCGCTCCGTCGCCCTGTTCCTCTTCGCGGCGCTCATGGAGATCGGCGGGGCATGGCTCGTCTGGCAGGGCGTGCGCGAACACCGCGGCTGGGCCTGGATCGGGGCCGGCGTGATCGCCCTGGGGATCTACGGCTTCGTGGCCACGCTCCAGCCGGACGCCCACTTCGGGCGCATCCTCGCCGCGTACGGAGGCGTCTTCGTCGCCGGTTCTCTCGCGTGGGGCATGGCGGTCGACGGGTTCCGGCCCGACCGCTGGGACGTGACGGGCGCGTTGATCTGCCTCGCCGGAGTCGCGGTGATCATGTACGCACCGCGCGGCCACTGAGACGACCGCACCCGGCTCCCCCAGCAGCAGACGGCTCCTCGGCCGGCGTGCGGCGGCACGACGTAGCCTTTGGCCATGAGCAACCGCACTGCCGTCATCAGCGGCGCCAGCAGTGGCATCGGCGCCGCCACCGCACGCCAACTGGCCGCAGCCGGCTACCGGGTCGTGCTCACCGCCAGGCGTCAGGACCGGATCGACGCTCTGGCGGCCGAGTTGACCGACGCGGGCCACGAAGCGGTGGCCCTCCCGCTCGACGTCACCGACCGCGCGGCCGTCGACGCCTTCGCGGCGGGCTTGGACCGCTGCGACGTCCTCGTCAACAACGCGGGCGGCGCCCTCGGTACGGACCCTGTCGCCACCGCCGACCCGGCGGACTGGCGCAAGATGTACGAGGTCAACGTCCTCGGCGTACTCCACCTCACCCAGGCCCTGCTGCCGGCGCTGGCCCAGGCTCCCCCCGGGCCCGACGGCCCGGGCGGTGCCCCCACGTCCGGCGGAGGAACGGTCGTGGTCGTCTCCTCCACCGCGGCGCACGCCACGTACGAGGGCGGGGGCGGCTACGTCGCCGCCAAGCACGGCGCCCACGTGCTGGCCGAGACCCTGCGCCTGGAGCTGTGCGGGGAGCCCGTACGCGTCATCGAGATCGCACCCGGCATGGTGAAGACCGACGAGTTCGCCCTCACCCGCTTCCGCGGTGACGCCGCCCGGGCCGCCAAGGTCTACGAAGGCGTCGCCGAGCCGCTGACCGCGGAGGACGTCGCCGACACGATCGCCTGGACCGTGACCCGCCCGCCGCACGTCAACGTCGACCTGCTGGTCGTACGTCCGCGTGCGCAGGCGTCCAACACCAAGGTCCACCGCGAACGCTGAGGCTCCCCGCCGCCGCGACGAGCGCCCCGGGTTCCGTGTAGGGCATCTCACTCCGCCCGCTCACGGACAGAACGCAAGAAGACGCACCAAGTGCGCGAAACGGAAAAGCGGGACTTCGCGCAACATAAACGCCACGGGGACGGACGGCCCCGCCGTGCGTGCGGTAGACATTGTCTTCCGTGGCCCCGTCACGGTGGCGGGACGCTTCGACCGGACGGCAGCAGAGCCGAGCAGGAGGCAGGACAGTGCAGCGGAGGGCAAGGACGTATGTGACCGGCGTCGCGCTGGCCGTCATGCTCTCCGGAGGCCTCACCGCCTGCACCGGGTCGTCCGACGAGGGTGACGGCGAGGACACCAAGCCCGGCACCTCCTCCTCCGCCGCGCCCCCGGCCGAGCCCGGCAGATACAGCACGCTCCCGGAGCCGTGCGGAGCCGTCGGCGTGGAGACGCTGAAGAAGCTGCTCCCCGGAGCCGAGGCGGCCGAGGACACGGCCGCGAGCAGCGCTTCGGGCAAGGGCACGGACGACGAGAAGGCCTCACCGTACGAGGGCGAGGCCACCGTCACCTACGACACCGACCGGCGCGTGGGCTGCCGCTGGAAGAGCGCCACCAGCCTCGCCAGCCGCCACCTCACCGTCGACCTGGAACGCGTCGTGTCCTACGACCCGGCCGTGAGCGACGACGAGCAGGCGCAACTGCTGTACGACGAGCGCGCGGGCCAGGCCGAGATCCCGACCGACGACGAGAGCAGCCCACCGCCCGAGGACGCCGAAGGCGGCGGCGAGGACAGCAGCGCCGACGACTCCGCCGAGGGCGACGGCGACGGCAGCGGCGACGGCAAGAGCGGCGACGAGAGCGAGAGCGCGGACAACGGGAGCGGGGGCGACGGCGGGAGTGATGAATCCGACAACGGCTCCCAGGCTCCAGGCGAACCCGGAGATGCCGCCGAGTCGTCTCAGCCCCAGGACGAGGATCTCTCCCCTCGTAAGCTCGACGGCCTCGGGGACGGCGCCTACATCGACGACCAACTGGACACCGGCGACTCGGGAGTCCACCGCGACATCACGGTCGTGTTCCGAAGCGGGAACGTGATCGCCACCGTCAAGTACGACCAGTGGCTCACCGACAAGCGGCGTACCCCGGACAGCGCCGAGTTGCAGGAGAAGGCCCGTAGCGTGGCCGCAGAGCTCGCTGCCGGCTTCGATGACAACTGACGCAGACAGACTGGAAGCGAAGGAATCATGCCCCGTAACGCACAGCGAACCCCACAGCGACGATCACCGCGTCTCGCCCGGACGCTCGCCTGCGCGGCAGTCGCCCTTCCCGCACTGCTCGTGGCGGGCTGCTCCTCCGACTCCGGTGGCGAGAACGGCGGTTCGGCCTCGTCCGAGCAGGGCGACAGCGCGCCGAGCGCGGCTCCGGTCAAGTTCAAGGAGCTCCCGGACGCCTGCAAGACGCTCTCCAAGGACACCGTCAAGGAGCTGACGCCGAAGACGGAGAACGCCTCGGGCAAGCGGATCGGGTCGGGCAACACCCAGGACTCCGGCAGCTGCCTGTGGAGCGGCCTGGACAAGTTCGACTACCGGCAGCTGACCGTCTCCCTCAAGCGCTTCGAGTCCGACTCCTCGCGCGGCTCCGGCGACAAACTGGCCGGCGCGTTCCTCAAGCAGCAGGCCGACGCCCTGCAGGCGGAGAAGTCCAACAAGGGCCTGAAGTCCTCTCCGGTCAGCGGCATCGGCGACAAGGCGACCGCCCTCAGCTACGAGGTGGAGAAGAAGGACGGCGACAAGTCCGAGAACTTCCGCGAGCACCGTCTCGTCGTACAGACCGCGAACGTCGTCGTGACGGTGGACTACGCCGGCGCCGGTTTCGAGAGCGGCAAGACCCCCGGTGCGGACGAGTTGAAGAAGAACGCCGACAAGGCGGCCAAGGAAGCGGTCGCTTCCCTCAAGTGACGCTCGGTGCCCCTCCCGGCGCCGGCCCCGCCGCACACCCGTGCGGCGGGGACTTGACGCATGTGCCAGTCTGGTGCGCCGCGCAGGTTTCCAAGGGTGGGGGACAACTCCAGTGCAGGCCGTACAACTGACTCGTACACACCGCATATTGGTCGCGGTGGTGGTCGTCGGTGCCGTGACGATCGCCGCCATCGGGTTCGCCGGATCCTTCGCCGCCGTGCGCGATCTCGCCGCACGGAAGGGCTTCGGCGCCTTCGCCCCGTTCTTCCCCATCGGCATCGACGCGGGCATCGTCGTACTGCTCGCGCTGGACCTGCTGCTCACCTGGATCCGCATACCGTTCCCGCTGCTGCGCCAGACGGCGTGGCTGCTCACCGCGGCAACCATCGCCTTCAACGGCGCCGCCGCCTGGCCGGACGCACTCGGCGTCGGCATGCACGCGGTGATCCCCGTCCTCTTCGTCGTCTCGGTCGAGGCCGCGCGGCACGCGATCGGACGGATCGCGGACATCACCGCCGACAAGCACATGGAGGGCGTGCGGATCTCGCGCTGGCTGCTCGCGTTCCCCTCCACCTTCCGGCTGTGGCGGCGCATGAAGCTGTGGGAGCTGCGCAGTTACGACGAGGTCATCCGCATGGAACAGGAGCGGCTCGTCTACGAGGCCCGGCTCCAGGCCCACTACGGGCGCGGCTGGCGGCGCAAGGCTCCGGTGGAGTCGCTGATGCCGCTCAAGCTCGCGCGTTACGGCGTACCGCTCGCCGAGACCGGGCCGTCCGGGCTGGCGGCCGCGGGCATCGAGGCACCGGCGACCCTGACGCGTACGGGCACGGGCACGGCGGCCCCCGCCGGCGGACGGCGGCGCGCGGCGCTCACGGCGGGGGCGGCGCCGGAGGCGGATGAGCAGGAGCAGGTGTACGAGCAGGGGTACGAGTACGAGCAGGGGCACGAGCGCGGGAACCGGCAACCGGAGCAGCGGGAACGCACCTTGCGGAAGCGGTACGAGGAGCCCGGGGAACGCGAACGCCCGGAGTACGCGCAGCCGCAGGAGTACGCGCAGCCGCAGGAGTACGCGGAGCGTCCGGACCGCGCCGGGCCGGAGCAGCGCCCGCAGCCCGAACAGCAGGTCCTCTACGACCAGTTGGCGCCGGAAGAGACGCGGCGGCCGGAACCCGCCGCGGCAGCACCACCGCCGCAGCAGGAGGCGCAGCCGCAGCAGGCGACCGCCCCCGAATACACCTACGCCGCCGAGACGCAGCCCTCCGGTCCCCAGGTCACCGTTCCGGTCGGCCCGGGCCGCCGCCGCGCGCTCGGCAGTTCCAACGCACCCGGCGGCGGCAACGGACCCGCCTATCTGCCGCCCCAACGGGCCCAGGAACAGCAGTTGTTCATCGAGCCCGGATCCGACGTAGCCGCAGCGGACGACTACCAGTACGCCACCGAACGCGATCCCGCCCCTCCGGCGGCCTCCGGCTCCGACGACGCACAGCCGGTCGGCATACCGGACGGAGTGCCGCGCGAGGAGTTCTACTTCTCCGCCTACCGTCAGTTCATCGCGTCACAGGGCGGCTTCCCCAACGCACGCCAGCTCTCCCGCGATCTGCACGAGCGCCACGGCGTGACCAACGCCGACGGCACACTGCTCGGCGAGGCCTATCTGCGTGGCTATCTGCGGGAGTTCAGGGAGCGCTACAACACCGAGATGGGCCTCGCGGGCTGACGGCCGACCGGCAACCCGGCCGGCCGCACGGACCCGCGGCGAGCCTGTGCCGGGCCCCCGGCCGCCCGGCCTGAGTCAGGCGCCGAGCAGCTTGCGCACCCGGTCCGTCCCCACCGCCAGCAGCAGCGTGGGCAGCCGCGGGCCGGTCTCGCTGCCCACGAGCAGCTTGTAGACCAGCGCGAAGAACGAGCGCTGGGCCACCTTCAGTTCGGGCGTCGGCTTCGCCTCGGGGTCGATGCCCGCCTGCACCTTCGGTACCCCGTACACGAGCTGGGTCAGGCCCTCCAGTGACCAGTGGCCGTCCAGCCCGTCCAGCAGCAGCCGCAGCGACTCGCGCTGAGCGTCGTCCAGCGACTCCAGCAGCGCGGTGTCCGGCTCGTCCCGTACGCGCGTGCGCTGCTCCGCCGGGACCTGCGTGGTGATCCAGCGCTGCGCGCGGTCGAGCCGCGGCCTCACCTCATCGAGCGAACGAACCGGACGCTCCGGGTCCAGCTCGGTGAGGATCCGCAGCGTCTGCTCGTCGTTGCCCGCTGTCACGTCCGCCACGGACGCCAGCGTGCGGTACGGCAGCGGACGCGGCGTCGCCGGCAGCGGCCCGGCGGCCGTCGAGGAGGCACGCAGATGCGCGGCGGCGTCGGCGGGCTGCGCGCTGCCCGCGGCGAGCTTGCGCTCCAGGGCGTCCCACTCGTCGTAGGTGCGCTGGATCTCCTGGTCGAAGGCGACCTTGAAGGACTGGTTCGGGCGGCGGCGCGCGTAGAGCCAGCGCAGCAGCGGAGCCTCCATAATCTCCAGCGCGTCGGCCGGGGTGGGCACTCCGCCCTTCGACGACGACATCTTGGCCATGCCGCTGATGCCGACGAACGCGTACATCGGCCCGATGGGCTGCTCGGCGCCGAAGATCTCCTTCACCAGCTGCCCGCCGACGACGAAGGACGAACCGGGCGACTGGTGGTCGACGCCGCTCGGCTCGAAGACCACGCCCTCGTACGCCCAGCGCATCGGCCAGTCGACCTTCCAGACGAGCTTGCCGTGGTCGAACTCGCTCAGCAGCACCCTCTCGGTGTGTCCGCAAGTGCCGCACACGTAGGTCAGCTCGGTCGTCGCGTCGTCGTAGGCCGTCACCTTCGTCGTGTCCCGGCCGCAGGCCGTGCAGTACGGCTTGTACGGGTAGTACTCACCGGCGCCCGTGCCCGAGCCGTCGTCCTCGGCGGCGGCTCCGGAGCCCTCCGCGGCCTCGATCTCTGCGGCGTCCGGCTCGCCCTGCTTCTGCTTCTTCTGCTGCTGCTTCTTGCCGCCGGGCGCCGACGCGGCCTTGTCCAGCGTCCGGTAGCGGTCCAGCACGGCGTCGATGCGCTCGCGTTCACGCATCGCGAAAAGGATCTGCTCGCGGTAGGCGCCCGAGGTGTACATCTCCGTCTGGCTGATGCCGCGGTACTCGACGCCGAGCTCGGCGAGGGAGTCCGCCATCGCCGCCTTGAAGTGCTCGCCCCAGCTTCCGTACGGGCTGCCGGGAGGCGCGGGCACGGAGGTCAGCGGCCTGCCGATGTGCTCGTCCCACGAGGAGTCGACGCCCTCGACGCCGGCGGGCACCTTGCGGAACCGGTCGTAGTCGTCCCAGGAGATGATGTGCTCGCAGGGGACACCGCGCCGCTTGATCTCGTCGGCGACCAGGTGCGGAACCATGACCTCGCGCAGATTGCCCAGGTGGATCGGGCCGGAGGGCGAGAGACCGGAGGCGCAGACCACTGGTTTCCCCGGCGCGCGACGCTCCGCCTCGGCGACGACGTCATCGGCGATACGGGAGACCCAGTCGGTCTCGGTGGTGGTCTGAGCCACTTCCGGCACTTCCTTCTCTCTTCTCTCTCTTCTCTCTGCTCTGCCGAGCCTGCGGGGCCCATTCTCCCACTGAGCCGGGCCGCGTTTCACACCGAATACTGCTGCGACGGCGGGCGGACCCGCGTGAAATACTCGGATTCCGACCCAGCCACCCACGTACGGAACGGCTCGCATTCATGCCCTCGGTCCCCTCGCTCGCCGCCACGCTCCACATGCGCCTCGCGGAGGCCGTCTCGGCCGCTCTTCCGCAGGACACCCCCGCAGAGTGGATCGACCCCATGCTGCGGCGCAGCGACCGGGCGGACTTCCAGGCCAACGGCATGCTGGCGCTCGCGAAGCGGCTCAAGGCGAACCCGCGCGAGCTGGCCGGGCAGGTCGTGGAGAGCCTGCCGCCCAACGAGGAGATCGGCTCCGTCGAGGTCTCGGGCCCCGGCTTCGTCAACATCGGAGTGAGGGACGCGGCCGTCCTGCGCAACCTCGCCGCGCGCTCCGACGACGAGCGGCTGGGCGTTCCGTACGCCGAGCGGCCCGGCACCACGGTGATCGACTACTCGCAGCCGAACGTGGCGAAGGAGATGCACGTCGGCCACCTGCGCTCGACGGTCATCGGCGACGCGGTCACGCAGATCCTCGAATTCCGCGGTGAGAAGGTGGTCCGGCGCCACCACATCGGCGACTGGGGCACCCAGTTCGGCATGCTCATCCAGTATCTGGTCGAGCATCCGCACGAGTTGGACCACGAGTCGGACGCCGCGGACGCGAAGGACCAGGGCGAGGCTGCGATGGCCCGCCTCAACCGGCTGTACAAGTCCGCCTATTCGCTCTTCGAGTCCGACGAGGCGTTCAAGACCCGTGCCCGCGACCGGGTCGTGCTGCTGCAGTCGGGCGACGAGGAGTCCCTCACCCTCTGGCACAAGATCGTCGACGAGTCGAAGACGTACTTCCAAGGTGTCTACGAGACGCTCGACGTCGAGATCAGGGACGAGGACATCGTCGGCGAGAGCGCCTACAACGACGGCCTCCAGGCCGTCGTGCGGGACCTGGAGTCCTCCGGCGTGGCCGTGCGCTCCGAGGGCGCCCTGTGCGTCTTCTTCGACGACGTGAAGGGCCCCGACGGCACGCCCACCCCGCTGATCGTGCAGAAGTCCAACGGCGGCTTCGGCTACGCCGCCACCGACCTGGCGGCCATCCGCGACCGCATCGGCACCCTCGAGGCCGACACCGTGCTGTATGTGGTGGACGCCCGCCAGGCCCTGCACTTCCGCATGGTCTTCGAGACCGCGCAGCGGGCCGGCTGGCTCCCCGAAGGCGCCGCCCGGCAGCTTGCGTTCGGCACGGTCCTCGGCAAGGACGGCAAGCCGTTCAAGACCCGCGCGGGCGAGTCCGTGCGGCTGGTCGACCTGCTGGAGGAGGCGACCCAGCGGGCGGCTCTCGTCGTACGGGAGAAGGCGCAGGACCTCACGGAGGACGAGATCCGGGAGCGTGCCGCGCAGGTCGGCATCGGCGCGGTCAAGTACGCGGACCTGTCCAACTCCATGACCAGGGACTACGTCTTCGACCTGGACCGGATGGTCTCCCTGCAGGGCGACACGAGCGTCTATCTCCAGTACGCCTACGCGCGCATCCAGTCGATCTTCCGCAAGGCGGGCGACGAGAAGCCGCAGGTGCATCCGACGGTGGAGCTGGAGCCGGCAGAGCGCGCGCTGGCGCTGCACCTGGACGAGTTCGGCGACACGCTCGCAGCGGTGGCCGCGACCTACGAACCGCACAAGCTGGCCGCGTACCTGTACGAACTGGCCACGCTCTACAGCCCGTTCTACGAGAACTGCCCGGTGCTGAAGGCCGAGACACCGCAGTTGGTGCAGAACCGGCTCTTCCTGTGCGACCTCACCGCCCGCACGCTCCGCCAGGGCATGACCCTGCTCGGCATCCGCACACCCGAGCGACTCTGACCCGGCCCGCCGGGCGGGCGCATCCAGCCGGTCGTACGCACGGCCTGATGCGCCCGCAACGGCACCATTTGTGCCGTAAGTCCCGGTGAACCTGGCGCGCCGTCACCTCCCCCGAAGTAGCATCCACGGCCGGGAGACACCCGCTGACGCCGCATCAGGAGGACGCCCATGCGCTCGGAACCGCACTCGGAAAGCCCGGAACCGTCCAGACGGACCGCTGCCCTGTACGGCCTGGCCACCGCCGCGGCGGTCGTCGGATTCGACCCCTCGGCGCGCGCCTGGGCCACCGAACGCACCGCGCCCCGGCGGCCCGCCGACGGCGGATTCGACCATGTGCCGCCCCTGGACGGCGAGTTGCTCACCGACGACGCCTCGCGCGACGCCGCCGCCGAGGACTTCGGGCACATCGTCCACCGGCGCCCGGCGGCGGTTCTGCGACCCGGGTCCGTCGACGACGTCGTGGTGATGGTCCGCTTCTGCCGCAAGCACCGCATTCCCGTGGCGCCGCGCGGCCAGGGGCACGCGACGTACGGGCAGGCGCAGACCGAGGGCGGACTGGTGATCGAGACCGGCCCGCTGAAGCACATCGGCCCCGTCCGGAAACGTGAGGTGACCGTCGGAGCGGGCGCCCGCTGGAGCTCGGTCGCCAAGTCCACGCTGCGGCACGGGCTCACGCCACCGGTCTTCACCGACTATCTCGAACTCTCCGTCGGCGGCACTCTCTCGGTCGGCGGTCTCGGCGGCCAGACCCACCGGCACGGCGCCCAGACGGACACCGTCACCGAGCTCCAAGTGGTCACAGGCGCGGGCGAGTTGGTCAGCTGCTCGGCCACGCGGCACGCGGATCTCTTCGACGCGGTACGGGCGGGCCTCGGCCAGTGCGCCGTCGTCGTGGGCGCCACGCTGCGCCTCGTACGCGCGCCGAGGACGGTGCGCCACTTCCAACTGCCGTACGCGGAGCTGGAGGTGTTCCTGGAGGACCAGCGGCGGCTGATCGCCGAGCGCCGCTTCGACTACGTCGAGGGGCTGGTTCTCCCTGACGAGACCGGGGCCTTCCGCGTGCACGTGCTGGAGGCCGTCGCCTACGGCCCCCCAGCAGGCCCCGAGCCGGACGACGAGGAGCTGCTGGCGGGCCTGCGCTTCGAGAGCGCGGGCATGACCGCGGACACTCTCGACTACTACGCGTTCCTGGACCGGCTCGCCCCCTCCGTCGCCGAACAGAAGGAGCAAGGCCTCTGGGACGACCCGCACCCCTGGCTGAACCTGCTTCTGCCGTCGGCCTCCGTGGAGTCCCTGGCGTCCGGCATCCTCGGCGGTCTCAAGCCGGAGGACGTCGGCAGCAGCGGCGTCGTACTGCTCTACCCCATGCGCCGGGAGCTGCTGCGCACGCCGCTTCTGCGGATGCCGGACGACCCGGTTCCGTACCTGCTCGCCGTGCTGCGCACCGGCCCGCCGGACGACCCCGCGACCGTCCGGCGGCTGCTCGCCGCCAACCGCGCGGCCTACGAGACGGTGCGGGACGCGGGCGGCAAGCAGTATCCGGTGGGCTCCATCCCCTTCCGGCGGCAGGACTGGCGGGACCACTTCGGGCGCGCCTGGCCTGCCCTGGCGGCGGCCCGCCGGCGATACGACCCGGCGGGCATCCTCGCCCCGGGCCAGGGCATCTTCTGACCGGCTGACCGCCCGGGTACCGGCACCCCGGCCGGCAGACCTCCCGGCTCTGCGCCGCAGGTCTGCCGGTCAGGGATCTTCAATACGCAACCATCGCTCTGATACTTTCAACTCGGCTGCGAAAAAGGGCTGTTGACGAACCGGCCAGGCACGGAACGTGATTGCCCGGCACCGCCCGCCCCCGTACAGGCAGCGGCAGAAGAGGAAGCACAGCGATGACCGGTTCCGGCGAACGGCCCGCGCAGATAGACACCAGCAGGGCCCACTCGGCCCGGATGTACGACTACTACCTCGGCGGCAAGGACTGGTATCCCGTCGACCAGGAGGCGGCCGAGAAGGTGAAGGAGGTCTTCCCCTTCATCGTGACGGGTGCCCGCGCCAACCGGGACTTCATGCACCGCGCCACGCGCACCCTCGCCTCCGAGTACGGGGTGCGGCAGTTCGTCGACATCGGCACCGGCATCCCCACCGAGCCCAACCTCCACCAGGTCGCCCAGGAGGTGGCCCCGGAAGCACGCGTGGTCTACGCGGACAACGACCCGACCGTGCTGGAGTACACCGACGCCCTGACGCTCAGCAGCCCGCAGGGCCGCACCGCCTACGTACACGCGGACCTGCGGCACGACGCCGTCCTGGAGGACGCCGAGCTCCGCTCGACCGTCGACCTGGACAAGCCCGTGGCGCTGTCGATGCTCGCGGTCACGCACTTCCTCCCGGACGAGGACGGCCCGCTGCAGATCGTGCATTCGATGGTCGACCGGCTGGCCCCGGGCAGCTTCCTGGTGCTCTCGCACGCCACCCCGGACTTCAACCCCGCCGCGCAGAAGGCGGTCGAGGTCTACCGGCAGAGCGGCACACCGGCGCAGATACGCACCAAGTCCGAGATCATGCGCTTCTTCGAGGGCACGGAACTCATCGAGCCGGGCCTGACCACCACGCACCGCTGGCGCCCCGACGGTGAGTCCGGCATCACCGACGAGGACGCCTTCTTCTACGCCGGCATCGGAAGGAAGCCCTGAGCCTCTGAACCCCCTGAGACTCTCCTGACGACGCTGTACGGGGACGGGGACGGGACCGCCGGGCGGGCGGCCTCGTCCCCGTAATCGTGCGGGTGACGCCCGGTGCGGCAGCCGCGCTCCGGCTACACGGCTTCATGACGGCGGACTCTTGACGTTCGGCATCATGCGACGTGCAATATATTGCATGCCGATTCCACAGAGCCGGGGACTCGTCTCCAGATCCCTGCTGAGGGAGAACGCCTACCGGGCGATCCGCGACGCGATCGTCGACGGAACGCTCGCACCGGGTGAACGGCTGAGCGACGCGGAGCTGGTGGCGTGGCTGGGCGTCAGCCGTACCCCGGTGCGGGAGGCCATGGCCCGTCTGGAACAGGCAGGGCTGGTGCGGACGAAGCCCGGCCGCTACACCATGGTCAGCCCGCTGGACGTACGTGCCGCACGTGCCGCCCAGTCCGTGACGGCCGCCATGCACGAACTCGCCGTCCGCGAGGCGCTGCCCAACCTGTCCGCGGCCGAACTCGGTGCCATGCGGGACGCCAACGCGCGCTTCGCCGACTCCCTGCGACGCGGCGACGTCGACGCCGCGGTCCGCGCGGACGACGACTTCCACGGCGTCGCGGTCACCGCGTGCGCCAATCCCGCAGTGCGCTCCGTGCTGGAGCAGTTCACGCCGGTGCTGCGGCGCCTGGAACGGGTGCGCTTCTCGTCGCTGAGCGGGCGGAGTTCGGTCGCACAGCACAACCGCATCATCGAGCTCTGCGAGGCCGGCGACGTCGACGGCGCCGCTGCCGCCGCCCGTGCCAACTGGCAGACGCTGGCCGCCGTGCTCGACACCGCCCTGCCGGACGACGACGGCGACGGCACCGACGGATGACCCCTCCCATGCCCCCGCTCATGCCCCCGCTCCTCCCTTGGTGACCACCCCCGGTCACCCCCCGGTCCCGCGAAGGAGAGCCACCCCATGTCCCTCGAATCGTTCGAGCGTTATCCCCTGCTGTTCGGGCCCAGCCCCGTCCATCCGCTGGACCGGCTCAGCGACCGTCTCGGCGGGGCCCGGATCTGGGCCAAGCGGGAGGACTGCAACAGCGGGCTCGCCTTCGGCGGGAACAAGACCCGCAAGCTGGAGTACCTGCTTCCGGACGCCCTCGCCCAGGGCGCCGACACCCTGGTGAGCATCGGCGGAGTCCAGTCCAACCACACCCGTCAGGTGGCCGCCGCTGCCGCCCGTGCGGGCCTGAAGGCCGTGCTGGTCCAGGAGAGCTGGGTGGACTGGCCCGACCCGGTGGCCGACAAGGTCGGCAACATCCTGCTGTCCCGCATCATGGGCGCCGACGTGCGCCTGGTGGACGCCGGATTCGGCATCGGCTTCAAGGACAGCTGGCACCAGGCGCTCGAGGACGTGAGGGCCGCGGGAGGCACGCCGTACGCGATCCCCGCCGGCGCCTCGGACCACCCTCTGGGCGGTCTGGGCTTCGCCGCGTGGGCGCACGAGGTGCGGCGGCAGGAACGCGAACTGGGCGTCTTCTTCGACACGGTCGTCGTGTGCAGCGTCACCGGCAGCACCCATGCGGGCATGATCGCCGGCTTCGCGGGCCAGGACCGTCCCCGCCGCGTCCTGGGCGTCGACGCCTCCGCGAAGATCGACGAGACCCGGGCGCAGGTGGAGAAGATCGCCCGTGACACCGCGGGCCGCATCGGCCTGGACCGGGAACTGCGCGGCGACGAGATCACCGTGCTGGAAGGGTGGGCGGGGGACGTCTACGGCATCCCGGTGCAGTCCACGCTGGACGCCGTCCGGCTGACGGGCCGTCTGGAAGGCGTGATCCTCGACCCGGTGTACGAGGGCAAGTCGATGGCCGGGCTCATTGACCTCGTACGGGAACGGGACATCCCCGCCGACTCGAACGTCCTGTTCGCCCATCTCGGCGGCCAGCCCGCGCTCAACGCCTACAGCGGCGTCTTCCCCTGACAGGGACCACGACTGACACGTCGTCCTCGACGACAGAGGCCGGCCCGGCAGCACCGACGCCTGGACGGGCCGTCCTCAGAGCTTGCCCGCGGCCTCCGTCGCCCAGTAGGTGAGGATCAGGTTCGCGCCTGCGCGCTTGAAGCTCGTCAGGGTCTCCATGATCGCCCGGTCCCGGTCGATCCAGCCGTTCTGCGCCGCCGCCTCGACCATCGCGTACTCACCCGAGATCTGGTAGACACCGACGGGGACTTCGGCCCGCTCGGCGAAGTCACGCAGCACGTCCAGGTACGGCAGCCCCGGCTTGACCATCACCATGTCGGCGCCCTCTGCGGTGTCGAGGGAGAGCTCGCGCAGCGCCTCGCGGGCGTTCGGCGGGTTCTGCTGGTAGGTGTTGCGGTCGCCCTTGAGCGAGGAGCCGACGGCCTCGCGGAACGGCCCGTAGAAGGCCGAGGCGTACTTGGCGGTGTAGGCGAAGAGGGACACGTCGTGGTGACCCGCCTCGTCGAGCGCGCGGCGCACATGCCCGACCTGGCCGTCCATCATGCCGCTCGGGCCCAGCACATGTGAGCCGGCTTCGGCCTGGACGCGGGCCATCTCGGCGTACCGCTCCAGCGTGGCGTCGTTGTCGACCCGGCCGTGGGCGTCCAGGACGCCGCAGTGGCCGTGGTCCGTCGTCTCGTCCAGGCACAGGTCCGACATGATCACGATGTCGTCGCCGACCTCGGCACGTACGTCCCGCAGCGCGACCTGCAGGATGCCCTCGGGGTCGGTGCCGGCGGTGCCGACCGCGTCCTTGTCCTCCTCGCGGGGCACGCCGAAGATCATGATGCCGCCGACGCCGGCCCGTACGGCCTCGGTTGCCGCCTTCTTCAGCGTCTCGCGCGTGTGCTGCACGACGCCCGGCATGGACGAGACGGGCACCGGCTCGCTGATGCCGTCGCGTACGAAGACGGGAAGGATCAGCTCGGCAGGGTGCAGCCGGTGCTCGGCGACCATCCGGCGCATGGCCGGAGTCGTACGGAGCCGGCGCGGCCGTACGGCGGGGAAGCCGCCCGGAACGCCGCCGGCACCGACACCACCGGCACCGACACCACCGGAACCATGCGCGCTCACGACGACCGTGCCCTCCTCCTGGCCGGCCGCTTCTCGCTCGGCCGCTTCACCACGTCGCCCGCGGCGACGGCCTCCGCGCGGCGCTCCGCACCGAAGTCCGCCAGCGCCTCGGCGAGCTTGTGCACCGAGGGCTCCGGCGACATGACGTCGACCCGCAGCCCGTGCTCCTCCGCCGTCTTCGCCGTGGCCGGGCCGATACAGGCGATGACGGTGACGTTGTGCGGCTTGCCGGCGATGCCGACGAGATTCCGCACCGTGGACGACGAGGTGAACAGCACCGCGTCGAATCCGCCGCCCTTGATCGCCTCCCGCGTCTCGGCCGGCGGCGGCGACGCGCGCACGGTCCGGTACGCGGTCACGTCGTCGACCTCCCAGCCCAGCTCGATGAGCCCCGCCACCAGCGTCTCGGTGGCGATGTCGGCCCGGGGAAGGAAGACGCGGTCGATGGGGTCGAATACCGGGTCGTAGGGCGGCCAGTCGTCCAGCAGCCCGGCGGCAGACTGCTCACCGCTGGGCATCAGGTCGGGCTTCACGCCGAACTCGATCAGCGCCTTCCCCGTCTGCTCGCCCACCGCCGCGACCTTGATGCCCGCGAAGGCGCGCGCGTCCAGTCCGTACTCCTCGAACTTCTCGCGCACCGCCTTCACGGCGTTGACCGAGGTGAAGGCGATCCACTCGTACCGCCCGGTGACCAGGCCCTTGACCGCGCGCTCCATCTGCTGCGGCGTACGCGGCGGTTCGACGGCGATGGTGGGCACCTCCGCGGGCACCGCGCCGTAGCTGCGCAGCTGGTCGGAGAGCGACTCGGCCTGCTCCTTCGTACGCGGCACCAGCACCTGCCAGCCGAAGAGCGGCTTGGACTCGAACCACGCGAGGCGGTGGCGTTCCGCGGCGCCGCTGCGCTCCCCGACCACGGCTATCACCGGCTGCCCGCCCTCCGGGGACGGCAGCACCTTCGCGGACTTGAGCACTTGGCCGATCGTGCCGAGCGTGGCACTCCAGGTGCGCTGCCGTGTGGTGGTGCCCGCGGCCGTGACCGTGAGCGGGGTCTCGGGCTTGCGGCCGCCCGCTACGAGTTCGCCCGCGACGGACACGACGGAGTCCAGCGACGTGGAGACGACGACGGTCGCGTCGCTCGCACCGACCTCCGTCCAGCATCTGTCGTCGGCTGTACGCGCGTCGATGAAGCGGACGTCGGTGCCCTCCGCGTCGCGCAGCGGAATACCGGCGTACGCGGGAACTCCCACGCCGGTCGCGATACCCGGCACGACCTCGAACGGGATGCCCTCGCCCGCGCACGCCAGCATCTCGCGCGCCGCGTCCGCGTCCAGGCCGGGATCGCCCGTCACCGCTCGCACGACCCGCTTGCCCGACCGTGCGGCCGCCATGGCAATATCTGCTGCACCGTTGGGCGCGACCGCTGATGGGCCGTCAGCTTTCGTGTCCTGCCTCGCCCCGTCTTCCACCCGAAGCGGCGTGTCCACCCCTGCCCGCGCGTGACTGCGGACGACGTCGTGCACCTGCGGGTCGGCCACAAGCACGTCGGCCTGCGACAGCGCCTCGACGGCGCGCAGCGTCAGCAGACCCGGGTCTCCGGGCCCGGCACCGAGGAAGGTGACGTGTCCGTGTGCACCGTAGAGGTGCCGAGTTGTCGAATTGTGGGCAGTGGTGGGGCTCAAAGTGCTCGCTCCCCCATCAGACCGGCCGCGCCCTTGGCGAGCATCTCGTCGGCGAGCTCACGTCCCATGTTCTCCGGGATCGCTGTGCCCTCCGCGGACGCCGGTACGGGACCGGTGGTGGACAGCTGCACCAGCGTCTCGCCGTCGATGGTTCCGACGACGCCGCGCAGGCGCATTTCGGTGACAACCTGCCCGTCGCCAAGCAGGTCGGCGAGCGCTCCCACAGGTGCGCTGCAGCCGGCCTCCAAGGCGGCGAGCAGGGTTCGCTCGGCGGTCACGGCGGCCCGCGTGTGCGGGTCGTCGAGCTCGGCGAGCTGGGTGGCCAGGTGTGCGTCGGCCGACGCGCACTCGACGGCGAGGGCCCCCTGGCCGGGGGCCGGCAGCACGGCGTCGGGACCGATCAGTTCGGTTACCTCGTCGAGGCGTCCGGTGCGTTCCATCCCGGCTGCTGCGAGCACCACGGCGTCGAGTTCGCCTGAGCGCACATACCCGATGCGCGTGTCGATATTCCCGCGGATCGGCACGGTGTCCACCTCGGTACCGAGGCTGCGTGCCCACGCCGCGAGCTGCGACATGCGGCGGGGCGAGCCCGTACCGATGCGGGCGGGCCTGCCGGTGGTCCGCACGCTCGCCGCGAGCTCCTCGAAGCGGAGGCCGTCGCGGGCGATCAGCGCGTCACGGGGATCGGCCCGGCGGGGCACGGCGGCCAGCCTCAGCTGGTCGGGCTGGGCGGTCGGCAGGTCCTTCAGCGAGTGGACGGCGAAGTCGATCCGGCCTTCCAGCAGGGCGTCCCGGAGCGCCGTGACGAATACGCCGGTGCCGCCGATCTGCGCGAGCTGTTCCTTGCTGGTGTCGCCGTACGTCGTGATCTCGACCAGCTCCACCGGCCGGCCGGTCACGCGGCGCACCTGCTCCGCCACGAGCCCCGACTGGGCCATGGCGAGCTTGCTGCGCCGGGTGCCCAACCGGAGGGCGCCTGCTGGGTTGTTGCTCATGTGCTCACCTCGTCGCGCCCGGCCGCCTTCGGGCGCGGGACACCTGCTTCATCGGTCTGCTCGCTCCCCCGGCCGGTGCCGAGGCGCTCCGGGGACCCGGTGGGTTCCGGCACGCCCGTGGGCACCGGGCTGCTGACGGCGGCGACCGTCTGCGGGTCGAGGTCGAAGAGTTCACGCAGGGCGTCCGCGTATCCGGCGCCGCCCGGCTCACCCGCCAGCTCCTTCACTCGTACGGTCGGAGCGTGCAGCAGCTTCTCCACGACGCGGCGCACGGTCTGCGTGATCTCCGCGCGCTGCTTGTCGTCGAGGCCCTGGAGGCGGCCCTCCAGCCGGGCCATCTCGGCGGCCACGACGTCGGCGGCCATCGTGCGCAGGGCCACCACGGTCGGGGTGATCGTCGCGGCGCGCTGCGCGGCGCCGAAGGCGGAGACCTCTTCGCTGACGATGCTCCGTACCGCGTCCACGTCCGCGGCGAGCGGCGCGTCCGCGGCCACCTCCGCCAGCGACTCGATGTCGACGAGGCGGACCCGCTCCGTGCCGTGCACGGCGGCGTCGATGTCCCTGGGCATGGCCAGGTCGAGAAGCGCCATCCCCTCGTCGGGCCCGGCGGCTCCTTCGGCCCTGCGCTCAAGCGCCTCGCGTACGGCCTCGTCGGTGAGTACGAGCCCGGTGGCGCCCGTGCAGGAGACGACGATGTCGGCGCGGGGCAGCTCCGCCGCGAGCCCGTCGATCGGCAGCGCGTGCGCACGCGGCCCGTGCCCGGCGCTCAGCGCGGCCGCGGGTGCCGCACCCGCGGCGAGCCCGGGAGCCAGCCCCGAAGCCAGCCGCTCGGCGCGGTCCAGGGTCCTGTTGGCGATCACCAGTTCGGCGACGCCTGCCCGCGCGAGCGTGGTGGCGGCCAGGGACGACATCGATCCCGCTCCGATGACCAGCGCACGCTTGCCGCGCACCCAGTCCTCCACGGGCGCGGGGCGCGCGAGCTGCTGAAGACCGAAGGTGACCAGCGACTGTCCGGCCTTGTCGATGGCCGTTTCGCTGTGTGCCCTCTTCCCGGTGCGCAGCGCCTGCTGGAAGAGATCGTTCAGCAGCCGCCCGGCCGTGTGCTGCTCCTGGGCGACCGCGAGCGCGTCCTTGATCTGGCCGAGGATCTGCCCCTCGCCGACGACCATCGAGTCCAGGCCGCAGGCCACCGAGAACAGGTGGTGCACGGCCCGGTCCTCGTAGTGCACGTACAAGTGCGGGGTCAGCTCGTCGAGGCCGACGCCGCTGTGCTGTGCGAGCAGCGTCGAGAGTTCGCCCACACCGGCGTGGAACTTGTCCACGTCCGCGTACAGCTCGATGCGGTTGCAGGTGGAGAGCACCGCCGCCTCCGCCGCGGGCTCGGCGCTCACGGCGTCCTGCAGCAGCTTGCCGCGCACCTGCGGCGCGAGCACGGCACGCTCCAGGACGCTCACCGGCGCGCTGCGGTGGCTCATGCCGACGACCAGCAGACTCATGCGGGCATCACGGCGGGGCGGTCCCCGTCAGATCCCGGCTCGGTGCGCTTGGTGACCGCGGCGGCGGGCGGGGCCGCCGGGGGCGCGGTCTCGTCCTCCCCGAGGGCTTCCTCGCCCGCCTTGCGCTGCTCGTGGAAGGCGAGGATCTGCAGCTCGATGGAGAGGTCCACCTTCCGTACGTCCACACCTTCGGGGACGGACAGCACGGTCGGGGCGAAGTTGAGGATCGAGGTGATACCGGCGGCGACGAGCCTGTCGCACACCTGCTGCGCGGACCCGGCGGGGGTCGCGATGACTCCGATGGAGACGCCGGACTCGTCGATGATCTGCTCGAGCTGGTCCGTGTGCTGCACGTCGATGCCGGCGACGGGCTTCCCGGTCAGGGACGGGTCGGCGTCTATCAGGGCGGCCACGCGGAATCCGCGGGACGCGAACCCGCCGTAGTTGGCGAGGGCGGCGCCGAGATTGCCGATACCGACGATGACGACGGGCCAGTCCTGCGTCAGACCGAGCTCGCGGGAGATCTGGTAGACGAGGTATTCGACGTCGTAGCCGACGCCGCGGGTGCCGTAGGAGCCGAGGTAGGAGAAGTCCTTGCGCAGCTTGGCCGAATTCACCCCTGCGGCAGCGGCCAGTTCCTCGGAGGAGACCGTGGGCACGGAACGCTCGGAGAGCGCCGTCAGGGCCCGCAGATACAGCGGTAGCCGGGCGACGGTGGCCTCGGGGATCCCTCGGCTCCGGGTCGTCGCCGGTCGGTGATTTCGGCCAGTTGCCACGGTGCTCCTGCCGGTTGCGCGAAGCGGTGAGCGCTTCCGCGCGAGCCGCGCGTCATGAACGCTCCATCGCCACAAGGCTATGCCTTTGTGAACGCGTGCACAAAGATGGAGTCCGATTTGTCCGGTCAACGTGACCGGTGCCACATGCAACAGCCGCGACACACGTCACTCCTCACGTCACGCCGGCCGCGACCGGCGCCTCCCCGGCACGCCCCAACTGCCGCACCCGGCAAGGCGACCGGGCCTCCGGGAGGCCCCGCCCGGGCTTCCCGCGGGGCCGGTCAGCCCTCCAGAGCCTTGCGCAGCCGCTGGGGATCCACCCGCCAGAAATCGTGCTGCGCACCGTCCACCAGTACAACCGGGATCTGCTCCCAGTACTTCCGGTACAGCTCCTGGTCCTCGTTGATGCTCTTCTCCTCCCAGGCAGCTCCGGTCTCGGCGCACACCCGAACGATCACGTCCCGTGCGATGTCGCACAGATGGCATCCGGGCTTCCCGATCAGGGTGACAGTCCTCATGCCGGCCATTCTCCCGCTTCCCCGGCGCCACACGTCACCCTCGGCAGGGCTTCACATCCGGCGCGGGGCCCGCCGGATACGGCGCCGCTCACCCGGGTATCCGGGTCGGGCCCGGACCGCGTCCGCGGCCGTCGCCCGCAGGCAACCGTCCGGTGCCGAATGTGTCCCGTACGGCCCACAGTTGGACATCCGGGCGTAACAGGCATGCGTCGCGAAGTGGCTATCCTCGTTGTCATGCCCTCCCGTCCCACTCCCCGCAGCGCCTGGTCCTGGATCGCGACCCGCGGGCGCGCCGCCACCGCACGCAGCGTGCTCGCGGGTGAGGCGTCCGCCGACGCGGCACGCAAGCAGGAACTGGAGCAGCGGCAGGCGGAGGAGCTGCAGCAGGGCGTCTTCGAGCCGGCGCACGAGTACGAGGAAGAGGACTTCGAGTTCCCCGTCTCGGGCGACACCCGCGCCGCCGCCTTCTTCGACCTCGACAACACGGTCATGCAGGGCGCCGCCCTTTTCCACTTCGGCCGCGGCCTGTACAAGCGCGACTTCTTCCAGAAGCGCGAACTCGCCCGTTTCGCCTGGCAGCAGGCCTGGTTCAGGATGGCGGGCAACGAGAACGCCGGGCACATGGCGGACGTGCGCTCCAGCGCCCTCTCGATCGTCCAGGGGCACCGCGTCTCCGAACTGACCGCCATCGGCGAAGAGATCTACGACGAGTACATGGCCGGCCGTATCTGGCCCGGCACCCGCGCCCTCGCGCAGGCCCATCTCGACGCGGGCCAGAAGGTCTGGCTCGTGACGGCCGCCCCCGTGGAGACGGCCACGATCATCGCCCAGCGGCTCGGCCTCACCGGCGCGCTCGGCACCGTCGCGGAATCCGTCGACGGCGTCTATACGGGGAGGCTCGTGGGCGAGCCGCTGCACGGGCCCGCCAAGGCCGAGGCCGTACGGGCGCTCGCCGCCGCGGAGGACCTGGAGCTGGAGCGGTGCGCCGCGTACAGCGACTCGGCGAACGACATCCCGATGCTCTCGCTCGTCGGATATCCGTATGCGATCAATCCTGACAGCAGGCTTCGCGACCACGCGCGCGAAATGGGCTGGCGCCTGCGCGACTACCGCACCGGCCGGAAGGCCGCGAAGGTCGGGATTCCGGCGGCCGCGGGCGTCGGCGCCGTGGCGGGCGGAGCAGCCGCCGCCGTGGCTCTGCAGCGCCGCCGCCGATAGGCCCTCAACTCGGACGGCACGCCTCGACACGCCGTAACGACGCATGCCGCGCGGCAGTTGGACACCGGGTTTCCGCCACCTGCCGCACCGTCGCCCCCGCCAGTGACGCTTCGGACCTCCGTGCACAAGTCGTAACTCGAACGACAAGTTGTGACCAGCAAACGGTCGTTGAACCGGTCACAGTCGATGCAATAGGCGGCGCCAATGCGTAACAGATCAGACTGAATCGGCGATTTCAGCAACTACGCGTAGCGTCGTCTATACGAAGCGTTATTCTCCTCAGACGCAATCGGTACCCACACGTCCCTTCCGGGTCGAACGGTCCCGTACTGCACGTGATGGAAGCTCTGCCTCTGGGAGTCCCGTGTACCCACACGTCGGGGTTGACGCCTCGGGCCTGGCTACGCTGCGCAGCACGGTCGTTGCGGCACTCGGCCGACTGCGCGCTCTTGTCCCCCGCGCGTACGCCCCCGCCCTCGCATCAGCCGTGCCCGTCCCCGCCCGCCCCTGCTACGCCATGGCGCACCGCGCCGCGACCAGCGCCGCCGCCGCAGTCGGCGCCGCTGCGGCGGCGCCTGCCCCCGCCGCCACCCCCACCGCCTCGGGCAACGTCGGCAGGCGGACCCGCAGTTCGGCATCCGGAAGCTCGGGCACGTCCACCGCCCGACGTGCCCGCCCCGCCGCGTCGGACACCGACAGCCGCCGGATGATGGATCTCGTGGAGCGGGCGCAGGCCGGGGAGACCGATGCGTTCGGGCGGCTCTACGACCAGTACAGCGACACGGTGTACCGGTACATCTACTACCGCGTCGGCAGCAAGGCGACGGCCGAGGACCTCACAAGTGAGACGTTCCTGCGGGCACTCCGGCGTATCGGCACCTTCACCTGGCAGGGCCGTGACTTCGGCGCCTGGCTGGTCACCATCGCGCGCAACCTGGTGGCCGACCACTTCAAGTCCAGCCGCTTCCGCCTCGAAGTGACCACCGGGGAGATGCTCGACGCCAACGAGGTCGAGCGCAGCCCGGAGGAGTCCGTCCTGGAGTCGCTCTCCAACGCCGCACTGCTCGAAGCCGTACGCCGGCTCAATCCCCAGCAGCAGGAGTGCGTCACGCTCCGCTTCCTGCAGGGCCTCTCCGTCGCCGAGACCGCCCGCGCCATGGGGAAGAACGAGGGCGCCATCAAGACGCTGCAGTACAGGGCCGTCCGTACGCTGGCCCGGCTGCTGCCGCAGGACGCACGCTGAAGTCACCCTCTTCTCAAGCGCGTTGGGGCGTTTTCGCCGGTTTCGCCCCGCTCTGATCCATGCCAGAGGGTGACTTTGCGTATGCACCCGGTCACATCATCGTGAGTCCGTAACCCGAGTGCCCGGCCGCTCGTTGTGGGGGTGCAGTCTCCCCGCACCGTGGCGCGCAAGGGTTCGCTCACACTTTCGAGTGAACATGAGCGTCTTGCCGCACAGCCTTCCATCCGTGGTGGGGAGTGGACCGTGCTGACGAGAGGAGGTGCCGCCCGTGATCGGGTCCGCAACCGCGAGCAAGCGGGCTGCCGCCTTCGCCCAGGCCCTTGATGAGCACGAGCTCGACGAGGCCGCGGCGGCCGACCGGACGGCGGAGGACGGGCGCTCCGGCGCCGCTCCGCCCACCCCCGTAAGCCCGTGCGCGACCGCGGGAGGCGGGCCCGGCGCAGCCGCCGCCGCCCCGGCGGAGAGCCCGTCCCAGGAAGAAGGGGACACCGAACCCGCGCTGCTGCTCGGTCTTGCGGAGAGACTCCGCTCAGTGCCAAGACCCGCGGTGGCGCCCGACGTCAAGATCGTGCAGCGGGCGCAGCTGATCGCCGCCATGGAGGCGGAGTTCGCCTCGCCGGAGGCCCGTGCCCGCCAGGTTCCGGCGCAGCGGGACGGGCGCGGGGCCAAGGCCAAGGGCGCCCACCGGGCCCCCGCCGTCAGGCCGTTGAGCAGACTCCGGCCCAACTCGCGCCTGGGCAAAGGGATCGCGGCGAGCGGGCTCGGCGTCGGAGTCGCGGCCTCCGCACTCGGCGGCGTCGCCTCGGCGAGCAGCGAGGCGCTCCCGGGCGACTCTCTCTACGGCCTCAAGCGAGGCATGGAGGACCTGCGTCTGGACTTCGCGGACGACGAGACGGACCGCGGCCGGCTGCATCTGGCCCGCGCCGCCACACGCCTCCAGGAGGCGCGCCGTCTGATGGAGCAGACGCGAGGAGGCGCCGAACTCGACCACGAGTCGGTCGGCAAGGTGCGCAGGGCGCTCGCCGGGATGCGCAACGACGCCGGCGAGGGCCACCACCTGCTGAGCACCGCGTACAAGAGGGACGGCAGCATCGCCCCGATGCGTTCGCTGTCCTCCTTCCGTTCGGAACACCGCGAGAGCTGGGCGAAGCTGCAGCGGAACCTCCCCCCGGAGCTCTTCGACGTACGCGAAGAAGTGAGCTCGGTCTTCGACGCCATGGACAGCGACATCACCCCGATCGCCGGCCTGATCGCCGACTCGGGCAAGGAATCGCCACGAGGACATGAGCGTGGCGGAGAGGGCCGCCACGGGCAGGGCAGCAAGTCGCCCCGCCCTTCGCACTCCTCGGATTCCGCGGAGGCCGACGGCCGGGAGGACGACCGGTCCGGTGAGCCTTCTCCGTCCGACTCGGATTCCCACGCCGGCGAACTCATCGGCGGCGGCGGTCTTCTGGACCCGTCCGGTGATCCGCACGGGAATCCGTCACTGCCCGGCTCGGGCGGGAGCGGCCATTCGAAGCCGGAGTCGGATGTCACGCTGCCGCCCATCGTCCCGGATGTGCTGCCCGGGCTGAAGAGGCTCTCGGACGACAGGTAGCCGGAGCCGCAGGAGCACCTGACGGCGGGCGGCGCCCTCCCCGAACGGGAGGGCCGCCGCCCGCCGTCCGCATCGCGGAGGCACCAGGTCCGCACCGGGAACGCGCTCTAGAAGAACACCGACCGCCGCCGCACCAGCAGCTTGTAGAGCGTGTGCTGGATGGTCTCCCGTATCTGGTCCGTGAGGTTGAACATCAGCATCGGGTCGTCGGCGGATCCCGCCGGATAGCCGTCCGTCGGAATCGGCTCGCCGAACTGGATGGTCCACTTCGTGGGGAGAGGTATCGCGCCGAGCGGTCCCAGCCATGGGAACGTCGGCGTCACCGGGAAGTACGGGAATCCCAGCAGCCGGGCGAGCGTCTTGGCGTTGCCCACCATCGGGTAGATCTCCTCGGCGCCGACGATCGAGCACGGCACGATCGGTGCCCCCGCCCGCAGCGCGGTCGACACGAAACCGCCGCGTCCGAACCGCTGCAGCTTGTAGCGGTCCGAGAACGGCTTCCCCAGCCCTTTGAACCCCTCGGGCATGACGCCCACGGCCTCGCCCCGTGCCAGCAGTGCCTCGGCGTCCTCAGAACAGGCAAGCGTGTGGCCGGCCTTGCGGGCAAGCGCGTTGACCATCGGCAGCATGAACACGAGATCCGCCGCGAGCAGCCGCAGATGCCGGCCGGCCGGATGGTGATCGTGAACGGCCACCTGCATCATCAGGCCGTCGAGCGGCAGGGTGCCCGAGTGGTTGGACACGATCAGTGCCGAGCCCTCGTCGGGAATGTTCTCGACGCCCCGCACCTCGACCCGGAAGTACTTCTCGTACAGCGGCCGCAGCAGCGACATCAGCACCTGGTCGGTCAGCTCACGGTCGTAGCCGAAGTCGTCGACCTCGTACTCGCCGGTGACCCGCCTCCTGAGGAACGCCAGCGCCTGCGCGGTCTTGCGTTCCCACTCCCCGTCCGGCGTGGAGTCGCCGTCGATACGGTCACCACCGTGGGCCCGCTCGTCACCGTGGTCTCCGCCCGCGGGCCCGGCCCGCAGATGGCGCTCCCCGGGCCTCTCGCGCCGCTCGTGCGCGCCGCGCCTCTCGTGTCCGTCGTCGGGGGACCCGAACGGGATGACTTTCGCATCAGCCACGGCGCCCGGCCTCCTGGTCCTGATCCTGGTCCTCGTCCTGCCGTCCGTCCTCGCGCGGTGGGATCACCATCGTGGCCAGTCTGTCGACCGTACGGGCCAGGGTCTCCGGCGGCAGCAGCCCCTTACCGCGGCTGCGGGCGAAGGCGGCCAGCGTCTCGCCCGTCGTGAACCGCGGTTCGAATCCGAGGACTTCACGCATCTGTGTCGTACGCACCACGCGCCCGTGTGTCAGCAGCCGCACCTGCTCGGGGGAGAAGTCCGTGGCGCCGACGGACTGCAGCAGCGACCTGCCCCAGCGGATGGCCGGCAGCAGCATCGGCACCGTCGGCCGTCCGAGCCGGCGCGCGCACTGGGACAGCAGCAGGGTGCCGTCTCCGGCGATGTTGAACGTGCCCGCGCTGAGCGTCCCCCGGCGCGGCTCGCGGGCCGCCTGACGCAGCACCTCGACGGCGTCGTCCTCGTGCACGAACTGGAGCCGCGGATCGTAGCCGAGCACAGTCGGCAGCACCGGCAGGGCGAAGTAGGCCGCGAGTGGCGAGTCCACGCACGTCCCGAGCACGTGCGCGAACCGCAGCACCGTGACGGACACATCGGGGCGGCGCCGGGCGAAGGCCCGTACATACCCTTCGACCTCGACCGCGTCCTTGGCGAAGCCGCCGCTGGGCATCGACTTGGCGGGGGTGGACTCGTCGAAGACCGCCGGATCGCGGGGTGCCCCGCCGTAGACGCTGGTCGTCGACTTCACCACCAGCCGCCGCACGCTCGGCGCCTTCTGGCAGGCGCCGAGCAGCTGCATCGTGCCTATGACGTTGTTCTCCTTGACCGAACTGCGGTTGCCGGTCCCCGGCACCGCCGGCTGCGATCCGTGCACATCCATGTGGACGACGGTGTCGACACCGTGGTGGGCCAGCACCCCGGCGATGTCCGGCTGCCGGATGTCCGCCGGTACGAACTCGGCACCGCCCAAGTGGTGCTCCGGTTCCACGACGTCGACGCCGACCACCCGGTCCACGTCGGGTTCTCGCTGGACACGGCGCACGAAACGGCCACCGAGCTGCCGGGCCACGCCGGTGACGAGTACGACCCTGCCCAAGATCCCTCCCCTGACGCCCACTTGCGAACTGTGCCGCACGAAGCGAGGTTCCGCGGGTCCCGCAGGTTACGTTTCCGCGGATTCCGGTTCTCGCCTGTCCGCACACGCGCCCGCGAAACGCGAACGTCCGTACCGAACGAAACCGCCGTCCTGCCACGCCGCACACGTGGTGCGGGCAGCAGAACGGCGGTCACTTACGTACTCGGCGCTCGCTCACTTCTTGTTACGGCGCTGAACTCGCGTGCGCTTGAGGAGCTTGCGGTGCTTCTTCTTGGCCATCCGCTTACGCCGCTTCTTGATTACTGAGCCCACGACAACCCTCGCTCACAAATCTTCCCCGCAGACACGGAGAGAACTGTCTTCACTCGGCGCGGGGCGTCCGAGCCCACACGACCTACATGGAGGTTCAGCCTACCCGTCACCGTGCGCGGCTCGTAATCCGAGGGTCGTCGCGCGATGCCGTCAGGCCGTCTCCACCCCCACATACGATTCCTGGAGGTATTCATGGACGGCTTGCTCTGGGACCCGGAAGGACCTGCCCACCCGGATCGCCGGCAGATGACCGCTGTGCACCAGCCGGTACACGGTCATCTTGGACACTCGCATCACCGAGGCGACTTCCGCCACGGTCAGAAAGTTGACCTCGTTGAGAGGTCCCTTGCCAGCAGCCATGTCACACCTGAACCTTCCGCACATGTCGGTCACCGGCTTCCCCTTCCGGCGACTCCCGCTCGCATGCGCGCTCCTCCCCAGATTAGGGGCGGGTGATGCAAGTGGGGAAGAGGAGTAGCGATCGGTCTCCTACTGTGACAGACACGCTCGATTGAGTACATAGTGCGCCAGCGGACGGTAGCTGTCGGACCGCGCAGCGTCATCGACGGGCACCGCGACCGACACCCTCCCCTCCGCCTGACCCACGAACGGCGCCGGATCATCCGTATCTGCGGGCCCGATTGCCTCAATACCCAACTGACCTGCTGCGCAGACCCATCCGTGGTCTCCGATGACGAGGTCCGGCAGCGGCCCGCCGTCCGCCATCGCCGCGGCGAGCACCGTCCGCAGCGGCAGCGGCGAATGCGTGTGCACACCCGGCGCACCGGCTGCCGGCCGCACGCCGGGCTCATGTATCAGTGCAACCCCGCGTGCGTAGCCGAGCACGAGAGTGCGTACGCCGAACCTGGTCGTTATGTCGACAGGTCGCCCCTCTGCTGATGTGAGGAGAGTGCACCCCGCCGCCGAGAGAGCTGAGGCCAATGAGGCGTAGAAGCCCAGCAGCCGCCCCGGGTGACCCGTCCCCAGCAACACGGGAACCCGCCGCTCAGCCGCGCTTCGCAGCCGCCCGGCGAAAGCGTCGAGCGCCGCGATCGTCCGCTCGGGGTCGATGGTGTCGTGGCCCGAGACGGTAGCCGGGTCGCCCGACACCCCGCAGGTTTCAGCCATGAGTGCGAGCAACGCCGGTACGGGCCAGTCGTGTTCGGGTTCGAGGCCGATCAGGGCGCGCGGGTCGCGGGCCGCGAAGAGCCGGTAACGCCGGAGGCTCTTCTCCCGGCTGGTCGCGGTCGTTCCGGCCAGCCGGGAAGCGAGCAGATGCGCGCGCAGCGCACCCGCACCGGCGGGCCCTCCGCCCGTCCGGCCGCTCCGTTCCGTTCTGCCGCTGCCGCCGCCGCTCAGCACACCGCCCATGCTCGCGGCTGAGCACCGCACCGGTGTCTCTCAGCGCCCGCGACCACCTGACGAATCCTTGTACGAGCGCAGGGGGCAGGGCACGGCGGCGCCGGCCGGCTACGGCATCAGCCCGTGCGCCGGGAAGACGGCTTTCCTGGTCGCGTGCACCGCACGGTCCAGTGAGTCGGCGGGGTCGTACCCCGTCTCCGACCACACACGGCACACCGGTTCGCGTCCGTCGGTCATCCGCTGCGGCGCCACCGGACTTCCCGTACGCGCGTACACCATCTGCCGCCAGGCATCGGGGACTTCCGTTTCGGGCGGCACGGGCGCGCCCGCGGCGATCGCGACGAGATGCGTCCACGTCCGCGGTACGACGTCGAACACCGCATATCCCCCGCCGCCGAGCGCCACCCAGCGCCCGTCCGCGTACTCGTGCGCCCAGCCGTGGAGCGCTTCGGCCGCGGCACGTTGTGCGTCCACGCTCACGGCCAGGTGCGCCAGAGGATCCTCGAAGTGGGTGTCGGCGCCGTGCTGGGTGACGAGCGCCTGCGGCCGGAATTCGCCGAGGAGTTCGGGCACCACACCGTGCAGCGCCCGCAGCCAGCCCTCGTCCCCGGTGCCGGCGGGCAGGGCCACGTTGACCGCTGTGCCCTCCGCGTCCGGGCCGCCGGTCTCCTCCGCCCAGCCCGTACCGGGGAACAGCATCCGCGGGTGCTCGTGCAGCGAAATCGTCAGCACCCGCGGGTCGTTCCAGAACGCGTCCTGAACCCCGTCCCCGTGGTGCACGTCCACATCGACGTACGCGACCCGCTCGGCCCCCTGCTCCAGGAGCCGGGCGACGGCCAGCGCCGCGTCGTTGTAGATGCAGAATCCAGACGCCGACGCGTGCATCGCATGGTGCAGGCCGCCGGCGAAGTTGATCCCGTGCTTCACGTCGCCGCGCCACACCGCGTCCGCAGCCGCCACCGACTGCCCGGCGATCAGCGCCGAGGCCTCGTGCATGCCGGCGAAGGCGGGATCGTCAGGCGTGCCGAGCCCGAACTCACCCGTCGCCGAATCCGGATCGCCGGAGACCCGGCGCACCGCGTCGATGTAGTCCTGTCTGTGTACGAGCCGCAGCGTCGAATCCCCGGCCGCCTTCGCCGCGGCCACCTTCAGATCCTTGTGGGCGTCGAGCCCCAGTGCCTCGACCAGCCGCATCGTCAGCGCCAGCCGCACCGGATCCATCGGGTGTCCTGGACCGAAGTCGTAGCCGGTGACTGCCTCGTCCCACATCAACTGTGCGCCGCCACTCATCCCGCCACCGTACCGGCCCCGTACCGGCGGCGATCGGCGAGGCCACTCGGCCGGCTACGCGATCAAGGCCGACAGCTCTTCCATTCGCGAGAAGCAGGCACCGGCTCCGCCGAGCCGGTCGAGGGGCGTCATGGCCGTGTACGCGTAGACGTCCATGCCTGCGGCGAGAGCGGCCTGCACTCCGAGCGGACTGTCCTCGACGACGGCGCAGCGCTCGGGCCTCACACCCATCTTCTCCGCGGCGAACAGAAAGAGGTCCGGTGCGGGCTTGCCCCGTCCGACGTCCTGCGCGCTGAAGATGCGCCCCTCGCCGAAGCGCTCGTAGAGACCCGTCGTCCGCAGGGCCACTCTGATCCGCTCGTGGCTGCCGGACGAGGCCACGCAGTACGGCACCCCGTCCGCGTCCAGTTTGGAGAGCACCTCGTGCACGCCGTCGACGGCCTTCAACTCGCTGCCGAATGCGGTGAACACCCGCCCGTGGAAAGTCTCGTCGAAGTCATCGGGCAACCGACGTCCCGAACGCTGGTGCACCAGGTCGTGAATGCGGTGGACGGCCGCGCCCATGTAGTCCCGGACCGACTCCTCGAATGTCGTCGGATGCCCCAACTCCGTCAGATATTCGGCGAGTACGCGGTTGGAGATCGGCTCGCTGTCCACCAGCACGCCGTCGTTGTCGAAGACGACCACGTCATAGCTGCCCATACGGGCAACTGTACGGTCACATGAGGAAGCCCC
>NZ_LJGT01000037.1:653445-952123 GCF_001751365.1 Streptomyces abyssalis | reverse complement strand
CGAGGGATTCCTCACCTGTCACAATGCTCAACCTCACAGCCCCGAACGCCTTCCCCACCGTGCAGATTGCTCAGTGGAACGCGGCATGATTGTGCGGTCATCATCGCTCTGCTGTCATGTTGAGGCAATCTGCTGACTTCGGAGACAACGGGCGGGCGGCATGACGACCACGGACGACGGAACAGGGACGGCCACGGCGGCCGGCACGGCCGCACACCGGCCCCCCGGGACCGGCCTGGAAACACTCAGAGCGGTCGAGCAGCGGGTGCTGTGGCTGGCGACGTCGGTCATCGACCACGCCAACCGCGTCCGCCCGAACCCGTCCGGGCTGAAGGTCGGCGGCCACCAGGCCTCCAGCGCCTCGATGACGTCGATCATGACAGCGCTGTGGTTCCACGAACTGCGCCGCCAGGACCGGGTGTCGGTCAAACCGCACGCCTCGCCCGTCCTGCATGCGATCAACTACCTCCTGGGTGAGCTGGACGAGCAGCATCTGACCACGCTGCGCAGCTTCGGCGGCCTGCAGAGCTACCCCAGCCGCCAGAAGGACCCCGACCCCGTCGACTACTCCACCGGATCCGTCGGCATCGGCGCGACCGCCCCGATCTGGGGCGCCCTCGCCCGCCGCTACGTCAACGGCCGCTTCGCAACGGGCGGTTCGGGACGGCAGTACTCGCTGCTGGGAGACGCCGAACTCGACGAGGGCGCCTGCTGGGAAGCCGTACTCGACCCGGCGGTGACCGACCTCGGCGAGATCGTGTGGATCATCGACTTCAACCGCCAGTCACTGGACCGCGTCGTGCCGAACATCTCCGCGACCCGCCTGCAGGGCATGTTCGACGCGGCCGGATGGCAGGTCATCACCGTCAAGTACGGGCGGCTGCTGGAAGAGCTGTTCGCCCGGCCCGGCGGTGACGCACTGCGCGCCCGCATCGATGCGATGACCAACCCCGAATACCAGCGGCTGCTGCGCTGCACCGCCGGTCAGCTGCGCGAGCGTCTGCCCGGCACCGGCCCGGAAAGCGAGCAGACCGCCCGGCTGCTGGCCGGACTGGACGACGAAACGGTGGTCTCCCTGCTGCGCAATCTCGGCGGGCACGACCTCGGCGCCCTCATCGACGCCTACTCCCTCATCGACGACACACGGCCCACGGCCGTCTTCGCCTACACCGTCAAAGGACACGGACTGCCCACCGCCGGGCACCCGCAGAACCACTCCGCACTGCTGACCGGCGAGCAGATGCAGCAGCTGGCAGCACGGACCGGAACCGACCCGGACACACCCTGGACCCGCTTCCCCCCGGGCAGCGCCGAGGCCGGACTGTGCGAACGCGCAGCACGGAGACTGTCCCGCCAGGACCCGCCCCCGCAGCAACCCCCGCCGCTGCCCCGGGACTTCGGGCGCACACCTTCCGGGAAAGGCTCCACCCAGCAGGCCCTCGGCAGGGCCCTGCTGGACCTCACCCGCCAGGCCCCGCAGGCAGCCGGACACGTGGTCACCGTCTGCCCCGACGTCGCCTCGACGACGAACCTCGGCGGCTGGCTGAACAAGGTCGGCACCTGGTCCCCCACACAGCGCCGGGACTGGTTCGCCGACGACGCCGAGACCATCCTCCACTGGCGCGAACAGCCCGGCGGACAGCACATCGAACTGGGCATCGCCGAGACCAACCTGGTCGGCCTGCTGGGCGAACTGGGAGCCACCTGGAGCCGCTGGGGCACACCACTGCTGCCCATCGGCGTGGTCTACGACCCGTTCGTCGGCCGGGCCCTGGAACCATGGTCGTTCGGAATGTACGCGGGCGGACAGTCGATCCTCGTGGGAACACCCTCAGGAGTCAGCCTCGCCCCCGAAGGCGGCGCCCACCAGTCCGTCACCACACCCTCGATCGGTCTGGAACAGCCCGGCTGCACCGCCTACGAACCCGCCTTCGCCCTCGACACCGAATGGTGCCTCCTCGCAGGCCTGGCCAACCTCGGCAAACCCGACGGCCATTCCACCTACCTGCGGCTGTCCACCCGCCCCGTCGACCAGACCCTCGCCGCCGTCCCCACCGACCCCGCCGCCCGGGAACGACGCCGCCGCCAGTCCACCGCAGGCGGCTACCTCCTACGCCGCCACGACAACCCCTCCCTGACCATCGCAGCCATGGGCGCCATGATCACCGAAGCACTCCACGCCGCCGACCGCCTCGACGAACTCGGCACCGGAACAGACGTCGTCTGCATCACCAGCCCCGACCTCCTCTTCCGCGCCCTGCGCGCACGCCAGGGCCTCCACGACGGCCCCGACTGGATCCTCGACCAGACCTTCCCCCACCAGCGGGCCCGCCCCATGGTGACCGTCCTCGACGGACACCCCCACACCCTCGCCTTCCTCGCCGCCATCCACCACGTACCCAGCCGCACACTCGGCGTCACCGGCTTCGGACAGAGCGGAAACCTCCACGACGTCCACCACCACCACGGCATCGACACCGACAGCATCCTCACCGCAGCACTCGACCTCACACTGACGACACCGGCGAACTGACTACGATCAAGAGCGCACGACCGGCAGTTGCACACACCGACGTGACCCACGACCAGGAAAAGGCCTACGACTCCCTCGACCCCCTCGCCGCACACCAACACTTCACCCACCACAAACTCCGCCCACGGCAACCCTTCCGCCCCCACACACGACGCCGACGCCAAGGGCCCGCGCGACGGCCCACACCGACAGCCGCAACAACACCACCCGGATCCAAGTCACCCACACCCAGCGACCACCCCACACCACCCCACCCCACCCCACCCCACCCCGGCAGCAAGCGGTCACTCCCACACGCCCGTAAAACCCGCGCAATGCAAACAGGACATACACAAACAGACACTCACCGCATCACCCTGAACGCAACAAGGTTACGCAACTCATGACGGCTCACCCCGGAGAAAAGCACCCCCAGCCCCTGCTCGATGCGCTGCAACTGCTCCTCCGACAGCCGCAGACTGCGCGCGATACGCCCCGGTGACGCCCCGCCGTGCCAGGCGATCACCATCTGCCCTCCGGGACGCAGGACGCGGTGCAGCTCCCGCAGGCCGGCCTCAAGGTCAGGCCAGATGGCGACATTGTTGACGCAGACGACACGGTCCACGCTGCGGTCCTCCTCTCCGGTCGCTTCCGCCGTCCCGAGGCCGAGAACGACCCGGCCAGCGCGGACCGCCGCGCGGTTGGTGCGGGTGGCGGCGGCGTGCATCTCAGGTGACGGATCCACCCCGCGGACAGCCCCGGTCCGGGCCGCGAGCAGCCGCACCAGCCCACCCGGCCCGTACCCCACCTCCAGGACCTCGTCGCCGGGTTGGATGTCGAGCAGGTCGATCACCTCCTCCTGCCGGTTGGTCCACAGCATGAACCGCCCCGCGAGGCGCCCGAGGACGCCGGCGGGACGGGCGAAAGGCGAGGTAACGGGCCGGTCGGCGGCCCACGAGCTCTGACTGGTGTCCATGACGCAACACTGGCGCTTCAAGTCGGCTTGAAGTCAAATGACGCCATGGAGCTCGTCGGGATCGGTGAAGCGGCACGCAGACTGGGCCTGAAGACCTCAGCGCTGCGCTACTACGAGGAACGCGACGTCGTCACGCCCACCGCCCGGCGCGGCGGACAGCGCATGTACGGGCCGGAGGAACTCCGAAAACTCGCATTCGTACAGTTCATGCGACACCTGGGAATGAGCCTGGAGGACACCCGCGCCGTCCTCCACGACTCCGGCGGCCAGTGGCGCCAGGCCGTGACCGGGACCGTCACCGCGCTCGGCGAGCTGATCGCCCGCGCCGAAGGGGCGCAGCACTTCCTCCGGCATGCGCTGGAGTGCCCGGCCGAACACCCCGTCACCGACTGCCCGTTCATGGCCGATACCCTCGACCGCGCTCTGGCCGGGCTCACCTTCGAGGAACTCGCCGCAGAACACGGTCATGAAGCGCCGCCGCCCGGTAAGGGGTTCCTCTGGCCGCAACCCTGGCGGCGCTCGCACACCGGCTCGGAAGGAGACCAGGGAAGGCATGAGTGAGATACGAGCAGACCTCGTCGTCGCCGGCGGGGGCCTGGGAGGGGTGGCCGCCGCGCTGGCCGCGTGCCGCCACGGTCACCGGGTGCTGCTGGTCGAGGAGACCGACTGGCTCGGAGGTCAGCTCACCTCGCAGGCCGTGCCCCCGGACGAGCATCCGTGGATCGAGCAGTTCGGCTGCACGGCCTCCTACCGGCAGCTGCGCCAGGACGTACGCGCCTACTACCGCACGTGGTATCCCCTGACGGAGCGGGCACGGGCCTGGCAGCATCTCAATCCGGGTGCGGCACGGGTCAGCGGTCTGTGCCACGAGCCGCGCGCCGCGCTGTCCGTGATCGAGGCCCGGCTGGCACCGCATGTGGCGGCGGGACGGCTGACCGTGCTGCTGCGCCATCGTGTGACCGGTGCAGCCTGTGACGGCGACCGGGTCGAGGCGCTCCAGGTGCGTGGCCCGGACGGTGAACTCACCGTGGCAACCGCCCCGTTCTTCCTCGACGCGACCGAGCACGGTGATCTGCTTCCGGCTGCGGGAGCCGAGTACGTCATCGGGGCGGAGAGCGCGGACGAGCACGGCGAACCGCATGCCCCGGCCGACGCCCAGCCGGCCAACATCCAGAGTTTCACGGTGACTTTCGCCCTCTCTCACCACGACGGCGAGGATCACACCATCGACCGCCCCGCCTCGTACGAGAGCTGGCGCGCCTACGAGCCGGATTTCTGGCCGGGCCCGCTGCTGGGGTTCCTGGCGCCCGTGCCGAGCACGCTGGAACCGTACGAGCGGTGGCTGGACCCCAACCCGGCCGGCGACCCTGTGGACGAACTCACCGACCCGGCCCGCGACAACGGCGACCGGGAACTGTGGATGTTCCGCCGCATCCTCGCCCGCGGACTGCACACGCCGGGCTCCTTCGGTTCGGACATCACCCTCGTCAACTGGCCGATGAACGACTACTGGCTGGGACCGATCGTCGAGACCGACGACGAGAGCGCTGCCCATCACCTCGGCCAGGCAAGGGAGTTGAGCCGTTCCCTGCTGTACTGGCTCCAGACGGAAGCGCCGCGCCCAGATGGCGGCACCGGCTTCCCCGGCCTTCGGCTGCGCCCCGATGTGACGGGCACCGCGGACGGCCTGGCCAAGGCGCCGTACGTACGGGAGTCCCGCCGCATTCGGGCACTTCGCACCGTCACCGAGAACGATGTGGCAGCGGACGTGGCCGGACCGGATGGCGGTCCGCGCTACGAGGACGCGGTGGGCATCGGCTCGTACCGCATCGACCTGCACCCCTCGACAGGCGGAGACAACTACATCGACATCCCCAGCGTGCCCTTCGAGATCCCGCTCGGCGCACTGCTGCCGGTGCGGATGCGCAACCTTCTCCCCGCCTGCAAGAACGCCGGCACCACACACATCTCCAACGGCTGTCTGCGGCTGCATCCCGTCGAGTGGAACATCGGCGAGGCGTCGTCGCTGCTGGCGGCCTTCTGCCTGGAACGCGGCACAGAACCGCACCAGGTGCACGAGAAACCTGCGCTGAGCGGGGAGTTCTGCCGGCTTCTGGAGCGGGAGGGCGTCGAGCGGGCATGGCCCCGGGTGCGAGGCGGCTGAAGAAAGCAGCCGTACACCAGCGTGCACCGTTCGTGTGCGAAGCGGCCGCTCAAGTATCCTCGCCCGTCCCGGGCCGGCACCGGCCCCCGGTGCCGGACGCTGAGAGCGTGGATGGTGTCCTCGTAGCCGGATAGGTGCCCACGTGACCGTGATCTGCACGGGTTCACCCGGGAGAGAATCACCAAGGAGAGGAGTCGACATGTCGTCGAAGCGCCGTCGCAAGAAGAAGGCACGCCGCAAGAACGCGGCCAACCACGGCAGCAAGCCCCAGACTTGAGGGCCGGCCTCAGGCGTCGCATGCCGCTTCACGGCTGAGGAAGACGCTCAAGAAGGCGCTGAACGGCCGCCCACCGCACGGACACACGCGGCGGGCGGCCGTTTCGTGCGTGACTGAGTCCCGGCGGGATCGCAGTGATCGTTCCGAGCGGGGCTGGAGGCCCCCGCCGCCCCCGCACCCGCCTTGCCAAGGTCACGACGGACAGCCCCTTCCACGGGTACGTCATCCGGCGTCACGGCTGGTGGTATCCGTTCGCTCCTGCGAAGACTGCCGCGGGCTGGGCATGGCGGGCGTACGGCGCGATGCAGCCGGCAGGCGGCGACGGTGCCGTACGTACGTACGTGCATGACCCGGCGGCGGGACGGCTACCCCGGAGGGCAGTGACCGCGAGCCGGAAGGGGAAGCGCTGATGATCTCGGAGACGGTCTCTGTGAGGGTACCGGGCAGTGTGGAACTCCCCGGTGACCTCGAGGTACCGGCGTCCCCGCGCGGCGTGGTGCTCTTCGTGCACGGGAGCGGCAGCTCCCGGCACAGCCCACGCAACCGGGCGGTCGCCGGGGAGCTGCGCCGGTACGGGTGGGGAACGCTGCTGATCGACCTTCTCAGCGAGGAGGAGGAACGTGCCGACGCGGCCACCGGGGAACACCGGTTCGACATCGCTCTGCTGAGCGAGCGGACGGTCACGGGGGTCGACTGGCTCGGCAAGCACCCCGTGACGGAAGCGTTGCCCGTTCATCTCTTCGGTGCGAGCACGGGCGCCGCGGCGGCGCTGGTCGCTGCGGCGGCGCGGTCCGGTCCGGTCGTGTCCGTGGTCTCTCGCGGGGGACGGCCCGACCTGGCGGGTGACGCGCTGGCGCGGGTCGATGTGCCCGTACTGCTGCTGGTCGGCGGGCGGGATCCGCAGGTGCTGGAGCTGAACCGGGAGGCGGCAGATCTGCTGCACGTGGAGCACCGCGTCGAGGTCGTACCGGGGGCGACGCATCTCTTCGAGGAACCGGGCGCGCTGGAGCAGGTCGCGGCGGCGGCGCGTGAGTGGTTCCAGGATGCGTCGGAGATACAGCCGGGAGACGACGGCATACGGTGACGCCGGATTGACGGATCGGGGGTTACGGACAACCGATGACAGATGACAGATGACGGAAATTGACAGCTGACAGCGAGGGGCCCGGCCCGGATACGAGCGCCGCCCGTCTCTCACCGTTCGGCGCCTTCCCCGTCCCCGGCCTGTGTCTCCGTGCTGCGGCGCTCACGCAGCGAACGGACCTTGTGCCGGTTACCGCAGCGCTCCATGGTGCACCACCGGCGCCGTCCCGGCCGTGAGGTGTCGACGAACACCAGCGAGCAGTCCGGTGCCCCGCACTCACGTACGCGAGTCGCGAGAGGGCCGGTGAACAGTTCGACGGCGTCGCGGGCCACGGTTGAGAGCACCTGGAAGGCGTCCGCGGGAAGGTACCGGCTGTGCGCTCCGCCTGCGGCCATCTGCGGGACGAGGGGCGGCAGTTGCGCGGCCTGGTTCACCTCGTCGACGTCCGGAGGGCGCGGCGGCCGGCCGGCTGCGACGGCCCCGGTGAGACGGGACAGCGCATCCCGCAGCCACCGGGCCGCCCGGAACTCGCCGTCGCTGATGTGCAGGTCGCCGGGCGCGAGGCGCAGTCTGGACGCGGCGCACCACCGGGCCAGATCGTCCGGAGTCTGCAGGGCGTCGTGGCCGGAGAGGACTCCCGGACTTCCGGTGGTGAGGAACTCCAGGCACAGGGCCCCCGCGTCGAAGACGAAGCTCGTGCCCTCGGGTGAACGGAGCGCCACCCCGTTCGCCGTAGCCGTCATGTAACCATTATAAGTGGTTTCAGATCGGGGCTGGTCTCCAGCCCGCGTCCCGTCCCCGCCGGATCTGGAGGATCGGATGGCTCTCGAGTGGAAACTCGTCATCGACTGCGCCGACCCGCTGCAGCTCGCCCGGTTCTGGGCGACGGCCCTGGGCTACGAGGTCGAGGACAACAGCGTGCTCATCGAGCGCCTGATCGGCTTCGGCGCCGTGGACGAGAGCGACTACACCGTGGTCGACGGGCACAAGGCATGGCGGGAGCTGTCCGCGGTGCGCCATCCCGACGACCCCGTCGACGGGTCCAGCGGTACGGGTCTGGGCAGGCGGCTGCTCTTCCAGGCGGTGCCCGAGGCCAAACAGGTCAAGAACCGTCTGCACATGGATCTGCACGTCGGCCCCGGGCAGGTCGACGCGGAGGTGCGGCGGCTGACGGAGCTCGGTGCGACGGTGCTGCGGCGGGTCGAGGCACGGCACCGGGCCGCGGCTGTCCCGAGGGGGCGCACGGCGCCGAGTACGATGCCGTGGTCACGCTCCGAAGTCGAGGAGAGCTGAGGGCAGTTGCCGCGCAGAGTCACCATCTACGACGTCGCCTCCGAGGCGGGCGTGAGCATCTCCACGGTGTCGCTGGCCCTCAACACCCCCGCCCGTGTCAGTGAAGGCACGCGCCGTCGAGTCCTCCAGGCCGCCGACTCCCTCGGCTACACACCCAAGTCGGAGGCTGTCGCTAAGGCTCGCAAGGGGTTCGGACGGATCGGGGTGCTCGCCCCGTACACGTCGTATCCGTCGGTGGCCCGGCGTCTGAGCGGCGTTCTGCGGGCGGTGGGCGACAGGCCGCTGGAAGTCGTCGTCTTCGACCACGCGTCGGCGGCCACGTCTCCCTCACCTCTGCTCGACAGCCTGCCGCTGACGGGCCGGCTCGACGGCCTGATCGTCATGAGCCTCCCGCTGGAGGAGAGCACCGCCCGGCGCCTCGCCGGGCTGGGACTGCCTTCGGTGCTGGTGGACGTGAGCCGTGCCGGTTTCGACTCGGTGCATGCGGACGACGCCGAAGGCGGCCGCATCATGGCGGAGCATCTGCTGGAGCGTGGGTACCGCAGCTTCGGCTTCCTCGGCGAGGCGCAGGAGTCCGACGCATACGTGTCTCCCGGACAGCGGCGGCTGTCGGGGTTCCGGGCTGCCCTCGGCGAGGCGGGCCACCGGCTTCCGGCGGAGAACGTGCACTTCACCGGACACGCACTGGACCAGGCGGCTGACGCGGCGCAGCGCCTGCTGTCCGGACCGCGGCGCCCCGCCGCGCTGTTCGCCGGCGACGACACGCTCGCCGCCGGTGCGCTGCGGGCGGCGCAGGCGCTGGGCCTCGACGTACCCGGAGAGCTGGCGGTGGCTGGCTTCGACGACAGCGAGCTGGCGCAGGCCATGGGGCTGACGACGGTGCGGCAGCCACTGGAGGAGTCGGGGCACGCGGCGACGGAGTTGCTGCTGCAGCGCATGGGCGGTGAGCCCGCTGCCGTGCGGGAGGTCAAGCTGAGGCTGGAGCTCGTGCGGCGCGGCTCCACCTGACGCCGCTGACCCCGCTCCCCCGCTCTCCCCAGCAAGAAGCGGATTCCGCCCACAACCGTTGTCGAAGTGCTTCGACGAATGCTGTTGACACGATGCGGGCGGTGACGTGAGTCTGCTGCGTGCAGGCAGGGCGAGGCCGGAGCGGGAGAGGTGGCGGTGATGGGCAGCGCCTATGTGGTGACAGGTGGAGGCCGGGGCATCGGAAGGGCGGTGGTGGAGCGGCTGCTCGCCCGCGGCCACACCGTCGTGGCGATCGACGTGGACCCGGACTCCCTGGGGTGGCTGGAGGAGCATCCGAACGCTTCACGCGCCAGGACGGTCGCGGGCAGCGCCGCGGACGAAGCCGTCACCGAGCATGCCGCAGACCTCGCGCAGGCGGCGGGCACCCTCGGCGGCTGGGTCAACAACGCGGCCGTCTTCCGCGACGCCTCGCTCGGCACGTCCCCGACGCGCACGGTTCTGGAGCTGATCTCGGCCGTCATGGACCCGGCCGTCACCGGGTGTGCGACTGCCGTACGGCGTTTCCTCGCCGCCGGGACGCACGGGTCCGTCGTCAACGTCACCTCGCACCAGGCCCGCCGCCCCGTCCCCGGCTGCACGCCGTACGCCACCGCGAAGGCGGCCATCGAGGGGCTCACCCGCGCGCTGGCCGTCGAGTACGGGCCACGAGGCATCCGCGTCAACGCCGTGGCGCCCGGTTCCGTCCGTACGGAAGGCTACGCGTCGCTTCTCGCCGCGCAGGAGCCGGACGTCGCGGCACACGTTGAGGCGGAGATGACTGCGCTCCATCCGCTCGGGAGGACCGGACGGCCTGACGAGGTCGCGGCGGCCGTGGCCCATCTGCTCTCCCCCGAGGCGGCCTTCATCACGGGAGTCACACTGCCCGTCGACGGCGGACGGACGGTACTGGGGCGGGACCCGGATCTCCTGCAGAGCGCCGGAGGGTGACGCGCGGGACCCGGCAGGTCCGGCCGGGTCCGGGCGGTCACCTCGTGAAGCGGAGTACGTAACGGCGCTGCCAGGGCGTCTCCACGGCGCGGGGATCGTAGTGACGCCGTACGAAGGCGACCGCTTCCGCGGCGGGTACGCCGTCGAGGACCGCCAGGCATGCCAGCGCCGTGCCGGTGCGTCCGCGCCCTCCGCCGCACGCCACTTCGACGCGCTCGGCCTCCGCGCGTGACCATGCCTCGCTCAGCAGGGCCAGCGCCTGCGTTCTGCTCGTGGGCAACCGGAAGTCCGGCCAGCGCAACCACCGGGAATCCCACGGCACTTGAGGCGGCTGCTTGCCGAGCAGGAAGACGGAGAAGGCAGGTTCCGGGCCCGGGGGCAGCTCGGGGCGCAGGCCGCGTCCCCTGATCAGGCGTCCCGACGGAAGACGCAGCACACCCGCGCCTTCCGGGTCCCAGGTGCCGCTCACGCGGTTCAGGCTATCCCGTACGTCATGTCTTGACCGCGCCGGCGGTGAGGGCGCCGACGATGTGACGCTGGAGGAAGGCGAAGACCACGATCACAGGGGCGACGGCGAGCATGCATCCGGCCGCGAGGTACTGGGTGGTGATCTCCCCGCTGGTCGACTGCAGATTGACCACTCCCACCGAGACCGGCGCCAGGTCGGGAGAGTCGACGAGTATGAAGGGCAGGACGAACTGCGACCAGGTGGTGACCCCTGCGACGATCCCGGCGGAGACGAGGCCGGGCTTGGCCGCGGGCAGCACCAGGAGGACCAGCGCCCGCAGCCGCGAACAGCCGTCCACGCGTCCCGCCTCGTCGAGTTCCGTGGGGATCGTGTCCAGGTAGTTCTTGAGGAACCAGGTGAGGAACGGCGCCGTGACGGCGATGTAGACCAGCACGAGACCCACGTAGTCGTTGATCAGGCCGAGCGTGACGAAGACCCGGTAGACGGGTACGGCGATGATCAGCGGGGACAGAAGCTGCGCGGCGAGCACCGCACGGGTGAAGGCGCGGGGGCCGCGCATGCGGCCGCGGAAGCGGGAGAGGGCGTACGCCGCGGGGACGCTCAGCAGCAGTGCGCCGACGACGCCGGCGGCCACCAGGATCACGGAGTTGAGCAGGTAGCGGCCGATGGGTGTGGTCTCCAGGACGTGGGCGTAGTTCGCCCACTGCGGGTCCTGCGGCAGCAGTGAGGGCGGTGAACGCAGCACCTCCGGGCCGGTCTTGAGCGAGAGCGACGCCACCCACACCAAGGGGAAGGCGAAGACCGCGACCAGACCGAGCATGGCGGCGTAGTAGGCGGCGTCCGTGCGGCGGCGCATCCCGGGACGACGGCCGGGGACCGCGTCGGCAACCCGGCCCGCCCGGGCGGGAGTTCGGACGTGGCCCGGTCGACTGCTCCCTGACGCCGGAGAGTTGTGGTCGCTCAGGCTCATATCTCCTTCTCCTGACGTTCGGTCAGCCGCACGTACAGGCCGATCACGAGGACGTTGACGGCCATGAGGACGACGGCCATCGCCGCTCCCCTGCCCAGGTTCAGCTGACGGAAGATCTGGTCGTAGACGTCGAGGGCGAGGACCTGCGTGGCCGTGCCGGGTCCGCCGCCGGTGAGTGAGAGCACCATGTCGAAGCTGTTGAAGGTCTCCACCGTCGCCAGGACGAGGTTCATGGTGAGGATGGGCAGCATCATCGGAAGCGTGACGCGGAAGAGCGTCTGCACGGGCGAGGCACCGTCGATGCGGGCCGCCTCGTACAACTGGTCCGGGACGGTCTTGATCCCGGCATAGCAAAGGATCATCGAAAGGGCCGTGCCCCGCCAGATGTTGGCGACGATGACGGAGACGAGGGCGTTGTCGGGGTCGGAGAGGAACGGGGTGTTCCCGGAGAATCCCAGCAGGGACAGCCCGTGGTTCAGGACTCCCGACGCGGTCTCCTGATAGAGCAGGCTCCAGATGACGCCGATGATCACGCCCGGGATCGCCCAAGCCGTCAGCACCACGGCCCGCGTGGCCACGACGCCGCGCAGCCCCCGGCGTTCCGCGCCGTGGACGAGCAGCGCGACGGCGAGTCCGAGAAGCAGCTGGAAGACGACGCTCAGCAGTACGAACAGGAACGTCACCTGCAACGTGTGACGGAAGTCCGTGCCGGTCACGAGCGAGGTGTACGTCTCGGAGGTGACGCTGTAGGGCTCGCCCGTCACGAGGCTGGCATCGGTGAAGCTCAGCCGCACGATCTCGAGCACCGGATAGACGAGCACGACCAGCAGCACGGTGCCCAGCGGCAGCAGCCACGGCCAGGACGAGCCCGCCACGCCTCCCGAGCGCCCGGACGAACGCGGCCGCCGCGGGACTCGGCGGTCCCGCAGCCCGAGCCCGGACCCGGGGTCCGCGGGGCCCTCGGGGTCCGCGGGGTTCACGGTGGTGGCCATCGCTTCTTCCTCCCTTGCTCGGCTCATCCCACGAGCCGGTCGAGAGCCTGGTCGAGAGCCTCCGTCGCACCGGCGGTCCCGGAGGCCACACCGGAAAGGGCGATCTGCAGCGTGTGGGAGACGTCCTGGTACTTGCGGTCCGACGGGCGTGCCCTGCCGTAGCGGACGATGTGCTCGCGGAAGACGGGCGTGAACGGGTCCTGTTCGTACGCGTCGTCGCCGTAGATGCTCTGCCGCGGCGGGAGATAGCCGCCGAGCGAGCACCACTCGGCCATGCCGCGGTCGCCGACGTAGGCGGAGCCGACCCAGTCGAGCCCGGCGGCGATCTTCTCCTCGTCGTCGGTGAAAGCCGCCCACAGCCATCCGCCGGTGGCACTGACGTGACGGCCACCGCCCATGGCGGGCATGGGCGCCACGCCCCAGCGACGGAAGAAGTCCTGATCCTTCATGAGGCCGTCGAGAGCGGCGGCCTGCCAGCTTCCGCCCAGGAACATCGCGACGCGGCCGGCGACGATGTCGGGATTCTCGTCGTCCTCCTGGTCGAAACCGGCCACCCGGCGCGGCACGACTCCGGCGCCGACGGCGCGCTCCACCGACCTCAGGCAGGAGCGCATCGCCTCGTAGCCCTTGCCCGTCGCGAAGGCGGGTTCTCCGTCGCTGCCGAAGAGTTCGGCGCCCTGGCTCCAGTAGGCCGGCCACAGCGTCGTGGTGACGGCGCCTTCGCTGCGTCCAGCGGGGAACAGCACCGAGTAGCCGCGCCGGGCGAGAGGCCGCGCCATGTCGATCATCTCGTCCCAGTCGCTTGGAGGGGTACGGACGAGATCGCGGCGGTAGTACAGCACCCTCAGGTCGGAGGTGAACTGCAGGCCCCGCACGTCGCCGGGCCGCCGCTCCATCTCGCGGCGCATCGTGGGAAACCAGTCCTCCAGTCGCAGGCCCAGCCGTTTCATGTGCCGCTGTACGGGCTGTGCGTACGGGGCGATGCGGCCGAAGATGTACGAGTCGACCTGGGCGATGTCCGGTGCTCGGCCCTGGGACGCCTGGAGCAGCAGCTTCGCCATGGCCGCGGAGGTGTCGTTGCTGCTGACGAGCGGTTCGATGCCGTACGGGGAACGCTTGCGGTGCGCCGCGAGGCGCCGCTTGAGGTAGGCGGCCCGTTTCGGGTCCGGGGCCTGCAGCGAGTACGGCGGTATTGCCTGCCAGCCGGCGCTCCTGGGGCCGCTCCCGGATGACGCGCAGCCCGGGGCGAGAGTGAGCGCGGCTGCGGCACCGCCTGCGTGGAGCAGGTGCCGCCGGGTGAGGCCGCCCGAGGGGGCGGGCCGTGACGGTGGGTGTCGCATGCCTCATCGCCTCCTGGTCGTCTGTGCTGTCGGGTGCAGTCGCAGTGTGGTGATCCGGCCGGCGGCAAGCGGGAGCCGGAGGGTTCCGTCCGGCCGGATCGGCTGCTCCTGCTGCGGGTTCTCCTCCATGTCGCACAACTGCACGGCGCCGAGCGGGAATCCGGGGGTGACCGTGGCCGTGATGTGCCTGTCCGCGCTGTTGAAGAGCCGCAGCACCGTTCCGTCGCCGTCCTCGGCGCTCTTGACCGCGGTGACGACGGCTTCCCGGGGGCCGACGCTCAAACCCGGCGGCGGCGCGTCCTGAGGCGCGGGGCCGGGGCGGCTTCCCTGAACGGCGTGCGTGAGGAGCGGCAGGGCGAACTCCTCGGCGGTGCGGTACAGATCGCCGGTCTCCGCGCTTCCCTGGTACGGGCGCAGCGCGATGCGGAAGGTGTGCCTGCCCGGGCACTGGGCGGCGGGCGTGGGCAGTTCGGGACCGACCTTGTGGGGGCGCAGCGGGTGGTCCTGGCGTGCCAGCCAGCCGACGGAGCGCAGCAGCGTCACCTCCAGCACGTGGCCGTCGGTGTGCGTGTACTCGTGCAGGCCCTCGGTGAAGACGGCCAGGCCCGCTGTGCCGTCCTCGTCCTCCAGCGCTGCGAAGCGGCGCATGGCGAAGGCGCCGGTCGGCCTGTCCCGCCAGCCGTCGCCGCCGGGCTGTGCGGCAGGGCGGCGGATGAGGCCGTACGCGGACTCGGCGACGGAATGACCGGTGTGCAGGCCCGTGGGAAGGCGCAGCCGCATCCGGTGGTCCTCCGCGTTGTTCTCGACGGTCACGTCCACTTCGACGCGGCCGGCACCGGGCGGCAGGCGGACGGTGAGCGAGACGGGCAGGGCGGTGGAGTGGCCGCTGCGGGCGGTGCGTCCGGGGGCGAGGGCCACGGGGACGGTCAGCTCGGCCCGGGCGAGGAGTGCGTCGTGCGACGGGCCGTCGGTCACCTGCCAGCCGGCGGTGCGCGAGGAGACCGGCAGGTCGCCGGGGAGCGGGCCGAAGCCGTACTCGTCTCCGGCGTCCCCGTCGTCGAGGAGTTCGAGCAGGCCGGTGTGGCGGCGGCCGGTGGCCAGGTCGGTGACGGCGAGGGTGCCTTCGGCCTCCAACTCGACGCGCAGAAGGCCGTTTTCGAGGCTGCGCCCCTCTCGTACCGTCCGCGGGGACGGCGTTGACGGCGGCGCTGCCGGTGCCTCGTCCAGGGGCACGAGACGGTACAGGGCGGGGGCGAGTGCTGGCACGTCGGCGGCATGGAAGGTCAGCCGGTCGCGGTGTATCTCCTTGCGGCGGTCGAGGGTGTCCTCGACCCGGACCTCGGGAGCCGGGGCCGCGGTGAAGCCGAGGCGCCTGCCGTCGGGGCCGATGAGCGCGTAGCGGTTCCAGTCCGTACGCTCCGGGGACTGGGTCCATCCGAACTTCCGCTCCCCCAGCGGTGCTTGGAGGTCGGGGACCACGTCGGCGCTCACGTCTCCCGAGCGCGGGAAGGCGCTCGGGTTGAACACGGCGAGGGGAATTCCCGTGCCGTGCACTGGTCCTGCCGCCGCGGCGGTGTGGGCGACACGGGCCAGGGCGTCGGCGGTGACGGCGTCGGCGATCTGGCGCACACGGGCGAAGCGGACGTGCATCTCCTCGTGGACCTCGTCGACGGAGCAGCCGCAGATGGAGTCGTGGGCGTAGTTCTTCACCAGTTCGCGCCAGGCGTGGCGCAGTGAGTCGAGGTGGGAGCGGCCGTCCTGGACGGCGGCGACCGCGTCGAGCCGTTCGGCGATGCCGCACAGCGCGGCCTCGGTGGCTTCGTTGAGCCGCTTCATGGGCGTGCGCGTGGAGCCGATGCCGTCGAAGACGTCGTGCTTGCGGCCGTACCGCAGCTCGCCGCTGAACTCGGCCTGCGGCGGCGGCCGTTCGTCGGTGAGGCGGCGGAACTCCTCCAGGCCTCCGAGCCGGAGCCTGGGTCCGCCGGAGGCTGCCTGGGCGGCGTCCAGCGAGCGGACCATGCCGGGCACGCCCTGCTGGACCCGCAGATGGTCGCCGCCGTTCAGCAGCAGCAGTACGCCGGTCTGCGAGCGCGCCCCGAGACGTTCCAGCAGTTCGCCGAGGCGGTCGTAGCCGACGAGTATGCCGTGGTGCAGCGAGAGGGTTGCCGGATCGCCGGTGAGGACGGCGGCGTTGGAGTAGCTCTCGGCGAGCCAGTGCACGCGAACGCGCGATCCGTCGGGGGCGTCCCAGTGGAACTCGCTGCCGGCGGCCTCCGTCTCCTCCCCGAAGCCGCGCATCGCGTAGAAGGTGCTGATGCCGAACCCGCGCAGGATCTGCGGGAGTTGGTGCACGTGCCCGAAGGTGTCCGGCAGATATCCCTCCCGCATCACATGCCCGTACTCGCGGCTCACGCGGCAGCCGATGAGCAGGTTGCGCACCAGCGCCTCGCCGGAGACGTGGAACTCGTCGGGCTGTACATAGAACGGTCCGGGGCGCAGCCGTCCGGCCTCCACCAGCGCGGTGAGCCGCTCGCGCCGGTCCCGCCTGATCTCGGTGTAGTCCTCGAGGATCACCGCCTGGCCGTCGAGGAGGAAGGCCGGCAGTGCGGGCTCGTCCTCCAAAACGTCGATCAGCTCGTCGAGGAACTGTACGAGCGCGAAACGCATCGTCTCGAACGGGCTGTACCACTCGCGGTCCCAGTGCGTGTGCGGCACCACGACTGCGAGGGGTTCCTGGGCTGCCGTGCGCTGCGGCGGGGAGGCGGGGACGTGCACGTTTCTCCTGTTCAGAGGGCTTCCGGGTATACGTCAACGTTGACGTAGTCGCGGGAGCAGTGCACACTTGGTGAGGCCGCTGCGTCAAGAGGGACGACGGAAGAGCTTGCGGCGCCGCGGCGCGGCAGTGGACGACGAGGGGGTGCCGTCAGCGGTGGGCGGGACAGGCAGGACCGGCGGGCGGGCGGGACGCCCGACGATGAAGGACGTCGCCGCGCATGTCGGCACGAGCATCAAGAGCGTCTCCCGCGTCCTCAACGGCGAGGACGGCGTCTCGGCCGCCACCGCGGAACGCATCCTGCAGGCGATGGCCGAACTCGGCTTCCGGCGCAACGACTTGGCGCGCGGTCTGCGCCAGAGCGACCGTACGAGCACCATCGGGCTCGCGCTCCCGCAGGCCGGGACCCGCTTCCACGACAGCCTCGTGCACGGGATCGACGAGATCGCCCGGCAGCAGGGCAGCTTCGTGCTCACCGCCTCGTCGGGAACGGCCGCCCGCGAACGCGAGACGCTGACCGCGCTGTGTTCACGGCGCGTCGACGGCCTGATCGTGGTGCCCGCCGGCGAGGACCACGGCTTTCTCCGGCCGGAACAGCAGGCGGGAGTGCCCGTCGTCTTCGTCGACCGGCCACCCCACGGCATCGCCGCCGACGCAGTGCTCACGGACCACGCCGAGGGAGCCCGCGCGGGGACGGCACATCTGCTGCGCCAAGGTCACCGCAGGATCGGCGTGGTGGGAGACGACGAGCGGATCTTCAGCGTCGCGGAGCGCATCGGCGGCCACCGTGCCGCGCTGCGCACCGAACAGGTCGCATACGCCGAGGAGTTGACGCGTCTGGGTGCGCGCTGCGCCGAGGAGGCCATGCACGCGTGCCTGGATCTTCTCGGCTCCGGGCAGCCGCCGACGGCGCTGTTCACGCTCAACAACCAGTGCACCATCGGTGCCGTACGGGCGCTGCGGAGGCTGGGCCTGACCCGGCGGGTCGCGATGGTCGGCTTCGACGACTTCGAGACGGCCGACCTGATCGACCCGCCCGTCACGGTGATCTCCCACGACGTCGAGGAGATCGGACGCACCGCGGCCAGGCTGATGTTCGAGCGGATGGCGGGCCACTCCCCCGCCCCCGGCAGGACGACGCTGCCGACGAAGCTGATCGCGCGCGGTTCCGGCGAGATCCCCGTGGTGGACGAGTCCTCCTAGCGGGAAGCCGGCACCTGCCCCGGCGCGGGGACGGTCTCGGTGCGCAGCTCGTGACTTCCGGCCGGGAGCCGGGCCTCGTAGTAGATGCGGTATCCGCCCCCGGGCGCGGGCAGTGCCTCCAGGTACCGCACGTCGCAGGCCGGCGCGTCGCCGACCGGGGCCAGAAGCGGGGTGTCGCCGGCACTGCCCGGGCCGTGGCCGGCACCGCACGGTGCCGCCACTCCTGTGCGTTCACGCCAGTTCTCCTCGGCGGAGGCCCGGCCGTCGTAGGCGGCACGCCCGTCGGGCAGAACGCTGGTCAGCCGTGCGCCCCGCGCGTCCCATGCGCCGGGCCTTCCGGTGAGCACGGTGCCGTGCCACTGCCAGCGCAGCCCGTCGCGGCTGGTGGCGTAGGCGGTGGACATCCGGTCCTCCTCGCCCGGTTCGTCCAGGGGGTGGCAGCACAGCCACGCCTCCCAGCGGTCACCGCGTCTTCGGATGACGGGGTCCTTCACAGCGGTGTGCCGGTCCCCCTCGAACACCGGCGTGACCGGGGCGACGCCCAGTCCTTCCGGGGTTGCCGCCTCGACCACGCCGACCCACCAGTGCTTGCTGCCGGGCGTCGCGCAGCTCACGTAGAGGCGCCAGGCACCGCTGCCGGTACGCACGAGTGCGGGGCGCTCGACCATGGCGGCGCCGAGCCGGCCGGGGGTGAGGACGGTGAGCGTGGTGAAGGTGACGCCGTCCGCGGAGCGGGCGACGACGTTGTGGTCCTCCCCTGCCCGCACACGGTAGGCGAGCAGAATCGATCTGTCGGTATCCCGGTGAGCGCTGGGTGCGCCCGCCCATCGCTGGTGTCCGCTGTCCGGCGCGGGGACGGCGACGGCGGCGGGGCCGCCCGTGCCGGGGAGCGGGAAGCCGCCGACGGAGGAGTCCGTTCCGGCGTGGTGTCTGGTTCTGTCCATACCGGGATCCTGCTGCCGGACTCAGTCCCGCAACAGTGGCAGAACTGCCAGTGCACGGGTATTTTCTGCCATGAATTCCTGCCATGCTGACCGGGTGCTCCGCAACGTGGTCGCCCTCGTCGGGCGGCAGGCTGCCGTCTTCGAACTGGGCGTCGTCGCCCAGGTCTTCGGGCTGGACCGCTCGGACGACGGCTTCCCCGTCCATGATTTCGCGCTGTGCGCCGCCCGGCCCGGCCCGGTCATGACCACTTCGGGCTTCACACTGCAGGTCGCGCACGGTCCGGAGCGGATCGCGGCCGCGGACCTGGTCACCGTTCCGGCGTGGCCGCAGTTGGAGGACGATCCGCCCGAGCCGCTTCTCGAGGCGCTCCGTGAAGCCGTCGCCCGCGGTGCCCGTGTGCTGTCCGTGTGCACGGGGGCATTCCTGCTGGCGTCCGCCGGGATCCTCGACGGGCGGCGGGCCGCCACGCACTGGCAGTTCGCCGCCCGCCTGGCCCGACTCCATCCCCGTGTCCGGGTGGACAGCGACGTGCTCTACGTCGAAGACGGCCCCGTTCTCACCAGCGCAGGGGCGGCAGCGGGCATAGATGCCTGCCTGCACATGGTGCGCCGGGAACACGGGGCCGCCACCGCCAACGCCCTGGCGCGCCGCATGGTCGTTCCGGCCCATCGCGCGGGCGGGCAGGCCCAGTTCGTCGAGATGCCCGTGCCTGCCGCCCGTACCGGTTACGGCCTCACGGAACTCGTCGACTGGATGCAGGAGAACCTGGACCGGCCGCTGACGGTGGAAGAACTGGCCGCACGCGCCGCGATGTCACCGCGCACGCTGGCCCGGCGGTTCAAGGACGCGACCGGGACGACGCCGCACCGGTGGATCCTCGACCAGCGGTTGCAGCTGGCCGAGGAACTGCTGGAGAACACCCCGCTCCCCGTCGAAGCTGTTGCGGTGCGCTCCGGCTTCGGCAGTGCCGACACACTGCGGCATCACTTCGCCGCCCGCCGGGGCGTGGCCCCGGCAGCCCACCGCCGTGCCTTCCGCGGCGGTGGTCCGGCGACGACCGGCGGGGCACCGCCGTCCGAGCGAAAGGACCGGAGTATGGAGATCTGGATCAACCCCGCCTGTTCCAAGTGCAGTTCGGCGCTGTCGCTGCTGGACGAAGAGGGCGCCGAGTACACCGTGCGCCGCTATCTGGACGAGCCGCCGACCGTGGCGGAGCTGGAGGACGTCCTGTCGCGGCTGGAGCTGGATCCCTGGGACATCACCCGCACCGGTGAGCCGGCCGCCGCCGACCTGGGTCTTGCGTCGTGGCCGCGCGACGCGGACAGCCGCGGCCGGTGGCTCGACGCGCTGGCGGCCCACCCCTCCCTGATCCAGCGGCCGATCATCACCGCGGACGACGGGAGCGCCGTGGTGGGCCGCTCGCCGGAGTCGGTCAGGTCCGTTCTCAGCTGATCCCGTTACGGCTGATCGGTCGTCAACGGTACGCGTGGTCCCTCAACGGTGGACGCACCGTTTCCCGCTGTAGCTCGCCCGACCTGTAACTCGCTCAACTCGCTTCGCGGGCACGGCCGTTGCGCCGCAGGAGCGTGGGCAGTGCCGCCAGGGTGTCCCTGCGGCCCCATGCGATGAGAGCCAGCGGGACGGTCAACAGCAGCGGTGTGGCGGCGTATTCGCCGTCGAAGACGGTCATCTGCGTGATGAATGCCCCGATCATCAGGGCGATGAGGGAGATCGCGGAGAGACCCGACAGCCACGGCGTGACGAGCGCGATCCCGCCGGCCAGTTCCAGCAGGCCGATCAGGTACATGAACCACATGCCGAAGCCGATCTCCTCGAAGCCGTCCGTGGCCGACGAGTGGGCGATCAGCTTGGGGACCGCGCTGGCGATGACGAAGAACAGTCCGAGTATCACCTGCAGCGCAAGCAGGGCGAGGTGCCTGCCCCGTTCGCGGGGGACGGCGGGCCGACCCGGTGCACGGCCCGAGGACGGTGCCGCGGATCCGGAAGGCGTGCCGGCTGACTGGTTCATGGCGGTCTCCTCTCGGGTGCGCGTACGGGATGCACACACCGGAGCAGACCGGCCTGCCGCACCTTTCTCATCGCGGCGGAACGCGCGTGTTCACGCGGACCCTGCCGGGCGGCACAGGCGGACGTCGGCGAGGTCCGGGGGCAGGCCGCGGACGGACGGGCCGCCCCGTCCCGGCGGGGACGGTCCGTCCGTGGCAGCGGCCGGCTCAGCGCCGGTTGCCGCCGCCCGTGAGCCACGAGCCCAGCTTCTTCACCGTCGACCACCGTCCGATGACGATGAGGACGAGCGGTATGAGGATCATCGCCGGCGTCTCCACGCCCTTGCCGTCGTGGAGAGTCAGGTGCGTGATGCACGCGCCCGACATCACGAAGATCAGCCCGAACGCTGCGAGACCCGAGAACCACGGCGTGAGGAGACCGATCGCGCCGAGCAGCTCCAGCGCACCGGTCAGATACATCAGCCACAGGCCGAGGCCGATGTCCTGGAAGACCCCCTTGGCTCCTGAGTCGGCGGTCAGAGCGGGAATCGCTCCGACCGTGACCATGAAGTAGGCGACGTACAACTGCACGGCCCACAGGACGACTTCGAGGGCAATGCGGGCCGGCCCCTTGGGGCGCGAGGACCGGGAGGCCGAGGGGCCTGCGTGAGAGGTCGGCGGAACGCCGCTCGCGTGCGCCATGATGGACTCCTTCTGCGGACGGTGCACAAGCGGTACCCGGGGCGCGCCCGGCGGCTGACCTGCCACCACCGGAACACCCGCGGCGGACTCCCCCGCCACAGCGGAAGCGAGGGCGGCACCCCCGCGCGGGGAGCGCCGGGGCTTGTGAGATGCGTATCACGTGGCCGGTAAGCAGCGCAGACAGTTGTCCATCATGGTCAACATCCTGCGCCGCGACGGCCCTGCACGACGGACAGCCGCGAACGATGCTCACCTTCCGTGACGGCGCGGGGCGCCACCGTGATGCCGGGCCGGGCTCCCGGCATCACACCGAAGGGCCGGCCGGCCGCATGTCCGTGATCCGGTGTGCTCGGCCGGGCCGCTCAGTCCGCTGATGCCTGCTGCCCCGAGACGGCCAGCAGCCAGTCCCTCTCGGTACCGGCGCTCCACAGGCCACCCGGCGACGTGACGAGCCCGTGCAACAGCAACTGCCAGTGGGCGGCGAGACGTTGGCGGATGTCGACGCCGGAGTCCTCCGTGCGGCTGCTCTGCTCGGAGTGGGCTCCCGACGCGAGGCAGAAGGCGAGTTCGGCGACCGCTTCCGTGGTGGCCTCGCCCCGCAGCGTGCCCTCCTTCTCCGCTTCGCGGGCCACGTCGGTGAAGATCTGCTGCCAGCAGGCGAGCGGGTTGATCTCCGGGTCGGGCGGAGTGTCCAGCTCACGGGCGAGCTTGACCGCGGCCCTGGCGAGGTGGTCGCCCTCAAGCTGGTGCGCCACCAGGTGGGTCAGGTCGATCAGGGTCTGCAGCGCAGGCTGCTCCTTGGCGCGCAGCTGCTCGGCGGCCCGGCAGGACCGCGTACACGCCTCGCGCCGCACGGTGTCGGCCAGTTCCTCCTTGCTCCCGAAGTGGAAGGAGAGAGCGCCTTTGCTCATCGCTGCGCCGCGGCTGACTTCGAAGAGCGTGGTGCGCTGGTAGCCGAGGCGGTCGAACGATTTCGCCGCCGCCATCGTCAGTGCCTGCCGGGTGAGTTCCGCGCGCTCTTGCCTCATTCGGCTGTCGTCCCTTCATGCGATCCGGTCCGCGGGGAGACGGACCGTCAGGAGCGGCAGCCGCCGGGGAAGATGAAGCTGCCGCCCCCACAAACATACAAAGTGTTCTGTTTTTTGGGGCCGGAAGGGACCGGACGGGATGACGGAGCCGGTCGGCGGGAAGCGTCGCCGTCGTGACCCCGGGGTCCGCGGGGCCCGGGGACCGGGACGCCGGAGGCGGGTTCCGTCCGGGGCGTCAGGGACGTGCAGTCCGCGCGAGATGTGCGCGGTACCAGGGAGCGGCGTCGGCGAGCGCGTCCAACGGGCCCTGTCCCGGGGCTGATTCGCACGCTTCCCACAGGGCGGTGTCGTAGTGGTGGTCGAAAGCGAGCAGGTTCAGCTGACGCTCGCTGATGCGTCCGGGGTGCTCGTCCAGGAGCGCGAGGCATTCCGGCCACGTCAACTCGCCGCGCACGGGCGGCATCAGGCCCAGCATGGCGAGCGTGTCCAGCAGGTCCCGATTGCGCACGGGCACGGGATGCACGGCGTGGTGGACGCCGCGGACGGCGGCGCGGACACGGTCGGTGCCGGAGGGCGGCAATCCCGCCCGTACGACGAGACGCGCCAGGTCGTCCACGTCGATCAGGGAGAGCTTCGCGTGCCCTCCCCGCCAGTATCCCGGTACTCGGCGGGCCAGTTCGACCAGTGCCGGCACCAGCCAGCGGTCTCCCGCTCCGGTGATCAGACCGGCCCGCAGCACCAGGGCGTCCTGGCGCAGTGCGTGCTCTTCTGCCGCGAGGCGGCTGCGGCTCGTGGCCGAAGCGGGGGCGGGCACCACGTCTTCGACCGCCGCGCCATGGTGGGGGCCGCGTCCGTACACGGCGGTGGTGGAGAGCTGCACGACGCGCTCCACACCGGCGCGGCGGGCCTCGTCCATCAGCGCGGCGGTCCCCACGTCGTTGATCTGCGTGCAGAGTCGGTCGTCGGGGCCGACATACGAGGCCGCGTGGAGGAGGACCCGGGCACCGGAGCAGGTTCCGGCGAGGGTGGCGGGCCGGGCGAGGTCGGCGTGGACCTGTTCCATCCCGCCGGGCAGCTCCAGCTCACGGCGCGTGAGCGCCCGCACCTCCACGTCTCCCTGTTCGTGCGGCGTGAGTTCATGCGGGACGAGCCGGCGCAGTACCGCGGAACCGATGAAGCCGCTCGCACCCGTCAGCGCCACCCGCACGGTCATCCGGCCGCCAGCAGCGGGGTGTCAGGGTTGACCACCATGTCCGCCGCGACCTGCGGAGGGGCGATCCCGAGCAGCATGTACTGCCACAGGTCCGCGATGCGGTCGGGCAAGTCGGCCCGCCTGCAGGAGAGTTTGGAGAAATGCTGCACCCCGGTGTAGCAGCCGACCAGCAGCACCGCGAGCCGCTCCACCTCGACTCCGTTGCGCAGCTGACCGCGCTCGGCCGCGGCGACGAGCTGACCGCGGAAGACCTCCGCCCACTCCCGGTACGGGGCGTCGTCGTGGAAGCCGATCTCCTCCTGCTCCACGGCCAGCCGTACCCCGGCACGCAGAAGCTTGTTGGTCTGCAGCTCGTGTGCGAGGAGGAGGGTCGTGTCGATCAGGCGCTGGAGGCCGTCCGGTCCGGGCGGCAGGACGACGGAAGCGCGCTGGGCGAGCATGACGGTGCGGGCCAGATCCAGCTTCGAGGTGAAGTGGAAGTACAGGGCTCCCTGGGTGGTACCGGCCCTGTGCATGATCTCGGAGATCCTCGCAGCCTTGTAGCCGCCCTCGTCGAAGACCTCGGCAGCCGCTTCGAGAATCAACTGCCGCGTCTCAACAGCTCGTTGCTGCATCGGCTTCGCTCTTGCCGCCGCCATCCGACGCCCCCAGAAGGTTCTATCGTTTTCAGGCACACAGGTCACTGTCACATTCTTCGGACACAGTCCAGCGGAGGACCGCAATGGCTTTCATCCCCGCCGTTCCCCACCTGCCGGAGAGCACAGCGTACTCGTGGCCGGTGCCGCGGGAGTTCGTACACAAGACGGCGCACACCGAAGTGCTGCTGACCGGCTGGCGGCGGTGCGGTGAGCGGGAGTTCGAGGTGGGTGCGCAGTGGCCGCGGGATCACGGCTTCTGGCGTACCGACGGCGCCGGCTTGCAGGATCCGCTGCTGCTGGTCGAGACGACGCGTCAGGCGCTGCCGCTGATCGCGCACGCCGCATACGGTGTGCCGCGGGGGCATCAGCTGATCTGGGACCACCACCACTGCGCTTTCGCCGCGCCGTTCTTACCGGTGAGCGACAGCCCGGCCGAAGTGGTGCTGCACCTGTCCGCCTCGCAGGCGCCGGTTCCCGGTGCACGGCTGCGGCGGATATCCCTGGCGATGACCGTCAGCTGTGCCGGGCGCACTCTGGGCAGCGCGTCCACCGTCTACAGCGCGCACAGCCCCCAGGTCTACGGCCGGCTGCGCGGGCCCGGCACTCCCGCGCCCCCTGAGGCCATGGCCGCCGCGATCGTCCCTCCGCCGCCGCTGGCTCCGGTGCTCGTGGGGCGCGAGCGCGACAACGAAGTGGTGCTCGCCGCGGACGCGGACGGCAACCGGGGACGAATCCCCGACGGGGGCGGGGACGGGGACGGCAACAGGGGCGCGGGCCGCCGTCAGTTGCGGATCCTCACCACCAGTCCCTGGCTGTTCGACCACCCCGTCGACCACGTACCCGGAATGCTGCTGATGGAGGCCGCCCGGCAGTGCGCGCATCTCGCCGCGGCGCCGCACAGGCCGCGGCTGACGCGTATGGAGGCCGAGTTCCACCGCTACGTCGACCTGGACGCGCCCAGCTTCGCCGAGGTCTCGCCCGGCCCCGGGGAGGACAAAGACCCGGGAGACGGCCGTCCGGACGGTGAGCGGAGGCTGACGGTGAGCGTCACGCAGCACGGTGAGGAGGCGTTCACCGCTGTCGTCGGCTTCGTGACGGAGGCCGGGGACGGTGCCTCGGGGGCCGCTGCGAGCCCTCGGCCGCTCGGGTAGTGTTGCCGCTCTCAGGACATACGCGTCGCCGGGGAGGTGGGACCGATCACCACTGTGGAACGGGGTGCTTCCCTCCCCGCCGCGGGCGTCTTTCCCCGCTGAGGCGGGCCCGGCCTTCACTTCGTGCGGGGGCCGGCAGCCGGGAGCATCCTCCGGAATCCCGAGAGGCTCCCGCATGTCGCTCATTCCTCCGCTTCCTTCGTCGCCGGGTTCGTCCGCGCGTTCGTCACCGCTTCCGTCGTGCTCCCGCTCCGCCCTCGTCTCCCGCCTCCGTGAGGCCGGCTGTGTCTTCGCCGAGGACGAGGCCGAGTTGATGCTCTCCACCGCCATTACGCCCGGAGAGCTCGAGGACATGGCGGAACGCAGGGCGGCGGGCACGCCCCTCGAACACGTCCTGGGCTGGGCGGAGTTCTGCGGGATGCGGACGGCGGTGGGGCCAGGGGTGTTCGTGCCGCGCCGCCGTTCGGAGTTCCTCGTACGGCAGGCCGCGGCGCTCACGCGTGCCGGCGCGGTCGTGGTCGACCTGTGCTGTGGATCGGGCGCGCTGGGTGCCGCGCTGGCCGCCGTGGTGGCCAGTCGTACGCAGCAGGAAGAGGAGCGGGGACGGGAGCGGGGACGGCAGTGGGGGCGGGAACCGGCTCACGAGCCGTGCAGCCGGGGCGAGTTGGAGTTGCACGCGGCCGACATCGACCCCGCTGCGGTGCGCTGCGCACGCGGCAACGTCGCCGCAGCCGGCGGCCGTGTCCACGAGGGCGACCTGTACGACGCCCTTCCGTCCAGGCTGCGCGGACGCATCGAGGTGCTGCTGGCCAACGTGCCCTACGTGCCGACGGATTCGGTGAGTCTGCTGCCGCCGGAGGCACGCGTCCACGAACCGATGGGGGCGCTGGACGGCGGAACGGACGGTCTGGACGTTCTGCGACGGGTGTCGGCGGTCGCACCCCGGTGGCTGGCCCCCGGCGGGCATCTGCTGGTGGAGACGAGCGAGGCGCAGGCCGGTGCGGCTGCCGCGGCGTTCGAGGGTGACGGGCTGACTGCGCGGGTCGCCAGGTGTGACGAGCTGGGTGCGACGGTGGTCATCGGCACGGGACCGGCCGCCTACGGGTGAACGCGGACGAACGGGCTCAACGGGCCCTCACCGGCCGCCGGTTGAGCCCGACGGGGCGCTGCCGTCACCGGCGTCCTCGGGACCAGACGGTCCCGGCGCGGCTGCCGGTGCGTGAGCGGCCGCCGGTGCCGCCTTCGCTGCCGGCTGCGAGGGCGGTGCGCTCTCCTGAGCCCGGACCCGCCGGCGCTGGCCCGCCCAGGTGACCACGAAGGCGAGAGCGAGCGCCACGAGCACACCGAGGTTCGCCGACGCCCAGGGGCCGGTGGTGCCGCCGAGCCCCAGCGGCCCGAGCAGCCAGCCCTGCCAGGAGAGCCACCCGGCACCGGAGTTGGTGACCAGACCCCATCCTGCCGCCGTGGCCACCGCGAGAACGGCGACGGGCAGCCACCGTACGTCGCCGTAGCGCCCGTTGCGGGAGAACAGGTCACCGTCGTCGTACGGGCGGGAACGCAGCGCCAGGTCGGCGAGCATGACGCCGCACCACGCAGCGACGGGGACGCCGAGAGTGGTGAGGAACGCGGTGAAGGAGCCCAGGAAGTCCTCCGAGAAGAAGACGAGCCAGACGGTCCCCGCGATCATCAGGACGCCGTCCACGGCGGCTGCGGCGTAACGCGGCACGCGCACACCGACAGCGAGCAGCGCCAGCCCGGAGGAGTAGATGTCCAGCACGGCGCCGCCGACCAGCCCCAGCACGGCGACGAGTGCGAACGGCACAAGGAACCAGGCGGGCAGCACGCCGGTGAGCGCACCGATGGGGTCGGCCGCCACTGCCTCGCTCAGATCCTGCGAGGAGCCCGCGAGGAGCAGTCCGAAGACGAGGAGAACCACCGGGGCCGCCGACGCACCGAGCGCCGTCCAGCCCGCGACGGCCCTGCCCGGGGTACGCCGGGGCAGGTAACGGGCGTAGTCCGCCGCGGCGTTGACCCAGCCCAGCCCGAAGCCCGTCATCAGGAAGACGAGTGCACCGATGACGTCCTGGGCGGATCCGGCGGGCAGCGCCCGGACCGCTTCCCAGCGGATCTCGTCGGCGGCAAGGGCGATGTAGACCACGGTCAGCGCGGCGGTCACCACGGTGATGGCCGTCTGCATCCGCATGATCAGGTCGAAGCCGATGACGCCGGCCAGCACGGTGAGCACGGAGACGGCGGCCAGCGCGGCGATCTTCGTGCCGGTCCCTCCGCCCCAGCCGATCCTGTCGAAGACGGTCGCCGTCGCGAGCGTCGCCAGGACCACCAGCACCGTCTCCCAGCCGACGGTCAGCATCCAGGAGACCGCGGACGGCAGCCTGTTGCCCCGCACTCCGAACGCGGCGCGGCTGAGCACCATCGTCGGAGCCGAACCGCGCTTCCCCGCCACCGCGACGAAGCCGCAGAGCAGGAACGAGAAGACGATGCCCGCGACGCCGGCTGCCAGGGCCTGCCAGAAGCCGATGCCGAACCCCAGCGCGAACGAGCCGTAACTCAGGCCCAGCACCGAGACGTTGGAGGCGAACCACGGCCAGAACAGCTGCGCCGGGCGGCCCTTGCGTTCGGCGTCGCCGATGACGTCGAGGCCGTTGGCCTCCACGGCGATCTTCCGCGCGGGCTTCTCCCGCACCGCTCCGTGCGACGAGCCCGCCTCCGTACCAGGCACAGCGCCCCCGTTCCGCCGATCCGACGGATGGAGCCTGCTGCCAGGCTTCCGGCCGCGTCAAGTACGCACCGGCGCCGCGCCGTTGAGGCACCACCAGCGTCGTGCCGCACCCCGGCGCGTCACGTCGCGGATGCGAAGGCTCCCCCGGTGAGGAGGGGGACCACGGCGGAAGTGCCGGACTCGGCAGCGATGCCGGCGTCCTCACCGAAGCCCCACGGCGGCTGCGTTGCGCAGCGACGCGGCGACCACCATGCCGCCTCCGTGATCGGGGGCCGTGGCGCTGACAGCGGGCCCGTTCGGCGACGGAAGGACCAGCCGGGGAACGAACGGGCCCCACTCGAAGCGCGCCCCGTAGCCGTCCTGCGCGAAGCAACCGCGTTCTCCCATGACCGGGGATACTGCCGAACGGCGTTGCCGCTGCCCAGCGGATTACGTTCCGCAGCCGGCCGGCTGCCGCGCGAAGGGCCGTGGCACATGAACGGGGCGGTCTCGTGAGGAAATGCGGGGAGAACGTGCCCGTCGGTCACCCACCTGCCCGAATGCGGTGCCGGAGGTGATACTTGTGTGCGCCGGACGGGGTGCGCATGCACCGAAGTGATCCGTGTACGGACCGGAGCGGTACGGGTGTTGCACCCGCCACGACGGAACGTACGGTCTGAACAAGGGCTTTCATGGGGACGGCGACGATACAGGTCCGGGTCCTGGCCGTCGCGGGCCGGCGCGTGTGGGTGGCGGTGAGCGGCACTTTGTGCGCCGCCACCCTCAGAGTGCTGCACTACAGCCTGTGCGCCCGCGTCACGGACGAGAGGACGCACTTCTACCTCGACCTCAACTCGGTCCACTGGGACAAGAATCTGCCCGCCGCCGAGCTTCCCCGGCTGCTGCCCGCCGGCGGACGGCTCCGCTTCCACATCGTCGGTGCGCACGACGGTTTCCGCACGCCGCTGGGCGCGGACGAGCGATGCCGGTTCCACTCGGACGTCGCCTCCGCATGGGCGGCGTGGTCACGGCAGCCTTGAACGCCCGCCGCCGTCCTGGCAGTTGGGCAGTCGAGCCGTAGAGCAGTCGAAACGCTGCCGTCGGAGCGACCGCGTCACCCTGCACGTGCGGGACGGGCGCACGGAGGCACTCGGCTCAGGCGGCGTCCAGGACCGCGCTGACGGTCTTGCCGCCCCCGCGTGCCGCCGTGACGTCCAGACGGCGCGCGAGTCCGCTGACCATCGCGATGCCCCGGCCGCTCTCGCATTCGCGTCCCGCCCGGCGCAGGCGGGGCAAGCGGAGGCCGTCGTCGCGTACTTCGACGGTGACGGTGCCCTCGCCGCTGCTCAGCCGCAGCCGGCAACGGCCCCTGCCGTGCAGGGTGGCGTTGGTGACGAGTTCGGAGACGACCAGCCGTGCCTCCTCCACACCTCGCGCCGCCTCGGGCGGAGTCCTGGTGCCGGTGAGGAATCCGGTGGTCAACTGGCGGGCCCAGCGGGCGGATGCGGCCCGCCGCGGCAGCGTGTACTCGACGCGTGCGGTGCGCCGGGGCCGGCGCGAACTCGCGCGCATGACGTTCACTTCCCCTCGGTGCCGACGTGCCGCCCGGGAGGGCGGAAGGCCGGCCACGCGAATCGAGACCTGCGGGTTTTCCTTCCCGGCGGGCGGCGTGGGCATTCACCGCGGGACCGCCCCGAAGGCATCCGGACACCGGAAATCCACCCTTCCGTCACGTTCCTGTCGAATGCGGCCCGGGCGGGGCGACGACCCGGCACCGGAGTCGTCAGCCGTCCGGACGGTCCGAACCGTCCCGTGCGTCCCGCCTTGCCGGCCCGCCGACCCCACCGTCGGACGCGCCGAACGCGCCGCCGGATCCGCCCGGCCTCCCGGATGACCTGTACGGCCCCGTAGCGAGTTCGTCGACGACGAGGTGCTCGCGGTCCGTCCTTCCGGTGCGATAGGCGGCCCGGCCGACCATGTGCGCGGCCACGGGGACGGTCAGCAGCTGGAAGAGACCGACGAGGACCAGCGTCGTCAGGTCCGCAACGTTGCGCAGCCTCAGCCCGGCTCCGACGAGGACGAGCAGCAGGCCCAGTACCTGCGGCTTGGTGGCGGCGTGCATCCGCGTCAGCACGTCCGGCAGCCGCACCAGCCCGATACCCGCGAGCAGGCACAGCACCGCGCCCGCGAGCATGCAGACCAGGGCCACCACATCCGCGGTCGCCGTCCAGTTCATCCGCCGCTCCCTTTCTCCCGCCCACGGCCGTGGAGCCTCGGGCCCCTGCCGCGGCCGCTGCCCGGAGCGGCGGTGCGCCCTCCGTCTCCGCCCTCGCCGTCGTCCGCGCCCCCGCCGTCGTCGCCCACGTCCGCGTCCTCGCTGCCCGCCTCGTCCCGCAGCGCGAGGAAGCGAGCGATGCTCACCGAGCCCGTGAAACCCAGGAAGGACAGGACCAGCAGCGCCGGCAGGTAGTACGGGATCCCGCGTGCCGCCGTGAGCACTCCGATCCCGGCCATCACCACGGCGACCAGGGCGTCGAGTGCGACGGCGCGGTCCAGGGTCGAGGGCCCGCGCACGAGCCGTACGGTGACCAGCACACCCGAGGCGAGCAGCACGGCGATCACGACGCTCAGGACGGTGTCCACGGCCCGCTCCTCCCCGTGGTACCTCCGGCGCCGCCGCCTCCACCGCCCGCGCCGCGTCCTCCGTCCTCGCCGCGTCCTCCGTCCTCGCCGCGTCCCGGACCCTCCCCCGGTCCGGGTCCCTGACCGGGTCCGGGGCCCGGTCCGGACGACGGGCCCCGCCCGTCCCATGCGTCGAGTGCGGCCAGGTCCGCGCGGGTACCGAAGGCCCGTACGATGCGGTCCTCCAGACGCAGCACCTCGTACCGCGCACGCTCCCGGGCCGTCTCGCTCCCCGCGCCCACCACATGGATGTAGAGCGTCCCCGAAGCCCGGTGCACGTCGAGCACGTTGCTGCCCGGGACGGCCGCGACGGCGACCGACGTCGCCGTCAGCATCAGGTCGCTGGGGCTTCGCATCCGTACCGCCAGCACAGCGCACAGCGGCTTGTGCGGCCCGAGGATGTACGTGTTGAGCCGCCAGCTGGACGCGGCCATGTCGAGGGCGAAGCGGACGACGAAGCGCACGATGCCGGCCGGCCGGAGCCGTACCTGCGTTTCGATCGGCGGCAGCGGAAAGACCACACAAACGACGACGCCGACGAGCACGCCCGTCACGACGTTGGCGATGCTCAGCGTGCCCCACAGCAGCACCCACAGGGCCGTCAGCCCGAGCACCATCGGCCACTGTGCTGCCCGTAGCCGCCCGCGGCCTGCTACGGGCACGTTCCCCGCCGCACGTCCGTGGGTGACTGCCGGTGCGTCTCCCGAGCCGGGTGGTCCGCTCATCGCCCCGTCACCGCCGTCACATAGGGCGTACGGGCGGTCAGTTCGCCCGCCACGCGAGCGGTCAGGGACGACAGCGGCCCGGCGAGCACGGTGAAGAGCAGGCCGAAGGCGACCAGCGCGGCGGTCGGTACGAGCATCGCGGCGGGTGGCTGTCCAGTGGTGATGGCGCGACCCCCGAAACTGGCCGTCCCGGCGCGCCCCTCGAGCACGTCCACGTCGACGGCCCCGCTGCCGCCCGGCGCCGCGCCGCCCTGGTCCCCGCCGGCCTCCTGCTCCGACGGTGAGTCCTCCTCGTCCGTCTCGACGGTGTCGAGCACCACCCCGACGACGTACAGCTGTGGTGGTGCCGCCCGCCAGAAGCCCAGATTCCACGCCTTGGCCAGGGCGTACAGCGTGAGCAGGCTCGTGGCGGCACCGGCGGCGATCAGCACGTACACCATCGCGCCGCCCTGCACGACGCCCGCGCGCATCAGCCCGAACTTGCCCAGGAATCCCGGCAGCGGCGGCACCCCTGCGAGGTTCATGGCCGGGACGAAGAAGACGAGGCCGAGGGCGGGCGACAGCTTCGCGATCCCGCCGAGCCGCCTCAGGTCGGTGGTGACGCCGCGGCGTTCGACGAGTCCGACGACGAGGAACAGCGTGGTCTGCACGGTGATGTGGTGCACGACGTAGAAGACGGCACCGGCGAACCCGGCGCGGGTGGCCAGGGCGATGCCGAAGACCATGAAACCGATGTGGCTGACGAGGGTGAAGGAGAGCAGCCTCTTCAAGTCGGTCTGTGCGACCGCCCCGAGGATGCCCACGAGCAGGGAGAACAGGGCCAGGACCATCAGGACGTCGCTGAGCCGGTCGCCGGGGAAGAGCAGGGTCTGGGTGCGGAGCATCGCGTAGATCCCGACCTTCGTCAGCAGCCCCGCGAACACGGCGGTGACGGGTGCGGGCGCTGTGGGATAGGAGTCGGGCAGCCAGGCTGCCAGGGGGAAGACGGCCGCCTTGGTGCAGAACACCGTCAGCAGCGAGATCTGTGCCAGAACGGCGACGCCGTCCGGCAGTTCGTCGAACCGGCCGGCGAGTTCCGCCATGGTCACGGTGCCCGTCGCCGCGTAGACGACGGCGACCGCCGCGAGGAAGAGCACGGAGGACAGCAGCGAGACGATCGCGTACGTCGCTCCCGCGCGGATGCGTGTGACCGTGCCGCCCAGTGTCAGCAGTACGTAGCTGGCGGTGAGCATGATCTCGAAACCGACGTAGAGGTTGAAGAGGTCGCCGGCGAGGAACGTGTCCGAGACCCCGGCCACCAGGACCAGGTAGGAGGGGTGGAAGACCGACATGGGTGTGCCCTCCTCCTGGTCTGCCATGCCCTGGCCGACGGAGTAGAGCAGCACGCACAGCGTCACCGCCGAGGAGATCACCAGCATCAGCGCGGAGAGCCTGTCGGCGACGAGGACGATTCCGACAGGCGGCTGCCAGCCTCCGGCGTACATGACCTGCGGGCCGTGGGTGTCGGCGTCCACGAGCAGCACGAGCGCGACGGCCAGGACGGTGGCCAGGACGACGGTGCTGATCACGCGCTGCGTGCGCTGCAGCCGCACGCCGATGCCGAGTTTCAGCCCGGCGGCGAAGAGCGGGAGGATCACCGGCAGGGCCACGAGTGCGGAGCCCGTGTCGGAACCCGGGGGAAGCGCGGCGATCACCGGAGGCCTCCGCGGGGGGCGGGACGCGCGGAGCGGCGGGCGGCGAGGGCGCGGCCGCAACCGGCTGCCGGGCCGGGCGCGTCGGGTGGTCCGGTGATGCCCGGCGGCCTGTGCGTGTTCAACGGTCCGCCCCGAGGATCGTCTCCCACATGTCGTCGCCGGCTGTCTCGTCCTCAGTGCGGGCACCGAGCGCATGGTGCGCCCGCGTCTCCGCCCGGGCGCGGCGCCGCGCCTCGTGAAAGTGGGTGTCCGAGCGCCGCGGGTGCCTCAACGTGCCCCCCTCGCCTGCCTGTCCGTCTTCCTCAGCGGCTCCGAGCAGCTCCCGGCGCCGGGCGCGCCGTTCACGCTCCATGGGGAGCCGCCGCGCGCCGCCCTCACGGTGCTCCTCACGATCCTCACCGTGCTCGGCGCGGTATGCGACGCGGAGGTCCTCCACGTCGTCCTGTACGTCGTCCGTCCCGGACAGCTGCCATGCGCGGTAGGCCATGGCGGAGAGGAACGCGGTCAGCGCGAGGGTGATGACGATGGCCGTCAGCACGAACGCCTGCGGCAGCGGGTCGGCGATGCGCCGGGGGCCGAAGACCCGGTAGAGCAGCGGGGCCCGGGCCGCGGCGCCGGAGGTGGACAGCAGCAGGAGGTTGACGCCGTTGCCGATCACGACCGTGCCCAGGACGATGCGGGTGAGCGGGCGGCTGAGGAGCAGCACGGTGCCCGCTGCGATGAGTGCGCCGCCGGTGGCCACGAGTGCGACCGTCTCGTTCATCTCCCGGCCTTCCCGCCCGCGCGCGTTCCGCGGTTCTCGTCCCGCAGAGTCCTCTCGACGCGCCGGTCGATCTCGGAGCCGAGGCTGCGCAGTACGTCGAGGACGACGCCCAGAACAAGCAGGTAGATGCCGGTGTCGAAGAGCACGGGGCTGGCGGCGTGGAACTTGCCGACGACCGGCAACTCCCCGTGGTAGATGCCTGATTGGAGCACGGAACCGCTCAGCACCAGCCCGGCGAGCCCGGTCGCCGTCATCGTCATCAGCCCGAGTCCGAGCAGGAAACCGGCGTCGACGGGCGCTGCCGCGTCCAGTTCGTACCGTCCGCCCGCCAGATAGCGCACCGCCAGCGCGAGCCCGGCGACGAGGCCCGCGCTGAACCCGCCGCCCGGCAGGTTCTCGGCGCAGAAGAGCAGGTAGAGGGAGAGCACCACGATGGGGTGGAAGAGGAGCCGGGCCAGCACCTCGAAGATCACTGAGCGCCGTTCGGGGTCGAGCGTGCCGCTGGCGCTCAGCCACATGCGCCGTGGGATCGCACCCGCGCCCCTGCGCGGCGCCCCCGCTCCACCTACACCACCTCCCCCGGGCCGGCCGGGCTCACCGTGCTCCCCGCGCTCCGCCCGTACGGGCCACACGTGACCGGCACGCTGCGCGCCGCCTCCACCGTCGTCCCGGCCGTGGCGCGCGTGCGCCGCCCTGCCGCCGGCTGGTGCCGCGGTCACGGGCGGCACGGGTTCTGCCGCGGCGGGCCATGCGGTGACGGGACTTCCGGTGCGGCGGCGGAGAAAGACGAGGCTGGTCACGCCGACGGCGGCGACGCCGAGAACGGCGGACTCGCCCAGGGTGTCCCAGGAGCGCAGGTCCACCAGCGTCGTGGAGACGACGTTCTTCAGGCCGTGGTCCGCTGTGGCCGTGGTGAGTCCGGGGCCGGACGGGCCGGCCTCCCGCGCCGCGCCCGCCACGTACGTCAGCACAGCGGCGAACCCTCCGGCGGCCAGTCCCGTGACGAGCCGTGTGACGCGCCGCAGCACGCTGGTGCGCCCCTCGTGGGGGAAGCGGGCGGGCAGCCGGCGCAGTACGAGCACGAACACCACCAGGGAGACCGTCTCCACGGCGAACTGGGTCAGCGCGAGATCCGGCGCACCGTGCAGCACGTACAGCACCGCCGTGCCGTAGCCGGTCACACCGGCCAGCACGACGGCCGTCATGCGCTGGCGCGCGGATACGCACAGCGCGGCCACCAGGCAGACGACGACCGCCACGCCCAGCTGCGGCACCGAGTCGAACCAGCGCACCTCCTCGACGTGCCGCCAGGGCGGGGCGAGGATCATGGCGATGCTCTGTGCGGTGATCAGGAAGGCGAGGACGGTCCCGAGGTAGACCGGCAGTGATCCGCGCTGCACGGTTCCGGTGACCTCGAGCGCGGTGCGTTCCAGCGCCGACAGCGAACGGGCGAAGACGCGCTTGCCGTCGGTCACCGCCAGCCGCTGCCCCAGACGCTCCAGCGGGTGCGGCGCAAGGAAGAGCGCCCCGCCCGCGGCCCAGGCCAGGGCCGACAGCAGGAGCGCCCAGTTGAGTCCGTGCCACAGCGCCAGCCGGTACGGCTCACCCGCGCCGTGAAAGGTGTCGGCGTACCTGCCGAGCAGCCCTCCGAGGCTGAAGACGCCCGGGCCCAGGGCGACTCCGGCGAGCGCGCACAGTCCGGGGGGCGCGGTCAGCAGCAGGCCCGTCCGGGCGCGCATCGCGGTGGGCGCACGTACGCCCTCCCCCGAGGGTTTCGCGGCGAACGCCCCCCACAGGAACCGCAGCGTGTACGCCGTCGTCAGCGCGGAACCCGCTGTCACCGCGGTCGTCACGGCGACCGGCACCGCGCCCGGCAGATCCGCACCGCCGGGATTCATCAAGGCGGTGAACGCGGCCTCCTTGGCGGCGTACCCGAGCAGCGGCGGCAACGCGGCCATCGACGCCCCCGCCGTCACTGCGACGGCGCACACCACGGGCATGGAGCGGCGCAGCCCCGAGAGCCGGTCCATCTGCCGGGTGCCGGTCGCGTGGTCGATGATGCCGACGACGAGGAAGAGCGGGGCCTTGAACAGGGCGTGCGCCAGCAGCATCGCGGCACCCGCGAGCGCGGTGTCGCGTGTGCCCGTGCCGGTCAGCAGGGTGAGGAAGCCGAGCTGGCTGACGGTCCCGTAGGCCAGGAGCCGCTTGAGGTCCCTCTCGCGCAGCGCACGCCAGCCGCCGAGCAGCATGGTCGCCGACCCGAGGGCGAGCACCGTCACCTGCCAGAGCGGGGCGTGCGCGTACGCGGGAGCCAGCCTCGCGACGAGATAGACACCGGCCTTCACCATGGCCGCGGCGTGCAGATACGCGGACACCGGGGTCGGCGCGGCCATGGCGCCCGGCAGCCAGAAACTGAAGGGCCACACCGCGGACTTCGACAGGGCCCCGGCGAGGATCAGTACGAGAGCGGCCGCCACGGTTCCGTCCGCGGGCGGCGGGTCGGCGAGGATGCCCGAGATGCGGTACGTGCCTGCCGCGTGGCCCAGCATCAGCAGGCCGACCAGCATGGCCAGGCCGCCCGCGACCGTCACGATGAGCGCCTGGAGCGCGGCAAGGCGGTTCGGCCGCCGCTCGGGTACGTGGCCGATGAGCAGGAAGGAGAAGACGGTGGTCAGCTCCCACATGACGTACAGGACGATCAGGTCGTCCGCGAGAACGAGCCCGAGCATCGCGCCGGCGAACGCGGTGAGCGTCCCGGCGAACTGTCCCAGCGAGAACGCCGCGCTGCTGAAGTAGCCCGCGCAGTAGACGAGCACCAGCGCACCGATGCCGCCGACGACGATCACCATCAGCAGGGCGAGCGCGTCGCAGCGCAGGTCCAGCTCCACGCCGAGGGCCGGCATCCAGGGCCACCGCTCGACGCGCACCTCCCCCGCCGCCACGTCCCCGTACTGCCGGACCGCCCACCCCAGTGCCGCCGCCGGGATCAGCGCCAGTACGAGGAACGCCCGCGTGCCCAGCCACCGCACCAGGAGCGGAGCACAGCACGCCCCGGCGAAGTGAAGAAGGATCAGCGACAGCACAGCGCAGATGATTCCATGACGAATCAGTCAATCTGGGGACAAAGCACAGCGCAGCTGTCCGCAACGCGTCCCGCGGCCGGAGCGGCGCGGCAAACGATCCTCAGCAGCACCGCACGACCGGGCTCTCGCGGCGTCCGGACACGTGCACGGACTCACGCGGGGTTTCACGCCGACGGGGCCGCACCGGCGCCCGCTGCGCCCCACCCGGCACCCGTCACACCCCGGAAGTCAACACGCGGTGCGCGTCGGGGAGTTGGCGCGAGGGGCGGGCCTCGACCCGGTCCCCGCCCCGCAAATCACCCGTCTGCCAGTTTCCCCGCTCAGGCACTTTCTGTGACTCTTGGAGCACTCAGGGTGAAAATCCCCTACATCAGGAGTCCCCCATGATCCTCAGTGTCTCCGGCGTCCTCCTGCTCGGCTTCATCATCTTCCTCTTCACCCGCAAGGACGGACTCAAGATCTCCCACGCGCTGGTGTGTGCGCTCTTCGGCTTCTATCTGGCGGGCACGGCGATCGCCCCGAGCATCAAGGAGGGCGGCGCCAGCCTCGCCGGACTGCTGAGCGGTCTGAAGTTCTAGCGCGAGCGCGCGCAGCGGGTGCGTGTTCCGCTCGCGCTGCGCGCCGCGCGCCGCACTCGTCACAGGAGGTTCCGTGGTGCGTTGGCCGCTCCCCCGCCGGCCGGCGGGTACGGGCGCTGCCGTACGTCCGGCCGTACGTCCCGCACACCGCGCCCTGCGGGCCGGCGCCGACGGTGCGCTGGACGTGCTCCATCCGCTGATCATGCTCGTACGGGGCCTGGCCCGGCTCACGATGCTGGTGCTGCGCTGGTGGGCGAAGGCCCCGAAGGACCGTCGGGGGCCGGTGCTCTTCCTCGCCGCGGTGGGGGTCATGGTGGTGGGCCTGCTGCCGTGGGGGCCGGCCTTCGCCGTGGCCGTCGTCGTGGGCACGGCCGCATGGCACGGGCGCGAGGGCGCGAGGCCGGCCGGCGGACCCGGCTGCGAGGACGCGGAGAACGAACGCCTGCAGGCGGTGTACGAGGCGCTGGTGCCGTGCTTCGCCCTGCGGGACGACCCCGGCCCCGAACCTCTGTACGCACACGACGGCGCGTGGGAACGGGCCTTCGAGGAGGTGGAGTTCACCGACGACGGCCGCATCGGACGTCTCCTGGTGCGCTATCCGGCCCACTTCCCCGACAGCGACTCCGCGCACCGGCTGGCGGTGGAGCGCCGGCTGACCACCAAGTCCGGACGGGACCGTGAATACCGCTTCGCATGGCACGAGGAGCGCAACCTGCTGGAGATGACGGTCCCGCAGCCCCTTCCCCAGGGCATCAGCGCCCAGCGGTTCGTGACGGGCCCCGGTGAGATCGTGCTCGGCTTCACCGACGCCGAGGCCGTCCACCGCCGCATGCCGGTGGCCGACGGGGGGCGGGCGCGTGACGTCCCGCCGGTGGTGTGGCGTACGGGCGCGCGTTCGGCACAGCCGCATCTGCTGGTCGCCGGGGCGCCCGGAGCAGGGTCGACCACGCTGCTGCGGTCCGTGGTGCTCCAGGCCCTCCAGCACGGCGAGGTGCTCGTCGTGGACGGCGGCGGCTCCGGCGAGTTCGCGTCGCTGGCGGGGCGCGAGGGCGTACTCGCCGTGGAGACGTCGCCCGCCGGTGCGGTGGCGTCGCTGGAGTGGGCGGTGCACGAGACGGAGCGGCGGCTGTCGGCGGCGAGCCGCGCACGGCAGGCGGGGCGCCCCGTTCCGGAGGATGTACGGCGCCCGCTGTGGGTGGTCCTCGACCGGCCGGCGACGCTGAGCCACCTCGCACGTGCGGAAGGGCGGCGGGACCCTCAGGAGCTGCTTCAGGTGCCGCTGCGGCACGGGCGGGCGGCGCAGGTCACGGTCGCCGTCGCCGAGCACCTTGAGAACGCTGACGGACTGGCCCGTGCCGTGCGCTCGTACACCAGGGCCCGCGTGCTGCTCGGTGCCGCCTCTCCCGAGGAGACGTGGGCGGTGCTCGGAGAGGCGACGGTCTCCCGGCCCGGCCCGGATGCGCCGCCCGGGCGGGGTTTCGCCCGGCTCGGCGCCGGAGCGGTGCTGCGGCTGCAGGTGCCCGCGGCGCCCGACCCGCTGGACGACGCTGCCGGCGAGGCCGAACGGCAGGCGGTGCTGGCGCTGCTGCCCCCGTTCGCCGCGGCTCACGCCAGGGCGCTGGGCGGTCAGGCCGCACAGAGCGGCGCGCCGGACGGCCCGGGTCACCGGCCGGGCACGAAGCCGGGGGCGGCGTCTCAGGCCACGTAGGTGCGGGGCACGTCCCCGTCGGCGACCGCTCCCGTACGGACGAGGTCGGCCGCCTTTGCCAGGCGGGCGACGGCTTCGCCGACGACCGGGCCCGCGACGGTGAACAGCAGCCGCACATAACCCTCGAAGGCGCCGTCGACGCCGAAGCGCGTCCCGGCGGGCACCCGCACACCGATGCGCTCGCCCGCCTCGGCGATGCGTGAACCGGAAAGGCCGCCGGTGCGGGCCCACAGCGTGAGCCCGCCGCTGGGAACGGTGAACTCCCAGTCGGGCAGCCTGTCGTGGAGCTCGGAGACGAGCGCGTCCCGGTTCGCACGGGCTCCCGCGCGGCGCGCCGCGACCGCCGCCTCCCAGCCGTCTCCCGTCATCAGCCGTGCCACGGCGAGCTGTTCGAGCACGGGGCTGCCCAGGTCGGCGTAGACGCGTGCGGCGACGAGGCTGCGGATCACCTCGGGTGCGGCCCTGACCCAGCCGATGCGCAGCCCGGCCCAGACCGCCTTGCTGACGGAGCCGACGGTGATGACGCAGGAGCCGCCCGGGTCGAACGCGGCCATCGGGCGCGGCAGTTCGACGTCCTCGTCCAGGGTCAGGTCGGTCATGGACTCGTCGGCGACGAGGACGGTGCCGGCGGCGCGTGCGGCCGCGACCATCTCGCGCCGCTGGCCGTCGGGGGCGAGAGCGCCGGTCGGGTTGTGGTAGTCGGCGATGACGTAGGCCATGCGCGGTGCGCTCTCGCGGAACGCCTGCCGCCAGGCGGGCAGGTCCCAGCCGGTGAGACCGTCCGCCATGGGGACGGGCACGAGGCGGGCGCCGGCGTCGCGCAGCAGATGCAGGACGTTGGCGTACGAGGGGTGTTCGACGGCGACGCGTTCACTGCGCGGCACGAGCTGCCGTGCGAGCGCGGCGACGGCGCCCATGGCGCCGGTGGTGACCATGATCTGCTCGGGCATCGTCGGCACGCCGCGTGCGGTGTAGCGGGCTGCGAGCGCCTCACGGAGCGCGGGCAGGCCGCCGGGGTAGTTGCCGTGGGTGTCCGTGTACGGCGCGAGGTCCGAGACCGCGCCCTGGAACGCGTCGGTGAGGTGGGGCTCGGGCGCCAGGAAGGTGGCGCAGGCCAGATCGATCACCGACCCGGCGGATTCGGGGGGCAGTGGCTCCAGTCCGCGCGTGGGCAGCGGCTTGCCCGCGGGCACGGCCGTCCAGCTGCCCGAACCGCGCCGCGAGGCGAGGAACCCGTCGCTGCGCAGCGCCTCGAAGGCGGCGGCCACGGTCGTACGGCTGACGCGCAGGGCCGCTGCCAGCTCCCGCTCGGCGGGCAGACGCGCGGCCACCGGAATGCGGCCTTCGAGCACGAGGAGGCGCACACCGTCCGCCAGCGACCGGTAGGCAGGCACCCGGTGCCCGGCGTCCGCGGCCGTCGCAGCGCGCTGGGACGCCAGAAGCCTGGCCAGCTGAGGAGCACCCACGGCCGAGGTCCACTGCACCATCTCTGCGGTCCACCTTCCTCCGATTGGCCATGGATGTGGCCTGGTTCGTGGCTCCAGACTGCCACGCAGCCGCCCACCACCGCCAGCAGAAGCACGGGCACCGCACCGGGGAGGGAGCCACCTTGTCACGTCCGACGGGTTCCGCAGGACGCATCGGCCGCCGCCTGGTGCAGCTGTACGCCGGCCTGCTGCTGTTCGGTGCGAGCATCGGCCTCATGGTGCAGTCCGGGCTCGGCCTGCCCCCGTGGGACGTACTGCACCAAGGGCTCGCGGAGCACACCGGTCTGTCGATCGGCACGGTCTCGGTCATCGCGGGAGCCGCCGTACTGCTGCTGTGGGTGCCGATACGGGAGCGCCCGGGGCTGGGCACCGTCTCCAACGTCGTCCTGGTCGGCCTGGCCATGGACGTCACGATCTGGCTCGTTCCCGGCCCGCAGGGCCTCGCGCTGCGGATTCCCATGCTGGCGGCCGGCGTGGTGCTCAACGGAGTCGCCACCGGCCTGTACATCTCCGCCCGCTTCGGGCCGGGCCCGCGGGACGGTCTGATGACGGGCCTGCACCGGGTCACCGGCCGCTCGGTCCGCGTCGTGCGCACGGCGATCGAAGCGACCGTACTGGTGTCCGGGCTGCTGCTGGGCGGCACGGCCGGCGCCGGAACGGTGGTGTACGCACTGGGCATCGGCCCGCTCTCGCAGCTCTTCCTGCGGGTGTTCGCGCTGCCCGGCAGGCGCGACCCGGCGGAGCCCGCCACCCCGGGCACCTCCCGCGTGGTGGCACAAGGGACGGCGACGACCCCGCAGGAGGAGCACGCGACCGGGGGGCAACGGCGCGCGTGGTGGCGCAGGGGCGCGATACTGCGGCGGTGATGAGCAGCGACCCGCACGCCTCCCCCGCTTTCTCCACGCAACCGGCAGCCCTCCGGCGCACTCCGCGCCACCCGTTCCTGGACCATCCCGGGCCGCTCGCCCTCGCCCACCGCGGCGGCGCGGCCGACGGGCTGGAGAACACGCACAGCGCCTTCGCCCGCGCGGTCGGTCTCGGATACCGCTATCTGGAGACGGACGTGCACGCGACCGCCGACGGCCGTCTCGTCGCCTTCCACGACGAGACGCTCGACCGGATGACGGACGCGAGCGGACCCATCAGCGGGCTGCCCTGGTCGCAGGTGCGCCGCGCACGCGTGGGAGGACGCGAACCGCTGCCGCTGATGCGGGAGTTGCTGCGGGCCTTCCCGGGAGTGCGCTGGAACATCGACGTCAAGGCGGAGGCCGCGCTCGTACCGCTGCTGGAGCTGCTGTCCGAGCAGGACGCGTGGGCACGGGTGTGCGTCGGCTCCTTCGAGGAGGAGCGGGTCGCGCGGGCCCAGGCCCTGGCCGGGCCGCGGCTTGCGACGTCACTCGGCACGCGGGGGGTGGTGCGGCTGCGGCTGCGTTCGTACGGGCTGGTGCCGGCGCGCGCGGTGCGCGGCAGCGCCGTGTGCGTGCAGGTCCCCGAACACCGTTCGGGGATCCGGGTGGTGGACCGGGCGTTCGTACGGGCCGCACACGCCCGGTGGATGCAGGTGCACGTATGGACAGTGAACGAAGGAAACCGGATGCGGGAGTTGCTCGACCTGGGAGTTGACGGCATTGTGACCGATCACATCGAGACACTGCGCGACGTCCTCTCCGAGCGGGGTGCGTGGATGCACGGGCCCGGCCCCCGGTAGACCGGCGGTTGCGCGCCGCGGCGCCCGCACGCTCCCGTGCCCGGGCGGCGCGTACCGGCGCGGCGCACAGTGCCGGGGAGCGAGGGGGATGGCTGTGAGCGCTGTCGTGACAGGTGCCGGCGACGGCACGGCCGAACGCCGCCGGGAGCAACGCGGCTGGTACTTCTACGACTGGGCGAACTCCGTCTTCTCCACCAGCGTTCTGACCGTCTTCCTCGGCCCGTATCTGACGGAGATCGCCAAAGCGGCGGCGGACGCCGACGGCTACGTGCATCCGCTGGGCCTCCCCGTCCGTGCGGGCTCCTACTTCGCCTACACGGTCTCGGCGTCGGTGCTGCTGTCGGTGCTGGTGATGCCGCTGGCGGGCGCGATCGCGGACCATACGGGACGGAAGAAACCGATCCTGGGGGTCTTCGCGTACATCGGAGCGGGCGCCACCGCCGCCATGTTCTTCCTCGAGGGCGACCGATATCTGCTGGGCGGTGTGCTGCTGGTGCTGGCCAACGTCTCGTTCGCCACGTCGGCCGTCATCTACAACGCCTTCCTGCCCCAGATCGCCGGGCCCGGGGAGCGGGACAAGGTCTCCTCCCGCGGATGGGCGTTCGGCTACGCGGCCGGCTCCGTGGTGCTGGTGGCGAATCTTGCGCTGTTCCTCCAGCACGACGCGCTGGGGGTCTCCGAGGGCTCCGCGGTCCGGATCTGCCTGGCCTCCGCCGGCGCGTGGTGGGCGGTCTTCACCGTGGTGCCGCTGCTGCGGCTGCGGGAGCGGCCCGGGACGGCGGCCCCGGGCTCCCGCATCTCGCTGCTCAGCGGCTGGCGGGAGCTTGCCCGTACGTTCCGCGAACTGCGGCGCTACCGGCTGACGATGCTCTTCCTCCTTGCCTACCTCGTCTACAACGACGGGGTGCAGACGGTGATCACCCAGGCGTCGGTGTTCGGCTCGGAGGAACTGGGCGTGGACCAGACGACACTGATCGGCGCGGTGCTGCTGGTTCAGATCCTGGCGGTGGCGGGCGCTCTGCTGATGGGCCGGATCGCGGAACGTCACGGGGCGAAGCGCACCGTGCTCGGCTCGCTGGTGGCGTGGACCGCGATCGTCGGGGCGGGCTACTTCCTGCCGGCCGGAGCACCGGTCTTCTTCTTCGCCCTCGCGGCGGGAATCGGCCTGGTCATGGGCGGCAGCCAGGCCCTCTCGCGGTCCCTGTACTCCCAACTGGTACCCGCGGGCAAGGAGGCGGAGTTCTTCTCCCTCTACGAGGTGAGCGACCGCGGGACGAGCTGGCTGGGCCCGCTCGTCTTCGGTCTCGCATACCAGCTGACGGGAAGCTACAGGGCTGCGATCATCTCGCTGGTCGTCTTCTTCGTACTGGGTTTCGTCCTGCTGCTGCGGGTACCGGTCGGACGGGCGGCGGCAGCCGCGGGCAACCCCCAGCCGGACCGGATTTAGGACTTGCGGGGGCGGCGCGGTAGTGTACGCCCTCGGCTCGCCGGATGGACCGTTACTGCATGCCAATGAGATGAGAACGCTGGGTGACATCTCCTGTCAGTTGTGACGAACCGGTCATTGGTGGGTACACGAAGGGCGGCACGACGGGCGACGCATATCCCGATCCGGGAATCTTCACCGCCGACCGGACGTTGAGCAGATGACGACGACAGCGACACCTGTCCTGTGGGCGACAAGCCCGGGAGGCACGAATTCATGAGTGAGCGAGCTCTTCGCGGCACGCGACTCGTGGTGACCAGCTACGAGACCGACCGCGGTATCGACCTGGCACCGCGCCAGGCCGTGGAGTACGCATGTGAGAGCGGACATCGTTTCGAGATGCCGTTCTCTGTCGAGGCCGAGATCCCGCCGGAGTGGGAGTGCAAGGTGTGCGGCGCACAGGCACTCCTGGTGGACGGCGAGGGGCCTGAGGAGAAGAAGGGCAAGCCCGCGCGTACGCACTGGGACATGCTCATGGAGCGGCGCACCCGCGAGGAGCTGGAAGAGGTTCTCGCGGAGCGGCTGGCCGTACTCAGGTCCGGGACGATGAACCTCGCAGTGCATCCGCGGGACGGCAACAACAAGCGCAAGTCCGCGTAGCCACACCGGCCGGCACCGGGCGGCTGGACCGTCCGGCTTCAGCCGGTCCGCAGGCGCAGCGCGGGCCGGTGACCTGTCCGCAGGTCACCGGCCCGCGCTCTGCTGTGTCCGCAGCCGCCCGCCCCTGTCCGGCGGACCCGCACTTCCGCGGGCTTCAGCGGGCGGGGGGCTCCGGTCCGTCGTCGCGCACGACCTCTCCCTCGACGACCTTGCCGTCAGGCCTGCGGATGCGCATCTGCTCCTCCGCGCGGCGGGCCTGCTGGTAGGCGTCGCCGACGGTGCCGGGCGCGAAACCGGAACGCCGCTCCAGATAGCGCTGAGTAGTACGCCTCATCAAGGACGCCGTGGGCGGGAAGAGGCACAGCAGCCCGGCCGCGTCCGAGACGACACCGGGCACCATGATCAGCAGTCCGCCGAGCATCGTCAGGGCGTTGCCGCCGCCGGACCTCTCAGCGCTCTCCGGCGGTGCCTGTCCGGTCTGCGCGGCCTGCTGCGCCTGCTGGACGCTCTCGGCGAGCCGCCGCCAGGCACGTCGCCCGGCACGCTTGATCACGAAGGCGCCAAGCAGGAAGCCGGCGACCAGCAGGCCAAGCACCGCCAAGCCTCCGAGCGTCTCCCCGATGAGCGTCAGCAGCCAGATCTCCAGCAGCGCCCACGCCGCCATTCCCAGCGGGAACAACGTACGGGCCCGTGAACGGCGCGGGCCCCGCCGTCCTTGCTGCCCGTCGGCGGAACGGCCGGAGCCCTGCTCGTCGTGGGGCGGCTCGTAAGGGTACGGTGCGCGGCTCGTCATGCCTCAAGTGTGCCTGCGGCCGAGGGCACGCTTCACACGGCCCTCCACGCCCCAGACCGTCACGCGCCACAGGGCCTCGACGACGATGTCCCGGCCCATCTTGGAGTTGCCCCGAACACGCTCGACGAAGGTGATGGGAACCTCCACGACGTGGAACCCGGCGCGCACCGCCCGGTGGGCGAGGTCGACCTGAAAGCAGTAGCCCTGCGAGGCCACCGCGTCCATGCCCAGCCCCTTGAGCGTCTCGGCGCGGAACGCGCGGAAGCCGCCGGTGATGTCGCGCAGCGGCAGGCCGAGCATCAGCCGCGAGTAGGTGCTGCCGCCGCGGGAGATGAACCGGCGTGAGACCGGCCAGTTGACGACCCGGCCGCCCGGCACCCACCGGGATCCGAGTACGAGGTCGGCGCCCTTGAGGGCCGTGAGCAGGCGTGGCAGCTCCTCGGGCTGGTGGGAGCCGTCGGCGTCCATCTCGACCAGTACGCCGTAGCCGTGCTCGATGCCCCACCGGAAGCCGGCGAGGTACGCGGCGCCCAGGCCCTGCTTGCCCGGGCGGTGCAGGACGTGGATGTGCTCGTCCTGGACGGCGAGTTCGTCCGCGACCTTGCCGGTGCCGTCCGGGCTGTTGTCGTCGGCGACGAGGATGTGGGCTTCCGGCACGGCCTCGCGCACCCGGGCGGTGACGGATTCGAGGTTGTCGGCCTCGTTGTAGGTCGGGATGATCACCAGAACCGTGCCGAGCGGGCCGTACCGCCGCGCCTGTCCGCCGTCCGTCACCGCTGCTGCCCCTCTTGCTTCCGCCGTGCATCGGTCTGCCGCACCTGCCCCGTCCGCTGCGCGGGCCGGTGGTCGGTCCGGCCGCGCCGGCCTGCGAACCAGGCCGCGGCACAGGCGAGAACGCCCACCATAGCGAGCACCCACTCCGGGACGGCGCCGACGCGGTCGGCCGTCGTGATCTCATCGCGCAGCGGCAGCTCGGCGCTGATCACGTCGCGCTCGAACTCCTTCGTGCGCTGCTTGATCGTGCCGTCGGGGCCGACCACGGAACTGATGCCGCTGGTGGCCGCCGTGACGACGGCCCGGCCGTGTTCGACCGCGCGCAGCTTGGACATCACCAGCTGCTGTTCGGGCTGGCCGGTCCTGCCGTACGTGGCGTTGTTCGTCTGGACGACGAGGGCGCGGGCGCCGGCGTTGACGGTGTCGCGGGGGATCTCGTCGTAGGCGACCTCGAAGCAGATCACGTCGCCGAGGCGGGCCGGCCCCGTCTGCAGGACGCCCGAGCGGTCGCCGGGCCAGAAGTCCCGGGGGATCTGCTGGAGGCGGGTGATGACCTTGCTCAGTTCGTCCCGGAAGGGCACGTACTCGCCGAAGGGCACCGGGTGCTGCTTGGTGTACGAGGCTCCGGGGCCCTTCTCCGGGTCCCACACGATGCCCTGGTTCTCGACGTAGCCCTTGGTCCCGGGGTGGTCGACGAGCGCCCCGACGAGGATGGGGACGCCGACGGCCTTCGCCGCCTCGTCGATGCGGTCACGGGCCTCGGGCCAGCGGTAGGGGTCGAGGTCGGAGGAGTTCTCGGGCCAGATGACCAGCTCGGGCTGCTCGGCCTTGCCCGCCTTGATCTTCCGTGCGAGCTCGAGGGTGGCGTCGACGTGGTTGTTGAGGATCTTCATGGGCCGGCCGAGGAAGTTCATGCCGGGCTGCTCGACGTTGCCCTGCACCACGGCGATGTCTGCCGTGTCGTCCGCCGCGGTCGGTACGGGCACGGCGTACCCGGCGGCGGTCACGGCGACCGCGACGAGGAGGGAGGCGAGCGGCGGCAGCAGCGTCCGGCGGCGGGCTCCCGTACGGACGGCGACGGCGGAGGCCGCCGGGACTGTCTCCTCTTCCCCCTCCGGGCGGGTCCCGCCGGTGCTGCGGAGACGCCACAGGGCGAGAGCGGCCGCCGCCAGGGCCGTACCGGTCAGGGCCGCGGCGAAGGTGACCAGCGGCGCCCCGCCGAGCGCGGCGAGCGGTGTGTAGGGCGAACCGGTGTTCGCGAAGGCGATCCGGCCCCAGGGGAAGCCGCCGAAGGGGACGCGGTCGCGGGCCCACTCCTCGGCGACCCACAGACAGGCGCCCCACAGCGGCCACAGCGGAAGCCGGGAGGTGACGGCGAGTGCGGCACCGAGCGCGGCGATGAACAGCGACTCGATGAAGGCGAGCCCCAGCACCGCGTCCCATCCGACGACGTTGAGCCACTTGAGCAGGACGACGAAGAAGGGCCAGCCGAAGGCGAATCCGGTCCACGCGCCCTGGCGGAGGGTCCGGCCGCGGGTGAGCAGGCTGAGCGCGCCGACCGTCAGCAGCGACAGCGGCCACAGACCGTACGGAGGAAAGGCCAGTGCCAGTGCGATTCCGGCGAGGACGGCGACGGCGGTCCGCGGGGCCTCACGCCATATGAGGGCGCGCAGCCTGCGCATCCGCCCCGCGGGCACCGCTGCGGGGGCCTCGCCGTCACGGGCGGGGCCGGAGGGGTCCCCCGCGTCCGGGGCGACCGGGTCCTGGGCCGCGGTGGGCTCTCCGGTTCCTGTTCCGGCTCCGCCGGCGGCTTCCGTTCCGGCTCCGTCGCCGTTCGGCGTCACGCCGTGCGGGCGCGCCTCCTCCGTGCCGGCCGGCCGTTCGGCTGACTGACCGCCGGCGGCGGATGCGGCGGTGGTGTCGGAACCCGATGGCAAGGTCGCGCCCTTCCTGCAGGTCGTGCGGTGGTGAAGCGACCGTATAACGGCGACCCGCCTCCGCGGGGCCTGGGCCGGTAATGCCACAGGCGGAGCAGCGCTGAGCCGGGGCCGGCGGAAACGGGCGCGCATGCGGCTGCGGCAGTTCGGCGAACGTAGGGAGAGGAGACCGGAAGGACCGGCGGAGGGCCGGACGGGACCGTGGCGAGCCCCGGGAGCCCCGATGCGGAGGCCGGAAGCCGGGCCCTGGAGGCGGCGTCCTGAGTGAATGTCTGCGGGTCGGGGCCCGGTGCCCTTCGGGCCGACCTGGGACCCGCTGGCTGCGAGTCGACCGAGCCGTTGTCTACTGAGCATCCGGGCCCCACCCGGGTCACACCCGCCGGCCAGCCTCGACCTTCCGCCCCCGTGCCGCGGGCGCTGGACCTGGCTCCCAGTGGTGATGTCCCGGTGCGGTACACCACCCCCTGGCCCAGCGGCGTTCGACGACTGCGCGGAATGGCAAGCCGGACGTCCTGTGGTGGACCTGGCCGAACCTACCCGTCGGCGGGCATCGCCTGTCAACAGCGACGCTACCTGCGGCGTTTCGCCGAATCAGCAGGTCAGTACGGCGGAAGCGGCGCGGGGGCGACAGTCTGAGGGGGCGTCGGCGGGCCGTAACGGACACTCATACATCACTCGTTCGGCCGCTCGTGGACGGTGCGTCCCCCGATGACCGTCCGCAGACACACGGGCAGCCCGTTCCCGGGCGTGAGGTCCGGCAGCCCCGGGGTGCCGGAGCGGGGGTCGGTCGACCAGTTCGCGACCCGCAAGTCGGGCGCTTGTACGACGAGTTCGCCGGTGCGCCAGAGCGCGTAGTCGGCCGGCGCGCCGGGAACGAGCACGCCCGCGTCGTCCGAGCCCACCGCGCGCCTGCCGCCGCGGGTGTGCGCCGTGAAGCCGCCGCGTACGGAGATGCGGTGTGCGGGGGTGCGGTGGAACGCGGCGGCACGGACGGCCTCCCACGGGCCCAGCGGTGTCACGGGACTGTCGGAGCCGAAGGCCAGCGGGACACCGGCGCGCAGCAGTGCCGCATAGGGGTTGAGGCCGGCGGCGCGCTCCTCTCCGAGGCGTGCGGCGTACATGCCGTCGGGGCCGCCCCACGCCGCGTCGAACGCGGGCTGCACGGACGCGGTGAGGGCGAACTCGGCGAAGGCGGCGACGGTTCGGCCGTCCAGCATCTCGGCGTGTTCGACGCGGTGCCGGGCCGCGCGCACGCGGTCCGTGCCGACGCGCTCCGCCGCGGCACGTACGCCGTCGGTCACCGCCGCCACGGCGGCGTCCCCGATGGCGTGGAAGCCGGCCTGGAGTCCGGCCTCGGTGCATGCGGCGACGTGAGCGGCGACGCCGTCGGCGTCGATGTACGCGCTGCCGGTGTGCGGAGCGTCGGCGTACGGCGAGACCAGGTGGGCGGTGCGGGAGCCGAGCGAGCCGTCCACGAAGAGGTCCCCGGCGGCGCCCACGGCACCCAGGGCGCGGATGCGGGCGGCGTCCGCGGCGGAGGCGACGGGTTCGGCCCAGTAGCCGTGCACACGGGGGCCGTTGCCCCGAGCGGCGAGTGCGAGGAGAGCGGTGAAGTCGTCCTCGCCGGAGATGCCGGGGCCGGCGCACTCGTGGAGGTCGCTGATGCCCAGCGAGGCGGCGTGGGCGAGCGCGGCGCGCTGGGCCTCGGTCCGGCGGGCGGGTGTGAGGGTGCCGTAGGCCCGTTCGCGTACGGCGTGGTGGGCGTCGCCGGTGAGGGGCTCGCCGTCGGCGAAGCCGGTCAACTGTGCGACGCCGGGGACGAGTTCGAGGAGCGCCGTGGTGACGAGGGCCGAGTGGACGTCCGTACGGGAGAGATAGAGAGGGCGGCCGCCGGCCGCCTCGTCCAGTTCCGCGCGTCCCGGGTGGCGGCCCTCGGGCCAGTGGGTGGAGTCCCAGCCGTGGCCGAGCAGTACGGGGTCGGCGGGGCGCGAGGCGGCGTAGTCGCGGACACGGGAGAGAGCCTCGCGGAGGGTGGGGACGCCGGTCAGGTCCAGGCCCGTCAGTGCCAGGCCGGTGGCGGTGATGTGCACGTGTGCGTCCGTGAACGCGGGGGTGACGAGCGCGCCGTCGAGGTGGACGGTCTCGTCGACTCCGTCGGCGAAGGAGTCGGCCGCGCCCTCGGAACCGATCCAGGCGATGCTGCCGCCCTGCGTGACCATCGCGGTGGCGAACGGGTCGGCGGGGCTGTGCACCTCCCCGCCGCGCAGCAGAACGGTGCGGGTCTCGTGCCCCTCGGCGGTGCGCTCAGTCATGGCGACAAGTCTCCCGCCAGGCCGCCGGTGCGTACCGGCCGGGTCCGGGCCGGTACGGGCGGCGCGCGTCAGACGGACGGAGGCCGGGCCTCGTACGGGGTGGAGAGAACGACCGTCGTACGGGTGGAGACGCCGGAGAGGGAGCGGATGCGGGCGAGGAGGTTCTCCAGCGCGGTGGGCGTGCCCACCCGGACCTTGAGGATGTAGTTCTCGTCGCCGGCGACGCTGTGGCACGCCTCGATCTCCGGTACCTCGGCGAGGCGTTCGGAGATGTCGTCGGGTGCGCTGGGGTCGAAGGGCTTCACCGAGATGAACGCGGTGAGCGGCAGGCCCACGGCTTCCGGGTCGACGAGCGCGGTGTATCCGCGGATGACTCCGCGCTGTTCGAGCCGGCGCACCCGCTGGTGCACGGCCGAGGTGGACAGGCCGGTCGCCTTGCCCAGGTCCGTGTAGCTCATCCGCCCGTCCTTGACGAGCAGATCGACGATTTGGCGGTCCACTTCCTCCACAGCAGGTCAACCTACTGTGCCGGGCGCACTCCGGCACACCGGGCGCAGGAAGGAGCGCACATACGGACCTGTTGTGTGAGCAAGGCCACACGGGTGCTCCCGTGTCCCCGGGCGTGCGGCGATTATGCGAATGACGCCGCGGGAAGTGCTTGCTGAGGCCGGGGGCGAGATGCCCGGCAGGTCCACCAGAGGGGGCTTTGCATGCGCACTGAGAAGCGGATCCGCACTTCCGCGGAGGCCGCGGCCGCGGCGGAGGACGAAGCTGCGGCCGACGGGGCGTACGAGGACGGGATCTACGACATCTTCCGGGTGACCTGCCCGGACTGCGGGCAGCCCATCGCGCTGCTCGCCGAGGAGGAGCGGCTCCCCGAGCACGCGCTGTGCGCCTCACCGTGGGACCCCTTCGGGCTGACGGTGTGCCAGGGATCCGGCCGCGCTGCCCGTGAAGCGGCCGCCGCCGACGGCGACGTCAACCGGGAGCACGGTCTGACGGCGCTGCTGACCCTGCCGGAGGGGCTGGACTGGCGGAAGCAGCCGTTCTCGCACGCGGGCGGCCCGCGCACGAGGCCGCTGCTGAGCGGGGCCGACCGGCTGGGGGCATGACCGGCAGGCTGTCTCCTCGGGGCCCGGCGATTCCGTCCCGTACGGGTCGCGGGTGGACCCGGCGCCTTGACTGGGCACCCGTATCGCCTCTGAAGGCGACAGCCGAGTGAGGCCCCGATGGCACAGACACAGACCAGGCCGGAAGCCAAGCCCGCGCGGCGGTACGGGGACCGGGCGACGGTACGGGCGCTGCTGGAGACGCACGGCCAGACGTACGCCGAGCAGGCGGGCATCACCCTGCGCGACACACCGTCGCCGCTGTACCGCCTGCTGGTGCTCTCCCTGCTGCTCTCCGCCCGTATCCGGGCCGACATCGCCGTCGCCGCGTCGCGGGCCCTGTCCGACGCGGGAATGAAGGACGCCCGGCGGATGGCGGACGCGACCTGGCAGCAGCGGGTCGACGCCCTCGGCGCGGGCGGCTACCGGCGCTACGACGAGCGCACGTCCACCCAGCTCGGACACGGCGCGGAGCTGCTCCTGAAGGAGTTCAAGGGCGACCTGCGGCGCATGCGGAAGGACCCCAGGACCGCGGACCGCCTCCGTGAGGTGCCGGGCATCGGGCCGACGGGCATCGACATCTTCCTGCGGGAGGCACAGGAGGTGTGGCCCGAGTACGGGCCGTACTTCGACGCCAAGGCGCAGCAGGGCGCGGAGCGGCTGGGGCTGCCCACGTCGCCCGGGAAGCTGGCCGGGCTTGTCGCCGAGCGTGACCGCGCCCGGTTCGCGGCGGCGCTGGTGCGTGCGGCACTCGACAAGAAGGTGGTGGAGGACGTGAGGGAGGCGGCCTAGCCCGCACGCCCCACCAACCGCCCCTGCCGCGCGCAGCGGCGGGGCAGGGACGGACGGGCCCGGCCGCGTCGCAAGGTCACGGCTCCGTGGCCTCACGGTGCCGCGGAGCCTTGACCGCGCCTACCGGTCGCTCTCGGGGCCCGCGAGCCCTCGGGCGATCACCATGCGCTGGATCTGGTTGGTCCCCTCGACGATCTGCAGGACCTTGGCCTCGCGCATGTAGCGCTCGACGGGGAAGTCGGCGGTGTAGCCGTAGCCGCCGAGGAGCTGCACCGCGTCAGTGGTCACGCGCATCGCGGTGTCGGTGCAGAACAGCTTCGCCATGGCGGCTTCCCGGCCGAAGGGAACTCCCGCGTCCCGCAGCCGTGCCGCCCTCAGGTAGAGGGCACGCCCGGCCTCGATCTGCGTGGCCATGTCGGCGATCATGAAACGCAGGCCCTGGAAGTCGGCGATCGGCCGTCCGAACTGCTCCCGGCCCAGCATGTACGCGAGTGCCTCGTCCAGTGCGGCCTGCGCGACGCCCACCGCGCACGCGGCGATGCCCAGCCGCCCGGATTCCAGGGCGGACAGCGCGACGGTCAGACCCTGGCCCTCCTCGCCGATGCGGCGGGCGTCGCCGGTCCGTACACCGTCGAAGTGCACCTGGGCCGTGGGCGATCCGTTCAGTCCCATCTTGCGTTCGGGCGCCGCCGCGCTGAGTCCCGCCGCGTCTCCGGGCACCAGGAACGCCGTGATGCCGCGCGGGCCGTCGGGGCCCGTACGGGCGAGGACGGTGTAGAAGTCGGCGATCCCTCCATGGGTGATCCACGCCTTGGTGCCCTCCAGGACCCACTCGTCCCCGTCGGCCGTGGCGCGGGTGCGCAGGGACGCGGCGTCCGATCCTGAGGAGGGTTCCGAGAGGCAGTAGGCGCCGAGCGAGCCGCCGCCGAGCATGCCGGGCAGGTGGTCGGCCCGCTGCTGCTTGGTGCCGAAGACGGCGAGCGCGTGGCAGGCGAGCGTGTGGACGCTTGTGCCGAGGCCGACGGTCAGGCGTGCGGCCGCCAGCTCTTCGAGCACCTGGAGGTAGACCTCGTACGGCTGGTCGCCGCCGCCGAACTCCTCCGAGTACGGGAGTCCCAGCAGGCCCGATTCGGAGAGCAGGGTGAAGATCTCGCGCGGGAAGCGGCCGGCGGCCTCCTCCTCGTCCGCGTGGGGACGGATCTCGCGCTGAACCAGTTCGCGCACGAGGTCCAGCAGGTCGCGGGCCTCCTGCGTGGGCAGTCGGCGCTGGACGGGCTGCGGTCCGTACTGGGGCATCACGACGCTCTCCTCCTGTTCGGGGGCTGCGGCGGCGGACCGGGGTGTGGTGCGCCGCCGTATCAGGCCCGTGGCCGGAACCGGGACCTGTGCGAGGCCGCTTCGCCATGGCGCCCCGCCGGGTTGCGACGGCGGCTGACCAGGGGTTGCGGCGAAAAAAGTATGCCCGATCGCGGGCATCGCGTCACCGGCGGGCCGGGGGTGCGGGCGGTGTGCGGACGGCGGGGCGGATTCGAATTGGTTCAAACCATTGACTCAATGGTCTAGTCCTTCTAGATTCCGGCTGGAATCTCCCCCCACTTGTGGCGGATCACCCCCCCCCAACACGCAGACAGGGATGAGCGGATCGTCTCCCCACATCTCACTCCCACCCCCCGACTCCCTTGAGGAGAGCCATGACCGGACCGTTCGCACGACGTCGCAGATCCTCCTCGTCCGCTCCTCCCAGGCGCCGCACCCGGCGCCGGCTCCTCGTACTCGTCGCCGCGGCAGTCGCGGCCGTTCTCGCCGCCACGCTCCCGGGCGCCGGGGCGAGCGCGGCCCCGGCCCCCGCCGCGCAGTCCGCCGGAGCCGACCGGCAGTCGGCAGCCGACGGCAAACTGGTGGGCTACTTCGCCAACTGGGACGTCTACCAGCGCAATTACCACGTCAAGAACATCGACACTTCCGGTTCCGCCGCCGAACTCACCCACATCAACTACGCGTTCGGCAATGTGCAGGGCGGCAAGTGCACCGTGGGCGACGCGTTCGCCGACTACGAGAAGTCGTACACGGCCGACCAGAGCGTCGACGGAAAGGCCGACACCTGGGACCAGCCGCTGCGGGGCAACTTCAACCAGCTGCTCAAACTCAAGCAGAAGCACCCGCAGTTGAAGGTGCTGTGGTCCTTCGGCGGCTGGACGTGGTCGGGCGGCTTCGCGGAAGCGGCCAAGAACCCGGCGGCGTTCGCCGAGTCGTGTCACTCGCTCCTCAACGACGAGCGGTGGGCCGGTCTCTTCGACGGCATCGACATCGACTGGGAGTACCCCAACGCCTGCGGCCTGACGTGTGACGAGAGCGGCCCGCAGGCCTTCACCGAGGTGATGAAGGCGATGCGCGCGAAGTTCGGCGGCGAGAAGCTGGTGACGGCTGCCATCACCGCCGACGCTTCCGACGGCGGCAAGCTGGAGGCGGCGGACTACAAGGGCGCCGCGCAGTACGTCGACTGGTATCTGCCCATGACCTACGACTACTTCGGCGCCTGGGACGCCCAGGGGCCCACCGCTCCGCACTCGCCGCTCACCTCGTACGACGGCATCCCCAAGGACGGCTTCAACACCGCGGCCACCGTGGAGAAGCTGACCGGCATGGGGGTGCCGGCGAGCAAGCTGCTGCTCGGGCTCGGCTTCTACGGGCGCGGCTGGAACGGCGTGAGCCAGGCGGAACCGGGCGGCACCGCGACGGGCCCGGCGCCCGGAACGTACGAACAGGGCATCGAGGACTACGAGGTGCTCAAGAGCCGCTGCCCCTCCACCGGCACCGTCGCGGGCACCGCCTACGCGCACTGCGGCAGCCAGTGGTGGAGCTACGACACCCCGGGGACCATCGGCAGCAAGAGCGACTGGGCGACGCAGAAGGGGCTCGGCGGTTCCTTCGTCTGGGAGCTGAGCGGTGACACTCCCGACGGCGAGCTGATCAAGGCCATCCGCTAGAAGGCGTCCGCGCCCTGGCCCGCATCCCTGGTCCGCGGCCGTCACCGTCCCGCGCCCCGTGGCTTCACGGGGCGCGGGGCGTTGTCAGTGGCCGGTGCGAGACTCACGCGCATGACGGATGACCTGGGCACGGCCGTGCGGTGGGCGCTGGCCGAGTGCGAGGACGGGCGTGCCCGGGTCTGCCCGCTGGACGGGCGCGGGATGCCCGCCGGTCCCGTGCGCACCGAGGAGTCGGCCGTGGCCGCGGTGCGCGCCCGTCCGGGGGTGGGCCGGTGGGTGTGGCGGTCGAGCGCTGCCGTGCACCCCCGGCTGTCCGAGGCGGGCGTGCATGTGGAGCGGTGCTACGACGTCGAGGCGGCCGAGGCGCTGCTGCTGGGGCACGAGGGGCGGGCCGGCGCCCCGAGGTCCCTGGCTGCTGCGTGGGCGCGCCTGCACGGTCTGCCGGTGCCGCAGGACCCTCCCGCCGCCACGCGGGGAGCGAAGGAGGCGCCGTCGCTGTTCGACGCTGGTCCCGCCCCGCTGCCCGAGGGTGTGGGCCCGATGACGGCGCTGCTGGAGGTGTACGCCGCGCAGCTCGAACGTACGCAGGCGGCCGAACACCCGGAGCGGATGCGGCTGTTGCTGGCCGGTGAGTCGGCGGGGACGCTCGTCGCGGTGGAGATGGGGCGTACGGGCGTGCCCTGGCGGGCGGACGTCCACCGTGAGCTGCTGGACGAACTGCTCGGCGAGCGGTACGGGGGCGGCGGGCTGCCGAGGCGGCTCGCCGAGCTGGAGGAGGAGATATCTGCGGCGTTCGGGCCGGGGGTGCGGGTCCGTCCCGATCTGCCGGCGGACGTGCTGCGGGCGTTCGCGAGGGCGGGCGTCGTGCTGTCCTCGACGAGGGCGTGGGAGCTGCGCGGCGTCGACCATCCGGCGGTCGGGCCGCTGCTGCAGTACAAGAAGCTCTACCGGCTGTGGACGGCGCACGGCTGGTCGTGGCTGCGCTCCTGGGTCCGGGACGGCCGCTTCCGCGCGGAGTACGTCCCGGGCGGTGCCGCGTCCGGCCGCTGGACCACCAACGGCGGCGGTGCGCTGCAGATCCCGAAGGTGGTGCGGCGGGCGGTCGTGGCCGATCCGGGCTGGCGGCTGGTCGTGGCCGACGCCGGGCAGATGGAACCGCGGGTGCTGGCCGCGGTCTCGCGCGACCCGGGGCTGATGGCCGTCGCGGGCAGCGGTGAGGATCTGTACACGGCTCTGTCCCACACGGCCTTCGGCGGGGACCGCGCGCAGGCCAAGCTCGCGCTGCTGGGCGCGGTGTACGGGCAGACCAGCGGGGACGGGCTGCGGAACCTCGCCGCGCTGCGCCGGCGCTTCCCCCGAGCGGTCGCCTATGTGGACGAGGCGGCGAGAGCGGGCGAGGAGGGGCGGCTGGTGCGCACGCATCTGGGCCGTACCTGTCCGCCGGCCGGGTCCCCGGCCGGTGAGGAGGACGGGGGCACGGGGCCGGAGGCGGAGGCAGCCTGGGACGGCGGCGGGGAGACACCGCCCGTGGCGCCCGACGGCGCCGGCGCCGGTGGTGGTGCTGCACGGGCACGCGGCCGCTTCACGCGGAACTTCGTGGTGCAGGGCAGCGCTGCCGACTGGGCGGTGCTGATGCTGGCCGCGTTGCGTCAGGAGCTGGCGGGATCGGCGGCGGAGCTGGTCTTCTTCCAGCACGACGAGGTGATCGTGCACTGCCCTGCGCGGGACGCGGAACGGGTCGCGGAGGCGGTCAGGGACGCGGGAGAGCGGGCGGGACGCGCCGCGTTCGGTGACACGCCGGTGCGGTTCGCCTTCAGCACGGCCGTCGTCGAGTGCTATGCCGACGCCAAGTGACCGGTGGCCGCTGCCGGCAGAGACCCACCCCGCGGGCCGGTCCGCCCGCGAGTCGCACTCTCCCGGCCGGGCCGGTCGGTCACGGCGCCAGAGCGGAGCGCAGCGTGGCCGCGACGGCCGCGGCCTCTTCCTCGCTGCCGTAGCGGCTGCGCGGCCAGAAGAAGCCTCGCAGTCCGTCCTTTCTGTTGCGGGGGACGACGTGCACGTGGAAGTGCGGCACGGACTGGCTGACGCGGTTGTTCGCGGCGACGAACGAACCGGCTGCCTCCATGCCCGTCTCCACGGCGGCCGTGACGCGCCGTACCTGGGTGAAGAACGGACCCACGTCCGGGACGGGCAGGTCCGTGAGCGTCTCGTGATGAGCGCGGGGGACGACGAGGGTGTGGCCGGGGAAGAGCGGCCGGGCGTCGAGGAAGGCCACCGCGTCCTCGGCGTCGAGGACGCGGTGGCTCTCGCGGCGGCCCGCCACGATGTCGCAGAAGATGCACTCCACTCCCCCAGTCAACAGCCTCCGTCCCGCGCCCGCGGGCAGGAGCCCGCAGGACAAGGCCACGACCGCAGGACGAGGCTTCGGCGGAACCCGGTCCCGGGTGGCTCCAGGCACTCCGGCTTCGCCGGGTCGTGGCCCGCGCTCGGCGTACGGCCCTGCGTCGCCGGACCGATCACCAGCGACCTCGGCGAGAGGGCCCACACCCTGCCTGCGGCGGAGGGATCCGGAGACGGTGAGGTGGGCGGGCCCCTGCACCCGGCGGCTGCGGCGGGTGCAGGGGCCCGGCCCACGCGGGCCGCCGGCAGCCGCCGGGTGTCCGAGGATCACGGGACAGAAGGCCGCAGCCCCGCCATGGTGCGCGGGACCCGTCAGGTGCCCATGTCGCAGCAGCCCTCACGGCGCAACTGCCGGCTCACGCGGCGCCAGTCGGCGGCGATGCCGCCGGCCGCCGTCGCGGTGTCCTTCTCCCCTCCGCGTTCGGGGAAGGAGGCAATCAGCTCGGAGGCTTCGAAGAGTTCGCCGCCGCGCAGGACCGACACCGTGCGTACGAGGTCGTCGAAGTCCTTGAAGGGATCGCCGTCGACGAGGGTGAGGTCCGCGAGCTTGCCCGCCTCGACCGTCCCGAGGTCGTCCTCCGCGCCGAACACCCGGGCGGGCATGACGGTCGCGGTGCGCAGCGTCTCCGCAGGGGACAGGCCGCCCCGGTGCAGTGCGCGCAGCGCGAGGTGCAGGTGGAGGCCGACGGGTACGAGGGGCTGGTCGGTGCCGAGCGCGATGAGCCCGCCGCCGTCGAGCACCCGCCGGTAGATCGCTGTCTCCCGTGCCAGCGTGTCCAGTTGGGCACGTGTGGGCGGTGTGCCGGCGAGCTCTTCGACGGCTCCTGTGTCCCACGGCGGCATCAGCCGCGTCACCCTCGGATCGTCGGCGAGTGACGGATCGGCGCCCAGCAGCGGCACGGCGGCGAACGGGGTGGCGACGAGGTGGAAACGGGCGCCCTGCGCGGTGTAAATCTCCTCGACGTCCTGGTGTGCGCGCCCGGTGGCCGTCGTCGCGTGCCCGAACTCCAGGCGCTGTGTGGCCTGCAGATGGGTCGTCAGGTCGCCGCCGAGCTGTATGCCGGGTGTGCACAGGTGACTGCCGGCGCGCACGCCGAGCCGCTCGTGTGCGAACTGTGCCGCCTCGGCCATGATCCAGCCGGGGGCCCGCACGTACGTCTTGACGAAGTCCCAGTCGAGCCCTTCCGCGCGCTCCAGTGAACGGCGCAGCCCGGCACGGGTGCGGTGCGGGCGGCCCATGCTGTAGGCGACGCGCGCCCCGTCGAGCAGTTCACCGGTGGCCAGCAGCCGCGGCCCCGCGAGGGTGCCGCCCGCGACGGCTTCACGGATGCGGGCCTGCTCGTAGGCGAAACCGCCGAGGGACACGGCGGTGGTGATGCCGTATGCGAGCTGCGTTGCGGTCTGACGGCCGCCGTAGGTGCTCTGCCAGGGGTGGGTGTGCGAGTCCCACAGGCCGGGCAGGACCGTCAGCCCGGATGCGTCGACGTGCCGGGCCGCGGCACGTCCCGCTGCGTGCGGGAGTACGGCCCGGATGCGTCCGCCGCGCACCACGATGTCGACGTCCTCACGGACCTCTCCGCCCGTGCCGTCCCAGAGCTGCCCTGCCCGTACGACGGTGTCGCGGGCCTTCGGCGGCCGGTGCCGCAGCCGGACCGGAACCGTACGGACGTCGCCGCTGCGGACGTCGAGGAGGCGCAGCCTTCCCGCCGACAGATACAGCAGCGTGCGCGAATCGGCGGACCAGGAGGGGTGGTCGGCGCTCTCGTCCGTGATGCGGCGCGGCTCGCCGCGGGGCGTGCCGTCGGGACGTACGGGCAGCAGCCACAGCGCGGACTCGCTGACGACGGCGAGATGCGCGCCGTCCGGTGACCAGACGGGGCCGCTGTCGTAGCGGTCGGACAGCGAGGCGTGCGGGGCGAGAGGGTACAGCCGGTCTTCGCCGCTGCGCGCGTCGATGATGCGGATGAGGTTGTAGCCCTCGCGGAAGCGCTGGTTGAGGCGGTTGCGGTCACAGATCGCGAGGTGGCGGCCGTCGGGCGACCAGCTCGGTCTGCCCGGCAGTCCGGCGGCGCCGAGAGGCTCGGCCAGTACCCGTTCTTTCTCCCCGCGTAGATCGCGCACGAGGAGGTTGCCCGTCATGTCGAGACAGGCGAGGCGGGAGCCGTCCGGGGAGAGGACGGGGAAGACGCGGCCGCCGGCTGAGAGGACCTCCTCCTCCCCGGTGCGCAGATCCCGGCGGCGTACGGCGAGGAGTCCGTCGCGGTCGTCGGCGTAGACGAGACCCTCTCCCCCGGGCGTCCACGTGGGCGCGAGCGGATAGCGGGTGGTCGCGCCCTCGACCACCTTGCGGGGGCGTGAGTGGCCCGAAGTCCGGGCGACCCAGATGGAGTTGAGTGCGGCGAAGGCGACCTGGGAGCCGTCGGGCGAGAGGGCCGGGAGGTGCAGGGCACGTACGGCTGCGCTGCCGCCGGCCTGCGCCGCGAAGCCGTAGTCCTTGACGCGGTACCGAGGGCGCTCGACGGGCAACGAGGCGGCGAAGGGGATGCGTTCGGAGTCCCCGGGAGCGGCGGTCCGTACGAGGCTGAACTGCCCGTCGACGGTGAGCAGCAGCTCCCCGGCGGAGACCCAGCGGGGCGGCACGGGCAGCACCTCGCCGTCGACCGCGAGCACTTCGCCGTCGACGAGCAGAGTGCAGGAGGCCTCGGGCGAGGGCGTGGTCCGCAGCAGCGCGAGCCCGCCCGTGGGCGAGACGGCCGGCGTCATCACGTCGGCCTCGGACTTCTCGGTGTACTCCGTGCGCACCGCTCCCCCGCCGTCGGCGCGTACGGACGCTACCGTGCGGCTGCGCAGCACCGGCCCGTTCTCACCCTCCGCGGGGGTGCCGCGCACGAACAGCACGCGTTTGCCGTCCGGGGACCAGGCCGGGTCGAAGTCCTCCCAGGGGCCGTCCTGATGCGGTCCGTCCTGGCCGGGCAGGCCCGTCAGCCGGGTGAGTTCGTCCGTGCGTACGTCGAGGATCCAGATGCGGTACGGGCTGCCGGTGACCGTGTCGCCGCCGCGCTCGGAGGAGAAGGCGATGCGGGTGCCGTCCGGGGACCAGGCAGGGCCGCGGTCGTCCCAGGGGCCGTCGGTGCGCTGCCGGAGTCCGGAGCCGTCGGGGCGCAGCGTCCACAGGTGAAATCCGCCGCCGCGGAAGGCGCAGACGGCCAGTTGCTTGCCGTCGGGTGAGAACTCGGGCCGGGTGGGCTCGAGTTCGGGGGCGGTCAGCGGCACGGCACGTCCGCCCTCGCGGGGCACGGACCACAGGATGTTCTGCACTTCCGCGACGAGGCGGTCACCGCCCGGGGCGAGGGTGGCGGCGCCGTTGGTGGCCGCGGTGAAGGAGAGCGTGATGCGGGTAGGGCTGCCGGCCGGTGCGGCGGCGGGGGTCGCGGCGGCTGCGGTGCCCGCGGTGCCCACGACGGTTCCCGCTGCGCTCGCGGTGGCGGCGCCCGCGGCGGTCGTGGCGAGGAAGCGGCGGCGGGAGAGCCGCGCGGCGCGGGACAGCGGGCTGCGGGTGCCGGGGCGCGCGGCGGTGCCCGCCGTGCCGGCCGGCCCGGAGGCGGCAGCCGGCCCGGAGGCGGTCACGGGTCGGGCGGCGGCGGCCTGTTCAGCGGTGGCCTCGGGTACGGGCGTGGTCCGGGACTCGGGTACGGCGGGGTCGCCGACGGGGCCGACGGGGTCTGTGGGGGTCATCGGTCCTCCCGGGGCACCGGTCTCGAGTGGGAACGCTGGTGGCAGGGGTGAAGGCAGGTGTCCGCGTGCGGAAGGGCACCGACGGTGTCCAGTACAGGAGTGCTGGTCAACATCGCGCCAGTGTAAGGGCGTTGGGAGAGATGTCTCCGGGTTTGCCTCTGCCCCGGAACGTCACGCGGGGGCTTCGGACCCGCCGTCGGGAAGGTCCAGCAGCGCACAGAGTTTCCGGGAGGCGGGGCTGGCGGCGTCCCCGGCCGGCCGCGCGACGGACACCTCCCACAGCGGCTGCGGCCCCTCCGTCAGCGGCAGGGCACACAGCCCGGCGGCCTGCGGTTTGCGTGCGAAGTGCCGGGGGACGACGGCGACTCCGAGCCCCTGCTCCACCAGTTCGAGGAGGCTGTGCACGTCGTTGACCTCCAGCGCGACCTGCCGTTCCACGCCGGCGCCGGCGAAGGCGCGGTCGGTCAGCTGGCGCACCCCCCAGTCGGGCTGGAAGTCCACCAGTGCCTCGCCCTTCAGCTCCGCCCACCGTGCGCCCTCTCCCCCGGCGAGGGCGTGCCCGGGATGGCAGAGCAGGACGAGCGGTTCCTCGGTGAGCGGCGTGAGGCTCACGCCGTGCGGCGGCGGCCCGCACAGGGCGATGAAGGCGAGGTCGAGCCTGCCCGTGCCGACAGCCTCGGCCAGCAGACCCGAGCCGGCCTGGCGCAGCCTGACCTCCACCCGGGGGTGCTCCGCACGGAATCGGGCCAGCAGACGCGGCACGTCCACGCCCGCGATGCACTGCTCGGTGCCGACGGCGAGGGTGCCGCGCAGCAGGCCCTGGGCCGCGGCGACGGCCTCCTTGGCGGCGCGGACGCTCGCCAGCGTCCGGGTCGCCTCGGCGAGCAGCGCCCTGCCGGGGCCGGTCAGTTCGACGCTGCGGGTGGTGCGTACGAACAGCTTGGCGCCCAGTTCCCGCTCCAGCGCGCGCACGGACGCCGACAGCCCGGACTGGGAGACCAGCAGCCGCTCGGCGGCGCGGGTGAAGTGCCGTTCCTCGGCGACGGTGACGAAGTACTCAAGGTGCCGTAGTTCCACGATTGAGAACCATAGTCGCTGAATCCATTCGCTTTCTTCTATTGGACTCCTCGCCTCCGGCGGGCGAGGGTGGAGTGGTCCGTGGTCCACCGGCCTCTAGCCGGTGGCCGGGACTTGGCCGTTCTGCCGACCGCGGCATCCGCAACCCCGATGAGGAGACACCCCCGTGTACGAAGCCGACGCCGGCCGCTACGAGACGATGCCCTACCGCCGTACGGGCCGCAGCGGCCTCCGTCTGCCCGCGATATCGCTGGGCCTGTGGCACAACTTCGGCACCGACCGGCCGCTGGACCGCCAGCAGGCAATCGTCCGCCGTGCCCTGGACCTGGGAGTCACGCACTTCGACCTGGCGAACAACTACGGCCCGCCGCCCGGCGCCGCGGAGACGGCCTTCGGCCGGATCGTCCGGCAGGACCTGCGTCCCTACCGGGACGAGATAGTCGTCTCGACCAAGGCGGGACACCTCATGTGGCCCGGTCCGTACGGGGAATGGGGCTCACGCAAGAGCCTCCTCGCCTCACTGGACCAGAGCCTGGGCCGCATGGGCCTCGACCACGTCGACATCTTCTACTCGCACCGGCCGGACCCCGACACCCCGCTGGAGGAGACGATGGGCGCGCTGCACTCCGCGGTGCAGCAGGGCAAGGCGCTCTACGCGGGCGTCTCCAACTACTCGCCGGAGCAGACCCGGCAGGCCGCGGGCATCCTGCGGGAGCTGGGCACGCCTCTCCTCATCCACCAGCCGCGCTACTCCATGCTCGACCGCGGGCCGGAGACGGGTCTGCTGGAGACGCTGACGGAACTGGGTGCCGGATGCATCGTCTTCTCACCGCTGGCCCAGGGGCTGCTCTCCAGCCGGTACCTCGACGGCGTGCCCGAGGGTTCCCGTGCTGCCGGGGCGAGCCCGTTCCTCAGCAGCGACCAGATCACCGGCGAGACCGTCGGCATGCTGCGCGGACTGAACGAACTGGCCCGGGATCGCGGGCAGTCGCTGGCGCAGATGGCGCTGGCCTGGGTGCTGCGCGACAGCGTCACGTCGGCTCTCGTCGGCGCGAGCAGCCCGGAACAGCTCGCGGACAGTGTCGCCGCGAGCGAGCGGCTGGGGTTCGCGGACGAGGAACTTACGCGCATCGAGGAGCTGCTGGCCCAGGGGCCGTCAGCCGGCTGAGCCGGGCCACGGCCCCGGCCCGTCCAACGGCCTGGGCCTGCCCGGCCGGTGGACGGCGCCCCGGGCACGCAACACCGCCCTGAATCAGGTCAGTTGAAGGTGTCGGGGTCGGGCCCGACGCGTGCACCCGTCTCCAGGGGCTCCACGGCGGCCATGTCCTCCTCGTCCAGTTCGAAGCCGAAGACGTCGAGGTTCTCCCGGATGCGCGACTCCGTCGCCGACTTGGGGATCACGATGTTCCCCAGCTGGAGGTGCCAACGCAGCACGACCTGCGCCGGGGTCCTGCCGTGCTTTTCCGCGATGGCGGTGACTGCCGGGTCCTCCAGGACGCCGTTGCCGCGGCCGAGCGGCGACCAGGCCTCGGTGGCGATGCCCAGTCCCGCGTCGAAGGCGCGCAACTCCTGCTGCTGGAGGCGCGGATGGAGCTCGATCTGGTTGACGGCGGGGACGACGTCCGTCTCCTCCGTCAGCCGGCGCAGGTGCGCGGGGTGGAAGTTGGAGACGCCGATCGCGCGGGCCCGTCCCTCGGCGTACACCTTCTCCAGGGCACGCCAGGTCTCCACGTACAGATCCCGTGCGGGCAGCGGCCAGTGGACGAGATAGAGATCGACATGGTCCAGGCCCAGCTTCGCCAGGGACTCCTCGAAGGCCCGCAGCGCGGCGTCGTGACCCTGGTCGGTGTTCCAGAGCTTCGTCGTCACGAAGAGCTCATCGCGCGGGATGCCCGACTCGGCGAGCGCGCGGCCGGTCCCGGCCTCGTTCCGGTAGAGCGCGGCTGTGTCGATGCTGCGGTATCCGGCTTCCAGTGCGGAGGCGACAACGCGCTGCGTCTCGTCCTCCGGCACCTGGTAGACGCCGAAGCCGAGCTGCGGCATGCGGATTCCGTTGTTGAGGGTGACTTCCGGGACTGTGCTCACGTGGCGTTCCTCGGTTCCTCGGCGTGACGCTGTGGATCGCGGCGGATCACGGTGGGCCGGTGTGGATCGTACGGACGGATCCCACCCTAAGGAACCACCAGTTCCGCTTGCACTCCGCGGCGTGGGTTCGCGTCCGCTACGGCTTGGCCAGGGAGAGCACGTGCTCCGCCACCGTCTCCAGCAGGCGCTCGTCCTCCTCCTGCGGCCGCATCGAGGCCGGTTCACCCCGGTAGGTGTCGAAGAGGACGTGCGTGGCGCCGAGTTCCGCGAGGCCGTCCAGGTCCCGCCGGATCTGCTCGAGGGTTCCCTGGCCCGCCAGGCGCGTCTCCTCCTCCAGCGCCGAGCCGGTCAGCCTCAGCGGCAGCCGCGGCGCGAACTGCGGTACGGGCCTGCCCTCGTCCTCGGCGATCCGGCGCAGCGTGGGGAGCCCCTCCTCGCGGATGAACCGCATCCGCAGATTCAGGGGATGCCACGCGTCGCCGTATCTGACGGTTCGGCGCAGCGCCGCCTTGCCGGCGCCGCCGACCCACACGGGCGGCACGCGTACGGGCAGCGGTCCCGTGGAGACGTCGTCGAAGGTGACGAACTCGCCGTGGTGTGAGATCTTCTCGTGCCGCCACGCCCTGGTGACCACGTCCAGATACTCGTCCGTGATCGCTCCGCGCCGCCCGAACTCCACGCCGAGCGACCTGTATTCGGTCTCGCTCCAGCTGACCCCGACGCCGACGATGAGACGCCCTCCGCTGAACCTGTCGATGTTCGCCGCCGCGCGGGCGGTCAGCAGCGGGTGCCGGAAGGGCAGCACGGTGACGGTGGTGCCCAGTTCTATCCGCTCGGTGTGTCCCGCGAGCCAGGCAAGCGTCGTGAACGGGTCGTAGAACGGCGCCTCGTACTGCTGCGCCACTTCCTCGGTGACCGCGACGTGGTCGGAGATCATCGCGAAGTGGAAACCCCGCTCCTCGGCATACCGCGCCCAGCGCAGCAGCGTGGCCGGTTCCGTGCCCGTGCCGAAGTTGAGGATGTTGACGCCGTAACGCACCCGAAGTCTCCTTGTTCTCGCGGCCCTGCGGTGGGGCCGTCTCGCTCGCTGTACATCGGTGACCCGGCCGGCGCCACCGGCGCGACGCCGTGGACGAGCACGATGCCCGTAGCGCGCGACGGGCAGTTCGGGCAGCAGCCGGGAGGCGGCGATACCGCCGGGCAGCGCCGGCGCGAACGCACAGCCGCGTGCCCGCGGCAGGCCGGGGACGGACAACTGCCGCACCGCGGCCGGGATCTGCCTCATGCGGAGGACTGCGCTCGCGGCCGCTCACGCGGTTCGCCGGCCCGGCCGGTGGTCCCCCGTCCCCCAAGTCCACCGGCCGGTCCGGCCGCAGTCGCCTCCTCGAGGCGAGGTGCCGCTCGTCCGTGGACCCCCCTTGCAATCGTCGCGCCGAAGCGGCGACTTCTGACACCCACGGACGAGCAACCCGAGAACGGCCGTTCTCTTCCATGCAGAGTAGTCTGAAGAACGGTGGTTCTCAAGTGTGACGGGGACGGGGATGGAGACCGAAGTCAGTGTCGAGACACGTGTGTTGGATGCCGCTGACGCGCTGTTCTACGCGCAGGGTGTCCAGGCCGTGGGAATGGACCGTATCCGCGACGCCTCGGGCGTCCCCCTCAAACGTCTCTACCGGTGCTTCCCTTCCAAAGGCGCTCTCGTCGAGGCGTACCTGCGCCGCCGGGACAAGATCGCACGCGGGTCGATGGAGGAGCATGCGGACAGCCTCTCCTCGCCGGACGAGAAGATCCTCGGGATCTTCGAATGGCTGCACACCGTGGTCAGCGAGCCCGGCTTCCGCGGCTGCGCGTTCAACAACGCCTTCGGCGAACTGGGTTCGCACTCGGCTGCCGTCACAGCCATCGTGCAGGGCCACAAGGCCGCCCTGCGGCGCTTCTTCTCCGGGCTCGTCCACGACGCCAAGGCCCCCGACCCGGAGGGCCTGACCACTCAGCTCCTAGTCCTCTTCGACGGAGCGATCACCGTCGCCGCCATCACCGACACACCCGCACCGGCCCTGCGGGCCCGCGACGCCGCCGCGGCGCTGCTCGCCGCCGGCGGCCGGGAGGAGCCGGCCCAGCACGGGTCCGGCGTCCCCGTCCGAGCGGACGGCTCCCGTCCGGGAGGCTGACCCGGCGCCGACCGTGGCCGTATCGTCGGCGTACCCGCCGGGCGGCGGGACGGCGCTTCCGGCGCCGCAGGCGTCGGCGGCGGGCCCCCGCGGCGTTGCCATGGGCCGGCTCCCGCTGGGCACGCTCACCGTCGGACGACAACGCACAAGCGGGCGGCCCACGGCAGGACGCCCGGAAGGAGGCCAGGGTGGGCGACTACGAGGAGATCTTCCGAGCGAGCGTCGCGGACCGTGAGCGGTTCTGGCTGGAGGCGGCCGCCGCGCTGGACTGGCACAGGGCGCCGTCGAAGGCTCTGGACGATGCGCGGCCGCCCTTCTACCGCTGGTTCCCCGACGGCGAGCTGAACGTCTGCCACAACGCGCTGGACCGTCACTGCGAAGCGGGCCACGGAAGCCGGGCGGCGCTGGTGTACGACTCCCCTGTCACGGGCGTGAAGACCACGTACACCTACGAACGGCTCCGCGACGAGGTCGCCGTCTTCGCCGGCGTGCTGCGGGATTCGGGTGTCTCGGCGGGCGACCGGGTCGTGATCTACATGCCGATGGTGCCCGAGGCCGCCGTCGCGATGCTCGCGTGCGCGCGGCTCGGCGCGGTGCACTCGGTGGTCTTCGGCGGCTTCGCCGCGAAGGAGCTCGCCGTGCGGATCGACGACGCCGAACCCACCGTCGTCGTCTCCGCCTCGTGCGGGATCGAGGGCTCACGCGTCATCGAGTACAAGCCCCTGTTGGACCAGGCGATCGGGCTCGCCGCGCACAAGCCCGCGCGCCAGGTGATCCTTCAACGTCCGCAGGCCGAGGCGGAGATGGGCGCGACGGATGTGGACTGGGCTGCGGCGTGCGCCGGCGCCTCACCCGCCGCCCCCGTGAACGTACGCTCCACGGACCCGCTCTACATCCTCTACACCTCGGGAACCACCGGGAAGCCCAAGGGTGTCGTCCGCGACAGCGGCGGCTACGCGACGGCCCTGGCCTGGAGCATGGCGAACGTATACGACGTGGGCCCCGGCCAGACGCTCTTCACCGCCTCCGACGTCGGCTGGGTCGTCGGGCACTCCTACATCGTCTACGCGCCGCTGCTCGCCGGAGCGACAACGGTCCTGTACGAGGGCAAGCCGGTCGGCACACCGGACGCGGGCCAGTTCTGGCGCGTGGCGTCCGAATACGGCGTGCGGTCGATGTTCACCGCCCCCACGGCCTTCCGTGCGCTGAAGAAGGAGGACCCGGACGGGGAGCTCGCCCGCCGGTACGACCTCTCGTCGCTGAAGTACCTCTTCCTCGCCGGGGAACGCCTCGATCCCGAAACGTACCGCTGGGCCTCGGAGTTGCTGGGCATCCCCGTCATCGACCACTGGTGGCAGACCGAGACGGGCTGGCCCATCGTCGCCAACCCCGCAGGGATCGAACTGCTGCGGGTCAAGCCCGGGTCGCCGACCAGGCCGCTGCCGGGCTGGAACGTCCAGGTCCTCGACGGCGACGGCAAGCAGGTGCCGCCGGGCACCAACGGCGCCATCGTCGCGAGGCTCCCGATGCCGCCCGGCGCGCTGCCGACCCTGTGGAACGACGACGAGCGGTTCGTGGAGTCGTACATGTCGGCCTTCGACGGCTACTACCTCACGGGCGACGGCGGATATCTCGACGAGGACGGCTACCTGTTCGTGATGGGGCGTACCGACGACGTCATCAACGTCGCCGGTCACCGGCTGTCCACCGGCGGCATGGAGGAGGCCCTGGCCGGTCATCCCGACGTGGCGGAGTGCGCCGTCATCGGCGTGGCCGACGAGATGAAGGGGCAGGTGCCGCGCGGGTTCGTGGTGCTGAAGTCCGGGGTCGACGCCGCCGCGGAAGGCTACGAGGAGCGGCTGCGCGGGGAGCTGGTGCAGCTCGTACGGGACCAGGTCGGCGCGGTCGCCTCCCTCAAGGACGTCGCGGTCGTGGCGGCACTGCCCAAGACCAGGTCGGGGAAGATCCTGCGCAAGAACATGCGGAGCATCGCCGACGGCACGGACGAACCCGTACCGAGCACGATCGACGACCCGGACGTGCTGGAGGCACTGCGGCCGGCCCTGCGGAAGCAGTAGAGCGGCAGAGCCGCAGGACAGGGGCGTGCCTCCCGGGGCTGGGCTTCCGGGGGCCGGGGCCTCCGGTGGCGAGGCTTCCGGGGCGGAGCGGCTGCCTCCGGCCCGGCCGCTCCCCGCCGGCCGGGCCGGTCTTTCCGCCCGTCCCCCCGTTGTCAGACCCCCGCCCTACTGTCGCTGCCATGACGACGACTCCGTCCCCCGCACCGGCACGCCCGCATGTCGTGGCGCACGTGGCCGTCACTCCCGAGGGGGTGACGACGGGCTTCGAACCGGACGTCGGGCTCTTCTACGAACTCGCGGGCACCTGGCAGGAGGACGTCACGCTGGCGGGCTCCGGCACTCTTCTCGCCCAGGAAGCCACGCTGGCCTCCGCGCCGCCCGGTCCGGGTCCAGCCGCTGACGGGCCGCTGCTCGCCGTCGTGGACGGCGGGGGCCGGATCAGCCGCTGGGAAGAGCTGCGGGCCGCGGGTCACTGGTCGGACGTCCTCGCCCTGCACTCGGCATGCACCCCGCCCCGTCCCGCGTCGCGTCAGGTTCGTGAGCTGGTGACCGGCAGCGAACGGGTCGACCTGCGCGCGGTGCTGGAGACGCTCGCCGGGCGAGAGGGGGCCGGGGTCGTACGGGTGGACAGCGGCGGCTCCCTCATCGGCGCGCTGCTGGCGGCGGATCTGCTCGACGAGGTCAGTCTCCTGGTGCACCCGTGCCTCGCCGCCGACCGGGACGGGCAGCGCTGGTACGGGAACGCGCGGGGCACCGGCAGGGCGCTGGAACTCGTCACGAACGAGACGCTGCGGGACGGCATCGCCTGGCTCCGCCATCGGGTGCGGAGGTGACCCGCGGCGAGCCCGGTTCGGGCGACCGTGTCCTCAGCCGCCTCCGCGGCTGAGGACGCCGTCCCCGGGCGAGCGGCGCATGCCGGACGGTGCCGCCCACACCCGTGGGAGCACCCGGCCGTCCCGTTCATACGTACGTCCAGTGCGCCGTTCTGCGCCGAGGGCACGGCGGGGGTAAGCAGTAGGTATGTCGCAGCGGTTCGCTGATCTCCGCCGGTCCGTGCGCGGAAATCACTGGATGCTCACGGTCCCGGTCGCCTTTCTGGTGATCGTCGCCGTGGCCGATGTGATCGCGCCGGCCCACATCCATCTCGGTCCGCTGCTGGTGGCCGCGCCGGCCATCACCGCTTCGTTCGCCGGGCCCTGGGCGACCGGGATGATCGCCGTACTGGCCGTGGTCGCCCAGTCGGTCATCGGGGTCCTGCGCGACCGGGACGAAATCTTCTCGGCCAACCACCAGGCGCAGATCGCGGCTCTGGTCCTCGTGGGTGCCTCACTCGTGGGCTACTGCATCGTCCGGGAGCGGCGCTCGCGGGAACTGTCGAAGGTCAGGCAGGTGGCCGAGACCGCACAGCAGCTGGCCCTGCGGCCCCTGCCCGAGCGGATCGGGCCCCTGCGGATCGCCTCCCTCTACGTGGCCGCGGAGGCCGAGGCCAGGATCGGCGGAGATCTGTACGCCGCCGCACGCACCAGCTCCAGCACCCGCCTGATCATCGGTGACGTGCGGGGCAAAGGCATGTCCGCCGTCGGCGACGCCACCCTTCTCCTCGGGGCGTTCCGGGCGGCCGTCCGCCACCGTGAGGGCATGGCGGAGACCGCTGCTCTGCTCGATGAGAGCGTCACCTGGAATCTCGCCGATCCCGTCGGCGCGGAGCCGTCCCAGGAGACGTTCATCACCGCGTCGCTGCTCGACATCCCCGACGAGGACAGCCGATGCGACATGGTCGTCTGCGGACATCCGCCGCCGTTGCTGCTGCGCAAGGGCGGCGTCATGACCCTGGAGCCGGACCGCCCCGCTCCCCCGCTGGGTCTCGGCGGGATGATCACGGCCGACTACCACGTGGACGGATTCGAGCTGGAGGCCGGAGATCTGCTGCTGCTCTACACGGACGGCATCACCGAGGCACGTGACTCCTCGGGGCGTTTCTATCCGCTCGCGGAGCGCATCACCGAATGGAGCGTCTCCGGCCCGGATGCTCTGCTGCAGCGGCTGAGGCGGGACCTCAGACACCATGTCGGCGGACCGCTCGACGACGACGCCGCCGTGATCGCGATCGAGCGCCTGCCGTGAACGCCGCGTCGAGGGCCGGGGTGTCCCCCGCGGCCCTCGGTGTCACGGGCCCTCAGTCGTCGCCGAACCCGAGGTCGGCCTGTACGGGGAAGTGGTCACTGGGATGTTCGCCGCCGAGCGTGAATGTGTTGAGCTTGACGGCTTTCGTGCGGATTCCGGGTGAGGTGAGGATCCAGTCGATGCGCGCGCCAGGCCTGGAGGGTCCGGCGTAGTTGTGCCAGGTCGCGTGCTCCTCGCTGCGCGCCCCGGGCGGAGCGGCGGTCCAGGTGTCGGCCAGCCCGCCCTCGGTCAGCAGCGTCTCGTAGACGCCGCCGGGCTCCCTGACCGCCGGGGCGTTGAAGTCGCCGGTGACGATGCGCGGCAGGGCGGCGTCGAACGGCGGAAAGGGCGGCTCGGGGCGGTGCATCTGCCGGGCGAGCAGGCGGGCGCCGGCCAGCCGGGCCTCCGCGCTCGCGTTGTCCAGGTGGGTGTTGAGCGCGTAGAACTCGCGGCCCGTCGTCCTCTCGCGGAAGCGGGCCCAGGTCACCATCCGCGGCGAGCCCGCACCGGGCCATTTCGCTCCGACCGAGTACGGATCGTGGGCGATCCAGAAGTGCTCGTACTCCACGGGTTCCAGGCGGGCGGTGTCGTAGAAGAGCGCCATGAACTCACCGCGGCTGCCGCCCTCCCGTCCCGTCCCGATCCAGTCGTAGGACCTGCCCGGCTGCTGGATGTCCTCGTGGACGTCGCGCAGTTGGCGGTGCAGACCCTCCTGGGTGCCGACGAGGTCGGGCGCCTCCTGCCGCAGGAGGGCCGCCACGGCGGGCCGGCGGCGGCTCCACGAGTGCGGTGCGGCGCTGTCGTAGTCGGCGAAGCGGAGGTTGAACGTCATGACGCGCAGATCCATGGGACATCCGTATCACCGCCGCACGGCGGCCGTTCAGCGCGGCTGCCGCATCATGACGGGAAGCGTTGCCCCCGGGCTGCTGTCAGGACGGACGGCTGTGCGGCCGGAGGGGCGGAGCCCCGCCGGCCCCGCCGTGTGCCTCACCCTTCCCGGGGCGCCCGCCGGGCGGCGGACATGCTGAGGCCGAGCATCGCCATGACCTCCTCGGCGACGGTCCGGTGCCATGCGGCGGACCGCCGCAGCATCGCGTGGTCGCCGCCCGGCACCGGGACGAACCGGGCGTCGGCGCCCGCCTCACGTGCCCGGGCCGTGAACCGGCGGGAGGCCTCGGGGTCCGTCACGCGGTCACGGTCGCCGTGGACGAGTACGGCGCGACGGCCGGCGAGCTGCGCGGCCGGCTCACCCTCCGGGCACCACGGGGCGAGCGCCACGACACCCCGTACGCCCGGTGCACCGCCCACGCGGAGCGCGGCCCTGCCGCCCATGGAGTGTCCGACGACCACCACCGGCAACTCGCCCACGGTGCGGGCCAGTTCGCCGAGCGCCCAGCGGGCGTCACGTGCGGCGTCCTCGCGTTCACCGTTCCAGCCGCGGCACCGGTAGCGGACCCGGCACAGCAGCACGCCGTGCCCGGCGGACGCCCTGGCCAGGGGCGGGAGGAAGAGCCTCATCCGGGCTCCTGGAAGGTTCAGCCGCGGCGGTGCCTCCGGGCCCTCGGAGCGGCCCCCGTGCAGCACCAGCACGGCGGCGCGGGGATGACGGATCTTCGCGTGCGGTATCAGCGCGGGCGCCGGCGCGGACCGCGAAGGGGGCGCACCGGGCGCGCTCACCGGGCCGCCCCGGCACACCGGCCAGGGCGGGAGCCGCGCCGCTGCCCCGTACGTCCGGGGGCGCACAGCGCCGCCACCGACAGGGCACCCCAACCGACCGATACGGCAACGGCCTTGGCACGCGTGCTCCTTGGCAGCGTCGAGCCGAGGAGCGCCGCGTCACCGAAGTCGGAGGCGATCCTGACCACGGCGGCGGTGCGGAGCGCCGGCCCTTCCGGCGCGCACAGCATGGCCAGGCCGCCGGCGACGTCCCGCCACACCAGGGGGCGCAGCGAGATGCGCGTCTCCTCCGCCACCCGTCCTTCCGGGTCGGCCAGTCCCGAGGGGCGGGCCAGCAGCTCCGGCCTGGCCGTCACCGCCAGTCCGTACAGGGCGGTGGCCGCTCCCAGCATCCGCAACATCTTCACGTGCACTCTGCTCCGCCTCGCCGTCGTCCGTCGCCGGTGTTCTCGTCAGGTTCTCGTCCTTGGCGGCGCCCGTGGCGTACGCGTCGGGCCGCCACCGCTTCCGTGGTGTGTACCCCGCGATCACTGCAGGAGACTCGGTGGACGCCGTCGCATGTACGCCCCGGGAGGCGGGGCACGGGTGCCTGCCGGCGGCTTCCTGCGGGCAGGTGTTCCGCCGGAGGCCGTCAGGAGCGACCGCACGGGCCGCGGCTGGCGGGGACGGCCGGAACATGCCGCACAGGAGGGTCGGAGAAGGTGACGGACACACAGGACTCACAGGAGAGCCGGGACGCGGCGGGGTCACGGACCGCCTTCCGGGTGCCGGGGCTCTCGGCGCCCGTCGAGATCCGCATCGACCGTTGGGGCGTGCCGCATCTGTACGCCGCCTCCCGCCGCGATCTCTTCCTCGCGCAGGGCTTCAACGCCGCCCGCGACCGCCTCTTCCAGCTCGACCTGTGGCGCCGCCGCGGACTGGGGCTGCTCTCGGAGGTCTTCGGCGAGGAGTACCTCGAAGGTGACCGCGCCGCCAGGCTCTTCCTCTACCGCGGCACCATGGAGGAGGAATGGAGCGCCTACGGTCCGGACGTCGAGCCGGCGGCCCGGGCGTTCACCGCGGGCATCAACGCCTACGTCGAGCTGTGCCGGCGCCGACAGGCCCCGCTGCCGCCCGAGTTCGCGCTGCTCGGTTACGGGCCCTCCTTCTGGGACCCGTCCGACGTGGCCCGTATCCGCAGCCACGGGCTCCACTACAACCTCGGCGAGGAGGTCTCGCGTGCGCTGACGCTGCGCGACTTCGGGCCGGAGGCCGAGGATCTGCGGCGGGTACGCGAACCGTCGCCGCACCGGCTGCGGGTGCCGGACGGGCTGGATCTCTCCGTCATCCCCGACGACGTGCTGCGGGTGTACCGGCTGGCGACCGTACCCCCGTGGGCGGCGCCGCCCGGCGGACAGCAGACGGCGTCCCGTGCGGGCCTGGACGGCAGCAACAACTGGGTGCTGAGCGCCTCCCGCACCGCCACGGGCCGTCCGATGCTGGCGAACGACCCTCATCGCGCGCTCACGCTGCCCTCGCTTCGCTACCTGGTGCATCTCTCGGCCCCGGGCCTGGACGTGATCGGCGCCGGCGAGCCCGCGCTGCCCGGCGTCTCCATCGGGCACAACGGCCGGATCGCCTTCGGGCTCACGATCTTCCCCATCGACCAGGAGGACCTGTACGTCTACACCACCGATCCGGCGGACCCGACCCGGTACCGCTACCGCGGCGGCTGGGAGTCCATGGTCCGGGTGACGGAGACGGTCCCGGTCGCAGGCGGCGAGGACGTGGAAGCCGAGCTGTGGTTCACGCGGCACGGTCCCGTGATCCGTCAACTGCCCGAGCGGAACGCGGCGTTCGCGGTACGGGCGGCCTGGCTGGAGCCCGGCATGGCCCCCTACCTGGGCAGCATGAACTACATGGGGGCTCAGAACGCCGCCGAGTTCACCGACGCGATGCGGCGGTGGGGCTCCCCCGGTGAGAACCAGGTGTACGCGGCGGACGACGGCACCATCGGCTGGTGCCCCGCCGGGCGCGTGCCCGTCCGTCAAGGCTGGGACGGGACGCTTCCCGTGCCGGGCGACGGCAGCCACGAATGGGCGGGCCACCAGGCACCAGGCACCCTCCCCTCCGTTCGCGACCCCCGCTCCGGCTGGCTCGCCACGGCCAACGAGATGAACCTGCCGCCCGCGTACGGCGATTCGGAACCGACCGTCACCTACGACTGGTACGCGCCCTACCGGTACCGGCGCATCGCCGAGACGCTGGAGAGCCGTGACGACTGGACCGTCGCGGAGTGCGTGCGGCTGCAGACCGATCAGCTCAGTATCCCGGCCCGCAGCATCCTGCCCCTGCTGCACGGAGCGGCCGGCGACGACGCACGCACGGCCGGGGCGCTGGAGTTGCTGCGCGGCTGGGACGCGCGGTTGACACCGGACTCCGCGGCCGCGGCGCTCTTCGAGATCTGGTTCCGGCGTCACCTGCGTCCGGCCCTGCTCGGCTCCGCCCTGGAGCACCTGCTGCCGGGGGAAGAGTCCCGGCGGGCGCTCACGCGGATCATGCCCGCCGAGGACGCCGCAGCCGACGCCCGGGTGGATCTGGATCTGCTGCTCACACCCGGTGAAAGGCTGGGTCCCGACCCACGGCACGCCGTGCGCGGCATCATCCAGGACACCCTCGCCGCCGCGTACGCCGAGACGGAGGGTCTGCTCGGGACGGATCCGGGGGCCTGGCGCTGGGGCGAGCTGCACCACAGCCTCCTGCGGCATCCGCTGGCGGACCTCGTGCGGAAGCGGACGGGAGACGAGCCGGAGTGGATGTCCCTGGGGCCGGTGCCGCGCGGCGGCAGCGGCGACACCGTCGGGGCCGCCGCCTACACCTCCGGCTTCCGCCAGAGCGGAGGCGCCACGTTCCGGCTCGTCGTCGACGTCGGCGCCTGGGACCGGTCGCTGGCCATGAACTCCCCCGGCCAGTCCGGCGATCCCGGCAGCCGCCACTACCGCGACCTGTTCGCAGACTGGGCGCAGGACGGCGCCTTCCCCCTGCTGTACAGCCGCTCCGCGGTCGAGGAGAACACGGAGCGCGTCCTCATGCTGGAGCCCGTACCGGAGGCGCGGGACGCCGGCCCCTAGCCTGCCGTGGCGGATTCCCGGGCGCCGGGCCGGGCGCCGCTCCCGCGCGGCTCAAAGTGCGGATCATCCGGGATTCCCGAGGGAGGCCGTGTGCGGGCGGGCGGGCGGCGGGACAGCAGGCAGCCGGCCAGCGCGGCGGCGAGGCCGGCCAGCCCGGCCGCCGCGAAGCCGCCCGCCGGCACGGACAGGTCGATCGCTCCCCCGACAGCCGGTGTACCGAGCGCGAAGCCCGCGCTCAGCGCCGAGGACTGCAGGCCTGTGGCTTCGCCGCGCGCACCGGCGGGCGCGAGCCGGCTCACCGCTTCGGCCACTGCGGAGAGAGTCGGCGCGGCGAGCAGCCCCGCACCGGCAGCGGCCACGCACAGCCATGGCCAGTCGTGGGCCAGCCCGGCGGGAAGGGTCGCCAGCCCGAGCAGACCGAGCAGCAGCCATGTGGGCAGCGGCCGGGGCAGCGCGCCGTACACCAGACCGCCGGTTATCGACGCCACTCCGTACACGGCCACGACCGCGGCGGCCCAGGACACCTGGCCGGCTTCCTCGAGGGTGGCGACGATCGCCAGGTCGGTACCGCTGAGCAGCATCGTGGTGCCGAACGCCATCACCAGCACGGCGATCATGTCCGGGCCGAGCCACTCCCGGCGGCGGGGACGGCCGGACTTGCCGGCATCCACTTCGTCCGCCGCACGCACCCGCGGGTTGAGCAGGGCGAGTCCCGCTCCACCCGCCACGATCGCGGCGCCGACGCCCCACGCGACCACGTCAGGGGACACTTTCGCCGCACAGAGGATCACGATCGGCGGACCCACCATGTACGACAGCTCGCCCTGCAGCGATTCCAGCGCGAAGGCAGCCTGGCGCTGTCCCGCCGTCGTCATCGCGGCGATCGCCTGCCTGGCGACCTGCTGGGCGGGCACCATCAGCAGTCCCGCCGCGAAGGAGGCGCCCAGCAGGGGCCCGTACGGCAGAGCCGGTACGCCCAGCCAGAACGCGGCCTGCACCACGACGGTGACCAGCAGTACGGCACGGGGACCCCGCCGGTCGATCATGCGGCCTAGCAGCGGCCCGCCCAGCGCGATCCCCGCGGTCATGGCCGCCGCGGCGCCTCCCGCCGCCGCGTAGCTCAGGTCGAGGCCCAGCACGACGTACATCGTCAGCGCCATCACGTCAGCCGTGATCGCGAGGCGGGCGAGCAGCGAAATGCTCAGCAGTTGTGCCATCCCTGGCACGGTGAGGACCTGCCGGTATCCGGTCATCTGCCTGACGCTAGATCAATCCCCAGGCCATAGAAAGTCATTAATTCACTGGAGCCGGTATCATGAATTCTTATGGCCAGGGACCTTGAGATCACGTTGCTCCGGTCGTTCGTCACGGCCCTGAGGTCGGGGAGCATCAGCCGTGCCGCGACGGCGCTCGGCCACAGCCAGCCCTCGCTCAGCCAGCAGTTGCGCAAGCTCGAGAGCGCCGTCGGCAGTCCGCTGCTGCACCGGTCGCCGTCCGGCGTCTCACCGACCCGCGCCGGTGAGGAGCTCCTGCCCTACGCCGAGCGGATTCTCGCGCTCTCCGCACAGGCCCTCACCGAAACGGGGCGCGCGCTCACCGGTCACTGCGGCATCGGGCTGCTCGAGGACCTCGCTGCGTCCCGGCTTCCCCAGGCCCTCGCCGACCTCGCCCGGCTGCACCCCGGCGCGACGCTGGAGGTGCTCAGCCTGTCCAGCACCGCGACGCGGGAGGCCTACGATGCGGGCCGCGTCCAGCTCGTACTGGACGCGGTGCCGGACATTCCCGGGCCGCCGCGCTGGACGGTACGCCGTCCGCTGGCCTGGGCGGCCGGCCAGGGTGTGGACGTGACCGCCGATCCGCTGCCGGTGGTGCTGTTCTCGAACCCCTGCTCCTGGCGTACGTCGGTGCTGGAAACGCTGGAACGTGCCGACCGGCGCTGGCGCGTGGCGTTCGAGAGCAACAGCCTGGCCGGTGTGCTCGCCGCGGTACGCGCCGGTCTCGGCGTCGCCGCGCTCATGCCCGCGAACCTCGAACCGGCCATGGCCTGCCACGACGCGGACGCCCTGCCCGCCCTGCCGGACGTCGAGTTCGGTCTCGTACGGCACCCGCGGACCGAAGGCGATCCGCTGATCGATGCCGTGGAGACCGCGCTGCGGCGCATGATCTGAGCCCTGCGGCCGAGGCCCGGAGACGGCCAGGTGCGGGGTACGGGGGCGTGCGTGGGCTCTGACGGGGCGTCACCCGGGCTCCTCCTCCGTGGCGTCCTCGCCGCCCAGGGCCGTGTCGGTGGTGGTGCGGTGGGGCACGGGCCGGGGTGCGGTACTGCCGAGGCGGCCGTTCTGGAAGTCCTCCACCGCCTGGACGATCTCCGCCTTGGTGTTCATCACGAACGGCCCGTAACGGGCGATCGGTTCGCGGATCGGCAGCCCGCCGAGAAGCAGCACCTCCCAGCCGGTGCGGCTGCCGTTGTAGTCCTGGCCGTCCGCCGACTGCAGGGACAGGGCCTCACCGGGGCCGAGGACTGCGAGCTGCCCTTCTTCCAGCGGCCGCCGCTCCGTGCCGACGGTGCCGCGCCCGGCCAGTACGTAGACCAGGGCGTTGAATTCCGGGGGCCAGGGCAGTGCGAGCCGCGCGCCGGGGCTGACGGTGGCATGGACGTAGGAGATGGGGGTGCGGGTCACGCCGGGGCCGCGGTGTCCGGCGAGGTCACCCGCGATGACGCGCAGCAGGCTTCCGCCGTCGTCGCTGGAGAGCAGGACCGTCTCTCCCGCGGTGATGTCCTGGTACTGGGCGGGCGTCCACTTCAGGGACTTGGGCAGATTGACCCACAGCTGGACTCCGTGGAAGAGGCCGCCCTTGGCGACGAAGTCCTGCGGGGGCAGCTCGGAGTGCAGCACGCCGGCGCCCGCGGTCATCCACTGGGTGGCGCCTTCGGTGATCAGGCCGCCGCCACCGGTGGAGTCGGTGTGCTCGAACGCGCCGTCGAGCATGTAGGTCACTGTCTCGAAGCCGCGGTGCGGGTGCCAGGGGGCGCCCTTGGCTTCGCCCGGCCCGTACTCCACCGCGCCGAGGTGGTCGAGCAGCAAGAACGGGTCCGCGGCGGAGAGGTCCATGCCGGGGAAGGGCCGCCGGACCTCGAAGCCCTCGCCTTCGAGCTGCCTGCGGGCGGTGACCGTCCTGACGACGCCCCGCCACCGGGTGCTCCCGCCGGCGGGGGACGGGACGCGCGGCAGGGTGAAGGTGTCTGCGGTGACGGCCGGCATGGTGACCTCCTGGATGCCAGAGACTGCCAGAGAACTGGTGCACCCTCGACAATGAAGTTTACGCTTCAAATATTCCGGCCCTCTGGCCCCAGTCCCGCCGCACGCGAACGGCGTCCCGCCGACGCCACCGGTCTTCTTCTCAGCCGGAGAGCACGTCCGCCACGGGCACCGTGTCCCTGGCGGCGACGGCCGTGAGGATGCGCTGAAGGCCGGCGGCGATCGTCTCGGCGCGTGCCCGGTCCAGGACGTCGGGGCGGTAGTCGAAGCGCAGGGCGAGACCTCCCTCACCGGCGAACGCCACCAGTGTGAGCGGGTAGTGGGCGGCGTCCCGGCCCTCGACGGCCTCGACGCGGAGGCCCGGCACGGGCTCCTCGAGACCGGACCGGTCCAGCGGATAGTTCTCGAAGACCACGTGGGTGTCGAACAACTCCCGCCGCCCCGCGATGCGTTGGATGTCGCCCAGACCCAGGTGGTGGTGTGGCAGCATGCGGGCCTGCTCCTGCTGGAAGCGGGCCAGCAGCTCCTGGACGGTCTCTCCCGGATCGACCGTGAGCCGCACCGGAACGGTGTTGATGAACAGGCCGATCATCGACTCCATGCCCGCGACTTCGGGCCTCCGTCCGGAGACGGTCGTACCGAAGAGCACGTCGCGCGTCCCGCAGGAGCGGGCGAGCAGCAGCGCCCACGCCGCGAGGAGCACGTTGCTGAGGGTGAGGCCGCCGTTTGCCGCGGTACGGCGCAGGGCCGCGGTCGTCTCGTCCGGGAGCACGATGTGCAAGGGCTGCGGCGGCACGGCTCCCGCGCTGATCTCGCCTCCGGTCAGCCTGGTCGCGGCGTCGACGCCGTCGAGCGCTTCCTGCCAGGCCGCACGGGCGGCATCCTCGTCAAGGCGGGCCAGCACGGCGAGGTGTTCGCGGTACGGGGTGACCGCGGGGAGAGAGGTCCGTGCGGCGCTGCCCGCGTGCACGGCGTACAGGGCGAACAGTTCGCGCACGAGCAGCGGCATCGACCAGCCGTCGAGCAGCAGATGGTGATTGGTGAGCACGAGCCGGTGGTCGCTCTCCCCGCAGCGCAAGAGGCTGAACCGCATCAGCGGCGGCCGGTCCAGGGTGAACCGGCGGCGCAGGTCCGCGTGGAGGAGGCGCCGGATCACCGCCTCGCGGCGTCCGGCGGCCACTCCTGTCACGTCGACTTCGCGCCACGGCGGTTCGACGGTGCGCTGCAGGACCTGCACGGGGCGGAGCAGATCCTGGTGCACGAAGGCCGCTCCGAGGTTCGGGTGGCGTTCCAGCAGCGCTCTCGCGGCGGCGCGCATCGCGTCGGCGTCCGGCTCGTCCCGCAGCCGGAGCACGATCTGCGCCTGGTACACGTCCGGGCTGCCAGGGGCGAACAACGAGTGGAAAACCAGGCCCTGTTGGAGGGACGTCAGCGGCAGTACGTCCGTCAGGTGCGGGTAGCTCTCCTCCAGCCGGTCGACCTCCACCTGCCGCAGCCCGGTCAGCGGCAGGTCGGAGGGGCTGCGGCCGCCCGCGCCGGGAGAGGCCGCATGCGCCACCAGCGCGTACAGGGCGCTGAACCACAGGTCGGCCAGCTCCCGTATCTCCGCGCGACGGAACACCCCTGCGGCCCACGACCATTCGGCGCTCAGCACAGGGCCGTCGGAGCCGTCCGCCGTCAGCGAGTTGACGTCGATGAGGTGGCCGCCGGGCAGCGCCGCGTGCGTCCCGGTGCCGCCTTCGTCCCGGCGGTCCGGCAGGTCCGCCTGGCCGGTCCGGTCGCTGTCCGCGTGGCCGTTCCGGTCGCTGTCCGCGTGGTCGCCGCCGGCGAAGCCGCCGCCGGCGTCCGCGGGCGAGAAGTCCGCGTCGTCCGCGGCACCGAAGCGGCCGAGGTAGTTGAACCCGAGCTGCGGGGTGCCGAGTCCGGCCAGCCCTGGACCAGTACGGGGGTCGAGGTACCGCAGGACTCCGTAGCCCACGCCTCGCTCCGGGACGGCCCGCAGCCGCTCCTTCACCCGCTTGAGCGCCTGCCCGAGCGCCGGGGTCGCGTTCCACACGTCGCCCCAGTCGCATCCGGTGGACTCGAACCGTACCGGGTGGACGCTGGTGAACCAGCCGACGGTACGGGAGAGTTCGACGCCTTCCTCCCCGTCGGCGCCGGCGGTGCCGTCCCCGTCCGGGCGGCCGTGCGACTCGAGGTCGAGCACGACGTCGCCGGGAGCGAGCCCGCGTCTGCGGCGCCACTCCTCCATGGCGAGCGTGAAGCCGGTGAGCAGGACTGGCTCCGCTCCGCAGTGGAAGGCGGCACCGACCTCGGTCAGCAGTGCACGCGTGCGCCCCGGAGGCATCGTCACCCGCAGCCGTTCCACGCCGGTGCCCGCTCCCGCGGGGGCCGGTCCCACAAGGCCCGCTCCCGCAGGGCCGGTTGCCGCAAGGCCGGTTCCCGTTCCCGCGGGCGCGCGGGCTGCGGTGTCCGCATGCGCCGGGCCGGCCCCGGGCAGGGCCGACGACCACAGTGCCGTCTCGTCCTTGCGTGCGCCCTCCTCGCCCTGGCGGGCCAGGAGCCGGGCCCACTGCCTGAACGACGTTGTCGCGGGCGGCAGTTCGGGCCGCCTCCCGGCTGCCACGGCGTGGTACGCGGAGGCGAGGTCGGGCAGCAGGATGCGCCAGGAGACGCCGTCGACGGCGAAGTGGTGCACGACGAGCACGACACGTCCCGGGCGTTCGGGGCCACGGTCGACGAAGACGGCCTGGAGCATCCGCCCCGCCCGCGGGTCCAGCCGTTCCTGCGCCGCGCGCACCGCCTCGGAAAGCTCCCTTCCGTGATCGCTCTCGTGCCTGACGCCGTCCCGCGAGCCGACGTACCGGACGCAGTCCTCGGCCCGCACGGCACCCGGCGGCGGCACTTCGAGCGTCCACGGCCCGGCGTGCTCCCCGGGCCCCTGCGGCGCCGCGAACCGCAGCCGGAGCGCGTGGTGGTGGTCGAGCAACGCCTGCACCGCCGCGGTGAGCCGTTGCCGTGTCAGACCGAGTGGGGCACGCAGCGTCATGTGCTGGCTGAACCTCGTGGTCTCGCCGCCGTGTTCGCGCCACCAGTGCATGACCGGGGTGAGCGGCACCGGGCCGCACGCCTCCGCCACGGCCGCCGAGGCTGCGGCTTCGCCGTCCGCTTCACGGGCCGCGTCCGCACCGGCGGTGCTCGTGTCCCCTGCGGCCGTGTCCACGGGTCCGGCTCGGGGACTGCGGCGCTTGATCTCCTGGGCGACGGTGGCCAGTTCGGCGACCGTGGGGTGCTTGAAGACGTCGCGCACGCTGAAGCGCAGTCCGGCCGAGCGTGCCCGGCTGACGAGCTGGATCGCCGTGATGCTGTCGCCGCCCATGTCGAAGAATCCGTCGGTGACGCCGGCGGACGGCAGGCGCAGCAGTCCGGCGACGATGTCGCAGAGCACGCGCTCCCGCTCGGTTCCCGGGGCGGCGCCTGCGCCAACGGGCACGGGACGCGTGGGTACGGGCAGCGCGGCACGGTCGAGCTTTCCGTTGCGGGTCAGGGGCAGGCGCTCCAGCACGACGTGCGCGGTGGGAACCATGTAGTCCGGCAGCAGCCGCCCGGCGTGTTCCCGCAGGGCCTCCCAGTCGACGGTGTCCGCCGCCTGTCCGTCGGCGGGCACCAGGTAGGCGACCAGGCGCCGTTCGCCCGGCCCGTCGCCTCCGGGCCCTGGTTCGTCGCGGGCGACGACGGCGACCTGACCCGCTCCGCAGTGTCCCGCGAGCACAGCCTCGACCTCTCCCGTCTCGATGCGGAAGCCGCGCAGCTTCACCTGGCCGTCGGCGCGGCCGACGAAGCCCAGCACTCCGCCGGGCAGCCACCGCACGAGGTCGCCGGTGCGGTACATGCGCGCTCCGGCGGTGCCGAAGGGGGCGAAGGGATCAGCCACGAAGCGTTCCGCGGTGAGGCCGGGCCGGCCAAGGTAGCCGCGTGCGACACCGGCGCCCGCCACGTACAACTCCCCGGCCACGCCTTCCGGTACGGGCTGCAGGGCCTCGTCGAGGACGTACACGCGCATGCCGTCGAGCGGTCCTCCGATGGGCACCCCCGTGCCGGGGCCCGAGGCCGTGCCCGAGTCGGTTCCGTCCTTTCCGCGCCTGTCCGCGTCGGAGTCGCCGACGGCGTGCCGGGTGGCGAAGGCCGTCGTCTCGGTCGGGCCGTATCCGTTGATCACGCGGGTGCCGGCGCAGTGCGCGCGCACCGCGCCGACGGCGCGTGGCGAGACCACGTCGCCGCCGGTCCACACCTCGTCGAGCCCCCGTAGGGCCGCCGGGTTCTCCTCGGCGACCAGCTGGAAAAGGCCCGCGGTGAGCCAGAGGGTGTTCACGTGTCCTGCGGTGAGGAGTTGTTCCAGCGTCACCACGTCCAGTTCGCCCGGCGGCGCGACGACGACCTCTCCGCCGGTCAGCAGCGGCGCCCACATCTCGAACGTGGAGGCGTCGAAGGAGTGCGGCGAGTGCAGCAACGTCCGCCGGGGCGTGCCCCGTTGGCCACCCGGGGACGGGCAGAGCGCCAGGGCGACGATGTCGGCGTGAGTGACGGCCACGCCCTTGGGCACGCCGGTCGACCCCGAGGTGTACATGACGTAGGCGAGACCGGCCGGTCCCGCCGGGCCGGCCGGGGGGCCGCCGGGAGCACTCACGGGTGCAGGCCCCCCGCCGCCTCCGGGCGCCGCGCCGTCCTCCCGGCCCTCCACCGGGCCGGCGGTTCCCTGCACCTCCAGTACATGGGGATTTCCCGGCCAACTGCCCCCGCTCTGCTGCCCGTTGCCGACCAGGAGCAGCGGCGCCCCCGACTCGGCCACGACCTGCTCCTGCCGGGCACGTGGCGCCCGCGCGTCCAGCGGTACGTACGCACCTCCTGCCCGGAGGATCGCCAGCAGCGTCACGACGAGGGCCGGGGACCGCTCCATGAGGACCGCGACGGGCGTCTCCGCTCCCACCCCGGCGCCGGCGAGCCGCCGGGAGAGCCGTTCGGACCGTGCGTCCAACTCGGCGTACGTCAGGGCCCCTTGGCCGTCGGAGCCGGGTGCGCGCACGGCCACCGCGTGCGGTGTGGCGTGCACCTGCTCCGCGAATCGCTGCGGAACGGTGCGGTGCGCGGAGCCGGGCAGGGCGCCGGCGGTGCCCCACTCGGCCAGCAAGCGGTGCCGCTCCCTGCCACCGAGGACGTCCAGCCGGTGGACGGGAGTGTCAGGGCCGGCGGACACCTCCTCCAGGAGCCGTTCGAAGCGCCTGCCGAGCGCTTCGGCGGTGCCGTGGCCGAAGAGGGCGCTGCGGTATTCGAGCCGCCCGTCGAGTCCCAGGCAGCCGGCGTCCGCACCACGGTGCTCGTAGAGGCTCAGGCAGAGGTCGAACTTGGCGGCACCGGTGCCGACGGCACCGACCGTGGTCGTCAGCCCGGGCAGTGCGACGTGCTCCGGCGGTGCCTGCGTGAGCGTCAGCATGACCTGGAACAGGGGCTGTCCTGGTGCGCTGCGTTCGGGGTTGAGCGCTTCGACGACCAGGTCGAAGGGCACGTCCTGGTGTGCGAACGCGGCGAGGTCCGATTCCCGTACGCGGGAGAGCAGTTCACGGAACGTCGGTGCGCGGGAGGTGTCCGTGCGCAGGACGACCGTGTTGACGAAGAAGCCGACGAGGCCGTTCAGACTCGCGTCGGTCCGCCCTTCCACGGCGGTGCCGACGGGTATGTCGTCACCGGCGCCCAGCCGGGTCAGCAGCGCGGCCAGCGCGGCGTGCACCACCATGAAGAGGCTGGCCTGCTCCGAGGCGGCCAGATCCGCGAGCCGCGCGTGCACACCGGCCGGTATGCGCAGCTCGACGCTGTCGCCGCTGCTGTCGGCGTCCTCCGGGTCGGGGGCCCGGTCGGCGGGCAGGGCTATTCGCCGTGGCAGGCCCTCCAGTGCGCGCGTCCAGTGTTCGAGGCCGTGCCCGGCCGCGGTCCGCGCGCCGGCGGGGCCGCTGCCGTCGGGTCCCGGTCCGCCGCTGCCCGTGTCCGCGTCCGCGTCCGTGTCCCTGTCCGTGCTCATGCTCGTGCTCGTGCTCGTGCTCGTGCCGAGGACGGTGCGCTGCCACAGCGCGTAGTCGGCGTACCGGACGGGCAGGGGCTCCCACTGCGGCGCACGCCCGTCGCGGCGCGCGGCGTAGGCCGTGGCGAGGTCGGTGAGGAGCGGTTCGAGTGAGGCCGCGTCGCAGGCGATGTGATGCAGCAGCAGAAGCAGTACGTGTTCGCCGGGCCCGTCGGGGTCTCCGGGCCGAGGGCGGGGGGAGAACAGCTGGGCCCGCAGGGGCGGTTCGCTCTCCAGCCGGAAGGCGTGCCGGGCCGCGGCGTCCAGAGCCTGGTCGAGCCCGTCCGCTCCGGTCCCGGTCCTGGTCCCGGTCTCGGTCTCGGGCAGCCATACGCGGGCCTCTCCCTCCGGAAGCACATGCTGTTCCGGGCCCGCGGCGCCGGTCCGTACGACCGTGCGCAGCGGCTCATGGCGTCCGGTCACATCCAGGAGGGCGGTGTGCAGGGCGTCCTTGTCCAGGTCGCCGCTCATCCGCAGCACCAGCGGCACGTTGTACGAGGCGTCCGGTCCGGTCAATGACTGCTGGAACCACAGCCGGCGCTGTGCGTGCGACAGAGGCACGCTCGCCGGCCGCACCCCGGCCGGGTCGGCGGCGGCCAGGGCAACAGCGGGCACACCTGTCCGCAGCCGGGCGGCGAGCCCCGCGACGGTCGGGTGCTCGAACACGTCCCGTACGTCGATCTCGGCGTCCAGTTCGCCGCGGACCCTGCTGACGAGGCGTGTGGCGCGGAGGCTGTCGCCGCCGAGGTCGAAGAAGCCGTCGTCCGCACCGATGGCGCCGACGCCGAGCAACTCCGCGTACAGCGCGGCGAGATGCCGCTCCTGCGGGCTCTGCGGCTGTCGCCCCGCCGCGGTGTGCGGCGTCGCGCGCCCGGCCGGAGCGGGAAGGGCGGACCTGTCGAGCTTCCCGTTGGCCGTCAGGGGCAGCCGGTCCAGCCGTACGAACACCGACGGCAGGAGATGCTCCGGCAGCCGGAGACGCAGATGCTCGCGCAGGGCGGCACCGGAGTCCTCGAACGGCCCGGCTGCGCGGCCCTGTTGAGGTGCGCCGCCCTCGGGAACCACGTAGGCCACCAGCCGGGCCTCCTGCGCCGCGCCGTCGCCGTCCTGCCTGGCGGCGACAGCGGCGTGCGCGACACCGGGGGCGCCTGCCAGGGCGGTCTCGATCTCGCCGGGCTCGATGCGGAAGCCGCGCACCTTCATCTGGTCGTCGGCTCGTCCCGCGTACTCCAGTCCGCCGTCCGCACGCCACCGCACCAGGTCTCCGGACCGGTAGAGCCGCGAACCGGGCGGCCCGAACGGATCGGCGACGAAGCGTGACGCGGTCAGGCCCGGACGTCCGAGATAGCCGCGGGCGACGCCGGCGCCCGCCACGTACAGCTCGCCCGTCGTGCCGGGCGGCACGGGTCGCAGCCGGGCGTCGAGCACGTACAGACGCGTGCCGGCTACGGCCTTCCCGACCGGGCTGCCGCGTCCGGCGAGATGACGGTCGTCCAGGCCGAGCCGAGTGGCATGCACGGTGGTCTCGGTGATGCCGTACATGTTGACCATGCGGGGCGCGGACGCACCGTGCCGCTCGCGCCATGGGCGCAGCAGCTCAGGGCGCAGGGCCTCGCCTCCGAAGACGACGAGTCGCAGGGCGGGTTCACGGCCGCCTCGCGGTTCTTCGGCATCGGCGCGGTCGAGGGAGAGGAATGCGGAGGGCGTCTGGTTGAGCACGGTCACGCCCTCCGCGACGAGCAGGTCGAGGAAGGCGCGGGGCGAGCGGCTCACGTCGTGGCCGACGACGACCAGTCGCCCGCCGTGTGCGAGGGCGCCCCACATCTCCCACACCGAGAAGTCGAAGGCGCATGAGTGGAACATCGTCCACACGTCGTCGGTGCCGAAGCCGAACGGGGCCGCGGCGTCCTCGAGGAGCGTCACGATGCTGCTGTGGGAGACCACCACGCCCTTGGGGCGGCCGGTGGAACCCGAGGTGTAGATGACGTAGGCGGCGTGCGACGGCGTCAGTGGCGCGCACCGGTCCGCGTCGGTGACGGTCGCATCAGGCGTGTGGGGCTCCGGGGGCCCGTGCTCTGTCCGGGGGCTCAGGTCCGCCGACTCGCCCTCGGCGCGGTCGAGTTCGTCCGGCGAAAGGGTCAGCAGGGGCTGTGCGTCGGCGAGGATCGTACGGACACGCTCCTCGGGCCAGCGGGGGTCGACCGGCAGATAGGCGGCACCTGTCTTCGACACTGCGAGGATCGCGGTCACCAGGTCGGCCGAGCGCGGCAGCAGTACGGCGACGATGCGCTCGGGGCCCGCGCCGCGCCGGATCAGCCATCGGGCGAGCCGGTTGGCGCGCGCGTCGAGCTCTCCGTACGTCAGCCGGGTCTCCCCCGCGGTGACCGCCACCGCCCGGGGTGTACGCGCCGCCCAGCGCTCGACCAGCTCCGGCAGGGTCAGGGACGGCCGCGGCTGATGCGGCACGGCGGCGCCCCGCGGCACGAACAGCCGCCGTTCACCGCCCGTCAGAGGGTCGATCCGCCCGGCGGGCAGGTCCGGCCCGTGGACGAGCCCGCGCAGCAGATGGACGAAGCGCCGTGCCTCGGCCGCCGCCTCGGCCTCCGTGAACCGGGCCGGATCCGCGTCCAGTTCGACGCGCAGCGTTCCGCCGCCGGCCGATGCCGGGTCCGGCGCGTGGCGTGAGTCCCGGTGGCCTGAGTCCCGGTGGACGGTGAGGGACAGGTCCTCGACCGGGCCGATCGCGACGTTGCGCATGACCATCGGCCGTCCCGCGAACTGCTGACCGTAGTCGAAGGGCAGCACGTTCACGGCCAGCCCGAACAGCCGCCCCCCGCCCGTCAGTCCGAGGTCGCGGCGCAGGTCCTCGCAGCGGTAGCGCTGGTGGGCGAGCGCGGATTTCATCTCGGCGGCCACGCCGTGTACGAGTTCGGCCGCGGGCCTGTCCGGGTCGACCGCCAGCCTCAGCGGCAGCACGTTGGATGCCATGCCCGGCACGGTGCGTACGGTCTCGCCCGTCCGTGAGGTGACGGGCAGGCCCAGCATCACCTCGCCCCCGCCGCGTCCATCGCCGATCCGACCGCGATTCCCGCCTGCCGTACGGGCGTACACGTGCAGCGCTGCGGCGGCCGTCACCAGCACGGGCCACCGCACGCCGAGCCGCCGGGCCTGGTCCCGCACCGTCCGCCACGCCCCCGGAGGGAGCACCGCGCTGCGGCGCAGCGCGAGTCCGTCCGCGGCGGCGTGCCGCGCGTCCGCCTCGTCCCCGCGCGGCGCGGAGGTCCATGCGAGATCACCGGGGCCGGGCCGGGCGGCCGTGCGCCCCAGCCAGAAGCCGCGGTCCGCGAGGTGAGCAGGCGACGCCCGGTAGGCGGCCTCGTCGTCCAGGAGTGCGCTCAGCGGCCCGAACTCCCCTGCCGTGGGCGGTTGTCCGTTCTCCATGGCCGCGTAAACGCCGCTCAGCCGCCGGGAGAAGAGCGAGGAGCTGAAGCCGTCCAGCACCAGGTGGTGTGCTCCCAGATACCAGCACGTGCTGCTTGCGGACAGCCTCAGCAGCGCGCCGCGGAAGAGCGGTCCGCGTTCCAGGTCGAAGTGCCGTGCCAGGTCGGCGCGCATCCACGCCGTCGCGGCACGGCGCGGATGCCGTTCGCCGCTCAGGTCGACGTACGGCACGCCCCACTCCGGCAACGGCCCCGTGTGCTGGCGGGGTTCGCCGTCGGGGCCCACCGTGAAGCGTGCCCGCAGCGCCTCGGATTCCGCGATGACGTGCCGGAACGCCGTCTCGAAGGTCTCCGGGTGCAGTGCTCCGGCGACCTCGACGCTGATCCCGACNCGCGCGGCGCGGAGGTCCATGCGAGATCACCGGGGCCGGGCCGGGCGGCCGTGCGCCCCAGCCAGAAGCCGCGGTCCGCGAGGTGAGCAGGCGACGCCCGGTAGGCGGCCTCGTCGTCCAGGAGTGCGCTCAGCGGCCCGAACTCCCCTGCCGTGGGCGGTTGTCCGTTCTCCATGGCCGCGTAAACGCCGCTCAGCCGCCGGGAGAAGAGCGAGGAGCTGAAGCCGTCCAGCACCAGGTGGTGTGCTCCCAGATACCAGCACGTGCTGCTTGCGGACAGCCTCAGCAGCGCGCCGCGGAAGAGCGGTCCGCGTTCCAGGTCGAAGTGCCGTGCCAGGTCGGCGCGCATCCACGCCGTCGCGGCACGGCGCGGATGCCGTTCGCCGCTCAGGTCGACGTACGGCACGCCCCACTCCGGCAACGGCCCCGTGTGCTGGCGGGGTTCGCCGTCGGGGCCCACCGTGAAGCGTGCCCGCAGCGCCTCGGATTCCGCGATGACGTGCCGGAACGCCGTCTCGAAGGTCTCCGGGTGCAGTGCTCCGGCGACCTCGACGCTGATCCCGACGTGGTGGCGCACGGAGCCGGGCGCGAGGGCCTGGCCCATCCACATGCCGGACTGGGCGGCGGTGAGGGGCAGGCCCTCGCGCCCGGCCGGGAGCACGCTCATGCCGGCCTCGTTCCCCTCGGGCCGCTCACGGCGTGGTCCCGGGCGTGGTCTCGTCACCTTGGAGGCGCGGCAGCAGCACCCTGCCGATCTCGCCCAGCGCGTCCGGGCGCCCCATCTCGCCGTGCGAGTGGCCGACGGTCCGCACCTCGGGCTTGCCGCCGTCCAGATACGGCAGCCACAGCTCTGCGGCCAGCTGGGCATCGGTCTCACGCGCCGCGAAGACCAGCGCGTCGCCGGCGAACCGGCCCGGTGCGTGCGCACGGGAGAGGGTGCCGTTGTTGAGGAAGATCCGGCAGATCGCGGCGACCCGCGACTCGTCGAAGGTGGCCAGCAGCCCGGTTCGGTCCCGTGCGATCTCCAGGAACCTCGGGTACGTGAGCGTCTCACCGGCCCACGCGGCAGGGTCGTAGCCGAAGAACTCCAGCAGGAGCCCCAGGACCGTGCCCACGCCGCCGTCCGCCGGCGGCTCCTCCCCCGCCCCGGGCGTCCCGGCGCCGGACGGCGTCGGCGCACCGGAGCCGCCGTCCGGTGCCGAGGGGAAGGCGTCGAGCACCGACAGCAGCCCGACCCGCTCACCGCTCGTCTGCAGCTGTACGGCCATCTCGTGTGCCACCAGCCCGCCGAACGACCAGCCCAACAGGTGGTACGGGCCGGACGGCTGCACCTGGCGCACCTGCGCCAGGTAGTCCGCCGCCATCTCCGCGATCGTGGCGGGCAGCACCTCCGTACCGTCGAGACCACGCGCCTGGAGGCCGTACACGGGCTGTCCGGCCCCGAGAGGCGTCGTGAGTCCCGCGTACGACCAGGCGATGCCGGCCGCCGGGTGCACGCAGAACAGCGGCGGCCGGGTGCCGGTGTCGCGCAGCGGCAGCAGCACCCCTATACCGCTGGCCTCGTGCTCCTGGCCCTGGTTCCGCTCTTCCTGCTTCTGCTCCCCTGGCTGCTGGTCTCCTTGCTGCGGGTCCCCTTCGTGCCGCTTCTCCTGCTGCTGCTCGCCCTGCTGCCGTCCGCTCCGCTCTCCGCCGGTGCCGTCCCCGTCCCCGGACCCGACGTCACCCACGCTCCTCGCCGGGTCGTGTGCCGCGGTGGTGAGCAACTGCACGAAACGGCTGGAGAGTTCCTCCACCCGGCTCCGCCGGAGAAGGTGCGGGCGGTAGTCCAGGCGCAGGAAGAGACGTTCGCCCCGCGCGGAGACGATCAGCCCGAGGGGATAGTGCGGGGCGTCGTCCCCCGAGGCGCCCGCCAGTGTGAGCCCGGGTGCCGGCTGCGCCATCACACCGTCGATGGGGTAGTTCTCGAACGCCATCACGGTGTCGAACATGTCGCCCATGTTCGTGATGCCGCGGATCTCGCCCAGGCCGATGTGGTGGTACGGCATCAGCCGGGTCTGCTCCTGCTGGATCCGTACGAGCAGCGTGCCCAGGGACTCGTCCGGGACCTTCCGCACCCGGGTCGGGACGGTGTTGATGAACAGCCCGACCATCGTCTCGACGCCCGGCAGTTCGGCGGGCCGGCCCGAGACCACCGACCCGAAGACCACGTCGTCGCTGCCCGTCTCCAGGCCCAGCAGCACTCCCCAGCACGTCTGCAGGACCGTGTTGAGCGTGACTCCGTGGCGGCGGGCCATCTCGACCAGCGCCGTCGTGGTCTCCTCGGTCAGTTCGACGGCGACGTGCTCCGCGGGCAGCGGCGCCCGTCCGTCCTCATCCGGGGCGAGCCGCGTGGTGGTGACCAGGCCCGACAGCGCGTCACGCCACGCGGCTTCCGCCTCGTCCCCCTCGACGTCCTCCAGCCAGGCGAGGTATTCGCGGAACGGCCTGATCGCAGGCAGATCCTCGCCGTCGCCCCCTGCGGCGCCGACGGCCTTGCGGTAGAGCGCGAACAGTTCCCGCACGATGACGGGCAACGACCAGCCGTCCAGCAGGATGTGATGCGTGGTCAGCACCAGCTTCCAGCGGTTCTCGCCGGTCGTCAGCAGCATCATGCGCACCATCGGCGGACGGGCCGGATCGAAGGGACGGCCGCGCTCGGAACGCATCATCCGGAGCGACTCCGCCTCCAGCCGCTCCCCCGTGAGGCCGCTCAAGTTCTCGGCCCGCCAAGGGAGTTCGGCATCCGCACAGATCACCTGTACGGGCTGGCGCATCCCGTCGTGCACGAAGGCCGCGCGCAGATTGCCGTGCCGTTGCAGCAGTGCCTGGCCGGCGTCCCGCATCAGCCGGGCGTCCAGGGTGCCCTCCAGGTCGAGCGCGAGCTGCACCGTGTAGAGGTTGTTCCGGGTCTCGTCCGCGGAGTCCCCGTGCTCGCCGTCGTCGCCGTCGTCGGCCAGTGCGCCCAGCAGTACGTGGTAGAGCATGCCCTGCTGGAGCGGTGACAGCGGAAGGATCTCCTCAAGGTCCGGGTGTGCCTCCTCCAGCTCGTCGATCTCGTCCTGGTCGAGGCCGACCAGGGGGAAGTCGGAGGGCGTACGTCCGCCGGCGCCGGGCTGTGCCGCGTACTCGGCGAGCGAGTCGAGGATCTCGAACCAGGCCTCCGCCAGCGTCCGTACGGCCTCGTCGTCGACGACGCCCTCCGGCCACACGAACGACACGGCCAGTTCGGTGCCGTCTTCGGCGTCCTGCGTCAGGGCGTTGATGGACAGCGGGTGCGTCAGCGGCATGTCCGCGTCCGCGCCGGCGCTCATCGCGGTCTCCGGTGCCGGTGCCCAGTCGCGGTCGCCGGCCGCCGCGGGCAGCAGGAACCGCCCGAAGTAGTTGAACCCGATGTGCCGGGGAGGCGCGGCGGCGAGCGCGGCCGACGTCTGCGGGTTCAGATAGCGCAGCAGGCCGAAGCCGATGCCCTTGTCCGGGATCGCGCGCAGCTGCTCCTTGACGCGCCGCAGCGCACGTCCCAACTCCTGCCCGTAGCCATGTCCGTCGCCCCCTCGGTCGCGCGGTGCCTCCGCGCCGGGCGCCAGCCGCACCGGATACATGCTGGTGAACCAGCCGACGGTACGGGAGAGATCGGCGCCCGGCACGACGGGCTCACGGCCGTGGCCCTCCACATCGATCAGCACGTCGCCGCTCTCGCCGTCCGTGCCGAGGCAGCGCCGCACGGCGAGCGCCAGCGCGGTGAGCAGCACGTCGTTGATCTCGCAGTGGAACGCCGACGGGATGGTGGTGAAGAGGTGCCTGGCGCGCTCCGCCCCGTAGGTCAGCACATGTGAACGCGCGCGCCCCGTGGTGTCGCGCGCCGGATCGAGCGGGCGGTTCGCGAGCTGCGGCCCGGAGGCGGCGAGCATCCCGGTCCACAGCGGCAGCTCGGCGAGGCGCTGCTCGTCCTGGGCCTGCGCGGTCAGGGCGCGTCCCCAGTGCCGCAGCGGCGTCCCGACGGGCTGGAGCCGGGGCTCGGTGCCCGATTCGAGGGCCTCGTACGCGGAGGACAGGTCGGGCACGATGATGCGCCAGGACACCCCGTCGACGGACAGGTGGTGTCCCATGAACATCAGCCGGCCGGGTTCCTCCGGCCCCGCGTCGAACCACAGGACCCGCACCATCGTGCCTGCCTGTACGTCCAGTTCCTCCTTGGCCCTGGCCGCCTCACGGCCGATCGCACCGGCCAGGTCGCCGCCGGATCCGGTGACGTCGATGCGGCGTATGCAGGAGTCCGCGGGCACGGAGCCGGGCGGGCGCACCACGAGCCGCCACTCCTTGCCGGACGTCTCCAGACGCAGCCGCAGCGCGTCGTGGTGGTCGAAGAGGACCTGCACGGCCTTCGTGAGTACGTCCTGGCGCAGGCCTCCGGGCACCTGGAGGAGGACGGCCTGGTGGAACCCGTCGACGGGGCCGTCGAGTTCGCGCAGCCAGTGCACGATCGGGGTGAGCGGCACCTCGCCCACGCCGGACGTGGTCTCGCCGCCTTCCGCACCCCGCCCGGTCTCGCGGGCCACGGACGCGAGTGCCCTGACGGTCTTGTGCTCGAAGACGTCCTGCGGGGTCAGCACCAGCCCCGCCTTCCGCAGCTGGCTGACCAGCTGGATGGAGACGATGCTGTCGCCGCCGAGGTCGAAGAAGCTGTCGTCCGGGGCGACTTCGGGAAGCCGCAGCACCGAGGCGAAGACGCCGGCGACGACGTCCTCGCGTGACGGGGCGGGCTCCGTCACGGCGGCGGGGGCGGCGGCCGCGGGTCCGGCGGGCGGCGCGGCTGTGGGCTGCGGCGCCGCCGGAGGCATGGGCTCCCGGGCGGGCGCGGGTGCGGGGGCCTCCGCAGCGGGCGCCGGACGCTCGGAGGACTCCGCCGGCGCGGCGGGCCCGGGCTGCTCCGGCTCGGGCTGCTGCGCCGGCTCGGGCCGCTCCGCCCGTACGGCCCGTTCGGCCGCCACGGGGCGCGGACCCGGTGCCGGCAGGGCCTCGCGGTCGAGTTTGCCGCTGGGGGTACGGGGCAGCTCGGTGAGCACGGTTACGGCGGCGGGGACGAGGTATCCAGGCAGCCGTTCGGCGAGCCACTCCCGCAGCGCCTCGGGCTCCGCGCTTCCGTCCTTGTCCCGGGAGGGCACGACGTACGCGGTCAGCCTCGGTTCGCCCTCGGCGTCCTCGCGCACGGCGCACACCGCCTCGGCCACTGCGCCGTGGCGGCCGAGCACGGACTCGACCTCGCCCAACTCGATGCGGAATCCCCGGAACTTGACCTGTCCGTCGATGCGCCCGAGGAAGTCGAGCTGCCCGTCGTCCAGCCATCGCACGAGATCACCGGTGCGGTACATGCGCTCGCCGGGCGGGCCGTACGGGTCGGCCACGAAGCGCTCGGCGCTCAGCCCGGGCCGGCGCAGATAGCCACGGGCGAGCCCCGCGCCCGCCAGATACAGCTCGCCGGGCCTGCCCGGCTCCACCGGCTGGAGCGACCCGTCCAGCACATAGGTGCGTACGTGGCCGAGGGGCCGCCCGATCGGCGGCGTGACGCCGTCCGGTGCGGCCCCGTCGGCCCACGCGGTCGCGTACACGGTCGCCTCGGTGGGCCCGTACACGTTGAGCATCCTGGTGCCGGGCATCGTCTTGCGCACGCGCTCGGCGAGGGAGACGGGAAGCGCTTCGCCGGCCATCGACAGTACCGAGGCGGACAGGTCGAGCCCGCCGTACTCGGTGAGCTTGGCCAGTACGGAGGGGATCGCGCACACCAGCCCGCCGGACCAGCGCGGCGGGTCGCCGTCCAGCAGCGCCAGGAGGTCCTTGACCACCTCGACCCGGCCGCCCGTGGTGAGCGCCGGAAAGATCTCGGCCACGGACACGTCGAAGCTGAACGACGTTGCGGCCAGGGTGTGCTGGAGTGCGCCGGGCCCGAACTCGTCCTTCGCCCAGGCGGTCAGCGCGCTGAGGTTGCCGTGTGCGACGACGACGCCCTTGGGGGTTCCGCTGGAACCGGAGGTGTAGATGACGTACGCGGGGTGCGAGGGCAGCAGCGGTGCGGCGCGGTCGGCGTCGGTGAGCGGCGCGGGCGAACGGCGGTCCAGTTCCTGCGCGGTACGGGCGTCGTCGAGGACGATCAGCGAGGCTCCGGCGATGTCACGGTCCGCTCCGGCGGCGTCGGTCACCACGCAGGACGGACGTGCGTCACGGACCATGAAGCGCAGCCGCTCCGCCGGGTAGGCGGGGTCGAGCGGCAGGTAGGCGGCACCGGCCTTCAGGACCGCGAGCATCGCGACGACGGTCCCGGCGGAACGGGGCAGCATCAGGCCGACGACGCGTTCGGGGCCCGCACCGCGTTCCACGAGCAGACGGGCCAGTCTGCTGGCGCGCTCGTCGACTTCCCGGTAGGTGAGGCTGCCCGAGCGGTCGGTCAGGGCCACCGCGTCCGCGTGCCGGGCCGCCGCCTCCTCGAACAGGCCGGGCAGCAGGGCTACGGGCGCCGCTGGGGCCGCAGGGGCCGTTGCGCCGCCCTGCGCCCAGGACAGCACCGTCCGCCGCTCGTCGGGGTCCAGCAGGTCCAGTGCCCCCACCGCACGCTCCGGAGCCGCGGCGGCCGCCGCCAGCAGTCGTTCGAACCTCCCCCGGTGCGCGTCGAGTCCGGCGGCCGTGTAGCGGTCGGCCGCGCCGGAGAACGTGACGGCGAGGGTGCGGTCGGCCGGGTTCTCGTCGATGACGACGCGCAGTTCACCGGCTTCTTCGGTGCCGGTTCGCCGCACCGAGGCCGGGTGGTCGCCGAAGCGGATCTCGTGGGCCGCGGTACGCACGTCGACGACCGGTCCGTACAGGCCGCCTCCGGGGTCCGCGACACCGAGCCGCACGCACAGCTCCTCGTGCCGGAACCGCTGATGGCGCCGGACACGGCGGCTCTCCAGCGCCACTTCCCGTACGAGCCGGGTGAAGGCGGTCCCCGGTGCCACGGCCGCACGCAGCGCCGCCACGTCACCGGCCGCGCCGGGGACGCGGCGGGAGGAGCGGCTGATACGGCCGTCGACGGGCAGGCCGAGCACCACGTCCGTGGCGCCGGTGAGCCGGTGGACGTACGCCGCCACGGCGGCGAGCAGCACCGCGCCGGGGTCGGTGCCGGTGTGCCGTGTGGCGGCCCGTACCCGTGCACTCGCCTCCTTTGTGAGGGAGACGGTGCGCGAGCGCACGCGGCCGGACGGGGAGGAGCCGGCCCGGGCGTCACCTGCGGGGCCGGTGGCGAGCGAGACCGGCTCGGGCCGGCCGGCGTACCGGCTCAGCCAGAAGTCGCGGTCTTCGTCGGGCAGTTCGCAGGCGCGGTACTCGGCGTCCTCCGCGTCCAGGGCGGACAGCGGTACGAGCTCGTCCTCCTCGTGCGGCCGGCCTTCCGTACGTGCCGTGTAGATCTCGGCGACGCGTCGGGTGACCAGGGCGCAGCCGAAGGCGTCCAGCACGGAGGGGTGGTGGCGGTGGAACCAGCGGAAGCGGTCGCCCGCGAGACGGATGAGCGCCTGAGCCGACAGGGCGCCGTCCGGCTCCGGCGGCCGTGCCAGTTCGGCGCGTTCCCACTCGTCCGCCGCCGCCGCGGGGTCCGCCTCGGCGCTGACGTCGACCAGCGGCAGCGGGAACTCGCCGCAGGCCTCCAGGTGCGGCGGCTCTTCCCCGTGCAGCCCACCGGCATGCCTCTCGTCGTGCGCTTCGCCGTGGCCTTCGCCGCGCGCCCGGGTGTCCGCTTCCCCCTGTGCGGAGGTGTCCTCCGCGACGCGCAGGCGCAGCGCCTCGCTCTCCGTCGTCACCGTGCGCACCGCGTCCTCGAACAGGACGGTGTCCAACGCGCCGCGTATCTCGACGACTTCGGCGACGCACGGCCGGGGCCGTCCGGCGGCTGTCCGCGTGCGGCGCCAGGTCTCCCGCCCGGCCGGTGACATCGGGACGCGCGCAGTGTGGTGGTCAGCCATGGCTGGTTACTCCCCGTGGGACGAGCGGGCTGCTGGGATATTGGTGGAAGCCCCGGCCGGCCTTGCGGCCGACGCTGCCGTCGGCGACGAGCTCCGCCAGCAGGGGGCACGGCTGGAAGCGTTCGTCGCCGGTGTGTTCGCGGAGCACGTCGAGGGTGTCCACGACGGTGTCGAGTCCGATGAGGTCGCCGGTGCGCAGCGGCCCCATCGGGTGGCCGAAGCACTCCTGGAAGACGCGGTCGACGGTCTCGGCGTCGGCGGTCCCCTCATGGAGCACGTACGCCGCCTCGTTGACGGTGAGCATCAGGACGCGGTTGGTCACGAACCCGGGCCCGTCGCCCACGACGAGGGGTTTCTTGCCGATGCTCTCCAGGAGGCGCAGCGTGCGCGCGAGGGTGTCGTCGCTCGTGTGCGGCGAACGCGCCACCTCTACGGCGTCCTTGAGCGGTGCCGGGTTCATGAAGTGCGTGCCGACGACCCGTTCGGGACGGCCGGTGAAGGATCCCAGGCGGGCGACGGGGATGGCCGACGTACACGACGCGAACACCGTCTCCGGCGGGCACAACTCGTCGAGTGCGCGCAGGATCTGCTCCTTGAGCGGCTCCCGCTCGCGGGCGCACTCGACGACGAAGGAGGCCTGCGCCAGGTCGGACAGCTCCGCGGAGAACTCGACGAGCTCGACCGCCGAGTCGGGGCCGCCTGGCTCCGCCCGCCGGTCTTGACGTGCCGCTCCTGCCGCGCCGCCGCCGGCCTCAGAGGTGTTCCGCTGCCGTGCGCCGTCGGACTGACCGCCGCGCAGCAGGCTCTTCAGCCGCAGTCCCGCCCGAAGCCGCTCGGCACCGCCCCGGCGTGCCTCCGCGTCGGGGTCGACGACCACCACGCGGTGGCCGGCCTGTGCGAAGCACTGGGCCACACCGGCGCCCATGGTGCCGGCGCCGACGACCCCTACGACCGGGCCTTCGGGTGCGGCCGGCTCTGTGTCCTTGCGTTCGACCACTCTCGCGTGGCCTCCTTCGGTCCGTTGCGTTCGGGGGTCAGCGGGTGTGCGGCCCCGCGTGCGGCGACGCGGCGGCCGGCCACAACTCGCTCAGCGGTACGGCGGGTTCGCGCAGTCCGAGCCTCAGCAGCGCGACGAGCCCGTCGGCCATGGCGGCCACGGTCCCGGCGTCGAACAGGTCCGCGCGGTAGTCCACGGAGACGTCCAGCGCGCCGGGTGCGGGACCCTCCAGCACGGACCAGGACAGGTCACCTCCGCACGTGCCGGCCTGCGCGGGAACCATCAGGCGCGCGGCGGAAGAGCCGGGCCATTTCACTCCCCGTACGTCGAGACCCGACGCGGCGCCGAGTTCCTGCGGCAGCGCGTGGTGGGCGTAGGTGACGTCGAAGAGCGGCGCCCGCCCGGGCTGCCGCGGCAGCCGCAGAGCCTTGAGGACGTCCTCGAACGGCACGTCCGCGTGGGCCTCGGCCGCCTCGATCACTGCGCGGACGCGGTCGGTGAGGGCGTCGAAGCCGGGCTCGTCGCGCGAATCGATGCGCAGGGCGAGGGGGTTGGCGAACGGGCCGAGGAGTTCACCCAGGGGCGGACGGACCGTGCCCGGCCCCCCGGGGCGCGGCGAATCGGTGTCGGGCGCGGCCTCGGTGAGGCCGATGACGATCTCGTCCGCGCCCGAACGGAGGGACAGCAGCGTCGCGATGCCCGCGAGGAGCCGCTCCCGTGCGCCGCTGCGGATCAGTTCACCGGCGAGCGGCGCCGGTATGCGGAAGCCGTGAGACGCGTTCGTGTGCGTGCCGCGCAGGGGCCGCGGCCTGTCGGCGGGCGTCTCGAAGGCCTTGAGCGAGGCCAGCCTCTCGCGCCAGTAGGCGAGTTGACCGTCCAGCAGCCCGTCCGCCCGCAGGCTGCGCTGCCACCGCGCGTAGTCGTTGTAGGTGACGGGGAGCGCGCCGGGCTCCGGCGGGAGTCCGCCGGAGCGGGCGGCGTAGAAGGTGAGCAGGTCGCCGAAGAACACGCCGGGCTGTGCGCCGTCGTAGACCTCACGGTGCGTGGTGACCACGAGGATGTGGTCGGCGGTGCCTGTGGTGATCAGCAGGGCCCTCAGCGGGGAGCCCGTTGCCGGATCGATGGACGTGCGCCCGTGCGCCGATGCCAGGTCGCGGGCTGCCGCGTTCGGGTCCGTACGGCCGGAGACGTCCACCACGCCGAAGAAGCCGGCGGCTCCGTCCCGCGCGAACGGGGAGAGCGTCTGCTCGGTGGGGACCGGGAAGCGGGTCCGCAGAACGTCGTGCCGCTCCGTCAGATCGTCGAACGCCGCTCGCATGACCGCCGCGTCGACGTCGCCGCGCAGCCGGAGGCAGGCGGAGACGGCGTTGGAGGACGGCGGCGGGGCGGGAGCGGGGACCGGGCGTGTGGCGGTGACCGGGGCCGAGGCCGGCGCGGGAGCCGCGGCCTGGACCGGGGCCGCGGCGGGCGTCCGGGCGGTCCCGGGCCGTTCCCCCTCCTCCGGCGGACCGGCGGGCAGCTCCCGGTGGCTGACGTCCGCGTCGTCGGCGGCGGCCCACAGCAGATCCACCAGTGCCCGGGTCATCGCGGTGACGGTGCCGGCGTCGAAGAGCTGGGTGCCGTACTCGACGGCGACCTCCAGCTCTTCGGCGTCCGGACGCTCCGCGACGACCATGGTCAGGTCGAACTTGGCCGTGCCCGGGGGCAGTCCGGGGAACAGCGGCGTCTCGTCCTCCTCGCCGCCTGGGCGGCCCGGGTTGAACGTGCTCTCGCCGAAGGAGAAGTGGGGCGGCAGCGTCTGATGGACGTACATCACGTCGAAGATCGGATTCCGGCCCGGATCACGGTCCGGTGCGACCTCCCGGACCACCCTGTCGAACGGGATCTCCTGGTTCTCCATCGCCCCCAGCACGACGGCCCGTACGCGGCGGAGCAGTTCGCGGAAGCTGACGTCGCCCGAGAGGTCGGAGCGCAGGGCGATGGTGTTGTTGAAGAAGCCGAGCAGCCCCCACAGTTCGGGCCTGCTGCGGCCGATGGTGGGCGTGCCGACCACGATGTCCCGCTGGCCCGACCAGCGGGAGAGCAGCACGTTCAGCCCGGTGAGGATCACCATGAAGAGGGTGGCGGTCTCGGCGCTGCCCAACGCCCGCAGCTTGCGCACGAGTTCAGCAGGGACGGTGAAGCCGTACGTCGCGCCGGCGAAGTCCATACGTGCGGCCCGCGGCCGGTCGGTGGGCAGTTCCAGAGCGGGAGGATCATGCAACTGCTCGCGCCAGTAGTCCAGTTCGCCGTCGAGCAGTGAGCCCTCCAGCAGATCGCGCTGCCAACGGGCGTAGTCGCTGTACTGCACGGGCAGCGGCTCGGGCCGGTGTACACGGCCCTCGCAGCGGGCCTCGTAGAACTGGAGCAGTTCCCCCATGAGGATCTGCGGGGCCCAGCCGTCGTTCACGCCGTGGTGCATGGTCCAGCAGAAGAGATGGTCGCCGGGTGCGATGCGTACGACCGTGACCCGGACCAGCGAGTCGCTGGCCACGTCGAACACCCAGTGGGTCTCCTCCTGCACGGCGGCACGGGCCGCCGCCTCCGGGTCCGGCTCCCCGGAGACGTCCAGCACGCGGAAGAAGTCGCCGAGTTCGGGACGTATCACCAGCTGCGGACGGCCGTCGACCTCGGCGAAGTTCGAACGGAGTGCCTCGTGCCGCTGGGCGAGGTCCTCCCAGGCGAGCCGCAGCGCTTCGAGGTCCGGCTCGCCGCGCAGCCGGGAGGCACCGGGCAGGTTGTAGAGGGTCGTGTCCGGATCGAGCTGGTGGTGGAACCACATGCGCTCCTGCCCGTAGGAGAGCGTCGGTTCCTGGCCCGGGCGGACGGGCGGCAGTCTGTGCCCGTCCGCGTGGGCGGACTCGGAGGCCGCCGCGGAGGCCGCCACGGGCGACGGGGAGGTGTCCGGTCCGGCCGTGGACCCGTCGCGAGCCGTGAGGTGTCCGCCCGCGCCGTCCTGGGGCGGCGGCATCCGGTCGGCGACGGCGGCGGCGAGATCCGACACGAGCGGGTGCGCGTAGATGTCGACGAGCTTGAGCGAGGCGCCGTACCGGCTGAGTACGCGCTCGATGAGCTGGAGGGCGATGACGGAGTTGCCACCGATGGAGAAGTAGTCGGCGTCCGGGGCCACTTCGTCGGCGTAGAGCAGCTCGGCGAGTGTCCCGCGCAGCCAGGGCAGCACCTCCGCACGCGGATCGGGCGAAGCCGGTGGGGCGGCCGGTGCGGGCTCGGGTCCGGGCTCGCCTGCCGCGACGCGCCCGGGCCCTGTTGGCTGCCCGGCCGGTGCGGGCTCCGCGGGTCCCGACGGAGGCGCCGGTTGGACCGGTTCGGACTTCGGCGGCTCGGCCGGTCCGGGTTCGGGCGGCTCGGGCACGGCCTCTTCGGCCGGCTGCGGTTCGGCCGGTGCCGGTTCGGCCGCTTCCGGCACGCCGCCTGGACGCTTCGGCTCCTGCGCCACCGCATCGGGGACGTCGAAGCGGATGACGTCGCCCAGCGGGCGCGCCCAGCACCGGACACCACGGAAGGGGTGACCCGGCAGGGGGACCCTGCGCGGTTCGGACGTGCGGTCCTGTGGCCTCAACGCCGTCCAGTCGAGGTCGACTCGGGCCTCATACAGCCTGCCCAGCACCTCCAGCACGCCCTCGGGGCCGTCCCCGAGGGTGAGTACCCGGGCGCCGGTGTGCCCGCTGAGGTGCTCGGAGAGCTGGTCGCTGATCTCGCCACGGCCGGCGAGCTCGACGAACATCACCGGCCCGGAGGCGAGTTGTTCCTCCACGGCGGCATGGAGCCGGTCGAGCCGCAGCGGGCCGCCGAAGGCACCGTCGCCGTCGCCGTCGGCGCCGCTCTCGCCCTCGCCGGTCCAGGCGTTCGCCGCCTCGGTGAGCGCCTGCGTGTCGGCGGCCGTGAGTCTGCCCTGCAGATGCCGCACCGCGTAGCGGGAGGCACCGGAGCTGAAGAGCCCCTCCACACGCACTCCTGCTTCCTTGAGCCGTTCGTACGCGGCGAGTTGTGCCCGTACCCGTGCGGCGGGACCGCCGGGCAGGGGCAGCGCGTCCGGCAGCGGCGCGCCCGCACCGGCCGGTTCGCCCGTGGCGTCGCCGAAGAGCAGCAGTACGACGCGGGGCGTCCCGGCGGAACCGTCCCCCGCGGACACCGGGGCCTCCTCGCCGGAGGCAGGTGAGGAAGTCGCCTCCAGCCTCCGCCAGGTGACCTGGGCTGCCAGCTTCAGCGCCAGGTCCGCGACCGTACGCGCCACGACGCCCATCCGGTGCCGGTGGTGGTCCCTGCCTTCGTTCAGGGTCCTCGCGACGTCGGCCAACGACCATGGCGCGTCGCGAAGTTCGAGAGACAGCCGCTCGGAGACCGTCACCAGATCGTCCGCGGTGCGTGCCGAGACCCCGATCAGCTGGGGCCGTTCCACGGCGGGCGTCCGGTGCCCGGCCGCCGCGGGCGGCTGCTCGACCACGCAGTGCGCGTTGATGCCGCCGAGGCTGAAGGAGCTGACGCCCGCCCGGCGTACGTCGGCCTTCCAGGCGCGCGCGGAAGTCACCACGTCGAGGCGTGCGGCACGCAGGTCGACGTCCTCGGCGGGGCGCGTGAAGTGCAGCGTCGGGTACAGCTCGGCGTGCCGGACGCTCAGCACCGTCTTGACCAGGCCGGCGATCCCGGCCGCATGGTCAAGGTGTCCCAGGTTGGTCTTCACGGAGCCGACCGGCAGATCCCCGGAGGCGCCCGCCGCTCCGGAGCGGGCGAGAGCCAGCCCTTCCACCTCGACCGCGTCGCCCAGGCGGGTGCCTGATCCATGCGCTTCGACATAGCCGGCGGTCGCGATGTCCACGCCGGCGTTCTGCCAGGCCTTCCTGATCACCTCGGCCTGAGACCTGGCGCTGGGCGTGGCGATGGTCGCGGAGTGGCGGCCGTTGTGCACGACCGCGCTTCCGCGGATCACCGCGTGGATGAACGCGCCCTCGTCCAGGGCCCGTTCCAAGGTGGTGAGCAGCAGCACGGCACCGCCTTCGCCGCCAGCGGCGCCGTCTGCTCCCTCGTCGAAGGCGCGGCACTTCGCCGTGGGCGAGGCGATGCCGGGGAAGGCACCGACCGTAGCGGCGGGCGGGACCACGTGACGTACGCTCACGCCGCCGGCCACGGCGAAGTCGGCGTCACCGTCGCGCAGTTCACGCGCGGCCTGATGTACGGCGACGAGCGATCCGTTGCATCCGGTGTCCACGCCGTAGCAGGGGCCGGTGAGCCCGAACAGGTGCGAGACACGGGCGGGCAGTCCGCACGGGATGTTCCCGATCATGCTGAGGGTGCCGACTTCGCGCACCAGCGGCGCATAGCCGTTGCTGGGCGAGCTGAAGACGACGGCCGTGCGTGAGCCGCGCATGTGCGACGCCGCGTATCCGGCGTTCTCCAGAGCCTCGCGGGTGAGCTGCAGCGCCAGCCGGTGCTGGGGGTCGGTCACTTCCGCCTCGCGCCGCGACAGCCCGAAGAACTCGTGGTCGAACAGGTCGATGCGGTCCAGGTACCCCTGGTGCGGATAATCGGCGGCGGGGTCCTGGCAGCTCGCCTCGATGCGTTCGCGGGGCATGGCACGCACCGAGTCGCGGCCGGCGCGCAGGTTCGCGCGGAACCCGCTGAGGCTGTCGGCCTGCGGGAACCGGGTGGATATCCCGATCACCGCGATGCCGGCGCGTCCGCGTGCCGCGCTGACCGTACCGCTCATCCCGATCTCTCCGCCTTTCCGTTCATGGACAGCTCACCGGCACCGGCCGGACCCACGGGCACCCGCGTCACAACTCGTAGGCGGCGGGGAGGCCTTCGTCCCCCGGGTCCGTGGTTCCGAGCCGGGACGTGAGCGCTTCCGCCTGTGATGCGATCGTCGTCAGGTCGAACAGCTCACCGACCCGCAGCACGCCGGGCCACCGCTGGTCGAGCCGCTTGTGCAGGTCGATGACTCTGAGCGAACTCCCGCCCACCGCGAAGAAGTTGTCGTGCGCCCCCGACTCGCCGTGCCCGAGCACGGCCGCCCAGACCTCCGTGACGCCACGCAGATGACCTGCCGCGGCCGGCCCGGACGTGCCCCGCGGGGCCCCGAGGGTTTCGCCCCCGCTTCGTGCGGCCGTGGCCCCGCCCGCCCCGGCCGCCGCCTCCGGGATCAGCGCCTTCAGTGCCGCGCGGTCCGCCTTGCCGCTGGTGTTGAGCGGCATCCGCTCCAGCGTGTGGAAGAGCACCGGCACCGCCTGCTCGACGAGGAATTCGCCGCAGTGGGCGCGCAGGTCCGGCCAGGACGGTGTGCACTCGCCGGGAACCGCGGGCGTGAGGAACGCGACGAGCCTGGGCTCCGCCCGGGAGCTGTCGCACACCACCACCGCCTGCCCCACGCCCGGGTGGTCCTCCAGTGCGGCCTCGGTCTCACCCAGTTCCACACGGGTGCCGCGGATCTTCACCTGGTGGTCGGTTCTGCCGTGGCAGTGCAGCGCGCCGGTCTCGTCGACGTGCGCGATGTCGCCCGTGCGGTACAGGCGCGCTCCCGGTCGTCCGTACGGATCCGCCACGAACCGCTCGGCGGTCCTGGCGGGCTGCCCGGCGTATCCGAGCGCCACGAAACCGCCGCCGATGTACAGCTCCCCCCGCTCCCCCGCGGGCACTTCACGCAGCCGCTCGTCGAGCACGCGTGCCTCGGCGCCCTCCCAGGGCCTGCCGATGGGTATCCGCTGCCAGGACGGGTCGAGGCCGGGCTGGACGGTGCAGGAGATGGTCGTCTCGGTGGGGCCGTACTCGTTTGCGAGCGGGGTGCCGGGCAGCCGCTCGTGGTGGAGCCGGACCAGATCCTGCGTGCACGGCTCGCCGGCGACGACCACCAGCCGCAGGGTTTCCGGCAGGTGCCGGCTCTCCTCCAGCAGCGCCCGGTAGTAGGAGGGGACGACGATGAGATGCGTGGCCTCGTACTCCGCTGCCAGCCGGGCCAGTTCGTGCACCTGCTTCAGCTGCTTCTCGTCGGGGAGCAGCAGCGTGTGGCCGTTCGTGAACGACCAGAACATGCCGCCGAGCATCCCGTCGAAGGACATCCGCATCGCCATCAGGAAGGTGCAGCGGCCGGAGCCGTAGACCGGTTCCCTGGGGCTGATCGACGTGGCCAGCTGGCCCCGGCTGACCAGCACGCCCTTCGGGGCTCCCGTGGATCCAGAGGTGCAGACGATGTAGGCGGGCGCGGCGTCGGGCACGCCGGTGCCGTCGGGGTCCGAGCCGCCCGCGGAGACGGACGCCTCGCCCTCCAGGACGAGTTCGCGCGCCTCCAGCCCGGCGACGTCGAGCAGACCGGGAGCGGACGGCACGCTCCCCAGCACCGGGTCGGGACCTGAACTGATCACGACCGCGCAGTCCGTGTCGGCGAGCAGCGCCCGCAGCCTGCTCGGCGGCTGGTCCGGTTCCACCACCGCCCAGGCCGCTCCGGTGCGCAGTGCGGCGAGGATTCCCGTGACGGCGACGGCGTTCTGTTCGAGGCGCAGGCACACGACGCGGCCGGGTCCCGCGCCGCGCCGCCGCAGCCTGTCCGCCAACGCCGCCGACGCCAGGTCGAGTTCGCGGTACGTCAGCTCCACGCCGCCGACGATCAGCGCGGTCGCGTCGGGCGCATGCCGGGCCTGCCGCAGGAACCGCTCCAGGAGCGGCGGCGGTGCGGCCCCGGCCGCGGACGGCTGCCCGGCCGTCACCTCGGCCCGTCCTTCCACGGCTTCCGCGGACTCGTGCGCCACTGTGGTCCCACCTCAGTCCGTTCCGCTGACGACTCGTACATGGGTCTGCCGCGGCGCGGTCGCCAGGCTCCCGGGATCGACGGCGAGGACCATCGGCCCGCCGGCTTCCTGCTCGTCCGTGACGGGCGCGAAGCCCGCGAACCGCAGCGTGACGAGCATGTTGCGATTGGTCTCCGTGGGCACGAAGTGCGCGACGGGCCGACGTCCGCCGGCGGCCGCATCGCGGACCAGATGGTCGAGGAGCACGGTGCCCACCCCTCTGGAGGCGACCCGGCACGACATCAGCATCAGGCGGAGCACCGCGTCGCCCGCGGTGAGTTCGGTCACGGCCAGACCGATGATCCCGTAGTCGCCGAACCTGTCGCGGAGCGCGGCGACCTGCACCCGGTGGGCGTCCGACGCCGCCAGCTGCCTCAGCTCGTCCGCGTCGTACGTCAGGCCCGAGGTGTTGAGCTGGTGTGTCCGTACGGTCAGTTCACTGGCGCGTGACAGGTCGTCCTCGGTGGCGTCCCGTACGGTCATCTCCAGGCCGAGGGAGGCGAGGAAGCCCTGCCGGTCGGCTCCGAACTCCTCCTCGGCCACCTGGCGTCGCCGTTCGGTGCGGTAGAGCTGCCTGCGCCTGCCGGCTTCCTCGGTGACGAACTCCGGCTGGAATTCGGCCAGGTCGGGCAGCGCACCGGCCTGGTCCGCCGGGTAGCAGCGGACCGTGGGCAGCGCGGAGGCCACCTCCGCGCGCTCCACCGGGTCGTTGTCGACGAACGCCACTGTGTCGAGGCCTATGTTGAGTCCTTCCGCGATGCGGCGGACCGCGTCGGACTTGGTGCCCCAGCCGACCTGCACGTCGCAGAACCACTCCTCCAGACCGTGCCGGCCGAGATGCCGCGAGGTGACGGCGTACTCGCCGCGGCTGGCGGCGGCGTGCACGATTCCCCGCTCGTCCAGCGCACGCAGCGTCTTGAGCGCGGAGGGGAAGGGCTCCGGCTCGTCGCCTTCGAGCACGACCCCGTCCCACAGCGTGTCGTCGAGGTCCCACACGAGGCACTTGACGACGGGGGCGACCGGTGCGGCGTCCGCGGCGGCCGTCATGCCCGCACCTCCGCGGCCGGGGAGGCGGGGGCCGGGCCCCTGCCCGCGTGGCGGCGCATCAGCTGCTCCGCGATGTGGAGTTCGGCCACCTGCTGCGCTCCTTCGATGATCTCCATGACCTTCGCGTCCCGGAAGTGCCGCCCGGCACGGCTGTCCGGCTCGCAGCCGGCCGAGCCGAGAACCTGTACGGCGGTGCTGCTCGCGGAGGCGGCGGCCGCGGCGGCGGCGTACTTGGCGACGATGGTCTCCGTCACCGACCCCGGCGCGCCGCCGGACCGGAACTCGGCGGCGCGGCGGGCGAGTTCACGCGCCCCCGCGGTCTCGACCGCGGCCTTCGCAAGCAGTGCCCGTACGGACTGGTGACCGGCGAGTGCCTCGCCTCCCTGCGTGCGGGCGGCCGCGTGCGCGGTGGCGTCCTCGACGCAGGCCTCGGCCATGCCGACGCAGCCCCATGCCACGGTGAACCGTCCGTGGTCGAGCGCGGTGCCCGCGACGTGGGAGAGTCCCAGCCCGGAGGGGGCGACGAGATTGGTCCGCGGTACGCGCACCGCGTCGAGCCCGATGTGGGCGATCTGCGCTGCCCGCATGCCCAGCTGGCCGCCCACGGGCTCCCGGCTGACACCTTCGCGGTCCGCCTCGACGACCACCGCTGCCGGTTTGCCCTTGTCCTGTCCCAGCACCAGGAGCACCTGGGCGACCTGCCCGAAGGTGATCCACTTCTTGTGGCCGGTGACCGTCACATGCTCACCGTCGCCCGCGTCCTCGATCCGGGTGCGGACGGCCGAAAGGGCGCTGCCCGCGGCCTCCTCGGTGGCGGCGAAGCCGGCGGTCAGCTCACCGCCCGCCAGCGCCGGCAGCCACCGGGCACGCTGTTCCCCGGTGCCCCAGCGGTGCAGTGCCGCCGCGACCATCCCCTGCACCGTCACGAGTCCGCGCAGCGCGCTGCACACGCCGCCCAAGTGCGCGCAGATCTCGCCCAGTTCGGCGGGCGTGACGCCCTGCCCGCCGAAGCGCTCCGGGATGCCTGCCCCGAGCAGGCCCGCGGCGGCGGCCTCCTTGAGCACGCCGGCGGGCAGGCCGCCCTCGCGGTCCCAGGCGGCGGCGCGGCCCCGTACCTCCGAGGCGAACCGGGCGGCCTCGGCGACCGCCGGACTCCCCGTTCCCGGTGCCCGGTTCACCGGTTCTCGGTGAACTCGGGCGACCCGGTCTTGCGCTGCACGAACCGGGTGATGCGGTTCGCCGTGCGGAAGCTCTCCAGGTCGAGGTCCTCGACCTCCACGGTCAGGGAGAAGCGGCTCTCGACGAAGGTCACGAGTTCCAGTGCGAAGAGCGAGTCCGCGAGGCCGAGCGCGAAGTAGTCGTCGTCCGGGCCGACCTCGCTGCGCAGCGCCGCCGAGAGGAATTCCGTGATCTCCCGCGTGATGTCGTTCACTGTGCGTGCGCTCCCGTCTCCTGCTGAGGTCCGATCTCGACCAGCAGCACGCTCCAGGCCGCCACCGGGCTCACGTTGATGAGCACGGCGTGGTCTCCCTCGGCGAGGTCCCCGCGCTCCATCGCCGTGTAGAGGTTGAGGAAGACGTCGTTGGGGCCCAGATGCCCGTAGCGCCGCAGGTTCTCCCGGCAGACCGGCATGATGCCGATCCCCAGGGACTCCTCGGTGAAGGTGAAGCCGGCCGCCGAGAGGTTCTGGCTGAGGTGGCCGCGGACGTCGCCGGGTTTCAGCCCGTTGCGCTCCAGCAGCCCGCTCAGCAGACCCGACAGCCTGCCGCGGCTCTCCATCGCGAGCCGGAAGGAGTACGTGGAGGAGTCACGGCACACCTCCCGCCACTCGCCGGCAGGCCGGTCCCGGTATTCCACGTGGAAGAGGTCCCAGTGTTCACCGTTGGTCTCCTGGACGATGTCCAGGAGCCGCACCGGAGCGGGCCCGGGGACGGTGCTGGAGAGCAGCAGCGCCTGGCCGCCGTCGCCGTTCACCGTCACGGGGTGGCGGTAGCGGCCCGTGGTGGCCGGCTTGCTGCCGTGCACGACGAGCACGTCGCCCAAGTCCCGGTCGGCGCACATGAGTCCACGTGCCGCCAGCAGCGCCGGCGTGATGGACACACAGCCCAGGCCGCCCACCGTGAAGGTGACCGCCCTCTCCGCGCCCAGCAGATGCTGCAGCCTGGTCGCCTCGGAGCTGAGCAGCGTCTCAGGAGCACGCGGCTCCACGACGATCAGGGCGCCCAGGTCGCGGGCGGCGACCCCGGCCCGGTCGAGCGCCTCGCGGGCGGCGAGTTCGCCGAGCGCGGTCGCACCCAGGCCGTCGTCCGCCCGTACCGTCTCGATGCCCAGGGCGAGACATGTGCCCCGCTCGCCCGCGCTCAGCGACGCCAGTTCGGGCAGCTCCGGCACCGCGACCGCCGCCTCGGGCACATGCCAGGCGGCGCTCCGCAATGCCACCGGAAACGCGCGTTCTCCCGCGACTTGAGGCGTCACGCATCCTCCCCGAATTCTTCTGGTCGGGCGGGATGCTACAGGGACGGCGCGGCCGGGAGAAGAGCGGAAATCAGAATGGATATTCACCGCGAAAAGGCGCCCGTTCGGCCGCGCTTTCCTGTATTGGAGAGGACTCCGCACGCCGCGGAGGATCGTTCTGGGCGATTTTTCCTGGGAGTTCGCCGAGAATGAACGCTCTGCCCGGATTAAGTCGTTCGCGCAGGCCGGAACCATGCATTCCGGAAAACGGGCGGCACGTATCCGCAGGCGGGGTCACAGGCCGCCGGTCCTTTCACCGGTGCAGACCACTGGCGCCGGTCTCCGGCGAAGGCTCAGGCCCGCCGCGGCAGCCGCACTGCCGCCGCAAACCGGGCCCCACCCGGGCGCGCTGGGCCGCGAGAAGCCCGCGGCGAACGCCGTCAGCCCATCTCCTTCACCAGGTGGGCGGGTCGCATGTCGGTCCAGTTCTCCTCGATGTGATCGAGGCACGCCTGACGGGTGTCCTCGCCGAAGGCGATCGTCCAGCCCTCGGGGATCTCCGCGAACGCGGGCCACAGCGAATTCTGCTTGTCATCGTTGACGAGTACATAGAACGAGCCGTTCTCGTCGTCGAACGGATTGCTCATCAGGTTCTCTCCCCGGTATGCGAGTGGAAAGCCGCTCCCCCACCCTCTCGGCGGTGCATACTCCCGCAGCCACGGACGCCCCGCAAGTATTTCGCGGATGAATGGAACTCTCCCCGCGCTGCAAGGGCGAAAGGGTGATTCACCCGCACAGGGATGATTTCGCCTTCCGATCCGGATTCACGGCCGGGACGACACCCCGGCTGCCCTTCCGGAAACCCCCGGCTTCCGACGTCGCACCTTCCCGCCCCCTGGCACGGGTGTGCCCCGTCCGCGGTCTCCCGCCGGACGGGGCACACGGTCAGCGCTGTTCGGACGGGCCCGGCCGGCCCGTCAGCGCACCCCGAGCTCCCGGAGCACCTTGCGCTGGCCGCCGCTCAGGCGGGTCGGGAAGTACAGGTAACACACGCCGCCCGTACCGGACTTGACCTTGCCGTCCGCGTCCTTGCGCTTGGTGCGCAGCCAGATGTTCTCCCACTGGCGGCGCTTGTAGACACGTCGTACGGCCTCGTTGTCCTCCGAGGCCGGGTCGTTGGCGATGATGTCCCCGTCCCGCGTGAAGCCGATGACGGTCATCAGATGGCCCGCGGTGCCGTAGCCCGCGCCGTCCAGTTCGGACTCGATGAAGGACTGCGAGGTGATGACGGGGATGCCCGCCGCCACCAGACGCTCCACGTCCGTGAGGCTGCCGAGCCGGGTGACCACCGACTCCATGTCACGGTAGGTGGCCGCATAGGCCGCGTTGAAGGGCCAGTTGCCGCAGCCCTCGTACTGGTAGTCGAAGGTGTAGCGGGCCGCGTGGCAGACCTGCGGGTCGCTGAAGTCGGGGTCGACCCACTCCAGGTCCTTCTCCGACGGCTTGCGGCCCCAGTACTCGAGGATCATCTGCGAGGAGGTGGGGCTGCACCAGGCCTCTCCGCCGCCGTCGTACTCCGGGTACCGGCCCTTGTGCACTTCCTGCGAGTAGCGCGGCACCTCCAGCTCGATCCCGCGGCCAGGTCCGGGCTTGGAGGCCGGGACCGTGAAGCGGTCGGGCACGTCCGAACTCATGGCGCTCAGCCGCCACACGGCCGGCTCGGCCCCGCTGGCCAGCGCGCGGTAGAGCGTCAGCCGCACCTGGTACGCCGCCAGCCGCAGCCCGCTGTCCAGCTCGTCGATGGCGAAGGTGTCGGTCCACACACTGGACTTGCCGTCGCTCTGGTCGTCGACGGAAGTGCGCCGCGGCACGTCCTTGCCGTCGCCGGAGGTCCACACGCCCATCGTGTACCAGGGCGTCTTCGTGCCGTCGGAGTAGACGCCGTGGAGTTCGACGCGCAGCCAGGTGCCCTTCGGGGTGTGGGCGTTCCACGAGGTGATGACTTCGCCCGCCGCGAGGCCCGCCGGCCGCAGCGGCGACGTCCACGTGGCGTACTCCCACGTGGCGCTCTCCCCCGTGTGCGGGTCCTTGTACTTCGCCGTGCCCATAGGGGTCTCGAAGACGACGGCGGGACGGCCGCCCCCGGCCACGCGTGTGCCCTCGGCCTTGCCTGCCGCCCAGTCGCTGCGGGTGTTCCAGCTGTGCAGCGAGACCTTCGGCTTGCTGCCTCCCGCTCGCCCGGGCCTGCCGGCCCGTTCCGCGGCGGAAGCCGGCGAGGAGGCCGCCACGGCCGCTGTGGCGACGGCGGCGGCGAGTACGGTGCGGCGCGTGGTGGGTCTGCTGTTCATGGCCATAGATCCCTCAACCTCGGTTCCCATGCGGCAGGTGCGCGTCAGAGTGCCACTATCCCCGCTCCGGCGCCCCCCGGGCCAGCAGTCCGGCCCGACGCACTCACCAATATTGGAGTGGACCAGTGACACGGGGAGGCCGCGGCAGCCCTCGGGCGGTTCCGTACACTGATCCGGTGTCCAGGCCCCGCTCCGTCGCCGCGCTCGCCGCCGGGCTGAGGGCACTTCCCCCGTCGTGCGGGCCCGTCAGGCTGATCGCGGTGGACGGGCATGCCGGATCAGGCAAGACGACCTTCGCCGCCCTGCTCAGCCGAGCCCTCGCCGGTGCTCCCGTACTCCATCTGGACGACCTGGCCAGCCACGACGCCTTCTTCGACTGGACGGACCGGCTTGACGAACAGGTGCTCACCCCGTTGTCGCGGGGCCGCAGCGCCCGCTACACGGCGTACGACTGGACGCGCGCGGCCTTCCCCGACGGCCCGGACGCCACGACCCTGCTGCCTCCCGCGCCCGTGGTCGTGCTGGAGGGCGTCGGCGCGGGACGGCGCGCGCTGCGCCCGCGTCTGGCCTGTCTGCTGTGGATGGACATGGCGGCCGGGGACGCCTGGCGGCGCGGCCGGGAGCGGGACGGCCCGGAACTGAAGGAATTCTGGGAAGCCTGGACGCGCGCGGAGACAGCGCACTTCGCGGAGGACTCCTCGTATTCATCTGCGAATTTCCTGGTGCGCCAGGGAGAGTTGGGATTCCAGGTGCGTGAGGGGCCCGCGGGAGACCGCTGACAGTCCCAACTCCTCACGCTCGGTGACCCGTTGGGGGTTCCAGGACCGTCTTCCGCATGCTGCCTGACAGGGCCGCTTGACCCGGGAGCCTCACAGGAATTACTTTTCCAACAGGCGGTCTGTACAGGTCGCCTGCAGACGCGAAGCCCCCGGTTGTTCCCCCGTGATCGGGGGCTTCGTTCTGCCCGCGTTCCGTTCTGCGCGAATCCCACCGCGGCGGGGTTCACCGTATGTGACCGGACCCGCTCGCAGCGGATTGGCCCCACAGGCCCGCCCCGCACCGCTTGCACCACCCTTCGGCCGGGACGATCCCGCAGGTACGATGCGTAGGGCAGCGGGACATCGGGCAAACCAGGGGCAACGAGCCTCAATTCCCGCCCGGAGTACGGACGTTCGTCCCACACCTCATCCGGCTGCCCAGGCGCCGGGGCTCCGGGGCAGGGGGCCCGGGGACGGATCGGGCGGGCCGTCGGCGGATGACGGGGGACGTTTCGTGGGGGACGTGATGGATTACGGCACGCAGGGCGGCCCGCATCTGCACACCCCTGCCGACCTTGCCTGGCTGCGGGGCGTGGACGCCTACACCGTCGGCCAGTACGCCCAGGCCGAGGAGGAGTTCCACACGGCGGTGCGGCTCGACCCCGGCATGGCCGACGGCTGGCTGGGGCTGCACGCGCTGCGCGCCGACACCGCCACGGCGCTGCTGCGCATGTACCAGAACCGCGGCCGCTTCGGCGAACAGCGCTCCCGGCACGCCCGTAACCTCAACTCCTGGTACTGGCTGGGGTGGTGGGTGCAGCCGGTGCTGGAGAGCGACCGTGATCTGCTGCTGGCGCACGCGTCGCACTGGCTGGACGGACGGCACGTCGCCGAGCTGGACAGGGCGCTCGCGGACTGTCCCCCCGTGGAGACCGACCCTCAGGTGCGGTTCCTCCACGCGTGCCGCGCTTACCTCGCCAAGGACTGGGAGCGCCTGGTGGCGCACACCGAACCTCTCGTCGACGACGCTCTGCTGGGCATAGAGGCGGGGCTGTTCGCGGGGATGGCGCGGGTGCGTCTGGAGATGTACGGGCAGGCGGAACCGCTGCTGGCGGCCGCTCTGATGCGCTGCCGCAGCGAGCAGCCGCAGCGCAAGGAGCTGCGCTACTGGCTCGCACGCGCCCGCGAGGGCACCGGGCGCAGCGCCGCCGCCCTGCCGCTGTACCGCGCGGTGCACCGCATCGACCCGGCGTTCATGGACACGGCCGCGCGGCTCACCACGATCGCCGAGGGCGACGGCCTCGGCGACAACGGCGACCTGGCGGCGGCCGTCACGCTCGCCGGTACCGACACGGGCGCCGGGGGCCGGATGGGACCCGACGGCCTGGAAGGGCTGGACGCCCCCTTCGAGACGGGCACCGAGACGGCGGAGCAGCCCGCCGGCGCAGAGCCCGCCGCAGCGGACGGCGGGCCCGGTGTCACCAAGGGCGCCTCCGGCCTCGACGGGCCGGGCGGTCCCGTCGTGCCCGACCCGGCGGAGAGCGCCGACCCGGACGTCGATCCCGGCGCGGACGCGCTGCGCCTGGAGGACTCGGGCGATCCGGCGGAGCCGGTACGGGTCGACTCCGACGCCGTACGGGACCGGATGGTGCCGCACACCGCCGGCACGGCGGCCGACCGGGTGCTGACCGGGCCCTCCGACCCGGTGCTGCTGGCCCAGGCGCTGGAAGAGCTGGAGCGGATGGTGGGCCTGGAGCCCGTCAAGCGGCAGGTGCGTGCCCTCTCGGCCCAGCTGCACATGGCGCGGCTGCGTGCCGCGCAGGGCCTGCCGGTGCAGCCGCCGAAGCGCCACTTCGTCTTCTCGGGCCCGTCGGGTACGGGCAAGACGACGGTGGCACGCATACTCGGCCGCGCGTTCTACGCGCTGGGACTCTTGGGCGGCGACCATCTCGTGGAGGCCCAACGGGCCGATCTGGTAGGCGAGTTCCTCGGTCAGACGGCCGTGAAGGCCAACGAGCTCATCGACTCGGCCATGGGCGGCGTCCTCTTCGTCGACGAGGCGTACGCCCTGTCCAACTCCGGCTACAGCAAGGGCGACGCGTACGGCGACGAGGCCCTGCAGGTGCTGCTGAAGCGCGCGGAGGACAACCGGGACCAGCTCGTGGTGATCCTCGCCGGCTACCGCGAGGGCATGGACCGGCTGCTGGCCGCCAACCCGGGGCTTTCCTCGCGCTTCACGACGCGCGTCGACTTCCCCAGCTACCGGCCGCTGGAACTGACCGCGATCGGCGAGGTCCTGGCCGCCGAGAACGGCGACGTGTGGGACGAGGAGAGCCTGGAGGAGATGCGCAGCATCAGCGGGCACGTCGTCGACCAGGGCTGGGTCGACGAGCTGGGCAACGGCCGCTTCCTGCGCACTCTGTACGAGAAGAGCTGCGCGTACCGCGACCTGCGGCTCTCCGGCTACCCGGGCACACCGACGCGGGACGATCTGGCCACCCTCCGGCTTCCGGACCTCATGCAGGCGTACGGTGAGGTGCTCTCCGGCCGGGGCCCGGACGGTCCGCGTCCGGACCTGCCGCCTCCGCTGTCCTGACCGGCTCCTCCTCCGCCGCCTCCGTTCCCGCGGCCGCCACTTCCCCCTCCGCCGTACCGGCGGAGGGGGAAGAGACCTCGCTCTCCCCGGTGTCCGCGGTGCCGGCCGCCCCTCCCCCGCTCCGCTGCTGCGGGGGTGCGCCCGCCGACTCGTGCGCCGGGTCGTGCACTTCGCCGACGAGCATCTCCAGCACGTCCTCCAGGGCCACCACTCCCAGCACCCGTCCCGAGGCGTCCGCCACGGCGGCGAGGTGCGAGGCCGCGCCCCGCATCGCGGCGAGGGCGTCGTCCAGGGGGAGTTCGGCACGCAGTGTGGTCATGGCACGCCACAGATGCTGCGGCACGGCGCGGTCGTCCTCGGTGAGGTCGAGTATGTCCTTCACGTGCAGATAGCCCATGAACGCGCCGTCGGGCGCGCAGATCGGGAAGCGCGAGTAGCCCGTGCGCACGGTCAGTTCCTCGACCTGGCGGGGTGTGACGCCGGGGCCCACCGTCACCAGGGACCGGCGGGCGAGGAGCACGTCCGTCACCGCACGGGATCCGAGTTCGAGCGCGTCGGAGAGGCGTTCGTGCTCCTCGTGGTCCAGCAGTCCCGCCTGGCGGGAGTCGGCGAGCAGACGGGTGAGCTGTTCGCTGGTGAACGCGGCCTCCACCTCGTCCCTGGGCTCGACGCGGAAGAGCCGCAGGACGACCTTGGAGCACTCACCGAGCCCCGCCGTCAGCGGCCGGCACAGCCGGGCGAAGGCGACCAGGGCGGGACTCAGCCACAGCGCGGTGCGTTCCGGAGCCGCCATCGCGAGGTTCTTCGGCACCATCTCGCCGATGACGAGATGGCAGACGACTACGACGGCCAGCGCCACGACGTATCCGACGGGGTGGATCAGCGCTTCGGGCAGCCGCACCGCGTCGAAGACGGGCTCCAGCAGATGGGCGATGGTCGGTTCCGCCACGGCGCCGAGCGTCAGCGAGCACACCGTGATGCCGAACTGCGCGGCGGCCATCATCTCCGGCAGGTTCTGCAGGCCCTTCATCACCCGGCGGGCGCGGGCCGATCCGGCCGCCGCGAGCGGTTCGATCTGGCTGCGGCGCACCGAGACCAGCGCGAACTCCGCCCCTACGAAGAATCCGTTGCCGAGCACCAGCAGTGCGGCGAAGAGGAGCTGGAGGGCGCTCACCGCACGATCCTCTCCGCGGGCACGGCCCGGGGGGGCGGTGGCACGCCGCGCCCGTTCTCCCCGGTCCGTACGATCCGGACACGCTCGGCGCGGTGGTGGTCGACGAGCCGGACCCTCAGCTGCCAGTCCGGCCCGCCGGTGCCGCCGGGAAGGTGCGCGGTGTCGCCGGGTGCGGGAATGCGGCCGAGGCGGTCGGCGACGAGGCCCGCAACGGTCTCGTACGGGCCGTCCGGTGCGTCGAGGCCGATGCGGCGCAGCACGTCGACGCGGCAGCCTCCGTCGGCGTCCCAGGCGGGACGGCCCTCCGGGTCGGGCGCGGCGGGGGCGAGCGCCGGCAGGTCGTGCTCGTCGTGCTCGTCGCGTACTTCGCCGACGAGCTCCTCGACGATGTCCTCCAGGGTGACCACTCCCGCCGTACCGCCGTACTCGTCGACGACGACCGCGATGGGCGCCTCGCTGCGCAGACGCTCCAGCAGCGGCTGCACGGGCAGCGTCTCCGGGACCAGCAGAGCGGGGGCGGTGATGTCGTCGACGGGGGTGCGCAGCCGTTCCTGCGCGGGGACGGCCAGGGCGTCCTTGAGGTGCGCGGTGCCGGTGATCTCGTCGAGACGTTCACGGCAGACGGGGAAGCGGGAAAGGCCGGTGGCTCGGGTCAGGTTGACGACGTCCTCCGCCGTGGCGCCGGTCTGCAGCGCGCTCACCCGTACCCGCGGTGTCATCACGTGCTGCGCGGTCAGGCCCGCCAGGGAGAGCGTCCGTACGAAGAGGTCGGCGGTGTCCTGCTCGATGGCTCCCGCCTTCGCGGAGTGCCTGGCGAGCGAGACCAGCTCCCCCGGTGTGCGGGCGGATGCCAGCTCCTCGGCGGGCTGGACGCCGAACGCGCGGACGATGCGGTTGGCGAGGGCGTTGAGCAGCGTGATCACGGGCCGGAACGCGGTGGAGAAGAGCCGCTGCGGCCGGGCGACGAAGCGTGCCACGGCCAGCGGCCGGGAGACGGCCCAGTTCTTCGGCACGAGCTCGCCGATGACCATCTGCACGGCGGAGGCGACGAGCATGCCGATGGTGACGGCCGTACCGTGCACGGCTCCCTCGGGCAGACCCGCGGCCGTCAGCGGAGCGCTCAGCAGATGCGCGAGGGCCGGTTCGCAGAGCATGCCGACCACGAGTGAGGTGATCGTGATGCCGAGCTGTGTGCCGGAGAGCTGGAAGGAGAGCTCACGCAGGGCCGAGGTGACGGCGCGGGCGCGGCGGTCGCCCTCGGCGGCGGCCCGTTCGGCTTCCGGCCGCTCGACCGTGACGAGGCCGAACTCCGCGGCGACGAAGAAGCCGTTGGCGAGGATCAGCACGAACGCGGCGGCGAGGAGTGCGAGCGAAAGGGTCATGCTGTGTCTCCCCGGAGGGCGGGGGACACAGCGCAGGTACTACAGGACGATCCGTCCATCTCTGACGGGGGTCACTCCTCGGGTAGCGGGTCGCGGTGGGGGGCGGCTGGGTCCGCCGTATCGACCAGAGTAAACATGTCCGTGAGGCGCACGGCAGAGGCAACCGGCGGACGAATCGGTTCCGCCCCGGGATCCTCAGCAGGCTGTGACCGCTCCGCAGCGGGGCGTGCCGGGGACACCCGTCAGCGCATCAGCGCACCGTCTCTCCCGTGCCGTGCTTCTCCGCCAGCGCACGCAGCGCGGCGGCGTCGGCGATCGCCCGCTCCCTCGCGATTCCGGGCTGGATGCCCATGGCGGCGAGGCTCGTGCCGTCGGCGAGGTCGAGGCTGACCCAGGGGTCGCCCTGGCGGAGGTTGACGCGCAGCACTTCCGCCCATTCGAGGCGGCGCCTGGTCGTCAGGTTGACGACGGTGACTCCGCTTTCGTCGGCGGTCACATGCGGACGCGACAGCATGAGCAGTACGCCGAGGAAGCACAGCCCCGTGAAGACGAAGGTGACCCGCTCCCCCGGGCCGGCGGACGGCAGCGTCAGCGCGACCACCGTGAGAACGGCGAAGAGCGCGACACCGACGGTGATGAGAACGGCCCGCGTGCGGTTCGGACGGAACGTGACGGGCAGAGCGGGCAGTTCGGACATCCGGATCCTCCTGGGGTGCGCTCGGCGGATCAGAGGCGGCAGGCGTGGATGCCGGTGGTGAGGATGGCGCGGGCGCCCAGCTCGTAGAGGTCGTCCATGATCCGCTGCGCCTCCTTCGTACGCACCATGGAGCGTACGGCGACCCAGCCCTGGTCGTGCAGCGGGGACACGGTGGGCGACTCCAGGCCGGGCGTGAGGGCGACGGCCTGCTCCAGGTGCTCGGCGCGGATGTCGTAGTCCATCATCACGTACCGGCGGGCCACGAGGACGCCCTGCATGCGACGGAGGAACTGGCCGACCTTCGGGTCGTCGCCGGAGGCGTCGGTGCCGCGTACGACCACGGCCTCGGAGTGCAGGATCGGCTCGCTGATGATCTCGAGTCCGGCGTTGCGCAGGGTGCTGCCCGTCTCCACGACGTCGGCGACGACTTCGGCGACGCCGAGCTGGATGGCCGTCTCCACGGCGCCGTCGAGGTGCACGACGGACGCCTCCACGCCGTGTTCGGCGAGGTGGCTGCGGACGATGCCCGCGAAGGACGTGGCCACCGTCATGCCGCCGAACTCGCTGACGTCCTTGGCTGTGCCGGGGCGGGTGGCGTAGCGGAAGGTCGAGCCGGCGAAGCCGAGTTGGAGGATCTCCTCGGCCTGCGCCCCGGAGTCGAGCAGCAGGTCCCGTCCGGTGATGCCGATGTCGAGCTTGCCGGAACCGACGTAGACGGCGATGTCGCGGGGGCGAAGGAAGAAGAACTCGACGTCGTTCTCGCTGTCCGTCAGCACCAGTTCGCGCCGGTCCTTGCGCTGCCTGTAACCGGCCTCATGGAGCATCTCCGCCGCAGGCTCGGAGAGTGAACCCTTGTTGGGGACGGCGATGCGCAGCATGGTGCGGGCTTCCTTTGCTCGGGAGACGTGAAGCAGGTGGGGAGGGCGGGACGGGCGTGCGGCGGGATGTGCGGGGAACCGGGGATCGGAGCCGTGTGCGGGCGTCCGGGCGGCTCAGAGATGAGCGTATACGTCCTCAAGGCTGACGCCGCGGGCGATCATCAGGACCTGCAGATGGTAGAGGAGCTGCGAGATCTCCTCCGCGGTGCGCTCGTCGCCCTCGTACTCGGCCGCCATCCACACCTCGGCGGCCTCCTCGACGATCTTCTTGCCGATGGAGTGCACGCCCTGGGCGGCCAGTTCAGCCGTGCGCGAGGTGATGGGGTCGCCGTTGGCGGCCTTGTCCTGGAGCTCGGCGAAGAGCTCCTCGAATGTCTTGTTCGCCATGGTGTTCCCAACTCTACGTGGAGGTGCGGCGGCCTCCTGCGCCCGGGTCGGCCGGTCCGCTCACACCACGGAGCGCAGCGCGGCCGCCGTCGCCACGGCGGCGGTCGTGGCCTCGTGTCCCTTGTCCTCGGAGGAACCCTCCAGCCCGGCGCGGTCGAGGGCCTGTTCCTCGTTGTCACAGGTGAGGACCCCGAAGCCGACGGGGACGCCGGTCTCGACGCCGACCTGGGTCAGGCCCTGGGTGACCCCCTGGCAGACGTAGTCGAAGTGCGGCGTACCGCCGCGGATGACGACGCCGAGTGCGACGACCGCGTCATAGCCTGCCCGGGCCAGAGCCCTGGCCGCGACGGGCAGTTCGAAGCTGCCGGGGACGCGCAGCAGTGCCGGTTCGCCGGTGCCCAGCTCACGTGCGGCCCGCATGGCGCCGGCCACGAGACCGGCCATCACGGTGTCGTGCCACTGCGCCGCGACCACCGCCACGCGCAGATCGCCGCACTCCTGCACGCTCACTTCGGGAGAGCCCTTGCCGCTCACGTTCTCGCTCCTTGCCTCATCCGCTGTCGTCTCTGTGCCGTCGACGCCGTTGACGTGTCGGCGTCGTCGCCGTCGCCGTCAGGCGTTCACTGGTTGCCGCAGGGCGAGGCGGGCTGCGCCTCCAGCCACGGCAGGTCGTGGCCCATGCGGTCGCGCTTGGTCCGCAGGTAGTGCAGGTTGTGCTCGCCGGCCTCGACGGGCATGACCACCCGTTCCGCGACGCGGAGCCCGCAGCGGTCGAGCGCCTCGGACTTCTCCGGGTTGTTGGTCATCAGCCGCACGGACCGCACGCCCAGGTCGTGGAGCATCCGCGCGGCGGCCGCGTAGTCGCGGGCGTCGGCGGGCAGCCCCAGTTCGAGGTTGGCGTCGAGGGTGTCGCGGCCGCGCTCCTGCAGCTCGTACGCGCGCAGCTTGGACAGCAGCCCGATTCCGCGGCCCTCGTGGCCGCGCAGGTACACCACCACGCCGCGGCCCTCGGCCTGCACCCGCTCCAGGGACGCCTCCAGCTGCAGGCCGCAGTCGCAGCGCAGCGAGCCGAAGACGTCGCCGGTCAGGCACTCGGAGTGGACCCGCACCAGCACGTCCTCCCCGCCGGCGTCCGAGACGTCTCCCGCGACCAGGGCGATGTGCTCGACGCCGTCGGCCGTGGAGCGGTAGCCGTACGCCCGGAAGTCGCCGTGGCGGGTGGGCAGCCGGGTGACGGCCTCACGCCGTACGAGGGCCTCGTCGGGAAGGACGACGGGCTCGGGTTCCTCACGCCGGAGGCCGGGGCGGGCCTCGCGGTAGGCGATGAGGTCCTCGATGGAGATCACCGCGAGGCCGTGCTTGCGGGCGAAGGGGACGAGTTCGGGCAGGCGCAGCATCGTGCCGTCCTCCCCGGCGATCTCGACGATGGCGGCCGCGGGACGCAGCCCGGCCAGCCGCGCCAGGTCGACCCCGGCCTCGGTGTGCCCGGCCCGTGCCAGGACGCCGCCGGGCTTGGCGCGCAGCGGGAAGGCGTGCCCGGGCCGTACGAAGTCCGACGGGACGGCCTCCGGATCGGCCAGCAGCCGGATGGTGGTGGCGCGGTCGGCGGCGGAAATCCCGGTGGTGACGCCGTGCTGGGGGACCGCGTCGACGGAGACGGTGAATGCCGTGCCCATCGCCTCGGAGTTCCGCTCGACCATCTGCGGCAGGTCCAGCCGGTCCAGGTCGGCGGCTTCCATGGGTGTGCAGATCAGGCCCCGGCACTCGCTCATCATGAAGGCGACGACCTCCGGGGTGATCCGCTCGGCGGCGACGATCAGATCGCCCTCGTTCTCCCGGTTCTCGTCGTCGACGACCACGACGGGCCGTCCGAGGGCCATGTCGGCTATGGCGCGCTCGACGGGATCGAGGGTGAAGTCGTCGGGGCTGCGCTCCGGGAGCCGGGGTGTCCCGGCGGCTTCGCCGTCCGCGTCCGCGTACCAGCCGGTTGTGGCTGCGCTCATGCCTGCGCCTCCTCGGGGCGGCCCGCTCGGGCCGGTTGTTCCGGGCAGCGGCCCGGCGGCACTGCCGGGCCCGTTCATGGACGTGCTCCTTCGGCGGCGGACTCCCGCTGTGCGGAGGCCGCGGGCGCGGCCGTGCGGGTCCTGCGCCACCAGCTGCGCATGCCCCACAGCACGAGCACGAGGTAGACGACGTAGACCAGTCCGGAGAAGGGAAGCCCGCTGCTGAAGGCCAGCGGGACGCCGACGATGTCGACCAGCAGCCAGGCGAACCAGAACTCCACGAGGCCGCGCGCCTGTGCGGTCATCGCCGCGAGGGTGCCGACGAAGATGTAGGCGTCGGGCCAGGGGTTCCACGACAGCTCCGGCACGAGGGTGAACAGCCCGCCGACGGCCAGGGTGCCGAGCACGGTGCCTGCCAGCAGCACGCCCCGTTCACGTGCGGTCGCGAAGCGCACCGTGATCGCGCCGTCCTCGGCCGAGCGGTTGCCGCGTCGCCACTGGTGCCAGCCCCAGAGCGCGACGAGCACGACCAGGAGCTGCTTGCCGACTCCGCCCGCGAGCTGCGCCGAGTAGTAGGCGCAGACGAGCACGGCGCCGGCCAGCACCTGCACGGGCCAGGTGAGGACGGAGCGGCGCCAGCCCAGCGCGAGAGCGGCCAGGCCGATGACGTTGCCGATCAGGTCGGAGTAGATGACGTGCTGGCCGAAGGCCGTGAACGCCTCGTCGTTGAGCATCCCCAGGGCGTTCACCGGAGGGCTTCCCTCGCGCCGGCGGCGCCTTCGTCCGCCGCGGCCGCCCGCACATGAGCGCCGGCGACGCCCGCAGGCGTGTCCCCGCCGTGGGTGAGAAGCCGCTCCACGTACTTGGCCAGTACGTCGACCTCGAGGTTGACCGGGTCTCCGGGCTGCTTGACGCCCAGCGTGGTCAGCTCCAGCGTGGTCGGGATCAGGCTGACGGTGAAGTGTTCCCCGCCGGCCTCGACGACGGTGAGGCTGACACCGTCGACGGTGACGGACCCCTTCTCGACGATGTACTTGGCAAGCCCCGGCGGCAGCTGGACCCGTACGGTCCCGTCCCCGGTCCGCTCCACGAGAGTGCCGGTCCCGTCGACGTGGCCCTGGACGAGGTGGCCGTCGAGCCTGCCGCCCAGCGCCATGGGGCGCTCCAGGTTGACGCGGGAGCCTGCGGTGAGGGCGCCGAGGCTGGAGCGGGCGAGGGTCTCACCGATGACGTCGGCGGTGAACTCGCCTCCGGACGCCTCGACCACGGTGAGGCAGACGCCGTTGACGGCGATCGACTGGCCGTGCCGCACCCCTTCGGTGACGACGGGGCCGCGCAGACGGAAGCGGGCCGCACCGGGCAGCTCCTCCACGGCGACGACTTCGCCCAGTTCTTCGACGATTCCGGTGAACACTCAGGACTCCTCAGTCGCAGCGGTGGAAGCGGTGGCGGCGGCGGAAACGCCGGTCGCGGCGGCTCGTGCGGCGGTCGCCGGGACGGCGGTGACGCGCAAGTCGGGGCCTACGCGGACGGTTTCGGTCACTTTCAGCCGCAACGCCTGCGCGATGGTGGCGATTCCGGCGTCGCCGAGCGCAGCCGGCCCGGCCCCCAGCAGCACTGGCGCGACATAGCCGATGACCTCGTCGACGGCCCCGGCCCGTACGAAGGACCCGGCCAGCGTCGGGCCGCCTTCCAGGAGCACCGAGCGCACCTCGCGTGCGTACAGCTCCCCCAGGAGTGCCGCCAGGTCGACTCCCGGCCGGCCGCCCCCGGCGCGTGGCAGCCTCAACAGCTCGGCGGCGCCTTCGAGTTCGTCCGCGCCCGCGTCCTGCGCGACGGCGACGAGCGTGGGCGCGGCCGTGTCGAGGACGCGGGCGCCGGGCCGCAGAACGGCGGCCTCGGTGTCGATGACGACGCGCAGCGGCTGCACCGCTCCGGACACGCCGCGCACGGCGAGGTGCGGATCGTCGGCGCGCGCCGTGCCGGAGCCGACGAGCACGGCGTCGGTGCGGGCCCGCAGCCGGTGGACGTCGGCGCGGGCCTCGTCGGAGGTGATCCAGCGGCTGGAGCCGTCGGCGGCGGCGATGCGCCCGTCGAGCGTCGCGGCGTACTTCCAGATGACGTACGGGCGCCGCAGCCGCACCGAGGTGAGCCACGCGGCGTTGCCCGCCGCCGCCTCGTCGGCCAGCAGCCCCCGTACGACGTCGATGCCCGCTCCGGCGAGCCGGCTCGCCCCGCCGGGCGCGGAGGGGTCGGCGACGGCGTAGACGACGCGGGCGATGCCTGCCTCGATGAGCGCTTGCGTACAGGGGCCCGTACGGCCGGTTCGGTCGCAGGGTTCGAGGGTGACGACCGCGGTGCCGCCGCGTGCGTCGTCCCCCGCCTCGGCCAGGGCGTGGATCTCGGCGTGCGGGCCGCCTGCGCGCTGGTGCCAGCCCTCTCCGACGGGATAGCCCTCGGAGCTGAGGACGACGCAGCCCACCACGGGGTTCGGGCTGGTGGAACCGAGACCACGTGCGGCGAGTTCGACGGCGCGGCGCATGGCGGCCCGTTCGGCCGGTTCGGCGGACGGGGCTGACACTGCGGCTGCTGCGTCGCTGGCCACCGGGTCTCTCCTGCCTCTTCGGGCACGGACTCCGGGGCGCTTCGGGATGTGTACGGGCTCGTCGGGGCCGGGACACCGCGGAAAGGACGGGGCGCCTCCGTGCGGTGCACGGCAGCGTCCGCCGGCAAGGGCGGTGTACCGGTCTCGGCCCGCCGCGCACTGCCTCCCATCCGGACTTTCACCGTCGGTCCAGGAATTCCACCTGGTCAACCGGCCGCTGGAGGCGACCGGGTCGCGGACTGTAACCGCCGGTTCGGACTTTCACCGACCCCGGAGTGCGCTGACGTCACTGGTACGCCCCCAGTCTGCCACGGCACCGCCCCGGCCATGCCGGGGTGCCCTGTGGGCTCACTCACAGTGCGTGCACGCGGAGAGGCCGGGCGGGTGCGAGGGCTTTCAGCCGCTTGCAAAAGCCTTGCGAAAACCCCTTGTTCGGGTGCGTACGACCCCCCGTACAGTGGCCCGGATCGCGCAGGCCGCACGGTACGGACACGGTGCGCGGAGCGCTCAAGGCACAAGCGGAGCGCTGAAGGCACAAATGGCGGCGCAGCGGAGAGACACATACGTACAGCCCGGAGGGTCCCGCACATGCAGCAGACCGCCCCCGACGGCGCCACCCGCCGGGCACGGCGCGCGATCTCCGTCGTCTTCGCCGTGCACGGCGGTGTGAGCGGCAGCTTCGCGACCGCCATTCCGTGGATCCGTGAGCACCTCCAACTCGGGCACGGCTGGCTGGGGATGGCGCTGGTCTTCCTCACGGTCGGTGCGTCCGCCGCCATGCCGCTCTCCGCGCGCCTCGCCCACCGCTACGGGCCGCGCCGTTCACTGGTGTGGCTGTCGCTGATGTGCTGTGCCGGTGTGGCGCTGCCCGCTCTTTCGCCCTCGCTGGTGTGGCTGTGCGTGATCCTCTTCGTGTACGGGTGCGGCCTCGGCCTGATGGACGTGGCGATGAACGCGCACGGGGTGCAGATCGAGGAGCGGTACGGGCGCTCGGTCATGTCCGGACTGCACGGCATGTGGAGCGTCGGCACGCTGCTGGGAGGCGCGGGCGGTGCCCTCGCGGCGCACAGCGGTCTCGACGGACGGATCCATCTGGGGCTGGTGGCCCCGTTGATGGCGGTCACGGCGCTCGTCGCATCCCGCTGGGTGCTGGACGTTCCGGAGCAGAGCAAGGCCGCCGGGCAGGACGGGGACGCAGCGGACGCGGCCAGTGCGGCGGAGGAGCCGCCGCGGTTCGCGCTGCCGAGCCGCGCCGCCCTCACCGTCGGGCTCATGGGCTTCTTCGCGGTCTTCGCTGAGGGCGCGTCGATGGACTGGTCCGCCATCTATCTGCGGGATGTGGTGGACGCCGATCCGGGCCTGGCCGCCTCGGCGTTCACCGCCTTCGCCTGCACGATGGCCGTCGCCCGCCTCCTCGGGGACGCGGTGGTCCGGCGTCTGGGGCCGGTGAGGACGGTACGGGCCAGCGGTGTCACGGCGGCAGCGGGCGGGGTCCTGGTGGCTTTCGCCTCCACCCCGGCGCTGGCGATCACCGGGTTCGCGCTGATCGGGGTCGGCGTCGCGGTGGTCGTCCCGCTGTGCTTCGCCGCCGCCGGCCGCATACCCTCGTCCTCGCCGGGCCAGGAGATCGCGGGTGTCGCCACGCTCGCCTACGCGTCGGGCCTGGCGGCCCCCGCCGCCGTCGGCTGGATAGCGGAAGCCACGTCGCTGTCCGCGTCGTTCGGCCTGGTCACCGTGCTGCTGTTCGGGCTCGTGGTGGGTGCGGGTGTGCTGCGTCAGGAGGGGCGTACGACGGTTTCGGCAACCGCCGGCGACTCCCCCGCCGTCCCGGAAGGGCGTCCGGCCTCCGCTCCTGAAACCCCCTGACCCCGGCGGGTCCGCGCCGCGTCACCGCTCTGTCCCGGGGCGCCGGGCGGTTGTCCCCCGTCCGGGCGCCCCGCGGGCCGTGTCCGCCACACCGCGCCACCAGGGCTGCCACGCTGCCCACATGACCTCAGCTGAACGGACACCCATGCGTGCGGGGGCGGCGGACCTGCCGCCTGAGCCCTCTCCGCATGCGCCCGGCGCCCTGCATTCCGTCGTGCTGCGGATGCGCGGCATCGGCGCGGAGTTGCCGCAGGGCGACGGTGTCGCCGTGTTCAACCGGGTGTATCTCTCCGTGACGCAGGAGCTCGGGCGGCGCCTGGACTCGGGCTGGTTCACCGACCGCGCGTCCACGGAGGAGCTGAGTGCCCGCTTCGCCGGCCGCTATCTCGCGGCCGTGGAGGCGCAGCGCGAGGGCAGCCGTCCGCCCGCCTCCTGGCGTCCGCTGTTCCAGCTGCGCCGCCATCCCTATGTACGTCCGCTCCAGTTCGCCCTGGCCGGGATCAACGCGCACGTCGGGCACGACCTGCCGCTGGCCCTGCTGGCCACCTGCCGTGCCCGGCGGACCGAACCGGAGGAGCTGGAGGGCGACTTCGAACGCGTCGGGGATCTGCTGACCCTCCTGGAGGAGCGCATCCGCGAGGAACTGATGCCGGGTCCCGACCTTCTCGACGTGGCCGATCCGCTGACGCACCTGACGGGTGCCTGGAGCCTGGAGATGGCCCGCGCGGGGGCATGGATGGCCTTCCGCGCGCTGTGGGGTCTGCGCGTACTGCCGGAGCTGGCCGGTGAGTTCACCGAGCGGCTGGACGGGAGCGTCGGAATGGCCGGGCGGTGCCTGCTGACTCCGCTTCCGTGCTCCCCGCGACGCGCGCCGGCCCGTCCGGCCGCAGTCCGAGGTGCCGACAGGGCACCGGCCGAGTAGTTCCGGGCCCGGAGCGCTGAGCAAGTCGATGCCGGGTGTGATGCCGGGTGTGTGGTGGGGCGTCGTCGCTCAGCGTCTCCGGCTCCGGCTCCGGCTCAGCAGAACGGCCGGAATTCCCTGAAGTCGGGCGCCGGGTGCGCAGAGGGCAGCCGGTAGGCCCTGGTCCGCGGCCGGCCAGTGGACGGGTCAGCCGTCCCGCCGGCCAGAGCGCCCGGCACCGGCCTCCATCCCAGATTGGTCTCGAAGTACGCCGCGGCTGCGGCGACCGAGGGCCACCAGACATCGTCGAGCAGCACGATGCCGCCAGGCCGGACGATCTCGCTCAGGAAGTGGAGGTCGACGAACACGTTGTGGAAGTGGTGGCTGCCGTCGACGAACGCGGCATCCGCGGCGAAGCCCGCGCCGGCCAGCCTGGCGAGGAACCGCTGCGACGGCTCGGTCACCAGCTCGGCGACGCCGTCCAGGCCGGCGCTGAGCAGCAGCTCCCACCCCACACCGTCGTACACGGTGTACTGGAACGGGTCGATCACCACGTGCCGTGGGGTCCGTGAGCCGGCGCGCAGCAGCGCCTCGCCGATGGCCAGCGCTGAGCCGGCATAGGCGAGTCCGATCTCGACGACCGTGCCGGCTCGCTCGTCCACCAGGATGTCGCGCACCTGATCGCAGTCGCGCTCCGGCAGGGTCACGGTGGCGAAGTCCGGAGCGCCGCCGGGACTCCGCGGCGGTCCGTGGCCGGCGAGCTCGCGGCGTACGGCGGCAACTTGCTCCGGCCACCCGCCTGCGGCTCCCTCCGGTTGCGCCATCGAGTTCACCGGACACTCCTTCTTGCTGGGTACACGTGCCGTGGCCCACTGTTGCATCGCAGTGGCCGTGATGTGCTCACGCGGGCAGGCGACCGGGGCGCGACGGGCCGATCGCGACGGCTCCGAAGTCTTCTGCGGCGCACTGAAGATGCTCGAAGGGGGCACTCTCGCGGGACGGGACGTTCCCGTCCGCACACGAGCCGTACGGAGGAGACATGACGCTGCGACTGGGCCTGGGGCTGCCGCAGATGAAGCACTACGCGCCCGGACGGGATGTGACGGCGGTCGCCCGGGAGGCGGAGGCTTGCGGCTTCGACAGCCTGTGGGTCTTCGAGCGCACGCTGGTGCCCGAGGACCCGGTCGACGGCATGTACGGCGTCGAGGGCCGCCCCTGGCCCGGCACCTTCCGGCACGTCGCCGACCCGCTCGTCACCCTCGCGCAGGCCGCGGCGGTCACGGAGCGCGTGCGGCTGGGCACGTCGGTGCTGGTCGCGCCCCTGCACGCGCCCTTCGGACTGGCCCGTGCGCTGGGCACGTTGAGCGCGGCGAGCGGCGGCCGTCTCGTCGCGGGGCTCGGCACCGGCTGGTCCCGGGACGAATACGCCGCGGCGGGCGCGGACTTCGACCGGCGGGGTGAGCTGCTCGATGAACTGCTCGACGTGTGCGAGGAGGTGTGGAGCTCCGGCCCGTCCGCGTACACGGGCGGCCGCACGCGTCTCGCTCCGGCCGATGTCGGTCCCAAGCCGCCGGGCGGGAGGATGCCCGTACTGCTGGCCGCGAGCAACTCGCGCACCCTGGACCGCATCGCCCGCCGGGCGGACGGCTGGCTCCCCTCCCTCACCCCGCATCCCGTCGTGGCCCGCAACCGCGCCACGCTCCGCGAACTCGCCGAGCGGCAGGGCCGCGACCCGGATGCCCTCACCGTCGTACAGCGGTGCAGCGTGCGCGTCTCCGGAAAGCCGATGGGCGGCGACCGCAGGAAGCACCAGGGAAGCGTCGAGCAGATCGTCGAGGACCTCGCCGAGGGCGTGGCGGCCGGGGTCGACGAGGCGATCCTCGACCTGCAGAACGGGACGCGTGACGCGGGCGAACTGATCGACGCCGGACGCGAGTTGTACGCCGCGGTCCGCGACGCGGGCATGTAGACCCAGCCAGGCGGGGGAACGCGGCGGGACAGCGGCGCCGCGTGCCAGGATCAGGGACATGGCTGTCACCCTGCACGCTCCCGGTATGACCCTGACGGAGCACGAGTTCAGTGTCCCCCTGGACCACGCCGCGCCGGACGGCGAGCGGATCACGGTGTTCGCCCGTGAAGTCGCCGCTCCCGGCGGCCGTGACCTTCCGTTCCTGGTGTACCTGGAGGGAGGGCCCGGTCAGGAGGCGCCCCGTCCGACGATGGCGCCGGCGGCGCCGAGCTGGCTGCGGCGGGCGCTCCGCGACTACCGGGTGCTGATGCTCGACCAGCGCGGCACGGGCCGTTCCACACCGGTCGGCGTGCTGCCCGGGATGACACCTCGGCAGCAGGCCGACTATCTGACGCACTTCCGTGCCGACGCGATCGTGCAGGACGCCGAATGGATCCGTGCGGCGCTGGACGTGGAGAAGTGGAGCGTCCTGGGCCAGTCCTTCGGGGGCTTCTGCACGCTGCACTATCTGTGCCGGGCACCGCACGGGCTGCGCGAGGCCCTCTTCACCGGAGGTCTGCCTCCCGTCGGACGCCATCCCGACGAGGTCTACCGCGCCACGTTCGAGACGATGCTGGAGCGCAACAGGCGCTACTACCGGCACCATCCGGCCGACCGCGACCGGGTGCGCGCGCTGGTGGAACGGCTGGACTCCCAGGACGTACGGCTGCCCGCCGGGGACCGTCTGACCTCCCGCCGGTTCCGGCAGCTCGGCCACATGCTCGGCATGAGCGACGGCGCCGCACGACTGCACTACCTGCTCGAACGGGACCCGGCGGACCCCTCGTTCGGGTACGACGTCGCCGCGGCCCTCCCCTTCTCCGGCCGCAATCCGCTGTACGCCGTGATCCACGAGTCCAGTTACGCCGACGGTCACGCGACGCGCTGGTCCGCGCAACGGGTCCGGCCCGCCGAGTTCGAGGCGGACCCGACCCTGTTCACCGGGGAGCACGTCTTCCCCTGGATGTTCAGCGACTACGGCGAGCTGGAACCGCTGCGCGAGGCGGCGGATCTTCTCGCCGGCCACGAATGGCCCGCGCTCTACGACGCCGGCCGGCTCCGCGAGTGCGGCGTGCCCTGCGCAGCGGTCGTGTACGCCGACGACGCCTACGTCGACCGGGCGTTCTCCGAGGAGACGGCAAAGCTCATCCCGACCATGCGTACATGGCTCACCGACGAGTACGAGCACAACGGCCTCCGCGCGGACGGCGACCGGGTCCTCGGCCGGCTCATCGGCCTGGCCCGCGGGGACGCCTAGGAGCGCGCCAGCAGCACGCCCAGCGTGCGCGAGGCCGACGTGAGCGTGGGGTGGGTCTCGACGGTGAAGCCGGCTTCGTCGAGCCAGGCGGCGACCTGACCCGGCTGCCGCCGACGGACGCAGGACTCCGGCCACCTCTCACCGCTCTCCTGCGCATTGGACGGTGAGGCGTCGCCGACGTGAAAACCCAGCAGCAGCAGACCGCCGGGCCGCAGCACGCGACGGAAACCGGCGAGGACCGCGCCGATCGCGTGATCGGGGACGTGAATGACCGAGTACCAGGCGATCAGGGCGGCCAGCGACCCGTCCGCGAGGTCGAGTTGAGTCATCGACCCCACCTCGAACCGCAGGCCGGGATGCTCACGCCGCGCCACCTCGATCATCCGGGGCGACAGATCGATACCGAAGGCGTCCACGCCGAGGTTCCGCAGGTGGGCGGTGATCCTCCCGGGCCCGCACCCCACGTCCGCGACGGGCCCGCCGCCGTTCGCCCGCACCCGCTCGGCGAACAGCGCCATGACGTCCCGCTCGGCCGGCAGTCTCTCCGTGAGGTCTCGCACCTCGTCCGCGTAGCTGACGGCGTCGGCGTCGTAGGACGCCCGGGTGTCCGCCAGCCACCTTTCGGCTTCTGGGCCTTCCGGTCCGGTGCTCACGCCCGCAGGCTAGCCCCGGCAGCCGGTCGCCGCTGCTCCGGGAACCGAACGACCTCCGCAGCCGTGTGTCCGTGGGCGCATCCGGCTCCCCCCATGAGAGTGACGCGCCGCCGATCCCTCTGTGGATCAGCATGCCGGCCGGCCCTGGTGATGAGTTGTCGCGCCCGGACCCGTCACACCTACGACGGGACTTTGCGAGGCGGGAGGATGACGTGATGAGTGCGGATACGCGGCTGGAGGAGCTGGGCGTCAGCGGGCTGGGCGAGGTCGACGAGCCGGCCTTCTCGGGGCTGGCGGAGCGGCACCGGCGGGAGCTGCACGTGCACTGCTACCGGATGCTCGGGTCGTTCGAGGACGCCGAGGACACCGTGCAGGAGACGTTCCTGCGCGCCTGGCGGCGGCGGGAGACCTTCGAGGGGCGGTCGACGTTCCGCGCCTGGCTGTACCGGATCGCCACCAACGCCTGCCTGGACCTGCTGGCCAAGCGCCGCCCGGAGCCAGCGACGGGAGGCGAGGTGCTGTGGCTGCAGCCCTACCCGGACCGGTTGCTCGACGAGTTGCCCGCGGGCGACGCGGACGAGCCGGAGACGCTCGCCGTCGCGCGGGAGACGATCGAGCTGGCGTATCTGGTCGCAGTCCAGCACCTCGCGCCGCGCCCGCGGGCCGTGCTGATCCTGCGGGACGTGCTCGGCTGGCCGGCGAAGAACGTCGCGGAGCTCCTCGGGGACTCCGTCAACTCCGTGAACAGCGCGCTGCAACGGGCCCGCGCCGGCATGCGGGAGCACCTTCCCGCCGAGCGGCAGGACTGGACCGGCGGCGAGGAGGACACCGGGACGCGCGATCTGGTGCGCCGCTACACCGACCTCAGCGTTGCCACGGACATCGACGGGCTCGCCGCACTGCTGCGGGACGACGTCCGCTGCTCGATGCCTCCCACGCCGGGGCTGTACGTCGGCCGCGACACGGTGATCAACGACTGGATCGAGAGCGGCTTCGAGGGCGTGAAGCACCTGCGCGCCGTCCCTACCTCCGTGAACCGGCAGCCCGCCGTCGCCTTCTACCACTGGCGGAAGCGGGAGGGCGCGTACCTGCCGCTGACGATCGACGTCCTGCGCGTCACCGGCGGGGCGATCACCGAGATCGTCACGTTCCACGACGACCAGTTCCCGCGGCTCGGGCTGCCTGAGAGCCTGCCGCCGGAAAGCACGGAGTAGTGCCGGTGTGGACGCTCGCGCTCCGCGGTGGCGCGCGTGTCGCAGTGGTCGCGGCCGTGTGGGGCGACGCGCTCGGCGTCGTCGCTCCCGGGCGGGTGGAGCTGGGGCTGCGCGACGGCGAGCCCGGACCCGGTCACCCGTCGTGAGCGATGATTTCCGCCGTCGTCTCCGGTCACCACATCGGAGGAGATCCATCCGAGCCCGGGAGGAACCGTGACCGAGCAGACAGCCGGCGCCCTGCCCCCAGTGGTCGACCGGCGGACATGGCAGGCCGCGCTCGACGATCTGCGTGTGCGGGAGAAGGCTGCCACCCGTGAGCTCGACGCCATCGCTGCCCAACGCCGCAGACTGCCGATGGTCGAGCTCCCGGACTACACGCTGATCGGCCCGGACGGCCCCGTCGGACTGGCCGAAGTATTCAACGGGCGCTCCCAGCTCATCGTCTACAACCACATGTGGTCCGATGGCGCGGAGTGGCAGTGCGGCGGCTGTACAGGGCTGACGTCGCAGTACGTCCGGCTGGGCTTCCTCGACAACTATGACGCCCGCTTCGTCATCGTCACCAACGGGCCCATCGAGGAAGCGCTGGCCTACAGGGCCAAAGTAGGCAACAAGATGGACTGGTACTCGTCGTCGGAGAGCTCGTTCGGCGCCGACGTGGGCGCGCCACCCGGCGGGGGCTTCGCGGTGAACGTGTTCCTCCGCGACGGCGACAAGGTCTACCGCACCTGGCACACCGACGGCCGCGGTACCGAACAGCTCAGCTACACCTTCGCGTTGATCGACATCCTGCCTTGGGGCCGCCAGGAGGAATGGCAGGATTCGCCCGAGGGCTGGCCGAAGTCCCCCACCTATTCGAAGTGGCTCGACTCACCCGACGTCGCCCGGCTCTACGGCCTGCCCTGAGAGGGCCTTCCGGCTCAGTCCTCCGGCAGCAGCACCGGTGCGATCTCGTCGTATACGTCGCCCGGGCCCGGGTTGGACGGATCGGTGCCGCCGCCGAAGTGGTGCAGCACGCCCCACACGGCGTTGAGCGCGGTCTGCACCGCACCCTCCGCCCAGCCCGCCGTCCAGGAGACGTCGTCACCGGCGAGGAAGAGTCCGCGCTTGTCCTCGGGGAGGGTGTCCTGCATGAAGTGCGTGAACAGCCGCCGCTGATAGCGGTAGTGGCCGGGCAGATTGGCCTTGAAGGCGCCCATGAAGTACGGCTCGTCCTCCCAGGAGACCGTGACGGGGCTGCCGGTGATGTGGCTGCGGATGTCGACGTTCGGATAGATCTCCCCGAGCGACTTCAGCATCACCTCCATGCGCTGATTCGCGTCCAGCGGCAGCCACTTGAGGCTGTCGTCGCACCACGTGTACGACAGGCAGATGACGGCCGGCCGGTCCGGACCGTCGTCCAGCAGGTAGGTGCCGCGCGTCATCCGGTCGGTGAGCGTCATGCTCATCACGTCGCGGCCGGTCGGCTCGCCCCTGTCGTCGACGGCCTCGTCGAGCCAGAACGGCCTGTCCACGGGCACGAACAGCTTGGAGGACTCCATGTAGTGGGTGCGCTCGACCGCCGTCCAGTGGTCGATGGGGAGCAGCGCGTCGTCACAGTCGATCTTGCTGAGCAGCATCCACGACTGGGCCGTGAAGACGGCGGCTCGGTAGGTGCGGATGTGGCCCGCCGCGTCGGTGACGGTGATGCGGTTGCCGGCCGTGCGGCGCAGGCGGGTCACGGCGGGCCGTGGCTGCCCCGTGACGCGGCTCTCCTGGCGGTCACCGTGCCGCTCGTGGAGCCTGGCCAGGGAGGTTCCGACGGGCCAGTGGACGAGCTTGTCCGGCTCCAGCTCCCACAGCCGCAGCGGGAGCTGCTGGCTGCCGCCGACGATGCTGCGGTGGTCGTCGTCGGCACCGGTGTAGACGACCCGGAGGATCTCCAGGATGGAGTTGGGGAAGTCGGTGTCCCAGCCGCCGGTGCCGAAGCCGACCTGCCCGAAGATCTCGCGGTGCCGGAAGGACGCGAAGGACTCCGACGCGCACAGGAACCCGTAGAAGGTCTGGTCGTCGAGCCGCTCCACCAGCCGGGACCAGATCTCACGGATGCGCGGGATGTCGCGCTCCCGCAACGCCCGCTGCATCGCGCTGAATTCGGCGCCGTCCTCCAGGCAGGCGTTCCAGGCGTCCATGACCTGGTGGAAGACGGGCGGGAGGTCTTCGAGCGAACGGGCGTAGTGGGAGCGGCCCTTGAGGTCGACCACGGTCGAAGGGGTCCCGGGTGCGAGGGGGTTGGGGAATGTCTCGGTCTCGAGCCCGGTCAGCTCGACGTAGTGCTGGAAGGCGGTCGAGGACGGCGGGAAGCGCATGGCGCCCATCTCGGCCGTCAGTCCGTCCTCGCAGCCTTCGAAGCGCGCGGTGCGCAGCCGCCCGCCGATCTGGTCGGCCTCGTAGACGACGGGCTTGAGGCCGGTCTTCATCAGCTCGAAGGCGGTGACGATGCCGGAGAGGCCGCCGCCGATCACCGCGACCTCGGTGCCGTGTTCGGTGGCGGGCACCGATCCCAGTCCGGCCGGGTGGGCGAGGAAGTCGTCGTAGGCGAACGGGAAGTCGGGCCCTGACATGGTCAGCGGCGCGGCGTCCGTGGCCGTGTTCTGCTGCTCCTCGTGTACGGCGGTGGGCACGGTGGACGTCATCGGCGCACTTCTCCTCTCCGGGGTGCTGTTCAGGGCACGGGTGTTCAGGGGCGATGTGTTCAGGGGCGGTGTGTTCGCGGGCCGTGTGTCCGGGGGCGCGGCGCCGGGCTGTGCACGGCGCCGCGCCGGACCCGGCGACCGGCCGGTCGGTTCGGGCCGGTTCGGGCCGGTTCGGACGGTTCGGACGGTTCGGGTTCAGGTGGTGTAGAGCGCGGCCCGCCGGTCGGTGAGGTAGGTGTTGCGGGCCCGCGAGGCATGGAGCAGCGCAGTGTCGACGTCGGCGACGAGGAGTGCCTCGTCGCGGCCGGCACGGGCCGGGACGCTCCCGTCGGGAGCGGCGAGGCAGCTGAGTCCCGCGAAGTCGAAGTCGCCTTCCCTGCCTGCGCGGTCGGCGTACGCCACGTAGAGCTGGTTCTCCCAGGCACGCGCGGGAAGGACCGTCTCCGCCACGAAGTCGTACGGGCGCATCAGCGCCGTCGGCACCACCAGCAGCTCGGTCCCGGCGAGGGCGTGGGCGCGCACCGCTTCGGGGAACTCCACGTCGTAGCAGATCAGAAGGCCGGTGCGGACGCCTTCCAGGTCGGCCTGCACGAGGAGCCGGTCACCGGGCGTGAAGTGGCCGGTCTCGTAGTCGCCGTACAGGTGTGTCTTGCGGTAGCCGGCGAGGACGCGCCCGTCGGCACCGACGAGGGCGGCCGAGTTGTGCAGCGCGCCGCTGTCCGGGTCGCGTTCGGGGTAGCCGTAGACGACGGCGATGCCGTGTGCGGCGGCGATGCGGGAGACCGCGCGTGCGGACGGGCCGTCGGCGGTCTCGGCACGTCCGTCGACGCCGTCCCCCAACGCGTATCCGGTCAGGGACAGTTCGGGTGTGACCAGCAGCCGGGCGCCCCCCGCGGCGGCCGCTCGGGCGGCGTCGTCGAGCGCGGCGAGACCGTCCTCGGCGGTGCGGGGAACACCGGCGGGGCCCTGGTGCAGGGCGAGGCGCAACGTCGGCATGGGACCTCTGGCTGTGCTCGTGCGTACGGACGCGGGCGCGGCGGCCCGCACGTACAGGCGTGCGGGGGAACACTTCGACGGTACGGTCCCCTGCACCGGCCGACAAGGCTCATCCGTTGCGCATCAGCAGGTCCTCCGTTGCGCATACGGCCTGTTCCGCGGCGAATCGTTGCACTGAGCGTCCGTAATCTGCGCCGGCCCGGTAAGAGCAGGTCGGAGCCCGCTCAGCGCGGCGCCCCCGCGGTGTAGCGGCGCAGCAGCGGCGAGAGCACCAGCACCGACTTCGTCCGCTCGACGAACGGCTCGCCCGCGATGCGTTCCAGCACCTGCTCGAAGTGGCGCATGTCGGAGGCGAAGACCTGCACCATCGCGTCCGCCTCACCGGTGACAGTGGACGCGGATGCGACCTCCGGATAGCGGGCCAGCGCCCGGCGGATGTCTTCGGGCGCGGTCTTCGAGCGGCAGTACATCTCGATATAGCCCTCGGTCTGCCAGCCCAGAGCCGCCGGGTCCACGCGCACGGTGAACCCGGTGATGGCTCCCTCCGCCCGCAGCCGGTCCACACGGCGTTTCACGGCGGGGGCAGAGAGACCGACATCGGCGCCGATGTCGGCGTACGAGCGGCGGGCGTCCTCGGAGAGGAGGTGGACGATGCGTTCGTCGAGGTCGTCGAGTGTCACTGCGGGCCGGTCACTCTTCCGTGCGCGCGGGCGTCGGTGCGGTCTTCAGCCGGGAGCGGCGCATCCCGTACCCGAAGTACACCACAGCGCCCACGGCCATCCAGACGCCGAACACCCCCCAGGTGACGGCGTCCAGGGAGAACATCATCCATGCGCACAGGCCCAGACCGACGAGCGGGAAGAGCGGCGAGAGCGGCACGCGGAAGCCCCGCCGCATCTCCGGGCTGGTACGGCGCAGCACGATCACCGCGACGTTGACGAGGGCGAAGGCGAAGAGGGTGCCGATGCTCGTGGCGTCGGCGAGCCGGCCCAGCGGCACGGCTGCGGCGAGCGTCCCGCAGAACGCGGAGACGATGAGGGTGTTGGCGCGGGGGCTGCCGCTGCGCGGGTCGACCTTGGAGAAGACCGCGGGCACCAGGCCGTCCCGCGACATCGCGAAGAGGATGCGGGTCTGCCCGTACAGCACCGTCAGCACGACCGAGGCGATGGCGACGACCGCGCCGAAGGCGAGCACCGCGGGCCAGAAGCCCTGGCCGGTGACGCTGTGCAGGACGCCCGAGAGCGCGGCCTCGCTGCCCTCGAACCGCCGCCAGGGCAGTGCGCCCACCGCCACCGCCGCGACCAGGCAGTACAGCAGGGTGACCAGCACCAGTGAGAGCAGGATGGCGCGCGGCAGGTCACGCTGCGGGTTCTTCGCCTCCTCCCCCGCCGTGGATGCCGCGTCGAATCCGATGTAGGAGAAGAAGAGAGTGGCGCCTGCGGCACTGACCCCGGCCATGCCCAGCGGCATGAAGGGCTCGTAATTGCCCGCCCGGACACCCGCGGCGGCGATGCCGCAGAAGAGCAGCAGCGCGGCGATCTTCACGACGACCATGACGGTGTTGGCGCGTGCGCTCTCCTTCGCGCCGCCGAGCAGGAAGGCCATGGCGAGCAGTACGACGACGAGCGCGGGAACGTTGAAGAGCCCGCCCTCGCCGGGCGGCGCCGAGAGGGCCTGGGGAAGGCCGAGGCCGAGCGTGCCGTGCAGCAGCTCGTCGATGTACTGGCCCCAGCCGACGGCGACGGCCGCCACCGACACCCCGTACTCCAGCAGCAGACACCAGCCGCAGACCCAGGCGACCAGCTCGCCCATCGTCGCGTAGGCATAGGAGTAGGAGGAGCCGGCGACGGGGATCGTGCCGGCCAGCTCCGCGTAGGAGAGCGCGGAGAAGAGCGCCGTGAGACCCGCGATGACGAACGAGACGACGACCGCGGGCCCGGCGTCGGGGACGGCCTCGCCGAGGACGACGAAGATTCCCGTGCCCAGCGTCGCCCCGATGCTGATCATGGTCAGCTGCCACAGGCCGAGACTGCGCCGCAGTTCACCGCCCGCGCCGTGGCCGCTCTCGGCAATGAGTGTCTCCACCGGCTTGCGGCGCATCAGCCGCGCGGCACCCCCTTGCCGACGGCCGCTCCGCCCGTCCTGGGGCTTGGGGGCGGCCGGGCCTGCGCCCTGGTCCAACACGGCAGCGGTCTCCTCGCTGTTGATCTGCTGTGGCGGCACGACCTTACGAGCCGTCGGCGGCGACCGGTAACTGGGCATCCTTGCGCGTACGCGGCGATCCGTTGCGCGCGGAAGGCCGGTGGGGGCGAATCGTTCAGGTGCGGGCCTGACCGCCCTCCAGGCGTGCCCGCACCCAGGTGCGGTCCTCGGTGAGGTAGGCGTCCACGGCCAGTCCCGCCTCGGCGAGTGCCGCCTCGAAACGCGGTTCGGGCAGGCGCTGCGAGAAGAACGTCTGGGTCCACCGTGCATCCCCGAGTTCATAGGCGATGCACGTACGGGAGGTGACCTCGTCCAGCGGTTCGATGGAGACGACCGACACCGTCATGTCGCCCCTGCTCCACGACGTCCCGGGGCTCAGGCTCGTGTGGAGGCCGTCGCGTTCGCGCTGGAGGAGGACGCAGCCGTCCGGTGCGGTGTGCCGGGCGCAGGTCCGCAGCAGCCGGGCGCGGTGCGTGTCGTCTGCGGTGTTGACGAGGAACGAGGCGAGCGTCACGGCGTCGAACCGCCGCCCGAGGTCGAGGTCTTCGATCGCGGAGTGCACCGTCTCCGCCACGCCGCCGATGTGCGCGAGCATCGCCTCCGACTCGTCGACAGCGGTGACGCGGAGGCCGCCCGCCACGAGGGGCCGCGTCATACGGCCCGCCCCGGCGCCGAGTTCGAGCACGGAGGCCCCGGGCGGCACGGCCTCGAGGATGACGGCGGTCTCGCCGTTGCCGGGCAGCCGCTTGTACATCTCCACCGAGCAGCCGTCGCGGGTGAATTCGCCGGGACCGGTGCCTGAGTGCCCGTCACGTGTGAATGAGGTCATGAACGGATCGCAGCACGGCGGGCACCGGCCCGGAAACGATTCGTCCCACCACGAAACCCACCCCGTCCGCACACGCAGCCCATACTCCGGCCCGGCCCTGGGCTGCGGGGGGCTCGTCACCCGGGCATGGCCAGCAGCCTGGCCTCCGTCTCCGCGTCCAGCCCCTTCGGCGGACGGTCCGGCCGCATCGGGGCCTTTCCGCCGAGCCGCCCGAGCCACTCCCAGGTGCCGGCCACCGTCTCGGCCACGGGACGGCAGCGCAGACCTGCCGCCAGTGCCTTCGAGACGTCGCCCCGGTGCATGTGGTCGTAGTCCGCGGCACCCGGCGGCAGCCAGACCGGCAGCCCCGTCCACGGTTCGGCGCCCGCGGCGAGGACCGACTCCGGGCTCCTCCAGTGCAGTTCGGCCTTGCCGCCCGTGACACGTACGCACGACTCAAGCAGCTCCCCCATGGTGGTGTGCCCGGGCGGGGACACCAGGTTGTAGGCACCGGCGAGGCCTCCTGCCGACGCGTCCAGCACCCATTCCGCCAGGTCCCGTACGTCGATGTACTGGATCGGCAGCTCGCGCGGCCCCGGCGCCGGCACCGCCCCGCCACGTGCCGTCCGCAGCAGCCACCACGCCAGCCGGCCCACGTTCTCCCAGGGCCCGAGGATCAGCCCCGCACGGGCCAGCAGGGCGCGACCGCCGAAGGCCTCCGACGCGGCAAGTTCCCCTCCCCGCTTGGCCCGTGCGTAGTCGACGTCTCCGTCCGCAGCGGACGCCTCCACCACGGGCCCCTCCTCGTCGAGCCCCGCGGCGACGGGTTCCGCGTACACCGACCGGCTGGACACGTAGACGTACCGTCCCGCCCGGCCGCCCTCGGCCAGGAGCCGGGCCGTCTCCCGTACCGCCCTCGGTGCTCCCGACCAGGTGTCCACGACGATGTCCCATTCGCCGTGAGCCAGGGCGGCCAGGCCGCCCGTCATGGTGCGGTCTCCGTGCAGCACGCTCACGCCGGGAGGCGCCTCGTGCCGTCCACGGTGGAAGACGCTCACCTGCCAGCCGCGCGCGAGAGCCTCTTCGGTGACGGCCCGTCCCACGAACTCCGTGCCGCCCAGCATCAGCAGTCTCATGCTGCGACTGTGCCCGTATGCCTGCGCGCGCAGGCCGCTTCCCGCTCTCGGCGAAACCGGTGCGGGCCGGCCGCACGCACGCCGCCCCCGTCGCCGGCGGCGTACGGGGGCGGTCCGGCGGAAGGCCGGGCGGAACAGCCGGGCCGGTGCTCAGCCCTTGCGGGTCTTGACCTCTTCCGTCAGCTTCGGCACGACCTCGAAGAGGTCGCCGACGATGCCGTAGTCCACGAGGTCGAAGATCGGGGCCTCGGCGTCCTTGTTGATGGCCACGATCGTCTTGGACGTCTGCATGCCGGCCCGGTGCTGGATCGCGCCCGAGATGCCGGTCGCGACGTACAGCTGCGGGGAAACGGTCTTGCCGGTCTGGCCGACCTGGTTGGAGTGCGGGTACCAGCCGGCGTCGACGGCGGCGCGGGAGGCGCCGACGGCCGCGCCGAGCGAGTCGGCCAGCTCCTCGATGATGTGGAAGTTCTCGGCGCCGTTGACGCCGCGGCCGCCGGAGACCACGATCGCGGCCTCGGTCAGCTCCGGACGCCCGGTCGACTCGCGCGGCGTACGGGAGACGATCCTGGTGCCGGTCGCCGCCTCACCGAAGGACACCTGCAGCTGCTCGACCGCACCCGCGGCCGGTGCTGCCTCCGGCGAGGTGGAGTTGGGCTTGACCGTGACGACCGGAGTGCCCTTGCTGACGCGGGACTTGGTGGTGAAGGCCGCCGCGAAGACGGACTGGGTGGCCACCGGCCCCTCGTCCCCTTCCTCCAGGTCGACGGCGTCCGTGATGATCCCGGAGCCGATGCGCACCGCGAGGCGGGCGGCGATCTCCTTGCCCTCGGCGGACGAGGGGACGAGCACGGCGGACGGCGAAACGACGTCGTAGGCCGCCTGCAGAGCGTCCACCTTCGGCACGACGAGGTAGTCGGCGAACTCGCCGGCCTCGGCGGCCAGTACCTTCACCGCGCCGTACTCGCCGAGCGTCTTGGCGGCCTCGTCGGCACCGGGGCCGAGGTGCACGGCGACCGGGTCGCCGATGCGGCGGGCGAGGGTGAGCAGTTCGAGGGTCGGCTTGCGGACGGCACCGTCCACGTGGTCGACGTAGACAAGGACTTCAGCCATGGGGTTGCTCCTGCGGAAGAGTGGGGCGGTTTGTGCGGGCGGGCTCTCGCGTCAACTCGGCGTCGCCGGGCGGGCCTCAGATGAACTTCTGGCCCGCGAGGTACTCGGCCAGCTGCTTGCCGCCCTCGCCCTCGTCCTTGACGACGGTGCCCGCGGTACGCGGCGGCCGCGCCGTGGCGTCGTCGACCTTGGTCCAGGCGCCCCCGAGTCCGACCTCGTCCGCCTCGATGTCCAGGTCGTCCAGGTCCAGGGACTCCACGGGCTTCTTCTTCGCCGCCATGATCCCCTTGAAGGACGGGTAACGCGCCTCGCCGGACTGGTCGGTGACCGAGATGAGCGCCGGAAGCGAGGCCTCCAGCTGCTCGGTCGCGGTGTCGCCGTCGCGACGTCCGTTGACCTTGCCGTCGGTGACGGAGACCTCGGACAGCAGCGTCACCTGGGGCACGCCCAGGCGCTCGGCGAGGATGGCCGGGAGCACGCCCATGGTGCCGTCGGTGGAGGCCATGCCGCACACGACGAGGTCGTATCCGGTCTTCTCGATGGCCTTGGCCAGTACGGCCGAGGTCCCCAGCACGTCGGTGCCGTGCAGGTCGTCGTCCTCGACGTGGACGGCCTTGTCGGCACCCATGGACAGCGCCTTGCGCAGCGCGTCCTTCGCGTCCTCGGGACCGACGGTCAGCACGGTGATCTCCGCGTCGTCCGACTCCTCGGAGATCTGCAGCGCCTGCTCCACCGCGTACTCGTCCAGCTCCGAGAGCAGGCCGTCCACGGACTCGCGGTCGGTGGTCAGGTCCTCGGCGAAGTGCCGGTCGCCGGTGGCGTCGGGCACGTACTTCACACAGACAACGATCCTCAGGCTCACGCCGGCTCTCCTACTGCTTGTCCTACGGTTCCGGTCCGTCGCTGAACCGGCACCCCGTTCACTATATTACTCGCCAGTACACATAGCGCGTACCCCGTTCTCAAGGCCGGGAACTGTGACCTTGCCAACCCCCGGGCCCGCCGGAGCACGGGCCCAACTCAATCACGGCGGCTGCGCGGCGACGCCATCGGCGACCGCGCTGTCACCGTGCCGAGGCGGTGCGGGAGGGTCAAGGAAAGGACCACGGGATGCGACATCAATCACGGGTCCGCCCGTGTCCGTCGCCCTCCCCCGGTTCCTGTCGCCCGGCGGCGGCGTCCTGGTCCTCCCCTGCCGCCACCGCCGCGCCCAGCGCCGCGATGACGTCGGCCTTGCGTGGCTGGCCGTACGCGCGGCTCACCTCCCGTCCGCCGGTGTCCAGGACGAGCACCGCCGGAGTGCGCACGATGCCAAGGGCCCGTACGAGCGCGAGGTGTTCCTCGGCGTCGATCTCCGCGTGACCCACGCCCGGAACCATCCGGCTCACCTCGCGCAGGATGCGTCTCGTCGCACGGCAGGGCTGGCAGAAGGCGCTGGAGAACTGGACCAGCGTCGCCCGGCGCCCCAGGACTCCTGGCCCGAGCGCCGCGGCGCCCAGGCGCGCGCCGCCGCCTCCGGTCTGCTGCCGCACTCCGTCCTCCCGTTCCGTCGCGTGCCGATGGGTCTGCCGGCGCCCGGCCCCGGTGTGCCGCGACGCCGCCGCCTCGCAGTGTGCAGCACATGCCGCATGTGAGGGCATTCCCGCCCAGCGGCGGACGGCGGCGGGCCACCGGAAGGCCCCGGGTGTAGCCATCGGGTTGCCGATGGGGAACCATCTGCGTCGGACAGAAGTTACGCGTCCGTAGGTACGGTTGCGCACCTGGCGGGAGCCACTCCCTTCCAGGACGGACAGGACGGACAGGAAGGGCTCCCGAGATGGCAGAACTCGTCTACCCACCCGTGATCGCCACGGCGCGTGCCTGGTTCAAGACGCTCGATCTCCGCTTCGACATCCAGGGCACCGAGCACGTGCCACGCCGCGGCGGTGCCGTGCTGGTCAGCAATCACATCAGCTATCTGGACTTCGTCTTCGCCGGCCTCGCGGCGCTGCCGGCGAAGCGGCTGGTGCGCTTCATGGCGAAGGACTCGGTCTTCCGGCACAAGGTCTCGGGGCCGCTGATGCGGGCGATGAAGCACATACCCGTCGACCGGTCGCGCGGGGAGGGCGCCTACGAACACGCGCTGAAGGCGCTGGATTCGGGTGAGGTCGTCGGGGTGTTCCCCGAGGCGACCATCTCGCGCTCCTTCACGCTCAAGGACTTCAAGTCCGGGGCGGCGCGGATGGCGCAGGAGGCGCGGGTGCCCCTGGTGCCCGTCGCCCTGTGGGGGACGCAGCGGCTGTGGACCAAGGGCCGCAAGCGGGACTTCGGACGCAACCACTTCCCCGTCGGCATCCGCGTCGGCGAACCCCTGCACACCACGGCAGACGAACCGGCGGCCGGCTTGACGTCCCGGATGCGCGAGCGCATGCAGGAGCTGCTGGAGGCCGCGCAGCGCGCCTACCCGGCCGTCCCGGAAGGCCCGCACGACTCGTGGTGGCTGCCGGCGCACATGGGCGGCACGGCACCGACGCCGGCCGAGGCGAGGGCGATGTAGCGCTCGCCGTACCGGGCGGCGGGCACCCGCCGCCCTCACAGCCGGCGCCTCAGCGGCCGATCTCGTCGCGCAGCGCCGCGACGAATCCGTCGACGTCCTCCTCGCTGGTGTCGAAGGAGCACATCCAGCGCACGTCGCCCGCGGCCTCGTCCCAGAAGTAGAAGCGGTAACGCTTCTGCAGGCGCTCGCTGACCTCGTTCGCGAGCCGCGCGAACACCGCGTTCGCCTGGACGGGATGGAGGATCTCGACGCCGTCGACGTCCTTGACCCCCTCCGCGAGCCGGCGGGCCATGGCGTTGGAGTGCCGGGCATTGCGCAGCCACAGGTCGCCCGAGAGCAGGGCGTCCCACTGGGCGGATATGAAGCGCATCTTGGAGGCGAGCTGCATCGACAGCTTGCGCAGGTGCTTCATCGCACGGACGGAGCCGGGGTCGAGCACGACGACGGCCTCGCCGAAGAGCATTCCGTTCTTGGTGCCCCCGAGGGAGACGACGTCCACGCCGACGGCGTTGGTGAAGGCGCGCATGGGCCGGTCGAGCGCCGCCGCCGCGTTGGCGATGCGGGCGCCGTCGAGGTGGACCTTCATCCCGCGCTCGTGGGCGTGGTCGCAGATCGCCCGGATCTCCTCCACCGTGTAGAGGGTGCCGAGTTCGGTGCTCTGGGTGATGGACACGACCTGCGGCATCGCGCGGTGCTCGTCGTCCCAGCCGTGCGCCTCGCGGTCGATGAGTTCGGGCGTGAGCTTGCCGTTCTCGGTGGGCACGGTCAGCAGCTTCAGCCCGCCGACCCGTTCGGGTGCGCCGCACTCGTCGACGTGGATGTGGGCGCTGTCGGCGCAGATGACGGCGCCCCAGCGGTCCGTCAGCGCCTGCAGCGAAATCACGTTGGCGCCCGTGCCGTTGAAGACCGGGTAGGCCTCGGCACGCGGCCCGAAGTGGCTGCGTACGGTCTGCTGGAGATGCGCCGTGTACTCGTCGTCGCCGTACGCCGGCTGGTGGCCGCCGTTGGCGAGGGCGAGCGCCGCCAGGACCTCCGGGTGCGCGCCCGCGTAATTGTCGCTCGCGAATCCGCGCACGCCGGGGTCGTGGCGGCGCTTCGCGTCGGTGGTCACGGCTTCGGGGTCAGCCACAGGCGTTGTCCGTTCACTTCCTCGGTGGGCTTGCTCCACGTGCCGGCGATGGTGTCCGCCAGATCCTTGACGTCGGTGAAGCCCGCGAACTTGGCCTTGGGGCGCTCGGCCCGCATCTGGTCGTTCACCAGTGCCTTGACGACAAGGACGGCAGCAGCCGCCTGCGGTCCGGCCTCGCCCCCTGCCTTGCGGAAGGAGTCGCCGAGCGCCAGCGTCCACGCCTCGGCCGCCGCCTTGGACGCGGAGTAGGCGGCGTTGCCCGCTGTCGGGCTGCTCGCCCCGGCGGCGCTGACCAGCAGGTAGCGGCCGTTGCCGCTGCGTGCCAGCGGAGCCTCGAAGGCGAGCGAGGTGTGCTGCACCGTACGGATCAGCAGCTCGTGCAGGGTGTCCCAGTGCGCCAGATCGGTCTCGGCGAAGGTCGCCGAGCCGCGCCAGCCGCCCACGAGGTGCACGAGCCCGTGCACCTTCCCGAACTCCTTCTCCGTACGTGCTGCCCACTCGCGGGTCGCGGCCAGGTCGAGCAGGTCGACGGTCTCCCCCGTGACGCTCGCGCCGCCGTGGGCGAAGCGGGCGGCGTCGACGGCCTGGGCGAGGCGCTCGACGTCGGAGTCGGCCGCGACGACGGTGGCCCCCTCCTCTGCGAGCCGGAGCAGGGCCGCCGCTCCGGCCGGACCCGCCGCTCCGGCGACGGCGATGACGGACCCTTCGAGGCTGCCTTTGCCGTTCCCCTGGTATCCGCGTGCCGTCGTGTTGCTCATCCCTGTCGCCTCCTGGTCCTCGACGCCCCGCCGCTTCTTCTCCTGCCGCCCGCCCGTGTGCTCAGGCGGCGGCCTGCAGCGGGGTCTCCGCTGTGATGCCCTTGGTCGATGCGATCACGGATCGGAGCTTTTTCGCGAGGGCCTCATAGAACATGCTCAGCGGAAACTCATCCGGAAGCACCTCGTCCACGAGCTTGCGCGGCGGGAGGCTCAGATCGAGCGCGTCGGGGCCCTTGGCCCAGGTGGAGCCGGGGTGCGGCGAGAGGTAGCCGGAGACCAGCTCGTAGGCCTTGAACCAGTGGACGAGCTTGGGCCGGTCGATGCCCGCGCGGTAGAGGCTCTCGATCTCCTCGCGCAGCCGCACCGTCACCTGGCGCGCCTGGTCCCAGTCGATGGCGAGCTTGTTGTCGGTCCAGCGCAGCGCACCGTGCTGGTGGAGGTAGGCGAAGAGGAGCTGGCCGCCCAGACCGTCGTAGTTGCGGTTGCGCTCGCCGGTGACCGGGAAGCGGAAGAGGCGGTCGAGCAGCACGGCGAACTGCACGTCACGGCCCTGCGGGTAGCCCTCGGCCTCCAGGCGTACGCCCTCGTGGAAGGCGGTCAGGTCGCAGCGCAGCTCCTCCAGTCCGTACATCCAGAACGGCTGACGCTGTTTGATCATGAACGGGTCGAAGGGCAGGTCGCCGTGGCTGTGGGTGCGGTCGTGGATCATGTCCCACAGCACGAAGGTCTGCTGGCAGCGCGACTGGTCGGTGACGAGCCCGCGAGCGTACTCGGGGAGCTCCAGGCTGGTGACGTCGCAGGCCGCGTCGACGACGCGGCGGAAGCGTGCGGCCTCGCGGTCGCAGAAGATGCCGCCCCACGAGAAGCGCTCGGGCGCCTCGCGCACGGCGACCGTCTCCGGGAAGAGGACCGCCGAGTTCGTGTCGTAGCCGGAGGTGAAGTCCTCGAAGGTGATGCCGCAGAAGAGCGGGTTGTCGTAGCGGGTGCGCTCCAGCTCGGCCAGCCAGTCGGGCCAGACCATGCGCAGCACGACGGCTTCGAGGTTGCGGTCGGGGTTGCCGTTCTGGGTGTACATCGGGAAGACGACCAGGTGCTGGAGGCCGTCCTGACGGTTCTGCGCGGGCTGGAAGGCGAGCAGGGAGTCGAGGAAGTCCGGGACGCCGAAACCGGCCCCCGCCCAGCCGCGCAGGTCGGCGACGAGCGCCTCGTGGTACGAGGAGTCGTGCGGCAGCAGCGGGGTCAGGTCCCGCACGGCGTTACAGATCTGCTCCAGATCGGACTCGACGGCGGCCCGGGACGGCGCGCCCTCTGCCTCGAAGTCGATCGAGCCGTCCTTGGACTGCGCGGGACGGATCGCTTCGACGGCGGCCTTCAGCACTGCCCATGCCGGGTGTTCGACCACGCGTGCTGCGGACGAGTCCCCGGCGTCCGCGGCTTTGGACGAAAGCATTTCCGTCATGACTACCCCTCCACAGAAGAACCTGGCGTCAGGGAAACGGTAGCCGGGCCAGAGCGTGCTCTCAAGTGGAGCAACAGGAAATCATTCGCCGTAACCCCGGTCTCAACCGTCGATCTTCCTGTCTGACACGGTCATCGCAATGACTTTGCCCAGTCCGGCCATGGCCTCCGAGGCGTCCGGCAGCAGCTCGCCGACGGCGAGGAAGCCGTGGAACATCCCCGGGAAGTGCGCCTCGGTCACGGCCACCCCGGCCTCGCGCAGCTTCGCCGCGTACGCCCGGCCCTCGTCGCACAGCGGATCGCAGCCCGCGGTGATCACGTGTGCGGGCGGAAGGCCCGCCAGGTCGGCGCGGAGCGGCGCCGCGTAGTGGTGCGTCGGATCGGAGTCCGGACCGAAGTACTGCGCACCGAACCAGCGCATGGCCGCCTCGGTCAGGAAGTAGCCCTCCGCGTTGAGGCGCCGGGACTCCGTCTCCGCCAGCGGGTCGGTGGAGGGGTAGATCAGCGACTGGTGCGCGATCCGCGGACCACCCCGCTCGCGGGCCATGATCGTGCACACGGCGGCCAGATTCCCTCCGGCGCTGTCGCCGGCGACCAGCAGGGCCTGCGGATCCCCGCCGAGAGAGGTGATGTTCTCCGCGGCCCAGCACACCGCCGCGTAGGCGTCCTCGGCCGGCTCGGGGAAGCGGGCCTCGGGTGCCAGCCGGTAGTCGACGGAGACGACCACGGAGCCGGACGCCGAGCACATGGCGCGCGCCGTCGTGTCGTGCGAATCGAGACTTCCCAGCACCCAGCCGCCCCCGTGGAAGAAGACCACCGTGGGCGCACCGGCACGGGCCGGCCCCTCCCCGTACGGGCGGTACACGCGCACCGGCACCTCGGGCGCGCCTTCGGGGCCGGGGATCAGCCGGTCGCAGACCTCCCCCACCTCGGGCAGCCGCGGCGGCTCCGGCATCGACAGGGCCAGGATGCGGCGGGCCTCGGCGGCGTCGTGGACGGTCGCGCCGACATCGGGGAAGGCGGCTGTCAGGAGATCCATCAGCTCGCGGGCTCCCGGGGCGAGGCGCTCGGGTCCGTGGGACGCGGTGCTGCCACTCACGTTGCTGCTCCTTCGTCGCGTATGTACGTTTCGTCCGCCGGGAGTTCGCCCCGGAGCCACCGGTGGCGCCGAGGGTGGCCGGGGAACGGGGCGGGCCTCCCCGGGCGGCTAGTCTGTCCGCCGCGCACGTCCCCCATGTGCGCCCGTCACCACAGGGAAGAGAGAAGGTGCCGTGTCACTGCTCACCGTCGGCCACCGCGGAGTGATGGGCGTCGAGCCCGAGAACACCCTGCGCTCCTTCGTCCGCGCCGAGCACGAGGGGCTCGACGTCATCGAACTGGACCTGCATCTGAGCAAGGACGGCGCGCTGGTGGTGATGCACGACGCCGACGTCTCGCGCACCACGGACGGTTCGGGCGCCATCGGCGACTTCACCCTGGCCGAACTGCGCGAACTCGACGCCGGGCAGGGCGAACGCATCCCCGTGTTCCAGGAGGTCGTGGACGCCGTACGGTCCCCGCTGCAGGCCGAGATCAAGGACCGGGCCGCCGCGCGGGTCCTGGCCGGGGTGATCTCCGAGCTCGGGCTGCACGACCGCGTCACCGTCATCTCCTTCCACGACGAGGCTCTGCGCGAGGTCCGCGAGCACCTGCCCGAGATGCCCCTGGTGCTGGTCACCGGCCGCTCGACGCCCACCGCGCCCGAACGGGCCCGGGAACTCGGCGCGTTCATGGTCTCGTGCGAGCTGCAGTGGCTGGAGGCCGAGACCGTGGAGCGCTGCCACGCCCACGGAATCAAGGTCATCACCTGGACGGTGAACACCGACGAGGAACTGGCACGCGTCCGCGAACTGGGGCTCGACGGCCTGGTGACCGATATGCCGGAGATCAAGAGGGCAGCGCGCCGAGCGGCTTGACCAGCAGCTCGAAGGCGAGATCGCCCCGCCGGGGAAGGAATCCCGAACCGCTCGTCGCCGTACGGGAAAGGCGTGACCTTGCCCGTACGGGAATAGCCGCGGCGCTCGTACCAGGCGATCAGGTCGTCGCGCTGCCGGATCACCGTCATGTGCATCTCGCGCGAACCCCACTCGGCGGCGACGGTGCGTTCGGCCTCCGCCAGCACGGCCTTGCCCAGCCCGGCACCCTGCAGGTCGGGACGGACCGCGAACATCCCGAAGTAGGCAGCCTCGCCGCGCCTTTCCAGCTGGCAGCAGGCCACGAGACCGCCTTGCCGCTCGACGGCCAGCATGATGCTGCCGTCACCGGCGACGACGGCGCCGACGCCCTCGGGGTCGGTGCGCTGGCCTTCCAGCAGGTCGGCCTCGGTCGTCCAGCCTGCACGGCTGGAGTCGCCCCGGTAGGCCGACTCCAGGAGCGCGACGAGAGCGTGTACGTCCTCCCGCCCGGCGACACGGAAGCTCAGCTCACCGGTCTCCTCGACGTTGGTCTCCTTGACGTTCTCCATGGTCGGAGACCCTAAGGCACCGCGCCCGGGATTAGGGTCGGTCGGCATGGTGCACGTACTGAGCAGCCGCATGCTGCTGCGGCCGACCGACCCGGAGCGCACAAGGGTCTTCTACGGGCAGACGCTCGGGCTCGCGGTCGCCCGCGAGTTCGGGACGGGCCCGGAGCGCGGCACGGTCTACTTCCTCGGCGGCGGCTACCTGGAGGTGTCCGGACGCTCCGACTCCCCTCCCGCGCCCGGCCTTTCACTGTGGCTTCAGGTGCGGGACGCCCGCGAGGCCGAGCGCGAGCTGACCGGGGCCGGCGCCGAGGTCCTGCGGGGTCCCGTGCGGGAGCCGTGGGGCCTGGTCGAGATGTGGATCGCCGATCCGGACGGCGTACGCATCTGCGTCGTCGAGGTTCCCGAGGACCATCCGATGCGTTACCGGCCGGGGATCTGAGCCGAAGCCTCAGGCCCGGCGCCTGCCCGTACGAGGCGGGCCGGTCGGAGCCCCTGAGCGCTCCCTCGTTGCCCTCGTGCGCTCCCGTGTGACGGCGTCCCGGCGGGCAGCCTCATCCCGGGGCGGGCGGGGAGGTGGTGATGCACGGGTCAGCGACGGTCGGCTGGCTGCTGTCGGCGCTGTGCGCGTTCGTCGCCGCCGTATGCCTCCTGCGCGCGAGGGGCGCCGGGGGGATGCGGCGGCGAGCTGCCACGAGCGAGGCCCTGATGGGGCTGGGGATGGCGGCGATGGCGCTGCCCGGCAGCGTGTCCGCGGCACTGTCCCCGCTCGTCTTCCTGATGCTCTTCGGCGCCGTCAGTGTGCGGGAGCTGGCGCTGCTGCTGGAGGCACGGCGTACCGGCGGGCAGCTGCCCGGGCCCGCGGGCCCGGAGCAGCCACGGCGCCCCCGCCACTTCCATCACCTTCACCACCTCGTGGGTGCGCTGGCGATGATCTACATGGCGCTCGCGATGCAGGCGTCCCACGGCGCCCCGGCAGGCGCCGGGGGGCATGCCGCTGCGAGCGCGGCTGCTTCCGGTCTTCCGCTGGTGACGGGTGCGCTGCTCGTCTACTACGCGGCCTACGTGCTGCGCACGGGGCTGCTTCTGCTGCCGGCCGCGCCCTCCGGCGGGAGCGGCGCGGCCGGGACGGCCGGCGGCGGCTGCGCGGCGCACGACGTGCCGGGGCTGGCGGCGGCATGCCGAGTCGCCATGGGCACCGGCATGTTGGCGATGCTGCTCATGCTGTGAGGGATCGGTCACTTCTGCGCTGGTGGACGTACCGCCCCGCGCCCGTCGGCTCATAGTCTGCAGTCATGATGGTCCCGCTGGCGCTGCTCGTCCTCGGCGGGCTGGCCGCTGCCGTCGCCCCCCGCGTACTGGCCCGTTCGTCCTGGCCGGAACGGGAGCCCGTGCTCGGGCTCTGGGTGTGGCAGTGCGTCGTCGCCGCGGTGCTGCTGTGCTGCCTGCTGGCCATGGCGTTCTCGGCCGCGGCGGCGTGGCAGGTCGTACGGGGTCATGTCTTCGCGCCGGCGCCGAGCGGCGTCGAGGAGGCCTACGGCCTCGGGCTCGGCACCTACGGTCCCTGGGCCGGAGGCCTCGCGGTGCTCCTGGCCTGCGGCGGCGCCTGGACGGGCGCGATGCTGCTGCGCGAGGTGCACGAGGCAAGGGTGAGGCGCCGCAGGCGGCGGGCCGAACTGCGCGAGCGCGCCCCGCGGCTGCCCGGCGAGGAGCCCTCCGGCGCAGGCCCTCTGGTGGTGCTGGAGGGCAACAGGCCGGACGCCTGGTGGCTGCCCGGCAGCACACCGCGCCTGGTCGTCACCACGGCCGCGCTCCGACGCCTGAAGGGCCGCCAGCTGGACGCGGTACTGGAACACGAGCAGGGTCACGCACGTGCCCGCCACGACTGGCTCATGCACTGCTCCTCCGCGCTCGCGGCGGGCTTCCCCCGGGTGCCGGTCTTCGCCGCGTTCCGCGACCAGGTGCACACCCTGGTCGAGATGGCCGCCGACGACGCCGCGTCGAAGCGGTACGGACGGCTCACCATCGCCCTCGCCCTGGTGGAACTCAACGAGGACCGCGGGGTGTTCGGGCCGGCCCCCACGCCGCTGGCTCAAGTCCCCCACAGGGTGCAGCGTCTGCTGTCCGCCGCTCCCCGGCTCACCGTCTCGCGCCGCCTGCGGATGACCGCGGCGGCCGTGCTCGTACCCGCCGTGCCCCTGCTTGTCGCTTTCGTTCCGGGACTCTCTGCGCTGCGTTAGCGGCGAGCGTGCCCGCCGGGTGAAGATCGACGTATGCACGGACCCACTCATGCTCCGCCTCCGGCCCGGCCACGTACCGCGAACTCCCCCGCGTCCGCGGCACGGTGGCTGTGGACGGCGCTCGCGCTCGGCACCGCCACACTCACGGTGATCCTGCTGGTCGAGGCAGGCTGGAGGCCGTTGCTGCGCGTGGACGGAGACGTCGCCGGCCTGCTGCACGCACACGCCCTGGCGAATCCGGCCTGGACGGGGACCAACCGGGTCCTCACCGACTGGGTGTGGGACCCGGTGACCATGCGGATCCTGGTCGGCGTGGCAGCGGTGTGGGTCTGGCTTCGGGGCGAACGGCTGCTCGCCGTCTGGTGCGTGGCAACGGCCGCACTGGGCGTGGGAGTTCAGCAGGGCCTCAAGGCACTTCTGGACCGGGAGCGGCCGCAATGGCAGCAGCCCGTCGACTCGGCCCACTTCGCCGCCATGCCCTCGGGCCACGCCATGACCGCCGCCGTCGCGTGCGTGCTGGTGCTGTGGCTGGTCCAGCGCTCGGGCGCCGGTCAGGCGTTGCGGGCGACGGTTCTCGCGCTGGTCTGCATCTCGGTCGCCGGAGTCTGCCTTACGAGGATCGTGCTGGGCGTCCACTGGCTCACGGACACCGTCGTGGGGGCGATGCTGGGAATCGCGCTCGCTTCGGCCTCCGCGGGGCTGTGGATCTCGCTGGAGAACCGGAAGGCCGCCGAGCCCGCGAGGACGCCTGCCGACGACTGAAGCCGGGAGTGCCCGCCGCCCGGTGGCCATCCGTTGTCCTGTGCCCGGCCGCCGCCCGGCGTTGAGCCGTCGCCGCGTCCGGGTCTCAGGGCGTGATCACGTCGGTGTGGATGGCGAGTTTGAACTGGGCGTGCAGGAGCGGCGTGGCGATCTTCGTGTCGCCCTTGCCGCGCGCGGAGACCTTCAGGCCGATCGGCACGTCCGGATACACGAACATCTGCCACAGGTACGCCTTGTACTGGCCGCCGCCCGTCTCGGCGGCGTCCGTCGTCGCCGTCGAGTCGTACCCGTCCCCGAGCGGATCGCGCACGAACCGGGCGCGGTACTCGTGCGGATCGCCGTCCTTCTTCCAGTGGACCATCGCCGAGAGGATGCCCCAGCCCTCATGGCTCGGGTACACGAGACCCGAGCGGGCGTCCGGGAACTCGGAGGTGTCTCCCCCGCGCCGGGCGGCGTGCATGTTCCACGGGTCGTAGGACTCCTGCTCCCCGTAGGGGAACCGGACAAGGTGGTAGCCGTCGTCGTCGTAGTCGACGCGCTGCGAGCCGGAGGACTTCTGTGCATCCCAGATGAGCGAGACCACCGCTAACGGCATGGCTCTCCTTGAGGGGCCGCGGATACCGGAAGGCCGCAGAACAGGCAGCGGAAGATCGTGCACAAGTGCCCGTCTCAGCGTGTTCGTTCACTCATCCTATTGCTTGTCCGCCATTCAACAACGGTTTGGACAAAGGGAGTTGACGCTACGGGCACGGGGCTCAGCACTCACCGCGCCACACCACCTTGGTGACGTTGCTTCCCGAGCCGAGGTTGGTCTTGCCCTCGGGGCTGCCGTAGTGCACGCACTTGGTGTACTTGCGCGCGGTGTCGCCCTGGTACTTGTACCAGGTGACCTGCACGTGGTCCCTGCCCGGGCTGTGGACGCCGTTGTTGAAGACGGACGTCCCCCACGCGTCTCCCGTCCAGTTGCCCTTCGTCTTCATGACGATGCGGCCGGACTGGTCGCCGCCGTCGTAGAGGCAGAAGTACTCCTTCGGGCATCCGGCCGCGGCAGCGGACGCGCCGGATGCCGTGCCGGATGCCGCGAGAAGGGCACCGCAGCCGAGCGCCGCCACCGCGGCGGCAGCGGTGACCGAGGACTTGAGATTCGATGTGCGCATGATCGCTTCCCCCGTGATCGAGCTTGTGTGTGTCACCTCCGACGGTGACGGCCCGGGTGCGGGCGGGCCACGTGTTTCGGCCGAACCCGAATCACGTACGCGGCAGGGGGACAGGATCAGGACGGCTGTCCGCGGGGGACGGCACCGGGGCCGCCGCACGCGCCGTGCAGGTTCGTGGCGGAGGGGGCGGGGGGCCCGGAACGGTGGAAGGCTGTGCCGCCGGTGGAGGCCGCGGCACCGGGGGTCAGACCGGTATTGGGCGATCCCCCGCGTCGCCCAATACCGGCGGTCCGGCCGGAAGCAGCCTGGTCGGGGCGTGCGTCCGAAGTCTCCACGAGTATATTGGCTGGGAGCCAGTCAACATTGGAGCTAACAGGATGTCCCCTAGGAGCGCCTCGGTCAATGAAGAGTTGCGCAGACGCTCACGGGAACGGCTGCTGCAGGCGACGGTCGATCTCGTCGGCGAGCGCGGCTTCGAAGCGACGACCTTGGGCGACATCGCGGACCGCGCGGGCGCCGCGCGCGGTCTCATCTCGTACTACTTCCCGGGGAAGCGCCAGCTCTTCCAGTCCGCCGTGCACCGCCTGATGCACCTCACGCTCGAAGAGGCCCTGACGCGCCCGCCGCTGCCGGAGGGACCCGGCGCCGGCGACGAGTCGCTCGCACGGGCCATCGACGCCGTCCTCGGACTGGGACGCGACCGGCCCGTCCTGATGCGTGCGCATATGGCCGGAATCCTCCAGCAGGAAGGATTCGTCCAGTGCCCCGAGCAGCAGCGGCTGGCGGCGCTGCTGAGGGAGACCGTCGAGCGATACGGATCATCCGACCCGGACGCCGACTACCCGCTGCTGCGCGCGCTGCTGATGGGCGCCGTGGTCGCGATCCTGCTTCCCGGTGCGCCGATGCCGACGGCGCGGCTGCGTGCCGAACTCTTCGCGCGGTACGGGCTGGAGTGGGAGCTGGGCAGACCGCCGCAGGAGCTCCCGGCAGGCCCCGCCTGCGGCCAGCCCGGCCGGGCGGCGGGGCCGCAGCCGGCCGCCACCGGGACGGCGGCCGCACCGCAGGCCGCTCCGCAGTCTCCGTCGCAGGTGCCGGAGCAGGCGCCTGTGCAGGCATCTGCGACGGAGGCGCCGCAGCCCCCGTCGCAGCCGTACGAGGTGCTGCGACGGCCGAATCCGCCGGCCGGACGGCCGCGCCGGCCCTCGGCGAACTGAACGCGCGGAACGTACCGGAGACGGGACGCCGTCCTCGCCGGGCCCCCGAAGACCCCGTTCCGAGGCACCCTTCCGAGGCTCCTTCCGGAGACAGGCCCTCGCGCCGTCCGTCCCATACCCCTCGCCCCGTACCCGTGAAGCCCTCGCACGCGCCGCGCTGACCTGCGGGGACAGCAGCACCGGCGTCATTGTCGGTGGCCGGGTGCAGACTATGGCCCACCTCACACACCTCGGACAAAGACGTCATGAAGGCGGGATCAGACATGTCAGACGTACTACTCGCGGCAGGCACCAGAAAGGGACTCTTCCTCGCCCGGCGGCCGGTGGGCGCGCGGCGGGACGCGGGCTGGGAGTTCGAGGGCCCGCACTTCAACGCTCAGGCGGTCTACTCGGTCGCCTTCGACACCCGGCGCGGCTCCGCGCCCAGAATCCTCGTGGGCGGGGACAGCGCGCACTGGGGCCCGTCGGTCTTCCACTCCGACGACCTGGGCTCGACCTGGACGGAGCCGCCCGCACCGGCCGTGAAGTTCCCGCAGGACACGGAGGTTTCCCTGGAGCGGGTCTGGCAGCTCCAGCCGGGCGGGGCCGACGAGCCGGACGTGGTCTGGGCAGGCACCGAACCGGGCGCGTTGTTCCGCTCCGAGGACGGCGGAAGCAGCTTCGAACTCGTACGCGGCCTGTGGGAGCACCCCACGCGGAAGGAGTGGGTGCCGGGCGGAGGCGGTCTCGGTCTGCACACCATCCTGGTCGATCCCAGGGACCCGAGGCGGCTGACCGTCGCGGTCTCGACAGGCGGCGCCTACCGCACCGCGGACGCCGGCAAGAGCTGGGAGCCCTGCAACCGCGGCGTCGAGGCGGTGTTCCTGCCGGAGAACATGCGCTTCCCGGAGTACGGGCAGTGCGTGCACAAGGTCGCACGTGACGCCGCCGACCCGGCGCGGCTGTACCTCCAGAACCACTGGGGCGTCTACCGCAGCGACGACGACGGGACGAGCTGGACGTCCATCGGCGACTCGCTGCCCTCCGACTTCGGCTTCCCCGTCGTCAGCCATCCGCGCCGCGGCGGCGTCGCGTACGTCTTCCCGCTCAACGCCGACTCCGACCGGGTTCCCGCACGGCACCGCTGCCGGGTCCACCGCACCGACGACGCGGGTGCCACCTGGCAGGAACTCGGCGCGGGGCTGCCGGAACCGGCGCACTACGGTCCGGTGCTGCGCGACGCGATGTGCACGGACGGCGCCGACCCGGCCGGCATCTACTTCGGAAACCGCAACGGCGAGCTCTTCGCCAGCGCCGACGAGGGAGAGAACTGGCAGCAACTGGCCGGGCATCTTCCCGACGTGCTGTGCGTCCGGGCGGTGGTGATCGACTGAAGCCCGCCGGGCGACGGAAGCACCGCGGCGGAGCCAGTAGAGTAACCGCCCGTGGCTGCACGACCGTTGAACGAGATCGTAGAACCGGGCTGGGCCAAGGCGCTGGAGCCCGTGGCCGAACGGGTCGCCTCCATGGGCGAGTTCCTCCGCGCGGAGATCGCCGCGGGGAGAACCTACCTCCCCGCCGGTGAGAACGTACTGCGTGCCTTTCAGCAGCCTTTCGACGAGGTCCGGGTCCTCATCGTCGGGCAGGACCCGTACCCGACTCCCGGGCACGCCGTGGGGCTCTCGTTCTCGGTCGCGCCGGACGTGCGTCCCCTGCCGGGCAGCCTGGAGAACATCTTCCGCGAGCTGGGCAGCGACCTAGGACTCCCCCGTCCGTCGAACGGGGACCTGACGCCCTGGACGCGGCAGGGCGTACTGCTTCTCAACAGGGCGCTGACGACTGCACCGCGCAGCCCCGGCGCTCACCGGGGCAAGGGCTGGGAGGAGGTCACCGAGCAGGCCATCCGCGCGCTCGCCGCGCGGGAGCGGCCCATGGTCTCGGTGCTCTGGGGCCGTGACGCACGCAATCTGCGGCCGCTGCTGCAGAACCGGCCGGTCGTGGAGTCCTCGCATCCCTCGCCCATGTCGGCCGACCGGGGCTTCTTCGGCTCGCGCCCCTTCAGCCGCGTCAACGACCTGCTCGCACAGCAGGGTGCGGACCCGGTGGACTGGAAACTGCCGTGACGGAGGAGTCTCCCGGCCGGGCGGCACGAGCTGCGGCTGCGGTTCCGGCTGGGGCTGCGGCACGCGCTCCGGCCGAGGACGGTACGGCGCGGCCACGTTCATGGGTGCTCGGCGCCGACTCGGGCGGCTCGGGTCTGCGCATCGCGCTGGCCCGCACCTCACAGCCGGGCGCCGCCCCGGAGACGGTGGGCACCGTCACCTCCTCGGAGCCGGTACGCACCGGCTCCGAGGGCATCGACGCCGGCCACATGCTGGCCCAACTGGTGCCCGCCGTACGCGGGCTGCTCGCCGAGGCAGGCGGGGAGGGCGAAGGCCTTGACGCCGTCTGCGTGGGCGCGGCAGGAATGGCCACGCTGGGCGGTGACCTGCGTGCGACGCTTCCCGGTGCGCTGAACCGGGAGTTCGGCACGCGCCACGTGGCACTCGCCGCCGACGCGGTGGCCGGGTACGCGGGCGCGCTCGGCGATCTGCCCGGAGCCGTGGTCGCCGGCGGGACCGGCCTGATCGCGGTGGGCACGGATCTGGACGGCTGGCGGCGCGCGGACGGCTGGGGGCATCTGCTGGGCGACTGCGGCGGCGGGGCGTGGATCGGTCAGGCGGGTCTGCAGGCCGCGATGCGCGCGTTCGACGGACGCGAAGGGGGTTCACAGCCGCTGCGGGAGCGCGCCGAGGCCCGTTTCGGTGCGCCGCTGAGCGGGCTGCCTCCGCAGCTGTATCCCCGTACGGACCGGCCGGCGGTGCTCGCGTCCTTCGCGCCCGACGTCACCGCCTGCGCCGCGGACGGAGACCCGGTCGCCGCCGCGGTCATGTCCGCGGCGGCGCTGGAGATCGCCGCGGCAGCGGCCGCGGTGTGCCCCTCCGGCGAGGGTGCCGTCATCGCCCTGACCGGTGGTCTGTTCAAGGCGGGCGCACCGCTCCTTGAGCCGTTGCGTGCCGAGTTGGCCCGGCATGTCCCCCATGCCCGTGCCGTGACTCCCGCGGGCGGTCCGCTGGACGGTGCGCTTCTCGTCGCGGCCCGGCTCACGGAGGGGACGCTGCGGCTTCCGCGCGATCCCGCTCTGCTGTCCGTGAGTTGAGAATTCCGGCAAATCAGAACAAGCCACCCCTCGATTAAAAGGGCATTTCAGGCCAGTCTCCCCCGCCTGAACTGCGAGGTCCCACAAGGCGTTAGCATGCGGGCGCATGAGCTCCCCCACTGACCCGGACAACGGCCTGCCAGTACGAATGCCGCGTCCACGCAGGCCCGGAAGGCACCGCAAGCCGGAGCCTGTCGTTGCACCAGAGAACGCCCCTGCGCTGGTACTCGCCGTGCCCGGCGCCCCTTCCAGCACCGTCCGCAGCATCGCCGAGGAGATCCTCAGCATCGCCCGCTCGGAGCTGCCGGGGATGGATGCCCGCATCGGATACGTGGAGGGCGACGGCGAGGAGTACCCGACCCTCGGGGGCGTACTGACGCAGACCGCCGCCGACCAGCAGGCCGCCGAGGAGCGGGCCGCGGAACTGGCCGCGGTCGAAGCCGCCGAGGAGGCCGCCGGCAGCGGCCGGCCGGAGCCCGGCGCGGGCGCCGAGGCGCCCCGGGGCCCGAAGACGGGTGCCGAGGAGCGTCTCGTCGCTCTCGTCATCCCGCTGCTCGCGGGCCCCGACGCGGCAGGCATGCGTCAGATACGGCAGGCGGTGCTCTCCAGCGGTACGGGCGCGGAACTCACCGACGTGCTGGGGCCGCACCCGCTGCTCGCCGAGGGCGTGCACGTGAAGCTCTCCGAGGCCGGTCTCGCCCGTGCGGACCGGGCGCGGCTCTTCACCGTCGCGACCGCCGCGGACGGCATCATCCTCGCCTCCGTCGGCGGTGAGGAAGCGGTGCAGGCCGCGGGGATCACCGGCATGCTGCTGGCCGCGCGGCTCGCGGTTCCGGTGCTCGCCGCGGGCCTCGACGAGGCCGGCGCGGTGGCACGCGTGGCGGCACAGCTGCGCGAGTCGGGCTCCCAGCAACTCGCCGTCGCCCCCTGCCTCATCGGACCCGAGGTTCCTGAGGGCCTGCTCGACGCGGCGGCGGCCGAGGCGGGCTGCGCCGTGGCCGAGCCGCTGGGCGCGTACCCGGCGGTGGGCAAGCTCGTGGCGTCGACGTACGCGGCCAAGCTCGGCATCACGCAGCAGCAGTCGCCGCAGGGCATGGCGGCGCGCTGAGACGGTGACGCCCGGCTGCGGTGACGCACCGGCCGGGAGGGCTCTTCGGTGCGCGTGTCCCGTACACGCACCGGTGCGGAACGGAGGCGGTGTGCCCGTCGGGGAGGACGGAGCGCGCCGCCTCTTCATGAGTGGCCTCCGGTGGCCGCACCGGCAGGCGCCGCTCAGCCGAAGACGACGCAGCTCGCGGCCGGAGCCGCGATCGTGCCCGCGCGGCGCGGGGTGCCGGTGGCCTGGTCGATGCCGAACCAGGTGACGTCGCCGGAGCGTTCGTTGGCGGCGTAGAGCCAGCGGCCGGACGGGTGCAGGGCGAGATCGCGCGGCCAGTGCCCGCCGCACGGCACCGTCCCGGTGAGTTCCATCGAGTCGCCGGCGGCGGCGACGGCGAACACCGAGATGCTGTCGTGGCCGCGGTTGGCGGCCCAGGCGAAGCGCCCGTCCGGCGAAACCACGATCTCCGAGGGGTAGTTGCGTTCCGGGGCGGCGCTGTCGGGCACCGTCGCGATGCCGCGGAGGGCTTCGAGTTCGCCGGTGTCCGCGTCCCAACTGCACACGGTCACGCACGAGTCGAGCTCGTCCACGACGTACGCGTGGTCGCCGCGCGGATGGAAGACCAGATGCCGCGGCCCGCTTCCCGGGCGCAGCGGCGCCTCCGCGTACGGCAGCGGCTCGCCCTCCGGGCAGGCGCGCCGCAGGTCGTAGATCCACACCGAGTCGGTGCCGAGGTCGACGGCGAGCAGCCAACGCCCCGTCGGGTCGGGCACGACGGCGTGCGCGTGCGGCCCTTCCTGACGCTGCGTCTCGGGGCCGCTTCCGGTGTGCTGGTGCACGGCCGCGCGGCTGCCCAGCGTGCCGTCGGCCCGTACGGGCAGTGCGCTGATGCTCCCCGAGCCGTAGTTGGCGGTGACGAGGTGGCCGGCGGCGAGCGCCAGGTGGGTCGGCCCCCCGCCTCGCACGGGGGTCGGTTCGCCCAGCGGCTCGGGTCTGTCCCGGTCGGCCAGCGAGAAGACGGCCGCGCCGCCGGTGTCTCGCTCGCTGACGGCGTAGAGGTGGCCGCCCGGGCTGCCCGGACCGCCGGGGCCTTCGGCGAGGGTGAGGTAGGAGGGGTCGGGGACGACGGTCTCGGTGTGGTGCAGCTCCGTCAGCGCACCGCTGTCCGGGTCGAGTGACGCGGTGGTGATGCCCCTGCCGCCCGCCGAGGTGAACGATCCGATGTACGCCCTGTCGGCCCACTGCCCGTTCGTTTCGCTCACCGCGCTGCGCCCTTCCTGCCAGAGAGTTCCGCGATCTTGGCCGACGGTAGCAGCGCCTGACCGGGGCCGGGGCGTACTCGATCACACCCGCCTGCGGCCCTGCTCACACCCGCGGAGTGTCTCTTGGCACCCTGGTGACCATGGACAGCTCTCCCGCCACCGCTGTGATCTTCGACCTCGACGGCACCCTCGTGGACAGCGAACCCCACTACTACGAGGCGGGGCGGCGGGTGCTTGCAGCGCACGGAATCGCGGACTTCACATGGCGCGACCACACCCGTTTCATCGGGATCAGCACCCGTCAGACCATGGAGACGCTGCGCGATGAGCACCGGATCGCGGCATCCGTCGAGCAGTTGCTGGTGGAGAAGAACCGCAGCTATCTGGAACTCGCCGGACGCTCCACGCCGGTCTTCCCCGCGATGCGGGACCTCGTGGAACGGCTGCACGCCGACGCGTATCCGCTCGCCGTGGCCTCGGGCTCCTCGCGGGCGGCGATCGACGCGGTGCTCGCGGGGTCGGGGCTGGGGGCGCTGCTGCCCGTGCGGGTCTCCGCGGAGGAGGTCGCCGAAGGCAAGCCCGAACCCGACGTCTTCCTGGAGGCGGCACGGCGGCTGGGCGTGGAGCCGGGAGGCTGCGTGGTGCTGGAGGACGCGCCGCCCGGCGCCGAGGCGGCGCACCGGGCCGGGATGCGCTGCGTGGCTGTTCCGTACGTACGCGGCACGGAGGGCGAGGCATGGTTCGCCTCGGCGGGGCTGCTCTTCGCGGGCGGCCAGGACGAGTTCGACGCGGAGCGTGCCTACCGCTGGATCACGGCCTCGTGAGCACAGGCCGCGTGCGGACGGGCCGAGGACGCACAGGCGCGGACTGACCTGCCGCCCGCCCGGCCCGGCCCGGGCCTCGCCCCCCGCCGTCGGTTCAGCGCCCGGGGAGGGTGTCGCGGAGCAGCTGAGGTGCCGCCTCCCAGGTCAGTTCCGCGACCTGGGCCGCACGCTCCTCGCCCACGCAGGCGGCGACCTTGGCGGCAAGTTCCGCTGCGGTCGCGGGACGCTGCGGGTGCCCCTGCGGCAACTCCAGTGCGGCCTCGTCCCGTTCACCGCCCGAGCGTTCGACGACGACGCGGGTCTCGCCTCCCATGAGCCCCTGAGCGGCGCCGTCCGGGAGTACGCGCACCTCGGTACGTTCCAGCAGCCGCCGCACCTCGGGGCGGGCGGCGGCCGCGTCCGTGAAGTCGGCCATGCCGGGGAAGCCGTCGAGAAGCGCCGTCGCGACCGCGTACTCCATGCTGAACTTCGCCTCCAGCCCGGTACGGGGGCGGCGGTGGATCAGCGGCTGCATGCCTGCCTCGGGGGTGGTGACGGTGATACGTGAGATCCCCTCGACGGGCCGGGCGCCGCCCGGCAGTTCGCGTGCCGCGCTGATGGGCCGCTGCATCGCGTAGCAGCAGGGGTGCAGCTTGACGGCGAGTCCGCCGGGGACGGCGGGCCCTGCCGGCTCGGGCGCCGACTCACCCCCGACCAGGGCGAACCAGTCGTCCAGCGCCGTCGGGTCGGCCGTCGCCCCCGCGGCCGCGAGCCGCGCCGCCCGCACGCCCGCGTCGGCGGCGAAACCGACCTGGAGGGACTTGCCGGAGGTGCCGAAGGCGCGCTGCACGCCTCCCGCGGCGGGCACGGCCAGCGCCATGGCCCGCCGGAGTCCGTCCTCGTCCAGGCCCAGGGCGACTCCGGCGGCGACCGCGGCAGCGGGTGCTCCCGCTGTGCAGGTGGTGTGCCAGCCGCTGCCGTAGTGGGTCCAGCCCAGTGCCGTGCCGAGCCGGGCCATCACGCCCGCTCCCGCGAGGTAGGCGCGCGGCCCGCCCCCGCACGCCAGCGTCGCGCTGACGCACACGACGCTGATGTGCGAGGTGGAGGGCAGATGGACGTCGTCGAAGTCCAGGACGTGTCCCGTCGCCGCCCAGCGCAGCGGCTCCGGCAGCCCGGCCGTCATGGCGGCGACCGGTTCGCCGGCCGCGGCGAGGGTGACCGCGGCGGTGTCCACCAGCGCTGTGCGGGCGAGTTCGAGGTCGGCGTCCCGGGGGTCGAGCGCCGCGGCCCAGTCGGCGAGGCGGGCGATCATGAGATCAGCCCCGGCAGCCAGGTGGCGAGCGCGGGTGCGGCGGTGACCAGCGCCAGCATTCCGGCCTCGATGGCGAGGAACGGCAGGATGCCCCGGAAGATGTCGGCGAGGTCCAGTCCGGGCACCACGGATTTCAACGTGTACAGGTTCAGCCCGACCGGCGGTGTGATCACCGCCATCTCCAGATTGATCACCAGCAGCACTCCGAACCACAGGGGATCGAAGCCGAGTCCCTCGATCGCCGGTACCAGGATCGGCGTCACCACGAGCAGCAGCGAAGCGGCGTCGACCAGGCAGCCCAGCAGCACGAGCACCAGCATGATGGCCGCGATCACCAGGTACGGCGAGATGTCCAGGCCCACCACGAACGTGGAGACCGCATCGGGGATCCGCGCGGCCACGAGCATCTGGGTGAAGACGAATGCGGCCCCGACGATGGCCAGGATGGACGCTGTCACGTGCGCGGTGGAGACGAAGACCGTCCGCAGGTTCGCCCAGCCCAGCTTCCGGTAGACCCATCCGGTCACGGCGAACGCGGCGAGCGCGCCGACGGCCGCCGCCTCGGTGGGAGTTGCGAATCCGGTGTAGATCGATCCGAGGACGAGGACGATGAGCACCAGTGCGGGTGAGATCTTGATCAGCGCCGAGAGGCGCTCCCGCCAGGTGAACCTCTCGTCCACCCTCGGTGCCTGCGCCGGTGAGACCTTGGCCCGCAGCACCACGTAGACGATCATCAATGCGGCGAGCAGCAGACCGGGTATCAGGCCGCCGGCGAAGAGTTCGGCGATGCTCACGCCCGTCACGGACGAGTAGAGGATGAACATCAGACTCGGCGGGATGAGCATCGCGAGCGCCCCGGAGGCGGCGACGGAACCGCTGGCGAACGCCGGGGCGTAGCCGCGGGCGAGCATCTCGGGGACGGCCATGCGGCCGATCACCGCGACCGAGGAGATGCTCACGCCTGACATGGCGCCGAAGACCGTGGAGGAGCCGACGGCGGAGGCTCCGAGACCGCCGGGGACCCGGTTGAACCAGCGGTACGCCGCGCCGAACAGGTCGCGGCCCAGGCCGCTGACCGCCAGCACCTCGCCGAGGAGGATGTAGAGCGGAGCGGCGACGAGTGCGTAGTTCTGGAGCTGCGCGACGAGGGAGAGCGGCACCAGCTCGACGCCGGAGAGGCCGTCCAGACCGATGAGTCCGGCGATGCCGGAGACGGCGAGCGCCACGAAGATCGGTGTGCGCAGAGCGATGAGCAGCAGGAGGAGCACGACCGCGAGGGCCGCGACACCGGAGTCGGGAATCATGAGCGGGTCTCTCCTTCTCCGGTGCCGGGAGCGGCGCGGCCCTCGCCGCGGGCCGGGGCTCCCTCGGACGGTGCCGCGGTGGCTGGGGCGTCCCCGGGCGCCTCGCCCGTGGACGGGGCCTCGCCGGGCGGGTGTTCGGCTTCCGCGACGTCTTCCGCGGTTCCCGGCGGGAAGAGCACGGCGACGACGGCCAGCAGCACGCCGCTGGTGAACAGCACGGCGTCGGGGACCCACAGGGGGATGCTGAAGGTGCCGGCACCGGTCAGACCGCCCTTGATCGCCACCGCCATCGAGCGGAAGGCGGTCACGGCGAGCACCAGCCCGAGGAAGAGGGTCGCCGCGGCGGTCACCAGATCGGCGGCACGGCGCAGTCCGGACGGCAGCGCCCGGTGCACCAGGTCCATCGAGATGTGCTGGCCCTTGGCGTAGAAGTACGGGACCGCCAGGGACGTCGCGGCGAGCAGTCCGGCGGCGTTCAGCGGGTACGCCCAGTCCGTGGGCGCGGCGAGGGCGTAGCGGACGATCACGTCGTAGGTGATGGTCAGCATCATCAGTCCGACGACGGCCATGGCGACGACGGCCAGCGCCAGGGCACAGGCCAGCACGTATTTGCGTAGCGAGTTCAGTGCGCTCATGCCCGGCCCCTCACGCGTTCCTGATGGATTCGAGTGCCTGCGCGGCCGTGCGGGCGCCGAGGCGCCGCTTCCAGTCCGCGTGCACCGGTGCGATCGCCTTGCGGAAGGCCTCCATGCCGGCGCCCTCCGGCTCGACCAGCTCCACGCCGGCGGCCTTCACCTTGGGCAGGTACTCCTCCGTGTGGACCTTGACCATGTGGGCGGTGCCCTCGTGGTACAGCGTCTTCCCGGCCGCGTCCAGCGCCCTGCGGACCGCGGGATGCTGCTGCTCGTACCAGTCGCTGCGGCAGTACGCGTCGACGGTGTAGGCGCCGAAGTGCCCCGCCGTCCCGTACTTGACGATCTTCTGCAGGTCGCGGGAGACGACGGTGCCGATGTAGCTGACGAGACCGTCGATGGTGTTCTTCTCCAGTGCCTGGTAGACCTCGGCGGAGCCCATGGTGACGGGGGCGCCGCCCAGCGCCTTGACCGTCTCGCCCTCGATCTCGCCCGCGACGCGCAGGCGCAGGCCGCGTACGTCCTCGGGCCTGCGGATCGGCTTGTCCACGGTCCACAGGTATTCGAACGTCGTGGGCATGCCGCCGAGGATGCGCACGCCCTTGCGGGCGAGGTTCTCGTTGACGAGGTCGAACTGCGGCTGCCCGGGCTCGATGGCGCGGCGGAGCTTGCCGTAGTCCTCGGTGACGAAGGGCAGTTCCATGGCGCCGAGCACCGGGTATGTCGAGGAGACGTACGAGCTGGTCTGGAAGATCACGTCTGCGACTCCGGAGAGCAGCCCGGGCAGGAGCTGTTCGGCGCCGAGGAGCGATCCCGAGTCGTACAGGTCCAACGCCAGCCGTCCGCCGCTGCGTTCGGCCGCCGCCTTGTTGAACATCTCGATGCCCGGGTACAGGTCGCCGTAGGAGGACGGCAGATACGTGGCCACCGTCCGCTTCCCCCCGCCTTTCGCGTTCGCGGGGGCGCACGCCGCCGCACCGGCCGCGGCCAGGCCCAGGCCCGCGGCGGAGAGGAAGTTCCGCCGTCCGATCGCTCTCGTGTTCATGGGAGTACCTCGTCCCTAAGGCGTTTCAAGCTGGCCATGACCTTTTCCTGCGGCATCCCGGGCCATTGCGGGCGGAGCAGGATGTTCTCCGGTGCCACGTGGTCGACGAGATCGGCGAGCTGCGCCCGGCACGAGGCGGCGCTGCCGAGGATGAACCGGCCCTTCCGGAGCTTGTCGAACTCCGCGTCGAAGCTCTGTGAGGGCGGCAGCACCCGGTCCTGACCCCAGGCGCGGTAGGCGGCGTACTTCACGGTCATCGCGGCACGTACGTCCTCGACGGCCGACTCGTCGCTCTCGCCCGCGTAGATCTCCTGGAGGACCTGGATGCGGGGCTCACCGTGCCCGTGCTCCTCGCAGGCGGCGCGGTAGAAGGCCACCTGCCGGTGCAGGTAGTCGCGGTCGACGTGGGCCGCGGCGGCGATCCAGGGCAGGCCCAGCCGCGCTGCGCGGCGCAGCGCACCGTCGGTGTGCCCGGCGAGCCAGAACGGCGGGTGGGGGCGTTGCACCGGGCGCAGCACCGGGCGTACGGCGTCGAGCTTGACCGCGTCCCCCGTGAAGGTCACTTCGTCCTCGGTCCACAGCCGGCGTACGAGGTCGAGGTTGTCGAGGAAGCGGCGCAGCCGCGCGTGCCGGGGCACGCCGAAGGCGTCGAACTCCGTGTCGCGGTAGCCGAGTCCGGCGCCGACGGTGAGCCGGCCGCCGCTGATGATGTCCAGGGTGGCCAGCTCCTCGGCGAGGTCGACCGGGTTCTGGAGCGCCATCAGCGTGATCGCCGTGCCGATCCGCATGTCGCCTGACTCGGGGACGATGCGGGAGAGCACGGCGAGGGGGTGCAGGTACTGGAACGGGTCGGCGAGGTAGTGCTGCGTGGCCCACACCGAGCCGAAGCCGGCGTCGCGGGCGAAGCGCACCTGTTCCACCTGTTCGGCGAAGCGTGCCACCACGTCGTCGTCGGAGGTGAACTGGCTGCACAGCACCAGCCCGTAGCCGGGAGCCGAAGTCATGTGCTCTGGGTCCTCCTTCGGACGACGCGGGATCTGCCGGATTCTCGGGTTCTCTCGTCGGACGGGGTTCCGCGGGCGCGGTGGGGGCCGGCTCAGAACGAGCGCGGCATCTTCAGTACGTGCTGGCCGATGTGGGCGAGGATGAGATTCGTCGAGACGGGAGCCACCTGGTAGAGCCGCGTCTCGCGGAACTTCCGCTCGATGTCGTATTCGGCGGCGAAGCCGTAGCCGCCGTGGGTCTGCAGCGCGGCGTTGCCCGCCTCCCATGAGGCGTCGGCGGCGAGCAGCTTGGCCATGTTGGCCTCGGCGCCGCAGGGTTCGCCCGCGTCGAAGAGGTCGCAGGCCCGCCAGCGCATGAGGTCCGCGGCCTCGACGTTCACGTGTGCCCGCGCGATGGGGAACTGGACGCCCTGGTTCTGCCCGATGGGACGGCCGAAGATCACGCGTTCACTGGCGTACCGGGAGGCGCGTTCCACGAACCAGCGCCCGTCGCCGATGCATTCGGACGCGATGAGGATGCGTTCGGCGTTCATGCCGTCGAGCACGTACCGGAATCCGCGGCCCTCCTCGCCGATGAGGCTGGAGGCCGGCACGTGGACGTCGTCGAAGAAGACCTCGTTCGTCTCGTGATTGACCATGGTGCGGATGGGGCGCAGGTCGACGCCCTCGGCCTCGCGCAGGTCGATCAGGAACAGCGACATCCCCTCGGACTTCTTCGTCACTTCGTCCAGCGGTGTCGTGCGGGCCAGCAGCAGCATCAGATCGGAGTGCTGCACGCGTGAGATGAAGACCTTCTGGCCGTTGACGACGTAGCCGTCGCCGGTGCGCTCGGCGGTGGTGCGGATGCTGGTGGTGTCGGTGCCGGCGGTCGGTTCGGTGACCCCGAACGCCTGCAGCCGCAGTTCGCCGGAGGCGATCGCGGGCAGATAGCGCCTCTTCTGCTCGTCGCTGCCGTGTCGCAGCAGGGAGCCCATGGTGTAGAGCTGTGCGTGTACGGGGCCGGCGTTGCCGCCGTTGGCGTTGATGCCTTCGAGAATGACGGAGGCGTCGCCGAGGCCGAGGCCCAGCCCGCCGAACTCCTCCGGTACGAGGGCGCCGAGACAGCCCGTCAGTGTCAGGGCGTCGACGAACTCCTCGGGGTAGCGGCGTGCGGCGTCGACCTCCTGCCAGTAGGAGTCCGGGTGGTCCGCGCAAATGCGGTCGATCAACTGGCGCAGGTCGCGGCGGAGTTCACTCGTCACTGCCCCTCCTCGTCCCTCTCGTGGCCGCTCTCTTGTCGCGGTCCGTGGCCGCGCTTGTAGACCAGCAGCGTCCTGGTGAACTCGATGACGACCTCACCGGTCTGCTTGTGGCCGGTGGTACGGACCGTGACGACTCCCAGGCCGGGACGCGACGCGGACTCCCTCGTCCGCAGCACGCTCGACCGCGAGTGGATGGTGTCGCCCTCGAAAACCGGGGAGGGAAGGGAGATCTCCTCCCAGCCGAGGTTGGCGAAGACGTTCTGGGACACGTCGGTGACGCTCTGGCCGGCGACGAGTGCCAGCGTGAAGGCGGAGTTGACCAGCGGCTTGCCGAACTCGGTGCGCCGCGCGTACTCGTGGTCGAAGTGGAGCGGCGCGGTGTTCTGCGTGAGCAGCGTGAACCAGATGTTGTCGGTCGTCGTGACCGTGCGGCCCAGCGGGTGCTCGAAGACGTCGCCGACGACGAAGTCCTCGTAGAACCGGCCCTGCCAGCCGGTGTGGGTGGTCATGACTCTCCCTCGTCGGCGTGGAGTTCGGCGAGTACGGAGGCGGTGTGCGAGCCGAGGGCCGGCAGCGCCCCGCCTCCGGCGGTCCGTCCGCCGGGGGTGCCGGGCGGACGCAGGGTGCGGACGGGGCCGCCCGGGGTGCCGGTGTCCAGCCAGCGCCCGTCCCTGGCCAGTTCGGGATGTGACGGCAGGTCGGTGAGGGCCGTCATCCGTCCCCATGCGATCCCGGCGGCGTCCAGCCTCCCGGTCAGCGTCCCGGAGGTGTGCGCGGCGAAGCGCCGCGTCAACTCGGCGTCGAGAGCGGCACGGTTGGCGACACGTGCGGGATTGGAGCGGAAGCGGTCGTCGGCCGCGAGCGGCGGCGCGTCCAGCACGTCGGTGCACAGACGCGTCCACTCACGCTCGTTCTGCACGGCGATCAGCAGCGATGTGCCGTCGGCGGCGGTGAAGGCCCCGTAGGGCGCGATCGAAGGGTGCGAGGTCCCCATGGGAACGGGCGCGCTGCCCGAGTGCCGGGTGTAGTAGAGCGGGTGCGCCATCCATTCGGTGAGGGCGTCGAAGAGGGAGACCTGGACGGGCAGCACCTCGCCGGTCGTGTCGCGGTGGCGGAGGGCCGCGAGGACGCCGCTGAAGGCGTAGCTGCCGGCGGCTATGTCGGCGATGGAGACCCCGACCTTGGCCGGTGCCGCGGGGGTTCCCGTCAGCGACATCACTCCCGCCTCGGCCTGGATGAGGGCGTCATAGGCCTTCTTGGCGGCGAGGGGCCCGTCGGGCGCGTATCCGGATATGAGGCAGGCGATGAGGTGGGGGTGGCGCTCGCGCAGGGCGGCGGCGTCGAGACCGAGACGGCCGAGCGCGGCAGGGGCGAGGTTCGCGACGACGGCGTCGGCCCGCTCCAGCAGCAGGTGGAGATCCTCGAGCGCGGCCGGGTCCTTGAGGTCGAGCTGCACCGACTCCTTGCCGCGGTTGAGCCAGAGGAACGCACTGGACTCGCCGTGCACCGCGTCGTCGTAGCCGCGTGCGAAGTCGCCGCCGTCCGGCCGCTCGACCTTGATCACGCGGGCGCCGAGGTCCGCGAGGTGGCGCGTCGCGAACGGGGCGGCGACGGCCTGTTCGACGGCGACGACGGTGACGCCGTCCAGCGGGAGCCGCGCGCGTGAGGCGCCTGCGGCTGCGGCAGGCGGCGTCACCGGGCCGCCTCCGCCTCGTCCGAGTCCGGGCCCGCCGCATCCGTGCCTGCCGAGGCCCTGTCTGCCGAGTCAGTGCCCGCTACGTCCGTGCCCGCCTCGCGGAGCAGGGCCTCGGCACGGGTCACCACCGGGCGGTCGATGAACGTCCCGTCGCTCAGCCGTACCGCTCCGAGGCCGCGCCCGGCGGCCTCCTTGTAGGCGGCCAGCACCTCGCGGGCGCGGCCGAGTTCCCGTTCCGTCGGAGCGAACGCCTCGCGGACCGGGCGCACTTGACGGGGGTGCAGCACGACGCGCCCTGTGAAGCCGAGTTCGCGCGCGGCACGGCTGGAGCGCAGGAGTCCCTCCTCGTCGTCCAGCGCGGCGTGGGGTCCGTCGAGGGGGCCGGGCAGCCCGGCGGCGCGGGCCGCGAGCACCACCTGGGAGCGGGCGTGCAGCAGTTCGCGGCCGTCGGCGGTGGGATGTACGCCGAGTTCGGCGGCCAGGTCGAGCGTGCCGAAGACGAGCATGCGCACGCGGAGCCCGGCTGCGGCGACGGCGCCCGCTTCCAGCACGCCCGCCGCGCTCTCCACCACCGGCAGCAAGGACAGCAGCCCGTGCGGGACGCCCGCGGCCGCCTCGGCTGCGGTGAGCATCTCCTCCAGCGCGGTGAGCTGGGCCGCGGAACGGGCCTTGGGGACGATCAGCCCGTCCAGACGGACCTTGCCGATCAGGGACGAGACCGCAGCGAGGTCCGCTTCGGCCTCGGGGGTCTCCAGCGCGTTGACGCGGATGTGGACGCCCGGTCGCCCGGCACGGGGCGGCGGCACTGCCTCGCCGGGTCCACCGGCACCGCCGGACTCCAGGGGGACGAGGCCGGTGAGCGCTTCGGCGGTCAGGGTGCGTGCGGCGTCCTTCGACCCTTCGCCGACCGCGTCCTCGAAGTCGACGGCTACTGAGTCGGCGCCGCTCGCCAGGGCCTTCCTGATGCGGTCCGGGCGGTCGCCGGGGACGAACAGCAGCGTCCGTCCGACGTCCATGAGCACTCCCTGTCCGTGTTCCGGCTGTTCCGGCTGTTCCGGATCGGACCGTCACGAGGGGTGTTCCGCGAGGCGGAACACGTACCATCTGGCGGTACGATCGCCCTTACCTTGGTGAGGGCGCTCACGTACTGTCAAGGGTTGTGCAGGCACCATCCGGAACGGCACTCGGTCAAGGGGGGCGGTCACTGATGCCAGGCGCCGGCAGCGGCATGCGCGCGGTCATCACAACTCTTCGTGTTCTGGAGACAGTTGCTGAGCTGCAGCCCGTCGGCGTCTCCGCGATCGCCAGAAGCACGGGGATCCCGAAGACCTCCGTCCACCGCTGTCTGGTGACCCTGCGCGAAGCGGAATGGCTGACCACGTCCCGCACCGATGCGACGCGGTGGGTGCTGACCGGCCGCGCGCTGTCCGTCGGCATCCACGCCTCGGTCGGGCTCGGCCTCCGCGACGCCGCTCTGCCCACGATGCGGGAGCTGCGGGACGAGACCCACGAGACCATCCACCTCGTCAGCTACGGCACGGACGGCGAGCTGGTCGTCGTGGACCGGATGGACAGCGACGAACCGGTGCGTACGTGGGTGCACTTGGGCGCACGCGTGCCGCTGCACGCGAGCTGCAGCGGCCGGGCCGTCCTCGCCCGGCTGCCTGACGGGGAGGTCGAGCGGCTGCTCGGCGACGAACTGGAGCGCTTCTCCGGGACGACGCCCGCCGACCGGCAAGCGGTGCTGAAGGACCTCCGCAGGGTGCGCGAGGCCGGGTACGCGACCAACGACTGCGCGTGGCGCCCGGGGGTCGGCGCCGTCGGGGCCGCGCTCGTGGACCCCCACGGGCGGCCGGTCGGCGCGATTGCGATCTCCGTGCCCGTTCAGCGCTACGACGCGGATCGTGCCCGCGAGCTCGGGCCGCTCGCGGCAGGGGCGGCCCGGCGCATCAGCGCCGACCTGCCGCCCGGCTGAGCCGCAGCGTCAGGTGCTGAAGGGCGCGCGGTGCCCGCTCACCCCAGGAAGCTCAGCCGTACCTTTCGGTGCGGGTTGTCGCCGTTGGTGTCGACGAGGCAGACGGACTGCCACGTGCCGAGTTCCAGCCTGCCGGCGATGACGGGAAGAGTGGCGTGGGGCGCGATGAAGGCAGGGAGCACGTGGTCCCGGCCGTGGCCGGTGCTGCCGTGCCGGTGCCGCCAGCGGTCGTCGGCAGGCAGGAGGTCGCGCAGGGCGGCGAGGAGGTCCTCGTCGCTGCCCGCGCCCGTCTCCAGCACGGCGACGCCCGCGGTGGCGTGCGGGACGAAGATGTTCAGCAGCCCGTCCCCGCCACGGGCGGCGCCGCTGAGGAAGGACTCGCACTCGCGGGTGAGGTCGGTGACGGTCTCGCCGGAGCCGGTGGCGATGTGCAGGACGTCGGTCTGCAGTGCGTCGGTCATGCCTCCATCCTCCATGGTCCGGGCGTGGGAAGTTCCGAGGGCGCGGGGCCGTTGCAGGGGACATGGACGATGTCGCGGATATCTCGGATGTCGCGGTGGTCGTGATCGGGGCCGGGCAGGCCGGCCTGTCGAGCGCCTTCCATCTGCGGCGCCTCGGCCATGAGCCCGGCGTGGACTTCGTGGTCCTTGATCACGCGGAGCGGCCGGGGGGCGCCTGGCAGTTCCGCTGGCCCACCCTGACGTACGGCAAGGTGCACGGCATGCACTCCCTGCCGGGGATGGAGCTGACCGGGGCCGACCCGCGGCGCCGCTCCTCCGACGTGATCGGTGAGTACTTTGCGGAGTACGAGCGGACCTTCGCCCTGGCGGTGCGCCGCCCCGTCCACGTACGGGCGGTCCGCGAGGAAGGGGACGAGGACCCAGCCGGAGCCGGTGCCGAGGGCCGGGGACGGACCGGGCGGCTGCGGGTTGAGACGTCGGCGGGTGTGTGGCGTGCGCGGGCCGTCATCAACGCGACGGGCACCTGGGACCGTCCGTTCTGGCCCCGCGTTCCGGGCCAGGAGACCTTCCGCGGACGGCAGTTGCACACCGCCACGTATCCGGGCCCGCACTCGGAGGTCTTCGCCGGCAAGCGCGTCGTCGTGATCGGCGGCGGCACGTCCGGCGTGCAGCACCTGCTGGAGATATCCGGGGTGGCCGCGGAGACGGCGTGGGTCACCCGCCGCGAACCGGCCTTCCGCGAAGGGCCGTTCGCCGAGGAGCTGGGCCGCCGGGCTGTCGCCCTCGTCGACGAGCGCGTGCGGCAGGGCCTTCCCCCGCGCAGCGTGGTCTCCGTGACGGGGCTGCCGATGACGGAGGAGATGCGCCGGGCACGCGAACGCGGAGTGCTGGTGCGGCAGCCGATGTTCGAGCGGATCGTGCCCGAAGGCGTCGAGTGGAGCGACGGGCGCCGAATGGAGGCGGACACACTGCTGTGGGCGACCGGGTTCCGGCCCGCCATCGGGCACCTGGCACCTCTGGGTCTGCGCGCGCCGGGCGGCGGCATCCGCATGGACGGCACGCGGGTGGTGGGCGAACCCCGCGTCCACCTGGTCGGTTACGGACCGTCGGCGAGCACGGTGGGTGCGAACCGGGCGGGCCGGGCCGCCGCACGCGACATCCACCGGCTCCTCGGCGGTGAGCCGACTCCCGGTCCCGCCACGGCAGTTCACGAGCACCGGCCGCCGTACGAACGCGGAGACGGGCGTTCACCCGAACGACTGGCCGCTGCGCATTCCGCGCGCCGGTGACTGCGGGTTGGGCGATCCTTACGGTGCGCAAGCGCGGGGCCACGGTCCGCGCATGCGTCTCCGGCTCAACGTCCCACGAGAGCCGGTGAGTTGTCCCAATCAGGAGCACAAGGAGTAAGCACCGAATGAACGTCATCACCAACGCGCTGGCCTGTCTCGTCCACTATGTCGGCTGGCTCGTCTGACGTATGTCCCCGCGGCGCCGTCCCTCCGTATCGCACGGAGGGGCGGCGCCGTCTCGTGCGCTCCGGTGTGCTTCCGCCGTCCGGCCGGTGCCTGCCCGCCGTGGCGCGCTCAGGTCCGTACGGGGGTGCTGGAGCGGCGGACGACGAGCTCGGGCTGGAGCACGATCCGCTGATGCTCGTGTCCGGACGTCTCCTCCGCCGTCTCCTCGATCAGCAGGTCCGCGGCCGCACGCCCCATCCGGTACGCGGGCTGCCGCACCGATGTCAGCGGCACCGCCGCGGCGGCCGCGAACTCGATGTCGTCATACCCCACCAGCGCCACCTCCCCGGGCACCTCCACCCCCGCCTCGTACAGCGACTGCAGAACGCCCAGCGCCAGCAGATCATTCGCACAGAACACCGCCGTCGGACGCGGAGACATTCCCAGCAGCCGCGCCCCCGCATCCCTCCCCGCCGCCACATCCAGCCGCGCCGACTCCACCTGACGCAGCGCGTCCTCCTCACGCAGACCGGCCTCACGCAGCGCGCCCACGACACCCGTGTACCGGTCCTGGCACTGCGTGAGATGCATGGGACCGCTGACGTAGACGATGCTCTCGTGGCCGTGCTGGAGCAGGTGGCGCGCCGCGAGTTCGCCGCCGCGCACGTCGTCGACCGAGACGGAACAGCCCTCGGCGCTGGGCAGCACCCGGTCGACGGAGACGTACGGGATGCCCTGGCGCTGGAAGCGGGCGAGATTGCGGCCGGTGGTGTCCGCCGGAGTGACGAGCACCCCCCGCACCCGCTGCTCCGCGAACAGCGACAGATACTCCGCCTCCTCCGACGGATTCTGCGCGCTGTTGCACAGCATCACCCCCAGACCCGCCTCCCGCGCCGCACGCTCCGCACCGCTCGCCACCTCCACGAAGAACGGATTCGCCATGTCCAGCACCAGCAACGCGATGATCCGGCTCCGCCCCGCACGCAGCTGACGCGCCGACTCACTGCGCACATAACCCAGTTGCCGTATCGCCGAGCGCACCTTGTCGCGGGTCGCCGAAGAGACCGTCTGAGGACGGTTGATGACGTTGGAGACCGTGCCGACCGAGACCCCGGCCGCTCGCGCGACGTCCTTGATGCCCACCATTCCTGCCACGAGCCCTCATGCTACGCAGCGGTCAGGGGGACGGGACGCCGAGACCGGAGCGGCGGACGCCGGGTTCCGGCTGGAGCACGGTCCGCTGATGCCCGTGTCCGGCCGCCGCGGCGGGCCGTTCATCCGGGACGTACCTCGGTCAGCTCCAGACCGCTCAGACCGGCCAGCGCGCGCAGCCCCGGCAGCAGTTCACCGGTGGCCAGGGCCCAGTGGTGGCCCACGCCGCTCGCGCTCCACGCGTCGGTCCACTCGCCGGGGTCGCATCCGAAGTCGACGCGGGAGGTGGTGTTGCCGATCTTCAGCAGGGGTCCGGGGACGGCCCGGCCCTCGGCGGCGACGAGCCGGTAGCGGCCGTCGCGCGTCTGGCCGACGCCGACGAGACTGACGGGACCGTGGCGAGCGGTGCATTCGACGGACACGCCCCATCCGCGCTTGCCGTGGTAGACGCCGAGCCCGCGCAGCAGCGGACGGCGTCCGCCGAGGCCGAGGTGTGCGGGGCCGTCGTGTCCCATCTCGACCACGCCGTCCCGGAAGTTCAGCGCCTGGAACTCGGTGAACGAGCCGGGCGCGCCGAGCCGTTCGCATATCAGCATGGCCAGCGACGTGCGCAGCTCGTACTCTCCGGCGGCCGGGACGCCGCGGGCGGTCAGCAGCGAGGCGCCGAGGATCATCCCCGCTCCGAGCCTCTCGTGCACCTCTCCGTCCAGGCCGCGGTGGAAGTACGCCAGGGAGTCCAGGCCGAAGTCGTCGACGAGGCGGTCGAGTCCCGCCGAGACACGTGCGGCCCAGGCCAGGTCGTCCTCGTCGACCGAGGCGTCGAGCTCGAAGGTCTCCTCGATCTCGGCCACGCGGGCGGCGGTCTCCTTCTGCCCCACACCCTCGACCCTGACCCGCAGATCGTCGAACTCCAGCACCTCGACGTGTCCGCCGAAGGAGGCGGGCACCATCGTCAGGTCCGTCGAGACGTCGTACATGCCCGGGTAGAGGTGCCCCATCAGGCCGTGACGGGAGGAGCGCAGCGCTCCGCGGACTCCTGCCGCGCGTATCCAGCCGCCGATGCGCCGCCAGGCGCGCTCGTCCTCCAAGTGGCCGGAGACAGAACGGAATTCGACGCCGACGCGCTCGAAGGCGTTGGCCATCTCCGGCAGCGGACAGGCGCCGCAGTAGGCCAGCCACTGTCCGGTGTCGAAGGTGGCGTGGTCCATGGCCTCGGTCGGCTGGAGGTTGATCAGCAGCACCGGTGCGCCGCTGCGCTGGGCGACGGGCACGAGCATCGTCGCCGTCATGTAGGTCGTGAGGAAGCCGACGATCAGGTCGCAGCCGGCGGCACGCAGCTTCTCGGCGGCCTGTGCGCCCTCCTGCGCGTCGGAGACGAAACCGGCGTCGACGACGTCCGCGTCGAACTCGCCCATGCGGTCGGCGACCCGGGCGGCGGATCTGCGCAGCTGGGGCAGCAGGCCGGGGAACTGGGGCCAGTACGCGCCCAGTCCGCCGGCGACGAGGCCGATCCTGGGGCGGCGGGCGGGCGCACGACCGGCCGCGGCCGGCACGGCGGGGGCCGTGCCCGGCGTGGCGTCACCGGGGGTCGCGGATGTGCTCATGAATGGACGCTCCTCGCTGCGTGTGCCGCGGGTCAGTCGAGATGGAATACCTCGGTGAGCGGAGTCATCGCCTCGTCGGCCCGCCGGGTACCGGAGGAGCCGACCGGTTCGAAGAAGGGGGCCATCTCCCGCTGCCAGCGGTCGTTGACCTCCGTCCTGTCCATCGCGGCGCGTGCCGCGGCGAAGTCGTCCGTCTCCAGGTAGCCCACGAGCAGTCCGTCCTCGCGCAGGAAGAGCGAGTAGTTGTGCCAGCCGCACGCGGACAGCGCCTCGAGCATCTCCGGCCAGACCGCGGAGTGACGCTCGCGGTACTCGGCCACCCGGCCGGAGCGGACCTTCAGCAGAAAGCAGACACGCTGCACGGCTCAACTCCCTTCCTGGTGCCGTGACCGGCACTAGAAGTCGTACTTGCCGATGTTCTTCTCGTCGAAGACTGTGGGCGGGCCCAGGATGACCTCGCCGTCCTTGCCGACGGTGCGCTCGCCGAGCTGGCCCGCCTTGAACTTCTCGCCCTCCTTGCCGGTGATCTGGCCGGAGGCGAGGGAGGCGGCGGCGTAGGAACCGAGATAGCCGAGCTTCTTGGGGTCCCAGAGGGAGAACTCCTCGACGGTGCCGTCCTTGATGTACTTGCGCATCTGGTTGGGAGTGCCGAGCCCGTTGAGGACGACCTTGCCCTTGTAGGTGGAGTCGCTGATGTAGCGGGCGGCGGCCGCGATGCCGACGGTCGTCGGTGAGATGACCGCCTTGAGCTTCGGGTATGCCTTGAGCAGGCCCTGGGTCTCCTGGAAGGACTTCTGGTCGTCGTCGTCGCCGTAGGCGGTCTTGACCAGCTTCATGTCCTTGTACTCGGGCTTTTTCAGCTCCTTCTTCATGTACTCGATCCACGCGTTCTGGTTGGTCGCGTTCTGCGTGGCGGAGAGGATCGCGATCTGGCCTTCGTGGCCGACCTGTTCGGCGGTGCGGCGGATCAGCGAGCGGCCGACCTCCTCGGAGCTGGCCTGGTTGATGAAGAGCTGCCGGCAGTCCTTGTCGGTGTCGGAGTCGTAGGCGACGACCTTGATGTCCTGCTTCATCGCCTGCTTCAGCGGCCCGCACACGGCGTTGGGGTCGTTGGCGGCGATGAGGATGGCGTCCTGCCGCTGCTGTACGAGGGTGTTGATGTAGCTGACCTGGGACGAGGCCTTCGCGTCGGAGGGGCCGACCTCCTTGGCCTTGCCGTCGTACTCCTCGGCGGCGGCGATCCCGGCCTCGTCGACGATCTTCTCGTACGGGTTGTTGATCTGCTTGGGCAGGAAGGCCAGCTTCAGCCCTTTCTTCAGCGGCGCGTCGGGGTCCGCCTTCGCTCCCTGCGCCTCGTCCTTGGCGTCGTCCTTCGCGTCGCTCTTGGTGGTTCCCGAGCATCCGGCGAGGGCCAGTGAGAGCGTGCAGGCTGCTGCCGCGACGGCGAGAAGCCGGGGGCGCGGGCGTGTCGTGGTTCGCATGGCGGGGCCTTTCAACTGATGGGCACGGGAAGGAAGTCGAGCCGGGCGAGCGGCCGTGGGCGACGGTGGCCGGTCCCGCGGGGCCGGCCACCGTCCGCGTCAGGTGACGGCCGCCCTCCGGTCCCTTCGCTCGGTGACGAGGGCGATCACCCGCGGCGTGAGCACGGACGCCACCAGCAGTACGCCGGTGACGATGACCTGGATCTCGTTGGAGATGTCGTTGAGGGTGAGCAGGTTGTTGAGGACGCCGATCAGCAGCACGCCGGCCACGGCACCGCCGAGGGTGCCCTTGCCTCCGTTGAAGTCGATGCCGCCGAGCAGCACGGACGCGATGACGACCAGTTCCAGCCCGAGCCCGTTGTCGGCGCGGGCGCTGCCGTAGCGCAGGGTGTAGACGATCCCGGCGAAGGACGCCATGAAGCCGGTGACGGCGAACAGCGCGAGCTTGATCCGCCTGACGCGGATGCCCGCGAAGCGTGCCGCGTCCTCCTGCGCCCCGATGGCGAACAAGGCCCGCCCGGCAGCGGTGCAGTGCAGCACGACGGCCGCGAGTACGGCGAGCACGATGAACACGGCGATCGGGTACGGGATGAACGTGCCCGGCACCGGCTCGGTGTAGGAGGCCCACTGTGCGTAGGCCTCGGGGAAGTCGGAGACGGCCTTGTTGCCGAGTACGACGGAGGCCAGCCCCCGGTAGAGGGTGAGGGTGCCGATGGTGACGGCGAGTGCGGGCAGCCCGACGCGGGTGACGAGCCAGCCGTTGAGCAGTCCGCCGAGGACGCCGACGACGAGGCACAGCGGCACGATCAGCTCGAACGCCCAGCCGGCGTCCCACAGGGCACCCGCGAGCGCGCTGGAGAGCCCGAGCATGGAAGCGACGGACAGATCGACCTGGCCCGCGACGACGAGCAGGGTCATGGGCAGGGCGATGAGGGCGATCTCCGCGATGTCGTTGAGGGCGGCGGAGAGGTTGGTGATCTCGGCGAAGCCGTCGGTGGTGCCGGCGCCGGCGAGCATCACGGCGATCAGCAGGATGCCGACGGCGGTGTCCCAGCGAAGGAACCTGCCCGCGCCGCCGCCACGAGCGCCACCGCCACCGCCACCGCTGGGCGCCGCGGCCGCACCCGTGGGGGCCGTCTCGTCTGCCGCGGGTGTCATGGGCGTCGGGGCGTTCAATTCCGGCTCCTCTTCCGCAGCGCCTCGGTCGTGCGGCTGCGTACGACGCGGTCGGTGCTGATGGCCGCGAGCAGCAGCGCGCCCGTGATCGCCTGCTCCCAGAAGGGGTTGACCTTGAGGACGACGAGGGAGCTGCCGATGGTGGTCAGCAGCAGCGCACCGAGGGCGGCCCCCAGGACGGTGCCCACGCCGCCGGTGATGGCGATGCCGCCGACGACGACGGCGCTGACGACGGTCAGCTCCCATCCGTTGGCGGCGTCGGCGACGACGGTGCCGAACCTGGCGAGCCACAGCGCGCCGGCGAATCCGGCGACCGCCCCGGAGAAGGCGTACGCCGCGAGCACCCGCCGGCGGATGGGAATCCCGGCCAGGCGTGCCGCCTCGGGGCTGGAGCCGATGGCGTACAGCTCCCGCCCGCTGCGGTAGGCGCGCAGGTAGTACGCGGTGGCCGCCAGCACCACGGCGGAGATCAGCGGCAGATACGGAATCCCGAGGACGCTGCCGCTGCCCAGCTCCAGCACGCCGTCGGGCACGTTGACGGCGTTGATCTGCCGGCCGTGCGCCCAGACGTGTCCGGCGCCCTGGATGACGTAGAGCATTCCGAGGGTCACCACCAGGGCGGGGACCCTGCCGAAGCTGACGAGCAGTCCGCTCACCAGCCCGCACAGCACGCCGATCCCGGTGCCCAGCAGCACCACCGTGACCGCGCTGTGCTGGGTGCCGGAGACGAAGCTGCCGCAGGCGAACGCGGTCAGGCCCACGACGGATCCGACCGACAGGTCGATGTTCCGGGTGAGCACGACGACGGACTGCCCGGTCGCGAGCAGCACCAGGATCGCGGAGTTGAGCAGGAGGTCCTGCACGCCCTGGTCGTCGAGGAAGCCGGGGTTGACGAGATACGTGCCGAGGATCAGCAGCGCGAGGGCGCCGCCGATGCTCAACTCCCGTATGCGGAAGACCAGGTCGGTCAGGGAGCGGGCCGAGCGCCGGGGCGCGGGACGGCCGCCGCGGGCGGTGCCGGACGGCTGCGGCGGCGGCTTCTCCAGGGTGTCGCTCACGCGGCCCTACCTTTCTGAAGGTCGCTTGATGGGCCGTCCGGTGGCCGCCGCCATGACCGACTCCTCGGTGGCGTCCGCCCGGGGTATCTCGGCCACGAGCCGTCCCTCGTGCATCACCAGCACCCGGTCGGCCATGCCGAGGACTTCGGGCAGGTCGGAGGAGACCATCAGCACGGCGATGCCCTCTTCCGCGAGGGAGGTGAGCAGCCGGTGCACCTCGGCCTTGGTGCCGACGTCGATGCCGCGCGTCGGTTCGTCGACGATGAGGACGCCGGGCTCGGTGGCCAGCCACTTGGCGAGCACGACCTTCTGCTGGTTGCCGCCGGAGAGCACGCCCGCGGTGTCCGTGAGCCGGTTGTACTTCAGCCGCAGCCGCACCGCCCAGTCGGCCGCGCGGGAGCGTTCCAGGGAACGGCGCACCATGCCCGCGCTGCCGAGCCTGTCCAGTCCGGTCAGTGCGATGTTCCGCTCGATGGACATCTCCATCACCAGTCCGCGCTGCCGCCGGTCCTCGGGTACGAGGGCGACTCCCGCGTCCATGGCGGCGGTCGGCGAACCGGGTTTCAGCGCCGTTCCGTCGACCTCGACCTCGCCCGCGTCGGCGCGGTCGACGCCGAAGACGGCCTGCACGACTTCGCTGCGTCCGGCGCCCACCAGGCCTGCGAGGGCGACGATTTCGCCGCGGCGCACGTCGAACGAGACGTCGTGGAAGACGCCTTCGCGGGTGAGTCTGCGCACCGTGAGGGCCCGCGCGCCGGGCGTGGTGTCCTGCTTGGGGTACAGCTCCTCCAGGTCACGGCCGACCATGCGGCGTACGAGGTCGTCCTCGGTGAGCCCTTCGAGTGCTTCGGTGGCCACGAGCCGGCCGTCGCGGAGTGTGGTGACGCGGCGGCAGAGCCGGAAGATCTCCTCCAGCCGGTGCGAGATGAACAGCACGGCGGCGCCCGCGGCGCGCAGCGCTTCGACGACGGAGAAGAGCCGCGCGGTCTCGGTGCCGGTGAGGGCGGCGGTCGGTTCGTCCATGATCAGCACGCGGGCGTCGAAGGAGAGGGCCTTGGCTATCTCGACGATCTGCTGGTCGGCGATGGACAGTCCACGGGCCGGGCGGTCCGGGTCGAGGTCGACGCCGAGACGTCGCATCAGTGCCGCCGTCGCCTCGCGCACGGCGCCGTGGTCGATGCGTCCGAGCGCGCGGCGGGGCTGACGGCCCATGAAGATGTTCTCAGCGATGGACAGGTCCGCGAAGAGCATGGGCTCCTGATAGATGACGGCGATGCCCGCGTCGCGCGCGCCGGCGGGGCCCGCGAAGACGACGGGGCTTCCGTCGAGCCGTACGGTGCCGGCCTCGGGCGTGTGGACCCCGCCGAGGATCTTGATGAGTGTGGACTTGCCCGCGCCGTTCTCCCCGGCCAGGGCGTGTGCCTCTCCCGCGTGCAGGGCCAGGTCGACGCCCTGCAGGGCGCGGACGTTGCCGAAGGACTTGCTCACCCCCTCCAGGGCGAGGACCGGCACCGGGGCCGCCCCCGGTTCTGGCTGGGTCATGTCCTGCTCCTCCTGTGCTGCTGACCGCGGCCCGGACACGCGGCGTGGGGCCGGGGCGTGATCCCGGTGCGGCGGGTGCCGGTGGGGCGGGAGCCTGCTCTGAAATGAAATGTTTCAACGAGCTTTCGGGGAAGCTAGCCCCGCACCTCAGGCGCGTCAAGGGTCACGCTCCAGGCAAGTGCCTTCGCACCGGCGCCATTGACGCCCGCGGCCGGTGGCTCTACGTTCCTGGCGCCGCTCGGTTGAAACGTTTTGCCCCTCACCAACCCGGCGTCCACCGAGGTGGCGCCGCCACAGGAGGTGCACATTGATCAGCAGACGTCATCTGCTCGCGACCGCGACCGTCTCCGGCATGTCCGCGACAGCACTGGGAACGAGCTCCCCGGCCGCCGTCGCCGCCGGCACCGGCGTCGGGGAAGCAGGCGGCGGAGGACTCCACGTCACCGCCACGACGACGGAGTACGCGGACCGGCCGCTCGGCCTCGACGCCCCGCGTCCCCGGTTCACCTGGCGCCTCGGCTCACGGCTGCCGGACCGCCTCCAGCAGGCCTACCGCATCCGTGTGGCCACGAGCCCCGGCCGCCTCTCCGACCCCGACGTGTGGGACAGCGGCAGGGTCACCTCGCGAGATTCGGTCCTCGTGCCGTACGGCGGACCGCGCCTGGAGCCCCGCACGCGCTACCACTGGTCGGTGCGCGTGTGGGGCGGGGAGGGAGGGCCCTCGCCCTGGTCGGCGCCGTCCTGGTGGGAGACCGGGCTGATGGACGCCGCACAGTGGCGCTCGGAGTGGATCACTGCGCCGCCCTCCCTCGTCGCGCCGCCCGCGCTGGAGGGGACCGGGTGGATCTGGTTCCCCGAGGGCGACCCGTCCTCCCGGGCACCGGCCGGCACCCGCTGGTTCCGCGGCAGCACCGGGATATCCGGAACGGTGCGTGCGGCGCGGCTCGTCGTCGCCGCCGACAACGGCTTCACCGCCTACGTCAACGGGACCGAGGTCGCCTCCCGTGACGCCCTGCCGGTGCAGAAGGGCTGGAGCAGGCCGGCGCTGCTCGACGTCACCCGCGAACTGCGCCCCGGTGCCAACACGCTGGCGCTCGAGGCGGTCAACTCCGAGGCGTCGCCGGCCGGTCTGCTGGCCGTACTGGAGGTGACCACCGGCGACGGCACCGAGCGGTTCTCCACCGACGCGACCTGGAGGTCCACGGACGGGGAGCCCGCCGGCGACTGGCGCTCCCCCGGCTACGACGACAGCGCCTGGCCACACGCCCGGAGGGCCGCCGCCTGGGGCGAGGACCCCTGGGGCAAGGTGCGTCCGGAACAGTCGCCCGCGCAGCTGCGCCGCTCCTTCCGGCTCCCCGCCCGGCGCGTGGCCAGGGCACGCCTCCATGCCACCGCGCTCGGGCTCTACGAGGCACACATCAACGGCGTCCGCGTCGGCGAGGACCGGCTCACCCCCGGCTGGACGGACTACGGCAAGCGCGTGGCGTACCGGACCTACGACGTCACCGAGGCGCTGCGGCAGGGTGACAACGCCCTCGCGGTGACTCTCGCGCCGGGCTGGTACGCCGGGAACGTCGGCTGGTTCGGACAGCACCAGTACGGCGAACACCCCGCGCTGCTGGCCCAGTTGGAGATCGTCCACGAGGACGGCCGCACCACCCGTGTCGGCACCGACGCGCAGTGGCGGGCCGCGAGAGGGCCGCTGGTGACGGCCGACCTCGTGATGGGCGAGCAGTACGACGCCCGCGCCGAGACCCCGGGCTGGAGGGAGCCCGGATTCGACGACGCGCACTGGGAGCCCGCGGTCCCTTCCGGTGCCCGCCCCGGAAGTGACGGCCCGGCCGTCGTCGCGATGACGGACGCACCGACCCGGGTGATGAAGGAGATCTCACCGGAGAGGACCACCGAAGTACGCCCCGGCGTCTTCCTGTTCGACTTCGGCCAGAACATGGTCGGCTGCCTGCGCCTGACCGTCGAGGGCGGCGAGACCGGCCGGCGGATCCACGTGCGGCACGGGGAGGTCCTCGACCAGGACGGTGCCCTCTACGTCGCCAATCTCCGCACCGCCCGCGCCGTCGACACCTTCACGCTGAACGGGAGCGGACGGGAGACCTACGAGCCGCGGTTCACCTTCCACGGATTCCGCTACGCCGAGGTCACCGGCTGGCCCGGAAGGCCGCCGCGCGACGCGGTCACCGGCCTGGTGATGCACACGGCCGCCCCGTTCACGATGGACTTCTCCACCGACGACCCGATGCTCAACAAGCTCCACGCCAACATCACTTGGGGCCAGCGCGGCAACTTCCTCTCGGTCCCCACCGACACTCCGGCACGCGACGAGAGGCTCGGCTGGTCGGGCGACATCAACGTCTTCTCCCCCACCGCCGCCTACACCATGGAGTCCGCGCGCTTCCTCACCAAGTGGCTCCAGGACCTGCGCGACGGGCAGGACGAGAACGGCGCCTACCCTGACGTGGCACCCTTCGCCGGCCCGCTCGGCAAGGGCGTCGCCGGATGGGGCGACGCGGGTGTGACGGTGCCCTGGGCGCTGCACCAGGCGTACGGGGACGTGCGCGTGCTGCGCGAGAACTGGCCGGCGATGCGCCGGTGGATCGCGTACCTCCAGGAGCACAGCGACGGGCTTCTGCGGCCCGCCGAGGGGTACGGAGACTGGCTCAACGTCGACGACGAGACCCCCAAGGACGTCATCGGCACCGCCTGCTTCGCCCACGTCACCGGGCTCGTCGCGGAAACCGCCCGGGTGCTGGAGGAGGACTCCGGCCCGTACGAGAGGCTTCACCGGCGGATCAGGGACGCGTTCGACGCCGCGTACGTGGACGGGAACGGCCGGATCAAGGGCGACACCCAGACCGCATACGTGCTGGCGCTCTCGATGGACCTGCTGCCGACGGCGGCGGCGCGGCGCGCGGCGGCGGACCGTCTCGTGGAACTGATCGAGGCCCGCGGCGGGCACCTGTCCACGGGCTTCCTGGGCACTCCCCGACTGCTGCCCGCGCTGACCGGGACGGGGCACACGGACCTCGCCCACCGCCTGCTGCACCGGCGCACGTTCCCTTCCTGGGGCTATCAGATCGACAAGGGCTCGACGACGATGTGGGAGCGGTGGGATTCGATCAGACCCGACGGCAGCTTCCAGGACGTGGGGATGAACTCCTTCAACCACTACGCCTACGGCTGCGTGGGCGAGTGGATGTACCGGAACCTGGCGGGGATCGCACCGGCCGAACCGGGATTCCGCAGGACGCTGGTGCGGCCGCGGCCCGGCGGCGGAGTACGCAGGGTGGACGCCAGGCACGACACGCTCTACGGACCGGTCCGCACCCACTGGACCCTCGACCCCGGGGACCGTTTCCGCCTCACCGTCGTCCTGCCGCCCAACACCACCGGCGAGGTGTGGGTACCGGCCGCGGACCCTTCGGCCGTGAGCGCGCGGGGAGCGCGATTCCTGCACGCCCGGCAGGGTTGCGCCGTGTTCGAGGCCGGTTCGGGCACGCACCGGTTCGTGTCGGACGGCGGATGAGACCCCGCCGTGCGGCCCCGGGGCACTGGGCTATTGACGGCGGTCACCTGCGCAAGTAGCTTTCCTGAAACGTTTCATGGCACGGCGGGATCGGGCGGGCCCCGGCCCGAACCCGCCGTGCCACACGGAGGAGACGCATGTCAGAGCCGGACCGGGCGGCCGTCAGGGCCGCTCTCACCGCACAGCGGATCGAGACTCCCTCGTGGGCGTACGCGAACTCCGGAACCCGCTTCAAGGTGTTCGCGCAGGCGGGGGTGCCGCGCACCCCCGAGGAGAAGCTGGACGACGCCGCCCGCGTACACGAGCACACCGGAGTCGCGCCCACCGTGGCGCTGCACATCCCCTGGGACAAGGTGGAGGACTACGGCGCGCTGGCCTCGTACGCGAAGGAGCGCGGGCTGGGCCTCGGCACCGTCAACTCCAACGTCTTCCAGGACGACGACTACAAGCTCGGGTCGGTCACCCACCCCGACGCGGCGGTCCGCCGCAAGGCCCTGGGCCACCTGCTGGAGTGCGTGGACATCATGGACGCGACCGGCTCCCGCGACCTGAAGCTGTGGTTCGCCGACGGCACCAACTACCCCGGCCAGGACGACATCCGGGCCCGTCAGGACAGGCTCGCCGAGGCGCTCACGGCGGTACGGGACCGGCTGGGCGAGGGCCAGCGGATGCTGCTGGAGTACAAGTTCTTCGAACCGGCCTTCTACACCACGGACGTTCCCGACTGGGGCACCGCCTACGCCCACTGCCTGAAGCTCGGCCCGAAGGCACAGGTCGTGGTCGACACCGGGCACCACGCGCCGGGCACCAACATCGAGTTCATCGTCGCGCTCCTGCTGCGCGAGGGGAAGCTGGGCGGCTTCGACTTCAACTCCCGCTTCTACGCGGACGACGACCTGATGGTCGGCGCCGCCGACCCGTTCCAGCTCTTCCGCATCATGTGCGAGGTGATACGCGGCGGCGGCATGGACGACGCCGCCGGGATCGCCTTCATGCTCGACCAGTGCCACAACATCGAGCCGAAGATCCCCGCCATCATCCGCTCCGTGATGAACGTGCAGGAGGCCACGGCGAAGGCCCTGCTCGTGGACCGCGGCGCCCTGGAGAGCGCTCAGCTGTCCGGTGACGTGCTCGGCGCCAACGCGGTGCTGATGGACGCCTACAACACCGACGTACGGCCGCTACTCGCCCAGGTGCGCGAGGAGAGCGGCCGCGACGCCGACCCCGTCGCCGCGTACCACCGCTCCGGATGGGCGCAGAGGATCACCGAGGAACGCAAGGGCGGCCAACAAGCAGGCTGGGGAGCGTAGTTCAGCATGACGGCACGACAGCACGACACGGTCGGCGAACTGCTGGCACGCTCGCACCGCCTCGGCGCCGACCCGCGCAACACCAACTACGCCGGTGGCAACACTTCGGCCAAGGGTCTCGCCGCCGACCCCGTCACCGGGCAGGACACCGAACTGCTGTGGGTCAAGGGCTCCGGCGGCGACCTCGGCACCCTCACCGGCGAGGGCCTGGCCGCGCTGCGACTGGACCGGCTGCGCGCGCTGAAGGGCGTCTACCCGGGTGTCGGCCGCGAGGACGAGATGGTCGCCGCCTTCGACCACTGCCTCCACGGCAAGGGCGGGGCTGCGCCCTCCATCGACACGGCCATGCACGGCCTGCTCGACGCACCGCACGTCGACCATCTCCACCCCGACTCCGGGATCGCTCTGGCCTGCGCCGCCGACGGGGAGAAGCTGACCCGCGACTGCTTCGGCGACAGCGTGGTGTGGGTGCCCTGGCGGCGCCCCGGCTTCCAGCTGGGCCTGGACATCGCCGCCGTCAAGGAGGACAACCCGGGGGCCGTCGGGTGCGTGCTGGGCGGCCACGGCATCACCGCATGGGGCGATTCGAGCGACGAGTGCGAACGCAACTCGCTGCACATCATCGGCACGGCGGCCCGCTTCCTCGCCGAGCGTGGAAGGCCGGAGCCGTTCGGCCCCGTTCTGGAGGGATTCGGGCCGCTACCGCGCCAGGAGCGGCGGGAGCGTGCCGCCGCGCTGGCACCGCTGATCCGGGGGCTGGCCTCGGCGGACCGGCCGCAGATCGGCCACTTCGACGACTCAGGGGCGGTGCTGGACTTCCTCTCCCGCGAGGAGCATCAGCGGCTCGCGGCGCTCGGCACCTCCTGCCCGGACCACTTCCTGCGGACGAAGGTCTCCCCGCTCGTCCTCGACCTGCCCGCCGCGGCTCCCCTGGAGGAGGCCGAGGCCAGGCTGCGGGAGCTGCACGAGGAGTACCGCGAGGGCTACCGCGCCTACTACGAACGGCACGCGGGCCCTGACTCGCCGCCCATGCGCGGCGCCGACCCGGCGGTCGTGCTGGTCCCGGGCGTGGGGATGTTCTCCTTCGGCAAGGACAAGCAGACGGCCCGCGTGGCGGGCGAGTTCTACCTCAACGCGATCAATGTGATGCACGGTGCCGAAGCCGTCTCCTCCTACTCCCCCATCCCCGAGTCGGAGAAGTTCCGCATCGAGTACTGGGAGCTGGAGGAGGCGAAACTGCGCCGGATGCCTCCGCCCAGGCCGCTGGCGACGCGTGTCGCGCTGGTGACGGGCGCCGCCTCGGGCATCGGGCGGGCCATCGCACACCGGCTGTCCGCGGAAGGTGCGTGCGTCGTCGTCGCCGACCGGAACACACAGAGCGCCGAGGAGGTCGCAGCCGAGCTGGGCGGCCCGGACAAGGCCGTCGCCGCCGCGGTCGACGTCACGTCCGAGGAGGAGATCGCGGCGGCCTTCCGTGCGGCCGCGCTCGCCTTCGGCGGGGTCGATCTCGTCGTCAACAACGCGGGCATCTCCCTCTCCAGGCCGCTGCTGGAGACCAGCGCGGACGACTGGGACACGCAGCACCGCATCATGGCCCGCGGCTCCTTCCTGGCCTCCCGTGAGGGTGCCCGGGTGATGAAGGCGCAGGGACTGGGCGGCGACATCGTCTACATCGCCTCCAAGAACGGCGTGTTCGCGGGGCCGGACAACATCGCCTACGGCGCGGCCAAGGCCGACCAGGCGCACCAGGTCCGGCTTCTGGCCGCCGAGCTCGGCGAGCTGGGCATCCGCGTCAACGGCGTCAACCCGGACGGTGTCGTACGGGGTTCGGGGATCTTCGCGGGCGGCTGGGGCGCGCAGCGCGCGGCGGTCTACGGCGTGCCCGAGGAGAAGCTCGGCGAGTTCTACGCCCAGCGGACGCTGCTGAAGCGGGAGGTGCTGCCCGAGCACGTCGCGAACGCCGTCTTCGCCCTCACGGGAGGCGATCTGAGCCACACCACCGGGCTGCACATCCCCGTCGACGCGGGCGTGCCGGCCGCGTTCCTGCGCTGAGCGTCCCGCCGCACGCCACCGTCCACCGCCCAATGCCCATCGCCCGACCATCGCCCACCGCCCGGACCGCGAGGGCCCGACCCCGAGGACCAGCCGCCGTGTCACCTGCCCCTTCCGCATCGACCGCGCACCCGGCGTCGTCGCGGCGCACCGCGGCCCGGTTCGCCGCCGTCGATCTCGGTGCGTCCAGCGGACGGGTCATGACCGGCGCCGTCGGGCCGGACTCGCTGGAGCTGCGGGAGGTGCACCGCTTCCCCAACAGGCCGGTGCGTACGGGCGGAACGCTGCACTGGGACATACTCGCGCTCCACCAGGGCGTGCTCGACGGGCTCCGCCGGGCCGGGCCCGTGGCGTCGGTGGGTGTGGACTCGTGGGCGGTGGACTACGGACTGCTGGACGCCGACGGCGTACTGCTGGGCAACCCGGTCCACTACCGGGACGCCCGCACCGAGGGGATGGCCGGCCGCCTCGCGGAGACTCTCCCGCCGCAGGAGCTGTACGCGCACACGGGCCTGCAGTACCTCCCCTTCAACACGGTGTACCAGCTCGGCGCGGCCCGTGATTCCGCTCAACTCGCTGCCGCGCGGGCGCTGTTGCTCATACCGGATCTGATCTCGTACTGGCTGACGGGTGTGCGCGGCACCGAGCTGACCAACGCCTCCACGACGCAGCTCATCGACCCGCGCACACGCGACTGGTCGCAGACGGTCGCCGAGGCCGCCGGTGTGCCCCTGTCCCTGTTCCCGCCGCTGCGCCGTCCCGGGGACGCGGCCGGGGAGCTCCTGCCGGAGGTACTCGACGAGACAGGGCTGGACGGGCCGGTCCCGGTGACGGCCGTCGGCTCGCACGACACCGCGTCGGCGGTCGCCGCGGTGCCGGCCCGCAGCGGCCGTTTCGCCTACATCGCCACCGGCACCTGGTCGCTGGCCGGGCTGGAGCTGGCGGAGCCCGTACTGACCGAGGAGAGCAGGCGCGCGAACTTCACCAACGAACTCGGCGTCGACGGGACCGTCCGCTACCTCCGCAACATCATGGGCCTGTGGCTGCTGCAGGAGTGCATGCGCTCCTGGGAATCGGCAGGCAGCCCGCAGGAGTTCGAGCCGCTGCTGCGCGACGCGGGCTCCCGCACACCCCTGAGGTCCGTCGTGGACGCGGGCGATCCGGAGTTCCTCGCCCCCGGCAGGATGCCGCAGCGGATCGGCGAGGCGTGCCGGCGTGCGGGACGGCCCGTACCTGACGGCCCCGCCGGGACGGCCCGGTGCGTGCTCGACTCGCTCGCGATCGCACACCGGCTGGCGGTCGAGGACGCCCAGCGCCTCGCGGACACCGAGGTCGACGTGGTGCACGTCGTCGGCGGCGGCGTGCACAACGAGCTGCTGTGCCAGCTCACCGCCGACGCCTGCGGGTTGCCCGTCGTCGCGGGTCCGGCGGAGGCCGCCGCGCTCGGCAACGTCGCCGTGCAGGCCCGTGCGCACGGGGTGATCGGCGACGACGCGGGGCTGGTCAGGCGGCTCCTGTATGACACGCTGCCGCTGAGGACGTACCAGCCCTCCGGTGACCACGGCAGTCCGCAGGAGTGGGCCGGTGCCGCCGCGGCGGTCCGGGCAGGCCGCTGAACCAGACGCCCGGAGACGGGCCGCAGACAAGACGAGGAGGAAGAGGGACCGTGCGGGTCGCACTCTTCATCACCTGCATCAACGACACGCTCTACCCCGGAACGGGCCAGGCCGTCGTCACGCTGCTGGAGCGGCTCGGGATCGAGGTCGGCTTCCCCGGCGGCCAGAGCTGCTGCGGGCAGCCGCAGTTCAACACGGGCTACCGCAAGGAGGCCGTGCCGCTGGCGCGCCGCTACGCGGACGTCTTCCGCGGCTACGACCACATCGTCGTCCCCTCCGGGTCCTGCGCAGCGATGGTGCGGGACAACTACCCGCGGATCGACGCGGAGGCGACCGCCGGCTCCGTGGCCCGCACCTACGAGCTCACGGAGTTCCTCGTGGACGTGCTCGGCGTGACGGACGTCGGCGCGTACTACCCCCACACCGTCACCTACCACCCCACCTGCCACGGCCTGCGGATGCTCGGCCTCGGCGACCGGCCGCGCCGGCTGCTGGAGGCCGTGCGGGGGCTGCGGCTGGTGGAGCTGGAGGGCGCGGAGGAGTGCTGCGGATTCGGCGGCACGTTCGCCGTGAAGAACGCCGACGTCTCGGCCGCCATGGGCGCGGACAAGGCCCGCCACATCGAGGAGACGGGCGCGGAGGCGGTCTGCACGGTGGACAACTCCTGCCTCATGCACATCGGCGGCACCCTCACCCGTCGCGGCTCCGCGACCCGACCCGTACACATCGCGGAGATCCTGGCCGGTACCGAGGAGGCAGCACTGTGAGCGGTACGTATCTGGGCATGCCCTCCTTCCCACGGGCCGCCGCGGCTTCGACGCGCGACATGCGGCTGCGCGGCAATCTGCGGCACGCCACGCACACCATCCGCGCCAAGCGGGCCAAGGCCGTCGAAGAGCTCGGCGACTGGGAGCAGTTGCGCGCCGCGGGCGCGGCCCTGAAGAACCGTACGCTGCGCCATCTCGACCACTATCTGGAGCAGTTGGAGGCAGCGGTGTCCGCCGCGGGCGGGCACGTCCACTGGGCGTGCGACGCGGAGGAGGCCAACAGGATCGTCACGGAGCTGGTCCGGGAGACGGGCGAGAGCGAGGTCGTGAAGGTCAAGTCCATGGCCACGCAGGAGACCGGGCTCAACGACGCGCTCGCGGAGGCGGGCATCTCCGCGTACGAGACCGACCTCGCCGAACTCATCGTGCAGCTCGGGGACGACCTGCCCTCCCACATCCTGGTCCCCGCGATCCACCGCAACCGCGACCAGATCCGCGACATCTTCCGCGAGAAGATGGGCAGTTGGGGACGGGCCGCGCCGAGGAACCTCAGCGACGACCCGGCGGAGCTGGCCGAGGCCGCGCGGCTGCATCTGCGGGAGAAGTTCCTGAACGCCAAGGTGGGCGTCTCCGGCGCCAACTTCATGGTCGCCGAGAGCGGCACCCTCGTGGTCGTGGAGTCCGAGGGCAACGGCCGCATGTGCCTGACGCTGCCCGAGACGCTGATCTCGGTCGTGGGCATCGAGAAGATCGTGCCGACGTGGCAGGACCTGGAGGTCTTCCTGCAGACCCTGCCGCGCTCCTCCACCGCGGAGCGCATGAACCCCTACACCTCCACATGGACGGGCACCACCGACGAGGACGGGCCGTCGGCCTTCCATCTCGTGCTGCTCGACAACGGCCGTACCGACGCGCTGGCGGACACCGTCGGCCGGCAGGCACTGCGCTGCATCCGCTGCTCGGCCTGCCTGAACGTCTGTCCCGTCTACGAGCGCGCCGGGGGCCACGCCTACGGATCGGCCTATCCCGGGCCGATCGGCGCCATCCTCACTCCTCAACTGCGGGGCGTGCAGAGCGAGCTGGACGCCTCGCTGCCGTACGCGTCGTCGCTGTGCGGCGCCTGCTACGAGGTGTGCCCCGTCGCCATCGACATCCCGGAAGTCCTCGTGCATCTGCGCGAACGCGTCGTCGAGGGCGGCACGGTCACGGTCCGCGGGCAGAAGACCACCATCAAGCCGGCGAAGGGGCATGCCGCCGAGCGTGCCGTGATGCGGGCGGCCCGGTGGACGTTCGACCATCCCCGGGCGCTGCGTGCCGGGCAGCGCCTGGCCGCCCGCAGCCGGCGGCTGACGCCGCGGCGGCTTCCGCTGCCCGGCGCGGGCAAGGCCTGGTCGGACAGCCGTGACCTGCCGCGGCCGGCGCCCGAGTCCTTCCGCGACTGGTGGCTGCGCAACCGCGGCCCGGACACCGCCGGGCACGAAGGAGACCCCGAGTGAACAGCCGGGAGACCGTACTGGGCCGGGTACGCCGCGCGCTTGCCGACGTGCCGCGCGACGAGGGCCCCGACGAGACGCACGTACCGCGCGACTACTGGACCAGCCACGCGGAGCGCAGCGACGCCGAGCGGCTGGACCTGCTCGCGGAGAACCTCGCCGACTACCGCGCCCTGGTGCACCGTTGCGGCGCCGGGGAACTGCCCGCCACGATCGCGGAACTCCTCCGGGCACGCGGCGCCCGCAGCGTCGTGGCGCCCCCCGGCATCCCGGAAGAGTGGCTGCCAGCGGAGGTCGAGCGGGTCGCCGACGACCCGGCGGCGTCCCCCCGTGAACTCGACGCACTGGACAGCGTCGTGACGGGCTGCGCCGTGGCGGTCGCCGAGACGGGGACCATCGTGCTGGACGCGGGAGAGGACCAGGGACGGCGCCGCATCTCGCTCGTGCCGGACCACCACATCTGTGTCGTGCGCGCCCCGGAGCAGATCGTGGACTCCGTGCCGCAGGCTCTGAGACGGCTGGACCCGGCCCGTCCGCAGACGTGGATCTCGGGCCCGTCGGCCACCAGCGACATCGAACTCGACCGCGTCGAGGGGGTGCACGGCCCCCGCACCCTGGAGGTGATCATCACCTCACCGGAACCGTGACCCGCGGGCCCGCGCCGCCCGCGTGGCCCTCGGACGCCCGCACACCCGACACACGTGCAGCGGCTGCAGCGCCTGCCGCATGGAATCGGGTGGCCCGGCGTCAGGGCTCACGGAAGACTGTGCGGGTGACTTCCACCCTGCAGAACATCGCCGTCGACTGCTCCGATCCCTACGCGCTGGCCCGCTTCTGGAGCGAGGTCCTGGGCGTGCCCGTACACCCGGACGACAAGCCCGGCGACACCGAGGTGGGCCTGCCCCTGGAGGGAGGCCGGGAGCTGCTGTTCCTGAAGGTCCCCGAGCCCAAAGCCGTGAAGAACCGCCTCCATCTGTGCGTGGCCGCGCGGGAATCGCGCGACCGGGAAGTCGAACGGCTCCTGGAGCGGGGCGCGTCGATGAGCGACGACCACCGCAACGACGACGGCTCCGGCTGGGCGGTGCTCACCGACCCCGAGGGCAACGAGTTCTGCGTGCTGCGCAGCGCGGCCGAACGGCAGGGCGCCCAGGCCGGGTTCACCGGGTGAACCCCCGCCCCCCGCCCGCCCGTTGACGTCCGTCCCGGACCGGCGACCGGACGCACGCGCCGGCGACCGGTCGCCGGACGAACGGCCCTAGGACTCTCTCCCCGCGGGGCCTAGTCCCCGAGTCGCGTTCACGAAGGGTCCAGCGGAGGGGCCGCCGGGCCGTTACGCACCGCCGGAACGCGCTCTAGCGTCGGCGGACATGAACAAGGACACCGGCAGAACAGACAGCAGCGGCACGCTGGACGAGGCGCTGGAGCGCCTGCACAGCAGCGGCCCCGAACGCGACGACTGGCTGACCAACCACGCCCCCATGGCCGTCGAGGCGCTGGTGCGGCACGGGCAGGCGCCCGCCGTGCACCGCTGGATCGACCGCTACCGGGACCACCTCGAGGAGATGCCCTCGCCGTCTTCGCGTGTGACGGACGAGGTGTGGCGTGAGGCCCTGGGCGACCCCGGGCGACTGGCCGACTGGATCGGCTACTTCACGCGTGCGCTGGAGGAACGTCCCTGGCGCGAGGTGCTCACGCAGTGGTGGCCCCGGCTGCTGCCGGGCATCAGCGCGGCGGCGACGCACGGCGTGATCCGGGTGGGGCACGCCGTGCGGACGCTGCTCGGTCCGGAGGAGGCCGGTCCCGGCAGCCCTCCGGCCTCGCCCAGGGTGGCGGAGCTCGCACACGCACTCGGCTACTGGGCGGCCCGCCACTCGGTTCTGCCCGGGATCACGCTCCTGCCGGCCGCGGACTCGGCGGCGGAAGGTCTCGCCGCCGTGCGTGCCATACCGGACCAGAGCGGCGGCATCCGGGGGCGGCTGGCCCAGCTCGAAGCCCTGCCGGCCCGTCCCGCGACCGCAGGGCAGGACCCGGCGCACGCCGAGAAGCGCCTGAAGGACGTCGTCCGGGCTGCCACCCACCGCTACGCGACGCACGCGCACGGCTCACCCGTGATGCTCGTACACGCGGCGACCGCGCCGAACGCGGTGCTGCGGACGCTGCCCGCACTGCCCGAGCATCTCTGGCTGCCGAGTCTGGACGCCGCCTGGTCGGCGGCCGCCGCGGTCACCGCCGCCTACACCCCCGCCGACGCCGCGACCCCGCCCGCCGGGACGGCCTCGCGTCTCACCGCCGAGGAGGTCTTCGAACGTGCGGCGGCCCACGGCGACGAGCACACGATCAAGCTCACCGACACCGCTGTGGACGTCACCGCATGGGATGAGCACAGGGACGACGCCGACGGCCGCACGGCCCTGGCAGCCGCGCTGCGCGCCGTCGAGCTCATCGACCCTGCCCTGTGAGCGCACCCCCGGACGGGGCGCGCACCGGTCTCACCGCCCCGACAGCTCGGCGGCGAAGATCTCGTAGGAGCGTTCGTCGAAGAGCACGAACCGCACTTCGTCGAAGTCGTCCGCCTCTTCGCGCACGGTGGCCACGGCGATACGCGCCCCGTCGTCGAGCGGCCAGCCGTACACGCCGGTGGAGATCGCCGGGAAGGCCACCGTGCGGGCGCCCGACTCCCGTGCGACGCGCAGCGATTCGCGGTAGCAGGACGCCAGCAGCTCCGAGCGGTCCTCGCTCTTGGCCCAGACGGGTCCGACCGTGTGGATCACCCGTCGCGCCGGCAGCCGCCCCGCCGTCGTGGCGACGGCCTGCCCGGTCGGCAAGCCGTCCGGATGGCTGGAGGAGCGCAGCTCGCGGCACTCCGCGAGGATGTCGCCTCCGCCCTTGCGGTGAATGGCGCCGTCGACTCCCCCGCCGCCCAGCAGCGAGGAGTTGGCGGCGTTGACCACGGCGTCCACGTCCTGTTCGGTGATGTCGCCCCGGACGATCGTGACGCCTGCGTTCGTCGGATTCGGCATACGGGTCATCCTCCCACCGTGCTGCTGCCATTGTGCGTACCACTGGCGGCGTGCGCGCACCCTGGCAGCCACCATGACCGTGGGATAACTTGCGTCACCAGCTGTGTCCCGGCCGCCACCCGCTGCCCCGACCGCCCCTCTCCGGAAGGACGCCCGCCGATGTCCAGCGCCCCCTCCCGCCGCTCGATCCTCGGCGGCACGGCTGCCGCCCTCGGCGCCCCGCTGCTCACCGCCGGCAGCGCGTCCGCGGCCACTCCTCCCGGCGGACCCGCGCACGGGCGCGTCGTCACGGGCGCCGAGGCCGCGGCGGCATCCGGCTGGAGGATGCTGCGCGACCGCAAGGTCGGAGTGGTCAGCAATCCGACGGGGGTGCTGCGGGACACCAGCCACATCGTGGACTCCATGGCCGCGCGGAAGGAGCTGGACATCGTCGGGGTCTTCGGCCCCGAACACGGCTTCCGCGGCAGCGCGCAGGCGGGCGAGTCCGAGCCGGAGTTCGAGGACCCGCGCACGGGCCTGACGGTCTACGACGCGTACGGCGCGGACGCCGCGAAGATGGCGAAGCTGTTCCGCAAGGCGGGCGCGGACACCATCGTCTTCGACATCCAGGACGTCGGTGTGCGCTTCTACACCTACATCTGGACGATGTACCAGGCGATGGTCGCCGCCCGCGACACGAAGGCCGCCTTCATCGTCCTGGACCGTCCCAACCCCGCCGGCCGGCGGGCGGACGGGCCGATGATGACGAAGGACTTCACCTCCGGTGTGGGTCTGAAGCCGATCATCCAGCAGCACGGCATGACGGTCGGTGAGCTGGCCGGCTACTTCAACGGCGAGCTCCTGCCCGGGGAGGGCAAGGGAGGCAAGGCCGATCTCGAGGTCGTACGCGTCCAGGGACTGGACCCATCGGCTCCCGCGCAGGAGACGGGGCTTCCGTGGGTGCCGCCGTCTCCGAACATGCCGTTCCCCGACACCGCCACCGTGTATTCGGGCACGGGTTACTTCGAGGGCACGAACCTCTCCGAGGGACGGGGCACCACGCGGCCCTTCGAGCTCATCGGAGCCCCCTACCTCGACTACCACTACAGCGACAGGCTCAACGCCAGGAAGCTGCCCGGCGTCCGGTTCCGGGAGGGCTACTTCGTGCCCACCTTCAGCAAGCACGTGGGCAAGACCTGCGCGGGCGTCCAGCTGCACGTCACCGACCCGCGCCGCTACCGTCCCATTCCTACGGCGGTGGCGATGCTGGCCGAGGCGGCACGCTACGACGGCTTCGCCTGGCGCAAGGACGACGACCCCCGCCCGTACTGGATCGACAAACTGTCCGGTTCGACGCGGCTGCGGACGATGCTCGACGCCGGCAAGGACACCGACGAGATCACCGGGGCCTGGGAGGACGAGGTCCGCGCCTTCGACCGCACCCGGCGGCAGTACTTCCTCTACCGCGGCTAGCTGTTCCGGCCCCGGACGGGCTCCCGTCGTCCCGGGTCGTCCCCCTGATCATCCCTGGTCAGGGGGCCTGCCGGCACAGCAGTGCCCCCACTCCGCCGGACAAACTGGGGGTGTGTCCGGCGAAGCGGGGGCTCTGGCCCTGAGGGCTGATACCGAGAGTGCTCCCGTCACGTCCGGGACGCAAGACAAGGGGCCCCGCCCGCTCCACTGCGGGAGCAGACGGGGCAAGCCCGCTCGCCACCCCCCACAGGAGCGAACGGGAGCCTTGAGCCGTATCCGGCTCACGAGACCTGATGCCGAGAGTGCGCCGAGTTGTCCGCATTGGCAATGGTTCAGAAGAAACATTCACAAATTCGAGTCCTCCCGGTGGCGGGCCGGCGGACGCCGCGACCGGCCGGAGCTCCCGGATCCTGTGCCGCCGAGTCCAGTGCGGCTACCGCTCCAGGGGCTTGTCCGCGCCCTCCGGCAGCTTCAGATACACGAGCGCGGAGATCAGGCACAGCACGGCCACGTACCAGGGAAAGGCCTCAGGCCGGCCGAGGTCCTTGAAGAGCGTGCCCATGTACGGAGCGGTGCCGCCGAACAGTGCCACCGTCGCGGAGTACGGGAAGCCGATGCCGGACGCGCGCACCCGGGCGGGGAAGACCTCGGCGTTCACCGCTGCGGCGATGGAGGTGTAGCCGGTGAGCAGGATCATGCCCGCGCACTGCACGAGCAGCAGCGAAGTGAACGACTGGGTTATGGAGTTCAGCAGGGGCACGCACAGCACGGCGAAGCCGACGGAGAAGGTGAGCAGCAGCGGCTTGCGCCCGACGCGGTCGGACAGGAGCCCGCCCAGCGGCTGCAGCAGGGCGAAGAACGCGAGCGAGATGGTGCCGATCAGCAGCGAATCGCCCTTGTCGAAGCCGACGTTGACCTGCGCGTACGTCGGCAGGTAGGAGGTCCAGGTGTAGTAGGCGATCGTCGCGCCGGTGGTGATGCCGCAGATGAGCAGCGATTCCCGGGGGTGCGTGCGCAGCGCCTCGAACAGGCCCGGCCGCGGTGCGGCCTGCTGTTCGGCGCTGCGGGTCTCCTCCGAGCTGCGCCTGATCCAGAAGCCCACGAGGCTGAGTACCGCTCCGAGCACGAACGCCGCCCGCCAGCCCCACTGGTGCATCGCCGAGTCGTCGATGCCGGCGACGAGCAGCGCGGTGACGCCGGAGGCGATGAGCTGCCCGACGGTGGTGGAGACGTACTGGAAGCTGGAGAAGAGCCCGCGCCGGCCCTGCGGGGCCGACTCCACGAGGAAGGTGGTGGCCGCGGCGAACTCGCCGCCCACGGAGAGACCCTGCAGCAGCCTCGCGATGACGAGCACGACGGGGCCGAGCAGCCCGGCGGCAGCGTAGGTGGGCGTCAGCGCCAGCAGGAGGCTGCTGCCGCCCATCAGCAGAATGGTGACCGTCAGCGCGGCACGGCGTCCCCTGCGGTCGGCGATCGCCCCGAGCAGCAGCCCGCCGATGGGACGCATGAAGAAGCCGACGGCGAAGACGGCGAACGTCGAAAGCAGGGGGACGAGGGAGTTGTCGGCGCTCTTGGGGAAGATCTCGGCGGCGATGAAGGTGGCGAGGAAGGTGTAGGCGAGCCAGTCGTACCACTCGACTGCGTTGCCCACGGAGGCAGCCAGCAACTGACGGCCGGGGCGCATCTGCGGCGTCGCAGGGCCGGACTGTGTGGGCCCCGGGGCATCGGTGGGCTGCGTCATGGCCCGTCGCCTCCCCAGATTTCATGTGCGCACACGCGTGTGAACGCACGCTCACGAAACCTGTCCGCCTTCACCGGACTTGATCGTTCTGGTGGGGACGGCGCCGTCGGTGGTGCCGGGCCCGCGCGGTTCAGCGCGCGGGCGCTTCGGCCGCGGTACCGGCCTTCGTGTCGCCCTCCCCCGTGCCGGCCGCCCCGCCGGTGCTCGCCTCTGCCGCCGGGCCGGAGTCCGTAGCAGCCGGTGCGGTCTCCCGGGCCGGCGAAGGCGGCGTGGAGAGCCGGGCGTCCCGCCGCACGAGCGCCGCGTACCGCCCGTCCGCGGCGAGGAGTTCGGCGTGGGTGCCGCGCTCGGCGATGCGTCCGCCGTCCAGCACGACGATCTGGCCGGCGTCCCTGACCGTCGAGAGGCGGTGGGCGATGGTGATCGTCGTGCGGCCGGCGGAGAGCGCGTCGACGGCCTGCTGGACGGCCCGTTCGGTGCGCGTGTCCAGAGCGCTCGTCGCCTCGTCCAGGATCAGGACGGGCGGGTCGCGCAGGATCGTACGGGCCAGGGCCAGGCGCTGCTTCTCGCCGCCGGAGAAGCGGTGGCCGCGCTCCCCGACGAGGGTGTCGTAGCCGTCGGGCAGCGCGGCGACGTGGTCGTGGATCTGGGCCGCCGCCGCGGCGGCGATCAGCTCCTCCCGGGTCGCGCCGGGCTTGGCGAAGCGCAGGTTGTCGGCGACGGAGGCGTGGAAGAGGTACGTCTCCTGCGAGACGACACCGACGGCCCGCGAGAGGGTGTCGAAGCCGAGGTCGCGTACGTCGACGCCGTCGATGGTGACGCGTCCCGCGGTGACGTCGTACAGGCGCGGCACGAGATGGCCGAGCGTGCTCTTCCCCGAGCCGGTGGCGCCGACGACGGCGAGGGAGGTGCCCTCGGGGACGGTGAGGTCGATGCCCTGCAGCGTCGCGGGGGCGTCCTCGCCGCCGTAGGCGAAGCAGACCTGCTCGAAACGGACTTCGCCGCGTACGTGCTCCAGCCGTACGGGCGCGGCGGGTTCCCGGATGTCGACGGGCAGGTCGAGGTATTCGAAGATGCGCTGGAACAGGGCGAGCGAGGTCTGCATCTCGACGCCGGTCGACAGCAGGGAGACCGTGGGCCGCAGCAGACCCTGCTGGAGGGTGACGAAGGCGACGAGCGTGCCGATGGAGAGGCCGGGCCCGCCGAGGTGGACCAGCATTCCGGCGGTCCAGTACAGCAGCGCGGGGATGGCGCCCATGACGATGCCGATGACGGACATCCGCCAGCGGCCCGCCATGTGGGAGCGGACCTCCAGTCCCACGAGGCGTTCTGACTCGCCTGCGAAGTTGCGGGTGAGGTCCTCGGCACGGCCCATCGTCCGGCCGAGCAGGATGCCGCTGACGGAGAGCGACTCGGTCACGAGAGCGGCCATGGAGGCCATCTGCGCCTGCCGCTGGGCTGTGATCCGCTTGCGCTCCCGCCCCACGCGGCGGCTGATCCAGACGAAGAACGGAAGAAGCAGCAGCGACGCGGCCGTCAGCCGCCAGTCCAGGGCGAGCATCGCGGCGACGGTGGCGACGACGCCGGTGAGGTTGGAGACGAGTGACGTGGCGGTGGAGGTGACGGTGGCCTGCATCCCGCCGATGTCGTTGGCGATGCGGGACTGGACCTCGCCTGTGCGGGTCCGGGTGAAGAAGGCCAGCGGCATCCGCTGGAGCTTGGCGTAGACGTCGGTGCGCAGGTCGTGCATGACGCGCTGCCCGACGGTGGTGGACAGATACGTCTGCAGCACGTTGAAGACGCTGCTCATCACGGCGATGCCGATCAGCCCGAGCGCGAGCACGCTCAGCAGGCCGGTGCGCCGGTCGGGAATGGCCACGTCGAGGATCTCGCGGAGCAGGAAGGGCGAGGCGACGGAGACCAGCGAGGAGGCACCGACGAGCAGTCCGACCACGGCGAGGCGTCCCCTGTAGGGGCGGAAGATGCGCAGGATGCGCCTCACCTGCCGGGGCTCGTGCCCGGCTTCGCCGTCCTTCGGGTGGGGGGTCCACTCGGCGGTCTCGGGGTGCAACTGGCTCCTCGGGCTCGGGGTTCGTACGCCGGGCAGGCGTCAGGGTGGGACGCCGGGGTGCGGCGCCGGTGCGGGGCCGGTGCGGGGCCCCGGGGCCCGGCGGGCTTCCGGGAGGGACCGGAAGCCCTGCCTCCCGGACGCCGCTCGCCAAACGGTCATTCGAGACTACGCGCAGCGCGGGGAGGCTCCGAACGGTGAATCCGGCCGGAACCGCGCCCGCGGGCTGCCCCTAGCATGGGCCGCACATCCGTCCGTACGCGCGTCCCCAGGAGAGACCATGCCGCTGCTCGACCCAGGACACGGCGCGCTGCGGCCCCAGCCGGGCGCCGGTCACGTGCCCGCACACGACCGGGTCCCGGAGGGTCTGGCAGGCGGCACGCCGCAGCCGCTCCGCCGCGACCTGGTGCGGCTGCTCGGCGAGGAGAAGGTGCTGTGGAAGGTCTCGGACCTGGTGCGCTACGCCTCGGACGCCAGCCCGTACCGCTTCGTGCCGCAGGTCGTCGTGGTCGCCGAGGACTCCGGTGACGTCTCGAAGGTGCTCTCCTACGCCCGCGACCACGGCCGCCAGGTGGTCTTCCGCGCCGCTGGCACTTCGCTGAACGGCCAGGCGCAGGGCGAGGACATCCTCGTCGACGTGCGCCGGCACTGGGCAGGGGTGGAGGTGCTCGGCGAGGACGGCCTCCGTGCCCGCATCCGGCCCGGTACGACGGTGGTACGGGCCAACGCCGCGCTCGCCCCGTACGGGCGGCTGATCGGGCCGGACCCGGCGAGCGCGATCGCGTGCACCGTCGGAGGCGTGGTCGCCAACAACGCCTCCGGGATGACCGCGGGCACGACCCGCAACTCCTACCGCACGGTCGCCTCTCTCACGCTCGTCCTGCCGTCGGGCACGGTCGTCGACACCGCCGCGCCGGACGCCGAGGAGCATCTGGCGCATGCCGAACCGGCCCTGTGCGAGGGGCTCATGGCCCTGAAGGCGGAGATCGAGGCCGACACGGAGCTGACGGCCCGCATCCGCGCCAAGTACGAGCTGAAGAACACCAACGGCTACCGTCTGGACGCGTTCCTCGACGGAGACTCCCCGGTGAGCATCCTGCGCGGCCTCGCCGTCGGCTCCGAGGGCACCCTCGGCTTCATCTCCGAGGTCGTCTTCGACACGCTCCCGCTCCACCGCCGCACCTCGACGGCGCTGCTCTTCTTCCCCTCGCTCGCGGCCGCGGCCTCCGCGGTGCCCCGCTTCAACGAGGCAGGCGCGATGGCGGTCGAGCTGATGGACGGCAACACGCTCCGCGCATCGGTGAGCGTGGCGGGCGTACCGGCCGACTGGGCGGAGCTGCCGAAGGGAACCGCGGCGCTGCTGGTGGAGTTCCGCACACCGGACGAGGCGGCGCAGCGGGAGCGGGAGGAGGAGGCGGCGGCCCTGATGGCCCAGCTCGAACTCGTGGCGCCCGTACCGTCGGTGACCAACGCCTTCACGCGCGACGCGAAGACGATCGGCTTCTACTGGAAGGCGCGCAAGGCGTTCGTGTCGGCGGTCGGCGGTTCCCGTCCGTCCGGTACGACTCTGATCACCGAGGACTTCGCGGTGCCGCCGTCCCGTCTCGCCGAGGCGTGCGAGGCGCTGCTGGCCCTGCAGGAACGCCACGGCTTCGACGCGGCCGTCGCCGGCCACGCCGCGCACGGCAACCTGCACTTCCTGCTCGCGTTCGACGCCGCCGAAGAGGGGGACGTGGCGCGCTACGCGGCCTTCATGGACGACTTCTGCCGGCTGACGGTCGAGCGGTTCGACGGCTCGCTGAAGGCCGAACACGCCACGGGGCGCAACATCGCGCCGTTCCTGCAGCTCGAATGGGGCGAGCGGGCCACCGAACTGATGTGGCGCATCAAGCAGACCGTCGACCCGGACGGCGTGCTGGCGCCCCGCGTGCTGCTGGACCGCGACCCGAAGGCCCATCTGCGCGGGCTGAAGTCCATTCCCAAGGTCGAGGAGGTGGCCGATCCGTGCATCGAGTGCGGCTTCTGCGAACCCACCTGCCCCAGTGGGGACTTGACGACCACGCCGCGCCAGCGCATCGTGCTGCGCCGCGAGATGCTGCGCCAGCCGGCCGGGTCCGCCGTGAACGAGAGCCTGCTGGAGAGCTACGGCTACGACGCCGTCGACACGTGCGCCGGGGACTCGACGTGTGCGCTGGCGTGCCCGGTCGGCATCGACACGGGCGCGATGATGAAGGACTTCCGCCACCGCCGGCACTCGCCGCGTGAGGAGCGCAACGCCGAGCGTGCGGCACGTCGCTTCCACCTCGTGGAGAGGTCGGCGAGGCTGGCGGTCGCCGCCGCGGACGGGGTGCGCCGCAAGGTGATGCCGCGGCGGGGCGAGAAGCTGCTGGAGTCCCTGACGGGCGCGGCTCGCAAGGCGGTGCGTCCCGATCTCGTACCGGAGTGGCTGCCGCAGATCCCCGCGGCCGCGGCGAAGCGGCTGCCCGCCACGGACCGCCTCGCAGCTGCCGCCGTCTACTACCCGGCGTGCGTCAACCGAATCTTCGGCGAACCGGACGGCTACGTGGGCCCGTCGCTGCCGCAGTCGATGGTGATCGTCTCTGCGCGGGCGGGTCGGCCGGTGTGGATTCCGGACGACGTCGTGGGCACCTGCTGCGCGACGATCTGGCACTCCAAGGGGTACGAGGCCGGCAACGCCCTGATGGCCAACCGGATCGTGGAGGCCGCCTGGCGCTGGACGGACGGCGGCGAGCTGCCGCTGGTCGTGGACGCCTCCTCCTGCACGCTGGGCATCGGCGAGGAGGTGGTGCCCTACCTCAGCCCCGCCAACCGGAAGCTGCACGAGCGGCTGAGGGTCGTCGACTCCGTCGCGTGGGCGGCCGAGGAGCTGCTGCCGCGGCTGGACATCGAGCGGCGCGCGGGTTCGGCGGTGGTCCACCCGACCTGCTCCATGCAACACCTGGGCGCCACCGAGCAGTTGCGCGCGGTCGCCGAGGCGTGTGCCGAGGAGGTCGTCGTCCCGTTGGACGCGCGCTGCTGCGGCTTCGCGGGCGACCGGGGCATGCTGCACAAGGAGCTGACGGCTTCCGCGGCGGCGCCTGAGGCGGCGGAGGTGACCGCGCGCGACTTCGACGCGTACCTGTCGGCGAACCGGATGTGCGAGGTCGGCATGGACCACGCGACGGGCGGCCGGGGCTACCGCTCGGTGCTGCTGGAGCTGGAACGGGCGACACGGCCCGAGTGACCCGTCGCCCGTACGCCACGCTCCGCGCCGGGTGTTGCGTGGCCCTGGTGTGGCGTGGCGTACGGGCGCTACCGCGGTGCGCGGCCTACGACTTGGCGCCGGCGTGCAGCGCCACCACGCCCTTCGCCGGGACCGTGGCCTCGGCCTTGCCGTCGTCCCCGACGGTGACCGTGTTGCCGTCGCACTTGTCCGGCGCGGCCTTCGCGACGTTGCAGTACGTACCGGCCGGCAGCGACGTCGAGAAGGTGCGCTTCAGTTCTCCGTCACCCGCGTTGAGAGCGACGAAGCCCTTGCCCGCGCGTGCGAAGGACAGCGCGCCGCCCTCCGACCACCAGTCGGTCATCTCGGCGTTCCCGACGGCGTTGCGGAAGCCGACCATGCCGGTGATCTCCTGCTGCGCGTGCATCTCCGTCCAGCCGTCGCCGCCGCTGGGCGGCCCGGCGTCCTTGTCGGACCACTCGTAGCCGGAGAAGACGTTCGGCGAACCGTAGGGATGGGCCAGCATGAAGGCGTTGGCGAGCTTGTGGAGGTCGCCGTCCTTGTAGGTGAGCGTCGAACCGTTGCGCTCGGTGTCCCAGTTGTCGACGAACGTACGGGCCTGACCGCTCTCCAGTTTGCCGTCGGCGATGTTCTTCAGGCCGCCCGTGTCGCCGCCCTGGAGGGCGCTCTTGAGGTGCTTGCCGAAACGGAACTCGTCGACGTCGCCGAGGCCCGTGTACTCCTCCGGCTGTACGGCCTCACCCTCGCCGTGGATGACCTCGGAGACCCAGAAGCCGGGGTCCGCCATCTTGCCCTTGACGGCCTTCAGGTCGTCGGCGGACATGTGCTTGGCACCGTCGATGCGGAAACCGTCGACGCCCATGTCCCGCAGGCCGTCCAGATATCCGGCGATGGTGGAGCGCACCTTGTCGCTGCCGGTGTCGAGGTCGGACAGGCTCACGAGTTCGCAAGTCTGCACGTCCTCCCGGTTGTTGTAGTCGGAGATGTCCTTGCGGCAGGCGTGGAAGTCGGAATCGCCGTAGGTGCCCGGGTAGTCGTACTTGCTGTACCGGGTGCCGCCCGTGCCCGTACCGGAGCCGGCCGACATGTGGTTGATGACCGCGTCCGCGATGACCTTCACCCCCGCCTCGTGACAGGTGGCGATCATGCTCTTGAAGGCGTCGGCGTCACCGAGCCGTCCGGCGATCTTGTAGCTGACGGGCTGGTAGGAGGTCCACCACTGCTCGCCCTCGATGTGCTCACTTGCCGGAGAGACCTCGACGTATCCGTATCCGGCGGGGCCGAGCGTGTCCGTGCACGCCTTGCCGACTTCGGCGAACGGCCTCTCGAACAGCGTTGCCGTCACCGTCTTCTCACCAGGTGGCGTCGCGTGGGACGGCCATGCCGTGACGGCGGTGACACCGCCCGCTGCCAGGACCGCGGCCGTGCTCGCGCAGATCAGACGCTTCTTCATCGTGTGCGGCTCCTTCGTCGTCGGACACAGAGGTGCCGAGGAAGGCAGCCACGCGCCAGGCCGCCGTGGGGGGTTCGGGAAGGAGCCTGCCGCCGCCCTCGCGTGCACGTCAAGATGTGGAGCAAGCGTTTCCAACGGTTTTCTGAAAGTTCTTGCTCCCAGGCGGAGTTGGCAGCGCGGCGTCCGACGGCACCTCCGGCTGCCCGTCCGACCGCCGTTCCGGGAGCGGCACTTTGAGTCAGCACTTGAGGAGCACTTGAGGCAGCGTTTGAGGAGTCGGCCGGCGCTGCCCGCACCGACGGCCGCGCCCGCTGCCGGCACCGGCGGTTACGCCACGGCGGGGCCGCTAACGGGCGAGTGCCGCCCTGTCCCCCATGACCACGGCCGGGTGCTTGTCCGGGTCCAGCGTCCGGAGCAGGTACCGCATGCCCTCGCGCGAGATGCTCACGCAGCCCGACGTGCCGCTCCCGTGATCCAGGTGCAGCCAGATGCTCCCGCCCTTCGACTGCCCCTGTGGGCGCGTCGGGTCGAGCGGCGAGGTGCCCTTGGCGCGGTTGTAGTCGATGGCGATCACGTGGTCGAAGTCGTTCCGCGTCTCCTTCGGCCAGTACGGGGGCGGGGTGAAGTCGGCACTCGCGGTGTAGGGCAGTTTCGCGTCAGGCGCCGGACGTACACCGCCCGCGTCGGTGAGGGTGAAGACGCCCACGGGGCTCCGCTTGTCGTCCTCCCGGTGGTCGCGCGTCCAGCCCTTGCGTCCGTTGTGCGCGGGCCAGCTGCGCTCGCGGGTCCACTCCTCACCCTTCTTGGTGAACAGCCGCACCGTCGCGACGGCCGAGTCCTCTCCCCTGCCGTAGACGGCCACGATCTGGCTGGACTTCTCGGGGATCTCCCTGTGCAGCGAGTCACCCACCCCCGGGATGCGCGTGGGGTCGGTCTTCTGCGCGCCGTCCGCACCGGGCTCCTTGCCGCCCCGTTCCCCGGCGGCAGGCGTGTCACGGCCGCCGTCGGCACCGCCTGCGCTGCCGCATGCGGTGAGCGTCACGGCGAGGGCGGCGGCGAGCGTCACGGGCGCGGCCGACCTCGCCACCCGCGCGACCGCCGTACGGCCCTGCGCCGCCCGCCTGTTGTACTCCTGAGAAGCCCGAGTCCCGCGCATGGGCCCCATGGTCCCACTACTGCGCGGGAAGACAGCGCCGACCGGGCGAAGGGCGGGCCGGAGGAGCAGTCCAACGGCCGGTCAGGGGCCTGCCGTCCGATGACCGGGACGGGTCACGGAAACCGGACCGGCCGGCGGCTCGGGCCGGAAAACCCGTTGCGTGACATCTCCGGCACGGCGAGTCTTGCTGGACGGCCGCGACACCCTCAACGGGCCGCCACGCACACCGGGTCACCACTCGTACCGAACCGCTCTGGGACGTCATGCAGATTCGCGATCTACCGTTTCCCGACCCGGGCGTCCCCGATGTGCGGTCGGGTGCGCGCTTCCTGCTGTGGCTGGGCCGCATGCAGCTGCGCGGGCAGGCCAAAGCGCTCGGCTGGGGCACGCTGCACATGGCCTCCGTGGCCTTCGTGCCGGCTGTCGTCGGGCTTGCCCTGCAGGCAGTGGTGTCCGGTTCCGGAGGCGGCCTCGCGGAAGCGGGGGCGGTGCTCGCCGTCATCACCGTCACGGTGACCGTCGGCGACACGATGCTGCACCGCACCGCGGTCACCAACTGGATCACGGTCGCGGCCCGTGTCCAGCAGCTGCTGGCACGCCGCACGGCCGCCCTGGGGTCGACACTCACCAAGCGGGTCGCGGCGGGCGAGGTGGTGGCCGTCTCGACCGGCGACATCGAGAAGATCGGCTGGTGCGTCGAGGCGGCCTCCCGTTTCAGCGCGGCCCTCCTGGTCACGGTCGGCGTCTGCACCGGGCTCGTCCTCTACGAACCCCAGCTCGGAGTGCTCGTCTCCGTGGGGGTGCTGGTGCTGGCCCTGACGGTCCTTCCGCTGCTGCCTCGCGCCACGCGCCGGGCCGATCTGCAGCGCGAGAAGGCGGGGCGGGCCACGGAGCTGGCGGCCGACACCGTCGCCGGGCTGCGCGTCCTGCGCGGCATCGGCGGCGAGGAACTGTTCCTGACCCGGTACCGGCGCGCCTCGCAGGAAGTCCGCCGGGCGGCCGTGCGCACGGCACGGATGTGGGCGCTGATCGAGGCCGTTCAGGTCGCACTGCCGGGTCTGCTCCTGGCGGGCGTCGTCTGGCACGGCACCCGGCTCGCCCTGGACGGGCGCATCGGCGTGGGTGAACTGGTCACGGTCTACGGAGCCGTGAGCTTCCTCCTCTTCCCGCTGCGGCTCTTCCAGGAGTTCGCCATGGCCTACTCCTTCTCCCGGCCGTCCGCGCAGCGGGCAGCCCGCGTCCTGTCGCTGCGCAGGGCGAGCGGGGACGGAGAGGGCGAGGCCGGCCTCAGGGGCGAAGGCACCGGCAGGACCGGCGCCGGAAGCACGGGCCCCGCAAACATGGGCTCCGGCGCGGGCAACGGCACGCGCACCGGCCGGGAGCCGGAGCGCGGGGCACCGGCCCAGCCGCCCGCGCCGGAGCCGGAAGCGGAGGACCCCCTCGGCGGCGATCTCTGCGACCCCGTCACCGGACTGCTCGCCCCCGCCGGGCAGTTGACGGCCGTGGTGTGCGGCGACCCGGAGGTCTCAGGCAGGCTGGCCGACCGGCTGGGCGGCCATGCGCCGGAGGGCGACGGCTCCGCATCGGTTCTGCTCGGCGGCGTCCCGCTGGACGACGCGCCGCTCGCGAGCGCCCGCACCGCCGTACTCGTACAGGACAAGGACCCGGTGCTGCTCTCGGGCACGCTGCGGGAGTTGCTCGACGTGCCCGGGTCGGGGGCGGTGACGGCGCAGCGCGCGCTGGAGGCCGCGCAGTGCGGAGACGTACTGGACGCGCTCAGGCAGGGCAGCCCCGAAGCCGGCGGCGATCCGCTCGAAGCGTCCGTCACCGAGCGGGGGCGGTCCCTCTCGGGTGGGCAGCGGCAGCGGCTTGCGCTGGCGCGTTCGCTGGTCACCGATCCGCAGGTGCTGGTGCTGGACGAGCCGACTTCGGCCGTGGACGCCCATACCGAGGCCCGCATCGCACGGTCCCTGCGGCGGGTGCGCGCGGGCCGTACGACCGTCGTCTTCTCCTCCAGCCCTCTCATGCTGGACCAGGCGGACGTCGTCGTCCTCGTGCGCGGGGCGGAGGTGCTCGCCGCGGGCACCCACCGCGAACTGCTGCGCACCCACGCCGGATACCGGTCCGTCGTCACACGCGACCCGGACGGAACCGGCGGACTCCCCGACGAGGAGGCAGCCGCCGGGGCGGCCTCGTCACCTGACACGACCACGCCCGTACTGGACGGCCGCCCGCGGCTCGCACAGGCGGAAGGAGCCGAACGCGCATGACCGCTTCCACGGCCTCCGCAGGCGGCACCTCCTTCGGCGTCGCACCGCCCGGTTACGATCCGGCCGCCTCGGAGAACGCGACCACACTGCCGGTCGGAGGGCCGGCCACCGTCCGCGGCTATGTGCGCGAGCTGCTGCGGAGGCACCGGCGTGCCTTCGTCACGCTCGTCGCCGTGAACGCCGTGGCGGTTCTGGCCTCGATGGCCGGGCCTTATCTGCTGGGCGGCGTCGTCGACGACCTCACCTCCGGCAGCAAGGATCTCCAACTCGGCCGCGTCGTCGCCCTGTTCCTGGTCGCGCTCGCCGTACAGACCTTCTTCGTGCGAGAGGTGCGGCTTCGCGGGGCCATGCTCGGCGAGCGGATGCTGGCGGACCTGCGCGAGGACTTCCTGGTGCGTTCGGTCGCCCTCCCGCCCGGCGTGCTGGAGCGGGCGGGCACGGGCGACCTGCTGTCCCGGATCACCACGGACATCGACCGCCTGGCCGGCGCGATGCGCGAGGCCGTGCCGCAGCTGTCGATCGGTGTCGTATGGACGGCGATGCTGCTCGGGGCGCTCACGGCCACCGCGCCACCGCTGGCGCTCGCCGTGCTGATCGTGCTGCCTGTGCTGCTGGCCGGCTGCCGCTGGTACTACCGCCGCGCACCGGACGCCTACCGTTCCGAGGCCGCCGGATACGCGGCCGTCGCCGGCGCGCTGGCCGAGACGGTCGACGCGGGCCGCACCGTTGAGGCCCACCGGCTGGGCGCGCGCCGCATCGCACTGTCCGAGCAGCGGATCACGGAGTGGACGGCGTGGGAGCGCTACACGCTCTGGCTGCGCACCGTCCTCTTCCCCGTCGTCAACGTCACCAACCTGCTGCTTGTGGCAGGGGTGCTGATCCTCGGTGGCGTGTTCGTGCTGTGGGGCTGGATCGGGGTGGGCCAGCTGACGACGGGGGCGCTGCTTGCCCAGATGCTCTTCGAACCGGTCGGGCTGATTCTGCGCTGGTACGACGAACTCCAGGTCGCCGAGGTCTCGTTGGGCAGGCTCGTCGGGGTGCGGGAGATCGAGCCGGACTCCGGTGACAGGAGTCTCGCACCGCGTGGCCGCGAACTGCGCGCCGAGGATGTCCGGTTCGGCTACCGCGCCGGCACCGACGTACTGCACGGCGTGACGATGCGCGTGCCGCCGGGCACCCGGGTCGCGCTCGTGGGCCCCTCGGGGGCGGGCAAGTCCACCCTGGGGCGGCTGCTGGCGGGCATCTACGGACCGGGCACCGGCCATGTCGCCCTGGGCGAGGCCGAGTTGTCGCGGATGCCTGCCGAACGAGTACGCCGCCATGTCGCGCTCGTCAACCAGGAGCACCATGTCTTCGTCGGATCGCTCCGGGACAACCTGCTGCTGGCCCGTACGGGCGCGAACGACGCCGAACTGTGGGCCGCGCTCGGCGCGGTGGGCGCCGGCGAGTGGGCGCGGTCCCTGCCCGACGGACTGGACAGCGAGGTCGGCTCCGGCGGGATCTCCGTCGCCCCCGCGCACGCCCAGCAGATCGCCCTGGCCCGTCTCGTGCTGGCCGACCCGCACACGCTGGTGCTGGACGAGGCCACGTCGCTGCTGGATCCGCGTGCGGCACGGCACCTGGAGCGTTCGCTGGCGCAAGTGCTCGACGGGCGCACCGTCGTCGCCATCGCCCACCGGCTGCACACGGCTCACGACGCGGATGTGATCGCCGTCGTGGAGGACGGCCGGATCAGCGAACTCGGCAGCCACGACACCCTGGTGGCGGAGGACGGCGCCTACGCGGCGCTGTGGCGTTCCTGGCACAGCTGAACGGCCGGGCGCGCCGGCGTACCGGACGAGAAGGATCGGAGCATGCCCGGCGAGGACCAGTGGCCGTCCGGGAACGGGGTGTCCGGGAACGGGGCTGTGCAGGGCGGAGACGGGGCCGCGCCGGTGAAGACACCGCGGAACGGACCGCCTCCGGCCCTGCCCGCGCTGGGCGTCAGCCTATGACGCCCAGCGCGAAGAGCCCTCCCACACCGCCGAGCACCATGAACAGGGGCATCAGCAGCCAGTTCTCGACCCAGGTCCCGGCGCGGAAGCGCATGAACCGCGGTGTGCCGAGCGCGTACCAGCGCTTTCCCTTTATGGGCAGCGGCCACAGGACCGGGCAGCCCGAGATGGTGATCGCGTCGCCGATGTCGTGGACCAGCGCACCCAGCACGATCGGCAGCCCGAGCCACAGATACTCCTGACCCTGGCCTGTGAAGAGCCACCCTGCGCCGTTGCCCGGCTGGTCGAGTACGTCGGCGAGGATCCATGCACTCGTCGCGCCCAGCAGCCACACGAGGATGTCGCTGGAGACCCGGGCGGCACGCCACAGCAGCCCTTCCACGGCCAGCACCATGTGGATGAAGAGGATCACCAGCACCGCCCAGCGGCCGCCGAAGACCGCTGCCGCGGAGAAGCCGGCTCCGAGGAAGAGCGCCCACGGCCAGGTGTGTGTGAGGGTGCGGTGCCCGCCTGAGCGGCGCCGCTCTCCGCTCCCGCGGGTCGCGTTGTAGACCGACTCGGAGAGTTTGTCGATCACTCCGCACAGCCCCCGGGATATCGGCCCGAAGGCTCGGGAGATCGTGGCCGACTTGTGGTCGAGGTCCGGGGCCAGCGCAGCACCCGAGCTGATCAGGGCACCCGCCAGCAGCACCGGCCAGGGCATGGGGTGGTCCAGTGCCGCGGCCCCGGCTCCCACTCCCAGCCAGGCGGCCGCCCCCGACAGCGAATGCGCCGGTCCCATCATGTCCGTCCCCCACCCCTGTGGCTGCTCGCGGTGGGGCCGCACGCGAGCGGCCCCGGTCCCAACCGGCCGCCGTGCGCGCTCTGATCGCCCGGTCCGCTGACACCTCGTCGGCGAGACAGCGTATCGGCAGATGATCACGCGACTGCCACCGGTTCCCGGTAGCGGAAGCGAGGAAGGCAGTATGGGGTGCGTGACAGCCACCCTCATCGATCAGATGCCGAGCGACGCGGACCCCGACGCCCTCTACGAGGCCTTCTCCGGCTGGGCGGAGGAAAGGGGTATCTCGCTCTACCCCGCCCAGGAGGAAGCGCTGATCGAGGTGGTCTCCGGCGCGAACGTGATTCTCTCCACGCCCACCGGCTCCGGAAAGAGCCTGGTCGCCGCGGGCGCCCACTTCGCCGCTCTCGCCCGGGACGAGGTCACCTTCTACACCGCTCCGATCAAGGCGCTGGTCTCGGAGAAGTTCTTCGACCTGTGCAAGATCTTCGGCACGGAGAACGTCGGCATGCTCACCGGCGACGCGTCCGTCAACCCCGACGCCCCCGTCATCTGCTGCACGGCAGAGGTACTCGCCTCCATCGCGCTGCGGGACGGCTCGCAGGCCGACATCGGCCAGGTCGTGATGGACGAATTCCACTTCTACGCCGAACCGGACCGCGGCTGGGCATGGCAGATCCCGCTGCTGGAACTCCCCCAGGCGCAGTTCGTGCTGATGTCCGCGACGCTCGGCGACGTCACACGCTTCGAGGACGACCTGAAGCGACGCACGGGCCGCGACACCACGGTCGTACGCTCCGCCACCCGTCCCGTGCCGCTGTCGTACGAATACCGCACCACCGGGCTCACGGAGACGGTCACGGAACTCCTGGAGACCCGTCAGGCGCCCGTCTACATCGTGCACTTCACGCAGGCCCAGGCGGTGGAGCGGGCGCAGGCGCTGATGAGCATCAACATGTGCACCCGCGCGGAGAAGGACGAGATCGCCAAGATCATCGGCAATTTCCGCTTCACCACGCGCTTCGGCCGCAACCTCTCGCGCTACGTGCGCCACGGCGTCGGCGTGCACCACGCAGGCATGCTGCCCAAGTACCGCAGACTCGTCGAACGGCTCGCGCAGGCCGGCCTGCTGAAGGTCATCTGCGGCACGGACACCCTCGGTGTCGGCGTCAACGTGCCCATCCGCACAGTGCTGTTCACCGCGCTCACCAAGTACGACGGCATCCGTGTCCGTACGCTGCGCGCCCGGGAGTTCCACCAGATCGCCGGCCGCGCGGGGCGGGCCGGCTTCGACACCTCCGGCTTCGTCGTCGCGCAGGCCCCCGAGCACGTCGTCGAGAACGAGAAGGCGCTCGCCAAGGCCGGCGACGACCCGAAGAAACGCCGGAAGGTCGTGCGCAAGAAGGCCCCGGAGGGCTTCGTCAACTGGGGGCAGCAGACCTTCGAGAAGCTGATCGCCTCCGATCCCGAGCCGCTCGGCTCCCGCTTCCGCGTCACCCACGCGATGCTGCTGTCCGTGATCGCACGGCCCGGCGACGCCTTCGCACAGATGCGCAAGCTGCTGGAGGACAACCACGAGGACCGCCGCTCCCAGCTGAGGCACATCCGCAGAGCGATCGCCATCTACCGCTCGCTGCTGGACGGAGGTGTCGTCGAGCGGCTGGACGAGCCGGACGCGCAGGGCCGCACCGTGCGGCTCACCGTCGACCTGCAGCACGACTTCGCGCTCAACCAGCCGCTGTCCACCTTCGCGCTGGCTGCCTTCGAGCTGCTCGATCCCGAATCCCCGTCCTACGCCCTGGACATGGTCTCCGTCGTCGAGTCCACGCTCGACGACCCCCGCCAGATCCTGGCCGCGCAGACGAACAAGGCCAAGGGCGAGGCCGTCGCACAGATGAAGGCCGACGGAATCGAGTACGAGGAGCGGATGGAGCGGCTGATGGACGTCAGCCATCCCCAGCCGCTCGACGAACTGCTCTTCCACGCCTACGGCCTCTACCGCAAGTCCCATCCGTGGGTCGGCGACCACCCTCTCTCCCCCAAGTCGGTCATCCGCGACATGTACGAACGGGCCATGACTTTCGCGGAGTTCGTCTCCTTCTACGAACTGGCCCGCACCGAAGGCATCGTGCTGCGCTACCTGGCCGGCGCCTACAAGGCCCTGGAGCACACCGTCCCCGACGAGAAGAAGTCCGAGGACTTCCAGGACATCATCGAGTGGCTCGGCGAGATGGTCCGGCAGGTCGACTCCAGCCTCCTGGACGAGTGGGAGCAGCTCGCCAACCCCGAGGAGGAGAGCGCCGAGGAGGCGCAGGAACGCGCCGACCACGTCCGGCCTGTCACCGCAAACCCCCGCGCCTTCCGCGTACTGGTGCGCAACGCCATGTTCCGCCGGGTGGAGCTCGCCGCGCTGGACAAGACAGGTGAACTGGGCGAGCTGGACGCCGAGTCCGGCTGGGACGAGGACGCCTGGGCGAGTGCCATGGACGGCTACTGGGACGAGTACGACGACCTGGGCACCGGCCCCGACGCCCGCGGCCCCGGACTGCTGCGGATCGAGGAGGTGCCCGACGAGGCGCTGTGGCGCGTCCGGCAGACCTTCGCAGACCCCGAGGGCGACAGGGACTGGGGCATCTCCGCCGAAGTCGATCTGACCGCCTCCGACGAGGAGGGCCGCGCCGTGATCAAGGTGATCGACGTGGGCCGGCTGTGAGCCCCGGCACGCGGCATGTGAACGCCGGCCCCCGGCACCAGGAAGAGGAGCACTCCCCATGACCAGCCCAGCCGGACAGCTCGCCGGGCTGCTCGACCTTGAACGGATCGAGATCGACATCTTCCGCGGGCGCAGCCCGCAGGAGAACCTCCAGCGCGTGTTCGGCGGCCAGGTCGCCGGGCAGGCCCTCGTCGCCGCGGGACGCACCACGGACGGCCACCGGCCGGTGCACTCCCTGCACGCGTACTTCCTGCGGCCGGGCGTCCCCGGGGTGCCCATCGTGTACCAGGTCGAACGGGTGCGGGACGGCCGCTCGTTCACCACCCGGCGCGTCGTGGCCGTGCAGCAGGGCCGGACCATCTTCAACCTCACCGCCTCCTTCCATCAGCCGGAACCCGGCATCGACCACCAGGTTCCGATGCCCGAGGTGCCGGACCCGGAGACCCTTCCGAAGCTGGCCGACGAGATCCGCGACCACCTCGGCGAACTCCCCGAGTCCCTGGAACGCATGGAACGCCGCATGGCCTTCGACATCCGCTATGTCGAGCGGCTGCGCTGGGACGCCGGGTCACTGCGCGACGTCGAGCCGCGCAGCGGAGTGTGGATGCGGGCAAGCGGCTCGCTCGGTGACGACCCGCTCGTGCACACCTGCGCCCTCACCTACGCCAGCGACATGACGCTCCTCGACGCCGTACGCATCCCCGTCGAGCCGCTGTGGGGCCCGCGGGGCTTCGACATGGCCTCCCTCGATCACGCGATGTGGTTCCACAGGCCGTTCCGCGCGGACGAGTGGTTCCTGTACCAGCAGGAGTCACCCATCGCGACGGGCGGCCGGGGACTGGCACGTGGCCAGATCTTCGACCGCGAGGGCCAGTTGATCGTCTCGGTGATGCAGGAGGGCCTGTTCAGAAAGCTGGGCGGCTGAGCCCTCGCCTCCGTACACGCAGCACGTCCGGACGCGACGGGAAGGGGCGCTGCCGCCGGGCACGCAGCACCGTCAGCGCCCGGGCCCTCCGCTCGACGGCACGCGTCCTGCCGCGGCCTGCGCCGGCGCCCGCGCACGGTGACCTCACCCCGGCGGAGTCCCGCACCGGCGGCGCGGCCTGCGCCTTCACGGCCCCCCGGCCGCCGCCCGGCCCCTCCACGGTCACCTCTGCGCCGCCGCCAGGAGCGGACGGGCACGCGGAAGCCGCGGCCACCGCTGACGCCGGGGGTTCCCCGGACGCGCGTGCGCTCTCCAAGTCGGCGGCGAGCATGAGCCGCTGCCAGAAGACCTCGTCCTCACCGTCCGCCTTGCACAAGGCTTCCACCACCTCCCGCACGACGGCAGACCTCGCCCGGAACGGCGCCAACTCAGGCCTGAGGGCGCTCAACCGGGCCCGTTCACCCGCATCGGGAACGGCTTCCTCCAGGGCCTCCTCGCCGAGCAGCGCCGCCCGCGCCGCGGCCGCTTCCCATGGCCCGTCCGCCTCCCGGCACAGCGCGCGGACCCGGCGGCCGCGCCAGTGCCCGGCTCGCAGGTCCACCCCTTCCGCCAGCAGCATGCGCAGCCCGCGCGGGAGCCTTCCGGCAAGCAGCTCCGGCCGGTTCTCGGCGAAGGCACGCAGCTCCGTCTCCGGATACAGCCAGACCACGGTTCCGTAGCGGTTCACGTAGAAGCGCACCGGGCTGAAGCAGCCACCCCGCGCCAGACGCGCGAACCGTGCCGCTGTGACACCGAGAACCCGCGCACCGCCGCCCGCGTCCACCACACGCAGCCGCTCCTGCAGCCCGTGCGGAAAATCCTCGGCGGCACGCAGCCGGGCCAGTTCCTCCCGGGGCACCCTGCCGGGCGTCCACCCGCCGGCCGCCGCCGTGCGGACCGCGTCCACCGCTCCCGCGGCACGCACCTCTCGTACAGCTCGGACGGTACGCACCTCTCCGAGCTGCACGGCCAGCTCCATCGCCCCTGAGGTCAGGCCCAGTTGCCGCCTCGCCGTGCTCATCGCGACATCGTCCAGCATGGTCTCTCCCCCGTCGTCCTGTCGTCGTATCCAGCCGGGACCCAGCTCTGTTCCGGACCTGCTCCAGGCCTGATCAAGAGCCGGTGATCCCCGCTACTCACAGTGACGACAGTAGACGACAGGCATGCATCCCGCCCGGCCTGTGGATAACTCGGCCTGCGGGCCCGCAAGGCGGACGGGCACGGGACCGCTTCACGGCACCGCCCGGGAGGCAAGGCCCGGGGGCGCGTCCCCGACCGGCGAACCCTGCTGGTCACAGGGCTACATGCCGTTACGCGCCGCCAGTCCGAGATGCTCGCCGACGCGGTTCACCAGCAGCGTCATCTCATAGGCGACAGCCCCCACGTCGGTGTCGTCGCCTGTCAGCACGCACAGGCAGCTCCCCTCGCCCGCGGAGGTCACGAAGAGCAACCCCTCCTCGAACTCGATCATCGTCTGCCGCACCCGTCCCGAACCGAACTGGATCCCGGACCCCTTCGCCAGCGACTGCAGACCGGACGCGACCGCGGCGAGATGCTCCGCGTCGGCCTTCTCCAGGGTCTGACTGTTCGCGGTGACCAGACCGTCGGTCGAGAGCACCATCGCGTGCCGTACGGACGAGATCCGCTCCGTCAGGTCATCGAGCAGCCAGTCGAGCCCTGTGTTCAGCGCCATCCCGGCGTTCCCCCTTCTCCTCAGCTGCTGCCGTGCCACCCTTACCCACCACAACGCGGCGAGCAACCACACGCTCACGTGCCGCACTCAGTGCCACGGTCCGTGTACGCATGGCGCAGTATGGACCCATGGCTGTGAGGATGACGGAAGACGAGTGGCGCGGCTTCATCTCCGAGGGCACGCGTACGGGCAAACTCTCAACGGTGCGCGCGGACGGACGCCCCCACGTCGCCCCCGTGTGGTTCGTGCTCGACGGCGGCGATCTGCTCTTCAACACAGGTGAGGACACGGTCAAGGGGCGCAATCTCGCCCGCGACGGCCGCGTCTCCCTCTGTGTGGACGACGAACGGCCGCCGTTCGCATTCGTGGTCCTGGACGGCCGCGCCGAGTTGAGCCGCGACATGGACGAAATGCTGCACTGGGCCACCCGCATCGGCGCCCGTTACATGGGCGAGGATGCAGGGGCGGAGTTCGGCGCACGCAACGCCGTGCCGGGCGAGTTGCTCGTACGAGTGCGCATCGGCAAGGTCGTGGCGCTCTCCGGCATCGCGGACTGACCGGCCGCGCCGCGCCCCCGTGCCCCACCCCGCCCGTCCGTCCGTCCGTCATCAGGAGGCCCATGCCGCAGGAGCCGAGCGAAGAGACCGCCCGTGTACGTGAGTTCTTCTCCGTCCGCGCGGCCCGCTGGGACGCACGCTTCCCCGACGACGGCCCCGCCTACGAGGCGGCGGTCGGCGAACTCGGCCTCCACGAGGGCGACTCGGTGCTCGACGCGGGCTGCGGCACCGGGCGGGCGCTGCCGCCGCTCCGCGCCGCCGCCGGTCGCCGCGGCACCGTGCTCGGTGCGGACGTCACCCCGGAGATGATCTCCGAAGCCGTGCGCGCGGGGCGGGATTCGTGTGCGCGTCTGCTGCTCGCCGACGTCAGCCGGCTTCCGCTGCGCGACGCCTGCCTCGACGCCGTGTTCGCCGCCGGTCTGATCTCCCATCTGGGCGGTCCGGGCAGGGGCCTTCGCGAGCTGGCCCGTGTCGTGCGTCCGGGCGGCACTCTCGCCCTCTTCCATCCCGTCGGCCGTGCGGCGCTCGCCGCGCGCCAGGGCCGCACCCTGACGGCGGACGACCTCCGTGCGGAGCCCAACCTCCGTACGCTGCTTGCCGGTTCGGGCTGGCGCTTGACGTCCCTGGCCGACGACGAGGACCGCTACCTGGCACTGGCGGCACGGACGCCGTGAACGCGGCACGAGACCGGGACAAGACCCCGCCCCGGCCCGTCCGCTACGCCTTGCCGTGCGGCACCGGACATCCGCCGGCGGCCCGCGCCTCACGCCCGGGGAACGTGCCCAGGTCCTCCAGCCGGTAGCCCACCGGATAGCCCGGGTAGCCCTTGATCTCCGGGTTCTGCCGTGCGTAGTGCGGCGTGCGCCGCGGCGGCATCAGCCGTACGGCACGCGCCCGCGCCCGCAGGGCACCCCGTACGAGCCCGCGCACGCCCGGCCGTGGCGGTCCGTAACGGAAGGCCCGCAGCAGCGAGTCGTCCAGCAGCGCCTTGCTCGCGCCGCGCACCGCCGGAGCGAGCGCCGACGGATACCAGGACGCCATGAGTTCCAGCGTCGAGTCCGACACGTGCCGGGAGTCCGGGTCCCAGGCGAAATGTGCGGCTTCGTACTCGTCGAGACACGTCTCGAAATCGCCGTAGCCGCCGGGGAGTCCGGTGATTCCCATGTGCCGTCCGAGCGTGCGGTAGTAGGCGGCGGAGGCCTCCTGCTCGTGGCGTGACAGGCGCCGCCAGCCGTACGCGTCGAGCCACCGCTTCGGCATCACCACAAACGTGCAGAGCACGTAGCGCATGTCGTCGTTCGAGATGTCGTAGCTGTTGTGCATCTGGTTGATCCGGCGGATGGCGGTGCGGCCCTCGTCGGACGTGAAACCGTGCTCGACCACCGCGTCCAGGAGCAGCGCCGTGTCGTCGTAGCGCTTCTGCGTGCGGTCGGTCAGCTCCGCCGTGCGGGCAAGCAGGCGTCCGATGCTCGGCACCGCGTACGTGCGGTAGAGAGCCAGCTCCAGCGAGCGTGCGAAGTCCCAGGGGAACTCGTACGTCGACGAGAGCCGGTAGATCTCCAGGAAGTCCTCTTCCGGGTCGAGTTGCAGGATGTGCCTGAGCCGGTCGTAGCGCCCCACGTCGCGTCCCTCCGTCAGCAGCCCTGGTCTGTGAACGAACTGACTCTAGAGTTAAGGTTCCCCAGAACTCACGGAAGGGGAGGCGCCGTGGCCGCCGAGGACGATGACGCGCTGTTTGTGCTGACGGCTGTACTTCTGACTCCCGCCCAGTTTCCGAGCGTTCTGGGCGACGACTACCCAGAGGCGTGCGCGAGACTCGGCCTCGAGCCGTACGCCGAGGGCTACGGGCTGGTTCTCGGCCAGGACGGCTCAGGCGCCCGCTGGACCGTGGCCACCGACGACGTCACCCTCGTCGCCTGCGCGATCGCCGCGTGGGACTGCGGCATGGACTACGACCTCTCCCCCTCCGACCGTTCCGTGGCCGCGGCGCTGCCGGGCTGGCCGCTGCACGTGGCCGTCTCGGCCCCCGGGGTGGCCGCGCCCCACGACCCCGCGCCGGAGCCGGAGACGGACGGCGGCCGCTCGGCGCTCGTACCGCCGGACACGGAGCACTGGGGGCCCGCGCAGCGGCGGCTCGGCGCCGACGAGATCGCGCTGCAGTGGGCGGTGTGGCGCGAACAGGTCGAGGACGACGTGGAGTTCGTCGACGCGGGCGAGAGCCCCAACGAGTCGGTGCAGCGGGTGCTGAAGGAAGTCCGCGAGTATCTGCACAGCCCGCCGCCGCCCGGCCGCGTCCGCTCAGCCTTCGCCTCCGGGGAGGCGCGCACACTGCGCGCTGACGGACCCGGCTGGAGCATGGTGGCACGCACCGACGACATCGCGTTCCTGCTACTCGACGACGAGCCGGGAGAGGTCCTGCCGGTCGGACGAGGGGCCGAACTGCCCGGCCTGCTGGAGGCGTTGGACGGAATGGCGCTGCGCCCCGCCGCCTGACACCGCCCCGCCGCGCCTCGCCCGCCTCCGCTCGCCGCACCGTCCGCCTCGCCGCCCGTCCGGCGGCTCCGGCCTCCTGCTGCGTGCCGGTTCAGCCCTGCGGGACCGGCACCCCCACCTCACCGGGCTGTCCGTGCCACGAGACGAGAACCGCGCCCGGCACAGGCTGCCCCCGCTCGGCGGCCATCAGGAACTCGGCCGACTCCCCGGGCCGTACGACGGCGTCCTCCGGTACACCTCGCGCGGAGGAGGGGAGGTTCACGCGGCTGACCCGGACGCCCGTGCGGGTCTCGGTGCCGGTGTTGCGCAGGGCGAAGCCGTGGCGCCCGACCCGCTCGACACGCCAGATGCCGGCCGGCGTCCACGGCGGCACCGGCGGAAACGGAGCGGGACCGGCCCCCCAGGGGGCCGCGCCCGGCTGCTGCACCTGCGGAGCCGCGTACCCGCCTTGCTGCGGGAATCCGTACGCGGGGGTGGTGGGGGGTCCTGCCGAGACGGGCGGCCCGGCGGGAACCGGAGATCCGTACGGGTCGGGCTGCGGCCGGTGCTCCGGCGGGGCGGCGGGTCCGCCGGGCTCGCGCCCCGAGGACGGCTCGGCGGGCTCTTCCCGTTCGTCTTCCCACGCGTCCTCGGCGGAGGGGGTCTCCTCGGGCGCCGGCCTCGAAAGCGGAGGCGGAGGCGGTACAGGCCGCTGTGCGGGAGGGAGAGGAGGGACGGACTGCCATGCCGGCGGCTCGGCCGCCGGCACCGGCGTCCCCTGCCGGGACGCGGCCGTGAGCTGCCCCAGAAGCTGCTCCATGGCGAGCGTGTGCCGCTCCGCGGCCTCGATCTGGCGGCGCTGCAACTGCGAAGCCTCTGCCTGCAGTTCGTTCTGGCGGCGCAGGTCGCGCCGCTGGCCGACACCTTGCGCGATCGCGTAGCAGGCCATGCCGAACGTCACCACGGTGCCGCCCCACGTCGCGGCGTCGCCGGTCTCCAGCGCCAACCAACTCATGGCCCAACTCTATGGACCCGGCGGCATGTTGCGTACGGGACCCGCCCGCCCCGGCGCGGGGCGAGCGGCGGGATCAGCGGCCGAGTTCCTTGCGGCTCACCCGGCGGAGCCGGTTCCGCTGCGAAGGGTCGAGCGCCAGGTACGCGATCACGGGGACGCCGACGATCACGGCGAGGGCGATCCAGAACGTGGTCAGCCACCACAGGAGCAGCCCGACAGCCACGCCCGTCACGGCGATCTTGCCTCTGTTGGTCATCTCTCCTCCTTCAGGGCAGGTCAGCATGCCCGCCCTCTGTCCATTAGAACGCCGATTCGCCCGAAGGGGTTCCCTCTGGGTTTCCGGCTTGCCGCTCCCCTGAGGTAGCCTCGGCGGCTCAAGTCGACTAGTCAAACTTGAGGAATTGCGTGGGCACTGCGACCCCTACCGTGACGACGCCCTCCGCCACCCACCGTCCCGCCTCCCACACCGCCTCCCAGCTCGCCTCCCTCGCCCGCTCGGAAGCGGTGCTGCTGCGCGGCGACCCGCCCCGCACCTCACGCGTGGCCTTCTGGCGTACGGACGGGGCTCCACCGCTTCCACACGGGGACGAGGAGCTGGAAGAGCTGACCGTCGCGCTGCCCTGTGAGGACGGCTCCTTCCGCGCGCACACCGTCCCCGCCGCGGTGCTCACGGTGAGCGACGCGCTGCCCGTGCTCACCCGTGCCCGGCGTACCGAGCACGAACACCGACACCGGCAGCGGCCGCCTGCGGCGGTCTTCTGGGGTGCGGCGGCCCTCCTCGCTCTCCGGTTCGCCGCGCAGGGAAGGCTGCTGCCCGGGCTGAGCCCCGCCGGGTACGACGCCTGGAGGCCGGCCCCTCTCGGGCCGGCGGAGAACGAAGCGCTGCGGCAGCTGGCGGCCTCGATGCCTGCGCATGCGTACGCCGTGCCCCTGCCCGCGGCGGCGGGGAGCCCTTCCGGGGCGTCACCGCTGCTGCTTCCCGCCCCCGAGGAGCAGATCCGTGCCTTCCTCGACGCCGTCGCCGACGTGCTGCCCCGCACGCCCGCGGCGGACCTCGCCACAGGTCATCCGGCGTTCGCGGCCCTCGCTCCGCAGCACATCCCCGAGCAGCAGGAATGGGCGGCGGACGTCGCCGCCGGACATGACGCGGGCGTACGGCTGTCCCTGCGCATCGAGGTCGCGGGGCTCCCGGAAGAGGATGTCCGCGAAGCGCCCTCTCCCGCGGACGAGTCCGCGGCAGCCGGTCCGAAGGCCGCACCGGACGCCGGGGCCGCACCAGGCGTGGAGACGGCACCAGGCGTGGAGGCCGCACCGGACGCCGCGCGCTTCCGCGCGGTGCTCCAGCTGCACAGCCTCACCGATCCCGGGATCGTGGCCGACGCCGCCGAGGTCTGGCCGGGTGCCTCGCGCTCCGCGGAGGCCTTCGGCCCACGCGTCCGTACGGACACCCTTCTGACGCTGCGCCGGGCCGCCGCGGCCTGGGGCTCGCTCACGCCGCTGCTGTCGGCACCGGCCCCGGACCGCGTCGAACTGGACGACGAGGAGATCTCCGAACTCCTCTCCGCCCCGGTGACCGAGGCCCTGCAAGCGGCAGGAGTGGAGGTGCACTGGCCGGGCCGGTTCGCCCGTGACGTGACGACGCGTGCCGTCATCACAGCGGACTCCGGCACCGGGCGGCGAGCAGACGCGGACGGCCCGCCGTCCGGTCTCCCCTCGCTGCCGGGCGCCGGTACGCTCCTCGGATTCGACTGGCGTCTCGCGGTCGGCGGGACGGAACTGACCGCACAGGAGCTGGAGCAACTCGCGGAGACCGGGCGGCCGCTGGCCCGGCTCCGCGGCCGGTGGGTGCTGATCGATCCCGCGGCCGTCCGCCGCGTCAGCCGGCGGCGTCACACCGGCGTCACCCCCCTCGACGCGCTGGGCGCGGCGCTGACGGGGACGACCGAGGCCGGGGGCGAGCTCTACGAGGTGCGTGCCTCCGGCCCGCTGGAGTCGCTTCGCTCCCGCCTGTCGGAGCTGTCGGACCCTCACTCCGCGCGCGTTCCCGCCGTCCGGCAGCCGGAAGCCCTCCATGCGACCCTGCGCGACTATCAACTCCGCGGCCTGGACTGGCTGGAGACGATGACGTCACTCGGTCTGGGCGCCTGTCTCGCCGACGACATGGGCCTGGGCAAGACCGTCACGCTGATCGCTCTGCATCTGCACCGGCAGCTGGATCCCGTCACGAGCGGCCCCACGCTGGTGGTCTGCCCGGCGTCGCTGCTGGGCAACTGGCAGCGTGAGACGGAGCGGTTCGCTCCGGGCACGCCGGTACGCCGCTACCACGGACCGTCGCGCAGCCTGGAGGGCCTGGAGGACGGCGAGTTCGTACTGACGACTTACGGAACGATCCGGCTGGACGCGGCCCGCCTCGCCTCCCTTCCGGGTGAGCGGAGCTGGGGCTTGGTCGTCGCCGACGAGGCCCAGCATGTGAAGAACCCCTTCTCCGCGACCGCCAGGGCGCTGCGTACGGTCCCAGGCGGGGCACGCGTCGCCCTCACCGGCACCCCGGTGGAGAACAATCTCTCGGAGCTGTGGTCCGTCCTCGACTGGGCAACGCCGGGGCTGCTGGGCCGTCTTGGCACCTTCCGCAGACGGTACGCGGAGGCCGCCGAGGGCGGTGACCCCGCAGGTGCCGAGCGGCTCGCCCGGCTCGTGCGCCCGTTCCTGCTGCGCCGCCGCAAGAGCGATCCGGGCGTCGCGCCCGAACTGCCGCCGAAGACCGAGACCGACCGGGCCGTCTCGCTCACGGCCGAGCAGGCCGGACTCTACGAAGCGGTCGTACGCGAGGGCCTCGCCGAGCTCGGGGGCACCGGCGGTTTCGCCCGCCGCGGCCTGGTCGTGAAGCTGCTGACCTCTCTCAAGCAGATCTGCAACCATCCGGCGCAATACCTCAAGGAGGACGCTCCCACACTGGCGGGACGCTCCGGAAAGCTGGAACTCCTCGACGAGTTGCTGGAAGCGATCCTCGCCGGTGAGGACCCCGGCGGTGTCCTGGTCTTCACCCAGTACGTGCGGATGGCGCGGCTGCTCCAGCGGCATCTCACCGGCCGTGGCGTGCCGTCGCTCCTGCTGCACGGCGGTACGCCCGTCGCGCAACGGGAGGAGATGGTGCGCGACTTCCAGGACGGCGGAGCGCCGGTCTTCCTGCTCTCGCTCAAGGCGGCGGGCACGGGCCTCAATCTGACCCGCGCCACTCATGTCGTCCACTACGACCGCTGGTGGAACCCGGCCGTCGAGGCGCAGGCCACCGACCGCGCCTACCGCATCGGCCAGGACAAGGCGGTTCAGGTGCACAGACTCATCACCGAAGGGACCGTCGAGGACCGCATCGCCGCGATGCTGGAGCGTAAGCAGGCCCTCGCCGACGCGGTGCTCGGCTCCGGCGAGGCAGCGCTGACGGAGCTCTCCGACAGCGAGCTCGCGGACCTCGTGGGGCTGCGAAGGAGCCACACATGACTGGGACCGGTGGAACGCCGGCCGGGCAGGCGGACGACGGCGACGGCGGCTTCGGGGAGGCCGGGCGGCACGGCGACGACGGTGAACGCATCTTCGCCGCGCTGCCGCCGGCCCGCGGCCGGGCCTTCGCGCGCACGTGGTGGGGCGTGCGGTGGCTGAAGGCGCTGGAGGACACGGCGCTGGAGACCGAACAGCTGCGCCGGGGACGCCGGCTGGCGCGTCAGGGCACCGTCGGCGCGGTCTCGGTGCGTCCGGGGAGAATCACGGCCGTCGTGCACGGATCGGACGGTGCGCCGCAGCGCGCCGACGTGCTGCTGCGGGAGTTCACCGGCACCGAGTGGGAACGGCTCCAGGTGGTCGTGGGGCGCGAGGCGGGACACGTCGCCGCACTGCTCGACCGGGACATGCCGCCGCGCCTGGTGGAGGACGCGGAGAGCGCCGGAGTCGAACTCCTCCCGGGTATCGGCGACTTGGAAGCCACATGTGACTGCGGGGCCTGGGACCTGTGTCCGCATACCGCCGCGCTGTGCTACCAGACGGCGCGGCTGCTCGACGAGGACCCGTTCGCGCTGCTGTTGCTGCGTGGGCGTACGGAGGGCAGGTTCCTCGCCGGCCTCGGCATGCGCGGCGACGCCGCTGCCGCGACCGCCGGGCCGGAGGGCCCCGCCGCCGAGGAGCGGGCGGAGGGCGCACCGGGCGTCGGCGGCGCTGCGACTCGCCGTCGTCCGGCGGCTGTTCCGGCGGCCGAGGCCTACGCCCTCGCGGCCGTCCTGCCGCCGCTGCCCGCCCTTCCCGAGCCGGTCGCGGAACCGGGCACGCCGCCCTCTCCGGCGAGCGGCACATCTCCGGCCCCTCCGGGGACTGGACCTCGATGCCCTGGAGTTGCTCGCCTCGGATGCGGCCGCCAGGGCGCGGCGGATGCTTCAGGAAGCCCTGGCACCCTCGCACGCCGACAGTGCGGTGCCCCTACCGCTGACCCGGCGGGAGGACGCCGTGCGGCTCGCCGCGCACGGGCCGGGCGAGCGCATCGCCGGGCGGCTCGCGAGAGGCTGCGGGCTCACCACGGCCGGGCTGGCGCCGGCCGTACGGGCATGGGAACTGGGAGGTGCCGAGGGGCTGTCCGTATGGGAAGAGCCCTGGACCCCGGGCCCGGAGGCACTGGCGCGGATCCGGGGCCGGCTCGCCACGGCTCTCGCGGACCCCGAGCCGCAACCCGAGTCGCAGCCGGGGTCCGGACCGGAGAGGGAACCGGGGGCAGAGGGCGGTCCGCCTCCGGGGGCTCCACGTTCGCCGGGCCCGCCGGACGCGGCACCGGATCTGCACGGCGGGGAAGTGCGCGGCGAGGACCTGCCCGCGTGGATGCTGCGCGGCGAGGACAACCGCTGGAGCACACCCGACGGCGGAGCCCAGCTCCGCCACGGGCGTGACGGCCGCTGGTGGCCCTACCGCCGGGACGGGAACGGCACTTGGTGGCCTGCGGGAGGTCCCGAACAGGACCCGGCCGCGGCGCTGGCGGTCGCCGCAGGAGACAGCGAACCCGGCCGGGACGGGAGAGCCTGAGCTCCGCCCCGCCCCGGCCGGGGAGGGTGCCGCACCGTACCTCCGTACACGTACAGCTGAAGTACGGGTCCGGCGGGTGGTGTTACGCGTTCTGCTCCATCGCGGGCAGGTATCCGCTGGTCTGCCCGTTCGCGGTCGGGTGGTAGGACTCCCCGATCGGGAACGTGACACTGTGCAGCCACGAGTCGCCGGAGCAGATCTCGTGTCCTGTGAAGGCGTCGCGCACATCGCCGAACGAGAAGCCGTGGTCGGCCGCCCGCTTGGCGATCGTCTCGTTGAGGGTGTCCGCCGCGGAGTTGATGGCCGCGCGTGACGCCTCGCTGATGCCGACGGAGCACTCACCGTTCAGCTTGTACATGCGGGGGTAGCCCAGCACCACGACCTTGGCGGAGGGCGCACGGTCGCTGATGGCGTTGTAGACGGAGTCGAGTTCGCCGGGAAGCGTGCCGGCGATGTAGCCCTTCGCCTCCTCGATCTTCTCCAGGCACACGCTTTCGCCCTGCAGCACACATGCCTGCATGGTGTCGGCGAAGCCCGCGTCGTTTCCTCCGATGCTGATGCTGACCAGACCGGTCGAGGAGTTGAGCGGTCCCAGCTGACCGGAGAGCACGTCGCCCGTGCGGGCGCCGGAGCACGCCGTGAAGTCGAACGAGGAGGGCGAGTTGGCCGCGGCCCACTGCTGCGCGTACGCGTTCGCGCTCCGCTTGCAGTCACCGCTGTCACCGTAGTCGCCCGCTCCGAGACCGGAGGAGTAGGAGTCGCCGAGGGCGACGTACGCCGGTGCCGCGTCCTGCTCGAGGGCGGGCGCGGCACCGGTGAGGGTGGTCACTCCCAGGAAGGACGCCGAAGCGGCAGCCACGGTCGTCCATCTGCGTCGATTCATGGGACCTCTTCATGGTGGGGGGTCGACATGGAGGTGCCTTTGTCATGTACACAGTTATCAGGGGCGGGGCTCAACTGGAAGTGCTCATGTCAAGAATGCTGCCGAAAACGTGAACCCCTTGCGGAGAAAGGTTGTTGACGGAACCTCGGATACGGGCAAGCGCTTTCGCGCCGGACCGGCTCACCGGCCGGTCATGTCATGACGCACGGGTACCGGAAGGTAGCTTCCAACCGGCGAAGATCCCTACACGCAGGGGCAGTCGGAAGTTTCGCGCCGCAGGGCCGGGCGCCCCCGAACGGCGCCCGGCGTGCCCTGCTATCGCCTGCGGTAGGGCACTTGTCGCTTCGCGTGCGCGGGAGCCCCCACCCATGGCCGCACGCACGAACGCCCGCCGGGCAGGGACACCGCCGCTCCGTGACGGCTGCCGCCCTGCCCGGCGTGGCCGTCTCCGGCCGCAGGTCGCGGCAGTCGCTCACGCAATGCGCCGCTATGCGCCGCCCTTGACGCCGACGCCCGCGTAGCCCCGGTGGTCGTAGAGCTCGTCCGCGCCGGGAACGGGGCCGTCCGGGCGCCACAACGGCGGCTTCACCAGGCCCGGTTCGAGCAGCTCGAAGCCGTCGAAGAAGGACATGACCTCGTCGTGCCGGCGTGCGACGAGCTGCGCCGTCGAGTTCTTGTACACCTCCGACGCCTTCGCCATCTCGTCGGCCTCGTCGAAGTCGGCGGTGATGTGCGAAAGGATCAGGCAACTGCCCTCGGGCAGGCGGCTGGTGAGCGTGGAGAGAATCTCCCGGGGACCCTCGTCGTCGACGATGAAGTGGACCACGGCGAGGAGTGTCAGGGCGACCGGCTCAGCGAAGTCGATCAGGTCCCGGGTGACGGGGTCGTCGAGGATCGCGCCGGGTTCGCGGAGGTCGCCCAGTACGAAGCCCGCGCCCCCGGAGTTGGTCAGCTTCGCGCCCGCGTAGGTCGCCACGATGGGGTCGTTGTCGACGTAGACGACGCGCGTGTCCGGCGCTGCGGCCCGCGCGACCTCGTGGGTGTTGGGCGAGGTGGGGATGCCGGTGCCGATGTCGATGATCTGCCGGATGCCGCGCTGCACCACGGCCCGCACCGCCCGGTGGTGGAAGACGCGGTTCCCCTGCGCGGTGGGACGGATGAACGGCGCGTGTCCGAGGACGCGTTCGGCGGCCTCCCTGTCGACCTCGTAGTTGTCCATGCCGCCCAGGAAGTAGTCGTACATCCGGGCGGGATGCGGCGTGGAGGTGTCGATCTGCTGGGGGCTGAAGCCCGTCTCCGACACGTGGTCCTCCCTGGTGGTGCGGGTCAGGCGAGCAGGAAGTCGGCTTCGCCGGCCTGAACGCCCTGGATGAACTTCCTGATCTCGTGGGGGGTGTAGATGAGAGCGGGCCCGTCGGGGTCCGTGGACTGCCTGAGGGCGACCCGCCCGTCGTCCAGCTTCAGAGCCTCCACACAACTGCCGCCGTTACCGCCGCTCCAGGGCTTGTGCCAGCCCTCGGTGCCGAGGTGTTTGGCGGGCATGCCGTTGTAGATACGACCCATGGTTCAGATCTCCTTGCGCATCGCACTGAGGATCGCCTCCGTCCGCGAAACAGGCGCGGCCTGGGCACACATCCGGTCCAGTGCCTCCAGGAAGGTCGTCACGTCGTCGCGCTGGTCGAAGTAGACGGCTCCGACCAGACTTTCGGCGCAAGCGACATCCGGCAGTTCATCGATGGGGAATCGGAAGAGGTGGAAGGGGCCGTACATGGCCGGGTGCGGCCCGGCGCCGAACGGCATGACCTGGAGCCGCACTTGCGGACGCCGGCCGGCCTCGATCAGGGCGTCGATCTGCTCACGCATCACCTCGGGCCCGCCGAGTGAGCGGCGCAGCACCGTTTCGTCCATCACCACCCACAGCATGGGCGGCTGTTCCCGTTCCAGGACGGCCTGGCGTTCCAGCCGCAGCGCGACCTGCCGCCGGATCTCCTCCTCCGGCGCGTGGGGCATCCCGGCGCGCAGCACCGCCCGTGCGTACCCCTCGGTCTGCAACAGCCCCGGCACGTAGTGAGGTTCGTACGCGCGGATGACGTGCGACTCGCTCTCCAGGCTCACGAACGCGCTGAACCACTCGGGCAGCACGTCGCGGTAACGGTGCCACCAGCCGGGCTGGTTGGCCTGGCGCGCCAGGGAGAGGAACTGGTCGACCTCCGACCGGTCGGTCACGCCGTAGGTCTGCAGCAGCTTCTCCACGTACAGGACCTTCAGGCCGACTTCGGCCTTCTCCATCCGCCGGACCGTGGCATGGGTGACGTCGAGTGCCTGCCCTGCCTCCTCGTACGACAGGCCGCACCTCTCCCGCAGGTGCTGCAGACGCCGGCCGAGAACCACCCGCAGAACGGTGGGCGCGCCACCGCCCGGCCGCGAGTCCACCACTATCTCTCGCCTCCAACTCCTGTCATGGGCAAGCAGTTTGGCATGGACGTCATGTGCGGGCACAGCCTGGCTCGAACGATTCTGTAATTTGCAGACTGATCCTTGCCAAGTGTGACCGGACAAGCTCATAGTGGAGCCGTGGCTTCCCCCCATGACGCCCTCTCTTTAGAAGATCGGCCCTCAGCTGTGTCGGTACGCCCGCTCCGGGACGCGTTCCGCCTGCCTGCCGTCGACACCTCTGTCGCGCAGGCGCGGAGACGGGTCCTCGACCGCCTGCACGAGTGGCGAGTCGACCAACACGTGTGCGAGGACGCCCAGTTGCTGGTGTCCGAGCTCTTCACCAACGCCGTGCGTCACACCACCAGCGAGAAGGTCAGCTGTGAACTCTGGCTGGTGGGCCTGCGGTTGTGCCTGGAGGTGACCGACCAGGGCGGCGGCCCGCACCCCCTCCGGCCACGTCCGGGCGACCCTGTGGACGCCGACGGGGAGAGCGGACGGGGTCTGCTGCTCGTCAGCGTCCTCGCCGACGACTGGGGCATCCGCCGCAGCCTCGACGGTGGTCCGGGCGGCGGACACTCCGTGTGGGCGGAGCTGACCTGTTCCCCAGCCGCAAGAGGGCACTGAGGCCCCCGGCCGGCCGCCCCGCACGGCCAATGCCACAGCCACGCGCCGGCTTTCGTCGCGAGCCGGCTGCCACGGCACAGCGCCACCGCCCTGCACGGGGGGCGGTGGCGCTGTGCCGTGTGATGTGCGGCCGCCCCGGGTCCCGCCCCGCCGCCGGCTCGGCTACGCTCACACGCATGGACAGGATCTACTGGCACGCGGTCACACCGCCTCCCGCGTCCCTCTGAGGGCGCACTCCCATCCGCGGGCCGACGGCACTGGGCCGTTCACCCGCTCCCCCGGCAGCCGGGCCGACCTCCGCACGCCGCTCGACGCGGCGCGCCATGAGGCCGGGCCGAGCGCTGCCGGCTGCTGCGCCCTTCCGATGACCGTCAACACCGGCCTTCAACGGATCAGGACGCATTCCGCATGTCATTCTCCTCTGCCCGCCGGGCATCGCGCGCAGGTGCGCAGATACAGCCCGGCCCGTCCGCGCCGCACACACATCCGTCCGAGGACGCACCCTCCGGCGGCCCCCGCTCCCCGGGCCGTGCCGGGCCCCTGCTCGTACTCGCCGCCGCGGCGCTGTGGGGCACCACCGGCACGGCCGCCAGCTTCGCCCCCGCCGGCGCGTCCCCGCTGGCGACCGGCGCCGCCACCATGGGCGTCGGCGGCCTTCTCACCTTTCTGATCGCGGGCCGCTCGGCGGTGCGCGTGCTGCGCGGCCCGCGCGCGGTGCCGCTGTGGGTGCTCCTCGGCGGCATCGCCGTCGCCGTGTATCCCCTTGCCTTCTACTCCTCGATGGACCGGGCTGGAGTGGCAGCGGGCACGGTGGTGACCATCGGCTGCTCCCCCGTCTTCGCCGCCCTGCTGGAGCGGCTGCTGGTCGGGGTGCGGCTGACGCTGCGCTGGTTCGCGGCGACCGTGTCCGCCGCGGCGGGGTGTGCGCTGCTGGCGCTGACCGCCGGAGGCGGCGCGGAGGCCGGCCACGACGTGCCGGGCGGCGTCGCGCTGGGGCTCCTCTCCGGTGCCTCGTACGCCGTCTTCACCTGCTATGGGGCACGCATCATCCGCGCCGGGCATTCCTCCCGCGCGGCGATGGGCGGTCTCTTCGGGCTGGGCGCCCTCGTGCTGCTGCCGGTGCTGGCCGTCACTGGCGGCCCTCTGCTGAGCACGCCGCGCGGGCTGCTGGTCGCGGCCTACCTGGCCGTGGTGCCCATGTGCGTGGCCTACGTACTTTTCGGCGCCGGTCTGGCACGTGTCACGGCGGGCACGGCGACGACGCTCTCCCTCTTCGAGCCCGTGGTCGCCGCGGCGCTCGGCGTGGCCGTAGTCGGCGAACGTCTCGGAGCGTGGGCGTGGGCGGGCACGGGGCTGGTCCTGCTGGGGCTGCTCGTCCTCACTGTGACGGTCCCTGTGCCGCCGGCCCGGCGCCGCGCCTCACGGAGGGCATCCCGCGCGGAGACCGTCCCGTCACAGGAGACGGGACGGAGCTGAGCACGCACGCGTGCGGGCGGCGGCCCCGGATGTTCCGGTAGCCGCCGCCCGCACGCCGGGCTTCGTGCGATCAGCTCTCGACGGCTGCCTTCTCCTGCTCGCGGGTCCCGTCGGACTCCTGGAGCCGGTGCCTGCGCTGGAGCAGGATGCCGAGAAAGAGCACGATGGCCGCCACCGACACGGACATCACCATCTGCTGGCGGCCCTCGTCGTCGTAGAACATGTAGCCGATGACGAAGAGCATCAGGGCGATCGTCGCGTACGTCAGATACGGGAAGAGCCACATCCGCACCGTGTGCCGCTCCGGCATCTCCCGCTCGATCACGGGCCGCATCCGCAGCTGCGAGAAGCAGATGACGAGCCAGACGAAGAGCGCCACCGCTCCCGAGGAGTTGAGCAGGAACTGGAAGACGGTCTCCGGCGAGGTGTAGTTGAAGATGACCGCGACGAAGCCGAAGGCCACCGAGGACCAGATCGCCGCCGCCGGCACTCCCCTGTTGTTCACCTGCGAGAACGACTTGGGCGCGTCACCGCGGCGGCCGAGCGAGAAGGCCATGCGGGAGGCCGTGTAGAGACCGGAGTTGAGGCAGGACAGCACGGCGGTCACGACGATGACGTCCATGATCGTGCCGGCGTGCGGGATACCCATCTGGTCGAGGGTCGCCACGTACGGACCCTTGTCCACCACTGCCTTGGAGTTCCACGGCACCAGCATCACCACGAGGATGATCGACCCCAGGTAGAAGGTGCCGATCCGCCAGATCACGCTGTTGGTGGCACGGCGCACCATCTTCTCCGGCTGGGGCGACTCGCCGGCCGCGAGCGTGACGATCTCGCTGCCCATGAAGGAGAAGACGACGAGCAGCATCCCGGACAGGACCGCTCCTGGACCGTTCGGCAGGAAGCCGCCGTGTTCCGTCAGGTTCGAGGCTCCCGAGGTCTCCGAGCCGGGGATGAGCCCGAACACGGCGAGCCCGGCGATCACGATGAAGGCGACGATCGCCACGACCTTGATCCCGGCGAACCAGAACTCGAACTCCCCGTAGGAGCCCACGGAGGCGAGGTTGGTGGCGGTCAGCAGCACCATCACGATGAGTGCCCAGCTCCACTGCGGTACGGCGGGCACCCAGCTGGTGAGGATCGTCGCCGCCGCCGTGGCCTCCACCGCGAGGACGACCACCCAGAACCACCAGTACAGCCATCCGATGGTGAACCCCGCCCACCGTCCCAGAGCGCGGTCGGCGTACGTCGAGAACGAGCCCGAGGAGGGATCGGCCGCCGCCATCTCGCCGAGCATCCGCATCACGAGGACGACGAGGAGTCCGGCGATTACGTAGGAGAGGATGATGCCCGGCCCCGCCTTGGCGATGCCGGCGCCGGAGCCGACGAAGAGGCCCGCCCCGATGATGCCGCCGATCGCGATCATCGACAGGTGCCGGTTCTTGAGGCCTGCTCTCAGTGAGTCCTGCTCGGCGGGCGCCTCGGCGGACGTCTGCTCGGAACGCCTCTCATCCGCACTCTCAGTTACTTTCGGCCGTCGCATGCCCATCGCACGTTCCTTCATTTCCCTGGGCAATTCCTCGAACTGAGCTTCATTCAAAGGTTTTGCCAAGGAATTCTCTGCGGACTCAGTCAGTGGGCCACTGAACAGCCAGGACCAGCGAACGGTCAATGTGATCCGCATCACTTACACACGGAGTGATCACCCGCCTCCTCAGCGATGCCGCGAGTTAAGGAGCTATTGCACGGACCGACACATTCCGGCCCCCTTCCCCGCCCCCGCTTCCGTCCGCATTCCGTGAGAGGTATCCCGGGAGACAGGTGCGTGGAACACAGGCGCCCGTCGAGGCGTTCACATATCAGATCTCGACGATATGGACAAAAGAGACGGAGGCATGGCCCATGGACATGGAGCCACGGGGCCGCAGCGGCGACGGGGACGAACCGAAGGAGAGCAGGGAGAGCGGCGCGAACTGGGACGACGAGCTCGACCTCGACGAGGACTTCATCCGGGGCGCCGAGGTGAGGGAGCCCGCGGCACGGACCCGGATGCTCCGCGAGCGCTGGCGGGAGAGCCCGCCCGAGCCTCAGCCCTGGCGTGCCGACGCTCCACCCGCGGGCTGGTTCTTCAGCAAGAGCCGCCGCCGGGCACGCAAGCGGCGCCGCGGCGAGGACTGAGAAGCCCGGAGACCGCGCGTCCGGACCAGCCGTTCCGCTGCCGAAGTGACCGGAAGCGGTCGCGCCGTCCGCGGCTGTTCGCCCTCACGCGACTCTTCTTTACCAGCCGGACCATTCCGGTGGGGTGCCTCATGGGTCGAGAATGTCCGTATCAATAGCAGTATGAACCGAGACATCTCCCCGTTCGACTCCCGAAAATCGCACAAGATTGCGATACTGATGCGCCGGACCTCCACCGCCCGCATCCGCGGCGTCGAAAGGCGAAAGGCTGGATCATGACAGACAGCACCCTCGGCGACTCCGTCACCGCTTCCGCCGGCGTCCCGCTCAGCCGTGACGACCTGCTGGACCGGGCGCAGCCGTACCGTCGCGAACTGCTGGCGCACTGCTACCGCATGATGGGCTCGGTGCACGACGCCGAAGACCTCGTGCAGGACACGTATCTGCGCGCATGGCGTGCGGCCGACCGCTTCGAGGGACGCTCGTCTCTGCGTACGTGGCTCTACAGGATCGCGACGAACGCCTGCCTGACGGCCATCGAGAGCCGCGGCCGCCGGCCCATGCCCTCCGGGATCGGCGCGCCCAGCGACGATCCGGAACGCCCCGTGGTGGAGGCTCCCGAGGTCCCGTGGCTGGAGCCCGTGCCCGACGCGATGTTCCGCGGCGAACAGCCCGCCGACCCGGCCGCGGTCGTCGTCTCGCGCTCCAGCATGCGGCTCGCCCTGGTCGCCGCCCTGCAGCATCTTCCGCCGAGACAGCGGGCGGTGCTGCTGCTGCGCGAGGTCCTCAAGTGGCGGGCCGCGGAGGTGGCCGAGCTGCTCGACACCACGACCGCGAGCGTCAACAGCGCGCTGCAGCGCGCACGCGCGCAGCTGCAGCAGGCAGCCCTCACGGAGGAGGAGCTGTCCGAGCCGACCGATCCCGCGCAGCGCGAGCTTCTCGACCGTTACGCCAAGGCGTTCGAGAACTCCGACGTCACGGCGATCGTCCAGCTCTTCAAGGAGGACGCGGTCTGGGAGATGCCTCCGTTCCCGGAGTGGTTCCGGGGCCGCGACGCCATATCACGGCTCATCGGCGCACAGTGCCCCATAGGCCCCGGCGAAGGCCTGATGATGCCCGTGGCCGCCAACGGCCAGCCCGGGTTCGCGCTCTACAGCCGGCACGAGGGCGGCGACTACAAGCCGTTCCAGCTGCATGTGCTCACCATCGAGGACGGCGAAGTGGCGCACGTGGGCGCGTTCTTCGGCGAGGACCTCTTCCGTACGTTCGGGCTGCCCGATTCCGTGCCCGCGGACGCCGTCCCGCACTGAGCTCCGGTGCGGGCACGGGTGTGGGGCCGCGGGCGGGAGCCTTCCCGCTTGTGTCCGCGCCCCCGCACCCGTGCCCGCACCGGCGGACGGTTCAGGCCCTGAGCAGATGGTCCATCGCGAGCTGGTCGAGCTGTTCGAAGGCCATGCCCCGGCCGGCCGCCGCGTCCGCGTCGAAGTCCTCGAAGGCGGAGGGGTCCGCGAGGAGCTGCGCCGGTGTCTCACCGGGCGCCAGCGTGGGCAGGGCGAGCTGGTCGAGCCGTGAGCCGCGCAGCGCTTCCCGCACCGCGGGATCGGCGCGGAAGGCGGCCGCCCGCTCACGCAGGATCAGGTAGTTGCGCATGCAGCCCGCGGCCGAAGCCCAGACTCCGTCGTAGTCCTCGGTACGGGGCGGCTTGAAGTCGAAGTGGCGGGGTCCTTCGTAGCCTCCGCTCTCCAGCAGGTCGACGGTCCAGAAGGCGGCTCGCAGGTCTCCCGCCCCGAAACGCAGATCCTGGTCGTACTTGATGCCCGACTGGCCGTTGAGGTCGAGGTGGATGAGCTTGCCCGCCCACATGGCCTGGGCGATGCCGTGCGGGTAGTTGAGCCCGGCCATCTGCTCGTGGCCGACCTCCGGGTTCACGCCGAAGAGTTCCGGGCGCTCCAGCCGGGTGATGAATGCCAGAGCGTGCCCGACGGTGGGCAGCAGAATGTCGCCGCGGGGCTCGTTCGGCTTCGGCTCGATGGCGAACCGCAGGTCGTAGCCCTGCTCGGTGACGTATTCGGCGAGGAGGTCGAACGCCTCCTTCATGCGGTCCAGCGCCGCCCGTACGTCCTTGGCCGCACCCGACTCGGCGCCCTCGCGGCCACCCCAGGCCACATACGTCCGGGCACCCAGTTCGGCAGCGAGGTCGATGTTGCGCATCGTCTTCCGCAGGGCGTAGCGGCGCACGTCGCGGTCGTTGGCGGTGAAGGCACCGTCCTTGAAGACCGGATGGGAGAAGAGGTTCGTCGTCGCCATCGGCACGGTCATGCCGGTGGCCTCCAGCGCCTGCCGGAACCGCTTGACGTGGGCCTCGCGTCCGGCCTGAGCCGTGCCGTGGGGGATGAGGTCGTCGTCGTGGAAGGTGATCCCCCAGGCGCCGAGCCCGGCGAGCCGGTGGACGGCCTCGACGGGATCCAGGGGCGCGCGGGTCGCTTCGCCGAAGGGGTCGCGTCCCAGCCAGCCCACCGTCCACAGTCCGAAGCTGAACCTGTCCTCCGGCGTCGGTTCGTAGCTCATCGCGCCGCCCCTCTCTCCGTGGCGCTTCGTTGCGCACACGGCTATTAGTCATGACCGTTGACAAATTAGTATGCGCCCAGGGCCGCAGCGTGGGAAGAGACCGCGGGACGGCGGGGCACGAAGTCTGAGGAGTTTCATGTCCGCACCAGAGGGACCGTTCGTCATCGGCGTGGACAGCTCCACGCAGTCCGCCAAGGCACTCGTCGTGGACGCCGCCACCGGCCAGGTGGTCGCCCGCGGCCAGGCGCCGCACACCGTGACCCCGGGACCGGGCCGCGAGAGCGATCCCGAGGAGTGGTGGCAGGCGCTGGAAGACGCTCTCGCGCAGTGCGGCCGCGCGGCGCAGCAGGCCTCGGCGGTCTCCGTCGGCGGCCAGCAGCACGGGCTCGTCACGCTGGACGGCGGTGGACGGCCGGTGCGTCCGGCGATGCTGTGGAACGACGTGCGCTCCGCACCGCAGAGCGACCGCCTGATCGGGCAGCTCGGCGGCCCTGCGGTGTGGGCCGAACGCTTCGGCAGCGTTCCCGCCGCCGCGTTCACGGTCACCAAGTGGGCGTGGCTGTGCGAGAACGAGCCGCAGTCCGCAGCCGCGACCGCGGCCGTCCGGCTGCCGCACGACTATCTGACGGGCCGTCTCACCGGCGAGGCCACCACCGACCGGGGCGACGCGTCCGGCACCGGATGGTGGGCGAGTTCCACCGGCGGCTACGACGAGGAGATGCTCGAACTCATCGGTCTCGCACCGCAGTTGCTGCCGCGCGTGCTGACTCCGGGCGAAGCGGCGGGCACCGTGCGGCCGGGCCTTCCGCTGCCCACGGGAGCGCTGGTCGCCGCAGGCACCGGCGACAACATGGCGGCGGCCCTCGGGCTGGGGCTGCGTCCCGGGCAGCCGGTGCTCAGCCTGGGCACCTCGGGCACCGTGTACGCGGTCTCCACGCGCCGGCCCACCGATCCGACAGGCACGGTCGCGGGATTCGCCGACGCGCGCGGCGACTGGCTGCCGCTGGCCTGCACCCTCAACTGCACGCTCGCCGTCGACCGTGTCGCCGCGCTGCTCTCACTCCACCGCGAGGCCGTCGAGGGCGGCGGCGAAGCGGTGCTGCTGCCGTTCCTCGACGGCGAGCGAACGCCCAACCTGCCGTACGCGTCAGGGCTGTTGAGCGGACTGCGTCACGACACGACCGCCGGGCAGGTGCTGCAGGCCGCCTACGACGGGGCGGTCTTCGCCCTGCTGCGGGCACTCGACGAGGTCCTGGACGGGCAGGGCGCGGGAGCGGACGGGGGCGCCGACGACAGCGCGCCGCTGCTGCTGATCGGCGGGGGTGCCAAGGGCACCGCCTGGCGGGAGACGGTGCGGCGGCTGTCGGGCCGGCCCGTGCAGGTGCCGCGCGCCGAGGAACTGGTGGCGCTCGGGGCGGCGGCCCAGGCGGCGGGGCTGCTGCTTGAGGAGGATCCGGCCACGGTGGCCAGGCGCTGGGGCACGGCAGAGGGCCCGGCATACGACGCGGTCCCGCGGGACGAGGCCACCGTGACCCGTGTCGCCGACACCCTCGGGGGTGCGGATACCCTGCTGCGACAGCGCTGACGGCCCTCCGGCGGAACCCTCCCCGGGGCCTGGTGGGCGTCCCCGAGCGCGCTCGGCGCCGGGCCTGCCCGGCACATGATCCATCCAATCCGCCACGGAGGAACGGACGTTACGTACATGGCACTCGTCCCGCCCAACTCGCAGCAGGAGATGCGTCAGCGCAACCTCTCCCGTGTGCTGTACGCGGTCGCCGACGCCGGTCCTGTCTCACGTGCCTCCATCGCCGCGAGGATCGGACTGACCCGGGCGTCCGTGTCCACCCTCGTCGAGGAGCTGCTGCGGGCGGGGTTCCTCGTCGAGCTGGGGCCGGGGCGGTCCGGCGGGGTCGGCCGGCCCGGCAACGCGCTCGCGCTCACCGGTCTGGGCCCGTGCGGTGTCGGTGCGGAGATCGGTGTGGACCATCTGACCGTGTGCGCCGTCGACCTCGGCGGACGGGTCCGCGCCCGCGCCGTGGACGAGACACCCAACGGTGAGGCGGGCCCCGACTCCGTGCTGCGGCGCCTGAGTTCGCTCCTGGACCGCGTCACCACGGAGGCCGGTGCGGCGGGGCTGCGCCCGGCGGGGCTGGCCGTCGCCGTTCCCGGGCTGGTCGCACGTTCCTCGACGAAGGTCGTACGGGCCCCCAACCTCGGCTGGGTCGACCAGGACATCGCAGCGCATCTCGCAACGGCGGGTCTGCCGCCCCTGCCCCTGACGGTGGAGAACGAGGCCAACTTCGGTGCCCTGGCGGAGCTCTGGCTCGGCGACCAGGGCACGCCCCGGCGGGACTTCATCCACGTCTCCGCCGAGGTCGGCATCGGGGCCGGAATCGTCCTGGACGGTGAACTCCTGCGCGGCACAAGGGGGTTCGCGGGCGAGCTCGGCCATGTGCCGGTGCAGCCCTACGGGCCCCGCTGCGCGTGCGGCGGGTCGGGATGCCTGGAGCAGTACGCCGGCGAGGCCGCGCTGCTGCGTGCCGCCGGGGTCTCGGTGCGCGGCACGGGCGGGCGCAGCGCGGCGCTGGAGAGGCTGCGGACCCGCGCCGAGAACGGCGACGACGGCGCGCTGCGGGCACTGAAGCGTGCCGGCCGGGCGCTGGGCATCGCGCTCACCGGCGCGGTCAACCTCCTCGATCCGCGCTCGGTGCTGCTCGGCGGGGCACTCGCGGGGCTGGCGCCGTGGGTGCTGCCCGCGCTGGAGCAGGAGTTGCGTCTGCGGACGGCCACGCAGGGCGCGGCGCCCGAGGTGGCGGTGTCGGCCGTTGGCGGCGACGGTCCGTCACTCGGGGCCGCGCACTCGGTCGTACGGGCGGTGCTCAACGACCCGCTGCCGTACGCCGTCGCACACTGAGAGCGACACTGCGGTGGACGGCCGTGCCTTCTCCAGCCCGGCCAAAGGGCGCCGGGCCCCCCGGCCCGGCGCCCCTCGCCTGACATAGGAGTCAGGCGGTGAACTTCTTCCACCCGGAGCAGTAGTCGGACGCTCCATCCACCTGCACGCAGCCCCTGATGTTGTAGACCGTCCCCTCGGGAAGGTTCTTGTTGCGGCTCGTGCGGTCGCCCGGCATCAGACCGCCATCAATGGTCTTCACCCTGTCGAGGACGTCGTCCTTGTCGTACTGGACGTAGATGCGGTTGCCAGGGCTCTTCTGGCGGTAGGTGTGGAACCAGTCGCCCTTGTGCTTGAACTGCACGTAGCCCGCGTAGTCCTTGTAGCCGTTGGACCTGTCGTAGACCTTTACGGTCTCGTTGCTGCCCATCGCGGCCGGCCCGTCGCCGGGCGCAGCGGCAGCCGGCATCGCCAGCGCGCACACCGCACCGAGCGCCGCCAGCGGCGTCGCCGAAGCCTTGAAGATCCTGCGCATGATGGAACTCCCCCTCCGTTGAGAAAACTGTGTCGGGTCCTGACATGAGGAGGTGACGAGCCTCTGTGCAGTGGCTCGTTCACTCCCCGCGATCACAGTAGGAATCCAGGGAGCGGACGCCCATGTGTTTCGGACGTGGCCGAACCACAGCGGCCGGCCGTACGGTGCCGGTGTGGGCAGGGCCGGGGTCCGGCGGCACACAGGGCACGGCACGGCACGGCGCAGCTGGTCAACATGCCCGCGCCATTCAGCACTTCGGGCGATTACCGGACGGATGCCGTGTCGTGCGCCCGCGGCGCCCCACATCCTCGGTCGTGTGACACGACGCCACCTATGGCACCGCACCGCATCAACGGCCGTGGCCGGTACGGCACTTGCTCTGATCTGCGCCGCACCTGCAGCGGCCTGGTCCCCGACGGCGACGGGAGCCGGCGGCGACGGCCCCGTACCCGTACCCGTGCCGAGCTCCGCCGGCGCCGCCGGCCTCCCTCCCGGCCCCGCATCCGACGGCTTCGGCCTGCCGCTCGAAGCGGGCGGCGCACGGGCCTCCCTGGAGGCACGGCTCGGCAGATGCCACACCGCTTCCCTCTCCCTAGTCGCCGGTCACCATCAGCTCGCACTCGTCGCGAAGCTCTGCCACGGGGAGTGCGCCTGCCGGCCGGAAGCACCCCCGCCTCCCGTTCCCGCCCCGACGCCCACGTTCACGCCCCCGCCGTCCCCCGTCCCCCCGCGGCCGTCGCCGCCGGCGGGCACCGGCTCTCCGGAGCCGTCGCACAGCAGCCGGCCCACCGAGGCCGCGGCGGCGCAGCAGCCGGCGGCGCCGGCCCGGCACGCCGCGCCGGACCGAGTCCGGCACCGCCCGGCACATGAGGCCGCTGAGGCCGCACCTTCACACTCCCCCGGTCCCACCCGCTCCCGGCTGACCACGCCTGCCCGGCTCGACCCCGTCCGGCCGCACCACACGGGCCGGCTCCCCCTCGCCACGTACCTGCTGCTGCTGGTGGCTCCCGCCGTGCTCGCGGCCGCCGCGCTGCGCGCCCGCAGCGGGCGCGGCGGCAACTCCCCGAGCGGGGGCCCCGGTTCGGGCCCGCCCTCACCACCGTCGTCGCCCTTCGCCCGCTGACCCGTCCGGCCACGCACCCGGCAGACCTCACCCGCAACACGCGCCTGTACGCCGTCTCCTCGTCCCGGTCCCGTTCTGCCTGCCCCGCCGACACCACGGGAGTGCAACCGTGCCCGAATGGCTGGTCCTGGTTCTCGCCACCCTCACCGCCTGCGCCGTAGTCACCGCGGCCGTCGTGCTGCGGCAACGGCGCACGGACGACGACGACCCGTCCGAAACCCCCGATGTGATCGAGTACATGACGATGATGACCGGCGTCGTGTACGCGATCGTGCTCGGACTGGCCATCGCGGGCGTGTGGGAAGCCCGCAACGTGGCCGACGCCGTGGCCAAGGACGAGGCGCAGGCCCTCCACGAGATCCACGAGCGTGCCCGCATCGCACCGCCCGCCCAGCGCGAGAAGATCAGGTCGGACGTGGACGCCTATGTGCGCCACGCGGTCACAACCGAGTGGCCGTACATGGTGGAGCACGGTGAACTCACGGGCCGCGGCGACCGGTTGCTCGCGGACCTGCGTAAGGACGTACTGGAGTGGGAGCCGCGCACGGCACGCGAGGAGCAGACGTACGCGGCGCTGGCGGAGCGGGTCGCGGCGGCCGACGCCGCACGCAACGGCCGTGCGGCGAGCGCGGAACCGACCCTGCCGGGCGTGGTCTGGTTCGGGCTGTTCGCCGGAGCGGTCGTCTCGGTCGGGATGCTCTTCGCGCTCCAGATCCAGCGTTCGGCGAGGGAGTTGCTGCTGGCCGGGCTGTTCACGTCACTGATCGCCTTTCTGCTCTTCCTCGTACGGCACTTCGACGAGCCGTTCGCGCGGGGGCTGACCGACCCGGCCGGTGCGTTCACGGCGCTCTTTCCCCAGGCGGGCGGCGGCGTCGCAGGCGGATGAGATGCTGACCGTCCACGGTCGGGATCATCTGAGGAGAACCGGGTGTCACTGCTCTTGCCCGCGCTGCACACCGAGTCGGACCGCACGGCGCTGCGCTTCGGCGAGCGGACCCTCAGCTACCGGCGACTGGCCGCAGCGGCAGGTGAGACGGCCGCTCTCATCGGCGACTCGGGACGGATCGCGGTCTGGGCCACCCCTGCCCTGGAGACGGCCGTGGCGGTGGTGGCCGCGCTTCAGGCCGGGGTTCCCGTGGTGCCCCTCAACCCGCGCAGCGGCGAGCGCGAGCTGGAGCACGTCGTTGCCGACAGCGCGCCCTCCGCCGTGCTGGCGGAACCGGAAGCCGAACTGCCGGAGGTGCTCGGCGGGACGCCCCGTATCGACGTCGTCGTCAGCGGTGAGGCCGAGACGACCACCGCGTGGTCCCTCGCGCCCGAGCCCAACGCCGAGTCGGCGGCGCTGATCGTCTACACCTCCGGAACCACAGGGTCACCCAAGGGCGTCGTCCTCTCCCGCCGCGCCGTCGCCTGCACCCTCGACGCGCTGGAGGACGCCTGGCAGTGGACTGCCGACGACGTCGTCGTGCACGCGCTGCCCCTCTTCCACGTGCACGGCCTGGTCCTGGGCCTTCTCGGGCCGCTTCGCCGCGGCGGCTCCCTGCACCACCTGGTGAGGTTCTCCCCGGAGGCCGTGGCGAGCGCCCTCGCCGGCGGCGGGACGATGCTCTTCGGGGTGCCCACGATGTACCACCGCCTGGCCGAGGCGCTCGGCTCCGGACCGGAACCGGCCCGTGCGCTCTCCGGCGCCCGGCTGCTGGTCTCCGGCTCGGCGCCGCTCCTTCCGGCCGACCACCGGCGCATTCATGCGGCGACGGGCCGTCACGTCATCGAGCGGTACGGAATGACGGAGACGCTGATGAACACCAGCGTGCGCGCCGACGGGGACCCGCGCCCCGGCACGGTCGGGGTGCCGCTGCGCGATGTGGACCTGCGCCTCGTGGACGAGGCGGGGAACCGGATCAGCACCGACAACGGCGCCGACGCGGAGGCGATCGGGGAGGTGCAGGTGCGGGGGCCGAATCTCTTCACCGAGTACCTCAACCGTCCGGACGCGACGGCCGGCGCGTTCGACGGCGGCTGGTTCCGTACGGGCGACATCGCGACCCAGGACGCGGACGGCCACCTGCGGCTGGTGGGGCGGAAGGCGACCGACCTCATCAAGAGCGGCGGCTACAAGATCGGCGCCGGCGAGATCGAGAACGTGCTCCTGTCCCACCCGGGTGTCGCGGAGGCGGCCGTCACCGCCGCTCCCGACCCGGATCTGGGCGAACGCGTCGTCGCCTGGGTCGTGCCCTCCGATCCCGCGGCGCCACCGCTGCCGGAGGAGCTGGCGGATTTCGTGGCGCGACAGCTCGCCCCTCACAAGCGGCCCCGCACGGTGCACTTCCGTGAGGACCTGCCCCGCAACGACATGGGCAAGGTGCTCAAGCGGGCGCTGACCGACCCGCCGGAGGAGACGCCGGCGCCGGGAGGTTGAACCGCGGGGCCTCGCCCATCGCGCGGACCCTCTGCGCGGCTGCCCGTCTCAGGCGTCCGGCTCCGCGCCGTCAGGTCCGAGTCCTCGGGCGGTGAGCCACCGCAGCTGCCTGGGCGTCTGCGAGCCCCGACCTCCTCCGTGGTCGCCGAACTGCCACACGACGACGTCCTTGTCGGGGTGGGCGTAGTGGTTGTACGCGGCGAAGCCGGTGGACGGAGGGCAGACCGGGTCCATGAGCGCCACGCTGAACAGCGCGGGCACCGCGGCGGCGCGCCGGGCGAAGTGCAGGCCGTCGAAGTAGTCCAGCGTGGAGAAGACGCTCTCCGGGTCGTCGCGCGTGTGCACGCCGAGATAGTGCGCGATCTCCGAGTACGGGCCGGCAGCGGCGAGCTCCGCGCCGCGCCTGATGTGGCACAGGAACGGTACGTCGACGAGGGCCGCCGCGACCTCACTCCCCGCCAGGGCGGCGACGGCCAGCGCCAGGGCGCCGCCCTGGCTGTGACCGGTGACGGTGACGCGTGCGGGATCGACCGCGGGATGGGTGCGCACGGCGTCCACGGCGCGCACCGCGTCCGTGATCAGGCGGCGGTAGTAGTGGTGTTCGGGCCCTTTGATGCCGCGGGTCATGAAGCCCCCGACGTACTGCGGTCCCGGCACCGGGTCCGGGTCGGGAGTGGTGTGGCCCTGGCCGCGGCTGTCGACCACGAGGTGCGCGTAGCCCGCGGCGCTCCACAGCAGGTGCTCGGTGTGCAGCCCTCTGCCGCCGCTGTAGCCGATGTAGTTGACGACGGCGGGCAGCGGCTCGTCCGCGCCGCGGGGCAGCAGCAGCCAGGCCGCGACGGGCTGGCCGTCCCAGCCGGGGAAGCGGACGTCGTGGACGTCCACCGTGCGCAGCGGCGAGTCCGTCACCCGTGGGAATTCGGCGGGCGGAGCCGAGCGTGCCGCTTCGCGGGCCGTGCCGAGGGTCGTGGCCCAGAAGTCCTCGAAGTCCTCCGGCGCCTCGGTCTCGGGCCGGTAGGCGCGGAGTTGTTCCAGCGGCATGTCGGTCAGCGGCATGTCTCTCCTCGGCGAACGCTCCGGCCTTCCGTCTGCCCAGGCCGGGGAGCCACAGCATCGCACGGCCGCCGGAGGGCGCCCGGGGGCCGCCGTTCGCTCGCGCCGCCACCCATGGCGGGACGTGACGGTGGTATCCGTGCCTCATGGACTGGTTCGCGGCATCCGACTACTGGCTGACCCGGCTCGTGCTGCAGCGGGCGCTGGCCGGCGTCTATCTGGTCGCCTTCGTCTCTGCGGCGCTGCAGTTCCGGGCGCTCATCGGTGAGCGCGGTCTGACGCCGGTCCCCCGGTTCGTGCGGCGCGTGCCGTTCCGTGCCTTTCCGAGTCTCTTCCAGTGGCGCTACTCCGACTGGCTGTTCGCCAGTGTCAGCTGGGGTGGTGCCGCCCTGTCGGCGGCGGTCGTGGCGGGTGCCGCGGACGCCGTGCCGCTGTGGGCGTCGATGCTGATGTGGGCGCTGCTGTGGCTGGCCTATCTCTCGATCGTCAACGTGGGGCAGATCTGGTACAGCTTCGGCTGGGAGTCGCTGCTGCTGGAGGCGGGATTCCTCGCCGTCTTCCTCGGCAACGACGAGACGGACCCTCCGGTGCTCGTGCTGTGGCTGCTGCGCTGGCTGGCCTTCCGGCTGGAGTTCGGGGCGGGTCTGATCAAGTGGCGGGGTGACCGCTGCTGGCGCGAGCTGACGTGCCTGGACCACCACCACGAGACACAGCCGATGCCGGGTCCGCTCAGCCGGTTCTTCCACCGTCTTCCGAAGCCTCTGCACCGCGTCGAGGTGGCTGCCAACCATGTGGCGCAACTCGTGGTGCCCTTCGGGCTGCTGATGCCGCAGCCGGTCGCCACGTTCGCGGCGGCGGTCGTCATCGTCACCCAGCTGTGGCTGGTGCTGTCGGGCAACTTCTCGTGGCTGAACTGGCTGACGATCGTCATCGCCCTTGCCGCCGTGGACAGTTCACTCGTCGCGGGGACGCCAACGCCGTCCCCGGCCGCGGCGCCGCTGTGGTATGTGGTGCTCGTCTGTGCGGTGGCGGCCCTGGTGATCGCCCTGAGCTTCTGGCCCGTACGCAACATGATCAGCCGGGGCCAGCAGATGAACGCGTCCTTCAACTCCCTCCACCTGGTGAACACTTACGGCGCTTTCGGCAGCGTCACCCGGGTACGGCACGAGATCGTCGTCGAGGGCACGGACGAGGAGGAGCCCGGCGAGCGGACCGTGTGGCGGGAGTACGACTTCCGGGGAAAGCCCGGCGATGTGAGCCGCATGCCACGCCAGTTCGCTCCGTACCATCTGCGCCTGGACTGGCAGATGTGGTTCGCCGCCCTCTCGCCCGCCTACGCGGCCGGCTGGTTCGAGCCGTTCGTGACGCGGCTGCTGGAGGGCGACCGTGACACGCTGCGCCTCCTGCGGCGCAACCCCTTTCCCGGCGGTCCGCCCACTCACGTACGGGCGCTGCTGTACCGCTACCGCTTCACCACACGCGAGGAACGCCGGGAGACGGGCGACTGGTGGCACCGCACGCTGGTACGGGAGTTCATGCCGCCGGTACCCGCCGCGACGCACGAGGAGCGGTCGGACCGGTAGCCGGTCCCGGCTGCCTACCGCTTGGGCAGTGCCGGTGCACGGCTGAGCGCGTCGGGGTCGTGGAAGGAGAACGCGCCGCCCGACTCCCGGTACAACTCGGCGTACAGGCCGGCCTTTTCCGCATCGAGCTCGACGCCCAGTCCCGGACCCCGCGGTACGTCGAGGCAGCCGCCGCTGTAGTTCTCCAGCGGGCCCGCGAATCCCCCGGCCACGATGTCGTCGGTCAGCAGCGCGCCGTAACCCTGGTTCGCGTGGCGGAAGTTGGGCGTCGAGGCGATGACATGCACGGATGCGGCGACGGCGACTCCGAGTTCGCCGAGGGAGTGCTTCACCACGGGCACCCCTGCTGCCGCGCAGATTCCCGCCGAGCGCTTGAGGTTGAGCAGGCCCCCGTCCATCTGCTGGTCGGCGGAGACGACGTCGGCGGCGCCTGCACGCAGCAGCGCGAACTGGTCGGAGCGTGTCCAGGACGCCTCGTTGGCAAGCAGGGGTGTGCTGATACGGGAGCGCACGTAAGCCATCTCGGGCAGATTCCGCCCCGACACCGGCTGTTCGACGAGTTCGAGCCCGTACTCCTCCATCGCGGCGACGGCACGCACGGCCGCCCCCGCAGACCAGGCTTCGTTGGCGTCGACCCGGATGCCGACGTCCCGGCCCGCTCCCTCACGCAGGGCGGCCACCCGTGCGAGGTCGGTGTCCAGGTCGTCGGAGCCGACCTTGAGATAGCAGGTCCGCGCGCCGGCCCCGGCGGCGCGGGCGCCCTCCGCGCGCACTTCGTCCGGGTCACCGGCGGCGACGTAGTGGAAGAACTCCACGCGGTCGCGGAAGGGCCCGCCGAGCAGGCTGCTGACGGGCATTCCGCAGGACTTGCCGAGCAGGTCCCAGCAGGCGGTCTCCAGTGCCGCGGCGGCCGGGCTGGAGTGCCCGGTGTGGTGGTAGGTGCCGACGACGTCGATGCGCTGGATGAGCGCTTCGATGCGGAGCGGGTCGGAGCCCACGACGAGAGGCTCCATGCTGCGCAGCGCACCGAGAACGGCGTCCGCGGACGGGTAGGCAGCGGCCTCGCCCAGCCCCGTGAGCCCTTCGTCGGTGTCGACCTCGACGAGCAGGGCGACCAGTCCGCTGCGGCGTCCGAACGCCCACACCTCGTCCCTGCGGTAGGGAACGGCGACGGGTGTGGCGCGCACACGTGTGATGCGCATGGGGGCCTCCTCCGGGCTTCCGGGCTTCTTGGGCTTCGTGACTTGTGGCTTGCGGCTTGTGGGTCGGGGCTTGTGGGTCGGGGCTTGCGCTTGCGGCTCGCGGGCGGCGGTCAGTGGTCCGGAACCGCATCGCCCGGCCGTGGCGCGAGGAGGCCGGGCGGGCCGTCCGGTGTGCCGGTGAGCAGTTCGCACCCGCTCTCGCCGACGAGGGCCGTGTCCGAGACGACGTATCCGGCGGGGAGTTCGACCCACGACATGAGGTGGAAGACCATCCCGGCCCGTACGCGGGTGCCGCCTCCGGCGCGGATTCCCAGCACCGGTCCCCCGCCCACCCAGCTCGGCGGGAACCCCGCCCCGGTGAGATAGCCGCAGTGGTGACGGCGCGGACGCCGTCCCGTGACCCCCGCGACGGCACCGGCCCAGGCCGCGTACACCTCGCCAGTACGCACGCCTGGCACGAGCGCGCCCCGCGCCGCCGCGAGCCCAGCGAACGCCGCCGCGGCGGCCTCGCGCGCACCCGCGGGCGGAGCTGAGCAGTGGACGGTCCGGCTCATGGGCGCGTGATAGCGGTGCACGCAGCCGGACAGTTCGACGAACAGCCCCTCCCCCGGGGCGATTGTGTGGTCGCCCCAGGTGACGTGCTCCTGCCCGAGCCTGCTGGTGGAGCGGATCAGCGGTACGAAGCCGGGCTGCTGACCGCCGGCCTCCGTCATGGCCCGCTGGGCCTGCGCGGCGACGACCCGTTCGCTGACTCCCACGTCCGCGGTGGCCAGCGCGGCGCGCATGGCGATCCCTGAGATCTCCGCGGCGCGCCGCACAAGAGCCGTCTCCGCGGGCGACTTGATGCGCCGCAGCCGTGCGGGGAGCGCGGAGCAGTCCGTCCAGCGCAGCTCCGGCAGGAGCCCGCGGATACGGGCCAGCACGGCCGGCGGGAAGGCCATCGACTGCTCCTCGACGCCCACGGTCGCGCCGCCCGTGCAGGCTCGCGCCAGCTCCTGGGCCGCCACTCGCGCGGGGTCACGGCCGTCGCCGTACAGCGCATGACGTACGTGCGGCACCTGGTCCCGCAGCGTGCGGCGCTCCATCCGGCGGGCCACGAGGACCGGGGGGCCGCTGCGGGGCAGCACCAGCAGCGTGAAGGCGAAGTGGCCCAAGTGGTCGAGCCCCAGCAGATAGTGGACGTTCTCCGGGCTGGCGAGGGCCAGTGCCGACAGACCACGTCGCCGCATAGCGGCGCGCAGCGCGGCGACGCGGTCCGCGTACTCGGACGGCGAGACGGGAGGCGTGCCGGTGCCGGGGACGGAGCCGGAACCGGCACCGGCTTGGGCCCCGTGGGCCAGGAGACGGGCTGTCATGGCGCCAGTGTGAGCGTCCCGTCCCTGCCCGACCAGCGACGATTTCCGATGGCGGCCGTTAGCGTGACTACATGTTCTACGAGGTGCGGCGGCTGCGTCTGCTGAGGGAACTGGCCACTCACGGGACGATCGCCGCCACTGCCGAGGCGTGCTCACTGACGCCGTCAGCGGTCTCACAGCAACTGTCGCTGCTGGAGCGGGAGGCAGGCACTCCGCTGCTGGTGCGCGACGGCCGGCGAGTGGTCCTCACCGAGGCCGCCCGCGTACTGGTCGCCTCCACCGAGCGGGTGCTGGCGGAGTTGGAACGTGCGCGTGCCGAGGTGTCGGCTCTCAGCAGCAGCGTGCGCGGAACGGTGCGGCTCAGCAGCTTCCCCAGCGCCGCCGTGGCGCTCGCCGCACCCGCGATCGCCGCCTGCCGGGCGGCGCACCCGGATCTGCGGGTGCAGCTGGACGAGCGGGAACCGGAGGACTCCGTGCGCGGTCTGCGCCAGCACGCGTGCGACGTGGCGCTGGTCTACGAGTACAACCTGCTGCCGAGGCTGCCCGACGAAGGTGTGCGGCTGCGGCAGTTGCTGCAGGAGCCGCTGGTCGCCGCGCTGCCGCCCGGGCACGTCCTCCCGGCGGACGGCGGGCCGCTAGCGCTGGCGGATCTGCGCCAGGAGCCGTGGATCGCGCCGCACAGCGACAACGCCCTGCGGGCCGTGCTCGAACGCGCCTGCCAGCAAGCGGGGTTCGAGCCCCGCCTCGACTACACCAGCGACGATTACACCGTCATCATGTCGCTCGTCGAGGCGGGGCTCGGTGTGTCCCTGGTTCCGCGGCTCGTCGCCGAACCGCTCTCAACCGGTGTAAGGCTGTGCGAAGTTGCCGGGCTGGAGCTGACGCGCACGATCTCCATGGCGGTACGGGCCGGGGCGGCACGCGATCCGGCGGTCGCCGCGCTGACAGCCGCTCTGCGTGACGCGGCCGATCTGACAGCTCAGTGACGTCTGCTCCCCGGAACCGCGACGACGCTGGTCAGCGACCTACCGTGGCCCTGTGACCACTTCGACCCACAGGCCCGGACCGCCGGAGCGCGGCCCAGGCACCCCGACGCCAGAAGCGAGCGGCACGACAGGCACGGACGGCGGCGACGGCACGGACGGCGGCGCTTCCCGCACCGGCGGCCGCTCCCTGATCCACGACCTGGCCGCCGTGGCCGGTGCGGCGCTGCTGTTCGCCGCCGCCGCCGTGGTGGGCCGGGCTTACGACGACAGCTCGCAGACTCTGCGGCTGCGCATGCCTCCTCTCTACGCGTACTGGATGCCGCACTGGGGCCCCGGCACCGTCGCCGCGTCCGCCGTGGCGGTGCTGGTGATCGCCTACGGTCCGCGCCTCGCCCGCACATTGCCCTGGCGGGCCCTCCTGCCCGCGGCGTGGGGCGGCGCGATGGCGTGGAGCTGGTCGCTGACCCTCGTCGACGGCTGGCACCGCGGGGTCGCCACGCGCCTGACGACGGCGTACGAGTATCTGCAGTCCGTCGGCGACGTGCATGACGTCGGTGCCACGCTGCGCGGCTTCACCGGCCGCATCCTCATGGACGCCCCGGACAACTGGCCCCCGCACGTCGCCGGGCACCCGCCCGCGGCGCTGCTGACCTTCGTGGGGCTCGACCGGATCGGACTCGGCGGCGGCGTGTGGGCCTCGGCGTTCGTCATCACCGCCGGGACCTCGGCGGTGGCGGCGGTGCTGGTGACGGTGCGTGCCCTGGTGTCCGAGGAGGCGGCCCGCCGCTGCACGCCGTACGTGGTGCTCGCCCCTGCCGCCGTGTGGACGGGCGTCTCGGCCGACGGCTACTTCACGGCCGTCGCCGCGTGGGCGCTGGCGCTGCTCGCGCTGGCGGCGACCGGGAAGGTGCGGGCACCCGCCTGTACGGCGCTCGGCTCCGGAGTGCTGTTCGGGCTGGCCTGCTATCTGTCGTACGGGTTGATCCTGACGGGGTTTCTCGCACTCGCGGTGCTGACCGCGGCGCGCACGGTGCGTCCGGTTCCGCTCGTACTGCTGGGCATGGCGCCGTGGTTCGTCCTCTTCACCGCAGCAGGGTTCTGGTGGTTCGAGGGCTGGTCGACGCTCGTCGAGCGCTACTACCAGGGGGCGGCACGGGTCCGTCCGTACACCTACTTCGTGTGGGCCAACCTGGCGGCGCAGACCGCCGTCGTTGGCCCCGCCGTCGTCGCGTCCCTGCGCAGGGCGGCGGCCGGCGCCGGTGCGCTCGCGGGCAGCCGGCCGGGCGGAGACAGCCGAGGCGGCGATGCAGGCGGGAACGGGCGTGCCCGGGGGGCGCCCCTGTTCCGGCAGGAGCACCGGGCGCTGCTCCTGCTCGTCGCGGGAGGCGTGTGCTGTGTGCTCGCAGCCGACCTGTCGGGGATGAGCAAGGGCGAGACGGAACGCATCTGGCTGCCGTTCACCCTGTGGCTGCTGCCGGCGACGGCGCTGCTGCCGCCCGGCGCGCGCCGCTGGTGGCTCGCGGCACAGGCGGCGCTCGCGCTGACCGTCAACCACCTGCTGATCACGGGCTGGTGAGCAGTGCGGGGCGTGCTGATCCGCCCTCCGGCATCCGCGACGGGCCCGACGTGCGGCCGGGTCTGAGCGATACGAACGGCCGCCCCAGGCACTGCCATTCCTCGACGACGGTCCATCCCGCCGCGACGGCGCTGCCGCGCAGTGCTTCGCGGCCGAGCCTCGCCCACAGGAAGACCGGCCCCTGACCGCCGGTGCCGTCGTCCAGCCACACCTCTGTCCGCTCCTCCACCTCAGCGGGCGACGCCTCGACGTACAACAGCCCTTCGGGCGCGAGGAGCTCACGTATGCGTGCGAGCAGACCGGACGGGTCACCGCCGATGCCGATGTTGCCGTCCAGGAGGAGTGCGCTCTGCCAGCGGCCCTCGCCGGGAAGCGGATCGAAGACGGACCGCTGCAGGGCCGCACCGCCCGCTGCGCGCGTACGGGAGACCGCGGCAGGGGAGGTGTCGACGCCGAGCGCGGGAACGCCCAGCCCGGCAAGCGCCGCGACCAGGCGTCCCGGGCCGCAGCCGATGTCGAGAACGGCGCCCGTGCAGCGCTGGAGGACGCTCATGTCCGCCTGGTCGGCGCGCGCACACCACCGCTCCACCTCCAGTGGCAGCAGCCAGCCGTCGGGCCGCCGCAGGAACAGCGGTCCTCGCCCGGCGCGCAGCGCGTCGGCATACGGGTCCCGCTCCGTACACCAGGGAAGTGCGGGTGCGCTCACCGCGACACCGCCCCTGCGAGGTCCGCGTGTACGGAGGCGAAGCGTCCGGAGGTAAGCGCCGCGATCTCTGCGGCGTCGGCCGCGCTGTCCATGTCGCGGAGCACCGGCAGGTCCCGCACGGACAGGCCCGCCTCGACGAGCCGGCGCCGCTGGAGCGCACCCGTGTCCTGCCTGGACATCGGTACGCCGAGCACGAGTTCGGGCCGCGGACGCGCCATGCCCAGGGCCCAGAAGCCGCCGTCCGCCGCCGGGCCGAACCAGGCGTCGCAACCGTCCCATGCGCCGGGCCCGGTGGCGGGGGCGAGCAGGCCGGCCGTGATCTGCGGGGTGTCCATGCCGATGAGCAGCGCCGGTCCGTCGCATCCGCCGAACGCGGCAGCGATCCGGTCGTCGAGGCCGCCGCCGCACTGCGGGACCACCTCGAAGCCGGCGGGCAGCCACGGTCCCGGACGGCCGGCGAGCACCAGCACGCGCCGGCGCGCCGGCGTCCGCGCGACCGTCTCCAGGGTGTCCGCGAGGGCCGCCTCGGCGAGCCGAGCCGCCTCCTCGGGGCGGTAGGGCGGCGTCAGACGTGTCTTGGCACGGCCGGGCACGGGCTCCTTGGCGATCACGAGCACGGTCGTGGGTGACGGCGACGGCGACGCGGACGCGGGTTCCGGTGCGGGCGCGGGTACGGGTACGGGCGCGGGTGCGTGTGCGGATTCCGGCGCTCTGGGAGTCGCCGGCCGGCTGCCCTTCATCGCAGCACCGCCTGCATGTCACGCACGGCGTGCCACGTGCCGAGCCAGGTGCCGGTCACCTTCGACTTGCCCGTACGGGGCCGGTAGTCGACCTCCGTCTCGGTGATGCGCCAGCCCGCGTCGGCGGCGCGTACCACCATCTGCAAGGGGTATCCGCTGCGCCGGTCCGTCAGGCCCAGCTCCAGCAGCGCCGTCCGGCGGGCCGCCCGCAGCGGCCCCAGGTCGCGCAGCCGGACACCTGTGCGGCGCCGCACCATCCGCGCCAGCGCCCGGTTTCCGAGACGGGCGTGCAGGGGCCAGGCTCCGCGCCCCGTGGGCCGTCGCCGTGCCAGTACGAGGTCCGCCTCTCCCGTACGTACGGGAGCCGAGATCCGCGGCAGCATGCCCGGGTCGAGCGTGGCGTCGCAGTCGCAGAACGCGACGAACTCGGCCTCCGCCGCGAGCAGCCCCGCGTGGCAGGCGGCCCCGAATCCGCGGCGCTCCTCGTGCACCACCGTGGCGCCGAGGTGCCGTGCGACGTCGGCGGAGCCGTCCGTCGAGCCGTTGTCGACGACGATCGCCCGCCAGCCGGCCGGAATCCTCTCCAGCACCCATGGCAGCGCATCGGCCTCGTTGAGGCACGGAAGCACCAGGTCCCCGTGCCAGGACTGCGAGTTGGTGGTCGTCTGCATCTGCCTCACCCTACGAACCCAGAACGGACATAAGGGACCGACGCACCTTACGGAAGCCTGACGTCCCCGCTGCGGGCCCGTCTCACCGGGGACCTGTGACCGGGGCGGGTGCCAGACTCCCCGTATGCGAACGCAGCCTTCGGCACCGGTCCGCCGACGTGTCCTGGTCGTGGACGACGATCCGACCGTCACGGAAGTGGTGGCCGGCTATCTCGACCGCTCCGGCTTCGCCGTCGACCGTGCGGCGGACGGAATGGACGCCCTCTCCCGCGCACAGGCCGAGCCGCCCGACCTCGTCGTACTGGATCTGATGCTGCCGGGGCTCGACGGCCTCCAGGTGTGCAGGCGGCTGCGCGAGCACGGGCCGGTGCCCGTGGTGATGCTGACGGCACGAGGCGACGAAGAGGACCGGATCCTCGGCCTCGAAGTGGGCGCCGACGACTACGTCACCAAGCCCTTCTCACCGCGCGAACTGGTGCTCCGTGTCGAGTCCGTACTGCGCCGCGCCGGGGCGCCGCCGCCAGGGGGCCCGCTGCTGACGGGGGGCGGCATCACGCTCGACCCGGGGGCCCGTACGGTCTCCGACGCCCGCGGCTCACTCGCACTGACGCTGCGCGAGTTCGACCTGCTCGCGCATTTCCTGCGCCATCCGGGCCATGCCTTCAGCCGGGAGGAGCTCATGGCGGACGTGTGGGGCTGGGACTTCGGCGACCTGTCGACGGTGACCGTGCACGTACGGCGCCTGCGTCACAAGGTCGAGGCCGACCCCGCGCACCCCCGGCTGATCACGACGGTGTGGGGTGTCGGCTACCGCTTCGACGACAACGGCGACGGCGGTGCGGGCGGCACCGGCGGCGGTGTGCCCCCTGCCGGGAGCGGCACCGGCGGCCAGGCAGGAGGCAGTGATGCGTGACCTGCTGCTGATCGCGCTCTACGCGGCGCTCGGGGCGGCGGCCGTCGGACTCGCCGGACTGCTCGCCCTGCGGGCTCTGCGGCGCAGGTCGGTGGCGGTCTCCCTGGCGGTGCTGACCGCCGTGGCCGTCGGGTCCGTACTGGCGGGCACGCTGTCGGTGGCGTGGGCGATGCTTCTCAACAAGCACGACCTGGGCGTGGTCACGACGGTGTGCGCGATGGCCGGTGTGACGGCGACGGCCACCGCGCTGCTGCTCGGACGCTGGGTCATCGGCGGGCATCGTGCCCTGGAGCAGGCGGCACGTGCACTCGGCGACGTCGGTGACGCGGGCGGGACCGGCGGGGGCAGCCCGGTCGGCCGGGGCAGCGAGGCGGGTGTTCCGGGCCGGGCGGGCGGCGTCACGGGCGCAGCCGCATCGGCCGCCGCCGTCGGAGTCGGCGGTGACCGGCCCGCATTCACCGTGCCCGGCGTCTCCGCCGGGGAGGCATCCGCAGGGGAGGCCCGTACGGGTCCGGTGGGGTACTCGGGAGGCGGATTCGTGGAGCCCGACACCCCCATGCCGGCCGAACTGGCCTCGCTCTCCCGCCAGTTGGCACACACCAGCGCCAGACTCGCCATGTCGCGGGAACGCGAGCGAGCCCTGGAGTCCTCACGCCGGGAGCTGGTGGCGTGGATCTCGCACGACCTGCGGTCCCCACTCGCCGGGCTGCGCGCGATGGCGGAGGCGCTGGAGGACGGCATGGTCGAGGATCCGGCCCGCTATCACCGGCAGATACGCGGCGAGGTCGAACGCCTCTCGGGGATGGTCGGCGACCTCTTCGAACTCTCCCGCATCCAGGCCGGGTCGCTGGCCCTCTCCCCAAGCCGCATCTCAGCGTACGACCTGGTCAGCGACGCCATCGCGGGAGCCGACGCCCTCGCCTCCGAACTGGGAGTGCGGCTCGCCGACGAGGGCGTGGAGCAGGTCCCGCTGGAGGTGGACGGCCGGGAGATGTCCCGCGTGCTGGCCAATCTCCTCGTCAACGCCATTCACCGGACCCCTGCCGACGGTACCGTCGCGGTGGCCGCCAGGCGGGAGGAGAACGCCGTGGTGCTGTCGGTCACCGACGGCTGCGGCGGCATCCCGGCCGACGACCTTCCGCGTGTGTTCGATACCGGCTGGCGCGGCACCGATGCCCGCACGCCGCCCGGGGGCGCCGGACTCGGACTCGCGATCGTGCGGGGCATCGTCGAGGCCCACGAGGGGCGGGCCGCGGTGCGCAATGTGCCGGGAGGCTGCCGGTTCGAAGTCACCCTTCCGGCATGCCGCTGAAGCCCGTACCCGCTGGCCCGTCTCCACTGACTCGCTGCGCTCCGACCGGTCCAACAGGCCGGGCCGCTCGGCAGAGTCGGGCCGCTGCAACCGGCAACACCGAGCGGAAGCCCGGCGTTGCCGGACGCCGGCGGACGCCGGTGGACGCCGGCGGCTCAGGGGGCTGTTGAGGGGCGAGTTGCGGCTGCGGCCAGGTCGTCCTTCGCGAAGCGCGTCATCCCCTCGGCGAACGGCACTCGTGCGCTCCACCCCAGCTCGCTGCGGAACCGCTCGGAGGAAGCGGTGATGTGCCGTACGTCCCCCAGGCGGTACTCCCCCGTCACGACCGGCGCGGGCCCGCCGAACGCCTCCGCCAGCTCATGGGCCATCTCCCCCACCGTGTGGGGCTGCCCGCTCCCCGTGTTGTACGGGCGAAGCCCGCCGCGGGGCAGGTCGTCCAGGGCTTCCAGCGCGAGCACGTTCGCCGCCGCGACATCGTCGACGTGGACGAAGTCACGGCGCTGAGCACCGTCCTCGTACACCCGGGGTGCCTCACCGCGCTCCAGAGCCGAACGGAAGAACGAGGCCACTCCCGCATAAGGGGTGTCGCGCGGCATCCCGTCGCCGTAGACGTTGTGGTAACGGAGGCTGACGGCGCGGCCGTCCGTGGCGCGCGCCCACGCTGCCGCCAGATGTTCCTGTGCCAGCTTCGTCGTGGCGTAGACGTTCCGCGGGTCGGCGGGCGCGTCCTCCCCGACGAGTTCGGGGACGAGCGCCGCGCCGCACTGTGGGCAGGGGGGCTCGAAGCGGCCGCTGTCCAGGTCCCGTACGGAACGCGGACCGGGCCGCACAACCCCGTGGGCCGGACAGCTGTACCGCCCCTCCCCGTACACCACCATGGAGCCGGCGAGGACGAGCCTGTGCACCCCTGTCTCGGCCATCTGCTCCAGCAGCACCGCGGTGCCGAGGTCGTTGCTGGCGACGTATGCGGACGCGTCGGCGAACCCCTTGCCCAGCCCGACCATCGCGGACTGGTGACAGACGGCGTCGGCCCCTCGCAATGCCTCACGCACCGCCGTCGCGTCCCGGACGTCACCGCGGCTCGCCGGGTCCGCGGCCGCCGTGTCGAGGACGACGGGTTCGTGCCCCGCGTCCTCGAGCACGGTCACGATGTGAGAGCCGATGAACCCCGAACCGCCGGTCACAAGTACACGCATGACGCCACGCTACGGTCGTGAAGGCCCTGTCCGGCGGAACCGGGACGTATGTCAGCCTTCCGTAAGGTCTGGTCACGCGGCCGTGCCGTTGAGACGATCACCGCATGTGCGCCAAGGCCGCTGATATCTGCCCCGATCCGGTCCTCCGCCTCGTGGGAGCCCGGCGATGACGGACGATTCGAGCGGCCGGCCCGCCGTGCAGGTCCCGGAGGAGACCACCGTCGGCATCATCGGAGGCGGCCCCGCCGGACTGCTGCTCTCCCGGCTGCTGCACCGCTCCGGCATCGACAACGTCGTGCTGGAGAGCCGCGACCGCTCGTACGTGGAGCAGCGTCAGCGGGCGGGCATGCTGGAGCAGACGACGGTCGACGTGCTCCGCGACTGCGGTGCCGGGGCGCGGCTCGCCAGTGAGGGCCTGGTGCACGACGGCATCGAGCTGCGCTTCGGCGGACGGTCCCGGCACATCGACTTCCCCACCCTGGCCGACGGCCGCCGCGTGACGATCTACGCGCAGACGGAGATCGTCAAGGACCTCATCGCCCTGCAGCTCTCCGGGCTCTCCGACGGCGCGCCCCTGCTCTTCGGTGCCGAGGTCCGCTCCGTCTCCGGGTTCGCGCCGGGTACGGAACAGGACGGGACCGGTGCCGGTTCCCCCGGTCCGCAGAAGCCGGAGCTCCAGTACACCTACGAGGGCCGCGAGCGGGTGCTGCGCTGCGCCTTCGTCGTGGGTTGCGACGGCTTCCACGGCGTCTCGCGCAACGCGCTCCCCGTTTCCGCGGCCCATACCTACGAGCGGGACTATCCTTACTCCTGGCTCGGCATACTCGCCGACGCGCCTCCGGCCTGCGAAGAGTTGATCTACGCCCACTCGCCGCGCGGTTTCGCCCTGCACAGCATGCGCTCTCCGTCCGTCAGCCGCCTCTATCTGCAGGTGCCGAACGGAACCGACCCCGGCGAGTGGCCGGAGGAGCGGATCTGGGACGAACTCGACGCCCGCTTCGCCCTGGGTGGCGACAGCGACTGGAGGCTGAACCGAGGGCCGGTCACCGCGAAGGCGGTACTGCCCATGCGCAGCAGCGTCACCGAACCCATGCGCCACGGCCGTCTGTTCCTCGCGGGCGACGCCGCCCACATCGTGCCGCCCACCGGGGCGAAGGGCCTCAATCTCGCGGTCGCCGATGTCGCCGTCCTGGCCCGCGCGTTCGCCCGGTATCACGCCACCGGCGACACCGGTGCGCTCGACAGCTACTCCGCGGACCGTCTCCGGCGGGTCTGGCGCGCCGAACACTTCTCGTACTTCATGACCACCACGCTGCACATCTCCCCCGATCAGTCGCCGTTCGACACCCGTCTTCAACTCGCCCAGCTCGAACGCATCGCCTCGTCTCGCACCGCCGCCACCGAACTCGCCGAGAACTACGCGGGACTTGCCCTCGTCGACTAGGGCTGCCGGCGGTCGCCGTCCCTGTGCCGGCGAGGCGCCCGCGCGTCCCGTCCTGGAATACGGACGCCGCCACCGGAACCGTCTCCTCAGCGCCCACAGCCACACAGGCTCACGCAAGCACCGGCCCCCTCCCCTTCTCGTAGACGGTCAGGCCCCGCGAGAGCCGCAGCGGTACGAGCACCAGCTCCACGACGACGGCCTTCCAGGCGTAGAGCAGGTTCACGACCTTGGCCGGGTAGACGCACGGGATGTTCAACAGCACGCGGCCCAACGGCAGTCGGCGTCTGCGCGCCGCATAGACCAGCGGCGGCAGAGTGAAGACCAGTTCCGCACCCAGCCACCACAGCGCGGTGGGCAGCGCGGGCCGCCCCAGCCCGAGCGTGAGAACGAACGGCGCACTCCACCACAGGGGCGCGGTGAGGATCTCCAGTATCGCCAGCAGCACCCACACCGCGAGCATCGGTTTCCTGCGCATCAACTGCCCAGTGTGCAGACGTACGTTCTGGCAGAAGCCGGCCATCCAGCGCCATACCTGCTTGCGCATGTAGAGCAGCGTCTCCGGGTCGGCGGCCCAGGCGACCGCGTCCCCGACGTACCGTGCCCGACGTCCCGCGATCTGCTGGGACCAGGTGAAGTCCATGTCCTCCACGATGGTGCGCTCGGGGAAGCCGCCGAAGTCCACCAGCACCTGCCTGCGGAAGACCGAGCAGCAACCGGAGCACACCATGGGGCTGTTGGCCCGCTGCTGGATCGGCCTGTGCCAGTGGAAACCGAAGAGATACTCCACCGAGCGGCCGCGCTCCCACACCGTCCGCGCGAAGCGCGTCTGCACATTGCCGGCGGCGACGACGACTTCCGGGTCGTCGAAGGCCGGAACGATCCGCTCGATGTAGTCCCTCGCCAGCACGGTGTCGGCGTCGACCGCCAGCACCAGCTCGCCCGAACAGTGCGGCAGCGCGTGGTTCTGCGCCCGTGCCTTGCTGCCCAGATTCTCCGGCGGACGCAGCACCGTCACCCCGTAGCCGCGCGCCACTTCGCCCGTTCGGTCCCGCGAGGCGTCGTCCACGACGATGATCTGCTCCGGCGGAACCGTCTGGCCGAGGACCGACTCCAGGGTGGCGGGCAGACCCGCCTCCTCGTCGTGCGCGGGAATGATCACCGTGACGCCGCCGGCCATGCCCTCACCCCCCGGTCCACTGCGGCTGCCCGGACATCCCCGGCAGGCCGTCCCCGGCCGCACCACCGCAGGCCTTCACGCGCTATGACGACGGCCCCGACCACCCCGTAGACCAGCACGCTGACACCGATGAACGGCAGTCCCCCGTGCATGGGCCCCTCCTCTTCCAAGCCCACCCGGCGCCTCTCGCCGGGAACGAGGAAAAGCTAGCCCGCCTTCGTCACTCACGGTGCGCATCCGCTACTTTCTGTGGACAGCACGGGAGTTGTGCACACGCCTCTCACCCTGGAGAGCGAATCTCAGTCGCCGGAACGCGGGCCCCGCGCACTCCCGGCGCCGGGAGTGCCACGGCCCCCGCGGGCACCCGACCCGCTCGGGGAGCGCGCCAGCTCCGGCGACGAGGACTCCAGAGGAACCGACCACGACCTCACAAGCCCCAGCTGCACGGCCTGCCGCGGCAGTACCGCGTCCAGCAGCCAGTCGGCCGCCACGCGCACGCGGTTCCCCGGCAGCGCCGCCAGGTGATAGGCCCGCATCACCGCGTTCGCGAGCGGCCCGGCCAGCGGCACCCCCAGCGGATTCGCCGCCGCCTGCAGTCCTCCCAGGTCGACGGTGAACCCCAAGTCGTTGTGCTTGTACGGACGCCGCTCGCCGTACCCGTACGACGCGGCGACGTTGTGCGCCACCGTCTTCCCCTGCCGCACCGCGTGCTGACCGGTCATCGGCGTGTACTCGCCGGGCCGCGTGAGGTCCGGCACCGCGGCCGCGTCACCGCACGCGTACACCTCCGGGTGGCCCGGGACCTGCAGATACTCGTCGACGCACAACCGGCCCTTCTCCGAGGGAAGTCCGGTCTCCTCCACCAGCGGATCCGGCCGTACGCCCACGCACCAGATCAGGGACTGAGTGCTGACGAACTCGCCGTCGTCCAGGAGGACTCCTTCCTTGGTGGCCTCCTTCACCGACATGCCCGTACGTATCTCCACGCCGCGCTTGGCCAGCACCCGGTGCGCAGTCCGCGACAGACGCCTGTCCAGTTCCGGCAGCACACGCGGCGCGATGTCCAGAAGCAGCCAGCGCGGCAGCCGGTCACCGCGCAAGCCGTTGCCGGCGCGGCGGTGCTGCTTGGCGAGAGAATCGGTGAACAGCTTTCCGTGCGCGGCGACTTCGGTGCCCGTGTAGCCCGCGCCGACGACGACGAAGGTGCAGCGCGCGTCGCTCTCGGCAGGGTCCTCGCTCGACGCGGCCATGGCGATCTGCCGCGTGATGTGATCACGCAGATACAGCGCTTCGGGCATGCCCCGGAACCCATGTGCGTGCTCGGCGACTCCGGGGATGGGCAGCAGCTTGTTCACGCTTCCCACGGTCAGCACGAGCCGGTCGTAGCGCAGCTCTCCCGCACTGCCCTCGGGGTCCACGTACGTGATCTTCCTCGCCCCTAGGTCGACCCCGTCGACCTCGCCCAGCACCAGCCGTACGCCACGCAACGTGCCCGCCAGGGACACCGAGACCCGGCGTGGCTCCAGTACGCCGGCGGAGACCTCGGGGAGCAGGGGCACGTAGAGGAAGTAGTCGTTCGGGTTGACGAGCACGATCTCCGCCGATCCGCGGAACTTGCGTGAGAGCGTCCTCGCTGCCCTGTACCCGGCGAATCCAGCTCCGACGATGACAATGCGGGACCGGCTCACGGCTGGCACTCCAGACCTAGGGACCTTCGCGGACCCTGCCCGCGGTTCCCCCGGCCCTCCGGCGCAAACCCGCCGCACAGCACCCAGGCGGGCGGCCTGGTGAGGGCCGGGAAGGGGGGCAGGAAGGGGTGAGCGGACACCACCGGACGTCATGTATTGTTCTTCGTGCGCGAGCGGCACGGGCACAGGTCCCGGGCCGGATCGAGCACCGGGACGTGGCGCAGTTTGGTAGCGCACTTGACTGGGGGTCAAGGGGTCGTGGGTTCAAATCCCGCCGTCCCGACGCAGATCAGGGGCCTTTCTCCGAAGAGAGAAGGCCCCTTTTGCATGTCTGACGCCTAACTTTGACGCCAGCCGTCCAGCGCCGAATCCATCTGGGCAGCGGCGGCCCGGTTCGCGGCCGGCAGGACGTGAGCGTAGGTGTTCAGCGTCATCCCGATCGTGCTGTGACCGAGCGTATCCATGATCACCCGAGGGTCCACGCCCTGTGAAAGCAGGATCGTCGCGCAGGTGTGCCGCAGGTCGTGCACCCGCACGTGACGCGTGATCCCCGCCTTCTTGCACAGCGCATAGAAGTCCCGGTTCAGGTTCCGAGGCTCGGTGGGACGCCCCTCGCCGGTTACGAAGATCGGACCGTTCGAGTCCCAGACGCGGCCGGCAGCGGACTGCTCATCACGCAGGCGGAGCCGCTGCCATCGCAGGGCCACGACACAGGCGCGCGGGAGGACCAGGGTCCGGCGGGATCGCGAGGTCTTCGGGGCCGAGATGTGCAGCTCTCCGTTCAGCCGCTGCAAGGTCGACCGCACCCGCAGCGTCCGTGCATCCAGGTCGACGTCGGACCAGCGCAGCCCCAGCGCTTCCCCCTTTCGCAATCCGACCGCGAGCATCAGCACGTAGGCCGCGTAGAGGCGTCGTCCCCGCGCCGCGGTGAGCAGTGCACTGACCTCCTGCTGCGTCAGCGGCTGCACCTCGCGCGGCTGGCCGGTAGGGACTTGCACCAGGCGGGCGACGTTGCGGACGAGCAGTTCCTCCCGCATCGCGTGCTGGAGGACGTTGCGCAGGATGGCGTGCAGGTATTGGACGGAGCGAGGCGAGAGCGGCTTGCCATGGCGGCCCGGTTCAGTGGACATCACCCGGAGGAAGCCGCGGATGTCCGTAGGCGTGAGCCGATCGAGCCGCTTGGAACCAAGCCGCGGCTTGATGTGCAGCCGGATGAAAGTCTCGTAGCTCGCCAGCGTCGACGGACGCACCTGGGACGGAGCGACCTGGCCACACCAGTAGTCGAGGTAGTCGCCAAGCTTGACGACTTCGCGCTTCACCGGGTTTCCGGCGCGGGTCTCGCGCATCACTTCGTTGAGCTTGTCGTTCGCCTCGTCCCAGGTCTTGCCGTAAACCGATACGCGAACTCGCTCTCCGGTCGGCGTGAGGGCGTAGGCACGACCGTGATAGCGGCCGTCCTTGCGCTTGGTGACAGTGCCCGTTCCGTTGGGGCGACGTCGTGCCATCAGGCGGCCTCCTCAAGTTCGCGTTCGATGAAGTCGGACAGGGAGCTGGTCGGCACGCGGCGGGAGCGGCCGATGGTGATGGAGGCGAGCCGGTGTGAGCGGATCAGGTCGTAGACCGTGGAGCGGCCGAGTTTGAGCCGGGCCATGACGTCGGGCACGGTCAGCAGCTCGTCGTTGGGGGCAGTCATCGCAGTGCTCCTTCCATGGCGCGCTGGTCTTGCAGGGCTTCGCGTGCGGTGTCGCGGTTGAGTTGGAGGTCTCGGGCGATGCTGGCGGCGAGAGCTGATTCGCCCGGCGTGTAGCCGTGCCCGGCGTACTGCCAGTCGGCGAGGACGAGCACGGTGTCCGGCTCCAGGTCCTCGAGGTCCAGCGCGGCGGCTTGTTCGGCGGCGCGGTAGTCGGCCCGTTCCTGCCGGATCGAGCCGAGGGTCACGGAGTAGTGCCGGGACTTGGTGGAGAAGTGGCCCCGGAAGCCGAGCATGTGTGCCCAGGCCCACAGCCGCCGGTCGGGATACACGCGGTCGAGGTCCCGGCAGGCCCGGATGAGCCGTTGGGTGTGCTCGGGTACGTCGTGCCGTTCCAGCTCGGCGAGTTCGCCGATGCGGCGATCGAGCGTGCCTGTGTTCTCCGCAGCCTTGGTGGCGTACTTCGCGACGTAGGAGGCGACTGCCTGTTCGGTGAGTTCGGTCCCGTCGCCGAAGGCCCGTACGGGGCGGATGTCGAGCTGGTCGCCCCAACGCAGTGAACGCGCAGGCTCGTTGCCGGCAGTTGGAACGCTGACGGTCGTGTAGCTGTGTCGAGCGGCTGCACGGATGGCGTCATCGAGGAGGCTGGTCCGTGCCCAGGAGGGAGGCGGGTCATCGGGACCGTCCGGGCCGTCGAGGCGGATCACGGCGTGGAAGTGGATGGCGCCGCGCTTCTGGAACTCGGCGACCTTGCCGTAGGAGATGCGGCAGACCTCCCGCAGTTCTCGCTGGGATAGTCCGGCGCGGCCTGCGATCTCACGGCGGAGTCGGTTGGCGAAGCGTGCCCAGAGCTGTCCGGCGTAGTTGTTGAACAGCACCGCTCCGGCGTAGTCGTAGCACTCCGGGTCCAGCGGTGTCCCGAGGTCCGGGTCTCCCGCTCGATGCTGGACGCCACACCGGCAGCGGTCGGAGTCGGGCCGGTTGTGCACGCGCCCGAAGCTCGGTGCCGTCAGGGTGGCGAAGACGCGCGGATGGTCCCGGACGGAGGCCGGCACGTCCTTGGTGTCGTCGCCCGCGAGTCCGGCACGTATGAGGTGGTAGGTGTCGGCGGAGTACGTGCGAGCGCAGGCCGGGCAGCGGGAGGCACGGCGGTTGCCGCATGCGACGCGGAGGCGTCCGCCCGGTTCGTGCTCGGTGCTGTAGTGGTGCAGCGTCTCGCCGGTTGTCTTGTCCCTGGTCAGTGTCCAGCCGGTGAGGTGAACAGGGTTGGAGCAGCCTCCAGTGCGGCGAATCTGGTCTTCCCAGCGGGCGAAATCGGCGGACCCGGCCACCCTCAGCGCGTCGCCGAAGGTGACCGGGTCCAGGCCCGCGAAGGTAGCGGGCTTCGTCATGCGCGCCCTCCGGAGAGAACGGGGGCGGAGGAGGTGCGGCCGGTTCCCTGGCATGCCCGGCAGGTGACGTGGAGCGTGTTCCGGGTGCCGTCCGGGTTGAGCGATCCCGTGTCGATGGCGACGACGGGGAAGCCGTCGCAGTCTCGGCAGAGCGGCTGCTGTGCCGGTGCGCGGTGGGTCATGATGGTGTCTCCTTTTCGATCTCTGGTCGGGAAGGGGCAGCGCTCTCGGGGCGGCAGATGCTTGGCGGTATCAGGGCCGCCCCGAGGGCCGGTCAGAGGCGCTTGTACTGCGAGTTGATGAGCGAACGGATGACCACCGCGCAGACGGCGACAGCAGCCGCGGTGACGGCGACGGCCAGGAGCAGCGAAACGAGAACCGTGCCGACAATGAGCACGGCGGCGGTTCCACCGACGACGGCTGTTCCGACCCGTCCGGGGGTAAGGAGCGCCGGGCTCTGAGGGACAGCCGGGGCGGGCACGGCGTACTGCGGCTGTGCGTAGGCAGTGGCTGTCTGGTGCTGCGGGTACTGGTCGATCGCGGTCGGTGTGACGACGGAGGCCGGGCTGGTGGCTGTCGGAAGCGGCGCGGTCGGGTACTTGGGCTGGAACATGGGCTGTCTCCTTGTTCAGTCGTTGGTGCCGTTGACGATCTCGGTGCCGGTGCGGGCGCCGGAGTCGATCGCGGGGGCGAGGAAGGTGTCTGCCAGCAGGAAGCCGCCCAGGAGCAGGACGACCACGAGCCATGTCGGCGGCCGGAAGAGGCGGATGCCGAAGTAGCCGACCAGGGCCAGGAGCAGGACGAGCGGAACGTGCACGGTCATGTGGATGCCTCCTCAGCGGACGCGGCAGCGGTGGGTACGGGCAGCGAGTTGGGCGGCCGACCGGTTGGCGTAGTCGGCGGACCAGCCGCAGCGCTCCGAGGTGCAGACGGCCGCGTGTCGGGTCTCGCCGGATCGGCGGCTGCGGTGTGTGCCGATCTGCACGGGGCCGATGCGTTCGACGGAGTGGAAGAAGTCGCGGGCAGGCATGGTCAGTTCCTCTCAGGTCAGTTGGGTTGCGATGGCGTCGGCCATGGGGGCCGGGACGCCGAGTCGGGCGCGGAGTGTGTCGGTGTCGATGGGGCCGCCGGTCTGCGCCTGGTGGGCGTCGGCGAGCTTCCGGGCGTGGGTGATGAGCGCGGGAGGCACGTCCAGCGCCAGTGCCGGCGGTGCGGGCTCGACCGGAGCCGGAGTGGCTTCAGCTTCCGGCAGTTCGGGTCGGTCAAGCGCATCCGCTAGGACAGGCGACTCGTCCCCGGTCTCAGTGCGTCCGACTTCAGTGGACGGTGCGCTCTCCCGCTCTCCGTTGGGTGAGTGGGCCAGGAGCGTTCCGCCGAAGAAGGCCAGCGCAGGCCAGCCAGCGACGAGGATGCGCAGCCAGGCAGGAACGGCGTCCAGGTCGAGCAGGCCAGCTGTGGCCACGTTGGCTCCGAGCGAGGCTGCGAGCGCGACAACGAACCAGCACCAGGCGAGACCGCATGGTTCACCAACGGCTTTCAGGCTGCGGATGCGGCGCCATGCGGCGACGAGCAGCAGGTCCACGCTGACCGGGTAGGCCCACGCCTTCCAGCCGTCCTGTCCCGCAGCGGCGGCGATGTCGTGGAGGTGCGCGAACGACAGGGCGCCGGCGATGACGGCCTGGACGAGCACAGCGTCGACCCGAGGCATCCTGTTCATGTCTCATCCCTCCTTTCGTCGGTCGGTTCGTGGGGCGTCAGGCGGCGCGGCTCATCAGTTCGTCGGCGGGGGCCGTCTTGACGAGGGAGATGCGCAGATCCGGGCGCCAGTCGGCTAGTTCGGGCAGTTCCGGGGTCAGGTCCGCGTGGCGGTTGCAGGTGTTCACGGCCTGTCGGAGCGTCGTGTACGGGGTGCGTGTGAGGACCCAGCCACCGGAGGACTCGGCAGCAACGGCCGTACCGGGACGGTCGGTCGGGATCTGCACCGTGGCGCCCATCGCGTCGGGCGAGATGTCGCCGAAGACCATCCGGGCGGAGGCTTCGTCGTTGACGCGGTGCGAGACGCGGCCGGTCAACTGCGAGCGGAGCAGGGTGATTCCGTTGCCGAGGTCAGCACCGAAGCGCTGTCCGCAGATCTCGACGTAGATGCCGGCGGCCCGACCGAGCTGGGCGAGGCGTACGAGCGCAGTCACGATGGCGTCGCGCCGCTTCTCTTCCTTCTTCGAGGCGAAGAGGGCGAGTTCGGCGACCTCGTCCACCAGCAGGACGACCGGAGTGGGCTGCAGGTGCTCGGGCAGCCCCCAGATGTCGGCAGTGATCTCCGCATCCGGTACGTCTGAGCTGATGCGCTGTTCGCGCCGGATGATCTCGTAGATCACTTCCATGCGATCGAGGAGTCCGTCCAGGAGCCCGAGCGCGTCATCCGGATTGCAGGCGAGGGCGGAGAAGCGGCGCGCCAGCGGTGCCAGCTCCACGCCGTTCTTGCAGTCGATGCCCACCAAGGCCACCGGCTGCGGGGCGAGTTCGCTCACCAGGCGGCGCTGGTAGACGGACTTCCCGGACTGCGTGGCCCCGATGTTGAGCGAGTGCGGGACCTCCCGGTAGTCGCGGTAGTGGATCGCACCGTCCTCGCGGAGCGAGACCGGGATGCGGAGTGTCTTCGTCTCGGTCTTGGCGGGCATCTGGACCCGCTTGAGCACGTCGTAGCCGGTCATCCGCAGCTCGACCACACCGGCCTTAACCTCCCGGCCGGTCACGCCCTGCATCTTGAAGGAGTGCCGGAGACGGTCGGACGAGGCGATGAAGTCGAAGGCGTCCTGTCCGGGCCGCATCTTGATCCGGAGGACGAGACCAGTACGGGTCGGCGTCAGGCGGATGATGCGCGGCACCCGCGAGGACGGAACCTCGGTGCGGGTGGCCCGAGCCACGGCGAGCCGCATGCGGGACGGCGGGACGGTAAGCCCGCAGGCTTCCATGACCGAGCCATACCGGATCAGCACTCGCGCAGCGGCGAGCGGGAGCCCGAGGCACAGCCAGAACCAGGCGGGGCGAAGCCACCGGAGCAGCGCCAGCCCACCAGCGATCACAGCGGCGATCAGAATGGTGTTCATGGTCAGGCCGCCGCGTTCTGAGCCTGCGCGAGGGACGTGACCGCCACGGCGCGGAAGCTGATGCCGTGCCGCTTCTGACCGTTGAACTCGTTCTCCCAGGGACGGGCGATCAGCCCGGTCAGGGCCACGGGCGTGCCCATGGTCAGCTCGTCGGCGACGCCGGTCTCCGGGACAGTGACGTTCAGGACCTCGGCGTTGCCGTCCATGGCGAACATGACGTTGACCGTCATGAGCTTCGCGCCGGTGTCGCGGTCGGTGGCGATCTCGCCGGTCTGGCGATTGATGACCTTGGGCTGCGGAGGCTGGGCAACCATCATCGCGGCGGTGGTGGTGTCCACGGGGATCTGACGCATCGTCTGGTTCTCCTGATCTCTGTTGGGTTGAGCCGAAACTGCGTCGGCACGATCAGAGAACCGCGAGAAAGGGTGGACGCATCACGGCCCTGATGGACGTTTAGGGACGTCTGAGGTAACGTCAAAACGTCCCAACGTCCTAGGGGAAGGTCCGGGCTCATGGCGAACGAGCGTCTGCGGGCGGCGATTTCAGCGAAGGGCGAGACCGTCGCTTCGCTGGCCGAGCACGTCGGAGTGGACCCCAAGAGCGTCGAGCGCTGGATCACGCTGGAGCGGACACCGCACCGCAGCCACCGCTGGAAGGCAGCGAGCTTCCTCGGAGTGGACGAGGTCTACGTGTGGCCGAGCGTCGAGAAGCAGGCCGAGACGGCAAGCTCGTCCGAGCTCGTCACCTTCTACCCGAACCGCGGGGCCGTGCCGGGGCACCTGTGGGAGTCGCTGATCGAGAAGTCGACCAGCCAGATCGAAATCCTCGTGTACGCGGGCCTGTTCCTCTTCGACAGCCACCCGAACCTCGCCGACCAGTTCGCCGAGAAGGCCAAGGCAGGCGCTCACATTCGCGTTCTGCTGGGCGACACGGAGTCAGAGATGATCAAGCAGCGAGGCGAGGAGGAAGGTATCGGGGACAGCCTGGCCGCACGCGCGAAGCTGAGCCAGCACTACATGGCGCCGGCGACCAGCACGCCCGGAGTCGAGCTGCGGCTGCACGACACAATCCTCTACAACTCGATCTACCGGTTCGATGACGACATGCTCGTCAACCCTCACGTCCTGGGCGCGCCTGCAGGACAGAATCCAGTGCTGCACTTCCGCTACCTGCCCGGGGCAAGGACGTTCCGGCACTACATGCGCAGCTTTGACTACGCGTGGGAACGCGGAACGCCTGCGTAACCGCTTCCGGCGGTCGTGGCACGCTGGGGTCATGGCTCGCGTGGACTACTTCAACGACCCGGACGCACCGCAGGCGAACAGCATCGTTCCATCAGTCACGGCTGTCGCCAGGAACGAAGCCGGAGAGCTGCTGTTGATCCACAAGACCGACAACAATCTCTGGGCTCTGCCCGGGGGCGGTGTCGATGTCGGCGAGTCCGCGCCCGCCGCAGCCGTACGCGAGACGAAAGAAGAGACCGGGTTCGATGTCGAAGTCACGGGCCTGGTTGGGTTGTTCACCAACCCGGCTCACGTCATGGCGTACGACGACGGCGAGGTCCGACAGCAGTTCTCGATCTGCTTCGCGGCACGAATCGTCGGGGGCCGGCTACGGACAAGCAGCGAGAGCAAAGAGGTCGCGTTCGTTGCGCCGGAACGGCTAGACGAGCTGAACATCCATCCGTCGATGCGGCTGCGGATCGACCAGGGCCTTGAGCAACGGGCAGAGCCCTACATCGGCTGAGTCGACCTACTCAGCGGGGGCCGACAGACGGTCGAGCGTTCGCTGTACTGCTGCCCCCAGGTATGGACGAGCGTTGCTGATGGCGTTATGCACCTCGCTGCCCGGCTCGTAGCGCACAAGGATCTCGTCCATGCGGCGGTCGAAGTCGAATCGCTCACCCGCGGGACCGGTCGTCATGTCCGCGAAGATCAGAGCGTCGAGGATCGCAGTGTCCTCGCGTTCGTACGGCTTCAACTCTTCGACCAGGCCACGCTGTTCTGCCTCGTACACCGCACCGGAGTGATGGGCGACTAGGCAGACCAGCCGGCGGGGCGCGTCCAGAGTTTCCAGGTGCCGGGCGCCGTCGAGCGGATGGAAGCCCGTCTGCCTCAGCTCGGGCGCATAGCCGATGTCGTGCAGCCAGGCCGCAGCAACCAGGAGGTCTCGTTCGCCTTCCGGGACCGCGGGCGCTGCCTCACGGGCGCGCTCTGCGACAGCCTGAGTGTGCAACCACCGGTTCCCGAGCGGGGGCAACAGCGACTCGGCCAGCTCGGCAGCGCCAACAGGTGTGTCCAGCAAGGAAGGCATGCCGTCACGGTAGCCGAGGCGAACGGTCGACCATGAGACCGCAGCCAGCCAACCAGCGCGGTCAAACTTTCCCTACTTCATCAAGGGCTCGCTCCGCTCGCCGCGCGGCCCGGCTTGCCGCCGGGCCGACGCTCCTGTCTTCGCCCCGCTCCGGCCCGGCCGCCGTACCCGCGCGCGGACGCTAGCCACAAGAGAGGGGGGTGCCGGCGGGGGCGGTCGGCTCCACGGCTTTAGGCAGCCACCTTGGGGCGAGGCTCTAAGATCAGGGGCTCACTTCGGGCTGTTGCGGGCAGGTCAGGAGACTGCCCGAGTCGCGGGAAGCTTACGAGCCCCTGATCTCTCGCCCCAAGGCAGCTCCAGCCCAAACCCGCTACACCGACCTTGTCCGACTAATCGGCTCTCTCTGCATTACGGTCTGCTTCACGATTGTCGGCGAGTTTACGAACGACCAAGGTTCGCAGCGGACCGTCCAATGAAGGAAGACGGAGATCATCCCCAATACGGGAGGCGTCAGTGACGGCAATCTCGAAGTCGCGTTGATGCTTACGAAACAGGGCATGGCCACGTTCCGCTGCACGGAGTTCGCCATCAAGAGCCTCTACCGCAATAGGGTCAGACTCTTCAGCCAGTTGCCGCTTAGTAAGGGCCTCTTTCATTCTCTCCTCGGTGAAGGCGGCCATTTCGCTAAGATACGCCGTGATTCGGTCGCAGAACTCGTAACTGACGATCAGCGGTGAAGAGTGTATCTCTGATCGCCGCGTGCTGGCCATTTTCGCCTGCGTCAGAGTTCCGGGACTGACAGTCGTCGAGAGCGTAGAACCGGCAGATTCCAGGAAAGCAGCAAAAGTAACTATTTGAAGCGACACGCCAGCACGCTCACGCATCTCAGAAATAAGCTCCTCTCGGGGGCCTACCGAGAGATTTAGCTGCTTGTTTATCCAATCCTCTTTCTCGTCATTAGAGATGATGAGAACCGGCAACTCGCGCTCCCCGGCCATCACCAGAGTCTGCTCCCACCACAGGTAATCGCCGTCGGCATTCCTTCCCTTTCCGCGATCCTTGTATCCTGGAGGGAGCTTTTCCTCTCTTCTCCGTTCCGCCTCCTTCCGCGCCTTAGAATCTGCTTCTGGCGAAAGTGGCTCACCAACTCGACCATCCAGTAATTGTGCGAGCTCAGCGAGGATCGGGTCAGCATTTAGCACACGATCAGTGGACAAGTCAAACTTCTTCTCATGCTGCCGAACTCTGCTCTCGACACCCCGGAATGCCTTTCGCAATTCAGTCTGAATTTCATCCTTTTCGTTGGCGTCGATCGCACACCTGTTGGCAAACTCACCGATCTTCTGGATTGCCTGGTCCCTTAGAGATTCAAGGGATGAGCGCGTTGTGGAGTAAAAGTCAGCCTGATCCTTTGCCGCGGAAATCCGGTTCCGATGAAATTCCAAAGCTACCTGATGTGGAACCCACACCCTTTGCTGCACGGCCTTTAATGCCCGCAACATTTCATATCGGGCGTCAATTGTGACTCGATATAGACCCAAGAGTACGCTGGTATCAATCACAATAAGCGAATCTTGCATCATCTGCGAAATGAATGACTTGGGTGCACGCCAATGGGCGCCAAAAGGAGCGATAAAGGAACTATCTAGGTTCATAGCATTCCTCTTCGGGGTGAGTCGACGCTTCTCGGGTTAGGGTACCCCCACGGCAGACCTGACCGACCATCAACTCCTTCTGTGCTACCGGGGCTCTAGGAGGTTGCTGTCCAGCAGCGAAGTACAGCAACCTCCGTGAGCGGAGACGGACGCAAGTGGCTTCACGCAGCTGATCGACCGGCTCAGATGACCTCAACGACCGTCGTGCCCATAGTTCGCAACGAGAGGCCGGCAGACCGGGTTCGGGCCGTCGTGGGGCCCGTGCGAGGTAGCCCAGCGGTGACAGACGGCGACAGAGGCCCACAGCCAACTCGCAGGTCAGGCTGTGGGCCTCTCGTTCGCACGCAGGTCAGAGAACTGGCGCATCACTTCTTCGGCTTCTGATTACGCAGTAGAATTCACACTGATCCATGCTTCCCGAGATGGGGGAATATCTGTACCGGCCACCAGGTCACTATCGGACGGAGTGAGATCATGACACGATCAGGGCACGCGCGACGTAGCCTGCTCTCACCGAAGCTGGACGGAATGCGCGTACCTCCGACTCCAGAGAATGGCGATGACCCCCTCGGCGTCGTCTCACATTACGTGAATTGGTACGAAGAGGAGTATGCCAGGATACGCAATAGCTCCAAGTCCGGAGTCGGCAAATCTGTTACGCAGATCGCTCTACTCAATACCGGAATTGCCGTCTTAGGCGTGGCTAGCGCTGCCTGGAAGCTGCCTTGGTTTGGACTCTTGAGTACCATTTTGGCGGGACTCACTTGGGTGGTGACAGCGCGAAGTGACCTATTCCAGGATCAGGAACTCTGGAAGCTGCGATCACTGACACTATTTCGACTACAGGAGCTAAAGAGAGAGATGCAGTATCGCCGCGCTCGTGGGGAAGATCCACGAGAACTCTCGCGTGACATTCTTGACAAGCTCAATCATGTCCTGTCGGAGGATCTCAAAGACTGGTCGAATATAGGCCGCTCTGTGTTGAATACGGCCCCAGGGACGTAAGATACTTGTCGCAGATCCTGCAATTTCTTCACTTAGTCACAAGGTTGGTTCGGCTTGGCAAACCTCTGGAGACCAACCTACGCGAGCGACCTGGTGGCGGGTGGACTAACTAGGGAGCTGCACCGTGTCACCCTGCGATAGACCAGGGGCCGAGTATTCCATCGAAATCCGCCAACCCTACAAGGAAGCGCGGAGGCAACGGGATTCGAATTCAGGGAGACATCGCAGTCTTGTAGAGTTCTCACATTTGAGAGTTACAGTCGCATACCATTTACTGAAGTAATCATAGAACTCAGAGTGGAGAGAATCCACTTGCCAAATTCCGTAGGCGCGATGAGAACTCCAAAAACCAAGACTATGAATACGGTCATTCTCTCGTCTACCCGGCTCCGAGCCTGAGTGCGCCGCTGCAATCGCAAGAAGATCACGAAACCCAAGATCAATGTGACATCTAGTGTGACGATCAGCCCGCCCATCGAGCCCCTCCCCAGTGCCGACGGGAACCATCGTTCCACTCGGCCTACTGACGTCACGCCTACGCCAGCGTCCGTGGCTGGACTGATTCCGCAAATGGCGAGATCGCCACTCAGGGGCGTGTGCGTCTGCCGCCGAGGGTGACGCCCATTCTGACGCCAACGGCCCCGTACCGTGGCGGTACTGAGCAGCCATCAACAGCAGGTCGACGCCTAGCGGGACGTCGCTCTGAGGGCCTGGCCGCCGTCTGGGGGTCAAGGGGTCGTGGGTTCAAATCCCGCCGTCCCGACAGAGAAATAGCAGGTGAGAGGCATCCTACGGGGTGCCTCTTCTTCGTTCCCGGAGCTGATCTCTCACAATTTCTCACACGACACTCTTGGATCATGCTCAGCCGAGCAGTTCTCCGAGCTTGTCCGAACCCGCCTTCAGGCTCTGCGGATCGGGGTGGACGTAGATCCGCTTCGTGAACGAGAGATCGCTGCAGCCTGAGCGCCATCGACGTGGACCCGGCCTTCACCGGTACGTCAGAGGTCGACCGGTTCGAACTGCGCGAACATGTCCCCCGTCTCGGACAGTTCCCTCAGAGGCACGTAGTCGCAGACCGCCACGTACCTGTCCCACATGGCCAGCACATCCGGATGCTCGTGCGCCGCTGTGATCCCGCCGTCCCGCCACTCGAACACCTCGACGATCACGCGGCCCTTCGCCCGCATCACGAGCACAGGCCGGTCGGTCGCGAGGCCGAACCGGCGCAGCATGGGCACGTGCTCGCGCGTGAGGGCGAGCAGCTCCTCCTCGCCGCCCGGCTTGGGCCGGTAGCCCACGATCACCATGTCACCCATGACGTGCCCCTTCCGGCGGCCTCGCGCCCCGTCGTCCACCGATGGGCCGGGCCGCGACACTTGGCCGAGCGGCCTCGTTCGCATACCCGGCGCCGGTCGCCTCAAACCGCCGAGTTCTCCGCATTCGTGGTCATCACGGGAGGATTCGGGCTCGCCGAAGCAAGTGCGCCAGAGCCGGGCGTATTGCCGTCCAGACCGAGCGGTTCCCCGTGCGTGCCTCCCCCGCCTCCCGGGTCCTCTCAGGGCCACCACACGCGGCACGCCACGCCGCACAGAAAGACACCGACCATGGGGACCTGAACACGATCTTGACGCGCGAACTGGAGCGGCAGCACCAGGAGTTGACGGCGCGCACCGTCCGGACACTGAGCCGACCTTGTACTGAGCCGCCTCGCAACTCGCCCTGCCCACCCTGGCCCAACGGCTACGACGTAGCCGGCATCGGAGTGTTCACACCGATCAAGCAGCCAGCAGGTGGTCAGGTGCTCGACGTGGACACGCGAACCTACAGCTCCCTACTCCGCAGCCTGCGATGTCCCGGCGAACGCGGATTCGCCCTGCTCACCGGCCGCCGGCGCGCCCTGCGACACGCCACGACCAGCCCCCGCAAGATCAGCCACATCGTCAAAGCCGCACTTGTCTCACCCATTTCGAACACGGAAAGACCAACTGCAAGTTGGTGAGGTCACCTCACTTGCGTCAGCTCAAGCTTTCCGCCACCGACAGATAATCGGTGTAGATCTGCGGTGAGCCGGAGAACGAAGCCAGCTGCTTCCATTCCTCGTACATCTGCTTCGTGTCCCGATAGGCCTTGGCGAATGCAGCAGCCTCAGCAGTCGCGATGTCCGCATCAGGATAGAACGCATGGAGTGCCGCGAGGCTGGCAATCTCCATCAGCACTACATACTGATCCAGCCGGTTACCGCGCTCGCCTTTCAGCAGGCGGAATTTCCAGTCGGGATAGTCCTCGATACGATGATGATTCTCAGCGATGAAGCTTTCAAAGGTATCTGCCCGGACGTCGGGGCGCAGCGCGAGATTGTGGATGCCGATCACCCGGGCGAGAGGTTCTTCCCCCGGGCCGCGCTCCTGATAACGCGGCCCATCGGTGACGGTGCTTTTCTTGTTCTCCGCCAGCAAGCGGTAGTCGGTATAGATCGTGGGCAATTCGCCGAATGTGCCGTATTTCCTCCATTCGCGGACAAGCTCACGGGCCTCGGGACGATCGCGCCAGAACTGGCGTGCCAATTCTGTTTGATTGCCGTCAGCTGTCACGTAGCGGTCGCGCTGCCCGGCGTCATCGATTTCGAAGAGCATCATGTATTGGCCGGCTCGTTCGCCACGCAGGCCGCGCAGCATCGTCCAGCGCCATCCGGGGTAGCAGGGTATGTGCACGCCTTTATGGCGAACAAAGGCTTCGAATTGCTCCGGCGTCACCCCGGCCTCGGTATCGATAGCGATGTAGTACAGACTGAAGACCGGCGCGTTCGACGTGTCATGGCGTGGCATTCAATGCTCCATGGGTCTCGACTGCTATTGGGCGAATCTGCTGGTCGGAGCCGTATTTTGTTTTTCCGAAGTTCGACAACAAGTCAAGCGCACCCGAGCCCGCATGTCCTGGCTCGCCGGCTGCCGCCGCCTCCACCGCCGCTTCGAACGCAAAGCTGACCACGTCCTCGCCTTCACCAGCATCGCCTGCATCCTCATCTGCTACCGCAGACTCGCCAAATGAGACGAGTTCCAAGAGGGGCGTACAGGGTGCACAGTGGCACGCGTCATTGGACAGCACTGTTCTGGACCAACGCCCGCGCCAGTGGCCTGTGGTGCGGCCTGAGCTGTCGAAGGTGCTGACCAGTCTGGGACCACACGGCATGCACACCTCCGAACACTGGCAGCTCATCGGAACGGTCGTGCGTGTACCGCCTCCCCCTGACCTGCGAGCTTGGCTACTCCGATCGTCCGGGGGTCAAGTGCGCTAGACGGTACGTAGGTTCGTGAGTGTGGCCCGCACCCCGGCGCGGTCCTCGCGTCAGGTCAACGCTCTCAGTCGTCCTTGGACCTGCACTTCGACGAGCGCGGCACCTCCGCCACCATCGGCCTCAGCACCGGCGACCTGCCGAGCCATCCCCTGCCGGAGTGGGAAGCCAAGCCGTTCAACAGCCTCACCTTCTACCTCGTGTGCGAGGAGATCGCAGAGGTCGCGCTGAACGGCTGGCAACTCCCGGCACCGACTCTCCAGTTGACTCCGGCAGCGGCCCGGGTGTGCGTAGTGGCCCAGGGGGGAAGCTGCTCGCTTCGCCTCACCGCCGGGAGCGTCCGCGTCAAGGGCGTGAAGACGATCCTGGTGTCGGAGACCGCCATCTGAGCGTGCCGCACACTCCCTGGCCTCACGTCTGACGGCCAAGCCCGCCGGCCGCGACGGCAACCTCCCGCCGGAGAGTCTGAACGGAGGCCTCCGACACCATGCCGGCGCCGCGCGCGGGGTGGCCGAAACGCCGGTCGTCAGTCCGCGCCGCCCTGCGGGCCCAGAACTCCTCGAACGACATCGCTCCGTCGCCATCCGTGTCGAGTACGTCGATGAATCGCTGCGCCTGCTCGTCGGTGAGGTGCTCGCCGCGCAGCTCGGCGACGACCTGCTGGTATTCCTTGGCGCTTATCTGCCCGTCGCCGTCGAGGTCGTACGAATCGAAGACCTTGCGCGCGGCCGCCTTCATGTCCACCACGTGATTTCGCCCTTCCTCGTTGGATGTTGTGCGGATGCTACTGCGCATCGATCACCAGCAGTACCGACCCCCACATCTCCTGATGCGGGCATCCGTCCGCCAGGCCGTCCACATCTGGTTCAGCTCAGCGACAACGGTCGAGCAGTGAAGGCGCAGCCTCCGAAGCAGGTGAGAGGAACAGGTCGGATCCCGAAGGCTCGGATGTGGACCAGCCCGTGGTTGGCGTCGCGGTCGGTGCCCGAACCCGCGGAAGCTCCTGGTGGGCGGCCAAGACCAAGATCGCCTGTCCACCAGGAGCTTGTTCACTTTCGGACTCCTGCTCGCTGGCCGCTGTCCAGGGCCAGGATGCCTATTCCCGGGCCTGACTCGGATCGATCGGAATCTCTCGCGCCGTGTTCTCGGCGCGCTCCTCGGCGATCGACTGCCGCCCCGCGGTCCCGCAGCAGCGGTCGTACTGGTTCTGCCAGTCGGCCATGAACGTGTCGTAGCTCGACCGGCCGGTCAGCTTCAGGTTCGACTCGTCGTTGTGCCAGACGCCGTTGCTCGTCCAGTTCGAGGAACCGACGAACACGAGCTTGGAGTTGGCCGTACCTGCGTAGTTGCCGCTGACCATCATGTACTTGTCGTGCGTGTAGTGCCGGGCGTTGCCGTTCGCGTCGGTGCCGCGGGTGGTGTCGTGAACATAGATGTTCGGCCGGTTCTTCAGGTGGTTCTGCACGCTGTCGTCGGCCATTCCTGCGGTGATCAGGATGTGGATCTTGACGCCGGTCTTCGCCAGGCTCACCAGCTTCTTCGGCAGCTCCAGATAGTTACGGTCGCCCGGTTTCCCGTGAGACGTCCACTGGAACATGGCGATGTTGATCGTGGCCGGCGCCTTGATGTTGTTCAGGAAGTCCACCCAGGTGTCGCTCTTGGAGCGCGCCTTGGGCCACTGGTAGGAGGGCGGAGACAGCTTCCTGGCGGCTGTGCCCTTGGTGGAGCTGTAGTAGTCGGGTGCCAGCGGGCCCGGGCCGTTGAGCGCCCCCTTGGACATGGCCGTGAAGAAGCTGACGTAGGAGTTGTACAGGGCGACGTTGCCCTTGACGGTGGCGCTGCTGTTCCACGCGGTACTGGCCTGGGCGGAGGTGGGGTTGGCGCTGCTGACGGTCACCGTCCTGTTCGCATCGCCCCCGCCGCTGAGCATGTAGAACTTCGCGTGCAGGGAGGAGCCGGGGTAGTGGGTCAGGCAGCCGCCCGGGCACATCGCGGCGAAGCTGGAGGCTCGCGGGTCGTTGCCCAGCTCGGTGACCATCGACTGCCAGACCGCGTTGTCGCTGTGGGTGTCCATCAGTGCTTTGACGATGACGCCACGCTGGTGCGCGGCGATCAGGGCGTGGGCGAATTCCGGTCCCGGCTGTGCGTTGCTGATCGAGTACATGGCGACGCGTATGGTCTGCCCGCAACCGGCGCTGTTGATCGACTCGATGACCGGACCCATGATCTCCATCTGGGAGGCGGGGTCCTCCGGGTCGTTGAAGCGCGGGCCCGGGCTGGAAGTGAACGTCCGATACTCGCAACTGAGGGGGGCCTTGGCCTTCTTCACCGCGGCATGCGCCGGCGTCAGCGGCAGCATGCCGATGACGAGCGCGGTGATCAACGTGATCGTTCGCTTCATGAGCGGCCTTTCGCCGGGCTGTTGACGATGAAGAGCCGGGCCGTCGCAACTGGCCCACAGGACTGCGCAGGCTGACGCCACGAATGTGGCCATTTGAAGCGGAACGTCAAGAAATCTCCCATGACATCAAGTTGGTGGACCCATGTACCAACTTGCGACATGTGAGGACTTCGATTGGTTGCAGGAGGTGCCGGACCGTGACATAACACTTTGGCCCGCAACGAGCAGGAGACGGCAGCTGACGGGGGCTGCCTTGCGCCTGTTGTGGCTCCGGAACAGGCCGCCGAGGTCGGGGCGTTGGGCGGACGCGTGTGACGGCGACGCAGGAGAGGCGGGGCCTCCCCTCGATGCCGGCTGCCAGGTTCAGGCGCGCAGCGACGAGGCTACGACCGGCGGCGAGGCCTGCCGCGCCTTCCGCGCTCACCGCCCCGGCGGGCTCCCGTTGCCCTGCCTGGCTTCCTTCCGCCGGACTTGCCCTGCGCACCGCCTGCGGAGGCGCGCTTCGGCTGCGCCGGAGTCGCTACGCGCCCCCGCGTGCTGTTGACGGTCCGCCCCCGCACGACCCCGATGAAGTCCTCCACCATGTCGGTGGTCATTTCTTCCGGCCACGACAGTGCGACACGTGACTGCGGAGCGTCGGTGACCGGCCGGTACGTGAGGTCCCTGCGGTGGTTCAGACGGGCGAGCGACTGCGGTACGAGGAGCACTCCCACTCCTGCCGCAACGAGTTCGACCGCATCCTTCGTCGAGGCGGGCCGCTCGATCGCCGGGCGACCGGGCAGACGCTCCCAGTCGAGGGTGTCGTCAAGGGGATGCAGCACGACGTCGTCGGCCAGATCTTCTGTCGTCACCTCATCGGCCGCCGTCACGACGTGGTCCTTGGGGACCACGACCACCGTCGTCTCGGTGTAGAGGGGGATCGCACTGAAATACGTGCGGTCGACCGGCAGCCGTACGAAACCCGCGTCGGCGCCGCCGTCCCGCAGCACGTCCGATGCCTCGACGGCGCTCACCGCAACGAGCGTCAGCGGAATGTGGGGCAACCGCTCGTTCCAGATCCGCACCCACTTGGCCGGCGTCACACCCGGTACGTATGCGACCCGGAATGAAGGGGATGCCTCGGAGCTGGTCACGCTGCCAGAATACCGGCCGTGGTCCGAGGCCCGGCACCCGCTCGATACCCTGGGCAGCATGACGTCTCGCCAGAACACCCAGACCATGAAGCCCGCGACCGCGGCGAAGAAACTGGGTGTGTACCTCGAGGCCACGCCGCCCGAGTTCCAGGAGGGTGTCGTCTCGCGCCACGAGCTGAACGCGCTGCAGGCTGATCCGCCGGAGTGGCTGGTGGAACTTCGCCGCAACGGGCCGCACCCCCGCCCGGTCGTAGCGGCGAAGCTGGGCGTCTCCGCCTCGGGCCTCGCCCGTGGGGGTGTGACCGAACCCCTCACCACCGAGCAGATCGACGCGCTGAAGAGGGAACTCCCCGAGTGGCTACGGCAGGAACGCGCCACCCAGGCCGAGGTCCGGAGGGAAACGGTGCGTATCAAGGAGAAGAACAGGGCGAAGCAGCAGGCGGAACGGGGCGAACGCGCCCGCTGACCGCAGACGCCCCGCCCAACTTCCCTGGTCACGGGCCGAGTTGTCTGCCTCCCGGCCAGGCCGTGTTGCTGACGGTTTCCCGTTCGACCTGAAGGACTGAGCCGTGCCCGACCGACCTGAGATTGTCTGTATCTGCGGCTCTACCCGGTTCGGGGACGAGATGAGCGCGGCGAACCGTGATCTGACCTTCGCAGGTGTCATCGTCGTCGCGCCAGGCGTCTTCCTGCGTGCCGAGGATCACGAAGCAGACGAGTTGATCACCAACGAGCAGAAGGCCACGCTGGGCGCCCTCCACCTGCGCAAGATCGACCTGGCTGACCGGGTTCTGGTCGTCAACCCAGGCGGGTACATCGGCGAGTCCACGAGCAGGGAGATCGCATACGCCCACGCCACCGGCAAGCCGATCTCGTTCACCGATCCCGTCTGACTCGTAGACGCTTCGTGGTGCACGCGGGCAACGAGTTCCGGTCAGCCTCGGAGCGTGTTGCCAGGGGGCTTCGAAGCCGTCGGGCGCAGCCTTGTACTTGTGTCGCGTGACGTGATCTGCCCGAGCGATTCGGAGAACTGGAACACGATCTGCAAGAACTTCGACCGCTGGTCGAAGGCCGAGGTCTGGCCGCGCGTCCTCCCGGCAGACCCGGGTGCTCATCCTCACCACCTTCGACCTCGACGAACACGCCTTCGCGGGACTCAAGTCCGGGGCATCGGGATTCCTGCTGAAGAACGCACTGCCCGAGGAGCTGCTCGCGGCGATCCGCAGCGTCGCCGCCGGGGACGCGGTGGTCTCCCCGCGGATCACCCGCCGGCTGCTGGAGAACTTCGCCCACCAACTGCCCGCCGAGCGCGGCTCGGTGGAGGACGACCGGCTGGAGAGGCTTACGGCACGCGAGCGTGAGGTGCTCGTCGAGGTGGCTGGCGGGCTGTCGAACGCCGAGATCGCCGCCGCGCTCCACCTCGCCGAGGCCACCGTCAAGACCCATCTCAACCGGATCCTCACGAAGTTGGAGCTGCGCGACCGGGTTCAGGCCGAGGTCTTCGCCTATGAGGCCCGGCTCATCCGCCCCGGGTGAGAGCGGAGGGACGCCGCGCGGGCGCGCGGGCGAGTGCTGTTCCGGGCTGGTGCGCTGCCGGCCGGTCACAGGGAGGGGCTCGGCGCCGTACTCGGCACGCAAGCCGGTTGCCGCTGGTACGTCAGATGGGCCGAATGGGACACCGGGAGAGCCGGGTAGATCCACATGCGCACATCGCGTCGAATTATGGCGGACTAAATGCTTTACGACGGTAATGTCCCGTGCCGTGACCAACAGCCGGGCCACCCCCCAGGACCCCGCTCCCGAAAGCAGACCCGCTCGCAAGCCCCGGCGCCGCACCGTCGCTGCGGCCACCGCCGCATCCGCCGTCCTGCTGCCGCTCAGCAGCGGCCTCCTCAGCGCACAGCCGGGCGGCGGACCCGCGTTCCTGCACGGTGTCGCCTCCGGTGACCCGCTGCCCGACGGCGTTCTGCTGTGGACCCGCGTCACCCCGTCCCCCGAGGCGGTACCGGGCTCCGGCAAGGGAGCCCCGGTCGAGGTGACCTGGGAGGTCGCCGAGGACGAGGAGTTCAGCACCGTCGCCGCACGGGGTACGGCGAAGACCCGCGCCAGGACCGATCACACGGTCAAGGCCGACGTCCGCGGACTGCGCCCCGACACCACGTACTGGTTCCGCTTCAGCGCCGGCACGGTCCGCTCGCCCGCCGGCCGGACGCGTACGACCAGCGCCGAGAACGCCGCGGTCGGCAACCTCCGATTCGGCGTGGTCTCGTGCTCGCACTACGAGGCCGGCTACTTCGCCGCCTACCGGCATCTGGCATCCCGTACCGACCTGGACGCGGTCCTGCATCTCGGCGACTACATCTACGAGTGCGCCACCGGCGAGTACCCCGTGACGGGGAAGATCGTCCGCAAGGCCCAGCCGGAGCACGAGACCGTCACCCTCGCCGACTACCGCGTCCGGCACGCCCACTACAAGCTCGACCCCGATCTTCAGGCCCTGCACGCCGCGCACCCGGTGGTCGCCATGTGGGACGACCACGAATTCGCCAACAACGCCTGGTCCAAGGATGCCGAGAACCACACGTCCGCGGTGGAGGCATCTCCCGGGACGGCAGGCGCAGGGGCCGGGGCAGAAGGAGACTGGGCGGGGCGCGTACGGGCCGCGAAACAGGCGTACTTCGAGTGGATGCCGGTGCGCCCCTCCACCGAAGGCACCACTTACCGCCGCATCCGGTTCGGCCGGCTCGCCGACCTGCACATGCTCGACCTGCGTTCCTTCCGCGACCACCAGCCGCGCCGCATCCTCGGCCACCACGTCGCCGACGACCCCGACCGCACCATCACGGGACGCGCGCAGCTGGACTGGCTCAAGTCCGGCCTGTCCGGGTCCACAGCTCAGTGGCGGATGGTCGGCACCTCAGTCATGATCGCGTCCCTCGCCTTCGACGCCGTGCCCACCGACACGCTCAGGTCCCTGGCGAAGCTCTTGGGCCTGACCCTCACGCTCGACCAGTGGGACGGCTACACGGACGACCGCCGCGAACTGCTGACCCACATCCGCGACAACCGGATCGCCAACACGGTGTTCCTCGCCGGCGACATCCACATGGCGTTCGCCAACGACGTGCCGCTGCGGGCGGCCGGGCCATCGCAGCCGTCGCCGGTGGCGACGGAGTTCGTCGTCGCGTCCGTCACCTCCCCGAACCTCGACGACATCTCGTTGGTCCCTTCCGTCGACGTCTCCTCCAGGGCGAGGACCGACATCCGGCGCAGCAATCCCCATGTGCGGTGGCTCGACACGGACTCCCACGGATTCGGAGTCCTCGACGTCGACACCGAGCGCGTGCAGATGGACTACTTCGTCCTGTCCGACAAGACGGACCGCCACGCCACCGCTGAGGTCCGGTCCTCCTACCGCACCCGGTCCGGCACGCAGCGGCTGGAGAAGGCGGACGCCCCCGTGCGCACTTAGCGACCCGTGGGGCAGGGACCACCCCGGCTCCCCCCGCCCCAGGGCCCGTTCTTGATGGATGCGGTGGGGAAAAGCACCAGTGGTTTCGACTCTGGCCGGAAAGTGCCCACGCTGCTACTTTGGCTCAGCCATTCGACCAATTTATCGGGGGCTCTCACATACACGGAGCGCCAATGAGCGAGAACAGGCAGGACACGGCGGCGACCACCGCCGACTCGGCCCCTCACAAGCTGCCGGTCAGGACCCTCGTCGCAGCCAGCATCGGCAACGCCATCGAGTGGTACGACTGGACCATATATGCGACATTCCTCATTTACTTCGCTACGCAGTTCTTTCCCTCGGACAACCCCGAGCTCGCTCTGGTGAACACGACGGCGACGTACGCCGTCGCCTTCTTCTTCCGCCCCGTCGGCGGTTGGCTGCTGGGCCGCCTGGCCGACGTCCGCGGCCGCAAGGCGGCCATGATCCTGACCATCCTGATGATGGCCGGCGGCTCGCTGGCGATCGGTCTGCTGCCCACCTACGAGCAGGTCGGCTGGCTGGCCCCGATCCTGCTTCTGCTCGCCCGCATATCCCAGGGCATGTCGCTGGGCGGTGAAGTCTCCAACGCCTCCGCGTATCTGGCCGAGATCGCCCCCCGCGGCCGCCGGGGCCGGTACTCGTCGTTCTTCTACATCTCGACCGGCTCCGCCCTGCTGCTCGCCTCGCTGCTGGGGGCGTTCCTCTCCTCCGTGCTCACCGACGACCAGCTGCGCGACTACGGATGGCGTATCCCGTTCATCGTGGGCGGCGTCCTCGCCGTCGTGGGCGTGTACCTGCGGCGCACCATCTCGGAGACCGAGCAGTTCGAGCAGAACAAGAACAAGGCCGCGCGCACGAAGCGGCCCCTGCTCACCACGATCACGCAGCATCCCAAGGCAGTGGGACAGCTGGTCGGCATCACGCTGCTGAACACGCTCAACTACTACGTGTTCTTCAGCGCGCTCACGCCGTACGCCGTTAAGTCCCAAGGAGCCGACGACAACGACGTGTTCATCGCGCTCTCGGTCGGAACGGCGCTCTTCGTCGTGCTGCAGTACCCGTGCGGCAAGCTGTCGGACCGGTTCGGACGCAGGCCGCAGCTGCTGATCTGGTCCGCGGCGCTGGCCTGCCTCATGATTCCGCTGTCCAAGCTCATCACTCCCGAAGCCGGGCTGGCACAGCTGCTGGTGGTCTTCTGCACGGGCCTCGGCCTGTACGCGCTGATGTCGTCCATCGCGCCGGCCATCATGAGCGAGCTGTTCCCGACCGAGCTGCGCGGCGTGGGAATCGGCGCCTGGTACAACATCACGGTCGCGACGTTCGGCGGAACCGCGCCGCTGGTGATCACCTGGATGGCCAACGCGGGGCACCCCGATCTGTTCTTCGTCTACGTCACCGCCGGCGCGGTCATCGCCTTCCTGACGATCTTCACACTGCGCGAGACCGCTCACGAGGAGCTCCGGTGACCGCTGCCCTCGGCCTCCTCACCGAGCTGGTGCGCCACCGGACGGTGGCGTCCGGCGAGGGGGCGCTGGCGCAGCTGTGCGCGGACCCGTTGCGCGAAGGCGGCTTCGAGGTGTCCACGCCCGGCTGGGAGGAGGGGCGCGAGCAGCTCGTCGCCCGCACGGGTTCGGGCTCCGCCCCGCTCACGGTGACCGGGCACCTCGACACGGTGCCCGCCGACCCGGCCCAGTGGACCGTCGATCCGTGGGCCGCGGAACGGGACGGCGACCGCGTGGTCGGGCGCGGCACGAGTGACATGAAGTCGGGGGTGGCCGTCGCCGTCGTCGCGGCCGTCGATCACGCCGCGCGGCCGCACGACTGCCGCGGCCTGCAGCTGGTCCTGACCGCTGGAGAGGAGACGGGCTGCACCGGGGCCCTCCGCCTGCGGCGGTCGTCGCTCGCGCCGGGAGGACCGCTTCTCGTGGCCGAGCCGACGGGCAACCGCCTCACCCCCGGTCACAAGGGCGCGCACTGGATGCGTCTGACCGCCACGGGCCGCGCCGCGCACGGGTCGGCGCCCCATCTCGGCGACAACGCCGTCGTGCGGCTGGCCCGTGCCGCCGGCGCGCTGCACGACCACGGCACCTGGCCGTCCCATGAGACGTTCGGCCCGGTGACTGCGAACGTGGGGCTGCTGCGCGGCGGCGTCCAGCCCAACGTCGTGCCCGACTTCGCGGAGATGCTCCTCGACGTCCGTACCGTCCCGGGCGTGGAGGGCGACGACGTGCGCTCCGTCGTCGCCGGGCTGGGCGGCGACGGGGTGCGGGTCGAAGACCACGTGGTACTGCCCGTCGTCGACACGGACGCGCACGATCCGTTCGTCGGTCTCGTGCGCGAGGCTCTGGTCGCCGCCGGCGAGGATGACGAACTTCAGTCCCCCGCCCGGTACTTCACGGACGCCTCGGTGCTGGCGGGACTGCTGTCGCCGTCCGGGGACGGTCGCCCGGCACCCACGGTCGTCCTCGGGCCGGGCGAGCCCGACCAGTGCCACGTCGTCGACGAGTGGTGCTCGGCGTCCAAGGTCGAGGCCGCCGTGGAGATCTACCGCCGGCTGTTCGACGGGTGGTGCCGCGCCGAGTGACTGCCTGCCGGTGGCTGCCTGCCCGTGACTGCCTGCCCGTGACCGGACGTTCAGCCCTGGGACGTCGGTGAGGCAAGCCCCGCCAGGTGGTGCAGCGAGTCGCTGAGATGCCCGGGGCCGAACGGCGGGAACTTCAGGTATTCCCGGATGAACTGCGGCACAGCCGACCAGTCATAGGTGAGCGTGACCTCGGTCTCGGACGGACCGCGCGGCGAGAGATCGTAACGCCAGATCCAGCCGCCGAACTCCAGGCGGCCGTCGCGCTTCTCCACCCCCGGCAGCCACCCGATGGCGCGCGGCGGGTCGAACACCTCGACCTTGTTGGCCACTTGGTAGTCACCGTCCGGATGGCCGGCGTGATACATGTCCATCCGGAAAATCTGTCCCACCCCGGTCAGCGGCGCACGGTCCACACCTTCCTGAACCCAGCCGGTGCCGTCGATCGCGGAATGGGTCGTCGGGTCCGCCAGCACCGCGAACACCCTCGCGGCGGGGGCGGCAATGATCAGTGTGGCACTCACGTTCTCCTCGGCCACGATGTGCACGCTCCTTGTCATCTCACCCCGGGCCTCCCAGGCGCGGAAGAGGGGACATTTCCATCATGCTGACGACGCGGGGAGGCGGAACTCATCGGCCGTGTGGGCCGAACCGGCACCCGGTGCGGCCAGAGACCTGCGTGGAGCAGCACGGCATGCCGCGTACACCGCGGGCCAGGCTGCGGTGGTCACGCACGTCGCCGCGCACGAGCTGGGTGCGGCCTCCTATGCGATCAAGGCCGCACGTGCTGCCGCCCCGGAAGGCGACGGCGACGCCGCGGGGCGACTCGAGTGCCGGTGGCAGCGTGACCGGCTCCCGGAGGCGATCCGCGAGCTCGTTCTTGACGACCAGAGGTTGCGGAACGACATATGCTGGTCGGTGTTCGACTGCTGCCCTTGCGAGGAAGCCACCCGCTCCGGTCAGGTCATGCGCCCCTGTGCTAGGTCGACCGCCGTCCAGGCGAGTGCCGTCGCACCGTCGGTGACGGTGCGACCGGCGGCTTCGCCGGTGCAGTGATCCGCGAACTCCTTCTGGTGGTTGAGCACCGGAAAGCAGCCGAGACCTATATAGGGGTGAATGGCGGGGACGACCTGCGAGACGTTGCCCATGTCTGTCGACGCGCGGCACATCTCCGTCTCGGGGCCCTCGGTGACGAGTTCGCGCCCTAGCTCCACGGCGTTCTGCTCGTACGACTTCAACGCTGCCTCATGGGTGCGGAAGTCGGAATACGGCTGCGACTCCGGCTCGATCTCCAAGTCGCACCCGGTGGCGAGCGCACCGGCCTCGAAGCAGCGGCGCACCTTCTCCTCGGTTTCTGCAAGTTCGGCCATGTCCTTCGCACGCACATACCAACGTCCTGCCGTCGTCTGCGGAATGGCGTTCGGGGCCTCACCGCCAGATGTGACGATGCCGTGCACGCGGACGCTCGGGGGCAGTTGCTGGCGCAGCATCCCGATCGCGACCTGCGCGATCGTGAAAGCGTCGGCGGCGTTCCTGCCATGGGTCGGATATGCCGCGGCGTGCGCCGCCCTGCCCGTGTAGCGGATCGCCGAGTGCGACACGGCGAAGGGGACGGCCCGGGCGACGTCGACCGGTGCCGGGTGGGCCATCATCGCGAAGTCGAGGCCCTCGAACGCGCCGCGGTCAAGCATCTCGATCTTGCCGCCACCGCCCTCCTCGGCCGGGGTGCCGAAGACCTCGACGGTGATTCCGAGTTCGCCGGCTCGCTGGGCCAGAGCGATGGCCGCACCCACGGACATCGCCGAGATGAGGTTGTGGCCGCACGCGTGCCCGATGCCCGGCAAGGCGTCGTACTCTGCCATGTACCCGATCCGCTTCGTGCCTGATCCGAGCCTGGCGTGGAAGGCGGTGGGCAGACCGGCGAAGTTCTCCGTGACCTCGAAGCCGTTGCGGCGCAGGACTTCGGCCACTTTCCTGGCGGACTCGAACTCCTTCCACGCCGTCTCGGGATTGCGCTGAAGACTCTCCGACAGCGCGATCAGTTCGTCGCGGACACTGCCGACGTCCGCCTGGACGCGCTTCTTCGCCTCATTCATCGCCGGGCACTCCGTACGCCGGGGCGGTGCTGGGGTCGATGCCGCGCGTCACGTAGTCCCGCCGCTGCGGCAGCCACACCTCCAGCAAATCCTGCAGACCGGAGACCGGAGTCCGGCTCCAGTCGACGCGGAGGTCGGTCTCGCGCCACCCGGCGTCGCGGACGACTCCGAGGCCGGCCGAGCGGAGGTCGCCGGCTTCGCCACCGGCGGCCAGACCGGCCTCCAGCGCTGCGAGCAGCCGCTGCTCGAACTCCCCGGTGGCGGACTCGAACCCGTCCAGTACGGCGTCGACGACACCGGTGTTGTCGAGCAGGTTGCCGGCTGCCACCGCGTGCTCCGACGTCCGCGAGTGGTGGACCCCGAGGGTCCGCCCACCGGAATGGACGGCCGGGGCGCCCCGCGCCCCGATGACGGCCAGCTGTCGGTAGTCCAGCGTGTCGTCGTGGGCGCGGAGCCCTGCCAGGGCCTCGTCGGCCGAGTCCCCCTGGACGAGCCTGTCGAGGAGCCAGTCGCCGAAGCGGGGGTCGGTGATGTTCTGGGAGGCCACGCCTCCGACACCGCAGCGAAGGTGGAGGCACCGTGCCGCCACGCACGGCGAGGAGGAGGTCACCGCCATCCCGAACGCGCCGGAGTCCTCGTCCCTGGCCAGGATGGAGAACGTCATGAGCGCTCCCCGAGAACGGCCGTGGCATCGATCTCCACGAGCCACTCCGGGCGGGCGAGCGCCTGGACGACGATGCCGGTCGACACCGGGTGGACGCCCCTGAGCCGGCGTCCCATGACCCGGTACACGCTCTCGCGGTAGCGGATGTCAGTGAGGTAGACGACGACCTTGACGATGTCGTCGAGTTCACCGCCGGCCTCCTCCAGCAGCATGGCGATGTTCGACATCGCCTTCTCCGCCTGGGCCTCCACGTCGCCGATGCCCACGCTCTCGCGGGTTTCGAGGTCCTGACCGATCTGGCCCCGCAGATACACGACGCCACCGGCGACGACGGCCTGGCACAGGTCGTTGTCGAGGTTCTGCTCGGGGTAGGTGTCCTTGGTGTTGAACGGGCGGATTCTGGTGTGCTTCATGGGCGTTCCCGGTCTTCGAGGCTCCGGCCGCCGTCTGCAGAGCGCTGCGAGCGGCCGTAGGGACATCGGAATCGAAGTGAGCGGACAGGTGGGTCACGGTGACGGCGCGGCCAGGGAGTCGCCCCGGCGGCGACGCAGGGCGGCCCGGCTACGCGGTGGCCGGCGCCCCCGCCGGTTCGTAGGCGCGGTAGGACCGGCGGATCATGATGTGGTCGGCGAGGAATCCGGCGTCGTGCCACACGCCCCAGATGAAGCTTGATCCGCGCCGTGACTGCCAGGGCAGGCCGAGGAAGAAGACGCCGGGCTCGGACGAGATGCCACGGCGGTGCCGCGGTCGCCCCTTCTCGTCGAACGCGTCGACTTTCAGCCAGCTGTAGTCCTGTGTGAAGCCGGTTGCCCACACGATCGAGGCGACGCCCGCCTCGGCGAGGTCCAGCCCGGGCAGGGGATTCGTCACGCACTCCGGGTCGGGCCGGAGCCGGTGGGCCTCCGGCTCCCCGGGCAGTTCGAGGCCGTTGCGCTCGACGTATGCGTCGGCTTCCCGCAGCAGTGAAAGGTAGTTGGCGTCGCCCTGAGCGATGTTCTGCCCGAGGTCCGGAGCGAACCGGATCTTCCCGTCCTCGTAGGTCTCGGCGCTCCCGACCAGCGTGATGCCGTCCTCGGCGAGGTCGCGGAAGTCGACGGTGTGGCCGCCATGGGCGCCGCTGACCGCGATGGTCACGTGCTCGGCGCCCTGGGGCGGAGTCGCCGCCTCCCACTTGTTGAGGACTCCGAGCCACCAGACGAAGTCACGGCCGCGGTAGCTGCGCGGTGGCCGGTCGTGCGGGCCGACGGCGAGGTGGACCTCGCGCCCCGAGCGGCGGAGTTCGTCGGCGATCTGCACCCCGGAGGACCCGGCCCCGATCACGAGGACGCCCCCTTCCGGCAGCTGCCGCGCGTTGCGGTACGCGTCGGAGTGGATCTGGTGGACGGGCGCGGAGCCGGGTACGACAGGTGGGATCACCGGCTTCTGGAAGGGACCCGTCGCCGCCACCACGTAGCGGGCGTCGATGGTGCCCTCCGACGTCACCGCGCGGAATCCGGGCTCGCCGGGGTTCTTGGTCACGGAGGTGACCTCGACCCCGCTGCGGATCGGAGCGTCTATCTTCTCCGCGTACTCCGTGAGGTAGGCCGCCACCTCGTCCTTCGTGGGGAAGGCGTCGGGGTCGCACCGGAATTCCAGGTTCGGGAAGCGGTCGTGCCACGCAGGGCCGTTGGCCACGAGAGAGTCCCAGCGGGACGTCCGCCACCGCTCGGCGACGCGGTCCCGCTCCACGACGATGTGCGGGACGCCGTGGTTGCCGAGGTGCTCGCTCATGGCGATCCCGGCCTGGCCTCCGCCCACGACGAGAACTTCCGTCGCTGTGCTCGACATCCGTACCTCCACTCGGTTCATCGGTTGCACCCGCCGGCCGGCGACTCGTACGGGAGGAACTCACTTCGTGTCGCCACCGGCGACGGCAGAGGCGAGGTGGAGTGAGGGGCGCCTGCCGTCCGGGCCTGCCCGGCGGTGCGGACGTCCCGGCACCCGGGAACTCGACGAGCTCTGCCGCTTGCGCAGCACGTGGCACCTCTCCGCCTCGAAGACGTCGCCCCGGGGAGCCGTTCACCACCGTATGGAGGAAGGGGTCCCGTCATCCAGAACGGATTTCCGTAGGTCCCTTCGGTTACCTCAATACCTACGGCCTGAGGAGACCCACGGCCATCTCGATGAAAGCCACGACCCGCTTGCTGCGCACGCGGTCTCCCGGCGTGACCGCGACGACGTCCAGTCCCTCGTGTCTGGCGCTGAGTTCCTTGGTCACGTACGGCAGACCCTCATAGCTGACCGTCGTCTTCGGCCGCTGGCTCAGCAACGAGTAGCCCGCGCCCCTGGCGACCAGGCAGCGCACGAGCTCGGAATTGGGCGTGCGGAAGCGGATATCGGGGTTCACGCCCTCCGCGTCGAAGACGGACAGGAAGTACTGCCCGCCCGGCTCCAGGTCGAAGAGGATGTAGGGGTCCTCGGCCAGATCACGCAAGGCGATGGACTCCGCCTGGGCGAGGCGGTGCTCCGGATGCAGCAGGACGTACGGAGGCACCGCCGTCAGCTTGGTGGCGGTGTGGCCGAGATCCGTCAGGTGGTTGCGGAAGCGGTACGCATACATGACCGCCACGTCGCTTCTGCCCTGGTCCATCTGTTCCAGGAGCACGTGCTGCGACCCTTCCGAGAAGTTCACGTCCACGGCCGGGTAATGGAGCATGAACTCGGTGACGACGGCGGGAAGGAGGAGGGGCGCGATCGTCGAGTAGCACCCGATGTGCAGCTCCCCCGCCAACTCCCCGCTCAGGCCGGCCGCACGCCGTTCGAGGCTCGCCGCGTCCCGCAGCAGGCGCCTGGCCTCGGCGAGGACCATCTCGCCGTCACGGGTGAGCGAGAGTCCGCGCGGGTGCCGCACGAAGAGGCTGATCTTGAGGATGTGCTCGAGGTCGGCGATCGCCGTCGAAACCGTCGACTGCGAGAGATGGAGTGCCTGCGCCGCGGCGGTGACCGTTCCGTGCTCGGCGACTGCGACCAGGTAGTCGAGCTGTCGCAGGGTCACGCTGAGCATGGGCACTCCCGTCCGTCACGGTGCACCGGCCGGGGGGCCGGGCTGCCGGCCCGCCTGTCGGTGCTGCTCAGTCTAGAGGTGCGGAAAGTCGCTCTCCTGATGGTTTGTCCGACTCGTGGAGGAGGTCGGTGCCCTTGGTCTCCGGGATCGTCAGAACGGTCAGGAGGCCCACGATGCCGACGACGATGAGGGTGTACGCCGGGACCATCGGGTCGTCCGTCACCGAGATCAGCCAGGTGTTGAGGTACGGCAGGGTGCCGGCGAAGAAGGCTCCGGCAATGGCGTACGCCATGGACAGGCCGCTCTGCCGGGTGCGCGTGGGGAAGAGTTCGGCGACGGTCGCGGAGTGCGTGCCGAGGATGACCGCCAGGATGGCGGCGAGGCCGGCGGTCGCCGCGAAGGCGGCGGACCCGGAGCCTTGGCGCATGAGGAGGAACAGGGGTACGGCCCCCGCCATGAGCAGCACGGCGGCGCTCAGCAGGACCGGCTTGCGCCCGACGCGGTCGGAGGCGGCGCCCGACAGCGGGATGAGAGCGATGGCCACCAGTGACGCGACGGTCGACAGCAGGGCGGCCTGATCGGCGTGCAGCCCCACGATCTCCTCCTGGTACGTGAGGAGGTAGACGAGCACCACGTAGAACGTGCAGTTCATGAACGTCTCGATGCCGATGGTCTGGAAGAACTGCCTGCGGTTGCTCTTGAAGACCTCGGTGACGGGCGACGCCGGGACGGTGTCGAGCTCCTCCAGAGCGCGGTACTCCGGGGTGTCCTCGACCTTGAGGCGGATGTACAGGCCGACGAGGGCCAGCGGAACCGTCAGGAGGAAGGGGATGCGCCAGCCGTCGTCGAGGATCGCCGCCTCGCTCATCGTCGTGTGGAGCGCCCACACGACGAAGGACGCGAGCAGGAAGCCGAGGACGGAGCCGATCTCGATGGAGGAGGTCCCCAGACCGCGGCGCTTCGCCGGCGCGTACTCCGCGAGGAAGGCGGCCGCGGACCCGAACTCACCGCCGGCGGCGAGACCCTGGATGATCCGGGCGACGACGAGGAGCACCGGTGCCAGCAGACCGATCGTGTCGTAGCTCGGAATCAGACCGAGAAGCAGAGTTCCGGCGGCCATGGAAATGATGACCAGAGAAAGAGTCTTCTTGCGGCCGTAGCGATCGCCCAGGTGTCCGAAGATGACCGATCCGAGAGGCCGGACGAAGAATGCGACGGCGAAGACGGCGAAAACGGAGAGAAGACTGGCCGTGCCGTCCTGGTTGGGGAAGAAGATGTCCGCCATCGTCGTGGCCATGTAGGCGTAGACCGCCCAGTCGAACCAGTGGACGAGGACGCCGATGGACCCGGCGATGACACTGCGTCGTAGACCTTTTTGCGTCGTCCGGTCATCCGCAAGCGTGGCTGCCATCGGTGCTCCTACATCGGCGGGGATCCCGGTAGCCGGGAGTGCGCAGCAGCGTAGGTGGCCGTTCCGGTCCCAACCAGAGGAAAAAATCGATGGTGCCCACGGTCTTATCGATGCCTTGCCGGCGAGCAGCCGGGCCGGCTCGGCCCCGGCCGGGAAATGGCAGTACGTGCCCGTATGGGGCGCTGTGCGTGGTGAGAGGAGTTGTCGGGGTGTGCCAAATCCTTTGCCGGGACGGGCCGGAGGCGGAAGGCTGCACTAGCGTGGGGAGGGCAGCGTGCGGACGATGCGGTCCGCCGGCCTGGTAGGACTCGCCGGGCCGGTCGATTCGGACCCGGAGCCTCACCCACTCGTCTGTGTGAGGCCACGGGGTTCCGCCGCGGTTGTGGCGCCTTGGCCGATGGGGGATCGACGGCATGGAATTCGAGTGGTTCTCTGACGCTGAGCTCGTGGAGCTCGCCCGTTACGGCGGGGAGCCGGCCGGCGCCGCGATTGCTGCAGTGCAAGAGCGGCACTTCGACGCCGTGCACGAATTCGCGGGCTTGTGTCTGAGAGATTCCGGTTTCGCGGACGAACTCGCGCGCCGCACCTGGCATCTGGCGGCTTCTCCCGGCGGAATCTCGATCGGAGCGGTACGCCCACAGGTTCTCGCGACGGTGCTGTGGGCCGCGGCCGGGATGGCGGAGGCAGGGCAAGGTGGCCTGCTCGACCCCGAGTTGGCGGTGTGGCTGACAGCGCAGGCGCAGCCCTCTCCCGATGAACCCCCGTGGCGTGGCGGTGCCGTCCCCTTCCTCCACCGCGGCTCCGCGACCGCCCGCACGTTCAGCTCGCTCTCGGCCGGCCTGCAGACGGTGCTGTGGCATCACCTCGTGGAGCGCGCCGGCGGCGACGAGACAGGCCGGCTGCTGGGCGCCGGCTCTTCGGAGTCGCAGGAAGTGCCCGTATTGATCCGGCGGGCCCACAGGGACTTCTACTACGCATACGAGCAGATCCATCTGTCCGGAATGGCCGACGACTGCCGCCACTTCCACCGCATGGTCATGGCCTACGCCGACCAGCGGGGCGGCAACACGGACGATGTGATCGAGCACTTGGACAGGTGTGGGTACTGCGCCCGGGCCGTCGCCGATCTGAAGCGTATGCACACGGACTTCGGCGGCCTCCTCTCGCATGCGCTGCTGCCCTGGGGCGGTCCGCAGTACGCCGAGTCACGGCGCGGCGAATGGGCGTCCACGACCATCGAGATACCGGTGATCGGACGGGCAGGCAGGCGCCGCGTCGACATGTCCGCGGCGTCAGCCACGGCCGGGACCGTCGCTCCCGCGCGGGTCCGCGGCCGGGAGCGGATGCGCAGCCGGGACCGGATGCGGGGCCGCCGGCTCACGAAGGCGGTCGCCGCCGTGGGTGTGTGTTCCGCGGCGGTGGCGTTCGCGTACGCGCAGGGGGTCGGGCCGAAGCTGTCGGAACTCGCCGGTGACGTGCCTTCGAAGGACGCCCAGTCCCCCTCCGAGCCCCGCGATCCCGGGCCGTCGGGCTCCGGAGAGGACTCCCCGTCACCGTCCCCGTCCGAGCCGGGGAACGGTGACGTCGGGCCGCCACGCGACGGGAAGGGGAACCGGCAGCCCTCCTCCCCCGCCCCCTCGCCCTCCGTACGGGGCGCGGCCCTGGAGTGGCTCTTCGACGACGGCAAGGACGGCAACGGCGGTGTGGCCGGGGACCGTTCGGGCAACGGCCATGACGGGACACCCGCCGGCGACCCTCGGCCGAAGCCGCTAAAGGACGGCGGGCTGGAGTTCTTCGGGCAGCAGTCGGTGACCTCGCCAGGGCCCGTCCTCGACACCGACAAGAGCTTCTCGGTGTCGGCTCGCGTGAAGCTGGCGGACACGGACGCGTACCAGACCGTCGCCAGCCAGGACGGAGACGAGATCAGCTCCTTCCAGCTCCAGTACGACGCGCTGGAGGACCGCTGGGAGATGCGCATGCACACGGCGGACTCCCAGACCTCCCCCGCCGACGAGGCAGAGTCCGACTCCGCTCCCCGCGCGGGCCGTTGGACGTCGCTGACCGGCGTCTGGGACGCAGCCGACGAGCGAATACGCCTGTACGTCGACGGGGACCTCGAAGGCTCCGTCGCCCGCGAGGGCGACAGCAGCTCGGAGGGCGAATTCGCCGTGGGCAAAGCCCAGTTGGGTGACCGGTTCATCCGCGGTTTCGAAGGGACCATCGCCGAGGTGCGGGCGTACCCCCGGGCGCTCACGGGCGCGGAGGCCAAGGAACTGGCAGACGGAAAGGACTGATACGGCTCGCAGGCGGCGTTCAGGGATTCGGGCGTCAGAGCCCCGGGCGTCAGGGATTCGAGTGCCGGGCTTCATCGTCACGGCTTCCCCGGCCACGCCGCTGCGGTGTTCAGTTTCCGGTCGGAAATTCCAGTGCTGTGGACACTGATCGGTAACCAGCCAGTCAAGGGGAGTCCCGGAGTAATCTGCTCCACCCCGAAGGGAGTCTCCCCGCGACCCGCGGATGGTTCCTCGCCGGTGTTTCTGCGAACGTCATCGGAGGGAGACCCCTTGAGCACGGAAGACTCCGAAACCCCCGCCGTCGCCAACGGGAAGGACGGCGAGGGGAACACGACACCCCAGGCGTCCGAGCCGCCGCTCGTGCGCCCCTACGCCGACATACCGGCCCACATGGTGGAGGCACCCGCCGTCCTGACGGGGTCGGTGCGCGAGGTCCTGGATTCTCCGGCCGGGGCAGACGGGCCGGGCGGGGGCAGCGAGCCACTGTCCCGGTTCTCCCCGCTGCGGCGCTGGACGGCCCGCATGGGGCAGCGCTGCCGCCGCCACACGGCTCTCGTCGTGCCGGTGAGCGGTGCGGTGGCGGTGCTCCTGCTCACCGGGGTCGTCCTCCATCAGACCGGAGCGTGGCCCTTCGCCCGGGACACCGGCGCCGCCGCTCCCGTTCCCGACGCCAGGCTGCCCCTCCCGCCTCCGGACGGCGGCACCGACGCGGCGCCGTCCGGCCGTGCCACCGACGACAAGAAGAAGCCCGAGCCGTCCAAGTCCCCTGAGCAGAAGCGCGAGGCCGGACACACCGGTGAACCGCGGCCGAGCGCCACGCCGCCCCGCCCCGGCACACCCGCCCCCGGCGAGGCGGGCGGCGGGCAGACGGGCAGCCCGGGCTGCGCGGCCAGTTGGCAGGTCGACAGCCAGTGGGAGAACTTCAGCGCGACGGTGAGGATCACGAACCACTCCGGGCAGCGCATCGACGGCTGGGAGGTGAGCTGGACCTGGAACGGCGACCAGCGGCTGGTCAAGCACTGGAACGCCGAGATGCGGGAGTCGGGGAAGTCCGTCACGGCCCGCAACGTGGACACCAACGCGGAGATCGCCACCACCGGCGAGGCCTCGTTCGGTTTCGAGGCCACCGGCAGCGGCACTCCCCCGCCGCAGCTAACCTGCCGCGTCCTGTGAGAACGCGGACCGGGACACTGGCCCGGATCGCGACCGGGCACGCGCTCCTGCCGGGCCCCGGACAACCCGGGCCCCTTCCCGCTCAGCGCCCGCTTCCGGGGACACTCATCCCTGGTCCTCGCAACTCACGCGCACCGACAGGTCGTTGTCGAGCGTGTAGTACGGCCTGACCGAGCGGGTGGAACCCCCGGGCCCCGTCACGTGCTGCGGCGGATAGCTGAAGATCCGCTTCTTGTCCGCGACGTCGTCGAGTATCCGCGCGAGACGGACCGGTCCCTCATCGGCGGACGGACGCAGCCACAGGTTCCACACCCGGCGCCCTGGGGGAAGCGCGTCGAGCGGCAGCCGGGCGGTGAAGACCGACGCCGGCCGCCGCTTGCCGGTGACGACTTCGCCGGAGCCTCGTCCCGGTGACGGCGCGCTCTCGGCTGCGGCGTCCTGCCCGTCCAGCGGCACCGGCACGCTCACGGGCGGAGCCGCCGAGTCGCGGGGGTGCGCCTCCAGGCATGCGCCGGGCGAGAGCCGGGCGCCGTGGAGCGTGCCCCGCAGGACCATGCTCCCGTCGGCGACGCGCAGTGGTCCGCACTCCGCGTGGGGCTCGCGCAGCCAGGAACGGACGGTGAGATTCCCGTACTTGGTGGCGTACGGAATGCGCACACCCAGCCAGGTGCGCTCCCCGCAGGGCACACGGTCGATGAGGGCACGCAGATCGTGGACCCCGGGCAGCAGCCGCCGCGGCTTCCCGTCGCCGAGGACGAGGCAGGCGTCCCAGCGCCCCTCCTGGAGCCACATCGTGCCGGGCAGCACGGCACGCAGTCTGCCGTCCGCAGCGGCGGGGGCGAGCGGCAGCCGTACGGTGTCCGCCGGTCCCTGACGTTTGCGCAGGCGCAGCAGCAGCGCCGCGTCGGCAGGCGGGCGTGCCGCCTGCCTGCCGGTCAGCCGCACGTCGAAGGTGAGGCCTCCGGCGCGGTCGGCGGTGCAGTCGGCACGTGCGCGGCGAGAAGGCGAACCGTCCGCCGGCGTGGCGGTCGCCGTCGCACCGCGCAACGCGGTGCCCGGGGAGTGCCCGGTCATCTCCGTGCTCCTCTGAGGACGTATCCCGTTCCCAGCCGGACCGCTTCCTTGCTCGCGTAGGCGCCGCCGAGCAGTGCTCCGCGTGCCCTGTGCACGGCGCCGCCGCGGCGGTTGACGAGGGCGGTCAGCAAGTCCTCGTAACGCGCGCCCACTTGCGCCGGGTCGAACCGGGACGAGGCCGCCAGCGCAGCCCGGCTCATACGCTGCCGCAGCGCGTCGTCGTTCATCAGCCGCAGCAGCGCGCCCGCGATCGCGGACTCATCCCCCACCGGCGCCAGAAGCCCGTCGACACCGTCACGGATGATCTCACCCGGCCCGTGCGGACAATCGGTCGCCACGACCGGCAACCCGCACCGCATCGCCTCGACAATGGTCATCCCGAAGGACTCCAGACTCGACGTGACCGCCCCGATCGCCCCCTTGGCCCACTCCGCCTCGATCGGATGCGCCGGCCCCATCAGGAACACATGGTTGTAGAGACCCAGTTCACCGATCAGCAAACGCAGCTTCTCCCGCTCACGCCCGCTGCCGTAGATACGCAGACCCCAGTCGGGCCGCTCGGCCACAACCCTGGCGAAAGCACGTATCAACACGTCATACCGCTTCGCCGGAGCAAGCCGCCCCGCCGCCACAACCCACTTCCCCGTGCCGTCCGCAGGACGGACGTCCGGTTCGGGAACGCTGTTGGGCAGCGCCTCGATCCGCACCCCCGGCAGCCGCAGAATCCTGCGGTAATCACGCGCGTCGGCCTCCGTCACCGTCGTGACCGCATCCAGCCGCGGATACGTACCACGGAGCATCAGCTTCAGCCGCGCCGGATGCGTGGCAAGCGTCAAATGCTCCTGCCCCACACGCGCCGGACCCCGGCGGGTCTGCCGGGCGATGTGCGCGTTGAGCCCCGGACGCGTGCCGATGACCACATCGGCAGCCGTGGTCCGCAGATCCTCACCGATACGCCGGTCGGTCAGCGGACTGTACTGCGGAAACCGCCCGTCACCACGCGGGNGCGTAGGCGCCGCCGAGCAGTGCTCCGCGTGCCCTGTGCACGGCGCCGCCGCGGCGGTTGACGAGGGCGGTCAGCAAGTCCTCGTAACGCGCGCCCACTTGCGCCGGGTCGAACCGGGACGAGGCCGCCAGCGCAGCCCGGCTCATACGCTGCCGCAGCGCGTCGTCGTTCATCAGCCGCAGCAGCGCGCCCGCGATCGCGGACTCATCCCCCACCGGCGCCAGAAGCCCGTCGACACCGTCACGGATGATCTCACCCGGCCCGTGCGGACAATCGGTCGCCACGACCGGCAACCCGCACCGCATCGCCTCGACAATGGTCATCCCGAAGGACTCCAGACTCGACGTGACCGCCCCGATCGCCCCCTTGGCCCACTCCGCCTCGATCGGATGCGCCGGCCCCATCAGGAACACATGGTTGTAGAGACCCAGTTCACCGATCAGCAAACGCAGCTTCTCCCGCTCACGCCCGCTGCCGTAGATACGCAGACCCCAGTCGGGCCGCTCGGCCACAACCCTGGCGAAAGCACGTATCAACACGTCATACCGCTTCGCCGGAGCAAGCCGCCCCGCCGCCACAACCCACTTCCCCGTGCCGTCCGCAGGACGGACGTCCGGTTCGGGAACGCTGTTGGGCAGCGCCTCGATCCGCACCCCCGGCAGCCGCAGAAGCCTGCGGTAATCACGCGCGTCGGCCTCCGTCACCGTCGTGACCGCATCCAGCCGCGGATACGTACCACGGAGCATCAGCTTCAGCCGCGCCGGATGCGTGGCAAGCGTCAAATGCTCCTGCCCCACACGCGCCGGACCCCGGCGGGTCTGCCGGGCGATGTGCGCGTTGAGCCCCGGACGCGTGCCGATGACCACATCGGCAGCCGTGGTCCGCAGATCCTCACCGATACGCCGGTCGGTCAGCGGACTGTACTGCGGAAACCGCCCGTCACCACGCGGGAACACCCGCGCCGGCAGGGCATGTTCCGGATCGCCCCCCTCAAAGCCGGAGCTGTGCCGCCGCATATCCACCAACGACCGCAGCCGCACCCGCGGCCCCGGATCGAAGAACGGCCGGTCCCGGTACCGGAAGACCGACACAACCTCCACCTCATGCTG
>NZ_LJGT01000037.1:0-652893 GCF_001751365.1 Streptomyces abyssalis | reverse complement strand
CCTGCGGTAATCACGCGCGTCGGCCTCCGTCACCGTCGTGACCGCATCCAGCCGCGGATACGTACCACGGAGCATCAGCTTCAGCCGCGCCGGATGCGTGGCAAGCGTCAAATGCTCCTGCCCCACACGCGCCGGACCCCGGCGGGTCTGCCGGGCGATGTGCGCGTTGAGCCCCGGACGCGTGCCGATGACCACATCGGCAGCCGTGGTCCGCAGATCCTCACCGATACGCCGGTCGGTCAGCGGACTGTACTGCGGAAACCGCCCGTCACCACGCGGGAACACCCGCGCCGGCAGGGCATGTTCCGGATCGCCCCCCTCAAAGCCGGAGCTGTGCCGCCGCATATCCACCAACGACCGCAGCCGCACCCGCGGCCCCGGATCGAAGAACGGCCGGTCCCGGTACCGGAAGACCGACACAACCTCCACCTCATGCTGCTCAGCCAACGTCCGCGCCAGATTGAACGTCGTCCGGATCGTTCCCCCCATACCAAACGCACTATTGATCAAAAACGAGATGTGCATTTTCCCGTACCCCCTGGGTGTTGGTCATGTTCAGTCCCCCGCTGGACGTCTTTCACCGGCAGGACGAGGCCGCGTCTGCGCCGGTCGTGCGCAAACGCCCTCATCAAGGCTTTGTTCGGGAAGAGTTGTCGTTCCGCGCATCATCGACGGGAACCCGGTCGCCGGCCGGATGCGGCCGGTGAGCACACGAGTGATCGACGCTCATTCACAGGAGAGCGTCCCGGCGATCGCCACGGGCTCCGGGAACGCGCGGTCTCCGGGCCGTGGTCACCTCTCCAGCTCGGCGGCGAGTCTGGCGAGCATCACGCCGTAGATCCGCTCGAGCCCTTTCGATGAGAAGAACCTCTCGAAAAGGCCGTTGACGCCACCCGCGCTCTGCCAGGTCGTCCGCACACTGACGAGCGCTGCCCCGTCGCCCGAGCCGGGGGTGACTCTCCAGGTGGTGACCATCGAAGAGCCGCGGTCCTTCTCGACGAGTTCGCCCTTGGACGGCTCGCTCACGTCCAGGAGGCAGTCACGCACGCGCTTGCCGTTGCTCTCGAGCGTCCACCGGACCACGGTGCCGGCGCCCCTGCCGCCCTCGCGCACCTCGTACGCGGTCAGCCCCGGCAGCAGCCTCGGCCTTGTTCCGGCGTAGTCGGCGACCGCGCCGAACAGCGCGTCCTGCGTCACCGCGATCTCCCGTCGTGCGGTCGAGACGACCTGAGCCATGTACTCCTCCTGCTGGTTGCAACCGGAAGGTCGCGGGTCTCCGCGGCGACGGCACGGGCCGCCCCCGTCAGCGGTTGCGGCGCAACCAGCTGTTCAGGGCCTCCTGGCCGACGTCGCACCGGTCGGTGAAGATTCCGTCCACCCCGGCGTCCAGGAGGGACGTGTAGGACCCCTGATCGCTCTCGGGCAGACCGGCCTCTTCGAGGCCGTGGGCGTGAACGCTCAGCCCCGCTGAGTGAATCCTGGCCACGGCGCTCGGTGTGATCGCCTTGGCGGCTGGTGCGAGGACGCTTGCGTACTCGCCGACCGCCCGCAGCTCACTGTCGTCGTCGGGCAGTCCTTGCATCAGCCGGGTCCGGTTACGGAACTCGGAGAAGCCGAAGTCGACGAGGTGCTGTGCCTCGAAGGACTCCACGTACACATCCGGCGTGGCCCCGTTCAGCTCGCGGGCCAGCAGCCTTCTCAGGGGAGCGACGGCTCCGGCGTGCTTGGTCTCCACGTAGACCCGTACGCCTTCGGCCTTCGCGTAGTCGAGCAGGCCGGCGAAACGCGGAACCTTCACGTCCGCGGGTGGAGGGGTCACTCCGCCCTGGAGAGAGGAGTCTCCGCCGGTCCCGGTGAGCTGCTCCAGTTTCGCCGCGGGCAGCTCCCAGACGTTCGCGCCGGCGTCCGCGGGGAACCTCTCCTCGACGTCGGTGCTGTCCGCAAGGAGCGCGTCGTGACGGCAGAAGAGCACGCCGTCCGAGGAGGCGAAGACGTCCGCCTCGATGACGATGTCGTCACCGACGGCACGCGCGGCCTTGTAGGCCTGCATCGTGTGCTGCGGCCAGATGTCGCTCAGCCCCCGGTGGGCGATGATCAGGGGTTTCGCCACCTGCCGCACCGCGGCTGCGGGCCGGGCGCCCCTGGCCACGCCGGCACCGAATGCCGAGGCACCGATCAGTGCCGCGATTCCACCGGCGCCGGCTGCGAGCAGCGTGCGCCGGTTGACGTCCCCGTATCTGTGGCTGAGCCCCATGGTCGTTCCTCCCGCCCGTTTTCGTCCTCAGCTCTTCTCTCTCCGCAGGTACGTACGGTTCGAGTCGTGTGCCGGTCCGCGAACTCCCAGGGGCGCGGGAGCCGCACCGCGTCAGGGGGAAGCCGGCCCGGCTCACGCGCCTCCGTGGGAGGTCTGCGCCGGTGGTCCAGAAGGCAGCCGGAGCACGTTCCCCACGTTCCCCCGGCCGTCCCCGTCCGGCCGCCGGAGCAGACAAGGGCCAAGCGTCGCCGCAGGGCGGACCGTGGAACAGAGCATCGGATGCTCAGATTTCGCGCGCCGGGGCCGCACCGACCGAACCGCGTTGAGCACGCGCTACTCATGTACGGCAGGAATTTCCGGCCGATAGCGTCCGGTATCCGCGTGGACAGTGGACATGGGCCTGGCGAGTATTCCTGCTCGCCGAAAATGGGGGAATGCTGCGATGAGAAAAGGACGAGAAACCGCTCAAGGCGTGGGAGGCCGCCGTCTGCTGGCGGGAGTGGTGACCCTGGCGGCTGTGGCCGCCGGCACGGTGGCGGTCTCCACGGCGCACGGCCGGGAACCGGCCGGGGAGGCCGCCGTCGAGGAGCTCAAAGGGCAGAAACCCGACTGGGAACCGTGCTACGAGCCGGACCCGGACGAGAAGGGAGCCTTCGAGACGGGCGTCCAGGACCTCGACCTCGCAGGCCACGGGGATGACTACGCCCGAGCGGAGTGCGCCACGATCGACGCACCGCTCGACTGGTCCGACCCTTCCGGGGAGAGGGCCACGCTCGCGATTTCGCGGCTGAAGGCCGGCGACGCGGAGAAAGCCGGGAAGAAAGGCGTCTTCTACAATCCGGGAGGCCCCGGTATCGCGGGCCGGGTGAAGGCCGTCAAGAACTGGGTCGAGGCAGACTCCACCGGGGTGCCGGACAACATGGACATCGTCGGGTTCGACCCCCGGGGCACCGGCGCGAGCACACCCACGGTGAAGTGCGGCGACCAGTTCGGCTACAGCCCGCTCCTGAAGGACTCGAACCTGGACATGCGGGACCTCGCCTCTCCGGATGCGACGAAGAAGAAGTCCGCACAGGACGCCTACAGGAAGAGCTACGAGCAGTTCGCCCAGGCCTGCAAGGACAACACCGAGGGGCTCCAGTACGTCACGACCCAGCAGACGATCCGCGACATCGACCTGATCCGGGCCGTACTGGGCTACGAGCAGATCAACTGGCTCGGATACTCGGCCGGGACGGCGATGGGCGCGTACTACGCGGCGGCGTTCCCCAACCGCGTCGGCCGGTTCGTACTGGACAGCGTGGTCGACCCGAGGGGCACCTGGGCGCCGGAGACGGCGGTCGACCCGGACGCGGGCAAGTCCGCGCAGGCCAGTCTGGGCAACCTCGCCGCCGACCTGGCCGAGACCGACGTCGCCGCGGACGGCGAAGGCAACGGCAACGGCAACGGCAACGGCGACAGCGGCCTGGGCACGACCAAGGAGCAGGTCCTCAAGACGTACGAGGCCGTACGGGAGACCCTGCCGCGCAAGGTCGGCGGCACAGACCTGTCGAAGTACAAGTTCGACGAGGTGATCCGGCAGGCGATGTACTCGGACACCAAGCACGAGAACCTGGCGAAGCTGTGGCTCGGCCTGCGCGAGGCGGCCAGGAACGGCACCCCCGCCGTGGACGACGCCACGGCCGACGCGTACGAGGCGCTCGATCCCTACTTCACCTTCACCGGGGCCGAGTCCGCGATCCGCTGCCAGGACGCCCAGTGGGCCAGGCAGACCGAGGACGGTGCGCCCGTGGTCGACCGCGCCCTCCAAGTCGCGGAGCAGAACGCCGTCAAGTACCCGTACGCCGGCTGGAAGACGCTCAAGCCCTGCATGTTCTGGGACGCGCCGCAGGGCGAGGCACTGCCCGACGTGGCGAAGGCCGAACTGCCCGGCATGCTGCTGGTCAACTCCAAGGAGGACCACGCCACTTCACTGGGCAGCGCGAAGGGAGCGCTGGAGAAGCTCCAGGGGTCCCGGCTGCTGACCGTCGACGGCGGCAACCACTCGGTCTATCTGTCGGGCAACGCCTGCGTGGACGAGAAGGTCGAGGCGTTCCTGCTCGACGGCAGGCTGCCCGAGGAGGGAACGAACTGCCCTGAGGGCAACTCCTCCGCCACTGACGGCAGTTGACGCGCAGCGCCCGGGAGGTGTTGCGGAGGAGAAGTTCAACCATCCGTCGTGCGCGGGGTACTGACGAGTAGACCACTCTGCGCTCAAATACCCCGCATGACGACTCACGAGCACGACCACCACCGCACACCCAGCCGTCGCTCCATGCTCGCCGGTGCGAGCGGCCTCCTCATCCTCGCCTCGGCCCCGGGCACCGCGAGTGCGGCCGGCACCCGGACCGCGAGATCCTCCGACATACCGGTCAAGCGCACCGGAGCCGCCAGGGCCTCCCGTCTCACGCAGGGCACCACGCTCGTACACGCCGACATGCACAACCACACCGCCATGTCCGACGGCGACGGCGATCCCGAACTCGCGTTCGCCTCGATGCGCGACGCGGGGCTGGACGTCGCCGCCCTCACCGACCACGCCACGCTGCTGTCGATCGAGGGCCTCAGCTCCGAGGAGTGGGACCGTACGGGCCGGCTCGCCGACTCGGCCAACGACCCCGGTGCCTACACCGCCATCCGCGGCTTCGAGTGGTCCCACCCGCTGCAGGGCCACGCCAACGTCTGGTTCACCGACGACTGGGTCGACCTCGGCGGCGCCGGCAGTCCGGGCTCGCTCTACAGCTGGCTGCAGGGCCGCGAGGCCGTCGCCAGCTTCAACCACCCGGGGCGCGAGGCTCAGATGTTCGACAACTTCAGCTTCTCCGCAGGGGTGCTGGAGAAGATGGTCGGCCTGGAGATGTTCAACCGCGGCGACGACTACCTCTTCGACGGCTGGGCCGAATCCGGCCGCTCGCCCCTCGTCGCCTGCCTCAACGCCGGCTGGCGCACCGGCCTGACGGGCGTCACCGACGAGCACGGCACCGACTGGGGCTTCCCCGAGGGCAAGGGCCGCAGCGGGCTGTGGGTCACCGAGAACACCCGCGCGGGCGTCTTCGAGGCGATGCGGGCCCGGCGGTTCTTCGCAACGCGCGTGTCGGGCCTGCGACTTGACGCGATGGCCGGAAGCGTCCAGATGGGCGGAACCCTCGGCCTGGCCTCGGGCGACGTCCAGTTCACCGTCGACCTCGACCGCGGCCCCGAGTGGGAGGGCAAGCCTCTCAACATCCAGGTCCTGCGCCCCGGTTCGGACGCGCCGGCCGTTGTGGACGTCATCGAGACGCAGTCCAACCAGCTGACGACGTTCACCGTGCCGCTGAACGCTGCCGACGGCAACTGGATCGTCCTGCGCGTCTCCGACCCGTCCCAGTCCAACCCCTCCCCGGGGCCCTCGGGTCACCCGTGCAACGACTGGGGCGTGGCGTACTCGAGCCCGTGGTGGCTCCAGGCGTGACCCGCACGGCCGGGTGGTTGACCTCCCCGACGCAAGAAGCACAACGGGGGTCAACCACCCTGCGGGGGCGGGAAGTCGGTGCCCCGCTCAGGCCCGCGGCGTCGTCGTCTGCCGCCGCGGGCTCAGCTGGTGAGACGCGCTCTCAGGCGTGCTGCCGGCGCACCATCTCGGTGATCCAGGTGGGGGCGAACGGGGAAGTGCAGCCCGGCGACGTCGGGTAGTCCTTGAGCACCTCCAGGCGCTCACCGATGCCCATCGCACGGGTGCGGTGCTCGGCGTGCCCGATCCCGATCTGGGCAAGGCAGTGGTTCATCGCCCACTGCAGCCGGTCCGGGGCGTCCTTCATCTCCGCCTCGATGACGTCGAGCAGCCCCGCGAGATCAAGGCCATCGGGCTTCTTCGCCACGCGCTCGGTGGTCAGAGCCCAGCCGGCACTGGCGACCGCGGGATCGGGATCGGCGAACCAGCCCAGGCGCAGCTCCTCGGCGTGCGGGCTCTTCTTCACCACGTAGTTCACGAGCCAGTCGTGGACCTTGGGGGTGCGTGCCTCGCGCAGCATGACGTCCAGCTCGTCTCGCCCGAAAGCCTTCGGGCGGCAGATCAGGATCGCGAGCAGCCGCGCGGCGGTGTCCTCCGTCGCCCAGAGCCGGGAGGCGAGTTCGTGCTGCGTCCGGAGCCGCTTCGCGAGCGCGCGCAGCTTGCCGAGGTTCACGCCGTGATCGTCGCCGTGCCTCTCGTTGACCTCGCGTGCCTTGGGGTCCTCGAGCTGGGCCAGTTCCGCCATCACATCGGCCGTCGTCGTCTCGGTCTGCGTCGTACCGGTCACCTCAGCCTCCTCTCCGTCCGGGTGCGGTTTTCAGCCTATGACGGAAGTCCCTTCTGTCGTACATGCCGGTTCAACGCCCTCTTCCGGGCGGTGTACTGTCCGTCGGTGTGTCCGTCGCGTGTACGACGCGGCACTGAGCCGCGGGGGGAAGGCGTCTCGATGAAGGGCAAGCTGTTCGCCGTCAGTGATCTTCACGTCGCATACGACGAGAACCGTGCGATCACCGACGGGCTGGTTCCCGACAGCGCCGACGACTGGCTCGTCGTCGCGGGCGACGTGGCCGAGCGCCACGAGGACGTCGAGTGGGCGCTGCGGCTGCTGAGCGGGCGCTTCGCCAAGGTGATCTGGACGCCCGGTAACCACGAACTGTGGACGCACCCCCGGGACTTGTGCGACCTGCGGGGCGTGGAGCGCTACCGGAGCCTGGTGGAGCTGTGCCGCGGCCTGGGCGTCGCGACTCCCGAGGACCCCTACCCGGTGTGGCGGGGCGAGGGCGGCCCGGTGACCGTGGCACCGCTGTTCGTCCTCTACGACTACACCTTCCGCGTGCCGGGAGCCGCGACGAAGGAGGAGTCCCTGCGACGGGCCCGCGAAGCAGGCGTGGTGTGCACGGACGAGTACCTGCTGCACCCCGACCCGTATTCCGGCCGGGACGAGTGGTGCAGGGCACGCGTCGCCGAGACCGAGAAGCGGCTCATGGCCCTCGCCCCGGGCGAACGCACCGTCCTCGTCAACCACTTCCCCCTCGTGCGCGAGCCGACGCGCGTGCTGCGCTACCCGGACTTCGCACAGTGGTGCGGCACAGAGCTGACGGCCGGCTGGCACACACGGTTCAACGCCGTCACCGCCGTGTACGGGCATCTGCACATTCCCAGGGTCACCTGGTACGACGGAGTGCGCTTCGAGGAGGTCTCCGTCGGTTACCCGCGCGAGTGGCGGGACCGTCCACCGCGCAGGACCCTGCGCCAGATCCTTCCCCTGCCGTCGCCGGAATCCGGGTCCGCCGCGCAGGCACCGCCGTCCTCCCGGACCGCGGACACCCTCGGGAACGCCCAGTGATCGGGCGGCTGTTGCCCCGGCAGGTGCGCACGGAAGAGAGGTTCGGGAACGGCGACGGCAGCGCGTGCCGCGCTCTCTTCCCCGACGAGGCGGCGGTCGTGGCCAAGGCGGTGCCCAAGCGGCAGCGGGAGTTCGCGGACGTACGGGCATGTGCGAGGGGTGCCCTCGCACAGCTGGGTGTGCCGCCCGTGCCGCTGATACCCGGACACCGTGGCGCTCCCCGCTGGCCCGAGGGCGTCATCGGCAGCATGACCCACTGCGACGGATACCGCGCTGCGGCCGTCGCCCGTGCCGCCGACGCGGCCGGCCTCGGCATCGACGCGGAGCCCGGCGGGCCGCTCCCGGAAGGCGTCCTGGACGTCGTCTCCCTGCCCGCGGAGCGCGAACATCTGGTCGCCCTGGCGGCGGCGCGTCCCGAAGTGTGCTGGGACCGCCTGCTGTTCAGCGCCAAGGAGAGCGTCTTCAAGGCCTGGTATCCGCTCACCGCGCGTGAACTCGACTTCTCCGAGGCGGAGATCGCCATCGACGCGGAAGCCGGCACGTTCTCCGCGCGGCTTCTGGTCGAGGGGCCCGTAGTGGACGGTGAGCGGCTGCGCACCATGACGGGCCGGTGGGAGGCGCAGCGGGGGCTGGTCGTCACGGCTGTCCTCCTCGGCGCCCGCCGGGCCTCCGGTGCCGTGGCCGGTGGGGGCACCGGGACCACCGCGGGCACCCACAGCGCACCGGCGGGGTCCGCCGGGGCCTGACCGGGTGGCCCGCCGCGGCATTTCTTGACAGGTGCATGGGGATAACTAAGGCACGTGGACATCTCCGTGCCAGTCCTCCGTGAGGCCGCTCGAGCGGCGGAAAGGACATGCTGAGGTGATGGGAGCTCCTCGGCCCCTCGTCAGGGTCGCGACGACACTGGTGTGCTGTGCCGCTCTGACCATGCCGGGCCCTGGCCCGCTCTCCGGCCTGGAGACCACCGCATCCGCGGCCACCGCGGGCGCGGAGCACGGCCGTCCGTGGACGGACGGATCGCTCGGCCCCGAGGACCGTGTCGACCTGCTGCTGAAGGCGATGACCCTCGACGAGAAGGTCCGCATGCTGCACGGCGCCCTCGGCTCCCCCGTGCCCACCACCGGCTACATCGCACCGATCCGGCGCCTCGGCGTGCCCGGTGTGACGATGACGGACGGTCCCGCCGGCGTACGCAACGGGCAGAAGGCCACCGAACTCCCCGCCCCCATCGCACAGTCCGCGAGCTTCGACACCGAGGTCGCGCGGCAGTACGGGCGGACACTCGGACGGGAGGCCCGCGCGAGAGGCCAGATGCAGCTCTTCGGACCGGGCACGAACATCCAGCGGGTGCCGGTGAACGGCCGCAACTTCGAGTACTACAGCGAGGATCCCTACCTCTCGGGCACGATCGCGGGCGCCGGCACCACGGGCATCCAGTCGCAGGGCGTCATCGCCACCGTCAAGCACTTCATGGCCAACAACCAGGAGACGGACCGCATGACCGTCTCGGCCGACATCGACGAGCGCACTCTGCACGAGATCTACGGCACGCCCTTCGACCTGGCGATACGTCAGGGCAGGCCGGGCTCGGTGATGTGCTCGTACAACCGCGTCAACACGGTCTACGCCTGTTCCAACGAGCACACCCTGCGCACCATGCTGCGTTCCCGCTTCGGCTTCGACGGATACGTCGTCTCCGACTACCCCTCCACCCACAGGACTTCGGATCTCGTTGCCGGCCTCAACGTCGAACTGCCCCTACCCGTCCACGTCAACTCCCTGACCGTCCGTGCCGCTCGGCTCGCGGGCGCCGTCCCTCAGGACGCGATCGACCAGCGGGTACGGGAAGTGCTGACCGTCATGTTCAGGTTCGGCCTCTTCGAGCGGGACGGCACCAAGACGTCCCCGATCGACGAGGCCGCGGGGAACGCCGCCGCGCAGCGGGTCGCCGAACAGGGGGCCGTCCTGCTCAAGAACGACGACGCGGCCCTCCCGCTGACGGACTCGGCCCGCAGGATCGCCGTCATCGGCTCCGCCGCCGCCGACTCGGCGCAGGGCGGCGGCAGCAGCCAGGTCGACCCGCTCTCGGAGGACACGGCGCTCGACGCGGTCAGGAAGCGCGCGGGCCGCTCGGCTCACGTCACCTACCACGACGGGGCCGATCCGCGAGCCGCGGCCGGGGCGGCGGCGTCGGCAGACGTGGCCCTCGTCTTCGCACACGACGAGGAGGGCGAGGGAGGCGACCGCTCCGGCCTGTCGCTTCCCGGCAGGCAGGACGAACTGATCTCGAAGGTGGCCGCGGCCAACCCGGAGACGGTCGTGGTGCTCCAGACCGGCGGCCCCGTGCTGATGCCCTGGCTGCCCCGGGTCAGGAGCGTCCTGGAGACCTGGTATCCGGGCGCCCGCGGAGGCGCCGCCACCGCGCGCCTGCTGTGGGGCGACGTGAACCCCTCGGGCAAGCTCCCCCAGACCTTCCCCGCACGCGAGAACGAGGTGCCCGCGAACACCAGGGCCCAGTACCCGGGCGTCAATGGCACCGCCCGCTACACGGAAGGGGTCCACGTCGGCTACCGCTGGTACGACAAGACGGGCACCGAGCCTCTCTTCCCCTTCGGGCACGGCCTGTCCTACAGCGGTTTCAGCTACTCGGACCTCCGGCTCGAGAAGAGCTCCGGCGGCCCCGGCGACCCGGTGAGCCTGTCGTTCACCGTCACCAACACCGGGACGCGTGCGGGCTCCGAGGCCGCGCAGGTGTACGTCAGCAAGCCGGACACGGAGGCCGACAGCCCGCCCAGGGAGCTCGCCGGCTACCGGAAGGTGAGCCTGGCGGGCGGCGAGAGCAGGGAGCTGCGGATCGAGGTCGACCCGCGGCAGCTCTCCTACTGGGACACCGGCGCCGACCGGTTCCGCGTACGCCCGGGCGAGTACGGCGTGGCCGTCGGCCCGTCCTCGCGCGAGGTGCCCCTCAGCACCTCGTACGAGGTGACGGAATGACGGGACGCCGGTCGTGCGACGTCAGGCCGCCGGGGTGGTGTTTCAGCAGGCCGTAGCCGCGGGAGCACCCGGTGTGAGTGGCGGGACGCCGGGGTGCCGTGCCGGCGCCGTCGCGGTGAGCACAAGGCCCTCACAGAGTTGAAGGAACCCGGCAGCGCACACGGCAGCGCGGGAACCGTACGCTCGGAAGTATGGCTGATCCGAAGAACTCCGAGCCCGACGCCCTGTACGAGGACGCGAACCAAGGCGTGGAGGACGCGCGCCAGAACGTTCGTGACGCAGCAGCCGGATTGGACAGCAGCCAGCTCGAATCCTCTCTCGACGAGCTGGAGGCCGCTCTGGCCCATCGTGAGGCCGCCCGGCTGCGGTCACAGGACGACGAGTGGCTCCTCACCGCCCTCGGCGCTGCGAACTCGATCGATCCGCAGTTCCACGGCGATCCCTCGGCACGTCGCGACACGGACGACACCGACAAGACGACCCCGTAGCCGAGGCGCCGGGGCCGGCAGGCTCCCCGCAGCGCTCCCCCGTGGGCGAGGGGCCCAGGGCGGGCTGCCCGCACGCTCACCGGGGAGACGGTCCGGCGGCCCCGGCACTCCGTCCGTGGCCTGCGCCGGGCGCGCGTCCGTCGCAGGCCCGGTGGGAGAGCCGCCCCGGCCGAGGTCAGCGGGACTTGCGTGCGAGGGCCCGCGCTTCCGCCGAGGAGACGGGGCGCCCGAAGGCCAGTACGTCGTCGATGGCCCCGTCGACTCCCTGGAAGAACTCGTTGTCCAGGAGCCCCCGGCCCACGGCGAAGTTCCCTTCCGAGTCGAAGTCGTCCTCCCGCTCGACGGTTTCGCCGAGCCGGCCGTCGACGTAGAGCCGGACCTCGTCGTCGGCGTCGTCGTAGACGCCCGTCAGATGCGTCCACTCGCCCGCTCGGGGCCGGGAACCGGAGACGGCCTCGTCGGCGTCCGCGTCCTCGTCGTCGGTGTCCTCCTCCGGGATCCGCATCTCCCACTGGGACTCGTCCGCGTCGTACTGGAGCATGAAGCCGCTGGACTCCGACGCGTCCTGGCTCACCACCGTCTGCGAGACGTCGGTGCGGTCCAGCTTGACCCGTGCCGACACCGAGAAGCTGCCGCTCGTGTCGACCAGGGGGCCTCGCGACCCCACGAACTGGTCCCCGTCGAAGGCCAGCGCCCCGCCCTTCACGGGACTCGGACGGGACGTGCCGAAGAGGGTGCCCTCCTTGCTGTTGTCCGAGCTGTCGGGCGTCGTGCCGTCGCCGTCGACCTCGTTGAACAGCCACTCCACCGTCGCGTCGGCGCCGACGGACGGCTCGGACGGCGGCTTCGTGCTGGGCTTCGGCGGCGCGGGCCTGGTCTTGCCCGCCGTGGGGGACGCCGACGCCGTGGGCTTCGTACGGGAAGGGCTGGGGGCCTTCGAGGACGGTGTGGCCTCGGCCGGCGGCGCCGGTGCCGGTGCGGATTCCTTGCTCTGCGGCTCTCCCCCGTTGTTGAAGTCCCCTGCGAACGCGAAGGCGGCGGCCACGGCGCAGACACCGGCGACCGCCGACCCTCTCACGACCAGGTCGGCGCGTCTGCGCCCCTTCGCACGTCCACGGGTGCCCCCCGCGCCGACGGCGGCGTGCCGGCCCCTCCCGGCCGAAGAGCCGCCGGTCCGGTGGCTTTCCCCCGCGAGACGGCCGGGCGCCGGGCCCCCGGATGGCCGGCCTCCCGCCGGCAGAGCGGCGGCGGGCAGACGTGCGGGCGGCAGGCCGGCAGGCGGGCCCATGCCCGGCGGGCTCGGCATGGCCGGCATCTCGGAGCCCGGAACCCCAGGCATGTCCCAGCCCGGCACAGCCGGTATGTCCCAGCCCGGCACCCCGGGTGCGTCCGGACCGGGCACACCGGGTGTGTGCGGGCCGGGCACACCGGAGCCGGACATGACGGTCTCCTGGGTGAAGCCCTCGTTCGCAGCGCGAGCGGCGTGCTCGAGGCCGCCCCACGGCAGCAGCGCCTGCGCCACCAGCGCGCCGCAGTCGTGCCGCACCCGCCCCAGGTCGGCGACCGCCTGGGAGCAGCGGGGGCACCGCTCCAGGTGCGGCGCGAGGTCCATGGCGATGTCGAGGGATCTCGCGTCCGCGTAGGCCAGCACCAAGTGGTGGAAGAGACGGCACTCGTGGTCCATCCCGTTGCGGAGGAGGTGGACGTACGCGTTGTGGAGCTCGCTCTGCGCATGGCCGGTCAGAACGGAGACGTCACCGGGGCCCATGCTGATCAGGCGGCCGGTCAGCCCGCTGTCGTCGCGCTCGACGGCGCCGTGCCACAGGACCGTCTGGCTGCGGCACGGAAGAACGGCGAAGGCGCGTGCCACGAGTGACGGGCGGCGGAAACCCGCCGTGGCCGTGTTCCCGAGCATCACGGGGCCGTTCGTCTCGATCCACGCGGCCAGTTCCCGGTTCAGCACGGAGCGTTCCTGCCCTCGTGCCCACACTGAGGCCGTGCTCAGCACCGAGGAGAGCGCACAGGGACGCAGGGCACCGCTGACGCTGCCGTTCGCATGCTGCCGCAGCGCCGCCTGCCACGACTGGTATGCCAGTTCGTCGGCGGCGGCCGGGCGTACGGTGCCTGCGGCTGCGAAGGTGCGCACGGCGCGGAAGTGCCGTTGTTCCAGTTCATGGAGCGCGGGGAAGTAGAGCTCTCCCCCTTGCTGCACGAGAGCGAGCAGCTCCGCATCGGACAGTCGTACGCAATCCATTCGTCTCCCCCGATCAACTCCCGGCGGTTCACGGCCTCTCCGTGGCAAGTCGCGAGATCACCGGGTCAGGAGGTCACAAGACGACTGCATCAGGTGGGGGGCTCGACACCGGGTCCTGTGTCGAAGTCATGAGCGGTCGAGTCGTAGTCCAGCGCAAACGAGCCGCGAACGCCATAGCCTGCGCAGCCTGATGCCGAAGTGGGCGGCGCGGGCGAGGGGGTTGGTGATGAGTGGTGGCGGTTCGTCCGTCAGCACCGGCCGGGTCCGCCGCCGGTGCGTCGAAGACGTCCCCCGCCAGGGAGGTTCAGCGGGCGGCACGCTCCGTGGCGGGCAAATGGACCTGATAGCCGCCGAACCGGGACGTGCCGGGAAGCGTCCGGTGTTGCCACCCGCGGGCGAAAGCGGGGGTTTCGGCATCCGGTGGCGCGACGACGGCGACACGTTTCTGCCGTGCGGCCTCTCTCAGCCCTCCGGGGGTGATGCTCGCGTCGGGGCCACCGGTCTGACGGGATGCGCAGCCGGTGTAGAAGGAGAGCTGCACCGCGTGGTCTCCGGACAGCACGCAGGGCGGCCGTACGCCCATGCGTTGCAGACTGGCGGCGGCCTGCGAGAAGTCCCGCCGTGAATCCCTGCTGCCCGCGGCGGTGTTGGCCAGGACGGCGCACTGCACGGCGACATGGCCGGTGAGCGCGACGAGGACGATGCCGGTGCGTGCCCTGCGGAACCGGCCGTCCCTGCCGGCGGCCGCCCACCAGAGGAACTCGGCGGCCGGCAGCGCGAGCAGCGCGTAGGCGGGCAGGAGGAAGCGCGGGGCGGCGTAGTCGATCAGGAACAGATACGGCACCGAGATCACTGCTGCCACGACGGCGGGCACCGCTGCGGCCGCGGCGCGGCGGATACGGGGCGCCGCGGCCACTCCGGCCACGGTCAGCAGTGGCAGGGCCAGCAGCCACAGCGCGGTGGGCGGGTGCCGCCAGGGCACGTCGCAGGGACGGCACAGGGTGCGCCCGTCCATGCTGCGGATCTGGTCGTCCACCGCCATGTGCCATCCCATGCCGCCCTGTATCTCGCTGGCACGGTGCAGCCGCGCCGACAGGCCGCCGTAGCGGACGTACGACTCGATCACCCACTCCGCCGATCCCAGGGCGAGGGCCCCGCCGAGCAGAAGCAGCAGCACGGGCCGGCGCCATCGGCGCACGGCCAGACTCACGGCGGTCAGCGCGAGCACGAGCCACAGCGCGTCCGGTGGGCGCATGAGCGCCACGAGCACGACGGAGAGGGCCAGACCTGCGAGGGCGCGACGGTCGGTACGGTCCCGCGCGGCGCGGACGAAGCATCCGGCGGCCGCGAGGGTGCCGAAGGCGCTCCAGAGGTTGGGCATCACCGTGGGGCCGTAGAACAGCGTGACCCACAGGCTCGCGAACAGTGCGCCCGCCGTGAAGAGGATGCGAGTCGGGAGCAGGGTCCGCCAGACCCAGAGGGCGGCGAAGAGCCCGGCACCGGAAAGCAGCGCCAGGTAGACCCGCACGACGGTGATCGACGAGGTGAGCGCCGCCGCCGGAGCCGCCAGGAAGGAGATTCCACGGGCGCGGGGCGCGCTGAAGAACGCCGCCGGCAACTCCCCGCTGACCTGGCTGAAGTAGACCGTCTCGTCCCAGCCCATGCCGGATCCGGGCACCACCAGGAGCAGCTGGAGGAGGACGAACGAAGCGCTGAGGCCCGCCAGCCACGGAAGAGGCCGCGGGCCCGACGCCGCCGTGCGGAACGCGGATATCGGGGCGGTCCGCTGAACCAGGGCTTCGTGCATGGTGAGACCTCGCACCGTCGAGCCGGGCCCCCTGCTGCCACGGTCCGCGCGAATGACGGCGGCACCAACTCGAGGCGGCCGTTCGAGCGGTATCGCCCGGACGGCAGGGCAGATCAACTGCTCACACAGAGCGATCTGATGAGTGCCTTGAGTGACTGGCTGCTGCACGGTGAGCGCCAGGGAATCGCCTTCCGGTATACGGTCGGGCGATGGCTGACGAGGCGGGTGCCCACCCGGAGAGCCAGGGCCGCGACCACGAGTCCGACCATGCCCGGCTCACAGCTGCCGCGGCGGACTGGGCGGCCGCGATCGTCTCGGACGACTCCGAGCGGATCGCCCGGTTCATGGCCGACGACTGGGTGATGGTCTCCGCGACAGGGGTCTCCTCCAGGGAGCAGTTCCTCTCCTACGTCCGGTCCGGGGACCTGACCCACTCCGCGATGGATCTCGTCGGCCCGCCCAGGATCCGCGTGTACGGCGACACCGCTGTCTTCACCGGACGGGTCACGAACACCGCTCACTACCGGGGCAGTCGCTTCGACGCGGACGAGTGGACGACGGACGTGTTCATGAGACGGGACGGCCGCTGGCTGTGCGTGCTGAGCCACATCACTGCGGCTGCCCCGGACTGAGCGGCGGGTCGATCACGGGCCTCGGCTCACCGCTCTGCGCGACGCGTTCGGCCAGCCGTTCGCCGAGCGCCTGCCGTACGGAGGCGCACTCGGGGTCGCTGACGCGGTTGACCAGTTCGTCCGGGTCGGCGTGCAGATCGTAGAGATAGGTCTCCAAGTACCGGTCGGCCGACGGGACTTGCCAGGCGTCGGCGTCCGGTGCACTCACGCCGTACTTCCAGCGGTGCGTACGCACGGCCCGTCCGACTTCGGACTCGCTGATCTGGATCAGCACCTCTTCGGGCCAGCCGGCGGCCTCGTCGCGCAGCAGGGGCAGCAGGGAACGCCCCTGCATCCCGTCGGGCACGTCCACTCCCGCCGCGTCGAGGAGCGTGGGAGGAAGGTCGACGTGGCTGACCAGTTGCCCCAGCCGGCGTCCGCCGCGCAGGCCCGGCCCGCACAGCACGGTCGGCACCCGGATCGAGGCGTCGTGCAGGCTGCGCTTGTACTCGTCGTTGCGGGTCTTGAAGTGGCAGCCGTGGTCGGAGGTGAACAGTACGACCGTGTTCTCCAGCTCGTCCCGCCGGGCCAGGGCGTCCAGGACCGTGCCGAGAACCTCGTCGAGGCGGCGCACCATGCCGTAGTAACCGGCAAGGTGCTCGCCGGAGTTGCCGCCGCCGAGGGCCCGGAGGTCGGCAGGCGTCCAGGCGTCCGCGTAGCGCTCGCGGTAGCCGTCGGGGGCCGGGTAGTCGTCGCGGGAGTTCTGGTGGTGGGGTTCCAGGAACGACAGGAACAGGAAGAACGGGCCGGTCCGCTGCTGCTGGAGGAATTCGACGGCGGCGGTGCCGAGTGCGTCCGCGCGGTAGCCGTCGAAGTGGCGGGGCCGGCCGTCGCCGTCGTACAGCGAGGTCGAGTAGGCGTCCGAGGTGAACTCCAGCAGGTTCGCGGCCAGCCAGTGGTCGTAGCCGCCGCGGTGGCGCTCGGGCACCGGGCCGGTGTGCTCGTCGGGGGCGAGGTGCCACTTGCCGATGTATCCGGTCTCGTAGCCGGCCGCGCGGAAGTGGTGGGCCAGCGTGGGGATGCCGGGCGGGAGCGGAATGCCGTTGCGGAAGACGCCGGTGGTCGTGGGGTACTGACCCGTCTGCAGGCTCGCTCTGGACGGGGCGCACACCGGCTGGCAGGTGTAGGAGTGGTCGACGCTCACACCGCGCCGGGCGAGGCCGTCCAGTGTCGGGGTCAGACCCAGCGGGTTGCCGTGCAGGCCGGTGGTGTCCCAGCGCTGCTGGTCGGTGAAGAAGACCAGCACGTTGGGGTGTTCGCGGGGTGCTTCGGTGTTCACTCGTGGCTCGTGGCCTTCCGTGGCGAGGGCTGAGGTCCGCCGGACCGGCGTGCTTCGAGTTCGGAGACATCCTCGTCCCTGGTTTCGGCCAGCAGCAGCGTCGAGACGAGCGAGACGAGGGCCACGACGACCAGCAGCACCGCGACGGGCCAGCTGGAGTCGAAGACGACGATCAGCGATGTCGCCACCGCGGGCACGAACCCGGCCACGAGCGCGGAGCCCTGCGTGGCGATCCCCAGCGCCGAGTAGCGCACCCGCGGACCGAACAGCTCGGTGAAGTAGGCGCTCTGGACGCTGGACATGCCGATCGCGCCGCCGAGCGCCGCGAGGCACATCGCGGTCCAGGCCAGCGCCGTGGAGTGGCTGTCCACGAGCCAGAAGTAGGGGAAGGCGGAGAGCGCCACGAACAGGGCCCCGGCCACGTACAGCGGCTTACGGCCGATCCGGTCCGAGAGCGCCCCCGCCACGGGTATCAGGCTCAGGCCGAGCACGTTGTACAGGACCACACCGGTCAGGGCGACGCTCTTCCCGTAGCCCATGGTCGTGGTGGCGTAGGCGATGATGAACGGCTGGTAGACCTGCGAGCTGGACGCTTCGCCGATGCGGGCGCCGAACGCGAGCGCCACCGTGCGCGGATACTTGCGCAGGGCGGCGACAAGCGGCATCCGCTCCCGGGTGCCCGAGGCCCTGACCTTCTGGAAGTCGGGGGTCTCACGGATGGTGCGGCGTACGAGCACACCCACGACCAGCAGCACCGCGCTCAGCAGGAACGGCACCCGCCATCCCCAGGCGAGGAACTCCTTCTCGGGAAGGGCGGCGAACAGGCTGGTGATCCCGACTGCGATCAGGTATCCGATCGGGCCGCCTGTCTGCGGCAGGCTCCCCCAGAATCCCCGCCGGTGCCGGGGCGCGTGCTCCACGGTCAGCAGGGACGCGCCGGCCCACTCCCCGCCGAGCCCCAGGCCCTGCCCCAGGCGCAGCACGACGAGCAGGACGGGAGCCCAGATGCCGATGTGACGGTAGTCGGGCAGCAGACCGATGAGGAACGTGGCGCCCCCGATGATCAGCATGGTCGCGACCAGCGACTTCTTCCGGCCGACGCGGTCCCCCAGGTGACCGAAGAGCAGGGCGCCCAGCGGCCGGAGCACGAACCCGGCGCCGAAGGTGGCCAGCGCCGCCATGGTCCCGATGACCGGATCGACGTCCGGAAAGAAGATCTTGTTGAAGACCAGGGCGGCGGAGATGCCGTAGAGGTTGAAGTCGTACCACTCCAGAGCCGCGCCGGACAGGCTCGCCGCCACGACCCGCCGCATCGGCTGCGGGGCCGGTTCGGATGCGGCAGCGGCGGCGGACGGCGTGGAGCCGGGGGGTTCGTCCGGCGGCGGTGCGGCTGTCATGTCGTCGCCCTTCCGGCTGGGGACCTGGGGTCGGGGCCCGGGTGCACCGTCTTTAATAAGACTCGTTAATAAAAGGCTCGCGATACGCTGGCATGCCATGCCGAGCACGTCAAGAGATGTCGCGGACACCGCCTACGTCCGTCGGCTGAACGCCGTTCGCGTACTGAGAGCCCTGCGCGCCGGACCCGCGATGTCCGCGAGCGAGCTCATCTCGGCCACCGGCATGTCACGGCCAACCGTCCACGCCGCGGCACAGCGCCTGATCGAACTCGGCTGGGTCACCGAGACCGCCGACACCAACCATGAGACGGGCACCCCACGCCGTGGGCGTCCCTCCCGCGTGTTCGCCTTCCGGGCTGGCGCCGGTCACGTGCTCGGCATCGACATCGGCGCGCACACCGCACGCACGGCCCTCGCCGACCTGCGCGGCGAGACGGTCGCCGACGGCCGGATCACCTTCGAGGACCCGGACATCGCCCCGCAGGAGCGGATCGCCCTCGTCCGCGACCTCGCCGTCACCACCGTGCGCGAAGCGGGCTTCGAGCCCGGACACGTCCTGTCGGTCTGCGTGGGTGCCAGCGGCACCATCAGCGAAGCCGGCGTCGTACGCGTGCGCACCGGCATCCCCGGGTTCCTCGGATTGGACCTGCGTGCGGCCGTCGAGAAGGACTTCGGCTGGCACGTGACCGTCGAGAACGACTGCAACCTCGCCGCCGTGGCCGAACGCTGGCGCGGCCTGGCCACCGGCACCGAGAACGTGGTCTGCCTGCTGGCCGGAGAGCGCCTGGGCGTCGGCGTCTTCACCGGCGGCACCCTGCTGCGCGGGCACCGCAACGAGGCCCGCGACCTGTCCTTCCTCAGGCTCATGCCCGGCAGCACCTCCGAAGGCATCGCTCTGCTCGCGCGCAGCCGCGGAACGGAACTGGTCGCCGGTCTGGCCCGGCAGCCGGGCCCTCCGACTCCGGGCACACCGGGGGCGGTTCTGTACGACCTCGTACAAGGAGATCCGCGACGCGTCGGCGCGGAAACCGTCTTCGAGGCCATCAGGGAAGGCGACGCCGCCGCACCCCGGATCCTCGACCACGCGCTCGCCTCCACCGCCCGGGCCGTCGCGACGCTCACGATGATTCTCGCGCCCGAACTCGTCGTCATCAGCGGGGCCGTGGCCGCAGCGGGCGACGTGCTCCTGGAACCGCTGCGCCGTCACATCGAGAGCATCACCGGCGATGTGCCGGATCTCGCCGCCTCTCCCCTCACCCACCGGGCCGTCGTCACCGGCGCCCTCCACCACGCTCTCCAGCACACGCAGGTGCGCTACCTGGACGCCCTGTCCCAGGCCCCCGGTTCCGCCTCCGCATGACGGCGGTGCCGGACCGTCCGCACCGGCTGAGGGACCCTGGTGGCCCGCCTGCGGGTGCTTCATACTCATTCCATGGGATTAGTCGACCACCTGGGATCCTATTTCCGTCGGGGGCAGGTTTCGCTGGACGACGTCAGCAGGCGTCTGTGGAACACAGCGATCGACGAGTCGGATTACACGGAGCATTCCGAGAAATACCAGACGGCCATAATGGACCAGTACAAGCTCTATGTGGAGATGACCGACCGCATGAGCGTGCGACGGGCCACCGCCAACACGTTCTTCCTCCTGGTGAACAGCACTGTTTTCGCTTTCATCGGACCGCTCACCCAGAACGCACCGGTCCAGCAGGACTCGGTACTTGTGCTCACTTTCGGAATGCTGCTGGTGCAGTGCGGAGCGTGGTTCTGGCTGCTGCGCTCCTACCGGCAGCTGAACTCGGCCAAGTTCCGGGTCATCGGCGCACTGGAGGAGCGGCTGCCTGCCGCGCCCTGGTTCCGTGCCGAATGGGCTGCGATCGGCGGGGGAAAGGACAAGTCGAAATACTGGCCTGTCACACAGCTCGAACAATGGGTGCCCGTGGTGTTCGCCCTCGCCTACGTGACGTTGCTGGTCATCGTGACGGTGAACTAGTTGCCGCCGCCTGCCGGATACGGCGCATTTCTCGCCGGGCTCGTCCGGCTCGTCGACGAGGAGATTCCCGGAGTCGTGGCGCTGCGCGAAGCGCTGCACGCGGAGCCCGAGACCGGATTCGCGGAAACGGCGACGGCACGCACGGTCGAGGAGGCGATGGGCGAACCGGGGATCACCGTGGCGGGTACCGGCCGGATGTACCGCGTGGGGGGCGGGGAGGGCCCCGGGGTCGGAGTCCGCGCCGAGCTGGACGGCCTCGCGATGACCGAGGCCACCGGCGCCCCCTATGCCTCACGCAACGGCAATATGCACGCGTGCGGACATGACGTGCACCTCGCCGCGCTGGTGGCTCTCACACGGGCGGTACGGCGGGTACCCGCGCGGGAGCTGCCCGGCCCGTTCGTGGCGCTCTGCCAGCCCAGCGAGGAGCGTCATCCCTCAGGAGCGCTGGCGATGGCGGACGAGCCGGAGGTCGCGGCCGCGGTCGACGCGGTGGTCGCGGCACATGTGCACCCCGACCTGCCGTGGGGGGCGGTGGGCGCGGAGCCGGGAGCCGTCAACGCCGCGGCAGACGCCGCCGAGATCCTCGTGGAGGGTGTGGCCGGGCACGGCGCCTACCCGCACAGGACGCGCGATCCCGTCCTCGCCCTGGCGCATGTCGTCGTGGCACTGCACGGCCTTGTCGGACGCCGGATCGACCCCGTGCACGGCGCGGCGCTCACGGTGGGAAGGCTGGAGGCCGGCACCGCCGAGAACGTGATCCCCGCTGAGGCACGGGCGTCGGCGACGCTGCGCGCACTCGACGGGGCCGACCAGGAGACCCTGCGGTCGGCGGTGCGCGAGGTCGTGGCGGGAATGGCGCAGGCGTACGGCTGCACCGGCTCGGTCCGGTTCACCAAGAGCGAGCCGCCGCTCGTCAACGACGAGACGTTCGCGGCCCGGGCGAAGGCTCTGGCCGGGGCCGCCGGCCTGCAGGCGGCCCCGCCGTGGCGGTCCTGCGGCGGGGACGATTTCGCTCATCTGTCCAGGCTGGGCCCGGCGTTGATGGTCTTCGTAGGGCTGGACGGCGCACCGGGGTTCCGGGAGAACCCCCTGCACCACCCGCGCTTCCTGCCGCCGCACGAGGCGATCCGTAACGTGGCCCGGGCACAGGCCCTGGGCTACGTGGCCGGCTGCGCGACAAAGGCGGGGCGCACGGCGTCACTTGGCTGACAGGGCCGAACGGGCGGACTTGCGGAGCACGATGATCCGGAAGGGCATGTCGCGTCTGCCCACCGAGTGGACGACGCACTCGAAGCCGTGCGCACGGGCCGCGGCGGTCAGCCGCTGCGGCGAAGTCGCCCGGGTCATGTCCGCGTTGCCCTGCAGGTAGGTGTCGGCGTCCCGCGCGTCCATGCCGTGCGAGACCATCCAGTTGCGCCAGTTCTCCACCATCTGCCGCGTCTCGTCCTCCGTGTCCGCGCTGAAGACGTCCGCGAAGACCAGGCTCGCGTCGTCGCCCGAGTATTCGGCGCAGCTCGCGAAGAATCCGTCCAGCGTCTCGTCCGTCGGGTCGGGTCCGATGAGGAAGTGCATGGCCAGCGAGCCGAAGATCACCTCGTAGCGGTGGGGCGGTACGCCTTCCCACGCCGTTCCGCGGACCAGCCGGAAATCGAAGTGGTTGTAGTCGTTGGGCTTGAGGGACTCACGGGCCCGCCTGGTCATCTGCTCGGCCCGGTCGACTGCCCGGTACTTCGCGACCGGGCCCATGTGATCGAGGTCGAAGAAGGGCTTGTTGGTGGTCTCGATCCAGGGCAGCAGACGCTGCGTCAGGTTGCCGGTGCCGTAGCCGACCTCCAGCAGGTCCACGGGCCTGGCGTGCAGCGCGTAGATCCTCAGGATCTCGCGTGAGACGTGCGACGCGCAGTCGTCGATCATCTGGTTGTACAGCGGGATCCAGCAGCGGATGTTCCGGTCGTACAGCTCGAAGTAGTCCGAGGAGCGGTATTCGGTCTCGTTCGTCCACTCCAGGTCCCAGCGGCCGATCCCGGTCTTCGCCAGCAGCTCACGCCGCAGGTCGGGGACCTTGCTGTTCGGATCGAAGTGGACGGCCCGCTGCTTGATCGCGTTGTAGAACTGCGTGGCGGTGGCGTGCTGGAAATTGTCACGTCTGACGATCAGCTGGCGGCCGCCGCTGTTGCCCGGTTTCATCCGGTAGCCGCCGACGATGTCCGGCTCGATCAGCAGCAGGTGGTGGCCGATCGCATCGGATCCGAGCGGATGCACCTCGTCGGCGCGCAGCGTCTCTCTCGTGGCGATGTAGATCTCGTACTTGCGGTCACGGTGGCGGACCTTGTGCCGCTTCCACAGACTGACGTATTCGGAGAGCGCGAACTCCTCCTCGAAGAACCATCTCCAGTCGACGAGGAAGATGCGCTCGTCGACGCTGACGCTGAGCTCCTCCGGATGGTCCGGCATCCAGAAGGGCTCGGTGGTGTCGGTGAGGTCGGCGATCGCCGCGACCCTGCCGGCTCCCCAGTTGCGAAGCCGCGAGAAGCTCGCCGTGTAGTAGTCGGAGTCGGTGACCAGTTGTTTGGGGCCGCCGCTCTCGACCTCCTGGGCGAGCGCGTCGAGCCATCCGCTCATCAGATGCGGCGTCGGGTGCTCCGCGGGATGCGCGGAGAGGAAACCCTGGATCTTCTCCGCCATGGTGTCGACGCTGTGCTGTACGGCGCGGCGGCCGGGGCTCAGGAGGCTGGACTCCAGGTTCGTCAGCAGACGGTTGAAGCGGTTCTCGAAATCCTTGAATCCGCCCTCGTCCGTGACATCGCCGGGGTATGCGAGATATTCGGGTGCGCCGAAGTCCGCAGGCAGTTCCTCCGAGGAATTCCCCTGCTTGACGATGATGAGCGGCCGGTTCAGTGCGTGCGCGAATCCGGCCTCGTATCCGAGATTCGGCGTCAGTCCGTCGCTGGCCTCGAGAATCACCAGGTCGGAGCGGATGATCTCGTCACCGATCTTCGTCTTGATGTTGTCGATGCTCTCGTTCTCACTCCAGTCGTAACAACTGAATCCGAAAGCCGCCAGCTGCTGTTTGATGCACCCTAATGCCTTGTCGACCGCGTTCCTGTTACGGGCCCGCTTGCTCCAGGCGAGAAAGGTGGATACCGACGTCACGTTGCCCCCATGTCTGCCGCTGTACTGAGAACTCTAGCCACCCGGCTGACCCCGCGTCAGCCCTCGCCGCACCAAGTGCCCGGCGCCGCGAGGCGAGTTGGGGAAGCGCTTGCGGTGACGCCGCCGGGCCGGAACGTACAGCCCGCCGCCAGACGTTGTGTGCTTCATGGAGGAGCGAGCAGGAATCCCGGAAGCGCAGCGCAGGGCGGCAGCCGATCGGATCGACGCCGCACGGGCCGACAGCGAGCGTCTCATCGGGTCTCTGACGCGCCTGTGGGACGACGTCGTCGAAGCGTCCGCGATGACCAACATCGATGACGAACACGATCCCGAAGGCTCCACGGTCGCGTTCGAACGGGCCCAGTTGCGCGATGCGCTGAAGCAGGCACGCGCGGACCTGGACGACCTCGACCGCGCCGCCGAGCGGGTACGTACCGGTGACTACTGGGTCTGCGAGCGGTGCGGCGGCCCCGTCCCCGCGGAGCGCCTCGATGCCCGGCCGACGGCGAGGACCTGCGTGGCCTGCGCGGAGAAGACCAAGGGGTGAAGGGAAAGGCGTCCGCTCCTCAGCGCCGCGCGGGTGCCGCCGTTCACGGTCGGTCCAGCTTCCGGCACAACAGGGCGCCGGGTGCCCCGGACGATCCCGCCCGGCGGGTGTGGGCGATGCCGGCGGCGTACTCGTCGTCCGCGCACTGGCCCTTGTGGTGGCCGTACGCGAAGTCGCCTCCCCCGGCGTCGGGCGGGCGGCTGTCGGACCGGTCGAACCACACCGTCCGGCCGTCCGCCCCGAGGCTCTGCCCGGCCTCGGAGCACAGGGCGGCGGAGACGGCGGCTCCGCGCACGCTGTAACCGGTGAGGAACTGCCCGGGCGGACACTGGAGTTTGGTGTGCCCGTACGCCCAGTCGTTGCCCGGTTCGACGTGCCGTTCGTCGCGGACGACCTCGTATGCGTCTCCGGCGGGCCCGCTTCGCGCCGGACTTCCGGCCACGGGACCGCGGGCCCCCGCGTCCGTGCACAGTCCCCGGTTGCCGGAGTGGCTGAGCCCCGCCAGCCGCTGGCCGTCCGGGCAGGCGGCCTTCCGCGCCCCGCGGTCCCAGTCGGGCACTCCGCGCATCCGGAGGGACGCGACGAAGTCACCGTGGTCCGGGCTCAGCATCGACCAGCGGTCCGGCCTGGCGACCTCGCCGGTCCGGCCGGGTGCCTCGACCAGCCGCCTCCAGGCGTCTTCCCGCCAGTCGTCACCGTCGTACACGCCCATCCGGCGGCCCTCCGAGTCCCAGTGCAGCAGGGCCCAGCCGTTGCCCTTGCGGTCCTCGTGCCAGCCGACGAGCGGCCAGTAGGCGAAGTCGGCGTCCGACTCGATGAGGAAGTCGGTGAAGTTCCCGAACCAGGCCCGCTCCTTCGCACCGGTCTCCTCCCGGCCGCCGACTCCGAACTCACTGATCCACACGGGCGCGGTGAAATGCCGGTCCTGCTGCGAGGCGACGTGGAAGGCCTGCCGCCGGAGCACGTCGTACAGCTCGGAGCGGGTGAAGTCGCGGTAGCGGGGGTCGGAGGTCTCGCCGATCCCGGTGGCACCGCTGTGGTTCGGTCCCGTGTAGCCGTAGAAGTGGGCGGAGTACACGAGCTTCCCGGAGCGTACGAGGGTGTGCGACAGCCGCTGGACGGGTTCGAGCGTGGGCCGGCCGTGCGGGAGTCCGTCCACGGGGAGCCCGGTCCAGTTGATCCCCTCGATGATCATCAGCAGGCCGGGGTTGGCTTCCTGGAGAATGCGGTCCGCCAGGCGCTGCGACGCGGCGAACCAGTCGTGCCGGTCGCCGAGGCCCCAGTTGGGGTCGTCGAGGACGGAGCGGCGCACCTCGTTGTAGAGATCGGCGCCGACGACGCGCGGGTTGTCGCGGTAGCGCCCGGCCATGAACAGCCAGTCGCTCTCCCATTTCTCCGTGCTCTGACTGCTGTTCCACCGTTCGTTGCCGTCGACGCCGCAGCACCAACGCGTGGTGTTGGTGTGGTTGTTGAGGATCACGGCGAGTCCGGCGCCGGTGAGGGCCTCGACGGCCGCGTCGTAGACCTGCAGCGGCGTCTTCCCCTTCAGCGCGGGGTTGGCGGCCACCGAGGCGTCCGCGACGGGGCGTTCGTCGTGGATCATCTCGTTGGAGAAGGGGAGACGGACACTGTTGAGCCCGAGCTCGCGGAAACCGGCGATGATCTCCGACATGGGCGCGCGGTCGAGTCCCAGCGGCATACGGCCGGACTTCTCCCCCGCGTGGTTGTCCGCCGGATCGTCGGGCGAGCCCGAACCGGTCCAAGTGCCGCTCGCGCCGTGCCAGTTGCCCGACTTCAGCTTGAACCGTTCGCCGCGGGCGTCGACGATGTAGCGGCCCCTGGTGCTCAGCGGCGGCGCCCAGTCCTGCGCGGGCGCGGCCGCGGGAAGCTGCGGCGCGTGCGCCGTACGCCCGGAGGCGTCGGCCGGCGGCTCGGCCTCGGCGCGGGCGACGGCGTGGGGCGCGGCGACAGGGACACCCGCGAGTCCCAGAACGGCGGCGGCGAGCGCGGTTCTGACGAAGGATCTCTTCACGGACACGCGCTTCACTCTAAAGGTACGGTCCAATTCTCGGGGCGGAAACCGTAGCTCCACCCGTCCCCGGCTGACGCGGGGAAGCGGGAAGCGCGGGAGACAGCCGCCCCCAGGTCTCCGCTCGGTCCTGACGAGCTCCCCCCGCGCGCCGTACGCGCATGAGGTGCGGCGATTCTGCGCTCCGCGCTTCCCCGCCCGGGGGACGCTGGACGTCATCGCGGTCCCGGGCTGCGCCTGCCCCGGCCGTCTGCCCCGGCGTGCACACAGAACTCGGGAGGACCCCTTGAGAATCCTCGGCGTTCCCTTCAACTCCGCCGGCCGTCCCGACGGTGTGGCACGTGCGCCCCGGGCTCTGCGCGACGCCGGGCTCGTCGGCCGGCTGCGGGAGAGGATTCCGGGCGGGGCCCCCGCGCCCGGCGCCGGACGCCCGCGCACCGGCCGGACTGATCAGGTGCACGATGCCGGTGACGTCCGCGTCGGGACGCTCAGCCCCGAGCGCGACACCCGGTCGGGGCTGATCTCACCCGGCGGCCTGGAGACGGTCACCGCCTCCGTGCGCGAGGCGGTCGCCGGCGCCCTGGACGAGGGTGAACTCCCCCTCGTGCTGGGCGGCGACTGTCCCGTACTGCTGGGCTGTCTGCGCGGTGCGGCCGACGTGGCCGGAGAAACAGGCCTGCTGTTCGTCGACGGTCATGAGGACGCCTGGGCGCCGGACAGCAGCACCACGGGTGAGGCCGCGGACTGCGAACTCGGCTTCCTGCTGGGGATGCACCGCGAGAACCTTCCGCGCTCACTGGTGCGGCTGCTGCCGGCCCTCGACCCCGACGCCGTCGTCGCGCTGGGACCCCGCGACTCCGGGGAGCTGGCCGCGCACCGCGTCCCCTCGCTGGCGGGGACGATCGACATGCGCACCGCGGACGAGGTCGGCGCGTCCGGCGACTCCCCGGGGCGGCATGCCGGCGAGGCAACGGACCGCATTCTGCGGCGGGCCGGCAACTGGTGGCTGCACGTCGATCTCGACGTGCTGTCCACCGAGGCGCTGCCGGCCGTCGACTACCCGCAGCCGGGCGGCCTGACCTGGCCGCAGCTCGAACTGCTGACCTCAACCGCCCTGCGAGCGCCGGGACTTGCGGGTATGACGCTGTGCATCTACAACCCGGACCTGGACCCCGGCCTCCACCACGCCGACCGCATCGTGGAGTTCCTCGGCCGCATGTGGGAACACCGCGGCGACGGCTGACCCGGCAGGGGCCGGGGCGGACCCGTTCGCCCGTTCACTCCTCCGGATTCCTGACGACTTCCGCGATGTAGAACTTGAAGCCGAGGTAGCCGGTGTACAGCGTCACCGCGATCACCAGCGCGGGGACTGCGTAGAGCAGCACCGAATAGACAGTCACTCTCTCTCCTCCTCCCGCGAGTCCTCTCGAAGCTCTTGCACAAGTCTTCCCGGCCCCGTCAGACCGCTGTACGGGGGCGGTTGCGACGGCCGCCGCGGTTGCGCGTCACCGCGTGCGCGGTGACGAAGGCGACCAGGTTCACCGCGGCGCCGACGACGATCGGGTCCAGCCCGGTGCGGTCCTGGAACCACACCAGCCAGATCAGCGTGGCCGCCGCCCCCGCGATGATCGCGGACAGGGCGGCGGGCTTCGACCGGCTGCCGAAGAGCAGGGCGATCAGCAGGGGTATGACGACGGTCGGCGCCCAGAACGAGTACGCGTAGATCAGCGCGTCCACGATCGAGGGGACGACGAGGGCGAAGAGTGTCGCGAGCCCGCCGACGAGCAGCGTCAGCCCGCGCTCCAGCGCCAGCTTGCGCCGCACGCCGGTCCCTCCCCGTACCAGCGGCTGATAGACGTCCTTCACGAAGACCACCGCCGCGGCGTTGAGATACGAGCTTGCCGTGGACATCACCACGGCGAGCAGCGCCGCCACGACCAGTCCGACGAGTCCCGCCGGCACGAGCTTGATCACCAGGGTCGGGATCGCCTGGTCCGGTTCGATGTCCGGGTAGAGCGCTAGCGCGACGAGTCCGAGCGTGGCGGCGACGAAGTAGAAAAGGAAGGCGAAGATCCCGGTGAGCGCGAATCCGCGCCGTGCGTGCTTGCTGTCCGGCGTGGAGAACGTCCGCTGTGCGTACGGCGGTACGAGCGTCTCGCCCAGCAGGAACGCGACGAAGAGTCCGACGAACGCGGCGGCGCTGTAGCTGCCGCCGAACGTGAGATGCGCGTCCGGAATGGATTCGACCAGCCCGGAAGGTCCGCCGGTCTCGCCGAGCGCCAGAATCAGCGTGACGGGAATGAACACGCCCAGGAACACGAACTGCAGCATGTCGGTCTGGATCACGGCCCAGGCGCCGCCGAAGGACGAGTAGAGCACGACGACCGCCATGCCGACCGCGATCGACGGCCGTTGAGGGAGATCCAGCGTGGCGTTGACCACCGTGCCGATCGCCAGTGCCTGCGCTCCGAGAATTCCCGCGCACAGCAGTATGGACAGCACGCCCGTCAGCAGCCGGCCCGCCCTGCCGTAGTGCTCGTCCATGACGTCGCCGACCGTGTGCGCGCCGGCGTAGCGCTTCAGGCGCGGTGCGACGAACAGTCCCACGAGCAGGAAGCTGACGGCGTATCCGAAGAAGGCGAACATGTAGACGTAGCCGTCGGAGAAGGACTTCCCGGCCATTCCCAGCGACGCTCCCCCGCCCAGGAACGAAGCCGCCAGGGAGCCGAAGAACACGGGCCATACGATCCGGTTCCCGGCGACGGCGAAATCCTCCTCGGACTTCACCTTCCGGATCGTCTGAACTCCGATGACGACGAGGAGAACGAAATAGGCAAGGAGCATGACCCAGTCGAGGAACCCCACGGCATTCACCTTCCTCCGAGCGATAGAGGGCCAGGTAGAGGGCCATCACAGTAGGCAGTGCCGTATTCCGCGTCACTGTTCGAAGTGCCTGGTATCCACGCGCTCCGCGCCGTCTCTTTCGTACGAAGCGTCCTAGGGGTGCCGTCGGGTCCCGTGCGGACCGGGCCGTCATCCGCCGCCCAGCTGGTCGACCAGACAGGCGAGGTAGACGGCGGTCGCCTCCACCGGCTCCCGGATGTTCCTGCCCGTGAGCTTGCTGATCTTGTCCAGCCGATAGAGGAGGGTGTTGCGGTGGATGTGCAGCCTCTTCGCGGCCTGCACCAGGTTGAAGCCGGATTCGTGCCAGGCGACCACGGTCGTACGCAGCGGCGAGCCGGGCGGCTCGTCCGCCAGCCCGCCCAGGCGCGCGCCGGTGAAGCGGGCGCGCGCCTGCGGCCTGGTGCTCGCGAGCAGTTGCTGGACTCGCAGGGCGCGAACGGGGAAGACGTCGCCGCCCGGCAGGGCCCCGGGGCCGATGCGGACCGCGTCGTCCGCGTCGGCGTACGAGACGTGCAGGGCGGGCACGTCCGCGGCGGCCTCTCCGAAACCCGCGTGAGCGGTGACCCCGTGGCGGCGCCGCAGCGCGTGAACCAGGTCGCGGCAGCGCTGCTCCACGCCATGCGCCCACTCCTCGCCGGCGGACACCCTGCACAGCACCGCGATCCGGCCGGCCCGCATCTCCGCCACCACGTCATGCGGGTCGCCGAAGATCTCACGTGCGGTGCGCAGCGGGGAGGAGGCGGCCGGGAGCGTTCCCGGCGGGCCGGCAGGAGCGTCCGCCTCCTGGAGCGCCGTGACGACCAGTACCGCGGCTCTGCGCAGGAGGAGGTCCACGCCGAGTTCCGCGGCGCGCGCCACGATCACCCCGGGGTCGGCGGACTCGGGGTCGAAGAAGGCGACGTCCCTCAGCAGATCCTCGCGCGCCTTCTCCCGCACCAGGCGGTAGCGCAGCAGGACCGACTCCTGCAGGAGGATCTCCGTCTGCCGCTGCACCACGAGCCCGAACTGCCGCACCCGGCGCGGCGCCCCGGTGAGACCGACGGTGCCCACGGGCACGCCGTCGTGCACGATCGGCAGGGTGATGCCGGGCCGCACTCCGCGCAGCCGGCCGGCCTCCTCCGCGGAGTGCGTGCGGGCCTGCAGCGTACGGAGCACCTCCAGCGACGCCTCGTGCACCGAACCCACCCGGGACGTGTCGCCGCTGCCGATCACCGTCCCCTCCCGGTCGGTGATGAGCACGTTCAGGCCGATCACGGCGCTCGTCTCCCCCGCGATCTCCTGCGCGAGTTCCGGGGTCAGCGCCGGTGCCCTGCCGGGGTCCGCCATGGCCGCCTCCGCCCTCTCGTCGGACCAACCATACGAAGAACGCCGCCCTGGCCGGCAGTCTCTCGGACGCTTCGCCTGATGCTCCGCGCCGGTCCGGCTGTCTAACGTCGTCGGTGACCGGCCCTGAACCGCGACCGCGGACCGGGGCGTACGCGCAGACAGCCCGCACACCCGGACATGGGAGGCCACGTGACCGCTGCACGCAGGACCGAGTCGGTGACGGTGGCCGGCGGGGGGCTCATCGGGCTGTGCTGCGCGTACTACCTGCGGGAGGCCGGGCTGCGCGTCACCGTCGTGGAGCGCCACCGGGTCGGCAGCGGCGCCTCCCGCGGCAACGCCGGCGAGATCTGCCCCGATCTGGTCACGCCGCTGCCCGCGCCGGGTGTCATCGGGCCCGCGCTCCGCGGACTGCCCCGTTCCGACAGTCCTCTGTACATCCGGCCGCGTCTGAACGCCGCACTGGTCCGCTTCCTCGTCCGCTTCGGCCGGAACTCCACCCGGCGACGGTACGCCTCGGGTGTCCGGGCGCTGTCCGGGCTGGCGTCGGGCAGCTTCCGGCTGTTCGAGGAGCTGGAGGCGGCCGGGGTTCAGGCGGACCCGGTCAAGCGCGGCTTCGTCTTCGCGTACGGCTCGGCGGACAGCGCGCACCGCGCGCTGCGGGGCTTCCGCGAGATCGGTGCGCCGCTCGGGTCCTCAGTGCTGCTGGGGGCCGAACTGTCCGAGCTGGAACCGGCGTTGGGGCCGGGCGCACGGGCGGGAATCCTCGTCGAGGACCAGTGGTCCGTGGTCCCTTCGCTCTTCGTCGACCGGCTCGCCGGTGCTCTGCGGGAGCGGGGAGTCGAGATCGTGGAGGGCACGCGGGTGACGTCGGTCGAGGAGGCCGGCGGCCGAACCCGCGTACGTACGCAGGACGGCGACTTCGTCAGTGACACCGCCGTCGTCGCCGCCGGGATCTGGTCCCGTGAACTGTGCCGGGGCCTGGGCGCCGACGTCGGTCTCTTCCCCGGCAAGGGCTACAGCTTCTCCGTCGACGCGGACCCGATGCCGCGGCGCGTCGTCCATCTCGGGGACGCCCGCGTGGTGTTCACACCGATGGGAGGCCGGCTGCGGGTCGCGGGGACCATGGAGTTCGACAGCGACGCGGAGGCCTTCCACCCGCGGCGGGTCTCGGCGATCGTCGCCGCCGCGCGCGGCTATCTGAAGTCGGCGGCCTGGTCGGCACGCCAGGACGAGTGGGTCGGCGCCCGGGTCATGACCCCCGACGGGCTGCCCGCCATCGGCCTCGTCCCCGGGAAGTCCCGTGTCTATCTCGCATCGGGGCACAACATGCTGGGCCTGATGCTCGGACCGGCGACAGGACGCATGGTCGCCGGCCTCATCGCGGACCGTCCCGATCCGGCGGTCAGCGAACTCCTCTCCCCCGCCCGGCAGGCAGTCAGGGCTTGAACCCCGGACAGCCCCGCAGCGCCTCGTACGGCACCGGGCTGCCCGGGACCCACACGGGCCCCTCCGTACGGGGTCGCGTTGCGCGGCGGGCGTTGTACCTTTGCTTGCCCTCATCCGTGGGCGCTGTCGAATGCGTACTTCCCATGAGGGGGGATCATGACGAAGCCGAAACTGTTCGTGCTCGCCGCGTTGTTGATCGCAATCGGGGTGGGTCTGTTCGTCTGGGAGCCGGAAGAGCCTGAGGCCGAGTGCGCCAAGGACACCGGCAGGACATCGGGGTTCGTCGACGAGGAGAAGAACTGTCCGATATCCGTGGAGAGTTACGAGCGCATCCGGGAGGCGGCGTCCGGGCCGCGCTGGGACAACATCGGCGGACTGGTGCTGGTTCTGGGCGGCGTGGGCGTCGCGGCCGTCGGCGCGTTCAGAAAGCCGAAGACGGAGGCCTGACCGGACGCGTGGTCCGTTTCGGTGCGGGACCCGTCGACCGGTTGCCGGGCGCCCGGCAACCGGTCAGACGCCCGGGCGGTCAGCCCGCCAGCCGCCGGAGCTTGAGCACGTTGTCCGTGCGGACTCCGTCCCGGCCGTCGGGCCCGGTCTGCGTCCGCTCATGTTCGCCGCTGAGCAGCACCTCCCATTCCCCTTCCGCCAGTTCAAGGGATTGCAGGACCTCGTCCGGGGTGGGGAACTCGACGCTGTGATCGGGGTGGTGTTCCCAGGAGGGCCACCCGGCGTGGCCCACGACGAGGAGGACACCGCCCGGAGCGACGGCCGAGGCGGCGGCCCGGAGGATCTGCTCCCGGGGCAGTTCGACCTCGGAGTGCAGGAAGTGGGCGGAGACCAGTTCGAAGCTCCCGGAGGGGAAGCCGGTCCCCAGATCGGCCTCCACCCAGTCGATGCGACTGGCGACCTCCGCATCCGCCGCGTGCCTGCTCGCACGTTCGAGGGCGATACGGGAGATGTCGACAGCGGTGACCCGCCATCCCCGCCGCGCGAGCCAGATCGCGTCGGCTCCCTCGCCGCAGCCCAGGTCCAGGGCCCGCCCGGGCTGCGTGCCGGTGACTTCGCGTACCAGGACGGCGTTGGCATCGCCGCTCCACATCCGGTCGCTCTCGCCGTAGCGGCCGTCCCAGTACTCCTGGGGTGAGGCGGTGTTCGTGTCGTCGGTCATCGGTGTGTCCTCTCCGTTTCCTCGTTTCCGGGCGGGGACTTCTCCCGCCGTCGTGCCGCGTTACGTCTCACAGGCCGTGCCGGCGGCTGCCGGAGGTGCGTTCGCTCAGCTCCCGCTCCATCGGGGCGGAGAAGGGAGCCCGCCGGGCGGCGACGGCCCGGCGGGTGTCCTCGGCGACCAGGTCCGCGTTGATGGCGCCGGCGGCCCGCGCTCCCGCCGCGGCGGCGCCGATGACCTGCTCGGTCAGGCCGGAGACGTTCCCCGCCACCCACACCCCGGGTACCTCCGTCGCCCCGGTCGGATCGGCGGCGACATAGCTGCCGACCACATGGCCGCCCGTCTCCTGCTCGGTCGTTCCGAGCCCCAGCCCGGTGAGGATTCCGGCGCGTGCCGTGAAGCGCGGCGCGACCGCCAGTGCCCGGCGTGGGACCACACGGCCGCCGGCCAGAGTCACCCCCGTGAGGCGGTCGCCGGTCACCTCCAGCGACGCCACCTTCCCGTCCACGACGGCGATGTCGCGGGCGGCGAGCTGCTCGTACTCGTCCTCGGCCGGCTCGGGCGCCGTGTGCAGGAAGAGCGTCACGTCCGCGGTCCACTGGCGCCACAGAAGTGCCTGGTGCACCGCGAGCGGCCCGGTGCCCAGCACGCCGACCGGCTGATCGCGGACCTCCCAGCCGTGGCAGTACGGGCAGTGCAGCACGTCGCGCCCCCAACGCTCAGCCACTCCGGGCACGTCGGGCAGTTCGTCGGCCAGGCCGGTGGTCACCAGCAGCCGGTCGGCGAGCACCGCCGGCCCGTCGCGGCGCACGACGCGGAAGCCGCGCCCGGCCTCCAGCCGCTCGGCCGCGACCACGCGGTCCGTGACGATCTCGCCGCCGTAGCCGGTCACCTCCGCGCGGCCGTCGGCCAGCAGCCGGGACGGGGCCACACCCTCGCGTGCCAGGTACGCGTGGACGCCGGCGGCCGGAGCGTTCCGCGGCCGGCCCTCGTCGATCACCAGCACCGAGCGCCGTGCCCGTGACAGGGTCAGGGCCCCGCTCAGACCGGCCGCGCCGCCGCCCACGACGACGGCGTCGTAGCGCCTCTCCCCGTCCGCCTGCGGGTGTCTCTTCAGGGGTTCCGATTGGTCCGTCATGCGAACCACCTCCTTCACGGAGATGGTCCGCGGACACCTCTCCACTTGACAAAGTTTCTTGCCGGTTCGGCAAAATGAGGAGATGGCAGACGACGACCTTGCGAACGTACTGACCGCCGTGGGCCCGCGGCTGCGGGCTCTGCGCGAGGAGCGCGGCACCACTCTGGCCCGGCTGAGCGAGACGACCGGCATCTCACTCAGCACCCTCTCCCGCCTGGAGTCCGGCCGGCGCCGACCGACCCTGGAGCTCCTACTGCCGCTGGCGAAGGCCTACCGCGTGCAGCTGGACGAACTGGTCGGCGCCCCCGCCACCGGCGACCCGCGCGTCCACCCGCGTCCCTTCACCCGGCACGGCCAGACGTTCGTGCCCCTCACCCGTGACCTCGGCGGGCTCCACGCGTACAAGCAGATCCTCCCGGCACGGAAGGATCACGAGCAGGCCGGGGACGTACGGCCGGAGCAGCGGACACACGAGGGCTACGAGTGGCTGTACGTCCTGTCCGGCCGGCTTCGCCTCGCCCTGGGCGAGCACGATCTCGTCCTCACCGCCGGGGAGGCGGCCGAGTTCGACACCCGCGTGCCGCACGGGTTCGCCAACGCGGGGCGGCGTCCGGTGGAGTTCCTCAGCCTGTTCGGAGCGCAGGGCGAGCGGATCCACGTACGGGCGCGCCCCTCCTCGGCCTCCGCGCCGGCCTCGTCCTGACGCCCGGCCCCGGGCCGGACGGCCCTTCCGCTGCCGGGCGTTCGGGCCCTTCCCGCGTACGCGTACGGGCGTGCACGCGTGCCGAGGTGCCGCTGCGGTGCTGTGCCGCCGGTGCCGCGCTCAGAGTTCGGAGTTGATGACCGCCTCGACCAGCACCTTCCCCTCCGGCGTCAGCCGGATCTCGTCCGCGTCGCGGTCCACGACGGCCAGGCCGCGTTCCTCCAGTGAACGGAACCTGCCGAGCCACGGCTCCTCGAACAGCGACGTCCCCGGGAAGCGCTGCCGGTGGAGGCTTCCGCTGAGGGGGCGCAGCGTGGAGAGTGCCATCTTCACCGCCCGTGCCTCCTGGCCCTCCTCGCTGAAGCGGGTCGCGGAGCCCAGCGGGACGCGTCCCGCCTCGACCGCCTCGGAGTACGTCTTCCAGTTCACGTCGGTGATCGCTTCCGAGGTGCGGCAGCTGGAGCTGCCGCCCAGTCCGATCGCGACCTCCGCCTCCTGCTTGTCCTGGTCGACCATGATGGACTTCCACTTCTCCGGGCCGAGGCCGTCACGGGCGAAGTACATGGTCGGCTGTTCGCGGTAGCCGGCGCTTTCGAGCCCCTCCGTGAGCAGCTCCCTCATCTGGTACTGCTCACCGAGCGTCGGCCACCGGTGGCCGTCCCTCACCAACTTGTCCCGGTAGTCGGGCAGTTGCCACGCCGCGGGCTGCACGCCGGCCACCCCCGTCCTGGTGTCGCTGTAGGAGGCCAGGTGGAGCTTCGTGCACACGACGGCGGTCAGCTCGTTCTCGACGACGATGTCGAGGTCCCGGCGCACGCTGTCGACGGTCTGGTCGAGCAGCCCGTACATGAGATCGATGCTGATCCATTCGAACCCGGTGCGCTGCGCGTTGCGTACGAAGTCCACGCACATCTGCGCGGTGTGCTCCCGGCCGCACTGTTCCAGCACCGGGTCGTCGAAGGACTGCACGCCGCTGCTCAGCTTGGTGCAGCCCAGTTCGGCGAGGAGTTCCAGCTTCTCCGGCGTGAACGTGCTGGGGTCGCCCTCGAAGCGGATCGCCGTGTCCGGGGCGAAGTTGAAGTTCTCCTTGTAGAAGCCGAGCAGGCGGCGGATGGCGTCCGGGGGCAGCAGCGAGGGCGTGCCGCCGAACACGTTGAACTCGCCGATGGGCGCCGAGGCCAGATGCGGCACCTCACGCAGCCACAGCTCGGCCTCCCGGATGTTCCAGTCGACCCACTGGTTCGCCTTGCTCTCGGCGACCTCCGGTGCTCCCTTGACCAGCACCACGGGGTACTGGCAGAAGCGGCAGCGGTAGGCGCAGGTGGGGATGTAGGACCACAGGTGAATCGGTGCCGTCTGCGCCAGCTGGTCGTCGAGGTCGGAGAGGAAGTCCGCCGGCGAGAAGCCGGGGATGTTGCCGGGGAAGACGTGCGCCCCGAACGGGTCCTCGGTCACGTACTCGAGGAGATGCCGGTTCTCCGGGGCGGCCAGCCGCTCCAGCACCGCCGGCTCGGGATGGCGCGGGTCGGTCTGCCGCAGGGAGGCGAGCGACTCCTCGTACGTCTGCCTGTGCTCGCCGCCCGTCAGCTCGACGTTCGTCGTCATCAGAACACGCCCCCGTTTCCGAAGTAGTTGTGGGCCTCGCCGGATTCGCGGTCCTCGCAGTAGTACTTGACGAACTCGGCGAAGCGCTCCGGTGGCACGTCCCGCAGGCACTCCGGCAGCGGCGGCGGATGGCCGATGTCCTCGCCGACGGTGGCGCGCAGCCTGGCGAATATCTCGTCGGCGAACTCGAAGTACAGCCTGTAGGACGGCGTCTTGTACGAGTGGATCGGCGTGAAGTCGACCACGCGCATCTCGTCCGTGATCTCGGCGATGCGCCTTCCGAGCCGTTCGGCCAGCGACGGTCCGAAGAACTCCACGACCGCGTCGTCGTCGAGCAGGGACGGCGTCAGCAGCACCGGCAGGATGGTGTTCTTGGGCGTGAAGTCCTTGACGGAGAACTCCCATGCCTGCAGGGCCTCTTCAGGCGTGAGGTCAGGGGGCTCGGCGGTGCCCTGGCCGCCCTCTTCGCGGTCCTCGGAGGACTCCGGCCGGATGTCGCGCATGACGATGATCCCGTCCGAGCCGTATGCGCGCCCGGTGATCACTTCGTCGATGGCGTGGTTCACCCGGCGGGGGTTGATCTCCACTCGTGAGCCCGGCACGTAGGTGATGTCCTCCCCTGAGCCGCGCACGAGGATGCCGAAGTCCCAGTCGTCCGACAGGTGGTTGACGAACCGGCCGTTCTGCAGCTGGTAGAAGATCTCGATGCCGCCGACCTTCTCGTAGGCGTCCCGGGTCACGGCGAAGCCCTTGCCGTCCGGGAAACCGCCGAAGAGCGCGAACGTCACGGCACGGCAGCGCAGCGTGCGCTGGATGGCGTCCCACAGCCGCGGCCTCGTGGTGAAGTGCTCCGGCGCGTAGTAGTAGTCGCACACTCCGATCGCCGCCTTGCCCGAGTCCATGGCGTTCAGAAGCTCCCACAGCCATCCCTCGTCGACGCGGCAGTCGGCGTCGGCCGAGACCAGGTAGAAGCGCCGCTCCGCGTCGGGTGCCGAGCGGCGTTCGCTGCGCTGCGACGCGAAGTCCATGCCGGTCTTCCGCGCGCAGGCCACTCCCTGTTCGGGCTCGGGGACGACGTGCAGAGCCAGGTCGGGGTGCTCGGCGGCGAACCGGCGTGCGATCCGCACCGTCTCGTCGGTGGAGTTGTTGTCGACCAGCACGACCTCGTACAGCGACTTGTCCAGCGGGCCGTCAGGGCCGCGCTGCCCGTTCAGCGAGTCCAGCACGGCCGGCAGGTTCTCCGCCTCGTTGTAGACGGGCAGTACGACGCTCATGCGGGTCCGCTCGCCCATGGGCGGCAGGAACAGCTCGGTCAGCAGCTCGCCCGCACGGTCGGCACCGAAGTGCCGCTCGCCGAGCCGGTGGTTGAAGTCCGCCATCTCCTCGCGCTTCCTTTCGTCCAGGATCAGCTCGGCCACGCTGTCCACGAAGCTCTGCGTGGGCAGGTCGCCGTCGGTGAGTTCCATGACGGGGGCGCGGAATCCCTTGTCCCCGTACACCGTGTCGTAGAGCTGGTAGCGGGTGGTCAGATACGGGACGCGCGAGGCGATCGCCTCGCCGATCGGGTTCCCGTAGCTCTCGTAGTCGTAGGAGGTCAGGAAGGACGCCAGGTCGGCGTGGGCGAGCAGGTCGCGGACCGAGTGTCCGTCGCCGCGTGCGGCTGCGGCACCGGCCTCGTGCGGCGCGAGCCGCCCGCCGAAGACGACGCGGTCGCGTACGCCGAGGGACTCGGCGAGGCGCACGAGCCTGCTGTGTTCCTCGGGCGACTCCCCCGTGTCGCCCGCGACGAAGAGGTGGACGTCGGCGCGGTCCGCGAGACGGGCCACCAGATGGATGTCACGGTCTATGCGCTTCTGAGGGATGATCCTGGTGAAGCGGGCGATGAGCGGCGCGTCCTCGGGAATCCCGAAGTCCCGCCGGAAACTGCCGTGTTGCTGCTCCCGCCCGGGAGCCGAGAAGGCGCCCGGGGTGCCGGGGGGACCGCCGGCGCCGACCGTGGGTGCGTGCGTGAAGGTGTTCGGCAGGACGTCGATGTTCTCCAAGTCCGGCACCCATTCGAGGGTCTTGGTGCGCGCCTCCTCGTGCAGGGCGAGGTACCGGATGTACGGCGAGTTCACCGGCGCCACCGTTCTCGGGTAGGGGAAGGTGCCGTACTTGCCGGTGCCGGGCTCGCTCTGCCACATCAGGTCGTGGTCGCGCCACAGTACGAAGCGCCCCAGCCGGCGGCGCCGTCCGTACCGCTCGACGGCCGAGCGGAGTGCCGTGGTGTAGGTGATGTTCTCCGGGAGCGTGCCGTTCTCCACCAGCACGTACGACACATCGAGCCGCTCCCAGGTCTCCACGATGCGCTCGCTGATGGCCTCGGCGGCGGCTTCCACGCGCGGCAGCAGGTGGGCGCCCGCGCCGTCCTGCACGCATTCGCGCAGCACGTCGGAGACGAAGTCCTGGTCGTAACCGGGGACTTGGTCGAGGCCTGCGACGCGGTCGAGCCGTATCCAGTGCGGCAGCAGCGCCGCTTCGTCCGAGTAGGGCTTGAAGAACGCGTTCTTGTCGGCTTTCACGTCGTAGCCGAGATCCAGATGCACCCGGTAGCCCCGCTCCCGGAAGTGCCGCGCTGTCTTGACGAACTCCACCACCACACCGGAGATCGGAGTGGCGTCGAACGATATTCCCCACAGAACGGTCATGGACTCCGGTACTCCTGCCCTCACGTGCCGCTGAGTCTGGTCCAGACATTAGGTGACCCCCGCTGAGGTTTGACGAGAACACCGCGATCCGATCAACTTCCATCCACGGAAGCGGAGTTGCCAATAGCCTGACCCTCCCGCGCAGCCGAAGATCCGTAGCCGACAGAGGGGGGCACGCGTGGTTTCCCACCGCGCCGCCGTGGCCGTGGTGTTCGTCGTGAACGGCGGGCTATACGGAGCCTGGGCAGCCCGCGTTCCCGCACTCGCCTCGCAGGTGCAAGCGGAACCGGCCGGGCTCGGGCTCGCGCTCCTCGGCCCCAGCATCGCGATGATCGTCACCGCGCCGCTGGCCGCGCGCGCGTGTGCGGCGTGGGGAGCGCGCCGGGTCATCGTGGCGGCACTCGCGGCCGCCTGCCTCGCGCTGCCCCTGGTCGGCCTCGCGGGGTCACCGCTGACGCTCGGCCTCGCGCTGGCCGGTCTCGGCGGCCTGATGGGCACGGTCGACGTGGCGATGAACGTGGCGGCCGTCGCCGTCGTACGGGAGCTGGGCCGTCCCCTGATGCCGTTCTTCCACGCGGGGTTCAGCGCGGGCGGACTGCTCGGGTCGCTGGGCGCCGCACTGGCCGCCGCACTGAGCGTGGCGCCGGCCGCGCACTTCTGCTTCGTGACGGCGGCGGGGCTGCTGGCCCTGCTGTGCACCGGGCGGGGCCTGCCGGGGGAACGGCCGGAGAAGGAGCAGCAGCACACCGGCGGCGGATTCCGGAACGTGCTTGTGCGCAAGCGGCTTTGGCTGCTGGCGGCGGTGGCGCTGTGCGCCGCGGTCGCCGAGGGCACGTGCGCCGAGTGGTCGGCGTTGTTCCTGGTACGTGAACGTGAGGTCACGGAGGCCGTCGCGGCCACCGCGTACTCCGTCTTCTCGGTGACGATGGCGCTGACGAGGCTGGTCGGCGAGCGTGTGGAGGCCCGGTTCGGTCCTTACCGCGTGCTCGCGGGCAGCGGACTCGTCGCCGCCTGCGGACTCACGGCCTCGGCGGCGGTTCCGGCCGGAGCGGTGGCCTACGCCGGATTCGCACTCGCCGGCGCGGGCCTGGCGTTCTGCTTCCCGGTCGCGATGGCGCTGGCCGGCGACGCGGGCCGCCGCGAGGACGGCAGCGGCGGCGAGCGGGAGCTCGGCTTCGTCACGACCGTCGCCTATGCCGGGTTCCTCGGCGGCCCGCCGCTGGTCGGCGGGGTCGCCTCGCTGACGAGTCTCACCGTGTCGATCGGTCTCGTAGGGCTGCTCACCGCGTTGATCACACCGACCGCTCTGGCCGTACGGGGCAGCAGGCGGAAGTCCCGGCAGCCGTCCGCCGAGCGGCAACTCCAGCAGGCGGGACGGGGCGGTGACGGCCCGGCCTGACCGGTGATCAGTGACCGGTCCGCGACTCACCCGGTCCGGCCAGGTCCGCCGGCGAGACGCCTCAAGGCCGGGCCGTCACCTCGCAACAGCCCGTCCGTCGCCTCAGACCGGGCTCCATTTCTGGCTGTCGTCGCCGCTGCAGTCCCACAACTGGAGGTGCTGGCCGCTGCGTACGTCGCCGTCGCGGACCGCCACGCACTTGTCGGCCTGCGGATTCACCAGGTCGCTGGCCTCGTTGAGGACGAACTGCTGCGCCGGGTTGCCACTGCACTCGGCGAGCTGGATCACGGTGCCGTTCTCACGCGACCCGTTGGCGACGTCCATGCACAGGCCCGAGGCCCGCACCGTGCCGTCGTCCTCGAAGCTCCACTCCATCGACGAGGCGCCCGAACAGGTGCGGATCTCCAGGAACATGCCGTCCTGCGCCCGGCCGCCAGGGACATTGATGCACTGGTCCGAGTTGTGGTTCCCGATCCGGACGGTGCCGTCCGGGCCGCCGCCGTCCCCCGGCGGGCGTTCCGGCGCCGGTGCCCCGCCTCCGCCGCCCCCCTCCGGCGGACGGTCCCTGCCTTCGTCCCCGGGCGGCTTCGAATCCGGACCGCGCCCGGCACCGGGCTCCTTACCCTTCCCCTTGCCGGGCGAGGATTCGCCGGGAGCCGGGGCCGTGCCGGGCGCGTCGTTCTCCTGGCCGCCCTGCCATTCCGGGCCGGGTGTGGCGCCGGAGCGGGAGATCTGCTCGTCGTCGCTGCCGCCGTACAGCATGTACGCACCCGTCGACAGACCGGTGATGGCCAGGGCCGCGACGGCGGCGAGCACCGCCATGCGGGTCCGGCTCGGCGGCGGCGCCGGAGGTGCCGGATTCCGCGAACCCGCGGGCACGATCCGGGGGTTCACCGTGGTGACGACGCGGTCGGCTTCCGCGTCGTCGTCCGTGCGGGCGTGCGGTCCGGAGTCCGTGCCGGTCTCCCCGCGGGCGCCAAAGCGCGCCCGGGAGTTCTGCTCTTCCTGATCCTGCGATGAAGCAGACGTCTCTTCCGCGGGGCGCGCGGAGGCGGCGGATTCCTCGTCACGGGAATCCCCCTGGGCCTGCTGTTCATCACGGGAATCTGTCATCGCGTCCTCTCGGCGGATATGTGCAATGTCCGGCAAGTCACGGAGTGGCCTTTACTCCGTCAACTCGCGCGCTCCTCCGCCTCTTCGGCGGACTCCGCGACGGGCGGTCCCGGCGGACCGGCGAGCGCCGGTCCTCCACACCGACCTGCGCTCATGCCTTCCGTACACCCGTGGCGACGGAAGCCGGGGGACTCAGATCGTGATGCCCCGCCGTGTACGCGGCCGCGCGGGCGCGGATTGCCCGCCCAGTCCAGTCAACAGGGAAACCGTGGGCGGGTGAAAGCCACTCGGGGAAGAAAAGGCTGGAACGTAACAGGACGAACAATCAGTTCCCGGGCGTCGTATCCGCTTTCGGTGCTGAGGTTTTTCTACGGCATGTCCGTGAATATCCCCGTGGAATTGTGGCAATTGATCCGGCGGAGCTGCGACTTCACACGCGGACCCGCCCCTTCACTCACGGGCGGCCGGGCCGCACCGGCCGGGCCGCACCGGCCAGGTCCGTCTGGTGCACATGCCCGGAAGCGGTGCTTTCCGGCCGAGATGAGGCGACCGGACAGCCGCACAGGAGTCCGTTTCCGCAGCTCAGGAAGATGTTTCCGGTTGAACCACTGCCGTTTTGTCCACATGCCGGACACATGCCCGAATGGCCGGTCAACCGTTCCCACCTGGACGGATCCACTCTCGACCAGGATTCCGTCCACTCTCCGTGACCGGAAGTGATCGTTCGGTGTGCGTTTCCGCCGGGCTTCCGTCAGAGTCCTCCTCGTCCGACATCCGTCCGATATCTGGAAACTCAAGTGAAGGAGTGTTCGAAATGCGGTTCAGACTCAAGGTTCTCGGTACTGCGGCAGCGATCACCGTCGGCTGCCTGACGGGGGTCGGAGGCGGCGTCGCACACGCCGACTCCGCCGGGACGAAGAGCCTCTACGCACCGTCGGCTCTCGTGCTGACCGTCGGCAAGGGCTCGGACGCCGCGACCACCACGGTCGAGCGGGCGGTCGTCCTGAACTGCGCTCCGAAGCCCAGCGGCACCCACCCCGCCGCCGGCACCGCGTGCGCCGAAGTACGCTCCGTCAACGGCCGGTTCCAGCAGCTCGTGACGGACGCGGCACCGGGGATGATGTGCACCCGGATCTGGGACCCGGTCGTCGTCACGGCGGACGGCGTGTGGAAGGGCCAGCGGGTCTCCTGGCAGCACACGTTCGCCAACTCCTGCACGATGAACAAGTCCGGCGGGAGCGTCTTCGCCTTCTGATCCACCGGAATCCGCGCCACCGCTGAGACGGTCATTCACTGATCTTTCGTCAGATGCCGTGCGGTGGAAGGGAGTTCATCACTCCGGTTCAGGCTTGCGTCAACCCGTGTCCCTGCCCGAGGAGAGCCGTGAGACCTTCCACCGCCCGTGCGGCCGTCATCCGCACCGCACTTGCCCGTACCGCCCTCGTCCGCAGCGCCGTCGCCCGTCCCGCGGCCACCCGCAACGCGGCCGTCCTGGCCGCTGTGCTGCTCGTCGCCGCGGCCGCACCCGCCGCACCTGCGGACGGCGGCGCACCGCAGCCGGTGCGGACGACGGCGACGGCCGAGACCCCGGCCGTGCACGACGACGAAGCCGGCGGCAACGCCGACGCCGACGACCCTGCCGTCTGGGTCGACCCGGAGTCCCCCGGACGCAGCCTCGTCCTCGGCACCCTCAAGGACGCGGGTCTCGACGTGTACGGGCTGAACGGCCGGCGGCTGCAGCACATCGGCGCACCGCCCGCACCGGGTGAGGGATCGGAGCCCGGCCGCTTCAACAACGTCGACATCGTCTACGGCTTCGAACTGGACGGACACCCGACAGACTTGGCCCTCGTCAGCGACCGCGGCCGCGACCGGCTCCGCGCCTACGCCATCGACCCGGCAGCCGTCGCCGCCGGGGAACCACCGCTCACCGAGGTCACCGCGGCCTCCGCGGGTCCCGTGTTCGCCGCGGACGAGGAGGAGGTCGACGAGCAGCACACGGCCTACGGACTCGCCTCCTACAGCGACGACGGCGAGGCGTACGCGGTCGTCTCACGGCGTGCGGAGACCCGGCTGAAGCTGCTGAGGCTCAAGGACGAGGGCGGCAGGGTCGGTTACGCCACCGAGGACACGGCAGACCTGCCCGGCTCGTTCACGCTGCCGGACGGGAAGAACTGGGAGCCGTGCACGGACCCGGGCGAGCGGGCCCAAGTGGAAGGCATGGCCGTCGACCAGGAGAAGGGGGTGCTCTACGCGGCCCAGGAGGATGTGGGCCTGTGGCGGATCGCCCTCGACGACGGCGAGTTCGGCGGCCCGTCACTGTTCGACAAGGTGCGCGAGTACGGCGTGCCGTGGACGTACGACGAGGCGAAGGAGGAGTGCGTCCTCGACACGGACAACGATCCGGGACACGGCGGGAACCGTCTGAGCGCGGACGCCGAGGGCGTCACGGTCTATCACGCGGGCGACGGCGAGGGGTACGTACTCGCCTCCAGCCAGGGCGACGACACCTTCGCGGTCTACGGACGCGGCGGGCGCAACCCGTACATCGGATCGTTCACCGTGGCGGACGGGCCGGAGACCGACGGAGTACAGCACTCCGACGGCGCCATGGCGCTCAACGTCCCGCTGGGCAGGGCGTTCCCCAAGGGACTGCTGGCCACCCACGACGGCGAGGCGACGCCGGCCGACGGCGAACGGGAAAGCACCGGCTTCAAGTTCGTGAGGTGGGACGACCTCGCTGCCGCCTTCCCGGCGCCGCTCACCGTCGACACGGATTCCTTCGACCCGCGCGACACCGACCGGCGAGGGTGACGGGCCCCCGGGCCGCCACCGGTGCGGCGGCCGCAGGCCGGGGTCGACGAGGCCGGGCCCGTCGAAGAAGCGCTCGACCTCGGCCCTGGGCCGTGGCGCCCTCCGCCGAGCTGATGTGCAGGGGACGGGAGTGAGTCGGCACGATCGGGTCGTTGGACGAGTGCCACGGGCACGGCGGCAACGCCGGCCACACTGACGACCAGCAGGGAGGCTCCCGTGTTCGAGACCGACAGGCTCACTCTGCGCCCGCTGACCCGGCACGACGTGGACGCTCTCGTCGATCTGCATGCCGATCCCCGGGTGAACCGGTTCGTACCGGAGTTCTCCCATGAGCAGGCCCTGGAGCGCCTGCTGGGGATCGAGGAACAGTGGTCGCGGCGCGGTCACGGCCTGTGCGCCGTCGCACTGCGGACGACGGGCGAGTTCGTCGGGCGGTGCGGCCTCCAGCACTGGCCGCAGTTCGACGAAGTCGAAGCAGGCTGGACGTTCAAGCCCTCGGCCTGGGGGCACGGGTACGCCACCGAGGCCGCGGCCACGGTGGTGGAGTGGGGGGTTCTCGCAGCTGGGGCTCGCTCGCGTGACCGCGATGATCCACCCGGACAACGCGGCGTCGGCCCGGGTGGCCCGGCGTCTGGCGTTCACCCCTCGCCGCGAGGACAGCCTGTTCGGCAAGCCGGTCACGGTCTACGCGCTCGATGCTCCTGCGCCCGGGACAGCGGGCGGCGCGGCGGACGGCGGCGCAGCACGTACGTAGCGACGCGACAGACGGCACATATACGGACGGAGCGTCGCACAGAGGATGCCTGCGATGCGTGCCGCGCCGCGCTGCGTACCGCGTGACCGGACGGTCCGTCCCGGCGTGACCGGACACACTGTTCGGCGCCGGACCGCCCCGGGTAGGTGCGCCCCGGGCCGGCCTGTCCGGCCTGCGGCTCTGCGACGTCCGACCACGCGAGAGGGAGAACAGTGCACGTCCCACGCCAACCAGGCCCGCCGCAGCGTGAGTTCACCGCCCCGCGCAAGGTCTGGTATGCGGCGTTCGGGTCCAACATGCACCGCTCCCGCCTCGACTGCTACCTCACCGGCGGCTGTCCGCCCGGCGGTCGCCGCGCCCAGCCGGGCTGCCGTGATCCGCGTCCGCCCGAGCGGGCGCTTCCGGTGATGCTCCCCGGGGAGCTCTACTTCGCGCTGGAGTCCCCCTTGTGGACGGGCGGCACTGCCTTCTACGACCCCGGCGGGGAGGGCCGCACCGCAGCCCGGGCATGGCTGGTCACGGCCGGACAGTTCGCGGACATCGCCGCGCAGGAGATGCACCGCGAGCCGGGCGAGGACCTGGACCTGCGCGAAGTGCTGGTCTCCGGCAGACATGAACTGGGCACGGGGCGCTACGAGACCCTGGTCTGTGCCGGGACTCTCGACGGTCACCCCGTACTGACGTTCACGGCTCCCTGGGCGCGTGCGGGTGTGCCGGGGAATCCGCCGGCCGCCGCGTATCTGGGACATCTCGCCTCGGGGCTGGCGGAGTCGCACGGCTGGTCCGGGGCACGCATCGGGACGTATCTGGCCACGCGCCCCGGCGCCGCCGGGCACTGGAGTGCCGAGGCCGTAGCCGGTCTGCTTCCGGCACCGCCCGGCGCCCCCGTGGCTGGCTGAAATCGCGCGCAAGGCACCCGGGCCGGCGTCCCAGCTCCCGGCCCGGTGCCTCTGCGGACGGGTGCATACGTCGGTCCCGGACCCGCGCGCCTGGGCGCGGACCCGGGACCGCAGAGATCGTTCCGGGTGCCTTCCGGCCTCAGCCGAGCAGGCCGTCGAGATGCGGAAGGCTGTGGTCGAGCCGCTTCCGCTTCGCCAGGAGATACTGGTGATTCTCCTTGTTCGGCGGGATGAGCAGAGGAATGCGCTCGGCGATTGTTATGCCGTTCGCCTCCAGTGCGTCCCGCTTTCTGGGATTGTTCGAGAGGAGCCGCACGGACTCCACACCCAGATCATTGAGTATTTCAACGGCCACCGTGTACTCGCGGGCATCGACGGGAAGGCCGAGTGCCAGATTGGCCTCCACCGTGTCGAGGCCTTCCTGCTGCAGTTGCAGCGCCTTCAGCTTCGCGAGCAGACCGATTCCGCGGCCTTCGTGACCCTGTATGTAGACGAGGATGCCGGAACCGTCCGTGACCATCATCCGCATCGCCGTGCCGAGCTGGTCTCCGCACTCGCAGTGAGTGGACCCGAAGACCTCACCTGTAAGGCACTCCGAATGCACACGCGTCAGTGCGCCGTGTGCGGCAATGTCGCCGTGCACGAGCGCGACTTGCTCTTGGTTGGTGCGGCGGTCCATGTATCCGATGGCACGGAATTCTCCATGGACCGTGGGAAGCCGGACCTCCACCACCCTCTCGACAGCGGCGGTTTGCCGCGGGGAGCTGTTCACAGAGAGTTCCTGGTACGCCATGCCGGGAGCATACCCGTCGGCCAACTCCGCATCTGGTTTTTTGGGAGAATCCTCAACCGGGTTGCGTGTACGTGGAATTGATTGCACGGCGCGGAGGGGAATGTGCGGTTTCCCGGGCATTTCGTCTCTCATGGCGCCCGCTCAGCCCCTCTGCCCGCCGGTCGCGGGTGAGCTTCCGCTCCGCGGCACCACGGCGAAGTCGAGGGCACCCTCCGCGATGACGGGAAGCGTGCGCACGTGCCACAGCCAGGAGATGTCCCGCCCGAAGGACCACACGAGAGCCGACAGGGCGCCGCCTGCCACGAATACCGCGACAGGCCCCGGCACCAGTCCGGATCCGGCCACCACGAGCGCGATGCCCTGGACCGCCGCGACCGTCTTACGGGCGCGGCTCGGGGGAAGCGGCCCGCGCAGCCACGGCAGCATCCACTGGCCGGCGACGAAGGCGTACCGGATGGCCCCGATGGCCAGCACCCACATGCCCACGAACAGGCCGACGAAGGCGCTGAGCACAAGTATCAGGAAGGCGTCGACCTCCATGTCGAAGCGTGCGCCGAGCGGCGAGGCCGTCCCGGTGCGCCGGGCCACCAGCCCGTCCACCGCGTCGAGCACCAGCGCCACGGTCGCCACGACCGCCACCACCACGAGGGACGCGTCCGTGCCCTGGTCCGCGACGAGTGCGGCCGTGCCCCCGGCGAGGCCCGCTCTGCTCAGGGTCACCAGATCCGCCGGTCCGAGCGCGGGGGCTCCCGATCGCAGCAGCAGGGCACCGACGGTCACGCCGCAGGCCGCCCCCACCACCCATCCCACGGGGCCCAGACCGGTGACGCCCCAAAGGACTCCCAGCAGCAGCAGTTGCCCGGCCAGCCCGAGTCCTGTCTGCAATTTCAGCTGGTCCGTGGCCCGCCTGTCCTGCTTGTGCTGGCTGCTCATCGCGCCTCCTGGTGCATATGGCGGAGTCGAGGGGGGCTGATTATGGTACGAGTGGCCGCTGGGATGTGAAGGCTTAGCAGTTGTCGTCATACACGGAGGACACATAGATGGAGCGCACCGCTCATGCCTACTGGCTGCGCTCCCCGGGTTCCGGCGAGATCCGCACCGTCGCCCTGGGCTCCCCGGGGCCCGGCGAAGTCCTCGTCCGTGCGCTCTATTCGGGCGTCAGCCGCGGAACGGAGACCCTCGTCTTCGACGGCCGGGTGCCGCGGAGCCAGCACGACGTGATGCGGGCTCCCTTTCAGGAGGGCGATTTCCCGGGGCCGGTCAAGTACGGCTACCTCAGCGTGGGCGTGGTCGAAGAGAGCGGCGAGGGAGTGGACGCGGCCCTCATGGGCCGCACCGTCTTCTGCCTCCACCCCCACCAGACCCGGTACGTGGTGCCTGCCGACGCGGTGACGCCCGTACCGGAGGCGGTACCTGCGAGGCGCGCCGTGCTCGCCGGCACGGTGGAGACCGCGGTGAACGCGGTGTGGGACGCGGCTCCGGCGCTGGGCGACCGGATCGCCGTCGTCGGTGCCGGGATGGTCGGGGCCTGCGTGGCCTCGGTGCTCTCCCGCTTCCCCGCCGCACGCGTGCAGTTGGTCGACGCCGATCCCGGCCGGGCCGCCGTCGCCGCGGCGCTCGGTGTCCCCTTCGCCCTGCCCGCCGACGCCACCGGGGAGTGCGACATCGTCGTGCACGCCAGCGCGTCTCAGGAGGGCCTCGCCAGGTCGCTGGAGCTGCTCGCACCGGACGGTGAGGTCATCGAACTCAGCTGGTACGGCGACCGGAAGGTCAGCATCCCGCTGGGAGAGTCCTTCCACTCCCGGCGGCTGGCGGTGCGCAGCAGCCAGGTCGGCGCGCTGCCGCCGTCGCGCCGCGCGCGCCGCGGCTTCGCCGACCGCATGGCCCTCGCGCTGGATCTCCTCGCCGACCCGGCGATGGAGACCCTGATCACCGGGGAGTCCGCCTTCGGCGACCTGCCGGCGGTGATGCCCCGCATCGCGGGCGGGGAACTGCCCGCTCTGTGCCACCTCGTCACCTACGACAAGGCCGAAGAGAACGACAACGACGACGCGAACGAGGGGAACGTCGGCAACGACGGGAGCACAGCCGCCGGCTGAGCACCCCCGAGCCCGCGCAGCGACGCAGACCGCCCGTACAGCACACAGGACGCGTACAGGCACGTACAGGAAAGTGAGCCGATGTACAGCATCACCGTTCGTGACCACATGATGATCGCCCACAGCTTCCGCGGTGACGTCTTCGGCCCGGCACAGCGACTGCACGGTGCGACGTTCGTCGTGGATGCCACCTTCCGGCGCGGCGAACTCGACGCCGACGGCATCGTCGTGGACATCGGTGCCGCGACGCAGGAACTCAGCGGTGTTCTCGGCGACCTCAACTACCGCAATCTGGACGACGAACCCGCCTTCGCCGGGATCAACACCTCGACGGAGATGCTGGCCAGGGTCGTCGCCGACCGCCTCGCGGAGCGGGTCCACGCCGGCGCCCTGGGTGAGGGGGCCCGCGGGCTGGAGGCGATCTCGGTGACGCTGCACGAGTCGCACGTCGCATGGGCCAGCTACGAGCGACGGCTGTGAGCGGTGCGGACGAGCCGGACGTGCCATCCGCGCGGCCCGTCCATGTGGTGATGCCCGGGGACGTCGACGATCCCCGCTCCGTCAGCGGCGGCAACAGCTACGACCGCCGCGTGTGCCGCGAGATGAGCGCGGCCGGGACGCCGGTGCGCACGAGGGCGGTCGCCGGGACCTGGCCGCGCCCTTCCGCGGCGGCGCGCGCCGAACTGGCAGGTGTGCTCCGCGAGTTGCCCGACGGGGCGGTCGTGCTCGTCGACGGGCTCGTGGCGTGCGGCGTCCCCGACGTCGTCGTGCCGCAGGCCCGGCGGCTGCGTCTGGCGGTGCTGGTGCATCTGCCGCTGGCGGACGAGACGGGCCTGGGTCCCGCCGAGGCCCGGGAGCTGGAGCGGCTGGAGCGGCGGACGCTGCACGCGGCCGCCGCCGTCGTCGTGACCAGCGAGTGGGCGGCGCGGGAAGTGACGGCGCGGCACGGGCTGGAGGCGGCCCGCGTCCACTCCGTCCTGCCCGGCACCGACCCCGCGCCTCTCGCCCGGGGGACCGACGGCGCCTCGCGGCTGCTGTGCGTCGCGGCGCTCACACCGCGCAAGGGGCAGGATCTGCTCGTCGAAGCGCTCGCCGGCCTGGGCTCTGTCCGGCCGGTCTTCGCTGAGGGACAGGGTCCGCGCGGAGGGGATTCCGGCGGCCCGCCGTGGACGTGCGAGCTGACGGGTCCCCTGGACCGGGCTCCCGGATTCGTGGAGCGACTGCGCCGCAGCGTCGGCGAGCACGGCCTGGGCGAGCGGGTGCGGCTGACGGGCGCGCGCTCGGGCGAGGACCTTGCAGCCGCATACGACGCCGCGGATCTTCTCGTGCTGGCTTCGCACACGGAGACGTACGGCATGGTGCTGACCGAGGCGCTCTCCCGGGGCATCCCCGTGCTCGCCACGGAGGCCGGCGCCGTCCCGTACACCGTGGGCACGGCGCCGGACGGGAGCATTCCCGGCATTCTGGTGCCACCCGGCGATTCCGCAGCTCTAACCGCTGCGCTGCACACTTGGCTCACAGATCCAGGAATTCGTTCGCATCTGACAACATCCGCGCGCGGGCGGCGCGCCAAGCTGCAGGGTTGGCCCGAAAGCTCTCGTCAGCTGGCCGGGGTTCTGGAGCATCTCCGGCTCGAATAACGGAGTAGCGCTTGAACACCGTCGGCTCGCCCCGCTACGCCCCCGAGTGGCTCGCCCTGCGCGAGGACGCGGACGCCCGCGCCCGCGCGGAAGAGCTCATCGGTCCGCTGAACGCCTTCCTCGCGGACACCCCCGCGTCGGGCGACCGGCTGACCGTCCACGATCTGGGGTGCGGCACGGGCTCGATGGGGCGGTGGCTCTCCGCCCGCCTGGGCGGTCCCCAACGCTGGTTCATGTACGACCGCGATCCGGCGCTGCTGGAGAACATCGCAGCGCGGATGCCGCGGGAGGCCGGGGACGGCAGCCCTCTCGAAGTGGTGCCGCAGCAGCGGGACATCACACGCCTGACGGGCGACGACCTGGCGGGCACGTCCCTGGTCACCGCCTCCGCGCTGCTCGACCTGCTGACCGCCGACGAGGTGGAGTCGCTCGCGGCGAGCTGCGCCGCGGCGGGCTGCGCCGTGCTGCTGGCGCTGTCCGTCGAGGGGCGCGTCGAGCTCGAACCGTCCGATCCGCTGGACGAGGAGTTCGCCGCGGCCTTCGACGCTCATCAGCGCCGCGCCGACGCGGGCCGCAGGCTGCTCGGACCGGACGCCGCCGAGGCGGCGACGGCCGCCTTCGAGCGCAACGGCTTCTCCGTGCTCACGCGTTCCAGCCCGTGGCAGCTCGGTCCGCAGGAGAGCGGGCTGACCGCGCAGTGGCTGCTGGGATGGGTGGCGGCGGCGTGCGCACAGGAGCCGTCGCTGGAGGCGGCGAGCGAGGACTATCTGCGGCGCAGACTCGACTCCTGCGAGGCGGGCACGCTGCGGGCCGTGGTTCACCACCGCGACCTGCTGGCGCTGCCCGGAGGCACGGCCGGAACTGCCACCGCATGAAGGGCCCGCTCTGGCGCAGGCTGCGCGTACCCATAGCACTCGTCATCCTCGGCGTGGTGGTCCACAAGCTGGGAACCTCCGCCCTGCTGGGGGCCCTCGGCCGCATCGACGCACAGGCCGTCCTGATCACCTTCGCCTTCAGCGTCCCGGCCACCGTCTTCAGCGCGTGGCGCTGGCGTCTCGTGGCGGGCAGGCTCGGGATCGCTCTGCCGCTGCGTACGGCCGTCGCCGACTACTACCAGGCGCTGTTCCTGAACGCGACGCTGCCCTCGGGCGTGCTGGGCGACGTGCACCGTGCCGTCCGCAACGGCCGCGAAGCGGGCGACGTCGCCCGCGGCGTGCGGGCGGTGATTCTGGAGCGCACCGCGGGCCAGGCCGTCATCGTGGCCGCGGGCGTCGTGGTGCTGGTCGTGGCGCCTCCGCCGCTGCCGGTGCTGAACGCTCTCGAAGGGCCGTTCGCCATGACCGGTCTGGTGCTGTGCGGGCTGGCAGCCGTCGCCGGCGTGGTGCTGGCGGGACGGGGTGGACGCTCGGCGAAGTGGCGGCGTGACCTGGGGGTCTTCCTCATCGACGCGCGGGCCTCGCTCTTCGCCCGCGACAGCTGGCCCGGCGTGCTGGCGCTGTCCGTGCTGGCCCTCTCGGGACATCTCGCGCTCTTTCTCGCCGCGGCGCGCGTGGCCGGTTCCTCCGCGCCGCTGGCCGCACTGGTGCCTCCGCTCCTGCTGGCGCTGCTGGTGATGGTGCTGCCCGTCAACGTCGGAGGCTGGGGCCCCCGCGAAGGCATGTGCGCGCTGGCGTTCGGCGCCGCGGGCCTGGGCGCGTCCCAAGGTCTGGCGTCCGCGGTCGTCTACGGGGCGCTTGCGCTGCTCTCCAGCCTTCCGGGAGCGGGTGTGCTGGTCTGCCGGCTCCTCGCGGCGAGGCGTTCACGCCGTGCCGTCGAGGAGGTCCAGGAGGTCGAGTTCGAAGAGCATGTCCGCGCCGAGGCCGAAGGCACGGGTCCGGGGCCGCAGGGCCTCCCCCATCCGTACGGGCCCTGGGAAGCGGAGCCCCGGTACGCCGTCTCCGAGGAGAACCGGCGCGACCGTGACGTAGAGCCGGTGCAGCACTTCCGCGCGGAGGAACCCGGACACCGTCGCGCCGCCGCCCTCGACAAGCACCCGGCCAAGGCCGCGGCGGGCGAGGGTCTCCAGTACTAGCCTCGGTTCGAACCCCGCCTCCCCGCGCGGGAGTTCGACGACCTCCTCGTCGCCCTGGCCGGCCGCAGCACTGCCGCCTTCGCCGGCCGCGCCCGTCCGGCCCGCACGACCCGCCGTGGGGGCGTGGCCCGTGCCGACGAGGCGCAGTGTCGGCGCCTTTCCGTCGGTGAAGACCCGTGCCCCGGGGGTCTCCCGGCCGGCGCGGCCACGCGGATCGAGCACGACACGTACGGGATTGGTGCCGGCGCACGCGCGGACCGTCAGCTGCGGATCGTCGGCGATGGTGGTGCCCGCCCCGACGAGGACGGCGTCCGACAGCGCACGCAGCCGGTGCAGATGGAGGCGGTCCTCTTCCCCCGTGACGTAGTTGGAGTGGCCGGTCCTGGTGGCGATGAAGCCGTCGATGCTCTGGCCGAGCTGCGCGAAGGCGTAGCCCGGCCCGCCCAGGCAGAGGGGGGTGTAGAGCGCGGCGAGGGTCTGCGCCCCGGACGAGGCGGGCACCGCCCAGCGCCACACGCCGTCCTCGCCCCGCAGCAGTCCGGCCTCGGCTGCCGTTTCGGCCGTACGCACTCCGAGCAGCCGCTCCCACGCCGGCTCGGTGCCGAGGCCTTCTTCTGCGGCGCCGCCGCCGGGCGGGGCGGGTATGTGTGCTTCCGGCGCTGCCGGTGCGGGCCTGCCCTGCCCCGTCACAACGACTCCAGAGCTTCCAGATGGCCGGCGAAGGCACCGGTCAGCGCGGTGAGCACGTCGTCGCCCTTGCGCGCGGTCGCCAGGGAGGGCCGGCCGACGACGCCGGACTCGGTGTACGGGCCGAGCCCCAGGGTGTGCAGGTGCCTGCGGTCGTCGCTGAGCCAGTCCGTGGTCTCGTACCCCTCCCGTACGCAGTCAGGCCTTGCGTGCAGAAGGATCGACGTCTCCAGTTCGCCGGCGTGCATGTCGCTGCGCGCGGGGGTCTCCACACCGGCCTTGGCGGCGGCGTCCTCCCAGTCCGCGGCGACGGGGAAGAGCGCCATGCGGTGTCCGTCCGCGGTGGCCTCCTGCACGACGTTGCGCAGTACGTAGTTGCCGCCGTGGCCGTTGACCAGCACCAGCCCGGGCACTCCCGAGCGCCGGAGCGAGTGCGCGACGTCCCGTACGACGGCGCCGAGTGTGCCCGCGGTGATGCTGACCGTGCCGGGCCACCGCGCGTGCTCCTGCGAGCAGGAGACGGTCAGCGGCGGCAGCGGCTGCACCGGGTACGAGGCGGCGACCCGTTCTGCGACGGCGCAGGCGATGAGGGTGTCCGTGGACAGCGGCAGGTACGGGCCGTGCTGTTCGTAGCTCCCGACGGGCAGGAGAGCCACCGTGGCCTTGCGCTCAGCCGCGTCGCCGGTGGTCTCCAGCGGCAGTGCGCGGACGGCGGGTGCGGGGGTGTCCATGGATGGTTCTGCTCCTCCTGGTGCGGTGCGCCGGCGCGGCACCGCTGACGAGCGGCGCGCGCGGCGGGCGCTCGTGCGCCGCGATCACGCTTCCACAGAAAGAGCACGGCCACCAGTCCCGACCGGAGCCGGAGGCCGGTCCAAGCCGGGACTGGTGGCCAGGTGCGGTGAGGCGGAGCCGCAGGGCCGGGCGGCGAGTCCAACGGGACCGGGGCCCGTCCCTGCTCGCCGCTCCCTCAGTCCTTCCCTTCCGGCACTACCGGGGTGCGCCGGGTCATCAACCGCACGTGGTCCGGGCGGAGTTCGGCGACGCTGGTCACGCCGAGCAGCTTCATGGTGCGCTCGGCCTCGGCGGCCAGGATGGAGATCGCACGGGCCACCCCCGCCTCGCCGCCTGCCATCAGGCCGTAGAGATAGGCGCGTCCGACGAGGGCGAAGTCCGCGCCGAGGGCCAGCGCGGCCACGATGTCGCCACCGTTCATGATCCCCGTGTCCAGCATTACGGTGCCCCGGTCCCCCACCGCCGCGGCGATGTCCGGCAGCAGGTGCAGCGGTACGGGTGCCCTGTCCAGCTGGCGGCCGCCGTGGTTGGAGACGATGACGCCGTCCGCGCCGTGCGCCATGACGGCCTCGGCGTCGTGGACCGTCTGGATGCCCTTCACCAGGATCGGGCCGTCCCACTGCTCCCGTATCCACTCCAGGTCGTCGAAGGTGACGGTCGGGTCGTAGAGCTTGCTGACGAGTTCGGTGAGGGCGCCGTGGCCGTCCTTGTCGAAGGCGAACGTGTACGGCTCCGTGGTCAGGAAGTTCAGCCACCACTCCCAGCGGTAGGAGGCGTCGAGGAACGTCCTGAGCGTCAGCTGGGGCGGGATGGTCATGCCGTTGCGCAGGTCGCGCAGGCGGTTTCCGTTCACAGGGACGTCGACGGTGACGATGAGGGCCTCGTATCCGGCGGCCTTGGCGTTCGCCACCAGCTCGCGCGAGAGGTCGCGGTCCCTCCACAGGTAGAGCTGGAACCACTTGCGCGCGGACGGGGCCGTCTCGGCGACCTGTTCGATCGAAGTCGTGCCGACGGTGGACAGCGCGTACGGGATGCCCGCCCGCCCGGCAGCGGCGACGACGGCGCGCTCGCCCGCCGAGTGCATCATGCGCGTGAAGCCGGTGGGAGCCAGGCCGAAGGGCAGCGCGGAGTGCCCGCCGAGCACGGTGGTGGAGGTCTCGGCCGTCTCGACGTTGCGCAGGACGCCCGGCCGGAACTCCAGGTCCTCGAACGCCTCCCGGGCCCGGCGTACGCCGACCTCGCCGTCCGCGGCACCGTCGGTGTAGTCGAACGGGCCCGCGGGTGTGCGGCGCCGGGCGATGCGCCGCAGGTCCCAGATCGTGTGGGCCCCGGCCAGCCTGCGCTCGACGGCGCTCCTCGGCCGGGTCTTCAGCTTCAGCAGGGGCGCCAGGTCCTTCGGGCGCGGAAGTCGCCGTTCGAGTCGGGTCATGGGGATGCTCTCCGTGTGGTGCGGGTGGTGCGGTCCGTGTCCGATGTGGTTGGTCTGCCGGTCAGGGTGGCCGTCGTTGCCGACGCCGTCGAAGAGGCCGGAGCGGCTGCCGTGTCCTCGCTGCCGAGCAGGAGGACCACCTTCCCGGGGACTGCCGGATCGGCGGCGGTCTCCATCGCCTCGACCGCGTCACGCAGCGGGAAGGTGCGGGTGACGACGGCCTCCAGGCGGTCGGAGGCGGCGAGCATGGCGAGTGCGGTCCCGAGCCCGCCCTCGAAGCGGAAGGTGCCGCGCAGTTCGATCTCCTTCGCCACGACGGGCCCGAAGGGCACCGGCACCGGCTCCGCGGGGGCCGAGCCCAGCTGGACGATCACTCCGCGTCTGCGTACGGCGCCCATCACCGCGGCGGGCGCCCCCGGCGCGCCGGACGCCTCGACGACCACGTCGAAGTACTCGCCGGGAAGCGCCTCCCGGCCGGCCCGGACCGTGGTGTCCGCCCCGGTGCGCTCGGCGATGCGCAGCTGCGCGTCACGGATGTCGCTCGCCCACACCTCCACAGCACCCCATGACCTTGCCGCTCCCGCGGTCAGGGCGCCGATCGGTCCGGCACCGTTGACGAGGACCCGCGCCCCTGCCACACCGCCCGCACGGCGCAGGGCGTGGAGCGCGACGGCGAGCGGTTCCGCCAGTACGGCCCTGGAGAGCGGAAGCCCGTCGGGTACGGCATGCAGGCGGTCCGCGGGGACGGCCAGCCGCCCGGTGAAGCCGCCCTGTGTGTGCGGGAACGTGGCAGCGGAGCCCAAGTAGCCTGCTCCGGCGCAGACTTGGGGGTGTCCTTCGGCGCACTCCTGGCACGTCCCGCAAGAGGTCCCGGGATGTACGGCCACGGGCGTTCCCGGGCGCAGCCGGCCCGCCGGGTCCTCGGCGACCCTGCCGACGACTTCGTGGCCGAGGGCGAGCGGCTCGCGCACGGCGAAGGAGCCCACGGCGCCCTCGCGGTAGTAGTGCAGGTCCGAGCCGCAGATGCCGCCGTGCGTCATCGCGACGAGCACCTCGCCCTGCCGCGGGACGGGGTCGGGGCGCTGCTCGACCCGCAGGTCGCCCGCGCCGTGCACGACAGCGGTCAGCATCACGCACCTCCCTTCCCTGTCCCGTACGCGGTCCCCTAGGCCGGACCGGTCCGTCCCGTTCGCGCTCCGCGCCTTCTCCGTCCCCGCTCGTGACCTCCGTCCTCTGCGTACTGTGCGTACCGTTCGCGTTCCTCGTCCACCGCCGTCACACGGGTGCGGGGCCCGGACGGCCGTCAGGCCTCGCATGCCGCCCGCACCGCCGCCTGCACTCCCCCGGTCTCCAGCACTTCCAGCAGCCCGGCGACCGACTCCGCGAACTCCCCGTATCCGCCGAGGCGTCGGCCCAGCATCGCTTCGTCCACCAGCACCGCCTGGGCCAGGCGCCGGGCCCGGTCATGTGCGCCGCCTCCTATGGCGCCCGACCGGGCGGCGAGTGCACGGATGCGCTCACCGCTCGGGTCGGCCGGGACGCCAGTACGGTCCGACTCCAGCTGCTCCGGATACGCGGTGCAGCGCAGCCATGCGGCGACGGTCAGGGCCAGCGCCGACGGCACGCGTCCGGATTCCAGGTGCCACAGCGCGGCGTCGGGCACGCGCTGGCCGAGCTTGAGGGAGCCGTCGGCGCCGACCTGTGCGGTGCTGTGCGCGAGCCGGCGGTTCGCGAACCGTTCGCCGAGCTGCGCGCGGTAGGCGGTGACGTCGAGCCCCTCGGGGAGGGCGAGCGTCGGTTCGTACTCGTCGCCGAGCCGGTGCACCGCCCGGGCGATCCCGGGGTCGGCGGCGGCGTCGGCGATCAGGGCGCGTCCCGTGAGAAGCCCGAGATAGGCCAGGAGCGAGTGACTGCCGTTGAGCAGGCGGACCTTGACGGTCTCGTAGTCGTGGACGCGGTCCGTCATGACCGCCCCGGCCTCCTCCCAGGCCGGCCGCCCCGCGGCGAAGGCGTCGCGCATCACCCACATCCAGAACGGCTCGGCGGGCACCGGCACTTCGTCGGCGAAGCCCGCGTCGGCGGCCGTCTGCCGGTGGGCGTCCGTCGTCGCGGGCACGATGCGGTCCACCATCGTGTCGGGGCAGGTCACCGACTCCTCCATCCACGCCAGCAGTCCGGCGCCGTCCCTGGACGGCATGGCGGCCGCGAAGTCGCGCAGCAGGCCCGCGAGCGTGGTGCCGTTGGCGGTGATGTTGTCGCAACTGAGCAGGGTGACCGGGGCTGCGGACTCGCGGGAGCGGCGCAGCAGTCCGGCGGCGAGGCGGCCGACCGTGCTGCGCGGCGGCCCTTCGCCTGCCAGGTCGGCGCGTACGTCCGGTGCGTCGAGGTCGAGGCGCCGGGTGAGGGGGTTGATGCCGTACCCCTTCTCGGTGACCGTCAGCGAGACGATCCGGGTGGCGGGGTCGGCGATCTCCCGTGTCACCCTGTGCGGTTCGCCGGCGGCCACGAACGCGTCGGTGATGCTTGCGACTTGGCGCACCTCGGTTCTGCCGGGGCCGAGGGTGACGACGCTGTAGCGCATCCGCTGACGGTGCAGCGCCTCGACGACGCGGCGGGTGCTGCCGGCGACCCCGGTGATCTCCCAGGCGTCGCCGTGCCGGCCGGCGTCCTCGGTGCACACGGCCTGGTGGGCACGGTGGAAGTTGCCGAGGCCCAGATGCAGGATACGGTGCGCGCCGCCGCCTTCGTTCAAGAGCCCTCCTCGGCAAGGGACTTCGACAGCATGCCCGCGCCGCCTCCGCCCGTGGTCGTGCCATGCCCGTCCCGGCCCTCCCGGCCGTTCCGGCTCTGCTCGTGCTGCTCCTCCTGCTCGACGTATCCGTACACCTCGGGCAGCACATAGGTCGCGGCGAGATAGCCCGTCAGGGACAGCACGGAGACGATGACGGTCGCCAGCGGCACTCCCAGACTCTCGAAGAGCACGGGGAAGAAGAAGATCGTCACGAAGGCGGCGAGCTTCACGAAGACGTACCCGAAGCCGGAGGCCGTCGCCTTGTAGCGGCTCGGCGCGACCATCGAGGCGATGGTCATGCCGTTGGACGCCGCCCAGTAGTGACCCCACATCAGGCCTCCTCACGTACGTCGCGCGCCGTTTCAAATTCCGCCTCACGGAACAGGGTTCCGTGAACTAGAATCCTGCGGCAACGTAGGGAGAGATCCGTGGTGGTGTCAATGACTCCCGCCGACCGGTGAGACCCGGAGTGACCTCTGCCGGCGGGCCGCCGCGGGCGGGTACACATCGCACCCCCGGCCCGGTTCACGCCGCGGCCGGAGCGACCCGCCCGACCCGCTGCTGGAGGCTCCCATGACCACGTCCGCGACGTCCGAGACCAATGCGGAGAAGGCAGTCTGGCGCGAGCGCGGCGCCCCGCTGCTCGCCCCGTCCCGCAGCGGGCCGCTCAGCGGCCTGCGTCTGGCCGTGAAGGACGTGTACGCGATCGCGGGACACCGGACCGGCGCCGGCAACCCCTCCTGGCTCGCCGAAGCGGAACCGGAGACCACGCACGCGTGGGCCGTCGCCGCCCTCCTCGGCGCGGGCGCCGAGATCACCGGCATCGCGCAGACGGACGAGCTGACCTACAGCCTCGACGGCATGAACGCCCACTACGGCACCCCGCCCAACCCCCAGGCTCCAGGCCACATCCCCGGCGGCTCCTCCAGCGGCCCGGCCTCCGCCGTCGCGCTCCACGAGGCGGACGCGGGCCTGGGCACCGACACGGCGGGCTCGATCCGCGTTCCGTCCTCCTACTGCGGTCTGTACGGCATGCGCCCCACGCACGGCGCGGTCCCGGTCACCGGGATGCTGCCCCTGGCCCCCGGCTTCGACACGGTCGCCTGGCTCGCGCGCGACGCCGCCACGCTGGCCCGGATCGGCGACGTACTGCTGCCCGGTGCGGACGAGGCGCGGCACTCCGGCCCCTTCCACACCGCGCTGGTGGCGCCGGACCTCCTCGCCCCCGCGGAACCCGCGGTGCGTGAGGCATTCCTCGCGGCTGCCGCCGGGCTGGCCGGGCGGCTCGGGCTGCGCAGTGAGGAGTGCGAGTTCGGAGGCGATCCGCAGGAACGTGCGAACGCCTTCTCCGTGGTGCAGGCCGAGCAGGTGTGGGAGTCCGACGGCGCGTGGGTCGGCTCGCACCCCGGCGCGCTGGGGCCGGAGATCGAGCGCCGTTTCGCCTGGGCGTCCGGCGTCGGCGGGGAGCGGCTGGCCAACGCCCGCGAGTCCCTGCGGACGACCACCACCGCACTGCGCGCCGTCCTCTCCCCCGGCACGGTGCTGCTGCTGCCGGCTGCGCCCGCGCCTGCCCCGGCGAGGGACTCCAGCGCGGCGGAGAGGGACACGGCCAGGGCCGCCGCGCTCCAGCTCACCTGTCTGGCGTCCGGCGCGGGGCTGCCGTGCCTGGTGCTTCCCCGTATGACGTCCGGCGGTCTGCCCGTGGGGCTGTGCGTGATCGCGGACCGGGGCGCGGACCGCGCGCTGCTGGACCTCGGGGTCGCCGAGAGCCGGAGCTGAACGGGCGCGGGCCGGGCCGCCCGCCCGGGCGGGCGGGGCCGGGCAGGTCCGGCGGTCCCTCCGCGGACGGTGCCCGCAGGGCACGGCTCAGACCGCTCCGGGCAGCGCCTCCGATCCCTCTATCGCGTCCCGGCGCAGCTCGACCTTGCGGACCTTGCCGCTGACGGTCATGGGGAACTCCGCCATGACGCGTACCCGGCGCGGGATCTTGTAGTGCGCCAGCCGGCCTTCGCAGAAGGCGACGATCTCGTCCTCGGAGGGCGGGTCGTCCTGGTCGACCGGGATGACGCAGGCGAGGACCTCCTCACCGAAACGTTCGTCGGGGACGCCCACCACCTGCACGTCGGAGATCTTGGGATGGGTGTAGAGGAACTCCTCGATCTCGCGTGGGTAGATGTTCTCGCCGCCGCGGATGATCATGTCCTTGATGCGTCCGGTGATGGCGAGGTATCCGTCCTCGCGCATCACCGCGAGGTCGCCGGTGTGCATCCAGCGGCTCGGGTCGATGACCTGCTCGGTCTGCTCCTTGTCGTCCCAGTAGCCGAGCATCACCGAGTACCCGCGGGTGCACAGTTCGCCGGGCTCGCCGCGGGGCAGGGTCACACCGCTGCCCGGGTCGACGACCTTCACCTCCAGGTGCGGCAGCACCTTGCCGACGGTCTCGGTGCGCCGCTCCACGTCGTCGTCGGTACGTGTCTGCGTGGAGACCGGTGACGTCTCGGTCATGCCGTAGCAGATCGCCACCTCCTCCATGTGCATCTCCGCGACGACCCGCTTCATCACCTCCACCGGGCACGGCGACCCGGCCATGATCCCGGTACGGAGCGAACTGAGGTCGTAGGAGGGGAAGTCGGAGAGGCCGAGCTCCGCGATGAACATCGTGGGTACCCCGTACAGTGACGTGCAGCGCTCGTCCTGAACCGCCTGCAGCGCGGCGGCCGGCTCGAACGTCGCCGAGGGGATGACGACGCATGCGCCGTGGCTGGTGGCCGCGAGGTTGCCCATCACCATGCCGAAGCAGTGGTAGAAGGGCACCGGCAGGCAGACCCTGTCCTGCTCGGTGTAGCCCAGCAACTCACCAACGAAGTAGCCGTTGTTGAGAATGTTGTGGTGCGAGAGGGTCGCACCCTTGGGAAAGCCGGTCGTCCCCGAGGTGTACTGGATGTTCACCGGGTCGTCACAGCTCAACCGGGATTCGGCCGCCCTGAGTTGCTCGTCGGTGGTCTCGTGTCCGGCGTTGGTCAGCACCTCCCAGTACGGGGTGCCGATGTGGACGGTCTCCAGCAACTGCGGGCATTCGCCGGCCACTTCCCGCGCCATCGCGCGGTAGTCGCTCGTCTTGTACGCGGTGGACGCTACGAGCAGACGCACACCCGACTGGCGCAGTACATAGGCCAGTTCATGTGTTCGGTATGCGGGGTTGATGTTGACCATCACCGCGCCGATGCGTGCCGTCGCGTACTGCACCAGCAGCCACTCCGGGCAGTTGACGGCCCAGATCCCCACCCGGTCGCCCTTGCCGATGCCCCGCGCCAGCAGTCCGCGCGCGAGCTGGTCGACGTCCGCGACGAACTCCGCGTACGTCCAGCGCCTGCCGTCGGTCGCGTCGACCAGGGCCTCGCGGTCGGGGAACGCGGCCGCGGTGCGGTCGAGGTTGCTGCCGATCGTCTCGCCGAGCAGCGGCGTCGTGGCGGTCCCGCTCGCATACGAGAGCGCCGTGGATTCTCCGGTCACCGGGACCTCCTCGTTCCATGAGCCATGGCTTTAGCATCGTGTTGTAGTGATCTGCGCCTCACCACCCCCGAACGGGGGTGAGGTCGCGCGGTGAACGCGAGAGGGGACTGCCATGACGGATCAGGCCGAATCCGGTGCGATACGGGCGGCACTGTCCAGGCTGCGGCGCACGACGGAGATACCGGTGGCCTTCGCGGGGATGACCGGAGAGGGCCGTGGTTACCGCATCACAGAGATGACCGGCACCACGACGCAGGCGCTGCGCGGCCTGGCGATCGCGCCGGGCAACGGGCTGGGCGGCAAGGCCGTCGCGCTGGCCAGACCCACCTCCGTCACCGACTACCGCTCCTCACGTGTGATCAGCCACGAGTACGACGCCGCCGTCGCGGCGGAGGGCCTGCGCTCCGTGCTGGCGGTCCCCGTGGTGGTACGCCGCCGTGTGCGGGGTGTGGTGTACGCGGCGCTGCGGGAGTCGCTCGCGCTCGGCGACCGCGCCCTGGACACCGCCGCCGACGCGGTGCGCGAGCTGGAGCAGACGCTGGCCGTGCGCGAGGAGGCGCAACGGCTGATGGAGGCGCAGCAGACCGCGGTCGGCGATCCCCGCGCCTGGGAGGAGGTGCGCGAGGCACACGCCGAACTTCGCACTCTCGCCCAGCGGTTGCCGGAGGGCGAAGTGCGGCGTGAACTGCTCGACGCGTGCGGCCGCCTGGCGTCCGCGTGCGGGCCGGACGCGGACGGAAAGGGACGCCCCGGGGAAGCGGTCTCGCTCACGCCGCGTGAGGTCGACATCGTCTCGTGCATCGCGGGAGGCGGCACGAACGCCGCGGTGGCCGCCCGTACCGGGCTGAAGCCGGAGACCGTGAAGGCGTATCTGCGCTCGGCGATGCGCAAGCTGGGCACGCACACGCGGCTGGAGACCGTGGTGGCGGCCCGCCGGGCGGGCATCATTCCCTGAACCGCCCGGATACCGCGGATGAAGCGGTCGCCGGGCTCCGGTCCGCCTGGCTCACCGTCGCGTACCGGCTCCCCTCGCGTGACCGGCGGGCGTCATGAGCCGCGGGTGTCGCATGCCGCGGGTGTCACGAGCCGTCTGCGGACGGCAGTGCCAGCGCGCCCGGGAGATCCGCGCGCCGCTTGACACCCAGCTTGTCGTAGGCGCGCTGCAGGTGGTTGGCGACGGTGCGGACGGAGATGCGCAGGTACCCGGCGATGTCCGGGTTGCTCATCCCGGACGCGGCCAGCTCGCAGATCTGCCGTTCCCGGCCGGTCAGTTCGCCGGATCCGCGCGCCGGAGCGGGGGACGGTGAACGCGGGCCCGGGGGGCGGCCTCTCGCCAACTCCCCGGCCCGCCTGGCGAGTTCGTCCGACACACGGCCGCTGCTCAGATCACGTGCCGCCTGGACGGCCTCCAGGGCGAGACCCGCGTAGCCGAGTGAGGCCAGCTCCTCGGCCACCGCCGAGAGTCCGGCCACGTCGCGCCCGGCGAGTGCGCTCCCGTGACGGGCGAAGAGCGTGAAGAGCTCGCTGTCGCACTCCTGTGCCGCCTCGTGCAGACGGCGTGCGGCAGCGGCGGAGGGCCGCAGCCGGCAGCACAGATAGGCGATCTCCACACCGGTGGTCAACCTGCCCCCGGCCAGATACGTCTCGGCGAGCCGGTCGGCCAGGTCCGCTGCCAGTGCCACCCGTCCCGCCGCGGCGTGCACCCGTACCTCGCCCTTGCGCAGGTTCTCGCGCATGCTGGAGCCCTCCGGGAAGCGGCCGGCCGCCACCGCGAGCGCTTCGGAGGCCTCTTCGGTACGGCCGAGGGCCGCCGCGCACGAGGCGTACTCGGTGACGATGATCCCCTCGACGGGGAAGATCGTCTGCTCGTTGACCAGCGCCTGCGCCTCCCGGAGCGGCTCCAGCGCCTCATCGGGCCGGCCCGCCCAGTACAGCGCCACACCGCGGATGAACGCCGCCAGCGCCAGCTCCGCCTCGTCACCGCGCTCCAGGGCCTCCCGGCAGTAGCGCCCGGCCGTACGCAGCGCGTCCTCCAGCTCTCCCGCCATGACCATGGCGTACACATGGCACGCCTCGGCGGCGCCGCGCATCGAGCCCCAGGCGGGCGGCAGCCCGATGGCTCCGCGCTCGAACTCCCGGACGACCCGCGCCGGCCTGCCGCGGAGTGTCAGGGCGTACGCCCGCAGGGTCGCCGCCGCGTTGTCGGTCAGCCAGTCCCCGCTGTCCGGGGCGTCGAGCGCCGACGGCAGCACGTCCCGGGCGTGGCTCTCGCCGTGGGTGAAGAGCGCCAGCGCCCGTGCGGCCACCCTCGTCTCCGGCTCCTTCGCGGCGGCCTCGTCGAGCCCGTCGAGCACGGCACGTGCTTCCGCGGGGCGGCGCAGCCCCCAGAAGAGGTTGAGGGCGCGCAGCGCGGGCGGCCCGTCGCGGGTGGCGAGCAACTCCTCCGCCTCGGCGGCCAGCCCCTGGGCCACGAGTGCCTGTCCGTGGACCCGTACTGCTCCGGGGCTGTGCAGGTGGGCCACCAGACGCTGCGCGAGCTGCGGGTCCGAGTGCCGCAGCGCGGCGGAGGCCGCGCGCACCAGCCGTGCCTCGGGGACCTCGGCTCCCGCACGCAGCCTCCACAGCACGGGGCGGATCGGGTCGGGCGCACCGCCGCACCGGTCCACGGCGTCGGCCAGGTCCCGGTGTATGCGGCGGCGGCGCAGAGGGCCCGTCCCGGCGCGCACGACCTCGCCGTACAACGGGTGCGCGACGCGGACCTGTTCGCCTTCCGCTTCGGGCCGCACGGTGATCAGCGACCGCCGCCGCAGCCCGGCCAGGGCCTCCGCGCCGATCAGGGATTCCAGCGCGGTACGGGGCACGGACCCGGCCTGTGCGACGTATTCGAGCGCGCGGGCCTCCTCGTCCGGAAGCACTCCGACCGCGCCGGCCACCAGGTCCCGCAGCCGCGGATGGCCGCCGGCCGGGCCCCGCCACGTCCACACCCCGTGCCTGCGCTGCAGCCCGCCGCTCTCCGCGCCGGCGAGCAGCAGATGGCGCAGGAAGAGCGGATTCCCCTCGGACATCCGCCAGAGCGCGCCCGTGGTGAGGCCGTCGACGGGGCCGTCCAGGACGGCTCGGAGCAGGCGGTCGAAAGCCGGCTCGGAAAGCGGTTCGACCTGCACCGTCTCGCAGGGGACGCGCCCCAGCGGCCCGGGGAGCACGCCCTCCCGCGGTTCCGGTTCCGGGCATCGTGCGGTCAGCAGCAGCGCCGCGCCGGCTTCCTGCGCCAGCGCGGCGACGAGGGAGGCGGACGCGCCGTCCAGATGGTCCACTTCGTCGATCCCGAGGACCAGGGGACGGGGCCCGGCCTGTGCGCGGACGGCCCGGCGCATGCTCTCGAAGGTTTCCGTCCCTGCCGGGCCGGCCCAGTCGGACAGCGCCAGGAAGGGGATGTCGCTGGTGGAGGCGCCGCCCGCCGCGGACAGTACGTGCGCCCCGCGCTCTCCGCAGCGGTCCAGAACCTCACGCCACAGCGCGGTCTTGCCGACGCCCGCCTCACCGAGCAGCAGCACCCGGCCGGCGTCGGGCCGGGTCAACCGCCCGGCCAGTCCGGCGACTTCGTCGCTCCGGCCGGACAGCGGCCAGGAGCAGGTCAGGAAGTCGGAGCGCACGCGTCGATCCTGGTCACGGGCGCGAAGGAAAAGCAATGGTCATGGGTTACTCATGACCGCCGCACACGAGCCGGTGAAGGGTGGCCGCAAGGGGGAACTCCGGCGGGACGGCGCCCCCCTGGCCGCCGTCCCGCCGGCTCGTCTCTTCCCGCCGGCCCGCCCCTGACCGCCGCACGTGTCCCTCGCGGGCACACCTCCCGCCGACCTCCCCTGCCGCCGACGCCGCCCCTGCCGGACCGTTCCCCCGTACAGGCGTGCGGACGATACTGGGACCGCCGATGCTGCGACCACCGACACCAGGACCACCCGTACCGGGATCACCGACGCCGGGATCACCGGCACCGGGCCCCCTGCCGCCCGCCGCCGTCACGGCGGCCGCGCAGCTCTCCCGAGCGATGAGCGCGGCCCCGTGAACGGTGCCCCCTGGCCGCTCGTGGGACGCGACGAGTCGATCGGCACGCTCTGCTCGCTGCTGCTGGACGGCGACGGGCCGGGCGCGCTGCTGACCGGCGAACCGGGCATCGGCAAGTCCCGCCTGGCCGACGCGGTGCTGGAGCGGTGCGCCGGCGCAGGCATGTACACGGCACGGATCTCGGGCGCCGAGGCGAGCAGCTCGCTGCCCTTCGGCGCCGCGTCCGGACTGCTCACCCGCGAACCGGCCGCGGACCTCTTCGCGCGGGCGGCACGGGAGCTGCGCCGCGGAGCAGCCGGACGCCGCGTCGTCCTCGGGGTCGACGAGGCCGGCCATCTCGACGAGGTCTCCGCCGCGCTCGTCCGGCACCTGGCGGCCACCGGCAGCGCACGGCTGCTGGTGACCGCCCGTACGGGCGCGCCGGAGTCAGCGACGGTACGGGCGCTGCGCAGACGCCTCCTCGTACGTGAGATCACCGTCGGCGGACTCGACCGTGAACAGGTCGGCGAACTGCTGCGGCTGACGCTCGGCGGCCCGGTCGACGGCGTCACCGCCGACCGGCTCTTCAGACTGACGAAAGGCAACCCGCTCTTCCTGCGGCACGTCGTCGCCGCGGGCCGCGGGTCCGGAGCGCTGCGCGCGGGTGCCGGGGTGTGGAGGTGGCACGGGAGGCCGGGCGGTCACGAGAAGCTCGGGGACCTCGTGGCCGCACAGCTCGGTGCGCTCGGTGACGCACCCGCCCGTGCGCTCGAACTCGTATCGCACGTGGAGCCCGTGCCGCTGACGGTCCTCGAACGCCTCACGGAACCGGATGAGTTGGAGGAGCTGGAGCGCCGGTCCCTCATCGTCCTCGAGACGCGGGGCCGGCGGCCGGTGGTCCGTGCCGGGCACCCCCTCTACGGCGAGGTCGTACGCGCGCGGACCTCCCCGGCCGCGCGCCGCGCCGTCTACTCCCGGTTCGCCGCCGCACTCGGCAGCAGCGACCTCGCGGGCGAGGAGCGCCTTCCGCTGGTCAACTGGCGGCTGCTGGCCGGGGAGAGGGTGCCCGACGGCGATGTGCTCGCGGCGGCGTCGGAGGCCCTGGCCGGCCACGACCCGCAACTCGCCGAGGACCTCGCCCGCAGGGTCGCGGACGCGGACGGCCGTGCCCTGCTGGCGGAAGCACTCGTGGTGCAGGGCAAGGCCGAGGAGGCGGAGACCGTGCTGTCGGCGCGGGATCTGCGGCACCTCGGCGCGCTGCGCGCGCTCAACCTATTCTGGGGGCTGCGGCGCACCGCCGACGCCGCCGCCCTGGTGCGCGCCGCCCGCACGGACGGCGACAGTGCCCCAGAACTGGCCGTGGCCGAACTGGCGTTGGCGGTCTTCGGCGGCGGGGACGCGCAGTTCCCCGAATCCGCCGACGCAGCGGCGGGCACCGGTGTCACGGAGTTCACGGGTACCGCGGACGCCGCCCGAACCGTGGACGCCGCCGGGACCGCGGACGCCGCCGGGGCCGCCCGGTTCACGGATCTGCCGCCGGGCGGCGCGGTGGCCGGTGCGGTGGCGCCGCTGCGCGCCTACCTGCTGACCTTCACCGGCCGTCCGGCGAAGGTCGTGGCGGAGGCCGGTACGAACGAGGCGCCGCCGACCGGAGTGTGGCCCGCGATGGACGGCGCCGCACGGGCCTGCCACCTGCACGCACTGGTCCTGGACGGCCGGCTCCTGGCGGCCCTGGCCATCGGACGGCAGTACTACGAAGCTGCGCTGGAGAAGGGCGCCGGTGAGGAAACAGCCCTGCTGAGCCTCGAGTTGGGCGTGTGCGAGACATGGGCGGGACGCCACGACGCCGCCCTGCCGCACTTCCGGGAGGCGCGGGCGCTGACCGACGAACACACGCCGTTCCCCGTACAGGCGTACGTCTGCAGCGAGTTGGCCGCCGGACTGGCCGCACGCGGCGAGTTCGACGCCGCGTGGCGGATGCTCGGGGACGGCGCCGGCAGGCTGCCCGCGGACTCGGCGATGCGGGCCCATCTGACGCTGGGCCGGGTGCGCGTCCTGGCCTGTTCGGGCCGGCTGGAGGAGGCCGCCGCGGAGGCCGTCGCGCTCTCCGGGCGGTATCTGGCCGGCGGACGGCTGACCAACGCCGCCGAGGCTCTCTACTACGCGGCCCGTACGCGGCCTTCGGCCGATACCGCGGCGCGCCTGGAAGAGGTGGCCTCCTCCTGCGACAGCGCCCTCTTCCCCGTACTGGCGCTCCATGCGCGGGCCGCGGCCGAGGGCGATCCGGCGGCGCTGGGCCAGGTCTCGGGAACGCTGGCCGGGCTCGGCTACCACGGCATGGCGGCGGAGGCGGCGGCGAGCGCCGCGGTCCACGGCGGCGGGCGGGACGCGGCAGGCCACGCACGGCGAGCGGCCTGGCTGCGCGAGATGTGCGGAGGCTTCACCGCGGTGTGGTCGGCGCCGGCACCCCGGCAGGAGCCGTTGTCCGAAAGGCAGCGCGAGGTGGGCGAGTTGGCGGCGCAAGGGCTGGAGAACGCGGCCATCGCCGCGCGGCTCGGTCTGGCGGTCCGGACTGTCGCCAACCATCTGCAGACCGTCTACGCCAAGCTCGGCGTCCGCTCCCGTACGGAACTCGCCGGCGTACTCGGCTGCGTCCCGGAGCACCGCCGCGACGCTGGCGGCGGTGGCGGTGGCGGTGGCGGTGGCGGCGGCGCGGACATGACCGCACCCCGGCGTACTTGACCTGACCACGCCGCCTGCAGCCCCCGCACGCGCCCTGCCCGCCCGTCAGGCGGCCACCGCGTGCAGCACGAGAATCGCCAGGTCGTCCTCCACCGGCTCCGGCCCGAAGTCGTGCGCCGACTGACGCACCCGTTCCGCCACCGCCATGGCACCCATGCCGACGCAGCCGGCGAGGATCTCCGCCAGCCCGTCGTCGTCGTCCAGCTGCCGCTGCCCGCTGCGCCGTTCGGTGACTCCGTCGGTGACGCACAGCAGCGACTCCCCCGGCGCCAGGTCGAACTCGAAGGCTCTGAACTCGGTGCCCTCGTCGATGCCGAGCAGCATCTGCGACTCCACCACCGCCACCACGTCGCCGTCCGCCGACAGCTTCAGCGGAGGCGGGTGTCCGGCGCTGGCGATGCTGCAGTGCGCGCCGCCCCCTTGCCGGTCCGGCTCCAGCTCGCCGTAGACCAGGCTCAGAAAGCGCGGCTGTGCGGTCTCCCCGCCGACCGCCACGGCCTCGGCGCCCTCCTCCGCCATGGCGGCGTTCAGCCGGCTCAGCACGGATTCCACGCCGTGGCCCTCCCGGGCGAGCAGCCGCACCAGGTGCCGGGTCAGGCCCGTGACCGACATCGCCTCGGGGTCCTTGCCCTGCACGTCCCCGAGGAGGAAGGACCAGCGGTTGTCGCCCATGGGGAAGAGGTCGTAGAAGTCGCCGCCGACGGTCTGGCCCATGGCGTGCGGCTCGTAGACGATCGCCGTCTCCACGCCCGGCAGGCTGGCGAGCGACGGCGGCAGCTGCCTGCGCTGGAGCGCGCGGCTGATGCTGGTCTGACGTGTGTACTGGCGGGCCGTGACCACCGCCTGCGCCACCCGGCGCGCGACGTCCTCGACGGTGCGCGCCACGGAGTCGGTCATCTCCGTCGGCCCGGCCCGTCCGATGACGAGCGAGCCCAGGCAGGTCCCGCCGGAGACCAGGGAGAACGCGAGCGCCGAGCCGCCCCTCCCGGATCCGTCGGCGCTCTCCGGCCAGGGCCAGGGAATGCCCACCGTCCGCAGGCCGACCGGGGGCGGATCCGCTTCGAGGGCGTAGCGGAGCGCGTCCACCTTCCGCTCGTCGGAGTGCCAGACGCGGGAGAGGCGCATCGCGCCGCTCTCCGTGGTCAGCCATACCGCGCACCAGTCGGCCAGCCGCGGCACCAGCAGCTGGCCGGCCAGCGCGGCGACCATGTCCTCGTCGAGCTGACCGGACAGAAGCTCACTGGCCTCGGCCAGGAACGCTCCGCCGCGATCGGCCCACTCGGCGCTGCGGCGGCGGTCGGCCTGCGGCGAGGAGGAGAAGACCTCGGCGGCGTCCAGCTCGCGGTGCATCGATTCGCTGAGCGACCCGGACGGCTTGGGCACCATCTCGGAGACCGCCAGCCGGAACCAGACGACCTTCTCGGTACGCCGGTAGGTCACGCCCCAGGACTCGCACAGCGCCCCGACGATCTGCAGCCCCAGGCCCCGTCCGCTGCGCCGTGAGGCCGCGTCCCCGGTGACCCGGCCGGTGGGCTGTCTGTCGGCCACCTCGACCAGTACGGCGGCGATGTCCACCGGGCCCTCGTCCTGGTCGGCGGCGCCCGGGCCGTCGGCGGCCTCAGGGACCGTCTGCGAGGAGGTGGCGCCGGACGGGGCCGGCACCGTCTCGACGCCGCAGACCACTTCGATCCGGGTGCCCGCGTGCATGAGGGCGTTGGTGACGAGCTCGCTGACGAGGAGCTCCGCGTCGTCAGCCAGCCGCTCGGTCAGCCGCACCGGCGTGACGCTCGAGCGCGCCCACTTGTCGATCTCCGAGCGTACGAGCGCGCGAGCGGTGGAGGGTGCGAGCTGACTTGTGGGCAGGGCCCTCCGCGACGCGGGATCGCTCAGGCCGGCGGACGGCAGTCGCACAAGCCTCTCCTGACTCGGATGTCATGGCGATAAAGCCTCTACAATAGGATAAAGCTACACATCCAGGATGCTTGGGATGGGATGCCATGGACGACCCCCAGGGCCGGTCGGTGCGCGAGGCGGAGCTGCGTCCACTGCTGGGAGCCATGCGGTCACTGAGCGACGGCGACTTCTCCGTGCGTGCGGCGACAGAGAGCGAGGGAGTGCTGGGCGAGCTCGCCGGGGCGTTCAACCAGATAGCCGCGCGGAACGAGCACCTGGCCGGTGAGCTGCACCGGGTCCGCCGTCAGGTGGCCAAGGAGGGCCGGCTCGACGAGCGGATCTCCGCGAGCCCCGGCCAGGGCGCCTGGGCCACCGGAGTCGACGAGGCGAACCAGCTGATCGCGGCCTTGTCGGAACCGTTGATGAAGACATCGCGGGTGCTGGAAGCCGTGGCCGACGGTGATCTCACCCAGCATCTGGAGCGCTTCGAGGGCAGCCACCATGTGGCCGAGGGGGAGCTCGGCCGTCTGGACAACGGCCTCAGCCGTCTCGTGGACGAGCTGTCCAAGTTCACCGGGGAGGTCACCAGGGTCGCCCGGGAAGTGGGCACGGAGGGCAACCTCGCCGGACGTGCGGATGTGGGCGAGCTCTCCGGCGACTGGCGGCGGGTGACCGCGGCCATCAACACCATGGCCGAGAACCTCACCGAGCAGGTGCGCGACATCGCCGGTGTGACGACGGCGGTGGCCCGCGGCGACCTGACGCAGAAGGTGACGGTCGAGACCTCGGGTGAGCTGCTGGAGCTGAAGCTCACCGTGAACACGATGGTCGACCAGCTCTCCGCCTTCGCCGACGAGGTCACCCGCGTCGCACGCGAAGTCGGCACCGAAGGAAGCCTCGGCGGACAGGCCGAGGTGCGGGGCCTCTCCGGGGTCTGGCGGGACCTGACCGACAACGTCAACATCATGGCGTCCAACCTGACTTCGCAGGTACGGAACATCGCGCAGGTCTCCGCGGCCGTCGCACAGGGCGACCTCAGCCAGAAGATCACCGTCGACGCCAAGGGCGAGATCCTCCAGCTCATGGGCACGGTGAACACGACCGTCGACCAGCTCTCCGCCTTCGCCGACGAAGTCACCCGCGTCGCACGCGAAGTCGGCACCGAAGGCAACCTCGGCGGACAGGCCGAGGTGCGGGGCGTCTCGGGCGTATGGCGGGACCTGACCGACAACGTCAACATCATGGCGTCCAACCTGACTTCGCAGGTACGCAGCATCGCCCAGGTCGCCACCGCCGTCGCGGACGGCGACCTCAGCCAGAAGATCACCGTCGACGCCAAGGGCGAGATCCTCCAGCTGAAGACCACCCTCAACACGATGGTCGACCAGCTCTCCGCCTTCGCCGACGAAGTCACCCGCGTCGCACGCGAAGTCGGCACCGAAGGCAACCTGGGCCGCCAGGCGCAGGTGCGGGACGTCTCCGGCGTCTGGGAGGACCTGACCGACAGCGTCAACTCCATGGCGCTGAACCTGACTTCGCAGGTACGCAGCATCGCCCAGGTGACCACGGCCGTCGCCAACGGCGACCTCTCCAAGAAGATCGACGTCGACGCACGCGGCGAGATCCTGGAGCTGAAGGACACCGTCAACACGATGGTCAGCCAGCTGCGTGCGTTCTCCGACGAGGTCACCCGCGTCGCGCGTGAGGTCGGCACCGAGGGCAACCTCGGCGGCCGCGCACAGGTACACGGTGTCTCCGGCGTGTGGAAGGACCTCACCGACAACGTCAACTTCATGACGACGAACCTGACTTCGCAGGTACGTAACATCGCCCAGGTCGCCACGGCCGTCGCCAACGGCGACCTCTCCAAGAAGATCGACGTCGACGCACGCGGGGAGTTCCTGGAGCTGAAGACGACCCTCAACACCATGGTCGACACGCTCTCCTCCTTCTCCGCCGAGGTCACCCGCGTCGCACGCGAAGTCGGCAGCGAAGGACAGCTGGGCGGGCAGGCCCGCGTCGAGGGCGTCTACGGCACCTGGAAGGGACTGACGACCAGCGTCAACGAACTCGCCGGAAATCTGACGACCCAGGTCCGCGCGATCGCCGAGGTCGCCAGCGCCGTCACGCAGGGCGACATGTCGCGCTCCATCGCCGTCGACGCCCGGGGCGAGGTCGCCGAGCTCAAGGACAACATCAACGTGATGGTGGCCAACCTGCGCGAGACCACCCGTACAAAGGACTGGCTGGAGTCCAACCTCACCCGCATCGCCGGTCTGATGCAGGGCCAGCGCGATCTGGTGGAGGTCGCCGACCTGATCCTCCGGGAGCTCACGCCGCTGGTGAACGCGCAGGCAGGGGCCTTCTTCCTGGTCGGCGCCGGCGGGAGGCCGGGCGAGGAGCTGGAGTTCATCGCCGGCTACGGCACGAGCGGAAGCGACGACACCGGGTCGCCCGACTCCCCGCTGCGGGGGCTGCTCGCCCAGGCGGTCTCGGAGAAGAAGCGCATCCTCATCGAGGACGCCCCTCCGGACTACGTGAGGGTGGAGTCGGGGCTGGGCTCCGCGCCCGCCGCGAACATCCTCATCCTGCCGATCCTATTCGAGGACCGGGCGCTCGGCGTGATCGAGGTCGCCTCGTTCAGCAAGTTCAACGAGATCTACCTGACCTTCATCGACCAGTTCGTGCACACCATCGGCGTCTCGATCAACACCATCCTCGCCAACGCCCGTACTGAGGTGCTGCTCTCGGAGTCCCAGCGGCTGACCAAGGAGCTGCGCCAGCGCTCGGACGAGCTGCAGCGCACCAACGCCGAACTGGAGGACAAGGCAGCGCTGCTCGCCACGTCCTCGCAGTACAAGTCGGAGTTCCTGGCGAACATGTCGCACGAGCTGCGTACGCCCCTGAACTCGCTGCTGATCCTCGCGCGGCTGCTGGCCGACAACCCCGACGGGCGGCTCTCCGAGCAGGAGGTGGACTTCGCCACCACGATCTACCGTTCGGGCTCCGACCTGCTGCAGCTGATCAACGACATCCTGGACCTGTCCAAGGTCGAGGCCGGACGGATGGACGTGCGGCCGCGGAAGCTGCCGCTGACGAAGCTGCTGGACTACGTGCACGCGACGTTCCGTCCGATGACCATCGACCGCGGGCTCGCCTTCGAGATCGCCGTCGGCGAGAACGTGCCGCGCGAGCTGTACTCCGACGAGCAGCGCATCCAGCAGGTGCTGCGCAACCTCCTCTCCAATGCCGTGAAGTTCACCGCCAGCGGCGGCATCGAACTGCGCGTGGAGCGGACCACGGACATGGAGTTCGACGAGCCGACGCTGCGGGACGCGGAGACGGTGCTCGCCTTCTCCGTCAAGGACACCGGCAGCGGCATCCCTCCGGACAAGCTCGCGGTGATCTTCGAGGCGTTCCAGCAGTCCGACGGCACCACGAACCGCCGCTACGGCGGCACCGGCCTCGGCCTGTCCATCAGCCGGGAGATCGCCGGCCTGCTGGGCGGCCGCATCGACGTCGCGAGCGAGGAGGGCGTGGGCTCGCGCTTCACGCTCTACATTCCGGCGGTCTATCCGGGCAGCGCTCCTTCCGCCGCCCCGGTGCCCGCCACGGCCACCCCCAGGGTCAGCAGCCGCGACTCCGAAGGCGGGGGCCCCGCCGCGCCGGCGCCACCGCCGCCGCCCGCGGCGCTGCCCGAGCCCGAGCCGCTCGGACCCGCGGGCGCCGCCACGACCGCGGAGCCGCCGGCGTCCGGAGCGCCTGCGGAGCCCACCGCCGCGGCGTGGCCCGAGGCATCCGAGGGCGCCCCCGCGCCGTCCGCGCCGTCACCGCAGGTCGAGCCGGTGGGTCCCGAGCGGCCCGCGGAGGCCGAGCCGCGTACGGCGGCCGAGGGCCACGAGGACGCCTGGCCGGAGACGACGCAGCTGAAGCAGTGGCTGAGCGGGCCGCGGGGCCAGGTCCTGGCGGGGACGCACGTGCTCATCGTCGACGACGACATCCGCAACGTCTTCGCGCTCACTCACGTCCTGGGCCGCGTCGGCATCTCCGTGAAGTACGCCGAGAACGGCCGCGAGGGTCTCGACGTGCTGGACCGCTCCCCCGAGGTGTCGATGGTCCTGATGGACATCATGATGCCGGAGATGAACGGGTACGAGGCGATCCGGACCATCCGGCACACGCCGCGCCTGGCGGGTCTGCCCGTCATCGCGCTCACCGCCAAAGCCATGTCCGGCGACAGCCGGAAGGCCCTCGACAGCGGCGCCGACCTGTACGTCGCCAAGCCGGTCGACCTGGACGAGCTGCTGCAGTCCATGTACGACCTGCTCACCCAGGGCGGCAGCGCGAAGGCCGGTGAGGGAGGAGACGGCGCCGCCCCCGCGGCAGCCGGGACGGGCACGCCCGCACAGCCCGGGACGGCACAGCGCGGGACGGCACAGCCCGGCCAGCCCGGCAACCCCGGTCCGGCACAGCCCGGTCCGTCCGAGTCCGCACCGGCGCAGCCCGCGCCGGCACCGCCCGGAACCGGCGAACCGCACGCCACCGCCTCGCCGGACGGCAGCGGGGGGCGTGAGCACCACAGCGGTCCGCCCGGAGACGACGCCGAAGCCGAGCCGCCGGGACCGACGACATGAGTGCCCCGGCGCCCGACAGGTCGAGCATCCTCATCGTCGACGACATGGAGGAGAACCTCATCGCGCTGGAGGCCGTACTCGGGCCCCTGGACCAGCAGTTGGTGACCGCGCGCTCGGGTGAGGACGCGCTGAAGGCGATGCTCCGGCAGGACTTCGCGGTCGTGCTCCTCGACGTCCTGATGCCCGGGATGGACGGCTTCGAGACCGCGAGCAACATCAAGCGTCTCGACCAGACGAAGGACGTGCCGATCATCCTGCTGACCGGCACCGACGTGGACGCCGACTACGCCTACCGCGGCTACGCGCTGGGCGCGGCCGACTTCCTCTCCAAGCCCATCGACCCGTGGGTGCTGCGCACGAAGGTCAACGTCTTCCTCGACCTGGACCGCAAGAACCGGCAACTCGCCGTCCAGGCCGAGCAGTTGCGCCGTCTCCTGGTCGCCGAGCACTCGCCCCGCTCCGGGGGCCCCGGCGGCGCGGCCGCGGAGGGGCCGCTGGAGGGGACCTGGTCGGGGGCGGGCCGGGAGGACGGCATGGGTGCCGGCAAGGGCGGCGCGGAGCAGCTCGCGGAGATCACCGAGCGGCTCGTGCAGATCGAGATGATGCTGCGCGAGCGTGAGACGTCCGAAGAGCCCGAACTCTCCAACCGCATCGCCGAGTTGGAATCAGCCGTACGCCGGCTCGGGGCGGGTGACAGCGGCGCCTGAGGTGGTTCCCGCTCCCGCGCTTCAAGAAGGCGGGGCGGTCGCCGTCACCTCACGTACGGCGGCCCCATGCGGAGATCATCGGTGCCGTGGCCAGGTCGAGGCCCCCGCCTGCCACGTTCCCGAGGTGACGGTCGATCTCATCGTCGGTCGCGATTCCCTCCGTGACCAGGCCGCGGCGGATCTGCTGCACGGTGGCCGTCTCCAGAACGGCACAGGCAGGGGCGGTGATCGGGAAGTAGGCGTCCGCACGCACGTCGTCCAGACCTGCCTCGCGCAGGAGCCTGGGCAGCGTCCGCCCGTATGCGAGGTCCGCGCCGCGCCCCGCCATCAGGCTGCGGAAGCCGGACCGCAGCCGGTTCGCCAGCTGCTGCGCGGGGCCCGACTCCTCCGGACAGAGCAGAGGCTGCAACTCGGGGTCGGCCTCTTCCAGCAGCAGGCTCCCACCGGGCCTCAGCGCTCCCACCATGCGGCGCAGCGCCTCGGCACGGTCGGTCACATGCAGCAGGACCAGGCGCGCGTGCACGAGGTCGAAGCCGCCGGGCGGCGGCGGGTCGGCCGCCACGTCGTGTTGCAGCACCTCGACCACGTCGCCGGCCACATCCCGGGTCCAGGACACGTCGATGTCGGTGGCGACCACCGTCCCGGCAGGGCCGACGCGCTCGGCCAGGCCGAGAGGCACGGACGGTCCCCCGGCGCCGACCTCCCAGCACCGCATGCCGGCGGTGACCCCGATCTCGTCCACGTGCCGGAAGGTCACGGGGTCCAGCAGTTCGCTGAGGGCCCTGAAGCGGGTGCCTGCCTCCTGCTGCCGGTTGTCCAGCAGGTAGCCGTGACCGGTGTCGTGGGTAGTCATGCGCCCATTCTGGCGCACGGAACCCGCGAGGCGTCCGGCGAACGGGGTCGGCCGGACGCCTCGCGAAGTCCTGCGGGGACGGGCCCGGGGCGGGCACCTCCGGGGCCCGCCCCGAAAGCCTCTCCGTGACTGCCTGTCAGGCGCGCTCGGCCGCCCGCCGGGGCACGTCGCCCGCCGGCCCGGCGGCGCTCCGGTCCGCGGGCAACCCGAGTTCTTCGGTGGGGACGTGCGCGGTCTCCCGCGAGAAGAGCGCGGCCAGCACCGGCGGCACACACAGTGCGGCGGTGAACAGCGCGACCCGGGCCCAGCCGTCGCCTTCGGGCCCCGCGATGGCGGCCGCGAACGTCACGGCGAATCCGGAGATGGCGAAGCCGATCTGGGTGCCGACCGCCATACCGGACAGCCGCACGGACGTCGGGAACATCTCCCCGTAGAAGGAGGGCCAGACGCCGTTGGCGGCGCTGTAGACGATGCCGAAGCAGAGGATCCCGGTCAGCAGCGTCAGCGGGTAGTTGCCCGAGGAGATCGCCCACAGGTACAGGAACATCGTCACCGCGCTGCCGGCCGCCCCCAGGAGGAAGACGGGCCTGCGGCCGGCCTTGTCGGACAGCCTCGCCCACAGGGGAATGGCTCCCAGCGCGGCGACATTCGCGAGCGCGCCGACCCAGAGCATTCCGGAACGGTCCATGCCGACCGCGTCGCTCGTCGCGTACGACAGCGCCCAGACCGTGAAGATCGTGCTGACGGAGGCGACCAGCGCACCGCTGACGACCCGCAGTACCGCCGGCCAGTGCGCGCGCACCAGCGTCACCAGCGGCAGCTTCGGCACCTCGCCGGCCGCCGCCGCCTTCGTGAACTCGGGCGTCTCGTGCAGGGTCCGCCGGATGAAGTACCCGATGAAGGCCACCACGGCGCTCAGCAGGAAGGGGATGCGCCATCCCCAGCTGAGCATCTGCTCCTCCGGAAGCGCCGCCACGGGGATGAAGGCGAGGGTCGCCAGGAGCTGTCCCGCCTGGGTCCCGCCCAGCGTGAAGCTGGTGAACCAGCCGCGCCTGTGCGGTGGTGCGTGTTCCAGGCTCATGGAGTTGGCGCTGGCCTGCTCGCCGGCGGCCGACAGGCCCTGCATGACGCGCAGCAGCACCAGCAGGGCGGGCGCGGCGGCGCCGATCTGGCCTCGGGTGGGCAGACAGCCGATGAGGAAGGTCGCCACGCCCATCAGGAGCAGCGTGAAGAGCATGATCTTCTTCCGCCCGAAGCGGTCCCCCATGTGCCCGAGCAACAGGGCGCCCAGGGGGCGGACGGCGTAGGCGACGCCGAAGGTGGCCAGGGAGAGCAGGGTGGCGTCGGCGGGGTCCGAGTCGTCGAAGAAGATCTCCGGGAAGATCAGCGCGGCGGCGCTGCCGTAGATGAAGAAGTCGTAGTACTCCAGCGCGCTGCCGACCGCGGCAGCTATGGCGGCCTTGCGTGGCTGTGCCGGTGCGGCGGCAGAGCCGGGCTCGTTGTCGGCGGTCACGGCGTGCTCCTTCGGGGCGTCCCTCGCGGCTCCTAATTAACCCACCAGATAGTTAATAGTGAGTGGCTACGGATGCTGCGCCCGCATTCCGCTTGTGTCAAGGGGCCGGGAACGGGCTTTCTGCGAGCCGCCCCGGGGTCAGCCCTTCTCGTCCCTCGTGAGATATGCGATGACCATGTCCGCGAGCATCGTCCGGTAGTGCTCGCGGCGGCCCTCCTCCAGCAGATCGCGGTCGAAGAGGGCCCGGAAGGTGTCGCGGTTGGCGACGCGGAAGAAGCAGAAGGAGCTGATCATCGCGTGCAGGTCCACGGCGTCGACGTCGGCCGTGAAGACCCCCTGCGCCCGCCCGGCGTCGAGGATGCGCCGGATGACGTCGATCGCGGGCGAGCTGAGCCGGCGCAGCTCCTCCGAGCCGGCGATGTGCTGCGCTCCGTAGACGTTCTCGATGCTGACGAGCTGGATGAAGTCCGGGTGCGCCTCGTGGTGGTCGAAGGTGACAGCGGCGAGCCGGCGGATGGCCGCGGCCGGGTCCAGGTGCTCGACGTCGAGCTTCTGTTCGGCTTCGCGGATGACCGAGTACGCCCGCTCCAGCACGGCGGTGAACAGCTGCTCCTTGCCGCCGAAGTAGTAGTAGATCATCCGCTTCGTGGTGCGCGTACGGGCGGCGATCTCGTCGACGCGGGCTCCCGCGTAGCCGGCGCGGGCGAACTCCTGGGTGGCGGCGTCCATGATCTCGGCCCGGGTACGGGCGGCGTCACGTACGCGTCCGGCAGGCTGTGCCGGGTCTTCCGCGGTGCTCATCCGGCTCCTCGGCGGGGGTCGCTGCAGTCCAGCGATTGTAGGGCGCGCCCCGGCGGGCCGGTCCGGGCGGGACTTCACAGCGGAGCACCGGCTTGATATGACTAACGAACCAGTTCGTACATTGATGGGAAGCGACAGATGCCGCACTCCTCCGGCGGGTCCGGGCCCCAGGACATCCCGGTGCTCGTGCTCAACGGCCCGAATCTCAATCTCCTCGGCCTGCGTGAGCCCGACATCTACGGCAAGGAGACCCTCGCCGGCATCGAGGAGATGTGCCGTGAGACGGCGGCGGCGCACGGGCTGCGGGCGGACTGCCGGCAGAGCAACCACGAGGGCGCGCTCATCGACGCCGTACACGAGGCCCGCACCGGGCACCGGGCGATCGTGATCAACCCCGGGGGCTACAGCCACACCTCCGTGGCGCTGCGCGACGCCCTCGCGGCAGTGGAACTGCCGGTCGTCGAGGTGCATCTCTCCAACATCCACAAGCGGGAGGCGTTCCGCCACCACAGCTACGTCTCCGCCGTCGCCGACACCGTGATCTGCGGCGCCGGCGCCCACGGGTACGCCCTGGCGCTGGCCCACGCGGCCACGCTGGTGCGGGAGAAGCGGTGAGCGCGGAGCGGACCTACCTCGTCGGGCTCATCGGGAGCGGCATCGGCCCCTCGCTCAGTCCGGCCCTGCACGAGCGGGAAGCCGAGCGGCTGGGTCTGCGCTACGTGTACCGGCTCGTCGACCTCGACGGCACGGGGGCATCGCCCGGGCCGCCGGGCCCAGGGGAAGCCGCCCCCGAGCGTGCGGGCGCGCTCGTGCGCGCGGCCGGTGAACTGGGCTTCGACGGGCTGAACATCACCCACCCCTGCAAGCAGGCCGTCATTCCCCACCTCGACGAACTCGCGCCCCAGGCAGAAGCGCTCGGCGCGGTCAACACGGTGGTCTTCGACGGCGGCCGCGCCATCGGGCACAACACGGACGTCACCGGCTTCGCGGCGTCCTTCGCGCGCGGCCTGCCGGACGCCGGCATCGAGGAGGTCGTGCTGCTCGGCGCCGGAGGCGCCGGTGCGGCCGTCGCACACGCGATGCTCGGGCTCGGGACCGGGCACCTCACGGTCGTCGACGCCGAGGCCGGACGCGCGGCCGGCCTCGCGGAGTCGCTGACCCGCCACTTCGGCGCGGGGCGTGCGACGGCGGCCGGACTCCGGGAGGCGGGCGCCCTGTTGGCGCGCGCGGACGGCCTGGTGCACGCCACCCCGACCGGGATGGCGGCACACCCGGGGCTGCCCGTCCCGGCCGGCGCGCTGCGTCCCGGGCTGTGGGTCGCCGAGGTCGTCTACCGGCCGCTGGAGACCGAGCTGACCCGCGCGGCCCGCGCCGCCGGCTGCCGCGTACTCGACGGCGGAGGCATGGCCGTGTTCCAAGCGGCCGACGCGCTGCGCCTGTTCACGGGCCTGGAGCCCGACAGCCGCCGTATGCTCGCCGACTTCGCCGGTCTCATCGGGGCGCCCGGCGCACATCTCTGACGGGCCGGCCGCCTCGCCCGGTCGCACGGGTGGCAGCGGAGGCGGGACGGTTCAGGGCACGGGCTCCGGCTGCCGCGTCGTCACCTGTCCCGCTGCTCCAGGTACGGAGTCGTGGAGACCGCGCGCATGTCGCGCCCCATTCGGGCCCGGCGACGGCCCTCGCGCCACCGGGCCGTCGCCGCCGCCTCGACGCGCATCGCGTCGGAGGTCATGCCGGCTCCACGCCTGCGGCGTTCCCGGCGGACCAGCACCCACGCCAACAGCACGATGGTCAGCAGCAGTACGGCGCAGAGGAAGAGAACGAACACCATCAGACCCCCGTTTATCCGTATGGGTCTCCACCATCACCTCTGCGTGGTACGTGCGCCAGAGGACGCGGAGATTCCGGGGCATGGAGCCGGGGGCCAGGGGATTCCGGACCGGGGATTCCCGGCCCCCTTCCCCTCACCGCTCCCGCGGCGCCGCCTCCGTCTCCACCGTCACGGAGCCCTCGGGCAGGCCGGTCACCCGCGGCGCACCGTCGGCGTCCACCGCCACCTCGAACTCCCGCTCCCCCAGGCGCAGTCCGCTCGCCCGCAGCGGCAGATACCGGCCCGCCATGCGCGGACGTACGGTGAGCCGGCCGCCCGGTGCGTCGGCCTGAAGCCCGAGCACCGCCTGGAGCACCGCCACCGACGACGTGGCGGCCCACGCCTGCGGACGGCACGCCGCCGGGTACGGAGCGGGCCTGCTGTCGGTACGCGTGCCGTGGCCGGCGAAGAGTTCCGGCAGCCGGCCGTCGAAGGACGCCGAGGCACGCACCAGCCCGGCGGCCAGCGACTCCGCGGCGTCGAAGTGCCCGTCGCGTACGAGCCCCTGGACGGCGATCGCCGTGTCGTGCGGCCACACCGTCCCGATGTGGTAGCCGAGCGGGCTGAATCCGCCTGAGCCGGCGGCGAGCGTACGCAGCCCGAAACCGGAGTCGAGGGTCTCACCGGCCAGGCGCCCGGCGACGAGGCGGCTCTCCTCCTCATCCAGCAGGCCGGTGCCCAGCAGGTGGCCGATGTTGGAAGTCAGCGCGTCCAGCGGCTTCTTGTCACTGCCCAGCGCGATGGCCGGGTAGGGGCCGTCGGCGTCCTCGACCCAGAAACGCTCGCGGAAGCGGCGCCTGAGTCCCTGCGCCCACTCCTCCCAGCGGTCCGCGCCCGGGAGGCCGAAGGCGCGCAGCAACGCGGCGGCGGACACGGCCGCTTCGTGTGCGTACGCCTGCACCTCGCAGAGCGCGACGGGCGGTTCGGCGAGGCTGCCGTCGCGCCGGCGCACGGCGTCGCCGGAGTCCTTCCAGCCCTGGTTGGCAAGTCCGCGCCCGGTGCTGTCGACGTACTCCAGGAACCCGTCGCCGTCGGCGTCGCCGTGCTCGTCCATCCACGTGAGAGCCGACTCGGCGTGCGGCAGGAGGCGTTCGACCTGTTCGGCGGGCATACCCCAGCGCCATGCGTCGTGCAGCAGCGTCACCCACAGGGGGGTGGCGTCCACGGTGCCGTAGTAGCAGGGCGGCACGGACAGCCCGTCTCCGAAGTGCAGTCCGTCGCGGCGTATTTCGTGCAGGATCTTGCCGGGCTGCTCCTCGGTCGACGGGTCGTTCGCGGCGCCCTGACGGCGTGCGAGCGTACGCAGCGTGCCCGCGGCGAGCTCCGTGCCCAGCGGCAGCAGCATGCGGGCGGCCCAGATCGAGTCCCGCCCGAAGAGAGTGAGGAACCAGGGGGCGCCGGCCGCGAGGAAGGTGTCGTTCTCGTCCAGCGGGTCGGCGAGCAGCAGCGCCGCGAGGTCGGAGCGGGAGCGGGCGAACCAGTGGTCGAGTCCGCGGTCGGCCGTGGTGAGAGCCGTACCGGAGGCGAGCGCGACACGTGCGCGGGGACTGGCCGGGGGGAACGCCTCACCCTTGTCGTCCTCGATGGTGCAGCTCAGGGTGGCCTCCCAGCGCTCCCCGGGGCCGAGTTCGACGCTGTAGCGCAGTTCGGCGGCGTCGGCGGGTGCGTGTCCGGCGGCGTCCGGGGCGGGTGTGCACGTGAGGCGCGCCGTCAGCTCCCCGTCGCTCCAGGTCAGCCCGTCCGGCTCGATCGCCGGGGCGACGACGGGGACGGTGTGGCCGGACTTGACAGTCTCCATGGAGGCAAGGTCGCTGGTGGCGCGCAGCGTGAACCGCACGCGTACGGATGTCAGGCCGGCGTTGTGGAGGGTGAGCGTCTCGCTCAACTCGCCCGGTTCGACGGACCGTCGGCGCTCCAGCGTGACGGCCGGGTCGGGGCTGTGCTCGGCGAGGCCGCGCAGCACCGTACGGAACGAGGCACGCCCGGCGCTGTCGGGACCGCCGCTGATGGGCGCGTTGGGAACGTCCTCGGCGAGGACCGTCAGGAACGACAGGCCCCTGCGGTCGCCGTGGTAGAAGCCGTCGCAGCCGCCGGTGATCTGACCGTCCGGACGGGAGACCGCCATGCTCGGCGCGCAGAGCGTGACGCAGGCGTCGTGCAGGAACGGCTGGAGTTCCGCGGGTGGTGCGGGCGCGCTCGTCGTGCCGTTGCCGTCATGAGTCTTGACAGTTGTCTCCACGTGGGCGCAACCTCTCAGCCATTGGATCGATCAAAAAGGACCCTAGCAAAGAGGTCAAGAGCCCAAATTGCCCTCTTTGCACGGGAGATCGTCCGCCTTCGCTCACCTTTGTCCGTTGCCGCTTGCTCCCGGGAGCTCACGTCATGCCGCCAGGCCCCGATCCGTCGCCGCCCGTGCCCGCCCAGGGCTCGGGTTCGGTGACGATGGCGATGGTCGCGCGGCGTGCGGGGGTCTCCACGCAGACGGTCTCGAACGCGCTGAACACCCCGGAGCTGCTGCGGCCGGAGACGCTTGAGCGCGTGCGCCGTGCCGTGGACGAGATGGGCTACCGCCCGCACCGCGCGGCCCGTTCACTCCGTACGCGCGCCAGCCGGCTCATCGGCTTCGGCATCGAGCCGGCCGGGCCCGGCAACCTCGTGCTCGACCGGTTCCTGCACGCCCTGTCGGAGACCGCGGACGCCGCCGGATACCGGCTGCTGCTGTTCGCCGCGGCCTCCGGGCAGCGCGAACTGGCCTCGTACGAAGAGCTGCTGGGCGAGCACGGCGTCGACGCGTTCGTGCTCAGCAACACCCGGCACGGCGACCCACGGCAGGCGTGGCTGGAGGAGCGCGGCATCCCGTTCGTCGCCTTCGGCCGGATGTGGTCGGGGAAGGACGTCGGCGACTGGGTCGACGTCGACGGCGCCGCCGGCACCGCCTCGGCGGTGGAACGGCTGGTGTCCGAGGGGCACGGGCGCATCGGCTTCCTCGGCTGGCCGGCGGGTTCCGGTTCCGGCGACGACCGCGCCGAGGGCTGGCAACGGGCGCTGCGCGCACACGGCCTGGAGGCACCCGGTCTGCGCGCCGAGAGTGTCGATGACGTCGGGGCCGCGGCCCGCGCCGTCCAGCCGCTGCTCGACGCCGGTGTGACGGCGGTGGTCGCCGCCAGCGACACGCTCGCCCTCGGCTGCTACCGGGCGGTCGCCAACACGGGCGGGGTCCCCGGGCGCGAGGTGTCCGTGGTGGGCTTCGACGACTCCTCGGTCGCGCCGCTCCTCTCCCCCGGCCTCGCCAGCGTCGCGCAGCCGCTCGGCGACGTGGGCCGCGAGGCGATGCGTCTGCTGCTGGCCCGCATGTCCGATCCCGCGAAACCTCCCGAACGGGTGCTGCTGCCGCCCGCTCTCGTCGTACGGGCAAGCCTCGGCGCCGCTTCCGGCTGAACGCCGCCGCTGCGCGGTCCGCCCGTCACCACCGTCCCGAATCTCCGCACCAACTCCCCCAGGAGGCCCGCATGTTCCGTCGCTCCACCGTGGCAGTCACCGCATGCGCGGTGCTGGCCACCACCGCGACAGCCTGTTCGTCCGGGTTCGACAAGAGCAAGAACGGACCCGAGCAGGACACCGGCAAGAAGCAGTCCCTGCGCGTTCTGATCGCCACCTCCGGTGACGCCGAGACCAAGGCCGTGAAGTCGGCGACGGCGGCCTGGGAGAAGAAGTCCGGCCACAAGGTCACCGTGCAGATCGCGAAGGACATGGACCAGCAGCTCGCGCAGGCCTTCGCGGGCAACCGTCCGCCGGACGCCTTCTACATCAACTCCGACCAGTTCGCGAACTACGCCAAGGGAGGCTCCCTGCACGCGTACGGCGACAAGATCCCCGACGCGGAGGACTTCGCTCCCGAGCTGCGCAAGGCCTTCACCTACAACGGCGAGCTCGTCTGCCTGCCGAAGGACTCCTCGACGCTAGGCCTGGTGATCAGCACCGAGAAGTGGAAGGAGGCGGGCCTGACCGAGAAGGACTACCCCACCACCTGGGACGAGCTGGAGAAGACCGCGGACAAGCTCACCGAGGGCAAGACGACAGGGCTGGTCACCACCAACGAGTACCAGCGGCTCGGGGTGTTCATGAAGCAGGCCGGCGGCTGGATAACCGACTCCAAGGAGTCGAAGATGACCGCCGACAGCAAGGAGAACGCCGAAGGACTCGGCTTCGCCAAGAAGATGCTGCGCTCGGGCTCCATGAAGTTCGCCAAGCAGGTGGACACCGGCTGGGCCGGCGAGGCGCTCGGCAAGGGCAAGGCAGCCATGATCATCGAGGGCAACTGGCTCGACGGCGCCATGAAGGCGGACTTCCCCGACGTCGGCTACAAGGTCCTGCCGCTCCCGGCGGGCCCCGCCGGGAAGGGCACCCTCGCCTTCAGCAACTGCTGGGGCGTGGCGAAGGAGAGCACGCACCAGACCGCGGCCATCGACATGATCCGCCATCTCACCTCGAAGAAGGAGCAGTTGGCGTCCTCGGACCAGATCGGCGTCATGCCCTCGCGCACCAGCGTCATGAAGACCTTCGCGAAGGAGCACCCGGAGTCCAAGGGGTGGGCGGAGGGCAACTCATATGCCCAGCGCCCGGTGACGGTCCCCGGCTTCACCAAGGTCCTCGACCAGTTCAACGCCGATCTGCAGGGGCTCGCCACCGGCAGTCCCGCCGAGATCCTCTCCACGCTGCAGCGCAACGGTGAGCAGGCGCTCAAGAAGGGCGACTGACCCCGCATGCCGACCACTGTCACCGAACGTCCGGCGCCGCCGCCCCCGGGGCGGCGGCCCGGACGGCCCGGGGTTCCCGCGAGCTCGAGGTCCCGTACGACGCGCGGACGTGAGGGGGTGTGGGGCTGGCTGTTCGTCTCCCCCATGGTCGTCGGCCTGGGGCTGTTCATGGCGCTGCCCATCCTGATGGCCGCGTGGGTCAGCCTGCTGAACTGGGACGGACAGTCCAACCCGTTCACCCCGGACGCCGACTTCGTCGGGCTCGACAACTACCGCAGCCTGCTCGCCGAGGAAGGGCTCGCGCAGTCGCTGCTCGCGACGTCGCTTCGCAACAACGTGTACTACGTGCTGCTGACCGTGCCGATTCAGACGGCGCTCGCCCTCACTCTGGCGATCACCGTCAACCAGCGCATGCTGCGCGGCCGCAGCATGCTCAGGACCACCTTCTACTTCCCCTCCGTCACCAGCTCCATCGCCGTGGCCACGGTCTTCCTCTTCCTCTTCCAGGGCAGCGGCGCCGTCAACCGGATGCTGAGCTGGATCGGGATCAAAGGCCCGAACTGGTTCCAGGATTCGCGCGGCGTCCTGTGGGTGCTGCTCGACGCAGTGGGGATCGTCGACGGCCGCCCGGACGGTGCGCTCGGCGAGCACCGCCTCATGGGGCTTCCCTGGGTGGAGTGGCTCGCGGGGCCCTCGGTGGCCATGTGCACGCTCATCCTGCTTGCCGTATGGACGACTTCGGGCACCTTCATGCTCATCTTCCTCGCGGCGCTTCAGAACATCCCCCGCGAACTGGAGGAGGCGGCGGCCCTCGACGGGGCTGGCCGCCGCCATGTGCTGCGCCATGTGTATCTTCCGGCGCTGCGTCCGGTGCTGTTCCTGGTGACGACACTCGGTCTGATCGCCACCTGGCAGGTCTTCGACCAGGTGTACGTGATGGGTCAGGGCGACCCCGCCAACAGCACCCTCACGCCCGCCTTTCTTTCCTACTCCTACGGGTTCGACAACGCGGAGTTCGGGCAGGGCGCCGCCATTTCGTTCATCCTGCTCGGGATCGTCCTGGTGATGACGGGAATCCAGCGCTTCCTGCTGCGCGAGCGCGGCGTGCGGGGGCAGTTGAGGCGGCGTCTTGCCACGGCCACCGCCCGGCAGCCCGCTGCCGACGAGGGCAAGGAGGCGCACCGTGCGCACAACTGAGAAACCGCTCTCCACGGACGAACGGCCCGTACTGGCACGGTTCCCGCGGCCCGCCCGGCTGGCCGGCTACGCGCTGCTGCTCGGCTTCGCCCTGCTCTACGCGCTGCCGTTCCTGGTTCAGCTGTCGACGAGTTTCAAGACCGATCCGGAGGCCGCGTCACACCCGCTGTCGCTGCTGCCCCAGGCCCCCACCACAGCCGTCTTCGACAAGCTCAGCGGCTCCGGCGAGGCCGGCAGTGTGCCGTTCATGCGCTGGCTGGGCAACAGCACGCTGGTGACGGTCGTGGTGACACTGGGCCGCGTGCTGTTCGACTCGGCGGCAGGCTATGCGCTGGCCAGGCTGCGCTTCCGCGGCCGTGTCGTGCTCACCGCCTTCCTCATCGCGGTGATGGCCGTGCCGCCGGTCGTGCTGCTCATCCCGAAGTTCCTGGTCCTCAACACGCTGGGCATCTTCGACAGTTACACCGGGATGATCGTGCCGCTGCTCTTCGACGCGGCGGGGATCTTCATCATGAAGCAGTTCTTCGAGTCCATCCCACGGGAGGTCGAGGAGGCGGCGCGGATCGACGGCGCCGGTGTGGGGCGGATCTTCTGGTACGTGGTGCTGCCGATGTCACGGCCCGCACTGATCACCGTAACGCTGCTGTCGTTCCAGGGATCGTGGAACGAGTTCACGCACTTCCTGGTATCGACCCAGTCCAGCGACTACGAGACGCTCACCACCGGTCTGGCGCGGTTCGTCTCCGGCGGGCTGGGTCAGGGCACGCAGTATCCGCTGAAGCTGGGCGCGGCTCTGCTGTCGACGATTCCGGTGGCGGTGCTCTTCTTCTGCTTCCAGCGCCACTTCATCCGCGGGGCGAACGCCGGTTCCGTGAAGGAATGAGCGCTCCGGCGCGACGCGGAGCGCTCCCGTCCACGAGAGGAGGGACGGGAGCGCTCGGCTGTTGTGGCACGGGCCGTACGGCACAGGCACAGGCCGTGCGGCCCGGACCGGCTCAGTCCGTCAGGTTGTTCGGACGGTAGGCCTTGTACTCGCTGCCGGCGTCCAGACCGTAGTCCAGCACCCGGTGGTCCGTGCCGTGGCCGCCGCGCTGCTCGAACGCCGAGTAGGCCGTCTTCGAGTCGTCGGTCCACTTCTCGAAGATCACCACGTGGCGCGTGGTGTTGGAGCCGTCCGCGTCGATGAGCAGGTCGCCGGGCTTGAGGTCACCCACGTTCATCGGGGTGGTCAGATCCCGGTTGCCCGCGAGCTCGACGGTGTTCGGCCCGGACTTCCACAGGCCCAGCGTCATCGACACGTAGCCGGAGCAGTCCTGCCGGTACCCGTCGGACCAGACCTCGGTCTGGCTGTAGGGAACCTGCGCGCCGTTGTTCGCGGTCAGCCAGGTGGCCGCGCGCTCCAGCATCTGGGCCCGCGTGACCGCATCGGCCTTGGCCGACTTCTCACTCTTGGCCGCGACCTGGGCGGGCTTCTCGGCGGGGGTCGCCGTCGCGGACGACGGCAGTACCGCGAAGCCCAGAACGGCGGCACTGCCGGCCGCCACGGCGGCAAGCGAGACGCGTGCACGCCGGCTGAGGGACGTCAGAGTCATTCCGCTCCTCATGGTGGGGGGGAGGATGTTCCAGGGCGCGTCGTTCGCGCCCCCGCCCCGGGTCTGCCGACCCGAAGCAGGCACATCCTGGAGCCGCCCTCCTTGAGAACACCGCCCCCGCGTACAGACCTTCACTCGACGGGCACAAGCGGAATCGGGCATCGCGGAGAAGTGCGACGTGTGCCTGCACCCGGCCCCTGCGGATTCCGCAGGTGCGCCCATTGAAGGCGAGGGGCGTGAATGCGGGCGAGCGCTCCTTCAGGCCGTCAGGGTCTCGACGGAGACCTGCCACAGCCGCGCCGCCGCTTCGGGATCGACGGCGTGGGGAGCCACACCCCGCTCGGAGCCGGGCTCGTGCAGCGGTGCCTCGTTGCAGTCCTCGAAGTAGCGGCCGCCGACGCCCTCCAGCAGCGACGACGTGGCCAGGAGCACCGACGTCGCCGCGCCCTGCCCGGGCGTCTTCCACGCCGGGGCGTCGCCGCCGGCCTCGGCGCGCAGCCGCTCCAGCTCCTCCTCGGTGACGTGGCGCTGCAGACGGGTGCGAATGGCGCCCGGCATCAGGGAGTTGACGGCGATTCCGTCGCTCTCCCAGCGCTCCCACGCCCCTACCGCGAAGAGCGCGTTGGCCGTCTTGGACTGCGCGTACGCGGTCCACGGATCGTATGCACGCCTGCGGAAGTGGATGTCCTCGAAGACGACCGGTGAACGCAGGTGCGAGCTGGAACTGACCGAGACGACGCGTGCACCGCCCGCCGCCGCCAGCGCACGGTGCAGCCCCACGGCGAGCGCGAAGTGGCCCAGGTGGTTGGTGGCGAACTGCAGCTCCCAGCCCTCGGGCGTACGCACCTCGGGCGAGGCCATGACCCCGGCGTTGTTGACCAGGATGTTCAGCGGGCCCTCCCACGCGGCCAGGAAACCCGCGACGGACCTGCGGTCGGCCAGATCGAGCCGGGCGACCCGGATCTGCTCGTTGCCGGTGGCGGCGGCCATCTCCGCCGCTTTGCGCCGCCCCGCCTCCGTGTCCCGTACAGCGAGGGTCACCTGCGCACCCGCACCGGCCAGCGCGCGAGCGGTCTCCGCGCCGATGCCGGAGGCACCGCCCGTGACGACGGCCCGCCGTCCGGTCAGGTCGATGCCGCCGATGACCTCTTCGGCGGTGGATTCGGCGGTGAAGGGGGTGCTGATGGGTGCGGTGTCGGTCATGGTCTTCCCGTCTCGCGTGGCGGTCCGGAGCGGGAGGGACCCGGCGTCGAGAGGAAGGCCGGAAACCTCCACTACGACCACTTCACCGGAGCACGCCGCGATCAACAAACGGACCTGTACTCCGAGCGGGCGAAGGCACACCTGGACGGATCACCCCAGGTGGCAGCCGCCCGGGGGCGTGCGCGCAGCCGCCGCGAATTGACAGCGCACCGCCGGGTGCGAGCCTGGAGGAGCAGGCGCCTCGTCCCGACGGGAGCCACCCATGACACGTGCCGCGAACACCGCGACCGGCGACGCCACCGGCTCCGGCAACGCCGGGGCGGCCCGCTCGGCCGGGCCGATGACGGACCCGCTTGCCATCTACCTCAACGACCATCTCCTCGGGGCGACCAGCGGCAGCGAACTCGCACGCCGCGTCGCCAAGCGGCACGCCATGTCGCCCGCGGGGGCGACGCTCCTGCGCGTCGCCGACGAGATCGCGCAGGACCGCGCAGCGCTGCTGCGGATCATGCACGGCTTCGGCCTACCGGTGCGCCGCTACAGGACGGCCGCCGGGTGGCTGCTGGAGAAGGCCGGCAGGGCCAAGACCAACGGCTTCCTCGTACGCAGGTCACCGCTGAGCAGCGTCCTCGAACTGGAGGCGCTGCGCCTGGGAGTCGAGGGCAAGAGGCTGATGTGGCAGGCGCTGCACGCCCTTGAGGGACCGCGGTCCGCCGTCCTCGACGAGGAGCAGCTCACCGGACTCCTCCGGCGTGCGCGCGAGCAGAGCGCGACCCTCGAAGAACTGCAACTCAAGGCCGCCACAGGCGTCCTGGACGGCGGCTGAGGACGCGGCCCCTCGGCCCGCCACGCGCCGCAGACCGCCCACTCGTCGCGCCAACGTCGTCACCGGCGGGGAGTCGGCGGAGCAGCGTGCCTACGGCGACTTCCTCGGCAAGGACGAACGCTACGCGCGCACGGGCGAGTTGCTCGGCATCGTGCGCCGTCTGCGGGCCGGTGGGAAGGTCGACCACCACGGTGAGCATCTGCGCGTCGAGGGCGCGGAGTTGAGCCGTCTTCCCGAGCCGGCACCGAGGGTGTACTTCGGCGGCTCCTCCCCCGCGGCCGGCGAAGTCGCCGCCCGCCACACGGATGTGTACCTCACCTGGGGCGTGAACCCCGGGGCGCTCCGCGGCTGAACCGCGAGCGCTCCGGAAGGGTCGCGACGGGCCGCGCGGCCCGCGGCTCACTCCCTCTTCGCAGGAGGCGGCGGCGGAGCCGGTGCGCCTCGGGGCGGGGCGATCTTCGCCGGGCTCGCACCGGCACCGGTACCCGTCCCCGGTCCCGCCGGCTGGGCGGGGATTCCCGTGGAGGCGCCGGCCGCCGCGGGTCCGTCCGATCCGTCCTGCTGCTGCGGCAGCAGGGCGTCGCGGCGTGCCCCGGGGTTCCAGCCGGGCTCCACCACGCGCTTCTGCACCAGCACGGCGCCCCCGAGCACCACGGCGCCGATCAGGAGCATCAGTACGACGCCCGCGGTCTCGCCCGCCTTGGCGGCGTTGCCGATGAGGATGCCGAACCAGCCGAAGTCCGCGTCCCCGAACGTCGTGTTCTCCTTGCCGAAGGCTCCGAGCACCTTCAGCAGCAGCGCCGGGAGGAAGGTGATGAGGACGCCGTTGAGGAAGGCGCCGACTGCGGCGCCGCGCCTGCCGCCCGTCGCGTTGCCGTAGACGCCTGCGGCACCGCCGGTGAAGAAGTGCGGCACGAGCCCCGGCAGCACCAGCGCGAGCCCGAAGGCCGGGCCGAAGACGGCGGTGAGCAGCCCCAGCGAGGCCAGCCCGCCGGTGAAGCTGGCGATGAAGCCGATCAGGACGGCGTTCTGCGCGTACGGGAAGACCATCGGCGCGTCCAGCGACGGCACCGCACCGGGCACCACCCGAGCGGCGATGCCCTGGAAGGCGGGGACGAGTTCGCCGAGGATCGTACGGACGCCGAAGAGGATGACGGCGACGGAGATGCCGAACTGCAGGCCCTGCATGACTGCGCTCATCACGTAGTTGCCGACGTCGGTCGCGGCCTCTCCCCCGCCGGCGGCGAACGCCTTGAACGCCGTCCGGCGGCCTGCCTCCGCCAGGTGGACCAGCGCCATGACCACGTAGATCAGCAGCATGGACAGGGCGGTGGCGACCATCGAGTCACGCAGGAACCGCAGCCCCTCCGGCAGGTTCATCTCCTCGGTGCTGCGGCTGCGCTTGCCGATGAGCTGGCCGGTCGCGCCCGCGGCGACGTAGCCCGCGGTGCCGAAGTGCCCGACGGCGATGCTGTTGTTGCCCGTGATGCGCTTCGTCCAGGGATGAGCGAAGGCGGGCATGGAGACCAGCATGATGCCCAGGAGCACGCCGCCGACGATGACGACGACCACCGGCGAGAGCCCCGCCGTGGCGAGCACCATGGTCGTCAGCGTCGCCATGAACAGGATGTGATGGCCGGTCAGGAAGACGTACCGCAGCGGCGTGAAGCGGGCCAGAAGCAGACTCAGGGCGAACCCGGTGATCATCAGCCAGGCGACGCGGGCGCCGAACTGCTCCTGCGCGATGCCGACGATCGCCTCGTTGGTGGGGATCACGCCGTGCGCGCCGGTCGAGCCCTGGATCATCTCGCCCAGCGGTGCGAGGGAGTCGACGACGAGGCCGGCGCCGGCGTTGATCAGCAGGAAGCCGAGGGTCGCCTTGATGGCGCCGCCGACGACCTGTCCCGCCGGCTTCTTCAGCGCGATCAGGCCGACGGCCGTGATCAGCCCGATCAGATACGGAGGCTGGCTGAGGATCTCGTTGACGAGAAACTCGGCGGTGGAGATGAGCGGGCCCATGGTGCCGCCTGCTCCCTTCCCGACGTCAGACGTCGTAGGTGTCGCGAAGAGCACCGTCGACCTCGGCGGTGCTGGTGAAGTCCTCTATGACCCGGACCGGGACGCCCATGTCCGCAAGGGCCGCCGCGATCTCACGGGAGGTGAACACGGCGACGGCTTCCGAGGCCTTGCCCTTCGCCGAGACGGTGTCCGTGGCCTCGACGGTGACGTGGGCGGTCCAGCCCCAGCGCTGCAGCACCTGTTCGAGGGTGTTCTTCAGGAAGAGGCTCGTGCCCAGGCCGTTGCCGCACACCGTGAGGATCTTGTGCACGGTGGCACCACCGCCACCGCCACCGCCACCGTCCCGGGCCGCCGTCCCGGCGTCCGCCCGCTCGGCGTTCCCGCCCCCGTGCCCGCCGCCGAGAACGGCCAGCAGCGCGTCCGGCGAGGGGGCGTCCTTCAGCGCCTGCTCGGTCTCCGGGTCAGCCAGCAGCTGCGCCAGCCCCGCGAGTGCCGCCTGGTGTGCGCCCTGGTCCTCGGCGGCGAGGCCGACGACCAGTCCCACGGGGTCGTTCGACTCGTGCCCGAACTCCACCGGTTCCGCGAGCCGCACCCACGACATGCCGGTTCTCAGCACCGCCGGTGACGGACGGGCGTGCGCGAGCGCGAAGCCGGGCGCGATGACGATGTACGGACCGTTCTCCTCGACGTTCCGGATCATCTCCGCGGTGTAGTCGCCGGTGCTCGTCCCGGTCCGCGTCATCAGCTCGCCGGCGAGCCGGACGGCCTCCCGCCAGTCCGCCGCCGGGGCCTCCAGGCTCACGGCGTCGCTGGGGAGGAGTTCACTCACTGTCGCCATGAGGCGGATCGTTGCACGTTCACCGAGCAGCGGGAACGGCGGGGCCCGCAAGCGGACCGGTCCCCTCCGGCCGGCGGACGGGCGCACTCCACGCGCGGCACGAGCACCTCCGGCCGGGGCCAGGGGTCACACTGCCCGCCAGCCGCTCCACCGCGTCACCGCGATCTCGACGACGTGCCCTCGCGGCGGCGTCGGCCCGTACTGCCGGGCGTACTTCCGCGTGAGCAGCTCCGCGTATCCGGCGGACGCGGCGGAGCTCTCCGGCGCCGGCAGGACGCGCGCCGTGCCGTCGGCGCGCGCCCACCAGAGCCGTTCCCAGTCCTCGTCGTACGCGTCGGTGAGCAGGGCGACCGCGGGGTTGGCCCGGATGTTGTCGAGCCGCTTCAGCCGCTGCGACCGTTTCGGCTTGTGGTCGACGGCGAAGACGACGACGTCGCCGCTGAGGGCGAAGGTGACGGGCACGAGGTGCGGTCGCCCGGTCTCGTCGGCGGTGGCCAGGGTGGCGGCCCGCGCCCGCGCGAAGCGTTCCCGCGCCTCGTCGCCCGTCATCTTCGGCACGGCCGGCCGCCGCTCAGCTGAACCGGCCGGCGCACGCGGCGAGCCGGTCGAGTGCCTCCAGCGACTCGCCCTCGGGACGCGTCGGCAGATACAGCAGCAGGCGCTCGACGCCGAGCTGTGCGAAGCCCTCGATCGCCGCGGGGTCGTCGGGAGTCGCGTACACCGTCACCGGCACGTCCCGGCCTGCGACCGCGCGCATCCGCTCGATCTTCGGGCCCAGCTGTTCGGGTGTGGTCCTGTTGGCGAGCCATACGTCCCCGAGGGCGGCGATCCGCTTGAAGGCGCCCTCGGCGCCGCCGACCCAGATGGGCGGATGCGGACGCTGCACCGGCTTGGGCCACGAGTAGACGGGGTCGAAGTCGACGAACTCACCGTGGAATTCGGCCTTCTCCGCGGTCCACAACTCGCGGATCGCGCGCAGCCGCTCGTCGGCGAGGCGCCCGCGGGTGGACGGGTCTGTCCCGTGGTTCTCCATCTCCTCACGGTTCCAGCCGACGCCGACGCCGAAGACGGCACGCCCGCCGGAGACGAGGTCGAGCGAGGCGACCTCCTTCGCCGTGACGATCGGGTCCCGCTGCGGCACGAGCGCGATGCCGGTGCCCAGCAGCAGCCGGTCGGTGACCGCGGCGGCGGCGCTCAGGGCGACGAACGGGTCGAGGGTGCGGTAGTACATCTCCGGCAGGTCGCCCCCTCCCGGGTAGGGCGAGCGGCGGTCGACGGGGATGTGGGTGTGTTCGGCGATCAGCAGCGAGTCGAAGCCGCGCTCCTCGACGGCACGGCCCAGGGCGTCGGGGGCGATCCCTTGATCGGTGATGAAGGTCGATACGCCGAATTTCACGGTGGTTGCTTCCCTTCGGTACGTCTCTCTCGGGTTCGGTGTGCGCGCGGGTGACACTCCCGGACGGCGGAGGTACCCGGTTTCGCGCCGTTCACTACAGCGCCCCGGGGCGCCGCGGTCTTCCCGCCGGGCTCGCCGCACGTGCCGCGTACGGGTGCGTGAGGCGGCACTCGCGGGCACTCGTACGCGGTGTCCGCCCGCCGGAAGGAGCCGCAGTGAGCGACAGGAGCAGGAAGAACACGGAGACCGCCCGGCGCGGAACCGGCGGGAAGCGCACGAAGCCGGACGCCCTGAAGAGCTACCGCGACAAGCGGCACTTCTCCAGGACCGGCGAGCCCCGCGGCGACGCCGCCCCGGCCGAGGGCGCTGCCGGCTTCGTCGTACAGATCCACGACGCGAGCACCCTGCACTTCGACTTCCGCCTGGAGGTGGAGGGCGTACTGAAGTCCTGGTCCGTCCCGAAGGGTCCCTCGCCCGATCCGCGCGAGAAGCGGCTGGCGATGCCGACGGAGGACCACCCGCTGGAATACCGGGAGTTCGAGGGCGTGGTGCCTTCCGGGGAGTACGGGGCGGGCGCCGTCATCGTCTGGGACGAGGGCACCTACGAGCCGCTCTCCCCCGACTTCGCGGACGCGCTGCGCCGCGGCCACGCCACGTTCCGGCTCGACGGCACGAAGCTCCGCGGCGGCTACGCCCTGACGCGCTTCCGCGGCGGCGGAGCCGGCAGCGACGGCCGCGAGGCATGGCTCCTGGTGAAGGAGAACGACGCGCGGGCGGCGCGCGAGGGCCGCACGCCCGATCCGCAGCGGGCCCGCTCGGCACTCAGCGGCCGGACGCTGAAACAGGTGGCCGCGGAGGCCGGATAAGGCTGCGGTCCCCGGAATCCGCGGAGATCCGGAGATTTCTCCGCACCCCGTCTCACGTACGGGGCTTCCGCGACGTCTTCCTGGTGTGGACCGGAAGAATCGGCCCACGCGGCACGGAAGGAGCGGGGCCATGACAGTACGGACGGACACCGGCCACACCGGCGAGGACGAGGGCGCCTCGGACACCGAGAGGACAGTGCGCGCCACGGACGCGGAGGGCACAGTGCGCGCCACGGACACGGAAGGCACGGCACACCACCCCGGGAGCCCGGGCGACGCGGCGGCCGGCGGACACGTCAGGCACACCGTCGTCGGCTCACCTCTCGGCGCGCTCACACTCGTCGCGGACGGCGGGGCCCTGACCGGCGTCTACTTCGAGGACCATCTGCGCGGCCCGTCCCCGCACGAGCTCGGCGTACGCGACGAGACCGGCTTCAGCGAAACGGAGCAGCAGCTCAGGGAGTACTTCGCGGGAGAGCGGCAGCGCTTCGACCTGCCGCTGGCACCGCGCGGTGAGCCCTTCCGGCAGCGTGTGTGGGGACTGCTGCGGCAGATCCCGTACGGGGAGACCCGCTCGTACGGACAGCTCGCGCGGGAGCTGGGCGACCAGGCCCTCGCGCAGGCCGTCGGTGCCGCCAACGGCCGCAATCCGCTGTCCGTGATCGTGCCCTGCCACCGCGTCGTCGGCGCCGACGGTTCCCTGACGGGTTACGCGGGCGGGCTGGAGCGCAAGCGGTTCCTGCTGGAGCTGGAAGGTGCCGGGTCGGTGACGAGGACGGCCCGGCTCTTCTGAGGGCCCTGGCGCGGGCCGTCTCGTCCGGCGGCCGGCGGGCCGTGATTCGCCTACGGGGTGTGAGTGTGAGCCTGAGACCTTTCGAAGAGATCGTCACCGAGTACGGGCCGGTGGTGCTCCGGGTGTGCAGGGCCGTCGTCGGCCCGGCGGACGCCGAGGACGCCTGGTCGGAGACGTTCCTCGCCGCCATGAAGGCGTACCCGCGGCTGCCCGATGACGCCCGCGTCGAGGCGTGGCTGGTGACGATCGCACACCGCAAGGCCATCGACGTGGCACGGGCCGGCGCACGGCGCCCGATCGCGGTGCCGGAGGTTCCGGAGCCCGCGGCGTCGTCCGGCGGCTCTCAGCAGCAGCCGGCACCGGAGTGGGAGCGCGACGGAGAGCTGTGGGACGCCCTGAAGGCGCTGCCGCAGCGGCAGCGCGCGGCGGTCGCCTACCACTATCTGGCCGGCCTGCCCTACAAGGAGATCGCGGCCGTCACGGGCGGCAGCACCGACGCAGCCCGCAGGGCCGCGGCCGACGGCATCAAGTCCCTGCGCAGACGCCTTGCGCACCATACGGAGGAGAGAGGCGAGGAACCATGACGACGCAACCGGGCGACAAGTCCGAGGCTGCCCGCCGGACCGGCCCTGCCCTTGCCCCTGCGCACGGCACCGGGACCGGAACCGGAGCCGGCCTCGACCCGTTCGCAGCCCTGCCGGCCACCGACGCCGCTGCACACGAGCGTCTCCACGCCCGGCTGGCCGAGTCCGCCGAGCGCGAAGGGCTCCTGGACGTCGCCTACCGCACGCTGGAGACGCCCGTCGGGCCCCTGCTGCTCGCCGCCACGGAGCGGGGTCTGGTCCGCGTCGCCTACGGCGTACAGGACCATGACGCCGTGCTGGCGGATCTCGCGGACCGCGTCAGCCCGCGCGTACTGCTGGCTCCCGCGCGCCTCGCGCAGGCCGTGCGGCAGATCGAGGAGTACTTCGAGGGGCGGCGCACCCGTTTCGAACTCGCCCTGGACCTGCGGCTGGCCAAGGGGTTCCGGCGGGAGGTGATCACGCACCTGCCGGACATCGGCTACGGACGGACCGAGAGCTACGCGCAGGTGGCCGCCGCCGCGGGCAGCCCAAGAGCCGTACGCGCCGTCGGCACCGCCTGCGCGACCAACCCGCTGCCGGTCGTCGTCCCGTGCCACAGGGTCGTACGTTCGGACGGCTCAGCAGGCGGATACGCGGGAGGAGCCGAGGCCAAACGGACCCTGCTGAACCTGGAGGCCGCGGCCTGACCGCGTTACGCGGGGCCCCACCGGGCAGCCCGCACCGGCAGCCCGCCACCCGCAGCCCGGCCTGCGCCGCGGCGGGAAGGACGGGCGGCGGGACGGTCGGCGGGGCCGTTGCCGGGCACTCTTCCAGCACCGGCAGTGCCACCGGAACCCCCGGTGCCCGGTCTCGCGGACGAGGAGCAGCATCCCCATGGACCACGACCCCACCCCCGGCAGCTCCGGCACCCCCGGAGGCAAGGTCGCCGTCGTCACCGGCTCGGAGTCGGGCATCGGCAGGGCGACCGCCGCGGCACTGGCCAGGGACGGATTCGACGTCGGCGTGACCTGGTTCGCGGACGAGGCCGACGCACGCGCCACCGCCGACCAGGTGCGCGGGCACGGACGGAGTGCCGAGGTGCGTCACCTCGACCTCACCCGGCTTCCCGGGCCGGAGGCGGTCGTCGACGAATTCGCGGACGCCTTCGGCCGGCTGGACGTCCTCGTCAACGCCGCGGGGACCAACCGTGCGGCCCCGTTCACCGAGATGACCTTCGAGGACTTCCGGCATGTGATGCGGGTGGATCTGGAGGGGCCGCTGCTGCTGAGCCAGCGCGCCGCGCGCCGGATGATCGGCCAGGGGCACGGCGGCCGCATCATCAACGTCACGTCCGTGCACGAGCACACGCCGCTGCCCTCGTCGGCGGCGTACAACACCGCCAAGCACGGACTGGGCGGACTGACGAAGTCGATGGCGGTCGAACTGGCCAGGCACGGCATCACGGTGAACGCCGTCGCACCGGGCCTGATCGCCACGAGGATGTCGGGCCTGGAGGACGCCGACGTCCACACCCTCGACCGTCCGGCGCTGCCCGTCCCCCGTCCCGGCGACCCGCGCGAGGTCGCCTCGCTCATCGCATGGCTCGCCTCGGACGCGGCGACCTACACCACCGGCCAGTCGTATCCCGTGGACGGCGGATTCCTCGTCGCCAACGCGCAGTTCACGACGGACAACTTCGGCGCCCGCGACGACCGCGGGGACCGGGGCCCCTCGACCCCGTGAGAGCTCGTCAACCCCGTGAGCGCTCGTCGACGACGCGGCGGATCTTGCCGACGGAGCGCTCCAGCGTCTCCGGTTCCACGATCTCGACCTCGACGCTCAGCCCGATGCCGTCCTTGACCGCCCTGGCGACCGACTCCCCGGCGGCCTCGCGCTGCCCGGTGGCGGTGCCGGGCCGGCTCTCCACGCGGACGGTCATGTGGTCGAGGCGGCCGCGGGTGCCCAGCCGCAGCTGGAAGTGGGGCGCGAGGCCGGGGGTGCGCAGCAGGATCTCCTCGACCTGGCTGGGGAAGATGTTGACGCCACGCAGGATGATCATGTCGTCGCAGCGCCGGGTGACCTTCTCCATGCGGCGGAAGGCGGGACGTGCGGTGCCGGGCAGCAGCCGCGTCAGGTCGCGGGTGCGGTAGCGGATGACCGGCATGGCCTCCTTGGTGAGGGAGGTGAAGAGCAACTCCCCTTCCTCGCCGGGCGCTTGGATCACGTCGGTGACGGGGTCGACGATCTCCGGGTAGAACTGGTCCTCCCAGATGTGCAGTCCGTCCTTGCTCTCCACGCACTCCTGCGCGACGCCGGGGCCGATGACCTCGGACAGCCCGTATATGTCGACGGCGTGGATGCCGACGCGTTCCTCGATCTCCGCGCGCATCTCCTCCGTCCACGGCTCCGCGCCGAAGACGCCCGTCCTGAGCGAGGTGCCGCGCGGGTCGACGCCCTGCCGTTCGAACTCGTCCAGCAGCGTGAGCATGTAGGACGGGGTGACCATGATGATCTCGGGCTGGAAGTCCTGGATGAGCTGGACCTGGCGGGCGGTCATGCCTCCGGAGACGGGGATGACAGTGCAGCCCGCGCGCTCCGCTCCGTAGTGCGCGCCGAGTCCGCCGGTGAACAGGCCGTACCCGTAGGCGACATGGACCTTGTCACCCGGGCGGCCGCCCGCGGCCCGGATGGAGCGGGCGACCATGTCCGCCCACATCGAGATGTCGCCCTCGGTGTAACCGACCACCGTCGGACGGCCTGTCGTGCCGCTTGAGGCGTGGATGCGGCGTACATCGGCCATCGGCACGGCGAACATCCCGAACGGGTACGTCTCCCGCAGGTCCGCCTTGGTGGTGAAGGGGAAGCGGGAGAGGTCCTCCAGGGTGCGGCAGTCCTCGGGGCGCACCCCTGCCTCGTCGAACTTCCTTCTGTACAGCTCGACTTCGTCGTAGGCGGTGCGCAGCGTCCGCCGGAGCCCGGTGAGCTGATGCGCGCGCAGCTCCTCGGCGTCCATCCGCTCGCCCGCGTCCCGCAAGTCCGAGGGCAGCGGCTCCCCGGTCCTGCGCGGCACGCCTGCCGGTGCCGGGGTCTCGCTCATCGTCATGGTGAACCCTCCACGCGCCCTACGGTGCGGCTGCGGCCGCGGAACTCGGCTATGACCTCGCCGTCGCGCAGGACGCTCACGTCGTAGATCCCGCTGCGGCCGTAGCTGGTGCGCTCCTCGGCGAGCGCCGTGAGCGTATCGCCCTCCCGCGCGGGCCTGACGAAGGAGATGTCGGCGCCGGAGGCGACCGTGACAGGGCCGTAGCTGTTGCAGGCGCAGGCGAACGCCGTGTCGGCGAAGAGGAAGAGATAGCCGCCGTGTGCGATGCCGTGGCCGTTCACCATCGCCGCGGTGACCGTCATGCGCAGCTTCGCCGTGCCGTCCCCGGCCTCCAGCAGCGTGATGCCCAGCGCCTGTGACGCCTGGTCCTCGGCGAACATCGCCTGCGCCGCCCCGTCGCTCATGGCTTGCGTCATGCGTCCCACGCTCTCGGCTCCCGTACTCGCTCCGCCGACCGACCATTCGGTCACCCTCGCGGCGCGGTCCAGTAATCCAGCAACCCGATCGGCCTGTCAAGGGTCTGCGGTGGGGGCCGGGCCCGGGGACATCCGGGCAGGCGGGAGACGACTGGATCACCTGGCGGGCGGCCGGTGGATCACTCGGCGTGCGGCCGGAGCGGACGCGGTGGCCGCGGCCGGCTCAGCGAGGCCCGCGGTGACGCCCTTCGCCGTACGCCGGCGACACCACTTCGCACCAGACCGTCCTGCCTCCGTACGCGGGGATGTAGTGCCCCCACGCGCGGCTCAGGGTGTCGACGAGCCGCAGCCCGCGGCCGACCTCGTCATGTGGCGCCGCGATGCGCACGTGGGGGTGCCGCCCCGGCGAACCGGGATCCCATACCTCGATGAACAACCCGTTGTGGTAGCGCAGCGTCAGCACGATCTGCTGCACGCCGCCGCCGCTCGCGGTCCCGGGAGCCGGGGTCCCGTGCTTGACGGCGTTGGAGACCAGCTCGCACGCCAGAAGCGCGGCCGTGTCGGTCAGCGCGCTCAACCCCCATTCGCGCAGCAGGCGCGTGACGTGGCGACGCGCCGCGGGGACCGCTTCGGGAACGGGGGTCAGGAATTCAACCAGTTCGAGGATTCTGTCGTCTCCGGACGAAGGCACCATGGCGGACGCGGAATGCGGCAGGGGCTCGGCGAAAGCCGTGACGGTGCAGCAGCGCGCGGACTCCGGTGATTCTTCCTTCACAGAGTCAGGGGACCGGCGGCGAGTGGCCATCTGCGCGCTCCATGGCTTCCGTTGCGGCAGGATCCCTTCCTGCCGACCTCACGGTAGGCATTCCAGGAGCGCGCAGGAAGTGTCACAGTGCACGCACGAGGCGCACGGACCGGCAGTGTGCACGGCACCTCCCCGCCGCCCGTGGGCGCTGAAGCGATTCACGGGGACCGCCGCCCGGTGCATCATGCACAGGCGGGTCGGCGGACCCTTGCACAGTGCCCTCCGGTGCCCGCTGCGTGAGGCAGGAATCCACGTCTACAATTCGGGAGTTCAGTCACCGCCCGCCGAATCGATGCCGCCGTATCCGCTTCGGGCATTTCAAGGAACGGAGCAACGTTCCCTTGGACATGGGACATTGGCGTGCCGCTCAAGTCCGAGTGCCGGCGCGTCAATTGACCAAGGAGTCCTCACCACATGCGGATCGGTATCGACGTCGGCGGAACGAACACGGACGCCGTCCTCATGGACGGCGACTCCGTGCTGGCCGACGCGAAGGTCACCACCACCCCCGATGTGACCGACGGAATCGTACGGGCGGTCCAAGACCTCAGGGGACGCAGGGACTTCGACCCTGCGGCGGTCACCGGCGTGATGCTCGGGACGACCCATTTCATCAATGCGATCGTCGAGGCGCGTGACCTGGCGCCCACCGCCGCCGTACGTCTCGGGCTGCCCGCCACCCAGTCGCTGCCCCCGCTGGTGGAATGGCCCGAGAACCTGGTGAACGCCATCGGCGGCCACACCTACATGTGTCACGGCGGGCACGAGTACGACGGGCGCGTCATCTCCAAGCTCGTCCCCGCGGAACTGCACCGGATCGCCGACGAACTCACCGCCAATGAGGTCCGTTCGGTCGCGGTCACGTCCGTCTTCTCCCTCGTCAACGCGGAGTTCGAGCTGGAAGTGGCGGAGATCCTCACCGAACGGGTGCCCGGTCTGCGGGTGAGTCTCTCCCATGAAGTGGGCCGCACCGGCCTGCTCGAGCGGGAGAACGCCACGGTGATCAACGCCGCGCTCGGCGAACTCGCGGAACGGATCTGCGACGGCATGGTCGAGACGCTGGGCGCCATCGGCCTGCATGCGCCGCTGTATCTCAGCCAGAACGACGGCACGCTCATGGGCGTGGACTACGCGCGTCAGTATCCCGTCATGACATTCGCCTCCGGACCGACCAACTCGATGCGGGGCGCGGCATATCTCTCCGGCGTCGACGACTGCGCCGTCGTGGATGTCGGCGGTACGACCACGGACGTGGGCATCCTGCACCGCGGGTTCCCGCGGGAGGCCAGCACGGAAGTGAGCGTGGGCGGCATCCGCACCAACTTCCGCATGCCCGACGTGCTTTCCTTCGGAATCGGCGGAGGCAGCGTCGTCCGGCAGAGCGGCGGGGAGGTCGAAGTCGGACCGGACAGTGTCGGATACCGGCTGCGGGACGAGGCGCTGGTGTTCGGAGGGAAGACCCTCACCGCCACAGATCTCGTCGTGGCCGCCGGGCGCGCGCAGATCGGCGACCCCGGGCTGGTGGCTTCGCTGGACGGCGGCCTTGTGACCGCCGGGCTCAGCCACGTGACCGATCGGATCACAGGAACGGTCGACCGGATGCGGACCAGCCGTGCTCCCGTCCCCGTCGTCCTCGTCGGGGGCGGCAGCGTCCTGCTTCCCGAGGAGCTGCCGGTGGCATCCTCCGTGCTGCGTCCGGAGCAGTTCGCCGTCGCCAACGCGGTCGGTGCCGCCATAGCCCAGATCAGCGGGGACGTGGACCGGATCTTCGCGATTCAGCCGGGTCAGCGGGACGCCGCTTTGGACACCGCCAAGCAGGAAGCCACCGACCGGGCTCTCATCGCCGGCGCCGGCCCCGGCACGGTCGAGATCGTCGAGGTGGAGGAGATCCCGCTCGCCTACCTCCCGGGCAACGCGACGCGCATCCGCGTCAAGGCCGTGGGAGATCTGGCCCGGGATGCCTCCGCGCCCTCCACGGCGGCACCTTTCCGCGGAGCCCGATGATGCCCTGGGACCTGACGCTCACGGATCTGCCGGACCTGGCCTGGGGAGCCGCGCTGCTCGGCACCGGCGGCGGAGGCGATCCGTACCTGGGGAAGGCGCTGGCGGCCGATTCCCTGGCGGCGGCCGGTGGGCCCGTCCAGTTCCTCGATCCCGAGGAGCTCCCCGAGGACGCTCTCGTCGTCACCGCCGCGATGATGGGGGCGCCGACCGTCGTCGTGGAGAAGCTGCCGAACGGCAAGGAAGCCGCCCTCGCCCTGCGGGCGCTGGAGCGCCACCTGGGCCGCCCAGTCACCGCCACGATGCCCGCCGAGTGCGGCGGGATGAACTCGATGGTCCCCCTGATCTCCGCCGCACAGCTCGGGCTGCCCGTCGTGGACGCCGACGGCATGGGCCGGGCCTTCCCCGAGCTGTCGATGACGACCTTCGGCGCGAGCGGTCTGCCCGGCTCACCCATGGCGATCGCGGACGAGCAGGGCAGTGTGGCGGTCGTCGACGCCGGGCCGGACAACCGGCGGCTGGAGTCGCTTGCCCGTGCCCTTGCCGTCAGCATGGGCGCCTCGGCATGGATGGCGCTGTATCCGATGAGCGGCGCCGACGTCCGCCGTACGGCCGTGCCGCGCACCGTGAGCACGGCCCTTGAGCTGGGACGGGCGGTGCGGGAGGCACGGGAGAGTCACCGTGACCCGTTCGCGGCGCTCCGCGAGACGTTGCCGCGCACGGTGTACCGGCACGGCACGGTCGTCTTCTCCGGCAAGGTCGTCGATGTGGACCGCCGGACCACGGACGGCTTCGCCAGGGGTCGTGCGGCCATCGCCGCCGACGGCACCGGCAGCGCCGAGGGCGCATGCGAACTCGTCTTCCAGAACGAGAATCTCCTGGCACGGATCGACGGCCGGACGGTCGCCGTCGTGCCCGATCTCGTCACCGTCCTGCACGCCGAGTCGGGGCAGCCCGTGACCACCGAGGCGCTGTCTTTCGGACAGCGCGTGCGGGTGTTCGTGATCTCGGCACCCGACAGGCTGTGCACTCCGGAGGCGCTTGCGGCGTTCGGACCACGGGCCTTCGGCCTCGACGAGGACTACCGTCCGGCCACTCTGGTTCCGTAGGCATATGTCATTTCAGCCATCGACCGTTTCGGCTCGGTGAGCGACAGCACAATGGTCACATGTGGCAGTTCACGATCGAGGATGTGCCGGCCTTGTCCCGGGCAGCGATGTTGCTCGGCACGGGCGGCGGGGGAGGTACCGGCACCGAGCTCGTGGACCCGATCCTCCGGCGGGCGTTACGCGAGCACGGCCCGGTCCAGGTGGTGCAGCCCGGCGAACTGCCGCCCGAGAGCCTGGCGGTGCCCGTCGGCTTCGTCGGCTCAGGAACGGTCATGCATGAAAAGCCGTACGAGGGCGGCGAGATCGTCCGTGCCGTACGGGGAGTCGAACAGCACACCGGCGTGACGGTCCAGGCCGTGGTGGGTGTGGCCATGACCGGCATCATGGCCGTCGTCCCGGTCATAGCGGCCGCGCAACTCGGCCTGCCGCTCGTGGACGCCGACGGCACCGGACGGGGCGTCACCAAACTCAGCCAGACCACGCTGACGATGGCGGGGATCGACCTCACCCCTGCCGCCTTCACCGCCGACAAGGGTTCCAACCTCCTCGTGGACGGGGTGAACAGCGCCGACGCGGAATCGGTGATCCGGCTGTCGATGCCGGCGATGGGCGGCTGGGCGGGAATGGCCTGGCGGCCGCTCTCCATGGACGAGATCACCAAGGGCATGCTGGTCGGCTCGTACTCCAGGGCGGCCGAGATGGGACGCCTGCTCGGGGACCGCGACCGGGAAGGACTGGCGGCGGGCTACGGGGCGCGGACCCTCTTCGAGGGCAAGGTCGTCGAAGTGCCCAGGCGGCACCTCGGCCAGTCCACCACCGGCACCGTCGTCGTCGAACACAGCGAACAGCGCGACCGCGCCCTGCGCATCGAGATGCAGAACGAATACCTCGTCGCACTCGAGGACGGCCGCATCAAGGCGTGCGTGCCTGACCTGATCTGTGTACTGGAGCAGGAGACGGGCAGGTGCATCACGGCTGAGCGTGTGCGCTACGGACTGTGGGTCGAGGTGCTGGCGATCCCCTGCGACCCGGCGTGGCGCACCGAAGCGGGGCTGGAACTGCTCGGGCCCCGCTCGTTCGGTTACGACATGGACTACGTACCGCTGGAGAGGGCTGCCGCATGACGACGTCCTGGCAGCCGGTGACGGTCCGCATGCTGTGCGGGCTGGAGGGGCTGGTGGGCGCTCATCTCGCCGCCGGAGAGGCGGGTCTCGACCAAGAGGTGCGCTCGATCGAGGTCGTCTCGACCCTGGCCAGCGCGGAATCGGTCCCTCCCGGCGCGCTCGTCGTCGCAGCTCCCGGCGAGACGGAACTCGTCGTCCTGGACATGATGCTCAGTGCCGTACGGGCCGCGGGCGCGGTCGGGTTCGTGGTGACGAACGGGCCGCACCTCGTCGGCTCCGCCACGCGGCTGGCCGGCAAGCTGGGCATGCCGCTGCTCGTCGCCACCTTCAAGGACCCCCTTCAGCTGGCGCGGCAACTCGACCGCGTCGTCCACGCGCCCGAACTGGTACGGGCGGACGTGCTGAGCCAGCTCGGCCGTCACCTGCGTCGCCGTCACACCGAACCCGGCCCCGTCCTGGACACCCTGGCGCGCATGCTCAGCGGACAGGCCGGCCTGATCAGCCCCGTCGGCGCCGTGCTCGCGGGATCCGCTCTGGCACTGCCCGAGGGCGCGCTGACGGATCCCTCCCCGCATACATTTCCTGGTGCCGCCGACGGCCGGGAAGGCGACCTCGTCCTCGTCCCCGTCGTCCTCGACGCCCAGTCAGGCCCCGACATGTGGCTCGCGGTGCAGCTGCCGCCGGGCCCCCGGACGTGGACGACCACGGCGGAGCAGGCCGCGGTGCTCGCCGCCTCCGCCGTCACCGGCTGGGCGGCGCGGCGCCGCCTGGAAGGGGAACGCGAGGGGCGCGAACGCAGCGATCTCCTCTCCGAGTTGCTGAAGAAGCCGAACCATCCCAGCCGCGACCTCGCGGAGAGCGGTCTGAAACTCGGCTGGCGGATGCACGGCTGGCACACCGGGGTCCACCTGCGCCCGACACGCTCCGCGTCGAACCGCCGCCGCCTGACGGAGGTCCTCAACGCCGCACTCGGCGAACAGGGCCTGGGCGGCCACCTCGTCGAACGCGGCGAGGGCTGGGCGTTCTGGGCGACGGCCGACCGCGAGCCGGCGCACTCGTCCCACGGGGACGTGGTCAAGCCGCTCCGCGCTGCGCTCAACTCGCTGTCCGGCGAAGCCCTGCTGACCGCCGGGGTGGGCCGACCGCGCAAGGGGCCGGAGGGCCTGGCCAGGACCCTGACGGAGGCACGGCAGGCATGCCTGCTGGCCGGCACCGGGGCCCGCAGCGTGCGTGTCGCGCACATCGACGAGCTGGACCTGCAGCAACTGCTCGCCGACTGGTACAGCCTGGAGTCCTTCCAGACCTATGCGCGGCAGATTCTCAAGCCGCTGTATGACCGGGGCGAAACGCAGCTGATCCGGACGGTTGAGGCGTACCTCGAACACGAGTCGTCCGCGTCGTCCACGGCCGCCCGTCTGGGCATCCACCGCAACACCGTCGCGGAGCGGATCGCACGCGTGGAGAGCCTGCTCGACGTGAACCTCGCACTGCCCGACCACCGGCTGGTGGTGCAACTGGCCTGCCGCACCCTGCGGTTCAGCGACCGGCAGGCCTCCTGAGCCGGGATCAGCTCTGCCCCTGCTGCCCCGGCCCCTGCCCGTTGGCGCGCGCCGCGAGCGACTCCGCGAGCTCCTCCAGGTTCTCCGCGGTCCACTTGGGCCGCGACATCGTCTCCGGGTAGGGCTCCGTGCCGCGCCTCAGCCAGGCACCGGCGAGTCCCGCGCGCTGCGCCCCGTCGACGTCCCAGGGGTGTACGGCGACGAGCAGAGCCTCGCCCGGCCGCACCCCGGCCCTGCGCACCGCGTACCGGTACGCCTCGGGGGCCGGCTTCCAGCAGCGGGGCCCGCTCACGCCCAGCAGGGCGTCGAACCGGTCGCGCACCCCGGCTCGTACGAGCAGCCCGTGGGTCAGCTCGGGCGATCCGTTCGTCATGGTCACCAGCCGGAATCCGGCTCTGCGCAACGCGTGGACACCGCCCGGGACATCGGGGTGCACGGGCAGTTCGTCCATGCCGGCGAGGATGTGCCGGGCGGCCTCGTCCGCCTCGGCGGTGGAGCGTCCGTCGAGCGCGGTGAGCAGAGTGCGCAGACCGTCCGATGCGATGTCGGCGAAGTCCGCGTACGCGCCGGCGGCGGCCAGCGCGAAGCCGTCGCGCAGCACTCCGGCGAACCAGGTCGGCATGAGGCCGGCGGGCGCGCCCACGTCCTCGAAACGGCCGCGCAGCGGCGTCATGTCGCTGAGCGTCTCGTTGACGTCGAAGACGACCGCCTTGAGCTGGTACCCCGACGGCGGGGGCGGGACCGCGTCCGCCTCGGGGGGACCGGGTTGTTCCGGGGGCATGTTCCGCAAGATACCCGCAGGCATGCCGGTTGCGGGGCGCCACGGGTGAATCGTGTGTGACCGGCGCGCGCCGGCCGGACGTCGCGGCTCGTGTCCGGCGCGCCGGTGCGTTTCAGGACCGGAGAAGCTTGTCCGGTGTGACCGGCAGGTCGCGGACGCGGATTCCTGTGGCGTTGTGCACGGCGTTGACCACGGCGGCCGGCGAGCCCACGATGCCGATCTCACCGATGCCCTTCGCGCCCATGGGGTTGGCGTGCAGGTCCGGTTCGTCCAGCCACACGGCGTCGATGTCGAGCACGTCGGCGCAGGTGGGGACGTGGTATTGCGCGAAGTCGTGGTTGACGACGTGACCGGTGCCGTGGTCGAAGACGCTCTCCTCGAACAGCGCCATCGACATTCCCATGACCATGCCGCCGATGAACTGGGACCGTGCGGTACGGGGGTTGATGATGCGCCCGGTGGAGAAGACGCCCAGCATGCGCGGCACCCGGACCTCCCCGGTGCCGGTGTGCACGCGGACCTCCGCGAACTGGGCGCCGAAGGAGTGCGCGGCGTAGTTCCGCAGGGCGGGGTCGGAGGGCATGGAGGCACGGGTCCGCGCACCGGGCGCGGGGGCGGCGCCGTGCTCCTCCCGGAAGGCGCGGGCGGCGGCCACGACGGTGGAGCCCCAGGAGTTGATGCCGGAGGAGCCGCCGGCGACGGTGCCGGAGGGCAGGTCGGTGTCGCCGATCTCCAGGTGCACTTCGCCGAGAGGGCAGTCGAGGGCGTCAGCCGCGATCTGCGTGAGCGCGGTCCACGTGCCGGTGCCGAGGTCGGCCGCGCCGATGCGTACGGCGTATCCGCCGGGACCGCCGCCGCCGTCCGCGCGGCGTTCGATCTCGGCGACAGATCCGGGGAAGGCGTATGCGGGGTAGGTGGAGCTCGCGACGCCCATGCCGATCAGCCAGTCGCCCTCGCGCCGGGTGCCGGGTCCGGTGCGCCGGTCCCAGCCGAAGCGTTCGGCTCCCGTGCGCAGGCACTGGACGAGGTGCCTGCCCGACCACGGGCGGCCGCTCTCCGGGTCGGTCCCGGGTTCGTTGCGTACGCGCAGCTCGACGGGGTCGATGCCGCAGGCGAGGGCGAGTTCGTCCATGGCCGCTTCCGCTGCGAACATGCCGGGGGCCTCGCCCGGGGCCCGCATCCACGACGGTACGGGGATGTCGAGCGCCGCCAGCCGGTGGCTGGTGCTGCGGTTCTCGGCGGCGTACATCATCCGGCTCGCGACGCCGGTCTGCTCCGCGAACTCCTTGATCCTGGAAGTCTGTTCGATGACGTCGTGGCAGAGGGCGGTCAGCCGGCCGCTGCTGTCCGCGCCGAGCCGCAGACGCTGCACCGTGGGAGTGCGGTGCCCGGCGAGGGAGAACATCTGCTGCCGGGTCAGGGCCAGTTTCGCGGGGCGGCCGCCGGAGACCTTGGCCGCCATCACGGCGAGGACGTCGTGCGCGTGGGGCATTCCCTTCGAGCCGAAGCCGCCGCCGACGTGCGGTGAGACCACCCGCACGCTCTCCGGCGGGAGTTCGAAGAGCGGCGCGAGGGTCTTCCTGACCTGGTGGGCCCCCTGGGTGGAGTCGTACAGCGTCAGCCGGGGCTGCGAGCCGGGCGCTTCGGGCACCTCCCAGACGGCGACGCACGTGTGCGGCTCCATCGGGTTGTTGTGCTCCATGGGCGTGCTGTACGTCACGTCGACGGTCACGGGCGCGGCGGCGAATGCGGCTTCGGCATCGCCGTCCTCGGTGTCGGTCGGGTAAGTGGGGTTGACGACCTCGGGGCGGTAGAGATCGGACCGGCCGGTGCTCAACTCCGTGTCGTGCGGCAGCTGTTCGTACTCGACGGCGACGAGCTGGGCGGCGTGCCGCGCCACCTCCGCGGTCTCCGCAACGACGGCGCCGATGAACTGGCCGCGGAAGGCGACCTCTTCGGACTGGAGCACGGCCAGCTCGGCGTCGCCCGTGTCGGCCAGCCGCGGAGCGTTGTACGGGGTGAGCACGGCGAGGACCCCGTCGAGTGCCTCCGCCTGACCGGTGTCCATCACCACGACGCGTCCGCGGGCGACGGCCGCCTGCAAGGGATGCACGTACAGCGGGGCGGCCAGGGGGTGTTCCCAGGCGTAGCGTGCCGTGCCGGTGACCTTCCCGGGACCGTCCAGACGCTGCGGCGAGGTGCCCACGGAACGGATGTCGAGCGGTTTCAGCGGTTCGGAGGGCTGCGTGGCGTGTGCGGACCCGCCGTCGTCCGTCCGGCTCATGACCGCACCTCCGTTGCTAGCTCCCGCAGCAGCGCGGCGAGCGTGTTGCGCGTCATCGGAATCTTGAAGGCGTTGCCGGGCAGCGGCTGGGCGTGCCGGAGTTCGGCGTCCGCCGCCTCCCTGAAGGCCTCGTCCGTCGCGGCGGCTCCGCGCAGCGCCTCTTCGGCGTACGTGGCCCGCCAGGGCTTGTGCGCGAGACCGCCGAACGCGATGCGTGACTCGCGCACCCTGCCGTCTTCGACGGCCAGAACGGCACCGGCGGAGACGAGCGCGAAGGCGAACGACGCGCGGTCCCGCACCTTCAGATAGCCCGAGCGTGCTCCGGCGGGCAGCGGCGGGAGTTCGACCGACGTGACGAGTTCGCCGTGAGCGAGGACGGTGTCCTGCTCGGGTGAGTCACCGGGCAGTCGGTGGAACTCCCCCAGCGGGACCCGCCGTTCGCCGTCCTCGCCGAGCACGGTCACCACGGCGTCGAGGACGCTCATGGCCACGGCCATGTCGGACGGGTGCACCGCGAGGCAGTGCTCGGAGGCGCCCAGCACTGCGTGATGCCGGTTCCAGCCGCCGACCGCCGCGCAACCGGTTCCGGGTTCACGCTTGTTGCACGGCGTGGTCACGTCCTGGAAGTAGCCGCAGCGGGTGCGCTGGAGCAGGTTCCCGGCGGTGGTCGCCGAGTTGCGCAGCTGGCCGGAGGCGCCGGCCAGCAACGCCTGGGAGAGGACGGCATGGCGCCTGCGCACCGCCGGATGCGCGGCGAGGTCGCTGTTGCGGACGGTGGCACCGATGCGCAGGCCACCGTCGGGCAGTTCCTCGATCCGGTCGAGCGGCAGCCGCGTCACGTCGACGAGGAGATCGGGCGTGGCGACGCCGAGCTTCATGTGGTCCACGAGGTTGGTTCCGCCGCCGAGGTAGGCGGCGCCGGGACGTGCGGTGACGGCCGCGACGGCGCTGTCCGGGTCGGAGGCGGGGGCGTAGTCGAAGGGGATCACTTCGCGGACACCTCCCGGATCGCGGCGACGATGTTCACGTACGCGCCGCAGCGGCACAGGTTCCCGCTCATGCGCTCGCGGATCTCGTCGTCGCTGAGCGCGACCGTACCGTCCGGGCCGCCCTGACTGTCCGGCCCGTCGTCGGCGGCCGCCGTGACCGCGCTGGGGTGACCGGCGGCCGCTTCGGCGAGCATGCCCGCCGCCGAGCAGATCTGTCCCGGTGTGCAGTAGCCGCACTGGAAGCCGTCGTGGTCGAGGAACGCCCGCTGGAGCGGGTGGAGTTCGCCGTCCGCGGAGGCGAGGCCGCCGGCCGTGGTCACCTCCGCTCCGTCGTGGGCGACGGCGAGGGTCAGGCAGCTGAGCACGCGCCGCCCGTCGAGCAGCACCGTGCAGGCACCGCACTGGCCGTGGTCGCAGCCCTTCTTCGGGGATGTGACGGACAGCCGGTCGCGCAGGGTGTCGAGGAGCGTGGTGCGTGTGTCGACGGTCAGGGACCGTGCTTCGCCGTCGACCCGGAGGGTGAGCTGAAAATCCACCCCGCCCCAGTACCACCCGACCGCCCGGTGCCAAACCTGGGCGTATGCGGCACGCTGGTGGCATCGGCGGTGCGGCACCCGCCGTCCGACCGGAAGTGCGGAGGGATGGCCGGAGATGTTCGAGGCAGGCGACATCCGTGAGTGGCGGGACCGTGACGTGGTCGATCCCGGCGGCAGCAAGATCGGCAAACTGGAGGCGGTCTACGTCGATACACGCACCGACCAGCCCTTCTTCGCCACCCTCACCACGGGCATGCCCACGCGGCGCAAGCTGGTCTTCGTGCCGCTCACGGGAGCGACGGTCGGCCCGGAGTACGTACGGGTCGCCTACGGCAAGAACGACGTACGCGCCGCTCCCTCGATCGAGACCGACGGCGAGCTGCCCGCGGAGGACGAGCGCGCGGTCTTCGAGCACTACGAACTCGACTACGAGACGGGCTCCGGCGGCGAGCGCCGCCTCGCACGCCGCTGACCCGAGGGGCGGCGGCCTCGGGCATGTCCGCCCTAGAGTCGGGGTCATGGCTGAAGACGCAGGGACCGTACGGGTCGATGTGTGGATCTGGTCCGTACGGCTCACCAAGACCCGTTCGACGGCCGCGTCGGCATGCCGCGCCGGTCATGTCCGGGTGAACGGCGAACGCGTCAAGCCCGCGCATGCGCTGCGCGCGGGCGACCAGGTGCGGGTACGGCAGTCCGGCCGGGAGCGCGTGGTCGTGGTCTCCCGCATCATCCGCAAGCGGGTCGGCGCACCGGTGGCCGTCGAGTGCTACACCGACCACAGCCCGCCCCCGCCGCCGCGCGAGGCCGTCGCACCGGCCGGCCGCCGCGACCGTGGCGCCGGGCGCCCGACGAAGCGGGACCGGCGCGAGATGGAACGCCTGCGCGGGCCCGCCGCCGACTCCCGCCGCGGCACCCGCTGAACCGGTCCGCACCCACCGCCCGCCACCCCGCCGGGCGGCCCGGCCGGACCACGCGCACTTCGCGCCGCTGTCAGCCTTCGCGCAGCTCACGGTCCGCGGCGCGCAGCATGGCCAGCAGCAGCCGGTTGAGCGGCGCCGCGATGCCGTGCCGGTCCGCCGCGCGGACCACCGCACCGGTGATGTGCTCGTGCTCCAGGGGCCGTCCGGCGAGCCGGTCGTAGAAGGTGGAGGTGCCGCCCTCGGGCCCCACCGCGAGGTTCGACCGCAGCGCCCGCTGCACGTCCTTCTCCTCCACCTGCGCACCCTCCGCCTGTGCGACGGCGAGCGCCTCCATGAGGATCTCCTCGGCGCGCAGGTACATCTCGGGGTCGCTGAGGATGTGCATGCGCTGCTTGAGGAGCGCGGTCAGCGGATTGGCGGCGACGTTGGTGAACAGCTTGCGCCATGCCGCCGTACGGAAGTCCGGGACGCCGCGGACCGTCAGCCTGCTGCCCGCGAGGAGGGCTTCGAACCGCTCGGCAGACGGGCCCTCGGGGACGTGCAGTTCGCTGGAGAAGTGGTGCACGATCCGGCCGGGAGCGACCCGCTCGACTGCCATGTAGGCAAGCGTCGGCAGGACCTCCGCGCCCTGAGGCAGCAGCGGTGCGACGCGCTCGGTGTGGTCGATGCCGTTCTGGATGACGGCGACGACGGTGCGCGGCCCGCACAGGGCGTTCAGCCAGGCCGCGGCGCCCTCGGTGTCCTGGGCCTTGGTGGTCAGGAAGACCCAGTCGTGTTCGGCCGCTTCTTCCGGTGAGGTGACGAAACGCAGGTCCGGGCGGAGCACTTCACCGTCCGTGTCGAGCGTCAGTTCGCCGAGCGGTGCCCGCAGGCAGAGGGTCACGTCGTGACCGGCCTCCTGGGCGAAGGCGGCGGTGAGGCCGCCGACCGCGCCGCCGCCGATCACCGCTATGCGCGCGGACGGTGCTGAAGAACTCATACAGGCGATCGTATGCGCCCGTCCGTGAGTGACCGGGCCGGGGCCACCATTACCGCAAAACCGACATACCGGGTGCTACGCATAGATCTCGCCCACAGATCCACCTGCCGGTTTCACAGGTTTCACAAGCGGGACGAGGTTCGGCCATGTACGTGCTGCCTGCAGCTCCGAGCGCACCAGTCACCGACCGCCTCAAGCGCCTCCCCGATTACGGGCCCGGGCCGTCGGGCCGTCCCCTGCTCCACCTCGGGGCTGTCGCGGCGCTCTACACCCTGGCGCAGATCCTTCTCGTGCTGCCGGGCGCCGGACTCGGCTGGGACGAGTCGGTCTACGTCAGCCAGGTCGACGCCGAGGACCCCGTCGCCTACTTCAGCGCTCCCCGCGCACGCGGCGTCTCCTACCTCGTGGCGCCCCTCGTCTCGTTCACCTCCTCGACCACTCTCCTGCGCGTCTTCCTCGCCGTGCTCTCCGGGGCGGCGCTGCTCGCCGCCCTGTGGATCTGGCGCCGGCTGCTCCCCGTCCCGGTGCTCGCCTGGGGCGGAGCCCTCTTCGCCGGGCTGTGGGTCAGCCTCTACTACGGGCCTCAGGCGATGCCCAACCTGTGGTGCGCCTTCGGCTCGCTGGCGGCGGCCGGCTGTTTCCTGCGCTTCGCTCGCCGGGAGAGCGACCGGCGAGCCCTGGCCGGGCTCGGGATCTCCGTGTGCGTGGTGGCGGTGATGCGTCCGCCCGACGCCGCCTGGCTGGTGCTCGCCCTCGCCGCGGCCGCCCTCGTCGTACGGGCATGGCGCCGCCCCGCGCTCTTCGCCGCACTGGCCGGGGGCGCGGTGCTCGGCGCGGCCCCCTGGATCGTCGAGGCGTACACGGCGTACGGAGGGCTCCTCACACGGCTGCACAGGGCCAGCGAGATCCAGGGCGGCATGGGCTGGAACATCGCGATCGGCGACCATGTGCGCGCCCTGCAGGGCAGGATGCTGTGCCGCCCGTGCGACATGGCCTGGGAGGAGCCGCAGACCGCGGTGTGGTGGTTCGCGCTGCCCCTGCTGGCAGGGGCCGGCATCACCGCCGCCGTACGCGCCGGGCGGAGGGACACCGCCGTACTGGCGACCGTGACCGCCGTCGTGCTCGCCGTGCCCTACCTCTTCCTCATGGGCTACGCGGCTCCCCGCTTCCTGCTGCCCTCCTACGCGCTGCTGGCGCTTCCCGTCGGCGAGTGCGTACGGCGGGCCCTGACCCAAGGGCCGAACGGGCGCCGCCCGCTGCTGCTGATCCTGCTGCCGGCGCTGCTGCTGGGCAGCCACTTCGGTGTCCAATACCAGGTGCTGGGCGCGGTGCTGGAACGCAACCACAACATGACGGCCAAGCTCACGGAGGCCGCTGACACCATGCACCGGCTCGGGCTGCGCCGCCCGTGCACGGTCACGGGCCCGCTGGCGGTGCCGATGAGCCACTACGCGGGCTGCAGCTCACGCCAGTCCAACGGTCACGACATGAGCATCACCGCCGACGGTCTGCGCCGCCTCGCCCTGCGGCACGAGCCGATGGCCGTCACCACCCGCAATCACCGCCCGCCGCCGAGCTGGGCCCGCGACTGGCCGTCGGCGCCGCTGCGCGAACTGCCGGGCTACCGCATCTATGTGACACCGGACGGCGGGCGGGGCGCGTCCCGTTAAGGGCCGTCCCGCTGGAGGCCCGCGTAACCCGGAGACCGGGAGTCCGACGCGCTGGGAAAGCGATCCGTCTCTCGCGGTACGCGTGCATGAAAACGGGGCCCGCACCGTCCGGTGCGGGCCCCGTCAGATGTCTTCGCGGGTCAGGCGGGGGTGATGTTCTCCGCCTGCGGGCCCTTCTGGCCCTGCGTGACGTCGAAGTTCACCTTCTGGCCCTCGGTGAGCTCCCGGTAGCCCTGGCCGGCGATGTTCGAGTAGTGAGCGAAGACGTCGGCGCCGCCGCCCTCCTGCTCGATGAAGCCGAAGCCCTTTTCCGAGTTGAACCACTTCACGGTGCCGGATGCCATGTCGATCTCCTTCTGAGGCAAAACTGGAGTGCCGCACCTCGCGGAACTCCGTCGCCGCCCTGACCCCATCCAGAAACACCGGAAAACAGAAATGCGCCTGATGGTCACAACCGTCAGGCGCACAAAGTAATGGGTACCAAAACTGCAACCCGCACAACTTAGCACACCTCAGACACCCGGGGCGCACGCAGGGGTTGTCAGTGGGGGTGGTCGTCATGGCCGGGCACGGTGCCGTCCGGCTTGGCCACCAGCAGCAGCCCGGCCATGCCCATGTCGGAGTGGCTCTGCACATGGCAGTGGTACATCCACGCTCCGGCGCCCGCCTCCTCCCCCGCGATGATCTGGAAGCCGAAGGAGTCGGCAGGGCCTGTGATCTTGTTGTCGATGACCCGGCTGGGGTCCCCCGGACCCTCCAGCAGGCCCGTACGGTTGTCGGCCCAGCGGTGCCCGTGCACATGGAACGTGTGGTAGTACTCACCGTGCGTGATCATGATGATCTCGAGGCGGTCTCCCACGGTGACCTTGAAGTCGGGCCCCTTGGGCAGGTTGTTGATGGTCATGTCGTTGAAGACGACGGTGAACTGCGCGTCCGGCAGGATGTCGCCCTCCCTGCGCACGACGAGCGGTCCGTACAGGCCCGCTCGGATGCCGCCCGTGCCGTGCTCGGTGCCGACGATGTGGTCGTGGTAGTGCCAGTAGCCGGCGCTTCCGGGGCGGTACGTGCCGTCCTTCCGTTTGCCGGGGGCGTGGGTCCGCCAGGTGTAGGTGCGGGTCCCGCCCGGTTCGACGACGCTGTCGTTCATCTTGGTGCCGTCGTTGGCCCTGTCGTAGTCCACGCCGTGGGGGTGGAGGCTGACGGTGGTGTCCGTGGTGTTCTCGAACTCGATGTGGAGGGTGTCCCCTTCGATCAGTTCGATGAGCGGGCCGGGGACCGTCGCCTTGCCCTTCTCCAGGCCGTATCCGATCTGATCGTCCGCCAGCCTCTGTGCGTAGAGCTTCATGTGGCGGACCTCGCCGCCGGGGCCTGCCCGGCGGACGGCGGCTGCTGCCGCTGGCGCCGCAGCGGCGGAAGCCGCGGCGGCGGGCGGCGAGTTGAGCACGGCCGGGCCGAGCGCGGCCGCCGCCGAACCGGCGAGAAGCCGCCTGCTGAAACTGCGGCGGGCGAGGGGGCTGCCGGACCTCTCGGACATCGGTCTCCCTTCGGCGTCTGCCGGGGCTGCCTGGGTGCCTGTCTGCCTGTCTGGCTGCGCGCGCCCGGCCTGGACGTCTGAACTGGCCCTGCGCGCCTGGACATTGAGGTTGAGCCGACAAGGACCGTAGCGCTACGGGCGTCGTTTATCCATATCCAGGACAAAGTTCGTTGAATTGCGGTCATAGCTCTTGGCGTTCCACCGAAAGAGGTCTAACTTCTTCGTCGTTTCGGTGACTTAAGAGGGGTGGATCAGTCATGCGGCTCGAACCGCATCAAAAGCCCTCACACCTGAGGGGGCTGTGCAGCAGGCGGCTCAGGTTCCGGCGAGCGTCCCGGCGTACGTGGCTCGCGGCGCTGCTGGCAGGGGCCGTCTCGGCCTCCCTGCTCGGCGGCACCCCGGCCCTCGCGGGCACGCCACCCGAACCGGCCGTTCCCGAACTCCGGCTCCCCAGCCCGCCGGGCGGGGAGGACGTCCGCGTGCTGGTCTTCCACGGGTCCGCCGGGGAAGAACCGCCCACCGTCGAGGCCGGCATCGAGGCCATCGAGAAGATCGGCCGCAGCGGTCCCGCGGCCCAGCGCTTCACGATCACGGCGACCGCCGACCCGTCGGTGTTCACCTCCGAGAAGCTCGGCCGGTACAACGCGGTCGTCTTCCTCACCGGCGGCGGGGACGTGCTCGATCCGGCGCAGGAAGCGGGCCTCGAGAGCTACATGGAGGCCGGGGGCGGCTTCCTCGGCGTCCACGACGCGGCGCGTGCGGAACCGTACTCCGAGTGGTACTCCGGCCTGGTCGGCGCGCGTCCCGCGGCGGACAGCCCCAGCACCGCACAGCGCGCGACGGTCGAGACCGGCGACCGCCGCAACCCCGCCACCAAGGGTCTGCCGGCGGAGTGGAAGCGCCCCGACAAGTGGCTCAACTGGCAGGAGAACCCGAGCGGTTCGGTGCACACCGTCGCCCGCGTACGGGAGAAGAGCTACGACCCCGGCGAGGGCGCGATGGGCTGGGACCACCCGGTCTCCTGGTGCCGCGACTACGACGGGGGCCGCTCCTTCTACACCGGCATGGGCGGCACCGCCGACAGCTTCCAGGAAGCCGACTTCCGCACCCATCTGCGCGGCGCGCTGCTGTGGACGACGCGCCTGGCACGTGCGGACTGCAAGGCGACCATCACCTCCAACTACGCGGCGGAACGGGTCACTTCACCGAATCAGCCCGGCCAGTCCGACCAGATCGGCGAGCCGCACGGACTCGTCACCGCCGACGACGGACGGATCTTCTACATCGGACGCGGCGGCGGTGACGCAGAGGCGCCCGTGGTGACCGACTGGGAGAACCCGGAGATCGGCAAGGGCCAGGGCACGGTCCACGTGTACGACCCGGCCACGAAGAAGGTCCAACTCGTGGGCTCTCTGACCGTGTTCGGCAACAAGGGCGGCGGCGACGAGCTCGTCAAGGTCGAGGAGGGTCTGCTGGGCATCGCCCTCGACCCGGACTTCGCCGACAACGGGTGGATGTATCTGCACTGGACGCCGCACTCGCAGCTCGACCGGGACGAGCACATGGCCGAACGCCGCGTCTCCCGCTTCACCGTGGACCCCGGTACCGGGAAGCTCGACGAGTCCTCCGAGAAGGTCCTGCTCAAGTGGCCCGTGCAGGTACACAGTTGCTGCCACGCCGGCGGCGGCATGGCCTTCGACTCCGAACGGAATCTCTACATCGCCACCGGCGACAACAACTCCTCGCGGTTCAGCGACGGTTACTCGGGCAACAACCCCGAACCCGCCTTCAAGGGCGTCTCCTTCGCCGACGCGCGCCGTACCGCGGGCAACACCAACAATCTCAACGGCAAGATCCTGCGCATCCACCCGGAGGACGACGGGACCTACACCCTTCCCGAGGGCAATCTCTTCACCGGGAAGGAGACCGACGAGGGCGGCGGCAAGACGCGCGGAGAGATCTACGTGATGGGCGTGCGCAACCCCGCACGTATCTCCATCGATCCCGCGACCGACGTCCTGTATGCCGGCTGGGTCGGCCCCGACGCCGGTGAGCCCAGCACCACTTGGGGGCCCGCCAAGTACGACACCTTCGCCCGCATCACGAAGGCCGGCAACCAGGGCTGGCCGTACTGCATGGGCAACAAGCAGCCGTACCGCGACCGCAACCTGCCGGACCCGGACAAGCCGCTGGACTGGTACGACTGCGACAACCTCAAGAATGAATCCCCCAACAACGACGGGCTGGTGAACATCCCGCCCGCGCAGCCGAACAACATCTGGTACTCGCCCCAGGGCGGCGGTCCCGACTATCCGCGCGACGAGAACGGCGTCCCCAGCTACAAGCTCGACGAGCAGGAGCTGAGGCTGCCGTGGCTCAAGGGCGGCGGCCAGGCCACGATGAACGGCCCCGTCTACCGCTTCGACGCGGACGTCGCCTCGAAGGACAAATGGCCCGCCTACTGGGACGGCAAGTGGTTCGTCGGCGACTTCTACGACTCCGAGCAGCCGCGGCACGCCGTGGTGATGCCGGACGGCGACGAGCCCGGGGCGCTGCCGGTCCACGCCGAGAGCCTCCGCAAGATCATCCCCATCGGCGAGGACGGCATCCGCAACCTGATGGACTGGAAGTTCGCTCCGGACGGTTCCCTCTACGTCCTCGATTACGGGCGGGGGTTCTTCACCTCCGATCACAAGTCCGCGCTGTGGCACGTCACTTACAAGGGCGGCAAGGCCACTCCGGCGGCCGGCGACGTGGTCGGCAAGTCCGCGAAGGGGGCGTCACGATGAACACGGGCGCACGAACACGCACCTCCGCACGCAGGGGCAGGACACCGGCCGCCCGCCGGCGGCGTGCCCTCCGTACCGCTGTTACGGCGCTGTTCGCGGCGCTGCTGATGGTGCTGGGCCTGACCTCCGCGCCTGCCTACGGGCAGCAGGCCCCGCCTTCGGGCGGCGCCGGTCCGGCGGCCGAACAGCTGCTGCGGTGGACCGCGTCGGACGACATCACCCGCTACACCTCGGCGCCGGCGACGGCGGTGGCGGGGGCGGCGACGATCGAGTTCGAGAACAGCGAGGCAACGGGCAACACCACTTCCATGCCTCACACGCTGACGTTCGTCACCAGCGACCCCGACTACAACGACGACGTCGACGTCGACATCCTCGCCAACCCCTCGGACGCGCAGGGCGGCAAGCATTCCGTCGAGGTCACCCTGACGCCCGGGACGTACAAGTACCACTGCACGATCCCCGGACACGGCCAGATGCAGGGCACTCTCGTCGTCACCGACGGCGGCGGCGGCGATGACACGACGCCGCCGGAGACGTCGGCGAAGGTGGCCGGCGACCAGAACGCCGACGGCGAGTACGTGGGCATGGCCACGGTCACCGTCACCGCCTCCGACGCCGGATCCGGCGTCGAGACGGTCGAATACGCCCTGGGCGACGGCGGTTACCAGGCCTACACCGAGCCGGTGATGGTGCACGAGGTCGGCGCGCACATCTTCCGCTACAGAGCCACGGACAAGGAGGGCAACGTCGCGGAGGAGAAGACGGCCGAGTTCACCGTGGTCGCACCGGACACGGACGACACGACACCTCCCGAGACGTCCGCGACCGTCGACGGCGAACAGGACGACGGCGGCGCCTACATCGGCATGGCCACGGTCACGGTCACGGCGTCCGACGCGGGATCGGGCGTCAACACCATCGAATTCGCCCTGGGTGACGGCGAGTTCCAGCCGTACACGGCGCCGGTCATGGTGCACGAGCCGGGCACGCACACCGTCCGCTACAAGGCGACCGACAAGGCAGGCAACGCGGCCGGGACCAAGTCGGTGGAGTTCACGGTCGTGGAGCAGCCCGAGGAGGACACCACGCCGCCGGAGACGACGGCTGAGACGGAAGGGAAACGCAACTCCGACGGGGACTACATCGGCAAGGCCACGGTGACGCTCACGGCCACGGACGAGGGCTCGGGCGTGGAGAAGGTCGAATACTCCCTCGACGGCGGCCCGTTCCTCGCGTACACCGATCCGGTCGTGGTGGACCGTACGGGCCACCACAGCGTCGCCCACCGCGCCACCGACAAGGCGGGCAACACCTCGCAGGCCGTCGCCGAGTCCTTCGACGTGGTGCCCGGCGGCGGCGTACCCGCCCCGGACTGCCCCGAGTACGACGAGCGGGAAACGGTCTTCGTCGGCGACATCGACACCGGCGTCCCGAACCGGATGACGCCCGAACGCTGCACCGTGGGCGAGCTGATCGAGGACGAGAAGGACTGGTCCTCGCACGCCTTGTTCCTCAAGCACGTCACGGAGGTCACCGGCGCGCTGCTGAAGGACAAGGTGCTCGACGCCCGGGAGCGGAAACTCATCAACCGGGCGGCGAAGGACTCGGGCATCGGAGAGCCCGGGCAGCAGACCGGCTACAAGAAGCTCTTCGACGGCACGAAGGAGTCCTTCGACCGCTGGCAGCACGTCGGCGGCGGCGCCTTCGGCCTGAACGGCGACGGCAGCATGACCAGCAGCACCGAGGCCGAGGGCATGGGCATGCTGTGGTATCCGAAGCGGAAGTACTCCGACTACTCACTGAAGCTGCAGTTCCGGGACGACGCCCCGGGTGACGGCAACGCCAACTCCGGTGTCTTCGCCCGCTTCCCGTACGTCCACGACAACCCGGAGGAGCCGCGGCCCGAGTGGGTCGCCATCAAGTTCGGGCACGAGCTGCAGATCCTCGACCGTCCCGACGGCGACATGTACAAGACGGGCTCGGTGTACGGCTTCGACCGGGTCGGCCTGGCCGGCGCGGGCGTCACGCCGAAGGGAACCTGGAACGACTACGAGATCAAGGTCGTCGGCCAGCACTACTCGGTCTACCGGAACGGAGAGCTGATCAACGAGTTCGACAACTCGGGCGGGCAGGTCTTCCAGCCGCCCCGGGACGACGACCCCGGCACCGACGGCCGCCGCTACGCCTCGGGCTACATCGGCCTGCAGGTCCACGGCGTCACGGACGTGATCTCGTACCGGGACGTACGCATCAAGGAGCTGTAGCGCGGACGCAGCCGAAGCCGGGCCCGGAGCCCGGAGTCAGCGGGGCCCGGCCGGATGCGGCCGGGCCCCGCTCGTCCTTCTGCCGTCCCCCGCCGCCGAGTTGACGCTGCCCGGGCGGTCGCCGTCCCCCGTCGCGCGGGGCCTGCCGCGCGACGGGGTGCTCACTCTCCCCGGGTGTCCGGGTGCTCGGCCGCACGCCGCAGGATCTGCTGAGCGAGGTCCCAGCGCGAGGAGTCGTGCCGGAAGCGCCGGCTTCCCTGGGACTCGACTGCCTCGACGAGCCGCCTGCGCTGTGCCTCGTCCAGGCCGTCGAGCATCTGCGAGGCGACAGCCAGCGCGTGGAACTGCTCGAAGGCACTGCGCGAGTGCTCGATCCCTGCCAGCGCGGCTTCGAAGTTCCGCAGCCGGGGCTCGGCCTGCATCATTCCCAGGGCGGTGATGCGCTTCTCCTCGCTGCCCTCCTGGAACCAGCGCAGGACCTCCTCCGGTTCGAAGGACTGCTCCGTGGCGGCCTGGCGGGCCCGGGCGACGATCCCCGACATCAGGCGCGTACGCTCCGGGCCCGCACGCATCGAGCCGCGCACCGAGCGGTACTCGGCGGCGAGCGGACTGGCGGCGTCGAGCAGTGCCTGGGCCTCCGCGCGCAGCCGGTCCGCCGCGTCGGCGTCGCCCCGGCGCGCGGACTCCTCCGCCAGCGCGAACCTCTCGGCGGCGGCTGCGCGGAGCTTGAGCCTGGCGCCCCCGAACTCGAGGCTCTCGATGCGGTTCCCGAGCAGGGCGACGACGAGCAGAGCGCTGCCGACGATCAGCAGCACCCCGGTCCCCGTGCCGTTCTCCGTGGTGAACACCGCGAGCACCCCCGTACCGAACACCCCTGCGCCCATCAGGCCCAGAAGTACCCGCAGGGTGACGGAGAAGGGAGACGAATTCACCTCACCGGACACGGCGGCGGCTCAGCTTCCGGCCGCGAACGGGACAAGGCGCTGCCCGGCGTCACGGTGAGTGGAGCGGCCCGGCCCGCGGAGCCCCGTCGTACATATCCCGGCGTTCATGTCTCCCCCAGCATCGTTCCGACGCGCCCTCGTCTGTCGGGCAGTCAGCATACGTACCCGCTCAGTGTCCGCAGTGGCCGCGTGCACCGGCGCAGGCCGTCTCCGTACGAGCAACTGCCGCAGCACGGCGTTGCGTTAGCATCGCGTGACCGCCGACACAGTGAGGAGCGTGGGGAGATGGCAGGCGATGCCGACGGCACGGGCGAGGCCCAGGGTGACGCGCCGCTGATCGTCAGCCGTGACGTACCGCAGATCTCGAGCAGCGTGCCGCACTCGGCACGGATGTGGGACTACTGGCTCGGCGGCAAGGACCACTACGAGGCCGACCGGAAGGCCGGCGAGCAGGCACGCGAGGCCTACCCGGGCATCGTGGACATCGCGCGGACCAGCCGTGCGCTGCTCAGCCGCACCGTGCGGTATCTGATATCCGAGGCCGGCATCCGGCAGTTCCTCGACATCGGCACGGGGCTGCCCACCGCCGACAACACCCACGAGATCGCCCAGCGGATCGCGCCCGAGAGCCGCATCGTCTACGTCGACAACGACCCGCTGGTGCTGACGCACGCCCGTACGCTGCTGACCTCCTCACCGGAGGGCGCCACCGACTACCTGCACGCGGACGTGAACGACCCCGCGCCGATCCTGGAAGGCGCCGCGCGGACACTCGACCTGTCCCGGCCGGTGGGGCTGATCATGTTCGGCATCGTCGGGCACGTGCCGGAGCACGCCAAGGCCCTCTCGATCACGCGCGGCCTGCTGGACGGCCTGGCCGCGGGCAGCCATCTCGCGCTGTACACCGGCACCGACGGCGACCCGGATCTGGTCGAGGCGGAGCGGCGCGTGGGTGAGCACGGCGGCGTCCCCTACCGGCTTCTCGGCGAGGGGCAGGTCCGGGACTTCTTCGCGGACCTGGAACTCGTCGAGCCCGGCGTGGTCCCCGGCCCGCGATGGCGCCCCGAGGGCGAGGTCACCGACTCGCCCGCCGACATCGCTTCGCTCTGCGGGCTGGGCCGCAAGGGGTAGCGCGGGGCCGTTGTCGGACCCGGGGGCCACACTGTCCGGAGTACCACCGGACCGAACCTGAGAGCCCCCACATGATCACCACTCTCGCTGTCGAGAACTACCGCTCACTCAGCCGCCTCATCCTGCCGCTCGGGAGACTGAACGTCGTCACCGGCGCCAACGGCACGGGAAAGTCCAGCCTCTACCGCTCGCTGCGGCTGCTCGCCGACGCCGCACGGGGCGGTGCCGTCGCGGCGCTGGCGCGCGAGGGCGGGCTGCGTTCCACGCTGTGGGCGGGGACGGAGTCCCCCGCCCAGGGCGCGGGCCGCAACGGACCGGTCGGTCTGCGGCTCGGCTTCGCCGGTGACGAGTTCGGATATGCCGTCGACTTCGGGCACCCCATACCTGTCGGTTCCCCCTCCGACCCTGAAAGCGGCCTCTTCGACCTGGATCCGGAGATCAAGGCCGAGTCCACCTGGGCCGGCCCCGTTCTCCGTCCGGCCGCGGTGCTCTCGGAGCGCAAGGGCCCCGCCGTGCGGACCCGTACGGCGGACGGCGACTGGCACCGTTCAGCGGGAGAACTGCGTCCGTACGACAGCATGCTGAGCGAGTTCGCCGATCCCCAGCTCGCGCCGGACCTGCTGCGGCTGCGGGAGCACATCAGGTCCTGGCGGTTCTACGACCACGTACGCACCGACATACAGGCACCGGCCCGGAGCGCACAGATCGGCACACGCACACCCGTGCTCAGTCACGACGGAGCCGACCTGGCCGCCGCGCTACAGACGATCCGCGAGGTGGGAGACCGGAAGGCCCTGGAAGAGACCGTCGACGCGGCGTTCCCCGGCAGTGCGCTGCGTATCGAAAGCCAGGGCGGACGGTTCGAGCTGGGGCTCCAGCAGCCGGGCATGCTCCGGCCGCTCAGCGCCGCCGAGCTCTCCGACGGCACCCTGCGCTATCTGCTGTGGGCGGCGGCGCTGCTCACGCCGCGCCCGCCCGCGCTCCTCGTCCTCAACGAGCCCGAGGCCAGCCTCCATCCCGAACTGCTCCCGCCGCTCGCCGACTTGATCGTTGCCGCGGCACAGGACACGCAGATCGTCGTGGTCACACACGCGGCGGATCTCGCCCGGCACATGGACCGGGAGGCCGTGCGCAGGCGGCTCGAACTGAATTCGGTCGAGCTGTTCAAGGACGAGTCCGGCCGGACGGACGTCGCAGGCCGCGAAGGTCCGCTGGACGAGCCGCCCTGGCACTGGCCCAAGCGCTGACGCTCACTCGTCACACCGCTGATCCCGTCCGTACGCCTTCACGGGAGCCCACCGCGACGCGACCTGGCTGATCCCGGCAGTGGCGCGCTCACGATCGGATCAATAGTCCTATAGGCATTTATGTACATATACCTTCCCTTCACTGTAGTTAATTCACTGAAGGGAACGGATGTGAAGACGAACAGGACGCAGATCGGTGTGGCACTGCTGGCGGCACTGGCCCTGGCAGGCGGGGGCACCGCGGTCGCCCAGGCCAACGACGGGTACGGAGACGGTGGTCACCACAAGGGCGGCCACAAGATCGTCGTGAAGGGAGACAACAACCAGCTGGTGCTGGGGAACCACAACAAGGTGGACGGCCGGGGAGACATCTCCGGCGACCCCGGAGCCGGCGAAGGCGACGAAGCAACCGCCCCGAGGGAGCCGTACGGCACGGTGCACAGGAACGTCGCCTATCTCTCGGAGCGGAGCGCGCCGAGGACCACCGCCACGGAGGTCGCGAGGTTCGGTCCCGACACCCAGGTCCCGCTCTCCTGCTGGGTGCCGGGCGAGAACGTCCACGGCAACACGACTTGGTACCGGGTCCGGGATGAGAACGAGTTCCGGACGGGATACGTCAGCGCCTACTACGTCACGCTCAAGGGTGCGATCAGCAGGTGCAGCTGATCGCCGGCTGGGTGCGGTGTCCTCGCCAGGGCATGTCACAGTCACAGGCCATGGAAATGAACGGCCCACCCGGCTGACCTCCCCGCACTGGGACACCGCGGACTCCGGCCGGCGACGGTGACACGTCGCCGGCCGGAGGGCCGTTCGGGGGCTCGCCGTCGCGGGCGAAGATCACCAGCCGTTCTCGTGCAGCACCTCCGACAGGGGCGCACGGGGCGCCGGCTTGAAGGTGTCGCCCGTGTAGTGGGCGGTCGGGATGAGGGCGGCCTGGCGGACGTTCGCCGGGAGGCCGAGGACACGGGCGACCTCGTCCTCGTACCGCAGATGCAGCGTGGTCCAGGCGGTGCCGAGGCCACGTGCTCTGGCCGCGAGCATGTAGCTCCAGGCCGCCGGCAGGACGGAGCCCCACAGGCCCGCCTGGTTGCCCTCGGGAAGGGTCTCGGAGGGGAGCTGGAGGCACGGGATCACCAGCACGGGGACTTCGCCCATGCGGTCCGCCAGATGAGCCACGCTGTCGTTGACCCGGGCCTGCACCCGTGAGCGTTCCGGGTCGTCCGCGTACAGGCGGCCGGCGGCGTTCGGCGAGTCGAGATAGGCGCGGCACGACTTCTGGTAGAGCGCGCCCACCTCCCGCCGGACCTCGGGGTCGGTGAGGACGAGCCAGTGCCAGCGCTGCGCGTTGGAGCCGCTGGGCGCCTGCAGGGCCGTCTCGATGCATTCGCGGACGAGGGCGGGGTCCACCGGCCGCTGAAGGTCCAGCCGCTTGCGGACGCTCCGGGTGGTGGTCAGCAGCTCGTGGGCGGTCAGTTCGGGCACGGCGGGCTCCTACTGTGCGGGTCGGGAATGCGCGCGGTCGGCCTCGGCCGGGGACCCGCGCATGGCTAACGCACGTTAACCGGGGGGTCGTTGGGGCGTCCAGCAGCCCTGGTTCCTGCTCGCCGCCTCGGCCCGCGTGACCGTCCTCGTCACAGCAGACCTCTTGTCCCCCTGGACTGTACGTGATTCAGTGGCTCATCCACTGAGTCACTGAGGAACACAGAGCCGTTGAGGAAGGTGCCGGGCCGTGGAGACCCTCCCCCGCGAGACGATCGTCGACGTACTGGAGAACAAGCTGCGCGAGGAGATCCTCACCGGGTCCCATCCGGCGGGCAGTTATCTGCCTCCCGAGCGCGAGCTGGCCGAGGGCTACGGCGTCACACGCACCACGCTCAAGCACGCCTTCGGCCGTCTCGTGCAGTCAGGGCTGCTCGAGACCCGGCACGGAGTCGGCACGCGCGTACGGGACTTCGTGCGGCTCGGCGGCGCCGACCTCCTGCCCATGCTGGTGCGGCACAGCCCCGAATGGCTGGGCGAGATCTTCGAAGTGCGGCGCAGCGTCGGGGCGTTGATCGCGGAGCGGGCCGCGGTGAAGGCCACGGCGCGGCAGCGTGAGGAGCTGCGCGGACTGCTCGCCGCCGTCGGCCAGGCCGAGGGCGGCGGCGACGTGCAGCTCGCCGACATCGAGGTGCACCGTGCGCTCGCCCGCGCGACCGGCAACCGTGTCTACACGCTGCTGACCAACACGCTCTTCAACGCGTACGTGCCGATGCGCGCCCATCTCGTCGGGCCGTTCCTCGACCCGGATGTGGCGCACGCGCGGCTCGCGCCCGTGGTCTCGGCGGTCGGTGAGGGCGACGCGAAGGGGGCACGTGAGGCGGCTGACGCCTATCTCGCCGCCACCGAACGCATCATGCTCGACGGCCTCGGGATCGCCTGATGGGCGCCGGCAGGGGGACCGCGTTCTCGGAGGTCATGTCCGGTTCCGTGCTTCTGGACGGGGAGAGCGGACCACGGGCGATGCGCCTGGATCTGTCCGTACGGGCCGAAGACGTGCTGCTCCCGCACCGCACCACCGAAGCCGTCGTGACCGGAAGGGTACGGATCGCCGGGCTGGCCGACGACGCCCGGGCCACGGGCGAGCTGGAGATCTCGCCACTCGCACGGCGCCGCATCCGCTACCGGATCGGCTTCACGGTGGGGAGCCGCCGCTACGTCCTCGACGGCTGGAAGTCGATATCCCTCGGCAGGCCGGTGAAGTCGATGACGCTCCTCCCGTTCTCGCTCTTCGAGGGCGACGCAGAAAGAGAGGGCGGCGCCGAGGGTCTGCCGGGGATGCACGGAGGGAGCGATGACGGGGGCGGCCGGGCACGGGCCGCCGGGACGGGAACGCTGCGCTTCCCCCTCACCACACAGCTCCTCCCCTTCCTCACCAGCTTCCGCTTCCCCCGCGCCGGGGGCGGCGCGGCGGCCCAGCTCGCACCGCGCTGGGACGGCGCCCCGGGTCGCACGGAGGTCTGGTACACGACCGTCACCGACCCGGCCACCCGCACCGGGCTGTGGCTGCACCACGAACTCGTCGCGCCGTCCGACGGCTCCGGCGCGTACGCGCACGGCTGGGTGGCCCGCTTCCCCGCCGACGGCGAAGGGCCCGTCGAGCACGCGCGGTTCGGGCCCGAGCCGTGGAAGCCGCCGCCCGCCGGAGAGGGCTTCGCGGCCGACGGCATCAAGTCCGGGCCGGGCGGACTCCGCGGCGCGGCGGGCCCGTTCCGCTGGGAGCTGGCCGAACGTCCCCTGGACGGGCCGCTGTTCACCTTCCCTCACTGGTCCTGGCGCCGGCAGCTGCTTCCGGCAGCGCAGATCGTTCCGGCGCCCCGCGCCTCCTACACGGGCACATTCGCCTATGAGGGCGGCGAGTTGCGGCTGGACGGCGCACACGGGGCGACCGCGAGGATCTACGGGCACGGCAACGCGCGCCGCTGGGCGTGGCTGCACGCGGACCTCGGCGGGGGTGACGTGCTGGAGATCGTCGCTGCGACCTCGATGCGCCCCGGGCTGCGGAGGCTGCCTCCGCTGGTGTTCCTGCGGCTGCGCAAGGACGGCCGCACCTGGCCCCGGCGGCCCGAGCGGACCGCGCTCGGCTGGGCGGGGCCGGGACGCTTCAAGGCGCGTGTGTCGCTGCCCACCTGGACGGTCACGGGCCGCTGCGGACTGCGCCGCATACGGGTCGAGGTGTCCCAGCCCGAGGAGCGCACCCTGGCCCTCGACTACACCGATCCCGACGGGAGCGGCGCCGTGTGCCGCAACAGCGAGACGGCGGACGCGCACATCCTGCTGGAGCGGTGGTGGGGGCGCTGGCGCAAGGAAGCGGAGTGGTCGCTGGACGGCACGGCGCACGCCGAGGTGGGTGACCGATGAGCGGCCCCGGTGACGGCGGACGCGAACGGCTCGGCGGGCTCGTCGCCGCGCTTCTCGCCGACGACGGCAGCAAGAGCTGGCCGGGCGCCGTGCCGCGCCGCCTCGGCTCCGTACTCGGCACGATGCCCGCACCCGCGCGGGCCGGTGTCCGCGCCGCGGCAGCCGCGGTCGACGCCTACGCCGCGCTCCGCACCGGCCGCCGGATGCGCGGCCTCACCCCTGACGAGCGGGAGACGGTGCTGGCGTCACTCGCCGCCCGCCCCTCGCTGCTGCCGGTGCTGGACGCGGTGAAGGTGCCGGTGATGCTCGCCGCCGGCACGGAGCGGATGCTCCACGAGGAGCCCGCGCCCACCGGGCAGGCAGCGCCCACCGGGCAGACGCCGCCGCCCGACGATCCGCCGCTGGACTGCGTGCCGTCCGTGGAGTGGCCGGACAGATCCTCGGCCGACGCCGTCGTCATCGGCTCCGGTGCGGGCGGTGCCATCGCGGCCCGCACGCTCGCGCGCGCCGGAATGAGGGTCCTCGTACTGGAGGAGGGGCGGCGGCACACCACCGCCGACTTCGGCCGCCGCGCGCCCCTCGACCGCTTCGGAGAGCTCTACCGCGACGGCGGCGGCACCGTGGCACTGGGCAACCCGCCCGTCGTGCTGCCAGTCGGCCGCGCCGTCGGCGGGACCACGGTCGTCAACTCCGGTACGTGCTACCGCACTCCGGACCGTGTGCTGACCCGCTGGCGCGATTCGTACGGGCTGTCCTTCGCCGACCGGGCCGCCTTCGGCGAATGTCTCGACGAGGTCGAACGCACCCTGCAGGTCGCCACCGCCCCGCTCGACGTACTCGGGCGCAACGGGCGCACCGCGCTGCTCGGAGCGGAACGGCTCGGCTGGCAGGCGGCGCCGCTGCGCCGCAACGCGACCGGCTGCAAGGGCTCCTGCCAGTGCGTCGTGGGCTGCCCGACGGGAGCGAAGCAGAGCGTGCAGCTGTCGGTGCTGCCCGACGCGTGCGCGGCGGGAGCGCGGATCGTCACCCAGGCGTATGTGCAGCGCATCCTGGTCGAGAAGGACCGCCCGGGTGGTCCGCGGGCGTGCGGCGTGGCCGTACGCCGCCCGGACGGCAGCGAGTTGGAGATCCTCAGTCCGCTCGTGGTGGTCGCCGCGGGCGCCCTGCACTCGCCGCCGCTGCTGCGCCGCTCAGGGCTGGGCGGCCATCCCCGCCTCGGGCGCAATCTCGCGATCCATCCCGCGGCCAGCGTGGCGGGACGCTTCGCCGAGCCGGTCACCGCCTGGCGGGGCGTGCTGCAGAGCGTCGGCGTGGAGGAGCTGCACGACGACGGCATCCTCATCGAGGCCACGGCCGGGCCGCCCGGCATGGGATCGTTCGTGCTTCCCGGGGTGGGACGCGCCCTGCGCCGGGAGCTGGACGGCGCCGAGTCGCTCGCCACGCTGGGCGCTATGATCGCGGACCTGCCGTCGGGCCGAGTCCTGGGAGCCAGGCGTACGCTGCTGCGCTACGACTTGGCCCGCCGGGACGGGGAGCGGCTGATGCGCGCCGTCGAGGCGATGGGGAGGGTGCTTTTCGCGGCGGGCGCGGACGAGGTCCTCACGGGAATCCCCGCCGCGCCGAAGGCGTACTCGCAGGATCAACTCCGGGAGCTTCTGCGGGGGTTGAGCGCCAAGCAGCTGCATCTGTCGGCCTTTCACCCCACCGGCACGGTGGCACTGGGCGCCGATCCGCAGACCGCTCCGGCGGACACCGCGGGACGGCTGCGCGGCGTACAAGGGGTGGTGATCGCCGACGGGTCCGCGCTTCCGAGCTGCCCGGAAGTGAATCCACAGCTGACGATCATGGCCACTGCCCTGGCCGTCGGCAGGGCGGCGGCAGAGCCGGCCGGGGTGGCACGGAGTGCCTAATCCACCCCCGAACCTGCCTGCCCGGGTGAGGGGTTGGCACGATGGTGGTGTAGATGTGCACCGAGCCGTACCGATACGGGGAGAAGGATGAAGAAACGGAAACTGGCAGTTCGTCTCGCCGCACCCTGCGCACTCGCCGTCGCCGCCATCGCCATCCCCTCCGTCGGCGGCACTGCGCAGGCGGGAGCGATCTGCGAGGTGGTGCACGACAAGGCGCCGCGCTACGCGGCCGACCGGGCCGGCAGCAAGTTGCTCGGCACCATGCGGGCAGGCGAGGACGTCGCCGCCACGGAGTCGGTCCGCCTGTGGCGCGTCTTCCGCGCCGACACCGGTGAACCTCTGGGCCACATGCGCCAGTCGGACCTCAACTGCGGCGGCTGAGACCGGAAGTCCCGCCGCCGCGCGGTGAGTTGAGCACCGGCGGTCGTCAATCACCGCGGTGAGTTGAGCACCACGATGACCGTCCGCTCCGCCGCGCTGGCGCCCGCCCCGTCCGACGCGAGCGCGAACCGGCGGCCCGCTCAGGGAACTTCTGCCTCTCTTGCCTCTCCTTCCGGCCTTGCCTGTCTTTCCTGTGGCGCTTGCGGTCTCTCCGGCGGGTGCTGACGACGCGGGCCCGTGGACTGCCGGGTCACCCGGGGCAGGAACCGGTCCCTGTAAGCGTCGCGGTGTGCCGCGGCGGCCGGGCCGTGGGTTCGTACGGACGTGCTCGCGGGCCGGATACCGGCGGGCGCGATGCCGATGGCGGCTCCGCCCCATGCAGCCGCTCCCAGGGCGGCCGCTTCGGGCTCGGTGCAGACCTCCGTGGCCCACGGCGTGACGGCGGCTTTCAGCGCGGTCCATGTGCGCTGCCGGGTGGAGCCGCCGAGGAGTGTGACCGCCTGCGGCGGGGAGCCCGTCAGCTCCGCCTGTACGTCGGCCATCCAGCGTGCCTGGTATGCCGCTCCCTCCAGCAGGGCGAGCGCCAGGTCGGCGGGCCCGTGGCGGGCGGCCATGCCGTGCACGGCGAGGCGTGCGGCGGGGTCGGGGTGCGGCGCGCTGCGCCCCTGGAGGTAGGGCTCGACGGTGATGCCGCTGGGCAGGGCTGGGGCGGACCCGTGCGGCCGGCGGCCGCAGCGTTCGACGAGACGGGCGAACTCCTCGTAGCGGACCGAGGGTTCGGCTGATTCAGCCGGCCCGCCTGCCCGTCTCGTTCCGGGCCCGTGGAGGAAGCGGTCGCAGAACCACTCGACCAGCGCCCCCGAACTCGCCATCCCGGCGATGGTGACCCAGTGTTCGCCGTCCGCGTGACGGCCCCAGGACATTCCCTCCGCCGCCGCGGCGGGACGGTCCGGCGGCGCTGCCGAGACCGTGAGCACCGCTTCGGCGGTGCCCATGGAGTCGGCCGCCAGCCCCGCGCTGCGTGCGCCCGCGGTCCATGCTCCGACGAGATGGTCGTGTCCGGCGACGACTACGTGTGCGCCGGCGCGCAGCCCCAGACGGCGTGCCGTGGCGCGGGTGACGGCTCCCACGGGACGGCCCGGCGGGTGCACGTGCGGCATGTGAGCGGGTGTCAGCCCGGCCTCGGCGAGCAGTTCGGCGCTCCACCGTCCCGCGGCGCCGTTCGTTCCGGGTTCCCAGGCCATGCTGCGTTGGGCGAACGTGGCGTCGGTGCCCACCCGTCCGGTCAGCGCGCGGGCCACCAGGTCGGCCGCGCCTGCCCACTGCCGCATGCGGCTCAGCCGCTCCGGGTGGTGTTCGCGCAGCCAGCACCAGCGAGCCAGGGGGACCTTGGGGCTGGGCAGCACGCCGGTGCGGGAGTGCAGTTCGGCCGCACCGTACTTGCGGCGCAACGTTTCGGCATGCGCGGCGGGCGCCGGGTCGTCCCACGCGAGTACGGGTCCGAGCGGCGCCCCGTGCCGGTCGAGCGGTACACCGGTCTCGGCCATGCCGGTCAGTCCGATCGTGGTGGGAGCGCGGCCCGCGGCCCTGGCACAGTCGGTGAGTGCGCCGAGTGCGGCTGCGGTCAACTCGTCCGCGTCGTAGGTGTGTTGACCGGGATCGCCGGGAGTGGCGCGGTGGGCACGGGCCAGCACGGTGCCGTCGGGGGTACAGAGCAGCGCCTTGCAGTGGGTGCTCCCGATGTCGATGCCGGCAAGCAATGGTGTGTCAGGACGGGAGCGGCGGGCGGTTCCGGACCGGGGGTTCGTGTCGCTTGTCATGTCACCTCCCCCCGGTCCTTACCCCGCTTGCCGCCTCCGCTCTCCCACGGCAGGCTGCCGGCCGGGCGCCGGGCGTCTCCGCGCGCTCCGTTCTCCGCGCCGGATCAGCGGGTCTCCGGCCTCCAGTCCGGACGGCGGCCGCCGAGGGCCACGGCGCGCTCAAGCAGCGAGGAGTCATCGGGCACCTGGACGACGGGCCCGAACATCGAGCCCCTCTCCTCGGCCGACTGCGACTCCGAGAGCATGCCGATCGACGCCCGCAGGCTGCCGGGGTCGCCGCGGTAGTCCTGCCCCGTGGCCCGTGCCAGGTCCCAGCCGTGCAGGACGAGCTCGTTCAGCGCGACCAGACCGGCGAGCTCCCCCGGCAGCGTGACGCCGCCGGCCTGCGTCTCCCCCTCCCAGGCGGACTCGCTGCGCCAGGCGGCGGCGAGCTCGTCGAGCTGAACGGGCAGACGGCTGCGCCAGTCGTCCGGCAGCTGCGGAAGGGACGCGCCGGGGTCCTGGTCCGTGCCGGCGCCCAGGTTCTTCGCGGCAGCGTCGGTGAATGCCTGGCTGAGACCGTACAGATGGCCCAGCAGCTCCCGCACGGAATAGGTCTCGCACGGTGTCGGCGCCGCGAGCTGGTCGTCACGGACCCCGTCGACCAGTGCCTTCACCTCGCGTGCCTGCGGTCCCAGATCGAGCATCGTCGTCACTGTCCACTCACTCTCTGCCTCCGGGGTTGCTCACGGGACCGGGGAGGGGACCCAGGCGGCACGGCCGGGCGGCGACACCGCTGGCTTCCCAGTGCCGGTCCCATGTGCAGACCGGCCGTATCCGTGGAACTCATCGCCGGGGAACAAACCGGGCACGGGGTGGCGTTGTCGTGGCATCGACAGAACGGGAGACCTCCATGAGCGGCGTACTCGGCTTCAACCCTCTCGCCTTCGGCGCGGAGCCCTCGGGTGAGCGTCTGGCCCGCATCGAGCGGTCGCCGAACTACGACGCCGGGCTGGGGGCCTTCCGCAATCCGCTGCCCGCGGGCACCACGCCGAGGGCCGTACGGGGCCGCCGGGAGATGCTGAAGGCCCTGCTCAGCCGCGAGGGCCGCAGACCCGACGGTCCCATTCCGCTCGCCCGCCCCGACCTGACCTCCCCGCCCGCCTCCGGGCTGCGTCTGACCTGGCTCGGGCACGCCACCGTCCTCGCGGAGATCGACGGCCGGCGAGTGCTGTTCGACCCGATGTGGGGCAAGCGCTGCTCGCCCTTCTCCTTCATCGGGCCGCGCCGCCTCCACGCAGCTCCCGTGCCGCTCGCCTCACTCGGGCGGCTCGACGCCGTCGTCGTCTCGCACGATCACTACGACCACCTGGATCTGCCCACCATCCGTGAACTCGCCGCGAGCGACGTGCCGTTCGCGGTGACACTCGGCGTCGGCGCGCACCTGGAGAGGTGGGGCGTGCCACCGGAGCGGTTCACCGAGCTGGACTGGCACGAGTCGACGGAGATCGCCGGGCTGAGGCTCACGGCCACCCCCGCCCGGCACTTCTGCGGCAGAGGGCTGCGCAACAAGCAGCGCACCCTGTGGGCGTCGTGGACGGTGACGGGCCCGGAGCACCGGATCTTCCACAGCGGCGACACGGGCTACTTCCCGGGGTTCGCCGAGATCGGCGCCGAGTACGGACCGTTCGACGCCACGATGATCCAGGTGGGTGCGTACAGCGAGTTCTGGCCCGACATCCACATGACACCGGAGGACGGGCTGCGCGCCCACCTCGACCTGACCGGCCCGGCCGGCGCGATGCTGCCGATCCACTGGGGCACCTTCAACCTCGCCCCGCATCCCTGGGCCGAGCCCGGTGAGCGCGTCCTGGCCGTCGCGGCGGACGCCGGCGTACGGGCCGCGCTGCCGTTGCCGGGCGGCAGCTTCGAACCGTCCGCGCCCGTGCTGCCCGGCGCCCCGTGGTGGCGCGGCCTTGCCGAGGGGCGGAGCGCCACGTCGGCGGGGCCCCTGGAGGCCCAGGTCCGGCAGCCCTGAACGGTGGGAGGCCCGGGGGCCGGGCCTCCCACCCACGCCCGTGGGCCTCCACCCGGCCGCGAATCATCAGAGTTCGTCGAGCATCCCGAGCAGGATCGCGCGCGTCTCCCGTGCCGGTGCCGCGTCGGTCACCAGACGGTCGATGACGTGGCGGTAGTACTCGACCTCCTCCCGCTCGGCCGGGTAGGCGGCGCCGATGAGCTGCTCCAGATAGATCACGTCGGGCAGCTCACGCTCGGGCAGCCGCAGCAGCGTGACCGGCCCGCCGGCCGCGGCGTGACCGCCGGCCGCGAACGGCATGACGTGGATCGTGACGTGCGGCAGTTCGCACGCGGCGATGAGATGTTCCAGCTGGCCGCGCATGGTGGCGGTGCCGCCGACGGGGCGGCGCAGTGCCGCCTCGTCGATGACGGCCCACAGGTGCGGGGGCTGTGAGCAGTGGAGGATGCGCTGGCGCAGCATGCGCAGTTCGACGCGCCGCCTGATCTGCGCGCCGGGGCCGGCCGTACGTCCGAGTCCGACGACGGCGCGGGCATATTCGGGGGTCTGCAGCAGCCCGGGGACGAACTGCACCTCGTAGCTGCGGATGACGCATGCGGCCTGTTCCAGCCCGAGGTAGGTGCGGAACCAGTCGGGCACGATGTCCTGGTACGCGTGCCACCAGCCCGGAGCGTTGGTCTGCGCCGCCAGGGTCTGCAGCGTGGCGTACTCGGTCTCGTCGGTGATCCCGTAGATGGTCAGGAGGTCGGTCACGTCCCGCTCGCGGAAACCCCGGCGGCCACGCTCCAGCTGGGCGATGGCGGCCTCGGAGGCCCTGATGGCCTCACCGGCCTCCTGGCGGGATATGTACTGTGCCTCACGCAGTCTGCGCAACCGCTCTCCCAGCACCAGGCGGGGCACGGCGGGCCCCGGCGGCCGGTCCGGTATGCGGCGGTCGGGCAGGCCGCCCGAAATCTCAGTGATGCGCATGCCTCAGCTCCCCGTGCTGTGAACGCATGGGCCTCGCCACGGTGACCATGCGTGTCCGCTCCGGTCCACTCCTCCTCGCGCCGCGCGAGGGGTACGTTTCCACGGCACTGTCCGTCCTCATTCCCGCACATGCCTCTGTCCAGTCCCCGCCACCGGGTCACTGGGGGGCGAGACCGTTGCGCATGTTGCACAAGGGAAGGAATGTACGTTGTGTGGCGTGGATCGGCCAATCCCAGAGGCCGAAATATTTCCCCACGGTCCGCACTCCGCACAACCCCGGCCAATTCCGGCCCCGGAGAGGCCGGTTGACGCCCCATGGCCGGATCCGCGCCATCGGAACCAGGGCGCGCCCGCGAGGTGGCGTCGTCCTCCCCCGGGTCTTCGGCCCAGAAGGCCCTCCCCCTCCCGCAGCCCGGGCGGGAGACTGCGGACACGCCCCGACCCCCAGGAACGCGCATGACTGTCTCCGGCCCCGCATCAGGCCCTCCCGTCCGGAACTGGGCGGGCAACACCGAGTTCAGCGCCCACCGGGTCCAACGCCCGGAATCCGTCGAGGAGTTGCAGCACATCGTCGGTGCCGCCCACCGGGTGCGCGCGCTCGGCACCGGCCACTCCTTCAACCGCGTCGCCGACACCCGCGGGGACCTGGTGCGGCTGGACTGCCTGCCGCCTGTCGTGGACGTCGACCCGGAGGGCTCCACGGTCACCGTCGGTGCCGGAATGCCGTACAGCGAAGTGACCGCCGTCCTGCACGCATCCGGCCACGCGCTGGCCAACCTGGCGTCGTTGCCGCACATTTCGGTGGCGGGCTGCTGCGCGACCGGCACCCACGGCTCGGGCGACTCGGAGAGGTGCCTGGCCGCTGCGGTGACGGAGATCGAACTCATCGGCGCGGACGGGGAGCTGTCGCGGCTCAGCCGACGGAGCGACCCGGAGCGCTTCCCCGGCTCCGTCGTCGCGCTGGGCGCCCTCGGCATCGTCACCCGGCTGACGCTCCGCGTCGAGCCGGCCTTCGAGGTCACGCAGCACATCTACACGGGCGTCCGGCTCACGGAGTTGGCGGCACGCTTCGACGAGATCTACGGATGTGCCTACAGCGTCAGCGCGTTCACCGACTACCGCAGCGGCGAGGCGCGGGTGTGGGTCAAGCGCCGTACGACGGAACGGGACGGTCGCGTGCGGCCGCCCGGCTGGACGGGTGAGACCCCGGCGGACGAGGCCCACCACCCCATCCCCGGCATCCCCGCCACACACTGCACCCAGCAGCTGGGCGTGCCCGGGCCCTGGTTCGAGCGGCTGCCGCACTTCCGGCCGGAGTTCACGCCCAGCAGCGGCGACGAGCTGCAGTCGGAGGTGCTGCTGCCCCGCGCCGCCGCCCCCGAGGCGCTGGAGGCGCTGCGCTCCCTCGGGGAACGTGTCGCGCCTGTGCTGCGGATCTCGGAGGTGCGCACCGTCGCCGCCGACGACCTGTGGCTGAGTCCCGCTTCCGGACGTGACTGCGTCGCCTTCCACTTCACCTGGGTCAAGGACCCCGGGGCCGTACTGCCGGTGGTGGCCGCCGTCGAGGAGAAGCTGCTGCCGCTGGGCGCCCGGCCCCACTGGGGCAAGCTCACCGCCATGGAGCCTGAACGGATCGCGTCGCTGTACGAACGGGCCGCGGATTTCCGGCAGTTGGTACGTGAGCGGGACCCGCGGCGCGTCTTCGCCAACGACTTCGTGGACGAGGTCTTCGGCCTCGGCTGACCGAACCGGCCACCCCGTCGGTGATGTTGCCGTCCGCGCCGCGCGGGGACTGCCGACCATGAACCGCCGGGTGCCGGGGCAACCGGAGGGTGTCGTCAGTACCACCGGTGCTCCGAAGGGACGGTCAGATGTCATCCGTGCAGCGCCCAGCCGGTACCCGCAAGCGCCCGCCGTGGTGGGTCGTGGTCTCCATGACCATGGTCCTGGTGCTCCTCGTGCTCCTGCTCGGGGGAATGCTGAACCTCCTGCCGAAGGCGAGCAATCCGTTCGCGACCGAGACCAAGGACCGGACCGGGCCCGTGCTGCTCAAGTCGATCCAGGACATGAGCCGTTACGAGGCGGCGTCCGGCAGTTTCCAGGTCGTCGTCGACCTGGACAAGGACGCCAAGTTCCTGCCGGACGCGGTGCGCGGCAACCGCACCCTCTTCGTCGGCAAGGGCGAGGTCGGTGCATACGTGGACCTGGGGAACGTCGGGGAGGAGGCGGTGAAGGTCAACCGCGACCGCACGGCGGCGACCCTCGAACTCCCCCGTGCCCGCCTCGAGAAGCCGGCGCTGGACGCGGAACGATCGTACGCCGTGACGAAGCAGCGCGGCCTGCTCGACAGGCTCGGTGACTTCTTCTCCGACAACCCCAACGACGAGCGCGAGGTACACAAGCTGGCCGTCCGCCACATCGGCGAGGCCGCCGGGAAGAGCGACCTCACCGAGCGGGCGGAGAAGAACACGCGGAACATGCTGCGGGAGCTGCTGGTCTCGCTGGGCTACGAGAAGGTGTCCGTCCGCTTCACGGACGGCCACGGGAAGCACTGACCGTCTTGCGGTGCCACCAGTGGCGCCGGCGCGGGTGCACGGCGCGGCCGAGGCGGCGCCCGATGATCAGGTAACCGAGCAGGGCGCCCGTGGTGTTGAGGATGACGTCGTCGATGTCGAAGGCCCGGCCCTGTACGAGGGCACCCTGGACCAGTTCCACCAGCAGCATGACCAGCGCCGTCGCCACCATCACCCGGAGCAGGCCGCGGGTGCGCGGCACGAGGGCGGGCAGCAGCGCGCCGAAGGGCATGCCGAGCACGATGTTGCCGCCGAGCTGCTTGACGGTGTCGCGGAGGGCCGGCTGCGCGAGGTAGTTGCGGATCGAGTCACCGGGGCGCAGGTTGCTGTGCACGAGCGACTCGGAAGCGGCCGAGGGCGCGAGCGTCAGCTTCGACAGGACGACGGCGAAGCCCACCATCGCGGCGAACGCCGCGAGCAGGATCAGCACCCGCCAGACGACGGGCAGCTGGTGCTGCCTGAGGTAGGCGTCCAGAACCGGCCGTTTGCCCGTTCTGGACGTCTTCTTCTTCGCGGACGGCTTCTTCGCCGCCGGTCCCTTCGTGGCCGTCTTCTTCGTCGCCGGGCTCTTCCCGGCCGACTTCTTCGCGCCTGCCTTGCCCGCAGCGGTGTTGTTCGCCCCCTTCTGCTTGGGCTTGCCCGCCGCTGTCTTCTTCCCGGCCGGCTTCCGGGTCGCCGTCCGGCTCCCTGCGCTCCGGCCCGGCCTGCCTGCCGCTGCCTTCGCCTTTTCCGTCATCCCGTTCAGAAAGTTCTGCACCTGCTTGCACCCCCGGAGGGCCTCGGTACTGTCTGGCCTGCAGTTACCCCCGGTGGAACGAAGCATGCGCCGCACTGCCGCGGCCGCACCCCGCGTGATCAGGGCTTGCGCGCGACCCCTCCGTAGACGGGGAACTCCGCGTCGGTGATGTCCGCCTGCGCCTCGTCGCCGTCATGCCGCCACCTGTGGGCCACGACAACGCCCGGGTCGACGAGTTCCAGCCCTTCGAAGAAGCGGTTCACCTCCGAGCTTGAGCGGATCTGGCCCTCCGCCACCGTCGACTGGTACGCCTCGGCCACACGCGTCAGCAGGTCCGGGTCGAAGTCGGCGGTCGCGTGCGAGACGACCAGGTAGCTGCCCGACGGCAGGGCGTCCATGTATCTGCGCACGATGTCGTACGCGCCCCGCTCGTCGGTGATGAAGTGCAGCAGCGCGATCAGCGACAGCGCGACCGGGCGTCCGAGGTCGAGCGTCTCCCCCAGCTCGGGAGAGGCGAGGATGCTCTCGGGTTCGGTGAAGTCGGCCTGCAGATAGGCGGTACGGCCCTGCGGAGTGCTGCTCAGCAGTTCCTGCGCGTGCGCGAGCACGATCGGGTCGTTGTCCACGTAGACGGCCCTGGTCTCGGGAGCCACCGCCTGGGCGACCTGGTGGAGGTTGGGTTCGGTCGGTATGCCCGAGCCGATGTCCAGGAACTGCCGCACGCCGGCCTCGTTCGCGAGCCAGCGCGTCGCCCGGTGCATGAACTCGCGGTTGAGCCGGGCGCCCAGCACGACTCCGGGCCACACCCTTACGACGCGTTCGGCCGCGGCCGCGTCCGCCTCGTAGTGGCTCTTGCCGTTCAGCCAGTAGTCGTAGACACGTGCCGGGTGGGGCCTGCTGATGTCGATCTCGTCGTTGGCGGTCACTGCTCTCCCCTGTGCGCGCGGTCGCCGGCGACACACCTTCTCACCGATGGGCCGCCCGGACAGCCCCTGGTCCGGCCGGAAAACGCACTCTCACGCGTTCTCCGGCGCTCTCACCCGTTCTCCGGGCTCACGTCATCGCGTCGACGCCGGTCAGCGCGCGGCCGATGATCAGCTTCTGGACCTGGCTGGTGCCCTCGTAGAGAGTGAGCACCCGGGCGTCCCTGAGGTACTTGCCGACGGGGTACTCGTCTATGAAGCCGTAACCGCCGAAAGTCTGCAGGCAGTTGTTCGTGACTCGCACGGCCGTCTCACTCGCGTGGTATTTGGCGACGGACGCGTCCGTCGCGTACTCCTTCGGTGACGCGCCCGCGTCGGCCATGCGCGCCACCTGGCGGGTGAGCAGCCTGGCCGCCCGTATGTCCACCTCGGAGTCGGCAAGCAGCTCCTGCACCAGCTGGAACGAGGCGACCGGCCGCCCGAACTGCTCGCGCTGCGTCGCGTACCCGACGGCGGCGTCGAGCGCCGCCTGTGCGAGGCCGACCGCGCCGGCCGCGACGGAGATCCGTCCGCGGGAGAGCGCGCCGAGCGCGATGCCGAGTCCGCGGCCGGTCTCGCCGAGGCGGGCCGAGTCCGGCACCCGTACGCCCTCGTAGGCGAGTTCGGCCGTGGCCTGACCGCGCAGGCCGAGCTTGCCGTGGATCTCCGTGGCGGTCAGACCGGGGGTGCCGGCGGGCACGAGGAACGCGGTGATGCCGTTCTCGCTCGTACGGGCGAAGGTCAGCGCGACGTCGGCGACGGTGCCGTTGGTGATGAACATCTTGCTGCCGTCGATGACCCAGTCGCCGCCGTCGCGCGTGGCCCGGGTGCTCAGCGAGCCGGCGTCGGAACCGGTGCCGGGTTCGGTCAGCGCGAAGCAGCCCAGCGCCTCGCCGCTGGCCAACCGCGGTATCCACTCCTCGCGTTGAGCCTCGGTGCCGTGGGAGACGATGGTCTTCGTGACGAGGCCGAGTGAGACGGAGACGATGCCGCGCACGGCGGAGTCACCACGTCCGAGCTCCTCGGTCGCCAGGACGTACGAGAGCAGATCCGCCTCGGTCCCGCCGTAGCGTTCGGGGACGGTCAGCCCGAGGAAGCCCAGCTCCCCGAGGCGTCGGGGGATGCCCGGGTCCACGCGTTCCGCGCGGTCCCATTCGCGGGCGTACGGTGCGATCTCGGCGTCCACGAAGTCCGCGGCCATGGCGCGGATGTCGCGCTGCGTCTCGGTGAGGCCGAAGTCCCGGCCCGTGAAGTCCCGTCCCGTCATGGGGAGTTCTCCTCGAAGTGCCCGGCGAGCGGGATGTCGGGGGCGGTGAGCGGCAGGCCGAGCTGCGCGCGCTCGGCGATCCAGCGCGGCGGCCGGTAGCGGGGATCGCCGGTGGCCGTGAGCAGTGCCCGCTGCAGGCCGAGCATCCGGGCGGCACCGATCCGCTCGCCCCAGGCCAGCGGCCCGTACGGGTAGCCGAGCCCGGCGGTGACCGCCAGGTCGATGTCCTCGGGAGCGGCGATGTGGCGCTCGGCGATGGAGGCGGCGACCGAGACGACGGACGCGAGCAGGCGCTGCGCGACGGAGCCCGCGGTGTCCCGTACGACGGTGACCTCCGCGCCGGTGGCGGCGAGGACGGCTGCCGCGTCGCGTACCGCCCCGGGCTCCGAAGCGGGCGTCACGGCGAGCACGAAGCGGCCGGTGTCCGCGGACAGCGGGTCGATGCCGAGGGCGCGACCGGCGGGCAGGCCCTGTGCGGCGACCGCCGCCGCGACAGTGCCGCCCCACGTGGGCACGAGCAGCAGGGGCTCCGGGCGGGAGCCGTCCCCGCTCCCGGTGCCGTCCCGGCCCTGGCCTCCCGGCACCGTGCGGCCGTCGAGCAGGGCGCTCACCGCGTCGGCGTCGGGCCCCTCGCCCACGACGGCGACCGGCCGTGCGGCGTCGCCGCCGGCGGGGGGCGGCGTGGGCGCGGCGGCGTCGCCGGGGGCGTCGGGGCCGTAGGGGTAGAAGCCGCGCCCGGTCTTGCGGCCGTGCAGCCCGGCGGCGACCCGGTTCGCCGTCAGGTACGAGGGCCGCAGCCGGTCGGAGTGGCGGAAGCCGCGCCAGACGGTCTCGATGACGGACGCGGTCACGTCGAGACCGGTGAGGTCCATGAGTTCGAACGGGCCCATCCGCAGGCCGAGTACGTCGCGGGCGATCGCGTCGAGGTCCGCGGGCGGCGCGACGGACTCCTCCAGCAGCGCCAGCGCCTCGGTGACGAGCCCGCGCCCCGCGTGGTTGACGAGGAACCCGGGCGTGTCCGCCACGGTCACGGCCCGGTGTCCGCAGCCCTCGACGAACTCGGTGAGGAACCCGGGGAGGTCCTCGCGGGTCGCCGCGCCCGGCACGACCTCGGCGATCTTCATCAGGGGTACGGGGTTGAAGAAGTGCAGCCCGGCCAGACGGGAGGGGTCGGCCAGCCGCGATCCGATCTCCGTGACGGACAGGGAGGAGGTGTTGGTGGCGAAGACGGTGGTTTCCGGGAGCACCTTCGTGAGCTCCGTGAAGACGGAGGTCTTCGTCTCCAGGTCCTCGCGTACGGCCTCGATGACGAGGGCGGGAGCCTCGTCGCCCGCCGGCGCCGTGAACGGCGAGCCGAGGGGCACGAGCCGCTCCCGGGCGGAGGCGGCTTCGTCCGCGCTCATCCGGCCCTTCTGCGCGGCCCGTTCCAGCATTCCGGTCACGAACGCGACCGCCTCGGTGACCGACTCCTCGCGTGCGTCCGCGAGTTCGACGGTGTGGCCTGCCGTCGCGGCCCACTGTGCGATGCCGCGGCCCATGACGCCCGTGCCGACGATTCTGATGCGCATGTCTTCTCCAGCCTCCGCTCCCCCGGCGCCCACGCGCCGTCCCCGTATCCTCGCCGTGCCGTCCGGTCGGCGCGGATGCCGGTCAGCGCAGATATACGCGCTCGGGGTCGACGTCGTCACGCAGCAGGGCCAGTTCGGCGTCCCCGGGCGGCTCGATGACGCTCAGGTCGTCGGCGACCTGGAGATCCCAGCCGGTGCCGGCCTTGACGTCCTCGGCCGTCACGCCCGGGTGCAGGGCGGTCAGTTTCAGCTCCTCGCCGACGCCTTCGCGGGCGAGGATGCCCAACTCCGTGATGACCCGGGTGACTCCGGCGCCCAGCGGCCGTATCCCGTCGGCGAGCGCCCGGTCCGGCCCCGGCGAGGTGCAGAAGTCGAGCTCCTCGGTGAAGGAGCGCGGGTCGTGACGGCGCATGACCACGAACACCTCACGGGAGTTGGCCATGACCTCGTTCGCGCCGCCCGATCCGGGCAGCCGTGCCTTGGGGTGGTGCCAGTCGCCGATGACGGACGAGTTGAGGTTGCCCCACTTGTCGATCTGGGCGGCACCGAGGAAACCGACGTCGATGTGCCCGCCCTGCAGGACGGAGCCGAAGAGCGTGGGCATCGGAATCACCGCTTCGGCGCCGGTGATGAGCACGGCGTCCGCGATGGTCTCGGGCAGATGCGAGGGATGCGCGCCGCACACCCCGGACTCGTAGACGATCTCCAGGCCGGGCGCGACGGTGAGATGGGCGAGGGAGGCGGCGAGTGTGGGCAGCCCGATTCCGGCGAACACGGTGCGCCTGCCCGCCAGTTCGCGGGAGGCGACGACGGAGAGCAGCTCGGAGGAGGTCACGGCTGCGGCTGATCCGGTGTTCTCGCTGGTTCCAGTGGTCATCTGCGGGCTCACTTCCGTGCGTTCGGGAGTGCGGGACGGTCGGGGCGGTGGGGCCGGTCGGGCCGGTGGGGCCGCTCGCGGCGGCGCGTGGTCACAGCCGGCGCCCGTAGTTCACCGGCAGGCTCATCGCCTCGCCGACGGCCAGCCCGTCCCAGAACTCCTCGCCGAGCTTGGCGACGTATTCGGCGTGGTCTCGGGTCCCGTGCACCCACTCCGCCAGCCAGGCGGTCAGCCGCTCCTTGTCCTTGCTGATCCCCGCCCAGGCGCGGTAGAAGGCGTTGTCCCGGTCGTAGTAGCCCTGGGCGAAGGAGGGGTGGGCACCGCGCGGGCAGACGACGACGGCGTCCACGGCGTGTGCCGGGATCAAGGTGCGGTTCGGGTCGGAACGCACGACCTCGTCCTCGACGATCTCCTCCACCACGACGACGGCCTTACGCGCGGCGTAGACGGCTTCGGCCTGGACTCCGGTCAGGCCCCAGACCTGGGTGTTGCCGGAGCGGTCGGCGCGCTGTGCGTGCACGATCGTCACGTCGGGGTTGACGGGCGGCACGACGTAGATCTGCTCGCTCTCGCCGTCCGGACCCGGATAGGGCGAAGTGACCTTGCGCATGGCCGGGTTGACGCCGGGCAGGTCGCTGCCGCCGTAGCTGCGCAGCGGGTAGAAGGGCAGCCGCTGCGCGCCTGCGATGTAGCGGCAGATCATCCCGTAGTGGCTGTACTCCTCGAAGGCGAGCGGCTCGGGGTCCGCGCGCTCCACGCGGCGGCGCAGCTCGCCCAGCGAGCCCGCGGAGGAGTTGCCGACGAAGGAGGAGACCAGCCGGGAGACGCATCCCGCGGCGAGCATCTGGTCGACGACGATGTCGGCGGTCATGCGGACCACGGTCAGGCCGCGGCGGCCCTGGCGGATGATCTCGTGACCCGCCGCGGTCGGTATGAGATGCGTGAAGCCTTCGAGGGAGACCGTGTCGCCGTCCCGTACGTATGCGCCGACGGCCTCCCGCATGGTCATCGTCTTGTCGGTCGCGGTCTCCACGGCCATCTCCACATCTCCTCGGTGCGGCTCGTCGCGGCAAGTCCCGGGGCCTGCCCGGCCGTATCCGGGCCTGCCCGGCCGCGTGCGGGGGCGGGCACGCTCCGGCCGGGACCCGGGTCACCCTGCCCGCCCACGTTCCCACCCTCCATTGATTGGCGTCCAATACCGAATTAAGGTCAGTTTGAGACGTGAAACTGATAACTGGCCGACCGGTCAGCCGATGAATGGGTCTGACGTGGAACTGCGCTACCTCTCCTCCTTCGTCGCCGTCGCCGAGGAGCTGCACTTCGGCCGTGCCGCCAAGCGGCTGCAGATGGCACAGCCGCCGCTGAGCCAGCAGATCCGGCAGCTGGAGAAGGAGCTGGGCGTCCAGCTCTTCGAACGCAGCACCCGTTCGGTGCGCCTGACCAGCGCGGGCGAGGCCTTCCTCAAGCCCGTCCGCACGGTCCTCGAGGACATCGAGATCGCCACCCGCGTCGCCAAGGCCGCCGGTCGCGGCGAGTACGGGCGGGTGAGCGTCGGCTTCGCCGGTGCGTCGAGCCACGCGACCCTGCCACGGCTCGCCCGCGCCGTACGGGCGGCACACCCCGGCATCGAGCTGGTCATGCTCGGCCAGACCTACGCCCACACCGCGCTGACGCGGGTCGCGGACGGCACCCTCGACCTGGGCTTCGTACGGCTGCCGGTCAGTCTGCCCGGTGTCGAGCACCGGGTGATCGCCGAGGAGGAGCTGGTCTGCGCTCTCCCCTCGGACCACCGGCTGGCCCGGCACGAGAGGATCACCGTCGGCGATCTGGCCGAGGAGCCGTTCGTGAGCTTTCCCGCCCGCACCGGCTCCAGCCTCCGCGACGTCGCCGTCGACGCGTGCGAGCGGTCCGGCTTCCACCCGCGGATCGTGCAGGAGGCCCCGGACTCGTACACGATCCTGGCGCTGGTCGCGATGGGGGTCGGGGTGACGCTCACCCTCACCTCCTGCATGCACATCCAGCAGACCGGGCTCGTCTACCGGCCGCTGGCCGGGCCGCCGGTGGTGCTTCAGGCGGCGCTCGCGTGGCGTACGGACAACCCGTCGGCGGCGCTGCACAGCGTCCTGGACGTCGCGGCGGAGGCGCTGCCGCCGCCCGGGAACGCGTCAGCCGCCGACGCCACCGATTGAGTACGTCCGCGTATCAGTGCGAGGCGGATCGGATATTGGACCGGAATAGTGCGCGGTGGAAGGGTCGTACGGCGAAGACAGCAGGCCCGTGCGGCGACCCGGCCCCGGCCCCGACGACCTGACGGCCCGACCCCGTTCCGGCTCCGGCGCCCCGGCGCATCAGCCACCCCACAAGCCAGCGACACCAGCCAGCGACACCAGCCAGGAAGGCCTCATCCATGTCAGCCCGCATGCCGGCCAAGACCGACGTCGTCATCTGCGCTCCGCTGCGCACACCGATCGGGCGCTTCGGCGGCGCCCTTGCAGGTCAGCGCCCGGCCGCACTCGCGGCGGGCATCATCTCCGAGGTGGTCGCACGCAGCGGCGCCGACGGCTCGCAGGTCGACGAGGTGATCCTCGGGCACGCCTACCCCAGCGCCGAGGCCCCGGCCATCGGACGGGTGGCGGCACTCGACGCGGGGCTGCCCGAGTCGGTCACCGGCATTCAGACGGACCGGCGCTGTGGCTCCGGCCTCCAGGCGGTGCTGGACGCGGCCATGCAGATACGGGCCGGCTTCAGCGAGGTCGTGATCGCCGGCGGAGTCGACGTGATGAGCGCGGCGCCCTACTTCACGCATGAGGGCCGCTGGGGCATCAAGGGCCCCGGGCTCCAGCTGCACGACGCCCTCGCCCGCGGGCGCGTGACGGCCGGGGGCGAGCACCACCCGGTGCCGGGCGGCATGATCGAGACGGCGGAGAACCTGCGCCGCGAGTACGGCGTCTCCCGTGCCGACCAGGACGCACTGGCGCTGCGCTCGCAGCAGCGCGCCGCCCGCGCCGCGGAGGAGGGCTGGTTCGCGGAGGAGACCGTGCCGGTGACGGTGCGCGGGCGCAAGGGCGAGAGCACCGTCTCCGCCGACGAGCATCCGCGTCCGGACACGACGGCCGAGCAACTGGCGGCGCTCCGCCCGGTGATGGGCAAGTCGGACCCGGAGGCGACGGTGACCGCCGGCAATGCGAGCGGCCAGAACGACGCCGCCGCGGCATGTCTGGTCACCTCGGCCGCCACGGCCGAGCGTCTCGGACTGACGCCGCTGGTTCGGCTGGTCTCCTTCGCGCGTGCGGGCGTTCCGGCGAAGACGATGGGGATCGGTCCGGTGGGCGCGACGAGGACGGCCCTGGAGCGCGCCGGGCTGTCGCTCGCCGACATGGACCTGATCGAGCTCAACGAGGCCTTCGCCGCTCAAGTCCTCGCGTGCACACGCGAATTGGGGCTCACGGAGACGGACCACGAGGAGCGGATCAACGTCTGCGGCTCCGGTATCTCCCTGGGCCACCCGGTGGGTGCCACGGGCGCGCGCATCCTCACGACGCTGGCTCATCACATGGTGCGCACGCAGTCACGGTACGGGCTGGAGACCATGTGCATCGGCGGCGGGCAGGGCCTCGCGGCCGTCTTCGAGCGCTATTAATACGCAGCACGTCTCACTGCGTCAGTTATTCGGTATTGGACCCGTCTAGGTCGGTGCTGTCACGGTTACCGCCGTCCCACCCGCACACCGGGACGCGAGCGTGCCCGTGCGCCGCCGCCCGCCCCCGTCCTCATCCGGAGCCGCCGCATGAGCACCCCGCTCACCCAGGAGAAGAGAAGGACCGCGAACCGCGCGGGATTCGGAGCCTTCGTCGGCTCCACGATCGAGTGGTTCGACTTCTACATCTACGGAACCGCCTCGGCCCTCGTCTTCGACAAGGTCTTCTTCCCCGAACTCGAGGGCGCCGTGGGCACCCTCGTCGCGTTCGCCACCTTCTGGGTGGGCTTCCTCGCCCGGCCGCTGGGCGGCATCGTCTTCGGGCACTTCGGCGACCGGCTCGGCCGCAAGAAGACGCTGATCATCACGCTGCTGCTGATGGGCGTCTCCACCACCCTGATCGGCGTGCTGCCCGGCTACGCCACGATCGGTGTCGCCGCTCCCGTCCTGCTCGTCACGATCCGGATGATCCAGGGCATCGGGCTGGGCGGCGAGTGGGGCGGTTCGGTTCTCATCGCCTCCGAACACGCCCCGAAGGGCAAGTCGATCCTCTACGGCGCCTTCGCCCAGCAGGGCTCACCCGTCGGCAACACGCTGAGCACCGTGGCCTTCCTCGCCGTGAGCGCGCTGCCGGAGCCCGAGTTCCTCAGCTGGGGCTGGCGGATACCCTTCCTCGCCTCCGCGCTGCTCGTGGTCGTCGGCCTCTTCCTGCGGATGAAGGTCACCGAATCCCCGGCGATGGCCCGGCTGATCGAGAAGAAGGACGTCGCGAAGCTGCCGCTGAAGGAGGTGCTGCGCACCTGCCCAGGCCTCATCGCACTGGGCATCGGGGCCTGCACCATCGGGCTGTCGGCCACGTACTTCAAGTCGACGTTCGCGCTGTCGTGGGCGACGTCCAGCCTCGACTTCGAACGGAGTTCGTTCCTCACGATCCTCCTGGTCGCCAACGTCACCCAGATCTTCGTGCAGCCCTTCGGGGCCCTCCTGGTGACGCGGATGCACAACTGGTCGCGTGCCGTGTGCATCATGCTGCTGCCCGAACTGGTCCTGATGCCCCTGATGTTCGTCCTCATCGGCACGGGCAACTACGGCCTGGCGATGCTCGGCGTCTCCGTGGCGACCGTCCCGCACTGCCTCTACTACGCGGCGCTGGCGGGGATGCTGGCGAGCCGCTTCCCCGCGAACGTCCGCTACACCGGAATCTCGCTGTGCTACCAGCTTTGCGCGACGCTGCTCGGCGGCACCACACCGGTCATCGGGCAGTTCCTGCTCAACCGTACGGGCTCGATCACCGCGGTGATCTGCTACGCGGTCTTCCAGGTGCTCCTCACGCTGGGCTGCATGCTTCTGCTGCTCAAGAGGCCCGACCACGACCGGAGTTCGCCGCGGACGCAGGAGGCGACCGGTACCGGCGTGCCCGTCGCCGCGGTCTGAACTCACCCACGACACCTGCGCATACGACGAGGGCCCGGCAGCCACGGTTCGGCTGCCGGGCCCTCGCGGGCTGTGCTCATGGGAGCGCGGAGCGCCCCGGGTTCTGCGCGGTGCGGGCTCAGTCCTGCGCGGCCGAACGGCGCTTGCGGGCGGCCACTACGAGGCCGGCACCGGCGACGAGGACGACACCGGCGGCACCGGCGATCATCGGGGTGGCGCTGGAGGCACCGGTCTCGGCGAGGTCGTCGCCTCCGCCGTTCGGCGCGGTGCTGGGCTCCTCGGACGGCGCCGGGGCTTCGCTGCTGGACTCGCTGGGCGAGGGAGCGGGCGAGGACTCGGTGGGCGTGGGCGAGGGGGACTCCTCGCAGACGGGCGACATCTTGCTCTCGTTGACGTCGAACTTGTTGTCGTCAGAGGCGTCGATCTGCAGGCGCACCTCCAGCGGGGAGGTGTGCTCGGGCAGGTCCACCTTCTTGTCGAAGGTCCGGCCGAACTGCTCGTCCACCAGGGTCTTGCCACCCGCGGTGATCTTGATGGTGTTGCCTTTTTCGCTGTAGTTCTCCAGGTGGATGCTCGTCGAGTAGCAGTCCACCTTCCAGCCCGGCACGTGCGCCGAGGCGGGAGAAGCGACGAACATCCCTGTGCCGACGAGAGCGGCGGCACCCGTGGCGACGGCGGCGGAACGCTGCCATCTCTGGCGTATAGCTGTCATGGTCTCCCTCTGAGGATGAAGAAGTGGTGAAGAGCGCGTGCGAGGACAGCACGGTACTCCCCGGTACATCACTGGTCGCGCCCGCCCCCCGAATGACCAAGAGGCACTGCAAAAGGGGCAGTTCAGGCGTGGTGGCGTGTGATGCGAATGCACTCCCCCGTGCGGTCCGGTGGCTGCCCGCCCGTTCCCGCTGGAACCCGCTGACCCTACCGCCTCAGCCGCATCGGCGGGGGAAACTCACGGACATTGAGTGGTCTCAACTACGAAACGGCGGGACGGAGTACCTGTGGAGAAACCATGGCGTGCCACTGCGCCGAACCGGCAATGAGGCGCCGGTCCACCACCCAGGGAGGTCAGTGAGTTGAGCCATCGACGCAAGGACAGCAAGCGGGCGTATGTGATAGCCGGCGCAGGCACGGCTGCGCTGGCACTGGCCGCCGTGACGCTGCCGTACGCGAACGCTGGACAGGACGAGACCGGTCCGCGGACGATGAGCGCCAAGGCGGCAGCCGCGATGGGCACCAAGCTGGCCGACGCGAACGAGTCGAGCACGGCGGGCTGGTTCATCGACAGCAAGGCCAAGAAGCTGGTCATGAACGTCACCGACGAGGAGACCGCTCAGCGCGTCGAGGAGAGCGGTGCCGAGGCCAGACTCGTCCAGAACTCCAAGGCGGAGCTGAAGAAGGTCAGCGACACCCTGGCGAACGGCGCCTCGGTGGCGGGCTCGGCCTGGTCGGTCGACCCGCGTACGAACAAGGTCTCCGTACTGGCCGACAGCACGGTCGACAGCGCGGAGTGGGCGTCGCTGAACAAGACCGCCGCCGGCATGGACGGCATGATGTCGGTGAAGCGGACCGCCGGTAAGTTCCAGAAGTTCCACGGCAACGGCGGCGCCGGTGCCGAGGAGGAGGGCAACGGGGCCGGAAACGGCGCCGGCCAGGGCGCGGGCCAGGGCGACGAGGGCGCCGGCAACGGCGCGGGTGACGACGGCGCGGGCGCCGGTGAGGGCGGCCAGGCCGCCGCCGAAGGCGTACTCGGCGGCGACGCCATCTTCGCCGGGGACAGCCGTTGTTCCCTCGGCTTCAACGTCACGGTCGACGGCGCTCCCGGCTTCCTGACCGCGGGCCACTGCGGCGAAGCGGGCACGGCCTTCACCTCCGACCAGGCCGGCGCCGAGGCGCTCGGCACGCTCACGGACTCGCAGTTCCCGGAGACCGACTTCTCGATCGCCACTCTCGACGACGCGCAGGCCGAGGCACCCAGCGCGGTGAACCTCGATCCGCTGGGCGAGGGCCAGGGCGGCACGCAGGAGATCACCGGAGCCGCCGAGGCCGCCGTGGGCATGCAGGTGCAGCGCAGCGGCAGCACGACCGGCGTCACGGACGGCGAGGTCACCGCACTGGACGCCACCGTCGACTACGGCAACGGCGACGTCGTCAACGGAATGATCCAGACGAACGTCTGCGCCGAACCCGGCGACAGCGGCGGCGCGATGTTCTCCGAGGACCAGGCCGTGGGCCTGACCTCCGGCGGCAGCGGCGACTGCACGCAGGGCGGCGAGACCTTCTTCCAGCCGGTCACGGCCGCGCTCGAGGCGACCGGCGCGGAGATCGGCGCCGGCGGCGGGGAGGCCGGGCAGGAACAGGAACAGGGCCAGGAGCAGGAAGTGGGCTCGTTCCAGTAAGCACTGACCGGCCGCCCCGACGGGCGATCCGTCAGCCGCTCACGGTGAACCCCGAAGAGGTTCCCGAGATGGCTTTCGGGTCGCCCGCGACCGGTTTGGCGTCGCCCTCGTAGGTGATCCGGTACTCACCGGAGGCCGTTCCCCCGGGAATGTCCCAGGTGACCGTCACCTTCGAGGCGGCGACGCCGTAGCGCTCCCAGCGGAAGGCCGTCGACCAGTCACCGTCGTCCGCGACGGTGCGCCACTCGCCGTCCTTCCGCGCTTCCACGCGGAGGTAGGTCCCGCCCCGGTGCAGCACGTTGCCGGGGTGGGCACCCGCGAAGACCACCGTCACCCGCTCCCCCGGCCGGTAGTTGGCGCGCGGAGCGGTGAGCACGTCTCCGAACTCGTGGGACAGCGGCGGCGCGTCCAGCACGATCCCCGGTTGCAGGGAGATTGTCTTGTCCGAGATGTCGGGGGCGACCGGCCCGATCGGCAGGCTCTTGCCGTCCCGCATGGCACGTGCGAGCTGTGCCGCCGTCTGCTCGACGGCCGGCAGCTGCCAGCGCCCGAAGAGGGTGCTGCCGCCCTCGTACTGCTGGGAGTCGTACTCCTCCGGCGTGGTGAGGTAGTGGAAGTAGGAGTTGGCGTAGCCGGCGACGAGTACGTCACGCACTTCCGCGCCGACCGCCTCCGCGACCGTGCGGCGCAGCCGCAGCCCGGCGCACACCGTCACCTCGCCGGGCACTCCGATCAGATACAACTGCCCGATGCGCAGCAGCTGTACGGGCACCTGCTCCTGGACCCAGGGGTAGACGGCGTTCATCACGCCGACGGGCGCGACGATGCCCTTCGGCGCCTGCGCCTCGCGCAGTTCGGGTGACGCCTCGTAGATGACGGAGTCCGAGATCGCGTCCCACAGCGGGTTCTCGCCCTCGTCGAAGCCGGGGAACGCCGGTCCGTCCTCCAGGCTGCCGGCCGCCATCGCCGCGCCGATGGCGGGCCCCGAGGTCTTGTGCCGCTTGCCGTCACCGGTGTGTTCGGGCTCGACGGTCACGCCGGAGAGGTCGATGTAGACGAGCCGTGAGTCCACACCGCCCGTCAGCTTCGTGCCGCGCCGGTCGAGTTGACCTGCCGCGGCCTCGTACTGGCGCAGGCCGCACTCGCGGGTGTTCCCGAAGTCGGCGGGAGTCGTAGGCGGCTTGAGATCCAGGTTCGGGGACATGTCGCCCGCGTTGGTCTGCGCGAACGCGGCGACGAAGTCGGGCTTGCCGTCCGCGAGATGGTCCACGCCCTCGACCTCCCGCTCCCAGTGGTAGGCGGCGTAGCCCTTGTTGTCGGCGCTGATCAGCTTGTTCTCGCCGGACATGCTCGTGCAGTGCACGGCGAACCAGTTGACCGCCCCGGCCACGTGTCCGTCGCGTTCGATGCGCAGCAGTGTGCTCTGCGGGTCGATGCCCTCGGGGAAGTGGCCGCGCAGGTCCGACGGGTTGCGCTCGAAGGCCTCGCGGGACCTGTTGGCGCTGGTGCCGCGCAACTCCGCGTGGGTGAGGGTGAGTTCGGACGGTGCGAGGTCGTCGTGGGCGCGCGTGGCCGCCTCGGTGATGCCGTCCGTCATGGCCTTGAAGGTCTTCTCGTGGAAGCCCAGCGAGGTCAGGTTGTAGAGCAGGTGGTGCGAGGAGCCACCCGGGCCGCAGTGGGTGTGGGTGGCGGTGAGCATGACGTTGCGGTGGGTGTAGAGATCGCCGTACTTCTCCGCGAGTCTCTTGAGGACGGCCTGGTGAACGCTCTCGAAGATCATCGCCGTGTCGACGACGACGAGGAGGACGCGCTCTTCGCTCTCCTCGCCGGCGAAGACGAACGCGCGGGCACGCAGGCGGTTGTGGAGACCCTGGGCCTGCTGGTCGACGCGGCCGTAGCCCATCATGCCGACCTCGGCTATCTCACCGGTGGCGTCGGCGACGCCCCGGCCCACGCGGTATCCGCCGGCGGAAGCGGCGGGGGCCGCCGACGGCTGGGCGGCCTGTTCGGCACGGGCGCTCGGCGTGACCCCGGCCAGGCCGAGTCCCGTCAGCGCCGCGCCTGCGCGCAGCACGGTACGGCGGCTGCTTCTCTGCGGGTCCTGGGGGGTGGACGGGATGTCCTCCGGATGTCCGCCGGAGGGCGGGGTGTGGGGGTGGGTACTGCTCAACGGGGCTCCTCGGTAGGGCTACTTCCCGGTAATGCCGTGAGCATGCCACCCCCGTGACCCCGGTCACAATGCACTTGCGGGGATTGCCGGAGAATTGGACCGGACCAACCCGCGAAGCAGTCTCAGCCGCGCTGCGCGAGGAGCGACGCGTGCGTGGGAGCGTCCGGCACTCCGGCGGGCCGCCGGGCGGCGAACTCCTTGCGCAGCGCGGGCACCACCTCCTCGCCGAGCATGTCCAGCTGCTCCAGCACGGTCTTCAGCGGCAGACCCGCGTGGTCCATCAGGAACAACTGCCGCTGGTAGTCCCCGAAGGCCTCGCGGAAGGTGAGGGTCTTGTCGACGACCTCCTGCGGACTGCCCACCGTCAGCGGCGTCTGCTCGGTGAACTCCTCCAGGGTGGGCCCGTGTCCGTAGACGGGCGCGTTGTCGAAGTACGGGCGGAACTCCCGTACCGCGTCCTGGGAGTTCCTGCGCATGAACACCTGTCCGCCGAGACCGACGATCGCCTGCTCCGGGGTTCCGTGCCCGTGGTGCGCGAAGCGTTCGCGGTAGAGCCCGATGAGCTTCATGTAGTGCTCCTTGGGCCAGAAGATGTTGTTCGCGAAGAAGCCGTCGCCGTGGTACGCGGCCTGTTCGGCGATCTCGGGGCTGCGGATCGAGCCGTGCCAGACGAACGGGGGCACGCCGTCCAGCGGGCGGGGAGTCGAGGTGAAGCCCTGCAGCGGCGTACGGAAGCGGCCCTCCCAGTCCACGACGTCCTTGCGCCAGAGCTCGTGCAGCAGCGCGTAGTTCTCGATGGCGAGAGGGATGCCCTGCCGGATGTCCTGCCCGAACCAGGGATAGACGGGTGCGGTGTTGCCCCGGCCCATCATCAGATCGACCCGGCCGTCGGCCAGATGCTGGAGCATCGCGTAGTCCTCGGCGATCTTCACCGGGTCGTTGGTGGTGATCAGCGTCGTCGAGGTGGACAGGACGAGGCGCTCGGTACGGGCGGCGATGTGGCCGAGCATGGTCGTCGGCGACGACGGCACGAAGGGCGGGTTGTGGTGCTCGCCGGTCGCGAAGACGTCGAGCCCCACCTCCTCGGCCTTGAGCGCGATGGCGACCATCGACTTGATCCGCTCGTGCTCGCTCGGCGTGCTCCCGTCGGTGGGGTCGGTCGTGACGTCCCCGACGGTGAAGATCCCGAACTGCACCACTCTCACCCTCTCGTCCGCTCCGGCAGGAGATCGCGTCGGCGCATGTAGTTCATCCTTGAACTACAGAGTCCCGACAGTCTCCCACGGTCTCCTTCCATGGTCGCGCGGCATGACCGCGGGCCGTCGAGTGCGCGCACCCAGGGCCCGTACGTACGGAGCGCGAGCGGGAGCGGAGTGGGGCGAGGAGGACGCCGCGAGGGCGGACGCGCACAGCACGGTGCCGCCGGAGGCTCACCTCCGGCGGCACCGCGTGCGGAGCCCGCCGCCGGCCGGCGGCCGTCAGCCGTCAGCCGTCAGCCGTCAGCCGCCGATGTTCACATCGATGCAGGCGTAGAAGGCGTTGGCCGTGTCGGCGATGTTCCAGACCGCGAGCACCTTCTGCTTGCCGCTCACACCCCCGAAGTCGACCTGGTGCGTGACCGTCTCGCCCGGCTGCGCCCCTCCGTCGTCGAACTCGGCGATCTTCGAGCCGCCGACGAAGTACTGCCAGGTGCTTGTCGAATGACGCGCCGTCAGGCGCCACTTGAAGCTCTGCGAGCTGCCGACCGGGGTGACCGTCCAGCCCTTGCTGTCGTCGTCCAGCTCGGCGAACTGCTCGTTGCCGCCGCTGCAGCTCGTGAGGCCCTTGGGCCCCTCGACGCTCTGCGGCTCCCACTTGATGGGTCCGCACTCGACGGTGCCGGCGGCACACTGCGCCTGCCTGCTGGGCGGGGAGTCGACGTAGCCGTGCGCACTGGCCGGGGAGGCCGGCAGTGTGAGCACGAGTACGGGGGCCATCCCCGCCCCGATTCCCGCCGCGAGCTTTCTCTTGAAGTTCATTCCTGCTCCTTCACGGTCCGGGCCGCCGGCAAGCGGCGAGGAGGGGAGGGCGCACAGGCGCCGCTCACCCTTACGGACGGCCTCGTTGAACGCGGAGGCGATGTGAAGGCACGCCCCACCAGCGGCGAGGACCAGCCGCGGTAGGAGGTTCTGACGGCTTCGAGCTGGGGGACCCGGTATTCACGCTCGCCATTAGTCTAGACCATAGCGACTGTCTGTCCTCGGTCAAGAGGTGCGCGCCGATTGGTGACAGCGCTTGCGGAACATCGGTCCCGGAAGAGGCGTTTACGCCGAGCGCGACGGTGGGAACGCGGTCCGGGACTCCCGGCATCACCCGTCGGGCCGACCGAGGGCCGCCACGGTCCGACACACCGTCCTCAACAGCAGGAGAGCACATGAGCACCAAGGAGCTCACCAAGGACAACTTCGACGACGTCGTCGCCGACGACGGCTTCGTACTGATCGACTTCTGGGCCGACTGGTGCGGTCCGTGCCGCCAGTTCGCGCCCGTCTACGAGGCGGCCGCCGAGCGCCACTCCGATCTGACCTTCGCGAAGGTGGACACCGAGGCCGAGCAGGAGCTGGCCGCCGCGTTCGAGGTCCAGTCGATCCCCACGCTGGCGATCGTGCGCGACCGCATCGTCGTCTTCTCGCAGCCGGGTGCGCTGCCGGAGGCCGCGCTCGAGGACCTGATCGGCCAGGCCCGCGGCCTGGACATGGAAGAGGTACGCCAGTCCGCGGCCACGCCGGAGGACGCCCCCGGCGACGGCGGGCAGCCCGGCGCCCCGGGTCAGCCCGGCTGAGCGCGCTCCTCCTCCCGCAGGACCCGTTGCCGCCGTGAGACGACGGTCGCGGCCCCCGCGGCCGCGGCGGCGAACATCACCCCGATCATCCAGGGCTGGTTGAGCCGGTGCCCCAGTACGCGGTCCAGGGAGAGGCTCCCCGGCCCCGAGAGGGCGAGAGCCGTTCCGGCGAGGCCCAGGAAGGCCGGATACTCGAGCCCTCCCTGGTCGTTGAAGAATCCCGCAGGCACATGGGTCGAGGCGGCCCCCGTCATCGCCGCGGCCACGGCAGCGCCGGCTCCCGGCGTCGCCAGGCCGAGGGCCAGCAGCGTCCCGCCGCCGGCCTCACCGAGGCCCGAGGCGAGGGCGCTGCGGCGTCCGGGCCGGAAGCCCAGCTGCTCCATGAAGCCACCGGTCCCCGCCAGGCCGTGTCCGCCGAACCAGCCGAAGAGCTTCTGTGTGCCGTGCGCGAAGAGCACGCCGCCGGTGCCGAGGCGGAGTGCGAGGAGTCCGAGGTCGTGCCGGGTGCTGTGGATGCGGTGAGCGCGCCGGCGGCGGCTGCGGCACATCGGGTGGCCCATGGCGTCGTCCCTTCTCACGTACTGAGGTCTCACGTGCTCTGGTCTCACGTACTGAGGTGTCACGTACTCGGGTCTGACGTACTCAGGCGGGGGTTTCGGGCGCGTCGGTCAGCATGCGGGACAGGTCGTAGCTGACGGGCTCTTCGAGCTGGGCGTACGTGCATCCGCGCGGGTCGCGGTCGGTGCGCCAGCGCCGGAACTGTGTGGTGTGCCGGAAGCGGTCCCCTTCCATGTGGTCGTAGGCCACCTCGCAGACGCGCTCCGGGCGCAGCGGCACCCACGAGAGGTCCTTCGTGCCGGTCCAGCGGCTCGGGGCACCCGGCATCCGGCTCTCCATGTGCGCTTCCTCGCTCTGCCAGCGCGCCCACGGGTGCTCCGCCGGGTCGGCCATGCGCAGCGGTTCCAGCTCGGTCATCAGCTCCCGGCGCCGGTTCATGGTGAAGGAGGCGCACACGCCCACGTGCTGGAGCGTGCCGGACTCGTCGTACAGGCCGAGCAGCAGGGAGCCGACTCCCTCGCCGCTCTTGTGGGGGCGCAGCCCTGCGAGCACGCAGTCGGCCGTGCGCTCGTGCTTGACCTTCACCATGAGGCGCTGGTCCGGCCGGTACGGCAAGCCGGGCGCCTTCGCCACGAGCCCGTCCAGGCCTGCTCCTTCGAACTGGTCGAACCACTGCCGTGCCAGCTCGATGTCCGAGGTCGCCGGCGCCAGGAAGACGGGGTCAAGTGCCGGCCGCAGGGCGCGCTGAAGGATCCCGCGGCGCTCCCGCAGAGGCGTCTCCATGAGCGAGTCGTCGCCGAGGGCGAGCATGTCGAAGGCGACGAAGGAGACCGGGGTCTCCGCCGCGAGCTTCCGCACACGTGAGTCGGCGGGGTGGATGCGCTGGGACAGGGCGTCGAAGTCGAGCCTGCCGTTCCGCGTGAGGACGATCTCTCCGTCCACGACGCAGCGCTCGGGCAGGTTCTCCTGCAGTGCCGTGACCAGCTCGGGGAAGTAGCGCTTGAGCGACTTGCCGGTGCGGCTGCCGATCTCGGTCTCTTCGCCGTCGCGGAAGACGATGGCGCGGAAGCCGTCCCACTTCGCCTCGTACTGCATGCCCGCCGGGATCTTCGAGGCGAGCTTGGCGAGCATCGGTTTCACGGGCGGCATCACCGGCAGGTCCATGACGAGAACTCTATTCGCGCGTGCGTGCGTGCGCCTGTTCTCGCGCAACGGCTTCACGGACCGTACGGACGGATGCGAGGGACGGCAGCGGAGCCGGTGAAGACTCCCTACACTGGAGCCCGTTCGTGTCCGGCCTGGACCGAGGAGATGGGAGGTGAGGCCGATGACCGCTCCGGAGACCGCATCTGCGCGCAGCGCCCGGGTCCGCCTCACGTCCCGGGACATGACCTGACCTCGGTCTGCACGGCCGAGGCCGCTCGACAGACCCTCGGCGGGAGCGTGAGCCCGCGAGGCGTCACCGGCACACGGACATCACTCTGAACGGATCTCCATCCACCATGAGCATTCGCCATACCTGGACCACGCGCGCCGAGACCGGCGCCGACATCGACGCCGTCCGCGAGATCTGCCTCGCCGCCTTCCCCACCGCGGAGGAGGCCGACCTCGTGGACGCACTGCGCGCCGACGAGGGCGCGTGGATCGACGGTCTGTCCGTCCTCGCAACGGACGAGAACGACGAGCCGGTCGGCCACGCGCTGCTCACCCGATGCCACATCGACGACGTGCCGGCGCTCTGTCTGGCGCCGGTCGCCGTACTGCCCGGGCGGCAGCGGAGCGGCGCCGGCTCAGCGGCCGTGCACGCCGTCCTGCGGACGGCCAGGCACATGGGTGAGCGGTACGTCATCGTCCTGGGACATGCGGACTACTACCCCAGGTTCGGCTTCACCCGTGCCTCCGCTCACGGCATCGGCCTGACCATCGAGGTACCGGACGAGGCGCTGATGGCCCTGGCCCTCGACGGCGGACACCGGCTGCCGGGCGGGACGGTGCGCTACGCCGCGCCGTTCGGCATCTGACGCTCACCTCCGGAGGTGCGGGGGCGACCGTGCCCCCGCACCGCTCCCCTGCCGTGACGCCGGACGTCTGCGGTGGCCGCGACGCCTGCGGCTACCCGCCGTGCCTGCGCATCGGCCACGGCAAAGCTTTACCGTCCGCCGGGAGGCGGTGCGGCGTCCGCGCGCATAGCGTTGCTGTATGGGTGAGGCGGTGGAACTGACGGTCGGCGGGCAGAAGGTGCGGCTGTCCAGCCCGGACAAGGTCTACTTCCCGGAGCGCGGGCTCACCAAGCTCGACGTCGCCCGGTACTACGTGACCGTCGGTGACGGGATCGCACGCGCCCTGCACGAGCGGCCCACGACGCTGGAGCGCTATCCGGAGGGCATCGGCGGCGAATCCTTCTTCCAGAAGCGGGCGCCCAAGAACCTCCCCGGCTGGATCCCCACCGCGCGCATCAGCTTCCCCAGCGGACGGCATGCCGACGAGATCTGCCCGACCTCGCCCGCGGCGGTGCTGTGGGCCGCAAACCTCGGCTGTCTGACCTTCCATCCGTGGCCGGTGCGCCGCGCCGACACCGACCACCCGGACGAGCTGCGCATCGACCTCGACCCGCAGCCGGGCACGGACTTCGGCGACGCCGTACGGGCGGCGCAGCAACTCCGGCCGCTGCTGGAGGAGTTGGGGCTGCGGGGCTGGCCGAAGACCTCGGGCGGTCGGGGCCTGCACGTCTTCGTGCCCATCGAGCCCGAGTGGAACTTCGCGCAGGTACGCCGCGCAGCCATCGCCGTCGGCCGGGAGCTGGAGCGGCGCGACCCCACCCGCGTCACCACCGCGTGGTGGAAGGAGGAGCGCGGCAGCCGCATCTTCGTCGACTACAACCAGACGGCGCGGGACCGCACCATCGCCAGCGCCTACTCCGTACGCCCCAACCAGCGTGCCACCGTCTCCGCGCCGCTGCGCTGGGAGGAACTGGGCAGCGCGCATCCCGACGACTTCGACGTGGTGACGATGCCGCTGCGCTACGCCGAAGTGGGCGACGTGCACGCGGAGATGGACGCGCACCGCTGCCGGCTGGACGCCGCGCTGGAGCTGGCGAACAAGGACGAGCGCGAGCACGGCCTCGGCGATCTGCCCTACCCGCCGGAGCACCCCAAGGTGAAGGGCGAGCCCAAGCGCGTGCAGCCGAGCAGGGCGAAGCGCGCGGGCGCCTGACACGTTCGTGCCCTCGAAGCCGGTGACGGTCCGCCCGGCACCTCGGCACCCCGGCTCCTCGGCACCGGCTGGGGCACTCCGCCGCCGCAACCGCGGTACGGGCAGCTAGGGTTCACCTCTGAAACGGGTGTGCACAGGGGGACCAGGAGTTCGAGGTGACCGACGAGGACCGGCTGCTGGCGGGGAGATACCGGCTCTCGCGTCAGCTCGGCCGCGGGGGCATGGGGACGGTGTGGCTGGCGCAGGACGCGCTGCTGGACAGGCATGTCGCCGTCAAGAAGCTGCATGTGCCGCCGCATCTGGAGGACGACGAGCGGGTGCGGCTCCACGAGCGCACGCGCCGCGAGGCGCGCAGCGCGGCCCGGATAAGCCATCCCGGTGTCATCGTCGTGCACGACGTCGTCGAGGAGGAGGGGCGGCCGTGCATCGTCATGGAGTACGTGCCTTCGCGTTCTCTCGGCGATGTCCTGCGCGAGGACGGCCCGTTGACTCCTCAGGACGCGGCGCGTACGGGGGTGGCGATGGCTTCGGCGCTGCGTGCCGCTCATGCGGCGGGGGTGCTGCACCGTGATGTGAAGCCGGCCAACGTACTGCTGTCGGAGGGCCAGGAACGCGTCGTCCTCACCGACTTCGGCATCGCCGCCGCCTCCGGCACGGCCACACTGACCCGCACCGGCGAGTTCGTCGGGTCCATCAACTACGCGGCCCCGGAGCGCATGCAGGGCGGCGAGTCGGGGCCGGCCGCCGACGCCTGGGCGCTCGGCGCGACGCTCTACGAAGCGGTCGAAGGGGTCGCGCCGTTCCGCAGGAGCACCTGGGTGGAGACGGCCTACGCGACCGCGAGCGAACCGCCCCGCCCGATGGAACGGGCCGGTGCCCTGGGCGAGTTGATCGAGGGCCTGCTGGAGAAGGACGCGCAGGAGCGGCTGACACTGCCGCAGGCGGAGGAGTGGCTGGCGGGCGCCGTGGGCACCGTGGCGCTGCCCTCGGGTGCGCCGTGGAGCGAGCGTGAACCGGCGGAGGGCCTGCGGCGGGAGCCGGAGCCAGGGCAGGAGCAGGAGCAGGAGCAAGCAGGGGCAGGGGAACAGGCAGGGGCGCCCGTACGGACAGGGACGCGGGCGCAGCCTTCGTCACCGGAACCGGCACCGGCACCCGTAGCCGTAGCCACGGGCACGCCCCCGCCGGCCGCCGCACCGGCGCCGCCGGTCGCCCCACGACCACGCGGCCGGCGCGCCGTGGTCCTGGCCGTGTCCGCCGTGGTGGCCGTCGCCGCCGTCCTGGGCGGCGGCTGGTGGCTGACACGGGAGGACGGCGCCGCAGGGAAGGATCCGGGCAAGGGCCCGACCTCCGCACCCCAGTCCCCCGGCCCGTCCGAGTCCGGCCCCGGACCGCGTCCCCCTGTCGCGGACGGCTACAAGCGCGTCAAGGACGAACTCGGCTTCTCGGTCGACGTGCCGGACAACTGGACGCGGCAGGGGTCGGCGGGCGGACAGCAGGTCGACTACCTCGCTCCCTCCCGGCGTACGGGTCTGAAGTTCAGCGTGCTGGACTTCGCGGGCGACAGCCCCCTCAGGCACTGGCGCCGGCTGGAGCCCGAGGTGCGCCAGAAGTCGCCGGGCTACCGCAGCCTCCGTATGAACGCCACGACTTACCAGGGCCAGGACGCCGCGATCTGGGAGTACACCTGGCAGGGCCGGGCCCGTCCCTACCACGCAGTCGACCTCGGCTTCGGCAAGGAGGGCGAGCAGCACTACGCCATCTATCTCTCGGCACCCGACGCCGACTGGGCCGCCTGCAAGAAGTACTTCGACATGGCGGTGAAGACCTTCCGCGTCGACTCCGGCGGCTGAGCGCCCGGTTGACGGGGGCCTGCGCGAGGGACCTCCCGCGGCCTCACGGCTTGCGCCGGCGAGGCGAGGTTCAGCGGTCGAGCCAGTGCCTGCGGCCCGTGCTGATGAGCAGCAGCCGCCGGCGAGCCGTGCGGGCGACGCTCTCCTCGTCGGGTCCCTCGCCGAGAGCGGCGTCCAGGAACGCCGACGCCGTCATCACCATGTGGTCGACGAAGAGTTCACCGAGCATCCGCATGTCCTGAGCGCTCCAGCCCTGGGACACCTCGTCGTTGGCCAGCGCCCCGGCCACCTCGTCGGCGAAACGGTCCAGTTCGGCGCCTATCGCGGCGCGTACGGCGGGGACGCCGCCGTGACGTTCGCGCACGACGAAGCGGATGTGCGTGGGCTGTTCGCGCACGTAGCGGGCGATGGCGGAGACGGTGCGTTCGATGCGCGCCTCCTCGTCCGCGGGGGCGGCGAGGATCTCGCGTACGACCTCGTGGAGGCTGCCCAGCGACTCCTCGACGAGGGCGACGCCCAGATCGCCCATGTCCCTGAAGTGCCGGTAGAAGGCGGCGGGTGCCACGCCCACGACGCGGGTCACCTCGCGCAGGCCGAGGCTGCTGAGGCTCTGGTGCTCCAGCAGCCGCAGGCCCGCGTCGAGGAGCGCGCGCCGGGTCCTGGCCTTCTGGGCCTCGCGGGCGGTCGGTGCGGACGTGGGGGTGTGGCTCATGTCATTGAGTAAACAGGTGTTCGCGGCTCGATGCCAAGGTAGGCTGTTCTCAGTGAACAGTTGTACTCCCAACTGTTCACTGAGAACCTCCGAAACGAAAGGGCCTCACATGCTCTTCATCGTTGCCGCCTTCCTCCTGCTGGGACTTCTGGTGGGAACCGCGGCGCACATACCGGTCCCCGCGACCCTCGCCGCAGCCGCGGCCATCGGCGCCTGGCTGCTGGTCTTCGCGATCCGTGAGCGCAAGCACCACCGTCAAGGGAGCTGACCCGTGAACGCCATGAACACCCTTGTCCGTCCCCGGAATTCGAACCCGCAGGCATCCGCCGCGGCCGGGGAGACCGAGCAGCAGCCGGACGCCGCGCGCACGGGGGCCACCGCGCGCCTGCGTGACGCGGACGGCATGGCCGTCGCCTCGTTCGTGATGGGCCTGACCGGGCTGCTGGTCTTCAACCTCCTCCTCGGGCCTTGCGCCCTCGTACTCGCGGGCCTGGCCTTGACGCGCGGCACGAAGCGCCGCGGCCGGGCCTTCCTCGGGCTGGCGCTCGGCGCCGCCGACCTGATCGTCCTCGCATCGGTCGCCGCCGCGGACCAGTCCTTCTCGTGGAGCCTCACGGGCTGAGCGGCCGAGCGCCGGGCCGGTCTGCCGCCGGCTCGGCGAGAAGGAGGGCGAAGCGTTGCTCTCCGTCCGTCCACCAGTGACTCAACTCGAAGCCGCCGCAGGCGAGTTCGGCCGCGAGGGCAGCGCGCCGGAACTTCACGGCGATCTCCGTGAGGATCTCCTCGCCCTCCTCGAACTCGGCGGTCATCTCCAGGGCGGGCAACTCGACGGCCTGCGCACGGATTGACCGCAGCCGCATCTCGACGCGCTCCTCCCCCTCGTTCCACACCGAGACGTGCTGGAAGGCGTCCGGGTCGAAGTCCGCGCCGAGTTCGCGGTTCAGCACCCGCAGGACGTTCTTGTTGAACTCGGCGGTCACACCTTGCGCGTCGTCGTACGCCCGGACGAGGACTCCCTGATCCTTCACCAGGTCGGCGCCGAGCAACAGCGCGTCCCCCGGGCCCAGTTCACTGTGCAGCGCGGCATAGAAGGCCGGCCGTGCGTCGCCGTCGAGATTGCCCAGGGTGCCCCCGAGGAAGGCCACCAGACGCGGGCCCGGGGCGCCGTCCGGCATCCCGAGGTCGGTCTCCAGGTCCGTGACGCAGCCCGTCACCTTCAGGTCGGGGTATTCGCGGCGCAGCTGCTCGCCCGCCTCGCGCAGGGCGTCGGTGCTCACGTCGAGCGCCGCGTACGACTCCAGAGTGCCGTGCCGCAGCAGGCTGTCGAGGAGCAGCCGCGTCTTGCGGGACGAGCCGGAGCCCAGCTCGACGAGGGTACGGGCGCCGGTGGCCGAGGCGATCTCGTCACACCGCTCGCGGAGGATCGCGTGCTCGGCCCGTGTCGGGTAGTACTCGGGCAACTGCGTGATCTCTTCGAAGAGTTCGCTTCCGCGTCCGTCGTAGAACCACTTCGGCGGCAGGGTCTTGGGGCGGCCGGTCAGGCCCTTGAGCACGTCGGTGTGGAGCGCGTCGGTGAAGTATCCGTCGGGCAGACGGCGGGTGAGGTCGAAGTGGCCCGTCATCAGGTTCTCCTCGCCTGGATGCCGTGGACGCCGTGGGCGTCATGAGTGCCGTGAGTGCCTTGGGTGCCGTGAGTGCCGTGTGCGGCTCCGGAGGTCCGCGCCCCGCTCCGGCCGGCGGCGTGGGCCAGCGGGACGGTGCGTACGGACGAGACGGTCGCCACGAGCAGCGAGTCGTCCGGGACCTCCTGCCATCCGGCCTCGGAGTCCTCCAGCGGGGCGACGTCCGGCTCGGACGCCACGCGCACGCCGCACCGGCCGGTGAGGTACCAGAGGGTGTCGCCGCAGCGGGTGGCCCAGATCGTGCGGCCGTCGGTGAGAAGGAAGTTGAGCCGCGCACCGGGGCGTATCTCCGCCACCCGGCCCGTGAGCCATGCCAGGGCGTCCTCTGGCGGCTCGCCCGCACGGATGCTCCGCGTGAGCAGGGCCCACAGCAGCGCGGAGTCGCATCGAGCCTCCAGACGGAGCAGTTCGGCCGGCTCCACCGGCACCCCGAGGTCGTCCACGAGCCGTTCCCAGTCGCGTACGGCGCCGTTGTGGCTGAAGAGCAGTCGGCCGTCGGCGTACGGCGCAGCGGCCGTCTCGTCCTGCGCCGTGCCCTCGGTTGCGTCGCGCACGGCGGCGAGCACGGCCGTGCTGTGAACGGCGCGCGCGAGATCGGGCAGGTTCACGTCCGCCCAGACGGGGACCGCCCGGCGGTAGCGTGCCGGGTGCTGCTCGTGGCCGTCCCTCCCGGAGTCCGGCGCGGGATACCAACCCAGCCCGAAACCGTCGGCGTTGACGGTTCCGTACCGCTGCATGCGCGGTGCCCAGGACTGCTCGTACAGACCGCCCGGGGGACGGACGACGATGTCCGCCAGGGACGACGGCGGTCCCAGATAGGCGAGATGGCGGCACATCAGTCCGCTCCCGTGCTGCTGCGCGCGGTACGGAAGCCGGCAAAGATCTGCCGGCGCACCGGCAGGTCCCAGTTGCGGAACGTGCCGCGGCAGGCGACCTCGTCGGTGCCGAACGACCCGCCGCGCAGCACCTTGTGCTCGCTGCCGAAGAAGACCTCGGAGTACTCGCGGTAGGGGAAGGCTTTGAAGCCCGGATAGCCGGTGAAGTCCGAGGACGTCCACTCCCACACGTCACCGATGAGCTGACGCGCACCGCAGGGTGCGGCCCCGGCCGCGTAGGCGCCCGCGGGCGCGGGACGCAGATGCCGCTGGCCCAGGTTGGCGCGGCCTTCGTCCGGTCCCTGGTCGCCCCACGGGTAGCGGCGCGACTCGCCCGTCTCCGGGTCGTGGCGTGCCGCCTTCTCCCACTCGGCCTCCGTCGGCAGGCGGCGGCCCGCCCAGCGCGCGTACGCGTCCGCCTCGTACCAGCACACGTGCATCACCGGTTCGCCGGGCGGGACCCGCTCGGTGTAGCCGAAGCGCCGCCGCAGCCACATCTCCCCGTCCCGCCGCCAGAACAAGGGCGCGCTCAGCTCCGCCTTCTGCACATACGCCCAGCCCTCGGGGTGCCACCAGCGGGCGTCCCGGTATCCGCCGTCCTCGATGAAGCGCTGGTACGCGCCGTTCGTCACCGGCACGGCGTCGAGGTCGAAGGCGGCCACGTCGACGGTGTGGGCGGGACGTTCGTTGTCCAGCGCCCACGGCTCGGTGGAGGTTCCCATGGTGAACGGCCCCGCCGGGACGTGCACTTCGCCGTGCCTCTCGTCCCGGGCCCGTGAGGTGGGAGCCGGCGGGTCGGGGGCGTCGAGCACCGCGGGCCCCCGGCGCAACTGGTGCGTGGCGAGCATCGTCTCGTCGTGCTGCTGCTCGTGCTGGGCGACCATGCCGAAGACGAAGTCGCCCTCGAAGAGCGCGCCGTCGACGCCGTCGGCCGGGGGCGACGCCAGCACGTCCAGCGCACGGGCACGCACCTCGGCGATGTACGCGCGGGCCTCGTCGGGCGAGAGCATCGGCAGGCCGGGCCGGTCGGCGCGCGGCGTACGGAACGCGTCGTAGACAGCGTCCAGGTCGGGACGCACCCCGCTCGTGCCGCCCGCCTCACGCAGCAGCCAGAGGTCCTCCTGGTTTCCCACGTGCGCCAGGTCCCAGGCGAGTGGTGACATCAACTTGGAGTGCTGTGCGGTCAGTTCGGTCTCGTCCAGGCAGTCCGTGAGGGCCTCGGTGCGCCGCCGCGCGCGCTCCAGCGCGGCGAGCGCCTGCTCACGGCCGCCGCGTACGGCATGGGTGGTGGTGGCGGGCGCGGCTGCGGGGTCGGACATCCTCGGGTCTCTCCTCTCCTGTGTGCACGTCCTTGCGTGCACGTCGTGACGTGAACATCTCGCGTGCACGTCCTGTGTGCACGTGGGGCCACCCGGGCCGAAGGCGCAGGGGGAACGGGCGCGAATGTGCGCGCGGCGGATCAGCCGCAGCCTCAGCCGCGCATCGCGTCCAACTGGTCGTGGGCGGGGCACCGTCCGCGTTCGGAGTAGCGCTCGGCGAACTCGGCGACGGAGTCGTGGACCACGCTGCTGGGGCCCTGTCGGGACAGCGCGGACTCGGCGGCGGCGACACACCGGCGCACCGCCGGACCCAGCAGCGGATCGGCCGGCCCGTCCCGCGCGGCGCGCTGCCACACCGTCGAGTCGCCTTCCAGCGGCTCGGTGGCGTCCCACGCGGACGCCGCTGCCTCCGGGTCGTCCAGCAGGGTCGCCGCCACGGCGGTGGCCGCGATCCAGCCGTCCCCGCACTGCGCGTCGATCATCCGCAACTCCAGCCAGCCGCGCGGACGCACGGGCGGGAAGAGCGTGCCGAGGTGGTAGTCGAGGTCGTCGCGGGTGGGCGGGCGTTCCCGGTGCGCGCCCCGCAGCCATGCGCGGAAGGAGAGCCGGGGCGGTGCCGTCCACTCCGCGGGCGGATCGCGGCGCAGACAGAGCAGTTCGGCATCGAGCGCGTAGCGCGCCCAGCTCTCACGCGGGTCGCTGTGCGTCCGGGGAGGGCTGGTGCGTCCGGGGTCCGCGCGTGCCCACACGCTCTGCCGGGTGGAGACCCACCCCGTCGGACGGGAGCGCCACAGCGGCGAGTTGGCGAAGGCGGCCACCAGTACAGGGCCGAGCCGGTGGGCGAGCCGCCAGCGGTGGCGGTAGCCGGTGGGGCCTTCGGAGTCGTCACCGGCGTCCAGGCTGACCTGGACCGCGGCGGTGGCTCTCATCATCATCCGGCCCCACGGGCCGGAACGGTCGAAGTGCGCCTCCATGGCGCGGTAGCGCGGGTCTTCGAGCACCCGCGGCGGACTGAGATACGGGTCGAGACCCCGTCCGTAGAGCAGTGCGCCGGAGCGGCGCACGCGGTTGCGCAGTACGGTCAGATCGGCGGCGGTGGTGGCGATGCACTCGGCGAGCGTCTCGCCCGGTGGGGAGGAGACCTCCAGCTGTCCGCCAGGTTCCCGTGTGAGTCTGCTGCCGCCCGGCAGACCACGGGCCCACAGCGGAGCCAGCGCCTTCTCCAGGCGGACCGGAGGTACGGCCCGGGACGGCGCGGAGCGGTCCCGGATGAGCCATTCCAGCTCCACTCCGACCCTGCGCGGCGGGCCCGTCTTGAAACAGATCCCGCCGACGTATGCGGCTGCTTCGTCCTCGTTCAGCACGGCATCCATCGGATCCGGTGCCTCCTGTCGGATACGGATCGGTGCGTGTGCGTAAGTCCTGAGGAGTCCGAGACTGCTTCGGGGAAGCGCTGCGCGCAAGACGGCAACGGCGGCTCGGGTGAGCCCACGGGTGGCCCTCGAAGCGGTGCACCAAACCGGACGGAGTGAGACGGACTGCGGTTTACGCAGCTCGGAGCTGTCAACTCGGCATCGTGTGAGGGACATCGGGATCAGCAGACCGGAGAAGGTGCTCTTCCCCGGCGACGGGATCACCAAGAGCGAACTCGCCGGGCACTACCGGAGCGTGGCTTCCCGCGCCGTACCACGGCTGCGGGGGCGGGCGCTGATGATGGAACGGCATCCGGACGGCATCGGCGGCAAACCGCTGATGCAGAAGAACGTCCCCGGCTACTTCCCCGACTGGGTGCGTACCGCCGAACTGCCCAAGGAGGGCGGCACGGTGCGGCACGCCGTGTGCGACAACAGCGACACGCTGGTGTATCTCGCAGGGCAGGCGTGCATCACCCCGCACCGCTGGCTGTCCAAGGCGGACCGGCCGGACGACCCGGACCTGCTCGTCTTCGACCTGGACCCCAGCGGCAGTGCGGACTTCGACGACGTGCGGTGGGCGGCGTCGTGCGTGGGCGGGCTGCTGGAGGCGGTCGAGCTGCCGACGCAGCTGATGACGACCGGTTCGCGCGGCATCCACGTCATCGCCGCCCTGGACCGCAAGTCGGACTTCGACACGGTGCGTGCCTTCGCGCGCCGGATCTCCCAGGTGCTCGTGGGGCGCCACCCCGGGCGGCTCACCGACGAGCCCCGCAAGGCGGACCGTGGCGACCGCATCTATCTCGACATCCAGCGCAACGCCTATGCGCAGACGGCCGTCGCGCCCTACTCGGTGCGGGCGAGGCCGGGAGCGCCGGTGGCCACTCCTATCGCCTGGTCGGAGCTGGACGATCCTCAGCTGCGGCCCGACCGGTGGACCGTACGGAACATCGCGGGGCGGCTGCGTGAGGACGACCCGTGGGCGAAGGTGAGCGCCAGGGGCCGTTCGGTACGGGCGGCGGACCGGCGGCTGTCGGACAGGATCTGACGGGCCGGCGCACGGGCGAACGGACGGGCGCGGACGGACCGGCGGCACTGGGCGGGACCGGCGGCACGGGCGGCATCGGCGGCCCCGCTCGGACGCTGCGCCGCACCGCCCCGCGTCACCCGCGGTAGCCCTCCAGCAGCCGCAGCCACACCTCGCTGACGGAGGGGAACGAGGGGACCGCGTGCCACAGCCGGTCCATCGGCACCTCACCGGCCACGGCGATGCTCGCGGAGTGCAGCAGCTCGCTGACGCCCGGCCCGACGAAGGTGAGCCCCACGATCACCTCGCGGTCGAGGTCGACCACCATGCGGGCGCGGCCCCGGTAGCCGTCGGCGTAGAGCGCGGCCCCGGCGACCTCGCCCATGTCCTGGTCGACCACCCGTACACGCAGTCCGCGGTCCTCCGCCTCGGCGGCGGTCAGCCCGACCGACGTGGCCTCGGGATCGGTGAAGACGACCTGCGGCACGGCGTCGTGGTCGGCGGTGGCCGCGTGCGCACCCCAGCGGTCCGTCTCCAGCAGCGGCACGCCCGCCGCGCGCGCACCGATGGCGCTGCCGGCGATCCGCGCCTGGTACTTGCCCTGGTGGGTGAGGAGAGCCCGGCCGTTGGCGTCCCCCACGGCGTACAGCCAGCCGCCGTGCACGCCCTTCACGCGGCAGCTGTCGTCGACGGTCAGCCAGTTGCCGGGTTCGCAGCCGACGGTCTCCAGGCCGATGTCATCGGTGCGCGGCGCCCGTCCGGTGGCGAAGAGCACCTCGTCGGCCTCCAGCCGGCCGCCGTCGCTGAGCGTGAGCGTGACGGGCCGGTCCGGGGAGGGCCTCTCCAGGCTCTCGACGGAGATGCCCGTACGCACGCTCGCCCCGGCCTCCGTCAGCGCGCCGGCCACGAGTTCGCCCGCGAACGGCTCCATGCGCGGCAGCAGCCGGTCTCCCCGTACCAGCACGGTCACTTCGGCGCCCAGCGCCTGCCACACGGTGGCCATCTCCACGCCGACCGCTCCCCCGCCGACCACCGCGAGGCGCCGCGGCACCTCCTTGGAGGACGTCGCCTCCCGGCTCGTCCAGGGACGGGCCTCGACGATTCCCGGCAGGTCGGGGAGAGCGGCGCGGCTGCCCGTACAGACGGCGACGGCGTGGCGGGCGGTCAGGGTGCGGGACGAGCCGTCGGGGGTCTCCACGACCACGCGGCGGGGCCCGTCGAGGCGGCCGTGCCCGCGTACGAGGTCCACAGCGACGGAGTCCAGCCAGGCGGCCTGGCCGTCGTCCTGCCAGTCCGAGACGAAGGAGGTGCGCCGGGCCAGCACCGCCTCCGCGTTCAGGCCGCCGTCGACGGCCTGGGCGGCACCCGCCACCCGGCGGGCGTCGGCGAGCGCGGAGACGGGACGCAGCAGGGCCTTGCTCGGGATGCACGCCCAGTAGGAGCAGTCGCCGCCGACGAGTTCGCTCTCCACGACGACCGCGCTGAGCCCCGTGGCGTGCGCGCGATCGGCGACGTTCTCCCCTACCGGGCCGGCTCCGATCACGATGACGTCGTACTCGTCGGCTGGCATGTCGGCCTCCACGTGCTGGGTTGCTGGGGTGCTGCGGGTGCGCGCAGACGCCGGGCGTAAACGGCGCACAACGGGCGGTGGAGCACGAACGCCATGTGCGGGCGGGTCAGCTCACCCGACTGTCAGCTCACCCGGTTGGGCAGCAGCACGACCGGGCAGTGCGCGTGGTGCAGCACCGCGTGCGCGACGGGACCGAGCTGCAGCCCGAGACGGCGCGGCGCACGCCGGTGCACCGCGATCGCGAGGACGTCGGCGGCCCGGCTCGCCTCGATGAGGGTGGCGGCGGGGCTGCCGCTCTTCTCCTCGGAGCTGACCTCGACGCCGGGGTGGTCCTTGCTGATCGGGCCGACCGTCTCGCGCAGCAGGTCCGACGCCGCGGCCTGGGCCTTCCGGGCCTCGTTGGGCGGCAGTTGGAGCCTGCCGGGCATGCGCGGCTGGTTCCACGCGTGGAGCACGCGCAGGGACGAGCTGCGGCGGCCCGCCTCCTCGAAACCGAAGCGCAGCGCCGGTACGTCCGCTTCGGTGTGCATGCCCACCAGGACGGACCCGCGCTCGGGGCCGCCGCGGTCCCTGCTGTCGCCCACCACCAGCAGCGGTCCCTCGCAGTGGGTGGCCACACGGAGGCTGACGGAGCCGACGAGCAGCCCGGCGAATCCGCCGTGCCCGCGGGTGCCGACCACGGTCAGGGCGGCGGTGCGGGAGGCCTTGACGAGGACGTCGGCCGCGAGGGCCTCGGTGTGGACCTGCGCGACGACGCGCAGCCCCGGCACGTGCTCGTGGGCGCGCCGGCCCGCCTCGTCCAGGACGGCTGCCGCGGCCGTCCGCATCCGTTCGGTGTCGGACTCAGTCACGGGGACACGCGAGCGGCGGGGCCATCCGGCCGAATACACCATTTCCAGGGTGGCACCGCGCCGGCCGGCCTCCTCGGCGGCCATGTCGAGGGCGCGCAGCGAAGGTTCTGATCCATCGACGCCGACGACCACGCGGCCTTCGGCGGCAGGGGCTGCGGAGCGGTCATTCATCTGGGGGCTCTCCTCGCGTCGGCTCGTCCGTGTGTCCCAGTGTGCGGGATTCGGGCGAACGCCGGGAGAAGGCGGCGCGCAGCAACTGGAGCAGCGGGTGACGGGTGCCTGGCGCGAGGGTGACGCGGAGTGAACTGACGCGCGGCGGGGCCGGGTGGAGCGGGCGCCGCCGCCCCGGCGGCCGGGCAGGTGCCGCCCCGGAAGGGCGCGGTCAGGCGTCCGAGGACCTGCCTGTGGTGTCGCGCCGTGCGGTGCGGGCGACCTCCTGCAGCCAGGCGGGACGGTCGGCGATCTCCAGCAGCAGCAGCAGGCGCGTCAACGGGTCGTCCCAGTCGCAGTGTTCGAGTTCCGCGATGGCGGCCTGTGTGTCCACCGGCCCGGCCGTGGCGGGACGTTCGAATCCGAATGAGGTCACCAGGACTCCAGGGTGAGGGACAGATGAGCCGAACGGCGGTGCCACCAGGGCATGTTCACCACTCAAGTACCGCTGCGCACGCCATTCTCCATGCACACACATACTGCTGCAAGTACATCTGCAATTACAGATGCAAGAACGCTCCGCTGTGAGACAGTACGAGCCAACAACCCCCGTACGCCTGTCAGATGGAAGTCACGGAGACGCATTCATGCAGATCGAGAACGGCACAGAGGCGACCCGGATCGAGAACGTCGTGTGGCGGAAGAGCTCACGCAGCAACCCGAACGGCAACTGCGTGGAACTGGCCGGCCTCCCCGGCGGCCACGTCGCTGTACGCAACTCGCGCCATCCCTCCGGCCCGGCACTGATCTACACCCCGGCGGAGATGGCGGCCTTCGTACAGGGCGCCAAGGACGGCGACTTCGACGACCTGCTGGCCGCCGAAGGCTGAACCGCCACAGGAACAAGCAGACAGCGGGGGTGCGCACGTCCCCGGCCCTGTACGGGGCCGTGATGGCAGCGGCACATGGCCGGGGTATGTGCAACCAGCATGACTGTACGGGCCGTTCGCCTAGTGGGACACTGAGCGCTCGACTCGTCACTCACGGGAGCAGGAAGACCTGATGTCAGCACAGCAGGAAGGCGATTCGTCGGTCAGGCGGATCCTCGACCACCCGCGCGGTGGGCCGACGATTCTGCGCATCGTGCTCGGTACGGCACTGCGGAGGCTCCGCGAGGAGTGCGGTATCACCCGTGAGGCCGCCGGAGACGCGATCCGCGGTTCGCACGCCAAGATCAGCCGTCTCGAACTGGGCCGTGTGGGCTGCAAGGAGAGGGACGTCGCCGACCTGCTCGCGCTCTACGGAGTCACGGACGCGGAGGAGCGGGAGGAATATCTGGTACTGGCCCGCCACGCCAACACGCCTGGCTGGTGGCAGAAGTACAGCGATGTGATGTCGCCGTGGTTCGACAGGCTGATCGGCCTGGAGGAAGCGGCTTCCGTGATCCGCATGTACGAAGTGCAGTTCGTACCCGGCCTGTTGCAGACGCCGGACTATGCCCGCGCCGTGATGAGACTGGGCCATCCGCGGGCGTCGACGGAGGAGATCGAGCGCCGCGTCGAACTCCGCCAGGACCGCCAGGCCATCCTCACCCGGCCGCACAGCCCGAAGCTGTGGGTCGTCGTCGACGAGGCGGCGTTGCAGCGTCCGCTCGGCGGGGCCGCGGTGATGCACGAGCAGATCAAGCGGTTGTTGTGGGCGACGGAACAGCCCAACATCACTGTGCAGATCGCCCCGTTCGCGATCGGCGGCCTCGCGGCGGCCGGCGGGCCGGTGACGATACTCCGCTTCCTGGAGCCGGATCTGCCCGACATCGTCTATCTGGAACAGCTCACCTCCTCGCTGTACTTGGAGAAGCGCGAAGAGGTGGAGAACTACATGGTGGTCATGGACCGCCTGTGCGCCACCGCAGAACCGCCCTCCATGACGGTCGACTTCCTGGAGCGCCTGCTCAGCCGTTTCGAGGGTCAGGCGGGCTGAGCGTCAGGCCGCGAACGGACCGGCCGGCGCCGTATCCTCCTGCACCGCCGGGGGCGGCGAGGTGGCCGGGAGGGCCGGTCCGCCACACCGCCCCGGCGCGTCAGGGCTTGCGGGCCACGCCCCCGAACTCGTACCACTCGTCGGTCAGTTGCCTCGGGCCGAGCTCGGAGTCCGGCCGCCAGTCGTTGATCTCCCCGAGGCCCGGCTCAAGGATCTCCAGGCCGTCGAAGTAGCGCTCGACCTCGTGCGCCTGACGCACCCTGCCCCAGCGGTCGCCGGTGGCCTTCGCCATGAAGTCCGTGACGAAGTCCCGCGTGGCCTTGTCCTCACTCACCAGCTGATTGATCACCAGGAAGCTGCCGGAGGGCAGGCGTTCGATGATCCCCCGCAGGACGCCCGCGGGGTCGGAGGAGTCGGGGATGCAGTGCATCACGGAGACGAAGAGCGCACCGACGGGCTGCGAGAGATCTATCAGCCGTCGCACGTCGGGGGACGCGAAGATCTCCTCGGTGTCCCGCAGGTCCGCCTGTATGACCGCCGTATTGGTGTTCTCCTCCAGCAGCGCCCGTCCGTGCGCGAGCACGATGGGGTCGTTGTCGACGTAGACGACCCTTGCCTCCGGGTCGACCCGCTGGGCGACCTGGTGCACGTTGTCCTGGGTGGGCAGCCCTGAACCGTGGTCCAGGAACTGCCGTACGCCGTAGTCCTCGGCGAGAACCCGCACGGCGCGCTGCAGGAAGCGGCGGTTGTTGACGGCCAGCGGCCGGGTGCTCGGCACGACCTTGTCGAGTTCCTCGACGGCCTGGCGGTCGACCTCGTAGTTGTCCTTCCCGCCCAGGTAGTAGTCGTACATCCGCGCCACACTGGGGGTGTTGACGTCCACTCCCCCAGCCACCGCCACTTCGTCCTCGCCCATGCGTGCCTCACCGTCTCGCTGTGAACGCGTCCCGTTGCGTACACGATCCGTTACGGCGAAGCATTGCACGGTGATGTGGCGCAGAGCACCTCAACTGCCCAGTAGGGAAAGGAAATTCGCAAGAAGTGCGACTGGTGCGGCGGCAGGGACCCAAGTGACGGACGTGACCCGCGGTCACAGCCCGGGGAGAGTCAGCTCCGCCCACACGACGCGCCCGGAGTGCGAGTCCTCCGAGCGCACACCCCATGTCTCCGCGAGCGCGTTCACGAGCTGAAGCCCGCGCCCGTTCACATCCTCCGCCGCGGCCTCGCGGGGCGTGACCTGGCTCTCCTCGTCCCCCTCGTCGCACACCTCTATACGCAGCCGCTGGCCGCTGACCTGGAGTCTGCAGCGGACGCGGCAGCTGTCGGTGTGCACGACGGCGTTGGTGAAGAACTCAGAGACGACCAGCTGCGCCGCGCGCCCCAGCTCCTCCGGAAGGCCCCAGTTGCGCACCTGGCCGCGCACCTTCTCCCGCGCATCGGCCACCGCCGTCGCGTGCGCCGGCAGTTCGAATCCCTCACGGCGCACAGCAGCCCCGACCGGTCCGGACGGGGTGAACGGTATGACGGGGCGGGACAGAGCCACGGTGGGATATGCCTTCCGACTACCCGCTGGACGAGGGGACAGGGCGCGGAAGCAGCACGATGCGGGTCATGAGCTGTATCACGTACATCACTATGCTCCGCGCTCGTCTCAGTTGGCAAGAGGCGGTCTGCGAATTGCAGAATCGCAGGAACAGTGTGGCCGGTGCACTGATCGCATGGCACACTTCTAGCGCAGCAAGTCCGGTGGAAGGGAGGCGTCTTGGCTGACGGACGCACCGCACCGACCGTGGGTCAGATGGTCCTCGGCCTGCGACTGAGGGACTTGCGGGAAGCCGCCGGATACTCGTTCGCCGAAGCGGCCGGCGCACTGAGCGTCAACACCACGACGGTCCGGCGCATGGAGAAGGCAGAAGTCGGACTGAAGCCCCCGTATGTGGAGAAACTGCTCAAAACGTACGGCATCCCGGAGAACGAGATCACCGCGTTCCTGGAACTGGTGGACGAAGCCAACCGGCCCGGCTGGTGGCACGGATTCCGCGACGTACTGCCGTCCTGGTTCAGCCTCTACGTCAGCCTGGAGGGCGAGGCGAGCCTCATCCGCGCCTACGAGCCGCACTGCGTGCACGGGCTGCTCCAGACCGAGGAGTACGCGCGCGCACTGCTGCGCACCGGCTTCCCCAACGCGAGCGACGAGGAGCTCGGCCGCCGCGTCGCCCTGCGGATGGAACGCCAGGAGCTGCTGCGCCGGGAGGACGCTCCGCGGCTGTGGGTGCTGCTGGAGGAACAGGTCCTGCGGCGGCACGTCGGCGGACCGCACGTGATGCGCGCCCAGCTGGACCGCCTCACCGAGGCCGCGGCCCTGCCGCACGTGACCGTGCAGATCATCCCCTACGCCTCAGGCCCGCACCCCGCCATGTTCGGGCCGTTCCAGCTCTTCCGGTTCGAGATCCCGGAGCTGCCCGACATCGTCTACACCGAGAGCCTCAGCGGCGCCGTCTACCACGACGAACGCCGCGACACCGCCGTCTTCCTGGAGGCACTGGACCGCATGGGTGCGCAGGCCGCACCGGCACAACGCACCGAGGCCCTCCTCGGTGAGATCCGCAAGGAGTTCTGACTGCATGGGCCGCGACACGACACAGCACATCTACAACGGCATGCCCTCCCGCGAACTCGGCACCGAGGGCTGGCACAAGCCGTGGAGCGGCCCCAACGGCGGCAACTGCCTGGAGGTCATGAAGCTCATGGACGGCCGTGTCGCACTGCGGCAGTCCAACGACCCGGACGGGCCCGCCCTGATATACGACCCCGCCGAGATCGACATCTTCATACGCGGAGCCAAGCGCGGAGAAGCCGACTTCCTGCTCACCCACGGATGAACACGACCGCCCAGGACGGAAACGGAGACACCGTTGACTGGAGTGACCGGAACCACACGTTGGACGGGACGTACGGGGCAGACACGGCCGGGCGGCACGGCCCGCGGCGGCGGCAGCGGGAGCGGCGGGGGCAGGGCCGGTGCGGCGGAGGCGGAGGCGACGCCGGCGGCACCGGCCTCCGAGCCCGGGGCGGCTTCCGCGACCGGAGCGGCTTCCGCGTCCGCGACACAGCCCGGCAGGGCGCAGTCCGCGACACAGCCCGGCAGGGCGCACCCGGCCCGCATGTACGACTACTACCTGGGCGGCCGTGATCACTCGGAAGCCGACGTGCGGGCGGCGGAGGCGGTCGCCACCGCGCTGCCGACGGTGCGTACGGCGGCGCGCGCCAACCGGGACTTCATGGTCAGAGCGACCCGCTGGCTTGCCGAGGAGCGCGGCGTCCGGCAGTTCCTGGACATAGGGTCCGGCATTCCGACCGAGCCCAATCTCCACCAGGTCGCCCAAGGGGTCTCGCCCGAGGCGAAGGTCGTCTACAGCGACAACGACCCGCTCGTCCTCCGGCACGCCCGCGCGATGCTCGGCGGTGACACGGAGGGGAACACCGCGTACGTGCACGCGGACCTGACCGATCCGGAGAGCATCCTGGATGCGCCCGGGCTGAGCGACACGATCGACCTCGGCCGTCCCGTCGCCCTCTCCCTGTGCGCCGTCATGCACTTCGTGGGGGACGAGCAGCATCCGTACGACATCGTCCGTACGCTGCTCGGCGCGCTGCCCGCGCGGAGTCACCTCGTCCTCACCCACACGACGGCCGACTTCCTGGACGCGGCGCAGGCGAAGCGGGCCGGGGAGGTGCTGGAGACGTATGAGAAGGGCGGCTCCCCGCTGCGGCCGCGTACGCACCGGGAGGTGGCCCGCTTCTTCGAAGGCCTGGAGATGGCCGGCCCCGGTCTCGTGCTCCCACACCGCTGGCACCCCGGCCCGGACACCCCCGCGCGCCTGACCGGTGCGGACGTCCCCAGCTACGCGGGAGTCGCCCGCAAGCCCTGACCCCCGGGCAGGTGCCGTTGACAGGGGACGGCGGACGGACGCAGGATAAGCGAGCGCTTAGGCATGCGCCCGTACGCCCGCCGACCGTGATCGGATCACGCCACATGGCCACATCGTCGCTCCTGCTCTCCCGCCGGGATCTCGACTTCCTGCTCCACGAGTGGCTCGACGCGGAGGAGCTGACCCGGCGCCCGCGCTTCGCGGAGCACTCCCGCGAGACCTTCGACGCCGTGCTCGACCTCAGCGAGCAGATCGCCACGCGGCACTTCGCACCGCACAACAAGAAGAACGACCAGCAGGAGCCGCGCTTCGACGGGGAGCGCGTGCACACCGTGCCCGAGGCGAAGCAGGCTCTGGACGCCTTCACCGGCGCCGACCTGCTCGCCGCCCCCATGGACGAGGAGCTGGGCGGCATGCAGCTGCCCCAGCTGCTGACGACGGCCTGCTTCAGCTGGTTCCAGGCGGCCAACGTCGGCACGTCCGCATACGTCTTCCTCACCCTCGGCAACGCCAGGCTCCTGTGCGAGCACGGCTCGCAGACGCAGATCGACACATACGTACGGCCCATGCTCGCGGGCCGGTTCTTCGGCACCATGTGCCTGTCGGAGCCGCAGGCCGGGTCCTCGCTGGCGGACGTGACGACCCGCGCCGAACCCCAGCCGGACGGCAGTTACCGGCTCTTCGGAAGCAAGATGTGGATCTCGGCCGGCGACCACGAGCTGGCGGAGAACATCGTCCACCTCGTCCTGGCCCGCATCCCCGGAGCGCCTCCGGGCGTCAAGGGCCTCTCCCTGTTCATCGTGCCCAAGTACCTGGTCGGGGAGGACGGGAGCATCGGAGAGCGCAACGACGTCGTGACGGCGGGGCTCAACCACAAGATGGGCTACCGCGGTACGACCAACACGCTGCTCAACTTCGGTGAGGGCGCGCACACTCCGGACGGGAAGCCGGGCGCGGCCGCGCAGATCGTGGGCATACCGCACTGCGGACTCTCGTACATGTTCCACATGATGAACGGCGCGCGCATCGGTGTCGGCGCGGGCGCGATGGCGCTGGGCTACACCGGCTATCTGAAGTCCCTCGCCTACGCGCGCGAGCGCCCGCAGGGCCGGCCCGTCGCCGCCAAGGACGCGACCGCGCCGCAGGTCCCCATCATCGAACACGCCGACGTGCGGCGGATGCTGCTGGCACAGAAGTCGTACGTGGAGGGCGCGCTGGCCCTGCTGCTGTACTGCTCGCGGCTCGTCGACGAACAGCAGACCGCCGAGCGGGAGGAGGAGCGGTCGCACGCGGGCCTGCTGCTGGACGTGCTCACCCCGATCGCCAAGAGCTGGCCCTCCCAGTGGTGCCTGGAGGCCAACAGCCTGGCGATCCAGGTGCACGGCGGCTACGGCTACACCCGTGAGTACGACGTCGAGCAGCACTACCGCGACAACCGGCTCAACCCCATCCACGAGGGCACGCACGGCATCCAGGCGCTCGACCTGCTCGGCCGCAAGGCCGTCATGGACGGAGGTGCCGGTCTCACGGCGCTGGGCGAGACCATCGGCAAGACGGCCGAGCGCGCGCTCGCCACGGGTGGCGAGTCCGCCGAACTCGGCGCCGCCCTGCAGGAGTCGTGGGAGCGCGTCTCCAAGGTGACGTCGCGGTTGTGGAGCACGGGCGACCCGTCGGTGGCGCTTGCGAACGCGTCGGTGTACCTGGAGGCCGTCGGTCACACGGTCGTCGCGTGGATATGGCTCGGCCAGTTCCTTGCCACGGCGGGCCACGACGACAGCTTCCACGAGGGCAAGCGGCAGGCGGCCCGCTACTTCTTCCGTTACGAACTGCCCCGTACAGGGCCCCAGTTCGACCTGCTGGACTCGCTCGACACGACGACCCTCGACACGGACCCCGGCTGTTTCTGAGTCGCCCGGCGTCGCGGCGTCCCGGCGCTCCGGAAGCGGGGCGCGGGAGAGCAACCGCCTCCGGTTCAGCTTCTGTTGTGCGGGGTCCGCCCGTCGCAGTCGAGGTCGTCACCCCGTACCGGGGCGCCCTCCACGCTGCTGCGGTCGTACACGACGTCCGCCACATCGGTGCCCTCCGTACCGGGCCGCACGGTGAAGACCTGCGAATGCTTGCTGCCCGCCACCTTCCTGGGGCGCATCACGGCGCCAGGCATCGCCGCCGAGACCGTGCTCGCCTTGCGCTGCCAGTGCTCGTCGTAGGTGATCTCGGTGCGTCCGCCTCGCGGTCCGGACGCGGCACCGCGCAGCGGGTCCAGGACGTTGAAGCCGTTGTCCCGCAGATCCTGCGCGATGCGTGCCGCGGTCTCGCCGGTGCCCGCCACCCGGACGCTGACGTCCTCAGGCCTGTACGGAACGGGAGTGGCGCCGGGTGCGGGTCCCGTCGCCGGGTTTCCGGTGACGGGCCGGTCGGCGCGCAGATCGGCGAAGAGCGCGCGTGCCCGCGGACCGTCCCATCTGAGGGTCGAGCCCCACACGGGTGCGCGGTGGTCGAACTCGAGGATCGGCACGGTCGCGAACTCGGTCTGCTCCGGGGTCAGTCCGCGCAGGTCACGCACCAGCCCTGCCAGCCGCTGCGGCGTGAGGCCCTTGTCCCGGCGGACCGAATCGCGGAGCGCCGCGGCGGCGCGGACCACTTCGAGCGGATTCTCCGCCATGCTCCCGCCGGTCAGCGTCCGCAGCAGCTCCCCGAGCACGTGCTGCTGGCGGCGCATCCGGCCGAGGTCGCCGGGCGGGTCGACGTGCCGGGCACGTACGAACCGCAGCGCATGGTTCCCGTTCAGGACGTGTGTGCCCTTGGCCAGCTTCAGACCGCTGTTCTTGTCCTGGAGCGGCTTGCTGGAGCACACCTCCGCACCGCCCAGCCGGTTCACGGTCTTCTCGAACCCGCGGAAGTCGGTCTCGGCGTAGTGGTCGACGCGTACGCCCGTCACCTGCTCGACGGTCCGGATGGTCAGGGCGGGGCCGCCGTGGGCGTACGTACTGTTGATCTTTCCCAGGTGGCGGGTGGAGCGGTCTGTGATCTTGCCGAAGCCCTTGCCGTGGTCCCGGTGTTCGGCGAAGCGCACATAGGAGTCGCGGGGGATGCCCACGACGCTGACGCGGTCCCGGTCGGCGGAGATGTGGAGCAGCATCAGCACATCAGTGCAGTCGCACTGCTCGCCGTTCACGTGCAGCCTGTTCTTCGTCTTCTGGGAGAGGCCCTCCCTCCGGTCGAGGCCGACGAGGAGGACGTTGGTGCCGGGGCCCCGTGCGGGACGGCCGGCAGCGGGGACCTTGTCGAATGCGTCGCGCGCCCGGTCGGAGCCGCCGGGCGGCGCGGGCGCATTGGTGGCGGCGGACCCTGCTTCAGGTCCGGCGCCGCAGGTGAGGGCTGCGCAGACGGCGCAGGAGAGGGCGAGCGTGCGGCGCGAGCGCGGGGAACGGGCGAGGCGGGAGAGGGGGGACATGAGCCTGTGCACCTCCGCGGAATATGGGATTCCGCATGCTAGGCACGGCCCGTATCCAGACTCCGGCGATACGTCGGGCCACCCGTCCGGGTCACCCGGTCAGATGAACGCCAATCCGCCTCTCCCGTCCCGTCCGATCCCGCAGGCCTCGCCCGGTCCCGTCCGTCCCCGCCCCGGTACCCCGGCCCGGGTCCTCCGCTCCCCGGGCGGCTCACGTCACGTCGTCGCGCCGCTCCAGCGGTCTGGTCGCCGGCCCCTGGATGACACGGCCCTCGGTGTCGAAGCGCGAGCCGTGGCAGGGGCACTCCCAGGCGCCCTCGGTGTCGTTGAAACGTACGAGGCATCCGAGGTGCGTGCAGCGCGGTGAGAGCGCGCGCACCTCGCCCTCCGGCGTGCGGTGCACGGCACAGCGGCGCCCCCGCACGCGCACGATCGCTCCCGCACCCGGGGCGATCTCGTCCACGGAGTCGGCGTACGACGACCGCAGCCGGTCGCCGACGAACCGGCCCGCGACCGTCGACTGGAAGCGCAGCATCGCCGGCGCCTCACGGGGGCTCAGCCGGCGCGGCTCGTACAACTTGGCCCAGGGGGGCAGCTGTTCACCGGTGATGTACGCGGCCAGCAGCTGCCCCGAGAGCACGCCGCCCGACATGCCCCAGCCGCCGAACCCCGTGGCCACCCAGGTGTGCTGCGAGGCGGGGTGGAAGGCGCCGATGTAGGGCACGCGGTCGGTGGTGTCGTTGTCCTGCGTCGCCCAGCGGTGCACGAGCCGCGCGTCGGGGAAGCGTTCGTACGTCCAGGCCGCCAGCCGCTCGTAGCCCGCGCTCACCGAGCCCTGGCCGGCGGTCCCGGGGATGAACTTCTCCCCGGTGACGATCAGGAGCCGGTTCCCCCTGCCGAACGGGTACGGGGCGGTGCGCACCGAGCGGGTCCCCCGCTCCGGGGTGAGGTAGCTGCCCTGCGGGTCCTGTCCGCCGGGAAGCAGTGCCGAGACGACGAGCTCGCGGCGGGGCTCGAGCCGGGAGAACATCAACGCGCGGTCGAAGACGGGATAGTGGGTCGCCACCACGACGTCCCGCGCGACGACCTCGGCCCCGTTCTCGGTGACGACCCGGCACGGCTCACCCTCGTCCAGGCCGGTGACGCGGGTGCGTTCGTGGATGCGGCCGCCGAGGCGCAACAGGTCCTCGGCGAGGGCGAGGAGGTACTTGCGCGGATGGAACTGGGCCTGGTCCTCGACCCGTACGGCCGCGCACACCGGGAAGGGCAGACCGGTATCCGTGACGAACGAGGCGGGCAGGCCCGCCTCGCGTGCCGCCTCGGCCTCGGCGCGTATCTCGTCGGCGTGGTGCTCGGACTCGACGAAGGTGTGGGCGGGAACCCGCTCCAGTTCGCAGTCGATCCCCAACTCCCCTGTCACGGCGGCGAGATGCTCGATCGCCTGCTGCTGCGACGTGGCGTAGAGGCGCGCGTCCTCGGCACCGCGCCTGTCACGCAGGTACGAGTAGACCAGGCCGTGCAGGGCGGAGACCTTTCCGGTCGTGTGTCCCGTGACGCCCGCGGCGATGCGGTCCGCCTCGACCACGGCGACGCTCCGGCCGGCCCGTGCCAGTTCCCAGGCGACGGACAGGCCCGCGACCCCGCCTCCGACGACCACCACGTCCACTTCCGTCACGCTCCCGGGCGGAAGGGGCGGATGGGGAGCGGCCGCTGCGGACAGCATCCAGTAGGACTCGTAACCGACGGGCAGTGTGGTCACCGCTGCTCCTCATTGGTCGTCCGCGGCTCGCCGGCTCATCCGGCTCGTCCGGGTCGTGCTGCTCTCCCCCGCTTCCTGCTCTCCCCCGGTTGCTGTCGTCGCGCAGCCGTCGCCGTCGGGCGGCAGCCGCCGTAGGGCAGTTCGACCCTGCTGTGATTCCCGGCGCCGCGCGGGTCACGCGTGACGGCGGGTTTCACCGCCCGCTCACGTGTCCGCCGGCGGCGTCACGGGCACCCGGGCGGCCTCACATGGAGGTGACGACGGATGAAGGCAGCTGTCTGGCAGGGAAAGCGGGACATACAGGTCACCGATGTGGCCGACCCCGCCGTACGGGAGTCGACAGACGCGGTCATACGGATCACGTCGAGCGGCTTGTGCGGGTCCGACCTGCATCTCTACGAAGTCCTGACGCCCCTGATGACACCCGGGGACATCCTCGGGCACGAACCGATGGGCGTCATCGAAGAGGTCGGCAGCAAGGTGCAGGGGCTCAAGCCCGGCGACCGTGTGGTGGTCCCCTTCCAGATCTCCTGCGGGACCTGCTTCATGTGCGATCAGGGCCTGCAGACGCAGTGCGAGACGACGCAGGTGCGTGAGCACGGCATGGGCGCGGCACTGTTCGGCTACACCAAGCTCTACGGCGCGGTCCCCGGGGCGCAGGCCGAGTACCTGCGCGTACCGCAGGCCCAGTACGGGCCGATCAAGGTCCCCGAGGGCCCTCCGGACGACCGTTTCCTCTTCCTCTCCGACGTGCTGCCCACCGCCTGGCAGGCCGTGGAGTACGCGGACGTGCCCAAGGACGGCACTCTCGCCGTCATCGGCCTAGGTCCCATCGGCGACATGGCATGCCGGATCGCGCTGCACCGCGGCGCACGTCAGGTCATCGGGATCGACCTCGTGCCCGAGCGGCTCACACGGGCACGTGCCCGCGGAGCGGAGGTGCTGGACGTCACGGAGCACGACGACATCGGCGCTGCGGTACGGGAGTTGACGCACGGGCGCGGCACGGACGCCGTCATCGACGCCGTCGGCATGGAGGCGCACGGCAACATCGCGGGGAAGCTCGTGCAGACGGTGGGCGGCATGCTGCCGGGGAAGCTGGCGGAGAAGGCCGTCGCCAAGGCCGGGGTGGACCGGCTCGCGGCCTTCCAGCAGGCGATCGACATCGTGCGCCGCGGCGGGACGATCTCGCTCTCCGGCGTGTACGGAGGCGCCGCCGACCCCCTGCCGATGCTGACGCTCTTCGACAAGCAGATCCAGCTGCGCATGGGGCAGGCGAACGTCAAGCGCTGGGCGCCGGAGATCCTTCCGCTGCTCACCGACGAGGACGTGCTGGGCGTGGACGACTTCGCCACGCACCACCTGCCGCTCACGCAGGCGCCCGAGGCGTACGAGATGTTCCAGAAGAAGGCGGACGGCGCGGTGAAGGTGGTCCTGCGGCCCTGAGCGGGCGGCAGGACGGGTCCTTTCCGGTCGGCGCCCGTCTCGGCACCGGCCGGCGCAGGCGGAGCCGCGTCCGTCCCGGCGGCCTGCCGGAACGGGCCGGGCCGCAGCAGGGCCCGGCCCCGGGCGGGGCGTCCGGGGCCGGGCTGGGGGTTCTGCCCCGTCACTTCGTGACGTGCAGGATGCCCAGCACCTCCTCGTCGCTCAGCTGCGGGAAGTCCTCGTACCAGAAGCCGACCGCGCCGAACGCAGGCGGCACGTACGCGCAGACGATCTCGTCGGCGTCCCCCGACAGCTGCTCCAGCGCCTCCCGCGAGCACACGGGAGCGGCGAGAACGGTGCGCAGCGGGCCCGCCTCCCGTACGGCGCGAAGCGCGGCACGCGCGGTCGAACCGGTGGCGACTCCGTCGTCGACGACGACAGCGGACCGGCCCGAGAGGTCGAGCGGCCCACGGCCGCGCCGGTAGACCTCTTCGCGCCGCTTCAGCTCCGTGTGCTCGTGCTCGGCCGTCGCTGCCAGGTCACGCTCGCTCAGCCCCAACTGCCGCAGCAGCCCGGGGTCGTAGACGGGCGGAGCGTCGCCCGCCACCGCTCCGACCCCCAGCTCGGGCTGGAAGGGGGCGCCGATCTTGCGGGCGACGACGACGTCCAGGGGTGCGCCCAGTACACGGGCGATCTCGTCGGCGACGGGCACACCTCCGCGCGGCAGCGCCAGCACGACGGGATCGGGCAGTCGTCCGTGCTGCTGTGCGGTCAGCTTCTCGGCGAGGGCCTTGCCGGCCTCCCGGCGGTCACGGAATTGCATGGCGGCGGCCTCCCTCCACCCCGAGGAGCTCTGCGGCACGCGGTACCCGTCTTCGAACGAATCACACAGGACCGCGGCGCATAAGTTCCGCTTCCGGCACGGGAATTCCATCGAATCCGCTCCCGCGAGCGTGCCCTCAGGACTACGGTGTGTGCCTGCGGGGGTCGTCATTTGGTATATGCCGGGGAGGGGCTCCGCCATGGGCATGGAAGCAGTGCCGACGCCTGCTGTGCATGTGCGTGAACTGCTGGCGCGGGCCCGGAATCCGTTCGACGTCTCCGACGCCGTGCTCGCCCGTCTCGCGGACGCCGTCGTGTGCCACGTCGAGCTGCACGGCTGGCGGCAGCGCAAGGCACCGGCTCCGAGCCTGCGGTGCAGCAGTCACCGTCACGTCTTCCTGCTGCCGGACGGCGAACTCGTATCCCTGTGGGAGCTGAGCTACGACAGCGGCACCGGCGCCGCCGACGGCGCCGCGGGCGGCGAGGTCCTGCACGAGGTGTACGAGAGCGAGGAGGCGCTCGTACGCTCCGAGTGCCGTGTGCAGCAGGCGCACCGTGCCGCGGCGCGCGGCCCGCGGGGCAGGCGGCGGGGCGGGCGCGAAGTCCCCTTCGAGCTCCTGCTGACGGCGGACCATCCCTTCGGCCGCCGCACCTACAGCGAGACCGACTCCCCGGATCACGCGCGCCGGCTGCTGCGGCGGGCCGAGAACGCCGACCGCCCCGGCGAGGACGTGGCACGCCTGCTGGAGACGGCACGGGGCCACGAGATCCTGCCCGTACCGAGGCCGCAGGTGGTGGCCCACGAGTGGCAGGTGTGGTGCACGGTGTACGAGCACGCGTTCCTGCTGGCCGACGGGTCCGAGATCAGCCTGTACGAGGTCGAGCACGACCTGTCCGGCACGGGCGCCCTGGTCTGCGAGGTCTATCTGGAAGAGGGCTACGCCGACCGCGCCGTGAACCGTCTGGTGCGCGACCGCGGCTTCGGTTCCTGACCTGTCCCGACCGCTTTCCTGACCGGCTTTCCTGACCGTCCGTGCGCCGCGCATGTACGGCCCGGTGCGGCCGGATGCCTCTGTGCGACTTCTTGTGACCCCTTGTGACCTTCTGGGCGCCGAACGTATCGTGGGCGCGCTCCGTAACATCACTGACGCTCCGTAACTCCCTTGACGGGGTGCCCACTTGACCGGAGGTCCCGCCATGGCCCGCGGACGTCACCGCCGCAACCGCACCGGCACGCTCTCCCGTACGTCGCTCAAGGTCACCGCGGGCGGTGCGGGCGTCGCGTTACCTCTCGTCGGGGCGCAGTTCGTACAAGCCGCCCCGGCGGACACCTGGCAGAAGGTCGCCGCGTGCGAGAGCAGCGGCAACTGGCAGATCAACACGGGCAACGGCTACTTCGGCGGCCTTCAGTTCTCGCAGAGCACCTGGGAGGCATACGGCGGCACGGCCTACGCCGCCCGCGCCGACCTCGCCACGAAGGGCCAGCAGATCGCCGTCGCGGAGAAGGTGCTGGCGGGTCAGGGCCCCAAGGCGTGGCCGAACTGCGGCCCGCGCAGCGGGCTTTCGCGCGCGGGTGCCCAGCCGGGCGCGGCACGTGCGGCGGCGGGCACAGAGCAGCGCACGGAGAAGAAGGAGGCGGAGAAGGAGACCGCGGAAGGCGAGCTGCCCACGACGCAGGCGGAGCGGGCCGAGCGAGCGGAGAGAGCCGAGCGGGCAAGAGCGGAACGCTCGAAGAAGGCGACGACCTACGAGGTCGTGAGCGGCGACAGCCTCTCCTCCATCGCCGGCGAGCACGGCGTGAAGGGCGGCTGGCCGGGTCTGTACGAGCGCAACCGGAAGACCGTCGGCGGCAACCCGGACCTCATCCTTCCTGGGCAGCGGCTGGAGCTGGAGGGCAAGCAGCGGTCGGGCGAACCAGGGGCCGGGGCCGGGTCGGGAGCACAGTCCGGAGCGAAGGCAGGGGCCAAGTCCGGAGCCAAGGCAGAGTCCAAGTCCGGTGCGGAGTCCGGCGACAAGGCAGAGGCACGGAAGAAGGCCGGAGCGGAGCACCACGCGGACCGCAGGACCGAACGCAAGCCTGAGAGCAGGAGCGGACACAAGAAGGAGCAGAAGGCCGCGGCGCCGGCCCGGAAGCCCGCCTCCACCGCCGCGTCCGCCCCGGTCAGCGGCGTCAGCCCCGGCACCGCGTACCGCGCCGCCGGGAGCAGCTGGTCGTCCGGCCACCACACGGGCGTGGACTTCCCCGTCCCCACGGGGACCACCGTGAAGGCCGTGTCCGCCGCCAAGGTCGTCTCCGCGGGCTGGGCCGACGCGTACGGCTACGAGGTCGTGCTGCGCCACCGCGACGGCCGGTACAGCCAGTACGGACACCTGTCGGCGATCTCCGTACGCGCCGGCCAGAGCGTCACACCCGGCCAGCGCCTGGGCCGCTCCGGCTCCACGGGCAACGCCACGGGCCCGCATCTGCACTTCGAGATCCGTACGGGACCCGGCTACGGCACGGACATCGACCCGCTCGGCTACCTCCGGGGGCGCGGCGTACGCCTGTGACGGAGACCGGGCACCGCTGCGACCGCCGGACTCACCGGTCCTCGCCGCGTCACCGGTCCTCGCCGCGTCACTGGTCCTCGTCGGTGTCCAGGTCGACCTGCTGCGGTCCGGCCGGACGGGCGGGACGCCGGTCTGCGCCCTCCGCGGCCTCCTCGATGTTCTCCAGCTCCAGGCCGAGTTCGCGCTCGTCGTCCTCGGCGACGTACATGGCTGCCTCCTCCCCCGACAGCCCGTGCGCCGGTGAGGCCGTGGAGAAGGTGTCCTGGTTGGCGGCCCGCCAGGCCAGCGGATCGTCGCTCAGCTGCCCGGCCGGCTCGTCGGCGGGCTCCTCCGTGGCCTCGTCGCCGATGTCGGGCTCCTCCTCGGCGAGGTGATCGTCCAGGGACTCGCCTTCGACCTGTTCGGAGAAGGTGGTGCCGTAGCTCTCGACGGCCACGGGCTCGTCCCCCGGCACGGACGCCCGCTGGGGGTCGCCCGCCAGCTCCGACTCCGGCAGACCGTCGTCCTGGAAGTCGGGGATTCCCTCGTCCTCCGGCGCCGCCCCCGGGTCGTGGCCTTCGTCCTCAGTCATGCCACCCGGCGGTACCCGTGTGGGCCTGCGGAAAACGTCCGTGCGGCGCATGCGGCGCCTCACAGGTAGGGCGACGGGCGCCGCCTGCGCCGGCGCCGCAGCAGGATGACCAGATCGGTCAGCGCGAACAGCGACAGGCCCGCGCAGATCGCGGTGAGGCTGCGCAGTGACTCCGTATCCGGCACGTCACCGGGGCCCGTCTGTGTCAGCCAGAATCCGAGCAGCGCGGTTCCGGCCAGGAACAGGGGCGTGAAGATCACCGCGAGTATCAGCCGCACGCCCATGGCGCTACGGGCGGTGATCGGTTCGGTGCCCGTACGTGGCCAGTAGCGTTCGAAGGGCTGCGGCGGCTCGGGTCGCTGCGGCTTCTGGCGCCGCGCTTCAGCGCGCTCCTGCTCGGGGGGCGGCGGTGCCTCGGCCCGCTGTCCGGAACGCGACGTGCCCGCCTGCTGCCCGGGACGGCGAAGCGTCATCTCTCTCGCCTCTTCCCGTTGTCGGGTCTGCCACTTCCAGTGTGCGCCGGTCGGGACCGCGGACGGGACTCCCGGCGGGTGCGCGGGGACGCCGGCCGCGACGTGCGAGCGGGGCGCGGGCTCCTTGCCGCACTCCGCTCAGATCTCGGCCTCGTGGCAGACGCCGCAGGTGAGCCGCCGTGCGTCGGGTGTGTGAGTGGACAGGCCCGTGCCTGCGGCCTCGTGGACGGTCTGCGGCGCCACGTGCACATGGTCCAGGCACAGACCCGCTCCGCACCGGCTGCAGGCCGCCACCGCGACGCTGGTCCTCTGCCGCGTCAGACAGTCGTAGCAGTTCATGATCGGCCTCCCTCTCACCGCCCGTGACGGCCCCGGCGGGATCGCCGCCACTCGGCGCCCGGGTTCCACCGGCGGGACCACGGAAACGGCTCCGTACGGGGGGCCGCTCCGGTGAGCCGCCGGTCACCCCGCCTGCGGCTGCCGCCCGCACGGCTCCGGGACGCCCGGCCTTGAACGGGACGGGAGGGGCCGGACCCGGCTGCGTGACGGCGACCGGGCATCCCCCGGACCGGCCCTCCGGCGGCACGGACAAGCGGCGGGCCGGCGGTCGGTACGAGCACCGGAACCGCACGGGGCACCCGAGTCGTACGAGCACACGAGCGGTTCGTGGCACCGAACCGTACGAGCACACGAACAGACCCCGGAGCATGCCCGGTTGGCGCCGCCCCGGCCGGTCTTCGCACCCCTCGCGCGGGATCACACGGAACACGAGGATCACTCCGCACGTGCCGGCTCATGGGGAATTCGCACCGAAGGTCGCCCGTTCCGCAGCGCTCACCCGCCGAAGGGGGTTACGGTGCCATGCATCCGCGCGTCGCATCCCGCACCGCCGGACGAGCCGGGGCCAACGCAGGGGCAGGGGCGTCCAGTTCGTCCTGTTCTCGGGGTCCTCATCCGGCCGGGGGTGACTTGCCAGGGTGCTATGCCCCGGAAACTCCCGCACCAGCGGACAAGATCCAGCCGTAGAGTTACCGATTCCTTCCAACTGCCCCGCACCTGTCAGTAGCCTCATGACCCAACGGCAACCGCCGTGGAGCTGAACGAGCTGGAGACCCAGATGGAACGTCCTGCCTGGGCCCCGCAGGGCATAGACCTGACGGTGCCGAGTGTGTCCCGGATGTACGACTACTACCTGGGCGGCTCGCACAACTTCGAGGTGGACCGCGAAGCCGGAAAACGGGCCATCGAAGCCTGGCCGGGGTTGCCGAAAATCATCCAGGCGAATCGTGCCTTCATGCGCCGCGCCATCCGCTACGCGACGGGCGAAGGCGTCACCCAGTTCCTCGACATCGGCTCGGGCATCCCCACCTTCGGCAACGTCCACGAAGTCGCCCAGTCCGCCGACTCCTCGGCCCGCGTGGTCTACGTCGACAACGACCCCGTGGCCGTCGCGCACAGCCGCGCCGTACTCGAGGGCAACGAGGGCGCGGACGTCGTCTCGGCCGACTTCCGCTCCCCGCAGGACATCCTCCACAGCGCCGAGGTCGAACGGCTCCTGGACTTCCAGCGGCCCGTGGCCCTGCTGCTCGTGGCGCTGCTGCACTTCGTCGAGGACAAGGACGATCCCTGGAAGACCGTCAGAGAGATCAGTGACGAGCTCGCACCGGGCAGTCTCCTTGTGGTGTCGCACAGTTCGGCCGACGAGGGTCCCATGCGCAACGTCGGCGCCGGCGTCCGCGACGTCTACAGACAGACGAGTTCGCCGTTGATCACCCGCAGCCGCTCGGAGATCAAGCAGTTCTTCGAGGGCTTCGACATCGTCGAACCTGGAGTGGTTCCGCTGCCCCGCTGGCGCCCCGAGGACATGCCCGAGACGGAAGATCCCCTCCTCCTCAGCGGCTACGCGGGAGTGGGCCGCAAGGCGGGAAGCGTCGGGTGAGTTCCGGGCCGCACGAGCCCGAAGGGCTCGAGAAGGACGGACTACGGCGCTTCGCGACCATCTGGAGCCGCGCCGTCTACCCGGCGACGCAGACTTCGATGACGCGGGCCGAACTGGAGGACTACCTCTACCCGTTGGCCGTGCGGCTCTGCGACGCGCTCCACGCCCACCCCTTCACGCCCGCCGTGGGCCGTGAGGTCGGGTCGGCTCTCGTGGACGCCCACTGCACCAGCCCGGACGCGCTGCCGCACCTGCTCGGTGTCATCGACTCCTACCTCGTGCTGTACGGGCGCGACCCGGAGAGCACCACGCTCGACGTCGACGAGGCCCGGGCCCGCTGCTCCCGCCTCCAGCACTCCATCGCGGCGGGCTTCACGCAGGCGCTGCGGGACCGCACCCTGAGCGAGCAGGAGTCCCTCTCCCGGGCGGCCCTCGCGGCGCAGACGGCCGTCGAGGAGGCCCTGCACGCCAGCGAGACCCGCTTCCGCGCCGTCTTCAACAGCGCCACCATCGGTATCTCCATCGCCGACATGGACGGACGCATCAGGGACGCCAACGAGGCACTCGCCAGGATGTTCGGCCGCTCCGCGGAGGAGATGCGCCGGCGGAACGTCAACGAGTGGGTGCACCCGGACGACGCTCCCCATGTGTGGCGCATGCACCGCCAGTTGGTGCGCGGCGAACGCGATCACTTCCGCGTGGAGAAGCCGTACCACCGCCCGGACGGCACGGTGCTGTGGACCAACCTCACCGTCTCGCTCCTCCGCGACGCCGACGGCGAACCCCGCTACCAGCTCGCGCTGCTGGAGGACATCACCGAACGCCGTCTGCTGCACCTGCGCCTGCGCTACGAGGCGACGCACGACGAGCTGACGGGGCTGCCCAACCGCACCCTGTTCGCGGAGCGCCTCGACCGGCTGCTGTCGGCCAGCGGCGACGTGAAGCGGTTCGGGCTGTGCTATCTCGACATCGACGGCTTCAAGGCGGTCAACGACAGCCTGGGGCACGCCGTCGGCGACCAGTTGCTCATCTCCGTGGCCGAACGTCTCCAGTCCTGCACCGCCGGCTCCGGTCACCTCGTGGCCCGTATCGGCGGCGACGAGTTCGCGGCCCTGGTCACCGACCCGTCAGGCCCGGAGGACGTCACGGACCTCGCCCGCCAGGTGCTGGCGGCCCTGGCGACGCCCATCGGCATCGACGGGCGTGAGCTGTCCGTACGGGCGAGCATCGGCATCGTCGAGGGCCCGAGCGGCGAACTGCGTCCCGAAGAGGTCATGCGCAGCGCCGACATCACCATGTACCGGGCCAAGGACGCCGGCGGCAACCGCTACGAGCTGGCCGACCCGGACTCGGACGCGCGTGCCATAGACCGGCACAGCCTGACCAACCGGCTCCCGGCGGCACTTGAGCGGGACGAGTTCTTCCTGGAGTACCAGCCGCTGATCCGCATGAGCGACGGTCACGTGGACGGCGCCGAGGCCCTGGTTCGCTGGAAGCACCCCGTGCACGGCCTGCTGGGCCCGGACCGCTTCATCCCGCTGGCCGAACACACCGGTCTCATCGTCCCGTTGGGGCGCTGGGTGATGGAGCAGGCGGTACGGCAGGCGTGCGCCTGGCACGAGGAGCGCAGCGCCGCCTCGAAGAACGGCGGAGGCAAGGGGAAGAGCAAGGGAAAGGGCAAGGGAAAGAGCGCGGGCAGCGGCGCCTCGGACGACGGCTGCAGGCCGCTGCGGGTGAACGTGAACCTCTCCCCGCGCCAGCTCCACCACCCCGACCTGGTGCCGGACACGGTTGCCGTGCTGGAGGCGGCGGGCATGGCCCCCTCCTCGCTCTGCCTGGAGGTGACGGAGAGCGCGCTGATCGGCGCCGACGAGGACGAGCTGAAGCCGCTGCGCCAACTCGCGGAGCTGGGCGTCGAGATCGCGCTGGACGACTTCGGCACCGGCTACTCCAACCTCGCCAATCTCCGCCGGCTGCCGGCCACCACGCTGAAGCTGGACCGCTCCTTCACCCAGGGGCTCCAGCAGCACCCGGCGGACCCGGCCGACGTCACCTTCGTCGAGGGAATCGTGACGCTCGCTCACGCGCTGGGGCTGGCCGTGACCGTGGAGGGCGTGGAGACGGAGCACCAGGCGTCGAAGCTGCGGGACCTGGGCTGCGACACCGCTCAGGGCTGGTACTACGCACGTCCCGGCCCGGCCTCCAGCTTCCAGCAGGGTTTCGCCGTCATTCCGTGACCTGGCCGGCCTGGCCTGCTGCCGCCGTGGCGGGCACGCTCACGCCTCACACGTGCGAGTTGAGCCATTGCAGCAGGTCGGTGTGGACCTCGTCGCGGTTGGTCTCGTTGAGGATCTCGTGCCGCGCGTCCGCGTACGCCCGCCAGTCCAGCTCGCGCATCCCCAAGTACCGGAAGTCCTCGAGCAGTTCGTAGACGAGTGTCATGCCCTGGTTGCACGGGTCCTGGTCGCCGACGGCGATGTGCACCGGCAGGTCGCGCGGGACACGTCCGAGCTGCTCCGGGTCGTTGATCTTGCGGCTGCCGGTGACCCAGTCCAGGGAGAGCCCGGCGCTGAAGGCGAAGCCGCACCGCTCGTCGCCGGCGTAGACGTCGACCTCGTCCTCGTCGCGGGAGAGCCATTCGAAGCCGGTGCGGTGGCTGTAGGGGTCGTTGAACGAGCTGAACAGATCGGGCACGAAGTCCGACACGGCCTCCCGTCCGCCCTTGTCGATCTCGCGCTCCAGCTGCCGGACGGCCGTCTCCGTCTCGCAGCCGGGAAGGGAGCGGAAGGTGCCGGAGAGAATCAGCCCGGCCACACCCTCGCCGTACTCCTGTGCGTAGTCGCGGGCGAGCTGTGAGCCCATGCTGTGCCCGAAGAAGACGAAGGGCGTGCCCTCGGGCAGCTCGGCCCGCACGCGGTCGCCGACGGTCTTGAGGTCGTCGACGGTCGCACGCCAGCCGCTGTCCCCGACCACGCCGTAGCCGCCCGTGTGCTCGGCGGTGGCGCCATGGCCGCGGTGGTCGGAGGCGACGACGGTGTAGCCGTAGCGGCCGAGGAAGCGGGCGAACCGGTCGTAGCGCTGGGCGTGTTCGGCGGCGCCGTGTGCGATCTGGACCAGGGCGCGCGGCATGCGGCCGGCACCCTCCGCGTCGTCGGGGTGCCATGTGTAGGTGGCGATCCGGGTGCCGTCGGCTGCCGTCGTGTGGTCCTGCCGTACGCCGCTCACGTGTCCGCCTCCTCGCATGGCCTGTTCGCTCCTCGCAGAGAGTCACCGTACTGTCCGCGCGCGTTCGGCGTGAAGGTCACCGCCCCGAGGTGAGAGCGGGTACAGCGAGTGCCGTCCGCGCTGTCTCGTCGACGACGTAAGAACTCTGGTCATCGCACAGTTCACGCCACCGCGCAGCCGAGGGAGCGGACTCTCCGGCCCGTGGGGCGCACGTCGGCCGCCCTGGGGTCGCACATGCGCCGCGCGCGCCGGTCGGGGCGGAGCCCGTGCCGGAGTCCCGAGCCTGCGCACAGCGCCATCAGCCAGCACAAACCGGCACACACGACGACGAGCGGCATCGCATCGCAACGAATCCGCTTTGGGTTCCTCCGGTGTCGACTTGCCGCCAATCGCCGGGAATTGCTGACCGCAAGCGGTAACGGTGCTATGCCAGTGGGTAGTGCTGGTGGGGTGTCCCCGCATGCGCCGGCTCGCCGTCGGCGTCATTCACCCCTCCGCACAGGCCAGTTGGGATTGCAAGAGGGAGGCTTTCGGCCAAATGGCCCGAGCGATCTTGAACTGGCGCTGCAACAGTGGAGGATAATGCGGTCGGCCTATGCCAGGGGCGGGTCAGCTGCCGATGCACGACCTCCGCCCGACCGGAAGCGGAGCCACCCGCGGAGAAGGGCTCGTCATGGAACGCTACTTCACGGACCATCGCCACGATGCCTTACGCAGGGCGGTCCGGGAGTTCGCGAAGAACGAGGTCACACCCCGAATAGCCGAGATGGAGGCCACCCGCTCGGCATCCGTCGGGCTGTCCCGTCTGATCGCCCGTCAGGGCTGGATCGGGGCCACCGTGCCACCCGGATACGGAGGCATGGGCGTCGGCCACCTCGGCAAGACCGTGGTGATCGAGGAACTGTCCAGGGTGAGCGGCGCGATGGGCGCCATGGTGCAGGCGTCACAGCTCGGCGTCGCAAAGATCATTCACTTCGGCAACGAAGAGCAAAAGAAAACGTGGCTACCGGCAATTGCCTCAGGCGACTGCCTGCCGACCATAGCCGTGACAGAACCCGAGTCGGGAGGCCATGTACTCGGAATGACCTCCTCCGCCGTGCGGGACGGCGACGACTACATCCTCAACGGCAGCAAGGTCTACGTCGGCAACTCCCACGTCGGGGATCTGCACGGCGTGGTGGCCCGCACCGGTCCGGGCTCCGAGGGCCTCACCGCCTTCCTCGTCGAACCGGACACCCCCGGCTTCTCCCTCGGCCGCCAGCGGCCCGCCATGGGCCTCCACGGCTTCAGCTTCGGCGAGCTGGCCTTCGACAACTGCCGGGTGCCCGCGGCCAACCGGCTGGGCGGCGAGGGCGACGGCCTCGCCGTGGCCTACTCCTCCAGCGTCCTGTACGGGCGCGCGAACCTCACGGCCGTCTCACTCGGCATCCATCAGGCGATCCTCGACGAGACCTCGGCGTTCTGCTCCGAACGGCAGCGCTACGGGGCTCCGCTCGGCGAGCTCGGCTCCATCAAGCTCAAGCTCGGCCAGATGCAGTCGCGGCTCATGACGGCACGCCTCGCCGCCTACCACGCGGTGCACCTGCTCGACCAAGGCGAGCCCTGCGACGCGGAGTTGATGAACGCGAAGCTGGTCAACGTGGAGTACGCGCTGGACTCCGCGCGCGACGCCATGGAGATCCACGCGGCATGCGGGCTCTTCACCGACCGCCCCGTGGAGCGCTATCTGCGCGACGCGCACCACATCTTCGCTCCGGCCGGCACCTCCGACGTACAGCGGCTGCGCCTGGGCGAGGTCGCCCTCGGTACGGCCAAGGGCGACTGGTCCGAGCGGTTGAGCGAACTCGTGCGGCTGGAGCCCGAACCCGCCGGCTGACCGGACGGAACGGACGCAGGCGGCGGGTTCCGGAGCCGGCACCGGAACCCACCGGCGGCGGGCCGTCCGCGCCGGGGCCGCCAGGTGCCGTGCCGGGGCCGCGAGGGCCCTGCCGCAGTCAGAGCCCCTGGTGCTCCCGGCGGTGGATCTGCTCCACCAGGTCCGCTGCCATCGACTTGATCGTCTCCAGCCCCTGCCGCCCCCACGGCCGGGGCTCCTGGTCGACCACGCACACGGTGCCGAGCGCCATGCCCGTACGGTCTATCAGCGGGGCCCCGAGGTAGGAGCGGATACCGATCTCGTCGACGACGGGGTTCCCGGCGAAGCGCGGATAGTCGCAGACGTCCTCCAGCACCAGGGCCTTGCGCCGCACGATGACGTGCGGGCAGTAGCCGTGGTCGCGCGCCATCACGCGGCCGACGGAGGCGCCGGCGTTCGACGAGGGGTCCAGCTCGACGGCCTGGTCGGCGCCGGGCGCGTACAGCCCCGCGAAGTACTGCTGGTCCTCCTCGATGAAATTGACCATGGCGTACGGAGCGCCGGTGACCCGCGCGAGATGACGGGCGAAGTCGTCGAACTCGGGAACGGGAGCCTCACCGAGACCCAACTCCCGCAGCCGCACGACCCTGTTGGGAGCCTCGGTGTCCTCGGGCGTCAGCAGCAGATGGCTGGTGGGGTCAAACGACATCGGTGCCATGGGAGCTCCTCGTGTTGATCAGATGCTGGACAAGGGAGACGAGAGCCTGCGTGCCGGAACTCGCCTGCCGGGCGTCGCACAGCACCACCGGCACATCGGGTTTGAGGTCGATCGCGGCGCGCACTTCGTCCGGCTCGTAGCGGTAGGAGTTGTCGAACTCGTTCACCGCGACGATGAAGGTGATCCCGCGCCGTTCGAAGAAGTCCACGGCGGCGAAGCAGTGTTCGAGACGCCGGGTGTCGGCGAGCACCACGGCACCCAGCGCGCCCTCGGACAGCTCGTTCCACATGAACCAGAAGCGCTCCTGGCCCGGCGTGCCGAAGAGATAGAGCATGTGCGAGGCGCTGAGGGTGATGCGTCCGAAGTCCATGGCCACGGTCGTGGTGGCCTTGTCCTCGACGCCCTCCAGGCTGTCGGTCGCGGCGCTGACCTGAGTCAGCAGCTCCTCGGTACTGAGCGGCTCGATCTCGCTCACGGCACCGACGAACGTCGTCTTGCCGACGCCGAAGCCGCCGGCGACGAGGATCTTCAGCGCGGTAGGGAACGGATCGGCACGGCTCAGGTCAGAGTCGTCTACGGAGCCCATCCAGCACCGCCTCCAGCAGGTCTCGATCGGTCGGGTCGTTTCCCAGCGGCACTCGTCCCGGGGCCCGCGAAGTGATTGCTCCGCAGTCCACCAGGTCGGACAGCAGCACCTTGGTGACCACTGCGGGCTGGGCTATCTGAGCGGCGATCTCCGCCACCGAGACGGGGCCGCCGCACAGCGTCAGCACATGGCTGTGGTCCGGTCCCAGGTAGTTGTTCGGTCGGTCGCCGGTGGCCATCACCATGGTCAGCAGGTCGAACTTGGCCGACGGTTTCGTGCGTCCGTTGCTGACGGTGTACGGGCGGATCAGCCGCCCGGCGTCGTCGTCGAGCCACGGGCCTTCTAACGGCTCCTGTCTCATCCGGCCGCCTCAGTGACCGGCCGGCTGTCGCGCTGGAGTGCCGAGATAGGGGCGGACGCTCTTCACCAGCATGGCCATCTCGTATCCGAGCACGGCGGCGTCGGCGTCGCGCCCCGCGAGCACGGCAAGGCAGGCGCCCTGACCCGCGGTCGAGACGAAGAGCAGCGAGGTGTCGAGTTCCACGACCACCTGGCGCACCTCACCCCCGTCGCCGAAGCGCACCCCTGCGCTGCGTGCCAGGGAGTACAGCCCGGAGGCGAGCGCCGCCATGTGGTCGGCGGTGTCGGTCTCCAGGCCGTGTGCGGCCTTCACGAGGCCGTCGGAGGACAGCAGGAGTGCGCTGCGCGTGTGGGGCACGCGCTGGACGAGTCCGGTCAGCAGCCAGGAGAGGTCTGTCGTGTGGCCGATGGGGGCTTCGCTCACCATGATCGCGTTCTTCTCCTTCAGGGCGGGAACCGCAGAGCGGGCAGGACCATGGCCCTGCCGGGCCCGGTCCGTCGGAATCTTGGGATCGGTCCCGCGGCGTGTGCTGCGTCGGGCCGCGGGCTCGGGGACGTCCGATCCGCCGTGCCGGCGGGCGGGTGGGGACGCCCATGCCGAAGGCCGGAGGATCGCGGAAAACGCACCGGCGAAGCCCTAGTTGGCGGGGTGGGGGGCGTCGGTGCCTGTGCCAGGGCCTGTACCTGTGCCAGGACCCGTGCCTTCGGTCGTTCCTTCGGAGCCCTCGGCGAGGCTGGTTCCGCGCCGGAACGCGGCGAGCAGGCCGGGGTCGTGGCCCTGCGACGCCTCGTCCCAGCCGGCCTCCCCGGATTCACCGCCGCGTGCGGCCGGTGCTTCGCGCAGCTCGGGCACGAGGTGCTCCTGGCGGCGCCGCCTGGGCAGCTCGGGCCGCTCGCCGTTCTGCGCGCCGGCCGCCGGTACGGAGCGCCGCGGGAGCGTCTGAGGATGCGGCTGCGGACCGGGCTGCTGCGCGCGGGGCGAGGACGGAGAGCCATGCGAATGAGACTGGGGCTCGGGCTGGGGCTGGGACTGCGCCGGCGGCCGGACATGGGAGTGCGGCTGCTGCTCGTACGAGGGAAGGCCGTGGTGCCCTGCCGCGTGGGACGTCGCCTCCGGCTCGGGCCGGGGCTGCGCGGGAATGGCGCCCGCCGTCTCCGCGGCCCCCGACGGCTGCTGCTCCTTGTGCGCGGTGATCTCCGTCCGTCCCTGCGGCAGCCGGGCGCCGACGACGGCCGGGTTCGCGCCGGCGGGCTCAGAGCCCGAGCCCACGGCCGCGCCGTTCGCACCTGCCGCGCCGTTCACCCCGTTCGCCGCCCTGCCGACGGCGGCACCCGAGCGTTCGGCCGCTCCCGGCTCCTCGCCGAGCACCTCACGCGGCAGCACCAGCACGGCCTGGATACCGCCGTAGATGTTGCTCTGCAGCTGTACGACGATGCCGTGCCGCTGCGCGAGCGCCGAGACCACGAACAGCCCGATCCGCCCGTCCTGCAGCAGCTCGCCGACATCGATCCGTTCCGGGTCGGAGAGCACCGCGTTCATGCGGTTCTGCTCGGAGGCGGGCATTCCCAGACCGCGGTCCTCGACCTCGATGGCCAGACCGGCCGTCACATGCTGTGCACGGAGCAGCACCTGGGTCTGGGGCGCGGAGAACACCGTGGCGTTCTCGACGAGTTCGGCGAGCAGGTGGATGACGTCCGCGACGGCGTGACCGCGAAGGGTCCCCTCGATCGGCGGTACGAGCTTGACCCGCGGATACTGCTCGACCTCGGCGATCGAGGAGCGCAGCACCTCGGTCATGGTGACCGGGCGGCTCCACTGGCGGCGGGAGACGGCACCGCCGAGCACGGCGAGGTTCTCCGCGTGCCGGCGGATGCGGGTGGCGAGGTGGTCGACGTGGAAGAGCCCCTTGAGCAGGTCCGGGTCCTCGACCTCGTTCTCCAGCTCGTCCAGGAGCTCGATCTCCCGGTGCACCAGGGACTGCAGACGCCGGGCGAGGTTGACGAAGACCTCGACCTTCTCCTCGCTGCCGGTCGCCGTGCTGCGTACGAGGGCCACGGCCTGCGTCACGGCCGACTCCGCGGCGTGCTGTGCGTGGGCGAGTTCGTGGTTGAGGAGCTCGAACGCGTCTGCCTGCGGGCCCGGTTCCGGCAGTGCCGGCCACGGGCGGGGACGCGGGCGCTCGCCCTGTTCGAGGCTGCCTAGCAGGGCACGGATCTCGGACTGCCCGCGGGAAACGGAGCGGCGCAGCACGGTCTGGCGGTCGAGGGTGCGGCGGGCCTGTGCGGTGGCGGAGTGAGCGGCGCCGAAGATGACGCCGCAGACGAGTAAGAGCGCGGCACCGAGGATGCTCCACAGCACGACTCCGCCGGTGCCCTGCGCGGGCGCCCCCGAGGCGTCCGCGCTGCCCTCGACGCTCATCACGTACGCGATCACCGCGGCGGCGGCCACGGCGATGACGCCCGCCGGCATCACGGCGAGGCGCACCATCCGGCGTCTGAGTGCGGCGTCGCCCGGACTCTGCCGGGCCGGCACGCGGCCGTGCCGTCGCCGGGAGCCGCCCGCCGCCGTCACCGCGGGCGCCGGCGATGCCGGTGCTCCCTGCGGGGCGGCGCCGCCTGCCCCGGGAGTGGCGACCGGAAGCGGGGCGCTGCCGGGGTGGGGCCCTGAGGAGTGTGCGGGACCGGATGTTCCCCTTCCTGTCTGCACCGCATGGCTCGGGGGTTCAGGCATCGGATTCCTCGGTTGACTTGAGGTCTGCTGGTGGGCTTCTTCGAAGCACGAGCACAGTGCGCGTCAGCTCTGGCAGCGCCACGGCCACGCTAGTGCTCACAATCGCTCATCGCGGACGCGGATGACATATTCGCCACCCTTCGCCAGCTCCTAACGAGTGAAGATCGCAAGCGTGGACGCTCGGGCACGCGGTGTGATCGTAACTCCCTTGCGCAGCCTCCCAGTTACTCTTCGCCACCCACTCGGCGGCAGCACGAGGGAGACCACCGGCGGCCGGCAACTCGCCCCGGCCGTCGCCGAGTTCGCGACATCGCCCACGCTGACCTGCGAATTCGCCACCGGAGAAAGCGAGTTGCCGCCGCCGGACCGCCGCAAGCGCCACGCGGCCGGGCCCGCCGTGAACCGTTTCACAAGCGGAATGCGTTCCCCTGCTCCCGGGGCGACCCGATTCGGTCGAACAGTACATATGGGAACGCGCAGCACCCGCGTCCTCCGGCTGACGCGGGCATATTCGCGGCTCGCCCGCCCCCTGCCCGCCACCCGCCCGGGCCGCGCCACCCCTGGCCCCATCCCGCCAACAACTCCGGATATGGGGCCGGAATTCGATCCCGACGGGGCACTCGGCACCGCAGGCCATAAAAGGGGCCAGTACGCACCGCGGCCGGCCGGACACCGTGAGCCATCCCTCTCCGTCGCCGGACGGGTCAGCCCCTTCCTATGTCGTATCGTCGGGTCGGGCATCGGCTGTCGCTACAGACGAGGAGCATCCGTGAGCCAGCAGTCCACCGAACCCACGTTGACCGGAGTCCGCAACTTCCGCGACGTCGGCGGAGTACCGACGGCGGACGGACGGCGGCTGCGGCACGGAGTGCTCTTCCGCAGCGGCCATCTCGCCCATGCGACGAAGGACGACGCGGACTTCCTGGGCCGCCTCGGACTGCATACGGTCTTCGACTTCCGCAACTCCGCCGATCAGGCCCTCGAAGGCCCGGACGTGGAGCTCCCGGGCGTACGCAACGTGAACATCCCGCTGTCCGACCCCGCGGACGGCGCCGAGTTCTGGAAGATGGTGCGCGACGGCGAGCTGGAGCAGCTGCGGAGCGTCCTCGCGGACGGCCAGGGCGCCGCCCGCATGATCGCCTCGTACCGCTCGATGATCAAGAACCGCACCGCCGAGCACAGCAGGATCCTGCACTCCCTCGCGGAGGACAGCGTGCCTGCCCTGATGCACTGCGCCGCGGGGAAGGACCGGGCCGGCCTGTCGATCGCGGTGACCCTGATGGCGCTCGGCGTGGAGCAGGACGCGATCGAGGCCGACTATCTGCAGTCCAACTCGCCCCATCGGCGCTACAAGATGCACCGCGGTTCGCAGGGCAGCATGTCCCCCGAGGTGGCCGAACTGCTCTCCCCGCTGTTCGACGCGCGCACCGCCTACCTCACCGCCGCCATGACCACCATCGACGAGACGTGGGGCGGCGTCGAGGCGTACCTCACGGAGGGGCTCGGCCTGGAGACGGCCACGCGCGAACGCCTGCGGGAGAGGCTCCTGGAGGACGGCTGACGGACGCGCGGGACGGCGGTGCCCGCGGAATGCGGGCGGACGCTCGCGGGTGTGCTCAGCGGTTCGCCGCCGCCTGCTTGATCAGATTGCGCCCGAACTCCCACATCAGGCCCCCGCCGTCGTGCGCCTCGTCCATGATCTCCTTGAACGCGCCCACGAAGCGCTCGACTTCCGGCTCCCCGATCACCAACGGCGGCGTGAGCTTGATGACTTCGAGCTCGTCGCCGGAGACTTGGGTGAGGATGCGGTGCCGCTGCATCAGCGGTACGACCACCATCTGCGCGAAGAGTCCCTTCCGCGCCGCCTGCAGCATCGTCCAGCGGCCGCGCAGGCCGAGGGATTTGGGCCTGCCGAACTCGATGCCCGTCATCAGTCCGCGCCCGCGCACCTCTTTGAGCATCTCGTAGTCCCCCACGAGGTCCGCGAGTCTGCTCCGCAGCATGTCCCCGGTGCGGCGGGCCCTGGAGGTGAGGTCCTCGTTCTCCAGTACGGCCAGTGTCGCCAGCCCGGCGGCCATCGCCTGCGCGTTGGAGCCGAAGCTCGCCGAGTGGACCTGCACCCGGTCCATCGACGAGAAGACCTTCTTGAAGATCCATTCCTTGCCGAGCGTGGCGCTCACCGGCACATAACCGCCGGACAGCGCCTTGGCCACGCACACGAGGTCCGGCTGCACATCCGCCTCGTGCTGGTAGGCGAAGAAGTCGCCGGTACGCCCGAGGCCCGTCTGCACCTCGTCCGCGATCAGCAACGCGCCGTGCCGGTGCAGCAGTTCGCGGGCCGCGCTCAGAAACCCGGGCGGCGTGGGGTGCACGCCCTTGCCCTGGATCGGCTCGACGATGAGCGCCGCCACGTCGCCGCTTCTCAACTCCCGCTCCAGAGCCGGCAGATCGCCCAGCGGCACGGCGGTGTCCGGCAGCAGCGGACCGAACCCGCGCCGGAAGGAGTCCTCCCCGTTGACCGACAGGGAGCCTGTCGTGAGCCCGTGGAAGGCGTGGTCGCAGTAGAGGACGCGCCGCCGTCCGGTGGCGCACCGGGCGAACTTCAGCGCCGTCTCGACGGCCTCCGTCCCGCTGTTGCCGAAGTAGACGCGCTCCATTCCCGGCGCGTGCGCGAGCAGCCGCTCGGCGAGCAGCCCCGGCAGCGGAGGGCAGTCGAAGCGGGTGAGGTCCGCCAGCTGCGCTTCGAGCACGTCGTGCAGGGCCTGCCGCACGACGGGGTGGTGGCGACCGACTCCCATCACGCCGAAGCCGGCGAGCATGTCCAGGTAGTCGTGTCCCTCGGCGTCGAAGAGATGGGCACCCTCGGCGCGTTCGTAGACCTTGTCGAAGCCGATGGTCCGCAGCATCCGCGGCTGCTGGTGGTTCAGGTGCCGTGCGTACAGCTCGTACCGTTCGGCTCCGCGTTCCGCCAGCAGCTCGTTGAGGTCGAAGTCGCTCATCCCCCGGCCCCCTTCTCGGTGTCGGATTCCTCGTCGTGGAGTGCGGTCCGCTGCCCGGCGGCGGCCGCAAGGGCAGGGCTCGGTCAGGCGCGTACGGTGTCCCGGGCCGCGCGGAGCGACTCCTTGAGCGAGCCCATCGTGGCCAGCACGGCGGTCGGTTCGTATCCGCAGTGCGCCATGCAGTTGGCGCAGCGGGGGTCGCGTCCGCGCCCGTAGGCTTCCCAGTCGGTCTCCTCGACGAGCTCCTTGTACGTGGTGACGTATCCGTCGCTCATCAGGTAGCAGGGCCGCTGCCACCCGAAGAGGGAGTAGTTGGGGATCGCCCAGGCCGTGCACGGGAAGTCGGCCTTGCCTTCGAGGAAGTCGAGGAAGAGCGGACTGTGATTGAGGCGCCAGCGACGCCGGTTGCCACCGGCGAAAGCCTTGCGGAACAGCTCACGGGTCTGCTCGACACCGAGGAAGTGCTCCTGGTCCGGGGCCTTTTCGTATGCGTAGGCGGGCGAGACCATCATCTCGTCCACCTGCAGCTCGTCGTTCAGGTAGTCGAGGACCTCGATGACGGTCTGAGGCGTGTCGGTGTTGAAGAACGTCGAGTTGGTGGTGACGCGGAACCCGCGCCGCTTGGCCTCCTTCATCGCTTCCACCGCCTCGTCGAAGACACCCTCCTTCGCCACCGACTCGTCGTGCCGCTCGCGCAGTCCGTCGATGTGCACCGCGAAGGCGAAGTACGGGGACGGCGTGAACTCCTTCAGCTTCTTGCGCAGCAGCATCGCGTTCGTGCACAGGAAGACGTACTTCTTCTTGGCCACGAGCTGGCGGACGATCTCCCCGATCTGCGGGTGCATCAACGGCTCGCCACCGGCGATGGAGACCATCGGCGCGCCCGACTCCGTGACCGCCCCGACCGCCTGAGCGACCGGCATCCGCTGCTTGAGGACACCCGCGGGGTGCTGGATCTTCCCGCACCCCTCGCACGCCAGGTTGCAGGCGTACAACGGCTCCAGCTCCACGATCAACGGGAACTTCTCGCGGCCTCGCAGCTTCTGCTGGAAGAGATAGGTGCCGATTCGGACGGTCTGACGCAGAGGCATGGCCATGACTCGCTCACCTCCAGGGGAGCAGCAAGGATCGGTGCCATTCGAGGAATGCGGGCATAAGGCCGCGGAGTACGCGGAATGCCGATATTCCACCTCGCAGTGTCCCGGGACGGATCAGTTCATGTCCTGGGGCGTCGACCACCACCCGTACGGCCGCAACGGGACGCTTCCGCTCCGGCCCGGCCGCCGCCCCGTCCCGAAGCGGGAGCGTGGCGGTGCGCAGCGTGGCGGCCGACTCCATGTCGGCGGCCACGGCCGCGGTCGTGCTGTGCAGCGCGGCCCGTGCGGGCCCGTGCACGATGTGCGCGGAGCCGGCGAGCGGCCCGACGTGCACCGTTCCGTGCGGGCGCAGGGCGTCGGCCAGCAGCTTCGTCCCCGTGCATTCCGTACGCCCGGCGGCGTCCCGTGTCTCGTCGGCCACGACGAGGTCGCCGGGGTGCATACCGGGGAGAAGCCCGGCGCAGAATCCCGTGGCGACGACCGCGGTGCTGCCGGCCTCGCGCTCGTCTCGCAGCACCCGCGCGACCGCGCGTTCCGCCGCGTGCGGGCCCATCCCGGTACGCACCACGGTGACCTGCCCGTCCGCCCCGTCCGGGGCGTCGCCGAAGCGCCGCAGCGCGAGCCGTTCGATGCCCAGCGCGCAGGCGATCAGCAGGGGGCCGCGGTCACCGGAGACTGTCATCTCTCTTCCTGCCGCCCGGGAGCGGCACCCGTGCCGTGCAGATACCGGCCGAGTGCGGTGAGCGGGAAGACCTGCCGGTAGAGGTGGTAGTTGATGGAGAAGTCCCAGGGGAAGCCGGTGCCGGTGAAGTGCGGCTCGTCCCAGGAGCCGTCCTCCTGCTGCGTACGCACGAGCCAGCTGATCCCCTGCTCCACGGACATCGATTCCCGCTCCCCCGCCGCGAGCAGCGCGAGGAGGGCCCAGCCGGTCTGCGACGCGGTGGAGGTGCCCCGTCCGGCCCACTCGCGCTCATGGCCCGGACGGTAGGAACGCAGGTCCTCGCCCCAGCCGCCGTCGCCGTTCTGGACGCTCTCCAGCCAGTTCACGGCGCGGCGGACGGCCGGATGGGACGCGGGCAGCCCCGCGGCGACCAGCGCAGGCACCACGGAGCCCGTGCCGTAGATGTAGTTGACGCCCCAGCGGCCGAACCAGGCACCGCCGGCTTCCTGTTCGGACAGCAGCCAGGAGACGGCTCTGCGCACCCGGGGGTCGTCGTGCCTCCCCTCGAAGGCGAGCATCTCCACCATGTGGGCGGTCACGTCCGCGGAGGGCGGGTCGATGACCTCGCCGAAGTCGCAGAACGGCAGCCGGTTGGGGAAGGCGCTGTCGTTGTCGGCGTCGAAGGCACCCCAGGCGCCGTTCCTGGACTGCATGCCCAGGCTCCAGCGCACGGCCCTGCGTACGGCGGTGTCCACGCGCTGCTGATCGTGGTGGCGTACGCGGCGCAGCGCGAGGACGACCTCGGCGGTGTCGTCGGTGTCGGGATAGTTGTCGTTGTGGAACTCGAACGCCCAGCCGCCGGGCGGCAGTTGAGGCTTGCGTACGGACCAGTCGCCCTGCCGCAGCACCTGCTCGCCGAGCATCCAGCCGGCTGCCTTGACCAGTGCGGGATGGTCGGGAGCCAGCCCCGCGTCGGCGAGCGCGATGGTGGCCAGGCAGGTGTCCCACACGGGTGACTGGCACGCCTCGACCATCCGCACCGCACCGTCCTCGCCGTCCGGCGCCGCTCCCGTGTCCTGGCCCTCGCGGGCGCCCTCGTACCGGACCGTGTAGCGGTCCAGGGATGCCAGTCCGGCCCGCATGACGGGGTGGTCCAGGTCGTAGCCGAGGAGGCGCAGCGCGATCAGCGAGTACACGGCGGGCGGCTGGATGCCTCCCCAGCAGCCGTCGTTCTCCTGCCGCTCGATGATCCAGCGGGCGGCGCTGCGCAGCGCCGCCGAACGCAGCGAGCGGGAGGCGACCTTGCGGTAGGCGTGCAGTGTGCGGTCCAGGCGCTGGAAGAAGCCCTCCCAGCTGGCCGCGGGCGCCATCGCGCGCGGAGGGTTGGGGCACGCCGGGTCCCGGTGCAGTTCGTCGAGCCGGAACGGCGCCGGCCGTACGGGGCGCTTCGCGCACACCACCGTGAGCGGCACGATCGTCTGCCGGGCCCAGCAGCCGAAGTCGTAGATGTTGAGCGGGAACCACTTCGGGAACCAGATCATCTCCGGCGGCATCTCGGGCAGGTCCTCCCAGCGCCACCAGCCGAAGAGCGCCAGCCAGATGCGGGTGAACACCCGGCTGGAGGCGACGCCGCCCTGCTCCCGCACCCACGCCGAGGCCCGTTCCATGTGCGGTGCGTGGGGGGCGTCGCCGGCGAGCCGGAGCGCGACGTACGCCTCGATGGTGGTCGACAGGTCGCCCGGCCCGCCGTGGAAGGTCGCCCAGGTGCCGTCCGCCCGCTGCTGGGAGCGCACGAAGCGGGCCGACTCCCGCGTGGTGGTCTCGTCGCGGACGCCGAGGAACTCGCGCAGCAGCAGGTCCTCGGCGTCCATGGTGACGTTGGTCTCCAGGTCGCCCTTCCACCAGCCGGCCGCGTCCTGCCTGGCCAGCAGGTTCTCCACTGCGCGGGCGGCGGCGTGCTCCGCGCGCTCGGCGAGGCTCCCGGCGCTTCCCGCCTCGGCGGTGGCGCTCGCCCCGGCGCCGGTGTCCGTCGTCGCTGTCATCTCAGTCCCTCCGGGAAGGTCCGGCGACGCGGTGAGCGCCGGGGCGGGTGGTCATCGCTGTCGTACGACGACGAAGTCGGCCAGGGCCGTCAGCTGATCGCGCACGTGCGCGGGCATGTCGACGGGTTCGAGGGCGGCGAGAGCGGTCGTGTGCTGCCGCTGCGCCTCGGCGGAGGTCCACTCGCGGCCGCCCGCCTCCTCGATCAGCGCGGCACGCGTGGCGAACTCGGCCTCGTCGAAGTCCTCGAACTCCGCCTGGCTCTTCGTCGCGTCCGCCCGCATCAGCTCGGCAAGGCGTGCGGCTGCCGGGTCGGGAGAGGCGAGAGCGGCGACGACGGGGAGGGACTTCTTCCGCTGCCTCAGGTCGCTCCAGGTCTGCTTGCCCGTGGCTTCGGGGTCGCCCCAGATGCCCAGTACGTCGTCGACGGCCTGGAAGGCGAGACCCAGGTGGTAGCCGTAGGACTCCAGGGCGTCGGCGGTGCGGTCGTCGGCACCGCCCAGCACGGCGCCGATGGAGACGGCGCAGGCGAGCAGCGCGCCCGTCTTGTTGCCCTCCATCTCCAGGCACTCCTCGACCGTGACCTGCTCACGGTCCTCATAGGAGATGTCCTGTGCCTGCCCGTCGATGAGCTTGCGGGTGGCCCGCGTCAGGCGCCGCGTCGCGCGGCCCGCCTCGGGCGTACCGGGCTCCAGCAGTATTTCGTTGGCGAGGGCGAAGAGCGCGTCGCCGACGAGGATCGCCTGTGCCGGGCCGTGCACCTTCCACACGGTGTCGCGGTGGCGCCGCTGCTCGTCGCCGTCCATCAGGTCGTCGTGCAGCAGCGAGAAGTTGTGCACGAGTTCCACGGCGACGGCGCCGGGCAGGCCCGTCTCCGGCGGGGCTCCGGTGACCTCGGCCGAGAGCAGGGCCAGCGAGGGGCGTACGGCCTTGCCGCCGGACGCCTCCGAGGGGCGCCCGCTCTCGTCGATCCACCCGAAGTGATACGCGGCGACGGTGTCCATCGGTGGCGCGAGGCGGGCGACCGCGGCGCGGAGCATGGGAGTCGCGAGCCTTCGCCCGCGTTCCAGCAGAGCGCTGACGCTCGTGTTGTCGACGACGGTGTGCTGGTTCGCCGTTGTCACGGGGTCTCCTCTGCGTTATGTGCGGGCCGTGCGGGTACCGCTGCTCGCGGTGACGGTGTGGGGGGATGCTGCGGTGCCGTCCGTCTGCTGTCTCCGGACGTGCCGCCTGCGTCGGCGCTGCTCATGCCACCGCCCTTTCGTGTGGTGCCTGGCACCGGATCATTGTCGTACGGGCGGCCCATGACGGTGAGGGCTTCCCTGGCGGCGGTCGCTCCACTCCGTACGGCGCCCTCCATGGTCGCCGGCCAGCCAGTATCGGTCCAAGCTCCCGCCAGGCAGACGCCGGGAGCCGCCGTGCGGGTTGAGGGGCGGAGCCGGCCGACGCCGGGGCGCGGATCGAAGGTGGCGGTGCGCTCGCGGGTGACGAAGAAGTCCACCACCCGAGCGGTCCGTGCGGCGGGCAGCAGGCGTTCGAGCTCCGGCAGATAGCGCTCCCGGAGCTCCGGGACGGGCCGGTCGATCTCTCCGTGCGCCGCCGACTGGGAGACCGCGAGGTACTGGCCGCGGCCGAGCCCGGAGGGACCGCTGCGGTCGAAGACCCACTGGACGGGCGTTCCGAGCGCGGCGAAGAAGGGACGGCGCAGCACGCGGCGGTCGTAGACCACGTGGAGGTTGAGGATCGGGGCGGTGCCGATCTCCAGAAGCCTGCCGGGCGCGGGCAGCGCCCCTTCGGGCAGCAGACCGTGTGCCTCGCGCTGGGGCACGGCCAGCACGACCGCGTCGGCGCGGTGTTCCTCCGTGGTCCCCTGACCGTGCTCGGCGGAGATGTTCCAGCCGCCGCCGGGTGCCGCGGTCAGCGCGCGGGCCCTGGCCTGGGTCAGCGTCCGTACACCGGCTGTCCGCAGAGCCTCACGGGCGAGCGTGTCGTGCAGATGCCCGAGCGGTACGCGGGAGATCCCGATGTCGGCGGCGCCCGGGGCGGACAGCAGGCCCGTCCGGAAGACCTTCACCGCGAGGCCCAACGAGGCATGCGGCGCACGGGCGTTGAGCGTGGCCGTGCCCACCAGGTCCCAGAGCGCTCGGATGGCACGGCCGCTCTGGCCCTGTGCGTGCAGCCAGGTCGCGAAGTCCACGTCGTCCAGGGCGGGATCGGCCGGGTCGAGCCTCTGCAGGGCGAGCGCGGCGCGCGCGGCAAGCCCTCTCTCCACAGGCGACAGATGCCGGTAGTTCGCCATTCCGGCGGCCAAGTGCAGCGGTACCGGCAGTGAGTTGCGGCGCAGCCTGCTCAACCGGGGCCGCGCGGGGGCCACATCGAGTACGGGCACATCCAGGCGCCGCTGCAGCGGAGCGAGTCCCTCGCCGCCGATCCGCCGCAGGAACCAGGTGTACGCGTCGCAGCAACGCAGGTGCACATGCTGCCCGTTGTCGACGGTGAGCCCCCCGGCCGGGGAGTCGCGGCGGAAGGAGAAGGCCAGCCCGCCCAGGCGCGGGCGCGACTCGAGGAGCGTCGTGTGCACGCCTGCGTCGGCCAGCCGGAGCGCCGCGGTGACCCCGGCGATCCCGCCGCCGATCACGACGGCGTCGCGGCTCCTGACGCTGTCGCCACGAGCGGCCGTCCGGCCGGTGTCAGCCCTTGTCATGTGCGTGCGCTCCGCCTCGCGGCGTGCCGGGCGTCGATGCCGGTGAGTCCGCGCACCGCGACGTACGCCTTCTGCCTGCTCGGCAGCGATACACGCTCGCGCAGCACCGCGTGGGGATCGGCGGCGATACGTTCCAGCAGACGCTGGTAGATCCCGGCCATCGCGGCGACACACGCACCCGACCTGCGGTCGAGCAGCGGGAGCAGCCGGTACCCCTGCGCGAACAGGGCGCGGGCTCGCTGGACTTCGTGATGCACGAGCCCGTGGAAGTCGCTTCCCGGTTGAGCGTCGTCACTTCGGAAGTCAGCGGAGCAGCCGAACTTTTCAAGATCCTCCGCAGGCAGATACGTACGTCCGTGATCAGCGTCTTCCCGGAGATCCCTGAGGATATTGGTGAGCTGGAGGGCCAGTCCGAGGGTGTCGGCGTATTCGGAGGCGCGGACGGCGTCCCGCACGCCGGGCAGGGTGCCGAACACCCCGAGCGAGAGGCGGCCGATCGCGCCGGCCACACATCGGCAGTAGACCTCCAGCTCCTCCCAGCTGCCGTACGTGGTGCCGCGTACGTCCAGCAGCACACCGTCGATCAGTTCATCGAGCCCGTCCATCGGGACGGGGTAGCGGCGGGCGGCGTCGCTGAGGGCCACGGCGACGGGATCCGTGTCGTCCTGGTCGATCGCGCCGTCCCGGATACGGCCGAGCAGCTCCCTGGTCTCTTCGAGGCGGGCCACCTTGACGGACTGTTCGAGCGGGCCGTCGCCGATGTCGTCGACCCGCCGCGAGAAGGCGTAGAGAGCGGACATCGCCCGGCGCTTCCCGGTCGGCAGCAGCCGGATTCCGTAGGCGAAATTGCGGGCCTGCTGGCCCGTGACGGACTCGCAGTAGTCGTACGCGGCGGCCACCGACGGCGGCACGTACGGTACGGGCCGAGCTCTGTCCACGGTCCGCTCACCCCTCTCGTCGCAGGGTTGCGGCCACCTCGCGCAGCAGCCCGCGCGTGGTGGCCCGGGGAGGTCCTGGAAGTACGTCGTATCCGGCACGGCCGATGGCACGGAGGGCGGCGCGTCCGCCGCCGGTGAAGCCCGCGAGGAGCAGCCTGAGACGTCCGCGGACGCTGGCCACGAGGGGGGCTCCCGCCGAGAGCAGCTCGCGGGCCCGTTCGGCTTCGAATGCCAGCAGCGCACGGACCGAGGCGTTGGCGCTGGCGGCGGCGAGGTCGGCCTCTGTGACGTGGAAGCGGGCCATGTCCTCGGCGGGCAGGTAGATGCGGTCGCGGCTCAGGTCCTCGGCGACGTCCTGGAGGTGCTCGACGATCTGGAGCGCGGTGCACACGTCGTCGGCGTACCGGATCCGGTCGGGGGTGGCGGTCCCGGTGATGGCGAGCACCAGGTGGCCCACGGGGTTGGCGGACAGCTCGCAGTACTGGAGCAGTTCGGCGTGGTCGGCGTAGCGGCGCACCTTCTGGTCCTGGCGGTTGGCCTCGATGAGCGCCAGGAACGGTTCGGGCGTGAGCCGGCGGCGGCGCACGGTGGGCACGAGCGCCCGCAGCAGGGGGTGGTCAGGGGCGGGACGGCCGTCTTCGAAGAGACCTCGCAGGTCGGCCTCGAATGCGTCGAGCATGGCGAGGCGGTCGGCGCCGGGCTCACTCCCCCAGGCAGGGCCGAGACCGAGGTATTTCGCGTCGAGGCCGCCGGGGGCGAGGTCGCCGTCGCCGATGTCGTCGACGAGCCGGGCGTAGCCGTACACGGCCATCAGGTCGTAACGCCATTCGCGCGGCAGGAATCCGGGCGCCACTGGGAAGTTCTCCCGCGTGGCCTTGGCGAGGACGGCACGCGCATGCGCGTCCGCCTCCGCGCTCACCACGTGCTGCCAGAAGCCATTGCCGTCACATCTCCGTTTCTACACCGCTGGGCGAAAACATCCTATTTCGGACACGCCGCTCCGGCACGGTGTCGGGCGGGCGGCCCGAGGCGCCATGAGCACGGCGTGAGAGCGGCGACGGAGGGCGCGTTCAGGCCCGGCCGGACCCCGTCCCGCCGGGCGGCGGCGCGTCAGTGCGGCGCGGGCGGCGCGGTGAGCCCCGCGATGAGTACGTCGAACGTGCGCTCGGCCGTCTCGTGGATCTCTTCGGGTGACAGGTTCGCCAGGGGGCCGTCCAGGAGGAGCATGGCCAGCCCGTGCACGGTCGACCAGGCCGTGATCTCCGCCCCCGCGCGCCGCTCCACCGGCATGCGGCCGTGCTCGACGAGGCCGTCCAGGGCCTGGATGAGGATCTCGAAGGAGCGGAATTCCCACGAACCGTCGCCGCCGTCCGGGTCTGCGGCTCCGTGGAACAGGTGCGGGTGGAGTGCGTCGCGGCAGAAGGCGACCCGGTAGAGACCCGGCTCGGAGAGGGCGAAGGCGAGATAGCCGTGGCCCAGCGCCCGCATCCGCGCCTCGGCCGCCTCTGCCGCCTCGGGGGAACCGCCTGAGGCAGCACCGGAGTCTGCGCGGCCGCCGGCCTCCATGCTCCGGGCCAGGCGCTCCTGGCCCAGCTCCTTGACCGCGTGGAGCAGTTCGGCCTGGCCGGCGAAGTGCCGGTAGGCGGCCGTCGGCGAGACGCCGACGCGGCGTGCGGCGGCACGCAGCACGACGGATTCGGGACCTCCCTCGCGGGCGAGGTCGGTGGCGGCCTCGATCAGGGCGTTGCGCAGGTCGCCGTGGTGGTAGGCGCCCTTGGCGCCGCCGGACCGGCCGCCTCGCCGGTCGGCCGGCTCCTCCCCCAGGCCCTTCGCCGTGCGGGGCGCGCCCGAACCGGTCCTGCCCTCCATGTCCGCCATGCTTTCATCCTGCCCGATGTTGACACTATTAACATCCACTGGAAGAGTCTATGTTGACGCCGTAAACATCGGCGCATCGATGTCTCATGGGGGGACGAAGACAGTGCTAAGACGAATCGCGGAGCTGGCCCTGCACCGGCCACGGGCACTGCTCCTGCTCAGCCTGATCACCGTTGTGGCCATGGGGGCCATCGGCTTCGGCGCCTTCGGAAAGCTGCAGGCCGGCGGCTTCGAGGACCCCGACGCGCCTTCGAGCCGCGCGCAGACCCTCATCGAGGAGAAGTTCGGCGGCGAGGACAACCTCGTGCTGCTGGTGCGCGCGGACAGCGGAGACCTGGACTCGGCCGCCGTACGGGACGCGGGCCGGAAGCTGACGAAGGAGCTGAAGGAGGAGCGGGAGATCTCCCGGGTCTCGTCCTACTGGGACGCCGGCGGCGCTGCCCTGACCTCCCGTGACGGCTCGCAGGCGCTCGTACTGGCGCACGTGCGGGGCGACAGCACAGAGGTCGCCGACCACACCGAGGAGATCACCGGCAGGTGGAGCGGGGACCAGGGTCCCGTCGATGTCCGGGCGGGCGGCGGCGCGGCGCTCAACAACGACATCTCCGAACAGGTGTCCGCGGATCTGGCGGTCGCGGAAGCCGTCGCGGTGCCCCTGACGCTCGTGCTGCTGGTCATCGCGTTCGGCAGCTTCGTCGCCGCGCTGCTGCCGCTGGCGATCGGGCTGATCGCGATTCTGGGCACATTCGCCGAGCTGTTCGTCCTGGGCAGCGTCACCGACGTGTCGGTCTTCTCCGTCAACCTCACGACCGCGCTCGGACTCGGTCTCGGAATCGACTACGGCCTGCTGATCGTCAGCCGCTTCCGCGAACGGCTCTCGGCGGGCGACGACGTCGGGGACGCCCTGCGCACGACCGTGACGACGGCGGGACGCACCATCGCCTTCTCGGCGGCCACGGTCGTCGCGGCGCTGGCGGCGTTGCTGCTCTTCCCGCCGTTCTTCCTGCGCTCGTTCGCGTACGCCGGGATCGGGGTCGTCGCCGTCGCGGCGCTGGCGGCGCTCATCGTGGTGCCTGCCCTGCTGGCGGTGCTCGGGCACCGTGTGAACAAGGGCCGGCTGCCGTGGGCCGACGCCGTACGGCGTCCCGACGCTCCCGTGTGGGGCCGGATCGCCCGTACGGTCATGCGCCGCCCCGTGCTCACCGCGCTGCCCGTGCTGGCGGTGCTGCTGCTCGCCGCGAGCCCGCTGCTGGGGGCCCGCTTCGGGATGCCGGACGAGCGGGTGCTGCCCGAGGACGCGCAGAGCAGGCAGGTCAGCACCGCGCTGGAGAAGGACTTCCCCGGCGGCTCCGCCGATGCCCTCCAGATCGTCACGACCGCCGGAGCGCCCCAGGACGAGCTGGAGGCGTACGCGGAGCGCGTCTCACGCATCGATGGGGTGGCCCGCGTCCAGTCGGCCGGCGGCGTCCACACGGACGGGAAGACGACGCCGCCCGGCCCTGCGCAGGCCGCGCTCGGCAAACCGGACGCGCAGCTCCTCACCGTCACGCCGGAGACCGGGTCCGGGGCGGAGGAGCGGCAGGACACGGTGCGCAGCATCCGCGGCCTGGCCGCACCCGGCACCGGTGAGGCGCTGGTGGGTGGGCGCGACGCACAGCTCGTGGACACCAAGGCGTCGATCGGGGACCGGCTGCCGGGCGCGATCGGCATGGTCGTCGGCACGACGTTCGTGCTGCTCTTCCTCTTCACCGGGAGCGTCGTCCAGCCGCTGCGGGCGCTCGTGCTGAACACGGTGAGCCTCACGGCGTCGATCGGCGCGATGGTGTGGATCTTCCAGGACGGGCATCTCTCGTCCGTCCTCGGATTCACGGAGATGCCGATGGACACATCGATGACGGTGCTGATGTTCTGCATCGTCTTCGGCCTGTCCATGGACTACGAGGTCTTCGTCACCAGCCGGATCAAGGAGCTGCACGACGAGGGCGCCCCCAACGGGGAAGCCGTCACCCGCGGGCTCTCACGGACGGGACGCATCGTGACGATGGCGGCGGGACTGCTGGCGGTGAGCTTCTTCGCCTTCGCGACCAGCGAGATCAGCTTCCTGCAGATGTTCGGGCTGGGCAGCGGACTGGCGATCCTCATCGACGCCGTCGCCGTACGCGGAGTGCTCGTACCGGCCGCGATGCGGGTGCTGGGCCGTGGCGCCTGGTACGCGCCGCGGGCGCTGCGGAGGCTGCACGGCAAGGTCGGCCTGGAGGAGTCGGCGCCACGGACCCGGCCGGAGCCGGAGGAACGGGAGCGGACGCCCGCGGGGGTGTGACACGGAGTATTCCGGCGCGGACGAAAGCGGCGGCCGGCCCCGGTACTCCCACCGGGGCCGGCCGCCGCTTCGTGTGTGCCTGCCCGCGGGCGGGCCGGTCGCGCTACTTCCCCGTGAACTTCTCGTATTCCTTGAGCACTTCCTCCGTCGGACCGTCGTGCACCAGCTCGCCCTTCTCCAGCCACAGCGTCCGCTCGCAGGTGTCGCGGATCGACTTGTTGTTGTGGCTGACGAGGAAGACGGTGCCCGCCTCCTCACGCAGTTCGCGGACGCGCTGCTCCGAGCGCCGCTGGAACTTCTTGTCGCCCGTCGCCAGCGCCTCGTCGATCATCAGCACGTCGTGGTCCTTGGCGGCCGCGATGGAGAAGCGCAGCCGGGCCGACATGCCGGAGGAGTACGTGCGCATCGGCAGCGTGATGAAGTCGCCCTTCTCGTTGATGCCGGAGAAGTCGACGATCCCCTGGTAGCGCTCGGCGACCTCGTCGCGCGACATGCCCATCGCCAGACCACCGAGGACGACGTTGCGCTCGCCGGTCAGGTCGTTCATCAGCGCCGCGTTGACGCCCAGCAGCGACGGCTGCCCGTTGGTGTAGACGCGCCCGCTCTCCGCGGGCAGCAGACCGGCGATGGCGCGCAGCAGCGTCGACTTGCCCGAACCGTTGGAGCCGATCAGGCCGACGGCCTGGCCGCGGTACGCGGTGAAGCTGACGCCCTTGACCGCGTGCACCTCGCGCACGCTGCCGCCGCCCGGCTTGCGGCGGACGATGCGGTTCAGGGCCGCCGTGGCACTGCCCTTGCCCTTCGCGCCGCCGTAGACGCGGTAGACGATGTGCAGGTCCTCGGCGATGACGGTGGGAATCCACGGTTCCTGCTGGGCAGGCGCCCCTGCCTGCTGCTGGAGCGTCTTCGTCTCCTCCTGGGTGTCCTCAGCCACGGCCATAACGCTCCTCCGACTTCCAGAAGAAAACAAATCCGCCGATGCCGATCAACAGCCCCCAGCCCAGCGCCAGGGCCCAGACGTGCGGCGGGAGATCCGCAGAGGTGTAGCCGTCGATGAACGAGAAGCGCATGAGGTCCATGAAGACTGCAGCCGGGTTGGCCTGGACGATGTCCACCAGCCACCCGGGCGCGTGTGCCCGATCCCGCAGCATGGGCTCCAGCGGGAACATCACGCCGGACCCGTACATCCAGGTACGCAGGATGAAAGGCATCAGCTGCGCGAGGTCGGGGGTCTTGCTGCCCAGCCGCGCCATGATCAGTGCCATGCCGGTGTTGAAGAGGAACTGGCAGGCGAGCGTGGGGAAGATCAGCAGCCAGGACCAGGTCGGGAAGTGTCCGAATCCGACCAGGATGGCCACCAGCACAATCATCGAGTACAGCAACTGCTGGAGCTGCTGCAACGAGATGGAGATCGGCAGGGAAGCGCGCGGGAAGTGCAGGGCGCGGACCAGGCCGAGGTTGCCCGAGATCGCCCGGACCCCGTTGAGCACCGAGGTCTGGGTGAAGGTGAAGACGAAGACGCCGGTGACCAGGAAGGGGATGTAGTTCTGCTCGCCGCCCGGTGTGCCGCTCCTGCCGCCCAGCAGCAGACCGAAGATGAAGAAGTAGACCGTGGCGTTCAGCAGCGGCGTTGCCACCTGCCACAGCTGGCCAAGCTTCGCCTGGCTGTACTGCGCTGTGAGCTTCGCCCGTGAGAAGGCGACGATGAAGTGGCGCCGCGCCCACAGCTGCCTCACGTACTCCGCCAGCGAGGGCCGGGCCCCGCTCACCGACAGGCCGTATTTCGCCGCGAGATCGGCCGGGGACAGACGGTCGTCCGGGGTGGGCGGGGGCTTCACGCCCACCGCACCGCCGTGCGTTGTCTCGGTCACGTTGGAAACTTTCGTCCTCACACGCGCAGGTGAACTGGAAGAAATTGTGCTGCTGGAGACGAGCTTGTCAGATCACGGGCGGGCGACCTAGTCGGGTCAGCCGCCACACCGTACGCCACCGCATCGGTCTGCGGGCACCGCACGGTTTGGTCCACCCCTCCCTGAAGCCGCCGAGCCACGCGCGCAGCGCCGGGCGCGAGGGACGGCGGGCGAGCGTCAGGAGCAGCCAGACTCCGAGGTAGACGGGGATGAGCAGGACGGGCAGGTTCCGGCGGGCGAGCCAGACGCGGTTGCGGGCCACCATGCGGTGGTAGACCGCGTGCCGGCTGGGCGCGGTGGTGGGGTGGTGCAGCACCATGTCGGCCCGGTAGTCGATCGACCAGCCGGCGTCCAGGGCCCGCCAGGCGAGGTCCGTCTCCTCGTGGGCGTAGAAGAACTCGTCGGGCAGTCCGCCGACTTCGGCGACGACCTTCGTGCGTACGGCGTTGGCGCCGCCGAGGAAGGTCGTGACCCGGGAGGAACGCATCGGGTCCGCGGCCCGCAGCCTGGGAACATGGCGGCGCTGTGTCTCGCCGGTGTCCGGATCGGCGATGCGGAAACTGATGATGCCCAGCGACGGATCGGCGGCGAAGGCCTCGCGTACGAGCTCGGCGGTGCCGGTGTCCGGCAGCAGTCCGTCGTCGTCGAGGAAGAGCAGCACGTCGACTTCGGCGCCGGAGGGCCCGAAGGCCTCGATGCCGACGTTGCGGCCTCCGGGGATGCCGAGATTTTCCGGAAGCTCGACCGTCCGTACACCTTCCGGCAACGCGGGCAGCGGCGCGCCGTTACCCACCACGACGGTCTCGACCGGCTCGCCGTCCTGTTTGGCCACGGAGTCGAGCAGCGCCCGCAGCTCCTCGGGGCGGTTGCCCATCGTGAGGACGACGGCGCCGAGCCTCGGGGACTGCGCGGAACGCTCCGGGCTCTGCTGCGGCATGGTGGCGGCTCCCTCCGTCACTTGAGCCTGCTGGAGGCGAGGATGGACACCAGATGCAGCAGCGTCTGGACGACGGCGATGCCGGCGAGCACGGCGACTCCGAGCCTGGTGAAGAAGAGGCCCCCGGCGATCATGTCGACGACCGCGAGGACCAGGATCAGCAGCGAGGCCTCGATCCCGAGTATCAGGCGGTGGAACTTGAGCGCCGCGGCGGCCTTGCGGGCGAGCGCCACACCCGACGAGCGCGGCTCGCTCGCGGACTCCTTCACGGGCGGCAGCCCGCTCTGGTGACGGGCCACGCCCACGAGGTCGGTCTCCGCTTTGATCATCACGGCGCCGAGCGCGGCGAGGGTGCCCAGAAAGGCCCACAGCCAGTCCACCCGGCCCCCGCCCCACAGGTCGGCGGCGCGCAGGCCGAAGCCCACCAGGACGGCGGCGTCGCACACATAGGCGCCGACCCGGTCCAGGTACACACCGCCGAGCGAGTACTGCTGCTTCCAGCGGGCCAGTTCGCCGTCCACGCAGTCGAGGAGCAGATAGAGCTGAACCATCACCACGCCCAGCACGGCCCCGCCGATCCCCGGCACCAGCAGGGCAGGGGCGGCGAGGAATGCGGCGACAGTCATCAGGTAGGTGAGCTGATTGGGCGTCACCCGCGTGTTCACCAGGTGCCGGTCCATGCGCAGTGAGACCTCGCGCATGTAGAGCCGGCCGGCCCAGTGCTCACCGCTGCGCCGGTCCTTCACACCCGCGGGATGAACGACCGGCCGGAGCTCAGCTACTGATGGCTTGTGCATAGTCGCGGTATGCGTCCCTGATCTGGTCGGCGGACAGGTCGAGGTGTTCGAGAATGGTGTACCGCCCGGGCCTGGTGTCCGGGGCGTACTCCGTCACTTTCACGAACTCGTCCTCGTCGAAGCCGATTTCGTGAGGCAATACGGGCAGGCCGTGGCGCTGCAGCACCTCGACCATCAGCATCGACATCTCCCGGTCGCCGCGCAGGAACGTGGCGAACGCCGCCCCGAGACCGCACTGTTCGCCGTGGCTGGCGGCGCGCTTGGGGTAGAGCAGGTCGAAGGCGTGGTTGATCTCGTGGCACGCGCCCGACGCCGGGCGGCTGTCGCCGGCGACCGACATCGAGATGCCGGTCATCACCAGGCCCTCCGCGAGCACTTGGAGGAAGGCGTCCTCACCGACTCCGCCGGGGTGGCGCAGCACGGCCTCCCCCGCCTGGCGGGCCATGGCGGCGGCGAGGCCGTCGATGTCCTCGCCGCGCACGGTGTGGGCCAGTTCCCAGTCCCGTACGGCGGAGATGTTGGAGATGGCGTCGCCGATCCCGGAGCGTACAAACCGGGCCGGGGCCTCCCTGATGACGTCGAGGTCGATGACGACGGCGATCGGGTTGGGCACTCCGTACGAGCCGCGGCCCGCGTCGTTGTCGAGGGTCGCGACCGGCGAACACAGGCCGTCATGGCTGAGGTTGGTGGCCACGGCGACCAGGGGCAGGCCGATGCGGGCGGCAGCGAACTTCGCACAGTCGATGATCTTGCCGCCGCCCAGGCCGACGACGGCGTCGTAGCGCCCGGACTTCATGGCGTCCGCGAGCTTGATGGCGTCGTCGATGGTGCCGCCGCCGACCTCGTACCAGGACGCGCTGGGGAGGGCGGGGGCGAAGCGCTCACGCAGAGCCGCGCCCGAGCCACCGCTGATGGCGAAGGCGAGCTTGCCGTTGGAGGAGATCCGCTGATCGGCCAGCAGGCCCGCCAGGTCGTCCAGGGCGCCGCGGCTGATGTCGACGACGACGGGCGACGGAATGAGGCGGGTCAGTACTGGCATGCGATCTCCCGGCCCTTGGCGAGGTCGTCGTGATTGTCGATCTCGACCCACTTCACGTCGCCGATGGGGGCGACGTCGACCTTGAAGCCGCGGTTGACCAGCTCCTGGTAGCCGTCCTCGTAGTAGAGCTGCGGGTCGCGCTCGAAGGTGGTCTTCAGGGCGTCGGCCAGCTCCTCGGCGGCCTCCGGCTCGATCAGGGTCAGACCGATGTACTCGCCGTTCGCCGTCGCCGGGTCCATCAGCTTGGTGATCTGCTGGACGCCCTTCTCGGGGTCGGTGACGACCTTCATCTCCTCCTCGTCCAGCGGCTTGACCGTGTCGAGAGCGAGGATGATCTTCTGGCCGCCGCCGCGGGCGTCGAGGAGGGTCTTCTCGACGGAGACGGGGTGGACGGTGTCGCCGTTGGCCAGCAGGGCGCCCTGCTTGATGACGTCACGCGCGCACCACAGGGAGTAGGCGTTGTTCCACTCCTCGGCCTTGTCGTTGTCGACGAGGGTGAGCTTGACCCCGTGCTTCTTCTCCAGGGCCTCCTTGCGCTCGTACACGGCCTCCTTGCGGTAGCCGACGACGACGGCGACGTCGGTGAGGCCGACCGCGGCGAAGTTGGCGAGGGCGATGTCGAGGACGGTCTGGGACTCCTCGTCGCCTTCGGGGCCCACCGGAACGAGCGCCTTGGGGAGGGTGTCGGTGTAGGGGCGCAGACGCCGTCCGGCGCCGGCGGCCAGCACGAGGCCGATCATGCGGGTTCTCCTGTTTCGTCGTGTACGGCGGGTGCTTTGGAGGACACCCAGAAGCGGATGCTCTCGACGAGCACCACTGCCGCGATGGCCACGGCGAGCGTGGTCAGCGCGATGGTGAAACCTGTCAAACCTGGGCCCTGGTCGCCGCGGCCTTCGCCGGCCGCCCAGAGGGCCGAGGCGAGGGCGACGGCCAGGGCTCGTCCTTCGTGCCCCCCGGTCGCACGGACAAGCCAGCGGGGAGGCGCGCCGGTGCCGCCGCGGATGCGGTACACCGTGTCGTAGTGATGGTAGGCGACCGCCGCCACCAGCCCGAAAGCGGCGGGCAGCGCGCCGTTCACCCCCGCTTGTTCCGCGCGTACCGCAAGGACGAGCACGAGCACGTATTCGGCTGTACGGAACAAGGGCGGCGCGAGCCAGTCCAGCGGCCCCCGCAGCGGCCCTGCGACGGCGAAGCCCGAGGTCAGTGCGTAGACAAGGACGGCGACGAAGGGCCAGACGCTGCCCTGCGGCGTCCACAGCGCGGTGGCGAGGAGCAGGGCGGTACCGATGAACGCGAGCGCCGGCGGCCCGTAACCGGGCAGGCGCAGGCCGGCACGGCGGGCCAGGGAGGCGAAGCCCCCGGCGAGGGGGCCGCTGTCCGCGAGATCGGCGAGGGCACGCGCCGCGCGGTCGGTGCGGCGGGCCTTCCTCGTGAGCGAGCGCAGCACGCGGCCAGCGGTGGTGTAGCAGGCGGCGAGCGCGCAGCCGGCCAGGAGCACGACGAGGGTGATGCGGGGTGTGGTGCACGCGGTCAGTACCGCGATGAGCGCCCAGCGTTCGCCGATCGGGAGCACGATCATGCGGCGCAGCCACACCGTCCAGCCGACGCTGTCGAGCCTGCTGGAGAGGGCCGCTGTGGGGCTGGTGTTGGCGGCGGCGTCGTGGTTGGCCTCGTTGAAGGAGAAGTCGACGACGTGCCGGACGGTCTGCAGCACCATCGCGCCGAGGGCCAGTGCCCATACGTCGTCGCCGCCGCGGGAGGCGCCCAGGGCGAGGCCCGCGTAGTAGGCGTACTCCTTGGCCCGGTCGAAGGTGGCGTCGAGCCAGGCGCCGAGGGTCGAGTACTGCAGGTCGTAGCGGGCGAGCTGGCCGTCGGTCGCGTCCAGCACGAAGGACGCGATCAGCAGCACGCCGGCGGCGACGAAGCCGCCGCGGGTGCCGGTGGCGGCACAGGCTGCGGCGATAAGGGCGGTCACCAGGGAGGCGGTGGTGACCTGGTTCGGCGTGAGGCCACGGCGCGCGCACCAGCGTGCGATGTAGCGGGAGTACGGGCTGACGCAGAAGGTGGTGAAGAAGCCGTCCCGCGCCTTCACCGCGTTGCGCAGCCGGACGGCCTCGTCGTCGACGGCGGCGACGGCCTCGCGGGCTTCGGCGCGGGCGCCGTCGTCGGTGGGCACGGAGGCGACCAGGGTGCCCAGCTCGGGGTGGTGCACGTCGACGCCGCCCGCCGTCAGCGCCTCGGCCACGGCGTCCGGCAGGGTGCGAGGCGGAGCCGTGACGGCGGCGCCCTCGTCCTCACCGGTACGCACGGCGGCACCCGCCGAAGGCTCTGGCGGGGCAGGGGCCGCGCCCGCGGAGTCCGCCTCGTGCAGGGCGCGGGTGAGCGCGCCGCGCGCCGGGGCCCGTACGGAGAGCGCGCCGGTGACCGCACCCGCCGGGAAGCGGGGGTCGGTCAGCGCGAGCCGCAGGGCGTGGACGTGGCCGACGAAGCCCGGATCGACGAGCGCTACCGCGGTGCCGGCCGGAACGGCCGCGACCTCCGCCGGGACCTGGCCGGCCTCCGCCGCGACGCGCACGTCGAACCCCAGCGACCGCAGGTCGCTCTCCAGCGGCGACCCCGCGACCGGCGGACCGGTGAGGATGGCGGTCGACAGTCGAACTCACTCCTTGGACGCCGGCACGGCGGCGCCGGCACAGCGCGTTCTGCGGCCGGGGCGGCCGGGCAACGGGCAGGGTGCGCCTGGCCCGTACGGTGGCGGGCGGCGCGTCGGCAGAGGCTATCGGATCGAACGGGCGGGCTTTCATCGCGCGTTCACCCGGCGGGCGTTGCACTGCCGCGGCACAGCATGGTCGATCTTGGACGGTGCGACAAATGCGGGTGCCGGCCGCCCGTACCCGCTCCGTGGTGCCGGTACGGTGCCGGACCCGCGCGACCTCGTTCGGGTGGTGCCCTCCGGCGGTCCTGGCGGCCGGAGGCTCCTGCGTGCGGCCGGCGGGATCCGGAGCCCGGTCCGCCGTCCGCGGCTGCGGATAGGCTGCCGATATGACGTGGTTGATCACAGGTGGGGCGGGATACATCGGCGCACACGTGGCGCGGGCGATGGCGGCGGCCGGGGAGCGGGTGACCGTCCTGGACGATCTCTCGGCGGGGGTGCCGGAGCGTCTGGAGGGCATGCCAGGGCCGGATCCGGTCCTGGTGCGGGGCTCGGTCCTGGACCGGGCGCTGCTGGACCGGACGTTCGCGGAGCACGAGGTCACGGGCGTGGTGCATCTGGCCGCCCGCAAGCAGGTCGGGGAGTCCGTCGAGCAGCCCCTGCGCTACTACCGGGAGAACGTGCACGGGCTGACGGTGCTGCTGGAGGCCGTCGTCGCGGCAGGGGTGCGCCGCTTCGTCTTCTCCTCCTCCGCCGCCGTCTACGGCACGCCGGACGTGGACCTCGTCACCGAGGAGACGCCGTGCGTGCCGATGAATCCCTACGGTGAGACGAAGCTCACCGGAGAGTGGCTCGTGCGCTCCACCGGGCTCGCCGAGGGCATCGCCACGACCTGTCTGCGTTACTTCAACGTCGCGGGCGCCGCCGAGCCGCGGCTGGCCGACACCGGGGTCTTCAACATCGTGCCGATGTTCTTCGACGCCCTGACCCGCGGCGAGGCGCCGCTGATCTTCGGCGACGACTATCCGACTCCGGACGGCACCTGCGTCCGCGACTACATCCACGTGCAGGATCTGGCCGAGGCGCATCTGGCGGCCGCGCGGCGGCTCTCCGCACCCGCGGGCGAGGCCGCGGGCGACCTCACCGTGAACATCGGTACGGGCAGGGGCCTGTCCGTACGGGAGATGGCGGACCTCGTCGCCGAGGTCACGGGGAAGCCCGATCCCGCCAGGGTCGCCGAGCGGCGGCCGGGCGACCCGGCACGCGTGGTCGCGTCGGCGGAGCTCGCGGAGAAGGAGCTCGGCTGGACGGCCCGGCACAGCGTGCGGGAGATGATCGCGTCCGCGTGGGAGGGCTGGTGCCTGCGTCATCCCGGCGCCCGCTGAGGGGGCGGTCCCCGGTCCTGGGGGCCGCTGGCCCGTCAGGCACCGCAGGCACGGCGGCACCCCGCGACAGCACGGTGCACGCCGGCTTCGCTCGCACCTGACCTCGGACGGAAACCCCAGGTCACAGCACATGACAACGGTGTTCAGCGTCGCGTTGCACCTGCCCGTCGGGCGTAGTTCACTTGCCACCGACAGGCGCCGCACGGCGCAGGGACCGAGGACGCGGAGGCTCGCAGCGATGGGCGCTGGGCACGCTCACGGAGGGCCCGCTCCGGCGGCGGGCGGCACGGCGGCCGCCGCGTACCGCAGGCGGCTGCGTGTCGCGCTGTTCATCACTCTCGCCGTGCTGGTCACGCAGATCACCGGCGGACTGCTCGCCGATTCGCTCGCCCTGCTGGCGGACGCCGGGCACATGGCCACCGACGCGCTCGGGCTCGGCATGGCGCTGCTCGCGATCCACTTCGCCAACAAGCCCGCGAGCGAGCGGCGCACGTTCGGCCTCGCCCGCGCCGAGATCCTCGCCGCGCTGGCCAACTGCCTGCTGCTGCTGGGCGTCGGCGGCTACATCCTCTTCGAGGCGGTGGAGCGCTTCATCGAGCCGGCCGGCACCGACGGCGCCCTGACCGCGGTGTTCGGCGCCATCGGCCTTGTGGCGAACGTCATTTCGCTCTCGCTGCTGCTGCGCGGCCAGCGCGAGAGCCTCAATGTGCGGGGTGCCTTCCTGGAAGTGCTGGCGGACGCACTGGGCTCGCTGGCCGTGCTGCTCTCCGCGCTCGTCGTCGCGACGACGGGCTGGCAAGGCGCCGACCCCGCCGCCTCGCTCGTAATCGGAGCGATGATCGTCCCGCGTACGCTCCGGCTGGCGCGCGAGGCCCTGGACGTGCTGCTGGAATCGGCCCCGCGCGATGTGGACATGGCCGAGGTGCGCGAGCACATCCTCGCCGTGGACGGCGTGGTCGGGCTGCACGACCTGCATGTGTGGACGATCACTTCCGGCATGCCGGTGCTCTCGGCGCACGTGGTGGTCACCCAGCAGACCCTGGACTCCGTAGGGCAGGAACGGGTGCTGCACGACCTCCAGCTCTGCCTCGGCGACCACTTCGACGTGGAGCACTGCACGTTCCAGCTGGAGCCGCGCGGACATGCTGCCCACGAAGCGAAGTTGTGCCATTGATCTGCGGCAGACTGGGGATCATCGCGGCCGGCGGACGGCGGACAGCCCCGACAGAAGGGTCAACATGGTGAACAGCGCAGCGGCACCGATCATGCTCGAACTGGTCGACGAGGACGGCACCACGATCGGTACCGCGGAGAAGCTCTCCGCCCACGTGGCGCCGGGCCGCCTGCACCGCGCGTTCTCCGTCTTCCTCTTCGACGATTCGGGACGGCTGCTGCTTCAGCGCCGCGCGCTCGGCAAGTACCACTCCCCCGGTGTGTGGTCCAACACCTGCTGCGGCCACCCGTATCCGGGTGAGGCTCCGTTCGCCGCCGCGGCGAGGCGCGTGAACGAGGAACTGGGCGTGGCCCCGTCACTTCTGCGTGAGGCGGGCACCGTCCGCTACAACCACCCCGACCCCGACTCGGGTCTGGTGGAGCAGGAGTACAACCACCTCTTCGCCGGGGTCGTGCGCGACGAACTGCGCCCCGACCCCGAGGAGATCGCCGAGACGGCCTTCGTCACCTCCGGCGAGCTGGCGCGGCGGCACGCCGAGGGGGCGTTCTCCGCCTGGTTCATGACGGTGCTCGATGCGGCACGCCCGGCGATCAGCGAGGTCACGGGAGCGGAGGCCGGCTGGTCACCATCGGCGGAAGTGCGCCGCTGACGACCGGCAACGGCAGGGCCGCCCAGATCACCTTCCCTCCCGTCCCGGTCTGTTCCACGTCGCAGACGCCACCCGACTCGGCTGTGATCATCTTGACCAGCAGCAGCCCTCTTCCGCCGGTGTGCTCCTGATCGGGGTCGGCGTCCAGGGCCTTGGGTCTGTAGGGATGGCTGTCCTCGACGGCGATGCGCAGCCATCCGCCCTGCAGCCGCACCTCCACTCCGATCTCGGGTGAGAGGAGGGCCGCGTGCCGTACCGCGTTGGTGGCCAGTTCGGAGAGGATCAGCAGCAGGTTCTGCAGGATCTCGTCCGGCACGGCGCCCTGGCGCCGGACGAGGTCCCGCACGGCGTGCCGCAGCTGGGGCACCGAGGAGTCCAGCGCGGAAGCCGTGAACCGCCAGGTCCCCTCGCAGGTACGAGCCCTGTCCCGTTCCTGAACGGGCAGCGCGAGCGGGGACACTCCGCCCGGCCCGGGCGGACCACTCCCGCGGCTCTCCATCTCCGGCACCCCTCTCCTTCGAATGTTCTTGCACGCCCGTGCACTTGCAGATGTACGTGCATCGAGTGTTGGTATGCCAGAGGCCTGGTCCGGCCCACTGACCGCAAGTCGGCACTTATCGATGGCATTTGACAGAAGACTTACGCCCGGGACGGCTCAGTGACAGAGCTTGCATCCACGCGGCGGCAGCCCCTGGCCATGGCCCGGCTACGATCCGTACATGGAACGAGCACGACCCGCAGAGCAGCCCCGGCCCGCGGGGCAAGGCCGCCAGGCACACCCGCCCGCGCTGCTCACCGAGCACGCCGACGGCGTGACGACCCTCGTCCTGCACAATCCGGCCAAGCGCAACGCGATGACCGAGGCCATGTGGCGTGAGCTGCCAGGGCTGCTGGCGGGGCTCGCGGACGACGCGTCCGTCCGCGTTCTCGTCGTCACCGGGGCGGAGAACACCTTCTGCGCGGGCGCCGACATCTCCACGCTGCGTGACTCCGTGGAGTCCTCGCAGGGGCTGGCCGTGGCGGCCGAGGAGGCGCTGAGCGCGTTTCCCAAGCCGGCGCTGGCCGTCGTGGACGGTCACTGCGTGGGAGGCGGCGCACAGCTCGCCGCCGCTTGCGATCTGCGGTTCGCCGCGGAAGGCGCGCTGTTCGGGGTGACTCCGGCGAAGCTCGGCATCGTCTACCCGGTCTCCTCCACGCAGCGGCTGGTACGGCTCGTGGGGCCGGCGACGGCCAAGTACCTGCTCTTCTCCGGGGAGTTGATCGACGCCGACCGCGCGCTGCGGACCGGTCTCGTGGACGAGGTGCATCCGCGGGAGAGCCTGCAGGAGCGGGTCGCGGCCTTCACACGCACGCTGGTGGAGCGTTCGCAGCTGACGCAGGCGGCCGCCAAGGAGTTCAGCGGCCCGGCACCGGACCCGTCCCGCAGCGGACACTGGCGGCGCGTGGCCGCCGAGAGCGGAGAGGCGGCGGAGGGCGCCGCCGCGTTCATGGAGCGGCGCGCTCCGCGCTTCCGCTGGTCTCCGTGAGACGCGGCGGGTACGCCCGGCGACACCACTATTACCTCTGGGTAACGTGGTGGGCATGACGTCTCTCCCGGAACGCGCCGCCCGGCGGTGCCACAACATGGTCAACCCGCTCCACTCCGCCGTCTACTTCTCCCCCGCGCTGGGCAAGGAGCTCGCCCCGTACGGCATCGACGACCCCAGCGCCGTCTACCTCGCCGGACGTGCGGCGCCCCTGGGCGCGGCGAGCGCCGGCACGGTCACGGCCACCTTCTACAACTTCAGCCACGCTCTCGTCGCACGCTTCGTGCCCGCGGTGTGGGAGTCCGCCTCCCCCGCCACGGTGCTCGCCGCGCGGCTGCGGGCGGTCGACTCGATGCTGCGGGAGCTGCTCGGCGACGAGGCCGTCTCCTCGCCGGAGATGACCGAGGCGGCTCAGCTCGCTCTGAAGGCGGCCGAGGCGTGCACACGTCCCGGCCGCCCGCTCTACGCCGCCAACGCCGATCTGCCCGTACCGGAGGCGCCGCATCTCGCGTACTGGCACGCGGCCACGCTCCTGCGTGAGCACCGGGGCGACGCGCACATAGCCGTACTGCTCTCGGAGGGCCTGGACCCCCTGGAGGCGCTGGTAAGCCACACCGCCAGCGGCCGTGGCATGGCGCCCAAGTGGGTGCTGGCCACCCGCGGTTACAACCAGCAGGACTGGGCGGCGGCCCAGGAGCGGCTGCGGGAGCGGGGGCTGGTGGACGCCGGCGGTGAACTCACCGAGGACGGCATGGCGTTGCGCAAGGAGCTGGAGTACAGCACCGACCGCCTGGACAGCGGCCCGTACGAGCACCTCGGGGAGGCGGGTGTCGCGCGGCTCACCGAACTGGCAGGCGGCTTCGCCGCGTCGGCCGCGAACGCGGGCGCCTTCCCGGAGGACCTGTTCGGCAAGGACTGAGTCCCGGGGGCAGGTTGGCGGGGCGGCACGCAAGGTCCGCGGACCGCCGCCGGTTTACGCGTGCCGTCAACGGCTACCCGGCTCGCATGTTCCGAGCAATCGCAGACGGCCTCCGCATGATCGCGGGCGCCATCGCAACCGTAGTGACCCTGCCGTTCCGCCTGCTGGCGCGCCTGTTCGGCGGCGCATCGCGGGCAGGCCGGAGGGTCTGAGCCCCCGTATCGACCCCGCCGTGACGACGGGAGACGACAGGCGGACCAACCATCGTGACGACGACCATCGAAGGCAGGATCGCCGAGGAACTCGGCGTACGGGAGCGCCAGGTCAGGGCCGCCGTCGAGCTGCTCGACGGCGGGTCGACCGTGCCCTTCATCGCGCGCTACCGCAAGGAAGCGACCGAGACGCTCGACGACGCGCAGCTGCGCTCCCTGGAGGAGCGGCTGCGCTACCTGCGGGAGCTGGAGGAGCGGCGCGAGGCGGTCCTCGAATCCGTACGGTCGCAGGGCAAGCTCGAACCGAAGCTGGAGCAGCAGATCCGGACGGCCGAGACGAAGGCGCGCCTGGAGGACATCTACCTGCCGTTCAAGCCCAAGCGCCGCACCAAGGCGCAGATCGCCCGCGAAGCCGGTCTCGAACCGCTGGCCGACGGGCTGCTGGGCGACCCGGGTGTGCAACCCGAGGCCGCGGCCGCCGCTTTCACCGACTCCGAGAAGGGCGTCGCGGACGCCGCCGCGGCGCTGGAGGGTGCCCGCGCGATCCTCGCCGAACGCTTCAGCGAGGACGCCGACCTCATCGGCGAGCTGCGCGAACGCATGTGGCTGCGTGGACGCCTCACCGCCAGGGTGCGGGAGGGCAAGGAGGAGCAGGGCGCGAAGTTCAAGGACTACTTCGACTACGCGGAGGCCTTCACCGAGCTGCCCTCGCACCGGGTGCTCGCCATGCTCCGCGGCGAGAAGGAGGAGATCCTCGACCTGGCCCTGGAGCCGGAGGAGGAGTCCGCGCAGGGCGCACCCGGCACGCCGGGCGCGTACGAGAGCGCGATCGCCCACCACTTCGGCGTACGGGACGAGGGGCGTGCCGCCGACCCGTGGCTCGCGGAGACGGTGCGCTGGGCGTGGCGCACTCGCATCCTGGTGCGTCTCGGCCTGGATCTGCGGCTGCGGCTGCGAACGGCGGCCGAGGACGAGGCCGTCGGGGTCTTCGCGTCGAACCTGCGTGACCTGCTGCTCGCCGCTCCCGCGGGCACGCGCTCCACGCTCGGCCTCGACCCCGGTCTGCGTACCGGCGTGAAGGTCGCCGTCGTCGACGCGACCGGCAAGGTCGCCGCCACGGACACCGTCTATCCGCACGCACCGCAGAAGCAGTGGGACGAGTCGCTGGCGAAGCTGGCGGCGCTGGCGCGTGAGCACTCCGTCGAGCTGATCGCCATCGGCAACGGCACCGCGTCGCGCGAGACGGACAAGCTGGCGGGCGAACTCATCACCATGCAGCCCGAGTTGAAGCTGACGAAGGTCACCGTCTCGGAGGCGGGCGCCTCCGTCTACTCCGCCTCGGCCTTCGCCTCGCAGGAACTGCCCGAGCTGGACGTCTCGTTGCGCGGCGCGGTCTCCATCGCACGAAGGCTCCAGGACCCGCTCGCGGAGCTCGTCAAGATCGACCCGAAGTCGATCGGTGTGGGCCAGTACCAGCACGATCTGTCCGAGGTGAAGCTGTCGCGCTCGCTGGACGCCGTGGTGGAGGACTGCGTGAACGGCGTCGGCGTCGACGTCAACACCGCCTCCGCTCCCCTGCTTTCGCGGGTCTCCGGCATCGGCACGGTGCTCGCGGAGAACATCGTCGCCCACCGCGACGGCAACGGCCCCTTCAAGAGCCGCCGCGAGCTGAAGGACGTGGCAAGGCTGGGCCCGAAGGCCTACGAGCAGTGCGCGGGCTTCCTGCGCATCCGCGACGGCGAGGACCCGCTGGACGCCTCCAGCGTGCACCCCGAGTCCTATCCGGTCGTCCGTACGATGGTGCAGGCCTCCGGCACCGACGTCTCCACGCTCGTGGGCAACACGGCGGTGCTGCACTCGCTCGACGCGAAGCAGTTCGTGGACGGGACGTTCGGCCTGCCGACCATCACGGACATCCTGCGCGAGCTGGAGAAGCCCGGCCGTGACCCGCGTCCCGCCTTCAGGACCGCGGAGTTCAAGGAGGGCGTGGAGAAGCTCACGGATCTGGAGCCGGGGATGGTCCTGGAGGGCGTGGTCACCAACGTCGCGGCCTTCGGCGCCTTCGTGGACGTCGGCGTGCACCAGGACGGGCTCGTCCATGTCTCGGCGATGTCGAAGACGTTCGTGAAGGACCCGCGGGACGTCGCCAAGCCCGGCGACATCGTGAAGGTCAAGGTCCGCGAGGTCGACGCCGCGCGGAAGCGGATCTCGCTGACGATGCGTCTGGACGACGACACCTCCGGGCAGGGCTCCGGAGGCGCGGAGGGCGGCCGCCGCCAGGGCGGTACGGAGCGCTCGCCGCGGCCACGGCAGGGCGCCGGCAAGCAGGGCGGCGGAAACCAGGGCGCCAGGAAGCAGGGCGGCGGCAACCAGGGCGGCGGCCGCAGCGGCGCCGGCCGGCAGCAGCGCCGCGACGCGGCCCCCGCCAACAGCGAGATGGCCGACGCGCTGCGCAGGGCCGGGCTGCTGGGCGGGGACGGCAAGAAGCGCTGAGCGCACACGGCCGGCCGGGCCGCTCCGCCGGATTGCGCGGAGGGGTCCGGCCACTGCCGGACGGCGGTGGGGCCAAGGGCCGTCACCGGCGCTGAAGTTCTCTCACCACGCCGTCGGCCACCTCGATGTGCCGCGTCGTGCGCACGGCCTCCAGCATGCGGCGGTCATGGGTGACGAGCAGCAGGGTGCCCTCGTATGAGGCCAGGGCCGACTCCAGTTGCTCGATCGCGGGCAGGTCGAGATGGTTCGTGGGCTCGTCCAGCACCAGCAGGTTCACTCCGCGCCCCTGGAGCAGCGCCAGCGCGGCACGGGTCCGCTCGCCGGGTGAGAGGGTCACGGCGGGGCGCAGCACATGCCGGGCCGTGAGGCCGAACTTCGCCAGCAGGGTGCGTACTTCCTGCGGCTCCGTCGACGTGGCGTCCCGGAAGGCTTCCAGCAGGCTCTCCTCCCCGTGGAACAGCCGGCGCGCCTGGTCGACTTCGCCGACCACGACGCCCGCGCCCGAGGAGGCGGTCCCGGCGTCGAGTGGCGTCCTGCCCAGCAGCGCGGCGAGCAGCGTCGACTTGCCCGCACCGTTGGGCCCGGTGACGGCGACACGGTCGCGCCAGTCGATCTGCAGGTCCACGGGCCCCAACCGGAAGGCACCGCGCCGGACTTCGGCGCCGCGCAGGGTGGCGACGACCGACCCGGAACGCGGTGCCGACGCGATCTCCATGCGCAGCTCCCACTCCTTGCGGGGCTCTTCGACCGCGTCGGCGTCCAGCCGTTCGATCATCCGCTCGGTCTGCCGTGCCTTGGCGGCCTGCTTCTCGGTCGCCTCGATGCGGGCGTTCCGTACGTTCTTGTCGTTGTCGGGCATCTTCCGGCGGGCGTTGCGCACGCCCTTGTCCATCCAGCCGCGCTGCTTTCGTGCCCGGTCCTCAAGGCCGGCACGGGTCCTCGCGTACTCGTCGTACTCCTCACGTGCGTGCCTGCGGGCGCGGGCGCGCTCCTCCAGGTAGCTCTCGTAGCCGCCGCCGTAGTGGCCCACGAGCTGCTGTGCCAGGTCGAGTTCGAGCACGGTGTCCACCGTCCGCGACAGGAACTCACGGTCGTGGCTGACGAGTACGGTGGCGGCACGCAGCCCCGAGACGAAGGTCTCCAGAATGCGCAGCCCGTCCAGGTCCAGGTCGTTCGTCGGCTCGTCCAGCAGAAAGACGTCGTAGCGGCTGAGCAGCAGGGACGCGAGGGAGGTACGCGCCGCCTGTCCCCCGGACAGAGAGGTCACCGGCCGGTCCAGGGTGACGTCCAGGCCGAGCCGGGCGGTGACTTCGGCCGCCCTCTCGGACAGGTCGGCGGCGCCGAGGGCGAGCCACCGCTCCAGCGCCACGGCGTAGTCGTCAGCGGCGCCGGGCCGGTCCTCCTCAAGGGCGCGCGTGCTCGTGTCGAGAGCGGTCTGGGCGGCGGCGACCCCGGTGCGGCGCTCCAGGAACGCGCGGACCGTCTCGCCCTGCCTGCGCTCCGGCTCCTGTGGAAGGTGCCCCACGGTCGCGGTCGGCGGTGTGAGTGCGACGCCGCCCGCTTCCGGCTTGGCCAGCCCGGACAGGATGCGCAGCAGGGTGGACTTGCCTGCACCGTTCACGCCGACGAGGCCCACGACCTCTCCCGGGGAGACGACGAGGTCCAGGCCGGAGAAGAGCGGACGGTCGCCGTGCCCGGCCGCGAGGGACTTGGCGACGAGAGTGGCGGACATGGCCGCCGATGTTACGGGCATTCCGCCCACGGGTCGCACGGGTTTCCCGGCAGGCGCGGCGCGGTGCGGGCGGTGCGGCATGGCATGACGTGGTCCGGTGCGGCCCGGTGTCCGGCGCGTGCCGTGCGCCGTGCCGCGAACGGGTCACTCCCCCGGGTCGGTCGCCAGTTCCAGCGCTGCCGCCCGTACGTCGGACGCCTCGTGGCGGCGTACGGAGCGCAGGAGTTCACGCCACGGCTCCGGCCAGCCGCTCGCCGGATTGACCGCCGCGATCAGCGTCACGGCCAGCAGCCCGGCCGCCGTGCCGCCGTCGGCGGCGAGGTCCTGCGCGACGGGCAGCAGCCGTTCCCTGGTCTCGGCCGGCCGCTGTACGGGCCCGAGCGAGCGGCGCAGTTCCCCGGCCGTGCGCCACGCCAGCCCGGGCCGGCCGCTGTGCAGACCGGCGATGCCGCGCAGCTGCCTGCCGAGGGTCTCGGCGTCGCTCTCCAGGGTCACGGCGGAGCAGAGCAGCCGGGCCGCCAGCGGTACGAACTCCTCGTGTCCGGCGAGGAGTACGCCCGTACGTCCGGCGAGGCGGCGCGCGATGCGCCGCCGGCGGGCGCAGTCGCCGAGGGTCAGCGCGATGTGCTCGACGCGGCGCCTGGCGGGGCGGTCCCGGTCCGCGCGGGCGTCGGGGGTGTCCGGCGCGGAGTCCGCCGCGATGAGTCCGGACAGCACCTGCTCGAAGGCGCGGCCTGTGCCCGGCAGCGTGATGACCAGCTCGACCAGTCCTTCGGCGGCCTGCCGCCAGGTTCCGCGGTTGCCGAGGTCGGTGACGGCCGAGGAGAGTACGGCCGCCGCGTCCGGCGCCCACAGCGCCCAGTCGGCGAGCGAGGAGTAGACGGCTTCGGTGACGCCCCGGTCGTCCGCGTGGCACAGGCCGGAGACCAGCCGCGCGTACCGCTCGCGGTGCCGCTCGGGCAGTCCGAGCGGTCGTACGCGCAGCAGCGCGTGCCGCAGTGCGGGCACTCCCTGAGCCGCCGACTCGACGAGCTCCCAGGCCCGGTCGTCGTCGAGCAGGCGGGGTGCGCACTCGACGCAGACCGCCTTCACCTCCGGGTGCTGGCCCTGCAGGGAGTAGACCTTCAGCAGCAGCTCCGCCGCCTCGGCGAGCGGGAGGCAGTCCACTGCCATCCGTACCGTCGCCTTGCGGCCGGCGACCGGCTCGGCCGCGCCCTGGCCGTTCCGGTCGCTCCCGGCCGCCGGAGCGGCCGCCGCCGCTCCCTCCGTACCGTTCGCCGCCGCGTCGTCCTTCGCCGTCGCCGTCGCCCCGGAAGGAGACGGCAGCAGCAGGCGGTGCAGTACGTCGGACAGCCGCCAGGGATCCGTGTGGCGGAACACGCGAGCCAGCGCGGGGACGGCGACGTGGGCGCGTCCGTCGCGCGCGTGCTCCAGCAGCAGGGGCAACGCCTCGTCGGGGCGGTCGGTACGCGCCGTCGCGGCAAGCGCGGTGTCGGCGAGCTCCGACTCCGCCTCGACGGGATCGTTGGCCCACAGCCGCAGCTCCCTCGCGCCCTCGCCGGGGACGGTGGCGAGCCGCCGCAGCGCCTCGCGCCGCACATGCATCTCGCTGCCGTCGTCGTCCGCCTCCTGCGCCAGCAGGCTTGCGGCGGCCCGCTGCTGGCGGGGCAGCCAGCGCGCCGCGCAACGCCCGACGGGAGGCTGGGGACGGCGGCTCTCCTTGCTGAGGAAGCGGCCGTAGGGCGGGGTGACGTCGAGTACGGGGTCGAGCAGATCGGTGCGCCGCGTCGTGATCGTCCGCGAGACGCTGGGGAGCAGCGCCGCGGAGGCGTCGACCGCGAGCACCCGCTCCGCTCTCTCCGCGCGCGTGACCGGGTTGTCCAGCCACAGTGCGACGGCGGTGCGGGCGGTGGACTCGCTGCCGAACTGGACGGCCTGCCACAGCAGTTGCTGCAGTTCGGGCATGCCTGCCGCGCGCCGCCCGACGGCTCGCGCAAGCGCGAACGTCAGTCCGTGGTCGTCGTTCTCGGCGCCCGCCTCCAGCCAGTACCGCAGCGCTTCGTAGACGGCGAACTCGTGTCCGTACGGAAGTCGGCGGTCGAGCTGACCGAGATCCGCCCCGTCGGTGTTGCCGGAGAGCCGCACGGTCGTGCGCAGCGCCCAGCCGACCAGACCCTGCCGGCTGCCCGCGACGTGTTCGCGCAGCAGCGAGCGGGCGAGACGGCCCAGTGCGGCACGGCTCTCCTGCGAGGAGCCCGGTACCCCTACGGCGTCACCGGCGACGCGGTCCAGGTGGTCGACCGCCTCGTCCTCGAACAGCCGCGCCGGCACCTCCGCGAGGGCGGCGAGCGCCGCCGCCCGTACGGACTCGTGCTCGTCACGCAGCCGCGCCATGTCGGCGACGAGAGCCGTCACCACCGTCCTGTTGCCGCCGTGCCGGTCGGCGGTGTGCGCGGCCTGCCGGACCAGCATCGGCCAGGCGCGCGCCCTGTCCTCGGGTGAGGGCCGGCGGGTGGCGGCGGTGACCTCCGCGTACGCCGACTCGTCGGGCAGGTGTGCCAGGGCGGCGAGCACGGTGGACCAGTGCGCTCCGCGAGCGCGTGCCTGCTGGGCCGTCCGCCGTGCCTCCTCCTCGCGGCGGCTGTGCGGAAGCGCCGAGAGGACGTCCTCGTGGAGGACTCCGTGTGCGCGCTCCTCGGCGTCGGTCACCATGTCGTGGAACTCGGCACGGCGGCCCGGCGGAAGCGCGCGCAGCAGCTGGGCGAATCGGTCGGGGCGGCCGCTGAAGACGCGCCCGAGATCCTCCAGGCCGGACGGGTCCGTATGCACCAGGCGCCTCAACACCTGTACAGGCAGGCCGAGTTCGCGCAGCTCGGCGACCTGCCCGGGACGCAGCAGCAGCCGCAGGGCGCGCCCCGCGTCGGCAGCGACGAGCCGTCCCAGGTGGGGCAGGAACTCCGGGCTGAGCAGGCCACTTTCGCGGTACTGCTCCAGCAGGTCCAGTACGCGCCGGGGCCGGCCCACGCAGATGCGGGCGACGCCCGCGCCGTAGCGCTGCCACCACTGCTCCCGCAGTACGTGCGGCAGGTCTTCGAGCTGCCGTCCCGCCTCCGCCAGGAGGAGGTCCGGGTGCCGGGACGCGAGCGAGCGCCAGGCGGTGACGGCGTGGAAGAGGGCGGGCAGCAGCCGCGTCACGGTCTCCGTCCCGCAGCCGGGCAGCAGCCGGGCGGCCTCCGTGTCGCCCCAGCGGGTGCGGACGGCGTCGATCAGGCCGTCCGCGAGTTCCGTGCGGCGGCCGCGGACGATGGTGCGGGTCAGCTGGGCGCGCACGGCGGACGGCGCGTCGTGCAGCGCCACCCACAGGGCGTCGTCGCTGATGGCGGCGGAACGTGCGCGGGCGGCGCGCTGTGCGTGGCCGCGGACGAAGGGGTCGGGGTGCGCGAGCCGGGCGGAGAGGTAGTCGGTGTCACGGGCGGCGCAGGCGGCAATGATCGCGACCCGCTTCCCGTACATCCCGTACTCCTCCAGCCCGTGCAGAAGCCCCGTCAGCTCCTCGTGGCCGACGGCCCGCGCGTGGGCCGCGACCAGCCGTGTGCGCTGCGGGTACGCGAGCGGCTCGAGGCTGTCGAGGAGTTCGGTGGCGGCTGCACGGGACATGGCGTGGATTCTGCCCGCTGCCTGTGTGCCGCGTAAGAGTTCTTCACAGGGATGTGCAGGACGTGAGTGTTTTGCGGCCGGTACGTGTACGCGGGCACGCCTCCGGGGAACTCTTCCCGCCGGAGAATGCCCTCCGGTGCCGCGGGATAACGTCGTTCCATGGATGAAGTGATCGTCGTCGGCGGCGGGGTGAGCGGACTGACCACGGCGGTGCTCCTCGCAGAGCGCGGCCTGAAGGTCCGGGTGTGGAGCCGGAACCTGGACGCGGACACGGCATCGGGGGTCTCCGGTGGGCTGTGCTGGCCGTACCGCATCGAGCCCCAGGAGAAGGCCCTGGAGTGGGCGGTGCGTTCCTTCCGCAACTTCGCCTGGCTCGCCGAACAGCCGGCACACACGGGAGTACGCCTGGTGCGGGGCACCCTGGAGGGCGGCGCGGCCGCCTCGGTGCCGCCGGAATGGATCTCGCTGATCGGGTCGCCTCCACGAACCCCCATTGTCGACATGCTGACGTATCTCCCTTATCTGCGGGGGCGGTTGACGGCTGCGGGCGGCAGCTGGGAGCAGCGCCGGATCGGCTCGCTCGCCGAGGCGTCGGCGCGGGCGGAGGCGGTGGTCGACTGCAGCGGCCTGGGCGCGCGGGAGTTGGCGGGCGACACCGGGATGCGGCCGGTGCGGGGGCAGATCGTGGTCGTGGAGAACCCGGGCGTCGAGGAGTGGTTCCTCTCGTCCGAGGCGGGGGTCCCGGAGACCACGTACGTACTGCCGCAGCCGTACGGCCTGCTCCTCGGCGGCACGGCCGACGAGGACGCCGAGGAGACCACGCCCGACCCCGCCACGACCCGTGCCATCGTGGAGCGTTGCGCGCGTGTGCACCCCGCACTCGCCGGGGCGCGCATCCTCGAGGAGCGGGTGGGCCTGCGCCCGTACCGGCCGAGGGTGCGGCTGGAGGCGGAGACGCTGCCGGACGGCACGCCGTGCGTGCACAACTACGGTCACGGCGGCGCGGGCGTCACGGTCTCGTGGGGCTGTGCGCTGGAGGCGGTGCGGCTCCTGCGCCCGGACGGTGGGGGCGGGCACGGCGGGGACGGCGGTGTACCGGCCGCGGACGGCTGACCTGCGGGGCGCCCGGTGCGGCCGGCGGCACGCGGTACGCCGTACGCGATCCAGGGGTACGGCGCGTGATGCAACCGCATGGCATTCATGTGTAGATGCATACGAAACAGATACGGCGGGCCACCCGAGTACATACCCTTTCGACCATTCGTGTCGCATCGGATCGCGTCATGGCGTCATCTCGGCGCTGTCGCAAGGGAGTTGGAGGACTCGTGCGTCAAAGACTCATCGTTTCGGGTGCGGTGGTGGCCGCCCTCACGCTGACGGTCCCGGCCTCGGCCGCCGGCGCGGGACCATCGCCGGGCGCACCCGGCGTGGGCGACTCCTACTACCCGGACTACGGCAACGGCGGCTACGACGCCTCCCACTACGACCTGAGGCTCAAGTACCAGCCGAAGACGGACGAGTTGAACGGCACCGCGACCGTCCTCGCCAGGGCCACCCAGGATCTGAGCCGCTTCAACCTGGACTTCTCGCTCGATGTGAAGGAGGTGCATGTCAACGGCCGCAAGGCCAAGGTGTCCACGGCCGGCTCCCACGAACTGCGCGTCACCCCGGCCGAACCGCTCGCCGAGGGTGAGGACTTCAGCGTCGTCGTGCGCTATTCGGGCGTACCGTCCGAGGTGGAGGTCGACGGTTACACGGCCTGGCAGCGCACGCCGGACGGCGGGGTCGCGGCGGGCGAGCCCGAGTCGGCCTGGTGGTGGTACCCGAGCAACGACCACCCCAGCGACAAGGCGACGTTCGACATCAGCGTCGCGGTCCCGAAGGGCTACAAGAGCATCAGCAACGGCGACCTGGTCTCCGAGGAGCCGGCCGGCAAGGGCTGGGTCCGCTCCAACTGGCGTTCCGGCGAGCCCCAGACCACGTACCTGGCGACACTGGCCGTGGGGAAGTTCGACGTCACCAAGAGCCGCACGGAGAGCGGCATCCCCGTCGTCAACGCCTACAGCAGGGAACTGGACGGCGAGGACGGTTCCGCGCGGGCCAGCCTTGAGCGCACCGCCGAGATCACCGACTGGCTGGAGGGCGTCTTCGGCAAGTACCCATTCAGCTCCGTCGGCGGCTATGTGCCCGACACGGGCGCCGGCTTCGCACTGGAGACGCAGACCCGGCCGTTCTACGGCAACGAGCGCTTCAAGTCCGGCACGGACGTCTCCGTCGTCGTGCACGAACTGGCGCACCAGTGGTACGGAGACAGTGTCTCGGTGCGCAACTGGCGGGACATCTGGCTCAACGAGGGCTTCGCCACGTACGCGTCGTGGCTGTGGTCGGAGAAGGAGGGCGAGGGCACGGCGCAGGAGATCGCCGACGAGGTCTACGACTCCTACCCGGCCGGTGACGAGTTCTGGAAGGTCAAGCCCGCCGACCCCGGCCCGGAGAACCAGTTCCACGGCGCGGTCTACGACCGGGGCGCGATGGCGCTGCAGGCACTGCGCAACAAGACCGGCGACAAGGACTTCTTCAAGATCCTCAAGGGCTGGCCCGCCGAGCACGAGGGCGGCAACGCACGCGTCGGGCAGTTCGTGAAGTACGCCGAGAAGGTCTCCGGCAAGCCCCTCAAGTCGCTCTTCGGCACATGGCTCCGCAAGGCTTCAAAGCCCGGCAAGCCCGCTCTCGGCGGTGGCACGGCCGCGGCCGGGGACAAGGGTGAGCGCCCGGAGTCATGGGAGGAGCTCCAGGCCGTTCACGGCGCCCACCGCCACCACTGAGCCCGGAACAGGAGCCGGAAGACCAGGAAACACACAGGCACATGGCCCGGCCCCCGGAGCACGTCCGCTCCGGGGGCCGGGCCATGTGGTGTGCCGCGCCTGCGGCGGTGAGGCTGTGTGCGGGCGCGGGATGTGCTGCCGCGCGTGCTGTGCTGCTGTGCGCCGGTCGGGGTCAGGCCCCGTCCACCGGTACGGGCTTGATGAGCGCGAACGCCGCACCCTGCGGGTCCTGAACGACGGCCATGCGGCCCGCCATCATGTCGAACGGCGGCACGAGCACCGAACCGTCCGCCCGGACGAGGGCGTCGACGGTGCTGTCGGTGTCGTCGACCGCGAAGTACGTCATCCAGTGCGAAGGCGTACCGGGGGGCGAGTTCTCCAGGCCCTGCGCGCCGCCGACCGTACGGCCGCCCACGGTGAGGGCGTGGTAGCCGGGTGCGCCCTCCATCGGCCTGGTCTCGATGCCGAGGCTGCGGTAGAAGGACTTGGCGGCGTCCATGGCCGAGGTGTTGAGTTCGCTCCAGATGACGGCTCCGTGCTCGTTGACCATCTGAGCGCCGATGAAGTCCTTCGCCTGCCACAGGCCGAAGACGGCTCCCGCGGGGTCCGTGGCGACAGCCATCCGCCCGAGGTCCATCACGTCCATCACCGGCACCATCACGGTGCCTCCGCTGTCGGTGACGCGGTGTGCGGCGGCGTCGGCGTCCTCCGTCGCCAGATACATCGTCCACGCGGGCGGCGGCGTGGACCCACCCTCCTGGCCCGCCGCCGACATGATGCCCGCAACGGGCTTGCCGTGCAGAGTGCAGACCGAGTAGCCGCCGTTCTCCGGCGGCCCGATCTCGCCCTGCCAGCCGAAGAGATCCTTGTAGAAGTCCAGGGCCGCCTGCTGGTCGGGGACCATCAGATCGACCCAGCACGGGACGCCGGGTTCGTACCTCGCAGTTACCTCGGGCATGGCAGCTCCTTGTCGGGGACTCGGTGCCGGTCACTGTGCCGAGAGCGCCGGGCCGTGCCGCTCCCGCCACGCCGCCGCGCGGCCCGGGCCGCCGCCGAATTCACCCGCCTCCCCTCCTCGCCTCGCCCTAGGCCTCGTCGTAGGGGGCGCGGCGGGTACGGGCGGTCGCGGCGGGTGGCAGCTGGTCCGGGCCGGCGGCCGTCAGTCCCGGCGCCCCTCCCGGTACGCCTTGCGGGCCCTGTACGCCGCGGGCAGGAACCGGAGCCGCTCCGGCAGCAGCGGCACCACCGCGCGCACCACGCGCCCCAGCATCACCAGGCGCCGTTCCTGCCGCCGCGTCCAGGCGAGGCCGATGGCCTCACGGGCGTCGGCCGGCATCAGCCCGATGGTCACGAAGCGCTGGAATCGGGCGAACGCGGGCCGCAGCGCGGGCCACAGCAGCCGCAGCACCGCTCGTACGGGGCGCGGACCGCGGTCGGGGGGCGGCAGCGGACGGCCGATGTCCGTCAGCTCCTCCACGACGAGGGTCTTCTCGATCTCCTCGGCGAGCATCCGCCGGTAGTACGGCCAGAACTCCTCGACCGTCTGCGGCATGTCCCGCTCCCGCAGACCGAGGACGCGCCCCACCTGGAGCCACTCCGAGTACAGCTGCCGCTCCTCGGCGTCCGTGTACGGGCGGCTGCCGAGGTAGTGCTGCGCGTGCCGGTAGACGGGGAAGCCCGTGGCGTGCACCCAGGAGTAGTTGGCCGGGGTCAGCGCGTGGTACTCGCGGCCGTGCGCGTCGACACCCTCGATCCCGCGGTGCAGCCTGCGCAGCCGCCTCCCCTCCTCGGCCGCCCCGGCACCGCCGTACACCCAGAGCTGCACGCTGGCCAGGGAACGTTCGGCGCGGCCCCAGGGGTCCGTACGGAAGACGGAGTACTCGTCGACTCCGGCGCTGACGGCGGGATGCGCCACCTGCATGACCAGGGCCGGGGGCAGCGTCAGCAGCATCCGGACCTCGCCCGCGAGGTCCCAGAGCATCCCGCCCGGCCCGGGCGGCTCCGGCTCGTCGCGGGGCGGCCGCGTGGGTGCGCCGCCGTGGGCGGTTCCGGTGCGGCCTGTCCCGGTGCTCTCGCTGCTGTCGCTCGCTTTCCTCCTCATCCTGTTCATGATGCTCCCAGCCGTGTGCGCGTGCGCGGCCCGCTCCCCCGCCGGGGACGTGGCGGGCCTGGGCCCGTGGGCGATCAGCCCGGTGTGCCGTCCCGTACCGGCGCCTCCCTACCGCGTACCCCTGAAGGAGCGACCGCCGCCGGGGGCAAGTTGGACGAGCGGAACGGGCCACCGGACAAGCGGAACAGGCACGAGGGCGGGGGCACGTACGGGCCAACTGCCCTGCTGCCAACAGGACTTGCCATCCGCTTGCCGCGCCGGCCCGCTGGTAGCCTGCGCGGCTGTGCGCCCTCGCCGGCCGCCTCACGCGCTCCGCGGTCCGGGCCGGGTGAGCGCGCAGCACCGACCGCCCGCGCCCCTCCCACCAGAGGAAGTCTGATGACCGGTACCGGACGTTTCGTCTCCCTTTCGCCCGCCACCGGGGCAGAGCTCGCCGGCTATCCGGTGCACGGCCAGCAGGAGGTGTCAGCGGCGGTCGGCCGCGCCCGCGAGGCGGCGAAGGGCTGGGCGAGGGCCGGCTGGAGCGGGCGCCGGGCGGCTCTGCTCACGTACAAGCGCGCGCTCGCCGCACGTACCGGCGAGATCGCCGCGGTCGTCGCGGCCGAGACCGGCAAACCGGATCACGACGCCCGCAGCGAGGTGCTGCTGGCCGTCATCCATCTGGACTGGGCCGCCCGTCACGCCCGGCGCGTGCTGGGCCGCCGAAGCGTCGCTCCCGGACTGCTCTCCGCACACCAGCGGGCGCTGCTGGCATACCGGCCGCTCGGGGTCGTCGGCGTGATCGGTCCGTGGAACTACCCGGTCCACACGCCCATGGGGTCGATCGGCTACGCGCTCGCGGCAGGTAACGGCGTTGTCTTCAAACCGTCCGAACTCACCCCCGGCACAGGCGTCCTGCTCGCGCGCATCTGGGCCGAGACGCTGCCCGAACACGCGGACCTGTTCCGCACCGTGACCGGTCAGGGGCCGACCGGAGAGGCTCTGGCGCGCTCCGGCGTGGACAAGGTGGCCTTCACCGGCTCATCCGGCACGGCGCGCAAGGTCGCGGCCGTCTGCGCGGAGTCCCTGACCCCGCTGGTGGCCGAGGGCGGCGGCAAGGACGCGGTGCTGGTCGGCGGCGACCTCGACGACGCGGGGCTGGACCGGGCCGCGGAGGCCGTCGTGTGGGGCGCCATGTCGAACGCGGGCCAGACCTGCGCGGGTGTGGAGCGGGTGTACGCGGTCGCGTCCGTGCACGAGGAGCTGTGCGAGCGCATCGTGCGGCGGGCGAAGCAGGTCGTCACAGGGCCGGCGGAGACGGAAACCGCCGGGACGGAATCCGCGGACGGGAGCCGGGACCCCCACTACGGACCGCTGACGCTCCCCTCGCAGCCGGCGAAGGTCGAGCACCATCTCAAGGATGCCATCGCGGCCGGTGCCCGCGTGCTGCTCGGCGGACCGGAGTCGGTGCGTGCGCCGTACGTGCACCCGGTCGTGCTGGCGGACGTGCCGGAGGACTCGCCCGTCATGCGCGAGGAGACCTTCGGCCCTGTCGTCGCGGTGAACCCGGTGCGCGACCTGGACGAGGCCGTCGAACGTGCCAACGCCTCCCCGTACGCCCTCGGCGCCGCCGTCTTCAGCGGCTCGCGGCGGACCGGCGAGGAGGCCGCGGCCAGGCTGCGCGCGGGCGCCGTGTCGGTGGGTTCGGTGCTCGGCTTCGCCGCGATCCCGTCGCTGCCCTTCGGGGGCTCCGGGGAGTCGGGTTACGGCCGGGTGCACGGTGCGGACGGGCTGCGCGGCTTCGCCGCACCGCAGGCGATCACGGTACGGCGCTTCGCGCCGCTCGCGGATCTGACGTCGTACGCCACCCCGCGGGCGAAGGCCTCCCGCATGGTCGAGCTGGCTCGCCGTCTCCACGCACGCATGTGAGGGCCGCGCGCACGGCCCGCTGACAACGCTGCCGGAATACCGGGCGGCCCGGGCGGCCCTGCCGGGACGGGCGGTGTTCCGTTCACCACGCGTGATTCCGGCGGCACTCCGGGATACGAAAGCCGGACCGGCAATCGTCCGCGGGCAGTCCGGGCGGTCCGTCCGCTTCTTCCGGGCACCCGCATCGCCGACTGGCCGTTCCGGCAACCGAATTGGGGTGTGTACGCCTTCCCGTACGGGAACTGCGCCACATTGCGATGCCGAGCGGAACGAACTCTTCCCACGGGGCGCTTCCATGGCCAGACTGAGGACCACTGAACTGGCCAGGCACGCCCCCCAGAAGGCATGCGAACGATGGGCGGTTATGGCTATGCGATCGAATACGACATGGAACGCCAATTGCGTACAGCTGTGGTATTCACGGTTCGGCGCGGCACAATCGAGATCCAACGGGACATCATCGGCAGGACTTTCGGACCCCGGCCCGCCGCCAGGGGCGGTCCTGCGGTACCGGGCTGATCTGAACAGTCGGATGTAGGTGAGCGATTGATCAGATGTTTTCGGCCTGCGGCTTTAAATGATCGCTGCCTCCCCTATATTGGTGCGGCGCTGACCGGACTGTCGCGGCTCCCCGACCTGTCCGCCCGGACCTGTCCACAAGGACCCTGATTGATGACCCCCGAGACCTCCCAACCGCCCAAACGCTCCGCCCACGGCGCCGCGGCCCCCGGAACCGGGCAGCCGCCGAACAAACCCAGAGCGGGGACGGGCACCGCTCTCGCCCTGCTGATAGCCCTCCTCGTCACGGGCCCCGCCTGCCTGACAGCCGTCTACGCGGCGCCGCAGTCCATACGCCCGGGCATGGCCTGGGGCAGCGGCTCGGCCGCGCTCGTGCTGAGCATCGCGGTCGCCCTCGCCACCCGAGGCATCCTCGTGTCACGCGGGCTGCGCGCCGTCATCAAGCAGCAGAACGCCGACGCCGAGGCCGAGCGGGCGGTCGCCGCGCACTTCGCGGACGTCATCGTCCCGATCCTGGTGGAACGGCTCCGCTCAGGCGCCTCCGCGCAGACCGCGCTCGCCGCCGTGCCGACGGTCGCCAACAGCACCCACCAGCGGGTACTGCACTCGCTGGCCAACGAGGTGCACCGCGGTGAGGGAATGCGCGCCGCCGCGATGGCCGCGTGCGCCAACGCCGCGGGCCGCGTACAGGCGCTGGCCACCAGCATGGCGGCGGACCTGCGGGAGATGGAGCACAGGTACTCCGACGAGGAGGTCCTCGGCGACCTGCTGCACCTGGACCACCGCACGGCGCAGACCGGACGCCTCGCGGACTCCATCGCCGTGCTGACCGGGGCCCGCACCGGGCGTCGCTGGGCCAAGCCCATCGTGATGGAGAGCATCCTGCGGGGCGCGATGGGCCGCATCAGCGGCTATCAGCGCATCCGGCTGCACTCCTCCTGCGAGCTGGCCGTCGCCGGCCACGCGGCCGAGGGCGTGATGCACGCGCTGGCCGAACTCATGGACAACGCCGCGAACTTCTCCCCGCCGACCTCCGAAGTGCATGTGTACGTGGAGGAGGCGTCGGCCGGCGTCATCGTCACCGTCGAGGACGGCGGACTGGTCATGGGTGAAGTCGCCCTGGAACGCGCCCAGCAGGCCGTCTCCTCGGAGTCCCTGGACCTGACCAACCTCTCCGGTACGCGGCTCGGCCTCGCCGTGGTGGGACGGCTCGCCCACAAGCACAACCTCTCGGTGTCGTTCCGTCCGTCCGCCCACGGAGGCACGGGTGTGCTGCTGAGGATTCCGCAGACGCTGATCACACGGCCCGCGCGGGAGACCGAGAGCCCGGCGCCCGCCCAGGTCCGCGAGAGCAGTGCCGGCACGGGACCGCGGCCGGCCGCCGCCCCCGCAGCCGCACCGTCCGCTCCTTCCGCACTGTCCGCTCCGTCCGCTGCTTCCGGGCCGTCCGGGCCGCGGCCGTCCGAACCGGTGGCCCGGTCCGGCGACACGGCGTCCCTGTCGTCCCGTGAACCGCGGGGGGCGGGCGAACTGCCGAAGCGCAGGCGCACGGTGCAAACGCCGGTGAACGAGACGGCCGGCCAGGACGGCGGGGACCTCTCCTCCGGGAACACCGGCACCGAACCATCCCCCGAGCACGCATCCGTCGCGGAGAGCGGCCCCAGCGGTCTGCCCAAGCGGCGGCGCGGACAGACGCTCGCCGCGGCCCAGCAGCGCAACGCGTCGTCCCAGTCGGGCAGTGCGGCAGAGGCGGCCAGAACGGCCGCGCAGTCGGGATCGCGGTTCGGGGCCTTCCGCCGCGCCGTACAGGGCAGTTCGTCCGCCCAGGAGCAGAAACCCGACGACGACGCTTCTTCCGTGTCCCCCTCCACCTCCTCTTCCCGCCCGGAGGACAACACCGAATGATCACCGACGGCAAGCTCGACTGGCTGCTGGAGAGTCTGCTGCGGCGGACACCGGGCGCACGGCACGCCCTGGTGCTGTCCCGCGACGGACTCAAGTTGTGCAGCTCCTCCGAACTCGACATGGACCAGGCCGACCAGCTGGCCGCCATCTCCGCAGGCATCCAGAGCCTCTCCCACGGCGCGTCCGTGGAGTTCGGCAATGGCAGCGGAGGCGTGCGCCAGGCAATGGCCGAGTTCTACGGCGGCATCCTCTTCGTCGTCGAGGCGGGCTCCGGCGCCCACCTCGCGGTGGTGGCGACCGAGGACTCGGACGTCGGCCTCATCGGCCACAACATGAACGAACTCGTCGAGCAACTGAGCGAGTACCTCACCACTCCGCCCAGGCAGCAGGACGAGACCAGAGACCCCGCATGAAACGGCCGGGCCGGGACGACGACCCGGACCGGCTGTACACCGTGACAGGTGGGCGCAGCCGGTCCGGCACCGACGCCTTCGACCTGGTGACGCTGGTGGTCAGCGAGTCCGAGCCGACCCCCGGGATGCAGTCGGAACACGCCTCCATCCTGCGGATCTGCCGTTCGCCCACGGCGGTGGTCGAGATCGCCTCCGACCTCGGGCTGCCCGTGAGCATCGTCCGGATCCTGCTCGGCGACCTGCACGCCGCGGGCCGGATCACCGCCCGCCATCCGCGTACGGCCGCATCCGCGGATCAACTCCCCGATCCAGAAATCCTGAAGCAGGTGCTCGTTGGACTCCGCAACCTCTGATCTGACCGGAACCCGCCCACCACTGCGCAGCACCGCCGACAACGGCCTCAAGATCGTCATCGTCGGCGGTTTCGGCGTCGGCAAGACCACGATGGTCCGCTCCGTCAGCGACATCCGTCCGCTCAACACCGAGGAGACGATGACGCGGGCGGGCGAGGGCGTCGACAACGCCGACGACGTGCCCAGCAAGACGACGACCACGATCGCCTTCGACTTCGGGCGCATCAGCCTCAACGACCGTACGGTGCTGTACCTGTTCGGGGCGCCGGGCCAGGAGCGCTTCTGGTTCCTGTGGGACCGGCTCTTCACCGGCACGCTCGGCGCCGTCGTGCTCGTGGACACGCGCAGACTCGTGGACTCCTGGTACGCGATCGACCGTCTGGAACAGCACGGCATGCCCTTCATCGTGGCCCGCAACGACTTCGGCGGGCCGCACTACTCCGCCGAGGACGTGCGCGAGGCGCTCGACCTTCCCGATGACATCCCGCTCATCGAATGCGACGCGCGCTCCCGCGAGTCCAGCAAGGAAGTGCTGATCACCCTCGTCAACCACCTGTACACCCTGTCCTCCTCCGCTCGGGAGAGCACTACGTGACCACGCAGCACCCGCAGTCCGGCCCGGACGAGTCCCCCGAGCCCGGTGACCCGGACGCACGGCGGACCGAAAGGGCTCCGGGCTGCCCCGTGGACCCGGACGCCGTCGCCATGTTCGGCCCCCGCTTCATCACCGAGGACCGCGGGCAGCTCTACCGCGACATGCGCGAACAGCACGGCCCGATCGCCCCCGTGACCCTCATCGGCGACATCCCCGCCTGGCTGGTGCTGGGCTACCGCGAACTGCACCAGATCACCGGCAACCCGGGGCTCTTCACACGCGATTCGTCCGTCTGGAACATGTGGGACCGGATACCGCACGACTGGCCGCTGACGCCGATGGTCGGCAGGCAGCCCTCGATCCTGTACGAGGTGGGCGAACGCCACGAGCGCCGCTCCGCCCTCGTCAGCGACGCGCTCCGCGAGGTCGACCCCTTCGAGCTGCGCCACCACTCCGAGCAGCACGCCGACGAGCTCATCGACGCCTTCTGCGGGCGCGCCGAGGCCGACCTCGTCGCCGAGTACGCCAAGAAGCTCCCGGCCCTCGTGCTCGCCCGGCTCTTCGGCTTCTCCGACGAGGACGCGACCACGCTCCTCCCCCGGATCAACGCGGTCGTCGACGGGTCCGAGGGCGCGCTGGAGGGCAGGCAGCACATCCAGCAGGCCATGGGGTCGCTGCTGCGCTCGCGGGCCATCACCCCCGCCGGCGACGTCGCCACGCGGATGCAGACCCATCCGAGCTCGGGCGAGTTCTCCTCCGAGGAGATCCTCGAGGACATGATGGTCAACATCATCGCGGGCCATCAGCCCTCCGCGGACTGGATCGGCAACTCGCTGCGGCTCATGCTGACCGACGACCGGTTCGCCGCCTCACTCGGCGGGGGCAGGGCCAGCGTCGGGGAGGCCATGAACGAGGTGCTGTGGGAGGAGACGCCCACGCAGAACATCGCCGGCCGCTGGACCACCCGCGACACCCAGCTCGCCGGCAAGCGCATCCAGAGCGGCGACCTGCTCATCCTCAGTTTCGCGGCCGCCAACGCGGATCCCCAGATCCGTCCGGACCAGCACTCCTTCACCGGCGGCAACAGCGCCTTCTTCTCCTTCGGGCACGGCTCGCACCGCTGCCCGTACCCCGCTCAGGAGATCGCCGAGGGTATCGCCCGTACGGGGATCGAGGTGCTGCTGGACAGGCTGCCCGACGTCGATCTGGCCGTGCCCGAAGAGGAGCTGGCGTGGCGGCCCTCCCCTTTCCTGCGCGGCCTGGAGGCGCTGCCCGTCACCTTCACTCCCACCTCCGCCGTGGGAGGTCGCGCGTGACGTCGTGCCCGCACCGGGGAGATCGCGCGGCACACAACGCGGACCAAGAGGTCGTCGTACTGGACCCGATGGTGGGTGATCTCGTCGGCGAGGGCGCCAGACTGCGCGCGGCCGGGCCTCTCGCGCCCGTGGAACTGCCGGGCGGAATCCGGGTGTGGGCGGTCACGCACCACGCGGAGGCACGGAGGCTCCTCACCGACTCCCGCCTCGTGAAGGACATCGAGACGTGGGGTGCGTGGCGGCGCGGTGAGATACCCAGAACGTGGTCGATGATCGGCCTCGCCGATCCCGGCCCGAGCATGCTCACGTTCGACGGCGCGGAGCACCGCAGACTCCGCACGCTGACCGCCCAGGCGCTCACACCGAGGCGGGTGGAGTCGATGCGTCCGCGCATCGAAGCCATCACCTCGCAGCTGCTGGACGGACTGGACGAGCTCGACAGGCGGGAACGCGCGGCGGGTGCCGGCGGGCACGTCGACCTCAAGGCCCGCTTCGCCTACCCACTGCCCATGAACGTCATCAGCGAGCTGATGGGCATCGGCTCGGACACGCACCCCCGGCTGCGCGAGCTCTACGACGGCTTCTTCTCCAGCGTGACGCCGCCCGACCGGGTGCAGGCCATCATGGGCGAGCTGTTCGAACTCTTCGGCCGCATCATCGAGGACAAGAAGCGCTCCCCCGGCGACGACCTCACCAGCGCTCTGCTCCAGGCGAGCGAGGACGGCGACCACCTGACCGGGGAAGAAGTGCTCGCCACGCTCCAGGTGATGATCGCGGCGGGCCATGAGACGACGATCAGCCTCATCGTCAACGCCGTCGTCGCCCTGCTCACGCATCCGGAACAGCTGGCGCTCGTACGGTCCGGAGAGGCGAGCTGGGACGGCGTCATCGAGGAGACCCTCCGCTGGGACCCGCCCACCACACATGTCCTGATCCGCTTCGCCACGGAGGAGATCCCCGTCGGCGACCGGGTCGTCGGCGAGGGGGAGGCACTGATCGTGGCGTACGGCGCCATCGGCCGCGACGAGGCCCAGCACGGGGCGAGGGCGCAGGAGTTCGACGTCACAGGCTCCCCCAACCGGCACCTCTCCTTCGGGCACGGACCCCACGTGTGCCCCGGGGCGCCGCTCTCGCGCCTGGAGGCCAGGATCGCTCTGCCCGCACTCTTCGGCCGCTTCCCCGATCTGTCGCTGGCCGTCCCCGCGAGCGATCTGCGCAACAAGCCGGCCGTCACGCAGAACGAGCTGTACGAGCTCCCGGTGCGTCTGCGTCCATAGCCCCGCTGTGTGCCCTGCCCGCTCGTGCCGTGCGACCGCCGACGCCGAGGCGCCGCGATGGTCGCACGGCACTCGCGGGAGGGTCCGGCGGCGGATCAGCCCCCGGGCGTATGCCCGCCCTGGCCGTACAGCTCCTCGATGAGGTGCCCGTACTTCTCCCGTACGGCCCTGCGGCGCAGCTTGAGCGACGGCGTCAACTCACCGGTCTGCGGCCCCCATTCCTCGCCGAGCAGCTGATGGCGCCTGACCTGTTCCGTGCGGTTGAGGCGGGCGTTGGCCGCCTCGACGGCGCGGTCGGTCTCGGCCAGGACCGCGGGGTGGAAGGGCAGCTGCCCGGGCTCCGCGTCGATGCCGTTGGCCTGCGCCCAGGCAGGTGCCATCTCACCGTCCAGCACCAGCAGGGCCACGAGGTACGAACGGCCTTCGCCGTGCACGAACGCCTGGCCGATCAGCGGGTGTTCCTTGAGGGCGTTCTCGACCAGGGCGGGTGAGACGTTCTTGCCCGTGGAGGTAACGATCATTTCCTTCTTGCGGTCGGTGATCCAAAGGAACCCGTCCTCGTCGACCCGTCCGATGTCGCCCGTCGCGAACCAGCCCTCCGCGTCCGTCGCGGACTCAACGGAACCGTCGGGGCGCAGATACCCATCGAAGACGGTGGGCCCGCGCACTTCGATCTCGCCGTCCTCCGCGACGCGCAGCTCGACACCGCCGATGGGCTTGCCGACCGAGCCGAGCCGGAACGCCCCCGGCCTGTTGGCAGTCGCCGCGCCCACCGTCTCCGTCAGCCCCCAGGCGTCCATGATCACGATGCCGAATCCCGCCCAGAACCGGACGACGTCCTGCGGCATCGGCGCCGACGCGCTCGCCGTCCACACCAGCCGGTCGAAGCCCGCAGCGGCCAGGAGCGGCTGAAAGATCCCGTCCCGTGCCCGTTCGTAGGCGGCGGCCAGCCCGGCGGGGGGCTCCTCCCCGCGTTCGAGGTGGGCGACGTACTCGCGGCCGGTGTCGCCTGCCTCTTCCACGGCCGTGCGCCGCTCCTCGGGAAGCTGCGCGAGCGCCGCCCGTACGGACGCGGCCAGCTTCTCCCACACCCGCGGCACCCCGAAGAACTGGGCGGGGTGCAACTCCCGTGCCGTAGCCGCGACTTGGGTGGGGTCCGCGCAGAGGTGGACGTGCGAGGCGCGGTGCACCGGCAGATAGATGCCGAGCATCCGCTCGGCGATGTGTGCGAACGGCAGATAGGAGATGTGCTCGACATGGTCGGGCAGGTCGACGACGTCGTCGAGCGCGAGACCGTTGAGTACGACGTTGCGGTGCGAGATGACGACGCCCTTCGGGGCGCCGGTGGTGCCGGAGGTGTAGACGACGGTCACCGGGTCGGTGGCGCGCACCGCCCGCCACGTGCGCTCGAAGACCTCCGTGTCGTACGGGCGGTCCACCTCGGCGAAGGAGATGTGCCCCTCGGCGGCCCCCGCCTCCACCACGACGAGTCGGTCCATGAGCGGCTGCCACGTGGCCACCTCGTCCGCTCCCTCGACCACGGCGAGCCGGGCCCGGCTGTGCTCGACGATGTGGGCGATCTGGCCGGGCGCGGCGGTGCCGTAGACGGAGACGGGGACGGCACCGAGATGTCCGAGGGCGAGGTCGGTCAGCCAGTGCTCGGGGCGGTTGCCCATCATCATCAGGACGTGGTCTCCGCGCTCGACGCCGAGCGCGGCGAGGCCCGCGGCGATCCGGGCGACGCGCTCGCGCACCTCGCCCCAGGTCAGGGTGGCCCAGCGGCTACGCCCGCCCTCGCCCTGCTCCTGCCAGGACAGCGCGGGCAGGCCGCCCTGATCTTCTGCGTTGCGCAACAGCAGGGCGGGGACTGTGAGTTCGGCCGGGTCGGATGCGGGGAGTCGCAGGACGGTCGTCATGGCGGGCCTCCGGGGCTGGGGCGTGTCCGCGGCTGCGGCAGGCACACACGGGCCCTCTCGTACGGGCCGCTCGGTGCGGGATTTCCCACTGGAGCATTGCAGTACAAGACTGGTGAGACAGCAATACTGTTGAACGAGTCAGCGGACGGTGTCAGGGAGAACGCGCATGGAGCAGCAGCAGCCGGGCGGCCAGGACGGCACGGACAGCCTGACCGTGGACCAGCTCGCCGCACGGGCGGGCGTCACGGTCCGCACGGTCCGCTTCTACAGCACCCGCGGTCTCCTGCCGCCGCCCACCATCGGCCCGCGCAGGGTCGGCCGTTACGGCCCGGCCCACCTCTCCCGGCTCGCCCTGATCGAGGAGCTGCAGAACCAGGGCATGACGCTGTCGGCGATCGAGCGCTACCTGCGGCGCCTGCCGGAGGACACGGACCCCCACGATCTCGCCATCCACCGCGCCATGGTCGCCTCCTGGATGCCCGACACCGTCGACGAGGCCACCCGCGAGGTGCTGGAGCGGCGCGTGGGACGGGAGCTGACGGGCGAGGACCTGGAGCGGCTGACGGCGATGGGGGTGCTGGAGACCACCGACGACCCCGCCCGCTTCCTGGTCGACCCCGCGCTGCTGCATCTGGGCGTCCGGCTGCTGGACATGCCGCTGTCGCAGGAGACGATCCTGGCCGCACGCGAGGCGATGCTGGAGCACGCGCGTGCGGCGGCCCGCGAGCTCAGCCGGCTCTTCAAGGACGAGGTGTGGCAGCCCTACCGCGCTCGTGAGACCGACCCGGAGCAGGTCGAGCGGATGAAGTCGCTGTCGGCCCACATGCAGCCGATGGTCGTGCAGGCGCTGATGACCGCCTTCCAGCGCTCGCTGAAGGAGGAACTGCGGGGCGCGTTCCCGAACGCGCGCTCCCCGCAGTCCTCCGACTGAAAGGCCGGGTCAGTCCTTGAAGGTCTCGCCCTTGGCGGCCTTCTCCGCCAGCAGGTCCGGCACGGCGAAGCGGTCGCCGTAGCGCTCCTGGAGTTCGCGGGCCCGGGCTACGAAGCCGGCGGTGCCGCCCTCGTAGCCGTTGATGTACTGGATCACGCCGCCGGTCCACGGCGGGAAGCCGATGCCCATGATGGAGCCGATGTTGGCGTCGGCGACGGAGGTCAGCACGCCCTCCTCGAAGAGGCGGACGGTGTCCAGCGCCTCTGCGAAGAGCATCCGCTCCTGCATGTCCTCGAAGGGGATGCCGGGATCGGCGTCCTTCTTGAAGTGCTCGCGCAGGCCCGGCCAGAGCTTGCCGCGCTTGCCGTCCTCGCCGTAGTCGTAGAAGCCCGCTCCGCCGCTTCGGCCCGTCCGTCCGAACTCGTCGACCATGCGGTCGATGACCGCGTCCGCAGGGTGTGCCTTCCACTCGATTCCCTCGGCCTCCAGGCCGCGGCGGGTCTCCTCGCGGATCTTGCGGGGCAGGGTCAGCGTCAGCTCGTCCATGAGGGAGAGCACCTTGGCGGGGTAGCCGGCCTGCGCGGCGGCCTGCTCGACGGTCGCGGGCTCCACGCCCTCGCCGACGAGCGCGACGCCCTCGTTGATGAAGTGGCCGATGACGCGGGAGGTGAAGAACCCCCGGGAGTCGTTGACGACGATCGGGGTCTTCTTGATCTGCTGCACCAGGTCGAAGGCGCGTGCCAGCGCCTCGTCCCCCGTCGCCCGGCCCTTGATGATCTCCACCAGCGGCATCTTGTCGACGGGTGAGAAGAAGTGCAGCCCGATGAAGTCGCGCCGGCGCTCGACTCCTTCGGCGAGGGCGGTGATGGGCAGCGTGGAGGTGTTGGAGCACAGAAGGGCGTCCGGCTCGACGACGTCCTGGATCTCCTGGAAAACCTTGTGCTTGAGCGCCGGGTCCTCGAAGACGGCCTCGATGACGGCGTCGCAGCCCGCGACGGCCTGCGGCTCGGCGGCCGGGGTGATGCGGGCGAGCAGCTCGTCGCGCTTCGCCTCCGTCGTACGTCCGCGCTTGAGCGCCTTCTCCAGCAGACCCTCGGAGTAGCTCTTGCCCTTCTCGGCGGCCTCCAGGGACACGTCCTTGAGTACGACGTCGATGCCGGCCTTCGCACAGGAGTAGGCGATGCCCGCGCCCATCATGCCGGCGCCGAGGACGGCGACCTTCCGTACGGTGCGGGGCTCGACGCCCTTGGGACGGCTGCGCCCGGCGTTGACGGCCTGCATGTCGAAGAAGAACGCCTGGATCATGTTCTTCGAGATCTGCCCGGTGACCAGCTCGACGAAGTAGCGGGCCTCGATGACCTGGGCGAGTTCGAAGTCGACCTGGGAACCCTCGACTGCGGCGGCCAGGATGTTGTGCTGGGCGGGGTAGGGAGCGCCGCCGGTCTGCTTCCTCAAGTTGGCCGGGAAAGCAGGCAGGTTGGCGGCGAACTTCGGATGCGACGGGGTGCCGCCGGGGATCTTGTAGCCCTTCACGTCCCAGGGCTGCACGGACTCCGGGTTGGCGTCGATGAAGGCGCGGGCGGCGGCCAGCAGGGCTTCCGGGGTGTCGACGACCTCGTGCACGAGGCCCTTCTCCTTGGCCTTGGCAGGGAAGTACTGCTGGCCCTGGAGCAGCACGTTCAGCAGCGCGTCGGCGATTCCGAGCAGCCGGACCGTACGGGTCACGCCGCCGCCTGCCGGGAGCAGCCCGAGCGTGGCCTCAGGACAGCCGATCTTGGATCCCTTCACGTCGAGGGCGACGCGGTGGTGGCAGGCGAGCGCGATCTCGAAACCGCCGCCGAGCGCCGCGCCGTTGATCGCGGCGACCACGGGCTTGCCGAGGGTCTCGATGCGGCGCAGGTCCCGCTTCATCTGCATGCTCGACTCGAAGACCTGCTGGGCGTCCTCGGGGCGGGCGCTGATGAGGTCGTGGAGGTCGCCGCCCGCGAAGAAGGTCTTCTTCGCCGAGGTGAAGATGACGCCGCGGACGTTGCCCGCCTCGTTCTCCCGCTCCAGGCGGTCGGCGACGGCACCGAGCGAGACCCTGAAGGCGGCGTTCATGGTGTTGGCGGACTGGTCCGGGTCGTCCAGTACGAGGGTGACGACGCCGGTCTCGTCCTGCTCCCAGCGGATGGTCGTGGACTCAGACATGGTGGGTTTTCTCTCCGTACGTGAAGCGGTGCGGTGGAGGCGCGGCGGGCGCCGGAGACGCGGCGAGGCCCGAACGGGCCCGTGAATCAGAGCCGTTCGACGACGGTGGCGCTCCCCATGCCTCCGCCGACGCACAGGGTGGCCAGGCCGTAGCGCTTCTCGCGCCGCTCCAGTTCGTCCACGAGGGTGCCCAGCAGCATCGCCCCGGTCGCGCCGAGCGGGTGGCCCATGGCGATGGCCCCGCCGTTGACGTTGACCTTCTCCAGCGGCAGTTCCATGTCGCGGGCGAAGCGCAGCACCACCGCGGCGAAGGCCTCGTTCATCTCGACCAGGTCCATGTCGGCCGCGGTCAGCCCGGCCTTCGCCAGCGCCTTTCGGGAGGCGGGCGCCGGACCGGTGAGCATGATGGTCGGGTCGGCGCCGGAGACGGCGGCGGAGACGATGCGTGCGCGCGGCCGCAGCCCGTAGCGCTCGCCGGCCTCCGCGTTGCCGACGACGACGAGGGCGCTGCCGTCGACGATGCCGGAGGAGTTGCCCGCGTGGTGGACGTGGTCGATCTCCTCCACCCAGTGGTACTTCTGCAGCGCCACCGCGTCGAAGCCGCCCATCTCGCCGATGTCCTTGAAGGACGGCTTGAGCCCGGCGAGGGAGTCGGCGGTGGTGCCCGGCCGGATGTGCTCGTCGCGGTCGAGGACGGTGAGGCCGTTGCGGTCCACGACGGGGACTACGGAGCGGTCGAAGCGGCCGTCCTTCCACGCCTCGGTGGCCAGCTCCTGCGAGCGGGCCGCGTACTCGTCCACGTCACGCCGGGAGTAGCCCTCGATGGTGGCGATGAGGTCGGCGCCGATGCCCTGCGGCACGAAGCCGGTGTCCAGGCTCGTCATCGGGTCCATGGCCCAGGCGCCTCCGTCGGAGCCCATCGGCACGCGGGACATCGACTCGACGCCGCCGGCGAGCACGAGGTCCTCCCATCCCGAACGGACCTTCATCGCCGCGAGGTTGACCGCTTCGAGGCCCGAGGCACAGAAGCGGTTCTCCTGGACTCCGGCGACGGTGTCGGGGAGTCCGGCGGCGATCGCCGCGGTCTTGGCGATGTCGGAGCCCTGGTCACCCAGGGGGCTGACCACTCCGAGCACGATGTCGTCGATCGCGCCCGGGTCCAGGTCGGGGAAGCGGCGGCGCAGTTCGTGGATCAGGCCGACGACGAGGTCGATGGGCTTGGTCCCGTGCAGGGCGCCGTTGGCCTTGCCGCGGCCGCGCGGGGTGCGGACGGCGTCGTAGAGATAGGCTTCGGTGCTCAAGATCGGCAGCCTTTCGGTGCGTACGGGTCGGGCGGGTCCGGTGCCCCTCCCGGCAAGGGGTCTGTTCAGTCGAGGATCGAACGGCCGATGATCTCTTTCATGATCTCGGTCGTGCCGCCGTAGATGGTCTGGATGCGTCCGTCGGTGTAGGCACGGGCGACGGGGAATTCGTTCATGTAGCCGTAGCCTCCGTGCAGTTGGAGACAGCGGTCCGTGACGCGCTTCTGCAGTTCCGTCGCCCACCACTTGGCCATGGAGGCGTGGGCGGCGTCCAGTTCGCCCTTCGCGTGGTCCTCGATGCAGCGGTCGAGGAATGCGCGGGTCACGGCGCACTCCGTGGCGAGCTCGGCGATCTCGAAACGGACGTGCTGGAGTCTGGCGAGCGGCCGGCCGAACGCCTCCCGCTCCTTCACATAGCCGGTCGTCTGCCGCAGGATCTCCTCGGCTCCGGCGATGGCGCCGACGGCGATGGCCAGCCGCTCCTGTGCGAGGTTCGTCATCAGATGGACGAAGGCTCCGTGCAGCTCGCCGAGCAGGTTCTCCTTCGGCACGCGGACGTCGTTGAAGAAGAGCTCGGCGGTGTCCTGCGACTTCTGTCCGATCTTGTCGAGGTTCCGGCCGCGCTCGAACCCGTCCATGCCACGCTCGACGACGAGGAGGCTGAGGCCCCTGGCGCCGCCCTCGGGCTTCGTACGGGCGACGACGATCACGAGGTCGGCGAGGATGCCGTTGGAGATGAACGTCTTGGAGCCGTTCAGCACCCAGTGGTCGCCGGCGTCCTCAGCGGTGGTGCGGATTCCCTGGAGATCCGAGCCGGCGCCGGGCTCGGTCATCGCGATGGCGGTGATGATCTCGCCGGAGCAGAAGCCGGGGAGCCAGCGGCGCTTCTGCTCACCGGTGGCGAGAGACGTCAGATACGGGCCGATGATGTCGTTGTGCAGCCCCACGGCGATGCCGGCGGCGCCCGCGCGGGCGAACTCCTCGCCGAGCACGGCGGCGTAGCGGAAGTCGTCGGTGCCGCCGCCTCCGTACTCCTCGGGGACGGCCAGCCCCAGGAGGCCCTGGCGGCCGGCGGACAGCCACGCGTCGCGGGAGACGATGCCGTCCTTCTCCCACTGCTCGTAGTGCGGCTCCACCTCCTTGGCGAGGAAGGTGCGGACCGTCTGCCGGAACGCTTCGTGGTCCTCGGTGAAGATCTGGCGCTTCATCTGATCGGTGCTCCCCTTCGGGCTTTCGCGTCTCGCCTGTCCGCGTCGTGGCGGGGGACGGCGGCCGGCCGCCCCGCGCCGCCGCCTGCCGGCGGCCGGGTCAGAGCCAGCTCTTGACCTTCTCGATCAGCTTGGCCGGGTCGGGCCCGACCGGCGTGACGTTGAGCATCGTCACCCCGGCCTCGCGGAACGCCTCGATGCGCTCACGCACATATCCCTCGGGGCCGCAGAGGGAGACGAGCTCGCAGAACTCGGCGGGAACCGCGGCCTCCGCCTCCCTCTTCTTCCCCGCGAGGTAGAGGTCCTGCACCTTCTCGGCCGCCTCTTCATAACCGTACGCCCGGGCCACGTCGTTGTAGAAGTTCTTCCCCTTCGCCCCCATGCCGCCGATGTAGAGCGCGATGAGGGGGCGCACATGCTCCCGTACCGCCGCCGCGTCCTCACCGACGGCCAGCAGCGTGCCCGCGGAGATCTCCAGCGGGCCGCGCTCCGGGTCACGCAGTGCGGTGCCCTCCGCCAGCGCGGTGCCCCACACCTGCTTGGCCTTCTCGGGGACGAAGAGATGCGGCAGCCAGCCGTCGGCGATCTCGGCGGTCATACGGACGTTCGCCGGGCCGAGGGAGGCGATGTGGATCGGGATCTCCTCCCGCTGCGGGCGGTTGAGGAACTTCAGCGGCTTGCCGAGCTTGCCGCCCTTCTCGGCGGGCAGCGGCATGTCCGTGATGCCGTGGTGGTCGATGATCTCCCGTCGCCAGATGCGCCGGCACAGTTCCACGGTCTCGCGGGTGCGGCCCAGCGGCTTGTCGTAGGCCCTGCCGTGCCAGCCCTCGACGACCTGCGGCCCGGAGGCACCGAGGCCCAGCAGGGCGCGCCCCGCGGAGAGGACGTCGAGACCGGCGCCGGTCTGGGCGATGAGCGCGGGGGTGCGGGAGTAGACGTTGAGGATGCCGGCGCCGATGAGCATGCGCTCGGTGCGTGCGGCGATGTAGCCCATGACGGTGGGCGAGTCGAAGCCGTAGGCCTCGGCGACCCACACCGCGTCGAGGCCGGCGGCCTCCAGCTTCACGACCTCTTCGGCCGCCGTGCGGGGGTTGTCGGCGTACTGGAGGGGCGTCGCGATCTTCATGCGTCACTGTCCTTGGCGGGGTCGGCGGGCTCGGCGGAGCTGACGGGGCGGGCGGAGTCTGCGGAACGGCCGGAGTCTGCGGAACCGCCCGTGTCCGCGGAACGGCCGGAGCCGGGACGGGCGGTCCCGGCGAGTGCGGGCAGCTGCCAGTCGCGCGCCACCTCGGGGGCGTCCGCGCCGGGCAGCGCGGGCGGGCGCGAGACGGCGGTGGGGGTCGCGGAGAAGCGCGGCGCGGGCGCGGGCTGGGTGATGCCGCCCTGCTCGACGAAGGTTCCACGGGCGTCCAGATGTGGATGCCGGGGAGCCTCCCGCAGCGAGAGCACGGGTGCGACGCAGGCGTCCGAGTCGCGGAAGACCTCGTCCCACTCGTCCCGCGTGCGGGCCTTGAAGCGCTCGGCCACGACGGCGCGCAACTCTCCCCAGGCCGCCGGATCGTCGCGGCCCGGCGCCTCGTCCCCGATGCCGAGCAGCCTCGTGAACTCCCCGTAGAACTGCGGCTCCAGGGCGCCCACGGCCATGAAGCCGCCGTCCGCCGTCTCGTAGGTGCCGTAGAAGGGCGCGCCCCCGTCCAGCAGGTTGGCGCCCCGCCTGTCCTGCCAGGCGCCCGCGGCGAGCATTCCGTGGATCATGGCTGTGAGGTGGCTCGTGCCGTCGACGATGGCGGCGTCGACGACCTGGCCACGTCCGTCCGGAGTGCGTGCGTGCTGCAGGGCGGCCAGGACACCGATCACCAGATAGAGCGAACCTCCGGCGTAGTCCCCCAGGAGGTTGGCGGCGGCGTACGGCGGCCCCCCGGCGGGACCGGTCATCCCGAGGGCGCCGGTCAGGGCGATGTAGCCGATGTCGTGTCCGGCGCGCTGAGCGAGAGGGCCGTCCTGGCCCCAGCCGGTCATCCGGGCATACACGAGCGCGGGATTGCGCTCCATGCAGGGGCCGGGGCCGACGCCGAGCCGTTCGGCGACTCCTGGGCGGTTGCCTTCCACCAGTACGTCGGCGCGCTCGACCATGTCCAGGGCGGTCGCCAGGCCGTCCGGGTCCTTCAGGTCGAGCGTGACGGAACGCTTGTTCCGGTTGGTGACGTCGCGTGCCGGGTCGATGCCCAGGGCGGCGCCGCCGGGGCGGTCGACGCGTACGACGTCCGCGCCCAGGTCCCCCAGCAGCATGGCGGCGAAGGGTCCGGGCCCGATCCCGGCCAGTTCCACGACGCGTACGCCGCGAAGCGGGCCCTCGCCGTACGACGCGGCTGATGCCATCACGCCCGTCCTCAGACCGTTTGACACAACTGATGTAACACCAAGGATGCTATGGAGACCCGGCGCAATCCACAAGCCCGGGCCGCAGGGCGGGCACGGGCCGCGCCGTGGCATGCACCACACGGAGGCCCGGCCTGCAGGGACCGTGCAGGCATCCGTTGCACCGGGCCTTCCCAGGGGCGGCGGGTCGCCAAGAGAGGACATGGCGCCTCACTCGTACGTGCGATGGCGCGACAGGCCCTGACTGCGCAATACTGATTGAGACGGCGGAAGAAAGAGCAACTTTGCGCAGGGCGCGCATAGGAAGTGGGCGCAGGGGGCCTGGCGCAGTCAGCGCTGTTCGTCGGCCCTGCGCTCGCCGGGCACGAGTCGAGCAGCCGGCCGGCAGAGGTGCCGGAGAGGCACGGAGAGGTGGGGTCCGATGAGCGAAACCACGCACATGGAGCGTGAGTTGCACAGCCAGCCGGAGACATGGCGCTCGGCCGCGCAGATGGCGGCGGCGGCCCCGCTGCCCGGTTCCGGGGAGCGGGTGGCCGTCGTGGGATGCGGCACGTCGTGGTTCATCGCTCAGGCGTACGCCTCCCTGCGGGAGAGCGCGGGGTCGGGGGTGACGGACGCTTTCGCGGCATCCGAGGCGCGGCTCGGCGCCGCACGGGGCTACGACCGGGTGCTGGCCGTCACCCGATCCGGCACCACCACGGAAGTCGTCCGCGTGCTGGAGGCGGTGCGGGGGCGCCTCCCCACGGTGACCCTCATCGGCGACCCGGACACCCCGGCCACCGCCGTCTCGGACGAGACGGTCGCCCTGCCGTTCGCGGATGAACGGTCCGTCGTGCAGACGCGGTTCGCCACGAGCGCGCTCGCTCTGCTCCGCGCGCATCTCGGCGAGGACATCAGCGGCCCTGTGCGGGACGCCGGGGAGGCGCTGGCCGCCGAGGTGCGGGCGGAGTGGGTGGAAGCCGAGCAGTTCACGTTCCTGGGCAGCGCCTGGACGGTCGGCCTCGCTCATGAGGCCGCGCTGAAGATGCGGGAGGCGTCGCAGTCCTGGACCGAGTCCTATCCGGCCATGGAGTACCGGCACGGGCCCATATCCATCGCAGCTCCCGGGCGCGTGACCTGGCAGTTCGGGCCGCCGCCGGAGGGCCTGGAGCAGGAAGTGGCGCGCACGGGCGGCACCTTCGTGCACCACGAACGGCGCGATCCACTCGCGGAGTTGGTGCTGGTGCAGCGAGTGGCGCTGGCCCGGGCGCGGGCCCGCGGCCTCGATCCCGACGCGCCACGCAGCCTGAGCCGCTCAGTCATGCTGGACACCGCCTGACCGGCTCGTCCCGCACACCCGGTTCTCCCGCCCCGCTTCCCCTTTCCGCCTCGACGGAGGTCGCAGCATGCCCCTTGTCCCCACCGCGTCGGTCGTCGGTCCGGCACGTACGGCGGGCGTCGGCGCGCCTGCCTTCAACGTGCTGCATCTGGAGACGGCGGAGGCGCTCGTCGCCGCGGCGGAGCGCGCGGGCATTCCGCTGATTCTCCAGATCAGCGAGAACTGCGTCCGGTATCACGGGAGTCTGCTGCCCTTGCTGCACGCCACCCTCGCGCTCGCGGACGCCTCGGGGGCGGATGTCTCCGTGCACCTGGACCACGTCACCGATCCCGCCCTGCTGCGGGAGGGCGTCGGTGCGGGGGTGCGCTCGGTCATGATCGACGCGTCCGTTCTCCCGTACGAGGAGAACGTCGCCACAACGGCGGAACTGACCGGCTGGTGCCACAGTCAGCAGGTCTACGTCGAGGCCGAGTTGGGAGAGGTGGGCGGCAAGGACGGAGTGCACGCACCCGGTGCGCGTACCGATCCGGAGGAGGCACTCGCCTTCGTGCACGACACCCGGGTGGACGCCCTGGCCGTCGCGGTGGGCTCCTCGCACGCCATGCGGGAGCGCACGGCCGTACTCGACAAGGACCTGATCCGGGCACTGCGGCAGCGGCTTCCCGTGCCGCTGGTCCTGCACGGTTCCTCGGGGGTGCCCGACGAGGAGCTGCGTGCGGCCGTCGCCGCCGGCATGACGAAGATCAATATCTCGACCCACCTTGTGTCGGTGTTCACCGGCGAGGTGCGCAGGACTCTCTCGGAGAGTCCGTCGCTCATCGACTCCCGCAAGTATGTGGGGCCCGCCCGCGAGGCCGTGTCGCAGGAGGCGGAACGGCTGCTGCGCCTGCTGGGGACACCGGCGGCATGAAGCGGCACGAGCGCATGAACGCACTGCTGGAGCTGCTGGGTGAGCGGGGGCGGCTCGATGTGGAGGAGGCGGCGACGTCACTCGAGGTGTCTGCGGCGACCATGCGCCGCGACATGGACGCCCTGGCCGAGCAGCAGCTGCTCAAGCGCACCCGCGGCGGTGCGGTCCTCAGCTCCGTGACCTACGACCTCCCGATCCGCTACAAACACGGCCACCATTCCGCGCAGAAGCACGCCGTGGCGGAGGCCGCGGCGGCCATGGCCGGGCCCGGTGACGTCGTCGGCCTCAGCGGGGGCACGACGACGACTGAGATCGCCAGGGCGCTGGCCACCAGACCGGAGTTCGCGGAGGCGGCCCCCCACGACCGGCTGACCATCGTCACCAACTCCCTGAACATCGCGTACGAGTTGGCGGTCCGTCCGCAGATCAAGATCGTCCTCACGGGCGGCGTGGCCCACTCCCGTTCCTTCGAACTCACCGGTCCCTTCAGCGAGATGGTGCTGCGACAGCTTGCGCTGGACATCGCCTTCATCGGTGTGAACGGCATCGACGCGGAATGGGGCGGCACTGTCCACGACGAGGCCGAGGCCACGACGAACAGGCTCATGGCCGAGCGGGCGGCCCGTGCCGTGGTGGTCGCGGACTCCACCAAGCTGGGCCTGCGCTGCTTCGCCCGCGTCGGCGGCGCGGACGTGTTCGGCACCCTCGTCACGGACACGGACATGGCCGAGGCCGCACGGCAGGAGTTCACCGAGCTCGGCATGCGCGTGGTGACGGCCTCGCCGCCCGAGCCGGGCAGCTGAGGACACCACAGCGGGCACCCTGCACGCTGCCCCTGAGACTCCTGCCCCCGGCCCCTGCGGCGAGCACCAGCGGCGGGCACCGGCAGCTCCGGGCGGCCGGTGCTTGCCGGGAGCCGCGTGCGCCGTGGCGGGCGACGCGGCCGTGCTTCGCGTCCGTTGGCCGCCGGACATCGCACGGCCAGTGCCAGAATGCCCGGCATGGAACGATCTTCATCAGCGGCAGTCGGTACCGCAGCCCCGGCCGGAACGTCCGACCAATTGCGCAGTGAACCGCTGAGTGCGGACCCCGCCCCGGCACAGCCCGGGGAGACCGGCGGCCCCGGTGCCGCTCTCCCGGGCGCCGCACACGCCTGGGCCGCCCTCGGCGGTGACGGCGCACTGCTGGAACGGATCACCTGCACGCCGCGGGCAACCCTCCTCTCGCGGCTGCCCGTACGGGAGCTGGCCCGGGCCTCGGTGGCGGTGTGCTCGCTTGCCGCGGCCGAGCTGTCGTCCGTACGTTCCGACGGGGCGGCAAGCGGTCCCGTCAACGGCACCCGCACGGGCACCCGCACCGTCATCGGCACCCGCGCCGTTCCGTCCGTGGACGTGGACGACGGGGCGGTCGCCACCGCCTTCACCAGCGAACGTCATCTGAGGATCGACGGACGCGAGCCGGTGAGGTTCGCCCCCCTGTCCCGTTTCTGGCGCACCGCGGAAGGCTGGCTCCGCACCCACGCGAACTACCCGCACCACCGCGCCCGGCTGCTTGCCGCCCTCGGCATCGACGGGGAGGACGGAGACGACGCCGCGCTCGTCGAGACCGTCGCCGCGGAACTGGCCCGGCGCGACGCCGCCGAGGTCGAGGAGACGGTGTACGCGGCGGGCGGCCTCGCGGTGGCCGTCCGTACGCCTCAGGAGTGGGCGGCACACCCGCAGGGCGCCCAGGCGGGACGCCGTCCGCTGCTCACCACCGCACGCATGGACCAGGCGTTCCCCCGCAAGCTGCCCGAGCCCGCGGGCCACGGCCCGCTGCACGGGGTCCGCGTACTGGACCTCACCCGGGTCCTCGCAGGCCCCGTCGCCACCCGCACCCTGGCGCTGTTCGGCGCGGACGTGCTCCGCATCGACGCCCCGCACCTCCCTGAGGACGCGGACACGCACGCGGCCACTGCCGCGGGCAAGCGTTCCGCACTCCTGGACCTCTCCTCACGCGCCGGGCAGGCCGACTTCGAGGAGTTGCTGTCCGCGGCGGACGTCGTCGTCACCGGCTACCGCCCGGGTGCGCTGGACCGCTACGGACTCGCCCCGGAATCGCTGGCCGACCGGCGCCCGGGCGTGGTCGTGGGCCAGATCAGCGCGTGGGGGGCGTACGACCCGTGGCACAGAAGGCGCGGCTTCGACAGCCTCGTACAGGCGGCGAGCGGCATCGCCCATACGGAGAGGCAGCAGGACGAGGCAGGCGAGGAGCGGCCCGGGGCCCTTCCGGCACAAGCCCTCGATCACGGCACCGGCTATCTCCTCGCGGCCGCCGTCATGCGGGCTCTCACCGAGCAGCGGTGTGGCCGGTCCGGCGCGCGGCTGGTGCAGCTCGCACTCGCCCAGACCGCGGACTGGCTCGTCAGCGGGCTGACCTCGCAGGGCACAGCCGGCTCCCGGCCGGAGGGGCTCCCTGCCACCGGGGCCGCGGCGCCCGGTCCGGCCGGCCCGGCGGACCCCGCCTCCTGGCTGGCCGAGACCGACAGCCCGCTCGGACGGCTGCGCTATGTACTGCCGCCGGTCGGTTACGAAGGTGCCCCTGCCGACTGGTCACGGCCGCCCGGTGTGCCGGGCGCCGATCCCGCCGCCTGGTGGTGAACGGCCACGGACGACCGGCCCGTCCGGCCCACCGGCCGTCCCGCCTTCCGCGGTACCGCCTTGTGCCGTACCGGAGCCGCCGTCATGCGGTCCGCCGTCACCCCGGGCGCGGCGCACCCGGAGCTCCCGGGTGCCTCAGGCGTGAATCCCTCGGGTGGCAAGCACCACTGCGCTAGAGGGACTTGCCGCCGTGGCCCCCGCCGTCCCGGCGCCACTCGTGGCCCCCGTGTCCCCCGTGTGCGCCGGGGTCGCCGTGCCCGCTCCTGCGTTCGCGCTCGTCCTTGCGCTGACGGCGCTCCAGCTCGCGCCGTTCACGCTTCTCGGCACGCAACTGCAGCTTCTCCGCCCGGGGAAGCTTCCGTACGACGCCGACGCCGCCCATCATCGTGAGACCGGTGATCACCACGCGTGGTGCGTCGGGGTCCCCGAACCCCGAGGCGGAGGAGTCGAATCCACCCATGATGCCCACGCCACGCACCTCGACGCCCAGCCCGGGCGGCACGGTGACGCTGAAGCCGCCCATCAGCGCGAAGCAGCGGATGACGACGTCCCGGTCCTCGAAGCGGGCCTCCCGCAGGTCGAGTTCGCCGCCGCCCATGATGCCGACGCCGGTGAAGGTGCGCGGCACCGTCCACTCGCCCTTGCGCCCGAATCCGCCCATGACGCCGAGGCCCCAGCGCGAGGTGGCCCTCCCGCCGATCCGTTCCGCCCAGCGCCGCTTCCTGCCGGGCGACGGTGCGAGCGAGGCCTCCCCCGCACCAGCCACGTCCGGGAGGCGGGAGGCGGAGGCGTCCGCCCCGTCCGCGCCCCCGTCGGCGTGGTGCGGAAGATCGCGTACGAGAGGGACCAACTCACCGCGCGTACGGGCCTGATAGGTGCTGTCGAGACGCTCCTGGAACTCCTCCATGCCGAGCCGCCCCTCGGCCAGCGCGTCACGGAGGACCTCGGCGACGCGCTCTCGCTCGGCGTCCGAAGCGCGCATCTCGGGCAGCTCGTCACTCATGCGGTCAGCCTATTACGTGCCGTGGCCGCCGCAGCCGGCTCACTGGACGGACGCCAGCAGCCATTCGGCCAGCGCCACCGCCGCGAATCCCAGCACCAGCACTCCGGTCGCGACCCGGGTGCGGCCCCGGCGGCTCAGCACGATGGCGGTGCCGGAGAGTATGAGCGCTATGCCGTAGAAGCCCATGGTGAGCACGGAGGGTGCGCTCCCCAGCCGTACGACGAGCGCGACCGCCACGGCCACCATGACGACGCCGGAGACGATGATGCGGACGCGCCGCGCCTGCCGTGGCGTCAGGCCCGTGCGGGCGGCCGGGTCTGCCCCCTCCGACGGCTCCTCCGACGACTCGTCCGACGGCTCCTCCCCCGGCGCGTACCCGGTCAGGGGATTCTCCGTGCCGCTCCCGGGCGGGGTCTCGGATCCGCGCTCGGGTCCGCTCTCGGGTCCGCTCTGGGGCGCGGTCGTCTCGTCATCGGTCGGCGGGCTTATGTTGGCTTCCGGCATGCCGGGAGGTTATCCGCATTCGGACCCGCTGTCGCGCGCGGGTGCATGCGGTGCCGGGCTCGCCCCGGACGCGACGGGACCACGGATCAACTCCCCCTCCGCTAGGGCTCCTTGTGGGTCCACTTGCGCAGATCGGCGCGGCTGTCGAAGTCCCCGAGGTTCGTGTCGATCGGGTCGTCCGTGTACTGGTGGAAGCGCCACGGGTGTTCGATGCCGGGCTTGCCCGGCTTGCCGTTGTAGTGGGCTATCCACAGACCGTCCCCGGCGAAGGACGTCGTGTCGTGGTTGAGCCAGAAGTTGACGTTGCAGTACAGCAGCACCCTGGTGTGGGGGCGTTCCTTCTGCACGTACTTGATCCAGTCGTCCTTCTCGGCGTTGGTGACGGCGGCGTCCTCCCAGTCCAGTACGAGCATGTCGCCCTTGACCAGGTTGATCTTCGACATGAAGTAGTCGGCCTGTGCCTTCATGCTGCCGGCGCGGCCGAAGTGGTAGAAGCCGGTGACGAGTTCGGCGTCGCGCGCCGTCTGACGCTGGTCGACCCACTTCGGGTTCGTGTACGACGTACCCTCCGTGATCTTGATGAAGACGAAGTCGAGGCCCTTCGTGCTGTAGTCCGACGGTTGGTACGACGAGACGTCGACGCCTTTGATCACTTTGACTCCTTCTTCAGTCCGGTTCTTCAGTCCGGCTGCGTTTCGCTCATCCGTTCCGATACCCGTAACGCGGCGCACCGTACCCCGAACGGCCCGCCGCGGGGCGCCGATCGGTCGCTCGGGGTCACGGTGCGGGCGTGCCCGGCGGCGTGCTCCGGCGCGTCGTCCCCGTACCGGCGGCGCCCGCGGGCGGAGGATCGGGGCGGGTGCGCCGCCGGGCACCCGTCACACTGGCAGAGACGAACCCGCACGACGGAGGAGTACGACCATGGCGACGACACGCACAGCGCACACGGTGTGGAACGGGGACCTCAAGCAGGGGTCGGGAGAGGTCACCTTCGACTCCTCCGGAATCGGCACGCAGCCCGTCACCTGGGCCTCGCGCGCCGAGGAGCCGAACGGCAGGACCAGCCCGGAGGAGCTGATCGCCGCAGCGCACTCCAGCTGCTTCTCGATGGCGCTGTCCAACGGGCTCAACTCCGCGGGCACCCCGCCCACCCGGCTCAGCACCCAGGCGGATGTGACGTTCCAGCCGGGCACCGGGATCACGGGCATCCACATCACCGTGCAGGGCGAGGTGCCGGGCGTCGACGAGGCCGCCTTCACCGCCGCCGCCGAGGAGGCGAAGGTCAACTGCCCCGTCTCCCAGGCCCTTTCGGGCACGACCATCACCCTGACCGCCAAGCTGAGCTGAGCCCGGCCGGCCGCGCGCCGGTCCGGCGGGAGCGGAGGAGAGATGCCGGAACTGCCAGAGGTCGAGGCGCTGCGTGACTTCCTCGACGACCGCCTCACGGGGCGCACGGTGGAGCGCGTCACGCCGCTGGCCATCAGCGTCCTCAAGACGTACGAGCCGCAGCCGGCGGCGCTGGAGGGGCAGACCTTCACGGGTGTGTCCCGGCACGGCAAGTTCCTCGACCTGGAGGCCGGCGGTCTCCATCTGGTCGTCCACCTCGCCCGGGCGGGCTGGCTGCGCTGGCGGGAGTCCTTCCCGCCGGCACCGCCCCGTCCGGGCAAGGGCCCGCTGGCTCTCCGGCTCTCGCTGACCGCGCCGGAGGAGGGCGGCGGGGGCGACGGCGGGTTCGACCTCACGGAGGCAGGCACGCGCAAGCGCCTCGCGGTCTACTGCGTGCACGATCCTTCGGAGGTGCCGGGCGTCGCACGGCTGGGGCCCGACCCGCTCGCCGGCGAATTCACCGCGGAGGTCTTCGCCGGTCTCGTACGGGGTGAGCGCCACCGGATCAAGGGACTACTGCGCGACCAGAGCGTGATCGCCGGTGTCGGCAACGCCTACTCGGACGAGATCCTCCACGCCGCACGCCTCTCACCGTTCAAGATCGCCGGAGAGCTCTCGGGGGAGGAGATCACCGGCCTGTACGAGGCGCTCCGCGCCACCCTGCGCGACGCCGTCGAACGCTCACGCGGGCTGGCGGCCGGGGAGCTCAAGTCGGAGAAGAAGACGGGGCTGCGGGTGCACGGCCGTACCGGCGAGCCGTGCCCGGTGTGCGGCGACACCGTCAGGGAGGTCTCCTTCAGCGACAGCTCCCTGCAGTACTGCCCGACCTGCCAGACCGGCGGCAAGCCGCTCGCGGACCGCCGCATGTCGCGCCTGCTCAAGTAGCCCGCCCGGCTCGCGGGACCGGTTCACGGGCCCGTCCGGCCCGTGGGCCCGGATCGCGGGCAAGGGCCCGCGCTGCAAGGCCCTCACGGGCCCTGCAGTGCCCGGGCAATGCGCCACGTAATGTGCCTCGGTATTGTCCTGCGGGTGACGAGCGGTGGAGGAACAGGGATGTCGGCTGATGAGCTGGAGGAATTCGCGACAGGTCTGGCACGCATGGCCCGTGATCTCCTCGCTCAGGACTCCGTCCAGAAGACGCTGGACCGTGTCGTCGTGCACGCGGTGGAGCTGGTCGACGGATGCGAGGCCGCCGGTGTGATGACGGTGGAGAACCAGCAGGTCAGGACGCTCGCCACCACCAGCGACCTGGTGCGCGCCTCGGACCGTATCCAGGGCGAGGTGGGCGAGGGCCCCTGCTTCGACGCCGCCCGGACCCTGGAGGAGGTCTACCGCGTCGCGGACATGACCGAGACGGTGAAGCGGTGGCCGCAGTACGCGCCGCAGGCACGGGAACTGGGCATCGGCAGCATGATGGGCTTCCTGCTCTACACCGAGGACGACAACCTCGGCGCCCTCGACCTCTACTCCTCCACCCCGAACGCCTTCACACAGCGCTCCGAGCACGTCGGCTGGCTGCTGGCGTCACACAGCGCGGTCGCCTTCTCCAGCGCCCGTACGCACGCTCAGCTGCACACCGCGATGGAGACCCGGCACAACATCGGCGAGGCCATCGGGATCGTCATGGAGCGGTACAAGCTCGACGAGGACCAGGCGTTCGCCGTGCTGAAGAAGAGCTCACAGGACCGGAACACCAAGCTGCGCGAGGTCGTGCGCGTCGTCACGGAGACCGGCGAGATCCCCGGCGCGAAGCCCCGGCCGTGAGGTCCACGACCGGGGCCTGACGACCGGTGCCTTTCCTCCGTGCGCCGGGGCAGCCCGGCTCATTTGCCCGCGGCCTGCCTCACATGCCGCGGCCGCGGCGCCCGCCCCGGCTCCTGAGCAGCCTGATCAGCTCGCTGCTGAGCCTGCTCCCGTGCCCGCGGCTGCTTTGCGTGCGGCTGCCGCGGGCACTGGTGTGCCGGTAGCCGAACGGGCCCGGCAGATCCACCGATGTCGTGCGGCGGCCGGTGGAGCCGTAGGTGCGGCGCGGTCCCCGCTTACCGCCCGTGGTCACGGACCACGACCTGCGGTTGATGTTCAGTCGTACGCCCGGCAGCAGCCGGAAACTCCTGCGGAATGTCAGCGGCATCATCGCCTCCTCAACTCGGGCCGCTGCAGTGCCGTTTGCCCCGTTGCGGTCGGTTCACCCCTCACCGCCGGCACCGGAGCCGGAGCCCGCTCCCTCCTCCGTACCCTCCGTGCCCTCCGTGCCCTCCGTACGGAAGACCAGCTCGCCGCCGTCCACGTCGACCATCAGCCGTGTGTGCGGCTTCAGTTCACCGCTGAGCAGCATCCGGGAGAGCTGGTTGTCCACCTCGCGCTGGATGGTGCGGCGCAACGGCCGTGCGCCGTACTCCGGTTGATAGCCGCGCCGCAGCAGCCAGTCGACGGCGGCTGGTGCGAACTCGATGGCCAGATCCTGCGAGTGCACCCGGTGCCGGGTCTCGTCGAGCATCATGTCGGTGATGGTGCGCAGCTGTTCGTCGGAGAGCTGGCGGAAGATGACGATCTCGTCGATGCGGTTGAGGAACTCCGGCCGGAAGTGCTCGCGCAGCGGGCGCATCACACGTTCCCTGCGCGCGTCCTCCTCGTCCTCCTCGTCACCGCTGCCGAAGCCGACGACCGCGCCGCGTCCGGTGATGGCCTCGGAGCCGAGATTGCTGGTCATCACGATGACGGTGTTGGTGAAGTCGACGGTCCGGCCCTGGGAGTCCGTCAGCCGGCCGTCGTCGAGCACCTGGAGCAGGATGTTGAAGACGTCGGCGTGCGCCTTCTCGATCTCGTCCAGGAGCAACAGCGAGTACGGGTTGCGGCGCACGGTCTCCGTCAGCTGGCCCGCGTCCTCGTGCCCGACGTAGCCGGGAGGGGCGCCGACGAGCCGGCTGACGGTGTGCCGCTCCTGGTACTCGCTCATGTCGAGCCGCACCATGCGGTCGTCGGTGCCGAAGAGCGACTCCGCGAGAGCGCGGGCCAGTTCGGTCTTGCCGACACCCGTGGGGCCGAGGAAGAGGAAGCTGCCGATCGGCTTGGACGGGCTTGACAGGCCCGCCCGGGACCGCAGCACGGCGTCGGCGACGGCGGAGACGGCCTCGTCCTGGCCGATGACGCGCTCGCGCAGCCGGTCCTCCATGCCCAGCAGGCGTTCCTTCTCCTCCTGGGTGAGGTTGCTGACGGGGATGCCCGTCTGACGGGAGACGATGTCGGCGATGTCCTCGACGGTGACTTCGGCGATGCGGCCGTTGGGCTGGTGCCGGTGTTCGTTCCGGGCGATGTCCTCCTCCACCTCGGCGAGGCGGTCGCGCAGCTGTGTGGCGCGCTCGTAGTCCTCGGCGGCGACGGCCTGGTCCTTGTCGCGGCTGATCTGCTCGGCCTCGCGCTCAAGTGCCCTCACGTCGGTGCCGCGGGTCGCGGTGCGCAGCCGTACGCGGGCACCTGCCTGGTCGAGGAGGTCGATGGCCTTGTCCGGCAGATACCGCCCCGTCAGATAGCGGTCGGAGAGCTCGACGGCGGCGATGAGCGCGTCACCGGTGTAGCGCACCTGGTGGTGTGCCTCGTACCGGTCGCGAAGGCCCCGCAGGATCTCCACCGCGTCGGGCACGCTCGGCTCCGGGATGAGAACGGGCTGGAAGCGCCGGGCGAGCGCCGCGTCCTTCTCGATGTGACGGCGGTGCTCCTCCAGCGTGGTGGCGCCGATGACGTGCAACTCGCCACGGGAGAGCGGCGGTTTGAGCATGTTGCTCGCGTCCATCGAGCCGCCTTCGGTGCCGCCTCCTCCGGCGCCCACGACGTTGTGCAGCTCGTCGATGAAGACGATCAGCTCGCCGGAGTGCTCGCGGATCTCGTCGATGATGTTGCTCAGCCGCTCCTCGAAGTCGCCCCTGTACCGGGTGCCGGCGACGACTCCGGAGACGTCGAGCTGGACGACGCGGCGGCCCAGCAGGTTGTCAGGGACATCGCCCTCCGTGATGCGCTGGGCCAGGCCCTCCACGATGGCCGTCTTGCCGACGCCGGCCTCGCCGATGAGGACGGGGTTGTTCTTGCCGCGCCTCGCGAGGATCTCGATCGTCTGCTCGATCTCCTCGTCCCTGCCGATCACGGGGTCGATGCGGCCGTCCCGTGCCATCTCCGTCAGGTCGGTGCCGTACTTGTCGACGGTGGGTGTGTCCGTGCGCGGCTTGCCCTGCGGTCCGCGGCCGGGCGCTCCCTCGGGGCCGGCGCCCTGCGCTCCGGCCGGGTATCCCGGGGCGCCCTGGCCGGGGTGACCGGGGTGGCCCCCGTGGCCGGGGAAGGAGCCGGAGGAGGCCGAACGCGGGTCGAAGTGGGCCGCGCCGAGGATCTGCCCGGCCGTGGAGTCGCGGTTCGCGGCCAGCGCGATGAGAACGTGCTCACTGCCGATGTAGGAGGCCCCGCGGGTACGGGCGATGTCGTGGGCGTCCAGCAGCGCACGCTTCACGGCGGGGCTGACGGAGATGGACTTGCGGGGCGTGCCCTCTCCGACGTCCCGGTCGATGTTCTCGGCGAGCGCGTCGGCGTCCGCACCGGCCCGGGTGATCATCGTGCGGGTCGGTTCGGTGGTGAGCGCCGCGCGCAGCAGGTGCTCGGTGTCGAGGTCGCTGCTGCCGTGCTGCGCCGCGTACGAGGCGGCTTCGGAGACGAGCTGCCTGGCGGGCTCGCTCATCAGCCGGAGGAAGTCGTAGTAGCGGGGATCACGGCTGCCGCTGCCGCCGGACGAGGCTGCGCCTCCCAGAAAGCGCGCGATGAACTCTCCGAACGGGTCCCTGCCGAAGTCCTCGGGACCCATGTACCCGCTGGTCATAGGTATCCGTCCCGCTGACCCGACCTGGCCGGGCCACGCTGTGTCGGCTGCATCAAGCTTCCGGTGCGGGGTTCCCCTGTACGGCGGTACGACACGTGGCGGCCGGCACGCGGCGGCGGGTGTCGCGCGGCTCTCCGCGGATGCGCGTCAGCCCGCCGTGAGCAGCCCGGTCGCGGCGGCGGCGCCGGTCAGGCCCGTGACCTGCAGCCGGGTGGGGCGTTCGCGCAGGACGGTGAGCCCGAGGAGCACGGGGATCGCCGGGTAGAGCGAGGAGAGCACCACGGCGACGGTGAGGATCTGCTCCCGGGTCGCCAGGAGATAGAGCACGAGGGCGAGCGCCGCCGCCATGCCCGTGACGACGGCTCCGGCCGCATGGCGCGGCGGCAGCACCGGACGCGTCCGAGGTTCCGGCGGCTCCGGCGGTTCCGGCGCCCGACGGGGCGTCCGTGGGTTGCGCGCGGGGTGCCGCACCCCTCGCAGGGCCCGCAGCGCGACAGGCAGGATCACGGCCGTCGCGGCGAGGCGCCCGGCGGTGACGGGCCAGATCCCGGACGCCTGACTGGCCTGGGCGAGCGCCGCGTACTGCAGGGCGATCCCGGCTCCGGCGGTCAGTCCGTCCAGGGAAGCGCCCGTGGCGGCGGGCGACCCGGAACGCGCGGGACCGTTGCGTGACACGAGCCAGAGCGCAGGCACTGCGGTCACCACGCCCAGCCAGGACAGCGCCGACGGGCGGTCCCCGAGGAGTACGACGCCTGCCAGTACGGGCAGGGCCAGGCCGCCCACCGCGCTGACCGGCACCACGACGCTCATCGCACCGCGGCTCATCCCGCGGTAGAGGAACACCATGCCGAGCCCGGTGCCGACACCGGAGAGCGCACCCCACGCGAGATCGGAGACGGACGGCTCGGTGGCCGGCAGCAGCGGAGTCGCGACCAGGGTCAGGAGCAGGCCTCCGGCCTGTCCGGCGAGCGCCACCAGGGCGAAGCCGGCGCGGCGCGAGAGCAGGCCGCCGGTGAAGTCGGCGATGCCGTAGAAGAGGGCGGAGCCGAGCGCGAGCAGGGAACCCATCAGCTGCCGCGCGGTCCGGGACCCTCGTCGCGCCCGGCGTCCCTGTTCTGCCCGTCGTTCCGCCCGTCGTTCTGCGGGTCCTTCTGCGGGTCCTTCTGCTCGTCGTTCTGCTCGTCGCGATCGGCCTGGCCGACCGGGCAGACCGCGCCGTCCCGTACACATCCGGCGCGGTCGCAGAGGCGGCACAGCAGCTCCGCGTTGCCGACCTCTCCATGGAGCCGGCGGAGCAGTTTGCCGAGGAGAGCGTCCAGCGTCTCGCGCTCCTCGTCGTCCAGTACGTCCACGACCGCGCTCAGCGGGGCGCCGCGGGCGGCGAGCAGGGTACGGGCCGTGCGGGCGCCTGCGGGCGTGGCGGTCACGGAGACCCAGCGGCCCGGGCCCTGGCGGCGCTCGACCAGGCCGCCCGATTCGAGCGAGTCGACCATGCGGGCCGCTGCGGGCTGCGAGAGGCCGACGCGACGGCCCAGTTCGGTGACGCTCAGACCGGGTGCGGCGTCGAGGACCACCAGCGCGGCCGCGCCGCTCGCGCTGGTGCCGGCGGCGCCGGTCGCTCCGCTGAGGGTCAGGTCGGTGACGGCGAGCGCGGTGGCGCCGAGGAGGTTGGCCGTGCGATTGGCATCATGCATGACTCATGCATACGTGCCTACGCACCGTTCATCAACCCCAGCACGAAAGTCGATCAAGCTGATCGCTCCCCTCGCCGAGCCGTGCCCCATACAGGACTTAGTAGGACAATGGAGGCGTTATGGATGTGGTGAGCAGGAACAACGTGGTGATCACCGGCCGGGAGGACGGGCCTGTGATCATGCTGTGCAACGGCTTCGGCTGCGACCAGAACATGTGGCGGCTCGTGACGCCCAGGCTGGCGGACGATTTCAAGATCGTGCAGTTCGACCACGTGGGGACGGGACAGTCGGATCTCTCCGCGTGGAGCGCCGAGCGGTACGCCTCGCTCGACTCCTATGCCGAGGACATCGTCGAGATCTGCAACGAACTCGCCCTGGGCCCCCTCGTACTCGTCGGACACTCGGTGAGTGCCGTCTTCGCCGTACTGGCCGCCGCGTCGGAGCCCCGGCTGTTCGAGAAGCTCATCCTGCTCACACCCTCGCCGCGCTACATCGACGATGCGGGCTACCGCGGCGGGTTCAGCGCCGAGGACATCGACGAGCTGCTGGAATCGCTGGACAGCAACTACCTGGGCTGGTCGGAGTCGTTGGCGCCGGTGGTGATGGGCAACCCGGAGCGCCCCGAACTGACCGACGAGCTGACCAACAGCTTCTGCCGGCTCGACCCGGCCGTCGCGAGAGTGTTCGCCCGCGCGACCTTCCTCTCCGACAACCGCGCCGATCTGCGTCGCGTGTCCGTGCCCACGCGGGTGATCGAGGTCGCCCAGGACGTGATCGCGCCGCGTGAGGTCGGCGCGTTCGTGCACGAGTCGATCCCCGGCAGTGAGCTGGTGACCCTCGACGCGGTGGGCCACTGCCCGCAGTTGAGCGCCCCGGAGGCCACCGCCGAGGCCATCTCCGGATTCGCGGCACGGGACGGATGATGTCCAGGGCAGGACATGGCGCAGCGGAGCCGCCGCGAGCGCACCGCACTCCCGACGGCGGCGGTGCACCCGGACATGTCCCGCACGCCGAACTGCTGGAGGACAACCCGGAGGACCTCTACGAGAACGCACCGTGCGGTTACCTCTCCACCCTGATGGACGGGAAGATCGTCAAGGTCAACCGCACGCTTCTGCACTGGCTGGGCCGTTCGCACGACGAGGTCGTCGGCCGCATGCACTTCGCCGATCTTCTGACGATGGGCGGAAAGCTCTACCACGAGACGCACTTCGCCCCGCTCGTCCACCTTCAGCATGAAGTCAGCGGCATCGCCCTGGAGTTGAGGACGGCCGACGGCTCCCGCCTCCCGGTTCTCGTCACCTCGGCCGTCAAGACGGACAGCGCCGGGCAGCCGCAGCTGATCCGCACCACCGTCAACGACGCCCGCGACCGCCGTGCGTACGAGAGGGAACTGCTGCGCTCCCGCGAGAAGGCCGAACGCGAACGTGAGCATTCCCAGAACCTGGTCAGCACGCTGCAACGGACCCTGGTGCCACCGGCCTTGGCATCCCCTCCGGGGCTGGAGGTCACGGCGCACTACCACATCGCCTCCCCCGACGAGGTCAGTGGCGACTTCTACGACCTGTTCCCGCTCACGGCCGACGCGTGGGGACTGTTCATCGGCGACGTGTGCGGCAAGGGAGCACCCGCCGCGGTGCTGACATCGCTGGCCCGCTACACGCTACGGGCGACCGCGGTCTACAACCCCGAGCCCGTGGCCGTGCTCAGCAACCTCAACACCGTGCTGAACACCGCCGATCACGAGCACGACCCCCGGTTCTGCACGGTGCTCTTCGGCGTGCTCAAGCAGGAGGGAAGAGGGTTCCGCGTCACCCTCGCCAGCGGCGGCCATCCCAACGCCCTGATGCTGAGCGGCTCCGGATCAGCGGGATACATCCCCACCCCGGGCGGCCAGCTGATCGGGGTACTGAGCGAACCGGACGTCGCCACCACGACCGTGCATCTGAGCCCCGGAGACACTCTGCTCCTCTACACCGACGGACTCACCGAGGCCCACACCGCCACGGACGCGGGCGACCGCTACGGCGACGACGCGCTGCTCGGCTACGCCGACGTGCTGGCCCCCTGCTCCGCCGAGGCCACCGTCGGGGCCATGACCGAGCTGCTGAACGCCTTCGGCGAGGGCCTGGTCGACGACGCGGCGGTGCTGGCTCTGGGAGTTCCTCCGCAGGACGAGGGGGAGTGACCGGGCCGCCGCGGCACGGCGGCTGAGGCGCACAACGGCTCCGTCCTCTGTCAGCGTGCGCTGCACGGCGGATCGCGCACGCTCTGTTTCCAGCCGGAGCGCTGCGCCGTTCGTCCCTGCCGCTACGCCTACCGCGGTCAGAGAGCCTGTCTGCCGGCCGGGTTGTAGGTGATGAGCGAGGTGGGGACAGTGATCCTGCGGGGCGGGCGGGGCTCCCCCGGCGACGGCTGGCCGGTGGGCCGTATCCGGGATACCAGCAACTCGGCGGCGCGGCGGCCGAGTTGGTCGGTGTCGTACGCGACGACGGTGAGCGGAAGCCCCAGGGCGTCGGCGAGTTCGAAGTCGTCGAACCCGGTGAGGGCGGTGGATCGGCCCGCGGCGCGGACGGCGTGGTAGGCACCGATGGTGTTGCGGTTGTTCGAGCAGAACAAGGCGGTAGGGGGATCGGGCAGCGCGAGGAGTTCCCGCGCGGCGAGCGTCGCCTCACCGGTGGTCTTCTGCCCCTGCCGTACGTAGCGGTCGTCGACGGGAAGCCCCGCGGCCTCGAGCGCGTCGGTGAAGCCCTTGAGACGCTGCGTTCCGGTGTAGACGGTCTGAGGTGAGCCCACGAAGCCGATCGTGCGGTGGCCCTGGGCGAGCAGGTCCTCGGTGGCACGGCGTGCTCCGCCGAAGTCGTCCACGAGGACGCAGTCGGCCTCGAACCCCTCCGGCGGACGACTGGCCAGGACAACGGGCACACCGCCCTCCGCCGCAGCCGCCAGGTGGCGCTGGTCGGTCGAGGCGGGCACGGCCACGACGCCGTCGACGCGCCGCGCCACGAGGTCGGCGACGAGTTCGCGCTCGGTGACCGGGTCCTGCTTGGTGTTGGCGATGACGGTCTTCAGCCCGTGCGGGGCCAGCACCGAGTCGACGCCGAGTGCGAGCTGCGAGTAGAAGGGGTTGGCGAGGTTGGTGACGAGGAGACCGATGAGGCCCGTGCCCTCGCCGAGGCGGAGACTGCGGGCCATGTGGTTGGGCATGTAGCCCAGTTCGTCGGCCGCCGCCTGTACGCGCTTCCGCGTCGCCGCCGTCGCACGCGGGTCGCCGCGCAGAACACGCGAAGCCGTCATGGAGCTGACGCCCGCCAGTTCGGCGACGTCCCGCAGCGTGGGTTTCCCGCCGTTGGCCGCCCGCGCGTCCGCCATCCCTGCCCAGCCCCCTTTCACGTCGCAACCGCCGCGTGGGCCGCGCCGATGAGCGCGGCGTCGCCGGTGAGACGGCTTGCCCTCACCGTGACCGGAGTATCCCCCAGTCCGGCCCGGAGTGCGGGGCCGATCAGGTCCCAGGAGCCCGTCATCGAGCCGCCGACGACGAGCACCGAGGCACCGAACGAGGTCAGATACGGTGCCAGCACGTCTCCCAGAGCGGTGAACGCCTCGTCGAGGACGGTGCGGGCGCGGTCCTCGCCGGAGCGGGCCCGGGAGGCGATGCCGTCGACGTCGAGCGATGCTTCGCCGTAACGTTCGCGGATGGCACGGCGGGAGACCGTCTCCTCCAGCGGCCGTCCGCCCGACTGCAGCAGATCGGCGCGGCCTTGGGGCGGCACGGCCGGCCCGCCCGTCTGCGGGGAGCCGTCCGCGAGGAACGCAGAACCCACGCCCGTGCCGAGTGTGATCCCGGCACAGCGCCCGTGGCCCTGTGCCGCTCCCGCGTGCCACTCCCCGAGCAGGAAAGCGTGCGCGTCATTGAGGAAGACCATGCCGGCAGGACGGCCGGAGAGTCCGTCCAGCAGCGCCGCGCGTACGTCGACGCCGCGCAGGCTGTCGAACTTGCCGACGCCCTCGAAGAGTCCGATGCCCCGGGCGTAGTCGAAGGGACCGGGCACGGCCACGCCCCACACGGCGCCGGGCGGCGCGGGCAGCCCGGCGGCGCATGAGATGACGCTGCCGAGGATGTCCTCCTCGCTGCCTTGCGCATCGAGTCGCCGGCTGACGTGTGCGGTGACCTCGGCACTCCCGGGGTCGGCCAACGCGGCCGTGACATGCGTTCCGCCGATCTCGAGTACGGCTCTCACGGCGCGTCCTCCGGCCGTACGAGCGCCTTGACGACCTTGGCTGGTCCGCCGCCGGCCGGGCGCAGCCGGTACGGTCCGACCGCCGCGGGCACGGTGAGGGTCTCCGCGTGGGCGAGCGGGTGCCGGTGGCCGTTGGCGGTCTCCACCGTCACGCCTTGGCCCTCGACGACGTTCAGCACATGGAAGCGGCCGTCGGTGTCGTCCTCGGCGGCAGCGGTGCCGTCGAGGACCAGACGCCGCACCTCGTAGAACATCTCCTCCAGCGCGCCGACGACTTCCTCCCGCCAGCCGTCGCCTGTACGCAGGGTGCGCGGCCGCGGCACCAGGTCGCGGGCGACGTCCTCGCCGCGGCGCCAGGTGTCGAGGTTGGCCAGGCCGTGCTCGTAGGGAAGGGGGCGTGGGTTGCCGTCGGCGTCCGGACGCAGCCAGTCGTAGAAGCGGAGGCTGTAGAGGTACGGGGTGGCGCTGATCTCGAGTACGAGATTGCCGGCGCCGCTCGCGTGCGGCGTGCCGGCGGGGATCATGAAGAGCCTTCCCTGTTCGGCGGGGAAGGTCAGCACATGATCCTCCGGACGCATCGGCGTGCCCTCGGAGACCGCCTCCTCGACCTCCTTGCGGAACAGCGCGACGTCGGCGTCCTCCCGCAGGCCGAGGAAGACACGGGTGCCGGGGCCGCCGACGGTCATGTAGTACGTCTCGTGCTGCGTGTAGTGCCACCCGAAGCGCTCCCGCATGTACCGCTCCCTGGGGTGGCAGTGCAGCGAGAGGTTTCCGCCTCCGACGGTGTCCAGGTAGTCGAAGCGGATGGGGAACGAGGTGCCGTAGCGGGCGTGCACCCCGGAGCCCAGCATCTCCAGCGGATGCAGCACGCAGAGCAGTTGGAAGGGGACTTCGGCCTGTGCCCCGGGGCCCTCGCCGATGAGGACACCGGATTCCGGGGCGATCAGTTCGTAGCCCAGGGCGGTGTTGCGCGCGTCGGGGTTGAAGCCAAGCCTGTGCTGCGCCCAATGCCCGCCCCACGGTGTGGAGTTGAAGTACGGCCGGGTGCGCACGGGACGCCGGGCCAGCGCCGCCAGAGTGGCGCGAAGCCCGTCCCCGTCGATGAGGACGGGGTGTTGGGGCTCCTGCACGTCGAGCCAGGCATCGACGCGGGGTGCCAGGGCGTCCCGGTGCCGGTCGAGCATGGGCCAGTCGACGTAGAACAGCCGGCGCAACTCGCCGCGCAGGCCCGGCAGTCCGAGATTGGATCCGGTGCCGGCCGCGACAGCGGCCTCCGCGTGGCGCTTGGGTACGTCCGCGTACCACAGCACATCGTGTGCGAGCACGGCTGCGCCCGGGCCGCAGATCAGCAGCAGTCCCTCCCGCGGCGGCGCCGGCTCCGGGACGGTGCCGAAGAGGTGCTCCACAGAGTTGTCCGCGAGCTTGCAGTAGTAGGGGTCACCGGCGTCCTCGGGCCGCACGGTGCGCCGCACGACGACCTCCGCCGGTGCGTAGTGGTCGCGCACGTCGAGCACCTCCACCGCAGTGCCGCTGGAGGAGAGGTCTTTCGCCAGGCGGCTCCGCAGGGTGTCCCAGTCCGTGGCCGGCGGCCCGTCCACCGCCACGACCGCCGGTTCCTGCGGCAGTTCCGCGGACACGGCCTGCCAGCCGGTGACGAGGCGGGCCTGCGGCGCAGGGGCGTATCGCGGGTCGAGCCGGTACACAGGTTCTCCTTCGGGGACGGAAGCGGGGTGCGGCTGTGGGGCCGGGCCGCGTCACGGACGTTCGAAAAGCACCGCCGCCGTGCTCAGCGGTGGGATGTCCACGCGCGTCGTACCGTCGGCGAGCTGGAGCGGGCTCACCGCGCGGCCGAGGTAGTCGGCGCGGTGCGCGGCCGTCACGGGAAAGAGCGCCCGTACCGGGCACGTCAGGGGTTCCTCGGCGAAGGACTGCAGCCGCAGCAGTACGGCCTTGCCGGGGCCTGGAGTCGTCGCGCCGACGAGACGCACCCGCGCGTCGCCGAGTTCGGCGAAGGCGAGGGAGTCGCTCATCAGCGAGCGGGCATCCCCGGCCTCACCGCCCCCGCCGCCGGGCCCGCCCCGTGCCCGCACGGCGTGCAGCGGACGGCTCCCGGCCGCAGCCGTGCGCGGCCCGAGGCCGGTCGCCGCCTGCCTGGACGCGCAGGCGAGGCTGTAGCGGAAGCTGAAGTCGAAGCCTTGCGTGCTGGGGAAGTTGGTGTCCCAGAGGTTGTTGTGTATCCACGAGAAGACGGTGGCCGGCTCGTCGTGTTCCAGTGTGCGGGGGAACGGCGCGTACGGCAGGGCGATGTTCCCGAACTGCACCAGCGGCGCGTCCTGCGTGGCCCACGCGACGGTGAAGTCGCCTTCGGCGAGCGTGATCCAGCGGCGCACGGCCCGCATGTGGAGAGCCGAACCGGGCACGACGGGAAGGCCGCTGCCGGTGACGCCGCCCGAGGCCTCCATCCGCACCTCGGGATCGTCGAAGGCGAAGGGGAACGCGAAGTACGCGCTCTCCTTGCCCAGCGTGGCGTCCTTGTCGACGCGGTTGTCGATGTCGAGCCGGGCGATGCCGCGCGGCAGCGTCAAGGTGGTGCGCACCCGCTTCGCGCCGCCGGGCCGGGTCTCGTACGTGACGGACTCCGAAGTGGTGGTGGACGTACGGGCGATCAGCGCAGCGGGAGGCGCGACCACGCGCGTGCCCAGGTGCTCCAGCCGGTCGGAGGCCGTGGTGCGGCTGGAGTTGTGGTTGAAGCCTCCGGCCGTGGTGTAGCTGTCGTGGATGTAGGCGTTGAACCCGACGGTCGCGTCCGTGCGAACCAGTTCCCGGCCGGTCGCCTTGTCGACGACGGACGAGACGCACGCGTGGGCGAGGTCGACCCGCACCGCGAGGTGTTCGTTCTCCAGCAGCGCGGGGTCCGTGTGTGCCTGCGCCCGCGCCGCGCTCTCGCCGGGGTCGTGCTTCTCGGGACCGCCGGTCGGATTCCACGGGGGAGCGGCACGCGGACTCTCCGCCGGCTCGGGCCCGGCGAAGATGTCCAGGCGTACCGAGCCCGCCGGCGGTACGTCCTCCACGCGCACGCGCAGGAAGCGTCCCGCGTCGCGGTGTTCGGGGTTGACCTGGGCGCGTTCCTCGTGGTCGAGAGGTTCGCCCGTGCGGGCGTCGTGTACGGACACGGACGCGCCCAGACCGATGCTGCTCTCCGGCAGCCAGATCTCCGCGATCTCCGTACGCGGCCACGAGCAGGTGTTGATCACGTGGTACGAAGCGTCCGCTCCCTCCGCGGCGGCCAGCCGCTGCCCGAGGCGCGCGGCGGCGCGGTCCAGCAAGGACCGGGAGTCGTCGTGGGCGCGCAGCGCCTGCCCGTACTTCCAGTGCCACTGCTGCTCGCCTGAGTGCGTGTGCTCGTGGCCGTGGGTCCAGGGGTCGGCCGCTCCCCAGGTGTGTTCGTCGAAGAGAGAGACGGCCTCGTAGACTCCGGCCGCTCCGGCTGTCTCCTCAACTGCGCCGTCAGCGCCGACTATTCCGGCGAAGGTGCCGAGGGTCTGGGCGTCGGCGACGGCGGACTGGGCAGTGCGCGCCATCGAGAGCGGATGCGCACCCGAACCGACGCCGTCGACCCACCAGTCCGTCCAGTCGCCCTCGAAGGTACGGATCTTGTCGCCGAGGCGCGCCTCCGCGTCGGTGAAGAAATCCTCGTTACGGGAGAGACGCAACTGCGGGTAGGCCCACGTCTCGTTCCAGCGGCGCACGGTGTCGGCGATGATCCGGCGCGGCGGCGCGTTGTCCCCGAACTTGCCCTGTACACGCAGGTGCAGCACGTCCCACGGGTACGGCTCACGTTCGGTTTGCTCCTGGTCCATGCTCCAGCCGAAGACGCTGCCCGGGTACGGATAGGGGCGGGTCGCCAGCGCCGTCAGATAGGCGGGCAGCAGATCGTCGACGCGACCGTAGTCGGTGTCGAAGCCGAGCAGCGGGCCCTCCATGTAGGCCAGCCCGTGCGGGGTGTCCGTCACCCACACCAGCAGGCTGTTGCCGCTGGGGGCCGCCCAGCGGAACAGCCGGGGCAGCTTGTCCCCGCCGACGAGGTGCGGCACGGAGCGGCCCGCCCAATTATGCGCCACCGAGAGGTACTTCACGCCTGCCGAGGCGAGCGCATCCACCAGCCCCACGACCGAGCCAGGTACGTCGGTCTGCATCGCGGAGGGGAGGGTGAGACCGTGCTCGTCGCTCACCTGCCGTGCGGAGCGCAGCAGTTCGTGGAGTTCGTCTGTGGAGCAGGTCTCGGTGTGCAGGTTGAACGGCATCGCGGTCAGTTCGATGCGTCCCTGCCGTACCCGGCGTACGAACTCCGCCACCTGCTCCGCCGGCCGGGCCGCGGCCCACTGCTGGAAGGACCACAGCGACTCCACACACCAGCGGAACTGAGAGTCGGCGGGCCAGTCGTCCGTCGCCCGCGTCAGCTCCAGACACGAGTCCAGATAGGACAGATGCTCGGCCAGCACCCGGCCCTGCGGATCGGTGTAGCCGATGTCGAGATGCGAGTGGTGGACGAGATGGACCGTCCACCGCCGCTGCGGCGTCAGCGTCACCGCGATGCTCTCCTCGTCCCGGCCCGGCAGCGAGACGGCGACGTCCTGAGCCGAGTCGACGGCCGGCACGAGCAGCCGTACCGAACCCGCTGGGCCCGGCTGCCGTTCGACGGGCAGGCCCGCACCGGAGTCCGTGCGTACGTCCAGCTCATCCGGAACGGCGTGGCCGGCTGCCGGCTCCACGCGCAGCGACTGCAGCAGTCCGCCGCCGGAGGCGCGGCGCAGCAGCGGCTCCTGGACCAGCCGCAGCCTGCCGCCGCCCAGCCGCCCTTCCGCCGAGACGACGGACGCGCGCAGGCTGTCGTGGATCCTCTCGTGGTCCCAGTCGTTTGTCCGTACGAGGGCACGGGTCGTCATGCGGCACTCGCTTTCATCGGGCGATGGCGGTGACTCCGCGGAGGAAGAGACCGCGGAAGAGGAGGAAGACGAGCAGGGTGGGCACCGAGACGATCAACGCCCCGGCGAGGATCACGGGCGGACCGGAGGAGCTGTACGCGGAGTTGAGCGTCATCAGCGCCGCCATCACCGGCTGCACCTCGGGGCTGCGGCTGAGCGTGATGCCCAGCAGCAGGTCGTTCCAGACGGCGGCGAACTGGAAGATGAACGCCGCCCCCAGACCGGAGCTCATCAGCGGCACGTGGATGCGCCAGAAGATCCGCCGGAAGGATGCGCCGTCCAGCATCGCCGCCTCTGTGATCTCCGGCGGCATGGTCGTCATCTGGTTGCGGATGAGGAAGAACGCAAAAGGCGCCGCCCACGCCACGTACACCAGCATCAGGCCGAGCCGTGTGTCGTAGAGGTCGGCGTCCGCGTACAGTCCGAACAGGGGGGCGAGGAACATCTGCAACGGGAAGAGCGTCCCGGAGTAGATCAGCCAGAACCAGAAGGCGGGCCTGGGAACCGGCAGTACCACGACGGCGAATGCGGCCATCGCGGCGACCAGCACGGCCACCGCCCCGCACACCACCGAGTACAGCAGCGAGACCAGGAAGCTCTGCCCGATGCCCGCCTCGCTCCACGCGATGTGCAGGTTGTCGAGGATCGCGAACCCGCGCGGTGCCCAGTCCGGTGTACCGGTGTAACCACCCGCAGGGGTAAGGGCGTTGACGATCAGCAGATAGAGCGGGATCAGCCAGAGCAGCACGCATCCGGCGACGAAGATGTTGCGCAGCGCACGTCCCATCGTCCGTGCCTCCTCAGTCCCGGGCGCCGGGCATCTGGCGGCGCAGATACAGCCAGGACGCGGCGACGACGATGACGGACAGAACCAGGGCCACGGCCGAGCCGTAGCCGACGTGGAAGAGCCGGAAGGCCTCGCGGTACATCGTCAGCGCAAGCGTCTCCGAGGAGCGCGAGGGCCCGCCCTGCGTAAGCACCCAGATCAGGTCGAACGCCTTCAGCGAGTTGACGATCGCCATGCCGACGACCACCACGGTCATGGCCCGCAACTGCGGCAGCGTGATGTGCCGGAACATGCTCCAGCCGCTCACGCCGTCCAGGTGTGCGGCCTCGACGATGTCGCGGGGGATGGCACGCAGTCCGATGGTGAAGAGGACCACGTTGATGCCCGTCGCCTGCCAGGTGCCGGCGACGATCAGCGACAGCGTGTTCTGCGGCCACTCCAGCAGCCAGGGCTGCGCCAGCGAGTCCAGACCGACCGCGCCGAGTACCTGGTTGACGGCGCCGTCCGAGGTCAGCATGAACTTCCACAGCACGGCCGTCGAGGCCCCGGAGATCGCGTACGGCAGGACGATCACCAGCGTCGCCAGACTGCCCAGACGCATCCGGTGCGTGGCGACCGCGATCAGCAACCCGGCAGCCACGGGAAGCAGCAGCGTCCCCGCCACCCACATCACGGTGTTGATCAGCGAACGACCCAGGATGGGGTCCTCCGCCAGGCGGACGTAGTTGTCCAGACCCACGAACTCACTGGTGAAGCCGTTGTCCGCGAACAGGCTGCCGTAGACGCTCCGGAAGAACGGATAGACCAGCAGGATCCCGACGAAGGCCAGCGCCGGGGCGGCCCACACCAGCGACCCGGCAGGGCTGCCCAGCCTGCCCCGCGCCGCCGCGCCGCCGGAGGCCCGCCCGGGCGTCCGGGTGGGAATCCGCCGCCTGACCCGCAGCGGCCCGGTGGTGCTCAGCGTCTCGCTCATACCTTCTCCGCCTCCCTCCACACCCGCCACGCCTCGTCAGCACGTTCCTGCATCCTCCTGAGCACCTGCCGGTAGGAGGACGGGTCGAGCAGGAAGCCCGCCAAGTCGTCGACGGTCGACTCCACCAGTTCCGGCGGGCCCTGCTCCCAGAAGCGGTTGAGCATCCACAGCCGCTTCTCCCGCACAGTGCGGGCGATGCCCTCGACCATCGGATTGGCCGGTTTCACCAAGGGGTTGGGGCATCCGTCCTGCAGGGTGTGCGTGAACGCCTCCGACACCTGCGGGTGCAACCACTGCCCTGCCGCCTTGACGGCCTCCTCGCGGTCGGGACCCTTGCTCGTGCACACCAGCGCGCTCGACTCGAAGATCATGCTGGGCCGTGCCCGGGGATCGGCCATGGGCAGTACGAACGCGTCCACATCGGCACCCGGTTTGCCGCCCGCCGCCTGCAGGTTGGGCGTGAGGAAGGTGCCGCCCGGCATCATCCCCAACTTGCCGTGCACCACGGCGGCGGCAGCGTCGTCGTGGCTCATGTCCATGGGCGTGAACCAGTCGTTGTCGAAGAACGAGACGATGGTGCGCATGGCTCGCGCCGCCCGCGGGTCGTTGTAGCTGCCCCGCCCGTTCATCAAGTCCTGGTAGAAACGCGGGTCCTGGCGAGTGAGTACCTCCATGAACCAGATGAAGGCCGGCCAGCGACCGTCGGTGGTGGCGTGCAGCGGTGTGATCCCGGCGCTCTTGAGGCGCTTGCAGGCCGCGAGAAAGTCGTCCCAGGTCTTCGGGGCCTCGAGGTCGTGCTGGGCGAAGACCTCGGTGTTGTAGAAGAAGACCCAGTAGGTCAGGTTCATCGGCAGGGCCCATACACGGCCCTTGTAGGTGAAGGCACTGCGCAGCTTCGGATCGACCCAGCCGCGTGCGGCGGCCCTCTTCCACTGGCCGGTCATCTCGATGATCCCGCCGGTACGGGCCAGATCCTGAAGCCGGTACCCGGACCAGTACTTGAGCATGTCCGGCGTCTTGCTGGTGCGCAGCGAGGACTTGACGATCTGCTCGAACGACTCGACCGACGGTATGACCAGCGGGACCAGTTCGATGCCCGCGACCGTCCTCATCCGGCGGCCCGCGGCAGCGATCGGTTTGTCCCACGACGCGTTGTCGCCGTGCAGGGCCACCTCACCCGGAGGCCGGCCCGCGGCAGTTCCGCAAGCGGTGGTGAGGGCGGCGGCACCGGCGGCCGCGAGGAGAGCCCGGCGGTTCAGGGCGGGATTCGAGGTGGTGCTGTGACGGCGTCCATGCATGGGACCGGCCCCTCACGTGCGGGTGTTATCGTTAACATGCTGGCGCGTAGCCAACTCCGGTCACCTCCCGGATGTCAATGGGCGTGACAGCTTCCGGTGCTTGGAACGCGGACTGCGGTGGCCGGCGAACCCGGAAGCGGAGACGTTGCCTAGGATGTCGAGCCTGGACCGATCGCCCCGGGAAAGCGCCCGAAGATCACCCGGGCTTCTGCCGCGAGAGTCATCGGCTCCGGCGGCACGGTCCAAGCGACGTGGACGCAGGAGGAGTTCAGGTGGCCCTCTCGGCCCCCCTGATCTCCTCCAGGTCGCGGGCCGACTGCTCCAGGAGGGCCCGCATGGCCGCCTCCGCCGCGTCGGGGTCCTGTGCGCGTACGGCGTCGAGCACCGCGCCATGGCTCGGCACGGGATTCTGCGGACGGTGGCCGGAGGCGTGGACGAGCCGGTCGCGGTGGGCGAGACCCGTCGCGATGACCATCTCCATGCGTTCCAGCATCTCGTTGTGCGATGCCGCGAGCAGGGCCCGGTGGAAGGCGAGGTCGGCGTCGACGGCCTCCTCGCCGACCTCCGAGGCCCGCGCCATCGCCTCCAGCGCGCCGTCCAGCACGGCCAGGTCCCGCTCGGTGCGGCGCTCCGCGGCGAGCCGCACCGCCGCCGGTTCGACGATGCCGCGCACCTCGCCCAGGTCCCGCAGCAGCGGATTGCCGGCTGAGGCGGCCGGTCCTTCCGCCGACTCGAACTGCCAGCGCAGCACGTCCACATCGAGGAAGTGCCAGTCGGCACGCGGCCGCACGAACGTGCCCCGCTTCTGCCGCGCGTCGACCATGCCCTTGGCGGCGAGCACCTTCAGCGACTCGCGCAACGCGGTGAGGCTGACGCCGAGTTCGGTCTGAAGCGCCCCCAGGTCGAGTGTGTCCCCCTCACCGATACGGCCGCTCAGCACACGGTGCGCGATGGTCTCGACGGTCTGGCCGTGTACCCCGCGACGCGCATAACCGGACATTCCCCTGACCTTCTCTCTCCGTTGTGCCGTCCCCCAATCCTCCGCTCGGGGCACCGCTCCCCCGCCCCGACTCCCCTGTCATGAAAGGGACTTCACGCCGAGGACTTCATGACGCTCCACCCCCCGTCGACGAGGAGGCTCGCCCCGGTGACGTACGACGCCTCCGGCGAAGCGAGGTAGGCGACCGCGGAGGCGACCTCCTCCGGCGTACCGAACCGGCGGGCGGCGGTCTCCGCGACGCTGGCCGCCCTCTCCTCCTCCGGCACGCGGTCCCACAGCCCGGTGAGGACCGGGCCCGGCAGCACGGTGTTGAACCGCACCTCCGGCCCGTACTCGACGGTCAACTGGCCGCTGAGGGAGAGCAGTCCGCCCTTCGCCGCCGCATAGGCGGGATGGCCGGGGATTCCGCGGTGCGCGTGAACGGAGGACACGAGGACGACGGCTCCGCGTTCGGCGCGCAGGTCTTCGAGGCAGGCGCGTACGCCGAGGAAGGCGGCGGTGAGCCCCACGGAGATCTGGCGGTTCCACGATTCGGGCGACGTCTCGTGCGCGGGAGCGACCTCCACCCTCACGGCGTTGCTGACCAGGACACCGACGGGCCCGTAGGCGCGGGCGGACTCGAGGATGCGCACCCACGCCTCCTGCGACGCCACGTCGGCCCGTACGAAGACCGCGTCGCCGCCGCCTTCGCGGATCTCCCTCGCGACCCGTACGCCCCGCGCCTCGTCGACGTCCGCGACCACGACGGCGGCGCCCTCGGCGGCCAGGCGGCGAGCGGTGGCGGCGCCGATACCGGTGGCGGCGCCGGTGACGACGGCGGTACGGCCACGGAAGCGGCCGGCGCCACCGGACTCGGTCCCCGCGTCCGCCCGGGCCCCGGCGCCGGCCCCCGGCCCGCCCGTCGACCCGGCCTCGGACCCGGGCGCGGACTCGTTCGCCGGCCCCTTCGTCGGACCTGTCATGGCGCTGCCCCCTCCTCCGGTACGGACCGTCGCCCGGAGGGTTGACCGGCATCCGGGCTGCACTTACGTTAATTCATAATTAATGGATTGACCACGCTTGACGTCCGAGAGCGAACCGCGACCCGAGAGGCGAAGGTGCGCAGCAGCATGAGGGCAGACAGGCCTGAAGGGCCGGACAGGCGGATCCACTTCGGCGGCGACTACTACCCCGAGCAGTGGCCCGAGGAGGTGTGGGCCGAGGACGTCCAGCTGATGAAGGAGGCCGGGGTCACCCTGGTGACAGCCGGTGTCTTCGCCTGGGCCAGGGTCGAACCGCGCCCCGGGGAATGGGACTTCGGGTGGTTCGACCGCGTCATGGACAACCTCGCGCAGGCGGGCCTCCGCGTGTGCCTGGCGACGATGACCGCGTCACCGCCGCCGTGGCTGTCGCGGATGCACCCGGAGATCCTTCCGGAGACGGAGGACGGCCGCCGCAAGTGGCCCGGCGGCAGGCAGCACTACTGCCCCTCGAGCCCCGTCTACCGCCAGTACGCGACCCGGCTCGTCGAGCAGGTCGCCACCCGCTACGCGCAGCACCCGGCCCTGGAGGTGTGGCACGTCGGCAACGAGTACGGCTGCCACATCCGCCAGTGCTTCTGCGACGTCTCGGCCGCGGACTTCCGCCGCTGGCTGGCTGAGCGCTACGGCACCGTCGACGTCCTCAACGAGGCCTGGTCCACCGCTTTCTGGTCGCAGCGCTACGACTCCTTCGAGGAGGTGCTGCCGCCCCGGCTCGCGCCCACGTTCGCCAACCCCTCCCAGCAGCTGGACTACTTGCGCTTCAGCGACGACGCCCTGCGCCAGTGCTATCTCGCGGAGCTGGCCGTGCTGCGCCGCCTCACGCCGGACACCCGGGTGACGACGAACCTGATGGCGCACCACAAGCCGGTGGACGCCTTCGAGTGGGCACGCCACCAGGACGTGATGTCCCTGGACTTCTACCAGGACCCCTACGATCCGGACGAGCACCTGCGCGCCGCGTTCAACTTCGACCTCATGCGCTCGGCTCTCGGCGGGCAGCCGTGGATGCTGCTGGAGCAGGCGCCCAGCGCGGTGAACTGGCGTCCCCGCAACAGCCCGAAGCCCCCCGGTGCGATGCGGCTGTGGAGCTGGCAGGCAGTCGCGCAGGGCGCCGACGCGATCATGTACTTCCAGTGGCGGCAGTCGCTGGGCGGCGCCGAGAAGTTCCACTCCGCGATGCTTCCGCACGGCGGCACGGACACCCGCGCCTTCCGCGAAGTGAGCGAGCTCGGGCGCGAGTTCGCCTCCGTACCGGAGATCGCGGGCACCCGCTCACGCGCGGAGACGGCGCTGCTGACGGACTGGAACAGCTGGTGGGCGCTGGAGCTCGACTCGCATCCCTCGACCGCCCTCGACCAGGCGCTGATCAACCGCGCGCACCACCGGCCGCTCTTCGACGCGGGCGTGGCCTGCGACATCCTTCCGCCTTCCAGTGAGCTGGCGGGCTACAAGCTCGTCGTCGTCCCGAATCTCTATCTGCTCCGGGCGGACGACGCCCGCCGCCTGGCGCGGTACGTGGAGGACGGAGGGCAGCTCCTCGTCTCGTTCTTCTCCGGCATCGTCGACGAGCGCGACCGCGTACACCCGGGTGGATACCCGGCCCCGCTGCGGCAGTTGCTCGGCCTGCGCGTCGAGGAGTTCTGGCCGCTGGACGAGGGCGTGCGCGTGCCCGTCGAGGGTGTGGCGTCCGCCGGACCGGAGTTGGAGCCGGGCACCGAAGGCGATCTGTGGTCCGAGGCCGTGGAGTTGGAGGGTGCGGAGGCCGTGGCGGTCTTCGGCTCGGGCGAGCTGGTTGGACGTCCCGCCGTCACCCGGCACCAGTACGGCAGCGGCACCGCCTGGTACGTCGGGACACGGCTCGGACACACAGCCATGCGCGGCCTGCTGGACCACGTGCGGCAGGCGGCAGGGGTGGACCCCGTGCTGCCCGGGCTGCCCAGCGGCGTCCAGGCCACGGTCCGAGAGGACGACGAGCACAGCTTCCTGTTCCTGCTCAACCACGGCGACGACTCCGCCGTCGTCGCTCTCCCTGAGCCGATGAGTGACCGTCTGAGCCCGGGCTCCGGTGCGGTCACCTCCGTGTCGCTTCCGCCGCGCGGCGTCGCGGTCATGGAGCGCTGAGCCCACGGTCCCCCGGGCCTGAGGCCCGCGGGACTCCTCCCCCTGAGGCCCCGGCCGGGGGGACCCTCCCCCCAAGGCCCCGGCCGGGGGGACCCCCTGACAAGGAGGTCAGATGCCGGTCCGTAGGAAGGTCCTCTCCTGGGGCGCAGCCGCTGCCGCCACTCCCCTGCTGGCCGCATGCGGCGAGTCGGCGGGAGCGGCCCGGCTCACGAAGCAGGCGCCGCGCAGGGACGGCAAGAAGGTCGAGCTGGTCTTCTGGACGTGGGTGCCACTGCAGAAGTCCGTGGCCCTGTGGAACAAGACGCATCCCGACGTCCACGTCGAGCTGCAGATCGTGCCGAACGGCCTCAACGGCGGCTACCAGAAGATGCATTCGTCGCTGAAGGCCGGCAGCCCTCCGGACCTGGCTCAGGTCGAATACCACACGATTCCGGAGTTCCTGCTCGTCAACGGCCTGACGAACCTGAGCAAGTACGGCGTGGACAAGCTCAAGGACCAGTACGTCGACTGGCAGTGGAACCAGGGCGTATTCGACGGGCAGCTCCGTGCGATGCCACAGGCGTCCGGGCCGATGGGCTTCTACTACCGCAAGGACATCTTCGAGCGCTGCGGCGCCGAAGTCCCCGGCACCTGGGACGAGTTCCGCCAGGCGGCGATCAAGATCAAGAAGCGTGGGGGCGGCTCCCGCATCACCACCTTCGCGCCCAACAGCGCCCTGTGGTTCGCCTCCTTCTCATGGCAGCGCGGCGCCCGGTGGATACGTACCGAGGGCGACACCTGGATCGTCGACATCGACTCCGAACTCTCCCGCGAGGTCGCCGACTTCTGGGACGGACTCCTCCGGGACGAACTCGTCCTGCCCATGGCCGACTTGCAGAGCGGCTGGTACAGGGCGGCACAGACCGGCCGGATGGCCAGCTGGCCCGGTCCCCACTGGGGCGACGCGCTGCTGCGCGGCAACGCCCCCGGCACCAAGGGGAAGTGGCGGGTGACCACGCTCCCGCAGTGGGAGAAGGGGGACAACGCCTCGGCCAACCAGGGCGGTTCCGCCACGGCGGTCCTTCAGGGCAGCCGGCATCCGGCCGAGGCCATCGAGTTCGCACACTGGCTCAACACCGACGCCAAGAGCATCGACCTGCTCGTCGAGGCGGGCTACGGCTGGCCCGCGGCCCGCATCGACCTCGGCGAGTCCGCGCTCGGCAAGCCTGATCCGTTCTTCGGCGGCCAGCACTACAACGAGGTCTTCCAGGAGTCCGACAGCAACGTGGACACCTCGTGGAAGTGGGCGCCGACCACCAGTCAGTCCTTCGAGCACATCAAGGACGCCATGGGGCGGGTGGCCGCCGGGAACGGCACCCTCGTCGACGCCCTCGGCGACATACAGGGCCGTTTTCTGGACGACTTCAGGGCCAAGGGCCTCAAGGTGAGGAGCGCATGATGACGGCCACCGCCGACTCGCCGGGCGAGACCCGCCCACCGGCCCCGTCCGGCCCACCCGGCTCCGCGTCGCGGAGCGCCCGCCGTTCCTCCAGGCCGGACGGCGCCGCCTGGTACTTCCTGGGCCCGTTCCTCGCGCTGTTCCTCTTCGCCTTCGTTCTGCCGATCGGCTACGCGATCTACCAGAGCCTCCTGACGGTCGAGCGGCACGGACCGCTCGGCCTCGGCGAACCCAGCATCGGTTTCGCCGGTCTGGAGAACTACGCGCTGGCGCTCCAACAGGCCGACTTCGTCGACAGTTTCGGCCGTGTGCTGCTCTTCGGCGTCGTACAGGTGCCCGTGATGCTGCTTCTCGCGCTCACGCTGGCGCTGATGCTCGACCAGCTCTCCGACCGCTGGGCGGGCCTGCTGCGCGCCTCGTACTTCCTGCCGTACGGCATTCCCGGCGTCATCGCCACCATCCTGTGGGGCTTCCTGTACGTGCCGGGGATCAGCCCGATCACCGAGGCGCTGGGAAGCGCCGCACCGGACTTCCTGAGCTACGACAACGTGCTGTGGTCGATCGCGAACATCGTGGTCTGGGAGTTCGCGGGCTACAACATGCTGATCATCGTCGCGCAGCTGAAGTCCATCCCCCAGGAACTCTACGAAGCGGCGAAGATCGACGGTGCGGGCCCGTGGCAGACGGCGCTGCGCGTCAAGATCCCGCTGGTGCGTCCCGCGCTGGTGCTCACCTGCGTCTTCTCCATCATCGGCACGATGCAGCTGTTCGCGGAGCCGCTCGTGCTCAAGCTGCTGACCCCGGCCGTCACCAGCACCTACACACCGAACCTCAATGCCTACAACGACGCCTTCGCGAACGCCAACATCCATCTCGCCGCCGCCAAGGCCGTCATTCTCGCCATCGTGGCCTGCGCCCTGTCGTTCGGATTCCTCAGCCTGGTCACCCGTAAGCAAAGGAGGGAGCGGTGAGTGCCACGACCACCCCCGAAGCGGCCCCGGCGGCTCCTGTCACGTCCGCACGCACCACGCCTCCGGGCCCGCGTCGCGTACCGCCGCCCGGCCGCATCCTGCTCGTCGCCTCGCTGGCGGTCGCCACGGTCTACTTCCTGCTGCCGGTCTACTGGCTGGTCATCGCCGCCACCAAGAGCACCGACAAGATCTACGGCAGCAACGGGTTCTGGTTCGACAGCCCGCGACTGCTGGAGAACATCGGCAAGGTCCTCAGCTACGACGGCCACGTGTACCTCTACTGGGTGGCCAACACGCTGCTGTACGCGGGAGTCGGCGCGCTGCTGGCCACGCTGCTGGCCGCCGCGGCGGGCTTCGCTCTCGCCAAGTACCGCTTCCGCGGACGGGAAGCGGTGTTCAAGTCCGTGCTCGCGGGCGTGCTGCTGCCGCACACCGCGCTGGCGCTGCCGCTCTACCTGCTGTTCAACAAGGTGGGGCTGACCAACACCTACTGGGCTGTGCTGATCCCCAGCGTCGTGAGTCCCTTCGGTGTCTACCTGTGCCGGATCTTCGCCGAATCGTCCGTCGACGACACGCTGCTGGAGGCGGCGCGGGTGGACGGCGCGCGAGAGGGACGGATCTTCTTCGGGCTGGCGCTGCGCATCATGTCGCCGGCGCTGGTGACCGTCTTCCTCTTCCAGTTCGTGGGCATCTGGAACAACTACTTCCTGCCCCTGGTCATGCTGTCCGACGACCGCATGTACCCGATCACGCTGGGTCTGACCACGTGGCAGACCTCCCAGGACCGGATTCCCGAACTCGTGCAGTACACCGTCGGAGGTGCCTTCCTGTCCGTCATCCCGCTCGCCGTCGCGATGCTGGTCCTCCAGCGCTACTGGAGGACGGGCCTGACGGAGGGAAGCGTGAAGGGATGAGCGGCACAGACCTTCCGCACCGGCTGCCCTGAGTACCGACTGACCGACCTGGAGCACCACTTGAAGATCACCCGAGTCGAGACCTTCGCCGTGCCGCCGCGCTGGCTCTTCTGCCGCATCGAGACGGACGACGGTCTCGTCGGCTGGGGCGAGCCCGTGGTGGAGGGCCGTGCCGACAGCGTGCGTACGGCCGTGCAGGAGCTCGCCGGCCAGTTCCTCGTAGGTGCCGATCCCTCGCGCGTCGAGGACCTGTGGCAGCTCATGACGAAGGGGTCCTTCTACCGCGGCGGTCCTGTGCTCTCCAGCGCGGTCGCCGGCATCGACCAGGCGCTGTGGGACATCGCGGGCAAGGCGCTCGGCGCTCCCGTGCACCGGCTGCTGGGCGGTCCGGTGCGGGAGCGGGCACGTGCCTACAGCTGGGTGGGCGGCGACGAGCCCGCGGCCGTACGGGACCAGGTGGCCGCGCAGGTGGACGCCGGTTTCACCGCGGTGAAGATGAACGCCTCGGGGCGGATGAGCCGCCTTCCCACGGTCTCCGAACTGAACGACGTGGCGGCGAGGGCGGAGGCCGCACGTGAAGCCCTCGGCCCGGGACGGGACTTCGCGATCGACTTCCACGGCCGCTTCTCGACCGCGGGCGCGATCAGGGCAGTCGGGGTGCTGGAGCCCTACGCGCCCATGTTCGTGGAAGAGCCCGTACTGCCCGAGTACACGCACCTCCTTCCGAGGGTGACCGGCGCGACGGCGCTGCCGGTCGCCACCGGGGAGCGGCTCTTCTCGCGTACGGACGTGCTGCCCGCGCTGCAGGCGGGGGTCGCAGTGCTCCAGCCCGACCTCTCGCACGCGGGCGGCATTTCGGAGAGCCGCCGCATCGCCACGCTCGCCGAGACCTTCGACGTATCGGTCGCACCGCACTGCCCGCTGGGGCCGCTCGCTCTCGCGGCGTCCCTGCAACTGGCCTTCTGCACCCCGAACTTCCTCATCCAGGAGCAGTCCATCGGCATCCACTACAACAAGGGTGCCGAGCTGCTCGACTACGTCGCGGACCGGTCCGTCTTCCGCTTCGAGGAGGGGCATCTGCTGCGGCCGACGGGGCCGGGACTGGGTGTCGAGATCGACGAGAAGGCCGTACGCGCGGCGGACGGCTCGGCGGACAGCTGGCACAACCCGGTCTGGCGGCACGGGGACGGCGCCTTCGCGGAGTGGTAAAAGTGGTGAGCGGGCTGTCCGGCGGGGCCTCGACCGCTGGACCGTGACGCGGTCAGAACGCGTGGTCCATCTTGCAGGAGGTCACCTGACCTGCCTTCTTGGGCTCGCTCATGGGGAACTTGACGTTCGCCGTGATCTCGTCCTTGTCCGGAGAATCGGGCTGGGGTGTCAGTTTCTGCGACGAGCTGTCGACGACGCGTCCCTTCGAGTCGAGGAACTCGACGCCGACGAAGTACCGGCGGTCCTTCGGCGAGGTGTTGGCTCTGACTTTCACGGTCGCGCTGGGGCGCTTCTTGCTCGCGCATTCAACGACGGTGACCCTGATGTCGTCCTGGTCGAAATCGTCGCCTTTTCCAGGGCGGCCGGAGGGCACCCCGTCGCTGCATCCGTTGCTCGACACCCCCGTCAGCACCACGAGTGCGAGGAAGACGGCCCCGAGGTGCCGCGCATTGCGATGAAGCATGTCTCTCCGGTGAAAGGCGTTCCACAGACTGAATGCGCCACCCTACCGGCGCGGCAGGCGGGCCGGACCGTCCGTTGACGGACGTGGCGCCACCGATGCTCACAGGACGAACTCCCGGTGCACACGGCTCCGTTGGAGCACGGCGATCGCCGTCAGGAGGGATCGCGGTGACCGCCGTCCGCCGCATCCGGCCGGCCCCGGTCCGCCGGCAGGAGGGTGAGCATGCCATCCTCGCCGTTCTCCACCCGTACGCCGAACTCGCCGCTGATGCCGTCGAGTACGCCGCGCAGCCACTCGGCGTCCTGCGGTGACGCATGCCGCAGCCGCATCCGCCGCGACTGGAAGGGCGCCATGCGGAGTGCCGCGAAGCGACCCGTGTCCGCCTCGACGGAGACGAGGTAGAGCAGCCGCAGATCGTCGCGGTACTCCTCGTGCCCCTCGACGCCCTCGTAGTCGTCGACGAAGTCGCCGCAGCCGTAGAGCACGAGCTTCCCCCGGTACACCTCGACGGGCCGCGGATGGTGCGAGGAGTGCCCGTGGACGACGTCCACGCCGCCGCCGTCGATGAGCGCGTGCGCGAAGGCCCGCTGGCTCCCCGGGACGCCGTAGCCCCAGTTGGAGCCCCAGTGCACGGACGCGACGACGACGTCCCCGTGGCGCTTCGACTCCCGCATGCGGGACGAGACCCGGAGGGCAGCCGCCCGGGTGGGCCGGGCCAGGAAGTTCACCCCGGAACGGTCCGGCCCCGCGGCCCACTCCAGCGGGATGCCGCTGGAGGGCGTCCCCATCGAGACGACGAGCACGCGCCGTCCTGCGCCGGCCGGGACGACCGCGGGACTGCTCGCCTCGTCCGCGTGCCGTCCCGCGCCGGCGGTCCGCAGACCCCTGTCCGCGAGGGCGTCCAGCGTCTCTTCGAGTCCGGGCCGCCCGAAGTCCATCACGTGGTTGTTCGCCAGTACGCACACGTCGGGCCGTGCGGCGCCCAGACAGCCGAGGTTGCCCGGGTTCATCCGGTAGTGGACGCCCTTGCCCGGGTCGAACCCGCTGTGCCGCGTGACACTGGTCTCCAGATTGATCACCCGGACGTCGGGCGCCGCCTCGTCCAGCACCTCCAGCGCGTCGCCCCACGGCCAGGAGGGCTCCACGGGCGCGGGGATCTTCCCGCTGACGGTCTCGACCAGCCCGACATAGGCCCGCGCGTCCCGCATGAAGCCCTCGCGCAGCTCCGGATCGCCCGGGCACGGAAGGATCTGGTCGACACCGCGGCCGAGCATGACGTCACCGCACAGGGACAAAGTGACAGTTCCGGCTGATTCGGCGCTCATCGGGGCAATATATGCGGCCGTACGATCATGGCATGCGCACGCGGCGGCCCCGGCGACCGGGCCGGATTAGTCAGCTGCCGACAAAGACCGACCGGCGCGGAGCGGGAACTCCTAGCGTGACGAGCCCGATTGATCACCACAGGATCCAGAGGATTCAGATGATGCGTGCCGGCCGAACCCGTGTGGCCCTCACCGCCCTGCTCGTGGCGGGCTCCCTGTCCCTTGCCGGCTGCGGCATGGACGACGGAGGCGCCGCGTCCCCCGAGCCCGCGGACAAGGGCTCGGCGGACGGCGCCGGCAAGGCCCCGGAGGAGGACAAGGGCAAGGGCGAAGGCGCCCCGGAGGGCGTCGCCCCCGGAGAGAAGGCACCGGACGGCGCCCCCGCGAAGCTGCAGTTCGCGAGCCGGACACTCGACGGCAAGGAGTTCAAGGGCGCGTCGCTGGCGGACAAGCCGTCGGTGCTGTGGTTCTGGGCGCCGTGGTGCGGGACGTGCCAGGGTCAGGCGGCGCAGACGGCGAAGCTCGCCGACAAGTACAAGGGCAAGGTCAACTTCGTAGGCGTGGCCGGGCTGGACAAGACCGACCCGATACGCAGCTTCGTCAAGGCGCAGAAGGTCGGCAACTTCCCGCATCTCAACGACCAGAAGGGTGCCGTCTGGAAGAAGTTCGGCATCTCGCAGCAGAGTTCGTACGTGATGCTCGACAAGAACGGCAAGACGGTCCATTCGGGAGTGGCGACCGGGCCCGACCAGCTGAGCAAGCAGGTGGCCGGGCTCGCCGGCTGAACCGCCTGACGCCCCATGGCCGATCTGCCCTTCGCGCTGGCGCTGACCGCGGGCATGCTCGCGGCGGTGAATCCCTGCGGCTTCGCTCTTCTGCCTGCCTATCTGTCGCTGCTGGTGCTGGGCGACGATTCGCCCTCGCGGGGTGCCGCCGTGGGGCGTGCGCTGGCGGCGACCGCTGCCATGACGCTGGGATTCGCCGCCGTGTTCGGGGTCTTCGGCCTGGTCGTCGCTCCTGTCGCGAGCCAGGTGCAGCAGCACCTGCCCTGGTTCACGGTGGTCTTCGGGCTGCTGCTCGCGGGGACCGGTGTGTGGCTGCTGACGGGGCGTGAACTGCCCGCGCTGTTGCCCAAGGTCCGCCGCGCGCCCGGCGTCACACGTTCCGTTCCGTCCATGGCGCTCTTCGGCGGCGCGTACGCCGTGGCCTCGCTCGGCTGCACGATCGCGCCCTTCCTGGCGATCGTCGTCTCGGCGTTCCGCACCGGTTCCACCGCCGGCGGGCTGCTGCTCTTCGGTGCGTACGCCGCCGGGATGGGCGCAGTCGTCGGTACGGCGGCCCTGGCGGTGGCGCTGGCCCGTACGTCCACCGTCGGGCGGCTGCGGAGTCTGGGGGCGGTCGCGTCACGTCTGGGCGGCGGGCTGCTGGTGCTCGTGGGCGCCTACACCGCGTACTACGGCTGGTACGAGATCCGCGCGCTGAGCGGCGGTTCGCTCAGCGGCGACCCGGTCATCGAATTCGCGGGCACGATGCAGCGGACACTCGCTGCGGCTCTGGAGTGGACGGGGATTCCCGTGGTGGCGGGGGCGTTCGCGGTGCTGCTCGTCGTCGCGGCGGCGCGCTTCCGGTGGGGCGGGCGGCGCGGGCGCCGGGCCGGCGGCACACCGCCCCCCGGCGAGCAGGCCGTGGAGCGGGACCCTGTCGGCAAGTGAGTCCGGGACGGCCGCCCGGCGTCATCCGCCGATCCGTCAAGTGCCGTACAACCATAGCCATTTCAAGGCGCGGGACCGGGCCGCTCCCCGGTCACTCCCCCGTCTGCGCAAGGCGCGCGGCGGCAAGCTCACGCACCGCGTGGCGGCGCAGCTTTCCGCTTGCCGTGGTGGGGAGTTCGTCCATGACGACGACTTCACGCGGCCGTTTGAAGGCTGCGAGTCCGTCGCGGCAGAACTCGATGAGTTCCTCCGGACCGGCCGGGCCTGTGACCGCCCTGCGGTCCGCCGTCGCGGGGTCGACCGCTGACTGAAGGAGGTAGTCGGAGGCGTTGAACATGCCGGGGACGAGGGGTGCGCCGGGGGCGACGGACGGAGTCACGCTGTGGGCGGTCATAGGGTCTCCCCTTCACCTGTAACCGTTGCGTCATGCTCTACATGTTCACGACGTTCGTCAACAGCAGTGTGGAATGATTGGACAGGGCAACGGCCTTGCGGCGCATACTTGGTCCCCACACGGACACGGGCGGAGCCCTCGACGACGTGGAGAGTGAATGATGGGGAACGGGTTCGGGACGGGTTTCGAGAAGACCGTGGGGATGGACTTCCCCGAGATGACGGCCGACAGGACGGTCGTCACCTGCGAGATCACTCCCGATCTCCTCCAGGCGTACGGCATCGTCCACGGCGGCGTGTACTGCTCGCTGGTGGAGACGGCCGCGAGCATCGGCGCGGCCGTCTGGTACGGCGACCGGGGCAACGTCGTGGGCGTCGCCAACCATACGAACTTCCTGCGCGCCATCGGCTCGGGCACCGTCACCGCCACCGCGACCCCGATCCACCGCGGCCGCACCCAGCAGCTCTGGCTCGTCACCGTCACCGACGACGCGGGCCGCGACATCGCCCGCGGCGAGGTGCGCCTGACCAACCTCCCCGCCGGCGACGGCGGTCCGCAGGGAGGGGACGGGCAGGCACCGGCCCCGGAACAGACCGGGAGCGCCTGAACGGGCGGCGCGGACACGGGGACCGGATACCGGGACGGAGCCCGCACCGACCGGAGCCCGGCCGGGACCGGAGCCCGATCCCGCCGCGTGCGAGGGCCCGTTCGCAGTGGCGCGCCGCCGCGAACGGGCCCTCGCACGGCCCGGCTTCGTCAGGCGTGGAGCAGTTCGCCCGGCACCGCGTCCGGGTCGGCCCGTACCTCCGGGGGGTTGGTCTCGCGCAGCGCCCATGCGCAGCAGAAGGTGATCAGCCCCATGAGCGCCACGAACGCCGACACCAGGGTCGTCGAGCCGGTCTCCGCGATGAGCGCGGTCATCACCAGCGGCGTCGCGCCGCTGACCGTGATGGCCGCCAGCTGGTACGCCAACGAGGCACCGGAGAAACGGATGTTGGGCGCGAACAGCTCCCCGATGTAGGCCGCAGCGGGCCCGTACGTCATCGACTGGAAGACGCTGCCGACGGCCAGGGCGACGAAGAACAGCCACAGGCTCCTGGTGTCGACGAGCCAGAAGTACGGGAACGCCCACAGGATCAGCATCGCCGACCCGATCAGCACCATCGGCCGGCGGCCCACCCGGTCGGACAGTGCGCCCGACCAGAGGATCACCCCGGCGCCGACGAGCGAGGTGAGAAGCGAGACCGCGAGAAGCGACTCGTGGCTCATGTGGAGTTCCTCGGTCGCGTAGCTGAGGACACCCGCGATGCTGATGTAGAAGAGGCAGTTGGTGGCGGCCAGCGTGCCGCACGCGAGCAGGATCTTCCGCCAGTCCTTGCGTACGGCCTCGCTCAGCGGCGCGCGGGCCACCTTCTGCGGCTTCTTCTCCGACACCTCCGCCTGCAGCGCCCGGAACTCCGGGGTGTCCTCGACCTTCGTCTGGATGTACAGCACGACGGGGAAGAGAAGCGCGGAGAAGAGGAACGGGATGCGCCAGCCCCAGCTCAGGAACGCCGACTCCGACATGGCGGCGGTCGCCGCGAGGAACGCCACATTGCCGAGGATCACGCCGAACGGCACGCCCATCTGCCCGAACGTCCCGGCGAATCCCCTGCGTTTGGGGCTCGTCGACTCGGTCAGCAGCAGCACGATGCCGCCCCACTGCCCTCCGCAGGCCAGACCCTGCACGAAGCGCAGCACCACGAGCAGCGTGGGCGCGGCTACGCCGATCTGTTCCGCGCTGGGCAGACATCCGATCAGGAGGGTCGCCAGGCCCATGCCCAGCAGGCAGACGACGACCATGGGCTTGCGGCCGTAGCGGTCGCCGAAGTGCCCGGCGAGGATGCCGCCGAGCGGACGGGCGATGAAGCCCGCCCAGAAGGTGCTGAAGGAGAGCAGCGTCGCGGTGAGCGGCGAGCTGGACGGGAAGAAGACGTGCGGGAAGACCAGCGCGGCGGCCGTCCCGTAGAGGAAGAAGTCGTACCACTCGATGGAGCTGCCGATCAGCCCCGCGGCGAGCAGCTTGCGATGGCTCTTGGGCGGTATCCCGCCCGGCGCCGCGGTCGCCTCCCCGCTCGGTTCTGCCGTTTCAGTCATCGGGCACTCCTTCGAGGGGTGGACTGCGACCGGTCACCGTAAGCTGACGTCATGTTCAACTTCAGAGCGAAGCCTGGGTGAAGGCCGTTGCGGTGTCAACAGTCGCGGCAGAACCTTCTGCGCTGCGACGACGGGCCGGGCGGTGACCGGGCGGCCGGTTCAGCGGTGGCCGGGGAACCGCAGACCGTTGGCCCAGATCCGCGTCACCGTGTAGACGATCTCGTCGAAGTCCACGGGGTGGTCCACGCCCCGTACGAAGACGCTGAAGGCGAAGCGGCTGACCATGCCGGACAGGGCCCGCGAGGCCAGCATCGGGTCCAGATCCGGATCGGCGATGCCGCGCTTCTGCAGGTCCGCGATGCCGCGCGCGTTGCGGTGGATGAACGCCTCACCACGGCGTCTGCGCAGCTCACGGAAGGTCTGGTCGACCGTCGCCACCTGCTCCAGCAGAGCCATCAGCTTCGCGTTCCGCCGGTAGGCCTCCAGATACGCCCTGTTGCTCGCCTCCATCACGGCGTACGGGTCGCCGCTGTCCGGGAGGCGGCCCATGCCGGGGTGCAGCATCTCCTGCTGGGCGACCTCGAGTACGGCGGCGAAGATCTCTTCCTTGTTCTTGAAGTACGTGTAGAAGGACCCCGTTGAGCACTTCGCCTCTTTTGTGATGTCCGTGAGGCGGGCGTCCAGATAGCCGGAACGCTCGAAGACCTTGCGTGCCGCCGCGATCAGCTCCGATCGCCGGCGTGCACCGCGCTGCGTGGCCGGCGTCTCGCGCAGAAGAGCCGGATTCACCATCGAAGGCAGCGGTGCGCCGTCCCAGTCGTCGGACGCGGACGCAGTGGTAGCCATGGTCAACTTATACATGAACATGGCTTCACCTCCAACTTCGCCGAAGCGCCTCAGACCCCTCCGCGGAGTGCGCGCCCGGACCGCTGACCTGCCCTTATCCGGCCTGCATCCAGACCGCACGACGACCGGGTGACACCTCGACTACCTGCCAGTAGCCTTCTTGGCGACCAGCCAGCGGGCAGGAGAACAGCCGTGACAGCACAGACCAGTTCCGCCGAGGCCTTCTTCGAGCAGGTGTCGGACGACCGGTACGTACCGACCGAGAACACCCGCGGCCCGTGGTCCGCCGGCAGTCAGCACGCAGGACCGCCCGCCGCGCTGCTGGGACGGGCGGTGCGGACGCGTACGGGCGCCCGTGAGGACATGCGCCTGGCCAGGATCACCTTCGAGATCACCCGCCCCGTTCCGCTGAAGCCGCTGACGGTGGTCACGCGCGTGGTCCGCGAGGGGCGCAGCGTCGAACTGGTGGAGGCGTCCCTGACACCGGAGGGCGGCGAGGAGGTCATGCGGGCCCGGGCGCTGCGCATCCGCACGCTGCCCGGCGCGGTGCCGCAGGTGACGCCGGAGCCGGAGGTTCCGGGCCCCGGGAGCGCGGAGCCGGAGCCCTTCTTCCCCGTCCCGTGGGACGTCGGCTACCACACGGCCATGGAGACCCGATTCGTGCACGGCTCGTTCCTCGCACAGGGGCCGGCGGCCTGCTGGATGCGGATGCGCGTCCCCCTCGTCGACGGGGAGAAGGTCTCCCCGCTGGACCGCGTGCTGACCGCGGCGGACTCCGGCAACGGGGTCAGCAACGTGCTGGACTTCTCCCAGCACGTCTTCGTCAACCCCGACTTGACGGTGCATCTGCACCGCCACCCGGTGGGCGACTGGGTCTGCGTCGACGCCCGTACGAGCATCGACGCGGCCGGTGTCGGCATGTCGGAGGCGGCGCTCCACGACGAGCACGGTCCGATCGGCCGGGGCGTGCAGAGCCTGTTCGTGGCGCCCCGGGACTGAGACGGACGCCGGTCACCGGGAGCCGGGCGAGGCTTCCCGGTGACCGAATCCCGTTCCAGGTCCGGCTCAGGTGACGGTCCACAGGGCCGCGGCGATCACGAACGCCGCCAGGCCCAGAGTCGTCTCCATGACGGTCCAGGTCTTCAGAGTCGTCTTCTCGTCCATCCCGAAGAAGCGGCTGACCAGCCAGAAGCCCGAGTCGTTCACGTGCGAGAGAACGGTGGCCCCCGCAGCGACGGCGACGACCAGGAGAGCGATCTGGACGTCTCCCAGGCCGGCGTCGGCAACGGCACTGCCGAGCAGACCGGCCGTGGTGGTCAGGGCGACGGTCGCCGACCCCTGGGCGACCCTCAGCAGCGTGGCGATGACGAACGCCTGGACGATCAGCGGCATCCCCAGTCCCTCGAGCGACCCGCTCAGCGCCGCGCCGATGCCGCTGAGCTCGAGGATGCCGCCGAACATGCCGCCGGCGCCGGTGATCAGAATGATCGAGCAGACCGGCCCGAGAGCGCTGTCCAGGATGCCGGTGATCCGCGCGAGGGACGCACGGGGACGTCCGAGCACGGCGATCGCTACGAGCACCGTGATCATCAAGGCCACCGGGGTGTCACCGAGCAGCCGGAGGAAGGCGACCCAGCCCGCGTCCTCGGCGACTGCCTTGGCGGTGACGAGCGTGTCCACGACCGTGCCGAGCGAGATCAGAACCAGCGGGAGCAGCAGCAGGGAGAGGACCGTCGCGAAGGCCGGCGGGCGCCCGCCGGCAGGTCCGTCCTTGTCCCCGCCGTCGCCGTCTCCCCCGCGGCCGGCGTCTGCCTCGCCGTCTGCGCCTGCGTCTCCGGCAACGTCCTGGCCGCCGTTGACCTTGCCGAAGAGCGCTTCGGGCACGGCCACGTCGAGCCTTGCTCCCAGGTAGCGGGAGACCGGCATGACGCCGACGTACCACGCCACGACGGCGATCGGTATGCCGACGAGCATCGTGACGGCGATGCTGCCGTCGAAGGCCTCCGCCGCCGCCACCGGCCCAGGGTGCGGCGGAACTATGGCGTGCATGGCGGCGAAGGCGCCCGCTGCCGGCAGCGCGTACAGCAGAAGCGAGCCGCCGAAGCGGCGGGCGACCGTCAGGATGATGGGCAGGAAGATGACCAGTCCGGCATCGAAGAAGATCGGGAAGCCGAACAGCAGCGATGCCACGCCGAGCGCCAGCGGCGCCCTCTTCTCCCCGAACCTGCTGATCAGAGTGTCGGCCAGGGTCTGCGCGCCGCCGGTCATCTCCAGCAGGCGGCCCAGCATGACGCCGAAGGCGACGAGCAGCGCGACCGATCCGATCGTGTCCGCGAAGCCGTACATCAGGGCGTCGGGAATCTTGGCGAGCGGGAAACCGACGGCGACCGCCGTCACCACGCTCACCAGTACCAAGGCCACGAAGGCATGGAGCTTCACCTTCATGATCAGGAAAAGGAGCAGGGCTACGGCGCCGGCCGCTATCAGCATCAGGACGGCTGTGCCGTATGCCGGTTCAATTGCTTCCATCGAGGTGCTCCGGACGTCATCTTCCCAGGTCGGTTGCGACGCTGCCGCGGTGCCACCGTGGGCTCATCGCGGGCATACTCAAACTCATACGTACGACTTATTCAAGGGTTAGGACCTTCATAGTCATACTTAATTTGCCGAGAGGGCTCCGCCCGGTCGCGCCGCCGGGAGTGACAGGCACCGGCACGGGAACGACGGACCGCGGACCGCGCCGAGCGGACGCACCAGGCCACTCCAGGAGCGACGTGCGGTCCCTGGGACCGCGCGGTCCGCGGGTGCAGGAGAATGCCGGTATGCGGATCTCGGCGAGAGCGGACTATGCGGTGCGTGCCGCGCTGGAACTGGCGGCCGCGGGTGACGACTGCCCGCTCAAGACCGAGCGGATCGCGGAGGCGCAGGGCGTCCCCCGCAAGTTCCTGGAGGGCATCCTCAACGACATGCGCCGGGGCGGTCTCGTGGTCAGCCGGCGCGGCGGGCAGGGCGGCTACAAGCTCGGGGCACCTCCCGAGACGATCACCGTCGCGGACGTGATCCGCGTGGTGGACGGCCCGCTCGTGTCCGTACGCGGCGAGCGTCCGCCCGCGCTGTCGTACACGGGCCCGGCCGAGTCGCTGCTGCCGCTGTGGATCGCCGTACGCGCCAACGTACGGGCGATCCTGGGCGAGGTGACGCTCGCCGACATCGCACGCTCCGAGCTTCCCGAGCGGGTGTACAAGCTCGCGGAGCAGCCCGAATCGTGGACGAATCCCTGATCACCGATCCCTGATCGTGTCCAGCTGACGAGACGCCCTTGACCTGCCGCCGGACCGTCGGGCAGATTTCCCTATCAAAGCGGTAGGAATACTAGGGATCCAGATCGGGGCAGCATGCGTACGCTCATCCTCTTGGCGCTCGCGGGCCTGGGGGCCCAACTGGTCGACGGCAGCCTGGGAATGGCCTACGGCGTCACGTCGACGACGCTGCTGCTCGCCGTGGGCACCAACCCCGCGGCCGCGTCCGCCACGGTGCACCTGGCCGAGATCGGCACGACGCTGGTCTCCGGCGCCTCGCACTGGCGCTTCGGCAACGTGGACTGGAAGGTCGTGGCGAAGATCGGCGTACCGGGCGCCGTCGGCGCGTTCGCCGGTGCCACGGTGCTCTCCGGCCTGTCCACCGCCGTCGCCGAGCCCGCCATGGCTCTCATCCTGCTCACCCTGGGCCTCTACCTTCTGGGCCGCTTCACCTTCGTGGGCTTCTCCTCCCAGAACCTCGGCAAGCCGCTGCGGAAGCGTTTCCTCTCCCCGCTGGGCCTTGTCGCCGGATTCGTCGACGCCACCGGAGGCGGGGGCTGGGGCCCGGTCGGCACTCCGGCCATCCTCGCCAGCGGGCGGCTTGAGCCGCGCAAGGTGATCGGCTCGATCGACACCAGCGAGTTCCTCGTCAGCGTCGCGGCAAGCATCGGGTTCCTGGCCGGGCTGGGCTCCGAGGGCATCGACCTCGCGTGGGCGGGAGCGCTGCTGGTGGGCGGCGTGATCGCGGCACCGATCGCGGCCTGGCTCGTCCGGCACGTTCCGCCGCGCGTCCTCGGTTCGGCCGTCGGCGGCATCATCGTCATCACCAACACGCGCACGCTGCTCGGCAGCGACTGGATCGGTGCGGGCGGCTCGGTGAGCTGGGCCGTGTACGTGGTGCTGTACGCGGCCTGGGCGGCGGCGCTGGCGTACTCCATCCGGGAACACCGCCGCAACTCCGCCCGCGAGCGGCAGGAGGCGCGCACCGGCTCCGGCGCCGAGTCCGAGACGGCGGGCGCGGGCACCGGCGGGGGCGCCGCGAAGGAAGGCGCGCCCTCGGCCTGACGAGAGCCGGCCGCCCAGAGTCCGCCACGCGGCGGGCACCGACGCGGCCGGCCGCACGCGATGCGGAGGACGGCGCTGGACGGCCGCCACGGCGCGGCCCGTTCGGTTCCTGCCCGTACGGCCAGGTCCCGCCGCCCGGTTCGCGCTCCCATGGCCGTCCTCTCGCGGTATCCGCGGCCGCGGCAGCCACGCCTGTGAACCGCGTGTTGCAGTCCCTCGGCGCTCCCCGGTCCGGCCTTCCGGGGGCGCCTCTCATGCCTTCGGTACTCCCCCAGGTACCACCGACGCCGCGTTAACGCCGGTGAAACGCCTGCGGCATACGCTGCCCCGACCCGCGGGCAACCACCCCGCCGCGGGGAGACGTGACGGGGCGCCGGCGGGAGACGACGATGCAGCTGACACCGCACGAGCAGGAGCGTCTGCTCATCCACGTAGCAGCGGACGTCGCGGACAGGCGCCTGCGGCGCGGCGTACGGCTGAACCACCCGGAGGCCGTCGCCTTGATCACCTCACATGTGCTGGAGGGCGCACGGGACGGCCGCTCCGTGGCCGATCTGATGGACTCCGGCCGTTCCGTCCTCGGACGCGAGCACGTGATGGAAGGCGTCCCCGAGATGCTCCGCGACGTACAGGTCGAGGCGACCTTTCCCGACGGCACCAAGCTCGTCACCGTTCACAGCCCCATCCCCTGACACGTCCCGCCCCGCACAGCTGGGAGCGCGGGAGAGGGCGGAAAGGAGCACCGCCGAGTGATCCCCGGAGAGATACTGCACGCCGCCGGGCCGGTGCCGCTCAACGAAGGAGCGGACGTCGTCCGGCTCACGGTGCTCAACGGCGCCGACCGGCCCGTACAGGTCGGTTCGCACTACCACTTCGCCGAGGCCAACCCTGGGCTCCGATTCCACCGCGCCGCCGCGTACGGCAGACGCCTCGCGATCCCCGCGGGCTCGGCCGTGCGGTTCGAACCGGGCGTTCCCGTCGAGATCGGGCTCGTCCCGCTGCGGGGGCGGCGCGTGGTCGCGGGCCTGCGGGGGCAGACCGGCGGCCCCCTCGACGCCGGCGGAGGCACGGACGATGGCTGATGCGGATACGGCCGGCGCTGGCGGCGTTCTCTCCAGGAGCGACTACGCCGGCCGGTACGGCCCCACGACCGGCGACCGGATCCGTCTCGCCGACACGGAGCTCTTCGTCGAGGTCGAGGAGGACCGCTGCGGAGGTCCAGGACGCGCGGGTGACGAAGCCGTGTTCGGTGGCGGCAAGGTCATCCGCGAGTCCATGGGCCAGGCCCGCACGACCCGCGCGGAAGGCGCGCCCGACACCGTCGTGACCGGCGCTCTCGTCCTGGACCACTGGGGCGTGGTCAAGGCGGACGTCGGTATCCGCGACGGCCGCGTCACCGCACTGGGCAAGGCGGGAAATCCGGACATCATGGACGGCGTGGACCCCGCTCTCGTCATCGGGCCCGAGACCGAGATCATCGCCGGGAACGGCAAGATCCTCACCGCGGGGGGTGTGGACACCCACGTCCACTTCGTGTGTCCCCAACTTGTCGACGAGGCCCTGGCGTCCGGTGTCACAACCCTGCTGGGCGGCGGAACAGGCCCGGCAGAGGGCACCAAGGCGACCACGGTGACCCCGGGCCCTTGGCACCTGGCTCGCACCCTCGCGGCCATGGACGCGATGCCCGTCAACGTCGGGCTGCTGGGCAAGGGGAACACGGTCTCGCGTAAGGCTCTTCGCAGCCAACTCCGGGGCGGGGCCGTCGGATTCAAGATCCATGAGGACTGGGGGGCGACGCCGGCGGTCATCGACGCGTGTCTCGGCGTCTGCGAGGAGAGCGGGGCTCAGCTCGCCGTGCACACCGACACGCTGAACGAGGCCGGCTTCGTCGGGGACACGCTCACAGCGATCGCGGGACGCGGCATTCACGCCTACCACACGGAAGGCGCGGGAGGGGGGCACGCACCGGACATCATCACCGTCGTCGGCCGGCCCAACGTGCTGCCGTCCTCGACCAATCCGACCCGGCCGCACACCGTCAACACCGCCGAGGAACACCTCGACATGCTGATGGTCTGCCACCACCTCGACCCGGCCGTCCCCGAGGATCTGGCCTTCGCCGAGTCCCGCATCCGGCCCTCCACCATCGCCGCCGAGGACGTCCTGCACGACATGGGCGCCATCTCGATCATCTCCTCCGACGCCCAGGCCATGGGCCGCGTCGGTGAAGTGATCGTGCGCACCTGGCAGACCGCGCATGTGATGAAGCTCCGCCACGGTGCGGCAGCCGGTGACGGCCACGCCGACAACGCCCGCGCCCGCCGGTACGTCGCCAAGTACACGATCAATCCCGCCGTCGCTCAGGGCGTCGACGCCGAGATCGGTTCCGTCGAGGCGGGAAAGCTCGCCGACCTGGTTCTGTGGGACCCGGCGTTCTTCGGCGTGAAGCCCCAACTGGTCATCAAGGGCGGGCAGATCGCGTACGCGCAGATGGGCGATGCGAACGCGTCCATCCCCACTCCGCAACCCGTACTGCCACGGCCCATGTTCGGTGCTCTGGGCCGCGCTCCGGCCGCCAACTCGCTCAACTTCGTCAACGAGGCGGCGCTGGCGGACGGTCTGCCCGAACGACTGGGCCTCGGCAAGCAGTTCACAGCCGCAGGGAACACCCGCGGCGTCACGAAGGCCGACATGCGCTGCAACGATGCGCTGCCGCACGTCACCGTCGACCCCGACACCTTCACCGTCACCGTGGACGGCGAACCCGTGGATCCCGCACCCGCGGCCGAACTTCCCATGGCACAGCGGTACTTCCTCTTCTGACTCATCCGACCCATCCCACCCATCCAACCCATCCAACCCATCCGACTCACCGACTCGCCCGACTCACCGACTCGGAAAGGGCACGACTGCGATGACCGTGGCAGCAGCTCTCCTCGTCCTGACCGACGGGCGCTTCCCCGCCGGAGGGCATGCACACTCCGGCGGAGCCGAGGCCGCTGTGCGCGCGGGCCGCGTCACCGACTCGGCCACCCTGGAGGACTTCTGCCGTGGACGCCTGCACACGGCGGGGCTGGTGGCCTCGGGGCTCGCCGCCGCAGCGGCAGCCGGCGTCCACGACCCCCGCACCCTTGACGAGGCGGCCGACGCCCGTACGCCCTCCCCGGCCCTGCGCCGTACGTCCCGCAGGCTCGGCCGCCAGCTGATGCGCGCCGCGCGCGCCGCATGGCCCTCACCCGCGCTCGACGCCCTTGCCGCAGCACGTCCGCAAGGCGCACACCAGCCCGTCGTGCTCGGGCTCGTGGTCGCAGCGGCCGGGCTCACCCCGCAGGACGGTGCGTACGCCGCCGCGTACGAATCGGTGTCCGGACCGGCCACCGCAGCGGTCCGGCTGCTCGCCCTCGACCCTTTCGAAGCCACGGCTGTGATCGCGCGGCTGGCTCCCGACATGGACGGCGTCGCCGGTGAGGCCGCTGAAGCCGTGCGCGGCGGCGTCGACGCCCTTCCGGCGGCATCTGCGCCGCTGCTGGAAGTCACCGCGGAGCAGCACGCGGCATGGCCGGTGCGTCTCTTCGCGTCGTGAGGCCCGGGACCGTGGCCTCACCGACCGTCCGCGGGCACCGCCCCGCTGCGTCCCCGACGCGACGTTGCCGTCCGGCACCTGACCCTTCCGCTCTTCGCACGCCCCTCCGAGGAGTCACCACCATGCACAAGGAACACGCCGAAGCCTTCCCACAGCGGCACAGTCACAGCGCCGGACCGCCACTGGGCCCCGCGCCGGGCCGTCCGGACGGTTCCCGCCGCGCTCTGCGGATCGGGCTGGGCGGGCCCGTCGGTTCCGGCAAGACCGCCACCGTGGCGGCACTGTGCCGCACGCTCCGCGAGGAGTTCTCCCTCGCCGTGGTCACCAACGACATCTACACGCGTGAGGACGCGGCCTTCCTGCTGCGCGCCGCCGTGCTGGCACCGGAGCGGATAACCGCCGTGGAGACCGGCGCCTGTCCGCACACCGCGATCCGCGACGACATCTCCGCAAACCTCGAAGCGGTCGAGGACCTCGAGAGGGCGGCGGCCCCCCACGGCGGTCTCGACCTGGTCCTCGTCGAGTCCGGCGGTGACAACCTGACCGCCACCTTCTCCAGGGGCCTCGTCGACGCCCAGATCTTCGTCATCGACGTCGCGGCCGGGGACGACATCCCCCGCAAGGGCGGCCCGGGCATCACCACGGCCGACCTCCTCGTCATCAACAAGACCGACCTCGCCCCGTACGTCGGATGCGATCCGGCCGCCATGGCCGCGGACGCGAAGACACAGCGCGGCCGCCTTCCCGTCGTCCTCACCTCGCTCAACTCCGAGGACGGCGTGGCGCCCGTGGCGGACTGGACGCGCACCCGCCTCGAGGCCTGGCAGCAGCGGGAGACAGTATCCCAGTGACCGGGCCGGTCACGGCCATGGCCGGCCGGAAGCCGCTGGCGCACCCCTCGGCCGTATGTGCCACCGCCCGCGTCACTGCCGTCGCGGACGGACGTGGCGGCAGCGCGGTCTCGGTGATCCGCGGCGAAGGGCCGCTCGCGCCGCGTCTGACCGGGAGCGCGGACGGTGACGCTCGTGTCACCCTCGTCGGTGCGATGAGCGGGCCGCTCGGCGGCGACCGGCTGGCCCTGGACGTACGGGTCGAGGACGGGGCAGGGCTGCGGATGGACTCCGCCGCCGCCACCCTCGCGCTGCCGAACCGGGACGACGCGGCCTCCCGTTACGACGTACGGCTGTCCGTGGGCGAACACGGACGGCTGCAGTGGCGGCCCGAACCGCTCATCTCGGCGTCGCGCAGCGTCCTGCGGCAGACCGTTCACGCGGAACTCGCGCCGACCGCCCGCCTGTTTCTGCGGGAAGTGTCGGTCCTGGGACGCAGCTGCGAGGAGCCGGGACGGCTCACCACCTGCCTGTCGGTCAGGATCAGCGGCCGCCCGCTCCTCCAGCAGCGGCTCGACTTCGGCCCTGGCGCACTCGGCTGGGACAGCGCGGCCGTACTGGGCGGGCACCGGGCCGTGGGTCAACTGCTCGTGGTCGACCCGGAGCTGGACGCGGCGCCGGCGGAGCCCGGGGTACCGTCCCCCGGCGCGGTGGTCACGCCGCTGGCCGGTCCCGCCGTGCTGGTCACGGTACTCGGCGAGGACGCCCTCGCCGTGTCACGCGTACTCAACGAGGCGCTGCCATGGGTGAGTTGACGGCCGAACCCGCTTCCCGGCCGCGTGCCGGAGGCCTGCCCCGCCGCGCGCCGCCGGACGCCACCCTGACCGTCGGGAGGTGAGCCGGTTCCGCGCGCGGCGACGGGTGGCTCCGCCGCGCCGCTTCAGCTCATGTCGCAGGCCTTCCCCCGGCCTCCGGCGTGGACGGCCCGCCGGGGGCCCCTTCGGAGATCACTCGCTCGAGCCCCGGACGCTTCGCGGTGCGCCCGTCACCGGATGACCGGCCGCGCAGCCGCCGCACGAGCCAGGGTCCCAGGAACGCCGCGCTCCAGCGCAGTTCCGCTGCCGGACCGTACCGCCCTGTAGTGGCGGCCCCTGGCGGCAGCGGCAGCGTCCAGGTGTCGTCGCTGCCCGGCAGCCCGAGCGCATGCGAGAAGGCCGCGGCGATCCGCGCATGACCGGGCGGGGCGGCGTGGAGCCGGTCCGCGCTCCACATCCGCGGGTCGGCGGTGACAGCGTGCGCGGCGGTCTCTGCGACGGTGACGCCGTGACGGCCGGCCGCCTGCCGGATGCGGTCGTTGAGGACGGACACGCGGGACCTCAGCGGCCGGGCGAGAGGAATGACCTTCCCGATGTCGGGGAAGGTCAGCGTGGCGACGCGGGCCCCCGCGTCCGTGAACGCGGCGAACATCTCCTCCAGGTGGCCGGCCACCTCGGCGGCTTCGAAGCGGGGCCGCAGCAGATCGTTCATCCCGGCCACGACGGTGACCAGATCGGGACGCAACGCCAGGGCAGGGCCGAGCTGTTCGGCGCGTACCTGACCGGCGACACGGCCCCGTACGGCCAGATTGGCGTAGCGGACCGAGGGGTTGACGGCGGCGAGGTGTTCGGCGAGACGGTCCGCCCACCCACGCAGGCCCACGGACTCGTCGCCGTCGCCGACCCCTTCCGTCTGGCTGTCTCCCAGAGCCACGTAGCGCACATACTCACCGTCGGACACCGGCCGGCCTCCTCTCCCGCAGAACGTCCGCGACGTGGCGGCACCAGTCCCGGTGGCCCTCCTCGAAGGCCAGGCCGCGCAGGCAGGTCAGATACGGACCGATCCGTTCGCCGCCTCGCAGGAACTCCTCCTCGTCCATGTCGCCGCGCATCCGCCGCAGCAGGTCGGTGAAGAGCGCGATCCTGGCTCCCGCGGCCGACGCGCGCTCTTCGAGCTGCTCGATCACCGGGCCGGCGTCGGTGCGGTCGACGGCCTGGACCTTCACGAGCAGGTCGTCGCGGATGAACGAGGGTTTCGCCGCCGCCGCCGCGAACTGCTCCAGCTCCGCGAAGCCCGCTTCGGAGACCCGGAAGAGGCGCTTGTTGGGGCGGGTCTCCTGTACGACCTGACGCCCCGTGACCAGTCCTTCCCGCTCCAGCTTGGCGAGTTCGGCGTACAGCTGCTGCGGCATGGCGTGCCAGAAGTTGGCGACGCCCACGTCGAACGCCTTGGCCAGCTGGTAGCCGCTGTACTCGCCGTCCAGCAGCGCAGCCAGTACGGCATGCCTCAGAGCCATCGCAGCCGCCCCTTCCCAGCGTTCGTCAGTCCGTGCATGATACTCAAGAATGTGAGTAGTCAGATTCTTGAGTATCACCTTGTATCAACAGGCCGGTGACGGCACCGGGCCGGCCGCAGTGCCCGAGCATCAGGAGGGGACCATGGAGACCGCAGCACGCTTCCGCGCCGCTGTCGAGGCAGGCGACCACGCCGCGCTGGAGGACCTGTTCACCGAGGACGTCCGCTTCTACAGCCCGGTGAAGTTCGCCCCCTTCGAGGGGCGGCCCATGGTGATGGGGCTCTTCGGCGTCCTGCTGCGCACCTTCGAGGACTTCCGCTACGTGGGCCGGTTCGAGGGAAGCGCCCTGACCAGCACCGACGGCGGGGAGGCTCCGGCGGAGATCCTCGTCTTCCGGGCCACGGCGGGCGGCAAGCAGATCCACGGCATCGACCTGCTGCACTTCGACGAGGCAGGCCTGATCAAGGAGTTCACCGTGATGGTCCGCCCGCAGTCCGCGGTGAACGCCCTGGGCGAGGCGGTGCTCGCCGGGCTCGTGGCCGCGGGCCTGGCCCCTGGGCCCGCCGGCGGCTGACCTGACCGGACGGGCCGCCGTCCTGCACTCCGTTCACGGGACGGGGCCCTCGGCCTCACCCGCGACGCGGCCTCACCGCCGGTCGGTGAGGCCCGCGTCGCGGGCAAGCAGCGCCGCCTGGACGCGGTTGGCGACCTCCAACGCGGTGAGGATGCGGCTGACGTGGGCCTTGACGGTGCTCTCGCGCATGCCGAGGCCCGCGGCCACGTCGGCGTTGGTGTCTCCCCTGGCGAGCAGGGTCAGCACCTCGCGTTCGCGGGGCGTGAGCCGATCGATGCTCCTGCGGGCGGCGGCCGCCTGGGGACGGCTGGTCGCGTGGTAGCGGTCGATGAGGCGGCGCGCCGCGGCGGGATGGAGCATGGCCGAGCCGGCGGCGACGAGGTGGACGGCGCGGATGATCTCGGCGGGCCGGGTGTCCTTGAGCAGGAAACCGTCGGCACCGGCGGCGAGGGCGTTGTAGACGTACTCGTCGAGGTCGAAGGTGGTCAGCGTGATCACCTTCGGGGGGTGCGGCAGCGCACGCAGATGTGCGATGGCGGCGATGCCGTCCAGGCGGGGCATCCGGACGTCGACCAGGGCGACGTCGACGTGGTGGGCCCTGGCCAGTTCGACGGCGTGCAGGCCGTCGGACGCCTGGGCGGTGACCTCGATGCCGTCCTCGCCGTCGAGGAGGTCGGCCAGGCCGAGGCGTACCAGGGCGTCGTCGTCGACGATCATGGCGCGGATCATGTACGGACGCCGTTCTGCTCGATGTCTGCGGAGTAGGGGATGCGGGCGGCCAGGCGCCAGGTCCCCGCACCGTCGGGCCCGGTCTGCAACCGTCCGCCGAGCGCGGTGACACGCTCGCGCAGACCGACCAGCCCGAAGCCGGAGCCGGCCGTGTCCGCCGCCGCGCTGCCGGGGCCGTTGGTGACCTCGACGACGGTGACGGGCGGCCCGTAGTCGATCCGGACGGTGACCGGTGCGCCCCCGGCGTGCTTGCGGGCGTTCGTCAACGCCTCCTGAACCAGACGATAGACGGCCAGTCGGTGAACGGTGGGGGCTTGTGAGGGCTGCCCCTCGACGTTCATCTCTATCTGCTGCCCCGCCGTGTGGCCCTCCTCGACCAGCTCGCCGACCTCACGCAGAACAGGCGCGGGAGCAGCCCGCTCGACGGAGTCCTGACGGCCGTGCAGGGCACCCAGGATGTCGCGCAGGTCGCCCAGGGCTTCGGTCGAGGCGGTGCGGAGCAGAGCGAGGCGTTCTGCGACCACCTCGGGCAGCGTGCCGGTCGTGGCGGACAGTACGCCGGTGTGCAGTGCGATGAGGCTCAGCCGGTGGGCCAGTACGTCGTGCATCTCGGCGGCGATGCGGGAGCGTTCGGCGGCGCGGGCGGCCTCCTCCCGCAGTTCGCGCTCGATGAGCAGATGCTCGACCTGAGCGTTCAGCACCTTCACCTCGCGGCGCTTGCCCACCCACTGACCGACCCCCACGACGATCAGCAGGAGCAGGCTGAAGCGCAGCGTGAAGGACGAGGTCGCCGAGGACAGCATCGCCTCGGTGACCAGCACGGCGGCGCCGCAGCCCATGGCCACGACGGTGCGGCGGCGCGCGGCCAGGTCGAACAGGGCTAGCAGCAGCAGCGGCAGCAGCGGCCACCCGAAGAGCCCTGTCGCCGCGGCGGCGAGGAGCGGGGCGACGGACCAGTGGAGGCGGGAGCGGGCCAGCAGGGCCAGCCCGCACAGCACCGCAGCCGTGGAACTCACGCTCACATACCCGCCGTCGGTGGACACGGCGCCGTACTGGACGGCGGCGAAGGTCAGCAGCAGTACGAGACCGTGGCGCCCGTAGGCGACCCGTGAAGGGTTCGCTGTCCAACTCACCCGGCGATCCTAGGCACCGTCCAGGTGACCTTCCTCCGGCGATCTTCCATGCCGTCCCCCTACTTTCGTAGGGGGACGCCGTCGCACAACGGCGGAGCCGCGGGTGCGGCGCCGGTTCCTAGCGTCGGCCCCATGAGCCACTCGACCACCTCTCGCCACCGTGCACCCGCACAACGTCCCGCCGACAGCTGGACGTTCCTGATGGAGGCAGCCCGCGACCTCCGTACCGTCGGCGCGGTCGCGCCCAGCGGCAAGTCACTGGTCCGTGCCCTGATCGAACCGGTCGGCGCACAGGCGGAACGGCCGCTGAGCGTCCTGGAGGCGGGAGCCGGAACCGGAGCGGTCACCCGCGCCCTGATCCGGGAGCTGCCACCGGGCAGCCACCTCGATGTCGCCGAGGCCAACCCGCGGTTCGCCGGCCGGCTGAGCGAACTCGTCGACACGCACCCGCAGTTGGCCGGACGGCGGGGGCAGGTCCGGATACACGCCGCCTACGTCGAGCGGCTGGACACCGCCCGCCGCTACGACGTGATCGTCTCCGGGCTGCCCTTCACCAACTTCTCCCCCGGGCAGGTCGAGACGATCATGGACCGGTATCTGGAACTGCTGCGTCCCGGCGGCACCCTGACCTACTTCGCCTACCGCGGCACCGCGCGGGCCCGCTCCCTGTTGGCGTCCGCGGCCCAGGCGCACCGGCACCGGGCCGTGGAACAGGTCCTGGCCGGCTACCGGCGCCACTACGCCACCGGCTGCAGCACGGTGTGGGCCAACCTCCCCCCGGCCACGGTCTGGCAGCTCAGGCGCCCCGCATCCGGAGACCCGCACCCGGCCCGGCGGAACACCGCGGCCGGGCCGCGCCGATGACCGCTGCATCCGGCGCCCTCGGCGGCATGTCCCCGGGCATCGCCCTCGCGACGGTGGCAGTGGCCGTGCTGGCCGAGTCCGTACTGCTGATCGGGGCCTTCGTCCCCACGCTCACCCTGCTGGTCGCCGCGGGCGCACTGGCGCGTACCGGGTTGCTGGACCTGCCCCTGGTGATCGCGGTCGCCGCATGTGCCGTGGTGGCCGGCGACTTCCTCGCGCACCGCACCGGACGTGTGCTCGGCGGCCGCCTGCGCGCCGGACGTCTCGGCCGTCGAGTGCCCGGTACCGCATGGCGCCGCGCCGAGGCGCTGATGGCCCGGCGCGGCGGACAGGCCGTCCTCCTCTCCCGCTTCGTTCCGGTGGTGCGCACCGTCACCCCGCACCTCGCCGGTGCGACCCGCCTGCCCTACCGGCGCATCGCTCCCTACAGCGCCGTCGCCGCCATGGTGTGGGCCTCCGCCGAGGCCGGGATCGGATACGCGGCAGCCGGCTCCGTTCCGCACTCCCTCGCCGTCGGCCCCGTACTGGCGGCGGTCGCGGCGACAGCGGCCGGAGCCGCACTGGTACGGGCGAGAACGCGCCGCCGCACTCCTCACCGTCCGGCGGCGACCGGGGGTGGACTCCGGAGCCGTCCGGCGGGCCGGGCAGGGCGTCCTAGCCCTGCTGCCCGTACTGCTGAGGGGGTGTCTGCTGCACCGGGGGTGCCTGCGGGGGCTGCTGCTGGGCGTACGGCCCGCCGTGACCGTACTGTCCCTGCTGGTACGGCTGCTGACCGTACTGCTGCTGCCCGTACGGGGGCTGCCCCTGCTGCTGTTGCCCGTACGGCTGCTGCTGGTACGGCTGCTGGTACGGCCCCTGCTGGTACGCCTGGTGCGGCTGGAACTGCCAGTGCCCGCCCGGCTGTTGGGGCTGCGGGTGAACCCCGGGCGCGGGGGCCTGGGCCGGTGCCTGCGGGGCCGGACCTCCCGGCGCCTGCTGCGGGAACCCGGTGCCCTGCTGGGCGAACGGGTTGTACTGGCCGGGCAGTTGACTGCCCGGCGGCAGATAGCGGGTGCGGCCGCTTCCGTCCTGCACGGGAGTGAGACCCGCCTGGCGCAGGACGTGCTCGAAGCGGGTGTTGCGTTTTCGGTTCCACAGGAAGCCGCCGCCGAGAGCCAGCAGAACCAGTACGTAACCCACGATGGCGACGACGGGAGTCGTCCCCTCGGCGAGGCGGCGGAGGATCAGGATCGCGAATCCCGCCGTCGCACCGAGGGCGCCGATGAGCATGCGCTTCTCGGCGTGCTTGCCGGTGAGGTCGAAGTTGATCCGCGCCTTGAGGAGTTCGAGATGGGCGGCGGCGTCGGGGAGCGGCCTGAGCTTGCCGCCCGGCTGCATCCCCGGCAGGTCGCCGCCGTCGGCCGCCTGCGGATATCGCGCATGGTTGTCCGCCGCCCGGCGCTGTGCTTCGGGGGCGGGGTCGCGGTGGAGGGTCAGCACCGTCTTGGGTGCGCGCCCGCCGCTCTGATGCGTGTCCCCGTACATGAAGCCGAACTGCTCGGCGACCAGCACCAGTCGGGCAAGCCTGGTGGCCGTCCCCGTCCTGCTGGCGACCTGCACCGTCGGTGCGACCGCCATCTCGCGCAGCATCCTGCCTGCCTGACTCACGTGCTCTGCCTCCCCCTTGGCGAACGTCCCGGGCAGCATACGTGCCGGGTCCGGAGGCTGGGCCGGGGGCCGGTGCCGCCGGTCGCGCCGGCGGTTGTCAGCGCGGAACGCACCGCCGCTCCCCCGTCCAGGCGTCCCTACGCGCCGGAGGGCGGCGGGGTCACGAGCTGGCTCTGCGTGGTCTGCCCGACGCGCCGCTCCTTCTCGTCCCACAGGCTCGTCTCGACGACGATGAGCGTCCTGCCCACGTGCAACGGCCGTGCGACAGCGCGCACTTGACCGGAACGTACGCCGCGCAGAAAGTTCGTCTTCGACTCCACCGTGGTCGTCCCGGCGCCCGGCGGAAGGTTCAGGAAGGCGCAGACAGCGCCGACGGAATCCGCGAGCGACATCAGCGCACCGCCGTGCAGCACGCCTCCCGCGGTGCACAGGTCCTCCGCCCACGGCAGCGTGGCCGCGACCTCTTCGGGCGTTGCCGCCTCGATCCGGATTCCGAGACGCTGGGCGAAGGGCATCAACGCGGCGATCTGCGCGAGCGTGGGCACGGGCGTGTCCCCGGCGGGGTCCGTCATGAGCGGTCTCCTCGGTTCGTGTAGGGAGCAGGCCGGTTCGTGCAGGGAGCAGGCCGGCAGGCTGCGGTGTTCCGCAGCCTGCCAGCAGGCGGTGCCCCACGGAACAGGGGGGCTGGCGCGACGCCCTCGGCCGGGCGCCCAGCGGTGTCTGCGGGCGTACCGTTCCGGCGCGGTTTGACCGCGCGCTGCCCTCCGGCCGAGGCTGCAGAGGTGAACGGCAGACGAGACACCGAGGTCAGGGGCCGCCTCCCGCGGGTGTGGGGTGCGCGGGAGGACGAGGTCCGCAGGGAGTATCCGTGCGACGGCCTGCTCACGGGGCCGACGGAGGAGTGGTTCAGGGCCGTCAGCGTCGCCGCTGACCGGGCGACGGTCCACCGCTGGCTCTGCCAGCTCAAGGTCGCCCCGTACAGCTACGACCTACTCGACAACGCCGGGCGCCGCAGCCCCCGCCGGCTCACCCCCGGCGCGGACCAACTCGCGGTGGGACAGCGGGTGATGGCCATCTTCCGGCTCGTGGACTTCGCACCGGACGGGCATCTGACGCTCATGCTGGACGATCCCAAGGGGCAACGTCTCTTCGGGGACTTCGCGGTGACCTACGCGGTGACGGACGACGCGCCGGCCACCACGCGACTGGTGGCGAAGCTGGTGGTGGGCGGCGAGGACGGCGCGCTCCGGCGGCTGCGGCGGCCGTTGCTGGCATGGGGCGACCTGCTGGTGATGCGCCGTCAGCTGCTGACGCTGCGGAAGCTGGCCGAGGGGCGGTGACCTGACCGGGGCGCGGCGGCGGCCCCTCTCCCGGACCGCCGGTCGCGCGAGCGTCAGTCGCCCGCTCCTCCGTCCTTCATCCCCGGCCCCGGCTCTGTCCCCTTTCCCGTCCCCTTCCCGGCCCCGTGTGCGAGGACGGAGTGGCGGCGTCCGTAGAAGAGGTAGATCAGGAGGCCGAGCAGCAGCCACACCCCGAACCGCAGCCAGGTGAAGACGTCGAGGTTGGACATCAGGTACAGGCAGGCCAGGGCGGTGACGACCGGCAGTACGGGCGACAGGGGCACGCGGAAGGGCCGCTCCAGCTCCGGGTTGCGGCGGCGCAGCACCGGCACCGCCAGCGCCACGATGAAGAACCCGGACAGGGCTCCGATGCTGACCATGTCGGCGAGTTCGGTGATCGGGACGAGCCCCGCCAGCAGCATGATCAGCACGGCGATCGCGATGGTCATGCGGTGCGGGGTGCGCCACCGCGGATGGACCTCGGAGAAGGGGCGCGGCAGCAGCCCGTCCCGGCTCATCGCGAATCCGATGCGGCCGAGGGTGACGAGCTCGACCATCATCACCGACGTCAGACCGGTGATGGCTCCCAGCCCCACCAGCGCACCGACCCAGGGTGCGCCCACCGACTGGAAGGCCGCGGAGATCGGCGCGCCCTCGTCGATCTTCCGGTAGTCGACGACGGCCGTGAGCACCAGCGCCACCGCGACGTAGAGCACCGTGCAGACGGCGAGGCTGCCGAGCAGTCCGCGGGGCAGGTCACGCTTGGGGTTCTTGGTCTCCTCGCCGAGATTGGCCAGCGCTTCGAAGCCCGTATAGGCGAAGAAGACGACCGCCGCGGCCGTGAGTACGCCTCCGAAGCCGAAGACCGACTGCTCCAGTCCCGCCACCGCCTGGATCAGCGGCTGGTCGACGAGGCTCGCGCCGGCCTCGGCGGGCTTCGCCGGCGGCACGAAGGGGTCGAGGTTGGCTCCCCGTACGAAGAAGAGGCCGGCGACGACGATCAGCACGCACACGGAGACCTTGACGACGACCAGCAGGTTGGTGAGCCGTGAGGACTCGCGGATGCCCGCCACGGCGACGACCGTGAGGACCGCGATGATGAAGACGGCGCCGATGTTCACCGTGGCCTGCTCCCCGAACCATTCGGCAGGCAGATCCAGCAGGTTGGCGACATAGCCGGACCAGCTGCGCGACACGACGGCGGCACCGAGTGCGAACTCCAGCAGCAGGTCCCATCCGATGATCCAGGCGAACAGCTCCCCGAGGGTGGCGAAGGCGTAGGTGTAGGCGCTGCCCGCCGTCGGGACGGCCGACGCCAGCTCGGCGTAGCACAGGGCCGCGAGCGCCGCGACCAGGCCGGCGATCATGAAGGACACCACGACCGCCGGGCCGGCGTGCGCCTTGGCCTCGACGCCCACCAGGGTGAAGATGCCCGTGCCGATGATGACTCCGACGCCGAAGCCCGCGAGCGACCACGACGTCAAGCGTCGTTTGAGCGTGTTCTGCCGGGTTCGGTCGAGAACATGCTCGACGGGCATCTTGCGCAGGATGTCCATGGTGCAACTCGCTCTGTCGGGGACCCGGCGGGCCGCGACGGGTTTCTGCGGTGCGGTGCGGGTCCGTCGTGCTGATGAGCAGGACTGTGCTCCGGCCGGCAGCCAACCCTGCCACGGGTTTGTTCCACCCGTGAACCCGGCCGTGGTCACGTGATCCAGGCGGGCCGCCCGTGACTCCGGGCCCGGGAGCCCAGGCCTGACGCAGGTGAGGTGAGTACGGATACTCATGCCGGACGCGGCCGTCTTGGGCAGAGTGCGGCAGCGAGAGGTCCTGCGCGACCTCGCCCAGATCGCGGCCCGGCCGCAGTAACGCGGTCCTGACAGCAGCTCACTCCGGGATGGTCCAGATGCCCTCGCCCACGTCCTCCAGCTCCTCCGGGGACTCCGGCTCCTCCGCGACGTCCGGGCCCGGCACGGCGTCCGGCGCGTACGCAAAGCCCCGCCCCCGCCTGTCACTTCCGGCCACGTCGGTGGCCACCGTGACGATCGCACTGATCGTTTCGGGCGTGGCACCCCATGACCGCCCCACCTGGCTGATGGAAACCTTCTGGGTCGTCATCGGCCTCCCGCTCCTCGTACGGGTGTGGCGCCGCTTCCCGCTCACCGGCCTGCTGTGCGTGCTGCTCACGCTGCACGCCCTGATCCTGGTGCTGGGCGGCCACTACACGTATGCGCTCACCCCGCCCGGCGAGTGGCTGCAGGACTGGTTCGGACTGGCGCGCAACCCGTACGACCGCATCGGCCACTTCGTGCAGGGCTTCGTGCCCGCGATCCTGTGGCGGGAGATCCTCGTCCGGCGCTCGCCACTGGGCGGCAGCCGCTGGCTGGCCCCGCTCGTCGTCTGCGGCTGTCTGGCGTTCAGCGCCTTCTTCGAGCTGATCGAATGGTGGGCCGCGCTGATCGGAGGTTCCGCCGCGGACGACTTCCTCGCCACCCAGGGCGATGTCTGGGACACCCAGTGGGACATGTGTCTGGCTCTGCTGGGCGCGACGTCGGCGCTGCTCCTCCTCAGCAGACTGCACGACGAACAGCTCACCGCTCTCGGCGACAGCACCGGCCGGACACCATCGACGACTTCATCCCCTGAACCGCGTCGAAGTCTCCGACGCACAGGCGGATGACGTTCGAGCCGATCACGGATCTGCGGGAGAGCCGGTTCCTGATCGTCACGACCAGGACGTCTCCGCCTTCCATGGTGGTTCCCCGCACCCTGCCGACACGACGAAGTCGGCCACGATGGTGGCGCGCCGCGGCCATTCCCGGGAAACGTTTCGGCCCGGCCCGAATTCACTGCTGCTCCCCCGTGTCTCTGGTGCCGCGCCCGTTCGAAGACGGACGCTAGAAGCGCCCGGCCGCGACGAAGACGCAGAGGGCGAGGACGACCACGTTCGCGGCGACGTTCACGGCTTCCCGGTTGCCGCGTCCGGCGGCGCGGTCCGCGCGCAGCAGCCAGCTGTGGCTGCTCAGGGCGCCGACCATCACGATCGCCAGACCGACCGCGGCCAGCGGGGTCAGCGACGGCGCCACACCCGTGAGCCAGGGAAGCAACAGGCCCGCCACGGCGAACAGTTCACAGGTGGCCGTCACCCTGATCACGGGGAGCGGGAACGGTGCCACACCGGTCTGCCCCGAGGCGATCAGCCGGTCCTTCGGCATGCTGACCTTGAGCACCCCCGACACCAGGAAGAGGGCGGCCAGCAGGATCTGCGCGGTCCACAGCGCGGCATTCATTCGGGCTCCGGGGGAGGTGGGATCAGTCGTCACCCACCAGGACGGAACAGCGAACCGGAGTGTGACATCCCGGGCCGTGACGTGAAGCAGGCCGCCCCGTCCGGCCGCGCACCGCGGGTGGCGGCGCGCGAAGCCGGGACGAGGCGGCCTGGCGGTGTGCGTGTGCCGGGCTATCCGGAGACGGAGGAGCGGTCCGCCCTCTCTGCCCTCTCTTCGTCCTGCTTGACCGGAGCGGCCGCCGCCGCCCCGTCGCCGCGACTCCTGAGCCTGAACCAGCCGCCAGCGAGGAGCACGGCCCAGACGGCGCCGACGTACAGGGAGATGCGGGCCTCCGGGTCGACGGCGATCAGGACGCCGACCATGAGGAGGAAGGCCAGTGCGATCCCGCTGGCCACGGCGCCGCCGGGCGCCGGGAACGACGAACGGTGCAGCGCTCCCGCGCTCAGTGCCCTGCGGTAGCGGATGTGGCTGATGAGGATCATCATCCAGGTCCAGATGCCGGCCGCTGTGGCCACCGAGGTGACATAGCCGAAAGCCTTCTCCGGCACGAGGTAGTTGAGAACCACTCCGATGCCCATCAGCAGGACGGACGCGGTGATTCCGAAGGCGGGCGACTTACGGGAGTTGAGCCGGCCGAAGATCTTCGGCGCCTGCTTGTTGGCCGAGAGGTCCCGCAGCATGCGGCCCGTGGAGTACATGCCGGAGTTGCAGGACGACAGCGCCGCCGTCAGCACGACGAAGTTGACGATCCCGGCGGCGAGCGGGATGCCCATCTCTGAGAACGCCTTCACGAAGGGGCTCTCGCCTTCGGAGAATTCGGTCCACTTCACGACCGCAAGGATGACCAGCAGCGAGCCGACGTAGAAGAAGATGATCCGCCAGGGCAGCGTGTTGATGGCCTTGGGGAGGGTCTTCTCCGGGTTCTCCGACTCACCCGCGGTGACGCCGACGAGTTCGACGGCGAGGTAGGCGAACATGACGCCCTGGAGCGTCATCAGGCTGGAGCCGATCCCGTTGGGGAAGAAGCCGCCGTGCGCGTAGAGGTTGGCGGCCGAGGCGGTGTCGCCGACCTGCGAGAAGCCGAGGGTGAGAACGCCCAGGCCGATCACGATCATGCCGATGATGGCCGTGACCTTGATCATTGAGAACCAGAACTCGACCTCGCCGAAGATCTTGACCGAGATCAGATTGACCCCGAAGAGCACCACCAGGAACACCAGTGCGCTGACCCATTGCGGAATCACCGGGAACCAGAAATGGATATAGATGGCCGAGGCGGTCAGTTCGGCCATGCCGGTGACGACCCAGAGCAGCCAGTACGTCCAGCCGGTGGCGAATCCGAAGAAGGGGCCGATGAATTCGCGGGCGTACTCCGCGAAGCTGCCGGACACGGGCCGGTACAGAAGGAGTTCACCGAGCGCGCGCATGATGAGGAATACGACCACGCCCGCGAGCGCGTACATGAGGATGATGCTGGGGCCGGCCTTCGCGATATTCGCTCCGGCTCCCATGAAAAGGCCGACGCCGATGGCGCCTCCGATCGCGATCATCTGAACCTGGCGCGATCCCAGACCGCGCTCGTATCCCTCTTCGGATTCGCCGCTCGCGGCCTTTCCTGCGCCCTCAGGCTGCGTGGTTTCCACCGAGACCATTGAGTCTGTGCCTTTCCCCACGTCCGGCCGCCTTGTCCGTACGGCCGGATCCGGATCTCCCGGGAATGAATGGAGGTGCCGGTTGGCAATCCGCCGGCACGGGTCTCCTGCACGACAGGAGGGATGCCGTGCAGGAGATCGTGAAGATTTATCACGGCGGCCGTGCCGAGTCACACAAAGAAATGTGACCGGCCTCACAGGGAGAACCGCCCATAAACCGGCGTCACGACCCAATTTCCACGCCGTCGACGCCCGGATCTTTACCTCGATTTGAGGGCTGATTAAGGAAGTCTCCACAGGCTTGAGGGGGAATTGAGGTTCTGGTTGAGCTTTACCTGAGGTACACGCGGTCCGTCCCGCCGGAATTTGAGCGGCACTTGAGGAGAGCCGCAATCCCGCGGACCGCCCGGAGCATCGCGGGAAAGGGGCGGCCGCACCCCGGGGACGGCCTTCCCGGTCTTCCCCCGCACGCGGCGCACCTCAGCGCGGCACGCGGTGCGCGGGACCCTCCTGACCGTGGGCGCTGAGCCAGGCCGGATACTGCGGGTTGTTGCCGATCGCGTCCCCGTAGACTCTCTCGGCGCCCTCCACCAGCGCCGCACCGCACGCGGCCAGAGCGCTGTCGCGGTGCCACACCAGTGAGTGCCGCAGCCGCAGCGGCGTGTCCCGTAAGGGGCGCGGAGCTATGCCGGCCGTGCTGCGGAAGGTGGCCTGGCCCAGGCCGACTGCCGCTCCGGCGCCGATCAGTTCACGGGCCGCGGCCGCCTCGGCCTCGTGCTGTACGACAGCGGTGAATCCGGCACGCGTGCACGCGGCGGTGAAGGCGTCGTGCAGGCCGCTGCCCCGGCTGGGAGGCAGCACCCAGACCTCGTCCGCAAGCCGGCTCAGCTCCAGCGCCGGGAGTCCGGCCATCGGGTGCCCTTCGGGCAGGAGCACGAACGCGGGCTCGACGGCCACCTCCCGCTCCTCGACCTCCTTGCGCGGCGGCCGCGGCTTGCCCACGTACTCCACGAGCGCGCCCAGGTCCTGCTGCCGGTCGGCGACGAGGTCGACGACCGTTCCGACGTCCGCTTCGGTGCGCAGTTTCACGTCGGCCCCGGGGAACAGCTCCCCCAGGGGCTCCAGGAGCCGCACCATCAGCGGCCCCGGGTTGGCGACGTAACGCAGGGACAACCGGCCGTCGGAGAAGCCGAGATGGGACAACACCTCCTGCTGCACGGAGTCGAGCTGCGGCAGCAGATCCCGGGCCTTCGCGACGACCAGCTCCCCCAGGGCCGTCGGGCTGGCACCGCCCCTGTGCCGTACGAACAGCGGGCCGCCCAGCATGCGTTCGATGCGCTGCAACTGCGCTGTGAGGGACGGCTGCGACAGCCCAAGCGCGGCCGCAGCCCTGGTCAGACTCCCCGCGTCCGCCACTGCCCTGATCACTCGGAGGTGGCGCACTTCGAGGTCCATCACTCGATGCTATGGCCAGTCGGGAGGAGCAGGTAGCGAGCGGAAGCGGGCATCGTGTGGGTCGGGCGCCCCCCACCCCCCACCCACACCGCGAGGAGCTGTCGCATGCTCACGTCGCACGCCCTGCCTGCCTCCAGCGCCAGGGAGCGGGCCCATGAGATCGCCCGGCTGCTGCTGGAGCATCAGCGCGGCCACGGCCGTCCCGGCCGCCCCGGACCACTGGGGCCGGGCCAGTGCCGGGAGTTGCCCTGCACCCGCTGCCGCGACACCCAGGCCGAGGTGATCGAACCGTCCGTGCGCGCGGACCGCCCCGTACGTCTCCTGCTGCCCGCCTTCCCCGGCAAGTCGCCCAACCGCGCCAAGGTACTGGGCACCCTTCCGGACATGGCCGAGGAGCACGCCCTCGGCTTCCTCGACTCCCTCGGCGCATCGGTCCGGCGGATCCATCCGCCGGGCGCCGAGATCGTGATCTGCTCCGACGGGCGCGTCTTCAGCGACGCGGTCGGCATACCGGACGACGACATCACGGCCTACCACCGGGAGTTGGGCACGATGATCGAGTCGCTCCCGCACGGCACCGTCTCGCTCTTCACGCTCGACCAGGTCCCCGAATTCGCGGGGCTCGGTCACGGCGGGATGCGCACGGCTCTCACGGAACGTCACGCCGTTCCGCTGGAGCTGCTGCGCAGCCGCGTACGGCAGGGGGAGGACGTACCCCTCTACAGGGCGATCACCCGCTTCCTCTTCGAGGACGGCAACACGCCCGAATACAAGGGCAGTCGGGCCGCACTGCAGCGAGACGCGCGAGCCCGTGCCTACGTCGTCATCCAGCGCAGCAAGGCCTGGGGCGACTTCCTCGCCCGGTACTTCCCCGGCTCCGTCCGGCTGTCCATCCACCCCCAGCCGTGCGCCACCGCCAAGCTGGGCATCCAGCTCGGCCCGTCGACCGGCAGCTGGCTCACGCCCTGGCACGGAGTGGCCGTCGACGTGGGCGGACGGCTGGTCCTGATGAAACGGGCGGAGGCCGAGGGGCTCGGCTGCGATCTCGTCGAACGCGAGGGCAGGCCGAGCCATTTCGTCCTGCGCGGGCCCCTTCGCAGCGCGCACGAGGGCAGCGCCCGGTCCCTGGCCGTACACGCGAACACGACCGCCGCACCCGGCAGTTCAGCCGCACCCGGCGCTTCCGCTGTCCTTGCCGTACCCGAGACACCCGCCGTACCCGAGACACCCGCCGTACCCGAGACACCCGCCGTACCCGAGGCACCCGTCGTACCAGTCGCACCCGTCGCACCCGTCGCACCGAAGGAGTGGTGACCTTGACCATCCAGACCCCGGCCCGTCCGCCGCTCGCCGGCTTCGGAGCCGTCCTCGAGGCCGCCTCGCCGGAGAAGCGGCTGGAGGACCTTCCCGTCGCGGAGCTGCGCGAACTGGTCCGCGACCACCACCTGTTGCTCCTGCGTGGCTTCTCGCCCTTCGCGGACGCGCACGAACTGGCCGCGTACTGCACGCTGTGGGGCGAGATCAGCATGTGGCCCTTCGGCGCCGTGCTGGAGCTGACCGAGCACGAGAACCCCGGCGACCACATCTTCGACCACCGTCACGTACCGCTGCACTGGGACGGCATGTACCGCCCCCAGGTGCCCGAGTTCCAGCTCTTCCACTGCGTGAGCGCACCGGGCGAGGACCAGGGCGGCGGCACCGTCTTCTCCCAGACCTCCGCCGTGCTGCGTGACGCCGACGCCGGGACGCGGGCGCTGTGGGAGCGGGCCCGCGGGACCTACCGCCGCAAGATGGAGTTCTACGAGAGCACGGCCGTCTCACCGGTGGTGACCGCACACCCCGTCACCGGGGAGCCGGTGATCCGCTACAACGAACCGGTCGCCGCGGACGACGAGTTCATCAACCACCCCGACCTGGAGTTCGACGGCGTTCCGGAGGCCCGTCTGGAGGAGTTCCACCGCACCCTGAGCAGCGCCCTCCGCGCACCCGGTTACGCGTACACGCACAAGTGGCGTACGGGCGACCTCGTCGTCGCGGACAACTACACGCTGCTCCACGGCAGGGAGGCGTTCACGAGCCGCGCCCCGCGTCATCTGCGCCGCGTGCACGTGCTGGGTGATCCGCCGCTGGAGAACCCGGCGCTGCGGGCCGGCGGGCGGCCGCCGGGGAGTTGACCGGCTGACCGGGCCACGGTCCCCGAAGTCCCGGGCCGGGGCGTCCCGACCCGGTTGACGGGAAGGCCGCGGGTCAGCCGATACGGTGGCCCGCGGCAAGCCCGACGAGCCCGGCCCATGCGTTCTCGGTGACGGTCAGGACGGGGCCGCCGGGGTGCTTGGAATCCCGGATGCGTATGCCGTCCGCGGCGAACGCGGCCTCCAGACACTCACCGCCCTCGCCACTGCTGTAGCTGCTCTTGAACCAAGCCGACTCGGGCACGACCGGCTCAGGCGTCTGAATACTCATTCCGCTCCCAGCAGTTCCTCTACGAAGGCCAGCGATTCACCCGGTGTCAGCGCCTGAGCCCGGAGGATGCCGTACTGCTCCTCGATTTCCCTCACCGCGGTTCTGTCGGTGTGGAGACGGCTGTCGCGCTGAACCTCGACGTACGCCATCCTCCGGCCGTCACGGTTCTCGATCAAGGTGAACGGCCCTGCCAGACCGCAGTGTTCAGAGCGGTCGGTGGGCATCACCTGTAGCTCGACATTGCGACGGTGCCCGTGGAGCATGATCTGCTCCAGCTGACCTTGGAGGACTGTCCGGCCACCGACGGGCCGTCGGAGCACGGACTCCTCGATCACGAAACTCAGCGTCGGCATCGGAGTGCGGGAGAAGATCGCCTGCCGCGTCAGCCGAGCGGTGACTCGCTGCTCAACAGTGTCCTCATCGAGCAGAGGGCGCCGCATCCCGAACACCGAGCGTGCGTAATCCTCAGTCTGGAGGAGACCGGGCACTGCCTGCGTCGCGTACACATGCAGCGTCACGGCCTCTGCCTCCAGCCGCGCCATGTCCCGGAAGAACGCGGGGTACTGCGCCCGGACGACCTCCTCCTTGAGCACATTCAGCACTCCCCCGGCCCCCAGGACGTCGTCCGCGCACTCGATGAACTTCGGGGGCGGAATCCGCCGCCCCTGCTCGAAGGACGCGATCGACTGCGCGGCATAGCCCGTGCGCTTGCCGAACTCGGTGCGTTCCAGGCCCGCTTGGGTCCGCAGCAGCTTCAGCTGGCGCCCGAAGGCGAGCACCACGCCCGTGCCCGGCTCGTCCTCCGGCTTCGCTTCCCCGTCTTCTCGTTCATCCTCGTCCCGTCCCATCGGCCACCGCCTCCCCAGCCGAACTCCCCGCGCGCAGCGGTCGTCACGGCGCACGCCGCGTACAGGCCGACCCCGGACGCGTACAACAACCTGAGCGCAGCACGTCACCACCGGTCACGCTACGCGACCGTGCTGACATCGAGCGCAGGAAGCCCTCCGAGCGCGCCCTCTTGGCCACATGCCCCGCGGCGAGGAGGATTCGGGGCCGAGATCCGGACGCAGGACCTGAGGAGCGACCGCGAATGGACAAGCAGGACACCGGCATCGTGGAGGGCCTCGCACCGGCGGAGGACGGCGGGCTGAATGATCTGCTGGAGAAGATCCCCGTCCTCGCGGGCCTCTCTCGCAGGGTCGTACGGCTCCCGGGCGGGCTGACCAACCGCAACTACCGGGTCGTGGCCGCCGGCGTCGACTGCGTCGTGAGGATCTTCGGGAACGAACCCGAGCTGCCCATCGACCGCGACCACGAGTTCCACAACTCCCGTGCTGCCGCAGAGGCGGGCGTCGGCGCTCCGGTCATCGACTACCTCCCCGAGCACGGAATGCTCGTGGTCGGCCACATCGACGGCGTGACCTTGTCGGAGGAGCTGGTGAGGCGGCCCGGGAACCCGGCCCGTGTCGCGGAGTCCTGCCGCCGGCTCCACCAAGGGCCGCGCTTCGCTGGCGACTTCGACATGGCCGCCGTGCAGGACCAGTATCTCGCCACGGTGCGTACGCGCGGATTCCGGCTGCCCGAGGGCTACTTGGCGAACATGGAGTACGTGCACCGCGTACGCGCCGTACTCGACGCCACCCCCGTGACCACGGTGCCCTGTAACAACGACCTCCTCGCCGAGAACTTCATCGACGACGGCGAGCAGATCCGGATCATCGACTACGAGTATTCGGGCAACAACGACCCCTGCTTCGAGCTGGGCAACATCTGGAGCGAATGCCACCTGTCACTCGATCAGCTGGAGGAGCTGATCACCGCCTACTTCGGCCGCCCCCGACCGGGCAAAGTGGCACGCGCGCAGCTCCAGGGGCTGATGTCGAAGTACGGATGGACGCTTTGGGCGTCGATCCAGCAGGCGACAAGCAGCATCGACTTCGACTTCTGGAGCTGGGGAATGGAGAAGTACGACTCAGCGGTCGCGATCTGCTCCGACGACCGCCGCTTCGAGCGTCTTCTGGACGAGGCCGCACTCCCGGAATGACCACCGGAACCGGACACGCCATTCGCCTGCCGCTCCCGAAAGGCCCACCATGCGCAAGAGCAACGCGACGACGCAGGACAGCCGGTCCGTCCGGTCCGACACGGTGGATTCCGACGACCTCGCCTCGCTCGGCTATCGCCAGCGGCTGCACCGGGGGCTCGGGGGTTTCTCCTCCTTCGCCGCGGGCTTCAGCTACATCTCCATCCTGACCGGCATGTTCCAGCTGTTCGGTCTGGGCTACGGGTTCGGCGGCCCGCTGATCTTCTGGGCGTGGCTGATCGTGCTCGGCGGGCAGTTCTGTGTGGCGCTGGTCTTCGCCGAGCTCAGCGCTCGGTTCCCGATCGCCGGGTCCGTCTACCAGTGGTCGAAGCGGATCTCCGGCCCCGGCGGCGCCTGGATGGCGGGCTGGACGATGCTCGTCGGCTCGCTCGTCAGCGTGGCCGCCGTGACGATGGCGCTCCAGGTGGTGCTGCCGCAACTCTGGGCGGGCTTCCAGGTGTTCGCGGACGACACGCACAACGCCGTATTCCTCGGCACCGTCTGCATCGCCCTGACCACAGTGATCAATGCGCTCGGCGTGAAGGTCATGACGAAGGTCAACAACGTGGGCGTGGCAGCCGAGTTGCTGGGCGTCGCCGTGGTGCTGGTGCTGCTGGCGGTGCACGCCGTACGCGGTCCGGAGGTCGTCGCCACGACGCAGGGCGCCGGTCCCGGCCTCCACGGCTGGGAGGTCCTCGGTTACGGTGCACCGCTGCTGATGGCGGCGATCATGCCCGCGTTCGTCATGTTCGGCTTCGACACGGCCGGTTCGCTCGCGGAGGAGACCCGGAATCCCCGCAAGCGCACTCCGGTCGCCCTGCTCCAGGCCCTCGGCGCGGCGGGCATCGCCGGGGCACTGCTGCTGCTGCTCGCACTCATGGCGACCCGCACGCTCGACCTGGACAAGCTCGGCACGGCTGGTCTTCCGTACATCCTGCAGACGGTGCTGGGCTCCACCATGGGCAAGATCATTCTCCTGGACGTCGCGATCGCCGTCTTCATCTGCACCCTCGCGATCCAGACGGCGACGATCAGGATCGCCTTCTCCATGGCCCGCGACAACAAGCTGCCCTTCGGGGAGAAACTCGCCCACGTCACCGAGGCACGGCAGTCGCCCGCGGCTCCGGCGCTCGTCTCCGGCCTGGTGGCCGCGGCGATCCTGATCGTCAACGTCGGCAACCCCAAGATCTTCTCCATCGTCACGTCCGTCGCGATCGCGATCGTCTACGCCGCCTATCTGCTGGTGACCGTGCCCGTGCTCAGGCGCAGGCTCGGCGGCTGGCCGCACGACCGGGGCGGCACCGGGCTGTTCACGCTGGGACGGGTCCCGGGGCTCGTCGTGAACGGACTGGCCGTCGCATACGGTCTGCTGATGACCGTCAATCTGCTGTGGCCACGGGTCGACCTGTACGGGGAAGGCGGCTACGCGTGGGGCGGAGTCGTCAGCTTCGCCGGGGTGGCGGTGCTGGGCGGCGCGTACTACCTGCTCGTACAGCGGCACAAGGCCGACGAGGTCGCGCGGGAACACCACTTCGTGGCGGACGCCGGGACGGGCGCCGAGGGCGGAACGGACGGCCGGCCGGCGACCGGTGAAGCGGACGGTCTCGGCGACGGGATCCTGCGGTGAGCCCGGGACCGGACCGGCGGCTGCCCGACCGTGCACGCGTGGTCGTCATCGGCGGCGGCGTCATCGGCACCAGCGTGGCCTACCACCTCACCGAACTGGGCTGGAGCGACGTGGTGCTGCTCGAACAGGGGCAGCTCTCCTGCGGTACGACGTGGCACGCGGCAGGCCTCGTCGGGCAGTTGAGGGCCTCGCAGAGCGGCACCCGCCTCGTCCAGTACTCCACCCGGCTCTACGAGCGGCTGGAGGCCGAGACCGGTCTGGCGACCGGCTACAAGCGCTGCGGCGGCGTCACCGTGGCCCGTACCGAGGACCGCATGACGCAGCTGCGGCGGACCGCCGCCACCGCAGAGGCCTACGACCTCGACTGCGAACTGATCAGCCCCGCCCGCGCGAAGGAGCTCTATCCGGTCCTGGAGACCCAGGATCTGCTCGGCGCGATCTGGCTGCCCGGTGACGGCACGGCCAACCCCACCGACCTCACCAACTCCCTCGCCAAGGGCGCCCGGATGCGCGGCGCCCGGGTGATCGAGCGGACGAGGGTCACCGGGATCGCCACGCGCGACGGCGCGGTCACCGGGGTCAGGACCGAACAGGGCGAGATCGAGGCGGAGTTCGTGGTCAACTGCGCCGGGCAGTGGGCCAAGGCGGTGGGCGAACTGGCCGGCGTGAACGTGCCGTTGCACTCTGCCGAGCACTTCTACGTCGTCACCGACCGGATCGACGGCGTACGCGGAGACTTGCCCATCCTCCGCGACCCCGACGGCTACACCTACTTCAAGGAGGAGGTGGGCGGCCTCGTCGTCGGGGGCTTCGAACCCGAGGCCAAGCCGTGGGTGGCACCCGACGAACTGCCCCACCCCTTCGAGTTCCAGCTGCTCGCGGAGGACTGGGACCACTTCTCCGTCCTCATGGAGAGCGCCCTGCTGCGCATCCCCGCGCTGCACGAGACCGGCATCAAGAAGTTCTACAACGGGCCGGAGAGCTTCACGCCCGACAACCAGTTCATCCTCGGCGAGGCGCCCGAGCTGCGGAACTTCTACGTGGGGGCGGGCTTCAACTCCGTCGGCATCGCCTCCGCCGGCGGCGCCGGACGCGCCCTTGCCGAATGGATCGTCGACGGCTCCCCCTCGGGCGACGTCGCGGGCGTCGACATCCGCCGCTTCGGCCCCTTCAACGGCAACAACCAGTGGCTGCGCGCCCGCGTCGGCGAGATTCTCGGCCTGCACTACGAAGTGCCCTGGCCCAACCGCGAACCCGTCACCGCCCGTCCGTTCCGCCGCTCGCCGGTCCACCACCTCCTGGCGGACGCGGGCGCCCTGTTCGGCTCGAAGATGGGCTGGGAGCGAGCCGACGTCTTCGCCCCCGCCGGCACGGAACCGGTCCGGAAGTACGCCTGGGGCAAGCAGAACTGGCAGCCGTGGGCCGACGCCGAACACCGGGCCGCACGCGAAAGCGTCGCCCTGTTCGACCAGACGTCGTTCGGAAAGCTGCTCGTCAAGGGCCGCGACGCGGAGGCCCTGTTGCAGTGGCTGTGCACGGCTGACGTCGCCGTCCCCCCGGGCCGTACGGTCTACACGGGTGTGCTGGGCGACCGCGGCGGATACGAGGCCGACGTCACCGTCACCCGCCTCTCCCGTGACGAGTTCCTCTGGGTCACCAGCTCCGGCGCGGTGCGGCGGGACCTCGACCTCGTCGTGAAGCAGACCGCCCCCGACGCACACGTCGCGGTCGTCGACGTGACGTCGATGTACGCCGTCTACGGCGTGATGGGCCCGGCCTCCCGCGACCTGCTGCAGGGTCTGTCCCGCAGCGACCTCTCCCACGAGGCGTTCCCCTTCGCCACCAGCCGGGAGATCGACCTGGGCCACTTCACGGTCCGGGCGACCCGCATCACCTACGTCGGCGAGCTCGGCTGGGAGCTGTACGTACCGGTCGAGTTCGCCGTCGGCGTCTACGAGCTCCTCAAGGCGGCCGGCGAGCAGCACGGCCTCGTCGACGCCGGGTACTACGCCATCAACTCGCTGCGGCTGGAGAAGGGTTACCGTGCCATCGGCAGCGACCTCACGGCGGACTACAACCCGGTCGAGGCGGGGCTGCTCTTCGCGTGCAAGCTCAGGTCGGACATCCCCTTCCGCGGACGTGAGGCGGTCGAGAAGGCCAGGTCCGACGGGCCGCGGCGCAGGATGGTGTCCTTCGTACTCGACGAGCCCGAACCGATGATGTGGGGCGGTGAGCTGGTGCTGCGCGACGGGGCCGCCGTCGGCCAGGTCACCTCCGCCGCATGGGGGGCCACGCTCGGCGCGTGCGCCGGTCTCGCGTACGTACGGCGCCGCGACGGCGAGCCGGTCACCCGCGGCTACCTCACCTCAGGCACGTACGAGATCGACGTCGGCGGCCGGCTCCACCCGGCCACCGTGCACCTGCGTGCGCCGTACGACCCGGACTTCAGCAAGGTCGGGCGGTGAGGCGGGGCCGGGTGCCGGTGCCTGACGCGCCTGTCACCATGCGCTGATGACCGGCGGGTCGGACTCGTGCTGCTGCCAGGCCTCATTGAGACGCGTGAGCCGGTCCGCGGCGGCGATGCCGTGCAGGGACGCGACTTTGCCGTCGCTGAATTCGAACGCCACGGCGCCCACGACCCGTTCGCCGACCACGGCGACGACAGCTGGCGAGCCGTTGACCGGCGCGATGTGGAAGGCGGGTGAGCCGCCGGCCAGCCGCCGCTTGGCCGGTGTGGGTTTGAAGCCGGCCCGCACGAAGGAGGCGACGCGCTCGCCCGTCTCGTACCGCAGCAGCCGCCTGGCCAGTCCGGCGCCGTCCGAGACCGCGGTCGCGTCGGCGGTGAGCATCGCCACCAGCCGTTCGGTGCGCCCCGACGCGGCGGCAGCGAGGAACTCCTCCACGATCCGGCGCGCGGACGCGGGGTCCGCCTCGCCGTCGCCGCGGCGCTCGGCGGCGACCCGGCGCCGGGCCCGGTGCACATGCTGCTGGCTTGCGGACTCGGTGATGTCCAGGATCCCGGCGATCTCGACGTGCGGGTACGAGAAGGCCTCACGCAGGACGTAAGCGGCCCGCTCGACCGGCGAGAGGCGCTCCATGAGGATCAGTACGGCGAGGGACACCGATTCGCGCTGCTCGAAGCTTTCGGCAGGGCCGAGCATCGGGTCGCCTTCGAGGAGCGGCTCGGGCAGCCAGTCCCCGGCAGCGCGCTCATGGCGGGCCTGCGCCGAACGGAGCCGGTCGAGGCAGAGATTGGTGACGACCTTGGTCAGCCACGCCTCCGGCACCTCGATACGTTCCCGGTCCGCGGCCTGCCAGCGCAGGAAAGCGTCCTGCACGGCGTCCTCGGCGTCGGCCGCCGAGCCGAGCAGACGGTACGCGAGTGAGGCCAGCCGGCCCCGGCTGGCCTCGAACCGCTCGATGGCCGCGCTGTCCATGCGGAACAGCCTATGCGGCGCCCCTCACACCGACCCGGTCAGGCGCGGTGACGAGGCGACGCTTGCGCTTCGGCATGCCGAAGGTCGGGTGGGCGATGCCGAACCCGGCCCCCTTGAGCACGCCCGACTTGAGCCGCGCGGCGGTCCGGCCGCCCAGGTACCAGGACTTCGACCGGACGTTCCCGTCCACCATCTGGAAGATCGCGTCCCGCCGCCCGAGGCTGATGTGGTTGCCGTAGTACTTCAACCCGGTGGCAGGGACCTCGCCGCCCGTCAGGCGCGCAATGATCGCGGCGGTCGCCTGCATGTTGGTGAAGCCGGCCGAGGCACAGGACATCGGCAGCGGCCGGCCGTTCTCGCCGATCGCGTAGGCGCAGTCACCGGCGGCGTAGACGTCCGGGTGCGAGACCGAGCGCATGGTGCGGTCGACAACGATCTGGCCGGTCCCGGCAACCTCCAGGCCGGCGGCGGCCGCGATGAGGGGCACGGCGAACCCGGCCGACCACACGGTCACGTCAGCCGGGACGGACGTACCGCCGGCGGCGATCGCCCGTCCCGGCTCGACGGCTTCGATGCGGGTGTGCTCGTGGACGGTGACGCCGAGCCGGTCGAAGGCCTGGCGCAGGTGACGGCGGGCCTTCGGGGAGAGCCAGTCGCCCAGCTCGCCGCGGGCGGCGAGCGCGACCGACAGGCCCGGCCGGGACTCGGCGAACTCGGTGGCGGTCTCGATGCCGGTCAGCCCTTCACCGACGACCAGCACGGTGCCGCCCTCGCCGAGGCCGGCCAGGCGCTCGCGCAGACGCAGCGCCGAGGACAGGCCGGTCACATCGAAGGCGTGCTCGGCCACGCCGGGGACACCGTGGTGGGCCACGGAGCTGCCGAGCGCGTAGAGAAGCGTGTCGTAGGCGAGTTCGCCGTCGCCGTCCTCGCCGGTCACGGCGACGGTCATGCTCTCGGGGTCGATGCCGGTGACGCGCGCCAGGCGCAGCCGCACGCCGGTGCCCGCGAACACGTCGGCGAGCTCGCGGAACGCGACGTCCTGACCGGTCGCGAGCTGGTGGAGCCGCATCCGCTCGACGAAACCGGGCACGGCGTTGACGACGGTGATCTCGGTGTCCGCCGGGGAGAGCCGGCGGGCCAGGTTGCCGGCGGCGAAGGCCCCGGCGTAACCGGCGCCGAGTACGACGATGCGGTGCTTCATGGCGTGGCTCCTGTCTCGTTCGCGTGCCCCTTGAACGAGACGGCGCCCCGATTTCTGACAGCAGCCTGATGTGACGCGGGTCACCCGACCAGGACGAAGGACTCGGACGCTCCCGGGCGACCTGCCTGCGAGATCCGTCTGCCCGGTGAAGGTGGGCACGCCGCCCGGAGACTCCTAGCGCCGCCCCGGCTCCGCGAAGTCCATGAGCCACGTCACCGTGCGGCTCACGTCCGAGAGGGTGAGGATGCCGACGAGCCTCCCTCCGTCCGCCACCAGGACCCGGTTGTGCGCACCGGACTCCATGCGCGGCAGCAGGTCCGCCAGCGAGTCCTGCGGACCCACGACCGTGACCTGGGACAGCGGCACCATCACCTCGTCCACCGTCACCTTCTCGGCGCTGTCCCACGGCACCCGTCTGGCGCCCTCCAGCGTGAGCAGCCCCACCGGTGCTCCCGCTTCGCCGACGACCGGGAAGGCGGAGTGCCGCTTCCGGTAGGACGGACCGGCCAGGAAGTCGGCCACGATCAGCCCGGTGAGCGCCGTGATGGGATCGGGCGTCATCGCGTCCCGCACCGGCACGCCGGACAGCACCCCGCGCAGCTGCGCCTGCCGTCCCTCGGCGGTGGCGGCCGCGATGAGGAACCAGCCGACCAGCGAGAGCCACAGTCCGCCGAACGAGCCGCTGCCCAGGAAGAGCACGAGTCCCAGCAGCACCAGCAGCCACCCGAAGACACGTCCCGCGGTGGTGGCGCCCGCCGTCGCCTTCAGCCGGTCGCCCGTACGCCACCAGAGGAAGGCACGAAGCAGCCGGCCACCGTCGAGCGGGGCGGCGGGAACGGAGTTGAAGACCGCGAGCAGGACGTTGATGGCCGCCAGCCAGGCCACCGCCTCGACGACGAGCCCCGGTGCGGCTGCCACGTCCAGCACCCAGGCGGTGAGCACGAACAGACCGCCCAGCAGGAGGCTGACCAGCGGGCCGACGCCCGCGATCCGCAGCTCCGCTGCCGGGGTCGCGGCCTCCGACTTCATCCGGGCCGCTCCGCCGAGCAGCCACAGGACGATGTCGTCCACGTCGATGCCGTTACGCCGGGCCACGAGGGCGTGGGCCAGTTCGTGCGCGAGGAGTGAGAAGAAGAAGACGACGGCCGCGAGGAACCCGGCCACCCAGTACACGGCCACCGGCTGGTCCGGATACGCGTCGGCGAGGCGGCCCTGCGCCAGGCCGAAGGCGATGAGCCCGAAGATGAGCAGCACGCTCCAGTGGACGCCGATACGGACACCGGCGATCCGTCCCATCACGAAGGTCGCCCGCACGTCTCTCTCCCCTGCTCGAAGCGTCTACGAACAGTCAGTCGTCCCACCGGCCCGCCCACTTGAACCGCCCCGGGGGCCATCGGTGGGGCGGTTGCGGAGAGGCCGGGCGGGTGTGGAAGAACCGCGGAACCTCTCGCGTTTGCCTGACAATGCGGATGACCGCGGAGGCCGCGAGGGCCGCGGAGGCAGGCGACGGAAGGAGCAGCGACCATGCCCGAGAGGACCGGACCGTTCTGGGACGGCGTTGCCGGGCATGCGCCCATGCCGCGGGCAGCGCAGACGCTGGGGCTTGAGTTCCTGGACGCCGATCCCGAACAGGGCACGATCGAGCTGGCGTTCACGGCGACGGAGGACTTCACCAACCCCATGGGCAACGTCCTGGGAGCGTTCCTCTCCGCGATGCTCTACGACACCGTGGGCCCCGCCCTGCTCGCCACGGTCGGCCCCGGGGAGTTCCAGTCCACCCTGGAGCTGAAGGTGAGCTTCCTGCGTCCGGCCCGTCCGGGGCGGCTCATCGGGCGGGGACGCGTGGTGCGCCGCGAGGGTGATCTCGCGTTCCTGGAGGCGTCCCTCTTCGACGGCGACGAGTCGACGATCGCCACGGCCTCCGCCACCGCCCGCGTCATCGACCTCGCGGACGCGGCGTCCGCCGTCTGAAAACCCGCTGACCGACGTTCGCAGGACCACACCGCGGGCCCGGCCCGCCCGCCCCGTGCCGATTCCCCCGCCGGCCGAGGCTCTTGACTCTTGACGTGCTCTTGACGAGGTCTTCAGGGCCCCGCAGACTTCTGCGCAGCAGGGCAGCGGCTTCGACAAGGGCTGTTGACAGCTTCGGTGCGCCGGCCCGGGTGTTCTCGTCCCACCGACGGACAACCGGAACCCAAGCTCGGCGGCACGCCGGATCAACTCGGCCGGAAGCAGCTCCAGTTGCCCCGTGTACCACCTGACCAGTCACACATCCGCGTGCCCCACCACGCCCCTGCCAGGTCGAGGCACGCAGCAGCCCGGTCCGCACGCGTCCGAGATTTGGTCCAGGAAAGGTCTGGTGCACTTCATGCGATCTGTCACCCGTCGTCTCAGCGCCCTCGTCCCAGCAGTCCTGCTGATGGCAGGCATACAACTGGCCGGAACGCCGGCCCACAGCGCCACGCCCTCCCCCGCCGACGTGAAGCTTGCACCCACCGGGACGGAGATCCCGGGCAGCTGGATCGTCACCCTCAAGGACGGCACCCGGTCCACCGGCTCCGTCGCGGACGAACTCACCCCCGGCAAAGGCCGTCCCGCGCATGTCTACGACGACGTGCTGAATGGTTTCTCCGCGAAGATGACGGAGGCTCAGGCACGCAAGCTGGCCACCGACCCGCGCGTCGCCCTCGTGGAGCAGGACTCCAAGATCACGGTCAGCGACACCCAGCAGGACGCCACCTGGGGAATCGACCGGATCGACCAGCGCGACCTGCCGCTCGACAGCACGTACACCTACAACACCACGGCCTCTGGCGTGAACATCTACGTCATCGACACCGGAGTCCGCACCTCGCACAGCGAGTTCGGCGGCCGGGCGTCCATCGGCACCGACACCGTCGGCGACGGCCAGAACGGCAACGACTGCAACGGGCACGGCACACACGTCGCAGGTACCACTGCCGGGACCACGTACGGGGTGGCCAAGGAAGCCTCGGTCGTGGGTGTCCGCGTCCTCGACTGCAACGGATCCGGCACCGTCTCCGGTGTGGTCGCGGGCGTCGACTGGGTCACCGCCAACGCCGCGAAGCCCGCCGTCGCCAACATGAGTCTCGGCGGCAGCGCCAGCGACACACTCGACAACGCAGTGCGCAACTCCATCTCCTCCGGCGTCAGTTACGCCCTCGCCGCCGGGAACGGCGACTTCCTCGGCTTCCCCCAGGACGCCTGCACCGCCAGCCCCGCCCGGGTGACCGAGGCGATAACGGTCGGCGCCACCGACAACGCGGACGCACGCGCCTCCTTCTCCAACTACGGGACGTGCGTGGACCTGTTCGCGCCCGGCGTGGACGTCACGTCCGCCTGGATCGATGACGACTCCGCCACCAGCACCATCAGCGGTACGTCCATGGCCTCGCCGCACACGGCCGGTGTGGCCGCCCTCTACCTGGCCGACCACCCCGACGCCTCCCCCGCCGAGGTCCGCGACGCGCTCGTGAACAACGCCACGAACGACAAGGTCCAGGACCCGATGACCGGTTCCCCGAACAAGCTCCTCCACAGCCTGTTCTGATCCGTCGGTCCGGTGCGCGGAGAAGCATCCGTTCCTCCCAGCACCGGACCGCACCCGGGCCCGGCGCGCGCAGCCACGGCCGTGCCGCCGGCCCCGGGACGCCGTACAGCACCTCGCATCGCCAGACCGGAGGGCGCGGACCCGTCCGCGCCCTCCGGGCACCCCCCTTGCTCCCGATCCAGGAGTTGCCATGCGACTTCGTACACACCGAAAGCGGTCCGCCGCCTTCGCCGCCCTGCTGGCGCTCGCACTCGCGGCGCCGCTCACCGCAGCCACCGCCTCTTCCCCCGACCGGCCGTCCACCGCGACCGCCGAGGAGACCATCAGGCAGTACGAGATCCACGGGCCGTCCACTCCGGCGGCCCGCACCGCCCTCGCGGCCACCGGAGTCTCGATCGACGAGGTCCACGACCACTCCGTGGTCGTCAGCGCCGACCCGTCGCAGACCCGCACGCTGCGGAAGCTCGGACACGACCTCAAGAAGCTGGCCGGGCCTCCTGCCCGCACCGGCGGACGTGACGCCGAGCCCCGCGACTTCCCACCCGACGACGCGGGTTACCACAACTACGCCGAAGCGATGAACGAGATCGACCAGCGCATCGAGCAGAACCCCTCGATCATGAGCAAGACCGTCATCGGCAAGTCCCACGAGGGCCGGGACATCATCGCCGTCAAGGTCAGCGACAACGTCGGCACGGACGAGGACGAGCCCGAGGTCCTCTTCACCCACCACCAGCACGCCCGCGAGCACCTCACCGTCGAGATGGCGCTCTACCTGCTGCGCGAGTTCGGCGAGGACTACGCGACGGACTCCCGCATAGCGGACGCCGTGAACGGCCGCGAGATCTGGATCGTCCCCGACCTCAATCCGGACGGCGGCGAATACGACATCGAGTCCGGCTCCTACCGCAGCTGGCGCAAGAACCGGCAGCCCAACTCCGGTGCCGGAGCGGTCGGTACGGACCTCAACCGCAACTGGGACTACAAGTGGGGCTGCTGCGGCGGCTCTTCCGGCAACGAGAGCTCTGAGACCTACCGGGGCCCGTCCGCCGAGTCGGCACCCGAGGTGAAGGTCGTCGCCGACTTCGTACGCTCCCGGGTCACGGGAGGCAAGCAGCAGATCAAGGCGGCCATCGACTTCCACACCTACAGCGAACTGGTGCTGTGGCCCTACGGATACACCCACGACGACACCGCCGAGGGGCTCACCCAGGACGACCGTGACGCCTTCGCGGCCGTCGGCGAGAAGATGGGCGCGAGCAACGGCTACACCGCCGAGCAGTCCAGCGACCTCTACATCACGGACGGCTCGATCGACGACTGGCTGTGGGGCAACCAGAAGATCTTCGGCTACACCTTCGAGATGTATCCGGAGAGCATCGCCGGCGGCGGCTTCTACCCGCCGGACGAGGTCATCGAGCGCGAGACGGACCGCAACCGCGACGCGGTGCTCCAGCTGATCGAGAACGCCGACTGCATGTACCGCTCCATCGGCAAGGAAGCGGAGTACTGCGCCGGCACCTGAGTGCCGGCCGCACCGGGAACCCCCGGGGGCGCTTCGGCGCCTCCGGGGTCCGGCCCTTGGGCAGGGCGGCAGCCTAGCCCTTCGAGTACTGCTTCGAGCGCGGCTTCGAGTCCGGCTTCCAGTCCTGGACGAGGAGGCCGAGCAGCACCTCGTCCATGAACTCGCCCATCACCCAGGCCGAGGAGCGCAGCACGCCCTCCCGGACGAAGCCGTTGCGCTCGGCGGCGCCAAGCATCGCCGCGTTGTCCGACAGCGTCTCGACCTGCAGCCGGTGCAGGCCGCGCACGACGAAACCGTAGTGGCACAGAACCGCGACCACGTCCGTGCCGTAGCCCTTGCCGCGACAGGACGGCAGCAGCCCCAGCCCGATGTGCGCGGACCGGTTGTGATTGTCGATGCCCCACAGATTCGCGAAGCCGAGCAGCGCGCCACCGTCCAGCTCCACCACGGAGAACCGGACATGGGCCTGGTTCTTGTCGTCGTCCACCACCGACTGCGAGTCCTTCGCACCGGGCGCGACCGGGCGCCACGGCTGGTCGTCGGACCGCGAGTAGTTGACCACGTCGTTGTGCAACTCGGCCTGCAGGACCGGGATGTCGTCCTCGTGCCGGGCCCTGAGCCCGACCTTGCTCCCCCTCAGCATGCGGATTTCCTATCCGACTTGGCCGGCCGGCGGCAAACCAATAAGTTCCTTCGCGCCTCCCGTGGCGACGGGTTCACCCGTACCGCCCGAATCGCTCCGCGATGACCGGCAGCCGCTCGGCGGCGATGGCGTGGGCGGCAGCCCTCGGGGTCGTGCCGTCGGCCTCCGCGCGTGACAGCATCAGGCCGGTCAGGGCGCGCATCGAGCGGCGGGTGCGGGTGAACGCCTCGTCGGCGTCGGCGCCGATGTCGCCGAAGAGCGTCCACCACCACCAGGCGTTCGTGCAGGAGTTGACGACGACGTCCGGCAGTACGGTGACCCCGCGTGCGGCAAGCAGTTCCTCGGCCTCCGGCAGCACCGGCATGTTGGCCGCCTCCACGATCCAACGGGCCGTGATCTGCGACTGGTTGACGGTGTCGACGGCGTACGAGACCGCTGCCGGGACCAGGACCTCGGCATCGGCGGAGAGCCAGGCGCCGCCCGGCAGCCGCCTGTTGCCGGGGGCGAGTGCCGAGCGGTCCACGGTGCCGTACGCGTCACGCGCGGCGAGCAGGGCCTCCACGTCCAGCCCGGCGGGGTCGGCGATGGTCCCCTCGACGTCTGCCACCGCGACGATCTTCAGCCCGGCGCGGGAGAGGAAGCGGGCGGTGGCGCCGCCCATGGTGCCCAGCCCCTGCACCGCGGCGCGGGCGGACCCGTAGGCCACTCCGGCCCTGTCGAGCGCCGCGAGCACCGCTTCGGCGACGCCGCAGCCGCCGACCAGCTCGTCGAGCCCGATGCCGTCCACTTCGACGGCGAAGGCGTCATCGAGCCGTCGCCGCGCGGCACGCTCGTCGTCGAGAAGCGGGTAGACGGCCTGGATGGTGGAGGACAGCCCGGCTTCGGCGGCCGCGGAGTCCACGGTCGTCTGCGTCAGCCCGAGGTCCTCGCCCGTGGTCCAGAAGTGCTCGATGTGCGGGCGCATCGCGCGCAGATAGCGCACGAGCACGCCGTAGGCCTCCGGGTCCTGCGGGTCGCAGTCGATGCCGCCCTTGGCTCCGCCGAGTGGTACGTACCGGCCCTGCGGGTCGTAGTGCAGCGCCTCCTTCATCGTCATCCCCCGTGCCAGGCCCGCCACTTCGTCAAGCGTGCAGCCCTTGCGCATCCGCAGGCCGCCGCTGGAGACGCCACGTACGAGGCGGTCTATGACCAAGTAGCCCTGGCGGCCTGTCACATGGTCGGTCCACGTGAGGGAGACAAGCGGGGCGTCCGCGGGGGTCGTGCTCATCGGAGAGACCGGACCGGCATGGTGCCTCCAGGGGCGGTGGGCGTGGGTCGCGACTGATCGGCGAGTCAGTATCGAAAGGTGCCGGAGCCGTGTCAACGAGGCGATTCACCGGACCGCCGGCCGGTCCCGGGGGCCTGGCCGTCCGCGCACCCGCCCGCTCCGACGTCCAAGATCGCGCCGAAACCCTTCTGTGACTTCGGCCGCATCACCCTCGACAGCCGTCGCACATGGTGCTCTATTGGTTCTGCGAACCCAGGCCGGGAGAGCTCGACGCTCCCCTGGCACCGGCCCCCCTTGCACCGCAATGGTTCCGTCGGCCACCGACGGCCGCGCGGACGGCTTCACGGGGGCCGGCGATTTCGAGAAGCGTGCCGGGCCGTTCCGCCCGGGCGCCGGCTCAACCTCCACATCCCTTCATCCGACCCAGCACCCACATGTGACGCCGATGTCCGTTACGCCCACATCCGGGCTGATGGGTACCGGCTCTGCCGCCTCTGCCGCTCCGACCGGCGGCGTCGCTCCAACCGATCCAGAACCGCCCCGGGGGAGAAAGTGGAAGAGAGATGTCCACCTCGCACGTCACCGAAGATCACGAGCGTCTCCGCCTGCAGGTGAGGGAATTCGCGGAGACCAAGGTCGCCCCGCGGGTGGCGGAGATGGAATCCTCCGCGGCCGTCGAACAGGAACTGGCCGAGCTGATCGCCAAGCAGGGCTGGATCGGCGTCACCATCGACCCCGCCTACGGCGGCATGGGTGCGGGCCACCTCGCCAAGACCATCGTCATCGAGGAGATCTCACGCGTCAGCGGCGCCATGGGCGCAATGGTCCAGGCGTCCCAGCTGGGCGTGGCCAAGGTCATCCACTTCGGCAGCGAACGGCAGAAGCAGGACTGGCTGCCGAGGTTCGCCGACGGGTCGTGCCTGCCCACCATCGCGGTCACCGAGCCGGGGTCCGGCGGTCACGTCCTGGGCATGGAGGCCACCGCCCGGAGGGAGGGCGGCGACTACGTCCTCAACGGCCGCAAGGTCTTCGTCGGCAACAGCCACGTCGGCGACGTGCACGGCTTCGTCGTCCGTACGGGCCCGGGCGCGAGGGGCCTGTCGGCCTTCCTCGTCGAGTCGGACCGGCCGGGCCTTTCGCTCACCCCGCACCAGCAGGCCATGGGCCTGCACGGCTTCAGCTTCGGGGAGCTGGTCCTCGACGACTGCCGGATACCGGCCGCCAACCTGGTCGGGGAAGAGGGGGACGGCTTGGCCGTCGCGTACTCCTCCAGCATTCTCTACGGCCGGCCCAACCTGACGGCGGTCTCGCTGGGCATCCACCAGGCGATCATGGAGGAGACGACCCGCTTCGTGCAGGAGCGCCGGCGGTACGGCGGTCCGCTGGCGGACCTCCCCACGGTCAGGCACAAGATCGGGCTGATGCAGTCGCGGCTGATGACCGCGAGGCTGACCGCCTACGACGCCGTGCACCTCCTGGACGAGGGCAAGCCGTGCGACGCGGAGCTGATGCACGCCAAGTACATCAACGTCGAGGCGGCCCTCGACTCCTCCCGCACGGCCATGGAGATCCACGCGGCGGCCGGCCTCCAGACCGACCGTCCCCTCGAACGCCTCGTCCGTGACGCGTACCACACCTACGCGCCCGCCGGCACGGGCGACATCCAGGTCCACCGCCTCGCGGAGACGGCCCTGGGGACCTCCCGGGGTCAGTGGTCACAGCGTCTGGCGCCGCAGGCGTCGGCGCGGAGGCTGGGGGTGGCCTGACGGGGCGGCCTCCCGGCCGGGTCGATGTCCCGGGCTGCCGCCCGTACGTGAGCGGGGCCGCGGCACGCGTTGTGCGGCGGCCCCGTACCCGTGACGGATCAGCCGAGCCGGTCGGCTGCCATCCCGACGAACCGGGCCCACGCACCGGGTGCGACCGCGAGCACCGGCCCGTCGGCAACCTTCGAATCCCTTACGTGCACGGCGCCGGACGCGGCGGCGACCTCCACGCACTCGCCGCCGCCGCCACTGCTGTGACTGCTCTTGAACCAAGCCGAATCGGGCACCGTCGGCCCAGGCGTCTGGATGCTCATTCCACTCCCAGCAGATCCTCGATGAAGGCCAGTGACTCACTCGGAGTGAGCCCCTGCGACCGCAAGATGCTATAGCGCGCCTCGAGTTCATGTACTTTGCGCTGCCCTGTGTACATGCGGCTGTCGTCCTGCACCTCGGTGTAGGCAATGCGCTGGCCCTCAGAAGTGTCGATCAGATTGAAGGGCCCACCCAATCCCGCGTGATCCTCGCGCGCGGTGGGCATCACCTGTACCTCCACGTGTCGTTTCTGTCCCGCTAGCAGAATCTGCTCCAGCTGCCCACGGAGTACGCGTCGGCCACCGATCGGTTTTCGCAGCACGACTTCCTCGACGATGAAGCTCAACAACGGCGCAGGACGGCGGGTGAGAATTTCCTGGCGAGCCATGCGTGCTGCCAACCGCTGCTCGATCACCTCGTCATCCAGCAGCGGCCGCTGCATCCGAAAGACAGCCTGCGCGTACTCCGCTGTCTGAAGGAGGCCCGGCACTGCGTGAGTCGCATACACACAAAGGCCGACCGCACCGGCCTCCAACCGCGCCATGTCGCGGAAGAACGCCGGGTATTGGGCCCTCGCAAGCTCCTCCTTGAGTGCCGTGAGCACTCCCCCAGCCCCCAGCACCTCGTCCGCGCGGTCGATGAGCCTGGGCGGCGGAATGCGCCGGCCCTGTTCGAAGGAGGCGACCGACTGCGGTGCGTAGCCCGTGCGCTTCCCGAACTCGGCCCGGTCCAGGCCCGCTTGGGTTCGCAGCAGCTTCAACTGCCGTCCGAACGCAACGACCACACCCGTCCCCGGTTCCGCTTCAGGGCCCGCCCCGGCGCCCTCTCCCTGCTCACCGTCACCGTGTGTCATCGGCATCCTCCCCGTCGGCGGCCACTCCCCGGCCCAACGTCGTCCTCGCAACAGCGGTCACGCCGCGCACCGCGTACAACTCACCGCACCCCGCGTACAACGAGCTTCCAAACCCAAGTGACAACAAACCCAAGTGACAACCCGCTCCCGGCCGTTCAGGCTGGAGTCACCCCGAGGAGCGACATACTGGGGCTGTGGTGACCGCACCGGACAAGGGGGAGTTTCCGTGGCACAGTTCGACTACGTCATCGTCGGCGCCGGCCCGGCGGGGTGCGTGCTCGCCAACCGCCTCTCCGCGGACGCCGGGGCGAGCGTCCTGCTGGTCGAGGCAGGCGGGGCGGACACGAGCCCGCTCATCGCCGTGCCACGGGGGTTCGGCGAACTGCTGGGCGACCCCGCCACCGCGTGGCACTACCCGACCCGCCCGTTCGGTCCTGCCCAGCGGGTCGAGTACTGGGTACGGGGCAAGACCCTCGGCGGGTCGAGTTCGGTCAACGGCATGGTGTACAACCGCGGGCAGCGCGCCGACTACGACGCACTGGCCGCGCTCGGCAACCCCGGGTGGGGCTGGGACGACATGCTCCCGGTCTTCAGGACGATCGAGGACAACGCGCTCGGTGCCTCCGAACTGCGGGGCGCGGGCGGCCCGTTGCAGGTGTCGACCTCGGACGGCGGTGACCCGTTGCTCGAGGACGTGATCACCGCCGGTACCGAACTCGGGTGGCAGCGGGCGCAGGACCTCAACGAGGCCGACGAGGAACGCATCGGCTACACGATTGCGACGATCCGCGACGGCCGGCGCGTCAGCGCGGCAGGCGCGTTCCTCCACCCGGTCATGGACCGGCCCAACCTCACCGTCGCCCTGCGCACATCCGTCGACCGGGTCGTGCTCGAGGGCGGTCGTGCGGTCGGTGTCCAGGGCCGGCAGGACGGACAGTCCGTCGAGTACCGCGCCTCGCGCGAGGTGATCCTTTCCTCCGGTGCGCTGGCCACGCCGAAGATCCTGCAGCTGTCCGGAATCGGCGACCAGGCGACACTGGCCGCCGCCGGTGTCGGCATCGTGGTGGACAGCCCGAACGTCGGCGCCCGGATGCGCGAACACCGGGCATTCTTGATGCAGTTCCGGCTCACGGAGGACATCGGATACAACCGCCTTCTCGGCACTCCGGAGGGCCTGGAGCAGGCGCAGGCGGAGTACCGGGCGACCCGGGGAGGGCCGATGGGCGCGCCGTCGTCCGACATCGGCGGCTTCTTCAAGACCCGCGCCGGACTCGACCGCCCCGACGGACAGCTGCAGATCGCTCCGTACTCCCTGCTGCCGCACCAGCCCGGTAAGGCCATCGAGATCGAGCAGGAGCCGGGCATCATGTGCATCGCCTACATGCTGCGCCCGGATAGCGAGGGCAGTGTCCGCATCACGTCCGCCGACCCGGACGCACCGCTGGACATCGACCCGGGCTACTTCGCCACCGAGCACGACCGTACGACGTCCGCAGAGGTCCTCCGCGCCGTACGCCGGCTCTTCTCCACCGCGCCGCTCTCGGAGCGGATCTCGCACGAGACCGTGCCGGGCCAGGAGGTGCGGACCGACCAGGAGATCATCGACGCCGGGCTGGCCACGGGCTCCTGCGGATACCACGCGATTGGCACCGCAGCCATGGGCCCGGACGACGAGGACGTGGTCGACTCGCGCCTGCGCGTGCGCGGCGCCGCCGGTCTGCGCGTCGTGGACGCCTCGGTGCTGCCCGTCATGATCTCCGGCAATCTCAACGGGCCGGTCTCGGCGCTGGCCTGGCGTGCGGCCGACTTCATCCTCGGAGAAGCCTGACCGCAGGCGTCCGCCGCGTACAGCGCACCGCACCACCGCGTACAACGCCCCGCTCGCAGCGCGTCACCACTGGTCACGCCGCGCGACCGGCGGAAGCGTTGCGGGCATGACCAATGAGACGGTTCCACCGGTTCGTGCCGCTCAAGTGCCCGCTCTCGTGGGCCACTTCGCGATGCGGTTCAGCTCCACGCCACGGGGCGCACGCCTCGCCCGCCGCCTGGCCGGGAACAGGCTGGAGGCGTGGGACATCCCGTACGACAGCACCGCGCACGACGCCCTGACCCTGATCGTCGCCGAGCTCGCGGCGAACGCCGTGCAGCACGGCCGGGTGCCGGGCCGCGACTTCCGTCTGGTACTGACCGCCCTCGGCTCGACGGTACGCGTCGAGGTCACCGACACCCGGTCCGAGTGCGTGCCCGTCGCCTCCGCACCGTCCGGCGACTGCGACAGCGGCCGGGGCCTGCTGCTCGTCGCCTCGCTGGCGTCCCGCTGGGGCTGGCGTCCGCTCGGTGACGGACCCGGCAAGACGGTGTGGGCGGAGTACCGACTACTGGGCCCGGAAGTGTCGGATGCGACCAATGAGGAGATCAAGGAACCTCCGAGGCGTGGGCTCGTGACCGGCCCGTGCCCACGGAACCATCACGAGATCACTTGGGCTCCTCACCTGAATCGTCCGGGCGGAAGAATAGCCATTGTCCTTTGGTTCCGAAAGTCTGCCGGTGATACCCAGCCTTCTCAGCAATCCGATCTGCGTCCTTGTCCGTCAGCTTCGTGTACTTCTGCGGGTTCAAACCGATGTGGCCACGCCTGGTGACGGCCCCCGAACGCAGGTCTTTCAGGAAGACCTCCACCTGTTCCTCGAAGGTGTGCTTCCGCATCTTCCAGCCATCCAGGAACATGACGAAGAGCGATACGAGCCACAGGACGCCGACGGCGCCGAGAGCCCACCAACCCCAACCACCGAATTCACCCCCCGGCGGCGCTGCCATCACCGCTGTCGACCCAAAGAACGGTGCCATGTGAACCCCCAAGAAAAAGAACTGAACGATCGAGATCATGCAACTGCCAGCGATCGCAATGCACCCCATACAGCATGTCCCGCAACGGCGCCCGATCGGACTGGTGAGGGCCTCTGCGGCCCCGGTATTGGTACCTCGCGGCGTGTTCCTGCCGGAAGGGGCGGACGAAGGCCCGCCACGCGATTATCCGAATGGATTCCGCCTCGTAGTCCGCGGCCTTCGTCTTCATCCCCTTGCCTCCGCTGCCCCAAGTGGCACCCCAAGCCAGCGCCCCCAGAAAATTACCGCGAGATCACTTGGGCTCCTCGCCAGGATCCGACGGGCGGAAGAAGAGCCATTGGCCCTTGGTTCCGAAAGTCTGTCGGTGATACCCAGCCTCCTCAGCAATCCGATCCGCGTCCTTGGCCGTCAACTTCGTGTACTTGACCGGGTTCAAGCGGATGTGGCCGCGAACGGTGACAGCACCCGTACGCAGGTCCGTAAGGAATACCTCCGCCTGTTCCTCGAAGGTGTGCTTCCGCATCTTCCAGCCGTCCAAAAATGAGAAGAAGATCGACAGGACGAACAGGACACCGAAGGCCCCTATAACCCACCAACCCCAATCAGCAAATTCACCCCCCGGCGGCGCTGCGATCACTACTGATGTCTCCGAGGACGGTGCCATGTGAAATCCCTAGGAAAAGTACTGGACGATCGAGATCATGCAACTGCCAGCGATCGCAATGCACCCCATACGGCATGTCCAGCAACGGCGCCCGAACGGACTGGTGAGGGCCTCTGCGGCGGCCGGTATTGGTACCTCGCGGCGTGTTCCTGCCGGAAGGGCGGACGAAGGCCCGCCACGCGACTATCCGAACGTGTCCCTGATGTCGTCCCGGACCTGCTGAGCAGACTGCAGCTCTTCCTCCGTGGGCGGCTCGGGCGGAGCGGTGAAGGAGACGCCGGCGGCGAACACCGTTGCCAGTTCGAGGAATTCGTCGCCGTGCTCCAAGTCCTCCGTCGCGAAGGAGATGGAGACAGCTTCGGCGGTGTAGGGGAAGGCAAGCTGGAAGGTGACCGTGCGCACCCGCGACAGCGTGTCCTCCTCGATGCCGAACAGCACGCCCGGGACGGACATTTCATGACCGGCGACGATGACCGCGGCCACTCCCGCAGGCAGCTCCACCAGGCCCTGATGCGTGCCCTTGGGAGGAGGGTCGTTGGATTCCAGGACACTCAGCGGATACAAGTGAGGATCGCCGGGTGGACGTTGCACAACCGCGATCTGGCAGACGCCGGATACCAGTTCGTCGTCGTCGGTGCGCAGCAGGAAGGAACTGAAGTGCACGACCCCGTCATCGGCCAGCTTGGCGAGCGAGGCTTCGAAACTGAGAGCGGTGACTGCGATCTGCTCGCGCGTCGCGGAGGGGTGAAGTTCTGACAGGTCGGCGACGACCTGATCGAAACGCTCCTCCGGTGGCTGAGCGAAGTCGATGGGCCGAAACCCCTCGGGTATCCGGTACCAGAGGGGGATGGGCTCGGGGACGATCGCGGGGTGTTCGGTGGGAGCGGCCATCACAAGGCCCTCGCAACGGCGGAGATCCTTTCCAAGGGTTCCGCTGCCATTCCCGTGCCCACAAGAACGTTGTTGCCCATAGTGCCCTTGACCGCGAGGTCCGCTGTGCTGTCGCTGGAATCCCACAGGGTCGCTGCTGTGGGCGCACCGAGCGCTCCCGTCACGACAGCCTGGGAGACCTCGGCAGCGGTACCAGCCGCATTGCTGGAGGCACCCAACGCGGCCGCTCCCTTCTCCACCGTGTGTGCGAACACCGGATTCAACGGGTCCGCAGCCTTCGAATACTCCTTGAAATGAACCGCACCATTCCTCACCGCATGCACCGCACGGGAAACACCGGTGGCCCCCTTCGCGGCTTCGCCTGCCGCCACGATGCCGCGGACGTTCTTCATCCCCGTGCCCACCAGCTTCGCGGCGTTGGCACCACGGGCGGTGGCGATGGCCGCCTTGGCTCCCTTGACAGCGGGACCCACGCCCGGGACGGCCCCCAGCACATCTCCGCCAAGGGTGGCCCACTCGGACATGTTCTTGGATGTCGGTGGCCACATGTCCTTGCCGCTCTTGGCGTACTGGCGGGCATGCTGGCCCGCTGCGGCCAGGCTCAGACCGATCGCGACCGGAGCGAGGACCGGCACGAAGATGGCGGCAATGCCCGCAATCGTCGCAGCGACCGTCAGCACGTCGCCGCCGTGCTTGTCCCACCAGTCCGAGATCTTCGACCACACCCCACCATCCGGGGCGTGGTCCTCGGCGTGCTTGCGTATCTGGTCTGCGTGGTCCTGAGCGGTGTCGGAGTGGCTGCGCTCCAATTTCTCCGCCGCGTCGATGAGTTCCTGTAGCTCCGTCTGGGCACGGTCCAGTCGGTTCCACGCCGACTGCACATCGTTGTTGGCGGTATCGAGGCGCTGCTGCGCACTGTCGAGTTCGCCCTTTGTACTGAAGGTCTGCCCCGCAAGCTGGAGGTCGGGATTCTTCCGCGCCGCGTCATACTTCGCCTGTGCCGCGTCCTCCTCCTTCCGCGCCTTCTTGGCCTCCGCCTCGTAGTCCGCGGCTTTCGTCTTCATCCCCTGGAGGGAATCACTCCAGGACTGGATCTCCTTGCTCGCGCCCCGAAGCGAATCCTTCGCATCTGCCAGGTACTTGGGCAGGTCGGCAATCTTGTCGACGAAGTTCTCCCGGGCCTTGCCCTTCCAGTGCGAGCTCTCCTTCCTCAGAGAGTCCAGCAGGTCATGCGTGTCCTTGAGGACGTCAGCCGTCCCCTTGAGGTGCTTCGCGAGATTGGTCGCCAAACGCGGGTGTCCCGGCGTGGGGTTCCAGCCCAGCCCGCTCCAGTCGTCCCCCATTACCGCCCCCGTGTAGATTGCGTAAGACTCTTGTGGATCTCTGATTCTGTTTTCTCGTAGTTCTTGAGAATCGCATCGATGCCTTCCTCCAGGGTCTCGATGCGCTTCTTCGTCTCGTTCAGCCCGTGCTCCCAGTCGTCCTCGAAGTCCTCACAGGCACTGTCGAGCGAACGCTTCCCCAGGTTCTTGGGGCCGGTGTCCTTCATACGTCGCAAGGACTCCTCGAGACGATCCTTGCTCCTGGTCAGCTTCTGCTTGAGCTGCCGCAGTTCAGCCAGGTCAACTTGAAAATCAGCCTGTGCCACGTTCCCCTGCTCCCCGTGTTGATGTTGCTACCTTTGCCCCTGTGGCGTCCCCAGAATCATCGCGAGATCACTTGTTTTCATCCTCGGAGTCCGCCGAGCGAAGGAAGAGCCAGTTCCCCTTGGTTCCGAAGGTCTGCCGGTAGTACCCGGCCTCCTCGGCGACCCGGTCCGCGTCCTCCCTCCTCAGCTTCGTGTATTTGTGTGGATTCAAGCGGATGTGGCCGCGCCTGGTGACAGCCCCGGATCGCAGGTCCGTAAGGAAGATCTCCACCTGCTCCTCAAATGTGCGCTTCCGCATCTTCCAGCCTTCCAAGAACATGACGAAAAGCGACACAATCCAAAGGAGACCGATGGCGCCGACAATCCACCATCCCGCAGTACCGAATTCACCCCCCGGCGGTGCTGCCATCACCACTGGTGATCCGAAGAAAGGTCCCACGTAAACCCCCAAGGCAAAGAACTGGACGATCGGCGTGAAGGAAAACGGCCGTGAAACAGCCCAGGCACGCGGTCCCCCCTGACCACCTAGCCGTACTGAAGCCGGTCACGCAGTGTCACACAGCATGTCCGCGACGGCACCCCATCCCCCACGCCGCCGCTTGCTCTGCAACAGCTCGCCCCGACCGTATCCCAGCGTCATCGGCACAGTTCCGCCCGGGGCCAGAACGTCCACTGCGTGGGCCCTTCCCGGAGAGTCGTATACCGAACGTCGGGGCCCTGCCCCGAACGTTGGGTCCCCTCAGCGTGCGCGGATCACGATTTGTTGAGCCAGTTCCGCAGCCGCAACACCGGTCCAGGCCGCCCGAGTTCCGGGCGGCCTGGACCGGAGGAGGTACGGCCGTTACTCCGCCGACGCGCCCGCCGTCTGCCGCCCCGCGCCGGCGCCGCCGGACGCGGAACCCCCAGCCCCGGAGGGCGCCCCCGCGTCGTCCAGCGCCCGGAGGATGCTCTCCACGCTCTGCTTCGCGTCGCCGAAGAGCATCGCGGTGTTCTCCCGGAAGAACAGCGGGTTCTGAACTCCCGCGTACCCGGAGGCCATCGAGCGCTTGAAGACGATCACGTTTTCGGCCTCCCAGGCGCGCAGCACCGGCATGCCCGCGATCGGGCTGGTGGGGTCCTCCGTCGCGGCCGGGTTGACGGTGTCGTTGGCACCGATGACGAGGACAACCGACGTCTGCTCGAAGTCGTCGTTGATCTCGTCCATCTCCAGGACGACGTCGTAGGGCACCTTCGCCTCCGCCAGCAGGACGTTCATGTGTCCCGGCAGGCGCCCGGCGACGGGGTGGACGCCGAAGCGGACGTCGACGCCGCGTTCGCGAAGGGTGCGGGTCAGCTCGGCCACCGGGTGCTGGGCCTGCGCGACGGCCATCCCGTAGCCCGGGGTGATGATCACGGAGCTTGCGGCGCCGAGCAGTTCGGCGGCGTCCTCCGCGCTGGTCTCCCGGTGCTCGCCCTGTTCGTCGTCGCCGCCGGCAGGAGCCTCGATGCCGAAGCCGCCGGCGATGACCGAGATGAACGACCGGTTCATGCCCTTGCACATGATGTACGACAGGTACGCACCGGAGGAGCCGACCAGCGCACCCGTGACGATGAGCAGGTTGCTGTTGAGAAGGAATCCCGCGGCGGCGGCCGCCCAGCCCGAATAGCTGTTGAGCATGGAGACGACGACGGGCATGTCGCCGCCGCCGATCGCGGCGACGAGATGCAGGCCGAGCAGCAGCGCCAGCACGGTCACGGCGATCATCAGCCCGAGGCTCGGGGCGATGGTGAACCAGACCGTGAGCGCCACGAAGGCGGCCAGGGCGCCGAGGTTGAGGGCGTTCTTGCCCGGCAGCATCAGCGGCTGCGACTTGATCCGCGCGGACAGCTTCAGGAAGGCGACGACCGAACCGGTGAAGGTGACGGCGCCGATGAAGATGCCGATGAACACTTCGGCGTGGTGGATCGAGAGCAGCTCGGCCGGGACGACGTGCTGCGCGTCCCCCTTCGCCTCGACCTCGAAGTAGCTGTTCCAGCCGACCAGTACGGCCGCGACTCCGACGAAGCTGTGCAGGATCGCGATGAGTTCCGGCATCTCGGTCATCGCCACGAGACGGGCGCGCCACAGGCCCGCCACAGCGCCGATAGCCATGGCGACCAGGATCAGGATGGTGGCGGTGGCTGAGATCTCGCGCGCGGCGAGAACGACGGTGGCGAGCAGCGCCAGCCCCATGCCGGCGATGCCGAAGACGACGCCGGCGCGGGACGTACGGTGCTGCGAGAGCCCGGCCAGGCTGAGGATGAACAACAGGGCCGCGACGAGATCGGCGGCCTGGGCAGACGTGGTGGCAGTCATGGGGCTTCAGCCTTTCGAGAACATGCCGAGCATGCGACGGGTGACGGAGAAGCCTCCGAAGATGTTGACGCTGGTCAGCAGGATCGCCACGAACGACAGGACGGTGACCGCGGGTCCCACGTGGCCGATCTGCAGCAGCGCCCCGACGACGACGATGCCGGAGATTGCGTTGGTGACGGACATCAAGGGTGTGTGCAGCGCGTGGTGCACCTTGCCGATGACGTAGAAGCCGATGACGACCGACAGCGCGAACACGGTGAAGTTCTCTGCGAGTTGAGTCGGTGAGAACGCGATCAGCGCGAACACCGCGGCCATTCCGGCGCCGATGAGGCCGTAGCGCCCCGCGGCGGTGAGCCGCGGTTTCGCCGGTTCGGCGGCGGTGGCGGCCTCGTCGGTCTTGGGCGCCGGGGCGGCCGCGGAGACCTGTACCGGTGGCGGCGGCCAGGTCTTCTCACCGTCCCGTACGACGGTGACGCCGCGCTGCACGATGTCGTCGAAGTCCAGCGTCAGTTGCCCGTCCTTCTCCGGTGTGAGCAGCTTCAGCAGGTTGACGAGGTTGGTGCCGTACAGCTGCGAGGCCTGCGTGGGCAGGCGCCCGGCCAGGTCGGTGTATCCGATGAGCGTGACGCCGTTGCCGGTGACGACGGCCTTGCCCGGAACCGTCCCCTCGACGTTGCCGCCCTGTGAGGCGGCCATGTCGACGATGACGCTTCCGGGCTTCATGCTCGCGACGTCCTCCGCCGTGATCAGCCGCGGGGCGGGCTTGCCGGGGATCAGCGCCGTGGTGACGATGATGTCGACCTCGGCGGCCTGCTCGCTGTAGATCTCCGCGGCACGGCGGTTGTAGTCGTCCGAGGTCTGCTTGGCGTACCCGTCGGTGGATGCCTCCTGCTCGACCTCTACGGCGAGGTACTCACCGCCGAGCGAGCGGACCTGGTCGGCGACCTCCGGTCGCGGGTCGGTCGCCCGTACGACTCCGCCGAGGCTGCTGGCCGCGCCGATCGCCGCGAGCCCGGCCACACCCGCGCCTGCCACGAGGACCTTGGCCGGGGGTACTTTGCCCGCCGCGGTGACCTGGCCGGTGAAGAACCGTCCGAATACGTGCGCGGCCTCGATGACGGCGCGGTATCCGGCGATGTTGGCCATGGAGCTGAGCACGTCCAGCGACTGGGCCCGCGAGATGCGCGGCACCGCGTCCATGGACATGACGGTCAGCGACCTCTGTGCGAGGTCGTCCAGCAGCTCGGGGTTCAGGCCCGGGCCGATCATGCCGACCAGGGTCGCGTCGTCGCGCAGCCGTGCCGTCTCCTCGCGGGAGGGTTCGTTGATCTTCAGGACGATGTCCGCCTGCCAGGCGTCGCCGATCCGTGCGCCCGCTTCGGTGTACTGCTCGTCGGAGAAGCCCGAGGCCGCGCCCGCTCCCGATTCGACGACGGCTTCGTAGCCGAGTTTCAGGATCTTCCGGATGCTGTCGGGCGTGGCCGCGACCCGGGTCTCACCGGCTCTCGACTCGGCTGCGACGCCGACCTGCTGCGGATGTGAATCTGACATCGGTCTCCCTTTGCGGGGTGTTGGGCGGCTCTGCGGTTCCGTTCTGCGGCGGGACGGTCCGTTGTACTGCGGGGACGGGCGACAGTGACGGGACTACTCGGGGCGTGCTTATTTACTGTCAGTGTGACGGGCTCGGGTCGCCATGCGTTTCCTCCGTGACCTTCCGCTGCGGGGCGCTGTACCTGCGTACGGAAGCATCACCCGAGAAGGACCGCGCAGGCGAGGGGGCGTTGGTGCCGGGTCTGGCCCTGACCGGGAAGAGCCCGGTGCCGGGACGGGCGGTGGGCCGTGGCGACGCGCTGCGGCGGGGGCACGGCGGCAGACGGGGGCTGAGAACACCCTCGGTACGCAGAGAGGACGGCTGCCGGGCCGGCGGGACGCCGACGGGCCCGGGGTGCCGGCCGGAGAAGGGGCCGGCACCGGAAGGCGCAAATTCTGTGTCCGAGGGGGGACTTGAACCCCCACGCCCGATAAAGGGCACTAGCACCTCAAGCTAGCGCGTCTGCCATTCCGCCACCCGGACAAGGGTCGTCGCCCGGCTCGGCCGTGGCGACGCGGACAACCATACCAAGCCACGGCAGCGGTCTTCACCTCGGTGATCCCGGGTGAACGGCCGGCCCGGCGGGGCTTCCGCCGGGCCGGCGGTTCCGGCGGTCGGTCAAGCCGCCGGCTGGTGGGATCAGTCGGGTTCGGTCGCGTCGTGGTCGGGAGTGACGAGGGTGAGGGTGTGTTGCCCATCGTTCTTCTCCGCTCTCGTTTGCACAGGACGGGCGGTCGATGAAGCCGGCGTGGACTTATTACTGGACAGTAGTGAGTCGGCGCATGATGGCACACCCGCCACCGCCCCGATATGCGGAACGTCACGTCGCGGCAGGCCGCCGGGGCACGTCGCCGGGCCGCGCCCCGAGGCGCGCGAGCCGCCCGGGTTCGCACCGGGCCGGCCGCCCGCAGGGGTGCGCGGGCCTCTCAGGGGGTGCCGCGGGCGGCACCCCCTGAGCAGTTCACACCAGCCGGTCCAGTACGAGACGTGCCGTCCCGGTGGGGGTCTCGCCGACCCGTACACCGGCCGCCTCCAGGGCCTCCTTCTTCGCACGCGCGGTGCCCGAGGAGCCGGAGACGATGGCTCCCGCGTGACCCATGGTCTTGCCCTCGGGGGCGGTGAATCCGGCGACGTAGCCGACGACGGGTTTGGTGACGTTCTCCTTGATGAAGTCCGCCGCCCGCTCCTCCGCGTCGCCGCCGATCTCGCCGATCATCACGATCAGATCGGTCTCCGGGTCCTCCTCGAAGGCCGCGAGGCAGTCGATGTGCGTCGTGCCGATGACGGGGTCGCCGCCGATGCCGACGCAGCTGGAGAAGCCGATGTCGCGCAGCTCGTACATGAGTTGGTAGGTGAGGGTGCCGGACTTGGAGACGAGCCCGATACGGCCCGGCTCGGGTGCGATGTCGGCCGGGATGATGCCGGCGTTCGAGAGCCCGGGGCTGATGAGCCCGGGGCAGTTGGGGCCGATGACGCGCGTGCCGCGCTCCTGGGCGTACGCACGGAAGGCGACCGCGTCGTGCACGGGGATGCCCTCGGTGATGGTGACGGCGAGCGGGATGCCTGCGTCCGCCGCCTCGACGACTGCCGCCTTGGAGAAGGCGGGCGGGACGAAGAGCACCGACACGTCGGCCTCCGTCGCGTCCCGCGCTTCGGCGACCGAGCCGAAGACGGGGACGGAGGTCCCGTCCACGTCCACCCTCGTTCCGGCCTTGCGGGGGTTCACGCCGCCGACGATGTCGGTGCCCGACGCGAGCATGCGGCGGGTGTGCTTCATGCCTTCGGAGCCGGTCATGCCCTGGACGATGACCTTGCTCTCCTTGTTGAGGAAGATCGCCATGCCTCTCCCGCCTCCCTACGCGGCCGCAGCCGCTGCCGTGGCCAGTTCGGCGGCCCGCTGGGCGGCGCCGTCCATCGTGGTCCGCTGCTCCAGCAGCGGGTGCGGGTTCGCTTCGAGGATCTCGCGCCCGCGTGCGGCGTTGTTGCCGTCGAGCCGTACGACCAGCGGCTTGGTCAGCCGGATCTGCCCGAGGGCACGGGTGATGCCCTCGGCGACCGCGTCGCAGGCGGTGATCCCGCCGAAGACGTTGACGAGGATGGACTTCACGGAGGGGTCGCCGAGGACGACCGACAGCCCGTCGGCCATGACCTGGGCCGAGGCTCCTCCCCCGATGTCCAGGAAGTTGGCCGGCCTCGCCCCGCAGCCGGCGACGACGTCGAGGGTGGACATCACCAGCCCCGCGCCGTTGCCGATGACGCCGACCTCGCCCTCCAGCTTGACGTAGTTCAGCCCCTTCTCCGCGGCCTGCGCCTCCAGCCCGCCGGTGTCGCCGCCCTCGTCCTCCTCGCCCCAACGCGCCTGCCGGAAACGGGCGTTGTCATCGAGGGTGACCTTGCCGTCGAGCGCGACGACCGCGCCGTCCGCCGTACGGACAAGGGGGTTGACCTCGACGAGCAGCGCGTCCTCGGACTGCAGGATCTGCCAGAGCTTGCGCAGCACCGGCGCGACGTCCGCCGGAAGCGCCGCGGCCGCCACGATCTCCGCGGCCTTCTCGTCCGTCACGCCCTCCGCCGGATCGACGGGGACGCGGGCGACGGCCTCCGGACGGGCCTCCGCCACCTCCTCGATCTCCATGCCCCCTTCCGCGGAGGCGATCGCGATGAAGCATCCCTGCGCGCGGTCCAGCACGAAGGAGACGTAGTACTCCTGATCCACCTTCACGGGCCGGGCGAGCATCACCTTGTGCACGGTGTGGCCCTTGATGTCCATGCCCAGGATCTGGCGTGCGGTGATCTCGGCGGCAGCGGCGTCGGCCGCGAGCTTCACGCCGCCGGCCTTGCCCCTGCCTCCGGTCTTGACCTGCGCCTTGACCACGACGCCGTGCCGGTCGGCGTCGAGCTTCCCGGCCGCCTCACGGGCGCTGCTGCCCGTGTCCGCGACCTGTGCTTCCGGTACCAAGACGCCGTAGCGCTCGAAGAGTTCCCTCGCCTGGTGCTCGAAAAGGTCCACATGTGCTCCCTGGTCGATCTTCGAAACGATCGGTGCACGCCCCCTGGACATCGCTCTCTCGATGCGGGATAACAAGGTTCATACAGTATTCGTCGACTGTATGCAATCTGCTCTGACCTGAGCTCGTACCCGACGAAGGGACTCCTACGCCATGCCCGACGACAGCCAGGACAGCCGCGACAACCAGGACCTGATATCCGGCGGACACCTGGTCGCCAAGGCGCTCAAGGCGGAGGGCGTGGAGGTCATCTACACGCTCTGCGGCGGCCACATCATCGACATCTACGACGGCTGTGTCGACGAGGGAATCGACGTGGTGGACGTACGCCACGAACAGGTGGCCGCGCACGCCGCGGACGGCTACGCACGGCTCACCGGCAAACCCGGATGCGCCGTGGTGACAGCCGGCCCGGGCACCACCGACGCCGTCACAGGCGTGGCCAACGCCTTCCGCGCCGAGTCGCCGATGCTTCTCATCGGCGGTCAGGGCGCCCACACGCAGCACAAGATGGGGTCCCTGCAGGACCTGCCGCACGTGGACATGATGACGCCGATCACCAAGTTCGCCTCCACGGTGCCGGACACGGCGCGCGCGGCGGACATGGTCTCCATGGCGTTCCGCGAGTGCTACCACGGCGCGCCCGGCCCGTCCTTCCTGGAGATCCCGCGCGACGTTCTCGACGCGAAGGTTCCCGTGGAGAAGGCCCGGGTGCCCAAGACCGGCAACTACCGTGCCTCCACACGCCAGCCGGGCGACCCCGAGGACGTGCAGAAGCTCGCGGACCTGCTCGTGCAGGCCGAGCGCCCGGCGATCCTGCTCGGCTCGCAGACCTGGACGTGCCGGGCGACGGACGCGGCGACCGAGCTCGTACGGACGCTGAACGTACCCGCGTACATGAACGGCGCCGGACGCGGCACCCTTCCGCCCGGCGACCCGCACCACTTCCAGCTCTCGCGGCGCTACGCCTTCTCCAACGCCGACCTCATCATCATCGTCGGCACGCCCTTCGACTTCCGCATGGGCTACGGCAAGCGCCTCTCGCAGGACGCGACGGTCGTGCAGATCGACCTCGACTACCGCACCGTCGGCAAGAACCGCGACATCGACCTCGGCATCGTCGGCTCCGCGGACCTGGTGCTCTCTGCCGTCACGCAGGCGGCCTCCGGCCGGCTCAACGGCGGCGGCGACAAGCGCAAGGCATGGCTGGAGGAGCTGCGCAGCGCCGAGCAGACCGCGCTGGACAAGCGGCTGCCGCAGCTTCGTTCGGACGCCTCGCCGATCCACCCGTACCGACTGGTCAGCGAGATCAACGACTTCCTCACCGAGGACTCGCTCTACATCGGCGACGGCGGCGACATCGTCACCTTCTCCGGTCAGGTCGTGCAGCCCAAGGCACCGGGCAACTGGATGGACCCGGGGCCGCTGGGGACGCTCGGCGTCGGCGTGCCGTTCGTGCTCGCGGCGAAGCAGGCCCGTCCGGACAAGGAGGTCGTGGCGCTCTTCGGCGACGGCGCGTTCTCGCTGACCGGCTGGGACTTCGAGACGCTGGTGCGCTACAACCTGCCCTTCGTCGGCATCGTCGGCAACAACTCCTCGATGAACCAGATCCGTTACGGCCAGAAGGCCAAGTACGGCGAGGAGCGCGAGCGGGTCGGCAACACCCTCGGCGACGTTCCCTACGAGGAGTTCGCGCGGATGCTCGGCGGTCACGGCGAGGTCGTGCGCGAACCGTCCGAGATCCGGCCCGCGCTGGACCGGGCCCGCGCCTCCGGCAAGCCGTCCCTGGTCAACGTGTGGATCGACCCGGACGCGTACGCCCCCGGAACCATGAACCAGACGATGTACAAGTGAGGTGACCGCGGTGACCGATGTGACCGATGTGACCGGTACGACGACGGTGACGGAGAAGGCGCTCGACGGGATTCGCGTACTGGACATGACCCACGTCCAGTCGGGCCCCTCCGCCACACAGCTCCTCGCCTGGCTCGGTGCCGACGTGATCAAACTCGAGGCGACCTCGGGCGACATCACCCGCAAGCAGCTGCGGGACGTCCCGGACGTCGACTCGCTCTACTTCACGATGCTGAACTGCAACAAGCGCAGCATCACCCTCAACACCAAGTCCGACCGCGGCAAGGAGCTGCTGACGGAGCTGATCCGGCGCAGCGACGTGCTGGTGGAGAACTTCGGCCCCGGAGCGGTGGACCGGATGGGCTTCACCTGGGACCGCATCAAGCAGATCAACCCCAGGCTCGTCTACGCCTCCATCAAGGGCTTCGGCGAAGGCCCGTACACCAGCTTCAAGGCGTACGAGGTCGTCGCTCAGGCCATGGGCGGCTCGATGTCGACGACCGGGTTCGAGGAGGGTCCGCCGCTGGCGACCGGGGCGCAGATCGGCGACTCCGGCACCGGCGTGCACACCGTCGCCGCGATCCTCGCCGCGCTGCTGCAGCGTGAGCGCACGGGCAAGGGCCAGCGGGTGAACGTGGCCATGCAGCACTCGGTGCTCAACCTGTGCCGGGTGAAACTGCGCGACCAGCAGCGGCTGGCGCACGGCCCGCTCGGCGAGTACCCGAACGAGGACTTCGGCGACGAGGTGCCGCGTTCGGGCAACGCCTCCGGCGGCGGCCAGCCCGGCTGGGCGGTCAAGTGCGCACCCGGCGGCCCCAACGACTACGTGTACGTGATCGTGCAGCCGGTCGGCTGGGAGCCGCTGACGAAGCTCATCGGCCGTCCCGAACTCGCCGACGACCCGGACTGGAACACGCCCGAGGCGCGGCTGCCGAAGCTCAACAAGATGTTCCAGCTCATCGAGGAGTGGTCCTCGACGCTGCCCAAGTGGGAGGTGCTGGGCGCGCTCAACGCCCACAACATTCCCTGCGGGCCGATCCTCTCGACGAAGGAGATCGTCGAGGACGAGTCCCTGGCGGCCAACGGAATGATCGTCGAGGTCGATCACCCCGAGCGTGGCTCCTTCACCACCGTGGGCTCCCCGATGAAGCTCTCCGACTCCCCCGTGGAGATCACCTCGTCTCCGCTGCTGGGTGAGCACAACGAAGAGGTCTACCTGGGCGAGCTGGGCCTGAACGAGGAAGAACTGGCGCTGCTCAAGACGAACGGAGTGATCTGACCGATGGCGCAGGAGAAGAACGACGGCCTCGCCACGCCGGACAGGGAAGCGGTACGGGCGGTGCTGGACGCCGCCCGCGCCGAGGGCCGCACCTCGCTGACCGCCCCCGAGGGCAAGCGCGTGGCGGACGCCTACGGCATTCCCGTACCGGACGAAGGGCTGGCGGAATCCGCCGACGAGGCGGTGCAGCTGGCCGACAGGCTCGGCTTCCCCGTCGTCATGAAGATCGTCTCACCGGACATCCTGCACAAGACCGACGCGGGCGGAGTCCGCGTCGGTCTTGCCTCCGCGGCGGAGGTGCGCAGCGCGTACACCGAGATCGTCGGCAACGCCCGTGCGTACGACGCGAAGGCCGACGTCCTCGGCGTGCAGGTGCAGCAGATGGCGAAGCCGGGGCAGGAGGTGCTGGTCGGTACGGTCACCGACCCGACCTTCGGCAAGGTCGTCGCCTTCGGGCTGGGCGGCGTGCTGGTGGAGGTCCTCAAGGACGTCACCTTCCGCCTGGCGCCGGCCTCCCAGGAGGACGCGGAGTCGATGCTCGACGGCATCGGTGCCTCCGAGATCCTCAAGGGCGTACGCGGGGGCGACCCCGTGAACCGTGCGGCGCTGACCAGGGTGATCCGGTCCGTCTCGCAGCTCGCGCACGACTTCCCCGAGCTGGCCGAGGTCGACCTCAACCCCGTCTTCGCGTCGGCCGACGGCGCGATGGCCGCGGACATCCGCATCCTGCTCACCGAGGGGCAGCCGGCCGAGCGGCGGCGGTACACGCCGGAGGAGATCCGCGTCTCGATGAAGCGGCTGATGCAGCCGTCGTCGGTCGCGGTGATCGGCGCCTCCAACGAGCAGGGCAAGATCGGCAATTCGGTCATGCGCAACCTCGTGGACGGCGGGTTCCCGGGCGAGATACACCCGGTCAACCCCAAGGCCGACGAGATCCTGGGGCGCAAGGCGTACAAGTCGGTCGCGGACATCCCGGGCGACGTCGACGTGGCGGTCTTCGCCGTGCCGGCGAAGTTCGTGCCGGACACGCTGGAGGCCGTCGGCGCGAAGGGCATACCCAACGCCGTGCTCATCCCGTCCGGTTTCGCCGAGACGGGCGAGGTGGAGCTCCAGGACAAGATCGTCGCCATCGGCGAGAAGCACGGTGTCCGGCTGCTCGGGCCGAACATCTACGGCTACTACTCGACGTGGCACGACCTGTGCGCCACGTTCTGCACGCCGTACGACGTCAAGGGCGGTGTGGCGCTCACCTCCCAGTCGGGCGGCATCGGCATGGCCATCCTCGGATTCGCCCGCAGCACCAGCACCGGTGTCTCGGCGATCGTCGGGCTCGGCAACAAGTCCGACCTGGACGAGGACGACCTGCTCACCTACTTCGCGGACGACCCGAACACGAAGTGCATCGCGATGCACCTCGAAGACCTCAAGGACGGGCGGGCGTTCGTGGAAGCGGCGCGGGAGACCGTGCCGAAGAAGCCGGTCGTCGTGCTGAAGGCCGGCCGCACCAGCGCCGGCGCCAAGGCCGCCGGTTCGCACACGGGCGCTCTCGCGGGCGACGACGCGGTCTACGACGACGTCCTGCGGCAGGCCGGCGTCATCCGGGCACCGGGCCTGAACGAGATGCTGGAGTACGCGCGGGCGCTGCCCGTGCTGCCCACCCCCAAGGGCGACAACACCGTGATCATCACCGGCGCGGGCGGTTCGGGCGTGCTGCTCTCGGACGCGATCGTCGACAACGGCATGTCGCTGATGGAGATCCCCGCGGACCTGGACGAGGCGTTCCGCGCCTTCATCCCGCCGTTCGGCGCCGCGGGCAACCCGGTGGACATCACCGGAGGTGAACCGCCCTCCACGTACGAGGCCACGATCAGGCTCGGTCTGGAGGACCCCCGCATCCATTCTCTGGTGCTCGGCTATTGGCACACGATCGTCACTCCTCCCATGGTGTTCGCGGAGCTGACGGCCAGGGTCGTGGCCGAGGCGCGGGAGAAGGGCATCGAGAAGCCGGTGGTGGCGTCACTCGCGGGCGACACCGAGGTCGAGGAGGCGAGTCAGTACCTCTTCGAACGCGGCGTGGTCGCCTACCCGTACACGACGGAGAAGCCGGTCGCCGTGCTCGGCGCCAAGTACCGCTGGGCGCGTGCGGCGGGCCTCCTGAAGTAGCGGCGGGGCGCGCAGCCGTACGCACGCCTGCTGATCCGGAAGCACATCACCGCAAGCACATCACAAGAGCCGCAGATGCCGTGGGCCTCCCCCATGAGGGCGGAACCACCTCCCCTCGCCGTCACGGCGGGAGGCCCGCGGCAGGGCTCCGGCGGAACCGCGGGCTCCTCCCGTGACGGCGGAGTCCACCCTTCAACACCCTCCACACACTTCACGAGCGGAAAGGCAGGACGGAGCACCAGAGCAAGGGATCGGGACAGGGGGCGCTGGCCAGACTCTCTTCAACGCAAGGGGTGCAGCACATGACAACAACAGAAGCACCGTCGGCCCTTCCCTACAGGGAGGTGACCGACAAGAACGGACGGACCTTCCGCATCGGCGAGTCCGATGTGGACATCATGGGACGGCACCGCCGGTGGATGGTCATCCTGCCGTGGATCGGCATGATGGGCATCAGCTCGGCGGAGTACGCCTTCGCGTCCGCCGAGGAGACCCTTCACACCGCGCACGGCTGGAACAGCTCCCACATCTTCTGGATGATGGGCATCTGGGTCCTCTTCCAGGGCGGCGTGGCCTTCCCCGTCGGCAAGCTGCGTGAGAGCGGGCGCTTCCCGGCGCGGCAGGCCATGATGTGGGGCGCGCTCGGCACCTTCATCGGCTACCTTGCGCTCGCGTATTCGCCGAACGTGATCCTGGCCTACATCGGCTTCAGTGTCTTCAGCGGCATGGGCGCCGGTGCGGTGTACGCGACCTGCGTGAACATGGTCGGCAAGTGGTATCCGGAACGCCGCGGCGGCAAGACCGGCTTCGTCAACGGCGGCTTCGCCTACGGCTCGGTGCCGTTCGTGTTCATCTTCACCGGCTACATGGACACCAGCAACTTCAAGTGGGTGCTGGTCAGCGTCGGAATCTTCCTGGCAGCGGTGGTCGCCTTCGCGGGCTCCTTCTTCAAGGACCCGCCGAAGAACTGGTGGCCCGACCACGTCGATCCGCTGAAGGTGCCGGACGACCCGCGTGCGCGCCGCGCGCTGGCGAAGAACCCGCCGGCGGTCAAGCAGTACTCCGCGAAGGAGGCGCTCGGGACCGGCCGTGTGTACATCATGTGGTTCTGCCTGCTGTGCACCTCCGGTGTGAACATCTTCGGCATCGCCTTCCAGGTGCCCTTCGGCAACGAAATGGGCTTCGCGGGCGGCATCGTCGCCACGGCCATGTCGCTGAAGGCCATCGTCAACGGCACCGGCCGGGGCGTGATCGGCTGGCTGTCCGACCGGTACGGCCGCAAGCAGTGCCTGCTCTTCGTCTGCCTCGTGCTGGGCCTCTCGCAGTTCGGCATCCTGCTGTCCGGTGAGGCCGGGTCGATGCCGCTGTTCCTGCTCTGCTCGATGATCTCCGGCTTCGGCGGCGGCGCGATCTTCCCGATGTTCGCGGCCATGACCGCGGACTACTTCGGTGAGAACAACAACGCCACCAACTACGGCATGGTCTACAGCTCCAAGCTGCTGTCCGGCATCGCCGGCGCGGGCCTGGGCTCGATGGTGGTCAACGCGTGGGGCTTCGGCGGTGCCTTCTGGCTCGCCGGCAGCACATCGCTGCTGGCCGGCGTCGTCGCGCTGTTCCTGACCCAGCCGGGACGGCCGCGCAAGTCGGTGATCAAGCCCAATCCGCAGCCGACAGGCGGGGAGTGAAGTGACGCTGCTGTGAGTTGAGCACCTGCTGTGACGGTCGCCGGGCCGCCCCTTTGCGAAGGGGCGACCCGGCGCCGTTGCGGCTACCCTGCGCCGGCCGGCTCACCAACTTCAGCCACCCCCGTGCCGGCTTCACATGCGGCGTTGCATCCACAGCGAGCTGATGTACTGCCCGTTCTTGACGGCATAGTCGTTGAATACGCCGACCTCGGTGAAGCCGAACTTCCGGTGCAGAGCGACCGATGCCTCATTGGGCACGGCTATCCCTGCGAGCACGACATGAACCGGCTCGTCGGCGAGGCAGTCGAACAGCGAGCGATAGAGAAGAGTGCCCACGCCCCGGCCTCGGCAGCCGGAACGCAGCCCGATGCTTACCTCGACGGTCTCCTGAAAGGCTTCGTGGTCTCGATAACGCCGGCTGCAGGCGTAACCCATGACCTCCCCACCGCGCCGGACGACGAGCAGCCGATAAGGACCAGTCGAGGAGAACTGCCCGAACCACTCACTCCGTCCGGCCACGCTGACCGGCTTGGTGTCGAAGGAAGCGATCGAGTTCGCCGCCACGTGGTTCAGAATGTCGACGATCCCGGGAAGGTCATCCCTTGTTCCCCGTCGGACCTCGACAGGGAACGCCGCAGACACGCTCATGTCACTTCTCTGGCTCATTCAAAGACGGTAACCACAGCCGATGAGCAGCCGAGCCATTGCTCAAGGCAACATCGCTACCCGATCGTTGCCGGTGGAAAAAAGCCACGTCATGGGCCAACTGCGCTGATACCGTTGCCCCTTGAGTCAGGGGGAGAAGCCAGCACGTGACATCGACTGCGTTTCATTTCAGCGGGGATCTGAAAGTACGGCGGCTCGGGTTCGGGGCCATGCGCTTGCCGACGGAGCCGGGTCCGGCCCGTGAGACCTCTCTCGCGGTCGCCCGGCGGGCCGTCGAGCTGGGCGTCACTCTGATCGACACCGCGTACATGTATGGCTGGGGAGCCAATGAGGAGCTCCTGGCCGAGGCCCTTCACCCTTACCCCGACGGGCTGCTGATCACCACCAAGGTGGGCGTTGCCCGGTCGGTCCCTTCAGGCGACTGGAAGCTCGACGGGCGGCCGGCCGTTCTGCGCGATCAGGTCGAGCAGGCGCTGCGCCGACTGCGCGTCGAGCGGATCGAGCTCCTTCAGCTGCACCGGATCGATCCGGAGACGCCTCTCGCAGAGCAGGTCGGCACGCTCCGCGACCTGCGGGCCGAGGGCAAGATCGGCCGGATCGGACTGTCCGAGGTCACCGTCGACGAACTCGACCAGGCACGGCAGATCGTCGACGTCGCGAGCGTGCAGAACCGCTACAACGTGCTGGTCCGTGAGCATGAGCCTGTGCTCGCGGCCTGCGAAGCGGCAGGGATCGCGTTCCTGCCGTGGCGCCCTGTCGCCTGGGGGGATTCGGGGACGAGGTCCGAGGTCGCCGCCGTGGCGTCCGAGCTCGGTGCCACTCCCACGCAGGTTGTGCTCGCATGGCTCCTCGGCCACTCGCCGGTCATCCTGCCGATCCCGGGCACCGCCCGGGTGAGCCACCTGGAGGAGAACCTCGCCGCGGAGAGTCTCCAGCTGACCTCCGACCACCGTGATCGCCTCGACCGGCTGCCCGGGTCGGCATAGGGCCAGGGCCTGAGGACGCACGGCGCCGGGCCGCCCCTTGCGAAGGGGGCGGCCCGGCGCCGTCGTGCAGCTGCGGCGCTCAGCGACGCAGCGACCGCAGATGGGCGGCCGAGCGGCGGGCCGTCCGCAGGGAGTCGGCCGGATTGTCGTGCTCCACCAGCCAGTTGTGCCTCCTGCCGCCGGGCGTCCTGCCCACCTTCGTCAGGAAGCGCCGGTAGTCGATGTCGCCGTCGCCGACGTCCACCATTCGGTAGCCGTCCTCGGCGGTTTCGTCGTGTTCGCCGTCCTTGACGTGGAAGAGCGGGTAGCGCTGCGGCTGCTTCAGCACGTAGTCGACGGGTTCGAAGGGTGCGGGGGTGCCGTCGGGGCGGACGCTGAAGCGGTACTGGCCGGCGTACGCCCAGTAGATGTCCATCTCCAGGTACACCAGGTCGGGGTCGGTCTCGGCAAGCAGCACGTCGTACAGGCGTACGTCGGGGCGGTCCTCGGCGAAGCCGAACTCCATCTGGTGGTTGTGCTGATAGAACTTCAGGCCGCGCTTCCTCGCCGCGGCACCGTAGGTGTTGAAGTCCTCCGCGGCGCGCTTCCAGCCGTCCACGGTGCGCCCGTACCGGTCGGGGCTCGCGGCGGTGCCCACGTGCGGCAGCCCGAGCGCGGCAGCGTCGTCGAGCACCTTCTCCAGCTGGGTGTCGAAGGTGTAGTCCTCGGGGTTGTCGGACCAGTAGCCGACGTGGCTGCCGATGCCGCGCAGCCCGTGCTCACGCAGCAGCCTGCGCAGCGCGGCGAGCGATATCTCGCCGGTCCCCTGGGTGTAGCCGGCGAACTCCACCTGCTCGTAGCTGTACCGGGCCAGTTCCTCGAAGACGGCGGCGAAGCCGAGCGACTGCACCTTGTCGCGGAGCGTGTAGAGCTGGATGCCCAGCCGTCCCTTGGGCACGACGGGGTCGCAGCCGCCTCGGCCGTCGGCGGCCGGGGCGGCCGCGTTGGCGGGGGCGGCGGCGGTGCCCAGCAGCGAGGCCGCCGCGGCGCCGGCCGCGACACCGAGGAAGCCGCGGCGGCGCAGACGCCTGGACAGTTCGGGGTCTTGGGGCATGCGTCTCATGTGTGCTCTCCCAGAGCGAGGTTGACGAGCAGGGACTTGACGTCGGTGGCGGGCAGGGGGCCGTGGCCCTCCGTCACGCCGGGGCGCGAACAGATGAACACCGGGCCCTCGTCGCTGCGTCCGGGAAGCCGGCCGTGGCTGCCGCGCACCGGTGAGGGGTCCAGGGGCACGACCGCCATGCGGTAGCGCATGCCGGTCTTCTTCCGCGCGAGCGCGGTCGCCGCACGCAGGCGGACGTACGGGTCGAGCGGGTCCATGAACAGCTCGGCCGGGTCGTAACCGGGCTTGCGGTGGATCTCGACGAGCTGGGCGAAGTCGGGCGCGCGGGTGTCGTCGAGCCAGTAGTAGTAGGTGAACCAGGCGCCGGGCTCGGCGACGGCGACGAGTTCGCCGGAGCGCGGATGGTCCAGGTGGTGGGCCTTCTTGCCCTGTTCGTCGAGGAGTTCGGCGATGCCGTCCAGCCCTTCGAGCACGTCCCTGGCCGCGGGGACGTCCGCGGGGTCCCGTACGTAGACGTGGGCGAGCTGGTGGTCGACGACGGCGAAAGCACGTGACGTGGTGGGGTCCAGGTACTCCATGCCGTCCTGGGTGTGCACCTCCAGCAGGCCCGCGCGGCGCAGCGCCCGGTTGATGTCGACCGTGCGGTCCGCGCGGGTGATGCCGTACTCGGAGAGCGCCACGACGGTGCGGCCCTCCGCTCGTGCGTCGTCCAGCAACGGTGCGAGTGCGGCGTCGAGTTCGGCGGCGGCACGGTGTGAGCGGGGGTCGTCGGGCCCGTACCGCTGGAGGTCGTAGTCGAGGTGGGGGACGTAGCACAGGGCGAGGTCGGGGCGGCGGGTGCGCAGGATGTGCCGGGTCGCGTCGATGATCCAGCGGGAGGAGACGAGGTCCGCGCCTGGCCCCCAGAAGTGGAAGAGGGGGAAGGTGCCCAGGGCGCCGGTGAGTTCGCCGTGCAGGTCCGGCGGCCGGGTGTAGCAGTCGGGCTCCTTGCGTCCGTCGGCGTAGTAGACGGGGCGCGGTGTGACCGTCCAGTCGGTGTCCGCGCCCATCGCGTACCACCAGCAGATGTTGGCGACGGTGTATCCGGGACGGCGGGCGCGCAGGGCGTCCCACAGCTTCTCCCCGGAGACCAGCGCGTTGTGCTGGCGCCACAGCAGGACCTCGCCCAACTCCCGGAAATACCAGCCGTTTCCGACGATGCCGTGCCCGTCGGGGGTGAGGCCCGTCAGGAACGTGGACTGCGCGGCACAGGTGACCGCGGGCAGCACGGTGCCCAGGGGCGTGTACGTCCCCGCATCGGCGACGGCGCGCAACGCGGGCATGTGAGCGAGGAGTTGAGGGGTGAGCCCGACGACGTCGATCACCAGGAGGGGGTGGGTGTTCGGCCTGCCGGCCGCCGGGCCGCCCCGGTCCGTGTCCGTGTCCGTCCCGTTGCCCGTCGCTGCTCCCGGCGAGTCCGCCGGCGTCTCAGGGGCCGGGTCCCGGGCGGGCTCGTGGTGCTCCTCGGGCTCCGGGCCGGACTCCCGCCGCCCCCGGACGCTCGCTCGGGCGGCCGCTCGGGGCTCCGGCCCCGAACCGGCAGCTCCCGACGGGGCGTTGCCGCCCGGTTCGGGATGCGGTTCGGGATTGCCGCGCGCTGCGGCAGACGGTTCGGCCACCGCACCGGAAGGAGTCCCCGCCCGGGCGGGGACGGACGGTGTGCGGTCCGGTCCCGCGTCGGCGGGAGGCCGGCGCGGGCCCGGGGACGCCGGTGCGGAGCGGCTGTCGCTCATGGCAGCTCCTTCAGGCCGAGGTCGGTCAACATCTCGCGGGCGACGTCGAGTTCGGCGGCGATGCCGTCGGCGAGCTGGGAGCGGGTGCGGGGCCGCAGGGCGTGCGGGAGGGCCTGCCAGGTGTAGGTCTCCACCTCCAGATGGCGCGTCAGCGGCGAAGGGCCGCCCACCAGCCGCGTGAGCGCCGCCCGCAGCACGCCGAGGGTGGAGGTCAGCGGCGGCGCGGGCGGAGCGTGCAGCGGTACGTGGAAATGGGCCCGCCAGGGGGCGGCGGCCGGCAGCACACCGGCTTCGAGGGCCTCGCCCAGGTCGTCGGTGGAGAGCACTCCCTGGGCCGCCACGGCACGGGTCTGATGCAGGAAGCGCGGCTCGTCGAACTCGGCCAGCGCGGACAACGCCCCGTCGGCGCCGGGGTGTTCGAGGTGCAGCGCCGCCGAGAGCTGGCTCTTGACGACGGAGATCCCGGCCGCCTCGAGAGCGCCGACAGCCGCCTCGGGCTCCTCGAACTGGGCGGCCAGATGGCAGGTGTCCACGCACACCCCGATCCGGTGTGCGGGCGGTGCGTCCGCTCCGGTGAGCACCTCCAGAGCGTCCGCGGTGGTCTCCACGGTGCAGCCCGGCTCGGGTTCCAGACCGATGCGGATGCTGCGCCCCGTCATCTCCTCGAGCGCGTCCAGGCGCCCGGCGAGGGTGCCGAGGGCGGCGAGTGCGGTGCGGCGCCGCTGCGGTGTGAAGCCGGTACGCCAAGCCAGCGGCAGCGTGGAGACCGAGCCCTCGGTGACGTCGTCGGGCAGCAGCGACGTGAGGAGCCGCGCCAGGTCGGTGGTGTGCTCCAGCCGCTCGGGCTCGGTCCAGTCGGGACTGTAGACGCGGTACTTGACCTGTTCGTCGCCGAACCCCTGGTAGGGGAAGCCGTTCAGGGTGACGACCTCCAGGCCGCGCCGGTCGAGTTCGCCCCGCAGCGCCCGTACGGCTGCGGGGTCGGCGGTCAGCGTGCGGACGGCGCCCCGGGCCAGCCACAGGCCGATGCCGAGGCGGTCACGGTGCAGGCGGCGGCGCACCGGTTCGGCGTACTCGCGCAGCTGGTCCGTCACGCCGTCGAGGTCCTCCGCCGCGTGCACGTTCGTGCAGTAGGCGAGGTGGACGGTCGAGCCGTCGGGGTGTCTGAAACGCATGGCCCGGACCTCCCCTCATTCCCCGCCGCGCAGGATCGAGTTGCCCTCGTACGTGGGTGGCGCGGCGGACGCCTCGGAGAGGTCCGGCTCCAGGCGGCCGCTCTGCCCGTAGAAGGCGACGGGGTTGCGCCACAGCACTTGGTCGACCTCGTCGTCGGTGAATCCCGCGTCGAGCATGGCGTCGCCGACGGCGCGGGTCTTGAGCGGGTCGCTGCGGCCCCAGTCGGCCGCGGAGTTGACCAGGACGCGCTGTGTGCCGTGCAGGCGCAGCAGCCGCACCATGCGCTGTTCGTCCATCTTGGTGTCGGGGTAGATGGAGAAGCCGAGCCAGCAGCCGGACGCCGCGGCTTCGTCGACGGTCGCCTCGTTGAGGTGGTCGAGCAGGACACGCTCCGGCGGCAGAACGGACTCGCGGAGCACGTCGAGGGTGCGCCTCAACCCCGCGGCCTTGTCGCGGTGCGGGGTGTGCACGAGGGCGGGAAGGCCGTGGTCGGCGGCGAGTTGGAGCTGTGCGGCGAGGGCGGTGTCCTCGGCGGGCGTCATCGAGTCGTAGCCGATCTCGCCGACGGCGACGACTCCGTCCTTGACGAGGTAGCGCGGCAGTTCGTCCAGTACGGGCACGCAGCGGGCGTCGCCCGCCTCCTTGGGATTGAGCGCGATGGTGCAGTGGTGGGCGATGCCGTGCTGGGCGGCGCGGAAGGGCTCCCAGCCCAGGAGGGAGTCGAAGTAGTCGTAGAAGGACCCGGGCGAGGTGCGGGGCTGGCCCAGCCAGAAGGAGGGTTCGACGAGGGCGCGTACGCCCGCCTCGTACATGGCGGTGTAGTCGTCGGTCGTCCGCGAGGTCATGTGGATGTGCGGGTCGAAGATGCGCATCAGAACTCCTCGGGCGGGTGCACGGGGGCGTCGGCTGAGTCGGTCGCTTCGGCTGCGTCGGTCGTGCCGGTCGCTTCGGTCGTACCGGTCGCTTCGGTCGCACCGGTCGTGCCCGCGGCGTACGGGCGGCCTTCGGGGTGGTGGCCGGTCAGACGGAGGGCGCGGTTCAGATCAGCCGGTACGTGCCGGCCCGCGGCGGTGCGTTCATGAGCGAAGTCGCCGAGCATCCTGGCGAGTTCGGCATCTCCTCGGGCCCGGCGGGAGAGACCTGCGACGGCGTCCAGGGGCACGCCGGCGAACAGGCACTTCAGCACCGCGTGCCGCCAGCCGTGCGGGTCCAGATGGACACCCGCGTAAGGGCCGACCGCGGCCGCCACAAGGGTCGTGTCGTTGGCGCGCAGCGCGTCCTCGACCAGGGGCAGGGCCTCCGGTGTGGCGCCCGTGGGGAGGTACGGCAATGCCCGCAGCACGGCGGCGCGTTCGGCGGCGGTGCCCTGCCGGTAGAGGCGGCTGAGGGTGGCGGTGCCCGCGCCCGCAGCGTGCAGCAGCAGTACGCGGACGTCGCCCGCGGCCGTACGTCCGCAGTGGCGCCCCGCGGAGGCGAAGTACAGCTCCCATGCCGCCTCGCCGGGTGCGCGTTCCGCCTCGGCCAGGGCCTCGCGCAGCCAGGAGCTGCTCTTCCCGTCCAGGCTGCCGGCCAGTTGGGCCTCGATGTCCGCCGGCGTCGCGGGCACCTCGGCGCGGGACGGGCCGGTGGCGGGAGCCTCGGCCGAGGGACCGGGGGCGCCGGGTCGGGCCGAGGGCCGCGGGACGCCGGAGGAAGGCTCCGGGACGGGAGAGTTCACCATGGGGGGACTCCTGTCTGCTCGTCCGGCCGTGCGGGCCCGCCTCCTGAGGCCGCCTCCGCCTTCCGCAGGAAACGGATGGCGTCGCCGGCGCATCCGGGGCCCGCGTGGGAGTGGCGGGGCAGCTCGACGGTGACCAGCCCCTCGTACTCCGCCTCGCGCAGCGCCGCCAGGACGGGCGGTACGTCCAACTCGCCCTCGCCGAACGGGAGATGCTCGTGAACGCCGCGCCGCATGTCCTCGATCTGCACATGCCGCAGCCAGGGAGCGGCCGCCCGTACGCACTCCTGCGGCGGCTCCGGCTCCAGGCACACGCAGTGCCCGACGTCCAGAGTCACTCCCAGGCCGTCCGGCTCTCCCAGGCTGGTGCGCAGCCGGTGGAAGGCGGCCAGGTCGCCCAGCAGATGCCCCGGTTCGGGCTCCACGGCCAGCGGCACACCTGCGGCCTGCGCCGCTGAGAGCAACGCCCCCACGCTGTCCGCGAAGCGCGGCCAGGCGGTGTGCGGGTCGGCACCGTCAGGGATCGTTCCGCTGAAGAAGTGCACCGCGTGCGCGCCGAGATCGGCGGCGACGCGTACGGCCTTCAGCAGCAGCTCGAGACGCACGGCGCGGGCCTGCGGGTCGGGGTCCAGGAGGGTGGGGTGGTGCTTGCGGCGGGCGTCGAGCACGTAACGGGCGCCGGTCTCGACGGTGACGGTCAGCCCGTACCGCCCAAGTGCCTTGCCCACGGCGGCCGTTCGGCGCGGCAGACCCGATGCGAGCGGATCGAGGTGCATGTGGTCGAGGGTGAGTCCGACGCCGTCGTAGCCGAGGTCCGCAAGTAGGGCGAGGGCGTCGCCGAGCCGCAGGTCGGCCAGGCCGTTGGTTCCGTAGGCGTAGCGCAGGCGGGTCTGCCGCGGCGGGGGCGGGCCGGTCCCGGTCATGTCGGGCTGACCTTCCGTGAGAGCCGGGCCGCCGACGGCAGCAGGGCCAGTACGGCGGCGGCCGCACCGGCCCGCCCCGCGCGTGCGCTCAGCGCGGCCTGCAGCGGGATCGTCGCGCGGATGCCCCCTCCGACCGCGCGCTGCAGCAGTGGCGGCGAGGGGTTGAGGACGGCGTGCGCGAGGGGGCGCGCGGCGGTGGCCGCGTATGCGGCGGCCAGCGCAGCCCGTATGTGCTTCGCGGCGCGTATGTGCTTCGCGGCGAGTACCTGATCACAGGTGCGTGCCTGCCCGGCGGTGCGGCCTCCGTTCTTCCCGAGGGCGCCCCCGGCGGCGGCCGCGACAGCCGCGACCGTGCCCAGCGCGGCGAAGGGCACGGCGGACGACGCGCCGAGGGTCTCCCGCCGGGAAACGGCGGTCACGGCGAAGGTGTGCACCCCGAGCAGCCCGGCGGCACGCAGCACCTCGCCGGATATCCGGCGAGGACGCGACGCCGGGCGGCGGAGCCGGGCGGACCGGAGTGCGGTGGAGTCGGGCCCGGTGGAGCCGGGTCTGGGCAGGGCGGGCGCGGTCGCCGCGGCGCCGAGTACGAGGTCGAGGCCCCGGGCAGCAGCCATCGCCGCGGGCCCGAACGGGGTGTGTTTGAGCCTCAGGTCGTACGCCCAGACCGTGCCGGCGAGTGCCGTGGCCGTCAGCAGCGCCTCGCGGCCCGCCGCGGCGGCCAGTCCGAGGCCCGCGCCCGTCAGTACGGCGGAGGCGGCCAGCGCGCGGCCGGGTGCGATGCGTCCGGACGGCAGCGGCCGGTCCGGGCGTTCGACGGCGTCGATGTGCCGGTCCGAGTAGTCGTTGAGGGCCATGCCCGCCTCGTACAGGCACAGCGACGAGGCGGCCGCCAGCACGGTGCGCCGGTTCGGTCGGTGCCCGGACGCCGCGGCCCCGGCCACGGCGTCGCCGGGAACGGTGAACAGGGCCGAAACGCGCAGCAGTTCGGCCCACGCGGCGACGGCGCTCGCGGCCGTACGGGGGGCACCGGGACCGGCACCCGCGCCCGGGCCCGGGCCCCGGCCCGCGGCAGCGGAAGGGAGGCCATCCGCTGCACCCTCTGCGGCGCCCGCGCCTACGCCGCCGGAAGCGGCGCCCGCGCCTACGCCGCCGGAAGCGGCGCCCCCACCAACGGCGGCGGCAACGGCGCCGACACCCGTGGCCCCAGCTCGACTTACGCCCCCGGAGGCGCCCCTGCCTGCGCCCGCGCCCGCAGAAGCGGCGCCGGAACGGCCGCCCGCACCCGCGGCAGCGGAGCCCGCACCCCCCGTCGCTCCTGAGCCGGTGGCGGAGTACTCCGCGCCCATGGCAGCGGCGGACGGCCCCACGCCCGCGGCGCCCGAAGAGCCGCCCCCGCACGCGGCGGCCGGGCCAACACCCGGGTCGCCAGCCCGACTTGAGCCCGCGGACCTACCCCTGTCGCCGCCCGCCCCCACAGAGGCGGCGTCGGCGCTCGCGGCCGTACGGGCGGCACAGGAACCGGTGCCCGCGCCCGGGCCGCCGCCCGCAGCGGCAGGATCCCCGCCCGCGTTGGCGGCGGGACCCGCACCCCCGGTCGGCCCTGAGTTGGTGGCGGAACACTCCGCGCCCGTGGCAGCGGCGGACGTACCCGCGCCCAGGGTGCCCGAAGAGGCGCCCTCGCCCGCGCCCGCAGAAGCGGCGCCGGAACGGCCGCCCGCACCGGCGCGGCCCCCTCCCGCGGCAGCGGGACCCGCCCCGGCGCCGTCTCCGCGCGTCACCTCGCGGCCACTCATGCAGCCGCCCGCAGACGGCCGGCGAGATCCATCAGTTCACGCCACTGTCCCGGCAGGTCGGCCGGGCCCGTGTCGGGGTCCTTGAAGTAGAAGCCAAGTCCCTCCACCGCGCCCGCGGTTCCGGCCTCGTGGGCGCGGGCGACGATGCGGGCGAGGTCGAGCACGAGGGGCGCCGCGAGTGCCGAGTCGCAGCCTTGCCAGACCGTCTGGAGGATCATGCGGGAGCCGAGGAAGCCGTCGAAGGCGACGTGGTCCCAGGCCGTCTTCCAGTCCCCGAGCGCCGGTACGTCGTCGATGTGCAGCTGGCCCTCGGGCAGTCGGCCGAGGTTGTCGGCGAGCACGCGTTCTTTGCCTGCGTTCTTCGCCGCCGCGGCGCCGGGTTCGGCGAGCGCCGCGCCGTCGCCCCCGCCGAGCAGATTGGTGCCCGACCATGCTCGTACGGGCAGCGCACGCTGCGCGAACATCGGCGCGAGCACTGAACGCAGCAGCGTCTGGCCCGTCTTGCCGTCACGGCCAGCATGCGGCAGCCGGGAGCTGCGGACGGCGTCGTCCAGGACGGGGTGGTGCAGCCCCGTGGACGGGGTGAAGTTCACGTACGGGCAGCCGGCCCGCAGGGCGGCGGCCGCGTAGAGGGAGCTGGGCGGAAGTGTGTCCCCGTCGCCGGGGGCGCCTTCCGTGGAGGCGACGTTGACGACGACCGTACGGGCGAGGGCGTTGTCGCGAGTGAAGGCGGTCAGGTCGGCGGCGAAGGAGTCGATCAGCTCCTCCTCGCCGCGCGGGCCGTCGCTCGCGGCGCCGAGGGGGGCGGTCGGACGGCCCTCGTCCTCAGCCCTGAGGAGCAGGGGCGGACCTCCGGGGAGCGGCCCCCCAGGCCGTATGTACGCGTCGGCCGCGGCGAGTTCGGCGTGCACGGCCGCGGGCAGGCCGTGCGGAAGCACACCGCCGGCGACGAGCTGCTCGGCGCGTTTGGGCAGCGGACAGGACGCCGTGTCGTGACCGCCGAACACCAGCCGGGTGAGCGGCGGCAGGCCGCATCCGGCGAAGGCGGCGGTCTCGGTGACCATGCCGGTGGGCGGCTGCATTCCGGAGGCGAGCGCCGCGCAGCCGGCGATCGCGGTGGTGGCGACGGAACCGCGTGCTCCGATGAGCCAGACGCCGGTGCGGGCGGCGTCCGGGCCTGCGGTCGGCTGGTTCGGGTGGTCTTGGGTCACTGCCTGCCTCCGCTGTGAGGGGGTGTACGGGTGGGACGGTGGCGCGGCGAGGGGGTGTGTGCTGCTGAACGGCGTCGCGCGGAGCGGAACACGAGTCCCGCGGCGGTGCGGCGGATTCGGGCTGCGCGGTGCTGTGCCGGTGCGGCCGGTGCGGCCACGGGGCTGCGTGCCCCCGCATCTCCGTACCTGAGCACCTCCTTACCTCCGCATCCGCGTGCGTACGTACGCACGCACGCACGTGCCGGTTGACGCCCGGGGCGGCGGGGAGGAGTCGGCGTTCTCCTCGCCCGCCGCCCGTACGGAGTCCCCGGCCCCCCTCGGGCCGGTGGACGCCGTGCGGACGGGCCGCTGGCTGCGGCTCGTCATCCGGCTTGTGCCGGACGGCAGTTGAAGCGGTTCGCCGCTTTCACGGCCGCCGCCGGCACGGACCGCGGCCCGGTGGCCGGTGCCCGTGCGACGGTGCGGCCCGGCTCAGTGCCCGCCTCCCTCCGGTGCCGCCCTGCCGCCGCCGGCGGCAGGGGCCAGTTCGCGCAGCCTGATGTCGCGGAATGCCACGTCGTCGCCGTCGCCGTGGTTCTGCAGGCCGATGTGGCCGTCGGTGAGACTGCGCGCGGGATCGGAGTTGGTGAAGTCGTTGACACGGGTGCCGTTGAGCCAGACCTGGAGCCGTTCACCCTCGACGCGGATCTCGTAGGTGTTCCACTCCCCCGGCGGGTTGAGCGCCGCGTCGCGGGCCTCCAGGTCGGCCGACTGGAATCCGTAGACGGAACCGGTCGTCTTCTCCGGCACGTCGCTCGCGTCGATCTGGATCTCGTAGCCGGCCTCGACGGCGGACCACGGGTCGTCGGAGGCCGGGAAGCCCACGAAGACACCGGAGTTGTCGTCCCCGGTCATCCTCCAGTCGAACTTCAGCGAATAGCTGCCTTGTTGTTCGGCCTGGTGCCACAACAGGCCCATGCCGCCGACGGTGTTGAGCGTGCCGTCGTCGCTCTCCTCGAAGTGGCCGGGCCCGGCCTGTTTCCACTGCTCCAGCCCGGTGCCCTCGCCGTAGAGGGACGTGTAGCCGTTCTCCGGACGGCAGTCGGCCTGCGCGGCTCCGGTCGCCCACCGCACGCCGCCGAGCAGATGGGTCCGGAAGGCGTCGTCGGCGTAGGACTCCTTGGTGTGTCCGCTGCCGGTGTAGAAGGACCTGCCGCCCTCGTACTCGTGGCACCAGGCGATGGGATGGTCGTCGCCCATGTTGCCGCCCGCGTACGAGCCTTCGTCGAGGGCCGCCAGGACGTGGACGTCCTCTCGCGGGTTGGTGCGGTAGTTGTACCACTCGTCGGTGCGCTCCCAGGCCGTGCCCAGATGGGCTGTGGACGGGTGCGCACGGTCCTCGACTTCGACCGTCGCGGGCTGGATCAGCGGGTGCGAGTCGAACCAGGCACCCACGAGCCCGCCGTACCACGGCCATTCGTACTCCGTGTCGGCAGCGGCGTGGATGCCGACGTAGCCGCCTCCGTCCTCGATGTAGCCCTCGAAGGCGGCCTGCTGAGTCTCGTCGAGCACGTCGCCGGTCGTGGAGAGGAAGACCACGGCGTCGTACGCGGCGAGACGTTCCGGTGTGAAGACGCCGGCGTCCTCCGTGGCTTCCACCGTGAATCCGCCCTCGGCTCCGAGCTGTTGCAGGGCCTCGATGCCGTCGGGGATGGAGTCGTGCCGGAAACCCGCGGTCTTGGAGAAGACCAGCACGGACTCGCCCTCGTCCGGTGCGTCGGGCGGTGCCGGGTCAGCCGGCACCGCCGCCGCGCTCAGCAGCAGCGCCGAAGACGCGGCCAGTGCCAGCCGAACAGTGCGTGACCTGCGTGTTCGTCTCATGCTCCGCACGTTCTCGCCTCCTCTCAGCCAGTGGTGACCTTGAAGCTGTCCACGTCGAACAGGTCGCTGCCGCCGCCCTTGAAGACCAGGAAGAGCTTCCCCGTCCCCTCCGGCGCGTTCTCGACCGCGGTGCTCACGTCCCGCCAGCCGTCCCCTGTGCCGGCCTCGGCGGTGCCGAGCAGCGTGCCGTCGGGTGCTCCCGCCCGTACCTCGATCGCGCCGCCAGCGCCGCCGCCCTTGATGCGTGCGGACAGCTCGGTGACGTCCTCGGTGACGTAGGGGTCGAAGGCGATCCACTGGCCGTCGTCCGCGCCTGTGACGGCACGGCCGCCCTCCGCTCCCTCGGCGTCGGCGACGGTCACGCCTTCGGCCGAGGTCGTGAAGTGCTCGGCCTGCCGGTGCTCGGGCTGGAGGATGCTCTGGTCGTGGCTGGTCAGCGGGTCCTGTCCGCCGCCTCCGTTGTCGGTGTACTCGGCGTCGAAGACCCCGAAGATGTCCGCGTTCGGGTCGTGTTCGCCGTCGGCGGGAGTCTCCAGCGTGCCGGAGCAGCCCTTGGCCGAGGTGATCGGGTGACCGTGGCTGTCGTGCCCGAGGATGTAGCTGACCTCCACCTTCGAGCAGTCGATCTCACCGTCCTCGGGGTCGGTCACCTTCACCTCGAAGGGCACCTCGTCCCCGAAGCTGAACGGCGTTCCGTCGGCCGGTACTTGGAGCTCCACCTTCGGTGCCGTGTTGCCGACGGTGACGATCACGCTGGCGCTGCCGGTGCGGCCACCGGGGTCGGTGGCGGTGACGGTGGCGGAGTACGTGCCGTTCTCCGTGTAGGTGTGCGTCGGGTTCGCCTCGGCGGAGGTGGCGCCGTCGCCGAAGTCCCAGCTGTAGCTGAGCTCTTCGCCGTCTGCGTCGCTGCTGCCCTCGGAGGAGAACGCGACCTCCAGGGGCGCCTGCCCGCTGGTCCTGTCCGACTTGGCCTCGGCGATGGGGCTGTGGCCGTCCGTGGCGTTCTCGATGCGGTAGACCGCCGAGTTCTCGTCGCCGTTGAAGTAGCCGGTGCCGTAGTCGAGCACGTAGAGCGCACCGTCGGGGCCGAACTCCATGTCCATCACCTGGGTGCCGCTCCAGGGGAAGGAGTTGATGGAGGTGACGCCGCCGCCGGAGTCCTGCTCGACGCGCTTGATCCACTGACGGCCGAACTCGCCGGCGAAGAAGTCCCCGTCGTACTCCTGCGGGAACTTCACATCCGAGTCGAGGTCTTCGTCGTAGCGGTAGACGGGACCGCCCATCGGCGATTCGGAGCCGTCCCCGAACTCGGGTACGGACGCGCCGTCGTAGGGGATCCAGGCGGCCTGTGCGGGCGGCAGGTCGGTCAGGCCGGTGTTGTTCGGCGACTCGTTCTTCGGGGCGGCGCAGTCGAACTTCCCGCCGGACTCCCCGCTGCCGAAGGCGTAGTCGGTGTAGGCGTCGTTGTCGCCGGTGCAGTACGGCCATCCGTAGTTGCCGGCCTCGGTGACGCGCGCGAACTCCACCTGGCCCGCAGGGCCGCGAGCCGGGTCGGCGGTGCCGGCGTCGGGGCCGTAGTCGCCGACGTAGACGATGCCCGTGGGCTTGTCGACGGTCATGCGGAACGGGTTGCGGAAGCCCATCGCGTAGATCTCCGGACGGGTCTTCTCGGTGCCCGGCTCGAAGAGGTTGCCCTCGGGGATGTCGTAGGTGCCGTCGTCCTCGACCTTGACGCGGAGGATCTTGCCGCGCAGGTCGTTGGTGTTGCCGGAGCTGCGCTGCGCGTCGAACGCCGGGTTGCGGTCGGCGCGTTCGTCGATGGGTGTGTAGCCGTCCGACTGGAACGGGTTGGTGTCGTCCCCGGTGGACAGCAGCAGGTTCCCGTCGGCGTCGAAGGCGATGTCGCCGCCGACGTGGCAGCACAGTCCGCGGCTGGCGGGGACTTCGAGGACCTTCTTCTCGCTGTCCATGTCGAGGGTGCCGTCCTCGGAAAGCACGAACCGGGAGAGCCGGTTGACACCCTCGAACGGCTTGAAGTCGTCCGGGTTGCCCGTCTCCGGCGCGTCGCCCTCGGGGGTGTTCATGGGCGGTGCGTAGTAGAGATAGACGAACCGGTTGTCGGCGAAGCCCGGGTCCACGCCGACGCCTTGGAGCCCTTCCTCGTCGTGGCTGTAGACGGGGATCTCGCCGGCGACCTTCGTGGCGCCGCCCTGGTCGGTCAGCCGCACGGTGCCGTCGCGCGAGGTGTGCAGCACGGAACTGTCCGGCAGCACGGCGAGCGTCATGGGCTCACCGGTCTCCGGCTCCCCCTTGGCGAGGGTGACCTGCTGGAAGTCCGCCGCGGCGGGGGCGTCGTCCGCCGGCTGCGCGGCCTGTGCGGCCGGGGAGGCGCCCAGCGTCAGAGCGCCGGCGACCAGCACGCAGGAGGTGAGAACGGCGATACGGGAACGGAGGGCGGCGCGCATCCGCCGCAGCCGGTGCGGCGACAGGCGCAGTCGTGGGTGTCTGACGGGTCCGGAGGGCAGGGATGAGGAACGGGTGATCCTGTGCACGCGACTTCCTCCTGAGAGGGAGAACGGTTGGTGACGTAGGTGTCGTTGACCGCTTGAGCTGGCACAGGCGCGCGCCGTCGCGCCGGAACGGGGCTTCCCGGGCCGGGAAGCCGGAGTGTGGGTGTAACGGTTCGTACAGGAGAACAACGAGGGGGAAAGCTACTCATGTCCGGTACACCACAAGGACGGTAGCCATCTTCGTCCGATACGGAAACCCCTTTAACAAAGGGTAAGTTGGCTTCATCCACGATGTGGACAAAGTGTGAGTGCTCCACGCCTGCCACACCGTCAGCGGATCGGGAAGCCCGGGGACTTCACATCCTCCAGGCGCATCGAGGCCGCTATGACTCCCGTCTCCGCCCCGGCGCGGCGTGACGGGATGCCCCCATGACCTCCCGCGTGCTCCACCTCCTCGGATCCGCCGCACCGCCCGTGCTCGACCTCGCGGAGGTCGTCGGCCACGCGCAGACCGAGGGCCGGGGCCGGATTTGCTCTGCGCCACAGGCGGCTGCCGCCCTGGATGAGGGGCCTGGGCACGGTCAGCTACTCGGTATACCTTCTGCATCCCGTACTGCTGTCAGCCGTCGACGCGACGACCTCTCGACCCGAACACGACGAGTTCCTCCTCGAGTTGGGCTTCCTGGCCGTGTTGCTGCCGCTGAGCGCGCTCACCTACCGGTACGTCGAAGCACCCGGGCAGGCATGGGGCAGGCGGCTGGCGCGCAGAGCCGAGGAACGGCCAGCGGTACGACCGTGCCGCAGGGCCGTTACGCGACAAGCCGGAAAGACACTGCCCGCTCGGCAGGGGCCGGGGTCGTCCCCGTCACGATGATGCCGCCACCTGGCTCACACAAGCGAATCAGGAGCGGGCGCGCGGGGCCGGGTGAGCCGGGGGCGGACCGGGAACAGCGCGGCCGGGAGGCACGAATACCCGACGAGCTGATGGAGCATCAGCTTCCATTTGTGCCGACCCTGTTCATGCCTGCAAACGCAGCTTGCGTCAGCGAGCCGGAGTGAGGTGAATGGACCCCTCATCCGGCCGAACATGACCCAAGGGGCTCGCATGACGTCAGCAGACTCGGCAGGGCAGGAGGGGCATACGCCTTCCGACGGCTTACCCAAGAGAGAAGGCTTGCCCCAGGGCGAGAGCCCGCCACGCCCTTCCGCTCCGCCGCGGCCACCGGGTGCCCCGCGGCCCACCGCCGATCCGCACCCCGACGTGCCACCGGTGGGCCCGGAAAGGCCGCTCATCGGGGTCGACCTGCGAGTCAGCAAGAGACTGCTCTGGGTGGGCGACGCCTACTACCCGCTCCACAACATCGCCCGGGTCTACACGCTCACCATCCACCCCCGGCGCAAGGAAGCCGTCGTGCAGTTCATGAAGAGGCTGCTGCTCACCGGCGCACTGGCGACCCTCCTCGGTCTGCTTGCCGCCGCGATCGACTTGTCCAGCAGTTTCGCAAGCGAGGACAGCGGCGGTTCGTCGGGGTTCACCACATTCGTGGGGTTGGTCGCGTTCGCAGCGCTTGTCTACTTCTTCGTGGAGATGGTGCAGGTACTCGGTGCTCCATCGCGTTTCGTCCTGGCGGTGGAGACATCCGGCCCGTCCACGGCCGTGGTGGCCGGCCCCGCCCCGGATCAACTGCGACGGCTGGCCCACCAGATCGCCGACTCCATCGAGAACCCGGCAGCGGAGTTCGCGGTCCGGGTGGACACCATCACGATCAGCCCGGCTCACTACTACTTCGGAGACAACGTCAACATGTACGGCGGCAGCGGCAACGTAGGGATGGCGAGCTGATGAGCGCCGGAGACAGGCACTACTACTTGGGCGGCGGCGACCACGTCACCATGCACGGCGGCGCCGGGAACACCGGCATCGACAAGCGTGTGACAGCGGCACCGGCACCTCCAGCGGTACAGGAGGCCCTGCGCGAACTCCTCGTCCTGGTCCCGGAACTGCGCGCCGGGCTGCGACCGGAGAGCGCCGGGGCTCTCGACGACTCGCTGCCCGCGCTGCGGGCCGACGCGGAGGTCCGACCGCAGGAGAGGCATCGGGCGCTGCTCGCCGTGGCCGGCATCGCCGCAACCGTCGGCGCACTCGGCGTTCCGATCGTCGAAGCCGTCGACAAGGTCCTCGAACTCATGGGCGCGAAGTGAGCGCCCGCAGACGCCGACCCCGCCGTGGGTCTGTTCCCATGCTCGGCTGACTCGGCTGGGAGCAGGTCCGCCGTGCTGCGCCGTCGCACCCGGAGATATCGACCGGATACCGGAGCCTTCCTCACACGCCGCGCGCGGGCGACGCCCGTCCGGGGCCGAAGTGCCGGACGGGCGTCGGTGCGCGCGAACTCGCCGTTCACATACCGCAGTCGGGAGCCGACCAGAAGCGGCCGTCGCCGCCCGCGACGTGGGTGTGATCGTCGTGCCCCGGGTAGCCCGGGCCGAGGATCTCGGTGAACCCGTGGTTGCGGGCCGCCAGGGCCAGGGCGCAGAAGCCCTGCGAACCAGCGCCGAGGTCGGCCGCGTGGCCGTACAGGTGGCGGCTGTTGGCCGCGCCGCCCACCGAGTCGTTGCAGGCGACGCTGCGGAAACCGCCGTTGACGTCGATCGGCTTGTCACCCATGGCGTGCCGCATGGCCTGCAGCTTCCACATGGTGACGAGGGCGTTGGCGCGGGCCGTCGCAGCTCCGACCTTGCCGCCGGACCAGTCGGAGTTGCAGTTGTTCAGCTCGTCGTAGCTGAAGTTGACCGGGGTGCAGTCGTCGTCCTGCAACTCGTAGATCTTGCCGAAGGTCTGCGCACCCGCGACGCCGTCGGCGGACAGACCGTAGGCGGACTGGAAGCGCTGCACCGCGGCCTTCGTGCCGGGCCCGAACTGACCGTCGATGGCCAACTGGTTGCCGGCCCCGGGGTATCCGGCGACCCGGATCTGGAGCTGCCGCACGGCCTCACCGGACGCGCCTTCGCTGAGCGTTCCGCTCCACGTGTAGCAGGCGTCGGCTGGGGCGGCGTCCGCGGAGGCGGCCGGAGCGGGGCTTGCGAGTGCGGGTACGGCCGCGGGGGCGGCGAGCGCCAGCCCCGCACCGGCCAGGACGGAGACCAGCACTCTGACAGGACGTGAACTCATGAGAGGGCGTTGCCTTCCTTGATGGGTTTCGCCGGGCTGGAGGGGCATGAGAGTGGCGCCGTTCACGGCTCTTGTCAAGAACATGTAAACACTGATGAGAAGTCATGAAATAGCGGCCCGAACATGGCAGTTCGGCGGCTGCCGCCTTCATAGCCGGAGACGCCCGCGCGCGGAGCCTGCGTACGGACACCCCCGGTGGACAGCGGATCTGACAGTCCGTGACCACGCGCCCGTCCGGAGTGCGCGGGGAAACGGCAGGCGCCCTCGGGCGGCCGTCAGATGACGGACGTCACGGACGGCTTCGCCGGGGAAGCCGACGGCGACAGGTTCGCGGGGGCGGCCGCAACGTCCGCAACACACGGACGGCAGCGAAGAGTTCGCAGCGACGTGCTGTGGTGGGATCAGAGCATGACGACCTCTCCCTCCGTCCTCTACCTGCTCGGGTCGGCCGCGCCGCCCGTGCTCGACATCGCGGACGTCGTCCGCCGCGCGCAGGCTGACGGCTGGAGCGTCTGCGTCGGACTGACCACGACCGCAGCCGAGTGGCTGGAGGACCGGCTGCCCGCGCTGGAGGAGCAGACCGGCAATCCGGTGCGCAGCGCCGTGCGGAAGCCCGCGGACGTCGAGGTGTGGCCGCGAGCGGATGTGGCGGTCCTGGCACCCGCGACGCTCAACACGGTCAACGTCGCCGCGTTGGGGCTCACTCCGCACTTCGTCGGCGGCTACGTCGCCGAGGCGATCGGGAAGCGGTGGCCGCTGGTGGTGATGCCGTGCGTCAACAGCGCCTACGCCACGCACCCGCAGTTCGGCAGGAGCATCGAGACACTGCGCGGCGCGGGAGTGCGCGTGCTGTACGGGGACGGCGGCTTCCAGCCGAAACCACCCGGGCAGGGCGATACCGCGACCTACCCGTGGCACCTGGCGCTCGACACCGCAGCCGAAGCCGCGCGGACGTAGGCCGTTCCCGCTCCCCGGCCCGCACCGCGCCCCGGGCAGGCGGGTTGCCCGGGGCGCGGCGGCTCAACGGAGCCGGGTGCGGCTCAGCTGGAGCCGGGCGCGGCTCAGCTGGAGCCGGGCGCGGCTCAGCTGGAGAACGCCGCGTCGAAGGACGAGGTGGGCGGGTCGTAGTCGTACGCCTTGAGCCGCCGCAGCGCCTCCGGCGCCCCCGCCAGGCGGTCCATGCCGGCGTCCTCCCACTCCACCGAGACGGGCCCGTCGTAGCCGATGGAGTGCAGCATCCGGAACACGTCCTCCCAGGCAACGTCGCCGTGCCCCGCGGAGACGAAGTCCCAGCCGCGGCGGGGGTCGCCCCACGGCAGGTGCGAGCCCAGCCGCCCGTTGCGGCCGTCCAGCCTCTTGCGGGCCTCCTTGCAGTCGACGTGGTAAATGCGCTCCCGGTAGTCGTAGAGGAACCCTGTCGGGTCCAGGTCCTGCCAGACGAAGTGGCTGGGGTCGAAGTTGAGCCCGAACGCCGGGCGGTGGCCGATGGCCTCGAGCGCCCGGTGCGTCGTCCAGTAGTCGTACGCGATCTCGCTGGGGTGCACCTCGTGGGCGAAGCGCACGCCCTCCGCGTCGAAGACGTCGAGGACCGGGTGCCACCGCTCCGCGAAGTCCTCGTAGCCGCGCTCCACCATGTGCGGCGGCACGGGCGGGAACATCGCCACCAGATGCCAGATCGACGAGCCGGTGAATCCGACGACGGTGCGCACGCCCAGCGCCGCCGCGGCGCGCGCGGTGTCCTTCATCTCGGCCGCGGCGCGCTGCCGTACGCCCTCGGGGTCGCCGTCGCCCCAGATGCGGGCGGGCAGGATGCCCTGGTGCCTCTCGTCGATCGGGCTGTCGCAGACGGCCTGCCCCACGAGGTGGTTGGAGACCGCCCAGCACTCCAGCCCGTACTTCTCCAGCAGGGCCCGCCGCCCGTCCACGTAGTCCGGCTCCGCCAGGGCACGGTCCACTTCGAAATGGTCGCCCCAGCAGGCGAGTTCGAGTCCGTCATAGCCGAAGTCGCGGGCGAGGCCGCAGACTTCCTCCAGCGGGAGGTCAGCCCACTGACCGGTGAAGAGGGTGAACTGTCGGGGCATCTGCACTGCCTCCTGATCTGTCCGGGCGGCCGCCTCAGTCGGCGATGACGTTGACGTACACGCTGTGCTTCGCCGCGCTCTCCTCGACCGCGGCCAGCACGCGCTGGACCTGCAGGCCGTCGGCGAAGGACGGTTCGGGGTCGGTGCCGGTGGCGATCGCGTACAGCAGGTCGCGCGCCTGGTGCACGAAGGTGTGCTCGTAACCCAGGCCGTGCCCCGGCGGCCACCACGCCTCCAGGTAGGGGTGGTCGGCCTCGGTGACGAGGATGCGGCGGAAGCCGGACTCCCGCGCGGCGTCGGTGTGGTCGTGGAAGTGCAGCTCGTTGAGGCGTTCCAGGTCGAACTCCAGTGATCCACGAGTGCCGTTGAGCTCGACCCGCAGCGCGTTCTTGCGGCCCGCCGCGACACGGCTGACCTCGAAGGAGGCCAACGCACCCGATGCCAGGCGCCCGTTGAAGACGGCGGCGTCGTCGACGGTGACCGGCCCGAGCGCACCGCCGGGCGCCTCGCCGGGCAGCGGCCGCTCCGTCACGAACGTCTCCGTCTGCGCCGAGACGCCCGCCAGGACCGATCCCGCAAGGTGCTGCGCGATGTCGATGGCGTGTGCGCCGAGGTCGCCGAGCGCTCCGGAGCCGGCGGCCTCCCGGCGGAGCCGCCACGCCAGCGGGAAGGAGGGATCGACGAGCCAGTCCTGCAGATAGCTCACCCTGACGTGCCGCAGTTCGCCCAGCCGCCCGTCGACGACCATGCGCCGGGCGAAGGCTAGTGCGGGCGTACGGCGGTAGTTGAAGCCGACCATGGTCAACTGGCCCCGGGCCCTTGCCTGTTGCGCTGCCGTCACCATCTGCTCCGCCTCGGCGACCGAGTTGGCGAGCGGCTTCTCGCACAGCACGTGCTTGCCCGCCTCCAGCGCCGCGACGGCGATCTCGGCATGGCTCTCGCCCGGGGTGCAGATGTCGACGAGCTGGATGTCGCTGCGGGCGATCAGTGCCCGCCAGTCGGTCTCCGTCGCCGTCCAGCCCAGCCTCCCCGCGGCCGCCCGTACGCCTTCCGGGTCACGGCCGCACACCGCCGTCATCGCGGGAGCGAGCGGCAGGTCGAAGACCCGGCCGACCGTGCGCCAGCCCTGGGAGTGGGCCGCTCCCATGAAGGCGTAACCGACCATGCCCACGCCGAGCGGTGGCGCCGATCCGCCCTGCTCCGGGCGTATGGGCGCGGGGGCGGGCGCTGTGTCGTCGGACATGGGGCTCCTCCCTGTCGGGGGTACGAGTGGGGGGTGCGGCACGGCCGGGCAGCACGGCCCGGCGTGGTGCCGGGCGTGGTGCGTCCGTGGTGATGCACGGCGGTGACCTGCGGCGTGGTGCGCGTCGGCGGGCGGGGCGTGACGCGCCCACCGACGGCGCCGGGCCCGGCACGGGGTGACGGACGGGCCCGGCGGCCGGCTACTTGAAACCGGTCGGCAGATACTCGTCGACGTTCTCCTTGGTGACGACGGCCGAGTAGAGCGTGAGAGAGGCGGGGATCTCGAACTCGGCGAGGCCGCCGACACCCTTGCCCTGCCCGAGTGCGCGGGCGAGGTCGATGGCGGAGGCCGCCATCGTCGGCGGGTACAGGACGGTGGCCTTGATGACGCCGTTGTCGGCCTTGATGGTGTCCATGACGCGCCGGGAGCCGGCACCGCCAACCATCAGGAAGTCGTCCCGGCCCGCCTGCTTGATGGCCCGCTCGGCGCCCACGCCCTGGTCGTCGTCGTGGTTCCACAGCGCGTCGAACTTGGGCTCCGCGCGCAGCAGTTGCGCCATCTTCGACTGCCCGGACTCCACCGTGAACTCCGCTGCCTGGCGGGCCACCTTCTCGATGTTCGGGTAGTTCTTCAGGGCGGCGTCGAAGCCGTCCGTACGTTCCCGGGTCAGCTCCAGGTTGTCGATGCCGGCGAGTTCGACGACCTTGGCGTTCTTCTTGTCCTTGAGTTTCTCGCCGATGTAGCGGCCGGCGTTGAGACCCATGCCGTAGTTGTCGCCGCCGATCCAGCAGCGGTACGCCTGCTGCGAGGCGAACACGCGGTCGAGGTTGACGACGGGGATGCCCGCGCGCATCGCCTTCAGACCCACCTGCGTGAGCGCCTTGCCGTCGGCGGGGAGGATCACGAGGACGTCGACCTTCTTGTTGATCAGCGTCTCGATCTGGCCGACCTGCTGGGCGTTGTCGTTGGAGCCCTCGGTCGCCTCCAGCGTGACGTCCTTGTACTTCTTCGCCCGCTCCTGAGCCTGCTCGTTGATGGCGTTCAGCCAGCCGTGGTCGGCCTGCGGCCCGGCGAAGCCGATCGTGACCTGCTTGCCGGGCTTGTCGTCGGCGACGTTCGCCTGCCCGGCCTCCTCCTTGTCGTCGTTGCTCTTGTTGCTGGTGCAGCCCGCTGCGAAGAGGGCGGCACCGGCGGCCGCCGTACCGAAGAGGACGTTCCTCCGGGAGGTGCGGGAGGACGGGGAGGCAGTTGGGGAGTTCGGGTTCTCATGCGTTTCGGTCATTGCGTCTTCCGACCCTTCTGGACCAGGACTGCGGCGACGATGATCGCTCCCTTGGCGATCTGCTGAACGTCTGTCTGGAGGTTGTTGAGCGCGAACAGGTTGGTGATCGTGGTGAAGACGAGGACTCCGAGCACGGAGCCGGTGATGGTGCCCCGGCCACCGCTGAGCAGGGTGCCGCCGATGATCGCCGCGGCGATGGCGTCGAGTTCGTAGAGGTTGCCGTTGGTGTTCTGACCTGAGCCGGTGAGAACGATCAGCATGAACGCGGCGATGCCGCAGCACAGGCCGGACAGGAGGTACAGCAGCAGCCGCTGCCGCCTCACCGCGATGCCCGCGAGCCGCGAGGCCTCGGCGTTGCCGCCGACCGCGACGGTGCGCCGCCCGAAGGTCGTACGTCCCAGGACGAGCCAGCCCAGCACCGCCACCGCCGCGAAGACCAGCACCAGCGGCGGCACTCCGAGCACGTAGCTGTCGGAGACGCCGAGGTCGAGGACGGACTGCACCGTCACCACCTGTGTCTTGCCGTCGCTGATCAGCAGCGCCAGTCCGCGCGCCGAGGCGAGCATGGCGAGGGTCGCGATGAAGGGCACCATCGGCCCGTACGCGATGAGCACGCCGTTGACGAGCCCGCAGCCCAACCCGACCGAGAGCGCGCACAGCAGCACGCCGCCGAGCCCGAACTCCTGCGTGGCCACCGTCGTCGCCCAGACCGAGGCGAGCGCGACGATCGCTCCGACCGACAGGTCGATCCCGCCGCCGATGATCACGAAGGTGACGCCGACGGTGACGACCCCGATGACCGAGGACTGGGTGAGGATCAGCTGGAGATTGTCGCCGGTCAGGAACTGCTCCGGCTTGGTGAACGCGCCGACGATCACCAGCGCGACCAGCACCCCCGCCAGCGAGAGGTGACGCAGACCGCCACGGGGTGCGCTGATGCCGCGCCGGGGCGGCGAAGCAGGCTCCTTCGCCGGCTCCTTGACCGCCTCGGCACCGGTTGGGCTCAACACGACGGGCTCCCTTCCATGACGAGGTCGAGCACCCGGTGCTCGTCGAGCTCCCGGGCGGGGGCGGTGTGTACGACGCGGCCCTCCCGCAGCACCAGCACCCGGTCCGCGAGCCCCAGGACTTCGGGGACTTCGCTGGAGACGAGGAGGACGGCGACGCCGGAGTCCGCGAGCCGGCGGATGACGGTGTAGAGCTCGGCCCGGGCGCCCACGTCGACGCCGCGGGTGGGCTCGTCCAGCAGCAGCACCCGGCACTCGCGCAGCAGCCACCGCGCGAGGACGACCTTCTGCTGGTTGCCTCCGGAGAGGGTGCGCACGGGCCGGTCCGGGTCGTCGGGGTGCAGGGCGAGGCCGCGGGTGCGCGCGCGGGTCTCGGCCCGCTCGCGCGTACGGTCCAGCCAGCCGCCGGTGGAGAAGCGGGGCAGCGCGGAGACGGATACGTTCCTGGTGACGGACTCCAGCATCAACAACGCCTGGGACTTGCGCTCTTCGGGAGCCAGACCGATGCCCGCCCGCACGGCCGCGGTGACGTCGCCGGGGCGCAGCGGCTTGCCGTCGACGAGGACACGTCCCGCGGTGGGGCGGCGAGCCCCGGCGAGGGTCTCCAGGATCTCGGAGCGTCCGGAGCCGACGAGCCCGGCCAGGCCGGTGATCTGACCGGGGTGCAGTTCGAGGTCGAGGGGCGCGAACTCGCCCTCGCGCGCGAGCCCTTCGGCGCACAGCACGGGAGGCCGTGGTGCCGCACGCAGGACGCGGTCCGTGAGCGGCTCGGTGGTGACGGGGCGTTCGGGGAAGGCGTACTGCACCTCGCGCCCGGTCATGAGCGCGACGAACTCCCGGGTCTCGGTGGTGCGTGCGGGGAGTCCGCGGGCGGCGACGCGGCCGTCCTTGAGCACGGAGACGCGGTCGCCGACGCGGCGGATCTCCTCCAGCCGGTGGGAGATGTAGACGACGGCGACGCCGTCCTCCGTCAGGCCGGCGACGATGCGGAAGAGGTTGGCCACCTCGTCCGGGTCGAGGGCGGCGGACGGTTCGTCCATGACGATGAGGCGCACGTCGTGGGAGAGCGCGCGGGCCATCGAGACGATCTGCTGCCCCGCGGCCGGGAGTGCTCCGACGGTGATGTCGGGGTCGATCTCCGGATGCCCGAGGCGGCGCAGGAGCGCGGCGGCACGGCTGCGCGCGTCGCGTGAGCGGATGAAGCCGCGGGCGGAGATCTCGTTGCCGAGGAAGATGTTCTCGGTGACCGACACGTGCTCCACCAGGTCGAGTTCCTGGTAGATGGTGGCGATGCCGAGACGCATGGCCGCCATCGGCGTGGTCAGCCGTACGGGCTCGCCCTGCCAGCGGATGTCGCCCTCGTCGGGCTGGTGCGCTCCGGCGAGGACCTTGATCAGGGTGGACTTGCCGGCGCCGTTCTGCCCCAGCAGGCAGTGCACTTCGCCGGCGTTCACGTCCATGTCGACGCCGTCCAGCGCGCGTACGCCGGGGAAGGTCTTGGTGATGCGGGACATCGTCAGCAGTGGAGCCTGCGGAACCTCTGGAGCCATGCGGGGCCTCCGTGCGTACTGCGTACGGACAGGCGGGACCGTGCTTGGTACAGCCTTGCTGCAGGTGCCGTGGTGCGGGGGTGCCGTGGTGCGGGGGTGCCGTGGTGCGGAGTGCCGTGGTGCGGGGCGGTGCACGCGCTGTACTACGGGGCCTTGAGGCCGTGGAGCCCGGGCACGAGCCCGGCCCCCGGGAGCCGGGTCAGGCCGGGGAGAAGAGGTGGTCGCTGATGAGGCGGGCGGCTCCGGTCACGCCGGCGGCGGGGCCCAACTCGCCCAGGACGATGGGGAGGTTGCCGGTCGCCAGCGGAAGCGACTGGCGGTAGACCTGTGTGCGGATGCTCGCGAGCAGGGTGTGGCCGAGCCCGGTCACACCGCCGCCGATCACGACGAGCCCGGGGTTGAAGAAGCTGACGAGTCCGGCGATGACCTGGCCGACGCGGGCCCCGCCGTCACGGATGAGGTCGAGGGACGTACCGTCCCCGGCGGCGGCCGCGCCCGCGACGTCCTCGGCGGTCAGCCGTCCGGCGGCCTCCAGCCGGGCGGAGAGTTCGGCCGAGAGGCCCTCGCGCGCCGCGGACTCGGCGTCACGTGCGAGTGCGGCTCCTCCGAAGTAGGCCTCCAGGCAGCCGCGGTTGCCGCAGGGGCACTGGCGGCCCTCCGACTCGACCTGGATGTGCCCGATGTCGCCCGCGCTGCCCGTCGTGCCGCGGTGCACCTCACCGCCCGCCACGACGCCGCACCCGATGCCGGTGCCGATCTTCACGCAGAAGAAGTCCCGCACCGTGCGGGCTACTCCGGCCTGCATCTCGCCCATGGCCATGAGATTCACGTCGTTGTCGACCATGACCGGGCAGCCGAGCTCCTGGCTGAGAGCCTCCCGTACGGGGAAACCGTCCCAGCCGGGCATGATCGGCGGCGCCACCGGTACGCCTTCGGGGAAGCGGACCGGACCCGGTACGCCGATTCCGGCGCCGTCGAAGCCTTCGGCCACGCCGGAGTCGCGGAGCTTGGCGACCATGGCGAGCACCTGGTCGAAGACGGCGACGGGACCCTCGCGCACGTCCATCGGCTGGTTGAGGTGTCCCAGGATCTCCAACTCGGGGTTGGTGACGGCCACATCGACCGACGTCGCCCCGATGTCGACGCCGAGGAAGCGGAGTTCGGGCGTGAGCCGCACGTTGTGCGAGCGGCGGCCGCCACGGGAGGCGGCGAGCCCGTCGGCGACGACGAGCCCCGTCTCCAGCAGACGGTCGATCTCCACGGCGAGCTTGGAGCGGGAGAGGTCGACGTGGTCGCCGAGTTCGGCGCGGGAGTTCGGGCCGCCGTCACGCAGCAGGCGGAGCAGTCGCGCCTGGTGCGCGTTCGCGGGCCGAGCAGTCATGCGCCTCACCGCCACCCTCCCCTCCCCTGGACACCGTCAAGCCGGCTCTCGGGAAGCCACCCGGCCGGCAGACAGGTCGGGCAACTCCCCTGTCTCCGGCCGGACTTCTCGTCGACCTCTCCCGCGGAGCGTGGGTCGCTCCCCGGGGATTGACTGGGAACGTACCAGCGCTCTGCGCAATGGGGAAGAAGTTCTGCAGAAACCCCTTCGACTTTTTCCATGCAATGGACAAAGCCCTCCGCCAGGCGGCACGGACCGGCACGACTGCAGGCCGGTACGTGACGCGGGTCCGCGCGCCGTCACGGACGCAGCGCAAGCCACACCCCTGAGGGCGCCCGGGCGCGGCGCACAACAGAGAGGCCCCGCGTGCATGCGCCGCGGGGCCTGGCCACAGAGGCGGCACCCGGGACGGCGGAACCTCTCTCGCCGTCCTCTGCGCGTCACCGCCCGCCCCTGCGGCGGAGAAGCACCTGCGCCCAGGCGCGCGGCACGGACACCCGGCGGCACCCAGGGCGTTGGCACGTCTACGCGGCAGGAGCCGGCGCCCCCGTACGCACGGCATCACGGCCACAGGATCCGGGCACGGCCCCCCGGGGGCCACGGGCACGGGCACGCCCCCCGGGGGGCACGGGCACGGGCACGGGTGAAAGCGGAAGCGACAGCGCGTCAGCCGCGCTCGCGCTCGTGGTAGGAGCGGCGCGTGTGCTCCGTGTGCTCCCGCATGACCTCGACGGCCCGCTGTTCGTCTTTTCCGGCGATGGCCGCGATCAGCTCGCGGTGCTCGATCCAGGACTGCGCGCCCCGCTGGCGGGCGACCGGCGTGTAGTACCAGCGCACCCTGCGGTCGACCTGGCGGGCCAGCTCGGCGAGGACCGCGTTGCCCGCCAGCGCCATCACGCGGGCATGGAAGGCCGCGTTCGCCTCCACGACCTTCTCCACCTCCTCGCCCCCGACGGCCGCCTCACCCCGGCCGCAGAGGTCCTCCAGCTCCGCGACGCCGGCCGCGTCGGCGTTCACCGCTGCGAGCCGGGCGGCCTCGGCCTCCAGCAGCGTACGCACGGTCAGCAGCTGGTCGGCCTCGTCCTCCGTCGGCTCGTGCACGAACGCGCCCTGGGCGGGGCGAAGATCGACCCAGCCGTCCGTGTTCAGCCGCTGCAGCGCCTCCCGTACGGGCTGCCGGGAGACTCCGAGATGCTGGGCGAGCTCGCTCTCGACGAGATGCTGCCCGGGCCTGAGCGCCCGCGTGGTGATGAGCTCGAGCAGCGCCTCGTAGACCCGCTCCCGGAGGGGCCCCGGCCGCTCCAGCTTGGGCATGGTGCCTTCAGGCAGACCGGCGGACAGCATCTGCGACTCCCGACTCTCGACTCTCGACTCTCGGCGGACCCCGGACCGCGATCAAGGAAAACCGCGACTGGCTATTGGATACAGTCTACGGAGTGCAGTGCGTGTGCGGCGAGCTGATGGGGCATCTTCCATCCTTTGTGACGCGTCACACGCACCTTCCCGGGCCCCAGCGGCCCCTGCACCGGCCGCCAGGGGCCCGAAAAGGGCGCGCTTCGGACCCCTCCGCCGTGCCAGTCTCCCGTCCCATGGACCGCGACTGGACACCGGACGAACTCGCCCACGCAGGCCACGAGCATCTCGACACCCGCTTCGTCAGCGGCTTCGACCTCAAGCAGGGACACCCCGACCCGGGCGGTGACCTGGCACTCCTCCACTCCTGCGGACTCTCCGCGGACTCGGTCGTCGTGGATCTGGGGGCGGGCACCGGCCAGTTCGCCGTACCGGCGTCCCGGCACTTCGGCCGCGTGGTCGCCGTCGAGATCTCCCCGGCCATGCTGGTCAGGCTGCGCGAACGCGCCGCGGCCGACGGGTCGGCCGCGCTCGAATGCGTACGGGGCGGCTTCCTCAGCTACGAGCACTCCGGAGCACCGGCCGACGCGGTCTTCACCCGTCACGCCCTGCATCAGCTGCCCGACTTCTGGAAGGTGCTGGCGCTCCGCCGCATCGCCGGGATGCTGCGGCCCGGCGGCGTCCTCCGGCTGCACGACCTGATCTTCGACTTCGCCCCCGGGGAGACGGAGACCTTCCTCGAACGCTGGCTGGCGGACGCGCCCGGGGATTCCGCCACCGCCTACACCCGCGAGGAGCTGGCGGAGCACATCCGCACCGAACACAGCACGTTCCGCTGGCTGTTCGAGCCGATGCTCACCGCGACGGGTTTCGAGATCACCGACTCCTCCTTCCGCGGCTCCGTCTATGCCTCGTACACCTGCGTGAAGCACTGAAGGGCACGTCGGCGAACGGGCCGGCCGACGACGGACCGGTCCCGTCATGCACCTGATCGCCGGCTCCGATCCGCCCTGGCAAGGCGGCCCGGCCACATACAGTCGACGAAATCTGTCCGTGCCTCTGGTCATCCGCCCTTCAACTTCCTACGCTCCCTGGTCATGGCACCTGGGCTTCTCGACCGTTCCCGCACCGTCGCACCTCCTGGCTGGAGCCGCTGGCTGATCCCTCCCGCCGCCTTGTCGGTGCACCTCTCGATCGGCCAGGCGTACGCGTGGAGCGTCTTCAAACCCGCGCTCGAGTCGTCCCTGAACCTCTCCGGCACGGCGAGCGCGCTGCCCTTCCAGCTGGGCATGGTGATGCTGGGTCTCTCGGCGGCGTTCGGCGGCACCCTCGTGGAGCGCAACGGGCCGCGCTGGGCGATGACCGTCTCGCTCCTCTGCTTCTGCTCCGGCTTCCTGCTCGCCTCGCTGGGCGCCGCCGTCGAGCAGTACTGGCTGGTGGTCTTCGGCTACGGCTTCGTAGGCGGGATAGGCCTCGGCATCGGCTACATCTCCCCCGTGTCCACGCTGATCAAGTGGTTCCCCGACCGTCCCGGCATGGCGACCGGCATCGCGATCATGGGGTTCGGGGGCGGCGCGCTGATCGCCTCGCCGTGGTCGGCTCAGATGCTGGAGAGCTTCGGGTCCGACAGCGGCGGCGTCGCCACGGCCTTCCTGGTGCACGGGCTGGTCTACGCGGTCTTCATGAGTCTGGGCGTCCTGCTGGTCCGCGTACCGGCGGAGGGCTGGCAGCCGCCCGGCGGCAAGAGGCCGCAGGAGCAGCAGTCGCGGAAGCCGCTGGTGACCACGGCCAACGTCTCGGCGCGCAGCGCCGTGCGCACCCCGCAGTTCTGGCTCCTGTGGGTCGTGCTGTGCATGAACGTCACGGCCGGCATCGGCATCCTGGAGAAGGCCGCGCCGATGATCGGCGACTTCTTCGCGGACACCTCGACACCCGTCTCGGCGGCCGCCGCGGCCGGCTTCGTCGCGCTGCTCTCGCTCGCGAACATGGGCGGACGCTTCCTGTGGTCCTCCACGTCCGACGTCATCGGCCGCAAGAACATGTACCGCTGCTATCTGGGCGTCGGCGGGCTGATGTATCTGGGCATCGTGCTGCTCGGCGACTCCTCCAAGCCGCTGTTCATCGTCTGCGCGATGGTCATCATCTCCTTCTACGGCGGCGGCTTCGCGACCGTACCGGCGTATCTGAAGGACCTGTTCGGGACGTACGAGGTGGGCGCCATCCACGGGCGGCTGCTGACCGCCTGGTCCACCGCGGGCGTGCTCGGGCCGCTGATCGTCAACTGGATCGCGGACTCGCAGGAGGCGGCGGGCCGTTCGGGCGCCGGGCTCTACGGGCTCGCGCTGTCCATCATGATCGGGCTGCTGGCCGTCGGCTTCGTCGCCAACGAGCTGATCAGGCCCGTGAATCCGAAACACCACCTGCCCGAGCCGGCGTCCGCTGCCGGCCAGGCGGAGGGCACAGCCGGCCACGAGGGCGGCGCAGAGCACAAGGAGGCGACGGGGCGATGACGACCGGCGAGAACAGCACACCCGGGGCCGCGGCGCAGGCGGCCGCCCCGGGCGGGCCCCCGACCGCCCTGTTCGCGCTCGCCTGGCTGTGGGTCGGCGTGCCCATGGCCTACGGGATCTACGAACTGGTCCTCAAGGTGACCAAGCTCTTCACCGGGGGCTGACGGGTTCCCCCGCGGCCCCTGCGAGGGGATAATTCGGGCGAAGTCACGGCAGCACAACTGCCGCACGTGTCTTGTCCGTTCACAAAGGCAAGTGTATACAATATTCTGTCGACCATCTTGGCCCACGCTCGGTCCCCTCAACCGAACGGAGAGCGGATATGAAAGTCGCAGTGGTCGGCGCCGGAGCGATCGGCGCCTATGTCGGAGCAGCGCTGCACCGCGCGGGCGCCGACGTACACCTCATAGCCCGTGGACCCCACCTGGCCGCCATGAAGGCGAACGGCGTCCAGGTCCTCAGCCCGCGCGGTGACTTCACCGCACAGGTGCACGCCACCGACGACCCGTCCGCCATCGGGCCGGTCGACTACGTCTTCCTGGGCCTCAAGGCCAACTCCTACGCCGCGTGCGGGCCCCTGGTCCACCCCCTGCTCGGCGAGAAGACCGCCGTCGTGGCCGCGCAGAACGGCATTCCGTGGTGGTACTTCCACGGTCTGGAAGGGCCGTACAAGGGCCGGCGCGTCGAGAGCGTCGACCCCGACGGCGCCGTCAGCGCGGTGCTGCCGCCGCAGCGTGCCGTCGGCTGCGTCGTCTACGCCGCCACGGAACTCCAGGGGCCCGGCGTCGTACGGCACCTGGAAGGCACCCGGTTCTCCATCGGGGAGCCGGACACCACCGACTCCACCCGCTGCGAGGAGTTCAGCGAGGCGATGAAGGCCGGGGGCCTGAAGTGCCCCGTCGAGGCCGACATCCGCAACGACATCTGGATCAAGCTGCTCGGCAACATCGCCTTCAACCCGCTCAGCGCGCTGTCGCGCGCGACCATGGCGCAGATCTGCCGCCACCAGGACACCCGGGCGCTGGTTGCGACGATGATGCGCGAGACGCTCGCGGTGGCCGAGGCCGTCGGCTGCCGCCCGGAGATCTCTGTCGAGAAGCGACTGGCCGGAGCCGAACGCGTCGGCGAGCACAAGACCTCCACCCTCCAGGACCTGGAGAGCGGCAAGCCCATGGAGCTGGACGTGCTCCTGGCCGCCGTGGTCGAACTCGCCGCGCTGACCGGCACCCGCGTGCCGAAGCTCTGCGCCATACACGCCGTCACCGACCTGCTGGCACAGACCGTTAGGAGCGCAGCATGAGGCAACGCGACCGCGGGAAACAGTCGAAGGAGTACCCCCGCCTGACACATCCCCTGGTGCGGGACGAGAAGGGCGGCCCGCTGCGCAGGGCGACCTGGGAGGAGGCGCTGGAGAAGGCGACCGAGGGGTTCCGCAGGATCAAGGCGGAGCACGGCCCGGACGCCTTCGGCATGTTCTCCTGCGCCCGCGCGACGAACGAAATGAACTACGTGGCGCAGAAGTTCACCCGCGTCATCATGGGCACGCACAACGTCGACTCGTGCAACCGCACCTGTCACGCGCCCAGCGTGGCCGGTCTCTCCGCGGCCTTCGGCTCCGGCGGCGGCACCTCCTCCTACGAGGAGGTCGAGGCGACCGACCTGATCGTAATGTGGGGCTCCAACGCCCGCTTCGCGCACCCGATCTTCTTCCAGCACGTGCTGCGCGGCATCCGCAACGGCGCGCGGATGTACGCGGTCGACCCGCGCCGTACGTCCACCGCGGAGTGGGCGGAGAGCTGGCTCGGGCTGAACGTCGGCACGGACATCCCCCTCGCCCACGCGATCGGCCGCGAGATCATCCACGCGGGCCTGGCGAACCACGCCTTCATCGAGCGGGCCACGAGCGGCTTCGAGGATTACAAGGCCGAGGTCGAGCCGTGGACGCTGAGCGCCGCCGAGAAGGTCACCGGCGTACCGGCGGAGGCGATACGCGACCTCGCGCATGCCTACGCCACCGCCGAACGCGCCCAGCTGTGCTGGACGCTGGGCATCACCGAGCACCACAACGGCACCGACAACGTGAGGGCGCTGATCAACCTCTCGCTGCTCACGGGGCACGTCGGCCGCTACGGCGCCGGGCTGCAGCCGCTGCGCGGCCAGAACAACGTGCAGGGCGGCGGCGACATGGGCGCCATCCCCGACCGGCTGCCCGGATTCCAGAACGTCCTCGACCCCGAGACCCGGGAGAAGTTCGAGGCCGCATGGGGAGTCACGCTGGAGCCGCGCCACGGACGCAACCTCACCGCGATGTTCGAGGCCATGGAGAGCCGCGAACTGCGCACCGTCTACTGCATCGGGGAGAACCCGGCGCAGTCGGAGGCCGACACGGGCCAGGCCGTCGAGCGCATGCAGATGCTCGAACACCTCGTGGTTCAGGACATCTTCCTGACGAAGACGGCCGAACTGGCCGACGTCGTGCTGCCCGCCACCGCCGCCTGGTGCGAGACGGACGGCACCACGACCAACAGCGAACGGCGCGTCCAGCGCGTACGCAAGGCGGTGAACCCGCCCGGTGAGGCCCGCGAGGACATCGACATCATCTGCGACATCGCGGCACGGCTCGGCCACGAGTGGAAGTTCGCGGACTCCGAGGCCGTCTGGGACGAGCTGCGTTCCGTCTCCCCCAACCACTACGGCATGACGTACGACCGCCTCACGGAGCACCAGGGCATCCAGTGGCCCTGCCCCAGCACCGAGAAGCTGGAGCCGACGTACATGCACGGGCGGCTGTGGGAGACGGACCCGGACAAGCGCGGAATGCCGGCGCCGTTCGGCATCGTGAAGCACGACCCGCCGGTCGACCTCACCGATGAGGAGTACCCGCTGCGGCTGACGACGGGCCGGCGCCTGGACTCGTACAACACCGGTGTGCAGAGCGGGAGTTACGCCTCGCCGCTGCGTCGCGGCGAGTACGTGGAGCTGTGCCCCGAGGACGCCGAGCTGTACGGCGTCAGCCCCGACGAGGAGGTGCGGGTGACCTCGCGGCGCGGCTCGGTCGTGGCGCCCGTGTGGATCGACCCGGGCCTGCGTCCGGGCCTGGCGTTCATGACCATGCATTTCCCGGACGAGGTGGACACCAACCAGCTGACCATCGAGTCCAACTGCCCCATCGCAGGTACGGCCGAATTCAAGGCATCCGCGATACGGATCGAGAAGCTGCCTGTCGCGGCAGCCGTGAGGAGCTGAGACCTGCGATGGATCTGCGCTTCGGTGACAGCAAGCCGACGGACGAGGAGAAGGCAGCCGTCGACGACCTTCTCGGGCCGCCCCCCAGCGCCTGGGAAGGAGCGGACGACCGCAGTACGGGCGACCTGCGCTGGGCAGTCGGCGGCCGGGACGCACGGGAGCGGCGCGACCTGCTGTTGCCGGGCCTCCACGCGGTCAACGACCGGGTGGGATGGATCAGCGAGGGAGCGCTCACCTACCTGTGCCGCAGGCTGACGGTGCCGCCGGCCGAGGCGTACGGGGTGGCGACGTTCTACTCGATGTTCTCCATGCGTCCGCGTCCGGCGACCGTCGTGCATGTCTGTACGGACATCGCATGCGCGGCGGCGCCGGGAGCGGACGACTTCCAGGCCGACGTCGAACGCCGGCTCGGACCGGCGGGCGAGGCGCGCGACGGCGCGGTCTGGCAGCCCAGCCCCTGTCTGGGGCTGTGCGAACGGGCACCCGCCGCGCTGGCGATACGTGCCGGCCAGGGCTGCCCCTCGGCGGCGGGACCGGGAGCAGGGGCTTCCTCCAACGGAGTGTCGGCCAACGGGAGTTCACCGGCGCCCAGTGCATCCGCCCCCGGTGGGGCGGCGTACGCCGCAGCCGTCGTCGCGCCCGCCACCGCCGAGGCCGTCGAGGCGGCGGCGCGCGCCCCCGAGGACGCCGCCGAGGAACCGGACGCCGCTCTGGCCGTGCCGCAGGCAGGCGACCCGCAGCTCAAACTGCTCTCCCGCATCGGGGTCGCCGACCCCGGGTCGCTCGACTCCTACCGCGCCAACGGCGGCTACCGGGCGCTGCGCCGCGCGTTCGCCCTCGGCCCCGCCGGGGTGCTGCGCGAGGTCACCGACTCGGGGCTGGTGGGGCGCGGCGGCGCCGCATTCCCCACGGGTCGCAAGTGGCAGGCCACGGCGTCGCAGCCCGACCATCCGCACTACGTCGTGTGCAACGCCGACGAGAGCGAGCCGGGCACCTTCAAGGACCGCGTCCTGATGGAGGGCGACCCGTTCGCCCTGATCGAGTCCATGACGATCGCCGGGTACGCCACCGGCGCGCACAAGGGCTTTCTCTATCTGCGTGGCGAATACCCGCGCGCGCTGCGGCGGTTGACGGACGCCATCGCCCAGGCACGGGCCCGGGGGCTGCTCGGCGACGACGTGCTCGGCCAGGGCTACGCCTTCGACATCGAGATCCGGCGCGGCGCCGGCGCGTACATCTGCGGCGAGGAGACCGCCCTCTTCAACTCCCTCGAGGGCAACCGGGGCGAGCCCCGCTCCAAGCCGCCGTTCCCGGTGGAGAAGGGGCTGTTCGGCAAGCCGACCGCAGCCAACAACGTCGAGACGCTGGTGAACGTGCTGCCCGTCCTGGAGATGGGCGCGGAGGCGTACGCCGCGATCGGCACCGGCAAGTCCACAGGTCCCAAGCTCTTCTGCGTCGCCGGCAGCGTCGAACGTCCAGGCATCTACGAACTGCCCTTCGGCGCCACGCTCGGGGATCTGCTGAACCTGGCGGGCGTGACCGGCGATCTGCGGGCGGTGCTGCTCGGCGGTGCCGCGGGCGGCTTCGTACGAGGCGACGAGCTGGACATCCCGCTGACCTTCGAGGGCACGAGAGAGGCCGGGACGACGCTCGGGTCCGGCGTGGTGCTCGCGCTGGACTCCTCGGTGCCGCTGCCGCGCATCCTGCTGCGCATCGCGGAGTTCTTCCGGGACGAGTCCTGCGGTCAGTGCGTGCCGTGCCGGATCGGCACCGTACGGCAGGAGGAGGCGCTGCACCGGCTCGCCGCGCGCGTCGGGGCGCCTTCGACGAACGGTTCGAACGCAACCGCAGGGACCGCCGAGGACATCGCGCTGCTCCGCGAGGTGGGAGAGGCGATGCGCGACGCCTCGATCTGCGGTCTGGGACAGACCGCGTGGAACGCCGTGGAGTCCGCCATCGACCGACTTGGAGCGTACGCATGACCGCAGTACCGCTGGATCCCCCGCGCCGCCTCGTGGAGTTCACCCTCGACGGCGAGCCTGCCCGCGTCGCCGAAGGGGCCACGATCCTCGACGCCTGCCGCGCGGCGGGCAAGGACATCCCCACGCTCTGCCAGGGCGAGACGCTCGAACCGAAGAACGCCTGCCGTGCCTGTGTCGTCGAGGTGGAGGGCGCCCGCACGCTCGCGCCCGCCTGCTCGCGCAAGGCCGAGCCGGGGATGACGGTGAGCACGGACACCGAACGCGCCCGGCACAGCCGCAAGATCGTCCTCGAACTGCTCGCCTCGGCCACGGACTTGTCCACGACGCCGCGCGCCGCCGAGTGGATCAAGGAGTACGGCGCGAAGCCGGACCGCTTCGGCGCGGACGCGGCCACGATGAACGAGCAGCCGAAGATCGACAACGATCTGTACGTGCGGGACTACGACAAGTGCATCCTCTGCTACAAGTGCGTCGACGCCTGCGGTGAGCAGTGGCAGAACTCCTTCGCCATCTCCGTGGCGGGCAGGGGCTTCGACGCCCGTATCTCCACCGAGCACGACGCCCCGCTGACGGACTCGGCCTGTGTCTACTGCGGCAACTGCATCGAGGTGTGCCCCACCGGCGCGCTCTCCTTCAAGTCGGAGTTCGACATGCGGGAGGCCGGCACCTGGGACGAGGACCGGCAGACCGAGACGACGACGGTGTGCGCGTACTGCGGTGTGGGCTGCAACCTCACGCTCCATGTGCAGGACAATGAGATCGTCAAGGTCAGCTCACCGCTCGACAATCCGGTGACGCACGGCAATCTGTGCATCAAGGGCCGTTTCGGCTATCAGCACGTCGGTGGCGGGAACACGGCCGGCGCATGACCGACGGCGGCGGACTCCGGCCGGCGCCGGGCACCCCGGGCCCGGCCGGCGCCGCCGCCCACACCACTCACCGACAGGACGGACCGAATGGGACGGGTCACTGAGCGACGGCGCGTGCTGCGCATCCGGGACGGTGCGGTCAGCACCCGCCCGGACACCCTCGTCGCCGAGGAGCCGCTGGAGATCCGGCTGAACGGCAAGCCGCTCGCCATCACCATGCGCACCCCCGGTGACGACTTCGCGCTGGCCGCGGGCTTCCTCGTCAGCGAGGGCGTGCTCGGCGCGGCCGAGGAGCTGGCGAACATCGTCTACTGCGCGGGCGCCACGGACGGTGGTTCCAACACCTACAACATCGTCGACGTCCGCCTCGCGCCCGGCGTCCCCGTCCCGGACATCGCCCTGGAGCGGAACGTCTACACCACCTCCTCGTGCGGCCTGTGCGGCAAGGCGAGCCTCGACGCGGTGCGTACGACCGCCCGCTGGAGCATCGAGAACCCCGAGGAGCCGGACGATCCCGCCGGGCCCCGGGTGCGCCTCGAACCCTCCGTGCTCTCCTCCCTCCCCGACACGCTGCGCGCGTCTCAGCGCGTCTTCGAACGCACCGGCGGACTCCACGCCGCCGCCCTCTTCACCGCCGAGGGCGAGCTGCTGGACGTACGGGAGGACGTGGGCCGCCACAACGCCGTCGACAAGCTCGTCGGACGGGCGCTGCAGCAAGGCGGCCTGCCGCTGCGGGACTCGGTGCTGATGGTCTCCGGACGCGCGTCGTTCGAACTGGCGCAGAAGGCGGTGATGGCGGGCATCCCGGTGCTCGCGGCCGTCTCCGCGCCGTCGTCACTGGCGGTGGACCTGGCCGCGGAGACGGGGCTGACCCTCGTCGGCTTCCTCCGCGGCTCCTCCATGAACGTGTACGCAGGTGAGCACCGGCTCGCCCTGCGCACAACGGCCGGCCGGGCCTGACGGTCTCGCCTGCTGCACGGGATAGGGGCTCGGTCGGCGGGAGGCGCCCCCTGCGCCGGCCGGGCCCTTCCTTCCCCGTGGCCTACAAGTCTCCGAGTACTCCGTCGCGGCGGCGGATTCCTGATTCTCGGTCTCCGGTCCTGGATCGGTCCCGGATTTCGGGTTCCTGAGCGAGAGGTATTTTCCGCCCCGACCGGGCATGCCTAGTGGGACGTCCGACATCCGACATCTGACTTCCCATGGCCGGCTGTCCGCGGCGCACCCCGGACAGGCCGCGGAAAGGGGCGCTCATGAGGTCGACCCGCTCAGCCTTACGTGACCGAGCCGCCCTCCGGGCCGGACTCCTCCTCGCCCTGTGCGCGTCGCTGCTCGCGGTGCCGGAACGGGCGGGCGCGCAGCCGGGTCGGGACCGGGCCGCGGGGGACACCGGCTTCACCCAGCAGGTGCTCTTCAAGGCCGCACACGAGACGGGCTACAGCTGCTTCCGCATCCCGGCGGTCGTGCGGACGGCGAAAGGCACGCTTCTCGCCTTCGCGGAGGGGCGGGTACGCGACTGCGGCGACGCCGGAGACATAGACGTCGTCGTCAAGCGCTCGGTCGACGGCGGGCGTACATGGGGTCCGCTGCGCGTGGTCAGCCGCGGCGACGGCGACACCCACGGCAATCCCGTGCCTGTCGTGGACCACCGCACCGGGCGGATCCTGCTCGCTCAGACCTTCAACGCGGGGCGTACCGACGGCAAGAGCTGCGAGTCGCCCTGTGACCGCACCCCGCACCTCCAGTACAGCGACGACGACGGGAACAGCTGGTCACCGCCCCGGGACCTGACCGCACAGCTCCGCCCGGACGACTGGAACTCCTGGTACGCGACCGGCCCGGGGCACGGTCTCCAGCTGCGCCACGGCAGGCACGCGGGACGGCTCGTGCTCGGTGTCAACGCCGAGACGTGGCAGGACGGGAGGAACACCGGGAACCATGCGGCACTGGTCTACAGCGACGACGGCGGCGACAACTGGCGCCGGGGCGCCACCGACAGCCACCCGTACGCGGCCGGCGGGACGTTCCGGCAGAAGCCGCAGGAACTGACCCTCCACGAGCGCCGCGACGGAGCTGTCCTCGCGAGCGCCCGCGAGACCGAGGGCACCGATCTCGGGCACCGGACGACGGCGGTCAGCTCGGACGGCGGCGCGTCCTTCGAGGCACCCTTCCGTGCGCTGCCCGGTCTCTATACGCCTCAGGTGCAGGGCTCCGTGCTGCGCCTGGGCGGCAGCGGCCGGCTCCTGCTGTCCGCACCCGCCGACCCGGACCGGCGCCGCACCATGTCCGTCCGCTCCTCCTACGACGAGGGCGCGACCTGGGAGAGCGTGGACCGCGGCCGGACCGTGACGGCGGACTGGTCCGGATACTCGGACCTGGTGCAGGCCTCCGCCGACGAGGTCGGGCTGCTGTACGAAGGCGGTGCGGCCGACGCCCGCGACGAGATCCGGTTCGCGCGCTTCACCGAGGGCTGGCTCGGCCCCCGCAGGGGCCCGGACCCGGTCACCCCGGACGGAGCACCGGGCGCCGGGGACGCTTCCGTGCTCGGCGGGCCCGTGCAGGTGAGCGGGCGTCACGGCCGCGCGCTGGAGTTCGACGGCCGCGACGACGCGGTGCGGCTGCCCTTCCACCGCCGGCTGCCGCTGGGCGAACGGGACTTCTCGGCCCGCCTGTGGTTCCGCTACACGGCGGATGCGGATTCAGGCGAGCAGCCCCTGCTGTGGATGGGCGGAGTCGGCACGGCGCAGCCGCAGGTGCGTCTGGTGGCCGACCCGGCGGCCGGCCGGATCACGGCAGCGGTCACCGCGCGGCAGCTCCCGGCACCGGCCGCCACCGCCGAGGTGGCCACGGCCGGCGCGTACAACGACGGGCGCTGGCATCGTGCGGAACTGCGCCGCGGGGGCGGTCAGTTGCGGCTGACTGTCGACGGGGAGAGCGTGTCCGCGCCCGATGTGCCGGGCTCGGTGAGCGTCGGCTCCCCGTTCGGCGTGCATCTCGGTCAGAAGGTGGACAGCCGGGCGCACTTCACCGGTGCGCTCGACGAGGTGCAGGTACGGACCGGGAACCGTTCGGTGCTGAACCTTCCGCTCGACAGCGTCCGTACCCCTCAGGGGCGTTGACCGGCTCCGGTCCGCTCCCCGTGCCGCCGGGGGCCTCCCTTCGGCGGCACGGGCGGTGCCTTCCGCGCCCGTACCTCCGAAGTGCCCTCCGCCCAGCGCCGCGACAGGAACGCGCAGACGATGAGCTGCATCTGGTGGAAGAGCATCAGCGGCAGCACGGCAAGGCTCGCGTGCGCCCCGAACAGGACGCTCGCCATGGGCAGTCCGGCCGCGAGGGACTTGTTGGAGCCGGCGAACACGGACACGACGCGGTCGGCGCGTGAGAAGCCCAGCCGGTGCGCCCCGTACCAGGTGAGGCTCAGCATCAGTGCGAGCAGCACGACCTCGACGCCCAGGAGGGCGGTCAGCCGCAGCGGTGTGACCCGGCCCCAGATGCCCTGGGTCATGCCCTGGCTGAAGGCCGCGTAGACGACGAGGAGCACCGATCCCCTGTCGACGAAGCCGAGGACGCGGCGGTGCCGTGTGAGGAATCCCCCGATCCACCGCCGCAGCAGCTGCCCGGCCACGAAGGGGGCCAGGAGCTGGCAGACGATGCCGACGAGGCCGTCCGCGCCGAGTGAGGCGTGACCGCCGACGAGCCAGGCCGCGAGCAGCGGAGTGGCCGCCATGCCGACGAGGCTGGAGTAGGTGCCCGCGCAGATGGCCGCGGGCACGTTGCCGCGTGCGACGGAGGTGAAGGCGATGGAGGACTGGATGGTGGAGGGGACCAGGCAGAGGAAGAGCAGCCCTGCCTGCAGTCCGGGTGTCAGCACGTACGGGACGAGCAGGCGTGTCGCCAGGCCGAGCAGTGGGAAGACCGCGAACGTGCAGAGCAGAATGAGCAGTTGAAGCCGCCAGTGGCGCATCCCGTCGAGGGCCTCGCGGGTTGAGAGCCGGGCGCCGTAGAGGAAGAAGATCAGCCCGACGGCCGCCTTGGTGGCCCATCCGAGGCCTTCGGCCACGCCGCCGCTCGCCGGCAGGAACACGGCGAGGAGGACGGTGCCGAGGAGCAGTGCGATGTAGGGGTCGGCCAGTTGTGCCAGTCGGCGCATGTCTCCCTCGGGGCGGTGCTGTTGCCCCGTCGTGGCGGCGGCTGCGGGCCGGGTGCCGCGTGGGGCGTCGTACGAATGTCCTCCACCCCATTCTCCCCGGGGCCCTCCTGCTGCTTTACTCGGGGAGGTTCCGTGCAGAAAGCTCGTACGATCTGCAACAACCTGACGACCGCCTTCCGATGCATCCCGAAATGACCGGTTGACCGGGTTCGGGACCTCTCCCCGCCGGCTCTTTCATCGGATACGGTCACCGCGCGCTGTGCCTCACACAGCTGTGCACTGCACGTCGAGGAGCATTCCCATTGCGCGAGTTCACCGTCCCGGCTCTGGCGCCCACGCCCCAGGTTGGCGGGCTGGCTGACACCGTTTTCGATCATGCCACCGAGGACCCGGACCGGGTCGCCCTGTCCCGCAAGGACGCCGCGGGCGAGTGGCAGGATGTGACCGCCGCGGAGTTCCGTGACCAGGTGATGGCCATGGCGAAGGGCCTGCTGGCGGAGGGCGTCCGCTTCGGTGACCGGGTCGCGGTCATGTCCCGTACGCGCTACGAGTGGACGCTGCTCGACTTCGCTCTGTGGTCCATCGGCGCCCACGTCGTGCCCATCTACCCGACCTCCTCGGCCGAGCAGGTCTGCTGGATGATGCACGACTCGGAGGTCTCGGCCGCCATCGTCGAGCACGAGGACCACGCGATGACGGTCGGTTCCGTCATCGACCGCCTGCCGCAGCTGAAGAAGCTGTGGCAGCTCGACGCGCAGGCGGAGAAGGAACTCATGGCCGCCGGCGCCCACCTGGAGGACGACGTCGTCCACCGGCACCGGCTCGCCGTCACCCCGGACTCCACCGCCACCATCATCTACACCTCCGGCACGACGGGCCGCCCCAAGGGCTGTGTGCTCACGCACGCCAACTTCCTCGCCGACGCCGAGGCCATCCAGGGCAAGTACCATCCGGTCTTCAGCTCCAAGCCGAGCGAGCCGCCGTCCCTGCTGCTCTTCCTCCCGCTCGCCCACGTCTTCGGACGCATGGTGCAACTGGTCTGCATACGCGCCAAGGTCAGGCTCGGTCACCAGCCGGTCATGGCCGCCGAGGCCCTGCTGCCGGACCTGCAGTCCTTCAAGCCGACGTTCATGCTGGCCGTGCCGTATCTCTTCGAGAAGATCTTCCAGTCCTCGCGCCGCAAGGCCGAACTGGAGGGCAAGCTCGGCCCGTTCGAGAAGGCCGTGGACGTCGCCGTGCGCTACGCGGAGGCCATGGAGCACAAGGCGTTCCGCACCGGGCCCGGCCCCAGCGCGTCGCTGCGTCTGAAGCACCAGGTCTTCGACACGCTCGTCTACAGCAAGCTGCGCGAGGCGATGGGCGGCATCTGCCGCGGCGCCATGTCGGGCGGCAGCGCCATGGAACGCCGGCTCGGGCTCTTCTTCGACGGCGTGGGCATGCGCATCTACGAGGGGTACGGCCTGACGGAGACCAGTGCCGGAGCCACGCTCAACCCGCCGGAGCGGACCCGGTTCGGCACCGTCGGCCACCCGCTGCCCGGGACCACGGTGCACATCGGCGACGACGGCGAGATCTGGCTCCGCGGTCCCCAGATCTTCCAGGGCTACCTCAACAACCCCAAGGGCACCGACGAGGCCCTGCACGACGGCTGGCTGGCGACCGGCGACCTCGGCGCGCTCGACGAGGACGGCTACCTCACCATCACGGGCCGGAAGAAGGAGATCCTGGTCACCTCCGGCGGCAAGAGCGTCTCCCCCGGCATCCTGGAGGAACGTGTGCGCGCGCACCCGCTGGTCGCGCAGTGCATCGTCGTCGGCAACGACCGTCCGTATGTCTCGGCCCTGGTCACGCTCGACCCGGACGCGGTCACCCACTGGCTGCAGATGCGCGAGAAGCCGGAGCTCAAGCCCACGGACCTCGTACGCGACCCGGACCTGGAGACGGAGGTCAGGCGCGCCGTCGTCGCCGCCAACACGCAGGTCTCGCAGGCGGAGTCGATACGTACGTTCCGGATACTGGCCGCGCAGTTCACCGAGGAGGCGGGGTACGTGACCCCGTCCCTGAAGCTGAAGCGGAAGGCGATCGAGACGGCCTACGCGGTCGAGATCGAGGCGCTGTACCACCAGTGAACGGGCGCCGGCGTCGCATCGGCACGGTGCCCGCGTTGGAATGCCCTGTTCCAGGTGATCGTTGACAGGGTGGAAGCGGAATCCTTCGTCGACATGTGAGGACCGATCGTTCGTGAGCAGCGTTCCCGCAATCACCCTCAACAACGGCAGCGTCATGCCCCAGCTGGGCTTCGGCGTCTGGCAGGTGCCCGACGACGAGGCCGCGAGCGCCGTGCGTACCGCGCTCGAAGCCGGCTACCGCAGCATCGACACGGCCGCCATCTACGGCAACGAGCAGGGCACGGGCCATGGCCTGGCCTCGTCGGGCGTGCCCCGTGACGAGGTCTTCGTGACCACCAAGCTCTGGAACGCCGACCAGGGCCACGACTCGACGCTGCGCGCCTTCGACGCCTCCCTGGACAGGCTCGGCCTGGACTACGTCGACCTGTACCTCATCCACTGGCCGGTACCGCGGCAGGACAAGTACGCCGAGTCCTGGAAGGCGTTCGAGAAGATCCACCAGGAGGGCCGTGCCAAGGCGATCGGGGTCTCCAACTTCCACCCGTCGCATCTGCAGCGGCTGCTGAAGGAGTCCGGCACCGTGCCGGCCGTCAACCAGATCGAGCTGCACCCGCATCTGCAGCAGAGCGGGCCCCGCGCCTTCCACGCCGAGCACGGCATCGCGACGGAGGCGTGGTCCCCGCTCGGGCAGGGCAAGGAGCTGCTGCGGGAGCCGAAGCTGAACGCGATCGCCGGCAAGTACGGCAAGTCGCCGGCCCAGGTCGTGCTGCGCTGGCATCTGCAGACGGGGAACGTGGTGATCCCCAAGTCGGTGACGCCGTCCCGCATCAGGGAGAACATCGACGTCTTCGACTTCGAACTCGACGCCGGGGACATGGAGGACATCGCCGGGCTCAACACCGACTCCCGGCTCGGTGACGACCCCGACGAGATGAACTGGACCGGCTGAGCGGCCGCCTGCCCGGGCCGGGGATGCTCGCCGGACGCCGCCGCCCGCACACCGGGCGGCGGCGTCCGCCTTCGGCGGGCGGCGGACGGACCGGGGTCACGCGCCGGGTCCGGAACGCTCACGGGCCGGCAACAAGGTCCCGCGCGTACCAATCCGCGCGGCCTCCGGCCACGAAGCATCCCTGAAGAGATCTCCCGGGAGGAACCATGGGCTTTGCCGCAGTCCGCGGCCGCCCGCGGCACCGACGGCCGGTGCCGCGGGCCCGCGCGTCCGCCGTACGCACCAGGGCTTCGGCGAAAGGTGCGGTGTCATGAAGGAGGCCGCACACCTCGCCGGTACGGGCGGCGGAGCGGGACCGGATCTCGCCGAGCTGCTCAAAGAGGTGGCGCGTGGCGACCATGACGCCTTCGCCGCCGTCTACGACCGCATCGCCGGGCCGGTTCTGGGACTGGTCCGCAATGTGCTGCGCGACCCGGCGCAGTCGGAAGAGGTCACGCAGGAGGTCCTGGTGGAGGTGTGGCGGACCGCCGCCCACTTCCGGCCGGACAAGGGCAGCGCCATGGCGTGGGTGATGACGTTCGCCCACCGCCGGGCGGTGGACCGGGTGCGTTCGGCGCAGGCCGCCGCCGACCGTGAGGAGCGTGCCGCGCTGCTGGACCGTACGCCCGCCTACGACGAGGTCACCGAGGCCGTGGAGTCCCGGCTGGAGCGGGAGCAGGTGCGCCGCTGCATGCGCACCCTCACCGAGCTCCAGCGCGAGTCGGTGACGCTGGCCTACTACCGGGGTCTGACGTACAGAGAGGTCGCCGAGCTGCTGACCCAGCCGCTCGGCACGGTCAAGACCCGGCTGCGGGACGGACTCATCAGGCTGCGGGACTGCCTGGGGGTGACGGCGTGACGGGGGACGGTGACCTGCACACCCTGACGGGTGCGTACGCCGTGCACGCGCTGCCCGAGGCGGAACACGTCGCGTTCGAACGGCATCTCGCCGAGTGCCCCGCGTGTGCGCGGGAGGTGGACGAGCTGCGGGCGACGGCCGCGAGGCTGGGTCTCGCCGTGACCGCGGCGCCGCCGCCGGAGATGCGCGAGCGTGTGCTGGGGCGGATCACCACCGTCCGGCAGGAGCCCCCGAAGGTGACCGGCGGGCCCGGGACCGGCCAGGGCGGTGCCGGCCGCGCGGGCGGAAGCGGCGCCGGGCGGAGGCTGCGGGCGCTGCCGCGCGTCGCGCTCGCCGCCTGCCTGGCCGCGGCGGCCGCGTTCGGCGGAGTGGCGGTGTGGCAGTACGAGTCGGCTCAGGACGCCCGCGAGCAGGCGGAGCAGACGCGCCAGCGGCAGGAGGACGTGGCCGGCGTGCTGGCGGCACCGGACGCGAGGACCACGAGCGGCGGCGAGCTGCCCGGCGGGGCCAGGGGCACAGTCGTCGTCTCCCGCGAGCGCGACCGTGCGGTCTTCCTCGCCTCGGGGATGAGCGCACCGCCGAGCGGCAAGGTGTACCAACTGTGGTTCGCGGACGGGGAGAAGATGCGGCCGGCGGGGCTGCTGGAGTCCGGGGGCGAGAACGAATCGGTGCTGATGGACGGTGCGGTGGGCCGGGCGTCGGCCATGGGCATCACGGTGGAACCGGCCGGTGGTTCCCCGCAGCCGACGACGGAGCCGCTGGCCCTGATGAAGCTGCCCCGGGCGCAGTGAGGAGACCCCCGGCGGCGCCCGCTTCCGGGTGCCGCCGGGGGTTCGCGTAACGGGGCCTCGGCTCCGGCAACTTCGGGCACGGGGGGCGCCTGGTCCGGCGCTCCGGCCGCCGCCGTGGGTCAGTTCCCGCCGCCGCGCGGGGGCCCGGGGAAGAAGGCGTTCGTACGGGCGGCGTAGGCGGCGTACCCGGGACGGCCGGCCAACTGCCGCTCCAGCAGGCGCACTCCGCTGCCCCTGGTCAGCAGGAGGCTCATCGCCACCGGCGAGACGAGCACCGCCGCCGCCACCGCCACATCGCCGCAGGCCAGCAGGTACAGGCCCCACCACACCATGAAGTCCCCGAAGTAGTTGGGGTGCCGCGTGTACCGCCACAGGCCGCGGTCCATGATCCGGGCGCCGGTGCGGTCGCGTGCCTCCGGGTCGGCCTTGAAGCGCTCCAGCTGTGCGTCGCCGGCCGTCTCGAAGAGGAAACCCGTCAGCCACACGGCCACCGCGAGCGCCGTCAGCGCCCACTGCGGCCCGGTCATGGGTCCCGGCAGATACTGGGCGGCCTGTACGGGCAGCGAGACCAGCCACACGAGCGCGCCCTGCAGCAGATAGACCGTGCGCAACGCGTACAGCCGCGGGTCGCCGGGGGCGCGCGCGAGCATGCGCGCGTAGCGCGGGTCCTCCCCGTGGCCGCGTCCGCGCAGCGCGATGTGCCCCGCCAGGCGCAGCCCCCACACGGCCGTCAGCCCGGTCACGGTCAGCCGGCGCACGTCGTCGCCGTGCCCCGCCGACAGCGCGAGGGTGACCGCGGCGACGGCGGTGAATCCCAGCCCCCACGCGACGTCGACGACGCGGTGCACTCCCTTGGCGAGAGCGACGGCGAAGGTGACCAGCATGACGGCGAGTGCCACGGCGGCGCTCACGGCGAGGTTCACCCCGAAGGCGCCCCAGGGGAACCCGCTCACAGGCCGCCGCCGGTCAGTCCGCTGCGGCCGTCCTCGTCGGGCCGTACCGCCAGGATCTGGTCCACGCCCATCCGCCGCTCCTCGAACGCGAGCATGCCGCCCACCATGTAGAGCCGCCACACGCGGGCGGCTTCCTCACCGACCAGTGCCGCCACCTCGGTACGCCGTTCCTCCAGGGTGCGGTGCCAGGCGGCGATCGTACGTATGTAGTCCTCGCGCAGGGACTCCACCGCGCGGACCTCCAGCCCGGCCTCCTCCAGCAGCGAGACGGTCTCCCCGAGGGGACGCATGTGCATGTCCGGGGCGATGTAGGTCTCGATGAAGGCGCCGCCGCCGGGGGCCGCGCGCCCGCGGGACATCTGCTGGACCAGCAGCCGTCCGCGCGGGCGCAGCATCGAGCGCAGCGAGGAGGCGAAGGCCGGATATTCGGCGTCCCCGACGTGTTCGCCCATCTCGATGGCGGACACGGCGTCGTAGGTGCCGGGTTCGATGTCGCGGTAGTCCTTCAGCTGGACGTCGACGAGTTCCTCCAGGCCCTCCTCGCGGACCCGGCGGGTGACGGCCGCTGCCTGTTCCCGCGCCAGGGTGACGGCGGTGACGTGCGCCTTGTGGTGCCGCGCGGCGTGCAGTGTGAGCGATCCCCAGCCGCAGCCGACGTCCAGCAGCCGGGCGCCGGGACGCAGGTCCAGCTTGCGGCAGATCAGTTCGAGCTTGTCGTGCTGGGCATCGGCGAGGGAGTAGGCGGGGTCGTCGGGGCGGCGCCAGTAGCCGCACGAGTACGCCATCGACTCGTCCAGGAACAGGGCGTAGAAGTCGTTGGAGAAGTCGTAGTGGTGGCTGACGGCGGCGCGGTCGCGGGCCTTGCTGTGCAGCCGCCCGGTCTGCCTCGCGCGCAGCGCGGGTGCGGGCGGCGGTGGTCCCGCCGCGCCCAGGCCGACCAGCGTCACGAGCGCCCGGAGCCGTTCGGACGGACTCAGCCGGGGCGGACGCAGACGCCGGTCCCGTACCGCGCGCCAGACCGTGCGCAGCCCGTCTGCGAGGTCGCCGTCGACGTCGATGTCCTTGGTGATGTAGGCCTCGGCGAGGCCGAGTTCGCCGGGCTGCCACATCAGCCGGCGCAGCGCGCGGCGGGTGCGGAGCACCACCACGGGTGCGTCGCCGGGGCCGGCTTCGCTGCCGTCCCAGGCCCGCAGCCGTACGGGCAGGGGGTACCTCCCGCCGAAGGCAGGGGGAGGGCCGCCGAGCATCCGCTCGAGAAGTGGCGACAGCCTGTGTGCCGCTCCGTTCGCATTCACCGTGTCTCCTCCTGGTGGGCCGTCGCGCCGTCGGCGGTGCGGGTGAGCAGCAGCTGCTTCACATCGAGGTAGCCGGAGCGGAAGCCCGCCTCCGAGTAGGCGAGATAGAACGTCCACATGCGCTGGAAGGTCGCGTCGAAGCCGAGCGCCCGTACCGCGGGGGCGCGTTCGGCGAAGCGTTCGCGCCACAGCCGCAGGGTCTCCGCGTAGTGCGGCCCGAAACCGTCCTGCCGCGTCACCCGCAGGGTCGTGGCGTCCCGGGTGGCGTGCTCGACGGCCTCGGGGGACGGCAGCAGCCCGCCGGGGAATATGTACTTCTGAATCCACGTGTAGGTGTTCCTGGTTGCCAGCATCCGCTCGTGCGGCATGGTGATGGCCTGGAGGGCCGCCCGCCCGCCGGGGGCCAGCAGCCGGTCGATGCGGCCGAAGTACTCGGACCAGAAATCCGCGCCCACCGCTTCGATCATCTCGACGCTGACGACGGCGTCGTACGAGCCCGTCAGCTGCCGGTAGTCGCGCAGCAGCAGCGTCACCCGCTCCTCGTGTCCGGCGGCCCGTACGCGCTGCCGCGCCAGGTCCAGCTGCTCCTGGGAGAGGGTGGCGGTCACCACGTGGGCGCCGCGGGCGGCGGCGCGCAGCGCCAGGTCGCCCCAGCCGGTGCCGATCTCCAGCAGCCGTGTGCCGGGGCCGACCCGGGCCAGGTCCAGCAGCCGGTCGGTCTTGCGGCGCTGGGCGTCCGCGAGGTCCGGCCAGGCGGCGGGGAAGTCGCGGAAGAGCGCCGAGGAGTAGGTCAGGGTGTCGTCGAGGAAGGCGGCGAACAGGTCGTTGGACAGGTCGTAGTGGTGGTGGATGTTCCGCCGCGAGTGGTCTTCGGTGTTGTGTCCGCTCGCGGGCTGTCGTGCCGCCCACAGGGCGCGCAGCCGCTGCAGGGGCCCCGGGACGAGTGCGGTGACGTTGCCGGCCAGGACGGTGAGCACACCGGCCAGATCCGGCGCGTCCCACTCCCCCGCCATGTACGACTCGCCGAAGCCGATCAGACCCGCCTGCCCGACCCTGCGGAAGAAGGCGCCGGGGTCGTGGAGTCGGATCAGCGGGCCGCCGAGGCCGAGGGTTTCACCGCCGGACGTACGGACTTCCAGGGGCAGGCGTTCCAGGGCCCGGCGCACGAGGTGGGCGGCGACCGCTGTGCGCACCCGTGACGGCTGCGGTACGCGGGCGACGTCGGGCCAGCGCCGCGGATCCACCGCGGTGTCGGGCCGGGACTCGGATGGCATGTGCAGACTCACTCCAGACCCTCCTGGATCCGGTGGCGGGGACGGGGACGTACGGGCAGGCCGCGCAGGAAGAGCCGGACGCCGTGCAGCCTGATGGCTGTGCTCACGGCGGCCGTGGGCCATGGGTGCCGGAGTGCGGCACGCAGCAGCCCCGCTGTGTTTCCAGGACGGCGCCGTCCACGCACGGTCGCGGTGAACGGGCGCCCGCCGGCCCGCTCCAGATGGACGGCGAGGTGGAGCTCCGAGCCGGGCCGGGGCAGCCGCATGCGGTATGCGCCGTCGACGGGGAAGAACGGCGAGACGTAGAACTCCTTGGCGGTGGCGGCTTCTCCGGCGTCGTCGGTGTGCAGCAGATAGCAGTGCCGTTCGCCGTAGGTGTTGTGCACCTCGGCCACGACGCACGAGAGCGTGCCGTCGGCACGGTGGCACCAGTAGAGGCTCAGCGGATTGAAGACGTGCCCGAGCACACGGGCGTTGGCGAGCATCAGCACCTTGCCGGTGGGCGCTTCCACGTCGCGCGCCGCCAGGAAGCGCTCCAGTCCGGCGCGGATCGTGGGCGCCGTACCGCCGAAGTGGTCGCGGCTGCGGAAGCGCGCGAGAGGACGCAGCGCGAGGGGCAGCCGCGGCGGCCGGTCCACGTCGATCAGCCACATGTAGGTGCGGTGCCGCACGGTGTGGCGCAGCGGGCTGGTGCGCACGTGCGTCACGAGGCAGTTGTACAGAGCCGGCGCCGGCGGCTCCGCGGCCGGATCCGGCACGCCGGCCTGGACGGGGCCCGTCACCAGCGCACCCCCAGGGCCGCGGCGGCGTCGACGCCGGAGCGGCAGCCGTCCTCGTGGAACCCCCAGCCGTGGTAGGCGCCCGCGAACGCGGTGACGGCGGAGGGGAGTTCGGGCAGCCGCTGCTGGGCCGCCACCGACTCCGGTGTGTAGACGGGGTGTTCGTAGACCATCCTGGCCAGCACCGAGTCCGGGTCCACCCGGTCGTGTCCGCCGAGGGTGACGATGTGGTCCTCCGGGGTGTCGAGGCGTTGCAGTCTGTTCATGTCGTAACTGATGCGCACCGAGGCGGAGTCGGTGCCGCAGGAGGGCATCAGGTAGTTCCAGGACGCGCGGGCGGCCCGCGCACGCGGCAGCAGCGAGGCGTCCGTGTGCATCAGCGTCGGGTTGCGGGAGTAGCGGAAGGCGCCGAGGACTTCCCGTTCCGCCGCGGTGGGCCCGGCGAGCAGCCGCAGCGCGGTGTCCGCGTGTGTCGCCATCACGACGGCGTCGTGCTCGTGCACCGTCCCGTCCTCTGTCACGATCTCGGCGCGGTCGCCGTAACGCCGCACCGTACGCACGGGTGTCGAGGTGTGAACCGCCTCCAGCTGCTTGGCGACCCGCTCGACGTATGCGCGTGAGCCGCCCGTGACGGTACGCCAGGTGGGCGAGCCCTTGACGCTCAGCATGCCGTGATGCTGCAGGAAGCCGAACAGGTAGCGGGCGGGGTAGCGAAGCGCGGTCGCCTGGTCGCAAGACCACACGGCGGAGACGAGCGGCGTCATGAAGTGCGTGACGAAGTAGGCGGAATAGCCGCCCCGGGTCATGAACTCCCCCAGTGTGAGGGCGTGTTGGGCGCCGCCCTCCCCCTCCCCCTCCGCCTGAGGGCCGGCCGCCAGCAGCTCCCGTGCCTGCCGGTGGAAGCGGGGGATCTCCGCCACCATGCGCAGGAAGCGTGGCCGTGCGAGGTTCCCCGGCTGGGCGAACACGCCGCGCGCTCCGCGGGCTCCCGCGTACTCCAGACCGCAGCCCTCGCACCGTACGGACATGCTCATCTCGGATTCCTGCGTGCGGACGCCGAGTTCGCGGAAGAGCCGCAGCAGCAGCGGATACGTGCGCTCGTTGTGCACGATGAACCCGGAGTCGATGCGCTGCAGACGGCCGTCCGCCGACGGGACGTCGTGGGTGTGGGCGTGCCCTCCGAGCCGGTCGTCCGCCTCGTAGAGGGTGACGGCGTCCGTACGCCGCAGCACGTGCGCGGCGGTGAGCCCCGCGACTCCGCTGCCGACCACGGCCACCCGGCGCCGCCGTGTGCCGGTCCCGCCGCTGCCACCGCCACTTGAGCCGCCGCCGCTGCCGCCGGTTCCGACTGCCATGCCGCTCCTTCGCCGTGCTCGGACGCATCCTGTCGGGTGTCATTCGGAGCCGGCCGGGCGGCGGCTTGGTCGTGGAGCGGGATTTCTTCCGTACCCGCTGACCGGCGATTTTCGACCCTGACGGACCAATCCGCCGGACCCCGGACCTCGAATGCGAGGTGTGACCCGACAACCAGAACCGAGCGCCAGGACCACCGGCCCCGATGCATCCGGGCCCGGGCCCGGGACATCCGGACACGGACACGGCAGCGCCCCGCGTCCCCGCCCGGGCACGCCGGCCCTTCTGGGCATGCTGAGCGGCCTGTTGGCGGGCTTCTCGGCGCTGGCGGTCGCGGAACTGGTCTCGGTGACGGTCCGTCCGGAGGCGAGCCCGGTGACCGCGGTCGGCGGCGCGGTCGTCGACCGGACGCCCGCGGGGGTCAAGGACTTCGCGATCAGGACGTTCGGCAGCCAGGACAAACTCGTCCTCCAACTGGGCATCCTGGCGCTGCTGGTGCTCTTCGCCCTGGCCCTGGGCCTGCTCACGCTGCGACGGCGGCGTACGGGCGCGGCCGGCGTGCTCGTCTTCGGGCTGGCCGGTGCGCTCTCGGCCGCGGAACGGCCGGACGCCGGACCGCTGGACGCGGTGCCGTCCGCCGTGGGAGCCCTCGCCGGCGCCGCCGTTCTGTATGTCCTCGCGGGGAGGCTCGCACGCCGCGGGCCCTCGCCCGCGGGCGAGATCACCGCGCCGGACGGAGGAGACGCATCCCGGGGGGCGGCTACGCGGTCGGCCGCCCCCGCCTCCTTCGACCGGCGCGGCTTCACCCTGGCAGCCGGTGCGGTGGCCGCCGGATCGGCGGGCGCCGCACTCGCGGGCCGCGGCCTCAACTCCTCGCGCAGGGCCGAGGCGGCGGCATCCCGCGCCACGGTCGAACTGCCCGCACCGGCCTCACGTGCCGCGCCGGTCCCCCGCGGCGCGGACCTCGGAATCGACGGCGTGGAGCCGTTCACCACGCCGAACAAGGACTTCTACCGCGTCGACACGGCGCTCACCGTCCCCCGCGTCGACGTCGGCACCTGGAGGCTGCGCATCCACGGGCGGGGTGTGTCCCGTCCGTTGACGCTGGACTTCGGCGCGCTGCTGGAGCGGAAGCTGATCGAGCGGCGCATCACCCTCACCTGCGTCTCGAACCAGGTCGGCGGCTCGTACGCGGGCAACGCGGTCTGGCTCGGCGTGCCGCTGGCCGGCCTGCTGCGCGAAGCCGGGGTGCGTCCGCCGTCCAGGGGCGGCCCCGCGGACCAGCTGGTGGCGCGCTCCGTGGACGGAATGACGCTCGGCAGCCCCGTGGAGACCGTCATGGACGGCAGGGACGCCATGCTCGCCGTCGGCATGAACGGCGAACCCCTGCCCTTCACCCACGGCTTCCCCGTCCGCATGGTCGTCCCGGGTCTCTACGGCTACGTCTCGGCCTGCAAGTGGCTGCGGGACCTGGAGCTGACCACGTTCGACGACTACGACGTCTACTGGGTCAAGCGTGACTGGGCACGCGACGCACCGGTCAAGACGCAGTCCCGCATCGACACCCCCAGGCCCCTGGCCTCCCTGAAGCCGGGCACCGTGCGGGTCGCCGGCGTCGCCTGGGCACAGCACAGGGGCGTCGAGCGGGTCGAGGTACGGGTCGACGACGGGCCCTGGCGCATGGCGCGGCTGGCCGAGGAGGACAACCGCGACACGTGGCGGCAGTGGGTGTGGGAGTGGCCTGCCGCCTCCGGCAGCCACCGCCTCCAGGTGCGGGCCACCGACAAGGACGGCGAGACACAGACCGCCGAGCGCGCCGGGACCGTACCCGACGGCGCGACCGGACGGCACTCGGTGGTGGTCGATGTGACCTGACGTGACGCGACGTGACCTGACACGACCTGGCATCTCACCCGTTCCCGATCCAGCAACGCCGGCCGACAGGCTCCGGCACGAAGCCCCGTCTTGAGGAGACAGACATGAACACCACACGAATCCGCCGCGGCGCCGTCGCCGTCACCGCCGTCGCTCTGCTGCCGCTGGGCATCAGCGCCTGCTCCAGCGAGGGCGGCGGCAGCGACAAGGCCTCGGACGGCAAGAAGTCCGAGGCGCCCAAGGACAGCTCGAAGCAGGAGAAGCCGCAGGCGAGCGGCGAGTTCGGACCGGCCTGCAAGGCCGTTCCCAAGACCGGCAAGGGCAGCTTCAAGGGCATGGCCCAGGACCCGGTGGCCACCGCCGCGAGCAACAATCCCGAACTGTCCACGCTGGTCGGCGCGGTGAAGAAGGCCGGTCTCGTCGACACCCTCAACAGTTCCAAGGACATCACCGTCTTCGCGCCGACCAACGAGGCTTTCGAGAAGGTCCCGAAGGCCGACATGGAGAAGGTCATGAGCGACAAGGAGATGCTCACCAAGGTCCTCACGTACCACGTGGTGGGTGAGCCGCTGTCCAAGGAGAAGCTGGCCGACGGCTCCTACCCGACGCTGGCGAAGGAGAAGCTCACCACCTCGGGCTCCGGCGACGCCTTCAAGGTCAACGACGAGGCGGCCGTGGGCTGCGGCAACGTGAAGACGGCCAACGCCACGGTGCACATCGTCGACTCCGTGCTGATGCCCCCGAAGTAACCGGCCGGCACGGAGCACGACGGCTGCAGTACGGCAAGAGCACGGCGGGTCCGTGCGGCACGGCGCTCACCGGCCGAGCCGCACGGACCCGGGTGCGTTCGGACTCCTGTTCGTGCGGGCCCCAGTTCGTGGGGACCGGGGTCCGTACGCCCACGTGTCCGCACGTGCGCCGGCGTACCTCCATCCGGCCCCCTCACAGGTGGTGCCCCCCGGGCGGCGGCCGGACGCTGGGGCGAGGGTCTGTCGTTCGGATCGGTCTGGATCAGGGAGAGGCCCTGGGCCGGAGAACGCCTGTGCACCAGCGATACGAGGAGAGCACCGATGCCCCGTAAGCTCCCTGTCCTCGCCGTCACGGCCGTGGCCGTCGGCGCCCTCGGCCTCGGCGTGATGCCCGCGACCGCGGGCGAACCCTCCCCGCCCGGCTCCCGGCCCGGTTCGGGCTCCGGCACCGGCTCCGCGGACGCGGCGACGCCCGCCCCGGAGGTCGCACCGGGAATGCTGGAGAGCGTCAGCAGGGACCTCGGCATCACCACCGCGGACGCGAAGAAGCGGATCGCCAACGAGCAGCGCGCCGTCGCCGTCGAGAAGAAGCTCCGCAAGAAGCTCGGGACGCGCTACGCGGGTGCGTGGGTCACGGGATCGACGTCGAAGCTGGTGGTGGCGACCACCGACCGGGGCGACACGGCGGCGATCAAGGCTGCGGGCGCCGAGGCGAAGGTCGTCGACAACAGCCTCGCCGTCCTCGAAGCCGCCAAGCGTGCCCTGGACAACTCGGCGACGAAGCGCGCACCGCGGGGCACCGCGGTATGGGCGGTGGACGTGCGCAGCAACAGCGTGATCGTACGGGCGGGTGAACCCGGGGCCGCCAAGGACTTCCTCAACCGCAGCGGTGCCTCCACCTCACTGGTGCGGGTGACGCAGTCCGCCGAGAAGCCGCGAACGTACGCCGAGGATCTGCGCGGCGGCGACGCGTACTACTCCGGCGGCTCCACGCGCTGCTCCGTCGGCTTCGCGGTCACCAAGGGCGACGCCGAGGGCTTCGTCACGGCGGGACACTGCGGAAGCGCAGGCACCAGGACGACGGGCCACAACCGCGCCGCGCAGGGCACCGTCCGCGCCCGCTCCTTCCCCGGCGACGACTACGCATGGGTCGAGGCGAACGAGAACTGGCGGGCGAGGCCGTATGTGAAAGGCCCCGGCTCCGCGAACCTGTCGGTCGCCGGGTCGAAGCAGGTCCCGGCCGGTTCCTCGGTCTGCCGTTCCGGATCGACCAGCGGCTGGCGGTGCGGCACCATCGAGCAGCACGAGGCCACGGTCACCTACAAGCAGGGCACCGTGCGGGGCCTGACCCGGACGGACGTGTGCGCCGAACCCGGCGACTCCGGCGGCCCGTTCATCTCCGGCGACCAGGCGCAGGGCACGACGTCGGGAGGCTCGGGCGACTGCTCGACGGGCGGTGCGACCTACTACCAGCCCGTGGCGGAACCCCTCTCCGAGTACGGGCTGACGCTGAGCACCGACTAGTTGCCGTGACCGGCGGGTCGCTGATTCGGCCGGGAGGCCGCGGCCGCCCTCGGGGGCGACAGCAGGGGCTGGAGGACCCACGCTCCCGCTGGACGCTCGCCTGGTGATCCGTACGCGGCTGCGCCGGGGGACGACCGCCGGGGAGTCGTCGCCCGGCGCGGCCGCGGGAGCGCTGTGAGAACTGCACGATGCGGCGATGAGTTTCCCCGGCCGGGCCGGTCCACCATCCGTAAGCGATCAGAGAGCGCGAAGCAGGAAAGACAGGAAAGAGCGACATGAGCCAGTTGCTGCGGGTCCAGAACTTCACCGTCTCGAGCGACGGGTTCGGCTCCGGCGAGGGCCAGAGCCTCGAGAAGCCGTTCGGCCATGCCGATCCTGGGAAACTGTTCGCCTGGGCCATTGCCACCGACCACCCGCCCGTCAAACGCTCCGAACCCGGTGGCAGCCGAGGCCTGGACGACTACATCACGCGGGACTATGCCCGCAACATCGGCGCCGAGATCATGGGCCGCAACAAGTTCGGGCCGCAGCGCGGGCCCTGGCAGGACCACGAGTGGAAGGGGTGGTGGGGTGACGAACCCCCGTTCCACACGCCGGTGTTCGTCATGACGCACCACAAGCGCCCGTCGTTCACGCTCTCCGACACCACGTTCCACTTCGTCGACGGCGACCCGGCCGAGGTACTCGCCCGGGCGAAGGAGGCGGCGCAGGGCCGGGACGTCCGGCTCGGCGGTGGGGCGACTGTCATCCGGCGATTCCTCGAAGCCGGCCTCGTCGACACCCTGCATGTGGCGGTCGTGCCGACGAAGCTCAGCTCCGGATCCCGGCTGTGGGAGTCCCCCGATGAACTGCTCGACCGGTTCCACCAGGACGTCGTGCCCAGCCCGAGCGGCGTGACGCACCACCTGTTCTGGCGGAAGTGAGGCCGGACCGGCCGCCCGGGCGAATCACGCAGCGGCCGGGCGGCTCGCTGACCGGCTAGCTCGCGCCGTGGCCCGGGGCGATCTCCTCGATGCGGCGGGCGAGTTCGATGTCCTTCCCGGTGACCTGACCTCCGACGCTGTGGGTGTTCACCGTGACGGACAGCTTGTTGTAGCCGAGCGCCATGTCGGAGTGGTGGTTCAGCTCCTCCTGGATCGCGGCCACATGGATCACCATCGCAGCGGCCGGCAGGTGCTTGGCGAAGGAGTACGTACGGGCGATGCTGTCGCCGTCCGTGCTCCAGCCGGGAAGGGCGGCCAGTGCCTCGTCGGTCTGCTGCCGGGTCAGCGCTTCAGGGGCCATGACTTTCTCTCGCTTCCTGTCGGTGGCGTACCCGCCAGCCTAGGAGCCGGCGGTGCCTTCATCTGCGTTCGCCTGCCACGCAGGAGTTTCTCGCCGCACACCCGTTGACACCTCCGGTGCCGTTCCGGTTGAGTTCACGCATCGCGCCGCTGTTAAAGCGGTTTAAACAACTGATACCAGCTCATAGCGCGCGAGCCTCAACACTCCACCGGACGGACGGACTTGGCGGCATGGCTGCAGCACGGGAGAGACGTCCCACGATCGCGGACGTGGCGAGGCTCGCCGGGGTCTCCCCCAGCGCCGTCTCCTTCGCGCTCAACGGCCGTCCCGGCCTGGCCGAGGCGACCAAGTCCCGCATCCTGGCGGCCGCGGCCGAACTCGGCTGGCGCCCGAGCCGTCCCGCGCAGGCGCTCTCCCGGGGCCGGGCGGGCGCGCTCGGCCTGGTGCTGTCGCGGGAGACCGACGCGATCGGGGCCGACCCCTTCTTCCCCGCCTTCATCGCGGGCGTGGAATCGGTGCTCTCGCCGCGCGGCGACTCCCTCGTGCTGCATGTGACGAACCCCGCCGACGAGGCGGCCGCATACCACCGCCTCGCGGCCGACCGCCGCGTCGACGGCGTGCTGCTCACCGACATGCGCGTGGACGATCCGCGTCCGGAGCTCACCACCGGACTCGGGCTGCCGGCCGTCGTGGTCGGCGACCCGGGCTGCGCGGACGGTCTGTGCGCGGTGAGCCTGGACGACAAGCCGGCCTTCGCCACCGCCGTCGCGCGCCTGGCGGAGCTGGGCCACCGCCGCATCGCGCACGTGGCGGGGCCGCGGGAGTTCCACCACTCGCGGCGCCGTCAGGAGTCCTGGGAACAGGCCGTACGTGCTGCCGGGCTGACGCCGGGGCCGGTGCTTCCGGGCGGCTTCACCGCCGACGGCGGTGCCGCCGCGACGCGTCAGCTGATGGCGCTGGGCGTCGGGGAGCGACCCACGGCGATCGTCTTCGCGAACGACCTGTCGGCGACGGCCGGTTTGGCCGTCGCACACCGGCTGGGCCTGTCCGTGCCGGAGGACCTCTCCGTCGTCGGCTACGACGACACCCCGCTCGCCGCCTACACGCATCCGCCGCTGGCCTCCGCACGCGCCGACGCCCTCGGCTGGGGCGCCGCGGCGGCCCGCGCGCTCGACGAGGTCATCGCGCGAGGGCGCGCCGACGACGTCGAACTCGCCCCCGCCAGGCTGCTGCCGCGTGCCTCGATGGGCCCCGCGCCGGACCCGGCCCGTGCCGCCCCGTCCGGCCCCGGCAGCACGGCCGTTCGGCCGCAGCGTCAGCCGGAGCACGAGCAGGCGGCGGAACCTGCACCGGAACCGACAGTACGGAGAGAACCTTGAGGAGGAAGACCGGAGCGGTCCTGCTGGCACTCGCCCTGACGGGCGTGAGCACCGGATGCGCCCGCACCGCGCCCGACAGCACCGCCGCGGCCTCGGCGCGCGGCCCCATCACCGTATGGCTGTCCAACAACGCCCAGGAGGTCGCCTGGGGCGAGAAGATGGTCGCCGAGTGGAACGCGAAGCACCCCCGGCAGCGGATCACGGCGCAGCAGATACCCGCGGGCAAGACCTCCGAGGAGGCGCTGAGCGCGTCCATCGTCGCGGGCAACAGCGCATGCCTGGTCTTCAACACCTCACCGGCGTCCGTCCCGCAGTTCCAGAAGCAGGCCGGCCTCGTCCCGCTCGACGACTTCCCCGGCGGGGAGAAGTACGTCGACGGGCGTACGGGCGAACGTGCCGCTCAATACCGCTCCGAGGACGGGAAGTTCTACCAGCTGCCCTGGAAGAGCAACCCCGTGATGATCCTCTACAACAAGAAGATCTTCGAGAAGGCCGGCCTGGACCCGGAGAAGCCGAAGCTCTCGACGCACGAGGAATTCCTGGACAGTTCGCGCAAGATCGTCCGCAGCGGCGCGGCGAAGTCGGCGATCTGGCCGGCGCCGAGCTCCGAGTTCTTCCAGTCGTGGTTCGACTTCTACCCGTCCTTCATCGCGGAATCGGGCGGCAAGCAGCTGGTGAAGGACGGGAAGCCGCAGTTCGACACCCCGGCGGGCCGCCGCGTCGTGAACTTCTGGCGCACGGTCTACCGCGAGAAGCTGGCGCAGCAGGAGCTGTTCCCGGGGGATTCCATGGCGGCGGGCAAAGCCGCGATGACGATCGCGGGACCGTGGGCCGTCGCGGCGTACAAGGACACCATCGACTGGGGTGTGGTGCCGGTACCGACCTCGAAGGGCCTGCCGGCGTCCGAGACGCACACCTTCTCCGACGAGAAGTCGGTCTCGATGTTCAGCGCCTGCAGAAACCGGGCCACGGCCTGGGACGTGCTGAAGTTCGCGACGTCGAAGAAGCAGGACCGCGCCTTCCTGGACGCGACGGGCCAGATGCCGATGCGTCCGGACCTGCTGGGCACGTACGAGCAGTGGTTCGAGAAGAACCCCGCCTACCGGGAGTTCGGCGACCAGGCGGACCGCATCGTGGAGGTGCCGAGCGTCGCCGGTTCCGTCGACGTGTGGCAGGCGCTCCGGGACCGCTGGACGGCGTCCGTCGTCTTCGGCCGCGAACGTCCGGAGCCCGCGCTGCGCGACGCCTCCCGCGAGATCTCCGAACTCCTCGACGAATACTGACGATTGCCGAGGTTCCGATGAGTGTCCCCCTCATGTCGCGTGCCGGCGGCCGCGATCCGCAACGCCACGGGCCGTACGGTCCGCGGGGCCGGCCCGGCGACGGGCCGCGCGGCCGCGGCCCGCGCGGCAACAGGCAGCCGCTCGGCGCCCTGTTCGTCACGCCGTACGCGCTCTTCCTGGTCGTCGTCTTCGCCGTGCCGCTCGGCTACACGGTCTGGATGTCCTTCCACCGCTTCTACTTCACCGCCCCGGGCACGGACGTGGACGCGCCGTGGGTCGGGCTGAGCAACTACCGGGATGTGTTCACCGATCCGGTGGTGCTGCGCTCGTTCTTCAACATCGCCGTGTTCCTCGTCATCAACATCCCGCTGACCGTCGTGCTGTCCCTCGTCCTCGCCTCGGCGCTCAACTCCCGTCTGCCGCTGCGCTCCTTCTTCCGGGCCGCCTACTACCTGCCGTACATCACGGCGAGCGTCGCGCTTGTGGCGGTGTGGGGCTATCTCTTCGGCACCGACGGGCTCCTCAACCACACCCTCGGCGGTCTCGCACCGGACCCCTCGTGGCTGGTCAACTCCGCGCTCGCGATGCCTGTGGTGGCCGTCTTCGTCACGTGGACGAATCTGGGTTTCTTCGTGATGCTCTACCTCGCCGCGCTGCAGGGCGTTCCCCGCGAGCTGTACGAGGCGGCGGGCGTCGACGGCGCCGGGCGGGTGCGGACCTTCCTGACGGTGACCGTGCCGGGCGTGCGCCACGCCACGACCCTCGTCACGGTGCTGGCCGTCATCAAGGGGTCCAACCTCTTCACGGAGCCCTATCTGCTCACCGGCGGCGGCGGCCCGGACCACGCCTCCGCCTCGCCGGTGCTGATCCTTTACCAGAAGGGCATCGAGCAGGCGCACCCGGACTTCGCGGCGGCGCTGGGCGTCGTACTGGTCCTGGTCGTGGTGTCGCTCTCCCTCATCGCCCGCAGGTTCACCGAGCGGAAGGAGGTCTGATCCGTGAACACAGGCCGCGTCTCCGGAGGCTGGTGGCTGCGGATGGTGGTGCTCGTACTGGGCGCCGTCGTCTTCCTCTTCCCCTTCGCGTACATGTTCACCGCGTCTCTGCAGAAGCAGACGACCGGCGACCTCGGATCGGTGATTCCGCTCCCCGGCAGCAGCGGAACGCAGAACTACGTGGCCGTCAACGGGGCCATCTCGCTGGGCCGTTCGCTCTTCAACTCCGGCGTCTTCACCATCGGCGTGCTGCTGTGCACCCTCGTGATGGGCGTGCTCGCCGGATACGGCCTGGCCCGGATGCAGTTCCGCGGGCGCGGCACGGTCTTCGCGGCCCTTCTCCTCGTGCAGACCGTGCCGTTCCAGCTGCTGATGCTGCCGCTGTATGTGCTGGTGGTGCGGGACTACGGGCTGGGCGACAGCTACTTGGGGATGATCCTGCCGTTCGCGATCAACTCCACGGCGGTCTTCCTCTTCCGTCAGTTCTTCCTGCAGCTTCCCGCCGAGCTCTTCGAGGCCGCCCGCATCGACGGAGCGGGCGAACTGCGCATCCTGTGGCGCGTCGCGCTGCCGATGGTCCGTCCCGCCCTGCTGACGGGCACCCTGATCGCCTTCATCGGCCCGTGGAACGAGTTCCTCTGGCCGTTCCTGGTGACCAAGGAAGCCGGAATGCAGCCGCTCGCCGTCGCGCTGGCGGGCTTCATGAGCAATCTGCGCGGCACCGTCGAGAACCCGATGGGTGCCGTGATGGCAGGGGCGTGCGTGCTGGCCGTCCCCGCCGTGGTGCTCTTCCTCCTCTTCCAGCGCCACTTCACCCAGACGAACATCGACTCCGGAACAAAGGGCTGATCCCACCGTGCACGACCGCTCCGCACACACCCCCTCCACCCGCATCCCGTACCGCCTCGTGCGCGAGGGCGTCGTGATGTCGCCGTCCCCGCACGACCCGCTGGAGGCCGAGGGTGTGCTCAACCCCGCGTCCGGACGCACCGAGGACGGCGCCCTGCACCTGCTGCCCCGCCTCGTCGCCGGGGGCAACGTCTCCCGCGTCGGCCTCGCCGAGGTGACCCTCACCGAAGGTGTGCCCACGGGCGTCACCAGGCGCGGAGTCGTCCTCGCACCGGACGCCGGCTGGGAGCGCGGCAAGAACAACGCGGGCGTGGAGGACCCGCGGGTGACATGGATACCGAGCCTCGGGCAGTACGTGATGAGTTACGTCGCCTACGGCCCGCTCGGCCCCAGGGCGGCCCTCGCCGTCTCCGCCGACCTGCGGACCTGGCGCCGGATCGGCCCCGTGCAGTTCGCCTACCAGCCGGACCTCGACACCGACCTCAACCTCTTCCCCAACAAGGACGTCGTGCACTTCCCCGTGCCGGTGCCCGGCCCCGACGGTGCGCCCGCGTACGCGATGCTGCACCGGCCGATGTGGGACCTGGGCTGGTTCCGCCCGGGCGAGGGCGTCCACCTCCCGGCCGGCGTCACCGACGAACGGCCCGGCATCTGGATCAGCTACGTGCCGGTCGCCGAGGCAGAGGCGGACATCACCGCGCTGACCAGGCCTCGCGACCACCGTCTCGTGGCGCTGTCCGAACACCCCTGGGAGAGCCTGAAGATCGGCGCGGGCCCGGCCCCCGTCCAGGTCGAGGAGGGGTGGCTGCTGATCCACCACGGGGTCTCGGGACGCATGGACAAAGCGTTCACGGACCAGCAGCAGCACGTCAGTTACGCGGCCGGCGCGATGATCCTCGACCCGGCCGACCCGGCCAGGGTGCTGGCGCGCTCGGCGGAACCGCTGATGGCCCCGGAAACGGAAGAGGAACGCTCCGGGACGGTCCCCAACGTCGTCTTCCCCACCGCGGTCGAGGAGATCGACGGAGTCCGGTACGTCTTCTACGGCATGGCCGACGCACACATCGGTGTCGCCCGGCTGGAGAGGACTGACTGAGCCCAGGGGCGCCGGGGAACCGCAGACCCCGGGCAGGCCGGGAACGGGGGGGGGGGGACGCCAGCTACCGGGGCACATCCGGGTGTCCGGTCACGCCCGGGCATCCGGTCACGCCCGGGACGCGCGCTCACCGCCGCCTTGCGCCACCGTGGAAGATGACGGCACGGCGAGCAAGGCGAGCAGAGACAAGGCACTGCGAGGAGGGGCACCCGTGGACCCGCTCACGGCACTGGACCGGATCGCTTTCCTGCTGGAACGCGCGCAGGCTCCCACCTACCGGGTGCGGGCGTTCCGTACGGCCTCGGAGGTGCTCGCGGCTCTGGACCCGCAGGAGGTGGAACGGCGCGCGGCGGCGGGCGGCGGACTGGAGTCACTCAAAGGGGTGGGTCCGAAGACCGCGCAGGTCGTACGGGAGGCCCTGCGCGGCGAGGTCCCGGCCTACCTCGCGAAGGTGGAGGCGGACGCGGAGTCCGAGCCTGAGGCGACCACCGTGGACGACGCCCCCGTCAGCGAGGAGGCCCGGCGGCTGCGCGCGGCGCTGCGCGGCGACTGCCACATGCACTCCGACTGGTCGGACGGCGGCAGCCCCATCGGGACGATGGCACGTACGGCCGCCGAACTCGGCCACGAATGGGCGGTGCTGACCGACCATTCACCCCGTCTCACGGTGGCCCGCGGCCTGAGCGCCGACCGGCTGCGGGAGCAGCTGGACGTGGTGGCGGAGGTCGGCGCGCAGGTCGCACCGTTCCGGCTGCTCACGGGAATCGAGTGCGACATCCTCCTCGACGGGTCGCTGGACCAGGACGAGGAGCTGCTGGCCCGCCTCGACGTGGTCGTGGCGTCCGTGCACTCCAAACTGCGGATGCCCGCGGCCGAGATGACGCGGCGCATGGTCGCCGCCGTCCGCAATCCGCTGGTCGACGTGCTGGGGCACTGCACGGGCAGACTGCGCTCCAGCCGCCCCGAGTCCCAGTTCGACGCGGAGGCGGTCTTCGCGGCCTGCGCGGAGTCGGGAACCGCCGTGGAGATCAACTGCCGCCCCGAACGGCTCGATCCGCCGCGCCGCCTGCTGCGGCAGGCAGTGGACGCCGGGGTGTACTTCTCCATCGACACCGACGCGCACGCGCCGGGCCAGCTGGCCTGGCAGATCAACGGGTGCGTCCGCGCGGCGGAGTGCGGTGTGCCCGCGGAGCGCGTCATCACGACTTGGACGGCCCCTGAACTGCTGAGCTGGGCACACGGTTCGCGCGACGCGTGACCGCACCCACGCGCACAGGAGGACGACGGTGCCCGAGCCCGACCAGGGAGAGCCACAGCGGGGACAGCCTCAGCAGGACCGGCCACAGCACGGTCAGCCACAGCAGGACCGGCCTCCGCAAGGGAGCGGCAAACCACCGGTGACCATCCGAGTCGGCGACGCGGAAGTGGTGATCCGTCAGCGCTACGCCGTCGCGAGCATCGCCAACGACCTGCTCGTCGCGGTGTGGTTCCTCGTCGGCAGCGTCATGTTCTTCTCCGCGGAATGGCAGACGGCGGGCACCTGGTGCTTCGTCTTCGGCAGCGTGGAGCTGCTGATCAGGCCGGTGATCCGGCTGACCCGTCAGGTGCATCTGCAGCGGATGCACGGAGGGAAGTACGCCGCGGAGGAGACCTCGCAGGACTTCTGACCCCGCTCCTGGGGGTGCCGCCCCGCGACGTGCGCGGGCGGGCCCTCCCCCGTACCGGGGTGCACCTGGCGACACCCCGGCGCTGCGGCGGACACCCCTGGTGAGAGGCGTGCTGCGCGGCTGTCGGCACCCTCCCCCGCGCCGGGAGGCTTCAGTGCATGACGACACCGGCGACTCGGACGACAACGACAGCGAGACCGACAGCAGCAACGGCAACAGCGGAACCGGCACCGGAACCGGCAGCCGTGCACCCGGCCGCACCACGCGCCGGCCGGCAGGGCAGCGACTTCGCCCGGCTGTACGCGCGGATCGACGAGGCCGGCCTGATGCGGCGCCGCCCCGGCTACTACGCCCTGCGGCTGACGCTGGTGGGCCTGGCATTCGCGGCCGGCTGGACCGCGTTCTTCGCGCTCGGCGAGAGCTGGTGGCAGCTCGCCGTGGCCGGCTTCCTCGGGCTGGTCTTCGGTCAGCTCGCCCTGGCCGCCCACGACCTCGCGCACCGTCAGGTCTTCAGCAGACGCGGACCGAGCGAGGCCGGCGGCCGCATCGTCGGCAACCTCGGCATAGGAATGTCGTACGGCTGGTGGATGAACAAGCACACCCGGCACCACGCCAACCCCAACCACGAGGAGCTCGACCCGGACGTGCGGCCGGACATCCTCGTCTGGTCCCAGGACCAGGCGCGGGCCGCGAAGGGGCTGCCGCGCTTCGTCGGACGCCACCAGGCGGCGCTGTTCTTCCCGCTGCTCACGCTGGAGGGCCTCAACCTCCACGTCTCCAGTGTCCGCGCCCTGCGCGAACCGCACATGAAGCGAAGGGGGCTGGAGGGGCTGCTGCTCTTCACGCACCTGGGGGCTTACCTCGCGGCGCTCTTCCTCGTCCTGCCGCCCGGAATGGCGTTCGCGTTCCTCTTCCTCCACCAGGCGGTCTTCGGCGTCTACCTCGGCTCGATCTTCGCCCCGAACCACAAGGGCATGCCGACGCTCACCGGCGACGACCGGCCGGACTTCCTGCGCCGGCAGGTCCTCACCTCCCGCAACGTACGGGGCGGCCGGCTGACCGACTTCATGCTGGGCGGCCTCAACCACCAGATCGAGCACCATCTCTTCCCGAGCATGCCCTCGCCCCATCTGCGCCGGGCCCGCGTCATCGTCCGCGACTACTGCGCCGAACTGGGCATCGGATACCACGAGACGGGCCTGGTCACCTCGTGGCGCGAGGCCCTGAGACACCTCCGCGAGGTCGGCGCTCCCATCCGCGGCTGACCACGCGAACCGGCCGTTCAGGCGGGCCGGGCCGCCGGGGACTCCCGGTCCGGTGCCGCCGGGAACTCCCGGTCCGGTGCCGCCGGGGCTTCCCCGTCCGGTGCCGCCGGCGCGTTCTCGTCCCGTGCGCGCGACGCCGGTACGGCGGCGCCCGCCGCCTCGTTCAGCCAGCGGCGCAGTACGAGATGGACACGCTCGGCCCCGACCAGTTCCTCCTCGCCTGACGGGGCCGACAGTTCGCGCGGCGAGAGCAGGAACGCGTCGTTCTGCTCCCCGCCGAGTCCGCCGTGCGAGCCGATCTGCTGCTCGAAGGCGTGTACGGCGCCGCTCTCCGGGTCGATCACTGAATTGATCATGATGTCCGGCACGTTCCGGAACCCGGCGGTGCGCCGCACCGCATCCGCGGCGCCCGGTCCGAACGGCGCCAGCGGGTCGGGCCCGCCGGTGATCTCACCGGTGTCCAGGCGGTGTTCGGCGCCGCCCCCGCCCAGCACGACGGGGCCGTGCTGTTCGCTGTGCAGCAGCAGGAAGCCGATTCCGGGATGGTCGGCGAGCGTGCGCAGCAGCGTGGGATGCCGCTTGTCGACCTGCTCCCTGGACATCCGGCCCGGCACGTCCGGGAAGGAGACGAGCCCGAGATTGCCGGAGGCCAGCACGACCGGCCCCGCGCTCCTCGACGGTGTCCGCTCCTCGTTCTGCGGCCCGCTCTCCGGCCTGTGCAGCGCGGCGCGCGCCGCGGCCCGCGCCTCCGCGCCGCTGGGCGTGCGCCCCACACGGCGCGAGACGGGCAGCCCGCAGCCGGCCCGTACGAGGTCCTCCAGCGTCAGCCCGTAGGCGGCACGGAAGGTCTGCCCCGCGCTCTGCCCGTGGTCGGAGAGCAGCACGATGCGGTACGGACGCGGCGCGCGCCGGGCCGCCTTCGCGATCAGCGCCACCGACCGGTCGAGCCGGCGCAGCACCTTCTTCGCGTCCGAGCCCCGGGGCCCGGAGTGGTGGGCCACCTCGTCGTAGGCCACGAGGTCGGCGAAGACGGCACTGCGTCCGCTGAAGACGTCGCCGAGCACGGCGGCGACCACCACGTCGCGCTGCACGACGGTGGCGAAGGCACGGATCAGCGGATAGAGCCCGCCGCGCGGCACCCGGGGCCGCTCGCCGCGCAGCCGCGAGCGCGTCGACTGGATGAGCTCCCGCACCACCTCGGCGACGAACGAGACCGCCGTGCGGGTGGCGTTGGCGGGGTCGGAGAAGTAGGCGACGTAGCCGGCACGGGAGCGGTTCTCACGGCCGCGCCGCGCCGCGACCGCCACCACGAGGGCGACCTGGCCGGCGCCGCCGGTGAAGAGGTTGCCGCGGCTGGCGCCGTCCAGGGCGAGCAGCCCGCGGTCTCCGGTCTCCTCGACGGCCCGGCGCTGGAGTTCGGCGGCTCCGGAAGGACGGTTGCTGATCAGCACCTCCCCCGACCCCTTCTCGTACCAGCGGAAGGCGGGCACGTCCTTGTTGCTGCCGTGGAGGATGCCGAGCTGGCTGGCGCCCGTCTGGGACGGCCAGTCGGTGCGCCAGGGGGTCAGCCGGTGCGTGGCGCCGTACATCGCGGCGACGGTCGGCATCAGCGCCGGCTCGCCGCCGGCACCGCCCGTGACGGCCTCGCGCAGCAGCCCGTGGCCGACGCCGTCGAGCTGCAGGAAGACCGTGCCCGGTGTGCGCGGCGCCGGGCCCAGCCCCTCGCGGCGGCGCCGGCGGTCGGCGAGACGGGCGAGGCGGCGGCGGTAGGCGCCGTCGTCCCGTACCGCCAGGGCCGTACCGGCGGCGGAGGACGCGGCGGACATGGCCGCGGCGACCACGACGGCCGTGCCGGGGTCGGCCGAGCCGCTGCCGTACGGCACCAGGGAGAGCGCGAGCCACAGCAGCGAGCCGTTGAGGAAGAAGACGAGTGTGCCCAGCACCAGCGCGGGCACCAGCAGCAGAGCCCGTACGAGCACGGGCCACACCACCGCACCGAGCAGGCCGAAGACACCGGCTCCTATGGCCGCGGTCGTCGCGATGTAGGTGGCACTGTTCCCGGCTTCCGGCGACTGGAGCCGGAAGTCGGGAAGGATGCCCGCGAGAACCAGCAGCGTGAGGGTGCTCACCGCCCACACCGCCAGCACCCGCAGCACCGTGGCGCCGAAGGAGCGCCAGTGCCTCGGCACACCCCCCGGCAGGCCAGGGGGGAAGACCCGCAGCCGCATCCTGACTCCCAACTCTCCCGGCGCCGCTCGCACACCTGCTGACACGAGAACCCACCCGATGCGCGGGATATTCTCCAATTCTCCATGTTGCGCCCGTCTCGTGACACAGCGCCCGGCCCGTCCCCGTGCGCTGGGCGCATACGCTCGAAGCGCGGGGGCGGTGGACGCGGTGCCCGCCACGGCGAGTACACGCGGCCGGTACGGGCAGCCAGTACCCGCGGCGGAACGGGGCATCCGGTCTCCGGCGGCCGGTTCCGGCCGGGATTCCGGCGGGGATTCCGGCCGGGATTCCCGCCGGGGTTCCGGCGGCCGGCGGTTTTCCGGGTCCGCAGGGGCCGTCAGCACCAGGCAGGGAGGAGCACACGTGCCGGTGGAGGTCACATGGTGGGGGCATGCCACAGCCACGGTGCGGGACTCCGGGGTGACGGTTCTGACCGACCCGCTGCTGGTGCGGCGCATGGCGCACCTGCGCAGGCGCCGCGGACTGCTGCCGCCTCCCTCGGCCGCGCTCGCCGACGTCGTGCTCGTCTCCCATCTGCACGCCGACCATCTGCACCTCGGCTCGCTGGCCATGCTGGCGCCCGGCACCCGCGTCGTGGTGCCGCGCGGAGCGCTGCGGGCGGTGCCGCGGCTGCGGCGGCTGGCGTCGGTGCTGCGCTTCCACGAGGTCGTCGCCGGGGAGTGCGTCACCGAGCGGGGCGTGACGGTGCGTGCGGTGCCCGCGGCCCACGACGGACGGCGGATGCCGTACGGGCCGCACCGCGCGGAGGCGCTCGGTTACGTGGTGGAGGGCGCCGCCCGTACGTACTTCGCCGGTGACACCGGCCTCTTCGACGGCATGGCGGAGGCGGTCGGCACGGTCGATGTGGCGCTGCTGCCGGTCGGCGGCTGGGGCCCGTGGCTCGGCGAGGAGCATCTGGACGCCGAGCGCGCGGCGCAGGCCCTGGTGCGGCTGCGCCCGCGCACGGCGGTGCCCGTGCACTACGGCACGTTCTGGCCGATCGGCATGGACGCGGTCCGGCCGCACGAATTCCACGCGCCCGGCGACGAGTTCCTGCGGAAGGCCGGGGCGCTGGCTCCGGGCGTCACCGTGCACCGGCTCACGCACGGCGAGAGCGTGACACTGGAGGCGGCCTGATGTTCCTTCAGCAGCTCGGTGCGGTGCCGGGCATGACGGGTGTGGCGGACGTGACGAGTGTGGCGGGCACCGGCGCGGGCGCGGTGATACCGCCGGAGTCCACGCAGCAGGCCGTCACCTACCCGTCGCTTTTCCTGCTGGTGGTGCTGGGCTCGCTGGTCCCCGTGGTGCCGACCGGCGCCCTCGTCAGCGGGGCCGCGGTGGTGGCCCTGCACCAGAGCCTGCCGGGGCTGGGCCTGGGGGCGGTCTTCGTCGTGGGAGCGGCGGCGGCGTTCCTGGGGGACGTCACGCTGTACTGGCTCGGAAGGCGCGGAGTCGACTCGCGGAGCGGATCGCGCTGGCTGGAGCGGCTGCGGGAGCACGCGCCGCCGGAACGGCTCCGTCAGGCCCAGGACAAGCTCCGCGAACACGAGGTGGCCGTACTGATCGTCTCGCGGCTCATACCGGCGGGACGCATACCCGTGATGCTCGCCTGCCTGCTCGCGCGGATGCCGTTGCGCGAGTTCGTACGGGGCAATCTGCCCGCCTGCCTCGCCTGGACCGTCGCCTACCAGCTCGTCGGACTGCTCAGCGGCTCCGTCTTCCCCGAACCGTGGGAAGGCGTCGCGGCGGCGGTGGGGCTCACCGTGATCATCAGCGTCGCGCCCACGGTGTGGCGGCGCTTCCGCGCGAGCTGACCGGCCCGGCAGGCTCCGCCGCCTCCGGCCGGCTCCCCCCCCGCCTCCGTTCACTCGCCCAGTACGCGTGAGGCGCCGACCGGAAGGTCCCACAGGTCTCCGCGCGCCCGTCCCGCCGAGGCCCACGCGGCACGTACGCGTTCCAGAGGTGCCAGCGGCGGCTCGGCCGAGAGCAGGAACGTCGCATAGTGCATGGGCGCCATGACACGCGCCCCGACGTCCGCGCAGGCCCGCACCGCCTCCTCCGGGGAGGTGTGCACCGGCTTGAGCATCCAGCGCGGCTCGTAGGCGCCGACCGGCAGCAGCGCCAGGTCGATGCCGGGACAGCGGCGGCCGATCTCCGCGAACCAGTGGCCGTAGCCGGTGTCGCCCGCGAAGTAGACGCGCTGCCGCCGGGGCTGATGCCCGTTCCGCTCCGTGTCGCGCCGCCCGTTCGGCTGTCCCTCGTCCCCGTGGCCGCGTTCCGGTCCCGTCAGCACCCACCCGCCCCACAGGGAACGGCAGGTGTCCGTCAGCGTCCTCCGGGACCAGTGGTGGGCGGGCACGAACTCGAACCGGACCCGGCCGCTCGCGTCCCTCGCGGGCAGCTCCGCCGCCTCCCACCAGTCCAGCTCCGTCACGCTCGTGAAGCCCCGTCTGCGGCACCAGCGGCCCAGCCCGGCGGGGACGAACAGGTGCGTGCGGCGCGGAAGCCTGCGGAGAGTCGGGGCGTCCAGGTGGTCGTAGTGGTTGTGCGAGATGACGACCGCGTCGACCGGCGGCAGGTCCGCCCAGGCCACACCGGGGGGCGTGACGCGGGCGGGCGTTCCGAGGATGCGGCGTGACCACACCGGGTCGGTGAGCACCGTCAGACCGCCGACGCGGACGACCCAGCTGGCGTGCCCGGCCCATGTCACCGAGACCGTGCCGGGACGGGCCGCGGGCACCGGACCGGGCTCGTACGGCAGCCGCGCGATGCCCTTCAGCGCCTGCGGTTCGGGCCGCATCGCACCCTCGCGCGCGGCCCGCACGAGCGCGCGTACGTCGGGGAGCGGCGCGGTCAGCCGGGCGGCGAAGCTGCGCGGCCAGAACCGTCTGGCGCCGACGGGACGCAGCAGCGGGGGTTCAGGTGACCGCTCCCCGGCGCCGGGCTCCCGAGAGGTCCCGCCGCCCGGATGCCCTACGTCGGTACGTTCGCCGTCTGAGGCTTCGCGGTCCCTGCGTTCGGGGTCCGTGCGCCCGGGGTCCGTGCGGCCGGGCACGGCCGGCGGCCCGGGCGGGATCGTCTCCGCCTGCGTCTCCATGTCCTGCTCGGGCAGCGTCCGGTCCGGTTCCACAGTCACTCCCGGAGAGCCGTCAGTTCGGCAAGGGCAGATTTCACCGATTCCAGTACCCGGCTCGCTGCGGGCGATGCCGGAGCCGCGGGCGGCTCGGAGCCGGTGACGATCCCGGCGGACAGCCGCACCCGCAGTGCCTTCGGGTCGTCCCCGAGACGGTGCCCGCCGCACACGTACGGGCCGAACATCCGCACCAGTTGTGCCTCCAGTCCCGCCGAGTCGCGGATGCCGCGGGCGTCGAGACGCGGCCGTACGGGTTCGAAGTCGGCGTAGACGTGGCGCCCGACGCGCGGCGGGCGGCACAGCGCCCCGGCGTCGGTGACGGCATGGTGCAGCTCCGTGAGGAACGGACCGTACGCGCGTGCGGTGCCGGTGCGGCGGGTCCGCAGCGGCTCCGGTTCGGTGAGGGCGTCGGCGACGGCGGCGTCGTCCGGGCCGGTCAGCCCGGTGCGCAGCACCGTCAGCACCTCTCGTACGGACTCGGCGAGTCCGCGTCCGCGTCCGCTGTCCGGGAAGCGGGCGATCCCGGCGACGCGGCCCTGCGGCAGCAGCGTCTCCCCGAGCTCCACGAGTACGACGACCGCGTCGGAGTCCCGGCCTCCGTGGACCATCTCGGCGGGACTGACGACGACCGTGCCGTGCGGCGTGTGTGCCGTGTCGCGCCAGGTCTCGTCGCTGACGATCAGCAGCCCCTCGTCCCCCGCCGCCTCCGTCACCTCGTGCAGCAGCTCGGGGGGCACGGCCGTACCGGTGCAGTCGTCGGCGACGGAGAGCACCAGCACGCGCGGTTCGTCCCCCTCGGCGCGGACGCGGCGCACGGTCTCGCGCAGGGCGACCGGGTCGGGCACTCCCCCGCACTCGGCCGGCACGGGAACGGTGTGCAGCGGGCGGCCCAGCAAGCGGGCCGGCCACGCGTACCAACGGTCGGCGGGTCTCGGCGTCAGAACGGTGCCGGAGCCCGCCGCGGCCAGCACGGCGAAGAGGGTGAGCGCGGCTCCGGGCGCGGCGACGACCTGCTCCGGACGGGTCTCCATGCCGCGGCGCTGCCAGTAGCCGCAGGCGGCGACGGCGGTGGCGGTGCGGCTCTGCCGGTAGCTGTCGCCGGGCCCGTGTCTGTCGCTGCCCTCCATCGCTCACGCCTCCGCCGTCGGGCCGCCATCCGCTGCCGGGTGACAGAATCCGCCGTCCGTCATCTGTCCTGTGTCAGCTGACGGGGGACGAATGAAAGCCGCCACCCGTCGGCGCTCTGAATAGGACAAACGCACAATGCGTCCACCTTCGCAGATGCTCCGGCGGTGCCGTATGCCGACACGTGCCGGCTCAGCGCGGACGCCGCAGCTTCCCCAGGTGCTCCTCGACGCCCCGCCCGCGGTTGCGCACGATCGCCTCCGCGAGCTCGGCCAGCTCCCCGCCCTTCTCCTCGACCACACCCGCCAGGCTCTGCGGACGGAAGGCGTAGACGGACAGGGTCAGCACCGCGCCCTCGTGACGGTAGGGCAGCGTCGCGGACGCGCGCAGACCCCGCTGCAGCGCCATGGCCCGGAAGCGCGGCCAGCGTGTCTCGTGCCGCACGTCGCCCGTCAGCACCGGCTCGCCGCTCTCCAGCGCCGAGGGGACGGGGCCTTCCTCGGACTCCCACTGGGCGGCGACGAGTTCGGCCACGTCGGGATGGGTGACGGCGGCAGCCGTACCCTCCGGGGAGTCGGCGAGCGGGCCGCCCGCCGTGTCGGTGAGCGTGACGGCGGCCGCGCAGCTGCCCGGGATGCAGGCGACGGAGCGCTGCGCGAGTTCGGTGAAGCCACGGGCGGGGGATGTCTCCCCGCCGCGCTCGTCCGCGTCCTCCAGCGGCGTCAGGGCCGGAGGAGCGGTGCGAGTCCCGTCGGGGGCGTCCAGCGGAGGCGGCGTTTCCACAGGCGTTCGGCTGCCCGGGAACAAGCACGGAAAACTGGCGGACGCGTGCGCAGGTTCGGCGGGCTTCGTGAACATCACGCAGCGCGCCCAGCGCCCAGCGCCCAGCGCCCAGCGCCCCGGGAGCCTGCCGCGTCGTAGGGACGCGGCAGGCTCCCGGGGGCGGTGAAGGGCGGCCGGCGCCGGCACCACGCTCCCGGCTCCCGGCCGCCCTTCACCCTTCACCGGTCACGCCTGCGGGCCTGCGGGCCTGAGGGCATGCGGACCCTCACGCAGCGGCGAGCTCCGGTTCGTCCTCGCGTTCGATGTCTGCGTCGACCTCTTGCTGCAGCTTGTCGCACGTGCGGCTGATGAGCCGGGAGACGTGCATCTGGGAGATGCCGAGCTGGTCGGCGATGTTCGTCTGCGTCATGTCGCAGAAGAAGCGCAGGTAGAGGATGCGGCGCTCGCGCTCCGGGAGCCGCTGCAGCCGCGGCTTGACCGACTCGCGGTAGACGACGTGGTCGAAGCCGGGCTCGCTGCGGCCGAGGGTGTCCGCGAGGGAGTAGCCGTCGTCCGCGCCGGGAAGCTCCGCGTCGAGGGAGAGGGTGCTGTAGCTCTCCAGCGCCTCCATCCCGACCAGCACGTCCTCCTGCGACATCCGGGCGTGCTCGGCGATCTGCGCCACCGACGGGCTGCGGTCGCCCATGGTCAGGCTCAGTTCGCGGCGGCTGATGCGGACGCGGTTGCGCAGTTCCTGCACGCGGCGCGGCACGTGCAGACCCCACATGTGGTCGCGGAAGTGGCGCTTGATCTCGCCGACGATGGTGGGCACCGCGAAGCTCTCGAACGCGCTGCCGCGGTCGGGATCGTAGCGGCCCACGGCCTTGACCAGGCCCAGCGAGGCGACCTGCTGCAGATCCTCCAGCGCCTCACCGCGGTTGCGGAACCGCTGCGCGAGACGTTCGGCCATCGGCATCCACGCCTCGACGACCTGCTGCTGCAGTGCTTCCTTTTCCGGACCTTCGGGGAGCGAGACGATGCGACGGAAGTCGGCAGCCGTGTCCGGGGCGTCGTCGTGCGGGTGACGCGCACGCTTGGTGCGGGTCTGTACGGGAGTCATGGTGCTTTCGACCTCTTCCCATCGGTGTTCTGCGTCCGAGCGGACACCGCGGGAGAGGCACATGCGGTCGGACCCTTACGGTCCCGAGCGGACTCACAGGTCCCGCTCCCGCGGATGTGCCTTCTTGCCGAAGCACTGGTGACTCGCATGCCCCTGCCTTCCGGCGGCAAACGTTCAACGTCCCGTTCTGCGTTGTGGCTTGTGCCACCGCCGGGGTTTCCGGCCCTGCGGTCCGGTAACCCGCCTCGGGCCCCCGCCCCGCAGAAGAGGAGCGCACCTCCATGTCAGAGAAGGTTTCCGACTACATCCTGCGCAGGCTGCGCGAGTGGGAGGTCGAGCACGTCTTCGGCTACCCCGGGGACGGCATCAACGGTCTCCTCGCCGCCTGGGAGCGCGCCCGCAACGAGCCGCGGTTCGTCCAGGCGAGGCACGAGGAGATGGCCGCGTTCGCCGCCGTCGGCTACGCCAAGTTCCGCGGCACGCTTGGTGTGTGCACCGCCACGTCGGGTCCGGGCGCGGTCCACCTGCTCAACGGGCTCTACGACGCCAAGCTCGACCACGTACCCGTCGTGGCGATCGTCGGCCAGACCGCACGCTCCGCCATGGGCGGCTCCTACCAGCAGGAACTCGATCTGCACTCCCTCTTCAAGGACGTCGCCTCGGAGTTCCTGGAGACGGTCACCGTCCCCGAGCAGCTGCCCAACGTGCTGGACCGCGCCATCCGCACGGCCTACGCGCGCCGCGCTCCCACGGCCGTCATCGTCCACTCGGACGTGCAGGAGCTCGACTACCGGCCGCCCGGTCACGAGTTCAAGATGGTGCCGTCCAGCCTCGGCAGCAGCGGCTGGCACACCGAGCCCGCAGAAGGGGCGCTCGACCATGCCGCCGAGGTGCTCAACTCCGGCAAGAAGGTGGCGATTCTGGCCGGACAGGGCGCACGCGGCGCTCAGGCCGAGGTGCAGCAGGTCGCCGGCGTTCTGCAGGCCGGGGTGGCGAAGGCCCTCCTCGGCATGGACGTGCTCCCCGACACCCTGCCGTACGTCACGGGTCCCATCGGACTGCTCGGCAGCCGTCCCAGCTACGAGATGATGCGGGACTGCGACACCTTCCTCACCATCGGGTCGAGCCTGCCCTACAGCCAATTCCTGCCGCCCTTCGGCAAGGCCCGCGCCGTCCAGATCGACCTGGACCCGCACATGGCCGGGATGCGCTACCCGTACGAGGTGAACCTCATCGGCGACGCCGGCGCCACTCTGCGGAGGCTGCTGCCCAAGCTCCGGCAGAAGGACGAAGGGACCGAGTGGCAGGAGGAGTTGATGGCCTCCGTCGACCGCTGGAAGGAAGTGATGCGGCGCCGCGCCCAGGTGAGCGCGGACCCGGTCAACCCGGAGTACGTCGCGCACTGCCTCGATCCGCTGCTCCCCGACGACGCCGTCGTCACCGCCGACTCCGGTTCCGCGACCAACTGGTACGCACGGCACCTGACCATGCGCGGCAGCATGCGCGGCTCGCTGTCGGGGACGCTGGCGACGATGGGATGCGCCGTTCCGTACGCGATCGGCGCGAAGTTCGCCCATCCGGACCGGCCCGTCGTCGCGCTGGTCGGCGACGGTGCGATGCAGATGAACGGGCTCGCCGAGCTGATCACGATCGCCAAGTACCGGATGTCCTGGGAGGATCCGCGGTTCGTGATCGGTGTGTGGAACAACGGCGATCTCAACCAGGTGACGTGGGAGATGCGCGCCATGAGCGGGTCACCGCAGTTCGTGCCGTCGCAGTCCCTGCCGGACGTCTCCTACGCCGCCTTCGCCCGCTCGCTCGGCATGACCGGCATCAGGGCCGAGAGGCCGGAGGAGGTGGAGGACGCCTGGCGCCAGGCCCTGGAATCGGGCGGCCCCGCCGTCGTCGAGTTCATGACCGACCCGTCCGTGCCGCCGATCCCGCCGCACGCCGACTGGGACCAGATCGAGGCGACGGCGGCGTCGATCGTCAAGGGCGACAGCGCCCGCAGGTCGGTGGTCAAGCAGGGCTTCAAGGCGAAGCTGCAGGAGTTCCTGCCGGGCGGCAGGCCCCATCCGGCGGCGGACGAGCGGAACGAGCGCGACAGGAGCCACGAGGGAGACGAGGGCGACGGCACCAAGCGGAACACCGACGGCTGACCGGCTCCGCCCGTACGCCGCACAGACGTCAGGCCCGCGTCCCGTGGCGCGGAACCGGGCGTCGGACGGGTGTGCGGGCCGCCGACCAGGGCCCCCGCACACCCGCCCGTCACCTCTTCATGCGTTCCGGGCGCGGGCGCCCTCCCGTGTGCGGCCCGGCGTGACCGGGCGCTCCGGGTGCCGCCGCAGGTACTCGGCCTCCAGCTCCGTCATCCGGACGCTGTGCGCGGAGAGCGCGTCCTCTGGAGCGTGCAGCAGCGTGTCGTGCCGGGTGCGGTGAATGGTCTCCAGTTCCTTCAGGAGGTCCGCGTCTGACAGCTTGCGGGGGTCGATTCCCATGGGGCTCCCTCTCGGTGTCGTTGCGTGCTCCGTGTGAGCGCCGTGCGCGTGCCGCTCTGCCGCCGGCCTGCCAGGACTCCGGCGCGGCGCCGGGATTCCTCGTGTGTCCCGCGACCGTACGGGTACCCGGCCTCGGCAATCCAAGGAGGGAATCAATGGAACTCGGATTCCTCGGTCCGCTCTTCGAGCGCCAGGGCCCTTGGGCGTCGGTCTACTTCGACACCACGACGGCCTCCGAGGACGCCGCCGCCCGTCAGAAGCTGGGCGCCAAGTCGGCGAGCGAACAGCTCAAGGACGAAGGGGCCGACGACGCCACGTGCCGTGCCGTGTACGACAGGCTCGTATCGCTGCCCCGGGGGCAGGAACCGCCGGGTCACGCGGTCTTCGCCACGCACGGTGAGGTCGTACTGGAGACGGAACTGACGCTTCCGCCGCCCGGCGGGGGCCCTCTCGTCGCCTGGCAGGCGCTTCCCCGTATGGGGCCGCTCCTCGAACTCGCCGACAGCGACCCTCTCTGTCTCGTGGCCTACATCGACCGCAAGGGCGCCGAATTCGAGCTGAAGGGCCCCCTCGGCACGGAGACCGCGGGCCGCGTCACCGGCAGTGACTGGCCCGTGCACCGCACACCGACGGGCGACTGGTCGGAGCGGCACTTCCAGACGGCGGTCGAGAACACCTGGGAGCAGAACGCGGCGGAGATCGCCGAGGACCTGCGTGTCCGCTGGGAGAAGTGCGGCGCGGAAGTGCTCGTACTGGCCGGGGACGCCCGGGAGCGGAACGCCGTCCACGACCGTCTACCGCCCGACTTGCGCGAACGCACCGTCCAGGCCGAGCACGGCGTACGGGCCGACGCCGCCGCCGAGGGGCCGGCCACCAACACCGCGGGCGGCCGCCGGCTGCTGGCGGAAGAGGTCGCGCACGCGCGCTCGGACTACGCACGGCAGCGTGTCGCCAAGGCGCTGGAGCGCTTCCAGGCAGGACGCGCCCCGGGCGAGGACGGCGGCATCGACGCCGCCGAGGGCGTACCGGCACTGGTCGAGGCGGCGCGCGAGCACCGCATCGGGGTGCTGCTCGTACGGCCCTCGGGCGCGGATCTGCGCCGCGAGGTCTGGGTGGGCGGCGAACCGGGCCAGGTCGCGGTGCGCCGCAGCGAAACCCAGTACCTGGGCGCGACGGAGCCGTCATCGGCGCGCGCGGACGACGCGCTGATGCGTTCCGTGGCGGCGACGGGCGCCGACGTGCTGTGCGTACGGGACTCCGCCGCCCCCGAAGGAGTACCACCGGACCTGCCCGACGGCGGACTCGGCGCCCTGCTGCGCTGGCCGCACGGAGGAGCACCGGAAGGAGGTGGAGCCGGTGGCTGACAACATGCAACGCGGCAGCGACCGATTGAACGTCCACCGGGACGACGAGGCCAAGCGGGAGATGCAGGGCCGCATCCGGTCCGGGCACCCCACGCGGGCCGAGGAGTGGGACGACCCCGAGCCGGGCGCCGACGACGACCCGGAGGTCACCGAGCGGCCGGTTCCGGTGCTGGGCGCGGCCGGCCGGGAGGAGGCGGAGGACGAGGCTCTGCGCTCCGACCTCGCCCGGCACCTCGGCCGCGGCGCGTTCCCATCGGACCGTGAAGGGCTCAAGCGCGTGCTGCTGGACCGGTACGCGCCGGACTCCCTGGTGGAGACCGTACGGGAGCTGCCCAAGGGCGGTGACACGTACGGGAACGTGCAGGAGGTGATGGCCGCGCTGGGGCGGAAGCCCCAGGCGTGACGCGGTGTTCCGCGTCCGAGCGGAGCGGCTGCCGTCCGGGATGACCGGGTGGCAGCCGCTTCTTGCGGGTGACGGGCCGGCCTCCTTGCGGGCTGCCTTCTTGCGGGCGGGTGCCGAGCCTCACATCGGGGCAGGGGCACGCGCGGGGGCCACGGGCACAGTTACGGCCGTGGTCACGGACGGCGAAGGTTTACCGACAACCCGGTCAGAGAAGGCAAAGCTCCATGGCAACGTTCACCACCCGCGTGGGGCAGAGTCTCCGCACCCTCCGCCGTCAGCGCCTCCAGGCACCGTCCGGTCCGGCCAAGCCGGTGAGGGGCGCCCGCCCGGGACGGACGGCCCCGTTGCCGGCCCGGTTGCGGGCTCACATCCCGGCAGAGCTCCCGGCGGTGTTCCGGGCGCCGCACTTCCGGCGGCTGGGAGGCTCGGAACCGGCGGGCGCCAAGGCGTCCTGGCGCCAATGGCCTGCGTCCCGTGCCTGGTCCTCGGCGGACCGCCGCATCTTCGAGCTGGTGGCCACCCGCGACTGGCCGGGCCCGGAGCGGGTGCTGCCCCGCCTGAGCCGGAGCGCGAACCACGGCCGGCTGTGGTTCGCCGTGGCGGGCGCCATAGCGCTGTCGAACACCCCGCGCGCCCGCAGAAGCGCGGCACGCGGCCTCGCGTCTCTGGCTGTCGCCTCGGCGACGGTCAACACCCTGGGCAAGCGCTCGGTGCGGCGGGACCGGCCGCTGCTGGACGGTGTGCCGCTCATCAGGCAGCTGCACCGCCAGCCGGTGACCACGTCCTTCCCGTCGGGTCATGCCGCGTCCGCAGCCGCCTTCGTCACAGGCGTGGCCCTGGAGTCGCCCCGCTGGGGGGCCGCGGTCGCGCCGCTCGCGGCGGCGGTCGCCTTCTCCCGTGTCTTCACCGGCGTCCACTACCCCAGCGACGTCCTCGTCGGTGCGGCGCTCGGCGTCGGCTCGGCCTTCGCCGTCCGGGGCATCGCGCCCACCCGTTCCCAACTGCCCTCCCCGGGCCGCCCGTTGGCGCACGCGCCCGCCATGCCGGAGGGGTCGGGGCTGGTGCTGGTCGCCAACTCCACGTCCGGGTCCCGCATGGACGACTCCGGCGCGGCGGCCGAGCTGACCGGGCTCGCGGAGCCCGAGGAACCGGCCGCGCTGGCCGTCGTGCGGAACATGCTGCCCAAGGCGGAGATCATCCCCTGCGACCCGAAGTCCGGCGGTCTGCCCGGCGCGCTGGAGGAGGCCGCCCAGCGGGCCGCCGAGCTGGGCGGCGCCCTCGGTGTCTGCGGCGGTGACGGCACCGTGAACGCCGCCGCGTCCAGCGCCGTACGGGCCGGTGTCCCGCTGGCCGTCCTGCCGGGCGGCACGCACAACCACTTCGCCTTCGACCTGGGCATCGAGGAGTTCGCCGACACGTGCCGCGCCGTGCAGTCCGGTGACGCCGTCGCCGTGGACGTGGGGCGCTTCACACCGCAGCCGGGGCCGGAGGCACGGGCCGCCGGGCGTCCGGATGCCGAAGTACCGCAGGAGACGGGGTACTTCCTCAACACCTTCAGCCTCGGCGCCTACCCGGAACTGGTCCGCATCCGCGAACGCTGGGCCCACCGCGTCGGCCCCTGGCCCGCCGGGGTTCTGGCGGCGCTGCAGGTCCTGCGTACGAGCGGACCGGTGGAGGCCGGGCTGGGCGGCAAGGAACGCGACCTGTGGCTGCTCTTCGCCGGCAACTGCGCCTACAAGGTGGGCATGGCGCCGGTACGGCGGCACGACCTCGCCGACGGCATGCTCGACGTCCGCATCGTCAAAGCGGGCCGCTGGTCCCGTACGCGACTGTTCATAGCTGCCCTCACCAGCGCCGTGGACCGCTCGCCGCTGCACAGCACGACCCGGCTGCGCCGCCTGATGATCACCGACATCCCACCGGACACGCATCTGTCGTACGACGGCGAAGTGGCGCCCGCCCCGCGGCGGTTGCTGCTCGACAAGCAGCACGAGGCGCTGGTCGTGTACCGCCCGCTGGACGTGTGAGGTCACCCGGCACGGGTGAGCGCGTCTGATCCGCCCTGTCCGGGTGGCGACGAGTGGCGCCCGTCCGCATGGCGGTCACCGGTCTCCCCCTCCCCCGGGGACGCCATACCCTGCGGACATGGCCGATGGGCGAGCTGGAGAACCCGGGCGGGCGGCGCGCGCCGCGACGGACGGGACGCGTCACGCGGAGACCGCGACGTACACGCACGGGCACCACGAGGCGGTGCTGCGTTCGCACACCTGGCGTACGGCGGCCAACTCGGCCGGGTATCTGCTGGACGAACTGAAGCCCGCCGCGCGGGTGCTGGACATCGGATGCGGGCCCGGCACCATCACGGCCGACCTGGCCGCGCTCGTACCGGACGGACACGTCACCGCTCTCGACCCGGCAACGGGCGTACTGGCGCAGGCACGGGAGACTGCGGCCGGCCGGGGCCTGGACAATGTGACGTTCGGGACCGGCGACGTGCACGCCCTGGAGTACCCGGACGGCGCGTTCGACGCCGTACACGCCCATCAGGTGCTGCAGCACGTCGGCGATCCGGTGCGGGCACTGCGGGAGATGCGCCGTGTGTGCGCGCCGGGTGGCGTCGTCGCCGCCCGCGACGCCGACTATGCCGCGATGTTCTGGTATCCCGCGGTCGACGGGCTCACCGGATGGCTGGAGCTGTACCGGCGGGTGGCGCGCGCCAACGGCGGTGAGCCGGACGCGGGACGGCGGCTGCACGCCTGGGCGCGTGAGGCGGGTCTGCGGGACGTCACCGCGTCGTCGACGACGTGGTGCTTTGCCAGCGCGGAGGACCGGGCGTGGTGGAGCGAGTCGTGGGCGGAGCGCACGCTCGCCTCGTCTTTCGCCGCGTCCGCCGTGGACGGCGGGCACGCCACCCGCGAGCAGTTGCGGGCGGCGGCGGACGCCTGGCTGGAGTGGGGCGCGCGGGAGGACGCCTGGTTCGCGGTGCCGCACGGGGAGATCCTGTGCCGGGCCTGACGTGCGCCGAGCCGCCCAACTAGGGTGCGGGGCATGGACATTCTGGGGACTTCACTGCGCGTCTGCGTCGACGATCTGGACGCCGCAGTTCCGGCGTACGAGCGCCTGGCGAGCACCGAGGCGGTGCGTTTCACGCAAGGGCCGGTGCAGGTCGCGGCCGTGGGGCCCTTCTTCCTGATGAGCGGCCCGTCGGAGCATCTGGAGATCCTGCGGAAGATCGCGGCGACGCTCGCCGTGAAGGACGTTGCCGAAGCCGTCGCCGACCTGGAGGCGGTGGGTGCCCAGATCGTCGCCGGTCCGAAGGAGACCCCGATCGGGCGCAGCGTCATCGCCCGCCACCCTGACGGCAGTGTCTTCGAGTACGTCGACCGGCAGGGGGCGGACGGCTGACCGCCGTCGGCACCTGACCGGACGCCGCGGCCGCCCGGGCCGTCCCGGCGCCGCCGGGACCTCGCCGTCATGGCCGAACTCGCCGTGGCTGTCCGGGTGTCACCCGCATCGTCGCGTCGGCGAAAGCCTGTCGCAACCGGAGCCGCGCCCCGGCCTGCCGGCCTCGACACCCAGGGCCGGGCCCGGCGAGACCCGGTCAGCGAGGGGCCAACGCTCCCGTCGAAGCGGAGCAACGCGCCGCGACCGGGGCGCCGCTCCGTCGGGGCCCCGCCCAGCGAGGGGCGCACTCCCGGGCCACGAGGCCCGGAGGAGGCCGACTTCGGCGCGGCGCCGGACCGGCAAGGTCACGGCACCACGACGATCTTCCGCCCCTTGCCCGCCGCGAAGCGGTCCAGCGCGTCCGGGTACTCGTCGAGCGGCAGCCGGTCGGAGATGAAGATCTCCGGGTCCAGCACGCCGCCCGCGAACAGTTCGGCGGCCCGCTCGTAGCTGTGCAGGACGGCCATGGAGCCGGTGATGGTGATCTCCTGATTGTAGATCTTGTACGGCTCGATGGTGGCGGTCGTCGCGTAGTCGGAGACCCCGAACTGGAGGAATGTTCCGGCCTTGGCGACGCGGCCGAGACCGTCCTGGATCGCCGCGGCGTTGCCCGTGGCGTCGACGACGAGGTCCCAGCCCTGGGGGCGGTCCAGTTCGTCGGCGTCCGCGGCCGCGGCGGAGCAGCCCAGCCGCCTCGCGGTGGCCAGCCGCTCCTCGTTGAGGTCGAGCACGTCGACGCTGGCGGCGCCCGTCCGCTTGGCGAGCTCCAGCATCATCAGGCCCATGGTGCCGGAGCCGTAGATCAGTACGTGGGCGCCGAGTTGGCTGCTGAGGACGTCGTAGCCGCGTACGGCACAGGACAGCGGCTCGATGAGGGCGGCGTCCTGGGTGCGTACGTGGTCGGGCAGCTTGACGCAGTTGGCCACGGGCGCGACGGCGTACTCGGCGGCGCCGCCGGCGGTGGTGACGCCGATGGCCGCCCAGCGTTCGCACAGGTTGTTGTGCCCGGTGCGGCAGTAGCGGCACTCGTAGCAGTACAGGGAAGGGTCGACGGCCACGCGGTCGCCGACGGCCAGTTCGCTCACCTCGCTGCCGGTGCCGACGACCTCACCGGCGAACTCGTGGCCGGGAACGAGCGGCAACGACGGGGCGAACTCGCCCTGCCGGATGTGCAGATCGGTGCCGCACAGCCCGCACGCCGCCACCTGCACGACGACCTGGCGCGGACCGGGCGTCGGATCGGGGACGGTGGTGAGTCCGACCTTGCCCACGGACTCGACGAGAGCTGCCTTCATTTCACGGCTCCTAGAGACAGGCCCTGGACCAGCTTGTCCTGGGCGGCGAACCCTGCCGCGAGCACCGGCAGGGAGATCACGAGCGACGCGGCGCACACCTTCGCCAGGAACAGGCCCTGGCTGGTGATGAATCCGGTCAGGAAGACAGGCGCGGTCTGTGCGATCACTCCCGTCAGGACCCGGGCGAAGAGCATCTCGTTCCAGCTGAATATGAAGCAGATCAGCGAGGTCGCGGCGATGCCGGGCATCGCGATCGGGGCGACGACGCGGGTGAGGATCACCGGCAGGCGCGCCCCGTCGATCTGAGCGGCCTCGATCAGCGCGGTGGGGATCTCGGCGAGGAAGGACTGCATCATCCACACCGCGATCGGCAGGTTCATGGAGGTGTAGAGGATGACCAGCAGCCAGATGTTGTCCAGCATGCCGGAGTTCTTCGCGAACAGGTAGATCGGCAGCAGGCCCGCGACGACCGGGAGCATCTTCGTGGAGAGGAAGAAGAACAGGACGTCGGTCCACTTCTTCACGGGCCGGATGGACAGCGCGTACGCGGCGGGCAGCGCCAGCAGCAGCACGAACACGGTGGAGACCACCGACGCCGTCACGGAGTTGGCCAGTGAGAACCAGGGGCTCGGTCCTCCCCCGGCGCCGAAGAACTCGCGGTAGCCGTCGAGGGTGAGCGGCGCCGCCAGCGACGGCGGGTTGGTGGCGGCGTCGGCCTCGGAGTGCAGCGAGGTCAGAACCATCCACAGCACGGGCAGTACGAAGAGGATGCCGACGAGCCAGGCGATCAGGCCCAGTCCCGCGTTCCTGCGGCGCACGCTCTTGGGGGCGGTGTTCGGGGCTGTGCTCGGGGCGGCGTTCGTCTTCGCGGCGGGCGATGCGGACGTGGCGGCGCTCATGACCGGGCCTCCTCGCGGAAGAGGGACGAGACCACCCGCAGTGCGAAGGTGGCGATGATGATGGAACCGATCACGACCAGCACGCCGGCCGCCGAGGCCACTCCGTACTCGTGGCCCTGGTAGAAGGTCTGGTAGATCGTGTACGGCAGGTTGGCGGTGCCGAGCCCGCCGGAGGTGATGGTGAAGACGGCGTCGAAGTTCTGCACGATGTAGACGGTGCCGAGCAGGGCGCCCAGTTCGAGATAGCGGCGCAGGTGGGGCAGCGTGATGTAGCGGAAGACCTGCCATGCGCTCGCCCCGTCGATCCACGCGGCCTCGACGGCCTCCATGGGGCGGCTCTGCAGGCCGGCCAGCAGGATGAGCATCATGAACGGCGTCCACTGCCACACCAGTGACGCCTCGACCGCGCCGAGCGGCATCTCGGCGACCCAGTCGGGCTGGGCGGCGTCGTCGCCGAAGACGGCGTGCAGCAGACCGTTGAAGAGCCCGTACTCGGGGTTGTAGAGCACGTGCTTCCACAGCAGCGCCGCGGCCACCGGCACCAGCAGGAACGGCGCGATCAGCATCGTCCGGACGGCGGCTCGGCCCTTGAAGCGGCGGTCGAGCAGCAACGCGAGGAGCATGCCCAGCACGAGGCTGACGAGCACGACGGTGGCCGTGAGGATGATCGTCGTGAACACGGACTTGCGCAGCTCGGGATCGCTGAGCACCTCGGCGTAGTTGGCGAGTCCGGCGAAGGAACGGGCCTCCGGGTACAGCGCGTTCCAGTCGAAGACCGAGATCACCAGCGTGGCCACCATCGGCAGCTGGGTGACGATGATCAGGAAGATCAGCGCCGGCAGCAGCGGTGCGCGCGTGACCCAGGCGCGGAGCCGGGCGGGGGGTTTCGCCGGCGATGCGGGCGTTCCGGTGCGGCCGGTGGGGGCACCGGGTGGTGTGGTCGTGGTGGTCGTCGTGTCGGTCACTGTCCTCGCCCCTCGTACTCCTCGGAGATCTCCACGGCCAGCTGCTGCGACTTCTTCAGGGCCGTCTCGACGGACTGGCGTCCGGCGATGGCCGCGCTGATCTCCTGGGAGACCTTGGTGCCCAGGTCGGAGAACTCCGGGATGTCCACGAACTGGATGCCGATGGTGGGCCGTTGCTGCACACCCGGGTCCCGCGGGTCGGCTTCGGTGATCGCCTTGCGGGTCGTCTCACCGAAGGCGCCGGCCGTCTTCTTGTACTCCGGGATGCCGTACGTCGAAGTGCGCTTGCCCGCAGGGACGTTGGCCCAGCCGAACTCCTTGCCGACCAGGTGCTCGTACTCCTTGCTGGAGGCCCAGGAGATGAACTTCCAGGCCTTGTCCTGGTTGCGTGAGGACTTCTGCAGGCCCCAGGCCCAGCTGTAGAGCCAGCCGGAGGACTTGGTCTTCACGGTCGGCGCGGGCGCGTAGCCGATCTTGCCCTTGACGGGGGACTTCTCCGCTTCGAGGGACCCGGCGCCGGACGTCGCGTCGTACCACATGGCGGACTTGCCCTGCGTCATGTTGTTCAGGCACTCGGCGAAGCCGGACTGGGTGGCGCCGGACTGGCCGTGCTTGCGCACCAGGCCGACGTAGAACTTGGTGGCCTTCACGAAGGCCGGGTCGGTCAGCTTCGCCTTGTAGTTCTTGTCGAACCAGGTGCCGCCGAAGGTGTTGACGACGGTCGTGAGCGGTGCGATCACCTCGCCCCAGCCGGGCAGTCCGCGCAGGCAGATGCCGCTCATGCCCTTCTCCGCGCCGTCGGCCTCGGCGGCGAGCTTCGCGACCTGCGGCCAGGTCGGCTTGGCGGGCATCTTCAGGCCCTTCTTCTCGAAGACGTCCTTGCGGTACATCAGGAAGGAGGACTCGCCGTAGAAGGGCTCAGCGTAGGTCTTGCCGTCCTCGCCCTTCAGGGACTCCCGGATGGGCGGAAGGATGTCCTTCTGGTCGAAGTCCTTGTCCTTCTTCAGGTAGCCGTCGAGCGGCTTGAGCCACTCGTTCCTGGCGTAGATCGGCGCCTCGTAGTTGCTGATCGTGGCGACGTCGTACTGGCCGGCCTGATTGGCGAAGTCCTGTCCGATCTTGTCGCGGACGTCGTTCTCCGGCAGCGTCGTGAAGTTGACCTTGATGCCGGTCTTCTTCGTGAAGTGCTTGGCGGTCAGCTTCTGCAGCTCGACCATCTGCGGGTTGTTCACCATCAGCACATTGATGGTGTCGCCGCCGGTGGCGAGGCTGCCGGCGCCGGCACAGGCGGCCAGCAGCACGTTGGCCGTGGCGACTCCTATCACTGCGCGTGTCCTGCGGCGGCTGCGGGTGCGCATGAGCGGTCTCCTGGTCATAAGGGGGCGAAACGGGCGTGGGATGCGCGGTGTGGTCGGTTGTCGGAGGAACCGGGAAGGGCAGGGTGCGTGCGGGCCGTCAAGCCCGGATCACCTGCGGTCCGCGAAGCGAGTACCGGTGGGCCTCGGAGGCGGGCAGGCCCGTGGAGGTGACGATCGTCTGGAAGTCACCGACCTCCGCGAACCGGCAGAAGCTCACCGCACCGAACTTCGTGTGCATGCCCGCGAAGATCCGCCGCCGGGAGGCGCGCAGCGCCTGCGCCTTGACCTCGCTGACAGCCGGATCGGGGGTGGTGAGGCCGTGTTCACGGGAGATGCCGTTGGCCCCGACGAAGGCCAGATCGATGACGAACCCGGCGAGCATCTTCGTCGTCCAGTGATCGACGGTGGCAAGCGTGCCGCCCCGCACGCGTCCGCCGAGCAGCAGCACGGTGATCTCCTCGGCCGTGGCCAGCGCACCCGCCGCGGCCAGGGAGGCCGTCACGACGGTCAGCGGACGGTCACGGGGCAGGGCCTCGGCGATGAGCTGCGGCGTGAAGCCCTCGTCGATGAAGACCGTCTCCGCCTCACCGAGGTGTTCGACCGCGGCGGCGGCGATGCGGCGCTTCTCCGGAACGTGCATGGTCGTGCGGAACGCGAGCGTCGTCTCGAAGCCGGCGCTCTCCACGGGATACGCGCCGCCGTGGGTGCGGCGCAGCAGCCCGTGCGACTCGAGTACGCGCAGATCACGGCGGACCGTCTCCTTCGCCACCCCCAGTTCGGCGGCGAGCTCGGCGACGTCCACGGACCCGCTTCGCCGGGCGGCCCCGACGATCTCCCGCTGACGTTCCTCCGCGCTCATGGGCGGCGCTCCCTTCCCTCTCCGTACGGACACGGATCTGCCCGTTCGGGCTCGTGTGGAGAGTTGTACAGCTCGTGGAAGGCGAGGACCAGGCCAAATACGGGCTGGATCGTGACCGTATCTGCCCGTTCACGTGCGGGCACCGGGGCACTGTTCCCTGGGACGGAACGGCTCCGGGGGCGGGCGCCGGTGTCTGTTTCCGGGTCGGCCGGTGCCCGTTCCGGGCCCGGCTTGTCAGGCCGGGCGCATCCGGAAGTCGTACCGAGCGGGCAGCGGCTCCCTGCTGATCGCCGCCCAGGTCTCCCCGAGCACTTCGTCGCCCTCCCGCAGATCGTCCACGTCGAACCCGGCGTCGAAGAGCGCCCGTGCCGCAGCCTTTTCGCCCTGTGCCAGCAGCACCTGTGCACGCAGGAGCTGGAAGCGGCCGCGCCTCGCGTACGCCGAGGGCAGTCCGTCCAGGGCCCCGGCAGCGGCCGCGGGGCGGCCGGCGGCGAGCAGCACGGGAACGGCCTCCCGTACGAGCGCGGCCGCCGCCGGTCCCCCGGCGGCCGACGCCAGGTCGAGGGCGGCCAGGTAGCGGTCCGCGGCACGTTCGGGGTGCAGGCCGGTGGCGGCGTCGTGCGCGTCGGCGAAGGCCAGACACCGCAGCGACCAGGGTGTGGGCACCGCCGCGGCGGAGCGCTCCCAGCTGCGTACGGCCTGCGCGCGGTCGCCGGCGTGCCACTGGGCGACGCCCAGGTGGTAGTCGGTGCGCGGCCCCGAGGGCGCGCACTCCAGCTGGTCGCGCCAGGCGTCGGAGACGAGGGTCGGGCCGGGCGGGGACGAGGTCAGGGCGGCACGGGACGCGGTCGGGGTGCCGCCGGCGGGGGTACCGGCGGTGCGGGACGAGCCGGAGGTGCCGGAGGCGCCCGAGCCGGCGCGGGACCCGGCGGCGTCGTCGAGGAAGCGGCCCTGCGTGAGCAGTTCCATCCAGGGTCGCTGCTGCTCTCCGAGGGTCTCCCGCGGAAAGGGCGTACCGGGCAACTCGTGGCCGCCTCGGGCCACTTCGAGAGCGCCCCAGCCGGAGCCGGTGGCCAGCAGCCGGGTGCGAGGAGCGCCTTCCGTCGCGGCCCCGGGTCCGCCGTCCGGCTCGGTGTCCGGCTCGGTGTCCGCGTGGGGTCTCCAGGTCTCGAACGCCGCGGCCACCCCGGCACGTGGCAGGGCCTCCTCCAGCCGTGCCGCGGCGTGCCGGCGGGCGGCGCCCCAGTCGCCGCCGTGAACGGTGGACGGGTTCGCCGAGAGCGGTCCGTACGCCTCCAGCCACGCGAACTCCCCGCCCGCCTCCAGCGGGACGTGCTCCAGCTGCGTGCGTGCCAGCCCTGCCTGGATCTCGGCGTAGCCGCCGGTTCCGGGCTCGGTCAGCCACTGCTGCCAGCGCCGCCCGCCGGGCCCGTGGCCCCATACGAACAGCTTCCGGCCGCGCAGCAGGTCCGTGGAGGTCTGGACGAGGCCCGTGCCCCGCTCGTCGAGAGAGGCGATCCACTTCCTCTCCTCGCGGGGCACCTCGTAGAAGTAGTCGGCGGGGAACTCGCCGCGCAGCGCGTACGAGCGGTCCACCCCGTCCCACTCGGGCACGGGGATGCGGCGCAGGCGGCGCTCGTAGGCGAAATACCATGTCTCGTCCGCCGGTACGAGTACGCGGGTGCCTTCCTGCTCCGGCACGGCGATGTTCGACCACCAGTACACGGGCACCGTGCGGTCGTGCGGATTGCGGATGCGGACGCCCACGTGGAGGAAGTCTGACCCTTCCGGAAGCCACAGGTCCACCTGGAACGGGGTGTCGCGCAGCCGTTCCCACTCCCACAGCCGCAGCATGTCCCCGCCGTCGGGAGCGGGCACCCGGGCGGCGTGGACGGGGGCGACGGACAGCGTGGTGTGGCCGGTCGCGCCGATGTTCCACTCGATTCCCCCGGAGAACCACGCGCCGTTGAGGGCGAAGTCGGCGGGCTGCAGCACGGGGTTGGTGTAGAGCAGTTCGCGCCCGGTGGGCTTGTGGTGGAGGGAGTGGACTCGGCCGCCGAAGCCCGGCAGCACGGTCGCCCGCAGCCGGTCGTTCTCCAGAACGAGGGCGTCGAGGCCGGCGGGGGTGCGCTCGCGCGTGTACCCGTCGAGTACGGGGACCGGAAGCACGGACCGCAGCGGGGCGTAGCCGACCTGACGCGCCATGTCGGGCGGCAGCTCGGCCCGTTGGCGCTCGTCGACGGTGTGCATCTCGTCCAGCGGCGCCAGCGCGGGCAGCGGGTTCTCAGGGCCGACGGGAGCGGCGGGCAGGTTGACGGTGGTGCGTCGCAGCGTCGCAGGCACGGTCGCCTCGATCCTCTCCGTGGGCGCCGCCGCCTTGCCGGGACCCCTGATGACCATGGAACACGCTGTACTGCGCCTTGAACAGGCCGCACGACCAGGCGCGGAGCCCCGTTCCGGCTCCGGCCGCCCGGCCATGGACGGGGAGCGGCCGGCGGCGGGAAATGAGGCGGCCCGGGGACGGACGGCCGTGGTACGAACGTACGGTGACCGACCCTTCGCTCTTCCCGCCCTCACTCCCCGTGCTGAACGACATGCGGCGCACCGCGAGCGGACGCGAGTGGCTGGAGCGACTGCCCACGCTGGTCGAGGAGTTCCGCGACCGCTGGGAACTGCGGCTCGGCGCCCCGTACCACGGTGGGAGCTGCTCGTGGGTCGCTCCGGCGCTGCGGGCGGACGGCACGCGCGCGGTGCTGAAGGTGACATGGCCGCACCGGGAGGCACGGCCGGAGGGCGAGGTGATGAGGCTGTGGGCGGGCCGCGGTTCGGTGCTCGTCCATGAGCACGACGCGGAGCGTTACGCGCTGCTGCTGGAGCGGTGCGAGCCGGGCACCGAGCTGCGCCAGGCCGGCGCGATCCCGGCCGAGGAACGGCTTCTGACGGGTGCGCGCGTGCTGCGGCAGCTGTGGGACGCGGGCAGCGAAGGCGAAGTGCCGTCGGTGGAGCGGCTGTCAGCGGTGTCGGCAGACTGGGCGCAGCAGGCCGAGGAACGCGTGGCGGGTCACGAGTGGCCCGCAGGCGTGGACACGGGTCTATTCGTGCTCGGGGCGGAGCTGCTGCGAGAACTCCCGCTCACCGCCCGGCGGGAGACCGTCCTCCACGGCGACTTCAACCCGGGCAACCTGCTGGCCGCCGAGCGCGAGCCGTGGCTGGCGATCGACACCAAGCCGATGCACGGGGATCCGGCCTTCGACCCCTGGCCGCTGATCCAGCAGGTCGACGACCCGTTCGCACATCCCGATCCGCACCGGGTGCTCACCCGGCGCACCGCCCTCGTGGCCGACGCTCTCGGTGAGGATGTGACGCGCGTACGCGCCTGGGCCGTGGCCCGCCTCGTGGAATTCCTGCTGTGGTGGGTCGACGGGAGCGGCGACCTGTCCGGCAGCGTGCGGCTGTCGGGGCAGGTACGGACGGTGGCGGACCTCGCGGAGCTCTGACGGGTCCGCCGGGAACCGCCCGGGAACCGCCCAGGAACCGCCCGGACCCGAGGGTGCGGACAGGGGTCCTCATATGGGTGCGGACACGGGTCCCGAAACACGCGTCCGGACAAGGCAAGGCCCGAAGAGAGGCCCGGACAGGGCCCGGACGCAGGTCCGTTCGACCTCCGGCCGTGCCGTGTCACTCCCCCGTCGCGCCGTCCGCCAGCTCACGCGCCACATCGAGCTGGCCCACGTGCCGCGCGTACTCCTGCAGGAGATGGAAGAGGATCCACGCCAGCGAAGGAGCCTCGTCCTCCGTGGGGAAGCGGCCGCCGAGGCGTGCGTGTGCGTCCAGCCGCGCGTCGCGGACGATCTCGCGGGAGCGGTCGCACTGTGCGCGGAAGGCGTCGATGACGTCGGCGCTGGACATGCCGTCGGGGACACGCCACCTGTCGTCGCCGCCCCTGTCGCCCCACGGGTCCGGAACACGCTCCGCCTCGAACCCCCAGGACAGCCAGCGGCGTTCGACGTAGGTCAGGTGCCGCACCAGCTCGAGAGGCGACCAGCCCGAAGGCACGCGGCTGCCCCGGAGGTCCTCCTCCGAAAGGCCGTCGGTCTTCCGCAGGAGGGTGTCGCGGTAGTAGTCGAGATAGCCGCGCAGCAGCGCGTGCGGGTCGGAGACGGACGGGTCCGGCTCGCCCGGCGGCAGCGGCGGGATGGAGGCTTCGATGGCGGTCACAGCAGTCCCGGTTCGTCGTAGGTGAGGGTACGGGCGTCGGCGTCCAGCACGGCGGGGACGCCGAGCGGGAGGGTGGGCGTCGAGGGGCCGTGCCCGAAGCAGAGGTCCTCGACGACCGGCACGCCCAGCGGTTCGAGCCTCTCGCGCAGCACCACGCCGACCTCTTCGGGCTCGCCGCACGCCGTCCAGGAACCCAGGGCGATACCGGCGACGCCGTCGAACCAGCCCGAGCGCAGCAGTTGCGTGAGCAGCCGGTCGATGCTGTAGGGCGGCTGGTCTATGTCCTCCAGCAGCAGGATGCCGCCCGCGGCACAGGGCCTGGCGCCGGGAGTACCGCGCTCGGCCGCGAGGAGGCTGAGGTTCCCGCCGAGGGTGACACCGTGGGCGCGCCCCGGGACGAGGGTGCGCGCCCCGTCGCCGGGACCGATCCGCAGGACGCTCTCGGGTGTGAAGAGCGACCGGCGCAGGTGATCGCGCGTCGCCTCGTCGTCGAGGAACGAGGCCGTGGCCGCCATCGGGCCGTGCAGCGTGGCGAGGCCGACGCGCTGCGCGAAGGCCTCGTGCAGGACGGTGAGGTCGCTGTACCCGACGAACACCTTCGGGCCCGCCGCGCGCATCCTGTCCCAGTCGAGCAGGTCGAGGACGCGCTGCATGCCGTAGCCGCCCCGCGCCGGGACGACTCCCGCGACGGACGGGTCGCACCAGGCGTCCTCCAAGTCGCGGGCCCGGTGCTCGTCCGCGCTCGACAGGTGCCCGAGGGTCGGGTGCGGCTCCAGCACATGCGCTCCGACGACGGGCTCCAGGCCCCACTCGCGCAGCACCGCCACTCCCGCCTCCAGCCGCTCCCGCGGGACAGGCCCGCTGGGGGCGACGACGCCGACACGGTCGCCGGGCCGCAGACGGCGCGGCCTGGTGAGCGCCGCCGCGGGCCCGGTCGCGGGCACGGGGGCGGGCCCGGGCGCAGAGACGGCGGCGGATGCTTCGGTGGCGGGCGCCGGGGCGTCGCTGCTCATCGGTTCAGCTCCAGCACTGGTACGTCGTCGCGTGCGATGTCAAAGGTCTGTACGTACAGGGAGAGTTCGGCCTCGACGGTGCGGATGATCGTCTCCGCGCGGCGGAAGCCGTGGCCCTCGCCCTCGAAGGTGAGATACGCGTACGGGACGCGGCTGCCGTCCACGTGCTCCACGAACCGTTCGCACTGCACGGGCGGGCAGATCACGTCGTCCAGACCCTGAAGCAGGAGGAAGGGCACGGTGACCCGGTCCGCGTGGTGGAGCGGGGAACGGTCGCGGTAGCGGTCCGGGAAGTGCTCCAACGGGCCGACCAGGGACTCCAGATACTGCGACTCGAAGTCGTGGGTCTCTCCGGTGGCCCATCCCGCCAGGTCGAGGATGGGATAGCTGATCGTCCCGCACGCGTACAGGCCTTCGGTGGCGGGTGAGGTGAGGGAGGCGGCGCTCGTCCAGCCGCCGGCGCTGCCGCCGCGCACGGCGAGCCGCGCCGGGTCGGCCTCGCCCTCGGCGGCCAGACTGCGTGCGACGGCCGCGCAGTCCTCGACGTCGACGATGCCCCACTGCTCGCGCAGCCGGTTGCGGTAGGCGCGCCCGTAGCCCGTCGAACCGCCGTAGTTCACCTCGACGACGCCGATGCCGCGTGAGGTGAAGTAGGCGATCTCCAGGTCCAGTACGAGCGGTGCCCGGCCCGTCGGACCGCCGTGAGCCCAGACCACGTAGGGCGGCAACTCGCCTGCGGGCGCCTCGTGTCCGGGGTGGTGCGGAGGGTAGACCTGGGCGTGGATGTCACGGCCGTCGGGACCGGTGAAGGTGCGTTCACGCGGCTGCGGATAGTACGCCGGGTCGACGGCGTCCTTGTGGTGCGCTGCGACGACCCTGCTGTGGCCGGTGCGCGTGTCCAGTTCCACGACCTCGTAGGAGCTGTGCGGCCCGGCGGCCACGCCGACGACCCGGCTGCCCGCCGTCGCAAGGGCCGCCCACTCCGTCCACGGGCCGGTGGCGTCGGCGAGTTCGCCGCTCTCCGGGTCGAGGACGCCCAGCCGCATGGAGCCGCGCCCGTGCAGCGTCGCGATCAGGCCGCCCTCCAGCGGCTCGAACCACTTCTGCCCGATCCGCCAGAGCCCCGCGGCGAACTCCTCCTCGCGCGGGCACAGGGCGCCTCTGCCGGAAGGCCCGGAGACGGGCGCGTCGAGATCGAGCCGCTGCAGGTTCCACCAGCCCGAACCGTCCGAGCAGAGCAACAGGGCTCCGTCGGGCCCCCATTCGACCTGCGCCACGGACTCCTCCGGCCCGCCCGCGACGGTCCGTACGCCTTCGAACGAGCCGTCCGCGGTGATCCGGGCCGTCTTCACCAGGGTGCCGTCCCAGGGCATCGCCGGGTGGTCCCAGGCGAGCCAGGCGGCGCGGCCGCCGTCGGGGGAGATCCGCGGCCCGGTCACGAACCGGCTTGCGTCATCGGTCAGTTCGCGTACGAGACCGCGGTCGCCGGCCGCCGAGCCGTCGAGCGGCACGGCCGCGATGACGCGCCGCAGGTCGGTGGGCCCCTCGCCGGTGAACTCCTCCAGGACGCACCACACTTCGGGCCCGGCGGGGCCCTCCGGCACCACGACGGGATCGCACCAGCGCAGCCCGCCCGCGATCACGTCCGCCACGGGTGTGAGCGGCCTCGGTGCCTGCACGGGGCTGTCCGGCTCGTACGCGTACAGCCGCTGGTCCGCGAAGTGGGTGAAGACGATCAGCGGTCCGCCCCCGGTGCGGGGAGTGCCGGCCCACGGCAGCCCGCCGTACTCGATGACACGGTTGCGTACGTTCCACGGCGGGGACAGCACGGACTGCGCCTCGCCGCCGTCGGCCGTCAGCCGCATGAGGGCGCGGCGGCCGCCCTCCGCTGGGCGGGGCTCGGTCCACCACATCTCCTCGCCGACGGCGCCGAGATACTCCGGACGCCCGTTGTGCGACGCGACGAGGGCGGCGTCGATGGGGGACGGCCAACTGCCGTAAGGCGCGATGGTCTTCGCCATGTGCTGTGAACCTCCGTGGGGGCGGGGGTGCGGGTGAGGAGCCGTGCCGACGCGGTCAGAGAACGAGCAGGGCGCGGTCGAGGACGCGGGTGCCGAAGTGCAGGGCGTCCACCGGAACCCGCTCGTCCACCCCGTGGAAGAGCGCCCAGTAGTCGAAGCCCTCGGGGAGGATCAGCGGAGTGAAGCCGTATCCCGTGATGCCCAGCCGGGAGAACTGCTTGGCGTCGGTGCCGCCGGACATGCAGAACGGCACCACATGGGCGTCCGGGTCGAAGTGCTCCAGCGCCTCACGCAGCACGCCGTACGACGCCGAGTCCACGGGCGCCTGCAGGGGGACCTCACGGTGGTGGAACTCCCAGTCCACGTGCGGCCCGGTGAGCTCGTCCAGAGTGCGGTGGAACTCCTCCTCGCCGCCGGGAAGCATCCGCCCGTCGACGAAGGCGGTGGCGCTGCCGGGGACGACGTTCACCTTGTAACCGGCGTCGAGCATGGTCGGGTTGGCGCTGTTGCGCACGGTGGGCTCCACCAGGGAGGCGGCCTGCCCCAGTTCGACGAGCAGCTTGTCGGCGTCGAACCCCGGGGCCTCCAGGTCCGGCTCGGGCAGACCGTGCACCGCCGCCAGTTCCTTCAGGGCGGCACGCACGGTCGGCGTCAGCCGCAGCGGCCATTCGTGCTCTCCGATGCGGGCGACGGCGGCGGCGAGCCTGCTCACCGCGTTCGACCGGTTGACCTTCGAGCCGTGCCCCGCCCGGCCGCGTGCGGTGAGCTTGAGCCAGGCCGTGCCGCGCTCCCCCGCGGCGACCGGATACAGCCGGAGCCCGTTCCCCGCGTGGAAGGTGAAGGCCCCGGACTCGCTGATGCCTTCGGTGCAGCCTTCGAAGAGTCCGGGGTGCTGCTCCGCCAGGTAGTCCGAGCCGTATTCGGCGCTGTCCTCCTCGTCGGCGGTGAAGGCCAGCACGATGTCGCGGCGCGGCCGCACGCCTGCTCTCGACCAGGCGCGTACGACGGCCAGCACCATGGCGTCGGCGTTCTTCATGTCGATGGCGCCGCGGCCCCAGACCACTCCGTCGCGGATCTCGCCCGAGAAGGGGTGGACGCTCCAGTCGGCGGGCTCGGCGGGCACCACGTCGAGATGGCCGTGCACGAGCAGCGCGTCGGCACCCGGATCGCTGCCGGGAATCCTGGCCACCACGTTCGTACGCCCCGGTGCCTTCTCCAGCATCTGCGGCTCGATGCCCACGGAAGAGAGACGTTCGGCGACATACTCGGCCGCGGCGCGCTCGGAACCCTCGCCTCCACCGCGGTTCGTGGTGTCGATGCGGATGAGCTCCGAGGTGAAGGTCACCGCCTCGTCCAGCGCCGTCCGGTCGATGTGCTCAGCCATACTGCTCCTCCACGGCGGCCGACACGATGGTCGTGACCGCCTTGAACGTGCGGATTCCCTCGTACATGCCCGGGGAGGTGTAGGCGACGCGGCGCTCCCCGGTGCGCTCCACGCCCGGCACGACGGTCGCGGCGCCTGCCAGGTGCTCCGCGTCGAACTCCAGCTCCACCGTGTGTTCCTGAGGCTGTGACGGGTCCGCACGCACGGCCAGAGCGGTGGCCTTGCGGGCTGCCTCCTTGATGTCCGCCGCCGTGCGGCCCGGTGTGCGGCAGACCGCCGCGTAACGCGAGACGTAGTCCTTCACGGCGACGCCGAACGCGTCCGGGGCATAGCCCTTCGCGTCCTCAAGCGTGCGGTCGTCGCCCGTGACCAGCACGACCGGCACCCCGTACTCCTCGACGACGAGGGCGTTGAGCAGGCCCTCGCTGGCGCGGACCCCGTCAGCCCACACGCCCGTGATGGAGTTGGCCAGATAGGTGTGCGCGAGGACGCCTTCGGTGCCGGCGCCCGTGTGATAGCCGACGAAGGCGATGCCGTCCACATCGCCGTGCTGCACGCCCTCGACCATGCTGAGCGACTTGTGCCGGCCGGTGAGCATCTGCGCCCGGTCGTCGAGCTGTTCGAGCAGGAGATTGCGCATCGACCAGTGCGCCTCGTTGATGAGCACCTCATCGGCGCCGCCCTCGAAGAATCCGGTGACCGCGGCGTTGACGTCCGAGGTGAACATCGGACGGCAGCGCTCCCATTGGGCGGTGCCAGGCAGCACGTCGCCGGGCCATGTCACGCCGGTGGCGCCTTCCATGTCGGCGCTGATGAGGATCTTCATGTCCGGAACGTTACGCGGTACGCATACCCGGTGACACCCTTGTGGATAACTCCTGTGGTCTCTACCACTGGAGTTCCCCGGCATCCCCCGCCGACCAGGCATTTCACGGCTCTGCGGGCGCCGGACGGGCCTCGGCGCGACACGCTCGCGTCAACCCGGGACGGGCCGGGGCCGCCCCGTCGCCGTCTGCTGTCGGCCGTCGGCCGTCGGCCGTCGGCGAACCGTCAGTTCTCGTGCCCCAGTTGCAGATCGCGCTCCGCGCGCCCGCCGCCCGCGATCTGGAGCACGGTGGCGACCGGCGGATACCCGGCCGCGATGACGGTGTACTCGCCGGCGGCCAGGTCGACGAAGCGGAAGACACCGTCGGCGCGGGTCGTCGCCGTGTCGACGACGTTGCCCGCGGCGTCCAGCAGCGTCACGCGGGCGTCCTCCACGGGCCGTCCGCCGGCTGCCCGTACGGTGCCGCGCAGCATCGCACCGCCCGCGAGTTCGATGTCCTGCCTGGTCTCGCGTGCGGCCTGCACGGAGACCGGCAGCGCCGCGGGACGGTACGCCGGTGCGCTCGCCGCGAGCGTGTACTCGCCGTCCACCAGCTCGTCCAGTACGTAGTTGCCCTCCGCGCCGCTGCGGGTGGCGGCCACGACCTCCCCGCGCGCGTCGGTGAGGGTCACCGACGCCTCCCGTACGGGCTGCGCGTCCGGGGTGAGCACGCAGCCCGTGAGCCGTCCGGCGCCGCCCAGCACCACGTCCAGCTCCACGGGGCGTTCCGCCACGGTGACGCTGACGGCCTGCGGACGGTGACCGCTCGCCGCCGCGATCAGGACGTACGAGCCGGTGGCGGGAGTGCTCAGGGCGTACCGGCCGTCCTCCGCCGTCGCGCCGCGCCCGACCTGCTTTCCGTACGTGTCGATGAGCGTGAGGGCGGCGCGCGGCACACTGCTGCCGTCGCTGTGGCGCACGGTCCCGCACACGGGAACTCCCGTCACGTGCGGGGCACTTGCCGCGGCTTCGGGCGCGAGGGGGTGTGCGGGCGCGGGAGTGCGTGCCTCGGGCACGGGGGCGTTCTCGGTCACGAGCGGTTTCTCCTTGAGGAAGAAGCTGAAGAGCAGCCCGAGTACGAGCACCGGGACCAGGTAGAGGAAGATGCGCGGCATGGCGTCGGCGTAGGCCTGTACGTAGATCTCACGCAGCGGGCCGGGCAGCGCGTGCACCGCCTGCGGGGTCAGCGACGACGGGTCGGGCAGCCCCCGCGGCACGTCCTGCGGGAGCCTGTCCGCGAGGGAATCGGTGAGCCGCTGGATGAAGACCGTGCCGAAGACGGCGGCGCCGACGCTGCCGCCGATCTGACGGAAGTAGTTGTTGGCACTGGTCGCCGCACCGAGGTCGCGGACCGGTACGGAGTTCTGCACGGCGAGGATCAGCACCGGCAGCACGAGCCCGATCCCGAGGCCGAAGACGCCCATCCAGATGCTGTAGTCCGTACGGGACGTGCCGGCCTCCAGCCGCGAGAGCAGCCACATGCCCACGGCGGAGAGGGCGCAGCCCAGCACGGGGAAGATCCGGTAGCGGCCCGTACGGGAGATGAGCTGCCCCGAGAGGGTTGAGGAGAGCACGACGCCGCCCATCATGGGCAGCATCAGCAGACCGGACTCCGTGGCGGTCACGCCGTCGACCATCTGCAGGAAGCCGGGAAGATAGCTCGCGGCGCCGAACAACGCGATGCCGAGGGCCACTCCGACGACGCCGGTGACGTTGAAGACGGAGTCGCGGAAGAGGCGCAGCGGAAGGACGGGTTCGCTCACCAGGCGTTCGACGGCGAGGAAGAGCACGATGCTCAGTGCGCCGCCGGCGGCCAGCCCGAGGATCACCGTGTCGTCCCACTCGTACTCGGTTCCGCCCCAGCTCGTCAGCAGCACCAGGCAGGTGGAGAAGGCGCCGAGCAGGACGGTCCCGGGCACGTCCAGCTTCGGACGGCCCTGCGGGCGGGGCAGCTTCAGCACCAGCGCGGTGACGAGCAGCGTGACGAGGCCGAAGGGCACGTTGATGTAGAAGCACCAGCGCCAGGAGAGTTCGTCGGTGAACCAGCCGCCGAGCAGCGGCCCGGCCACGGACGCCAGGCCGAACGCGGCGCCGATCATCCCCATGTAGCGGCCGCGTTCGCGGGGCGGCACGACATCCGCGATGATCGCCTGCACCCCGATCATGACTCCGCCGGCGCCGACGCCCTGCAGCGCCCGGTAGGCGATCAGTTCGGTCATCGTGCGCGACCAGCCCGCGAGCGCCGATCCGGCGACGAAGACCGCGATGGCGAAGAGGAAGATCCCTTTGCGGCCGAAGAGGTCGCCGAGCTTTCCGTAGACGGGCAGGCCGATGGTGGCGGCGAGGAGATAGGAGGTCACGGCCCACGACATACGGTCCAGGCCGTGCAGTTCGCCGACGATCTCGGGCAACGCCGTGGCGACGATGGTCTGTTCGAGCGCGGCCAGAAGCAGCGCGAGCATCAGTCCGAGGAAGACCAGCCGTACGCGGCGCGGGCTGAGCCCTGCGGCTCCGTCCGGGTGCGGCGGCGGCACGGCCGCGGAGAACTCGGACCCGGTCCCCGGCTCGTCCGGCGCTCCGGCGCCGATGCCAGTGCCAGTGCCAGTGCCAGTGCCAGTGCCCGGGATCTCCAGGCTCACTTCGACGAACGCGGGCACAGGGGTTTCGCGCGGGCCGAAGGCCCCGGGGGAGGCACCCCCAGGCGCAGGGGAAGGGTGCGAGCGCCCCAGAGCCGTCCCGCTCATCGCACTCCCCTGATCGCGTCCACCCGTCGTCGGGGAGCATTTCTCGCATTACGCGACAAGGGCGAGCAAGTCAGACACCAGGCGGCACCGGTAGCCCGGCGCAGCGCCAAGTCGGTTGCCCAGGGCGCCTGTCGGGCCCTCAACTGCGGCTTTGACGACGGGTGACGGCGGGACGGGCGCCGCTGCCCGCGACCCGCCCCGTCGCGAAAACCACTCGTTCCGGTGAGCAGCCCTGGGGCCGCCCATCCGTGTCTTACCGCTTACGGCTCCTACTTCTCCGTCTCGGCGGCGAGTTTGGCCAGCACCTCGTCGTAGATACGGGCCAGCCCCTTGGGTGCGAAGGTCCGCTCGAAGAAGCCGCCGATGCCGCCCGCGCCCTTCCAGGTCGTCTTCACGGTGACCCGGGCGCCTTCGCCGGCAGGCGCGACGTTCCAGGTCGTGACCATCGAGGAGTTGCGGTCGCTCTCGATCAGGTCTCCGCCGGCCGACTCCGAGACGTCGATCAGGCAGTCACGGACCCGCTTGCTGGTGGCCTGGATCTTCCAGTGCACGACGGTGCCGGCACCCTTGCCGCCCTCGCGCACCTCGTACTCGCTGTAGTGGCCGGGCAGCAGCTTCGGCCGGGTCTCGCTGTAGTCGGCGAGCGCCCTGCGCACCGCCTCGGGCTCCGCGGCGATCTCGCGATGAGTGCTCGCCTCGACCTGAGCCATTTGCTCCTCCTGCTCCTCGGCACTTCCGTTGCGCCCCCGCGGGGGCCAGGCAACCCAATCACCCCGCGGACCCGGGCCCAAATCAGCTTGACACAGCGCGTGGGAACAGATGTTCTATTCTCTGCGTACGAACAGCACGAGGCACGAGGAGGGTCCATGCGCTGGGAGAATCTGAGCGGCGACGGGTCGGCGGTGAATCCCGCCCTCTTCGGCACCGATGTGGTCACGCGCACGTTCAACACCCCCGAGTTCTCGGGCATCACCTTCCACGAGGTGCGCGCGCGATCGATCGTGAACCGCGTGCCGGGCGCCTCCCGCATGCCGTTCGAATGGACGGTCAACCCGTACCGGGGTTGTTCGCACGCCTGCGTCTACTGCTTCGCGCGCGGTACGCACCGCTATCTCGACCTCGACACGGGAGCGGGCTTCGACTCCCAGATAGTCGTCAAGGTGAACGCCCCCGAACTGCTCCGCCGCGAGCTCGGGTCGAGCCGCTGGCGCGGCCAGCACATCGCGATGGGCACCAACGTCGACTGCTACCAGCGCGCGGAAGGCCGGTACCGCTTGATGCCCGGCATCCTCACGGCGCTGCGCGACTACACCAACCCTTTCTCGATCCTCACCAAGGGGACGCTCATCCTGCGCGACCTCGACCTGCTGCGTTCGGCGGCAGCCGTCACGGACGTCGGGATCTCGGTGTCCGTGGGATTCACCGACGAGGAGCTGTGGCGCACCGTCGAGCCGGGCACCCCCGCGCCGGAACGCCGCCTCGACGTCGTACGCACCCTGAGCAGCCAGGGCATCCCCTGCGGCGTGCTCATGGCACCCGTCATCCCGTTCCTGAGCGACTCGCCGGCCCAACTGCGCACCACGGTGCGGGCGATAGCCGCCGCCGGAGCCACCTCCGTCACCCCGCTCGCCCTGCACCTGCGGCCGGGCGCACGCGAGTGGTACATGCAGTGGCTCGCGAAGCACCACCCCGGCCTGGTGCGCCACTACGAAGGGCTGTACGCGGACGGCGCGTACGCCCCGAAGTGGTATCAGCGCCGCATCACCCGGCAGGTCCACGAACTGGCCGACGAGTACGGCATCGGCCCGGCCTCACCGGGCACCCACCGCCGCATCGAGGTGCACCCGGACAGAGCGCCCGGGACCGGCACGGCGCAGGAGGAGGAGCCCGACGCCCCGCACTGCACGCAGCTCACGCTGCTCTAGCGGGAGGTGAGGGCGGCGGCAGCGGTTCACGACGGCTGTGGTTCACGCCGCCCGCGGCCGGTAACTCCTGGGAGCGGCCGTTCACTCGTCCTCGTGGACCGTGCTGTCCTCGTCCAGGCGGCGGATCGTGCGCAGGGGGCGGCCCGGGTGCCAGACCTGGAAGACGATGTACGGGTCCTCGATGGTGATCCGTACGACCTCCGAGAGTTCGGCCCGGAACAGGTGGAAGCGCTCGGGCACCTCGCCCTCCGCCGCGCCCGACGCGTAGCGCGCGAACTCCTCCGGAGCGGTCACCTCGACCGCGCGCCCCGAGACGCGGACGTCGCCGCCGCTCATGCCGGTACCCGTGCCGGGGTTCGCATACATGGAGAAACGGGGGTCGCGGCGGAGGTCGAGGGCCTTGCGGGAGCCGATCATCATGCCGAGCCACAGCTCGTCGCCGCGGAAGTCACCCTCCAGGCCGGTCAGGCGGGGCGAGCCGTCGGGTCGCAGCGTGGCGAGCACGTGGTGCTGAAAGGCCCCGAACCGGGCCCGTACGAGGTCGGCGAACTCGGGTTCGGCGGCACGGAAGGCCGCCCAGCTCTCTGTCATACGTCCATGCTGGCGCCGATTCCCGACATCTACCGTCCGGATTGCGCCCCCCGCGCGCCGCGGATGTGCGCGGCCCCCGACGGACGACCGCACGCGTCCGCCCCCGCGAGGCCCCCGGGAAAACCCCTCGTGATGCGAGCTCCGCTCTGCCAGCATCCGTTCATGCGGGTAAGGGAGATGACCGAGGCGGACATCGACGCCGTCGCCGAACTGCGGGTGCGGGCCTGGCAGTCGGCGTACGCGGATCTGCTGCCACGCACGTTCCTCGATGCGATGTCCGTGGCGGAGGACGCCGCCCGCCGGCGTGAGATGTTCGCCGCCCGATCCCCCGACGACGTGGTCGTCAACCTCGTCACGGAAGACGGCGACGGCACCGTCACGGGCTGGGCGGCACTCGGTCCGGACCGGCCGGGCGGGGCGCACACGAACGCCGGGCCGCGCACGGCCGACGTCGCGGAGCTCTACGCGATCTACGTGCGCCCGGGCCTGCTCGGCACGGGCATCGGCCGGGCCCTGACGACGGCCTGCCTGGAACGCGCCGCCCAACTGGGTTTCACACGCGTCGTGTTGTGGACGATCGAGGGCAACGCCCGCGCCCGCCGCTTCTACGAACTCGCCGGCTTCACCACTGACGGCACGCAGGACACCTTCGACGTCGACGGCAACGGGACGCTCATCCCGCTCGTGCACTACGCGCGGCCGCTCGCCCCGCGCCAGCCGCCACCGGCACCGCCGCTCACGGACAGCGGTTCGGTCTGACCGGTCTTCTGCGGGCTCTCCCCTGCTGCGCCGGGATCCGCGCGAGCGCCGCCTTCGCGAACGGCGACAGCCGGTGGTGCTCGGCGGCCGCGCCCAGCACCGCGACCGCACGTCGGTCGCCCAGCGCGCCCAGGCCCTGCACGCACGCCTCCGCGATGGGCCAGTAGTGCACCGGCCCCATCAGCAGCCGCTGCAGCACGGAGATCAGGGTGGGGACGGACTCCGGCGCCCGTAAGGCCGTGAGCAGCCGCACCGCGTGGAGCGCGTAGCCGGTGCGCAGTTCGTTCGTCGCGAGGGCCGCGGCGGCACGCGCCGTACGGGGGTCGCGCAGGCGTGCCAGAGCGTGGGCGGCAGTGGCGCAGCGCACGGGATCGCGGTAGTTCAGCATGAAGATCAACGTCTCGAAGCTGCGCCTGTCCCCCGCGCTGCCGAGGGCGAACGCCGCCACTTCCCTCGCCCACAAAGGGCGTTGGCTCTCCGCCAGCACGGACGCCAGCTCGTCCCGCGCCGCGGGAGTGTCCTCCCTGGCGAGTGCGACCAGCCGCTCGTACTCGGCCGGGTCCGCCTCGGCCCGTACGCGATCCGTCAACGATCGGAATGCGTCGCCCACTTCCCGCTCCCTCCCCCACGTGCTCCGTCCCACAGCCCTGGAAGTGCCATACCCCTGGCGCATTGGTTACCCACGAGTTAAGCTGCTCGTCAGAGCGGCACCCCCGCTCAGGCGGCCTGGTGACGCAGCCGCCTGAGAGTGAAGTCGGTTCGGCGGGGGTCCGGGCCCGTGGCGCACGTATCGCCGCGGCTCCGCCCGGGCTGCACCGCCCAGTACGGAACGGCCCCGGGACAGGGTCGGCCTTCCGTCTCTCCTCCCGGCTTCCTCCCTGCTTCCTCGCCTTTCCGATTCCTCATTTCCCGCCCGTCGCCGCGCCCGGCTCCCAGCCCTGCGCGCGGCACGGCACACCCTCATCGTCAGTCGTCACACAGAGGAGTCCCGTGATGGACCGTCCGCCTCTGCACACCATCGCCGTCATCGGCCTCGGCACGATGGGCACCGGCATCGCCGACGTGCTCGCCCGCGCGGGCCGCGAAGTCATCGGCGTCGACATCAGCGACGCCGCGGCACGCCACGCCACCGCCGCCTTCGAGGCCTCCACCGCGCGCGCCGTGGAGCGCGAGCGGATGACGGAGGACGAGCGGCGCGGCGCACTCGCCCGCTTCCGCACCTTCAGCGACCTGGAGGCCGCCGCCGAGGCGGACCTCGTCATCGAGGTGGTGCCGGAGGACTACGACACCAAGTGTCAGGTGTTCGCCGCGCTCGACACCGTCGTGAAGCCCGGCACGATCCTGGCCACGGGCACCAACGCGCTCTCCGTCACCCGCCTCGCGGCCGATTCCGACCGCCCCGAACGCGTGCTGGGCCTGCACTTCTTCCACCCCGCGCCGGCGATGAAGCTCGTCGAGGTCGTCTCCTCGGTGCTCACGTCACCGGAGGCCGTCAACGCCGTGACCGAACTGGCACGGGAGCTGGGCAAGGAGCCCGTCGCGGTCGGCGACCGGCCCGGGTTCGTCGCCGACGGGCTGCTGTTCGGCTACCTCAACCAGGCCGCGGCGATGTACGAGTCGCGCTACGCCAGCCGCGAGGACATCGACAGCGCCATGCGCCTGGGATGCGGCCTCCCGATGGGCCCGCTGGCGCTGCTGGACCTCATCGGGATCGACACGGCACGCACCGTGCTCGACGCCATGTACGCCGACTCCCACGACCGTCTGCACGCCCCCGCGCCCATCCTCCGGCAGCTGAGCGACGCGGGACTGACGGGCCAGAAGGCCGGCCGCGGCTTCTACTCCTACGAGGCGCCGGGTTCCTCCGTCACCGTCGCCGACTCCGGGACCCCGGACGGCGGCAGCGCCCGTACGCCGGGCCGACCGGTGTCCGCCGTCGGGGTCGCCGGTTCGGGCACGATGGCCAGCGGCATCGCCGAGGTCTTCGCCAAGGCCGGATACGACACGGTCCTCGCGGCACGCAGTGAGGAGAAGGCGGAGGCCGCCAAGGCCCGTATCGCCAAGTCCTTCGAACGGGCCGTGAAGAAGGGCCGGATGAGCGAGCAGGACCGCGACGCGGCACTCGCCCGCGTCACGCCGGCCGGTTCGCTGGACGCGCTGTCCGGCGTCGACCTGGCCGTCGAGGCCGTCGCGGAGGACCTCGCGGTCAAACGGGAGCTCTTCGGGACCCTCGACAAGGTGTGCAAGCCCGGAGCCGTGCTGGCCACGACCACCAGTTCCCTCCCGGTGGTGGCCTGTGCCCGGGCCACGTCGCGTCCGCAGGACGTGATCGGAATGCACTTCTTCAACCCGGCGCCGGCGATGAAGCTCGTCGAGGTCGTGCGTACGGTCCTGACCGGCGACGAGGCACACGCGACGGTGCGCGAGGTGTGCGGGGCGATCCGCAAGCACCCCGTGGACTGCGGCGACCGTGCGGGCTTCATCGTGAACGCGCTGCTGTTCCCGTACCTCAACAACGCCGTGAAGATGGTCGAGCAGCACTACGCCTCGCTCGACGACATCGACGCCGCGATGCGGCTCGGCGGCGGCTACCCGATGGGGCCGTTCGAACTGCTGGACGTGGTCGGACTGGACGTCTCGCTCGCCATCGAGCAGGTGCTGCACCGGGAGTTCCGCGATCCGGGTCTGGCACCGGCGCCGCTGCTGGAACACCTGGTCGCGGCCGGATGCCTGGGCCGCAAGACGGGACGGGGCTTCCGCGAGTACGCAGCGCGGTGACGCTTCTGTGAAGCGGGACAACCGGTGGGGCGGGCTGCTTGAGCCGTCGGGCGGCGGCCCGCCCCCCGAGCCCGTCACGGCATGTAACGTTCCCCGCATGTCAGACTCCGCGAAGCCGTCCCGTTCGCCAGCCGCATCCTCCCAGCGCCTCAGGATGCGCCGCGAGTTGGCGGCGGCGGCCATGGAGCTCTTCGCGACGAAGGGTTACGAGGCCACGACGGTCGACGAGATCGCGGCGACGGCCGGTGTGGCCCGCCGCACCTTCTTCCGGCACTTCCGCGCCAAGGAAGAGGCGATCTTCCCCGACCACGACGACACGCTGGTGCGGGCACAGGCGGTGCTGGAGGCCGCGCCGTCCCACGAGAACCCTCTCGACACCGTGTGCCGGGGCATCAAGGAAGTCATGCGGATGTACGCGGCGTCCCCGAAGGGCAGCGTCGAGCGCTACAAGCTGACCCGTGACGTGCCGGCGCTGCGCGAGCGCGAGATCGCCTCCGTCGCACGGTACGAGCGGCTCTTCACGCGCTATCTGCTGGGCCACTTCGACGAGGCGGCTCACCGCGACGGCGACGACGACCCGCTGCTGGCGGAGGTGGCCGCCTCCGCCGTCGTCACGGCGCACAACCATGTGCTGCGGCGCTGGCTGCGCAGCGGCGGAGTCGGCGACGTGGAGGCGCAGTTGGACCACGCGTTCGCAATCGTACGCAGGACCTTCGGTACGGGCTTCGGGGCGAACCGGCTCGCGGCGCCGGAACCTGCCGGGGTCGCCGCGGGCGGCAACGGAGGCGCCGGGACCACCAGGGAGGACGAGGTGCTGGTCACCGTCGCCCGCACGGACACACCCATCGGCGAGATCATGCGCACGATCGAGCAGGCGCTCAGGGACGACTGAGCCCCGGCGGTGCTCGACGGAGAGCCCCGTCTCCCCGGCAAGGCAGCCCCACATGTACGGCCACGACGCACAGTGGAAACCTCCTTACTCGGCGCAATTCGGCGATTTCCCCGCATATCAGGCGTGAGCGGGGAAGCCGGAAGGCGTGACCGGCCCGGAAGAGGCCCGAGGAGGTCGTCATGCCCCACGATGCCACCACGCCGCGGCTCAGCCGCATGCTCGAACCCCACCCGCCCGAGCCGACGGCACTGGTACACGACGGACGGCACTGGACGTACGGGGACGTCGCCGCCGCGACCGGCGCTCTGGCCGCGGAGATGGACCAACTGGCGGGCGAGCGGGTGGCGTTCATGCTGCCGACCTGCCCCGAGGCGGTCCTGACGTACCTGGCCTGCTTCCGTTCGGGCGCCGTCGCCGCACCTCTGAACACGCGCTACGCGCCGCCCGAGGTCGAGCGGGCACTGAGGCACTCACGCCCCCGCTGGCTGATCGTCGACGAGAGCCGGACGGACCGGCTCGACGGCGTGGACCCGACGGTCCTGGCAGGCGTCCGCGTCCTGGTCACGGGGCGCGGCGCGCACAGGGGATCCGGCGGGACAGGCGGGTCCGGCGGGACAGGCGGGTCCGGCGGGGCAGGCGGCCGCTACGAGCCGTTCGCCCCGCTGCTCGCCTCCCGCCCCGGTGGCGCACCGCCGCCGCCCGGGCCGGACATGCCCGCCGCGCTCTTCTTCACCTCCGGCTCGGGCGGCGAACCGAAGGCCGTCGTGCACAGCCACCGCTCCGCCCTGGCCATGCTCACCAGCACCTCCGAGGCCATGGGCGGCATCGGGGCCGACGACGTCGTGCAGGTGTGCGATCCACTGGTCCACGTCAGCGGGTTCATCGAGACACTGAGCACCCTCCTGGCCGGCGGAAAGGCCGTCCTTCACGACGGCTTCGACCTGGACGACTACGTCTCGGGCCTGCTCGCCGACCGCCCCACCCTGATCTGCACCCACGTCGACGTCCTGGCCCAGCTCGCGCGGGAGCCGCGGGCGGAGCGCGAATGGTTCTCCTCGCTGCGCGGCGTCTACACGGGCGGCGAGGCCGTACCCGGCGCGCTCCAGCGCGACTTCACAGCCCTCACGGGGCTGCCGATCGGCGTGGGCTACGGCCTGACCGAGGCGATCTGGCTCACCGTCGAGCGCGACCCCGGGACCGGCCGGGGCGGCCGCATCGGCACGCCCGTCGGCGGTGCACAGCTGCGCACGGACGAGGAGACCGGCGAACTGCTCGTGCGGGGCCCGATGGTGATGAGCGGTTACTGGGACGACGAAGAGCTCACCCGGCGCTCCCTCACGGACGGATGGCTGCGCACCGGGGACATGGGCTCGCAGGACGACGACGGGGTCTGGTGGTTCCGCGACCGCATCAAGGACCTGATCGTGCGGCGCACGTCCAAGATCACCCCCGGAGAGGTCGAGTCGGCCATCGACGAACACCCGGACGTCGCCCACTCGGCGGTCGTCGCCGCCGCCGACTCCGAGGAGGGCCAGGTGCCGGTGGCCTTCGTCGTGCTGCGACAGGGGAGCGAGCTCACGGCGGACGGCCTGACGGCGTTCCTGCGGGAGCGGATCGCCGCGTACAAGCTGCCCAGCCGCATCCACTTCCTCGACTCGTTGCCGCTCACGGCGAGCGGCAAGACCTCGCACCACGACCTGCAGGAGACGGCGGCGGGCAGGCCGTAGCACGGCATCCGGCGGGACGAGAGCGCCAGGGGCGCAACCGCCAACGCTCCCGTCCGGCATACGAGTTCGCGCAGGCGCGCGTGCCGACGGCGCACGGAGCGGCCACGCGCCCGGCCCGGGGCCGGCGCCGGCCCCGGGCCGGGCGGGGCGGAGGCGGTGCCCGGCCGGGCCCCGGGACAGCCCGAGACCGACGCGCCCGGCGAACCCGGCAGACGAGCACGGGCGGCGCCCGGCGCCATTGCACGCGGAGCCCGGGGCCGATGCGAGCCGGAGCCCGGCACCAATGCGGGCCGGAGCCCGCAGGCGAGCACCGGCGGAACCCAGGGACAGCCGGGCGGAGCCCCCCGGGGGTGGGCGGAGCCCGGGGCGCCGGTGACAGCACAGCGCGTAGCGGACCGCGCTCATGCGTGCGCACCCTCGAAACATTTGAGAAATCCTTGGCACGCAGTGTCTTGTGTCCTGGCACTGGGTGTCATACCTTGGTCGGTGTCCGGGCGCTGTCCCAGCGGCACCACACCCGTCCGTGCCCGGACGCCTGCGTCACCAGGCGACCGCGCTCACCAGCGCCCCAGCAGCATCACCCGCCGAACCGACGGCTCTGCCTCATACCCGACGACCCTCAGAGCGTCTCCTTCCACAGCGCTTCGCCGGAGGCATTACCGTGAACAAGATCCTCGACGCGATCCTCGCGTCCGACGCGACCGCCGAAGACTTCGCGAACCTCTCTCTCCCGGAGTCCTACCGCGCGGTGACAGTCCACAAGGACGAGGCCGAGATGTTCGACGGCCTCCCGTCCCGGGAGAAGGACCCCCGCAAGTCCCTGCACCTCGACGAGGTGCCGGTGCCCGAACTGGGGCCCGGTGAGGCGCTGGTGGCCGTGATGGCCTCCTCCGTCAACTACAACTCGGTGTGGACCTCACTCTTCGAGCCCGTGTCCACGTTCGCGTTCCTGGAGCGCTACGGACGCCTCTCCCCGCTGGCCAAGCGCCACGACCTGCCGTACCACGTCATCGGCTCCGACCTGGCCGGTGTCGTGCTGCGTACGGGCGCCGGCGTGAACTCCTGGAAGCCGGGCGACGAAGTGGTCGCGCACTGCCTCTCCGTCGAGCTGGAGGCGGCCGACGGCCACAACGACACGATGCTCGACCCGGAGCAGCGCATCTGGGGCTTCGAGACCAACTTCGGCGGTCTCGCGGAGATCGCACTGGTCAAGTCGAACCAGCTGATGCCGAAGCCGGACCACCTCAGCTGGGAGGAGGCCGCCGCCCCCGGCCTGGTCAACTCCACCGCCTACCGGCAGCTCGTCTCCCGCAACGGCGCCGGGATGAAGCAGGGCGACAACGTCCTCATCTGGGGCGCGAGCGGCGGACTCGGCTCGTACGCGACGCAGTTCGCGCTCGCCGGCGGCGCCAACCCGATCTGTGTGGTCTCCAGCGACCAGAAGGCGGACATCTGCCGCCGCATGGGCGCCGAGGCGATCATCGACCGCAACGCCGAGGGCTACAAGTTCTGGAAGGACGAGCACAACCAGGACCCCAGGGAGTGGAAGCGCTTCGGCAAGCGCATCCGCGAACTGACCGGCGGCGAGGACGTCGACATCGTCTTCGAGCACCCGGGGCGCGAGACCTTCGGCGCCAGCGTGTACGTCACGCGCAAGGGCGGCACCATCGTCACCTGCGCCTCGACCTCGGGCTATCAGCACACCTACGACAACCGCTACCTGTGGATGTCGCTGAAGAGCATCGTCGGCTCGCACTTCGCCAACTACCGCGAGGCGTGGGAGGCCAACCGGCTCATCGCCAAGGGCAAGATCCACCCGACTCTCTCCCGTACGTACAACCTGGAGGAGACGGGCCAGGCGGCCCACGACGTGCAGCGCAACCTCCATCAGGGCAAGGTGGGCGTGCTCGCGCTCGCTCCCGAGGAGGGCCTGGGCGTCCGCGACGAGGAGAAGCGCGCCAGGCATCTCGGCTCGATCAACCTGTTCAGGGACGCGGACGCCGACGGCGCGCGGGCCAAGCATGCCTGAGCGGGAAAAGGACCGGCCGTGGCTGATGCGCACGTACGCGGGTCACTCCACCGCCGAAGCGTCCAACGAGCTCTACCGGCGCAACCTGGCCAAGGGCCAGACCGGGCTCTCGGTCGCCTTCGACCTGCCGACGCAGACCGGTTACGACCCCGACCACGTCCTCGCACGTGGCGAGGTCGGCCGGGTCGGCGTGCCGGTCTCCCATGTGTCCGACATGCGGCGGCTGTTCGAGGGCATCCCGCTGGAGCAGATGAACACCTCGATGACGATCAACGCCACCGCCATGTGGCTGCTGGCGCTGTACCAGGTCGTCGCCGAGGAGCACGGCGCCGACATCTCCAAGCTCCAGGGGACGACGCAGAACGACATCGTGAAGGAGTACCTCTCGCGGGGTACGCACGTCTTCCCGCCGGTGCCGTCGCTCCGTCTGACGACGGACATGATCGCCTACACGGTCAGCCACATCCCTAAGTGGAACCCGATCAACATCTGCAGCTACCACCTCCAGGAGGCCGGTGCCACGCCGGTGCAGGAGATCGCGTACGCGATGAGCACGGCGACCGCGGTGCTGGACGCCGTACGCGACTCGGGGCAGGTGCCGCAGGAGCGGATGGGCGACGTGGTGGCGCGGATCTCCTTCTTCGTCAACGCGGGCGTCCGCTTCGTCGAGGAGATGTGCAAGATGCGGGCCTTCACCCGCATCTGGGACCGCGTCACTCATGAGCGCTACGGCATCGAGAACCCCAAGCAGCGCCGCTTCCGGTACGGCGTGCAGGTCAACTCCCTGGGCCTGACCGAGGCTCAGCCGGAGAACAACATCCAGCGGATCGTGCTGGAGATGCTGGCCGTCACCCTCTCCAAGGACGCCCGTGCCCGCGCCGTCCAACTGCCCGCCTGGAACGAGGCGTTGGGCCTGCCGCGCCCCTGGGACCAGCAGTGGTCGCTGCGCATCCAGCAAGTCCTCGCCCTGGAGAGCGACCTGCTGGAGTACGACGACCTCTTCGCCGGCTCACACGTCGTCGAGGCGAAGGTGAGCGAACTCGTCGAGGCGTCCTTCGCCGAGATGGAGCACATCGAGAAGCTGGGCGGCGCCATGGCGGCCGTCGAATCGGGCTATCTGAAGTCGGAGTTGGTCTCCTCGCACGCCGAGCGGCGCGGCCGCATCGAGTCGGGCGAGGAGAAGATCGTCGGCGTCAACTGCTACGAGTCGACCGAGCCGAACCCGCTCACCGCCGACCTGGACACGGCGATCCACACCGTCGACCCGTCGACCGAGGCACAGGTCGCCGAGGCCGTCGGGCGCTGGCGTGCCACGCGCGACGAGGCGCCGGACGCGTCCGCCCTCGACGCGCTCCGGCGGCTCAAGGACGCCGCCGCCACCGACGCGAACCTCATGGAGGCGACGCTGGAGTGCGCCCGTGCGGGCGTCACCACCGGGGAGTGGGCCGGCGCCCTGCGTGAGGTGTTCGGCGAGTTCCGCGCGCCCACCGGCGTCAGCAGCGCGCCCGTGGCGGTTCGCGCCGAGGAGGGCTCCACGCTCGCCGACGTACGCCGCCGGGTGGAGCTGACCGCCAGTGATCTCGGCGTCGGCAAGCTCCGCCTGCTGGTGGGCAAGCCCGGCCTGGACGGGCACAGCAACGGAGCGGAACAGATCGCCGTACGGGCGCGTGACGCGGGCTTCGAGGTGATCTACCAGGGCATCCGGCTCACGCCCGAACAGATCTCCTCGGCCGCCGTCGCCGAGGACGTGCACTGCGTCGGCCTGTCCATCCTCTCCGGCTCGCACGCGGAGCTGGTGCCGGACGTGCTGGAGCGGCTGCGGCGCTCGGGCGCGGACGATCTCCCGGTCGTCGTCGGGGGCATCATCCCCTCGGCCGACGCCGCCGCGCTGCGCGAGGCCGGAGTCGCGGCGGTCTTCACGCCGAAGGACTTCGGCATCACGGAGATCATCGGCCGTATCGTCAACGAAATCCGCACAGCGAACAAGCTCGACCCCCTGGAGGTCCCCGCATGACAGCCCCGTCGCCGGACACCGGCCAGGCATCCCGCCGTCTGCGCCCTCGGCGCTCCTGCATGGCGGTGCCCGGAAGCAACCCGCGCTTCCTGGAGAAGGCCCAGGGCCTCCCCGCGGACCAGGTCTTCCTCGACCTGGAGGACGCGTGTGCGCCGCTCGCCAAGCCCGACGCCCGGCACACCATCGTGAAGTTCCTCAACGAAGGCGACTGGAGCGGCAAGACACGGGTCGTGCGCGTCAACGACTGGACCACGCACTGGACCTACCGGGACGTGATCACCGTCGTCGAGGGCGCCGGGCAGAACCTCGACTGCATCATGCTGCCGAAGGTGCAGGACGCCCAGCAGGTCCACGCCCTGGACATGCTGCTGACGCAGATCGAGACGACGATGGGCTTCGAGGTGGGCCGCATCGGCATCGAGGCACAGATCGAGAACGCCAAGGGCCTGGTGAACGTCGACGAGATCGCCGCCGCCTCGCCGCGGATGGAGACCATCGTCTTCGGGCCGGCGGACTTCATGGCGTCCATCAACATGAAGTCCCTCGTCGTGGGCGAACAGCCGCCCGGCTACCCGGCGGACGCCTACCACTACATCCTCATGCGCATCCTGATGGCCGCCCGCACGCACGACCTCCAGGCCATCGACGGCCCCTACCTGATGATCAAGAACGTCGACGGCTTCCGCGAGGTCGCCGGCCGTGCCGCCGCTCTCGGCTACGACGGCAAGTGGGTGCTGCACCCGGGCCAGGTCGAGGCCTCCAACGAGATCTTCTCGCCCTCGCAGGAGGACTACGACCACGCGGAGATGATCCTGGACGCGTACGAGTACTTCACGTCCGAGCAGGGCGGCAAGAAGGGCTCGGCGATGCTCGGCGACGAGATGATCGACGAGGCCAGCCGCAAGATGGCCCTGGTCATCTCGGGCAAGGGCCGGGCCGCCGGCATGAAGCGTACGAAGTCCTTCGAAGCACCGGAGGCGTGAGCGACATGCAATTCGGCCGCACCTACGAAGAGTTCACCGTCGGGGACGTCTACAGGCACTGGCCCGGCAAGACCGTCACCGAGTACGACGACCACCTGTTCTGTCTGCTCACGATGAACCACCACCCGCTCCACATGGACACCAACTACGCGGAGCGGACGACCGACTTCGGCAAGAACGTCGTCGTCGGCAACTACATCTACTCGCTGCTGCTGGGCATGTCCGTGCCGGACGTCTCGGGGAAGGCCATCGCCAACCTGGAGATCGAGTCGCTCAAGCACGTCGCGCCGACCTTCCACGGCGACACCCTCTACGGCGAGACGACCGTCCTCGACAAGATCCCCTCGAAGTCGAAGAGCGACCGCGGGATCGTGCACGTCGAGACCAAGGGGTACAAGCAGGACGGCACGCTCGTGTGCGTCTTCCGCCGCAAGGTCATGGTCCCCACGGAGGCGTACGTCAAGGAGCGCGGCGGAGAGCAGCCCGGCCGCCCCGAACTGCGTGAGGCCCCCTCGCAAGGCGTGGCCAAGGGAGGAAAGTGAGATGGGACGGCTCGCACAGACCGAAGGTCTCACCGAGATCCAGCAGGAGATCCTCTCCACCGTCCGCAGCTTCGTCGACAAGGAGATCCTCCCGGTCGCCACGGAGCTGGAGCACCGCGACGAATACCCGACGGAGATAGTCGAAGGCCTCAAGGAACTGGGGCTGTTCGGGCTGATGATCCCCGAGGAGTACGGCGGTCTCGGTGAGTCCCTGCTCACCTACGCGCTGTGCGTCGAGGAGATCGCCCGGGGCTGGATGAGCGTCTCGGGCATCATCAACACCCACTTCATCGTGGCGTACATGCTCAAGCAGCACGGCACGCAGGAGCAGAAGGACCACTTCCTGCCGCGGATGGCCACGGGCGAGGTGCGGGGCGCGTTCTCCATGTCGGAGCCGGGCCTCGGCTCGGACGTCTCGGCCATCTCGTCCAAGGGCGTACGCGAGGGCGGGGACGGCGGCGGCTTCGTGCTGAACGGCCAGAAGATGTGGCTGACGAACGGCGGCTCGTCGACGCTGGTCGCGGTCCTGTGCCGTACGGACGAGGGGCACCCGGAATCCACGGCGCCGCACAAGTCGATGACGACGTTCCTGGTGGAGAAGGAGCCGGGCTTCGGCGAGGTGCGGCCCGGGCTGACCATCCCCGGCAAGATCGACAAGATGGGCTACAAGGGCGTCGACACGACGGAGCTCATCATGCAGGACCTCCGGGTGCCTGCCGACCGCGTCCTCGGCGGGGAGACCGGCCGCGGTTTCTACCAGATGATGGACGGCGTCGAAGTCGGCCGCGTCAATGTCGCCGCGCGTGGCTGCGGAGTGGCACAGCGTGCCTTCGAGCTGGGCATCGACTACGCACAGCAACGGCACACTTTCGGAAAGCCGATCGCCCAGCACCAGGCCATTCAGTTCAAGCTGGCCGAGATGGGAACGAAGGTCGAAGCCGCCCACGCACTGATGGTGGGCGCGGCCCGCAAGAAAGACGCCGGTCAGCGCAACGACCTGGAAGCCGGAATGGCCAAATACCTCGCCTCCGAGTACTGCAAGGAGGTCGTGGAGGACGCGTTTCGCATCCACGGCGGGTACGGTTTCTCCAAGGAGTACGAGATCGAGCGCCTCTACCGCGAGGCGCCGATGCTCTTGATCGGTGAAGGAACCGCCGAGATCCAGAAAATGATCGTAGGCCGCCGCCTGTTGGAGGAGTATCGCTTCCAGGGGTGATGTCCCTTTTCGGGATGTTTTCCTGACAGCCAGGACGACATCCCGGACCGGGATTCAGGTCACGGACTGCCGCACTGGCTTGGCCAGTTGCCATCCGTTACCGCTAACATCCCGGAAAGCCGTCGTCCCCCAATCACAGCCGCGGCTCCCTCCGCTACGAAGGTCATACATGCCCCACAGCCCATCCTCTGCACCCCGCGGACGAGTCCGCATCGCGCGCGGAGCGTCGCCGTGGCTTCTGCCGACCGTGGCCACCGCAGCCGTCGGCCTGCTGCGCGCCCGCCGGTCGAAGAGAGCGGCCGCGGTCGCCGTACCGGCGACGGCGCTCGCGGCGGGCATGCTCTGGTTCTTCCGCGACCCGGAGCGCGAGATCACGCAGGGACGCGTCATCTCCCCGGCCGACGGTGTGGTGCAGAGCATCATGCCGTGGCACGACGGACGCACCCGCGTCGCGATCTTCATGAGCCCGCTCAACGTCCACGTCAACCGCGCTCCCCTCGCGGGCACGGTGGCCTCCGTGGAGCACATCCCCGGTGGCTACGTGCCGGCCTTCAACAAGGAGAGCGAGAACAACGAGCGGGTCGTCTGGCACTTCGACACCGAGATCGGCGACGTGGAGATGATCCAGATCGCCGGTGCGGTGGCGCGGCGGATCGTTCCGTACGTGCCGCAGGGCTGCAAGGTCGAACAGGGCGACCGCATCGGGCTGATCCGCTTCGGCTCCCGCGTGGACGTCTACCTTCCCGAGGGAGTCGAGGCCGCCGTCGAGGTCGGCCAGGCCACCACCGCGGGGGTGACTCGTCTTGACCGTGATTGATCCCGATACGCAGGCCGCCGCCTGGGTCGCCGAGGCTGAGGCGGACGACGACGAAATGCCGCTCTCCACGCGGCTGTCGATAGCGGACACCCTCACGCTGGGCAACGCCACCTGCGGCTTCATGGCGGTCTACTTCACCACGACCGGTGTCCTCATCCCGCATCTGACGGGCAGCGAGGACGGCGGCATGGCGCGGCACAGCGCCGCCACCGCCGTGATGCTGATGCTCCTGGCGTCCGTCTTCGACCTCTTCGACGGGCTGGTGGCGCGCAAGCTGCGCAGCTCGGCGATGGGCGCGGAACTGGACAACCTCTCCGACCTCATCAGCTTCGGACTGGCCCCCGCCTACTTCGTCGCCACATGGGGCATGGTCGCCAACGACGCGAACCAGCACGTGTCCGTGGTGGCCGCCGTCGTGGTGCTGCTGGCGGTGGTGCTGCGGCTTGCCAGATTCTCGTGCGTACCGATGCGCGACGGGATGTTCCAGGGCATGCCCGGGCCCTTCGGGGCGCTGACCGTCGTCTCGATCGTGCTGCTGGAGCTGCCGTTCGTGCCGACGCTACTGGCGATCATGGGTGTCGCGTGGCTGATGGTGAGCCGCGTCGAGTACCCGAAGCCGACGGGCCGTCTCGCGGTGGCGATGCTGGGCTGGATCGTCGCGAGCATGGGACTGCTCGCAGCCTGGGCGTTCGACGCACCGGGCGGCGAGGTGCTGCTGCAGACCGGCTGTGCCCTGCAGGTCGTGCTCGGCGCGGTCATCCCGCTCTTCGCGACGGCCCGCCGCGTGCACACCTTCCGCGACAACCGTCGCGAGGCGAGGACGGCCGCGCAGGGTTAGGCGCCCGGCCCGCGGCCGGTGGCCGCCGGGCATGAACGTGAAACGGACCGGACCGGGCCGCAGTCTGCGGCCCGGTCCGGTCCGTTTGTCACAAGTCGCGGGACGCCGGCGCCCTGTCGTCGCCCGCGCCCGTCAGCGGTCGAGCTGAAGGCGGGACCAGGCCCGCATGGCCAGCAGACCCGATATGAGCGGGACCAGCAGCGCGAGCGCCAGCTGGACGGCTGAGACGTCGCCCGGCCGCATGGCCCACAGCGAGGGCGCGGCGACGGGGAACCAGGCACCGGTACCCGAGACGACCATGACCTGTGCGACGACGACGGTGCCGATGGAGGTCGCGATACCCGGGAGGAGTCCCCGCCCGAGCGTGGCCGCCCACGCCGCAGGTGCGGCGAGCAGCCCGGAGAAGACGACCAGTGCGAGCAGCCGCCCGAGCCCGGCGAACGCCTCGGCATCGGGCGCTCCGTTGCCCGCGACAACGCCGGTCACGGCAAGGACCGTCACCAGCGCGACGGCGACGCCCGCCGTCCAGACGGCGAACGTGGTCAGCTTCGCCGCCATGACGGTCGCCCGGGACACCGGGAGTGCGAACAGACCGCTGACCGTGCCCTCTGCGAACTCCCGGCCCACCGCCCACGCCAGCACGACCCCGAAGCCGAGCAGCCCGCCCGCTCCGGTGATCTGAGCGGCCACGCCTGCCAGCCGGTCCCAGCCCTCCGCGTCGGCGAACGCCCCGAGCTGAGCGAGGATTTCCTCGTTGCCCGCCTCCGCAGCCGCGGTCATCGAACCCGTCAGCACCGCGATGCCCAGGACGACCAGCACCGTGGCGGTCCGCACGACCCGGGACGCGGCGAACTTACGGACCTCGACGGTCAGCGCGGCCGCGAAGGCTGTGTGCATCCCTTCCTCCGTTCGTCGTCGGCATGGACCAGCGCGAAGAAGGCCCGTTCGATCTCCACGCCCTCCGGATCCAGCGTGCCGATCGTGCGGCCGCGGTTGACGACCGTGATGCGGTGCGCGATTCGCGCCACCTCGTCGAGGTGGTGGCTGGAGACGAGCACCCCGGCTCCGGCGTGCGCCCTGCGCAGCAAGGCCTCCCTCACGAGGAGGACTCCCGCGGGGTCGAGGGCGTTGGTCGGCTCGTCGAGCACGACCAGGTCCGGGTCGTGCTGGAGCGCACCGGCGACTCCGAGGCGCTGCCTGTTGCCGCTCGAGAGCACCCGGGTACGTACACGGGCGTACTGTTCGAGATCGAGTTCGGCCAGCGCACGGGCCACCATGGCGGGTATGCGCGGACGCGGGACGCCGCGCATCCGCGCGGCCACCGTGAGGTTGGACTCGGCGTCGAGTTCCGGGTAGGCGAGGGGGTGGCCGACGAGGTGGCCGACCCTGGCCCATGTCGCCGCGCCCGCTTCGCCTAGGGCGCACCCGCCCAGGCGTACGGCTCCCGAGTCCGGGCGCAGCATCCCCAGCAGAAGGCGCATCAGCGTGGTCTTTCCGGCACCGTTGAGCCCGACCAGCGCATGGATCTGCCCGGCGGTGACGTCCAGGTCGACACCGTGCACGCCGGCGCCGCCCGGGAAGGCACGCGTCAAGTTCCTGGTCTGCAGGCGGAGTTCACTCATTCCCGCCGCCCTCCACCGTCTCCAGCGCTGTGAGGACCGCGTCGCCGAGGGGGGCGTCCTCGCCGACGGACCACTCCAGCAGCGCGGCGGTCACCGCGGCGAGCACGGCCGCGGCGGCCGCCTTCGCGGGGAGCGGCCGGGCTCCGTCCCGTACGAGCTGTTCGGCGACCAGCCGTTCCGTCTCGCTGTTGTTGCGCCACATCTCGCCCCGCAGGGAGGGGGTGCCCGCCACGATCCGCACCCGCCTCCGTACGACGTCCCCGTCCGGTTCCGGCACGCGCGACCACGCCTGCCGCAGGCCGCCCGCGGCTCTGCGCAGCGGGGCCGACCCTCCCGGCTGGGCGGCGACGGCGTCGGCGATGAGGGCGTCATAGGGGTCTTCGAAGAGCACCTGGTGCTTGGCCGGGAAGTGGCGGAAGAACGTCATCTCGGTGACCCCGGCGGCAGCGGCGATCTGGCCGACGGTCGTCTGCTCGAACCCCTGGCGTTCGAAGAGTTCCAGCGCCGTCTCGGCCAGCCGCTCCCGCGTCCGCTCGCTCTTGCCCATGACTGCCGGTTCCGCCTTCGTCCGTGCTCGGAGAGACCTTATGTTAGACACTAACATTTTCGGCTCGGGCGGGACCCTTTGGGTCTGTGCCGAGTCCGGGGCGGCGGGGGGCCGCGTTCCCGGCGCGGAGGGAACGGACGGTGCACGCGGTGCGGGCGGCGCGCGGGCGTGCCCATGACACCACTGGCGCACGGGCGCGGCGCTGCCCGCGACAGCGTGGTGGCGAAGTGGTGCCGGGGTGCCTAGAGGCGGTCCTCCGCGAGGCGTTCGGCGAGCTGTTCCAGTAGGGGGCCCGCCTGCGACATGCAGCGGTCCTTGTCCTTCTCCAAGTCGCTGAGCGCATAGACGCGTTCGATGCCGGCGCCCTTGAGGGCCTTGTTGTCCAGGCCGAGGCGGCCGCACACCGCGACGACGGGCTTACCCGCCTTGCGAGCCGCCGACGCGACGCCCGCCGGGGCCTTGCCGTGCAGGGTCTGCTCGTCCAGCGAGCCCTCACCGGTGATGACAAGGTCGGCGCGTTCGAGCGCGCCTGCGAAGCCCAGGACTTCCAGCAGTACGTCGATACCGGGGCGGAAGGTCGCGTTCAGCCCGACGAGCGCGCCGTAGCCGATGCCGCCGGCCGCGCCCGCGCCGGGGGCCTCCGCGCTCTCGGCCGCGCGGGGACCGACGGACTCGCCCATCACGTGCACGAAGTGGGTGAGCGCGGAGTCGAGAACCTTCACGTCCTGCTCCCCCGCGCCCTTCTGCGGGCCGTAGACGTACGCGGCGCCCTTCGGGCCGGTGAGCGGGTTGTCGACGTCGCTGGCGAGCACGACCTCGATGTCCGCCAGCCGTTCGTCGAGCCCGGAGAGGTCGGCGGAGACCATCTCCACCAGGGGCCCGCCGCCGTGCGGCACCGGGTCGCCGTCCTCGTCGAGGAAACGGGCGCCGAGTGCTTCGAGCATTCCGGTGCCGCCGTCCGTCGTCGCGGAGCCGCCGACGCCGAGCACGACGGTGCGGGCGCCGGCCTCGACGGCGGCGAGGATCAGTTCGCCGGTGCCCCGGGTGGTGGCGGTCAGCGGGGCGAAGACGCCGGGGGGCATCAGTTCGAGGCCGGAGGCCTCGGCCATCTCGACCACCGCCGTGCCGTCACGGAGTGCGAAGGCCGCGGTGACGGGCGCGCCCAGCGGCCCGGTGACCTCCCTCTCGTGGCGTTCGAAGCCGCCGGCGACGGCTGCCGCCACCGTGCCGTCGCCGCCGTCCGCGACGGGCAGCGATTCCACGCTCGCGCCGGGCCGCGCCCGCCTGATCCCGGCTGTGATCCGCTCGGCGACCTCGACGGCCGTCAGCGATCCCTTGAACTTGTCCGCGGCGATCAGTACGCGCGCCGTCGTCGTCATGGTTCTGCCCCTGGGTCTGTTTACGTTCGAACAGGCAGTCGCGCCGGTGCGACCTTATCCGGCACGGGCCCCCGGCCACCATGGGCCATGCAACGAGAGGGCACCGCTCGGTCATCCATTTCGCATCCCAGGTCAAGAGTCCCGGAGGGTGCCGCCGCCCCGCCGGGGGCTCAGGAGCGCCGCCGCAGCTCCCGCCAGACCGCACGGGCCGCATGATGTCCGGACATTCCGTGCACTCCGGGGCCGGGAGGCGTCGAGGAGGAGCAGAGGAAGACCGCGGGGTGAGCGGTGCTGTACGGAAGGGGCGTCAGCTTCGGACGGATGAGCAGCTGGAGCCCGTCGGCGGCGCCCGCGCAGAAGTCTCCGCCGACGTAGTTGGCGTTCCGCGCGGCCAGTTGGGGCGGACCGGCCGTCGCACGGGCCAGTACGCGGTCGCGGAACCCGGGTGCGAAGCGCTCCAGTTGGGCCTCGACGGCCTCGGTGGCGTCGCCTTCCCAGCCGTTCGGGACATGCCCGTACACCCAGAAGACGTGCTTGCCCTCGGGTGCGCGGCTCTCGTCCACGAGGCTCGGCTGGGCGGTGATGAGGAAGGGACGCTCGGGTGCGCGGCCGGAGACGGCGTCCTTGAGAGCCGTGCCGATCGCGCCCGCGGTGGGGCCGACGTGGACGGTCCCGGCACGGCGTGCCGCCTCGGACGTCCACGGGACGGGTCCGTCCAGCGCGTAGTCGATCTTGAAGACGCCCGGGCCGTAGCGGAATCCGTCGTAGGCGTTGCCCAGCCCGGCGATGCGGGCGAGGGCCCGTGGGGAGGTGTCGAAGACGTAGGCGCGGGCCGGGGGAAGGTCGTCGAGCCGCTTGACCTCGTAGCCCGTGTGGATCCGGCCGCCCTTCGCGCGTAGATACGCGGCGAGGGCGTCGGAGACGGACTGCGATCCGCCCCGCGGAACGGGCCAGCCGGCCTTGTGCGCGGCCAGTGCGAAGGTCAGCGCCGCTCCGCTCATGGCGGGCGTGGACAGCGGTGCGATGACGTGACCGCCCATGCCCGCCATCAGGGCACGGGCTTTCTCGTCGCGGAAGCGGACGTTGAGCGTGCTGACGGGCTGCAGGGCGGTCAGACCGAACCGGGCGAGCAGCAACGGGTGCTGCGGGAAACGGCCGTTGAACCAGGAGCCCATGCCCAGGAAGTCCTCTGCGAGCTCCTCCCACTTGGCGAGGAAGGGCTCGACCATGCGCCGGTAGGTGCCCGCGTCGCGCGCGCCGAGCGAGATCGCCGTCTCACTGACGGAGCGGGAGAGCACGGCTGCCGTGCCGTCAGGGAAGGGGTTGGCCATGCACAGTTCGGGGTGCAGCCACTCCAGTCCGTACTTCTCCAGCGGCATGCCGTTGAAGGCGGGCGAGACCGCGCCCGTCGGATGCACGGCGGAACAGGGGTCGTGCCGGAAACCCGGCAGTGTCAGCTCCTCGGTGCGCGCACCGCCCCCGACGGTCTCCCTGGCCTCGAACAGCTCCACGGACCAGCCGCGGCGGGCCAGTTCGACTGCCGCGGTCAGACCGTTCGGTCCCGCTCCGACGACGACCGCGTCACGGATCGATGGCACTGTCGGCTCTCCCCTCGCCTGTGAGGTCGCGTGCCGTACCTGGTCAACGTCCGGCGCGCAGCAGCCCCACCATACGCCGGGCCGTGCCGGCGTCCCGCGCCGCGGTGAAGGGCAGCGCGTTGCCGCCGGCGAGGCGGAAGGGCTGCCCGTCGACGGTGCGGCTCTCGCCGCCCGCCTCGGCCACCAGGAGCAGCCCCGCGGCGTGGTCCCAGGCGGCCTCCCAGCTGAAGGCGACGGCGTCGACGCGCCCGCGCGCCACGGACAGGTACTCCAGACCCGCGGAGCCGCAGGGGCGCGGGGCGACGCCTTCGGTGCGCAGCCCGAGCAGCGAGCGTTTCTGTGCGTCGGTGGTGAAGTCCGGGTGGGAGGTGGCCACTTCGAGCACCTTGCCCTCCTCGGGCGATCCGGCGAGCAGAGCCTCCCCGTTGAGCAGCGCGCCGCCGCGGTGCCGGGCGACGGCCATCTCGTCGGGGACCGGCGCGTACGTCCAGGACGCGAGGAGTTCGCCGTAGCGGGCGAGGGCGACGAGGGTGCAGAAGCCTTCGTGGCCGCGGACGAACTGCCGTGTGCCGTCGATCGGGTCGACGATCCACACGGGTGCGTCGCCGTGCAGCGCCTCGTACGTGGCGGGCTTGGCGTGCACCGCTTCCTCGCCGACGACGACGGAGCCGGGCAGCAGGTTGGCCAGCTCTCTGGTCAGCTGCTCCTCGGCACGCTGGTCGGCGACGGTGACCAGGTCGTGCGGCCCGCTCTTCTGCACCACCTCGTCGTCACCGAGCTGCCGCCACCGCGGAGTCACCTCCTGCGCGACCGCCCTGCGTACGACGCCTTCGACCGCTGCGATCAGCTCATCGTCGATCATGCGACCAATGAAAGCACGGGGGCCGGGCGACGCCGCCCGCGTGCCCCTGCCCCCGGCGGCGGTCACCGGCCCATCGCATAGCCCTGCATGCCGCGCGGGTTGGCGGCGGCGCTGAGCACTCCGGTCTCCGGGTCGCGTGCCACGGCGCACAGCCGTCCCTCCGACCATGCAGGTCCGACCTCGACGTCGTGGCCGCGCTGCCGCAGCCCGTCGGTCACCTCCCGCGAGGTCCGGGACTCGACGGTGACGCTGCCGGGGCGCATGGCCCGCGGATAGAAGGAGCCGGGGAAGCTGTCGGTGTGCCAGTTCGGGGCGTCGATGGCGCCTTGGAGGTCGAGCCCGCCGCGTACGTACGGACGCAGCGCGACGGAGAGGAAGAAGTGCAGCTGCCACTGGTCCTGCTGGTCGCCGCCGGGTGTGCCGAAGGCGAGGACGGGCTGCCCGTCGCGCAGCGCCAGGGACGGGGTGAGGGTGGTGCGGGGACGGCGGCCCGGGGTGAGGGAGTTGGGCAGACCGGGCTCCAGCCAGGTCATCTGCAGGCGGGTGCCGAGCGGGAAGCCGAGTTCGGGGACGACGGGGTTGGAGTGGAGCCAGCCGCCGCTGGGAGTGGCGCTGATCATGTTGCCCCAGCGGTCCACGACGTCGATGTGGCAGGTGTCGCCGCTCGTGGCGCCGTTGCGCGCGACGGTCGGCTCGCCGGCGCCGGCTGACCGGGGGTTCCGGGGGCCGTCGACGGGGGCCTGCCCGGAGGCCACGGCGGCGGCGTGCGCCGGCAGCCGCGGCTCACGGCCCTGCGGGCTGCCGGGGCGCAGTTCACGGGAGGCGCTCTCGCCGATCAGTGCGCGCCGGGCACGGTTGTACTCCGCGGAGAGCAGCGCTTCGACGGGGACGCCGCCGGGGCCCCCGGCATCGCCGTACCAGGCCTCGCGGTCGGCCATGGCGAGCTTGGTGCCCTCGATGAGGCGGTGGACGAAGGCCGCATCCATGAAGGCGGAGCCGGTGGCGGCGCCGTCGGAGGTCGTGCCGTCCGGGGTCAGGGACTCGGGCGTCATGTCGTCGGGCAGCAGCGCCAGTTGCTGGAGCAGGGCGGGGCCCTGCGACCAGGGGCCCGCCTTGCAGACCGTCCAGCCGTTCCAGTCGTAGGTGACGGGGTCCTCGTACGTGGCCTCCCAGCCGGCGAGGTCGTCGCCCGTGAGGGTGCCGGTGTGGCGCTCGCCCGAGGTGTCCATGGTGGGACGGGCGGAGGCGGCGAGAAGGGCGTCGGCGATGAAGCCCTCACGCCACACGCGCCGGGCGGCTTCGATTCGCTGTTCGCGGCCGGGGCCGGCGGCCGCGGATTCGGACAGCAGCCGCTGCCAGGTCGCGGCCAGGGCCGGGTTCTTCAGCAGCGCCCCCGGAGCGGGCGGGCGTCCCCCTGGGAGGTAGAGGGCGGCGGACGTGGCCCATTCCGTCTCGAAGAGCTCGCGGACGGTCTCCACCGTCTCCCCGACCCGCTCCACGGCGGGGTGGCCGCGCTCCGCGTAGCCGATGGCGTATCCGAGGACCCGCTCCAGCGACAGCGTGCCGTGGTCGCGCAGCAGCGTCATCCACGCGTCGAAGGCGCCCGGTACGGCGGCCGCGAGCGGTCCGGTGCCGGGGACGAGCCCGAGGCCGAGGGAGGTGTAGTGCTCCACGCTCGCGCCGCGCGGTGCGACCCCCTGCCCGCACAGGACGCGCACGGGACCGCCGGCCGGCGCGACGACGGCGGGCACCTCGCCGGCGGGGCCGTTCAGATGGGGTTCGACGACGTGCAGCACGAAGCCTGCGGCGACGGCGGCGTCGTAGGCGTTGCCGCCGTCCTCCAGCACTGCCATCGCCGTCTGGGAGGCGAGCCAGTGGGTGGAGGAGGCCATGCCGAAGGTGCCTTGGAGGGTGGGACGGGTCGTGAACACGGGTGGTGCGGCTCCCTGCTGTAGGTGTGCTGGTCAGGGGCGGACGTGTGCGGCCGCCGCGTCGGGCGCGGTTCCGTCGTCCGCCACGAGGTGGCAGGCCACCGTGCGGGTTCCGCCCGGGCCCGGCAGTGTGCGGTGCTCGGGCGCCTCCGTACGGCAGCGGTCGAAGGCGAGGGGACAGCGGGTGTGGAAACGGCAGTGGTCAACAGTCTGCGCCACCCCGCCGGGCCCCGGGAGTCCCGGTCCCAGGGCCGAGCCGGACAGGTCGCCCTGGAGCACGATCCGCTTCCGCGCCCGCTGGACCGGCGGGTCGGGGACGGGAACGGCGGAGAGCAGCGCCTGCGTGTACGGATGCTTGGGCGCGGCGAACAGCTCGGCGGCCGGTGCCGTTTCGATGATCTCCCCGAGGTACATCACGGCGATGCGGTCGGCGAGGAACTCGACGGCGGCCAGGTCGTGGGTGATGAACAGGCAGCCGAAGCCGCGGTCACGCTGCAGATCGGCCAGCAGGTTCAGCACGGACGCCTGTACGGACACGTCCAGGGCCGACGTCGGCTCGTCCGCGACCAGCAGCATGGGGTCGACTGCGAGCGCACGCGCGATGGAGACGCGCTGCCGTTGCCCGCCGGACAGTTCGTGCGGGCGGCGGTCGGCGGTCCCGGGCGGCAGGCCCACCTGGCCCAGCAGTTCCTCCACCCTCCCCCTGACTTCGTCGCGGGTACACCCACGGAGAGCCGTGCCGCTCACCACGCGGTGCAGGAGGAGAGGCTCGCCGACGATGCGGGAGACGCGCATCCGCGGGTCGAGGGACGCGGAAGGGTCCTGGTAGACGATGTTGAAGTCCTTGCGCAGGGGGCGCAGCCGGCGGCGGGAGAGCCGCGTGATGTCGGTGCCGCCGATGCGGACGGTGCCGGCGGTGGGTGTGTCGAGGCGTACGACGCAGCGTCCGACGGTCGACTTCCCTGAGCCCGACTCCCCGACGAGGCCGACGACTTCGCCGCGTCCGACGGTCAACGACACGCCGTCGACGGCGCGTACGGAGCCTTTCCCGCGCGGGGCGGCGAAGTGGCGTACCAGACCGCGTACTTCGAGGGCGGGGGCGGTGCCTTCCGGGGCGGTGGCGTCGGGCGCTGTGCTCACGGTGCTGCCTCCTCTCCCGGCGCCGCCGTGGCGCCGAGGGGGTGGAAGCAGGCCACGGTGTGCCCGGGGTCCGCGTCGTCACCGTCCGTCCCGGCGGAGCGGGTGAGCGCGGGCCGCTCAGCGGTGCACTCCTCGTCGGCGCGGGAGCAGCGCGGTGCGAAGGTGCACTCGTCCGGCTGCCGGGAGAGTCCGGGGACGATGCCGGGGATCTCCCGCAGCCGTGCGCGCTCGCCCGCGGGCGCGGCGGCCCGCGTGCCCGGGCGGGGCACGGCGTCGAGCAGGCCGCGGGTGTAGGGGTGCCGTGGCCGCGCGAACAGCTCGTCGGCGCGGGCGTGTTCGACGGCGCGTCCCGCGTACATCACCAGCACGCGGTCGGCGGTGTGGGCGACGACGCCGAGGTCGTGCGTGATCAGCACGATCGCTGTGCCCAGCCGCTCGCGCAGCGACGTCAGCAGGTCGAGGATGCCCGCCTGGACCGTGACGTCGAGTGCGGTGGTCGGCTCATCCGCGATGAGCACAGCCGGGTCGCAGGCGACCGCGATGGCGATCATGACGCGCTGGCGCATCCCTCCGGAGAGCTGGTGCGGATACTCGTGGATGCGGCGGCGCGGGGCGGGAATGCCCACCGAGTCCAGCAGTTCGACGGCGCGTTCCTTCGCCTCCCGCCGGTCCAGGCCCTGATGGCGGCGCAGCACCTCGCCGATCTGGCGTCCCACGCTCAGCACCGGGTTGAGCGACGTCATCGGCTCCTGGAAGATCATGGACAGTTCGCTGCCGCGCACGCGGCGCAGCGACTTCTCCTCCGCGCCCGCGAGTTCGCGTCCGCGGAGCAGCACGGAGCCGCTGACGCGGGCCGTTCCGGGCAGCAGCCCCATCACGGCCAGCGACGCGACGGACTTGCCGCACCCCGACTCGCCGACCACGGCGAGCACTTCGCCGGATTCGACGTCGAAGCCGATGCGGTCGACCGCGTGGACCTCGCCCTCCTCGGCGTGGAAGGTGACCGACAGGTCGCGTACGCGCAGCACCGGCTCACCGGCGACTGCTCCGCCGGCAGCGGCAGTGCTCGCGGCGGCTGCGGTGCTTGGAGTGCTTGCCGTGCTTGCGGCGTCCGAAGCCGCCGGTGTGGTCCCGTTCACCGTGTGACCCCCCTCGGGTCGAGGACGTCGCGCAGGCCGTCACCGAAGAGGTTGAAGGCGAGCGTCGCTGCGACGATGGCGAGCCCGGGGAAGACCGCCATCCAGGGCGCCGCCGCGATGTAGGGCTGGGCGCTGGAGAGCATCACGCCGAGCGAGGGTTCGGGCGGCTGGACGCCGAGGCCGAGGAAGCTGAGCAGGGCCTCGCCGATGATGGCGGTGGGGACGCCGACGGTTGCCTGCACGAGCAGCGCGGAGGCCGCGTTGGGGAGTATGTGCCGGGCCAGGACGGTGCCGTCGCCTCCGCCGCCCGCGATCGTCGCCCCTATGTAGTCGAGGTGCTTCAGGCGCAGCGTCTCGGCACGTGTGACCCGTATGACCTGCGGGACGAGGGAGACGCCGATCGCGATCGTCGCGTTCAGCAGCGACGGCCCCAGCACGGCGGCGAGGCCGACGGCCAGCACCAGGAAGGGGAAGGCGAGCAGGGTGTCGGTCAGGCGTGAGACGAGGGAGTCCGCGAACCGGCCGTAGTACCCGGCGAGCAGCCCGAGCGGCACGCCCGCCGCGAAAGCCAGCGCAACGGCCAGTACTCCCACCTGCATCGAGGCGCGGGCGCCGTGGATCACCCGGGAGAGCTGGTCGCGGCCCAGGTCGTCGGTGCCCAGCCAGTGGTCCAGGCCCGGTGGGGCGAGCGCGGAGCCGAAGTCGGCACGCGCCGGGTCGTACGGGGCGATCAGCGGGGCTGCGAGCGCCACGAGGACGAAGACGGCGGCGATGACGGCGCCGCTGAACGCGAGCCGGTTGCGGCGCAGTTGACGCAGCAAGCCGGCGGGCCGTGCCGGTGCGGCGCCGGCCCGTACGGCGCCGGCCGCGCCCCCCGCGTACGCGTCCGTGCCGGCGGCGGGTGCGCCGGCCGGGCCCTGAGGGCTCCCCGCGTTCCCCGTACTCTCCGTGCTTCCCGTGCTCTCCGGTCGTTGCGGGCTCTGTGTGCTCACGGTGCACCTCCCAGCCGGATGCGGGGGTCGATGACGGAGTAGAGCAGGTCCACCGCGAGATTCACGAGGATGTAGCCGGCCGCGGTGAAGAGGACCACGCCCTGCACCATCGCGTAGTCGCGGGTGAAGACGGCGTCGATCATCAGCTTCCCGAACCCGGGCAGAACGAAGATCTGCTCCGTCACGACCGCGCCCGAGATGAGATGGCCCAGCTGGAGACCGAGCACGGTGACGACGGTGACGAGGGAGTTGCGCAGCGCGTGCCCGCCGACGACCTGGTGCGGCGCGAGGCCCTTGGCGCGGGCGGTGCGCACGTAGTCCGCGGACAGCGACTCCAGCATCGCCGCTCTGGTCTGCCGCATCACGATGGCGGCGAGGCCGCTTCCGAGTACGACGACGGGCAGCACCATCCGCCGCAGGTTCTCCAGGGGGTCGGTGCCGAAGGGTACGAAGCCGGATGCGGCGAACACCGGTACGGCGATGGCGAATCCGAGGATGAGGACGATGCCGAGCCAGAAGTTCGGCACCGAAAGTCCCAGCAGTGCAAGGGTGTTGGCGAACCACTCGGCGGGCCTGCCGCGCCGCACGGCGGCGACGACTCCCGCTCCGATGCCCACGACGACGGCCAGGAGGAGGGAGAGCAGGGCGAGTTCGAGCGTGACGGGCAGCGCCTCGAAGATCGCGTCGACGACGGGCAGGCCGGTACGGGCCGAGGTGCCGAGGTCGCCGGTGACGGCCTGCTCCACGTAACGGCCGTACTGCACGGCGATGTTCTGGTCGAGTCCGTACTGGTGCCGGATCGCCTCCAGCGCCTTCGGGTTGGTCTCCTCCCCGGCGAGTGCGCGGGCCGTGTCGCCGGGCATGGCGCGCACTCCGAGGAAGACGACGATGCTGACCAGGACCAGCGTCACCGCCGACTGGCCCAGGCGGCGCAGGGCGTAGCGGGTCATCGGCTCCTCGCCTCCGTGTCTGCGCCGGTCTTCCCGCCCGCGTCTCCGCCCCGGGCGTAGCCGGCGTTCTCGACGCGTATCAGGCCGTCGCCGTAGACGCGCAGGCCCGCGATCTCCTTGGTGGTGACGACGTAGTTGCGCTGCCGGTAGAGGTAGATGAGGGCGTGCTCGTCGTTGATGGCGGCGGTCACGTCGCGGTAGATCTCCCTGCGTTCGTCCGGGTCGGCGGTGCGGCGTCCGTCCTCGATGAGGGAGTCGATGCGCTCGTCGGAGATCCCGGAGCGGTTCTCCGAGCCGAGCGTGGCGGCGAAGGCGTCGATGTTGCCCGCGGGGTCGAGCCTGCCGGACCAGCCGACCGACACGGCCTCGAAGTCGCCCTTGTCGGCGTGTTCGAGGAGAGTGGTGAACTCCGTGGGCCGCAGCTTCACCTGGAATCCGGCGTCCTTGGCCATCGCCTGGACGACCTGCCCCAGCCGCATGTCCTCCACGGTGTTGGAGATGGTCAGTTCGACGGGTACGCGGCCCTTCTCGCCCGCCTCACGCAGGAGCTGGCGTGCCCGGCCCAGGTCCCGGCCGGGGCAGCGCATCTTCGTGCCGAGTTCGCTGGAGGGGGCCACGGGCCCGCAGGCGGTGTCGTACATGCCCTGGAAGACGATCTTGTTGATCAGGGCGCGGTCGAGCGAGAGCGCGAACGCCTCCCGTATGCGTCCGTCGCGTGCGAGGGAGCTGTTCACCTTGCCCGGCTTCTTGCCCAGGCCGCGGGAGTTGCCGATGTTCACGGTGAGGCCCTGGTAGCCGAGCGTCGGGGAGTTGAAGACCTGCAGCGTGTCGTCGGTCAGTGCGCTCTGCACTTCGAGAGGCGCGGTCTGGTCGCTGATCTGGGCGTCGCCGGAGCGCAGGTTGGCCAGTCGCACGTTGCCGTCGACGATCGTGCGGTAGACGACCTTCCGCAGGTGTACGCGGGAGGCGTCGTAGTAGTTCGGGTCCTTCTCCAGCACGATACGGTCGCCCGTCACCCGCTCCTTGAAGCGGAACGGTCCGACGCATGAGGGGTGCGTGGCGAAGTCCTCTCCGTACTTCTTCAGCGCACGCGGCGACATCACCATGCCGGAGCGGTCGGCGAGTGCGCCCAGCAGCGGCTCGTACGGCTCCTTCAGCCGCAGTTCGACCTTGTCGCCGCCGGTGGCCTCGATGCTCTTCACCGGTTCGAGCTCGCTGGAGCGTGCCGACTCGGGCAGGTCGCGGTGGCGGCGCAGCGACGTCTCGACGGCTTCGGCGTTCAGCGGCGTTCCGTCGCTGAAGCGCGCGCCGCGGCGCACCTCGATCACGACCTTGCGGCCGCCGTCGCTCACCTCGGGCATGCCGGCGGCCAGTTGGGGCCGGATGCGGTTCCGCGCGTCGGTGTCGTAGAGCTTCTGGCACATCGAGGCGAAGACGCTGCGGCCGACGAGGGTGCTGCCGAGACTCGGATCCAGCTTGTCCGGATCGGACTTGAGCGCGACGGTGAGCGTGCCGCCGTCCCGCGCGGGCCGCTCGTCGGTCATCCGCACTCCGCCGACCTCGGTGGCCGAAGTCGTCAGGGAGGCGCAGCCTGTCACGCCGAGAGCGAGAACGGCCGTCACGGCCGCGGCGCGAGAGAGGGCTGGTATGCGCCGGGGGCACTCCCCCTGACCGGGCCCGCGGGAGGAAGCTTGGGGGAGCACGGCTGTCCACCTCTGAAGCGGATCGACAGGATGCGGGCGACAGTATGTCGTATACAGCCACCTGACAAGGTCCGCAGCGGCCTCGCACAGCGGCCCGGCCGGCGGACGTCGCGGCTGCGTGAGCCGTGCTTCCACGCAGCGTGATCCGCCGTTGCGCCCGCATCCTGGATGCGGCTCCCCTGCCGCCGCTGCGCCGCCTCTACGCCGTCTCGGCCCGTTCGAAGCGGCGGAGGGAGGCGGGATGGACCAGATACACGCCCCAGGCGCCGCGCTCCATCCGCTTCACCCTGATCATGTAGCGGCCGGCGACCTGGGAGCGGCGCAGCCGCAGGGCCAGGCGGTCCCGGAGCTCGCACGCCTCGGGCTGAGTGTTGGCCGAGGCGATGAGCTTCACCCCGGCCCTGCTGGTGGTGATCAAGAGGTGCCCCCTTCTCGTGGGCCGTCTCGCGGACGGAAGACGTCCCGGACAACGTCCCGGGACCACCCCGGACGCCGTCCCCGCCACTCCCCTTCGTCTGCCCTGCGGTTGGCGACCTCGGCCGCCGCGCTGTGGTCCGCGCCCCTGGGGGTGTGAGCCGGTGCCGGTAGCGACGGCCGAGGAGAACGACGGCCGGGAGACAGAAGACCCCCACGCACCTGTCGGTGCCGTGGGGGTGAACTGCGAGGGCCGTAAGTCAGAGAGTGCACCGGGTTGTCCGGATTGGCAAGGATTCAGGAAGAACATTCACATTCTGCTGCTGCGAATCCAGTACCTCCCGGCCCCAGGGGACCCACCCTGTGCGACCTCACCGTTCCGCCCGCGGATGACTACCCTTGGCGGGCATGGCTGTCTCCCCAGGCTCCCCCGGACCCGCACCGGACGGACCGCACACCGCGCAAGCGGGGCACCCCGCGGACTCCGGCGGCTCCCCCCGCGGCCCTCTCGTGGCGATCCTGAGCGGCGCGGGGATCTCCACGGACTCCGGCATCCCCGACTACCGCGGCCCGCAAGGGCTTTGGCGCCGCGATCCCGAGGCGGAGAAGCTCGTCACGTACGACTACTACATGACCGATCCCGAAATCCGGCGCAAGTCATGGCAGATGCGCCGGACCAGCCCCACCTGGGACGCCCGTCCGAACGCCGCGCACGAGGCGGTGGCGAGGCTGGAGAAGTCCGGCAAGCCGGTGCGGGTCATCACGCAGAACGTGGACGGGCTGCATCAGCTCGCGGGGCTCCCCGGCCGCAAGGTGCTGGAGCTGCACGGCAGTTCACGGACCGTGGTGTGCACGCAGTGCGAGGCCGGGAGCACCATGGCGCAGGCCCTGGAGAGGGTCGAGGCAGGCGAGGACGACCCGGCGTGCCTGGACTGCGGCGGCATCCTCAAGTCGGGCACGGTGATGTTCGGACAGGCCCTCGACCCCGACGTGCTGGGGCAGGCGGTCGGTGTGGCCAAGGCCTGCGACGTCTTCGTGGCCGTCGGTACGTCCCTCCAGGTGCAGCCGGCGGCGTCCCTCGCGGAGATCGCCGCCGGCCACGGGGCCCGCCTCATCATCGTCAACGCCGAGCCGACGCCCTACGACGGCCTGGCGGACGAGGTCGTACGCGAACCGATCGGCGAGGCGCTTCCGGCGCTGCTGGAGGGGCTGCACGGGGGTTGAGTGCCTGTCGCGCTCAACTCCCGGCGGTTGGACCGAATTCGGGCAGGGTGAGGGCCGAATGCTCCGGTCTCGCCTCCGGGGAGGGCATGGCCCTGAGACCGCGCAGCATGTCGTTGCGCTGCTCCAGGGCCCGGGCGGTGGTCGGGAACAGAGTGGCATCGCCCTCGCCGACCTGCTCCTGGTTCAGGGTGACGAACTGACGCGTGCTGCGTTCGTACGCGGCGAAGCCCGCTGCGTGGTCCCGGTCGGCCAGACAGCCGGCGAGCATGTACGCGCCGACGAGCGCGAGGCTGGAGCCCTGTCCGGTGAGGAACGAGGGCGCGTACGCGGCGTCGCCCACCAGTGCGGCCCTGCCGCTCGACCAGCGGGGCATGCGGATCTGGCTGACCGCGTCGAAGAACAGGTCGTCCGCGTCGCGCATGGCGGCAAGCATGCCCGGGACCTCCCACCCCGCGCCGGCGAAGACCGCGGCGACCAGGTCCCGTTGGGCCTCCGGATTCCGGAACGCCGCGAACGGCGGTTCCGGGTGGGCGAAGTTCAGGAGGGCGTGCGTCTCGTCGCCGTCCCCCACGGCGTAGAGTGCCGCGGCCCTGCCCGGGGTGTTCCACATAACGGTCTCGCGGGAGAGCCCGAAGGTGTTGCGTATGGTGAACCCGGCGAAGCAGTAGCCGAGGTACCGGTGGAACTGTTCCTCGGGACCGAACAGCAGCTCGCGGGTGCGTGAGTGCAGCCCGTCCGCGCCGAAGACCAAGTCGAACCTGCGCCTGCCGCCCCCGCGGAAGGTGACGTCGACCCCGCGGCCGGACTGGTGGAGGGTGTCGATGGAGTCGTCGAACACGAACTCCACGTCGTCACGGACCGCCGCGTGGAGGGCGCCGGTCAGATCCCCGCGCCGCACCTCCAGGTCGAGTCCCGCGACTCCGCCGGTGACGGTGTGCGGGCTGACCGAGGCCACCTCGCTGCCCTCCCCGTCGAGGAAGGTCATCCGGCGCAAGTCGATGTGGGCGTCCCGCAGCCGCGGCAGGATTCCCATCCTCCGGACGACCTCGACCGCGGTGCCGCGCACGTCTACCGGATAGCCGCCGCCGCGAAGTGCGCCCGCCTTCTCGACCACCGTGACCGCGAATCCGTAACGGTTCAGCCAGAACGCGAGGGCGGGCCCCGCCACGCTTGCCCCCGATATCAGGACCTTGCGCCGCTGCGTGGTACGGGTGTCCCTCAACAGACCGGTGCGGGTCATTCCTTGGGTCCTTTGCTGACGTTACGGGTGACGAGCAGGGACAGTGCCGTGACGGCGCCGGCTATGACGAAGCCGGTGACGAAGGCCGATTCGGCCGGCACATCCGACCCGGAAGGGGTCCCGGCGGTGAGGATCGCGCCACTGACCTGCGCACCCACGGCGTAGCCGACCACGCGAGCCACCAGGACGAGGCTGGTGGCGATGCCGGTGTCGCTCCGGTCGACGGATGTCGCGGTACTCGTCACCATCGCCGTGACGCACAGGCCGTTGGCAAGCGCGATCATCGCCTTGCCGATGACGAGGTGCCAGATCTCCGTGTGCACGGCGGCCAGGGCGATCAGGGCGACGACCATGAGGCCTGTCCCGGCGACGACCACGGCACGCGAGCCGAAACGCCGCGCCCCGATCCCACCGAGAGGCCCGGCCAGCGACGCGGCCACGGCACCGGGCAGCAGGAAGAAGCCGATCTCCGTGGCGCCGGCCCCGAACCCGTACTCGCCGGCGGGCACGGCGAACAGCTGCGGGACGAGATAGACCGCCACCGAGGTGCCGACGCAGATCACGAACGTCAGCACACACGACTGCCACACCTGGGGCCGTGCCAGCATGCGCAGATCGACCATCGGCGAGGCCGCACGACGCTCGACGGCTGTCCATCCGGTCACGAAGGCGCCCAGAACCACGACGAGGGCGCCGAGCACGAGTGGCTGCGAGCCCATGTCGGGCGCCATCGCGAGCAGGAGCATGAGCGTGACGAGCGTCCCGCTCAGGAGAACCAGGCCGGGCCAGTCGACCCCCGCGTCGTCCGAACGGCTCGGTGCATCATGCGGCATCAGCCTGTTCACAAGCACTGTGGCCCCGATGACCGCGATCGTCGGCAGCGCGAACATCCAGTGCCGGGACAGCCCTTCCGCCACGGGCCCGGCCGCCAGCGTCCCCGCCATCCCGCCCCCGACGAACAGGCCGCTGACCACACCGATGGCCACTTTCGACTCTCCCTCGGGGAGGTGTTCGCGCACCAGGATGAACGACAGGGGCAGCGCGCCGACCATCGCTCCCTGCAGTACCTGACCGAGCAGCAGCAGTGGCAGGTTCGGCGCCAGGGCGGACACCAGCCCACCGGCACAGACCACCGCCATCAGCCGGATCAGGACCCGCTTCCCGCCGTAGCGGTCACCGAACTTGCCTGCGACAGGTGTGACGAGGGCGCCGGTGACGAGGAGCACGACGCTGAGCAACGCGCCTTCGGCGGGACTCATGTCCAGCTCGCGTTGCAGGAGCGGGAGCGTCGGCGTCACCACCGACTCCAGGGCACCGGTGGCGACTGCCAGCAGGCCGAGGGCCCCGACGGCCGCCTTCCCGATGCGAACGGGGGGAGCCAGAGTGGCGGACATGGACGTCCTTTCCGTCATTGCCGGGCACGGAAGGGCGGCTGTAACAGCGCGGCTCCCCCCGAGCACTGGACTACTACACTACACCGTGCAGTGTAGGACGCTAGGATGTGCCCATGCCGACCACGAAGACACTGCGCGAGGGGTCCACGCCGAAGCGGGCCGCCATCCTCTCGGCGGCCCGGGAACTGTTCCTCGCCGACGGCTTCGACCGCTCCAGCGTCGACGCGGTCGCCGCACGGGCCGAGGTGTCCAAGCGGACGGTCTACGACTACTTCGGCGACAAGCAGACGCTGCTGCGAGCAGTCGTCGACGACGTCGGCCAGTCGATGATCACCGCGGTCCGGAGCACCCTCGACGACACCCTCACCGACGTCACCGAGGCCGCCGAACTCGAGGACGCCCTGGTCACGTTCTCGATGCGCATCGCGACCGACATGCTCGGCTCGGCGGAGTACGCGACGCTGCAACGACTGGTCCGGGCGGAATCCGGCCACCTGCCGCACCGGGGCTACAACTCCATGGCCGACACCCCCGACGAGGCGGTCGCCGAGCGGCTCTCCGCCCTCGCCGCTGCGGGGCTGCTGGACGTCCCCGACGCCCGGCTCGCGGCCGACCAGTTCATCGCGCTGACCTTCGGCGTCGCGCTGGACAGGCTCGGCTGGGCGAACGCCGCGGAGGACGGCCGCGTCCGGCCACTCGTCGTCGAGGGAGTACGGACCTTTCTGCGGGCATACCGGACCAGGTAGGGCTGGGGCGGCCCAGGCCGGCACAGCCCAGGCCCCCTCGCGGGCGAAGTCACCGGCTCCGGCCGGGCGTCCGGGGCCCGCGGACGCGCCCGGGCCGCTCTAGACCGCCCGCAGCAGCCGTGTCACGGTCCGCGCGCCGGGGCTCCCCGCGGACAGGGCCTCCGTCAGCGAGTCACCCGCGGCGGTCAGCGCGTCGTCGCTCATCGCACCCAGCGCGTCGAGGATGAAGACGGCGCGGGTGGTGCGGGTGGTGAGGCGCGTGCGGACGCACTGGCGCCAGTTCCAGCGGCGGCAGGTGACTCCGGCGTCGTCACTCCACACGACCTCTCCCGGACGGGGGTACTCCACAGTCGGCTCGCCGGCCGAGGCGGCCTCGAAGGGCTCGGTGCCCTCGGCACGTACGAGCCGGGCGGGGCCGGCGTAGCGGTCCAAGTCCTCGCCGCCGAGGGGCAGTACGTGGGCGACGGACACGGCGTTGTAGACGTCCGTGAGCCGGTCCACCCGGGGCAGCCCGCCCTCCGGCGCGCGGCGCAGCAGCGCGTCCACGCTCGGCCGTACGCGCTTGGGCTTGGCGCCGAAGGCGCGGAACGCCTCGTGCCAGGCGGCGACGTGGGGGTGCGCACCGGGGTCGCCGCAGGCGTCCGCCTCGGCGGCGGCGAGCATGCTCTCGCTGAACCCGTCGGAGGGGCCCGGCCGCAGGCCGTCGGCCGCGACGAGCAACGCCCGGTAGTCGGGGCGGAGTTCACCGACCGCAGGATCGATGGACGCCTCGTCGAGCCATCGCCGCAGCGCGGCGACGTCTCCGGTGCCGGTTCCGGTGCCGACCGTCACGGTGCTCTCTCCTCCGGGTACAGGCCCGGTACACGCCGGGTACAGGACACTTCAATGCACCGGACAGTACAACATGTACGACTGACCATGTCAGCCGGTGTCGATCCGCACCCGCCACGAATCGCCCGACGGACGCAGCTCTGCGCGCAGTTGGTGCGTACGCGGAGAGCCGCTCGCCCGCCATCGGCGGACCAGGCCGGTGAGGACACGGAGCGCCGGTGACTCCGCCCGGTCGGCGATGAGGTGGAGGCCCGTGACGAGAGCGGCATGTCCGGTGCCGTCCGGGGACAGGCAGCCGAGGCCGATCCCGTTGCCACGCTCGACCGTCGCTTCGAGCAGACCGTCCGGTCCGGCGGCGATCAGCCAGTCCTTCAGGTGGAACCAGTCGCCGTACATGGCCGGACTCGGCTCGATGTGACGGGCGCCGTCGAGCGCCGTGAGGAAGCCCGCCGCGGTGGCGGCTTCGTGCGCGCCGAGCAGGGTGACGGACCGCTCCGGCTGTCCGGGACCGACCGCGCCGGTGACGTCTTCGGGCCGCTCGGGCGCGACCATCGGCATGTAGCCGCCCTGGTGGACCTCCACCTCGTGCGGTCTGTGCCGTTCGTCGACGGTGATGCGGGCGATCGCGTAGCCGCTGGGCAGGCCGGAGGTGCGTACGCCGCACAACAGCACGCCGCCGGGCTTGAGTTGACGGAGCCAGGCGTCCGGCACCGCCGGCGGTGTGGTGCCCGCGAGGATGCGGTCGTACGGGGCGTGGGGCGGGTGTCCTCGCAGACCGTCACCGACGACGACGCCGACCCGGTGCCCGTGCTCCGCATAGAGCCGCTCGGCCCGCCCGGCGAGGCCGGCGTCGATCTCGACGGCCGTCACCTGCCCGTCCGGACCGGTCAGCCGGGCGAGAAGAGCGGCGGACAGGCCCGAGCCGAGGCCGATGTCGAGGACGCCGGCGCCGGGACGCACGTCCAGCATCAGCAGATGCCGGTGGGTGACGGCGGCCGGGGTCAGGGGGCGTACGGCGCGGCCGTCGGAGCCGTGGAAGTCCTCGGCCGGTACGGCGGCGAGAGCGGCCTCGAAGGCATTCGTACGGGAGGCGTTCGCAGGGGCGGCGTTCGTACGGGAGCTGTCGGGCACCTGGCGATCCTCGCGGCCGGAACGGGACGCGGGCAAGGCAGGCCCCGGGTACACGGACGAGGCAGCCCCCCGGCGGGGGCCCGGCCCGCGCCGCCCGGTTCACGCGATCGGGGGCGCCCGCCGGGCGGCGGTCGGGGGCGGGACGCAGACTCCCGGGTAGGAGAGGCCGCTCCTCTCTGCAGGGTCAGGTTGTGCCTCGGGCCGAAGCGAAGGACGCGGGACGTGGGTGACCGGCGTAGTTGGATGGACGATCTGCTCGCCTCGTTGGAACGCGAGTCCCCGGTGCGGTCCGTCGCCGTGCTCGCGCGGGTACTCGAGCAGGAGTTCTCCGCTGTCCACGTGTCGTTCCTGATCACCGACCTCGGCGGAAGGGCCGTGGTCCGCCTGCCCGGACATACCGGCGGTGCCGACGGCGGGCCGGAGCCCCTTGCCCTGGCGGGAACCGTCTACGGGCATGTGATCCACACCCAGCGGCTCTGGACGGGACCCGCCGAGCACACGGCGGTGGACTCCGCGGGCAGCCCGTTGCGCGAAGGCGAGTGGGAGTCCGCACCCGCGGAGGGAGGGCCGGAGGCGCACGACGACGAGCCGACCAAGGTCGTCGCACCGGTCACCGACCGGGGGGACGCGATCGGGCTGCTGGAGCTGACCCTGCCCTCCCGGCCGGACCGGGGCAGACTGGAACGCATCAGAGAGGCCGCCCATGCCCTCGCCTACGTGGTGATCGTCAACAGGCGCTTCACCGATCTGTACGAGTGGGGGCGGCGCACCACTCGCCTGTCGCTGGCCTCCGAGATCCAGCACCGGCTGCTGCCCGAGTCCTTCACGTGTGACGCCGGACCCTTCACCGTCGCCGGCTCGCTGGAACCCGCCGCCAACATCGGCGGCGACACCTTCGACTACACCCTGGGCGAGCGCGGTCTGACTCTGACCCTGACCGACGCCATGGGGCACGACGTACGGGCGGCGCAGCTGGCCACCGTCGTGGTCGCGGCGCTGCGCAACGCGCGCCGCGCCGGCCGTGATCTGCTCACACAGGCGCACGCCGCCAACGAGGCCGTCATCGAACACGCCGTACGGGAGCAGCGGGCCGTTACGCAGCACTCGCCTCAGGTGCAGCACGCCCTCGCCGCGCACGGCGCACAGGCCATGGTCACCGGACAGCTGATGTGGGTCGACTTCGAGACCGGGGAGGCCGCCTTCGTCAACGCCGGGCACACGTGGCCTCTGCTGCTGCGGGACGGGGAAGCACAGGAGCTCACAGCGCTCATCGACCTCCCGTTCGGCATCGAGCCGCACGCGGAGTACCGCCTGCAGAACATCGCTCTCCGCCCCGGCGACCGCCTCGTCCTCATCACCGACGGCATGCTCGAACCCGACCAGGACGACAGGAGCCTGCGCCGGCTGGTCGAGGCCACCGCCTCGGAGCACCCCCGCGAAGCTGTGCAGACGTTCACGAGGTCCGTCCTGACGGCCACGGACCACGATCCGCGCGACGACGCGACGGTGCTCTGCCTCGACTGGCACAACTCCACGCACACGTCCGGGAGTTCGTCGGCGGCCTGATCGGACCGAAGGCGCAGGGAACCGGCCACATGGAGCGGGCCCTCCTGGCGGGGCCGTCGCCGCTGCTCCTACGATGCTGGTCATCACGGGGAGGGGCGGTTACGTGGCACAGCGTGTGGGCCGACTGGAGCTGGGCGTCGGCTGGATCATCCGGAACCTGGACGTCGTGATCGCCGTCGGGCTGGGCCTGACGATCGGTCTCCTCGACGTCTTCGGAGAGGTCGTCAGCGACGACGTCTCCTCGGGCGCAACTCTCCTTGTTCTCGGCGCACTTGCGGTGGGGTCGATGACGGAGCGCCTGCGCCGCCGGTCCGACATCCAGGAGGTGTCCGCGGACACGCGCCGCGCGCTGGAGGACCTGGCGATGGTGCGCTCGCTTTCGGGCAACGAGGTCGGCGAGGCGCTGAGCAAGGCGCGTGAGCAGACCAACCGCTGGTATTTCAAAGGCGGTACGGGCACCTATCTGCGAGCGGTGACCCTTCCGCGCTGCGTGGAGGCGGCCACCCGGCAGCGCACACAGCTCAGCATCAAGATCGACATCATCAACCCCGGCAGCGAGAAGACCTGTTCGGACTACGCCCGTTTCCGGCAGACCTTCGCGATGCAGCGGAACGTGGACGCCGCCGACGCCTGGACCGCGACCCGTACCCGCAAGGAGTCGTACGCGACGGTGCTGGCCGCCTGCTGGTACCGGCAGCGGCTCGACACCCTGGAGATCAGCGTGCATCTCTCCTCCGGCGTGCCCACCCTCCGCTTCGACCTGTCCGAATCCTGCCTCGTCATCACGCAGGACGACCCCAACCGCGTCAACCTCCTCGTCGCACGTGACCAGCCGCTCTACGACTACTACGTCACCGAGCTGCACCAGAGCAGGGAGCAGGCCGAGCGGCTCGACCTGCACGCGCTTCCGCCGCTGAGCGACGAGCCGACGGTCGACGAAGTGCGCGCGGTTTTCGACCATTTGAGGCTTCCTCTCCCGGCCGTCTTCACCGACGGCGACGTCGGCGAGATCATTGAGAAGGCACTGCACGCCGACGATCCGTACCGGAGGTGAACCTCTCGGGCGCCATGGACTACGACGAGCTCGAAGACGCGCTCCGGGCCGGCCCGGCGACCGACCGGCCACGCGAGGCCGTGGCGGGCGTACTCGGCGAGATCGCCGCGGGTGAGCGGCAGTTACGGGCCGTACGGCATCCGCTGGGCTTTCTGTGCCTGCCCGTGGTGCGGGAGGGCGAACGCGGCGTGTGCGTCCATCTCTTCGACGGCGGAACTCCCTCGGGTCAGCCCACGTCCGCCGGCGCGCACGCACACAGCTGGGAGCTGCTCAGCTATGTCGTGTACGGACGCGTCTCCAACGTCCCGGTGCGGGTGGCCGATCCGGTGACCGCGGCGCCGCCCCGGCCCACGCACCGCGTGTTCGAGGTGCACAGCGCGCCGGACGGCACCGACGAACTGCGGCCCACCGACCGGCTCGTACGCAGCGAGCCCGGCCCGGAGCACACGAGCGGCGGCGGTGAGACGTACATGCTGGCAGCGGGCGAGTTCCACTCGACGCTCGTCAGGAACGGCGAGCCGGCGGCCACGCTGGTGCTGGGCAGGACGCTGCCGGGGCGCACCGACCTCTTCCTCGGGCCGGTGCACGGGCGCGGCCATCGCACCGTGCGGCGGCTGTGCGGGGCGGAAGACACCCGGAGGAGCGTGCGGGCGGCGCTGAGGAGGGTCCATGCCGGGCAGCGGGAGTGACTCGGGCACCGGGGCATACGCCTACGAGCTGAAGGTTGCCGTCGAAGCGGCCGAGGAGGCGGGGGCGTTGCTCCGCGCGCGCTTCGCCCGGGCCCACACGGTCGGCAGCAAGGGCGACGGCGGCGACGTCGTCACCGATCTCGATCTCGCGGCGGAACAGGTCATCCTCACCCGGCTGCGCACGCACTTCCCGCAGGAGCGGATCGTCTCCGAGGAGGCGGGGCTTCTCGACGCGGACGGCAGCCGGACGTGGCTCGTGGACCCGCTGGACGGCAGCAACAACGTAGCGATAGGGCTCACCGCGTACGCCGTGGGGATCGCGCTGTGTGTGGAGGGTTCGCCCGTCGTCGGCGTGGTGCACGAGCCGGTGACGGGGCGCACGTGGCGCGCCGCGCTCGGACAGGGCGCCTGGTGCGGCACCGCCCGGCTGAACGGTCCGTGCGGAGACGTGCCGCGCTCCGGGCCCGTGCTGGCATGGACACAGGGGCATGCCGTGGCCCGCGGCGACGCGAACGCCCTGGCCCTGCGCGGAGTTCTCGAGCTGCACTCACGGCGCGTACTGCAGCTGTGGGCGCCGCTGCTGGGGTGGGGCATGCTGGCGGCCGGCACCATCCACGGTTACGTCGGCTACCGCGCGGAGGGCATCGACTTCCCCGCGGGTGCGCTGCTGGCCGCCGAAGCGGGCGTGGAGTTCCGTACGTTGTCGGGCGGCGGGTTCCAAGTCGGCTTCGACGGGCCCGACTCGGGGCGCAGCTTCATCGCGGCCCGCGGGGGGACCCTGCCTCATCTGCTGGAACTCGTCGCCGCTGCCGGCGCCGGCTGCGGAGGGGCGTGACCGGCCTCAGACGAGGGCGAGCGCGGCGGTGGCCGCGAACGTGCCCGTGACGGCGAGCACGAACCCGGTGCCCACGAAGCGCTTCAGCGGGATGCGTGTGCCGTGCGTGCGGCAGCGTTCGAACCACAGCAGGGTCGCCAGCGACGCCCACGGAGTGACGAGGGGGCCCACGTTGGTACCGATGAGCAGCGCGAGCAGCTGGTGCTTGTTCTCGGCGGGCACGGCCGCCTCGCCCGCGAGATAGACGGGAAGGTTGTTGAGGACGTTGGACAGTCCGGCGCCGACGCCCGCCGAGCGGAGCATGCCCAGCACTCCCCCGTCGGAGCCGATCGTCGCGGTGAGGAGGTCGTGCAGGCCGTGTGCGTTGACGGTCTCCACCACGAGGAACATCCCCGGGACGAGCATCAGCAGCCGCCACGGCACGAGCGAGATCCGCAGGTCGCTGCGGCGTCTGAAGGCGAAGGCCGCGACGACGACGAGCGCGGCCGTGAGCGACGCCGACCACAGCGGCACGTCGGCGACGAGGATCGCGACCAGGAAGCCCGCGCACGCAAGGGCGCAGACGCGGAAGAGCACGGGGTCGGCGGGCCGCAGCGGCTGCGGCGGCACGTAGCTCTCGGAGCCGCGTCTGCCCCGTCGCCAGTAGAAGCCCCAGAGGCATGCCATGGTCACCAGGATCGCGGCGAGCTGCGGCGACCACATCGTGGCCGCCATCCCGGCGGGCGAGAGCGCCACGCGGTCCGCCGCGAGCAGATTGGTCAGGTTGGAGACGGGCAGCAGCAGGCTGGCGGTGTTCGAAAGCCAGACCGTCGTCATGGCCAGCGGCACGGCCGCGATGCCGACGCGGGTGGCGAGCGCGAGCATCACGGGCGTAAGCAGAACGGCCGTGGTGTCCAGGTTGAGCGTGATGGTGGTGACGGATGCGAAGAGCACGCAGAGGCCGAACAGCAGCGGATAGCTGCCCTTGCCGGTGCGCGCGACCCAGGAGGCGACGGCGTCGAACACCTGGGCCTTGCCGGTCAGTTCGGCCATGACGATGACCGTCGCGAGGAAGACGAGCAGCGGTCCGATGCGTGTCATCGCGTCCTCGGCGGGACGGGCCGGCAGCAGCCCGACGGCGACCAGGAGCAGCCCGCAGACGAGCAGTCCGCCCGCCAGCCAGTCCAGGGGGTGCACGCTCTTCAGGATTCGCACGTCGGACAGAATCGCACACGCGACGTGAGGGCGGCGTCGCCGGCTGTCGTACCCGAGATGCCCGAACTGCCCCGCGGCTCCTACGATGCTGCCATGACGGACAACGGGGAACTGGTGGGGCAGACACGGGACTTGGACTTCTTCATCAGCTATTCCCCGGCGGACGAGCAGTGGGCGTCGTGGATCGCCTGGACGCTGGAGGAGGCCGGGTACCGGACGGTCATCCAGGCGTGGGACTTCGTGCCCGGGACGAACTTCATCGACTTCATGGACCGCGGAGTCAGCGAGTCCGTCGCCGTCATCGCCGTCCTCTCCAGCCACTACGGGCGTTCCACGTACGGGCGCATGGAGTGGCAGGCCGCGCTGCGCGCCGAGCCCGAGGCGCCGGAGCGCAAGCTGCTGACCGTACGGGTGGAGGACGTCCCCATCGAAGGGCTCCTCGCCACGATCACGTACGTGGACCTCGTGGGCGTCACGGACACGGAGACGGCCCGCGGCATGCTGCTCACGCGCGTCGGGCAGGCCGTCGCGGGCCATGCCCGTCCGGGGCTGCGGCCCGGCTATCCGGGCGGTGTCAGGGGCCTGGAGGTTCCCGCGCCGCGCGCTCCCGCCGACCCGGAGGGCCTCGCAGCTCCGGAAGGGCCTGCCGGCCCCTGGGTTCCGGCAGGTCCCTCGGTTCCGGCAGGTCCCCTCGATCCGGCGGACCGGCCCGACGGCCAACCGGCGGGCGGACAGCGCCCGTTGGGCCGTACGGGCTGGTCCGGGCGGCGGCGCCCCGCCAGAGCGCCGCAGTATCCGGCGGCACCGGGCGGTGCCACGACGCCGCAGGACACCCTGTCCGTCCTCCATGTGGCAGGCCCCGGCTTCGGCCGCGGGCGTGAACCCGAGGCGCTGCTGCGGGAGATGTGGAGCGACCTGGTCGAACTGAAGGACGCCGGGGCCCCTGACCCCGACCTCCTCGTCGTCTCCGGCGACCTCACCGCGTCCGGAAGTCCCCGCGAATGCGACCAGGCCCTGGGCTTCCTCACGGGGCTCCGCTCCCAACTTGACCTGCCGCCGCAGCGGATGGTCGTCGTGCCGGGCACCCAGGACGTCAACCAGGCCGCCTGCCTGGGCTACTTCCACACCTGCGAGGCCGACGAGGTGCCGCCGCAGCCGCCGTACTGGCCCAAGTGGCGCCATTACACGCGGCTGTTCCGCGGCCTGTACCACGGCATGGACACCGTCTTCGAGAGCGACCAGCCCTGGACGCTCTTCCCCGTGCCCGAACTCCACACCGTCGTCGCCGGGTTCAACTCCTCCATCGCCTTCAGCCACCGCGCCGACGACCAGTACGGCTTCCTCGGCCGCGACCAGGCCACCTGGTTCTCCGAGGCACTGCGCACGTACGAGGACGAGGGCTGGCTGCGCATCGGTGTGCTGCGGCACCCCCTCACCGAGGGACGGCAGCGGCCCGGTGACGCGCCCGGCGGTCCCGGACCGCTGCGCGACGCCGCCACCTTCGCGCGGCTGACCGCGCGCCGGCTCCACTTCGTGCTGCACGGGCCCACGGGCGGCCCGCGTACCACCTCCTCCGAACCGTCGCATGCGCAACTGACCACCCCTGCAGGCGAGTTGCCGCTCTTCGGCTCGGCGGCCCCGGCCCGCTGCGAGCTGCTGCGGGTCGGCGCCGGCGGCGTGACGCGCTGGACGGACGAGGCCGGCGCCGAGCCCGCGGACTTTCCCGCCGAATGGCGCGCGGCCCGGCGGATCTTCGCCGTGCCCGACCAGCCGGCCGCGTCCCTGCCCGTCGCCCCCGCGCCGGACGGGCGGGACGACCGTCCGCTCGACGAGCCCGCCGACTCCCTCACCGAACGCGTACGCGAGGTGTGCCGGGCCCGGCGCGAAGGCGTACGGCTGCGCGACGTCCCCCGCCGCGACCCGCGGGACATGCCGCAGATCATGGCGACGTGGCACGAGGAAGGAGTGGTGCGCCAGCAGCGCATCGCCCTGCACCCCGGCACGCCGACGGACGAGGAGACGGACCGCTTCATCGCGCAGGCCCACGCCACCGACACCGGCTCGGAGGCGGAGATCGTCCACCAGGGGCCGGCGCCGGAGCGGCCGCTGCGGGAGCGCGCGAGCCGCCGCGGCATCCGCGTCCGCAGCTTCCTGGAGTTCCAGGGGCTGCTCGACCTGCGCGCGTACGTGGACGCCCAGACGGCGAGGCTCGCCGCCGACGACCGCTACCCGCCGGGCCTGTACCTGCCCGGCCGCTACCGCGACGCGGAACGCCCCGACGGCGAGGAGCGCGACGGCCTCGTCGAGAACATGCTCGAACTGCTTGCCGCGGACCACGGCCGCTTCGTACTGCTGCTCGGCGACTTCGGGCACGGGAAGACCTTCGCCCTGCGGGAACTGGCCCGCCGCATCCCCGAACAGCTGCCTCATCTCACGCCGTTGCTGATCCCGCTCAACACCCTCGACCGCGCGCACAGCCTCGAAGGTCTCGTAGCGGCGCACCTGGCCGGTCACGGCGTCGACACCATCGATCTGCGGGCGCTGCGCTACATGCTGGGGCAGGGCCGTGTGGTGCTGCTCTTCGACGGCTTCGACGAGCTGGTCAACCGCGTCAGTTACGACAGGGCGGCCGACCACCTCCAGGTCCTCCTCGACGCCTCCGTCGACAACGCCAAGATCGTGGTCAGCAGCCGCACCCAGCACTTCAAGTCGCAGGCGCAGATCCTCACGGCGCTGGGCGAACGCGTCGGGATGCTCCCGCGGCGGCGCGTGCTGTCCCTCGAAGGCTTCGTACCGGCCCAGATCCGCTCGTACCTCCTCAACCGCTACGGCGACGAGGACGTGGCCGACCGGCGCTTCCGGCTGCTGCAGAACATCCCCGACCTGCTGGAGCTGTGCGCCAACCCGCGCCTCCTCAGCTTCGTGGCGGACCTCGCACCGGAACAACTGCGCGCCGTGGCCGGGGCGGGCCGCGCACTGAGCCCCGCGGGTCTGTACGAGGACGTCTTCTCGGCCTGGCTCGCCTTCGAGGAGCGGCGCGGCCAGGGCGGTCCGGGCGCCGCCCCCGGCCTGAGCGTGGACCATCTGTGGGCCGCGGTCACCGCGCTCGCCCAGCGGCTGTGGGAGAGCGGCCGCAGCGCGCTGCGCCTGGACGAGCTGACCGAGACCGTCGCGGAGACCCTCAGCGGTCTGGCGGACGGCGGCTCGATGTCCACCCATGAAAGCGCGCAGGCCGTCGGCGCGGGCAGTCTTCTGGTACGTACGGAGGACGGCCTCTTCCACTTCATCCACGGCTCCGTGGTCGAGTGGCTCGTCGCCCGGGAGGCGGCGGCCCGGCTGGCCCGCGGCGACGACACGCTGCTCGCGGCACGCACCCTCACCCAGCTCGCCGTGGAGTTCTTCTGCGACCTGGCGGACCACGAGCTGTGCACCGCCTGGGTCCAGGACGTGCTCAACTCCCCCGGCCCGCGTACGAGCGAGGCGGCGCGTGCCAACGCGGTGCGGGTCGTCGACCGGCTCCGGGTGCCCGCCGACGCGGATCTGCGCGGCGCGCGCCTCGTCGGCGAGGACCTCTCGGCACGCGACTTCTCCGGGGTCGACCTCACCGGTGCCGACCTCACCGACGCCCGGCTGCTGGGCACCAACCTCTCCGGTTCCGTGCTGCGTGACGCCCGCCTCGTCGGGGCCCGCCTCGACCAGGCCGACCTCAGCGGGGCGGACCTCGGGGGCGCGGACCTGCGCAGGGCGCGGCTGACCAGGACCGACCTGCGCGGCGCCCGGCTGACGGGCAGCAGGTGGAACCGGGCGGCGCTCATCGACCCCGTCACGGACGGGGAGTTCGACTCCGCGCCGGAGCCGGCCACGGCCGCCGTCGCACCCGGGATGCCGGTGGAGGCGGGGCTGCGCCCGTCGGCCGTCGGCGTCCCCTACGGCTTCGACATGCGTACGAGCCGGCTGCCCGAGCCCGTCTCCTACAGCCCCGAGGGCGAACTCCTCGCCGTGGGTAGCGAGGACGGCGGCGTGCTGGTGTGCGCGGCGGACACCGGACGGGCGGTACGGACGCTGCACGGACACGAAGGCCGGGTCTACGCGGTCAAGTTCCGGGCGGGCGTGCTCGCGACGGGCGCGGCCGACGGCGAAGTGCGGCTGTGGGACCCGGTGTCCGGCCGCTGCCTGCACCGGCTCGAAGTCCACCCCGGCGGTGTGTGGCCCGTCTCCCTCGACGCCGAGGGGCGGCTGCTGGCGACGGGCGACGCCGAAGGGCTGGTGACGCTCTGGGACGTGGAGAGGGGCGCGCCCCTGCACCGGCTGCCGGGTCACGCCGCCCCCGTCTACACGGCAGTCTTCAGCCCCGACGGCGGCACCCTCGTCACCGGCGACGCGGGCGCCGTCCTGCGGATCTGGGACACCCGCACGGGCCGGTGCACCGCCGAGCTGCACGACCACCAAGGGGCCCTCTACCGCGCCCGGTTCAGCCCTGACGGGAGTCTGCTGGCCACCGGCGACCGCGGCGCGGACGGCCACGGAACCGTACGCGTCTGGGACATGACGGCGGCCGCCGGGGAATCCCCGGAAGAGGGCGGCGGCCCCGGGCTGCTGCACGAGTTCACCGGCCACTCCGGACCCGTCTACACCCTCGACTTCCACCCCTCGGGCGATCTGCTCGTCAGCGGGGACACCGACGGCAGGGTGCGGCTGTGGGACCCGCGCGCCGGCGTCACGAGCGGAACGCTGGAGCGCTGCACCGGCGCCGTCTACCAGGTGCTGTTCGGGGACGAGGGCAGGCTGCTGGCCGCCTGCGACAGCGACGGCACCGTACGGATGTGGCGGGTGGCGGCGGCTCCGGCCCCCGGCACGGGCGCACGCCCGGTGACTCTCGTGCCGCAACAGCCCCTGGAGCACCGCGGTTCGGCATGGGCCTGCGCGTTCCGCCCGCAGGACAGGCAGCTCCTCACCGTCGGCAACGACGGCGGCGCGCAGATCTGGGACGCCGCTACGGGCCAGGGCAAGCGAATCCTGCGCGGCCACGGACGCCGCGTCACCGCGCTCAGCTTCAGCAGTGACGGCGCTCGCCTCGCGTCAGGCGGCAGCGACGGACTCGTTCGGCTGTGGGACGCCCGCACGGGACGCCGTACGGCCGAACTCTCCGGCCGCGGCGACCGGTTGGTCTCCGCGGTCTTCAGCCCGGCCGGTCCCCTGCTGGGCACCGCGAGCAACGACGGCGACGTCTACCTGTGGAACGCGGACACCGGCGAGTATCTGCGTGAGATCGACGTCGAGACGGACCACACCTGGGCCGAGGCCTTCAGCTCCGACGGCGACCTGCTCGCCACCGCCAACGACGACGACACCGTACGGCTCTGGTGGCGCAGCACCGGCTCGCACGTCACGACGCTGACGCTGCACCGTGGCCGGGTGCGCTCCATCGCCTTCCGCGAGGACGGCCGGCTCCTCGCCACCGGCTGCGACGACAGCCGGGTAAGGCTGTGGGAGCCCTCGACCGGCCGTCTCGTGGCCGACCTCGAAGGCCATGCCGACCGCGTGTACGCGGTCACCTTCTGCCGAGGCGACAGCGCGGTGCTGAGCGCCTCCTGGGACGGCACGGCCGTCGTGTGGGAGGACGGCGAGGCGCGGCATGTGCTGCGTGGCCACCGCGGCCGCCTGTGGACCGCGGCGGCACACCCCCGGCGCCCGCTGCTGGCGACCGCGGGCGACGACCGGGCGATCTGCCTGTGGGACGCGGACAGCGGGGAGCAGACGGCACGGCTCACCGGCCACACCGGCCGCATCCACACGCTCGCCTTCAGCCCGGACGGCGGGGCGCTGGCGAGCGGCGGCGAGGACGGCACGGTGCGCCTGTGGAACATCCCCGACGGGACCGGCCCGTCCGGCACAGCCGCGGCGGACCTCGGGCCGCGGGCCACGCTGATCGGCGTGCCCGGCGGGTGGGCGGCGCTGACACCGGGCGGCGGGTACAAGTACGAGGGCGATGTGGCAGGCGAGTTCTGGCACGTCGTCGGCATGGCCCGCTTCGCCCCGGGCGAGCTCGACCCGTACCTTCCCGGCGTCCACCGCCTGTCCCTCGACGCGGAGTTGTGACCGGCGTCCGAGGCCGCTCAGGGGCGCGGGCCCGGGCGGTTCGCCGCGCTCAGCCGGACTGCGGCCCGGCCTTGTGGCTGCCCGGGGTGTGACCGAAGGCGCGGCGGAAGACGTCGATGAAGGCGCTGGCGGAGGACCAGCCGCAGCGGTGGGCGACGGTTGTCACCGGCACGTCGTCGGCCAGCAGGCACAGTGCGTGGTAGAGGCGCAGCCGGGTCCGCCACCGCGGGAACGTCATGCCCAGTTCGCGGTGGAAGAGCCGGATGAGGGTGCGCTCGCCGGCTCCCGCAGCGCTCGCCAGTTCGGCCAGGCTCCGCGGGTCCGCGGGGTCGCGGTGCAGGAGGTCGCACACGGCCGCGAGGCGGGGGTCGGCCGGGGCCGGCAGCCGTACGGGGTCCCGCGGTGAGACGCGGAGGCAGTCGAGGAGCACCGCGAGCATGCGCCGCCGCTCGGGGGTGTCGTCGTCGTGCAGTGGTCCTACGCCCTGACCGTCCTCGCCGTCGCCGGCGTGGTCTTCGTACCGGGCCCGCTGCTCTACGTCTTCGTCGCCCTCACTTCGGCCGGCCTGTACGTGCCTTCTCCCTGCACATCACCCTCGGCCAGGACTATCTGCCGCAGCGCGTCGGGACCGCCGCCGGCGCCGGGCCCCGGCCCTGAGCCCGGCGACCAGCGGCCGGCGACCGGCGACCGGCGACCGGCGGCCGGCGGCCGGCGGCCGGCGGCCGGCGGCAGCGTCACCGGACGGTGCCCGGTGCCTTCGGCGGCGCCGCCTTCATCAGCAGGACGTACAGCAGCAGCGAACTGGTGACCCCGATCGCCCAGCCGTAGTCCGCGAGCGGCTGCAGGAAGGGGATCAGGCCGTCCGCCGGGTAAGGGCCCTTGCCTTTGGCGGAGTACGAGCCGCCCACCGCGAGCAGGCCGCCCACCGTGAACGCCGCCACGGCACGCCAGTTCCAGCCGGAGCTGTACCAGTAGGCGCCGCCCACCCGGTAGAGCTCGGCGAGCTGGAGGCGGGTGCGGCGCACGATCCAGTAGTCGGCGATGAGGATGCCGGCGACGGTGCCGAGCAGGCCGCCGACCGTGCCGAGCCAGGTGTAGATGTACAGCTCGGGCGTCTCCGTCAGCTTCCACGGCATGATCACCACACCGATGACGCCCGTGATGAGCGCGCCGGTGCGGAAGTTGATGAACCTGGGCGCGAGGTTCGCCAGGTCGTACGCGGGTGAGACGACGTTCGCGGCCAGGTTCACGGAGATCGTGGCGATGAGCACCGTCACCAGGGCGAAGAGCAGCCCGAAGACGTTGTCGGTCTTGCCCGCGAGCTCCACCGGGTCCCAGACGGAGGCCCCGTAGACGGCCTGCGAGCCGGAGGTGACGAACACCGACAGCAGGGCGAAGAGGGTCATCGTCGTGGGCAGGCCGAGGGACTGGCCCCACACCTGCGCCCGCTGCCCCGCGCCGAAGCGGGTGAAGTCGGGGATGTTGAGCGACAGCGTCGACCAGAAGGCGATCATGCCCATGAGCGCTGGGAAGAACACCGGCCAGAACTCGGGGCCCCAGCCCAGCTTGGAAGGCTCGTCCAGCAGCGGCCCGAAGCCGCCGGCCTTGAACGCGATCCATGCCAGCAGCACGAAGGCGCCGACGAGGACGAACGGGGCCGCCCAGTTCTCGAACCGGCGAAGCGTCTCCATCCCCCGGTAGATGATGGCGAGTTCGAGCGCCCAGAACAGCACGAAACACAGCCACAGCGTCCACGGCTCCCCGCCGATCTTCGCGGCCTCGGTCCATCCGCCGAAGATCTTGCCGAGCAGCACGAAGATGCCCTGGCCGCCGATCCACGTCTGGATGCCGAACCAGCAGCAGGCCACGGCCGCCCGGATCATCGCCGGGAGGTTCGCGCCGCGCAGACCGAAGGAGGCCCGCGCGAAGACGGGGAAGGGAATGCCGTACTTGGGCCCCGCGTGGCCCGTGAGAAGCATGGGAAGCAGCACGATCACGTTGGCCAGGGCGATGGTGAAGACGGCCTGCTTCCAGTCCATGCCGAAGGCTATGAGCCCCGAAGCGAGCATCCAGGACGGGATGTTGTGCGCCATGCCGATCCAGATGGCGGCGAAGTTGTAGGTGGTCCAGTGCCGTTTGACCATGGGCACCGGATGCAGGTCCGAGTTGGCGAACCGGCTGCCTTCGGGTATCGCGCCCTCGGCGAGCTCCACCCGGCCGTCGGGGTACGTGACTTCTTCAGCGGTGCCGGTGCCGGGCACGTCCTGCGGGCCCTGCGCGGCGGTCGGAGCGGTCCCGGTCATGGCACACCTCTTCGGCTCGGTGCGGATTCTCAGTTGTCGGGGACGGACACACGGGCGGCGGCCGGTGGTGCGCCGGCGGCCGCCGCCCGGTGCTCAGTTGTTCAGCGCGGGGATGATGTCGCGTCCGTATGCGTCGATGAGGGACTCCGTGGCGTCGTGCATGGCGTAGACGGCGAACTGGTCGACACCCAGGTCCCGCAGCGTGCGCAGCTTCTCGATGTGCGCCTCGGCGGGGCCCAGCAGGCAGAAGCGGTCGACGACCTCGTCGGGGACGAACTCGGTGTCGGGATTGCCCGCACGGCCGTGGTGCGCGTAGTCGTATCCCTGGCGGGCCTTGATGTAGCTGGTCAGCGCGGTGGGTACGAGGTCGGAGTCCTCGCCGTAGCGGGTGACGAGGTCGGCGACGTGGTTGCCGACCATGCCGCCGAACCAGCGGCACTGCTCCCGCGCGTGCTGGATGTCGTCGCCGACGTAGGCGGGTGCGGCGACGCAGACCGTGACGTCGTCCGGGTCGCGGCCGGCCTGCGCCGCGGCGACGCGCACAGCCTTCACCATCGACTCCGTCAGATACGGGTCGGCGAGCTGGAGGATGAAGCCGTCCGCCTCACGGCCCGCCATGGCCAGCGCCTTCGGCCCGTACGCCGCCATCCACACCGGCAGCTTCCCGTCACGCACCCACGGGAACTTCAGCGGCGTACCGTCGACGACCGCCTCGCGCCCCTCCGCCAGGTCCCGGATGGCGGACATGGCGTCGCTCACCCGCGCGAGGGTGTTGGGTCTGCGCCCCGCCACGCGCATCGCCGAGTCGCCCCTGCCGAGGCCGCACACGGTCCGGTTGCCGTACATCTCGTTGAGCGTCGCGAAGGTGGAGGCGGTGACCTCCCAGGCGCGGGTGCCGGGGTTGGTGACCATGGGGCCGACGATCAGCCGCTCGGTGTTCTCCAGCACGCGGCTGTGGATGACGAACGGCTCCTGCCACAGCACCGCCGAGTCGAACGTCCAGCCGTACCGGAAACCCTGCCGCTCGGCACGCTGCATGAGGCCGACCGTGCGGGACCCGGGCGGGTCGGTCTGCAGTACGAGTCCGAAGTCCATGCCCTGTCCGTCCTTTCTGTTCAGACACAGCAACCGCTGGTCTCAGTCGAGGAGTTGGCACAGACCGCGGGGCGTGTACTGCCCGTGCCCGGCCCGTCCTGTGTAGGTGCGCCTGTCGATGACGGTCTCGCCGCGCGAGAGCACCGTCTCGACCTGTCCGGTGATCTGCTTCCCCTCGTACGCCGAGTAGTCGACGTTCATGTGGTGTGTCTCGACGGAGAGGGTCTGCCGCGCCTCCGGGTCGTAGACGACGATGTCGGCGTCCGAACCGGGCTGCAGCGTCCCCTTCTTGGGGTAGAGCCCGAACATGCGGGCCGGGGTGGCGCAGGCCAGCTCGATCCAGCGGCGGCGTGAGATGTGCCCGTCGAGCACGGCCTGGTGCAGCAGGTCCATGCGGTGCTCGACGCCCGGCATGCCGTTGGGGATCTTCGAGAAGTCCCCGCGGCCCAGCTCCTTCTGGCCGACGAAGCAGAACGGGCAGTGGTCGGTGGATACCACCTGGAGGTCGTCGGTGCGCAGCCCCCGCCACAGTGCGGCCTGGTGCTCGCGGGGACGCAGCGGCGTGGAGCAGACGTACTTGGCGCCGCCGAAGTCCGGCTCGGCGAGATTGTCGGTCGAGAGGAACAGGTACTGCGGGCAGGTCTCCCCGAACACCGGCAGACCCTTGTCCCGTGCCGTGGCCAGCTCGGCCACGGCCTCCTCCGCCGAGACGTGCACGACGTACAGCGGCGAACCGGCCACCCGTGCCAGCTGGATGGCGCGGTGCGTGGCCTCCGCCTCCAGCAGCGCCTTGCGCACCTCGCCGTGGTAGCGGGGGTCGGTGCGGCCGGCGGCCAGGGCCTGTTCGACGAGGACGTCGATGGCGATGCCGTTCTCCGCGTGCATCATGGTCAGCCCGCCGTTGGCGGCGGTGCGCTGCATGGCGCGCAGGATCTGCCCGTCGTCGCTGTAGAAGACGCCGGGGTAGGCCATGAACATCTTGAAGGAGGTGATGCCCTCCTCCACCAGCATGTCCATCTCCTTCAGCGTCCCCTGGTTCACGTCCGAGAGGATCATGTGGAAGGCGTAGTCGACGGAGCACTTGGCGTCGGCCTTGGCGTGCCAGCGGTCCAGTCCCTCGCGCAGGGCGTGGCCCTTCTGCTGCACGGCGAAATCGACGATGGTGGTCGTCCCGCCCCACGCGGCGGCCCTGGTGCCGGTCTCGAAGTCGTCGGAGGAGAAGGTGCCTCCGAAGGGGAAGTCCATGTGGGTGTGGCCGTCGACTCCGCCCGGGATGACGTACTTGCCCGTGGCGTCGATGGTCCGCTCGGCGTTCCAGCCTTCGGCCACGCTGCTGCCGGTGGCGGCGGTGGCGACGATCCGTCCGTCCTCGACGAGTACGTCCGCGTGTGTCTCGTCGGCCGCGGTGATGACGAGTCCGCCGCGAACGACCGTACGTGAGTGCGTCATTGCGTGCTCTCCCCTCCGAGCTCTGTGTCAACCGTGCGCAGGGCGTGCTCCAGGATCTCGGCGCCTTCCTCCGCCTCCGCGACGGTGAGGCTCAGCGGCGGCGCGATGCGCAGCACGCTGCTGGTCGCGTGGCCGCCGCCCTTGCCGACGAGCAGGCCCCCCTCGCGTGCCGCCTCCAGCACCAGCGAAGCCGCCCGCGGTGACGGGGTGTCCGTGTGCGGCTCGACCATCTCCACGCCCGCCATCAGGCCGCGGCCGCGCACCTCCCGTACGACGCCGAGGCCGGCGGAGGCCGCCCGGAGCCGCTCCAGCAGCAGGCCGCCGACGCGGCGCGCGTTGCCCTGAAGGTCGTGTTCCAGCAGGTAGTTGAGGTTGGCGTTGCCGGCGGCCATGGTGACTGGGCTGCCGCCGAAGGTGGAGATGGAGTTGGCCGGCAGGCAGTTCATGACCTCGGCGCCCGCGACGACACCGCCGATGGACATGCCGTTGCCGATGCCCTTGGCGAAGGTGAGCATGTCGGGCGGCCCTGCCCGGTCGTGGGCCTGCCAGCCCCAGAAGTGCTCGCCGGTGCGGCCCCAGCCCGTCTGCACCTCGTCGCTGATCCACAGGATGCCGTGCTCGCGCAGGACTTCGCGGAAGGCGGCGAGCAGACCGTCGGGCGGCGAGGTGAACCCGCCGACACCCTGCACGGGTTCGGCGATCAGGGCTGCGACGTCGCCGCCGGTCTGACCCAGCATGTCCTCCAGGTCCGCGGTGCACGCCTCGATGAACTCGGCGTCGCCCAGGGCGGCGTAGGGCCCGCGGGTACGGACGCCGCCGTGCACGTAGAGCGTCTGCAGCGGCGAGAGGCTCGTGGGCGACCAGGAGCGGTTGCCAGTGATGCCGATCGCCGAGAAGGAACGGCCGTGGTAGCTGTTGCGCAGGGCCAGGATCTGGTTGGAGCGGCGGTACGTCGTGGCCAGCAGCAGCGCCGTGTCGTTCGCCTCGGTGCCGGAGGTGGTGAAGAAGACGCGGGCGTCGGGGATGCCGGACAGCGCGGCGATGCGCTCGGCCAGCTCCACCATGGGACGGTCGAGATAGAGGCTGGAGGTGTGCAGGATGCGCCCGGCCTGCTCGCTGACGGCCTTGGTGACCTCGGGCAGGGCGTGCGCGGTCATGGTGGTGAGGATGCCGCCGAAGAAGTCGAGGTAGCGGTTGCCCTCGCCGTCCCAGACGTGCCTGCCCTCGCCATGGGTGATCTCCATCGGCTCGCCGTAGTAGAGCGCGAGCCAGTCGGGCATGACGGCGCGGTGGCGCTGGAGCAGCGCGGCGGCCGAACCCGCGGTGTGCTGGGTGCTCATCAGGGACGCACCAGCCCCTCGTACGCGTCGGGACGGCGGTCCCGGTAGAAGGCCCACTGCTGACGCACCTCGTCGATCACGTCGAAGTCGAGGTCGCGCACCACCAGTTCCTCTTCCTTGTCGCTGGCGACGTCGCCGACGAACTGGCCGCGGGGGTCGACGAAGTAACTCGTCCCGTAGAAGTCGTTGCTGCCGTACTCCTCGGTGCCGACGCGGTTGATGGCGGCGACGAAGTACTCGTTGGCGACGGCCGCGGCGGGCTGCTCCAGCTGCCACAGGTGGCTGGAGAGACCGCGGGAGGTGGCGGAGGGGTTGTAGACGAGCTGGGCGCCCTCCAGGCCCAGGGCACGCCAGCCCTCGGGGAAGTGGCGGTCGTAGCAGATGTACACGCCGACCCGGCCGACGGCGGTGTCGAAGACGGGCCAGCCGAGATTGCCCGGCTTGAAGTAGAACTTCTCCCAGAAGCCCGGCAGTTGAGGCAGATGGTGCTTGCGGTAGCTGCCCAGCACCGTGCCGTCGGCGTCGATGACGGCGGCGGTGTTGTAGTAGAAGCCGGGCTGTTCGACCTCGAAGACGGGGACGACGATGACCATCCCCGTCTCGCGCGCCAGCTCCTGCATGCGCCGCACCGTCGGCCCGTCCGGCACGGGTTCGGCCCACTTGTAGTGCTCGGCGTCCTGCACCTGGCAGAAGTACGGGGCGTTGAAGACCTCTTGGAAGCCGATGACGCGGGCTCCCTGCCGGGCTGCCTCGCGCGCGTGCTGCACATGCTTCTCGATCATCGACTCGGTGTCGCCTGTCCAGGTCGCCTGTACGAGGGCGGCGCGCACAACATCGGGCATGAGCAGCTCCTTTGCCGGGAGGTCAAGGCCATTCGACACGCGTAGATCCACGTGAGAATGTGACCGTAGGTCGGGTCTCGCACGGTGGCAAGGGCATCTGCGCCACGTCGCCCGAACGATCTCCTTCCCGCGGGCCGCCACGGGGCGCGGCACAGCGGCCCCGCGCACACCGCTCACCAGGCAGGACGAGTGGTGACCGCGCCGCGGCCCCGGGATCTCCCCGCGCCGTCACGGCGCCTTGGGCACGCCGGGAACTCCCCGGGCACGCAGCTCGTCCGCGACCCTGCGGCACTGCTCCTCGGACAGCGCGAGAGCCGCCTCCAGAAGCAGCCGGACCAGCACGGCCGGGCCGGCACCCGCGACCTGCGCGGCACCCTCGGGCGTACGGGCGCGTACCACCGCCGTCAGCAGCTCCCTGGCCTCCTGGTCCCGGCCGGCACGGTGCAGCGCGAAGGCGGTCTCGGCGATCTGCCGCGGCGGACGGGACACGCCCTGGCGGAGCATCCTCGCGCAGTCCTCGGCCCTGCCCGCTGCGGACAGCGCGCCGGCCGCCGCGGCGAAGGCCCCGGCGGGCAGCGCCGCCGCCTCCCACAGCAGGATTCCCGCGTCCGGGTTCGGACCGCGCCGCTGCAACTCCCCGACCAGTACGGCGAATCGGGGCGGCGGCCAGCGAGCGGCCTCGCACAGCAGGGCGTGTGCCTCTCCCCCCGCTCCTGCGCGCCGCAGCCGCGCCAGCCTCGCCGCGGCGTCGGCGGCGGCCTCCCGGTCCTCGGCGGTCTCCCTTCCGGCGTGCGGGTCTCCGGGTGCCTCGGAGGGCTGGACCGCTCCTGCGAACCGGGCGCCGCGCGGGGTGAGTTCGGCGCCGGGCTCCACGTCCTGGGCTGCACGGCCCGTGCCTTCGCCGACGCCTGCCACGTCACCGCGGGGAGCGAGGTCGGGCGAGGGGGCGCCGGGCGGCACGATCGCGGCCGGTTCCGCGGACTCGGCCTCGCCGGCGGGGGCGCCCGCGAACCGCGAACCGCCCGTGCGCGCCCGTCTCCTGGGCGGGGCCGGCGCGGGGCTGTGCTGGTCGCGGACCGCTGACGGGCCCTCGTCCGCGCCGTGCTCCGGGGGCGCGGTCCGCCCGGCCGCCGGGAGAAGTCCAGGCGGCGGGCCCTGTCCGCCGGGCGGCCCCTGTCCGGGCGGATCGGCGGCCCGTCCGGGCTGCGCCGTCCGGCCCGCGGCTTCGGCCGCCGGGCGCCGCTCGACCGCTTCGGCCTCCTGGGCCGCCAGCCGTGCACGCAGTTCGGCGCGCCGTGCCTCGGCGCGCCGCAGTCGGTCCCGAGCCCAGGCCCGCTCCGCGCCGGCCCCGCCGTCACCGCCGGCGCCTCCCTCCGCGCCGAGCGCACGCAGACCCGCCACCGCCTCGTCCAACTCCCCCGTCACGGCGGCGAGTCGGTCACGCAGCACGGGTGCGCCGCCCGCGTACGCGTCGTACGCGGCGACGGCCGCGCCGTGCAGGGTACGCAGCCGCTCCTCCGCCCCGCGCGCCGCACCGGGACCCTGCAGCCGTCCCAGGTCCTCCAGCAGCGAGGCCACCACGTCCCACGGCGGCATCTCCCGTCCCGACAGGCACTCCCGCAGCCCGTCCGGATCATGCTCGGCGAAGACGGCGTACCACCCGGCCGCCGGGTCCAGCCGCCGGGCCAGTGCGAGGAGTTCGGCGGCGTACGCACGCACCGCGCCATGAGGTTGCCCGACGGTCGCCGGAGCCGGTACGTCTGCCATGCCCCGCATTGCACACCCGCCGTGTTACGACGGGTGTTTCCGGAAGGCTACGGGCGGTTTTCGTCCCGCTCCCGGCGGCCGTCGGGCCTGTCGTTCCCCTTCTCGTCCTCCTGGACTTCGCACACCCCCAGGGACGTGCCCCAAAGGCGTGCCCCAGGGCCCTACTTCTTCGAGGGACGCACCACCATCGCGGAGCCGCCGCCGCGCCGCTCCTTCTCGGCCGCCGCGAGCCAGCGCCCGTCCGGCAGCGGCTGCACGGCGGTTGCCGCACCCAGCTCCTCGATCTCGGTGAAGGAGTGGCCGAGCTTCTCCAGTTCCGGCCTGACGCCGCTGTCGTACAGCTTCGGCTCGATCTCGGTCTTCGCCGCGTTGCGCTGGCTTGCGCGCGGTGCGTTGAGCGCCTTGTCGAGCCGCATGCCGCGGTCCACGTGGTTGATCATGCTCTGGAGCACGGTGGTGATGATCGTGGCGCCGCCGGGCGAGCCCAGCGCGAAGGCGGGCTTCCCGTCGTCGAGCACGATCGTCGGCGACATCGACGAGCGCGGACGCTTGCCCGGACCCGGCAGGTTCGGGTCGTGCACGTCCGGGTCGGCCGCCTCGAAGGAGAAGTCCGTCAGCTCGTTGTTGAGCAGGAAGCCCCGCCCGGGGACGGTGATGCCGCTGCCGCCGGTCTGCTCGATCGTCAGGGTGTAGGCGACGACGTTGCCCCACTTGTCGGCGGTCGTCAGGTGCGTGGTGCTCTCACCTTCGTACGTCGTGGGCGCGGCCTTGTCACCGGAGCCGCAGTCCGCCGGGTCACGCGGATCGCCCGGCGCCACCGGGCTCTTGAGCACCTCGTCGTCCTTGATGAGGCAGGCTCGCGAGTCGGCGAAGCGCTGCGAGAGCAGCTCCTTCGTCGGCACGTCCTCCGCCGCGGGGTCGCCGACCCACCGGCCGCGGTCGGCGAACGCGACCCGGCTCGCCTCGATGTAGCGGTGCAGCAGCTGCTTCTTGCTGAGCTCGCCCAGGTCGCCGCGTTCCAGGATGTTCAGCGCCTCGCCCACGGTCGTGCCGCCGGAGGACGAGGGTGCCATGCCGAAGACGTCGAGACCGCGGTAGCGGGTGTGCGAGGGCGCCTGCTTCTTGATCTTGTACGCCTTCAGGTCCTCGCGCGTCAGATCGCCGTTGCGCACCTTCTCGCCGCCGTCCGGGTCCACCGGGGGCTTGCGTACCGTCTCCACGATGTCGTCGGCGATCGCACCGTCGTAGAGCGGGCCGGTGCCCTCGCGGGCCATCGTGTCGTACGTACGGGCGAGGTCCGGGTTGCGCATGGTGCTGCCCGTCTCCGGCAGCTTGCCGCCCGGCATGAACAGGTCGACCGTGTCGGGGAACTTGCGGAAGCGCTCCTCGTTGTCGGCGGTCTGCCGGCGGAAGGTCTTGTCGACCTTGAAGCCGTCGCGGGCGAGCTTCTCCGCGGGGGCGAGGACCTTGCCCAGCGGCTTGGTGCCCCACTTGCCCAGCGCCTTCTCCCAGGTGGCGGGCGTGCCGGGAGTGCCGACGCTCAGGCCGCTGGTGACGACCTCGTCGAACGGCAGCGCCTTGCCGTCCTCCTGGAAGAGTTTCTCGTCGGCGCTCTTCGGGGCGGTCTCGCGTCCGTCGAGGGTGCGGATCTTCCCGCTGGCCGCGTCGTAGGAGACGAAGTAGCCGCCTCCGCCGACGCCTGCCGAGTACGGCTCGGTGACGCCGAGCGCGGCCGCGGTGGCCACGGCGGCGTCGACGGCGTTGCCGCCCTGCTTGAGCACCTTGATGCCGGCTGCGGACGCGTCGGCGTCCACGCTCGAGACGGCGCCGCCGTGACCGACCGCGACCGGCTTCTTCGACGGCTCGCGGTCCGCGTCCTGGCCGCTTCCGGTGAACGCTGGCGCGGCGGCCACACCCAGCGTCGCCACCGCGGCGGTGGCGGTGAGCACGGCGAGCAGTCTGGCGGAACGGCGGTTGGTCATTCGCCGCATGGAAACCTCCTGACGAGACGGGTCAGCGAAGACTAGCCCGCCGCCGCGGGCACGTCAGCACCGGTGCTGCACCGATCCCGCGGACTCCGGTACACCCCCTTCGCCTGCGGATGTACGCTGCCGCACCATGACGGAGAACCTGCCTTGGCTCGTGCTGGGTGTGCCGGCGGTGGCCCTGGCCGTCGCCCTGGGCTGGTTCGCGCGCACGTTTGTGTGGCAGCGCGGACTGAGCCGGAAGCAGCGGTTCTTCGGCCTGCCGGAGCACTCCGAGTGTCTGCTGGTCGTCAACCGCGACGCGGCGACCGCGGAGTGGTCCGTCGCCCGCAACGACGTCTTCGCGCTGCTGGAGCTGTCGGCGGTCGTCAAGGAGTGCGGCGCGAACGGGGACGTCATATCCCATGACATGGCACAGCAGAGCTTCGGCGAGCGCACCGAGTTCTGCATCGGCGGTCCCGTCTCGAACCGCCGCATGGCGGCGCATCTGCAGTCGCTGCTGCCCGGCGTCCACATCGACACCGAGACCGGGAACAGCCCCGACCGGGGCGCCTTCACCATCGGCGGCGAACGGCATCTGCTGGAGTCCGGGGTACGGGAGCACGTGCTGCTCGCCCGTCTGACGGCGGGGCAGAGCGACGGCGCACGTCCCGTCTTCCTCTTCTGCGGCCAGCGTTCCGTCACGAACCAGGCCGCGGCCCGCTATCTGGCCCGGCACCACGGACGGCTGATGCGCAAGTACGGCACGAACGGAAACTTCTGCGTGCTGCTCCGGGTCGTCAACTCCCAGGCGTACGGGGCGGACGTCGTCGAGCTCGTCGCCGACGTCACCCGTGCCGCGACCGCGCCGCCGGCGTCCAAGGCGGACCCGGACGGCGGCGGACGACGCGGCAACCACCGCGCGAAGAGCTGATCCGCCGCGGGTGCCGGACCGGACGGGCCGTCCGGTCGGCGACGGGCCCGTCGAATTCCCCGGACCCGCCTGCTTCGAAGGTCCCGGCCCGGCGGATGCGTCCTCAACCCTCGGAGAACTCCGCGTAGCGCTGCGACAGCTCCGGGGTCCCGGTCTCCGCCCACGACGTCCCTTCCTCCAGCACGTCCAGCTCCCGGCCCGACTCCAGCCGCACCACCGGCTGGCCGTCGGGCCGCAGCCGCCACGCGGCGCCCGGCACCGTACGCACGAGGACCGTGCCCAGGTACAGGCCCGCGTCGCTGCCGAGCCAGGGAGCGACCTCCGGGTCCTCGCGCCAGCGCGGCAGGAGCTGGTCGAGCGCGGACAACGACTCGGCGGAGTCGTCGAGTTCGACCCCCGCGTCCTCGGCCTGGTTCCGCAGCAGTTCGCATTCCGAGAGGAGCTGGGCGGCGCCCTCGGGGTCGCTGGACACCGCGTCCGCGAGCGACGCGCTCTGCGCCTCCTCGTGCCTCTTACGCCAGTTGTCCAGGAAGGGGATGTTCATACGGGTCAGGGTGGCATCCCCACATGGGCCCGCACCACAGGCACGCTGTGCATCGGGCAGGGGTGCGGAAAAAACGGTCAGTGTCCCGACCGGACACCTTGACGCCGCTTTGCCGTCTCTCTACCTTCACCGGGCCTCGTTCGAATCGGGGTGCGAGGAGCGGGTGTTGGTGCCGGACGAGAGAGAGGACAGTCGGCGTGCGCGGACGTCTGTGGAACGTTCCCCTCATGATCCTCCTGACCGCCGCGGGGACCCCCGCGGTCGCCGTCGCGGAGAGCCGCACAGCGACGGACACCACCGAGCCGCTCCCCTTGGAGCGGCTCTTCGACAACCGGGCGGTGAGCGACGACGCACGCCCCGGTGAGGCCGACTTCGACGGGGCGGGCAACTCCCTGTCCGCACAGGACCTGCGCGCCGCCGGCTGGAATCCCGGCCGGCTTCTCGGACTCGACTCCGCCTCGCTGCGCTGGCCGCACACCCGGCCCGGCAGGCCCGACAACGTGACCGCCGACGGACAGCAGGTGCGGCTGAGCGGAACGGGCAACGCCATCTCGCTGCTGGTGGCGGGCACATCGCGCGGCGCCCCCGGCACGGACGTCACCGGGACCGGAACCGTCCGCTACTGGGACGGCTCCACGTCCGCCTATTCGCTCTCCGCGCCCGACTGGCGCGGCGGCCCCCTCGCCACGAAGGCCGTGGCGCTGCCGAAGGTCAACACCCGCTCCGGCGGCCCCCTCACCGAGAAGGCCAAGCTGTACGCGGTGACGGTGCCGGTGCACGAGGACCGCCGCATCCGCTCCATCACGCTGCCCCGTGACCCGGGCTCCACGAGCGATCTGCACGTCTTCGCCGCGTCCGTCCGGCGCGAGGAGTCCTCCTGGACGGGAAGCTGGACGACGAGCACCGCCGGCTACACCACCGTCGGCCCCTGGGAGAACCAGACCCTCCGGCTCGTCGTGCACACCTCCGCCGGCGGTTCCCGTACGCGGATCAAGCTGGCGAACACCTTCGCCTCCGGCCCCGTCGAGATCGGCCACGCGTCGGTCGTCGTACAGCGCGAGGGCGCGACAGGGCGGGGCCGGCCGGTGCGGCTGCAGTTCGGGGGACGTGACGGCGTGGTGATGCCCGCGGGCACGAGCGCCGTCAGCGACCCCGTCGGCTTCCAGGTGCCCTCCGGCACCAATCTGCTGGTGAGCCTCCACCTGCCGGACCCGGTCGCGGCCGCCCCGGTGCACAGCGCGACCAGCCAGCGCAGCTACGTCAGCGGGAAGGGCAGCGGCGACCGGACAGGAGACACGGAAGGCAGCGCGTTCACCGGCTCGTTGGAGGTCTGGCCCTTCCTCACGGCCGTCGACGTGCGGGGCGGCCCGGGCTCCGTCGTCGCGTTCGGCGACTCCATCACCGACGGTGTGCGCTCCACGCCCGGCGCCAACCGCCGCTGGCCGGACGTGCTGTCGCGGCGGCTGCGCGCACAGCAGGAAGTGCCGCGTTACGGGGTGCTCAACCAGGGCATCTCCGCGAACCGCGTCGTCTCCGACCGCTATCCCGGCGACGGGATCAGCGACGACACGGGCGGCGTCAGCGCCGTGCACCGGCTCGAACGCGACGTGCTGGCGCAGACGAACGCACACACCGTCGTCGTCTTCGAGGGCATCAACGACGTGCGGTGGGGCGCGACGCCCGAGGAGGTCATCGCGGGCCTGAAGGAGATCGCGCGGCGGGCCCACGAACGCGGACTGCGGGTCGTAGGCGCCACCCTGACGCCCTGTGAGGGCTACAAGGACTGCTTCCCCGAAGTGGACGCCAAGCGCAGCGCCGTCAACGCCTTCGTACGCGACAGCAAGGGCACGTTCGACGCGGTGCTCGACTTCGACGCCGTCGTACGGGACCCGGCACGCCCCCAGCGGATGCTGCCCGCCTACGACAGCGGGGACCATCTGCACCCGGGCGACGCGGGGTTGAAGGCGATGGCGGACTCGGTGGAGCTGAAGAAGCTGGTGCCGTAGGCGGGGTGCAGTGGGCGGGGTGCCGGGGGCTGGGCGCCGCCCCGCCCGGGCCCGGAGCGGGGTGCAGGAGCGGCGGTCGGCCGCCCGGACCCCGCCGAGTCAGACCTCGAGGTCGACGACGACCGGGGCGTGGTCGGAGGCTCCCTTGCCCTTCCGCGCCTCGCGGTCGACGTAGGCGTCCTTGACGGCCGCCGCGAAGGGGGCGTTCCCGTAGACCAGGTCGATGCGCATGCCCCTGTTCTTGGGGAAGCACAACTGCCGGTAGTCCCAGTACGTGTATGGGTGGTCGTACTTCAGGGGGCGCGGCATCACGTCCGTCAGACCCTCCTCGCGCAGCGCCTTCAGGGCGGCGCGCTCCGGCTCGGTGACGTGCGTGGAGCCCTCGAACTCTGCCCGGTCGTAGACGTCCTCGTCAGCCGGGGCGATGTTGTAGTCGCCCAGTATCGCGAAGGGGAGGTCGCCGGAGACCTCGTGCCGTGCGGTGAGGCGGAGCGCCTCCAGCCACCGCAGCTTGTAGTCGTAGTGCGGGTGGCCGACCTCGCGGCCGTTGGGCACGTACACCGACCACACGCGCACGCCGCCACAGGTGGCGGCAGCCGCCCGGGACTCCTGGCCGCCCTCGTACGCCGGGCCCTCGGTCAGGCCGAGGACGGTGTCGGCGAGGCCGACGCGGGAGAGCACGGCGACCCCGTTCCACCGGCCGTCGCCGTTGACCAGCGACTCGTAACCCAGCGCCTCGACTTCGGCGGCGGGGAACGCCTCGGCGGAGCACTTCAGCTCCTGGAGGCAGACCACATCCGGGCCGGCGGACTCCAGCCACTCCAGCAGCCGCGGCAGTCGGGCCCCGACGGAATTCACGTTCCAGGTCGCGATACGCATGCGGTGAAATCTACCGCGCCACACCGACACTCTCGCCGGGGGCCAGACGGCCGTGCTCCACCCCTCCGAGGTCGCCGATCATCCGGTCGTAGATCGGCCGTGCCTGGTCCGCCAGGAGCCCGTCGTGCACGTCGAGGGCGCGGCGCGGCGCGACCTCCCGTACGTAGTCGATGACCTCGGAGACCTTGCTCCACGGTGCGTGCACCGGGAGCAGCAGCGTGTCGACGTCCCGGCCCGGCACGGTCAGCGCGTCGCCGGGGTGGAAGACCGAACCGTCCACGACATAGCCGCAGTTGGCGATCCGCGGGATGTCCGGGTGGATGACGGCGTGCAGCTGGCCGTGGACCTCGACCTCGAATCCGGCGGCGTCGAAGGTGTCGCCCTCGCCGACGGTGTGCACGCGGCCGGGGAAGGTGGTGGAGATCTTCTCGGCGACGCTGCGCGGCGTCCAGATCTGCGCGCCCGGGTTGGCCTCCATGGCCGCGCGCAGCCTGCCCTCGTCGAAGTGGTCCGGGTGCTCGTGCGTGACCAGGATCGCATCGGCTCCGACTGCCGCGTCGCCCTCGCTGAAGCCTCCGGGGTCGATGACGAGCGTGCGCCCGTCCTGCTCGATCCGTACGCAGGCGTGGCCCTTCTTGATCAGCTTCATGGCCCCATTGTGCCTGTCGCCTGCGGCGCCCCGGCCGACCTCGGGGCGCGACCGCCCGAGGCTCCCCCTCGTCTCTCGGCCGGGCCAGGCGGCCCTTCCGGCAGCCGACCACGCCGCGGGACCCGCGCATCGGGTGTTCGCGGTTCTCCCGTGCCGCCCCGGGCCCCGGCCCGTACCGAAGTCCCGGCGATGCACGCCCGCCGACGACCGCGACCGGCGACGCCACGCCCACCACGGCAGGCAGCCGGCCACGCTGCCGGGCCCTCCTGCGCGGTGGCCGCTCGCCACGGCGGCAGCCGTCCGTGCCCCGGCTGCGACCGAGGGGCCCCCAGCTGGCCGACGAGGGTCGGCCGGACCGCACGGGGCCCGGCGGGTGAAGGCGACCGCAGGCGCGGCACGCCGCAGGCGACAGACCCGGTCTCGCATGACCGACTTCGCGGCAGCGGCGGCGCATGGACATGCCCGCGACGCGGACGGCCGCGGCGGCAGAACGGGCCAGCGGTGAGGCGGCCGCCGGCCACGTCGAGGGGCGCCCGCTGCGAACTGCGTTCGCGGCCGCACCCACACACGCGAGCCGGCGCGGTCGTGGCTGCCCCGGGAGGGGCTACTCCGTGGGCGTGGTCTCCTCGCGGATGACGTTCTGGGCCACGGCGAACGCCGAGTTCGCCGCGGGCACGCCCGCGTAGACCGCGGTCTGCAGGAGGACTTCCTTGATCTCCTCCGGCGTGAGCCCGTTCCGCAGGGCCGCGCGGATGTGGAAGGTCAGCTCGTCGAAGTGGCCGCGGGAGACGAGCGCGGTGAGGGTGATCACGCTGCGGGTACGCCGGTCGAGGCCGGGCCTAGTCCAGATCTCGCCCCAGGCGTAGCGGGTGGCGAAGTCCTGGAAGTCCTGGGTGAAGTGGTCCGCGTTCTCCTGCGCACGGTCCACGTGCGCGTCGCCGAGGACTTCGCGGCGCACCTTCATCCCGGCGTCGTAGGTGTCGCCGCGGCCGGCCGCGGCATCGGCGGACTCCAGTTCGGCTATGGCGCCGGTGGGTCTGGCCGGTGCGGGCGTGATCACCGGTGCGGGCGCGGGCGGGCCCGCGGGCGACTCCTGCCAGCTCGTGGTGAAGTGCCTGATGATCAACTCGGTGACGGCGCCCGGCTGTTCGACGGGCGTCAGGTGCGACGCCCCGGGCACTATGGCGAGCCTCGCGTCCGGTATCCCGGCGACGAGGGCACGGGCGTCGGAGGGCGGCGTCGCCTCGTCCTCGGCGCCCGCGACGACGAGCGTGGGCACTCCGATGCCGCCCAGGTCGCTGCGTACGTCGAAGGCGGCCAGCACCTCGCATGCCGCGATGTAGCAGCCCGGGTCGGTGGTGCGGACCATCTGCACGGCCCATTCCACGATCGCCGGCTGCGCCTCGATGAAGCCTTCGGTGAACCACCGCTCCGGGGTGGAGCGGGCGATGGGGTCGAGTCCGTTCGTACGGACGACGACACCCCGCTGCCGCCAGGCGTCGGCGGTGCCGAAGCGGGGCGAGCTGGAGATGAGCGCGAGGGAGGAGAGCCGGTCGCGGGCCAGCATGCCGAGCTGTATGCCGACGGCGCCGCCCACGGAGCAGCCGGCGTAGCCGAAGCGCTGCACTCCGAGGGAGTCGAGGGTGGCGAGGACGCGCTCGGCGAGCGACGTCGCCGAGTCGGCGGGGTGCGCGGGGGCTCCGCCGTGACCTGGCAGGTCGAAGCGGAGAACGCGCCAGTTGCGGGTCAGCTCCGGTATCTGCCGGTCCCACATGTGCCAGGTGGTACCGAGGGCCGGACCGAGCACGAGCACGGGGGCGTCGTCGGGGCCGTCGAGGCGGTGTTGCAACATCCGGTCACTCTGCTTCTCGCTCACGCGGCCACGCTACCCAGCCCCTGCCGGGGTGCGGGTTCGGGGGCATCGCTGTGTACATCAGAACTTCACGGTGGACACGACATACACACGCGGCATGTTCTTGTAGGTGCGGTCGACGGTGATCGCCACGTCGGGACGGCTCTCGCCCTGCCGGTACGTGGTGCCCTCGTAGTCGTGACCGTCCTTGTCCAGGTCCCAGCCGACCGTCTCGGCCTCCTTGCCGCTGATGGTGACCTGCCCGGGCCGCAGAGCGGAAGAGCTGGTGCCCACGTCGTCGAGGAAGTCGCCGAGTTGCTTCTCCGGGAGGCGGAACTGCACGTAGAGCGTGCTGGTCTGCCAGGAGTTGGCCTCGTAGAAGGCGTAGTGGCTGGACTTGGACGGCAAGGGGACGTCGTAGACGTTGCGCTGGACCTTGCTCGGCCAGCCGTAGGTGAGGTTGGTCGCGGCGGCGTTGCGCTCCTTGTCCTCACCGCTGTCCCGGCTCTCGAAGGCCGACTTGACCACGTATCCCGCGGGGACCGCGATCAGCAGTACGACGATGATGAGCGTGAGTATGCGGTGGCGGGGCCGGTGCGGCGGCCGCTGCGAGGGGCGCAGGTTCTGCGGTGCGGTGGCCGTCACTGCCCCACCGCCCGTCGCAGGTTGTCCGCGGCCCGTTCGTAGCGCTCGTACCGCTCCAGACGGCGCCGGTTGGCGCGGCGGAAGCGCCGGGCGACGAGGCGTGCCAGGTCGGCGGCGCCGACCATGCCCGCCTCGGGGCCGAGCTGTGCCTTGGCGATGGTGGCCTCCGGCCGGTATCCACGGCCCGTCAGATGGCGCTTGAAGGCCTCACGAGCCGGATCGATGAGCAGTTCGTCGGCGGCGCTGACCCCGCCGCCGATCACGAAGCCGCCCGGGTCGAGAGCGGCGGCCAGGTTGGCGATGCCCACGCCGAGCCAGTGGCCGATGTCCTGGAGCAGCTCGGTGCACATGGCGTCGCCGCCACGGGCGAGTTCCGTGATGAGCGGCCCGGTGATCTCCGAGGTCTGGCCGCCGACACGCTCCACGAGCCCGTACGCCACGGGCGAATCGGCGACGGCCAGTTCGCGCGCCTCGCGCACCAGGGCGTTGCCCGAGCTGTACTGCTCCCAGCAGCCGCGGTTGCCGCAGGGGCAGCGGTGGCCGCCGGGCACGACCTGCATGTGCCCGAACTCGCCTGCCACCCCGTACTTGCCGCGCTTGACCTGGCCGTTCTCCAGAATGGCCCCGCCGATGCCCGTGCCGAGCGTGATCATCACGAGGTGATCCTCGCCGCGTCCGGCGCCGAAGCGCCACTCGCCCCACGCGGCGGTGTTCGCGTCGTTGTCGACCATCACCGGCACGGCGAGGCGTGCGGTGAGGGCGTCCTTGAGGGGCTCGTCACGCCAGGCCAGATGCGGTGCGAACAGCACCCGGGAGCGGTCGGCGTCCACCCAGCCGGCGGCGCCGATGCCCACGGCGTGCACGTCGTGCCGGTCGGAGAGGTCCAGGACCAGCTCGGCGATGGTGTCCTCGACGACCTTGGGGCTCTTGGACTTCTCGGGGGTCTCGGCGCGTACCTGCTCCAGGATCTGGCCGTCGGCGTCGACGACGCCCGCCATCACCTTCGTACCGCCGATGTCGATGCCGACAGTGGGGACCCGGGGGGCGGACAGGGGCGAACGCCGCTCCCGGGTGCTGACGGTCCGCAGAACGCTGGCGCTCGGCGCGGAGCGGCGGTAGAGACGGTCCCGGTCCGCGCGCTCTCGGTACATGCTCACTGCGCGGCCTTTCCTCTGTGCGCGGCTGCTGGCTGTGGGCCACGGGTCGGTCGTACGTGAGCCGGTTCGTACGGCGGATGCGTACGCCTGCCCACTGGCCGATTCTGCCCTACCGCGTGAGGCCGCGGCGCCACGGGCCTCTCACCAGGGACGATGCGAGGCCGTCTCCGGGCGCCTGCAGCCTGCGGCCGCTCACTGCAGATGCTGCGGGACCGGTGCGCGCTCCAGCTCGTGGCTGAGCTGCTCCAGCTCGCTGCCGCCGGACATCTGCCGGGTCAACTCGTCGAGCTCCAGCCCGTCCTTGCGGTGGCTGCCGGCCATCGTGCCGCGCTTGAGCAGTACGAAGCGGTCACCGACCAGATACGCGTGGTGAGGATTGTGCGTGATCAGCACGACGCCGAGCCCGGCGTCCCGTGCCGCCGCCACGTACTTCAGCACGACGCCGGACTGCTTGACGCCGAGCGCCGCCGTCGGCTCGTCCAGCACCAGCACCTTCGCGCCGAAATAGACGGCGCGGGCGATCGCCACGCACTGCCGCTCACCGCCGGAGAGGGTGCCGATGGGCTGGTCGACGTCGCGCAGGTCGATGCCCATGCGCAGCAGCTCGCTGTGGGTGGTGCGGCGCATGCTCTCGACGTCGAGCCGGGCGAAGGGCCCGCGGCCCTTGGTCGGCTCGGAGCCGAGGAAGAAGTTGCGCCACACCGGCATCAGCGGGACGACTGCCAGGTCCTGGTAGACGGTGGCGATGCCCCGGTCCAGGGCCTCGCGCGGGGAGGCGAGCCGGGCCTCCTCGCCGTTGATGCGGAAGGTGCCGGTGTCGTGCTGGTGCAGGCCCGCGACGATCTTGATGAGGGTCGACTTCCCCGCCCCGTTGTCACCGAGCACGCAGGTGATCTCGCCCGCGTGCACCTGCAGGGAGACCTCCTCCAGGGCGCGGATGTTGCCGTAGAACTTGCTGACGTCCGTCAGCTCCACGAGCGGCACCGTGTCCTGGACGGCCGGCGCCGGGTCCTGAACGGGCGGCGCCGGGTCCTGAACGGCCGGTGCTCCGGCCGCCGCCTCGTCCTTCGGTGGGGTGTCCGCCACGTTCCCGTCCTTGTCGCCGGTCATCGGTTCGCCTCCGCCCGCTTGCGTATGTACGCGTTCAGCAGCACGGCGACCAGCAGCATCGCCCCGAGGAAGAACTTGAACCAGTCCGGCTCCCACTGCGCGTACACGATGCCCTTGCTCGTCATGCCGAAGATGAAGGCGCCCACAGCGGCGCCGACCGCCGACCCGTAGCCGCCGGTCAGCAGGCAGCCGCCGATGACGGCCGCGGCGATGTAGATCAGTTCGTTGCCGACGCCCTCGCCGGACTGGACGACGTCGTAGTTGAAGAGCAGATGCTGGCCGGATATCCACGCGCCCAGCGCCACCCCGAGATACAGGCCGATCTTCGTACGGGCGACGGGGACGCCGACCGCCCGTGCGGTGTGCTGGCCGCCGCCGACCGCGAAGATCCAGTTGCCCGCCTTTGTACGCAGCAGCAGCCACGTCGCCAGCACCACCAGGCCCAGCCACCACACCACGGTGACCTGGATGCCGACGGGGCCGATGCTCAGCTCGGAGGCGAACAGCGCCTTCGCCGAAGCGAACCCCTCCATGTCGGAGATGGTCTTGGTGGAGACCGTGCCGCTGATGAGCTTCGTCAGGCCGAGGTTGAGACCCGTCAGCATCAGGAACGTGCCGAGCGTGATGATGAAGCTCGGCAGTTTCGTACGTACGAGCATGTAGCCGTTGAAGAGCCCGATGCCCAGCGTGACCAGCAGCGAGACCCCGACGCCGACCCAGACGTTCGCCGTCATCTGGTAGCTGAACATCGAGGAGACCAGCGAGGAGGTGGTGACCATCACGCCGGTCGACAGGTCGAACTCCCCGCCGATCATCAGCAGCGCCACCGGCACCGCCATGATCCCGAGGGTCGAGGAGGCGTAGAGCACCGTGGAGAGGCTGGAGGCGCGCAGGAAGCTCTCGGCCACGACCGAGAAGACGACGAAGACGGCGACCGCGCCGACGACGGCTCCGAGTTCGGGACGTCCCAGCAGCCGCTGCAGCAGCGGCCGGTGCACCAGGCGCTCGTCGCTTCCAGCGGTCTTCCCGGCACCGCCGGATCCCGCGGTCCCGCCGGCTTGAGTGGTTGCGTTCTCCTCCGTCGCCCCGGGGGCGCCGGAGGGTGTGGGTGTGGGTGCAGCCGTCATCGCGTTCCCCGCTTCGTGTACTTCTGCAAGGTGGATGCGTCCTTCTTCGTGAGGATCTGCGGGCCGGTCAGCACTGGCTTGCCGCCGCCCAGCATGTTGGCGTTGTAGCGCTCCAGCCACAGCAGGTCGACCGCCTCGTAGCCCTGCAGATACGGCTGCTGGTCCACGGCGAATCCGATCGAGCCGTCCTTGAGGCCCTGCGCCGCCTGGTCGTTGAGGTCGAAGGTGACCGTCTCGGCCTTGCTGCCCGCGCCCTCGGCGGCCTTGACGGCGGTGGGGGCGAAGGGTGCGCCGAGCGTCACGACGGTGTCGGTCCCGGGGTCCGACTGGAGTTCGGCCTCCAGGGAGGACTCCACGGCCGGCATGTTCGTACCGTCGGCGTGCAGGTTGCGCACCTCGCCATCGAAGGTCCTGCGCACGCCGCGGCAGCGCTCCTCGTGTCCGACGTTGCCCTGCTCGTGCAGGAGGCAGACCGCCTTCTTGCGGCCACGGTCGTTGAGTTCACGTCCCACGGCCTCGCCCGCGATCTCCTCGTCCTGGCCGATGTGGGCGAGGGCGCCGTACTTCTCGGACTGGTCCTGGCCGGAGTTGATGGTGACGACGGGGATGCCGGCCTTGACGGCCTTCTCCACGGCGCCCTTCATCGCCTCCGGCTTGGCGAGGGAGACGATCAGGCCGTCCACCTCGTTGTCGACGGCGGCCTTGACGAGCTGCGCCTGGCGGCCCGCCTCCTTGTCGTGCGAGTAGTGGAACTCGATGTTGTCCTTCGCGGCGGCCTGTTCGGCACCGCTCTGCACGATGTCCCAGAAGGTGTCGCCCTCGCCGGAGTGGCTCACCATCGCGATCTTCCAGCGGGGAGTGCCGACGGCCGCCTCGCCCGAGACGGCCGCGTCGCGCTCCTCCTCCGCCCGCTTTCCGCCGGTGCTGCTGCATCCCGCGAGCCCCACGGACGCGAGGACCACGGCTGCCATCGCTGCCCGGCCCGCGCTCTTTCGCCTGCGGTTCCCGCGGAACCCTTCCAGCCTCGACACGTACTGCTGACCTCTCGGTACGGGTGTTTCTGTTCATCCCGGCGCCCGCAGGGGCCACCGGTACGGGCGCGGATGCCCGCGCCAGTATCGGCGACCTGCCTGCGGCGGATGCTCACCGGGTTCCGCGCTTGGTGTACTTCTCCAGCCGTGGGACGTCCTTCTTGGTGACGACCGCGGGGCCGGTCAGCACGGGCTTGCCGCCGCCCAGTTCGTTGGCGTTGTAGGAGTGCAGCCACAGCGCGTCGACCGCCTCGTACCCCTGGAGGTAGGGCTGCTGGTCGACGGCGAAGCCGAAGCTGCCGTCCTTCAGCCCCTTCACCACCTGCGCGTTGAGGTCGAAGGTGTCGATCTCCGCCTTGCTGCCGGCCTTCTCCTTGGCCTTCGCCGACGTCGCCGCGAAGGGGGCGCCGAGGGTGAGGACGGTGTCGATGTCGCTGTCCGACTGGAGCTTGGCCTCGACCGACGACTGCACGTCGGGCATGTTCGTGCCGTCGACGTTGAGCGTGCTCATCTCCCCGTCGAAGGTCTTCTTCGCGCCCGCGCAGCGCTCTTCGAGCGAGACGTTGCCCTGTTCGTGGATGACGCACAGGGCCTTCTTGCGGTCGCGCTTGTTGAGCTCGTCGCCGACCGCCTCACCCGCGATCGCCTCGTCCTGCCCGATGTGCGAGATCGCACCGAACCCGGCCGAGTGCTCGCCGCCGGAGTTGATGGTGATCACCGGAATCCCGGCATCCACCGCCTTCTTCACGGCACCCTTCATCGCGTCGGGCTTGGCGAGCGTGACGATCAGCCCGTCGACCTTCTTGTCGATGGCCGACTGCACGAGCTGCGCCTGGCGGCCCGCCTCGTCGTCGTGCGAGTAGTCGAACTGGACGTTGTCCTTGCGGGCAGCGTCCTTCGCTCCGCTCTGCACGATGTCCCAGAAGGTGTCGCCCTCACCTGAGTGCGAGACCATCGCGATCGTCATGCGCGGGGTGTTGACGCCCTTGCCGCCGCCCGCGCCGCTGCTGTTCTCCTCGCCACCCTTGCCGCCGGAGCTGCTGCAGCCGGCGGCGAGAAGGGCCGCGCTCGTCAGGGCTACCGCCACCGTTGTCGCTCTACGTGCTCTACGCCGAAGGACCATGAGCGGAGTTCTAGCCGGGCCCGGAGCGGGGCGTCAATACTTTGTCCGAACATTCTCCATGAGAGTTTGTCCGAACAAATCCTGTGGCCTGCCGGACAGGGGCGTGACCGCCGCGGGCTCCGGGTCGTGCGCGTGCCGGGGCCGGGTCAGGACCGTACGAGGAGCTGGAACTCGAAGGAGTAGCGCGAGGCGCGGTACAGATGCGAGGCGTACTCGACGGGGCGCCCCGTGTCGTCGAAGGTCGTCCGCGCCATCGTCAGCAGCGGTGCGCCCGCCTCCTCCCCGAGCAGCTTCGCCTCCTCCGCGGTGGCCGCACGCGCACCGACGGACTGCCGCGCGCTGTGCAGGGTGACGCCGAGTCCGCGCATCAGCCGGTAGAGCCCCGTCGACTCCAGCTCCTCGCCGCGCTCGCCCTGCAGCAGATCACCCGGCAGATGGTTGCGGAGGAAGGCCATCGGCTCGCCGTGGGTCAGACGGAGCCGCTCCACGCGCCGCACCTGGGCGCCCTCGGCGACGGCCAGGGCGGCGGCGACCTCGGCCGTCGCCTCCTCCTTCTCGTACCGGAGCAGTTGCGTGGCGGGGCGCTGACCTGCCGCTTCCAGGTCGTCGTAGAGGCTGCTCAGCTCAAGGGGGCGCCGCACCTGGCTGTGCACGACCTGGGTGCCGATGCCACGCCGGCGCACCAGCAGGCCCTTGTCGACGAGCGACTGGATGGCCTGACGCACCGTGGGACGGGACAGACCCAGCCGCCCCGCGAGTTCGATCTCGTTGCCCAGCAGGCTGCCGGGGGAGAGTCTGCCGCGCTCGATGGCGGTCTCGAGCTGCTGGGCTAGCTGGAAGTACAGAGGGACCGGGCTGCTGCGGTCCACGCTGAACTCGAGGTCCACGGGATCATTCTTGGCCACGAGGGGAGCGTAGTGCGCCGGGCGGCCCACTGGAAGGCGTAAGTTCGGTTGTCCGGACAAAGCGGGCCGCGGCTTTCCTGCTTACCCCCGCGGCACGTTCAATTGTCCTGACAAAGTATTGACAGCTCTTGAGCGGACCGGCGAACGTACACCCATGCGCATCGGACTCATCGGCACCGGCCGGATCGGCACCTTCCACGCCCGTACCCTCACCGCCGCACCGGAGGTGAGCGAGCTGCTCGTCACCGACGTGGACGCCGCACGCGCCACCGCCGTGGCCACGGATCTCGGCGCGACGCTCGTCCCCTCCCCCGGCGAACTCCTCTCCCGCGAACTCGACGCCGTCGTGATCGCCTCGGCCACCTCCTCGCACGCGGACCTGATCCAGGCAGCCGCCTCGCGCGGCGTGCCCGTCTTCTGCGAGAAGCCGATCGCGCTCGACCTTCCCGGCACGGCGGCGGCCCTGCGCACGGTCGACGAGGCGGGAATCCTGCTGCAGATCGGTTTCATGCGGCGCTTCGACGCGGGGTACGCCGCGGCCCGCGCCGCCGTGCAGTCCGGCTCCCTGGGGAGGCTGCACACCGTACGGGCTGCGACCTCCGACCCGGCGCCGCCGCCGGCTGCCTACATTCCGCTCTCCGGCGGCCTCTACCGCGACTGCCTCGTCCACGACTTCGACGCGCTGCGCTGGGTGACGGGCAGGGAGGTGGTCTCCGTGTACGCGGCAGGGTCGGACGCGGGCCCCGGGATGTTCCGCGAGCACGGGGACGTCGACACCGCCGCCGTGCTGCTGACGCTGGACGACGGCGTCCTGTGCACGGCGACGGCCACCCGCGTCAACGGCGCCGGCTACGACGTGCGCATGGAGGTCGCGGGCGAGAAGGACCAGATCGCGGTCGGCCTCGACGCCCGTACGCCCATCACCTCCGTGGAGCCGACGGCGGGCGCCTCTCAGGGCACGCCCTGGCCGGGCTTCCTGGAGCGGTTCGCGCCCGCGTACGAGTCCGAACTGGCGGCGTTCGTACGGGCGGTGCGGGGCGAGGCACCCAACCCCTGTGACGGATATGAGGCGTTGGCCGCGCTGCGCATCGCCGAGGCATGCGAGGTCTCGCGGCGCGAGGGCCGTCCGGTGGCGGTGGCGGAACTGGCGTAGGGGAGTAAGGGCGTATCAGGGGGTCCCGGGAACTGCCCCTCGACGGTCGCGGCTGAGCTCAACAGCCGCCCACGCAAGACGCTCGGCTGGGAAACCCAGCCGAGCGCCTCGCCAAGCTACTGCATCCAGCCAGCTGACCAGCCGTGTTGCAACGACCCTCGAATTTCGCCAACCGGGGCCCTCCTTGTGGCGATCAGTCGCCGCGTCCGCAACCGCGCAGTGTGGTCACGGCCTTCTCCCGGTCGATGCCGGACCTAGGACCTCGGCGGCTTCTGGTTGAGCATGCAGCGCGCGGCTACATACCCCGCGGGTAGCTGCTTGGCGACCTTGATCTTGTACCACGTCCGGCTGCTGCCACCGCATGCGTAATAGCTGCCGCCCTTGGAGACCACAGACATCAAGCATCCGGACCTGCCCTTCTTGAGGGCACCCAAGACCTTGGACCGGGTCGAAGCCGCCGAACGGATATTGACCGTTTCCTTGGCGGTGACGGTCTTGCATGCCTGTGAATGAACAACCGTGCGCCCCTGATCCGGCCGCTGATCCCCCGCGATGATCGGCCAGTTGTCCTCAGCGACCTTCGGCCAGGTGTCTTCAGCGGCCGTCGGCCAGTGGTCCCCAGCAACCTTGGGATACGAGTCCCCCGCGACTGTTGGGTAATTGTCCCCCGCGGCGGTCGCGTCACTCGCCACGGCAGGTGACGCTGCCATGCTGATCGTCGCCACCGCGAAAGCAGTGCCCACAACGGCACGCTTGGTCCAACTGATCATGTCTACCCCCTGCTTCCCGTTGATTTGCCGTCTTGCCGGTGTGCGGTCCACGTCGCCTGAGATCTGCCCCGGCGATCACGTAACGGCGCCGGCCCGCACCGCTGGTTCGGGCCGCATGAAGCAGCGGTGCGGGGCCGGTGCCGTCGTCGTCCGCCTCGCGAGCCGGAAGGCTTCAAGACCGCCGGACTCTCCCCCCTTACAGCGAGGCAGGACTCGGGGACGATCGCTCGCCCCCTTGCCTGGCTACTGTGGTCGGCTTGATTGGGCGTATCGCTGGTACGGGCTCTGGGCGACACACTGGTGCAGGCATGCGGGGCGTCCGGTGTGCTCGGGAGAGCGGGCGGGATGCGGGGCCGGCACCAAGGGCCGGGCAGACGACGGGGGTTGGCAGACGTGCGTGGGAACGGAGAAGGTCCCGGGGAGCACTTACGGTTCGCGGTCTTCGGGCCGGTCCGGGCCTGGCGCGGCGAGGAGCAGCTGGGCCTGGGGGCGGCGCGGCAGCGTGCAGTGTTGGCGGTGCTCCTGCTGCACGTGAACCGGCCGGTGCAGCGCGAGTCGCTGATCGAGGCGGTGTGGGGTGATCCCGCGCCGGCGTATGCGGTCAATCAGCTGCAGAAGTACGTCTCGGCGCTGCGGAGGATCTTGGAACCCGGCCGGGCGGCGCGATCGCCGTCGGAGGTTCTGGGGTGGTCCGAGGGCGGGTACGTTCTGCGGGTCGGGCCGGGCGGGCTCGACCTCGCGGCCTTCGAGCGATTGGTCGGCCGGGGCCGGAAAGCGCTCGCGCAAGGAGATGCACAGCAGGCCGGGGCGGAACTCCACGAAGCGCTGAGCCTCTTCAGCGGCCCGGCACTGGGGAACGTCTCCAGTGCCGTGCTGGACGCGGAACGCGACCGGCTGGCGGAGCTGCGGACCGCGGTGCTGGAAGAGCGCATCCAGGCGGACCTCGACTTGGGACGCCACGGTCGGCTGGTCGCCGAACTGAGGCGTCTGGTCGCCGAGTTCCCGTTGCGCGAGCGATTCGCCGCGCTGCTGATGCTGGCCCTCTACCGAGCCGGCAGGCAGGGAGACGCTCTGAACGTCTATCACCAGGTCCGTCGCGGCCTGCGTGACGACCTCGGCGTGGATCCCGGTACGGAAGTCGAGGAACTGCACCGCCGGATACTCGCCGCCTCCCCCTCGCTGTCCTGGCAGGGGCCGCCGCCGGGCGCGGAGGCCGACGGATCCGCCGCGGACGGCCAGGAGCCGGCCGTTCCGGACGGCACGCGGGGCGTGCACCAGCTTCCGATGGACATCTCGGAGTTCGTCGGCCGCGAGCAAGAGCTGCGTGAACTGCGGGAGTTGGTGGAAGCTCCGGGCACCGGCGGCGCCGAAGCCGGTGAGCGGGGAGTGCTGGTCGCCGTCGTCGAAGGAATGGCAGGGGTGGGCAAGACACGGTTCGCGGTGCGTGCCGCTCACGAGTTCATCGCCCAGGACCGCTTCGCAGACGTCCAGTTGTGGGCCGACCTGAAAGGCTTCACACCGGAGCGCGCCCCGGTCGACCCCGCGAATGTGCTGGAGGACTTCCTACGGCTGCTCGGCGTGCCCGGCGACCGGATTCCCGGCGGTGTGGAGGCGCGCGCTGCCCTGTACCGCGACCGGCTGGCGCGCAGGCGGGCGCTGGTGGTGCTGGACGACGCGGCCGACGAGGAGCAGGTGCGCCACCTGCTGCCCGGTTCGGCTTCCTGCCTGCTGCTGATCACGAGCCGCCGTGTGCTGTCCGGGCTGGACGGCGCCCATACGATCCGGCTCGATGTCTTCTCCCCGCAGGAAGCCGTCGAGTTGATCGACCGCGTCGCCGACCGCACCCATGACGAGACGGGATCCCCCGCGGCCATGCGCGTCGCGGAACTGAGCGGGCGGCTGCCGATCGCGGTGGCGCTGGCGGGACGTCGGCTGCGCACCCGGCCCGCGTGGTCGATGGACGAGCTGGCCGACCGGCTGGAGACCGATGAGAAGCGGCTCGCGCAACTCACCGTGGGGAGGCGAGCGGTGGAGGCCACGTTCGACCTGTCCTATCAATGGCTGTCCCCCGCGCAGCAGCGGGCTTTCACGCTGCTGGCTGCGCACCCCGGCCCGGACTGCACAGCGGACTCGGCCGCCGCCCTTCTGGGCACAGGCCGTGGCGAGGCCGAAGATCTGCTGGAGTCCCTGCTGGACGAGCACCTGCTGCAGCAGCACGTCGCCGGACGCTATCGCTACCACGATCTGCTGCGGCTGTACGCACGGGATCGTGCCGCGGACGCCGGCAGCCTTGAGCAACGCACAGCGGCTGTACGGCAGTTGGTGCGCTGGTACTGCGCCGGGGCCGAGACCGCCCGGCTCAGCCTTGAACCGTGGTGGCACCGCGGACCGGCCGGCGACGGGGCGTTGGGCAACGGGGTGTTGAGCGAGGAGCATCCCGAAGTGCCGCACCTCGCCGACGACGCCGACTCGGCCCTGAAATGGCTGGAGGAGGAACGGGCGAATCTGCTCGCAGTCAGCCGGGAGGCGGCGCAGCACGAATGGCGCGGCTGCACCTGGAGACTCGCGACAGCGGCGCATGCCTTTCTGGGACTGCGCTCATACGGCACCGACTGCATGGAGGGGCTCAGGCTGGGGCTGACCGCAGCCAGAGGAGCCGACGGCCGAGCACGGCGGGCCCGGACCTTGGCGGACATCGGCATGGTGTGTGACAGCCTCGGCCGGCACGAGGAGGCGGCGAGGCGTCATCATGCCGCGCTGGCCGTCTTCGAGGAGACCGGTGACCGCCACGGCGCGGCCACCGCTCACTACGGTCTGGGCTGCGCCGCTTTCGGGCTGGGACGTTACGCCGAGAGCGCGGAGCGGCACCATCGGGCGCTTGCACTGTTCGAGGAGACCGGTGACCGGCGGGGCCAGGCCTTGGTCCTTGGGAATCTGGGGCTGGTGAACTGGTTCATCCACGGGCGCTATCGCGAATCCGAGGAGCAGCACCGGCGAGCACTGACGTTGTCGGAAGAATGCGGTGACCGACGCGTGCAGGCGTACGAGTTCGCCGGTCTGGGGCTGGCGCACTGGTTCTTCGGCAACTATGCGGAGTGCGCCCGCCAGCACCGGCGGGCGCTCGCACTGTTCGAGGAAACCGGTGACCGGCGCGGACAGGCAATCGCGCTCAACGGGCTCGGCCTGGCTGACTGGCACCTCGGCCGGCTTGTCCGAGCCGGGGAGTACCACCAGCAAGCCCTCACGGTCTTCCGGGAGGTCTGTGACCGTCGCGGTGAGGCAGTGGCCCTGCAATGCGTGGGCTACGCGAACTGGGCCACGGGCCGGTACGACGTGGGCGAGAAACGGCTGCACGAGACGCTCGCCGTCTGCGCACAGACCGGCAACCGCAGCACCGAGGCATGGTCGCTCGCTTCTCTGGGACACATGTGCCTGCGGCTGCAGCGCAACGACGAAGGACAGGAACACCTGGAGAAGGCACTCAGCCTCTCAAGATCCCTAGGGGACCGGCATCCCGAGGCCAGTGCCCTGGTCGGTCTCGCCCTGGTAAGCCTGAACCAGGGACAGTTGAGCAGCTGCGAAGAGGGAGCGCGGCAGGCACTCGCTCTGTCGCAGAGCATAGGCAACCCGCATAACGAGACGTGGGCGATGATCACCCTGGGTCTCGCATGCTGCTTCGGCGACCGCCCCGAACAAGGAGCGGACTGGCATCGCCGTGCTGCTGAGACCGGACAACGGACCGGCGACCTCTTCACCGAATCCATGGCCGTCAACGGCATCGGCTACGCCTGCACACGACTCGGACGCTACGAGGAAGCCGAACGACACCTGCGGGCAGCACTCACCACTCGGCAACACATCGGCGACCGGCACGGCGAAGCCGAAACACTCACAGACCTGGCAGCCTTGATGCACGCCACCGGTCGGCCAGATGCTGCATCCGCCTACAGAGAGCTGGCCCAGGCCGGCTTCGCCGAAATCGGCGTCACGGGAACGCAGGACCACCGCGTCGTCAGTTCTTCTTCAGCTCCTCGGCGAGCATCACAAGGATGCCGCTGGGACCGCGGAGGTATGTGAGTTTGTAGACGTCCTCATAGGTCGCCACACCGCGAAGCGGACGGCATCCGTGCTTTGCGGCTGTCTCAAGGGCTTCGTCGATGTCGTCGACTGAGAAGGCGACGCGATGCATGCCGATCTCGTTGGGCCGAGTGGGCTGCGACTCGATCGCTTCGGGGTGGATGTACTCGAAGAGCTCAAGACGACCGTGACCGTCGGGCGTCTGCAGCATCGCAATGTTGGCGTGATTGCCGTCAAGGCCGACGGCGGTGTCGGTCCACTCACCACTGACCGTGTCACGGCCGAGGACCGTGAGGCCGAGATCGGTGAAAAAGGAGATCGCCGCTTCGAGGTCGCGAACGGCGATGCCGACGTTCTCCAGTTTGATGGCCACGCGTTGCATGCTACCGAGCCGGGCCCATCGGTTCCTGACTGCCGGCCTGTCGCACCGGGAACGGCCGGTCCGCTCGGCACGGTTGCATCGCCCGAGCGGCCGCGCCGCACGGGCGGGGAAACACGGAGGCCACGAGGTCGTCCGCCCCACCGGTCTCCGGGCCCCTGGACCGCGGTACACCCGCTGCCCACTCGGACCAGGACGTATTTTCTGCCCAGGAGGACCGCTCGGACGACTCGGCGGGTCAGCCGTGGCTCAGCACGTTGACCACGCGCCCGTTCGGGTCCCTGACGAAGAAGCGGCGCACGCCCCACTCCTCGTCCTGCAGCGCCCGTACGATCTCCGCGCCGCCCGCGCGCACGGCCTCGTACACGGCGTCGACGTCCTCGACCTCGATGCTGATGTCGGGCGTGACGGGAGCCGTCTGCTCCTCCTCGATGAGGATGATCTGAGCCGTCGGGTTGGAAGGCGAGGCGAGCGTCATGACCCAGCCCATGTTCATGACCTCCTCGAGCCCCAGCAGCCCGTAGAAGTCGCGGCTCTCTTCCAGGGCGTCCGACTGGATGTCGGGGACGACACGGCGGACGGTCATTTCAGGCTCCCGATGATTCGTGCTCGGTCAGGTGACGTGGGCGAGGAGTTGGAAGATCCTCGCCGTGTGCGGGTACGGGTGGCGGTTGGTCGTCGCCAGTTCCAGGGCCTCCAGCGCCGCGAAGAAGCCGGGGTCGTGCTTGCGCGCGTCGTCCACGATGTGGTCGTTGACGTTGCGGATGCCGCAGTGCTCGATGTCCGTGCAGCCCGACTCGGCCAGGAGCGCGGTGACTTCCTCCGCCGTGTGGAGCGTCAGTTCGGCGTCGAAGGTCTGGCCACGCACCTTCCGCCGGTCCAGGGCGTCGAGCGCGGCGGCGGGATCGAGCGAGCGGACGGCGAGGCCGAGCGGCACCGCATGCCTGTTGATCGCCATGACGGACAGGACACCGCCGCCGCGTACGAGCGGGACCGCGGTGCGCAGCGCGGGCGCCGGATCGTCCTGGTACTGCAGGAGGTTGTGGCACAGCACGACGTCGTAGCGGCTGCCGGCCACGGACTCGGGAAGGTCGAAGACGTCCGCCTCGACCGTGCTCAGACGGCCGCTCGTGCCTTCGTCCCCCGCGCGTTCGCGCGCCGCGGCGAGCATGCCCGGGGAGAAGTCGACGACGGTGACCTCGTGCCCGCGCCGCAGCAGCCGCGTCGCGTCGCCGCCGTCGGCGCCGGCGAGATCCAGCACGCGCAGGGGCCCGGGACCGAGCACCGCCAGCCGCCGCTGGAGGTTGAACTCGGCGAGTGTGTACCGCAGTCGGCCCCACGGGCTCTCCTGCCACACCCGCCACGTGTCGAGGGCGGCGTCGAACGAGCAGTCAGGGGTGGACTTCGAGCTGGTCATGAGGTCCCTCCGCCCCCGGCGGGCACTGGTCGGTGCGTGCCGGAGTCGAGGGTAGCTCCCCCGCGCCGGTGACGGTGCGGCTCCGGGGCGTGGGACGCGTACCGGACCGGGTGTTCACGAACCCAGGTGGTGCTCATCCGGGGCCCGTTCGGTCAGAAGCCGGACTCCGGCGCGCGTCACTCCGCACGGGCCCGCACCGGGGCAACCGCCCCCGGCGCTACGGGACTTGGACGGGACCAGCGGGGTCCAGGTCCTTCACCATGAACGTGCACGCGTCCGCGACGCGATGGATGAGGCCCGCACTGTCCTCGTACGAGCCGCAGTCGAGATACGGAGTCGAGGGGCGGTAGCCGAGGCGCTTGTAGAGGTCCTGAGTGCGCGGGTTGTTCTTCTCGACGCCCAAGCCGACGCTGACGCGCCCCCGCCCGAGCACGAGTCGCTCGGCGGCGTGGATCAGGGCGGTGCCGACGCGCTGGGAGCGGAGCGCCTCCGGCCAGAGGCCGAGGCCGCTGATCTCGGAGCACTCGGGGTGTACGGCTCGCACCTCCGGTGCCCGGCAGCCCTCCCAGCGGATCTCGCAGCTGCCGACGGGCAGTTCGCCGCGCCAGGCGACGAGGAGAGTGCTGCCGCCGCCGAGGTGCCGTACGAACCGGGAGGCGTGGTCGCAGGCAGCACCGGGGGAAGGCATGTGCTCGTCGAGCAACGCCACGTCCTCTTCCCGGCACTCCCTGATTCTCATTGCGGCCAGACTAGATTCATCATGTGCCGTTGAGGTGGGGGTTCCGGAGGCATGTGAGGCGGAACATGCGGCTCCCCCACGGCTTGGGTCTCCGCGCGCGCCACGGCGGCCGCCGGCGGTGAACGGACCGCCACACAGGGCAGTGCGCGGAGCGCCGTCCAGAGCGCGGCGGCGGACGAGAGCGCCGTAACCGGAAGAGGACGGCGCAGGAGGAGAAGCGACGCCGGAAGCGGACGGCATCGCGCACGGCGGACCGGTCAGCGTCTGGATCTGCGTGACGGGGAGGGAACGGCCTCCTCCAACCGCTGCAGCAGCGCAGTGACACGCTTGGCCACGGCCTCCCTGTCCCCCTCCGTGAGTGCCGAACCCATGCCGCAGGCGACGGCGCCGGCGGCGATCCACTCCGGGGCGTTCTTGACGGTGACACCGCCGGTGGGCAGCAGCGGCGCCTGCGGGAGCGCCGCCCGTACGTCCTTGAGCCAGCCCGGGGCGTAACCGGAGGCGGGAAAGAGCTTCAGCGCGTCGGCGCCCAGCTCCATCGCGCGCACCATCTCGGTGGGGGTGGCGACGCCGGGGAAGACGGGCACGCCGTAGCGGTGGCCGGTACGGATGACCTCGGCGTCCAGGGCGGGCGAGACGAGAAAGCGGGCACCGGCGTCGATGGCGGCGCGCGCCGAGGCCTCGTCGAGGACGGTGCCGGCCCCGATGACGCATTCCTCGTCGGTCTCGCGCCGCAGCGTGGCCACCGCGTCCAGGGCGTGGGCCGAAGTCAGCGAGATCTCCAGGCTGGTGATGCCCGCGCCGAGCAGGGTGTCGGCCGTGGCCGTCACGCGCTCGTAGCTGTCGGCTCGGATGATGGCGAAGACACGCTGCTCAAGGGCGGTCCGGGTGATCTCCCATCGGTACACGGCAGTCGCCGCCTCTCTTCTCGTCCGGCCGGGGAGAGGCGGAGCACCCGTGATGGGCCGCCTGTCTCCGCTCCCCGTCTGAAGTGCGATGCGCTCGGTCTGCTTGGTGTTTCCTTCTGGTTCCCGGCATGCGCCACGGGAAGTGCCGCGCTCAGCGGTTCACGGAGTCGGAGTCCTGGAGGAAGCCCGCCAGGGCCCTGTCCCGGGTGTGGGCCGTGGGCAGCCCGTCGGTGTCGCCCGGCGCCTGTACGACCAGGGCCGCCACGCACGCCGCCTCGGCCAGGGCCTCCTCGGGCTTCCGCCCGCGCAGCCAGGCCGAGAGCCAGCCGGCCGCGAACGCGTCCCCCGCGCCCACCGGGTCGGACACCGGCACGGAGAAGGGCTCCTGAGTGCACTCCCCGTCGCGGCCGAGGGCGGACGCGGAGTGGTCGCGGCGCTTGACGACGACGGTGCGGGCCCTGCCCATCGTCAGCAGCGCCTTCGAGGTCTCCTCGGCGCCGCCGCCCAGCAGCAGTTCCAGCTCGTCCTCCCCCGCGATGACGAGGTCGGCCTCGCGCAGCAGCGGCCCCACGGTGCGGATCCACTCGTGCTCCGAGCCCAGCTTGCGCCGTACGTTCGGGTCGAAGGAGACCGCGGCGCCGACCTGGCGTGCGCGCTCGACCAGGGCCCAGGTGGCCTGTGCCGCCGATTCCGAGAGCATGGGCGTGATGCCGGAGACGTGCACGACGCGGGCACCCTCCAGCATCTCCAGACGGATCTGGTCCGGGGAGAGCAGCGAGGCGGCGGAGCCCGAGCGGTAGTACTGCACGTCGATCACGCGCTGTGCGTGGCTGTCGCGCAGCAGCAGGCCGGTGGGCGCCTGAGGGTCCATCTCGGCGCCGGAGACGTCGACTCCGTCGGCGCGCAGCTCCCGGAGCACGGCCTCGCCGGCGGGGTCGTCGCCGACGCGGCCGATCCAGCGTGCCCAGTGGCCGAGACGGGCCAGGCCCTGGGCCACGTTGGACTCGGCACCGGCGACGGAGCGGCGGAAGGAGACTGCGCGGTCCAGCGGCATGCCGGGCTCGGCGAGCATCAGCAGCATGGCCTCACCGCATGTGATGGCCTCCGGCCCGTTTACCACCCATTTCCCCCTAGAGGTCTCTCCACAGCTGCCACCATGGCATCACTCTCTGTGGAGACGGTACCCGCTCACACGGACAAAGCCACCCCTGGGGGCGGACTTCCTCCCGCGTCGAGGAAGCGGCGAAGCGGCAGCGTGGCAGCGCCGACGGTCACCGCGTCCGGGCCGAGCCTGCACAGTTCGACGGCCGTGCGGGCCGCCGGGTACCGGAGAGCGTACGCGTCCGTCGCCTCACGCACAGCCGGAAGCAACTGTGGTCCCAGCAACAGTCCGGCCCAGCCTCCGATCACTATCCGCTCGGGGTTGAAGAGGTTGACCAGGTCGGCGATGCCCGCGCCGAGATACTCGGCCGTCTCCGCCAGCACCTCTCGCGCCAAGCGCCCCGGCGCCCCCTCGCCGCCCCCCGTGGCCAGCAGTTCCGCGAGCACCGTCTCCTCGTCCCCGCCGTCCGGCTCCCCGCCCGCCTCGCGCCAGCGGTCGATCACCGCGGCCGCTCCCACGTACGCCTCCAGGCAGCCCCTGGCGCCGCACCGGCAGCGCCGGCCCCCGACGGTGAGCACGGTGTGGCCCCACTCGCCCGCGCCGCTCGAGGCACCGCTGTACGGTTCGCCGCCGGTGACCACGCAGGCACCGACCCCGGAACCGATCAGCGCGATGACCGCGTCGCGGGCGCCACGGCCGGCGCCGAACCACATCTCGGCCTGGCCGAGGGTCTTCGCGCCGTTGTCGATGTGGAGCGGTGCGCGCCGCCCCTCGGCGAGGGCGTCGCCCTGGGTGATTCCGCCGGATTCGCGGAGCATGGCCTCCAGGGGAACGGCGTCCCAGCCGATGGTCTGGCCGTGCACGAGCGCTCCGCCGTGCGCCCGCCGCTCGACGATGCCGGGGACGCCGACACCGACACCCAGCAACGGGCCGGTGGACGCCCCGACTTGAGCCAGCACCGAGGCGAGGCCCTTCTCGATGAGCTGGACGACGAGCGCCGCGTCGTGCCGGCCGTCGTCCAGCGGCTGTTCGCTGCGGGCCACTTCGGTGAGCATCATGTCGAACAGCTCGACGCGCACCCGCGTTTCGCCGACGTCGACGCCGACGAGGCAGGCGCAGTGCGCGGCGACGCGCAGCAGCGTACGGGGACGGCCGCCGTCGGAGCCTACGGAGCCGGCCTCCTCCAGGACGCCCTCGGCGAGGAGTTCGGTGACGACATTGCTTATCGACCCGGAACTGAGCCCTGTCGCCGGGCCCAACTCCTGTCTGCTGAGCGGGCCTTCGAAATACAGACGGCGCAGCACGGCAGCGCGGTTGTTCCGCCGCAGGTCGCGTACAGTACGCCTGTCGTATCCGCCCATCAGCTGCCCTCCCCTGCCAAACGTACCTCTGTCAGAACTCTTGACGCCCCCTTCTCTCACTACTTAACTCACGGCGTGAAATTAATGGTTCGGACCATTCAGGGTCCGAACACAGCCGCCTCGGGGAGGGGCCGTCAGCCATGCGCAGAAGCCGGGCACGCAACGCAGCAGCCGTCGCACTCGCCGCCGCACTCACAGCCGTCACCGCCGGCTGCGGCGGCGGCACCACGACCGACAGCGAGGGCAGCAACGACAAGCCGAAGGAGCTCACCTACTGGGCCAGCAACCAGGGCACCAGCGTCGCCCACGACAAGAAGGTGCTCGCCCCCGAGCTGAAGCGCTTCGAGAAGAAGACCGGGATCAAGGTCAAGCTCGAAGTCATCCCGTGGAGCAGCCTGCTGGACCGCATCCTGGCCGCGACGTCCTCGGGCCAGGGCCCCGACGTGCTGAACATCGGCAACACCTGGTCCGCCTCGCTCCAGGCGACCGGCGCGCTGCTCCCCTGGGACGACGAGCACATGGCGAAGGTCGGCGGAGCCGAGCGCTTCACGCCTTCCGCTCTGGCCGCGGCCGGCGCTCCGGACAAGGACCCGGCGGCCCTGCCGATCTACTCGCTCGCCTACGGCCTCTACTACAACAAGAAGATGTTCAAGGACGCGGGCATCGACGGACCGCCCGAGACCTGGGACGAGCTGGTCAAGGACGGCAAGAAGCTCACCGGCGACGGCAAGCACGGCATCGCCCTGGAGGGCGGCGACCCGGTCGAGAACTCACACCACGCCTTCATCCTCGGCAAGCAGCACGGTGCCGACTTCTTCGACGCCTCCGGCAAGCCGACGTTCGACTCGCCCGGCGCGGTCGACGCCGTCAAGCAGTACGTCGACCTGCTGGCCGCCGACAAGATCGCGGCGCCCGGCAACGCCGAGTTCGCCAAGCGCGAGTCCGTGCGGGACTTCGCGAAGGGCAAGGCGGGCATGCTGCTGTGGCAGGCGGCGGGCACCGCTCTGCAGTCCAACGGCATGAAGTCCGACGAGTACGGCGTCGCGCCGATCCCCGTGCAGAACCCCGGCTCGGGAGAGAAGGGCACCCGGTCGATGGTCGCGGGCATCAACCTGGCCGTCTTCAAGAACACCGACAACATCGACGGCGCGATGAAGTTCGCGAAGTTCATGACGTCGGACGAGGAGCAGCGCACCCTCAACGCGGCCTACGGATCGATTCCTCCGGTCAAGGCTGCACAGAGCGACAAGGCCTTCGACACACCCGACTTGAAGGTGCTGCGTGAGGTGCTCACCACCTCCTCCGCCCCGCTTCCGCAGGTCAAGGACGAGTCGAAGTTCGAGACGCTCGTCGGTAACGCCACCAAGGACCTCTTCGCGGACGCCGCGGCGGGACGCAAGGTGACCACCGAGTCCGTCGCGAAGGAACTGTCCGCCGCCCAGCAGCAGATGCGGAAGTAAGCCGGGCGATGACGACTCTCAGCCCCCCACCCGGCACGTCCCGTCCGGACCGTGAGGCCGGCCCGTCACACAGCGGTCCCCCGCTCCCCCGGCGCAGGCGTATCCTCCCCGACCGCCTGCGCCGGGCCGGACTGCCGTATCTGCTGCTGCTGCCGGCGCTGGTCCTGGAGATCCTCATCCACCTGGGCCCGATGGCCGTCGGCGTGACGATGAGCTTCAAGGAGCTGACGCAGCAGTACATACGCGACTGGAGTGCGGCACCGTGGACCGGCACCGACAACTTCCGCATCGCCGTCGACGTCAACGCCCCTGTCGGCGAAGCCCTGTTGCACTCGTTCTTCGTCACCTGCGCGTTCACGGTGCTGGCCGTCTCACTGGCGTGGCTGCTGGGAGTGACGGCGGCGATCCTGATGCAGGAGTCCTTCCGGGGACGGGGCGTGCTGCGGGCGCTGTTCCTGACGCCCTACGCGCTGCCCGTCTACACCGCCGTCATCACCTGGTCCTTCCTGCTCCAGCGCGACGGCGGCATGGTCAACCACGTCATACACGACCAGTTGGGGCTCACCGACTCCGAACCCTTCTGGCTCATCGGCGACAACAGCTTCGCCGCTCTGGTCGTGGTCGCGGTGTGGCGGACCTGGCCGTTCGCGTTCCTCATCCTGATGGCCGCGCTGCAGAACATCCCCAAGGAGCTGTACGAGGCCGCGCACGTCGACGGCGCCGGCATGCGGCAGCAGATCCGCCGCATCACGCTGCCCTCGCTGCGCCCCGTCAACCAGGTCCTGGTGCTGGTCCTGTTCCTGTGGACGTTCAACGACTTCAACGTGCCGTACATCCTCTTCGGCAAGTCGGCACCCGAGGCCGCGGACCTGATCTCGATCCACATCTACCAAGCGTCGTTCGTCACCTGGGACTTCGGCTCCGGTTCGGCCATGTCCGTACTGCTGCTGCTCTTCCTGCTGCTGGTGACCGGCGGCTATCTGCTGGTGACCGGCGCGGGGAGGAAACGCGATGTCTGAGGCCACGGCGACCGCCACCGCGGACGGCACCGCTGACGGCGGGACGGGCGGCACGGCGGGCGACGGCACCGCCGGCGGCACGTCACGGAAGCCCGGCGGGCACCTGGCGGGACGGGCCTCGGGCGCGGGAGGGCGGAAGGGCCCGGGCCGCGTCTCCCCGACCGCACCGCCCCGGTCGTTCATCTGGACGCGGCGCGTCGTCCTGACGCTGCTCACGATCTTCGCGGCGACCCCGCTGCTGGTGATGGTGAGCAGTTCACTCAAGCCGCTTCAGGACGTCTCGGACCGCTTCCGGTGGATTCCGAGCTCGCTGACGATCAGTCCGTACGTCGACATCTGGAGCACGGTGCCGCTGGCGGACTACTTCCTCAACTCGCTGATCGTGGCGGGCGCTGCGACCGGATGCTCGGTGGTCATCGCCACCTTCGCCGCCTACGCCGTCAGCCGCTACCGGTTCCGCGGCAAGCGCCTGTTCACGGTCACCATCCTCTCGACGCAGATGTTCCCCGGCATCCTCTTCCTGCTGCCGCTGTTCCTCATCTTCGTCAACCTCGGCAACGCGACGGGCGTCGCCCTCTACGGCTCGCGCGGCGCGCTGATCGTCACCTACCTCACCTTCACGCTGCCCTTCTCCATCTGGATGCTGATCGGCTACTTCGACTCCATCCCGCGCGACCTGGACGAGGCCGCCCTCACCGACGGCTGCGGACCGCTCGGCGCGCTGGTGCGCGTCGTGGTGCCCGCGGCGGTTCCGGGCATCGTCGCCGTCGCCGTCTACTCCTTCATGACGGCGTGGGGCGAGGTGCTCTTCGCGTCCGTCATGACGAACGAGACCACCCGCACACTCGCCATCGGACTGCAGGGCTACGCCACGCAGACGCAGGTCTACTGGAACCAGGTCATGGCCGCCTCGCTCGTCGCGAGCGTGCCGATCGTCGCCGGGTTCCTGCTGCTGCAGCGCTATCTGGTCACCGGCCTCACCGCGGGGGCGGTCAAGTGAACCCCGGCCGGCCCCGGCTCCCCCGGGACCACCCGGCTCACCGAACCTGATCCAACGGCCCTGATCCAACGGGCCTGATCCACCGGCCCGGCCCGCCGGGCGGCCGTGACGGCACGGTCCCTCCGCCGTGCCGTCGGCCCGTCACGCCTGCCGGCGGGTCCACACGCTCCGAACTCCCGCCCGCAGCAAACACGTTCGCCCCGTTCCGGCTCGCTCCAGCTGGTTCCGTCCGATCCGCCCGATCCGCTGGTTCCGTACGAAAGGAAGTCCGTGTCCGAAGTCACCGAAGCCTCCCCCGCCCCCGCGACGTCTCCGTTGGCGCTGCCCGCCGATTTCCGCTGGGGCGTGGCCACCGCCTCGTACCAGATCGAGGGTGCCGCCTCCGAGGACGGCCGCGGCCCGTCCATCTGGGACACCTTCTGCCGGGTGCCCGGCGCGGTCGCGAACGGCGACAACGGAGACGTGGCCTGCGACCACTACCACCGCTGGCGCGAGGACATCGCGCTGATGAAGCAACTGGGCGTGGACGCCTACCGCTTCTCCATCGCGTGGCCCCGCGTGGTGCCCGACGGCAGCGGCAGCACCAACGAGCCCGGACTGGCCTTCTACGACCGGCTCACCGACGCCCTGCTGGAAGAGGGCATCACGCCCTTCCCCACGCTCTACCACTGGGACCTGCCGCAGGCCCTCCAGGACCGGGGCGGCTGGCCCGCGCGCGAGACGGCCGAGCACTTCGCCGCGTACGCCTCGGTGGTCGCCGGACGGCTCGGTGACCGCGTGAAGCACTGGGCGACGCTCAACGAGCCGCTGTGCTCGGCGTGGATCGGCCACCTGGAAGGCCAGATGGCGCCCGGGGTGCGGGACATCGAGGCCGCGGTGCGCGCCTCGTACCACCTGCACCTGGGGCACGGGCTCGCGGTGCAGGCCGTCCGTGCGGCCTCCCCGGGCGCGCAGGTGGGCATCGTCAACAACCTCACCCACTGCGAGCCGGCGTCGGACAAGGAGGCCGACGTGGCGGCCGCGCGGCGCGCCGACGGGCACGCCAACCGCTGGTGGATGGACCCGTTGCACGGCCGCGGCTACCCGCAGGACATGCTGGAGCTGTACGGCGTCGAACTCCCCGAGCAGCCGGGCGACTTGACGACCATCGCCGAGCCGCTGGACTGGCTGGGCCTGAACTACTACTTCCGCGCCCTCGTCGCCGACAACCCCGGCGGCCCGCTGCCCCACGCCCGTCCCGTCGTACCGGCCGGAGCCCGGCGCACCCACATGGACTGGGAGGTGCACCCGCCGGGGCTGACCAAGACGCTGGTGCGGATGACCGAGGACTACGGGGCGCGCTGCCTGTACGTCACCGAGAACGGCTCCGCCTACCCGGACGTGGTGGGCCCGGACGGCCAGGTCGACGACCCGGAGCGCGTCCGCTACCTGGACGAACACCTCGCGGCGTGCGTGGACGCCGTCGAACAGGGCGTGCCGCTCGCCGGCTACTTCGCCTGGTCGCTGATGGACAACTTCGAGTGGGCCTACGGCTACGACAAGCGCTTCGGGCTCGTCCACGTCGACTACTCGACGCAACGGCGGACGATCAAGAGCAGCGGACACCGGTACGCGGACTTCGTCCGGAGGCACCGGCGCCGCGCACGCCGCGCGGCGTAGCCGGCCGGCCGCCGTCGCGGTCACCGCTCCGGCCCCCTCCCCCGTCCCCGCCCGTCCTGGAAGCCGCGCAAGACGTACACGCACCCGAAGGGAGCGCACATGACACACAGACGGAGATTCGCCGCGTCGGCCACCGCTCTGGCGCTGCTCGCCGCCACCCATGTCCTCGTGAGCGAGGCCGCCCGTGCGGACGGCGGCGGCTCTCCCGCAGCAGGGCAGGCCGCCACGACCGCCCAGGTGTGGGTGACGACGGCCGACGGCGGCAAGCGCCTGGAGCGCGGCGAGGACGTCGCCTTCGACGGCGGCAGGCAGGAGATCGACCTCGCCGTCGACGCGTCCGAGCGGGAGCAGCAGTTCACCGGCGCCGGTGCCTCCCTCACCGAGGCGTCGGCCCGGCTGATGGCCGCGCTGCCCGAGGGCGAACGCGAGCAGCTGATGCACAGCCTGTTCTCCACGGACGGCGAAGGAATCGGCCTGGACTATCTGCGCCAGCCCTTCGGCGGCTCCGACTTCGTCGCCGAACTGCCCTATTACAGCTACGAGGACGAGAAGGGCTCCTTCTCCGTCGACCGCGACCGCAAGGAGATCCTGCCGCTGCTGCGGCAGGCCCTCGCGGTCAACCCCGGCATCCGCGTCATGGGCAGCCCGTGGTCCGCGCCGGCCTGGATGAAGGACGGCGGGGCGCTGGAGGGCGGCAGCCTGAAGCCGGAGAACCAGGAGGCGTACGCGGACTATCTCGTCAAGGCGGTCGAGGCGTACGCGGACGCGGGCGTGCCCGTGCACGATCTGACCGTTCAGAACGAGCCGCTGTTCGAGACGACGTACCCGTCCATGGGGATGTCCGCCGCGGAGCAGGCGGAGTTCCTGCGCGTGCTGGACGGCAAGCTGACCGCGGCCGGTCTGGGCACGGAGCTCTTCGCCTACGACCACAACTGGGACAAGCCCGAATACCCGCTCGAAGTCCTGGCGAAGACAGGGGACATCGGCCGTGTGCAGGGCGCGGCCTTCCACTGCTACGGCGGTGAGCCGGAGGCCCAGCAGCAGGTGCGGGACGCGGGCGGCAGAGTCTTCTTCACCGAGTGCTCCGGCACCGACAGCGACGAGAGCGCGAACACGTTCGCCGACAGCCTGAAGTGGCAGACGGAGAACCTCGTCATCCGCAGCATGCGCTCGGGCTCGGAGACGGTGGTGCTGTGGAACATGGCGCTCGACGAGAACGGCGGACCGCACTTCGGAAACTGCGGCACCAGGTGCAACGGGGTCGTCGAGATCGACGGCGGCAGCGTCACGAGGAACGCCGAGTACTACACGCTCGGCCACATCTCCAGGTTCGTGGACCGCGGCGCCCACCGCATCGGCTCGACCACGCAGCAGCCGGGCGGAGTCGAGGACGTGGTGTTCGAGAACCCGGACGGCTCACGGGCGGCCGTCGTCCTCAACTCCGCCGGTTCGCCGCGGAAGTTCTCCGTCACGGAGGCCGGTCGCTCGCTGGCGTACGAGCTGCCGGCGGGCGCCGTCGCGACCTTCACGTGGCCCGGGGCGCCCACCGGCTGACCGCCCGTCCGTCTCCGGCTGCCGTGCTTCCGGCGCCGGCAGCCGGAGACCTGTGCCGCCGGTGCGTCAGCAGCTGAAGTCGACCTTGTCGAACGACTCGTAGTGGTCCTCGGTGAAGTAGTCCTCCTGCTTCTCCTCACCGGTCACGATGCGCTTGGCTCCGCGGTCGTCGGAGCCGGGCGTCTCCACGGTGTACTCGTGGTAGTAGCCCTCGTTCTGGTCAGGGAGGATTCCCTCGCGGTTCTGGAAGACGGTCCCGTCCTGCGGGTACGGGTAGGGGCCGCCCTTCTCGATGAGGTCGAGGGTCTCGTGTGCCTCCTTCGGCAGCTTCGACTCGCAGATCTCACCGACGTCCGCGGGTGCCACTGCCGCCGGGGCCGAGGACTTCGGGGCCTCCGCGGTCGCCTGGGCGATCGCTGCGGGACCGCCGACGAGGAGGGTGAGGGACAGGGCACTGAGGGCGCTTACGCGCGCGATTCGTGGGGGGAATCTCATGCATCCATGCTGACGCGCGTAGATGACATGTCAACGCCAAGTCGAGGATTTTTCCCGGGTGTTCACGTCCCCGAGGCCCACCGCTCGTGCCGTTCTTCGAGGTCACGGGCGCCCTGTGCGGTGAGAGACCCGTACAGGCGCACACGGGCGATTCCGCCGTCGGGGAAGATGTCCAGCCGTACATGGGTCACGGATTGCGCTCCATCGGGCAGCACGAAGCGGTGCACGGTGTCCGGCTGCAGCGCGGTGCGCGGCAGCAGCTCGCGCCATTCGCCGTCCTCGCCGTCCTTGGCCCATAGCGCGGCCCAGCCGGCGGCGTTGCCCTTCAGGAAGCCGGTGTCGATCTCGGCGGCGCGGACCTGAGCCTGAGCCGTCAGCGCGTAGCTGATCCAGTCGTTGCCGGTGTCGCGGCGGCGGCGGGTCTCCCAGCCGTCGTCCATCTGCCGTGAACGGCCCGGCAGGATCGTGTTGCCGGGCGGCGAGTAGAAGCGGTCGGAGGCGTCCTGCACCGCGCCGCCGTTCTCCAGCGCGACGAGGTCGAAGGTGCCCAGGGCGGCGAGCCACCCCGGATCGGGGGCGACCTCGCCGTACACGCGCAGCCGCGCGACGCCGCCGTCGGGATGCTGGTTGAGGCGCAGATGCGTGAAGCGGCGGGCGGCCTCGACGGTGAAGCCGTTGGCGGCGTGCCCGCCGACGTCGGTCTCGGGGACGAGGACCGTCCACTCGGTGCCGTCGGCGAGCAGCTCCTCCGGCGAGGGCGCACCGGGCACGCAGGCCGCCTCGACGGAGACCGCGCGGGGGTGGTTGCCGCGGAAGTGCGCGGTGTCGACGACGATGCCGTGCACGACGCCGGGCGCTCCCAGCCGGACCAGGGCCCAGTCGTGGTCGTCCGCGGACGGGTGCGGGTGCCCGGCGCCGGTGCCGCGCCGGCGCCGGGTCTCCCAGCCGTCCATGATCTTGCCCTTGTGGCCGAAGCGTTCGGGGTCGAACTCGGCGCGCCCCGGCTTCAGCAGGTTCTCGCGCTCGGCGAAGAACTCGTCGTTGGCGGCGATCACGCCGGCACCGAGGCGGCGGTCGGCGAGGTCGGCGAGGTGGGTGAAGGGGAGTTCGGCGGTGCGGTAGTCGGCGTAGGGGTCGCCGCCCGCGTACGGGCTCGCGGCACCGGTGAAGTGCGCGACGTGCCGTGCTGCTGCCATGCGTGTCATCCGGTGGGCCTCTCGATCAGTCGTCCGGTCTGCCGGAGGGGACGGCCGGCGTCTCCGGCCTCGGCGATCCGCTCACCGCGCAGCCAGGTGGCGCGTACGACGCCGTGCAGCGTGCGGCCCGCGTATGCGGTGACCGGATTGCGGTGGTGGAGCCGCGCGGGGTCGACGGTGAACGTCTCCTCGGGGGCGAGGACGGCGAAGTCCGCGTCGTGGCCGGGCGCGATCGCCCCCTTGCGCCCGCCGAGCCCGGCGAGCCGGGCCGGTCCCGAGGACATCCAGCGCACGACGTCGTCGAGGGAGTGGCCCCGCGCCCGGGCCGCGGTCCACATCGCCGGCAGCCCGAGCTGGAGCGAGGAGATGCCGCCCCACGCGGTGCCGAAGTCGCCGTCCTTGAGTTCGGCGGTGCAGGGCGAGTGGTCGGAGACGACGCAGTCCAGGACGCCTTCGGCCAGGCCCTGCCAGAGTGCGTCCTGGTTCGCGCGCTCGCGGATGGGCGGACAGCACTTGAACTCCGTTGCGCCGTCCGGGACTTCCTCGGCGGAGAGGGTGAGGAAGTGGGGGCAGGTCTCGACGGTGAGCGCCACGCCTTCCCGGCGGGCCTGTGCGATGGCCGGCAGTGCGTCGGCGGAGGACAGATGCAGGACGTGCACGCGTGCGTCCAGCTTCCGGGCCAGCGCGATGAGCCGGCCGATCGCGTCGTTCTCCGCGGCGCGCGGGCGGGAGGCGAGGAAGTCCGCGTAGGCGGGGCCGCCCTTCTGCGGTGCGGCCGTCAGATGCGCCGGGTCCTCGGCGTGGACGATGAGCAGCCCGCCGAAGCCTGCGATCTCCGCGAGCGCCGACTCCAGTCCGGCCGGGCCGAGTTCGGGGAACTCCTCGACGCCGGAGGGCGAGAGGAAGCACTTGAAGCCGAAGACTCCGGCGTCGTGGAGCGGCCGCAGGTCCGCCACGTTGCCGGGGATCGCGCCGCCCCAGAATCCGGTGTCGATGTGGGCCTGCCCGCGCGCGCTCTCCTGCTTCGTCCGCAGGTGGGCGACGGTGGTGGTCGGCGGCAGGGAGTTGAGCGGCATGTCGATGAGCGTGGTGATGCCGCCCGCGGCGGCCGCACGGGTGGCGGTCGTGAAGCCCTCCCACTCGCTGCGGCCGGGGTCGTTGACGTGGACGTGGGTGTCGACGAGCCCGGGAAGCACCGCGTCGTCGCCCGCGTCCACCAGCCGTGCGCCGTCGGGCACCGGCATGTCACGCGGACCGACCGAGACGATCCGGCCGTCCGCGACGCTCACCGACGCGGCACGCGTACCCTCGGGTGTGACGACGCGCGACGAGCGCAGCACGAGTTGGACGCCGGGCACCGGACCACCCCTTCTCTTCAACAATCTGTTGATGCCAGATCCTCTTGGCAGTTCACTGCCCCGTCAAGACACACACCATGGTGGATTCCGCAAATTGGAACTATAATTCCGCCATGCAGAAACCGCCAGGGCCTCCGGTGGTCTCTGCCCGAAGATCCGCACGGTGAGCGGCCGCAGGGGACGGGGATTCCGTGCCGGTAGCATGCGGCCCACCCGCAGGAAAGGAACGCGACGTGCCGTCGTCCGACCGGCGAGAATCCGCCGCCACCGCCGCACACACCTCCACGGCCGCCACGGGCCAGTCGGGCGGCGTCCAGTCCCTGGAGCGCGCCTTCGACCTGCTGGAGCGGATGGCCGACGCGGGCGGAGAGGTCGGGCTGAGCGAGCTCTCCGGCAGCAGCGGGCTGCCCCTGCCGACCATCCACCGGCTGATGCGCACGCTGGTGGCCTGCGGCTACGTACGCCAGCACCCCAACCGGCGCTATGCGCTGGGCCCCCGCCTGATCCGCCTCGGTGAGAGCTCCTCACGGCTGCTGGGCACCTGGGCGCGCCCGTATCTCGCGCGCCTGGTCGAAGAGACGGGCGAGACCGCCAACATGGCACTGCTGGACGGCGACGAGGTGGTCTACGTGGCGCAGGTGCCCTCGCGGCACTCGATGCGGATGTTCACGGAGGTCGGACGGCGCGTGCTCCCGCACTCCACCGGAGTCGGCAAGGCCCTGCTCGCCGGCAGCCCGCCCGACGACGTGCGCGCGGTGCTCGCACGTACGGGGATGCCTGCCGCGACCGAGCGGACCATCACCACGCCGGAGGACTTCCTCGCGGCGCTGGAGCACGTCCGCGAAGTGGGCTACGCGATGGACGACAACGAGCAGGAGCTGGGGGTGCGCTGCATCGCCGTCTCGGTCCCCGACTCCCCCACGGCGGCGGCCATTTCGATCTCCGGGCCGGCGGGCCGGGTCACGGAGGCAGCCACCGACAAGTTCGTGCCGCTGATGCACGAGGTCGCCGAGCAGCTGTCCAAGGCGCTGGCCAGCACGGGCTCGGGCGGCGGCTGAGACCGGGACCCCTCGCTGAGACCGGGACCCTCCGCCCACGCCTCCCAATGGGCCGCCGGCGGCCGTCAGATGACGGGCATGGCCGTCAGCTTCCCCTCCGTCAGCAGGAACACGCGGTTCCCCGCGCCGGTCATGCGTACGCTCCCGCCGTCCTTGTGCCGCCGGACCCATGCCGCGCGGCCCGTCCGCGTATCCAGCGCGGCGACCCCCGCGGTCTCCTTCAGAGTCACCCAGACGGTGTTGCCCTCCGCCACGGGCCTGCCGCCCGCGAAGACCCCGCCGTCGACCTCCCGCCGCCACACCTCCCGCCCGTCGCGCCGTCCGCGGCACCGGACTTCGGACCCGGCGGAGGCGTAGACGGCGTCGCCCTGTACGGCCGGTCCGCTCCAGCCCTCGTTGACCTCCGCCGGCACCGACCACTGCTCCTCGCCGTCCCGCAGCCGTACGGCGCTCAGCGACTGCCCGCCGAGATAGACCTCGCCGCCCGCCGTCACGGGCGGCACCCCGGCGCCGGTGCTTCCGCCGGGCCTGCTCCACACCTTCCCGCCCGTACGGACGTCGAGGGCGATCGCCGCGTCCTTGGCCGTGGCGAGCACCAGCAGACCGCCCGCGGCCGTCGCGGAGATTCCGCGCCCCCCGGAGAACTCGTCCAGCGGTGCCGGCTTGCGCCACCTCACCTTCCCCGACACGAGTTCCACGCACCGCACTTCGTCCTCGACGAGGCAGTACGCGGCACGCGCGTCCACGGCGAGGAGGACGCTCATCCCGGTCGGGTGCCGCCGCTCGACGGCACCGGTGCGGGCGTCGACGCCGAAGAGCTGCCCGTCGGAGCCGCCGGTGACGATCAGACGCGGGGACGCGGCGAACAACGGCTGGTAGAAGGCGGCTTCGGAGACCCACTTCCGCTTTCCGTCCCGTACGGAGAACGCCGTCACACGCGCGTCCCGCTTGCCCCCGACGACCACGAGGTCCCGGGACACCAGTGGAGCTGGCGACTGCGCGAACGCGACGTCCCGCGGCCCCCACAGCGGCTCGGGGGCCCTGCCTTCCTCGTACTCCCCGTCCTGGAGCGGCAGCGCGAACCAGGGATGGGCGCGCCGCGGAGGCTCCTCCCGTGTCAGCCACCAGGCCGTGCCGCCGCCCGCGACGAGCAGGGTGCCGCCGGCGGCGAGGCCGGTCAGTACGCGGCGCCGCGTGGGGGAATCGGCCGGGGGCGGCGCGGCGGACCCGGCGGCGGGCCCGGTGGCGGCTGTGCCGTTCTGGCTGCCGGGAGCCGGGGGGAACGTGGCGAGCTGCTTCGCGGCCGACTCCGCCTCGGCGATGTCGTCCCCAAGCCCGCCCTTCTTCCACAGCTGCCGGCCGTCACGGGGCGGGGCGAGAGCCGAGGTGATCTGCGCGGGCTGCGGCCGCTGCGCCGCGTCCCTGGTGAGGCAGGGGGCGATGAGCGGCACGAGCGCCTCGGGCACACCCTCCAACCGGGGCTCACCGTGCACCACTTCGTACTGCACGACGGCTATCTGATCGCCCTGGTACGCCCGTTCGCCGCTCGCGGCGAAGACGAGCACGGCACCGAGCGCGAAGACGTCGCCGGGCGGTCCCGTCCGCTGTCCGAGCACCTGCTCCGGCGCACCGTAGCCGGGCGTCACCGGCGCCTGACCGGTCGTCGTCAGCGTCAGGCCGTGTTCCGGGCGGGCGATGCCGAAGTCGATGATGCGCGGACCGCCCGAAGTCAGCACGATGTTGGAGGGCTTCAGGTCCCGGTGCACCAGCCCCGCGGCGTGGATGTCGCCGAGCGTCCGGGCGAGCGCCGCACCGAGCGCTCTCACCTCCGGCTCGGGAAACGGCCCGTGCCGCTCGACGGCCCGGTCGAGGGTCGGCCCGGCGAGGAACTCCGTGGCGATGAAGGGCGCTCCGCCGTCTGTCTGCGCGGTCAGCACCCGCGCCACGCCCTTGCTCCGTACGGCCTGCGCGGCCTGCGCCTCCCGCACGAAACGCTGCGACATGTGTGTCTCGTGGGCGAGTTCGGGACGGAGCACCTTGACCGCCGCCACCTCGCCCGAACCGTCGCGGCCGAGATAGACCTTGCCCATGCCGCCTTCGCCGAGCGTGCCGATGATGCGGTACGGGCCGAGTCGGAGCGGATCGCCGTAGCCGAGGGGTTTCAACGCGAAGCCTTCCTGCTGAGGGGTGGGGCGGGCCATCGGGCAGCGCACACGCCGGGGCCCGGCCGTGGACGGGCACCGGCGTCCGCGTCACTCCAGCGGTATCGCATACGCCCCGCCACGCCCCCTGCCGATGATCCGCCGGGCCTTCCTGTGCACCACGAAGCGCTCGCCCGTGCCGCCGTCGCCGTCGCCGGTGAGGCGGAACTTCCAGGCGGTGCGGTGCGTACGGCGGCTGACCGCGGTCAGACACCTGTGCCCCCCGGCCGAGACGTAGACGTACTTCTCGCCGACGACGGGCGGCACGTCGAGATCGGGGGCGGGCTCGCTGCCGGACTTCTGCTTCCACAGCAGTCTCCCGTCGCGGGCGCCGACGGCGACCAGGCCGCGGTTCCGCTCCGCCGCGTAGACCACGCCGTCGCGTACGGCGGGCGGTCCGTACAGGGCGGGCTGCTCGTCCGGGTTCGCGGCCGCGTGTCCGCCGCGGACGCCCGCGCTCTCGTACCGCCACGCCTCCTTGCCGTCGGAGAGCCTGAGCGCGGTGACGCGGCCGGAGCCGAAGTAGACGTGCCGCAGGTCGGTGGCCAGCTGCCTGGGCAGCGGAGGCGCGTCGTCGTCCAGCTCCCTGGGCAGGGGCTCGGCGTTCCACATCACCTCACCGTTCCGCGGGTCCCAGGCGGCCACGGTCTGCAGCGGACTCTCGTAGTCGTTGCGGGGACGTGCGAGCAGCAGGCGCCCGCGCAGCGGCTTGACGGAGTAGGCGCTGACGTCGTCGCCGAAGGAGGCGAAGGACGTGGCGTACTGCTTCAGCGGCCTGCGCCAGCGCTCCTTGTGGGCGCGCAGATCGAACGCCACGACGTACCAGCCCTGCGCGAGAGGCCTATTCGACGCGTTCGCCTCGCGCGTGCGCGCCGCGAGGTAGAGCACTCCGCCGGCGGCGGCGAGCGGCTGTGTGGTGCGGTCGCCGTCGCCGTGCTCGCGGCCGTCGAAGTCCGGGAGCCTGCCGGCCTCGCCCGCGCGTGCGCCGGTACGGAGATCGAGCGTGCGGATGGTGACGCCGCTGCCCTTCGTGGCCTCCGCGACGATCTCGTAGAGCCGTTCGCCGTCGCCGGTCACCTGGTTGTCGTCGGCCTCGGCGCTGGTCCACTGCTGGTCGCCGGACTTCACGTCGAGGGCCACCAGACCTTCCCTGTTCGACGTCACCAGCTGCCCGCCCACCAGCAGCGGCGGGAGATCGCCGTCGGTGAAGAACGACGTCGCGGCCCGCCACACGGGCTCCGGCGCACCGCCCGGCCCGCGGGAGGCAGACCCGTCCGGTGCCGTCCCTCCGGCACCGCCGCCGCCTGCCCAGGCCCACGCCCCGGCTCCCGCCGCGGCCAGCGCCAGGCCCGAACCGCCCGCCACCGCAAGGAGCTTGCGACGCGGAAAGCCGGTGCGGACGCCGTCGCCCCCGGTGACCGACGGGGCCGGATACGCCGCCTGGGTGGGCGTGTACCCGCCGGCACCTGCTGTGGCGCCTGTGCCTGTGCCCGTGCCCGTGCCCGTGCCTGTGCCTGTGCCGAACGTGCCGCCCGGCGGCGGAGGCAGCCTGTGCGGCTCGATCCTCCACACCTCCGCGCTGCGGCGCCCGATCTCCGCCAGCACACTGTCCGGAAGAGCCTCCGCGAACTCCCCGCCGTCGCGGGGCAGCCGGGACGCGAGTTCCGCCGCGAGCTGCGCCATGCCGGGCCGCGCCGCGGGGTCCTTGGCGAGACAGCGGAGCAGCACCGGTACGAGCGCTTCCGGCACCTCGCCGAGGTCGGGCTCGCCGTAGCGGACGCGGTAGAGCAGGTCGGCCGCCTGCCCGCCGCCGAACGGGCCGTGCCCGGACGCTGCGTGCACCAGCACCCCGGCGAGCGCGAACACGTCGCCGGCTGCGGTGTGTTCGAGCCCGCCGGCCTGCTCCGGCGACATGTAGGCGGGGGTTCCGGCGGCGGTGCCCGTGCGCGTCAGCCGGTCGTCCCCGATCGCCCTGGCGATGCCGAAGTCGATGACCTTCGGCCCGGAGGCGCTGAGGAGGATGTTGGACGGCTTGAGGTCACGGTGCACGACGGCGGAGCTGTGCAGTTGTCCCAGCGCCTCGCACAGGGCCGCACCCAGTGCGCGTACGGACTCCTCCGGCAGCGGGCCGCAGTACTCCACCGCTTCGTCCAGCGGAGGGCCGAGCACGTACTCCGTCGCCAGCCAGGGTGTCCGCGCCAGCGGGTCGGCGTCCACGACTTCGGCTCCGTACCGGCCTCCGATGACGCGGGCGGCATCCGCCTCCAGCCGGAAACGGCTGCGGAATTCGGGCTCGTCCGCGATGCGTGCGTGCATGGTCTTGAGGGCGACGGCGCGGCCGCCGGAGTCGCGGGCGAGGTAGACGGTGCCCATGCCCCCGCTGCCGAGGCGCGCGACCAAGCGGTACGGGCCGTGCTGCACGGGGTCGTCATGGGTGAGGGGCAGATGCTGAGGAGCCATCGGATCGCAGTCCACGGATGAGTGAGGGCAAGGACGGGTGCACGCCGCGGAGCACCGCTGGTGCGGGCGTGCGGCCGGAACGTCGGAGACATCGGGAAGTCGGGGCATCGGGGCATCGGGGCTCGACCGGACCGGACCGGAACAGCCGGACGGGAACCCGGGCCGGAACAGCCGGGCCGTCAGGCGGGGAGTGCCGCCCCGAGCGCGCAAGCGGACTGCCGGGCGATGGCCGCGATGACGCGTGCCGGCAGCCAGCCCGGCCCGAAGGCGCTCGCGGCGCTGTCGAGCACCGTGCCTCCGGCAGCACCCCCGGCAGACCACGGAACGGCGGCGGGGGCTGAGACCGGGCCCCGACGCTGCGCCGCCACGGGGACGGGCGGCGGGCCGGACGTCACCGGCAAGGCCGCCGCCCCTGTTCTCAACTCGTCGCGTACGACGGCCGCTTGCGGACGGTCGCCGGGGTCCTCGGACAGGCAGGCTGCGACCAGGGTGCGCATGCTCGCGGGCATGCGGGAGGAGTCCGCCCCGTCCAGCCCGGATGCCGCATAGCAGAGCACCGCCCCCAGCGCGTGGACGTCACCCGGTGGACCGGGCGTACCGCCCGAGAGCTGCTCGGGCGGCACGCCGCCGCGTTCGGGGAGACCGGCAAGGGAGGGACGGTGGGCGAAGTGACCTGTCCCGGGCACCAGCGCACGCATCGCTCCGTACGCCGTCAGCAGCGGCCCGTCCGCGGCCACCAGCAGGGCACCGGGCGAGACCCCGGCATGCACCGCTCCGCGCGCGTGCAGCTCGGTGAGTGCCTCGGCGAGCCCGAGACCGAGCGCCCGCAGGGTGCGTTCGGGGAGACCGCCGCCGTGTGCCGCCAGTACGCCCGGCAGCGGCAGGGCGGGCACGTACGGCGTCGTGTACCACGGCGGACCGCCGGGGAGGCGGGAGCTCTCCATGACCTGTGCCGTCCACGGCAGGCGGGCTTCCGCCCCGAGCCGCCGGGCCGTTTCGGCCTCCGCCGCGAACCGCTCGCCGTACTCGTGGTCGCCGGCGAGCTCCGCGAGGGGCACGCTGATCAGGACCGTACGGCCGCCTCCCGCACCTCTTGCGACGAACCGGCGTACTGGCAAGGGGACTTCGCCGTCCGGAGCGTCCACCCGCCCGATCGGCACGTAGTCGCCCAGATTCCGTGGATCGTCCAGCCGCAGCGGCTCCATCCGCTTCCCCCCTTGTTTCATGAAGCATGGGGAGCCTAGACGAAATCCCACGAACGGACAGCCCGCGATTCCGGCACGGGCTGCCGGGGGCCGCGGTGCCTGATGCCGGGTCCTGGGCGCGGGGCCGGGTGGTCTCAGAGGACGTGACATCTCAGAGGACGTGACAGGTGAGACGTGGGGCGGGACTTCCGCTTCGGGTCGCCTGGAAGCCGAACGCCGTCTGACCCTTCGTGGGAATCTCCGCGTTGCCGCGGCCGTTCCGCACCGTCACAGCCGCGCCCGACTCCCGGAACTCGGCGTTCCAGCCCTTGACCAGCCGCTGTCCGTCCGGCCACGTCCAGGTGATCTGCCAGCCGCGTACGGGCACTTCCCCGGTGTTCGTGACCCTCACCGTCGCGTTGAAGTCCTCCCACTGGCCGTCGACGTGCCAGACGGCCTTGCAGCCGCAGTCGGCAGTCCCCTCGCCGTCACCTGGCGCGCCGTCACCGGGCACACCGGGAGCGGTCCTGCCGTCACCTGGCGCGCCGGGCTCCGGCTCGCCGCTCCCGCCCGGAGCCCGGCCCGCCCCTTCCCCGTCGGACGGCGAACCGCCGGAGCCCACGGCCGACGGCGGCAAGGGCAGCCGGGCGTCCGGCACGGAGCGGGAGGGGATGTCATGCCGCGCGAACGGCCAGGCGCCGACCTGCTGGAGGACCACCGTCAACGCCAGCAGCAGCACCACGACCGCGCCCGCCCCCGCCGGCGCCGCACGCGCGACCCGGAGCCCCCACGTCACTCCGCGGCCGGGCGGGCGACGGCGCATCGGTGTCCAGGGCGATCCGGAATCGTCCATTCTCAACAACCCCTCTTGCGGCTACGGAAGCTGAACAACGGGAGGTGGCGGGGCACCGGCGCCGGTCCCGTCCGTCCGGGTGGCCCCGGACGGACGGGACGGATCGTGGCGCCGTACGGAGACGCCGGCACCGGACCCGGGCCTGGCGGGGCACCGGCGCCGGATCGTGTCGTCAGCCGCACCGCCGGCCGGAGTTGATGCAGTCCACGGCCCGGTTCATGAGGCCGTCCCTCATGACGTTGATGAAGTCGCCGTGGTCGGTGACCGGCTTGTGCTTCTCCTCGGGGAAGCTGTCCACCGCGAAGTCCGGTGCGTCGGGCACGTCATAGGTCAGGCGCTGCACCAGTTGCGGGATGGCCTTGAAGCCGTCGGGGCACGATCCGTCGTCCTCGGCGAAGGCCACATGGGCGCGGTGGTCCCCACTGTCCGTGTTCTGGCCGTCCCAGCAGCTCTGGAAGAACGCGGTCCGCACGACCCTGCTGCCGTCGGGGCAGATCGGATACTTGTCCTCGAGCTGGACCTTGTCCTCGAAGCCGGTGCAGGACCAGGCGGCGTTGGCGTTCGCGCCGCCGTTCGTGGAGGCCTTCGCGTCGCCGGTGATGATCCGCAGGAAGCGCGGCATGGCGACGACGTCGCCACGGGGGCTTCCGCGGAAGGTGAGGTCGACGGTGGCCGGTTCGATGATGGAACCGATGTTGCCCTCGGCTCCGCCTCCGGGCTTGCCGGCGTCCTCGCCCTGTTGCCTACGGTCGCGGAGCACCGGCCAGTAGTAGGTGGACTGGTCGCCGTTGGTGCACGTGGTGTCCTGCGCGGCGAGCGACTCGTCGGTCGAATCGCCGTCGACCTGCTTGTTGCCGACGTAGTCGTGCGTGTGGTGCGCGCCGTTGGCCACGCCCGGAGCCACGATCACGTTGTCCGAGTTGTGCTGGTCACCTGCGTTGGTGCCGCAGGCGGAGGTGAAGGTGCCGGTCGAAGCGCCCGGGCCGTTCCCGGGCTTCTCCACGTTGTCCGGGACCTTGGTGATGTCGACGAAGTCGCTGCCGACCGGGCCGCCCTGCTCGGCGTCGCCGTGCGCATGGCCGGCCTGCGAGGCCGCAGAGCCGCCGTTCTGCCCGGCGTTGGCGCTTACGTTGACGATCGCGATGCCGCCGCCCCCGAGCAGCAGCGCGACGGCTGCCATGGCGACGTTGCGCCCGGCCTTGTTCCGTTTGTGAGCACGCACGTTGGATCCTCACTTTCGCGTGATGGCTGTTCCGATGGACCGGACGGCCTGCCCCCGCGCTCTCATCGCTCCAACACGCTGGCGTGAAGTACTCGGCAGGTGCCAGCGGTTCAGCCTCGGCGTCCGCTGTGCGTAAGGACTGGGACGGATTCCTTACGTCCGTCTGCTTCCGGTTGCGCTCCTGCGCTGCGGCGGCCGCGGCGGCCGCGGCAGGGCGGCACGGCTGGGCGGCACCACGGGCGTGCCCGGCCCTCCAGGCAGCGGAACGGCTCTGCCGGCAGGCGGAGAAGGGGAATTCGCGAAAGGGCGTACCAGTGTGCGTCAGCACGCAGGCGAGCGCGGCTCGGAACAGCCCACACCGGACCGGCGGCAGCCCCCGGCTCACTTGGGCAGAAGTCCTACGGGTGCGTCCGCGGCACGCCGGAGTCCGTGAACGTCCGCCGGTTCACAGGTCAGTTCACCCGTCGGAAGCCGGACGGCTCACCGAAGAGCTCGATGGCGTTCCGCAGGCCCGAGAGAGCGTCGGCGAGGGCGCTCACCGAACCGACGGCCGCGACCGTCAGCAGCAGCGAATGACGCAGCTCTTCGGCCGTCGGGGCACCACTGGCGACCTGGCCGTCGAGGGCGGTCAGTTCGTCCTCGGCAGCGTGCCTGTCATGCAACTGGGCGGGGTAGGCGTCCAGTTCGGCCCGGAGACGGGCAACGGCAGCGCTCAGCCCGGCGACTCGCGGGTCTTCCCCGCGGTCGGCGGCAGGTATCACACGCTGCCCCACAGCATCGCTTCGCTGCACAGTTCTCCCCCACAGAGATGGTGCCGCGCGCCTGTCCCCCACAGGATCGAGCGCGACCGGCTCGCCCAAGTAAACGCCACTCTCCGCACATCGCGCCACACGGAGGGCGAAATTGGGGGCGTGCAACGCCAAGTTCGCAACGTCTTGCGCGGCTCGTACAGAATCGTGCGGAATGGATGTGCCGCACCGGCGGGGACGTACGGGACGCTGAGCCGACAGGAAGGCGTACGTGAAGGGGTGCGGGACTGCGCGGCCTGTGCCCGCCCGGCACCACCACCCCCGCCGCCAGGCGACAACCCCCGCACCCTGCCCCCGAGAAGCACAGAACGCGAGGAGAGCTCCCATGACGACCAAGCGGGACGAGCCGGAAGGCCCGGCCGCCCCCGTGGTGGCCGGGCTGCTGCTCGCGGCCGGCGGCGGACGCCGCCTGGGCGGACGGCCCAAGGCGCTGCTGCCGCTGCACGGGCGGCCGCTGGTCGAGCACGCCGTACGTACGCTCCGCGCCGGCGGCTGCGAGCGCGTGCACGTGGTCCTGGGCGCCGCGGCCGGGCAGGTACGGGCGCGGGCCGAACTCTCCGGCTGCACCGTGCTCGACAACCCGTACTGGGAGTCGGGCATGGGTTCCTCGCTGCGGCTGGGCCTCGACTCGCTGACGGGCACGGGCACGGACGCCGCGCTCGTCCTGCTCGTCGACCAGCCGGGCATCGGTGCGGGTGCGGTCGCCCGCGTCCGCTCGGTGTGCCGCTCCTCGGCCACGCTCGCGGCCGCGTCGTACGAGGGACGGCGCGGGCATCCCGTCCTGTTCGGGGCGGAGCACTGGGCGGGCATCGTGAAGAGCGCGGAGGGCGATCAGGGGGCGCGCCCCTACCTGCGTACGCGTGAGGACGAAATCGAGCTGGTGGAGTGCGGCGACATCGCCGACCCGTCGGACATCGACACCCCGCAGGACCTGGAACGGCTGAAGCGGACCGGCTCCTGAGCACCGGGCGGGCACATCCCACACCTCGGCCCCTGCGGGTTTCACCCCGCGCGGCCGCGGAACTCAGCACCTCACCACCCGTCGTACGGCGCGGTCCGCGTTTCCCGGAGTCGGCTGGCACCCAGGGTCACCGGACGGCGGCCGCTGACGGCCCATGAATGTCTCGACGTCAACAGACTCTTGCCTATTCCGCCATAAGGAAACTAGTATCCACTGTTCAGAAGCGTTCCCGCGCTCCCGGTGAACGTCGGGGCCGCTTCCACGAGTGCCGCGCGGCTCGCGGCACTCCGTGCCGGTACGCACGCGATCCGGCGGCCGAGCCCCCACGCCGCCATAAGGAGTGACCCGAAATGTCCGCAGGAGCGCCCTCCGCCGTCGAAATCGTCGATGCGACTCCCGTGGAGCGTCAGGAGGAAGTGCTGACCGACGGGGCGCTGGACTTCCTGGCCGCCCTGCACCGCCGGTTCACACCGAGCCGCAACGAGCTGATGGCCCAGCGCGGGGAGCGGCGGGCCGAGATCGCCCGCACCTCCACCCTCGGCTTTCTTCCCAACACCGCTCACATCCGCGACGGCGACTGGCAGGTGGCGAGCTGCCCGGAGGCGCTGAACGACCGCCGTGTGGAGATCACCGGCCCCACCGACCGCAAGATGACGATCAACGCGTGCAACTCGGGCGCCAAGGTGTGGCTCGCGGACTTCGAGGACGCTTCCGCCCCGACGTGGGAGAACGTCGTCGGCGGCCAGCTCAATCTGATCTCCGCCTACGAGCGCACCATCGACTTCACCGACGAGAACTCCGGCAAGTCCTACGCGCTCGGGCCCGCCGAGAGCATGCCCGCCGTCGTCATGCGTCCCCGCGGCTGGCACCTCGACGAGCGGCACCTGCGTGTCGACGGTGAGCAAGTGCCGGGCGCCCTCGTCGACTTCGGTCTCTACTTCTTCCACAACGCCCAGCGCCTCATCGACATGGGCAAGGGGCCGTACTTCTACCTGCCCAAGCTCGAATCGCACCTCGAAGCCCGGCTGTGGAACGAGATCTTCGTCTTCGCCCAGGACCACTGCGGCATCCCCCAGGGCACGGTACGGGCCACCGTCCTGATCGAGACGATCACCGCCGCGTACGAGATGGAGGAGATCCTCTACGAACTGCGCGACCACGCCTCGGGGCTGAACGCCGGCCGCTGGGACTACCTCTTCTCCATCGTGAAGAACTTCCGTGACGCCGGGGCGAAGTTCGTCCTGCCGGACCGCAACTCGGTCACGATGACGGCCCCGTTCATGCGCGCGTACACCGAACTGCTCGTACGCACCTGCCACAAGCGCGGAGCCCACGCCATCGGCGGCATGGCCGCACAGATCCCCAACCGGCGCGACCCGGAGGCCAACGAGAAGGCCATGGCCAAGGTGCGGGCCGACAAGGAACGCGAGGCCTCCGACGGCTTCGACGGCTCCTGGGTGGCACACCCGGACCTCGTCCCCGTCGCGCAGGAGTCCTTCGACGCGGTCCTCGGCGACCGTCCGAACCAGAAGGAGCGGCTGCGCGAGGACGTCGAGGTCACCGCCTCCGAACTGCTCGCCGTCGAGGAGACCGACGCGAAGCCGACGTACGCGGGCCTGCGCAACGCCGTCCAGGTCGGCACCCGTTACATCGAGGCGTGGCTGCGCGGCATGGGCGCCGTCGCCATCTTCGGCCTGATGGAGGACGCGGCCACCGCGGAGATCTCCCGCTCGCAGATCTGGCAGTGGGTCAACGCCGGAGTGGTGCTGCCCGACGCCCCGGAGGGCGAGGTGCGCGTCACCGCGGAGCTGGTCCGGCGCGTCGCGGACGAGGACCTGGCAGAACTGCGCGAGGAACTGGGCGCCGAGACCTTCGCGGCGGGCGAGTGGCAGCGGGCACACGAGCTGCTGCTGCGGGTCGCGCTGGATGAGAAATACGAGGCGTTCCTGACGCTCCCCGCGTACGAACTGCTCGACTGATTCCTCACGTCGGCAGTGGCCGGTCAACCAGCCACTGCCGGCACCCCGTACGGCTGCGCGGAGGCAGGCGGCAGCCACCCATAATCATGTGACCAGCACACGATCACGGACTTACGATCCCCTCATGCGACCGGCTCACTACAGCGACGAGGACCTGGAGCAGCACTCCCTGCGCCGGCGTGTCGCCGACGACGGACAACGGTCGGCGTTCGAGCACGACGTCGACCGGATCCTGTACTCCACGCAATGGCGCGCGCTCGCCGGCAAGAGCCAGGTCGTCGCCAGCGGTGAACTCGGCGCCTACCACACCAGGTTGACCCACTCGATGAAGGTCGCCCAGCTGGGGCGGCGAATGGCCGAGCGCCTGGAGCGGCGCTACGGCGGCCCCAACCCGGCGCTGGTGGAAGCGGCCTGCATGGCGCACGACATCGGTCACCCGCCCTTCGGCCACGCCGGAGAGACCGCGTTGCGGGCGACGATGGACGAGCTGCACTTCGCGGGCGGGGTGCTCGACAGCTTCGAGGGCAACGCCCAGACCCTGCACATCCTCACCTTCCTCGCCGCCCACAAGTACCCCGGACACCGCGGACTTCACCTGACCCGGGCCTGCCTGGACGCCGCGACGAAGTACCCCTGGGAGCGCGCCCCGCGCGACGTCGATCCCGCGCGGCACGCCAAATGGGGCGTCTACGCGGCCGACCGCGAGGCGTTCGCATGGGTGAGAGCGGGCCGGGGTGACGACGCCGTGCCGATCGAGGAGCAGGTGATGGACTGGGCCGACGACGTCACCTACGCCTGTCACGACGTGGAGGACTTCTACCGCACCGGTTTGATCCCGCTGGCCGCGCTCCTCCCGCCCCCGGGAGCCGCGGGCGGTGACACCGAACGCGAGACGCAACGGTTCCTCGACTATGTGGAAGCCAAACGCCGCCGCGCCGGTGTCGCGTTCGACCGGGACGAGGCGTCGCACCTCCTCGCCGACATCGCCAAAGCCCTGTCGGTGCCAGGCCCCTACGCCGGCCGTCACGACGACGACGTCGCCGTCAACGCCCGGACCGCCAAACTCATCGACCACTTCACACGCGACATCGCGCTGGCGGTCGAGGGCCCGGCAGCGATCCGCTACGGAGCCCGCCTCGTCGTACCGGCCGACAGCCGGGCCGCCTGCGACCTGCTCAAGGAACTGGTCTGGTGCTACGTCATCGACCGCCCCGCACTCGCCACCCAGCAGCACGGAAAGCAGCGCATCGTCTCCGAACTGCTTCGCTGGACCTACGAGTCCCCTCGGCTGCTCCCCACCGACCGGGCCGAGGAACTCGACCTCCACGGCGACCCTCTGCGTGCCGCCGCCGACCACGTCGCGTCCCTGACCGAGGACCAGGCCATGACCCTGCACCGTCGCCTGTCCGGCACCAGCCTGGGATCCGTGAGCGACGCCATGTGGCTGTGACGGGCCCGCTGGCGGGCCCCGACGGGCCGCCCGGCCTCAAGGAGCGCGCAATGACCACCGACGGCCTGCGGAACGGGACACCGGCGCCTGTCGTGCGCCCCGCTTCCGCGACGGATCTCCCGGCGCTTCAAGAACTCGCCCGCCGCACAATCGATTCGCGCTACCGCCCGTTCCTGGGTGACGAGAGCGTCGAGGGGTTCATCGGCAGCGGAGCCTCGGACGACCACATCGAATCGCACTTCCGGCAGGGCCACGTGCACTGCATGACAGCAGCGGGGCGGATCGTGGGACTCGCGATTCTCGAGGGCCCCACCATCGACCTGATCATGATCGATGTGGACCGCCAGCGGGAGGGCCTGGGACGCGTCCTGCTCACGGAGGCCGAGAAGATGCTCTTCGCCGAGTACGACGAGATCCGCCTGGAGAGCTTCACCTCCAACCACGCCGCCATCGCGTTCTACGAGGCATGCGGCTGGTCGGTGAAGGGCCCGCTGGAGTCCGCTGGCCCCGAGAGGGTCGAACTGGTGCGGCATCGCTGACCGCGCGCCGACGCCTCCTCCCGGGCCCGGCGCGCAGGGGCACGGATGCAGGGGTGCACAGGCGCAGGGTGCACGGTCGCAGGGGTGCACGGTCGCAGGGGTGCGCGGGCGTGCCGGGCCGTGGAGCCGGTGCGCTACTCCCGCCGGAGCTCCGCCCGCAACGCCCGCCCCAGCCATTCGTAGTCCGGAGCACGTGACGGCTGCGGCTCGTGGCCTCTCACGCTGCGGAGAAGTTCGGCGTAGCGGTCCGCTCCCGCCTCCAGACCCGCGTCCAGGCCTTGGAGAATCCCGGCCCTGTCCGCGTCGCCGAAGAGATCCGTCAGCACCTCCGAGGCGTCCGGCCCGTCCGGGTCCACGCCGTCCTCGCGTGCTTCGCTCACGACGTTCACCACGTGCCGGGTGAACCAGATCGAACCGCCCGGGCTTCCCTTCACGTTGAGCTCCAGCATCTTCCGCATCCGGGAGCGGAAGTCCGGGTCCTGCATCAGTTCGGCCAGCTGAAGCCAGGCGTCGACCTGCTCCGGCGTGGGGCTGTCGGGCAGTTCGACCGGGGAGCGTCTCAGCCGCTCCGCCAATTCGGGGCCCCCGTCGACGCCTTCGGACACCTCCAGCATGAAGTCCTCGATGATGTTCCTGCGTTGGGCGACGGAGAGCCGCGCCAGCTTGTTCATCAGTGCTGTCTCCTCTGCGGTGGAACCGCGTTCCGCGACGGTGGAAAGGACGGCCCGGCTCACCTTCAGGGCACGTATGCGGGCGTCCAGAGCGGCGACGTGCGCGGCCGCGATCTCGGCGACGGGTGCCTCCCGGCGCACTACGCGGCTCACCTCCTCCAGTCCGAGCCCCAACTCCCGTAGGGTTCGGACGAGTTCGAGGCGCGCGACGGCTTCGGCGCCGTACAGCCGGTAACCGCCTCCGGACCGCCGCTCGGGCGTCAGCACACCGACGTCCGACCAGTAGCGGACGGTGCGGACGGGGACGCCTGTACGGTCGGCGAGCTGCCCGATCGTGAGGCAGGCCTGGTGTTCGTCTTCGCTCATGCGGGAAGTCTGGACCTTCCAGCGGCTGGAGACTCAAGCCCTGGTGACCGGTCGTCGTTTCCGACTTCGGGCCTGCGCCCCGCCGACGCAGTCGATCACCCGCTGGGGCCTGATCCAGCCCTCGCGGCCGAGCCGGCGGACCATCGCTCTCGGTGCGGCCCTCAGGTGACGCGGATGGCGATGCCGGGGTAGTCGCGGACGAGGCCGGCGCTGTCGTACGCGAGGCGGCAGTTGAAGCCGAAGGCGGGGGCGGCGTATTCGTAGCGCTGCTGTCCGGCCTTGTCGCGGACGAGTTCGTAGGTCTGGTCGAGCCGCTCTACGGAGAGGTCCGCCGCGCGTACGTACGCGGCGGGGGCGTCCGCGCGGTCTCCGTCCGCGAGGCGGAGGCGGCGTACGGGCAACGCGTTGGTCATCGCGGAGGATTCGAGGTCGATGTCGCGGCACCCGTCGAGGTGGGTCGAGACCACGCCGTCGATCTGCCAGTGACCGGAGCCGTCGGTGAGGATCGATGTCGTGCGGTGACCGGCGGCGGAACGGCCGGAGATGTGCGCGGTGCGGGTGGCCCAGTCGGTGTCCAGTTCGATCTCGTAGTCGACGATCCAGGTCGTGCCGTCTTCGAGGGCGGTCGTGCAGCCGTGGACGCGCCAGCCGTCGCCGGACGGCGCGTGCTGGAAGTAGACGACCTCGAAGCCCGAGCGGGCCTTCATGTGCTGCCACGCGGCGGCCTTCGGCGGGTCACGGAAGTCCATCGGGGCGCCCTCCTCCTGGATCGGGAGGCACCATCCTGACCCGGGGCCGCGGGCAGGCCGAGGCGGCTCGCCGGTCGCCGCCGGGGGGCGGGGCGGGCAGCGTACGCGCGGGCGGCGTCGCCGGACGGAGCGGCGTCAGACGGAGGGCGTCAGACGGAATTGCGGTCGAGCCCTGCGCGCTTCGCCTTCGCGCGCCGCTCCTCGTCCGCCGCGGCCCGCCACTCGTCGAACGCGTCCCAGTCCAGCGGCTGCAGGCACATCAGCTCGCCCGTGCCGGGAACCAGCAGCGCGCCTCCGAACACCTCGTCCCCCGCGAACCAGACGCCTTCGGCGATCCGCTCGGGCCAGCAGGGGTGCCCCATGGGTTCACGGGCGAACATGTCAGGGGACTCCAGCCCCTCGTAACCGAGCACCAGGACCCGCCCTCCGTTCCGCGACAGGTCCAACTGGTAGACGGGGGTGCGGAATTCGAACCCGTACACACTCAGTACGCGGGCGCACTGCCGTACCCAGCGCAGCTGGTCGAACCAGCAGACCGTCGCCAGTACGATGCCGAGAAGCCCGACGCCCATCAGGGGAATGAGGTACGTGGCTCGCGTGATCAGCGGTACGGCCATGAGCGCGAGGCAGATGAGCACGAGCACGCCGTAGCGCTTCAGCAGGGCTGTGTACAGGTGGTTGACCACTCCGCGGTGATCGCTGCCGTCGGTGGCGTACGGCGCCGCGCCGCCCCTGGCGGGTCTGCGCAGCACATAGCGCACCCCGAGCAGTTCGAGGACGGCGAGAGAGAGCATCCCGGGTATCGCGAGGAGGACCAGGTCCTCACTGCCCACGAAGAGTGTGACCCCGTACGAGGCCACGGTCGCCAGCGCCCACAGAGGCTCGCGTCTGGGAGGGGCGGTCGGGGCGGCGGCGGGGACGGGCGGCGGCGGGGCGGCGTGGTCGCCGGAGCGGCCCGGAACGGGGGCGCCGGGGCCCGCGGCGGCGTGAGCGGACGCAGGAGCGGGTGCGGGAGCGCCCGCGTGGGCCGGCGCGGCGGGTGCGGCCCCGGCGTCGAAGCTCCCGGCCGGCGTCCCGCTCCGATCGGCCCCCGTCCCCTCACGTCGCGCCGCGGCGGCCTCGCCTCCGTCGTGTTCAAGTGAGGCCTCTGGCATGACATCTTCCTGTTGATGGTCCGCAGTCACCCGAAACACCGTTCCTCTGCCTCAGCCGCGGAGCCGGGGTGCCGGCTCCGTGTTTCCCCGGGACGTCCAACCGGAGGGTCATCGGTGAGACGTCACCGTACTCGCCCGCGGCGGGCCGCACGTCGTTGATGAGCCAACGGCAAAAGAGAGCATCCGGAGGGCGCCGGAGATACGTGACACGGGCGGCCGGATCAGCCGAATCCGACCCGATCCAGCCAGAAGTCGAGCAACTTCTCATCACCGGTTATCCCGACGCTGCCGCCGCGTGCGGGACGGCGGCGGTAGATCACAAGCAGCAGCTCGGTGAGCGGCCCGTGGACGGAACGGTGGCGGCAGGTACACCCCCGCTCCGGGGCTCAGAGCCATGTCGTGCGCTGCCGGGCGTACGTAGCTTCGGGGCCATGACGAAACGGGAGAAGAACGACGGGACGGACGCGGTCCGCCCGGTCACGGGTGCTGGGGCCGCAAGCGGTGCGACACGGCGGAGAGTTCTCCGCACCTTCAGCCTGGCCGGGGGAGGCGCGGCGCTGGCCGGCAGTGCGGGCGCGGGCGTGGCCGGCGCCTCCGGGACCGGGCGGCGCGACGAGCAGCAGGGCGGGCACCCGGCCGGGAGCCGGAGCGGGCACGGCCCGCGTACGTACGTCCTCGTGCACGGCACCCACAGCGCCGGCGGTCATCTGGCCGGCATCGCGCGGGAGTTGCAGCGGCGCGGACACCGCGCCGTCACCGTGGACCAGCCGATGCACGGCACGGAGGCCTTCGTGCCGGAGGCGTACCAGAGGCAGGACCTGCGGGCCCTGGCCACCGAGCCGTCGCCGCTGGCGGAGCTCACTCTGGACGACTACGCACGCCGCGTCGAGGGGCACGTACGCGATGCGGCACGTCACGGGCCCGTGGTGCTCGTCGGCCACAGCATGGGCGGCACCTCCGTGAGCCGCGTCGCTGACGCGGTGCCCCGGCTCCTCGACCGCATCTGCTACTTCGCAGCCTTCTGCCCGAGCCGGGCGATGCCGTCGCTGGAGGCGTGCATGTCCTCTCCGGAGGCCGCGGACGCCATGGATCCGGACGAGCAGGTGATCGGCGACCCGGAGAAGCTGGGCGTGATCCGCCTCAACTGGCGTACGGGCTCGGCCAAGGACCTCGCGCTCTTCAAGGAGATGGTCTGCGCGGACTATCCGGATGCGGCCTTCCGGCGGATCCTCGGCCTCATGCAGACCGACGAGTGCGTACGGGCCTACGGAGAGCGGGCAGTCGGCCGGGCGCACACGTGGGGCCGCGTCCCTCGTACGTATCTGCGCACGGGCAGGGACCGTCTGGTGCCGCCCGCCCTGCAGGACCGGATGATCGCCGAGGCAGACGAACTCACCCCGCACAACCGCTTCGACGTCCGCGACTTCCCCCGCGCCTCGCACATGGGTCCGCCGGACCCGGGGCTCGTCGCGGACGCGCTGCACGAGGTGCGGCTGGGCCGCCGGTGAGCGCTCCCGGGCAGCGGCCCCACCGGAGGCCTCAGCCGCGGCGCGGCAGGCGGTGCAGCTGCACCTGGGAGAGGCCTTCGGCCGTCACCTCCGCCGTCATGTACGTGCAGTAAGGCTGGCGGCGGCGGTCTGTGGGCGAGCCCGGGTTGAGCAGGCGGAGGCGGCCCTCTCCGGCTGTGCTGTCCCACGGGATGTGGCTGTGCCCGAAGACGAGGACCTCGGCCTCGGGGAAGCGCTCGGCACAGCGGCGTTCACGGCCGCGCGCCTCCCCGGTCTCGTGCACGACCGCGAAGCGCACGCCGCCCAGTTCGGCTTCCGCCACCTCGGGCAGGCGGGCGCGCAGTGCGGGCCCGTCGTTGTTGCCGTACACGCCGACGAGACGGCGGGCGCGTGTTTCGAACAGGTCGAGCGTGGCGGTGTCGACCCAGTCCCCGGCGTGGAACACGACGTCAGCGGCGGCCAGTTCGCTGAGCAGCTCGTCGGGGAGCCGTTTGGCACGCTTCGGCAGATGCGTGTCCGAGGTCAGCAGTAGTCGCACGCCGCGACCATAGCCGACGCGACCTGCCCCGCTCCTGTACGGCGACGGCCCCGGCGGGAGTGCCGCCGGGGCCGTCGCGATGTGCCGTGCAGGGATGGCTACTTGATGCCGAGCAGCATCTTCAGCGGCTCGATGGCGAAGTAGACCAGGAACAGCAGCGCGCTGACCCAGAGCAGCCAGTGCACCTCCCGGGCCTTGCCCACGCACGCCTTGATGAACACGTACGCGATGAAGCCGGCGCCGATGCCGTTGGTGATGGAGTAGGTGAACGGCATGACGGTGATGGTCAGGAAGGCGGGGATGGCCAGTTCGTAGCGGTCCCAGTCGATGTGCTTGACCTGCGTCATCATCAGGAATCCGACCACGACGAGCGCCGGGGAGGCGGCCTGGAGGGGCACCATGGTCAGGACCGGCGTGAGGAAGAGCGCGAGACCGAACAGACTGCCGGTGATGAGGCTGGCGAATCCGGTACGTGCGCCTTCCCCGACACCGGCCGCCGACTCGATGTAGGTGGTGGCGGACGAGGAGGAGCAGGCGCCGCCGGCGACGGCGGCACCGCCGTCGATGAGCAGGACGCGGCCCAGGCCGGGGACCTGACCACGCTCGTCGAGAAGCCCGGCTTCGGCGGTGACGCCGACGATGGTGCCCATGGTGTCGAAGAAGTCGGACAGGATCAGGGCGAAGATGAGCAGGACGACGGTGAGGATGCCGGCCTGTCCGAACGCGCCGAACAGATCGAACGCGCCCACGAGTCCGAAGTCGGGAGCGGCGACGGGGTTGCCGGGCAGGTCCGGCGAGGTCACACCCCAGTTCTTGACCTCGGCGAACTCGTTGATCACGATCGCGGCGACGGTCATGACGACGATGCTGATCAGGATGGCGCCCTTCACCTTGCGGGTGACGAGCACGATCGTCAGCAGCACGCCGAGACAGAAGACGAGCATGGGCCAGCCGGTGAGCGTGCCGGTGCCGAGCTGAACCGGAACGGTGGTCTTCGCCGCGTCCGGGATGCGGGTGACGAACCCGGCGTCCACGAGGCCGATGAAGGCGATGAACAGGCCGATGCCGACGCTGATGGCCTGCTTGAGGGGCTGCGGGATGGCGTGCATGACGGCTTCGCGCAGACCCGTCATCACCAGGATGCTGATCAGCAGGCCCTCGAGCACGATCAGGCCCATCGCGTCTTCCCAGGCCATGAGGGGGGCGACCTGGACGGCGACGATGACGTTGATGCCGAGACCCGCGGCCAGGGCGAGCGGAAGGTTGCCGCCCACGCCCATGATCAAGGTCATCACCCCGGCCACCAGGGCCGTGGCGGTGGCCAGTTGGGCACCGTCGAGCTGCTGACCGAACTTGTCCTCGGCGCTGCCGAGGATGATCGGGTTGAGCACGAGGATGTACGCCATCGTGAAGAACGTGGCGAATCCACCACGTATCTCCCGGTTGAGCGTCGATCCACGTTCGCTGATGCGGAAGTACCGGTCGATCGGGCCGCCGTCTCTCCTGGGCGGCGCGTCGGCCGGACGTGCGGGGCTGGTCTGCATTTCTGCGTCTCCTGGACCTACAGGTGTGAGGGGCAAGCAGGGCGGTGCCGCCGGGGAGCGTGGAGGCAGTGTTCAAACACGCATGCGGTGCCTTGCCGAGCGGATCATACGCGTGAGGCGGGGATTCACAATTCCTCTGCGGTCTCGGAGGTTTACGGCTTCGAAACAGACCTGTGGGTTCCTACAGAATCGCCCCCGACCTATCCCCCAAAACGGAATGCCGGGACAGCAACCGTGGAGTCGCGGTGTGTAACCCCCTACTCTCACCCCGTGCATCCACCGATCTCATTCAACGCGCGCGCCGCCCGTACCCTGCGCGAGAGACTGGGGATGGCCCCTGGCCACGTCGCTTACGGCATGCGCGCCTCGTACGGCATGAGTCACGTCAGCCCCGACCACATCACCGCGTGGGAACGCGGCGACGCCCTGCCCAACGCCAACGAGCTGTCCGCCCTGGCCGGCGCCTTGTGGTGCCACCCCGGCGAACTCATGGGCCGTCCCCGCTCCCTGCTCGAACACCGCCTGGCCCAAGGGATGTCGGCCGACGACATCGCCCGCCTCATCGGGGTCGATCTCGACGCCTACCGTCGCATGGAGGAGACGGGCAGCTGGACGGGTGACAAGCGTCAGTCCGCCAACCTGGGCAGCATCCTCAAGCTCCCCCCTCGCGACTTCATCGCCATCACAGGCCTGGAGGACGAACTCGCCCGTCTCCTCACCGAAGCCGTCTCCACCCGCTGGCAGGCGCACATCCGCGCCATCTCCAAGCTCGTCTCCATGGACAAGAGCGAGCTGAAGGAACCTCTGGCTGCCATGCAGCAGGAGTACCAGGCGCTCATGGCCGCCACCCTCGGCCGTGCCAGCAGCAACGCCACCGGCGAAGAGGGACGGCGCTTCGTCGACAACATCGTCGGTCACTTCTGGGCCCAGTTCCCCGATTAGCGCTCGCCGGCCGTCTCGTACCGGCTCTTCGCCGGGCCGTGCCCGGGACGCTGCGCGCCGGCCTCCTCCCGCCCTTCCCTGACCCGGCGGCGGGACTCACTCCTGAGCGGCCTCCCTGCCCTGCCTGTCCGCGGTGCCGGTCGTGCGCGGTCGGGGGATTCCGCCCTCGTCCGCGTTGGCTCCGCCCTCGTGGGCGGGGACTGCGCCCTCGGCCGCGGGTGCGGCGGCGGCTTCGTCCCGGCGGCGGCCCACGTGGTGGAAGAGCAGGTTGAGGACGACGGCCGTGACGCAGCCCGTGGAGATGCCGGAGTCCAGGATGATGCGGGCGCCGCCCGGGAAGACGTCGTAGAAGTCGGGGGCCGCGACGGGGACCACACCCACCGCCAGCGACACCGCGACGATCACGATGTTGCTGTCGTCGCCCAGGTCCGCCTTGGCCAGGGTGCGGATGCCGCTGGCCGCGACGGAGCCGAAGAGTACGACGCCGGCCCCGCCGAGCACCGGCTGCGGCACCGTCGCGATCAGAGCGGCGGCCACCGGGCACAGCCCCATCAGGATGAGGATGCCGCCGCCCGCGGCGACGACCCAGCGGCTGCGGATCCGCGTCATCGCGACCAGGCCGATGTTCTGCGCGAAGGCGGTGGCCAGGAAGCCGTTGAAGAAGGGGCTGAGGAAGGAGCCGAGGGTGTCGGCCCGCAGCCCGGCGGCGATGGTCTTCTCGTCCGCCGGGCGGTCCACGATCTCTCCCAGCGCCAGCATGTCGGCGGTGGACTCGGTCATCGAGACGAGCATGACGACGCACATCGAGACGATGGCGGCCAGCGCGAACTGCGGTGCGCCGAAATGGAAGGGCGTGGGGAAGCCGACGATGCCCGCGCCGCTCAGCGCGCCGAAGTCCGTGATGCCCACGGGGACGGCGATCAGCGTGCCCACCGCGAGTCCGAGCAGCACCGCTATCTGCTTGACGAAGCCGCGTGTGAAGCGACGCAGCAGCAGCACGACGACGAGGGTGACGCCGGCCATGGCGATGTTCTTCGTCGCGCCGTAGCCCGGGGCCTCGGGGTCGCCGCCCTGCGCCCAGTTGAAGGCGACCGGCATGAGCGAGACGCCGATGAGGGTGATCACGGTGCCGGTGACCACGGGCGGGAAGAAGCGCACCAGCTTGCTGAAGTACGGCGCGAGCAGGAAGCCGAGTGCCGCTGCGACCATGCACGCGCCGAAGATGACCGGCAGCGCGTCCTGCGGGCCCTCGGACTTGTTGATCGCGAGCATCGGCGCGACCGACGCGAAGGTGACGCCGTTGACGAAGGGCAGGCGCGCGCCGATCCGCCAGACTCCGATCGTCTGCAGGAGGGTCGCGACGCCCGCCAGGAACAGGCTCGCGCCGGTGAGGAAGGTGAGTTCGGAGACCGGCAGTCCGACGGCCGCCCCGATGATGAGCGGCGGCGCCACCACTCCCGCGTACATGGCCGCCACATGCTGCAGGCCGGTGGTGAGGAGCTTCAGCGGCGGGAGGGTCTGGTCGACGGGGTGCTTGCCCTGCGGCGACGCGGGCGGGTGCCCGCTCCCTGCTGCTTCGTCGTCCGGGGCGGGCGTCTCGTTGGGTCCGGGCGTCTCGTTGGGTCCGGGCGTCTTGTTCACGGCGGTCCTCCGGTCCTGCTGTCGGTGCCACAGGTCAGGTCACGTTCCACGGTGTTCTGCGTCGCCGTTACGCCCGGTGGTGCCGGACCGTCCCGGAGGCGTGAGGGGGTTGGGCCACGCCCGGGAACGGCTGAGGTGGTGCTGGCCCGGCCGGGAGCCGTCCCTCCCGGCCGGAGTCTTGTGTTGTCGCGGCCCCGGACCGCGTGTTCAGGTCCCGGACCGGGGCCGCGGTCCGGCCGCTGCGTCTCAGCCCGCGTCCGCGGCGATACGGGCGAGGCGCCGGGCCTCGTTGCGGGCCTCGCGCGCGATCAGGTCCTCGTCGGCGGTGGTGAGACGGCCGTCCTCGACGACCGTCCGGCCCCCCACGAGCGAGAGCGTCACCGGGGCGGCGGCGCCGAGCACGAGCGCGGCGACCGGGTCCTCGATCGTGGAGTGCCCGATGCCGTCGAGCCGCCAGAGCACCAGGTCGGCGAGCTTGCCGGGCTCCAGCGAGCCGATCTCGTCGGCTCTGCCGAGGACCTGGGCTCCGCCGTACGTTCCCAGACGCAGTGCCTGACGTGCGGTGAGGGCCTTCTCCTTGTGTGCGCCGAGGCGGTTCACCAGGAGCGCGTTGCGCAACTCGGTGTGCAGTTCGCCGGATTCGTTGGACGCGGTGCCGTCGACCCCGAGACCGACGGGGACGCCCGCCGTCAGCATGTCGGGAACCCTCGCGATGCCCGCGGCAAGACGGGCGTTGGAGGAGGGGCAGTGGGCGACGCCCGTGCGGGTGCGGGCGAACGCGGCGATGTCGGAGTCGCTCATGTGGACGCAGTGCGCCATCCACACGTCGTCGCCGAGCCAGCCCACCGAGTCCAGGTAGTCGGTGGGGCCCATGCCGAACCGCTCGTGGCAGAACTTCTCCTCCTCCACCGTCTCCGATCCGTGCGTGTGCAGCCGTACACCCTTGCGCCGTGCCAGCTCACCTGCCTGCCGCAGCAGTTCGGTCGTCACGGAGAACGGCGAGCAGGGCGCGACGCCGATCCGCAGCATCGAGCCGAAGGACGGGTCGTGGTGCGTGTCGATGGCCGCTTCGGTCGCGGCGAGGGCGTCGTCGGTGGTCTCGACGGCGAAGTCCGGCGGAAGTCCGCCGTCCGACGCCCCGAGGTCCATCGATCCCCGGGTGGGGTTGAAGCGGACGCCGAGTTCGCGCGCGGAGTCGATCTCGGCACGCAGGAGGTCGCCGGCGCCGCGCGGGAAGACGTAGTGGTGGTCCATGGCGGTGGTCACGCCGCCGCGCGCCATCATGCCGAGCGAGCCGCGCGCGGCGGCGCGGACCATGTCCTCGTCGATGCGTGCCCACACGGGGTAGAGAGCGACGAGCCAGTCGAAGAGGTTGGCGTTCTGTGCGAGACCGCGGGTGAGCCACTGATAGAAGTGATGGTGGGTGTTGACCAGGCCTGGAGTGACGAGATGGCCGGCACCGTCGACGCGGCGCACGACACCGTCAAGTCCCGCCGGCGCGCTGCCTTCACCGACGTACTCGATCCGGTCGCCCGCCACGACGACGTGTCCGACGGCGTGTTCGGTGCCGTGCGCGTCGACGGTCGCCACGGCGCAGTTCTCGATGACGGTGCGCTCCGCCACACCCTCGGCCGTGTTCTCGGCTGCGCCCTCGGTCCGGTCTGTGCGGTCTGCCGGGTCAGTCATGGTGTCGGGAGTCCCGTCCTCGGTGCCGGCCGCGTCGTGCCGCGGCAGCGGTGGTCACAGGTTGGTCATGTCGGCCGGTATGAGCGACTCGGCGCCGTCGCGCAGCACCGTGGCCTCGATGAGGCCGTAGGGGCGGTCTGCGGCGAAGTAGACGGCACCGTCCGCCGCTTCGTTGCCGAGGCCGAACGGCTCCAGGTCCACCCTGAAGTGGTGCTTGTTGGGCATCGAGAAGCGGATCTCTTCCAACTCGGGCCTGTTCTGCAGGACCTGGGAGCCCATCTGGTAGAGCGTCTGCTGCAGTGAGAGCGAGTAGGTCTCCGCGAAGGCCCCCAGCATCTGCTCCCTGGTGGCCTCGTACGAGGCGTCCCAGCCGGGGCCCTGGTGTGCGGAGTTGTGCCGCCACACGGCCGTCACCTCGGTGGCGAGGATGCGGTCGTGGTCCTCCTTGAGGGTCGTGTACTTGTCCTTGATGTAGCCCCAGAACTCCGAGTCCGTGGAGTTGAGCACCGTAAGTCCCTTGAGCCCGCTGAGCACTTGGACGCTCTGCCCGTCGTAGGTGATCTGCGCGGTGCGGGTCTCGCGGCCGCCGCGCACGAAGGAGTGGGGCCTCCCGCCGCCGGAGCCGGCGATGCGCTCCCACGCGTACTCCTCGACGCGGATGCGCGCGGTGCGGATCGGTTCGGTCGTGTCGACGAAGTGGCGGGCGAGCGCGATGCCGAACTGCTCGGCGGACTCGATGCCTTGCTCCTTGGCGAAGGCGAAGACCGTGTTCTTGGTGGTGTCGGTGGGCAGGACGTTCGCGTTGGAGCCGGAGTAGTGGACTTCGTCGAGGTCGCCGCTGAGAGCGACGGAGACGTTGAGGTCCTTGATGTGGTGGGTGGCACCGTCCCGGGTGATCTTGACGACGCGGTTCTCCGCCTTGCCGTACTGGTTCTGGCCGAGAATCGTGTTCGGCACCGTCATGTCGCTGTCAGCTCCCTCGGTATACGGAGTAGCCGTACGGGTTGAGCAGCAGCGGCACGTGATAGTGCTCGCCGGCGGCGACCGCGAATACCACGGTCACCTCGGGGAAGAAGGTCCCCCGCTCCCCCGCCCCGTCCGGCTCCTCGGGCCCGTCCGCGGTGTTCGTCGTCAGGTACGGCTCGACCCCGAAGGTGAGCCGCGCGTGCGCGGTGCCCCCGGGCAGCGCCGGCAGGTCCTTGCAGCGTCCGTCCGCGTCCGTCGTCGAGACGGCGTGTGCGGACCACTGCGCCTCGCGGCCCGTACGCACGGAGAGTTCGACGCCGACGCCGGCGGCGGGCCGGCCGGCGCTGGTGTCGAGGATGTGCGTGGACACCGAGGCGGTGGGTGCCGCCGAGGGGTCGGTGGCACCCGTGTCCGCCAGTGCGGTCAGCCGGATCCGGTTGATCTTCGTCAGCTCGGTGCGGACGGTCTCCCGTTCTTCCTCGGGCGAGTTGCCGAGGCGGCTGCGTGCGGCGTCCCGCATCTGCTCCCCGCTCAGTCCGGTCGCGCAGATCAGGAAGACGTGCCCGAACCGCTCCTGGTAGGCGAGGTTCAGCTCCAGCATCTCCTCCTTGAGCGCCTCCGGAGCTCCCGCCATCCCCCGCTGCTCACGTGCGGAGGACGGGTCGCCGGGACGAGGCCGTCCGATGGGCGGGTGCCCTGACATGGCCTCGGCGAGGTCCGCCGCGGTGAGCCCGGCCATGGCGGCGTCGCTCGCGGCGAGCAGTTCCGCCGTGTCCGCGTACGGACGTCCGGCGAGCAGCGAGTCCGCCCATGCGGAGGCGGTGCAGACCTCGTCGAGCGCGGTACGGGCGTCGCTGCGGGCGGCGGAGTTGAGCCAGGTCAGACCTGGTGCCGCCGAGGAATGGGAAGGTGCGTGGGAGGGCGTCACGTATGCCTCCGTGAGACGTTCGGGCTGGGAACAGCTAAGCCCCGGAGACACCCGACGTCAACACTTTGTTGAAATTCTCGACGGGGTGCGGGGATCGCGGGGACCCGGGTGCGGGACGTGGCAGCCGCGTCCGCCGGCCCGCCTCCGGCTACGTCCGGAGTCCTCGTCCGAAGGTCCGGGTGGCCGCGCGGGGGCGGCCTGCGGAATGCTTCCGGGTCATGGTCGACCTCCACCGCCTGGCAGCCTTCTGCGCGATGTCACTGCTGCTGTCCGCAGTACCCGGACCGAGTGTGCTCTTCGTGGTCGGCAGGGCCCTGGCACACGGACGCCGTGCGGCGCTCGCCTCCGTGACCGGCAACGCCGTCGGCGGCTATGTCCTCGTCGTCGCGGTGGCGCTGGGGCTGGGGAGCGTGGTGTCCCGGTCGGCCTTCCTCTTCGGCGCCGTCAAGATCGTGGGAGCGGCGTATCTGATCCTGCTGGGCGTGCGGGCGGTACGCGGCAGCCGGAGCACCCTCCGGGAGGGCACGGCCCGGGGGCGCGCGGCCCCGACGCGTACGGCCCCGGAGACCGCTGCGCCGGGCGGCCTGCGGCAGGGGTGGGAAGGGTTCACGGTCGGGGTGACGAACCCCAAGAGCATCGTCTTCCTGATGGCTGTCCTGCCCCAGTTCGTCGACCGCGCAGCGGGTCATGTCGTCGTTCAGATGCTGCTGCTGGGGATGGCGGGCGCACTGCTGCAGCTCGCCTCGGACAGCATGTGGGGTCTCGCGGCTTCCGCGGCGAGGGACTGGCTCGCCCGCTCACCGCGCCGCGCGTCCCTGCTCGGGGCGACGGGCGGCATCGGCATGATCGGCCTCGGGGTGACCGTCGCCGTGACGGGGCGGGCGGAGCCCGCATGAGGGGGGCAGTTTCCGCGGGGCTGCGGCTGCCCGCGCGGCTCCGGCTGCCGGGGCCGCCCCGGCTGCCCTCGCGCTCCCGCCCCTCGCGGACGTCACCCGGAGGGAGCGACGAGTCCCGCCTCGTACGCGATGATCACGAGGTGCACCCTGTCGCGGGCACCGAGCTTGGCGAGCAGCCGGGTCACGTAGGTCTTCGCGGTCGCGACGCTGATGAACAGCTCCGCTGCGATCTCGGTGTTGGACAGGCCGCTTCCGATGAGGGTCAGCACCTCACGTTCCCGGCCGGTGATGCCGGCGGGTTCACCCGGCGGCCCAGCCGGCTGTGCCGGTGCGGGGCGTTGCGCGAACGCCTTGATCAGGCGCCGGGTGACCCCCGGTGCGATGAGGCCGTCCCCCGCGGCAACCACGCGGACCGCCGCGAGGATGTCCTCCAGCGCCATGTCCTTGACGAGGAAACCAGCGGCTCCGGCGCGGAGCGCACCGTAGACGTAGTCGTCGTCGTCGAACGTCGTGAGGACGATGACGTGGGCTCCGCTGCCGGCAGCGGTGATCTGCCGGGTGGCCTGGATGCCGTCCATGCCCGGCATGCGGATGTCCATCACCACGACGTCGGGCTGCTCGTCCGCTGTCAGCCGTACCGCCTCGTCGCCGGTCGCGGCCTCACCGGCGACTTCGATGTCCGGGGCGTCGGTGATGACCATCCGCAGTGCGGCCCGTACGAGCGGCTGGTCGTCGGCCAGTACGACGCGGACCGTCATCGGGCCTCGCGGGCCGGTACCGGAAGGCGGGCGGCCACGCGGAAGCCGCTGCCGGACCGGGGCCCGGCAGTGAACTCCCCGTGCAGCAGGGCCACTCGCTCGCGCATTCCGGCCAGACCCCAGCCGGCCTCGCCGCCGGTCCCGTTGCGGGCGCCGCCGCCGACGCTGTCGCCGTGCCCGCTGTCGACGACCTCGATGAACACCTCGCCGCCCCGGCGGTCGATGGACACCCGGCAGGAATCGCTGCCTGCGTGCCGCACCACGTTGGTGACCGCCTCCTGGACGATGCGGAAGGCGGACATGTCGATCTCCGGTGGAAGCGGGCTGGGTTCGCCCAGCCAGCGGACGTCGACGCGGACTCCGGCGTCCGTCGTCCTCCGGGCCAGCACACCGACGTCCGCCAGGCCTCCGGGACCGGAGCCGGGGGACGGCGCGGCCTGTGGGCGTCGTTCCGGCTCGGCCTGCCGGAGCGCGCCGAGCATCCTGCGCAGCCCGGACAACGTCTCCCGTCCCGCCGTCTCGATGTTCTCGAGCGCGTCGCGCGCTGCGGCCGGCTGGGAGTCGATGACGCGCCTCGCCGCACCGGCCTGAAGCGCGATGATGCCGATACTGTGCGCGACCATGTCGTGCAACTCCCGTGCGATGCGGAGCCGTTCGGCGGTCACGGCCTGGGTCGCCGCCTGGGTCGCCGCCTGAGCGCGCAGCTTCTCGGCGTGGTCGCGGCGCTGACGCACCGAGTTCCCGACGAGCCAGGCGATGACGACGGTGAGGCCCATGTACGGCTCCGGCGACGTCCCTTCATGGCCGCCGTGGATGAGCATCCGCACGACCAGGTACCCGGACTGCACGGCCAGCGCCAGTGCGGCGGAGCCGAGTGAGCTGCGGGGTGGCCGAACGGCCGCGACGAAGCACAGGGCGACGTCCACCGCGAGGAACTGCGGGGGCGGAATCTCGCTCTGCCGCCACGCCGCCGTCGAGACGACGGTGCCGGCGACGACCAGGCCGAAGCCCGCGGCCGGCCGCCGGCGCAGCAGGACGCTGCCGGCGAGCGCCAGCACGGTCGCCGAGACCAGCAACGCCCTGGACGTGCCCGAATCCAGAGCAGTACGGGGGTAGTCGTAGGAAACGCCGTGCCCCGGCACGAGCCACACGAACTCCACGACGGGCCAGATCATCGCCGCGCACCAGACCACGGCCGTCCACACACCCGGATTCCGCCGGCCCCCGGCACGGGAGGACTCACCGAGCAGGGCAAGTGAGGATTCGGCGGACATGCGCCGATCGTAACGACGCACTGCCATGCGGTCATCGGACCACGGGTGTACACCCTGGGGCGGCAACGGCCGCGCCGATTGTCACCACCGGCCGGACGACGTGCGCGGATGCCGCGCGGCACCGTGAGCATGTGATCGAAACCGAAGAACTGACGAAGCGTTACAGCAGGACCACCGCTGTGAACGGCCTCAGCTTCACCGTGCGCCCCGGGCACGTCACCGGGTTTCTCGGCCCCAACGGGGCGGGAAAAAGCACCACGTTGCGGATCATCCTGGGGCTGAGCGATCCCACGAGCGGGACAGCCACCGTCGGCGGAGTTCCCTTCCGGAACCGAAGGCGTGGCCTGCGGCACGTCGGTGCTCTGCTCGACGCGGGCGACGTCCACGGGGGCCGCAGCGCGGCGGCCCACCTGACGGCGCTGGCCCGCAGCAACGGCATCCCGCGGCGCAGGGTCGCCGAGGTGCTGGAGGAGGCAGGTCTGGCAGGCGTGACGGGACGGCGCATCGCCGGCTTCTCCCTGGGCATGAAGCAACGCCTGGGAATCGCCGCCGCGCTGCTGGGTGACCCGCCGGTGCTGCTCTTCGACGAGCCGCTCAACGGCCTCGACCCCGAGGGCGTGACCTGGGTACGCGGCCTCTTCCAGCGGCTGGCCGCACAGGGCCGTACGGTGTTCGTCTCCAGCCACCTGATGTCGGAGATGGAGAACACCGCGGACCAGCTGGTCGTCATCGGCCGGGGCGAGCTGATCGCCGCGGAGAGCCTCGCCGAGTTCGCGGCCCGCGGCGTGCGCACGGCCGTGGCCGTGCGCACGCCCGACCCGGCCGCCCTGACCGCGGCGCTGGCCGCCGAGGGTGCGGCGGTGCGGCCGGACGGCGAAGCGCTCGCCGTGACCGGCCTGACAGCCGCACGGATCGGTGAACTCGCGCTGCAGCAGGGCGTGTTGCTGAACGAACTGACCACCCGTACGTCCTCCCTTGAGGAGGCCTTCATGCAACTGACCGCGGGAAGCGCCGAACACCTCGCCGGAGAGCGCCGGTGACCGCGACGACGGCGGCAGAGCCACGGCCGCCACACGGCGAGCCCTCCGCAGGGTTCCGCTGCGTTCTGGCGGCGGAGTGGACGAAGCTGTGGTCGCTGCGCTCCACCGTGTGGACGCTGGTGATCGGCGCGCTGACGGTCATCGGCTTCAACGCCGGTACGGCGTACGAGGATTACCGCCACTGGCCGGGGTGGGACGCGCGCATGCGTGCCGCCTTCGTTCCCAAGTGGGCGATGCTGGACGCCTTCACGGACGCCGCCGCACTCGGTCTCATGGTCACGGCGGGCACCATCGGTGCCCTCGTCATCGTCGGTGAGTACGGCACGGGATCGATCCGCACGACGTTCGCGGCCGTCCCCGACCGCCGTTCGGTGATGGCGGCCAAGGCGACCGTCGTCACGGTGGTGACCACGGCCCTGGGCGGGACAGTGGCGGCGGCCTCCTTCGGACTCACGCAGGCCATCCTCGGCGAGCGCCACGCCGGTCTGTCGCTCGGTGATCCGGGAGCACTGCGCGTCGTCGTGGCGTCCGCGCTGCTGGGTCCGGTGGCGGCGCTCGCGGGCCTGGCCCTCGGCGCTCTCGTCCGGCACGGCGCAATCACCATGGTCACGCAGTCCGTCCTTCTCTTCCTGCTGCCCATGGGCCTGAGCGACGACCGGTACGTGGCGGCGGTCGTCGACCACTCGCTGCCCTACAGCGCGTGGACCCGGCTGGTTCAGGTCGGCAGCGCTCAGCCGGGCGTCCATCCGTGGACGGCCGCCGGAGCGTGGACGGTGTACGCACTGTGGGCGGCCGCGGGTGCCGCCCTCGCCCTGATCGCGGTGCACCGACGGGACCAGTGAGCGCGGAGGGAGCGGGCTGCGCGGCGCCGGCCGGCGGCCCTGCGGGTCCGGTCCCCGGGAAGGTCAGCCCCCGGGGGGTGGCTGCTCGGCGGCGTCGCCTCGGGTCTCGCGGTTGAGGTAGTTGTAGACGGTGAAACGGCTGACGCCCAGCGCGCTCGCCACGGTCTCGACGCCGTGCCGGACGGAGAAGGCGCCGCGTGTCTCCAGGACGCGGACGACCGACTGCTTCGTCCTGCGGTCGAGTTCGGAGAGCGGCTTGCCGTGGCGGCGTTCCAGCTCCGCGAGGATGTGGTCGAGGGAGTCGGAGAGGTGGGGCAGCCGCACGGCGACGACTTCCCGGCCTTCCCAGCTGAGGACCACGTCGTCGCCCTGAGCCTCCTCCGGGGCGATCATCTCGCCGCCCATGGCGTCGACCAGCGGCTTGACCGCGTCCGCGAAGGGGTGGCCGTCACCGCCTCCGGCGCCGGTCATGACCCGCCGCCCGCGGCGTCCGGAGCGGGATCGCCTCCCGTGTCCGGGAGGACGTTGAGCTGCAGCGAGATACGGGTCGCGCCGGCGCCGAGCGAGTCGCGCAGCAGGGCCTGGACGGTGCCGAGCACCTCCTCGGCCGGGCCCTCCGCCGTATTGCCGAACGGGCCCACGTCGACGGAGTCCAGCGGCGCGCTCTGCACGACCTCACGGGCCACCAGCGCATGCTGCGGGGGCTCATCCAGATCGAAGGGCTCGGTCGTGAACTCAACTCGCAATCGCACGTCGTCAACCTACGGCAACGCCCTCGGCGGAGGCCATCGGAGGCGGGCGGCGGAGGGCCGGCGGCCGCCGGACGTGAGACCTCCGGCTCCGCAGACCTCTTGACAGCTGCCGGGACACGAGAGCACTCTTCCGTAAAGTAGAAACTGACTTTCACGATACGGAACTACAGTCCCGGAGGGAAGGCGATCGCCGTGGCGCCCCTTTCAGAGTTCGCCGGCACCGGCGGCACCGATCACCGATACACCGTCAATCTCTCGATCCTCTTCACCGAGCTGCCCCTGCTCGAACGCCCCGCCGCAGCCGCCGCAGCCGGCTTCACCGCCGTCGAGCTGTGGTGGCCGTGGGTGGACGCGCCCGTACCGGAGAAGTCCGAACTGGACGCGCTGCGGCGGGCGTTGAGCGACGCGGGCACCAGGCTGACCGGCCTGAACTTCTACGCCGGACAGCTGCCGGGCCCGGACCGCGGCGCGCTGTCGGTGCCGGGCGAGGAGTCGCTGCGCTTCCGCCGGAACATCGACGTGGCCGTCGGCTTCGCCCAGTCGACGGGCTGCACGGCGCTCAACGCCCTCTACGGCAACCGCGTTCCCGGCGCCACACCCCAGGAGCAGGACGAACTCGCCCTGGAGAACCTGGTGTCGGCGGCCCGCGCGGCCGACTCCATCGGAGCGGTGCTGCTCATCGAGGCGCTCAACGCCATCGAGTCGCCGAAGTGCCCGATCGTGAGCGCGCCCAAGGCCGTCGAGGTCGCCGACAGGGTCAACGAGGCCACGGGGCTGGGCAATGCGAAGTTCCTGATGGACCTGTACCACCTGGCGATGAACGGCGAGGACCTGCACCGGGTCATCGACGAGCACACCGGCCGCACCGGTCATGTGCAGATCGCCGACAGCCCCGGCCGGGGCGCCCCCGGCACCGGTGAACTCGACTTCCCCGACCTGCTGGAACGGCTTGCCAAGTCGGGCTACGAGGGCCGCATCGGCCTGGAGTACAAGCCCGGCGATCTGCCGAGCGCCGAAAGCTTCGAGTGGCTGCCGCGTCCGCTGCGCCGCGCCTGAACTGCCCGGCACCGCGCTGCTGTTCCACCCGCTCCCCCGTCGTCCCGTACTCCGAGAATCGGAAGGCGAGAAGCTCATGAGCCACACCCCGGAAAAGACCAAGGTCGCCTTCATCGGCCTCGGCATCATGGGCGCGCCGATGGCGCGCAACCTCATCGGCGCCGGCTACGACGTCACGGCGTACAACCGCAGCCAGGCCAAGGTCGAGGCGTTCGTCGAGGACGGCGGCAAGGGAGCCCCGTCCGTCGCGGAGGCGGTGCGTGAGGCGGACGTCGTCATCACCATGGTTCCGGCCTCACCGGAGGTCGAAGAGGTCGTGCTGCACGAGGGAGGCGTGCTGGAGAACGTCCGCTCCGGCGCCCTGATCATCGACATGTCGTCCATCACTCCGCAGACGTCCGTGAACGTGGCGAAGGCCGCCGCGCTGAAGGGAGTCGACGTGCTCGACGCGCCCGTCTCCGGCGGTGAGGCAGGAGCGGTGGAAGGGGCCCTTTCCATCATGGTGGGCGGCGAACAGGAGGTCTTCGACGCCGCGAAGCCCGTGTTCGAAGCGCTGGGCAGGACGATCGTGCTGTGCGGCCCGCACGGCTCGGGACAGACGGTGAAGGCCGCCAACCAGCTGATCGTCGCCGTCAACATCGAGGCTGTCGCCGAGGCCGTGGTCTTCCTGGAGAAGTCGGGCGTCGACCTGCCGGCGGCACTGGACGTGCTGGGCGGCGGGCTCGCGGGCTCCACCGTGCTCGCCCGCAAGAAGGAGAACATTCTCGCGGGCGACTTCCGGCCCGGGTTCAAGACCGACCTGCACCACAAGGACATGGGCATCGTCACGGACGCCGCCCGCGACGTCGGCGCGGCCGTCCCCGCGGGCGCGCTGCTGGCACAGCTCGTCGCCGCGCTGCGGCAGCAGGGCGACGGGGGCCTCGACCATTCCGCGCTGGTGCGCGGCGTGCGACGCCTGTCCGGCGAGAAGGTGGAGGACTGACACATGGCCCCGAAGAGGATGCCCGCGATGAACGCCGCGGTCGCGATCATGGTCGACGAAGGTGTGGACATCGCCTTCGGCTGCCCCGGCGCGGCGATCCTGCCGCTCTACAAGGCAATGGAAGTGGACGGCCGCATCGAGCACTTGACGGTCCGCCACGAGGAGGGCGCGACCCACATGGCCGACGGCTGGGCCCGTACGAACGGGAAGGTCGGCGTCGCCATCGCGACCTCCGGGCCGGGCGCGACCAACCTCGTCACCGGCCTCTACACCGCGCAGGCCGACTCGATCCCGATGGTGTGCCTCACCGGCCAGGCGGTCTCGCCGAAGCTGCACCAGGAGGCGTTCCAGGCGGTCGACATCGTGGAGATCGCCAAACCGGTCACCAAGTGGGCCGTGCAGATCAAGGAGCCCGCACAGATCCCGTGGGTCTTCCGCGAGGCGTTCCGCGTCGCCCGTACGGGCCGTCCCGGGCCCGTGCTCATCGATCTGCCGCTGGATCTGGCCAAGCGGGAGATCACCTACGACGCGGAGATCGACGCGCGGCTGCCCGTCCCCGCTGTCGAACCTCATCTGCCGCGTGTGGAACGGGCGCTGGACATGCTGCTGGCCGCCGAGCGGCCGATGGTGCTGGCGGGCGGCGGCGTCATCCTCGCGGATGCGGGCGCCGAACTGCGGGAACTGGTCGAGGAGTTGCGGGTGCCCTTCCAGGTGACGCTGATGGGCAAGGGCGTCATCGAGGACGACCACGAGCTGAACCTCGGCACGACCGGCATCCAGACCTCGCAGAAGTACGCGAACGCCTCCTTCCTGGAAGCCGACTTCGTACTCGCCGTGGGCGCGCGCTTCGGCGACCGGCACACGGGCGCGAACATCGACGTCTACCGCGGCGGACGCACCTTCGTGCACGTCGACATCGAACCCGGCCAGATCGGCAAGGTCTTCGAACCCGATCTGGGCATCGTCTCCGACGCCGGGCTGTTCCTCACGGCCCTGCTGGCGGCCGCGCGCAAGCGCAAGGCACGTGCGGACGTGGAGGGTTGGGTCGAGCGCTGCAAGGAGCTGAAGCGGACGCTGGTGCGCCGCGAGGACTTCGACTCGACGCCGGTGAAGGCGCCGCGCGCGTACAAGGAGATCAACGAGGCCTTCGACGAGAACACCTGGTTCGTCACGGCCATCGGGCTGTACCAGATCTGGGGCGGACAGCATCAGAAGGCGTATCTGCCGCGGCACTACCAGGTCTGCGGGCAGGCGGGCCCGCTGGGCTGGGAGGTGCCGGCGGCCATCGGCGTGAAGAAGGCGCTGGAGGGGATGGGCCAACCGGACGCCGAAGTCGTGGGCATCGTCGGCGACTACGGCTTCCAGTACCTGGTGGAAGAGCTGGCGGTGGCCGCCCAGTACCACGTGCCTTACGTGCTCATCATGCTCAACAACGAGTATCTGGGCCTGATCAGGCAGGCGGAGATCGGCTACGGCATGAACTACCAGGTCGACATCCACTACGACGACTTCGGCACGGACAACGTCAAGGTCATGGAGGCGTACGGGTGTTCCGGGCGCCGCGTGTGGGAACCGGAGGACATCGCCGGGGCGATCACCTGGGCGCGTAAGGAGGCGGTGGCCACATCCCGCCCGGTTCTCGTGGAGATCATGATCGAGCGCGAGGCGAACACGCCGCACGGTCCGGACATCGACGCGGTGCGGGAGTTCGAAGAGGCGTGACGCCCTGGCGGGCGGCGCGGTCGCCTTCCGGGGCATGTGCGGACGGGGCGGCGCCGCCTCCGCCCCGTCCGCCGCCGTCACGGGGCCGGACCTTCGCGGTCCGGCCCTCGTGCGCGGTCGGCCCTCGCGGGCCGCGCATGCCGCCGCCGCGAGCGGAAGTGCCGTGCGGCTCACGTCACTTCGCGGCACGCCCAAGTCCGCGGCTCCCGGCCGCCGACGGACCGCGGGCGCGCCACCGTCGCCACGGCAGAGGCAGCGGTACGGCCCCACCGCCCAGGGCCCCGGCAACGGGGCCACCCCGACGCCTGGGCCAGCAGTCGCACCACACCCGGGCCGCCCACGGACCGCCGGACTCTCCGCCCCGGGCGCCCCCGGTCGCGACCGACGGAAGTACCCCCCGAGGTACGGCACTTCGCACGCGCCCGGTCGGGCCCAGCCGCCCACGGACCGCCCGAACCTCACCACCCCCGAGCACCACATCCCGCGCCGCCCCGTCGCGACCAACGGAAGTACCCCGCGAAGTAAGGCACTTCACCGCGCACCAAGTCGCCGCTCCCGGCCACCCACGGACCGTCGCGCCCCCGCGCACCGCGCCCCATCGCGCCCTCGTATCAACCGAAGGAACGCGGGGGGCAGTCCCGCCAAGGGACCCCGCCGCGTCCCTCTTCGCACCATTTTCTGTTCCGTTCCTCTTCGGAAACCCCGCCCTTTCGGCGACGATATGAGCAGGCCCTCAATGCCCTTTGCCCGAAGTCCCGCTGATGCCGCTGGAGCCGAAGAGATGGCAGAAAGCGTGCCCGTGAGCTGCCCGGAGTGCAGTCGCGAGCACAACTACACGCCGCCGGTCTATCCGTGTGACTGCGGTGCTCCCGTCGCGCTTCCGCTGATGCGTGACGGGGTGCCCGCGCAGGTGCGGCACCGGACATGGGACGGATCCTGGGTCGAGGTCCGCTGCCCCTCCTGCGGCATGTCGAAGGAGTGGCCGCAGCCCGAACTCGGCTGCGGATGCGGCACGTTGCTGAGGATGCCCGTCCTGCCGCCGCAGCCGGGCCCCGCGCCCGGCGAGCTGCCCGCGGCGGAAGCCGCGTCCGGCCCGGGGCCGGACGACGGCGGAACGGGCCGGCCCGCCACGGCGGGCACGACGCCGGGAAGCGGGAGCGGCGGCCCCTCCGCCCCCGCCCCGGTCAAGCCGCACGGCGCCCAGGAGCAGCCCCGGCACCGGACGCGTCCGGCCTTCCGCCCCGTCACGATCCGTACCGCACAGGACGCGCGTACCGCCGCCGCGGAGTATCTGCGCTGGCTGGGATTCCCCGAGGTGCGGGTGACGGAGAAGCGCCCGGCCTCCGGCGTGGACGTGCGCGGCGCCGGCATCATCGCGCACGTCGATCCCACGACCGCCCCGACGACGATGCGCGAGGTCGAGACGCTCTGGCTGAACGGCCTCAACGAAGACGTCGACACGGCCTGTTTCTCCCTGGCCGGCTACTCGCGTGAGGCCCGCACCCGCGCGGACTCGCTGTCCGTCGCCCTCTTCGTCCTCGACCTGACGGGCATGCCGCAGGCCGTCAACGACCCGGCCGACGCCCTGATCCGCTCCGTCTGCTGACGCACGGCCCGCGCCTCGCTTCCTCCCCAACCGCCGGGCCGCCGCGGCGCCGCTCAGCGCTTCTCGCGGAACTCCTCCCCCGGCCCCTGAGCCGCGTGCGCCCGCAGCTCGACGCGGCGGATCTTGCCGGAGATCGTCTTCGGCAGCTCGGCGAACTCGACGACGCGGACCCGCTTGTACGGCGCCAGCGTCTCCCTGGAGTGCGCGAAGATCGCCTCGGCCGTCTCCTGCCCCGCCTCCCATCCCTCGGCGAGCACCACGTACGCCTTGGGTACGGCCAGCCGCAGTTCGTCGGGCGAGGGCACGACCGCGGCCTCGGCGACCGCCTCGTGCTCCAGCAGAGCGCTCTCCAGCTCGAACGGTGAGATCTTGTAGTCGCTCGCCTTGAAGACGTCGTCGGAGCGGCCGACGTAGGTGATGTAGCCGTCCTCGTCGCGCGAACCGATGTCGCCCGTACGGTAGTAGCCGCCGGCCATGGCCTCGTCGGTGCGCTCGCCGCTCCCTCGGTAGCCGGTCATCAGACCGACGGGACGGGCCGACAGATCGAGGCAGATCTCACCCTCGTCGGCGCCGGCCTCGCCCGACACCCCATCGAGCAGCGTCACCTCGAATCCGGGCATGGCACGTCCCATGGAGCCCGGCTTGAGCTGCTGCCCTGGCGAGTTGGCGACCTGCACCGCCGTCTCCGTCTGCCCGAACCCGTCGCGGATGGTCCTGCCCCAGGCGCGGCGTACGTGCTCGATCACCTCGGGGTTGAGCGGCTCGCCCGCCGCGACCACCTCGCGGGGCACGGCCGTCAGCTTGCTCAAGTCGGCCTGGATGAGCATGCGCCACACGGTCGGCGGTGCGCAGAAGCTGCTGACGCCGGCCGACTCGATCTCGGCGAGGAGGCGGTCCGGGTCGAAGCGCGTGTAGTTGTAGATGAAGATCGTCGCCTCGGCGTTCCACGGGGCGAAGACGTTGGACCACGCGTGTTTGGCCCAGCCCGGCGAGGAGATGTTGAGGTGTACGTCGCCGGGCTGCAGCCCGATCCAGTACATCGTCGCCAAGTGACCGACGGGGTACGAGACATGAGTGTGCTCGACGAGCTTCGGACGGGCCGTCGTCCCGGAGGTGAAGTAGAGCAGGAGCGTGTCGTCGGCGCGCGTCGGGCCGTCCGGCTCGAAGTCGGCGGACGCGCCGTAGGCGTCCTCGTAGGCGAGCCAGCCGTCTCCCGGGCCGTCGGCACCTCCCACGGCGATACGGGTGTAGCCGCCCTCCACGTCTGCGAACTTGCCGGTGTCCTCCGCCCGTACGACCACGTGCCGCGCCTCGCCCCGCTCGATCCTGTCGGTCAGGTCGGCGGGGCCGAGCAGCGGAGTGGCGGGGATGACGACTGCGCGCAGTTTCATGCAGGCCAGCAGGGTCTCCCACAACTCGACCTGGTTTCCCAGCATCACGATGACGCGGTGGCCGGGCGCGACGCCCCGCGCGCGCAGCCAGTTGGCGGTCTGCGCCGAGCGGTCGCGCATCTCGGCGAAGGAGTAGCGGGCGGCGGCGCCGTCCTCCTCGACGATGTGCAGCGCGGTGCGGTCGTTGTCACGGGCCACGGCGTCGAACCAGTCCAGCGCCCAGTTGAAGTGCTCGGGCCTGGGCCAGGAGAAGGCGGTGCGCGCCGCGTCGTAGTCCGTCCGGTGCCGCAGCAGGGTGTCCCGGGCGGCGCGGAAGGCGTCGGTGGGGCTGGTGGGCTCGGTCGCCGTCATCGTCACTCCTCGGGTGGCGCTTTCTCCGCTGCCGGTGCGCCATCGGCGCTTCCGCCGGGCTTCGCAGGCCCCGGGCCTTCGCCGGCCCGCCTGTCCGGCTCCGCCCGTACGGGCGTGCACCGGGCGCCCGCACGTCGGTGCGCCCGTACGCCGCTGGTCACACTGCGGATCATCCTGAGTCACGCGGCGGCCGGGCACCACCCCCGGGCAGCAGTTCCTACCGCGGCCGAGGATGCCGGTCCCGGCAGCTCGGCTCCGTTCCACTCGCGTCCGGGCACACCCACGTCGGCTTCTACTCGGCGACCGGGGGCGCCTCCCCCACGGGGCGCACGATCACCGGAGGGCTGACCGTGCCCGCCGGGACCGGGCACTGGTGGATACGGGCCGTGATCTCGGTCGCCCGGTCGAAGCTCTCTCGCACTCCAGCAGCCATTGACTTCCGCTCCCTGCCTCAACGGGTGGGGATTCCTGCCACGGTCGGTTGACCGTCTCGGTGGGTTCCTGCTTCATCGCGCTGTGCCGGTAGGAGTACCGGTCTTACCTGCGCTCGACAGGCTGTCACCGCCAGTCCGGCGGCCTTGGCGACGCTGACCGCCGCGTTGATGTCCCGATCGAGGACGGCCCCGCACGCCCCGCACGTCCACGTCCGAATATGGAGGGGCTTGGGGCCGCCCTTGACTCCGCACACGGAGCAGACCTGCGAGGTCGGCTCGAAGCGTCCGATCTTCGTGAAAGTGCGCCCGTACCGCGCTGGCATCAGCGCACCGTAGCAAGGGGCTGGCAGTCGTTTCTCCAGATAGATCAGCTGGAACCCGGTCGCGCCCTGAACCACCTTTGACGCCAGGCGACCAACCCGGACCTTCCGCGAGAACGATGCGATCCTGGCGTCGGAGCCCAGAACCCGGTCCTGACCGAACACCCTCAAAATCAGTTACGGGACAACCTCAGTTCGCCGGACGCGGCCAGGTCCTCGTTGAGCCTCCCCATGAAACCGACCATCGCCTTCACGTCGTCCTCCGTCCAGACGGGTGTGTCCCCGGACGCGCTGCCGTCCATGGCGTCGTAGTCGGACTGCGTCCCCTGGAGAAGGATCATGAACTTCACGGCGGGTCTCCTCACTCGCGTTCTCGCCCCGCTTCGGGGGCCTGTACGAGTGATGGACATCCGGTGACGCCGGAACTCATCGCCCAGAACCGCCCGCACCTTCCGAAAGGGGCAAGGAGGGCCATGGCACCCGCATATGAAGCCGTGTGGGGGGAGTTCTTGACGGTCACGCGACCGTCACCGTCAGGTCTCGTCGTGAATGCGCGGACGAAGAAAAGATCAGAAGGACGTGCGCCCGAAGACGAGTGCGATAAGGCACCATCAAGAACGTGTTGACGGGGGACCGGAACCAGCGCATCAAGCGAGGCGGCGGCCGTGGCACGGTGACGGGGCATCCGCTCCAGCCCACCGCACGGCCCGTCCGCCCCCGCTATGAGCGCGTACGGCGCGAAGAGACACCGCGGCGGACGCGCCGGCGTCCGATGGCCTGGTTCGTCGGCTTCGTACTGGCCCTCCTGAGCGTGCCGCTCACCTTCCGCGGCATGAACGACGACGGGCCCACGCCCATCGCCCAACTCCTCGCCTTCCTGCCGTGGTTCCTCGTACCGGGATGGCTGGCGCTGCTGTACACGGTGCTGGCCCGCCGCGGCCTCCTCGCCTTCTGGGCCATCGCCGTCCTCGCGGCGACCGTCGGCTACACCCTCCCCCAGGGCCCCGACGCACCGGCCGGCGCCGCCGAACGCACCGGCAAGGCGCGCTTCCGCGTCCTCACCGCCAACCTGCGCCTCGGCACCGCGACGGAGTCACTCGTCGATACGCTGCGCCGGGAGCGCCCGCAGCTCGTCGCCGTCCAGGAGTGCGACAACCGGTGCGCGGAGGCGCTGCGCGGAGCGCGGATGCAGGAGGCCTACCCCTACCGGCACATCATGGAGGCCCCCGGGGCGGGCGGTTCGGCTCTGCTGAGCGCGTTCCCGCTGGAGGAGAAGGCCTCGCTGCCGGGGCAGCTGGCCATGCCGAACGCGGTCGCGGACGTCTCCGGCACGCCTGTCAAGGTGCAGGTCGCCCATCCGATGCCGCCGAATCCGGACGCCCTGGGCACCTGGCGCAAGGAGCTCGGCGCGCTGCGCTCGTACAGCGCTTCGCGCGGCGAGACCCCCGCGATCGTCGCGGGCGACTTCAACTCCTCGCAGGACCACGCCTCCTTCCGCGCCGTCCTGCAGACCGGGCTGAACGACGCCGCCCGCCTCACCGGCCAGTCCCGCACGCCGACCTGGCCCAACAACACGCCGCTGCGTCCGATGGGGGCGCAGATCGACCACGTCCTGGTCAGCGACCCGCTCACGGCGGTCGAGGCCGAGTTCCTCGAACTGGACGGCTCCGACCACCTCGCCGTACTGGCCGACGTGAAGCTGTTCTGACCAGGGGAAGGACGAAGGGGCTCAGCCGCACGGCAGCGGGTCACTTCGCGCGGTACTCGATCATCACCGGCTCCTCGCCGAAGCCGATCCGGTCGCCCTCCCGGGCGGGCGTCGTGCTGCCGTCCATGTGCCGCAGGCGCTGCGCGCCCCGGCCGAGGGTCACCTCCGCGCGGCCACGGGTCGTCCAGTACACCCGCAGGGCCCTGCCGTCACGCTCGAAGCGGCAGGTGTAGGCGCCTTCCGCAAGCCCGCTCCGTCCGCCCTCGCCGCAGGAGACGATGCTGGTGTCCTTGAGCCATCGCGCGAGCCTGCCCATCCGCAGCCCGGCTTCCGTCGGCCGGCCGCCCACCGGCTGCACGACGATGGGCAGTCCGGTGCCTCCCCAGTTGTAGAAGTACATGCGCCGCATGCCGTAGTGCCTGCTGAACAGACCCGAGAGGTAGAAGCGCACCGCGTAGTCGCGGGCCCGGCGGGCGTCGAGCGGCTCGGCGAGGACGATGCTCATGTCAGGGCCGGTGTTCCACAAGTGCATGTCGTTGTAGCCCTCCTCGTGGAGGAGCCTGTGCACATCTGCGGCGAGTTCGATGATCTCCTCCGGCGGCCCGTCAGGCTTGCGGGGCGGCATCTTCAGCGCGAGCGCGTCGCAGCTCTCAAGCGCGTCTGTGCGAGCGAACTCCCGGAGCAGGGAGCGGCCCCGCTCGCTGCGCAGGTGTCCGAACGACGGGCAGGCCACCCGGGCGTCCGGGTCGAGGCGGCGGATGATGCGGGCGGCCCGCTCGGCCATCCGGGCCAGGAGGGAGACGGTGCCGGAGAACATGCCCTCGTGGCTGGGGTAGTCCCACAGTTCGTAGGACTCGATGCGGCCCCGGTAGCGCTCGACGACCTTCTCCACGAAGCGGTCCCAGTCGTCCAGATCGTCCGGAGGTGAGGCCAGCGAATCCTTGAAGATGGGATTGCGGCCGTCGGAAGCCGCCCACAGCGGCGTGCCGCCGAAGGTGAAGAGGACCGGCAGCCGCTCGCGCTCAGCGCTCTCGACCATCCTGTCGAGGATCGTCCAGTCGTAGTCCCCGCGGCGGCGTTCGATGGTGCCCCAGCGGGTCTCGCTGTTCCACAGACGAACTGAGCCGGTACGGAAGCCGGGCATCAGCCCGGTGTCCGTGTTCAGGGTCAGCCCCAGGAACTCCGGTGGCACGGGCTTCGGAGCGAGGGACCACAACGGCCCCTTGAACTGCTGCTCCCCGGGTACGGCCGGGGACCGCTGGCCACCGGCCTTCCCGGCTGCCCTGCCCGGCAACTGCCAGACGCCCGGGTACGAGGTGACGCTGACCGCGGAGGTGACGACGAAGGCGAGCAGCAGCGCGGCCGCCCGCAGCCAGTAGAAGGTGCGCAACGGCGCTGCGAGGGCTGAGCGTTGACCGTGCCCGCCGTACTGACCGCCGGCTGCGGCTTCCGCTCCGTCGTGCGGAGGGGGCTCGGGGCCGGTGTCGTCCGGCCCTCCGTGGACCTGACCGGAGTCGTCCTGCCCGGCGCTCTCCTGCCCGACGGGGCTCTGCCTGCCGTCCGGGCTCCGCCAGGCGCGGTAGAGACGGTCGACCTCCTCATCACTCGCCCCGCACACGCGCGCGATCCGCTCGACGACGCCGAAGCTGCCCGGAACGGTGGCGCCCTGGCAGTACCGGTGAAGCGTGGACCGGCTCAGGCCGGTGCGGTGAGCCAGCGCCGCGTAGCTGCGTCCGCTGCGCCGCTTGAGGTCCTCCAGCTCCTCACCCAGCCGCGACGGCACGGGAGCTTCCCTCCCCGATGACATGGCCTCCCCCTCCTGCCGGCCCCCCGGCCCGGCGGGACGGCGGCCGGGCCGTCCCACATCGATGGAAAATAGCAGCTCACGGCGTCCAGGATGTCCCGTTGTCCCAAGAGTGGCTTTTCCCTTGCAACGGGACATCCCGCACACCAACGTCGAGTGCAGCCGTCGCCGTGTTCCGCCTGCAGGAACAACAGGACACGGCCGGGCGGCGCGCCGCAATGCGGTACTGCGCGAACACGCTTGAGAAATCGGGGGATTCATGCTGCGTGTGCATTTCACCGCGGGCGACATTGCCCGTACGAGGGTCGCCGACGGACCGGACCCGCTCTGGGAGTCCGTACTGAGCCTTCATCAACTCCGGGAGAGGAACCGGGAGCGCGCGCTGGACGACTGGCGCAGTCATGTGCTGGGGCACGGCTCCGCTTCGCTCCGGCTGCTGCTGCCGCTCGTGCCGGCCCGCGGCTATTTTCCCGACTTCCTGACTCCGCCCGAGGGTTCGGAGGGTTTCGAGGCGGGCCTGGAGTCGATGCTCTCCACACCCCGCAGTCAGTTACGGGCCGAGATCGAGAAGCTGAGCAGGGGACAGCCTCGTCCTCCCTGCTCCTGGACGCGTTCCGTCGCCGAGGGCTCCGCACCCGTGCTGCACCGGCTGGGCGAGGCGATGCGCGACTACCGGCGCGTCGCGTTCGGCGCATCGTGGCAGCGCCTCTGTGCCGGCATCGAGGGCGACCGTACGTGGCGGGCACGCGTGCAGTGGTACAGCGGCACGGAGGCGATGCTGCGCACGTTCGCACCCCGCATACGCTGGAATCCGCCGGTGCTCGAGTGCGACTACCCCATGGAGAGCGACATGCATCTGCGGGGTCGCGGGCTGCTGCTGGTCCCGTCCTACTTCTGCCGCCGTACGCCGGTGGCGCTGGCCGATCCGACCCTGCCGCCGACCCTGGTGTATCCGGCACGCGCGCCCGACCGTTCGGGTCACATGACCGGCAGCACCGCGGAGGAGACGGGCGCCCACCTCGCGCGGCTCCTCGGGGTCACGAGGGCGGCCGTCCTGCAGTCCGTCGGCGGCAACTGCACCACGACCGAACTGGCACGGAGAGCCGGGGTCTCGGTCTCCTCGGCGAGCGAGCACGCGGCGGTGCTGCGGGGGGCTGGGCTGATCGCGAGCAGCCGGGAGCGCAATGCGGTGCGGCACATGCTGACGCCTGTCGGTCTCGCGCTGCTGGACGAACGGCCGGGCGTCGTCATCGCGGGCCCTGCCACCGGACGGGACGACGGGCGCCCTCGCGCCGCCCTCGGTGCCGCCGTCGCGGAGACGGCGGCCGCGGCCGGTGCGGACAGCAGCTGAGCTGTGCCTGACCGGGTCGGCCGGTCAGGCCGACCCGGCCGGCTGCTGTCCGGCCGGCTGCTGTGCGGCCAGGGCCTTCAGCCGCTTGCCGGAGCGCCTGCCCGCCCACAGCACCACCAGCAACGCCAGCCCGAGGAGCGGGTAGCCCATCGCGATCCTCGCGACGCCCAGCCAGCCAGTCTCGTCGTCCTCGTACAGCCACTGCCAGACCACGAACCGGGCCGCGAAGACTCCCACGAGGGTGAGCGTGGCGATGTCGTAGCAGTGCCGTGACGGCTTGTCCTTGAGCCAGGCCGTCCCGGTGCCGTTGAGCGCGCCCCAGACGACTCCCGCCAGCGGCCGGCGGACGAGGACCGAGACCAGGAAGAGCACACCGAGGGCGAGGTTGCTCCAGATGCCCAGCAGGAAGAAGCCCTTGGCCGACCCGGTCTGCCAGGAGACGAACGCGGCGACCGCGACACCGAACAGACCGGAGAGAGCCGGCTGGAGCGGTTCCTTGCGCACCAGGCGCAGCACTGAGATCACCAGCGCGACACCGACGGCGGCGCATATGGCGGCCGTCAGCCCGAAGGAGCCGTTGGCCAGGATGAACGCCACGATCGGGAGCATCGTGTACACCAGGCCGGTCGTGCCGCCCATGTGGTCGAGGGGTGTCTGCTTCGCCCGGCGTGCTGAGGGGGCCCCGTCCGGCTCATGGTGGCGGGCCTTCTCGGTGGCGGGAAACGCGGATTCAGTCATGATGCGGGATCAACTCACCAAGTAGTCGTTCGTGTGTACGGGTTGCAGGTGCCGCGCTGCGTGCCGCGGCTACTCCGCGTCCGGCTGTCCGCCCAGGTGGCGGGCGGGCCGAAGAGGTCCTCGACGGCGAGATGCGGGGTCTCGCGCGGAACGGCGGTCATACGGACACTCCCTGGGTCGGTCCCGGTTCGGCCGGCGCGCTTTACGGTCCTCGCTCTGCTCGACGCCCTCATGCGACGGGGTCTCCGACGGCTCCGCCGGTGGCCGTGCGGATCGCACGGGCGAAGCGCCGCGCGAGGGCCGTCACGTCCTGGAACTCCGTGACGTCGGCGCCGGCGAGGATGGCGGCACCGATGTGCTCGTCCATCACCCGCACGACCGAGGCGGCGGCCGCGGCGTGCAGCCGCACCTCCAGATCACCGCCCGGACGTCCGAGACGGTCGCCGACGATCACGCGCATGTCCCGTTCGGTCTGGTCGCAGGCCATCAGCCAGGCCGTGCGGAGTGCCGGCTCGGTGTCGGCGAGCCGGATCATCTTCATCGCCAGCATCTCGTCGGCGATGTCGACGGGCGGCTCCTCGTGACGGAGCCTGGCCAGCTCCGTGGCCAGGTGGTCCTCCAGGGAGCTCTGCCTGGGCCAGCTGCGCAGCACCGTCAGCAGGGTCACGACGCCCTGCATGACGACCGGCTCGGCACAGCTCTCCTTGCTGCGGAAGTGCCGCCAGATGGTGCGCGTGGAGAGCCCCACGGCATTCGCGATCTGGTCGCCGCTCGTAGCGGCCACACCCTGCTCCCAGAACAGGCGCGACGCCTCCCGGGAGATCTCCAGCCGCAGCCGCGCACGCCGGTGCTCGCTCATCCCCCCACCGCTGCGCTTCTCCGTCGTCATGACGCCGCGTCACCTCCCCATTGCACGTCGCCAAGCGACAGTATGGCATTAAGTGACACGATGGGCGAGCGCGAGGGCCTGAAGCGTCCGGGTCCGGGACGCCCGGGAACGCCGCAGCAGGCGGTTCGGCCGGCGGACCAGCCGGGCCAGGAGCTTTGCGGACGCCCTAGCGGTGGATCGGGATGTGCGCCCCCGTCAGCGGGGTTCCGGTGCCGCCGTGCCGTACGGCGACGATCTCGGCGGCGATCGACAGTGCCGTCTCCTCGGGCGTACGGGCACCGAGGTCGAGGCCGATCGGCGAGTGCAGCCGCGCCAGTTCGTCCTCGCCGACGCCCTCCTCACGCAGCTGTTCCAGCCGGGCCAGATGGGTACGGCGCGAGCCCATGGCCCCCACATACGCGATGGGCAGCCGCAGTGCCCGCTCCAGCAGCGGCACATCGAACTTGACGTCGTGTGTCAGTACGCACACGACCGTACGGCCGTCCAGTTCCTGGGAGTCGAGATAGCGGTGCGGCCACTCCACGACGACCTCGTCCGCGTCGGGGAAGCGGGCGGCGGTGGCGAAGACGGGGCGGGCGTCGCACACGGTGACCCGGTAGCCGAGGAAGGCGCCGGTGCGCGCGAGCGCGCTCGCGAAGTCGATGGCACCGAAGACGAGCATCCGGGGCGGCGGCGCACTCGACTCGACCAGCAGCGTCACCGACGGGCCGCACATCGGGTCGCCCTCGCCTGCGCCGGCCCGGCCTCCGGCACCCGGCGCGCCGCCCTCCGTACCCGTCTCGACCGTGGCGGTGCGCCCCGCGTCCAGCAGCGCCCGGGACTCGGCGGCGGCCGTCTCGTCAAGCGCGGCGGAACCGCCGAGGGTGCCGGAGACCTCGCCGGCGGCCGGCACGTACATCGCGCCGCCCATCAGCTGCTCCGGCCCCTCCACGACGCGGGTGAGCGCCACGGCCCGGCCATCGGCCGCGGCCGCGACCGCTTCCGCGTACATCGCGTAGGCCCCGGTGCCCGCGCGTACGGGCGTGACGAGGATGTCGATGACGCCGCCGCAGGTCAGCCCCACGGCGAAGGCGTCCTCGTCGCTGTAGCCGAAGCGCTGGACGACGCTGCGGCCGGATTCCATGGCCTCCCGGCACAGTTCGTAGACCGCACCCTCGACGCACCCTCCGGAGACGCTGCCCACCGCCTCGCCGGCGCCGTCCACGGCGAGCGCGGCACCCGGCTGGCGGGGCGCGCTGCCGCTCACGGCGACGACCGTCGCGACGGCGAAATCGCGCTCCTGCTCGCACCAGTGGTGCAGTTCGGCGGCGATGTCCAGCATCGTTGGCTCCTTACGGGCAAGCGCTGAGGCTGCGACCTGCGAGTTTACGCGCGACGGGCGTCCAGGGCCCCACTCGTCACTTCACGCCGAGCCATCCTTCGAGCGGGCTGAGCGCGAAGTACAGCAGGAAGACGGCGGCCAGTCCCCACATCAGCGGGCCCACGTCGCGCCACCGGCCCTGGGCGGCCTTGATCACGACGTAGGAGATGCTGCCCGCGGCGATGCCGGCGGTGATGGAGTACGTGAAGGGCATCAGCACCATCGTCAGGAAGACCGGCACGGTGGTGGCGATGTCGCTCCAGTCGATGTGCCTGGCGTTGCTCATCATCATCGATCCGATGACGACGAGCGCCGCCGCGGCGACCTGCGTGGGGATGACCTGGGCGAGCGGCGTGAAGAACAGGCAGAGCGTGAAACCGAGTCCGGTGACGACGCTTGCCAGTCCGGTGCGGGCGCCGTCGCCGACACCGGCCGTCGACTCCACGAAGACGGTCTGTCCGGAGGCGCCCGCGACACCGCCGGCGACACCGCCCGCGCCGTCGATGGCCAGGGCCCTGTTCAGACCCGGCATCCGTCCCTCGTCGTCGGCCAGTCCGGCCTGCTGGCCGATTCCGATGATGGTGCCGATGGCGTCGAAGAAGCCCGCCAGCACGAGGGTGAAGACGATGACGCCGACGGTGACCGCGCCGGCCTCGGTGACACCGTCGAAGGAGATCTTCCCGAAGAGGCCGAAGTCGGGGGTGCTCACGATGCTTCCGGTGATCTCCGGGGCGTTCCGTCCGCCCCAGTCCTTCTTCTCCAGCCCCGCGAAGTGGTGCACCAGCCCCGCGACGAGGGTGCCCCCGACGATGCCGGTGAGGATCGCACCGGGTACGCGCCGCACCTGGAGCACGAATACGAGCAGCACCGTGACGGCGAAGCACAGCACGGGCCAGCCCGTGAGCATGTCGTGGGTGCCCAGTTGGAGCGGCTTCGCGCCCGCGACTCCGCCCGGTCCCGGCATGCTCGTCACGAAGCCCGCCTGTACCAGCCCGATGAGGGTGACGAACAGTCCGATGCCCATGGTGATGGCGTGCTTCATCGCCAGGGGAATGGCGTCCATGATCAGCCGTCGCAGTCCCGTGACGACGAGCAGGATGATCACGGCACCGTAGATGACGCACATGCCGAAGGCGCCGGCCCAGCTCATCTCCGGCGCCACCTGGTAGGCGAGCACGGCAGAGACGCTGAGCCCGGCGGCCAGCGCCAGCGGCACGTTGCCGAGCACGCCCATCACCAGGGTGGTGGCCGCGGCGGCGAAGGCGGTGGCGGTGGTGACCTGACCGGCGTCGAGGGTGGCCCCCGTCGCGTCGGGAACGGAGAGGATCACCGGGTTGAGCAGGACGATGTAGGCCATCGCCATGAACGTCGTCGCACCGCCGCGTACTTCACGCGCCAGGGTCGAGTGCCGCTCCGATATGCGGAACCAGCGGTCGAGCCGGGAGTGTCCGGCCGACTGGGCCGCGGGGCCGGGAGCGGCCGCGGTCGTGTCTTCCGCGCTTCCGCCGGATGCTGTCTTGGACTGGGTCATGGTTGCGCTCCCAAGTTTCGTCGGGGCACCCCGAAGTGCCTCGGCACTGCGGAGATTTGGGATGCACGACCCGGGGGACGGCCCGAGACGGTACGGGGAGTGCCCTGGGCCGGTGCGGTTCTTCCGCACCGGCCGGGCGGCTCGTGCCCCTCCCGGCAAGCTGTGCCGGGAGCGGCACTATCGGGTATCGGTCAGATGCTCGGGACGGACCGGGACCCTGTTCAGGGCGAGACCGGTCGCGTTGCGGATCGCGGCGACGACTGCCGGGGTGGAGGAGAGCGTCGGCGCCTCGCCGACACCGCGCAGCCCGTACGGGGCGTGCTCGTCGGCGAGTTCCAGGACATCCACGGGGATGGCGGGGGTGTCGAGGATGGTGGGGATCAGATAGTCGGTGAAGGAGGGGTTGCGTACCTTGCCGCCCGGGTCGACGAGGATCTCTTCCATGACGGCCAGGCCCAGGCCCTGTGTCGTACCGCCCTGGATCTGGCCGATCGTCGAGAGCGGGTTGATGGCCTTGCCGACGTCCTGCGCGCAGGCGAGTTCGACGACCTTGACGAGGCCCAGTTCGGTGTCGACCTCGACGACGGCACGGTGCGCCGCGAAGGAGTACTGGACGTGGCCGAAGCCCTGCCCGGTCTCCAGGTCGAGCCGTTCGGTCGGCCGGTGCCTGAACTCCAGCTCCTCGTCGATGACTTCGTCGCCGAGTACGTCGGCGAGCGCGGCGAGGACCTCACCGTCCCCGGTGACGACCTTGCCGCCCTCCAGCAGGAGTTCACCGCCGGACACCCACGCGGGGTGGTGGCCCGCGAACTTCTCCCGGCCGAGCCGGACGGCCTTCTCGCGTACGGCCTCGCAGGCCTTCTTGACCGCGCCGCCGGTCATGTAGGTCTGCCGCGACGCGGACGTCGAACCGGCCGATCCGACCTGCGTGTCCGCGGGCAGGATGCTCACGCCGGAGACGCCCAGTTCGGTACGGGCGATCTGCGCGTGCACGGTGACGCCGCCCTGCCCGACCTCCGCCATCGCGGTGTGCACGACGGCGACGGGTTCTCCGCCGGCCACTTCGAGACGTACACGCGCCGTCGAGTAGTCGTCGAACCCCTCGGAGAAGCCGACGTTCTTGATGCCGACGGCGTAGCCCACTCCGCGCACCACGCCTTCTCCGTGCGTGGTGTTCGACAGGCCGCCCGGCAGCGCCCGTACGTCCACTCCGGTGCTGCCGCCCGCCGCGCCGGAGCTCTGCGAGCTCTCCCACTGGCGCTCCGGCGGCATCGGCATCGCCTTGACGCGGCGCAGGATCTCCGCGACGGGCGCGGGAGAGTCGACCTCCTGCCCGGTGGGCATCAGCGAGCCCTGCGACATGGCGTTCCGCTGCCTCAACTCGACCGGGTCCATACCGAGTTCGGCGGCGAGGCGGTCCATCTGTGCCTCGTACGCGAAGCAGGCCTGAACTGCGCCGAAGCCGCGCATCGCGCCGCACGGAGGGTTGTTGGTGTAGAGGGCGAGCGCCTCCATATCGACGTTGTCCACCTCGTACGGGCCGGCGCCCAGTGACACGGCGTTGCCGACGACCGCAGGCGAGGAGGAGGCGTACGCGCCGCCGTCCAGCACGATGCGGCACGTCATGTAGAGGAGCTTGCCGTCGCGTGAGGCGCCGTGCTCGTAGGTGAGCTTGGCGGGGTGGCGGTGCACGTGGCCGAAGAAGGACTCATAGCGGTTGTAGACGATCTTGACGGGCTTGCCCGTGGCCATCGCCAGCAGGCACGCGTGTGCCTGCATCGACAGGTCCTCGCGCGCGCCGAACGCGCCGCCGACGCCGGAGAGCGTCAACCGCACCTTGTCCTGGGGCAGTCCGAGGACGGGCGCGAGCTGGTCGCGGTCGACGTGCAGCCACTGCGTGGCGATGTAGAGGTCGATGCCGCCGTCCTCTGCGGGCACCGCCAGACCGGACTCGGGTCCGAGGAACGCCTGGTCCTGCATGCCGACTTCGTACTCGCCGCGCACGACGACATCGGCCCGCGCCTTCGCCGCCGCCACGTCGCCGCGGACGATGGGCTGCCGGTGGACGATGTTGGGGTGCGTGACGTGGGGCGCGTGATGGTCGTCACGGCCCGGATGCAGCACCGGGGCGCCGGGCCCGGTCGCGCTGTCCTCGTCGTGCACGGGAGGCAGTTCGGCGTACTCGACGCGGATCTTCGCGGCGGCGCGGCGCGCGGTCTCCGGATGGTCGGCCGCGACGATGGCGACGGCCTCGCCGTGGTAGCGCACCCGGTCCTTGGCCAGCACCGGCTGGTCGTGGATCTCCAGGCCGAAGTGGGTCGTCGCGGGAAGGTCGTCGTGCGTCATCACGCTGTACACACCCGGAAGCTTCAGCGCCTCCGACACGTCGACGGAGCGGATCTCGGCGTGCGGGTACGGGCTGCGCAGGGTGCAGCCCCACAGCATGTCCTCGTGCCACAGGTCGGAGGCGTAGGCGAACTCCCCGGTGACCTTCAGCGTCCCGTCGGGGCGCAGCGTGGACTCGCCGATGCCGCCCTTGGTGACGGTTCCCTGCGTGAGGGCGGTGGGGATGCGGGTCGGGGACGCTCCGGGCATCTCAGACCACCTCTCCCTGTGCGGGGCCATGTCCGGAGTGGGGGCCGGGGCCGTTTCCGTCTCCGGGTGCTTCCGCGTGATCCGTACGGGCGGCAGCCAGCCGTACCGCGTCGAGGATCTTCTCGTAACCGGTGCAGCGGCAGAGGTTCCCGGAGAGGGCCTCGCGGATGTCCGCGTCGGAGGGCCGCGCGTTGCGCTCGATCAGTTCGTCGGCGGCGACGAGCAGACCCGGGGTGCAGAAGCCGCACTGGACGGCGCCCGCGTCGATGAACGCCTCCTGTACGGGCGAGAGCGGGACGCCGTCCGCGGCGGGCGCCGCCGCCCAGCGCTGCTCGTCGGCGGCGGAGGTGGAGACGGACGCGGATTCAGCAGCCGTGCCGCCCGCGGAGGCGGCCTCCGCACGCTGCCTCGCGTAGTCGGCGAGCCCTTCGACGGTCACGACGTCGCGCCCCTCGACCTGCCCGGCGGCCACCAGGCACGCGCACACGGACTCACCGTCCAGGCGTACCGTGCAGGAACCGCATTCGCCCTGCTCGCAGGCGTTCTTGGAGCCGGGCAGACCCATGCGCTCACGCAGGACGTAGAGGAGCGACTCGCCCTCCCACACGTCGTCGGCCTCGTGCCGGCGTCCGTTGACGGTGAATGTCACGCGCATCGCGAGCCTCCTTCGTCGCCCGCGGCACGGCCGGCACCGCTGCCGGCGCCTCCGCGGTAGTCGTCCCAGACCCAGCCCAGCGTGCGGCGGGCCATGACGCCGACAGCGTGCCGGCGGTACGCGGCGCTGCCGCGTACGTCGTCGATGGGGTTGCAGGCCGCCGAGCAGAGCCCGGCGAACTCCTTGGTCACGGACGGCGGGAGGGCCCCGCCGCTGTCCCAGAGGCCTTCCTCCTCCAGCGCGGCGCCCAGGAAGTCCTCGGCCGCCAGGGCACGGAAGGGCGTCGGCGCGGCCGATCCGACCGCGGCCCGCACGCTGCGGCTCTCGGGATGCAGCGCGACGGAGAAGCCGCAGACGGCGATGACCATGGCGTTGCGGGTGCCGATCTTGGAGAACTGCTGCGGCCCGCTCGCCTTCTTGATGTGCACGCGCTTGATCAGTTCGTCGTCGGCGAGTGCGTTGCGCTTGACGCCGGTGAAGAAGTCCTCGACGGGGATACGGCGCGAGCCGCGCACGGACTCGGCCTCGACCTCCGCACCCGCGGTGAGCAGCGGCGGGTGCGAGTCGCCCGCCGGCGAGGCGGCTCCGAGGTTGCCGCCGACGCTGCCGCGGTTGCGGATCTGCGGCGAGCCGACCGTGTGGGCGGCGAGGGCCAGGCCCGGCAGCTCACGGCGTAGGTCCTCGATGATCCTCGTGTACGGGACGCAGGCGCCGAGGGCGACCTCCTCCTCGCCGGTCTCCCATTCGTGCAGCTCGGTGACGCGGTTCAGGTCCAGCAGCTGTTCGGGGCGGCGCTGGTCGAAGTTGATCTCGACCATGACGTCGGTGCCGCCCGCGATGGGCACGGCTCCGGGGTGCTCGGCCTTCGCGGCGAGCGCCTCCTCCCACCGGGCGGGGCGCAGGAACTCCATTGGCTCTTCTCGTTTCGCTTCAGGTCGCTGGCGTGCGCGTTCTCTGACGTACTCGGGGTCGAGGGGTGTCTGCGGGCAGTCGGCGTACGCGCCGTGCGGGCGATTCCGGATCAGTACATCGATGCATGCCCCGGCACGGGCAGTCACCGAAACCATGAAGCTCCGGGCCGCTGTCCGCCGCAGTCTTGTAGATTCGCACGAAGGCGCGCGTGCACGCCGCTCGCGCCATCGCACGGGCCGAAGGGCACCCTCTCCCGCCTCCGTGCCGGGCGCACCGCTACGCTCCCGGCCGTCGCTCTCCCGGCGCGCCCGGCACTGCAGCACACTCGTCACCCACAGAAACGGCGGCCACCGACCATGCGCCTGCGTGCACTTCTGGAGACCGGCTCTCTCGGGCTGCGTCTGCTCACCGGGGACGCCGAGCTGGACCGTACGGTGCGCGGCGTCATGACGACCGACCTGCGCGACCCCGGCCGTTATCTCTCGGGCGACGAGCTGGTCCTGACCGGCCTCGCCTGGTACCGGGAGCCGCAGGACGCCGAGCCCTTCGTCCGCATCCTCGCGACGGCCGGAGTGGCGGGGCTCGCGGCGGGCGAGGCAGAGCTGGGCATGGTGCCGGACGCCCTGGTGACGGCCTGCGCCGAGCACCGGCTTCCGCTGTTCGCGGTGATGGAGGAAGTTGCCTTCGCGACCGTCACCGAGCACGTGCTGCGGCAGGTCTCCCAGGAGCGCGCGGGCGACCTCGCCGCCGTGGTGGCGCGGCACCGGCGGATGATGTCGTCCGGACCCGCGGGCAGCGGCCCCGACGCCGTGCTCGATCTGCTCGGATCGGACCTCGACCTGCGGGCATGGGTCCTGTCCGTCACGGGCCGTACGGTGGCGGGCCCGGGGAGGGAGAGGGCCGCGGGCGGGGACAGGACCGGGGGCGGGGAGGCGCGCACCGGCGGGGGCCCGCTGTCCGGGGGCACGCCCGCTCCCGTGTCGCTGTCCCCCGGCGTACGCGCCCGGCTCGCCGGCGAGCACCTCGCCGCCGCGCGCGCAGGACGGCCCGGCCACCGCCCGCACCGGATCGCCGTGGCCGGGACCACCTACTCGCTCTTCCCCGTCCGCAGCGGCGGCCAGGGAACGGAGACGACCGCCGGGCCCGACCGGCGCGACCCCTCTCCAGCGGACGCCTCCAGCTCCTCCGGCCACTCCGGCTCCCCCGGTCCCCCGGGCCTCGCCGACTGGTTCCTCGCGGTCGAGGACGACGCCGCCGACTGGCCGGACGAACGCCTCGACCTCGTGGACGGCGTCACACAGCTCATCGCGGTCGAACGCGAGCGCCGCGACGCGGCCCGCACCGTGCGCCGCCGTCTCGCCACGGAGGTCCTGGAGCTTCTGCACGCCGGCGCGCCGCCCGCCGAGACCGCGGCACGCCTGCGCGTCGCGGCTCCGGTGCTGCTCCCCGGCCTGGGCGGGGCACCGCACTGGCAGGTCGTCGTCGCGCGGCTCGACGGCTCACGCCACGAGGGCGGCCGCGAATGCCGGTCACTGCTGGAGGAGATCCTCCTCGATCCCCGTACGACCGGCGTGGAGTCGGCCGACCGGGCAGCGGTCGCGCACGCCGGCCGCGAAGCCGTCGCCCTCCTCCCCCTCCCGGCACTCACCCCCGGGCACGACGCGCCGGAGCCCGGCACACCGCGGACCGCGGAGTCCGGCTCCCCGTCCGGTCCCGGCCCGGCCTCCGGACTGGACGCGGGCACGCTGCTCGCCGCGGTCCGCGAACCGCTGGAACAGGGCCTGACCGAAGGCGAACGTCTCACTCTCGGAGTCAGCGCCACCGTGCACTCCGCGGGCGGGCTGCACGGCGCACTCGAAGAGGCCCGCCACGCACGGCGGGTCGCCGCCGCCCGCGAAGGGCGCGTGTGCGCGGCCGGACACGAGGAACTGGCGTCGCACGTACTGCTCCTCCCCTTCGTCCCCGACGACGTACGGCGCGCGTTCACCGCCCGACTGCTGGCTCCCCTGCACGACTACGACCGCCGGCACCGTGCCGAACTCCTCCCCACCCTCGCCGCGTTCCTCGACGCCGACGGCTCCTGGACGCGCTGTGCCGACCGGCTCCATCTGCACGTCAACACCCTCCGCTACCGCATGGGCCGGATAGAACAGCTCACCGGCCGCGACCTGTCCCGCCTGGAGGACAAACTCGACTTCTTCCTCGCCCTGCGCCTGAGTTGAGGAGACCGCCGCCGCGTATGCGCCACAGACCGCGGAATTGATCCACCCCGGGCGGGGGTTGGAGCAGTCATGCAAGCGATCGCACCGACTGCCGAAGGAGCCGGTGCCTCGTGCTGCTTGCCGTCCGCAGCAGCCGGTCCCACCGGCACGGTTGCATCGACGGACGGCCGGCGCCGCACGGGCGGGGAAGGCGGAGACCACGAGGTCGTCCGCCCCGCCACCCCGGCCCAGGACAGCGGTACGCCCGCCGCTCACCCGGACCAAGATGTATTCGGCAGGAGGACCCTTTCATGACTGACCGGCCCTTGACGCTCATGGCAGTACACGCCCACCCCGACGACGAGGCCACCGGAACCGGAGGCATCCTCGCGCGGTACGCGGCGGAGGGCGTCCGCACGGTTCTCGTGACGTGTACCGACGGCGGTTGCGGCGACGGGCCGGGGGGTGTCAAGCCGGGCGATCCCGAGCACGATCCGGCGGCCGTCGCCTTGATGCGCCGTGAAGAACTCAAGGCGAGCTGCGACGTCCTGAAGGTCAGCGACCTGGAGATGCTGGATTATGCCGACTCCGGGATGACCGGCTGGCTGAGCAACGACGCACCCGGATCGTTCTGGCAGACCCCCGTGGAGGAAGGCGCCGCACGGCTCGCGGAACTCATGCGGCACTACCGGCCCGACGTGGTCGTCACCTACGACGAGAACGGCTTCTACGGGCACCCCGACCACATCCAGGCCCACCGCATCACCATGGCGGCGCTGGAGATGACCGCGCTGACGCCGAAGACGTACTGGACGACGGTGCCCCGCTCGATGATGCGGCGGTTCGGGGAGACCATGCGGGAGTTTCAGGAGGACATGCCGGAGCCGGATCCCGCCGAGACCGCCGCGATGGCCGAGATCGGCCTCCCCGACGACGAGATCACCACGTGGGTGGACACCACCGCGTTCAGCGGCCAGAAGTTCGATGCGCTGGCCGCGCACGCCAGTCAGGGCGAGAACATCTTCTTCCTCAGGATGGGCAAGGAGAGGTTCGGCGAGTTGATGGGCATGGAGACCTTCCTGCGAGTCAGGGACGTCACCGGCGCGGCCGTACCCGAGAACGATCTCTTCGCCGGACTTCGCTGATCCGCCCGTCCGGGACCGGGCCCGCACAGCCGCGTCCTACGGGCGGCGGGCCAGCAAGTGGGCGTCAAGGAAGCCCCGCTCGGACACCGGGTCGTGGAGCAACCGAGCCACCGTGACGAGTCCCGCCCCGGCCAGCAACCCGGCAAACAGTTCCGTCGGCCAGCTGTAGGCGGGCGTCACCTTGTGATCGAAGCGGACCGGCTCCGGCCCCTCGGTCCCGAAGAAGGACACCAGGATCAGGCCCCCTGATGCCAGGACACGTACCTGCTCAGCGAGCAGCGCGGGCAGTTCTCCGGGTGGGGTATGGATCATGGAGTAGTGGGCCAGCACCCCGCCGAGCGCGCCGTCCTCGACCGGCAGGTTCTCCATTCGCGCTTCGTCGAACCGCAGCAACGGATGGGCCTGCCGAGCGTGGTCGACCATGGCCGGGGAGAGGTCGAGCCCGAAGGCGTCCAGCCCCAAGTCGTGCAGCATCGCCGTCAGATGACCGGGTCCGCACCCGACGTCGGCTGCCCGCAGGTTTCCCGTGCCACGCACGAGCTCGGCGAAGGTGCCGATCATGTTCCGCGCGAACGGCTTCGTCTCCAGCCGATCGGCGAACATCGACGCATACAGCTCGACGACCCCGTCGTAGGCCGCCCTGGTCTCATCCTGGTGAATCGGCACCGGAAGGAAATTACACGCACGCCGTTCGCAGCGGTTCTCCGGCCCCGTACCGGCCCTTCCGCTTCGTCCCCGACGACGTACGGCGCGCGTTCACCGCCCGACTGCTGGCTCCCCTGCACGACTACGACCGCCGGCACCGTGCCGAACTCCTCCCCACCCTCGCCGCGTTCCTCGACGCCGACGGCTCCTGGACGCGCTGTGCCGACCGGCTCCATCTGCACGTCAACACCCTCCGCTACCGCACGGGCCGGATAGAACAGCTCACCGGCCGCGACCTGTCCCGCCTGGAGGACAAACTCGACTTCTTCCTCGCCCTGCGCCTGAGTTGAGCGCCGGGACGGTGTGCTTTACACGGCGGGGCAGTCCGTAACCGACGAACCGTGCGTATCGTTGTACTGCGCGGCTGCGCGATCCGGCGCGGCGGGGAGGAGCGTCACCGTGACCGTCATGACCGACAGGATCGAGATGACAGAGCCCGACGAGCTCACCTTGGACGACTTGTTCGAGCGGCTGGAGCGGATGCCCGTCCCCGAGGGCTACAAGGTCGAGATCGTCGAGGGGTCCGTGCACACGTCGCCACAGCGCCGTACGCACTGGAAGATCATCCGGAAGGTGCTGAGGCAGTTGGAGGGTCATCTCGGCGAGGAGGCCGAGATCGACTCCGACGTCCGGATCGACTTCCCCGGCCACCTCAACGGATTCGCCCCCGATCTCGTCAAGATCGCCGACGGCGCCACCCCGGACTCGCGCGGGCTCTTCTCCCCGAATGACATCGAGTTGGTCGTCGAGGTCATCTCCCGCTCGACCGCCGCCAACGACTACGGGCCCAAGCTGAGGACCTACGCCTCGTCGGGTGTCCCCGCGTACCTGATCGTCGACCCGTACGTCGGCCGCTCCCGGCTCTTCACACACCCGAAGGACGGCGACTACGGCAGGGACCTCACCGTCGACTTCGGCGAGGAGATCGACCTCTCCGACACCCCCGTCGGTCTCACCCTCTCGACGGAGAACTTCCCCCGCGACTGACGACGGCAGCGCGCATCTGTAACTTCGTCGTATGCCTGCGTATGTCATCTCCGAAACCACCGTGCTCGACGAGGAGTCGGCCCGCGAATACCGCGAACTGGCGGCAGTGTCCGTTGAGAAGCACGGCGGGCGGTATCTCTCCCGTGGGCGGCACCCCGAAGCCGTCGAAGGCGCCTGGCCGGACGAAGCCCTCCTGATCGTCCTGGAGTTCCCCGACATGGAGACGGCCCGGCGCTGGTACGCCTCCCCGGAGTACGCGGAGGCCCTCGCGCTGCGTGCCACGGCGCTCGACCGCCGTCTGCTCTTCGTGGAGGGCGGGGCCGCGTAGCACGCCCGGAGCCGCCCGCCCGGCCCTCGCCGTCAGTGGTCCGCGCCGTCAGTGGTCCGCGTCGCTGCCGATGTAGAGGCCGGCGACCGCTCGGCCCGCCTTCTCCGAACGGGTCATTCGCCGGAGCCTGGCGGCCGTCACGCCCGCGCGGAAAGGGTCGCCGGAGGACGGGCCGTGCACGAGTTCCGAGACCCAGTTGTTGAAGTCCTGGTACTGCCACACCCGTCGCAGGCAGGCGTCCGAGTAGCCCTCGATCCCGCTCTCGTCGCCCTCCCGGTAGTACGCGCGCAGGGCGTCGGCCAGCAGCAGCGCGTCGTTCAGAGCGAGGTTCATGCCCTTGGCGGCTACGGGTGCCACCAGGTGCGCCGCGTCGCCTGCGAGATGCAGCCGGCCGTAACTCATCGGCTCGACCACGTAGTTGTGCATGTCGAGCACGCGGCGCTCGGTCAGTTCGCCCTCGTTGAGCGGCGCCGCGTCGCGGGCGCCGAGTCGCGTGCGCAGCTCGCTCCAGACGCGCTCGTGCGGCCAGTTGGCGGTGGAGTCGCCCGGCGGGCACTCCAGGTAGTAACGGGTGACCTGCGGGCCGCGCGCCATGTGGGCCGCGAACCCCTGCGTGTGGAGCCCGAACACGACCCTCTCGGCCGACGGCGGCGCCTCGGCGAGCAGGGCGAGCCAGCCGACACCCAGATCGTGCCGGAAGACCTCGACGCCGCCCTCCGGTATCGCGCTGCGGGCCGAGCCGCGCGCGCCGTCGCAGCCGGCGACGAAGTCGCAGGCGATGCTGCGCTGTTCACCGGTCGCCGGGTCGGTCCAGGAGACGGACGGGCGCTCGGTGCGTATGCCGTGCACGGCCACGTCCCGTGCCGAGAACCGCACGTCGCCGCCCGCCTCGTCGGCGTACGAGCGCACCAGGTCCGTCACCAGCCGCTGCTGCGGGTAGACGATGTGGCGCTGGCCGGAGAGCGCCCCGTAGCGGAAGACGTGGCGCGTCCCGTCCAGCCGGAACTCGCAGTCGCCCTGCGCCTCCGCAGCGAGCAGCCCCGGCCCGGCGAGGCCGCGCCGCTCCAGCGCACGTACGGCCCACTCCTCCAGGAAGCCCGCGCGCGGCAGCGCTTCGATGCAGTCCCGGCTCTCCGCCTCCAGAAGCACGCAGTCGATGCCCTCGGCGTGGAGCAGGTTCGCGAGGGTGAGCCCGGCGGGACCCGCGCCGATGACGACGACGGAAGTGGCACCGGCACCCGACGGGGACACGGAAGTACGGACGTCCTCGTCCTGCTGCTCCGGATCCACCCGAACCAACCTCCCGAACAAAGCGTCAACCACCGGGCAGGCGCACAAGATTAGAGCAGCGTGATCTTGGTGTACAGCGGCTCCCGGCCGGCCGATTCGCGGGCCTAGGAGACGAGTTGCCAGGCCGCGGCGGCAGCCATCACGACTGTGAGCACGGTCAGCACCAGCATCGCGACCGCCACGGCACGTCCGTGGCCGTGGCCGTGGCTGTGGCTGCCGGCCCGTCCTGTGCTCGTGCTCGTGCTCGTGCTCGTGCAGCGATCGCCGCGATCGCGGTCGGCGCAACAGCGGTCGGCGTCGCCGTTCCCGCCGCTGCCGGCGGGCTGCGGACGCTCACCGTCCACGGGTGCCCCCTCGGAATGGACGTGCGGTGCTCGGTGCACCCGTCCAAGAGTGACCGCGCCGGAAGCGCACGTACAGGAGACTGTGCGCCAACCGGGCGAAGCGGGTGCGATACGGCCACGGGGACGCCATGACCGGTGCAGTGCCCGCGGCCGACGTGCGCGCCCTGCCGCCGTGCGGCGGCGCGGCCGGTGTTCCCCCGACGTCACAGCCGTCACGGCCCTTACGGCGTCAGCAGATCTTGCCCCGCTCCGCCGCCGTGGCCCGGAGCAGGTCACGCACCAGGTCGAAGTCGATCAGCTCGGGCTTCTTGAAGCGCAGACACCCCTTGCCCATGTCGTGCCCTGCGAGCCGCTCCGCGAAGGCCGCGCGGACGTCACTGCGCATCAGGTAGAAGGAGATGTACTGCTTCTGGCCGGCGAAGGCGACCTCGCCGCTGCCGTCCCGTTCATAGACGGGCATGCCGTACGCCATCACTTCGGTGAAGCCTTCCAGCTCCTCCCGGCACAGCTCCCGCAGCCGGGTCAGGGCCGCTCGCCGCCCCTCCTCGGCTTCGGCGAGGTACGCGTCGACGCTCTCGGCCTTGCTCTGCACCATGCGACGACCCTACCGAGCGGGCTCCAGGCGGGTCCGGGTGTTGCACGTACTCGAGGGGAACACGGAGTGGAGCACGGAGCCGTCCGGTCGTTCAGCCGCGACTCAGCCGGCTGCGCGGGAACTGCCGCAGGGAGCTGTCCTCGACGGTGTGCCCGAGCAGATGGAGCGGCGCGGCGCTCACCCCGGCCGTCTCAGCCGCGTCCCAATAAGCCTGTGCGCATGCGCCGTCGACCAGACCGTGCACCAGGGGAAGGCCGGACACGGCTGCATGGAGCAGGGATTCGAGCCGGCAGGAAGCGACGGTGCCCGGCACCGTGGACCACGCCGCGTATCCGGAGGCGGCCGCAGCCGGCAGGTCGCCGGCGACATGCCGCTCGGTGTCTCCGACTGCCAGGAGTCCGCCGCCGACGGTCAGCACGTCGCCGTGCTGCCGCATCCGGGCAACGGCGCGAGCGGTGTCGAAGCAGTGCGGGAAGGAGTCGTCGACCACGACGGAGCCGGCCCGCAGCCGGTCCACGTCGAGGACGGCCGTGCCGCCGCTGACGGCGGTGACGATCAGGTCGGCTTCGTACACCGCGGCGGGCAGGACCTGGCCGGACTCGGCAGTCGCCACCGACCGCGCGAGGCCGCTCCTGTGCAACTCCGCCGCGAGAGTACGCAGACGGGGCGCGCTGCCGGCGACGTCGCACAGCAGCAGCCGGGCAGGCGGGCGCGGGGCGCGGTCGAGCAGCAGGTTGAGGGAGGCGGTGCCGATCGAGCCGAGTCCGACGACGGCCACAGCAAGTTCCCCCAGGTCTCGTCCGGTTGCGGCGAGCGCGCTCTGGACGGTCCCGACCACCGACACGGCGGTGGCCGCATGGCCTGTGGTGACCGCAGTCGTCACTGTCTCCTCGCGCAGGACCTCGAATCCGTAGCCGGTGAGCGCCGGGATCATGCCCGCCATCGAGACGCAGCGCGCGCCGAGGGACGCCGCGTGGGTCACGGCGCGGGCGGTGTGGGCGCTGAGCGTGCTTCCGGGGGCCAGCTCGTCGGCGAACAGGGGCAGCGCGACGAAGCCCGAGCGTCCGAGCGGCGTGGTGATCTCCTCCAGCAGGCGTGGACCTCCGTCCGGGAAGAGCAGGGCACGCAGCTGCTCGCGGGGGAGGGCCGCCGCCGGCATCCCGGCGAGCGCGGCCAGCTGCCCGGGAGCCGGCAGGTAACCGACGAGCGCCGCATCCGTGACGGACGAGCGTGCGCTGCCGGGCGGCGCCGGGGCGAGGGCCGACGGCGGGGCGGGGGCCGGACCCGGACCCGGACCCGGGGCCGGACCCGGACCCGGGGCCGAATGGGGTGCGGCGGCCCGGGCGACCTCGTCCCGCAAGGCGCGGCTGAGCGCGGTGAAGGTCTCCGGCGCAAGTGCGGCGGCTGATGCGCGCAGGGTCAGGCGCAGTCCGTCCCGTACCGGCCGGGCAGCCAGGAACACGTCGTTCCCCGCCGGCGGCGCGGCGAGCTCCGTGTCCTGGTCCTCCCAGTCGAGAGTCAGGGTTTCGCCTGCGGGAGGGCCCAGAGCGGAGAAGTCCAGGTGGCTGAAGAGGAACTGAGTGGCCATCGGCGGCCCGTCGGACAACATCCCGTCGGTGCCGCGCGTCCGTGCGGCCACGACCTCGTCGGTGATCCGTCGCAGGTCGTCACCGAAGGACGGGCGGGAGGCGCCACTTGAGGCATCGGGCTCGGCGACGGCGGGGCGCAGCGACACCACGGCGGCGAACGGTCCGAACTGGCGGCTGATATCTGGCAGGGGATGGTCGCGTCCGGTGACCGCGAGCCCGAGAACGAGGTCCTGCTGCCCGGTGAGGCCGGCCAGAGCCCGGTAGTAGGCGGTCAGGACAGGGGCGTACGGCGCCGCGCGGACGGTGGTGGACCGCAGCAGTGCGTCCGTCAGCCCGGTATCGAGGGTGAACCCCTCCGACCTGAACCCGGCACAGCCCTCATCCGGGGAGACGGTGGCCCCTGCCTTGCCCTGGCGCAGGTCGGGCCGGCGGTAGGGGCGCTGGTGACGTGCCGTCCGCGCGGCCTTCACCGGGTCCGGACGCCGGTCCACGGCCGGCTCCTGGAGGAAGTCGACGTAGTCGCGGAAGGTGCCCCGCAACGGCGGCAGTCCTGCCGGTTCGCCACGGGCGAGCCGGTCGTGGACGGTGAGCAGTTCCCTCCCGAACAGGGCCACGCTGTAGCCGTCGCCGATGAGGTGATGGGCGTGGGCGATCAGCACGTGGTCCTCGGGTCCCAGGCTCATCACCCGCAGGCGCAGCAGCGGCCAGGCCCAGGGCTCGAACCGGCGGCGGCGTTCGGCGGATACGCGTTCGTCGACCAGGCCGGGCGAGGCCCGCGTCTCGAACTCGACGGGCAGCCGGAGCGCGGGCGGCAGTACCTGCTGCACCGGGGGCCGGGTGCCGGCGGGAAACACCGTGCGCAGCATGGGATGACGCTCGACCAGGACATCGACCGCGCGCTGAAAGACGTCGGGCCGCAGCGGACCGCGCAGGCGCAGCCGGGCCAGCCACGCCGAACCGGATCCGGGCGCGACGGCCTCAGCGATCAGAAAGCCCCGCTGGGTGGGAGTGAGGGGGAACGGAAGGGCACTTCGGTCCCCGGCGTCAAGCGCGGTGACATCGGTGACATCGGTGGCGTCCCTGGCGGCCTCGTCGAGGACGGCACCGTCCCTTACGGTCTCGTCGATGGCGGAGGCGAGGGCGGCGAGGGTGCTGTGTTCGTAGACGACCGTCGGTCTGGGCAGCACGGCGTCGTGCCGTCGCAGTCCGTTCGCCTTCTCCAGGCGTGCGAACACGTCCAGGACGAGGATGGAATCTCCGCCCAGCTCGAAGAAGTCGTCTTCACGGCCGACGGCAACGCCCCCCAGAACCTCCGACCAGATGCGCGCGAGAGTGCGCTCGGTCGGTGTGGCGGGCGGAGTCCCGTAGGCGGCCTCGTCGGGTTCGTCGTCCGCCGCGCGTGTGCACCGCTCGCCGACGGGCGAGGCATCGAGCCGCCGGCGGTCGATCTTTCCGGTGCCGGTGAGGGGCAGCGCGTCGAGGAAGCGGAACCGGCCCGGGACCATGAAGTCGGGCAAGGCCTCGCGCAGATGGGCACGGAGTTGTACGGGACCGGGCGCGGGAACACCGGGCAGGGGCTCCACGAACGCGGTCAGCCGGCCGTCCCGGTGCAGTACGGCGGACTGGACGACGCCGGGGTGGGTGCGGAGTACGGCCTCGATCTCCCCCGGTTCCACCCGGTGGCCACGGATCTTCACCTGGTCGTCGAGGCGGCCCAGGAACTCCAGCTCGCCGTCGGGCCGTTGGCTGACCCGGTCGCCGCTGCGGTACCAGCGCTTCCCGTCCCGCTCGGTGAACGCGGCTGCGGTGAGCCCGGGATCGCCGAGGTAACCCGGCGTCAGTCCCGTTCCGCTGATGAGCAGTTCACCCGGTTCACCGGTGCCGCAGCGACGCCCGTCCGGGGACAGGACCGCCACCTCGGTGCCGGCGACGGGACGGCCGATCGGCAGCCGCCGCACGTCGTCGGCGGGACGGGCGTCGATGATGTGGCAGGTCGCGTTGATGGTGGCCTCGGTCGGCCCGTACAGGTTGGTGATGCGGTGGCCGGACCCGAACAGGTCGTACCAGCGACGCACATGTCCGGGGGACAGCGCCTCGCCGCCCACATGGATCCAGCGCAACGCGGACAGGTCAGGCGGGGGCGCACCCCGCCGTACGCGGGTCTCGGCGGCTCTCAGCAGTCGCTCCCACAGGGTCGGCACCGAACTCCACACGGTGATCCGGTCCCTCACGAGTCGCTCCAGCAGCGCCTCGGGGTCGCGCACCAGGTCCGGGGGCAGGGTGTGAACGGTGGCCCCGGCCAGCAGCGGCGCCAGCAGCTGCCGCACGGAGGCGTCGAAGCAGACGGAGGCGGTCTGGACGAGCCTGTCGCCGCGGCGATAGCCGAAAGTGTCCAGTGCCCAGTCCAGGTAGTTCGCCATCGCCCGGTGCGTGATCGGCACGGCCTTGGAGCGGCCGGTGGAGCCCGAGGTGAAGATGACGTAGGCGGGAGCGCCGGGATCGGGGGGTACGGGACCGTCGGGTACGGGACCGTCGGGTACATGACCGGCCGAAGGGGCCGGGACCGGGACCGGCGACGGGTCGTCGACGGCGATCCTCGTCACGTCGTCGAGTGCGTCGGCCACTGCGCGGGAGGCGGCGTGGCACACCACGGTGCGGGCCGTGGACCGCCGGAGCTGGTCGGCCAGGCGTCCGGCGGGGTGGGAGGGATCCATCGGCACCCACCCCGCGCCCGCGCGGAGGATGCCGACGACGCCGGCGACGGTGTCGGCACCCGGTGCGGTGAGCAGTCCGACGAGGTCCCCGGCTGCGACACCCCGGGCGTGCAGCCTGTCCGCGAGTACGGACGAGGCGCGGTCGAGTTCCCGGTAGGTCATGGTTGCCCCACCCGTGTCGACGGCCACGTGATCGGGGGCCGCCAGGAACTGCGCGCACAGGCGCTCGACGACTCCGCCCCGCTCGGTCGCAGGCACGGGGACCGGTGTCTCTGCGTGTACTTCTGCCTGTGTCTGTACCTCTGCCTCCGCCCGTGCCACCGCCCCCGCCCGTACTTCCTGCTGCTCCGTCTCTGCCGGAGCTCCGGGTGGAGCAGGTGCGACGAGTCCGGCGAGTTCCGCGAGGTGTTCGCGCGCAAGGCGCTCGACGGTGGTACGGGTGAACAGCCGGGACGGGAAGTTCCAGGAGAAGTGCAGAGCCTGGTCGCTCTCCCAGCACAGCAGTCCCAGGCGCGTGGCGGCGGAGGCGCTGCGTGCCGCGGCCGGGCGCACCGTGACCGGGCAGCGGGGGTCCACCGTGGCGGGGAAGCGGGCGAAACTGAATCCCGCCGGGGTCGGCGTGCGTGATGGCGTGCGGGATCTGTTGCCCGTGGCGGGCGGCAGCCGCGAGACGTCGATGCTCGATGGACGGGCGTGCCGCTCGGCATCCAGCCAGATCCCGTGCAGCCGCCGAGCAAGGTCCGGCACCGGCTCGTCCACGTCGACCGAGGCGAGGAGCGGCAGGGTGTCCGCGATCGGACCGATCAGCCGGCCGATACCCGCCAGCCGCAGATCGCGGCGGGCGCGGGCGACGTTGACCGTGACGTCGCGCCGGCCGCTCCACCGCGACAGGCAGCGTGCATACGCGGCCAGCAGCAGGTGGAAGAGTGAGACGCCGTGCGCGGCGGCGCACTTGCGCAATGCGTCGGTGAACTCCGGGTCGGTGGGCACCTGGTGGGCCGTGAGCGGCGCGGTGTGCGGCGCGTCCGGGGCGCCGTCGTACGGCAGGTCTCCCTGGAGCCCGGGGTGCTCGGTGAACTTCTCACGCCAGTACCGCAGGTCCCCGGCGAACTCCGGTGAGGAACGCTCGACCTCGACGGCGGCCGCGTAGTCGGCGAAGTCGGCCTCCAGCGGCGGCAGTTGCGGTGAGCGGCCGTCGGCAAGGGCGGTGTAGACCGACCACAGCTCCTCGCCGAGGACGTTCAGGCTGAATCCGTCCGCGGCCGCGTGGTGCAGTACCAGCAGCAGATGGGCGTGTTCCGCGCCCTCACGCACCAGGACCGCGCGCACGGGTGCCTCGACGGCGAGGTCGAACGGGCGGTTGCACAGCCCTTCCTCCAGATCCGCCAACGAGCCGTCGGTGTCACGGACTTCGTACCAGGACGGCACAGAGTCCTCCGGCTCGGCCGGTGCCGCGTTCTGCACGGGTGGCGAGCCGCTGCCGGGTTCGATCCTGAGGCGCAACATCGGGTGGCGGGCTGCCAGGACGGCGAAGGCGCGGCCCAGCAACCCGGTGTCGAGAGGGCCGTTCACGGTCAGACGCACGAAGGCGTAGGCGGTGACGCCGGGGTGCAGTCTGCCGCCCGCGTGGAAGGCCAGCTGCACGGGAGTGAGGGGCAGCGCGGCTCGGTCGTCGAACGTGCCCCTCCCGGCAGCGAGTTGTCGCCGCTCTCCCGCGGGAAGCTGCGCACCGGGGGAACCGGCGCTCAGATGGTCGGCCAGCTCGCCGATCGTCCGGTACTCGAAGAACAGCGTGGGCGGCAGGGGACGGCCCAGTTCCGACTCCAGCCGTCTGACGAGGTCCACGGCGGTGAGTGAGTCCAGTCCCACGGTGAGGAACGGCTCGTCGTCGGCGATGTCGGCCGGGGCGCGGTGCAGGGCCTCGGCCAGGAGCCGGCTCACCACCTCCGTGATCTCGTGCGCCTCGTGCGCCTCGTATGTCTCGTACTCGGGCGTCTCGTGCGCCTCGTGTGTCCCGTGCGAGGCGGCACCGGCCGCGCCCGTGGCAGGCGTGGGCTGCGATGCGGGTGCCCGCCCAACGGTGGTCGCGGGCAAGGCGGTTCCAGCCACGGCCGCTGTCCCTGCCCCTACCGGTGCCTCGGTGTTCGCTTCCGCCCCGGCATTCGCTTCCGCCTCGGAGTTCGCCGCGCTCGTGGCCGCCGCGCTGCGAGACGCGTCGTCCAGCTCCGCCACGACCAGTTGGGCGGCATCGATGCCGCATGCCTCGTGCAGCGCCGCGAGCCCCGTGCCGGGAGTCAGCGGCGGGAGACCGCCTGCCGCGACGGACGTCCGCGTCCGCTGTCCGGCAGCGAGCCCCGTCGAGGCGAACGCGGCGAAGTTCAGCGACTGCCAGGGCCTGCCGGCAGCTCGCTCGGAGGCGGCGAACGAGTCGAGAAAGGCGTTGGCCGCGGCGTAGTCGCCGATCGCGCCCGCAAGCCCGGGCAGCACCGAGGCGACGGACGAGAAGGCGACACACACCGCCGGACGGTGCCCGTGTCGCCACAGCGTCCGGGACAGCAGGTGGCTGCCGCGCACCTTGGCCGCGAGGACATCGGCCATCTCCTGTTGCGACTTGGCCCGCAGCGTGCCGGGCCGCAGCACACCGGCGGCGTGGAACACCCCGTCCAGGGGCGGCAACTCCGATGCCAGAACCTCGACATCGGCTTCGACCGCCACGTCCGCCGCGCGGTACTCCACCATGGCCCCCATTGCCCGGAGTTCGGCCATCAGGCGTCCCGGCGGGCCGGCAGAACGCCCGACCAGCACCAGCACCGGCCGGCCGCGCCCCGCCAGATGGCGGGCAAGCTCGGCGCCGACCCCGCCCGTACCACCCGTGATCAGATACGTCCCGCCGGGCGGCAGCGGCGGCAAAGGCGGCAGAGACGGGGAGGACGGTGCGCCGGTCCCCACCGGCGTGGGCACACGGGCCAGGCGTCGGCCCCCGCGCCACGCGACCACCTCCGGGCTCGCCTGCGCGTGCTGCCGGAGCAACTCCTGTTCGAGGGCGTCGAGTCGGACGTCCAGGGAGTCGTACGAGGACAGGTCGACGCTGTAGGCGGTGCGGCCCGGATATTCCTCGGGGAGCGCAAGCGTCAGACCCGTCATCAGGGCCTGGGCGGGGCGCAGCCGTTCGGGGGCCGTGCCGGTGGCGTGGACGTCCTCCGTGACGACCACGAGCCGCGCACCGTTTCCGGCCGGCGGCGTGCACAGGCCCGGCACGGTGGACAGCGCGGCGCCCGTCGCGGTGTCGAGATCCGCGACGGTTTCGCAGTCGGCGGCCGGCCCGGTGATCAGCACGGTGATCTGCGGGGACGCGTCCGGCCCGTCGGCGTCGGACTCCCGCCGGACGACGGTGCCCCGGTTCTCCAGCCGATGTGCGAACGCCCGGGCCAGTTCCGAGTCCGGCCCGGCCAGCCGGACGGCAGACGGGGCGCCGCCGCCCGCCGTCGTGGACGTATCGCGCCAGGTGAGGCGGTGCAGCAGTGACGATGGTGCGCGTCCGGGCCAGTACCGGCGGCGCTGGAAGGGGTATGCCGGAACGGGGACCCGGGCCCGCCCGCCGGCCAACGCCGCGTGGTCCACTTCCGCACCGCGCGCCCACAGTTGCCCGACGGACGTCAGAAGAGCGTGTCCCGCGTCGGAGTCCGTGCCCGGGGCCGCCAGGGCGAACACCTCGGCAGACGGGTCGCGTTGGGCGGCCACGGCGCGGACCGGCCCTGGCAGCGTGGTGCCGGGGCCGAGCTCGACGAAGGTGTCGTATCCGTCGTCCAGCAGGCGTTCGACGGCGTCGGCGAATCGCACCGGTCGCAAGGTGTGCTCACGCCAGTGCGCCGGGTCCAGGGACGGCTGCCACCGCGCGTTCAGCGTGCTCAGCAGCGGCACCGACGACGGGCGGGGAGTGAGTGCCGCTGCCGCGGCGGCGACCGGGTCCGCCACCGGGCGCATCGCCGGCGAGTGGAAGCCGTGTGAGACGTGGAGTCCGCGGGCCGGGACCCCCTCGGCGTCCAGCTGTGCGACGGCCCGGTCCACGGCGTCGGCGGTCCCGGCGATCACCACCTGGCCGGGGGCGTTGACCGCGGCGACGCACAGCGCGTCGCCCGAGCCGGCCAGAACAGTGGCGACGGTCTCCTCGCCGCCGGCCACGGCAGCCATCGCGCCCGGTGCGGCCAGGTCGCGCATCAGCCTGCCACGCTCGGCGGCGAACCCCACGGCCTCGGCAAGGGTGAGCGAACCGGCGACGCACGCAGCGCTGATCTCGCCCACGCTGTGACCGGCGACCGCATCGGCGCTCAGGCCCCATGCGTTCAGCTGACGGGCGAGCGCGACGCCGAACGCGACGAGCAGCGGCTGCGCGACCTCCGTACGGGCAAGGCCGGCTCGCGGGATGCCGGGCTCCAGGCACCACTCGGCGAGAGTCCGTCCGCCGACCGGACCGGTGAGTTCGGAGGCCTCCTCCATGACACGGCGGAACTCCGGAGCCGACCGGTACAGGTCCCGGCCCGCCCCGGGACGCACGGTGCCCTGACCCGGCAGGAGGAACACCAGCCGAGGCCGGGAGCGCGCCACCACGGGGGCCGGGCCTGCCTCCAGGCGTTCGGCCAGGTCGCCTCGGCCGTGGCCCGCCAACGCCAGGCGGTGGCGGCCGTGGTCGCGGGCAGTGCTGACGGTGGCGCACACGTCGCGCTCGTCGAGGGCCGGATGGGTGCGAAGGTGAGCCGCGAGGTCGCGGGACGCCGCGCCCAGCGCGGCGGCGCTGCGCGCGGACAGCGCCAGCAGGTACGGCCCGTCTTCGTCCCGCGAACCGGCCCCGGCCTGGGCCTCTTTCCGCCCGCGCGAGCCGGACGCCGGGCGCGCGGGCGCCTGTTCGAGAACGGCGTGCGCGTTGGTGCCGCCGAATCCGAACGCGTTGATCCCGGCCGCAAGCGGGCCGGACGCCGTCCATTCACGGTGCTCGGTGACCACCTCGAAGGCGCCGGCCGCGCCGTCGGGGAGGGAGGCGAGCGGCTCATGGTGCAGCGAGGCGGGCAACTGCCGGTGGCCCAGGGCGAGGACCACCTTCACCAGGCCCGGCATGGCGGCGGCGTTGAGCAGATGGCCGAGGTTGCTCTTCACCGAGCCGAGCAGTCGGGGCTGCCCGTCGCTGCGCGGTGCGAACGCATGGGCCAGGGAGCGCAGTTCGACGGGGTCACCGAGGGCGGTTCCGGTGCCGTGCGCCTCGATGTAGGACACCGTGCCCGGGTCGACGCCCGCGTCCCGGTAGGCCTGGACGATGATCTCCCGCTGTGTCAGAGCGTTGGGAGCCATGAGGCTCAGTGAGCGTCCGTCGTTGTTCACCGCGGTGCCGCGCAGCAGGGCCAGGACCGGGTCGTCGGCGCGGTGCGCGTCTTCCAGCCGGGCCAGGACGATCGCCGCGCCGCCCTCCCCGGGGACGAAACCGTCGGCGGCGGCACTGAAGGGACGGCAGCGCCCGGTCGGCGACAGGGCACCCGCTGCCTCCAGCAGCCGGTGGCCGGTCGGTGCCAGCGTCAGGTTGACGCCGCCGACGACGGCGACGTCGCACTCACCGGACTGGAGGCTGCGGCGCGCGAGATGCAGTGCCACCAGGGCGGAAGAACAGGCGGTGTCGACGGCGAGGGCAGGTCCGGTCAGGTCCAGGCTCTGCGCCACGCGGGCTGCGACGAGGTTGGGGAGGTTGCCGACCAGCGCGCCGGGAGGCAGCTCGCATCCCGGCCCGTGAGCCTGCGCCAGCAGTTCGCGGTAGCCGCTCTCCCCTGTCGCGGCGAAGACGCCGATACGGCGGCCCGACCGCCGTACGCCCGCATAGCCCGCCCGTTCCAGGGCTTCGTGGGCCAGCTCCAGGAAGATCCGGGCCTGCGGGTCCGTCGCCGTCGCCTCCTGCTCGTCGATGCCGAAGTACGCGGCGTCGAAGCCCGCCGGATCGTCGAGGAAGGCACCCCAGCGGGCAGCGGCCTCCGGAGGGGTACTCCACCTGGACGCCGGTACGGTGCCGACGGCGTCGTGGCCGGCCGCGAGCAGGTCCCAGAAGGCCTCCGGAGAGTCCGCACCGGGAAAGCGGCAGGCCATGGAGACGACCGCAAGCGGCGCCGGGTCGCCGTCCCCGCCCGGGGTGACGGAGCGGGCGGCGGGCTCCGGCGGCCCGCCGCGCCGGGACGCGAGAACGTGTTCGGTGAGCGCGGCGACGGTGTCGTGATCGCGCATCGCTGCCGGTGGAACGGTGACGCCGAAGGTGTCCTCCAGCGCGGCGAGCACCTCCATGGCTTTCAGCGACGAGCCGCCGATGGCCAGGAACCGGTCATGCGGCCCGATGGAGTCCCGGGAGCGGCCCAGCACCCGCGCCCAGAGTCCGGCAACGGTCTGCTCGGCCTCTTCCCGCGAGCGCGCCGTCACCGACCCGTCGGACGCCACCGGCTGAGCAGGCGTCACCGACCCGCCGGGCGCCACCGGGGAGTCCGCCGTCGGTGCGGTGCCGGGCGCACGGCGGGCCCAGCGTTCCCCGACCGCGGCGTAGGCCCCCGCTTCGAAGCGCTCGCGCATCGCACGCCGACGCAGCTTGCCGCTCGTCGTCCGCGGGAAGGCACCCGCCGGCAGCGGCAGCACCCGTACGTCGTCGTGGGCCAGAGCCTGCCGCACCCGCCCTGCCACCCGCTCCAGCACATCGGCCGCCTCGCGGGGCGGTCTCGCCCACTGCACGAAGACGACGACTCGCTCCCCGCCCTCCTCAGGGTCGGTGGAGCCCACGACCGCCGCCACGGAGGACGGCAGGCCGGAGGTGCCGACCGCGACTTCCTCCAGGTCGGGGGCGTGGAAGGTGCGGCCGCCGACGAACAGCACGTCCTTGTGGCGGCCCGTCACGCACAGCCGCCCGTCGCGCAGGAACCCCAGGTCGCCTGTGCGCAGCCAGCCGCCGGCGAACGCACCGGCGCTCGCCTCGGGTGCGTTGTGGTAGCCCTGCGCGATCTGGGGCCCGCGCACCTGCAGATGTCCCACCCGTCCGTCCTCCAGCGGGCGGTCCGCGTCGTCCACGATGCGGACCTCGCATCCGGGCACCGGCACGCCGACGTCCATGAGCTCCACGGCGGACGGGCCCCGGACGGTGTCCACCGCGCGGCCGCGGCTGAGTGCGGCCCGGTCGAGGACCAGCGGCACAGCCACCTCGTCCGGCGGCGGGAACGTGACCGCCAACGTGGCCTCCGCGAGGCCGTACACCGGCTGTGGCGCCGACGCGTCGAGACCGGAACGTTCCGCCTTGCGCAGGAACCGCCGCCACACGGCCGGAGCGATCGGCTCCGCGCCCACCAGCAGCAGCCGCACCGCGGCCAGGTCGAACCGGGCGAACCCCTCGTCGGGAATGCGCCGCACGGCCAGGGCCAGAGCGAAGTTCGCCGCCGACAGCAGCGTCGCCCTGTGCCGTTCCGCGACCTCCAGCCACAGTGCGGGCCGTTTCGCGAACGACAACGGCTCCAGCCTCACCTGCTTGATGCGTGCGGCGAGCGGGGCCAGATGTGTGCCGATGAGCCCCATGTCGTGGAAGTACGGCATCCAGCTCACCACCACGTCGCCGGACGTGATGGCCGCGGCGAGGCGGATCTGCTCCAGATTGGCCAGGACCGCGCCATGTGTCAGCCTCACGCCCTTGGGCGCTCCGGTGCTGCCCGACGAGAACTGAAGAAGGGCGAGCGAATCGGAGGAGACGTCCGGCAGCCGAGGCGGCGGATGCCCCTGCCGAAGCTCCGCCAGCCTCAATGCCCGTACACCGCCGGACAGTTCCTCCAGCAGGGATTCGCTCGCCCCGTCGACGGCCACGGGAGGACGGCCGAGCAGTTCCCACACCGGCAGCAACCGTCGCACGTCGGGGGCGAGCGGCACCGGGACGACGCCAGCTGCCAGGGCGCCCCAGAACAGCGCCTGGAAGTCGTCGCCACGGTCGGCGAGCAGCGGCACGCAGGTACCGGGTGCCACGCCGGATGCCAGGTATCCGCCCGCGACGCGCAGCGCATCGTCCCGCAACTGCGCGAAGGTGACAGCCCGTTCCCCGCCGTCTCCCCCCACATGCACCAGCACCTGGCCGGGGGCGTCGGCGGCGGCGTCCAGCAACACCTGCAGGAGCGTCGTCTCGCCGTTCGGTCCTGTCGTCAAGATTCCCCCGCTTCGCTCCCCATGTCCCTCATGGACGATCAATCCCCTTGGCCGAGGGGATCAGACGGGCAGCGTCCACGGCAACGACCCCGGCCGGCTTCCCTGGCCGGAGGGCCGTCCCCGTTTCAGCGCGAGTTCACCGTATGCAAGCTCCGCCCTGCCTGAGGTGCTGAGGAGCGACTGCGCCTGCGGGCGTCGCGGGCGGCCAACCCGAACGCCAGCCCGCCCGCGAAGAACCAGGGATTCCACAGCACATGGGTCCAGAACCGCTGGTCCGCAGTCACGCCGTCCAGGTCCGTCACGTTCGTCAGCAGGAGGAACTCCACCGCGATGCCTCTGGCAAGCAGGACGAAGCCCAGGACCCAGCCCAGATACTCAACGATGCGCAACGCCGCCCCACGCGGCCGTGACCGGGCGAGCAGCCATCCGAGCCAGGCGCCGACAAGGCAGAGAGCCCCCACGCCCCACAGGCCCGTCAGCACGAACCAGAGCGGCCGCCCGGTGGCGAGCTGCTCCCCGGCGGACACCTTCAACCCCGCACTGCCGCCGAGGGCCCAGTAGAAATGTGTTCCGGCGAAGACGACCGCCCACGAACACGCGGCGTACCCCCACTGCCACGACTTCACCTTCAAAAGCATTCCGCCCCCGCCCCGTTCATCAGTGTCTTCGCCTCATTCTGGCCGCCGGCCGCAGCCGCGGACGACGCGGGTGCCGGGTGCACGCGAGCCGTGACGCGGGGACGGCGCGAGGGACGGCCCACGGTGCCGTCAGGAGAAGATCGTCATCGCCCTGGTCCTGAGGCTGTACGGGTAGAGTCGGGCCGTGCCCGAGCTGAAGCGGCTGCAGGCCGGTGACGCACCGGCGGTGCTGGCCTTCGAGCTGGCCAACCGGGCCTACTTCGCTGCCTCGGTTACCGACCGCGGTGACGAATTCTTCGACCGGTTCGCCGACCGGTTCAGCGCCCTGCTGGCCGAGCAAGACGCCGGCATCAGCGCCTTCCACGTGCTCACCGCTGAGGACGGTTCGGTTCTGGGCCGGTTCAACCTGTACGACTTCGAGGGCGGCTCCGCCGAGCTCGGTTACCGTGTCGCGCAGCATGCCGCCGGCCGTGGCGTCGCGACCGCGGCCGTACTGGAGCTGTGCCGGCTGGCGGCGACGCGGTACGGGCTGCGCGTCCTGCGGGCGGCCACCTCCAGCAACAATGCGGCGTCCCGCAGGGTATTGGCCAAGACGGGTTTCGTCGCGGTCGGCCCGGCCGACCCTGCCGCCTTCGGTGGTGAGCCCAGCACCTGGTATCGGCGCGACCTGCTGCTCCAGCCGTAGACCGTCATCTCGCCTGTGGAACCGGCCGCGGGAGCTGCGGGAATGCTGCGCAGGTCCGGTAGTCGCCGACCGTCCGCGGCTGCGGGACCTGCGCGGCCGGTCCCGGGGTCAGCCGAGGGGCCGGGTGGTCGCGGCCGAACGCGGGGGCCAGGCGCGGGGGGCGAGAATGCCGAGGACGTAGGCGCGGGCGACGAGGGCTGGTCTCGTCGCGGCTCCCAGGAGGTCGCGGAGCCGGCTGAGGTGGTAGTCGACTGCCTGCCGGGACAGCTTGAGCGAGGTGGCGATCTCGCCGTTGGTGCTGCCTTCCGCGAGGAGGGACAGTATCCGGATCTGCGCGGCGGTGAGCGGGGGGTGGGCCTCGTGGGCGAGGCTCTGGTGGGTGACGACGGCCCACACGTGCGCGGCCCGGCCGGAGGACCGGCTCACCGCGGCCAGGTGGAGCTGCGCACGGCGCTGGCGCCCCCGGGCATCGAGAAGTACGGCGGACGTCTCCACCCGTCTTATGCGGCGGGTTATCAACGCCTCCCATGCGAGGCGCAGTTGGCGCAGGTCGGGCGTGGTGGCGAGCAGGGTGTGTGCGCGGCGGCCGACGAGCTCGGACAGGCGTGTCCGGAACAGTTCGGCGGTCGCCGTACCCGCCTGCTCGATACGGCCGTTGGCCGAGAGCAGCGCGCAGGGCAGACCGCTGTGGTCGCGCAGCGCCCGCAGGTTCTCCTCGGCCTCCCGGCGCTGGTTCATGGCGCGGGTGTGCTCGGTGATGTCGACGTAGATCCCGGCCACGCAGGTCTGGCCGTCCTCTTCAACGGGGAAGCGGTGGCCGGCCGCCCGCCCCGTGCTGCCGTCCGAGCGGTGATAGCTCAGGTTGTGGCGCACCGGCTTGCCACGGCTGAGGATCTCCTGGTCCAGGGCGCGGAACTGCGCGGCGTCGGAGGGGGCGTCGAGGTCCTCGATGCGACTGCCGACCACCCGTTCCGGTGTCGTGCCGTAGAGATGCGCGTAGGAGTGGTTGGCCCACAGGTAGCAGCCGTCGCCGTCGCGGATGAAGGCCGCCGCCGGGGCGAAGTCGGCGAACTCCGCGAAGGCGGCGTACCGGCGGCCACCCGTGGGCCGCACACCGGACTCCACCGCGAGCCCGCGGGTACAGCCCTGGCCCCGGCTCTCGCCCAGCGGCCATTTCACGTCGAAGGTACGGCCGTCGAACTGGACCAGACAGTGGCCGTCCTGGAGTGAGTGCCCCGGCGAGGACATCTCCTGCCGCATGCGGTCGAGGAAGCGCTGCGCGGTGCGCAGGTCCGCGAAGGCGCCGCCGCCCCGCTCCAGGAGGCGCCACTGCTCGTCGGCCTCCCACCACGACACGGGGAGGTGCTCCAGCAGTGCTTCGAGACCGGAATCAACCACGACTGCCTTCCGTTCATGTTCCCGCCGGACGGCGGGAGTCGACACCGCGATGCCTATCCCGTGGCGGTCCCGCCCATGCCCGGTTTCCGGCCGAGTGCGAAGTGTGAGGGCATCCCCGGTGAGGCGCGCCATATGTGATCACAGGCGAGTCCCGGTCAGTCCCGGCCGGCGCCAGGCCGAGCCCAGGCCTTCACGACCACCCGGCGATGTCGGTGACTTTGGCGTTTGCCTGACCGGCACCCGCCTGCTGCGGCACTTCTGCGGCCGACGGCCTGATTCCCTTGTGTGCGGGGCCCGTTACCCGCAGTGAATCTACGCGGGTTGCGTCGGCATGCGCCCGGCCGGGTCCGAGAGCGGGACCGGGCCGGCGACCGTGCCGCGGGAGCGAGCCGCCACCGGCGAGGACGACAGGACGAGCGATGGGAGACGATCTTCAGTGAGCACAGTGCTGTTGGTGCACGCCAAGGGTGGTCCGCCGCTCGGTCACGTCCTGTCCCGGGCGGCGGCGAGAGCGGAAGTGCACCTGCTGGCGCTCAGCGCGCTTCCGTCTGCTGTCGACGCGTCCGCACGGGTTCTCTGCGCATCGGTCGTGACTCCCGCCGGGACGGAGCGGTTCGACCTCGTCTCGCAGATCGTCTCGCGGGCGGAGGCCGTCGGCGCGGATGCGGTGCTCACCTTCTCCGAGTACGCGGTCGTGGCGGTCGCCGAGGCATGCGAGGTGCTCGGCCTCGCCGGGGCGGGAGGCGCCGCGGCGCTCGCCCGCGACAAGCGGAAGATGCGCGACACCTGGCACAGCCGAGGCCTGCCGCAGCCGGAGTTCCGCCCTGTCGCCACGCAGGCGGAACTCCACGAGGCCGCCGCCGGCCTGCCCGTCCCCATGCTGCTGAAGTCGGCCTGGAGCGCGGGCTCCACCGCCCACCAGATCATCGGGTCCCCGCAGGAGGCCGACGCCGCCTGGCGGCGCTCGCGCGAAGTGATGGCCGAATCCGCCCAGTTGGGCTTCGCGGAACTCCATGTCGCCGAGGCGGACGCGCACTTCGTGGTCGAGCAGATCGTCACGGGCACCACCGCCGGGTGGTTCGACGAGCCCGGCTGGGGCGACTACGTCAGCGTCGAAGGGGTGGTGGCCGACGGCGTCTTCCACCCGGTCTGCGTCAGCGGCCGGATGCCCACGGTGGAACCGTTCACCGAACGGGCCGGCATCACCCCCGCGTTGCTCCCCGCGGACCTCCAGGAGCGCGTCGTGGCCCTGGCCCGCGAGGCCGTGGACGCCCTCGGCCTGCGCGATTGCGGCACTCACACCGAGATCAAGCTCGGCGCCGGCGGGAAAATGTGGCTCATCGAGACGGCCGCCCGGTTCGGCGGGGCGATGACCGTCCCGCAGATCGAGGAGGTCTTCCGGCTCGACCTCGTCGGCATGCTCGTGGACCACCTCCTGGGCCGCCCCGTCGTCTGGCCCGAGCGGACTCTCGGCCCCGAGCAGGCGCGGGGAGCGGCGGGTTCCCTCGTCGTCCTCGCGGTGGACGGCCGGGGCGAGGCCTGGCGGGACCGCAGGGTCTGGGACTCTTCCGTGGTCAAGGAGGCAGTCGCACTGAGCGAGGGCAGCAACCTGTCCGTGGTTCCGGAGAGTTCGCTGCACGACGGCAGCACCGTGCCGGTCTACGACCCGGTCGGCGGGGCGAACACGATGGCGGCGCTGTGCCTGCTCTCCGCCACCGATGCGCGCACCGTTCTCCGCGACTTCACGACCCTGGTGGACGCCCTGCCCGCCGTGCTGCCGCCCGCCCTGCCAGGATCGCAGCCCCCGCCCGCGCCGCAGGCCCCGCTCGCGTCGCAGTCCGCGCCCGCCGTACCCGCCGCGCCGCAGCCGGCGCCCGAGGGGGCCGCCGCGTGAGCACCGCCCCGCTCTCCACCGGCGCCCCGGAACCCGCGACCGACCGCACGGTGGTCGGCGAGAACCTCTCGCTGCCGCTGTTCCGCACACTGTCGGGCACCCTGGCCGGCCACCCGTACCTCAAGGTCGTGGTCGACCGTGCCGAGGCCACCTGGCACCTGCTCGACACGGCCGCGCACCCCTTCCACGTCGACTACATCGCCACCGCCGTCCTCGGCATGGACCTCGCCGAACTCGACGCCGCCCTCGACGAGTTCAACGCCTCCGTCTACATGGACCCCGAGCGCCGCTTCCTGCTCGGCGTGCTCTCCCTGCACACCGACGAGGACACCGACGGCCGCGAGCGCACCTTCCTGGTGCTGGAGACGACCGAGGCCGACACCATGCACGCGGAGCTGCTGGAGTTCTTCCACGCCTTCGTACGGGAGCGCGTCGACGGCCGGCTGCCGCTGCTGCTCAAGCCCGCCAACCACAGCCAGGAGGAGGCGCTGGCCGCCGTCAGCGAACAGCAGGTGCCGCGCATCCTCAGCCACGAACTCTTCGGCACCAGGACCCGGACGGCGCTCAACACAGGGGAAGCCACCGGCCGGTTGCGCTGCTTCCGTACCGTGGAGGAGTACGAGGCGGCGGCCGGCGGGCTCGGCTGGTCGGACATCGTCGCCATGCCCTGCCTGCCGGACGACGTGCGGCGGGTGGCCGGATTCGTCAACACCGCGCCCATCACCCCGCTGTCCCACACCAACGTCCTCGCCTCCGGATGGGGCATCCCCAACGCGATCGTCCGCGACCTCGGACAGCTCGTCGAGAAGGACGGCCTCGACGGCGCCTGGGTCCGCTACCGCGTCCGCGAGGACGAGATCACCCTGGAACGCCTGGAGCACCCGCCCGAACTGCGGGCCCCGGCCTGGCACCAGCAGCGCATCCGGCTGGAACCACCGCTCCTGGAGGACGCGCCCGTACTCTCCCTCCACCGGCTGCGCAGCGCCGACCGGGACCGCTACGGCACCAAGGCGGCCAACCTCGGAGAGCTGCACCACGTCCTCGACAGCCGCACGGCCGATCTCACCGCGTTCCACGGCCGCCCCCGCCCGCCGCGGGAGAACCTGTACGGGCACCTCGCCGCCCGGCTCGGCCTCCGCGCGCCCTCCGCCGCCGAACTCCGCGCCGCCGCGGCCTCCTTCGTGGCCGACACGGTCGAGGCCCCCGAGGGCGTCGCGTTGCCGTTCTCCCTCCAGCACCGCTTCCTCACCTCCTCCCCGGCGCTCCAGCAGGGCATAGGCAAGCTGAAGATGGCGCTCGAACTCGACGCCGGCGACGTGCTCGACTCGCTCTGCCTGCAGATCCAGCACCTGATCCGGCAGACCCCCGTGCCAGAGTCCGTCGTCCGGGAGATCACGCAGGCCTCCCCCGCCGAACTCGCAGCCGGCGGCCGCCTCGTGGTGCGCTCGTCCTCCAACGCCGAGGATCTGCCGGGCTTCTCCGCTGCCGGTGTCTACGACTCCGTCACCACCGTCCGCGGCACCGGCGAACTCGCCGACGCCGTACGGCAGGTGTGGGCCTCCCTGCTCTCGCCGCGCAGCGTGCGGCTGCGCCACCAGGTGCGCATCTCCCTGGACGACACGTACATGGGCGTGATCGTCCAGGCGTACGTCCCTGCCGCGCTCGGCGGAGTCCTGGTGACCTGCGACCCGACCCGGCGCGAGGACTTCCGCAACGTCTATCTCAACTGCTCGCCGGGTTCGCCCGAACAGGTCGTCGAGGGAACGGTCCTGCCGCAGCAGTACCTCTACAACACCGTCGAGGGCGGCGGCCGCACGGTCGCCCTCGGCTCCTGGAACGAAGGGCTGTCCTCCCGCACACGCGCCCGGCTCGCGGACCTGTCGCTGACCGGGCGGCTGCTGCAGTCCCACTTCAGCGCACCCGAGGTGGACGACCCCCTGGACATCGAGTGGCTGCTGACCGATCAGGGCGACTTCCGCCTGGTCCAGATCCGCCCCTACGCGCTGTGAGCGCCCGCTTCCCGCGCCCGCGCTCCGCCGCGCGAACGGCGGCCGCTCCCCTCACTGCCACCGCCCGCCGCATCATCCGCCTCAACTACGGCTTCCAGCTGCTGTTCAACCTGCTGTGGTGGATGCCGGTGTTCTACGCGTACCAGAAGGACGCCGGACTCTCCGACGGGCAGATCTTCGGCATCCAGAGCATCTACTACGTGGCCTTCTGCCTATTCGAGATCCCGACCGGGCTGATCGCCGACCGCATCGGCACCCGCAACTGCCTGCGGGCCGGCGCCGTCGTCATGACGGCGGCGAACCTCGCCCCGGTGTTCAGCGCCTCGTACACCGGATTCCTCGTCCACTTCCTCGCCATCGCCGCCGGCCGCTCCCTCACCTCGGGAGCTGCCAGCGCCTACCTGTACGACGGGCTGCGCGCCGAGCGGTGCGACGAGCACTACCTGAAGGCGGAGGGCACGGCCCGGGCGCTCGGGCTGGCCGCGAAGGTTCTGTGCTGGCCGCTGGTCGGGCCGCTGATGGTCCTCGCCCACTCCGTCCCGTACGTCCTGAGCGCCGTGAGCGCGGCGGGTTCCCTGGCCTGCGCCGTGGCCCTGCCCCGGCTGGCCGCCTCCGCGGGCGGGGGCGGTACGGCCTCGCCGCGCCGGAACTCGCCGGACCGGAACTCGCCGGACCCGAAGGGGAAGGCATCAGGGGCGACGCGGAGCCGCCGCGGGCGCGCCACCTCCCTCAACGAGGCGAAGACCGCGCTGCGTTGCGTCGCCTCCTCGCCGTGGCTGGCGCTGGTGATGGTGCAGGGCGTCGCCGTCTTCACGCTGTCCCGCATCTGCCAGGTCAACCTCTTCCAGCCGATCCTGCTCGACCAGGGCATCGGCGAGTCCTCGCACGGCGGGGTGCTCGCCGCCATGACGGTGGCGGAGGCCGTGGCATCCGCGCGCCCCCAGTGGCTCGGTCGCCGCCTGACGCCGGTTGCCTGGGTCTCCGTCCTCAGCCTCGTCCTCGCGGGCACCCTTGCGGGCATCACCCTCGGCGGGCCCTGGACGGCCGTGGCCCTGCTGTGTCTGTTCGCCGCAGCCACCGGCTTCGCGTACCCGGTCCAGCGCAAGCTGGTCAACGACGCGGTGCCCGCCCACGCCCCGCGGGCGACGCTGCTGTCGGTCGAGTCGATCGTCGACCGTGCGGTGTGCGCTCTGGCTGCCGTCGCCGTCGGCGCCTATCTCTCCGCCGGACACCTGGACGCCCTGCTCTGGCACAGCGCGCTCGCGACCGCCGTGCTGCTCGGCGCCTTCCAACTGGTCCTGCGCAGCGGGATGCTGCGGCAGGGTCGCGACGGGTCGGCGGACGGGAGCGCCGTCCGGGAGACGGACGGGCGGACCGTCCCGGCAGCGACGGCGGACACGGGTCCCGCGCCGGCGGCGTCGCCTGCACCGGGGACGACAGGCGCGGGCGGAGCGGGCCACCCGGCAGCGGGCGCGCACCCCACGGCCGGCCCGTAGAACGGGCGCACGCCCGCCCCGGCTCCGGGGCGGGCGTGCCCGCGTGAGACCGCGAAGGCGAGTGTTCGCCTGCCGCCGTCGCGGCTCACGGGACGTCAGGAGTCGTGCGCCAGGCGTTCGATCACGCGCACCGGGAGGTAGGCGGGACGGGAGGGCTGCCCGACCTGGTAGGCCACGTAGCCCAGCGAGGCGGCGACATCGGTCTCATCGGCGGTCTCGGCCTCGTAGACGAGACGGCAGCCGTTCGCGTCCCCCTTGGCGCGCTCCCAGAGCGCGGGCGCGGGCTTGCGCTCCGCCTCGGCGCGCGGGGTGAGTATCCGGTCGCCGAAGTCCTCCCAGGCGAAGGGGACGGAGCCCTTCCATGTCCCGTCGACCTCCTTCTTCAGAGCGGCGGCACGCTCGGCGTCCGTCTCGCCCCATGAGGACGGCACGTTGGTGATCAGGCCGACGTCGATGTTCCGTTCCCGCAGCTCGCGCAGATAGGCGGCCGCGCCGGGCATGTAGCCGGTGCTGGAGTCCTCAGCGGTGTGCACCAGTGTCTCGCCCAGATCGAACCAGACGACGGCGCAGCCGTGTTCGGCGGCCGCACGCGCCCCTGCGTGAGCGTCGTGCGACGCCGCCGCGGGCACGGCCGCGCTCGCCGCGGTGGTCAGCGCGGTCGATGCCACCGCGGCACCGAACAACGCGAGGCTCGTACGGAATAAGCCGCGGGAGGCGGATCTGTTCATGGCGTCGGCGCCTTTCTCCTGGGCGTCACGTGGACGTGCATGTTCGGTGCATGACACGCGAATTGGCGGAGTGCCTCACGCCGCCCCTTCGCGTGCCTGGAAGGACGTACTTCCTGTCACCGCTCGCTCCCGCCATACCCCTGAACAACACCCACCACTCGGATCTCGCGGATCTCTGCGAGCCGCCGCACAGGGCATCCGGCTTCCCCGGGCGGAGCCGGCAGAGCCCGGGCGGTGACGTACGACCCGGGCTCGTGCCGACGGTGACCGCGCCGTCAGTTCACGTCAGTACACGCTGACGCCATAGGCGTTGAGCGCCTCCACGACGGGCTGGAAGAACGTCGTACCGCCCGAGGAGCAGTTTCCGCTGCCGCCCGAGGTCAGGCCGATCGCCCTGCTCCCCGAACGCAGGGAGCCGCCGCTGTCGCCGGGCTCCGCGCACACGTTCGTCCGGATCATGCCGTAGACGACGTCGCCGCCTCCGTAGTTCACGGTGGCGTTCAGGCCGGTGACGGTGCCGCTGTGGGTGCCAGTCGTGCTGCCGTGCCGGGTCACGGACATCCCGACGGTGGCGTTGGCCGCACTGGTGATGTCGGCGCCTCCCGCGGTGCCCGGGTGGCTGGCGGAGGAGGAGCTGTAGCGGACGAGGCCGTAGTCGTTGACCGGGAAACTGGACCCGGCGGTGGGGCCGATCACCGACGTACGGCCGGAGTTGGAGTACCAGGTGCCCGCGCCGTCGGTGCAGTGCCCGGCGGTGACGATGTAGTACGTGCTGCCGCTGCGGACGTTGAAGCCCGCCGAGCAGCGCCAGCTGCTGGCGTAGATGGCGTCGCCGCCCTGCAGCAGCTTGCGGATCTTGCCCGGGGTGCGCTCGATCTTCACGGCGGCGGCCTCGGAGCCCGCCGCCTTCTTGATCTTGGCTATCTCGGCGCGGGACACGGTGCTGTCGGCCGTGACGACGAGGGTGTCGGCCTTCTTGTCGACGTGCCACGCGGTGCCGGCGACATCGGCGCCGAGCACCGCGTCGCTCGCCGCCGCCAGCTGGGAGGCGCTGAACCTGGGGCTCGGAGCGTCGGCAGCGACGGCAGGCGTGGTGAGCGCTGCCGCTGCGACCAGTCCGGACGCGACGGCGATCAGCCGGGTGCGTCTCGGGGTGCCCTTGGTGGGGGTGATGCGCCTGATCCTCACAATGCCTCCTGGGGGGATTCGTGGGTCCGCTTCACGGGCCCGTGAGGCGCGGCCATGAGCACAACGGAGCTGTGGCCCCGTGCTCATGACAAGCGCCGAAGGGAGTATTCGATGCCCCTGAACGGAAAAACAAGAGGCTTGTCCGATCTGATTCATGTTTTGACTGATGTAACTCCTTCTGTAGTGCTGTTTTCTGACAAGTCATGTGCGGGGTGAGAACCTTGATGATGCGTCAGGTCTGTGCGTCCCCCCGCGCCGCCGGCTTCGGGGGACGGCGGAGCGGGCGTGAAGCGGGAGGACCCGAGCCGTGACGGAGGGAGCCCCAACGGGGGGCGGGGCTGCGTACGTTGCGGAACCCTGAGCCGGGCGCGGGCGTTGGGCCGGTAGGCGTGCGCGTGGCATGCGCGACGACGACCGAGACGAATACCGAGGTGACTCCATGGCAATGTGGGACCGGCTCAAGGATCAGGCCAGGACTCTGCAGCAGTCCCAGGGCGGACGAGCCGGCGGGCGAAGCGGCGGCAGCGGCACCGGAGGTGGTTCACGTGCCCAGCTGGTCAGCGCGCTGAAGACGCAACTCGGCTCCCTGAAGACCGAGTTGAAGAGCGGCGCCTACCGGGACGCGAGCATGGCGATGTGTGCGCTGGTCGCGGCCGCGGACGGGCATGTGGACCCCGCCGAGCGGCAGCGCGTCGAGTCGATGATCGTCAGCAACGAGGTCCTGCAGAACTTCCCACCGGAGCAGTTGCGGCAGCGCTTCAACAAGCACGTGGACCAGCTGACGCAGAACTTCGCGCAGGGCAAGGCCGAAGCGATGCAGGAGATCGCCAAGGCCGCCAAGAAGCCGGCCGAAGCAAGGGCCGTGGTGCAGACCGGCATCGTCATCGCTGGTGCCGACGGCGACTTCTCCCCGGCCGAGCAGACGGTCATCCGGGAAGCCTGCACGACACTGCAGGTGCCTCCGGCCGAGTTCCAGCTCTGACGTTCCGAGTCCCGTGCTGCCGCCATGAGCACCGAGGCGCCTTGGCGGGACTCCAGGGACCGACGGTGGAAATCGCCGTCGTGCGGAGAGGGTTGGCCCGGTGTCCGGCCTGGTCCGGGGCCGGGCATGACCCAAGGGCCGTACGTGCGTGACGGAGAGGCATTTCTGCGGCGGCCCGGTCCCCGCTTCGTCTTGCCCATCACCACTGCCCGGTTCAGCAGGCGCCCCCCGGACACGGAGCTTGTCCGTACTGGCAGTTGACCCACCGGCTGACAGTCGGCCCACCGGGGGAACCGGCACACCTCACCCCCGGGGACCCATGACACGGTATTGATCACCGGAGCCAGTTCCGGCATCGGAGCCTCCTTCGCCCGCCGGCTCGCCGCCCGCGGAGCGGATCTCGTTCTCGTCGCCCGTGACGAGGCCCACCTCGCCGCCACGGGATGCTCCGGCGTCTCCCCCGTCGACGTCCTCGTCAACCCGGCAAGGGCGGCGGGACCCACTGCTTCGCACCGCCTGCTGCCGGGCTCCGCGGCTGCTCCGCCGGCCCTTGGCTCACCCCGTCGGAGCGGCCGTCCGTGGACGAGGTGCAGCAGGAGTGGCCGCAGAGCCGCTACGGGTAGCGCCGGAAGACCAGGACCGCGTTGTGCCCGCCGAAACCGAACGCGTTGCTCACCGCGAGGTCGATCCGCTGCGTTCGGGCGGACTTGGAGACCAGGTCGATCTCGATGTCCGGGGCGACGGTCTCCAGGTTGGCGGTGGGCGGGGCCAGTTGGTGCTGGAGGGTCAGCACGGTGAGTGCCGCTTCCACCGCCGCGCTGGCGCCGAAGGAGTGACCGAGGGCCCCCTTGGCCGAGGTCACGCTGGGCATGTGCGGGAGGACGCGGGCGATCATGGCCGCCTCGGTGACGTCGTTGAGGCGGGTCGAGGTGCCGTGTGCGTTGACGTGGTCCACCTCATCGGGGGTGGCACCGGCCTGGGACAGAGCGCCACGCAACGCGGCTTCCGCGACGAGGTGTCCGGGACTCGGGGCGGTGGCGTGGAAGGCGTCGTTGGTGGAGCCGCAGCCCGCCAGGATCGCGCGGGGCCTCGCTCCACGCCGCAGGGCATCGGCCATCCGTTCCAGGACCAGCGCAGCGGCTCCTTCGCCGAGGACGAACCCGTCCCGGTCGGCGTCGAAGGGGCGTGAGGCCGCGGCCGGGTCGTCGCGGCGACCGGAGAGGGCGCCTATCCGGTGGAAGCCCGAGGAGATCAGCGGTGTGACGGCCGCATCGGCGCCGCCGGCGATCACGATGTCGCAGGAGCCGGCGACGAGCAGGCCCCTGCCAAGCTCCAGGGCATTGGCGCTCGACGCGCAGGCTGCCGAGACGCCCAGACTGACTCCGCGGGCACCCAGGGCCATGGAGACCTCGGCGGCCGGCATGTTGTGCAGCATCTTCGGCACCAGGGTCGGTGGCACGGCCTCGTGTCCCTCCCTCAGCAGGCCACGGTGGGCGTTCTCGCACGCAGACTGGCCGCCGAAGCAGGTACTGATGATCACGGCCACCCTGGCAGCCCCCCATGTGCCGGGGTCCAGGCCCGCGTCACGTACGCCTTCGAGGGCCGCCGCGACAGCGAACTGCGAGCAGCGGTCCGTACGCCACAGGGCTTTGCGACCGAGATGGTCTTCGGGCCGGAAGCCGGGGACGCGGCAGGAGAAGTCGACGGGCAGGCCCGCGAGTTCCGGATCGGGTGCGGCGGTCGGTGTCCCCGCGATCACGCCCCGCCAGGTGTTCTCTGCGCCGACGCCGGCCGGGGTGACCGCGCCGATCCCGGTCACGGCGACCTCGCGGCGGATCACCGGTCCCCTTCCGAGGACTTCTGCTGGAGCTTCCACTCCAGCATCTCCACCAGGTCCTGCAGCGTGTGCCGCGGAGTCACCTCGTCCTCGCCGATCGTCACCCCCAGCTCCTCCTGCAGGGCGAAGAGGAGTTCGACCACGGCCAGGGAGTCCACGTCCAAGGAGGCCAGGGCCGTCTCGGGGCTCATCTCCTCGGGAGGCACCCTGAACTGGTCGGTCAGAACGGCCGCCAACGTCTCACGTACGGGGATCATGCCGCCCCTCCGGCTGTCGTCGGGCATCCGCCGAGAACGTAGTCACCGGTCTGCGCCACCGTCTGAAGCACCTTCCGAACGCCGTTGGCGTAGCAGGCCACGCCGGCATCGGCGGTCTCCGTGCCGGGATAGCGCGCGGTGACCCACACGCCCTCGTGGGTGCGGTGGATCCAGGTGTTGACTCTGTTTCCGCGGGTCTTCATCCGGACCAGGGGCCGGGCGTTCCATTCGCTCCACCGCAACGTTCCCGGGATCACCCGCATGTCCGTGAAGGAGACGAACGGGAACACCTCGGGCATCCGTTGCTCCAACTCATCCTCAATTCCGAGAAGTTGGGCGATTCTGGCGATCGGTGTGCGGCTCAGGAGCTGTGCCGTCACCGCGGACCGCTGGGCGCTCCGCACCACGTCGCGGAAGCTCTCCGCCGCGCTGAGGTCGATCTCGACCGGGCCTATTCCGACGTACCAGCCCATCGAGCGCAGCCACTCCGGCCGGGAACGGGTGTGCCACGGCATGACCGTCCGGTAGACCGGATCGCCCGTGATCTGATGGGTCACGATCGCGAAGGCCGCGAGCAGTCCGGCGAGGAAGCCGCCGCCCGCGCCATGGCACGCTTCCTCGACCGCCTCGGCAGCCGGGCCGTCCAGCAGCCGGACGTCGAGTTTGGTGTGCGGGAGGAGTTCTCCCTCTGCGACTCCGAGGTCGAGCGGAAACCTCAGGAGCCCTTCACCGCCGGTTTCGATGAAGCGGCGCCAGCATCCGACGGCCGGATCGTCGCTGCCGACGCTCTCGGCGGCCGCGCGTTCGGCGACGCCGAAGTCCACGTAGCTGCCGACCTGTTGGTGCTCGACCGTCCGCCCCCCGGCGACGGCCGCGTACAGGTCCTGCCACTCCTGGACGGCTGTCATCACGGACAAACCGTCAGTGTGTGCGTGGTCCAGCGCCACAATGACCGTGGTGGAATCCACTCGCTCGACGGTCTCCACCACATAGCTGGGCCGGCAGAACGCATCCGTCGCATCGTCGATGCGCTCCTGAAGCCAGAGGCACATCTCATCGCCACCGGCGAAGTCACCCAGTATCTCGTCCTTCACGCGCAGGCGCTCGGGGGCGACCGTGAAGCACTCCGTCCGCCCGTCCCGCACGCGGAACGCGCTGCGCAGCGTCTCGTGGCGTTCGGCACACACACGCAGCGTCTCGCGGAACATCTCGGTTCTCAGCGACCCGGATATCTCGAATACGAACCCCATCCACATCGGTATCCGGATGCCGCGCTCCGCGAGCTTGGACACATACTTCAGGTGCCATTCCTGGTTGTACGAGGGAGGCGTGGTCCCGTCCGCCGCTCCCGCCGCCTCGTGGAACGAGGCGGCGTCCAGCTTCCACTCCCTGAGCAGCCCCGGGCGCACCTGATACTCAGCCAGCGTTGTTAATAGCATGAACGGTCTCCCAGGGTTACCTTCTGCGCATCCAATATCATGGCGATACCCGTAATGAAGAGGCGCCAACTGACGTGTCGAATTCGCGGATTTTTTCGAGCCGCTCTCGAACCGAACCACGGACAGGCAGCACAGAAAGGCTTGGCTCGCCCACCAACTGCCTTGTTTTCAAGGCGCGTTGTGAGGATCTACTGGCGTATCTGACGGCTTGGCCGGTTCAACCTCACCGAACTCAGCAGCCTTTCCCTGATATTGATACTTGCGAATTGCACGATTATCCCCTGCGTGCGGCAGTCATATTTCGCGCTCCCCGGCTCGGCTCGCATCCGTCGCAGGGCGCCGGCTCGGATTCCCCGGGCGACCCGGCGCGACCCCGCCCCGCGGCGGATGGTTCCCTCGCCCTCCGCCGGTCTCACCAGGCGATCAAGGGTGTGCGGTCCCCGGCACAGCGTCGGGAGTTACCGTCGAACACAGATGGCGAACCGAGTGCGAGCGGTTCACGAGTGGTGTCCGGACCACTGGCAGGACGAGGTGTGAGCAGCATGGATGTCTGGCTGCACGGCTTCCCCCTCCCCGGTACGACGGAGCAGGCGGCCCGCTCCGCGGAGCGCCAGGGCTACGCAGGGCTGCTTCTCGCCGATTCGCAGAATCTCGTCGGCGATCCGTATGTCGAGCTGGCGCTGGCCGCCCGCGCCACCGGGCGACTCGGGCTGGGCGTGGCCGTCACCAATCCCGTCACCCGCGACCCGTCCGTCACGGCGGCCGCGATAGCGACCGTGCACGCCGAGTCGGGAGGCCGGGCAGTACTCGGTTTCGCCCGCGGTGACTCCGCGCTGCGGCAGATCGGGCTGGAGCCGGCGCCTCTCAATGTCTTCACGCAGGCGCTGGAGACACTCCAGGGCTACCTGCGGGGCGGAACCGTCGAGGTACGGGGAACCGGCGCACGGCTGGCCTGGCTGCCTGCCGGGCTCACGAAGGTGCCACTGGACGTGGCCGCGAGCGGGCCGAAGGTGATCGCCGCAGGCGCCCTCCGGGCCGAGCGCCTCACGTTCAACCTCGGCGCGGAGCCGGGCTTGCTCTCCTGGGCCCTCGGCACTGCTCGCCGCGCCCGCGAGCGCGCCGGGCTCGACCCGGACGACGTCTCCTACGGCGCCTACGTGAACGTCGCCTGCGCCGACGACGTGGACGGCGCCACGGAGATGGTGCGCGGCTCCGCGTCGATATTCGCGCACTTCGCGGCCGAGGCTGCCCGGCACGGCGTGCCCCTCACCGAGGCCGACCGGTCGACGGCCGAAGCGCTCAGGGACGGCTATCGCGAGTCGGCGCACGGACTCACGCGCTCCGCCCAGGCGAGCGCGCTGCCCGACGCCTTCCTCCGGCGGTTCGCGCTCGCCGGCCCGCCGGAGGAGCTGACGGAACGGATCGCGGAGCTGCGCGGCCTCGGCCTCGGCCGGCTGGTCGCCGTCCCGGCCTCGCGCGACGCCGACCCGTCCTTCGTCACGGAATCCAACGAACGCTTCGCGGCCGAAGTGCTCCCCGCCGTCGGCCGGTCCGAACTGCGGGCGTGCTGAGAGGCCGCGTCGGTCCGGCAGCACGACGGACGAGGAGCACGGGCAGCCCGGTCTCAGCGGTTGCGCCAGGCCGGCAGCCGTTTGCGCTGCGGGGTGTAGTGCCACCACGGTCGGGCAGGCCGCCCTTCGGCCTGGTCCACGGCGGACATGACGGTGTCGAGCAGGCACGGGTCGAGCCGTTCGCCGAAGGCGGCTGACATCTGCTCGTACAGATCGACCGGCTCCTGATCCACCAACTGCGCAATGCGAGTGATGCCGATGCGTTCGAAGTAACGGGCCACGGACCGGCCGACGTTGACCAGCTCAGTGAGGTCCGAATCCTCACCCGGGACCCGACTCGAGTTCATCGGGCCCTCCTTCGTCCCTTTCCCGGCCCGGGTCGTCCTTGGGCCCGGGCGCGTCGAGCGGCGGGGTACGGCTGGGGTGGCGCAAGGCGAAGTGCTCGTCGTACGTGCGGCCGCCTCCGGCATCTGTGCTCATGCCCCGAGCGTAAGCAGGCTGATTCAGCCGGTCTTGAAAGAATCGGCCACGCTCCGATCCGCACATCCCGTGCTCCCGCCGGCTGACGCGAGCCCCGGGACCGACCGAGCGGCGGGCAGCGGCGTACACCCTGGCTCACGGCAGCCGGCCGGTCACCCCTTGTGAAGGACACGGCGGCAAGCGTGCGGTGCGGCGCCGAGAGGGCGATCATCTGTGCATGGACATCACGCTTCGCCTCTCGCAGCAGCCGGAAGCCGACGAACTGCTCAGCCGCAGTCCACTCGCCGCGATGACGGGCATGCTGCTGGACCAGCAGGTGCCCATGGAGTGGGCGTTCGCGGGCCCGTACACCATCGCGCAGCGCATGGGCGAGGACGATCTGGACGCGCACGCCATCGCCGCACGCGACCCCGAGGAGTTCGCGGCTCTGCTGTCTCAGAAGCCCGCGGTGCACCGCTATCCGGGCTCGATGGCCAAGCGCGTGCAGCAGCTGTGCCAGTACCTCGTCGACCACTACGACGG
>NZ_LJGT01000040.1:477695-1380635 GCF_001751365.1 Streptomyces abyssalis | reverse complement strand
GAACGGACGCTTCCATCACAACCCTGCCACAGGCCACTCCGGGCGCTTCCCTCTCGGTGTCACTACTTTAGCGGATTCTCTCGCGGGCTCCTAATCGGAACCTTAGGGCCGGTTTTTGGCGCACCAAAAAGCCGACCCCGTTGGGGAAAATCGTAGGTAGTGTTTGGTCGCATCCGGGGCGGCGTCTCCTCGGCTTCGAGGCCGTGGCTACCGCCAATCCGTTTCAGCGACTCGGTCAACATTAGGTCTTCGGGCCTCCGGAGTCAAGCGACCTTGGACGGTGCCTCCGTTGGTGTGGCCGGTACGGGCTCACCGTGGGGTCCTGGTCGATCCAGTACCGCCAGGGGTGTACTGCACCGGCTCCCCCCACACCCGTGCGAGGACCGCTGCGGAGCCGGTCGGCGTCGAAGCTCTCACCAGCCAGAACGCTCAGCGGCGCGTGCTTTTCCGTCGAGCAGACATCCGTACCGTTCAGAGTCCTGTCGACGTCGAGGGCCGTCGCCAGCCGGGCCGGACCCTTGGCCAGTTCCGTGCCCTTCCGCGCCTTCGGCCGTCGCTTCCGTGCGTGCTCCTCGCCCGTCAGGATCTCGCCGGCCCGCAGCAGCACACCGCTCGCGTGGCCCTCCCTGCCGCAGACGAGGTTGAGGCTGAACCACATCCCGTAGATGAAGTAGACGTACGCGTGCCCGGGCGGACCGAACATGGAGGCGTTGCGCTGCGTCCTCCCCTTGTACGCGTGCGACCCCGGGTCGGCCTCCCCCGCGTAGGCCTCGACCTCCGTGATGCGCAGGACGATCCGTCCGTCCGGCGCCGTACGGACGAGGTACCGGCCCAGAAGCTCAGGGGCGACTTCGAGGACCGGGCGGTCGAAGAAGGACCGGGGCACTGGTGTGTGGTTGTCGTCGTTCCCTCGCGTACCGTCTCCGCCGGTGATCATGCCGACCGAGGGTAACCGAGCCCGGGGGTTGTGCTTCGAGGCGGTGGGCCGATCATTCTGCTGAAGCCGGAACCGCCGGCCGTCCTCGGGCGTACCTCGTACCGGAGGACGTCGAGTACGTCACGAGTGATCCGAAGAGACGCACAGGAAGTGCCTGGGAGGGACTTGAGAGATGGGTTTCAAGAAGCTGTTCGCGAGCCTGGGGGTCGGAAGTGCGTCGGTGGACACCGTGCTCCACGAGCCGAACGTGGTGCCGGGCGGTGTCGTTCAGGGAGAGGTCCACATCGAGGCGGGCTCGGTGGACCAGCAGATCCAGGGGCTGTCCGTCGGTCTCATGGCGAAGGTCGAGGTGGAGACCAACGACGGTGAGCTGAAGCAGAACATCGAGTTCGGCCGGCAGCAGCTGGGGGGTGCGCTCGACCTGAAGGAAGGCGCCAGGCACACCGTGCCCTTCCGGCTGGAGGTGCCGTGGGAGACACCGATCACGATGTTCATGGGGCAGCAGCTGACCGGCATGAGCATCGGTGTGTCCACGGAGCTCGCCATCGCGCAGGCCGTCGACTCCACGGACATCGACCCCGTGAACGTCCACGCGCTCCCCGCCCAGCAGGCGATCCTGGACTCCTTCGGGACGCTTGGCTTCCGCTTCAAGACGGCCGACATGGAGAAGGGGCGGATCCGGGGCACGCGGCAGCAGCTGCCCTTCTACCAGGAGATCGAGTTCATGGCGCCCCAGCAGTACCGGGGGCTGTCGCAGGTCGAGCTGTCGTTCGTGGCCGACGGGCGTCAGATGGACGTCGTGATGGAGATGGACAAGACGCCGGGGATCTTCACCGGGGGAAGTGACTCGTACCGGGCGTTCCAGGTGGACCTGACCGACTTCCACCAGACGGACTGGACGGCGTTCATCAACCAGTGGCTCACGGAGGTCGGAGGGCGCCGCAACTGGCTGTGAGGCCGGACGCGCCTGCCTCCGCCGGACCGGCACCCGCAGGCGACGGGGGTCAGCCCAGGAGTACCGACAGAGGCGCGTCCCGCACGGCCCAGTAGCCGACCGCCGCCGTGAAGACGTTCACGGCGGTGGCGGCGGCCTTCGGGTCGGCCTGTTCGAAGCCGGGCCAGCCCGCGGTCATCAGCAGGTATCCGTCTGTCTCTCCCCACCAGGAGAGGTCGGTGAGGGAGTCGGCGAGGGCGTCCCAGTTGTGGCCGAACCAGCCGGGGAGTTCGAGGCCGGTCGCACAGCGGTTCATGAACTCGGCCTTGTCGGTGACGTCGCTGAGGTCGATCACCGCCCCGGTCCAGTTCGCGGCGTCAGCCTGCATCAGGACGTCGGGGCCGACGGAGTCGCAGCGGTACACCCCGGGGGGCACGGTGCCTTCGAAGAGGCCCGGCAGACCGCCGTCGGGCAGTTCGGGCAGTTCGGGCAGGTCCACGGGACTGGTCATCGTCGCACCATCGCTTTTTAGGTCTCGTCGTGCCTCCCATGGTGACAAAGACCGGGACAACGGCTCGTTAGGCTGGCCGGTGCAGCGATTCGCGCCATCAGGAGGTACCGACGTGACCGAGCAGAAGCAACCGCCGCTCCCGCACGACTTCCATCCGCCCGTCGCCTCTTTCCAGGTGGTGAGCGATGACGTCTCGGAGGGCGGACGGCTGCGCCCGGACCAGCTGTTCTCGGAGGGGAACACCTCTCCTCATCTGCGCTGGGACGGATTCCCCGCGGACACCCGCAGCTTCGCCGTCACCTGCTTCGATCCGGATGCCCCCACGGGCAGCGGCTTCTGGCACTGGTCCGTCTTCGACATCCCCGTATCCGTGACGGAACTGCCCCGGGGCGCGGCCAGCGGTGAGATGCAGGGGCTGCCCGAGGGTGCAGTCCACGTACGCAACGACTTCGGCACCCGGAACTTCGGCGGTGCCGCGCCGCCGCCCGGGGACGGCCCGCACCGTTACGTCTTCACGGTCTACGCCGTCCAGGACGAGAAGCTCGGGCCGGACGGGGACGCCTCTCCCGCGTTCGTCGGTTTCAACCTGCGTTTCAAGGCGATCGGGCGGGCTCAGCTGATCGGTCTGCACGAGGTGCACGCCGAGGGCTGAGCGGCGGGCGTGCGGTGGACGTCGCACGCCGAAAAGCCTTTGCGCCCCGTCGTTCCGGGATCGCACAGTGGTGACGGGCAGTCGGCACCGCAGTGCGGGGACGGCGGGGCGCTTGTGTCTGCGCCGGCAGTCCGTCGGAGCCTGGCCGAGGGCCGGCGACCGCGCCGACTGCCCTTTGGATTTCCGCTTTCCATACGCCGGCCGGCCTTCTGGCCATGCGCATTCCCGGGTTCTGTCCTTTTCTCCCGTTCTCTTTTCTCCGTTCTCTTCCCTTTCACCGTGCCGCCGGACGGCCGTCCGCTTACGTACGGCGGGCGGAAATTGCGTTGTCGGGGGATTCCCGTGGCGGCAGAGTGGGGCCACCGCCGCAGGGGCGGGAGGGAACCGGGAGGTGGAGGGAATGCGCGAGACCTTGATCCTGAACGCGGGCTTCGAGCCGCTTTCGACCGTGTCGCTGCGGCGGGCCGTGGTGCTGGTCATGCAGGACAAGGCCGTCGTGGAGCACGCCCACCCGGGGCTCCGCGTGCGGGCGGCGAGCATCGATCTTCCGGTGCCACAGGTGATCAGACTCTGCAGATACGTGCGTGTTCCGTTCCGACAACGGGCGCCGTGGTCGCGTCGCGGCGTCCTCGTACGGGACCGGCACCGGTGTGCGTACTGCGGGCGCAGGGCGACCACGGTGGACCATGTGGTGCCGCGTTCGCAGGGCGGTGGCGACACCTGGCTCAACACCGTCGCAGCGTGTGCGGCGGACAATCACCGCAAGGCGGACCGGACACCGTCGCAGGCCGGGATGGCCCTGTCGGTGAAGCCGTTCGAGCCGACGCCGGCCGACGCTCTGCTGCTCGCCCTGGGCCTCAAGGACGGCGAGGGCCTGCCGGAGTGGCTCGCGGTTCCCGGTCCGTCCGTCTCCGCGCCCGCGTTGCCCGCCACGGCCTGACGGACGGGCGGGGTAGGTGCGCTACGTACGCAACGTGCGCAACTCCGGTTCTCAGCCGAGGAGTTGCTGCAGGAGCGCCGCCACGCCGATCGTGACGACGACCGCACGCAGCGCGGCCGGCGGCAGTCTGCGTCCCACGAGGGCGCCGAACTGGCCGCCGACCGCGCTGCTCACGGCGATGAGCAGGACGGCCGTCCAGTCGAACTCGGCGACGAAGAGGAAGAAGACCGCGGCCGTTCCGTTGACGAGTGCGCCGAGGACGTTCTTCACGGCGTTGATCCGCTGCATGTCCTCGTCCAGGAACAGCCCCATGAGGGCGAGGTAGATGATGCCCTGGGCGGCGCCGAAGTAGCCGCCGTACGCGCTTGAGAACAGCATGCCCGTGGACAGCATGACGCCCCCGTTGGGATGCGGTGTCCTGCCGCGCTTCTCGCGGCGGCGTTCCGCGACGCGCGCGAACCACGGCTGTACGGCCACAAGCACCAGCGCGATCCCGATAAGCGCCGGAACGATCATGTCGAAGGCGCTGGAGGGCAGGGCGATCAGCAGTGCCGCTCCCGTCAGCGCGCCGACGAACGCCACGCCGCTCAGAAGCAGCACGCGGCGCCGCTGCCCGCGCAGCTCCCGCCGGTATCCGATGGCGCCGCTGACCGAGCCGGGGACGAGGCCGAGCGCGTTCGACACATTGGCGGTGACGGGCGGGAGACCGACGGCGAGCAGCACGGGAAACGTGAGCAGTGTGCCGGAGCCGACGACGGTGTTGATGGCGCCCGCGCCGACACCGGCCGCGCAGACGGCCACCATCTCCCAGATGGTCACGCGAAGCCCCTTCGAGATCAGTGCCGTACACACTGATCATGCCGGAGGGGCTTCCGGCGTGCGTGGGCGGGGCTCAGTCGATCTTCGGGCTCTCCCTCGGCGGCTTCACCATGCCGGCGGCCGGGGACCCCGCGCCCGCGCCGCTGCTGCCGCCGCCGGGCTTGAAACCGTCCAGCGCGCCGCCGAGGCCCTTGAGCGCGTCGCCGATCTCGCTGGGGACGATCCAGAGTTTGTTGGCGTCGCCCTCGGCGATCTTCGGAAGCATCTGCAGGTACTGGTACGAGAGCAGCTTCTGGTCCGGGTCGCCGGCGTGGATCGACTCGAAGACCGTACGGATGGCCTGCGCCTCGCCCTCGGCGCGCAGCGCCGCGGAGCGGGCCTCACCTTCGGCGCGCAGGATCGAGGACTGCTTCTCGCCCTCGGCGGTGAGGATCTGCGACTGCCGCACGCCCTCGGCCTGGAGGATCGCCGCGCGCTTGTCGCGGTCGGCGCGCATCTGCTTCTCCATCGAGTCCTGGATGGACGTCGGCGGCTCGATGGCCTTGAGCTCCACGCGGTTCACGCGGATGCCCCACTTGCCGGTGGCCTCGTCGAGCACTCCGCGCAGCGCGGCGTTGATCTCCTCGCGGGAGGTGAGGGTCCGCTCCAGGTCCATGCCGCCGATGATGTTGCGCAGCGTGGTGACCGTGAGCTGTTCGATCGCCTGGATGTAGCTGGCGACTTCGTACGTGGCGGCGCGGGCGTCGGTCACCTGGTAGTAGATGACCGTGTCGATGTTGACGACCAGGTTGTCCTGGGTGATGACGGGCTGCGGGGGGAAGGGCACGACCTGTTCACGCAGGTCGACCCTGTTGCGGACCGTGTCGATGAACGGAACCACGATGTTCAGGCCCGCGTTGAGAGTGCGGGTGTAGCGGCCGAAGCGCTCGACGATGGCGGCGCTCGCCTGCGGGATGACCTGAATCGTCTTGATGAGTGCGATGAAGACCAGCACCACCAGGATGATCAGGACGATGATGATGGCGTCCATCCGCCCCCCTGCGTCCATGTTGCTGTCACTGATATGACGTCATCGGGACCGACACGAATCGTCCCTCGCAAGTCGCTGTGTACTCGCGGTTGTTGAGGTTAGCCGCTGTCTGTCATCCCATCACGACCGCCGTGGCTCCGTCGATCTCCACCACGTCGACCTGGGAGCCCGCCTCGTAGGTCACGTCCGAGTCCAGGGCCCTTGCCGACCAGACCTCGCCGGCGAGTTTGATCCTTCCGCCCTGCCCGTCCACGCGCTCCAGCACGGTGGCCTGGCGCCCGCGGAGCGCGTCCACACCGCTGCTGAGCTTCGGATGCTCCCTGCGGGAGCGGCGGGCCATGGGCTGCACGACGAGGATCAGAGCCGTCGAGACCACGGCGAAGACGAGGACCTGCGCCACCATTCCGCCGCCGAGCCCGGCCGTGACTGCTCCGGCGACGCCGCCCATGGCGAGCATGCCGAATTCGGGCATAGCGGTGAGGACGAGCGGAATTCCCAGCCCCACGGCGGCTATCAGCCACCAGATCCATGCATCCACACGGCCATGGTAGGCGCGCGATCAGCTCAGTGGCAGACCCTGAGCGGTCCAGCGCTCTCCCCGGTTCTCCACGACGAGCGGCAGCCCGAAGCAGCGCGAGAGATTGCGCGAGGTCAGCTCGGTCTCCAGCGGTCCGGCGGCGAGCACCTGCCCTTGACGGATCATCAGAACATGCGTGAATCCGGGGGCGATCTCCTCGACATGGTGGGTGACCATGAGCATCGACGGTGCGTACGGGTCACGCGCTAGCCGGCCCAGTCTGCGTACGAGATCCTCGCGGCCGCCGAGGTCGAGCCCCGCGGCCGGCTCGTCCAGCAGAAGCAGCTCGGGGTCGGTCATCATGGCGCGTGCGATGAGGGTGCGCTTGCGCTCGCCCTCGGAGAGGGTGCCGAACTTGCGGTCGAGGTACTCGGTCATGCCGAGCCGGTCGAGGAAGGCACGCGCGCGTTCCTCGTCCACGTCCTCGTACTGCTCCTGCCAGTGCGCCGTCATGCCGTACGCGGCGGTCAGCACGGTGCGCAGCACGCTCTGGGATCGCGGGAGTTTGTCCGCCATGGCGATGCCCGCCATGCCGATGCGCGGGCGGAGTTCGAAGACGTCGACGGCGCCGAGCCTGTCGCCGAGGACGGTGGCGGTGCCCTTGCTGGGGAAGAGGTAACTCGACGCGAGGTTGAGCAGGGTGGTCTTGCCGGCACCGTTGGGGCCGAGGATGATCCAGCGTTCGCCTTCCTTGACCGACCAGGAGACATCGTCCAGCAGAGCGTGGCCGTCGCGGACCACTGATACGTCCACCAGCTCCAGTACTTCGCTCATGAGCGCGTTGTCTCCCAATGCAGTCGCCGTTACCCGTGCCTTGTGAGCAGAGTCCCCAGCCAAACCTACGCCACGCGTTCGAGGGTCCGTTCCCTAGGCTGGGGTCATGCTCGATGAACCTCGTTCGGGACGCCTCGCCGCTTGGGGAAATGCTCTGTTCGCCGCACTCGTCTCTCCCGATGAGGCCGCGCAGCGGATCGTCGGCGAGGACGCGGTGCACCGCGTGGTGGGGCTTCCCGCTTCGGCGGGGCCCTACGCGGATTCCGAGCCGGAGCCTGTGGGTCTGACCCTGGCGCTGGGGCGGCTGCGGTCGCTGGGTGCGCGGGGGCTGCGGGTCGCGCTGCCCGTCCCGGGGCATCCGCTGGGCCTGAGCGGGCCGCCGGAGTTCAACTCCTCCGCTCTGGAGGCCGGTGAGGCCGTGATCGCGGTGGGCGCCGGTACCGGACTGGTGCCCGAGATCCACGAGGCGGGGCCGCAGGGCGATGTGCACGTGGAGGTCACCTGGCGCTGTCTGCCCGTACGGGAGGCGCCGCCCGCCGACGTCCCCTCGCTGGCTGAGGCGGAACGCGAGCTGGCCGAGGCGATGCGGGAGGCCACCGAGGTGCTCACGGAGCTGGACGTGGCCGGCTCGGGCCCGGCGGCGGACGCGGCGCTGGAGGCGTACCGGGCACGTATGGAGGCCGGGAGGCGGCTGCTGGCGCCGGGGTATCCGCCGCGTGCGGTGCGGGTGCTGGAGCTGGGCCAGCGGGTGCGGGCGCTCGTCGCCATCGCGTACGGGGAGGAGAGCGGGTCCGGGCACGCCGGCGGGCCCGGAGCAGGAGGCGCCGGTGACGGCCGTGAGCACGGCGGTGCGGTGAGCGCCTCGCAGATCGCGGCGCGTGCGGAGGCGTTGCGGCCGGTGGAGCGTACGGCGAGGCGGGCGCAGGTCGCGGCGTACAACGCCTACGCGGAGGAGCTGGAACGCAAGAGGTCGTGACGTGTCGCCGGTCATGACGGCAAGGGCATGAGGTGACGCGCGCGGGGGCGGGCGCGCGAGCGGGCCGGGTGCGCTCACCCGGCGTGCGTGCAGGCACGTGGCAGCACGGGGTCGGCCGCGCCCCGCGCCTGTCAGTCCGTCAGCCCGTGCCGCACGGCCCACAGTGCCGCCTGCGTACGGTCGGCGAGGTCGAGCTTCATCAGGATGTTCGACACATGGGTCTTGACCGTCTTCTCGGAGAGCACCAGGGTCCGGGCGATCTCCCGGTTGGAACGCCCGTCCGCGATCAGCTCCAGCACTTCGCGTTCGCGTTCGGTGAGCACCGAGCCCCGGCCGGAGCCGCCGCCTCCGCCCGCGTCGTCCGCGAGCAGGGCGCCCGCCACCTCCGGCTGGAGGAGCACATGCCCGGCATGTATGGAGCGGATCGCTCCGGCCAGGGCGTCGGGGTCGACGTCCTTGTAGACGTATCCGGCCGCGCCGGCGCGCAGGGCGGGAACGACGGTGCGCTGCTCGGTGAAGCTGGTGACGACGAGAACCCGTGCCGGATTCTGCAGCCTGCGCAGCTCGCGCAGCGCCTCGATGCCGTCGGTGCCGGGCATCTTCACGTCCATGAGGACGACGTCGGGGCGCAGCTCCTCGGCGCATGCGACGCCTTCGTGCCCGTCCGCAGCCTCGCCGACGACCTCGATGTCGTCCTGGATCTCGAGGAAGGTGCGCAGTCCGCGCCGTACGACCTGGTGATCGTCGACGATCAGGACCCGGATCGGATCAGCCACCTGGTACCTCCAGTTCGACGACCGCCCCCTTGCCGGGCCCGGATTCGACGGTCAGGGCGCCGCCGACGCCGCCCGCTCTGTCCCGCATCGAGACCAGGCCGAGGTGGCGTCCCGCCTTGCGTACGGCCTGGGGGTCGAAGCCCCGGCCGTCGTCGGTGACGCGCAGCCGGGCTCCGGTGCTGCCGTAGGCGAGCGTCACCCCCACGTGTGATGCCGCGGCGTGGCGAAGGGCGTTGTGCAGGGCTTCCTGCGCGACGCGCAGCAGGGCCTCTTCCTGTGCGGCCGGCAGGGCGCGCGGGGCGCCCTCGCTGACGAACGTGACCTCCGCGGAGTGCGCCCTGTCGAGCACCTGGGTCTGGGTGCGGAGTGTGGCCACGAGTCCGTCCTCGTCGAGTGCCGCGGGACGCAGTTCGACCACGGCGGCGCGGAGTTCTTCGGACGCGTCGGCGGCGAGGCGGCCGATCTCGTGGAGCTCCTCCTTGGCGCGTGCCGGGTCGCGGTCGACCAGCGCCGTGGCGGCCTGGGCCGTGAGGCGGAGCGAGAACAGCTTCTGGGCGACCGCGTCGTGCAGCTCGTGGCCGATACGTGCGCGCTCGCCCGCGATGGTCAGCTCGCGGCTGCGCTCGTAGAGACGGGCGTTGGTGAGGGCGATGGCGGCGTGCTGGGCGAGGAGGCGCAGCAGGCGCTCGTCCTCCTCGGTGAAGGCGCAGCGCCCGCCCCGCTCCACTCCCCCGCCGGCCGGCTCCGCTCCGTCCGCGGCCGTTTCGTCGTTCTCCGCGCGTCCGGCAGCCCCGTCGCTCCGCTGCCGTTCGGGTGTGCACCTCTTGTTGGCGAGGAAGAGGGCGCCCAGCACCTCCTCACCGTCCGCGATGGGCATCCCGAGGAAGTCCGCGAGTTCGGGGTGCGTGCGGGGCCAGCCCCCGAAGCGCGGGTCCGTCCGTACGTCCACGAGGCGCTGGGGGGTCGCCTCGTGGAGCATCGCGGCGAGGATGCCGTGCTGACGGGGCAGCGGGCCGATGGACCTCCACTCTTCGTCCGTCACTCCGTCCACCACGAACTGGGCGAAGCCACCGTGGTCGTCGGGCACGCCGAGGGCCGCGTAGCGGGCGTCCAGCAGGTCACGGGCCGAGGTGACGATCGTCTGCAGGACGTCGCGCACTTCGAGCTGCCTGTTCATGGAGAGGATCGCGGCGCTGACCGCTGCGAGCCCTGAGCTGCGGAGCATGCCGTCACGGTACCGGCGGAGCGGGTCCTCCGGATCGGGCCCGGGAGGGGCGCGGGCGGGGGTCCGGAGACCTAGGCCCTGAGACCAGCAGTGTGACCCTGAGTTTATCGCTTCTACACACTGCGTACATGTAACCGGGTGTGTGGTGTGAGTCGCCGCATAGGACCCAGATCACGTACGAGCCTACTTAGTAGATGTTGTCCACTGACCGGACGTGCAGCGCAGGCACGTCAAGGCATCCGCTCTGCTCCAAATCCACTACCAAGGTTAGTAATGGTGATTTTTGCCCGGTGACTGACGGCAGCTGAGAATGACTGCCGCCGCAGCGGCCACCGTCGCTGCGGTCCGCGAACTGGAAGAGGTTTCCTCCCATGAGCGTTCCCAATCCCGAACGCCACGGCAGGCTGTCCCGTCTGCACAAGATCTCTGCGGCGACCGGAGCCGCAGCCGTCGGTGTCACCGCAATCGCGTTCACCGTCGTGCCAGGTCAGAAGAGCAGCGGAAGCGTGACTGCCGGATCGGAGATGGCGGCCCAGCCCATCGCCCTGCAGACTGCCGCGGACAGCCCGGCCGAGCAGAAGGCGAGCATCGACGCTCAGACCTCTGCCGCGAACGACCGCGCACGCGCCCACGCCAAGGCCGAGGCTCGCAAGAAGGCCGAAGCCAGGGCGGAGGCACGGCAGAAGGCGGCGGCCAAGGCCGAACGGGACCGTGAGCGCAAGCTGGCAGCGAGCCGCTCGGCGGAGCGCAGCAAGGCCAAGGCACCCTCGGGGTCGCCGAAGCAGATCGCACGGCAGATCATCGGCAACGAGTCACAGTTCCAGTGCTTCTCGAACATCGTCGAGAAGGAGAGCGGCTGGGACGTACACGCGCAGAACCCCAGCGGTGCGTACGGGCTGGTGCAGGCGCTGCCCGGCTCCAAGATGGCCTCGGCCGGCCCTGACTGGCGCAACAGCGCCGCCACCCAGGTCAAGTGGGGTGTGGGTTACATGAAGGACAGGTACGGCAGCCCCTGCGGCGCCTGGTCCTTCTGGCAGTCCAACAACTGGTACTGAGCGGCGGCCGAAGGGCCCGGGTCACGGCTCGGGCCCGTCGGCGTGAGCGCCGGAGGCGGCGGCATCCTCGTCCGGGATGCCGCCGCCTCCGTGTGCGGTGCCGTCTTCCTGTCTGCTCGCTACTTGCGCATGACCTCCGGCTCGTGGCGGCGCAGCAGCCGCGCCACGACGAAGACCAGAGCGACGCCGAGGCCCAGCAGTACGGCCATGTCCAGGACGTACGTACCGGCCGTGTGGTCCCACAGCGGGTCCGGATTGCCCTTCTCCCACGGCAGCAGCGTGTTCATGTCGGCGGTCGCGCCCATCGCGGCGACGGCCCAGCGGGAGGGCATAAGCCAGGAGACCTGGCCGACGCCCGGGGTGTCGAACAGCTGGAAGAGCACGCCGGTGAAGACGACCTGGACGATGGCGAACATGACCAGCAGCGGCATGGTCTTCTCCGCCGTCTTCACCAGGGCGGAGATGATCAGGCCGAACATCATCGAGGTGAAGCCGAGGACGATCACGGCGACGGTCATCTCGACCGCGGGGAGGTTCTCCCCGATGACGCCCTCGTCCGGCATCTCGCGCGGGACGAAGCCGATGGCGGCGATGATCACGCCCTGCAGGGCGGTGACGATTCCGAGCACGAGCACCTTGGACATCAGATAGGCCGAGCGTGAGAGGCCGGTGGCCCGTTCCCGCTCGTAGATGACCCGCTCCTTGATCAGCTCACGTACGGAGTTGGCGGCGCCGGAGAAGCACATTCCGACGGCGATGATGAGCATGATCGTGCTGGCGTCGCGGTTCGTACGGCCGTTCTTGAGCGGGCCGTAGCCCAGGCCGTAATCGCTGGGGATGAGCGTGCTGACCCCGCCGAGCACGACGGGCAGGATCACGGTGAGCGCGAGGAAGCCCTTGTCGGAGGCGATGACCGAGACGTAGCGGCGCACCAGCGTCCAGAACTGGGAGCCCCAGCTCTGCGGTTTCTGCGTACGGGCCGGCGGCGCGTGGACCTGCTGGGCCTGCTGCGGAGTGACGGAGTCGAGGTCGGCGGCGTACATCTGGTAGTGCTGCGAGCCGTGCCAGCGGCCCATCCAGTCGTAGTCGCGGTAGTTCTCGAAGGCGGAGAAGACGTCTGCCCAGGTCGCGTAGCCGAAGAAGTTCAGAGCCTCCTCGGGCGGGCCGAAGTAGGCGACGCCGCCGCCGGGCGCCATCACCAGCAGCTTGTCGCACAGGCCGAGTTCGGCCACGGAGTGGGTGACGACGAGCACCGTGCGGCCGTCGTCCGCGAGGCCCCGCAGCAGCTGCATGACGTCGCGGTCCATGCCCGGGTCGAGGCCCGAAGTGGGCTCGTCGAGGAAGATCAGCGAGGGCTTGGTCAGCAGCTCCAGTGCGACGGAGACGCGCTTGCGCTGGCCGCCGGAGAGGGACGTGACCTTCTTGTCGGCGTGCACGTCGAGCTTCAGCTCGGCGAGCACCTCCTCCACACGGGCGTTGCGCTCGGCCTCCGCGACGTCGCCGGGGAAGCGGAGCCGGGCGGCGTAGCGCAGCGCGGTGCGGACCCTCAGCTCCTTGTGGAGGATGTCGTCCTGCGGGACCAGACCGATGCGCTGCCGGAGCTCGGCGAAGTGCTGGTAGAGGTTCCGGTTGTCGTAGAGGACCTCGCCGACGTCGGCGGGGCGGTAGCCGGTGAGCGCGCGCAGCAGCGTCGACTTGCCGGAGCCGGATGGGCCGATGACACCGATGAGCGACTTCTCCGGGACGCCGAAGGTGACGTTGTCGAGGATCACCTTCCCGTTGTCGACCTTCACCGTGAGGTGGCGGGCCGAGAAGGTGACCTCGCCGGTGTCGACGAACTCCTCGAGCCGGTCGCCGACCAGGCGGAAGGTGGAGTGGCCGACGCCCACCGTGTCCTGCGGAGTGATCACTGTGGAGCCGGACTTGGGCAGCGGCTGGCCGTTGACGTACGTCCCGTTGTGCGAGCCCAGGTCGTGGATCTCGAAGCGGCCGTCGGGCGAGGCGTGGAACTCCGCGTGGTGCCGGGAGACCTGGAGGTCGGAGACGACCAGTTCGTTCTCCAGGGCACGGCCGATCCGCATCACCCTGCCGAGGGCCAGCTGGTGGAAGGTGGTCGGGCTGCGATCGCCCCCCTGCTGCGGTATCCGTCCCTGCTGGGCCCGCGGATGCGATCCGGGGTGCTGCTGGGGCACGCCGGGCTGATGTCCCGGGTGGCCCTGCTGCTGGGGCACGCCGGGCTGCTGTTGCCGGTGCTGCTGCTGCGGCTGGTGAGGCGCCTGCTGCTGGGGGTGCTGCGGCGGTTGTTGCTGCTGTTGCCAGCCCGCGTGCTGCTGCGGCTGCTGCTGCCAGCCCTGGGCCTGCTGGGCCTGCTGCTGAGGCGGTTGCTGCTGAGGCGGCACCTGTGCGGCCCTCGCCTGCGGCGCACCGGGGTGCCCGCTCCCCTGCTGCTGCTCCGGCACCGCCGTCCGGGCGCCGTGCACGTCCGCGTGGGGAGCCTGCTCGGCGCCGCTTCCCGAGAGGTCCAGCCTCGGTCCGTCGGTGGCGTTGCCCAAGTGCACGCTCATGCCGGGGCGGAGCTCCGTCTGCTGGACGCGCTGCCCTTGTACGTACGAGCCGTTGGTGCTGCCCTGGTCCTCGATGAGCCAGCTGTGCCCGCCCCATCTGATCGTGGCGTGCCGCCAGGAGACCCTGGCGTCGTCGATCACCACATCCCCCTGCGGATCGCGCCCCACGCGATACGGCCTGGACGGTTCGAGAGTCCAGGTCTTTCCGTTCAATTCCAGTACGAGTTCCGGCACTCCATGCCCCACAAAGTTGTCCCCCGAGTGACTCCCTGCGCGGGGAGCCTAGGGATGGTGAACATCGTGAGGAACTATTTCAGGCCCGGGGCCCGGACAGGAAGTCGGCCCATGTCACAACCCCACGTCAGCTGTGACGGGCCGGGAACGGCACCTTCCGGGGCGGAAACACGGCTGCTCACGGGACCCGCGCGGGCCGGCGGGCGCCGGGGAGTGCTTTCCGCTTGGCGGGAACCCGGAAGGTGTCCCGCTCCCACCGGCGATACCGTGGGACCACCATGACCACATCGCCGGCCACCCCGCCCTCGTACGCCGACACTCCCACCCTCCTGGTCAAGATCTTCGGAAGGGACCGGCCCGGCATCACGGCCGGACTCTTCGAGACCCTCGCCGCCTTCGCCGTCGAGGTCGTCGACATCGAACAGCTCGTGACCCGTGGCCGTATAACGCTGTGCGCCCTGGTCACCGCTCCAGGCCATGGAGCGGGCACGGCTGCCGCGCCCGTCACCACGGGCGAGGGCGAGCTGAGGGCCACCGTGCACGGCTGGGCCGAGTCGATGGGCCTCGAGGCCGAGATCATCTCCGGCACCGGGGACAACGAGCCGCGCGGCACCGGCCGTTCGCACGTGACGGTGCTCGGCCAGCCGCTCACCGCCGGTTCGACCGCCACCATCGCCGCCAGCATCACCGCCACCGGCGGGAACATCGACCGTATCTTCCGGCTCGCCAAGTACCCCGTGACGGCAGTGGAGTTCGACGTCTCCGGCGCCGAGACCCCCACCCTGCGCACGGCCCTCGCCCTGGAGGCCGCCAGACACGGCGTCGACATCGCGGTGGTCGCCTCGGGGCTGCAGCGCAGGGCGCAGCGGCTGGTCGTGATGGACGTCGACTCCACGCTCATCCAGGACGAGGTGATCGAGCTCTTCGCGGCACACGCGGGCTGCGAGGACGAGGTCGCCGCGATCACCGCCCGCGCGATGCGCGGCGAGCTGGACTTCGAGCAGTCGCTGCACGCGCGCGTGGCGCTGCTGGAGGGCCTCGACGTCTCGGTCGTGGACCAGGTGCGCAAGGACGTACGGCTCACACCCGGCGCGCGGACGCTCGTACGCACCCTCAAGCGGCTCGGATACCAAGTGGGCATCGTCTCCGGCGGGTTCACCCAGGTCACCGACGCGCTCCAGGAAGAGCTGGGCCTCGACTTCGCCGCCGCCAACACCCTGGAGACCGTTGACGGCAAGTTCACGGGACGGGTCACGGGTGACGTGGTGGACCGGGAGGGCAAGGCACGGCTGCTGCGCCGCTTCGCCTCCGAGGCGGGCGTGCCGCTGGTGCAGACGGTCGCGATCGGCGACGGCGCGAACGACCTCGGCATGCTCAACGCGGCGGGCCTCGGCGTGGCCTTCAACGCCAAGCCGGTGGTGCGTGAGGCCGCACACACGGCCGTCAACGTGCCCTTCCTGGACACCGTTCTGTATCTGCTCGGTGTGACGCGGGAAGAGGTCGAGGCCGCGGACTGCACGGGCGAGGACGACGACGGGCCGGACGCCGAACACGACGGCGGCACGGACCGGAACGCGGCCGGGGCGGCTGGAGCGGCTGGGGCCGCCGGGGCCGCCGGGGCGCGTCCCTCCGCCGGCTTCTGACCACGCGGTGCCGCGGCGGACGGGCCCGCACCGGACCCGGAACGCCGGTGACCCCGGGCCGGAAGGCCAGGGGTCACCGGAGGGCTGACGGATCGCGGATGCGGGCTCACTCGGGGGGCTCGTGCGGCTCCCAGTAGTCGGTGAGCGTGGCGACGCCGGGCTCGACCGACTTCCACGAGCCGTCGAAGCGGAGCACCGCGACGGTCGAGGTCGGGAAGCCGTTGCGCGACATCCGCTCCAGGGCGTCTCCCTTGGCGTCGCCTGTGAGGGCTTCGGCGACGCCCTGGATTCCGGGGTTGTGCCCGATGACGAGCAGATCCCGGACTTCCTCGGACACGTCGTTGAGCACTGCGATGATCTCGCCGGGCGAGGCCTCGTACAGACGCTCCTCGTAGACGGTCTTGGGGCGCTGCGGCAGGTGGTGGACGGCCAGTTTCCAGGTCTCACGGGTGCGGACGGCTGTCGAGCAGAGGGTCAGTCCGGGGGTGATGCCGTGGGTGGCGAGCCACTCACCGACGGCCGGGGCGTCCTTGCGGCCGCGGTCCGCGAGGGGACGCTCATGGTCTGCCACGTCAGGCCAGTCGGCCTTGGCGTGCCGGACAAGGACGATACTGCGGGGCACATCGACGCTCATGTTTCCCAGCTTCGCACGAAACGCGGCCCCGGGCGGAGGGTGTTGACAGTGCACAGACGGGTGCGGAGTGCTGACGTCTCCCGTTCGTCAGCCCAGCAACGCGTTCGCCACACGCTCCAGGACGGCCGCGATCACCTCTCCTGCCGGACTCTCCGCCTGCTGCGCCGCGCCGGCCTCGGAGCCGCCGAGGAGCAGGGCCAGCAGCAGCGTGAAGGCCAGTACGGGCAGTGCGGCGCCCCACCAGGGAAGCCGGGTCCTGCCCGCCCCGGGCGGGGAGTGCTGCCGCACCGGCGGCGCCGGGGCAGCGGGGCGGTGGCTGCGGGGTGGGGCCGTGGTCATGGGGCTCGCCTCCCGGTTTCCTGTATCGCCGACGGTGTGATCCGACGCTACGGAAACCGGCGGGCGAACCCCATCCGGTGATCCACCCACTTCCCCCTGACCCAGGCCCCCGAGGGGTGGTGGGGCCAGCACCACCCCGCCCGGTCCCCTGCCCCGGGGGACCACGGGCTCAGGCCCGGTCAGAGGGTCAAGGGCTCAAGGGCTCAGGGTCTCCGGAGGGATCGGTGGGGATCACGGGCCGGAGGAACAGGCGCCCGCAGGCGCCCAAGGGTCACGGTGCCGCGACGGTGGCGATGATCCCGATGAGGATCATGATGCCGAAGATCAGGGCGAAGATCTGGAGCAGCTTCTTCTGCCCGTTCTGCGGATCGGGTTCGAGCACTGGCATGGGCTCAGTCTCGCACCTACCGCCCGTCCTCGATGACGCGGTCCCGTCCGGCCAGTACGCCCGTCAGCGTCTGCGCGAGCAGCAGCCCCGCCATCAGCAGCAGCGGTACGTGCCAGCCGCCGGAGGCGTCGCGCAGGACCCCGACGAGCAAGGGCCCGGGGATGGACAGCAGATACCCGGTGCTCTGCGCGAAGGCGGAGAGCTTGACCACGCCGGCGCTGGAGCGCGACCGGAGGCTGATCATCGTAAGGGCAACCGGGAAGGCGCAGTTGGCGATCCCCAGCAGCAGGGCCCACAGCCACGCGCCGCCGGCCGGAGCGAGCCACAGCCCCGCGTAGCCGGTGAGCCCGCACAGGCCGAGAGCGACGACGAGCGGGCCCTGGTGCCGCATGCGGGCCGCCAGGCGCGGGACCACGAAGGCCAGCGGCACGCCCATCCCCATCGTGACGGCGAGCATCAGACCGGCGGACGAGGCGGAGACGCCCGCGTCACGGAAGATCTGGGGCAGCCAGCCGAGAATGATGTACGCGGCGGACGCCTGCAGACCGAAGAAGACGGCGAGCGCCCAGGCCGTGGGCGAGGCGCCGATGCGGATGCGGGCGGCCTCCCCCTCCGCGGTGGAGGCCGCCGCGGAATCACCGCCCGCCGGCGCCTCCGTACGACGGCTGCCCGGGTCCTTGAGCACCACCGCCCACGGCAGTATCGCGAGCACCCCGAGCAGCGCCCACGCTCCGAGCCCGGCACGCCAACTGCCGCCCAGCGCATCGGTCATGGGGACGGTGACGGCGGCCGCGCAGGCCGTGCCGAGCGCCAGCCCCATCGAGTACAGGCCCGTCATCGAACCGATCCGGGAGGGGAACCAGCGCTTGACGACCACCGGCATCAGTACGTTGCTCACCGCGATGCCGGCGAGCGCGAGCGCGCTCGCGGCGAGAAAGGCGGCCGTACCGCCGGCCAGTGGCCTCAGCGTCAGACCCGCGGCGATCGCGACCATGCCCGCGAACACCACGGGGGCGGGGCCGCGGCGGCGTGCGAGCCGCGGCGCGAGGCTGCCGAACGCGGCGAAGCACAGGGCGGGCACGGAGGTCAGCAGCCCGGCCACGGCGCCGCTCATCCCCAGGTCGCCGCGTATCTCCTTCAGCAGCGGGCCGAGCGCGGAGATCGCGGGACGGAGGTTGAGCGCGGCCAGGACGAGGCCCACCGCGACCACGCGTACCGCCCAGCGCGGGGCGGGGCCTGCTGCCTCGTGACGTACGGGCGCGCGGCGGGAGCGGGCCGGCCCGCGCCCAGAGGCCGCGGAGGCCCGGGGCTTCCCGTTTCCGTCGGTACGCTTCAGGCCGTCTTCCGTCATCACCATGGGCCCATCATAGAATCATGGGATGAATAGACTCTAACGGGTTCCTCCGTACCGGAGAACCCGCCGTGACGAAACCGGCTCCACCGGGAGCCGGCTCCGCCCCTGGGAGCTTCAGATGACCCTGTCCTCGCCGCAGCGATCCGCCCTGGCCGACCAGGTGATCGCCGCGCTGCGCACGCAGATCACGTCGGGAGAGTGGCCGGTCGGCAGCCGGATCCCCACGGAGCCGGAGCTGGTGGAGGAACTGGGGGTGGCACGCAACACCGTCCGTGAGGCGGTCCGCGCGCTCGCGCACAACGGTCTGCTGGACATCCGTCAGGGCTCGGGGACGTACGTCGTCGCGACGAGCGAGCTGGCCGGGGTCATGCAGCGCCGCTTCGCCGACGCCGACCCGGGCCATGTCGCGGAGATGCGCGCCGCGCTGGAGACCTCGGGGGCGCGGCTGGCGGCGCTGCGGCGCACCGAACAGGACCTGGCGCAGCTGGACGCGCTGCTGGCCAGGCGCGAGGCGGCATGGGAGTCGGGCGACGCGGAGCGCTTCGTGGAGGCGGACGCCTCACTCCACCTGGGCGTCCTCGCCGCGTCGCACAACGACGTACTGACGGCGGTCTACGCCGACCTCGGCGAGGTCATGCGCGACTTCCTGCGGCTGGACATCGGCGAGGAACTGCGCCCCGAGGCGCACATGGACCACGCGCGTCTGATCGAGGCGGTCCACGCGGGCGACGAGGAGGCGGCGGCACGGGAGGCCGCCTCCCACACCCAGGAGTGGCGCTGCGGTTCGGGACGCAAGGGCAACAAGGCGACCAAGAGCCCCAGGACTGCCGGGAGTCCGGCCGAGCGCCCCTGAACCGCGGCCACGCATTCGTGCGTACGGGGCGGGGTCAGGCACCCATCATGTGGACGCCGCCGTCGACGTGCACGATCTCCCCCGTCGTCTTCGGGAAGAAGTCCGAGAGCAGGCCCACGACGCCGCGCCCCGCCGGGTCCGGGTCCGTCAACTCCCAGCCGATCGGCGCCCGGTGGTTCCACACGTCCGCCAACTCCTCGAAGCCCGGGATGGACTTGGCGGCCATCGACTTGATGGGGCCCGCCGAGACAAGGTTGCAGCGCACGTTCCGCGCACCCAGGTCACGTGCGAGGTAGCGGCTGGTCGACTCCAGCGCCGCCTTGGCCACGCCCATCCAGTCGTACTTCGGCCAGGCGATCTTCGCGTCGAAGGTGAGGCCGACGACCGAACCGCCGCGCGGCATCAGCGGAAGACAGGCCATGGTGAGGGACTTGAGCGAGTACGCCGAGACCTGCACGGCCGTGCCGACGTCCTCCCAGCTCGCCTCCAGGAAGTTGAAGGCGCCCTGCGGCCCGAAGGCGATGGAGTGGACGATCCCGTCCAGCTCGGCACCCTCTCCGAGGTGTTCGCTCACCTTGTCCGCGAGGGAGTCGAGGTGCTCCTGATTCGTCACGTCCAGTTCGATGACCGGGGCCTCCTTCGGGAGGCGCTTGGCGATCCGCTGCACCAGGGACATCCGGCCGTAGCCCGTGAGCACGACCTCCGCACCCTCCTCCTGCGCGATCTTCGCCGCGTGGAAGGCGATCGAACCGTCGGTCAGGACACCCGTGACGAGGATGCGCTTGCCTGCGAGGATTCCGCTCATCTCAGTGCCCCATGCCCAATCCGCCGTCGACAGGAATGACGGCTCCGGTGATGTACGCGGCCTCCTCGGAGGCGAGGAAACGGACGGAGGCGGCGACCTCCTCCGGCTGGGCGTAGCGGCCCAGCGGCACCTGCTCGACGATGTTCGCGCGCTGCTCGTCGCTGAGCGCCTTCGTCATGTCGGTGTCGACGAAGCCCGGCGCGATCACGTTGCAGGTGATGTTACGGGAGCCCAGCTCACGGGCGAGCGAGCGGGCGAACCCGACGAGACCGGCCTTGGAGGCGGCGTAGTTGGCCTGCCCCGCCGAACCGAGCAGCCCGACCACCGAGGAGATCAGCACGATACGGCCGGTGCGCGCCCGCAGCATCCGCTTGGCCGCCCGCTTCGCCACCCGGAAGGTGCCGGTGAGGTTGGTCTCCAGCACCGTGCTGAAGTCCTCTTCGGACATGCGGAGCAGCAACTGGTCGCGGGTCACACCGGCGTTGGCGACGAGCACCTCGACCGGTCCGTGCTTCTCCTCGATCTCTTTGTAGGCCCCCTCCACCTGTTCGGGATCGGTGATGTCGCACCTGACCGCGAGGCAACCCAGGTCGGTGAGTTCCCTGGGGGGTTCGCCCGTACGGTAGGTGACGGCGACGGCGTCGCCCGCGTCGGCGAAGGCCCGCGCGATGGCGAGGCCGATGCCGCGGTTGCCTCCCGTGACGAGTACCGAGCGGCTCAAGGTGGGACCACCCTTTCTGCGATGTGGGCGCTGACTCTGCGATGCGGCGCTGAACTCCGCCGCCGCGTGCGTGACGAGGAGCCGGCGGGTGTCTGTCACTGTGAAAGCTATATGCGCACGGCTCGATTCAGGGAATCGGGCGGAGACAGGGGGACGTACGGTCTCCTGTGGGGTCCCCACAGATACCCGCGGAAACCGCGGCGAAGGAGCGGACGGCGGCCGACGGCGGACCACCGGGCACGAATAGACTCTGCGGCGACCCGATCCGCTCCTAGCTCCAGGACAGAACGTGACACGCCTCGGCGACTCCGTACAGCGCGCCAGCGGCCTGCTGGCCCAGGACCTCTCCTCCGACACCACCGTCGGGAAGCTGCTCGACGAGACCGGGTCGCGGCGCTATCTGGATCTGAGCGATCTCCCGGCGAAGGAGCAGGCGGCGCTGATCGGTGCGCGCGCGGTGGAGATCCTGCCGTCGGTGGAGAAGCTCGCCGAGACGATCGAGGCCAAGCAGGAGCAGGGCAGGGGCCTGCATGTGAAGCTCGGCATCGACCCGACCGCCGCGGACGTACATCTGGGCCACGCGGTGCAGATGATCATCCTCAGCCGCTTCCAGCGGATGGGGCACGATGTCACGCTGATCATCGGGGACTTCACCGCGAAGATCGGCGACCCGTCGGGGCGTACGGCCGAGCGGCCCGCGCTGACCGACGAGGACATCGCGAAGAACCTCTCCGGCTACCAGGACCAGGTGAGCCCGTTCTTCGACTTCGAGAACGTCAGCTTCCGGAACAACAGCGACTGGCTCGGCGAGATCGGCTTCGCCCAGCTCATCACCCTGCTTGCGCAGGTGCCCGCCTCGGCGCTGCTCCAGCGCGAGGACTTCCGCAACCGGCTCGCGCAGGGTTCCGGCCTGACGATGTCGGAGCTGATCTACCCCGTGGCGATGGCACTGGACTCCGTCGAACTGGACTGCGACATCGAACTGGGCGGCGTCGACCAGCTGTTGAACATGCAGATGGGACGGCGGCTCATGGAACTGCACGCGCAGCGCCCGCAGATGATCGCCGCCATGCCGCTCATCGAGGGCACGGACGGCTCGGGCGCCAAGATGTCGAAGTCCAAGGACAACTACATCGGCCTCACCGCCGGCGCGGACGACGTGTACGGCAAGATCATGTCGATTCCCGACCGGCTGATGGTGCCGTACCTGCGTGCCTGGACGGAGTGGACGGACGCGGAGATCGACCAGGCGGTCGCCCGTATCGAGGCGAAGACGCTGCACCCGATGGACCTGAAGAAGGTGCTGGCGGGCGATGTCGTCATGGCGCTGCACGGGGCGGAGGCGGCGAAGGCGGCGCGCGCGCACTTCAGGGCCCAGTTCTCGAAGAAGTCCTTCGCGGACGTGGAGACGCTGCCGAGCGTGGACGCCGGCGAGCACGGCGGCGAAGGGATCGCCGCGATCCTCACCCGGGTGCTGGAGTTCACGCCGAGCGCTTCCGCCGCACGGCGCATCGCCAAGCAGAACGGGCTGCGGCTGGTGGTCGAGGCGGAGGACGGCGGCGAACAGCACACCATCGTGCTGCCGGAGGCGGACGCGCTGCGTCCGCTCGCCGAGGTGGTGCCCGAGAAGCTGGCCGAGGCGGGCGTCGGCGGGACGGTGTATCTCAAGGCCGGGCGGCGGATCGCGCAGATCGAAGGTCTGTGAGGGCTTTCGCGGGCACGCCTTCCCGGGTGAGTTCGTCCTCCGGGGCGGGCGCGCGGCCGAGGGCGAGGTCGTCCTCCTCGGGGGCGGAGGCGCCTTCCTGCGGGAGCGCGCCGCGGTGGGCGAGGGGTTGCCGGTCCGTTGGCCCTCACCCTCCGCAAGGGCGGGAGCGGCCCGCGCGCCTCACATGCGCTGACGCTGCCCCCGCCTGCTCTTCCCTCTGATCCTCGCCCACAGCGGCGAGCCGACCGCCACCAGCAGTACGGCCCCGCCCAGTTGGAGCCCGTGACGGATCCAGTCGAAGCCTCTGGTCACGCCGACCCCGGCCCAGCTGGCGACCGCGTTGCCCAGGACGGCTCCCAGGAGGCCGAAGACCACCGTCAGCCAGAGAGGGATGGCCTGTCTGCCCGGGATGATCGCCCGGGCGATGACGCCCAGAACCAGTCCCACGATGATCGCCCACAACCAGTTCATCGCACCTCCATAGGGGCACAGGCGCCTCCGTGGACGCCTGGGCGCCATTTGCCGGGGCCCGCGTGGACCCTGGCCCCGCGTGGGCCCTGCGCCGTGCGCCGTGCGCCGCCAGCTTGGCGCCGTACGGAATACGCCGCATTGCGGAGTAGCCCGTACGGCCCCGGCCGCAGACCACCCGGTCCGCACGGCCGGTGGGCCCGGTCTCGAACCCGTCCGACCCGAGGCGTACGGTGAGAGAGGTTGCGAACCCCTGGCGGCAGGCCAGGCGGCCGGCCCGGGCGAGGTGGTGAGTGTGATGCGGAAGCAGCGCGGAGCCGAGGTCTTCCGGATCACCGGAGCCCGTCAGTCGCTGGCCGACGACGTACGCGGCAGGCAGCGGCGCTACGTGATCTCGATGCTGATCCGGACGCTCTCGGTGCTGCTGACCGTTCTCCTGTGGAACGTGCAACGGCCGTTGGCCGTTGTGACGCTTGTGGTGGGCGCACTGCTGCCGTACGTGGCGGTGGTGGTCGCCAACGCGGGCAGGGAGAACGCGACTTCGATGCCGTCGTCCTTCGTGCCGACGCACACGCGCCCGGCGCTCCCCGCTGCCGACGCCGTACCGGAAGGAAGCCCGGAGACTGCCGACCGGCCTTCCGGCGACCGCAGTTGAGCCTGCCCACGGCCTGCACGAGCTCTTCACACGGCGCTCCCCCTGCGTAAAAGCTCAAGAAAAGCTCAGATCAATCATGTTGTTCCGCTGCACCTCGCAGGGGTCCCCGTGCCATACTTCATAGGCGCTCCGCATCCCCCGTCGGAGCGACAGACCGACGCCGGGCGGCTCCCCCCGTGGCTGCCCGGCGTCGCTTGTGTCCGGACCCCGGGTGTTGGATGGGGGCCGTGTCTTCTTCGTCTTCGTCCTCACCGTTCCCCCCTGCAGGCGCCGGTGAAGGCCCCGAGAGCCCGATCTGCTCCGCGAAGGGCTGCCGCGCGCCCGCCGTGTGGGTACTGGCCTGGAACAACCCCAAGCTGCACACTCCCGAGCGCCGCAAGACATGGCTCGCGTGCGAGGAACACCGGGAGCACCTCTCGTCCTTCCTGGGCATGCGCGGCTTCCTCAAGGACGTGGTCCGACTCGAGGAATGGGAGGAGGGCGGGGGCCGGCCGGGCCCCGCCCCCGGGACCTCACCCGCCGATGGCTGACATCGGACGGTCCGGCTGCACGAAGGACGGGTCGTCGATGCCGGCGCCCGCCTTCTTGCCCCACATCGCCAGCCTCCAGCGCGAGGCGATCTCCCCGTCCTCCGCGCCCGAGCGCAGAGCGCCGCGCAGATCGGACTCCTCCGTGGCGAACAGGCAGGTGCGGACCTGGCCGTCGGCCGTCAGACGCGTACGGTCGCACGCGCGGCAGAAGGGCCGGGTGACCGAGGCGATGACGCCGACGCGGTGCGGACCGCCGTCGACGATCCAACGCTCGGCGGGGGCGGCTCCGCGCTTCTCCTCGCCCTCGGGGGTGAGCGTGAAGTGCTTGTTCAGCGACTCCAGGATGTCCCCCGCGGTGATCATGCCGTCGCGCTGCCAGCCGTGTTGCGCGTCGAGCGGCATCTGCTCGATGAAGCGCAGTTCATAGCCCTCCTGCATGGCCCAGGCGAGCAGCGCGGGCGCCTCGGCGTCGTTCAGCCCGGGCATGAGGACGGAGTTGACCTTGACCGGGGTGAGGCCCGCCTCCTGCGCCGCGGTCAGACCGCGCAGCACGTCCGCGTGCCGCTTGCGGCGGGTCATCCGCTGGAAGACCTCCGGATCGAGCGTGTCCAGCGAGACGTTGACCCTGTCCAGGCCGGCGTCGCGAAGGGCGGCCGCCGTACGTTCGAGCCCGATCCCGTTCGTCGTCAGGGAGAGCTTCGGGCGCCGCGGCAGCGCGGCGCAGCGCTCGACGAGGCCGGTGAGCCCCGGTCGCAGCAGTGGCTCTCCGCCGGTGAACCGGACCTCCTCGACACCCAGTTCGGTCACGGCGATGCGGACCAGGCGGACGATCTCGTCGTCGGTGAGCAACTCCGGCTTGGCCAGCCACTGCAGGCCTTCCTCGGGCATGCAGTAGGTACAGCGCAGATTGCAGCGGTCGGTCAGCGAAACACGCAAGTCGGTGGCGACCCGGCCGTAAGTGTCGAGCAGCATTGCTGGCGGCCTTCCCACGGTTGTGCCGATGCTTCGCAGCGTACGGGACGCCACCGACATTCAACAGATCGTTGAAGCCGGTGGCGTCCCGCAACTGTGGCGCTCAGAGCGCGCCGTGGCCCGTCAGCGAGCGCACCTCCAGCTCCGCGTGCTTCTTGACCGCTTCGTCCTCCTTGCCCAGGATCGAGCCGATCCAGCCCATCAGGAAGCCGAACGGGATCGAGATGAGGCCCGGGTTGGCCAGCGGGAAGAACGCGATGTCGGCCTCGGGGAACATCGCGGTCGGCGCACCGGAGACGACGGGCGAGAAGAGCACCAGCACCACGGACGAGGTGAGTCCGCCGTAGATCGACCAGAGCGCGCCCTGCGTGGTGAACCGCTTCCAGAAGAGGCTGTAGAGGATCGTCGGCAGGTTCGCCGACGCGGCGACCGCGAAGGCGAGCGCGACGAGCCCGGCCACGTTCAGGCCGCCGGCGAAGATGCCGAGGCCGATCGCCACGCCGCCGATGATCACCGAGGAGATACGTGCGGCACTGACCTCCTCCTTGTCGGTCGCCTTCCCCTTCCGGATCACGTTCGCGTACAGGTCGTGCGCGAACGACGAGGACGAGGCGAGCGTGAGCCCCGCGACCACCGCGAGGATCGTGGCGAAGGCGACGGCCGAGATCATCGCGAGAAGGATCGCCCCTCCGGTCGAGTCGGCGCCGCCGCCGATCTCCTGCGCGAGCAGTGGAGCCGCTGTGTTGCCCGCCGGGTCCGACTCCGTGATCGTCTTCTGGGAGAGCAGCGCCGCGGCGCCGAATCCCAGCGCGATGGTCATCAGGTAGAAGCCGCCGATGATGCCGATCGCCCAGTTCACCGACTTACGGGCGGCATTGGCCGTCGGAACGGTGTAGAAGCGGATCAGGATGTGAGGCAGCCCCGCGGTGCCCAGGACGAGCGCGAGGCCCAGCGAGATGAAGTCGATCTTCGACGTGGTCGAGACGCCGTACTTCAGGCCCGGCTCCAGGAACGCGGCGCCCTTGCCGCTGTTCTCGGCGGCGGCGCCCAGCAGGCTGGAGAGGTTGTAGTTGAACTTGTGGAAGACCAGCACCGTGACGACGAGCGTGCCGCCGATGAGCAGGACGGCCTTGATCATCTGCACCCAGGTGGTGCCCTTCATGCCGCCGATGGTCACGTAGAGGATCATGACGACACCGACGAGCACCACGATCAGGTTCTTGCCCGTCTCACCGGAGATGCCCAGCAGCAGGGCGACGAGTGCGCCCGCGCCGACCATCTGGGCCAGCAGGTAGAAGATCGAGACGATGATCGTCGAGATGCCCGCAGCCGTACGGACGGGGCGCTGCCGCATCCGGAAGGCCAGGACGTCGCCCATCGTGTAGCGGCCGGAGTTGCGCAGCGGCTCGGCGACGAGCACGAGGGCCACCAGCCAGGCCACGAGGAACCCGATGGAGTAGAGGAAGCCGTCGTACCCGGACAGCGCGATCGCGCCGGCGATGCCGAGGAAGGAGGCGGCCGACATGTAGTCGCCGGAGATCGCCAGACCGTTCTGGAAGCCGCTGAACTCGCGGCCGCCGGCGTAGAAGTCCGTGGCGTCCTTCGTCCTGCGGCCGGCCCACACCGTGATGCCGAGGGTGAGCAGGACAAAGACGGTGAAGAGTGTGACGATCAGAGTGCGGTGCTGGCTTGCGCCCTCGGCCGCGAGCTGCAGCTGCCCCGGTGACGAGGCCAGCGAGTGCGTGAGGCTCATGCTTCACCGTCCAGACGGTTCTTGATGGCCTCGCCCTTCGGGTCGAGCTTGGCCGCAGCGTGACGGGAGTACCACCAGGCGATGAGGAAGGTGGTCAGGAACTGGGCGAGCCCCAGGACGAAGGCGATGTTGATGTTGCCGACGACCTTGGTCGCCATGAACCCGCCGGCGTAGTTCGACAGCAGCACGTACAGCAGGTACCAGGCGATGAACCCCACGGTGAGGGGGAACGCGAATGACCGGAAAGCGCTTCGCAGCTCTCCGAACTCGGCGCTCTGCTGCACCTGCGCGTAGTCCGTGCCACCCGGTGGCGCGGACCTTTCGTTCTCTGGTGCTGAGTCCACGGGAACTCCAGTCGGTGTGAGTCTTCGGTGAGGAAAAGAGCAGGTCGGGGTGTAGATGCCACCAGTGCAGTGCGGCGCATCGTAGATCTTCACAAGGGGCTGGCAACAGGGGGAGGTCCTTGAATCACGGAAGAGTTATCGAAGACAAACCTGCCCATCTTCGGGATTCCGTTGCTGAGCGGCACCGACCGGCGCTAAGTTCCCATCTCTGTGGTCAACTTCGGACAACATGGAGATCCCATGGATTCTCAGCCTTCCAGGCGGTGGCGAAGACTCGCGATGCCGCTGGGACTGGTTCTCACTGCTTCGCTCGGACTGGCGGGAGCCGCCGTGGCCAGCGGACAGGACTCGCCCGCATCCTCGAAGAAGGACGGCGAGAAACTGAGCTACGTCGTCAACACCCAGGCGGACGCCGGCACGGTCAAGCGCGTGAAGAAGGAGATAGCTAAAGCGGACGGCAAGGTCGTCACCGCTTACGAGAAGATCGGCGTCATCGTGGCGCACTCGTCGGACGCGAAGTTCGGCGCCACCATGCGCTCGGTGAAGGGCGTGGAGACGGCAGGCGCGACCCGCACCGCTCCCCTCAAGGCCGCCACCACCACGGATGTGGGGAAGCCGAAGTATCTGAAGGTGCCGAAGTCTGCGACCGGCGCCCAGGCCAGGGCCCGGGCCGAGGCGGAGGGCAAGGAGCCCCTTGAGTCCCTGCAGTGGGACAAGCGGGCCATCCGGGCCGACAAGGCGAGCAAGATCAGCGAGGGCAGCAAGGACGTCACCGTCGGTGTGATCGACACCGGTGTCGACGACACGCACCCGGATCTCCAGCCCAACTTCGCGGCCGACCAGTCCGCGAGCTGCGTGGGCGGCAAGGCCGACACCAAGGACGGCGCCTGGCGTCCCTTCGACCCGGCCAACGACTACCACGGCACGCACGTGGCGGGCATCGTCGCCTCCCCGCGCAACGGGGTCGGCATCGCGGGTGCCGCACCGGGCGTGAAGGTCGCCTCACTGAAGGTGTCCGAGCCGGAGACCTCGCTCTTCTACAGCGAAGCGGTGGTCTGCGCGATGGTCTTCGCCGCCGATCACGGGGTCGAGGTCACCAACAACAGCTATTACACGGACCCCTGGCTCTACGCCTGCCCCGACGACCCGGACCAGAAGGCGATCGCCGACGCCGTCGGCAGGGCCGTGAAGTACGCGACCGACAAGGGCGTCGCGCACGTGTCGTCCGCGGGCAACTCCTCACACGACCTCGCCGCGAGCGAGATCGTGGACGACAGCAGCCCCAACGACACCAAGCCCGTCGAGCGCACCATCGACCCGGCGGAGTGCCCGGACCTCCCGAGCATGCTGCCCGGAGTGACCTCGGTCTCCTCCACCGGCGGTGAGGACGGCAAGTCCTACTTCTCCAACTACGGGCTCGACGAGGTCGACCTCTCGGCTCCCGGCGGCGACCGCCGATACCAGACGCCGAAGGACCCCGCCAAGGACGGCGGCGTGCTCTCGACCATGCCCGAGGGCGACTACGCCTACCTGCAGGGCACCTCGATGGCCGGGCCGCAGGTCGCCGGCGTCGCGGCGCTCATCAAGAGCAAGCACCCGGAGGCCTCCCCGAAGGAGATCGCCTGGATGCTGAAGGCACAGGCGAAGAGCGTCGCCTGCCCGGACGAGTACGACCCGGACGGCAAGGGCACGTACAAGGCCGACTGCACCGGGCTCAAGGGCAACAACAGCTTCTACGGTCACGGCATCGTCGACGCCCTCGCGGCCGTCAAGAAGTGAGAACACCTCCGGCACGGTGAACGGCGGTGCCCGCGCCGCCTCTTGACCTTCCGGGTCAGGAGGTGACGCGCGGCACCGGCGCATCGGCCGGTGAGGGGCCGGGCTGCTCAGGCGGCCCGGCCTCTTGCGTGCCGTCGGCGCTCCCCGCATGTGTGCCGGCATGTGTACCGCCGGCCCCCTCCGTGTCCGTGCCGGCTGCGGACTGCTCCGCGGGAGCCCACCCGGGCCCGCGGAAGAGCCTTCCCGCACGCTCGTGCCAGCTGCGTGCCGCACGCAGGTCGCGTCCGATCGCGGCGTACTCGTGCGTGGCCACGCGCAGCGGGTTGAACGTCGAGATGTTCTTCGTGAGCCCGAAGACACAGGGCTCCGTCTCCGGTGTGAAGGAGCCGAAGAGCCGGTCCCAGACGATCAGGATGCCGCCGAAGTTCCGGTCCAGATAGCCGCCTTGGGAGGCGTGGTGGACGCGGTGGTGCGAGGGCGTGTTGAAGACGAACTCGACCGGGCGCGGCAGCTTGCCGATCCGCTCCGTGTGGATCCAGAACTGGTAGACGAGATTCACCGACGAGCAGAAGGCCAGCGCCGCCGGATGCACTCCGAGCGCGATCATCGGCACGTAGAAGGGCCAGACCGTCCAGGTGGTCCACGGCTGGCGCAGCGCGGTGCTGAGGTTGAACTTCCGGCTCGAGTGGTGCACCACGTGGCAGGCCCACAGGATGCGGATGACGTGGTGCCCGCGGTGCGACCAGTAGTAGAAGAAGTCCTGCGCGAGCAGCATCAGCGGCAGCGTCCACCACTCGATCGGCACGCGCAGCGGCGTCAGCTCGTAGATGCCCACGTAGATCGCCACGATCGGGATCTTCCACAGGGCGTCGAAGACGAGGCTGCCGAGCCCCATGCTGATGCTCGTAGTGGCGTCCTTGGCCTCGTATCCGGCGGAGTCCTCGTCCGGATGGAGGCGGTAGCTCACGATTTCGATCACTGTGAGCAGGATGAAGGCTGGTATCGACCAGAGAACGACGTCAGGCAACTGAGACGGCATGTCAGCAAGGTAAGCGCGGACGGCGCCCCCCGCCAGGGGTTGTTACCGACTAGTACAAACTGAGTGACCGTCAGCCCTGCCGCCCGGCCCCGTCCCTCCCCCGGCGCGCGGCCCGCCACGGAGCGCTGCGGACCGCTCCCACCGGTGCGTCCGTGCGGCTTCCACGTGCGCCTCCGCGGGTGCCCGGGCGTCTGATTCCATGACCGCCGCCGCGCGTGCTTCCGTCCCGAAACTCCCGTGTAAGCACGGACATTGACGCATGGTCAGGACTTCTCCCCGATGCCCCGCATCCGGGACACTCCCCGGCAGGCCCCGCGGGAAGTGTCAGTGCCGCCCCGTATTCTCTGTGACCATGCTCGAAGACCAGACGGCACTCCCGGGCGAGCCCGAGGACCAGCCGGCGGCAGCCGGCCGTATCCCCGCTCAGTCACCAGCCGTCGGCGCCGGAGCCGGGCCCGTCTGGCCGGACGGCTATCCGCAGAGCTACGCGGTGGTGGACGTGGAGACGACGGGCCTGGCCCGCGACGACCGCATCGTCTCCGCCGCCGTCTACCGTCTGGACGCCCGGGGCGAGGTCGAGGACCACTGGTATTCGACGGTCAACCCGCAGCGCGATCCGGGCCCCACCTGGATCCACGGCCTCACCTCCGAAGACCTCGCCGACGCACCGCTGTTCACGGAGATCGCCGACGATCTGGCCACCCGTCTCGACGGCCGCGTCCTCGTCGCGCACAACGCCGTCTTCGACTGGTCGATGATCGCGCGGGAGTACGCACGTGCGCGGCGCACACCGCCCGTCCGCCAGCGGCTGTGCACGATCGCCCTCTCCAAGCAGCTCTCGCTCCCGCTGCCCAACCACAAACTGGAGTCGCTCGCCGCGCACTACGGGGTCGCCCAGCAGCGGGCGCACCACGCCCTCGACGACGCGCGCGTGCTGGCCGAGGCGTTCCGGCCGAGCCTCCATCTCGCCGTCCAGCAGGAGGTGCGGCTGCCGTTGCACGCCTGCCGGCCCCTGTCGGAGTGGCCGGAGCGGCCGGGGCCGCGTCCTGAGGGCACCGGCGGCTTCTTCGGGAGCCGGCCGTGGGGCGTGACGGGGCCGCGTCCGTACGGGTACGGCTGGCGCCGCTCACGGAAACGGCCCGCCTGCCCCTTTCCGAACCCGGGGCGCTTCGAGGAGGGCGGCCGGCTCGTGCAGGGGATGCGGGTCGCCATCTCGGGGGACACCTCGGTCGACCGCGAGCTGCTGGAGGACCGGGCGACGGATGCGGGGCTGCACATCTCCTCCCATGTCTCGCGTCTGACCAGCCTCCTGGTCACGAACGACCCGGAGGCCCTCACCTCGAAGGTCGTCAAGGCGCAGGCGTACGGCACGCCCGTGCTGGACGAGGCGGCCTTCCACCGGCTCCTGCAGGACGTGGCCCCAGCCTCGGAGCTGTGAGCACCGGGGAGTACCGTCGTCAGACGTGTACCGCTTCCTGTTGTCCAGGCAGTGGGTGATTCTCACCCTTCTCGGCCTCGCGCTCATCCCCGCGATGATCAAGCTGGGCTTCTGGCAGCTGCACAGGCACGAGTCGCGGGTGGCGCACAACGAACTGATCGCCTCCAGCCTCGCGGCCGCGCCGGTACCGTTCGACCGGGTCAGCGGCACCCGGCACGGCCCCGCGGAGGACGACCAGTTCCGTACGGCGAAGGCCACGGGGCGCTACGACACCCGCCACGAGGTCGTGGTGCGGCAGCGCACGGGAGCCGACGAGAAGTCGATCGGATACTTCGTCGTCACACCGCTCATCCGTGACGACGGCAGCGCCGTCCTGGTCAACCGCGGCTGGATCGAGGCGGGCGGCGACCTCACCCGCTTCCCGGAGGTGCCCGCTCCGCCCCGTGGCGAGGTGACCGTCACCGGCCGTGTCATGACCGATGAGACGAGCGAGGCCAGCGGCATCAAGGACAAGCCGGGTCTGCCGCCCCGGCAGGTGATGCTGATCAACAGCCGGCAGCAGGCGGAGGCGCTCGACCGTCCGGTGCTGCACGGGTACCTCCAGCTCACGGCCACATCGCCGGAACCGGGAGCAGGGCAGCCGCAGCGGATCGCCGAGCCGGACCACAGCAGCATCGGCGCGCACATGGCCTACGCCGTCCAGTGGTGGCTCTTCGCCGCGGCGGTGCCCGTCGGCTGGGTGGTCCTCGTACGGCGCGAACGCCGGGACCGCCGGGCCGCGGAGGCGGCGGGGTCCTCGGAGGCGGACGGCGCGGACGGCGCGGACGGCGCGAAGCCGTCCCCGGCAGCGGGCGCGGCAGCAGACCCGGCTGACGCCGCAGGCGCCGCGGACGGAGCGGACACCGCCGACACCACGGACCGTGCCGCCCCCGTACGTGCCGACAGCGAGCCGGAGACCGCCCCCTCCGCGGCGCCGGCAGGAGGCCGCACGGGCGCGGACTGACCCTGCGTGCGCGCGCCGGGATGCGGTGGAGCACACTGTGAGCCATGGATCTCGGGCTGAAGGACCGCGTCTACGTCATCACCGGAGCCACCCGCGGACTCGGTTACGCGGCGGCGGAAGCGCTTGTCGCCGACGGGGCCAAGGTGGTCGTCTCCGGCCGTACCGATGAGGCCGCCACCGAGGCCGCCGCGCAGCTGGGCTCGGGAGCGGCCGTCGGGATCGGCGCCGACAACGCCGCACCGGACACCGCGGAGCGCCTCATCGAGACGGCCAGGAGCAGCTTCGGGCGCTTCGACGGTGTGCTGATCAGCGTCGGGGGTCCGCCCGCCGGCGTACCGGCCGACTCGCTCTCCGACGAGCAGTGGCAGTCCGCGTTCGAGACGGTGTTCCTCGGGGCGGTGCGGCTGGCCCGTACGGCTGCCGGCGAGCTGGGCGAGGGCGGCGTCATCGCCTTCGTCCTCTCCGGTTCGGTGCACGAGCCGATTCCGGGACTCACCCTGTCCAACGGCCTGCGCCCGGGGCTGGCCGGCTTCGCCAAGACCCTCGCCAACGAGGCGGGGCCGCTGGGCATCCGCGTGCTCGGACTGCTGCCGGGCCGGATCGACACCGAGCGGCTGCAGTACCTCGACTCGCTCTCCGGCGACGGCGACGCCGCGCGTGAGCGCAACGAGGCCACGATCCCGCTGCGCCGCTACGGGACTCCGGAGGAGTTCGGGCGTACGACGGCGTTCGCGCTGTCACCGGCGGCGTCCTACCTCACGGGCGTCATGCTGCCCGTCGACGGGGGCGCACGGCGCGGGTTCTGAGCCGCGCACCCGCGGCCGCACACCCTCACCGCACCCGCGAAGAGCCGAAGACCGTGAAGCCGGGGTGCCGTGGAAGACGGCGAACCGTCAGACCACCCGCTCCGGGCGGTGCTTGGCCGCGCCCAACCGGACCTCTGCCGGCAGTCCGTCCAGCGACGCCGAGGTCCGTGCGTGTTCGAGCGCCTCGTCGGTGACGCGGCCCAGCACCGGCCCCGGCTCGGCGTGCGCCGAGAGCAGCAGTTCCACCGACGCGCGCGGAGAGGTGCGCTTACCGCTCAGGCGCACCGCTGCCTTGTCGACCCCGGGCAGCGAGGCGGCCTCGGCCTCCAGCACGTTGGAGAGCGCCCTTCCGCGCAGCAACGCGCCCTCGCCGTCGCCGCTTTCGACGAGGACCTCGCCCAGCCTGCGCCGTCGCAGAGTGACCAGCAGCCACCACAGCAGCAGGATCACCAGGAGGGCCAGAGCGGCGATCACGGCGGACCACCACCAGCTCTCCGAGCGCCATTGCGTACGGTCGGCGCGGGACAGCAGCACGTCGTCCGGTTCCGTCCACGGCCAGCCCGAGGGCATCGCGAGGTTCCACTGCCGCGCCAGGTCGAACCCGCCGGCCAGCAGCGCGAGTCCGAGAGCGAGCAGCAGCACACCCGCCAGTGCCAGCAGCACCCGGTTGCAGCTCCGCAGGGCCCGGTCCATTCCGCTCACCGCTTCTTCGGACGTTGTACGTGCACGGACAGCCCTGGCTGACGGGCCAGTCCGAGCTGCCGGATGCCGTCGCCCAGCGCGGAGTCGAGGTCTCCGCGTACCTCGTGAAGATCCCTGAAGTGCGCCTGGGCACTCGCACGTACCTTGCGCCGCCCCACGGCGACCCGAACCGACTGCACACCGGCCACCCGCATGGCCCGGTCCCGCAGCACCAGCGAGGCGGCACTGCGCTCCAACCCGGCCCGCACACCGGTGACTTCGCGGCGCATGGGAAGCAGCCCCCGGCGCCCGGGAGTGACGGCGAGCGCGATCAGCCACAGGCCCAGCAGCGCCACGACGGCGGCGGCCACGCGGACCTTGACGTCGTCCACGGGCGTCGCCGCCATCTCGTCGGCGAGCGTACGGCGCCAGGTCATGGCGGAGTTGCCGAGCCGTACGGACACCACGTCGTAGAGGAGCAGCCCCGCGACGGCGAGCGCCAGCAGCGAGACGATGCCGGCGGGCAGACGCCGCACCGACCAGAACCGCCCTGCGCGGCCCGCCTGTCCGGGCCGGCTTCCAGGGTCGTAGCCGGCGGCGGACGTGGCCTGCTCGAGGTCGCCCCCGCCCGCTCCCGGAGCCGTAGGCGGCTCCTTCTCCAGCGTCGGCAGCCGCTGGGTGCGCTCGTCACTCACCGGACCCTCCCGGACCTCTCGCCGTCCAGTTGCTCGGAGTGCAGCCGTCCCACGCCCACGGCCACCTCCGGCACATCCATGCCGACCAATTCCTTTACCCGTGAAACGACTTGTCGACGCACCGCGGCACACTGCGCGCCGATGTCGGAAGGGTAGCCCAGCTCGACGAGGACCCGGACCCGGGCGGTCCGGTCCCGCACACGGGCCGAGGCGCGGGGCCAACTGCGGGGCCCGGACGGCACTTTGAAGGCAGCGGGCGAGGTACGGAGTGCCTCCCTCGCGGCCTGCACGGCGACCTTCGCGACCACCCTCTCGACGACGGTGGTCGCGCCGCGTTCCGCTCCGTCGGTCTCCCCGCCTTTCGCGGACCCGGTCTCCGCGGGGTCCGGCTCTTCCGTCTCCGCCTGTGTCACCGTCCTGGTCCCGTCATCTGCGCCGGCTCTCGTCACGCATGCGGAAGAAGTCTTCCGCTCGCAGATCACCGTCGAGGAAGCGGCCCACGACGAAGCCGAAACCGCCCAGCGCCGCCACGAGCAGGAAGGCACCGAACCCGCCGAAGTACCCGGCGAAGCCCAGTGCCATCCCTGCGATCAAGCCGATCACGGCCATGCTCATCGTGCGCCCCTTCGTTCAGTACACATGTGTGCGCGGCCGGGTGGTCCGCCGCGCTGCTATTGCAGCCTCGAACGGCCGCCCGAGCCGCTCGACCCCTCTGATTCCTCGTCCTGTTCGTCGGGCAGCTTGACGTCGCTGACGGCGATGTTGACCTCGACGACTTCCAGGCCGGCCATCCGCTCGACCGCGGAGATGACGTTCTCCCGCACGGAACGGGCGAGATCGGTGATGGCGACCCCGTACTCGACCACGATCTCCAGGTCGAGCGCCGTCTGGAGTTCGCCGACCTCGGCGCTCACGCCGCGCGCGGCGGAACTGCTGCCGCCGGGAACGCGGTCACGCATGGCCCCGAAGGTGCGGGCCATCCCGCTGCCCAGCGCATGGACTCCGGGCACGTCACGCGCCGCGAGGCCCGCGATCTTCTCGACCACTCCGTCGGAGATGGTGGTACGCCCCCGGCTCGCCGGCTCGACCTTGGGACGGCGGGACTCCCCCGCGCCGTCACGTGAAGCCGTACGCGATCCCTGGCCGGGAGACTCGAACCGGTTTCCGGTCTTGGTGTCGGCCATTGCCTTCACCCCTTTCCGAGAAGGAAGCGGCCCTGAATCACCGCTCTCGTGCCACATTAGGTCTGATTCTTCCGGTTCGCCGTGTATGTACACCCGGCCCGGACGACTCGGGCTCCGCCGGGTCGTGCGCGGGAAGCCGTTGCCGGCACACGGCCGCACAAGGATTCACAAGAGGACGGAGCGTGGCTCGCATGGACGCCGAAGGGCTGTCACGGGCGGTACGGCAGCAGGTCGGGATGGGACGGCTGCTGCCCCTCGGGGACGCGGCGGACGGGGCGTGGCTGGCGGAGACCGCGGCGGTGACGACTCTGCGTACGGCCGGTTCGCGGGACCTGCCGGACGTACGCCTGGGCGCACTGCGGCTCTCCGCGGCCGACCCTGGGCGGGCAGTCGCCCCGGTCGTCACGCCTCCGCCCTCGGCACTGCCGCCGGGGCCGCTGCGCGTCGGCGCCGAGTTCGAATCGACCCCGCACGCACCGCTGACGACGATGGCGGAGCTGCTGCGCGCCACCCTGCTGACGGCGGCCGACCGGGAGCTGGGGCTGCGCGTGACCACCGTGGATCTGCGGATCACCGACCTGCTGGAGAGCGGGGACGGACACAACGGCCACGGCTCCCCCGGCACCTCAGGCGCGCGGAACCCGGCCGGGAACGGCGGCGGCGCGGGCGCGGGCACCGGCAGGCGGCAGGAAGGGCGGAAGCGGCACCCTCCCGGCGGCGGAGAGCATCCGCCGCCGGCCCCGGCGGACGATCCGCGCGGTACGGCGACGGCGCAGGCCGTCATCGCCGTACCGGGCGTCGCGCGGCTCGCGCCGGTGCTGGGGCCGCTCGGCCGCCTCCCCACCGAGGCGGTCGACGTCACGGACACCGTGGACCGGGACGGCTGTACGGCGGCCAGGCATCTGCTGATCCAGCTGGCGGTCGCCGAGGGCGCACGGGCTCTCGACGTGGTCCGGGCCGTACGCCGGGCCGCCGAGAAGGCCGCCGCCTGGGACGCGGAGGAGGAGGCGCTGCCGGTGACGGTGGCCGTACTGGTCAGCGCGATCGACCCGGCCGCCGGCCGGAGCCGGTGATCCGCGGGAGTGGGGCGGCACCCGGTCGGCACGGACGGTGCGCCGGAAGCGCCCCCCGCTGATCACCCGGCGACGCTCAGCGGCGGAGGCTCGCCCGGCTCCGCCCCTTCCCCGGCCTCGCCCCTCCGGCCCGACAGCCCAAGGCCCGTACACCCGGCGCCGGGTGTACGGGCCTTGGTTCACCCGGCGCGGCTCACTCGCCGATACCCGCCAGGTCGCGGAGCCTGCGCGTCTGGGCAGCCCGCTCGGCGGCGCACTGTTCCTCGTACGTGTGCCCGACGGCGCCCTGCAGCAGGGCCTTGGTCTCGACGACGGCGTTGCGCGGAGCTCCCAGCAGCGCGGCGGAGAGGTCGGCGACCGCGCCGTCCAGTTCCGCCGCGGGGACGACGAGATTCGCCAGCCCCGTGCGCTCCGCCTCCGAGGCGTGCACGTAGCGGCCCGTGGCGCAGATCTCCAGCGCACGTGAGTACCCGAGGATGGCCACGAGCGGATGCGTGCCCGTCAGGTCGGGCACGAGACCGAGGCTGGTCTCCCGCATGGCGAACTGCACGTCGTCGGCGCACACCCGCACGTCGGCGGCCAGCGCGAGCTGGAAGCCCGCACCGATGGCGTGCCCCTGCACGGCGGCGATGCTTATCAGGTCGGGCCGGCGCCACCAGACGAACGCCTCCTGGAAGCCGGCGATGGCCTCGTCGAGCGTCTCGTCGGACGCGTGCGCAAGATCGGCGAACGACAGCTCGCCGTCGATCCCACCGGGGCTGAACGCCTGCTTGTCCAGGCCCGCCGAGAAGGACTTGCCCTCGGCGCGCAGCACCACGACCCGCACGTCGCCCGGCAGGATGCGCCCGGCTTCGGTGAGGGCCCTCCACAGGGCCGGGGACTGGACGTTGCGCTTGGCCGGATTGGAGAGCGTGACCGTGGCCACGGCGCCGTCCACGGCGAGACGCACGCCGTCCTTGTCCAGCAGGGTCATCGACATCCTCCGGTGGTTACTCAGCGGTCAAGTAACCGAAGAGTAACCACCGGACGCGATGCCTGGAAGCCCTGTCAGGCCGAGGCGGACTTCTTGCCTCGTGTCGCTCCGCCGCGACCCCGCAGGGCCACGCCGGACTCGCTGAGCATTCGGTGCACGAAACCGTATGAACGGCCCGTCTCTTCGGCCAGCGCCCGGATGCTCGCGCCGCCGTCGTACTTCTTCTTGAGGTCTGCCGCGAGCTTTTCGCGCGCGGTGCCGGTCACCCGGCTGCCCTTCTTCAGAGTCTCGGCCACCCGTGCCTCCTCATGGGAAGTGCGCTTTGTGACTCTCATGATCACCCCTCCCCCTGCTTCTGGCCACCCATTCGGCAAGGTCCGTGGAAGTGCCGTGACCGGCGGACTACGGGCCGTTCCTGGTGGAAGGAGGGATTCCGGTGGCCGGATCTGCCCGGTCCGCCGCCGGGGCCCCTGTGAACGTCCTGGTCAGCGAGGGAGATCTTCGTCACGCAGCCACGGCCGGGGCTCCTGTCACAGGTGCGCGGGCACGGCGGGCGGCCACGCCGGGATACGAGCCGCCCTCACTCATATGAAGGATCAAGCGTCGGCCGAATGATCCAGCAGAGATTGATCAAGGCGAGGGCCGGGCCGTCAGGCCAGGGCGACAAGATCGGCGTACTCGTCGTTCCACAGGTCCTCGACGCCGTCCGGGAGCATGATGATGCGCTCGGGCTCCAGTGCCGCGACCGCGCCCTCGTCGTGGGTGACCAGTACGACGGCGCCGGTGAAGGTGTGCAGGGCGCCCAGGATCTCCTCACGGCTGGCCGGGTCGAGGTTGTTGGTCGGCTCGTCGAGAAGCAGCACGTTGGCCGACGAGACGACGAGCGTGGCCAGCGCGAGACGCGTCTTCTCGCCGCCGGAGAGCACCGCGGCGGGCTTGTCGACGTCATCGCCGGAGAAGAGGAACGAGCCCAGCGTCTTGCGGATGTCGACGAGGTCCATGTCGGGTGCGGCGGAGCGCATGTTCTCCAGGACCGTGCGGCCGGGGTCGAGGGTCTCGTGTTCCTGCGCGTAGTAGCCGAGCTTGAGGCCGTGCCCCGGTACGACCTTTCCGGTGTCGGGGTCCTCGATGCCGGCGAGCAGGCGCAGCAGCGTGGTCTTGCCCGCGCCGTTCAGGCCCAGGATGACGACGCGTGAGCCCTTGTCGATGGCGAGGTCGACGCCCGTGAAGATCTCCAGGGAGCCGTAGGACTTGGAGAGGTCCTCCGCCATCAGCGGCGTCCTGCCGCAGGGGGACGGGTCGGGGAAGCGCAGCTTGGCGACCTTGTCGGCCTGGCGCTCCTCCTCCAGGCCGGACAGCAGCTTCTCGGCGCGGCGGGCCATGTTCTTGGCGGCGACCGCCTTGGTGGCCTTGGCGCCCATCTTGGCCGCCTGCATGGAAAGGGCGGCGGCCTTCTTCTCGGCGTTGGCGCGCTCGCGCTTGCGGCGCTTCTCGTCGTCCTGGCGCTGGATGACGTACTGCCGCCAGCCCATGTTGTAGATGTCGATGGCCGAGCGGGTGGCGTCGAGGTAGAAGACCTTGTTCACGACGGTCTCGATCAGCGCCAGGTCGTGGGAGATCACGACCAGACCGCCACGGTAGGTCTTGAGGAAGTCCCGCAGCCAGACGACGGAGTCGGCGTCGAGGTGGTTGGTCGGCTCGTCCAGGAGCAGGGTGTCCGCGTCCGAGAAGAGGATGCGGGCGAGCTCGACACGGCGGCGCTGACCGCCCGAGAGGGTGTGCAGGGGCTGGCCCATCACCCGGTCGGGCAGACCGAGGCTGGCGGCGATGGTGGCGGCCTCCGCCTCGGCGGCGTAACCGCCCTTGGTGAGGAATTCCGTCTCCAGCCGCTCGTACTTCTTCAGCGCCCGCTCGCGGGTGGCCCCCTGGCCGTGTGCGATGCGGTCCTCGTTCTCCCGCATCCGGCGCATGACGACGTCGAGGCCGCGTGCGGAGAGGATGCGGTCGCGGGCGACGACGTCGAGGTCACCCGTGCGCGGATCCTGCGGAAGGTAGCCGACCTCGCCGCCGCGGCTGATGGTGCCCGCGGCGGGCGTGGCCTCGCCCGCGAGGCACTTGGTGAGGGTCGTCTTGCCGGCGCCGTTGCGGCCGACGAGGCCGATGCGGTCGCCCTTGGCGATTCGGAAGCTCGCTGATTCGATCAGGACGCGGGCGCCGGCGCGCAGCTCGAGGCCGGTTGCGGTGAGCACTGACTACTCCAGGCAGGGTGAGGTCGTACGTACGGACGGGGACGGGCGCGTACGTACGTCGCTAATGCGTCAGGTGAGTAGCCATGCGGCCATTCTAGCGGCGCACCGCAACTGCTTTCCCGGGCGATGTCAGTGGCCGCCGCCACACCGCGGACCGTCGCCGTTCCCGTTGTGAACGTGCTGTTCGCGCCGGCCGCCGGGCAGCTGTCAGACCCCGCCCGTGTGCACCTGGAAGGCCGCGCGGCGGACCGCCTTCGCGAGGGCGGGGTCAGGGTGTGCGGCCGCGAGGGCGACCAGCACCTGCACGGTGCGGGGATGTCCGACGGCGCGCACCTCCTCCAGCAGCTTCGGCACGGTGCCCTGCACGGCGGTCTCCAAATGGTCGACGAGCAGCCGCTGTTCACCGTGGTCCGTGACGGCTGCCGCGGTGTCGACCCACAGCCACGTCGCCTCCTGACGGCTGAGCACCCCCGGTGCACCGCCCGCGAGGTCCTCCGGGTCGGCCCCGTCGAGTTCGGCGAGCCAGAGCAGCGCGTAAGGGCGGAGGGCCGGCTCCGCTGCCGCTTCCCGTACGGCCGGTTCGGCGGGGGCTCCCACGACGCGCAGGGCCTCGAAGGCCAGTCCGCGGATGAGGGCGTCCTCCCCGCGGGCCGCCGCCAGGAGTTCGGTGACGGCGGAGCCGCCCGAGCGGGCGGCGATCCAGGCGCGGTACTCGTCCCGTGCCGGGCCGGGCGTGAGCCGGGCGCAGCCGCGCAGCATGTCCTGGGCGGCCTGTTCGATGTTCCCGGCGGGGCTCTGGGCCGCGACACAGATCTGTTCGAGCTTGGTCCACACCGCCCAGTTGCCGAGCGGGGTGAGCACCGCCGAACCCTGCCGTACGGCGGTCGTGGCAGCTGCGTCCGGTGCTTCCTGCCCGGCGGGCGGAGCCGCCCCCATGTCGGCGCAGCGGGTCAGGGCTCCCACGGCGGCGAAGCCGTCCAGCGCCCAGTCGAGCAGGCCGGGCAGGAGCACCTGCTCGGATTGGTCAGGGGCGGTGCCGGGGGCTGTGCCGGATGCGGCCTCCTGGGCGGAGGCCTCGTCGACGGCGTCGCGCTCCGCGCGCAGCTCGGTCACGCGCTGGGCGAGCAGGTCGTGCAGCGCGGGGAAGGTGACGGGCCCGGCGGTCAGATGCATCACCGACAGCAACTGGGGCGCGGCTTCGACCACTTCGGCGACGAGTGCGGGATCGGTGGGTGTCGGTGCCGGGTAGGCCAGTGACCAGGCGTCGAAGAGCGCCATCCAGCCCCGCAGCACCGCGCTGTCGTCCCGCTCCCATGCACGCAGCCGCCAGCCGGGGCGCGCGGTGTCGCCGTGCAGCTCGATCAGCCCGGCGAGACGGGCACGGTCCCAGTGGGTGCGTACGTGTTCGACGGGCATCCGCAGGGCGGCGGCCGCCCGTTCGCGTTCCGCTCCGCTGCCCGGGAGCGCCTCGTTCCGCTCGGCCCAGCGCGCGAGCACGACGGCGTCGGCGAGCGCGGCCCTGGCATGCCGGGCGAGCTGCTCGCGCGGCGGCAGCCCCGCGGGAGGCGGCGGGGACGGACGCGCGCGGCGGGCGGTCACGGTGCGCCGGGCCGCGGCGATCGGCCGCGTGGGGACGAGGCGGAGCGGGTTGTCTCGCGGGGTACGGGACGGCGTCACAGGAGCAGTCTTCACGGTCGGCGGGGCAAACCCAAAACGGGGGCCCGGAATTGCCGGATCCGCTTCCTGGAGCGGGGCGGATTTCCATGCAGCGATGAGCATTTGAGGTGCCAAACCGGGCGACGTCCGCGTGCTGTCCGCCTCCTGCGCGCGGCGCGGCCGGTGCCCGGGTCGCAGCCGCCCGGCGGCCCTTCGGCCGTGCCGCTGCCGCCGCCCCCGTCCACCTCCCGAAGGGAGCCGTACGCCCCTCACGGCGGGCTACATCAGAGGGGTCAGGAACTGGCGCAGCCGCTCCTCGTACGCCTCGGGGTCCGCGTTCCACATCGCCGCGTGCGGAGCGCTGGGAACCGTGTGCAGAGTTACGAACTCCTCACGGGCAGCGGCCAGTTCCTTGGAGCGCTGCCATGAGGCGACGGTGTCGTCCGGCCCGTGCAGCAGCAGCGCCGGGACGTCCAGAGCGTCCGGGTCCGCGACGTGCCGGAGCCTGTCCTGCTCCACGTGTGCACGCCCTTGCGCCGCGCGTACGGCCAGCGGCAGCAGCGCACGCGGAGTGTGCCGGGAGGCCGCCAGCACACGGACGGTGGCCCACCAGTCCAGCACGGGCGAATCGAGCACGAGGCCGGCGATCCTTCCGGCGGCGCTGCGGGCGCCCGGGCCGGGGCGGCGGCCGCTCAGCTCCTCCGCGGCCCGCAGCGCCATCGACGCGCCGCTGGACCAGCCGTGCAGGACGACCCGCTCAGCGCCGTTGCGCACCGCGTACTCGATCGCCGCTTCGGCATCGCGCCACTCCGTCCCGCCGAGGTGGCGTACGCCGTCGGGCGGCGGCGGCGCCCCGGCGTCGCCGCGGTAGGCGAGCCCGAGCACCGGGAGCTGCAGGTCCGCGTAGAACGGGAGCAGGGGCAGGGCCTGTGCGGTGGTGGCGCCGAGGCCGTGCAGCGTGACGATCCAGGTGGCGCGCTCGCCGGGCACGAACCAGGCGGGCAGCGGGCCGTGTTCACCGGGCACCTCGACCGAGGCACGGGCGGGGAGCCTGCCCGTGAAGCTCCTTCTGCGGTCCGCGCCGTCCGTGCTTTGCGTGCCGCGCGTGCTGTCCGCACCGTGTCCGCCGTCCGCACCGTCCTCGCTCTGGCCGAAGTCGTCCGTGCACACCTGCGGCGTGAACCACACCTTGGTGCCGGGCCTGAGTTCGCCGTGCCCGGCCCACTCCAGACGGCGTACGACCGTGTCGGCGGGCGCCTTCGCGGGCTCGCCGTCCACGACGGGCCCGACGACGGCGCGGCAGCCGCGCCCGACGAGGCCGTAGACGCCGGGCAGCTGCGCGGTCAGGGAGCGGGTGAGGGAGATCCGCCCGTCTCCGACGGAGTGCACCGTCAGCGGAGGCCCGCCGAACCCCGCGGGCAGCTGACCGCGCCCCGCGGGCGACCCCCGGCGAACGGGCCGCAGGGCCGCGTCGGCGGCATACCGTCCGGCGGCGACGGCCGCGGCACCGGCGGCCGTCACGGAGGTGGCGGCGAGGGCCGCGGTTCGCAGACGCATCCCGCCAGTGTCGTGGACGGAGCGACCGCCGGGCCAGTAGGAGGTGCCGCCCGGGTGGACGGATCCAGGCGCGGCGGGGGCACGGCGCCCGGCGGGGCCCGGCGGAGCGCCGGCGAACCGGGCGGCGCGCGGGCTCACTCCGGTGCGCGCCGCTGGCCGTATCCCTTCAACTTCTCCTTCACGCGTGCGAGTTCATCGTCCGGAATGAGCGAAGGCGTACGCCCGGGCAGTGACGAGGCCGCCAGCCAGACCTGGCACATCCACTCCAGCTGTGCGGTGCGGTCGTAGGCCTGGCCCAGGCCGTCGCCGAAGGCGACGGTGCCGTGGTTCTGCAGCAGACAGGCGTTGCGCCCCTCGAGCGCGGCGAGCATGTGCCCGGCGAGTTCGTCGCTGCCGTAGGTGGCGTACGGAGCGACGCGTACCGGGCCGCCGAGCTCGGCCGTCATGTAGTGGACGGCGGGGAGTTCACCGACGAGGGTGGACACGGCGGTGGCGTGCACGGCGTGCGTGTGCACGACCGCGCGGGCGGCGGTGTGCCGGTAGACGGCCAGATGCATGGGGAGTTCGCTGGTCGGGGACAGGCTCCCGGCGACGCGCCGGCCTTCGAGGTCCACCGCGCACAGATCGTCGTCGTGCAGGCGCTCGTACGGGACACCGCTCGGGGTCACGAGCACCGTGTCCCTCACCCGCACGGAGACGTTGCCGGAGGTGCCCACGACGAGCCCCGCGTCGTTCGTACGGCGCGCAGTTTCCACCAACTCCCGCCAGGCGCCGAGCATTTCAGCCGATCCCACTGTCTCCGCCTCCATATCCTGCGAACTTCGTGCCCCCGGTACAGGGCCGCACGGAGGTGGCCGGCGAGGGCGATGACACGCGGGGACACACGTGTGACGCCGCTCATAGTTGCCGTCGCGGGGTGACATCCGTATGCCCGCCGCAGTTCATCTTCCGTTCACTCACCATCCTTACGTTCACCTGGACATCAACCTTCGAGCTGATTGCGTCTGGGTGAATGGAACACATCACGCTTCTGATCGGGATCGTGATCGTCACGGCCTTGGTGTTCGACTTTACGAACGGCTTCCACGACACGGCCAACGCCATGGCCACCACCATCTCCACCGGGGCGCTCAAGCCCAAGACCGCGGTGGCGATGTCGGCGGTCCTCAACCTCGCCGGAGCCTTCCTCTCCATCGAGGTCGCCAAGACCATCTCATCGGGAATCATCGACGAAGGCTCCGGGATCCAGCCTGAAGTGATCTTCGCGGGCCTGGTCGGAGCGATCATCTGGAACCTGCTGACGTGGCTCGCCGGGCTCCCCTCCAGCTCCTCGCACGCGCTGATGGGCGGCCTCCTCGGCGCCACCGTCGCCTCCGTCGGCCTCGGCGCCGTGAACGGCGGCACCGTCGTGATGAAGGTGCTCATCCCGGCGATCGCGGCCCCGCTCGTCGCGGGCCTCGCGGCACTGCTCGCGACGCGGCTGACCTACCGTGCCGCCCGCAACGCCGACGAGCAGCAGACCGCCAAGGGATACCGGACGGGGCAGATCACCTCCGCCGCGCTGGTCTCCCTCGCGCACGGCACCAACGACGCACAGAAGACCATGGGTGTCATCACCCTGGCCCTGATCACCGGCGGCGTGATCGCCCCCGAGGCGGACCCGCCGATGTGGGTCATCGTCTCGGCCGGTCTCGCCATCGCGCTGGGCACGTACCTCGGCGGCTGGCGGATCATCCGCACCATGGGCAACGGCATCACGGACATCAAGCCCCCGCAGGGATTCGCCGCGCAGACCTCCGCCGCGGTCACGATCCTCGCCTCCTCCCACATCGGCTTCTCGCTCTCCACCACTCACGTCTGCTCCGGTGCCGTCATGGGCTCCGGGGTCGGCCGCAAGGGCGGCGTCGTGCGCTGGTCGACGGCGGGCCGCATGGTGGCGGGCTGGGGTCTGACCCTTCCGGCGGCGGGGATCGTGGCCGCCGGCGCGGCCCTGCTGGCACAGCAGGGCGACTGGGGCGTCACCACGGTCGCGGTGCTCGCCGTGGCGACGAGCGCCGGCATCTGGCTGCTCTCCCGCCGCCAGCCCGTCGACCACACCAACGTCAACGACGTCTCGCTGCCCGGGACTTCAGGGCCGGAGCCCGCCGGCGTGGTCACGGCGGCGCTGCGCAGCGTCTCTCCGCCGCCGCCCGCCGCGGCACCGGCACCGGCACCGGCACCGGCACCGGCGAACAGCAAGGCCGGCAGCAACGGCGGTCCGCACAGCACACCGGAGGACGCCGCGGCGCCGGGGCAGCACTCGGAGGCTGAGGCCGAACGGCAACGGGCCGCCTCCACGCTCGGCTAGAGCCGAGAAGGGCACCGGACGCGCCGGGCCCGCCCCACAGACCTTCGCAATCCACACAGCAGACAGGGAAACGCTATGGACATCGACTGGGCAGCGCTCGGCCAGGTATTCGGCGTCAGCCTCGTGGCCACGATCGCTCTGGTGGGCGTGTTCACGCTCGGCATCGTGGGCGCCTCCTCCGGCAGGACGCAGAGCGCACACGGCGGTGGCGCCTCCGTGCTGGCGCGCACCGGCTCGTACGCCTGCTTCGCACTGTGCGCCGCGGCCGTCGCGTACGGCATCTACATCATCACCGCGCCCTGAACAGCGCTGTACCGGCGGACTCTTGAGGGCGACGCCGACGCGAAGGGGGTACGGAGCGCTGCTCCGTACCCCCTTCGTCATCTCCCGGTGCACCCTGCCCGTGTGTCTCCTCACACTCTCCCGTCGCAGGTCAGCGGTTAGTTGACGCCCCTCCCGGTACGTGGTGGACTGCCGAATGCCCAACGGCGGCTGGGGAGGAAGCCGGTGCGAATCCGGCGCGGTCCCGCCACTGTCACCGGGGAGCGCACCCCCAACCGACGGCCACGGCCCACATGTTCGACGGGCTGGAAGGCCGGGGGACGCAGCGATCCGGGAGCCAGGAGACTCTCACCGCCGGCACGTCGAACCAGGGCGCGGACCCTGAGTGAGGACTCCGTCATGCTTGGCTTGCCAGCCTCTCCCACACCTGTGTCCGCCCTCGCTCCCGTACACGTCACGGCCCGCGCCCGCGGCATCGCCCGGCACCGCGACCGGCGGCCGGGCGCCGGCCCGCTGCTTCTCCGAGGCACGACGACGGCACGCTGACGGTGCGGGCTCATCGCACCCAACTCTGCGGCGCGGCCCTCGGTCATCTGGGCGATCTGCTGCTGGGCGACCCGCGCCGCGGACACCCGGTGGCCGCCTTCGGCCGGGCCGCCGCCGCTGCCGAGCGCGTCCTGTGGCGGGACCACCGCGGTGCGGGGGCGCTGCACACCGCGCTGTGCGTCGCGGGTGCCGTCACGGCCGTCACCGCGCTCTCGCGCACGGCACGCACCCTCGCCGGGGCCGGCGGCGCCACCCTCGTCGACGCGGCGGTGACCTGGACGGTGCTCGGCGGCACCGGGCTGCGGCAGGAGGCACTGGCCGTGGCCCGGGCCCTGCACGCGGACGATGTGGAGGGCGCACGGCGGCTGTTGCCGAACCTGTGCGGACGCGACCCCCAGGCCCTCGACGCGGACGGCGTCGCGCGCGCCGTCGTGGAGTCGGTCGCGGAGAACACCTCGGACGCCGTCGTCGGCGCCCTGGTGTGGGGTGCGGCAGCCGGTGCGCCGGGCATGGCCGCCTTCCGCGCCGTCAACACCCTCGACGCGATGGTCGGCCACCGCTCGCCCCGCCATCTGCGCTTCGGCTGGGCGGCGGCGCGCCTGGACGATGCCGCCGGCTGGCCGGGCGCGCGGCTCACGGCCGTACTCGCCGCGCTCGCCGGGCCGTCGCCGCGCGGGGCTCTGCGTGCGTGGCGCGCCGACGCGGGCAGCCACCCCAGCCCCAACGCGGGCCCTGTGGAAGCCGCGTTCGCCGGGGCTCTGGGCGTACGGCTGGGCGGCACCCTCAGCTACGGCGGACGCACCGAGCACCGGCCGGTGCTCAACTCCCGGGGACGCGCCGTCCGTAGGGAAGACATCGCCGCAGCGGTGCGGCTCTCGCGGCGGGTCGGCGCGCTGGCGCTGCTGGTGACGTCGGCCGCCGGCGCACTGAGGGCCGGCCGCCGGGCGGAGAGGGGCGCCCGGTGACGCACACGGGAGCGCACGCCGGGCGCCACGGCCGCCGCCCGGGCAGGTCCGCGGACGGAACGGGCGGCGGGCTGCTCGTGGCCGGCACGACCTCCGACGCGGGCAAGAGCGTGGTGACCGCGGGGATCTGCCGCTGGCTGGCGCGCAAGGGCCTGAAGGTCGCGCCGTTCAAGGCGCAGAACATGTCGCTCAACTCGTACGTGACGCTGGACGGCGCCGAGATCGGCAGGGCACAGGCCATGCAGGCGGCGGCGGCCCGCACCGAACCGGCCGCTCTGATGAACCCGGTGCTCCTCAAGCCCGGCAGCGACAGCAGCAGCCAAGTGGTGCTGCTGGGCAGGGCGGTCGGCGAGATGAGCGCAAGCGGCTACCACTCCGGCAAGCAGGAACGTCTGCTCGGCACGGTCGCCGACTGTCTCGCCGAACTCCGGCGCACGCACGACGCGGTGATCTGCGAAGGCGCCGGCAGTCCCGCGGAGATCAATCTGCGGCGCAGCGACATCGTCAACATGGGCCTGGCCAGGGCCGCGAGACTGCCGGTCGTCGTCGTGGGCGACATCGACCGCGGTGGCGTCTTCGCCTCGTTCTTCGGTACGACGGCACTGCTGGCCGAGCAGGACCAGGCGCTGCTGGCGGGCTATGTGGTGAACAAGTTCCGCGGCGACGTCGCCCTGCTGGAGCCGGGCCTGGAGATGCTGCACGGCCTGACGGGACGGCCTGTGCTGGGAGTTCTGCCCTTCCGGCACGGGCTGGGCATCGACGAGGAGGACGGCCTGCGGGTGTCCCTCCGCGCCACGGTCCGCGAGTCGGCGGCTGCCGCCCCGTACGGAACCGACGTGCTGCGCATCGCGGTCGTGCCGGTGCCGCTGATGTCCAACTTCACCGACGTCGACGCGCTCGCCGCCGAGCCCGGCGTCGTCGTCCGCTTCACGGACCGGCCCGAGGAGCTCGCCGACGCCGACCTGGTCGTGCTGCCCGGCACCCGCGGCACGGTGCGGGCCCTGGCGTGGCTGCGCGAGCGCGGACTCGCGGACGCGGTGCGGCGCCGGGCGGCCGAGGGGCGACCCGTACTGGGCGTCTGCGGCGGCTTCCAGATGCTGGGAGAGCGCATCGAGGACGACGTCGAGTCGCGGGCCGGGACCGTCGAAGGGCTGGGGCTGCTGCCGGTACGGGTGCGCTTCGCGCACGACAAGACCCTCGCCCGTCCGTCGGGCCGGGCCCTGGACGAGCACGCCGAGGGCTACGAGATCCACCACGGGGTCGCCGAAGTGCTCGGCGGCGAGGCCGTGTTCACCGGCGTGGACGGCACGGCGCTCGACGGCTGCCGGTACGGCGCCGTGTGGGGAACGCACTGGCACGGGTCGCTGGAGAGCGACGGATTCCGGCGGGCCTTCCTGCGCCGGGTCGCCGCCGACGCGGGCCGTGACGGGTTTCTGCCCGCGCCGGGTACCAGCTTCGCGGCGCTGCGCGAGGAGCAACTGGATCGCCTCGGCGATCTCATCGAAGAACACGCCGACACGGACGCGCTGCTGCGACTGATCGAGTCGGGCCCGCCCACGGGCCTGCCGTTCGTCGCGCCGGGTGCGCCGGAGGCACAACACGCGGGAGCCTCTTGATGAGCACTGTTCTGCTGCTGTCCACCTCCGACACGGATCTGCTCGCGGCCCGGGCGTCCGCCGCCCCGTACCGGATCGCCAACCCCACGCGGGTCGACGCGGACGCGGAACTGCCGGGCCTGCTGGAGGGCGTGGACCTCGTGGTCGTACGGCTGCTCGGCGGCAAGCGCGCCTGGGAGGACGGGCTTGCCGCGCTGAAGGCGTCCGGGGTGCCCACGGTGCTGCTGGGCGGTGAGGCCGTACCGGACGCGGAGCTGATGGCGGAGTCAAGCGTGCCGTCGGGCGTGGTCGCCGAGGCGCTGAAGTATCTCGTGGAGGGCGGCCCGGAGAATCTGCGGCAGCTCGCGTGCTTCCTCTCGGACACGGTGCTGATGAGCGGCGAGGGCTTCGAACCGCCCGCCGCCATGCCGGAGTTCGGGGTGCACGGCGCGTACGAGCGGCAGCCGGGGCGGCCCACGGTGGGTGTGCTCTTCTACCGGGCGCACGAACTGGCGGGCAACACCGCTTTCGTGGACACGCTGTGCGCGGCGATCGAGGAGGCGGGCGCCAACGCGCTCCCGGTCTACTGCGGTTCGCTGCGCAGTGCGGACCCGGCGCTGTACGAACTGCTGGGCCAGGCCGACGCGCTGGTGACCACGGTGCTGGCCTCCGGAGGCACACGGGCCGGTGACGCCTCCGCCGGCGGCGACGACGAGACGTGGGACATCGGCGCCCTGGCGGAGCTGGACGTACCGCTGCTGCAGGGGATGTGCCTGACGAGCACGCGGGAGGCGTGGCTGGCCTCCGACGCGGCGCTCTCGCCCATGGACGCGGCGATGCAGGTGGCGATCCCGGAGTTCGACGGACGGCTGATCACGGTTCCGTTCTCCTTCAAGGAGGAGGGGCCCGACGGCGTCCCCGTCTACGCGGCGGACCCGGAGCGCGCCCGCCGCGTCGCGGGAATCGCCGTACGGCACGCGGTACTTCGTCACAAGCCGAACGCGGAGAAGAAGCTCGCGGTGGTCTTCACCGCCTACCCGACGAAGCACTCGCGGGTCGGCAACGCCGTCGGCCTCGACACACCGGCCTCCGCGGTGAAGCTGCTGGACGCACTGCGCGACGCGGGATACGCCGTAGACGGACACCCCGACGAGGGCGACGAGTTGATCCACCGGCTGATCGCCGCGGGCGGCCACGACGTGGAGTGGCTGACGGAGGAGCAGCTTGCCGCCGCACCCGCGCGCGTGCCGCTGAAGGACTACCAGGAGTGGTTCGCGCGCCTCGACCCTGGCCTGCGCGAGGAGATGACGCAGGCGTGGGGCGAGCCGCCGGGTGAGCTGTACGTCGACGGGGACGAAATCGTCCTGGCGTCACTCCAGTTCGGCAACGTCGTCGTGCTCATCCAGCCGCCGCGCGGCTTCGGCGAGAACCCGATCGCCATCTACCACGACCCGGACATGCCGCCCTCGCACCACTATCTGGCCGCCTACCGGTGGATCGAGTCCCCGGTCTCCGAGGGGGGCTTCGGCGCCGACGCCGTCGTGCACATGGGCAAGCACGGAACGATGGAGTGGCTGCCGGGCAAGGGCCTCGGGCTCTCCGCGGCGTGCGCCCCGGACCCGGTGCTCGGTGAACTGCCGCTGGTGTACCCGTTCATCGTCAACGACCCCGGCGAGGGCACACAGGCCAAGCGCCGCGGCCACGCCACGGTCGTCGACCACCTGGTGCCGCCGATGGCACGCGCCGACTCCTACGGCGATCTGGCGAAGCTGGAGCAGCTGCTCGACGAGTACGCGCTGGTCTGCGACCTCGATCCCGCCAAGGCACCGGCGGTACGGAGCCAGATCTGGACGCTCGTGCGGGCCGCCGAGCTCCACCACGACCTCCATGTAGAAGAGCAGCCCGGCGAGGACGACTTCGACGACTTCGTCATGCACGTCGACGGCTGGCTCTGCGAGATCAAGGACGTCCAGATCCGCGACGGTCTGCACGTCCTCGGCGGTGGCCCCGTGGGCGAACCCCGCGTCAACCTGGCGCTGGCGGTGCTGCGTTCGGCGCAGGTGTGGGGCGGCGTCTCGGGTGCGCTGCCGGGGCTGCGTGCGGCGCTCGCGGCCCATTTCGGCCTGTCCGAGTCCGGCTTGCTGGCGGAGCCGGGTGCGCGCGCCGACGTGCCGGAGACGCTGACGAAACTGGTGGACGGGCCCGCCCGTACGGCCTCGGACGCCGTCGATCTGCTGGAGCGGCTGGCGCGCGCGCTGGTGGAGGAGATGGAGGCGCGCGACTGGGCGGAAGGGCAGGCGGCGTCGGTCGTCTCCGGCGTTCTCGGGGTTCAGCTGGACGACGCCGCGGACGTGCTGGAGTTCGCCGCGAAGGAGGTCGTGCCGCGGCTCGCGCGCACCACGGACGAGATCGGCAACGTGCTCCACGCCCTCGACGGCGGCTACATCCCGGCGGGCCCCTCGGGCTCCCCCACGCGCGGCCTCGTCAACGTGCTGCCGACGGGGCGGAACTTCTACTCCGTCGACCCCAAGGCCATTCCGTCCAGGCTGAGTTGGGACGTGGGCAGCGCCCTCGCGGACTCGCTGATCCAGCGGCACCTCGACGACACGGGCGAGTATCCGAAGTCGGTCGGGCTGACGGTGTGGGGCACCTCCTGCATGCGCACGCAGGGCGACGACATCGCGGAGATCCTGGCGCTGCTGGGCTGCCGTCCCCTCTGGGACGACGCCTCACGCCGCGTCACCGGATTCGAGGTGGTCGCCCTCGAGGAGCTGGGGAGGCCGCGCATCGATGTGACGGTGCGGATCTCCGGCTTCTTCCGCGACGCGTTCCCGCATGTGGTGGGCATGGTCGACGACGCCGTACGGGCGGTCGCGGACCTGGACGAGCCGGCGGGAAGCAACTTCGTACGGGCGCACGCGGACGAGGACACCGAGGCACACGGCGACCGCCGCCGCGCCACCTCCCGCATCTTCGGCTCCAAGCCGGGAGCGTACGGCGCGGGTCTGCTGCCGCTGATCGACGCCCGCAACTGGCGTTCCGACGCCGACCTCGCGGAGGTCTACGCGGTGTGGGGCGGTTACGCCTACGGGCGCGGCCTGGACGGGCGTCCGGCGCGCGGCGACATGGAGGCGGCGTTCCGCCGCATCCAGGTGGCGGCGAAGAACGTCGACACCCGCGAGCACGACATCGCCGACGCCGACGACTACTTCCAGTACCACGGAGGCATGGTCGCCACGGTGCGGCATCTGACGGGCGAGTCCCCCGAGGCGTACGTCGGCGACTCGGCCGTGCCCGACCGCGTGAAGACCCGCACGCTGGGCGAGGAGACACACCGCGTCTTCCGCGCGCGTGTGGTCAACCCCCGCTGGATGGCGGCCATGCGCAGGCACGGCTACAAGGGCGCCTTCGAGATGGCGGCGACGGTCGACTATCTGTTCGGCTACGACGCCACGGCCGGAGTGGTCGACGACTGGATGTACGAGAAGCTCGCCGCCGAGTACGTATTCGACCCGGAGAACCAGGAGTTCATGAAGCGCTCCAACCCGTGGGCGCTGCGCGGCATCGCCGAGCGGATGCTGGAGGCCGCCGAGCGGGGGCTGTGGGCGGAGCCGGACCCGCGGACGCTGGAGCAGCTGCGGGCCACGTATCTGGAGCTGGAGGGCGACTTGGAGGACGAGGGATGACCGTCCGGAGCGCACGCGCCGGCTGCGGCCGTGCCGAAGGCCGTTCGCACCGAAGCCGGCAAGGTCAGCCACAGGGAGGGAAGAGGGCATGAGCATCCCGTACCCGTTCACCGCACTCGTCGGAATGCGGGACATGCAGCTCGGGCTGCTGCTGAACTCGGTGAATCCCGCCATCGGCGGCGTCCTCATCCGCGGTGAGAAGGGCACGGCGAAGAGCACCGCCGTACGGGCGCTCTCCGCGCTGCTGCCCCGGCTGGAGGTCGTGCCCGGGTGCCGCTTCTCGTGCGACCCGGCGGCGCCGGACCCCGGCTGCCCGGACGGTCCGCACGAGAGCGGAGCCGAGGGCTTCAGCAGGGCCGCGCACATGGTGGAGCTGCCGGTCGGGGCGTCCGAGGACCGTCTCGTGGGAGCGCTCGACATCGAACGGGCCCTGTCGGAGGGCGTGAAGGCCTTCGAGCCGGGTCTGCTGGCCGACGCGCACCGCGGGGTGCTCTACGTGGACGAGGTCAATCTGCTCCACGACCACCTCGTCGACCTGCTGCTGGACGCGGCGGCCATGGGCTCGTCGTACGTGGAACGCGAGGGTGTCTCCGTGCGGCACGCGGCGCGCTTCCTGCTCGTCGGCACGATGAACCCCGAAGAGGGGGAGCTGCGGCCGCAGTTGCTCGACCGTTTCGGCCTGACGGTGGAGGTGTCGGCCTCGCGGGAGACCGACGAACGCGTCGAGGTGGTGCGGCGGCGCCTCGCCTACGACGCCGATCCGGCCGGCTTCGCCGCGGGCTGGGCGGCCGAGGAGGACGCGCTGCGCCGGCGGATCGCCGGAGCGAGGGAGTTGCTGCCGCAGGTACACCTTGGTGACGCGGCGCTGCGGCAGATCGCGGCGACGTGCGCGGCGTTCGAGGTGGACGGCATGCGCGCCGACCTGGTGATGGCCCGCACCGCGACGGCGCTGGCCGCCTGGTCGGGGCGTACGGAGGTGACGGCCGAGGACGTACGTCAGGCGGCGCTGCTGGCCCTGCCGCACCGGCGCAGGCGCAACCCGTTCGACGCACCCGGGCTGGACGAGGACAAGCTCGACGAGACGCTTCAGCAGCACGCCGGCCCCGAGGAGGGCGAGGACGAGGGAGACGGCGGGGACGGCGACGACGACCCGGACCCCGACGGCCCCGGCGACGGCGGTGGACAGCCCCCGCAGGACGGCCCTCCCGAAGATCCGCCCGAAGGGGACTCCCAGCGCGAGACGTCCCTGCCCGCGCAGCAGTCGCAGACGCAGGACGAGCGGCAGGACCAGCGGGCTCCGGTGCCTCCCCCCACCTCGGCCGGGAACGACGAGAACGGCGAGCAGGACGAGGACACGTCCGCGGGCGCCGCGCCCGAGAAGCCCGCGGCGCCCGCCTCCGAGCCCTTCCGTGCCCGCGCCCTCACCGTGCCGGGCCTCGGCGAGGGCGCCTCGGGCAACCGCTCCCGCGCCCGTACCGCGCACGGCCGGACGACCGGCGCGCGCAAGCCGCGCGGCACCCTGGGCCGGCTGCATGTCGCGGCCACCGTGCAGGCCGCGGCACCTCATCAGCGCGCCCGCGGACGTGAGGGCCGCGGGCTGTTGCTCCGGCGTGACGATCTGCGCGAGGTCGTACGGGAGGGACGCGAGGGCAATCTCGTCCTGTTCGTCGTGGACGCCTCCGGTTCGATGGCGGCACGGCAGCGGATGAGCGCCGTCAAGGGAGCCGTGCTCTCGCTGCTTCTGGATGCCTACCAGCGGCGCGACAAGGTCGGCATGGTCACCTTCCGGCGCGCGGAGGCGGAGGTCGCGCTGCCGCCGACGTCGTCCGTCGACGCGGCCGCCGCGCGGCTGGAGTCGCTCCCCACCGGGGGACGTACACCGCTCGCGGCGGGGCTGCTCAGGGCACGGGAGGTGCTGCGCGTGGAGCACCTGCGCGACCCGGCGCGCCGCCCGCTCGTGGTCACCGTCACCGACGGCCGGGCGACCGGCGGCGCCGAGCCGGTTGAGCGCGCACGGCGGGCGGCCCGCCTGCTGGCCGCGGACGGTACGGCGTCGGTGGTGCTCGACTGCGAGGCCGGGCCGGTGCGGCTGGGCCTCGCGGGCTCCCTCGCCGCCGAACTGGGCGGCACCGCCGTGACGTTGGAGGAGCTGCGTGCGGAGGCGGTCACGGACCTCGTACGGCACGCCACCGGCAGCACGCGCGGCCACGCTGCTGCGACGGCCCCCGCGCCGCCCTCCCCGGACGCCACGGCGGCCCCGCCGACCAAGCAGAACCGGAGGGCCGCGTAATGCCGAAGGGACAGCCGAGCGCCGTACCCGACGACGGGCTCACCACACGCCAGCGCCGCAACCGGCCCCTCCTCGCTGTGCACACCGGCGTCGGCAAGGGAAAGTCGACCGCCGCCTTCGGGCTCGCGCTGCGCGCCTGGAACCAGGGCTGGCCGATCGGGGTGTTCCAGTTCGTGAAGTCGGCCAAGTGGAAGGTCGGCGAGGAGCGTGCGCTGCGGGTGCTGGGAGCGAGCGGAGAGGGCGGCACCGTCGACTGGCACAAGATGGGCGAGGGCTGGTCCTGGATCCAGCGGGACGGCGAGATGAGCAGCGAGGAGGCCGCCCGCGAGGGCTGGGAGCAGGTCAAGCGCGACCTCGCCGCCGAGACCTACCGCCTGTACGTGCTGGACGAGTTCGCCTACCCGATGCACTGGGGCTGGGTCGGCACCGACGAGGTCGTGGCGGCGCTGCGGGAGCGGCCGGGCACCCAGCACGTGGTCATCACCGGCCGAAACGCGCCCCGGGAGCTCATCGACTCCGCCGATCTGGTCACCGAGATGTCCAAGGTGAAGCACCCCATGGACACGGGCCAGAAGGGCCAGCGGGGCATCGAGTGGTGAACACATGAACCGGCACCCGAACGGCCACGGGAACGAGCGCTGCGTGAACCCTCCGCGTCTCGTCGTCGCCGCGCCCTCCTCGGGCAGCGGCAAGACGACGGTGGCGACGGGGCTGATGGCCGCGTTCACCGAGGCCGGCCTGACCGTCTCGCCCCACAAGGCCGGCCCGGACTACATCGACCCCGGCTATCACGCCCTCGCCACCGGCCGCCCCGGACGCAATCTCGACGCGTACCTGTGCGGCCCCGAGCGGATCGCGCCGCTCTTCGCGCATGCCGCCGCGGGAACCCAGCTCGCCGTCGTCGAAGGCGTGATGGGCCTGTACGACGGTGCCGCCGGAGCGGGAGAGCTGGCCTCGACCGCGCAGGTGGCGAAGCTGCTGAAGGCGCCGGTCGTGCTGGTGGTGGACGCCTCGTCCCAGTCGCGTTCCGTCGCCGCGCTCGTGCACGGCTTCGCGTCGTGGGACCCGGAGGTGCGGGTGGCCGGCGTCGTGCTCAACAAGGTGGCCTCCACGCGCCACGAGGCCCTGCTGCGGGACGCGCTGGACGGCTCCGGCGTGCCCGTGCTGGGTGCGCTGCGGCGCGACGCCGGCGCGGAGACGCCGTCCCGTCACCTGGGCCTGGTGCCGGCCGCCGAACGGCACGCCGAGGCCGTGGAGTCCGTGGCCGCGCTGGCCGCCCGTGTGCGTGCGGGCTGCGACATGGAGGCACTGCTCGCGCTCGCACGCAGCGCTCCCCCGCTGCCGGTGACCCCGTGGGAGGCGGCTGCCGAGGTGCGCGGGCGGAGCGCCCCCGTACTCACCCATGGCCGGCCGCCCCGCATAGCCGTCGCGGGAGGCGCCGCGTTCACCTTCTCCTACACGGAGCACACCGAACTGCTGCAGGCCGCGGGTGCGGAGACCGTCACCTTCGACCCGCTGCGCGACGAGAGACTGCCCGAGGGCACACGCGGCCTCGTCATCGGCGGCGGCTTCCCCGAGGTGTACGGGCAGCAGCTGTCGGCGAACGAGCCGCTGCGCGTCGCCGTACGCGAACTCGTCGCCGCCGGCCGCCCCGTGGCGGCCGAGTGCGCGGGACTGCTGTATCTCTCCCGCGAGCTGGACGGCGAGGCGATGTGCGGGGTGCTGGACGGCTCGGCCCGTATGACGGAGCGCCTCACGCTCGGCTACCGCGAGGCCGTCGCGGTCGACGACAGCGTGCTGGCACCGGCCGGCCTGCGGGTGCGGGGGCACGAGTTCCACCGCACCGTCCTCACGCCGGAGGCGGGCGGCGAACCCGCGTGGGGGATCGTGCGCCCCGAGAGGCGCAGGGAGGGCTTCCTCGGCGGCCCGTCGGGCAACGTCCACGCCTCGTATCTGCATGTGCACTGGGCCGCCGCTCCCGTGATGGCCCGCCGGTTCGTGGAGAGGTGCGTCCCATGCCCAGACTGACCGGAGTGGGCGTGGGCCCCGGCGATCCGGAACTGGTGACGGTCAAGGGCGTGAGCGCGCTGCGCGACGCCGGAGCCGTCGTCGTACCGGTGATGGAGGACGGAGGCACGGGCCGCGCCGAGGCGACCGTGCTGCACTACGTCGAGGCCGGGAAGGTCGTCCGCGTCGTCTTCGCGCTCAACGAACGCAGCGACCGTGCCCGGCGGGAGGCCGCGTGGGACGCGGCGGGCAGGCGCGTCGCCGAACTGCTGGGCACACACGGGACGGTGGCCTTCGCGACGATCGGCGACCCCAACGTCTACTCCACCTTCGGCTATCTCGCGCAGACCGTCCGCGAGTCGGTGCCGGGGGTGGTGGTCGACACGGTCCCGGGTGTCACCGCGATGCAGGATCTGGCCGCGCGCAGCGGCGCGGTCCTCACGGAGGGGACGGAACCGCTGACGCTGGTGCCGGTGACGGCCGGAATCGCCGTGCTGAAGCGGGCACTTGAGGGCCCCGGGACCGTCGTGGCGTACAAGTTCGGACGGCAGGCCACCGAGGTCGAGGCCGTGCTTCGGGCGACGGGGCGCACGGAGGGCGCGGTGTGGGGCTCCTCCCTCGGCCTGCCCGCCGAATCGATCCGTACCGCCGCCGGACCGGACCCGTCCGTGGGCGAGCCGGAGGAGACCGGGCGGCTGCCGTATCTGTCGACGCTCATCGCGCCCGCCCGTCGTGAGGGACGAGGAGGAAAGCTGTGAGCGTGAACTCCGGTGGTACGGCGGCGAGTCCGGCGGCCGGTACGGCGGACGGTCCCGCAGAGGGCGGAGACACGGCCCGTACGGCGAGCGGGGCGGGCCGGGCGAAGGTGACGATCGTCGGCGCCGGTCCCGGTGCCGCCGATCTGCTCACCTTCCGCGCCGCACGTGCCATCGCCGAGGCGGACGTCGTCATCTGGGCGGCGAGCCTCGTGCAGGAGGAGGTGCTGGAACACGCGCGCCCCGGCGCGGAGATCCTCGACTCGGCGTCGATGTCGCTGGAGGACGTCGTCGCCGTCTACGGACGTGCGCTCCGCGAAGGGCTGCGAGTGGCCCGTATCCACTCCGGCGACCCGGCGCTGTGGGGCGGCACGCAGGAACAGGCCGACCGGTGCGCCGAGTTGGGCATCCCGGTGGAGATCGTGCCGGGCGTCGCGTCGTTCTCGGCGGTCGCGGCGCTGGCCGGACGGGAGCTGACCGTCCCCGAGGTGGCGCAGTCGGTGATCCTCACCAGGCTGGGCGGCGGCAAGACACCGATGCCGCCGGGCGAGGAGGTACGGGAGTTCGCACGGCACGGCACGACGATGGCGCTCTTCCTCTCCGCCGCGCGGTCCGGGCAGCTCCGTGACGAACTGCTCGACGGGGGCTACCCGGAGGACACGCCGGTCGTGGTCGCCTATCAGGCCACCTGGCCGGAGGAGCTGCTGCTGCGCTGCACGGTCGGCACCCTGGAGGAGACCGTCAAGGAGCACAAGCTCTGGAAGCACACGCTCTTCCTGGTGGGCCCGGCGCTCTCCGCCGAAGGCACGCGCTCGCATCTGTACCATCCGGGCCACTTCCACGGTTTCCGGCGGGCGGACCCCGAGGCGCGGCGCGCGCTGCGCGCCGCGCGCACGGCCGCGGCGGACGGCTGAGGGACGGCTGAGACATGACGACCGGTCACGGCACAGCCGACGACGGCGAGACATACGGGCCTGCCCCGGCCGAGGAGGCGGGCCGAGGGTCCGGTTCGCAGGGCGTGCACGGCTCGGGCCCGGGTTCGGGCTCCGCGGGCGTGGCGGGCACGGGCTCGGGGGGCGAGGCGGGCACGGGCTCCGGCGGCCTGCACGCGCGGCGGCGAGGGGCTGCTGCCGTGATCACGGTCATCGGCGCCGGGACGGGCACGGTCACCACGTACACGGGTAGGGGTGGCACGCCTGCAGATGCGGCAGCCGGCGACGGGCCGGCGCCCGCGGAGGCGCTGGCGCGGGCGACCCTCGTCGTGGGAGCGCGCCGGCATCTGCGGGATGCCCGGCTCCCGGACGGTGCCGAGCGCGTCGTGCTGGGCCCGCTCGCACCGGCGCTGGACGCCGTCGAGGACCATTTGTCCAAGTCCCGGGCCGGGGACGGCGGTCGGAGAGCGCCTCGCGTGGTGGTGCTCGCCTCCGGCGACCCCGGGTTCTTCGGGATCGTACGTGCCCTCGCCGAACGCTTCGGCCCCTCGGCGCTGCGCGTGTGGCCGTCGGTGCCCTCCGTCGCGCTGGCCTTCGCACGCGCGGGGCTGTCCTGGGACGACGCGGTCGTCGTCAGCGCGCACGGCCGTGACCCCCGTACGGCCGTCAACCTCTGCCGGGCGCACCCGAAGACGGCGGTCCTGACGGGGCCCGGCTGCGGACCCGCCGACCTGGGAGCCGCCCTCGCGCACACGGGCATCCCCCGCGTCCTCGTCGTCGCCACCGCCCTCGGCGGCGCCGGCGAGCAGGTCGAACGCCTCTCCCCCGCCGAGGCCGCGGAGCGCACCTGGTCCGACCCGGTCAGCGTCGTGCTCTGCTTCGACCCCGCCCGCGCGGTGCCGTCCGCGCAGCGCGCCGTCGCCGGCGGGCACCCGCGGCCCGCGGTGTGGGCGCTGCCCGAGGAGGAGTTCGAACACCGCGACTCGATGGTCACCAAGTACGAGGTGCGCGCGCTCGCGCTCGCCCGCATGGCCCCGGGCCCCGGCGACCTGGTCTGGGACGTCGGCGCGGGAAGCGGCTCCGTCGCGGTCGAATGCGCGCGCCTCGGTGCCGCGGCGGTCGCCGTCGAGCAGGCCGCGGACGGTGTCGGACGCATCCGCGCGAACGCCGCCGCCCACGGCGTCGACGTGCAGACGGTGCACGGTGCCGCGCCCGACGCGCTCGCTCAACTGCCCGATCCTGACTCGGTGTTCATCGGGGGCGGCGGACGGCGGCTGCCCGCGGTCGTCGCGGCCTGTGCCCGGCGTGCACGCCGGTGCGTCGTCGTCACACTCGCCGCGGTCGACCGGGTGCCCGAGGTACGGGACGCGCTGAACGGCGCGGGCCTGCGGACGGAGGGCGTACTGCTCAACTCCTCCCGGCTCGCGCCGCTTCCGGGCGAGGTGACGCGGCTCGCCGCGACCAACCCGGTCTTCGTCCTGTGGGGCACCGCCACCTCCTCCGGAACGTCGGGCACCTCCGGCGTCCCCGGCACGCCGGGCACGGCAGAGACGTCCGGCACGTCACGTACGAGCAGAACCACCGGGGACACCCCCGGGCCGCCCGGCACCACCGACACCCTTGAGAATCCCGGCACTTGCGAAGGAGCCGCACCGTGATCGGCCTCATATCCGCCACCGCCGCCGGCGCGGCCGCCCGCGACCGGCTGGCCACGGCGTGGCCGGACCGTACACGCGTCTACGGAGGCGTTCCGGTGCGCGAAGCCGTCGAGCGGGCGTTCGACGAGTGCGACGCGCTGGTCTGCTTCCTCGCCACGGGAGCCACCGTCCGCCTCCTCGCACCGCTCCTGGGCGACAAGCGCACCGATCCGGGTGTGGTGTGCGTGGACGAGGCGCAGCGGTACGCGGTGGCGCTGCTGGGCGGCCACGAGGGCGGTGCCAACGAGCTGGCGGCGTCCGTCGCCGGGGCCCTGCCGGGCTGCGAGCCAGTCGTCACCACGGCCACGGACGCCACGGGTGTGCCCGGCCTGGACGCACTCGGCTGGCCCGTCGAGGGCGCGGTGCCGTCCGTAACGCGAGCGATCCTGGACGGTACGCCCGTGACCCTCCGGGCGACCGCGCAGTGGCCGCTGCCCGCGTTCCCGGACAACGTGTCGCCGCCCCCGGCGACGGCTGCGCCGGAGGCGCCAACCGGCCTGCCGGACACAGCCGTCGAGGACCTGGCCGTGGCGGACGGCCCCCGTACGACGCTGTGGGTGACCGACGAAGTCCTCCCGCTCGGCCCGGACGAGGCGGTGCTGCGCCCGCCGTCACTGGCCGTCGGCATCGGTGCCAGCCGCGGCGTCAGCAGCGACGAGGTGATCGGCCTCATCGAGCAGACGCTCGACGACGCGGGCCTCTCCATGCGTTCCGTCGCCGAACTGGCCACCGTCGACGCCAAGGCAGGCGAACCCGGGCTGCTCTCCGCCGCGGACCGGCTGGATCTGCCGCTGCGCACCTACGCCGCCGGGGTGCTCGCGGACGTCGAGGTGCCCAACCCCTCCGACGCGCCGCTGGCGGCTGTCGGCACACCCTCCGTCGCGGAGGCGGCGGCCCTCACGGCAGCAGGCGAGGAGGCACGGCTGATCGTGCCCAAGGCCAAGTCGGTGCGCCTTGACGGCGCTCCCGCCATGGCGACCGCGGCCGTGGCCCGCCGCCGTCCGCGCGGCAGGCTGGCGCTCGTCGGCCTGGGACCGGGCGCCCGCGACCTGATGACGCCGCGCGCCCGCGACGAGCTGCGGCGGGCATCGGTGCTGGTGGGGCTGGACCAGTACGTCGAGCAGATCCGGGACCTGCTGCGTCCCGGAACCCGCGTGCTGGAGTCGGGCCTCGGCAGCGAGGAGGAGCGGGCGCGCACGGCGGTGGCCGAGGCCCGTGCCGGACGGTCCGTCGCCCTGATCGGCAGCGGCGACGCCGGCGTCTACGCGATGGCCTCGCCCGCGCTCGCGGAAGCGAGCACGGACATCGACGTGGTCGGGGTGCCCGGCGTCACCGCGGCGCTGGCCGCCGCGGCCGTCCTGGGCGCGCCACTCGGACACGACCACGTCTCGGTCAGCCTCTCCGATCTGCACACGCCGTGGGAGGTGATCGAGCGACGGGTGCGGGCCGCGGCGGAGTCGGACACGGTGGTGACCTTCTACAACCCCCGTTCGCGGGGCCGCGACTGGCAGCTGCCGAAGGCGCTGGCGGTCCTCGCGGAGCACCGGTCCCCCGGCACACCCGTCGGTGTCGTGCGGAGCGCGAGCCGCCACGACGAGCAGGTCACGCTCACGACGCTGGGCGCACTCGACGCCACGGTCGTCGACATGATGACCGTGGTGACAGTGGGCAACACCGCGACCAGGACGGTCGCCGGCCGGATGGTGACGCCGCGCGGCTACAGGTGGCAGACATGACGCGCGAGGACCGTCCGGGCAGGGCGGGCACCGTCGCCGTCCGTGTGACCGGCTGTGTGACCGGCCGTGTCGCCGGCCGCGCCGCGGGCAACGGCGAGCGCGTGGGGACCTTCCGTGTCGTCGCGATGGACGAAGTCCCGGGCGCGGTCCCCTTCCCGGCCGGTACGTTCGCCGCCGGGCTTCGCGCCATCTGCCGTACGGGAGGCCGCAGTTGACCAGTCCGACCGGCTCGCACAGCTCTCCGGGCACACACGGTCCGCCCGGCCGGACCGGCCCGGCCGGGCGGACCGTCCATCCCATCGAGCAGGAGTCGTACCGCATCCTGCGCTCACGCCTCGACACCTCGGCGCTGCCTCCGCTCACCCGCGCCGTGGTGGAGCGCGTCGTCCACTCCAGCGCCGACCTGGACTACGCCGCCGACCTCGTCACCGACGAGGAGCAACTGCGTGCCGCGCACACCGCGTTGCACCGTCCGGAGCCGGTGCCGGTCGTGGCCGACGTCGAGATGGTGGCCTCGGGGATCACTCGTCGCCGGGCGGTGTGCCGTCTGGCGGACGCGAAGTCCTCGCCCGGGCTGACGCGTTCGGCTCATGCCGTCCGGCTGGCGTACGAGGAGGTGGGCCCCGGTGCCGTGTGGGTGATCGGCTGCGCGCCCACGGCACTCTTCGAACTCATCGGACTCGGTGTCTCGCCCGCTCTCGTCGTCGGAATGCCGGTGGGCTTCGTCGGTGCCGCCGAGAGCAAGGCCGCGCTGCGCGAGAGCGGGCTCCCGGCCGTCAGCAACATCTCGGAGAAGGGGGGCTCGGCGGTGGCCGCCGCCGCCCTCAACGCCCTGCTCTACGCCGGGGGTTCCACAGGCGAAGGCTCACGGCACGGCCGGGGCCACGCCCCGGAGAACGCCCACGTCCCGGAAATTCAGCACAGCAAGGAGAACCAGTGACGACCCCTCCCGCCCTCCTCCTGGTCGGCCACGGCACACGTGACGACGACGGCGCCGAGGCCTTCCGTTCGTTCGTCGGCGACCTGGCGAAACGCAACCCCGAAATGCCGGTGGCCGGTGGCTTCATCGAGCTGTCGCCTCCGCCGCTGGCCGACTCCGTCGCCGAGCTGGTCGAGAGCGGCGTGGCCAGCTTCGCCGCCGTGCCGCTGATGCTGGTCTCCGCCGGTCACGCGAAAGGCGACATCCCGGCAGCGCTGGCCCGCGAGAAGTTGCGGCACCCCGGCATCTCCTACACCTACGGCCGTCCGCTCGGCCCGCACCCCGCGCTGCTGTCCGTGCTGGAGCGTCGCGTCGAAGAGGCGCTGGACGGGAACGCCCGTACCGACGGCACAGGCACAGGCACAGGCACGGGTACAGGCACAGACACCGGATCGGGCACGGCCCGTCGCTCCCCCGGTGACCGGGCCGATACGACCGTGCTGCTCGTCGGGCGGGGCTCCACCGACCCCGACGCCAACGCCGAGGTGCACAAGGCCGCCCGGCTGCTGTGGGAGGGGCGCGGATACGCGGGCGTAGAGGTCGCGTTCGTCTCGCTGGCCGCGCCGGACGTCGCCTCCGGACTGGACCGCTGCCGCAAGCTGGGCGCGAAGAAGGTCGTGGTCCTGCCCTACTTCCTCTTCACGGGTGTGCTGCCGGAGCGCGTACGGATGCAGTCGGAAGGCTGGTCCCTCGCCAACCCGGATGTCGAGGTTCTCAGCGCCGATGTCATCGGCGGCACCGACGAGTTGGCGGACCTCGTCGTGGAGCGCTACCAGGAGGCCGTCGAGGGCGAGGTCCGCATGAACTGCGACGCCTGCGTCTACCGCATCACGCTGCCCGGCTTCGAGGACAAGGTCGGGCAACCGCAGCAGCCGCACTTCCATCCGGGCGACGACGGCCACACGCACGGCCACGGTCACGGTCACGGTCACAGCCATGGAGAAGGCCACGGGCACGGCCACGGCGGCGGTCATTCGCACAGCGACGCCGGCGATGTGCACGCCCACTGAGTCCGTGCCCTCACAGGACGGCGCAGACGACGGGCTCCGGCATCACGGAGACGCCGAGGTCCGCGACGCCGGGCGGGAGTTGACCGATCTCGCGGTCAACGTCCGCGCGGGCACTCCCCCGCCCTGGCTCAGGTCCCGCATAGCCGCCTCGCTCGACGCGCTCGCCGCCTACCCGGACGGCCGTACCGCCCGCCGTGCCGTCGCCGCCCGCCACGGTCTCTCCGAAGAGCAGGTGCTGCTCACGGCGGGCGCGGCCGAGGCGTTCGTACTGCTGGCCCGCGCGACGCCCGCGCACCGGCCCGTGGTGGTACACCCGCAGTTCACCGAGCCCGAAGCGGCGCTGCTGGACGCCGGTCACAAGGTGGACCGCGTGCTGCTCCGCGCCGAGGAGGGGTTCCGGCTGGACGCCTCGGCAGTTCCGGCGGACGCGGATCTCGTCGTCGTCGGCAACCCGACCAATCCCACATCCGTACTGCACCCCGCCGGGACGCTCGCGTCCCTCGCGCGCGAGGGACGCACCCTCGTCGTCGACGAGGCGTTCATCGACGCCGTGCCCGGCGAACAGCAGTCCCTGGCACCGCTGTTGGGCCGAGAGGCGGCACCGTCGTCTACGCCGTACCCGCCAGCCCCGCCGTCCCCACGGCCTTCGCAGGCACCGCTTCCCGGACGCGTCGTGGTGTTGCGCAGTCTCACCAAGACCTGGGGCCTGGCAGGGCTGCGCATCGGCTACGTGCTCTCCGATCCCGCGACGGTGGCCCGTCTCGCCCGGCACCAGCCGCTGTGGCCCGTATCCGCTCCGGCCCTGGCCGCTGCGGAGGCGTGCTGCGAACCTCACGCGCTCGCCGAGGCCGAGGAGGCGGCGCGGCGTCTCGTCCACGACCGGAGCCATCTGCTGGCGCGACTGGGCGAGTTCGCACCGGCGGGTCTGTCCGTGGAGGGGGATCCGCGGGCACCGTTCGTGCTGGTACGGCATCCGCGTGCGGCCGCCCTCCGTGAGGGCCTGCGGTCGCTCGGATTCGCGGTGCGCCGCGGTGACACCTTCCCGGGGCTGGGAGCGCCGTGGCTGCGCATCGCCGTACGGGACGAGGAGTGCTCGGACCGGCTGACGGCCGCGCTCGGCCGGCTGCTTGCCGGGGACCGCTGAACGGGCGCACCGCACACGCCCGGCAGCTCACCCGGTCGCCCGCTCGCCCGGTACGCCGGCCCGCCGCTGACAGCAGGGCAGTCGCGTACAGCCCGTAGACAGGCGCGACGCACGCGAAGCCGTGCGAACGGGCCCCGCTTCAGGCCGCGTTGCTTTGGTGCCCTCCGGCCCGTACTCCGACGACCCCCCGCGCGACGCCCAGCCGCACCACGTCCTGGGGGCGCAGCATGAGTTCGTCCGCTGTCGCCGCGGCTTCCCGCTCCGGGCGCTTCAGGATCGCAGCGGCGAGCTCGGGAGCGATCACGGAGAAGTAGCTGTCCGGCGTGACCCACAGCCGTCCGGGGGCGGCGAGAGCCAGCGCCCCGCCCGAGCCGCCCTCCCCGATCAGGAGCGAGGTCACGGGGACTTCGGACTCCGCCACGGCGGCGAAGACCTCGGCGATGGCGGGTCCGGCGCCGGCGCTCTCCGCGTCTGCGTCGTTCGCCGCGCCGGGGGTGTCGATGAGCGTGAGGACGGGGATGCCGAGCCGGTCCGCGGTCCGGATGAGGCGGGCCGCGGTGCGGAAACCGGCGGGCCGCGTAGCGGTGCCGGTCTGTGCCGCGTAGGCGACCGTGCGGCCCTCCCGCAGACCGAAGCCGCAGATCATCCCGTCGTCGGTTCCTCCGCAGCGGTCGCCCCGTACGTCCTCTCGCCAGTCGAAGTAGGCGTCCAAGTAGGCGGTGGCGCGCGGCCGCTGAGCGCTACGGGCGCGCACCACCGCCTCCTGCCCGCTCAGGGGGACGGAGTCCGCGGGATGGATTCCGGCGGGCAGGGTCTGCGGGGACCCGGCGGACGGTGACGAAGAGGGGGACAAGGACGGTGACAAGGAAGGGCACTGGGCCTCGGCGTCGGCGGAAACGGCCTGACCCGACAGGGACGGAGCCTGCGGCGGCAGCGCTTCCGGGGTGGGTGCCGGTACGCCGGAGCCCGACGTCAGCAGGGTGAGCCAGCGCTCCAGCACCCCGGCCAGCCCGTCCTGCTCCACGATCCGGTCGATGTGCCCGGCGGCGTACTGGCCCTCGGCCGTGTACGCGGCCGGGTCGGCGCCCTCGGGCCGTACGCGGGAACCGGCGAAGGCGACCTGCGCGCCGGGGAGCGCCAGCACGACGTCCGCGCCCGCGCCGAGCGTGGCCCAGCCGCCGCCGGTCGCCGGGTCGCGCAACACGGCGACCTGCGGAACCCCGGCCCGGCGGGCGAGCACCGACTCCCTTGCCACGCGCTGCAGTTGGCTGAGGGCGACCATGCCCTCCTGCATGCGGCTGCCGCCCGTGGCGATGAGCGACACCAACGGCAGCCGGTGCGTGCGGGCGTGTTCGTAGGCGGCGACGATCCGGTCGCCCGTGCGTGCGCCGAGCGAACCGCCGAGATATCCGAACTCGAAGGAGACCAGCACCGCTTCGACACCCGCGGCGCCCTCGCCCGTACCGGCCGCGCCGGCACCGGAACCGGTGCCGCCAGTGATCCGGGCCGTGCCGCACACCACGGACTCGCATTCGCCGGTGCGCTCACGTGCCCGTTCGCGAGCCGCGCCGTACCCGCGCCAGCCGAGCGGCCCGTCCGGCTCTCCGCCGCTCCTGGAGGCCACGCTCTGACCGGCCGGCGGCTCCAGCTCCGTGAAGCCGGTCGCGACCGCCCGTACGGCGGCGCGCGCCGAACCGCCGGACGGACGGGACTCGCGGGACTCACGGGCGGGTTCACTCATGGAGCGCCCGCTTCATCAGCTTGCCCATGTCGTTGCGCGGCAGCGCCTCACGGAAGCGCACGACGCGCGGCCGCTTGTGCGGCGAGAGCTGCCGCGCCACGTGGTCGGCCAGCTCCTGCTCGCCTGGACGGCGCGCTCCGGGAACGGGAACGATCCAGGCGACGATGCGCTCGCCGAGGTCGTCGTCGCTCTCGCCGGTCACGGCCGCCTCCGCGACCTCGGGGTGTTCCAGCAGCGCGTTCTCGATCTCGCCCGCGCCGATCTTGTAGCCGCCGCTCTTGATGATGTCGGTGGCCTTGCGGCCGACGATCCGTACGTATCCGTCGGGATCGCGGGTGGCCATGTCGCCCGTACGGAACCAGCCTCCGTCGAAGGCCTCGGCCGTGGCGTCGGGCCGGTTGAGGTACTCGGTGAAGAGGTTGCGCCCGCGGACCTGGATCTCGCCCACCGTCTCCCCGTCCCACGCGTCCAGGGTCCGGCCGTCCTCGTCGACGAGCCGCAGCTCCACCCCGCCGAGGGGCAGTCCCACGGTGCCGGGCCGCCGCTCCCCGTCCGCCCGGACGCTGGTGTTCATCAGCGTCTCCGTCATGCCGTACCGCTCGACGATGCGCGCCCCGCTGGCGGCGGCGATCCGTTCGTGGTCGTGCACGGGCAGTGCCGCGGAGCCCGAGACGAGCAGCCGTGCGCCCGCGAGCGCCTTGGCCAACTGCCCGTTCCCGCCCACCTCTTCGGCGATGCGGTGGTACATCGTCGGTACGCCGAAGAGCATCGTGCCGTCCCCGTCGAGCGCCTCGCGCACACCCTCGGTGGAGAAGCGGCCGAGGTGGTGGACCGTGCCCGCCCGGCGCAGCGGCCCGAGCACGCCGAGGATGAGCCCGTGCACGTGGAAGAGGGGCAGCCCGTGGACGAGCACGTCCTCCTCCGTCCACTGCCAGGCGTCCTGGAGCGCGTCGAGGGTCGCGGTCAGGGCGCGGCGCGGCAGAACGGCGCCCTTGGGCGGGCCTGTGGTGCCGGAGGTGTAGACGATCACCGCGGGAGCTTCCTCGTCGGGCTCGGCCGGAAGCGGAACCGTGACGGGCGGGGGTGCCGTATCGATGCCGGCGCGGGGCAGCGTTTCGAGTGCCGCGGGCAGCTCCGCCCGGTGCTCGGCCAGTACGAGGGCGGGCTCGCTGTCGCCGATGATGTGGGCCAGTTCGCGCTCGCCGGTCTTCGGGTTGAGCGGCACCACCGGCGCTCCCGCGAGCAGCGCCGCGACGACCGCGACGCTCGTCTCCATGGTGGGGGTCGCCCAGACGGCGACCCTGCGGCCCGGGGCGAGTTCACCGGCGAGTGCTCCGGCGACGTCGGCGAGCTCTGCGTAGGTGAGGGACTGTTCGCCGAATCGCAGCGCGGTCTTGGCGGACGGCGTGCTCAGCGCCGGGAAGAGGGTGGACACAGGCGACTCTCCTCGCAGTCTTGCTCGCCGGTGGTGCGGCGTGTGTGCGGTCGGTGCGTCAGGGACGTGGGGCGGGCTCGCGGGCCGTGCGGCCGGACGGCGGACGGCCGGGCCCGGGTCCCTTCACGGTCCCGGTGCCCGGGGACCGGCAACCCGAACCCGGGTACGGCCATGGCCGGCCGGATCAGCGCCGGCACCGCCGCGGCCACCGCCGCGCAAACAGAAACTGTGACGCACTGGCGCAATGGCCAAGTGGCTGAACCACTCTCCTCGCGCGCGGTCCGGCTGTCAATCCTCGGAGCCGAATTGGTCCAACCACTCGACCAATCGGCCATCAGTCCGTTGATCCCCGGTGTTAGGCTCCTGACCTGTTCACCCAGGGGGCTGAGGGGGCCGCATGACCGACGACGCACTGCGACCGATGGCCCGCCCACGCCTGTACGAGCAGGTCCTGGACCGGCTGCGCGCTTACGCCGTCGATCATGACCTGAGCGCGGGCGACCGGCTTCCGCCCGAGCGCGAACTGGCCCAGCGCCTGGGCGTCAGCCGCTCCTCCGTCAAACAGGCCGTGGTCGTCCTGGAGGTGCAGGGGCTCGTCGAGACGCGGCACGGCGGCGGCACGTACCTCGTGGGCGACACTCTCGACGCGGAGCCGGTCGAGCGGCTCGTGGAACGCCGGCGGCGCCTGCCCGACGTGCTGGAGGCACGCGAGGCGCTGGAGACCAAGCTCGCCGAACTGGCAGCGGAGCGCCGCACCGAGGAGGACCTCGAAGCGATGCGTTCCGCCCTGCGCGCCATGGAAGCGGACATCGTGACGGGCGGCCACGGCGTGGACGGTGACCGCCGCTTCCACGCGGCCGTCACCGCCGCCGGACACAGCACGCTGCTCGCGGAGTTCATGGGCTCGATCTCCGAGTCCGTCGCCGAGAGCCGGAACGAGTCGCTGCGCCAGCCAGGCCGGCCCACCCGCTCGCTGGACCAGCACGCGCGCATCCTCTCCGCCATCGAGCGGGGCGATCCGAAGGGCGCGGCGGCGGCGATGCGCCGTCACGTGCGTACGGTCGCCAAGGTCCGTCTGCTGGAGTGGAATCCGGAGGAGACCGGCAAGGGCGGGACGGACGCGGCGGCCGGCGGGACGGACGACGGCAGCTGATCCGCCCCCTGGCTCCGCACAGGCTTCCGCCCCCGCCTCCGCCGCACGCGGGGGCGCACTTTTCAGCACTCAGCCGAGCAGCGCCGGCTTCACCCGCTCCACCCAGCCCGTCTCCCGCTCGTACGCGTGCGCAAGGCGCAGCAGCCCGGCGTCGTCGCGGTGCCTGCCGACGAGCTGGACGCCCATGGGCAGGCCGTCCTCGCCGAATCCTGCGGGCATCCCGATCACCGGTACTCCCGCCAGCGTCCAGGGCACGACGGTCTCCATCCACCGGTGGTAGGTGTCCATCCGCCGTCCCCCGACCCGGTCGGGCCAGTGCGTCTCCTTGGCGAAGGGGAACACCTGCGCGGCCGGCGCGAGGACGTAGTCGTACTCGGAGAAGAAGTCCGTCAGCGCCGCGTACCAGCGCTCCCGCGCCGCCGCGGCGGCCGCTACGTCCAGCGCGCTGAGCGTGAGGCCGCGCTCGATCTCCCAGACCGCCTCGGGCTTCATGCGCGCACGCGCGTCCGGGTCGGCGTACAGCTCGTGCCGCTCCAGATTGGCCCACCCGCGCCACGTCAGGAACGTCCGCCAGAGCTCCTCCGGCGGGAAGTCCGGCCGCGCCTCGGCGACTTCGCACCCCAGCGACTCGAAGACCGTCAGGGACCGGCGGCACACCTCCAGCACGCCCGGGTCGGTGGCCAGGTGACCTCCCCAGTCCCCGGCCCACGCGATGCGGACGCCCCGGAAGCCCCCGCCGCTCCGGCCGCCGGAGCTGCTCCGGCCGCCGGAGCCTCCCTCAAGGCCCTCCTCGAAGCGCCCGCCCGGCTCCGTCGCGGCCAGCGGGGCACTCATGTGGGGCCCCGCCATGACGGACAGCAGCGCCGCAAGATCCGCCGTCGTACGCGCCATCGGCCCCGCCGTGCTCAGCTGCGCGGTGAAGCCGGGCGCGGGGACGAGGCCCCAACTCGGCCGCATGCCCAGCACGTTGTTGAAGGCAGCGGGGTTGCGAAGCGACCCCATGTAGTCGCTGCCGTCCGCCACGGGCAGCATCCTCAGCGCGAGGGCCGACGCCGCGCCGCCGCTGCTGCCGCCCGCCGTCCGTGCGGGATCGTGAGCGTTCCCCGTCGTTCCCCACACCTCGTTGTACGTCTGTGAACCCAGCCCGAACTCGGGGGTGTTGGTCTTCCCGATCACCACCGCACCGGCAGCCTTGAGGCGTTGCACGATCAGCGCGTCCTGCTGCCCCACCCGGTTCGCGTACAGCGGCGAGCCTTCCGTCCACGGCAGCCCCTCGGCCTCCGTCAGGTCCTTCACCGCGTGCGGGAAACCGTGCATCCAGCCCAGGTGTTCGCCGCGGCTGAGCTGCTCGTCGCGCTCGCGCGCCTGCCGCAGCGAGATCTCCGGGTCCTGCTGGCCGACTATCGCGCCGACATGGGGATTGATCGCGCCGATGTGCGCCAGGTACGCCTCCATGACTTCGACGCACGAGACACGGCGCCCCGCGATCGCGCGCGACAGCTCGGCGGCGTCCCACGAGACGATCTCCTGCACTGTGGCCTCCAGCCGTCGCCAGTACCCCTCCGGTAAACACCGCCGGTCACGGCACTACCGCATCACCCGTCCCCGCAGCACCACATGCCGCGGATCCCCCAGCACCCGTACATCGGCCCGCGGGTCCTCCGCGAAGACGACGAGGTCCGCCGGTGCGCCCTCCTCCAGCCCGGGCCGCCCGAGCCAGCGGCGCGCGCCCCAGGTCGCGGCGGAGACCGCGTCGGCGGCCGGGATACCGGCCGTGACCAGCTCGGCGACCTCCACGGAGACCAGCCCGTGTGCCAGCGAGCCCCCGGCGTCCGTGCCCGCGTAGACGGGGATGCCCGCGTCGTAGGCGGCGCGCACGGTCTCATACCTGCGCTCGTGGAGCCGGATCATGTGCTGCGACCAGCGCGGATACTTCATGCCGCCCGCCGCGAGCTGCGGGAACGTGGCCGTGTTGACGAGCGTGGGGACGATGGCGACGCCGCGTTCGGCGAACAGCGGGATGGTCTCCTCGGTGAGACCGGTCGCGTGCTCGATGCAGTCGATGCCCGCCTCGACCAGGTCCCGCAGCGAATTCTCGGCGAAGCAGTGCGCGGTGACCCGGGCGCCTTCCTCATGTGCCGCCGCTATCGCCTCCTCCAGTGCCCAGCGGGGCCAGCAGGGGGCCAGGTCGCCCTCTCCGCGGTCGATCCAGTCCCCGACGAGCTTCACCCAGCCGTCGCCGAGCCTCGCCTCGCGGCGTACGTACGCGGCCAGGTCGCCGGGCTCGATCTCGTGCGCGTAGTTGCGGATGTAGCGCTTCGTACGGGCGATGTGCCGTCCCGCGCGAATGATCCGCGGGAGGTCCTCGCGGTCGTCGATCCACCGGGTGTCGGACGGCGAGCCCGCGTCGCGCAACAGCAGGGCGCCGGCCTCGCGTTCGGTCAGCGCCTGCTTCTCGCTGGTGGACTCGTCCACGGGGCCTTGCTGGTCGAGCCCGACGTGGCAGTGCGCGTCGACGAAGCCGGGGAGCACCCAGCCCTCGACGGTGAGGGTCTCCCGGCCGGTACGGGTGGGACGTTCATAGGTGATGCGCCCGTCCACCACCCACAGCTCGTCCCGTACGTCCTCGGGCCCGGCCAGAACGCGCCCCTTGATGTGGAGATTGCCGCGGTCGCTCATGCCACGCACCCTATGAGGCGGCACCCTTGTTCCTGCACCCGTCCGGCAAGGGCACTACGCTGGGGGCCCGTACACACAGTGGTGATCCCATTGCGTGCTCCGGGAAAAGATGCGACATCGAAGCCATCGGCGGAGAATACAATTCCACAGCCATGCGGAGCGTAGCGTCCTGTATTCTTCTTCCCGCTTTGGGATTCTTTAAACGCTAAGATTTTTCACCGGTTATCCCGGCGGAATTCGGCCGTGGATCGGCCTCGTTACGGCAATGTGACGGACTCCACAGGCCGCCCGGTCCGCCCTGGAAAATGCTGATATACGGGGACGAAACGTCCCCCTGGACGCACGTGCGCGCCTGCGCGCGATAACACAGGATCCCCCTTCCGCGTAACCCTGCCCCGCCGTGCGTTTTTGCAGTCTGCTGGGTAAATTTAATACCCATGACCGCCGCACAAGCAGACCATGCACGTGCCCACAGAGATTTCCTGGAAATGCCGGAAGGGCTGATACTCGACGCTCCGCGACTGGAGGAGGGAGCGGCGCTCTGGCGCATCGCCCGCGACTCCCGGACGCTCGACCTCAACTCTTCGTACAGCTATCTCCTGTGGTGCCGCGACTTCGCCGCCACCTCCGTGGTGGCACGCGACGCGGGCGGTGAGCCGGTCGGATTCATCACCGGCTACGTGCGCCCGGCGCGCCCCCGGACCCTCGTTGTCTGGCAGGTCGCGGTCGACGAGGCGGCACGCGGCCGCGGGCTGGCTGCGGCGATGCTGGACGGGCTGGCCGCCCGCACGGCCCGGGAACTGGGCGTCGACGGGATCGAGACCACCGTCACCCCCGACAACACTCCGTCCAACCGCCTCTTCACCTCCTTCGCGGAGCGCCACGGCGCGGCGCTGGAGAAAGAGGTGCTCTTCGATGCCGGAGTGTTCCCGGAGAGCGGTCACGAGCCCGAAGTGCTGTACCGGATCGGCCCGGTGGCGTCCCTGGCGGACATGGGCCGGCCAGGCGCGCACTGATAGTGCGCGCCCCGCCGCTCCGGCGCCCGCTTCGCACCCCCACCCATGGACTTCGAACCATCCGCGACCCCCTAGTCCGCGACGATCCGAACCCCCCGACCGAACTTCTTCGCACGCAACTCACTCCCAGGAGCATGCCGTGACCATCACCCAGCCCGACCTCAGTGTCTTCGAGACCGTCGAGTCGGAAGTCCGCAGCTACTGCCGTGGCTGGCCCACGATCTTCGACCGGGCCCAGGGCTCACACATGTACGACGAGGACGGCCATACCTACCTCGACTTCTTCGCGGGAGCCGGGACGCTCAACTACGGCCACAACAACCCCGTACTGAAACGCGCGCTGCTGGACTACCTGGAGCGTGACGGGGTCGTGCACGGCCTCGACATGAGCACCTCCGCGAAGCGGGCGTTCCTGGAGGCCTTCCAGGAGAAGATCCTCCAGCCCCGCGGCATGAACCACAAGGTGATGTTCCCGGGCCCGACCGGCACCAACGCGGTCGAGGCCGCCCTGAAGCTGGCCCGCAAGGTCAAGGAGCGCGAGTCCATCGTCTCCTTCACCAACGCCTTCCACGGCATGTCCCTCGGCTCGCTCGCCGTCACCGGCAACGCCTTCAAGCGCGCCGGCGCGGGCATCCCGCTGGTGCACGGCACGCCGATGCCCTTCGACGACTACCTGGGCGGCACCACCGACGACTTCGTCTGGTTCGAGCGGCTGCTGGAGGACCAGGGCTCCGGCCTGAACAAGCCCGCGGCCGTCATCGTCGAGACGGTGCAGGGCGAGGGCGGCATCAACGTCGCGCGCGCCGAGTGGCTGCGCGACCTGTCGGACCTGTGCCAGCGGCACGACATGCTGCTCATCGTCGACGACATCCAGATGGGCTGCGGCCGTACCGGCGCCTTCTTCTCCTTCGAGGAGGCGGGGATCAAGCCGGACATCATCACGCTTTCCAAGTCCATCGGCGGATACGGGATGCCGCTCGCGCTCACCCTGTTCAAGCCGGAGCTGGACATCTGGGAGCCGGGCGAGCACAACGGCACCTTCCGCGGGAACAACCCGGCCTTCGTCACGGCCACCGCCGCGTTCGAGACGTACTGGACCGACAGCCAGATGGAGAAGCAGACGCTCTCCCGCGGCGAGCAGGTCGAGGCGGTTTTGCGGGCGATTTCGGAGGAACACAGCGAGGACGTCGCCGACTTCCGCGGCCGCGGACTCGTGTGGGGCCTGGAGTTCCACGACAAGGACCGCGCCGACGCGGTCGCGAAGCGGTGCTTCGAACTGGGCCTGCTCATCGAGACGTCGGGCCCCGAGAGCGAGGTCGTGAAGCTGCTTCCCGCGCTTACGATCACTGCCGAGGAGCTGGACGAGGGCCTGCGTGTGCTGGCCCGGGCGGTGCGCGAAACCGCGTAGCTCACCCGTTCACGGCCCGCCCCGGTTGCGTCCGGGGCGGGCCGACCCCGTAATGAAGAGAGAAAGGTACGCCAGAACCGTGATTGTTCGTTCTTTCAAGGACATCGAGGACACCGACCGTCACATCAAGTCCGCATCCGGTACCTGGGAAAGCAAGCGGATCGTGCTGGCCAAGGAGCGTGCCGGCTTCTCCCTGCACGAGACCGTGCTGTACGCCGGGACGGAGACGTCGATGTGGTACGCAAATCACATCGAAGCCGTACTGTGCGTCGAGGGCGAGTCCGAACTCACCAACGATGAGACGGGTGAGAAGCATCTGATCACCCCCGGGACGATGTACCTGCTCGACGGGCACGAGAAGCACACGATGCGCCCCGTCACCGACTTCCGGTGCATCTGTGTCTTCAATCCGCCCGTTACGGGCCGGGAGGATCACGACGAGAACGGCGTCTACCCGCTTCTCACCGAGCCTGACGACTGAGCCCCACGGCTCGGCCGGCACAGGCCGCTCAGGCGGCTCCGGTCGCCGCGGCTTCGGCCGCTCGCCCACCGAACAGGGCCGTACGAGAGGAGAGGAAGGCAACACCATGACCACCGCACCCGAGCGCACCGCCGACCTGTACCCGACGCGCGGAGCCACCGAGGTGGCCACCCCACGCATGGACCCCGTCGTGTGGTCCGAGGCGGGTACTCCGGGGCCCATCGAGGCCGCGGTCCTGGCGGAATACGAGCGGGACGGGTTCCTTGCGGTCGACCAGCTCATCACCCCCGATGAGGTCGACATGTACCGCATGGAACTGGATCGGCTCACCACGGATCCGGAGGTCCGTGCCGACGAGCGCTCGATCATCGAGCCGCAGTCGGACGAGATCCGGACCGTGTTCGAGGTGCACAAACTCAGTGAGGTCTTCGCCGACCTGGTGCGGGACCCGCGTGTAGTGGGCCGGGCTCGACAGATCCTGGGATCGGACGTCTACGTCCACCAGTCCCGGATCAACGTCAAGCCGGGCTTCGGTGCCACTGGCTTCTACTGGCACTCCGACTTCGAGACCTGGCACGCCGAGGACGGACTCGCGATGATGCGAACCGTGTCGGTCTCGATCGCGCTGACCCGGAACTACGACACCAACGGCGGCCTGATGATCATGCCGGGGTCGCACAAGACCTTCCTCGGCTGCGCGGGCGAGACGCCGAAGAACAACTACAAGAAGTCCCTGCAGATGCAGGACGCGGGCACTCCGTCCGACGAGTCCCTGTCCAAGTTCGCCGACGCGCACGGCATCAAGCTCTTCACGGGCGAGGCCGGTTCGGCGACCTGGTTCGACTGCAACTGCATGCACGGGAGCGGTGACAACATCACTCCGTACCCGCGGAGCAACGTGTTCATCGTCTTCAACAGCGTGGAGAACGAGGCCGTGGAGCCCTTCGCGGCGCCGGTCCGCCGTCCCGAATTCATCGGGGCGCGTGATTTCACCCCGGTGCGGTGACGCGGCGCGCGGCGCGCTGAGTCCGCTGGATGAGGGGGGAGGCCGCATGACGGCTTCCCCCCTTTTCCGCCGGGCGGATCTTTGATGTGATCTCTGCCGGAACGGTCCATGGACCCCTCCGGAAGGAGAGCACAGTCATGGCCGGCACTGCCGCCGCCTACCAGGCCGAAGAGGGCGGTCCGCTCGACGTCGACCGCGCCTTCTACGACAGAGTCTCCGCGGACGCGGGCCGCGAACTCGTGGACAGCTTCACCGTTCCCGTGCGTTCAGGCCGCGCGTGGGAGGTGCCTGCCGGACATCTGTGCCGTCTGGTGACGGTGGACGGGCCCCAGGTCGGCGACCTCAACGTATGGAACCGGCACGACCCGCGCGAGCGGCTGTGGGCCTCCCGCACGCGGCAGTTGCAGCGTGCGCATGTGAGCGTCCACGACCGGCTGTGGTCCACGCTGCCCTTCCTGCGCCCGCTGCTGACCGTCACCGGCGACACGCTCGCCTCGTACGGCCGGGACGCCGAGGGCGGCAGGGTGCACGACCTGCTGGGCACGCGCTGCGACCCGTACGTCAACCGCATGCTGACCGGTGAGGACTTCGACTTCCACTGCCACTCGAATCTGGTGCGGGCCGTACTGCCGTACGGACTCACGGAGTTCGACGTGCACGACGTGCTGAACGTCTTCCAGTGCACCGGACTCAACGAGGACGACCAGTACTTCATGAAGGACTGCCCCGCACGGCCCGGCGACCACTTCGAGTTCTTCGCCGAACTGGACCTGCTGTGCGCGCTGTCGACGTGTCCGGGCGGCGACCTGTCCGTACCGATGTGGGGGCCGGGGTCCGATGTGGACCCGGTGGAGTTCTGCCATCCGATCGGGGTGGAGATCCACCGCGTCGACCCCGGGCTGCTCACCGGCTGGGCGCCGCCGGAGCGGGCCGCCTACCGCGGACTGCACGGCATCGCCCGCCCCGACTGGCGCAGTTGAGCACCGGGCGCCGCCGACTCCCTTGCGCGTCAGCGGCGTTCAGTTCTCCCAGCGGCCGTCCACGCGACGCGGCAGCCCCAGCGGGTTCGCGTCACGCAGCTCCGGGGGCAGCAGCGCCTCCGGCGCGTCCTGGTAGGCGACCGGGCGCAGCCAGCGCTCGATGGCAGTGGCACCCACGGAGGTCGACGTGGACGTCGTGGCCGGGTACGGCCCGCCGTGGTGCTGTGCCGGCGCGACGGCGACGCCGGTGGGCCAGCCGTTGACCAGGACACGGCCCGCCAGCGGCGTAAGCGCGGCGAGCAGCCGCGTGCCCTGGCCGCCGTCGCCCGCCGCCTCGGCACCGCTGAGGTGCAGGGTGGCGGTGAGGTTGCCGGGCAGCCGGGAGAGCGCCGCGGTGACCTCGTCCTCGTCCCGGTAGCGCGCGACGACGGTCACGGGCCCGAAGCACTCCTCCAGCAGCAGCTCGTACTGCGGCTGCGAGAGCTTCTCCGCGGGGACGGTGAGAAAGCCGGCGCTGACCGAGTGCTCGTCCTCGCCCGCGCCCGCGGGTACGGGCGAGGCCACGCCCTCCAGTTCGGCACGGGCGCTGATTCCGGCGAGGAACGCCTCCCGCATACGGGCGTCCAGCAGCGGGCCCTGCGCGGACTTGCTCACCGCGTCCCGCAGGGCGTCCAGCAGGCGGTCGCCGGCCTCGCCCTCGGGTGCGAGCACGAAGCCCGGCTTGGTGCAGAACTGGCCCGTGCCCATCGTCATCGAGCCGGCGAGGCCCTCCCCGATCTCCTCGGCGCGCTCGGCCGCGGCGGCGCCCGTGACGACGACCGGGTTGAGGGAGCCGAGTTCGCCGTGGAAGGGGATGGGCGTGGGCCGTGTGACGGCGGCGTCGAAGAGCGCGCGCCCGCCTCGTACGGAGCCGGTGAAGCCGACCGCCGTGACCAGCGGGTGCTTGACGAGTTCGACACCGGCCTCGAAGCCGTGCACGACGCTCAGCACGGCCTCGGGCAGGCCCACTTCGGCCGCGGCGCGGCGCAGCGCGGCACCCGTCAGCGCGGACGTCGCCGGGTGGTCCGGGTGTGCCTTGACGACGACGGGGCATCCGGCGGCGAGCGCGCTGGCGGTGTCGCCGCCGGGCACGGAGAAGGCGAGCGGGAAGTTGGACGCGGCGTACACGGCGACGACGCCCAGCGGGATCTTGTAGCGGCGCAGGTCGGGGCAGGGCGGCGTCGCGTCCGCGTCCTTGTGGTTGATGGTGACGCCGAGGTAGGCGCCGTCCTCGATCTCGTCGGCGAAGGCGCGCAACTGCGCCTGGGTGCGGGCCAGTTCACCGGTCAGCCGGGGCCGCCCGAGGGCGGTCTCCGCGTCGGCGGTGGTGATGATCTCCTCGCTCGCCGAGCCGAGCTGCCCGGCGGCGGCGCGGAGCAGCGCGGCCCTCACGGTGCGGTCGGCGAGCGGCTCCCTCGCGGCGTGTGCCGCCCGTACGGCCGCGTCGACCTCGCCGGCCGTCGCCTCCGTGCCGACCTGTTCCCGCTGCTTTCCGGTCCGGGGGTCGACGCTCCACACTGGTGCTGCTGCCACCGCGATTTCCTCCTGCCACGTGCTTGTCTCTGCGGAGACGGCGTTCGATATGCTGAACACCATCTCTGTCAGTGAACCTGCCGGGGAGCCTATGAGCGCCACAACAGAGGGGTCAAGGACGATGTCAGCTGGCGAGACGGGTGCATCGCAGGTCAAGTCCGCCGTGCGCACTGTGGAGCTGCTCGAGTTCTTCGCGGGAAGGCCGGGGATGCACTCCCTCGCCGACGTCCAGGAAGCGGTCGGGTACCCCAAGTCCAGTCTCTACATGCTGCTTCGGACCCTCGTCGATCTGGGCTGGGTGGAGACGGACTCCACGGGCACGAGGTACGGAATCGGCGTGCGCGCCCTGCTGGTCGGCACCTCCTACATCGACGGGGACGAGGCCGTGGCCGCGGCCCGGCCGACCCTCGACCGGCTCTCGGACGACACCACGGAGACCATTCACATGGCGCGGCTCGACGGCACGAACGTCGTCTATCTCGCCACCCGCCAGTCGCAGCACTATCTGCGTCCCTTCACTCGCGTCGGGCGCCGGCTGCCCGCGCACTCCACGTCCCTGGGCAAGGCGCTGCTCGCGACGTACGACGACGAGCAGGTGCGCAAGATGCTGCCCGGGACGCTCTCCGCGCTCACCGAGAACACCCTCACCGACCGCGAGGCGCTCATCGAGGAGCTGGCCCTCGTACGGGAGCAGGGCTACGCGGTCGACCGCGAGGAGAACACACTCGGGCTGCGCTGCTTCGGCGTCGCGATCCCGTACCGGACGCCCGCCCGGGACGCCATCAGCTGCTCGGTGCCCGTCGCCCGGCTGACGCCCGCGCACGAACAGATGATCAAGGACGCGCTCTTCGACGCCCGCGACCGGCTGACCCTGGCCACGCGCCGGCTGTGAGCGGGGCCCGCGGCTAACGTGGGGGCATGGCTGAGCTGTTGCACATCACGGAGCGTTCCGTGTGGGAGGCCGCCCGAGCGTCGGCGTCCGGCACGTACGAGATGTCCACGCGGGGCCTCACCCTGGAGGAGGTCGGGTTCATCCACTGCTCGCAGCGGCACCAACTGCCGCAGGTGGCGCGGATGTTGTACGGCGGACAGGACCCGGCGGAACTGGTGGTGCTCGTCATAGAGAGCGAGCGGATCTCCGCGCCGGTGCGCTACGAACCGCCGGAGCCGGCGGCTGCCTGCGCTGGCGACGCCAACGACGCGGACGGCGCGGACGGCGCGGACCGGGCGGGCGGCTCAGAGCGTCCGGAGGACGCGGCGGCCGGCGGGGCCCAGTTGTTCCCGCACGTCTACGGGCCGCTGCCGGTCTCCGCGGTCGTCGCCGAGGAGCCGTGGACCTGGAACTCCCCGGAGGTCTGACCGTTCGGCGGCCGTGCACCCGTGCGGTGCACGCCGCGGGCGGCCACGTCCCTCACTCCGCGCCGCCCGCGGCCGTACGGCCCGCAGGCCTCCCCCGGCTCAGGTCCCGCGGCTCACGTCCCCCGGCTCAGGAGGTCGCGGCGCCCCTCTCCCCCTTCTGCACGGGCCGCACCGCGCACTGGTCGGAGAAGCCCTGACCGGTGAGGCCGAGGGCGGCGTTGATGCGGGAGCGGCTGTTCTCGACGGCGACCATCGCGGTCAGCTCGACGAAGGCGCTCTTCCCCAGCCTGCCGATGAGGGCCTCCGCCATCTCGTCGGTCACCGTCGGCTCGGTGTCCGTCATCGCCTCGGCGAACTCCATGACGAGCAGCTCCAGTTCGGTGAAGCGCTCGCGGTGCTCGCGCCAGGCCGGCACGTACTGGATCTTCTCCATCGGCATGCCCAGGTCCTCGGCCAGCCAGTAGCCGAAGTCCACGCACCAGGAGCAGCCGATGCGGGCGGCGGAGACCATCTCGGCGAGGTGCTTGAGGCCCGGATCGAGGTCGCGCCACTTCGCGATCCGGGACTCGTACAGGAGGGTGGCGCTCAGCACCTTCGGGTTGTGCGCGACGGCCCTGACCGGGTCCATGGCCTTGCCGTACTTGCGGCGGGAGTACCACTCGGCGATGCGAAGCGAGATGCCTCGTGGCGGATCGAGCGAGATGCGTGCCATGGCTGGCGCTCCTTCGTCCCTTGGTTCGCGGGTGTCCGTTCCGGAGCGTGCGTGCCGTGCTCCGGCTGACACCTGTACGACGGGACGGCGCCCGCGGATGTGACACGCGCCGGTGGGTCACCCTGGCGGGTTGCCGGAACCGGCGTCCGCGGCGAGGCCCCGCAGGGCCTCCGCCACGGCCGAGAGGTCGGATTCCGGGGCCGGCCCGGCGTGATAGAGCCGCAGCTCGTCCGCGCCCAGAGCGCGGGCGTGAGCCGCGTCGGCGGCGAGGGTGTGCGGGGAGCCGCCCATGCCGGAGACGACGGTGAAGTTCGCGGCGACGGTGAAGGCCCGCGCCCCGGCGTCCCCGCCCGCGCCCTCGTGCCCGTGTCCCCGGGCGGCGTACGGCCCGAACGGGCCGAGCGCACCGGTGCGCTCGGCTGCGCCGCCGGTGCAGGGCACGACCACTCCGTCCGCGTCCTCGACGGCCTCGGCCGGTGCGATGCCCGCGTTCGCACCGACCCGGTGCGCCGCCGGGTCGGCGTGCAGCAGCACGCGGAAGCCCTGCCCGGAGTCCCCGCCGGATTCACGGCCGGGGTCCTGACCCGCTCCGGCCCGGTCCGCCGCGGCGCTCCGCACCGCCGCGACCGCCTCCCTGCGCAGCCGGCGCGCCGCCTCTCCCCGCCAGGACGCGCAGACCGCGGCCGAGTCGTCGCCCAGCAGCTCACGTACCCGCGCCCACTCCGCCTCACGGGCGCCGCCCGCCGCGTCCGTCTCCGTCGCCGCCGCCGGTGCTTCGCCGTTCCACACCGGCTCCAGGGCCGCCGCGACCCGGGCCCGAAGCTCGTCCGGACCGGCGCCGAGCGAGGTGTACCCGTCCCGGCACACCTCGCAGAAGCACAGCGACATCAGGTACTGGGCGGCGCCGTCCAGCCGGACTCCCGCGGTCTTGTCGTGCGCGCTGAGATGCGGCCATCCGTACCAGCCGCACGACTCCAGCTCCGTACCGCTGGTGTGGGGCCGCACGGCCGCCTCGCCCGCCAGGGTCACGGCGTATTCGCGCACCTCCGGGCGGGCGATGCACGGCGCCCAGGGATAGCGGTCGCCGTAGGCGTTGCGGACGGTGACGTGCCCGTGCTCCTCGCCGAGGCGGGAGTTGTGGGCCAGCACGACCCAGGAGTGCACTTCCAGACCGGCCTCGCTCAGCGCGCGTGCCGCCTCGCCGTACGCGCCGCCAGGATGGTCGCTGTTCACCCAGCCCTGCTCGTACGGGCGCAGCCCCCGACCGCGCCAGTTCTCCGTACGGGGCGGGTAGAGCACCGCGGAGTGCCGGGCGGTGACGACGCGGTGGCGCGGATGGCGCGGCGTGAGGGCCCGCACGGAGTGATACGCGGAGGCGAGGGTGACCTGCTGGACCCCGAGCGCCGCGAGGCGCCCCGGCGCGTCGGGGTCGCCCACGACGTCCCAGGGGTAGACGAAGGCGCCGGCCCGCATCAGCGGGCGCCGCCGTCCGCGTTCGGCGCCGCGCCGCCCCCCGGCCCGTCCACGGGTCCGTCGCCCGCGACCAGCGCGAGCCCCCGCTCGATCAGTCCGGCCAGCTCCCTCACATGTGCGGCGGAGGGTTCGGACAGCGGCGGACGCACCTCGCCCACGTCCTGGCCGCGCATCCGCACGCCGGCCTTCACCAGGGAGACGGCGTAGCCGCGGCCGCGGTCGCGGAGCTCGACCAGGGGACGGAAGAAGCCGTCGAGCAGCCGGTTCACGCAGGCGTCGTCGCCCGTGGTGAGCGCACGGTGGAAGGCGAGGGCGATCTCGGGGGCGAAGCAGAAGACGGCGGAGGAGTAGAGGGTCACGCCCAGGCTGCGGTAGGCGAGGCCCGTCTGCTCGGCGGTGGGCAGCCCGTTGAAGTAGCGGAAGGAGTCCGCCACTTCGGCCGGCACCTCGGTGCGGACCGCGCTGATGATCCGCTGCATCAGGTCGAGATCGCCGTGACCGTCCTTGAGCCCGATGACGCCCGGTGTGCGGGCGAGCCGCGCGACGGTGGACGGGGCGAAGACGGCGTTGTCGCGCTGGTAGACGATCACGTCCAGGGAGGTGGCCGCCGCCAGCGCGGTGTAGTGCCTGAGCAGCCCTTCCTGCGAGGGGACGACGAGATACGGCGGCATCGCCAGCAGGCCGTCCGCGCCCGCCTCCTCGGCGAGCGAGGCGAACTGGCGGGCGAGGGCCGTGCCGTAGCCCGCGCCGGCGACGACGGGCACCCGGCCCTGCGCCTCGTCGACCGCCGCGGCCACGCAGTCGTGGAACTCCTGCGGCGTGAGCGCGTGGAACTCACCGGTGCCGCAGCAGGCGAAGACGGCTCCCGCGCCCGCGTCCAGGCCCCCGCGCACATGTGCGCGGAACGCGTCGAGGTCGAGCCCGCCGTCGGGCCCGTACGCGGTCACCGGAAAGAAGAGCAGTCCTCCGAGGCGTTCGGCGAGCGGCCGGCGCCCCGGTGCCGCCGCCCCTGACGAGGAGGACGACGAGGACGACGAGGACGACGAGGCCGAGGACGCTGAGGAGGACGAGGCGGGTGAGGTCATTGCGCGCTCCTGCTCGGGGCGGTACGGAGGCGGGTCACGGCGCCGCACCGCCCACACCCCCGGATGCCGTACACGTTCGTACACGTTTCTGATCTGCGTCTATATTTCTGAACACACCAACGGTAGGCCAGCCCGACCGCACAGGTCAAGGCCGCACCGGGCGTCTGCCACCTCATCGGGCGACCGCCGACGACGGCTGCGACCTCTGCCCGGCCACCCTTGACGCCTCCGTCGAGCCTCCCTAGCGTGTCTCCATATATGAACCGTGTCTATGGACGGAGAATGCGTCGATGCCCGCTCCCCGCACCGTCCTGCTCACCGGCGCCGCCGGCGGCCTCGGCACCCTGATGCGCGGCCTGCTTCCCCGCCACGGATACCGGCTGCGCCTGTTCGACGTACGCCCCGTCGAGAGCGAACCCGGCGCCGTCACCGCGGACCTCGCCGACACGGACGCCCTGCGCGCGGCCGTACGGGGCGTGGACGCGGTGATCCACCTCGCGGGAATCTCCCTGGAGGCGCCCTTCGAGAAGATCCTGCACTCCAACATCGAGGGCACGTACCGGCTTTACGAGGCCGTGCGCGAAGAGGGCGTGCGCCGCGTAGTCTTCGCCTCCTCCAACCACGCGGTGGGCTTCACGCCCCGCCCGGCCGACGGCGGCCCCCTCATCCCCGTCGCCACGCCGCACCGCCCCGACACCTACTACGGCCTCTCCAAGTCCTTCGGCGAGGACCTCGCACAGCTCTACTGGGACCTGCACGGCATCGAGACCGTCTCCGTACGCATCGGGTCCTGCTTCCCCGAGCCGACCTCCGTGCGGATGCTGTCGCTGTGGCTGAGCCCGGCCGACGGCGCCCGCCTCTTCCACGCGGCGCTGACGGCGACGGACGTACGCCACACGGTGGTCTACGGCTCGTCGGCCAACACCCGCCTGTGGTGGGACCTTTCCTCCGCCCGCGCGCTCGGCTACGAACCGCGTGACGACTCCGAGCCGTACGCTGCCGAACTCATCGCGAAACAGGGAGAACCGGACCCGGACGATCCCGAACACGCCCGGCTCGGCGGGCACTTCTGTACCCGGCCGCCCATCTGGCCGCACTGAAGGAGCAGTCGGGGGGCATGATGGACCAGAACCGATCACGCAGGTCGCTCACGGGGAGGGCCCACCATGAACTTCATCGCAGACACCGATCCGGAATCCGCACTGTCGGGACTCATGGACTCGGGGCTGCTCAGCTGGCTGATCCTCGGCCTGATCGCGGGCACCGTCGCGAAGGTCATCCTTCCGGGACGCGACCCGGGCGGCCTGTTCGGCACGATCCTCATCGGCATCGCGGGCGCGTTCATCGGCGGCTGGCTCTCCTCCACGTTCCTGGACCGCTCCGTGGACCGGGACTTCGTCGACCCGGCGCTCTGGGTCTCGGCCATCGCGGGCTCCCTGGTGCTGCTCATCGGATACAGGATCTTCTTCGGCCACTCCCGGGAGCGCCGTCGCTGAGAGCCGCGGTCGCCCCGAGCCGCTGACGGCGGGCCGTCAGCCGCCCCAGCCCTTCCCCGTACGGTCCTCGAACACATCGGTGTCGGACGGCAGTACGGGCGTGTAGCCGGAGTCGATCAGCCGGGGAAGGAAGTCGCGCAGCGCGGCGACCGTCTGCGAGCGGTCTCCGCCCCCGTCATGGGCGAGCAGGACCGAGCCCGGGCGTACGGTCTCCAGGACTGTCGAGGTGATCTCCCGCGCGCCGGGCTCCTCCCAGTCGCACGTGTCCACCGACCAGCCGAGCGGGCTCATGCCGAGGGAGGCCGAGATCCCCAGGGCCCGCTTGTTCCACTCGCCGAAGGGGGCGCGCGCCAGGGCCGGCGCCTTGCCCACCGCACCCTCGACGACGTCGCAGGTGCGGGCGAACTGTTCATGTATCTCGTGGGAACGCATCCGCGTCAGCAGCGGGTGGCTCCAGGAGTGGTTGGCTATCTCGTGACCGGCGTCGGCTATGGCGTTGAGCAGCCAGGTGTGGGCGGCCGCGTCACTGCCTATGACGCAGAAGGTGGCCTGCACACGGCAGCGCCGCAGCACCTCCAGCACCTGAGGGGTGTAGACGGGGTCGGGCCCGTCGTCGAAGGTCAGGGCTATCTCGCGCCGGCGCGTGTCCAGGGTGTGTGCGACGGACGTGCTTCCGCGCACCTTCGGGCCTGTCTGGCTCACCTCCGGCTGCAGCCGGTAAGCCTGCGGGCGTGACGCGGGACGCGCGTGGCGCATCGCGTGCCGGGCGCCCCCTTTCGCGTCCGCGCCGGAGGAGCCGGAACCGCCCCCCGCGGCGTGCGCGCGGTTCGCGGCGCAGGCGCCGGCTATGAGCATCCCGCCGAGAAAGACGCGTCTGGTGTTCATGCGTGTCTCAGATGTCATGCGGGACGTACTGCCACGCCGGAGCGTAGTCACACGTAATCGGACGGTGACGCCGGTGGATTCCACCCGGATGCCGCAGTACGCCTCCGGCTCCGGCGGAAGTGCCTCTGCTATTGGACCTGTCTGCTACTGGGCCTGCGCGCCCGCGCCGCCCTGGCAGCCCTCCCGCACGAGGGCACCGCGGGCCATCGAGCGGGCGGCGGCGACCGGCCCGGCCACGACGTGCAGTCCGCCCAGCACCGTCGCCCCCTCGTGCAGCAGCACGAGCTCGTCGGCGAGCCGGCCGGGGTCGGCGGCGCCGGCCTCCACCGCCAGCTCCCGCAGGAAATCCCGCAGCCAGCGCTTCTGCCCGGTGATCACCTTCCGGCCGGGATGCCGCGGATCGGGCAGCTCCGCCGCGGCGTTGACGAAGCCGCAGCCCCGCGGGTTCTCACGGCGCACCCATTCCTCCAGGGCGTCGAAGGTGCGCAGGATGCGCTCACACGGACCCGCGCCGGCGTCACCGGAGAGCACCCGCGCGGTCAGCCACTCCCGCCAGCGCTCATCACGCTCTCCCAGGTACGCGGCGACCAGGGCCTCCTTGGAGCCGAACCGGTCGTACAGGGTCTTCTTGGTGACACCCGCCTCCTTCGCGATCAGGTCGACCCCGACGGCCGTGATGCCGCGCCCGTAGAACAGCTCCGCCGCCGCGTCGAGGATCTTGCGGGCCGCCGGCGTGAGCTCCGCCGCCTGCGTCATGGGGCCTCCCTGCACCGCGCTTGCATTAAACCGATCTGTTTAGTTCACTCTATACCCGGAGAGGTAAACAGATCGGTCTACCTCATTGATCCCGGCCCGATGACAGCCCGACGGCAGGACAGACCGTCCGACGACAGGAGCAGCCGATGCCTCCTCTCCTCCGCCCGCGACCCCCGGCCGGTGCCGCCGGCACCCACCTCACCGGCGCCGGGCTCGTCGTGATGTGGAGCTCCGGCTTCATCGGCGCGGAACTCGGCACCCGGCACGCCCCGGCGGACACGCTCCTGATGTGGCGCTTCCTCGCCGCGGCCGCACTCCTGGGGGCGGTGGCGCTCGTACTGCGGCTGCGGCGGCAGCGGCTGCGGACAGCGCGGCAAGGCACGCAGGGGGACGGTCACGACGAGGGCCGGCTGCCGCCGCGCGCCCTCGCGGAGCAGGCGTTGATCGGCCTGCTCTCCCAGGGCGCCTACCTCGGCGCCGTCGTCTGGGCGGCGGGCCTGGGCGTGCCGGCCGGATCATCCGCGCTGATAGCCGCCCTGCAGCCGCTCGTCGCCGGTGCTCTCGCGGGCAGGCTGCTCGGCGAGACGGTCACGCGACGCCAGTGGGCAGGGCTCGCGCTGGGCCTGGCCGGGGTCGCGGCGGTCGTACGGGACGACCTCACCTCGGCGTCGGCAGCGCCTCTCGCCTATCTGCTCCCCTTCGCGGGGATGGCCGGCCTGCTGGCCGCCAGCTTCCTGGAGCGCCGTGCCCGCCACCGGGTCGGCGCCCTCGACGCGCTGCCGGTGCACTGCCTGGTGAGCGCGGTCGTCTTCACGGCGCTCGCCGCCGGCGCGGGCGACGGGCACATGACTCCGCCGGTCACCGGGGCCTTCTGGCTGGCCGTGGCCTGGGTCGTGGTGCTCTCCACCTTCGGCGGCTACGGCTTCTACTGGCTGAGCCTGCGGCGCAGCGGCGTGACCCGTACGAGCGCGCTGATCTATCTGACGCCTCCCACGACTGTCGTCTGGGCGTACGCGATGTTCGGGGAACGCCCCGGCCTGTTCGCCGTCGCGGGGATGGCGGTCGCGGTGCTCGGGGTCGTCGTCGCGGTACGCACCCCCGCTCACGCGCGGGAGCGGAGCCGCACACAACCGGCACCCACGACGCCGCCGGCAAAGGAACCGCAAAGCACGGCCGCTCGTTACGACCGGCATGACGGCAATGACTCCCGGCTCGAACCTCCCGCTCAGCACTGCCCAGGTGGCGGTGGAGGTGACCGCACCGTCCCGCCTGGACGTCTCAGGACTGCTCCTCGGCGAGAACGGAAAGGTCCGCTCCGATGACGACTTCGTCTTCTACAACCAGCCGGCGGCACCCGGCGTGACGCACAGCAGCGGTGGCGCCGACGCCATCACCGTCGACACCGCCAAGGTGCCGGCCGATGTGCAGAAGGTCGTGGTCACGGCGAGTCCCGACGCTCCCGGCGCGTCCTTCGCGGGGATCGAGCCGACCGCCACGGTCCGCGACGCCTCCACGCGGGAGGTGATCGCCACGTTCACTCCGCCCGCCCTCGGCAACGAGACGGCGCTCGTCGTCGTCGAGGTCTACCGCCGCGGCAACGACTGGAAGGTCCGTGCCGTGGGCCAGGGCTACGCCAACGGACTCGGCGGCATCGCAACGGACTTCGGCGTCAACGTGGAGGAACCGGCCGCGCCGGCGGCCACCCCGGCACCCGCCCCCACTCCCCAGGCGCCCCCGCCGCCGCAGGCCCCGCAGGCCGTCCCGGCTCCCCCGCCCACTCCCGCGGCCCCGGCACCGGCTCCCGCGGGCAGCGGCAAGATCAACCTCGACAAGGGCAAGGTCAGCCTCCAGAAGAACCAGACGGTCTCGCTCACCAAGGGCGGCAGTCCGGTGCTCAGCAGCGTCCGTATGGGCCTCGGCTGGGAGCCCGTCTTCCGTGCGGGCGGCCGCGCCAAGGAGATCGACCTGGATGCGTCCGTCATCGCCTACGACGCCAATCGCAAGAAGGTCGACGCCTGCTACTTCGGCAAACTCGCCATCCTGAACGGCACCGTGCAGCACTCCGGCGACAACCTCACCGGAGAGGGCGGAGGCGACGACGAGGCCATCACCGTCCACCTCGGCAACCTGCCGCCCCAGGTCTCCGGCCTGGTCTTCACCGTCAACTCCTTCTCGGGGCAGAAGTTCACCGAGGTGGCCAAGGCGTACTGCCGTCTCGTGGACGCCGCCACCGACCAGGAGCTGGTCCGCTTCGACCTCAGTAACGCCGAGCCGCGCACCGGGGTGCTGATGTGCAAGCTCGTGCGGCAGTTCTCCGGTGAGTGGGACATGACGGCGCTCGGTGAGTACGTCGACTCCCGTACGGTGCGCGGCATGGTCAAGCCGGGCGGGGCCGCACTCTGAGCCCCGGCGAGCCTTAGCGCCGCGAATCCGGGGTACCGCGAGGGCACGGACACACGAGTGCGCGTACGCCCTGCGGGCCCCGGTTCGCCGTGCCCGGCTCCCGGCTCGCGGTGCCCCGGCCGCACGGGGCCGGACGGCTGCGCGTTCGTCGTGCACAGGCACCGAAGCAGCCGAAGGAGGCGCTCACATGGCCATCGCCACGGTGAATCCGGCCACGGGCGAGACCCTGAAGACATTCGAACCGCTCAACGCCGGCGAGATCGAAGAGCGCCTCTTCAGGGCGGAGCGCGCCTTCCGCGAACACCGCCTGACGAGCTTCGCGCAGCGGGCCGCGCTGATGCACCGGGCGGCGGACCTGCTGGAGGCGGACCGGGACGCCATCGCCCGCACCATGACGACGGAGATGGGCAAGCCGCTCGCCGCGTCCCGCGCCGAGGCGGCCAAGTGCGTCAAGGCGATGCGCTGGTACGCGGAGCATGCCGAGGCACAGCTCGCCGACGAGCACCCCGCACCCGCGGACGTGAAGGACTCGGGCGCGTCGCGGGCGTTCGTGCGCTACAGGCCGCTGGGCACAGTGCTGGCGGTCATGCCCTGGAACTTCCCGCTCTGGCAGGTCGTGCGCTTCGCCGCGCCCGCCCTCATGGCCGGCAACACCGGGCTGCTCAAGCACGCTTCGAACGTGCCGCAGACCGCGCTGTACCTGGAGGACCTCTTCCGCCGTGCGGGGTTCCCCGAGGGCGCCTTCCAGACTCTGCTCGTCGGCTCCGGCGCCGTGGCGGACCTGCTCCGCGACGAACGGGTCGTGGCCGCGACCCTCACGGGCAGCGAGCCCGCGGGCCGCTCGGTCGCCTCGATCGCCGGGGACGAGATCAAGAAAACGGTCCTGGAGCTCGGCGGCAGCGACCCCTACGTGGTGCTCCCCTCGGCCGACCTCGACAAGGCCGTACGCACCGCGGTCACCGCCCGCGTGCAGAACGCCGGTCAGTCCTGCATCGCCGCAAAGCGCTTCATCGTGCACACGGACATCCACGACACGTTCGTATCCAGGTTCGTGGAGCGGATGTCCGCGCTGAAGGTCGGGGACCCCATGGCCGAGGACACCGACGTCGGCCCGCTCTCCAGCGCGCAGGGCCGCTCCGACCTGGAGGAGCTCGTCGACGACGCCACACGCCGCGGCGCCACCGCCCTGTGCGGCGGCGGACGTCCGCTGCATCTTCCGGACGGCTGGTACTACGAGCCGACGGTGCTGACCGGAGTCACCGACGAGATGAGGATCCACCGCGAGGAGGCCTTCGGTCCCGTCGCGACCGTGTACAGCGTGGACGGCCTGGACGAGGCCGTCGAACTCGCCAACGACACCTCGTTCGGCCTCAGTTCCAACGCTTGGACGCGCGACGCCGCCGAGCAGGAGCGCCTCACCCGTGACCTGGAGGCGGGCGGCGTCTTCTTCAACGGCATGACGGCCTCGCACCCGGGCCTGCCGTTCGGCGGTGCCAAGCGTTCCGGTTACGGACGGGAACTGGCCGGCCACGGCATCCGGGAGTTCTGCAACGCGACCACGGTGTGGTTCGGGCCGGAAGAGTGACAATGGTGATGTCCGGCCCGTGAGAGCGACGGGCCGGACCGGCAGCACGCCGGGTCCGGCGGGGACCGGACGGGCGGGCCGCACTCCCGCTGAGGCGGAGCGGTCCGCTCGCCCGGCCTCTGCCGTACGGGACCGCCGTACGCGACCGGCGCGCCCGCACACCCGCACCCGCACGGCGCGCGGGCTCAGCAGGCCCCGTCGCGAGGTGCCGGATTCCCCAGCCCGAACAGCGGGCGCAGCTTCAGCCCCGCGACGGTGCCGAGCAGTGCCGCCGCACCCCAGACCCAGCCGTGCAGGCTGCCGGAGGCGATCCCCGCGAGGTACGCGCCGATGTTGCAGCCCCCGGCGATCCTCGCGCCGATACCCATCAGCAGTCCGCCGGCGACCGCGCCCACGGCCCGGCGCCACGGGATGCCGCGGTGCAGCGTCCAGACGCCCCCGGCGGACGCGGCCAGCGCGGCCCCGATCATGATGCCGATGTCGGTGAGGCTGGTCTTGTCCGCGAGCACGGGACCGGCGAGCTGAGGCGCGTTGTCCGGCTGCTGCCAGTACGCCCACGTCTCCGGCGAGGCACCCAGCACACCGGCGAGCTTCGAGCCCCACAGCGCGAAGGCGCCGGTAACTCCCCAGGCGCCGCCGGAGACGAGCAGCACCGCCGCACCCAGTACGCCCAGCACGAGGGCACCGGCCGCCATCGGCCAGGAACCGCGCACCACACGCGCGAGGGCGCCGCGCGCGGAGGGCGGCGGCGCCACCGGCGGCGGGTTCCGCCGGGCCTGTACGCGGCGTGAGACCAGGACGACCACAGCGAGCAGGGCGAGAGTCAGTGCCAGCGACCCCGGCCAGCCGAGCCCGTCGGAGAAGAGGACCGGGCCGAGTGCGGGCAGATCGCTCCACACCCCGTACTGCCATGCCGCGAGCGTCGAGCCGGCGATGAACCCGCCGAGGGTAAGCACGATGGCGCTCTGCCCGGAGCCCACGGCGAAGAGCGTGCCGGAGGCGCAGGCGCCGCCGATCTGCATGCCGACGGCGAAGAGGAAGGCACCGGCCAGCAGCCCGATGCCCAGCGGACCGGTGCTGGGTGCCGGTGCCGTGCCGAACAGGCCGGTGCCGGTGCCGATGACCAGGGCGAAGAGGGTCGCCGTGGTGCCGAGCAGCAGGGCGTGCGCCCGGAGTCCGGTCCCGTTGCCGACGGCCACCAACTGCCGCCAGGCGGAGGTGAATCCGAAGCGTGAGTGGAACAGCGCCAGGCCCAGCCCGACGCCGAGCAGGAGCAGGATTCCGGGTCGGGCGCCGTGCGCGGCCCACACGAAGACCGTGAGCGCGGCGCCGAGCACGCCGGCCACGGCGAGCGGCGCGCGCCGCGCGGATGGCAGTGCGGCCGCCTCGGGGACGGGCACGCGTGTGGGCGGGGGCGGCGGCAAGGCCGGCAGGCGGGAAGGACGGCTGGCACGGGGCGGCGCCCCGGAGGGGGGAGCGGTAGTCACGTGGCGACCTCGCAGGACGTGGTTGACCGAGGTGGGGGCCGGTGCTGCCCGCGCGGAGCGGGAGCTGGAACCGGCGGCCGGGAGGGATGATTCCCGTCGGTACGGGCGCGCGGAGGCGGGGAACGGAGAGCGGCGCCTGGCGGGCGGGCCGGTCGCGAACGGTCCGTCAGCGGGGACAGAGCGCGTCGTCGACGCTCCACGCCGTGGCCGCGAAGAGCGCGAGTGCCAGATGGCGTGCGGTACCGAACATGCACGGCAGGCTAGATCAAGCCTTCCATATGACGGAAATCCGTCTCGTCATCCGGGATACCCTCCGGGATCGGTCACCCGCGAGAGTCCGCCGGAGAGGCGCGCGGGGCCCGCCGGTAGTCTCAGCACCGCTCTCTCCCCGCCGCATGAAGCGGACCGCGCCGGCACGCCCCGTCATTCCCGGAGGTCGCCCCACCATGGCCGTACGTACCGAGAGGCAGGGGCCGGTCACCACGGTCGTCCTCTCCCGTCCCGCCGCACGCAACGCCGTGGACGGTGCCACGGCTGCCGAACTCGCCGACGCCTTCCGCGACTTCGAGGCCGATCCGGAGGCGCTGGCCGCGGTGCTGTGGGGCGAGGGAGGCACGTTCTGCGCCGGGGCGGACCTCAAGGCCATCGGCACCGACCGCGCCAATCGCGTCGCACCGGACGGCGACGGCCCGATGGGGCCCACGCGGCTGCGGCTGTCCAAGCCGGTCGTCGCGGCGGTCGCCGGCCACGCGGTCGCCGGCGGCCTCGAACTGGCCCTCTGGTGCGATCTGCGCGTCGCCGAGGAGGACGCGGTCTTCGGAGTCTTCTGCCGCCGCTGGGGAGTCCCGCTGATCGACGGCGGCACCGTGCGCCTTCCCCGCCTGATCGGCACCGGCCGCGCACTCGACCTCATCCTCACCGGCCGTCCGGTGCCGGCGGCCGAGGCGTACGACATGGGGCTCGCCAACCGCCTCGTACCGCAAGGGGAGTCACGCGCCGCGGCCGAGGAACTCGCCGCGCAGCTCGCCCGGTTCCCGCAGACCTGTCTGCGCGGCGACCTCGCGTCCGTACACGAGCAGGAAGGTCTGCCCGAGGACGAGGCGATGGCCCGTGAACTGCGGCACGGACAGGCCGCGTTGCGAGAGGCAGCGGAGGGCGCGGCCCGCTTCGCCGCGGGCGCCGGGCGCCACGGCGACTTCGAGTCGATCTGACCGCGCCCGGCTGTTCAGGCCAGCCGGCTGCGGGCCTTGAAGGCCGCCTTGCGCGCGTCCTTGGCGGTCTGCTTGTCGGGGTGTACGCGGCCCATCGCTTCGAGCACGTCGCCCGTAGCCGGGTGGTCGACCTTCCATGCCTTGTCGAAGAACCCCGCATGCTGGTCGACCAACCCCTGTACCAGGCCCTGGAGTTCGGCCGCCTCGCCCGCCGTCGCCAGCTGCGCGGCGATCGTGTCGACGGTCAGCCAGAAGACCATCTCCTCGTCGGGCTGCGGGACGTCCTGCTCGCCGTGCTCGACGAGCCATACCCGCGCCAGTCCGCCCAGTTGCCGGTCCTCCAGCACTTCGCGCAGGGCCGGCTGTGCCTCCGTACCGATGAGGGAGAGGGCCTGCTGGCATGCCAGCCGGCGGGAGGGCGCGTCCTCATCGGTGCCGCGGGACGCGGTGAGCAGTTCGCGGGCGGACTCCAGGGGCGTACGGGCTGCGAGCCAGGACTCGATCTCCGCCTGTGCGTTCTCCTCCGTGTACGCGGTCAGCGCGCTCAGCAGCGTCTCCGCGTCCGCTTCGGCGAGGTGGCCGACGGCCGGGGCTTCGACGCCCGCCTCCCGCATTCGTACGCGCACGCCGTGGATTCCCAGCGGGGTCAGCCGCACCATGCCGTACCGGGAGACGTCCTCCTCGTCGAGGTTCTCCGGCAGTTCGGCTTCCTCGTCCATCTCCTCCGTCAACGCCTCGTCCACGGGCTGGTATTCGACGAGCCCGGTCGGCGCGAGCATCCGGAACTGCTCGTCGAGCTTCATCATCGCCGCCGAGACCTCTTCGAGTACGGCGTCCGTGGGCTCCTCCATGTCGTCCGGGACGATCATCGAGGCTGCAAGCACCGGCAGCGGCACCATCGCACCGGCGGAGACGGCCTGATCGCTCGCGGTGAGGACGTAGAGATTGCCCAGCGTGCCGTCGAGGAAGTCGGCTTCCTTCTCCGGGTTCCAGTCGAGGGAGTCGAGGTCGATGGCTTCCGGATCGATCTGCCCGTCCTCGCCCGTGACGCCGTCGAGGCCGCCGATGAGGTCCTCGAAACTCGGGGTGGCGGCGTCGGCGAGCACGCTCTCCAGGCCGCCCTGCCAGATCTCCAGCACGTCCTGCGGACTGCCGGCGCGGAACTGGTCCAGCTCGTCCCCGGGCCGTGCGGTGCCCACGGGCTCCTCCGTGATCGTGACCGCCCGCGCCGCACCGGCCTCCGCGCCCGCCTCACCGCCTTCGGCGGCGCTGTCGCCGCCGTCCTCCTCGACCTCCAACAGACCGGTGTCGACGGCAAGTTGCCATGCCTGAGCCGTGTGCATCTCCCCGTCCTCGTCCTCGGAGAGCCCGAGACGGGCGACGGCCTCCTTCAACTGCTCCGCGAGCAGCTCACCTCCGGCACCGACGGGCACACCCGCGGCACCCTCACGGCCGGTGGCGCCGCCCTCTTCCCCGGCCCAGACCGCGAGGCGTGCGGCCCACGAGAAGAGCGGTGCGGCCAGTGCGTCCCGCGCGAGTTCGGCTTCGGAGGACAGCCGCACAGGCGGCATGGCGGGACGGTCGCCCCCGGTCGTTTCACCGGACATCAGCGCGTTCATCTCCTACGGGTGCTACATGCTGCGGGAAAGATGCGGCCCCCAGCGTAGACGGGAAGTGTCCCGCACTGCCCGAATCGCGCGGCCGTCACTCTCGCGCCTGTCGGTGACCGCGTGAGGACTCCGTGTGGCACCGGGCGGCGGCCGCCCGGGAGTTGTGTGGCACACGTGCTCAATGGTCCGCATCTGCTTGACAAGTGAGATGAGCACGACAGACTTTTACGCGCGTAGAGATTACCCGTCCGTAATGACCGCACGGACCTGGAAAGTTCGTAATCCGCCACCCCCCGGAGGCACCGTTGTCGTCCCGTCTCGCCCGTACCTCCGCACTCACCGTCGCGGCGGTGTGCGGATCAGCACTGCTCGTCATGACCGCCGTATCCGCGTCCGGGAACACGGCCGAGGAGCCGCGTCTCCACGACATCCAGGGCAAGACCCGGATTTCGCCGTTCGCCGGCAAGCAGGTCACGGATGTGCCGGGCGTCGTCACGGCGGTGCGCGGATTCGGCAAGGCGCGGGGCTTCTGGCTCCAGGACCCGAAGCCGGACGACGATCCCGCCACCAGCGAGGGCATCTTCGTCTTCACGGGCGAGAAGACGCCCGACGTCGAGGCGGGTGACTCCATACGGATATCCGGCGAGGTCGCCGAGTTCTACCCCGGCGGCGAGGAGGCGGGCGGCCAGTCCGTCACCCAGCTGACGGGCGCCGAGTGGAAGGCGGCCTCGAAGAAGAAGGCGAAGCTGCCCAAGGCCGTCGGCCTCGGCGCGGACCGCGTCCCGGACGCGTACGCGCCCGAAGGCAAGGGCGACGAAGGCAACATCGAGTCGCTGAAGCTGCAGCCGCGCAAGTTCGCCCTGGACCTCTACGAGTCTCTCGAAGGCATGCGCGCCGGCCTCAGGAACGCCCCCGTGACCGGCCCGAGCACCGAGTTCGGCGAGCTGTGGGTCACGGCCGACCCCGGCGAGAACCCCACCCCCCGCGGCGGCACCCTTTACGGTGCCTACGACCAGCACAACGGCGCCCGCATGAAGGTGAGTTCGCTGCTGCCGCGCGAGGAGAACCACTTCCCGAAGGCTGACGTGGGCGACGAACTGCGCGGAGCGACCACCGGGCCCCTCGACTACGACAACTTCGGCGGCTACACCGTACGGGCCACGGCCATGGGCGAGTTGAAGGACAACAAGCTGAAGCGGGAGAGAACCCGCAAGCAGAGCAAGGACGAACTCTCCGTCGCCACCTACAACGTCGAGAACCTCTCCCCCGAGAGCGAGCCGGCGAAGTTCGAGCGGCTCTCCGAGGCCCTGGTGAAGAACCTCGCCTCCCCCGACATCGTCGCCCTGGAAGAGGTGCAGGACGACTCCGGCCCGCAGGACGACGGCACCGTCGCCGCGGGCAAGACCCTCAAGACGCTCACCGACGCGATCGAGAAGGCGGGCGGCCCGGCGTACGAGTCGCGCCAGATCGACCCCGAGGACAACGCCGACGGCGGTCAGCCCGGCGGCAACATACGCGTCGCGTTCCTCTACAACCCGGACCGGGTCGACTTCACCGACCGCAAGGGCGGCGACGCGACCACGCCCGTGAAGGTCGGCGACGACGGCGGCAAGCCGAAGCTGTCGGCCAACCCGGGCCGCATCGAGCCGCAGGAAGAGGCGTGGAAGGAGAGCCGCAAGCCGCTCGCCGGCGAGTTCACCTTCAAGGGCCGCCAGGTCTTCGTCGTCGCGAACCACTTCAGCTCCAAGGGCGGCGACCAGCCGATGGAAGGCCGCTTCCAGCCGCCTGTGCGCGAGTCCGAGAAGCAGCGCACCGCGCAGGCGAAGCTCGTCAACTCCTTCGCCAAGAAGGTCGAGGCGATCGACAAGGACGCCGCAGTCATCGCCGCCGGGGACTTCAACGACTTTCCCTTCTCCCCCAGCCTCGACGCCATTCGCGAAGGCGGAGTCCTCACCAGCCCCATGGACGAGCTGCCCGCGGACGAGCGCTACGGCTACGTCTTCAACGGCAACTCGCAGGTGCTCGACCACGCGGTCACCAGCCCGGGCGTCGGCCCGGTCAAGTACGACATCGTGCACATCAACGCCGAGTTCCACGACCAGGCCAGCGACCACGACCCGTCGGTCGTCCGGATGAAGCCGTAAGCCGGCTCATACGGGCTGCACACGGCCCGTCCCGCCGGCGGGCACCTTCAAGGGGGTCCCCGCCTGCCGGCGGCCTACCGGGGGCTTCCCCCGTGAGGCCACGGGTCCTGGGACCCCGGCGTCTTCGGAGCGCTGATTCCGGGTGCCTGTGCCCGTGCGGGTGCCTGTGCCTGCGCCGGGCCCGGGCCCGGAGGCGGTCCGAACTGCCCGCCCTCGTCGCCGTACCGGCTCTCGCGCCGCTCGTTCTCGCCGGTCAGATCCCGTACGAGCAGCGCAGCGCCCGCGACAGCGCCGGGCATCAGCACGACCGCGACCAGCGGGACCAGGAACAGCAGCACCAGCGGGACGCCGAAGCCCAGCGCCAGCGCCCTGCGCGTACGCAGCATCCGCAGCCTCTCCCGTACGGGAATGCCGCGGCGCTGCATGGCCACGGAGACCAGTTCGAGGGTGAGGAAGAAGCCCGAGACGCAGAAGCCGAGCGCCGGGACGACGGTCTGGCCGACCGCCGGCAGGAAGCCGAGGAAGAAGAGCGGGACGGTGAAGAGGAGCATGCGCCACAGCACGAAGAGGCTGTCGCACAGCGAGATCCACACCTCCCGCCACAGGGGACGGTCCTGGCCGGGCGGTGCGCCGCCCTCCGACTCCTCGACCTGCTCCGAAAGCTTCTCGTAGAAGGGGTCGCCGATCACGAGCGTGACAGCGGTGAAGGTGACCACCGACAGCAGCAGCGCACCGACCCAGAGGAGCACCGCGAAGAGCCCGCGCAGGGAGTCCCGCCACAGCTCGTCCCAGCCGTCCGCGAAGGGTGTGGCCCAGGCGGCGACGTCCCCCGCGTAGAAGGCGAGCGCGGTGAGCGCCGCCGCATAGAGCACGAGAGCCAGCAGCGCGGGCAGCAGCCCGAAACCGAACCACCGTCCGTGGCCCAGCGCCCACCGCTGCCCACGCCCCAAGTACCGCATCCCCGCGGCGAGATCACGCATGCCCGTAAGCCTATGGCCTACGGGCATGCGAGGAGCAAGGCGGTCGGGCGCGCAGCGGCCCGGATGAGCGGCCGGACTAGGCGGGCAGCCGGTGAACGGTGCCCGCCCCGCGGTCAGTTGTTGCTGTGGAGCGCCTCGTTCAGTCCGCCCCAGGAGCCGCTGCGCTGGAGGACCTCGACCCTGCCGGTCGTGGAGTTGCGGCGGAAGAGCAGATTGTCCGCGCCGGAGAGCTCCAGCGCCTTGACGATCTGCCCGTCCGGCAGCGATACGCGCGTGCCGGCCGTGACGTACAGCCCGGCCTCGACGATGCAGTCGTCTCCGAGCGAGATGCCGATACCGGCCTCGGCACCCAGCAGGCAGCGCTCCCCGATGGAGATCCGCTGCTTGCCGCCGCCGGAGAGCGTGCCCATGATCGAGGCGCCGCCGCCCACGTCGGAGCCGTCGCCGACGACGACGCCCGCGCTGATGCGGCCCTCCACCATGGACGTGCCGAGGGTGCCGGCGTTGAAGTTGACGAAGCCCTCGTGCATGACGGTGGTGCCCTCGGCCAGGTGCGCTCCGAGGCGTGCACGGTCGGCGTCGGCGATACGCACGCCCTTCGGCGCGACGTAGTCGGTCATGCGCGGGAACTTGTCCACGCTGGTGACGCTCAGATGCCTGCCCGCGGCGCGCGCCGCCATCCGCACCTGCTCCAGCCGCTCGACGGCGACGGGCCCGAGGCTCGTCCAGGCGACGTTGGCGAGCAGTGCGAACTGGCCCTCCAGGTTCAGCCCGTGCGGCCGTACGAGGCGGTGGCTGAGCAGATGCAGCCGCAGGTACGCGTCGTGCGTGTCCGCCGGCTTGTCCTCCAGCGAGCCGATGACCGTACGCACGGCCACGATCTCGACGTCGCGCACGGCGTCGGAACCAAGCGCCCCCCGGGCGGTCTCGCCCAGTGCCTCGGCGGCCTGCTCCGGGCTCAGGCGCTCGCTCCCGACGGGGCCCTCGGGAGCCTCGACGAGCTCGGGGGCGGGGAACCAGGTGTCGAGGACGGTCTCCTCGCCGTCGCTTCCGCGGGAGACGGTGGCGAGCCCGGCGGCGACGGCGCCGGTCGTACGGGATGGGGTGGCTGCTTGGGTCATGCCGCGCACGTTATCGGCCCTCCCGCGGGCGAGGCCAACCGGTCTCAGCGGTCGGAAGACACCGGGTCGGGGCGAAGGGACGGGGCGGAGGCGGCACGGACGCGGGCCGTAGGCCGGGCGGCAAGCGGGCCGGGGCGGGGCGGCGGCGCACAGGCCACGCATCCCGCCGGGCTCTCAGCTCTCGCCCGTGACGCGGCCCAGCGCGGACCGCACCGCCGCACGGTCGAACGGCCGGTCGGTCAGCAGCAGTTGCAGCAGCAGCCCGTCGATCAGCGCGACGAGGACCCGCGCGGTGGCGGCGTCCGCGGTGTGCCGGCCGATGACTCCGGCCATCTCGTCCAGCCAGGCCGCGGCCACGGGCTGCAGTGCCGGACGCCGGAGGGCGGCGAGGTAGAGCTCGTACTCGAGGCGGATGCGGCCGCTGCCTCCACGCGCGTACTCCTCCAGAAGCCGGGTGAGCACATCGGCGAGCGGCGGTCCGCCGCCGGGCCGGGCGTCCGTCCCGGACAGCGCCTCCGCCCAGTCCTTCATGCCGCTGCTCGGCCCGCTGCAGACCCGCTCCAGCGCGGCGACGAGCAGGTCGTCGAGACCGGCGAAGTGGTACGTGGTCGACCCGAGCGGCACACCCGCCTCGGCGGCGACGCTGCGGTGGCTCAGCCCTCCGATTCCCTTGAGTTCGACGATCCGGATGGCGGCGTCGATGATGCGCTCGCGGCGCTCCGGATCGTAACGGCGTGCCATCAGTGGATCCCGCCGAGGTTGAGCACGACGACTCCCCCGATGACGAGCACGATGCCGATGATCTTCGCCACGGTGACCGACTCCCCGATGAAGACGATGCCGATCGCGGCGATGGCCGCGGTCCCCACCCCCGCCCAGATGGCATAGGCGGTGCCGACGGCCATCGTCTTGAGCGTCTGGGCGAGCAGTATGAAGGCCACGGCATAGCTGAAGCCCGTGATCAGGGACGGCACCAGCTTGCTGAAGCCGTTGCTGTACTTCATCGCGGTGGTGCCCACTACCTCGGCCAGGATCGCGCCGGCGAGCGTCAGGTAGACCATGCGTACGAGCGTACACAACGTTGTGTACGGGTGTACATACCCGGCGGCCCGGCGCGTCGCGCTTACCGGCACGCGAAACGGCCATGCCGCCGGGATTCCGGCGGCATGGCCGTTGATGCGTGACCTGCGCACAGGTACGGGGACCTGGGGCGGCCGAGGCCGTGTGAGCGGCGGCGTCAGACGTTGAAGCCCAGCGCCCGCAGCTGCTCGCGGCCGTCGTCGGTGATCTTGTCCGGACCCCACGGGGGCATCCAGACCCAGTTGATCTTCAGTTCGTCGACGATGCCCTCGGTCGCGGACTTCGCCTGGTCCTCGATGACGTCCGTCAGCGGACAGGCCGCCGAAGTGAGCGTCATGTCGATCGTGGCGATGTTCGACTCGTCGATGTGGACCCCGTAGATCAGGCCCAGGTTGACGACGTCGATGCCCAGCTCAGGGTCGACCACGTCGAGCAGCGCCTCGCGGACCTCGTCCTCGCTCGCGGGCTTCGCGGTGGTCTCGGTCATGCGGTCCTCTCCTTTACCGAGTCCTCGCCCAGCGCCTGGGCGGTGGCGTCCTTCCATGCCATCCAGCTCAGCAGAGCACACTTCACACGCGCCGGGTACTTCGAGACCCCGGCGAAAGCGACGGCGTCCTCCAGCACGTCCTCCATGGCCTCGTCCGGCTCCAGCTGCCCCCTGGACTGCATCAGCTCCAGAAAGGTCTCCTGAATCGTGCGGGCCTGGCCGAGCTCCTTGCCGACCAGCAGCTCGTTCAGCACGGAGGCGCTCGCCTGGCTGATGGAGCAGCCCTGGCCCTCGTAGCTGACGTCGCTGATCGTCTCGCCGTCGTAGCGCACACGCAGCGTGATCTCGTCACCGCACGTCGGGTTGACGTGGTGCACCTCGGCGTCGCCCTCACGCAGGCCCTTGCCGTGGGGGTTCTTGTAGTGGTCCAGGATCACTTCCTGGTACATGGAGTCCAGCTTCACGAGTCAGTCCGTCCGTCCAGTCCTCTGCGGCCCACGCCGTCGTCCTAGGCGAAGAAGTTCCGTACGTGTTCCACGCCTTCGGCCAGGGCATCCACCTCGGCCGGTGTGGAGTACAGATAGAACGACGCCCGCGTGGTCGCAGGAATTCCGTACCGCAGACAGACCGGCCGCGCGCAGTGGTGTCCCACGCGGACGGCGATGCCCTGTTCGTCGAGCACCTGGCCCACGTCGTGCGGGTGGATGTCCCCGAGCGTGAAGGAGATCGCGGCGCCCCTGTCCTCGGCCGTGGTGGGGCCGATGAAGCGCAGGTCCGGGATCTGGCTCAGCTTGCTGACCGCGTACGCGGTCAGCGCGTGCTCGTGCTCCTGGATCCGGTCCATGCCGATGGCCGACAGGTAGTCGACGGCCGCACCGAGACCCACGGCCTGTGCGATCGGCGGCGTGCCGGCCTCGAACTTGTGCGGGGCGGGCGCGTACGTCGAGGCGTGCATGGTGACCGTCTCGATCATCTCGCCGCCGCCGAGGAAGGGAGGCAGGTCGTCGAGGAGCTCCTGCCGGCCCCACAGCACGCCGATGCCCGTCGGGCCGCACATCTTGTGCCCGGTGAAGGCCACGAAGTCGGCCTGGATCGCCTGTACGTCCAGCACCATGTGCGGTGCCGCCTGCGAGGCGTCGACGACGACGAGCGCGCCGACCTCCTGGGCACGCCGGACGATGGCGTCGACCGGGTTGATGGTGCCCATGATGTTGGAGACGAGCGTGAAGGAGACGACCTTGGTCTTCTCCGTGATGACCTCGTCGACCGCGGACAGATCGAGCCGGCCGTCGTCGGTGAGGCCGAACCACTTCAGCTTCGCGCCCGTACGCTGCGAAAGCAGCTGCCAGGGCACGATGTTGGAGTGGTGCTCCATCTCCGTGATGACGATCTCGGTGTCGTGCTCGACCTTGTAGGGCTCGTCCGCCCAGCCGAGCATGTTCGCCACGAGATTGAGCGACTCGGAGGCGTTCTTGGTGAAGACGACCTCGTCGCGGCTCGGCGCGTTGATGAAGCCCGCGACCTTGTCGCGTGCCCCCTCGTACAGCGCCGTGGCCTCCTCGGCGAGGACGTGGACACCGCGGTGGACGTTGGCGTTGTGGCGCTCGTTGTAGTCGCTCATCGCGTCGAGCACCTGGCGCGGCTTCTGCGAGGTCGCCGCGTTGTCCAGGTACACGAGCTTGTGCCCGTCGTGGACCGTGCGGTCCAGGATGGGGAAGTCCTTGCGGATCGCCTCGGTGTCGAGCAGACCCGGAAGCGTCACGTCGCTCACGAAGCGGCGCCCCCCTTCACGTACTCCTCGTAGCCCTCTTCCTCCAGCTTGTCGGCCAGCTCCGGACCGCCGGACTCGGCGATCCGGCCCTTGGCGAAGACGTGGACGTGGTCGGGCTTGATGTAGCGCAGGATGCGTGTGTAGTGGGTGATCAGCATGGTGCCGACCTCGCCGCTCTCGCGGACCCGGTTGACGCCCTCGGAGACCACCCGCAGCGCGTCCACGTCGAGGCCGGAGTCGGTCTCGTCGAGGATCGCGATCTTCGGCTTGAGAAGCTCCAGCTGGAGGATCTCGTGGCGCTTCTTCTCACCGCCGGAGAAGCCCTCGTTGACGTTCCGCTCGGCGAAGGACGGGTCGATCTGGAGACGCTCCATGGCCTCCTTGACCTCCTTCACCCACAGACGCAGCTTGGGCGCCTCGCCGCGCAGCGCCGTGGCCGACGTACGCAGGAAGTTGGAGACGGAGACACCGGGAACCTCGACCGGGTACTGCATGGCGAGGAAGACGCCGGCGCGGGCGCGCTCGTCCGGAGTCATCTCCAGGACGTCCTCGCCGTCGAGGGTCACCGAACCGCCGGTGATCGCGTACTTGGGGTGGCCCGCCAGCGAGTAGGCGAGCGTGGACTTGCCGGAACCGTTCGGCCCCATGATCGCGTGCGTCTCGCCCTGCTTCACGGTCAGGTCGACGCCGCGCAGGATCTCGTTCGGGCCGTTCTCGGTCTCGACGGAGACGTGCAGGTCGTTGATCTCAAGCGTTGCCATGGGGACTTCAGGACTCCTGTGTGACGGAGACGAGCACGGCCGCATCGGGCCCTTCGCCTTCGATTCGTACGGGGTAGACGGGGATGGGGCGGGTCGCGGGCAGACCCGAGGGCTTGCCCGTGCGCAGATCGAAGCTGGAACCGTGCAGCCAGCACTCGATCTGGCAGTCCTCGACCTCGCCCTCGGACAGCGAGACGTTCGCGTGCGAGCAGATGTCGTTGACCGCGAACACCTCTCCCTCCGTATGGACGAGGGCGACCGGCACGCCTTCGAGCTCCACCCGCTTGGGGGTGTCCTCCTCCAGCTCGCCGAGGGACGCCACGCGCACGAAGCCTTCGCCGCTCATACGGACGCCTCCAGCTCCGCCTCGATCTTCTCGATGAGGCGCTTCTCCACGTCCGGCAGACCGATCTGCTGGACGAGTTCGGCGAAGAAGCCCCGCACGACCAGCCGCCGTGCCTCCTGCTCGGGGATGCCCCGGGCCTGCAGGTAGAACAGCTGCTCGTCGTCGAACCGGCCGGTGGCCGAGGCATGGCCCGCCCCGACGATCTCGCCGGTCTCGATCTCGAGGTTGGGCACCGAGTCGACCCGCGCGCCGTCCGTCAGGACGAGGTTGCGGTTCAGCTCGTAGGTCTCGGTGCCGGTGGCGGCGGCACGGATCAGCACGTCGCCGATCCAGACCGCGTGCGCCTCCGCACCCTGCAGAGCGCCCTTGTAGACCACGTTGCTGCGGCAGTTGGGTGTGTCGTGGTCGACGAAGAGCCGGTGCTCCTGGTGCTGGCCGTTGTCGGTGAAGAACAGGCCGTAGAACTCCGCCTCGCCGCCCGGGCCCGCGTAGTTCACACGGGGGTGGAGACGTACGACGTCACCGCCGAAGGTGACGACGACGGACTTGAAGGAGGCGTCCCTGCCCACCAGCGCGTTGTGCTGTGAGCAGTGGACCGCCGTGTCGTCCCAGTCCTGCACGGAGACGACGGTCAGCTTGGCGCCGTCGCCGAGGACGAACTCGACGTTGGCGGCGCGCACCGCGTCACCGGTGTGGTCGATGACGATGACGGCTTCCGCGAAGTCCTTGACCTCGAAGACGGTGTGCCCGTAGGTGACGCCGCCTTCACCGTGCAGGGAAACCCGCACCGGCTCCTTGAGCACGGCCTCCTTGGGCACCGTGACGACCGTGGCCTTCTCGAAGGAGGAGAACGCCTGCGCCGCGACCCGGTCGACCGGCGTACCGGCCCGGCCGACGCGCGAGTCGTCCCGCCCCACGGTCTCCAGAGTCACGCCCTCGGGCGCGTCCACCTCGGCCTTGAGCGAGCCGGACGCCTCGGCCGTGCCGTCGTGCAGCCCCTTGAGCCGCTCGATCGGTGTGAAGCGCCACTCCTCCTCCCTGCCGTGCGGCACGGGGAAGTCCGCCACGTCGAAGGAGGGCGGTGCGCTCATCCGGGTGGCGACGGTGGACTCAGCTGCCACCGCGATCGAGCCGGTGGTGTTCGAACCGACCGGTGGGGGTCCCCCCTGGACCGTGTTCTCGGGGGAGTTCTGAGCCTCAGCCATGGCGCTCGTGTTGCTCACTCTCTGGGATCGGAAGCCTCGCAGAGGCTCTGCGGAAGCTGCCTCGGGTCAAGTCGCTTGCGGTGCGGGCCGCCCGGCGCGCGCGGACCGGCGTCAGCCGACCGCGCCCTCCATCTGCAGCTCGATCAGCCTGTTGAGCTCCAGCGCATACTCCATCGGGAGCTCCTTCGCGATGGGCTCGACGAAGCCGCGGACGATCATCGCCATCGCCTCGTCCTCGGACAGGCCCCGGCTCATCAGGTAGAAGAGCTGGTCGTCGCTGACCTTGGAGACGGTGGCCTCGTGGCCCATCGTCACGTCGTCCTCGCGGACGTCGACGTACGGATAGGTGTCGGAGCGGGAGACCGTGTCCACGAGCAGTGCGTCGCACAGCACGTTGGACTTCGAGCCCTCGGCGCCCTCGGCGATCTCGATCAGACCGCGGTAGGACGTACGGCCGCCGCTGCGGGCCACCGACTTGGAGACGATGTTGGAGGACGTACGCGGCGCCATGTGCACCATCTTCGCGCCGGCGTCCTGGTGCTGGCCCTCGCCCGCGAAGGCGACCGAGAGCGTCTCGCCCTTGGCGTGCTCGCCCATCAGGTAGACGGCGGGGTACTTCATCGTGACCTTCGAGCCGAGGTTGCCGTCGACCCACTCCATGGTCGCGCCCTCGTAGGCCACCGCGCGCTTGGTGACCAGGTTGTAGACGTTGTTCGACCAGTTCTGGATCGTCGTGTAGCGGCAGCGGCCGCCCTTCTTGACGATGATCTCGACGACGGCGGAGTGCAGCGAGTCCGAGTCGTAGATCGGAGCCGTGCAGCCCTCGACGTAGTGCACGTAGGCGTTCTCGTCGACGATGATCAGCGTCCGCTCGAACTGGCCCATGTTCTCGGTGTTGATGCGGAAGTAGGCCTGGAGCGGGATGTCGACGTGCACGCCCGGCGGCACGTAGATGAACGAACCGCCCGACCACACCGCGGTGTTGAGCGCGGCGAACTTGTTGTCACCGGGCGGGATGACCGTGCCGAAGTGCTCCTGGAAGATCTCCGGGTGCTCGCGCAGCGCCGTGTCGGTGTCCAGGAAGAGAACGCCCTGCTGCTCCAGGTCCTCACGGATCTGGTGGTAGACGACCTCCGACTCGTACTGCGCGGCGACACCGGCGACCAGGCGCTGCTTCTCCGCCTCCGGGATGCCGAGCTTGTCGTAGGTGTTCTTGATGTCCTGAGGCAGGTCGTCCCAGGTCTGGGCCTGCTTCTCCGTGGACCGGACGAAGTACTTGATGTTGTCGAAGTCGATGCCCGACAGGTCCGAGCCCCAGTTGGGCATGGGCTTCTTCTCGAAGAGGCGGTGCCCCTTCAAGCGCAGCTTCAGCATCCAGTCCGGCTCGTTCTTCTTCCCCGAGATGTCGCGGACGACCTCGTCGGAGAGGCCACGCTTCGCGGTGGCACCGGCCGTGTCGGAGTCGGACCAGCCGTACTCGTACTTGCCCAGCCCTTCGAGCTCGGGGTGAGCAGTCTCCGTAGGAGAGGTCATGCGGGGTTCCTCCCGGCGGTGTTCGCAGGTGCTGTGGTGGCGTTGCTCGCCTTGGTCTTGCTCTTGTCGGTCTTGCTTGCGTTCTTGCTCGTCTTGCTCGGGGCCTCACCGGCGGGCCTGCCGGTGGTCGTGCTGCTGGTCTCTGTGACGTTCCGGGGCTGTGACGGGGATCCGCCTCGGTGTCCCCCCGCGGAGGACGCGGGAAGGCTTCGCGGGACGAAGGTGGTGCACACCCCGTCACCGTGGGCGATCGTCGCCAGCCGCTGGACGTGGGTGCCGAGCAGGCGGGAGAAGACCTCCGTCTCCGCCTCGCACAGCTGCGGGAACTGCTCGGCGGTGTGCGCCACCGGGCAGTGGTGCTGGCAGAGCTGCTCTCCCGCGGGGGCGCCCGCGGAAGCGGGCGCGCTGCGCGCAGTGGCAGCGTACCCGTCCTTGGTCAGTGCCTCCGCCAGAGCCCGGGTGCGCTCCTCGGGCGGCACGCGCTCCAGTGCGCGCCTGTACTGCTCCGCCTGTGCGGCCACACGGGCGCGGGCGAAGTCCGCCACCGCCGCGTCGCCGCTCTCGCCGCCGCCGGCGCTCTGCGCTATCCAGCGAAGGGCGTCCGCGGCCAGCTTGTCGTAGTCCTGGTCGAAGGCGTCCCGGCCGCAGTCGGTCAGCGCGAAGACCTTCGCGGGCCGGCCCCGGCCGCGGGAGCCGTAGACCCGCTTCTCATGCGGTTCGACGACGCCGTCGCCCACCAGCGAGTCGAGATGGCGGCGGACGGCGGCCTGCGTCAGCTCCAGGCGCAGCGCCAGCTCGGCGGCGGTGGAGGGGCCGTGGTCCAGGATGGAACGCGCCACCCTGTTGCGCGTGCCGCGCTGCTCGTCCTGGCCACCCGGGCCTCCGGACTGGCCGGCCGAGCCGGGCACGGACGAACCGCCGACGGCCGCACCGGCCGCCGATCGCGTCTCGTGTCCCTCAGCCGTCTTTTTCACAACGTCATTGTTGCGTAATTCTTCGTGACGCGGCAAGCCGCCTCCTGACCTGGCGGAATGTTCTGCATCACGTAAGGGGAGCCTTACTTCCCGCTCACGGCCGCCGCACGACCGCCCCGTGCCGGGGCCCGTCACGCATCTCAACCCCCGGCAACGGACGGCACTTCGGAATCCTTAGACTCCCCCGTATGGGTAGCGGAGGGGCTCTCGAGGTCGCGGGCCTGGTGAAGCGGTACGGCAGCAGGACAGCAGTCGACGGGCTCGACCTGTCCGTCCCGCACGGCACCGTCACGGCGGTCCTCGGCCCCAACGGAGCGGGCAAGACCACCACCGTCGAGACCTGTGAGGGGTACCGCAGACCGGACGCGGGCACCGTCCGCGTCCTCGGACTCGACCCCGTCGCACAGGCCTCCCGGCTGCGCCCCCGCATCGGCGTCATGCTGCAGAGCGGCGGGGTGTATTCGGGGGCGCGCGCCGAGGAGATGCTGGCCCACATGGCCGGCCTGTACGCGAACCCGCTGCCGGTCGACTCGCTCGTCGGCACCCTCGGCCTTGAGAGCTGCGGCCGTACGCCCTACCGGCGGCTCTCCGGCGGCCAGCAGCAGCGGCTCTCGCTCGCCATGGCCGTTGTCGGCCGCCCCGAGCTGGTCTTCCTCGACGAGCCGACCGCCGGCCTCGATCCGCAGGCGCGCCGTGCCACCTGGGAACTGGTACGTGCGCTGCGCTCCGACGGAGTCACCGTCGTACTGACGACGCACCACATGGACGAGGCCGAGGAACTGGCGGACGACGTCGTCATCATCGACGACGGACGGATCGTCGCCGGCGGCTCACCCGACGAGCTGTGCCGTGGCGGCGCCGAGAACTCACTGCGCTTCACCGGACGGCCCGGCCTGGATCTGGCGTCCCTGCTCAAGGCCCTGCCCGACAACTCCGCCGCCGCCGAACTCGTCCCCGGCGGCTACCGCGTGACCGGCACCGTCGACCCGCAGCTGCTGGCCACGGTGACCTCCTGGTGCGCGCAGAACGGCGTCATGCCGGACCGCATCTCGGTCGAGCGCCGCACCCTGGAGGACGTCTTCCTGGAACTCACAGGCAAGGAGCTTCGATCGTGAGCGCCGGCACCTACTCCCCTGCCCCGGGCGCGGCGCCGCTGTGGCGCATGATCGGCACACAGGCGGCCCTCGAGACCCGGATGCTGCTGCGCAACGGCGAACAGCTGCTCCTCACCGTCGTCATCCCGACGCTGCTGCTGGTCCTCTTCAGCTCGGTCGACGTCGTGGAGCTCGGCGGCGGCGCCCGCGTCGACTTCCTCACCCCCGGCATCCTGGCGCTGGCCGTGCTCTCCACCGCCTTCACGGGCCAGGCCATCGCCACCGGGTTCGAGCGGCGCTACGGCGTACTGAAGCGGCTCGGCGTCTCACCGCTCCCCCGCTGGGGTCTGATGGCGGCGAAGACCTGCTCGGTGCTGGTCGTCGAGGCGCTGCAGGTGATGCTGCTGACCGTGGTCGCGCTCGCGCTCGGCTGGTCGCCGCACGGTGATCCCGTGGCCGTGGCTCTGCTGCTGCTCCTGGGCACGGCCGCGTTCTCCGGTCTGGGGCTGCTGCTGGCGGGGACGGTACGGGCGGAGGCCACCCTCGCCGCGGCGAACCTGATCTTCGTCCTGCTGCTGGTGGGCGGCGGTGTCGTCGTGCCTCTCGACCGCTTCCCGGACGGGGTGCAGAGCGTGCTCGGGCTGCTGCCGATTTCGGTTCTCTCCGACGGCCTGCGCGAGGTGCTCCAGCACGGCGCGGGTGTCCCGTGGGGCGGCCTCGGCGTGCTGGCCGCGTGGGCGGTGGCCGGGCTCGCCGCCGCGGCGGCTTTCTTCAAGTGGGAGTGAGGGGCTCACGCTTCAAGTGGGAGTGAGGGGCTCACGCTGACGGTTCCGCGCCCCGTCCGCCCCTCTCCCGACCCCTCGTGAATGCGCGCACAAGCTCGCCCCTACGATGTCTCCCGTGCCTCACCTGCCGAACCCGCCGAAGCTGCTCGAACTCCTGCGCAACCCGGTCGCGTACGTCGCGAAGCGCTGGACGCCCGCCCCGGGCACCGTCCGCCGGGCAGCCCTCTCGGCGCTCGTGATGAGCGTCGTCATCATCGTGACCGGCGGCGCCGTGCGCCTGACCGGCTCCGGGCTGGGCTGCGAGACGTGGCCCAAGTGCAGCAGCGACAGCCTCTACGCCACGTCGGAGATGGGCGTGCACGGGGCGATCGAGTTCGGCAACCGGATGCTGACGTACGTGCTCAGTGCCGCCGTCGGCTGGACCATCGTCGCCGCCCGGGCCGCCAAGCCGCGCCGCAGGAGCCTGAGCCGCCTGGCCTGGTCGCAGTTCTGGCTCGTGATGGGCAACGCCGTCATCGGCGGCGTCACCGTGCTGACGGAGCTCAATCCGTACACGGTCGCCGGTCACTTCCTGCTCGCCACCGGGCTGCTCACGGTCGCCACGCTGACCTGGCTGCGCGCCGGTGAGGGCGACGTACCGCCTCGTCCGCTGGCGGGCCCGCCGGTGAAGAAGCTCGCGGTCATGCTGACCTCCGTGGCCGCGGCCCTGGTGGTCGCCGGCACCGTCGTGACCGGGGCCGGGCCGCACGCGGGCGACAGCAGCGAGGTGCCTCGCATGCCCGTCGACGTCGAGGTGGCCGCTCAGGTGCACGCCGCCCTGGCCTGGATCGTGGTCGCTCTGACGCTGGCGGTGTGGCTCGTCCTGCGCGCCTTCGACGCGCCCGAGGGCCCGCGGCGCCGCACCCGCGAACTGCTGACCGTGCTGCTCGCGCAGGGAGTCATCGGCTACGTCCAGTACCTCACGGACGTGCCCGAGGTCCTGGTCGGACTGCATCTGCTGGGCGCGGCCCTCGTGTGGATCGCGACGCTGCGCCTTCTGCTGTCGCTGCGGGAGCGCGGACTCCCGGTCGGCATCACCCCGGAGAAGCTCCGCACGGCGGCACCCGGCGGAACGCCTCGCGACGCCGGGTCCGCGTCCGGCGGCCCCGCCCCGGCGGCAGCTGTGCCGGCCCCCGCGGACGTTGACCGGGACAGGCCCGCCGCGGCCTCGCCGTCCGGTCAGTAGCTCCCGCCGGACCGTGCGCCGGTCCCTGCCGGACGTGCTCCCGGCGTGTGGCATCGGTCTCCCGTCCCGCGGGCCCGTGGCCGCCCCGTATACCCGCCGGTAGCATCGAGACATGGCAGACAGCAGCAAGCGGGCCGCCAAGCTCGCCAAGGAGATCACCGCGTTCGCGCAGCGGCACGGCGGCAGCGCGGACGGACAGATCGCCTACGTGGGTCAGGCCGGTGCCCGTATCTCCCTCGTCGGCGCGGACGGGACCTGGGGCGACCTGATGGCTCCGTCGGCCGGGACGGCCCGCCAGGCCACGGAGCTGGCGGGCATCACCGTGCACGAGTCGTTCGACGGCGAGATGGCCGCGAAGATGGAGACCGGCCCCTACGAGTGGAGCCGTATGGCGGGCATCCAGCTCGGCGGGGAGGCCGGCGGCAGCCGCAGCTCCGCCGGCGAGGGCTCCGCGAGCCCGGCGGGCTCTTCCGGCTCCGCAGGCGCCACTGGCTCGGCGGGCTCCTCCGGCTCCGCGGACGCCTGACGCCCGGCACCTGACTCAGCGCACCACGAACCGTTCCGGGGGGAGCGGTGAGGGCCCGGACCACCGTCACTGGTCCGGGCCCTCACGTGTGTACGGGCGGGACGTCGCGACGGGCGCCGCCTCCCGGCGCAGGCCGCGCCTCCCTGCGCGGGCCGCTCTTCCTCAGCGCAGGAAGGGGTCGACCGCGACCGCTACGAACAGCAGCGAGACGTAAGTGATCGACCAGTGGAAGAGCCGCATCTCCTTCAGCTTGGCGCCCGTCGCCCCGGACTTGGCCCGCGACAGCAGCGCGTGGGCCTCCCAGAGCCACCAGCCGCCCGACGCCAGGGCGACGCTGGTGTAGAACCAGCCGACGTACCCCAGCGGCCACAGCAGCAGCGAGACCGCGACCATCATCCAGCTGTACAGCACGATCTGACGTGCCACCGCGGAGTTCGTCGCGACGACGGGAAGCATGGGCACGCCGACGCGCGCGTAGTCCTCGCGCACCTTCATCGACAGCGGCCAGTAGTGCGGCGGCGTCCAGAAGAACATGACGAGGAAGAGGATGACGGCGGCCCAGCTGACCTCGTTGCGCACCGAGGACCAGCCGATGAGGACGGGCATGCAGCCCGCGATGCCGCCCCACACGATGTTCTGTGAGGTGCGCCGCTTGAGCACCATCGTGTAGAGCAGGACGTAGAAGAGCAGCGCGCCCAGGGAGAGCGCCGCCGAGAGCCAGTTGACGAGCAGTCCGAACCACAGAGTGGAGCCGACGGCCAGTGTCAGCCCGAAGACGAGGCCCTCGCGCGGAGTGAGGACCCCGGTCACCAGGGGGCGCTTCTCGGTGCGGTGCATCAGCGCGTCGATGTCGCGGTCGACGTACATGTTCAGCGCGTTGGCGCCGCCCGCGGAGAGATAGCCGCCGGCACAGGTCGTCACGACGAGCCACATGTCGGGGACGCCCTGGGCGGCGAGGAACATCACCGGAATCGTGGTGATGAGCAGCAGTTCGATGATGCGGGGCTTCGTCAGAGCGACGTATGCCTTGAGGCGGGCACCGAACGACCGGTCCACGGTGCTGGTCTCGAGCACCCCCGCTGGACGGGATCCGACGGCCGTCACTTACACCCCTGATGACTTCATGAATGCGAGCGTGAACGGGCCACGTTCCGTAGGGCTCGCGCGTACCAAGCCACTTTAGACCGCGCCGGTGTCCGGCCTGCGCGGGGGGTGCGGCGGCACTCCCGGAGCCGCCATCGGGGGGCAGGGGCGGGGCCTCCGGTCCGGCTGTGCCACGTGCGCCACGGCTGTGCTGAATGGCGCCCGGAGGGAATCCCGTCCGGGCGGTTCGCTGTTGCCGTAAGTGTCGGTGTGCCGTTGGTGAGCACCCGGAAGAGATGCGTGTAGCACAGGGGTACGCTCGACACCGCCGGTGAGCGCAACGCACCGGACACCGAACTTGTGGAGAGGAGCCCTGACCCAGGGTGAGCACGAAGCCGACCACCACAGACCTCGAATGGACCGATCTGGACCAACGGGCTGTCGACACCGTCCGGGTTCTGGCCATGGATTCCGTGCAGAAGGTCGGCAACGGCCACCCCGGCACGGCCATGGCACTCGCACCGGCGGCCTACCTGATCTTCCAGAAGCTGATGCGCCACGATCCGGCCGACCCCGACTGGCCGGGCCGCGACCGGTTCGTCCTCTCCGTCGGCCACTCCAGCCTGACGCTCTACATCCAGCTCTACCTTGCCGGTTACGGCCTGGAGCTGGACGATCTCAAGACCTTCCGCACGTGGGACAGCAAGACGCCCGGCCACCCGGAACACGGCCACACGGTCGGTGTGGAGACGACGACCGGCCCGCTGGGCCAGGGCGTCGCCAACGCCGTGGGCATGGCGATGGCGGCCCGCTACGAGCGCGGCCTCTACGACCCGGACACCCCCGCCGGCGAGTCCCCGTTCGACCACACCATCTGGGCGTTCGCCAGCGACGGCGACCTCCAGGAAGGCGTCTCGGGTGAGGCGTCCTCCCTCGCGGGTCATCAGAAGCTCGGCAACCTCGTCGTGATGTGGGACGACAATCACATCTCCATCGAGGGCGACACCGAGACCGCCTTCTCCGAGGACTCCGTCAAGCGGTACGAGTCCTACGGCTGGCACGTGCAGCGCGTCGATCCGCTGCCCAACGGGGATCTCGACCCCCACGCCCTCTACAAGGCGTTCAAGGCCGCGAAGGCGGAGACCTCGCGCCCGTCCTTCATCGCCGTACGCTCCATCATCGCCTGGCCCGCGCCCGACGCGCAGAACACCGGTGCGGCGCACGGGGCGGCGCTCGGCGAGGAGGAGGTCGCCAAGACCAAGAAGGTCCTCGGCTTCGACGCCGAGCGGCACTTCGAGGTCGGCACGGACGTCCTGGAGCACACCCGCAAGGCGTGGGACCGCGGACGCGAGTCACGTGCCGCCTGGGAGAAGCACTTCGCGGAGTGGCGTTCGGCGAACTCCGAGCGTGCGGCCGAGTTCGACCGCATCCGCGCGGGAGACCTGCCCGACGGCTGGGAGAAGGCGCTCCCTTCGTTCGAGCCCGGCAAGGACATGGCCACCCGCAAGGCCTCCGGGGCAGTGCTCAAGGCCCTCGGTCCGAAGATCCCGGAGCTGTGGGGCGGGTCGGCCGACCTCGCCGGCTCCAACAACACCTCGTTCGACGAGAGTTCGTTCCTGCCGGAGGGCAACCCGCTGCCCGGTGCGGACCGTTACGGGCGCACGGTCCACTTCGGCATCCGCGAGCACTCGATGGGCGCGACCATGAACGGAATCGCGCTGCACGGCAACACCCGCGTCTACGGCGGCACGTTCCTCACCTTCTCCGACTACATGCGTCCAGCCGTGCGGCTCGCGGCGCTGATGAAGGCCCCCGTCACGTACGTGTGGACGCACGACTCCATCGGTCTCGGCGAGGACGGCCCCACGCACCAGCCGGTCGAGCACCTGCCGGCTCTGCGCGCCATCCCCGGCCTGAACATCGTCCGCCCGGCGGACGCGAACGAGACGGCGATCGCCTGGGCCGAGGTGCTGCGCCGGCACGGCGACAAGCCCGCCCCGCACGGCCTGGCGCTGACCAGGCAGAACGTCCCCACCTACGAGCCCAACCACGAGGCCGCCAAGGGCGGGTACGTGATGTTCGAGGCGGACGGCGGCGAGCCGCAGGTGATCCTCATCGGCACGGGCTCCGAGGTCCAGCTGGCGGTCGAGGCGCGAGACGTCCTCCAGGCGGAGGGTGTGCGTACGCGGGTCGTGTCGATGCCGTCCGTGGAATGGTTCGAGGAGCAGGACCAGGCGTACAAGGACAGCGTGCTGCTGCCGACCGTGCGGGCGCGGGTGGCGGTCGAGGCGGCGGTCGGTCTGACCTGGTACCGGTACGTCGGTGACGCGGGGCGGATCGTCTCGCTGGAGCACTACGGCGCGTCCGCCGACTACAAGACGCTCTACCGGGAGTTCGGGCTCACTGCCGAGGCGGTCGTCTCGGCCGCGCGGGAGTCGCTCGATGCCGCCTCCCGCTGACGCCGCGCCCCGGCACGTACAGCGAAGCTACGACAAGCAGGAGATGCAATTCCCATGACAGACGCTCTCAAGCGCCTCTCCGACGAAGGCGTCGCGATCTGGCTGGATGACCTGTCCCGTCACCGGATCACGTCGGGCAACCTCGGCGAACTCATCGACGAGCAGCACGTGGTGGGCGTCACCACGAATCCGACGATCTTCCAGAAGGCCATCTCTTCCGACGACAAGTACGACCAGCAGGTCTCCGACCTCGCCTCTCGCGGCGTCACCGTCGAGGAGGCGCTCCGCATGATCACCACCGCCGACGTGCGGGACGCCGCGGACGTGCTGCGGCCGGTCTTCGACGCCACCGGCGGCAAGGACGGCCGTGTCTCCATCGAGGTCGATCCCCGGCTGGCGCACAAGACCAAGCCGACCGTCGCCGAGGCGCGTCAGCTGGCCTGGCTGGTGGACCGTCCCAACACCTTCATCAAGATCCCGGCGACCAGGGCGGGCCTGCCCGCGATCACCGAGACCATCGGCAAGGGGATCAGCGTCAACGTGACGCTGATCTTCTCCCTGGAGCGGTACCGCGAGGTCATGGACGCCTTCCAGGCCGGGCTGGAGAAGGCCAAGGCCCTCGGCCTCGACCTCTCGGCGATCCACTCGGTGGCGTCCTTCTTCGTCTCCCGCGTCGACACCGAGATCGACAAGCGGCTCGACGCGCTGGGCACCGACGAGGCGAAGGAGCTGAAGGGCAAGGCGGCCGTCGCCAACGCCCGCCTCGCCTACCAGGCTTACGAGCAGGTCTTCGGCCCCGCCGACGGTTCCTCCGAGCCGCCCGAGCGCTGGCGCGTCCTGGAGCGCGCCGGTGCCAACAGCCAGCGCCCGCTGTGGGCCTCCACGGGCGTGAAGGACCCCTCGCTCTCCGACACCCTCTACGTGACGGAGCTGGTCGCGCCGAACACGGTCAACACCATGCCGGAGGCGACCTTGAAGGCCACCGACGACCACGGTGAGATCACCGGCGACACGGTCCGCGGCAGCTACGCGGACGCGCAGGCGGTGCTCGACGCCGTCGCCGCCGCGGGCATCTCCTACGACGACGTGGTCCAGGTCCTGGAGGACGAGGGCGTGGAGAAGTTCGAGGCGTCCTGGAACGAACTGCTGTCTTCCACCGAGGCGGAGCTCAAGCGCCTCACGCCGAAGGAGGCGTAAGGAAGTTGACCGACGCAGCCAATCCGCTGCGTGACGCACTGGACCGGCGGCTCCCGCGCATCGCGGGACCGTCGGGGCTGGTCATTTTCGGCGTCACGGGTGATTTGTCACGTAAAAAGCTGATGCCCGCCGTATACGACCTCGCGAACCGCGGCCTGCTCCCGCCGGGTTTCTCCCTCGTCGGCTTCGCGCGGAGGGACTGGGAGCACGAGGACTTCGCACAGGTCGTACACGACTCCGTGAAGGAACACGCGCGGACGCCCTTCCGCGAGGAGGTCTGGAAGCAGCTCTCGCAGGGGATGCGCTTCGTGCCCGGCGTCTTCGACGACGACGAGGCGTTCCGCACGCTGAAGTCGACCATCGAGGAGCTGGACAAGTCCCGTGGTACGGGCGGCAACTTCGCCTTCTATCTCTCCGTGCCGCCGAAGTTCTTCCCCACCGTCGTCTCCCAGCTGAAGAAGCACGGCCTCTCGGAGAGCGCCGAGGGCTCGTGGCGCCGCGCGGTCATCGAGAAGCCCTTCGGGCACGATCTGCCCAGCGCCCAGAAGCTCAACGCGATCGTCCACGACGTCTTCCACCCCGACCAGGTCTTCCGCATCGACCACTACCTGGGCAAGGAGACCGTCCAGAACATCCTGGCGCTGCGGTTCGCCAACACGATGTTCGAGCCGCTGTGGAACCGCAGTTACGTCGACCACGTACAGATCACAATGGCCGAGGACATCGGCATCGGCGGCCGCGCGGGCTACTACGACGGCATCGGCTCGGCCCGCGACGTCATCCAGAACCACCTGCTCCAGCTCCTCGCCCTCACGGCGATGGAGGAGCCGGCCTCCTTCGGCGCCAAAGCCCTGCTCACCGAGAAGCTGAAGGTGCTCAACGCGGTGCGTCTGCCGCGTGAGCTGGGCAAGCACACCGTCCGCGGCCAGTACGCGGCCGGCTGGCAGGGCGGCGAGAAAGTGCGCGGCTATCTGCAGGAGGAGGGCATCGACCCGAAGTCGAACACCGACACCTTCGCCGCGATGCGTCTGGAGATCGACAACCGCCGCTGGGCCGGGGTGCCGTTCTACCTCCGCACGGGCAAGCGCCTGGGCCGCCGCGTCACCGAGATCGCGGTCGTCTTCCAGCGCGCACCGCACTCCCCCTTCGACGCGACCGACACCCAGGAACTGGGCCAGAACGCCCTGGTCATCCGCGTACAGCCGGACGAGGGCATCACCATCCGGTTCGGCTCGAAGGTGCCCGGCACGCAGATGGAGATCCGGGACGTGACCATGGACTTCGCCTACGGCGAGTCCTTCACCGAGTCCAGCCCCGAGGCGTACGAACGCCTCCTCCTCGACGTCCTGCTCGGTGACGCGAACCTCTTCCCGCGCCACCAGGAGGTCGAGCGGTCCTGGGAGATCCTCGACCCCGTCGAGCACTACTGGGACAAGCACGGCAAGCCCGAGCAGTACGCCGCCGGCACCTGGGGCCCTCAGGGCGCCGACGAGATGCTCGCACGCGACGGACGGAGCTGGCGCCGGCCATGAACATCGACCTCACGGACACCACTTCGAGCCAGATCAACACCACACTCGTACAGGCGCGCCGTTCGATCGGCTCCCCCGCCGTCGGCATGGTCCTCACGCTGGTGATCGTCACGGACGAGGGCAATCACTACGACGCCCTGAAGGCGGCGAGCGAGGCCTCGAAGGAGCACCCTTCGCGCATCCTCGTCGTCATCCGCAGGCCCGGCCGCTCTCCCCGTGACCGCGCGTCGGCCAGGCTCGACGCCGAAGTGCGGGTGGGCAGCGACTCGGGCACCGGGGAGACCGTACTGCTGCGCCTGCACGGCGAGTTGGCCTCACACGCCTACAGCGTCGTGCTTCCGCTGCTGCTGCCGGACGCGCCCGTCGTCGTCTGGTGGCCGGAGGACGCCCCCGAGCATCCGTCGGAGGACAAACTCGGCACGCTCGCACAGCGGCGCATCACCGACGCCGCGGCCGCGGAGGACCCGGTCGGTGCGCTCAAGCTGCGCGGCGAGACGTACGCGCCCGGCGACACCGACCTGTCCTGGACCCGGCTGACTCCATGGCGCAGCGTGCTCGCCGCGGGCCTGGACCAGCAGTCGCTGAAGGTGCGTTCCGCGGTGGTCGAGGGCGAGGGCGACAACCCCTCGACGGAACTGCTGGCGCTGTGGCTGGCCGAGCGCCTGCGCGTATCCGTGGAGCGCAAGGTCACGGAGGGCCCCGGCATCACCGCCGTACGGATGGGTACAGCCGACGGCGACATCTGCCTGGACCGTGCGGACGGCTCGCTCGCCGAGCTGGCCGTGCCCGGGCAGCCCGACCGCCATGTGGCACTGCACCGGCGCGGCACGGCCGAGCTGATCGCGGAGGAGCTGCGCCGTCTGGACCCGGACGAGGCCTACGCGTCGGCCGTGCAGTACGGCATCAAACAGCTGGCCAAAGCAGGCGGCAAGGGCAACGGCGGCGCAGCACGGAGCGCCGGACCGCCGCAGCCGGGCGCGGCGAAGAAGACCGCCAAGACCCCGGCGAAGAAGGCGACGAAGAAGTGAGCGCAGCCGCCCAGGTCTTCGTGCACCGCGACAAGGACGAGATGGCCCGGGCGGCCGCCGCGCGCCTCTCCGCCCGCATCGCCGAAGCACAGTCGGCGCGCGGCAGCGCCTCGGTAGTGCTGACGGGCGGGCGCAACGGCAACGGTCTGCTCTCCGCTCTGGCCTCCTCCGCCGGACGGGAGTCCGTCGACTTCTCCCGGCTGGACCTGTGGTGGGGCGACGAGCGGTTCCTGCCGGAGGGCGACCCGGACCGCAACGTCACACAGGCCCGCGAGGCCCTTCTGGACTCGGTGCCGCTCGACCCTGCGCGCGTACACGCCATGGCCGCGTCCGACGGTCCGTACGCGGGGGACGTGGAGGCCGCGGCCGAGGCGTACGAGACCGAACTGGCCGCCGCCGCACGCTCCGAGGACCGTCCCGGGGGCCGGGCGCGCGTCCCCGCCTTCGACGTGCTGCTGCTGGGCGTGGGCCCGGACACCCATGTGGCGTCGCTCTTCCCGGAGCTCCCGGGCGTACGGGAGACCGAACGCATGGTCGTCGGTGTTCAGGACGCCCCCAAGCCGCCGCCCGTACGCATCTCGCTCACGCTGCCGGCCATCCGCGCGGCACGCGAGGTGTGGCTGCTGGCAGCAGGCGAGGACAAGGCGCAGGCTGCGGCTCTCGCCATGTCGGGCCCCGGCGAGGTGCAGGCACCGGCGTCAGGCGCGTACGGCACGGAGCGCACGCTGTGGCTGCTGGACGAGGCCGCCGCGGCACGGCTGCCGGGCGACCTGATCCAAGGCGGGTGAGTCACGGGGATTGTTCTCCGGATCTCCGGATCTCCGCGGGACCGCGGCGGTCCGGAAACACCTCCCCGACCCGAAACCCAAGTGCCCTGCGACCGGCGGAAACCGGTGGCAGGGCACTTCCCGTTGCGCGTCAGCCCGGCTCAGGGCTGGGCGGAGTCCGCTTCGTCGGCGGGGCCCGGCCAGTACGCCGGGTAGGCGGCGGCCGGTTGCCGTCCGGCCTCCAGGGTGTTCTCGACCACGGCCGACCCCGGGAAGGCCGCGTTCGGGGCGTGCATGACGGCCTCGGCGAGGTCGGCCGCCTGGGCCTCGGTGATGTCCGGGGCGTGCGAGAGCGTGGCGGCCGCTTCTGCGGCCACGTCCGGGATCTGCGTCCCCTGCGGCGTCTCGGGGAAGAGGTCGCGGAAGGCCACGGCTCCGCCCATCTCGTCGATCATCCGCTGCGAGTTCTCCTTCGCGAAACGCACTCCCGCGGTCCGCACGGACGTCCCGCTCTCCGCGGCCCTGCTCAGCAGGTTCCGTACGAGCGGACGCATCTGCTCGGACAGCCGGGCGCACGCACCGGCGGGGCTGACCACCTCGCCGAGGATGACCCACCAGGCTCCGGCGGCGGCACCGGTGTTCGCGATGAAATCGGGGATCACCGTCACCCCGCGCTCCAGCAGACGCTCCTCGGCCTCGGGGGTGGTGGGCACGTTCGCCGCCTCCACCACGAACCTGCCGCGGATGCGGTCGCAGTTGTCCGAGGTGATCGTGTGTCCGACGGCCGCGGGCACCAGCACGTCAGCGTCCATGTCCAGCCACTCGTCGCCGGGTGCCTCCATGTCGTCCTCGCGCAGCACGGAGCGGTCGATGACACCGCCCGTCGTCCGTGCGGACAGCAGGAGTTCGACGTCGAGACCGCGCGAGGTGTTGAGGATCAGGCCCCGTGCGTCGGTGATGCCGACGATCTTCACCCCAGCACGTGCGAGGTAGAGCGCCGTCGATCCGCCCATCGCACCGAAGCCCTGCACGACCGCGCGCGCCGTCTCCGCCGGGATGTCCTCGTGCTCCAGGGCCGCCAGGGCGGACTCCGCGACGCCGTAGCCGCCGATGAGTTCCGAGAGCAGGAGCCCGTCCGTCCGCGTGGTGAACGCCTGCTGGATACGGGACCGGACCTCGGCCTGGTCCGGTGAACGGACCACGGCGGCGTGGAAGGAGGTCTCACCGATGCCGACCCGGGAGAATGCCCGGTCGAGCTGCTCCTGCTGCGTACCGAGGTCGCCGGCGGTGACCCAGAAGCGTTCGAGCAGCGGCCGGACCCCCTGGAGGAAGCGCTCACGCACCTCCTCGGCCCGCGGGTCCTCGGAGTCGAAGTCGATGCCGCCCTTGGCGCCGCCGACGTGAATCCCGAAGGCACCCATCTTCAGGGTCATCTCCCGGGCCAGTTCCGCCACTTCGCCGAGTGTGCACCCCGGCCGCATGCGCAGTCCGCCGGTGGCGATGCCGGTCACCAACTGGTCGATGACGACGAACCCGCGAGCCGAGGTCTGGTTGTCACGCCACGTGATCTGCAGATAGGGCTCATGCTCAAGCACCTGCAGTTGCGTCTCGACAGCTGTTTGTGTCACTTGGCACTCACCCTTTCTAGTTACTGATAGGCAGTTACTCACGCGTGGTGACTACTCACACGTGGGACTTACGGCGACCCGGCCGGAGAACCGGCAGTCGCTTTGTTACTCCCGGGGAACTGAAGACAGGAATTGTTGCGTTGAATCGAGCCGCTGCGCGCGCTCGGAAACCAGCGACGACCGTACAGGCAGGACGAATTACGCTCGCAGGGCACACTTGTGGCGAGCCCTCAACACGAGCGCAATAAAAGGTTCATCGGAATACGCAGAGAACGCATCTGGTTGCGTTGTGCGTAGCGCCCACTGTGAGGTCGGGCTTCATCCCTTGTCAAGCGGTCTCTTGGGTTGAGTCCGGGGCCGGTTTTCGCCCTCCGCACGGCCCTTTCGGACCGGAAAGAAAATGCAGCTCAGGGCGGTCGGCAGAACCGCCCGGGAGGGGGCTGACGGAAAATCAGCCCCGTACGGCCCTGACGGCAGAGGACGCCCTCGCGCGGCGAAAGCGTCCCCCATCGGTCACCGGCTTGGTCCGGCGGCCCCTCCGGCACAGCCGGAGGGGCCGATTAGGGTCTCAGCGGCCCCGCAGCCGGCGGTACCGGGCGACCAGTCCGGCCGTGGAGCTGTCGAGCCCCTCGACGTCCGCGCCGTCCGTCAGGGCCGGCTCCAGCCGCTTGGCGAGGACCTTGCCCAGCTCGACGCCCCACTGGTCGAAGCTGTCGATGTCCCACACCGCGCCCTGGACGAAGACCTTGTGCTCGTACAGGGCGACGAGCTGACCGAGCACCGAGGGGGACAGCTCCTCGGCGAGGATCGTGGTCGTCGGGCGGTTGCCGGGGAAGGTCCGGTGCGGCACCTGCGCCTCGGGGACGCCCTCCGCCCGTACTTCCTCCTCGGTCTTGCCGAAAGCGAGCGCCTGCCCCTGCGCGAAGAGGTTCGCCATCAGCAGGTCGTGCTGCGCGGCAAGGCCGCCCAAGCCGGGTGCGGGGCGTGCGAAGCCGATCAGGTCGGCGGGGATCATCTTCGTGCCCTGGTGGAGCAGTTGGTAGTAGGCGTGCTGGCCGTTGGTGCCGGGTGTGCCCCAGACGACGGGGCCCGTCTGCCAGCCCACGGGACGGCCCCCGCGGTCGGTCGACTTCCCGTCGGACTCCATGTCCAACTGCTGCAGATAGGCCGTGAACTGGGAGAAGTAGTGGCTGTAGGGCAGCACGGCGTGGGTCTGGGCGTCGAAGAAGTTGCCGTACCAGATGCCCAGGAGCCCCATCAGCATCGGTGCGTTGGCCTCGAAGGGCGCCGTGCGGAAGTGCTCGTCGACAAGGCGGAAGCCGCTCAGCATCTCGCTGAAGTGATCGGCGCCGATGGCGACCATGAGAGAGAGCCCGATGGCTGAGTCGTAGGAGTAACGACCGCCGACCCAGTCCCAGAACTCGAACATGTTCTCCGTGTCGATGCCGAACTCGGAGACCTTCCCCGCGTTCGTGGAGACCGCCACGAAGTGCCGGGCGACCGCCTCCTGCGCGCCGCCGAGGCCCGCGAGGAGCCACTCGCGGGCCGCGGTCGCGTTGGTGATCGTCTCGATGGTGGTGAAGGTCTTCGACGCCACGATGAAGAGCGTCTCGGCCGGGTCGAGGTCCCGCACCGCCTCGTGCAGGTCGGCGCCGTCCACGTTGGAGACGAAGCGGAAGTCCATGTCGCGCTTCGTGTACGGCCGCAGCGCCTCGTACGCCATCTTCGGCCCCAGGTCCGAACCGCCGATGCCGATGTTGACGATGTTACGGATGCGCCTGCCGGTGTGGCCTGTCCACTCCCCGTCGCGGACCCGCGAAGCGAAGAGCGCCATCTTGCCGAGCACGGCGTGCACATCTCGGACGACGTTCTCACCGTCCACCGTGATCTCGGACGAGACCGGGGCCCGCAGCGCCGTGTGCAGGACCGCCCGGTCCTCGGTGATGTTGATCTTCTCGCCGCGGAACATGGCGTCCCGCAGCGCCGCGACCGAGGTGCCGCCCGCCAGCTCGCCCAGGAGCCGCAGCGTCTCGTCGGTGATCAGCTGCTTGGAGAAGTCCAGGTGAAGATCGCCCACCTGCAGCCCGTACCGCTCGGGGCGCTGCGCGTCGTCGGCGAAGAGCGTGCGCAGATGTGTGCCGCCGAAATCCTCGCGGTGCTTGGCCAGCGCGTGCCACTCGGGCAGTTGATCGAGCCGGGCGGGGCGTGCTGCGTTCATCGGCGGTCGTCACCTTCTCCTCGTACTGAATACGCCGCGCACCAACCTAATTGACGGCAACGCGGGCCGCGCGCACCGCACGGGGCGGCCGGGGCGGTGACGGTGGACGGTACGGAACGCCCGCGGCGCGGAGGTGAAGGGAGGACGACGGGGAGCCGTCAGATCTCGCCGCGGAGCTTGGCGAGGGCCTCGGCGAGGATCGCCTCGCCGTCCTCGTCGCTGCGGCGCTCGCGCACGTAGGCGAGGTGGGTCTTGTACGGCTCGGTCCGCGGCGGGTCCGGCGGGTTCTCCTCGTCCGTACCGGCCGGGAAGCCGCAGCGGGGACAGTCCCAGGTCTCGGGGATCTGCGCGTCGCTGGCGAAGCTGGGCTGCGTCTCGTGCCCGTTGGAGCACCAGAAGGAGATGCGCAGGCGGGGCGCGGAATCGCCTCGCTCGGCCTCTCCCATCGGCCCCGCACCGACCCGGCTTCCCCGGATCGCGTTGCCACTTGCCACGGTCGTAACTCCCTGCCTCGCGGTGCCGCGGAACATCGACGGTGAGTCCGTCGCGGGCGCCCTAGTGTACGTAGGGCCCAACGCGCGTCCAGTGACCGGAGTTACTGCGTCGGCTCCGGACGCGAGCCTCATGATAGGCCGGGTAAGGCGACTTGCGGCTGCTCTTGCAAGGGCGGAGAAGCCCGCTGCGGCCCGGGCCGGCGCCCATGGCGCGCAAGCGGCAGGTGAGGGCGGGACGGCTCGGGCGCCGCCCCGCGTCAGGGCTCCGGTTCGGTCAGCTCTCCAGCTTCATCAGCAGACCGAGCACGACGATGATCGCGAACCAGACCAGCCCGACCACCACGGTCAACCGGTCCAGGTTGCGCTCGGCGACCGAGGAACCGCCGACGGACGACTGCATGCCTCCGCCGAACATGTCGGAGAGGCCGCCGCCCTTCCCCTTGTGCATCAGCACCAGCAGCGCCAACAGGAAGCTGAAGACGATGAGGGCGATAGAGAACCCCATGATCACGGCTGGACCAACTCTCTCGGACTTCGGCGGGACTACTTCACATGTGGGGGGGCCGGACGCGGGCCCGGCCCCCGACAGGGTACGACGGGCCGGGGCCCGGCGTCATACGGCTGCCCTTTCGGGGACGCCCCGGCTCTGCTCGTGCCGGGGTGTGCCACCGGTCGGGGCACCGGTCAGTTCACTGGTCGCGGAAACGCACGATCTTGACGAACTCCTCCGCGTCCAGGGAGGCACCGCCCACCAGCGCACCGTCGATGTCGGGCTGCGCCATGATCTGGGCGACGTTGCCGGACTTCACCGAGCCGCCGTACTGGATGCGGACGGCGTCGGCGGTCTGCTGCCCGTACAGCTCGGCGAGGCGGCCGCGGACGGCGCCGCAGACCTCCTGTGCGTCCTCCGCACCGCAGGTCTTGCCCGTGCCGATGGCCCACACCGGCTCGTAGGCGATCACGATGGTGGCCGCCTGCTCGGCGGTCACGTCCTTCAGCGCGCCGTCGACCTGGGCGAGGGTGTGCGCGACGTGGTTGCCCTCCTCGCGCACGGGGAGCTCTTCGCCGACGCACAGGATCGGCGTCAGGTCGTGTTCGAAGGCCGCCTTCACCTTCGCGTTGACCAGCGGCTCGTCCTCGCCGTGGTACTGACGGCGCTCGGAGTGGCCGACGGTGACGTAGGAGCAGTTCAGCTTGGCGAGCATCGCGCCGGAGATCTCTCCGGTGTACGCGCCGGAGGCGTGCGCGGACACGTCCTGGGACCCGTACTTGATCTTCAGCTTGTCGCCGTCGACCAGGGTCTGGACGGAGCGCAGGTCGGTGAACGGCGGCAGAACCGCGACCTCGACGGCCGCGTGGTCCTTGTCCGTCAGGGCGAAGGCGAGCTTCTGCACGTGGGCGATGGCCTCGAGGTGGTTGAGGTTCATCTTCCAGTTGCCCGCCATCAGCGGGGTGCGGGTGGTCACGGGGTCGGTCCTCCATTGTTCGCTTCTCCGCCCCTGCGGTGCGGAGGTGCGGGCAGAGTTGCCGCCTGCGGCTGGGCGGCCGCACGCGCGTCGCTCACGAATCCTCCAGTGCGGCGAGGCCGGGCAATGTCTTGCCTTCGAGGTATTCGAGGCTGGCGCCGCCGCCGGTCGAGATGTGGCCGAATGCGTTCTCGTCGAAGCCGAGCAGGCGTACGGCGGCGGCGCTGTCGCCACCGCCGACGACGTTGAAGGAGCCGCTGTCCAGCAGCGCCCGGGCGACGGCGCTGGTGCCGGCGGCGTAGTCGGGGTGCTCGAAGACACCCATCGGGCCGTTCCAGAAGACGGTCGCGGCGTCGGCGAGCTTCGCGGCGTACAGCTCCCGGGTCTCCGGCCCGATGTCCAGGCCCATCAGTCCCGCCGGGATCGCGCTGACGGGGACGGTGGAGGGCCCGGCCGGCGCCTTCGTCTTCAGGTCGGGGAAGCTCTCCGCCGCCAGCACGTCAACGGGCAGCACGAACTCGACGCCCAGTTTCTCCGCCTGCTCCAGGTAGCCCTTGACGGCGGGGATCTGGTCCTCCTGCAGCAGCGAACCGCCGACCTCGTGGCCCTGGGCCTTGAGGAAGGTGTACGCCATGCCGCCGCCGATGAGGATGCGGTCGGCCTTGTGCAGGAGGTGCTCGATGACGCCCAGCTTGTCCGAGACCTTCGCACCGCCGAGCACCACCGCGTACGGGCGTTCCACGTCCTCGGTGAGCTTCTTGAGCACCCCCACCTCGGTGGCGATGAGGCCGCCGGCGGCGTGCGGCAGACGCGCCGGAAGGTCGTAGACGGAGGCGTGCCTGCGGTGCACGGCGCCGAAGCCGTCGCCGACGTAGAGGTCGGCCAGCGCGGCGAGTTCACCGGCGAAGGCCGCACGCTCGGCGTCGTCCTTGCTGGTCTCCCCGGCGTTGAAGCGCAGGTTCTCAAGGAGCGTCACGCCGCCGTCGGCGCTCGCCTCCACCGCGGCCTTCGCGCTGTCGCCGACCGTGTCGGACGCGAACTCGACGTCCTTGCCGAGGAGTTCACCGAGCCGCTTCGCGACGGGCGCGAGCGAGAACTGCGGGTCGGGCGCTCCCTTGGGCCGGCCGAGGTGCGAGGCGACGACGACGCGCGCACCGCCGTCGGCCAGCTTGCGGATGGTGGGTACGGCGGCCCTGATGCGGCCGTCGTCGGTGATGTTCTCGCCGTCGAGCGGGACGTTCAGGTCGGCGCGGACGAAGACCCGCTTGCCGCCCACTCCCCCGGCGATGAGTTCGTCGATCGTCTTCATGCTTGCTGGTGCTCTCCTTGGAGTTCAGGCCCTCGTTGTCGCACGGCCGTACTCACGTGGCAGGGCTCGCAGGGCGCGTCGTCGCGCCCTGCGAGCCCTGCCACGGTCTGCCATCTCCCGGCGCTGCCCGGCCTCGTGTTCGGGAGTGCTCAGAGCTTGTCGCCGACGAAGGTGGTCAGGTCGACGAGACGGTTGGAGTAGCCCCACTCGTTGTCGTACCAGCCGACGATCTTCGCCTGCTTGCCCTGGACCATCGTGAGCGACGCGTCGAAGGTGCAGGACGCGGGCCAGTTGACGATGTCCGAGGAGACGATCGGGTCCTCGGTGTACTCCAGGATGCCCTTCAGCTGGCCCTCCGCGGCCTTCTGGAAGGCGGCGTTGATCTCGTCCTTGCTCGCCTCGCGGTCCAGCTCCAGGACCAGGTCGGTGACGGAGCCCGTGGGCACCGGCACGCGCATGGCGATGCCGTCCAGCTTGCCCTTGAGGTGCGGGAGCACGAGGGCGGTGGCCTTCGCGGCGCCGGTCGACGTCGGGATGATGTTCTCGGCGGCGGCGCGGGCGCGGCGCAGGTCCTTGTGCGGGAAGTCCAGGATGCGCTGGTCGTTGGTGTAGGCGTGGACCGTCGTCATCATGCCCTTGACGAGGCCGAAGTTCTCGTCGGCGATCTTCGCCATCGGCGCCACACAGTTGGTGGTGCAGGAGGCGTTGGAGATGACGTGGTGCTTGGCGGCGTCGTACTTGTCCTCGTTGACGCCCATGACGACGGTGATGTCCTCCTCCTTGGCCGGGGCCGAGATGAGGACCTTCTTCGCGCCGGCGGCCAAGTGCTTCGCCGCGTCGTCGCGCTTGGTGAAGATGCCGGTGGACTCCACGACGATGTCGGCGCCGAGCTCGCCCCAGGGAAGCTGGGCCGGGTCCTTCTCCGCCATCGTCCTGAAGGTCTGGTTGCCCACCGTGATCGTGTCGTCGGTGTGGCTGACCTCCTGCTTGAGGCGGCCCAGGATGCTGTCGTACTTCAGCAGATGCACCAGGGTCGCGTTGTCGGTCAGGTCGTTGACACCGACGATCTCGATGTCCGCCCCCTGCTCGAGCAGTGCGCGGAAGTAGTTGCGACCGATGCGGCCGAAGCCGTTGATGCCTACGCGGATCGTCACGAACCGATCTCCTCGTTGGTACGCCGGTACGGACACCGGCAAAGCTGTATGGGATGTCCCCGACCGCTTCCGACCCTACCGCGCTCCACTCTTTACGGTGACATCGGCCACCCGCCGTCCACGGGCCGGGACGCGGGGCGGCCGGAAGGGGCGCAGCCGGGGAGCGCGGACGCCCCGGGGCACGCGGCGCACCCCTGTAACGGAGGTGGAGGCACCCGAGCCAGAGGGACGAGGTGGGGCCCCAGGCCCCGAGGACCTGGGGGGAGAGGTCAGCCCACCATCTCTTCGGTGAGGCTCGTCTCCGTGCCCGGAATGCCCAGGTCCTGAGCGCGCTTGTCGGCCATCGCCAGGAGCCGGCGGATACGGCCGGCGACGGCGTCCTTCGTCAGCGGCGGATCGGCCAGAGCGCCCAGCTCCTCAAGCGAGGCCTGCTTGTGGTCCATGCGCAGGCGGCCCGCCGCGGCCAGGTGCTCGGGCACGTCGTCGGCGAGGATCTCCAGCGCACGCTGCACGCGCGCGCCCGCAGCGACGGCCGCGCGCGCCGAACGGCGCAGGTTGGCGTCGTCGAAGTTGGCCAGGCGGTTGGCGGTGGCGCGGACCTCGCGGCGCATCCGCCGCTCCTCCCACGCCAGCACGGACTCGTGGGCGCCGAGCCGCGTCAAGAGGGCGCCGATGGCGTCACCGTCACGGACGACGACGCGGTCCACGCCGCGCACCTCGCGTGCCTTCGCCGCGATCTGGAGCCTGCGCGCCGCACCGACGAGTGCCAGCGCCGCCTCCGGGCCGGGACAAGTGACCTCCAGCGACGAGCTGCGGCCCGGTTCGGTCAGCGATCCGTGCGCGAGGAACGCACCGCGCCAGGCGGCCTCGGCGTCGCAGGTGGCCCCCGAGACCACCTGCGGCGGAAGGCCGCGGATCGGGCGTCCGCGACTGTCCACCAGCCCCGTCTGGCGTGCGAGCTGGTCGCCGCCGGCCACGACCCGTACGACGTAGCGGCTGCCGCGGCGGAGGCCGCCCGGCGCCATCACGACCAGGTCGGAGCTGTGTCCGAAGATCTCCAGAACGTCCTTGCGCAGGCGGCGGGCCGCGATGCCCGTATCGAGCTCCGCCTCGATCACGATCCGCCCGCTCACCAGGTGCAGGCCGCCCGCGAACCGCAGGATCGACGAGACCTCGGACTTCCGGCAGCAGGTCCGGGTGACGGGGAGCCGGGAGATCTCGTCCTTCACTGCAGCCGTCATCGCCATGGGCCGATCCTTCCATGCATCCGAAAAATACGGTCGTACGCGGCGGCCAGCAGCTCCGGATCGTGCCTGGCTGCACCTCCCCCGGGGCCTTCGCCCTGGGCGGCACCTCCGGCCGCCGCGACCGGTGACAGCTGAGCCGTCGCTCCGAGCCTCTCGGCGGCCTGACACAGGGAATCCCGGTCGGGAACGGCGTTCTCGTCGGCCAGCACCACGTCGAAGGCGAGTTTAGGGGCGTGTCGGGCCAAAACGTCCAAATGACGCTGCGGGGAGAAGCCTTCTGTTTCTCCGGGCTGCGGAGCGAGGTTCAGCGAGAGCACCTTGCGGGCCTTGGTCTGCGTCAGGGCGTCGAGCAGTTCAGGGACGAGCAGGTGCGGGATCACCGAGGAGAACCAGGAGCCGGGGCCCAGTACGACCCAGTCCGCGTCGAGCACGGCCTTGACCGCCTCGGTGACGGCGGGCGGGTCGTGCGGAACGAGATGGACCTGCTGCACCTCGCCCCGGGTCAGGGCGACCGTGGCCTGGCCCCGTACGGTCGAGACCTCGTCGGGGCGCTCCGGGTCGTGGCCGCGCACCAGTGCCTGGAGCTCCAGCGGGACCGCGGACATCGGCAGCACCCTGCCGTGCGCCCCGAGCAGCTTGCCCACCAGGTCGAGGGCCTGGACGTGGTCGCCGAGCTGCTCCCAGAGCGCGACGATCAGCAGATTCCCCACCGCGTGGTCGTGCAGGTCGCCCCGGCTGACGAACCGGTGCTGGACCACCTCCGCCCAGGTGCGGCCCCACTCGTCGTCGCCGCACAGCGCCGCGAGCGCCTTGCGCAGGTCGCCGGGGGGCAGCACGCCGAGCTCGTCGCGGAGCCGGCCGCTGGAGCCGCCGTCGTCGGCGACGGTCACGACGGCGGTGAGGTCTCCTGTGATGCGGCGCAGTGCGGTGAGCGACGCGGACAGGCCCGCGCCGCCGCCGAGTGCCACGACCTTCGGCTGGGCGCCCTGCCGTGCCGTGCGTGTGTTCACCGGACGCCGCAGCCGGATGGTCCTACGAGGCATTCGCGCTTCTCACGTCCTCATTCACGTCCCATGTCGCGGTGCACCACGACGGTCTCCACGCCGGCGTCGGAGAGCCGGCGGGCCAGCTTCTCCGAGACGGCGACGCTGCGGTGCTTTCCGCCCGTGCAGCCGACCGCGACGGTGACGTAGCGCTTGCCCTCCCTGCGGTACCCGGCGGCGACGAGCTGGAGCAGTTCGGCGTAGCGGTCCAGGAACTCCTTCGCGCCCGGCTGGTCGAAGACGTAGTCGGATACCTCTTCGCTCGTGCCGTTGTAAGGGCGCAGCTCCGGGACCCAGTGAGGGTTGGGGAGGAAGCGGCAGTCGGCGACGAGATCGGCGTCAACGGGAAGCCCGTACTTGTACCCGAAAGACATCACCGTGGCGCGGAGTTCGGGCTCCTCCTCGCCCGCGAAGCGGGCGTCGAGCTTGGCCCGCAGCTCGTGGACGTTCAGGCCGGAGGTGTCGATGACCATGTCGGCGTCGCCGCGCAGCTCCCGCAGCAGGTCGCGCTCGGCCGCGATGCCGTCGACGATCCGGCCGTCGCCCTGCAGCGGGTGAGGGCGGCGCACCGACTCGAAGCGGCGTACGAGCGCCTCGTCGCTCGCCTCCAGGTAGACGATGCGGCGCTTGACCTGCCGCTGGGAGAGGTCCGCCAGGGACTCCTTGAGGTTGTCGAAGAAGCTCCGCCCCCGGACGTCGACGACGACGGCGATGCGGGCGACGTTGCCCTGCGAGCGCGCCCCCAGGTCGACCATGGTGGGGATCAGCTCGGGCGGGAGGTTGTCGACCACGAACCAGCCGAGGTCCTCCAGGCACTTGGCGGCGGTGCTGCGTCCGGCGCCGGACATGCCGGAGATGATCACAAGTTCCGGGATCACGGTCTCCCCGGCGGCGTCCGTGAGCGGGGACGCGTCCGCCCCCGTGGCTGTGTCCGCACCGGTGGCTCTGCCCGCGCCTGTGCCCGTGCCTGTGCCGGGGACCGGCTGCGCCGGTTCTCCGGCCCGGCCGGCGTCTCTGGCCTGTTCTTGCTCCTGCTCGCTGCTCATGCTCTCCGCCCCCCGTCCTCGTGACTCACTCTTCTTCAACGATCTCACCGGTCGCTGTGTTCACGGCCGGCCCGGAAGACTTCGTGACAAGCGCGGCGGCTACGGTCTCCGCCGTCTTGCGGCCCACTCCCGGCACCTCGCAGATCTCCTCGACGGTCGCCGCGCGGAGCCGCTTCAGGGACCCGAAATGCTTCAGCAGCGCCTGCTTGCGGGAGGCCCCCAGGCCGGGGACGGCGTCGAGCGGGCTCGCCTTCAGCGACTTCGAGCGTTTGCTGCGCTGATACCTGATCGCGAAGCGGTGCGCCTCGTCACGTACTCGCTGAAGGAGATACAGGCCCTCACTCGTGCGGGGCAGCACGAGTGGATCCTCCTCCTCCGGCAGCCACACCTCTTCGAGGCGCTTGGCGAGCCCGCAGACGGCGACGTCGTCGATGCCCAGCTCGTCCATCGCGCTGCGCGCCGCTGCGACCTGCGGGCGGCCGCCGTCCACAACGATGAGCTGGGGCGGGTAGGCGAACTTTCTGGGCCTGCCGTCCTCGTCACGCGCTCCGGCGCCCGCGGCGGAGCCCTCCGCGGGCTCCGGGCCCTCGCCCTCGGCGGGCTCCTCGCCCTCGCCGCCCCACTCGCCCGTGCGGCGCTTCTCCTGGAGATAGCGACGGAAGCGGCGGCTGACGACCTCGTGCATCGAACGTACGTCGTCCTGACCGGCGACCGACTTGATCTGGAAGCGGCGGTACTCGCTCTTGCGGGCGAGGCCGTCCTCGAAGACGACCATGGACGCGACCACGTCGTCGCCCTGGAAGTGGGAGATGTCGAAGCACTCGATGCGCAGTGGCGCCGAGTCCAGGCCGAGGCCCTCGGCGATCTCCTCCAGCGCACGCGAGCGGGTCGTGAGGTCGGACGCGCGCTTGGTCTTGTGCAGGGCGAGTGCCTGCTGTGCGTTGCGCTCCACCGTCTCCATCAGGGCCCGCTTGTCGCCACGCTGCGGGACGCGCAGGCTGACGGCGGAGCCGCGGCGTTCGCCCAGCCACTGCGCGGCCGGCTCCGGAGGCTCGGGAAGCGCGGGGACCAGGACCTCCTTGGGGACGCCCTCGCCGCTCTCCTCGCCGTAGAGCTGCTGGAGCGCATGCTCGACCAGTTCCGGTGTGGCGATCTCCTCGACCTTGTCGGTGACCCAGCCGCGCTGGCCCCGCACGCGGCCGCCGCGCACATGGAAGATCTGGACCGCTGCCTCCAGCTCGTCCTCGGCGACGGCGATCAGGTCGGCGTCGGTGGCGTCCGCGAGGACCACGGCGCTCTTCTCCATGGCGCGCTTCAGAGCGTCCATGTCGTCGCGCAGGCGTGCCGCCTTCTCGTACTCCATCTCCTCGGACGCCTGTTTCATCTCGCGTTCCAGGCGGCGCAGGTACGAGCCCGTGTGCCCGGCGACGAAGTCGCAGAACTCCTCGGCCAGTTCGCGGTGCTCCTCCGCGGTGACGCGGCCGACGCAAGGTGCGCAGCACTTGCCGATGTACCCGAGCAGGCAGGGGCGGCCGATCTGGGCGGAGCGCTTGAACACACCGGCCGAGCATGTGCGTACGGGAAACGCACGCAGCATCAGGTCGACGGTCTCGCGGATCGCCCACGCGTGTGCGTACGGACCGAAGTAGCGCACGCCCTTCTTCTTCGGGCCGCGCATCACCTGGACCCTCGGATACTCCTCGTTGAGGGTCACCGCGAGGGACGGATAGCTCTTGTCGTCGCGGTACTTGACGTTGAAGCGGGGGTCGAACTCCTTGATCCAGGAGTACTCCAGCTGGAGGGCCTCGACCTCCGTGGAGACCACCGTCCACTCCACCGAGGCGGCGGTCGTGACCATGGTGCGGGTACGCACATGGAGCCCGGCCAGGTCCTGGAAGTAGTTCGCGAGCCGCTGGCGCAGGCTCTTGGCCTTCCCGACGTAGATCACCCGTCGGTGCTCGTCCCGGAACCGGTAGACCCCCGGTGAGTCGGGGATCTCACCCGGTTCGGGACGGTAGGTGGAGGGGTCTGCCATGCCGCACAGCCTACGTCCGTGCGATGACAGCCCCGCTGCCTGCCGCCGGTGCCCGGCCTGTCAGCGGCGACGTGCGGCGGCCCTGCGCTGCCGCACCGTCAGACCGGCCGTGTCACCAGCCGCGCTCGCGCCACTCGGCGAGGCTGGGGCGCTCGGCGCCCAGGGTCGTGTCACCGCCGTGGCCGGGGTAGACCCAGGTCTCGTCGGGGAGTTGGGCGAAGAGCTTGGTCTCGACGTCGTGGAGCAGGCTCGCGAACGCCTCGGGGTCGTCGTGGGTGTTGCCGACGCCGCCGGGGAACAGGCAGTCGCCGGTGAAGAGATGCGGATGCCCGTGCGGGTCGTCGTAGACGAGCGCGATGGAGCCGGGAGTGTGACCGACGAGGTGCCGTGCGGTCAGCTCGTTCTCACCGACCCGGACGGTGTCCCCGTCCTCGACCAGTACGTCCGTCGCGACCGGGATCCCCTCGGCGTCGAAGCGGCCGGCGCACGTACGGGCGCCCGTGGCCTCGACGACCGGGCCGAGCGCCTGCCAGTGGTCGCCGTGCCGGTGGGTGGTGACGACGGAGCCGATGCCGTCGGAGCCGATGAGTTCGAGCAGAGTCTCCGGTTCGTTGGCCGCGTCGATCAGCAGCTGTTCGCCGGTCCTGCGGCAGCGCAGCAGGTAGGCGTTGTTGTTCATGGGGCCGACCGCGACCTTGGAGATCATCAGGTCGGTCAGCTCGTGCACGTCGGCAGGTCCCCCGACCTGCACCTCTCCGGTGTAAGCCATGACGACAGCCTAGGCGGTGCCCCACGGGGCCGCGCCAGAGCGGCGGCGTGGCGGATATGCGGACATGCGGTGGGGCGCGGGCGTTGATGCGCGCGGGCGGGCGGGGGCATGGGGGCGTACGGGCATGGCCGTGGCGCCGCCGGGCACCGCCGGAGCGCCCCCGGAGCGCCGCCGGTGCGCCGTCCGAGCGCCGTCGGAGGACCCGGCCGTACTACAGAGCCGGCAGTTCCGGGAGCGGGTCGCGCGCGGAGAGCCCGGTGCCGGAGCTGCGCCCCGTCAGCCAGGCGACCAGGGCCGTGGGAGTTCCGGCGACGACGACGGTCTTCGCGCTGTCGTCGCCGGCCGCGCCCGTACGCCAGCTGACGCCGTCCTCCGTACGGAGCTCGATGGGCGCGGCGATCCCGGGGTGACCGGAGAAGCGCCGCGCCATGTTGGCCAGTTCGCGCTCGATGAACGTGGCGGGCAGGTCGTCCATGGCGTAGCCGATGCCGAGGTCGACGTGGTGCAGCTCGACCTCGATCCAGCGCCGGAACGGCAGGGAATAAGCGCGGTCCGTCACGCCGTTACGCAGTTCCACGGTGCGCTCCCAGGCGGCGTCGCTCTGGGCGGCGAAGGCGCCGTCGAGGCGGGTGGCGCTCTCGCGCAGATCCGCGAGGTGCTCGGCCACGCTGCGTCCGGCGTCGCGCTCGATGTCGCCGTCGCGGCTCTCGGCGCTCGCGTACATCGGCCGGGCGGCGAAGACGTTCACCAGGGCGTCGGCGTTACGCGCGAGGTGGGCCAGCACATGGCCGCGGGTCCAGCCGGGCAGCAGCGAGGGCTTGGCGGCGGTGGCGTCGTCGAGCTGCTCGACTTCGGCGAGGAGCCTGCCGGTGGCGGCCCGCAGCGCGGCGGCGTCGGCGACGGGGTCGGGAGCGGAGGCGGCGGGGTTCGCTGACTGCGTCATGATCTCCAAGCTAGCCCCGGCACTCCTCCGGGTGGAAGACGGGGAAAGCGGCACGAGCCGAGGGACTTGCGCGAGGGAGGCTCAGAATCGAATGCACGTGCTATAAGCTCTGAGGGCGGTACCGACACGGTCCGGGACACACTCGGGCGGCACCGCCTCTAGTCTTGAGCCGGGGGGCTCCTGCGCAGTCGGGTCACCCTGCTTCTCACACGAAAGGTGCCAACCGGCGTGGCCTCTGACCGTCTCCTTGTCCGTGGCGCTCGCGAGCACAATCTCCGGAATGTCTCGGTCGACCTCCCGCGCGACTCCCTCATCGTCTTCACCGGTCTGTCGGGGTCGGGCAAGTCCTCCCTGGCCTTCGACACGATCTTCGCGGAGGGCCAGCGCCGCTACGTCGAGTCGCTGTCCGCGTACGCCAGGCAGTTCCTCGGTCAGATGGACAAGCCCGATGTGGACTTCATCGAGGGTCTCTCGCCCGCGGTGTCCATCGACCAGAAGTCGACCTCGCGCAACCCGCGCTCGACGGTCGGCACGATCACCGAGGTCTACGACTACCTCCGGCTGCTCTTCGCACGCATCGGCAAGCCGCACTGCCCGGAGTGCGGCCGCCCCATCACCCGCCAGTCGCCGCAGGCCATCGTCGACAGGGTGCTCGGCCTGGAGCCGGGCACCCGCTTCCAGGTGCTCTCGCCGCTGGTGCGCGAACGCAAGGGCGAGTACGTCGACCTCTTCAACGAGCTGCAGACGAAGGGCTACAGCAGGGCGCGCGTCGACGGGCAGACCGTCCAGCTGTCCGAACCGCCGAAGCTGAAGAAGCAGGAGAAGCACACGATCGAGGTCGTCGTCGACCGTCTCACCGTCAAGGAGAGCGCGAAGCGGCGGCTGACGGACTCCGTCGAGACGGCGCTCGGACTCTCGGGCGGCATGGTGATCCTCGACTTCGTCGACCTGGACGAGGACGACCCGCAGCGCGAGCGGATGTTCTCGGAGCACCTCTACTGCCCGTACGACGACCTCTCGTTCGAGGAACTGGAGCCGCGCACCTTCTCCTTCAACTCGCCCTTCGGCGCCTGCCCCGACTGCACGGGCATCGGCACGCGGATGGAGGTCGACCCGGAGCTGATCGTCCCGGACGAGGAGAAGTCGCTGGACGAAGGGGCCCTGCACCCGTGGTCGCACGGGCACACCCGGGACTACTTCGGCCGCCTCATCGGCGCGCTCGCCGACGCGCTCGGCTTCCGTACGGACATCCCCTGGGCCGGACTGCCGCAGCGGGCCAAGAAGGCACTCCTGCACGGGCACAGGACGCAGATCGAGGTGCGCTACCGCAACCGGTACGGGCGGGAGCGCGCCTACACCACGGCCTTCGAGGGTGTCGTGCCCTTCGTCAAGCGGCGTCATCAGGAGGCGGAGACCGACAGCAGCAGGGAGCGCTTCGAGGGCTACATGCGTGAGGTGCCCTGCCCCACCTGCGACGGCACCCGGCTGAAGCCGGTCGTGCTCGCGGTGACGATGCAGGGGAAGTCGATCGCCGAGATCTCGGCGATGTCGATCAGCGAATGCGCCGACTTCCTGCGGGAGATGACGCTCACCGACAGGGACAAGAAGATCGCCGAGCGGGTCCTGAAGGAGGTCAACGAGCGGCTCCGCTTCCTCGTCGACGTCGGCCTGGACTATCTGACGCTCAACCGCGCCGCCGGGACGCTCTCCGGCGGCGAGGCGCAGCGCATCCGGCTGGCCACACAGATCGGTTCGGGCCTGGTGGGTGTGCTGTACGTGCTGGACGAGCCCTCGATCGGGCTGCACCAGCGCGACAACCACCGTCTGATCGAGACGCTGGTGCGGCTGCGGGATCTGGGCAACACGCTGATCGTCGTCGAGCACGACGAGGACACCATCAAGGCGTCCGACTGGGTCGTGGACATCGGTCCGGGCGCCGGCGAGCATGGCGGCAAGGTCGTGCACAGCGGCCCCATGAAGGAACTCCTGGAGACCGCCGAATCGGTGACCGGCGACTACCTGGCCGGGAGGAAGAGCATTCCGCTTCCGCAGGTGCGCAGGCCGGCCGATCCGGAGCGTCAGCTGACGGTGCGCGGGGCGCGGGAGAACAACCTCCGCGACATCGACGTCTCCTTCCCGCTGGGCGTGCTCACGGCGGTGACCGGCGTCTCCGGGTCGGGCAAGTCCACCCTCGTCAACGACATCCTCTACACCCATCTCGCCCGCGAGCTGAACAACGCCAAGTCGGTGCCCGGGCGGCACACCCGGGTCGACGGCGACGATCTGGTGGACAAGGTCGTGCACGTCGACCAGTCGCCGATCGGCCGCACACCGCGCTCCAACCCCGCGACGTACACAGGGGTCTTCGACCATGTGCGCAGGCTCTTCGCGGAGACGACGGAGGCGAAGGTGCGCGGCTATCAGCCGGGGCGCTTCTCCTTCAACGTCAAGGGCGGCCGGTGCGAGAACTGCTCCGGCGACGGCACTATCAAGATCGAGATGAACTTCCTGCCGGACGTGTTCGTGCCGTGCGAGGTCTGCCACGGCGCGCGCTACAACCGGGAGACACTGGAGGTCCACTACAAGGGCAAGAGCATCTCCGAGGTGCTGGAGATGCCCATCGAACAGGCGACGGAGTTCTTCGAGGCGGTGCCCGCCATCGCCCGCCATCTGCGGACGCTCAACGACGTGGGCCTGGGTTACGTACGGCTCGGGCAGCCCGCTCCGACGCTCTCCGGCGGCGAGGCCCAGCGCGTGAAGCTGGCGAGCGAGCTGCAGAAGCGCTCCACGGGGCGCACCGTGTACGTGCTCGACGAGCCCACGACGGGGCTGCACTTCGAGGACATCCGCAAGCTCATCTCGGTGCTGGACGGCCTGGTCGACAAGGGCAACACAGTGATCGTCATCGAGCACAACCTGGACGTCATCAAGACCGCGGACTGGGTCGTCGACATGGGCCCGGAGGGCGGGTACGCCGGTGGCCTCGTCGTCGCCGAGGGCTCCCCGGAGCAGGTGGCGGCGATCCCTGCGAGTCATACAGGGAAGTTCCTGCGGGACGTGCTGGGCGACCGGGTGAGCGACGCGCCGCCGCCGGCCGGCAGCGGCAAGGCCCCGGTACGCAAGGGTGCTTCGTCCGGCGGGAGCGCGGCGCGGAAGCGGGCCTCGAAGACCAAGCGGTAGGTAGCCGCCCGCGGCCCGTCCGGCAGGGCACGTTGCCGGTCCCGTACGTTCACAGTTCACATCCGCCGCGCGGCGGCGGGGGATTCGGGAACATCTCCGGACTCCCCCGCCGCCGCGCGGTGCTCCGTCTTCGGCTCCCGTTTCCCCCGTGTGCTCCAACTGGACGGCACAGCACGGGAGTTGACGGCCACGGTTCTTTTCGAATTTTCTTCCGGACATCTGGTGCGGACCGGTCACCGCTGAGACCCTTTGCGGCGCTGTGCGCAGATAGCGCACGGAACACCCGTGTTTACAGGGGATGTTGTGATACGAGTAAACGTACGCAGAAGAGTCCTCGCCCGGTCACTGCTCAGCGCAGTGACCGCTTTTTCGTTTCTGACGGTGATTCAGCCGCCGTCGGCGAACGCGGCCGCGGCCGCCCCCGTACTCCCCGCGACCACTCGGATCAGCGCAGCGCAGCCGGCGGCGACGGGCGACCCCGTCGGCGTCCCCGGCGGCGAAGGCATGGAGCTGTCCCGCACCAGCCGCCCCGTGGCACCCGGCGCCCGGCTCACCTCGTTCCAGCGGCTGGAGCCGGACAAGTGGCTGCGGGCCGACGCTCTCAGCGTCGAACTCGGCGACGGCGGCAGCGCCGACGGGCACAGCAACAGCGACAGTGGCGGCGGCACCCGTGCCGACTACCTCTCCTCCGGTGAGGTCTCCACCCGCCGGCCGCTGAGCGAGCAGGCGGAGGCCCACGATCCGGGCGAGGGCCGCCGTACCGTCGCGGCCTTCAACGCCGACTTCTTCGACATCGACGAGACGGGGGCGCCGCTCGGCCCGGGCGTGCGCAACGGCCACGTGACGCACTCCCCCGCCGCCGGCAACAGCGACTCCCTCGGCTTCGGCCGGGACGCGGCCGGCCGGATACTGGGGCTCTACTTCGAGGGCACCCTCACCCTCCCCGGGGGCAAGCACTCGCTGACCGCCTACAACGCGGCCAACGTCCCGGAGAACGGCATAGGCGCCTACAACTCCCGCTGGGGAACGGCAGACCGGGCGCTCACCACCGACAGTGATCCCGAATCGACCGAGGTGCGGCTGCGGCACGGCCGCGTGACCCAGGTCGTCGACGAGCCCGGCAGCGGCCCGATAGCCGAGGGCACCACCGTGCTGGTCGGCCGGGACACCGGCGCGCAGAGACTGGACGGGCTGCGGGTGGGTGACCGCGTCTCGCTCGAATACCACGCCCGTACGGACGACGGCAGTCCCGTACCGCGCACCGCGGTCGGCGGCCGGGGCCTGCTGGTCGTGGACGGGCAGCCGCAGAACTGGGAGGGCAGGCCCAACAACGCGACGGCTCCGCGTACCGCGGTCGGCTTCTCCAAGGACGGCACGACGATGCACGTGATGTCGGTGGACGGACGCCAGGCGGCCTCCGGCGGTGTGACGCTCACCGAACTCGCCCTGATGATGGAGGACTTGGGTGCCTACAACGCCCTCAACCTGGACGGCGGCGGCTCGTCCACCCTCCTTGCGCGGGAACCGGGCACCGAACGCCTCCAGTTGGAGAACGCTCCGTCCGACGGGGAGGAGCGCGAGGTGCCCAACGGGCTGGCGCTGACCGCTCCCGAGGGCAGTGGAGCGCTCAAGGACTTCTGGGTGGAGACGGCGGCCGACCCGGCAGCCGCGCCCACCGCGGACAACATGCCGACAGGTCACCCCGAGCGCGTCTTCCCGGGCCTGACAAGGAAGTTGACCGCGTCGGGCTACGACGAGTCCTACGGTCCGGCCGACGGCAGTCCGCGCTGGTCGGCGGCCCGTCCCGGCGTCGGACGGGTCGACGGCGACGGTGTCTTCCATGCCCGCCGCGCCGGCTCGACCCGGGTCATGGCACACCGGGGCGAGGCGCGCGGATCCACGCATCTGTCGGTCATCGGCGGTCTCTCCCGCATCAGCCCGACCCGTGAACGTGTCGGACTGGCGGACGGCGGCGCCGAGGGTTCGTTCGGCATCGTCGGTTTCGACGCCGGCGGCACCAGCGCGCCCGTGGACCCGGCCGACGCGCGCCTGGAGTACGACCGTTCGCTCTTCTCCATCCGTCCGGACAGTGCCCGGGGCGGCTTCACCGTGACGGCACGGCCCGGCCAGGAGTCGGCGTCCGGCCTGGTGACGGTCGAGGTCCAGGGCCGCACGACGAAACTGGCCGTCACGGTCGGGCTGCACGAGGAGCGGACCGCCGGCTTCGACGACGCCGCGGACTGGAAGTTCAGCGCTGCACGTGCCGAGGGCTCACTCGCCGCAGATCCCGGCGGCAGGGAGGGCACGGGGCTGAGGATGACCTACGACTTCAGCCGGTCCGACGCCACCCGCGCCGCGTACGCGACACCTCCGGCGGAGGTGCCCGTACCGGGGCAGCCGCAGAGCTTCACCATGTGGATCAAGAGCGACGGCAAGGGCGCCTGGCCCTCGCTGCACCTGAAGGACGCCGGCGGCACCGACCATGTGCTGCGCGGCACCCATCTCACCGAGGAGGGCTGGCAGCAGATCGCCTTCGAGGTCCCGGAAGCAGTCAACTACCCGCTCAGGCTGCACCGCTTCTACCTCGCCGAGACCAGGCCCGCCGAGCAGTACACCGGCGAGGTCGTTCTCGACGAGCTGACGGCCCGCATTCCCCCGGACGTCGAACTGCCGGAGACGGCACGTCCGCACGATCCGCTGATCTCGACGGCGGCCGATGTCGCGGGACGCGACTGGCGCTTCGCCGTGATGTCCGACGCGCAGTTCGTGGCCCGCGACCCGGACAGCGCGGTCGTACGGCAGGCCCGCCGCACTCTGAGGGAGATACGGGCGGCGGCGCCGGACTTCGTCATCGTCAACGGTGACCTGGTCGACGAAGGGTCGAAGGAGGATCTGAGCTTCGCGCGCCGCGTACTGGAGGAGGAACTGGGAGAAGCCGTCGAGTGGTACTACGTGCCGGGCAATCACGAGGTGATGGGAGGCAGCATCGCCAACTTCACCGCCGAATTCGGCGCACCACAGCGCACGTTCGACCACAAGGGCACCCGGTTCATCACCCTCGACACCTCCTCTCTCACCGTCCGCGGCGGCGGGTACGCCCAACTGCAGGCACTGCAGAGGCAGTTGGACGCCGCTGCGGATGACCCCTCCGTCTCGTCGGTGACGCTCGTGCAGCACGTGCCTCCCCGGGACCCGACGGGACAGCAGGCGAGCCGGCTGACGGACCGCATGGAGGCGGACCTGCTGGAGGACTGGCTGGGCGACTTCCGCGCCCGTACCGGCAAGGGGGCCGCCTTCATCGGCGCGCACGCGGGCGTGTTCGACGCGTCCCGGGTGCGTGGCGTGCCGTACCTGGTCAACGGGAACTCGGGCAAGGCGCCGGCCGCACCGCCGGAGCGTGGCGGCTTCACCGGCTGGTCGCTGCTCGGCGTCGACCAGGACGCCCATCGGCACACCCGGGACTGGATCGCGGCTCAGACCAGGGCACATGTCGACGGCCTCGCGATGGAGGCTCCGGCCCGGCTGCGAGTCGGCAAGTCGGCCCGGGCGGCGGCCACCGTCACCCAGGGCGAGGGCGAGTCCGCACGGAAGGTGCCGGCCGGCTGGCCGCTCAGCGCGGACTGGTCCGGCTCCGGCAACCTCTGCGTCAAGGGCGGCCGGAACGCCGCGGACCAGGTCCGCTGCTCGGCTTCGTACGATCCGGGGACCGGCACGCTCACCGCGCACCGGCGGGGGACCGTCACGCTGGAGGTGGAAGTGGCGGGTGAGCGCACGGAGCGGCAGGTGACGATCACCCGCTGATCGCGGAGGGCGGGCGGAGCGGTGCCCGGCCGGGCCTAGCCGGGCCGGGCACCGCTCCGCTCAGGCGTCCACGTCCTTCTTGTCAGGTGAGGCCGCCTTCTTACGGGAGGCCGCGAGGCTCGTGAGGGTGGTGACGACGAGCACGGCGCAGATGACGCCCAGGGACACGGGGATGCTGATCTCCGGCACATGCACGCCGGCCTCATGCAGCGCGTGCAGCACCAGCTTGACGCCGATGAAGCCGAGGATGACCGACAGTCCGTAGGACAGGTGCACCAGCTTCTGCAGCAGGCCGCCGATGAGGAAGTACAGCTGCCGGAGGCCCATCAGGGCGAAGGCGTTGGCGGTGAAGACGATGTACGGATCCTGGGTGAGGCCGAAGATCGCCGGGATGGAGTCCAGCGCGAAGAGCACGTCGGTCGAGCCGATCGCCAGCATCACGATCAGCATGGGCGTCATCAGGCGCTTGCCGTTCTCGACGACGAACAGCTTCGTGCCGTGGTAGTCCTTCGTGGAGGGAAAGCGCCGCTCGACCATCTTCAGGAAGCGGTTCTCCTCGTACTCCTCCTCGTGGCCTCCGCGGGCGTCCTGGATGAGCTTCCAGGCAGTCCAGATGAGGAAGGCCCCGAAGATGAAGAAGATCCAGGAGAAGGCCGAGATCATCGCGGCCCCCGCGGCGATGAAGACGGCCCGGAGAACCAGCGCGATCAGCACACCCACCATCAGCACCCGCTGCTGATAGGCGGCCGGCACCGCGAACTTCCCCATGATCAGCACGAAGACGAAGAGGTTGTCGACGCTGAGCGACTTCTCGGTGATGAACCCCGCGAAGAACTCACCCGATGCCTCGGGCGTCCCGAAGAGCCAGAGCCCGACCCCGAAGAGTCCGGCCAGGACGATCCAGACTGTGGTCCACGCCCCGGCCTCCTTGAGGGAGACCTCGTGCGGTTTGCGGCCCCCGATGAAGAAGTCGGCGGCGATGAGGGCGCAGAGACCGACGATCGTCAGTGCCCAGACGTTCAGGGAGACATCCATGTATCAATCCTCCGGCTCGCGTGTGCGCATCGGCCGGAGGTCTCCTCCACCTGGCGTACGCCGTCGCGTGGCCGGGCCGGCGCCCCGGGACCGGTCACATCCGGTCCGTACTGACGGGGACACCGCTGGTGCCGGGAGTACTCCCCTCCGCACAAGGAAGAGTAAAGCAATGCCAAAGAAACGTAAAGAGAGCCAGGTCAGGGCATAGACCGAGAAGAACCGTGACTCAAGTCAGTGCTCAAGTCACGGCACAGTGCAGGCCGCAGGACCGACCGTGGCTCAGGAGGGGCCGGCCGCGAGGACGGTGGCCGTGAATGCGTGCAGCTCGGCCCGAACCGCTGTCCGGCTCAGCCCTCCGCCTCGTGCGTGCGCCGTGCGCGCTCCGACGCGACCTGGCCCAGCACCTGCGTCAGCACCTGGCTGCCGGGCGGCACGAGCGGAGGCTCGTACGTCCAGTGGTGGCCGACCCACGGATCGGCCAGGTGATCGTCCGGAACGGGCGTGATGCGCAGCAGCGCCCGCCACAACGGTGAGAGCACCGGGCCGTAGGCGCGGGCGTCCTCCAGGTCGGCGACCATCATCAGATGGACTCCGACGGACGGGCCCTCGTCGGCGAGATAGCGCAGCTGTGTGACGGCGCGGTCGTCGAACCCGTGCGGGAAATCGTGGACGACGAGGAGCTGTTCGGCGGTGTCGAGATCGGCGGGCAGCGCGTCCGTGGCGCGGCTGCGGACCGCCATCTGCACCAAATCGACGCGGCGGGTGAGCTGTTCGAGCACGGTGCTCACACCGGCGGCGCCCGCGGCGGGCGGCTCGGGCAGCACACCGCTCTCCACGAGCGGCGCGAGCGCGGCCGAGGCGGAGCCCGCCGGATCGATCACGTGGAGCGTGAAGTCGCCCGCGGGATGGACCGCTGCCAGCCGTGCGGCGACGGCTGTCGCGGTCTCGGCCGCAAGACGGCGCAGTTCGTCGGAGCTCACGACCGAGGCGGCGGCCGGGCCCGGCGAGGACGAGCCGGACGTGCCGCTGCGGCCGCTGTCGATCCACAGGCCCCGCTCAAGCGGCAGGCGCACCAGCATCGGGATGCGGAGGCCGGCGCTCTCGGGAAGGGCGAGGTCGCCCAGGCGCATGGCCATCGGCGTCTCCAGGGGCGGCCGGTATCCGTGCCAGACCGGGTTGTCCCAGCGGGCGTAGGCGGGCGGCAGCGCCGGCTCGACGACCTCGGCCTCCGCGCTCAGCTGCCCCAGGTCGCGGTCGAGAACCTCACGGGCCTGTTCGACGAGCCGGGCCTGCTTGGTGCGCGCCTCGCCGCGCGCCGCGTCGGCCGCGGGGCCGACGCGTGTGCGCGGATCGGAGAGCACCTTGTCCAGCTCCTGCTCCATCCGCGACTCGGCGAAGTCGACCGCGGAGCGGTAGGCCGCGACCGTACGGGCCAAGTCCTCGAACATGTCCCAGATCTGGTTGTAGAGCCGCTCGTCCATGCTCCAGCCATTGGCGTCGCCTGCGACCGGTACGTGCGGGCCCGGCTCCGGTGACCCAGGAGACCCAGGAGACCCCGGTGTCGCGGATGCGGCCGCCGGTGTCCGGCCGGGTGCGGCGGACGTACCGGGAGACGACGGCACGGAAGGCGGCGGCCCGGAAGGCGGCGTGGTGGCGCGGCCTGGATGCCGGTAGCTGATGGGGGCGTCTCCGGCGCCGGCCACGCCCGCGCCGCTGTCGGGGGCGCTCGCTGCGACGCTTCCCGCGGCGCCGACGGCGGCTTCACGGGAACGTTCCCCGTCCGTACGGGGCGGAGGCGGAGCCACGGAACGGTCCCGGCCGGCGGCCACCGCCTCGTTGATCGTCGCGGCCAACTCCTGGGCGCGGCCGAGTCCTTGGTCCGCGAGCATCGCGGAGAGCCCGCCCGCGTAGCCCTGCCCGACCGCGCGGACCTTCCACCCGCCCTGCCGGCGGTAGAGCTCCAGCGCGAGGACGGCGGACTCCGCGTCGAGCCCGGTGAGCGTGCAGTTCGCGACCCCGGCTCCGTCGAGCCCGGTCACGGTCACGAACGGCGGTGCCAGCTCCCCGAAGCGCACCGGCCCGCCTGCCCCGGCGGGCAGGGCCAGCAGCACGTTGACGCAGTGGACGGACTCGGGCAGGGCGTCGAGATCGACCGCCAGGCGGTGCTCGGCCGCCGCCTGCCGGGACACCTCCAGCCCGGGCAGCTGCGGCTGCGCGGGGTGGGCGATCCACCCCTCCTCCCGCATCCTGCCGTCCTGGTCGTTGAGCGTCGCACCGGCGATGACCGGACGCTCCGAGGTGACCCGGATCTCCAGACGGGACTGCGGCAACGGGTGGTTCTGTCCCCGTACCAGCTCGGCCGTCATCCTCACTCCCCCTCTTCTCACCGTCCGGCGACGGCCGCCCCCGCGGCCGTCTCTCCGTGCTCCCTGCTGAGCTGCGCCGCTCCCCCGCGGATCAGAGGTGGGGCACCAGCGCGGGCATCAAGTCCTGGAACGTACGGCCGTTGGCGGGCGCGCCGACGGCCGTCATCTGCCAGCCGCCGCCCTGGCGGTGCACCTTGGCCATGATCTGAGCGGTGTACTGGCCGCCGCCGGTCAGCGTGTAGCGCGCCAGCTCCTGCCCGTTGGTCTCGTCGACGAGACGGCAGAAGGCGTTCTCCACCTCTTCGAAGGTCTGTCCCGTGAAGGAGTTGACCGTGAAGACGATCTGGTCGATGTGGACGGGAACGCGCTGCAGATCCACCATGATCGCCTCGTCGTCGCCGCCCTGACCGGCACCGCCGACGAGGTTGTCGCCGGTGTGCCGCACTGAGCCGTCGTCGCTGACGAGGTGACGGAAGAAGACCACGTCCTTCGGCTCGGTGCCGGCGAACAGCACCGCCGAGGCGTCGAGGTCGATCTCCTTGCTGCGCTTGCCGAACAGACCACGCCGCGGGGCAGACTTCCAGCCGAGTCCCATACGCACTGCAGACAGGTTGCCCCCGTCGTCCTTCTGCAGGCTGATGGCCTGTCCCTTGGACAAGTTCACCGACACGTGACTACCCCTCTCACTTTCCGCCGCCGTCCGCTCGCGACGGCGGTCACTCTCCGACCCTACGCATGCACACGAAGCACCGGTCAGGGCCTCCGGCTTTGTGTCGCTCTTGCAACACTCCCCCGCGTCCCACCTGCGCCGCCGCCCCCGCCCACAGCTCCGCACGCACCGCAGCCCGCAGCGGCGCGGGGGCGCAGCGGGCTACTTGAGCCCTGCCTCCCTCATCTGCCGCAGCTCCTTCTTCAGTTCCGACACCTCGTCGCGGAGCCGGGCCGCCACCTCGAACTGGAGCTCCGCCGCTGCGGCCCGCATCCGCTCGGTCATCTGCTCGATGGTCTCGGCCAGTTCACTCGCGGGCCGGTCCGTGAGGACCTCCGCACCGCGTTCCTTGCGGCCAGCCGACTTCGCCGGAGTGGGCGCCTTGCCCTTGCCCGTACGGTCGCCGCCGGCCTTCTTCTCCTGGCGGTACCCGGAGCCCAGCAGCTGCTCGGTGTCGATGTCCTCGCGGGCGATGTCCGCGACGATGTCACCGATCTTCTTGCGCAGCGGCTCGGGATCGATGCCCCTTTCCTTGTTGTACGCGATCTGCTTGTCGCGGCGGCGGTTCGTCTCCTCGATCGCCTTCTCCATCGCGGGCGTCGCCTTGTCCGCGTACATGTGCACCTGGCCGGAGACGTTGCGCGCGGCGCGGCCGATCGTCTGGATCAGGGAAGTGCCGGAGCGCAGGAAGCCCTCCTTGTCGGCGTCGAGGATCGCGACCAGCGAGACCTCCGGCAGGTCGAGCCCCTCACGCAGCAGGTTGATGCCCACCAGCACGTCGAACTCGCCGGAGCGCAGCTCCCGCAGCAGCTCGATGCGGCGCAGCGTGTCGACGTCGCTGTGGAGATAGCGGACCTGGATCCCCAACTCCAGGAAGTACTCGGTCAGGTCCTCCGCCATCTTCTTGGTGAGGGTGGTGACCAGCACCCTCTCGTCCTTCTCAGCACGCGTACGGATCTCGTGCACGAGGTCGTCGATCTGGCCCTCGGTGGACTTGACCACGACTTCCGGATCGACGAGCCCGGTCGGGCGGATCACCTGCTCCACGAAGCCGTCGCCGCGCGAGAGTTCGTACGGCCCGGGTGTCGCCGAGAGATAGACCGTCTGGCCGATGCGCTCCAGGAACTCCTCCCACTTCAGCGGCCTGTTGTCGATCGCTGAGGGCAGCCGGAAGCCGTGCTCCACCAGAGTGCGCTTGCGGGCGGCGTCGCCCTCGTACATCGCGCCGATCTGGGGAACCGTCTGGTGCGACTCGTCGATGACGAGAAGGAAGTCGTCGGGGAAGAAGTCGAGCAGGGTGTGGGGCGCTGTGCCAGGGTCACGGCCGTCGATGTGGCGGGAGTAGTTCTCGATGCCCGAGCAGGTGCCGATCTGGCGCATCATCTCGATGTCGTAGGTGGTACGCATCCGCAGCCGCTGCGCCTCCAGCAGCTTCCCCTGCTTCTCCAGCGACGCGAGCTGCTCCTCCAGCTCGGCCTCGATGCCCGTCACGGCACGCTCCATGCGCTCGGGCCCGGCGACGTAGTGCGACGCGGGGAAGACATAGAGCTGCTCGTCGTCCGAGATGACCTCGCCGGTGAGGGGGTGGAGCGTGGAGAGGGCCTCGATCTCGTCGCCGAACATCTCGATGCGGACGGCCAGTTCCTCGTAGACGGGGAAGATCTCGATGGTGTCGCCGCGGACCCGGAAGGTGCCGCGCGTGAAGGACATGTCGTTGCGCGTGTACTGCACCTCGACGAAGCGGCGCAGCAGTTCGTCCCTGTCCGTTTCCTGGCCGACCTTGAGCGGCACCATGCGGTCGACGTACTCCTGGGGGGTGCCCAGACCGTAGATGCAGGAGACGGAGGCTACGACGACCACGTCGCGCCGCGTCAGCAGCGAGTTCGTGGAACTGTGCCGCAGGCGCTCGACCTCCTCGTTGATGGAGGAGTCCTTCTCGATGTAGGTGTCCGTCTGCGGGACGTACGCCTCCGGCTGGTAGTAGTCGTAGTACGAGACGAAGTACTCCACCGCGTTGTTCGGGAGGAGCTCGCGGAACTCGTTCGCCAACTGGGCGGCCAGGGTCTTGTTCGGAGCCATGACCAGCGTCGGCCGCTGGAGCTTCTCGATCATCCAGGCCGTCGTGGCCGACTTGCCGGTGCCCGTCGCGCCGAGCAGCACGACGTCCTTCTCGCCCCCGCTGACGCGCTGCGCCAGCTCACTGATGGCGGTGGGCTGGTCACCGCTCGGCTGGTAGGGGCTGACGACCTCGAAAGGCGCCACCGTACGTTCGATCTGGGTCTGCGGCCGCATGCAGACCACCGTACGACTCCGCACTGACAACCGGCTCACGCAGCGGGACGGAACAGTCGCACCACGTTCACACCCACGACACTCCGCTTCTGCTTCCGTGTATCGCACAACGGGAAGCCTTTAGCTGACAGTGTTCGCACGAACGCGAGGAGTCCCCGTATGTCGATGCGCCGTGCAGTAGCCGCCGCCACCGGTGTGCTCCTGGGCATGTCCGTTCTCACTCTCACCGCGTCCCCGGCCCAGGCGGCCCCGCGGCAGGACACCAAGAGCAACAAATCACCGGTCACGGTGGCACACCGCGGAGCTTCCGGTTATGCGCCGGAGAACACGCTCGCGGCGGTCAGCAAGGCCGACAAACTCGGCTTCGACTGGGTCGAGAACGATGTACAGCGCACCAAGGACGGCGAGCTCGTCGTCATGCACGACACCACGCTCTCCCGTACGACCAACGCCGAGTCCCTCTACCCGAAGCGCTCACCGTGGAAGGTCTCCGACTTCACGGCCAAGGAGATCTCACGCCTGGACGCCGGGAGCTGGTTCAGCGACGACTACGCGGGTGAGAAGGTCCCCACTCTGGAGCAGTATCTGAGGCACATCACCAAGAGCGGCCAGAAGCTGCTGCTGGAGCTCAAGGCCCCTGAGCTGTACCCCGGCGTCGAGGCGCAGACGCTCAGGGAGCTGCGCAGCGAGGGTTGGCTGGACAGCTCGCACCTGAAGAGCAAGCTCGTCATCCAGAGCTTCAACGCCAACTCGGTGAGGACGACGCACGTCCTGAACTCGGGCGTGAAGACGGGGTTCCTGGGCAATCCGAAGGTCTCCGAGCTGGACTCGTACGCGCAGTTCACCGACCAGATCAACCCGACGCACTCGACCGTGACGAAGGACTACGTCAAGGCGGTGCACGCGCGCAAGGGACCGCTCGGCAAGCAGATGCAGGTCTTCACGTGGACGGTGAACGACGCATCGACCGCGCGCACGGTCGACAAGGCCGGGGTCGACGGCATCATCAGCAACTTCCCCGACGTCGTACGGGACGCGACGGGCGGCTGAACCGGACCGTTCGCGGACGGATCCACACCGGACCGCTCCGCTCCGCGGCCCGTCCCACGGCCGCTTCCGTTCCCCACCCCCCACTTCTCGGCCCCACTCCCTGACCCGTACTTCCCCGACCCGCCGCTGTCCTGTCCCTCCGCTTCCCCGTCCCCTCCTTTCCTTGGCCCCCACTCCCCCCTGCCCGCATCTCCTTGATCGTCATCACGCATCCGGCAACTGTCAGAGGAGCCCTCTACGGTTGCCGCATGAGTGAGAGAACGGCGAGTACGGCAGCCCGCGCCTCCAGCTGGACGGTGCGGGACACCCCTGTCGGCCCCCTGCTGCTCGCCGCGACCGACGAGGGTCTGGTCAATGTCGTCTTCCACGCCGGACCGGCGACGGCTGACCGGGCCCTCGCCCGGATCACCGGCCGGCTGGGTTCGCCCCCGGTCCGCGTGGACGGGCCCGCGGATCCGGGATCCGTGGCAGGCGCCGCGGATCACGCCGGGGGCCACGTCCTCGCGGGCGCCGCCGCGGAGCTCGACTCCTATTTCCGCGGTGAGCTCCGCGAGTTCACCGCGGCGCTCGACTGGTCGCTCTCGGGCGGCTTCAACGAGAGAGTGCTCCGCGAGCTGCTGGCATCAGTGCCGTACGGAGCCACTGCCGGCTATCAGGATCTCGCCGACCGCGTGGGCGAACCGGGAGCCGCCAGGGCCGTCGGCACGGCCATGGGCTCGAATCCGCTCCCAGTCCTCGTCCCCTGTCACCGGATCGTCGAGAGCGGCGGCGGCCTGGGCGGTTTCGGCGGCGGGCTGGAGACCAAACGCACGCTGCTCGCCCTTGAAGGGCTGCTTCCGGAGCCGCTGTTCTGATGCGGGCGGCTGCGGAGGCCCGGCGAGGCGCGAAACCCCGTAGGCGTATGCGCCCGGGCCTGCCAGACTGCCTGGCGTGACCGACACCAACAACGCCGCGGACGCACCTGACAGGTCAGGCACCCGTGCCGGCTTGCCGCCGCTCCCCCGGGGCGCTGAGCTGACGCGGCTCCGCCGCCGTACCGCGGTCGTGCTCATGGTCAGTCAGATGCTCGGCGGTCTCGGCGTGGCCACCGCCGTGACACTGGCGGCCGTGCTGGCCAAGGAAGTCAGCGGTTCCGAGGCGCTGTCCGGGCTCGCCTCGACCTCGGCCGTCATCGGTACGGCACTGGTGTCGCTGCCCCTCGCGTCACTCATGGCGTCGCGCGGCCGCCGCGCCGGGCTGACTCTCGCGTACGTCATCGGGGCCGCGGGAGGCGCCGTGGTCGTCGCCGGAGCCGGGCTCGGCAACTTCCCGCTGCTGCTGCTCGGCACGACGGCGTTCGGCGCGGCCAGTTCGGCCAACCTCCAGGCCCGGTACGCAGCCGCGGACCTTGCCGAGCCGGGGCAGCGTGCGCGCGCCATCTCCCTCGTCGTATGGGCGACCACGGTCGGGGCCGTGCTCGGTCCGAACATCGCCGCACCCGCGGGCGACACGGTCACCTGGCTCGGCGTCCCCGCTACGGCAGGCGCGTTCGCGTGGGGCGCGGCGGTCTTCCTCCTCACCGCCGTCCTGGTCCATGTGCTGCTGCGTCCCGATCCGCTGCTCACGGCCCGCGCCCTCGCCGAGGCCGACGAGCCGGACGGCACCGTGACCGCCGCCGAGGCCGAGGCCGTCGCCGAGGCGGACGCCGATGCCGCTGCCGCCGCCTCCGCCGCCGGATCGGGCGAGACGGGCACCGTCGGCACGAGCCCGCGGCCGCCCGTGGTCGCGAAGCTCCGTCCCGGGAGCGCGGACCGTTCGCTGCGCGCCGGTTTCGCCGCTGTCGCCGCGTCCGCGCATGCCCGGCTGGCCCTGGTGACGATTGCCGTCGCGCACACCGCGATGGTCTCGATCATGGTGATGACACCCGTCGATCTGGGTCGGCACGGTGCCGGCATCGAGCTGATCGGCGTCGTCATCAGCGCGCACATCGTGGGCATGTACGCGTTCTCTCCGGTGATGGGCTGGCTCGCCGACCGCTTCGGCCGGCTCGCCGTCATCCTGTTCTCCGTCGTGCTGCTCGCCTGTGCCGCCGCGCTCGCGGGCACCGCGGGCGGCCACCACACCCAGTCGGGCGTGGGGCTGTTCCTTCTCGGCCTGGGCTGGTCGGCGGGGCTCGTATCGGGGTCGGCGCTGCTGACCGACTCGGTGCCGCAGCCGGCCCGTGCCGCCGTACAAGGCCTGTCCGATCTGACGATGAACGCGGCAGCGGGCGCCGGCGGCGCGCTGTCCGGGCTCGTCGTCGCGCAGGCGGGCTACGGCTGGCTCAGCGCGCTGGCGGCGGCGCTGCTGGTGCCGGTGCTCGTCCTGACGCTGCGAGGAATGCTGCCCCCAGCGGCCGTCACCGCGGATACAGCTCGAAAGTGACGCAGTCCCGGCCGCCGAACCGATCCGCGCCGAGTCCGACGGCCCACTCGGTGAAGGAGCGCGCATAGCTCTCCACGGGCTCGTCGCTGAGCGCGGTGATGTACGCACGGTGCTCGGACAGCGAAGCCACGGCCCGGTCGACCGCTTCCTTCCCCACCGGCACGGCATGCGTCGCCTGCGGTGAACCGGCCACGGCGACCCAGCGCACACCGCCCCAGGCGCCTTCGCCACCGGAGGCGAGCTGCTCGGGGAAGATCCAGCGGTTCCCCGCGTCGCCGGCCGCGTCCAGTACGGCCCGGCCCACGGCGCGGTGGTCGGGAGTGTTCCAGGACGTGCCGCCCCAGGTCTCCCTGTGATTGAGCGTCACGACGAGCTCCGGCCGCCACTTCCGCATGGCGGCGGCGATGTCACGGCGCAGCGGCACGCCCTCCTCGATCACGCCGTCCCTGTGGCCGAGGAACTCGACCGCGGTGACGCCGACCGTACGGGCGCTGGCGTGCTGCTCGGCCTCGCGCACCCGGGCGCACTCCGCGGGTTCCAGCCCGTCGATGCCCGCCTCGCCCCGCGTGACCATGAGGTAGGAGACCTGCTTGCCGGCGGCGGTCCATTCGGCGACCGCCGCGGCCGACCCGTACTCCATGTCGTCCGGGTGCGCCACGACCGCGAGGGCACGCTCCCAGTCGTCGGGCATCGCCGCCAGCTGGTCAGCGGTGTTCGGAGCCACCGTTCCACCTGCCTTCCGGTTCATGGGGTCCCGCCGCGCGTGCCGCCGTACGGGCCGTCGAGGTCAGCGCTGTTCGAAGGGGATCCATTCCAGTTTCTCCCCGGTGCCTTCCCCGGGACGTGTTCCCCACTTCCGCCTGCCGTCCCGCTCCATCATCGGATCGAGGCTCACGAACAGCGTGATCAGCAGCAGCAGAAGCACGGGCCCGATGAGTACGGGCGTGAGCGTGCCCAGCGACGATGAACTGCCGACCGCGCCGTCCTCGCTGTAGAGGCGTACCGACATCCCCGCCATGCCGGTGTAGTGCATCCCGATGAAGCCGAGCCCCAGGATCAGCGCGGCGGCCAGCGAGGCACCCATGTGCCTCACCCGCGTCGCGCACCACAGTCCCGCGGCCGTGACGACGACGGCGAGGGCGACGGAGATCGCCATGATCCGCTCGTCGTACCGGACCGTCCCCGGGACGCGCATGCCCATCATGCCCAGGTAGTGCGTGGCGGATACGCCGAGCCCGAGGACCGGGCCCCCGCCGAGGACCGTCAGCCAGGCGCGACGGCCGGCGACCAGGAACAGCGCTACGGCGGAGACGACGACGGCGAGGGCGAGGCTCCCGTACGTCATCACCATGTCGTACTCGATCGGCGCCTGACCGACGCGGAAGCCGATCATCGCCACGAAGTGCATGGTGAAGATCCCCATGCCCACGGCGACGGAGCCGAGGAGAAGCCATGCCGTGCGTCTGCGGCGTGCCGCGCCCGGTGTCCGGATGGCGCACCTCAGCCCGAGGGCACTGCCCAGGCAGGCCATGGCGTACGCCAATAACGGCGTGACAGGTCCGTACGTGAGTAACTCCGGCTGCGCCGCAGCGGTACGGAGCATCGTCCGTCACCCCATCAGGAAGGTGCGTGAACGGCCACAGAACCGTCACATGGTCAACACACGTGCGGGGGACTCATGTTAGGTTCCCGCGCCGCCTCGCGCGCCCCATTGGACAAGACCTTCACAGCCGATCCCGGGGTGTTTCGCCCGCCTTGCCCCGGTCCGCCCGACCGGCGGGGCCCGGGACGGGCCTGGCCCCGGTCCGCCGGACCGGAGAGGCCCGGGACGCTCCCGGGCCGGATGGCTCACCGCCAGGCGTAGATCTGCTGCAGGCGGTGCACGACGCGGTTGAACCGCGCCCTGTCGAGCGCGCACGCCTCACGCCGCATCCCGTCCGGGTGGACACGCAGCACCCGCTCCGTGCCCACCCAGGAGTCGCGTCCACTGCGGTCCCACGGGCCCGTGCCGAGAGGCAGCCACCCGGCCTGGCCGTCGCGTTCCCGGGAGGTCAACTGGACGCCGAGCACCGTTCCCCGGTCCTCCCGGGCCACTATCAGCACGGGACGGTCCTTGCCTCTGCCGTCGTCCTCCTCGTAGGGAACCCACGTCCAGACGATCTCGCCCGGGTCCGGGTCGCCGTCCGGGTCCGGGGCGTAGGCGGTGCGCACCCGGCCGACATCCGCCGGTTCCACTTCCTGCGTCGCCGCATGGCCGCTCCTTCCCGGGTACTCCGGTGCACCGTCGTGGAGCTCGTTGCTTGAATGGCTCATGCCGGGAACCTATCGCCGTCCCGGGGCAGGGGCTGACGACGGAAGGCGGGCGGAACGGTGCGTGCTCTCGTGGTGCAGAACACCCCGACGGGAGGTCCGGGCCGGTTCGGGAGCCGGCTCGCCCAGCAGGGTCTCGGCCTGGACGTCGTCCACGCCTGGGACGGCGGGCGGCTGCCGGAGGACCTGACGGGCCACCGGAGTCTGATCGTGCTCGGCGGCGGCTACATGCCGGACGCCGACGACCGCGCCCCGTGGCTCGCCCCCGTACGCGCACTGGCGGAGGAGGCGCTGCGTACGGGAGTGCCGGTTCTCGGAATCTGTCTGGGCGCACAGCTCCTTGCGTACGTCGCCGGCGGGACCGTACGGGCGGAACACGGGCTGCCGGAGTCGGGCAGCACCGAACTCACGCTGCGCCCCGAGGCGTTGGACGATCCGCTCTTCCAGGGGCTGCCCGCGCGCGTGAAGGCGGTCGAGCACCGTGTCGACGCGATCAGCAGGCTCCCGCGGAACGCGCGCTGGCTGGCGAGCAGCGAGCGCTGTCCCGTACAGGCGTTCCGTGTCGGGGAGTCCGCGTGGGGCGTGCAGTTCCATCCCGAGGCGACGCCGCAGCACATCAGGGGCTGGGACGCGGAGGCGCTGCGCCGGCAGGGCTTCGACCGGGACGAACTGGTCCGCACCGCCGAACGGGACGAGCCTGAATCCCTCAGGAACTGGCAGGGATTCGCGGACCGGTTCGCGTCCGTCGCTCTGAACGGCGCCTGAACAGCCGGGCGTTCCTCCTGCGGCGCCCGGCCCGCCGTCACGGCGGCGGCGGACTGCCGTGCCGTGGTGGGCCGTTCCACGCCGGGTGCCGCGGCTTGTCGGCGCGGACGCACACGTCGGCAGCCTCTTCGGGGGCCACTTCCTCGGCGTACCGGGCGAAGGCCGGCAGTCTCCACCGTTCGCCCACCGGGGTCTGCCGCTCCAGCGCCTTCGCGGAGAGCCCGAGATGTACCGACAGGTCGAAGGGGAACCAGTGCCCGAGCAGGAACGGCCCGTGCAGCACCATCACGCCGCCTCGGGGAAGCAGCACGTGCGGGCTGCGGGTGGGCCGGTCCACGGAGGGAGCGCGCAGATCGGGCAGGACGCGGCCGTCGCCGCCGCGGTCGAGAGGGCCGAAGACCTCACGCCACAGGGCTCCGGTGTCGTACCAGAGGTCGTAGTAGGCGTCGGGGTCCTGCTTGCCGAACTCGAAGCGAAGGGAGTCCGCGCGCAGGAACCCGTCGGCGTCCACGACCAGGACCGGCCTGCCGCGCAGCCGCAGGGCTTCGGCCAGCTCTTCCGCCAGCTCGCCGGTGGGTGCGGGCGGCGCGCCGTCGACGGCGACGCGCCGCCATGCACTGCCGTCCCCTGAGGCGGATGCCTGCCCGGCGACGTGTTCGGCGAGCTGTTCGGTGAGGATCTCCCAGGTGACCGGTTCGAGTCGCACCCGTCCATCGTGACGTGTGCCGGCCGCGACGCGCACGCGCGCCCATCCCGGAGAGCGGGGCGAGGCGGTGGCGCGGAGGGCGGCCGGCTCCGGCGTGGGACACGGCAGCCGCGGGCGGCGCCCATGACACAGGTCTCAATTCGGTTGACATCTCCGCTTTTTCATCACTACTTCTCCTCAACTTCCCCATAACGGGCCACACTTGCGGCCTCACTTCGCGAGGGGAGTCCTCATGCATCCCGGTCAGCCTCAGCCCCGGCCGTTCCCGCCGCACCCCGGCCCGCCCCGCTCTCCGGGATGGGCGCGCAAACGCGTCCTGATACCGGCGCTCTTCCTCACCTGGTTCTTCGGTTTCGCCCTGGGCACGACCGGTGCGGCCGGATCAGCTCCCGACGACGGCAGGAGGACGTCCGCGACACCCCGCCCGACGGCCACGGCGACCGTCACCGAGACGGCGACGCCGGAGGCCGGTCCGGCACCCACCGTCACCGAGACCAAGAAGGTGAAGGTCAGGACGACGGTCACCGTCACGGCGAAGGCGCCCGCCGCCGGAGACCCGGGCCCGGGAGACTCCGGCTCCGTTCACTACGGCAACTGCTCCGAGGCACGGTCCGCGGGCGCGGCACCCGTGCACCGGGGCGAGCCGGGCTACGGGCGGCATCTGGACCGCGACGGGGACGGCGTCGGCTGCGACATCTGACCGGCCCCGGAGACGGCGGTGCGGCCGCTTCCGGTGGATCACCCGCCCGGGATGTCCCTATCCTGGACGAGATCCACCGGAGTCAGCGCCCCGACCGCACAGGGCACAGGATGATCCACCGGAGGTGTCCGGCCGATGTACCGCAAGCGCGTGATCGTCTCAGGCGCCGTGCAGGGCGTGTTCTTCCGCGACACCTGCCGTGCGACGGCCACCGCCCAGGGCGTGAACGGATGGGTCCGCAACCTCCCGGACGGCGGCGTCGAGGCCGTCTTCGAGGGCGAGACGGGCGCCGTCGAGCAGCTCGTCGACTGGGCGCACGAGGGCCCGCCGACGGCCACTGTGGAGAAGGCGGAGGTCTACGAGGAGCAGCCGCAAGGACTCAAGGGCTTCGAGGTACGTCCGACGCCGCACGGTTCCTCTCCCCCGCCCGACGACGGCACGTGACACACGCGCAGCACATCCGGCTCCGCTTCGCCGGCGGTCTGCGCCTCTTCCTCGCCGCGCGGCACCGGCGCTCCGGCGGAACCGGCATGTCCCATGACGGCACGTCGACGCTGGGCCATGTCATCCAGTCCCTCGGCGTGCCGCTCACGGAGGTGGGCGGGCTGACCGTGCGGGGGCCGGGTGAGTCCGCGGGGCGCCGGGTCACGCCCGCGTACCGCCCGCGCGACGCCGAGGTCGCCGACGTGGCAGGCGTCCCGCGTCCGCAACCGGTTCCCGCTCCGGGGCCGCCCCGTTTCGTACTGGACGTCCATCTGGGTGCGCTGGCCAGGCGGCTGCGCCTGGTGGGGCTCGACACCGCCTACGGCAACGACGCCGCCGACGACGCGCTGCTCGCCCAGGCCAACGCCGAGCGCCGGGTGCTCCTCACTCAGGACCGGGGGCTGCTGCTTCGCAGGTCGCTGTGGCTGGGCGCGTATGTGCGGGGCGACCGTCCCGACGACCAACTCCTCGACGTCCTCGACCGGTTCGCACCTCCGCTGGAGCCGTGGAGGCGCTGCATGGCCTGCAACGGGACGCTGTCACCGGTCGCCAAGTCAGAGGTCGCGCCGCTGCTCCGGCCGGGCACGCGGCGTACGTACGACAGCTTCGTACGTTGCCGCTCCTGCTCCCGCGTGTACTGGCGGGGCGCGCACAGCGACCGGCTGGAGAGGCTGGTGGCGGCTGCCCGCGAGGCGGCGCTCGCGCGTACGGGCACGGCGGGCGGCGAAGGCACGGGCGGCGCGGAGAACGGCGCCGGTGCCAACGGCTCGCACCCGGGGACGCGTTCGGAGCCGGGCAGGGACCCGGGTTCGGACCCGGAACAGGCATAAGCCGCAAACCTGCCGCCGCCCTCCGGGGCCGGGCTCAACACCCCTGCGCCGCCTGCCGGTTGCTGGCCCTCCGGCACGGCGGCCGTACGGCTCGCGCGCAACGCGCGTCACATCCCAGGTCACAGGACCGGACCGATTTTGCCCGGAAGCATCACGAGGGGTGCGCGAGTGCTGCACGATGCGGTATGGCCGCGAGGTGCGGCCTTGACTCTCCCACTGGAGCTCGGATGAAAAGAAGACGCGTGATGGCCGTCTACGGCGGCGCGGCGGTCGTGCTGGCCGGACTGATCACGGCCATACCGGTCGCGGCGAACGCCGGATCCGCCGACGCCGACGGGCCGTCGGCCGGCGCCGGCAAACTCAAGTGGTCCGACTGCGCCACGGAGGACTACCCGGACCTGCAGTGCGCCAAGGTCCGCGTACCGCTGGACCACGGCAAGCCGGACGGCAAGAAGATCACCATCGCTCTCTCCCGTGTGCAGCACACCGCAGAGAAGTCCCAGGGTCCGCTGCTGGTCAACCCCGGCGGCCCCGGCGGCAGCGGGCTGACTCTCGCGGGCTTCGTCGCCAAGTCGCTGCCGAAGAAGGTCGCGTCACAGTACGACGTGATCGGTTTCGACCCTCGCGGAGTCGGCAAGAGTGAGCCCGCACTCGACTGCAAGCCCGGCTACTTCGACCCGGTGCGCCCCGACAGCGTGCCGCGGAGCAAGAAGGACGAGCTGGCCAACATCGAGCGCGCCAAGGGCTTCGCCGAGGCGTGCGGCAAGAAGCACGGCAAGCTGCTGCGCCACATCAACACGGTCAACGCGGTCAAGGACATGGAGCGCATCCGCACCGCGCTGGGCAGCAAAAAGATCAACTACTTCGGCTACTCGTACGGCACCTACCTCGGAGCCGTCTACGCCAAGCTGTACCCGGACCGCGTACGCCGCGCCGTGCTGGACAGCATGGTCGACCCCGACGGGGTCTGGTACGACGCCAACATCGCCCAGGACCACGCCTTCGAGTCCCGCCACAAGGCCTTCATGGCGTGGGTCGCCAAGCACGACGCGGACTACAAGCTCGGCAAGGACCCGGCCGCCGTGGAGAAGGCCTGGTACAAGATGCGCGACGCGCTGCGGAAGAAGCCCGCGGGCGGCAAGGTCGGCGCCTCCGAACTCGAGGACACCTTCATCCCGGGCGGGTACTTCAACGGCTCCTGGCCCGATCTGGCGGCGGCCTTCGCCGCGTTCGTCAAGGACAAGGACACCGCCCCGGTCGTCGCCGCCTACGAGGCGATGGGCACCGTGGACGCCGAAGGCGACAACGGCTACTCCATCTACACCTCGGTGCAGTGCCGTGACGCGTCCTGGCCGCGCGACTGGGGCACCTGGCACCGTGACATGGAGGAGACCTACGAGAAGGCACCCTTCATGACGTGGAACAACGCCTGGTACAATGCTCCTTGTGCCTTCTGGCCGGTGAAGTCCCAGAAGCCGCTGGACGTTTCGAACAAGAAGCTTCCGCCGCTGCTGCTCTTCCAGGCCACCGACGACGCGGCCACCCCGTACGAGGGCGGCGTCAACATGCACCGCAAGCTGCGCGGTTCGAGCCTCGTCGTCGAAGAGGGAGGCGGCAACCACGGCATCAGCCTGAGCGGCAGCAAGTGCCTCGACGGTCACCTGGCCGACTACCTCGCGACCGGCAAGGTCCCGAAGGGCAAGGGCAGCGGTGAAGCGGAGGCCACCTGCGAGGCGCTGCCGGATCCGGAGCCGCTGAGCCCCGAGGACGCCAAGGCAGCCGTTCCGGCACCGTACGGCTCCGAGGGCACCGCCGACCGCGGCGCCGAGCTGCACCGCCTGCTCGGAACCCGCGGCTGATATCCGGCGGCCTGTCGTCGGGCGGCGAGCCCGACGGCAGGCCGGCCGGCAGGTCAGCTTCACCCGTGATCGGCGCCTGGCACCCGGGTGCGGAGGCAGCAGTCCCGCTGCCCGGGGCCGGTCACGGACTGACCGGCCTAGCCGCCGAAGGTGATCGGCCCGGAGAAGTCGCGGCCCTGGATGACGGGACCGCTGACGCGGGCGTCGCCGGAGATGGTGTTGCTGACGGAGCCGCTGTCGACCCGGAGGGGGAACCCGTGCTGCGCGGCCCAGGATTCCAGGCCGGCGGCGAAGTCCCCGTCCCGTTCGCTCTCCTCGATCACGCGGGTGGTCAGGACGCGGACCTGTTCCTCGTCGCCCTCGTCCTCGGGAAGTGCGATCCCGTCTCCCGGCTGCCTCCCGCCGACGCGGCGGCACAGGGCGAGCAGCGACTCCCACGCGTGCCTGCCCGCTTCCGTACCGACGGAGCTCGCCGCCCCGCTGACCGCCGCGGCGATCGCGCTCGCTGAAGCCGTGTCCATGCTCTCCCCCTGCAAGTCCGCGCAGACGTCCAGCAGTTGATGGTACGCCTCACGCGCACAGCGGCGGGGCGCACACAGCCCGGCTCTCAGCCCTCCGTCAGGGCGTTCAGGGCCGCGACCGGGTCGCTGTCCGCGGGGCCCTCGGGCCACCACTCCTGCCGCTGCCCGTCGCCCGTGCGTTCGCTGCGGTACGGGTACCAGCGGCCGTCACGGCCGTAACGGAGCTGGAGGGTGCCGGTGGCGTCGGTGAGACGGTTGTGACGGATCGTCATGCGGGGCAGGCCGGCGGCGGCGAGCGCACCGCGTGCGCGGTCGAAGCCGCCCGCGGGCGGATCCCAGACGGTCTCCAGGACGGACAGGCCCTCGTCTCCTTGGCGCCAGGCCGCGGCGGCCCTGGCCAGACCCTGCGCGGTGTGCCCGCTCCCGCGCGCCAGCCGGGCGAAGAGGTCCGAGAACGTGCCACGGCCGGTGAGTTGAGGGTGGGTGGCCGCGAGACGTACGGCGTCGTGCGGTGGGGGGAGCCGTTCGAGGGCGGCGGGCCCGGTCGTGAGGGCCGCGTGGGCGCGCCGTGCCGCGCCGGTGGCGAGGAAGGTGAGGGCGGCGGGGTCGGGTGCGCCGGGAAGCTCGGGCAGCAACGGCGGTTCGCCGGGCGCGGCGGGCGGCTCCAGGGGTGGGGGCAGCGGCGGACGTACGGACGTGGCCAGCGCGTCCCGGGCCGGGATGCCCGGCGGGCTGTACGGGATTCCCTCGCCGGTGCCGGTGCCGGTGCCGGTGCCGCTGCCGGTTCCGGCGTGCGTGTCCGTGCCCGCACCTTGCGCGCTCAACTTGGCGTTGCGGCGGGCCAGTTCGTCGATCAGCCCCTCCTCGTCCTGTCCGCGCAGAAGCAGCAGCACGAAGGGGTCCGCGTCCAGGAAGCGGGCCGTCTGGTAGCACAGGGCCGCAGCGTGCTTGCAGGGGCGCCCGCTGTCGGGGCAGGAGCAGGCCGGGTCGGGTTCACCTGGCCCCGGCAGCAGCCGTACGCCCGCGGCAGCCGCCGCGTCCACCAGCGCGTGCGGCATGTCCTTGTCCAACAGCGCTGCGATGTGGGCGGGTTGGGCGCAGACAGCGTCCAGGAACGCCTCCCGTTCCCGCTCGGTCAGCACCCTCATGCGGATCACCGTGCGGTACGGGCGGGGGCGGCTGCCGCTCACGGGTGCGGAGATCCGGCCGGGCGTGACGGTGATCGTCCCGACGTGCCCGCCGCGCGCGTACGTACGCCCCCGGGAGAGCCGTCCGGCGTCCAGTGAGGAGTCCTCCAGGGCCCGCACCCAGGCGTTGCCCCACCAGGATTCCGCGAAGGGGCCACGGGCGCCCGGGCGGGGAGGCGCCGGCGGAAGGCTGCGCGCGCGGGCCGACGCCGGGCCGGACCCGGCAGCCGCACCGCCGGCCGGAGACCCGTCCGCCCGGATGCCGGGCCGCCCGTTCACGCCGTCCTCCAGTTCACGCCGTCCTCCTCAGCGAGACGAGGTCGGCGAGCTCCGCGTCCGTCAGTTCGGACAGCGCGGCCTCACCGCCGCCGAGCACCGCGTCGGCCAACTCCCGCTTGGAGTCCAGCAGCTGGGCGATCCGCTCCTCGACCGTGCCCTCGGTGATGATGCGGTGGACCTGCACAGGCTGGGTCTGGCCGATGCGGTAGGCCCGGTCTGTCGCCTGCTCCTCCACGGCCGGGTTCCACCAGCGGTCGTAGTGGATGACATGCGCGGCGCGGGTGAGGTTGAGCCCCGTACCCGCGGCCTTCAACGACAGCAGGAACACCGGGACCTCACCGCCCTGGAAGCGGCGCACCATCTCCTCCCGCCGCGGGACGGGAGTGCCCCCGTGCAGCAACTGCGCCGGCACGCCCCGCTGTTGCAGGTGGCGCTCGATGAGCCTGGCCATCGCGACGTACTGCGTGAAGACCAGCACCGCGGCGCCCTCCGCGAGGATGACGTCCAGCAGTTCGTCCAGGAGCTCCAGCTTCCCCGAACGGCCGGCGAGCACGGCGCTCCCCTCCCGTCCCGGCGCCGCGGCAGCCTCCTTCAGATACTGCGCCGGGTGGTTGCAGATCTGCTTGAGCGCCGTCAGCAGCTTCATGACCAGACCGCGGCGCGCCATGCCTTCGGCCGTCTCGATACGGGCGAGGGTCTCGCGTACGACTGCCTCATACAACCCGGCCTGTTCACGTACGAGCCCGACCGGGTGGTCCGTCTCGGTCTTCGGCGGCAGTTCGGGCGCGATGCCGGGGTCGGACTTCCTGCGCCGCAGCAGGAACGGCCTCACCAGCCGGGCAAGCCGCTGTGTCGCCTGCTCGTCCTCACCGCCCTCCACTGCCCGGGCGTACCGGGCGCGGAAGGACTTCAGCGGACCGAGCAGCCCCGGCGTCGTCCAGTCGAGGAGCGCCCACAGCTCGGAGAGGTTGTTCTCGACGGGTGTGCCGGTGAGGGCGACGCGTGCGGGAGCGGGCAGGCTGCGCAGCGCTCTCGCCGTGGCGGAGTGCGGGTTCTTCATGTGCTGCGCCTCGTCGGCGACGACCATTCCCCAGCGGTGGGCGGCCAGTTGGGAAGCGGCGGAGCGCATCGTGCCGTAGGTGGTGAGGACGAAGCCGCCTGCCTCCCCTTCCTCCGCGCCGCACGGGAGGCTTCGCCCCGGCCCGTGGAAGCGGGAGACGGGAACGCCCGGCGCGAAGCGTTCGATCTCGCGCTGCCAGTTGCCCAGCAGCGAGGCGGGGCAGACGACGAGGGTGGGCTCCCGTGAACCGGCCGCTGCGCGGTGCAGATGGAGCGCGATCAGTGTGACGGTCTTGCCCAGCCCCATGTCGTCGGCGAGGCAGCCGCCCAGACCGAGCGACGTCATCGTCTCGAGCCAGGCCAGTCCGCGCAGCTGGTAGTCGCGGAGAGTGGCGTGCAGCCCGTCCGGCTGGCCGAGCGGCGGCAGTTCGGCGGTCAGCCTTGCCCGCAGCCGGGCCAGCGCCCCGGCCGGTACGGCCTCCACGGTCTCCCCGTCGGCCTCCGCGGTGCCGGTGAGCGCGGCCGCCAGCGCGTCGGCCGGCTCCAGCAGACCAAGGTTGCGCTTGCGGGCCTTGCGTACGAGCCCGGGGTCGACCAGCACCCACTGGCCGCGCAGCCGCACGACGGGCCGGTGGGCCTCCGCCAGCGCGTCCATCTCGGCCTCGGTCAGCGGATCGCCTCCGAGGGCCAACTGCCAGCTGAACTGGAGGAGTTCGTCCGCCTCGAAGAAGCCGAAGCCGTCCGAGGCCGAGCCCGGAGCGGGCCGGATCACGGCGGTGGCGGTCAGCTCCCTTGCCACTTCACGCGGCCAGTGCACGGCGACACCGGCGGCGGCCAGCCTGGTCGCGGCTCTGCCGAGCAGGTCGCTCAACTCGTCCTCCGTGAGCGGCAGTACGTCCGGGACGGGTCGCTCCAGAATCCGGGCGAGCGGCGGCCACACGCGGGCGGCGCGGCGCAGCGCGAGCAGGGTGTCGATGCGGGCACGCGGGCCGAAGTGCTCGGCGCCGGCCCACAGTTGGGCCGCGTCCGCGACGAGCACGGGGTCGGCGAGGCTGTGCACCTGCACGACGGCCGCCGAGCCCCTGCGGACCTGCCCGTTACGGCCCCCCGCGGAGGGACCGTCCCCGGAGCGCGGAGCGTCACCGGAGGTTTCCTCTGCGGGCCCCGCGTCGAACAGGTCGTCGGCGGAGAGGTCGAGGCGGAGCGAGATCCGCACGCCCGTGTCCATGCCTGCCGCGACCTCGGCCGCCCATTCGCGTGCCGCCTCCGGCAGCCGCTGCGGCTCCCATGCGGCGAAGGGCGCACCGACCGCTTTCGGCGCCGCAGGCGTACGCGGCAGCGTGTCGGCCACGGCGTCGAGGAAGGACCGCAGCAGGCTCTCGGGAGCGGGCAGCAGCAGGGGCCTGCGGCTGCCCGGCACGGGCACCGCGTGGGCCTCGGCCGGCATGGCCGCAGCGATCGCCCGCACCTGGGCGGCGTCCTGGGCGTCGAGCGGCCCGGCCCGCCAGGCGTCGGAGTTCCCGCTGCCGAGGCCGGGCAGCAGACGGCCGCGCGCCACGAGATGCAGCGCGTGCAGCGCGGCCGCTCCCCAGCACGCGGCCGCGGGATGGGCTCCGGGGTCCTGCCGCGCACGGACCAGCAACGGAAGCGCCTCGGCGACTCCCGTGCTCAGCGCCTCGGCCGTACGGGCCCTCGCGCCCTTGCCGTGACGCCGCGCGACCGTCAGCGTCAGCCGCTCCGCACCCGGAACCCCGGCGTCACCCGGCTCCGGGAGCGCGCCGCCGTCCGGACGCCAGAAGGCGACTCTTCCGGTACGGGACGGGCCCGGCTCCCCCGGCAGGAAGACCGCCGCGCACCGCGCGAGACCGCCCCCCGGGGGCACTGCCATCCGCGCCACCGCTTCCGCTTCTCGTGCCGTGCGGACCGTGCGCTCCCCTGTGACGCACGGTCCCCACTCGAACGCGCCTGAGTCTACGGCGCACCACTGACAGTGCCCGCACACTTTTCCGACCAGCGATGTCCGTCCGGAAACCGCAGAGCGCGGACACCCGCGGGGTTGGTACGTTCGCGCAATGCCGGACGACGACGCGAGAGACCCTGCCCCTGTGGTGACCGTGACCGCCGACGACGTGCGCACGGCCGTACGGCTCGCCGTCGCCGCCCTCAGCACGGGAACGGGGGCGGACTGGAGCGTCAAGGCGGGCTCGCTGGAGTGGGACTGCTGGGAGACCGTCGAGCATCTGAACGACGACCTGTTCGGCTACGCCGCCCAACTCACCCCGGACAACCCTCCGTTGACGGACAGCATCCCTTTCGGCTTCACGCGGCGGCAGCCGGACGGTCCCGCCAACGTGGTGTTCGCGGACCGCGACGCCGGCCCGGAAGGACTGCTGCGAGTCATGGAGGCCTGTGGCTCGCTGCTGACGGCCATGGTGCGCACGGCACCGGCGGAGCTGCGCGCCTGGCATCCGTACGGCGTCTCCGACTCCGCGGGGTTCGCCGCGATGGGCGTCGTGGAGACGCTCGTCCACGTCCACGACGTCGCTCAGGGCATCGGCGTCCCCTGGGAGCCTCCGGAGGACCTGTGCCGGCGAGTGCTCGTGCGGCTCTTTCCCGATGTGCGGGTGGACGCGGCTCCCTGGCCCGCCCTGCTCTGGGCCACGGGCCGTACCGACCTCCCGGGCCACCCCCGCCGGACGGAATGGCGCTGGTACGGGGAGCCCGCCCCGGAGGAAGCCCGGGCTCCCGCCGCAGGCTGAGCCGCCGCCCGCCGCTCCCGTACGCGGGCGCGCGGAGGCCGCCATCTGCCCGTACGGCGTGTCCTCAGAGCACCCAGATCATGTAGAGGCACACCGCGATTCCGCCGCCGCCCCCGATGTACAGGTACTTCATGACCACCGCTGCCCGTGTGCCGCGGACACGCTGTCCGACGGCGAACGCCTGCTGCCTGCCGGGGAAGATGCCGGTCGCGGCGAAGGGCACGCCCAGGGCGGCGACGATCCACGCGAAGAAGAAGAGCGCGTTCCAGCGCCAGATCTCGCGGAATCCGACGGGCACGAAACCGTTCCCCGACTGCTGGACCTCGATCTTCTCGCCCTGGCGCAGCTCTCGCGTCACCTCCGCGCCGGGCACGGCCCGTGACCCGTCCTCGGGCCGGAAGGTGCCTGAACAGACCGTTGTGTCACTGGAGTTGCGGCTTCCCTGCTCGACCCTGCAGGCCTCGACGGTGATGGTTCCCTGCCGCCCGGCCATGCCCGCGGCGTGCGCACCGTTGTAGACGGAGAAGCACACGCAGACCAGAGCACCGAGGAAGAACAGCGCGCCCAGTGCTCTGCCCTTCCAGCTCGGGGCGGGCAGTGCCGCGTACGGGCTCGTCAGACCGAGTTCGGGAGTCAGACCGGACCGTCCTCCCCCGGTGCCGGAGCTGCCGAAGATCCCCTGTCGCCCCGTGCCCGACATGCTCTCCCCCTGTCACTGCCGCTGGTGCTGAAACGCGGCCGGTGCGGCACGTCCGCGCGGCAGCACACCCTAGCGGGGCGGCCCTCAGGAGGAGCGGGGAGGGTCGAAGGCCGCGGCCTCGACGAAGTCGGGCCGCGGATCCAGGGCCGCGGCCAGCCGGAAGTGCCGCCGCGCCTCGTCCTTGCGGTCGGCGCGCTGCAGCGTACGCGCGAGCGCGAAATGAGCGAACGCGTTGTCAGGCTCGCGCTCCAGGACGGTCTGGAACTCCATCTCCGCCGGACGCAGTTGCGCGCCGAGAAAGAATGCGCGAGCGCGCAGCAGCCGCGCCGCCGTGTTCTCCGGGTGCGCCGCGATGACCGTGTCGAGCAGCTTCAACGCGCCCCGCGGGTCGTGCGCGTTGAGCAGCTGCTCCGCAGCGCGGAACTCGATGACCAGGGTCTCAGGGGTGGCCTCGGACACGGTGCCTGCCTCCTCACCGGTGCCGGTGTGACGGTTGCGGTGCACTGGCGCCAGAACGCCTCATCCCCTGTAGCTATTCCCAGTCGCAACCGGCGGCACTCCGCTCCCACCGGAGCGGACTACGCACGGGTGGGCTGCCCGGTCCGTGGAACGCCCGGTCCCGGCGGGCGCCGGGCCGCCCGGGTGGTCGCCCCTACGCCCGTCGGCGCAGCTCCTCCCACACCTCACGCACCCGTGCCTCCAGCTCCTCCAGCGGGCCGTCGTTGCCGATCACGATGTCGGCCAGCGCAAGCCGCTCCTCGCGTGTCGCCTGTGCCGCCATGCGGGAAGCAGCCTCCCCCTCGGTCATGCCGCGCAGCCGCACGAGCCGGTCGAGCTGCGTCTTCGGGGAGGCGTCGACGACGAGGACGAGTTCGTACAGCGGCCCGAGCCCGTTCTCGGTGAGGAGCGGTACGTCGTGGACGATCACTCCGCCGCTGTCCTCCTCTTCCGCCTGACGTTCCAGCTCGGCGGAGCGTTCACCCACGAGCGGGTGAACGATGGCGTTGAGCGCGGCGAGCCTGTCCGTGTCGGTGAAGACGACGGCCCCGAGCCTGGGCCGGTCCAGACTGCCGTCCGGTGCGAGGATCTCCTCCCCGAACTCCGCAACGACGGCGGCCAGCCCCGGCGTTCCGGGCTCCACCACCTCCCGGGCGATCTTGTCCGCGTCGACGATCACGGCACCGTGCTCGTCCAGCAGCCGCGAGACCTCGCTCTTCCCGGCGCCGATACCGCCCGTCAGGCCCACCTTCAGCATGACGGCAACGCTATACGGTGCCCGGAATCCGGCCACGCCCAGGCCAACCAAACCGGGAGGACCCGTTCGCTCCGCCCGGCCGCTCTGCCTCGCCGGTCAGCTCGCGCTGTCCCCGCCGGTGCCTCCGTCGGCGCCGCCTCCGCTGCTGCTCCCGCCGCCCTCGTCCTCACGCTCGGCGAGGAAGCGTTCGAAGACCGCGCCGAGCTCGTCGGCCGAGGGCAGTTCACTGGGTTCGGCCACCAGGTTTCCCCGCGTCTCGGCACCGGCGAGGGCGTCGTACTGCTGCTCGAGGCCCCGTACGACCGCCACGAGGTCCTCGTCCCCCTCGGCGAGCTGCCGTTCGATCTCGTTCTGCGTCTTGAGCGCCTCGTTGCGCAGGGCGTGCGCGACGTCGGGCAGCACGAGCCCCGTCGCGGAGGTGATGGCTTCGATGATGACGAGCGCGGCGTCCGGGTAGGCCGAACGGGCGACGTAGTGCGGCACGTGCGCCACGACGCCGAGCACGTCGTGCCCGGACTCCGCGAGCCGCAGCTCGATCAGGCCGGCGGCACTGCCGGGGACCTCGGCCTCCTCGAAGAGGGCGCTGTGGCCCGGTACGAGATCCGTTCGCGTGCCGTGCGGCGTGAGGCCCACGGGACGGGTGTGGGGAACGCCCATCGGGATGCCGTGGAAGTTGACGGACATGCGCACGCCCAGGCGTTCGGTGATCTCACGGACGGCCGCGGTGAAGGCCTCCCACTGCACGTCCGGTTCCGGTCCGGACAGCAGCAGGAACGGCACCCCTGTCGCGTCCCGTACGAGGCGGAGCTCCAGCCGGGGCGTCTCGTAGGAGACCCAGCGATCGCTGCGGAAGGTCATCGTGGGGCGGCGCGCACGGTAGTCCACGAGCCGGTCGGCGTCGAAACGCGCGACGGTGACGCAGGGCTGGCTGTCCTTCACACGCTCGACGATCTGCTCTCCCGCCTCGCCGGCGTCCATGTAGCCCTCGAAGTGATACAGCATCACCAGGCCCGCGCCGTCGGGACCGCCGATGACGGCGTCGACAGCTTCGAGCCCGCTCTCGTCCCACGTGTACACGCTCTGCCCACTGTGCGGTTCAAGCACTGCTGGCGCCCCTAACTAGTCGCGTTCACACAGGACAACGGTGTGTGAGCCGCCGGCATTCCTGCGGCAGGCGCGCACGGGTGCGGACAGCGAAGTGGGGCCCGCTCCGCGAAGGAGCAGGCCCCACTCTCTGTACTGTCAGCCGACGCCGCCGCTCAGCGGCGGACGCTCAGCTTCGGCTTCAGCTCTGGCCGCCGGCGAGCTTCTCGCGCAGCGCGGCCAGCGCCTCGTCCGAGGCGAGGGCACCGGAGTCGTCGTTCGACTCGGAGGAGTACGAGCCGCCGCCGGAGGCGCCGGCCTGGCCACCGCCGCCGCCGTTGCCGCCCTGCTGCGGCTGCGCGCTGCCGCCGCCGGCACCGGCACCCTCGGCCGCCGCCTGCTCGTCGGCCTCGCGGGACTTGATGACCTGCGCCTGGTGCTGCTCGAAGCGCTGCTGCGCCTCGGCGTACTGGCGCTCCCACTCCTCGCGCTGCTTCTCGTAGCCCTCCAGCCAGTCGTTGGCCTCGGGGTCGAAGCCCTCGGGGTAGATGTAGTTGCCCTGGTCGTCGTACGACGCCGCCATGCCGTAGAGCGTGGGGTCGAAGTCGACCGTGCTCGGGTCCGCACCGAAGGACTCGTTGGCCTGCTTCAGCGAGAGGCTGATGCGGCGGCGCTCCAGGTCGATGTCGATGACCTTGACGAAGATCTCGTCGTTGACCTGGACGACCTGCTCCGGGATCTCCACGTGGCGCTCGGCCAGCTCGGAGATGTGGACCAGACCCTCGATGCCCTCGTCCACGCGGACGAACGCGCCGAACGGCACGAGCTTCGTGACCTTGCCGGGCACGACCTGGCCGATCTGGTGCGTGCGGGCGAACTGCTGCCACGGGTCTTCCTGCGTCGCCTTCAGCGACAGGGAGACGCGCTCGCGGTCCATGTCGACGTCGAGGACCTCGACCGTGACCTCCTGGCCGACCTCGACGACCTCGGACGGGTGGTCGATGTGCTTCCAGGACAGCTCGGAGACGTGCACCAGGCCGTCCACACCGCCGAGGTCGACGAAGGCGCCGAAGTTGACGATGGAGGAGACGACGCCGGAGCGCACCTGGCCCTTCTGCAGGGTGGTGAGGAAGGTCTGGCGGACCTCGCTCTGGGTCTGCTCCAGCCAGGCACGGCGGGAGAGAACCACGTTGTTGCGGTTCTTGTCGAGCTCGATGATCTTGGCTTCGAGCTCCTTGCCGACGTACGGCTGCAGGTCCCGGACACGGCGCATCTCGACCAGGGAGGCCGGCAGGAAGCCCCGCAGGCCGATGTCGAGGATGAGGCCGCCCTTGACGACCTCGATGACCGTGCCGGTGACGATCCCGTCCTCTTCCTTGATCTTCTCGATGGTGCCCCAGGCACGCTCGTACTGAGCGCGCTTCTTCGAGAGGATCAGGCGCCCCTCCTTGTCCTCCTTCTGGAGAACCAGGGCTTCGATCTCGTCACCGACGGCGACGACCTCGTTGGGGTCGACGTCGTGCTTGATCGACAGTTCGCGGGACGGGATGACGCCTTCGGTCTTGTAACCGATGTCGAGCAGGACCTCGTCCCGGTCGACCTTCACGATGACGCCGTCGACGATGTCGCCGTCGTTGAAGTACTTGATCGTCTCGTCGATCGCGGCGAGGAAGGCTTCCTCGGAACCGATGTCGTTTACCGCAACCTGCGGAGTGGTGGCGGTGGTCTCGGTGCTGCTCGTCATGTGTGAAAGGGTCTCCGGGTACGGACATGAAGTCGTAGGTTCTGCTACGCCGAGAGCCCGTTATCGCACCGCGCATGCAAGCCAGCCGGACACAGCCTTGAGAGCCACTAACCCGAGGGGATACACCACTGATGCGAGCGCGGCCTGCTCCGTCCGAGGCACGCAGGCCCGCAGCGCAACTTGTAGCATACGGGGGCCGCTGGGCATGGTCAATGCGCGAAAGAGCACAGCTGGGGTGGAACGTCCCATAACCGGCGCGCCCGTTACCGCGTGCACCCGTCAGAGCACTGAACGGCGTCCCCGCAGCCCCGCGGCGACAAGTGATGGAACGAGCGTACGACGGCGGGCCCGATGACCCAAGACCACGGCGGCGGCAGCAGCACGGCGGACCGGCCGGAGCCGGAGGCGGTGCGCAGGCACGCCGGAAGCACCGAGAGCAGCAGAGCCAGTCGCGGCTGGTGGGACCGCAACGCCGACGAGTACCAGGACGACCACGGCGCCTTCCTCGGCGACGACCGTTTCGTGTGGTGCCCGGAAGGACTCGACGAGGCGAAGGCCCGGCTGCTCGGGCCTGCCACCGAGCTGCGCGGCATGCGTGTGCTGGAGGTCGGAGCCGGCGCCGCGCAGTGTTCGCGCTGGCTGGCGGCTCAGGGTGCCCGTCCCGTCGCACTGGACCTCTCCCGCCGGCAGCTCCAGCATGCGCTGCGCATCGGCGACGGCCGGGGCGGCCGGTCCGGCTTCCCGCTGGTCGAGGCGGACGCGAGGGCGCTGCCGTTCGCCGGAGGCTCCTTCGATTCGGCCTGCTCGGCGTTCGGTGCTCTGCCCTTCGTCGCCGATCCGGTGCACGTGCTGCGGGAGGTACGGCGGGTGCTGAGGCCGGGCGGCCGCTGGGTCTTCTCCGTCACGCACCCGCTGCGCTGGGCGCTGCCGGACGAGCCGGGCCCGGAAGGGCTGACGGTGCTCAGCTCCTATTTCGACCGGACGCCGTACGTCGAGGAGGACGCGCGGGGCCGCGCGGTCTACGTCGAGCACCACCGCACGATGGGTGACCGGGTGCGGGACGTGGTGAGCGCGGGGTTCCGGCTGCTGGACGTCGTGGAACCGGAGTGGCCGGACTGGAACACCCAGGAGTGGGGCGGCTGGTCGCCGCTGCGGGGGCGGCTGATCCCCGGGACGGCGATCTTCGTGTGCGAGCGCGACGAGACGGCAGGGCCGGCGTAGGCCCGTGCGGCAGGCGCCGCCGGGCCGGCGCGTCCGGCTGCTATTCCTTGGTGACCGTCAGCTCGATGTCGTACGTGGAGCCGTCGGCGGTGGTGAGGCGCAGGGTGAATGTGCCGGTGCTGCCGTCGGTGTGGACGGTGGGGAGGTCGAGGACTCCCTTCTCGCCGAGCAGGTCGCCCGTGGACTTGGTGATGGCGCGGTCCTCATTGCCGAACAGGTCCTTGAAGTAGGGGCCCTTGGTGTTCTCCTCGCCGTCCTCGTCGACCATGGTGGCGGTCACCTGGACGCCGTCGGTGGCCTTGCTCTGGTGCTTGACCGTGACCTTGATGTCGGTGAACTCCGAATCCACCGGGGCCTTCAGCGCCCCTTCGGGTTCACGGGCGAAGGTGTACTTCGGTGCGACCTCGGCGCCCATCGTCACAGTGCGCAGGTCGCGGCCCACTGCCGTGGCGGTGACGGTGAACTTCCCTGCCTGCTTGCCCGCGGCGATGAGGGGAGCGGTGGCGAGACCATCCGCGCCAGTGGTGGCGGTGGCTTCTTTCTTGCCGCCGGGGAACCGCGCGCCGGTCGTGCCCTTGATCGTGTACTTGATGCGGATGCCGTCGACAGCCTCACCGGCCTTGTCGACGGCCCGTACGCGGGCACGGTTCTCGAAGTTCTCGCCTGTGAAGGCGTCCAGTTCGCCTGCGAGGACCGGCTTCAGGGCCGTCGCGGTGCCGGGGGCCGGGGACTCCTCGCCGCCACCGCCGTCCGGTCCGCCGCCGTCTCCGTCGCCGCCTTCGCCCTTGCCCGGCTTGCCGGAGCCGGAGCCGCCGTCCGGCGAGCCCTTGCCCCCCTTGCCCGGCCCGTCCGAGGCGCCCGCTCCGGGTGAGCCGGGCAGAGCACCCGAACCGTCGGGGACCTCGTGTGTGCCCTTGCGGTAGAACTCGTACCAGGCCAGCACCGTACGCAGGTAGTCCTGGGAGTTGTTGTAGCTGAGGATCGCGCGGTCGAGGCCGGCCTTGGTGCTCAAGTCCCGTTCGCCGGCGCAGAGGTATCCGGCCGCGGCCAGCGCGGCGTCGTGGATGTTGCCCGGGTCGCGGGTGCCGTCGCCGTTGCCGTCGGCGGACCAGCGCGCCCACGTGGAGGGTATGAACTGCATGGGCCCCACGGCGCGGTCGAAGCGCTTGTCGCCGTCGAGCCGTCCCCCGTCGGTGTCGGTGATGCGGGCGAAGCCCGCGCCGTTCAGCACCGGGCCCAGGATCGGCTTCAGGGTCGTGCCCGCCTTGTCGACCGCTCCGCCGCGTGCCTGCCCGGACTCGACCTTGCCTATCGCGGCGAGCAGTTCCCAGCGCAGCCCGCAGGCCGGGTCGGAGGCGTTCTGCGAGCGCGCAGCCTTCTTGTACGCGGCGAGCACCGACGCCGGGATGCCGGACTCGGAAGGCGTGTCCACTGAACTGCGGGGCGGGGCGGGGGATTCGAGAGGCGGCAGTTCGGTGTGGTACGAGTCGTCGCCCGGCGCGCGGTCGGGCTGGGCGTCGTCCGGGCGCTCCTTGCCGGGCCCGTCGGCACGGTGGTCCACCTCCGCGCCGGGCGCCTGCGAAGCGGTCAGCGCCGCCATCGTCGCGGCGGCGATGGCCGTGCCCGCCACTCCACGGCGGATCTTCCTGCCACCGCCGAGAAACCCGCGATACCGCACCATTGCCGGACCCCCTGCTTCTGCCCTGCGGTCGTCAACACGGTGACACTACGACAAGTGCCGGGCCACGTCTGCGGGTCGGGGCATTCCGCCCGGTGCGGAGTACGGGGTCAGTGCGCCGCGGACTCCCAGTCGTCGCCGACGCCGACGGACACGTCCAGCGGTGCGCGCAGCTGGACCGCGCCCGCCATCTCGCGGCACACCAGCTCCTCCACCGCGTCCCGCTCGCCGGGGGCGACCTCCAGCACGATCTCGTCGTGGACCTGCAGCAGCATGCGTGAGGAGAGCTTCTCCTCGCGCAGCGCGGCGTCCACGCGCAGCATCGCCACCTTCACGATGTCCGCCGCGGTGCCCTGGATCGGTGCGTTGAGCGCCATCCGCTCGGCCATGTCGCGGCGCTGGCGGTTGTCGCTGTTGAGGTCGGGGAGATAGCGGCGGCGGCCCATGATGGTCTCGGTGTAGCCGGTGGCGCGGGCCTCGGAGACGGCGCGGTGGAGGAAGTCGCGGACGCCGCCGAAGCGTTCGAAGTAGTCGTCCATCAGCTTGCGGGCCTCGTCCGGGGTGATGCCGAGCTGCTGGGAGAGCCCGAAGGCGGACAGGCCGTAGGCCAGCCCGTAGGACATGGCCTTGATCTTGCGGCGCATCTCGGCGTCGACCTTGTCCTCGGTGACGTCGAAGACCTGTGAGGCGACGGTGGTGTGCAGGTTCTCCCCGGAGGTGATGGCCTCGATCAGCTTCTCGTCGTCCGACATGTGGGCCATCACGCGCAGTTCGATCTGGCTGTAGTCCGCGGTCATCAGGCTCTCGTAGCCCTCGCCGACGCGGAAGGCGCGGCGGATGGCGCGGCCCTCGTCCGTACGGACGGGCACGTTCTGCAAGTTGGGGTCGGTGGAGGAGAGGCGGCCGGTGGCGGCGACGGTCTGGCTGAAGCTGGTGTGGATACGGCCGTCGGGGGCGATCGTCTTGATCAGGCCCTCGACGGTGGTGCGCAGCTTCTGCTGTTCGCGGTAGCGCAGCATCAGCACGGGCAGTTCGTGCTCGGTCTGCGCCGCGAGCCACGTCAGCGCGTCGGCGTCCGTCGTCCAGCCCGTCTTCGTCTTCTTCGTCTTGGGCAGGCCCAGCTCCCCGAAGAGCACCTCCTGGAGCTGCTTGGGCGAGCCGAGGTTGAACTCGTGGCCCACGGCGGCGTGTGCGTCCTTCACCGCCTGCTGGGCGGCGTCGGCGAACTGCTGCTCCAGGTTCGTCAGCCATTCGCGGTCGGCGCAGATGCCGGAGCGTTCCATCCGTGCCAGCACCGCGGAGACGGGAAGCTCCAGGTCGCGGAGCAGATCGGCGGCGCCGACCTGGTCGAGCCTGTCCTCGAAGACCTCGCCGAGGTCGAGGATCGTACGGGCCTTGACCATCAGCGCCTGCGCCTCGGCCTGTTCGTCGACGCCGAAGGCCAGCTGTCCGCCGCCCGCGTCCGCCGGGCCCAGCTCGCGGCCCAGATACTCCACCGACAGGGCTTCCATGTCGAAGGAGCGGCGGCCCGGCTTGTCGAGATACGCGCCGAGGGCCGTGTCCATCGTGACGCCCGCGACGCTCCAGCCGTGCTCGGCGAAGACCCGCGCGACCGCCTTGGCGTCGTGGACGACCTTGGGGCGGGCCGCGTCGGCGACCCACGCGGAGAACGCCCTCTCATCGGCCTCGCCCAGCTGGGCGGGGTCGAACCATGCCGCGGGGCCGCCGGCTGCCGCGAGGGCGATCTCGCTCACGCTGCCTGTGCCGAGCTTCCACACATCGACGGTGGCCAGCCCGAGCGTCCCGCCGGCGTGCTCCTCCAGCCACCCGGCCAGCTCCCCGGAGCCGAGCACGGTGCCGTCGATCTCCACGCCTTCCACCGACGGGGAGACCTCTTCCTCCTGCGCGCCCGGATCGACGGCGAACAGCCGCTCGCGGAAGTTCTGATGGCGGAACTCCAGGGCGTCCAGCACGACGTTCAGCGTGTCCCGGTCGTAGGCGAGGCGCTCCAAGTCCTCCGGGCCGCAGCTCAGTTCGACGTCGCGCACGAGCTCTGTGAGGTGACGGTTGAGCGTGACGGACTCCAGGTGTGCCCGCAGGTTCTCGCCGGCCTTGCCCTTCACCTCGTCCGCACGGCGGGACAGCTCCGCGAAGGAACCGAACTGACTGATCCACTTCGTGGCCGTCTTCTCGCCGACGCCGGGGATGCCGGGGAGGTTGTCCGAGGGGTCGCCGCGCAGCGCGGCGAAGTCCGGGTACTGCTCGGGTGTCAGGCCGTACTTCTCGAAGACCTTCTCCGGGGTGAAGCGCGTCAGCTCCGAGACGCCCTTCGTCGGATAGAGCACCGTGACGTCGTCGCCGACGAGCTGCAGGGCGTCACGGTCGCCGGTGACGATCAGGACCTTGAAGCCCTCGGCCAGCGCCTGCGTGGTGAGCGTGGCGATCACGTCGTCCGCCTCGAAGCCCTCCACCGCGAAGCGGCGCACCCGCATCGCGTCGAGCAGCTCCCCGATCAGCTCGACCTGCCCCTTGAACTCGTCCGGGGCCTTGGAGCGGTTCGCCTTGTACTCCGCGAACTCCGCGGAGCGCCAGGTCTTGCGGGAGACGTCGAAGGCGACCGCGAAGTGCGTGGGCTCCTCGTCACGCAGAGTGTTGGACAGCATCGACGTGAAGCCGTAGATCGCATTTGTCGTCTGGCCCGTGGAGGTGGAGAAATTCTCCGCGGGCAGGGCGTAGAACGCGCGGTAGGCGAGCGAGTGCCCGTCCATCAGGAGCAGGCGCGGTGCGGTCTTCTTCGATGCCTTCTCAGTCACGTAGCCGATCCTCCCACGGCCCACCGACAACGCCGTCCGCGAGCGCCCGCCTCAGCGTCCACGTCTGCGCGAGGCCCGGCGGCTCGCACTGCGTCACCGGTGGCAAGTCACCGGTGATCCGCGTCACTTCGACCTGAGCGCACGCTCAGCCACCTGATATGACGGTGCGGAACACCCGACCGCATCGACCGGTTGACCCTCACGTCACGACGTCGACCGACCACTGTGATCGGAGCCGCTGCTCATGGGCGAGCACACCAGGACCACGTTCCCTCAGGAGATCCTCGACCAGTGGGCGGGGCTCGGGCTCGATCTGCCCGGCCTCTTCTCGGCGGGGCACCTCGGTGAACGCATGGACCTGCGGATCCTCCATGCCTCGCCCGGGAAGGTCACCGGCACGCTGCCCGTCGAGGGCAACACCCAGCCCTACGGACTGCTCCACGGCGGCGCCTCCGCCGTGCTCGCGGAAACCCTCGGCTCCGTCGGCGCGATGCTGCACTGCGGGCCGGGCAGGCTCGCCGTCGGCGTCGACCTCAACTGCACCCACCACCGGGGCGTCCGTTCCGGGCTGATCACCGGCACGGCCACGCCCGTGCACCTGGGGCGCTCCACCGCGACGTACGAGACCGTCATCACCGACGACGACGGCAGGCGCGTGTGCAGCGCCCGGCTGACGTGTCTGCTGCGTGACGCCCCCACCGATGCCGATGCCGATGCCGCCACCCTGGTCACGCCGCCGGAAGGCCGCTAGCTTCCCGCACATGGGAGGCACGGGACGCAGACGCGGAGGGGCCGGCGACACCCCTCGAAGACCCCGCGCCCGGGGCCGGCCCGCATCCCCGGAGCCGTACCGCAGCCCGTACCCCGACCCGTACCAGGACCCGAACCAGAACCCGGTCCCCTACCAGGGTCCGCGGCAGCCCCCGCGCCAGGTCCCGTACCCGCCGCTGCCGCAGCCCCGGTCCCAGCCGCCACGACTGCAGCCGCTCCGGCCGCCGCTGCCACCGGCCAGGAGACAGTCATCGCCGCCGCGGCACCCCGAGGTGCTGGCCTCCGGAGGCGAAGGCCCCGGGATCGGCGAGCTCTGGTACGGCCTTCCCACGCGCGCCCGCCGCACCGCCGTCACCGCCGCCTGCCTCCTCCTGCTCGGCGCCGGCGGCTACGCGGTCGCCACGCAGATGCCCGGCTCCGGCGCACGGACGCAGCAGGAACAGGAAGGGGGAGAGGAAGCCGGACCCGCGCCGGGACCGGGCACGCCCTCCGCCACGCACAGACGCATGCCCTACCCGGCGCAGAGCGCCCGCATCACCTTCGACCGCCTCGCCGTCTCCGACCGCGCCCGACGCACCTTCACCGTCCAGCTGCACGCGACGGCCACCTCGCCCCTGACCGTCCTGGACGTGGGCCAGGGCTACGAGGGGGTCGACCTGAGCCTCGCCGGGCGGCCGCCGGTCACCGTGAACCCCGGCAACGCACGGACCCTGCTCCTCGAAGCGAAGGTCACCAACTGTGACGGTGTGCCGCTCCGTGCCCGTTCACCCTTCCTCAATGTCACGCTCCGTAACGATCGCGCGCGTCAGGAGTTGAGCGTGATCCCCGGCGAGCGCTACGCCGACGCGCTCGCGCACGCATTCCGGACGCTCTGCCGGCCCGACAGCCCCGCTGCCGCCCTCCAACCCTGAAACGATCTGCTGCTTCGCGCCTCCGAAACGTGTCCGCTACACGCGCGTCACACACCGGACCTTCCCGGACGCTTCCGTACGGACACGCCGCGGTCGGCCCTCAATAACAAGAACGTCACACCTTTGACTGGACCTCTGCCCCCCGCGATCCGACGGCCATAGAGTCACCGCCAGTCACCGCGCAGCCGGGTGTGCAGTGCAAAACCTGAACCGTTCCAGGCTCAGGGGCCCCGGCGCGCGACACGGCCCTTCATCTCCGAAGGCCGCGCCAGGGGAAAGGACTGATCGTGCGCCACCGTTCATTGCTCATCATCAGCACCGCGGCGGTCGCCGCGGGATCTCTCACGCTGTCGGCATGCGGCTCACGCGGCGAGGACAGCGGAAAGAGTGGTGGGGAGACCACTCTGACCATCGGTCTCGACGCCCCGCTCACAGGTGATCTCTCCGCGCTCGGCCAGGGCATCAAGAACTCGGCCGACCTCGCCGTCAAGCAGGCGAACAAGGAAAAGACCGTCGAGGGCGTCAAGTTCAAGCTGGAGGCGCTCGACGACGCCGCCCAGCCCTCCGCCGGGCAGCAGAACGCCAACAAGTTCGTGGCCGATGACAAGGTTGTCGGCGCCGTCGGCCCGCTGAACTCCAACGTCGGCCAGTCGATGCAGAAGGTGTTCGACAAGGCGAAGATGGTCGAGGTCTCGCCGGCCAACACCGCCCCCGAGCTGACGCAGGGCGTCGACTGGCGGACCGGCAAGAAGGAACGCCCCTTCGAGACGTACTTCCGCATCTGCACCACGGACGCCATCCAGGGGCCGTACGCCGCGCAGTACATGTACAACGAGAAGAAGCTCAAGAAGGTCTACGTCATCGACGACAAGAAGACCTACGGCAAGGGCCTCGCCGGCACCTTCAAGTCGGAGTTCGAGGACCTGGGCGGCGAAGTGGTCGGCACCGACCACGTCGACCCGAAGGAGAAGGACTTCACCGCGGTGGTCAACAAGGTCGCCAAGGCCAAGCCCGACTTCGTCTACTACGGCGGCGAGTACCCGGCCGGCGCCCCGCTCGCCGACCAGGCCAAGAAGGCCGGCCTCGAAGGCCCCGTCGTCGGCGGCGACGCACTGTTCAGCGCCGAGTACGTCAAGCTCGCCAAGAAGAACTCCGAGGGCGACATCGCCTCGTCCGTCGGCGCACCGCTCGAGACCCTCGACAGCGCCAAGAAGTTCGTCAAGAACTACGAGGCCGCCGGCTACAAGCTGCCCTACGAGGCATACGGCGGCTACGCCTACGACTCCACCTGGGCAATCATCCAGGCCGTCAAGGCAGTCGCCGAGAAGAACGACGGCAATCTGCCCGAGGACATGAACGAGACCCGCGAGCAGGTCGTCGAAGCCATGCAGGACGTCAAGTTCGACGGCGTCAGCGGCAAGGTCGGCTTCGACGAGTACGGCGACACCACCAACAAGCAGCTCTCGCTGTACGAGGTCAAGGACGGCGTTCACAAGCCCGTCAAGACCGGCACCTTCGAAGAAGACTGAGCAGGGCGACCGCCCCGTTCATCCACACCACTACGCCGCGCGGGGACGCGAACAGCGCCCCCGCGCGGCTGTATCCAGACACCACTCGGAGGCCCCGCGGTGAACGACCTGCCGCAGCAACTGGCCAGTGGACTCATCCTCGGCGCGATGTACGGCCTCATCGCGATCGGCTACACGATGGTCTACGGCATCGTTCAGCTCATCAACTTCGCCCACGGCGAGATCGTCATGTTCGGGGCCTTCGGCGGCCTGACGGCCTGGCTGCTTCTCCCGCAGGGAACAGCCCTCACCCTCGCGCTCCCCCTCATGCTCGTGATGGCCGTGGGAGTGTCCGTCCTCGTCGGCATCGGAGCGGAACGCTTCGCCTACCGGCCGCTGCGCAACGCACCCCGCCTGGCGCCGCTCATCACCGCGATCGGCCTGTCGATCATGCTCCAGCAGCTGATCTGGAGCTTCTACCCCGACGCCAAGAAGGCCCGCAGCTTCCCCCAGTTCAGCGGCGAAAGCGTCCAGCTCCTCGGCGCCAACGTCCAGCGCGGCGAACTCTTCCTCCTCATAGCCGCGCCCATCTGCATGATCGCCCTCGGCTTCTTCGTCGCCAAGACCCGCACCGGCCGCGCCATGCAGGCCACTTCGCAGGACCCCGACACCGCGAAGCTCATGGGCATCAACACCGACCGCATCATCGTCACCGCGTTCGCCATCGGCGCCGCGTTCGGCGGGGTGGCGGCCATCGCCTACGGCCTCAAGTACGGGCAGATCGACTTCAAGATCGGCTTCATCCTCGGCCTCAAGGCCTTCACCGCAGCGGTACTCGGCGGCATCGGCAACATCTACGGAGCCATGGTCGGCGGCGTCGTGCTCGGCCTCGCCGAATCACTCGCCACCGCGTACATCGAACACATACCCGGCATGGAACTCTTCGGCGGCGGCGCCTGGAAGAACGTATGGGCATTCGTCCTGCTGATCCTCGTGCTGCTCGTACGACCGCAGGGCCTGCTCGGCGAACGCGTCGCGGACAGGGCGTGATAGCGATGGCAACCACCGACCCCCAAGCGGGAACCACCGCCACCACCGCACCCGCCGAACCCCTCGACCCCACCGGCGCACCCGGCACCCTGCCGCTGCCGCCCAAGGCCGCCCGCACCCTCACCCTCGCGGGCGCCGTCGGCACGTTCGCGAGCACCATGCTCGCCTGGACCTGGACCGCCGAATTCCCCGGCGACCTCACCTACTACGGCTCACCCGTCGACCTGCAGACCCTCACCCTCGCCGGGTCGCTGCTCACCATCGCCTTCCTGCTCGCCGGCAACGGCGTACGCGGACTGCGCTGGCTCACCCCCGGCGGCCGGACCGCGCCCGTGACCCTGGCGGCCCTCGGCACATTCGGCGTCGCCTGGTTCACCGCCGGAGCCATCGCCGTCGTACTCGGCGGGTTCATCCACTTCGAACCCGGCATGTGGGTCGCCGTCTTCACGAGCCTCCTCACCGTCGTCGGCGCCCTCGGCCTCCGCGCCGACGAACCCTTCGACCCCGCCGACCCCGCACTGCGCGACCCCGGACCCTGGCAGCGCTTCCGCCACTCCCTCAAAGCACCCGCACCCGCCGCCGCGCGGGAACTGCCCGGCTGGGCCGAACTGCTCACCATCGCCGTCACCTTCGGCGTCGGGCTGTTCGTCTTCACCTACGGCATCGACACCCCGTACGGCGAACTCTTCATCGGCTTCCTGATCCTCGTGGGCTTCGGCGCCACCGCCCTCGCACGCGCCGGACTCAGCCAGCGCCTGTCCAAACTCACCGCGAAGCACCGCAACATCACCTTCACCGCGGCATTCGTCGCAGCGGCCTGCTTCCCCTTCACACAGAGCAGCGACCAATACACCTCCGTCGCCGCCAACATCCTCATCTTCGCCACCGTCGCACTCGGCCTCAACGTCGTCGTCGGCCTCGCCGGACTCCTCGACCTCGGATACGTGGCCTTCCTCGGCGTCGGCGCCTACGCGGCGGCACTCGTCTCCGGATCCAACACCTCCGTACTCGGCGTCCACTTCCCCTTCTGGGCCGCCGTCCTCACCGGAGCAGGCGCCTCGCTCATCTTCGGCGTCGTCATCGGCGCCCCGACACTGCGGCTCCACGGCGACTACCTCGCCATCGTCACCCTCGGCTTCGGCGAGATCTTCCGCATCGGCATGGAGAACCTCGACGGCTCCTCAGGGCCCGCCGTCACCAACGGCGCCAACGGCATCGCCAACATCCCCGACCTGGTGATCTTCGGCTTCAACCTCGGCGAGGACCACACGGTCCTCGGCGTCGAACTCGGCCCGTTCGCCAACTACTACCTGCTGATGCTCTTCTTCACGATCATCATCGTGACGATCTTCCGCCGCGCCGACCGCTCCCGCATCGGCCGCGCATGGGTAGCCGTACGCGAGGACGAGACCGCCGCACGCGCCATGGGCATCAACGGCTTCCGCGTCAAGCTCATCGCCTTCGCACTCGGAGCCACCCTCGCCGGTATGGCCGGAACCGTGCAGGCACACGTCACCTCGTCCGTGACACCCGAGCAGTACCAGTTCGTCGAAGTCGTACCGCCCAACTCCGCCTTCCTGCTCGCCGCGGTCATCCTCGGCGGCATGGGCACCGTGTCGGGACCCCTCATCGGCGCCTCACTGCTCTACCTCATCCCCGCCAAACTCCAGTTCATCGGCGACTACCAACTCCTCCTCTTCGGACTCGCGTTGGTACTCCTCATGCGCTACCGCCCCGAAGGCCTCATCGCGGACCGCCGCAAGAAGCTCGAATTCCACGAAACCGGCCAGCTCGACGTACCCACCGGCGGCCCCGGCCTCAGCAAGACGGAGGCATAGACGATGACCACCACGACCACCACCGGCACACCGCAGGCCCAACCCGCAGGACGCACCGACGTACTGCGGGCCAGCGGAGTCACCATGCGCTTCGGCGGCCTCACCGCAGTGCGCAACGTCGACCTCGACGTCGACAGCGGCGAGATCGTCGGACTCATCGGCCCCAACGGCGCCGGGAAGACCACCTTCTTCAACTGCCTCACCGGCCTGTACATACCGACCGAAGGCCAGGTCGCCTACAAGGGGAAAGTGCTGCCGCACCGCTCCCACCTGGTCACGAAGGCAGGCATCGCCCGCACCTTCCAGAACATCCGCCTCTTCGCCAACATGACGGTCCTCGAGAACGTCCTCGTCGGCCGCCACACACGCACCAAGGAAGGCCTGCTCTCCGCGCTCCTGCGCGGCCCGGGCTTCCGCAAGGCCGAACGCGGCTCCGAAGAACGCGCCATGGAACTCCTGGAGTTCACCGGCCTCGCCGGCAAGCGCGAACACCTCGCCCGCAACCTCCCCTACGGCGAACAGCGCAAGCTCGAAATCGCCCGCGCCCTCGCCAGCGAACCCGGACTGCTGCTCCTCGACGAGCCCACGGCAGGCATGACGGCCGGCGAGACCAGCGCCACCCGCGACCTCGTCCTCGCCGTACGGGAACAAGGCACAGCCGTACTCGTCATCGAGCACGACATGCGCTTCATCTTCAATCTCTGCGACCGCGTCGCCGTCCTCGTCCAGGGCGAGAAACTCGTCGAAGGCTCACCCGAGGCAGTGCAGGCCGACGAACGCGTCGTCGCCGCCTACCTCGGCACACCCTTCGAAGGGGAACCCGGCGAAGCCGAAGCAGCCGAAGTCCGCGAAGCGGAAACCCGCGAAGCCGCGGCACACGACGGCGGACAGACCGGGACAGGCGAGAACCCGAAGGGAGAGCAGCACTGATGCCACTCCTCGAAGTCGAAGACCTCCGCGTCGCCTACGGCAAGATCGAAGCCGTCAAAGGCATCTCGTTCAGCGTCGAAGCCGGCCAGGTCGTCACGCTCATCGGCACCAACGGCGCAGGCAAGACAACCACCCTTCGCACCCTGTCCGGCCTGCTCAAACCCCTCGCCGGAAAGATCACCTTCGACGGCGAAGTGATCAACGACATGGGCGCACACAAGATCGTCGCCAAGGGACTCGCACACTCCCCCGAAGGCCGCCGCATCTTCCCCCGCCTCACCATCGCCGAGAACCTCCAACTCGGCGCCTTCCTCCGCAAGGACGCCTCCGGCATCCAACGGGACATCGAACGCGCCTACACCCTCTTCCCCATCCTCGGAGAACGCCGCGGCCAAGCCGCCGGCACCCTCTCCGGAGGCGAACAGCAGATGCTCGCCATGGGCCGCGCGCTCATGTCCCAGCCCAAGCTGCTCATGCTCGACGAACCCTCCATGGGCCTCTCCCCGATCATGATGCAGAGGATCATGGAGACCATCACCGAGCTCAAGGCACAGGGCACGACGATCCTTCTCGTCGAACAGAACGCCCAAGCCGCGCTCTCCCTCGCCGACCACGGCCACGTCATGGAGATCGGCACCATCGCCCTCTCCGGCACCGGCCAGGAACTCATGCACGACGAGTCGGTACGCAAGGCCTACCTCGGCGAGGACTGACCCGGCGAGGACTGACCCACACAAACTGACCCGACACGGAACGGGGCCGCCCCAGCAGGGGCGGCCCCGTTCCCACGCACCCGGCTACTTCTGCTGGCTCTGCCCCTTGCGCTCCTCGCCGTCCGCGATCACGGCCTCCGCAACCTGCTGCATCGACAGCCGCCGGTCCATCGACGTCTTCTGTATCCACCGGAACGCCGCCGGCTCCGTCAGCCCGTACTGCGTCTGCAGCACACTCTTCGCACGGTCGACCAGCTTCCGCGTCTCCAGCCGCTGCGAGAGGTCCGCGACCTCCTTCTCCAGCGCCCGCAACTCCGTGAACCGCGACACCGCCATCTCGATCGCAGGCACCACATCGCTCTTGCTGAACGGCTTCACCAGATACGCCATCGCCCCCGCGTCCCGCGCACGCTCCACCAGCTCACGCTGCGAGAACGCCGTCAGCATCAGCACCGGCGCGATGCTCTCCTCCGCGACCTGCTCCGCAGCCGAGATCCCGTCCAGCACCGGCATCTTCACATCGAAGATGCACAGATCCGGACGGTGCTCCCGCGTCAGCTCCACCGCGCTGCGGCCGTCACCTGCCTCACCGACGACGGAGTAGCCCTCCTCCTCCAGCATCTCCTTGAGATCCATCCGGATCAGCGCCTCGTCCTCCGCGATCACCACTCGCGTGGTCAGCGGCGGCACATGCGCGTTCTCCTCCTCGGCACCGGAGGCGCCGGCGCCGGAGTGGTCAGGCTCGGGGATGTCCGCGGTGCTCACTGGGCTCCTCGTTTCCGCACAGGTGGAAGGTACGAGGGTACCGGGGTCCTGTAAGGTGGTCGCACAGCAGGTGGTCGCGAACCTTCGATTTGCACCTCGCCCCGGTAGACCAACGGCAGAGTCGATGGATTCAAAACCCATACAGTGTCGGTTCGAATCCGACCCGGGGCACTTCACCTTCGATTCGCGGGCTGCAAGCGATATCGCATTTCTCCGCTCGCACGAAGTAACGCAGCCTCGAATTCCCGCACGTCGCACATGCGCTCGCCAAGCTCGCGTACATGTACGACGTCACAGTGCGTGAACGGGCACTTGCACTTGTAGGGCAAGGGCGCAGCCTCAACTCCGTGAGCAAGCAGACCGGCATCTCCCGGTCGGCGCTCCGTGCCTGGCAGAAGCGGCTCCTGCCGGCCTCATCCGGTGCGGGCCGGTGCATCAGATGTGCGGACCCTCCCACGACTCCTTCGGACACCGCCAACTACGCCTATCTGCTCGGTCTATATCTCGGCGACGGCTGCGTCAGCCGGCTCGCCCGCACCTACTCCCTGCGCATCGCCTGCTCCGATGCCTGGCCGGGGCTCATCGACGAGTGCGCCAAGGCCGTCAAGACGATTCGTCCGTGCAATGCGGTATTTCGCGTACGAGGGAAGGGCTGCGTCATGGTCACCGCGTACAACCCGCACTGGCCTTGTCTCTTCCCGCAGCACGGCCCGGGACGCAAACACGAGCGGCGCATCGAACTCGGCGCCTGGCAGCAGGAGATCGTCGATGCGCACCCTTGGGAGTTGATCCGGGGACTCGTGCATTCCGACGGGTGCCGCATCACCAACTGGACGACGAGGATGGTGGGCGGGAAGCGCAAACGCTACGAATATCCCCGGTACTTCTTCACCAACAGATCCGACGACATCAGGAAGATCTTCAGCGACACTCTGGACGGGCTCGGAGTCCAGTGGACCACCCTCGCCCGCGGCAGCGATCCGCTCAACATCTCCATAGCCCGCCGCGCCTCCGTCGCGTTGATGGACGCGCACGTCGGGCCCAAGTACTGAGCCGGAGCTGCGGATTACTGCGGTGCGCCCGGACCACGGCGTGCGGGAGCATGGCGCGCATGTCAGCACTGACGCGCGATGAGGCGCAGACGCGGGCCGGGCTCCTCGATGTGGAGCGGTATGTCATCGATCTGGATGTGACGTGCGGCGAGGAGGTGTTCGCCTCGGCCACGACGGTGCGGTTCTCCGTGAAGGAGGGCCGGGGCGGGGCGGATTCGTTCGTGGAGGTGCGGCCCGAGGAGTTGCTGAGCGCGGAGCTGGACGGGGTGGCACTGGATCCGGAGACGGCTTTCGCGGACGGCCGGCTGTGGCTGCGGGGCCTGGCTGAGGGGGCCCATGAGCTGCGTGTCGGGGCGCGGATGCGCTATTCGCGGGTCGGTGAGGGGATGCACCGTTTCACGGATCCGGCGGACGGTCGTGTGTATCTGTACTCGATGTGTTTCCTGGCGAACGCGCCGCTGGTGTTCGCGTGTTTCGACCAGCCGGATCTGAAGGCGGTCTTCGAGGTCTCGGTGACGGCGCCGGACGACTGGACGGTGCTGGGGAACGGTGTTGCGCGGAGGGCGGCCGGGGGGCGCTGGGAGTGTGCGCCGACGCCTCCGCTGAGCACGTATCTGGTGGCGGTGGTGGCGGGGCCGTATCACTCGGTGCGTACGGAGCACGCGGGGTTGCCGTTCGGTCTTCATGTGCGGCGTTCGCTCGCGGAGTTCCTGGAGGCGGATGCCGATGAACTGCTGGACATCACGCGGCGGTGTTTCGACCGGTATCACGAGATCTTCGACGAGCCGTATCCGTTCGACTCCTACGACCAGGCTTTCGTGCCGGAGTTCAATCCGGGGGCGATGGAGAATCCGGGGCTTGTGACGTTCGCGGACACGTATGTGTTCCGGTCGGCGGTCACGGAGCTTGACCGGCGTACGCGTGGTGTGACGGTGGCGCACGAGATGGCGCACATGTGGTTCGGGGATCTGGTGACGTTGCGCTGGTGGGACGACATCTGGCTGAACGAGTCGTTCGCGGAGTACGTGGGTTATCAGACGTTGTTCGAGGCGACGCGCTTCTCGGGGATGTGGGCCGATTTCGCGGCGGAGCGGAAGAGCTGGGGTTACGACGCGGATCAGCGTCAGTCGACTCATCCGGTCGCTCCGGTGCCGGAGTCGGTTCCGGACGCTGCTTCGGCTCTGCTGAATTTCGACGGCATCTCGTATGCGAAGGGCGCGTCGGTGCTGCGTCAGCTGGTGGCGTGGCTGGGTGAGAAGGATTTCCTGGCGGGTGTGAACAGGCATCTGTCGCGGCATCGTTTCGGGAATGCGTCGCTGGCGGATTTCATCGATGCGCTGGCGGGTGCGTCGGAGCGTGATGTGCACGGGTGGGCGGAGCGCTGGCTTCGTACGACGGGGGTGGACCGGCTGTCGCCGCGTGTGGCCGAGGGCAGTGGTCAGTGGTCGGTGGCGCTGCGGCATGAGGGGAGCCGCCCGCACCGTGTGGGGCTGGGTCTCTACGATCTGGCGCCGGCGGATCCGGGGCGGCTGGTGCTGCGGGAGCGTCTTGAGCGTGAGGTGGCGGCGGACGAGGCGGAGTCGGTGGTGGTCGCCGGGGGGCCGCGTCCGGATCTGCTGCTGGTGAACGACGGGGATCTGACGTACGCGAAGGTGCGCCTGGACGAGGTGTCGTGGCGGTCGGTGCGTGGTGCGCTGTCGGGTCTTCCGGATGCGATGTCGCGTGCGGTGGTCTGGAACGCGGCGCGGGACATGGTGCGGGACGGTGAGCTGCCGCCGGGCGAGTTCCTGGAGGTGGTGCGTGTGCATGCTCCGGCGGAGGGGGAGGTGGCGGTGCTGGAGGGTGTGCTGTCGTTCGCGTGTGACACGGTCGCGGAGCGTTTTCTGCCGGCGGCGGGCCGTGGTGCGGCGCTGGAACTGCTGGGCGGTGTGTGCCGTGAGGTGTTGTCGGGTGCCGGGGCTGGGCGGGCGGCGGGTGCCGAGGGGGGTCCGGGCGGTGGTGGCGCGCACGCCGGCGGGGATGCCGCGGGGCGGCGGTTGACGGCGGTGCGACGGTTCATCGACTGCGCTGTGGATCCGGTGGAGTTGTACGGCTGGTGGGAGGCGGGTTCGGTGCCCGGGGGGCCGGTGCTGGATCCGGAGTTGAGGTGGCGGTTGTTGCTGCGTCTGTCGGTGCTGGGCGCGGTGGGCGGTGCGGAGATCGATGCGGAGCTGGCTGCTGATCCGAGTGCTGCGGGCGAGGAGGGTGCTGTCCGGTGCAGGGCCGCGTTGCCGGACGCCGGGGGAAAAGAGGCGGCGTGGGAGGCGATGTTCTTCTCGGACGGTCTGTCGAATTATCTGCTGAAGGCGACGGCGGAGGGTTTCTGGCAGGCGGGGCAGCGGGAGTTTCTGGACGGCGGGGGCTTCGCGGAGCGGTATTTCGCGGATGCGGTGCCGGTGGCTGCGCGGCGTGGTCCTGCCGTTGCGGCGATCGTGGGGCGGACGGGGTTTCCTCGTACGGTCGTTGACGAGTGCGTGCTGCGTCGTGGGGCGGAGTGCGTGGAGGGGGCGGGTGTGACGCCGGCGTTGCGCCGGGAGTGGATGGATCAGCTGGATGATCTGCGGCGTGCGTTGCGGGTGCGGGGGCTCGCGTAGCGGGGGTGGCCGAGGGGAATCGGCAGTGGTCTGCCGGCCGGTTGAGGCCGGCGGCGGTGCCGTACGGGGTTCGGTCGGTGTGGCCTGCGCCCTACTTTTCTCAGGTCTTAACTTTAGTCTTGACCAATGATTGGTCCAGGCCTACGGTCCTCTCACCATCCTGACACCGTCGAGGAGTTGGACCCCCCATGTCCCCCACTTCGCATTCGCCCCGCGGCGCCGAGGAGCCCGGTGAGACGCCGGCCGCCGTGGGCGCCCCCGCCTCGCTGCGGCGGCCCGCTGTCCGCCGCCGTACGGTGCTGGCGACGCTGGCCGCCGCCGGGCTCGGCGGCCTCGGTGCGGCCACCGCTCCCCGGGCCGCCTCCGCCTTCGGTCTCTCCGCGGGTTCCGGAACTTCCGCCGCGGAGCCCGACTTCGGCCCGAACGTGGCGGTCTTCGGCCCGGAGACCTCCGCCGAGGACATCCAGGCGAAGGTCGACTCGGTCTTCAAGGAGCAGGAGGAGGCCCAGTTCGGCAAGGCCCGCCATGCCTTCCTCTTCAAGCCGGGTTCGTACGAAGTCGACGTGAACGTCGGCTTCTTCACCCAGGTCGCGGGCCTGGGTCTGACCCCCGGCGACGTGAAGGTCTCGGGGTCGGTGCACGCCGAGGCCGACTGGTTCGACGGGAACGCCACGCAGAACTTCTGGCGTTCGGCCGAGGGCATCTCCGTGACCCCGTCGGGCGGCAAGGACCGCTGGGCGGTCTCCCAGGCCGCTCCGTACCGCCGCATGCATGTGAAGGGGGACCTGGAGCTGGACGACGGCGGCTGGTCCAGCGGCGGCCTGATGGCCGACACCGTGGTGGACGGGCAGGTGCGTTCCGGCTCGCAGCAGCAGTGGCTCTCGCGCAACACCGAGTGGAAGAGCTGGGAGGGCTCGAACTGGAACATGGTGTTCGTGGGTGCGAAGAACGCCCCGAGCGGCGGCGGCTTCCCGTCACCCCCGTACACGACGGTCGAGGCGACGCCGAAGGTGCGCGAGAAGCCTTACCTGTACGTCGACGGGGACGGCGGATACCGGGTGTTCGTTCCCGCGCTGCGCCAGGACGCCACGGGCGCGAGCTGGTCCGGCGGCGCCCCGGAGGGCGAGTCGCTGCCTCTGGAGGACTTCCACATCGCGAAGGCCGGCGACGATTCGGCCGCGACCCTCAACGCGGCGCTGGGGGACGGCAAGCATCTGCTGCTGACGCCGGGCGTCTACGAGCTGTCCGAGCCGCTGGCGGTGACGAAGGCGGACACGGTCGTGCTGGGTCTCGGACTGGCGACGCTCATGCCGACGGGCGGTCACGCCGTGCTGAAGGTGGCCGACGTGGACGGCGTGAAGCTCGCCGGGTTCCTCGTCGAGGCGGGCAAGGAGAATTCGCCGACGCTGGTCGAGGTCGGTCCGGAGGGCGCGGACGCGGATCACGCCTCCAACCCGACGTCGCTGCACGATGTGTTCATCCGCATCGGCGGCGCCGGCGCCGCGAAGTCCGAGATCAGCATGGTCGTCAACAGCTCCCACGTCATCGCCGACCATCTGTGGCTGTGGCGCGCGGACCACGGCGACGGCGTCGGCTGGGACACCAACCCGGCCGACACGGGCCTCGTCGTCAACGGGAGCGACGTGACGGCGTACGGGCTGTTCGCGGAGCACTACAAGAAGTACCAGGTGATCTGGAACGGCGAGGGTGGCCGCACCTACTTCTTCCAGAACGAGATGCCCTACGACCCGCCGGACCAGGGCTCCTGGATGAACGGTGACAGCCGTGGCTACGCCGCCTACAAGGTCGGCGGCTCCGTCACCGACCACCAGGCCTTCGGGCTGGGGAGTTACTGCTTCTTCAACGTCAACGAGTCGGTGGTCGCCGACCGTTCGTTCGAGGTGCCGCAGGCCGAGGGCGTGAAGTTCCATCACATGACGTCGGTGTCGCTCGGCGGCACGGGCACGATCCAGCACGTCATCAACGACACGGGCGGTCCGGCGGACGCGGGCAGCAACGTGGCGACGGTGACGGCGTACCCGTAACACCGGCGCGGCGCGGCACGGGCGTCCGCGACCGGGTGTTGCAGGGGAAGGCTCCCCGGGATGTGGGTCCCGGGGAGCCTTCGTCGTGAGCGGCGCCGGAGCCGCGGGGCCCCGTCCGGCCCGCCGGAGCACGCCGGGCCCGGCCGCCCGCTCACGCCCCGGCCACAGGGATCACCCCTTCGGGCGAACAAGGCCCGTAACGAGATCAACAGGTCCGGTACGCACGTAGGTTAGGGCCACCTCACCACTCCTCCCGGTCCGGCGGGCACCGCTTGTGTGCGCGCCGGACCGAGGGGTTGTGGGACCACGACGGCGAAGGATTCCCGCTCATGCCGCTCCCGCCCGTGTCCGCGTACTCCGACGGTGCCCGTGCCCCGCTGCTCGCGGGTGGCACCGAAGGGCCCGCCGCGCTGCGTCCGTTGACCGGCGTGGTGATCGACGCACTGGAGGAGGGGGCGGCGCGGCGCTGTGGTCCCCTGCCGCGCGGGGGGCCTCGGCGGGTGGCCGCCGCCGTCGGTGCGGCGCTGGCAGGCGGTGTGATCCCGGAGCGGGGCACGGGGCCGCACGAGGCCCTGGATTCGCTGGTGCGGCTGGTGGCGGAGGGGGCCGCCGATCCGGCTGACCCGCTGTGCGCGGCGCATCTGCACTGTCCTCCGCTCGCGGTGGCGGCAGCCGCCGATCTCGCTGCGAGCGCGCTCAATCCCTCGCTGGACTCGTGGGATCAGGCGCCCGCCGCTTCGGAGTTGGAGGCGCTCACCTGCCGCGCGCTGGCAGGGCTGGTGTACGGGGACGGAGGCGTCCCCGGGTCCGGGGACGGGCCCCGGGACAGGCCGGGCGGCAGCCGGTCCGCGCGGCCCGACGCCCTGGTGACGACCGGCGGCACCGAGTCGAATCAGCTCGGCGTGCTGCTGGCACGTGAGCGGCTCGGCCCGGACGTCCGCGTCGTCTGCGGTGCCAACGCGCACCACAGCGTGCACCGTGCCGCCTGGCTGCTGGGGCTGCGCGAGCCGGTACGGGTCCCGGCGCCCGGCGGTGTGCTCTGCCCCCGGGCGCTGCGCGCGGCGCTGGCGGCTCTGGGGCCGTGCGCTCCGGTCCTGGTGGTCGCGACGGCCGGGACGACGGATGCGGGAGCGGTCGATCCCCTGGCCGAACTGACCGGTGTGACGGCGGAGTTCGGCGCACGGCTGCATGTGGACGCCGCGTACGGCGGCATGCTGCTCTTCAGCACCCAGCTGCGCGCTTCCCTCGCCGGTCTCGAACGGGCGGACAGCGTCACCCTCGATCTGCACAAACTGGGGTGGCAGCCCGTCGCCGCAGGGGTGTTCGTGGTGCCCGACGGGCGGGATCTGTCGCCGCTGGACCACCGCGCCGACTATCTCAACGCCGGTGACGACAGCGACGCCGGGCTTCCGGATCTGCTGGGCCGTTCGCTCCGTACGACGCGCCGCCCCGATGTACTGAAGGTCGCCGTCACGCTGCGCGCCCTGGGCCGCACCGGGCTGGCGGCTCTCGTGGAGCGTACGTGCACGGTGGCGCGTTCGCTGGCCGAACTCATCGCGGCGGACCGGCGGCTGGAGCTCTTCGCGATGCCGGAGCTGTCGACCGTGCTGTTCCGTCCGGCCGGTGCGGACGGTGCGGCGGTGGCTTCGGTCCGGCGCCGTCTGATGGCGGAGGGCCGGGCGGTGCTGGGCCGGGCCGACATGGGCGGATTCGCCGCCGGGCGGGACGGCGGAAGCGGCGGAGGCGCAGGCGGAAGCAGCGCAGGCGCAGGTGCAGGTGCAGGCGCAGGCGCAGGCGCAGGCGCAGGCGCAGGCGCAGGCGCAGGCGCAGGCGCAGGCGCAGGCGCAGGCGAGGATCTCTGGCTGAAGGTCACCCTGCTCAACCCCTACGCCCGGCACAGCGATCTGGAGTCGCTGCTCAAGCTCGTGTGCGACGCCACGGCGGACGGCCCGGCGGGGCCCGCCGGCTCACTGCCCTCCCCGTCCCCGCCGAAGTCCGCGCCGCCGTCCGCCCGGCCCGCGCCTGCCACGAGCACCACCGGCACCCGCAGCAGCAACACCAGCAGCACCGCAAGGAGTCACCGGTCATGACGACAGCCGACGAACCGCGCATCGCCCTCCCCCTCACGGCGCCCGAGCTGACGTCCACGGTGCCGGGGCAGCGCCGCCCCGACGGCGCAGCCGAGAGCCCCGACGGGCCGCCGCTGGATCTGGCGGGAATCGGCGTCGGGCCGTTCAACCTCTCCCTGGCCGCCCTCGCGCACGGCGTTCCCGGCCTGCGCACCGCGTTCTACGAGCAGAGCGACGGCTTCCACTGGCATCCGGGCATGCTCATCGAGGGCGCCACACTCCAAGTGCCCTTCCTGGCCGACCTGGTGACCCTGGCCGATCCGGCGAGCCCCTGGTCCTTCCTCAGCTTCCTCAAGGCGCAGGAGCGGCTCTTCCCGTTCTACTTCGCCGAGCGCTTCCACATCGAGCGCGCCGAGTACGACGCGTACTGCCGCTGGGTCTGCGAGGGCCTGGGCGACGGCGTCCGTTTCGGGCACCGCGTCGACGCCGTGCGCTGGCATCCCGAACTGCGCCTGTTCGAGCTCGACTTCACACGGCAGAAGGCCGACGGCCCAGCCGCGCAGGGCCGTTCGTACGCGCGGAATCTCGTGCTCGGCGTCGGCACGGAACCGCACGTGCCGGAGCCGCTGCGTGCGCTGGCCTCGTCGGTGGGTGCGGGTGCGCCGGTCATCCACTCCTCCGCCTATCTCGACCACCGTGAGCGGCTGCTGGAGGCGGCGCACGTCACGGTCGTCGGGTCGGGCCAGTCGGGCGCGGAGGTCTTCCTCGATCTGCTGCGGCGCCGGCCCACGGGCCGGGAGGGGCTGCACTGGATCACGCGCAGCGCGGCGTTCGCGCCCATGGAGTACAGCAAGCTGGGCCTGGAGCACTTCACGCCGGACTACACGAGCTACTTCCACGGCCTGCCCGAGTCCGTACGGGACGGGCTCGTCCCACGCCAGTGGCAGCTGCACAAGGCGGTGGACCACGGGACGCTCGCCGCCGTCCACGACGAGCTGTACCACCGCACGCTCGGCGGCGGCTGGCCGGACGCGGTGCTCACGCCCGGCGTGGCGGTCCGCACGGCGGGGCGCATCGGCGCGACACGGGTGGAGCTGCATCTGGAGCACACCGAGCAGGACATGCGTACGCGCCTGGCGACGGACGCGGTGGTTCTGGCGACGGGATACCGCGAACGTCCGCTGGGCGGCGTGCTGGCCTCGCTGGAGCCGTGGCTGCAGCGGGACGCGGCGGAGCGGATCCGTGTCGACGAGCACTACCGGCTGGTGACGGACCGGTCGGTGTCGGGGGCGGTCTATGTGCAGAACGCGGAGCGGCACACGCACGGTGTGGGCGCGCCCGATCTGGGGCTCGCGGCGCACCGCAGCGCCGTGATCCTCAACTCGCTGACGGGGCAGGAGCGTTACCGGCTTCCGCGGCGTACGGCCTTCACGACGTTCGGGCTGCGCCCGGAGGGTGCGCTGGCCAACGGCTCCCCCGGCGTCGCCGTGCGGGCGGATCCGGAGCACGCGGACTTCCGCCCGCTGCGCATGACGTAGTGCGCCGCACGGCAGGGTCCGCGGGTCACGGCACCAGCCGTGGGGACGGATTCGGCGGAGCCGCTGACAGAGCGGTGACTCCCTGGAAGACTGCCGGGATGTTCGATCACATTTCGATTCAGGCGCAAGATCCTTCAGCCTCGGCTGCCTTCTACGACACCGTCCTGGCACCGCTCGGCGCCGGCCGCGTTCTCGACTTCGGTGAGGTCATCGGCTACGGCAGCGCCGGCCCGGCCTTCTGGCTGGGCCCGGCTGACGCCGCGGCCGAGGCCCGTGAGGTGCACATCGCCTTCGCGGCGGCGGACCGCCGGACCGTCGACGCCTTCCACGAGGCCGCGGTGAAGGCGGGCGCGGTGGTTCTGCACTCGCCGCGGCTGTGGCCCGAGTACCACGAGTCGTACTACGGCGCGTTCGTCCGCGACCCGGACGGCAACAACGTGGAAGCGGTCTGCCACCGGCCCGACTGGCCCGAGTGACGAGCCGGCGGGCGCGGGTGGTCCGCCGTGATGCCCGGCGCTCGCCGAGCCGGTTCTGCGAGAGTGACCGTATGACGAACACACCCGGTCACTCCGCAGCCTCAGGCCCTCTCCCCTACGGCACGGCCGACGAGCCGCGGCTCGCCGTGCGCGGAGAGGCGAGTCTCGAGTTCGATCCGGAGATCGCCCGCATCGCGGTCACGGTCAGTGCGCGCGGCACGAACCGGAAGGAGGCTCTGAAGTCGCTGACGCGCCGCAACTCGGAGGTGCTGGAGCTGATCAAGGGGTACGGAGAGGCCGTGGAGAAGCTCGCGACGGGCACGTTCTCCGTCTCGCCGGAGCTGACGGAGAAGGGCCGCCGCGAGCGCGTACGCACGTACAACGGACGCGTGCAGATCACGGCCACCGTCGGCGATTTCACGGCACTCGGTGAGATGACCACACGCCTCGCCGATCTTGAGCTGACCCGGGTGGACGGGCCGTGGTGGGCGCTGCGCGAGGATTCCCCCGCGCACCGTGAGGCCCGGCAGCAGGCGGTGCGGGAGGCGGTGACGCGAGCCCGGGAGTACGCGGCGGCGCTGGACGCGGATCTGGTCGCGCTCGTGGAGCTGGCCGATCCGGGCGCGGAGAGCGCTCCGCCCTCCTCGCCCCCGCCGCTCGCTGCACGCGCCGCCGGTTACCGTGGCGCGCCGTCCGGGGAGGCGGCCGGCGCGCTGGATCTCGAACCGCAGCGGCAGCAGGTGCAGGCGCAGGTCAACGCCCGTTTCCTGATGAGCAGGCCCACGCTGTGAGCGCCGCCGCGGCTCCCGGCCGGCCGGACCGGTCCGGGACGGCCGGGAGCCGTGGGCGGCGGCCCGGACGCCCCGGCTCCGGCGGTCGGTGAAGGTCTGAAGGGCGCTCATCGGAGCGAGCTCTCCCTCACTTTAGAAGTTGTCAATGGCTGCGTCGGTAAAGGACGTTGACGAATCCTCCGGGAGCAGGTCTCTACCTGTGGGTAAGCCGTAGGCTCGTGGCATGCGCCGCGCAAGGATCGTCAGCACACTGGGCCCCGCCAGCAACTCGTACGAGCAGATCAAGGCACTGGTCGACGCCGGCATGGATGTGGCCAGGTTCAACATGAGCCATGGCTCGCACGCCGAGCACGAAGCGCGTTACCACCGGGTGCGCAAGGCCGCGGAAGAGACCGGCCGTTCCGTCGGCGTCCTCGCCGATCTTCAAGGTCCGAAGATCCGTCTCGGCTGTTTCCGCGAGGGACCGGTACTGCTTGAACGCGGCGACGAGTTCTCCATCACGGTCGAGGAGGTGGACGGCGACCGCACCCGTTGCGGCACGACCTACCCCGGCCTGGCCTCGGACGTCTCGTCCGGCGAACGCATCCTCGTCGACGACGGCCGGGTGACGCTGGAGGTGACCGCGGTCGAGGGGCCTGTGGTGCGGACCGTCGTCGTCGAGGGCGGCATGGTCTCCGACCACAAGGGCCTCAACCTCCCGGGCGTCGCCGTGTCCGTGCCGGCCCTGTCCGAGAAGGACGTCGAGGACCTGCGGTGGGCGCTGCGCACCGGCGCCGACATCATCGCGCTGTCGTTCGTGCGCAGCGGCGACGACGTCAAGGAGGTCCACCGGATCATGGCGGAGGAGGGCCGGTACCTCCCCGTGATCGCGAAGCTGGAGAAGCCGCAGGGTGTGACGAACCTGGAGTCGGTCGTCGACGCCTTCGACGGGGTGATGGTGGCCCGTGGCGATCTCGGCGTCGAGATGCCGCTGGAGTCGGTGCCGCTGGTGCAGAAGCGCGCGATCAAGCTGTGCAGGCGGAACGCGAAGCCCGTCATCGTCGCCACGCAGATGCTGGATTCGATGATCGAGGCGTCCCGGCCGACGCGCGCGGAGGTCTCGGACGTCGCGAACGCCGTCATGGACGGCACGGACGCGGTGATGCTCTCCGGCGAGACGAGCGTCGGCAAGCACGCCTCGGAGACGGTCAGGACGATGGGACGCATCGTCGAGGCGGCGGAGGAGGAACTGCTCGCCAAGGGTCTGCCGCCGCTGACCGAGCACAGCAAGCCACGCACCCAGGGCGGAGCCGTCGCGCGCGCCGCGGCGGAGATGGGCGACTTCCTCGGTGCGAAGTACCTGGTGGCCTTCACACAGTCCGGGGACACGGTGCGCCGCCTCTCCCGCTACCGCTCGCCGGTCCCGGTGGTGGCCTTCACACCGGACCCGGCGACGCGCGCGCAGCTGAGCCTGACGTGGGGTGTCGAGGCCTTCTTCGGGCCGACGGTGCAGAGCACGGACGAGATGGTCGACCAGGTCGACGAGCAGCTGCTGAAGCTCGGGCGCTGCGAGAGGGGCGACCTGGTCGTGATCACCGCGGGCTCGCCGCCCGGTGTGGCCGGCTCCACCAACCTTGTACGCGTGCACCACATCGGCGAGGACGACACCCCCGCACGCTGACCGCGGGACGGTGCGGGCCGCGGGTCGCGGTCAGCGGCACCTCAGGTGCGGGCGATCGTCTCGTGGTGGCGGATCACCTCGGCGATGACGAAGTTCAGCAGTTTCTCCGCGAAGGCCGGATCGAGCTTCGCGCTGACGGCCAGCTCCCGCAGCCGTGCGATCTGGCGGGCCTCCCGGGCGGGGTCGGCGGGAGGCAGGTCGTGGTCGGCCTTGAGGCGGCCGACGCGCTGTGTGCACTTGAAGCGTTCGGCGAGCATGTGCACGACCGCGGCGTCGATGTTGTCGATGCTGTCGCGCAGTGCGGTCAGCTCGGCGCGCACCGACTCGTCGATGCCTCCTGTGGTGTCGCGGTCGCCGGAACCGGAGCCGGGGCCCGTGCCCGGACCGGAGCCGCTGGTCTCGCCGTGGGTCTTCGCCATGCCTGCCGTTCCAGGTCGCCGGGATGGTTTTCTGCTCCGACCCTATGCCGCCCGCGCCGGAGGCCGGCGCCCGTACAGTGACAGTGACCGAGCGAACTGGCGGGGGTGGTGTCGATGACGGCACAGGGCGCGCCGACGGGGCCTGCCGCGGACCCTGTCGAGCGGGGGTTCCCGCACCTGACGACCGTACGGGCCGCGATCACCGCGCTCTACAAGCGCCTCTCGTGGGACACCGTGCGGATCTTCGACGTCAGCGTGCCGCCCGGCGACGTGGCCTTCTCCGACTCGGAGGATCTCTACGCGGGGGTGCAGCGCGTCGCCCGGGTCATGGTGCAGCAGTTCCGGCTGCCCGACGCCCGCATGATCGTCAGCTTCCGCGAGATGGAGCACGCCGCGCACGTCGAACTCGCCGCGGGCCCCGAGTACTTCATCGAGCTGAACGACCGTTTCAAGCGTCACCGCCGCGACATCGGCGCCGCCCTCGCGCACGAGGTGATGCACGTGTATCTGCACCGCCTGGGCCTCGCCTTCCACGGAACGCGGGACAACGAGATCCTCACCGACACCGCCACCACCTACCTCGGCGCCGGCTGGCTGCTGCTGGACGCCTTCCGGCAGGACCAGGTCTCCTCGCAGAAGCTGGGCTATCTCACGCCGGAGGAGTTCGGTTACGTCCTGGCGAAGCGGGCCGCGGTCTTCGGTGAGGGCCCCGAGGTGTGGTTCACGAGCCCGCAGGCGTACGAGGCGTACCTCAAGGGCAGCGGCATGGCCCGGTCCGACGAGGCGCGGCCGCCGCTGGCCGCCTCGGGCTGGGCGGGCCGGCGACGCTACGTCCGGGACCGCCGTCACGCGCTGGCACATCCTGGAAGCACTCCGTATCCGCCGGACGCCGACGCCTACTCGCACGTCTTCGAGAGCCGCTCGCCGCTGCGGGTGTCCTTCCCGTGCCCGACGTGCCAGCAGCGCATCCGCGTGCCGGTGCGCGGGAGGATGCGGGCACGGTGCGGGCTGTGCCACTCGGTGCTGGACTGCGACACCTGAACCCGCCCGGAGGGCTCGGAGCCCGGCGCGCGGGCGGGGTCGCATGACGTACGTTCGGCGGTATGAGCCCTTCCATCGCCACCAACACCCGTGTCGAGCTGGCCGGTCTGCTCGACTTCGTACGCCCCCGTCACCGGGCGCTCCTCATCACGCGCCGGTCCGACGGCTCACCGCAGGCGTCGCCGCTCACGTGCGGCGTGGACGACTCGGGAAGGATCGTCGTCTCGACCTATCCCGAGCGTGCCAAGACCGCCAACGCGCGCCGCGACCCGCGGGTGAGCGTCCTCGTCCTCTCCGACGAGTGGAACGGCCCGTGGGTACAGGTCGACGGCGACGCCGAGGTCATCGACGCCCCGGATTCCGTGGAACCCCTCGTCGAGTACTTCCGCAACATCTCCGGCGAGCACCCCGACTGGGACGAGTACCGCGCCGCGATGCTCAAGCAGGGCAAGTCCTTGATCCGCGTGACGCCGCGGCACTGGGGGCCGATTGCGACAGGCGGCTTCCCGGCGCGGCTGGCGGACTGAGCGGCCGTTCCCCGCTCGCTGCCTGGGCGTATGCGGACGGTGACCGCCGGCTGAGTGCTCCGCCGCAGGTCGGCACCGCGTGCCGGTCTGTTCCGTCGGGCTGCGGGGTGGGCCCGCGCGGGTCAGAATCGAGACGCGGGGGCCATTCGGGAGGCGGCCGCACCCCAGGGTCCGTTGTGCCTGGATGCCCGCTGCGCCCGAGTCGTACAGGGGAGTTGACGCAGAGATGACCACGACAGTGTCCATGGCCACGGTTTCGCCGTCACGGTCGCTTGGTGCGGTACGCACCACGGGCCAGGACGAGCTGCCACTGCCGCCGGGAGTGTGGCTGGAGGCGCCGCTGTGGCTGCTGGCGGGTGTCGAGGACGAGGAAGAGATCAGCTTCGAGCCGAACATCTGGCGGGGCATCGACTGAGGTCCCGCACAGGCGCCGGGCGCGGAAGGCCGCGCCCGGCCCGTGAGAGGCGGCCCTCCCGCAGTGGTCAGGGCATGCGGGCCACGCCGGCCCAGATGCATGATTCCGCGTCGCTGATCGTGCTGGGCCCGTCGGGCCGCCAGCGGTGCGCCGGCACCAGGCCGGGGTCGATCATCTCCAGCCCTTCGAAGAAGACTTCGGTCTCCGCCTTGGTGCGGAGCTGCACCGGCGTCCCGCTCTCGTCGTAGACCTTCTTGACCCGCTCCAGATGCCCTTCGTCGTCGAAGTCGGCGGTGGCGTGGGAGAGAAGCAGGAAGCTGCCGGGTGCGAGCCGGTCCAGCATGGAGCGGATGATCTCCTGCGGGCCGTGCTCGTCCGGGACGAAGTGCAGCAGGGCCAGCAGTGACAGCGCGACCGGCCTGTCCAGGTCGAGGACTTCGCGTGCCTCGTGGCTGTCGAGGACGGAGTCGCGTCGCACGTCGGCCTGCACGTAGGCGGTGCGGCCCTCGGGGGTGCTCTGCATGAGCGCGCTGGCGTACTCGAGTACGAGCGGATCGTGGTCCGCGTAGACGACCCTGGACTCCGGAGCCACTTCCTGGGCGACCTGGTGGAGATTGGGAGCGGTGGGTATGCCGGTGCCTATGTCGAGGAACTGCCTGACACCGAACTCGCGGACGACGTGGCGCACGGCGCGGTGCATGTAGTCCCGGTTGGCGCGCGCCTGCGTCACCACGTGGGGGAAGATCTTCTTGACCTGCTCGCCTGCCTCCTTGTCGACGGGGAACCAGTCCTTGCCGCCCAGGATGTAGTCGTACATGCGCGCCGAGTGGGGTCTGCTGGTGTCGACCTCGGAGGACTCGTTCACCGGTTGAACTCCTTTCGCAGATGATCGAGGTACGAGCGGGTGTCGGGGAGCAGTTCGGTGGCCAGACGCGAGATGCGGGTGTAGGCCTCCAGGTGCGCCACCACGTCCGGCCGCTGGTCCAGATACACGGCGCTGGTCAGGCCGACCTCGGTGTAGACGATGTCCTGCAACTCCGGTTCCTGGAAACGGAAATACGTCACGTGGCCGCTCGCCCCGGAGTGCGCGCCGGCCGCCAGCGGGAGGATGCGCAGGGTGATACGGGGGTCCTGCGCGGCCTCCATCACATGCTCGATCTGCGCGCGCATCACGGCCGGTCCGCCGACCTCGCGGCGCAGCGCGGCCTCCTCCAGCACGACCCACAGCGTGGGGGCGTCGTCCTTGGCGAGCAGCGCCTGTCTGCGCAGCCGCAGATCCACGCGGTGTTCGAGGGCGTCGTCCGGCTCGTACGGGAATCCGGCGCGGATGACGGCCCTGGCGTAGTCGCGGGTCTGCAACAGGCCCGTCATGTAGTGCGGTTCGTAGACGCGGATGACGCCGGCGGCCGTCTCCAGCGAGACGTAGGCACGGAACCAGTCGGGCAGGGCCGTCCTGTAGTCGTGCCACCAGCCGGGCTCGTTGGCCCGCGCGGCCATGTCGGTGAAGTCGCCGGCTTCCTCGTCGGAGACCTCGTAGAACCTGAGCAGCTCTCTCACGTAGGGGAGTTTCAGGCTCACTTGGGCGTTCTCGATGCGGCGGATCGTCAGATGGCTGACGCCCAGCGCCCTGGCTGCCTCCTCCAGCGAAGCGTCCCGGCTCTCCCGCAGCTCCTTCAGCCGCTTGCCGAGGACGATACGCAGCACCGTGGGCGCACTCTGGCCGCTAGGCAGTGCCTCGCTCACGCACAGGCTCCTGTCCGCGACAGGCACAGGAGAGCACGGACCCGGGTGCCCTCAAGTCCCCCTGACTGCCGCGTAGTTGTGATGTCGATCGGAGAAAAGGACGAGGTCGTTCCGAAAGCTATCAGAGCAGCCTGCGCATACGGCAGGCCCCGCACCAGGAAGGAGGGGTGCGGGGCCTGCCAGCCGGGAGCCACCGGCGTCCGGGCGGTCAGGGTCGTCGCGGCGCGCGTTCCGCGCTGCCCTGACGCTGTGTCGGGTCAGCCCTTGAGGAGTTTCTTGCCTGTGGCGGCGTCGACCACGGTGCGCTCGCCCAGTTCGCTCTTGAGCTCGACCTTCGTCTTGTCGGTCACGATCTGCTTGGTGCAGAAGTCGGCCTTCTTGTCCTTCTTCGACCAGCCCGAGACGATCACGAGCTTGTCGGTCTCGCGCACATGTGCGCCGTACTTCGTCTCGCAGCCCCCGTGGCCCACGGTCACGGTCAGGGAGTCGTCCTTGCCCTTGACCGGCGGCTGGGCGGCCTCCAGCGGCAGCATGTCCCTGTGCCTGCCCTCGGTCTTGTCCACCTTCGGCCATTCCTGCTCGATCTGCGCGGCGCGCTTCTCGAAGCGGGTCTGCTTCTCCGGGGGCTCGCTGCTCACGGTCTGCTCGCTGCCCCCGCACGCCGTCGCCGAGAGCGCCACGGCGACCATCGCCGGGGCCAGGACGAGAGCGGCCTTGCGTCGGGTGGTGCCTGTCGTGCTGCGTCGCATCTTCTATCTACCTCCTGCTTCACCGCTCTGACGGAAGCGCTGCCCAGCCGGTTCCGCCCGGCCGGCGTCCAGGGTGACCCCAGGGCGACCGCAGAGGTGTTCGCGCTGGTCAGCGCGGGCGGTGAGCGATCGCGAGCATGTGGGAGCCGGCCGCCGGCAGCTCGGGATACGGCTCGGCCATCCTGGCTGCGGCCAGCGCCGAGTCGAACAGCGCCGTACCGACGACGGGCTCCCCGGTGTGGCTCTCGACCGCCTTCAGCAGGGACCACACGGGGCCTTCGACGCCGAAGACCTGGGTCTCGCGGAATCCGGCTGCGGTCACCTCGTCCCGCAGTTCGCCGCCGCTGTGTAAGCAGGCCGCTGTGAACGCCTTCTTACCGTCGTGGACACGTGACGCGAGGATGCCGTCGATGCTCGCGCGGACGCCCTCCTCGTGGAGGTGGGCGTGTGCCGTGTGCTCGAAGAGGGAGGAGCAGCGGTTGATCCCGGCCGCCGCGATCAGTCCGCCGGGCCGCAGCACCCGGTAGGCCTCTGTGAGCGCCTGCGCCCGGTCGTCCCGCTCCAGCAGGTGGTACAGCGGCCCGAGGACGAGCACGACGTCGAAGGAGGCGTCCGCAACGCTCAGCTCGCGTGCGTCGCCGAGTAGCGCCGCGCAGCCGGGTACCTGCTCCGCCTCCCTCACGTGCCGTGGCACGGGGTCGACGACGAGCACGTCGTGGCCGTCCTCGGCGAGCCGGCGCGCGTGCGTTCCCGGGCCGCCGCCCACGTCCAGGATGCGCGCGGTCGCCGCCGGCAGGTATCGCCGCAGAAGTTCCTGCGTCCGCAGCATCTCCAGCCGTCCGTCGGCCGAAGCCGACAGCCGCTCCCCCTCGTTGAAGGTCGACTCGTAGTACGTCATGACGTCGGGCGCGATCTCAGCAGCCATGGGGTGCATTTATCGCCAGGCGCCGCTTTGGCGGGCGCGGAATTTTCCCCGGCGCCGGGGGCGAGCCCTCGAACGCACCGCGGCGCCCGCCCCGGTCGGGAGGGGCGGGCGCCGCGGCCGTCGTACGAGGGCGGGCCGGCGGACCTCGGGGTCAGACGGCCATCGCGCGGTCCGTCGGGCCGACGGGCGCCGGGAGGGCGCTCGTGCCCATGAGGTAGCGGTCCACGCCCTTGGCCGCCGAGCGGCCCTCGGCGATGGCCCACACGATGAGGGACTGGCCGCGCCCCGCGTCCCCGGCGACGAAGACGCCGTCGACGTTGGTGGCGTAGTTCCCGTCGCGGGCGACGTTGCCACGCTCGTCGAGCTCGACGCCGAACTGCTCCACCAGGCCGTTCTCACGGTCGACACCGGTGAACCCCATGGCCAGGGTGACCAGTTGGGCCGGGATCCTCTGCTCGGTGCCGGGCTTCTGCTCCGGCTTGCCGTCCTTCATCTCCACCTCGACCAGGTGCAGCCACTGGACGTCGCCGTTCTCGTCGCCCTCGAAGTGGGTGGTGCTGACGGAGTAGACCCGCTCGCCGCCCTCCTCGTGCGCGGAGCTGACCTTGTAGAGCATCGGGAAGGTCGGCCACGGCTGGTTCTCCGAGCGCTCCTCGCCCGGCTTGGGCATGATCTCCAGCTGGGTGACGGACACCGCGCCCTGGCGGTGTGCCGTACCGACGCAGTCGGCGCCGGTGTCGCCGCCGCCGATGACGACGACGTGCTTGCCCTCGGCGCTGATCGGGGAGACCGTCAGGTCGCCCTCCTGCACCTTGTTGGACGGCGGCAGATACTCCATCGCCTGGTGGATGCCGTTCAGGTCACGGCCGGGCACCGGCAGGTCGCGTGCGGTGGTGGCGCCCGCCGCGATGACGACCGCGTCGTGCCGCTTACGCAGCTTCTTCGCGTCGATGTCGCGGCCGATCTCGACCTCCGTACGGAACTTGGTGCCCTCCGCGCGCATCTGCTCGATACGCCGGTTGATGTGCCGCTTCTCCATCTTGAACTCGGGGATGCCGTAGCGCAGCAGCCCGCCGAGGCGGTCGGCGCGCTCGTAGACCACCGCGGTGTGCCCCGCGCGCGTCAGCTGCTGCGCCGCCGCGAGCCCGGCCGGGCCGGAGCCGATGACGGCGACGGTCTTGCCCGAGAGCCGCTCCGGCGGCTGCGGGGTGACGTAACCGTTGTCCCACGCCTTGTCGATGATGGTGACCTCGACGTTCTTGATGGTCACCGGCGGCTGGTTGATGCCCAGCACGCACGCCGACTCGCACGGCGCGGGGCACAGCCGCCCCGTGAACTCGGGGAAGTTGTTGGTCGCGTGCAGCCGCTCGCTCGCGGCCGACCAGTCCTCGCGGTAGGCGTAGTCGTTCCACTCGGGAATGAGGTTGCCGAGCGGGCAGCCCTGGTGGCAGAAGGGGATGCCGCAGTCCATGCAGCGCCCGGCCTGCTTGCTGACGATCGGCAGCAGCGAGCCCGGTACGTAGACCTCGTTCCAGTCCTTCACCCGCTCCTCGACGGGACGGGACTGCGCGACCTCACGGTCGGTGTTCAGGAAGCCCTTGGGGTCAGCCATTGATCGCCGCCTCCATCATCTTCTCGTGGGTCTCGGACTCGCTGAGTCCGGCTCGCTCGGCGGCGTCCTTGGCGGCGAGCACTGCCTTGTAGGTGGCGGGGATGACCTTGCCGAAGCGCGTGAGAGCCGTGTCCCAGTCGGCCAGCAGGGCCTCGGCGACGGTCGAACCGGTCTCCTGGTGGTGGCGGCGCACGACGTCGTGGAGCCACGCCTTGTCCTCGTCGTCGAGGTCCTCGTGGCCGTGGACGGCGTCCCGCAGGCCCGCGTTGACGTTGTCCGGGTCGAGATCGACGACGTACGCGGTGCCGCCGGACATGCCGGCGCCGAAGTTGCGGCCCGTCTCCCCCAGTACGACGGCCGCGCCGCCCGTCATGTACTCGCAGCCGTGGTCGCCGACGCCCTCGGAGACCACGAGCGCGCCGGAGTTGCGGACGCAGAACCGCTCGCCCACCTTGCCGCGCAGGAACATCTCGCCGCCGGTCGCGCCGTAGGCGAGGGTGTTGCCGGCGATCGTGGAGAACTCGGCGAGATGGTCGGCGCCGCGGTCCGGGCGGACCACGAGCCGTCCGCCCGAGAGGCCCTTGCCGACGTAGTCGTTGGCGTCGCCCTCCAGGCGCAGCGTGACGCCGCGGGGCAGGAACGCGCCGAAGGACTGGCCGGCCGATCCTGTGAAGGTGATGTCGATGGTGTCGTCGGGCAGTCCGGCGCCGCCGAACTTCTTCGTCACCTCGTGTCCGAGCATCGTGCCGACGGTCCGGTTGATGTTGCGGATCGCCAACTGGCCGCGTACGGGCTGCGCGTCCTGACCGGAGTCGGCGGACAGCGCGTCGGCGGACAGTTTGATCAGCTCGACGTCGAGCGCCTTGGCCAGGCCGTGGTCCTGCTCGGTGACCTGGTGCATCACGGCGCCGTCGGGCAGGTCGGGCACGTGGAGCAGCGGTTCCAGGTCCAGGCCCTGGGCCTTCCAGTGGTCCACGGCGCGGCTGACGTCGAGGAGTTCGGCGTGCCCGATGGCCTCGTCCAGGCTGCGGAAGCCGAGCTCGGCGAGGAGCTCGCGGACCTCTTCGGCGATGAACTGGAAGTAGTTCACGACGAATTCGGCCTTGCCGTTGTAGCGCTCGCGCAGCACCGGGTTCTGCGTGGCGATGCCGACCGGGCAGGTGTCCAGGTGGCACACGCGCATCATGATGCAACCCGAGACGACCAGCGGCGCCGTCGCGAAGCCGAACTCCTCCGCGCCGAGGAGCGCGGCGACGACCACGTCACGGCCGGTCTTCAGCTGCCCGTCCGTCTGTACGACGATGCGGTCGCGGAGCCCGTTGAGCAGCAGCGTCTGCTGAGTCTCGGCCAGGCCCAGCTCCCACGGTCCGCCCGCGTGCTTGAGCGAGGTGAGCGGGGAGGCGCCCGTACCGCCGTCGTGACCGGAGATGAGCACCACGTCGGCGTGTGCCTTGGAGACGCCGGCGGCGACCGTGCCGACGCCGACCTCGGAGACGAGCTTGACGTGGATACGGGCCTGCGGGTTGGCGTTCTTCAGGTCGTGGATGAGCTGGGCGAGGTCCTCGATGGAGTAGATGTCGTGGTGCGGCGGCGGCGAGATGAGGCCGACGCCGGGCGTGGAGTGCCGCGTCCTGGCGACCCACGGGTAGACCTTGGGGCCGGGCAGCTGCCCGCCCTCGCCGGGCTTGGCGCCCTGGGCCATCTTGATCTGGATGTCGTCGGAGTTGACGAGGTATTCGCTGGTGACGCCGAAGCGGCCGGAGGCGACCTGCTTGATCGCCGAGCGGCGCGCCGGGTCGTAGAGCCGTACGGCGTCCTCGCCGCCCTCACCGGTGTTGGACTTGCCGCCCAGCTGGTTCATGGCGATGGCGAGGGTCTCGTGCGCCTCCTGCGAGATGGACCCGTAGGACATGGCGCCCGTGGAGAACCGCTTGACGATCTCGCTGACGGGCTCGACCTCCTCGATCGGGACCGAGGGGCGCTCGTCCTTGAGCTGGAAGAGCCCGCGCAGCGTCATCAGACGCTCGGACTGCTCGTCGACGCGCTGCGTGTACTGCTTGAAGATGTCGTAGCGGCGGGCGCGCGTGGAGTGCTGGAGGCGGAAGACCGTGTCCGGGTCGAACAGGTGCGGCTCGCCCTCGCGGCGCCACTGGTACTCGCCGCCGATCTCCAGCGCGCGGTGCGCCGCTGTGATGCCGGTGACCGGGTAGGCCTTGGCGTGGCGGGCGGCGACCTCCTTGGCGACGACGTCCAGGCCGGCGCCGCCGATCTTCGTGGTGGTGCCGTGGAAGTAGGTGTCGACGAAGGACTCGTCGAGGCCGACGGCTTCGAAGACCTGGGCGCCGCGGTAGGAGGCGACGGTGGAGATGCCCATCTTGGACATCACCTTCAGCACGCCCTTGCCGAGTGCCTTGATCAGATTGCGGATCGCGTCCTCGGCCGGCATGTCGCCGGGCAGGAAGGTGCCGTCCCGTACGAGGTCCTCGACGGTCTCCATGGCCAGGTACGGGTTGACGGCGGCCGCGCCGTAGCCGATGAGCAGCGCGACGTGGTGCACCTCGCGCACGTCGCCGGCCTCGATCAGCAGGCCGACCTGGGTGCGCTGCTTGGTCCGGATCAGGTGGTGGTGGACCGCGGAGGTCAGCAGCAGCGACGGGATCGGTGCGTGCTCGGCGTCGGAGTGGCGGTCGGAGAGCACGATCAGCCGGGCGCCGGCCTCGATGGCGGCGTCGGCCTCGGCGCAGACCTCCTTGATCCGCTCGGACAGGCCCCTGCCGCCCTCGTGCACGCGGTAGAGACCGGAGAGCGTCGTGGACTTGAAGCCCGGCAGATCGCCGTCGGCGTTGATGTGTATGAGCTTGGCCAGCTCGTCGTTGTCGATGACGGGGAAGGGCAGGGTCACGCTGCGGCAGGACGCGGCGTTCGGCTCCAGCAGGTTGCCCTGCGGCCCGAGCGAGGAGTGCAGGGAGGTGACGAGCTCTTCGCGGATGGCGTCCAGCGGCGGGTTGGTGACCTACGCGAAGAGCTGCGTGAAGTAGTCGAAGATCAGCCGCGGGCGGTCGGAGAGCGCGGCGATCGGCGAGTCCGTGCCCATCGAGCCGATCGGCTCCGCCGCGGTCCTGGCCATGGGCGCGAGCAGGACGCGCAGCTCCTCCTCGGTGTAGCCGAAGGTCTGCTGGCGGCGCGTGACGGAGGCGTGCGTGTGCACGATGTGCTCACGCTCGGGCAGGTCGGCCAGGTCGAGGAGCCCGGCCTCCAGCCACTCCTCGTACGGCTGCTCGGACGCGAGCTGCTGCTTGATCTCGTCGTCCTCGATGATGCGGTGCTCGGCGGTGTCCACGAGGAACATGCGGCCCGGCTGGAGACGTCCCTTGCGCACGACGCGGGAAGGGTCGATGTCGAGGACGCCGACCTCGGAGCCGAGGACGACGAGACCTTCGTCGGTGACCCAGTAGCGGCCGGGGCGCAGCCCGTTGCGGTCGAGCACGGCGCCGACCTGGGTGCCGTCGGTGAAGGTGACGCAGGCGGGGCCGTCCCAGGGCTCCATCATCGTGGAGTGGTACTGGTAGAAGGCCCGGCGTGCGGGGCTCATCGAGTCGTGGTTCTCCCACGCCTCGGGCACCATCATCAGCACCGAGTGCGGCAGTGAACGCCCGCCCAGGTGCAGCAGTTCCAGCACCTCGTCGAAGGTGGCGGAGTCGGAGGCGCCGGGGGTGTTGACGGGGAACGTCCGCTCCAGGGCCTTGCGCTGCTCGGCCTGGTCGCCGCCGCGTCCGAAGAGCTCGGAGGAGAGCTGGGACTCGCGGGCGCGCATCCAGTTGCGGTTGCCCTGCACCGTGTTGATCTCGCCGTTGTGCGCGACGAAACGGTACGGGTGCGCCAGCGGCCAGCTCGGGAAGGTGTTGGTGGAGAAGCGGGAGTGCACCAGGGCGATGGCGCTGGTGAAACGGCGGTCGGACAGGTCGGGGAAGAAGGGCTCCAGCTGACCGGTGGTCAGCATGCCCTTGTAGACCAGGGTGCGGGAGGAGAGCGACGGGAAGTAGATCCCCGTCTCGCGCTCGGCGCGCTTGCGCAGCACGAAGGCGAGACGGTCCAGCGCGATGCCCGTACGGGGGGCGCCGGCGTCCCCTTCCGTCCCGGCGTCCGTCGCCGCATCGGTCACGAAGAGCTGCCGGAAGGACGGCATGGTCTCCCTGGCGCCCGGCCCGAGGAGTTCGGGGGCGACCGGCACCTCGCGCCAGCCGAGAACGGTCAGTCCCTCTTCGGACGCCAGCGTCTCGATCTGCGAGACGGCCTCCGCGGCCTCCGTCTCCTCGGCGGGGAGGAAGGCGATGCCGACGGCGTAGCCGCCGGCCTCCGGTAGCGGGAAGCCGGCGGTCTCGCGCAGGAAGGCGTCGGGGACCTGGAGCAGCAGGCCCGCGCCGTCGCCGGTGTCGGGGTCGGAGCCGGTGGCGCCGCGGTGCTCCAGGTTGCGCAGTACGGTCAGCCCCTGCTGGACGAGGGCGTGGCTGGGTTCACCGCTCAGGGTCGCCACGAAGCCGACACCGCAGGCGTCGTGCTCGTACCGGGGGTCGTACATGCCCTGCTTGGCAGGGTGGGCGGCCTGAAACGATGCACGCATCGGCTCTCCCGTCGTCGTGGCTCGAGGCTCCCCCGGCGGGAGCCTGGGGGGCTTTGGGGTCGGTCCCCCTGGGTGCCCGAGGGGGTGCCGAGGGACGACGTTGGCCCTCTGTAGAACAAATTTCCGTGAAGATTACATGGTGGACCACACCTCGAAAAAAAGATGCGTCGTCTCGGATCGTGGGCGCGACGACCACATCGCGATACAAGGAGGGTTGGTCCCCAGGGCCTGCGGCGGGGGTACGGGTGGCCCCCTGCGCAGCGGCTCGGCATGCGGCCCGTCGCGGGCGTCATTGCTCGCGGACCTCCGGGCTTTTGCCCCGCTCCAGGCGGCCTGAAACCGTGAGGTAACAAGTAGATCGTACCGGGAGTGCCGCCGAACGGGCCATGGCTCACCCCACGGCCACACCGAAGGCGGCACCCAGCCCGTACGTCACGGCCGCGGCGGCGGCGCCCAGCCCCAGCTGCCGCAGTCCGCTGAACCACCACTGCCGCGCGGTGACACGCGCCACCATCGCGCCGCAGGCGAAGAGCCCGGCGAGAGCCAGCACCACCGCGTACCACAGCGAGGTCGCGCCCAGCAGATACGGGAGGACGGGCAGTACGGCGCCGACCGAGAAGGACAGGAACGAGGAGACCGCAGCGGTCGTCGGCGAGGGCAGATCGCCCGGATCGACGCCGAGCTCCTCACGGGCGTGCGTCTCCAGCGCCTGCTCGGGGTCCTCGTGGAGCTGCCGGGCGACCTCCGCGGCGAGCCGGGGCTCCACCCCGCGCGACTCGTACACCGCCGCGAGCTCCTTCAGTTCGTCCTCGGGGTGCCGCCGCAGCTCCCGCCGCTCGACCTCCAGCTCGGCCTGGACCAGTTCGCGCTGCGAGGCGACCGAGGTGTATTCGCCCGCCGCCATCGAGAAGGCGCCCGCGACGAGCCCCGCCAGACCGGAGATGACGATGACCCGGTTCGAGGCGTCGCTGCCCGCGACGCCCGCCACGAGTCCGAGGTTGGAGACGAGCCCGTCCATGGCGCCGAAGACGGCCGGACGCAGCCAGCCGCCGTTGATGTCCCTGTGGGTGTGGGTGTGATCCGCGCCGTCCGCTGTGTCCCGCTCCATGACCGCCATGTCTTGTCCGCATCGTCCTTCTGCCACGGGCGGAGCCGACCGCCCGCTCCGCGCCTTTTCAGCACTTCGAAGGTATGCGCGAAATGACCGCTCCCGCCAGCAAGGAAGGCCGAACTTACCTGGTGGGAACGGGGGCACCGCGGCGTCGGGGCCCGGGGCGCGCACCCGCCGGGGGCGGAGCAGAGAGGGGCGTGCCCACACGCAACCGCGCGGCCCGGGCCGAAGGGCAGCCAGGGCCCGGGCCACGGTGCCCACCCCCGTCCGGCCCCGCTCCCGCCTGTTCCAACCCCCGCTCCCGCCGGGCAGCCGCGGGCTGCTGCGGCGCGCGCAGACCGCGCCGTTCGCGGTGCCGGCCCGCGCCCTTCGCGCCGAGGACGTGCGTACGCAGGGGTTGACGGCGGCTCTGCGTGGCCGCAGGATGCCTGACCGTGGCTGTAAACGTTTCCAGTTCTCGTCGGCGCGTCCACGACCCGGGACTTACAAGGCCGGACCGCGCCGGGCCGGACCGCGCCGGGCCGGTGTCGGCGTCAGGGCCAGGATCAGCGGGTGGAAGGGGCGGGAAGCCGTGGTGACGACAGGCGGGCCTCCCACCGTCGAGACGATCGCCGAACGGGCCGGGGTCTCCATCGCCTCGGTCTCCCGCGTGCTCAACGGCCACGGAGCCCGGCCCGAGACCGTACGCCGCGTGGAGCGTGCCGCGGCCGAGGTCGGCTACGTGCCCAACGCGGTGGCCCGCTCCCTCAAGGGAGGCCGCACCAAGCAGCTGACGTTCGCCATGCAGGACATCGGCAACCCCGTGTACGTCGCGATGGTCCGCCAGATCCAGACGATCACCAAGGCCCAGGGCTACCGGCTGCTCCTGCACTCGACCGACGCCGTCGCGGAGGACGAGCTCGCCGTCGTGCGCAGCCTCGCCGACCGTACGAGCGACGGGCTGATCCTCTGCCCCATCCGCATCACCCCCGAGCACGTCGAGGCGCTGCGCACCGCAGCCCAGCCGGTCGTCGTCATCGGTTCCCTGCCCGAGGACGCCCCCGTCGACAGCGTGCGCGCCGACTCCGTCACCGGCGCCGAGCTGGCCGTACGGCACCTGGTGGCCACGGGCCGCCACCGGATCGCGTTCATCAACGGGCCCGCGGACACCGTCCCCGGACACAACCGCAGCCAGGGCTACCGGCGGGCTCTGGACGCGAGCGGCCTGCCCGCCGACCCGGAGCTCGTCGTGACCACCGAATTCACCATCGAGGCGGGCGCCCGCGCCCTGCACCGGCTGCTGGAGCGGTCACCAGGGCAGGAACCGGGGCGGAGAGCAGCGGCCGAGGGCGCCGCCGACCGCGCCCGCCCCGTCGACGCCGTCTTCTGCGCCAACGACCAGCTCGCACTCGGCGCCTCACAGGCACTGCACTCGCGCGGTCTGCGCATCCCCGAGGACGTCGCGGTCGTCGGCATGGACGACACCGTCCTGGTGCGGGCCGGCTGGCCGCCGCTGACCAGCGTCGACCTGGGCTCCGCGGAGCGCGGGAAGATCGCGGCGGAGATGCTGCTGGAGCGGATCTCCGGTGCGGAACCGGCCTTGCCGCCGCGCGTGCGGACCGTCACGCCCCGGCTGGTCGTACGCGCCAGCTCCGCACCGCCCGCCCCGCCGGGCTCCGCCGGGACCGCGGGAGCCGCCGGGCCCCCCGAACCCGCCGGACCCTCCGGACCCGCCCCCGAGGAGCTGACCCCGTGAGCGTCACCGCACCCGGCACCTCCGCGAGCACCGCGAGCGCCGGCACCCCGCCGCCCAGGTCGGCACCGGAGCGCAGGAGAGCCCTCGGCCTGGACCGCGACGCGTGGTTCCTGCTGCTGCCCGCCCTGCTGCCGATCCTGCTGCTGAGCGCCGGGCCCCTGCTGTACGGACTGTCGTTGGCCTTCACCAACGCGCAGTCGGGCCGTACGTCGAGGACCGAGTTCACGGGCCTCGCCAACCTCGCGGACCTGCGGCTGGACTCCCTCTTCTGGGACTCCTTCAAAATCGGCCTCGTCTGGGCCGTCTGCGTGACGGCGCTGCAGTTCCTGCTGGCGCTCGGCCTGGCCGTCCTGCTCAACCAGAATCTCCGCTTCCGCTGGCTGGCCCGTACGCTCGCGCTCGTACCGTGGGCGATGCCGGAGGTCGTCGTCGGCATCATGTGGCGGCTGGTCTACAACCAGGACGCCGGGATCCTCAACGCCACCCTGCGCGACCTGCATCTGATATCCGAGAACGTCGACTGGCTCGCGGGCATCTCCCTCGCCCTCCCCGCGGTGATCGTGGTCGGCGTGTGGGCGGGGATGCCGCAGACGACCGTCGTACTGCTGGCCGGACTGCAGAACGTACCGCTGGAGCTGCACGAGGCCGCCGCGCTGGACGGTGCCGGTCTCTGGCGCCGCTTCCGCGCCGTGACCTGGCCGGCGCTGAAGCCCGTCGTGCTCGCGATCACCGCGCTCAACTTCATCTGGAACTTCAACTCCTTCGGCCTGGTCTACGTGCTCACCGGCGGAGGACCGGGCGGCGAGACACGGCTGCCGATGCTCTTCGCCTACGAAGAGGCCTTCCGTTACGGGCAGTTCGGCTATGCCGCCGCGATGGGCCTGGTGATGGTGGCCGTCATCGCCGTGCTGCTGACGGTCTTCCTGCGCAACCGCCTCAAGGAGGACGACCAGTGATCACCTCCCGGTCCGCCGCCGCACGAGCCGGCCAGTATCTGGCGCTGCTGTGCTATCTGGTCTTTCTCGCCTTCCCGCTCTTCTGGCTGCTCTCCACCGCTTTCAAGTCCCCGCAGGAACTGGGCTCGGTGGACGCGGCATGGCTGCCGCGGCACCCCTCGCTGGACAGCTTCAGCTCCGCCTTCGAGCAGCAGCCGCTGGCGCGTTCGGCTCTCAACAGCGTGATCGTGGCGTCGTGCGCGGCGGCCGTGTCGGTGGCGGTCGCGGTGCCCGCGGCGTACGTGATGGTCCGGTACCGCTCGGCTGTCAGCAAGGCCGCGACCGGCTGGATCCTGGTCAGCCAGATGTTCCCGTTCGTACTGGTGATCATCCCGTTGTTCCTGGTGCTGAAGAGCTTCCACCTCATCAACTCCCTCGCCGGGCTGGTCCTCGTGTACGTGGTGTGGAACCTGCCGTTCGCGCTGTGGATGCTCCAGGGCTACGTACGTGCCGTGCCCGCCTCGCTGGAGGAGGCCGCCGCGATCGACGGCTGCAGCCGCTTCCGAACCCTGCTGAGCGTGGTCTTCCCCCTGCTCACACCCGGTGTGGTGGCCACGGTGATGTTCTCCTTCGTCACCGCCTGGAACGAGTTCTTCTTCGCCCTGGTCCTGCTCAAGTCCCCGGAGAAGCAGACGATGTCCGTGATCCTCACCCACTTCATCGGCGCGGAGGGCGCCGCCGATCTGGGGCCGCTCGCCGCGGCCGCGCTCATGGCCACCCTCCCGAGCCTCCTGTTCTTCGCGCTGCTCCAGCGACGCCTGGTCAGCGGCATCATGAGCGGGGCGGTGAAGGGCTGATGCGGCGCCGCGACTTCCTCACCACGGCGGCGGCCGGAGCCGGCGCCCCCGCCCTGCTCGGCGCCTGCGCCTCGTCCGCGGGAGGCGACTCGGGTCCGCTGGAGTATCTGAGCCTCGCCTGGCAGAAGGAGTCCATCGAGGTGAACAAGGCGCTGGTCGCCGAGTGGAACAAGCGCAACCCGTCGGTGAAGGTCCGCTATGTGCAGGGCTCCTGGGAGAGCGTCCACGACCAGTTGCTGACGTCCTTCGAGGGCGGCGAGGCGCCCGACATCATCCACGACGAGGCCAACGACCTCACCGACTTCGCGCACGGCGGCTATCTCGCCGATCTGCGCACGCTGCTGCCCGAAGGGCTCAAGGGGCAGATCTCCAAGGCCAATTGGGACACCGCCACCATCGCGGGCGGCATCTACGGTGTGCCGTTCCTGCACGATCCGCGGGTGCTGATCGCCAACCGGAAGATGCTGGAGAAGTCCGGCGTGCGGATTCCGGCGGCCGGACGGCCGTGGAGCTGGGGCGAGTTCGAGGACGTGGCGAAGGAACTGACGGTCCCCGGGCGCCGGTACGGCGTCGCCTGGTCGATGAAGGAGCCCGTCAACCAGTCCGTGAACCTCGCCATGAGCACCGGCGGAGCCGTCTTCCACCGGGAGCGCGGCAAGGACGTCGTCCGCCTCGGCGAAGCCGACTCCCACGTCATCGAGCTGATCCACCGGCAGGTCAACGAGGACCGGACGGCGGCCAGAGGCAGCCTCGGCATGGCGGGTTCCGACACCCTCCCGGGCTTCTTCGCCGGAAGGTACGCGGTCCTGCCGCTCAACTTCTCCTTCCGGCAGCAGGTCATGCAGCAGGCGCCGGACGGCTTCGAATGGGTGACGCTGCCGATGCCCGCCGGGCGCGCGGCGGACGGCGGGGGACAGCTTCAGGGTGTGAGCCCGCAGACCCTGTCCGTCTCGCAGGACACTTCGCGGAAGAAGGCAGCCATGGCGTTCATCGCGTTCATGACCCGGCCCGGCCACATGGCGCGCCTCGCCGAGGGCGACTGGCTGGTGCCCACCGGGCGTGAGGCGCTGCGCGATCCAGCCCTCAACACCGACGAGCACGGCTGGAGCACCGGCCTCCGCATCGCCTCGGACCTGCGCGCCTCGCCCGTACTCGGCGTACGCGGCTATCCCGAATGGAAGGACAAGGTCGCCACCCCCGCGCTCCAGGAGTACTACGCGGGCGGGATCGGCCTGCGAGCCCTCCGCGAAAAGCTCGTCGGCGACGGCAACCGCATCCTCGCCAGATACCAGCGCTGAACGACGCGACATCCACCGGCCCGCACCTGCCTGCACCCGGAGCACGGGCCCGCACCCGCACCGCCACAGCACAGAACGGCAGCCCGCACCATGAGCGCAGCCCCCGCCTCCTCCTCCGTCTCCTCCCCCGGCACGTGTTCCCCGTCATCCGACCCCGGTCCCCCGGTCACGGCTCTACCGCCCGCGGCGCTGCGCGAGCGGGCCCGTGGCGGGATGCTCGGGCTCGCGGTCGGCGACGCCCTCGGCGCTCCCGCGGAGAACATGAAGCCCTCCCAGATCAGGGAGCGGTGGGGACGCATCGAGGGGTTCGTCGAGGAGGAACCGTCGGGCACGGACGACACCGAGTACGCCATCTTCTCCGGGCTGATGCTCGCCGAGCACGGCTCGGACCTGACCCTCGCCCACGTCGAGGAGGCGTGGCACCGCTGGATCGCCAACCTCGACGAAGGCCCCTTCCGCGGCGCCGGGTTCAGCGAGCGCGGCACCCTGGAGAACCTGCGCCGGGGCCTGGCCGCTCCCATCTCCGCTCAGCACCGGCACGCCTGGAGCGACGGACTCGCCATGCGTGCCGCCCCGTTCGGCATCTTCGCCGCGGGACGCCCCGCCGAGGCCGCCCGGCTCGTCGCGCTCGACGGCACGGTCAGCCACGACGGCGAGGGCATCTACGGCGGGCAGGCCGTGGCCGCGGGTGTGGCCGCCGCGATGGTGGGCCGCAGCACGGACGTCGTGATCGCGGCGGCGCTCTCCGTCGTGCCCGAGGACTCCTGGACGGCTCGCTCCCTGCGGCGCGCCGTCGCCACCGCTCAGCGCGCCCGCAGCGACCGCGACGCCACCCGGCTCGGACGGGAGCGCGCCGTGCGCTCCGCCGTCGTGATCGGCGGCTACCCGTGGATGGATCTGGCACCGGAGGCCGTCGGCCTCGCCTTCGGAGCGTTCGCCGTCGCACGCGGCGACTTCAGGGACTCCGTTCTGACCGCCGTCAACATGGGCCGCGACGCCGATACGACGGCTGCCGTCGCCGGCGCGCTCGCGGGCGCCCTCGGCGGAGCGCGCGCCGTACCGGAGGAGTGGGCGGCGGCGGTCGGGCCCGCGCGGGGCAGCTGTCTGCCGTCGATGGCGGGCTACCACGTCCTGGACGTCGCGGAGTTGCTCACTCCTCCGTCCCCTCCGCCGTCGCCGCCGCTCCCCTGCCGGGACGGCGACGGGACGACGGAGGGACGCCGGAAGGACGGACGGCGGACGGACGGGGCGACGGAGGGACGGGGCGATGAGTGAGGCGGGAACGGACGGCAGAGTCGTCAGAGCCCGCGGAAAGCACCCGCTCCGCTGCGGTTCCGCGGGCCCCCGGGCGAGCGCCGGCGCCACGGTGGCCGCCGCCTCCGGCGCGCCACGCGGCGGCGGGGAACCGGCCGGGGACCCGCACCGCATCGAGGGGCTGCTCCTCGGGATCGCCGCGGGTGACGCGGCCGGTTGGCCGGCCGCCCGGCACCGCGCCTCGCGGATGCCGGAGTGGACGCGGCGGCTCACCCGCGAACTCGACACCTTCGCCGAGCACAACGCCACCACCACCCTCCCGGTGCCCATCGCCCTCAACCAGCCGCCGGAACCGCTGCGGCTGGGCCCGTCCGACGACGCCGAATGGGCGGCGTTCACCGCGGAGTCGGTGCTCACGGCCGCCGGGGCGCTCCTGAGCGACCTCGGCCGGGACCGGCGGATGCGCGCCGCCCTCGACCTGGCCTGGAACGAGCTGGCGGGCGAGGTCGCCGCCGCCGCGGGCCGCGCCCCGGAGGTGGAGTCCGCGGTGCTGCCGCTGCGTGCCCGCATCTCCGTACGGGCGGGGCTGGGCAACCTCGCGACCGGGCTGCGGCCCCCGGCGACCGGCCACGACAATCCGCACTACTTCGACGACGCGGCCTGCGTGCGCGCGTCCGTGCTGGCGACGGTGCACCCCGGGAATCCCGCCGCCGCGGCCGACCTCGCCGAGTGCGACGCCCGCTATACGCAGGACGGCGACGGCGTGCACGGGGCCCGCGCCATGGCGTCCGCCGTCGCCGAGGCGCTGGGCGGCGCGGACGCCGAGGCGTGCGTCGCGGCGGCGCTGGAGCAGCTGCCCCCCGGCACGGAGATCCTCCGCAACGCGCGGCACGCCGTGCGCCTCGCCCGCGAGGCGGCCGCCGACCGCGCGGGCAGACCGGGCGGCGCCTTCGCCCTGGTGCCGGTGCTGGAGCACGAGATCGTCGACCACATCTACAGCTACGGCATCGCCGCCGCGGAGACCGTGCCCGTCGCCCTCGCGCTGTCCCTGGCGGGCGGCGGCTCGGTCGCGGAGGCGGTGCCGGCCGCGGCGTGCCTGTCGCGGGTGGCGGACTCCGCTCCCGCGCTGGCGGGCGCCCTGACCGGGGCGATCGGCGGCGGCGCGGACATTCCCGCCGGATGGCGGGAGGCCTGCCGCACGCTCTCCGGATGTGCGTTGCCGCGCCTTGCCGGACGGGACCTCGTCGAGCTCGCCCAACTCCTCGCGCGTACCGAACTCACCACGCCCGAGGGCACTTCCGTGGAAGGAACGAACTGCGCATGACGTCCACGCCCACCTCCAGCCCGACCTCCGCCCCGACGTCCGCACCGACGCCCACGTCCTCGCCGGCCCTGGAGGACCGCGCCACCGGCTGCCTGGTGGGAGCCGCGGTCGGTGACGCCCTCGGCGGGCCCGTCGAAGGCTGGAGCCCGGAGCAGATCGTGGAACGCCACGGCGGGCGGGTGCAGGGCATCGTCGGCCCCTTCTACGAGGACTGGCGCAACGCCCGGCCCATCGCCCCGTACCACAAGGGCGACGGGCACGTCACCGACGACACCCTCATGACGCACGCCCTGGTGCGGGTCTACGAGCAGGTGCGCGACCACCTGGGCGCGTACGACGTCGCCGAGCGTCTCGTGCCGGACCTGATGGGCAGTCCGCGCTGGATTCCCGAACTCGAAGCCGAGGCACTGCCGTTGCAGCGCATCTTCCTCGCGGAGAAGTGGATCGTCGCACGGCTGCACTACGGACACGCCGATCCCAGGGAGGCGGGCGTCGGAAACATCGTCAACTGCGGTGCCGCGATGTACATGGCGCCGGTGGGCGTCGTCAACGCCGGTAATCCGGCGGCTGCTTACGCGGAGGCGCTGGATGTCGCCGCCGCCCACCAGTCCTCGTACGGAAGGGAGGCAGCCGGGGTGTTCGCGGCGGCCGTCGCCTCCGCGTGCCGGCCGGGCGCGACGCCGCAGTCGGTCGTCGAGGACGTGCTGGCGCTGGCGAAGGACGGCACCCGGGAGGCGGTCGCGGCGGTCTGCGAAGTGGCCGCGCGGCACGGCGACTTCGAGGCTGCGCTGCAGCCGCTGCGGGACGCCGTCGCACCGTACGACACGGTCGGCCCCGAGTACCGCAGCCCGTCGCTCGGTGCGCGCCGCCCTTCCCGGCTGCACTCCATCGAGGAACTGCCCGTCGCCCTGGGCATGTTGCTGGTCGGCGGCGGCGACTTCCGCACTACGGTGCTCGGTTCGGTCAACTACGGCCGGGACTGCGACTCCATCGCCACCATGAGCGGAGCCCTCGTCGGCGCGATGCGGGGTGCGGCGGCCGTCCCGGAGGAGTGGAGCGCGGAGGTCGCCCGGGCCAGCAGGCTCGATCTGCACGCCCCTGCGGCGTCCCTCGCCGGGGTCGCCCGCGAGGTCTTCGGCCGTGACCAGGAGCGCCGCCGCGCCCACGAGGCCGCCTTCCGGGCGATCGCGGCGGACGCCGGGGACTCCCCTGACACGGCGGACTCCCCGGACACGGCAGTCGCGGCAGGGCCCGTGGAAGCGGCACGTGCGGCGGGCGGGGATTCGTGATGCGGCTGACGTGGGTACAGCCCGAGGACCTGCTCGGGCACGAGCTGCGGCAGGCCGCCGAGGACGGCCGCGACGCGTCGGCCGTCGAGCGCGTGTGGCGCGACGCGGGCGGCGCGGACGCACCGGAGCGAGCAGGCGCGTCCGCAGCCCCGGCGGACGGACGGCTTCGTGCCACGGCGCTGCGGCTGCTCGACGAACTCGCCCTGCTGCCCTCACCGTTGGCCGCCGACGAGCCGGCGGATCTCGCCGCCGTCAAGGCGGCGTGTCCCGACTGGCCCGCGGCGCGCACCACTCGGGAACCCCTCGCGCACGGCGGGCTGCGCGAGCGTCTGGAAGCGGCCTGGCTGGGCCGTGCGGCGGGCTGCCTGCTCGGCAAACCCGTCGAGAAGATGACGCTCGCCGGCATCCGCGAGGTCGCGCGCGCCACGGGCAACTGGCCGCTGGACGGGTGGTTCACCCAGCGGGGACTCCCCGAGGAGACCGCGCGCCGCCTGCCCTGGAACCGGCGCAGCGCGCCGACGTCCCTCGCCGAGAACATCGACGGCATGCCGGAGGACGACGACCTCAACTACCCGCTGCTGGGGCTGCTGCTGCTCCAGCGCCACGGCCACGGCTTCACCACCGCCGACGCCGCCGCGCTCTGGCTGGACGAACTGCCGGCGGGCCGTACGTTCACCGCGGAGCGCGTCGCGTACCGCAACCTCCTCGACGGCCTGGTGCCTCCGGAGACCGGCCGCCGGCACAACCCCTTCCGCGAGTGGATCGGCGCGCTGATCCGCGCCGACGTCTTCGGCTGGACGCACCCCGGCGACCCGGCGGCCGCGGCCGAACTGGCCTGGCGCGACGCCACGTTGAGCCACACCGGCAACGGCGTGTACGGGGAGATGTTCGCCGCCGCCGTCGTCGCGGAGGCGGCCTCCGGCACCGGGGCGGACGTCCTGGCGTGCCTCCGTACGGGCCTGCGCGTCGTGCCTGCAAGGTCCCGTCTCGCCCGCGCCGTCACCTTCGGAATCGACACGGCGCTCGCCGAGGCGACCGGCACCGCCGCCGGGTTCGAGTCCGTCGTCGACCGGCTCCACGAGGAGTACGGACACCACCACTGGGTGCACGTCCTGCCCAACGCCGCGCTGCTGGCCGCCGCGCTCACCCACGCCCGCGGCGACTTCACCGGCTCCGTCTGCCGTGCCGTCTCCGGCGGCTGGGACACCGACTCGGTGGGCGCGACCGCGGGCTCCGTCGCGGGACTCCTCGCGGGCTCGCCCGGCGCGCTGCCCGCACGCTGGACGGCCCCGCTGAAGAACCGCCTGGCCACGAGCGTCGGCGGTTTCGACGGAACCGGCTTCGACACCCTCGCCCGCCTCACCTGCGATCTCGCACTCCCACTCCCCCGCCCGTCCACGGACCGACAGGAGATCCCCGCACCGTGACTCCCACGACGCCGGCCCCGACGCCGGCCCCGACGTCACCGCCGGCCCTTGCCGCACCGGCCATCACGGTGCTGGGCAGCACCAACATGGACCTCGTCGCGTACGTCGCGACCGCGCCCCGGCGCGGCGAGACCGTCACCGGTCACGCCTTCCGCACCGTCCCCGGCGGCAAGGGCGCCAACCAGGCCGTGGCCGCGGCCCGTTCGGGCGGTGCCGTCTCGATGATCGGTGCGGTCGGGGAGGACGACTTCGGGGTGCGCCTGCGGGCGTCGCTCACGGAGGCGGGCGTGGACACCGGCGGTCTGCGCACCGTCGAAGGTGAGAGCGGCACCGCTCACATCGTCGTGGACGGCGAAGGGGCCAACTCGATCGTCGTCGTACCGGGCGCCAACGGCACCGTCGACGGCCTCGCCCACGGCGACGAGCGCCGCATCGCCGCCGCCGACGCGCTGCTCCTGCAGCTGGAGATCCCCCTGACGGGCGTGCTCGCGGCGGCACACGCGGCACGCGAGCACGGCGTCCGCGTCGTGCTCACTCCCGCACCCGCACAGCCCCTGCCCCCCGAACTTCTCGCCGTCACCGACCTGTTGGTCCCCAACGAACACGAAGCGGCCGTCCTCACCGGCAAGTCCGACCCGTACGACGCGGCGTCCGCCCTGCTCGCCTCCGTGCCCGAGGCCGTCATCACGCTCGGCGCGAAGGGCTCGCTGTACGCCGTACGGGACGCGGAGCCGGTGCATGTACCGGCTCCCCGCGTGAAGGCCGAGGACACCACCGCCGCCGGGGACACCTTCGTGGGCGCGCTGGCCGTGGCCCGCGGCGAGGGCCGCCCCGTACAGGACGCCCTGGCCTGGGCGTCGGCCGCCGCCGCCCTGTCCGTACAGCGAGCCGGAGCGTCCGCGTCCATGCCGCACCGCGCCGAGACCGACGCCTTCGCCGCAGGGCTCCTGGAAGGCCGGACATCCCGATGAACCGGACACCCCGATGAAGGACGTGTACGCCATGCACGACGCGACCGGCCCCCGCGGCACCACCACCGCGGACGCGGCCCCTGCGGTCCCGGCCCGGCCCGCACCGCTGGAGGGCCTCCGGGTCCTCGACCTCGCCACACTCTTCGCAGGTCCCCTCGCGGCCACCATGCTGGGCGACTTCGGCGCCGACGTGATCAAGATCGAGCATCCGCGCAGGCCCGACCCGTCGCGCGGACACGGACCCGCCAAGGACGGCGTCGGCCTGTGGTGGAAGCTGCTCGGCCGGAACAAGCGCAACCTCACCCTCGACCTGTCCACGCCCGGCGGACGTGACGTGCTGCTGCGCCTGGTTGCCGGAGCCGACGTCGTCATCGAGAACTTCCGCCCCGGCACCCTGGAGAAGTGGGATCTGGGCTGGGATCAGCTCTCGGCCGCCAATCCGCGCCTGGTGCTCGCCCGCGTCACCGGCTTCGGGCAGTTCGGCCCGTACGCGCGCCGGCCCGGTTTCGGCACCCTCGCCGAGGCGATGAGCGGCTTCGCCGCCGTCACCGGCGAGCCGGACGGTCCTCCGACGCTGCCGCCGTTCGGGCTCGCCGACTCCGTCGCCGCCCTGGCCACTTCGTACGCCGTCATGACGGCGCTGCACAGCCGGGAACGCACCGGTGAGGGACAGGTCGTCGACATGGCGATCATCGAGCCGATGCTGGCGGTGCTGGGCCCGCAGCCCATCTGGTACGACCAGCTCGGCTACGTGCAGCCCCGCACCGGAAACCGGTCGTCGAACAACGCCCCCCGCAACACCTACCGCACCGCGGACGGCGCGTGGCTCGCCGTCTCGACCTCGGCGCAGTCCGTCGCCGAGCGGGTGCTGCGCCTGGTCGGGCACCCGGAGTTCCTCGACGAGCCGTGGTTCGCCACGGGAGCCGGGCGGGCCGCGCACGCGGACGAGCTGGACGAGGTGGTCGGCGGGTGGATCGCGCGTCACGGCCGTGACGAAGTGGTCGCCGCGTTCGAGCAGGCCGAGGCGGCCGTCGCCACCGTCAACGACATCCGCGGCGTCATGGACGACGAGCAGTACCGGGCCCTCGGCTCGATCACCGAGGTCGAGGACGACGAACTGGGCAAGGTCCGCATGCAGAACGTCCTCTTCCGGCTCTCGCGGACGCCGGGCGCCGTCAGATGGGCGGGACGGCCGCACGGCAGCGACACGGACTCCGTCCTCGGCGAACTCGGCCTGACCGAGCGGGAGATCACCGCGCTGCGGGACGGCGGGGCGCTGTGAGCGGCGGGCAGCTGCGGGACGCGGCCGACGGCACGCCGGACGGCCGGGTGAGCCCGCTCCCCCTGACCTGGCTCTACGCGCCGGGCGACCGGCCGGACGTCGTACGCAAGGCCCTCACCTCGGGTGCCCACGTGGTGATCGTCGACCTGGAGGACGCGGTCGCCCCGGACCGGAAGGAGTACGCGCTGCGGGCCACGGCCGAGCTGCTCGCCGATCCGCGTCCCGGGCCCGTACCCGTCCATGTCCGCGTGAACGCCCTGGACGGTCCGCTGTCCGCGGCGGAGGTCCGCAGCCTCGCGGCCCTGCCCGGACTGGCGGGGCTGCGGCTGCCGAAGGTGGACGGCGCCGCGGACGTCGTACGCGTCGCGCGGTGGGCGCGTGCCGTGCACGCCGGGGACCGGGAGGCGGTGCCGGCCGCGGCAGGCGTTCCGGCGCTGTACGCGCTGCTCGAATCCGCGCTGGGCATCGAGAACGCCTTCACCGTCGCGACCGCGCATCCCGCCGTACGGGGCATCGCGCTGGGCGAGGCCGACCTGCGGGCCGTGCTCGGGGTGACCGGGGAGGCGGGCCTCGCCTGGCCGAGGAGCCGGGCCGTGGTCGCCGCACACGCGGCCGGACTGGATCCGCCGCCGCAGTCCGTCTACCCGGACGTCTCCGACTCGGAGGGGCTGGCCAGATCCTGCGCCGCGGGCCGCAGCCTGGGGTTCCTCGGACGCACCGCCATCCACCCGTGCCAGCTGGAGATCATCGAACGGGCGTATCTGCCCTCCCCTCAGGAGGTCGAGGCCGCGGAGGAGGTCCTGAAGGCCGCGGCCACCGGCGCGGGCGCGCTGGCGCTCCCCGACGGACGGTTCGTCGACGCGGCCGTCGTCGCGGGCGCCCAGCGGACGCTCGCCCTCGCCAGGCGCCGCCCCTGACGTGGACGACCCGTGCCGGGCGCCTGTGGCGGCCTCCGGCACGGGTCGTCGTGCTTCAGCGTGTGCGGTTCAGCTGGTGCGGTTCAGCTCGGGCCTCAGGTGGCTCCGCCGGAACTCTCCGGGGCGGACACCGCGGAGGGCGGGCCGCTGCCGGTCCCGTCGCCGTCGGATCCGCCGGTGGTCTTCGCGGAGGCCGGCGAGGCGGGCGAGGCGGGGCCGCTCTTGTCCTTGCCGCTGCTCTTCCCACCGGACGAGGAGCCGTCGCCCGGGGCCTCCGGCTCGACGATCTCCTCACGGCCGGGCCGCGTCCGCGCGGAGATGACGATGCCGACGACGGCGGCCACGAAGACGACGAGCGACGTCCAGTCGTTGAGCCGCAGCCCGGCGATCTGGTGGGCGTCGTCGACGCGCAGGTACTCGATCCAGAAGCGGCCGAGGGTGTAGGCGGCGATGTACAGCCCGAGGACCCGGCCGTGCCCGAGCTTGAAGCGGCGGTCCGCCCAGATCACGAGGGCCGCGACGCCCACGCACCACAGGGACTCGTACAGGAACGTCGGGTGGTAGGTGACCAGGTTCGGGGTGTCGACGGGCCGGTGCTGGGCGTCGATCTCCAGCGCCCAGGGGAGATCCGTGGCCCGTCCGTACAGCTCCTGGTTGAACCAGTTGCCCCACCGGCCGATGGCCTGCGCGAGCGCGACGCCGGGGGCCACCGCGTCCGCGTATGCGGGGAGCGGGATTCCGCGCCTGCGGCAGCCGATCCAGGCACCCAGCGCACCGAGGGCGACGGCGCCCCAGATCCCGAGGCCGCCGTCCCAGATCTTGAAGGCGTCGAGCCAGTTGCGGCCTTCGCCGAAGTAGAGCTGGTAGTCGGTGATGACGTGGTAGAGACGTCCACCGACCAGGCCGAACGGCACAGCCCACACGGCGATGTCGGCGACGGTGCCGACACGGCCGCCGCGCGCGACCCAGCGCCGGCCGCCGAGCCACACGGCGACGAAGACGCCGAGGATGATGCAGAAGGCGTAGCCGCGCAGCGGAACCGGGCCGAGATGAATCTCGCCGGCCGAGGGGCTGGGGATGAATGCAAGGATCTCCATGGCGGTCCCGACGCTACATTGCCCGGCCTCGCCATCGGCAATGCACCCTGTGCAACAGCTCCATAACGGCCGATCGGCGCAGGCCCCGGCCCCGGCCGTCCGCACGGCCTCACCGACCGGGACGCCGGTCCTGCCACGGGCGGCGGCGTGGACGAGACCTTCGCCACACCCGGGCCCGTCGCCCGGACCTGCCGTCCGGGCGACGGAACCCGCGCCGAAGCCGTTTCAGCTCTTCGCGGCGACCTTCTTCTTCAGCGACGCCGGAGTCAGCGGCTCGCTCTTCCCGTAGACGCTCTCCCCGTCGAGCAGCACCGTGGGCGTCGACTGGTGGCCCGACTTCTTGAAGTCGGCGCCCGTCTTCTTCACCCAGTCCTTGTGCGTGCCGTCGTCGACGCACTCGCGGAAGCGCGGGCCGTCGAGGCCGTCGACCTTCCCGGCGAGCGCGATGAGCTGCTTGCCGCTGCTGAAGGCGTCTTCCTGCTCGGGCGGCTGGTTCCGGTAGAGCACGTCGTGGAACTGGCGGAACCTGCCGGCGTCCCGCGCGCACGCCGCCGCGTTCGCCGCACGGTGCGAACCCCTGCCGCCCAGGTTGTCGTCGATGATCGTCACGAGGTGGTACTCGGTCCTCAGCTTGCCCTGTTTCTCCAGGCTCCGGATCGTGCCGCGGAACTGCTCCTCGAACTGGGCGCAGGCCGGGCAGCGGAAGTCCTCGTAGACGGTGAGCGTCGCCGGGGCGTCCCGCTTGCCCACGGCGATGGGCTTGGCGTCGTCGGCTCCGCCGCCCTTGGAAGTCTGCTGCGCCACCAGGGCGCCCACTCCGCCGCCGACGACGAGCAACGCGACGACCACGCCGCCCACCTTCAGCTGCCTGCCCCGCTTGCGCGCGGTGCGCTGCCGCTCGCGCGCGGCCCGCATGCGCTCGGTGGCTGCACGGTTCCCCTGGTGACGTTCTTCGTTCTTCTTCTGGCTCTTCACACCGTGAGCCAACGAACGGGAGCCCGGGCCGCCTGCGCGACCGCCCCGCGTTTCGCCCGAAAGAGCGAGACGCGGGGCGGTCGCAGCTTCAGCGGCCTTGGTCCGCGGCCCTCCGCCGTACGCCCGCGGCGAGTTCGGCCGCCAGGGTACGTACGTCCGCCAGCCCGGAGCCCAGGTCGTCCGGGTGCGCGAGCAGCTTCTTCACGAAGGCCGAACCGACGATGACGCCGTCCGCGAAGGCGGCGACCTCCTCCGCCTGAACGGCGTTCGAGACACCCAGCCCGACGCAGACGGGCAGCCGCGTCGTCGCCCGCGTACGCTCCACGAGCTGCTGCGCTTCACGGCCCACCGACTCCCGGGTCCCGGTGACGCCCATCAGCGAAGCGGCGTACACGAAGCCGCTGCCCGCCGCCGTGATCTTCGCCAGCCGCTCGTCCTTGCTGCTCGGGGCGACGACGAACACCGTCGCCAGTCCGTGCTGTTCGGCGGCCTTGCGCCAGCCCTCCGACTCCTCCACGGGAAGATCCGGCAGGATGCAGCCGGCCCCGCCCGCGGCGGCCAGTTCGGCGGCGAAGCGCTCCACGCCGTAGCGGTCCACAGGGTTCCAGTACGTCATGCACAGCACCGGCTTGCCCGTGGCGGCGTGAGCCTCGCGGACCGTACGGATGACGTCGGCGATGCGGACGCCGCCACGCAGGGCGATGTCGTCGGCGGTCTGGATGACGGGGCCGTCCAGCACGGGGTCGCTGTGCGGCAACCCGACCTCGACGATGTCGCAGCCGCTCTCCAGCAGCGCGACGCACGCCTCGATGCCGCCGTCGACGGTGGGGAACCCGGCGGGCAGATAGCCCACGAGGGCCGCCCGGTTCTCCGCACGCGCCCCTGCCAGTACGGAGTCCAGCAGTTCGACGCCGCCGGTGGCCGCGCCCGTTGCCGTTGCCGTGGCGGTGTGCGCGGGTGAACCCGCCCCGGCCGTCGCTCCGTTCACTTCCGCGCTCACTGGTCCGCCCCCTCGTCGTACAGGCCGAAGTAACGCGCGGCGGTGTCCATGTCCTTGTCGCCGCGCCCGGAGAGATTCACCAGGATCAGCCCGTCCGGGCCGAGTTCCCTTCCCAGCTCCAGCGCACCGGCGAGCGCGTGTGCGCTCTCGATCGCCGGGATGATGCCTTCCGACTCGGACAGCAGCCGCAGGGCGCGCATGGCTTCGTCGTCGGTGACAGGCCGGTAGTCCCCGCGTCCCGACTGCTTCAGATACGCGTGTTCCGGCCCGATGCCCGGGTAGTCCAGACCGGCCGAGATCGAGTACGGCTCGGTGATCTGCCCCTCGTCGTCCTGCAGTACGAAGCTGCGCGAGCCGTGCAGGATGCCGGGCTCGCCGACGGACAGCGTTGCGGCGTGCTCCCCGGACTCCACGCCGTGCCCGGCCGCTTCGAGGCCGACGAGCCGTACCTCCTCGTCGTTCAGGAACGCGTGGAAGAGCCCGATGGCGTTGGAGCCACCGCCCACGCACGCGGCGACTGCGTCCGGCAGCCGCCCGGCCCTCTCCAGGATCTGGCGGCGCGCCTCGACGCCGATCACACGGTGGAAGTCGCGTACGAGCAGCGGGAAGGGGTGCGGGCCCGCGACCGTGCCGAAGAGGTAATGGGTGCGGTCGACGTTGGCGACCCAGTCGCGGAACGCCTCGTTGATGGCGTCCTTGAGGGTGCGGCTGCCGGAGGCGACCGGTACGACCTCGGCGCCGAGCATCCGCATCCGGGCCACGTTCAGCGCCTGGCGCCGGGTGTCGATCTCGCCCATGTAGACGGTGCATTCGAGGCCGAAGAGGGCGCAGGCGGTGGCCGTGGCCACACCGTGCTGACCCGCGCCGGTCTCGGCGATGACGCGGGTCTTGCCCATGCGCTTGGTCAGCAGGGCCTGACCGAGCACGTTGTTGATCTTGTGTGAACCGGTGTGGTTGAGGTCCTCGCGCTTGAGGAAGACGCGGGCGCCGCCCGCCTGTTCGGCGAAGCGCGACACCTCGGTCAGCGGGCTGGGACGGCCGGTGTAGTTGACCATCAGGTCTTCGAGTTCGGCGGCGAAGGCGGGGTCTGCCTTCGCCTTCTCGTACTCGACGGCCACCTCGTCGACGGCGGCGACGAGCGCCTCCGGAATGAACTTGCCGCCGAAGGCACCGAAATAGCCTCCGGTATCGGGGACCCGGCCCTCGGGGTCGGGAATGAAGTAGTCGGACATCCGACGTGCTCCTCGTGAAGTGCAGATGTGCGGAAGTACGGACGGGTCGGTGTCATGCGCGTGCGGCAACGCCTCGGCGGCCGTCCGTGCTGCCACGGTCCGCCGGTCGTCCGGGGCGCCCGGTTCGTCCGGGGCGCCCGGCAGCTCATCGGCCCAGCGGCCCAGCGGCCCAGCGGCCCAGGCGGCTCCGGAACCCGGAGGCCGGCAACTCAGCGGTCCGGCCGGCGAACCGCCGGCTCAGCGGTCCGCCCGGCGGGCGGCCGTCCACGCGCATGCGGCCGCGCGCCATCGGCGGCCGTTGATCTGCCCCGGCTCGCAGCCGATGTGGTAGCGCACCCGCCGTCCGTGCACCCGGCGCGCGGGAGCCCGGCACCCGCGCGGCCTGCAGCCCCGCGCCAGCGCCGCGTACGGGCCGCGCGGATGCCGGTGCCGTTCGGGGGCGGCGGTCATGCGGGGAGGCATACGGAGGTCAGCCCCTCCCGTGCCCGTGCCGCAGAGCGGGGTGGGCTCCCGCCGCGACGAGGTCCGCGACGGCCGACTTCGGGTCCTTGCCGGTGACCAGCGACTCGCCGACGAGCACCGCGTCCGCGCCGTCGTTGGCGTACGCGATCAGGTCGTGCGGCCCGCGGACACCCGACTCCGCGACCTTGACGACGTGAGCGGGAAGCTCCGGCGCGATGCGGGCGAAGTTGCCGCGGTCGACCTCGAGCGTCTTGAGATTACGCGCATTGATCCCGATGATCCGGGCTCCGGCGTCGAGAGCGCGCTGGGCCTCGTCCTCGTCGTGCGCCTCGACCAGCGGGGTCAGCCCGATCGACTCGGCACGCTCGATCAGCGAGACCAGAGGCTGCTGCTCCAGCGCGGCGACGATCAGCAGCACCATGTCGGCGCCGTGCGCCCGGGCCTCCCACAGCTGGTAGGCGGAGAAGACGAAGTCCTTGCGCAGCACGGGGATGTCGACCTTGGCACGTACGGCTTCGAGATCCGCGAGCGAACCGCCGAACCGCCGCTGCTCGGTGAGTACGGAGATGACGGAGGCGCCGCCCGTCTCGTAGTCGACCGCCAGCGCCGCCGGGTCCGCGATCGCGGCGAGCGCGCCCTTCGAGGGGCTGGATCGCTTCACCTCGCAGATGACCCGCACGCCCTCGCCCTTCAGGGCCGCGGCGCCGTCCTTCGCGGGAGGACCGGCAGCGGCGCGCTCCTTGAGGTCGTCGAGGCTGACGCGCGCCTGCCGCTCGGCAAGGTCCTCACGCACGCCTTCGATGATCTCGTCGAGCACACTCACCGAGCGGCCTCCTTCGGGTTCGGGTCCGGCCTCCGCGCGACGGGCGGGGCAACGGTCAGATCGGGCACTGCGATGCTATCGGGCGGGAGCCGGAGGACTCACATCCGCCTGGCTGGAATTCCGCATTCCGGACAAATCGCCTCCTGGGTCCGGGCCGCCCTTCCGTGCGTACGCGGCAGGCGTCACGGTGAGAGCGCGGCCCCGGCGGGCAGGTTGCGCACCACCGTGAAGGCCAGCGCGAGGACGCCCAGCACCCACCAGTGCGTGCTGCGCAGCGGCACCGTCACCGGCCGGGAGCGCACTGCCCGCACCACCCAGAAGACCATGAAGAGCGCGAAGGCGGCGAACCCGGCCACGGCGAGGGCGTTCGAACCGAGCGCGGCGGCGAAGTCGCCGTGCACGACGGCGTGGGCGCTGCGCAGCCCGCCGCAGCCGGGGCAGTAGAGACCGGTGAAGTGCAGCAGCGGACAGACCGGGTAGTGGCCGGGCTCGCCCGGATCCACGGCCCCCACGTACGCGAAAGCCGCGCCGACGGCCACGAGAGTGCCGGCCGGCGCGGCGAGGCGGGACACCGGCGCAGTGCTCCGGCGTCCCGCGGGAACGGGTTCCTGCCCGCTCAGGACGACTGCTCCTGAGGCTGTGCCGCCTTGCCGGTGCGGCCTGCCTCCTTGGGCTGGCCGAGGCCCGCGGCCTTCATCAGCAGTCCGACGACGCCGCCTGCGGCGACCACGACAAGGCCGGCCACGAAACCGATCGGTTCGGCCACCACCGTGTAGATACCGGAGATGCAGAAGCCGATGAAGCTGATCGTCACGCCCGTCCACGCGGCCAGGGTGTGACCGTGGCTGTTGCCCGCCATGTGTGTGCTCCTCGTAGTTCAACCGACTGGGCCATGCTCCCCCTCCATTCTTCCCGGTGCCCGCGGAGGCCGCCGAACCAGGGGTGCACAGAGAGGCGGGGGGCTTGGTTCCGCTGGTGACCCGGGCGCCGCCGGGCTTCCTCGGGCCGGCTCCGTCAGGCGCGTTCAGGGGCGCTCAGGCAGCGCCTCCGTCCGCGCCGTCGGCGCGGGCGGAGGTCCCCTCAGTGCCCCCGGTGGGGTCCTCACCGCGGTCGAGGGCCTTCCACAGGTCCTCGGGACGGTCCGGGTCGGCCGGCGCGGACGGGGCACCGCGAGATGCGCGAGGACCACGCGGGGTGCGGCCGGTCCGCTCGTAGCGTGCGCTCCCCGACATCGAGGGCCAGGCCCGTCCGTACCGCAGTGCCAGCACACCGGCGAGGAGCAGCAGCAGGCCACCCGCGGCCGAGACGTACGGCCAAGCGCTGACCTGCACCGCCTCGACACCGGTACGGGCGAGGCCGCTCGCCCTGGCTGCCTTCTCCTCCAGCGCGGCGCGATCGCCCGCACCGAGGAGCGCGGCGGCGAGAGCGCCGGTGCCGCAGAGCGTGAGCAGCGCGGCGACGAGGACGCGGACGGCGCGCCCGACCGCGAACACCGCGACGAGAGCGGCCAGTCCGACGAGGGCGAGGGCGCTGGGCAGCCCGGTGACGTCGCCGCCCTTGGCCTCGACGGGAAGCCCGCCCTGGGCGAACGACGCCGTGGCGTGACTCCACACCTGACCGCTGGCGAGCAGCGCGAGCGCGGCGCCCAGCGCACCGCACAGCAGCGCGAGGGCGAGGGCGCGGCGCGCCGCCCGTGCGCCGGCCGGCGCGGGGGCGTGCGCGGAGGGAGCGTGCACAGAGGAGTCCGGGGCTGCCGTGGCCGCCTGTCCGGTGCGGCTTTCGTCGTCCTGTGCGGCGCCCGAGGAGCGTGCCTTTGGTACGGAAGTCACCCGTCCACGCTACCGCCGAGCCTCTCGGCGGAGGCGACCGCCCTGAGGACCGCGGCGGCCTTGTTCCGGCACTCGGTGTCCTCCGCGGCGGGGTCGGAATCGGCGACGACGCCGGCGCCCGCCTGTACGTATGCCGTGCCATCGCGCAGCAGGGCCGTGCGGATGGCGATGGCCATGTCGGCGTCCCCGGCGAAGTCGAGATAGCCGACGCAGCCCCCGTAGACACCGCGGCGGGTCGGCTCCAGCTCCTCGATGATCTGCAGGGCGCGTGGCTTGGGGGCGCCCGAGAGCGTCCCCGCGGGGAAGGTGGCGGTGAGCGCGTCGAAGGCGGTGCGGCCGCGGGCGATCCGGCCGGTCACGGTGGAGACGATGTGCATGACGTGGCTGTAGCGCTCGACGGACATGAAGTCGACGACCTCGACGCTGCCCGGCTCGCAGACCCTTCCGAGGTCGTTGCGGCCGAGGTCGACCAGCATCAGATGCTCCGCGCGTTCCTTGGCGTCGGCCAGCAGTTCGTCGGCGAGCGCCGAGTCCTCCTGCGGGGTGTGGCCGCGGGGGCGGGTACCGGCGATGGGGTGCATCATCGCGTGCCCGTCCTCGACCTTGACCAGCGCCTCGGGGCTGGAGCCCACGACGTCGAAGCCGCCGCTTCCGTCCCCGTCACCGTCCGGACCGCCGAAGCGGAACAGGTACATGTACGGGCTGGGGTTGGTGGCCCGCAGCACCCGGTACACATCGAGGGCGCCGGCTGAGCAGCCGGTCTCGAACCGCTGGGAGGGCACGACCTGGAAGGCCTCGCCCGCGCGGATGCGTTCCTTGATGTCCTCCACCCACGCCCGGTAGGTCTCGCCGCCCGAGCGTGCCGTGAACTCCGGCAGCCGGGAGGGAGGCAGGACGGCGGGGGCGGCCGGGGCGGGCCGGGCCAGGTCCGCGGCCATCGTCTCCAGCCGGGACACGGCGTCCGCGTACGCCTCGTCGACGCCGGTGTCCAGGTCGTTGTGGTTGATGGCGTTGGCGATCAGCATCACCGTGCCGTCGCGGTGGTCGAGGACGGCGAGGTCGGAGGCGAGCATCATGGTCAGCTCGGGCAGTGCCAGGTCGTCGGCTGTGGTGTCGCTGTCGCCGACCTTCTCCAGTCGCCGCACGATGTCGTAGCCCAGGTAGCCGACCATGCCGCCGGTGAACGGCGGCAGCTCCGAGTCCTCGTGCAGGTCGCGCGGCGTGTGCAGGGCCTCGACCGTCTCGCGCAGCGCCCGCAGCGGGTCGCCCTCGACCGGCACACCGACGGGCGGCGTGCCCAGCCAGCGCGCCGAACCCTCGCGCACGGTGAGCGTCGCGGCGCTGCGTACGCCGATGAAGGAGTAGCGCGACCACGTACGCCCGTTCTCCGCGGACTCCAGCAGGAAGGTGCCGGGCCGTTCGGCGGCGAGCTTGCGGTAGAGCGCGATGGGGGTGTCGCCGTCGACGAGCAGGCGGCGCGTCACGGGGATGACGCGGCGGTCCTTCGCGAGCGTACGGAAGGTGTCGAGGTCCGGGGTCGTCATGGTCGGTGACCTTACTGGCCATCACCGCTCGCGGGTGTGCGGCCCGCCTCGGATTCCCGTCCCGCCGAAGGCGCGGAGACCGGCAGCACATCCGCGTCGAAGCAGGTGCGGTCGCCCGTGTGGCAGGCGGCGCCGACCTGGTCGACCTTGACGAGCACCGTGTCGCCGTCGCAGTCGAGCGCCACGGACCGTACGTGCTGGACGTGGCCGGAGGTGTCGCCCTTGACCCAGTAATCCTTGCGGCTGCGGCTGAAGTAGGTGGCGCGGCCGGTGGTGAGGGTGCGGTGCAGGGCCTCGTCGTCCATCCAGCCGAGCATCAGCACCTCGCCCGTGTCGTGCTGCTGGGCGACGGCGGGGAACAGTCCGTCGGCGTTGCGCCTGAGGCGTGCGGCGATCTCGGGATCGAGCGACCCCGCGGAGGAACGTGCGGGCATGGGGACCATTCTCGCGCATGCCGCGCGCGGGCGTGCAGGCGGTGCACGTCCGCCGCGCGCGGTGCCGCAGGTGGTGTGCGTACCGGCTGGGCAAGCAGCATCGGCGGTGTGCGGCATAGAGGGAATCTATGGCGCTTCTTTGATTTTTCTATTCGACACCATGAGCCTTTCTCACTCATCGTGTGGCAGGGAGACCGCCATGGAATGGGCACCTCCCACGCCGGAGGCGTAGGGGGAGGGAGGAGTGCGGCAGATGACACCGATGCTGACGCCCGGCGAAACGGACCCTTGGGCAAAACCCGTGAAGCCGCCGCTTCCACGGAAGGAACTCAAGGGGCTGCAGCGGCGGCGCAACGGCCCGGCGCTGCGCTACATGGCGGGGCACCTGGCGGCCGGCGCCGCCACCACGGCCCTGGTCGCCTGGAGTTGGGGCACCTGGTGGATGCTCCCGGCGATGTTCGCGCAGGGGGTCGTCGTGGTGTTCCTGTTCGCGCCGATGCACGAGTGCACGCACGGCACGGCTTTCCGCACGCGCCGTCTGAACAGCACGGTGGCGACATTCTGCGGCGTCCTGATGATGCGGCCCGCGCTTTATTTCCGTTACCGTCACGCGGCGCACCATTCCTACACACAGGACCCGGAACGCGACCCGGACCAGGTGCCCATGCCGGACGGTATTTCCGGGTATCTCGGCGAGGTTTTCGGAATGGAATTCTGGCCGAAAGTCGTGGGCACGCTGTACCGGGGCTGCACCGGGCGCTTCAACGACCGCGAGCGGTTCTTCCTCCCCGAGTCCGAACGCCCCCGCGTGGTGTGGGAGGCCCGGCTGATGGTGGGTCTGTACGTGCTCGTCGGAGCCGTCTGCGCCGTCACCGGCACATGGGCCGGGCTGCTCGCGTTCTGGCTGGTCCCGCGCGTCGTCGCGGAGCCGGCACTCCGCCTCGTACGCATGGCCGAGCACACCGGCATGGCCGAGGGTGCGGACCCGCTGACCAACACCCGGACCACGCTCACCAATCCGGTGATCCGCTTCCTGTACTGGAACATGCCGTACCACGCGGAGCACCATCTGGCGCCGTCCGTACCGTTCCACGCGCTGCGGCGGCTGCACCGGGCGCTTCCCGACGCGCCCGCGGAGCGGCAGTACGTGGTGAGCAAGGGGTACGTACGTGCCCACCGCGACATCGTCGGCAATCTCGGCAACGGGTCCGGATCGACGGTGCCGACCAGCACGTCCGCTGCGGTGACCGGCTAGCAGGGACCGCCCGCGCGGGCACCTCACGCGGCACGGCGGCCAGGCCTCGCCGCCGTGCCGTTTCCCTTTCCGTGATGCAAAGGAGCATCCGTTGTCCGGACACCTCTCGCTCGGCATCGACATAGGCACCACCAACGTCAAGGCGTGCATCCTCGACACGGCGGAGGGCACCGTCGTGGCCTCCGCCGCGGCGGAGCACCCGCTGCACCACCCGCACCCCGGGTGGGCGGAGCAGGACCCCGACGACTACTGGCGGGCGGTCTCCTCCTGCACAGCCCGCTGCGTGAGCCAGTACCCGGGTCCGGCCTCGGACGTGGCCGGGGTGTCGGTCTCGGGCCTGGTCGGCGTGACGCTGCCGGTGGACCGGGACGGACGGCCGCTGCGGCGCGCCATGATCTGGATGGACAGCCGCTCGCACCGCGAGTGCGACGAGATCCGCGAGCAGGTGGGCGAGGACCGGATCAAGGCCGTCAACGGCAACCGCGTCGCCTCCTGGTTCATCGAGCCCAAGGCGATGTGGCTGCGTACGCACGAGCCGGAGGTCTTCGCCGCGACCCACAAGCTCCTCTCCCCCGCCGGCTACTGCACGATGCGGCTGACCGGCGAGTACGCCATGAACCATGGCGACGCCGGGCTGTTCTACCCGTACGAGCACCGCAACGCGCGCTGGGACCACTCCCTGACCGAGGCGCTCGGCCTCCCCCCGGACATCTATCCGGACATCCACACCTCCGACACGGTCATCGGCGCCGTCACCCCGCAGGCGGCCCGCGAGACGGGCCTGGCCGAAGGCACCGCGGTGGTGGCCGGCGGCACCGACATCGGAGCGGCCGCGCTGGGGGCGGGCGCTACGGAGACGGGGCAGGCGTACTACTCGATGGGAACCGGCTCCAACTGGGGCGTGATCGTGCCGCGGGACGAACTGCCCGAGGAGTACCGCATCCTCAAGTGGCCACATGTGCTGGACGGGATGACGCTGTTCGACGCGCCGATGGCCTTCACGGGGGCCTCCCTGAAGTGGTTCCGCGACAAGTTCGCCGACCCCGAGAGCGCACTGGCGGAACGCATGGGCCGTAACGTCTTCGACCTCGTCACCGCGCAGGCCGAACGCATCACCCCCGGCGCCGACGGGCTGATGTATCTGCCGTACCTCGGCAACTCCCTCTCGCCTCGCTGGAACGGGCAGGCGTGCGGCGTCTTCTTCGGGATGCAGCCGTTCACGAGCCGCGCCCATGTGATCAGAGCGCTGATCGAAGGCGTCGCCTACGACCTCTACTCCAACGTGCGCATCGCGGAGGAGGGCGGCGCCGACTTCCCCGAACTCGTGCTCAACGGAGGCCCTGCCAAGAGCCCGCTGTGGAACCAGATCACCGCCAACGTCACCAACCGGCGGCTGCTGATTCCCGACGTGGACGAGGCGGCGCCGCTGGGCGACGCCGTGATCGCCGCCTCGGGCGCCGGGCTCTACGCGGACATGCGCGAGCCGATGAAGGACCTCGCCCCGGTGCGCGGCGTGGTCGAACCGGACCCCGAACTGCACGCCATGTACGTCGACTTCTTCGAGCTGTGGTCGCAGCTCTACGACGACCTCAAGCCGAGCATGAGCCGCCACAACGCCCTGGTCAACCGCTACAGCGACCCGGAGCCCAGCGCCATCAGCGGTGCGGGAGGCAGCACTTGACGTCCGTGGCCGCACACTGCCGGCCCCCTGGCGGTGCGGGCCGCCACGTCCGTACGAGGCCGAACCGGCGAGGAGCGAGATGAGCGACACCGAAGAGGGCTGGTGCGCCCTGACCGACGCGTCCGAGGTCGAGGAGGACGACGTCGTCTGCGTGAACCTGCGCGGTCACGCGTACGCGGTCTTCAACATCGGCGGCGACTACTACGTCACCGACGACTGCTGCACCCACCAGGAGGCATCCCTGTCCGAGGGCTATGTACAGGACGACACCGTCGAATGCCCCCGCCACCAGGGCGTGTTCCACATACCGACCGGAAAGGCCATGGGCCCTCCGCTGACGCGGCCCTTGCGCGTCCATCAGGCACGGGTCGACCATGGAAAGGTCTGGGTCCGCGTCTCGGAGTAGTCTCGGAGTAGGGGTGACGGAGCTTATGCCCGAGGCCGTCCCCGTCCCCGCCGGCACCACGTCCGCCGTCCCTTCGAGGACCGCAGGGACGCGTCCGAACACTCTGCCGTACGTCTCCTTCAACCAGCTCCGCTCGTTCCACGCGGTGGCCGTCGCCGGAAGCATCACGGCGGCGGCCTCACTGCTGCACGTCAGCCAGCCGACGGTGACGATCCAGCTGCGCCAGCTCGAAGCCCACTACGGCGTGGAGCTGGTGCGCCGCACGCCTCGCAGGGTCCGCCTCACCGAGCTCGGGGAGTCCCTCTTCACCATCACCAGGCAGCTCTTCGCCCTGGAGGGCGAGGCGGTGGAGCTGCTGAACTCGGCGGGCAGCACCCTGCGGGGGAGGCTCCGGGTGGGCGGTGTGGCGCCGTACTTCGTGATGCGCCTGCTGTCCGCGTTCAACCGGGCCCACCCCGGCGTGACGCTCTCCCTGCTGCTGGACAACTCCGCCACCGTCATCCGCAGACTCACCGAGCAGGAGATCGACGTCGGCATCGTCGGCCAGACGACGCTGGACAGCCGGCTGCACGCCCTGCCCTACAGCAGGCAGGACGTCGTGCTCTTCTGCCGCGACGACCATCCCTGGGCCGCCCGTGACGGCGTGCGGCTCGCCGAACTCGACGGCACGGCAGTGGTTCTGCGGGAAAGGGGCTCCACCTGCCGACTCACCCTGGAGCAGGCGCTGCAGGAGCGCGGCATCGTCCCGCGGGTCACCCTCGAGGTGTGCCGCGAGGGCGTACGGGAGGCCGTCGTGGCCGGGTTCGGGGTGGGCATCACCACCGACATCGAGTACGTCCCGGACCACCGCACCCGCATGCTGCGCATCCTCGATGCCGACATCTTCACCGAGGCCTTCGCCGTGTGCCTGCGCGAGCGCCGTTCGGTCTCGGTGACCCGCGCCTTCATGACGACGGCCGAGGAGTTCTTCGACCGGGGACGCGAGGAGCGTAGCCGGGACAAGCACGGTGGCGGGGAGCGCAGCCGGGAGAAGGACGGCGGCGAGGAGCGCAGCCGTGAGGACCCCGGCCCGGAGTACCGCGACAGCACCGGGGACCGCCACAGCCGCGAGTGCCACGGGCGCGGCTAGCGGCCCTCCCGGGCCACCGGTCCCGGCGGGCGACGCCTGCCGGGCGGGCCCGAAATCAACGCTCCGGCGCGCGGCCCGCCGTACCCTTGGCGGCATGTCGACCCATGCCAAGCGTGAACGTCTCATCCTGGCGGACCTGTTGGAGAGCAGCGGACCGGAGGCCCCGACCCTCTGCGAGGGCTGGAAGGCTCGCGACCTCGCGGCGCACGTCGTGGTGCGCGAACGGCGGGCGGACGCCGCCGGCGGGCTCGTGCTCAAGGCGCTCGCCCCCCGACTCGACCGTGTCCAGGGCGAGTTCATCTCCAAGCCGTACGAGGAGCTGATCCAGCTCATCCGCACGGGGCCGCCGCGGATGTCCCCGTACGCGCTCAAGCAGGTCGACGAGGCCGCGAACACCGTCGAGTTCTACATCCACGCGGAGGACCTGCGCCGCGCCCTCCCCCAGTGGACGCCGCGGGAGCTGGACTCCGTCTTCCAGGACGCGCTGTGGAAGCGGATGGAGAGCATGGCCCGGGTGTTCGGCCGCAAGTCGCCCGTGGGACTGGTGCTGCGCCGCCCCAACGGCCAGACGGTCGTGGCCCGCAAGGGCACGCCGGTGGTCACCGTCACCGGCGAGCCGAACGAGCTGGTGCTCTACGCCTCGGGACGCCAGCGCGTCGCGCAGGTCGAGGAGGAGGGCGAGAAGGAGGCCGTCGCGCGGGCCCACGACGCGGAACTGGGCATCTGAGCCCCTGACGGCACACGGCCCCCGCCTCTACCGCCCCCGGAACTCGGCGGGAGAGGCGGGGGTCCGTCACGACGAGGACGCTCGCCGGCGGCGGGAACCGTCCCGGTTCTCCCGGCGCGCCCCGCCGTCCGCCTACGGCGTGCCCTGGCCCTGGCCGCTCCGGCTGCGGCGCCCGCCCCGCTCCGGGCCGACCCGCGCGCCGATGGCGAGCTCCGGCCTGTCCCGTTGCCTTGAGCATCGAATTCCGCAGCAGCACTGAAGGGCCCGAATTCGCGCGGTTTCGTCGGTGTGGGCGAGAACGTAATCCGGCGGAGGAAAAGACCGGTGAGCGCACGAGGAGACATATGTCCGCCCAGGTCCGCCACGGGGAGCGGTAGGGCGCAAACGCCAGGTCAAGTTCTCCTGCCAACTGTCTTGAATTCAAAGACGGCTGACGTATCTTGACTTACCACCCTTGCCCTCCTGCGGACCGGCTCGTGACGTGCTTGACCCCTCTCCCGACCGGCGAACTCGCTCCTGCTTGAGGATCTGATGATGCGCATCTCGGACGTAGCGATATGGCTCGCGCCGTTCCTGGCTGTAGCCGCCCTCGTGGCCTTCGTCGCGGCACTCCGGCACCGCAGGAACGCCGCCCGGAGTGCGGAGCGGGCCCAGGCCCTCGAAAAACGCGTCCGCATGCTCGAACAGGAGACGCTGTACCTCGTACAGCAGCGCCTCAAGGCGATGTCGGAGGCCCAGTGGCGGGGGCCGCGTTCGGGTGTTCCGGGTCCCTTGTACGAATCACTCGCGGGCACGGAGTTCGCAGAGGCGCACGACTCGGTGCTGGAGATGTTCAGCCACGCGACCGAGAGAGCCGAGCAGGGTGCCGAGGGCCTGCTGCTCGCGGTCGCCAGGAAGCTTCAAGGGCTGGCGAACGGGCAGCAGTTGAAGATCAATGAGATGACGGGGCGCCACGACGACTCCGTCTTCCTCGAAGACCTGATGCAGCTGGACCACACGAACGCCCAGATCCTGCGCCGCGCGGTCGGCATGGCGGTGGTCTGCCGGGCGTGGCCAGGCCGTCAGCACAACGCGACCCCGCTCCACGACATCGTCCGCGGCGCCATCGGGCGGATAATGGACTACAAGCGCGTCCACATCGTCCGGATCGAGGACACCCGGGCCGTGACGGGCCGGGTGGTCGAACCCCTCGTCATGACGATCGCCGAGCTGCTGGAGAACGCGACCCGCTCCTCGCACCCGCAGACCCCCGTACAGGTGCACGTCCAACTCACCCACAGCGGGCTGGCCTTCGTGATCGAGGACGCCGGGGTGGGCCTGAACGCCGCGGAGCAGGAGAAAGCCACGCGGCTGCTCAACGACGACTCCCTGAGCATCGCGAAGCTGGGAGACCCCCCGCGCTTCGGACTCGCCGCCTGCGGTGCGCTGGCCCGGCGCTACGGATTCACGGTCTCCGTCGACACGGCCTCGGCGTTCGGCGGGGTGCGCGCGGTGGTCAATCTCCCCAGGACCCTGCTGACGGACCCGGTACGGTCCTCCGCCTCCCCGGCCGCGTCGGCGCCTCCCCGCGACACGCTCCCCGGCGAGGCCCCCCGCGAGGCCCCGGCCAAGGCGCAGGAACCTGCCCGGGAGACCGTCCCGGAGACGGCCCCGTCCACCCGGGACGACGACGAGACCCCGGCGCCTGTCACGACCACCGCCAACGGACTGCCCAAGCGGACCCGGAAGAAGGCCGCCCCGAGCGCCGGACCGGCCGGGCAGCCGCGCCCCGCCTCCAGGCCGGCCGCGGAGCGCACGCCCCGCGAAGCGGCGGCATCGATCGGTGCGTTCCAGCGAGCAGGCAAGGCGGCGGCCGACCGCCTCCGTCCGTCCACTGAAGGGACCCCCGAGTCATGAACCAGAACCGGGACGCATGGATGCTCAATCAGGTGCTGGACCAGCCCGAGGTCCATGACGCGATCCTCATCACCGCCGACGGCCTGGTGAAGGCGTTCTCCCCGGGGCTGGACCAGGACCAGGCCGACAGCATCGCCGCCGCTCTCGCGGGTGTTCAGTCCACCAGCAGTGCGACCGCGATGTTCTGCCGCGCCCCTGCCGACTCGTGGCGGCAGAGCATGGTCGAGTTCGACGGCGGATTCGTCGTCACCATCCGCGCCCACGACTCGACGTTCCTGTCGGTGGCGACATCCGGGGCCGCGGACGTCGGGCAGGTCGCGTACCGGATGCACGAGGTCGTGGCCCAGCTCGGGCGGGAGATGGGCACCGGACTCCGCGAGGACGTCGGCAGCAGCACATGACGCACCGACACAGGCATGACCTGGTGAGGTCGTTCGTGCTGACCGGCGGGCGGGCCCAGCCCACCGGGACGGCCGACGAGCTGGACCTGATCACGATGGTCACCGCGGTGCCGGGCAAGCCACGCACCGGGCTGCAGCCCGAACACCTGCGGGCGATCGATCTGTGCCGCGGCGGCTATCTGACCGTCGTCGAGGTCGCCGGGCACCTGGGGCAGCCGCTCACCATCACGCGCATCCTGCTCGGCGACCTGATCGACTCCGGTCTGCTGTCGGTCAAGGGCGACCAGGGCGACCAGGCGGGTTCCGGGATCGGGCCGGCCGCCGGCACGCCTGCGGGCCCCGAACATCTGCGAACCCTGGAGAGGATGCTGCATGGGCTCCAGGCTCTCTGACGGCGTCTATGTCCGCGACACCGTGCAGATCACGGCAAAGCTCATGGTCGTGGGCCCGTTCGGCGTCGGAAAGACGACTCTCATCGGAGCGGTCAGCGAGATCGAGCCGCTGCGCACCGAGGAACTGATGACGCAGAACGGCGCCGGGGTGGACGACCTGACGGGAGTGCCGGACAAGCACTCCACCACCGTGGCCCTGGACTTCGGCCGGCTCACGCTCGCCGAGGACCTCGCGCTGTATCTGTTCGGCACGCCGGGCCAGCAGCGCTTCACACAGATCTGGGAAGACCTCTCCCGCGGCGCCTACGGGGCCCTCGTGCTCGCCGACTCCCGGTTCCTGGACCAGTCGTTCGAGGCCCTGAGCCTGGTGGAGAAGAGCGCGCTGCCGCACATCGTCGCCCTCAACACCTTCCCCGACACCCCGGACTACCCCGGCACCGAACTCCGCGAAGCCTTCGACCTCGATCCCGGCACACCGCTGATCACATGTGACGCACGGGACCGCCGGTCCGCGAAGGCCGCACTGATCGCGCTCGTCCAGCATCTGTACGCCGGCCACCAGGAGTCGTCGTGACCTCCTCGCCCCTCTCCGGACCGGACGCAGCGGCGTCCGGCTGCCCCGCCCACCGCGCGGGCGGCTCCGACAGCAGCACGGCCGGGCCCGGGCCCGGGTCCGAATCCGGGCTGCCGAAGCTGTACGACGACGACTTCGCCGCGGATCCGGGCGCCCTCTACGCGCGCCTGCGTTCACAGAGCGGCCCCGCCCAGTGGGTGGAGCTGGCGCCCGGTGTCGAATCCATCCTCGTCACCGGCTACCAGGCGGCTCTGGAAGTGCTCCGCAGCCCCTACTTCAGCAAGGACGCACACCGCTGGAAGGCGCTGGCCGACGGACGCGTTCCCAGCGACAGCCCGATCCTTCCCATCATGGGGCCGCGCAAGAGCCTGTGGTTCGCCGACGGCCAGGACCATCTGCGGCTGCGGACCCCGGTCGACCGCGCTCTGAGCGGGATCGACCCGCACCAGCTGCGGTCCTGCGTCCAGCGCAGCGCCACCCTGCTGATCGACGAGTTCGCGGCGGACGGCACGGCCGATCTCGTCTCCCAGTACGCGGCGCGGATCCCGGTCATGGTCCTGACGCAGCTCTTCGGCTGTCCCGACCATCTCAACGGCCGTATCTCCAGGGCCTTTCTGCAGATGGTCAACGCGGTCGAACCGGACGCCGCCCAGGAGGGCGTCCAGGACCTGGTGGCATGCCTGACCGAACTGATCGAGATCAAGCACCGCGCTCCCGGCGACGACGTGACGACGCGGCTGCTGCAGCACTCCGCCGACGTCACCCAGGAAGAACTCATCGACCAGCTCGTGGTGATCACCGGCGCGGGCCAGGTGCCCGGCACCGCCTGGATCTCCACCGCCACGATGATGCTCCTCTCCGACGACCGCTTCGCCGGCGATCTGACGGGCGGGAACCTCACCGTCACCGACGCGCTCAACGAGGTGCTGTGGCTGCACGCACCGCACTCGAACTACTCGTTCGTGTATGCCATCGAGGACTACGTCCTGCGCGACCCGGACGACGGATCGGAGACCCTCATACCCTCCGGCGTCCCGGTGACGATCAGCCACGCCGCCGCCAACCTGGACCCCGCCCTGCCGACCAGCCAGGAGCAGCGGGCCGTCAACACCGCACATCTCGCCTTCAGCGCGGGCCCGCACGCCTGCCCCGCTCAGGACACCGCCGGCGTCATCGCCGAAGTGGCCATCGACACGCTTCTCGACCGGCTGCCCGAGATGGAGCTCGCCGTTCCCGTCGACGAACTCACCTGGCGGCCCGGCCCGTTCATCCGCGCGCTGACCGCTCTGCCGGTACGGTTCGCGCCGGCACCGGCGACGCCGACCGCACCCCCTGGCCCCGGAACGCCCTCCGGAGCCGCGGCGCCGTCCGGACCGCCGGACACGGGGCCCGGCCCGGCCGAGGAGGAGTCCACCGTGCCGCCCCCGCAGACGCCCGGTACGCCGGGGCCCCCGGCTGCCGGGTCCGGGAACGGACGGCGCCGGTGGGGCTTCGCGGCCCGGCGCGCCGGCCGGTGATCCTTCGCCGCACCGCACGGACCGGCCGGGCGCCGCGCTGAGCGGCGCGCGTGTGCCCCCGACGCTCAGCGAACGGGAGCGCCCGCCTCGCGCAGCGCGTCCTTGACCTGGCCGATCCGCAGATCGCCGAAGTGGAAGACGGATGCGGCCAGCACCGCGTCCGCGCCTGCCGCGACCGCCGCCGGAAAGTGCTCCAGACGTCCGGCACCGCCCGAGGCGATGACGGGAACCGACACGTGCCTGCCCACGGCTTCGACCATCTCGGTGTCGTAGCCGTCCTTGGTGCCGTCCGCGTCCATGGAGTTCAGCAGGATCTCCCCCGCGCCCAGCTCCGCGGCCCGCTGCGCCCATTCGACCGCGTCGATGCCGGTGCCGCGCCGGCCGCCGTGCGTGGTGACCTCGAAGCCGGACGGCGTGGCCGCGCCAGCGGAGTCCGGGCCGCCCCCGTTGTCCGGCCCGCCGCAGCGCCGCGCGTCCACCGAGAGCACCAGCACCTGGCTGCCGAAGCGTTCGGCGATCTCCCTGATCAGCTCGGGCCGGGCGATCGCCGCCGTGTTCACGCCGACCTTGTCCGCGCCCGCGCGCAGCAGCCTGTTGACGTCGTCCCCGCTGCGTACGCCGCCGCCGACCGTCAGCGGGATGAAGACCTGCTCGGCGGTGCGCCGCACCACGTCGTACGTCGTCTCGCGGTCGGAGGAGGAGGCGGTGATGTCGAGGAAGGTCAGCTCGTCGGCGCCCTCCTCGTCGTAGATCTTGGCCATCTCGACGGGGTCGCCCGCGTCACGCAGGTTCTTGAAGTTCACGCCTTTGACGACCCGTCCGGCGTCCACGTCCAGGCAGGGAATCACTCGTACGGCCACGGACATGCTGTGCTTGCTCCTTGCGGGGACGGTGCGTGGAAGAGGTACGGCGTCGGCCCGTGCGGGCCGCCGGTCAACGGCCTTGTCACGTACGGCTGTCGCCGCGGAAGGCCTCCAGCTCGACCTCGACCAGGACCCTGGAGTCCACGAAGCCGGAGACGACCACGACGGTGGCTGCGGGAGAGACGTCGCCGAAGATCTCGCGGTGGGCACGCGCCACGTCCTCCACGTCACGCGCGTGCGTGAGATACATCCGGGTGCGGATCACGGACGAAGCGTCGAGCCCGAACGGCCCGAGAGCCTCCAGGGCGTTGCCGAAGGCCGCCTTCGTCTGCCCGTACGGCGAACCCTCCCCCAGCAGCTTGCCGTCCGACAGCGGCATCGTGCCCGCCACCAGCACGCGGTCACCGGCCGCGACGGCGCGTGCGAAGCCGATCGTCTCCTCCCAGGTGCTGCCGGAACAGTCCCGCTGCACGTCGAGGTCACGCCGTTCGGACTGGGTCATGAAGACACGGCCTCCAAAGCCTCTTCAAGTGTGAACGCCTCGGCGTAGAGGGCCTTCCCCACGATGGCGCCCTCGACGCCTTCTGGTACCAGCGTGGCGATCGCGCGCAGATCGTCAAGGGAGGAGACGCCGCCGGACGCGACGACGGGACGGTCGGTGACGGCGCAGACGTTGCGCAGCAGTTCGAGGTTGGGGCCCTTGAGGGTGCCGTCCTTGTTGATGTCGGTCACGACGTAGCGGGCGCAGCCCTCCGAGTCGAGCCGTGCGAGCGTCTCGTACAGGTCGCCGCCGTCGCGCGTCCAGCCGCGGCCGCGCAGCGTCGTGCCCCGTACGTCCAGGCCCACGGCGATCTTGTCGCCGTGCTCGGCGATGACCTTGGCGACCCACTCGGGGGTCTCCAGCGCCGCCGTGCCCAGGTTGACGCGGCGGCAGCCCGTGGCGAGGGCGGCGGCGAGCGTGCCGTCGTCGCGGATGCCGCCGGACAGCTCGACGTCGATGTCCATGGCGCGGGCCACCTCGGCGATGCGTGCGCGGTTGTCGCCCGTGCCGAACGCGGCATCGAGGTCGACCAGGTGCAGCCAACGGGCGCCCGCGCGCTGCCAGTTGAGGGCCGCCTCCAGCGGGTCGCCGTAGGCGGTCTCGGACCCCGACTCGCCGTGCACGAGGCGCACGGCCTGACCGTCGCGTACGTCGACGGCGGGGAGGAGTTCCAGCGTGCGGGCTGTGGGGGCGGACTGCCCGGACTGCGTGGACGGAGGCGTGGACACAGGCTCTCTCGGCTCTCTGGTGGGGCGGAACGGTGTCGTGGAGAGGTTCACAGGTTCACGGCTTCACAGTTTCACAGGGTCGCTGCCCAGTTGGAGAGCAGCCGCGCACCGGCGTCACCGGACTTCTCCGGGTGGAACTGGGTCGCCCACAGCGGACCGTTCTCCACGGCGGCGACGAACGGCGCGCCGTGCTCGGCCCAGCTGACCTTGGGCGGGGCCATCGCCGGGTTCGTGACCGTCAGTTCCCAGTCGTGGACGGCGTAGGAGTGGACGAAGTAGTAGCGGTCGCCGCCGGAGAGCCCGTCGAAGAGGCGTGAACCCTCCGCGGGCGAAACGGTGTTCCAGCCCATGTGGGGAACGGCGTGATCGGCGTCCGCCTTCAACGGCCCCACGGTGCCCGGCCATTCGCCCATGCCCTCGGCCTCGACGCCGTGCTCGATGCCGCGCGCGAAGAGGATCTGCATGCCTACGCAGATGCCCAGTACGGGACGGCCTCCGGCGAGCCGCCGCTCGATGATCCAATCGCCGCGGGCGGCACGCAGGCCCTCCATGCAGGCCGCGAACGCGCCGACGCCAGGCACCAGCAGCCCGTCGGCCGCCATGGCCGCGTCGTAGTCGCGGGTGATCTCCACGTCCGCGCCCGCGCGCGCCAGCGCGCGCTCGGCCGAACGCACGTTGCCGAAGCCGTAGTCGAAGACGACGACCTTCTTGCCCGCGCCGCTGCCTTCTCCACCGTTCCCGGTGCTCACGTCCACACCTCCAGCCGCAGGATTCCGGCGAGCAGCGCGAGCGCGGAGCCCGTGCCGAGCACCGCGACCACGCCCTTGGGCAGCTTCTGCCTCCAGAAGGAGACCGCGCCGCCGAGCAGGAAGAGACCGACGAAGATGAGGAGCGCCGACAGACCGGTCACAGCGCGCCCTTCGTCGACGGGATGCCGCTCTGCCGCGGGTCGATCTCGCTCGCGTAGCGCAGCGCCCGTGCCAGCGCCTTGAACTGGCACTCCACGATGTGGTGCGCGTTGCGCCCGTACGGCACGTGCACGTGCAGCGCGACCTGCGCCTGCGCCACGAAGGACTCCAGGATGTGCCGCGTCATCGTCGTGTCGTACTCACCGATCATCGGCGCCATGCCCTCGGGCTCGCTGTGCACGAGGTACGGGCGCCCCGACAGGTCGACCGTCACCTGGGCCAGCGACTCGTCCAGCGGTACGGACGCGTTTGCGAAGCGCACGATGCCGCTCTTGTCGCCGAGGGCCTGCTTGAAGGCCGCGCCGAGCGCGAGCGAGGTGTCCTCGATGGTGTGGTGGCTGTCGATGTGCAGATCGCCCTCGGTCTTGACCGACAGGTCGAAGAGGCCGTGGCGGCCGAGCTGGTCGAGCATGTGGTCGTAGAAGCCGACGCCGGTGGAGACGTCGGCCTTGCCGGTGCCGTCGAGGTTGATCTCGACGAGGACCGAGGTCTCCTTGGTGCTGCGCTCAACGCGGCCCACACGAGCCAGAGTCATCGGGGGGTCTCCTTTGTCACTGCGCGTACCGCGTCGAGGAACGCGTCGTTCTCTTCGGGCGTGCCGGCGGTCACCCGCAGCCGGCCCGGCACTCCGTTGTCGCGCACGAGCACGCCGTGCTCCAGCAGGGCGCGCCACGTCGCGTGCGCGTCGTCGAAGACTCCGAACTGGACGAAGTTCGCATCGGATTCGGTGACTTCGAGACCGAGGGCCCGCAGCTCACGCACCAGCCGGTCCCGCTCGTCCTTGAGCCGCTCGACGTATCCGAGCAGCGTATCGGTGTGTTCGAGGGCGGCCAGCGCGGTGGCCTGCGTGACCGCCGAGAGGTGATACGGGAGCCGCACGAGCTGCACTGCGTCCACGACCGCCGGGTCGGCGGCGAGATAGCCGAGCCGCAGCCCCGCGGCTCCGAAGGCCTTCGACATCGTACGGCTGACGACGAGGTTCGGGCGGCCCTCGATCAGCGGCAGCAGCGAGGGTCGGTGCGAGAACTCGCCGTACGCCTCGTCCACGACCACCATCGACGGGCCGGCGGCCTGCGCCGCCTCGTACAGCTCGGTCACGGTCCCGCGGTCGACGGCCGTGCCCGTGGGGTTGTTCGGCGAGCAGACGAAGACGACCTCGGGCCGGTGCTCCGCGATGGCGCGCACCGCGGCACCGGTGTCGATGGTGAAGTCCGCACGGCGCGGCCCGGACAGCCAGCCGGTGCCGGTGCCGCGGGAGATGAGGCCGTGCATCGAGTAGGAGGGCTCGAATCCGATGGCCGTGCGGCCCGGCCCGCCGAAGGTCTGCAGCAGCTGCTGGATGACCTCGTTGGACCCGTTGGCCGCCCAGACCTGCTCCCGGGAGACCTCGAAGCCGGTGGTGCGGGTCAGATACGCGGCCAGAGCGGTGCGCAGCGCGAGGGCGTCCCGGTCCGGGTAGCGATTCAGCGTGCGGGCGGCGTCGGTCACGCGCTCCGCGATGCGCTGCACGAGTTCCTCGGGCAGCGGGTACGGGTTCTCGTTGGTATTGAGCCGTACGGGCACGTCGAGCTGCGGGGCGCCGTACGGGGTCTTGCCGCGCAACTCGTCCCGGACGGGGAGCTGTTCGATGCCGGTCACTTGCTCTGCGGCACCTTTCCTTCGCTCGTGCCTCTCGGTTCGCCTCCGGCACCCGTGCCTCTCGGTTCGCCTCCGGCACCCCGGCCTCTCGGTTCGCCTCCGGCACCCCGGCCTCTCGGTTCGCCTCCGGCACCCCGGCCTCTCGGTTCGCCTCCGGCACCCCGGCCTCTCGGTTCGCCTCCGGCACCCCGGCCTCTCGGTTCGCCTCCGGCACCCCGGCCTCTCGGTTCGCCTCCGGCACCCCGGCCTCTCGGTTCGCCTCCGGCACCCCGGCCTCTCGGTTCGCCTCCGGCACCCCGGCCTCTCGGTTCGCCTCCGGCACCCCGGCCTCTCGGTTCGCCTCCGGCACCCCGGCCTCTCGGTTCGCCTCCGGCACCCCGGCCTCTCGGTTCGCCTCCGGCACCCCGGCCTCTCGGTTCGCCTCCGGCACCCCGGCCTCTCGGTTCGCCTCCGGCACCCCGGCCTCTCGGTTCGCCTCCGGCACCCCGGCCTCTCGGTTCGCCTCCGGCACCCCGGCCTCTCGGTTCGCCTCCGGCACCCCGGCCTCTCGGTTCGCCTCCGGCACCCCGGCCTCTCGGTTCGCCTCCGGCACCCCGGCCTCTCGGTTCGCCTCCGGCACCCCGGCCTCTCGGTTCGCCTCCGGCACCCCGGCCTCTCGGTTCGCCTCCGGCACCCCGGCCTCTCGGTTCGCCTCCGGCAAAACGTGCCTTCAGGGCCGCCCCGTGCGCGGGCAGGTCCTCGGCCTCCGCGAGCGTGACGACGTGGTGCGTGACGTCCGCGAGTGCGTCCCGCGAGTAGTCCACGACGTGGATGCCGCGGAGGAAGGACTGCACGGACAGACCGGAGGAGTGGCAGGCACAACCGCCTGTCGGCAGCACGTGGTTGGAGCCGGCGCAGTAGTCCCCGAGCGAGACGGGGGCGTACGGCCCGACGAAGACCGCCCCCGCGTTGCGTACCCGGGAGGCCCACTCCGCCGCGTCGGCGGTCTGGATCTCCAGGTGCTCCGCCGCGTAGGCGTTGACGACGGCGAGGCCGTCCTCCAGGGAGTCGACGAGCACGATGCCCGACTGCCGCCCGGCCAGGGCCTCATTGATCCGCTCGCGGTGCCGGGCCACCGCGACCTGTTCCTTCAGCTCGGCCTCGACCGCCTCCGCCAGCCCGGCGGACGGCGTCACGAGCACCGCGGCCGCGACCGTGTCGTGCTCGGCCTGGCTGACCAGGTCGGCGGCGACGTGCGCCGGGTCGGCCGTGTCGTCGGCGAGCACGGCGATCTCGGTCGGCCCTGCCTCGGAGTCGATGCCGAGGGTCCCCCTGAGCAGCCGCTTCGCCGCGGCGACGTAGACGTTGCCCGGGCCGGTCACCATCTGCGCCGGCCGGCACTCCTCGGTCCCGTAGGCGAACATCGCGACGGCCTGCGCTCCGCCCGCCGCGTACACCTCGTACACACCCAGCAGCGCGCAGGCTGCCAGGACCGTGGGGTGCGGCAGGCCGCCGGACGCCGGCTGCGGCGGCGAGGTGACGGCGAGGGAGCCGACCCCGGCCTCCTGCGCGGGCACGACGTTCATCACGACCGACGACGGGTAGACCGCACGGCCGCCCGGCACGTACAGCCCGACCCGCTCGACCGGCACCCATCGCTCGGTGACCGTGCCGCCGGGCACGACGGTGACCGTCGAGTCGCTGCGGCGCTGCGCACGGTGGACGGTGCGGGCGCGGCGGACCGACTCCTCCAGCGCCGCCCGTACCTCCGGGTCCAGCCGCTCCAGCGCCTCGTCCAGGGCCTCTCTCGGGACGCGGACGCGCTCCAGCGTCACGCCGTCGAACCGCTGCGCGTACTCCAGGAGCGCCGCGGTGCCGCGATGCCGCACGTCGTCGCAGATCGGCCGCACCTTCTCCAGGACGGCCTCGACGTCGAGCTCGGCGCGGGGCAGCAGATCACGGTCGATCCCGCCGTCGGCGGAGACGGCGGAACCGCGCAGGTCGATTCGGGAGATCACGGCTCCAGTCTCTCAGACGGCGTCCGCCCACCGGTCGCGCGTATCAGTGAGTGATACACACCCCTGGAGAAGATCCTCGCCTCTGGCGTTCATACGGTCACTCAGGGGGAAGGAAGCGGACGGACACCGGGCGCAGCCTGCCCGGCTACGTCAGACCGAGGGCAGAGCCGGGGCACGACCAGGCCCGCGGCGGAGGAAGAGGGGGACGTGTACCGGTGAGCGAGCCGCTGGAATCGAGGGAACCGCCGTCCTGGCTGACGAGGGCGGAGTGGGGCATGTGGCAGGCCTTCCTCAACGGCAGCGAGTACGACCTGCGCAGCGGCGAAGCGGAACTCGACGACCCCAACGGCGACCACGACTGGGGCCCGGAGCGCACCGTGCGCGCCCGCGTCATCGCTCTGCTGCTGCTGCACGGGCCGCCGCCGCTGCTGGGGCGGGTGGCCTCACTGCACATCTCCGGGGCCAGGATCACCGACGTGCTCGACCTCTCGGGCGGCGTCATCGAGCCGTACTTCGAGCTGCGGCAGTGCCGATTCGAGCGGGAGGTGCGGATCTCCGAGGCGCGGATGCACACCGCCCGCCTCGTCGACTGCTACATACCGCGCCTCGAGGCCGCGCGGCTCAGCACCGACGGTGATCTGCACCTGCCGCGCTGCTCGATACCCGAGGGCATCAAGCTCACCGACGCCACCATCGGCACCGACCTGATGCTCAACGAGGCGACGGTCGGCAGCGGCCGCCGCATACGCGCGATCGCCGCCGACGGCATCACGGTCTCCCAGGAGCTTCAGGCGAGCCTGCTGGTCACCGACGGCGAAGTGAGCCTGCGCGGGGCGACGATCGGCAGCTCGCTCCACATGTTCGGCTCGGTGCTGCGCAACACCAAGGGCCGCTACGCCCTGCACGCCCCGCAGATGACCGTCGAGCACGTCGCGAGCTTCGCCGACGCCAACCGGGGACGCTCCTCGCAGCTGCAGGGCAGCACCACGCCGGCGACCGGCACTCCGGTCCCCTTCATCTCGGAGGGCGGCGGCCGATGGCGTACGAAGCACTTCGAGTGCACGGGCGGAGTGGTGCTGGACGACGGCCGGTTCAACTCCTCGCTCGTCATCGAGAACGCCCGGTTCGAACTGAAGCGGGACCAGGAGCTGTCCCTGCGCCGCATCCAGACACCCGAGTTGAACTTCACACCCCGCGCACCCGAGCGCGGCCTGATCGTGCTGTCCGGTGCCACCGTCGAGAAGCTGCTGGACCGAGTGGGCAGCTGGCCCAGGGACCAGCGGCTGTGGATGGCGGGCTTCACCTACCAGCAGGCCATCCCCAAGGAGGGCCACTTCAACGTCCGGGAGCGGCTGCGGTGGCTGGCGGCGGCCACGCCCGAGTATTCGCCGCTGCCGTACGAGCAGTTGGCGCTGATGTACCGCAACAGCGGCGAGGACACCAATGCCCGCGCGGTGCTGCTGGCCAAACAGCGGCGCCGCCGGGAGACGCTTCCGCTGGTGGGCAAGGTCTGGGGCTACTTACAGGACTGGACGGTCGCCTACGGATACCGCCCGGCGCAGGCCGCGCTGTGGATGGCGATGCTGTGGGCGGCGAGCGCCATGTACTTCGGGGCGCATCCGCCGGACCCGCTCAAGGGCGACGAGTCCCCGCACTGGAACGCCGCGCTGTACGCGCTCGACCTGCTGCTTCCCGTCATCAGCCTCGGGCAGGACAACGCGTGGGACCCCAAGGGCGGACCGCAGTGGGTGGCGGCCGGCCTGATTCTGCTGGGCTGGGTCCTCGCCACGACCGTCGCGACGGGCGCCACGCGGCTGCTTCGCCGTCAGTGAACCGCCGGACGCTCCCCTGCCGGTGGCAGCACTCGTGATCGACCGGAAGCACCCGGCACGCCCTGAAGGCTTTAGGCTTACGCGTTGTGACAACCGCGCTTCCGCTCTTCCCGCTCAACTCGGTGCTGTTCCCGGGCCTGGTGCTGCCGCTGAACATCTTCGAGCAGCGATACCGCGCGCTGATGCGGGACCTGCTGAAGATCCCCGAGGACACGCCCCGCCGCTTCGGCGTGGTCGCCATCCGCGACGGCCGGGAGACCGCGCAGACGTACAAGGGCCTGCCGGAGAGCGCACCGCCGCACGGCGCCGAACCGACGGCCGGCTTCGGGCCCGACCTGATGGCGTCCTTCTACTCCGTCGGCTGCATCGCCGACGCCTCGACGATCCGCGAACGTACGGGCGCGGCAGGCGGGATCACGCCGGGCGGCCCGGCCGCGCAGGGTGCGCCCGGCGCGGCCGGCGGCACGGGGGCCGGCACCGACGACGCGTCCGTGGAGGAGGACGAGGCTTCCGCGGACGGTCCGGGCTACGAGGTCCTGGCCACCGGCACCACGCGCTTCCGGCTGCACTCCGTGGACACCGGCGGCCCGTATCTCATGGGCGAGATCGAGGAGTTGCCGGAGGAGGAGGGCGACGGGGCCGGGGCGCTCGCGTCGGGGGTGCTGCGTGCCTTCCGCGGCTACCAGAAGCGGCTCGCGAGCGCCCGGGAGAGGACACTGGCCGCCGGGCAGGAGCTGCCCGACGACCCGTCGGTGGTCTCGTATCTGGTGGCGGCGGCGACCATCCTGGACACACCCACGAAGCAGCGCCTGCTCCAGGCTCCTGACACGGCGACACGGCTCGCGGACGAGCTGAAGCTCCTCCGCCGGGAGACGGCCGTCATCGGGAAGCTGCCCTCGCTCCCGGCGGCGGATCTCACGCGCGATCCGACCAACCCGAACTGAGCGGGCGTCAGCCGGCACGGGACGGCGGGAGCACGGCGGCGCACCGGAACGGCGCACCGGCGGGAGACAGCGGACAGCAGGCAGCGGCAGGCAGGGCAGCGCCATGGCGAAGAAGAAGCAGCGGCAACAGCGGCAGCAGCAGGGGGCGACTCCGGCGACGCTGGCCGCGGCACGGGCGGGCGTGGACTTCACCACGCACTCCTACGAGCACGACCCCTCCGCCGCCTCCTACGGCGCGGAGGCCGCCGAAGCTCTGGGCATCGCCCCCGAGCGGGTGTTCAAGACCCTCGTCGCCGAGGTCGACGGCTCGATGACTGTCGCGATCGTGCCGGTCTCCGCATCGCTGGACCTGAAGGCCCTGGCGTCGGCGGCAGGCGGCAAGCGGGCCGTGATGGCCGACCCGCCGTCAGTCGAACGCAGCACGGGCTATGTGCTCGGCGGCATCTCACCGCTGGGACAGCGCAGGCGCCTGCCCACCGTGCTCGACACCTCCGCCCACGCGCACGCCACCGTCTGCGTCTCCGCGGGCCGCCGCGGTCTGGAGATCGAACTCGCGCCGGGCGACCTGGTGGACCTCACCGGCGCGGCGAGCGCGGCCATCGCCCGTGCGAGTGACGCGTCGTGAGCGGCACGACCGGCCGGCGAAGCCCGGTCGGCCGGGAAGTCCGGTGGACGGGGAAGGCGCCCGCGGCCGCCGACGCTCACCAGTAGCGTTCACCAGTGCTGTGCGGCCCCGCCGTCGCTGGGCGGCAACGGCGACGGCACGGGTTCGGGTTCGGGATCGCGGCGCCCGAAGACCGCCATCAACGCCAGATGCGTGCCGAGCGCGAAGAACGGCCAGACCACCAGTGCGCCCTTGGCCTGCAGCTTCAGCGGCCCGTCGAAGGTCTTGTTCTCACCCGCCGCCTTCGCGGACGCCGCCAGATCGCTGCCCGGGCCCAGCCAGACCCCGAGCTGCCACGCCAGTACGGACCCGAGCAGCGCGCCCACCGCGAGTCCGACGACGATCCCGATGCCGCCGCCACGGCTGCGCAGGAACGCCACCAGGCCCGTCACCACACCGAACGCGACGGCGAGCAGCACGAACGTGCCGTCCGCCCCGATCGCCTCCTCGCCTTCCGGGTCCTTGAGGAAGACGCTGTCATCGACGCTGACGAGCGGCACGCGCGGCGCCAGCCACAGCCACAGCAGCCCGAGCCCCACCCCGAGGACGAGCACGACGAATGCCCACAGGGCACCGCCACGGACCTCGCGGCGCACGTCGGTGCGCGGCTCGTCCGGGTCGCCGGGAAAGGCCGGGTCCTGTGCCCCGTACGCCGGGTGCGAACCGGGGTGGCCGTACGCGCCGGAGCCCTCGTGTTCGCTGCCGTAGGACCCGGCGGACCCGTATCCCCCGGACGCCCCGTAACTCCCGGACGACTCGGAAGCGCCGTGCGGCGCGGCGGAGTGATCACCGCCCGTGGGTTCGCCGCCCGCGGGATCGCCGCGCCTGTGCGAGCCCGTCCGTCCGCCGCCGTGCCGGCCGCCGCGGCCGGAGTACGGGCGGGAGGAGCGACGCGAGTGGTCGGGGTCGGGTGAGGAAGGCGTTGGTGCGGTCACGACGCCATCGTGCCAGTCCCGGGCACCAGTTCGGGCGGCGGGCGGCAGATGGCTCCGCGCCGTACGTGCCGCGCCTGCTGCTGTCGCCGCCCGGTGCCCGCCCGGTTTCCGCCGAGTGCCTGCTCAGTACCTGCTCAGTACCTGCTCAGCGAACCGCGGCCCGCCGGTACGCCCACGTAGCCAAGGCCAGGGACACCACGCCCACGGCGGCGCAGACGCCGAGGTCCAGCGCCGCGTGCCCCCAGTCGGGCCGTGTCTGGAAGCCACGGGCCAGCGCCTCGACCCCGTACGTCGAAGGCAGCAGGTCCCGGAGCAGACCCACCGGCTGCGGCAGGTGCCCGCCCGGCAGCACGCCCAGCAGCAGCGCGGCGGACATGCCCAGCTGGCCGCAGAGCGTGGCGATCTCCGGCTTGGGTGCGAGGAGGCCCAGCGCCGCGCCGAGCCCGGCCAGAGCCGCGCCCGCCAGCGGGACGACGGCGACGAGCACCCACAGCCCGCTCAGCGGCAGCTGGTACAGGACACCGCCGGCGACGGCGGTGACGAGGACGCCCGGCACGGTGAACGACGCGTACGCTCCGGCGGCGCCCAGCACGACGGCGGCGGCGGGCACCGGAAGCGTCGCGTAGTGGTCGAGGCCGCCTCCGGCGCGCAGCCGGCCGAAGTACTGGGCCAGCAGATTCAGCGCGACGAACGCCACCACGAGGACGGCGGACCCGGCGACCACGGCCCGCGACTCGGCGCCGCCGTCGACGACGCCCCTCATCAGGACCATGATTCCCAGCGACTGGAACGTCGCCACGAACAGCAGCGGGATGCGGGCGACGCGCGCACGCGAGAGCTGCGCGCGGTAGACGGCCGCCAGCGCGGGCCACAGGCGTGCGCGGGGCGCCAGAGGAGCCGGGGCCACGGTGGCGGCAGCGGTTGCCGCGTCCGCGGCGTCCGCCGTCGCAGCAGGCGCGGCCGGGCCGCCCCGCTTGGGCTCGTCGCCGCTCTGCGCGCGCTCTCCGGTTCCGTTCCTTCCGGCCTGCGCGGCCTGCGCCTGCGCCGAGGCGACCGTGCTCACACCTTCACCAGACCTTCCCCGCTGCCGCCCAGCGCGAGATACACGTCCTCGAGACTGGGCGTCGCCAGCGAGAAGTCGTCGAGCGCCGCGAACGCCCTCCCGGCGGTGACTGCGTCGACCGCCGCGCGGGCCTCCTCGGGTGCCAGGCGCAGCGTCCACCTGCGTCCCGAGACGGTCGCGTGCGCGGCGAGCGCGGCGACCTGCGGCACATCGAGGGGCGCGCGGTCGCGCCAGACCAGGTCCAGCCGTACGTCCCCGCCGACCATGGCCTTGAGGCCTCCGGGGGTGTCGCAGGCGATCACGCGTCCGCGGTCCAGGACCGCCACCCGGTCGAGCACGGTCTCGGCCTCCATGACGTTGTGCGTCACCAGCACCACCGTCGCGCCGCGCTCGGCACGCCTGCGTTCGAGGGCCGACCAGACGGCGCGCCGCGCGACCGGGTCCATGCCGGTCGTCGGCTCGTCCAGTACGAGCAGCGGCCGCTCCCCCACCAGCGCTGACGCGACGCACGCCAGCCGCCGCTGTCCGCCCGAGAGCTTCCTGAGCGGACGGCCCGCGAGGGCGGTCAGGCCCAGCTCGTCCAGCACGTCGTCCCGCTCACGGCGCGCGGCCGAGGCGTCCAGGCCGCGCAACCGTCCTGTTGTCTCCGCGGCGAGGGCGACGGTCAGTTCGTCGAGCGCTGCGGACTCCTGGCCCAGGTAGGCGAGAATCCGCGCGGCACGCTCCGGATGCCGCACCAGATCGTGCCCGAGGACCTCGACCGTGCCCGAGTCGGGCCGCATCAGGCCGGTCAGCTGCCGCACGACGGTGGACTTGCCGGCTCCGTTCGGGCCGAGCAGTCCGAAGATCTCGCCCTCACGCACGTCGAGGGTGACCCCGTCGCAGGCCCGCACACCCGCCGCGCCCGGCACATCGGTGGTCCGGGGAGCACCGCGCAGGAGGTTCAGGCCCGGCCCGTGGCGCCGACGACCGCTCGCGGGGTACGTCTTGACCAGGCCGGCTATGCGCACAGCGGCCCGCGTCGGCGTCCGTACGCTCTCCGCCGTCTGCTGCCGTGTGCCGGTTCCCACGAGCGACGAGCCTACGCTCCGGCACCGGCGCTGTTTCCGGAAGGGTCGTTCCGGGGCGGATACGGGGCTTCCGGCCCTTGTCCGGACCGGCTACTGCTCCGCGACGGAGGCGTCCTCGTCGGGGACGGTCTGCCCTGGCTGCCCTGCCTGTCCGGTCTGCCCGGTCTGCCCGGTCTGCCCTGCCACGGGAGCGTCGACCTCGCGCCAGAAGCCCGCGCGGATCGCGTACCGGTCGTGCTCGTCGATCTGGTCGTCCTTGTGCGCGAGCAGCCCGAACCGTGCCGCGTAACGGAGCAGCTCCCCGTCGATGCGGTGCGGGATGCGCGGATACTCGCGGGCCAGGATCTGCACGTGCCCGGGCGAGGAGAGCCGCTCCTGCCAACGGCGGGCGAAGACCTGACCGACCTCGAACGGATCGCCGCTGACGGCGGTGATGTCCTCCTCGCGGTCGGCCCAGCGCTGCTCGGCCGTGGTCAGCTGGGCCAGCATCGGCAGGGCGGCGACCTCCTGGGACTCGCCGGGCGTGCCACGCTCCACCCAGCCCCGTTCGGAGGACCAGCGCAGAGTCGCTCCCGGCGGGGTGCCGTGGCCGGGCTGCGGTGGCGCGGGGCGGCCGAGGCCGGCGAGGTCCTTCGGCGTCGGTACGCCCGTCGTGCTCCTGCCCGAATCGGCGGGCTCCCCCTCCTCGCCCTCCGCTTCCGCCGCGGCCGCGTCGTCCGCCGTCTCGGAGGCGGGCGGCGCGGAGGCCGCTGACGGCGGTACGGGGGCCGCGGGATGCGGGGGCACCGGCGGCACCGGGGCGCTTCCGTTCTTGGCGGATTCGGGCAGCGGCGCGGAGAGGATCGCGGCGATCTCCGGCCGGGAGGCGGACCTGGGCGGGTAGGCCCCGGAGGGTTCCGTGGCGCGTACGGCCTCCGTGATCCAGCTGCGGTCCAGGACGCGCCGCTCGTCGGCCTCGGCCACGAGATCCTCGGACTGGTTGTAGTCGCCGTCCGCCGCCTGTACGGCCCACAGATGCACGGCGACGCCGTGTTCCTTGGCCGACATCAGGCCCGGCAGCAGGTCACCGTCCCCGGTGACCAGGACGATGTCGGAACAGGCGCGGTTACGGGCCAGCTCGGTGAGTTCGGCGTGCATGGCCGCGTCGACGCCCTTCTGGGCCCAGCGGCCGTCGCTTCTGGTCAGCGCACCGAGACGGACGGTGACCCTGGGCATCACACGGAGCCGGCGGTGCTCGGGCTGCGGCACGCGGTCCGGAGCGCCGTCGAACCAGTAGATACGCAGAAGATCGCACCCGGTGTCGGCTTCGGCCCGCTCGCGGAGCCCGCGGATCAGGGCGGCGTGATCAACGCTGATCTGGGAGCGCATCGGCTCTCCAGCCAGCAGACTCGCGGCGGCGCCCAACAGATATCCGGCATCCACCAGGACGACGCAGCGGTCCACGGTCCACCCACTCTCGGTCACCGACCGCGCCCCTGGGGCCTGGTCGTGTGTTTCGCCTTCGAGTCTGCCCGACCGTACAGGGCTTGTCGGCGGTGCACGATCATCGGCGTGGCGGCACACATGTGCTGGACGCGCAACAGCGCGAAGAACCGCCTCACTCACGGTGATTGTCCGACATGCGCGCTTCATACCCCCATGCCAGGCTGAATTCGGCCCAAAGTTCAACGGTCCCCAGGAGGCGATCATGGCCAAGGGCAGGAATCAGGAACGCAGTCAGAAGAAAGCCGGCAACGGCGAGCGCGAGGAGACCAGGACCGAGAGCGGCTCTGCGGAAGGCTCGTCGCGCCCGGCGTCGGGCAGAGGCGTCAGCCCTGCCGACGTCGCCCGTAAACACCAGCGGCGCTTCGGACACAACTGACCCTGCCTGGCGCAGAGGTCGACAACAATCCGTTTGATTCACCTGTGCCCTTGGGCACCGCACGTCGGCGCGTACCAAGAGGAGGGCGGCCCCAGCCCCGGGGCCGCCCTCTCCTTTCGGCACTCGGTCTTCCCGCGCAGGCCTCCGGTGCGGGAGGGGTGTTGGCGCAGTGGGGCGGGGGCGACGCCCCTCGCCCGTGACCCCGTCGTACGGCGGCGGTCAGCCCGCCATGCAGGAAGGACCCAGCAGTTCCTTGAGATCGCCGAAGAGCGCCGGCGCCGGCGTGACCCGGTGCTTGTCCAGCCGCAGGACGGTGGTCTTGCGGGCTCCCTGCAGCCGCACCCGTACCTCGCTCGATCCCCGGTGGTGGGTGAGGACTTCGCCGAGCTTCTCCACGAGCGGCGGTGTGATCTTCACTGTGGGGATCGTGATCGTCACGGGCGCGCTGGCCGACGCCTCGCTCAGATCGGGGATCATCAGCTCCATCGCGACCAGCCGCGGCACGTCCTCACGCTTGTCCAGACGGCCCTTGACGAAGACCACGGCGTCCTCGACGAGTTGGGTGGAGACGAGCTGGTAGGTCGCCGGGAAGAACATGCAGTCGATGGAACCGGCCAGATCCTCCACGGTGGCGATCGCCCACGCGTTGCCCTGCTTGGTCATCTTGCGCTGCAGCCCGGAGATGATGCCGCCGATGGTGACGATCGCGCCGTCCGAGTGCTCACCGCCGGTGAGCTGGGCGATGGCCGCGTCCGCCTTGTCGTTCAGCACGTGCTCCAGGCCGAAGAGGGGGTGGTCGGAGACGTAGAGGCCGAGCATCTCCCGCTCCTGGGCGAGGAGATACGTCTTCTCCCACTCCTCCTCGGAGAAGGTCACATCGAGCCCGAAGCCGGGCGTGTCCTCTCCTTCGTCGCCGCCGAGGTCCCCGAACAGGTCGAACTGGCCCTCGGCCTCCTTGCGTTTGACCTGCACGACGTTGTCGATCATCGGCTCGAACTGGGCGGTCAGGCCCTTGCGCGTGTGCCCCATCTCGTCGAACGCACCCGCCTTGATGAGGGATTCGACGGTGCGTTTGTTGCACACGACGGCCTCGACCTTGTCGAGGAAGTCCGGGAACGAGGTGTACTTCCCCTTCGCCTTGCGGCACTTGACGACCGAATCGACCACGTTCTGGCCCACGTTCCGCACGGCAGTGAGGCCGAAGACGATCGTGTGGTCGTCCCGCGAGGTGAAGTTGGCCTCCGACTCGTTGACGTCCGGCGGCAGCACCTTGATGCCCATCTTGCGGCACTCGTTGAGATAGACCGCCGACTTGTCCTTGTCGTCGCGCACCGAGGTGAGCAGCGCCGACATGTACTCCGCGGGGTAGTTGGCCTTGAGGTACGCCGTCCAGTAGGTGACCAGGCCGTACGCGGAGGAGTGCGCCTTGTTGAAGGCGTACCCGGCGAAGGGGACCAGGACGTCCCAGACGGCCTGGACGGCCTGGTCCGAATAGCCGTTGTCGCGCATGCCCTTCTGGAAGTTCACGAACTCCTTGTCGAGAACCTCCTTCTTCTTCTTGCCCATGGCGCGGCGCAGCAGGTCGGCCTGGCCGAGCGAGTAGCCCGCGAGCACCTGCGCGGCCTTCTGCACCTGCTCCTGATAGACGATCAGGCCGTGGGTGATGTCGAGGACCTCTTTGAGCGGCTCCTCCAGCTCCGGGTGGATCGGGGTGATCTCCTGCTGGCCGTTCTTTCGCAGCGCGTAGTTGATGTGGCTGTTCATGCCCATGGGGCCGGGCCGGTACAGCGCCGAGACGGCGGAGATGTCCTCGAAGTTGTCGGGCTTCATCATGCGCAGCAGGGAGCGCATGGGACCACCGTCGAACTGGAAGACGCCCAGGGTGTCGCCCCGGCAGAGCAGTTCGAAGGTCTTGGCGTCGTCCAGCGGCAGGTCGAGCAGCCTGAGGTCGACGTCCTTGTTCTTGCGGATCATCTTGACCGCGTCGTCCATGATCGTGAGGTTGCGCAGGCCGAGGAAGTCCATCTTCAGCAGGCCCAGCGCCTCACAGCTGGGGTAGTCCCACTGCGTGACGACGACTCCGTCGTTCTTCGGCGAGAAGACCGGCACGTGGTCGATCAGCTTCTCGCTGGACATGATCACGCCCGCGGCGTGCACGCCCATCTGCCGCACCAGGCCCTCGATGCCGCGGGCGGCGTCGATCACCTTCGTCACATCCGGCTCGTTCTCGTACATCGCCCGGATCTCGCCCGCTTCGCTGTACCGCGGGTGGTCCTTGTCGGTGATGCCGGAGAGCGGGAGTCCCTTGCCGAGGACGTCGGCGGGCATGGCCTTGGTGATCCGGTCGCCCATCGCATACGGGTAACCCAGCACGCGCGCCGAGTCCTTGATGGCGTTCTTCGCCTTGATGGTGCCGTAGGTACCGATCATGGCGACCTTGTCCGCGCCGTACTTCTCCGTGACGTACCGGATGACGTCGCCGCGCCTGCGCTCGTCGAAGTCGATGTCGACGTCGGGCATGGTGACGCGCTCGGGATTGAGGAACCGCTCGAAGATCAGCCCGTGGGTCACGGGATCCAGGTCGGTGATGCCCATCGCGTACGAGACGATCGAGCCGGCGGCCGAGCCGCGGCCGGGGCCGACCGCGATGCCGTTGTCCTTGGCCCAGTTGATGAAGTCGGCGACGACGAGGAAGTACCCCGGGAAGCCCATCGAGACGATGACGTCCATCTCGTACTCCACGAGCTCCTGGCGGTCCTGCGGGACGCCGCCCGGGTAGCGGACGGCCATCCCCCGCTTGACCTCCTCCTTGAACCAGGAGACCTCGTCGAACCCTTCGGGCACGTCGAAGCGGGGCATCAGGTTCCTGGTCTCGAACATGCCCGTGGTGTCGACGCGTTCGGCGATCAGCAGCTGGGTGTTGCGGCAGCCCTGCTGCCAGGCGTCCGAAGAGTCGATTGCGTACATCTGCTCGGCCGACTTGATGTAGTAACCCGCGCCGTCGAAGCTGAAGCGGTCGGGGTCGGAGAGATTGCTGCCGGTCTGGATGCACAGCAGGGTGTCGTGCGCCGCGGACTCGTGTTCGTAGGTGTAGTGCGAGTCGTTGGTGACGACGAACGGGGCGTCGATCCTCTTCGCGACCTCTTCCAGCCCGGCCCGCGCCCGCTTGTCGATCTCGATGTCGTGATCCATCAGCTCGACGAAGAAGTTCTCCTTGCCGAAGATGTCCTGGAACTCTCCGGCGGCCTGGATGGCCTCCTCCAGCTGCCCGAGACGGATCTTCGTGCTCACCTCGCCGGAGGGGCAGCCGGTGGTGGCCATCATCCCCTTCGCGTATTCGGCGAGCAGCTCGCGGTCCATCCGGGGCTTGCGGAAGAAGCCCTCAAGACCGGCACGTGACTGGGCGCGGTAGAGGTTGTGCAGGCCCTCCTTGTCGCGGGCCCACATCGTCATGTGCGTGTACGCACCGTTACCGGAGACGTCGTCACGCTTCTGGTGCGGGGTGCCCCACTTGACCGGGCGCATGTTCCGGCGGTGGTCCGGGGCGACATACGCCTCGATGCCCATGATCGGGGTGATGCCCGCGTCCTTGGCCTGGTGGAAGAAGTCGTACGCACCGTGGAGGTTGCCGTGGTCCGTCATCGCCACGTGCGACATGCCCATCTCGCCGCAGGCCTTGAACATGTCCTTCAGCCGCGCCGCGCCGTCCAGGAGCGAATACTGAGTGTGCACGTGCAGATGTGTGAACGGCTGGTCGGTCACGGCGCGGAACACCTCCGGGCAGGATTCTGCTGGAACGGCTCCGGAGTCTACGGCCCGCCACCGACAACCGCGTCCTGCGGGCGCGGGGCCCAACTCGCCCGCGCCGCCGAGGCGTACGGGCCGCGCCGGGCACCCGGACGGCACGGTCCGCCGTCGCTCACGGCGGCCCGTGCGAGAGGATCCCGGTGGACGCCGCGGCACCCCCCGCCCGGTATCCGGCACCGTCGGCACCCCTGAAGGGCGGCACTCATGGCAACGCAGCAGAGCGGCACGGCGGAGGCCCGCGCCGAGCGGATCCTCGAAGTCTTCGACAGCGCCTTCGGGGAGCTGCTGGCGGCGGACCCGGCCGCGTTCCAGGTCAAGTTCCGCAAGATGGCCGCCTCCGCGTTCGCCTTCTACCGCGGCACCGCCTGCCTCTTCTACGCCGACGCCACCGAGGGCGACGGGCGCGGCGCCGAAGGGACAGGACGGACCGGCCCGTTCCTCGACGAGCACACCGGCAGGGTCTGGATCCACGGCGACCTGCACGCCGAGAACTTCGGCACGTACATGGACGCCAACGGCCGGCTCACCTTCAATGTCAACGACTTCGACGAGGCCTTCATCGGCCCGTTCACCTGGGATCTGCAGCGTTTCTCCGCCTCCGTGGCCCTGCTCGGCTACGGCAAGGCTCTCAGCGACGGACAGATCACCGGCCTGGTGCGCACGTACGCGGACGCGTACCGCGAGCGCATCCGCGCGCTCGCCGCGGACGCCGGCGCCGACGGCGGCAACGACGGCGCGCGGGCGGGCACCGCTCCCTCCCTCACCCTCGACACCGCACAGGGCCCCGTACTGGCGGCGCTGCGCTCGGCACGCACCAACACCCGCTTCGGGCTGCTGGAGAGCATGACGGAGATCCGGGACTGGGAGCGCCGCTTCACCCCTGGCGGCGGTGCGGTCGAGCTCGACCGGGCGACCCGCTCGGAGGTGCTGGACGCGTTCGGCGGCTACATCGCCACCCTTCCCGGCAGTACCCGCCTGCGTACCGACGCCTACCGCGTCAAGGACGTCGTCGGGCGACGGGGCGTCGGCATCGGCAGCGCGGGACTGCCCTCGTACAACATCCTCCTCGAAGGCCACAGCGACGCCCTCGAGAACGACCTCGTGATCTACATGAAGCAGGCGCAGGCCCCGGCCGTCGCCCGCCACATCACCGATCCCGCGATCCACGGCTACTTCCGGCACGAGGGCCACCGCACGGTGATCTCGCAGCGCGCCCTGCAGGCGCACGCCGACCCGTGGCTGGGCTGGACGGAGCTGCGCGGCACGGGCCAGCTCGTCGCGGAGGTCTCGCCGTACGCCGTGGACCTGGACTGGTCGGATCTGGACGACCTCGCCGAGATCACCCAGGTCGTCGGCGACCTCGGCCGGGCCACCGCCACCATGCACGCCGCGGCGGACGACGAGAGCGGCCACACCCTCGTGCCCTTCTCCACGGAGCGCGCCATCGACGCCGCGATCTCCGGGGACGAGGAGGGCTTCCCGCAGATGCTGGCCGACTTCGCTCACGAATACGGTTCGAGGACGCGCCGCGACCACCAGATCTTCGTGGACCTCTTCCGCAACGGCCGCATCCCCGGGCTGTAGGCGGGCGCCGCAATTCACGGCCCGCTTTTAGAGACCGCTTACGCCTCCGCATGGCACACTTCCCGGCGATGGACATGGATGCGGCAGGCATACGGACAGCACGGGCGGTCGTCTTCACCGTGCTGTGCGTCACCCTGTCCGCCGGGTCGCACGTGCTCCTGTCCGGAGTGCCGCTCCCCCTCGGTCCGCTGCTTGCGGTCACCGGCGTGATCTTCCTGCTGGCATTCGCCCTCGCCGACCGCGAGCGCGGATACGGGCGCATCGCCGCCGTCCTGATTCCGCTCGAGCTGCTGGCCGACACCGTCTTCACCGCCGGTCAGCACACCTGTTACGGGCAGGCGGGCGGCCCCGTCACCGGCCCGCTGCGCACCGTCGGCGTCGATCTGCTGTGCGGCGGCAGCGGCGTCGGCACCCCGCTGGCCCACCTCGCCGCGCAGAGCGGCGGGCGGGACGCCGCCGAGACGCTCTCCCAGGGCGACGGGAACGGCACGCTGGAGGCGCTCGGCCCGGTCGGGCCGCTGGAGGCCGCGCCGTCGGCCACGCCGTTCGTGCTGCTCGCGGCGCACATCGCCGTCGGGCTGCTGGCCGCCGCCTGGCTCCGGCGCGGTGAGGCCGCACTGGCCGGGCTGCTGCGCGCCGCTTCGGTGACGGCGTTCCGGCCGCTGCGGCTGGCGGTCGCCGCCGGGTGCCGTACGTGCGACTCCGGCGAGCCGGCACCGGCCCCCCGTTCGCTGCCGGTGCTGGGCCCACGCACGCTTCCCCTGCTCACCCACTCCGTGCACCGACGAGGGCCGCCGCCGCTCGTGCTCGCCGCCTGAGGTCTCGGTCCCGGGGCCCGAACAGGCGCAGCGGCACCGTGCCCCCGTGTGAACGGGCGTGAACGGGCCGCGCGAGCCGAGCCGTTGCGAGACCGTCCATCGTCGTCCCCTCGCGCACACGCACACACCGCGTACGCAGACCACGGAGAAGGAACCCATGAGCAAGCGCAACAGCCAGGAAGCCAAGCGCGCCGCCCGCGAGCGGCTGCGCGCAGAACGTGAACGGCAGGCCAAGAAGGACAAGGCGCGCCGGCAGGCGCTCGTCGGCGTCGCGGTACTCGGCGTCCTCGCCGTGGCCGGCGGCATCTTCCTCGCCGTCACCAAACTGACCGCACCCTCCGGCTGGGAGGCGGCCAAGGAGCAGAAGCTCGTCAAGCCCGCCAACTCCTCGGGCAAGGACGGCGAGTACATCCTCGTCGGCAACGAGAGCGCCAAGAAGAGCGTCGACGTCTACGAGGACCTGCGGTGCCCGGCCTGCGCCCAGTTCGAGCAGGGAGCGGGCAAGCTCCTCGTCAAGGGCGCCGAGGACGGCAAGTACAAGCTCCGGGTGCACCTCGGCGACCTGATCGACGGCAACCTCGGCGGTGAGGGCTCGAAGAACGCCATCAGCGCACTGGGCGCCGCGCTCAACGTCAGCAAGGACGCCTACCGCGACTACCACGAGAAGCTGTACTCGCCGCAGTTCCACCCGCAGGAGACCCAGGACAAGTTCGCCGAGGACGACTACCTGATCAAGGTCGCGGACACCGTGCCCGCGCTGAAGAAGGACGCCGGCTTCAAGAAGGCCGTGGAGGACGGCAAGTACGACAGGTGGGCGCTCGACATGGTCGCGGACTTCAAGAAGAGCAAGGTCAACGGCACGCCCACGATCCGCATCGACGGCAAGGACGTCGACCAGCAGCAGCTCCCGGGCGAACTGGAGAAGCTGGGCGTGAAGATCCCGGGTGGCGGCCAGCCCCAGAAGCAGTGACGGCGGCCCGGCGCCGGTGACACGGCGCCGGGGCCCCTGAGTTCCCGGGGTTCCTGAGTTCCCGGGTCACTGAGTTCCCGTGTTCGCCGGAGCGGGCGCCTGCTGTACGGCAGGCGCCCGCTCCGTGCTTGCCGTCCTGTGGCCGAACATGCCCCGACCGGCAGCTGAACTCTTGCGAGTCACCTGCCCGTTGGGGCTACTTGTGCGTAACATCAAGGTCCGTGACGAACACACATCGTGAACCTCCCACCTCAGTTCCGGCGGAGAGACCCTCATCCGGACTCCCAGGACGTCCCGGACGCCGCACCGTCGTTGCGGCCACCGCGGCCTCCGCGGCCCTGCTCCCCCTCACCGGCGGCACGGCGAACGCCCGTACCGCAGCGGCCCCCGAGTTCCTGCACGGCGTCGCCTCCGGCGACCCGCTGCCCGACGGCGTCCTGCTGTGGACGCGCGTCACGCCCGCCCCGGACGCCCTGCCCGGATCGGGCAAGGGCGGCCCCACCAGCGTCACTTGGGAAGTCGCCGAGGACGAGGCCTTCAGCAAGGTGGTCGCCCACGGCACCACCGGGACCACCGCCGCCACCGACCACACCGTCAAGGCGGACGTGCGCGGACTCGCGCCCGACACCGCCTACTGGTTCCGCTTCAGCGCCGGAGGCGTGAACTCCCCCGCCGGACGCACCCGTACGGCACCGGCCGAGGACGCCGACGCCGCCAACCTCCGCCTGGGCGTGGTCTCCTGCGCGCAGTACGAGGCCGGCTACTACGCCTCGTACAGGCATCTGGCAGGACGCGCGGATCTGCACGCGGTCCTCCATCTCGGGGACTACATCTACGAGTACGGGCACGAGGAGTACCCCCTGGAGGGCGGCGCCGTCCGCACCGTCCAGCCCGAGCACGAGACGGTCACCCTCGCCGACTACCGCGTCCGGCACGGCCACCACAAGCTCGATCCCGACCTGCAGGCCATGCACACGGCCCACCCGCTCATCGCGATCTGGGACGACCACGAGATCGCCAACGACACCTGGTCCGGCGGCGCGGAGAACCACACACCGGGCGTGGAGGGCGAGTGGGCGGACCGCCGACGGGCCGCGAAACAGGCCTACTTCGAGTGGATGCCGGTACGCACCTCCACCGAGGGCAACACCTACCGCCGCATCCGTTTCGGCCGGCTCGCCGATCTGCACCTGCTCGATCTGCGCTCGTTCCGCGATCAGCAGGCGAGCATCGGAGACGGGGACGTGATCGACGACCCCGACCGCAGCATCACGGGCCGCAAGCAGCTGGACTGGCTCAAGTCCGGGCTCTCCTCCTCGACGGCGCGCTGGCGCATGGTCGGCACCTCGGTGATGATCGCCCCGATGGCCTTCGGCTCCGTCCCGGCCCATCTCCTCGGCCCGCTCGCGGAGTTGCTCGGTATCCCGAAGGAGGGCCTGGCCCTCAACGTCGACCAGTGGGACGGCTACACCGACGACCGGCGCGAGCTGCTGACGCACCTGCGCGACCAGCGCATCGACAACACCGTCTTCCTGACCGGCGACATCCACATGGCCTTCGCCAACGAGGTCCCCGTCAAGGCGGCGACGTATCCCGAAGACGCGCCGGTGGCCACGGAGTTCGTCGTCACGTCCGTCACGTCGGACAACCTCGACGACGTCATCAACGCCGCACCCGACACCGTCTCGTCGGTGGCCGAGGCGGCCGTCAGAGCCGCCAACCGCCACGTGCGGTGGCTCGACATGGACTCGCACGGCTACGGCGTCCTCGACATCGACGCCGAGCGGGCGCAGATGGACTACTTCATCCTCTCCGACAAGGAGGACCGCGGCGCCACCAGCGAGGTCCGCCGCTCCTATCGCACCCTCTCCGGCACCCAGCGCCTGGAGAAGGCGGACGGCCCGCTGGCGCTCTGAACGCACCGGGGCGCCGACCGCACGGCGGCCGGCGCCCCGGAAGGACCGGTCCCGTGGCCCCGCCGCACTCCCGGCGGGGCCTCGGGCCGCCCCGGCCGCCGTGCGTCAGCCCACGCTGTCGAGGAACCCCAGCGCCGTGCGCCAGGTGCGCTCTGCCGCCTCCGGCTCGTGGTCGTCCAGGTCCTCGTCGGTGAAGAGGTGGCCCGCTCCCGCGTACCGGAAGATCTCGACGTCCGCCCCCGCCCGCCGCATCTGCAGATACCACGCGTTCAGCCAGTCGTCCGGCTCGAAGGCGTCCGGTTCGGCGATGTGCAGCTGTACGGGGAGATCGTCCACGGCCGCGTCCTCGGGCAGGTCCGAGGTGCCGTGCAGAAGCAGCAGCGCCCGCGCGCGGTCGTCGGCGAGGGCGAGGTTCTGGGCGATCGAACCGCCGAGGGAGAAGCCCGCGTAGACCAGGCCGCGGTCCGAGAGCGGAGCCGTGACCGTCACGGCCCGCATCAGCAGCTCGTCCCGGCCGATCTCGTCCTTCAGCACCATGCCCTCCTCCACGGTGGCGGCCGTGCGACCGTCGAAGAGGTCGGGCGTGTGCACCTCGTGCCCCGCGGCACGCAGCCGGTCCGCCGCCTTGTGCACGGCGGGTCGCAGCCCGTAGGCGGAGTGGAACAGCACGACGGTGGCCAAAGTGTCACTTCCCTCACATAGCGCCGGTGGGCCCGTTCCGGGTCGGGTCCCCGCACATGGTGGCAGGTACGGTCAGCAGTGCCCGTCAATCCCCGAGGAGTCACCCGCCATGGAGAACGTGCTACGGCCGCTCATCGTGTTCGGCGGTGCGATCGTGCTCGCGTTCGTCGTCGCCTGGGCCGTCGACCGGCTGCTGCGCCGCATCGACGCCCGCCATCCGGAGACCCCGCTGTGGGGGCTGCTGCGACGCGGGCGCGTGCCCCTGCAGGCCGTCGTGTTCGTGGCTCTGCTCAACATCTTCTACGACCACGCTGAGATCGCCCGCAGCTACCGCCCAACCGTCAACCTGTGGCTGCACATCATCCTCATCGCGGCCACCGCGTGGCTGGTCCTGAGGATCCTCGCCGGCATCGTGGAGACGACCACCGTGCGGTACGCGGGCGTGGCGCACGACCCGGCCCGCGCGAGGCGTGTGAAGACCCAGCTCACGCTGATCCAGCGGCTGGTCACCACGGTCGTGGTCGTCATCGCCGCCTCCGCCATCCTCCTCCAGTTCGACGCCATGAAGACACTGGGCACGTCGATGCTCGCCTCCGCGGGTGTGCTGGGAATCGTCGCCGGTATCGCCGCCCAGGCCACCCTGGGCAACCTCTTCGCGGGGCTTTCCATCGCCTTCGGCGACATGGTGCGCATCGGCGACGAGGTCGTCGTGGACGGGGAGTTCGGAACTGTCGACGAGATCACCGTCTCGTATCTGGTGATCCGCACATGGGACGAGCGGCGCGTGACGATGCCCGTCTCGTACTTCACCAGCAAGCCGTTCGAGAACTGGTCCCGCGGCGGCCCGCAGATGACCGGCACGGTCTTCTTCCAGCTCGACCACTCCGCCCCGGTCGCGGAGCTGCGCAAGCGGACGGAGGAGCTGGTACGGGCGAACGACTACTGGGACGGCCGCAACTGGAGCCTCGTCGTCACCGACACGACGCCCACCACGATCGAGGTGCGCGCCGCGGTCTCGGCCCGTACCTCCGACGACCTGTGGACGCTCCGCTGCGACCTGCGCGAGCAGCTGCTCGACTGGCTTCAGCGCGAGCACCCTTACGCGTTTCCCGGCATCCGCGTCTCCTCCGCGGGCAGCTCCGCCGGCGATCCCGGCGTGCACTCCAACGGGCGCGTGGAGAACAGCAACCACCGGGAGAACAGGCTCTCCTGAGCGAGCTCCACCGCTCCCCATGGCCACCGGCCCGACCGCCGGTGGCTTCAGACCCGGAAACTGCGCAGATCGAGCTGGTGCAGCACGCGGTCGCACACCTCGGGGTCGACGCCGGCCTCGCTGCGCGCGGCGATGATCTCGTGCCGGGCGGCGGACAGCAGCTCGCCGCCCAGCCGGTGGACCTTCTTCATCCGGGCCGTCCGCTTGGAGTGCGCCTCGCGCCGTTCCTCGTCCACGATGTCCGGCGAGATGCGCACGCCCACGTCGTGGGCACGCCGCAGCAGCGCCTCGGAGACCTCCTCGGGAAGGTCCTCGGCCGCCTCGATCTCCCGCAGCCGCGTCCGCGCCGCCTTCGCGCACCGCAGCGCGAGCTGCCGCTCCAACTCCCGCTCGGCGGCACTGTCCGCGCGTACGTGCAGCAGTCTGACCAGCCACGGCAGGGTCAGCCCCTGGATCACGAGCGTGGCGAGCACGACGGCGAAGGCGATGAACAGAATGGCGTCCCGCTCGGGGAAGCTCCCGCCGCCCTCGACGGTCAGCGGCACTGCGAGCGCCAGCGCCACCGATGCCACGCCCCGCATCCCGGCCCACCAGACGACGGTCGTCTCACGCCAGTTGAGCGGGATGTCCTCGTCCAGGTCCTTGCGGCGGTGCAGTCTCTTCGCCAGCCACGCCGCCGGCAGCAGCCACAGCAGACGCAGCACGACCACGGCCGCGATCACGGCGAGCGCCGCCGGGAGCAGTTCGTCCCAGCGTCCGCTCACGGGGCCGACGACCACGGCCAGTTCGAGCCCGATGAGCCCGAACGCGACTCCGGTGACGAGCGTGTCGACGATCGACCAGAAGCTCTGCCCGACCAGCCGCCCCTGCACGTCGTCCGCGTCCACGGCCCGTCCGGAGGAGAGATATAGCGCGGTCATCAGTACCGCCAGCACGCCGGAACCGTGCAGCTCCTCGGCCAGTACGTACGAGGCGAAGGGCACCAGCAGAGTCAGCCCCGTCTGCAACGTCGCGTCCCCGAGGAACCCCGAGAGCTTGTTCGCGGCCCATCCCAGCGCCAGACCGACCACGACGGCGACGACCGCGGAGAGGACCAGCTCCCCGGCGGCGGCGGGAAGCGAGAACGTCCCGGTGACGGCAGCCGCGACGGCGACGTGGTAGAGGGTGATCGCCGTGACGTCGTTGAAGAGGCCCTCGCCCTCCAGGATGGACACCAGCCGCCGCGGCAGCCCCAGCTGTCCCGCGACGGTCGTCGCGGCGACAGGGTCGGGCGGCGCGACCAGCGCGCCCAGCGCGACGGCAGCGGCTATCCCGAGCCCCGGCACCAGCGCGTGCGCCACAGCTGCGACCACCGCGGTCGTCACGAAGACCAGCGCCACCGCCAGCAGAAAGATCGGCCGCTTGTTCGCGGCGAACTGACGCCAGGACGTACGGTGCACGGCCGCGTACAGCAGCGGCGGCAGCACCAGCGGCAGGATGAACTCCGGCGGGACCTCGATGTCCGGGACGAACGGCAGCAGCGCCAGGACACCGCCCAGCAGCGTCATCAGCAGTGGTCCCGGCACGCCCAGCCGGTCACCGAGCGGGACTGTCAGAACAGCGCCGAGCAGCAAGGCGAAGAGCAGTGCGAGCTGATCCACGTCTACGTGCTCTCTCCCCGCACCAGCTCGAGCGCCCGCTGAAGATCATCCGGGTATTCGCTCTCGTACTCCGCCCACCGCCCGTCGGAGGGGTGCTCGAAGGAGAGCCGCACGGCATGCAGCCACTGCCGCTCCAGCCGCAGCCGCTTCGCGAGCGTCGGATCGGCACCGTAGGTGAGGTCGCCGACGCACGGGTGGCGGTGCGCGGACATGTGCACGCGGATCTGGTGCGTACGCCCGGTCTCCAGCTTGATGTCGAGCAGGCTGGCCGCACGGAAGGCCTCGATGAGGTCGTAGTGCGTGACGGACGGCTTGCCCTCGGCGGTGACCGCCCACTTGTAGTCGTGCTGGGGGTGCCGCCCGACCGGGGCGTCGATCGTGCCGCTCAGCGGATCCGGATGCCCCTGTACGAGCGCGTGGTACCGCTTGTCGACGGTCCGCTCCCGGAACTGCTGCTTGAGCAGCGTGTACGCGCGCTCGGACTTGGCGACGACCATCAGCCCCGACGTCCCCACGTCCAGCCGGTGCACGATCCCCTGCCGCTCGGCGGCGCCCGAGGTCGCGACCGAGTATCCGGCGGCGGCGAGCCCGCCGATCACGGTGGGGCCGCTCCAGCCCGGACTGGGGTGCGCCGCGACACCCACCGGCTTGTCGACCACGACGACGTCGGCGTCGTCATGGACGACCGTCATGCCCTCCACGGGCTCGGCCACGATCCGCGGGGGCTCGGGCGGAGGCGGCAGCTCCACCTCCAGCCACGCCCCGCCGTGCACCCGGTCGGACTTGCCCGCCTCGGCGCCGTCCAGCAACACCTTGCCGTGGGAGGCGAGTTCGGCGGCCTTCGTGCGGGAAAAGCCGAACATCCGGGCGATGGCGGCGTCGACGCGCTCGCCTTCCAGGCCGTCCGGTACGGGCAGGGTGCGGATTTCGGGGATCGTGCTCACCCGATCGAGTATGCCGGACGCCCGGGTGCTCTCCGTCACCGCGGGCTGCCGGCCGGTCAGTCCCGGTGGACCGTTCCGTCCGGATCGAGGCCGCGGAAGGAGAGGATCACGATCAGGATGCCCCCGCACACGATCGCCGAGTCCGCGAGGTTGAAGACCGCGAAGTGCGTGGGTGCGATGAAGTCCACGACGGCGCCCTGGAAGACTCCGGGCGAACGGAAGACGCGGTCGGTGAGATTCCCGAACGCACCGCCCAGCAGCAGCCCCAGCGCGATCGCCCAGGGAGCGCTGTACAACCGCCTGGCGATCCGCGCGATGACGACGATCACCACGGCGGCGATCGCCGTGAGCACGATGGTCAGGGCCTCACCGATGCCGAAGGCCGCGCCCCTGTTCCGTACGACGTCCAGCTGGAGCACCGTGCCGATCACCTGGATCGGGGCGTGCTGCTCGAGGACGGCGACCACGATCAGCTTGGTGATCAGGTCGAGCGCGTAGGCGATGGCGGCGACCGTGATCAGCACACCGATCCGCCGCCTGCCCCGTGAGGCGGTCGCTACGTCTTCCTGCACGCCCTCGCCGCGAGCTCCGTCGGCGGGCTCATCCGTGGTCCCGTCAGGAGTACCGATAGTCCGCTCCACCTCTGTCACCCGACGAGGGTACGACATGTGAGGACGGCCGACGCCCCCTTCACCCCCCTCCCGCCCCTTCTGCGACAACTAGCGCCGCTCCTGCTGCTGCTTGCACTCCACACAGAGCGTCGCCCGCGGGAACGCCTGCATCCGGGCCTTGCCGATCGGGTTGCCGCAGTTCTCGCAGAGGCCGTACGTGCCTGCGTCGAGCCGGTCGATGGCCCGTTCGGTCTGGTAGAGCATCTCGCGGGCGTTGGCCGCGAGCGCCATCTCGTGCTCGCGGGTGATGTTCTTGGTGCCGGTGTCGGCGTCGTCGTCCCCCGCACCGTCACCGGAGTCGCGCATCAGCCCGTCCAGCGCTTCCCCGGAGGCGACGAGCTCGTCACGCAGCCGCTGCGCCTCGCTCTGCAGTTCGCTGCGGGCCTCCTCCACCTCTTGCTGCGTCCACGGCTCCTCACCGGCGCGTACGGCGAGTTCGCCCGGTTCCGCCGGGGCGGCGACCGCGCGTGCTGTGGGAACCTTCTCGGCCTTCGCCACCGGAGTCTTCTTCGCCACCTTGTCGGCTCCTGTCGTCTGCTTCTTCGCCGTGGACTTACCGGCGGCGGTCTTCTTCGCCGCGGTCTTCTTCGGTGCGGCCTTCTTGGCGGCGGTCTTCTTCGCCGCCGTCTTCTTCGGTGCAGCCTTCTTGGCGGCGGTCTTCTTCGCTGCCGCCTTCTTCGCCACGCTCTTCTTCGCGGGCGCCTCCCCCTCCGCCGTCCTCCCGGCCTCCCCTGCTGTGACCTTCTGCGCCGCCTTCTTGGGGGCGGCCTTCCTTGCCGTCTTCTTGGCCGCAGTCTTCTTGGCCGTCTTCTTCGGTGCGGACTTGCCGGCCGCAGAGGTCTGCTTCTTGGCCGCGGCCTTCTTCGTGGACTTGTCAGCAGCTGCCGGGGAACTCGCGGCAGATCCTCTCGCCACCATGGCCGTGGCCCCTTCACATATTGTGATCTTGCTCGCGAAACGTGACCGGAACGATAAATCGACTCCGAACGCTCGACAACGGGGGCACGCCGGTCTCCAATCCGTTGTGCCCCGCCCGGCCCTGCGAAAACCGCCCCGCCACAGCCCGCTGAGCCCCGTACACTGGGCTCAGCGACAGGCGATGAAGGGGACGAGTAGCGTCCGTGAGCAGCCGCGAGCGACCTGGGGACGGTGTGAGCCCAGGGGTCTGCAGGACGTGAACATCACCCCGGAGCCGCCGGAAGAAAGCACCGGCCGGACCGGCGCGAGTAGAACCGGCAGCGCACCTCAAACGAGGGGGCAGTGGCACGCCCCCGGGCCTGGCGGCCCGGGGTCCGTCGACTGCCAAGGAGGGTGGTACCGCGGGCCCGCCGCCGTTCAGGCAGACGGTCTCGTCCCTCCGACGGAAGCTGAGATTGTCCGCCGGAGGAAGTTCCGATGCCGCAGTACCGCCAGGTGCCAGCCCAGGTAGACCTGCCCGCCCTCGAGCACGCCGTGCTCGACTTCTGGCGGGACCAGAAGGTCTTCGCCCGTACCCTCGAACAGTCCGAGGGGCGCCCCGAGTGGGTCTTCTACGAAGGTCCGCCCACCGCCAACGGCATGCCGGGCGCACACCACATCGAGGCCCGCGTCTTCAAGGACGTCTTCCCGCGCTTCCGCACGATGCGGGGATACCACGTGGCGCGCAAGGCCGGCTGGGACTGCCACGGCCTCCCGGTCGAGCTGGCCGTCGAGCGCGAAATGGGCTTCAACGGCAAGCAGGACATCGAGAATTACGGCATCGCGGAGTTCAACGCGCGCTGCCGGGAGTCCGTCACCAGGCACACCGACGCCTTCGCCGAGCTGACGACGCGCATGGGCTACTGGGTCGACATGGACGACGCGTACCGCACCATGGACCCGGAATACGTGCAGTCGGTCTGGTGGTCCCTGAAGCAGATCTTCGAGAAGGGCCTGCTCGTACAGGACCACCGCGTCGCTCCCTGGTGCCCGCGGTGCGGCACGGGGCTCTCGGACCACGAACTGGCCCAGGGGTACGAGACGATCGTCGACCCGTCGGTCTACGTGCGCTTCCCGCTGACGTCGGGGCCGCTCGCCGGTGAGGCGTCGCTCCTGGTGTGGACGACCACTCCCTGGACGCTGGTCTCCAACACCGCTGTGGCGGCCCACCCGGAGGTCACCTACGTCGTCGCGACGAACGGCCTGGAGAAGATCGTCGTCGCCGAGCCCCTGCTCGAAAAGGCGCTGGGCGAGGACTTCGAGGCGACCGGACAGCGCTTCACCGGCGCCGAAATGGAGCGCTGGAGCTACGAACGCCCCTTCAACATCGTGGAGATGGAGGGCGCCCACTTCGTCGTCAACGCCGACTACGTGACCACCGAGGACGGCACAGGCCTGGTCCACCAGGCCCCCGCCTTCGGTGAGGACGACATGCGCGCCTGCCGCGCCTACGGCCTGCCGGTGGTCAATCCGGTGCGTCCGGACGGCACCTTCGAGGCCGGACTGCACCTGGTGGAGGGGCAGTTCTTCAAGAAGGCCGACGAGGCCCTCGTCGCCGATCTCGACGCCCGCAACCTGCTGCTGCGTCACATGCCGTACGAGCACAGCTATCCGCACTGCTGGCGCTGCCACACGGCTCTGCTCTACTACGCCCAGCCGTCCTGGTACATCCGCACGACCCGGATCAAGGACGCGCTGCTGGAGCAGAACGAACTCACCAACTGGTATCCGGAGTCGGTCAAGCACGGCCGCTACGGCGACTGGCTCGACAACAACGTCGACTGGGCGCTCAGCCGCAACCGCTACTGGGGCACGCCGCTGCCCTTCTGGCGGTGCGGGGAAGGCCACTTGACGTGCGTCGGCTCACTCGCGGAGCTGACGCAGCTGACGGGAAGCGACCAGTCGGCGCTCGACCCCCACCGCCCGTACATCGACGAGGTCACCTTCGGCTGCCCCGCGGAGGGCTGCGCGCTGGAGGCGACGCGCGTCCCCGAAGTCATCGACGCCTGGTACGACTCGGGCTCGATGCCCTTCGCGCAGTGGGGATACCCGTACAAGAACAAGGAGCTGTTCGAGAAGCGCTACCCCGCGCAGTTCATCTCCGAGGCGATCGACCAGACCCGCGGCTGGTTCTACACGCTGATGGCCGTCGGCACGCTCGTCTTCGAGAAGTCCTCGTACGAGAACGTGGTCTGCCTCGGCCACATCCTCGCCGAGGACGGCCGCAAGATGTCCAAGCACCTGGGCAACATCCTGGAGCCGATCCCGCTGATGGATCAGCACGGGGCGGACGCGGTCCGCTGGTTCATGGCCGCCGGCGGCTCACCGTGGGCGGCACGGCGCGTGGGCCACGGCACGATCCAGGAAGTCGTACGGAAGACGCTGCTGACGTTCTGGAACACCGTGGCCTTCCAGGCCCTGTACGCCCGCACGTCCGGCTGGTCGCCGTCCGAATCGGACCCGGCCCCCGACACCAGGCCGCTGCTGGACCGCTGGCTGCTCAGCGAACTCCACGCGCTGGTCGACCAGGTGACGGTCGCCATGGAGGGCTACGACACCCAGCGCGCCGGCAAACTGCTCTCGACCTTCGTCGACGACCTGTCCAACTGGTATGTACGCCGCTCCCGGCGCCGTTTCTGGCAGGGCGACCCGGCAGCGATGCGCACCCTCCACGACACCCTGGAGACGGTGACGCGTCTGATGGCCCCCATCGTGCCGTTCGTCACCGAGCGCGTCTGGCAGGACCTGATCGTCCCGGTCACGCCCGGGGCGCCGGACTCGGTGCACCTGGCCGACTGGCCGGAGGCGGACCTGGACAAGGTCGACCCCGAGCTGTCCCAGGACATGCTTCTCGTGCGCCGCCTGGTCGAACTGGGGCGTGCGACCCGCGCCGAGTCGGGCGTCAAGACGCGCCAGCCCCTCTCCCGTGCACTCGTCGCCGCGCACGGCTTCGAGACGCTCTCGCCCGACCTGCGCAACCAGATCACCGAGGAGCTCAACGTCACCACGCTCGCCTCCCTTTCGGAGGTCGGCGGCTCACTGGTGGACACCACGGCCAAGGCCAACTTCCGTGCCCTGGGCCGCCGTTTCGGCAAGGGCACCCAGGCCGTGGCCAAGGCGATCGCCGACGCGGACGCCGCTGCCCTCTCCTCGGCCCTCCGCGAAGGCACCGCCGCGGTCGAGGTGGACGGGAAGCAGGTGCCGCTCTCACCGGAGGAAGTGATCATCACCGAGACCCCGCGCGAGGGCTGGTCCGTCGCCTCCGACTCCGGAGCCACGGTCGCCCTGGACCTGGAGATCTCGCCCGGCCTGCGCCGCGCGGGCCTCGCGCGGGACGCGATCCGCCTCATCCAGGAGGCCCGCAAGAACTCCGGCCTCGACGTCGCCGACCGCATCGCGCTGCGCTGGTCCTCGACGGACGAGGAGGTCGAGCGGGCGCTCGTGGACCACTCCGCGCTGATCTCCGAGGAAGTCCTCGCGACGGAGTTCACCCCCGCCGGTGCCGACGAGGGCACCGGGGAGCCCACCTTCGGCCCACCCTTCGAGGACGAGTCGCTCGCCCTCACCTTCCGTCTGCGCAAGGTCTGACGGAACGGCCCGCACAGGGCGCGGCGAGGCCGCGGATGCCGTCCGCACAGCGGGCGCTCCCCGGCCTCGCCGGCGTCTCGTGCACAGCGCGGCGGGACGCCGGACGGCAGGGCTGCCGGAAAAGCCTCTGAGCGTCCGGCTGACGGAGTGAGAGCCCGCGCGCGGAGCTTGGAAGGGAAGAGGCCGCCGCGCGGCCCCTGAGGGCGCCGTGTTGCTCCAACGGACAACGGCAGGCCACGGACGCCCGTCCAACGCCTCCACACATGGGCAAGGGCCGGGCCCGGAAGCGAGTGGCTTCCGGGCCCGGCCCTTGCCTTGTGCCGGCGAGTGCGCCGTCAGTCGATCAGTTGTCGTCCTCGTCGATCAGGAAGCCCCGCATCGGTGACGGAGCCTGCTGCGGCGCGGGGCCGCCCTGGGGACGTACGGGCGCCATCGGCTGCGTCATGGCCGGGGACATCTGCTGCTGTCCTCCGCCGTAGCTCGGGCCGCCCTGCGGGGGGCCGCCGTGACCGCCCATGCTGTGGCCGTTGCCCCCCATGGACTGGTGGCCACCCATGCTGCCGACTCCCGCACCGGCGGGTGCGCCCGCCATCGACGGGGACGGCGGGAGAGAAGCGGTGGCGGGCGTACGCGGCGGGGCCAGCGAGTCGTCCGCCTGGTTCTCCAGCTGACGCAGCTGGCTCTCCAGGTACGACTTCAGACGCGTGCGGTACTCCCGCTCGAAGCCGCGCAGGTCCTCGACCTTGCGCTCCAGCGTCGCCCTGGCGGACTCCAGCGAGCCCATCGCGACGCGGTGCTTCTCCTGGGCGTCCCGCTCAAGGGCGTCGGCCTTGGCGCGGGCGTCACGCTCGAGACCCTCGGCCCGGCTGCGCGCCTCACCGACGATCTTGTTCGCCTCGGAACGGGCTTCGGCAATGGCCTGGTCGGCGGTCTGCTGTGCGAGCGACAGCACACGGGCGGCGCTGTCGTTGTTCTGCCCGCCGCCACCTGGCATCTGCGGGCCACCGGGACCCATCGGGCCGCCGGGGCCGCCCTGGGGCCCACCGGGAACCATGGGACCACCGGGACCGCCCTGAGGGCCGCCGGGTCCGGCAGGAAGCTGCGGCTGCCCGCCGGGCAGCTGAGGCGGACCGCCCATGCCCTGCTGCGGGCCGTGCTGACCCGGGTGCTGCCCCGGGTGCTGGCCAGGATGCTGGCCGGGGTGCTGCCCAGGACCGCCGTGCTGACCCGGCGGCACCGGCTGCGGACCTGATATGGCGGCGGGCACGGGGCCCCCGCCTTGCCGGTCCTGCGGCTCCGGCTTGCGCATCCCGCCCTGCTGCTGGTTCTGCGCGGCGGCACGGGTCGCTGCGGCGAGCTTCGCGCGCAGGTCCTCGTTCTCGCGCAGCAGGCGCGTCAGCTCGGCTTCGACCTCATCAAGAAAGGCATCGACTTCGTCCTCGTCGTAACCTTCTCGGAGGCGGACGGTCGTGAACTGCTTGTTCCGCACGTCCTCGGGGGTCAGTGGCATCTCTTCACCTCAACGTAACTCGTCGGCATGTCGGCAAGACCATTTCGATCGTTCACAGCCTGGCCACGACGTTGATCAGGATGTAGACGATGATCATCAGTACGAAGAAGGACAGGTCGAGCGCCACGCCCCCGAAGCGCAACGGCGGGATGAACCGCCGAAGCAGCTTGAGTGGCGGATCAGTGACAGTGTAGGTCGCTTCGAGAACGACCACCATCGCCTTGCCGGGCTGCCATGAGCGGGCGAACTGGAAGACGTAGTCCATCACCAGTCGGAAGATCAACACGAGCAGGAAGCAGTACAGCGCGACTTGGACCACCTCGAGTGCGGTACTCACTGCGCTTCCCTCTCCCCTCGCCTCGTTGGGCGCTCGCGTGACCTTACGGCCCGTTCCGTTGATCCTTGCGTCTTCAGCTCTGGTTGAAGAACCCGCCCTCTGCGATGCGGGCCTTGTCCTCCGCCGTGACATCGACGTTAGCAGGAGACAGCAGGAACACCTTCTGCGTCACTCTTTCAATACTCCCGTGGAGACCGAAGACCAGACCGGCCGCGAAGTCGACAAGTCTCTTCGCGTCCGTATCATCCATCTCCGTCAAGTTCATGATCACGGGGGTACCCTCGCGGAAGTGTTCCCCGATGGTACGGGCCTCGTTGTACGTCCGGGGGTGCAACGTGGTGATCCGGTACGGCTCCCGTTCGGACACGACTTTGGGCATGATCACCGGGGCGCTCTTCTCCAGACTCTGACGTTCAGGTGTGATGGATGACACGGGGGCAATTCTCCCGGATCGTCCGTTTTCGACGATCGCAGGGGGAGACGGCTGCTCCCTCTCCCGCTGGGCGGGAGGATGCATCACGCGCACCGGCTCGGCCGGTTCGTCCTTCTGCAGGGAGTCGTGCGACTGCAGCGGCTCGTGCCGCCGGCGGTCCCTCTCGGGCTCCGGTTCGGGTTCGAACTCGTCGTCGGGATCGAAACCCGGGCCGTCGTACCCATCGTCCTCCACGAGGCCGAGGTAGACCGCCATCTTGCGCATAGCGCCGGCCATTCTCTGCGTCCTCCGCTCTGTGGTGGGCCCCCGCCTCCGATGGGGAGACCCCTGGCTCCGTCACCGGTGGCCTGGATCCCGGCGGGTCTGTCCGCCTGCTGTCTTCCAAACGGAAATGACCATATTTTGTGCCGTGGTCCGACTTGTTGGCGACGTTACCCGAGCCGGGGTCGCTCTCCGAGTACCGCACTGCCGACGCGCACATGTGTCGCCCCGGCGGCCACGGCCTCTTCGAGATCCGAGCTCATCCCTGCTGACACCATGGTTGCAGCAGGATGCCTTGTACACAGGCCGGTTGAGATTTCCCGCAGCCGTTCGAAGGCCGCGGACGGGCGTCCCGCGTAAGGCCCGGTCAGCGGCGCGACCGTCATCACCCCTGCCAGCCGCAGACCTTGGGCGGCTTCCACCGCATCGCCGAGCTTTGCCACGGACCCCGGTGCGGCACCTCCCCGCCCTCCGGCGGTTTCTGACTCCGCATCGAGTGCGACCTGGACGAGGCAGTCCAGGCGGCGGCCTTGATGTGCGGCGGCACTGCTCAGGGCGTTGACGAGCCGGGTGCGGTCGACGGAGTGGATCACGTCGGCGTAACCCGCAACGGAGCGGACCTTGTTGGTCTGCAGCTGTCCCACGAAGTGCCACGTCACAGGGGTGCCGGCGCACTCGTCTGCCTTCGCCGCCGCCTCCTGGTCCCGGTTCTCGGCGACGTGCCGCACTCCCAGCTCCGCCAACAGCCGTACGTCCCGGGCGGGATAGGTCTTCGTGACGACGATCAGAGTGACCTCGTCACGACTGCGCCCCGCCGCGGCGCAAGCGCCGCGGATGCGCTCCTCCACCCGTGCGAGGTTCTCCGCGAGTTCGGCCTGACGGGCCGTGAGGTCCGTCACGGTTCAGTTCGCCTCCAACCAGACATAGCTTGCGAGGCGACCGGTGATCTTTTCACGTCGGTACGAAAAGTGATCAGCCGACTCCATGGTGCAGACGTCGGACTGTTCCAGAGTTGTGACACCGCAGGCTTCGAGCTGTGCCCGTACACCGGCGGCCACATCGACCGACGGGGTGCCCCAACTCGTCGTGGCGTAGGCCCCGGGGACCGCCTCGGCGACGGCCGCGCGCATCTCCTCGGGCACCTCGTAGCACTCGCCGCACACTGCCGGTCCGGTACGGGCGACGATTCGCTCCGGCGCCGCCCCGCGGTCCCGCATCGTCTCGACCAACGCGGGCACCACACCGGCGACCAGGCCGGGCCGCCCGGCGTGCGCCGCGCCCGCGACGCGTGCGACGGGATCGGCCAGCAGCACGGGAGTGCAGTCGGCGGTGAGCACCGCGAGGGCGAGCGCGGGACGCTGGGTGACGATTCCGTCGAGCGGTGGCGCCTGGTCCCCGAACGGGCCGTTGACCAAAGCGACATCGCGCCCGTGCACCTGGTGCATCCAGACCACCCGGTCCGGTGCCAGTCCGAGCGAGGCGGCGGTACGGGAGCGGTTCTCCCGTACGTGCGCCGCGTCGTCGCCGACTCTGCCGCCGAGATTGAGCGACTCATACGGAGCGGCGCTCACCCCGCCCCACCTGTCGGTGAATGCGAAGTGCGCGCCGCTCGTGGAGTCGTGCGTGCCTATCACTTCAGGAAGTCCGGCACATCCAGTTCCTCGGCCTGGCTGTCCTGGTAAGGGCGGGCCGGCGGGACCGTCGGAGGCAGCGAGTCGCGGCCGGCGCCGGTCGATTCGCCCACCGGCTCGGGCTCGCTCTCGCGCGGGGTGACGCTGCCGAGGCCGCCGAACGACGGACGGTCGCCGTCGGGGTCGCCGCTGCCGAAGCCTGCCGCCGAGGACGACTCGTCCTTCGAGGTGTGCGAACCCAGCGCCTTGTCACGGTTCTTGGACGGCGGCTGTCCGCCGTCGAAGCCCGCCGCGATGACCGTCACCCTCACCTCGTCGCCGAGCGCGTCGTCGATCACGGCACCGAAGATGATGTTGGCTTCGGGATGAGCCGCCTCGCTGACCAGCTGCGCGGCCTCGTTGATCTCGAACAGGCCGAGGTCGGAGCCGCCCGAGATGGACAGCAGCACGCCTCTGGCACCGTCGATCGACGCCTCCAGCAGCGGCGAGGAGATCGCCATCTCGGCCGCGGCCACCGCGCGGTCGTCCCCACGGGCCGAACCGATGCCCATCAGAGCCGAACCCGCCTCCGACATCACGGACTTGACGTCTGCGAAGTCGAGGTTGATCAGCCCCGGGGTGGTGATGAGGTCGGTGATGCCCTGCACACCCGAAAGGAGCACCTGGTCCGCGGACTTGAACGCGTCCAGCACGCTGACCTGCCGGTCCGAGATGGACAGCAGACGGTCGTTGGGGATGACGATGAGGGTGTCGACCTCGTCGCGCAGGCCCGCGATGCCGTCCTCGGCCTGATTGGCGCGGCGGCGGCCCTCGAAGGTGAAGGGCCGGGTGACGACGCCGATCGTCAGGGCGCCCAGCGAGCGGGCGATGTTGGCGACGACGGGAGCGCCGCCGGTGCCGGTGCCACCTCCCTCGCCGGCGGTGACGAAGACCATGTCGGCCCCCTTGAGGACCTCCTCGATCTCCTCGCGGTGGTCCTCGGCGGCCTTGCGGCCCACATCGGGGTTGGCGCCTGCTCCCAGACCGCGTGTCAGTTCACGGCCCACATCGAGCTTGACATCGGCATCGCTCATCAACAGGGCCTGCGCGTCAGTGTTGATCGCGATGAACTCGACGCCCTTGAGACCGACCTCGATCATCCGGTTGATGGCGTTCACGCCACCGCCGCCAATGCCGACGACCTTGATGACTGCGAGGTAGTTCTGCGGTGCTGCCACGTCGAAGGCCTCTCGCCTCGAGTTACGTATCCCTGTCGGGCGGTCCACGTCGACCCGAACCCTAAGTGTGAAGTTTAGGGTTACCGGTGTCTGTCTTCCCTGGAGTCTTGGGAACGGACACTAAGTCGACAAGTGGTGGGTGTTCAACGAACACGCCGAACCTCCCGTTTTTCTTTTCACCCTATGTGATCAGGCCCAGGGGTGGTCATCCAGGGTGCTGGCCTGCGCTGACGCCCGTCAACTCCCTGACGACGCAGGGGCGCTGGGAACACTCACGTCGAAGTGCCGCGCCCCCTTGGACGCTTTCATCAGCGCGGTCAGCGACTCGGCCTTCGCGCTCCCCTGTTCACCACTGCCCCACAGCACCGTACGGCCTCCGGTCAACTCCAGTGTGATGGAGTCGTAGGAACGCACCCGGACCGTACGGGTGTCGCGCGCCACGGAATCGGGCAGCGAGGTGGTGGCCCGGACGGCTTCGCGGCGCAGGCGTTCCTTGCCGAAGTGTCTCAGGCCCGGTGAGCGCTCAACTTCCATCACAAGAAGCGGAACGCCCTTCGGTTGCTCCGGAACTACGTCGAAACGCACACCTTCAACGTCCACTTCGACGAATTTCCCGTCATGCTTCATGACCGCTTCCGGCTTCCGTTCGGTCACCTGGATACCGATTCCGTGGGGCCAGGCCCGTAGGACACGCACCTCGTCGAGGCGGGGAAGCGCGGACTTGAGGCGGCGCTCGGCCGCGGCCCTGTCGACGGACAGCAGCGGAGTACCAACCGGAATACGGGCCGCATCGCGCACCTGTTTCTCTGTCAGCACTTTCTCACCGCTGACGGAAACACGTTCGACAAGCACCCAGTTCGACCCGTAAAGGGCCCATGCGCCGAAACCGGTGAGACCGAGCGCCAGCGCGAAGACGACAAGCAGGGCACGCAGCCGGACCATTCGCGCCCCCGCCCGTGGCCGCGCCCCGCGCGAACCGGACGGTGGCGGGCCGGAGTCGGCGTCCGCCGGCGGACGGGCCGCCGGACTGCTGCCGCGCCGCTGGGCGCTCTTCGTCGGCCCCGTGGATCCGGCCACGCTTCCCTGCCTTCTCTCACGCCCCTCGGCGGGCCGCGATCGCCTCGTACACCATGCCGACCAGAAGCTCGTCGGCGTCCGGACGGCCGAACTCCGCCGCGGCGCGCGCCATGTCGTGCAGCCGGTGCGGATCACTGAGGACCGGAAGCACGTTGCCCAGGATCCACTCCGGCGTCAGTTCGGCGTCGTCGACGAGCAGTCCGCCGCCGGCCTTGACGACCGGCTGTGCGTTCAGCCGCTGTTCGCCGTTGCCGATCGGCAGCGGAACGTAGGCGGCCGGCAGCCCGACCGCCGACAGCTCCGCGACGGTCATCGCGCCCGCACGGCAGAGCATCATGTCGGCCGCGGCGTACGCGAGATCCATCCGGTCGACATACGGTACCGGGACATAGGGCGGCATTCCGGGCATGTTGTCCGGCTGCGGCAGTTCGTTCTTCGGTCCGACGGCGTGCAGGGTCTGGATTCCCGCGCGCTGAAGGTGCGGCACGGCGTGCTGCACAACCTCGTTGAGACGGCGCGCACCCTGCGAGCCGCCCGTGACGAGCAGGGTCGGGAGGTTGGCGTCCAGGCCGAACGAAGCGCGCGCCTGGGGCCTGGCGGCGGCGCGGTCGAGCGTGGCGATGGCGCGGCGCAGCGGGATGCCGATGTAGCGGGCGTTGCGCAGCTTGCTGTCGGGCGAGGAGACCGCGACGTGGCGCGTGTAGCGCGAGCCGATCTTGTTCGCCAGACCGGGCCGTGCGTTGGCCTCGTGCACGACGATGGGAACCCCGAGGCGCTTGGCCGCGAGGTAGGCGGGGAGCGCCACGTATCCGCCGAATCCCGCGACGCAGTCGGCCTTGGTGCTCTCCAGCACCTGCTCGGCCGCCTTGATGGTGCCGCGCAGGCGCCCGGGGACGGTGATCAGTTCGGCTGTGGGTTTGCGCGGCAGCGGTACGGCGGGGATGAGTTCGAGCTGATAGCCGCGGTCGGGCACCAGGCGTGTCTCAAGGCCGCGTTCGGTTCCGAGCGCGGTGATCCCCACGGTCGGGTCCCGCCTGCGCAGCGCATCCGCGAGGGCGAGCGCGGGCTCGATATGGCCGGCGGTGCCCCCACCGGCGAGTACGACGTGCACTCTGATTCACCGCTCTCCGGACGGCCGCCGATCCGCGCGCCGCCTCATCGTGTTCGTTCTCACCCCTGCCAGCCTTCTCTGCAGGCGCTGCCGCAGAGCAGGCTGCCGCATGGCCAGAGCCGCTCTGGCCGCGGGGTCGCTTCGCGCGAAGGCGATCAGCAACCCGATGGCGAACATCGTCGGCAGCAGGGCGGAGCCTCCGTAGGAGAACAGCGGGAGGGGGACACCGGCGATCGGCAGCAGCCCGAGCACCGCACCGATGTTGACCACGGCCTGCGCCGTGATCCAGGTGGTCACACCTCCCGCGGCATACCTCACGAAGGGCTCCTCCGTGCGTCCGGCCACGCGGATACCCGCATAGCCTAGAGCCGCGAAGAGAGCGAGCACCGACAGCGTCCCCGCGAGACCGAGTTCCTCCCCGGTCACGGCGAAGATGAAGTCGGTGTGCGGTTCCGGGAGTTGGCCCCATTTTTCCACACTGGCACCGAGTCCGGAACCGAACCATCCGCCCGATGCGAGGGCGTAGATCCCGTGAACCGCCTGCCAGCACTGGTCGTTGGCGCCGGGGTCGGTGGCTCCGATGCAGCCCAGCCGGGCCATCCTGTTGGGGCTGGTCATGATGAGGAACGCGCCGATGACGACGGCCACCGCCATCACTCCGGCGAACAGCCGGGTGGGCGCGCCGGCGAGCCAGAGCAGCCCGAAGAGGACCGCTGTGAGAATGATCGCGGTCCCCATGTCGCCGCCGAGCATGATGAGCCCCAGCAACAGCAGTCCGACGGGCACAAGCGGCACGAGCATGTGTTTCCACTGGTTCAGCAGCCGCCGGGAACGCTTGCGCGCGAGCAGGTCGGCCCCCCACAGCACGAGCGCCAGCTTGGCGAATTCGCTGGGCTGCAGCTGGAACGGTCCGCCGAAATAGATCCAGTTGCGGTTGCCGTTCACCTCGTGCCCCATCCCCGGTACCTGTACGAGGCACATCAGAACGACGGAGACGGCGAGCAGCGGGTAGGCGAGCGCCCGGTGCAGTCTGATCGGCATACGGGAGGCGACCAGCAGCAGTACGCCGCCCACGATCGCGGCGACGAGCTGCTTGCGGAAGAAGTACGTGGAGGACAGGCCTGATTGGAGCGCCTCGATCTGCGACGCGGAGAAGACCATCACGAGCCCGAGCACGGTGAGCAGGAGGCTGCCGCCGAGGATCAGGTAGTACGCGGTGAGCGGCCGGTCCCACGCCCGCCTGGCCTTCGCGAACAGCGCCGGTGTACCGCGGCCGCCGCCTGGGCCGGAAGGGCGCCGTACGGGGCGGCGGGGGCGCAGCGAGCGGCCGGGACCCGCGGCGGCCGGGGAAGTGCCCTTGCCCGGGCGGGGCTTGGCCGTGCGGGAGCGCTGCACCTCGCGGGCCAGCAGAAGCGTTCCGGCGGTGTTCTGGTACTGCTGCGGAGCGCCCGCGAACGCCGGCACCCCCGGTACGGTCCCCCGGAGCCTCTTCGGCGCCGTCAGCCCGGTCATCGCGGGCCTCAGCGGCGTCAGGACCCGCCGGAGCACCCACCGCCGCGCCCGCCGGGTACGGGAACCGCTCGCGCCGACTGTGCCCGTGACCGCGCCGGCAGGAGCGTCACCGGGGGCGCCCGCGCCGTTCCCCTCGGGCTGCCGCCTCTTGGACGCCCCCGGAAGGGAGACGGCTGAAGTGCCGCTGTCGGGCGTCATCTGTCGCTTCCCCTCCGTCTGTTCCCGCGACGCGGTCCGCGGGACCGGCGGGCTACTCCACGTCGTGTGCGCCGGCCGCTGCCAGTGCACGCACCGCGTCGGTGAAGGCGTCACCGCGCGCGTTGTAATTGACGAACATGTCCATCGAGGCGCAGGCCGGTGCCATCAGCACCGTATCCCCGTGACCGGCGAGCCGCGCCGCTTCATGGACTGCCGCAGCCATCGCCCCAGTGTCGGTCCGCGCCAGGTCCACCACCGGGACATCCGGGGCGTGTCGCGTGAGGGCTTCGTGGATGAGGTGACGGTCGGCGCCGATGAGGACCGCACCGCGCAGACGCGGCGCCGATTCCCGTACGAGTTCGTCGAATGTGGCGCCCTTCGCGAGGCCGCCCGCGATCCACACGATCGAGTCGTACGCGGCCAGCGACGCCTGTGTGGCATGGGTGTTGGTCGCCTTGGAGTCGTCGACGTAGGCGACGCCGTCGATGTCCGCGACGTGCGCGATGCGGTGCGCGTCGGGGCGGAAGGCGCGCAGCCCGTCCCGTACGGCCGCGGGCGGGACACCGTAGGCGCGTGCGAGAGCGGCGGCGGCAAGGGCGTTGGCGATGTTGTGGGGCGCGGCCGGGGTGACGTCGGAGACCTCTGCGAGCTCCTGCGCCTGTTCACGGCGGTTCTCGACGAAGGCGCGGTCCACCAGGATGCCGTCCACGACGCCGAGTTCGGACGGGCCCGGGGTGCCGAGCGTGAAGCCGACGGCGCGGCAGCCCTCCTCCACATCCGCACGCCGAACGAGTTCTTCGGTCGCGGGGTCGGCGCAGTTGTAGACGCAGGCGACCTGATTGCCTTCGTAGACACGGCCCTTGTCGGCGGCGTACGCCTCCATCGAGCCGTGCCAGTCGAGGTGGTCGGGGGCGAGGTTGAGCACGGCGGCCGAGTGCGCGCGAAGGCTCGGAGCCCAGTGGAGCTGGTAGCTGGAGAGCTCCACAGCGAGCACGTCCGGGGGCTCTTCGGCCAGGACGACGTCGATCAGGGGGGTGCCGATGTTGCCGACGGCGGGTGCCCGCAGGCCCGCGGCACCGAGGATCGAGGCGAGCATCTGCACCGTGGTCGTCTTGCCGTTGGTGCCGGTGACGGCGAGCCAGGGCGCGGGCGGGGCGGACCGGGCGGCGCGCAGCCGCCACGCCAACTCCACGTCACCCCATACGGGTACGCCTGCTGCACCGGCTGCCGTGAAGAGCGGGCTCTGCGGTTTCCAGCCGGGTGATGTGACGATCAGATCAGTACCCGCGGGCAGGTTCTCCGCGTCCGCGAGGCGCACGGTCACGTCCTGGGCGCCGAGTTCGACTGCGCGCGCCCGGTGCGCGTCGCTGTCACCGCCGTCGACGACGGTGACCTGAGCGCCCATCCGCCTCAGGGCACGAGCCGCGCTGATGCCACTGACCCCGAGCCCCGCGACCGTCACATGCCTGTCCCGCAGAGTCTCCCCGTCCGCCGCACCGCGGATGTCCTCGGAGCCCAAGGGGTCGTGCCGGTCGTTCACTTGCTGGCCGCCCACCCTGCGTAGAAGATCCCGACGCCGAGGATGGCGCACATGCCCTGGATGATCCAGAAGCGGACCACGACAAGGACCTCGGACCAGCCCTTCAGTTCGAAGTGGTGCTGTAGCGGCGCCATCTTGAACACCCGCTTGCCCGTGAGCCGGAAGGAGCCGACCTGGATGACGACGGACATGGTGATGAGGACGAAGAGCCCGCCGAGGATCGCCAGCAGCAGCTCCGTGCGGGAACAGATGGCGAGCCCGGCGAGGGCGCCTCCCAGCGCGAGCGAGCCGGTGTCGCCCATGAAGATCTTGGCGGGCGAGGTGTTCCACCACAGGAAGCCGAAGCAGGCCCCCATCAGCGCGGCCGCGACGACCGCCAGATCGAGCGGGTCCCGGACCTCGTAGCAACCCGGGCCCGCAGTGAAGGGGTTGGCGCAGGATTCCTGGTACTCCCAGACGCAGATGAAGACGTACGCGCCGAAGACCATCACGGAGGCGCCGGTGGCCAGACCGTCCAGACCGTCCGTCAGATTCACGCCGTTGGACATGGCGAGGATCATGAACAGGGCCCAGATGACGAAGATGACCGGGCCCAGCGACCAGCCGAAGTCCTGGGTGAAGGAGAGCTTGGTGGAAGCCGGCGTCAGCAGGCGGAGGTTGGGGAAGTTCAGCGAGAGCACCGCGAACGAGGTGCCGACGATGAGCTGTCCGGCCATCTTCGCCTTGGCCCGCAGGCCGAGGCTGCGCTGCTTGACGATCTTGATGTAGTCGTCGAGGAAGCCGACGAGGCCCATGCCGGCGAAGAGGAAGAGCACCAGCACACCGGAGAAGCTCGGCTGACTGCCGGTCAGCACCTTGGTGAGGGCGTACGCGGCGACCGTGGCCAGGATGAAGGCGATGCCGCCCATCGTCGGGGTGCCGCGCTTGCTGTGGTGGTTCTGAGGTCCGTCGTCACGGATGAACTGTCCGTAGCCTCTGCTCGCGAGCAGTTTGATCAGCAGAGGAGTCCCGATCAGGGACAGGAAGAGTCCGATGACTCCCGAGAAGAGGATCTGGCTCATACCCATCGGGCGGCGACCTCACCCTCGTCGGTCCCGGGCTCCGCCAGCGCGTCCGCGACGCGCTCCAGACCCACCGAACGGGAAGCCTTCACCAGTACGACATCCCCCGGGCGCAGTTCGCTCCGCAAGAGCTCGACCGCCGCCTCAGCGTCGGACACGTGCACCGACTCCTCACCCCACGAACCCTCGTTCTTCGCGCCCATGTCCAGCCAGACGGCCTCCTGGCCACCCACCGCCACGAGCTTGCTGACGTTGAGCCGGACGGCGAGCCGTCCGACCGCGTCGTGCTCGGCAAGCGACTCGTCGCCGAGCTCGGCCATCTCACCGAGCACCGCCCAGGTCCGCCGGCCCCGACCCATCGCGGCCAGCGCGCGGAGCGCGGCCCGTGTCGACTCGGGGTTGGCGTTGTAGGCGTCATTGACGACCGTGACTCCATCGGCGCGCTCGGTGACCTCCATCCGCCAACGCGAGAGCGTGCCCGCGGCGGAGAGCGCGGTGGCGATGTCCCCGGCGGGCATGCCCAGTTCGTGGGCGACGGCCGCCGCGGCGAGCGCGTTCGACACGTGGTGCTCACCGTACAGGCGCATGGTCACGTCACCGCACCCGGTGGGTGTTCGAAGCGTGAAAGTGGGCTGTCCCCGGTCGGTGAGCCGGACATTCTCGGCACGTACGTGAGCGTCCGCGGCCTCGCCGAAGAGCACGACACGGGCGCTGGTGCGCTCGCTCATGGCCCGTACGAGAGGGTCGTCGGCGTTGAGCACGGCGACGCCGCCGCTGCCGCCGTCCGCTTCCGCGGGCGGCAGGGCCTCCACCAGTTCGCCCTTCGCGACGGCGATCTGCTCACGGCCGCCGAACTCGCCGATGTGCGCCGTCCCGACGTTGAGCACGACTCCGATGCGCGGCGGGGTGAGCTGCGCGAGGTAACGGATGTGGCCCACGCCGCGTGCGCCCATCTCCAGTACGAGGTGGCGGGTGCCGGATTCGGCGCGCAGGGCGGTGAGGGGCAGCCCGATCTCGTTGTTGAGCGAGCCGGGCGTCCACACCGTCGGCCCGAGCTGCTCCAGCAGCTGGGCGATGAGGTCCTTGGTGCTGGTCTTCCCGGCGGAGCCGGTGAGCGCGACGACCTGCGTGCCCAGCCGTTCGACCGCGTGCCTGGCCAGGGCACCCAGTGCGCGGGTGACGTCGTCGACGACGACGGCCGGTACGCCGACCGGCCGGGTGGCCAGCACGGCAACGGCACCCGACTCGACCGCACCGCGTGCGAAGTCGTGTCCGTCGGCGCGTTCACCCGCGAAGGCTGCGAAGAGACTGCCTTCGGCCACTTTCCGTGAGTCGATGACGACGGGGCCTGTGACCTGGGCGTCGGGATCCGGTATGTCGCTCTGCTGTCCTTCGACGACAGCGGCGATCTCGGCGAGGGATAGGGGGATCATCGGTCTTCGGCGTCTGTCCCTTGGGGTGTGGTGCTGCTCTTCGCGGTCGTGCCGGCCGGCACTGCCGCCGCCGGCGCCGCGACGGACGCTTCCTGCTTGTCCCGGATGGCTTCGCGCAGCACGAGGGTGTCGTCGAACGGTCTGACGACCCCGGCGATGTCCTGCCCCTGCTCGTGCCCCTTTCCGAGCACGATCACGGTGTCGCCGGGTTCGGCGCGGTCGACCGCGAGACGGATCGCTGCGGCTCTGTCCTCCTCCAGCAGTACGGTGCCGCGGTCGTACGCGGGCACCTCGGCCGCGCCCGCGAGCATGGTGGCAAGGATCGCGAGAGGGTCCTCGGTGCGCGGGTTGTCGGAGGTCAGCACTGCTGTGTCGGACAGCCGCGCGAGCGCGGAGCCCATGGCGTTGCGCTTGTGCGGGTCGCGGTCGCCGCCGCAGCCGAGGACGGCGTGCACCCGGCCCTCGGTGACCTTCTGGATCGCGTAGAGCACGGATTCGACGGCGTCGGGCTTGTGCGCGTAGTCGACGATCGCGAGGTAGTCCTGCCCGGCGTCGACGCGCTCCAGCCGCCCCGGTACGCCCGGCACGGACGCGATGCCGTCGGCCGCCGTCTGCGGGTCGATGCCCGCGGCGACGAGGGCGGTGAGCGCGGCGAGCGCGTTGGCGACGTTGAAAGGTCCGGCGATGGGGGCGGCGGCCCGTACGGACTCGTCCTTGGGCCCCACCGCGGTGAACGTGGAGCCGAGCGGGCCCACTTCGACGTCCTGGGCACGCCAGTCGGCATCGGGGTGCCCCTCGGCGGAGAACGTCGTGACGGGCACCTCGGACTCGGTCACCAGCCGCTGTCCGTACTCGTCGTCGATGTTGACCACGCCCGCGCGGGAGCGCGCGCGTGTGAACAGCTGCCGCTTCGCCCGGAAGTAGTCCTCCATGTCCGGGTGGAAGTCCAGGTGTTCGGGGCTGAGGTTGTTGAAGACGGCGATGTCGAAGACGCAGCCGTCCACCCGGCCGAGCACCAGCGCGTGACTGGAGACCTCCATGGCCACGGCTGTGACGCCGCGTTCCCGCATGACGGCGAAGAGGGCCTGGAGGTCGGTGGCCTCCGGGGTGGTGCGTTCGGACTTCAGCCGCTCGTCCCCGATCCGGGACTCGACGGTGCCGATCAGCCCCGTCAGCTCGCCTGCCTTCTCGGCCGCCTTGCGGAGCCCGCCGTCCACCAGGTAGGCGGTGGTGGTCTTCCCGGAGGTGCCGGTGATGCCGATCTGCAGCAGGTCCCTGCCCGGCTCGCCGTAGATCGCCGCGGCCAGTGCACCCATACGGGCCCGGGGGTCAGGCACGGTGAGAACCGGCAGGCCGAACTCGGCCGAGCGTTCGGTGCCCGCCGGGTCGGTGAGCACCGCTACGGCGCCGAGGCTGGCGGCCTGCGAGGCGAAGTCGGCACCGTGGAAGCGTGCGCCGGGCAGCGCCGCGTAGACGTCGCCGGGCCGTACGGCTCGTGAGTCGTGGGTGATGCCGGTCGCCGCGGCTTCCTCCGCGCCCTGTGGGGCGGCGGTCTTCAGCAGGCGGGCCAGCTCCGCGAGGGGGACGGGCCGTACGTGCGCGGGCCGGGGCGCTCCCGAGGTGACCTCTTTGGTCGTCCCGGGAGCCGTCTCCGGAGAGGCAGAGGCTTGAGGGCCTCCCGCCGAGGGCGAGAGGGAGTTCTGATCAGCTTGTGGCACGGCGGTGAGCGTACCGGGCGGGAGGGCCGTGCCGCGAAGCGAGGGGCGTCACGGAGGGGCGTCGTCCGGCGGGTCGTACCGGTCCGGGGAGTGGGCGGCGACGCGGCGGGCGGGACGCCGGCGGGCGGTCTTTCCGGCTCATCGGTCCTTCTTCTTGCGGTCCTTCTCGGCGCTTACAGGCAGGGGGTCGGCCGTTGCGCCGGTCGGGGGGATCTGCAGGGACTTCAGGGCGAACTTCATGACCTTCTTGTAGACCGGGCCGCAGACGTCGCTGCCGAAGTAGCTTCCCTTCTTCGGGTTCTGCACGGCGCAGTAGACCGTCACGCGGGGCTTGTCTGCGGGGGCGAAGCCGGCGAAGGACGAGGTGTACCCGTCGTAGCGGCCGCTGTCGGGATCTACCCGGTTGGCCGTACCTGTCTTGCCGGCCACGCGGTAGCCCGGGATCTTCGCCGTGGTGCCGGTGCCCTCCATGTCGCTGACGACCGACTCCAGCATCCTGGCGAGGGTCTTCGCGGTCTTCTCGCTGACCACGCGGCGCTCGCCGGGTTCGGGTGCGGGCGTGAAGTCGCCGTCGGCGCCGGTCGTTCCCCGTACGAGCGAAGGCACGTTGCGCACACCGCCGTTGGCGATCGTGGAGTAGATCGAGGCGGCCTGCACGGCGTTCAGCGACAGCCCCTGGCCGAACGGGATCGTGTACTGCTGCGAGGCGCTCCACTTGCCCGGCTTCTCGAGGATCCCGGACGTGGCGCCCGGCAGCCCGAGCCCGGTGGGCCTGCCGATTCCGAACTTGCTCATGTAGCGGTACAGGACCCTGTTGGCTTCCTTCTGGTCCTTCCCCAGCTGCTCCGTGGCGAGGATCGTGCCGATGTTGCTGGACTTGGCCAGTACGCCGTTGAGCGTCAGGTGCCAGGTCTCGTGGTCGACGTCGTCGGCGAAGGCGCGGTCGGCCCGCTTGAGCCGGTTGGGCACGGTGACTTCCGTGAGAGGCGTGGCCTTGTTCTCTTCGAGGACTGCCGCCATCGACATCACCTTGCTGGTGGAGCCCGGCTCGTACACGTCCTGGGCCGCGGCGTTGCCGAGTGCCTTCGGGTCGGCGCGTGAGATGTCGTTCGGGTCGAAGTCGGGGGCGCTGGCCATGGAGAGGAGCTCACCGGTGCGGGTGTCCTGGACGACCACGTAGCCGCTGTCGGCGTCGGACTCCTCGACCTGCTCGCTGATGGCCTGCTGCGCGGCCCACTGGATGTCGCGGTCGAGGGTGAGCTGCACGTCCGCGCCGGCGCGGGCCGGGTGTTCGCGTACGCCCGCGGTGGGGACCTGACGGCCGCCCGACTGGGCATAGGTGATCTTGCCGTCCTTGCCCGCGAGCTTCTTGTCCAGCAGGGCTTCGATGCCGGCGCCGCCCTTGCCCTCGGAGTTGACGAAGCCGAGGACGGAGGAGGCCAGTTCCCTGTTCGGGTAGACGCGTTTGGGGTGCTTCTCGCGGTAGACGCCCGCGAGGACGTCGGCCGCTTCGCCCGCGCGGCCGGCCGCGGACTCCTCCGCGCCGGCCGAGCCCGCCGGCCTGCCCGCCTCGGCCGCCTTCTCGGCGACCTCCTTCTTGAGCTTCTTGATCCGCGTCCAGGTGCGCGGTGACTGCTGGCGGGCGAGGAGCACGTAGCGGGTGTCCTTCTTGGACAGCTTCTCGGTGAGCTCCTGCTCGTCCTCGTGGAGTACGGGCGCCAGGAGGGCGGCGGCGCGCTCGGGCGCGTCCGGGACGCCGGTCTGCTTGGGCGTGAAGAGGTACGGGTCGGCCGTGACGTCGTAGGCGTCGACGGTCGTGGCCAGCGCCGCGCCGTCACGCGAGGAGATGGTGCCGCGCTCGGCGGCGAGGGGCACGGTGATGTAGCGGTTGACCGCAGCCTTGTCGGCGAAGGCGCTGGCGTCGACGGCCTGCACCTGGAGCAGCCGGGCGGTGAACGCCAGCATGATCAGGGTGAGGCCGAAGGCGATCAGCCGCAGCCGGGGCCTGGCGCGCGCGAGCCGCAGCTTCGCGACCTGGGCGGGCACGGGCGGCCTGGTGCCGCCGCCGGATGTACGAGCGGACGTACGAGCGGGCTTGGCCGGCTTGCCGAGCCTGGCCGCGGACTTGGCGGTCCTGGCCGGGGAGGTGCCGGCGGGCTTCGGGGACCTGACGGGCTTCGGGGAGCTCACGCCCTTGGGGCGGCCGCCCACGGGGGGCTTGCCGCTGCCGCTGCCCTTGCCGCTGCTGCCGGACTTGCCCTTGTGGTTGCTGCCGCCTTCACGGCCCGGGTCACGGGGACGTTCGCTCACCGCTCCTCCTGCTGCGGGTCGCGGGTCGCCGGCTGCGGGTTCCCCTTGACGGTGCCGTCCGGCGCGAGGAAGGCAGGTGTGCCGCCCGGCACGAGTCCCTGATCACGGGCGCGCCTCTCCAGCGCGCCGGGAGCGGAATAGGAGTCGACCTCCTGCTGCAGCGACTGCTGCTCGTCCGTCAGTTCGTCGGTCTGCCTCTCCAGCTTGCTCAGCCGGAAGGAGCCCTGATTGACAGCGGCGTTGAGCAGCAGCAGACCCAGCAGTCCCGCGCCCAGTATCAGCACGACGAGCAGCACGAAAGGAGTACGGGCGGCCGTCGATGTGCCGGCCGGCACGAGACGGGCGAGCCGGGAAAGCCGCTGCTGTGCACTCATGAGGTGTGTGCCTCCCTGATGCGCTCCGCGCCCCGCAGCCGGGCCGGTGCGGCACGGCGGTTCTCGGCGATCTCGTCCTCGGTGGGGAGCTCCGCACCGCGGGTGAGCAGCTTGAGCCGTGGCTGGTACTGCTCGGGGACAACCGGCAGCCCGGGCGGCGCGGTGCTGTCGGCGCCCGCGGTCAGCACCCGCTTGACGAGCCGGTCCTCCAGCGAGTGGTACGACAGCACGGCGATGCGCCCCCCGACGGCGAGAGCGTCGACGGCCGCCGGTACCGCGCGCTCCAGCACGTCGAGTTCGCCGTTGACCTCGATCCGCAGGGCCTGGAACGTGCGCTTGGCCGGGTTGCCGCCGGTGCGCTTGACCGCCTGCGGCAGGGCGTCCCGGATCAGCTCCACCAGCCGTGCGCTGTGGCTGAACGGCTCCTTCTCCCGCTCCCGTACGACCGCCTCGACGATGCGCTTGGCCTGCTTCTCCTCGCCGTACGAGCGCAGCACACGGACGAGTTCGCCCGGCGGGTAGGTGTTGAGCACGTCGGCGGCGCTCCGGCCGCGCGTCTGGTCCATGCGCATGTCGAGGGGGGCGTCCTGCGCGTATGCGAAGCCGCGCTCCGCCTCGTCCAGCTGCATGGAGGAGACGCCGAGGTCGAACAGGACGCCCTGCACGCGCGGGACACCCAGGCGGGCCAGGACATCGGGCAGTTCGTCGTACACGGCGTGCACGAGGGTGGCCCGGTCGGCGTACGGTGCGAGGCGCTCCCCCGCCAGGCGCAGCGCCTCCCGGTCCCGGTCGAGCGCGATCAGCCTGGCCGCGGGGAAGGTGGAGAGCAGGGCCTCGCTGTGACCGCCGAGGCCGAGGGTGCAGTCGACGACCGTGGCACCGGGCTCCGCGAGCGAGGGGGCCAGCAGATCGAGGCAGCGCCGCAGCATCACCGGACGGTGCCGCTCTCCGGCGGATTCCTGGAGGGAGTCGCGGAACGGACCGCCACCGGCGGGATCCTGACCCACGGCCACGTCCGGGGCACCGGTGGGCTCTTCGCGGGCGGGCTGCTCTTCGGTCGTCATGCGCCTTTCCTGCCCACGTGCTGCTTGGTCCCCGCCCGCTCGAAGGGGAAGCGGCCGCCGGAGCCGGGGAAGAGGGCACCGAACGGCCATGAGCGGGAGGAGGCCGAGCCGCACGTACGCGCCTGCGCACTCCGGGAGAACCGGACCCCGGGAAGCGTCCCGCCTCCCACTTCGCGCCACTTTAGTCCACTCGTCCCTTCGGTCAACAAGCGCCGAGCCGCGTTGACCGGGGGGTACGGCAGCCTGTGGAGCACCTCACACAACAGCGGAAAGCCCGATTGGTCCGGCCCCGAGGGGCGCCGCTCTCGGCCTCGCGGTCTAACGTCGTCACATGTCGACGCAACAGCGGAACCCTCAGCCGCTCTCCCAGAACCCCGCCGGCGACCGGCGTCCCGGCACAGTCACCGACCGGCTCGTCGAAGCCAACGAGAACTACGCGGCCGAATTCACCGATCCCGGCATGGATGCCCGCCCCGTCCTCGGCGTCGCCGTCGTCGCCTGCATGGACGCCCGCCTCGACCTGTACGCGGCCCTCGGCCTCGAACTCGGCGACTGCCACACGATCAGGAACGCCGGCGGCGTCGTGACCGACGACACCATCCGTTCGCTGACGATCAGCCAGCGTGCCCTGGGCACCCGTTCCGTGGTCCTCATCCACCACACCGGCTGCGGACTGCTCAACCTGACCGAGAACTTCCGGCACGAGCTGGAACTGGAGGTGGGGCAGCGTCCGTCCTGGGCGGTCGAATCGTTCCCGGACCTGGACCAGGACGTCCGTCAGTCCATGCAACGTGTGCGTACTTCGCCCTTCCTCCTGCACACGGACGACGTGCGTGGTTTCGTCTTCGATGTGAGGACGGGGCTGCTCCGCGAGATCGACCCGGAGATCGCCCCGGAACCGTGACGCGAAGGCACGTGGGCGTGAAGAATGCGTGTACAGGCAGCAGATGAGAACAGCAGCCGGAAACGGGGACGGGCCGAGGAGGGCCGGGTGACGACCTTTGACGAGCGAGCAGACCTCAGCGATCTGAGCAGCACGGCGGATCGGGTGCGCCGCTCGATGGAGTCGGTGATCGAGGGGAAGCCCGACGTCGTGCGGCTGTCGCTGACGGTGCTGCTCGCCGAGGGGCATCTCCTGATCGAGGATGTGCCGGGCGTGGGCAAGACCATGCTGGCCAAGGCCCTCGCCAGATCGGTGGACTGTTCGGTACGGCGCATCCAGTTCACTCCGGACCTGCTGCCGTCCGACATCACCGGAGTGAGCATCTACGACCAGCAGCGGCAGGACTTCGAGTTCAAGCCGGGTGCGGTCTTCGCGCAGATCGTCATCGGCGACGAGATCAACCGTGCCTCCCCCAAGACCCAGTCGGCGCTGCTGGAGTCGATGGAGGAGCGCCAGGTGACCATCGACGGCCAGACCTACGACCTGCCGTCGCCCTTCATGGTCGTGGCGACGCAGAACCCGGTCGAGATGGAGGGCACCTACCCGCTGCCCGAGGCGCAGCGGGACCGGTTCATGGTGCGGGTGTCCATCGGCTACCCCAGTGCCGCCGCCGAGCTGGAGATGATCGACGTGCACGGCGGTGCGTCACCGCTGGAGGATCTGCAGCCGGTGGCGCACGCGCACGAGATCGGCAAGCTGATCGACGCCGTGCGGGGTGTCCATGTCGCCGACCGGGTGCGGCGCTACGCGGTGGAGCTGGTCGCCGCCACGCGCACGCATCCGGAGCTGCGGCTGGGAGCATCGCCGCGGGCGACGCTGCATCTGCTGCGTGCCGCGAGGGCGGGGGCCGCGCTGAACGGCCGTGACTTCGTGCTTCCCGACGATGTGCAGTCGCTGGCCGTGCCCGTACTGGCGCACCGCCTCCTGCCCACGTCGCAGGCCCAGTTGAGCAGACGGACCGCCGAGCAGGTGGTCACGGAGATCCTTCAGCGCGTGCCCGTACCGACGGCGGCGTCGGGTGCCGCGAGCGTTCCGCCTCACCCGGACGGTTACGGACAGCAGCCGCCGCGGGGTTACTGATGTCCGGGAGTCCCGGGCCGGGTTCCGTGCCCGCCGAGCGGCGCACGGGACACGGCGGGCACGGCCCGGACGCAGGGCCCGGCAAAGGCACGGAGCCCGGCAAAGGCGCCGGGCACGGCAGGGACACCGGCCCCGGGCACGAACAGGGCACCGGGGAAGGGAAGAAGCAGCCCGGCAAGCTGCGCACCGCGCTCGGCGGCCTGACGACCCGCGGCCGGTCGTTCCTGGCGGCGGGCATGGCCGCGGCGGTCTGCGCTTACGTGCTCGGGCAGGCCGACCTGCTGCGCGTCGGGATGCTGCTCTCGGCGCTGCCGCTGGTGTGCGTGCTGGTGCTGTACCGGACTCGCTACCGGGTCTCGGGCTCCCGCAGGCTCGCACCGGCGCGGGTCGCGGTCCGTACGGAGGCGCGGGTGCATCTGGGCGTGGACAACGTCTCGCGGCTCCCGACGGGCCTGCTGATGCTGGAGGACCGGGTGCCGTACGTGCTCGGGCCGCGCCCGCGTTTCGTGCTGGACCGGGTCGAGCCGGGCGGCAAGCGCGAGGTGTCGTACAGGGTGCGCTCGGACATGCGGGGTCGCTTTCCGCTGGGGCCGTTGCAGCTCCGGCTGACCGACCCGTTCGGGATGTGCGAACTGACCCGCTCCTTCAGCACGTACGACACGCTCACGGTGGTGCCGCAGACCGTGCAGCTGCCGCCGGCACGGCTCACCGGGGACGCCACCGGTTACGGCGACGGGCGGCACCGTTCGCTCGCGCTCGCCGGCGAGGACGACGTGATCCCGCGGGGCTACCGGCACGGCGACGATCTGCGCCGCGTGCACTGGCGTTCCACGGCCCGGTACGGCGAACTGATGGTGCGCCGCGAGGAGCAGCCGCAGAAGGCGCGCTGCACGGTGCTGCTCGACACCCGCCGCGCCGCCTACACCGGTTCGGGACCGGACTCGCCGTTCGAGTGGGCCGTCTCCGGCGCCGCCTCGGTCTGCATGCATCTGCTGGAGCGCGGCTACGCGGTCCGGCTGCTGACCGACACGGGCACGATGGTGCCGGGTCCGGAAGGGGTCGGTTTCGCCGGGGACCCCTCGGACGCCGCCGGGCTGCTGCTGGACGCCCTCGCCCTGCTGGAGCACTCCGACCAGGCGGACATGTCGTACGCGTACGACATGCTGCGCGGAGGGGTCGGCGGGCAGGAGGGCCTGCTCGTCGCGTTCCTGGGCGACCTCGACGAGGGGCAGGCCGTCACCGTGGGGCGCATGCGGCAGAGCACGAACAAGGCGGTGGCCTTCTGCTGCGCGGCCGCCACCGCCGCGGACGACGCGGCACCGCAGGACCCCGGATACGGCGGCGAAGCGGCCGGGGCGGGCGGCGCCGCCTACAGCGCCGCCGACACCGGCGGCAATGGCGTCACGGGCGGCGCATCCGCGACCGCCACCGTTCCTCCCCCGCCGGCCGCCGCCCCGGACGACGAGGCCCTGCGGGTGCTGCGCGAATCGGGCTGGACGGCGCTGCGGGGCGGCCCCGGTCTGGCCATGCCGGCGCTGTGGCAGGAGGCGGACCAGGTGACAGCGAAGGGGATGGACCGATGAGCGGACGTGGACGGCTCGCCCTGTGCGCCGCGCTGGCCACACTTGCCGCGGCGTTCGCACTGCTGCCGCTGGTGGAACCGGCCACCTGGATCCTGCAGACGGCTCTGCTGCTCGGAGTGCAGACACTGGTCGGCGGGCTGGCCCGACGGGTGCCGCTGGCGCGTCCGCTGACCCCGGCGGTGCAGGCCCTGGTCACGCTGGTGCTGCTGACTTTCTTCTTCGTACGGGACGAAGCCGTCCTCGGGCTGCTGCCGGGTCCCGCTGCGTTTGCGGAGTTCGGTCATCTGCTCGCCGAGGGCGGCCATGACGTGGGCAGGTACGCGATACCGGCTCCGGTGACCGACGGCATAGGGCTCATGCTGGTCGGCGGTGTGGTCGTGATCGGCCTTCTGGTCGACGCGCTGGCGGTGACCTTCCGCAGCGCGGCGCCCGCCGGGCTCCCACTGCTCGCGCTGTACTCGGTAGCCGCCGGGCTGGCACCGGACGGAGCCGGCTGGCCGTGGTTCCTGTGCGCCGCGGGCGGCTATCTGCTGCTTCTGCTCGCCGAGGGCCGCGAACGGCTCTCCCAGTGGGGCCGTGTCTTCACCGACCGCGGAAGGCCGGGCTCCGGCTCGTACGAGCCCGGAGGCGTCGACGGACCCGCGACCGCTCCCGTACGCACCGGGCGGCGGATCGGCGCGCTGACGCTCGGCCTGGCGCTGATCGTGCCGGCGCTGATGCCCTCGCTCGGGAGCGGCCTGCTGGACGCGGCACGCAACGGCGGCGGCGGAGCCGGACAGGGCGGCGGCACGGTCTCCGCCGTCAACCCGCTGGTCGCGCTGCAGGACAGCCTCAATCAGGCAGAGGACCGCACCGCGCTCTCCTACACGACCAACACCCGCAGCACCGAGGAGATGTATCTGCGGATCGTCGCCCTGGACCAGTTCGACGGTGCTTCCTGGAAGCCGTCGGAGCGCCGCATAGACGCCGTCCCCGATCCGCTGCCGGCGCCGCCGGGGCTGTCACCGGACGTGCGCACGGAGAAGGTCCGCAGCAACGTGGTCGCCGCCGACTGGTACGCGCAGAACTGGCTGCCGATGCCCTATCCGGCCAACCGCGTGCGCCTGGGCGGGCAGTGGCGCTTCGAGCCGGAGGGCCGCACCCTCGTCGGCGACCGCGGGCAGACCACGCGGGGCGCGCGCTATGAGGTGGAGAGCCTCCTCGTGCAGCCGACGGCCCGTCAGCTGCGCCAGGCCCCGGAGCCGGCGCGTGCCGTCTCCGAGGAGTACACGAAGGTGCCGGAGTCGCTGCCGTCGGTGGTGCAGCGGACTGCTGAGCGCGTCACCCGCGACGCCTCCGACGACTACGAGCGGGCTGTGCGCCTCCAGGACTGGTTCGCGGCGGACGGCGGCTTCATCTACGACACGCGTGTACGAGCCGGCAGCGGATCCGCCGCCATCGCCAACTTCCTTGAGCAGAAGGAGGGTTTCTGCGTCCACTTCGCCTTCTCGATGGCGGCCATGGCCCGCACGCTCGGCATCCCGGCCCGGGTTGCGGTCGGCTTCACTCCCGGCACGGCGGCGGCGGACGGGCGGATGAACGTGGGCCTGAAGGACGCGCACGCCTGGCCGGAGCTGTACTTCGAGGGCGTCGGCTGGACGAGGTTCGAGCCGACGCCGACGCGCGGCTCACCGCCCCCGTACGCACAGCCGGACACCCCCGACCCAAGTGACAACCCGGCGGAGCAGCTTCCGGACCGTGGGCAGACCGACGAACCGACGCCCGTCCCCTCGGAGTCCGAAAGCTGCGACGCCGAGGCCAAGCGGCTCGACCCGGAGTGCGGGCAGACGGCACCGGCCGAGAACGGCGGGGGCGGCGACGGCGGCTTCCCGGTGGGCACGGTCGCCGGGGTGACCGCCGCGTCGCTGCTCGGGCTGGGGCTGCTGATGCTGCCGATGCTGTGGCGCGTACGTACGAGAGCGAGACGGCTCGGCATGCGGGGGGCCGGCCTTCCGGCGTCCGGGAGGGATCCGGGCGGCGCGGTGCTGGACGCCTGGCGTGAGCTGGTCGACAGCGGCTGGGACTACGGCGTGGTCCCGGAGGAGTCGGCGACGCCGCGCAAGGCCGCGGAGCGCATCGTCCGCATCGGTGATCTGGGGCCGGAGGCGGCGGAGGCCGCGTTCCGGGTCGCCCTGGAGGTGGAGCAGGTGCTGTACGCGCCCCGGCCGCGGCCCGGGACCGGTGTGCGCGAGGACGTACGGCGGGTGCGGGAAGCGCTGAGGGAAGCCGCGCCGCGCAGCCTGCGGATCCGTGCACTGCTCCTGCCGCCCTCGGCCATCCGGGTGATGTGGACGCTGACGGAGGGCGTGACGGCGGTCCGCGACCGGTGGATCGGCGCGCTGCGGGTCCGCTTCGCGAAGTAGCGGCGTGAAGGGCGAGGCCGGTGCGGCGCACGGTTCGCACCGGTCCGGACCCGTGGAGCCCGCCGGACGGTGCGTGGGTGCCAGGCAGGGCGCCGGGACGGCCGCGGGACCTGCACGACCTCGGCGGCCCGGGGCGGAGCAGGCTCCGGCCGTCGGCGGGGCCGTGGGCCCGGCCCCGGCATGGCTGTGGGGCTGTCCCCCGGGAGATCCCGGAAGGCAGCCCCACAGTCGTGTTCGTCGCTCGTGTCGTCAGCAGGAGGAGTAGTAGGACGCCGCACCGGCGGCGGTGGTGCTGTGCTCGGTGGTGCCTGACGTTCAGCTCTGTGCTACTGGGAGCCCTCATCGCGGCGGCGCTGCCACCGCTCCTCGATGCGGTTCATCATCGACCGGCGGGAGCGTGGCTGGCGGCGCGTGGGCGCCGAGCTGCCTCCGCTGCTGCCCTGCTGCGCGCCTCCCTGCCCCTGTTGCTGCTGTTCGCCGTTCTTGGGGGCCTTGCGCCAGCCGGTGACCGCGAGGACGGCGCAGCCGAGCATGACGAGGAAACCCACGACGCTGATCCAGATCTGCTGCGCGACCATTCCGGCCATGAGCAGGGCGATGCCCACCAGAAAGCCTGCGACCGCTTGGTAGACCCGCTTGCGGGTGTACCTGCGCAGCTCACTTCCCTCGAGCGCTGTCGCGAACTTGGGATCTTCTGCGTACAGCGCTCGCTCCATCTGCTCGAGCATGCGCTGCTCGTGCTCAGAGAGCGGCACGGAGTCCTCCTACTCGTCGGTCGCGGGGGCGACCGGGTGCGACCATCCAAGGATAAGCAGGGAATCGCCCCCGTGAAACCCGCCCCTCTGCGCCATTGCCTCCCACCAGGACCGAGATGACGGACGCCGGCGAGGGAGCGTTCAATCCGTGCATTCCCGCACCGCCTTTCCGCCATGCCGAACGGTGTGCCTCGATCATACGGCGGTCAACAGCTGATCGGGTGAGGTACGAACCACTGTGATACCGATCGGTCACTTCTGCATGTCAGCTCGGCCGGGCGGACTTGCCCCGGCCGGGCTCACCGGTCGTGGTACCGCGGCTCGGCCAGGACATGCAGCTGACTCGCGACCGCCTGGAAAGCGGGCAGTTCGGAGGCAGCGCTCTCCAGCCGTGCGAGGGCCTCCGCCGCGTCCGGTTCCGTGTCAACTAGCGCGCCCGGGACCAGGTCGGCGAACACGCGGACGCCGTGCACAGCCGTGACGGCCAGGCCCGTGGCGTCCACGAGCGCGGTCAGTTGCTCGGCGGTGAAACGCCGGGGCATCGGGTCGCCGGTGCCCCAGCGGCCCTCCGGCCCCGTCAGCGCCTGCCGTGCCTCGGTGAAGTGGCCTGCGAGGGCCCGTCCGAGCACGGCGCCGCCCAGGCCCGCGGCGAGAAGGCTGAGGGTGCCGCCCCCGGGACGCAGCGCCGCGACGACGTTGCCGAGGCCGTCCGCCGGATCGTCCACATACTCCAGGACGCCGTGGCAGAGGACCACGTCGAATCCGCCGCGCTCCACGACGTCGAAGAGGCCGTGTGCGTCGCCCTGGACACCGCGGACCCTGTCCTCCACGCCGGCCTCGGCGGCGCGGCGTTCGAGCCCGAACAGGGCGTTGGGGCTGGGGTCCACGACGGTGACCCGGTGCCCCAGCTCGGCGACCGGCACGGCGAAGTTGCCCGTGCCGCCCCCGGTGTCGAGGACGTCGAGCGTCTCCCGGCCTCCGGCCTTGACCCGCTGGTCGAGGGCGCCTCGCAGTACCTCCCAGACCACGGCTGTACGGCTGGATGCGCTGGGGCGGGACATGACGTGCTCCTCGGCGGCTCAGGGGCGTGCAGCCACCACCCTATTGCCTCCGCCTGCACGACGTTCCCGCCGCGAACGGCCGCCGTATCCCCGGCCGGCCGGGAGGCCGCGGCGGGCTCCTCACCCGGCGCGTGGCCGCCGGTGACCCGGCTGCGCTCGCGGCGGCCGTATCCGGGCCGTGGACGTCACCGTCTGCGGCTCCGCCGTGGTGACGGAGGCGCTCCCGGCGGTCATTCCGTCGTCGGCGGGGGCGACGCGCGGCTGCGGCAGCGCGGGCTGCGAGACGAGCATCCGCTCGACCATCCGCAGAAAGACCCCGGTGTCACGGACGAGGTCGTCGGCCTCACGCCAGGTGACAGCGCCCTGTATGCCGGCTTCGGCACGAGCGCGCTTCCGTGCCCCGGAGGCGAACAGCACGCTCCACTCGGACAGTTCGGGTGCGGCCTCCGGCAGCACCTCCCAGGCGCTCCTTATGGCTCGCCTGCGTCGCTCGCTGCTCTCCGGGCGCCCGCGGACCGCCAGGACGGCGGCGGCCGTGCGCAGCGCGGCCAGATGTGCGGTGGCGAACCGCTCGTTGGCCGTTTCCATGGCCGCGGCCTCGTCCAGCCCGTGCTGCGCCTGTGCGAGCAGGTCGAGGGCGGCGGGCGGCGCGGCCGCGCGGCGCAGCACGGGATGGACATCGCTTGCCGGCGGGGAGTTCGGGGGCGCTCCCCGAGAGGGTCGCTGCACGGGAACCAACCTCCTGTCGTCGTCCGACTTCCGAATGAACCGGCGCATGTACACATCGTGAGGCACACCACTGACAATCCGGTCCGACCTGCACAGACGCCCTGTACAGACGGTCGCCTTCCGGTTGTGCGGACCGAGACGGCGAAGTGCACCGGGGGCCGGCACAGGACCCCCGGCACCGTGCTGTACCTTTTAGACTGACCAGTCAGTTCAATTTTGAGGGGTGGACTCGTGGGCGACACCGCACACGACTCCGGTGGGGCCGGACGTACCGAACCCGGCATATCCGCAGAGGACTTCGGGCTCGACGGTCCGCGGGGGCAGGTCTTCGCCGGCATCCGTTTCGAGGCGCCGCCCGGCTCGGTCGTCGCCCTGGAAGGCCCGTCGGGCTCGGGACGCACCTGTCTGCTGCTGGCGCTCACCGGACGCATGAAGGCGACCGCGGGGCACGCCCTCGTGGACGGGCGCCGGCTTCCCGGGCAGCTCGCCGCCGTGCGCCGGATCAGCGCCCTGGCCGCCGTGCCGGGAATCACCGACCTCGAACCGTCCCTGTCGGTCGCCGAGCAGTTGCGTGAACGCACGCTGCTGCAGCGGCGGTTCGGCGGTTCCCTGCGGGCGCTGCTGCGTCCCCGCAGGGAGCGTGCCGCGGCATCGCGCGACCGCGTCGACCGCGCTCTGAGGGCCGCCGGTCTCGACCTGGACGACCTGCCGAAGGGCCCCCGTACCCGCGTACGCGACCTGGAACGTCTGGAATCACTGCGGCTGTCCCTCGCACTCGCCCTGATCGGCGAGCCCCGTGTACTCGGCGTCGACGACGTGGACTTGAAGCTCTCGGGGGACGAGCGGGACCAGGCGTGGTCGCTGCTGCGTTCGGTCGCGTCGTCGGGCGTCACGGTGCTGGCCGTGTGCAGCGAGGCACCGCCGGGGGCGGTGGCCGTCCGTACGGGGGCGGGGAGCACGCGGCAACAGCCCCCGCCGGCAAGGGAGTACGCGGGAACCGGCAAGGAGAGGAAGGAGGCAGCGGATGCGCTCGCCGAGACTGGCCGCGCTTGAACTCAAGCGGTTCGGGAGGGGACGGCTGCCGCGTGCGGCGATGGCGGCCATGCTGCTTCTGCCGCTGCTCTACGGGGCGCTGTACCTCTGGTCGTTCTGGAATCCGTACGAGCGCCTCGACAAGGTCCCCGTCGCTCTCGTCAACGAGGACAAGGGCGCCCGGGCGGACGGAAAGCGGATCGCGGCCGGTGACTCCGTCGCCGAAGGGCTGCACGAGAGCGGCACCTTCGACTGGCAGGAGACCGACGCCGCGGACGCCCGCGAGGGAGTCGAGGACGGCCGCTACTACCTGTCGCTGACCGTGCCCTCCGACTTCAGCGAGCGGATCGCCTCCAGTTCGGGTGACGACCCGCGGACCGGCGCCCTGAAGGTGCGTACGAACGACGCGGGCAACTACGTCGTGGGGCAGATGTCCCGCACCGTCTTCTCCGAGGTGCGGGCCTCCGCCTCCAGCAAGGCGTCACGCGGCTTCTACGACCGGATCTTCGTCTCCTTCTCCACTCTCCACGACCGGACCGCGAAGGCGGCGGACGGCGCGGACCGCCTCGGCGACGGCATCGGCCGTGCCAAGAAGGGGGCCGGAGAGCTGAAGAGCGGCCTGGGCGAGGCCGAGCACGGCAGCGGGAAGCTCAAGAACGGCACTTCGCAACTGCACGCCGGTGCGGACAAGTTGGAGAAGGGCTCGAAGCGGGTCGCCGACGGTACGCAGAAGCTCTCCGACAAGGCGGACAAGGCGGCCGGCAAGCTGGGCCCGTTCCTCGACGAACACGGGGACGAGATCGGCACCGCCGCCCGCGACGTGGCCCGTGCGAGCAAGACGCTCAAGGAGAACCTGCGCGAACTGCCCGACGCGGCGCGCAAGGCCGAGACCGACTCCCGCAAGGCCGCCGATACCCTGGACGCCCTCTACCGCGCGCGGTGCGAAGGACCGGTCGAACTGGACACCTCATGCCCGCAGTTGAAGAAGGCCAGGGACGCCGCGGACACCGCGGCGGACGTCGCGGCGGACGTGAACGACGTCATCAAGAAGCAGGACGGCCTCACCCGGCTGGGTGAGAGTCTCGACGACCTGCACAGCCACGCGAACGCACTCGCAGGCCGCGCCCCCCACCTCGGTAAAGACCTCGACAAGGCCGTGGCCCGGATACACGCGCTCAACAAGGGCGCGCAGAAGGTCCACGCGGGCGCGGGCCGGCTGGACAGCGGCCTTGCGAGTGCCGAGAGGGGCGCCGCCGGCCTCGACGCGGGCGTCGGCAAGCTGGCGAAGGGCGCAGGCACGCTCGACGGCGGGATGTACAAGCTCGCGGACGGCTCGTCGCAGCTGTCCGGCGGGCTGCACGACGGCGTGAAGAAGATCCCCGACTACGGCAAGCAGGAGCGTGACGACCGTACGGGCGTGATGGCCGACCCCGTCGGTCTCTCCTCCACCAACGCGCATCCCGCGGCCAACTACGGCACGGGGTTCGCGCCGTACTTCATCCCGCTCGCGCTCTGGGTCGGTGCGATGATCGCGTACATGCTGCTGCAGCCGCTCAACAGACGCGCACTCGCGGCGGGCGCGCCCGCCGTCCGCATCACGCTGGCCGGTTGGCTGCCCGTCGCCGCGATAGGTGCACTGCAGGCGGGGGCTCTGCTGAGCGTGCTGCACTGGGGGCTGGGGCTCAGGCTCGCCCAAGGAGCAGGCACGGTCGGCTTCCTGCTGCTGGTGACGCTCTGCTTCACGGCGATCGTGCAGTTCCTGGGCGCCCGGTTCGGCCCGGCCGGCCGCGTCCTCGTGCTGGCGGCGCTGATGCTCCAGCTGACGTCGGCGGGCGGCACGTATCCGATACAGACCAGCCCTGACTTCTTCAACGCCATCCATCCCTTCCTGCCCATGAGTTACGTCGTGGAGGGGCTGCGGCACCTCATCACGGGCGGCGGTCTGTGGCCGGTGTGGCAGGCCTGCCTCGTACTGCTGGCCTTCACCGCGGGGGCACTCGCGCTGACGGCGCTCACGGCGCACCGCAGACAGGTGTGGACGGTGGACCGCCTGCACCCGGAGATCGCGCTGTGAGCCGCCTCGCCACCCGCGAGAAGCTGTTCCAGGCGGCCGTGACCCTCATCGCCGAACAGGGCTTCTCCGCGACCACGGTGGAGGAGATCGCCGAGCACGCCGGCGTCGCCAAGGGGACCGTCTACTACAACTTCTCCAGCAAGAGCGAGCTGTTCGAAGAACTGCTGCGGCACGGCGTGGAGTTGCTGACGGCGGATCTGCGCGACGCGGCCGCGTCCGCAGCGGAGGCGGGCGGCAGCCACGTCGACGCCCTCGACGCGATGGTCCGCGCCGGGCTGGTCTTCATCGACCGCTATCCGGCCTTCACGCGGCTCTACGTCGCGGAACTGTGGCGCACCAACAGGGCGTGGAACTCGACCTTGCTGGTCGTCCGCAGGGAAGCCGTCGCAGTCGTGGAGCGGGAGCTGCGGGCGGGTGTGGAGGAGGGCGAGCTGAGCGGCGACATCGACGTCACGCTGACCGCGGCGGCGCTGGTCGGCATGGTGCTGGTGGCGGCCCTCGACTGGAAGGCTTTCCAGGCGGAGCGTTCACTCGACGACGTTCACGGTGCGCTGTCGCTGCTGCTGCAGGGCCGGGTCGGAGGGTGTGCGCAGCCCCGGTAGCCGATGACCACCCGGTCCTGAGGCTGCGCACGCCTTCCCCCGTATCCCCCGACCCCCGTTATGGACGCGGGGCCCCGTGCCCCCGCGTCCCCCTTGCAAGGGAGCCGCCCCGTTCCGCCGCCCCGTGTCGGCGGTGCCGGAGCGTTGCTCCCTTGCCACGTGCATCACTCTGCCGTCAGCGGCGGTCTTCGCCCATCCGCTGTGCTACTCAACCGGCGGGCTAGGTAGCCGTACTCAGCCGTAAGGGTCCGCCCCCGGGGCGTAACACTCAGGCGGCGCCCGCGCGCTCCGGCGCCCCGGCTCACATGGACGCCGTGTCAGGCGGCGCCCCGCCGCCCGCCGCGAATGCCCGCCCCGCGTCCGGCTAAAGTCCCCCGTCATGGCACGCATTGCGGTGATCGGCGCCGGACTGGGCGCCATGGCGGCGTCCGCGCGGCTCGCCACGGCCGGGCACCGGGTGACGGTGTACGAGCGCACGGAGACCTACGGCGGCGGCGTCCGGCGCTACGAACGGGACGGCTTCCGCTTCGACACCGGCCCCGGGATTCTGCACCTGCCGGCCGTCTACCGCGACCTGTTCGTCAAGACCGGCAGGGAGAAGCTCGAGGACCGCCTGGACCTCGTACGCCTCGATCCGGCCGTCCGGCACGTCTTCCCCGGCGGCACCGCCGTCTCGCTGCCCTCCGGCTCCCGCGCGGGAGTCCTCGCGGCCCTCGACGAGGCGTTCGGTGCGGGCGCGGGCGAGCGCTGGACGGACATGCTCGCCCGCGCCCGTACCGTCTGGGACGCCACGAGGCGACCGCTCCTGGAGGAGCCGCTGACCGAGGACGGCGTCCCGGCACTGCGCGAGACCCTCGCCCACGACCCCTATCCAGCGTTGCGCTCCAGGCATCCCGCGCTGCGCGCCAAGGGGCTGCTGCGCCGCCGCACCCCCGCACTCGCCGACGCCGCCGCAGTCGAACTGCGCGACCCGCGCCTGGTGTCCATGCTGAACAGCTGCGCATGGGCCTACGGCCTGGACCCGCGGTCGGCGCCGGCCGGTGCGGCCGTACTCGCGTACATGGAGCACACCTTCGGCAGCTGGTACGTGCGCGGCGGGATGCGGGCCCTCGCCGAGGCCCTGTACACGCGCTGCATGGAGCGCAAGGTGGACTTCCGCTTCGGCTGCGAGGTCGTCGACGTCCTGGAGAAGAACGGCAGAGCGGTGGGCGTGAAACCGGCCGGGGAGCCCGAAGTCCCCGCGGACAGCGTCGTCGTGGGCGGCGCCCGCGTACCGGGAGAGGCGGCCGGAGCGGACCCGGTGACGGCGACGCCCGCGGCCCCCGCACGGTCGCGTGTCACCGTGCTGCTCGCGCTGCGCGGCGGGAGGCCCGCGGAGACCGTGCACCGCACCGTCGTGCACCGCGAGGACGCGCCCGGGCAGCCGCTGACGGTGCTGCGTCCTGACGATCCCGGCCTCCGTCCCGGCGCCGGGCACGAGACCGCCGTGCTGTCGGTCCCGGTCGCACCGGACGAGATCCGCGGTGAGGACGACGCTTCGCGGCTCGCCGACCGGCTCACGGCCGCGGCCGACGCGGCCGGACTGGGCCTGGGCGGACGCGTGCTGTGGCGGGAGGTGCGTACGCCCCGGGACGTCGAGGCGGAAACGGGGGCGCCGGGCGGCCTGGTGCCGGCACCGGTGCTCGCCGGACCGTACGGCGGCGGGAGCAGCGGTGGCCGCGGAGGCCGCGCCGGGTGGTCCCGGCAGGACGCCGGAGCGGTGGATGTGCGCCCGCCCAACAGGACGGCGACGAAGGGGCTTTACCGCGCCGGCGGCTGGGCGCACCCGGGCGGCGGTGCCGCACACGCGGGAATGTCCGGCGCACTGGTGGCCGGACTGATCGTGGAGGGCGACGACTGGCGCGGCTCGCACTGAGCGGGCTGTGCGGCCGCGTGGCGGGACCACGGACGGCCGGCGGGAGGCGCTGCCGGCCGTGGCCGGTCAGCAGCAGCCGGTCAGTAGTAGTAGCCGTTCCCCGCGCCGTACCCGTTGCCGACTCCGTAGCCGTTGCCCTGGCCCTGAGGTCCGTAGCCGTACGGGTCGTCCTGGTAGGGGTACTGCTCCTGCTGCATCGGGTCGTTCGGGTCGCGCTGCTGCGGTACCCAGGCGCCCGCACCGCCCGTCGGGGCCTGCGGGAAGTAGGACTGGCCGTCGGCGTACGTCTCGCCGTTGCCGTACATGGACCCGTAGGCGTCGGCGCCCGAACCGCCCGCACCCAGGCCGCCGCCTCCGCCGAAGGTGTCGGAGATCCCGTACGGGGACTGCTGGGGGCCGTAGCCCTGCTGGTCGCCGAAGCCGCCACCGCCGTAGCCGCCGGCGTCGTAGCCGTTGTAGGCGGGGGCGTCGTAACCGCCGTAGCCGCCGTACGAGTCGTAGGAGGGGCCGCCCGGGGGCGGTGCCCCGCCCGCGTCGAAGGCCGCGTACGGGTCGGAGAACCCGCCGCCGTACTGCTGGCCGCCGAACTCCTGGTATATGCCGGGCTGTTGCACGGGGCCCGGTTGCACGGGGCCCGGGTAGCCGTAGCCGCCGTAGCCGCCGGGCATGAACTCGCCGGTCTCGTCCGGCAGCGGGCCCGGCTGGTAGACGGGGACCTGCTGCTGGCCGTTGTCCTGCGGTCCGTAACCGCCGTTCGCCGGGGGGAAAGCGCCCGTCTGGTAGCCGTCGGTCTCGGGGCTGAACGGGCTGAACGCCTGTGTCGCGTCGAAGCCGTTGGGGCCGGCGCCGCTGGGCGCGGACCCGTTGGGACCGGCGCCGGCGAATGCGGCCGTGTCGTAGCCGTTGCCGTTCGTGCCGAAGCCGTTCGGGTTGTCGTAGCGGTTCCCGCTCGTGCCAAGGCCGTTCGGGCTGCTGAAGCCGCCCTGGGTGCTCATCGGGTCCATGCCGCCGAACCCGGTTCTGTCGTAGCCGTTCGGGCTGCTGAAGCCGCTCGGCGCGCTCATCGAGTCCACGGCGGCGAAACCGGCGGTGTCGTAGCCGTTCTGCTCCAGGCCGTTCTGCTGGAACCCGTTCGAGCCGTAGCCACCGGACGCCGTCAGGGCCGGTACGGGCTCGGGCGCGTCCATGGCGTCGAACGCGGGGGCCGGACCGAGTTCGGCCTCGGGCTCCGGCTCTTCACGGCGGCGGCTGACGCCCGGCACTCCGGTGAGTGCCCAGCCCGCCACGAAGCCCCGGCGGTAGGAGAGCGTCACGAAGGTCTGGCCCGTGGCGAAGGCGGCGATCCCGATGCCGATCACGACGACCGAGGGGATCAGCGCCCCCGCCACGACGCACAGAAAGCCGGTGAAGGCCAGCACTCGCCAGCGCAGCCGCGCCTTGTACTGCAGGAGCACCTCGCCCAGCAGCCACAGCGCGACGACGCCGAACGCGATATAGAGGACTGTCCAGCCCATGTGCGCCCCCTTCTCACTGCCTCGGCCGGCTACTTCGGCTCAGGGTCGGTTGTGGAGACCAAGATTCTGATGGATTTCCAACGTTGCCGTGGAGTTGTTGAGCGTAATGAAGTGAAGTCCCGGGACGTCTTCGGCCATCAGCGTCGCACACATCTCCGTCGCGTACTCGATCCCGACCGAGCGTACCGCCGCCGGATCGTCTTCGACCGCCCGGAGCCGGTCCGCCAGTTCGCCCGGAATCGTCGCGTTGCTCAGCTGTGCGAACGTCTCGATCTGCTTCACGTTGGTGACCGGGATGATCTCCGGGATGATCGGGGTCTCGCAACCGGCTGCCACCGCGCTGTCCCGCAGCCGGAGGTAGTCCTCGGCCCGGAAGAACATCTGCGTGATCGCGTAGTCGGCGCCTGCGCGGCACTTGGCGGCGAAGTGGCGCACGTCGGTGTCCCAGTCGTCGGAGCGCGGGTGCATCTCGGGGAAGGCCGCCACGCCCACGCAGAAGTCCCCCGACTCCTTGATCAGCTCGACGAGTTCGGAGGCGTAGGTGAGGCCCTCGGGGTGCCTGATCCACTCGCCCATCGGGTCACCGGGAGGGTCGCCCCTGATCGCGAGCACGTTCCGGATGCCCGCGTCCGCGTACTGGCCGATGACGTTGCGCAGTTCCGCCCTGGAGTGATTGACGGCGGTGAGGTGTGCGACGGGGGTGAGCGTCGTCTCGTTGGCGATCCGCTCGGTGTTCCGTACGGTGCCCTCCCGCGAGGAGCCTCCCGCTCCGTAGGTCACGGAAACGAAGGTCGGTGATACCGCTTCGATCCGCCGCAGGGCGTTCCACAGCGAGCGCTCGCCCTTCTCGGTCTTCGGGGCGAAGAACTCGAAGGAGTACGAGGGCTTCCCCGTCGCGAGGAGCTCACGCACAGTCGTCGTGCTGTCTGTCCTGGTAGCTGAGATACCGATGGCCATGCTTGCAGGCTATCGGCCTTGGCTAGAGGGCGACGGGCCGTGAAGAGCGCTTACGTCCCTTCCGTCCGCCCTTGTCGGCGCAGATTCTTCACTCGGGCACCTGCCGTGTACGCAGCGGAAACGTCCCGGAGACGCGGTGCCGCAAGCGGTTTCGGCGCCCGGCGGAGAGCAACTTCCGTTCTGTAGCACCGCTCTCAGTGCAGAGCGCTGCTCTCGCATGCCTCGCCCGTCCCACCGGGCCCTGCCTGTCTCAGCGGGCCAAACCGGGCCCGTCCGCCGCGGCCCGCTCCCGGAGCCGCACGGCCAGCCCGGCCGCGGCGCCCTCCGGATCATCGGCGGCGGTCAGGACGCGTACGACGACGACGCGCCTGGCGCCGGCGTCGAGCACCTCGTCCAGGTTGGCGGCGTCGATGCCGCCGATGGCGAACCAGGGACGCTCCGTGGCCCGCGACGCCGTGTACCTCACGAGATCCAGGCCGGGGGCGTGGCGGCCCGGCTTGGTGGGGGTCGGCCAGCAGGGGCCGGTGCAGAAGTAGTCCACGCCGGGCTCGGCCGTCGCGGCGTCGACCTCCGCCACGGCGTGCGTGGAGCGGCCTATGAGGACGTCCTCGCCGAGGAGCGCACGGGCGGCGGGTACGGGCAGATCCCCCTGGCCCAGGTGGAGCACGTCGGAGCCCGCGGCGTGCGCGACGTCCGCACGGTCGTTGACGGCGAGCAGCTTCCCGTGGCGCCGGCAGGCGTCCGCGAAGACCGAGAGGTGTTCCAGCTCCTCGGCGGCCTCCATGGTCTTGTCGCGCAACTGGACGATGTCGACGCCGCCGCGGAGGACCGCGTCGAGGAACTCCGGCAGGTCGCCCTGCTCCTTGCGCGCGTCGGTGCACAGATACAGCCGGGCGCCGGCGAGCAGACGGCGGGCGTTGGTGGTGCTCATGAGGGACGTCCCCCGGGACGAGGGCGTGCGGGCCCGGCGCAGCAGGCGCTGCGGCGGGCCCGCACGCAGGTGGATGTGTGCGGTGTGACACCAGGTGCCCGGCCGGTCCAGCCGGCGGGTCCGGCCGGTCGTCCGGCCCTGGGCCGGAACGTCCGGCCCTGGGCCCCGCCTTAGGGCCCTGCCTGTTCCGGCTCGTGGGTCCGGTCCGTGGCGTCCGTTGCGTGATGCGGCGCCGCGTGCGGCGCGGCTCTTGTGAGGTACGGCGGTTGAGGCGGTGCCGTGATCCGTGCTGTGCCGGAAATCACACGGCGAGTGCCTGGGCCCGCCGCTTCACCTCTGTCCCGCGGTTCTCACGCAGGGCCTGGGCCGGGGTGCCGGGCAGGCTCTCGTCCTCGGTGAAGAGCCACTCCAGCATCTCCTGGTCGCTGAAGCCGTCGTCCTTGAGGAGCGTGATCGTGCCGACCAGGCCCTTCACGATGCGGCCGGAGCCGATGAAGTCCGCCGGGACCTGCAAGGTGCGCTCCTCCCCTCTGCGGACCGCGATCAGCTGGCCCTCCTTGACCAGCTGGCGGGCGCGGGTCACCGGGACGTCCAGCTTTTCGGCGACGTCGGGGAGAGTGAGCCAGGAAGGGACGAGAGCATCGGTCTTTGCATCAATCTCTGTCACGCCACCAGCGTGCCATCCCGCTGTGACAGTCACTACTGTGCGGCCGCCACAAGTCCGTCCTCAGCACGTCATCCGAGGTCGTCCGCCGGCCCCGGCCGGCCGCCGGTGCGTTCCGCGGCCCACCGCCACCGCCCTGCCGCCGCCCTGCCGGGCGGCCTTTGGCACCGGCCCGTGTCCGCCGTCAGCGGACGGCCTTCTTCAGCGCCACCGCCGCGTCCGCCACCCGCTCCCGCTCGACCGCCGCACCCCGCTCGATCAGCCTTCTGCCCTGGGCCAGGTCGCGGGGCCGGCCGACGGCGAGCAGCGCCGTGAGGGCTCCCTCACGCAGCCAGCAGACGGACCAGGCCGCTTCGCCCGGGTCACCGCGCCAGACCAGTTCGTCCCCGCCCGTCTGGTGTCCCGCGTACTGGATGAAGCGGCCGAACTGCTCCGACCAGAAGTAGGGCACCGGGTCGTGGACCGCCAGCTCCGCCTCGCCGTCCGGCAGCGTCGCGGCGATGATGTTGGCGGCCACGACGCGCGGCCCCTGCAGCGCGTTGTCCCAGTGGTGCACGAGCAGCCGTTCGCCGTACCGGGCGGAGGGAAAAGAGGCACAGTCGCCGACCGCGTACACGTGCGGGGCCGAGGTGCGCAGCCACTCGTCCGCGAGCACTCCCCCGTCGCCGCCCAGCTCGATGCCCGAGCCCGCGAGCCAGCCCGTCGCGGGACGCGAGCCGATGCCCACGACGACGGCGTCGGCCCGCAGCCTTGTGCCGTCGGCCAGCAGCACCCCGCCGCGCTCCACCGAGCGCACGGCGACGCCCGTACGCAGCCGCGCGCCGCTCTGCTCGTACCAGTCGCGCATGTGGACCGCGACCTCGGGCGGCAGCGCCCCCGGAAGCGGCTGCCCCGCGGCCTCCACGACGGTGACGGCGCAGCCCGCCTCCCGTGCCGCGGTGGTGAACTCGGCGCCGATCCAGCCGGCTCCGACCACGACGACCTCGCCCCGCGCCGCCAGTACGGGCCGCAGCCGGGCCGCGTCGTCCAGGGTGCGCAGCAGACGGACGCCGCGAACGCCCTCGCTGCCGGGCAGGGCCACGGGTTCCGCCCCCGTCGCGATGACGAGATGGTCGTAGCCCACGGTGCCCGCGGCGGTCTCCAGCATGCGTTCGGCGGTGCGCAGTCCGGTGATCTCCCGGCCCAGCTCCAAGTCGGTGCCGAGAGAGGCGAAGTCGACGTCGAACGCGGCGTCCTCGCTCTTGCCGAGCAGTACCGCCTTGGACAACGGCGGCCGGTCGTACGGCTGATGGTGCTCGCTCCCGATCAGCCGGATACCTCCCGGCCATCCCTGCTCACGCAGTTGCACGGCCGTCTGTACGCCGGCCATCCCCGCACCGACGACAACGACCCGCTGTTCGCTCCGACTGTCGCCCACCCGATCATCCTAGGACGGCGCGGGGAACGCTCCGGAGCGGTCGCCGCTGCCGCTGCCGGTCACACAGCCGCGGCGGCGCAGTACGCTGGCGGACAGCGGCACGGCGAGCCGGGCACGGTCCGGCACCGTCAGCCACGGCAACGGCCCTTCGGCGCCCGTCGCCGGTGCCGCACAACACGACATGGCATACGCGGGAGTCCGGCGCACCGGACTGAGAGGGAGGCTGCGGCCTCCGACCGTACGAACCTGATCCGGGTCATTCCGGCGAAGGGAGGAGCAGCTTTCTCATGCGTCCCGGCAGCACACACCCGACCACGCGCGCACAGCGTGATTCCGGCGGGCGGACACACGCCGACGTGGCCGTCGTCGGCGGCGGCATCATCGGCCTCGTCACCGCCTGGCAGGCGGCCCGTCGCGGGCTGGACACCACGGTCGTCGACCCCGCACCGGGCGGCGGCGCCGCGCGGGTGGCGGCCGGAATGCTCGCCGCCGTCACCGAACTCCATTACGGCGAGGAGGCGCTGCTCGCGCTCAACCTCGCCTCCGCCGCCCGCTATCCGGACTTCGCGGCGGAACTGGAGGAGGCGAGCGGTCAGGACATCGGCTACCGCTCCTGCGGGACGCTCTCCGTCGCTCTCGACGCGGACGACCGTGCGCACCTGCGTGAACTGCACGCGCTGCAGGGGCGTTGCGGGCTCGAATCGCAGTGGCTCACGGGGCGGGATTGCCGCCGCCTGGAGCCGATGCTCTCTCCGTCCGTACGGGGCGGGCTGCGCGTCGACGGTGACCACCAGGCCGACCCGCGACGGCTCGCGACGGCGCTGCTGCTCGCCTGTGAGCGCGCGGGCGTGACCTTCCGGCGGGCCGCGGCGCTGCGTCTCACGGTCACCGGCGGGCGCGCCGCAGGGGTGACGCTCGACGACGGTACGACGGTCGAAGCCGGCCAGACCGTACTGGCGACGGGCTCCTGGGCCTCCCGTCTGGAGGGCGTGCCGCCCGAACTCCTGCCGCCCGTAAGGCCGGTCAAGGGCCAGGTGGTGCGGCTGCGCATGCCGCAGACGACCGCGTACGGACCGTTCCTCTCCCGCACCGTCCGGGCGATCGTGCGCGGCGGGAACATCTATCTGGTGCCGCGCGCCAACGGCGAACTGGTGATCGGCGCGACGAGTGAGGAGATGGGCTGGGACACGACAGTCACGGCGGGCGGCGTCTACGAACTGCTGCGCGACGCGCACGAACTCACGCCCGGCCTCACCGAACTGCCGCTGACCGAGACCACCGCGGGCCTGCGCCCGGCCTCCCCCGACAACGCGCCGCTGCTGGGGCCGACGGCGCTGCCGGACCTCCATCTGGCCGCCGGCCACTACCGCAACGGCGTGCTGCTCACGCCCGTCACCGGTGACGCGATGGGCGAACTGCTGGCGACGGGTGAACTCCCCGAGCAGGTCCGGCCGTTCACTCCCCGGCGGTTCGGCGGTTCCGTCCCCGAAGCGGCGGGTGTCCTCTCCGGAAGCGAGCCACAGGAGCGTTCAGCATGACGACCGTCCCCTCAGACGCACCGTACGGCGCGGACGGCGCGGGTTCAGCGGGTTGCGCAGGTGCGGCGGGTGCCGTGAGCACCGCGACCGTCTCCGTGTCCGTGAACGGCGACTCCCGCGACGTCCCGTCCGGCTCCACCCTCGACCAGCTCGTGGCGGGCCTCACGTCCGCACCCTCGGGTGTGGCCGCGGCCGTCAACGAGGCCGTCGTGCCACGGGGCGAATGGCCCCGGACACGACTGGCCGACGGCGACCGCATCGAGGTACTGACCGCAGTCCAAGGAGGCTGATCCTTATGACCGGCACCGCGGTCCACACCACACCGCAGCCCGAACCGCACACGTCCCCGTCCGTCCCGTACGCGGCCGCCCCGTCCCCCTCCGGCTCCGCCGTGGAGGACCCGCTCGTCATCGGCGACCGCGCCTTCGGCTCCCGGCTGATCATGGGTACGGGCGGAGCGCCGAGCCTCGACGTCATGGAACGCTCGCTGGTCGCCTCCGGGACGGAACTCACGACGGTCGCGATGCGCCGCCTCGACCCGGCCGTTCAGGGCTCCGTGCTGTCCGTGCTGGAGAGGCACGGCATCGCGGTACTGCCGAACACGGCGGGCTGCTACACGGCCGGTGAGGCCGTACTCACCGCCCGGCTGGCCAGGGAGGCGCTCGGCACCGACTGGGTGAAGCTCGAAGTCATCGCCGACGAGCGCACGCTGCTGCCCGATCCCGTCGAACTCCTCGACGCGGCCGAGACGCTGGTCGACGACGGCTTCACCGTGCTGCCGTACACGAACGACGACCCCGTTCTGGCACGGAAGCTGGAGGACGCCGGCTGTGCTGCCGTCATGCCGCTGGGCTCCCCCATCGGCTCCGGCCTCGGCATCCGCAATCCGCACAACTTCCAGCTGATCACCGAGCGCGCCGGGGTGCCCGTCGTCCTCGACGCGGGCGCCGGGACGGCCTCGGACGTCGCCTTCGCCATGGAGCTGGGCTGTGCCGCCGTGATGCTCGCCTCCGCCGTGACCAGGGCGCAGGAACCCGCTCTGATGGCCGAGGCGATGCGGCACGCGGTCGCGTCGGGCCGCCTGGCCGCACGCGCGGGCCGCATCCCGCGCCGTCACTTCGCGGAGGCGTCCTCCCCGGTGGAGGGCGTGGCCGCGCTCGACCCGGAGCGCCCGGCCTTCGGCTGACCGGGACGAAGGTCCCGGAGCGCGAAAGGACGGAAGTCCCGGACGGGGCAATTCGGAGAGCGGGTGGAAGCGGGAAGAAAGAAGAAAGGGAAGAACAGAGAGGAGAAGGCGGGAACGAAGAGGGAAAAGGGAAAGAGGTCCGGAGATACGGCGGCCGGAACCGGAAAGTCCACACGTCCCGGCGAGCCGCCCGGGCTCTGTTACCGACCAAGGTCCCGAACAGGGCATAACGGGCGCATACCGGATGATGCGGATGATTCACCTTGTCATTCGGCCGTATCGCCCACCGCATGGCGCACCACGGATTTTCGTCACCGGGATGACTCGTAGACTCTTCGTCGATGGATACGAGCCTTCAGGACTCCTCCTCCGGCCCCGCCGGGGAGACGCCCCCGGTCGGCCAGGTGCTCGACGGCCGGTACCGGGTCGAGTCACGCATCGCCGTCGGCGGCATGGCGACGGTCTACCGCGCTGTCGACACCCGCCTCGACCGCCGGCTGGCCCTGAAGGTCATGCACCCCTCGCTGGCCGGCGACAGCGCCTTCGTCGACCGCTTCATCCGCGAGGCGAAGTCCGTCGCCCGTCTCGCTCACCCGAACGTGGTCGGCGTCTACGACCAGGGCACCGACGGGACCTATGTCTACCTGGCCATGGAGTACGTCTCCGGGTGCACGCTGCGGGACGTCCTGCGCGACCGCGGCGCGCTGCGCCCGCGCGTCGCCCTCGACGTGCTGGAGCCGATGCTGGCCGCGCTGGGGGCCGCGCACCACGCGGGCATGGTCCACCGCGACATGAAGCCGGAGAACGTGCTGATCGGCGACGACGGCCGCGTCAAGGTCGCGGACTTCGGCCTCGTGAGGGCCGTGGACAGCCAGACGTCCGTCGGATCCGACACCATCCTCGGCACCGTCTCGTACCTCGCCCCGGAACAGATCGAGCAGGGCACGGCCGACACCCGTACGGACCTCTACGCGTGCGGCGTGATGTTCTACGAGATGCTCACCGGTGAGAAGCCTCACGCCGGCGGCACACCGGCGCAGGTCCTCTACCAGCATCTGCACGAGGACATGCCCGCGCCGTCGGCGGCCGTGCCCGGCCTGGCGCCGGAGCTGGACGCGCTGGTCGCACGGGCCACGGCACGCGCGGCGGACGGCCGCCCTCAGGACGCGGCCGCGATGCTCTCGGAGACCCGCGACGTACGGGCCCGCCTCACCGCCGCACAGCTGGACTCCGTCCCACCGCGGGCGAAGGACCCGCAGCCGGGCCTCGCCGAGGTCCTCTCGGCGGGCACCGCCCTGGGCGAGGGCCGCATGCGATCGGGGTTCGGGCCCTCGGCGGGGCCCGAGGAGAGCACCAGCGTTCTTCCGCGCCCGGCCGCGGCCATGCACGAGTACGGGCACGGCCACGGCCCCGGAGACGGCCACGGCGACGACGACCTGAACCGCACCGCCCGCTACGCCGCACCGCCGCGCGACGGCGGACCGGCGCACGACGGCGGACCGGGAAGGCGGCGCGGCGGCGGACGGGTCTTCCTGGTGACTCTCACGGCGATGCTGTTGCTGCTGGTGGGCACGGGCGTCTGGTACATCAACTCCGGCCAGTTCACGCAGACGCCGGCCGTGCTGGACAAGACCGAGTCGGAGGCCAGGAAAGTCCTCGGCGACTCCGGGCTCGACGTGAAGGTCACCCGGGACCACAGCGAGCGCGTCGAGCGCGGCCACGTGATCGAGTCGAACCCGGACCCGGGCGACCGCATCCGCAGGACCGGCACCGTCACGCTCGTCGTCTCCCGCGGCCCTGAGATCGTCAAGGTGCCCGGCCTGGCGGGGACGCCCCTCTCCGAGGCCCGGAGCAAGCTCAAGGCGGCCGGCCTGGAGGCCGGCACGGTGCGGCAGAAGTTCAGCGAGGACACCCCGCGGGGCTCCGTGATCGCGAGCGAGCCGGACGCGGGCAGCGAGCGCCGTCCCGGCTCGCCCGTAGCCCTGACCGTCTCCAGGGGCGCACCGGTCGACGTGCCGGACGTCGTCGGGGACGACGAGGACTCCGCGACGGAGGACCTGCGGGAGGAGGGCCTGAAGGTCCGCATCGCCCCCGAGCGCGTCTTCTCGGAGGAGGACGAGGGCAGCGTCGCCCGCCAGACGCCCGCGGAGGGCTCCCCCGCCGCCGAGGGCGACACCGTCACGCTCACCATCTCCAAGGGCCAGGACACGGTGGACGTCCCGGAGGTGGAAGGCATGAAGCAGAAGCAGGCGCGCAAGAAGCTGGAGAACGCGGGCTTCGAGGTCACCGTGCGCAAGATCTTCTTCGGCAACAAGGTCTTCAGCCAGTCGCCCGGGGGCGGGGACGAGGCTCCGCGTGGCTCGCGCGTGACGATCTGGCTGCGCTGAGGCCTGAGACGGCCGGAAGCAGAGCCCGAGGGGCGCGCGGCCGGGCACGCATGACGCTCCCGCAGCCCTCGGAGTGCCGCGAGGACCGCTGACACCCCGCGCAGAATCCCTCACCGGCCGTGAACACGGGCGTCCCGCGTGTGACTCCGGACATAGGGCCCATATCACTTACGACGGCGCTTAGTGCATATCCGCACCCTTCGCCCGCCGCGCCGAGGAGGGCCCGTATGGCGCCCGCGGCACCCCCGCGCGTGCCGCGAAGAACGAGCCGGGATAGTACGTCACACTTTTGGGCTGTGTTTTCGGAGCCTTTAACAATTGCTCTCGGTCGCACGCGCCGGGGATTCGGAACTCGGCGTACTACGCCTTTCCGGCCTCTGCGACGCAAGCAATGTTGAAAGGTTCGACACGATGCCCAGCATTCCCGGCTACGTCCGCAGTCCCAAGTTCGCCCGTTTCTCTGCCGTCGGTATATCCACCGTGGGCGTGGCGGCAATCGCACTGACCGTCCTCCCCGGCACCGCCGACGCGGGCAACCAGAGCCAGTCCGGCGCCAAGAAGGTGAGCGCCTCGACGGCCGCCGCAGAGAGTACGAAGGATTCCCAGGCCAACAAGGTGCTGCTCTCCTCTGCCAAGCAGGGCACCCTGGACGCCGACGTCCAGCGCACCAACGACGCCGTGGCCGACCAGAAGGAGGCGGTGGCCGAGCAGAAGGCCGTCGCAGCCGAGCGCGCCGAGGCCGCCAAGGCCAAGGCCGCCAAGGAGGCCGCCGCCGAGCGCAAGGCCGAGGCCGCCAAGGCGTCCCGCGACGCCGAGCGCGCCAAGCCCGAGAAGAAGACCTACCCCGAGAACCTCGACGGTTGGATCCGCGAGGCCCGCGACATCATGGCGAAGCACGACATCCCCGGGTCCTACGACGGCATCAAGCGGAACATCATCCGCGAGTCCGGCGGCGACCCCAACGCCGTGAACAACTGGGACATCAACGCCCAGAAGGGCACTCCGTCCAAGGGTCTGCTCCAGACCATCAAGCCGACCTTCGACGCATACCACGTCCCCGGCACGTCCACCGACATGACCGACCCGGTCGCCAACATCGTGGCCGCCTGCAACTACGCGGCGGACAGGTACGGTTCGATGGACAACGTGAACTCGGCATACTGATGGTGTGACGACTGAGCGAAACCGCAATCCCATTGGCGGCCACGTCCCCGTAGCAGGGGGCCTGGCCGCCAATGGCATTTCCTACGCCGACGACATCGGGGCGGAGACCGTACAGGTTTTCGTCGCCAATCCCCGTGGCTGGGCGACGACTTCCGGATCCCCACAGCAGGACGAGCAATTCCGTGCAGCGTGCGAGGAAAGGGAACTCCCCGTATTCGTGCACGCCCCCTATCTCATCAATTTCGGCTCACATACGGAGGCCACGGCTCACAACTCCGTTTCCTCGCTGCGCCATTCGCTCCGCAGGGGACGTGAGATCGGTGCCTCCGGCGTCGTGGTCCACACGGGTTCGGCGACGGGCGGGCGCGACCCCGCGACCGCCCTCGCGCAGGTGGGCCGGCTGCTCCGGCCGCTGCTGGAGGAACTGACGCACGAGGACGACCCGTGGCTGCTGCTGGAGCCGACGGCCGGCCAGGGGTTCTCGCTCTGCTCCCTTGTCCGGGACCTCGGGCCGTACTTCGAGATCCTGGGCCGGCACCCCCGGCTCGGCGTCTGCCTCGACACCTGTCACATCTTCGCCGCCGGGCACGACCTGGCGGCGCCGGGAGGCGTGAAGCGGACGCTGGACGAGCTGGAGTCGGTCGCCGGGCCCGGACGGCTCAAGCTCATCCACGCCAACGACTCCAAGGATGTCGTCGGCGCCCGCAAGGACCGCCATGCGAACATCGGCTCCGGCCACATCGGGCACGGACCGTTCGCCGATCTGATGACGCACCCGGCGACCGAGGGCGTCCCGCTCGTCATCGAGACCCCCGGCCGCAAGGAGGGCCACGCCGCGGACGTGGCACGGCTGAAGGAACTGAGAAAGGGCGGAGGCTGAGCGTGCGGCACGGTGGCGAGACCTCGTGGGGGACGGCGGCCCGCGCCACGCTGCACTGCCTCACGGGCTGCGCCTTCGGGGAGATCCTGGGCCTCGTCATCGGCACCGCCTTCGCCTGGCACGACGTGCCGACGATGGCGACGGCCATCGCCCTCGCGTTCGTCTTCGGCTACAGCCTCACGCTGTACGCCGTGCTGCGGGCCGGACTGGGCGTGAAGGCGGCGGTCAAGGTCGCGCTCACGGCCGACACCGTCTCCATCGTGGTGATGGAGGCGGTCGACAACTCGGTGGTGGTCCTGGTCCCCGGAGCACTGGACGCGCATCTGACGGACTTCCTCTTCTGGGGCGCCCTGGCGCTCGCGTTCGCCGTGGCCTTCCTCGTCACGACTCCCGTGAACCGGTGGATGATCGCCCGGGGCAGGGGCCACGCGGTGCTGCACGAACACCACTGACCGCGCTACATCTCCGGCCCTTCACCGGGCTCCTCCTGGTAGGAGTAACGCTGTTCCTTCCAGGGGTCGCCGATGTTGTGGTAGCCCCGCTCCTCCCAGAAGCCGCGGCGGTCGGTCGTCATGTACTCCACGCCGCGCACCCACTTGGGGCCCTTCCACGCGTACAGCTGCGGCACCACCAGCCGCAGCGGGAAGCCGTGTTCGGCGGTGAGCAGTTCACCGGCGCGGTGGGTGGCGAAGAGAGTCGTCGCAGCGGCGAAGTCCGGCAGCCGCAGGTTCGAGCTGAACCCGTACTCGGCCCAGACCATGACGTGCGTGACGTCGTCCGCGGGAGGCGCCAGCTCCAGCACCGTACGGGCGAGCACACCGCCCCATTCGGCGCCCAGCATGCTGAACTTGGTGACACAGTGCAGGTCGCCCACGACGGTCTCGTAGGGCAGCGCCGTGAACTCCTCGTGGTTCCAGGAGTGCTTAACGCCGTCCGCCGTCGCCCCGAAGACCCGGAAATCCCACCGGTCGGCCTTGAACTTCGGCACCGGCCCGTAGTGCGTGACCGGCCATCCGCGCTGGAGCCGCTGCCCTGGCGGAAGCGCTTGCTGCTCCTCCCCAGGACTCTGCGACTGACCCATCGCCCCATGGTGACAGACCCCTTTGACGCCGCTCACCGGCACCCCGGCAAAGGTTGCCCGAAGGCTTTCCGATCGCCAATTCGGGCGATTTCGGTAAGCCTTCGCTTACTGGACCGGGTGACGACACGGTGCGAGGATGCGCGGGCGCGCACCCACCTGGCACGTTTTCTTTCCTGGAAGGAGCCCGCAGACATGCAGGGCGACCCCGAGGTCATCGAATTCCTCAACGAGCAGCTGACGGCCGAGCTGACGGCGATCAACCAGTACTTCCTGCACGCCAAGATGCAGGAGCACTTCGGCTGGCCGAAGCTCGCCCGGTACACCCGTGCGGAGTCCTTCGACGAGATGCGTCACGCCGAACGGCTCACCGACCGCATTCTGTTTCTCGAAGGGCTCCCCAACTACCAGCGTCTCTTCCACGTCAACGTCGGGCAGACGCTGACGGAGATGTTCACTGCCGACCGGCAGATCGAAGTCGAGGCCATCGACCGGCTGCGGCGCGGGGTGGAGGTGATGCGGGCCAAGGGCGACATCACCTCGGCGAACATCTTCGAGGACATCCTGGCCGACGAGGAACACCACATCGACTACCTGGACACCCAGCTCGAACTGGTCGAGAAGCTCGGTGAACCGCTCTACATCGCCCAGCTCGTGGAGCAGGAAGCCCCGTCGGAGAACTGACTCAGGCGGCTTCGGCGACCGAGGCTGCGGGCGCGTGCGCGGGCACGGATGCCGGCTCGGGTGTCCCGACGGCGCTCTCCAGCTCACCGCGGGGGCATCCGCCGCGTCCGAGAAGCCCCTGGATGCGGCGCACGCACGAGCCGCAGTCCGTCCCGGCCTTGCTGAGAGAGGCGATCTGCCGCGGTGTGCAGGCACCGGCTTCCTGGTGCTCGCGGACCTGCCGGTCCGTGACGCCGAAGCAGGAGCATACGTACACGCGGTCCTCCTTCGGGCCGGGGCTCGTTCGCCGGGCGGCGATCTCGTTCGGGTCTGAGGCCGGGGCTCGGGCCCCGCATCAGAGGTGCTCTTGCACCGGGCAACGCTCAGGTTTGATGAGGTTAACCTAACCTTGGTTAAGCTAACCTTACCTGGCGGCCGCTGTCCACACGAGCCGGGGCCCGCATCACTGTGATGCGGGCCCCATTTCCGTGTTCCGTAGGTCGGTTCCGTGCGTCGGTTCAGTGCGTCGCGCTGCCGCGTTCCGCTGCCGCCGGACGGCTACTGGTCGCGGTACATCTCAGCGACGAGGAAGGCCAGATCGAGCGACTGGCTGCGGTTGAGACGCGGGTCGCACGCCGTCTCATAGCGCTGGTGCAGGTCGCCGACGAAGATCTCGTCGCCGCCGCCCACGCACTCCGTGACGTCGTCGCCGGTCAACTCCACGTGGATGCCTCCAGGGTGCGTGCCCGCGCCCTTGTGCACCTCGAAGAAGCCCTTGACCTCGTCGAGCACGTCGTCGAACCGGCGGGTCTTGTGACCGCTCGCGGCCTCGAAGGTGTTGCCGTGCATCGGGTCGCACACCCACACCACCTGGGCGCCCGAGGCGGTGACCTTCTCCACCAGCGTGGGCAGCCGGTCCCGTACGGTGCCGGCTCCCATGCGCGTGATGAAGGTCAGCCGGCCCGGCTCGCGGTCCGGGTCGAGCTTGTCGATCAGCGTGAGGGCCTCTTCGGGCGTCGTGGACGGGCCGAGCTTCACACCGACCGGGTTGCGCACCTGCGAGGCGAACTCGATGTGGGCGCCGTCCAGTTGGCGTGTGCGCTCGCCGATCCAGACCATGTGCCCTGAGACGTCGTACAGTTTGCCGCTGCGCGAGTCCGTACGGGTCATGGCCGACTCGTAGTCCAGCAGCAGCGCCTCGTGCGAGGCGAAGAACTCGACGGTCTTGAGCTCCTCCGGGTCCGTGCCGCACGCGTGCATGAACTTCAGCGCCTGGTCGATCTCGCGCGCCAGCGCCTCGTAACGCTGCCCGGAGGGCGAGCGCTTCACGAAGTCCTGGTTCCAGGCGTGCACCTGGCGCAGGTCCGCGTAGCCGCCGGTGGTGAAGGCGCGTACGAGGTTCAGCGTGGAGGCGGACGCCTGGTACATCCGCTTCAGCCGCTCCGGGTCGGGCATGCGCGCGGCCTCGGTGAACTCGAAGCCGTTGACCGAGTCGCCGCGGTACGACGGCAGGGTCACGCCGTCCCTGGTCTCGGTCGGCTTGGAACGCGGCTTGCTGTACTGACCGGCGATCCGGCCGACCTTGACGACCGGGACGGATCCGGCGTACGTCAGCACGGCGCCCATCTGCAGCAGCGTCTTGAGCTTGTTGCGGATGTGCTCGGCGCTGACCTGGTCGAACGCCTCCGCGCAGTCCCCGCCCTGGAGAAGGAACGCCTCGCCCCGTGCGACGGCACCCAGCCGGGAACGCAGCTGGTCGCACTCGCCGGCGAAGACGAGGGGCGGATAGGACTCGAGCTCGGCGACGGTCTCGCGCAGAGCTTCCTGGTCCGGCCAGTCGGGCTGCTGCGCCGCGGGAAGGTCTCGCCAGGTGCGGGCACCGGCGTCGGGGTTGGCGTTCACACTCACGCGCCCCAGGTTACGGGGTCGCACGGGGTGTCCTCGGCCGTGCCCGGGTGCTGAGACGGAAACCACCCGCCCGCCGCCTGCTGGGGTAGTCTCGCCGCCATGTCCGCGCAGACCCTCCCGCTGGTGCTCCCGCTGCCTTCGGCAGCGATGCTCCTGAGCGACTGGTGGTGGACCGCTCACCCGGCGGCCCACTGACTGCGCGCGCACCACGAGAAGCGACAGACGCGAAGGCCGCCCGAGGGGCGGCCTTCGGTGTGTGCACGGCTGTTCCTCCCGCGCGAACCCGCGTGACCCGCGTGACCCACGCATCCCGGGAATCCCAGGAAGGAACGTCCGATGGCCGAGCACCATCCGCACAGCCACAGCCACAGCCACAGCCGGACCCGCGCCCATTCACCTTCACCCTCACCGTCCGCGGCCGAGCTCGTAGGGCGGCTGCTGCGCGACGACGCCCCGCCCTTCGCGCTGCTGCGCAGAAGGACGCCCGGCCGCCCGCACGACACCGTCGAGGTCCTGACCGGGCCGGTCCACGAGGCCGCCCGGCTCGCGGACATCCCGGACGGCGGACTCGGCGCCCTCGCCCTCGTGCCGTTCCGGCAGATCCGCGAGCGCGGCTTCGGTGTACGCGACGACGGGACGCCGCTGGCCGTACTCGTGCCGCGGGAGGTGCACGAGCTGCCGCTTGAGGACGTCGAGGCGGCACTGCCCGCGCACCGGGTGCGGGTGGAGGACGGCGCCTTCGACGTCTCCGACGAGGAGTACGCCCGTACCGTGCGCCGCGTCGTCGAGGACGAGATCGGGACGGGCGAGGGCGCCAACTTCGTGGTGCGGCGCACCTTCGAGGGCGGCATTCCGGGCTTCCGCCGGGCGGACGCGCTCGCGCTGTTCCGGAGGCTGCTGGCCGGTGAGCGGGGCGCGTACTGGACGTTCGCCGTGCACACCGGCGACCGGGTCCTGGCGGGGGCGAGCCCCGAGGTGCATGTGCGAATGGCGGGCGGCACCGTCGTGATGAACCCCATCAGCGGCACCTACCGCCACCCTCCGGGCGGGCCCACCGCCGAGGGTCTGCTGGACTTCCTCGCCGACCGCAAGGAGAGCGAGGAGCTGTCGATGGTCGTCGACGAAGAGCTGAAGATGATGTGCACCGTCGGCGACAGGGGCGGTGTGGTGGTCGGGCCGCGGCTGAAGGAGATGGCGCATCTCACCCACACCGAGTACGAGCTGCGCGGACGCAGCACGCTGGACGTGCGGGAGGTGCTGCGGGAGACGATGTTCGCCGCCACGGTCACCGGCTCGCCCGTGGAGAACGCCTGCCGCGTCATCGAGCGCCACGAGCACGGCGGGCGGGGCTACTACGCGGGTGCCCTGGCACTGACCGGCCGGGACGCGGGCGGTGCCCAGACCCTCGACTCGCCGATCCTCATCAGGACCGTGGACATCGACGCCCGGAGCGGCCGGCTCCGCCTCCCGGTGGGTGCCACGCTGGTCAGGGCCTCGGACGCGGCGAGCGAGGTGGCCGAGACCCACGCGAAGGCGGCAGGCGTGCTGACGGCGCTGGGCGTGCGCGAATCCCCCGCGGGCAGTACGCGGGCGGGCCGGCGGCCCGGGCTGTCGGACGATCCCCGCGTACGGGCCGCCCTCTCCGCCCGGCGTGCGGACCTGGCGCCGTTCTGGCTGCGGCTGCAGACGGGCGGCGAGGGCGAACGGGAGCGCGCGTCCGGCCCCGTCCCGCCGTCCGGGAAGCTGCTGGTGGTCGACGGTGAGGACACCTTCACCTCGATGCTCGCCCACCTGCTGCGGGCCACAGGCGCCGAGGTGGAGGTGCGCCGCTTCGACGAGCCCGGGCTGCGTGAGACGGCGCTCGCGCACGACGGCCCGGTCGTGCTGGGCCCGGGCCCCGGCGATCCGCGTGACGGGGCCGATCCGAAGATCCGCGTTCTGCGGTCCCTCGCGGCGGAGCTGCTGCGGGACCGCCGGCACGGGCTGCTCGGGATCTGCCTCGGGCACGAACTGATCGCCGTGGAACTGGGGTTGGAGATCGTACGGAAGGCACAGCCGTATCAGGGCGCGCAGGAGACCGTCTCAGTCTTCGGACGGCAGGAGACCGTCGGCTTCTACAACTCCTACGCCGTGCGCTGCGGGCCCCGGCAGGCGCGGGAGTGGGACCGGGCGCCGGGGCCGGAGCGGGTCGAGGTCAGCCGGGACGCCCGTACCGGTGAGGTGCACGCGTTGCGCGGCGCGGCGTTCGCGAGCGTGCAGTTCCACCCGGAGTCGGTGCTGACGCTGGACGGGCCGGGGATCGTGGCGGACCTGCTCGCGGCGGTGACGGCGGCCGGTACGGCCGGTACGCCCGATCGGGCAGGTACGACCCGTACGGCAGATACGACCCGTACCACCGGCACGACCGGTCCTCGGCGCTGACGAGCGGGAGCCCCGGGCCCCGCGGGGGGCTCGGGGCTCCGGAAGTCCGGAAGTCCGGGCTTCTCCGTGGCCGCGTCTGCGCCACGGCGGGCACTTCGCCATGGCGGGCGGCCTCGCTCGGCCGTCGCAGCTCAGCCGAAGAAGACCTCGGCCTCCTCGTACAGCTCGGGGTCGACCGTCTTCAGCGTGGCAGTGGCCTCCGCGATGGGGACCCGCACGATCTTCGTACCCTGCAGCGAGACCATCTTCCCCCAGTCCTGGTCCCGTACGGCGTCGATCGCGTGCAGCCCGAAGCGGGTGGCCAGCCAGCGGTCGAAGGGCGTGGGGGTGCCGCCCCGCTGGATGTGCCCCAGCACGGTCGTACGGGCCTCCTTGCCGGTGCGCCTCTCGATCTCCTTCGACAGCCACTCGCCGACGCCCGAGAGCCGGACATGGCCGAAGGAGTCGTGCGAGTCGTCCTTGAGCACCATCTCGCCGTCCTTCGGCATCGCGCCCTCCGCGATGACGACGATGGGGGCGTAGCTCGCCTTGAAGCGGGACTCGACATGGCGGCAGACCTCGTCGACGTCGAAGCGCCGCTCGGGGATGAGGATGCAGTTGGCGCCGCCGGCCAGGCCGGAGTGCAGGGCGATCCAGCCCGCGTGCCGCCCCATGACCTCCACGACGAGCACGCGCATGTGGGACTCGGCGGTCGTGTGGAGCCGGTCGATGGCGTCGGTGGCGACGCCGACGGCCGTGTCGAAGCCGAAGGTGTAGTCCGTGGCGGACAGGTCGTTGTCGATCGTCTTGGGGACGCCGACGCACTTCACGCCGAACTCGTCGGTCAGGCGGGCGGCGACGCCGAGGGTGTCCTCGCCGCCGATCGCGATGAGGGCGTCGACGTCGAGCTTGACCAGGTTGTCCTGGATGCGGCGTACGCCGTTCTCCTCCTTGAACGGGTTCGTGCGCGACGAGCCCAGGATCGTGCCGCCGCGGGGCAGCGTGCCGCGCACAGCGGGGATGTCGAGCTGAACGGTGTCGCCCTCCAGCGGGCCCCGCCAGCCGTCGCGGAACCCCACGAAGTCGTAGTGGTACCGCTGGACGCCCTTACGGACGACGGCCCTCATCACCGCGTTGAGCCCGGGGCAGTCGCCGCCGCCCGTCAGCACTCCGACCCGCATGGGATCTCCCTTCTCACATCGCCGCACGCGCGCTGCGCCGCACGGCCTGTACGCAACTGCGGCCACGCTAGCGGTGATCCACATCACGAGGGGCCGGCTGGTGGGACGTTTTCCGATCAGTTACGGGACGCGGGCCGGCCCGGAAGCGGAATCACTCCTCGTCGAGGCCGCGCTGGATCGCGTACCGCACCAGTTCGACCCGGTTATGGAGCTGGAGCTTGCCCAGAGTGTTCTGCACGTGGTTCTGCACGGTGCGGTGCGAGATGACGAGGCGTTCGGCGATCTGCCGGTACCCCAGGCCCTTCGCGACGAGCCGCAGCACCTCGGTCTCCCGCTCGGTGAGCCGCGGCGCCGCGGGCTCGCCGGAGCCCGCGGCGGGCGCGGGGTCCGATGCGAGCCTGCGGTACTCACCGAGGACGAGGCCGGCCAGGCCGGGCGTGAAGACCGGGTCGCCCACGGCGGTCCGGCGCACGGCCTCCTGCAGCTCCTCCATGCTCGCCGACTTCACGAGATAGCCCGTGGCCCCGGACTTCACCGCCTCCAGGACGTCGGCGTGCTCACCGCTCGCGGAGAGCACCAGCACGCGCAGCCCCGAACCGGGGCCGACCAGCCGGCGGCACACCTCCACCCCGGGGATGCCGGGCAGGTTCAGATCCAGTACCAGCACGTCGGGGGCGGCGGCACGTGCGCGGCGCACGGCCTGGGGGCCGTCGCCCGCCGTGGCGACCACCTCGAAGCCGGCCTCGCCCAGGTCGCGGGCCACCGCGTCCCGCCACATCGGGTGATCGTCGACGACCATCACCTTCACCGGGGGCTGCGGGCCCTCCGCGCCGCCCGCGGCGTCCGCCTCGTCCTTCGCGGCGTCCGCCGCCTGGTCCTTCGCGGCGTCCGTGACGCCGTCCCTCATGCCGTCCTTCGAGCCGTCCGCCCGGCCGTCCGTCGCGGAGTTCGCCGCGTCGCCGTTCGTGTCCGTCATCGCCCCCGCCGTCTCTCCTCCGTCACTTCACGCGGCTCCCCGACCGCTTCGGCACCCGCAGCTCCACCTCGGTGCCCTGACCGGGAACCGAGACCAGCTCGGCGCCGCCGCCCAGGTCCCGCAGCCGCCCCCGTATCGAGAGCGCGACTCCCATCCTGCCTTCGGCCTCCGCGTCCGCGAGCCTTCCTTCCCGGATCCCGGGGCCGTCGTCGCGCACGGTGACGAGCACGGTGTCCGGCTCGTCCTCCAGCAGGATCCACGCCCGGGCCTGCGCGCCGTCCGGTCCGCCCGCGTGCTGCCGCACATTGTCCAGGGCGGCACTGACGGCGGCCGAAACCTCCTGAGCGGCGGCGGCGGGCAGCAGTACGGGCGCGCCCGGCTCGACGAACGTGACGCGGGCACCCGCGTACGGCGAGAGCAGCGCGCGCAGGTCGCACTCGGACGTACCGGCGGGCTCCGCGGCTCCGTGCACGGATCCGCCCGCGCGGCCTCCCCCGTCCGCCGCCCGGACGGACTGAGCCGGGACCGTCTCACGCGATACGAGGCTGCGCAGCGCCACCTCCTGCTCCCCGGCCATCCTGCCCAGCTCCGCGGCCTCGCCGCCGATCGCGGTCCCCCGGCGCTGCACCATGGCCAGTACCTGGAGCACGCTGTCGTGGATGTCCCGGGCCAGCCGCTCCCGTTCACGGGTCGCCGCCTCGATCTGGAGGGCGTGGGCGAGGGTCCGCTCACTCGCCCTGGCCACCTCGATGACGTAGCCGATGCCGATGCTGGCAACGCACACCAGCAGCACGTTGTGCAGGGTGGGCCGCGTGACGGTGCCCTGTTCGAGGATGTTGGCGAGCCCGACCACCGCGGCGGCGACGGCACCCCAGCGCCAGCCCCCCTTGATCGCGAAGGCCAGCACGGGCCCGGCGACCCAGATGGACGGGAGGGTCGGTCCGATGCTGCCGTGTGCGTCGACGTGGACGGAACCGAGGATGCCCGCGACGGCCAGGGTGATGTCCACGGCGAGGAAACCGTTCGTGCAGCGCCGTGCGGAGAGGACCCTGGGGATGGTGGCCAACGTCCACACCGTCAGCACGGCGAGATAGAGCGCGCCCGGAAGCGGATGGGCGAGACGCCCGTACGACCAGGCGAAGACCGAGAGCGCATAGCCGAGCGCCAGCAGCCGGTAGCCGAGCAGTGCCCGCCACAGCGGCCGTTCCACGGATGTTCTCAGGACCATCTGTGCCGGCCCGCCCCCCTGTTCGTGTGCTGCGTCTGTTCAGGCCGCCCTGTCGCGTCAGGCCACCTCGTGGCGTCAGGCCGCCCTGTCGCGCTCGCTCATCCTGCGCCGGACCGCCGCGAGTCTGGCCGCCGGTCCCGCCGGCCGTCCCCCGGGGTGGCGCGGCCGGCCGGAGGCGCCCCTCCCCGCGTCCTGGTCCGCCTGCTTCTCCGCCTCCCGGCCGGCTTCCTTCGCGGCCTTCTCCGCGTCGGCCTTCCGCTTGGCCTCCTCGGCGAGTTGGCGCTTGGCGGCGGTGGCGTACATGTCGACGTACTCCTGGCCGGACAGTCTCATGATCTCGTACATGACCTCGTCCGTGAGGGCCCGTTGGATGAAGCGGTCGTTCTCCATGCCCTGATAACGGCTGAAATCCATCGGCCTGCCGATCCTGATGCCCGGACGCATCAGCTTCGGCACGACCTGCCCGGGTGGCTGGATCTTCTCGGTGTCGACCATCGCCACGGGCACGACCGGGGCTCCCGAGCGGAGCGCGACCCGCGCCAGTCCGCCCGGCTTACCGCGGTAGAGGCGGCCGTCCGGCGAACGCGTGCCCTCGGGGTAGATGCCGAACAGCTCGCCGGCGGCGAGCACTTCGAGCCCGCTGCGGATCGCCGCCTCCCCGGCGCCGCGCACGCCGGAGCGGTCCACGGGCAGCTGCCCGACGCCCTTGAAGAAGGCCGCGGTGAGCTTCCCCTTCACACCCGGCGACGTGAAGTACTCGGCCTTGGCGATGAATGTGACTTTGCGGTCGAGCACAGCGGGGAGGAAAAAGGAGTCCGAGAAGGACAGATGGTTGCTGGCGAGAATGGCCGGGCCCTCCACGGGCACGTGCTCAAGCCCTTCCACCCAGGGCCGGAAGGCAAGCTTGAGCCCGTTGCCTACCGACAGTTTCATCGCTCCGTAGAACAAGCCGAGGACCTCCTGATTCCGGTACGGCGAGCCTATCTCGCCCTCACGGAAGCAGCGCTCCTGCGTCGGGCAGTGCTGAACTACCCGGCGTCCATCCCCCACGCGTAGGCTGGCACCGGCCCGCTCGCGAGCGGGCGCCGCGCACTGGCACCACCTTCACAGCGCCGACCGACTCGACGACGACCGGCTGGAGGCCGACGTGTCCATCCTTCCCGGGGCCGAGCCCATGCGCCATGACGGATCGGAGACGGGCGTCCTGGTGTGCCACGGGTTCACCGGCTCCCCCCAGTCCGTACGCCCCTGGGCCGACCATCTGGCCGCGAAAGGGCTGACGGTCTCGCTTCCGCTGCTGCCGGGGCACGGCACGCGCTGGGAGGATCTGGCCGTGACGGGCTGGCAGGACTGGTACGCGACCGTCGACCGTGAGCTGCGCATGCTGCTCGGCCGCTGCGAACAGGTCTTCGTCTGCGGTCTGTCCATGGGCGGCGCCCTCGCCCTCCGGCTGGCGGCACGGCACGGGGACGCGGTGAGCGGCGTCGCGGTGGTCAATCCCGCGGTGACGTTCCCGCGACTGCAGGGGTACGCGCTGCCGCTGGGACGCTTCGTCCTTCGCTCGGCGAAGGGCATCACCAGTGACATCGCCAAGCCCGGTGCCAGGGAGGTGGGTTACGAGCGGGTGCCGACCCATGCCGCCTACTCGGCCCGGGACTTCTTCCGCCGTGTGCTCGGCGAACTGCCGCAGGTGACACAGCCGCTGCTGGTCATGCACAGCAGGACGGACCACGTGGTGCCGCCGACGGACTCGGCGCTCGTGCTCAGCAAGGTCTCCTCGGACGACGTGACGGAGACCGTGCTCGAGGACAGCTATCACGTGGCCACACTGGACAACGACGCGGAGCGCATCTTCGCGGACTCCTACGGATTCATCACCCGGCTCGCAGCTCAGAAGACGGAGACGGCACGCGATGGAGCGTAACCCCGGCGCGGAGGACCACGGCCACGGCGAGGACGACCCGGAGCACCCGGCACGTGGCCGCGAGGAGCGCGGCCACGAGGAACCGGGCCGCGAGGAACCGGGCCGCGAGGAACCCGGCCACGAGGAACCCGGCCAGGACGGCCTCGGGCACGAGAGGCCCGGCCGGGCCGAGAGCGACGACGGGGGGACACCCGTGCCCCTCGACGAGGCGGCCGCCTGGGAGCAGATCGTCGCCTCGTACGGGGACCACCCCAAGGCCGATGACATGGCACCGGCGCCGGAGCCCGGCGGTGACGCCCGCACCGGCACGGCCGCGCGTCCCACCCCCGGTCCTCGTCCCGACAGTGAGAGCGAGGGCGACGAGGGCGGCACTTCGGTGCGCAGCTTCACGGTCTACTCGGCCGGTTCGGGCCCCCGCGACTGGAGCCTCCCGGCGGCCGACGACGACTTGGGCGGCCCGGGCGAGGAGGACGAGGAGGGCCACTTCGTCCCGCCGGAGCCGCCGCCGCTGCCGCAGGCCGACACGACGGGGAAGTTCGCCTGGATCGCCGTGCTGGGCGGCCCGCTGCTGCTGGTCTTCACGGTCCTTCTGCAGCAGGACCTGACGTGGTGGATCACCACGCTCGGCATCGGCGGCTTCCTGGGCGGTTTCGCCACGCTGGTGGCCCGGATGCGGGACGGCCGGGACGAGGACGACTGGGACGACCCGGGGCGCGGCGCCGTGGTGTGAGCCGCCCCTCTCCGGTGCGGGGCCGTGCCCGTCCGGTCAGACCCCGGGCACCGGCGGCACACGCAGCGCGGCCAGTACCGGCAGATGGTCCGTGGCGGTGCGCAGATCCGCGGGCGAGACGCCGGCCAGGCCGTCCGGTACGCCGCAGCCGAGCACCTCCACACCCCCGGACGCCAGCACGGCATCGATGCGCTGGTGCGGGTGCAGCGGCGTCGAGGTGTACTCGCCGCCCCACGGCGCCACGGCCCATCCGTCCTGCAGTGCGGCGGCGAGCGAGCGGAAGGTACGGCCCCGGGGGCGTTCGTTGAGGTCCCCCGCCGCCACCGTGTGCGGCGTGCCCAGTGCCGCGAGGCGGTCGAGGAGCTTGCGCCCCTGTGCATGCCGCTCGTCCTTCTGCAGGCTCAGATGGCAGCTGAGCACCCCGAGCCTCGCGGCGGGTCCGAACTGCAGCACCGCTGTGGCGAAGCCCCGCCTGTGCAGGCCGGGCGTGTGAGGCAGCAGCACGTCCTCGGTGCGCAGGACCGTGGCCCGCAGCGTCGCCAGGATCATCGGCCCGGTGGCGGGTGCCCCGCCCGTCACGTAGACCATCCCGCACTCGCGTGCGAGCCACGCGGCGTGCTTGCGCCAGCGGAAGAAGCGCGGGGCCTCCTGCACGCACATCACGTCGGGGGCGCACGCCCGGATGACCCGGGCGAGCGCCTTCCGGTCGTCCCGCATGGAACGGATGTTGTAGCTGAGCAGGCGGACGACGGCCGAACCGTCAGGCTCGGTACGTCCCGCGGGCAGATCCGCCAGCGTCATCGGCGCGGCTCTCACATTCCTCGGTCGTTCGGCTTCACCCGTCGACGGGCTCCGTCCCGGCGCTCAGCCCTGCCGCGCGAGGTCGGCGACGCCCACCATGCCCGCCTTGCCGCCCAGTTGGGCCGCGAGCACCTCGGCGTGCGGACGCCAGCGGCTGCCGACGAGCCAGCGCCGGTAGGACTTACGGATCGGGTCGAGCACCAGATCGCCCTCGTCCGAGACGCCGCCGCCGACGATGAACGCTCCCGGGTCGAAGAGCGAGGCCAGGTCGGCCAGGCCGGCTCCCGCCCAGCGCGCCAGCTCCCGGAAGGAGTCCACCGCGACGGGGCAGCCGCGGCGGGCGGCCTCACTGATGTGCTTGCCCTCGACGCCCTCCGGGGTGCCGTCGCCGAGCCCGAGCAGGATCGCGGCGTTCTCCGGTGTGGCCGTGGCGCGCTGCCGTGCGTACCGCACGAGCGCGCTGCCCGACGCGTACTGCTCCCAGCAGCCCTGGTTGCCGCAGCCGCAGAGCAGGCCGTCCGGCACCATCCGGATGTGCCCGAACTCGGCCGCGACGCCGAAGCGTCCGCGGTGCAGCCTGCCGCCGATGATCACTCCGCCGCCGAGGCCCGTGCCGATGGTGATGCAGACGACGTCCTCGTGGCCGGTGCCGACGCCGAACTTGTACTCGCCCCAGGCTGCGGCGTTGGCGTCGTTCTCGATCACGACCGGCAGGTCGATCCGCTGCTCGACCTTGTCCTTGAGCGCCTCGTGCCGCCACGTCAGATTCGGCGTGAACAGTACGGTCGCCCGCTTGTCGTCCACATAGCCGGGCGCACCGATGCCGACGGCGTCCACCTCGTACTCGGCGCTGGCGTCCCGCACCGCGTCGCCGATGGCGTCGATCACGCCGTCCGCCGTGGGCGGGGTTGGAACGGTGCTGGTTTCCAGGATCGTCCCGCGCTCATCGACCACGCCGGCCGCGATCTTGGTGCCGCCGATGTCGACGCCGATAGTGAGTCCCATGTGTCCCTCGGTTTTTCCGGTCCTGCCCCGCTGCGCAACACCGTACCGGAGGGGCCGCACCGCCCGATCCCGCGCGGGGGCAGGGGGCTTGGGAGTCAGGGCATCCGGTCAGGACATCCCGTGAGGACGACCCGTCAGGGCTTGTCGGGACCCTCGTTCGCCGGGCCCGGTCCGTCGGGGCCGTCGGCGTCGGTCTGCCCGGCCTCGCCCGTCGCTCCGGCCCCACCGGCTTCTCCGCCCTCTCCCGGGTCCTTGTCCAGGTCGATCCGCTCGATCCCGGACGGACGGGACGGCCCGGAGGTGACGCTCCCGCGCGGCCCTGCAGCACCGCCCGAACCCGTGCCGGGGGTGCCGGTGGTGTCAGGGGAGCCTGCCGTCCACCGGCCCTCCGCTTCCTGTACGGCCGCGCGGTAGGCGGCGAGCAGTTCCCCGCCGGCGGCTGCGAGGTGGTCGAAGACCTGCGGGTTCCGCTCGACGACCGGCTCGATGGCCGCCCTGGCCTGCGCGATCAGCTGCTGTGCCATGCCCTGGGCGGCGGATGTGGCCATCGTGCCGCCCAGGGGCCTGCCCAGCTCGGCGACCTTCTCGGACACGGCGTCCGCGAGACGCCTCAGCTCCTCGGCGGCGCTGCCGTACTGCTGTCCGTGCTGCGCGCGCCGGCGGGCCTTCTCGGCGGCGAGGTCTTCCTCGCAGGCGGTGGCCCAGGCGTCGGCGTCCGGCGCTTCCGGCGCTTCTGACTCGGCGGCATCGCTCATGGCGGCGCTCCTACGGCGGAGAGGAGGGAAGTCGACTCGTATCCGACGTTACCCGAACGGCCGGGCGGCGGAGACGGTACGGGACCCCGGACCGGGCCACGGAGGGCACCGACACCCCGGGCGGCAGCCGCGTCAGCGGTCCGTACCGTGCGGCCACAGCGCGGGGTCGGGGGCGCAGCGCACCCGCAGCTCGCCGCCGTCCAGCGAGGCACCCACGACCCTGCACCGGCGCAGCGCGGACGGCAGAGGGAACACCCGCCGGTACGGTCCGGCGCCGAGGATCAGCTCGTCCCCGCGGCGTACGAGATCCAGCTCCTCCTTGCGCACCGCCGGCAGCGCGAACCGCCACACCAGCAGGCCGTCCTGTGCCAGCCGGTCCTCGACGGCACCGGCCGGGCCGGTACTGCCGGTCGGTCCGCTGGGTCCGGTCGTGCCGTCGGTCCCCCCGTCCGTGCCTGCCGTCTCCGGGGCGAGGCGCAGCAGATCGCCGGCGCCGCGCGGTTCACGTCCCAGATGCGGCAGCTCGCGGACGGGCACACCCTCCGAGGCGCACTCCTCGCGCCACGCCTTGAGCACCGTCTGCTGCTGCCCGGACAGCGAGGCCGTCCAGGCGTCCGGACTGCCCGACGGGACCACCCTGTTGGCGACGACCGCCTCCAACGGCAGTCCGTACAGCCCCAGCCCGGCGCGGCCGAGGCGCAGCGCCTCCGCGGCGAGCGGGCCGGGTTCGGCGACGAGCCGCACGGTCGTGCCGGGCGAGGCCATCAGGCCCTGCACATCGGCGAGTTCGACGTCCCAGCGGTCAGCGGTGGCGTACAGCGCGTCCGTGGGCATCGGTACGCCCACGAGCTGTGCGAGCGCGGGCCGCAGGGCCCGCGCTGCCTGACGCTCGGCCGGCAGCAGCCTGCGCAGGTAGCGGCGCAGCTGCGCGGGCAGCGCCAGGGTGCGCAGCGCGACGGGCGTGGGCGGCAGATCGACGACGAGGGTGTCCCACTCCCCCGCGGCGTGGGCGGCCCGCACGGCGCTGAGCAGCGCGAATGCGTCCGCGCCGGGCAGTTCGGTCAGCTCGTCCCCGTCCAGCGGCTCCGAGCCCAGCAGGTCCAGCACCTTGCGGCCCCGCTCCTGCAGAGCGACCGCGGCTTCCCGGAAGTGCGCCCCCGAGTCGGTACGGGCGGCGTGCAGCAGCCCGTCGGTCCCGGGAACGGCCGGGCCGGGCCCACCGGCGGTGCCCATGGAGCCGGGCGCCCCGGTGGCGTCGAGGGCTCCGTCCGCCATGCAGAGCATGGCCTCCAGCGTCCCCGGCGCCTCCCCGCTCAGCAGCAGGGTCCGCCGGCCTCTGCGGGCGGCGGCGACGGCGCTTGCGGCGGCCACGGTCGTACGTCCGGAGCCTCCCGCACCCGTGACCAGCACCGTCCGCGTCGCCGTTCCGCCGTAGCCGGCACCGGACTCGCGCGCACCACGGCCCTGCGGCCCGGCGCCGTTCTCCGGCGCGCTCCGTCCCGGTTCGCCGTCCGCCGGTACGCCCCGGTCCTCCGGCCCTTCACCGTCCGCCGGTACGCCCCGGTCCTCCGGTGCGTCACGCGGCCCCGGTACGCGGCGGCCGTCCTCCCCGTGCCCGTGCACCCCCGCGTCAGCCTTTGGCGGCGTCCGCGCCCGTACCGGCGCCACCGCCCGACTCGACCCGCTTCTTCAGGCCGGACAACGCACGGTCGATGATGACCTTCTCGGCCTTGCGTTTGATCATCCCGAGCATCGGGAGCTTGACGTCGACGGTCAACTGGTAGGTGACCTCGGTGCGTTCGCCCCCGGCCACCGGCACCAGCCGGTAGACGCCGTCCAGTTCGCGCAGCATCTGGGACTTCACCAGCGACCAGCGGACCTCGTTCTCGCCGATCCACTCGTAGGCCAGGGTGTGTTCGTCCTTGATGGCGCCCGCGTCCAGCAGCAGCCTCACCTGCTCGGCGCGCCCGTGCGCGTCCTCGGAGAGGACCTCGGCCTCCTTCACCTCACCCGTCCACTCCGGGTAGCGGGCGAAGTCGGAGATCACTCCCATCACGGCGGCCGGGGCCGCATCGATGGTGATGTTCGAGCTCGTGTGTTCCGCCATCGCCGTGGCTCCTCCATATGCTGCGCGCGGCCCCCGATTCCCGCTGGCAGGCTACCGCGCGTGTCCGCCACGGGACGTACCGGCCTCGTCCGCCCGGGAGCGGCCGCGGGGCGCCACGACGCGTCTCACCGCTCCGGTCACCACTCCAGCACCCAGGGCGTGCCCGTCGCGTTGAAGTGGCCCACGTTCACGCACTCGGTGGGACCGATGCGCATCCGCTGCACCAGCGGCTGGTGCACGTGTCCGAAGAGGTGGAAGCGCGGCCGAACGGAACGGACCGCCCGCAGCAGCGCCTCACTGCCGCGCTCGAAGCGGCGCGCGACGACGTCGTAGCACAACTCCGGTACCTCGGGCGGGATGTGCGAGCACAGCACGTCGACCTCGCCGAGCGCCTCGACCTTCGCCGCATACGTCTCGTCGTCGATCTCGTACGGGGTGCGCATGGGCGTCCGCAGCCCGCCGCCCACGAAGCCGAACCGCAGCCCGCCGATGTCCGCCGTCTCGCCGTCCAGGACGGTGGTGCCCTCCCGTGCGTACTCGGGCCACAGGGGCGGCATGTCGACATTGCCGTAGGTGGCGTACGTAGGCGCCGGGAAGGCCGCGAACAACTCGGCGTACTGCTTGCGTACGGCCCGCTCCGTCGCCGCCGCCCTGTCGACTCCCGCCCAGAGACTGCGGGAGAACTCGCGGGCCTCAGCGAAGCGGCGGGCGGTGCGCAACTCCACTATGTGGTCCGCGCTTTCGACGCCGAAAAGGTCGGGGAAGATGCCCCGGGAGTGGTCGGCGTAGTCGAGGAAGAGAATGAGATCTCCCAGGCAGACGAGCGCGTCGGCGCCCTCGCCGGCCGTCGCGAGGTCGCGGCTGTTTCCGTGCACATCGCTGACCACGTGGACTCGCATGGCCACACCCTAGAGCGCAGGACCGCCCGCATGGCACCCCCGCTCCGGCCCCTCCCCACCTGCGGTTACTTCCCCCTCACCGCGTGCGTGGATTACGCTTTCGGGCGACGCCCCCGCGGCACCCCCGAGTCGTGTGACGCATCAGACATCTGAGTACAACCCCCTACCCCGCTCACTCTACTCGTGGGTAACGTCCGGGCCGTCAGACATCCGGAGCCTTCCCCCGGCCCGGATCCGAGCCATCGGAGGCCGCCCCCCACGGTCGCCGTCCTCCGGCCGCGACGAGGAGCAAGAGTCTTGCGCGAGTTCAGCCTTCCGGCGCTCTACGAGGTGCCGGCCGACGGCAATCTGACGGATCTCATCCGCCGCAACGCGGCTCAGCATCCCGATGTCGCCGTCGTCGCACGCAAGCAGGGCGGAGAGTGGGCCGACGTCGGCGCCGCCGCCTTTCTGGCCGAAGTGCAGGCTGCCGCAAAGGGTTTGATCGCCGCCGGTGTCCAGCCCGGCGACCGCGTGGCCCTGATGTCCCGTACGCGCTACGAGTGGACGCTGCTCGACTTCGCGGTCTGGAGCGCCGGCGCCGTCACCGTCCCCGTGTACGAGACGAGTTCGCCGGAGCAGATCGCCTGGATCCTCGGCGACTCGGGCTCGGTCGCCTGCGTCGTCGAGTCGGAGGACCACACCCGGGCCGTCGAGTCCGTACGGGACCGGCTGCCCGCTCTCGCCCACGTCTGGCAGATCGAACCGCAGGCGGCCGCGGCCGGCACGGGGGCGGTCGAGCAGCTCACGGCCGCCGGTGCCGGCGTGGACGACGCGACGGTCGACGTCCGCTCCTCCAGTGCGCACGCCGACTCCCCGGCCACCATCGTCTACACCTCCGGCACGACCGGCCGCCCCAAGGGCTGCGTGCTCACCCACCGCAGCTTCTTCGCCGAGTGCGGCAACGTCGTCGAGCGGCTGCGCCCGATGTTCCGTACGGGCGAGTCCTCGGTGCTGCTCTTCCTCCCCATCGCCCATGTATTCGGTCGGCTGGTGCAGGTCGCGGCGGTGATGGCGCCGATCAAGCTGGGTCATGTCTCGGACGTGAAGTCCCTGACGGACGAACTCGCCGCCTTCCGGCCGACGATGATCCTCGGCGTGCCCCGCGTCTTCGAGAAGGTCTTCAACTCCGCCCGGGCGCAGGCCCAGGCGGGCGGCAAGGGCAAGATCTTCGACAAGGCCGCCGAGACCGCGACGGCCTACAGCCGCGCGCTCGACGACCCTTCGGGTCCGTCGCTCGGACTGAAGCTGCGGCACAAGCTGTTCGACGTGCTCGTGTACAGCAAGCTGCGCGCCGTGCTGGGCGGGCTCGCCACACACGCGATCTCCGGCGGCGCGCCCCTGGGCGAGCGGCTCGGGCATTTCTACCGGGGCATCGGCTTCACCGTGCTGGAGGGCTACGGCCTCACCGAGTCCTGTGCTGCGACGGCTTTCAATCCGTACGACCGGCAGAAGATCGGCAGCGTCGGACAGCCGCTGCCCGGCTCCGTCGTGCGCATAGCGGACGACGGCGAGGTGCTGCTGCACGGCGAACACCTCTTCACCGGCTACTGGAACAACGAGCAGGCCACGCAGGAGGCGCTCGCCGACGGCTGGTTCCACACCGGCGACCTGGGCACCCTCGACGCGGACGGCTTTCTGGCCATCACCGGGCGCAAGAAGGAGATCCTGGTGACCGCGGCCGGCAAGAACATCGCGCCCTCGGTCATCGAGGACGGCATCCGCGGGCACGCACTGGTCGCCGAGTGCATGGTCGTGGGCGACGGCCGTCCCTTCGCCGGCGCACTCCTCACCGTCGACGAGGATTTCCTGCCGCGGTGGGCCGAGAAGCACGGCAAGACGGAGCTCTCGCACGAGGAGCTGCTGAGCGACGAACAGCTGCTCGCGGAGCTCCAGGTGGCCGTGGACGGGGGCAACGCCCTGGTCTCGCGGGCGGAGTCCGTACGCAAGTTCCGTGTGCTGGACGTCCAGTTCAGCGAGGAGTCGGGGCACATCACGCCGTCCCTGAAACTCAAGCGCGGGGTGGTCGCCAAGGACTTCGCGGACGAGATCGAGGCCCTGTACGTCTGAGTGCGCGCCGGATGCGAGCACGGCCCGGCGGGGCCTGCCCGTCACGCGCCGCGGGCCCTGCCGTCCCCTGCCGGACAGGGCCTAGAGCAGAGCCTTCAGCTGCTCAGCGAGCATGTCCCAGCGCCACCGCTCCACGACCCACTCCCGGCCCCTTTCCCCCATGCGGGCGCGCAGAGCGGGATCCTTCAGCAGCGTGATCACGCGGTCGGCTGCCTCTTCGGGGGCGCCGCCGCGTACGACCCAGCCCGTCTCCCCCTGCAGCACGGCGTCCGGTGCGCCGCCGGAGTCGCCCGCGACGACGGGCAGTCCGGTCGCGGAGGCCTCCAGATAGACGATGCCGAGGCCCTCCACGTCCAGTCCGCCCCGGCGGGTGCGGCACGGCATGGCGAACACGTCACCGGCGCCGAAGTGCGCGGGCAGCTCCTCCCAGGGGACGGCTCCGGTGAAGCGTACGGAGTGCTCCACCCCCGTTGCCGCCGCCAGCTTCTCCAGGTCACCGAGGTACGGGCCGCCGCCCACCACCAGCAGTACGGTGCCGGGTACTTCGGCGATGATCCGCGGCATCGCCCGGATCAAAGTGTCCTGCCCCTTGCGCGGCACCAGCCGGGATACGCACACGACCACCGGCCGCCCGCTCAGACCCAGCCTTTCGCGCACCGAGTCGCCCCCGGAACCGGGATGGAAGGTCTTCTCGTCGACGCCGGGCGGCAGCTGCACCATCCGGGACGCCGCCTCGGGGGTGAGGGCGCGGGCGATCCTCGACCGCGTGTACTCGCCGAGGTAGGTCAGGACGTCGGTGCCCTCGCCGATGCGGCGCAACAGCTGCCGGGAGACGGGCAGTTGGGCCCACGCGGCTTCGTGCCCGTGCGTCGTCGCCACCAGCCGGCGGGCACCCGCCCGCCGGAGCGCCGGCGCCATCAGCCCGAGCGGGGCGGCGGCGCCGAACCAGACCGAACCGCAGCCGTGTTCACGCAGCAGCTCCACGGCGCGCCGGGTGACCCTCGGCGTGGGCAGCAGCATCGTGCTGCGGTCGCGTACGACGGTGAAGGGCTGCTCGTCGTCGAACCGTGCGGTCTCCTCGTACCCCGCACGGCTCCGCTTGAAGGTGGAGGCGTAGACGACGACGCGGGAAGGATCAAGGCGCAGCGCCATGCTGTGCAGGAACGCCTGGATACCGCCGGGCCGCGGCGGGAAGTCGTTGGTGACGATCAGGGTCTTGTTCATCGACGCCGACAGTACCGTCCGGGTGACCGGCGGCCTCCGCCTCCGGCCTGTCACCTGCGGCGTACGGACCGCCGGGCATGATGAGGCGCAGCGGCCACTCGAACGGGCAGACGCACGGTCGGACGGGCAGGCGGACGCGCGGGGAGACGGCGCACGGGGAACACGGTGAACGGGGCTCCGTGGCGAGGCCACGGCACGGCAGGTGACGGCAAGGTGGGTATGACGGACAGCACGGCGGCTCCGGCACCACGGGGGGCCGGGACGGAAGCGCCGAAGACCAGCGGCGGCAGTCGGGCGGGCGGCCGCGGCAGCCACAGACGACGGGGGCGCCGGCCCGCCTTCATCGCGCTCGCCGGGCCCGTCGCGGTCTGGGCGCTCACGCGCACCGTTCTGCTGCTGTGCGTGTTCAAGGTGGTCACCCTGCCCGGTCCGGATTTCACCAACGACGTCAACGTCATCTACCGCGGCTGGTTCGAGGTACTGAAGTCCGGTGTGTTCCCGGAGAACGACGTCACCTGGCAGTACCCGCCGGCGGCCGCCCTGGCGATCCTCTCCCCCGCCCTGCTGTCCTTCCTCGACTACGCGGCGGCCTTCTACCTGCTGGCCTGCGCCGCCGACGCCGTCGCATTCGGTCTGCTGCTCCATGCGTCCGGGCGCCACGGGCGCACCGGGGGCGCCGGACGCCCAGGGGGCTCCGGGCGGCGCCGCGCGGGCGTCTGGGGCTGGGTGGCGGGGGTGGCCGTGCTGGGCCCCACCGCGTACGCGCGCTACGACCTCATGGTCACGGCCGTCGCCATCGGGGCGCTCCTCGCCGGGGCGCGCCATCCGCGTGCGGCCGGAGCGCTCGTGGCCTTCGGCGCCATGCTGAAGATCTGGCCTGGGCTGCTCCTGCTGGGGACGCCGCGAGGCCGTGCGACGCGCGCCGCGTGGACCGCCGCCCTGATCACGGGTGTCGTCGTCATGGGCCTGTTCGCCGCGACGATGCCGGGCACGTTCGCCTTTCTGGGGTTCCAGCAGAGCAGGGGCACCGAGGTGGAGTCGCTGGGCGCCATGGTCTTCCATGTGGCACGGCAGTTCGGCTGGGAAGGACAGGTGCTGCTCAACTACGGCTCGATGGAGTTCGTCGGCCCGTATGTGAATCTCGTGAGCGACGCCGCGCTCCTGCTGACGTTCGCCGGCTTCGCGTGGCTGGTGCTGTGGCGGCTGCGTGCCGTCAAGTGGACGGAGGCGACTCCCGCGGACGCCGCGTTCACAGCGGTCCTGCTCTTCACCACCACCAGCCGCGTCATCAGCCCGCAGTACATGATCTGGCTGGTGGGTCTCGCCGCCGTCTGTCTGACGCTGCGCACGAGCCGTCAGACGCTGCCCTCGGTGCTGGTGCTGGCGGCCACGGCGGTGACGCTGCTGGAATTCCCGCTGGGCTTCGCCCATGTCGTCGCCAGCGACTGGCTGGGCGTGCTGCTCCTGGCCGTCCGCAACGGCCTCCTCGTCGCCGCGTCGCTGCTGGCGTGCCGGCGGCTGTGGCGCTCGACGAAGCCCGCGCCGCACGAGGCTCTTCCGGAGGACGAGGACGGCTCAGGCGATACGGAGAGTCCCGACGGTCCCCACGGCCGGGACGTCACCCCAGCTCCTTCTCCACGTACGAACGCCACCGCTCCGTGAACTCCTCCAGGCTCAGCCCCAACTCCGCCTGCATGGCCTCGTCGACGGCCGCGTCCTGTCTCTTCTGCGAGGAGCCGACGCGCAGATAGAGGGCCATCAGCTTCTTCTCGCCCCACTCGTCCGCGATCAGGCGGCACGCCAGCCAGCCGCTCTCATATGCCCGGCCCAGCGCCTCGGGGTCGCTGCCGAAGCGGAAGTCGCGGTCGGCGGGGAGTTCGTGGGGCAGCTTCCCGTCCTCCGCGGCGCGTACGAGTTCCGCCGCGGCCTCTTTGGGGCCACGGCCCCTGGCGCCGTAGCCGATCCAGTCGGCGAGCCCTTCCGACAGCCACAGCGGCGTGGCGCGGCCCGTGTGGGTCCGGCTGGCGACGTGCACCGTCTCGTGGGTGACGACGACCTGCTGTCCCTCGCCGCTCAGCTCGCCGTACGCCTCGGGGTTGACCACGATCCGGTCCGCGGGCGCGTCGGTGTACTCCCCGGCCTCGCCGGTGGTGACGGCGGCGATGCCCTCGTAGGAGGAAGCCGGTGCGTCCAGGAGCTGCGCCATGTTCCGCAGCGACGAGGGCGCTTCGACGACGACCCTGCGCGGCCAGCCGCGCGGCCACTCGCGGTCGACCTCGGCAACGGCCCTGTCCGCCTTGCCGGCGAGGGCGCGGAGTGCCTCGCGGCTGCGGTCCGCTCCCAGGACCAGGCTCTGCTTTCCGCGCACCACGGTGACCTCGCCCTGCTCCCACAGCTGCCGGTCGCTGTCCGGCAGTTCGGCGCTCACGTACCACTTGCCGCCACGTTCGGTGAAGGCCAGGCGTTCGGTGGCGGAGACCGGGGTCTGGTCGTCGCCGCGCAGCTTGTAGCGCAGGCGCACGTCGGCCTCGATGCGACTCCGGCTTCCGTCCTTGCCGCCCTCGTCGCCGTCCTCCCCGGCCTCACCGGTCCGCTGTACGTTCCCCACCTGATACGTCCACTGCGTCAGGGGCAGCCTGCGCAGGTTCTCAAACACGCGCCGCTGCGCGCTGCGGTAGCTCTCCTCACGCGGATCGACGGTCGCCAGGTAGGCGCCCTCTTCCCCGCCGCGCACCGCCGCAGCCTGCCGGTCAAGCACGCGCTGCACCGCGGCACGTTCACTGCTCTCACGACTGGGCTCGGCGCCCGAGCCACAGCCGCACGCCACGGCCAGCACGACGCCTGCCAGAGCCGCACTCAGCGCACGTCGGCGTCCGGCGCTTCTCGCGTCACGACACTTCCCAGGTCCAGCCACGCGCACGATCGTACGGCGATGCCTCTGAGCGGGCTCACGGCCGGGTCACGGAGGAGACCGGCATCATGTTCACCGGGTCGTAGCGCACGGGCGCACCCGGGTGCGGTGCGTGCACCACCTGGCCGTCGCCGGCGTACATGCCGACGTGGCTGGCGTCGTCGCGGTAGACCACCAGATCGCCGGGGCGTGCCTGGCTCATCGGCACCTGCCGGCCGGCCGAGCGCTGCGCCTGCGACGTACGCGGAATGGACACACCTGCCTTGCCGTACGCCCACTGGGTGAGACCCGAGCAGTCGAAGGAGGCGGGCCCGGCGGCGCCCCACACGTACGGCCTGCCGACCGCCGAGCGTGCGGCGGCGAGGGCGGACGCGGCGCGCTGGGAGGAGGCCTGCGCACCGCTGCCGGGTTCGAACGACCCGCCGCGCCCGTCCGAGCGGGAGGCGCGCTCGCGCTCCGCCCGCTCCGCGGGGGAGAGTTCGCGCAGCAGCTCGCGGGCCGCCTTGAGCTTCTTCAGCACGGCCTTCTTGTGGCGCGCACGGTCCGCGCGCTCCCGCTCCAGCATGGTGAGCTTCGCCCCCGCCTCGGTGCGCTCCTGCTTCAGGGACCGCTGGGAGCTCTTGAACCGCTGCAGGTCGTCCTGCTGGCGGCTGCCGATGCGGTCGAGGGTCGCGGCCTTGTCCAGATACCCGTCGGGGTCCTCGGTGAGCATCAGGGCGACCGACGGGTCGATGCCGCCGGAGCGGTACTGCGCGCCGGCGAGCGAAGCGAGCGCGGAGCGGAGGCGGTTGACCCGCTGCTGCTTCCTGGCGGCGCTCTCCTGTGCGTACTCGACCTGCCGTTGCAGCTCGCGGGCGCGCTCGTCGGCCGCGTTGTACTTCTCGGTGGCGGCCTCGGCCTGCGCGTAGAGCCTGTCGATCCGGGAGCCGACCGCGGCCCGGTCCGCCTGCGCCCCCGGGTCGGCCGGCCTGGCGCCCGCGGGCGCGGCCGGGGACAGGGCGGCTGCGGCACCCGCCACCGCTGTCAGCACGGCGATGCGGCTCGGCCAACTTCGCCCACGCTGGGAGGGTTTTCGATGACTCCGGTAAGCGACCACGGCGGACGCGCTCCTTCCGTTACGGCGCGGCGAATCTAGCCGCACCGCCAGGAAGGTTCCACGCACCGCGCGCGACGCGGTAGCCCGGACATATGCACGGACCCCGCCGATAGACGCAGGTCAACGGCGGGGTCGGGGATCATTCCGGCGTGTTCGCTTTCACCCGTACGAACGACCTTGTCCGATGGGCGAGATGACGCATGTGTTGCCGGAGTGGCCCAAGTTGCAGTGGAAACGGTGCCAGGAGGCGGAGAGTCAGCCGATCCGCACGCCGAACTGGAACGGCATGTTGTTGATCGACTCATAGCGCACACCTGCGCCCGGCTTCGGCGCGTGCAGGATCTGCCCGTTGCCGGCGTAGAAGGCGACGTGGTGCTGGTCGCCGTAGAAGATGACCAGGTCGCCGGGGGCGAGTTCACCTCGGCCGATCTGGGTTCCCGCGCGCGCCTGATCCTGGGATATGCGGGGCAGGGAGACGCCGGCCTGCTGGTATGCCCACTGGGTGAGGCCGGAGCAGTCGAAGGAGCTGGGACCGGTCGCGCCCCACACGTACGGCGAACCGATCTTGCCCTTGGCGGCGGAGAGCGCGGCCGCGGCACGCTGCGAGGCGGAGGCGTCGCTGCCGAGGTCCACGCGGGAGGCGGAGGCCCGGTCGGCTCTCGCCTGCTGGGCGGCGAGCTTCGCGCGGTCGTCGGCGGTCAGGGTGTTGAGAAGCGAACGCGCCTTGGAGAGCTTCGCCTGGATGTCCTTCTTCTTCTCGCCCAGCTCCTTGCGGGTGTCCTCGAGATCCCGCAGCTTGTCCGAGGCCTCCTGGCGCTGCTGCGACAGATTGCGCTGCTTGGCCTGGATCTTCTTCAGCGCCTCGGCCTGCTTGCTGCTCAACTGGTCGAGCGTGGAGGCCTTGTCGAGGTAGCTGTCCGGGTCGGAGGAGAGGAAGAGCTGCACGGACGGGTCGACGCCGCCGGTGCGGTACTGCGCGGTGGCCATCGAACCCAGGCCGTTGCGCATGTCGTTGAGGTCGTCCTGGCCGCGCGCCACGCTGTCCTGGAGGTTCGCGACCTCCTTGTTCAGCTTGCTCTGCTTCTCCTTGGCGCCGTTGTACTTCTCCGTCGCGCCTTCGGCGTCCTCGTAGAGCTTGTCGACCTTCTCCTTGACCTCCTTCTTGGAGGCCTTGGGGTCGGCTTGTGCCGCCTGAGTGGTGAGGGCCACGGCTGCCGCGGCGGTTGCCGTGAGCACGGTCACGCGGCGAGTACGGCTGGGCTGCTTGGGTCGACGGTGGGACGCCACTGGGGCGAGCTCCTTCTTCCTCAGCCGCCTGCCGGACTGACACTCCGGCTCCACTTCGCCTTGGGCGGGGCTCTGCGGAACGAGGCGGTCCCCCACCGCCGTCCCGGATGGACGGCCAACGTTGCGGAGGTTCGGGGCCAGACATTAGCCACGGGTAATCGTCGGATCAAATCACTCTGAGAAAAAACCCGTCACACAAGCGGATTCTTTACTCAGCTCGCACAGCGAGCGATGAGTGTGTCACGCAGGGGTGCGAACGCTGCCCAAGTGCGCCCGAGTTGGGCACCTGCGTCAGGAGTTGGGTGCGGCACGCCCAGGAGGGGACAAGCAGGTCGATGACTGCCCTGAGCAGTACATCTGGGTACATCTAGGTGCGTCCGAGGCGGCGCAGAAGGAGAGTTGAGGAGACGGGGCGGGCACCGGCCGCCGCGCAGCCGTCCGCCACCTCACGGTCCGAGGAGACGACCACCACGGCACGCCCCGCCGGTTCCGCCCGTACCAGTTGGCGGATGAGTTCGTCCGCGGTCTGCCCCGGCTTGCTGAAGAGCACCCGCACGCCGCGCGGCGGCGCCAGCAGCACGGGAGCGGCGAGTTCCGCACCGTCGAAGACGCATGTGACCTCGGCGCCGGACTGGGCGGCGAGACCGGCCAGCCCGCCCAGCAGCCGCAGGCGCTGCTTGTCCAGCGGCATCGTGGGATAGCCGGTCTTGGTGACGTTGTAACCGTCGACGACAAGATGCGACTGGGGCAACGCGAGGAGCTGGTCCAGGAGTTCCGGATCGGTCTCCGAGAGGGCACGCGCGGCGATGTCACGCGGCGTCATCCGGCCGGGCTCGACGGCCTCGACCGTGTCGGCGGGCCTGCTCGTCGTCGGCGGCAGAGCCAACTCGCGGCGCAGGCCCTGTGCTGCGTCCAGCACGCTGTCCAGGAGCAGCCGCACCCGCATGTCCTCCACGCTGCGCCCCTCGCGGGCGGCACGGCGCCCGGCCTCCAGCGCCGATTCCGCTTCCGCGAGGCGGGTACGGAGCCTGCGGCTCTCGCTCTCCGCTGCCGACTTCTCCGCGGCGGACGAGGAGCGCAGCTCGTCGAGCGCGGTCCGTAGCTTCCGCGCCTCGGCCTCGCGTCGCTTCACATCGCTCTGTGCGCTGCGCAACTTCCGCCGGGTCGCTTCCAGTTCCTTGCGCAGCGACTCCAGTTCGCCCCGGCCCCGTTCGGCCTCCGTGCGCGCGGCGGTACGTGCTTCGGTCAGTTCTCCGCGGAGCCTGGCCAGCTCCCGCTGCGCCTCCTCGCCCGCCTGTTCGGCCTGCGCGCGCTGCGCCTCCTCACCGGCCGCCGCGACGAGCTTGGGCCAGTCGACGGGGCGCAGTACGTACGCCACGGCCGCGACGTCGACCGGGTCCGCGGCCGGCGGCGGGGTGCCGGTGGTCAGCGCCTCGGTGAGCTCCGGAAAGCGCTCACGCAGCTGTTCGGCGATGCGCTCGCGGAAGGCGGGCTCGCTCTCGAGAGCGGCGGCCATCGCATTGGCGCCGAACCGGATGCGGCGCTGCGGGGTGAAGCGTGCGTACTGGCGCAGCGGGGCGGGCAGTTCGCCGACGGTCAGGCTGCCGAGCGCGTCGCCGGTGAACGTCACCACCCTTCTGCGCACCTTCTCCGGCAACGGCTTGTCGAAGGGCTCGGCGTCCCCGGCGCGCGGCGGACCGGCGGGTCCGGGCTCGCCACCGCCCCCACCAGGAGCCGGCGCCGTGCCGGGCCCACGCTCCGGCTCGGCGCCCGGTGCCGACGGCTCGCGCTCCGAGCCGCCGGCGGTCCCATCCACCACCGTTCACACCTGCCGTTTCTCAGACCTGAGCGCCCGGCCGGTCCACGAGCTCGACCTGGTCGGCGGCGTCACACCACCGGCAGCGCACGGATTCGATGCTCTCACTGAGCACCTCCTGCTCCTCGATCCGCGCCTCACCGGCCAGGTCCAGGTGGACGTACTCGACGACCTTGCTGGAGCGCGTCACGTCGAAGCGCGTCAGATTGCCGCAGAGAGTGCAGCGCCACCTGGTTCCGTCCGTGGGCTTGGGGACCGTCATGGTCTCGACCTCATTCCTTCGAGCGTTCACGGGCTTCGGAGCGGTGCGACCACGAGTGCGTGCGGTAACCGGACGAAAGCGCAGCATCGCCTGCCGTAACCCTAGACCTGCCGCACACCCGTGTGTCCCGAGGAGCCTGCCCAGTGGCCGAGCCGTCATGAACCGCACCGCGCCGAAGCTTCCAGTTGTGACCTGTGCTCTTGTCCTCCTGTGCGCCGTGATCTTCCTCACCGGCCCGGTCTCGGGCTTCCTGCCGGTCTACGGCACCGGCTCCGCCCTGCACCGGGCACAGGTCTCCTATCTGAACGACTGGGGCGTCGTACCGCGCGCGCTGTGGAGCGGCGCCCTGCGGCCCCTGATCACGCCGCTGACCGCGCTCTTCCTGCACGGCAGCTGGCTGCACCTGCTGGGGAACCTGCTCTTCCTCCACGTCTTCGGCGGCCCGGTCGAGATGCGCATGGGCCGGCTGCGCTTCGCCGTCTGCTATCTGACCGTGGGCTACGTCGCCATGCTCTGCTACGCGGCGGCGCACCACCAGTCGGCGGAGACGCTCGTGGGGGCCTCCGGGGCGGTCTCGGGGGTGCTCGGCGCCTTCCTGTACCTCCACCCCACCGCCCGGGTCACCAGCCTCTTCCCGTTCCTGTATTTCCTGCCGCTGCGCTTCCCGGCCTGGCTGGTGCTGGTCTTCTGGCTCGCCGTGCAGTGGGTCGCGGCACGCGGCGACACCGACGGGCCGGGCGTGGCCTACCTCGCCCATGTCGTCGGCTTCACCCTCGGCTTCCTCTACGCGTGGGCGCGTTTCCGCCGTTTCCGTACGGCTACAGTGGGCACGCCCGCTCCGGCGACCCAGGGAGAGTCGACACCGTGATCACCTCGATCGTGCTCATCAAGACCAGCACCGAACGCATCCCCGAGATCGCCGAGCAGATCGCCGCGCTCGAGGGTGTCAGCGAGGTCTACTCGGTCACCGGTGCGCACGACCTGATCGCGATGGTGCGGGTGGCGCGGCACGACGACCTCGCGGACGTCATCCCGGGCCGGATCAGCAAGGTGCCAGGCGTGCTCTCCACGGAGACCCACATCGCCTTCCGCACCTACTCCCAGCACGATCTGGAGTCAGCCTTCGCCATCGGCCTGGACGCCTGACGGAGCGGCCCTCCCCCGCGGACGGGCTGCCGGCATCCGTCTTCTCCGTCGGGCCTGCCTCCGCCGTCTGCGTCCACCGCTCGGTCCGCCACTCCGCCGGCCGTTCCGTCCGCCGCCCGCGTCCCGCCTCAGGCCGTGGGCACCCGGCCGGTTCCGGGCTCGTGGGCGGTGCCGCCGGGCTCCGGCACGCAGCGGCCGTCCTCCGTGCGGTAGCGCCACCGCGCGCCGTCCCGTACGAGTTCGCGCACCGCCCGTACGAACCGATCCACGTGCTCCTCCGGCGTCCCCGCGCCGAGGCTCACCCGTACGGCGTTCAGCGACTGCCCCTCGGGCGCACCGCAACCGCCGGTGTCCCCGCCTCCGGCTCCCAGCAGCGCGCCCACCAGAGGGTGAGCGCAGAACAGGCCGTCGCGTACGCCGATTCCGTACTCCGCGGAGAGGGCGGCGGCCAGATGCGAGCTGTTCCAGCCCGCCACGACGAACGAGACGACGCCGACCCTGCACGCCGCCCGGGCTTCGGCCCGCGAACCGGTGCCCGTGCCCTCGTCGTCCCCGAAGAGGGAGAGCACCTCCACCTGCGGCACCTCGTCCAGTCCGGCGAGCAGCCGCCGCGTCAACTCCACCTCGCGTGCTTCCAGCCGGGCGAATCCGGCCTCCGAGAGGGCCCGGCAGGCGGACGCCACGGCGTACGCCCCGATCATGTTCGGCGACCCGGCCTCGTGGCGGGCGGGCCCGCTCTGCCACTCGACCTCCACGCCGCCGTCCGTGCCCCGTGCGACCTTGCGGCTCGCGCCGCCGCCCGCCAGGTACGGCTCCGCCGCGTGCAGCCAGTCGGTGCGTCCGGCCAGCACACCGGCCCCGAACGGGGCGTACAGCTTGTGCCCGGAGAACGCCACCCAGTCGACGCCCAGTTCACCGATGTGCACGGGCCGGTGCGGCACGAGCTGCGCCGCGTCGAGCACGATGCGGGCTCCGTACCGGTGCGCGGTCGCGGCCAGTCCGCGTACGGGCCAGATCTCGCCCGTGACGTTCGAAGCCCCCGTCACACACACCAGCTTGGGGCCGTCGGGTGCGGCACTGAGCGCGCTCTCCAACGTCTCGACGGCCTCACGCGGCGACCGGGGCGCGTCCAGGAAGACCGTCGTCGCGCCGGCGCTCTGCCAGGGGAGCAGCGCCGCGTGGTGTTCGGTCTCGAAGACGAACACCCGTGTGCCCGCCGGCAGCGCCGACGCAAGCAGGTTCAGCGAATCGGTGGTGGAGCGGGTGAAGACGACCTCGTCGCCCTCGCGGCAGCCGAGGAACCGGGCCACCGTGGCCCTGCTCCGTTCGAAGAGCGCGGTCGAGTGCTGGGAGAGGTAACCGGCACCGCGGTGCACGCTGCCGTAGTACGGGGCGTAGGCGGCGACTTCGTCCCACACGCTCCGCAGCACGGGCGCGCTCGCCGCGTAGTCCAGTGCGGCGTAAGGGAGTTCGCCGCCCGTCACAAGCGGCGCGGGGACGTCCAGCCCCAGCACCGGCAGCGGTTCCGGGAGGGCGGGAACGGCAGCGGACCCGGAAACGTGCGCGGAAAGGGACCCGGAAACGGGCGCGGGCGCGACGGACAAGCTCATGCGATGACTCCCTCAAGACCAGGGACCCCTGCTTGGGGACTCCCCGCCGGAGGCAAGGGAAGAGGGATCCGTGCTTGCCGAACGGCCCTGCTGCCGTACGGCCCGGTCATCACCCGGGGCACCCCACCACGGAAGGAGGGTTGCCGGACAGCGGGCCGGGGCCTTCGTCGCTGTCACTCGTGACCTGGCGGGAAGTATGGCACAGCGCGCGGGCGGCCCTGCACCGCGTCCGTATCCCGGACAGGGACGGCAACGGGGCAGGGCCGGAGGCAGGTGCCAGGTGTCGGGTGTCAGGTGTGGCTGGCCGTCACCCAGCGGTCCAGCGCGGCACGTGCGGCGCCGCTGTCGACGGACTCGGCGGCCCGTTCCATCGCGGCGCGGATCTGCTCGGCGAGCGGAGCCTCCCGTGGCTCCAGGGCGACGAGAGCCGCCGCCGAGTTGAGCAGTACGGCGTCCCGCACCGGGCCGCGCTCGCCGTCCAGCACACGGCGGGCGACATCCGCGTTGTAGGCCGCGTCGGCACCTCGCAGGGCCTCGACGGGCACGATGCCGAGCCCGACGTCACGCGGGTCGAAGGACTCCTGGCGCACCGTTCCGTCCCGTACGACCCACACCGTGGAGGTGGCGGTCGTGGTCAGCTCGTCCAGGCCGTCGTCGCCGCGGAAGACGAGAGCCGAGGAACCGCGCTCCGCCAGCACGCCCGCCATGATGGGCGCCATACGGGCGTTGGCGACGCCCGTCGCCTGTGCCTGCACACGGGCGGGATTCGTCAGCGGGCCGAGGAAGTTGAACGAGGTGGGAATGCCCAACTCCCCGCGCGCATTGGCCACATGCCGCAGCGACGGATGGAACTTCACCGCGAAGCAGAAGGTGATGCCCGCCTCCGAGGCGACCTCGGCGACTCGCTGCGGGCTCAACTCCAGGTTGACGCCCAGCTTTTCCAGTACGTCCGTGGCACCGCTGGCGCTGGAGGCGGCGCGGTTGCCGTGCTTGACGACCTTCGCGCCGCATCCGGCGACGACGACGGCCGACATCGTGGAGATGTTGACCGTACGAGCCCTGTCGCCGCCCGTGCCGACGATGTCGACCGTCGGGCCGGGCACCTCGATCACGTTGGCGTGCGCGTACATCGCCTGCACGAGGCCGGCGATCTCGCCGACCGTCTCGCCCTTGGCGCGCAGGGCCACGGCGAAGCCCGCGATCTGGGCGTCGGTCGCCTCGCCCCGCATGATGCAGTCCATCGCCCACGCGGTGGCGTCGGCGCTCAGATCCTCACCGGCGAGCAGCGACGTCAGTACGTCGGGCCAGGTGCGCAGACCCCCGGGAGAGCCGGCTGACGGAACGGCACTCATGATCCCTCCTGAGGTCCTCGGATCGGCTTGGCCCCGCGCGCCGGTGTCCCCGGCCGGAGCTGCGGAGGCATCGCGGCGGACCGGCATGCGAGGTACGGCGTGGGGGCGGCCCGGGCTCCGGGCCCGGCCAGCCACCACCCTAGCGGCACACGCCCCCGGCCAGGACATCCGTTTCCGCGAGCGGGTCGGGCGCCGCCGCCGGCAGGGGCGGCACGGCCCGCCCGCACCCGGACGCCACACCCCGGGAGCCACTCCCGCTCCCGGGCACACGCGAGGGGCCGGGCTCCCGTTCGGGAAGCCCGGCCCCTCGTGCGTGACGGCCGTACGTGACGGCTCGTGCGCCTCGGCTCAGTGGTGGCCGTGGCCGCTGGTGAGCTCCTTGTACTCCTCGGCGGTCGGCTTGGGGATCTGCGCCTGCTCGCCGTAGTAGCCCTTGGAGAGCCGCGCCCGCAGCTTCTGCGCACGGCCGACCTTGCGCTGGACGCCGTTCTCGTCGACCTCGGGACCGGCCTCGTACGGCTTGTGCTGCTCATGCGAGGTGAGGGTGTGCAGCTGCTCCTGCGAGAGCTGCTCGTGCACCTCGATGAACTCGCCGTGCGGAAGCCGCTTGATGATGCCGGACTCGCGCCCGTGCAGCACCTTCTCCTTGTCGCGGCGCTGCAGGCCGAGGCACACGCGCCGGGTCACGAAGAAGGCGATCACCGGCACCACGAAGAACGCGATCCGCACGAACCATGTGATCGAGTTGATCGACAAGTCGAAGTGCGTCGCCACCAGGTCGTTGCCGCCGCCGATCAGCATCACGAGGTACCAGGCGATCCAGGCCACGCCGAACCCGGTACGGGTCGGGGCGTTCCGGGGGCGGTCGGCGATGTGATGCTCGCGTTTGTCGCCCGTCACCCACGACTCGATGAACGGATAGACGGCGATCGCGGCCAGCACCAGCGGGAAGACCATGAGCGGGACGAACACGCCCATCACAAGCGTGTGCCCCCACAGATGGATCTCCCAGCCGGGCATGATGCGGATCAGCCCTTCGGAGAAGCCCATGTACCAGTCGGGTTGGGCGTTGGTCGACACTTGATCCGCACGGTACGGACCGAGCGCCCAGATCGGGTTGACCGTGAAGGTCGCCGAGATGACGGAGATGACGCCGAAGACGAGGAAGAAGAAGCCTCCCGCCTTCGCCATGTACACCGGCAGCAGCGGCATGCCGACCACGTTCTTGTTCGTACGGCCGGGACCGGCGAACTGCGTGTGCTTGTGGTAGAAGACCAGGATCAGGTGGGCCACCAGCAGGCCCAGCATGATGCCCGGCAGCAGCAGCACGTGCACGGAGAAGAACCGCGCCACGAAGTCGTGCCCTGGGAACTCGCCTCCGAAGAGAAACATCGACAGGTACGTGCCGACGATCGGCACGGAGAGGATCGCGCCCTCCATGAACCGCACGCCGGTGCCCGAGAGCAGGTCGTCCGGCAGCGAGTAGCCGGTGAAGCCGGTGAACATGCCGAGCACGAACAGCAGGAAGCCGAACAGCCAGTTGATCTCGCGCGGCTTGCGGAACGCGCCGGTGAAGAACACGCGCATCATGTGCACGAACATCGCGCCGAGGAAGATCAGCGCCGCCCAGTGGTGGATCTGCCGCACGAGCAGACCACCGCGTACGTCGAAGCTGATGTCCAGCGTGGAAGCGAAGGCCTCCGACATGCGCACGCCCTGCATCGGCACGTAACTGCCGTGGTATTCCACCTCGTTCATCGACGGGTGGAAGAACAGCGTCAGATACACGCCGGTCAGGATGATGATGATGAAACTGTAGAGCGCGACCTCACCCAGCATGAAGGACCAGTGGTCCGGGAAGATCTTGCGCATGTTGGCCTTGGCCAGGGTGTAGATGCCCAGGCGGCCGTCGGCCCAGTCCGCGACCCGCTCGCCGGCGGGTGCCTTGCGCTTCGGGGCGGTGGTCTCGGTTCCTGTACTCATGCTCGACGCTCCCAGTAGGCCGGGCCCACGGGTTCTTCGAAGTCGCCCAGCGCTTCGAGGAATCCGTCGTTGTTGACGCTGATCTTCAGCTGCGGCAGCGCGTGGCCTGCAGGGCCGAAGATCACTCGCGCACCGTCCGCCAGGTCGAAGGTCGACTGGTGGCACGGGCAGAGCACGTGATGTGTCTGCTGCTCGTAGAGGCTGACAGGACAGCCGACATGGGTGCAGATCTTGGAGTAGGCGACGATCCCCTCGTGGGACCAGTCCAGCTCCCGCTTGTCCTTGATGTCCTCGGGTTCGAGACGCACCAGCATCAGGGCCGCCTTGGCGACCTCCTTCTGGAACTCCTCGTCATCCTCTTCGAGCCCCTCGGGCCATGCGAAGGTGAGCGATCCGACGCTGATGTCCTCGGGGCGCAGCGGCTCATGGGTGTTCTCGTTGATGAGCAGCTTGCCCTTGCTCCACAGCGTGTGCTCCAGCTTGTCCTCGGGCAGCGGGCCGAGGTCGCGCAGCAGTACGACACCGGAAAGCGGCAGCAGGGTCAGCGCGCCGAACATGGTCTTGCGGATCAGCGAACGGCGGCCGAGACCCGACTCCTTGGCACCCTGCGCGAAGTCCTCCATGACCTTCGTGCGGGTCTCCGGCTCGGCGGAGACGGCGTGCCGCTCGTCGACCAGTTCGTGGTCGGACATCAGGGTGCGCGCCCAGTGGACCGCGCCGGCGCCGATGCAGAAGAGCGCGACACCGAGGGTCGTGCCCAGCGCGAAGTTCAGCGCGCCGATGTTCCCCGCCGGCCATACGTAGATGTACTTGTCGACGGGAATCAGCACGAAGCTCGCGATGAAACCCAGCGTCGCCAGCATCGACGTGGTGAAGAGCATGGCCACGACGCGCTCGGAGCGCTTGGCGGCACGCTCGTCGATGTCCTGGATCCGTGGCTCGTGCGGGGGCATTCCCGGGTCGGCGAACGGGTCGTCCGCGACGGCTACCGCGCCGTGACCGTTTTCCTGCTCTTTCGGCAGGTGCTTCTCTGACACGTTCTCGTGTGATCCAGTCTCGCTCATGACTTCTTGGCCTTTGCGGTGCGAGCTGCGACCCAGATGGCGACGAGGATGAGGACGCCGAGACCGAAGATCCAGGCGAAGAGGCCCTCGATGACGGGGCCGAGGCCGCCCAGCTTGTAGCCGCCGGGGTTCTCGGAGTCCTTGCTGTTCACCGCCTTCATGTACGCGGCGATGTCCCGCTTGTCCTGCTCGGGCATCACCTTGTCGGGGAACGCCGGCATGTTCTGCGGGCCTGTCTGCATGGCCTCGTAGACGTGCTTGGGATCGACGTCCTCCAGATTCGGCGCGTACTTGCCGTGTGTCAGCGCGCCGCCCTCACCGGTGAAATTGTGGCACTGGGCGCAGTTGGTGCGGAAGAGCTCACCGCCGTTGGCGATGTCCGCGCCGCTCGGGTCGTACTGGCTCTTGGTGGGCGTGACGGGACCGGAGCCCAACGAGGCGACGTAGGCGGCGAGCTGGTCGGTCTCGTGCTGGCTGTAGATCTTCTTCTTCTTCGGCACCTGGGCACCCGGCTGCTGGGCGGGCATGCGGCCGGTCCCGACCTGGAAGTCCACGGCGGCGGAGCCGACGCCCACCAGGCTGGGGCCGTCGCTGCTTCCCTGGCCGCCCGTTCCGTGGCAGCTGGAACAGCCGACGTCGTAGAGCCTCTTGCCCTCCTCGATGGCGAGGGACCGGCTCGATGACTGGTCGGCCTTGGCTTCACCGGCAGGGGCGAACGCGGCGTACAGCCCCCCGGTGGCCGCCAGCGCGAAGATGAGAACGACGAGCGCCGCCAGCGGATGGCGCCGTCGTGCGGAGAGCTTTTTCACGGATTACCCCGGTGTCAGGATCTTCTGCGTCGATGCTTTTGCTGTGTGTCTGTCACTGCCCGGCACGCGCTCGCGCACGGACCGGTGCCCGATCAGCTACTTGATCAGGTAGATCGTGGCGAAGAGGCCGATCCAGACGACATCGACGAAGTGCCAGTAGTAGGACACGACGATGGCTGCAGTGGCCTGCTGATGGGTGAAGCGCTTGGCCGCGTACGTCCTGCCGAGCAGGAGCAGGAACGCGATGAGACCGCCCGTCACGTGCATCCCGTGGAAGCCGGTGGTCAGGTAGAACACCGATCCGTAGGGATCCGAGGAGAGGGTGATGCCGTCCTTCTCCACCAGCTCCGTGTACTCGAAGATCTGGCCACCGATGAAGACCGCGCCCATCACGAACGTGATGATGAACCAGCCCCGGAGCCTCTTCACGTCGCCGCGCTCGGCCGCGAACACACCCAGCTGACAGGTGAGCGAGGAGAGCACCAGGATCGTCGTGTTCGCCGCCGAGAAGGGCACGTTCAGCGAGTCGGCGTGCTCCTTCCAGAAGTCCGCACCCGTCACGGACCGCAGGGTGAAGTACATCGCGAAGAGGGCCGCGAAGAACATCAGCTCGGAACTCAGCCAGATGATGGTTCCGACGCTGGTGAGGTTCGGCCTGTTGACCGACGGGTGCGCGTGCCCGGTTTCTACTGCTGTTGCTGTCGCCACGACCGACATTATGTCGGTCGCTCATACGGCCCTTACTGCCGGGGTGCCGTTCGGTGTGTCCAGCGCGTGTGCACAGCTCAAACAGGCCTTTCCCGCGGGCGGACCGAGCGCTGTCGACCGGGCGCACGAGGGAGTAACATCCGCGCTGCGGCCCCTTGCCGCTACGTGTTCACGTGCGAGACGTCCAGCGGAGGAACGATGCAGCCGACCGCCACGGTGCTGGTCTACAGCGACAACGCCGACACCCGCGAGCAGGTCCGGCTCGCCGCCGGCCGCCGCCCGGCCGCGGACGTTCCGCCCGTCGAGTACGTGGAGTGCGCGACGCTCCCCGCCGTCCTCACCACACTGGAGAAGCACCGCATCGACGTGTGCGTGCTCGACGGGGAGACGGCACCGGCCGGCGGGATGGGTGTGTGCCGGCAGATCAAGGACGAGATCTTCGACTGCCCGCCCGTGCTGCTGCTGATCGGACGTCCCCAGGACGCCTGGCTGGCGTCCTGGAGCCGCGCGGAAGCCGCCGTCTCGCACCCGGTCGACCCGGTCGCCCTCGCGGGCGCCCTGGCGGGGCTTCTCCGTGAGAGCGACGGGGCGTCTGCCCAGGTGCAGCCTCTCTGAGCCGTTCCGGCCCCCTCTGAGCTGCTCCGGCCCTGCGGTGCCGGTCAGACCTGGGGGCGGAGACGGTTCACTCCGTTTGCGGAATCGCCGTCGCCGTGGTCAGGGGTGCCGCGGAGCAGGGCGCTGCCCTTCTTCCACTTCGCCCAGGACAGGTTCCAGTCCCCGAACCCGTTGCCGAACGGCGCCATGTCGTCGCCGGAGGAGTTGACGTACTTCACGGGCACGCCCTGCCGGACGTTGTCGAAGAACCACTTGGCGTTCCCGGTGCTCATGCCGGTGCAGCCGTGGCTGCTGTTGGACACCCCGTGCGAGCCGGCCGACCAGGGCGCGGCGTGCACGTACTCGCCGCTCCAGGTGAGCCGCGACGCCCAGTGGACGCCGAGGTCGTAGGATTCGCCGCCGCCGATGCCGACGCTGCCGCTGCGCATCCGTACGTACGACTCACGGCCCAGGATGACCTTGGTGCCGTTGCGGGTCTCGAAGCCGGCCTTGCCGGTGGTGATCGGTATCTCCTTGACGACCTTGCCGTTCTTGCTGAACTTCATGGACAGGCCGGACGCGTCCGCGAGCGCCTCCACCCGGGCGCCGGTCTTCAGCTTGACGGGCTTGGCCTTGTCGCCGTAGAGGCCCTCGCGCACCTTCAGGCCCTTGAGGCGGGAGCTGACGCTGATGGTGGTGTGGGCGGGCCAGTACTCCTTCGGGCGGTAGTGGAGCTCCTTGCTGTCCACCCAGTGCCAGGCTCCCTCGACGTGGGGCGAGGACTTCACCCTGAGTGCTCCCTCGACGAGCTTGCGCTGCTTGGCGCCCTTGACCTTGTGGCTCAGCTCGGCGGTGACGGGCTGGCCCACGCCGTACGTGCCGCTGTCCGGTCCGAAGGTGACGCCGAGCCGCTTGGCGTGTGCGGGCTTGGTCTGGAAGTTCAGCGTCCGGCGCCCCTGCTCACCGGAGCCGTTCTCGGTGCTGATACGGACGGTGTAGCGGACGCCCGAGGCGAGGTCCGAGGTGCTCCGCCAGCGGGTCCCGTCCTCGGAGAGCTTGCCGCTGAGGAAGCGTCCCGCGGTGTCGACGGCGGTGACGTCGGCTATTCGTCCCTCGTCTCCGGTCGTGGTCACTTCGAGGGGCTTGGAGGGGTCCACGACGGCCCCCTCCTCACCCGCGCTGACGGATATCTGGTTGCTCGCGTCGTACGGGGCACCTGCGAGCGGGCTCCCTTCGCTGCCGACACTGCACGCGGACAGTCCGACGGCCATGGGCGCGAGGGTGAGGGCACAGCCGGCTGAGATCCGGCGCTTCATCCTGTTCGAAGAGTGATTCATAGGCCCAAGGTAGGAAGTGTCGCCATTCAGGGCCTGTTGGGCGCATGCAAACGGGTCGGCCCCCGGTGATCACCGGGGGCCGACCCGTTTGCGGACTGCCTATGCCTGGAGCCTCACTGGGTGCGATTCTCGCCGTGGTAGTACTCGAAGACCCAGCCGAAGAGGCCGACGAAGAGCAGCGGCGCCGAGACGAACACCAGCCACCATCCGAAGGCCACGCCCAGGAAACCGAAGGCGGCTCCGAGCCCGAGGGCCAGCGGCTGCCAGCTGTGCGGGCTGAAGAACCCGACCTCGCCGGCGTCGTCCGCCACCTCGGCCTCTTTGTTGTCCTGCGCGCCGACGTCGACGCGGCGGGCCGTGAAGGCGAGGTAGTAGCCGATCATCACGGCCAGGCCGAAGGCGAGGAACAGCCCGGTCGTACCGACCGGCTCCTTCGACCAGGCCCCGTAGATGATCGCCGTGGCCAGCAGGAAGACCGCCAGGCCGAGGAACATCTTGCCCTGGATCTTCACTTCGAGTCCTCCTTGCCGCCGACGAGCGTCCGGGCGCCCGCGGCCTGCTGCTCACCGAGCTGGTCGAGAGCCGCGACCTCCGGGTAATGCAGATCGAAGGCCGGAGACTCCGAACGGATGCGCGGCAGCTGGAGGAAGTTGTGCCGCGGGGGCGGGCAGCTCGTCGCCCATTCGAGGGAACGGCCGTAGCCCCACGGGTCGTCGGCCTCGACCAGCTTTCCGTACTTGGCCGTCTTCCAGATGTTGTAGAGGAACGGCAGGACCGACAGCCCCAGCACGAAGGAGCTGATGGTCGAGACGGTGTTCAGGGCGGTGAAGCCGTCGGCGGCCAGATAGTCGGCGTACCGGCGGGGCATGCCCTCGGCGCCCAGCCAGTGCTGGACGAGGAAGGTGCCGTGGAAGCCCGCGAACAGCGTCCAGAAGGTGATCTTGCCGAGCCGCTCGTCGAGAATCTTTCCGGTGAACTTCGGCCACCAGAAGTGGAAGCCGGCGAACATCGCGAAGACGACCGTCCCGAACACGACGTAGTGGAAGTGCGCCACCACGAAGTAGGAGTCGGAGACGTGGAAGTCCATCGGCGGCGCGGCCAGGATGACGCCGGTCAGACCGCCGAAGAGGAACGTGACCAGGAAGCCGATCGACCAGAGCATCGGTGTCTCGAAGGACAGCGAGCCCTTCCACATCGTGCCGATCCAGTTGAAGAACTTCACGCCTGTCGGCACCGCGATCAGGAACGTCATGAAGGCGAAGAAGGGCAGCAGCACCCCGCCGGTGACGTACATGTGGTGCGCCCAGACCGTCACCGAGAGCCCCGCGATGGCGATCGTCGCGCCGATGAGGCTGATGTAACCGAACATCGGCTTGCGGCTGAAGACCGGGATGATCTCGGAGATGATGCCGAAGAACGGCAGCGCGATGATGTAGACCTCTGGATGGCCGAAGAACCAGAACAGGTGCTGCCACAGCAAGGCGCCGCCGTTGGCCGCGTCGAAGATGTGCGCCCCGAACTTGCGGTCCGCCTCCAGTGCGAACAGCGCCGCGGCGAGAACCGGGAAGGCAAGCAGCACCAGCACACCGGTGAGCAGCACGTTCCACGTGAAGATCGGCATCCGGAACATCGTCATGCCGGGTGCGCGCATGCAGATGATCGTGGTGATGAAGTTGACGGAGCCGAGGATGGTGCCGAAGCCGGAGAGCGCCAGGCCCATGATCCACAGGTCGGCGCCGATGCCCGGTGAACGGACCGCGTCCGAGAGCGGCGAGTAGGCGAACCACCCGAAGTCCGCGGCGCCCGACGGCGTGAGGAAGCCGCCGACGGCGATGAGCGAACCGAAGAGGTAGAGCCAGTACGCCAGCATGTTCAGCCGCGGGAAGGCCACATCGGGCGAACCGATCTGGAGCGGCATGATCCAGTTCGCGAAACCGGCGAACAGCGGGGTGGCGAACATCAGCAGCATGATCGTGCCGTGCATGGTGAACGCCTGGTTGAACTGCTCGCTCGACATCACCTGTATGCCGGGGCGGGCCAGTTCGGCACGCATGAACAGCGCCATGACGCCGCCGAAAAGGAAGAAGACGAACGACGTGACGAAGTACAGCGTCCCGATCTTCTTGTGGTCGGTCGTGGTGGCCCAGTCGACCACCATGGCGCCGGGCGTCTTCTGCCGTACGGGCGGTGCTGCCTCGGCCGTCGCGGCGGCACCCTTGGGTTCGTTGAGGATGCTCACGGGTTATTCGTCTCCGCATTCCTGGCGTCGCCGGTGGTGGCGGTGCCCGACGGGATGTAGCCGGTCTGGCCCTTCTTGGCCAGGTCCTTCAGATGCTTCTGGTAACGCTCCGGGGACACGACCTTCACGTTGAAGAGCATCCGGGCGTGGTCGACGCCGCACAGTTCGGCGCACTTGCCCATGTAGGTGCCCTCCTTGGTGGGGGTCACCTCGAAGCGGTTGACGTGACCGGGGATGACGTCCTGCTTCATCAGGAACGGCACCGGCCAGAAGGAGTGGATGACGTCGCGTGAGGTGAGGATGAACTGCACCTTCTCGCCCTTGGGCAGCCAGAGCGTGGGGCCCGGGTTGCCGTTCTGCGGGTTGCGCTCACCGGGCGTCCCGACGGTGTAGACGCCGTCGGCGCCCTTGGGGAAGGTCGTCCTCATCCGGTCCGGGATCGCGGAGAGTTCCTTGTCGCCGGTGTTCGAGGTGGAGGCCTTGCCGTCCACGTCCTCGATGTAGTTGAAGCCCCAGCTCCACTGGAAGCCCACCACGTTGACGACGTGGTCGGGCTTCTTCGTCGTCGCCAGGAGCTTGGTCTCGTCCCGCGCGGTGAAGTAGAAGAGCACCGCCACGATGATGATGGGAACCACCGTGTACAGGGCCTCGATGGGCATGTTGTACCGGGTCTGCGGGGGAACAGCGACCTTCGTCCTGGAACGGCGGTGGAAGACCACGCTCCACAGGATCAGGCCCCACACCAGAACGCCCACGGCGAGCGCTGCCGCCCACGATCCCTGCCACAGGGAGAGGATCCGCGGAGCCTCGTCCGTGACCGGGGTGGGCATGCCGAGACGGGGGAAGTCCTTGTATGTGCAACCGGTAGCGGTCGCCAGGACCAGGCCCGCGGCGAGCGCCTGCTGCAGCTTCCGCCGCATCGGGCGCCGCGACATGGGGGTACCGCCCACGCCCGGCGGGCGGTGGGGGAGGTCGGAGCCGTTGGGACTCACGTAGCGCCTTCCCGAGAGTCTCGCCCGCCCATGCCGGCTCGGCCGTCTTGCAGGTCGGGCGCGGGTCCTGGCGCGGGCAGGGGTTTGGATGTTTATGCGGGGCAAACCTTACTGGACCGTTCTCGGGGCCTCGCGGGGAGGGTCCCCAACGCGCCGCACCCCCTTCAACAGGCGGTCTGCGGCGGTCCGTCGGGCATCACGGGACACCCGCGGGCCGGTACGTCCGCGGCGCGCTAGCGTTCCTGTGTGCCCTACTTCGACGCCGCGTCCTCCGTGCCTCTGCATCCCGTCGCCCGCGAGGCGCTCGTCGCCGCGCTTGACGAGGGCTGGGCGGATCCGGCGCGTCTGCACAGCGAAGGACGGCGGGCGCGGATGCTGCTGGACGCCGCACGCGAGACGGCCGCCGAGGCGGTGGGGTGCCGCCCCGACGAGCTGGTTTTCACCCCATCGGGTGCCCGTGCCCTGCACACCGGGATCGCGGGTGCGCTGGCGGGGCGTCGCCGTACGGGCCGGCGGCTGGTCGTCTCCGCCGTCGAGCACTCCGCGGTGCTGCACGCGGCGGCCGCTCACGAGGCCGCGGGCGGTGCCGTGGCCGAGGTGCCCGTCAGCCGTACGGGCCGGGTGGCGGCGGCGGACTTCGGCGCCGCGCTCGGCGAGGACACCGCGCTGGCCTGCCTGCAGTCCGCCAACCACGAGGTGGGCACCGAACAGCCCGTGACCGAGGTGGCCGAGGCGTGCGCCGACGCGGGTGTGCCGCTCCTGGTCGACGCGGCGCAGTCGCTGGCCTGGGGCCCGACCGGCGGCAGTTGGTCGCTGCTCGCGGGCAGCGCGCACAAGTGGGGCGGCCCGCCCGGCGTGGGGCTGCTGGCCGTCCGCAAGGGTGTGCGCTTCGCGGCGCCACCGCCGGTGGACGAGCGGGAGGCGGGGCGTGCCGCAGGCTTCGAGAACATTCCGGCGATCGTGGCCGCTGCCGCCTCGCTGCGTGCCGTACGTGCCGGGGCCGAGGCCGCGGCCGCCCGGCTGCGCCGCCTGACCGACCTGGTGCGGTCGCGCGTGCCGGAGCTGGTGCCGGACGTCGAGGTCGTCGGCGATCCGGTTCGGCGCCTGCCGAACCTGGTGACCTTCTCCTGCCTGTACGTCGACGGCGAGGCGCTGCTGCACGCGCTGGACCGGCAGGGCTTCTCGGTCTCCTCGGGATCGTCCTGCACGTCGAGCACGCTGACCCCGAGCCATGTGCTGCGAGCGATGGGGGTGCTGTCCGAGGGCAACATCCGGCTGTCGCTCTCTCCTTCTGCCGGGGCGTCGGCGGAGGAGGACGTGGAGCGCTTCCTGGACGTGCTCGCGGAGACGGTGCGCGAGGTGCGCGGGCAGCTCGGCGCGGCCGGCGGCGCGACCGGCGGCGCGACCGGCGGCGCGGCGGCGGAGCCGCGAAGGGAACAGGACGACCAGGAGGAGCCAGCGTCGGCAGGTTCTCCGGCCGTGACGGTGGACGCGCTCGGTTCGCTGTGCCCGCTTCCGGTGATCGAGCTGGCGAAGGCGATCGGCGACGTGCCCGTGGGCGGCGTGATCACGGTCCTCGCGGACGACGAGGCCGCACGCGTGGACATCCCGGCCTGGTGCGGGATGCGCGGCCAGGAGTATCTCGGCGCCGACGGCACGGAGTTCAGGGTGCGCCGGCTCAACTGACCCTGTGCGGCGCCCCGTAGGGACGCTCACGAATCCGGAACCGGGAATCCGGAACCCGGAGATCCCGAGCCCGGACCGTACGGGAACCCGGAGGTCCGGTGTGTGTCAGCGCGTCAGTTGAGGTGCGCGGCGACCTCGGCGGCCGCCTCCTCGCCGTACTGCTTCGTGAAGCGCTCCATGAAGTGGGCCCGCTTGAGCTCGTACTCCTGCGTGCCCACCGTCTCGATGACGAGAGTGGCCACCATGCAGCCCACCTGGGCGGCGCGCTCCATGCTCACACCCCAGGCGAGGCCGGAGAGGAAGCCCGCGCGGAAGGCGTCGCCGACGCCCGTGGGGTCGGCCTTGGCCTTCTCCTTGGGCACACCGACCACGATGGGCTCCTCGCCCTCGCGTTCGATGCGGACGCCCTTCGCGCCCAGCGTGACGACCCGGGTGGCGACCTTGGCGAGTATCTCCTTGTCGCTCCAGCCGGTCTTGGTCTCGATGAGCTCCTTCTCGTACTCGTTCGAGAAGAGGAAAGTGGCGCCCTCCACGAGGGCGCGGATGTCCTCGCCGCCCATGCGCGCGATCTGCTGCGAGAAGTCCGCCGCGAAGGGGATGTTCCGCTTGCGGCACTCCTCGGTGTGCCGGGTCATCGCCTCGGGGTCGTCGGCGCTGATGCAGACGAGGTCGAGGCCGCCGACGCGGTCCGCGACGGTCTGCAGCTCGATCTGGCGGGCCTCGCTCATCGCGCCCGTGTAGAAGGAGCCGATCTGGTTGTGGGCCTCGTCGGTGGTGCAGGTGAAGCGGGCGGTGTGCCGCAGCTCGGAGATGTGGACGGACTCGGTGTCCACCCCGTGCCTGTCGAGCCAGGCGCGGTACTCCTCGAAATCCTCGCCCGCGGCGCCGACCAGGATCGGGTTCGCTCCGAGCTGCCCCATGCCGAAGGCGATGTTGGCACCCACGCCGCCCCGCCTGATCTCGAGCGAGTCGACGAGGAAGGAGAGCGAGACGGTGTGCAACTGGTCGGCGACGAACTGGTCGGCGAACCGGCCAGGAAACGTCATCAGGTGGTCGTTCGCGATGGAGCCGGTGACTGCGATACGCACGGCGAAAACTGCTCCTGTCGGAGGACGCTGTCGGATGGCACCATCACGCTACCTGCTCCTCCCCCGTAACCGAACAGGACGTAACTACCAGATAGTAGGGCCTTCCAGACGCCTCACCTGCTGCGTAGCGTCGGCCGCATGCCCGATCCGACGCGGCGCTCGGCCGCGGACCCCGAGTCGATGGACCAGCTGCTTGGTGACTGTGCGCACATGGCGCGGCACTGGACGGTGCCCGCGTGCGACCCCGCGCTCGACCTGCACTCCCCCTGGGCGCCGCGGCCCGGACGCCACCCGCAGGACGGTCCCGGCGGCACGGCCGTCGCCCCGGCCTCGTACGAGGCACTGCGCGGAGTAAGGGTCCCGGCGGCCTCGGCGCGGATCCTGGAGGGCATGTCCGAGTACGGGGTCTGGTGACCGTACGGACGAGGGCGCCGGCGCCGGCGGGCTCCGCCGCGCGTGCCTTCGGGCCTCCGGCCGCACGGGCCGCCGCGCTTCGCTGAGACCTTCCGGGGAGTTTCCGGGAACCTTCCGGGCCCCGGCTCCGTCACATGGGTGTCCATCGCGGTTCTCGCGCAGGCAGGTGCGGGAGAAGGCGCGATGAGCGGAGCCGAAGGAGCATGCCGTGAGCACCGAACCGTCCCCCGCTTCCGGCGCGGATACCTCTTCCGCCCTGGGGGCACCGCCCGGGCCGCAGGGCCCAGGGGGAGAGCGGGCCGTCCGGCAGCGGCGGCACCGGCTGTCTGTGATCACGGTGGCCACGGCCGTACTGGTGGCCGGCGGCGGCGGTGCCTGGTGGGCCTCGACCGCCGGAGGGGAACGCTCCGCGGGAACGGGCAGCGGCAGCGCGTCCGAGCCGCCCAGGCTCGCGCTGGACGGCCTCGTCTCCGCCGAGCAGAGCGGTGAGGACGGACGCGAGGGGCCGGGGATCGCACCGGGCGAACCGCATCCGCAGGTCTACCGCGCCAACGGCGAGCTGCCGGGCGGACCGGACGCCGCGGCCGTCTACCGGAATCCGGCCTCCGTCGAGCGGGGCTCCGTCTCCGCGCTCGCCGGGGCGCTCGGGGTGAACGGGAAGCCGGAGAAGAAGGCCGGCCGCTGGGTCGTCGGCGAGGACGAGAAGTCCCCGGGCGGCACGGCCCTGACCGTGAACGACGACCGGATGGCAGGCAACTGGACGTACCGGTCCGGGGACTGGCCCGCGATGCGCTGCGGCAAGCCGCCGGTGAGCGCCGGCCTCGTGCCGCCCGAGGGCGGCGGCGCCCCGGATTCCTGCTCCGCGATGCCGGGGTCCGGCGAGGGCGACCCGATCTCGGAGGACAAGGCGAAGAGCGCCGTACGGCCTGTCCTGAAGACGCTGGAACTCGAAGGCGCCGAGCTGGATGCGGGCGTGACAGCGGGCGCGCTGCGCATGGTGACCGCCACCCCGAAGGTCGGCGGCATGAAGGCGCAGGACTGGAACAGCACCTTCACTGTGAACAAGGACGGCAAGGTCGTACGAGGCCACGGCAATCTCGGCGAGCTCAGGAAGGGCGCCTCCTACCCGGTGATGTCGGCGGAGAAGACGCTGAAGCACCTCAACAAGCAGGGCTCGGCGGGGTCCGGCGCCGGTGCGAGCACCGTTCGTGAACCGTGGGCCCACGACGGGAAGGCCGAGCCCGGCAAGAAGACGGCGAAGCCCGAGTCCACGGAGCCCGAGCCGGGGAAGGTCCGGCCGCGCAAGGCGCTGAAGGTGACCGGCGCCGAGTTCGGGCTGGTCACGCGCTACACGGTCGGCAAGCCCGTGCTCGTACCGTCGTGGATCTACGAAGTGCGGCTGGACGGCGGCCACACGGCGAGCGTGGCTCACCCCGCGGTGGAGCCCCGGTACCTCAAGCCGGCGCGGCCCGCGCAACCGGGCTCCGGTGGTGCGCCGGGTTCGGGCTCCGGTTCCGGATCGGCACCGGAGCCGGGGCCGGATTCGGGACCGGGAGCGGGTTCCGGCCAGGCCGGGGAACCGGGGTCGCCGCCCGCACAGGCCGTCAACTCCTACGAGGCGGACGGCCGCAAGGTGAAGCTGACCTTCTGGGGCGGCGTCTGCAGCGGCTACGAGGCGGTCGCAGAGGAGTCCGGGAAGACGGTGAAGGTGACCGTGCGTCAGAAGGAGAAGGACAGCAAGAAGGTGTGCGTGAAGATGGCCAAGCTCCAGAGCGTCGAGGTCGAGCTGGACAAGGCGCTCGGCGACCGCGAGGTCGTCGACGCGACCGACGGAGAGGGCCTTCCGCGCAAGTGAACCGGCGAACGTTGGGTAGACATAGCGACATACCGACGGCCGTCGGGATCTGAGGACCGCAGAGCACGGGGGCGGGAACGACGAAGGCGGCGGACCCCTGGTGGGGGGAGTCCGCCGCCTTCGTCCTGTTCAGATGTGCGGCCGCGCCCGTCGGCGGCGCCTTCTCAGTTGAAGGAGTCGCCGCAGGCGCAGGAACCGGTCGCGTTCGGGTTGTCGATCGTGAAGCCCTGCTTCTCGATGGTGTCGACGAAGTCGATGGAGGCGCCGCCCAGGTACGGGGCGCTCATCCGGTCGGTGACGACCTTCACACCGTCGAAGTCCTTGACCACGTCGCCGTCGAGCGACCGCTCGTCGAAGAAGAGCTGGTACCGCAGGCCGGAACAGCCACCGGGCTGGACGGCGACCCGGAGCGCCAGGTCGTCACGGCCCTCCTGCTCGAGCAGGTTCTTGACCTTCGCCGCGGCGGCGTCGGACAGGATGATGCCCTCGCTCACAGCGGTGTCGTCCGATACGGACATCTGCTTCTCTCCCGGGTTGTTCGGACTGCTCTACCGTCGAATGCAACCGACGGCGTCCCGGATTCATTCCAGGGGGACACGTTCCTTTGTACGTCGTTCTCCTCCCTCATGCTCGCACACGCCGGGAGCGGCCGGGAATGCGTCACATCGACGCGAACCCCATCGTCAAAGTGACATGAAGCGGCTATGATTAATAGCGTCAATTAGACGAAAAGCCGCTTGCGGCGATGGAGAAAAGGGAGGGTGGGTGCCGTGACCGCCCCACTGGACGTACAGCCGACTCCGCTTGCGCTGCTGCTCCTCGGCCGCGAGTCCGATCCGAAGAGCGAGCGTGGCGTCGACTGCCCCGGGGACCTGCCCGCTCCCTCGGACCCCGGTCTGGTCGAACGTGCGCGTGCGGCCAAGGAGAAGCTCGGCGAGCGCGTCTTCGTGCTCGGCCATCACTACCAGCGTGACGAGGTGATCGAGTTCGCCGACGTCACAGGGGACTCCTTCAAGCTGGCACGGGACGCGGCGGCCCGGCCCGGCGCGGAGTACATAGTCTTCTGCGGCGTGCACTTCATGGCCGAGTCGGCCGACATCCTCACCTCCGCCCGGCAGAAGGTCGTCCTCCCCGACCTCGCAGCGGGCTGCTCCATGGCGGACATGGCCACCGCCGAGCAGGTCGCCGAGTGCTGGGACGTGCTCACCGAGGCCGGGGTGGCGGACGTGACGGTGCCCGTCTCGTACATGAACTCCTCGGCCGACATCAAGGCGTTCACCGGCAGGCACGGCGGCACGATCTGCACGTCGTCCAACGCGCGGCGCGCCCTGGAGTGGGCCTTCGGGGAAGACGACCCACGGCAGAGCCGGCGGAAGGTGCTCTTCCTGCCGGACCAGCACCTCGGACGCAACACCGCCGTACGGGAACTGGGGATGTCGCTGGAGGACTGCGTCGTCTACAACCCGCACAAGCCGGACGGCGGGCTGACGGCGCAGCAGCTGCGCGACGCGAAGATGATCCTCTGGCGGGGGCACTGCTCGGTGCACGGGCGCTTCTCGCCGGACTCGGTGCGGGACGTGCGCGAGCGCATCCCGGACGTCAACGTCCTGGTGCACCCGGAGTGCAAGCACGAAGTCGTGTCGGCGGCCGACCAGGTCGGCTCGACGGAACACATCATCAAGGCGCTGGAGGCCGCGCCATCCGGTTCGAAGTGGGCCGTCGGCACCGAACTCAACCTGGTGCGGCGGCTGGCCGCCCGCCACGCCCCCGACAAGGAAGTCGTCTTCCTCGACCGTACGGTCTGCTTCTGCTCGACGATGAACCGCATCGATCTGCCGCATCTGGTCTGGGCGTTGGAGTCGCTGGCGGACGGCAAGGTCGTCAACAGGATCGAAGTCGACGCGGAGACCGAGAAGTTCGCGAAACTCGCCCTGGAGCAGATGCTGGCGCTGCCGTAACCGGCGGCGGGGGCCGGGGCGGCCGGCCGCGCCGGATCAGTGCGTGCCGGGCCGCACGAGGCCGTTCTCGTACGCGGCGACCACGAGCTGCGCCCGGTCCCGCGCCCCCAGCTTCGACATGGTGCGGTTGACGTGCGTCTTGACCGTGAGCGGGCTGACGGCGAGCCGCTGCGCGATCTCGTCGTTGTTGAGGCCGCCCCCGATCAGCGTCAGGACCTCGCGCTCCCGGCCGGTGAGCACGTCGACCGGGCGCTGCTCCTGCGTCCCGTCCGCGCTCGCCTCTTCCTCGGTGTCCATCGTCGCGTACGGGCCTCCCTGCGCCAGGAAGGAGGCGATCAGGCCCTTGGTGGCCGCCGGGGAGAGCAGGGCGTCGCCCTTCGCGGCCGTACGGATCGCGGCGAGCAGCTCCTCCGGTTCCGCGCCCTTGCCGAGGAAGCCGGAGGCGCCGGCGCGGAGCGCCTGCACGACGTAGTCGTCCACCTCGAACGTGGTGAGGATGACGACCCGCACCTCTGCCAGGGCCGGGTCGGCGCTGATGGCACGGGTTGCGGCGAGACCGTCGGTGCCCGGCATCCGGATGTCCATGAGCACCACGTCGGCACCCGACTCTCGCACCGCTTCCACGGCTTGGGCTCCGTCGGAGGCCTCGGCGACGACCTCCATGTCCGGCTCGGAGTCGACCAGCACCCTGAACGCGCTGCGCAGCAGTGTCTGGTCGTCCGCCAGCACCACGCGGATCGTCATGCGGAGGCGCCTTCCTCGGCTCGGGGCTCCCGGTCGCGGCTGCGTGGCTGCACCGGCAGCCGTACGTGGACGCGGAAACCGCCGTCCGGCAGCGGCCCCGTCTCACACTCTCCGTGCAGCGCCGCCGCACGCTCCCGCATTCCCATCAGGCCGTGGCCGCCGCCCGGCTCGGATACGTCGTCCGTACGAGCGTCGTCGGCGGCTGAGGACCCTCCTCGTGCCGTCCCGGTGGTCTCCGCAGACCCGGTCGCCCCGGCCGCGCCGGGCGGCGGTCCTGCCGCACCGTCCGGGGAGGCTCCCTCCCGGCCGGCGCCCGCGTGGCCGGTGCGGCTGTCCTCGCCGCCGCCCTGGCCGTCGCCCTGGCCGTCGTCGGTCACGGTGATCTCCAGGGCGCCGGGCCGGTTGACGATCCGCACCTCGGCACGGGCCCCGGTGCCGACGTGCTTCTGCACGTTCGTCAGGGCCTCCTGCACGACCCGGTAGGCGGTGAGATCCACGGCGGACGGCAGTCCCGCTGCCGCCGCGGCTCCGACGGAAGCCTCGCCTCCGGCGCCCTCCCCCGCGGGCGCCCGTTCGGCTTCCGGCGCGGGACGCAGTTCCGGTTCCGGCTCCGGCGGCCGTACCGCATCCGGTGACCGCTCCTGCTCGCGTTCCCGCTCCGGCTCCCCCTCCGGCTCCGCGGTGACGTCCACCGAGACCACGAGCCCGGCCCTGGTGAAGCCGTCGACCAGTTCGTCCAGGACGCCGAGCCCCGGCGCCGGCTCCGTGGGCGCCGTGCTCTCCCCGGACTGCCGCAGCAGCCCGACGGTGGCCTGCAGCTCGTTCAGCGCGTGCCGGCTCGCCTCCCGTACGTGTGCCAGCGCCTCCTTGGCCTGGTCCGGCCGCTGGTCCATGACGTGCGAGGCGACACCGGCCTGGACGTTGACGAGCGCGATGTGATGGGCGACGACGTCGTGCAGCTCGCGGGCGATGCGCATGCGCTCCTCCGCGACGCGCCGTCTGGCCTCCTCCTCGCGTGTGCGCTCGGCCCGCTCGGCCCGCTCCCGTATGGCGTCGACGAAGGCGCGCCGGCTGCGCACGGCCTCCCCGGCCGCGGCGGCCAGCCCCGTCCAGGCGAAGGTCGCGAGATTGTCCTGCGCATACCAAGGCCGGCTGCCCAGCAGCATTCCCGCGGCGGTGAGCACCCCCACCGTGACGGCGCCGACGCGGACGCTGGTGACGCGGTCGGTGCGGTTGGAGACCGTGTACAGCGCGATGATCGCGGCGATCACGATGGGTGCCCGGTGCCCCTCTTCGGGAGTGCCGCCACCGGGATCGATGACGTGGCCGGCCACCGTGACGAGGCTGGTTATGCACAGCACCGGCATCGGAGCCCGGCGGCGCAGCACCAGCACCGCGCACGCCAGCGCCGCGGACACGACCGTCTGCGGCGGCACCTCGCGCCTGCCGAAGTGGGGGCGGACCTCCTCGCCGGAGGACTCGGCGGCCGCGCCCAGCAGGATCGCGAGGAAGGCGCCCAGCGCGATCAGCGCGTCGACGGCGTAGGGATGCGCGCGCATCCACTGCCGCACATCGGTCAGGGCGCCTGCTGCGGGCTTCGCCGTCATATCGGGCACGTCTGCTGCGTCAGGCTCGTCGGGTTGTGCATCGGACCATGGGGCGGGCTTGCTGTGTACTGCCAGGGCTTGCGCTCGCCGGTGCGTGCCGGGCGGTGCCGGCCGTGAGGACCGTGCGAGCCGTGAAGGCCGCACGGGCGGCCCTCACGGAAGGACTCAGTTCGGGATGAGGCCGTCGTCGGTGAGCATCTCGCGTACCTCTTCGAGGGTGGCGTCCGGGGCCGGAAGGATCAGCTCCGACGGCTCCAGGGCGTCGTCGGGAAGCGACGAGCCCATCGTCCGTACGGCGTTGAGGAGCGCCGTCAGCGTGCGGCGGAAGCCCTCCTCGTCTCCGGTCTCCATCTCGGAGAGCAGCTCGTCGTCCAGCTTGTTCAGCTCGGCGAAGTGGCTGTCGTCCAGCTTCACCTGGCCTTCCCCCATGATCCGTACGATCATGTCGCTCTCCTTCTGGCGCGGGGCCGTCAGCTGCTGCTTCTCGGTGTCGCTGCCCGTGGGAGCCGGGGAGCCCGTGCCGCGCACGGCGCTCCCCCGCGCTGAGTACGGCCGCTACTTCTCGAACTTCGGGGTGTCCTGGGACTGCTGCTGCTCCTGGCCCTGGCCCTGGGCCTGCCCGGTGCCGCTGCCGCCCTCAATGGCCTGCTGTCCGCCGCTCTCCGAGCCGCCGGCCAGCTCGGCCTTCATCCGCTGCAGCTCCAGCTCGACGTCCGAGCCGCCGGAGAGCCTGTCCAGCTCGGCGGTGATGTCGTCCTTCGAGGTGCCGGACACGTCGTCGAGCGCGCCGGAGGCGAGGAGCTCGTCGATGGCCCCGGAGCGGGCCTGCAGCTCCGCGGTCTTGTCCTCCGCACGCTGGACCGCCATGCCGACGTCGCCCATCTCCTCGGAGATGCCGGAGAAGGCCTCCCCGATGCGCGTCTGGGCCTGGGCGGCGGTGTAGGTGGCCTTGATCGTCTCCTTCTTCGTACGGAAGGCGTCCACCTTCGCCTGCAGCCGCTGGGAGGCGAGAGTCAGCTTCTCCTCCTCGCCCTGCAGCGTCTGGTGCTGCGACTCCAGGTCGGTGACCTGCTGCTGGAGCGCGGCACGGCGGGAGAGCGCCTCGCGGGCGAGGTCCTCGCGGCCGAGCGCGAGAGCCTTCTTGCCCTGCTCCTCCAGCTTGGAGGACTGGCCCTGGAGCTGGCTCATCTGCAGTTCGAGGCGCTTCCGGGACGTCGCCACGTCGGCGACGCCGCGGCGCACCTTCTGCAGCAGCTCCAGCTGCTTCTGGTACGAGTAATCGAGCGTCTCGCGCGGGTCCTCGGCCCGGTCCAGGGCCTTGTTGGCCTTCGCGCGGAAAATCATCCCCATACGCTTCATGACACCGCTCATGGGCCTCGCGCGCCCCCTTCGTAACGGACTGAGCCTCAGCAGCACACCTTCAAGACCCAAGACTACGGGCCCTGGTTCCATTACCGCACTGTTCGGCCGCGGATGCGCTCCTCCTGAAGGACGATCGGGCCGCGGGGCCTCCGGCGCAGGGAGTAGGGCGGGGCCCGTTCCGGCTGCCGCAACCGGGGCGATACGGGCCGTCACGGACGGTTCGGGGCTTCAGGGGGTCCGGCCCGCGGCCGCGGGGGCGGCGGGCTTGCCGGGCCGCACCGCTGACGGTGTTGCGAGATCGTTCCCGGCAAGGGCCTGGGGGCACCTCGCACGGCACCGTAGTCTTGGGAGCGTGTTCCGAAGCCGTTCGAAGGACGGGCAGGCCGCTCCCACCACCCAGGTGACCGCCGCCGAGCCCCAGCAGACCCGTGATCCCGAGGCCCCCAAGGGCCGGCCGACGCCCAAGCGCAGCGAGGCGCAGTCTCAGCGCCGCACGCTCGCGAAGGCCCCGGCCAGCCGCAAGGAGGCCGCCAAGCGGCAGCGCGAGGCGCGCCGCAGCGACATGGCGCGGCAGCGTCAGGCCCTGGCGGGCGGGGACGAGCGTTACCTGCCCGCGCGCGACAAGGGCCCCGTGCGGCGCTTCGCCCGCGACTACGTGGACTCGCGCTGGTCGGTCGCCGAGTTCTTCCTGCCGCTCGCGGTGATCATCCTGGTGCTGAGCATGATGCCCTCGCTGCAGCTGAAGAACATCTCGCTGCTGCTCTGGCTCTTCGTGATCGTGATGATCGTCCTCGACTCGATCGGGCTCGGCTTCCGGCTCAAGAGGGACCTCCGGGAGCGCTATCCCGACGAGCCCAAGCGCGGCGCCGTCGCCTACGCCCTGATGCGTACGCTCCAGCTGCGACGGATGCGCCTGCCCAAGCCGCAGGTCGCACGCGGCGAGAAGCCCTGAACGGGCGGCAGGGTCCCCGGTCGCGGCAGGACCTGCGGAGCCGGTCCGTACCCCTCGCACATCCCGGCGTCACGCCCGCGCAGGCACTCGCCCGCGGCGTCGTGACCGCGCCCTGGACGTGCCGTGGACCTGAGTGACCCCGGACAGCTCGGGCAGAGGATTCTCGCCCGTCAGCTGGACGAGCAGATATCGGCCGGTTTCGAGGTGGGGCGCAGGCTGCGCGTGCTCGACGTCGGCCTCGGGCGCGGCGTACAGGCCCTGCGGCTGGCGCGTGCCGGCCACCGGGTGACCGGCCTGCAGTCCGACCCCGACCTGCGCGAGCTCTTCGAGAAGGACCTCGCCGAGGAGCCCGAGGGCATACGTGAGCGCGTGCGCCTCGTCGCGGGCGGCAGCGAGGACACCGGCGCCCACTTCCTGCCCGGCACCTTCGACGTCGTGCTCTGCCACGACGGACTGATCCAGGCGCGCGACCCGGGCATCACCCTCGCGGGTCTCGCGCGGGTCCTGGACGCGGGAGGCCTGCTGTCGCTGCTGATACGGAACGACGCCGCGCTGGCCATGCACCCGGGGCGCTCCGGCGACTGGGACGCGGCACTGGCCGCCCTCGACTTCCCGGAAAGGACCGGGAGCGCCCTGCGCCTGGAGACGCTGACCAGGGGGCTCGCCGGAATCGGCACACCGCTGCGGCAGTGGTACGGGGTGGGGATATTCGGCAGCGACGACTGCCCCGCCGAGGAGGAGAAGGCGGACCGGATGCTCGCCGCGGAGGAGCGTGCGGGGCGCAGCGACCCGTACCGCTCGGTGGCGGCGATGCTGCACGTCTGCGGGGCACGGGGCGGCGCCGGCTGAGTCCGGCGCGGGCCGGGGAGCGTGAGCCGGCCGACGGCTGACCGCTGCCGCGGGACGCGGGACGCGGTCCGGCTGATGCCGTCGCGGGCCGCGCGTCGCTCCGGGAGCGCCGCCCGGCGCGGATGCAGACACACGACGGCGCCCTCCGACGGAGCCGGGGGCCTCGCCGGAGGGCGCCGTCGGGGCGCGAGTCCGCGGCTACACGTTCTCGCCCTCGTAGCCGTCCTGGGCGTGCAGGCTCATCGGGCCGTAGACCTTGCTGCCGTCGTCCAGCAGCGTCACCTGGTCGGTGCCGCCTTCGAGCAGCTCCTTCCACACCTCGCCGATCCAGGACTCGGCGTCGCCCTGGGTGGGGAACTCCTCGGGCGCTACGGCAGGTTCGGTCTCCGATCCGTCGGCCTTCTCGAACCGCCACGTCCACGCCATGTGTGCCTCCAGAGATCGACTGTTGCTGCCCGCAGACTAATCCTGAGTGGGCGGGCGCCGACCGCGCACGAGACGATCGGGGTGTGGAACTCACTCTGCTCGGCACGGGAGCTCCCGCGGGACTCCCCCGGCCCGACTGCCCGTGCGCCGTGTGCGCCGCCTGCGTCAGGGGCCGTACGAACGCGCGCGCCGCCACCGCCGTCCTGGTGGACAGCACCGTGCTGCTCGACCTCACGCCCGGTCCCGCCTTCGCCGCCGCCCGCGCGGGGCGTTCACTGCACGGCGTACGGCAGGTGCTGCTCTCGCACCCGCACGACGGTCCGGTGATGGAGCTCCCGGCCGGGCTGCCCGCACCGCTGCGCGTCTCCGAGCGGCAGGACCTCGCCCTGATCAGCGGCCACCGGATACGCGCCGTCGCCCTGGACTCGCCCGGCACCGGCTACCAGGTGACCGGTCCCGGCGGAGAACGCCTCCTCTACCTGCCCCCTGCGGCGGCGCCCGCCGGCCTCGAGGAGGGACGCGAACCGGCCGCCTCCCCCTACGACATGGTGCTCCTCGACGTGCTCGGGCGCCCCGAGGCCCTCGCCCGCCTCCGCGCAGCCGGCGCCGTGGGCCCGGCGACCGACGTGGTCGCCCTCCACATCGACCACGACGTGCCGCCCGGGCCCGAGCTGCACCGGCGTCTCGCCGCGGCGGGAGCCCACACGGAACCGGACGGTACGACCCTCGTCGTCGGCGACTACCCGGACGTCCCCGAGATCCCGCGGCGCACGCTCGTACTCGGCGGGGCACGGTCCGGCAAGTCCGCCGAGGCCGAGCAGCGGCTGGCTTCCTTCCCCGGAGTCGTGTACGTGGCCACCGGCGGCGCTCGCGAGGGCGATCCGGAGTGGGCCGCCCGCGTGAGCGCGCACAAGGAACGCCGCCCCGCGTCGTGGCGCACGGAGGAGACCTGCGATCTCGTCCCGCTGCTGGAGGAGCCGGGCCCGCCGCTGCTCATCGACTGCCTCGCGCTGTGGCTCACGGACGCGATGGACTCCGTCGGGGCGTGGGACGACGAGCGCTGGGCGACGGTCGGTTCGCGGATGCTGCGGGAGCGGGTCTCCGCGCTGCTCTCGGCGCTGCGCCGGACCCGGCGCACGGTGGTGGCGGTGAGCAACGAGGTCGGTTCGGGCATCGTGCCCGAAACGTCTGCGGGGCGGCGCTTCCGCGACGAACTGGGCCGCCTGAACGCGGAGTTCGCGGCGGAGTGCGAGCACGTGCTGCTCGTCACCGCGGGCGTGGCGCAACCGCTGCGCGGCTGACGGCGCGGTTCGCCGGAGCCGTACTGCGGTCCGGCAGCCCCCCTGGCGGCGCCCCCGCACGTGCGTCCGCACCGCGCCGCCGTGGGCGCCCGGCCGTACCGTACGCTTCGCCAACATGACTGACCGCACCCTCGACCTGGATGACTTCTCCGACCTCATCGAGCGCCCGCACGGCGGACTGCGCCGGGACGCCGAGGAGCGGAGGGCACGGACCGGGCTGCCTCCCGAGGCGCTGGGCAGGCTGGACGAGCTGGGAGAGTGGCTGACGGCGGCTCAGGGACGGCTGCCCGTCCAGCCAGTGCGGCAGCCGCGCCTCGTCGTCTTCGCGGGCGATCACGGCGTGGCCTCGCTGGACGTCTCCTCCCATCGCGCCGGCTCCGCGCACACGCTCGTGAGGGAGGCCCTGGAGGGCACCACACCCGCCGCGATCCTCGCCAGCCGGCTCGAAGTCCCGGTCAGGGTCGTCGACATGGCGCTCGACTGCGATCCGGAGGAGTTCCCCGCCGAAGTGACCCGGCACCGGGTGCGGCGCTCCTCGGGCCGCCTCGACATCGAGGACACGCTGACCGCTCAGGAGGCGGAGGCGGCCTTCCGCGCGGGGATGGCCGTCGCGGACGAGGAGGCGGACGCGGGCACCGATCTGGTCGTCCTCGGTGATCTCTCGGTCGGCGGCACGACGGCGGCCGGGACGCTGATCGCGGCGCTGTGCGGCACCGACGCCTCGGTCGTCACGGGCAGGGGCGGCGGGGAGATCGACGACCTGGCGTGGATGCGCAAGTGCGCGGCCATCAGGGACGGGCTGCGCCGCGCACGGCCCGTGCTGGGCGATCAGCTGGAGCTGCTCGCCGCGGTCGCCGGCGCCGATCTCACCGCGATGACCGGGTTCCTGCTGCAGTCCGCGGTACGGCGCACCCCCGTGGTGCTCGACGGCGTCGTCTCCGCGGCGTGCGCGCTCGTGGCGCAGCGGGTCGCGTTCCGCGCGCCCGACTGGTGGGTGGCCGGGCACGCGGGCAGCGAACCCGCGCAGGCGAAGGCTCTCGACCGCATGGCGCTCGACCCGCTGCTGGAACAGCGGGTGGAGGTCGGCGGCGGCACGGGCGCGCTGCTCGCCCTGCCCCTGGTGCAGGCGGCCGCCGAACTCGCGGCGGGGCTGCCCGTACGGGACGACGGGGACGAGAAGGACGGGGACACCGGCGGAGACGGAGACGACGGCGGAGGCTCGGACTCGCCTGCGCTGGACGCGACTTGAGATTCGCCCACGACCCCCTTCGCGGGCCGGTGGCGGCCCGGGTGCCTGCGGTACGGCGCGGGCCCGCGGGCAAGGGGCAGCGCCCCCGGTGGGCGCCGAACCGGCCCGCGACGGGGAGCTTCGGCGTCCTGCGGCGATCGGCCGGCGTGAACGGCCGTGCACGGACGGTGCCGTTGCGGACCGTGAGGCGCTAGCCTGCGCTCCGATGGACACCACTCCCCCGGACGGGCCCGAACCGGCCGCCAGGCCCGACAAGTCCGGTCAGAGCGACGGTCGCCCTGGCGAGCCTGCGCCGGCCCGCGGACCCGAGGACCGCGAAGCCGGGCATCGCGCGGCCGCGGACCCGGAAGCGGAGGGCGGCGCGGCCGGAGACGGCAACGCCGAGGCCAAGAAGGCCGAGAACGACAAAGCCGAGGGCGACAAGGCCAGGGACGACGAGGCACAGGCAAGTCAGGGCGCTGCCGGAAAGGCGGCGAAGGCGGGCGCCTCCGCCGAGGACGGCATCCGCTTCGCTCTGGGCACACTCACCGTCCTGCCCGTCGGCGTCCCCCGCTGGGACCGCGGGTCCGCCCGCCGCGGAATGGAGTGGGCACCCTTCGTGGGTCTCCTCGTGGGGCTGACGGCGGCCGCAACAGGGCTGCTGGCACTGTTGCTCGGCACGTCCTCGCTCCTCGCCGCCGTCATATCGGTGGCCGTGCCCGCCGTGCTCACGCGCGCGCTGCATCTCGACGGTCTCGCGGACGTCGCCGACGGCCTGGGAAGCGCGAAGCCCGCCGGGGAAGCGCTGCGCGTCATGAAGCGTTCGGACATCGGCCCGTTCGGCGTTCTCACTCTCGTCCTCGTACTGCTGGCGCAGGTAGCGGTCGTCAACGAGCTCTACGGCGAAGGGGGTTGGGCTCAGGGCGCGCTCGCGGTCGTCGTCTCGTGCGTCGTCGCGCGCACGGCGCTGACGCTCGCAGCTCGTTCGGGTGTTCCTGCCGCACGCCCGGACGGGCTCGGCGCTCTGGTCGCGGACACCGTTCCCGTACGTACGGCCGTGCTCGTCGCCGCGGGCGTCGCCGTGGTGAGCGCGGCCCTCGGCGCGGTCGTCAACTGGTGGAACCCTCTCTTCGGCGCCGTCTCGTACCTCTTCGCCGTGGTTCTCGGACTGGCCGCCGCCGAGCTGCTGTTGCGCCACTGCCGCCGCCGTCTCGGGGGCGTCACGGGCGACGTCTTCGGTGCGCTGGCGGAGTGCGCGGCCACCGTGGCTCTGGTGGTGCTCGCCTTCGGCTGACCCCGGCACCCGCCGCGGGACGAGGCCGCCGGGTCCGTCATCACCGGCCCCGGCGCCCGGGGTTGACGCCCCGGGTGAGCGTAGGGTCTCCCGCATACGACGTTTTTCGCGGGCATACGATGCCCGGTGCCGGAAGCCGCTCACCGTGTCCGGCGGTCCGCGCTTCCGGCGTTCCGAAGAAGGAAGAAGGTCCCTCACACCGTGTCTGCTCTGACTCTCAGCACCTCGTCCGCCACGACTCAGCGTGCGGACGTAGTCGTGATCGGCGTCGCCAAGGGCGCCAAGGGCCCCGTCGTCGCTCTCGGCGGCGAGACCGTGGACAAGGCGTACGGCGGGAAGCTCGCCACGACCCTTGACGCACTCGGCGCGGGCGGCAGCGAGGGCGAGACCACCAAGATCCCCGCGCCGCCGGCCGGGATCAAGGCGCCGGTCGTGCTGGCCGTCGGCCTGGGCGAGGCACCCGGGAAGCACGAGTCCTACGACCTGGAGACGCTGCGCCGCGCCGCGGGCACCGCCGCCCGTGCGCTGTCGGGCACGAAGAAGGCCGCCTTCGCGCTGCCCGTCGAGGACGCGGCGGCGGTGGCGGCCGTGACGGAGGGCGCGCTGCTCGGCGCGTACTCGTTCACCGCCTACCGCAGCTCCGGCGAGGGCAAGAACGGCAAGAAGAGCGACAAGGACGGCCGCAAGGAGAAGGACGGAGCGAGCGCACCGCTCGCCGAGATCACCGTCGTCGGCGCCAAGCCGCGGGACAAGGCGCACAAGGCCGCGGCCGAGCGTGCGGAGGTGCTGGCCTCCGAGGTGGCACGCGCCCGCGACCTGGTCAACACCCCGTCCAACGACCTCACTCCGGCCGTCTTCGCCGACCGCGCGAAGGAGACCGCGAAGCAGCACAGCCTCGACATCGAGGTGATGGACGAGGGCGCGCTCACGAAGGGCGGCTACGGCGGCATCCTCGGAGTCGGCAAGGGTTCGGGCAACCCGCCCCGCCTGGTGCGCATCGCGCACACCCACCCCAAGGCGAAGAAGTCCGTCGCACTGGTCGGCAAGGGCATCACCTACGACTCCGGCGGCATCTCGCTCAAGCCCGTCGGTCACAACGAGACGATGAAGTGCGACATGAGCGGCGCCGCCGCAGTCTTCGCCGCGGTCGTCTCGGCCGCCCGTCTCGGCCTGCGCGTCAACGTGACGGGCTGGCTGGCGCTCGCCGAGAACATGCCGTCGGGTACGGCCACTCGTCCGGGTGACGTGCTCAGCATGTACAGCGGCAAGACCGTCGAGGTCCTCAACACCGACGCCGAGGGACGGCTGGTGCTCGCCGACGCGCTGACCCGTGCGTGCGAGGAGTCCCCGGACGCCGTCGTCGACGTCGCCACCCTGACGGGCGCGATGGTGCTCGCCCTGGGCAACCGCACCTTCGGCGTGCTCAGCAACGACGACGACTTCCGCAGCACCCTGCACGAACTCGCGGGGGAGGCCGGCGAGGCGTCCTGGCCGATGCCGATGCCGACGCACCTGCGCAAGGGCATGGAGTCGCCTGTCGCCGACATCTCCAACATCGGCGAGCGCCCGGGCAGCGGGCTGGTGGCGGGCCTGTTCCTCAAGGAGTTCGTCGACGAGGACGTCCTGTGGGCTCATCTCGACATCGCGGGACCGGCGTTCAACGACTCGGGCCCCTTCGGCTACACCCCCAAGGGCGGCACCGGCTCCGGTGTGCGCACTCTGGTGCGTCTCGCCGAGCGTGCGGCGGCGGGCGAACTGCCCTGAGGCCCCGGAGGGCTGTCCGCCCGCGGCCCGCGTGACCCTGACGTGAGCAGGGTCACACTTTCCGCTCCGTTACACGGGTACATCAGGCAGTCGCCCGGCGGTACGGCCGAGTTCGCCGAAAGCGATCGCGCCCGTACCGCCGGGTACACGGCCCCGCGTCCCGCTGCCCGCCGACAAGTGCGAAGATGGGTCCCCGGCAGGACAGGGCCCCAGCGCGGCTTCACCAAGCCGAGTCCAGGGCCGAGCAGAACAGCGGCCGCAATACAGCCGCCCGGTCTGAAGGAGACCGGCTCCGGCGTACCCATGCATGGAGGACGTGACGTGGCGAACGACGCCAGCACCGTTTTCGACCTAGTGATCCTCGGAGGCGGCAGCGGCGGCTATGCCGCCGCACTGCGCGGGGCGCAGCTGGGTCTGGACGTCGCCCTGATCGAGAAGGACAAGCTGGGCGGCACCTGTCTGCACCGGGGCTGCATCCCCACCAAGGCTCTTCTGCACGCCGGTGAGCTGGCCGACCAGGCCCGCGAGGGCGAGAAGTTCGGCGTGAAGAGCACCTTCGACGGCATCGACATGGCCGGGGTGCACAAGTACAAGGACGGCGTGGTCTCCGGGCTGTACAAGGGCCTGCAGGGCCTCGTCGCATCCCGCAAGATCACCTACGTCGAGGGCGAGGGCCGGCTGTCCTCCCCCACGTCGGTCGACGTCAACGGCCAGCGCTACGAGGGCCGCCACATCCTCCTCGCGACGGGCTCCGTACCGAAGACGCTGCCCGGCCTGGAGATCGACGGCAACCGCATCATCTCCTCCGACCACGGGCTGCACCTGGAGCGCGTGCCCGAGTCCGCGATCATCCTGGGCGGCGGCGTCATCGGCGTCGAATTCGCCTCGGCCTGGAAGTCGTTCGGCACGGACGTGACCATCGTCGAGGGCCTTCCCCACCTGGTGCCGGCCGAGGACGAGAGCAGCTCCAAGCTGCTGGAGCGCGCCTTCCGCAAGCGCGGCATCTCCTTCTCCCTGGGCTCGTTCTTCGAGAAGGCCGAGTACACGAACGACGGCGTGAAGGTCAGCCTCGCCAACGGCAAGGAGTACGAGGCGGAGGTGCTGCTGGTCGCCATCGGCCGCGGCCCCGTCTCGCAGGGCCTCGGCTACGAGGAGGCCGGGGTCGCCATGGACCGCGGCTTCGTCCTCGCCGACGAGTACTGCCGCACGAACGTGCCGACCGTCTCCGCCGTCGGCGACCTCATCCCGACCCTCCAGCTCGCGCACGTCGGCTTCGCCGAGGGCATCCTCGTCGCGGAGCGGCTGGCCGGGCTGAACCCGGTGCCGGTGGACTACGACGGCGTGCCCCGCGTGACGTACTGCCACCCGGAGGTCGCCTCCGTCGGCATCACGGAGGAGAAGGCCAAGGAGATCTACGGGGCCGACAAGGTCGTCACCCTCAAGTACAACCTCGCCGGCAACGGCAGGAGCAAGATCCTCAACACCACGGGCGAGATCAAGCTGGTCCAGGTCCGCGATGGTGCCGTGGTCGGCGTCCACATGGTCGGTGACCGGATGGGCGAACAGGTGGGCGAGGCTCAGCTCATCTACAACTGGGAGGCGCTGCCGGCCGAGGTCGCGCAGCTCATCCACGCACACCCGACGCAGAGCGAGGCCCTCGGCGAGGCCCACCTCGCCCTCGCGGGCAAGCCTCTGCACTCCCACGACTGACCTTGGGGCCTCCCCTGGAGGCACCTCCCTGGAGACACCTCCCCTCGAATCGAGGGGGAGAAGCCAGGGGGAGTAGCCGTAAGGGAACGGGCGCTACCCCGCATCCGCACCATTCCGTTAGGAGCAACCGAAACCATGGCGGTTTCCGTAACCCTGCCGGCGCTCGGCGAGAGCGTCACCGAGGGCACCGTCACCCGCTGGCTGAAAGCCGAGGGTGAGCAAGTGGAGGCCGACGAGCCGCTGCTCGAGGTCTCCACAGACAAGGTCGACACCGAGATTCCGGCGCCCGCCGCCGGCACGCTCTCCTCCATCAAGGTCGCCGAGGACGAGACGGTCGAGGTCGGCGCCGAGCTGGCCGTGATCGACGACGGGGGCTCCCCGGCGCCGGCGGCCGAGGCGCCCGCCGCCCAGCCGGAGCCGCAGCCCGAGCCCGAGCCCGCGCAGCAGGCACAGCCGGAGCCGCAGCCGGCAGCGGCACCCGCCGGCGGTGGCGGCGGCGGCTCGGCGCAGGGTACGGACGTCGTCCTTCCCGCGCTGGGCGAGTCGGTCACCGAGGGCACCGTCACGCGCTGGCTGAAGCAGGTCGGCGAGGAGGTCCAGGCGGACGAGCCGCTGCTGGAGGTCTCCACGGACAAGGTCGACACGGAGATTCCCGCTCCGAGCGCAGGCACGCTGCTGGAGATCGTCGTAGCCGAGGACGAGACCGCCGAGGTCGGCGCCAAGCTGGCCGTGATCGGCAGTGGGGTCTCCCCGGCGCAGCCAGGGGAAAGGCCTGCTCCAGCGGCCGAGCCGGCACCGGCGCAGCCCGAGCCCGCACCGGAGCCGGCCGAGCCCGAGCCGGCCCCCGCGCCGAAGGCACAGGCCGCTCCGGCACCGGCCGCGCCGGCTCCCGCACCGGCACCGGCTCCCGCCGCCCCGGCCGCTCCCGCTGCTCCGGCCGTGAGCGAGTCCGAAGGCGCGTACGTCACGCCGCTCGTGCGGAAGCTCGCCAACGAGCAGGGCGTGGACCTGAGCACGGTCAAGGGCACCGGCGTCGGCGGCCGCATCCGCAAGCAGGACGTCACCGCCGCGGCCGAGGCGGCCAAGTCGGCCGCACCGGCACCGGCCGCCGCTGCAGGCACCGCTCCGTCCGGCCCCAGGTCGCCGAAGCTGGAGCCCTCTCCGCTGCGCGGCCAGACCGTCAAGATGCCGCGTATCCGCAAGGTCATCGCGGAGAACATGATGAAGGCGCTGCACAACCAGGCGCAGCTGTCGACCGTGGTGGAGGTCGACGTCACGCGCGTGATGCGGCTGCGCGCCCGCGCCAAGGACTCCTTCGCGAGCCGCGAGGGCGTCAAGCTCTCCCCCATGCCGTTCTTCGTGCAGGCGGCGGCTGAGGCGCTCAAGGCGCACCCGTCCGTCAACTCGCGGCTCAACGACGACGGCACGATCACCTACCATGACGTCGAGAACATCGGCATCGCGGTGGACTCCGAGAAGGGCCTGATGGTCCCGGTCATCAAGGAGGCCGGAAACCTCAACCTCGCGGGCATCGCGCGGAAGACGGCCGAGCTGGCGAAGAAGGTCCGCGAGGGCGGGCTGGGCCCGGACGACATGTCCGGCGGCACGTTCACGATCAGCAACACCGGCTCGCGCGGTGCGCTGTTCGACACGGTCATCGTGAACTACCCGCAGGTCGCCGAGCTCGGCATCGGCGCCACCGTCCGCCGTCCGATGGTGATCGACCACCCGGAGCTGGGCGAGACCGTCGCCATCCGCGACATGGTCTACCTGACCCTCTCCTACGACCACCAGCTGGTCGACGGTGCGGACGCGGCCCGCTACCTCGGCGACGTCAAGGCCCGCCTGGAAGCAGGCGAGTTCGAGGGCGAACTGGGTCTCTGACCCGGCCGCGCCGACGGCCCCGCGCCGACGGCCTCACGGGCGTCTTCACGGCGGCCCCGCACGGACAGCTCCGGCTGCTCCGCGCGGGGCCGCCGTCGTTGCTGCGGACAGGCCCGTCGCGGCTTCGCGGGGACGGGCCCGTCCCCGCGAAGAGCCCCGGAGGCCGTATGCCGGGAAGAGCCCCGGAGGCCGTGTGCCGGAACGAGTGCGCGTACGATCGGCACCCGGCAGGAACCACCGGAGAACACCGCATGCTGCGCATCCACTTCACCGGTACGGATCTGGCGCGCACACACGTCGCCGAGAGCCCCGATCCCCTCTGGGAGACGGTCTTCAGCCTGCACATGCTGCGCGCCCGCTACGGCCGTCTGCCCTTCGCCGACTGGCGCCGCACGGTACGGGCCGACCTGCGCCGGCACGGATGCGCGGACGACGTACGGCAGTTGCTGCCGCTCGTGCCCGACGCGAGCTACTTCCCCGACTTCCTCACCCCGCCCGAGGGCCTGCTCGGCCTGGAAGAGGGCATCGAGGCGGTCGTCGCGACGCCGCGTGAGCGGATCTCGTACGAACTCGGCATCCTGCACGAGCGCGTCGGCGCCCCCGGCTGGGCGCAGGACCTCACCGACCACTCGCCGCACGCCCGCCGTCGCCTCGGCGAGATGATCTCCGGCTATCACGCCAGGGCGCTCACCCCGTACTGGCCCGCGATCAGACGCCGCGCCGCCGCCGACCGCGCGGTCCGCATCCGCGCTCTGCGTACGGGCGGAGTGGGCGGCGCCCAGGGCCTGCTGGCGAGCTTCCGGCCGGCGATGCGCTGGCGGCCTCCGGTACTGGAGATCCCCGCGCACCCCGTGGACCGCGATCTGCTTCTGCGCGGACGCGGACTGCTGCTGGTGCCCTCGCAGTTCCTCTGGAGCCGGCCGGTGCCGCTGGCCGATCCCGAACTGCCGCCCACGGTCCTGTATCCCCTCGACCGTGACCCGCGGTGGATGTCGACCGCTGCGTACGGCACCGGCGAGCACTTCCCGTCCGGCGACGCGCTCGCCCGGCTGCTCGGCGGGACGCGGGCGGCTGTGCTGCGGGCGGCGGCCGACGTGCCCAACACGACCGAACTCGCCAGCCGCGTCGGCGTCTCACCCTCCGCGGCGAGCCAGCACGCCGCGGTGCTGCGCGACGCGGGGCTCATCGTCAGCCACAGGCACGCCAACAGCGTTTTCCATCAGCTCAGTTCGGCCGGCGGCGCGCTGCTGCGGGAGCAGACGGAGGATGGCTCGGGCCGGATGTGACCGGGCCCGGCATGAGCTGCCGGGGCACTTCACGTCCTTGGCCGCCGTCCCTCGCGTGGGTGACGGCTCGCGCGGAGCAGGGCCCCCGCCTGCGGTTGCGAGGCAGGCGGGGGCGCCCCTCGGGCGGCCGCGACCGGTCAATTGCTTGCCGTTCCCGGCCGACGGCCGCCCCGACAACAGAGGCGGGCCCGGATCGTGATCCGGCCGGTCTGCTGTCTCCCCCCGGTACCCAGGACGGAGGTACGCCCTGTACGCAAGGGACTCTGACGGACAAGTCCCGCTGCTGCCACGGTGTTGAAGCCGGAGGAACAACACGCAGGTCAGAGCGGCGAGTTGAGAGTCGGGGCGAGGATCGCCTCGGGCCGGCGGAGGCGCCCGGACGACGGCTTACCGGGATTGTCAGTGCCGGGTGCGAGCATGCCGTTACGCGCTCGACGAGTCGTGAGGAGGCGTGAGTGACATGAGAGGCACGGTCCGCGATCCCCTGGAACAGCTTCGATGGCTGGACGTCGGCGAAGGGCACTGCCCGTTGGGCGAGATCTTCAGCGTGTCCTTCTTCCGCGGCCTCGGCACGGAAGAAGTGCTGCGCCGCTTCGGCACCGGCGCTCAGGAGGGCGTGCGGATGAGTTTCGGCGCGCTCCGTGACCGGGTGGAGAATCTCCTCCCACAGAGCGACGGCGGGGCCGGCGGACAGTACGTGGGTGTCCTCGAGGCCGGCGAGTGGAGTGTGGCCGTCGAGCTGTCGGGGTGGGAGGCCACCCTGCCCGACGTCGCGGAACGCCTGTCCCACGCCTGCGAGATGGTCGCCGTCACGCGTCACGACTACGCGGAGCACGACTTCGTCTACGCGGTCGACGGCAGCTTCGTCACCGGCTTCAACGCGCACACTCCCGGCTACCGGTTCGGCAGCGACCCCGAGGCGCTGAACTCCCGGATACGTGCGATCGGCGTGGACCCCGAGCAGGACGAGATGTGCCTGGACGATCCCATAGCCACGTCGTTCGCCCTGGCGGCCGAGATCACCGGGGTGGTCTTCGCACCGGACACCCTGGAGCGGCCACTGCTCGTCGGCAGCGTGAGCACGTAGGCCGCATGAGCACGCGGGCAGCGTGAGCACGCCGACACGGGTCACGTTTCCGGGAGCCGTCCGCCCCGGTGTCCGGCGGGACGCTAGGTCACCTTCCGGCCGGACTCCATCGAGGCGATCATTCTGCGCAGCCGCTCCGCTCTGCTGACGTCGTTCTTCGCCGTCATCAGCCGGAGGATGACGATGTACCGGTCGCTCTTTCCGAGCCGGTCGAAGAACGAGCGTGCCGGCGCGCTCCGTTCCAGCGCGGCGGCGAGGTCGTCGGGGACGACGGCTTCCTTCTGCGACGGATACGCCGCGTCCCACCGTCCGTCCGCCCGCGCTGCCGCGACCTCCGCAAGGCCCGGCTCCTTCATGCGCCCGGCGGCGACCAGCGCCTCGACCTTGCGGATGTTCACCTGCGACCAGGTGCTTCCTCGGCGGCGGGGCGTGAACTTCTGCAGGTAGTAGGTGTCGTCGTAGCGCTTCCGCTGCCCGTTGATCCATCCGTAGCAGAGGACGACGTCGAGGGCCTGGTCGTCCGTGACGGACGCCACCCCGGAGTTCTTCTTTGCCATCTTCACCCACACGCCGCGCTGCTCGGCGTGATGCGCGGCGATCCATGCCTCGAACTCGGCTTCGCCGGCGCAGCGGATGACTTCCAGGTCGTCGGATGAATCCATTGCCCACTCCACGGGGTGGTTCTCTCGCCTGGTGCGGAGTCTACGAGTACGCCGGAAACGGATCGCGCGACCGGCTCGCGTGCCGCACGCTGCTCCGATGGATCATTCTGAAGTACTCCTGCTCGGCGGACGCGCCGGGGTGGGCAAGTCGACGGTGGGCCTGGAGGTTTCGGCGCGGCTACGTGCCGTCCGCGTCCAGCACGCCCTCATCGAGGGCGACTTGATGGGCCACGTCCATCCCGCCCCCGCGGGGGACCCGCACCGTACGGGGATCGTCGAGCGCAACCTCACCGCCGTGTGGGCCAACTACGCGGAACTCGGGTACCGCCGGCTGATCTACACCAACACGCTCAGCGTCATGCCGGAGATGGAGCGCGTCTTCCGGCGCGCGATGGGCGCGGACGTACGGATCGTCCGCGTGCTGCTGACGGTCTCCGAGGCGACGGCCCGCGGCCGGCTCACCGGCCGCGAGCGCGGATCGGAGCTGGAGGACGGGCTGCGCAGCAGCGCACTCAAGGGGCGGCTGCTGGAGGAGCGGGCGCCGGCGGACACCGTGCGGGTGGCGACCGACGGGCGGGCCGTCGTGGACATCGCGCGTGAGGCCGTGGCCGCCACCGGCTGGCCGGCCGGGTGACGAACCCCTCGCAGAACGTGGCTTCCTGCGGGCGCGGCCGTAACCTACGGGGCCGTATGGTCGAGGCACCGGCCCCGAGGCACCGGCTCCGCCGTGCCGCCCCGCCAACGCCCCAGGAAGGAAGCCGCGCCCGTGACCTCGACCCCGTCCCCGTCCCGGCCGCTCGCCCACTCGCTGCGCGAGCAGATCCGCGAGCACATCGTGGACGGCATCGTCAGCGGCCGGTGGAAGCCCGGCGAGCGGATCGTCGAGCGGCGGATCGCGGTGGAGCTGGAGGTCAGCCAGACACCGGTGCGGGAGGCGCTGCGGGAACTGGAGACGCTGCGGCTGATCGATTCGGCCACCAACAAGGGCGTGCGGGTGAGGGAGTTGTCGGCGGCGGACCTGGAGGAGATCTACCCGGTGCGCGCCGGGCTTGAGCAGATCGCCGCGGAGCTGGCGGCCCCGCACCTCGCCGGTGACGCTTCCACGCTCCAGCCGCATGTGGCAGCGCTGTACGAGGCGGACCGCGCCGGTGACGGCGAGGCCCAGGTGCGGCACACGGTCGCCTTCCACCGGGAGCTGGTACGTGCGGCGGGCAACAGCGTGCTGCTGCACACCTGGGAGTCGCTGGGCATCGAGGTGTGGACGGCGCTCTCGATCCGCTGGCTGGGCACGGTGCAGCAGTCGTACGCGGAGGAGCACGAGGCGGTCATGGAGGCGTTCCGGCGGCGCGACCCTCGTATCGCGCAGCTGGTCAAGGCCCATGTCCTGGGCTGCGCGCCCGCCCCGCGCGGCTCGGGAGTCTGAGCAGCTCCCGGCCTGCGGCTCCGGCCGGTCAGCGGACGTAGTTCTTGAGGATCTCCGTGTCCAGCTCGATTCCGACCGGCTCGGGGAGCTTCACCTTCTCGCCGAAGCGAAGGCCAGTATCGGCCGGAACGAGCCGGGTCCTTGCCCTGTCCTGAGAGGGGTCACCCGGTTGAGTGAGCCACGCCGGAGTCAGCCCGGTTCCAGTACGTCCAGCACCTCGTCCGCCAGTGCGGCGGCGACTGGTTCGTACGTACGCGCCAGGGTGCGGAAGCAGGTTTCCGCTCTGATCGCGGGCCAGTCGGCGGGGAGGTGTTCGGCCGGGAGGTGCGGGTCCTGGCGTACGAGCTGGAGCCAGTCGGTGTGCAGCATCAGCTGCCGCGCGAGGTCGTCGGGGGCGGAGGGCAGCGGGGGTCCGGGGGCGATGTCCCAGCGCTGGAGGAAGGCCCGGTAGCCGGCGGCGATGGAGGCGGCGTCGAAGGCCTTGCGCACGAGGTCGGCGGCCTCGGTCGGCTTGAACGCCTGTGCGCGGAGCACGGTGACGTGTTCGTCCAGGCCGAGCGGCGCGAGGATCGCGGCGGCGTCCTTCTCGCCGGGGGCGATCCACAGGCCGCTCTGCAGCGGGCCGAAGCCCTCCCAGATGAGCCGTGAGCGCAGGTCGTGCCGCTCGCGGCGGCGGCTGTCCGGGATGGAGAAGCCCACGAGCGTCCAGGTGCCGTCCCAGTCGCGGTTGACCGCGCCGGTCTCCCAGATGCGGCGGTGGCCGTCCTGGAGGACCTCCTCGGCGTGCGGCGTGAGGCCGAAGTACACCTTGCGGCCCCTTCGGTGGCGCACGAGCAGGTTCCGTTTGGCCATCCGGGCGAGCGTCGAGCGGACGGCCTCCTCGCCGACGCCGGCGCGGGCGAAGACGTCGATGATGCTGCCGGAGTAGACGCCGGTGCCGCGTCCGAGCACGTGGATGCCGAAGAAGCTGAACATGAGGGACTGCGGGCGGACGGCGGGGCCGGGCCCGCGGTCCGGGCCTTCTGCTCCTGCGGCGTCTGCCGCGGCGTCTGCTTCTGCTGCTGCCTGGCTCGGCTTCACACGGATGAGCGTAGCCTCCGGCAGCTGATGTTGTGCACATTATTGACGGACGTCTCAGAACAGCCGTACGTTCCTTGCCGTACCGACGCCGACGGAAGGTACGTCCCATGGACCTGTCCGGGAAAGCAGCCGTCGTCACCGGCAGCGGCCGGGGGCTCGGCCTCGCCTATGCGGAGGCACTGGCGGTGGCAGGCGCGTCCGTCGTGGTCAACGACGTCGACGCCGGAGCCGCCGCGGCGGCCGTCGAGAAGATCACCGCCGGCGGAGGCCGGGCGGTGTCCGTGGTCGCGCCCGTCGGAGAGGCCTCGGCCGCGGACGCCCTGGTGGAGGCGGCAGTCGGGAACTACGGGCGGCTGGACGTCATGGTCACCAACGCGGGCGTCCTGCGTGACAAGGTGCTGTGGAAGATGTCGGACGAGGACTTCGGCACCGTCGTCGACGTGCATCTGCGCGGCACGTTCACCTGCGCACGGGCCGCCGCCGTGCGCATGCGCGAGCAGGGCACCGGCGGACGGCTGATCCTCGTCTCCTCCCCCGCGGGGCAGCGCGGCAACTTCGGGCAGACCAACTACGCGGCCGCCAAGGCCGGTGTCGTGGCCATGGCCCGTACGTGGGCGATGGAGCTGGCCCGCTCGGGCATCACCGCCAACGCGGTCGTGCCCGTCGCCGCCACCGAGATGACGAAGACGATCCCCGCCTTCGCGCCCGTCCTGGAGGAGGCCGAGCGGACCGGTGCGCCGCTGCCCGAATGGCTCCGCAAGGACGAGGGGTTCGGAACCGCCGAGGACGCCGCCGCGCTCGTGGTCTTCCTCGCCTCCGACGCGGCGGACGAGGTGACGGGCCAGGCGATCGGCATCGGCGGCGACAAGCTGGCCCTGTGGTCGCATCCGCAGGAGAAGGCCGTGGCGTACGCGGACGGCGGGTGGAGCGCGGACGCGATCGCCGGCTCCTGGAGTACGGGCGTCGGTGCCCGGCCCGAGACGTACGGCATTCCCGCACCGCGGACACCGAAGGCCGCGCAGTGACCGGCGCAGCGGCCGGTGGACCCGGTCAACTCACCATCGACATCGACGAGTTGACGGCGATCGACGTGCACACCCACGCCGAGGTCTCGGCCGGCGGTCACGGCTCCCTCAGCCCGGAGCTCTTCGGTGCCTCCGCCGAGTACTTCAAGTCGCACACCGAACGGCAGCCCACCATCGGACAGATGGCGGCCTACTACCGCGAACGGAAGATGGCCGCCGTCGTCTTCACCGTCGACGCCGAACACGCCACGGGTCATCCCCGCATCTCCAACGAGGAGATCGCCGAGACCTGCGCGCGCCATTCCGACGTGCTGATCCCATTCGCGAGCGTGGACCCCTGGAAGGGGAAGGCCGCGGTGCGCGAGGCGCGCAGGCTCGTCACCGAATTCGGCGTGCGCGGCTTCAAGTTCCACCCGAGCATCCAGGCGTTCGCCCCGGACGACCGGATGGCCTACCCGCTCTACGAGGCGATCGAGGAGCTGGGCGTGCCCGCCCTCTTCCACACCGGCCAGACCGGCATCGGTGCCGGTGTGCCGGGCGGCGGCGGCATCCGCCTGAAGTACAGCAACCCGATGTCCGTCGACGATGTCGCCGTGGACTTCCCGGAGTTGCGCATCGTCCTCGCCCACCCGTCCTTCCCCTGGCAGGACGAGGCGCTGGCCGTCGCGACGCACAAGCCGTACGTGCACATCGACCTGTCCGGGTGGTCCCCGAAGTACTTCCCGCCCCAGCTCGTGCGCTACGCCAACAGCCTGCTCAAGGACAAGGTCCTCTTCGGCTCCGACTATCCGGTGATCACGCCCGACCGCTGGCTCTCCGACTTCGAGAAGCTGGAGATCAAGCCCGAAGTACGTCCCAGGATCCTCAAGGAGAACGCGGCACGGCTGCTCGGCCTGAGGCAGCCGGCACCCGGCGGCCCGGCGAAGGGAGTCAGCGAGTGACCACGAAAGCGCACGGCCTGGAGGAGCTGAAGGCCCTCGCGGGCACGGACCTGGGCGGCAGCGACTGGCTGGAGATCACCCAGGAACGGGTCGGCACGTTCGCCGACGCGACGGACGACCACCAGTGGATCCACGTGGACACGGACGCGGCGGCCGCCGGTCCCTTCGGCGGCACCGTCGCGCACGGCTATCTCACGCTCTCCCTCGTCATCCCGCTCTTCACACAGCTGCTGGAGATCAGCGGAGTCTCGATGAGCGTCAACTACGGGCTGGGCAAGGTGCGTTTCCCCAGCCCGGTACGCGTCGGCAGCAGAATCCGGCTGACCGGCACCGTCGGCGCGGTGGTGGACGTCGCCGGCGGCGGCGTCCAGATGGAGCTGAACTTCGCCGTGGAGAACGACGGTTCGGAGAAGCCCGCCTGCGTGGGCCAGGCCCTCTACCGGCACTACGCCTGACTCTCCGCCGAGGCAGACCCGCCGAGGCAGACCCGCTGAGACAGACCGCTGAGACAGACCCGCCGAGTCCGGTGATCGCCCCTGGGGACCTCCCCGACGATCGCCCGGCCTCCCCCACACCTCCCCGAACCTCCCTACGGACACGGGACGGCAGCCATGGACAGCACCGACAGCACATCGCCACACCCCCGCAACACCCAGCTCCGCCGTGCGGTCACCTCCAGCTTCTTCGGCAGCGTGATCGAGTACTACGACTTCCTCCTCTACGCCACCGCCTCCGCGATCGTTTTCAGCAAGGTCTTCTTCACCGACCTGGACCCGCTGGCGGGCACCGTCGCCAGCTTCGGCACCTTCGCCGCCGGGTATCTGGCCCGTCCCCTCGGCGGCGTCGTCTTCGGGCACTTCGGCGACCGGCTCGGCCGCAAGCGGATGCTCGTGATGACGATGACCCTGATGGGCACCGTCAGCTTCCTCATCGGCGTACTTCCGACGTACGAGCAGGTGGGCAGCTGGGCGGCGGTCATGCTGGTGCTGCTCCGCGTCCTGCAGGGCGTCGCCGTCGGCGGCGAGTGGGGCGGAGCCGTGCTGATGTCCGCCGAGCACGCGAGGTCCCGGCGCGGGCTGTGGGCGAGCTTCACCAACGCCGGGGCGCCGTGCGGCGTGGTGCTCTCCACCGCGGCGCTCACCGGCACCGCTGCCGCCGTCGGCGACGAGGCGTTCCTCGCATGGGGGTGGCGCATCCCGTTCCTGCTGAGCATCGTGCTGCTGGCCGTCGGACTGTTCGTACGGCTGCGGGTGGAGGAGACCCCGGTCTTCGCGGCGGCCCGCGCCGAAGGCGGTGCCGGGGACGCCCAGAAGGGCGGAGGCAGGCTGCCCCTCCTGGACGTGCTGCGGCGCCATCCGCGGAACCTGGTGCTCGCGGTCGCCGTCGGGCTGGCGGCGTTCGTCGCCCAGGGCACGCTGACGAGCTTCCTGATCGCCCACGGCGTCCAGAACGGCCATGCGCGGCAGACGGTGCTGAACGCGCTGACCCTCTCCTCCGCGCTGGCGGTGCCGGCCATCATCGGCTGGTCGGCGCTCTCGGACCGGCTGGGCAGGCGGCCCGTCGTCCTCACCGGCGCGGTCGCCATGGGCGTCTTCTCCTTCGCGCTCTTCCCGATGGCCGACGCGGGGAGCGCGCTGCTGCTGACCGCCGCGCTGGTGCTCGGCCAGTCCGTCATTCACCCGATGATGTACGGGCCGCTGGCGGCGCTGTACGCCGAACTGTTCAGCACCCGCAGCCGGTACACCGGCGCCTCGCTCGGTTACCAGCTCGCCGGGCTGGGCGCGGGCCTCGCGCCGCTGCTCTTCGCCGAGATACAGCGCGCGGCCGGCGGCGGCGCCACACTCGTGGTGTCCACGGTCGTCGCGGGCTTCTGCGCCTTGACCGTGGTGAGCGTCCTGCTGCTGGGCGAGACCCGGGACCGGGATCTATCGGAGCAGGCGGCAGGACCTGACTCGCGTCCCCTGGCGAGGAGTTGAGGATGCACAACCAGGGCATCGGATCGTGGCCCGTACGAAGGGCCGGGCTCTCGCCCGGCCGCACGGCGTTCATCCACGACGGCACGCCCGTCACCTACGCCGCGGTCCACGAGCGCAGCGTACGGCTGGCGTCACGGCTGCGGGCCGCGGGCGTGGAGCCGGGTGACCGGGTCGCGTATCTGGGCGCCAACCACCCGTCGTTCGCCGAGACGATGTTCGCCACGCACATGCTCGGCGGCGTCTTCGTGCCGCTCAACTTCCGCCTGACGGCCCCCGAACTCGACTACGTGCTGGGCCACTCGGGGGCCTACGCCCTGATCCACGCCCCGGAGTGCGCCGTCGGCTCACTCACGGCGAAGCCCCCTGTCGTCGTATCGCTGTCGGAGTACGAACCCTGGCTCGCCTCCGGCGACTTCGCCCCGCTCGACACCCCCGTCTCGCGGGACGACCCCGCCTTCATCCTCTACACGTCGGGAACCACGGGCAGGCCCAAGGGAGCCGTCCTCACCCACGCCAACATCATCTGGAACACCCTGAACCTGATGGTCGGCCTCGACATCGCCTCGGACGAGGTGACACTGATCAGCGCTCCGCTCTTCCACGTCGCCGCGCTGAACCAGACGCTGCTCCCGACGTTCCTCAAGGGCGGCTGCAGCGTGATCATGCCTGGGTGGGACGTCGACACCGCCTACGACCTGATCGCCGAGCACCGCGTCACCTGGATGTTCGGCGTGACGACGATGTTCGCCGCCTTCGCCCAGTCCCCGCGCTGGGCGGACGCCGACCTCTCCTCCCTGCGCAACCTGATGTCGGGAGGCGCACCGATCCCCGGGGCCCTGATCCGTACGTACCAGGAACGCGGGCTGGTCTTCTGCCAGGGCTACGGGCTCACCGAGACCTCACCCGGCGCGACCTGGCTCGAAGCGGCCGAGAGCACCGACAGGGCAGGCACGGCGGGCCTGCCCTGCTTCTTCACCGATGTACGCCTCGTACGCGCCGACTCGACCGACACCGGACCCGGCGAGAGAGGCGAGGTGCTCATCAAGGGCCCCAACGTCTCACCGGGCTACTGGGACGATCCCGAAGCCACCGCCGCCGCCTTCTCCGAAGGCGGCTGGTTCCACTCCGGGGACATCGCCACACGCGACGAGGACGGCTACGTGACGATCGTCGACCGGGTCAAGGACATGTACATCTCGGGCGGCGAGAACGTCTACCCGGCCGAGATCGAGGCCGCCCTCTTCGGACATCCCGCGATCGCGGGCTGCGCCGTCATCGGCGTACCGGACGAGAAGTGGGGGCAGGTGGGCCGCGCCTTCTTCACGCTGCGTCCCGGCATGCACGCGTCGCCGGACGAGCTGCGCTCCTTCCTCGCCGGCCGCCTCGCCAGGTACAAGATCCCGGCCCGCTTCGACGAGACGGACTCGCTGCCGCGCACCGGCTCGGGCAAGGTGCAGAAGCAGAAGCTGCGCGAGCTCCCCCTGCCGCCGCAGGGTTAGCCTGTTGCCCATGCAGGACGAGGTCGCGGCGTTCCGCCGCTCGGTGGGTCTGGACTCCCTCATCGACGTCCACACCCATTTCATGCCGCAGCGCGTACTGGACAAGGTGTGGGCGTACTTCGACGAGGGTGGCCCTCTCGTGGGGCAGCGCTGGCCGATCGCGTACCGGCACGAGGAGGAGCAACGCCTCGCGCTCCTGCGGGACTTCGGCGTGAAGGCGTTCACGTCGATGCTCTATCCGCACAAACCGGGCATGGCCCGCTGGCTCAACGACTGGGCCGCCGACTTCGCATCACGCACCCCTGACTGTCTGCACACGGCGACGTTCTTCGCCGAGCCCTCCGCGGCGGACGACGTGCGGCGGGCCCTCGACCAGGGCGCGCGGGTCTTCAAGAGCCACCTCCAGGTCGGTGCGTACGACCCCAACGACCCGACGCTCAAGGAAGTCTGGGGGCTGCTGGCGGAGACCGGCGTCCCCGTCGTGACGCACTGCGGCTCCGGACCGGCGCCGGGCCGCTTCACCGGCCCGGGACCGATCGCCGAGCTGCTCGGCAGCAACCCCCGACTGCCCTTGATCGTCGCTCACTTGGGGATGCCGGAGTACGAGGACTTCCTCGGGCTGGCCGAGCGCCACGAGAGAGTCATGCTCGATACGACCATGGCCTTCACCCCGTTCGTCGAGGCCGCCGCTCCCTTCCCCCGCCACGCGCTCTCCCGCCTGGCGGCCCTCCAGGACCGCGTCCTGCTCGGCACGGACTTCCCCAACATCCCGTACACCTACGCCGACGCGCTCCGGGCCCTCGAAAAGACCGGCCTGGGCACGGCCTGGCTGCGCGCGGTCTGCCACGACAACGCGGCGCGGCTGTTCGGCCTGTGAGCAGCGGCCATGACCGGAGGCTCCCGCCGCACGCCGTCAGGTGAGGACGGCGCTACCCGGCCCTGAGCGCCGAAGCCCGATGAACTCGACCTCGGCGAAGACCGCGACCACCAGCGCGCCCACGACCACGAAGGCCGTTCCCAGGCCGGTGAGCGCCACGACGTCGGTGAACGCGAGCAAGAGCATCGCAACGCAGGACAGCGCGTTGCCCACGACGACGAGCGCTGCGAGGCGCGACGGGATCTCCGGATAGCCGGCGATGAGACCGAGCGCCGCGGCTCCGCCCAGCATGGCGATCCCGAACGGGACCGACCAGGTGGCCGGCAGTCCGAGCAGACCGCCGAACCACCCGCTCCCGGCGAGCATGACGACACCGAAGGCGGCGGTGCTCCAGCCGTCCACGCGCAGGCTGGTGCGCAGCAGGTCCGACGGGGCGTTGCCGGCCGCCGGCCGCTGGGCGGTCGTCGCTGTGGTGTTCATACGGGCCTCCTTGGTCTGCGGGCGGGCATCCGGCATGCCCGGCCTGTGAGAGGAGAAGGTGGCACCGCACGGGCCGCGGACTCAATGACCTCCGAGGTCATGGCCGTTGTGACCCGGTCGCCGATAATCTCCCGGCATGGATGTGGAACAGCCGTCCCGGGTGGGCGCACTGCTACGGGACTGGCGCCGGCGCCGCAGGTTCAGCCAGCTGGATCTCGCCCTGCTGGCGGAGACTTCCGCACGCCACCTGTCGTGCGTGGAGACCGGCCGCGCACGCCCGAGCCGGACGATGCTGCTTCGCCTGTCCACCGCACTGGAGATCCCGCTGCGGGAGCGGAACACCTTGCTGCTGGCCGCCGACTACGCGCCCGCGTACCGCGAGAGCAGCCTCGACGACCAGTACATGGCGTCGGTCCGTTCCGCGCTCGACGCCATGCTCGCGGCGCACGAGCCGTACCCGGCAGTCGTGGTCGACCGCTGCTGGAACGTGCTGACCGGCAACGATGCGATGTCCCTGTTCATGGACGGCATCCCGTCGCATCTCCTGGAGCCGGCGCCCAACGTGTTCCGGCTGGCTCTGCATCCCGACGGGCTGGCCCCGCACATGGTCAACATCGGCGAGGTGCGGTCCCTCTTCCTCGAACGGCTGCTCCGCCAGGTCAACGCCACCGGGGACCCGGAACTGCGAGCGCTGCACGAGGAGGTGTGCCGGTACCCGGCGCCGGCCGGCGAGGAGGCCGTCGCGGAGCCCGACGTACCGGCATCGCAACCCGGCCCGATACAGGTGCCGTTGAGAATCCGCACCCCGCACGGCGAGCTGTCGATGTTCACCACCATGGCGACGTTCGGGGCCCCGGCCGACGTGACGCTGTCGGAGCTGGCGATCGAGCTGTTCTATCCCCTCGACGAGTTCACCACGAAGACCCTCCGCGAGCTGGCCGCACCACCCGGCCCGGAGAACTGAGCCGAGGCCCGTGGGGCCTGCCCGTCATCGCCCCCCGCGCCCCCGTACGTCCGGCCGCGAGAAACCAGGGGCGCGGCTCGTCAGTCAAGCCCCTTCTGTGTGCCCTTCCCGGACCGCAGGTCCCGGCGCCGGCCCACGGCGCCACGGAAGCAGGGCCGCACCGGATGCGCGCGCCAGCGGATCGGCACCGCGTGCCGACTTCCACGGCACGGAATGCCAATTTCGATGAAAGCTTTGATCGATCATCGATCGTAGGCGTACAGTCCGAATCGTTGGGCCGACCCTGTCCTGCCAACCAGGGAGAGACCCGCACCGGGAGGCCTCCCGACCCCGTCCCCCCGTCACCCCCGCTCATCGAGACCCACCCCACCCCCGTCCGTCCCGTCCGGAAGGTGGCCACCATGCCCCGCCCCGTACGCAGCAGTCCGAGCGAGCTCGACCAGCTCACGGACCGCGACCCGCAGGAGACCGCCGAGTGGCGTGAATCGCTGGACGCCGTCGTCGCGCACGCCGGCTCCGAGCGCGCCACCTACCTCATGCGCCGCGCGCTCGCCCACGCCCAGGACAGCGGCCTGGCGGTGCCGAGTCTGCTGGAGACGGACTACGTCAACACCGTCCCGACCGCCGCCGAGCCGGAATTCCCCGGCGACGTGGAGATGGAATCCCGGATCACCGCCTGGAACCGCTGGAACGCCGCCGCCATGGTCACCCGCGGCAGCCGTTACGGCCTCGGCGGGCACATAGCGACGTTCGCGAGCGCCGCATGGCTGTACGAGACGGGCTTCCAGCACTTCTTCCGCGGCAAGGACGGCCTGGACGGCACGGGCGGGGACGCCTCCACCGGCTCCGGCGACCAGCTCTACATCCAGGGCCACGCCTCCCCCGGCGTCTACGCCCGCGCCTTCCTCGACGGCCGCCTCACCGAGGCCGACCTCGACCGCTTCCGCCAGGAGACCGGGCCGGAGGCCGGCCTGCCCTCCTACCCGCACCCGCGCCGCCTGCCCTGGCTGTGGGAGTTCCCCACCGTCTCCATGGGCATCGGACCGATCAACGCCGTCTACCAGGCACGCTTCAACCGCTACCTGACGAACCGCGGCATCAAGGACACCTCCGCCTCCCACGTGTGGGCCTTCCTCGGCGACGGCGAGATGGACGAGCCCGAGTCGACCGCGGCACTCGCCCTCGCCGGGCGGGAGCAGCTCGACAACCTCACCTTCGTCGTCAACTGCAATCTGCAGCGCCTCGACGGTCCCGTCCGCGCCAACTTCAAGATCGTGCAGGAGCTGGAGGCCCAGTTCCGCGCGGCCGGGTGGAACGTGGTCAAGTCCCTGTGGGGCACAGCCTGGGACGAGCTGTTCCAGCTCGACACCACAGGCGCCCTGGTCAAGCGCCTCCGCGAGGTGCCGGACGCACAGTTCCAGACGTACGCCACCCGCGACGCGGCCTACATCCGCGAGCACTTCTTCGGCGCCCACCCGGCCCTCGCACAGATGGCGAAGCTGCTGTCCGACGAGAAGATCACTGCCTGCTTCCAGACCTCCCGCGCGGGCCACGAGCCGCGCAAGGTGTACGCCGCGTACAAGGCGGCCGTCGAGCACAAGGGCGCGCCGACCGTGATCCTCGCGCAGACCGTGAAGGGCTGGACTCTCGGCCCGGGCTTCGAGTCCCGCAACGCCAACCACCAGATGAAGAAGCTGACGGGCAAGGAATTCCGCGCGATGCGGGATCTGCTCGAACTCCCCATCCCGGACAGCAGGCTGGACGACGACCTCGTGCCGTACGCGCACCCGGGCGAGGACTCCCCCGAGGTGCGCTACCTCCGGGAGCGCCGCGCCGCGCTCGGCGGGCCCGCGCCGGCGCGCAAGGTGCACCCGGTCGCCCTGCCGGAGCCTTCCGCCAAGCCCTTCGAGGCGCTGAAGAAGGGCTCCGGCAGCCAGGAGATCGCCACGACCATGGCGTTCGTACGGCTGGTGAAGGACCTGATGCGGGAGAAGGAGACCGGCAGGCGGTGGGTGCCCGTCGTCCCCGACGAGGCCCGGACCTTCGGCATGGAGTCCCTGTTCCCGTCGGCCGGCATCTACTCGCCGCTCGGCCAGAACTACGACCCGGTCGACCGCGACCAACTCCTCTACTACAAGGAGGCGTCGGACGGTCAGATCCTCAACGAGGGCATCACGGAGGCCGGTTCGCTGGCGGACTTCACGGCAGCCGCCACGTCGTACGCGACGCACGGCGAGCCGATGATCCCCTTCTACATCTTCTACTCGATGTTCGGCTTCCAGCGCACAGGTGACCAGTTCTGGTCCCTGGCCGACCAGTTGGGCCGCGGCTTCGTCATCGGCGCCACCGCCGGACGTACGACGATGACCGGCGAAGGCCTGCAGCACGCGGACGGCCACTCGCCGCTGCTGGCCTCCACCAATCCCGCCGTCGTCACCTACGACCCGGCGTTCGCCTACGAGGTGGGTGCCATCGTCAAGGACGGGCTGCGCCGCATGTACGGCCCTGACCCGTCCCGCAACGAGGACGTCTTCTACTACCTCACCGTCTACAACGAGCCCAAGGCCCAGCCGCCGCAGCCCGCCGGGGACGGCGTCGAGGAAGGCATCCTCAAGGGCCTCTACCGCTTCAGCGAAGGCCGGAGCCCCGAACCCGGCTCGCCCCGCATCCAGTTGCTCGCCAGCGGCACCGCCATCCACTGGGCGCTGGACGCTCAGCGGCTGCTCGCCGACGAGTGGGGAGTGACCGCGGACGTCTGGTCGGCGACGTCCTGGAGCGAGCTGCGGCGGGACGCGCTTGAGTGCGACGCCGCGCAGCTGCGCGGCGAGGAGCGCACCCCGTACGTGACCAGGGCACTGGAGGACGCACCAGGGCCGGTGCTCGCGGTCAGCGACTGGATGCGGGCCGTCCCGGACCAGATCAGCCAGTGGGTGCCGCAGGACTGGACGTCGCTCGGCACGGACGGATTCGGCCTCTCCGGCACCCGTGAGGCCGTACGCCGCCACTTCGGCGTCGACCCCGAGTCGGTGGTCGTGGCGGCGCTGGCGCAGCTCGCGCGGCGGGGCGAGGTCAAGTACGAGACGGTGCGGCGGGCGGCGGAGGGCTACGGCCTGGCCTGACGGCCCGGCCCGCGGCCGGCTGCGGGTCACCGAGCCCCGGCGGTCCGCAGCCCCCGCGGTCCCCGGGCTCGGGGGACCGCAGGGCGCCGTGCGTCTGCTACCGGCACAGTGGTTCACCACCGCGCGCACGCGGCGGCAGAATGCTGCCATGCGCGCGGCCCGGTTGATCAAGATGGTGCTCCTGCTCCAGACCCGGCGTGCCATGACCGGTGCCGAACTCGCCACCGAGCTGGAGGTTTCCGAGCGTACGGTCTCCCGCGACGTACTCGCGCTCTCCGAAGCCGGAGTGCCCGTGTACGCGGACCGCGGACGCAGCGGCGGCTACCGCCTCGTCGGCGGGTACCGCACCCGGCTGACCGGCATCGGCCGCAGCGAGGCCGAGGCGCTCTTCCTCTCAGGTGTGCCCTCCGCGCTGCGCGACATGGGCCTGGCGGACGCGGCGTCGGCGGCCCGGCTGAAGGTCTCAGCCGCGCTGCTTCCCGAGCTGAGCGACGCCCACCGGAGCGCGGCGCAGCGCTTCCATCTCGACGCCCCCGGCTGGTGGCAGCCCCCCGAGGATCCACCGGAGCAACTGCCCGCGCTGGCCGACGCGGTGTGGGACGACCGCGTCGTGCGGATGCGTTACCGGCGCCGGGGCAGCGAGAACGGGAGCACGCCCGCCGGCTCCGCCGGAGGGACCCCCACCCGGGCCGCAAGGCCCAGGGGGAGGGAGCTGGAGCCGTACGGGCTCGTGCTCAAGGCGGGCGTGTGGTACTTGGCGGCGCGCGTGGCGGACTCCGGCGACCGGCGGGTGTACCGGGTCGACAGGGTCACGGGCGTCGAGGAGACGGGTGAACGCTTCGTACGGGACGAGGAGTTCGACCTGCCGGCGTTCTGGGACGAGCGCTCCGCCATGTTCGCGCGGTCGATCCTGCGCGACGAGGTGGTGCTGCGGCTCACGCCTGCGGGCAGCCGGATGCTGCGGTACGCCACCGACCGCCGGGCGGCGGAAGAGGCGCTGGCCAAGGCGGGGTGCGACGGACCGGAGGGCGGCGGGGAGCCGTCGGGCAAGGAGCCCGGGGCCGAGGAGCCGGAGACCGACGGGCCGGGGAGGGAGAGCGAGCGGGGAGTGACCGTCGTCCTCGCCGTTGAGTCGGTGGACGTCGCCTACACCCAGCTGCTCGCCCTGGGCCCGGAGTGCGAGGTCCTCGAACCGCCCGCGCTGCGCGAACGGTTCGCGGAGGCGGCACGGCGCATGGCCTCGCACTACGGGCCCGGCGGTGCGGAGCGGGCCCCTCGGCGCACAGGGCGCGATCAGCGGTAGCCGGTCACGTCCGCGGACTCGCTTTCCTGGTCGACCTCCACCATGTAGCGCCACGCGTCCGGCGCCGACCCGTCGGTGTCGGTGAAGCCGTACTCCTTCGCGAGTCCGCCGCTGGAGAGCGAACGCCCGTTGAACCGGCTCACGTCCGGATCGGCGGCCAGCGCCGTGACGGCCCGCCCCACGAAGACGGGCGACTCGGAGATCGCGAAGTGCGGGTTCTGCGCGGTGCCTTGGAGCCAGTCGTCCTCGGTGACCTTGAAGGCGGTGTCGAGCATGAACTCGGAGCGCAGCCAGCCGGGCGTGAGACACACGGCGGTCGCCCCGTGCTCCGGCAGCTCCTCGGCCAGCGCGCGGGCCATCCGCAGCGGACCGTACTTGGCCAGGTCGTAGTAGAAGGGCTCGCGGTACCGGGGGCCGTTGTACTCCTCGGTGCCGTCGGTGACTTCGACGACCAGACCGCCCGGCCTGCGGATGAGCAGCGGGATCGCGTACCGGCTGGTGACGATGTGGCTCTCCACTCCCAGCCGCAGAATCCGCAGACCCTGCTCCAGGTCGTGCTCCCACATCTTCCTGTCCCACTGGACGAGGTGGTCACCGCCCCAGATGTCGTTGACGAGGACGTCCAGGCGGCCCTGCTCCCTGTCGATCCGCTCGACCAGCTCACGTACCTGGCCGGGCTCCAAGTGGTCGGTGGGCACGGCGATGCCCGTGCCGCCCGCCTCCTCGACCAGCTCCGCGGTGCCCTCGATGGTCTCGCTCGCGCGGCCGACCTCGCTGACGTGCTCGCGGGTGGTGCGGCCCGTCACGTAGACGGTCGCGCCCGCTCTGCCCAGCTCCACGGCCATGGCCCGGCCCGCGCCCCGTGTGGCGCCGGCGACCAGCGCGACCTTGCCGCTCAGCGCCCCTGCTGTGCTCACCGTCGGTCCTCCTTCTTCTCCTGCGGTCCCCACGTCCTGCGGCCCGCTGCGCACAGCACGCTCGCAGGTAAACCGGACATCCCACGTCGGTCTTTCCGGCTTTTCCGCGCGCGGCCACCACGAGTGACACATCAGATGGTCACAACAGCCGCACATTGAGACCTTGACGCGCCCCGGTAACGACAAGGCGGCATCCGAGGGAGTCCGCGTGCGTCTGGCGGGTACAAGGCGGATGCTGTGTTCGTGATGGACGAGACCGAGTTCTGGGCGCTGATCGATTCCACCCGCGAGGACGCCGAGGGCGACCCCGAGGAGCAGGCCGACCTGCTCATCGAGCGGCTGACGCGGCTCGATCCGGACGCCGTGACGTTCTTCGCCCGGCACTTCGAGTCCCGCTACAACCGTGCCAACCAGTGGGACCTGTGGGCAGCGGCCTGGATTCTGCTGGACGGCGTCAGCGACGACGCCTTCGACGCGTTCCGCTGCTGGCTGATCGGCCAGGGCCGTGAGGTCTTCGAGCACGCGGCGCACGACGCCGACTCCCTCGCCGACGTGCTGGAGGGCTTCGACGAGGAGCTGGACGGCGACGCGGAGGATCTCGGCTACGCGGCCGACGAGGCGTACGAGCAGCTCACCGGCATCATCATGCCGGACCTCGGCCTTCCCGAGCCGCCCGAGGACCCGACCGGTGTCTCCCTCAACCTGGAGGACGACGCGGCCCTCGCGGAACGCCTCCCCAAGCTCTGGGACCGCTTCCGCGGCTGACCGCGATCACGGCGTCACCCGTGCCGGACCGCCGCGCGGCGCAGCGCGAGGCGTCCACGTACTCCCCGGTCAGCAGGTGCGCACAGGCGCCTGCCCGCTTATCGGACAGCGCCGCTCCTCAACGTCCGCCCCGTGCGCGGCGCTTCAGCACAGCGGGCGCAGACGGCAGGATGGCCCCATGCGTATCGCGGTCACCGGTTCCACCGGCCTCATCGGCACGGCCCTCTCCCGCTCGCTGCGTGCGGACGGGCACGACATCGTCCGCCTCGTGCGGCGCGCCTCCCAGGACGCGCGCCGCTACGAGAACGCCGGCCGGGCCACGGCAGCCGGGGGCCCGCCGCCGTCGGAGGTGATGTGGGACCCGAAGGGCCAGTGGGTGGACACCGCCGGTCTCGCCGGCTGCGACGCCGTCGTCCATCTCGCGGGCGCGGGCGTCGCGGACCGCCGGTGGACGGCCGCGTACAAGAAGGAGATCCGCGACAGCCGCGTGCTGGGGACCGCCACCGTCGCCGACGCGATCGCCTCGCTCGACGAGCCGCCCCGCGTACTGATCGTCGGCTCGGCCATCGGCTACTACGGCGACACCGGCTCACGTGCCGTCGACGAGAGCGCGCCGCCCGGTGACGACTTCCTCGCGAACGTCGCCCAGGAGTGGGAGGAGGCGGCGGCTGCGGCATCCGAGGCGGGAATCCGTACGGTCTTCGCGCGCACCGGCCTCGTCGTCGCCCGTGAGGGCGGCGCCTGGCAGCCGCTGTTCCGCATCTTCAAGGCGGGCGTCGGCGGCCGGATGGGCAGCGGCAACCAGTACTGGAGCCACATCGCGCTGCACGACCACATCGCCGCGCTGCGTCACCTGCTGGACCGGGACGATCTGTCGGGCCCGTTCAATCTCACGGCGCCCGAACCGGTCACCAACCGGGAGGCGACCGCCGCGATGGGCCGCGTCCTGCACCGGCCGACGGTGCTGCCCGTGCCGGCGCCGGTCCTGCGGGCCGCGCTGGGCGAGTTCTCCAAGGACGTGCTGGGCAGCCAGCGCGTCCTGCCGAAGCGGCTGCTCGAATCAGGGTTCAGCTTCGCGTTTCCCGGCATCGAAGACGCGGTACGCGCCGCACTGCGCTGACGGTACGGCCGGGGCACCCCGTGGGTGTCTCCCGTTCCGGGTCTCCCGCTCCCGGGCCTGCCCTGCCGCACCGGACGGCTTGATCGAAGCGGTGTGCGACCGCTGTGCGCCCGTGCTCTGTCCGTGTGCCACTGACCGCAACCGGACCGCTGCGTAGAGTCCGGATACCCACGGTTCACCAGCTCCGGTGAGGGCAGTACGGAAGTCAGGACGGCCCCGCACCGCGCCCGACCCCGGGAGGCATCGTGCGCTCCACAGAGACAGCACGCTCCGGCCGTACACCGACCCCGGACACCGACGTCGTCATCATCGGCGCGGGGCTCGCGGGCCTCGCCGCCGCGCACCATCTGACGGACGCGGGCCTGCAGGTCACGGTGCTGGAGACGACCTCCCGCGTGGGCGGCCGGATGGCCACGGAGAACGTCGACGGCTATCTGCTGGACCGCTCCGGGAGGCTGCTGTGTCCCGACTGGCCGGAGTTCCGGCGGCTGCCCCCGCTCGCCACGCTGGAGATGCGTCCCTTCGCTCCCGGCGCCCTGCTCCGCGCCGACGGCCGTACGCACCGGATAGGCGACCTGCGGCGCACCGTCGGGCGCCTTCCCCGCGCGCCCCGTACCGCAGCGGCGGAAGCCGCGGCGCGCGCCGGCCGCGCAGAACGGACCGACCGGCGCACAAGGGGCGCACTCACCACGGCACGCGCCCTCGCCGGCTCCCGCGGTCCTTCCGCCTGGAGCATCTCCCGCCGCGGGCAGGGCCGGGGCGTCTCCCGCCGCAGGCAGGGGAACGGCACACTCGACCTCGCCCGGCTGCGCAGCGGTCTGGCCCGCTTCGCGGCCGTGCCCTCCGACCGGCTGCTCGCCCGTACCGAACTCCCCGCCGCACAGGCCCTGTCGGCGCGCGGGTTGCCCGCCCGCACGGTGGGATCGCTCGTACGCCCGCTGCTGTCCGCGCTGCTCTGCGATCCCGCACTGACGACTTCCAGCCGCGTCGCCGACCTGACGCTACGCGCGTTCGTGAGGGGCGGCTGCAGCCTGCCGGCCGGCGGCATGGCCTCGGTCCCGGAGCTGCTGGCGGCCTCGCTGCCGGACGGCACCGTGCGTACGGACGTCACCGCCGTGTCCGTCACGACGAACTCGGTGACCACCCGCGACCACGGCACGCTCGCCTGCCGCGCAGTCGTCGTCGCCACCGGCGCGGCCGACGCGGGAGAGCTGCTGCCCGGGCTGCGGGTGCCGGACTTCCACCCGGTGACCGTCCTGCACCACGCCGTCGACGAGGTGCTGCCGCTGTCGCCCTCGCTGCTCGTCGACGGGGACGCGGCACATCAGGGGCCGGTGTCGCACTCATGGGCGGCCTCCGCCGTCGATCCCGCGAGGGCACGGCCCGGACGTGGGGGCCTGGTCACCTCGGTGGTGCTGGGCGCGGCGGCCGGCGAGCCCCTCGCCGCGCTGGAGGCGGCCGCCCGCTCCCAGTTGGCCACCCTGCACGGCGTGCCCGCCGGACGCTGGAGCCTGCTCGCGGCGCACCACGACCCGCAGGCCGTTCCGGCCATGCCCGCACCGCACGATCTGCGCCGTCCGGTGCGGGTGCTGTCCGGCCTGTACGTGTGCGGTGAGCACCGTGACACCAGTACGGCGCAGGGCGCGCTCGTCTCGGGACGGCGGGCCGCGGGCGAGGTGCTGCGGGACTTCGGGCTGCCGCTGCCGGTGACGGACGGACCGCTCACCACGGCGGCGTGAACGGAACGCGCACACCCGTCACTTCGCCGGTTCCGTCCGCGTCGGCGACGCGGGCGACATCGGCGACACCGGCAGCCGTACGGTGAAGTGCGCGCCGCCCTCGGGCGCGTGCGCGGCGGTTACCGTGCCGCCCAGGCGTTCCACGAGCCGCGCAGCCAGGGCGAGTCCGAGTCCGGTCCCGACGGGCCGGCTGCCGCGGTAACGACGGTGCAGCCTGCCGTGTTCGAAGGCCACGAGCAGGTCCTCGTCCGAGAGGCCCGGGCCGCCGTCGCGTACCGAGAGCGCGATCCGCTCCCCTGGTGCACCGGGACCGGCGGGACCGGCGTGCGCTGCGGGCCCGGCACCGGGTCCGGCGGGCGGTGCGGCGGGCGGTGCGTCGAGCGCGACCACCAGCGGCGCTCCCGGCGCGACACGGCCCGCGTTCTCGATCAGGATGTCCAGCACCTGGCGCAGCCGTCCCGGGTCGGTGCGCAACAGCACCGGATGCGGGGGCAGTTCGGTGCTCAGCTCCGCGCCTGACCGCTCCAGCGAAGGCCGCCAGGCGGTGACCGCGCCGGCGGCCAGCGCGGTGACGTCGGCCTCCTCCACGTCCAGTGTGAAGTCGTCCGCCTGAAGCCGCGCGAGGGCCAGCAGATCGGTCACCAGACGCTCCAGCCGTCCGGCCTCGGTCAGCACGGTGCGGCCCGCGTCCCGCGCGACGTCCTCCTCCGCGGACAGCACACCGTCGGCGAGGGCTTCCGCGTACCCGCTGATCGTCGTCAGCGGGGTGCGCAGTTCGTGGGACACGGACATCAGGAAGTCCTGCTGGCGCCGCTCGCTGACCTCCAGAGCCGCCGTCAGCTCATTGAGGGCGGCGGCGAGTTCGCGAACCTCCTCGGGCGGGGTCAGCGGCAGCCGGCAGCCTCGGTCCCCCTGCCGGATGCGGTCGGCGGTACGGGCGGCCTGCCTCAGCGGCCGGGACAGGCGGCGGGCCAGCGCCACGCCCGCGAGCGTGCCGGCGGCCGCGCCGACGGAGAGTGCGAGCGCCAGCCCGAGCCCCGCGGTGTCGCCGCGTGCCTCCTCGACGGACTGTGCGAGCACGACACCCCCCGCCGCTCCGACCGGGCGTGCCTCGATGAGCACCTCGCGGCCGTCGTCGCGCGTGACGCGGGTGTGCACGGGCGCGCCCTCCCGGAGCCGCTCCGTGACCTGCGCGGGGACCCAGCCCCGGTCCGGGGTGTGGGCGCGTACGAGGGAGATGCGGATGCCGTTGCCGCGCATCAGCCGGGCCAGCTGCCGCACCCGGTCCGGCCGTCCGGTACGCGCGGCGAGCATGGTCGCGGCGAGGTCCGCCTGGTCGCGCAGCGCCTCACGTGCCTGAGCCGTCGCCGCCTGCCGTACGAGCGGGACCGCCGCCGCCGCGGTCGCGAGCACCGAGACGAGGGCGACGAGAAGCGTGACCAGGACCGTGCGGGACGTCATCCGTCCCGCGCGGCCCCGCAGCAGCTTCCCGGCCCGACCGGCCCGACCGGGCTGACCGGCGGCGGCCGCACCGGCCGACTCCGCCCGCCCTGCGGGCGGTTCACTCCTCGGCGCTGTATCCGACACCACGTGTCGTCCGGATCGTCCCGGCTGCCGGCCCGAGCTTGGCCCGCAGCTGCGCGATGTGCACGTCGACGGTGCGCGCGCCCGCGTCCGAACGGTGTCCCCACACCGCGGCCAGCAGATCGCTGCGCGTGCAGACGCGCCCCGGGCGGGTCATCAGGTGGGCGAGCAGGTCGAATTCGGTGGCGGTCAGCTCGATCCGCTCGTCCCCCACCGACGCCCGCCGCCTCGGCACATCGACCTTGAGCGGGCCGACGCAGCGTACGGACTCGGCGACGGTGCCGGAGGCGCGCCGCAGCACCACGCGTACGCGGGCGACCAGTTCGCGCGGACTGAACGGCTTGGTGATGTAGTCGTCGGCACCGAGCTCCAGGCCCAGCAGCCGGTCCACCTCCTCGTCGCGGGCGGTGAGGAACAGCACGGGCGTCCAGTCCTCTTCGCTCCGCAGCCGCCGGCAGACCTCCGTGCCTTCCATGTCGGGCAGCATGATGTCGAGGACCACCGCGACGGGACGGTGGCGGCGGGCGGCGGCGAGCGCCGCCTCACCGCTCGACTCCGTCATCACGGTGAAGCCTTCGCGCACGAGATACGTGCGGACCAGCTCCGCGATCGCGGGCTCGTCCTCGACGACGAGTACGAGACCGCGGTTCTGCCCTGTCAGGACTCCTCCTCCGCCCGTCGCCGCCCGGTACCGGCCGGTCCCCGCCCCGCCCGGCGGCGTGCCGGGCGGGGCGGGGCGGTTCTCACTCTTCCGGCGCGGGCGCCTCCGGTATCTCCTTCCGGCACTCCGCACCCGCACACCCTTGCAGTTCGTCGAGCCGGCCGTCGAGGAACGTGCGGACCTTCCCGTACGCGGGGTCGCCGTGGCGGGAGGTCAGCTCGTGCGGATCCTCGGCCAGGTCGTACAGCTCTCTGCCGCCCCTGACATAGCGGATGTAGAGGTAGCGGTCCGTACGGATCGCCTCGTACGCCGCGGACTTCTGACCGCCGCGTCGCTTGCCGTCCTTGCCCTCCTTGCCGTCCTTCCCCGCCGCGGGCGGCGACGCCTCGCCGTCCTGGTCCAGGTCCCCGGCGCCCGCGGCCCTCCCCGCGGAGACGTCGTCGCGCGGCGGAGCACCGGCCGACGGCGAACTGCCGCCGCCGGCAGGGGTGCCGACCGGGGTGCGCCGTGCGCCTTCCGCGATCTCCTGCAGCACCGGGCGGTCGCTCCGCCTGCCCGGGTCGCGCCCGTACGGCAGCAACGAACGGCCGTCGAGAGGGAGATCCGGGTCCGCTCCGCCGATGTCCGCGATGGTGGCGGCCAGATCGGCGTTGCCGGTCAGCTCCTTGGAATGGCCGCCGGCGTCGAGACCGGGACCGCGCATCAGCATCGGCACCTGTCCCGAGGCACCGTGGGCGAGGAACTTGCCCGTGGGAACGCGGTGTTCACCGAAGAAGAACCCGTTGTCGGAGGTGAACAGCACGTAGGTGTTGTCGAGCTGGCCGGTCTTCTCAAGGGTGTCCATCAGCTTCTCCACGGCCTCGTCCACCGCGAGCAGCGACTCCAGACGTCCGCGGTAGCTTTCCGTGATCCGCTCGGTGGTCCCGGCGTCGAGGTCGGGACGCTCACGGAGGAACGCCGGCTTGTCCCGCATGTCGTCCTCTCCGTACGCCGGATCCCGGGGAAGTTTCTCGCCGGCCAGGTCGCCCTTGTGGCGCGGTGCGGGCCGAGGGGCCTCCCCGACGTTCGGCTGCCCGCGGTTGCCGCCGCCGGCGTCCTCCGGCTTCCCGGACCCGTCGCCGGCCCGCTTCTCACCCGCCTTCCTGTCCGGCTTCTCCCCCGCCTTCTTCCCCTCCGAGTGCGGTGCGAGGAACGCGAGGCTGAGGAAGAACGGCTTGTCCTCCTTGGCCTTGCGCTCGATGAAGTCGGCGCCTTTGTCGCGGTACACGTCCGTCTGGTAGAGCTCCGGGTCCTCCTCGTCGGGCTTTCCGTAAGTGCGCAGCTTGCCGTTCTCGTTGAGCTGGTAGCCCCACATCCGGTACGTCGAGCCGCTCACCGAGCCGCGCCACTCGTCCCAGCCGGGCGGCACGTGCTCGGGGTCCTTGTCGCCGTAGCCGTTGGGGTACTTGCCGATGTGCGAGGTGACGTAGCCGGCCTTCTGCATCCACACCGGCAGCGTCTTCTTCTCGTTCAGCTTGTCGTAGCCGCCCTGCGGTGCCTTGTTGTGCCGTACGCCGTTGTTGTGCGCGAACTGCCCGCTCAGATAGGTCGAACGCGAGGGGCAGCACAGCGGTGTCGAGGGGTGGTAGCGGTCGAAGGTCACTCCCTTGTCGCCCACCAGCTCCCGCGTGCGCGACATGGTCCGCATCGACTCCAGCCACTGGTCGTCGGTCATCACCATCAGCACGTTGGGCTTCCCGCCCTCTTTCGTGTCCGCTCCGGCGCTGCACCCCGCCGTCGCGGGAAGCAGCAGAAGCAGGCCGAGCAAGCAGGCCAGAACGGGCCTCGCCGGGCTGCGCCGCATCGCCTTCCCCCTCTCCTCGTCGGTCCCTTCGGAGCCAGCATCGGACAGGTGTGTTCGAGGAGTGTGAAGGCAGCGTACGGATGCGGTCAGCGCACCGGCCGGGACGCCGGGCATCCCTTGTGACCAGGGATGTCAGCGGCTTCGTTGTCAGTGCCGGGCGGTATTCTGGGAACCAGAACGACGCGGATTCCAGGGCCTGTTCACCACGTCAGCACGTCGCCAGTCAGCGCGTGTCGCCACGCCAGTACGTCAACACGTCACCCACGTAACGACGTTCACGGAGGTCGCCGATGACCGCAGCCACAGCCAGCACTCCGAATCCCCCTCTGCCGCTTGCCTTCCCGTCCGCCTCCGCACCCAGGAGGCGGCTTCCGGCCGGCCGCCCGCGCGAGTGGTATGTCTCGCACAACCGCCAGTTGAAGGCGATGCGCATAGCCATCGCCCTGCTCGACTCGGGTGTCTACACGCCGCGTCAGGCCCGTGACCACACGATCCGCCGCACGGCGGCCCGCATCGGCGTACGGCCGCCGTCCGGCACGACGTGCGGGCTGGTCCGTTCGCTGCTGCCGCAGGGCGCACCCGCCAAGTAGGGCGGGGCCGCGGGGTCTTCCGGCCCGGGATGCTGCCCCCGGTAGGGCGGGGCCGCGGGGTCTTGTGCGCGCCGGGGGCGCTCCCCCTGGCACGGCCGGGGGACCTCCATCCCAGCGGTACTGGGAGGTGCAAGGCGGAGAGTGGTGCACCACCCGGGCCTCCGGGCCCAGGGGGCGAGAGCGCTGGGGCACTCCCCCTCGCCGGCCCCCAGAGCCTCCGGCCTGGGCGGGGTCCCCGGCGCAGCCAGAGCGTGCCCCCGGGCACCCCCGCCCGGACGGAGTCCGGGGCGGGACTTCGCGGACCGTCCTCAGCCGCACCCGCGACGCCGGAGTCAGGCGCCGGGGCCGCTCTCCTCGCGGTCCCGGGCCTGGCTGTCCCGGCCCTCGCGCCATTCGGCCACGACGCCTTCCACGTCGTACGGCGTGAGGTTCAGCGGCGGGCCGGACAGCGGACGCCGGATGGCCTCGCGGATCTTGTCGTTGATCCCGCCGACGATCCGCCGCACCTCCTTCTCCGACCGTGCGCGGGAGGCCGCCTTCAGCGCGTCCTCGGCCTCCTTGCGCAGCGCGAGAGTGGGCGGCAGATGGGACAGACCTTCGTCGCGCATCTTCTGCTTCAGCCACCAGTTCTCGTCGTACGGGGCGTTCCCGTCCCGCAGCGGCCTGCCCGCGCCCGGAAGATCGGCGAAGGCCCCGCGCTCCTCCGCCTCGCGGATCTGCCTGTCGACCCAGGACTCGAAGTTGATGCCCGGCGGCTTCCGTTCGGTCATGGGGCCATTGTCCCGCACCCGGACGGGCGCGGACGTGCGGCGCCAGACCTCCGGCAGGCCCCTGACAAGCGACTTCCCGGAAATTCTTCCGCCGGAATCCCCCATGCCGTAACGGAGGTCACACAGGCGCGAAGACTGGCTGTTCTCTTCCCTCATTAGTCCGCACACGGCGGATCACAGGCTTGATCAGGCTCTGAATGAAGAATTCCGGCATTGACGCTCCCGGAGCCGCTGCCTAACGTCCGGCCCATGACCCCGCGAGCGAGCGCCGACATGATCGATGCGCTGGATCGCCGCATCATCGCGGCGCTCCAGCTCAACGGCCGTGCGCCCTGGGCAGGCATAGCCCGCTGGGCGGAGACGAGCGAATCCACCGCCCAGCGCCGCTTCAACACCCTGCGCGAGCGCAAGCTCCTCCACGTCGTCGGCGCCGTCGAGCTGGACCGCACCGGCGGCGGCTCATCGATGCTGGTGCGCGTGCAGGCGCGCCCCGGCAAGGGGCTGGAGCTCGCGGAACTGCTGGCCGAGTGCCCGGAAGCCCGGTTCCTCGCGCTCGTCACGGGCACCGCCGACCTGATCGTCGACTTCGTCGCCCGCGACAACGAAGAGCTGCTGCGGCTGCTCTACACCGATCTGCCGGGCGCCCACCTCATCGCCGGCACCGAGCACGTCGCCGTCATCCGCACCTTCACCTCGGCGGCGATGTGGGACACGGGGCTGCTGCCCGAGGAGGCGGTGGCCGACCTCCGTCCCGCGCGGTCACCCGCGTACGAGCGGGTCGACTGGGACAAGGCCCCGCAGCCGCTCACCGAACTCGAACGCGCCGTCGTCGGTGAACTCGCGACGGACGGACGGCTTCCCGTCACGACCATCGCCCGCAACCTCGACCGCGGCGAGTCCAGCGTGGCCCGTGCGCTGGACCGCATGGTCGGCCGGGGCTGCCTGCAGTTCCGCACCCTCGCGGAGCCGGCGCTGCTCGGCTACGAGGCCGAGTTCATGCTCTGGCTCTCCATCGACCCCGGACGACTGGAGGCCGCCGGCAGGCAGCTCGCCAAGCATCCGGGGACGAAGTTCCTCGCGGCGGCCACGGGCCGGTTCAACCTGGTCGGCCACATGGTGCTGCCGCGCCGCACCGATCTCTTCCGCTACACCGACGAGGTCATCGGCGCGCTGCCGGGCCTCAACGGCTCGGACGTCACGCTCCATCTCGTCACGCTCAAGGGCGCGTGGACCCGCATGGACCAGTTCGAGGCCTAGGGGTCACCCCTGGCCGACGCCCCGGCCGACCCCCGGCGACCCCGGCACCCCGGCCCCTCCGTACGTACGAGCCCCGAAACCGAGCCCCGATTCCCAGGCCCGATTCCCGAGCCCCTGCGAGGCATCATGTCCGCTCACGATCACCGGTCCACCCCGTCGTGGCAGTGGCCCGAGTCCGTCTGGCGTGGCCACGTCGACGCCGTACGAACCGGGCGCGGGCTGCTCCCGCCCAGCTGGCCGGACGGGGCACGGGCCGCGGTGGCGCTCTCCTTCGACTCCGACCACGAGACGATCCCGCTCCGCGACGGCGAGACCAGCCCCGGCCTCCTCGCGCAGGGCGAGTACGGAGCACGTAAGGGCGCCGGGCGAGTGCTGGAGCTGCTGGAGCGCTACGGCGCGCCCGCGACGTTCTTCATGCCCGCCGTCTCCGCCCTCCTCCACCCCGACGAGGCACGGCGCTACGTGCACGAGGGCCACGAGGTCGGCGTGCACGGCTGGATCCACGAGCGGAACACCCTGCTCGGCGCCGAGGACGAGCAGACGCTGATCCTCCGCGCCCTGGAGACGCTCTCCGACATCACCGGGCGTACGCCCACCGGAATCCGCACCCCCTCCTGGGACTTCTCCGGCTCCACGCTGCAGACGGTCCTCGATCTCGGCTTCCTCTACGACTCGTCCCTCATGGCCGACGACGAACCGTACGAGGTGCTGGCGAACGGCACGGCGACCGGCCTGGTGGAGATCCCCGTGGACTGGATCCGCGACGACGCCCCGTACTTCACGATGGACCGCTTCGGCGCGCTGCGCCCCTACACCCGCCCGCGGGACGTGCTGGAGATCTGGAAGGACGAGTTCGACGCGGCCTACCGCGAGGGCGGGGTCTTCCAGCTCACCCTCCACCCGCACGTGATCGGCCACCGGTCGCGCCTGGTGATCCTGCGCGAACTGCTGGACCACATCGGCGGCCACCGCGACGTCTGGTTCGCCACCCACGACCAGTTGGCCCGCGCGGCACGCGAACAGCTCGCCCGGCCCGCCGCACCCACCCCCGGCACCGCACCGGCCACCGACACCCCACCCACCTCACCGACGGAGCGCCCCTGATGAGCACCGGCACCTCTCCCGCGTCCACCGGTCCCGGCGGCGCACCGCCGCCCACGGGCAGGCTCACGCGCGCCCAGCGCAAGGCGATCCTGGCCGGCACGGTCGGCAACACGGTCGAGTGGGTCGACTGGGCGCTCTACTCGATCTTCGTGAAGGTCATCTCGGAGGTGTTCTTCCCGAAGGCCGAGGGCGCCGTCGCACTGCTCTCCACGCTCGCCGTCTTCGCCGTCGGCTTCGTCGTACGGCCCGTGGGCGCCGCCGTGCTCGGCGCGTACGCGGACCGCTTCGGCCGCAAGAAGGGCCTCACGCTCACCGTCGGGCTGATGGCCGGGGCGTCCTTCGTGATCGCCCTGACCCCCGGTTACGGGACGATCGGCGTCGCCGCGCCCGTCGTGCTGCTCCTGGCCCGGCTTCTGCAGGGCTTCTCGGCGGGCGGCGAGTTCGGTTCCTCCTCGGCCTTCCTGGTGGAGTCCGCGGCGGCCGGGCGGCGCGCGTTCGCAGGGTCCTGGCAGCAGGTCTCCGTCGGCGCGGGCACGCTCATCGCGTCGCTGATGGGCACGGTGCTCACCTCGACGCTCAGCGACGACGCGCTGCACTCCTGGGGCTGGCGCCTCGCATTCGTCATCGGCGGTCTGCTCGGCCTCGTCGGGCTGTGGCTGCGCGTCTCCGTCGAGGACACCGACTCCTTCAACAAGGCGGCGCAGAGCGGACGTTCGCGCCGCAATCCGCTCGCCGCGATGTTCCGCGAACACCCGCTCGCCGCGCTGCGCGTCGTCGGCATCACCATCGCCGGCACTCTCACGTACTACGTGTGGATCACATATCTGCCGACGTACGCGAACCTCGCGACCGGCATACCCATGGACAAGGCGCTGCTGTCGCAGACCCTCTGCCTGGCGATCTTCATCTCGCTGCTGCCGTTCGTGGGGAAGCTGTCGGACCGCATCGGGCGCAAGCCCACGATGGCGGGCTTCGCCGGCGGTTTCGTCGTACTGTCCTGGCCACTGCTGCACCTGCTCAGCAACAGCTTCGCCAGCCTTTTCTTCGTACAGCTGACCGGCATGCTGCTGATCCTCGGCTACTCCGCGAACTGCGCGGTGATCATGGCCGAGCAGTTCCCGCCGGAGGTGCGGGCCACCGGCATCGCACTGCCGTACGCCCTCGCCGTCGCCCTCTTCGGCGGGACGGCTCCCTACGTCACGACCTGGCTCAACGACGCCGGTCACGGCGGGATGGTGTGGCTGTACGTCGCGGGGGCCGCTCTGGTCTCGCTGGTCGTCTACCTGACCATGCCGGAGACGAAGAACAAGGAGTTCGACTGATGGGGCGGGCCCCCGGGTCCAGGCACGTCCTGGTGACCGGCGCGGCCGGAGGCATCGGCCGTGCCGTCGCGGAGGCCTTCGCCGGGGACGCCGGAACCGGGCTGACCCTCGTCGACGTCGACCCCGGCGGGCTCGCCGCGGCGGCGTCGGCGCTGGACGCCGGGCAGGTGTGCGTGGACCTGGCGGACACACGTGGCCCGGGTGAGGCGGTACGCCGCGCCTGGGACTCGCGCGGCGGCATCGACGTCCTCGTCAACGCCGCCGGCATCTACCCGTCGCTCGACATGATCGACGTGGACGCGGACGTGGACGCGGACTGGGACTTGGACGGCGCAGCGGACCGGGAGACGGAAGCGGACTTGGACGGCGCCAGGCAGGAAAGCCCCGCCACCCGTGCCGAAGCAGCCGGTGCCGGACTGTGGGACCGGATCTTCGCCCTCAACACCCGCGCCCCGGCGCTGGCCACGGCCGCGCTGGCCCGCCGCGCGGTGGCGGCGTCCCGTCCGGCGTCGGTTGTCAGCATCTCCTCGGGCGCTGCGCTGCGGGCGCGTCCCGGCGGCGGCCCGTACGCCGCTTCGAAGGCGGCGCTGGAGATGGCGACGCGGGCGGCGGCCCTCGAACTCGGCCCGCACGGCATCCGCGTCAACGCGGTCAGCCCCGGCTTCGTACCGGTCGGCAGCGGCTGCAATCCGGTGGCGCCCCGGTACGCGGCGGCCGTGTCCGCCAACCCCCTCGGCCGGCCCGGCACTCCGCGGGACATCGCGCTCGCCGTGCGCTGGATCGCGGGCGAGGAGGCCGCCTGGATCACCGGCGAGATCCTCCGCGTCGACGGCGGCTCCGGCACGGGCGCGGGCCACCTGCCACGGCTGTGGCCCCCGGAGCCCCCGGAACCGGCGCACGCCACGCACGACGAGACGGAAGGAAGCACCGTATGAGCGGCGACGCGTACACCGTCGTGGGCGGCGGAGCCATCGGCGGCACCATCGCGCACAGCCTCGCCCGCGCGGGTCGTCCCGTCACCGTCGTCGACTCCGACGCCGGGCACGTCGCGGCGATCAGGGAGCACGGCCTGACGGTGGACCACGGCGGCGGCCGCTTCACCGCCGTACGCGTGTCCGCCACGACCCCCGAGGAGTTCGACGACCGGCAGCCGGACGGACCCCCGGACGGCGACGGCGACGGTGACGGCAACAGCGACGGCGGCCCGCAGGACCGGCGGCTGTCGCGTGTGCTGCTCGCCGTCAAGGCGCAGGCCACCGACGACGCGATGCGCTGGATCGCCCCGAGACTCGCGCCCGGCGGTTACGTCGTCTCCGTACAGAACGGCTTCAACGAGGCGCTCGTCGCCGAACACGTCGGCGCTGAGCGCACCCTTGCCGCGTTCGTGAACATCTTCGCGGACGTGACGGCCCCGGGCGTCATCCGGGACGGCGGACCCGGCGCGTTCGTCGTCGGCGAGCCCGGCGGCGCACCGGTCTCGGAGCGCGTCCGCCGGCTGGTCGAGGATCTTCAGGCCTGGGGTCCGGCCCGCGCGACCGACAACGTCGAGGGCTATCTGTGGGCGAAGGCGGGCTTCGGCGCGATGCTCGCGGCGACGTCGCTCGCGGACGACGCGATGGCAGGACTGATCGACCGTCACCGCGGGGCGATGTACGCGCTGGTGCGTGAGGTGTTCGCGGTCGCCGAAGCGCTGCACGTACGGCTGGAGCCCTTCGACGCCTTCGAGGCACAGGCGTTCGGCAGGAACGCTCCCCCGGCCGTACGGGACGCCGCCACCGACCGGCTCACGGCATGGCTGCGCACGCAGCCGAAGGACCGCAGCGGCATCTGGCGCGACATCGCGGTGCGCCGCCGTCCCGTCGAGGTGACCACGCACTACGCCACCGTGTTCGAGGAGGCGGAGCGCGCGGGCATCGCGACGCCCGTGCTGCGTGCCGTCATCGACGGGCTGCGGGAGCTGGAGCAGGATCCCGGCGGAATGTCGGAGTCACGCCTGGACGACCTGGACCGCCTCGCGGCGGCGCACAACCCGCCGTCCAGGGTTGCGAGTCCGGCCCCGGACGGACCTGACCGCCCGGACGCGGTCGCCGCCCCCGGCAGCCTGCCGTCCGCACCGCGGCTCAGCGCGGCCGAGGCCCGCTCCGTACGGCAGTGGCTGGAGACGCACCGCGAGGAGATGGTCCGGGACCTCGCCGCCTACACCGCGCACGGCAGCTCCAGCGACGACCGGGCGGAGCTCGGCAGCTGTCTGGAGTGGCTGCGCGGCTGGCTGGACGAGTCCCTCGGCGCGCCCGGCACCGCGGGGGTCACCGAGGAGCGGCTGGAGCGCGAGGACGCGGGCGACGTCGTCGTACGCCGCTACCCGGCCGCCGGCCACGCACCGGCGGACGCCCACCCGGACGGCGGCGGGGCCCCCGCCGCCGCCACGGCTCTGCCCGTGCTTCTGCTCGCCCACTACGACACGGTGTGGCCCACCGGCACCCTCGCCCGGTGGCCGTTCCGGCGGGACGGCGAGAAGATCACCGGCCCCGGCGTCTTCGACATGAAGGCCGGGCTGGTGCAGGCGGTCTGGGCCCTTCGCGCACTCGACGCGCTCGGACTGCCGCGCCCCGCCTGCACGCTGATGCTGAACGGGGACGAGGAGACCGGCAGCCTCGCCTCCAGCGACGCCATAGTGGCCGAGGCATCGGGTTCGCGTGCCGCGCTCGTCTTCGAGGCGGCGGCCGGCGGCGCGGTCAAGACGGCCCGCAAGGGCGTCGGCCTCTTCCGCCTGACCGTCGACGGCGTGGAGGCGCACGCGGGACTCGACCCCGCGGCCGGAGCCAGCGCCGTCGAGGAGGCCGCTCACCAGGTGCTGCGGCTGGGCGCGTTGAGCGATCCGGTGGCCGGCACCACCGTCAACGTCGGTGTCCTGCACGGCGGTACGCGCAGCAACGTCACCGCCGGGCAGGCCGTCGCCGACTTCGACATACGGGTGGCCTCCACGGCCGAGCAGAAGAGGATGGAGGCGGCGCTCTCGTCCCTCTGCCCGGTGAATCCCCGTACGAAGGTGACGGTCACCGGCGAGTGGAACCGGCCGGTCTTCGAACGCACTCCGCAGGTGGCACACCTCTACGCACTGGCCCGCGCCTGCGCCGGGCCTCTCGGCCTGGATCTGCGGGAGACCTCGGTGGGCGGTGCGAGCGACGGCAACTTCGTGCTCGCGGCGGGCGTGCCCGTGCTGGACGGCCTGGGCGCGGTCGGTGGGGGCGCACACGCCCGCACCGAGCACACGACCGTCGGCGGCATGACGGAGCGCGCCGCGCTCACGGCCGGGGTGCTGGCGGCGTTCGCCGGGTGACGCCCCTTCAGGCCGGGCCGTACGGGGTGGGGTGACCGCACGGGACAGTCCGGGTGCCGGTCCCTCAGATGGTCCCGGCCGCTCGGACGCCCTGCTTCAACCCCCCGCCCCGGCAGTACAGTTGACCCTGCCAAACGGCCGGATCAACGCTGGTCCCGGACCAGGAGGGGGATGTCTGTGAGCAGTCTCAGCAAGGGTCTCGAAAAGGTCGAGGTGACACTGAAGTGGGACCCGAGTCCCATGGGTGCGCCGGTTCATGATCTCGACCTCGTCGCCGCCACCTACACCGGCGACGATCCGCACGGGGACCCCGATTACCTCGTCCACTTCGACAGCCGTTCACCGGACGGCACGATCACGCTCAGCAGGGACAGCCGCACCGGCCAGGGCTTCGGTCCCGACGAGGCCATGACGCTGGAGCTGGAGCGTCTCGCGCCCTCCTACGCGCGTGTCGTCGTGGGCGTGGCCATCCAGCAGGGCGGCGGGCGGACGACGTTCGGCGACGTGTCCAACACCCTCGTGGAGATCTCCGAGGGCTACACCAAACTGGCGGCGGACGACTTCGCGGGAGTGGCGGCCTCGACGGCGGCGACCGTGGCGGAGTTCGTACGCACGGACGGCGGGGCGTGGGAGCTGCGCAACAAGGTCACCGGTTTCGACACCGAACCGGAGTCCTTCGCGAGGGAGATGGGCCGCGGACCCGGCTGACGGGTCCACCCGGTGGCCCGTCCCGGCATGGCCGCCGCGCCATCGCCGCTGCGACGCACAGCCGCGGCTTCTGTGCTGCGGTGCGGCTGCTGGGACAGACTTGCGGAATGAGCGATTCCAAGGGGTCTTCCGAGTCCGCGGCTTCCGGCAGTGAGACCGGACGGACCCCTTGGTCCACCGTCCACCTGCGCCGGTTCCTGCGCACCGAGACGGGCAGCGCGGCGGTTCTGGTGGCGGCGACCCTCATCGCGCTGATCTGGGCGAACGTCGACTTCCACTCGTACGAGCGGGTGTGGTCGACGGAGCTGTACGCCGGCATCGCGGACGAGCGGATCTCGCTCGACCTGCACCACTGGGTGAACAGCGGGCTCATGGCGTTGTTCTTCTTCGTCGTGGGGCTGGAGGCCCGCCGCGAGTTCGACATGGGCGATCTGCGCGAGCGGCGCCGGGTCGCACTCCCCGTCGTCGCGGGGCTCGGCAGCATGCTCGTCCCCGTCGCCATCTATCTCGCGTTCAACGCCGGCCGCGGCTCCGCGCAGGGCTGGGGTACGGCCATGTCGACGGACACGGCCTTCGCACTCGGCATGCTGGCCCTGGTGGGGCCGCGCTTCCCGCGGCGGCTGCGGACGTTCATGCTCACCGTCACCGTCGTCGACGACGTCGTCGCGCTCGCCGTCATCGCCCTGGTCTACAGCGAACACATCGCTCTCGTACCGCTGTTGACGGCCTGCGGACTTCTCGCCCTGGTCCTGACGCTGCGGTACGCGAACGTCACCTCCGGCTTCGTCTATGCGCTGCTCGGCTCGGTCATGTGGGTGGCGATGCTGGAATCCGGGGTCGATCCCATCGTCACGGGCCTGGTGCTGGGGCTGCTGACGTACGCGTACCCGGCGTCGCGTGGCGACCTGGAACGCGCCAGCGGCCTCTTCCGGCTCTTCCGCGAGCAGCCGACCGGGGAACTCGCGCGCACGGCGCGCGTCGGGCTCGTCGCCGCCATCTCGCCCAACGACCGTCTCCAGAACCTCTTCCACCCCTGGACGAGCTATGTGATCGTCCCGCTCTTCGCCCTCGCCAACACGGGCGTGCAGATCACCGGGGAGCTTCTCGCCCGCTCTTTCGCCTCGCCCGTCACCCTCGGCATCCTGACCGGCGTCGTGCTGGGGAAGCCGGCCGGCGTCCTCGGCTTCTCCTGGCTGATGACCCGCCTCAGCGGCGGCCGGCTGCGGCCCTCGGTCGGCTGGGCGGCGGTCGCGGGCGGCGGCACGCTGGCGGGCATCGGCTTCACCGTGGCCCTCCTCATCGCCGAGCTCGCCTTCGAAGGCGAGGAGTTGAACGAGGCGAAGGTCGGCGTGCTGAGCGCGGCGCTGGCCGCCTGCCTCCTCACCTTGGCCGTCTCCCGCGCGACCGCGCTGCTGCCGCACCGTCTCAAGGGCCGCGCGCTGCTGGGCACGTCCGCGCCCCTGACCGATCTGACGACCGGGGTCGACGACGAGCGCGACCACATCCGCGGCCCGTCCGACGCCACGGTCACGCTCGTCGAGTACGGCGACCACGAATGCCCGTACTGCGCCGGCGCGGAACCGGTGATCCGCGCGCTGCTCGGCGGCCGCGACGACGTACGCCATGTGTGGCGGCATCTGCCGCTGACGGACGTCCACCCGAACGCGCAGCTGAGGGCGGAGGCGGCCGAGGCGGCCGGGGCCCAGGGCGCGTTCTGGGAGATGCACGACTGGCTCCTGGCCAACCAGGAGGAGACGAGCGTGGCGATGCTGATCCGCCAGGCCAAGGTGCTCGGCCTGGACACGGACCGCTTCCGTGAGGATCTGCGCAGCCGCGCCGGTGCCGACCGGATCGCCGAGGACATCGAGTCCGCGGACGAGAGCGGGGTGTCGGGCACGCCCACGTTCTTCGTCAACGGCCGCCGCCACCACGGCCCGTACGACAGCGCGAGCCTGCACGCGGCGGTACGAGCGGCGCGGCTGCGCGCCGACATCGGCGGGTGAAGGCCCTGTCGCCGCGTGTCGCCGCGCCTTGCCGCGTGTTACTGCGGCGACGGCCGCCGAGGCGTCCATACGCTGCCAGGACACCCACTGAAGCAGGGAGACCGACACCGTGCGACGCGAAGACCTGCCCGCCCCGGAGACGGGCATCCTCCTCACCCACTTCCTGACCGTGCGGGACGTGGCGCGGTCACGTGCGTTCTACTCGGACGTGCTCGGCGGCACCGTGGTGCTGGAGGAGAACCCATGCATCGTCAGGCTCGCCAACGGCTGGCTCATCATGAATCCGGGCGGCGGCCCCACGCCCGACAAGCCCGGGGTGACGCTGCGGCCGCCCGAGGACCCGGACACCGTCTCCGCCTTCCTCAACATCCGGGTGGCCGACATCCAGGAGTGCTACCGCGAATGGAGCGCCAGGGGCGCCGAGTTCCTCACCCCTCCCATCGACCGCAAGGCCGAGCTGCGCTGCTACGTCCGCGATCCCGACGGCCACCTCATCGAGGTCGGACAGGCGACGGGAATGCTGGAAGGCATCTTCGCCGACCCGCCGGCGACCACGGGCTGAGCGAGCGGGGGCACCCGAGGGTTTCCCCTACCCGGCGGTCAGTGCCGTGCCCGCGCGGAGGTTCCAGCGCCCCGAGCGGCCGCTGAGCTCCGTCACCGTCAGCGGTGCGACGTCCACCCGCCACAGGCCCCGCGCCGGTGCGCCGAGGGCGCACACCACCATGGCGCGCACGACGTCGGGTTCCACGACGGCCAGCACCCGCCCCTGCTCCTCGGCCAGTTCCGTCAGCCAATCCTCCGCCCGGGCACAGAGCTGCTCGACGGACTCCCCGCCGTGCGGAGCGCCGCCCGGATCGGAGAGCCACCGCGCCACGCCCTCCGGTTCGGCGGCGCCGACCTCCTCCAGCGTCAGACCACGCCAGCGGCCCATCGCGCAGCCGGACAGCCGCTCGTCGGCCGGTCCGGCTGCGGCGATGCCCAGCTCTTCGGCGGTCTGCGCGCAGCGCGGCGACGGCGAGACGGCTGTGCGCACGGCGGCCGCCAGCAGCGCACCGGCCGCCGTGCGTGCCTCCCGCACGGACCGCAGCCCGGCGGCGCTCAGCGGACGCCCGTCGTCGAAACGGAACTCCTCGGACGACTCGCTGCGGGCGGGCGAGATCAAAGTCACTCGCGTAGTCATCGGCCTCTCCTCCCCCGTGAACGGCGGCTTTCCTCACGGGAGTTGATCACATGGCGTCCAGATGCCCGGGTTGTGCGGCCTTGGCCGGGCAGGCGGAGTCGCGGTACCTTCCGCTCGTACAAACCGACGACGGCAGGGCGGAAGCCGGTGAGACTCCGGCGCGGTCGCGCCACTGTATGCCCCTTCTTCCGGTCCGCTGCCGTGCGCAGCGTACGGGCGGGGGCGAGCCAGACCCGCTGTGCTGTCACGAGCTCCACCGACAGGGACGCGAGTTCCCGACAGGAGGTCCTGCCATGGCACAGTCCATCGCCCCGCCCAGTTCCGTGACTTCCGCTCCCGGCACAGCCGTTCCCGCGACCCTGCCGGTCAAGGCGATCCTTCCGTGGGCTTTCTTCTTCGGTCTGCTGATGCTCGTCCTGCTGTACTTCGTCGGCGCGGAGCAGGGGGCCACGTCCCTCATCTCCGGCATGGGCGTGCACGAGTGGGTCCACGACGGACGCCACCTCCTCGGCTTCCCCTGCCACTGAGCGGGGAGGCGCACGATGAACTCCTCCACCGTGAGGACCCTCCTTGTACGCGGCATGCTCGCCGGTCTCGTCGCCGGGCTGTTCGCCCTCGTGGCGGCCTACTTCCTGGGTGAGCCGCACATCGACGCGGCCATCGCCTACGAAGAGGCGCACTCGCACGAGCACGGCGGCGAGGCACCGCTCGTCACCCGCGGAATGCAGGCCACGGCGGGGCTCGCCACGGCGCTCCTCGTCTACGGAGTGGCCATCGGCGGGATCGCCTCGCTCGCCTTCAGCTTCGCGCTGGGGCGTGTGGGCCGCTTCGGTCCGCGTGCGACGGCGCTGCTGCTTTCGGGTGCCGCGTTCGTATGCGTGTACCTGGTGCCGTTCCTGAAGTACCCGGCCAACCCGCCGTCCGTGGGCGATCCGGCGAGCCTCGACAAGCGCACGGCTCTGTACTTCCTGATGGTGCTGCTGAGCCTGCTGCTGGCCGTCGCGGCGACGACCCTCGGCAAGCGCCTGGCACCTCGCCTGGGCAACTGGTACGCGACGGTGGCCGCCGTGGCGGGCTTCGCGTCCGCCGTCGGGCTCGCCTACGCCTTCCTCCCGTCCCTCAGTGAACTTCCCAAGCACTTCCCGGCGTTGCTGCTGTGGGAGTTCCGCGTCTCCACGCTCGCCGTGCACCTGGTGCTGTGGTCCGCCCTGGGGCTGACGTTCGGCCATCTCGCCGAGCGGGCCCTGGGATCCGCGGTACGCGCTGAGAGCGACGAGAAGGGCATGGAGTCGCCGTCGGCGGCGGCGCCCGCCGCGAACTGACGGTCTCGCCCGCACGAACGCCGCTGCCGGGCCCCGCGAAGGGTGCCGGCAGCGGCGTTCGGCTTCTCAGGGAGCCCGCTTCTCAGGGGCCCCGCAGGGGCGTAGAACCTGGCGGAGGCCGAATGCCGGAGGCCGTCCGGCGTCGCGGGCCCCGGCCCCGGCGCCCTGGCGGACGACGCGTCAGTCCCGGACGACCTCCGTCCGTACGGTCCGGGCCGCCTCGACCACGTGCTCCAGCGCCTGACGCACCTCCGGCCAGCCGCGGGTCTTCAGACCGCAGTCCGGGTTGACCCACAGCCGCTCCGCCGGGATCGCACCGAGGCCCTTGCGCAGCAGCGACGCCACCTCATCGGAGTCCGGCACCCGCGGGGAGTGGATGTCGTAGACGCCGGGGCCGACCTCGTTCGGATAGCCGGCGGCGGCGAGTTCACCGGCGACCTGCATGTGCGAGCGGGCCGCCTCCAGGCTGATGACGTCGGCGTCGAGATCCGCGATGGCGGAGACGATGTCGCCGAACTCCGCGTAGCACATGTGCGTGTGGATCTGCGTGTCCGCACGCACGCCGCCGGTGGCCAGCCGGAACGACTCAGTCGCCCATGCCAGATACGCGGGGCGTCCCTCGGCGCGCAGCGGCAGCGTCTCGCGCAGCGCGGGCTCGTCGACCTGGATGACGGCGGTGCCGGCTGCCTCCAGGTCCGCGACCTCGTCCCGCAGTGCGAGCGCGACCTGGCGTGCCGTCTCGGCCCGCGGCTGGTCGTCCCGTACGAACGACCACGCCAGCATGGTGACCGGGCCGGTGAGCATGCCCTTGACGGGGCGCGAGGTCTGCGACTGGGCGTAGCGGGTCCACTCCACCGTCATCGGCTCGGGACGGGAGACGTCGCCGGCGAGGATCGGGGGCCGTACGTAGCGGGTGCCGTAGGACTGCACCCAGCCGTGCCGGGTGGCCAGGTATCCGTTCAGCTGCTCCGCGAAGTACTGCACCATGTCGTTGCGTTCGGGCTCGCCGTGCACCAGCACGTCCACGCCGGCCTCCTCCTGGAAGGCCAGGACGTCGCGGATCTCCTCGGCGATCCGCTTGTCGTAGTCCTCCGAGCCGAGTCGTCCGGCTCTCAAGTCGGCTCGTGCGGCGCGCAGTTCGCCGGTCTGCGGGAATGAGCCGATCGTGGTGGTGGGCAGTAGCGGCAGACCCAGCCGGGCCCGTTGTGCGGCGGCGCGCTGCGGATAGGGCTGCGCGCGGCGCCCGTCGGCGTCGGTGACGGACGCCGTACGGGCCCGTACCGCCGGGTCGCGGGTGAGTGCGGCGGAGGAACGGGAGGCGAGAGCCGAGGAGTTGGCGTGCAGCAGCCCGGCGATGACGTCGGTGCCCTCGCGCAGGCCCTTCGCCAGGGCGACGGTCTCCTCCACCTTCTGCCGTGCGAAGGCGAGCCAGCGCGCCACCTGCGGGTCCACGTCGCGCTCGATCGCGGCGTTCAGCGGTACGTGCAGCAGCGAGCATGACGGCGCGACATCGACGCGGCCGGCCAGCCCCAGCAGCGACGCCAGCGTCGAGAGCGACCGCTGCAGGTCGTTGATCCACACGTTGCGCCCGTCCACGATCCCCGCGACCAGCCGCTTGCCGGGCAGCCCGCCCGCCAGCGCCAGACCCTCCAGGTTGGCGGCGGCCGGCCCGGTGAAGTCGATCGCCAGTCCCTCGACGGGTGCCTTGGCGAGTACGGGCAGGGCCTCCCCGAGACGGTCGAAGTAGGAGGCGACCAGCAGCGCGGGCCGGTCGGTCAGCCCGCCCAGATCGCGGTAGGCGCGTGCGGCGGCGTTCAGCTCCGCGGACGTACGGTCGGCGACCAGTGCCGGCTCGTCGAGCTGCACCCAGCGGGCACCGGTCGCGCGCAGGTCGGCGAGTATCTCCGCGTAGACGGGCAGCAGCCGGTCCAGCAGGGACAGCGGTTCGAAGTCCGCGGCGACGCCCGGCGCGGGCTTGGCGAGCAGCAGGTACGTGACGGGACCGACGAGGACCGGCCTGGCGTCGTGGCCCTGGGCGAGTGCCTCGGCCAGTTCTCCTCGCTGCTTCGAAGAGTCCGCCGCGAAGACGGTGTCCGGCCCCAACTCCGGTACGAGGTAGTGGTAGTTGGTGTCGAACCACTTCGTCATCTCCAGCGGTGCGACGTCCTGCGTGCCGCGCGCCATGGCGAAGTAGCCGTCGAGCGCGCCGGCGTCCAGCGCGGCCCGGTGCCGGTCGGGTACGGCACCGACCATGAGGGTGGTGTCCAGCACATGGTCGTAGAGGGAGAAGTCTCCGGTGGGCACCTCGCGCACGCCTGCGGTCCTGAGCTGCTGCCAGTTGGCCCGGCGCAGCCCGGCCGCGGTCTCCCGCAGCGCTTCGGCGGTGACGCGGCCCTTCCAGTAGCCTTCGACGGCCTTCTTCAGCTCGCGCCCGGGACCCTGTCTCGGATATCCGTGGACCGTGGCCAGGGGCCTCATGGACGCGATCGATGCCGCGGCTGCGGACTTGGGTGTCACTCAACTCTCCTTCGCGAGTCCCGCCGGTGACCTGGCGTACGGGCGAGGGAGGAGAGGCGACGCGGCGGCACGCATCCACGCGTGCTGCCCGCCTGTGCAGCCGACCCGCCCTCGAGGTCACCGAGATCGCCGCATACGTACGTCGTACACGGGCAGCGGCAGGTCTTCGGACTCGCGGGCCTGCCGCGTCCGTGTCACGGACCGGCACCTACTGGCCGTCGCTTCCCGGGCCCGCTCGGGCCCAGTGCGTATGACGGCGTTCGTTCCCACTCACCGCTGCGGGGCAGCTCCGGAATCTCACCGGATTCCCTCTTGCGACGTGCCTGCCTGGCGGACAGGCCGAACCGACTGCTCTTCCAGCGTACGAGTGCGTGCACCGCACCGGCAAAGGAACGGGACGCGGGGTGACTCATGGTCCTCGCCGGTCTGCGCGGGCTCGGCGCACGCACGAGTTGCGGCCCCGCGCCCGGAGATGCTCCTTCGCCGCGGCTTCCGACGCCGCGGCGGACGCGGGTGCCGCCCGGCGGCGGACAGGGCCGTCCGGGTCGCGGCGGTGTGGCGCACCGCCTTGGAGCGGCCCGCCGGTTCCAAGCTGCTGCCGGAGACTCGCCGCTCCGCCGGGCGCGCAGACCGGGCGGGGCGATCCGTTCCACGAGCGACTGGAGAAGATGACCATGCCACCCCGCCCCGCGCCCACGTCCGCTCCGGCCCCCGGAGACGCTGCCGCACCCGGAACCCAGGCCGCGCCCGAAGCCCGGGCAGTGCCCGCCGCCGAGGACGCGGACCTGTCCCCCGAGACCAACCCCGCCGACCCGCGGTTCTGGCAGCTGCCGCACGAACAGCGGCACCAGGTCTTCGCCACGCTGCGCGAGCGGGAGGCCCCCACGTACTTCGCGCACCCGCAGCACACCCTGCGAAAGCGGCAGCAGCCCGGCTTCTACGCGCTCGTCCGGCACGAGCACGTGCAGGAGGCGAGCCGCAACGCGGCGGTGTTCGGGAGCGCGCCGGGTGTCACCACCCCGCACCCCGCAGGCTGGGTGAAGGCCCTCTTCGGGGAGTCGATGGTCAACCTCGACGGCCGTGACCACGCACAGCTGCGGAAGATCATCTCTCGCGCGTTCAGTCCGCGGCTGCTGGCCGGGACCGAGAAGGACATCGAGGACGTCGTCGCCGCCGTCGTCCGGGACGCCGTGCGGCAGCCCTCCCGCGAGTTCGTCACCGCCGTCGCCTCGCTGGTGCCGTTCGAGGTGGTGTGCAACATGATGGGCATCCCCCGGCGTCACCGGCCGCGTATCCTCGCCCAGCTCAACGACGCCTCGGAGAACATCGGCGTACGGCGCGGAGCCGGCGCGAAGTTCCGCGTCCCCGGCAAGGGGCTGCGTGCCCTGGCCCGTATGCACGTCATGATCGCCATGCTCGCGCGGGAGCGCCGTCGCCGCCCCACCGACGACCTCATCTCGGCGCTCGTCACCGCCGACGTCGACGGGCAGTGCCTGGGCAACCGTCAACTGGGCGCGTTCTTCACGCTGTTGATGGTCGCGGGGGTGGAGACGACCCGCAACGCGATCTCGCACGGCCTCGCACTGCTCAGCGCTCACCCCGAGCAACGGGAGCTGTGGGAGAGCGACTTCGAGAAGTACGCGGACACGGCCGTCGACGAGATCGTGCGGTGCTCGACACCCATCATCCAGTTCCGCCGCACCCTGCGCACCGACCACGTCATGGGCGGCCGTACGCTGCGCAAGGGCGACACCGTCGCCCTCTACTACGCCTCCGCCAACCGCGACGAGGCCGTCTTCCCCGACGCCGATGCCTTCGACATCACCCGTGACCCCAACCCCCACCTCGGCTACGGCGGAGGAGGACCCCACTACTGCCTGGGCGCGCATCTCGCCCGCCAGGAACTCAAGGCGCTCTTCAGGCTGCTGCTCACCGACTCCGTGGGCATGCGGGCCGACGGACCGCCGGACCTGGTCCCCTCCAGCTTCGACAACCGCATCCGTTCACTGCGGTTCGGCATCGCCCGGCAGGACGGCGGCGACGCGGCGAAGTGTCCTGTGACCGGCGCCTGACGCACCTTCGGGCCCCTCGGCCGTTGCTCAGGTAGCTGGTTCGCCACAGGAGCAACGGCCGAGGGGCCTCGCCTTGTCGGGGACGGAGTCCGGCGGGCTGCACGCCGATGAAGCGGCAGCCCGCCGTTTCAGCCTCTCTGGTCAGTTCACCGTGTGCGTGCCGATGTCGGACGACACGAGGTAGTCACCGTCATCGCTGGTGTAGGCGGCGCTGATGGTGAACGGGGAGCCGGCTGTCGTGGTGTAGGCGTAGTCGGTGGTTGCCACACCACCGACCAGCGGCTCAGCGACCGTTGGACTGCCGTCACCGAAGTCGAACGTCACCGTTCCGGTAGGTGTCCCCGCGCCCGGGGCGACAGGCGCCACCGTCGCCGTGAACGTCACCGATTCAGCCACCGCCGACGGATCCGGCACATCGGTCAACGCCGTCGTCGTCGACGCCGCATTCACCGTGTGACCGCCGGCTCCGGCAGAAGCGGTGTAGTTGACGTCACCGCTGTAGGTGACGTTGACGGTGAACGGGGAGCCGCTGGTGGTGAGGTACGCATGGCTGGTCGTGGCCACACCACCGACCAGCGGCACCGGAGGCGACACGTTGCCGTCACCGAAGTCGAACACCACCGACCCGGTGGGTGTCCCCCCACCAGGAGCGACAGGGTTGACGTGGGCGGTGAACGTCACCGGCTGACCCACCACCGACGGGTCCGGCAGATCGTCGAAGACGCTGGTCGTCGTCGCCGACTGATTGACCGTGTGCGTCTGGCCAGGAGGTGTGCTCGACCCGTCGAAGTCGGCGTCACCGCTGTAGGTGGCACTGATGGTGAACGGCGAGCCGACCGTGGTGAGGTACGCGTGACTGGTCGTCGCCACACCACCCACCAGTGCCACGGGAGGCGACACGTTGCCGTCACCGAAGTCGAACACCACCGTTCCCGTCGGCGTCCCCGCACCCGGAGCAACCGGCGAGACGGTCGCGGTGAACGTCACCGGCTGGCCCACCAGAGAGGGGTCAGGCACATCCGTCAGAGCGGTCGTCGTCTCCGCCGCTTCGACCGTGTGGCTGCCGCCACCCACCGACCCGTCGAAGTTCGCGTCACCGCTGTAGGTAGCGGTGAGAGTGAACGGCGAACCCGCCGTCGTGGTGTACGTGTGGTTGGTCGACGCCACACCACCGACCAGCGGCTCAGCGACCGTCGGACTCCCGTCACCGAAGTCGAACGTCACCGTTCCGGTAGGTGTCCCCGCACCCGGAGCAACCGGCGCCACCGTCGCCGTGAACACCACCGGCTCACCCACCGCCGACGGATCCGGCACATCGGTCAGAGCGGTGGTCGTCTCCGCCACATCCACCGTATGACCGGCCGTACCGACAGAGCCATCGAAGTTCACGTCACCGCTGTACGTAGCAGTGGCGGTGAACGGCGAACCCGCCGTCGACGCATACGCGTAGTCGGTCGACGCCACACCACCGGACAGCGGCACAACAACCGTCGGACTCCCGTCACCGAAGTCGAACGTCACCGTTCCGGTAGGTGTCCCCGCACCCGGAGCAACCGGCGAGACGGTCGCGGTGAACGTCACCGGTTCACCCACCACCGACGGATCCGGCACATCCGTCAGAGCGGTGGTCGTCTCCGCCACATCCACCGTATGACCGGCCGTACCGAAAGAACCGTCGAAGTTCACGTCACCGCTGTACGTAGCAGTGGCGGTGAACGGCGAACCCGCCGTCGACGTATACGTGTGGTTGGTCGACGCCACACCACCGGACAGCGGCACAACAACCGTCGGACTCCCGTCACCGAAGTCGAACGTCACCGTTCCGGTAGGTGTCCCCGCACCCGGAGCAACCGGCGCCACCGTCGCCGTGAACGTCACCGGTTCACCCACCACCGACGGATCCGGCACATCCGTCAGAGCGGTGGTCGTCTCCGCCACATCCACCGTATGACCGGCCGTACCGAAAGAACCGTCGAAGTTCACGTCACCGCTGTACGTAGCAGTGGCGGTGAACGGCGAACCCGCCGTCGTCGTATACGTGTGGTTGGTCGACGCCACACCGCCGGACAGCGGCACAACAACCGTCGGACTCCCGTCACCGAAGTCGAACGTCACCGTTCCGGTAGGTGTCCCCGCACCCGGAGCAACCGGCGCCACCGTCGCCGTGAACGTCACCGGTTCACCCACCACCGACGGATCCGGCACATCCGTCAGAGCGGTGGTCGTCTCCGCCACATCCACCGTATGACCGGCCGTACCGAAAGAACCGTCGAAGTTCACGTCACCGCTGTACGTAGCAGTGGCGGTGAACGGCGAACCCGCCGTCGACGTATACGTGTGGTTGGTCGACGCCACACCGCCGGACAGCGGCACAACAACCGTCGGACTCCCGTCACCGAAGTCGAACGTCACCGTTCCGGTAGGTGTCCCCGCACCCGGAGCAACCGGCGCCACCGTCGCGGTGAACGTCACCGGCTCACCCACCACCGACGGATCCGGCACATCCGTCAACACCGTCGTCGTGGACGGCAGATTCACCGTATGGCTGCCCGAACCCACGGACCCGTCGAAGTTGACGTCACCGCTGTAGGTAGCGGTGAGAGTGAACGGCGAACCCGCGGTCGTGGTGTACGTGTGGTTGGTCGACGCCACACCACCGGACAGCGGCACAACAACCGTCGGACTCCCATCACCGAAGTCGAACGTCACCGACCCCGTCGGCGTACCCGCACCCGGAGCAACCGGCGCAACCGTCGCGGTGAACGTCACCAGCTCACCCACCACCGACGGATCCGGCACATCCGTCAACACCGTCGTCGTCTCCGCTACATCCACCGTATGCGTCAGCCCCGGAGGCGAGGTCGAGGCCGCGAAGTTGACACTGCCGCTATAGGAAGCGCTCACCGCGAACGGCGAACCAGCCGTCGTGGTGTACGTATGGCTCGTTGTCGCCACACCACCCACCAACGGCACAACAACCGTCGGACTCCCGTCACCGAAGTCGAACGTCACCGACCCCGTCGGCGTACCCGCACCCGGAGCAACAGGCGCCACCGTCGCCGTGAACACCACCGGCTGACCCACCACCGACGGATCCGGCACATCCGTCAACACCGTCGTCGTCGCCGCCGCATTCACCGTGTGCGTGTCGGTACCGGAAGAGCTGCTGAAGGCGGAGTCACCGTTGTACGTGGCCGTGACCGTGAACGGAGAGCCTGTGGCCGTGGTGTAGGCATGCGTGGTCGTGGCTACACCGCCGGCCAACGGCACCGTGACGGCAGGGCTGCCGTCGCCGAAGTTGAACGTGACCGACCCCGTGGGAGTGCCCACAGCGGGAGGGACGGGCGCGACCGTCGCCGTGAACGTCACGGGCTGACCCACCACGGACGGATCGGGCGCATCCGTCACCGTCGTCGTCGTCGGCGACGCCACCCCGACGTAGTCGTAGGCGATGCCGCCGCCCGGGCCGGCGGGGGTCACGACCGTGACCAGCACGGAGCCGGGGGTTCCAGGGGGAGCCACGGCATTGATCAACGAGCTGCCGGTCAGGGTGAAGCTCGGGGCCGGGGTACTGCCGAACATCACGGCCGTCGCACCGGTGAAGTTGGAACCGACGATCCTCACCGTGTTACCACCCGCGGTGGATCCGGATGACGGACTGATGGCCTGGATCCGCGCGCCGGGCGTCCCCTCGTACGTGAATGCCTCGCCGTTGCTGACACCGAAGGGGTTCTCCACGGTGACCAGGAGCGACCCCGTCCCCGGAGGAACGACGGCGTTGATCACTCGGTTGGTGACGACGGTGAAGCTGGCGCTGGTGGAGCCGAACCTCACGGCGGTCGCACCGGTGAAGTTCGAACCGGTGATGACGACGGTGTCACCGGCAGTTGTCCTGTTGGGTGAAACGACACGGATCGTTGGTGCGGGCATGATGCAGCCTCCTCCGAAGGGAGATCCCAGGCCGGAGGCTTCACTCGCGGGGACGCAGCCTCGTCAACTCCCGTCCGCTCCCCGTCCGCGCCTCACGCACGGCAGGAGAGGGGCAGCGGGGACAGTTGACGCAGTGAAGCCCATTGCCTCTTACGGGCAATGAGAGCGAACGGGATGCATACCCCGAAAGGAGTGAAATCCGGCAGAAGATGCATACATAGTGAATAGGACAATCCAATAAAGGATCAACTGCGCCTGTTCGCGCCGGAGTACGCCCCTGCACGGAGCCACGCCTGCCCGCCCTGAGGGCCGCCGGGGAGGCCGGCCGGGCGGGGACGAGCAGGCCGCCTCCAGCGTCCCGCCGCCGCCCCGCCGCCGTCAGGTTCTGCCGCACCCGTGCTCGACCCTGCCCGGCGGTCATTCACATACCTTCGTGCCCGGCGGCCCCCGCAGAAAAATCCACGCCGGGCGGCTTCACGCGGCCCGGCGTGCCGTGTTCACTGACGTATGTCCTTCATCAGATCCATGTCCCTCATGTCTTCAACGCGTTCTTCGTCTACGACTCACCGGGTTCCGTTCTTCCTTTTCATGACGAACGCGGTAAGCGGTCGCTCGTGGGCGACGACTCGCGAGTAGATTTTTTGCGCTGCGTTTCGCCACAACCGTTTTCCAGGGCTACCGACTGCACTACGTTGTCAGTCGCGTACACCCCGCGAACCGGTCGGGTCAGACCAGCCCGTCTGACGGTTCTCCCGTTACGGGCCTGATCTGCGCCGTGAGCGATGCCCGTACGGAGGGCAGCCCGCGCTCACTGAGACGCCCGCCCGAAAGCTCCAACCCTCGCGTGGCGACGGACAGTTGAACAGCGAGCAAGAGCACCGCCCCGGACCAGGCGCTTTCGATGCTTCACCGCTCCTGATCCGCCGGCGGCTGCTCCGCGACAGCACTTCCGGCTCCACTGCGAATTGGTGGATCGGCACTTCAGCACCCCGCGTAAGCTGCCTCGAAAGAGAAATCATGAGAAGACCTCGCATTGCGGTATCACGTCTTGCGGCCGCCGCGACCGCACTCGCCATTACGGCGACCGCGTGCAGCGGCCTGAACAGCGCTTCCGGCGAACAGGAGTTCAGCGGCAAGACCCTCACGGTCGCCGGCACCTGGAACGGCGGCGAGGGCAAGGCCTTCAGAAAGGTGCTCGACGGCTTCACCAAGAAGACCGGCGCCAAAGTGAAGTTCCTCTCCAGCCGTGCGCAGGGCCGTGACGATTTCGCCCTTTACATCCGCGATCTGCGCAAGAGCGGCAAGACTCCTGATGTGGCGATGGTGCCGCAGGTGGGTGTGCTCCAGGGGTTCGCCCAGAAGGGCTGGCTGGAGCCGCTGCCCCCGGAGGTCGAACTCGAGGCCGCACGCAACTTCGCCCTCGTGTGGCAGAACTACGGCAGCGTCCGGCGGATCTTCTACGGCCTGTACTTCAAGGCGTCGCACAAGTCGACCGTCTGGTACAACCCGAAGATCTTCGAGAAGGCAGGCGTGCAGCCGCCGAAGGACTACGCGGAGATGATCGAGAACGGCGAGAAACTCGCCGCAGCGGGGACCTCGGCCTTCTCCGTGGCCGGGAAGGACGCCTGGCCGCTGACCGACTGGTTCGAGAACATCTACCTCGCACAGGCCGGACCCGCCAACTACGCCAAGCTCGCCACGAACGAGATCGGCTGGACGGACCCCACCGTCATCAAGGCACTCAAGACCTTCGGCAAGCTCTTCAAGGGCGGCAAGCTGGTGGAGGGAGACGGGGCGGAGGCCCTGCGCACCGACCTCAACGAGTCCGTCGGCGCCGTCTACGACAAGGACCCGAAGGCGGCCATGGTCTACGAGGGCGACTTCGTGGCCGGGATCATATCCGGCGAATTCAACAGGGACGTCGACGAGGACGCCGACTTCTTCGAGTTCCCGCCGGTGGGCAAGGACAGCCAGGCGCCCGTGATCAGTGGCGGAGACGCCGCGGTCGCCATGAAGGGGGCCAAGAACCAGCAAATGGCCATGTCCTTCATCGAGTACCTGGCGAGCCCGGACGCGGCTGAGATCTGGGCCAAGGAGGGCGGATTCCTCTCGCCCAACATCAATCTGAACCTCAACGCCTACCCGGACGACACCACCCGCAAGGTCGCCAAGTCCCTCGTAGACGCCGGCGAAGCCGTGCAGTTCGACATGTCCGACCAAGCACCGGGCGAGTTCGGCGGCACACCCGGCCAGGGCGAGTGGCTGCTGCTGCAGCAGTTCATCCGCGACCCCTCCGACCCGGAGGCGACGGCCCAGAAGCTCGACGAGGCAGCGGCGAAGGCTTATCTGGACGCGTCGGCCACCGGCACGACGGGCTGACGGACACCGCGACCGGACACCAGCCGATCAGTACGGGGGCTTTGGGATCCGCACGATCCCGCGATCGGCCGGCATGCCGCGCCGCGCGGTCCGACCGACCGGAAACGGACCCCCGCGGCCGCGCACGGGGCGCTCCGGCGCCCCGCCCGGCGCCGGAAGGCCCTGCGTGAGCCCGGCGGTCCGTTCCCGTATGCCCGCCGCCGGTTCGCGGCACGGGCACCCGTCGGCGGCCGGCCGGCGCCGCCCCGTGCGCGCCCTCGTACGCCCCCGTGCATCCACGCGATGTGACGACCGTGTGACGTGTCACAGACAGCACGAGTGTGGATGTGGGAGCTTCAACTCCGTTACTCATCAGTAGAGTTGCTGAGATTCCGGGAGCGCGGTCCGGTCGGGACGCGGGCCACACCGGCAGCCGCCATGTCCGCCGGCGCCCGCCGGGTGGATCCTGGCTCCGCCGGGTGAGGGTCCCCCAGCGGGCCCGTCCGCACGTCTGCCCGGAACGGGACGGGCCGTGGGCGGGAGAGGATCGGATGAGCACTTCGCAAGCCACGACACTGGACGAGCTGGTCGACACGGACCGGTATCCGCTCACGGACCTCGACAGCGAAGGAGGACGGGCCGTCCTCTCCGGTGCCAGGAGCGATCTGCTGGCCGACGGCTGCACCGTACTGCCGGACTTCATCCGTCCGTCCCTCCAGGAGACGCTGCGGCAGGAGGGCGCGGACATGGCGCCCCGGGCGCACTTCGACGTCGCGACGGTCAACGTCTACAACATGGCGGCCGGCCCCGGCCTCCCCGAGGACCATCCGGGACGCATCGCCTTCGAGCGTGGCAACGCCTTCGTACCGCGGGACCGCATCCCCGCCGGCTCCCTCATCAGCCGCCTCTACTCCGACGAGGTCTTCCAGGGCTTCATCGCGCGCTGCTTCGAACTCGACCGGCTGCACGAGCTGGCGGACCCGCTCTCCGGGCTCGTGCTCAACGTCGTAGAGCCGGGCATGGAGCACCCCTGGCACTTCGACACCAACGAGTTCACCGTCAGCATGCTCACCCAGGAGGCCCGGGAGGGCGGCGTCTTCGAGTACTGCCCGAACATCAGGTCCGCGCAAGAGGAGAACTTCGACGCGGTACGGGACGTACTCCAGGGCAGGGGCGAGGAGTTGACACGGCGTCTGCCACTGCGCCCAGGCGATCTCCAGCTCTTCAAGGGGCGTTTCTCGCTGCACCGTGTCAGCCCCGTCCAGGGGGGACGCGCCCGCCACTCGGCGATCTTCGCCTACAGCGAGCGCCCCGGCGTCGTCGGGAGCGTCTCGCGGACCCGGCAGCTGTTCGGGCGTGTGCTGCCGGAGCACCTGGAGGCCGAGGGCCGCGCCGTGCGCGGCGACCGGCTGCTCGACTGACGTCCGGCGGTACGGGACCGCGCCGGGCCGCGCCCGCCGCGCAAGCGGAGGGACCGGCGGCCCTGTTCCCCTGCCAAGCGCGTCACCTCCGCCCCAGCCCGACCCCGTGCACCTCCCCTGGGCCTTCGGCCTGGGGTCCTCGAGAGTTCCCCCGCCACCCCCTCAGGAGCCGTCCGTGCGCTTCGACGCCACCGGAAAAGTCACGCTCGACCACATCTACAACGGGCCGGACCCGCGCGCCTACTTCAGGGAGCTGCGCAAACTCGACTACTGCGTTCCGCAGCAGGCCAAGCCCTACTTCGCGAAGCTCATCGAGGAGTACCGCGACACGACGCAGGTGGCGGTGCCCAAGGTGCTCGACATCGGCTGCTCGTACGGAATCAACGCCGCGCTGCTGAAGTACGACGTGACCATGGACGCCCTCTACGCCCGCTACTGCGACGAGCACCTCGCAGGCGGCGGCCCTCGGACCGGTGCCGGCACCGAGCCCGGGAAGGGCTCCGGGACGGGAACCGCGGAAGGGGCTCGTGCCGAGGAGGCCCCCGAGGCGCTGCTGGCCCGGGACCGCAAGCTGGCGCGGTCGCACCGGCCTGCCCGTCCGCTCCGCTTCGTCGGCCTGGACACCTCCGGCAGCGCACTGGCGTACGCGCTGGAGGCGGGCTTCCTCGACGACGTCGTCCACGCCGATCTGGAGCGGAACGAGCCCTCGGCACGGCAGCGCGCGCAGTTCGCCGGTACTGATCTGGTGATCTCGACGGGCTGCATCGGTTATGTCACCGAGCGCACTCTTACGCGTATCGTCCGCTCCATGGGCGGCCACCGGCCCTGGATGGCGCACTTCGTGCTCCGCATGTTCCCGTTCGGCCCGGTCGAGCGGGCGCTGGAGGAGCTGGGCTACAGCACCGTCTGCGCCGGAGACGTCTTCCGGCAGCGCCGGTTCGCCTCGCCCCAGGAGCAGACACAGGTACTGGAGACCATGAAGGAAGCCGGAGTCGACCCGGAGGGCCTGGAGGCGGACGGCTGGCTCCACGCGCGCCTGTATCTTTCCCGTCCGTCGGACACCTCCGGATGGCCCTGGTCCCGGGAACGCCTCGCACGGGAATCCGCGGCCGCGCCGGGAGCCGGCAACGCAGCAGTCGCACCACCCACCGTCAACGAGCCGAAGTGAGAGCGGAATTGAATACCAGTCAGCCCAGCGCACCCCGGGAAAGCGCGACGACCGTCCCCACCTTCGCGCAGGAGGACTCTCTGCCGCGCGTGCCGCTGCCGACGCTGGAGGCCAGTTGCGAGAGGTTCCTCGCCTGGTGCGCTCCGCTGCTCTCTCCGGGCGAACTGGCCGCGACCGAGGCCGAGGTGACCGCCTTCCTCTCCCCCGGCGGGCCCGGACGGGTGCTGCAGAAGGCCCTGGAGGAGTACGACTCCTCGGAGGGCGTGCACAGTTGGCTCGACACCTTCTGGCCGTACCGCTACCTGGGGCGGCGTGACCGCATCGCCCTGAACGCCAACTTCTTCTTCCTCTTCCAGGACACGGACGAGCCGCAGGTGGAGAGGGCGGCCGGGCTCATCGCCGGCGCCCTGGACTACAAGCGGCAGATCGACGAGGAGCTGATCCCGCCGGTCGTGCAGCGCGGGACGCCGCAGTCGATGGAGCAGCTGAAGTACCTCTTCTCCAGCACGCGGATCCCGGGTGAGGAGCAGGACACCTCCCGCACGCCCTATTCGCAGGAGCGGCCCGGCCCGTCACGCGCACGGCACATCCTGGTGTTCTTCCGGGGCAACACCTTCCGGATGGACGTCGTCGGCGAGGACGGCGCACCGCACAGCCTGGAGGATCTGGAGGCCGGGCTGCGCGACGTGATGAAGGCGGGCGCCGAACCCGCTGACGCCGGCTCGCGGGTGGGTCACCTCACGACCATGGCGCGCGCGGAGTGGGCGAGGGCACGTGCGTCTCTGGTGGACTGCGGCCCGGGCAACGCGGAGGCCCTGGAGACGGTCGAGGACGCGCTGTTCTGCGTGTGCCTGGAGGACTTCGCGCCCGCCGGCGTCCAGGAGGCGTGCGACGAGCTGCTCCACGGCGACCGCGGCAACCGCTGGTTCGACAAGGCCGTGTCCTTCGTCGTCTTCGAGGACGGCCGTGCCGGGCTGAACGTGGAGCACTGCCAGCTCGACGGCACCACCATCCTCAGCTTCACCGACGCGCTGCTGCCCGTGCCGGCGGCGGTGCACTCCGAGCACTCCGGTGCGCGCACGCAGGGCCCGCCGCGGGCGGAGCCGGTGGAGTTCCGGCTGGACGACGCGCTGCGTGAGCAAGTGCGTTCGGCCGCGGACGCGTTCGCCGAGTACGGGCGGAGCACCGCGACGCGCACGGTCTCCTTCGACGACTTCGGCAGCAACGACGCGAAGGCACTCGGCGTCTCGCCGGACGCCTTCGTGCAGCTCGCCTACCAGCTCGCACACCGGCGCGCGAAGGGTCATCTCGGCGCGACGTACGAGTCGATCGCCACGAGGCAGTACAAGCACGGCCGTACGGAGGCGATGCGCGTCGTGACGCCGGAGATGTACGCGTTCGTGGACGCCATGGAGGACCCGGGCGCGGACGTGGCGACGAGGCGCGCCGCCTTCCGCGCGGCGGCGGCCAAGCATGTGGAGCGTGCCAAGGAGTGCCAGGCCGTCCAGGTGCCCGAACAGCACCTGTGGGAGCTGGAGTTGATCCAGCGCCGCCGCGGTGCGGAGCTGGGCGTGCTCGAACAGCCGTCGCTGTACCGCAGCGCGGGTTGGCAGACGATGCGGGACGACTATCTGAGCACCAGCTCCGCGCCGTCCGTCAACATCCAGTTCTTCGGCTTCGGTTCGACGAGCAGCCGCTGCATCGGTGTCGCGTACGTACTGCTGCCGGAGCGCTTCAACCTTTATCTGAGCACTCCGCAGAGCGTGGCGGACCAGATGCATGCCTTCGCCGGGAAACTGCGCGAGGCCGTGGCCGAACTGCGGGAGCTGCTCGCCGGGTAGGCGTACCGGGGAGGCACCGGGACACACCGGACGGGAGCTGATACCTGGTCCCGTGGATCACCGCGGGGCCAGGTATCACTCCTTTGCGGTGTCCGCCGCCGCCAGCGACGCGTGCAGCGGTCCGAGCCCCGCGATCAGGCCGCCGAGGGCGAGTTCGAAGCTGTCGCTGTCGATCTCCTCGGCGTGCGCCGGGATCAGATGCGCCTGTACGAGGTTGGGGTAGCGCTCGAAGTAGACGCGGGTGTCGTCCGCGAAACCGCTCGCGAAGGGCGTGGTGGCGGCACCGATGACCAGGTACTTCACCGAGGCGGCGATCATCGTCGCGTATCTGGGCGGCCAGCCGTCCCGGACGAGCCCGCCGTGCACCGCGTCGGCCATGGCCAGGAAGTCCTCGCGTCTGCCCGTACCCGCGGCGACCACCGGGGCGGCGTTCGGGTGCTTGCTGAGCGCCGCGTGATACGACCTGCCCCACGTCTCCAGCCCCTCGCGCCAGCCGCGCTCGAAGGCGGAGGTGTCGACCTGCCTCGTGAGGAGGTTGGCCACGGCGTCCAGGACGGCGTCCTTGCCGGGAAAGTGGCTGTAGAGCGAGGCGGCCCTGACGTCCAGCTTCAGGGCGAGATTGCGCATGGAGAGGGAGCCGATGCCCTCGGCGTCGATCAGCTCCAGCGCGGCGTCGCGGATCCGCTCCCGGCTGAGCAGCGGCGACTTCGGGCGTGGCATCGAAGGCTCCTTGTGAAAACTAACACCGTACGGTTAGCGTGCGTACGCAGAGTACCCGACGCTGTTCGCGATGGACGAGGAGATCTCAGTGCCGCCCGTGACGCCCCAGACCCCGCTCGGCCTCTTCGGCACCGAAGCCCTGATCGGCGAGGAGGACCGCGCGATCCGGGACACCGTCCGGCAGTACGTCGAGGAGAAGGTGAAACCGAAGCTGGCCGACTGGTACGAGGACGGCTCGCTCCCCGTGCGCGAACTGGCCAAGGAAGTCGGCTCGTTGGGCGTCCTCGGCATGCATCTCGAGGGCTACGGCTGCGCGGGCACCACCGCCACCGCCTACGGACTGGCCTGCATGGAGCTGGAGGCGGGCGACTCGGGGCTGCGCTCCCTGGTCTCCGTGCAGGGCTCGCTGGCCATGTTCGCGATCTGGAAGTACGGAAGCGAGGAGCAGAAGCAGCAGTGGCTGCCGGCCATGGCCGCGGGCGACGCCATCGGCTGCTTCGGCCTGACCGAACCGGACTTCGGCTCCAACCCCGCGGGCATGCGCACCCGCGCGGTGCGCGACGGCTCCGACTGGGTGCTCGACGGCACGAAGATGTGGATCACCAACGGGTCGGTCGCCGACGTCGCGGTGGTGTGGGCAAGGACGGACGACCCGGGGAACAAGGTCCGCGGATTCGTCGTGCCCGCCGGCACTCCGGGTTTCTCGGCGCCGGAGATCAAGAAGAAGATGTCGCTGCGTGCATCGGTGACGTCCGAACTCGTCCTGGACGGCGTGCGGTTGCCCCAGTCCGCGGTGCTCCCGGAGGCCGTGGGGCTCTCGGGCCCTCTCTCCTGCCTCAACGAGGCGCGCTACGGCATCGTCTTCGGCGCGCTCGGTGCTGCGCGCGACTGCCTGGAGACGACTCTCGAATACGCCCGGCAGCGCGAGATCTTCGACAAGCCGCTGGCGGCCTATCAGCTCTCCCAGGCCAAACTCGCCGACATGTCACTGGAGTTGGGCAAGGGCATGCTGCTGGCGCTGCACCTCGGCGCGCTCAAGGACGGCGGCTCGCTGCGGCCGGAGCAGGTCAGCCTCGGCAAGCTCAACAGCGTCCGCGAGGCGATCGCCATCGCGCGCGAGTGCCGCACGATGCTCGGCGCCGCCGGGATCACCCTGGAGTATCCGGTCATGCGGCATGCCAACAACCTGGAGTCCGTGCTGACTTACGAGGGCACGTCCGAGGTGCACCAACTGGTGATCGGTCAGGCGCTCACGGGCGAGGCGGCCTTCCGCTGACCCGCGCTCAGGGCGTGCGCCGGGCGAGGACCTGGACGCTGCGGGTGGTCTCGCCGTGATGGAGTGTGGCGGTCGCCGTCGGGCGCTCCTCCTCGGCGGCGAACCCGTGGGTGCGCAGCAACTCCCGTAGCTCCTCCGGCCGGTGGTGCCGGAAGAGTCCGCCGTCGGGGGTGGAGAAGACGCCGTACGGACGGCCGGGGGAAGAGGCCGCGGCCTCTTCGTAGCGCCGCACGTGGTGCTCGTCGGTCTGCAGCGGTACGTCGCTGAGGTAGAGCACCCCCGACGGCCGTACCAGACGGGCGATCTCGGCGAGGAGCGCCTCCTGGTCCGCGTCGGCCGTGACGACACCGAGGACGACGAAGAGCAGCGCGGCGTCGAAGCTGCCGTCGTCGAAGGGCAGGGGCAGCGCGTCGAACCGCAGGAGCGGCAGCTCGGGATGCTCGCGCCGCCCGCGCTCGATCAGCGCCCGGGAAGGGTCCACGCCGTGGACGTCCCCGTAGCCCAGCTCGACGAGCTGTGCCGTCAACCGCCCGTAGCCGCATCCGTAGTCGAGAACCCGTGCGTCCCGGGGCACGTACTGCTCCAGCAGCGCATGGTCGAGAGGGTGGGTGAAGGTCTTCGTCGCGCCGGTGTCCTCCCAGAATCCGTGCACGGCGGGCCGGGCGGGTCGCTCGGATCGGGCCATGGCGGAAGGCTACCGGGGCCTCTCGCCCCGGCGACGCGCGAAATCCGGCCTCTGCCCGAATGCGGCTCGCCACAACTGCGGCGGGCCGCACCCCACTTGACGTGAGGCACGGCCCGTCCCGTGTGAAGCGCCGCCGCCGGCCGTGACCCGGTCCGGTCCGGCGGGCCGGGCTCAGCCGAGCGCCGCCAGCGCGTCGTTGAAGGTCTTCGACGGACGCATCACGGCCGACGCCTTCGCGGCATCCGGCCAGTAGTAGCCGCCGATGTCCGCGGGCGAGCCCTGCACGGCGATCAGCTCGTCCACGATGGCCTGCTCCTGCTCGCCGAGCGTACGGGCGAGCGCCGCGAACGCGTCGGCGAGCGGTGCGTCGTCGGTCTGCTTCGCCAGCTCCTGCGCCCAGTACAGGGCGAGGTAGAAGTGGCTGCCGCGGTTGTCGAGCCCGCCGACCCTGCGCGTCGGGGACTTGTTCTCCTGCAGGAAGGTCGCCGTCGCCCGGTCGAGGGTGTCGGCGAGGATCTGCGCGCGTGCGTTGTCCGTCGTCTGCGCGAGGTGTTCGAAGCTCACCGCCAGGGCGAGGAACTCGCCGAGGCTGTCCCAGCGCAGGTAGTTCTCCTTGACGAGCTGCTGCACGTGCTTGGGAGCCGAGCCGCCGGCGCCGGTCTCGAAGAGCCCGCCGCCGTTGATGAGCGGCACGACGGAGAGCATCTTGGCGCTGGTGCCCAGCTCCAGGATCGGGAAGAGGTCGGTCAGGTAGTCGCGCAGCACGTTGCCCGTGACCGAGATCGTGTTCTCGCCGCGGCGGATGCGCTCCAGGGAGAACGCGATGGCATCGACGGGCGCCATGATCTCGATGCGCAGACCGTCGGTGTCGTGCTCGGGGAGGTACTGCCGGACCTTCGCGATGAGATTGGCGTCGTGCGCGCGGCCCTCGTCCAGCCAGAACACCGCCGGGTCGCCGGTGGCGCGGGCGCGGCTGACGGCGAGCTTGACCCAGTCCTGGACCGGGACGTCCTTGGTCTGGCACATGCGGAAGATGTCGCCGGCGCTGACCGCCTGCTCCAGCACTGCCTCGCCCCGGCCGTCGAGCACGCGCACCGTGCCGGTGGCGGGGATCTCGAAGGTCTTGTCGTGGCTGCCGTACTCCTCGGCCTTCTGCGCCATCAGCCCGACGTTGGGCACCGAGCCCATCGTGGACGGGTCGTACGCGCCGTTGGCACGGCAGTCCTCGATCACGGCCTGGTAGATGCCGGCGTAGCTGCTGTCGGGGATGACCGCGAGGGCGTCCTGCTCCTGGTCGTCCTTGTTCCACATGTGGCCGGAGGTACGGATCATCGCGGGCATGGAAGCGTCGACGATCACGTCGCTCGGCACGTGCAGGTTCGTGATGCCGCGGTGGGAGTCGACCATCGCCAGGTCCGGGCCCGCGGCGAGCTCCGCCTCGAAGGACTCCTTGATCCTGGCGCCGTCGGGCAGCGACTCCAGGCCCTTGAAGATGCCGCCGAGGCCGTCGTTCGGCGTGAGACCGGCGGCGGCGAGCGTCTTGCCGTGCTCGGCGAACGTCTTCGGGAAGAACGCCCGTACGACGTGGCCGAAGATGATCGGGTCGGAGACCTTCATCATCGTGGCCTTCAAGTGCACGGAGAAGAGCACGCCTTCGGCCTTGGCGCGGGCGACCTGCGCGGCGAGGAACTCGCGCAGCGCCGCGACGCGCATGACCGCGGCGTCCACGATCTCGCCGGCCAGTACCGGCACCGATTCACGCAGGACGGTGACACTGCCGTCGTCGGCGGACAGCTCGATGCGCAGGGAACCGTCCTCGGGGACGATCACGGACTTCTCGGTCGAGCGGAAGTCGTCGCCGTCCATGTGCGCGACGTTCGTCTTCGACTCGGAGGTCCATGCACCCATGCGGTGCGGGTTGGACCGCGCGTAGTTCTTCACGGACGCCGGCGCCCGGCGGTCGGAGTTGCCCTCGCGGAGCACCGGGTTGACGGCGCTGCCCTTGACCTTGTCGTACCGGGCGCGGATGTCGCGCTCCTCGTCGGTCTTCGGCTCGTCCGGGTAGTCGGGCAGCGCGTAGCCCTTCTCCTGGAGTTCGGCGACCGCCGCCTTGAGCTGCGGGATCGAGGCCGAGATGTTGGGCAGCTTGATGATGTTCGCCTGCGGCGTCTTCGCCAGCTCGCCCAGGTTGCCGAGGGCGTCCTCGATGCGCTGCTGCGGCTCCAGACGCTCCGGGAACTGGGCGATGATCCGCCCCGCCAGGGAGATGTCACGGCTCTCGACACCGACTCCGGCCGTCGAGGCGTACGCCCTGACCACGGGCAGGAACGAATACGTCGCCAGGGCCGGGGCCTCGTCGGTGTCCGTATAGATGATGGTCGAGTCAGTCACCGGTACTCCGCTCCACGTCTACATCGTCTCGATATCAAGATATCCGGTCCCCAGCCACGCTGGGAAACCCGCCCCCGGGCCGGGCTGCGGACTGGAAGACCCACATGCGGACAAAGTGAGACGAGCGGAGCGACTGGCACCACCAGCACAGGCACTGGTACGATTTCTTGTACCAGTATCGAAGGGAGTGAACGACCGTGTCCATCACCGCCAGCGAAGCGCGCAAGAATCTGTTCCCCTTGATCGAGCAGGTCAACAACGACCGCGCTCCCGTACACATCACCTCCCGCAACGGCAACGCCGTACTGCTCTCGGAGGAGGACTACTCCTCCTGGCAGGAGACGATCTACCTGCTCCGTTCACCCGCCAACGCACGGCGACTGGCCGAGTCGGTCGCAGAGGCCGAAGCGGGCAGGACGGAACCGCGCGAACTGATCGAGGTCGACGACAGCGAGTGAAGACCGTATTCACCGAGCACGGCTGGGCCGACTATGTGTACTGGTCCGAAACGGACCGACGCATGACCAAGCGCATCAACCGCCTCATCGAAGACAGCAAACGGGATCCGTTCGCGGGGATCGGCAAGCCGGAGCCGCTGAAGGGTGACCTGAGCGGCTACTGGTCCCGGAGGATCGACGAGGAACACAGGCTCGTCTACCGAGCCAGAGGCAACGAACTCATCGTGGTCCAGGCCCGTTACCACTACTGACCGTGGCGGGCACCCGGTGCCCGCCGGGCGATGACGCGGTGTCCGCACGGAGAAGGCAGGCCGGGGCACCGGCGGCTCTGGCCAAACGCGGCGGCACGCCTGATCATGGCTGCCGTCGCCCGACCGAAGCCCACTCCGCCGGAGCCCGCATGCCATACGACATCGACCTCTTCCGCGCGCAGTTCCCCGCCCTGGCGACGGGGACGGCGTTCTTCGACGGCCCCGGAGGGACGCAGACGCCCCGCGCGGTCATCGAGGCGATGGCGAGCGCGCTCGCGGGCCCGCTCTCCAACCGCGGCCACGGCAACCCCGCGGAGCGCAACGCCGAGACGATCGTCGCCGAGGCGCGGCAGGCACTGGGGGATCTGCTGGGCGCGGATCCGCGCGGGATCGTCTTCGGGCGCAGCGCCACCCAGCTCGCCTACGACTTCTCCCGTACGCTCGCGAAGTCCTGGTCGCCGGGCGACGAGATAGTGGTGACGCGCCTGGACCACGACTCCAACATCCGCCCCTGGACACAGGCCGCGGAGCAGGCCGGCGCCACGGTGCGGTGGGCGGAATTCGACCCGGAGGACGGGGAGTTGACGGCCGGCGCCATCGCCGCCGTCCTCTCCTCCCGCACCCGGCTCGTCGCGGTGACGGGTGCCTCGAACCTGATCGGCACGCGCCCGCCCGTGCCGGAGATCTCCCGGCTGGTCCACGAGGCGGGTGCCCTGCTGTACGTGGACGGGGTGCATCTCACCGCGCACTCCCACATCGGTCTGGAGGAGCTGGGCGCGGACTTCTTCGCCTGCTCGCCGTACAAGTTCCTCGGACCGCACATGGGCGTGCTCGCTGCCCGGCCCGGTCTGCTGGAGACCCTGACGCCGGACAAGCTGCTCGCCTCGACCGACGCCGTCCCGGAACGCTTCGAGTTCGGGACGCTGCCTTACGAACTCCTGGCCGGCGCCCGCGCGGCCGTCGACGTCATCGCACACCTCGGCGTACATCCCGAACGGAACCGCCGCGAGCAGATCGCCGCCGCCTTCGCGGTATTGGAGAAGCACGAGGAGACGCTGCTCGGCCGCATCGAGAAGGGCCTGGCCTCACTCCCCTCCGTGCGCGTGCACTCGCTCGCCGCCGTACGCACGCCCACGCTCCTGCTCACCCTGGACGGCCACAACACCGCACACGCGGCTGCCCACTTGGCGGAGCGCGGCATCAACGCCCCCTCCGGTTCCTTCTACGCGATCGAGGCCTCACGCCACCTCGGGCTCGGCGACGGCGGAGGGCTGCGCGTGGGCCTCGCCCCCTACAACAACACCGAGGACGTCGACCGGTTGCTGGAAGGACTGGCGGATTTCCTTCACCAAGGGGCGTGAACACCCCGGAAACGGACTGCCTGTTCAGGCGCCTGTTCCGGCGCCTGTTCGGACGGCATGGCCGATTCGTGGCACAGCGGCCCAAACTCAGCACGGTTCAGTCGAAACAGCACCGCGCAGAAATTGACAACTATCTCACACATGACCGAACGCCTGGCTATGTTCGGTGTTGACCTGCCAACCGTGCGCCCGGACCAGCGCGCGGACGGCGAAACGAGGGAACGCGTCACGACGGATTCCAACGAGGGGGCCGGCGATGGCAGCACTGAATTGCGCCCGGTGCGGTGCACGCATCGAGGTGGACGGCACATCGTCATGCTCCTGCGTGCCGATGGCGGCCGACGAGATCGAGGCGGCGGACTTCGAAGCCTTCCGGCCCCGGGCCTCATCGCCGTCGTCCGGGCAGCACACCGGAAAGATCATCGCCGGAGAGCTCCTGTACCGGTCCAGCCACCGGCGCCCGAGCCGGCGCGGCAAGGGCGTCGTCGTGGGCCTCGCCTCGGCCGTGGCGCTCGGCACGGTGACGTTCAGCCTGCAGGCGATGAATGCGGACCGGGATGTACGCGGCGGCGACAGACCTGCCGTTTCGATCTCGCCCGACCCGGACATCGCCGCCCGGGAGGCGGCGGAGGACGCCGACACCTCCACGCCCGACCAGCCGGACACCGGTGGCTCCTCGCAGCCTGCGGACGACGGTGCGGGTAACGGCGGCGAGGACGACGGGAAGCGCCCCGGCTCGCAGCCTCCCCCGACGAATGACGAGAACCCCGCACCGCCACCGCCGGAGGACGACGCCGGAGGCGGCTCCTCGCAGGGCGGCGGAGACGACGGCGGCGACGGCGACGGTGACGACGGCGCTTCGAACGGCGGGGGCGCCCAGGGCGGCGGTGACGGCGGCGGCGGTGACGGCGGCGGAGACGATGGCGGCGACGACGGTGACGACGGCGGCGGCCTGTTGCGCGGCCTCATCGGCCTGCTGTTCGGCGGAGGCGGCGACGACCGCGACCGCGACGACGGCAAGGGCGACGGCCGCCACGACGGCGACGACCGGGGCAACGGTCACGGCCGGGGCGGCGACGGTCACCACCGGGGCGGCGGTCACCGCTAGAACGTCTGGACCGGAGCGAACAGCCTGACCGCAACCGCGAGTCGGGCGGCACGAGACCGGCCTGCCGCCGGCCGTCGTCCAGTCCGCCGGCCGCCGACCGTAGTACGTAGTCCGTAGTCCGTCAGCCCCGGCTGACCGCCGTGAGGATCTCCGGGAGGCGGGCCGCCACCCGGGGTGCCGCGCCCCGGAGAGCGAGGGCGGGGGCGGAGAACCCGTACAGGAGCCCGACCGGCAGCAGGGCCCACAGCCACGCGTGACCTCCTGAGAGGTGCAGCCAGATCGTCAGCGCGACCAGTGGTGCGCACAGCAGCGCACCGATGGCCATGCCTCCGAAGATGCTGAGGTAGGCGAGGGAGCCCTGACCGGGGGCGACGTTCTTGTAGCCGCTGTCCTGCGGGATGGAGTAGGGGAAGCGGTACGAGGTGTAGACACCGGTCGCCATCAGGACACCGAGCAGTCCCAGTGCGAGCCCCAGCACTTCCGGGATCGCCTGCCACTCCCCCAGGAGCAGCGAGTAGGCCACCACGACCGCCGTGACGTAGGGCACGGCGATGAGCGCGATGGCCAGCATCCGGGCACGCGTCTCGACGTAGGCGTCACGGGCGGAGGAGATCGTCGAGGCCACCAGCCAGAAGCCCGAGTAGTCCTGCCCGAACTGGTTGTACATCTGGATGCCGAGCAGTCCCGCCACCCAACAGGCGTTGTACACACTTCCGTTGCCCTGAGCCGCGAACACGGCCGGCAGCAGGATTCCCACGCCGAGCGAGGACGCCCAGCCCACCTTCGTCTTCGGGTCCCGCCAGGCGTAGCGCAGGGTACGGAGCATCACCGCACCCGTGCGGGAGTGCGGCAGGAGGCCGGTGAGTCCCTTACGGCCGGTGCGTCCGCGGCTCTTCTCCCGCGCCGTGACGGCCTGGACGGTCGACGCGTCCGGTGAGGTCATCAGGCGGTCCAGGCTGCGGAACCACCACCACAGCAGCACCGCGAGCGCGGCAGCGGACAGGGCGACCTGAGCCAGGGCGGGGCCGTACGCGCCCTCACCCGCCGACTGCACGGCGGCCACCGCCGAGGCGGGCGGAACCCACGCCAGCACGTCCGCCACGGGTTCGAGCGCCGAGAGTCCCCCGGCGTCGCTCAGCCGCTGAACACCCAGGTTGAGCAGTTGAACTCCCACCGCGATGACCAGGCCGCTCAGCAGCGCCAGATCCCGGCCGCGGCGGCTCGTGAGCAGACGGACGTTCACGGCGGCCACAGCCCGCGCCAATGCGAGGCACACGAGAACGAGCAGCGGGAGGGCGATCACCGCGGCCACCACCCCGGCCGCGCCGTGCGCCAGCGCGAGGACCGCGCCGAGCGCGACGAGGACGGTGAACAGCGGGCCGATCCCGACGAGGGAGGCGATCAGCAACGCCGGCATCAGCCGGCGGGCCCGCAGCGGAAGCATGACCAGCCGGGTGGGGTCCAGGGTCTCGTCGCCGCTGGGGAAGAAGACCGGCATCACCGCCCAGCCGAGCGCCATCAGCGCGGCAAGCGGCACGACCCCGGCGGCGGCGTGCTCGCTGCCGCGCAGCAGGATCAGCCCCAGGAGCTGCCCCGCACCGAGCAGCAGCACGAGCACGATGGAGATGACGAAGGCCGCCGTACGGCCGGAGGACTGCCGCAGCCCGTTCCGCAGCAGGGACAGCTTGAGTCGCGTGAACGTCCAGGTGACGGACGGTGCCGCCGCCCTCACTCGGCACCGCCGGACCGGCTGCCGCCGCCCAGCCAGTCGAGGCCGTCCCCAGGAGTCCCACGTCCGTTCGCTCCGACGAGGTGCAGGAAGGCCTCGTGCAGGGAGCCCGCCGAGCCCCTGACCTCCCCGATCGGGCCGTGTGCCCGGATGCTGCCGACGGCCATGACGGCGACCCACTCGCACAGCGACTCCACCAGCTCCATGACGTGGCTGGAGAAGACGACCGTCGCTCCGGAGCCGGTGTAGCGCTCGAGCACCCCTCGGATCGTCTCGGCGGAGACCGGGTCGACGCCCTCGAAGGGCTCGTCCAGAAAGAGCACTTCGGGGTTGTGCAGCAGCGCGGCGGCCAGGCCGATCTTCTTCCGCATGCCGGTGGAGTAGTCGACGATCAGCTTGTGCTGCGCGCCGACGAGATCGAGCGTGTCGAGCAACTGCGAAGTACGCCGCTCCGCCTCCTGGCGGGGGAAGCCGCGCAGAGCGCCGAGATGGCCGAGGAGCTCGCGCCCGGACAGCCTCTCGAACAGGCGCAGCCCTTCCGGCAGCACCCCGATGCGGGACTTGACGTCCACGGGGTCGCGCCACACGTCACGTCCGGCCACCTCGACGGTGCCTGAGTCCGGACGGAGCAGGCCGGTGATCATGGAGAGGGTGGTGGTCTTGCCCGCGCCGTTCGGACCGACCAGACCGACGAACCTCCCGGAGGGAACGTCGAGATCGATGCCGTCGACGGCGACCTGGCCGCCGAACTGCTTCCGCAGCCCCCGCACCCGCACCGCCGCGGCGTTCCGGCGGTCGGTGGCGTCGAGTTGCTGCTGTGGATCGTGCAGTGTCACGGCCGTGCCTCTCCTCGTTCTCCGCCGGCGGCAAGGACACCCATCCGGCTTCCGGTCCGCAGGCGGAACGGGCTCCGGCGTCCCGGTCCGGCGCTGCCCGGATCACCATGCCCGGGCCGCGCTTCAATATCCATACGTGTGCTGGGAGCCATGGCCCCGTGACGGAGCCTTTTCCGACCTCAGTGACGGGTGGACAAGCGCGCGGAAGTCCTGGCAGGACAGTTGATCTCGACAATCACCCGTCCACCAGGAGCTGCTTCACGTCCGGACACCGCCCTGCAGCTTCAGCCCAACCACCCACCCGACCGGCCGGGTTGGAAAAGGCTCATCACAGCGACTCACCAAACAGAATACCGCCTAACGCGCCCGCCTCGACACGAGAGTCGCCAAGCTCGCCAATGTGACCAGAGCCCCCATCGCAATAAATACAGCGGGCATCCAAAAACTCTTCTCCACGATTCGCGCGGATTGTGGATCCGACTTGAGATACGATACCTGGACACTGGCACCCACATCCGGGCGTGCGCTGCGATATTCGGATTCAGTGACCGACACCTTCCGGCCGTTCAAAGTGGTGAAAGAAAAAACCCGCCCGTACAGCACCCCGTCTGAGCTTTTATCCTGCTTCACTCCGGTTACCGTACCGGTCGCGGAAACTCCGTTCGCATACGGCTGGTGTTGCCGGTGTACGTAAAGACCTACGCCGATACACGCAACTCCCATTGCGAATGCCAGTAAGAGCCGGAACGCCCCGACCCGCCTGTGGTTCCTGATCGATGCCATGATGAATGCCCCCGAGATTTTTCCGTAACGTAACGTACTTGCCGAACAGTATGGTGCATCCCCTGAGCGCGAAGCTCCCGATGGCCCCAGGCGGTAATTTCTCGCCGGCGGCAAGTCGTTCCGGGCTCACGCCAGTGGCAGCACCGAACTGGGTCTGACGAGGGCGCTGGATCATTCTCACGCCCCTCTCGACCCCTTGGAACCAGGTGCGGCGGCTAAGGACGGACCTCGGTTTCCGACGCCCCACATGCATTACCCTGCCGCCGGTCAAGCGCGTAGAAAGCGAGAGGCGCCCGACCGGGACCGACACCCGTCACTCAGCAGCGTCCCCTCTCCACCTTTCCGTCTCGGCTTCTCGCACATCGCCCCCCATGGAGAGATGCAATATCGCCATGCCCAACCTATATTCATGCTCCTTTGTTCAAGTCTCTTCTCCGAATTGCATCAGGCGCGTCACAGAAGCCCGATCCCTCTCATATTCGGCCGACCCTCATCCCGGAACTGAGCCTTTCCCAACCTCAGTTCGGGCAGGTCAGGTGGAGGGGGTGATGCGGGTGGTCGGACAACGGAGCTTGCGTGAGAGGCGCCAGCTCTTGAGGGTGGCCAGGACCTCGACGGCCACGGCGATGCACCGGTAGGCGGTCGTGGCGCCGACGCCGAACCGGCGGCGAACTGGGCGCAGATGCGGCCGGAGCGCAGGGGCCCGGCCCGAACGCACCGGGATGAACAGTCGGTTGAACGATGCATGACCCCATTCGCGTTGGGCACCCGGCCGCCGAAGCCGACCCCATTCATTGGAGGCATGCTGTGCTCGCCGCCATCGTCGGCGCGATCCAGACCGTGCTCTCAGCGATACTCACGGTCATCACGCTGCCCTTCCGTCTCGTAGGCCGCCTGCTGGGCGGCGCGAAGAGACGCGCGTAGCCGCTGCAGGCGGCCACCAGGAGTCAACTCGTAAGAGGAAGACGAAGGACAGGAGGCCCATCATGGGTGACCGGCACGTAGCCCCCGACGGCGACCAGTGGAAGATCTTCAACCCCGACGGTGTGCAGGCCACGACCCACACCGACACTCAGGAAGCGGCCATCGAGCGCGCACGGGAGATCATCCAGAACGACGGCGGCGGTGAACTCGTCGTCCACGGCACGGACGGCAAGATCCGCGACAAGCGGACACTCACCGCGGGGGACGCCCCCAACTCCCCTCGTGGCTGAGGCTCTTGACCTCGTGCACACGAAAAGTCCGGGAGGCCCGCACGCTGCGGGCCTCCCGTTCTTCGGTCAGGAAGGGTGGCCGGACTTCAGCTCACCGACGAACGCGGACCACGACGACGCGGAAACCACGACGGCCGGGCCATGTGGACGCTTGCTGTCACGTACGGGCACGACGCCGGGAAACCCGTCCGCCACCTCCACGCAGTTGCCGCCCTCCTGGTTGCTGTAGCTGCTCCTGCGCCACGCGGCGCCGTTCAGACCGGGACGGGACACTGACTCCACGGTGGTTGCCCTCCATCACGCAGCGAATCATGTCGAGCGACATCTTCGGCGGCAGAGCCACCGCCCGCAAGCGGTCATAAATCAGCGAGTGACGTTTGATTTCGCCTGGTTCCTCGATGAGCTGGCCGTAGTCGGCGCCCTCCAGATAGACGGCTTCGGTCTCGTCCGGCAGAGTCAGGACGGTCATCGAGCCGCCCAACAAGTCATGTTCGCCCTGGTCGAACGGCAGCACCTGGACCGTGACCCTGCGGTCCTCGGCAGCGTCCAGCAGCCTGGACAACTGACCGCGCATGACCGGACGTCCGCCGACCGGCCGCATCAGCACCGCCTCGTCCAGGACAGCCCACACCTCGGGCCGGTCAGCGGAACCAAGCCGCTCCTGCCGCTCCATTCGTGCGGAGAGCCGTTCCTCCAAGTGCTCCTCGCTGAGCAGCGATCGGCCGACACCCAGCAGGGCCCTGGCGTACTCCTCGGTCTGCAGCAGCCCGGGCACCACATGCGCCGCGTACTCGCGAATGCTCACCGCCCGCGCCGAGTACGCCATGAAGGCCCGGGACCAGTCCGGGAACGTCTCGCGGTGGACGTACGGCCACAGGTCGGCCAACAACCCGTCCGCGTCAAGGGTGTTGTCCAGAGCACGTGCCAGCTCCAGCGTCGGCTTCGCCCCCGAAGCCCGCTCGACCTGCGTGATGCGGGTGCTGACCACGTGTGTCCTGCGGCCGAGTTCGGCCTGGGTCATGCCCGCTGCCGTACGGAGCCTTCGTACCCGGGAACCGAAGAGCGCGGCCATGGACGAAGCGGGATCGATTTCGTTGGCCACGGCCTTACTTCCGTTCCTTACGACCAGTGATGTAAGCCTTCACCACCTTTCGAGCATAGGCCCGCATACCGATCCTTGAACACGGAAAGTCACGAATCACGTACGACATGGGATGGGCGGCACGATGCTCGACGCGATGACCACGCAGGACGAGGACCCGGACCCCGGCCCCGAGCCGCGGCCCGTACAAGAACCTCAACTGCACGTGTTCTCGATGCAGTTCACCTCCTCGCCGCGTGGAGCGCGCCTCGCCCGGCGGCTGGCTGTGAAGCGCATGGCGGAGTGGGATCACCCTCCGGCGTCGGACCTCTCGTGCTGCGTCGCGCTGCTCGTCGGCGAGCTCACCGCCAACGCGGTCTCGCACGGCCGCGTCCCCGGGCGCGACTTCCGGCTCCGTCTCAGCCACGCCCCGGAGGCAGGCACCGTACGTATCGAGGTGGCGGACGCGAACCCGGAGCCGCCGCCCGCCCGTCCTGTCGTTCCGGACCCGGACGAGGAATCGGGCCGCGGGCTCCTCCTCGTCGACATCCTGGCCGCCCGCTGGGGAACGTCGGCCCGTCACCCGGTCGGGAAGACCGTCTGGGCGGAAGTCGAGCAGGAAGACCTCTCGCCCCGGAGACGATGACCGAGAACTCGCGCCGCAGATCCGTCGCGGCATCGCCCGCGGGCTGCCAGGCTCTCCTGCCATGAGGAGACACACACCTTCCTGGTTCCCGGTTCGTACGAGGGTCGTGGCCGTGGCTGCGGGGCTCGCCCTCGTGCTCGGCACGGGCGGCGCGGCCGGCGCCCGTACCGCCACGCCGGAGAACGAGCCCTCGTGGCAGAAGGCCGTCGAGCGGATTCTCTCCGGCAAACGGCTGGACGGGGCCAGTTCGAGCGTGGTGGTGGCCGACGCGCGCAGCGGCAAGCCTCTCTACCGTCACCAAAGCGACCGGCGGCTCGTGCCCGCGTCCAACACCAAGCTGCTGACCTCGGCAGCCGCCATGGACGTCCTCGGGCCCGGGTACCGATACCGCACCGACGTACTCGCGCACGGTGACCGCGACGGCGGCCGTCTCGACGGCGACCTGTACGTGCGCGGCACGGGCGACCCGACGCTGCTGGCGAAGGACTACGACGCGATGGCGGCCGAGGTCGCCGGGTCCGGGATCGAGGAGGTGACGGGAAGCCTGGTCGCCGACGACACCCGGTTCGACTCGGAGCGGCTCGGGCGCTCGTGGGCGGCCGACGACGAGTCCGCGTACTACTCCTCGCAGATCTCCGCGCTGAGCCTCGCTCCCGACACCGACTACGACACGGGCAGCGTGTACATCGAGGCCGTACCGGGCGCTGCGGCGGGCGAGGACCCCAAGGTGAAGGTCACGCCGGACAACGATTACGTCGACGTCGAGGTCGACGCCACCACCGTCGCGGGGAACGGTGAGAACACGCTCTCCGTCGACCGCGAACACGGCGGGAACAAGATCACTGTGAGCGGCGGCATCCCCGTCGGCGCGGAGCCGTACGAGTCGTGGACGAGCGTGTGGGAGCCCACCGGATACGCCGCGTCCGTCTTCGCCGAGGCGCTGAAGCGGCACGGCGTCCGGGTCGCCGGAGAGACGGAGCTGGGCAAGGCCACGCCGGACGGGGCCCAGCGCGTCGCGCGTCATTCGTCGATGCCGCTGAAAGAGCTGACCGTCCCCTTCATGAAGCTGTCCAACAACAACCACGCCGAGGTCCTCACCAAGACGATGGGCCACGAGTCGGCCGGCGAGGGCACCTGGAGCGCGGGGCTGAAGACGGTCAGCGGCTTCCTGGACAAGGAGGGCGTGGACACCGCAACGCTGCGGCAGGTCGACGGCTCGGGTCTGTCCAGGATGGACAACGTCTCCGCGGGCCACCTCGCCACGCTTCTCCACTCGGTGCGGAAGAAGCCGTGGTTCAAGCAGTGGTACGACGCGCTGCCGATCGCCTGCGCACCGGGCCGGCTCACGGGCGGCACGCTCCGCTCCCGCATGTGCGACACCCCCGCCGAGCGCAACGCGCACGCCAAGACGGGCTCACTGACGGGCGCTTCGGCACTGTCGGGGTACGTCACCGACGCGGACGGCCGCGAGTTGACGTTCAGCATCATCCTCAACAACTACATGGCCGACTCGGTGAAGGGCGTCGAGGACGAGATCGTGGTGGCGCTCGCCTCGGACGGGAAGGAAGGCGAGCCGGCCGAGAAGCGGGGTGGAGACCGCGACACCGGCCGCACCCCGGCTCCCACATTCGGCGCGGAGTGCTCCTGGACGAAGCCGGTCCGCTGCTGACGTCGCCGGCCCGGGCGCCGGGAGCCCGGGGTGCCGAACGCTGTGAGCACGGCACCCGGTCCGGGCCCGGTCCGAGCCCCGTCGCGGCATCTGAAGGGGACGGGTCAGATCCCCTTCAGATGCCGCCCCAACCCGCCGGATGCGCGGCGACGCCCCGGCTCAGTCGTCGGAACGGGCAGCGCGACAGCACCGGCCAGTCAGCCGACGGCCCGCCCCGCCCCCGCTCAGTCCGTGAACGCCTCCGTGAAGACGTCCGTCTTCTCGCCGATGCCCGAACAGGTCGCCTGCGCCCTGGAGTCGGCTCCTCCGGGGCAGGGCCTGTCACGGGTCGCCGACCACATCGACAGGCCGCCCAGCTCCTTGCTGTCCGCGAACTTCTTGAGCTCGGCCGCGTCGCCGGGACGGAAGATCTCGCCCTTGACGTCGTTGACGCCGATCATCGGGGTGACGGCGAGCGAGTCCCAGGCCTCCTCCTCGTCCTCGATGCCCAGGGCCGGCTGGATCTGCCGATGCGCGGCGGTCGCGGCCTTCACGGCGTACTTCCCCATGTCGCCGTCGTAGTACGTGCCGTAGTCCATGGCCATGATGTTGACCCTGTTGATCCGCGCCCCGTTCTTCTGCGCGTTCTTCAGCACGGCGAGGGAGTCGGCGCCCAGGCCCGAGGGCATGACCGGGAGGGTGAAGGAGACGTTCAGGTTCGGGCGCTGCCGCTGGAGGCGGACGATCGCCTGGCTGCGGAGTTCGTTCGCCTTCTTGTCCTTCAGGGCGGGGCCTTCGAGATCGAAGTCGAGCTTCGTCAAGTCGTACGCGTCGATGACCTCGGTGTACGCCGCGGCGAGTGCGTCCACCGAGCGGCAGGCCCGGGCCAGTTCGTTGCCGCTCTGACCGCCGAACGACACCCGCACGTCCCCTCCCTTGTCGCGCAGCTCGTCGGCCTGCGCGGCCACGGGGTTGCCGGTCAGCTTCTGTCTGCCGCCCCACTGGGGCACGCACCGGCCGCCGCCCGGGGAGACGAACGCGAGGTTGTACTCCTTCACGCCGGTCCTCTCGGCGCTCCGGACGAGGTCGAACGAGGGCTTGAGCGAGGTGTCCACGTACGGGGCGAAGGCGTCCGGCGCGGGAGCCTCGCTCTCCTTCGGCGGGGTCTTCGCCGGGGGCGGGCCGGTGGGCTCCGGGTCGTTCTGCCCCGTCGAGCAGCCGGCGAGCAACGACGCCGCAACCGCCGCCGCGGCCAGGGAAGTCAGGACCGGCTTCACCGTGCGGCTCCCGCCGGAAGGCTGCGCTTCGGCGCGGTTCCTCATCGCGGGCTGCCTCCTTCGGCGAACGGGAGTCGCGTGTTCCGGCGCGTGTTCCGGCGTGCGACAAAGCTATCGGGCGCGGCCGGGACAAACCGCACGATGCGGTCCGCAGCCGATGGGACTTAGGCCACAGTTAAGGAGGCGGAAGGCCGCGGTTAAGGAACGCAACTGACAGGCCCTCACACGTGTCCGAGGGCCCGGGTTCAATTCCCGGCCGGCACCGCGCTATCGTCGGCAGCCGGCGTGCGGCATTGCGACCACATGCGGCATTCCGAGCAGCAGCGCAATCGAGCAGCCGGGCGGCCGGGCGGCCGGGGCGACGAACAGCCGGACAACGGACGTGTGAAGCGGTGTTCTGTGCGGACGGCGCTGCCGCCCATGTACGGGGACGCAGGGTTCTAGCCAGGAGTACGCGTTGCGCCGAGTGAACTGGTGGCACCGGAGTCATGAGCTGAAGCGAATACGCCGCTCGAGCAAGAGACTCCTCGCAAGTCTGAATCTGCCGGACCAGTGCGACATCTCCGAACTGTGCGACCAGCTGAGCGAGAGACGTGAGCGCCCGCTCCGGCTGGTGCCGGTGAGTGTGCCCGGCGCGCACCCCTGCGGGCTGTGGATCATGACGGAGGCGGTCGACTTCATCGTGTACGAGGCGGATACCAGCAAGCCTCACCAGGACCACATCATCGCGCACGAACTGGCGCACATGGTCTGCGGCCACCGCAGCGGGACGGGCGAATCGATCAGCGGTGACACCGCCCGGCTGCTCTTCCCCGACCTCGGCCCCGAACTCGTACAGAAGATACTCGGGCGGGGCAACTACTCGAGTCTCGAGGAGAGGGAGGCGGAAGTCACCGCGTCCCTCATCCTCGAACGCATCAACCGCCCGGAGCTGGAGGCGGTTTCGGCAGTACGTGCCGAAGACGCGGAGGCGGTGGAGCGGATCGAGCGCTCGCTGCGACGACGGCGTGCCGACGGGCCGTCCGCCGGCCGCGGCAGCCGCGAACGGAAGACCCCTGGGGCGGAGACCTCATGATCGAACTGAAAAGTGTCTTCTTTCCGCTGAGCGCCGGGATCTGCGCCCTTGCCTTCCTCTACAAACTCCGCCATGTGCGGCCGGGGCGGCGGGACCCGGCATTGTTCGCGCTGCTCATCGCGCTCATGTTCAAGGGAATTTCGTTCACGCTGTCGACCCCGGTGGTCTCGGCGGGAGTCGACGAATATCTGGGCGTGCCCAATCTCGGCGCACTGGGCATTCATCTTTCGGGCGGCGTCACTTCGAGCGCGGCGTTCCTCGCCGCTCTGGTCTTCTGGGTCTACCCCGCCGAGCAGGCTTGGCCGAAGGTCCGGCGCCGCATCACTCTCTTCGGCCTCGTGGCCGTGACCATGTTCGTCCTCTGGTACGCGGCCGGCACCGACGGGCAGGAAAGGTCGCCGCACTATCTGCTGCAGAACGCTCACCGGCCCGTGGTCGCGGCGTACTTGCTGCTGTACGTGACCGCGTTCGCCGCGGGGATGGCCGAGATCGCCCGGCTGGGACGGCGGTACGCGAAGGCAGCGGGCCGTGCGTGGCTCCGCCGCGGCCTGTACACCACGTCGGTGGGTGCTGCCATCTACATCGCCTACTGCGTCAACCGCGCCTGGGCCGTCGTCGCCGTACAGGCCGGACTCGACCCCCTGCAATGGGAGTTGGTGACCCCGATGTCCAACGGCATCGGCATTCTCCTCGTTGCGACCGGGTTCACCATGCCCTCCTGGGGACCTCGGCTGTCGGCTGCCCGGATGTGGATCGCCAACTGGGTCGCCTTTCAGCGGCTGTATCCGCTCTGGAACGACCTGTACCGGGCCGTGCCCGAGATCGCCCTCAATCCGCCGGCTCCGTCGTTCGTGGAACGGGTCAGATACGGCGACCTCCGGTTCCGGCTGTACCGCCGGGTGATCGAGATCCGTGACGGTCTGCTCGCTATGCGCCCCTACATGGGTGCGGAACCCACCGCCGCCGGGGTGCGCGGCGAACCTCCCATGAGCGAGGCGGAGCGCGCGGCCGTGGAGGCGGCGCGTCTGAAGAAGGCGCTCAGGGCGAAGGCCGGCGACCGGCCGCCGCCCGCACCCCGCGGCGAAGCGGCTGCCGGCGGTGACACGGTGTCCCGCATCGGCGAGGACTACGCCGGCGAACTCGGCTGGCTGCTGCTCGTGGCGAAGGCCTACGCGAGGATCAGGCGTGACGGGGCAGACGAGAAAGAGGTGCGAGATGAAGTTCCGGCCGCTGGGTGATACGGGCACGCAGGTGTCCGCGATCGGTCTCGGCTGCATGGGCATGTCGATCGCCTACGGTGCAGCGGACGAGAAGGAATGCCTGCGCACTCTGGACCGGGCCGCCGAACTGGGTGTCAGCCTCCTCGACACGGCGGACGTCTACGGCGCCGGCGCGAACGAGGAGCTGGTCGGCGCCTGGCTGCGCGGCCGCGACCGCGACGCGGTCTTCCTCTCCACCAAGTTCGGCCTGAGGCGCGACGCCGCCAGCGGCAGGGTGGACGAGGTGGACACCTCAGCCGGGTACGTGCCGGCCGCGTGTGATGCCTCGCTGGCGCGGCTGGGGACCGAACACATCGACCTGTACTACGCGCACCGGCGCGACCCCGGCGTACCCGTCGAGGAAACGGTGGGCGCAATGGCGGAGCTGGTCCAGGCCGGCAAGGTCCGCCACCTCGGTCTGTCGGAGGTCAGTCCCCGGACCCTGCGCCGTGCACACGCCGTGCATCCCATCGCCGCGATCCAGCTGGAGTATTCGCTGTTCACCAGGGATGTGGTGGAGGGCGAGATGCTCGCCACCTGCCGTGAGCTCGGGGTCGCCGTCGTGGCGTACTCGCCGCTGGGGCGGGGCATGCTCGGCGGTGCGCTCCGTTCCCGCGAGGCCCTGTCCGAGGAGGACAACCGCCGGCGGTGGCCGCGCTTCGCGGACGGCAACATCGAGGCCAACCTCGCCCTGGCCGAGGCCGTGAAGGACGTCGCCGGGCAGATCGGATGCACGCCCGCGCAGGCCGCGCTGTCCTGGCTCCTGGCCCAGGGCCCGGACATCCTGCCGATTCCGGGGACGAAGCGCGTGCGGTATCTGGAGGAGAACGCCGAAGCGGCCGGCGTGACCCTCGGTCCGGCTCAGGTGGCGCGGCTCCGCGAGGCGGTGCCGGCGCAGGCCGTCGCCGGTGGCCGCTATCCCGATCAGGCGCTCGCGCGTCTCGGCCACTGAACCGCCGGGAGCGGAGACCGGGACGGGCGGAGACAGGGCCGGGCGCACACCCGGATGTTCAGGCCTTCCCCCGCCCCTTCTCCCCGTGGCCCGGCCCGTCCTTCTCCCTGTTGCCTCTGACGTCGGACGACTGGAGCTCGCTGACCTCCGCGATGATGCGGAGCAACGACGCGCGCCCGGTGTCGTCCATGCGCATGGCGCGGAGGGCGATGTCGCGTACCTCGGCATTGCGCAGGGCGGAGGCGAGGGCGATCTGGGTGTCGACGCGGTCGGCGGTCTCCTCGTCGAAGAAGTAGGCCGCGGGCACGTCGAAGAACGCGGCGAGGGCTTCGAGATGCCGCTTCGTGGGGTTGTCCCGCTGTCCCGTGCGCAGCTGCCAGATGTAGGTCTTGGAGAACGTGCCGGCGGACAGCTCACTGCAGCCCCGTGCGACCTCTTCGTAGGTGTACTCCCTGCCACCGGGCGTGACGGTCTTGAAGAGCTTGTCGATCTTCTCGGCCAGTGAAGGCACAGGGACCCCTTCGTTCGCTGAGATGACCTCCAACTCAGGCTGCGTCCATCATAGTTGACATGATCACGTGTCGGCGGCTACCTTCGTCCATGTTCGCTGAGATGAACAGAGGGTCACTGGTCGCCCATACGAGCGGACAGGCCGGGGAGACCCGGCCGTCGCGCGGGCCCGAGGTGCAGCAGTGCTTCACCTGTGATGCGCCCGCACGTGAACGGGGAACGAGGGGGCGGACCTGCGAAGCCCGGTGCGCCCCGCCCCCCGCGGGGGAGGGGCGGGGCGCATCACTCTCAACAGTCGCCTCACCCCTGGCCCGCCGGCGAGCGCGCGATCTCCTGCTCTGCGGACTCGATGATCGCCAGGACGGCCGCCGACGCCTCGGCGGAACGGCCGCCCCGCACTGCTTCCGCCAGGGCGCGATGAGCGGGGAGCGACGCCTCGACCGCTCCCGGAGTCTGCGAACTGACCGCGAAGCTGTGCTCCAGGGCGACGTCGACCGCGCGTCCCAGCGAACCGAACAGCCGGTTGCCGCTCGCGTCGAGCAGCGCCCGGTGAAAGGCGATGTCCGCCTCGACGTACTCGCCGAGCCCCGGGTGCGCTGCCGCCGACTCCATCGCCACCAGCGCCTCGAACATGGCCTGTATGTGACCGGGTCCCGCCCGCCGGGCGGCCAGTCCGGCGGCCTCGGGTTCGACGGCCCGCCGCAGTTCGCAGGTCTCGGTCAGTAACTGCCGCGGCTCGCACGTCTGCTGCCAGCGCAGCACGTCGCGGTCCAGGTGGTTCCAGCACTCCTGGGGCAGTACGCGTGTGCCGGTGCGCGGGCGGCTCCGCAGCATCCCCTTGGCCGCCAGGGCCTTGACCGCCTCGCGCAGTACCCCGCGGCTGACGCCGAGCTCGCCGGCGAGCTTCTCCTCGACGGGCAGCGACCGGTCGGGCTCCACCAGGCCGTTCACTATGCGCCGGCCCAGTTCGTCGACGACCCGCTGGTGCATGGTCCGGTACTGCTCCACGATCTTTGCCCACCCCCTGGACGCACTCATCGAATCATTTGATGATTGCCGCCACATTACGTGACCGCGTTCGACCAGGCCCAAGAGAGGCGTTCCCCCGATGACGCACACGGACGACCGAAGCGGTACCGGCCGCCCAGCCGGCGGTCCCTTCCCGCTCAGCACCCGCAATCTGCCGCCGCCGGAGGTACGGGAGCTGCCTCCCCCGCCCCGGCAGACGTGGAAGATCATCGGTCCCGGCATCGTCGGAGCCGGGGTGGGGCTCGCTTCCGGCGAGTTCATCCTCTGGCCGTACATCGCTTCGCAGGCCGGGCTCGTCTTCCTGTGGGGCGCGGTCGTCGGGGTCGTCACCCAGTGGTTCCTCAACATGGAGATCGAGCGCTACACGCTCGCCACCGGCGAGACCGCCGTGACCGGCTTCAACCGGTACTGGCGGCACTGGGGCGCGGTGATGGTGCTGCTGACGTACGCGGCGAACCTCTGGCCCGGCTGGGTCACCAGCTCCGCCACGATGGCCTCGTACGTCTTCGGCGGCAATCCGACCATGATCGCCCTCGTGCTGCTGCCGTGCATCGGCGCGATCCTCACGCTCGCCCCTGTCGTCTACACGGCGCTGGAGCGGCTGCTGTTCCTGAAGGTCGCGGTCATCGGCGGGTTCTTCGCGCTGGCGGTGATCTTCGCCGTGAACGCGTCGAGCTGGGCGGATCTGCCTCAGGGCGTGACGCACGTGGGCCAGTTCCCCAGCGAGCTCGGTGTCGCCGTGCTGATGGGTGCGATGGCATACGCCGGTGCGGGCGGCGGACAGAACCTGTGCCAGAGCAACTGGATCCGGGACAAGGGCTTCGGCATGGGCCAGTACGTGCCCCGGCTGGTCAGCCCCGTGACGGGCAAGGAGGACACCACCGCCGCCGCTTCCGCGACCGGTCCCGGCGCCACCACCGGCTACGTCTTCGTACCGGACGCGGAGAACATGGAGCGCTGGAAGCGCTGGTGGCGGTTCGCCAACACCGAACAGGCCCTGACGTTCGGCCTGGTCACCGTCCTGACCATCGTGCTCTCCTCGCTGCTCGCGCACTCCACGCTCTTCGGCACCGAGGGTCTCGCCGACGACGTGACCTTCCTCAAGGACGAGGGCGACGCGCTGAAGTCGCAGGTCGGCGACTGGTTCGGCGTGCTGTTCTGGATGATCGGCGCATTCGCGCTGTTCAGCGCCGCCGCGGGCATCGTCGACTACACGAGCAGGCTCGCGGCCGATGTCCTGAAGTCGACGTACATGCGCAAGTCGCAGCTGTCCGAGAGCCGGCTGTACTTCTGGCTGGTGTGGGGGCTCGTCGTCATCGGGATGACCATCCTGCTGATAGGGATCGACCAGCCGCTGGTGCTGCTCGTCATCTCCGCCTGCGTCGCGGGACTGATGATGTTCGTCTACGGAGGGCTGCTGCTCTACATGAACCGCAAGGCGCTCCCCTCGCAGATCAAGGTGCGCGGATACCGGGTGGCCGCGCTGGTGTGGGTCGTCCTGCTCTTCGGTGTGCTGTCCGTGCTGACGGTGAGGCAGCAGATCCTCGACATCTTCGGCTGAGAGGAACGTCCCGGCGGCCCCGCCCGTCCCGCGCCCGTCGAGCCTCGCGGCAACGGAGCGGGCGGCGCCGTCGGGTGACCCGTGGGCCCTGGACAGGGTCGCCGCGCGCCGCCCGGATGGTTCAGCGGTTCGGCGGTTCGGCGGTTCGGCGGTTCGGCGGTTCGGCGGTTCAGGTCAGAGACCCGGCCAGTGAGGCCCGCTCGGCCGCACGGCGCCGGATCCGCCGGTCGAGGCGTGCCAGCAGGAAGGCCATCGCCGCGATCATCACCGTCCCGACAGTGAACGCGACTGCGGACGGGCCCCATTCGTAGTCGTTGACGGCGGGGGCCGTGACCACCGCGTAGAGCGTCCGCCCGATGAGGGCACCTCCGGCGAGCCGGATCCAGTAGCCGTCGGACCAGTCGACCGCACCGGACCAGCGGTGGACGAGCCACCCGGCGCCGCCCGCGACCGCGGCGGCCAGCACCATCGGGACGAATCCGGCCCATGTGATCGTGCCGTCCGCGTCCGGCCGGCCCGGCAGCAGGCCCGGCGGCATCAGCAGCCCGAGGAAGCACACGGAGGCGGCTCCTCCCATGAGGGCGACGAACACCGGCCGCGGTGCGCGCCGCCCGTTCGGCGCGGACGGGCCCGGCACCGGCGTCCTGCCGGGAAGCACGCGGAGCGCGAGGAGAAGGAGCACGGCGACCGCGGCCAGGATGCCGAGCACGACCGGAAGCGGCGCCTGGTACCCGGGGTCCTCGGTGGCCGCGATGAGCACCCGCAGCATGGCCACGCCGGCGACGGTTCCGAGCGCGGCGACGGCCATGCCGCCGCGAAGCAGGTACGGGCGGCCCCGGTGCCCGGGGAAGATCAGGTCGGCGAGGAGCACCGGAATCAGCACGCTGAAGACCGTGTGATAGCCGATCTGGGATTCCCAGTAGGCGGTGTTGAAGCCCAGCACCCGCGGCCCCCACTCGGCTGCCCCGTAGAGATTCGGGCTGGTCAGCGCCTGGAGGCCGATGCCGTCCTCGACGAGTTCGTAGACCACGCCCGCCACCAGCAGGCTGGGCCAGCCGCCTCCGCAGCGGGCGACCAGTTCACGCAGGAGCAGGACGCCCGAGCCGTACATCACCACCAGTGCCGGCAGCAGCAGCCACATGAACGGCATGTTCACGCCCGAGAACGTCACCTCGGCGCTGGCCGGTGCGAGGACGACCAGCGTCCAGGCGGCCTTGCGATTCCCGTCCTTCGACGTGCGTTCCATCGGCCGATCCGCCACGTCGTCCCCCTGTCCCGTGTACAGATTTACTCGACCGAGTAAAAGTTACTCGGTCGAGTAAGATGACGCAACGGCCGGTCCCTGGTGCCCACTTGGACCGCGAGGATGTACGCGAGGAGAAGGCGCGTCCCGTGTGGAGCCGCCGGGAAACGGACAGGAGCCGCCGATGCCCGCAACGCCCGAGGCGAGGACCGCCGCGGCGACGACGCGACGTGCCCAGATCATCGAAGCCACGATCGCGACCATTGCCGAACTCGGCTACCGGCGTACGACGTTCGCGCGGATCGCCGAGCGCGGCGGGCTGAGCAGCACGCGGCTCATCTCCTACCACTTCGCGGGCAAGGACGAACTGGTGAGGGCGGTGGTGGCCGACGTCTACGCATCGATCAACCGGTTCCTGGCCGAACGGGCGGTTGAGGAGCCGGCGAGCCGGCCGATCGGGCAGCCCCCCGGCGAACCGGAGCAGCCGTACACCGCGTCCGACGAGCTGCGCGCGTACATCACCGGCGTGGTCGCGTTCGTCGACGGGCACCGCACCCGGATGAGCGCGCTGCAGTCGGTCTTCGCCGCGCTGCACGACGAGGAGGGCAACCCCGCGGCGTACGACGCGGCCACCGACCGCGGCGTTCTCGGGCACATCCAGGACATCCTGCGGCGGGGCCAGGAGGACGGGGAGTTCAGGGCGTTCGACACCTTGGTCATGGCCGCGACGCTCCAACGCTCGCTCAACGGGCTGCCGTTCCTGCGGCGGACCGAACCGGACCTCGATCTGCCGTCGTACGCCGAGGAGTTGGTGACTCTGTTCGACCTGGCGACCCGGGCGCCGGGCGAACGGCCCCGCTGAAGGCGGACACGCGCTCCGCACGGCGTACGTGCCAGGGCACTCGCCCGGCGTGCAGCTCAACTGCGCGCGTGGGCAAGGGCTTCCGGCCCCGTCCGGCCGAGGGCGTGCCCGGTGGGGTTGCCGCGGTCGGTGTAGTCGGCGACATGGCCTTCGTAGAGGACGCTCCCGCCGTGTCTGCCGGGCCCGGGGCCGAGGTCGACGAGCCAGTCGGCCTGGCGGACGACGTCGAGGTTGTGCTCGATCACGACGACCGTGTGGCCTTGCCCGACAAGACCGTCGAGGACGTGCATCAGCGTGCCGATGTCGTCCATGTGCAGGCCTGTCGTGGGCTCGTCGAGAACGTACGTGGTGGGTGCCTCCGCGTGACGGAGCTCCCTTGCGATCTTGACCCGTTGGCACTCTCCTCCCGACAGCGTGCTCAGGGACTGCCCCAGACGCAGATAGCCCAGGCCGACGGCGGCGAGCCGGCCCAGCTCCCGGGAGACGGCCGCCTCGGGCAGCCGCGCGACGCCCTCGTCGACGGTGAGGTCGTCCACGTCGGCGATGGACAGTCCGTCCACGGTGTGTGCGAGGACCTCGGAGGTGAAGCGGCGGCCGAGACAGGTCTCGCAGACGACCTCCTGGCCGTCCATGAAGGCGAGATCGGTGTAGATGACGCCGAGCCCTCTGCAGTCGGGGCAGGCGCCCCCGGAGTTGGCGCTGAACAGACCGGCGGCGACGTGGTTGCGCCTGGCGAAGAGCCTGCGGATCGCGGGAGCGATGCCGGTGTAAGTGACCGGAGTGGAGCGGCGGTTGGTGCTGACGGGCTTCTGGTCGATCACGGTCGCCCCGTGCTGGGCCACCAGTTCGTCCGCGAGGCTGGACTTGCCGGAGCCGGCGACGCCGGTGAGGACGGTCATCACTCCCGTGGGGAACCGCACGGTGAGATGCCGCAGGTTGTTGCGGCAGGCGTCGGTGACAGTGAAGTGCCCCGTGGCGGGACGCGGTTCGCGCTTGAGCGGCCGGTGCCGGGCGAGGGCACGGCCGGTCGGTGTGCCGGCGTCCCGGAGCCGGCTGAAGGTCCCCTGGAAGACGAGCCGTCCGCCGGCGGCACCCGCACCCGGGCCGATCTCGACGATCTGGTCCGCGTGCGCCATCACCGCCGGATCGTGCTCGACGACGAGGACGTTGTTGCCGCTGTCGCGAAGCCGCTCCAGAAGCTCGATCACGGAATCCACGTCGGTGGGATGCAGTCCCACGGTCGGCTCGTCGACCACGTACGTCATCTCGGTGAGGCTGGAGCCGAGGTGCTTGACCGTCTTGATCCGCTGCGACTCCCCGCCGGAGAGGGTCGTCGTCGCACGGGAGAGCGTGAGATAGCCGAGGCCGATCGTGATCATCGCCTCCAGCCGTGCGGTGAGCGCGTCCACGACGGGCGCGACCCGCGCCGGCTCGACCGCACGGACCAGGTTCACGAGCTCGGTGATCTCCAGGCGGGACATCTCGCCGATGGTGTGACCGAGCACGGTGGCACCTCGCGCGGCCTCCTTCAGCCGGTCACCGGAGCACTCCGCGCAGGTCGCGGACCGGGTGAAGCGCCGGATCACGTCCTGCTTGCGCTCCGAGAGGTTGTCGGAGGTGTGCAGGTGGATCCGCTCGAACCGCTCGACGACTCCCTCGTAGCCCTTGGGAGGCTTGCGGCCCAGCTTCGCCGCCGCCTCACCCCCGTACAGCAGCGCCTTGCGTTCGGACGGGGTCCAGTGCCGGAGCGGGGTGTGCTCGTCGAACGAACCGATGTCTGCGTACTGGGAGTACCAGTAGCCGCCGTTGCCGAAGCCGGGCAGCCGGATTCCCCCGCCGGCAAGGGACTTGTCCAGGTCCAGGAAGCGCTCGACCGCGCTGACCACCACCTCGCCGAGACCGGAGCAGCCCGTGCACATGCCGGCGGGGTCGTTGAAGGAGAAGTGGTTCGACTCGCCGACGTGGGGGCTGCTGAGCCGGGAGAACAGCAGCCGCAGATAGGTCCAGGCGTCCGTGACGGTGCCGACGGTCGACCGGGCGTTGCCGCCGATCCGGCGCTGGTCGATGACGACCACCGGGGTCAGGCCCCCGATGTGCTCGACGTCCGGACGGGCCCACTTCGGCAGCCGGTTCCTCGCGAACGGCGGGAAGGTCTCCCCCAGTTGATGCCCGGCCTCGGCGGCGATCGTGTCGAAGACGAGTGACGACTTGCCCGAGCCGGACACGCCGACGAACACGACCAGCCGGTTGCGCGGGACGTCGACGTCCACCTCGGCCAGGTTGTTCGTACGGACTCCGCGAAGGCTGATGTTCCGCTCTGTCATGCCTGCGAGGCTACGAGCAGATGCGGCCACATCCTGACCGCGACAGCTGGCAGGATCGAGGGCATGGCCGACGTCACCGAACGCATGCTGGCACTGCTGTCGACCCTGCAGACGGGCCGGCGGTTCAGCGGGCAGGAACTGACCCGGCGGCTGAGCGTCAGCCCGCGGACGCTGCGCCGGGACGTCGACCGGCTGCGCGGATACGGATACCCCGTCCGGACCCAGCCGGGGCCCGGCGGCTACTACCGCCTCGCCGCGGGCCGCACGATGCCGCCGCTCGTCCTGGACGACGACGAAGCGGTGGCGACGCTGCTGGCCCTCGCCTCCCTCGCCGCCACGGAGCCGCCGGCCGAAGGGCCCCGGTCCGCCGGAACAGGGCGGTCCGACGAGGGCGGGCAGGCGGAGGGCGGACGGGCCGACAGCGGGCGGGCAGAGGGCGGCCAGGCCGGCGGAAGCGGGATCGACGACGCCGCGACCCGCGCCTACGGAAAGCTGGACCAGTTCCTCCCCGCCCGGCTGCGTCCCCGCCTCGCATCGATCCGCTCCAGCCTGGAGACGAGTCCGCAACACGCTCCGAGCGTGACCGCACAGCAGCTCGGCACCGCCGCCGAGGCCATCGCGCACCGCGAGACGATGTCGTTCACGTACACCGACGCACGCGGGGAGCGGACGGACCGGCGCGTTGAACCGTACCGGCAGGTCCATCATCTGCTGCGCTGGTACCTGCTGGCCTGGGACCTCGAACGGGAGGACTGGCGCGTCTTCCGCCTGGACCGCATCACCGGACCACTGCGGACGGGCGACCGGTACGAGCCGCGGCCGCTGCCCGCCGAGTCGGCGGCGGAGTACCTGCGGCAGGGGCTCAACAGGGGCAGACAGCACGTCGGCGTCCTCGTCGAAGCCCCGGCCGCGGACGTGGCCGACGCCCTGAAGTTCCAGGATGCCGAGATCCACGCCGTCAGCGACAGCCGGACCCGCGTCAGCCTCGCGCTGGACTCCTGGCAGTGGCTGGTCCTCAACCTCGCCTTCCTGGACGCGGACTTCCGGATCAGCTCCGGCACGCAACTCGCCGAGTCCTGCCGCACATTCGGCAGGCGGCTCCTGTCGGCGGCGACCCCGGAGGCCGCGGACGCCCCGGACGTCCCGGAGGCCCCTGGAGCCGCTCACTGACCGGAACCGCGGAGATTCCGTGGGCCGGACCCCTTCCGTACGGGCACCCCGGGCACCGGGAAAAGCGGTTGCAACCGACGGCCGCGGCGTTCATAGTCCGGGGGGTGAATCACGGACCGGGGGCGGCGCCGGCCGACGGCCCTCCCTCGCGCAGACGCCTCGCGCCGCGCAGGCCCCCGTGGGCCGGACGCAACTACACGCTGCTGACGACGGCCGCCGTGGTCACCGGACTCGGAAGCTCAGGTGCCCTCATCGCGTCGGCGTTCGCCGTGCTCGAGGCCGGCGGCGACGGCACCGACGTCGGTCTGATCGCCGCGTCCCGTACGGTCCCGCTGGTCCTCTTCCTGCTCATCGGCGGCGCGGTCGCCGACCGGCTGCCCCGGCACCACGTCATGGTCGCGGCCAACGCGCTCAACTGCCTTTCGCAGGGCACCTTCGCCGTCCTGGTGATCTCCGGGGAGGCCCGGTTGTGGCAGATGGCCGTTCTCTCGGCACTCGGCGGCACAGGGCAGGCGTTCTTCGGGCCCGCCGCCGAGGGCATGGTGCTGGCGACCGTCCGGAGTGAGCAGTCGGCACGGGCCTTCGCGGTCTTCCGCATGGGCATGAACGGCGCGCACATCGGCGGCGCCGCGCTGGGCGGTGCGCTGGTCGCCGCGCTCGGCCCGGGCTGGGTGCTCGCGGTGGACGCGGCGGCGTTCGCCGTCGCCGGCTCCCTGCGGGGCCTCCTCGACCTGAGCGGCATGCCTGAACGGGTGCGCGGCACCGGGCTGTTCGCCGACCTCCGCGACGGCTGGCGCGAGGTGACCGGGCGACCCTGGCTGTGGTCCGTGATCGTGCAGTTCGCGGTCGTCAACGCCGTGGTCGCCGCCGCCGAAGCGGTGTACGGACCACTGGTCGCCGAGGAGCACCTGGGCGGCGCCGGGCCCTGGGGTGTCGCGCTCGCCGCCTTCGGCGCGGGCACGGTCGGCGGTGCCCTGCTCATGACCCGCTGGCAGCCGCGACGCATCCTGCTCGCGGGCGCGCTGTGCGTGTTCCCGCTCGCGCTGCCCTCCGCGGCACTCGCCGTGCCGGTGACGGCCGGCCCGCTGACGGCGGTGATGTTCGGGAGCGGGCTCGCCGTCGAAGTCTTCGCGGTGACCTGGATGATGGCGCTGCATCAGGAGGTGCCGGAGGAGAAGTTCTCCCGCGTCTCCGCCTACGACTGGCTGGGCTCCGTCGCCATGGTCCCCGTGGCCACGGCGCTCGCAGGACCTGTGGAGGCGCTGATCGGACGGTCCGCCGCGCTCTGGGGCTGCTCGGCGCTGATCGTGGCCCTCACCGCCGCCGTCCTGTGCGTGCCGGGCGTACGGAACCTGGAGCGCCGCACGACGGCTGCGCCGCCCTTGGTCCAGCCGCTGCTGAAGGACTCCCCCGGGCCCTCGGGCGACAGCGCCCCGTCCCCGTCCTGAGCGTCCCCGGTTCCGGTCCGGCTTTGTCTCCCGGCTCCGCGCACGTCAATGCCCGTACGGGCGTGACTGGTTGAGATCTCTTCGGAAGCAGCAGGAACGGGCCCCAGCCGCAGCAGCCGGGACGAACGCCCGGCGGGTCAGTCGATCAGTGATTGGTACGCGGCGGTGAGGGAGCCGCCTGCCTCTCCCGTATTGATCACTCCGCGCGGCTCGATGAGCAGGGCGCTGACCTCCTGGTCGGCCTTCGGGCAGTGCTCGACGCCGCGCGGCACGGTGAACATCTCGTGTGCTCCGAGCACGACGTCACGGTCCCGTAGTTGGATCGTGAGTTCGCCGTCGAGGACGATGAACACCTCGTCGGTGTCGTCATGGGTGTGCCACACGAACTCACCCTGGATCTTGACCAGTTTCATCTCATAGTCGTTCATCCGGCCGACGACTTTCGGCGACCAGTGATCAGAGAAGCGACCGAGCATTTCGTCGAAGTTGACTTTCCCGCCCATGTGATCATGATGGCGACCAATCAGCATCGCGCGCAAGGCCGGTGAAACTACCCGGCCTCGTCTCCGGACGTGTACGCATCTGCTGCAGCCAGAGTGACGACGGCAGCCGGAACGCCCCAGCCATGAGAAGCCGGGCAAGGGGATCGGTGAACTCCGCCCGCCGGGAACCCGGTGCCGACCAGGAGAGGAATCGCGCTGATCACGTCTGCGGGTTGTGCGCCTTTGTCAGCCTGTGGTGTGGCCACCGTTGACTGTTATGCACTCGCCGGTGATGAACCCCGCGGCCTCGGAGGCCAGGAAGGACACAGTGGAGGCGATGTCGGCAGGGGTGCCCGCGCGGCCCAGCGGCACTTCAGACGCGTGAGCCCGCAACTCGCCCTCCGTGGCGGACGCGTGACGCTCCACGGGGACCCACCCCGGGGCAACCAGGTTGACGGTGATGCCGTGCGGCCCCAACTCCCGTGCCCACGAACGGGTCAGGCCCAGTTGCGCGCCCTTCGCCGCCACGTAGGCCGACATACCGGGCAGCGCCCGCTCGAAGATGTCGGAGCCGATCTGGATGACTCTGCCACTGCCGAGGGCCTTCATCCCGGGCAGTACGGCACGCAGCAGCAGAGTGGGACTCTTGACGAAGAAGCGCAGTTGGTTCAAGTGCGCTTCCCAGGTGAGGTCCTCCACTGCGACGGCAGGCTGCGGGCCCGTCGCGTTGAGGACCAGCACGCGAACAGGACCCAGCGACGCCGTCACCCGCTCGACGAGGCCGGCGACCGGGTCCTCGTCCGTGACGTCCCCGCAGAACGCCTCCGCCGAACCGCCTCCGGCACGTATGCCCCGCACAACGGCGAGAGCCTCCTCCGCGGCGGACCTGTAGTTCACTGCGACACTCCACCCGTCGGCGGCCAACTGCCGTGCCATCGCGGCACCCAGGCCTCGCGACGCCCCGGTGACGAGGGCAACGCCGCCCTCCGATCCGCCGGAGCCCTCTGCGGGAGCGATGCGGCTGTGATCGAAGTGGCTGCGCATGAATGCGAGTATGCCAGTGCCGCTCAACACCGGGCGGGCACGAGAGATGTTCGTGATGCTGGTCGTCCCAGGGCGACCACGGAATGGTCGCCGCTCAGTTCGCTGTCGGTCTGTCACTGGCAGTGAGAAATTGCTTCAGAGTGTCAGCGGGAATGGTCCCGGTCAGCTCTTCCCTATGGTGACTGGTTTTCGCGGCGATTCCTGGGCAAAGGCCCAGCGGGCAGCCAACAGCCGCGAAATGCATGAAATGCAAGGTTGCGCCGTTGCCCCGGCAGGGGCTGCTTCCGTGCGAGACAGATCCCGAACAGCTCTTCCGCCCCGGGGCGGAAGAATGCAAGAGCGCTGATATGCGGCCCTGGCGTCATGCGGACGGTTCAGGAGTTCGTTATCCGGTCGCAACTCTTTCACCAGCGACAACGTTGGCGCGGCGATGCAAGGATGCAGCGCAACTCGCCCTTTCGGGTGCGGCTTCGCCGAACAACCTCCTGGAGGCTCGAAGGTGTCTGCGCATACCACTCTTCGTCCGGTCGCAGTTGCTCTCCCCCTTGTCCTGGCGTCCGGCCTGCTGGCCGGCTGTACGAGCACCAAGTCGTCCGGCGCGGGAGGCTCCGAGGTTCAACTGGTCGCGAAGGACAAGCTCACGGTGTGTACGCACCTGCCCTACGCGCCGTTCCAGTTCAAGAAGTCGGGCAAGATCGTCGGCTTCGACGTCGATCTGATGGACCTGGTGGCCGAGAAGCTCAAGGTCGACCAGAAGATCGTGGACACGCCCTGGGAGGGCATCCAGTCCGGCGAGGACCTCAACGCCAACAAGTGCGACGCGGCCGCCGCGGGCATGACCATCAACGACGTGCGCAAGAAGAACCTGGACTTCTCCGCTCCGTATTTCGACGCCACTCAGGCCCTGATCGCCAAGAAGGGCGACAAGTACTCCTCCCTGAAGGACCTCAAGGGCAAGAAGCTCGGCGTGCAGGCCTCCACCACCGGTGAGGAGTACGCCAAGAAGCAGGCCCCGAAGGACGTCGAGCTCGTCCAGTTCGAGGATGTCGCCCTGCTGCTCACCGCCGTCAAATCCGGCCAGGTCGCCGCGGGCATCAACGACAACGGCGTGCTCTACGACTACGTCAAGAAGAACCCGGACACGGACGTCACGACCGAGTTCGACACCGGCGAGCAGTACGGCTTCGGCGTACGCAAGGGGAACACCGCCCTGCGCAAGCAGATCGACGGGGCGCTGAAGAAGGCCCAGTCCGACGGCACGTACGACAAGATCTACAAGAAGTGGTTCGGCACCGCGCCCGAGAAGTAGGCCCCGGCCCGGCCCCCCGGGGCCGGGAAATCCCGCCGGGCAGCCGGCAGTTGAGGAGTTGCACACCACATGTCCATGTCCCGCCGGCAGCGGACGCGGACCGTCCGGGGCGTCCAGTACGGGGTGCTGGCTCTCGTCGTGGCGGCCGTGGCCTTCGGCGCGAACTGGGGCGAGATACGCCGCGCCTTCTTCGATCTCGACGTCGCGCAGGCCCAGTTCCCCGACATCATCACCACCGCCCTGGTCAACACCGTCGTCTACACCCTTCTCGGGTTCGGCTTCGGTCTCGCGCTGGGCCTGATACTGGCGCTGATGCGGCTGTCGTCGGTGCCGCCCTACCGGTGGCTGGCGATCGGGTACATCGAGTTCTTCCGCGGCGTGCCGGCGCTGCTGGTGTTCATCGCGCTCGGCTTCGGCGTCCCGATCGCCTTCCAGGTCGTCATCAACCAGTACGTCACCGTGATGCTCGCCCTCGGCCTCGTCGGCGCCGCGTACATGGCGGAGACGATCAGGGCCGGCATCCAGGCCGTGCCCAAGGGCCAGGTGGAGGCGGCCCGTTCGCTGGGCATGTCGCAGGGCCGTGCCATGCGCTCGATAGTGATCCCGCAGGCGTTCCGGATCGTCCTGCCTCCGCTGACCAACGAGCTGATCCTGCTGACCAAGGACTCCTCGCTGGTCTATCTGCTCGGTCTCTCCCTCGGCCAGTACGAGCTGGCGAAGTTCGGCCGTGACGCGCTGAACGAGAACCGCAGTCTGACCCCGATTCTCGTCGCCGGGCTGTGCTACCTGATCATCACCCTCCCGCTCGGCCACCTGGTCCGGCGGCTCGAGGCCCGTACCGCGAAGGCCAGGTGACGGAGGTGACAGAGGTGACGAAGGTGGCCGGCACCAAGGCGGACGAGGCCGCGATCCGCGTCGAGGGGCTGCACAAGTCCTTCGGCGATCTCGAAGTCCTCAAGGGCATCGACTTCACGGTGAGCCCCGGTGAGGTCGTGTGCGTCATCGGCCCGTCCGGCTCGGGCAAGTCGACGCTGCTTCGGTGCGTGAACCTCCTTGAGGAGCCGACGGCGGGCACCGTCGCCCTGTCCGGCACCGAACTGACCGACCCCGACGTCGACATCGACCGGGTCAGGCGCCGCATCGGCATGGTCTTCCAGAGCTTCAACCTCTTCCCGCACCTGTCCGCGCTGGACAATCTGACCATCGCCCAGCGGCGCGTCCTCGGGCGGACCAAGGACGAGGCGAAGCGGATCGGCCGGGCCAATCTGCTGCGGGTGGGGGTCTCCGAGAAGGAGTCGGCCTACCCCGCCCAGCTCTCCGGCGGCCAGCAGCAGCGGGTGGCGATCGCCCGCGCTCTGTCCATGGACCCGGAGCTGATGCTCTTCGACGAGCCGACGTCCGCGCTCGACCCCGAGCTCGTCGGCGACGTCCTCGCCGTCATGCGCCGCCTCGCCGACGAGGGCATGACGATGATGGTCGTCACCCACGAGATGAGCTTCGCCCGCGAAGTCGCGGACCGCGTGGTCTTCATGGACGGCGGCGTGATCGTCGAGGAGGGCAGCCCGAGCCGGGTGATCGGCGACCCGCAGCACCAGCGCACCCGCACCTTCCTCTCGCGCGTGCTCGACCCGGCCGCCGCCGAGGTCACCGAGGACGGCGAGCCACCGGCCTGACCGGCACCGCCCGGGGAACGGCGGGTTCCGGAGCAGCCGGACGGTGCTGGACGACGGAGAAGCCCGTCGGGGGAGCACTCGCCGGACGGGGCTGCGGTTGATCAACTCACCGGTGGGATGAGCGCGTTGCCGAGAGTCTCGCTCATCGGGCTTCGGCGCTGTGGGCGACGTCGGTGCGGCGCCGGGAGGGGATGACCGTGGAGGCGCTCGCCGGAATACCGGTGGCTCGTTTTGTTTTTACACTTCGGGGTCCACACCCTCGGCTCAGGAGGCCGGCGGTAACGGTCTCCGTCACATTCTCGCTCGTCACCGGTGCGTTCTTCCTTGATCTTCTTGATCAGGAGCCGCACCGTTCTTCTTTACGCTTCCTCCTGAGCGGCCAGTTCGTGGAGCTCGCCGCGGTAGCGGTGCCCCCAGGCGTCGAGTTGGCGAATGAGGGGTTCCAGGCTTTGGCCTGTGGCGGTGAGGGAGTATTCGACGCGGGGCGGGACTTCGGGGTAGGAAGTGCGCCGGATGAGACCGTCGTCCTCGAGTTCTCTGAGCTGGCGGGTCAGCATCCGATGGGTGATCGTGGACAGCGCCCGGCGCAGTTCTCCGAAGCGCTTTGTACCTTGAAGCAGGTACATGAGAATGAGTAATTTCCACTTGCCTCCCACGATCGACAGGAACACCTCGGTGTTGCAGTAGTCGGCCATCTCCTCGACGCGCTCTCGGGCTCTCCTCATGATCGCCACAATAGTTGAAACTGCCCACGGGCGGTATACCGATTGGTACTAGGCACACCGAAGTCCCTAGGCACATCAATGTCCGTACTTGAGAGCCGTGCTGCGAGGCCCACACAGTGGGACGCGTGGTTACTGATCTGGGAGAGAGGCAGCGGCGCCGGACCGCTCCGGCGGTGCTGTGCGCGAGCCCGCTGACGGCCGGGACCGAGCCGGCCGTCCCGCGCGCCGCCGCACCGGCGGTGGGCACGACGCGGCTTCCCAGCAGTGCCCGGCTGCCGTGGAACGCCGACGTTGGCCATGGCCGTGTTCCGGCCACCATCCGTGGTGTCTTCCCCGACGACCGCGAGCGGTCCGCGGCAGTGCTTCCACCGACGGCGAGCGGCGGTGTCCGGCGTCTGCGCCGGCCCGCTGCCGGCTGACAAGCGACCAGAGAGAACCGGTCGGCCAATTCATCCGGGAAAGGGGAAATCATGAGTGTCGGCGAAATCCAGACCGTTTCCGAGCAGCGTTCCGCGGCCAGGGAAACAACCTTCAGTGAATCCCTGTGGGAGTCGCAGATGGGATACGCACGCGGTGTCCGTGTCGGAAACCATGTCTACATCGCGGGAACAGTCGCGTCCGACGGCGAAGGAAGGGCCCAGGGCGAGGACGCCTACGCCCAGACCGACTTCATCATCCGCAAGATACAGCGCGCACTGAAAGAGCTGGGAGCCGACCTGCACGACGTCGTCAGCACGGTGACCCATCTCTCGGACTTCTCCCACTTCGACGACTACGCACTCGCACACAAGGAGCACCTCGGCGAAGTGCTGCCTGTCAATACGACGGTGCAGGCCCAGTTGGTCCGCCCGCACTTCCTCGTCGAGGTGACTGCGACAGCCATCGTCGCGGATTAGACGCAAGGCACCCTGTCCCATCGGGGTCAGATTCTGGAAGGACGGCGAGGGAAATGTCGATGGTTCTCGTGCATCCCGCGGTGGACGGGTTAGGCGGTTACGCGCGAATTCCCCACTCGAAGCCGCACATGCAACGCAGCATTCTGCTGGGCCTCCTGGCGAATACGCCGAGTGTCGTGCTCAACCCGGCCTGGTCCTCGGAAGCCAGAAGCCTGTTCGAGGCCGCGCAGCGCCTCGGCATGACGGTGGCCGACCAGACCGCGCACCAGGTCTCGTTCTGCGGCGTAGGCAGGTCGATCCAAGTCCCGGGAACAGCCCTGGAATCCATCGGATCCGCCTTCAACCTGCGGACCATGGCGGCAGTTGCCGCCCTGGCCAGGGGCGACACGATCCTGGAAGGCAACGCCTCCATGCTGGCCCGGCCCGTCCGCGACTACCTCGGCTTCATCACGGAACTGGGTGGTGACGTCGAGGACCTCAGCACATCACGCAACCTGCGCATCCGGGTCAGGGGCAGCCGCCGGCTCGGCGGGACGGCTCACATCGACACCCGGCACAGCTCACAGGTCCTCACCAGCCTGCTCCTGGTCGCACCACTCGCAGAAGACCCCGTCCGCATCAACTGCTCCCAGGGCCGGGGCGTCGGGCAAGGGTACGTCGACCTCACGGTCGCCATGATGCGCGAACGCGGGGCATGGGTGGAGAGCACCGAGAGCGGCTTCGTCGTACGGCCCGGCATGTACCGGTCCGGGGTGCACGAGATCGCATCGGACTTCACCGCGCTGTCCTACCTTGCCGGGACTGTGGCCACCGCCGAGTCCGGTCACGTGACGATCCGGGACTACATTCCCTCACAGCTCGGGCCCGAGCGGGAGTTCCTCCACGTGCTCCGGCAACTCGGAATCCGCACCACGCACGATCCCGCGACGCACACCCTGCTCATCGAGCGGGTCGAACCGACGAGCCGTCATGTGGAGATCGACGCCCGGAACATCCCCACCGTCGTCCCCACTCTGGCCGCCATGGCTCCCTTCGTCGAACCGCGGGTGACGGTGCACCACGCAGCTCACGTCAACAACCACAAGTGCCGGCGAGTGGACATGATGCTGGAGCAGTTGCGGCACATGGGCTGCAGCATCGCCCCCACCTACACGGCGGACGGCGAGGTCGACGGCTTCGGTACGCCCAGCGGACGCCAGGAGCCCGTGGGAGGCGTCACGGCCGAATCCCACGGCGACCACCGGATCTTCATGAGCCTGGCCACAGCCGCTCTGGGAGCACGGCTGTCCACCGCCATCAACGGGGCGGAACACCTGCACGCCAGCTTCCCGGACTACTTCACGGTCCTGGAGCGTGTGGGCGCCGACTTCGATGCCGCCCGCACGCCCGACGGCGTCCTCAGCCCCGCCCGCTGAAACCGCTGGGCCCTCTCACACCGCACAGCTTCTACCGAGGAGTGTCATGAGCTTCCTCCGGAACAAGACGTTGCACATCCACCCCGCGCAGAACCTCAAGGGCACCATCCGGCCCCCGGCATCCAAGAGTTACTCGGCCCGGGCCGTCCTCGCGGCGGCACTCGCTCCCGGGCGCAGTCGCATCGACAACGTGGCCCCCAGCCACAACGTACGGGCCATGATCGACGCCTGCGCCGGGCTGGGCGCCGAGATCGAGAGCGATGAACCGGGGCGCCTGGTCCTGTCGGGGACGCGGCGCTGGCGCGACGGCGTGACCGTCGACCCCGGCAACTCGGGCATCGTCCTGCGGCTGCTGATGGGCGCGACCGCGGTCCGGCGCCGGACGACCTTCGTCACGCCCTACGCGCAGTCCCTCGGCCGCAGGGGGAACAGCGAGATGGTGGACGCGCTGCGCACGCTGGGCGTGTGTGTCACCACCGCGGACGACGAGGGCCGGCTGCCCGTCACCCTGGACGGTTCGGACATCCACGGTGGCGACGTCGCCGTCAACAGCCGGCGGAGCTCCCAGTTCCTCAGTGGCCTCCTGTACCTGGGCGGGCTCCTCGACGAACCGCTCACCGTGACGGTTCCCGACGAGCTCAAGGCGCCCGCGCCGGTCCTCACGACGCTCAGCGTCCTCCGGGACGCGGGCATCCAGGTGGAGACCTCGCACGACCTGACCCGTTATGCCGTGACGCGCGGAACGGGCTTCCAGCCCGGACATCACCAGGTCGGCAGCGACCCTGCCAGCACGGCGGCCCTCCTTGCTCTCGCCGCCGCCGTGGACTCCGACGTCGACGTCGAACACAACGGCCTGGAGGAACTGGACGGCGTCCTGGACCATCTCCGGCGGGCCGGGGTCGCCTTGGACGCCGGCACCTCCACCATCCACGTCCGTGGGGGCGGAGTGATCACACCTGTCGACTTCGACGGTGCCAAAGCACCGGACGCCGTCCTTCCTCTCGCAGCTCTCGCCGCACACGCCGACGGCACGAGCCGTTTCCACAACATCGAGCACATCCGCTACAAGGAGTGCGACCGCATCAGCGACTTCCGGCAGGAACTCCTGAACGCGGGCATCGAATCCGAGGAGAGGCACGACGAACTCATCGTGCACGGCAGCCCGGAAGGGGTGCCGGGCAACGTCACCGTGGACAGCCACTACGACCACGCCGTCGTCATGGCCATGAGCCTCGTGGCACTCCGCAGCCGCTCAGGACTCACCATCAACGAGCCCCAGTACGTGGCCCAGACCTACCCCGGATTCTTCGAACATCTGCAGCGCATCGGCGGCACCGTCACCGCGTAGGGGAGGAGCAACGACCATGTGCGGAATAGCAGCCATCATCGCGCCCCCGGGCATCCGCAGCGGCCCGCGGGAAACCCGGGCCCGCGAGCAGGAGCTCCTCGGGATGCTGGAGAGCATCCGCCACAGGGGCGACCCGGAGTGCTTCGCGGAGAGGAGGGCCGGCCCTCGCGCGGCCCTGGGAACGAACCGGCTGGCCATCGTCGACCGGGCGAAGGCGCGCCAGCCGCAGACCGACGCCCGGCAGCAGGTGTGGCTCGCCTACAACGGCGAGCTGTACGGATTCCGTGACCTGAGGAACGAACTCATGGCATGCGGCCACCGGTTCCACACCGAATCGGACACGGAAGTCGTGCTGAACACCTACCTCGAGTGGGGCGCGGAGGGACTCAAGCGACTCAACGGGATGTTCGCCCTCGTCCTCCATGACGAACGCGACGGCTCCGTACTGGCCGCACGGGACCACGTCGGCATCAAGCCCCTCTACTACGCGGAGTGGAACGGGACCTACTACTTCGCGTCGGAGCAGAAGGCCCTGCTGAAGCAGCCCGGCCTCATCCGGACCGTCGAGCCCGGCACGTACATCAAGAACGGCGTCCCTCACCGGTACTTCCGTCTCGACCCCCGTCCGCTCAGGCAGAGCGACGACGAAGCCGTCGCGACCTACCGGCAGCTCTTCGACGACGCGGTCCGGCACCAGGTCGAGACCGACCTGCCCGTCGCCGTGACCTTCAGCGGCGGCATCGACAGCGCCGCCGTGCTGCATTCAGCCCGCCGCCACCATCCCGATGTGACCGCCGTGACGATCGGCTTCGAGGGCTCGGCCGACGTGGAGGTGGCTGAACGGTACTGCGCCGAGGAAGGCATCCCGCACATCGTCTCCCGCCTCACCACCGGTGAGCTGTTCGACGTCATCCCGCGGATCGCCGCCGGAGCGGAGTTCTTCGAGGCCATCGACGCCATGGACACCTGCGTCGGGTACTTCGCGTTCCGTCTGGTCCGCGAGCACGGCTTCAAACTGGCACTGTGCGGGGAGGGAAGCGATGAAGTCATGGCCGGATACGACCTCTTCAAGGAGCATCCGGACCCCGGTGACCTCATGCGGTACCGGGTGCACAACCTGCACCGCACCGACCTCCAACGTGTCGACCGGTCGAGCATGATGCATTCCGTCGAGACCCGCGTCCCGTTCATGGACCGTCACCTGCTGGAGTACGCCTACCGCGTGCCCATGAGCCAGAAGCTTCGCGGGGGCACGGACAAGTGGCTGCTCCGGGAAGCCTTCCGGGACCGGCTGCCCTCGTACCTCGTCGACAGGCCGAAGATCCGTATGCCTGACGGAAGCGGACTGAAGACCACCCTGGTCGACCACGCCCTGCAGCGGGACGACTACGACCGGGCCCTCGGGCAGCCGATCGGCATCGACACACCCGAGGGAGCCTTCTTCCTCCATCAGTACCTTCTCGCCGGCTACCCGATGCCACGGGAACGCCACAAGCGCGCGGGCTACGACTACTCGCCCAACGGCTACTTCGAGTTCATCTCCTGAGACCCGTGGGGCCGGTCCCCCGCCAGGGGCCGGCCCCACGCCTCAGCCGGCGAACCACGGAAGGTGACCCCGGTGACGGCACTCTGGCCCGCTCCCACAGCTTCGAAGCCGGTCCGGGCGAGGGTTCCGGTGCCCGGACCGAAGAGCATGACGAACCGGGCACTCGTCCTGGCTGCCGTGTCGCAATCCCCGAGCCGCATCTCGGGCGGTCTGCGCAGCCGCGACACCTCGCTCATGACGCAGGCGCTGCAACGCCTTGGAACAGCCGGCACCTCCAAGACGCTCCCCCGATTCCCCGGTATGTGGAAGTCGATGATGTGAATGAGGCATCCGTACTTCCCGGAGAGAGGCTCAATCCGGCGGCGCCGGGCCGGAATCAGGTGCCCGCAGGGGCGAGCACGCGGGCCCCCTTCGTCCCGAGCGCGCAGACCACCCCGGAAGTCCTTGTCCGACCGCTCGGCCGGCGGATTCCCGTGCCGGGCGCGGCAGTTGCCCTCGCGTGTACGCCGTGCCCGGCCGCGACGGGCAGGGGATCTCTCTCCCCCGTCGCACATCAACAGAACCGGACCGCAAGCCCTTTGAAGGAGGTCTCGATGACTCAGCAGGAAAGCCCGGAAAGCTACTACCAGCGAACGCTGACTCTCAGCGGTAACGACGTGACAAGGGAGGACCGTCCCAGGACATTCGTCCTGTACGACAAGGAGTGGGACCTCCTCGACGAGGTGTTCGCACCGATCTACCGGCCCTCGACCAACGTCTCCCTGGACTTCCTCGACCTGCTGACGCCGGGGCCGTTCAAGTGGGACTCGATGCTGGAGATGGGATCCGGCACGGGCTTGATCTGTGTGATGGCCGCGCTCGCGGGCTGCGAGCGGGTCGTCGGCGCCGACATCAACCCGTACGCCGTGGAGAACACGAGGCTGAACGCCGAACGGCACGGCGTCTCCGGCCGGGTCACGACGCGGCAGAGCGATCTGTTCGACGGGCTCGCCGAAGACGAACGGTTCGACGTCATCTTCTGGAACTCCAACTTCATCTGGGCTCCCGGGGACCACAAGTTCGAGTCGGTGCACGAACATGCGTTCCTGGACCCCGGGTACGTGGCCCACCGCCGTTTCCTGGAGGAAGCCCCGAAGTGGACCACGGAGAACGGCTCGGTGCTGCTGTTCTTCAGCAGCACCAAGGGCGATCTGCCCGGCCTTTACCGTCTCGCCGAAGAGACCCGGCGCAGCCTGCGGATCGTGCGGCGCCAGACGATCCAGGACGGCACCGACATGGCCGAGTCGGAGTACCTGCTGATCGAGGTGAGCGATCCGGCGTGACCACGAGTCGGGTCAGGGCCGGCCGGGCACTCGCCCGGCCGGCCCTGACTCAGGACCACCTCGGCCACGTCGCGAAGGCCCGCACGGGAAGAGTGCCGAGGCCGCTGACCTTGACCGGAACCGCCGTGAACTTCGCGCCCTGGACCGGAAGCCGGTCAAGAGACGTCAGGTGCTTCACGACCGGGATACCCGCGCCCAGGAGCGCGTGGTGGGCCGGCCGTGCGCGGGTGTGGGTGCCGTCGATGTCGAGTGAGTCGATTCCCACCACGGACGCCCCGGCATCCGCGAGGAGCTGCGCGGCCTCAGCCGACAAGTAAGGGTGGCGGCCGTTCCCGTAGGTGTCCGTTCCCCAGTACCGGGACCACCCGGTCCGGATGAGTACGGCTCGTCCCGACAGCTTGTCCGCCTTGAGGAAGTAGTCCGCGGGAATCTCCTGTTCCTCCGTCTCGACGACGGTCGCGGGTACGTTCGCCACCCGCCGCAGGTCGAGGCGGGAGAGGTCGTAGCCGTCGGGGAACGGATGGAAGGGCGTGTCCAGATACGTTCCCGTCTGGCCCACCAGGCGCAGCTGCCCGGTGTGGAACTGGTAGCCGTCGTCGTACAGTTCGCGGGACTGCTCGTGGGTGAGGTACGGGGTGAGCTCGGGCTGGGGCAGCCCGGGGTAGGCGGTCGAGCCTGAAGTGATCTCGTGGCTGAGATCAACGAACGCGGCGCCCGCTGCGCCCGAGGTGAACGCCCCGGTCACGCGCGGCGAGAGTGATTTGTTCGCCATCGGTGTTCCTCTCCTCATGTCGGATGCGCTGTGTGTGATGTCTGGAAGCGGGTTCGGCCCGGGAGCGTCACAGGCGCCGTCGTCCGCGCCGTGTCAGGGAGAGCGCGGCGGCCCCGCGGGCGCCGGATGCCTCACCAGCGTCACCATCAGTGCCGCCGTCGCGCAGATTCCCCCGGCCGCCATCCACACCGGGGTGTAGGAGCCGAACGTGTCGCGCGCCATGCCGCCGCCAACTGCCATGAGGCCGGCGCCCAGCTGGTGGGAGGCGGTGACCCAGCCGAAGACGATGGGGCTGTCCTTCAGCCCGTACCGCTCCCGGCACAGTGCGATCGTCGGGGGCACGGTGGCGACATCGATCAGGCCGTACACGACGACGAAGGCGAGTATCGGCAGTCCGACGTCGGGCGTCATCACCAGCGGCAGGAGGACCAGCGTCAAGCCGCGCAGTGAGTAGTAGCCGGCGAGAAGCCACCGAGGGTCGAGGCGGTCGGTGAGCCAGCCGGAGGCGATCGTGCCGGCGAAGGAGAAGATCCCGATCGCGGCCAGCAGCGAGGACGCGACGGTCAGCGGCATGCCGTGGTCGTGCGCGGCAGGGGTGAAATGGACGAACTGGATGCCGTTGGTCGTCGCACCGCAGATCATGAACGTGCCGACGAGCAGCCAGAACGGCCGTGTCCGGGCGGCATCGATCAGCACTCGCACCGCGCGCCGGGCCGCACCTGGCACTGGGGCTGGTTTCGGGGTGAACTCCGCTGCCCCGTACGGCTTCAGACCCAGATCCGCGGGGTGGTCCCGAAGCATCAGACAGACCAGCGGCACCATGACGAGCGCCGCCAGGGCCAGCGTCACGACACCTGGGCGCCATGCGAAGTGCTCGACGATCCACGCGAGCCCCGGCAGGAAGATCAGCTGTCCGAGGTGGGCCGCTCCGCCGAGCAGCCCGGTGACCAGTCCGCGTCGCCTGACGAACCATCGGTTGGCGACGGTGGCGGCGAACGTGGTCGCCATGGAGCCGCTGCCCAGGCCGATCAGCAAGCCCCAGTACAGCGCCAGTTGCCAGGGCTGGGTCATGACCGTGGTCAGGGCCGCGCCCGCGCCGATCAAGCCCAGGGCGCCCACGACGACGCGGCGGATGCCGAAGCGGTCCATCAGTGCCGCGGAGAACGGCGCGGTCAGTCCGAAGAACAGCAGGTTGACGGAGGCGGCGAAGCCGATCGTGCCGCGCGACCAGTCGAACTCCTCGTGCAGCGGCTCGGTCAGCACTCCGGGCATCGCGAGCGAGGCGTTGGAGGCGGTGATCACCAGGAGGGCGACGGCCAGGACCCACCATGCCTGGTGCACGCCGGGCCGGCGCGTCGCGGTGTCCTCATGCCTCCCGGGGGCGTCCGGCACGGCCTTCGAAGTCTTAACCATGCATGCATCGTGCGAGATCCGCTCTCCCCCAACCAGTGGCCAGATGGCCAAGCTGTGCAAGACTTTGGCCATGGCTGTTTTCGGGAACTCCGGTCGGCACCGGATCGCCGTACTCGTCCGCCAAGGGCAGCTGCCGATCGAGCTGGGCATCGTGCATCAGGCCTTCGGCGACGCCGAGTCTTCGGAGGGGCGGCGGCTGTATGAGGTCGTGACCTGTACCTTCACCCCTGGCGAGGTGCGGACGAACACGGACTTCAGCATGATCGTCCGCAACGGTCCCGAAGCCCTCTCGGAGGCGGAAACCGTGATCGTCACGGCATCGGATGAGGACTACGACCGCCGGACGCCCCATCTGGACGAGCCGCTGACCGACGCCTTCGACCGCATCCCGGCGGGCACCCGGATCGCCTCGATCTGTACGGGGGCATTTGTGCTGGCCGCCGCCGGCCTGCTCGACGGCCGCCGGGCGACGACGCACTGGAGGCGGGCGGGCCAGTTCAGAGAGCTCTTCCCGGACGTCGATCTGGACCCCGACGTCCTCTACACCGAGGACGAGGGCGTACTCACCTCGGCCGGATGCGCCGCGGGGATGGACCTGTGCCTGCACATGATCCGTAACGATCACGGGGCCGCGGTCGCGAACGACATCGCCCGGCGCTCGGTGGTCCCGCCCTACCGGGAGGGCGGGCAAGCCCAGTTCATCCAGCGCCCGGTGCCGGAGGCGGGCACGTCCTCCACCGGCGCGGCCCGCAGATGGGCCCTGGAGCACCTCGGCCGCCCTCTCACCCTGGGGGAGCTGGCCGGTCAGGCATCGATGAGCATCCGCACCTTCAACCGGCGCTTCCGCGAGGAACTCGGGATCACGCCGATGCAGTGGCTTACCCGGCAGCGCGTCGAGCGTGCACGGCAGCTGCTTGAGGAGACGGAACTCTCCGTGGACGTGGTCGCCGCGGATGCGGGTTTCGGAACAGCTGCTTCACTGCGTCAGCATCTGCATGCCGCTGTGGGTGTTTCTCCGAGTGCCTACCGCAGTACGTTCCGGGGTGTCTCGGAGAGTCTCATCGCCGGGACCTGAGGAGTTGCGTTCTCAGGCCCCGGCCGGACGTCCGCCGGCTACGGGAGGCGGACGACGATCTTGCCCGTGGCGTCCCCTCGCTCGATGCGTTCGAGGCCGTCGGGGACGAGCCTGCCCAGCGAGATCACCTCGTCGAGCGCGGACGTGGCGATCTCCGGGTGCGCGGTGAGCAGAGCCAGGGCCTGAGGGAGGTCCTGAGCACAGACGTGGACCTTCGAGGTGTCAAGCGTGATCTCCTCCAGGACCAGCCGGGTCAGGTCGAGCGGCGAGGGGTCGCGGTGGAGGCCGACCAGGCGGATGTGCCCGCCCCGGCAGACCGCGTTCATCGCCGTCTCCAGTCCGGCGGTCGCTCCCGAGGCCTCGATCACCACGTCCGCACCGGCCCCGTCGGTTGCCGCTCTGATCGCGGTGGCCGCGTCCTCACGGGAGGCGTCGACGAGCAGCCCCGCGCCCGCACGGCGTCCTGTCTCCCGCCGGGCGGCCGAGATGTCGACGCCGATGGTCTCGACTCCCCGGGCCGCGCAGGCGGCCACCGCCAGCGATCCGATGCTGCCCAGGCCGATCACGACGACGGTTCTGCCCGGCTCGGGCGCGATACCGCGTACCGCCCGCATCGCCACGGCGAGCGGCTGCGCCATGATCGCGACATCAGGGGCGAGCCCGCCCACCGAACGGCTGATCCCGGCCGGGACGTTGACCAGCTCGGCGAGTCCGCCGTCCACGTGCAGCCCGAGCGTGTAGTACCGCCCGCAGACGTTGGTCCGCCCCTGCTCGCACCAGCGGCATTCCCCGCACGAGACCCCGGAGCCCGGAACGACCAGGTCACCTGCGGTGAAGGCGTCGACGCCGGGGCCGGTCGCGACGACCTCGCCGACCATCTCGTGGCCGATGACCAGCGGGCCTTGGTGACCGCTCGCGAAGTGCGGCTCGGACAGCGGGATGAGGTGCGGGCCGGAGGCGTACTCCTCGACGTCGGTGCCGCAGATGCCCGCGCGCACCACGGCGAGCTGGATCTCCCCGGGCCCCGGGGCGGCAGGGGCGGGCCACTCCTGGACGCGGACGTCGCGCCTGCCGTGGAATACAGCGGCTCTCATGACAATGATCTCCTTGGGACGGTGCCGGAAGCGCTTCGGTACGAGGCGGTGCGGTCGGTGGCGGCGGGCTCACGCAGGCTCATGGCCCGGTGTGGGCGGGTACGAGGCGCGGGGTCACTTGGCGGCGGTCGTGGTCGTGCTCCCCGGAGCGGGAGCGGGCACGAAGGCGACGACGCCGGAAGGGAGACGGCGCTCGACGCGCAGCAGCAAGAGCGAGCCGAGCGTCGCCGTGGTCGCCACGAGCAGCCACGGCAGCCGGCCGTCGACGGTGAGCAGCGAGGTGAAAACCGTCGGGCCCAGGGCGTACGCCAGTGACCAGGACAACTGGTAGGTGGCGAGGTAGCGGCCGCGCAGCGGCTGGGGCGCGGCGAACTGCGCCAGCGCTCCGGCGGAGGGGGCGTACATCATCTCGCCCACCGTCATGACGAAGACCGCACCCAGAAGTCCGGCGAGCAGGAGCGGAACACCGTGCGGGCGGACGGTGCCGAGCGCCGCCTGGGCGAGGAAGGAGAGGGAGAAGAGCGCGGCTCCGACGGCGGCGGCCCGGGGGCGGGTGGTGAAGCAGCGCCGGGTGAGGGCGGCGACGGGGACGCCCAGGGCGGCGCACAGCACGGTGTTGAGGAGGAAGGCGCTGCCGACGAGCCCTTCGGGTACGTCCAGCCAGTCCGTCGCGTACAGCGGGAGCAGTGTGGTGAGCGCCGAGAAGCCGAGAACGACGAGCAGGTTGGCGCAGACGAGGCCGAGGAAGGGCCGGTCCTTGGCGACGACCCGGTAGCCGCCGCGTGGGCGCGGGCCGGCCGGAGGGCGGCGCGGCGCGGCCGGGATGCACGTGGCGAGGAGGCCCGCGAGGAGGAAGCTCGCTGCGTTGACCAGCGCGGTGACCGTGTAGCCGAAATCGCCCGCGCCGGCGATGACGACCGAGGCCAGCAGAGTCCCCGCGCCGAGGCCGGCGTTGCCCAGGCTGCGGCTGAGGGCCTGGAGGCGGTCCCGGTCGGTGCCCTCGGCGAGTTCGGCGATCCGCGCTTCCTGGGTGGTGGGGAAGACGCGGGTACCCACCGAGGTGAGGAGCGCGACGACGGCGAAGACCGGCAGGGCGTCGGCGAGCGGGAAGCAGGCGAAGCTCAGCCCCCGCACGACGTACACGGAGATCTGCATGGTGCGGGCGCCGAAGCGGTCCACCGCGACGCCCACCAGGGGGACGGCGGCGATGCCGACGAGCCCTGTGACGGTCAGGACGAGACCGATCACCGGTAGCGGCAGCCCGGTCACATGACGGAAGAAGACCAGGCTGAAGGGGATGTACATCCCGGAGCCGACCGCGTCCACGGCGATCCCCGAGATCAGGGCGCGTTCACCCGGGAAGCGAGGGCGGATAAAAGACATGCGTCCCCCATTCGAGCCGGTACACCGCCGGCTCCCAGTAGGTGCGGGTCAGGCAGAGGGGAAGGACGCGGCCGCCGCCAGGAAGGCGTCGTTGTCCGAGGGCAGGCCCACGGTCACGCGGACTCCCGCGCCCGCCACGGCCCTTACCGAGACACCGGCGGTCGCGCAGTGCGCGCCGAAGACGGTGGCGCGCTCACCGAGCGGCAGCCAGAGGAAGTTGGCCTCGCTCGCGGCCGGGCGCCATCCGTGCGCGTCGAGCGCGGCGGCGAGGCGTGTGCGTTCCGCCGTGACGACGCCCGTCCTTCTCGCCACCTCGTCCCCTGAGCGCAGCGCCGCGATCGCCGCCGCCTGCGCGAGGCTGCCCGCGCTGTAGGGCAGGTAGGCCTTGCGCAGGGTGCCGATCACCTCCGGGTGGCCGGCCGCGTAGCCGATGCGCAGCCCCGCCAGTCCGTACGCCTTCGAGAAGGTGCGCAGGACGACGAGATGAGGGCGGCCGGGTACGAGCGAGAGCCCGTCGGGAACTGCCTTGTCGCGCACGTACTCGTGGTACGCCTCGTCCAGCACGACGAGGCAGCCGGGAGGTACGCGTCCCAGGAACTCCTCCAGCTCGGCGCGGCCGACGACCGTCCCGGTGGGGTTGTTCGGATTGCAGACGAAGACCAGCCGGGTGCGGTCGGTGAAGTGCTCCGCCATCGTCGCGAGGTCATGCGCGTTGTCGCGCAGCGGCACCGCGACGGGCACCGCACCGGCGAGCCGGGTGAGGAGCGGGTACGCCTCGAACGAGGGCCAGGCGTAGAGGACTTCGTCACCCGGTTCGGCGACGGCGGTGATCAGCTGCTGGGCGACGCCCACCGAGCCGCAGCCCAGTGCGATGCCGTCCGGGTCCACTCCGAACCGTTCAGCGATCTCCGCGGTGAGGGCCTGGCCGGTGTTGTCGGGGTAGCGGTTGATGCCCTCGGTCTGCTCCTGGATCGCCCGTGCCACCTCGGGCAGTGGGCCGAACGGAGTCTCGTTGGCGGCGAGCGCGTAGGAACGGCCCTCCGGGGAGAGCGCCGGCTTCTCGGGCCGGTAGCTGACGAGTTCGCGCACGGCGGCCCGGAAGCGGGGCAGCCTTTCCTGAGTGGTCATGAGAAGGGTCCCTTCCGGGTCGTTCATGGAACGCGCAAGGCGTCGCGCAGCGCGGTGCCGGGGTCGGTGGCGGCGGGGAGGTCGACCGCGCAGCCGGTGGTGAGGGCGCGGCGTGCCTGCAACAGGTCCCGGGGGCGGTTCACGGTGAGGATCGCGAGGAGGCGATCGCCTGCCAGCCAAAGGACCGCCCACTCCGGGTCCTCCGGCGAGCCGCGCAGCACCACCTGGTCGGCACCCTGGTGGTCGCCCGCGTACTGCACCATGCGGCCGAACTGCTCCGACCAGAAGTACGGAACCGGGTCATGGCACACGTCCTCACCGAGCAGCGCGGCGGCGGCCAGTTCACTCGCCTTCAGCGCGGTGTCCCAGTGCTCGACCACCATGTGCCGCCCGTACCGAGGTGACCACCAGGCGGCGCAGTCCCCGAGAGCCACCACCTCGGGCCGCGCGGTGCGCAGGGACTCGTCGACGACCACGCCACGCGCGATCTCCAGGCCGGAGTCCCTGAGCCAGCCGACCGCGGGGCGGGCGCCGGCACCCACCACCACCACGTCCGCCGCGAGGAACTCCCCGTCAGCCAGACACAGTCCGCCGGGGTCCACGGAAGTGACGGCCGTCCCACAGCGCAGGGTGACCCCGGCCTCCGCATACCAGGGGGCCGTCCATGCGCCGATCCGGGCGCCGACCGCCGCGGCGAGCGGAGCCTCCCCCGCCTCCAGCACCGTGACCCGGCACCCCTTCGCGGCCGCGACCGTGGCGACCTCGGCGCCGATCCAGCCCGCGCCGACGAGCGCGAGGTGCGTGCCCGGGCGCAGCAGCGGGCGCAGTGCCCGTACGTCGTCCACGGTGCGGACCACGTGCTGCCGCCCCTCGCCGGGCAGCCGCACCGGCTCCGCGCCGGTCGCGAGCACCAGCCCGCCGAAGGCGAGTGCGCCCGCCGACGTCTTCAGAACGCCGCCCGCCAGGTGGTCGTGCAGGTCGAGGGCCTCGGCGCGTTCACCGAGGCGCAGGTCGATCCCCAGATCCACCCAGTCGGTGAGGAAGGACGTGTCCCCTTCATCGCCTTCATCGCCTTCGTCGCCTTCATCGCCGGCCAGCACCGACTTGGTGAGCGGCGGGCGATCGTACGGCGGGTGGGGTTCCGCACCGACGACGGTGATCGCGTCCCGGTAGCCACGGGCGCGGAGTGCCGCGGCGGCGTGCGCTCCGGCGAGTCCGCCGCCGACGACGAGGATGCTGTCCAGGGTCAAGGTGCCATGTCTCCGTGCGAGTTGGTGTGGGGCCAGAGGGCGGGCCCCGGTGCCGTCCCGTGCAGGGGCGTCCGAGGCGATGCTGTCCGTTCGGGGCCGGGCGCGGCGCGTGTCGCCACGGCGTACCGCCCCTCCTTCTCGCCCGGTTCGGCCGGCCGCGGTCTCACCGTGGCCGTGCCGTCCGGCGCGGCTCAGTCGGCAACGGGTGGGCGCGGGGTCAGCGCGAAGGCGGCGAGGGCGGACAGGCTCAGGCCGGCGATGACCACGACCATCGGGACCGAAGTGCCGGAACCCCCGAGGCCGGCCATCGGGGCGGCGAGTCCGCCGAGGGCGAACTGGGCCAGCCCCATGAGCGCGGAGGCGGTGCCCGCCATCCGCGGCGGGCGGCCGGAGAGCGCGAGGGCCATCGAGTTCGGCAATATGAGCCCGATCGGCGCGACCACCAGGAACAGGCCGGGCAGCAGGGTCCAGAGCCCGGCCGCCGTCGAACTGACCACGGTCAGACTGCCCACGGCGGCTATGGACAGGCCGATGCCGAGCAGCCTGCGGGAACCATGCCGGTCAAGCAGCCGGGCGCCGACGCGGCCGGCGATGACGATGCCCAGGCCGTTCGCCGCGAAGATGCCGGCGAACGCCAGCTGGGGAAGGCCGTAGACCTCCTGGATCACGAACGGCGAACCGGAGATATAGGTGAACATCGCGGCGAAGGCCAGCCCACCGGTGAGCATGTAGCCGGCGAAGGCCCGGTCGGCGGCCAGTCTGCCGAACGTCGCGAGTACGGCCTTCGGCCCGTCGCCGCGTCGGTCCTCGGGGTCCAGCGTCTCGGGCATGCCGCGGTACACGACAACGACCAGTATCGCGCCGATCCCGGTGATGACGGCGAACAGCCCGCGCCACGGCATGACTTGGAGCAGCGCTCCGCCGAGCAGTGGCGCCACGATCGGCGCGAGCGCGCTGACCTGGACGAGGCTGGCGAAGAAGCGGGCGGCCCGGGGCCCTTCGTTCCGGTCCCGGACCACCGCGCGGGCGATCACGATCGCGGTGCCGCCCGAGAGGCCCTGGAACAGCCGGCCCACGATCAGGAGCCAGACGTTCGGCGCGACGAGGCAGAGCAGCGACGCCACGGTGTAGCCGATGATGCCGCCGAGCAGCAGCCGGCGCCGTCCCAGCAGATCGCTGGCGGGGCCCGACACCGCCTGGCCGAGCGCCAGCCCGACCAGGCAGGCGGTGAGGGTGAGCTGGATCAGTGAGGCGCCGCCGCCGAGGTCCCTGCCCAGCTCGGGCAGCGCCGGGAGGTACATGTCGATCGACAGGGGGCCGAGCGCGGACAGCGCGGCCAGGGTCGCCACAAGAGTGAACGGAGGTGCCTCGCCGCGGTCTTGTACGGTCTTTGTCACGCTGTTCCTTCCGGAGGCGGGGGCCGGCGGACGATCAGGCCGATGCCATCGGCATCGGCCTGACCCTCGGTCAACTCAGTCTGGTTCAGGTTTCGATGAGGGTGACCGGATCGCCGAACCTCATCAGATCGCGGTACAGCTCCGCCCGGGAGTGCCGCATGTTGCGCAGCACACCGATCGCGCTCTGTGCCGACGCCTCGCCCTGGACGATCGAGTGGTCGTCACCGACCAGAGCGGCCGTCACGCTGATGTGCCGCTCGATGTCCTGCAGATCGGCCTCGAGCAGCGCGTCGCGGGCGAGCGCCAGCTCCGGATCGGTCGCCGCCATGTCCGCGAAGGGCTGCGCGGAGACCTTGACGAGGTTCCGCATCGCCTTCCTGAACGCCTTGTGCTCAGGCTGCGTCCGGCCGGTGAGTGCCACCGGCACGGCCGGCGGCTGCATGGTCGGCCGGACCTTCGCGTCATAGCACGGAGCCGACATGTCCCCGGAGTGGATCATGGCCGCGGTGAAGCCGCGGACATGGACGGTGGCCTCCTGGAGGGCGTCGAACGCCGCGTCGCGGTCCCCGTCCGCCAGGCCGGCGGCCGCCCGGGAAACGGCGTCGGCGGCCGCGAGGTTGAGCACGAAGTAGAAGTGGTGGGTGATGACCCAACGCGTCAGCTCGTCGTCGCCCGGCACATGCGGAGTCCGACCCTCGACGGGGGTCTCGTCCGGCTGGGACGCGGCGCCGTCGCCCGGCACCAGGCCCTCAAGGATCCTGGCCATGGCGCGGACTTCGTATGCCTGATCGTTCAGGTCCAGCCGCGCATTGCGCAGATCGCGCAGTGTCCGCGCGATGATCGTGGTCACTTCCGAGACCAGGCGGGCGTCGTCGATCGGCGCCGTGCGGACCCCGAAGTACTCGTGGTTGGGAACGATCGGCTTCAGCGCCGCGGCATCCATCGGGACGACCATGGCTTCGGCGGCGAGCCAGTCGCCAACCTTCACCGCCACGTCCATCGCCTTGCGGGCCGCGTCGCCGGATCCCGCCGGGTTCAGCAACTCACCGTGCAGACGCATCAGCGCATCGGTCGCCGCGGTGAGTGCGGCAGCCACCGGTGCGGCGGGGCGGGTGCGCCCGCGCACCATGTTGTTCTCGGGAAGGATGACTATCGGGATGTCGGGACAGGCAGCAGCCATGTCAATCACCTCACTGTCTTCAATCGGCCTGGGAGCGATCGCCCGGGGCACCGCTGATTTCACGATCCGGCGAAACCACGCGCCTCCATGAGGAACTGCCCCAGATACCCGTCGTGCGGAAGATGCGGATCCCGCCACCAGCGCGGGACCCTGCCGTGCAGGACCGTGCGGATGCCTGGGGCCTCGAGGGCCTCATCGACGAGCGCGGCGTCGTCGGTGAGCAGGGTCAGGGCCAGGGAGTCGTCCAGCGGGCCGATGCCTTCCTGCCGTCCCCAGGGCGCCACCCATACGCAGGGGAACGGGAGTTCCGTGCCCAGCCCCGGGTGGTCGGACCGGTCCACGCACATCACGGCAGGCCGCAGCGCCGCGGCGTCCTCGTCGACGACGGTCACCGGACCGCCGTCCGCCTCGTAGTACCGCTCCGTCAGATCGACGGCGCCCTGCGCAGCCCGGTGGAGGGCCGCACGCAGGCCTTCGGCCTCCTTGCGCGGGCGGACGGGCAGCACCGCCCGGGCATCGGTGACCGGAAGGCCCGGCAGCGCGGCCAGTCTCCCGGCCAGCGCTTCGGCCAGGGCACGGTGGTCGCCCGAGGTGAAGACGGCGGTCGTGTTGGTGCACCGCACTCCGCCGTCCGCGGAGATCTCAGCGATGAGGTGGTCCAGTACGGCCTCATCGACCGGGACGTCCACGAGGATCTTGCTCCGGCCGGGACCGCGGACCAGTACCCGGTCGTTGCCGCGCAGCCGGGCCACCGTGGCCTCGCTGCCGTAGACCAGGGACAGGTCGGCCGCGTCCATGAGAGCGTCGGCGGCGGCGTGGGGCCCGGGCAGCAGACTGATCCACCCGGGTTCGAGACCGGCCTGCAGCAGGGCCCGCACCAGGCGCAGCGGGGTGACGGGGTCACGGGCGCCCGGACGCACCGCGACCCGGTACCCCAGCGCCACCGCCTGGAGCCAGGCTCCGTGGGTGGCCGGGTGGTTGCTGGGGGCCACGACGCCGAAGACCGAACCGCGGCGCACCCAGCGGGCCGTGCGGCCGGCGCCCACGGGGGACTGTCTGGCGACGACGTCGCCGAGCAGCCCGCAGTCGTCCCGCATCCGGCCGAGGGTCTGGCGAGCCACCCCGATCGGCACGCCGGAGACGATCGACTGGACGCGGCAGTACTCCTCCGGCGTCTGGCCGCCCAGAGTGGCCTCGGCGAACAGGCGGCCCGCGTCGGCCAGCGCCGCGAGGCGCTTGTCCTGTGCCGTCCGCGGTGCTGCGCGCATGCGCTTGACCGTGAGCCTGGTCACCATGGCGGGAGCTTCGTGGACGGTGGCGACGGGGACGCCGTCCACTCCGTGAAGGAGATGCGTGTCGCGGGAACTCCGCTCCTCCCCGTCACGGAGCACGGGTATGGACAACACGTCAGACCAACTCCTTTGGTGCCGACCAGGAAAGGGTGCGGGAATCATCCGGGAGCCGGGTCGTGACCCGGAACCAGGTATGCTCATGGAGGTCATGACCCGCCGAATAGCGGATTCCGGTAGTCCGGATCGCTGACGGAGAACAGCCCTCCGGATATGTGCCGCCTTCGCGGCGTTCATGGAAGGCGTTGAATTCCTTCCCGAGCGCCTTGGTGCGCCCGGATGTCAACGCCTCGCGGCCGCGCGCGGATGTGTGCGCCGCCCGCGGTTCCGGGTGCGTACGGAGACCGGGCGCTGACCGGAATCCATGTGGCTCGACGGCGGTTCGGCGACCCTTTCCGATGTCCGGTAACAGCCCCCCGAGCCGATCCGGCGCCACTTCTCTTTCTTTGTCGGCGGCCGTTCGGTCACCGACCTTTTCAAGACAGAAAGCTGTCACATTCCCAGCCATGTGGACCCCCTTGCGTGAGTGTTCCGCCGAGGGTCAGACCGGCCAGCCGTCGAACACCACAGCGCGCGCCGGAGCGGCTTCCACTCCGGCAATCTTGACCGGGAGCGCCATCAGTTGAGCGACCTGGCTGGTGATCTGGTCGAGGTTCTGGATGTTCTCCAGGATCGGGATGCCGGCGGCCAGAAGCCGCCGGTGCACCTGTCCGCTGCGGTCGTCCGGCCGCTCGGTGATGCAGTCCATGCCGACGAGGGTCACACCGTTGTCGACCATCCAGTCCGCCGAGGACAGGGTGAGATAGGGCGGCTTGTCCCAGTAGTCCTCCCGACCGAGGTACCGGTTCGGGTGGTCGGTCCGGATCAGCAGGCGGTCGCCGGCCTGCCATACGTCACGGACCGCCTTCTCCAGCTCGTCGCCGGTGACGGGGTCGAGGTCGCGGTGGCCGGAAAGGTCCGCGACGACCACACGGCCGACGAAGGTCTCCAGCGGGACCTCGTCGATTTTCTCGCCGTCCTCATAGAAGTGGAATCCAGATTCCACATGAGTCCCGTTATGCGGGAAGATCTGCAGGTCGGAGAAGGTCCGCCCCACACCGGCCGGGTCGGTCTCCGGCGACATCGCCTTACGTATGCCGAACTTCGGATACCACGCGGCGTTGTAGGAGGGCATGCCCTCGTACCAACCCTGGCTGATATCGACCATCTTCATGTTGTACCCCCGCTGTCCAAGTGCACTTTTCGGCCATCAGCATGCGCCCTGCCCGAGCGCAGCACGGCGATAACAGCACAGAAACAATGTGCTTGGCAATCCCGTCACTTCTGGACTACTGTCCGATCTCAGATCTTTCCGGGGGGACAAGACTCAGTGATGGCGATGCCACGACCACGCCTGGGCGGCACCCCCCTGAGCTCTCTCGGAGAATTTCCGACCGTCCCTTGGAAGGCTTTCGATGATCGTCGTAATGAGTCCGCAGGCTTCCCGAGAACAGGTTGAATCCGCAAGTGAATTACTTCGGAGTCGTGGCCTGATTCCGGTATCCAGCACTGTGGCGGGGGTCACAGTTCTAATCACCGAAGGAACCGACGGGCCTGAATTGGCAACGGTTCTGGAGAGTGCGCCGGGCGTCGACCGAGTGGTGACGGTGTCCGGATCTCAGCGGTTGACCAGCCGCGTGTTCCGTCCCGAGGACACCGAAGTGGCGCTGGGCTCCGCCGGCGGAGCGGTGTTCGGCGGCACCGGATTCGCCGTCATCGCCGGTCCCTGCGCGGTCGAGAGCCCGGCGCAGATGAACGCCGTGGTGGACTCGGTCGTCGCGAGCGGCGCCGTCATGCTGCGCGGCGGCGCGTTCAAGCCCCGCACCTCGCCGTACAGCTTCCAGGGGCTGGGGCTCGCGGGACTGACGCTCCTCGCCGAGCAGCGGAAGCGGACCGGCCTGCCGGTCGTCACCGAGGTCGTGACACCGGAAGACGTGAAATGCGTCGCCGAGGAGAGCGACATGCTCCAGATCGGTGCGCGGAACATGCAGAACTTCGAGCTGCTGCGCGAGGCGGGAGCCTCCGGACGGCCCGTCCTCCTCAAGCGCGGAATGTCCGCCACCATCGAGGAGTGGCTGCTCGCGGCCGAGTACGTGCTGCACATGGGAAACAGCGACGTCGTCCTGTGCGAGCGCGGTATCCGCAGCTTCGAGCGCGGCACCCGGTTCACCCTGGACCTCAGCGCGGTGGCGGAAGCCAAGCGGCTCACGCATCTGCCGGTGATCGTCGACCCGAGCCACAGCACGGGCAAGCCCCACCTCGTCACGCCGATGTCCCTGGCGGCGGCCTCGTGCGGCGCCGACGGGCTGATCGTCGACGTCCACACGGACGCTTCGAACGCGATGTGCGACGGCGCCCAGGCTCTCGACAGTGAGCAGTTCAGCACCCTCATGGGCCGGCTCAAGCCGGTCGTGGAGGCCGTGGGCCGCACCCTGTCGCCGGCCCTCACCCACTCCCTCGCCCAGGTCTGATCCTTCGTTCCTTGGAGTCACCGCATGTCCGAGCACATCATCGACCCCTTGACCCCGGACCTCGCGCCGGAGGACTTCATCCACGCAGCGATGCAGTGGCACTTCTCCCCCGCCACCGGGTCGCCGTACTGGGTGAAGCGCGCGGCGGAACTGGACTTCGACCCGCTCACCGACGTCCACACCTGGGACGACCTCGACCTCTTCCCGGACGTCAGTGAGGATTGGAAGGACGTCCCGGTCGACGCGCTGGTCCCCGCGGGGATCGGCAAGGAGGGCTGGGACTTCCAGGTCTTCGACAGCGGGGGCACCACAGGGCGGCCCAAGCGCATCGTGGAATCGCGGTCGCGCCGCAACGGTGTCCACTGGGTGAGCGAGGTTCTCGCCGATCACAAGGTTCCCGGCGAGGGCGAGGGCCACTGGCTGCACCTCGGCCCCACGGGACCGCACATCGTCGGCCGTTCCATCGGATTGCTGGCGCAGCTGCGCGGCACGTTCTGCCACTACATCGACTTCGACCCGCGCTGGGTCAAGAACAGCGTGAAACAGGGGCGGACCGATGAGGCCGCCCGCTATGTGAAGCACATCCTGGCGCAGGCCCACGACATCCTGTCCACCCAGCCCGTCTCCGTCCTCTTCGCCACCCCGCCGGTGCTCGAAGCCCTGGCCGCCGAGGAGAAGCTGCTGGATCTGGTGCAGCAGAAGGTGCGCGGCATCATCTGGGCCGGCACGAGCGTGAGCCCCGAGACGCTCCGGGCCTTCGAGGACGAACTCTTCCCCGATGCCGCCGTAGTAGGCCTGTACGGCAACACCATGATGGGCATCGCCCCGCAGCGCCCCCGTGAGGGGGGACAGGACGACGAACGCTGCGTGTTCATCCCCTTCCACCCGTTCAGCAGGGTCAAGGTGGTGGACCCCGAGAACACCGGCGCCTCCGTCGCCCACGGCGAGCGGGGGCAGGTGAAGATCAGCCTCGTCTCCCGGGACCTGCTGCTCCCCTGGACGCTGGAGCGCGACTCCGTGCTGCGCATCGCGCCCACCGCGAAGTACCCCCAGGACGGGCTGGCCGACATCAGGCCCCTCACCGTGGCCGACGGTCAGACCGCTGTCGAAGGGGTGTACTAGACATGACCTCCACGGCCACATCAGTGGTCACCCCTGTGCGGCCCGTCGCGGTGCTCGAACCGAGCGACCGGGACAGCCTGCTGGCCACCTGCCGGCGCGGCCTCGACCAGGCCCGCCGCAGCCACCGCCCCGTTCTCATCAGCTGGGCCAAGCCGGTCTCCCTCGCCGACCCCGTCGCGATCTGGAGGCGGGCCCGGCGCGGTACGCCGCGGTCCTTCCTCTGGCAGTCGGCGTGGGACCGCGGCTCGGTCGTCGCGATCGGATCGGCGCGTGACCTGCGGGGACGGGGCGAGAACCGTGTCACGTTGGTCCGCGACGGCTGGCAGGCCCTGACCCGGGACCTCGTCGCAGGAGGGACGGAGGTCACCGAACTGCCCGTGGGCGAAGGCCCTCTGGCCATCGGCGGTTTCGCGTTCAGCCCCGAGGACGCCTCGGGGAAGGGACGCCTTCCCGACGCCCTGGTGTGGGTGCCCGCGTTGCAGATCCGTGGCACGGTGCCCGACCGGGCCGGCGGCGACCGTCCCGTACCGGCCGAACTGCGCCTCAACGCGGTGCTGTTGCACGACAGCGATCCCGAGCAGGTGACCGATGGCCTGGCTCATCTGGCCGGCCTCTGCCTGCCGCCGGAGACCGCCGCCGGAGCGCCGGAGTCCGCGTACGCGAGCCAACGGACGTACAGCAGAACCGAGTTGCCGGACGCCGACCACTGGAAGGGGCTGGTCCGCCGCGCGACCGGCCGGATCCGGGACGGCGCGTTCGAGAAGGTGGTGCTGGCGCGCGAATTACGGGTCACCGCCTCCAGCCCGTTCGACGTGCCGACCGCGGTGAACAGGCTGCGCACCGCCTATCCCGACACCACCGTGTTCGCGGTGGACCACGAGGAGTACACCTTCCTCGGCGCCACCCCCGAATACCTTGTACGGGTCGACGGGCGGGCGGTGCACGCGCTGGGGCTGGCCGGCACGGCGCCCCGCGGGCTCACCCCGGAACAGGACGCGGCACTCGCCCTCGAACTGGCCGGGAGCGCCAAGATCCAGCACGAGCACGACGTCGTGGTGCAGATGCTCCGCGACGCCCTGCGGGACTCGTGTGTCGACGTCGCCTCCGACGAGGAACCGAGCGTGGTCAAGCTCGCCAACGTCCAGCATCTGTCCACGGCGGTCCGCGGCGAGCTGGGGGCGGACTCCACCGCGGGAATCCTGGACTTCGTCGACCGCCTCCACCCGACCCCGGCCCTCGGCGGCCATCCGCGCAAGGAGTCGCTGAGCTGGCTCTCCGACAACGAGGGGCTCGACCGGAGCTGGTACGCGGGCGTGGTCGGGTGGGCCGATCGCTCCGGGCAGGGCCAGTTCGCGGTCACCATACGATCCGCCCTGGTCGACGGCCCCTCCGCCTCGCTGTACGCCGGCTGCGGCATCGTGGCGGACTCCGATCCGGAGGCGGAGCACGCGGAGTCCTGCGCGAAGCTGCGCCCGATGATGTCCGCCCTGGGAATCGAGTGACGGTACGGGGCCGGGGACGCGGCATGTGCTCGTGGACACCCGTGAGCCGGCGGCGGGCGGGTGCGCGGAGACACGCCCCGCCCCGCCGCGGGTTCCGCGAGGAGGTACCCCGCCCGGTACGGGAGACGAACGTGAGCGGGCCCCCACCGGGAAACGTGCTGGTCGGGCGTGCCCGACCGCCTTCGGCAGCGGCTCGTCGAACGCCGCCGCCGACGCATCGGTCCACATGAAAAGTGAGGTAAGAATGACCGTCAAGCCTGCCGCTCCCCGCGTGGTCGTCATCGTCGACGCGTATTCGAGCGCACGATCCCTCGCCCCGCTCTTCCGGGAACGCGGCTATGAGTGCGTCCACGTCCAGAGCACCCCGGTGATCCCCGCGGGGTACGAGAAGAGCTTCCGGGCGTCGGACTTCACCGCCAACATCGTGCACACGGGGGATGCCGACGCCACGGTCGCGGCCCTCGCAGCGCACACGCCTGTGAGTCTGCTGGCAGGCATAGAGAGCGGAGTCGAGGTCGCGGACCTGTTGAGCGAGGCGCTCGGCCTGCGGACGAACGGCACGGCGCTCAGCCCGGCCCGCCGGGACAAGTTCCGCATGATGGAGACGGTCAAGGAGGCAGGGGTGCCCGGCGCGGGTCAGATCCTGGCCTCCGACCTGGACACGCTGCTCGCCTGGTACCAGGAGGCCGAAGGCCGGGTGGTACTGAAGCCGTTGCAGAGCGCGGGAAGCGACGGCGTCCACTTCTGTGACGACGAGGACCAGGTGCGCGCTGCGTTCGAGGCGCTCATCGGCACCGAGAGCGCGCTGGAGCTGCACAACCACGCGGTCCTGGCACAGGAATACCTGGTCGGCAGCGAGTACATCGTGAACACCGTCAGCCTGGACGGCAAGCACCACGTCACGGACATCTGGAAGATGCACCACCTCCGTGCCAACGGCGTGCACGACATGGCGGCCGGGGCGCAGCTGATGCCCCGTCATGGTGCGGACCAGGACGCGCTGGTCGAGTACAACGGCCTGGTCCTGGACGCCCTGGGGGTGCGCAACGGTCCCGCGCACACCGAGCTCAAGCTGACGCCGCAGGGCCCGCGGCTGGTCGAGAGTGCCGCCCGGATCTGCGGCGCGGACGTGCATGTGCCGGCCAAGGGCGCGATCGGCAGTAGCCAGCTGGACTGGACCGTGGACGCGTACGTCGACCCCGAGCGCTTCCTCGAGCGCTGGGAGACCGGCTACGAACTGACCCGGCACGCCGGGATCGTCAACATGGTCTCGCCGACGACGGGCAAGCTCGTCGGCTATCCGAAGATGGCCGAACTCCGCGGGCTGGAGAGCTTCCACGACATCACCCTGAACGTGCACCCGGGGGACGAGATCCATCGCTCGATCGACGACTGGACCTATCCCATGCGCGTGTACCTCGTGCATGAGACCGAGAGCGTCGTCATGCACAACATCCTGTCGGCGCGGTACATGGACGGCGAGGGCTTCTACGAGGTGGTCTGACCGTGACGTCCGACCGCGTCAGTTGCGGTCCGCCCCGGATTGAGGGTGGCTGCCGCGCCTGGCGGTCGAGGGTCAGGGTCGTGGCTGATCATTGTTACGGCGGAGGAGGAGGGGGTTCCGAGGTATGAGCGGGATGGTGACGGCGGTCAGCAGCAACGGCCAGTACTCGTTCACCAAGCCGAACCGGGGCAGCATCACGCTGCTCGCCGGGCTTGGTGTGGAGGGCGATGTACACGCTGGTGTGACGGTCAAGCACCGCTCGCGCGTCGCTCAGGACCCCACCCAGCCGAACCTGCGTCAGGTCCACCTCATCCATGAGGAGCTATTCGCCGAGGTCGGCGAAGAAGGGTTCGCGGTGGCGCCCGGTGAGCTCGGCGAGAACATCACCACCCGCGGCATCGATCTGCTCGGCCTGCCCGCCGGGACCCTGCTGCGCATCGGCGACGAGGCAGTCCTCGAGGTGACCGGCCTGCGGAATCCCTGCCTGCAGATCGACAACTTCCAGGAGGGGCTCCTGAAGCAGGTCGTCGGCCGTGACGAGGCCGGGAACGTCGTACGCAAGGCCGGAATCATGAGCATCGTGAAGGAAGGCGGCACGGTGCGCCCCGGCGACACGATCAAGGCGGAGCGCCCCAATGGGCCGCATCGGGCTCTGGAGCGGGTCTGACGTCTCTCCTGGGCAGCAGTGTGGCCCGCGGAAGACGCCGGAAGGCGTTTCCCGCGGGCCACCAGGGCCACGCACGAACGTCATCCCGTCCTGCGCCGGTCCACGAACGTGCGCAACTTGCCGCTGGCCGAGGTCCGTTCGAACGCGGCCCCGTCGGTGATCTCGACCGTGCAGGTGAGGAGGTCCTCCTCCTCGACCGCGGAGCGCAGGCCCGGAACCTCCGCCAGGAAGGCGGCCCGGGCCGAGTCGGCGGACGGGGCGTAGCACTCGTCGAGCCGGACGGTGAGCCGCTCCCGCGCTGCCTCCGAGGTGAGGACGATCTGGAGTTCGCCGCGGTAGCCGAGGTGCCTCTCGGCGGCGTCGACGAAGCGCCGGTAGTGGTAGGAGTTCGTGCCGATGCGTGCCACATCGCCGTGTCGGCCGAGGAGTTCGATCCGCGGGGCACGGCTGCCGCAGGGGCACACACCGCTCAGTGCCCGGCCGATGTCGCCGATCTGGTAGCGCTCGAGCCGCTGCCCGGACCGGGCCCGGCTGGTGAAGACCAGTCGCCCGGGTTCCCCGTCCCGTACCGGCCGGTCCTCCTCCGGGTCGAGGATCTCCAGGGTGTGCAGGTCGGTCAGCACATGATGGACGGAGCCTTCGGCGTGCTCGCACTGGTACGCCAGCGGCCCGAGATCGGTGCTGCCGTACGCGGCCGACCGGATCACCTCGACGCCGAAGTCCTCGGTGAGGACGCGGCGTTGCTCGGCGGTGAAGTGCTCACCGCCGTAGTACACCTTCCGGACTCCCCCGTAGGCGCGCAGCGTCTCCCCCTGGGCGTGGAAGAGCTGCCAGAGGTAGGAGGGCATGCCCAAGAGGGTGTCGGCCCGGTAGGTCACCAGGGCTTCGGCGACGGCGGCGAGGTCGGTGCCCGCTGACAGCGGGATCTGGGTGGCGTTCAGCCGCTCCAGTATGGAGAAGAAGCTGATGAAGCTGCCGTACAGGCTGCCGCTGTAGAAGAGGTTGGCGGCGCGGTCGCGGGCCGGGTCGAACCCGGAGTCGAGCAGGCCGTTCGCGGCGGCGCGCATCTGCGTGTCGTAGTCGGCGTTGGTGAAGACGGAGAGGGCGGGCGCGCCTGTGCTGCCGCCGCTGCGGAAGTACAGGTGGGCGTGTTCGGGTGCCAGGCTCTTCAACTGCTCCTGGACGCCTGCCTTGTCGAGCAGCCCTCCGGTGGGCGGGGCCGGCTGTACGGCCGGAGCCACGAGGTCGTCGAGGCAGGAGGTGGCGGTGAAGCGCTCGTCGGCCTGCACGGCGACCCGCCTGCTGTACCGCTGCAACGCGTAGACGCCGTCGTGGGGTTCGCCGTCGTATGCGTCGAGCATGGCGCCCACCGGGGTCACTCGCGTGACACCCGCGGTGACGACGGAGCAGGTCAGTTCCGCCACGTCCGCCCGGGTGCCGGCGATCGCCGCGGTCTGTAGGTAGCGCCGCATGGGCCGCAGGGTGGCCGTCACGTCGCGGCGTGGCAGCGGCTTGACCCAGACACTGCGGTGGAGCGGAGAGGCGGTCATCGCGGGACGGGTGTCGGCGAGGACGCGCCAGGAGCCGTCGTCGGCGGCCACGACCCGGGTCAGGCCGAGGTGTTGTTCGAGCCGGGCGACGAGTTCGGTGTTGGTGACCTCGGCGTGCTCGGCGACGTCGAGTTCGGGGAGAGGCAACTTGCCGGAGACCTGGGCCAGTTGGGCCGCGAAGCTGTCCGCGAAGGCGAAGACCTCCTCCGGGTCGTCGGTGTCGAGGTAGACAACCTGAGGGCTGGAACAGGCCTGCTGGTCGAGGCGGCAGACGTCCGCGGCGAGTTCGGACTGGACGAAGGGGTCGCTCCAGGCGTCGCGGGTCAGATACGCGAAGGAGATCTTGTGGCCCCACTCGACCAGGCGGCAGCCCGGCGGCGTGAGCTCGGCGATGCCGGCCACGGCGTCCTCGCCGCCCCAGACGGCGACCGCGTCGGCCGCGGCGCACAGGCGCTCCAGCCATTCGCGGCGGCTGGAGGGGAAGCTCAATGCGATGACACGGCGGGCGAGGATGCCGGTCTCGTCGGCGGCGCCGAGTTCGTCCAGCAGAAGCGGTGCGAGCGGCGTGTCGGAGCTGCTCGTCTTCAGCACGTTGAGGTTGCCGGTCAGCAGTCCCTCGACGACGCTCAGCGGAGCCACGCCCGCCGCGTTGCCCGGTGCGATGTGCACGACGAGGCCGAGCGGTGCCCACGCCTCGTAGACGGTCTCCCGCGCATCGGGCCGGGTGAGCCGCTCCGGGCGGAGTCCGCCGAGTTCGCGGCGGAGCTTGCGCTCCAGCGCCTGGCGGCTGAGGGCCCCGGCCAGCTCGGCGAGCAGGGAAGCCGCCTCCTCCGGTTCCGTACCGCCCTCGATGAGACAGTCCGTCAGCCGGGCGTGAGCCGGGTCGCCGGGGGTGCGCAGCGCCTCGGAGAGCCGATCGCAGGCGCACAGCACGACGTCGGTGGGCAGCTGCTCCGCCATCGTGCGCTCGGTGAGGGCGGGCAGGCCTGCGAGGAGCTCGCTGACCTCCGCGTCGTCGACGAACGCGCCCTGCCACAGGTGGAGTCCGCTTGTCGCCCCGGAGGTCGGTGCGCTGGTCATGACATTCCCTTCAGAAGTTCGGCGGCGGCCACCGCACAGCTGCGGTTGCGGCTCACTCCGGCCCGGCCGTGGACGGTGAACCACGGGGTCGGCTGCGCGCAGCCGCATTCCTCGCCGGGGTGCAGCGAGGCGAGGTCCCCCATGAGCACGCTCTGCGCAGGGACCGAGGTGATGTACGGGGAGACGAGGTGGAGGTAGCCGCGCTCACCGTGGGGAAGCGGCTCAAGGGTGGCGGTGTCGCGTACGGCGGCACGGGACCACACCGGGACGTGCAGCCGGTGCCGTTCGCACTCGACGTAGGGCACGCAGTGCTCCACGGACCCGAAGGTGTCGCGGATCCGCTCGGAGGGGATGCCCAGCTGCTCGGTGACCTCCGAACGGAAGGCGTCCTTGCCGATCTGACGGTCGGCGTGGCCCTTCCAGCCGCCGCCGAGCACGACGAGCGAGCCGGGTGGCAACTGCACCGGAGGCACCCCCAGGGAACGCATCCGCTCCAGGGTGAAGTGGAGGAACGCCGGGAAGCCGAAGATCCGCACCGGCAGACCTTCGCCGGCGTACCGCTGGAGCGCCTCGATACACCCGCGCACGTCGAACTCGTGTCCCGTACCGGTGTGGCGCAGCGCGTGAGTGGTGTGCTGCGCGGGCGCGAAGTCGCACAGGTAGTTGTCGGTGAAGGACGTGCCGAGCTTCAGCTGCGGTGCGGGCTCGTAGCTGTAGAGCAGGTAGTTGACGGGCTGGTCCGGGGTTATCCACCCGTAGTGGTCGAAGACGCGGGCCACCATGCGCTGGGCGGAGCGGATGGTCCACTCGTCGAAGAACATCTGCGATTTCTGACCGGTGGTGCCGGAGGAAGTGAGGTGGAGAAAGACCTCGTCCCGGGGGATGGAGAGCACCTCGTGGCGCTTGAAGAAGTTGGCGTGCACCAGCGGGGCGCGGACGTCCGGGCCCACGCCGGGGGACGGCGTCCCGGGCTCGTCGGTGAGCAACGACTTGAAGAACGGGGAGCGTCGGGCATGCCAGGAGTTGCTCTCGGCCATCGCGGCGGCGAAGAGGGCATCGCTCTCCGGGCCCTGCTCGTAGGGTGCCGCGAGGTCGCACAGTTGCTGGACGTGCGGCAGCGCCGCCGGATCGGGGACCTCGACGGGAAGCAGATGGGGATTCATGAGACAACCTCGTGAAGTGGAAGGTACATCGCGGTCCAGGCCCTCAGATACGCGCTCAGATACGGCTGCACCAGCGAACTGACGGCGGTGGCGCGGAAGTCGATCTGGCGGTTGGTCCGGGAGAGCACGACGTAGTCGTGGAAGCGGTCGCCGAGGCGGCGCATGGCCGGATAGATCGCGCTGGGAACGAATCCCGCGGCCAGGAAGGCGCTGAGCCCCGCGGTGTCGGAGAGCGGGAGCAGCGTCTCGACGTAGTCCACGCCGGTACGGGTGACCGCGGTCATCAGTGGTTCCAGGGCGTGCGCCATGGCCGCGGGGTAGGGGTGCACCGCGATGAGTGAGCAGCTTCCGGTGGCCGGGTCCAGATCCGCGTACGCCTCGAACTCACCGTTCTCCGGGGTGAGGATCGTGTTCGGGGAATGCAGCGGGAAGAAGCGACCCGCCGGGTCGGGGAACCGTTCGAGGAAGCGGCGGCCCACGAAGTGGCGGGCGGTGACGGTCTCCATGGCTGTGGTGGCGGGTACGACCGGTCCGGAGAGCAGGCCGGTGCCCGGCGCCTCGATGGGGCGGACGCTCGCGTAGCCGATGCCCGAGGTCTCCTCCACGGCGGTGAGGAGCGGAGCCAGCGGGGCGGGCACGCTCGGTACCTGCTCGCGGTTGTTCAGTACGTCGTCGGCGTAGCGGGCGAAGAGGGCGAGGCTTTCGCAGCCCGCCACTTCGACGGCGTTGGGCATCAACCCCAGGGGGCGGAAACCGTTGCGCACCACGATGTGCTGGGGGCCTTCGGTCACCACCCGCACCGTCGAGTAGATCGAGTCGAGGGAACCGGTGGCCAGTGCGGCGCCGCAGACCGCGCCGGTCAGCCGGCCGGCCAGTCCCCCCTCGCGGTGGACGGGGTGGACGGCGAGTCCGACGAGCTTGCCGATCCGGCTCCCGGGATCGGCCTGTACGACCACGGAGCCGGCCAGTTCCCCGGCGCCGGGCTTGCGTGCGACGAGCCAGTGGGTGTGCGGATCGGTGATGAGCCGCCGCATCTCCGCGGGGTCGCTGCCGAGCGGCACCGGGTATCCGTGGCCGTAGACCTCGAAGTACAACTGCCGCAGTTCCGCGACGTCCTGGAGGACGGCGGGAGTGATCGTGACGGTCATCGTGCTCCTCCTTCAGCGGTGGCGGTGGCGGTCGCGGTCGCGGCGGCGGTGGGAGTCGGGACTGAGGTGGGCGCAGCGGCGGAGGTGTCCGGCGCGGTCGTGTGCCCGGCGCCGGTTGCCGTCGCCCCGAGGCCGGGTGAGTACGTCCGTTCGTCGGCGGCGTTCCCACGGGCGCCCGTCCACCACAGGAGGAGGGCCACTGGCACCAGGCCCGTCGCCTGGACCAGGCAGAGGGTCTGCGGTGAGACCTGGTCGCCCAGGACTCCGAACAGGAGGGAGGCGAGCGGGAAGGTGGCTCCGAGCAGCGACTGCATGACCGCGAAGAACCCCGGCTTGTCGGCAGGCGGTACGAGCCGCTGGAAGAGGGCCACGAACCGCACGCCGACGGCGCCCACGCACCACCCCGCGACGACCATGGCCACCGCGTAGGCGGTCCGGTCCGCGAGCAGGCCCGGAAGGGCGAACGAGGCCGCCATGAGTCCCAGGCAGACGGCGCCGGCCATGGTCGGGCGGCCCCGCAGTCTGCCGCCGGTGAACGACCCGGCGAGGGTGCCGACGCCGAGCGCCGCTTCCAGGAGCGCCACGGTGGAACCGTCGGCACGCAGCACGGAGGCGGTGTAGAGCGGCATCACCACGAAGACGGCCGTGGTGAAGACGTTCGCCGCGGCGAAACTGAGCAACACGCGCCGGATGAACGGCAGTTCGGCGAGGATCTGCCGCAGCGTACGACGCGGGGCGGCGGATGGTCCGCTGCCTGGCGCCGGTTCCTCGGCGGACCGTGCGGCCGCTCCTCCGCCTCGCGTCCCCTCCACTCCCGTGCTGCTCCCGGCTGCCGTCCCCCCGACTGCCGTCCCGCGGGGCGCCGCTCCGGGGAAGCGTGTGACGCAGATCAGCCCGGCGGCCAGCAGGTACGCGCCGGCGCATCCGGCGACGATGCCCGGCAGCCCCCAGGCGTCGACCACGAGCGGGCCCAGGAGGCCGCCGGCCAGCCCGGCGAGGGATTGCGTGGACAGCTCGAAGCCGGTCGCCGCCTCGATGTCGGCGTCGTCGACGAGTTGGGGCACCGACGTGGTCAGACAGGGGTCGAACAGGGCCTGGCAGCCCGACAGGAGCAGGGCCGCGCCGTAGGCGACGCCCGTCGGCAACGGAGCCGTGAACGCCCACGCCGCGGTGCACGTGGCGACCAGTCCGGCCCCGGCGGCCGCTGCGGCCATCACGGACCGGTACGGGTTGCGGGCGATGACAGCCGCGACCACGGGAGCCAGGGCGACCGCGGGGAGCGTGCTCACGGCGAGGAACGCGCCGGAGGCAAGACCCGGATCCGACCCGGCGGCGTACTGGACGAGCCACCAGACGATGCCGACCTGGAACATCCGGGCCGAGGCCTGGGTGAGGACCTGGGCGATCCATACGGCGCCGAAGGCGGGGTTGCGCAGGACGACGGGCAGTCTCCCGCGAGGCCCCTTCGCCGCGCTCATGCGTGCGGACGTTCGTCGATGGCGCGGATCAGCTTCCCGGAGCGGGAGTTGACGGCGAGGTCGGCATGCCGCACCCACTCCACGGCCATCGGGTGGACGTGCCGGGCGGCGACCGCCGCGGCGTACATCGGGCGGGCCGCCCGGAACGCCTTGTCCACGGCCGCGGTGAGTTCGGGCAGGTCCTCGTCCCGCAGGTCGGAGCCGAGTCGCAGCACCAGCCCGTCGCGGTCCTCCCAGCGGCGGACCACCAGTTGCAGACCGGTGATGCGGCCGGCGGGATCGGCTGATCGCACCAGGTCGTGCACGTCCTGGGTGTGCAGCGCCACCGGGCCCACGCGGAGCCCCTCCTCGGCGCGCCCGAGAATGCGGAAGTGCCCGGCCGCGGTGTCCGTCCACTCGGCGCGGTCACCGACGGGGTAGCGCAGGACAGGCATCAGGCGCCGGCGCAGGTCCGTGACGACGACGCGGCCGGGGACACCGGCACGGGTGACGGGTTCTCCGCTGTGCTCGTCGAGGATCTCCACCACGGTGTGCGGAGTGAAGGCGCGGTGCAGCCGCGGGTCGCCGCCCGGCACGGCAGCGCCCACGAGTCCGGCGTCCACCGCGGCGTAACCGACGGAGGCCACACGGGCGTTGGGGAAGGCCGTCGCCAACAGGCGCTGCTGGTCGCTGAAGATGCTCTCGCCGCCGAAGAACAGGGTGGTCACGTGCGGCAGTCGGCGGCTGCCGGCCCGCAGATGCTCGGCGAGCGAGCAGAGAGTGGTCGGGGTCCCGGCGATCACCTCGACGTCGAACTGCTCGAGTGTGCCCACGGTCGAGTCCAGGGGCGCGGCGCCGCCGATCGGAAGGCGGACGTTGGCGACAGGGGCCCGGTGCAGTGCGTCCAGGATGAAGGTGAAGCTGGCGTAGAGATCGCCCGTGTAGAAGAGGTCGGCGACCCGCTGACCGGGCCGCAGCCCGGCCTCGACCAGCCCGGCGCCGAAAGCCGTGGTGAATTCGTTCCATTCATCCCGGGTGTAGAAGGAGAACTTCGGCGCACCGGTGGTCCCGCCACTCTTGAAAACCACTGCCTCGTCGAGCGGGCCGGTCAGCAGTGTGTTTCCGCGGGGGTTGTTGGCCTGCCAGAACTCGGTCTGAGGTATGACCGGCAGTTCGGTCAGCTCCTTCACGCGGTCGGGCAGACCGGAGTAGAGCGACGCGTAAAAGGACGAATTGCGGCGGACGAAGCGTACGAGCTCCGCGAGTGATTGAACGGGCATAGTCTCCTGCTTTGCGGCATGCGAAGGAGAACGGCGTCCCGGAAGAGCGGACACCGTTGAGGCTTGGCGTGGTGCAGTTCAGCTGCTGGTCATGCAGTGCGGCGTTCTACGGCCTGGCCCGGAAGTTTCACGGGTGGCCGGAATTCCCCTGGAAGACCGTGTGCAGAAGCCTCGCTTCTGTTTCGGCCAACTCTGGCTTTCTTCTTACTGCTTGAGGCTTGCGCCGACACATGACATTAACACTCTTCCCACACCCCGATTACACCCTGCACCGCGCTGCGACGGTGAGTTACATCTCATGGCGGGGTAATTGTCCGGACAGCGACTGGTACCTCCCGGCTCCGAAGTGGCACAAGGCGTGGGAGGCCGTGCCGCGCGAGGAGTTCGTCCCGCCGGAGATCCGGCGACGGACGGACGCCACGGCGGGAGTCAGGTGCTTGCGCAGCAGATCGCCGGGTACGCGCCGGGTACGGAATGCCAGCCACACCGTCGACGAGCGCACACGCCGAAGGAGTAACGGTCCATGCCACAGGGCGAATCGGCCACCAGGAACCCGGACAAAGGCTATGTAGCGCTTCTCGGCTGGAGTCTCAATGCGGTGGAGGCCCTCGACCGGTTCGACCGGCGATACGTCGTCGTGGCGCCGGAGTGGGCCGAGGAGTACTGCGTCGACCACGACATCCCCTACGTGCCATGGAATTTCGAGCGGCTCAACGACCGCTCCATGGAGATCGCCGAGACACTTCAGAACGAGGGTGTCGACGTCGCGATCCCGCTGTTCGAGGAAACGGTCGAATGGGCAGGGGCGATCAACTCAGTTCTGCTGGACAACCCGCGTCTGTACGGTCAGGCCATGCTGTTGCGGGACAAGGCGCTGATGAAGCGCCGCGCCCAACTCGGCGGAATCCGGGTCGGAATCTTCGAGGAAGCCCACGACCGGGACGACGTGATCCGCTTCCTCAAGCGCGTCAATCAGACCCTTCTCAAGCTGGACGGTGACCCGAACGACCCGATCCATCTCAAGGCGTTCGACAAGGCAGGATGCCTCGGGCACCGCGTCATCCGTACCCCGGACGAGGTCGACATGATTCCGGAAGAGGAGTTCCCGGTTCTCATGGAATCCCACCTCGACGGCTGGGAGTTCGCGGTCGAGGCATGGGTGCACAAGGGGAAGATCAAGTTCCTCAACATCTCCGAGTACGTCACGCTGGGATACTCGGTGTTCGCGCCGGCGACCCCTGAACTGGAGCGGTACCGCCCGCAGATCACGGCGCAGATCGAGAAGCTCATCAAGACGTTCGACATCGAGTTCGGCTTCGTGCACCCGGAGTACTTCGTCACCAGTGACGGCGAGATGCACTTCGGCGAGGTCGCCTACCGGCCGCCGGGCTTCAAGGTGTTCGAGCTGCTGGAGCGGGCATACGGGTTCAACGCCTACCATGGCCTGGTGCTGGCCTTCGACCCGAAGACGACCGAGGAAGAGATCGACGCCTTCTTCCCGCGCGAGGTCGTCGACGCGTCCGGGGTCGCCGGCTGCTTCGGTGTCTACCCGCGCCGCCGCGTCGTCAGCGGCCTGGAGATCCCGGAGGAGACCGAGGACGACGACTACTACGAGTCGCACGACCTCTCGACGCCGCTCGAGGAGACTGTCACCAAGAGGACCGCGTTCGGCACCCACTGGGGCCTGGTGTACTTCTTCGGTGATGACCCCTACCGGATGCGCGACCTGTTGAAGAAGCAGGAAGAGCTCGACTTCTACGTCTGATCGACCCCGTGGACGCAGGAGACCAACCCCAGGGAAACCCTTTGAAACCGACCGTCGACGCCAGCGGTGAGGCCACGACGCTGGACAAGCGCGTGACCTCACTCGACGACGCCATCCAGGCCATGGCCGAGACCCGCGACTTCGGCAAGCACACGAAACTGCGGCGGGTCCTGGAAGCATTGCGGCGGGTGCTCACCCAGCCGGGCGGCGCCGCGGCGGTGCAGGCCAGGGCTCAGGCCCTTGAGGAAGCCGGGCTCTTCCGGGAGACGGACTGGGCGTCACCGGAGATCCTCATCCCGTCGCTGGTCAGCCCGGGCCTGCACAGCGGCGACGCGGACACCGTGGTCATGGAGGCGGCCAGCGAGCTGCGGATGCTCGCCGTCGCCCGCGGCGACTTCGCACACCCGACGCTGCCGGCCGAGGACGCCCGCCAGTTCCTGTCCCAGGTACTGGCGACGAACCTGGAGCTGCTGTTCACCCCGCCCAGCGAGGCGGAGCGCACCCAGCAGGGCCGGACCGCACAGCTCATCCGGGACCTGTTCCGCCACCTCGCCGACGAGATCGGTTACGACAGCGTCCTGGACAACCTGGTCGACGAGATCTGGCGGATCCTGCGCCAGCGGCCGATCCAGGTCGAGGCGGTGCAGTCCTTGATCACCCGGATCGCGGTCTACCGCGACGACCCGGACGTCGCTCTCGGCCCGTCGTCAGGGCAGGGCATCGACCGGCTCATCACGAGCCTGTTCGGGACCACCGAGGCGTGCCGCGAGGACCCGGGCATCGACGTCTTCCGCTCCCGGCTCGAGTCGATGGACGCCGGCGGCCTGCAGTACGAGGCGACGGGGTTCGCGCGTGCCATGCACGACACCGGCCTGGTGTCGCCGTACCACGCGGAGCTGCTCCGGTTCCTCCTGCGGGAGAGCGACTACCTCGTCGGTGAGGCGCTCGGGCTGTCCGACACCGGCCGGAACTGCCTGCTGCGCTACAGCCAACTGGTGCACCGGCTGATCGAGGTGGCCGTGCACCCGCAGACCGCGCAATGCATCTACGGGCTGGCGCTGCTGCTCGACCGCGGCATCCTCTACGAGCCGCCGGTGGTGCCCGCGTTGTGGCGCCAGCTGGCGCTCGATCTCTCCCCGGCCGCGCGGGAGCGGCTGACGACGGTTTTCGGCGAGGTGCCGGGGCCGCAGGCGCGGCTGGTCGCGGGGGTGCTCTCGATGCTGGGCCAGCCGCTCGGCGTCGGTCAGGGCGACAACCCCACCTGCCAGTCCGCCCGCGCGCTGTCGATGTGGTCCTACAACGACCCGGACTACCTGCTGCAAATGGTGGTCTGGGCGGCCCGCGACGACGAGATCCTCATGCACTTCGAGGGTCAGCCGATCTCGTCGAAGGACAGCGCGACCGGAGTCGCGAGCACGCTGCCGATGGACCTGGACCCCGTGTCGCTGGTCGTGGTGCCCCACCTGGACCGGATCTACGCGGAGATGGGGCGGCGCTGCGCCGCGCGGCCAGGGGACCCGCACCGGTGGGTCAACCCCGAGTTCCACGGCTGGTGGGCGGCCCGTGGGTTCCACATCAACGTCGACGTCGCGACCGGGAACCTGGTCGATCTCGACGGGTTCCTGCGGCAGTTCCACGCCGGCTACCACCCGTCCTACAACGGCGAGCAGCCGCTGATCCATCCGCAGCCGGCCGGCGTCGCCGTCACCGACAGCGCGGCCCGCTACGTCGGCTGGCACGCGATCACGATCCTGCGGGCCGCGCCGGACCCGCAGGGCGTGATGCGGGTGTATTTCTTCAACCCGAACAACGACAGCGGCCAGGACTGGGGCGACGGCGTCATCGTCTCCACCGCGGGAAACGGCGAGCGGTTCGGCGAGGCCTCACTGCCGTTCGACCAGTTCGCCTCGCGGCTCTACATCTTCCACGCCGACCCGCTCGAGCGCGGCGAACCGGAGCGGGTGCCCGCCGAGGACGTCGCCCGGATCATCGGCTACATCGAGCGCAGCTGGGGCAACGACCGGCTGCCTGCGGGGACGTTGCAAGCCCTCGAAGGGCCCACGAGCCTGTGAGCCTGTGAGCCGCAGCATCCCGGACGGGCGTCCCGCGTGAGGCCCTGACAGCCTCCCCTGAGCCGCGACACCCGTGGCGGTTTCGGCCTTCGGTCTCGACGTTCCTTCCGGCCTGCCGGCTCGTGGTTCGGGGCCGTCCCGGCCGGCATGTGTCCCGGCAGGGTGCCGATTGTCCGCATACCGTCACAGTCGGACCGTCCATGAGGTTTCTGGTGAGTGGCGCGGACTCGCCCGATTATATTGAAGCGTCAACGACCGACAGGTGAAGCGGCGATCACCCGGCCGGAAGCAGGTACGTCACGAACTGCACCGGCAAGAACGGCAGTTCCTCCGGACGCCTGCGAACACGTGCCGAAAAGGCTCATCGGTCAGCTCAGAAAAACATTCACCAGCTTTTCCGGAGAACGACGTTCGGCTCCCGAGGGAGAAACGTCACCGGAGAGTGACTCAGCAGACTGGAGAAACAAGTGAACAAGAAGCTCATAATCGCGGGTATCGCAGCCACTTCAGCGATCACTTCGTTCGGCCTCGTGGGTACGGCCCAGGCCGAGTCCGTTACGACGCTGCGAGAGGGCCAGTTCCTGGCGCAGATCAGTGACACCCGGACCGAGGGCCACGTGATGTTCGGCACCGACGGCCTTTCCGTGGTCACCGACTCCAGCACCAGCCAGTCCAAGGCCGCCGAATACTGGAAGTCCGAGATGACGCTCGCCGACGCCGGTGAGCCGGCTCTCGACTGGCGCGGCACGGACGCCAAGCCCGGCAAGCAGCTCCTGGTCGACATGGACGACGATGAGTCCACGTCGATGTACAACAACCAGGGCTACAAAGGCGCGGACGCCATCCTCGTCGGCGAGGACGTCTACACCCTCGACGGCAAGCCCGACTGGTGGGTCCCGGCCTCCGCAACGCAGGCCGTGAAGGACGCCGCCCCCTCGCACCAGGGGGGCTCCGGTTCGGAGAACCACGGCACGCTGGACGGCTGGCGTGCAGCCTTCCCCGACGCGAAGGTCGTCGCCGCCGGTTTCTCGCTCGGCTCCGGCATGCGCGGCTCGGGCGTCATCAGCAAGGTGACGGTCGGAGACCAGACGTACAAGTTCACCGGCAAGGACGAGGTCGTCACCCCGCCGGCCGACACGCACGAGGCGTTCAAGGTCACGAAGATCGTTTTCGATCCCTCCGGCAGTGACGCCAAGAACCCCAACGGTGAGTACGTCCAGGTGAAGAACCGTTCCGCGGCCGCGGTCGGCCTCAAGGACTACAAGCTCGTTGACGCGGGCGGGACTTCGTACAGCTTCCCGGACGTGTCACTGGGCGCCGGGAACACCGTGACGGTCAGGATGGGCAAGGGCACGAACAGTGCCTCCACCCTCTTCCGTGGCAGGAGCAACATCCTCAACAACGACGGCGACGCGATCCTGCTGCAGCGCGGGAACGGCACCGTGAGCGATGCCTGCGCCTACACCAAGACCGTGAAGGTCTCCAAGACCTGCTAGTCGAGCAGCAGCGGTGTGGTCCAGGTGGGGCTTGTACGGATCACCTGGACCCGCCCCTCAACTACGGCGCCGCCCGGTGCACATGAGGACGGAACAGACGGTGGCCCGCGGAAGACGCCGGAAAGGCGCTTCCGCGGGCCACCGAAGCCGCGCAGCGTCGAAGGCCGGTCGACCGGCCCCCTTCCTAGATGTCGAAGAAGTGATGCGCCCGTTCCATGACCTGCGAACGTACGGGAGACCAACAGCCTGACCTGCGCGTTGGCTGTTGACCTCTGTCGTCGTCTGTCACCGTTGGGCTCCCTCGCACGGCCCCACGACGGCCCGAACCCCGGCCTGCCGGCCTCGCGTTGCGAACTATTGGGCACGACGCTTGCTGAGTTCACGTCAGCCGGTCGGCTGGCTGTCCGGAGGCATCGCCGTCCGGCTGCGGTCACCGTGGTTGCCGTACTTCGCCGCCGTACTGCAATCGGAGATAATCAGCTCATGGATGCTGGGTTGGCGGCTGTGCTTGGTGCCCTGGCAGGGGCTGCGGCCACTATCGGAGCTGCGCTTGCGACAGGCTGGTCCACTCGCGAGCAGGCTCGGATCACGGCGCGGGCAGAGCATCGGCGCCAACGACACGAGCCTCGGCGCGAGACGTACCAGGGCTTTCTGCGTTCCGCGAATGCGGTCGAGCATCACTTGGCTCCGCTGGGCACCCTTTCTGGGATCAGGTTGGAGCGACGGGTCACTGAGGAGTACAGGGCAGAGCTGAGGGCCTTAGTCGACTCTCTCTACGAGCAGCGCGACGCCATCCTGCTTGCTGGTCCAGCTCTAGTAAGTGAGAGCGGTGAGTACATAGCTGTTCGTTCTAGGAACATCCAGCTCAAGCTCGATGTGTGGGCCTCGCGAAGGGCTGGCAATGATGACAGCGGCGATTCGTTCCTAGAGGAGACACCGCAAGCTATTGAAGAACTCTTGCGTCAAATCTGGCTATTTGCGAGAAGGGCCAGACAGGCTTTGGATGACGATGGAATTTCCGGGATGATCGGCTGAACTCGCGGTCGGTGTAGCGGCTTTGGACTGGGGCTGCCTTGGGGCGAGAGGTCAGGGGCTCGTAAGCTTGCCGCGACTCGGGCAGTCTCCTGACCTGCCCGCAATAGCCCGAAGTAAGTGCGGCCCACGGCCCGTTCACGGCCCAGGAGAGCTAACGAGTGCTCTGACCTGCGCCGTTTCTAGATGTCGAAGTACAACTGAGAAGAAACCCTGACCTGCACGGAGAGAGAAGTTTCAGCGGGCCGGTGCACAACGGGTGCACACACCGTTCGCCGGCCGGCGGCTGGAGCGGCAGCCCATTTTCCGACGAACCTCTGGACAAGGCCTGCCGGGTCGGCAGCGGCTGCTGGGCCGGCGTCCAGGCCCTGTTCCGTCGGCTGCCTGCGGAGCTCCCGTTCCCTGTGTCCTGAGCGAGCACACCGCCAGGGGCACAGAGACGTAGCAGGTCAGAGGCCAATTCCGTTCTGTGGGCGGGAAGATCTCCGGCTGTGTGGTGGCTATTCCTTGCGAGTGTGTTCGGTGGAGGCTACCCAGGTGACCACGTGTGCTCGGGTCTGCAGGTTCAGTCTGATCTTCACGGCTTCCAGATGGCTCGCGGCGGTACGTGGCGAGATGTGCAGACGTGCTGCGATCTGCTGGTTCGTCAGGCCCTTTGCCACAAGTTCGGCCACCTGCCACTGGCGGGAGGTGAGAACCGAATCGGGGTGGTCGCATCGGCCCGGCGGCCAGGCGTTGTGCAGGGCGTAGCGGATGGCCTCGTCAGGGCTGAGCTCCTTCCCGTCCGCCAGCGCGGCGGCGGCACGGGCCGGGGGCAGGTCCTGGCGGGCTCGCTCCGCGGTCGTCTGCACCATGTCGTTCCACCATGCGTCAGCGACCAGATGTGATTTCTCCCGGATCGTTTTCGCGGTGGAGAGCAGGCGCAGTCCGCGTTCGGGCTGGCCGTCGGTCATGGCGACGAGCGCCAGGCCTTCCAGGTTGTACAGCTTGCCCTCGGCGTCAACGGACTGCATGGTGAGCGCCATCGTGAAGTACTGGGCGGCCTCTTCGAACCGCTGCCGGGTGATGGAGACGCCAGCCGCGGTGTGCAGGGTGGCGCTGAGTGCCTCCGGCGCGTTGTCGCTGTCAAGGAACGACAGCGCCTCTTCTATGTGCCCGGTCGCCTCGTCGGCCCGGCCGATCATCAGCAGCTTCCAGGCGAGGCGGTTCAGGACCATCGCGAGGAGTGTGGGCTGCTCCAGTGTGCGGAGCAGCTCCACCTGACGCTGATATATCCCGAGCGCCACGTCGTGCTCGCCCAGGCAGCTACGTACCCGGCTGAGCGCACCGAGCGCACGGACGATGAGCGTGGGGTGCTCTCGGGTCTGGGCGATGCCAAGAGCTTCCTCCGCCGGGGCGACGGCGTCCTCGTGGTGCCCGCGTCGGCAGAGTGCGTCCGACAGCATGGTGGACAGGCAGGCACGTCCTACCGAGGGGGATGGGTGGGCTGCGAGCAGCCTCTCCGCGAGCCTCTCGGCCTGGCGGGGAACGCCTCGCCTGTTCCAGCAGGACGTGAGCGCGGCGCCGAGGAGAGGTGTTCGCGGATCGCCGAGACGTTCTGCGGTGGTGACGGCGTAGTGCAGGTTGTGGCGTTCCCGGTCGAGTTGTCCGGCGAGGTCGACGGCAGGATTGCTGGTCCACAGCAACAGCCTCTCCGAGAAATCCGACATCCAGGCCAGCAGCCGCTCGTGCACTTCTTCGGACTCGTCTGCCGCGTCGAGGCATTCCCCGCCGAAGACCCGCAGTGACTCCAGCATGCGGAATCGACCCGTGGCTGCCTGGTCACTCACCAGCAGGGACTTGGCGGCCAGGGCGGTCAGCAGTGACCACACACGATTTCCGGACAGTCCGTGACCGGCGCACAGAGCCGTCGCCAACGGCTCCTCGAAACCGCCTGGGAGCACTGACATCCGGCGGAACACCTGCTGCTGCTCCGCGTCGAGCAGGTCATAGCTCCAGCTGACGGCGGACCGCAGGCTCTGGTGGCGGTGCGGAGCGGTGCGCAGACCGCCCACGAGCAGGTCGAGCCGCCGGTCGGCGTCCTCCAGCAGACGGGTGGGAGAGAGGAATGCGGTCTGCCGCGCGGCCAGTTCGATGGCGAGTGGGATGCCGTCGAGACGCATGCACACCGCCGCGACGGTTTCGGCCATCGTGTCCGTGAGGGTGAAGGACGGCTGCACCGAGCGCGCCCGGTGTACGAACAGTTGGACGGCGGCGCCAGAGCGGGCCGCGGTGCCCCTGCCGGATCCGGGTACGGGCAGGGGTGTGACGGGGAAGACGGTCTCACCGGTGATCTGCAGAGCCTCGCGGCTGGTCGCCAGCACACTGAGCCGGGGACATCGCTGCAGTAGCCGTTCGACGAGTTCCGCGCAGCTCTCGATCACATGCTCGCAGTTGTCCAGCACGAGGAGGGCGGACCGGGAGCCGCAGCCGTCCGAGACGGCATCCTCGACGGAACCGGTCGGTATGGATCCGCCAAGGACTGCCGATGCGACCGTGGGCGCGACCAGCGAGCCGTCCGACAGGGGCGCGAGGTTCACCCACCGCACGCCACCACCGTAAGAAGCGCGGATCTTCGCAAGGCATTCCAGGGCCAGCCGCGTCTTGCCCACGCCACCCGGACCGGTCAGGGTGATCAGCCGGCTCTTGGCGAGCAGCGGACGCAGGTCCACGAGCTCGCGTTCCCGCCCGACGAGTTGGTCCAGTACGGCCGGGGGATCGCCGTCCTGCTGGCGTGGCGGCGCTCCTGGGGAGGTGGCCGGTGCGTCGGCGAGCGTGGGCCGTCCGCGCGCGTCCAGTCGTTCGCCCGTCTCCGTGTTCGCCTCCGTGGGCGCCGGGCCGCCGCGGTGCTGTCCGATCGCGAAGACGCCGTGTCGAGAGTGGAACTGCCGGTGCAGCGTCATCGCCGGCATGTTGAGTGTGACGGCGAGCTGACGCCAGCTGGCCCCCCGCTGCCGGGCACGTGCCACAGCGGCTCGCAGGGCCCAGCCACTGGTCCTCTGCAGTTCGGCCAGTACCGATGCCTGTTCCTTCCCGCTCACGCCACTCGGAGATGTCCGCGCCATTACCTCCAGGCGCACCAGGTTGCTCACCAGAGTGCGGAGGGAAGCGGAAGCATCCTGCTCTTGGTTCACCACCTCAGCATGCATGTGGCCCCGAAGTACGCGGAGTTCATGGTGCATGTGTGACAAGGACGAGGATGGGGTGTGTGTGAAGTCGAGTGGCGTTTGACCCCGTTCTCTTGCGTCCCACCTCCGCCTGTGCGTGGTGCTGTCTGTCACGCGGCCTCCGTACCAGATCGGTACGCCCGCGGGCGTCCTGCCGTCACCCCCGGTGGCCCCTGCCGCCCCCGACGTCCGGTCGCGGCCGGCCACGTTGTGCGGGTGCGGATTCGCACCGCCCCTCATCGCTGCACTATCTGCCGATGCACAGTCAGTCAGCAGCCGGTGAGGATCGAAAGACAGGTGATGGGGCAGATCACTTTGGCGCGTAGTCCACACACTTCGGGCCGAAGAAAATGAGTCTGGAACCCAGAGATGACTGCGATGAGCGAGATCATTCAGATCCACGGCACAGAGGACGCACAAGCGCGGCAAGCAGGTCGAAGGCGTTCGGCGTCACCGGACTGGGGGCGGACCTCCAGTTGCCGAAGACAGCCCACCTGAAACGCCGCCACAGATTCTGTGAACCTCGATAACGACCAGGCCGGTCGCGTCGGGCGATACCCGACGCATGGGCGCGCGGGCCCACGAGCAGTGCGAGCACCGCACCTTCCACCAAAGACCGCCGGGGTCACTCACCAACTGCCAAGAGAGTTCACGGACGGCCGGCACCGGTGAGCGGTGTGGCCTGTCCACGTGAACCTTGCCCTTGAATGAGGAGCTCTGAATCCAACTCCCATGCGTGATGTGCTTATCAGCGTCCCTGCTCCCACGCCACCGCGTCGTCCGGCGCGCATCAGCGCAGGTCGCCAACCCCAGCCGACCCAAGAGCAACGTGGGCGCGGGTTGGACACCAATGCGATGGCAGTGCTCGGCGTGAGCGCGGCCGAAGAGAAGGTCTACCGGTACTTCCTCCGCAACCCGAACACCCCCGTTGAGGAGATCCATGCGGAGCTGAACCTCGACACGGAGTCAGTACCGGACTGTGTCGACAGGTTGCTGGACCTGGGCATGCTCCGCATCATCGGCGGGTGCCGCATGATCCCTACCGATCCGGACACCGCCGTCGCGCGGCTCACGGACCAGCGACTGGGAGCGCTGCACAGCGAACTCCAGCGGGTCACCGGGTGTCGGCAGGTCGCCGATTCGCTGCGTACCGAGCAGAGTTCACGGACTACCGCCTCGTGTGACGTCGAGCAGCTCACGGATCTGGCGGAGATGCGCAATCGGATAGACGACCTCTGCTTCTTCGCGAGGGAGGAAGTGCTCTCCGTCGAGCCCTACGAGGAACTGCAGCCGGAGAGCATCGAGTACGCCCGCCGCCTGGACCTGCGCTGTCTGCGCAGGGGAATCCGGCTGCACATGATCGTGCTGCGCGCCGCGCTCGATCATCCCCCAACAGCCGCCTATCTGCGCGAACTGGCGGGCCTAGGAGCACGGATCCGGGTGGTCGACGAGACCACGGAACGCATCCTGGCCTACGACCGGAACGTCGCCGTCGTGCCCGTGGATCCCGCGGAAACGTCACGGGGAGCGTTGATAGCCCACGAGAGCGGGTTGGTCTCCAGCATCGTCGCCCTCTTCTGGCGGATCTGGGAACAGGCCGAGGAACTCCCGGCCAGAGACGAGGAGTCGGCCGACGAAGCGCTGATCGCCGCGACGCTGCAGGAGGTGCTCGTGGCCATGTGTTCGGGCGACAAGGACGAGGCCGCCGCACGGAGCATCGGCGTATCGGTGCGTACGTTCCGGCGCAAAGTCGCAGCCGTGATGAAGCACCTGGGGGCTGACAACAGGGCACAGGCGGCACTGTTGGCCCGCGAGCGGGGCTGGATCTGAACCCGGGTCAGCCCATGCCCTCCGCCACAGTCGGCTCGGGTGCCAGTGAGGGTGTGGTGGTTATGCCGAAGCGTGTGCGCAGTGCGGATTGTGCGGCCAGGTAGCCGGACATGCCGTGGACGCTGGGTCCTGGTGGGGTTGCGGCGGAGCACAGGAAGAGGCCGGGTAGTGGGGTGCGGTAGGGGTCGATGCTGAGGGTGGGGCGGGCGAGGGACTGGGTCAGCGTCATGGCGCCGCAGCCGATGTCGCCGCCGACGTAGTTGGGGTTGTGGGTCTCGTAGCCGGCACCGGTGATGGAGCGGTGGGCGAGGATGGTGTCGGTGAAGCCGGGGGCGTAGTGCTCGATGCGGGAGCGCACGAGTTCTGCGGGGTCTCTGGTGTCGCCGTTGGGGACGTGGGCGTAGGTCCACACCGGGCGTTTGCCGGGGCGTGCGCGGCCGGGGTCGGTGACGGCCGGGTCGACCAGCAGCACGAAGGGTTCCTCGGTGAGTATGCCGCGGGCGGTCAGGGTCTCCTGGTGGGTCATCTGGGCGTGGGTGCCGCCCAGATGCACGGTTCCGGCTCTCCCGACGGCGGGGCTGGCCCAGGGGATGGGTTCGGTGACCAGGAAGTCGACCTTGGCGGCGGCTGGGCCGTAGCGGTATCGCTTGAGGCGGCGGGTGTAGCGCGGTGGCAGTCGGTCCTCGGCGAGGGCCAGTAGTCCTTTGACGCTGGTGTCCAGCAGGATCGTGTGGGCGCCGGTGAGTTGGTCCAGGCTGGTGATGGGGCAGGCGGTGTGGAAGGTGCCGCCGTGTGCGGTGATGTCGGCGGCCATGGCCCGGGCGATGCGGGCGCTGCCGCCGCGTGGCAGCGGCCAGCCGGTGCCGTGGGCGAGGTGGCCCAGCAGCATCGTGACGGCTGCGGAGGCGAGGCTGGGGAGTTTGCCCATGGCGTGTGCGGCGACGCCGGTGAGCAGGGCGGCTGCTTCTTCGGTGGCGAAGCGGGCGGCGCCGAGACGGCTGGCGTGCACCGGTATCCGGGTGGCCAGCGCCAGTGCTGCGGCCGGGTCGTGGGGCAGGGCGCGCTGGCCGGAGAGGATCAGGTCCACCACGCCCTGGCTGTGGTCCAGCAGCGGCTGCAGCAGTGTCCGCCAGCGTTCGCCGTCCGGGCCGAGTTCCGTGCAGGTGGCGGCCAGGTCGCGGTGGGCGAGTCCGGCCCGGCCGCCTTCCAGCGGGTGGGCGTAGGAGATTTCCGGGTGCAGGAGTTCCACGCCGCGGGTGGCGAGGTCGAACTCGCGGAAGAAGCGGGAGGCGGCGGCCATGGGATGAACGGCGGCGCAGATGTCGTGGTCGACGTCCCGCTCGAAGAGCGGCTGGGTGCGCAGTCCGCCGCCGATGGTGTCGGCCGCCTCGTACAGCTCCACCTTCAAACCCGCCCGGGTCAGAGTCACCCCCGCCGCCAGCCCATTGGGCCCAGTACCCACAACCGCCACGTCGGCGGAGGTCATACGGTGCCGCCCACCGGTTCCGGGAACTGCTGGCCGGCCTGGACGTCCGAGGTGCCCTCCGCGCTCTGCGGCTGGAACGCGTCCGCATCCGGCCTGAGTTGCTGCGGCGGGTGCTCGAACGCCTCGTAGGCCGGGTGCTGTTGCTCCAGTCGCGGAATGACCGGCTCGCCCACGAGCCCTGACTCGGCGTGGAGCTGGGAGCCGGCGAGACGGCGGTAGAGGTCGTCCCGCTCCATCAGATCGTCGTGGACTCCGGTGGCACGGACCCTGCCGTTCTCCAGCACGACGATCTGGTCCGCGTCGATCACCGTGGAGATGCGGTGCGCGATGGCGATGACCGCACAGTGCCGGGAGATCCGGTGGAGCACTTGCCGGAAATCCCGCTCCGAGTCGGAGTCCAGATGGGAGGTGGCCTCGTCCAAAAGCATGATCGCGGGCTTCTGCAGCAGCGTGCGGGCGATGCACAGCCGCTGCCGCTGACCGCCGGAGAGCCCGCTGCCCTGATCGCCCAGATCGGTATCGAGTCCTTGCGGCAGACCTTGGACGACATCCGAGAGACCGGCCATCTCCACGGCCTCGCGGATGTCGGCCTCTGCGGCATCCGGGTTGGCGTAGGTGAGGTTCTCCCGGATGGTGCCGCGCATCGTCGCGCTGTCCTGCTGTACGTAGCCCACCAGTCCGCGGACGGTGTCCAGGGGCAGTGCTTCGATGTTCTGGCCGCCGAGAAGGATCCTGCCGCCGTCCAGCCGGTAGAAGCGCTCGATGAGCTGGAACAGGGTCGTCTTGCCCGCTCCGGACGGGCCGACGATCGCGGTCAGCCCGCGCGTCGGTACGTGGAAGGACACGCCCGCCAGCGCGTTCGCCTCCGCACCCTGCCCGTCATACCCGAACCGGACGTTGTGGAACTCGATCGCGCCCCGGTCCTGGATCAGGGATCCGACGAGGGCGGGCTGCTGGACCCGTTCCTCCTGCCCCTCCTGGGGCAGTACGGCCAGCCCGTCCACCCGCTGTACCGCGGCGCGCCCCTGTACGAACTGGCCGATGGCCATGAAGAACAGCACCAGCGGCGACACCAGGTGGAAGAGGTACATCACAAAGGCGGTCAGGTCGGCGATCGACATCGCTCCGCCGGCCACGCGGGTCATTCCGACGCCCACCACGATGGCCAGCGCCGCCTGGGTACCGACGTTCATGGACGGCATCAGCAGCGCGTTGAACGCGTTGACCCGGATTCCCGACGTACGTGCGAGGTGGGCCTGTTGGCCGATCCGCAGCAACTCCCGGTCCTCCGCACGGGAGGCCTTGACCGTGGGCAGCGCCGAGAGCACCCGCTGCACCTCGGTGCCGAACGCACCGGTGTCCTCACGGTTCTGCACGGCTACCTGCCGGAGTTTGCGGGCGAGGCCGATGGACACCAGGCTGGCCACTCCCAGACAGGCCAGCGTGATCAGCATGAGCGAGACGTCGATGGCGAACATCAGGGCGACACCGCCGATGATCGTCGCCCCGCTGATGAAGAGCTGCGCCAGGCTCTGCGAAAGTGCGATCTTCACGAGGGAGGTGTCGGTCACCGTCCGGGTGAGGATGTCGCCCTGTGGCTGCTTGTTCACCGACGTCAGTTCGGCCCGTAGCAGCCGTTCGATCAGGATCCGGCGGACGTCGAAGACGATGCTCTCCCCGGTTCGTCCGATGGCGTAGGCCTGGAGTGAGGAGAAGGCCGCGTCCGCGCAGAAGAGTACGACGAGCAGAGCGATCGGCCCGGCGAGCGACTGGTCCAGCTCGGCAGTCTCGATCAGCTTGCCGATGGCGTACGGCTGGGCGAGCGAGGCGACGACACCGAGTAGTCCCAGCAGCATGCCCGTGATCAGCAGCGCCCGGTGCCGGAGAGAGACGGTCCAGACGGATTCCGGCTTGCCGCGGGTCCCCTCCCAGGTGGTGCGGTCGGTCTTGCGGCTGTGCCGTCCGCGGCCCCGCCGACGATCGGTGTACCGCGTGGCTGTCATTGCGGGCTCCTCCCGGAGTTGACGGGTCGTGTCCCGGAGTTGGTGAATCGTGCTTCGGTGGGCCGGTGGGTTCCGCGCCGGGCTCGCCGGCCCGTCTCACCATCCCGTCAGGGGACCTCGTAGACGGCGATGTACATCGCGCCGCGCTCGTCGTATGCCGTGCCCTGCCAGTCCGACCAGCGGTGAACCAGTTCCAGCCCGGCCGCGATGGCGTAGCGGTCGACCTCCTCCGGCGGGATGAGCCGGTTGACGTCGGAGGCGATGCGGAAGCTGTTGTCCTCGAACCAGGCGTGGGACGACTGCCACAGACCCGTGTCCTTCTCGACCAACCAGGAGGTGAGCAGCCCGGTGTTGGGGTCCGGGTAAGGAGCGAAGGAGGTGAAGTGCCCGCTGTCCTGGCTCATGGCAAGGATTCCCGGGGTGTTGAAGTTCTCGATCACCAGGCGGCCGCCCGGTGCGACGCGGTGTGCGGCCCTGGCGACCGCCTGCCGCTGCTGCTCGGGGTCGAGCACCATCGAGAGGGTCCCGCACACCAAGTAGACGAGGGGATAGCTGCACTCGTCCTCGTATGTGCGCAGGTCACCGTGAACGGCCTGGACCGGAGCGCCGGCGCGTTCCACGTCGCGGCGCAGTTCCTCGAGCATCTCCGGGGAGGAGTCGACGCCGATGACAGCGCCGATGCGTTCGGCGAGCGGTATGGCGATCCGCCCGGTGCCCACGCCCAGTTCCAGGGCGGGACCGCCACCGGCCATGGATGCGAGGGCCTCGGCAGTCGCCTCCGCACCGGCGTTCTTGGGGAAGAGCTTGTCGTAGAAGTCGGCGAACCTGCGGCCGTAGCCGGGGTCGTCGACCTGCGGCGCGGCCTCGCTCTTCGTCATGCCGCGGGCTCCAATCGGTCTGCGGCGCCAGCGTGATCGGCGTCGTCGGCGTGGTCCGTGGGGTCTGGCTCGGGCAGCCGGATGAAGGGAGAGATGAAGGAGTACTGCGGGTCCTCGGAGTCGTCGTGCCCGCTGTAGAGCACCACCAGGAACTGGAAGCCCTTGAGCGAGCCCCGTCGCGGGTCGGACTCGTCGAGGTGCCGGGTGACGAAGTCGCGAAGCAGCCGGTACGCCGCGCTGTCGGTGACCTTCACGTCCTTACGGACGATCAATCGGCCCAGTTCGCCGCACACGTCGAAGATGGCCTTCTCCTGACGGCGTCCGGGGAACCAGACGGCGTGCGCCCATTTCCGTTTGTTGATCTGTGATGCGGACCGCCAGGCGGACTGCTCGCCGTCGGTGTCCAGCGTCCGGTACAGCAGGTGGTAGTCGTGCTGGGCGGGGGTCGGGGCGAAGAACCGCCAGTTGGGTATGAGCAGCCCGACCTTGTCGCCTGTCCGAAGCCGATCGAAGGTGGTGTTCGGGTGCTGGCTCAGTATCGTGATCGTCAGCCAGCTCGCGAAGCCGAGCTCCACCGCCCGCCTCATCACTTCGCTCTTGGTCCTGGGCAGCAACATCAGCGCACCTCCGGCGCATCGGGTGTTGGGCGGAGCCCGCACGTGCGGAGCCCGACGGTGAACTCCCGGATCAGCTCTGCTACCTGGGCCGCGGGCTGTTCGTTCATCACGAGCTCGTCGTGCCTGGCGTCCTCGATCAGGCACAGGTCGCCGTCGGGCGACGTGCCAACGAGCTCCCGGTGCAACCCGGCCTGGATCGGATCCCTGGCGTGCGTGGTGGCCGCGGCCACCAGCCGGAGCGGTACACCGACCTTCGGCAGCACGCCGTCGTGGTTGAGGAACTCGGTGTGGGTCGCGCGCCATTCACGAACGGTGGCCTTCCACAGCTTCCAGTCGCGGAACTGGTCCAGAATCAGCGGCCGCATGTCCTCAGGCAGCCACCGCAGCCAGGGAGGCGAGGCGAGCAGGCTGCCCAGACCGAGCCGGGCGGACTCCGGCATGAGCGCCAGAGCGGAGGTCAACACGTTGGCGCCGTCGGCCTGCATGCGCGACCGCAGCAGCTCAGCGGGGTGGCTGGGGTCCAGCAGCACAACACCGATCACCAGATCGCGCAGCGGCTCGATCGTCCGCAGCGTGAGATGGCCGCCGAGCGAGTGTCCGACGAGTACCACCGGCCTGGAGGGGCAGACCTCACGGACCAGGTCGCGCAGGTCGGCGACGGCCGCGGCAAGGGAGAAGGGCTCCCGCAGCCGGTACTCACTTCGTCCGTACCCGGCCCGGTTGTACGCCAGAACCGGGTGGTCGCGGCCGAGCATGCGGCGTAGCCAGGTCCAGTGCTCCACGGTGGAGCACAGGCCGGTCTCGCAGACCAGAACAGGCGACGAATCCGGCCCTTCGGCCTCGGTGAGCTGATAGGCGAGCACGTTGCCCGTGGACGTCTCGAAGAACGACTCGTCGCCCTGACCGCGCAGCACCCTGCGGTGTCGAAGCTGCTGGACGGTCAGCCCGCTCGCGACGACGGCGCTCAGCAGGCCGCCGGCGATGCGAGGGAGCGCGTCGTTGCGTACTGGGGGCATCGTGATCCTCGTGGTTGCGGTCATCGGCTGCCTCCGCCGGGCTTCGTGGACTCGCGGCTCTGGGTGACGTAGAGGATCGCGGGGTAGGTCGCCAGGAAGGCCCACACGAAACGGCTCAGACCCATCACCCGGGCGTTGACCACGTGGAACGAGCCGAGTCCGGCGAGCATCGCCGGGGTGAGGCGTCCCTTGGCGAGGAATACCGCGGGGAAGGCGCACTCCATGGCGAGTACCGCGTGCGCCAGCTTCCGGGATGCCTTGGGATAGCGCTTCATCAGGTCGTAGACCTTGCGGTCCCCGTAGGTCTCGGTGCGCATGATGCCCGGCAGGGCCTCGCCCGAGCGCCAGAGAGGGCTGACGATCTTCACATAGCCCGATGTCGCGTACGAGAGAGTGGCCTGGAGCGCCACGTACCACAGGCAGCTGTCGACGAGTGCCGGCTGCCGCTGGCCGAATCGGGCGATCATGGCCGCGGACTGCACGAGGAAGGAGAGCTGGTCCGATCCGTCGGTGCCGTAGTGGTGCCTCGGGTAGATGGCGACCGAGGTGAGGGCGAGGAAGCCGTTCGCGGCAGCGCGGTGGTGCCGACCGGTGCCCGGTACGAGCAGCGAGGCGCTGGCAAGTGCGCGGGCCCCGTGGATCCACCGGGTCACGTCCGGCCTGGCGATGAAGTCGAGCGACTCGCGCACCTTCGGCGGTGCCCATGAGTAATTGTCCCTGGCCAGATCCCAGTTGTTCAAACCGCCTTTCTGGCGGTCGCGTTCGGCTGCCAGTATTTCCAGGCTGCTCATGAGATATGCGGTCGCGCTGAGCTGTTCCGCGGTGGTCAGTCCGCGCTCCCGGCCTATGACCGGGGAGGAGAGTAATCTCCGTGCCGCAGAGGAGATGTTCATTTTCGCTTTTCCCTTTCCCTTCCCCGGTCATAGGAGTTATGCGCCGCCTCTCACCGGCGTGGGTAGCACGTGGTTATCGAGAGGCGGCATCGCGCGAGGCGGGTCAGCCGCCCGCGGCCTGCCCGGCGGCGTTTCCGACCGCGATGCCGGCAGCTCCCGCACCGGCGACGGCGGCTGCGCCGGCCAGCCCGGCGCCGACCGCGGCAGGGGTGGCGAGGACCGGAGACATCCGGCCGTTCCACTCGTTCTCACCGGCGTGGATCGAGACGCCGTCGAGTTCCTGGCTTGCGTTGACCTTGATGGAGATTGCAGTCACGTTCACTCCTTGAGCGACGGTTTGATTCTGCTTGGGGCGCTGATGTGGCGGCTGTCAGCCGTCAGCCTGGGCCTGGGTGACCCCGAGCCCGACGCCGGCTCCGAACGCGCCCGCGGTAACCAGGGCTCCGCCGGCAGCGGCAGCCGGGGTGGACAGGACGGGCTCGGCCGACGACAGGTCCTCCACGTTCGCGACGTCCATCGATACGGCCTCAAGCAGGTGACTGTTGTTGACCTTCTCAAGCAACATGAGTGTGTCTCCTTCTTTCTCGTGCTTTCGTGGTTTCTCGTTCGGCACCGGACTCGGGAGCCGAGTGCGCGGAAATCGCGACCTGGAATCCCGTCACCAGGATGGTGATTGGATTCCTCGGCAGCTCGCTTCCGGCATCACAAACGATTGCATGCGTCAATCTCCGAACGAAGGGGTTTTGGTGTCATCTTGCTGCCTCTCATGCGGCAGCATCAGGCCTCCATTAGGCCGCTGGCCGTGTGGGAGTTTTGTGGGTATGCGAATGACACTCGACGAGCAGGTGGTTCTGCTCTCCATTGACGCTCGGGGGCGCTTTCCGGAGCCGTGGCGGACAGATTGCGCCGCCGCCGGAGCTGTCCTGCTTGAACTGGCCTTGGCAGGGCGGCTCGACGTGGACCACCACAAGGTCGTCGTAGCCGACCGGACACCTGTGGGTTCTGCCGTACTGGACGACGTGCTTGCGGTGTTGGCCGCACGCGAGAAGCCGGCCACCGCGCAGAGCTGGGTGCGTGAGCTCCGTAAGAGCGCTCGCGGTAGGGCACTGGACCGGCTTCGGGAGAGGGGGACAGTGCGCGAGGAGGTGTGCAGGACGCTGGGGCTGTTCACCACACGTCGCTACCCCACGCTCGACAGCTCCGTAGAGGTCGCGCTCCGCGATCGGTTGGCCGGTGTGGTGCTACGGGGCGAGACACCGGATGAACGCACCGTCGGCTTGGCGGTTGTGCTCAGTGCTGCTGGTTTGTACGAGTGCGCCTTCCCCGGGGTCCCGGCCCGGGACGTCGAACGGCGCACGGCGAAGCTGGCACATGACAACTGGGCCGCTCCCGCAGTACGCAGGGCCCTGGAGGCAATGCAGTACGAACTCGTCGCCGTCGTGGGCGCCGCGACCGTGGGCGCCGCCGTCGCCGGCACCAGCTAGTGACCTGACCCGTCAGCCGATCCGGCGCCCGGTGCACATCCGGTGCACATGAGGGTGGAAACAGGCGGTGGCCCGCGGAAGACGCCGGAAAGGCGCTTCCGCGGGCCACCGAAACCACGCAGCGTCGAAGGCCGGTCGACCGGCCCCCTTCCTAGATATCGAAGTACAGCTCGAACTCGTGCGGGTGCGGCCGCAGTTGCATCGGGGCGATCTCGTTCTCGCGCTTGTACTCGATCCAGGTGTCGATCAGGTCGGCCGTGAAGACACCGCCCGCCTGGAGGTACTCGTTGTCCGCCTCCAAGGCGTCGAGGACCGCGGGGAGGGAGGTCGGGACCTGCGGCACGCCCGCGTGCTCCTCGGGGGCCAGCTCGTAGAGGTCCTTGTCGATCGGCTCGGCCGGCTCGATCTTGTTCTTGACGCCGTCGAGGCCCGCCATCATCAGCGCCGAGAAGGCCAGATACGGGTTCGAGGACGGGTCGGGAGCGCGGAACTCCACGCGCTTCGCCTTCGGGTTGGAGCCCGTGATCGGGATGCGCATCGCGGCGGAGCGGTTGCGCTGCGAGTAGACCAGGTTGACCGGCGCCTCGAAGCCCGGGACCAGACGGTGGTAGGAGTTCACCGTCGGGTTGGTGAAGGCCAGCAGCGACGGGGCGTGCTTGAGGATGCCGCCGATGTAGTAGCGGGCGATGTCGGACAGGCCCGCGTAGCCCTGCTCGTCGTAGAAGAGCGGGGAGCCCTCGTTCCACAGCGACTGGTGGACGTGCATGCCGGAGCCGTTGTCACCGAAGATCGGCTTGGGCATGAACGTGGCGGTCTTGCCGTTGCGCCAGGCGGTGTTCTTCACGACGTACTTGAAGAGCATCAGGTCGTCGGCGGCGGCGAGCAGCGTGTTGAACTTGTAGTTGATCTCGGCCTGTCCGGCGGTGCCCACCTCGTGGTGCTGGCGCTCGACCTGGAGTCCGGCCTTGCCCAGCTCCAGGGAGATCTCGGCACGCAGGTCCGCGAAGTGGTCGACGGGCGGGGCGGGGAAATAGCCGCCCTTGTAGCGGACCTTGTAGCCGCGGTTGCCGCCGTCCTCGATAGTGCCGGTGTTCCAGGCGCCGGCCTCGGAGTCGATGTGGTAGTAGCCGGCGTTGGCCTTGGTCTCGAAGCGCACGTCGTCGAATACGTAGAACTCCGCCTCGGGACCGAAGAACGCGGTGTCGGCGATGCCGGAGGACGCGAGGTACGCCTCGGCCTTCTTCGCCACGTTCCGCGGGTCACGGCTGTACTGCTCGCCGGTGATCGGGTCGTGGATGAAGAAGTTGATGTTGAGGTGCTTCTCGGAGCGGAACGGGTCCAGCCGGGCCGTGCTCAGGTCGGGGACGAGCGCCATGTCCGACTCGTGGATGGCCTGGAAGCCGCGGATCGAGGAACCGTCGAACATCAGGCTCTCGTCCGGGTCGAAGGAATCGGCCGGGACCGTGAAGTGCTGCATGATTCCCGGCAGGTCGCAGAACCTGACGTCGATGAACTTCACGTCGTTGTCCGCGATGAATTTCTTGGCCTCGGCGGCGTTCTGGAACATCCATTTCCTCCTAGTCCCGCCGCGGAGGGACGGGAATTGCTCGGGGCGCGGGCCGGTGCGGGTGGGCACGCGCTGTGGCCGACGATAGGCAGGCACGATTTCTCAAGCGTGACCCAGTTGTTTCGCTGATGTTAACCAGTGCCCTGCCCGTGTCCGATGACCTGCGAACAAGGTCATTTCCGCGCGCGATACCGTTGTCCTGTGAACAACAGGGATGCCATCGGCTCATGGCTGTCCGGCCCCCGCGCCGCGGCCGAGGACATGGGGGCGGACTTCGGCCACCGGGGTGAGAGGCTGGGGCTGCCCGCGGAGGGGCCCCGCTCGATCGCGCCGGTGGGGCGCCGTCTGGGTGCGCTGTTCAGCGACTGGGCGGTCTCCGTGCTGATCGCGTACGGACTGTTCGCGGGCGGTGACCTGAGCAGCGCCGACAACTGGGCGCTGGCGGTGTTCCTCGTGATGAGTCTGCTGACGGTCGGCACCGTCGGCAGCACCCCGGGCAAACGGCTGCTGAGGCTGCGCGTGGTGACCGTCGAGGGTCTGGGCCGGCCGGCGCTGTGGCGGGTGGCCGTGCGTACGGCCCTGCTGGGGCTGGCCGTGCCGGCGCTGGTATGGGACCGCGACGGACGCGGCCTGCACGACCGGCTCTCCGGCACCGTCCAAGTGCGGATGTAGGCAGCACCCCGGACGCCCGGACGCGGACCCGGGCACCCCTACGGGATACGGCTGCGGACGCGGGCGGCGCACGTCCACCTACGGCTTCGAGGCCCGGACCGCCGGTACCGCGGACCGTCGGGCCCGCCGGCCGCGCCGGCAGGCCCGCCCGTCGCGGCAGTGTTCAGCGACCGCCCTGGCCCCGCGGCATCCGCATGCCCTTCGGCATCGGGCCCTTCGGGATCGGCATGTTGCTCATCAGGTCGCCCATCGCGCGCAGCCGGTCGTTGACCTGCGTGGTCTGCGGGCCCGTCTGCACGCGCGGCAGCTTCAGCAGCTTGGTGCGCAGCTTCTTCAGCTCCACCTGGCCTTCGTCATCGCCCACGATGAAGTCGTGCACGGGCACGTCCGAGACGACGCGGGCCATGCGCTTCTTCTCGGAGGCCAGCAGCGACCGCAGCCGGTTGGGGTTGCCTTCGCCCACGAGGACGATGCCTGCGCGCCCCACGGCTCTGTGGACGACGTCCTGGCTGCGGTTCATCGCGACGGCAGGCGTGATCGTCCAGCCCTTGCCGATGTTCTCCAGCACGGCCGCCGCGGCGCCCGGCTGTCCCTCCATCTGCCCGAAGGCGGCCCGCTCGGCCCGGCGCCCGAAGATGATCGCCATCGCCAGCAGGGCCAGCATCACGCCCAGGATTCCGGCGTAGACCGGATGACCGATCAGGAAGCCGACGGCGAGGAGTACACCGAAGGTGACAAGCCCCACGCCGGCCAGGATCAGGCCGATCTTCCGGTCGGCACGCCGGGTCATCTTGTACGTCAGAGCGATCTGCTTGAGCCGCCCCGGGTTGTTCTCGGAGTCTTCCTTCCTCGCCATGCGGGGAAGTTTACGTGGCGGCCGGCCTTCGCTCCGCCGCGGCCTCCAGTACTCGCTGGGCCTCGGTGCGTGCCGTGGCCCGGCGGCGGTCCTCGAGGACCGCTGTCCAGGCGTTTCGGCATGCTGTCCGGTGGCCCCTGCCCATCAGCAGGCTCTCGAAGCTTTCCAGCGCGCGCAGCGTGGTCCGCAAGACGGTTCCCCTCCGTGAGTCACGTGGCTGCCGTGAACGGGATGTCGTGAACGGTATGTACAGCCATCGTCACCGTTAGGTGTTACCAGCGGATGACGAGCGGGTCAAAGGCCGCGAAAGCCGATGCGGCCAACGTCACGCCGCAGCCCCCGTCACGGAGTGGTCCCGGTCACGCCGCCCGGGCGTCACGCGCCTCGATCGCCTGCTTGTACAGACGGCCCGCACGGTACGAAGAGCGCACCAGCGGCCCGGACATGACGCCCGCGAAGCCGATCTCCTCGGCCTCCTGCTGGAGTTCGACGAACTCCTGCGGCTTCACCCAGCGCTCGACGGGGTGATGGCGGGCGGAAGGCCTCAAGTACTGGGTGATCGTGATGAGTTCGCAGCCTGCGCCGTGCAGGTCGCGCAGCGCCTCGCTGACCTCTTCGCGCGTCTCGCCCATGCCGAGGATGAGGTTGGACTTCGTGACCAGGCCGTCCTCGCGGGCCCGGGTGATCACTTCGAGCGAGCGCTCGTACCGGAAGGCCGGGCGGATGCGCTTGAAGATGCGCGGCACGGTCTCCACGTTGTGCGCGAGCACCTCGGGGCGCGAGGAGAAGACCTCGGCGAGCTGCTCCGGTACGGCGTTGAAGTCGGGGATGAGCAGCTCGACGCCGGTGTCGGGCATCAACTCGTGGATCTGCCGCACGGTTTCGGCGTAGAGCCAGGCGCCGCCGTCGTCCAGGTCGTCGCGGGCGACGCCGGTGATCGTCGCGTAGCGCAGCTGCATCTGCTCGACGGACTCGGCGACGCGGCGCGGCTCGTCACGGTCGAGCTCGGCGGGCCTGCCGGTGTCGATCTGGCAGAAGTCGCAGCGGCGGGTGCACTGTTCGCCGCCGATGAGGAAGGTCGCTTCGCGGTCCTCCCAGCATTCGAAGATGTTCGGGCAGCCGGCTTCCTGGCACACCGTGTGCAGCCCCTCGCGCTTGACCAGGTCCTGCAGCGCGTTGTACTCGGGGCCCATCTTCGCCCGGGTCTTGATCCATTCGGGCTTGCGCTCGATGGGGGTCTGGCTGTTGCGGACTTCAAGGCGGAGCATTTTGCGACCGTCGGGTGCGACAGCGGACACGTCCGGCTCCCTACGTACTTTCGATTCCTCGGCGAACTTCAGGGTACGCCCACCGCTCCCGTGCCTCCCACCGCCGGTGGCCTCACAGACGCAGGGCGCGGTCCTGTGCGGGCGCGACCTCGGGCGGGGATCCGGGTGGAGCCGGGGCGCAGGCGGCGGCTCACACGGCGCGCGGCAGCGGCTCGGACGACTCCAGCACCTCGCGCAGGTGCTTCTCCATGACGGGCAGCACGTCGGCCACCGGCACGCCGTGTGCCAGCTCGTTGGAGAGCGACGTCACACCCGCGTCGCGGATGCCGCAGGGGACGATGCGGTCGAACCAGGTGTTGTCCGGGTCGCAGTTGAGCGCGAACCCGTGCATGGTCACTCCCTTCGCCACGCGGACGCCGATCGCGCCGATCTTGCGGTCCTCACCGCGCTGGCCCGCGTTGGAGGGGGCGTACTCGGGGCCTTGGAGCCGGGCGTCGTACTCGTCGTCTTCGCGTGCGTCCGCGTGCGGGTCGAAGTCGAGCGAGAGGCCGCCGAGATCCTTGCCCGGCCGGGCCGCGGCGTCGCCGAGGACCCATGCGCCGCTGCGGCCCTCGATCCGCGTGGTGTGCAGACCGAAGTCGGCGCAGGTGCGGATCATGGCCTCTTCCAGCCTCCGTACGTGGGCGATCACGTCGACCGGCCGCGGCAGCTTCAGGATGGGATAGCCGACGAGCTGCCCCGGACCGTGCCAGGTGATCTTCCCGCCGCGGTCGACGTCGACGACGGGGGTGCCGTCCACGGGCCGCTCGCTCGGCTCGGTGCGGCGGCCCGCCGTGAAGACGGGAGTGTGCTCCAGCAGCAGACAGGTGTCGGGGATCTCGTCCGCGAAGCGGGCCGCGTGCACGCGGCGCTGCTCCTGCCACGCCTCTTCGTAACCCACGGCTCCGGCGCCGAATCCCAGACGGACAAAGCGCAGCTCGCTCACGGCTCCTCCAATTTCGTGCCGCCGGCACGGGCTGTGCCGGGGCGGCCGGTCCCCGCGGGGGTGGCCGGCCTGTGCGGGACGGGTCGCGCGGGACCCGCCCTGGAGAAAACTGTACGGCCGCGGCGGCCCTTCCCGGCAGCCGGGCACCTCCTCACACGTATGGATGAAAAGGGCAGCGAAGCGGGCAAGTGGCCTGGGCAGGGCCGCTAAGTTCGCGCCGTTCCGCAGGGTGCCACGGCGCCTGCAGCAAGCCGCAGCTCAGGAGCCCGTAAAGCTGATGACCACCGAACGTTCCGGGGACTCCGCCGCCCAGTCCTCCCCCTCCCCCAGCCAGTCCTCGCCGGCTCCGGGCCGGTCCGCGGCGTCCTCTCCGTCCGCAGTGTCCTCGTCGCAGTCCTCGGCGCAGTCCTCGCCACAGCCGACGGCGCAGTCCTCGGCGCAGCGCGTGCCCAACCGTCAACTCTCCGCGCTCATCGCGGAAGCCGGCTTCTCCAATGCCGGACTGGCCCGGCGCGTGGACCAGTTGGGCCTGGAGCACGGTCTCGACCTGCGCTACGACAAGACGTCCGTCACGCGCTGGCTGCGGGGCCAGCAGCCGCGCGGCACGACACCCGCGCTCATCGCGGAGGTCTTCACCCGCCGCCTCGGCAGGCGCCTGACCGCTCAGGATCTGGGCCTGGACGCGTGCGCGCCGGTGTATGCGGGGCTGGAGTTCGCCGCGACGCCGTCCGAGGCAGTGGACATCGTCAGCGGGCTGTGGCGCAAGGACTCGGGCAGCCACGCGGAGCTGCGGAAGATCGCCTTCACCCCTGCCGGGCTGGTCGTGCCCAGCCGTGACTGGCTGATCGGGCGCCCCGACGAGCGGGTCGCCCGGGGAGTCGACCCCGACGGGGGGCCGGGCTCCGCCGGACCGGGCGCCGGTCCGGACGGCTTCACGGGCGGCCTCGGCAGGCCCGGCACCGCGGGTGCGGCGGCGCGGCACGGCGTCGCGGGCGCCCGGGTGCCCTCCCAGGTGCGCGGTCCGGCGCCTGGGCCGGGCGGCCTCCGTGCGGGCGGAGGCGGCCTCACGCCCGCGGGTCACCTGACGCGGGCCGCCGCCGGCGCCGCGGGAGCAGTGCGGTCCGCCGAACGTCCGGACCGCACGGAGCGCGGCCCCGGCCAACGGGTCTCCGTCGGCGACGTCAACGCTCTGCGCTCCGTCGGGGAACTCTTCCGCGCCCTCGACCATGCTTACGGCGGCGGTCACGCCCGCCAGGCCCTGGTGCGCTACCTGGAACACGAGGCGGAGCCGATGCTGCGCGGCGTCTACGGGGAGCAGCTGGGCCGGCGGCTCTTCGGCGCCGCCGCCGACCTGACGCGGCTCGCCGGCTGGACGTCGTACGACATCGCTGCGCACGGGCTGGCCCAGCGCTACTTCGTGCAGGCGCTGCGCCTCGCACAGGCGGCCGGCGACCGGGCGTACGGCAGCTATGTGCTGGTGACGATGAGCAGGCAGGCGGTGTATCTGGGGCACGGCCGGGAGGCGGTGCAGCTGGCGCGCGTGGCGCAGCAGGGCGTGGGCAGCACGGCCCCGCCGCTCGTGCAGGCACTGCTGCATGCGGCGGAGGCACGCGGACACGGAGTGCTCGGCGAGGTACGTGCGTGCACGTCGTCGCTGGCGCGCGCCGAGCGGGCGCTGGAGGCGGCGAAGTCCGGTGAGGACGTGCCGCCTTGGGCACGCCTCTTCGACGAGGCGCAGCTGGCGGACGAGAGCGGGCACTGCCACCGGGACCTTCAGCAGTACCGGGCGGCGGCGCAGCACGCGGAGCGCTCACTGCAGCTGCGCGGCACGGGGTTCGCGCGCAGCCGCCTCTTCTGCCGGGTGGTGCTGGCGACGGCGCGGCTGGGGCTCGGCGAGGTCGAGCAGGCGTGCGCGCTGGCCGCCGAGGCGGCGCAGCAGGCGGCGGAGATGCGGTCGGTACGCGCGCACGAGTACGTACGGGACTTCGAGCGGCGGCTGGAGCCCTACAGGGACGCCGCACCGGTACGGGGATACCGCGAACGCGTGGCGGCACTGCACTGAGCCGTCCCCGGCGAGTGGCCGGGCCGGTGTGAACCGGTGCCGGGCTCGTTGCTCGGGCTCGGGGCTCGGGCCGGGCGTCGGCGTACCCGGCCGAACTTCCCCTGACCGGCGGTCCGTTGCGACCGGGCCTACGGCCTGGTGGCGTCCGCCGCGCAGCGGTGCCGCGGCCGCGCGCCGGCACCGGCGGCGACACCGGCACCGGCCGCGTGGCGGGCGCCGGGCCCGGGGAGCCCCCGGGCGGAGCCCGGAGCCGGACGGGCCGTGCGTACTAGCCGTGCCGGACGGGCCGTGCCGGACGAGCGGTGCCGTAGAGGGCGGGCAGGCGTGTGGCGGCGGCCGCGCGTCAGTCCCCCGTGCGGCCGTCGATGTGCTCCCGTACCAGGTCCGCGTGGCCGTTGTGACGTGCGTACTCCTCCGTCATGTAGAGGAACAGACAGCGCAGGTCCTGGACCTGGCCCTTCGGGCGGCGGAAGGTGTCGTCCAGCGAATGCCGGGCGGCGGCGGCACGCGCCGCCGCGACCTCACGCTCGTAGATCTCGAAGTCGCCGCGGGCGCTCTCCGCGGTGCCGTCGTCGAAATCGCCCTCCAGGTTGTCCTCCGTGAAGAAGATCCACGGCAGGTCCTTCTCGCCGTCCAAGTGGTTGCGGAACCACCAGCGTTCGACACCGGCCAGGTGCCTGGCCAGGCCCAGCAGGGAGAGCGTGGACCGGCCGACCGGCCGCATCACGAGCTGCTCGCCGTTCAGCCCGCCGCACTTGTGGAGGAATGTCGCCCGCTGGAAATCCAGCGCGGTCTCCAGCGCCGTCCTCTCGTCCGCCGTGTACGTGCGGTCCGGGCGCTGCACTTCGGGAGTGGTCCAGGTCATGGCCGAACGTTACGGCCGGGCACTGACAATGCGCCCCGCAGAGCTGGGCTCAACCCAGCCACCGCAGCCCCGCCGCCGTCGGTGCGAAGCCGCACCGCTCGTAGAAGCCGGTGAGGTGCTCCCCGTGGTCGACGTGCAGCCAACGGGCGCCTGCACGCCCTGCCTCGTCAGCCGCGCGGCGCACCAGGCGCACTCCGACGCCCTGCCGCCGCACCGAGGGGTGAACGGTGGTGTCGAGCACGAAGGCATGCACCCCGCCGTCGCCCACGACATTGACCCAGCCGACGAGTTCGTCGCCGCGGAAGGCGGCGACCCACAGCAGGCTGCGCCGCAGCCGGGCGGCGAAGTCGGTGTGCCCGTGCTGCGGCCAGGAGGCGGCGAAGAGGGCGTTGAGCTCGCCGTCACCGAGCGGCTCGGACACTTCCAGCCGGACCCCTGCAGCGGACGGTCCCGGTCGCGGTCCTGCGCCCGGCCCGGCTTCCGGCCCCGCTCCCGGCGGTCCGCTCATCGGCGACGCAGGATCTCGCACGGGATCTCCATCGTCACCATCGTCGGACCGCCCGGCGGGCTGCTCACGGCGAGGATGCCGTCGAGCTGGCCCAGCCGCCGCTCGATGCCCGCCATCCCCGAGCCCTTGCCGAGGTCGGCGCCGCCCCGCCCGTTGTCGGTGACGGCGATGCGCAGCATGCCCTGGCCGCGTCCGTCCACCGCCGCCGCCTCCGCGAAGTGGACGTCGAGCCATACGCGTTCGGCCCGTGCGTGCTTGGCGGCGTTGGTGAGGACCTCGCTGATGGCGAAGTACGCGGCGGACTCGACCGGTTCGGCGAACCGTCCGTCCAGCTCGACGTCGGTCTCGACCGGGACCTGCATGCGCAGGGCCAGTGCTCTGGCCGCGTCGCCGAGGCCCCGTTCGGCGAGCACCGGCGGGTGGATCCCCCGTACGAGGTCGCGCAGTTCGGTCAGCGCCTCGGCGGAGTTCTCCCGTGCCTGTGCGATGAGCTTCTTCGCCTGCGCCGGGTCCTTCTCGATGAGCGCCTCGATCGTGCCGAGGCTCATGCCCATGGAGACCAGACGTGCCTGCGCGCCGTCGTGCAAGTCCCGTTCGATGCGGCGCAGTTCGGCGGCGGAGGAGTCGACGGCGTCGTGGCGTGTCTCGTACAGCCGCTCGACGCGTTGTTCCAGCTGTGCTCCGCGGCTGGGCGAGATCATGCCCTTGACGATGAGGAAGTGCCCCTTGATGAAGTACGGGTTCACACTCGTCGCGAGCACGATCAGCAGGGCACCGAGGCCCGCGCACAGGGTGGCCGTACCGAAGCCTTCGACGGGGATGAAGGCGTACCAGTAGTTGTGCTGCACGGCACGCCAGACGCCGGCGAAGATGACGAAGCCCTCGATGCCGTACCCGACGAGCGCGGCGGGGAAGAGCGCCGTGACGAAGCCGAAGACGGCATCGGTCAGCAGCCAGATCAGGTCCCGCCATGTCGCCGGGTCCCGCAGCAACCGCATGCAGCGCCGGACGGTGCCGCCGGCGCCGACGGCCGGAGGCAGCGGCCGGTAGGGGGGTGGGACGGTGATGCCCGTCCAGTCGTGGGCGAGCCGGCGCCGCTGATTGGCGTGCATGCGCACCAGGTGCGTCACCGCGGGTGTCGTGAACAGTCCGACGCCGAGCACGATGAAGACGATGGAGAGGACGCTGGCGATGAACAGCGCCAGGGAGACCCCGAGCGACAGCAGGCACAGCGCCAGCCCCCGCGCCGCAGCCAGAAGGGAGGCCTGGACACGCTTGCGCAGCGCCGGCCCCGCCGTCCCCTCCCCCGCGCTCGGCCGCGGGGTCATGTCGAGGGTCCCGGTCCCCGCTGCTGATCGTTGATTCACCGTTGCCGCTCCTTCTGCCTGGCCCCCGCAGCCGCTCGCCGCTCGCGTGCCCTGGCTGTTCCGTGCGCCGGGTTCCGCTCCAGTGTGCGCCGCGCCGGTCCGTACGGGCAGGGGGACCGGCACCCGTACGACGGTGTACCTGACGACACCCCCGCACTCCTCCGGCCCCCTCCCCGAAGAGGGGACCTCGGCGGCTGTGGAGGCCGGACGCCGCTTCCTAGCGTCGATGCGACCGATCGACATGGCCCCGGCTCCCGCCGGGACAGCCCTGGAAGAGGGGGAGTTCGAATGCTCGATACGCCGGAGCAGGCAGCGTCTCGAAGAGACCGGCTGCCGGACACGGACAAGGGGCCGCAGCACAGGCCACGACGACGCCGTCCCGGCCTGGCCGCACGGCTCGGCGGCTGGAGCACACGCCACCGCAGGACGGCGGTCTTCGGCTGGCTGCTCTTCGTCGTACTGGCGGCGGCCGCGGGCGGCGTCACGGGTGTGGCCGAGATGAACGAGTCCGAGGGCATGTCGGGCGACTCCGCCCGCGCCGAACGCATCCTGGAGGACGCCGGGATCGAGGCGCCCGCCGGCGAGATGGTCATGGTGACCGGTGAGGGCCGGCAGGGCTGGCAGCAGGTCGCCGGCGAGGTCGCCACGGCCGTGGAGGCCACCGGCGAGGCCGAGCAGGTGCGCCGCGCCGTCCCGTCGGAGGACGGCAGGGCGGGCCTGCTGGAGTTCCGGATGAAGGGCGAGGCGGAGAGCGCGGGCGAGCGGGTCCAGCCGGTCATGGACGCCGTGGAGAAGGTACGCGCGGCACACGAGGGCGAGGGCGTCACCGTCCACCAGTACGGGCAGGCCAGCGCAGACAAGTGGCTCGGCGACATGCTCGGCGACGACTTCGCCAAGGCCGAGTGGACGGCCGTACCGCTGGCGCTGGGCATCCTGCTGGTCGCCTTCGGGGCGCTGGTGGCCGCGCTGCTGCCGGTGGCACTGGCCGTCACCGCGTTCGTCGCGGCGAACGGACTGCTGGCCGTGGTCAGCCACCAGTTGCACATCTTCGACACCACAAGTTCCGTGATGCTGCTGATGGGCCTCGCCGTCGGCATCGACTACTGCCTGTTCTATCTGCGCAGGGAACGGGACGAGCGTGCGGCCGGCCGGGACGCGGAGACCGCGCTGCGGATCGCCGCCGCCACCAGCGGACGTGCGGTCCTGGTCTCGGGGCTCACCGTGATGGTGGCGATGGCCGGGCTCTTCCTGTCCGGGCTGCTGATGTTCAAGGGCTTCGCAGTGGCCACGATCCTGGTCGTTTTCATCGCGATGCTGGGCTCGGTGACGATCCTGCCCGCGCTGCTGTCCTGGCTGGGCGACCGCGTCGAGCGGGGCAGGCTCCCGTTCACCGGCGGCAGCCGCCGCGCACGGCAGGGCAGGCGCGGGAAGCACACCGGGAACGGGCAGGACGAGAGCGGACAGCGCATCGGCGGGCACCGCAAGAGCGGACACCGTGAGAGCGGACGGATCTCGGCCGGAGTGCTGCGTCCCGTACTGGCCGCGCCGAAGGTGTTCGCCGTGCTTGCGGCGGCGGTGATGCTCGTACTGTCCGCGCCGATGCTCGGCATGAAGACCGAACAGCTCACCCTCGACAAGCAGATGCCCTCCGGCTCGCCGCTGCGCACCTCCAGCGAGGCGATCAGCGACACCTTCCCCGGGGGCCCGGCGCCCGCCCGGGTGATACTCAGGGCCGACGACATCGGTGCGCCCCAAGTACGTGCCGCCATCACGGAGTTCACCGACCGAGCCCGCTCCGACGGGCACTTCGGCAGAGGCGTCGAGACGGTGGTGCACCGCTCCGCTGACGTCGCCGAGATCACCGTGCCCCTGGCGGGCGACGGCACGGACGACACCTCCAAGGCGGCGGTCGAACGGCTCCGCGGCACGCTGGTGCCGCAAGTCCTGACGCCGGTGGCCGAGGACGGTCAGGCGTACGTGGGCGGCGAGCTGGCCGGTTCGATGGACTTCAACGACCAGCTGCACCGCGGCATCGTGCCGGTCCTCGTCTTCATCACGGCCGTCACGTTCCTGCTGATGCTGGTGAGTTTCCGCTCGCTGCCCGTCGCGCTCGCCTCGGTCGTGCTCAACCTGCTCTCCGTGGGAGCTGCTTACGGCGTGATGACGGCCGTCTTCCAGCACGGCTGGGGCGCGGAGCTGCTGGGCACGGAGGCGGTCGGCGCGATCGAGTCGTGGATGCCGCTGTTCGTGCTGGTGGTCCTCTTCGGCCTGTCGATGGACTACCACGTCTTCGTCGTCTCGCGTATCAGGGAGGCGCACGAGCGGGGCGCACAGACCCGGGAGGCGATCCGTGAGGGAGTGCGCGCCACGGCCGGTGCGGTGACCGGCGCGGCGGTGATCATGGTGACGGTGTTCGCCGTCTTCGGCACGCTGTCCATGCAGGACATGCAGCAGATGGGCATCGGGCTCGCGGCGGCCGTGCTGCTGGACGCGACGCTCGTACGGATGGTGCTGCTGCCCGCCGTGATGATGCTGCTCGGCGAGCGCAACTGGTACATGCCACGCATGCTCCGCCGGCTGCCGGACCTGTCACACGGCGACCCCGCGGAGACCGCCGGGCCGTACGGCGACGGACCGCACGCCGCCGTCCGGTCCGACGACGGCCACGCGGCCCACCGCTCATCAGCCGGCTCGGCTCCGGCCGCACGCTCCCGCTGACACGGGCCGCCGGAAGCCCGGGACGCGAGCCACTCCGGGCGCCGGGTCGTGTCCCGGCCGCGTCCCGTCACATGGCCCGGTCACCCGCCCCCGGTCGCCGCGGCACACCCAGCCGCAGCGACCGGGGGCACGTTTGCGCAGCTCAGAGCGTTAGCGGAGGCCTTCCTGCGCGTGTGCGGGCACATGGCCCGATCCGGCGAGCTTCCCTCGTGAGGCGCAGCCCCAGCCCGTACGCTGCACCCATGCCGCACATCACTGTCGACTACTCAGACGCCCTCGCCGACACGTTCGACCGCCGCGGCTTCGGGCTCGCCCTGCACCCCCTGCTCGCCCGCACCGTCGTGGGTTCCGTGACCGGCTGCAAGACCCGCTTCCGGCAGATCGAGGAATGCGTGATCGCGGACGGCACGGACGAGGTCGCGCTGCTCCACGTCGAGGTCGCGCTGCTCTCGGGCCGTACGCCCGAGGCGAAGGCCGAACTCTCCCGCGCCGTTCTCGGCCTCGCCCGCGACCACGTGAAGCCGACGCCGGGCGTCACGCTGCATACTTCCGTCGACGTCTGCGACCTCTCCCGCGGCAGTTTCGCCAGTCACACCGAAGAGGATCACGCATGAGATTCGGACTGCTCGGCACCGGCCCCTGGGCGGCCAGGACACACGGCCCCGCCCTGGCCTCGCACAAGGACGCCGAGCTGACCGGCGTGTGGGGGCGCCGTTCCGAAGCCGCCCGGGCGCTCGCCGGCGAGCTGGGCACGCGCGCCTACGACGACGTCGACGCGCTGCTGAGCGACTGCGACGCGATCGCCGTGGCCCTGCCGCCCGACATCCAGGCACCGCTGGCCGTGCGCGCGGCGGAGGCGGGCTGCCATCTGCTGCTGGACAAGCCTGTGGCGACGACGCCCCGTGCGGCACGCCAGGTGACCGCCGCGGTGGATGCCGCGGGCGTCTCGTCGGTGGTCTTCTTCACGCTGCGCTTCAGCGAGCCGACGGCAGCGTGGATCGAGGAGCAGGCCGCGACGGGCGGGTGGCTGACGGGCCGCGCCGACTGGCTCTCCCCCGTCTTCGGCGGCGCCGACTCGCCGTACACGGCATCGCCCTGGCGCCGGGAGAAGGGCGCCCTGTGGGACGTCGGGCCGCACGCGCTGTCCGTACTGCTGGCGGTGCTCGGCGATGTCGACGACCTGGACGCGGTAAGGGCGGGGCGCGGCACCGGCGACACCGTCCACATGGTCCTCCGGCATGCGCAGGGCGCTTCCAGCACCTGCACGCTCAGCCATTCCGTGCCGCCCGCGGCGGCCGGCGTCACCGCCGAGGTCCGGGGCGCGGCGGGTGTGGCGACGCTGCCCGGGCGGGACGAGTCGCCCGTCGACGCCTTCTCGCGTGCGGTGGACGCGCTGGCCGAGTCGGTGCGTACTGGCGAGGCGCACCCCTGCGATGTCCGTTTCGCGCAGCGGGTGACGGACATCCTCACGAGCGCGGAGGCGGCCCTGCCGCAGTAGCCGGCGGTACCGGGGAGGGCGCGGGACGGCGGGCGGGGCCCCGGGGTCCGGTCACAGATCGGTACGCATGCCGGACGTATACCGGACGTAAGCCCGCAACTGCCCCCGCGGGCCGGTAGATTCGCCGCATCCCAGCTTTCCGTCCACCGTGGAGAATCCGTGCGCGTCGTCATCGCCGAAGACCTGTTCCTGCTCCGCGACGGCCTGGTGCGGATGCTGGAGGCGTTCGGCTTCGAGATCGCGGCCGCCGTGGACAACGGACCCGAGCTGAGCCGGGCGCTGAAGGACCTGGAGCCCGATGTGGCCGTCGTCGACGTGCGGCTGCCGCCGTCCTTCAGCGACGAGGGGCTGCAGTGCGCGCTGGAGGCCCGCGCCGAGCGCCCCGGGCTGCCGGTGCTGGTCCTCTCGCAGCACGTCGAGCAGCTGTACGCGCGGGAGCTGCTCGCGGACGGCACGGGCGGCGTCGGCTATCTGCTCAAGGACCGGGTCTTCGACGCGGACCAGTTCATCGACGCGGTGCGCCGGGTCGCCGAGGGCGGCACCGCCATGGACCCGCAGGTGATCCAGCAGCTGCTCTCGCGGCGTTCGCAGGAGGCGCCCATGGCCAAGCTCACAGGGCGCGAGCGGGAAGTGATGGAACTCATGGCGCAGGGCCGTTCCAATGCCGCGATCGCCACTCAGCTCGTCGTCACCGAGCGGGCCGTGGCCAAGCACACGTCCAACATCTTCGGGAAGTTGGGCCTTCCGCCCTCCGACGACGACAACCGTCGCGTGCTCGCGGTGCTGGCTTATCTGGACGGGTCCGACCGGGGCTGACCAGCATTATCTTGCCGCGCCCTCTCGTATAAGCACACAACACTCCATTAGCGTGCGCACCACATGTGTCAGCGGTGACCGTCATTTGCCGGAGAAGTGGAGCACGCCGTGGAGGACATCAACAGACGCACACTTCTGGGTACGGCCGGAGCACTCGGAGCGGGTGTGGCGCTGGGACCCAGCGCCGGTCCGGCAGCGGCCGTCCCCGGATTCCAGACCGCGGCGGCCCCCGACATGAAACACGCCTCGGCCGCCGTGCGGCGTCTCCTCCCCGACCACCACGACCAGATCTCCTTCACCGCGCTCACGGACGGCGAGGAGCGCTTCAAGGTCTCCGGCAGCGCGGGCAGCATCGAGGTCGCCGGCAGCTCTCCGGCCGTCGCTCTCACCGGTCTGCACTGGTATCTGAAGTACACGTGCGCCGCCCACATCTCCTGGTCGGGCAGCCAGACCGATCTGCCCGAGCGGCTTCCGGCGCCGGGCAGCCCGTACGAGCGCAGCGCCACCGTGCCGCACCGCTTCATGCTCAACGACACGCACGACGGCTACACCGCCCCGTACGCGGACTGGGACCACTGGGAGCGCTTCATCGACGTGATGGCGCTGCACGGCTGCAACGAGGTGCTGGTGACGACCGGTTCCGAGGTCGTCTACCACCGTCTGCTGAAGGACTTCGGCTACTCCGACGTCGAGGCCCGCCAGTGGATCCCCGCACCCTCGCACCAGCCGTGGTGGCTGCTGCAGAACCTCTCCGAGTACGGCGGTCCCGTCTCCACCGCTCTGCTGAACAAGCGCGAGGACCTGGGCCGCCGCATCGTGACGCGGCTGCGCGAACTGGGCATGCACGCCGTGCTGCCCGGCTACTTCGGCACCGTCCCCGACGACTTCTCGGACCGGAACCCGGGCGGTACGACCGTCCCGCAGGGCGACTGGAACGGGCTGACCCGGCCCGCGTGGCTCGACCCGCGCACGTCGGTCTTCCGCAAGGTCGCGGCCGCGTACTACAAGCACCAGAAGGACGTCTTCGGCGAGATCCGCCACGTGAAGATGGACCTGCTGCACGAGGGCGGCAAGGCCGGCAACGTACCCGTCCCGGACGCGGCGCGGGCCGTGGAGAAGGCGCTGCAGACCGCGCTGCCGGGCGCGACGTGGATGATCCTCGGCTGGCAGAAGAACCCCCGCCGCGAACTGCTCGACTCGCTTCAGCACAAGAACCGCGCACTCGTCGTCGACGGTCTCTCCGACCTGGAGAAGATCAAGAGCCGCGAGACCGACTGGGGCGGTGTGCCCTACGCCTTCGGCACCATCCCCAACTTCGGCGGACGCACCACGATGGGCGCCAAGACCCAGATGTGGGCCGAGCGGTTCACGCAGTGGCGGGACAAATCGGGCAGCAAGCTCGTCGGCACCGCCTACATGCCGGAGTCCACCCACCGCGACCCGCTCGCCTTCGAACTCTTCAGCGAGCTGGCGTGGCGCGAGGAGGCCGTCGACCGGAAGCAGTGGTTCGCCAACTACGCACGGCTGCGCTACGGCGGGGACGACGAGAAGGCACGCGGCGCCCTCTCGGCCCTGCGCGGCACGGCGTACGAGATCATCAGCGCCGACGGCAGGCCGCACGACAGCATCTTCGCGGCCCGCCCCAGCCTCGACGCCCGCGCCGGCGCCCACTACGCCACGCACAACCCGGCCTTCGATCTCGCGGACTTCGACGCCGCGCTGACCGCGCTGCTGGACGTGCGCGAGTCGCTGCGCGGCAGCGACGCCTACCGCTACGACCTCGCCGACGTCGCACGCCAGGCCCTCGCCAACCGTTCGTGGCTGCTCATCGGCAGGCTGAAGGCCGCGTACCAGCAGGAGGACGCGGAATCCTTCCGCAAGATCAGCAACCTGTGGCTGTCGCTGATGAAACTGAGCGACGAGGTCGCCGGCACCCACCGTGCCTTCCTGCTCGGCCCCTGGCTGGCTCAGGCGCGGAACCTGGCCGGGGACGAGGCGGCCGAGCAGGACAAGCTCGAACTCACCGCGCGCACGCTGATCACCGCGTGGGCGGACCGGCCGGCAGCCGACAAGGGCAGGCTCGCCAACTACGCCAACCGCGACTGGCAGGGCCTCATCGGCGACTTCCACGAGCCGCAGTGGCGCGAGTACCTGGAGGAACTGGAGGACGCCCTCGCGGACGGCAGGACGCCCAAGAGCTTCGACTGGTACGAGAAGGAGGAGGCCTGGACGCGTGAGCACAAGACTTACCCGCAGCGTCCCTCCGGCGACGTCCACCGCACCGCACAGCGCGTGCACGCCGCGCTTGCCAAGGCCCCGTTCCAGGGGAGCCTCGCCGTCGAGTCGGATCCGGCGACCCTGGCTCCCGGCTCGTCCGGCAAGTTCAAGGCCGTCTTCCGCAACGAGAGCGGGCTGCGCGCCACGGGCACCGTCGACTTCTCCCTCACCGGCCTGAAGGACGCCGAGCCGCAGGGCTCGACCTCGGTGCTCCGCGTCGGACAGGGCAGCCGCGCCGCCGTCTCCTGGCTGGTGCGGGCGCCGAAGGACGAGCTCAAGGACCCGCTGAAGCCGCTCGACTACGAACTGGCGGTCGAGTACGGCCCCGAGGGCGAGCGCCGGGTGCGGATGCCCCAGCCCGGCAAGCTCTACGTGGCCGGGCCACTGGACGACGACCTGTCGACGGTCAGCACCAACGACGCCGTCTTCGGCCAGCTCGGCCGCCGCTTCGCCGTCAACGGCGCCGGCGACGACATGTGGAGGGGCACATCCCACTTCGGTGCCGTCTACCGCGAGAAAGCCATGCGGGACGGCGTCTCGGCGACCGTGCACGTCACCTCGCAGGAGGTGACGGGGCCGTGGGCACGTGCGGGGCTCATCGCCCGCAACGAACTGCCCGGCGCCGCCTCGCGCGGCTTCGTCAACCTGTCGGTCACACCGGACAACGGCGTGGTGCTCTCGTACGACTCGGACGGCGACGGCGAGCTCGACACCTACGAGCGCGTCAGCGGCGTCGGTGCCCCCGTCACGCTGCGGCTCAGCCGCGACGGGCGCTCCTTCCACGGCGAGCTGTCCAGGGACGACGGCGCGAACTGGCGCTCGGTGGGCACCGTCACGGTCTCGGGTGTGCTCTCGCGGCAGGACGTGGGGATGTTCATGTCGGCGACGAACGGCGGCACGGGAACCCGGGGAACGGTGGAGTTCCGCGACTGGGACGTGCGCTGACCCCCGGGGCCCGCCCCGCGAGCGAGCGGTGGCAGGGCTCAGGGCTCAGGGCTCAGGGCTCAGGGCTCAGGGCTCAGGGCTGCGTAACCGTGCCCACCCAGTATTCGGCGAAGCGGCCTTCGCTCGCCCGCAGGATGTCGTTGCCGGTGAAGGTCACCGTGCCCTCCGGCGTGACGCCGCGGCCGGTCCAGCGGGCCGCGACCAGGTCGCCCTCGACGAAGGGGCCCACCTCCAGCGTGAAGGAGATCTCGCTGAACATCTCCCGCAGTTCGGTGACCGCCGCGGCGAGACCCTCCGGTCCCCTCACCTCACGTCCCGGCCAGTGGCCTGTGAAGTCGGGACTGACGATCCCGGCCGCGGCGCCGGGGCTGCCGTTCCACAGATCATCGAGCCAGCGGCGGTAGAGCGCGTGCAGCGGCCCCTCCTGGCTGGGGCCGTGGCTGGGGCCCTGGCTCGGATTCCGGCCGGGGTCCTGTCCGTTCATGGCCGCTCCGTCCCTGTCGCAACTTCCAGTGGTCCCCCACGCCGCGGGGGTACGTACGGATACGGCCCTCGGCCCCAGGCCGACGGTACGCGGGTCGCGGCACCGGCACACCGGATGGGCCAGGTGACCAAGCCACCTGTCGTTCGTTCTCGTGAACGTGGCCCTTTCGGAAGCGACTTCGCAGCATTCAACGGCACCGGCCGGACCCGTCGACGTGGACCAGGCCCAGGCGGCGCTCGTCGAGCACTACCCGCGCCTGGTGCGGCTGGCCTATCTCGTCCTGCCGCCCTCGCTCGCCCGGCACCGCCGTGTGCTGACGGCGCATTCGCTGGTGCAGCGGGCGCTGCCGCGCGGCCGCGGCTCCGACGAGGTGAGGCCGCTGCCGGCGCAGCGGCGCGGCGGCTCCGACGCCGGCGCCGCGGGCCACGGCGGCGACGGTGACGGTCGAGGTGCGGGCGACGGTGACACCGCCGCCCGGCAGGAGGGCGCCGGCGACGCTCCCCGCGGCGACGCCTACGTCTACCTCACCGCCCGAGTGCTGCGCGCGGCGCTCTCCGGTGAACGGCCGCGCCGCCTCGGCCCGTTGAGGCTGCGGCCGCTGCCCGTGCGGCCGGGTCTCTTTCCGCTCGTCCTCGGACTCCGGCTGTTCCCGCGCTCGGGCGGCGCGTACGAACTCGCCCTGGAGAAGTCGCTGTCGGAGGTCTCGGGTGCCGCGCGCGCGGCCTGCGCCCTGCGCGGCTGGGAGGGCATGCCGGACGAAGAGGTGTGCCGCATGCTCGGGTCCGCCGGCGTGGAGGATCCCGCCGCGGCGCTCGCCGAGGCCGGTGCCATCCGGCTGCCGGCGGGCAGCAAGGACCGGCCGGTGCTCGGCCCTTCGGAGTTCGACCCGTGCTCCCTCCAGGCACGGCCGACCGATCTGCTCAAGCGCCGTCAGCACCGGCGCGCGGCCCTCGCGGCTCTCGCGGCGGTCGTCGTCTGCGGCGCCCTGCTGGGGCTGCCCGGCGGTACATGGGGTCCCGACGGTGCGGCCGCGCCGCCCTACGCCCGTAACCCGGTGGCCGAAAAGGCCCTGGATCCGGGCGCGTTGACCCGCGTACCGGCCGACGCCTGGAAGGAGTCGTCCCGCGCGGACTTCTCCGCGTGGCCCGCCCGCGGCGACCTCACCCGCGACCGTGGTCTGCTGCGCCGTGCCCTGGCCGTGTGGGCCCGTCCCGGCGGAAAGGTGACGGTGTCCGTGACGCCGGGGACTCCTGCCGGGCCGCCTTCAGGTCCGCCCCAGCTGCTGTACGCGGGACGGGTGGACGGCGCCCGTATCGTCCTGCTCCACGACGGGCTGCGGGTGGCGCGCTACGCCGAGCCCGAGGGCGCGGACGGCGGCGGCGCCGTGCTGGACATGGCGCGTACGGACGGGGCGGACACGGCGGAGTCGGGTGCGCTGGTGATCTCGCGCAGCGACTCCAACGTCCGCTATCTCACCGCGCCTTGGGTCTCCAAGGCCGCCGAGGTCGATCTGCTGCAGCCCGACGACGACGGCCGGCGGCTCAGCCGCGAGGACGACGGCGTGCTCACCTCGCTGACGGCCCCTTCGGACCGCGGGCGCGCATGCCACCGCTGGCCTGGGCTGTTGCTGTCCACCTCGGGGTCCACGCCGGGACACTCCACACGTCGTCTCTACACGGATCTGGGCGAGTTGACGGCGGCGCGGATCACCGGCGGGAACCCCGGCAAGAAGGTGCACGAGGCGACGGGAGCCTCGGTGCGGTCGAGGCTCGCCCGCACCGCCTGCGGATTCCGTATGCTGGTCGGGAGCGGTGTGCGCTCGGTCAACTCCTGGAAGTTCGCGACGCAGACGCTGCCGGGCGGCACCCTTTCGGCGACCTGGACGTGCACGCGGGGTGAGACGTGGCGGGGCGAGGGCGCGCGGATCTTCACCGGTTTCCGGCGGTCCGGCATGGAGCCGGGCGAGCAGGCGGTGTTCAACGGGCGTGCGGTGAACACCACCGCCTGCGGGCCGCGCCGGCCGCACGTGGTGAGCGGAACGCTGTGGAAGTCCGAAGCCGGCAACTGGTATGTGCTGGCGGCGGGCAGCCGCAAGGTGACGAGCATCCGGGCGTCCGGCGGATCGGACGGTCCGAACGGCACCGCGCAGGGGCGCAAGCTGATGATGTCCGCGGAGAAGGACGCGAAGGTGAAGCTCTCCGCGCGGCTGTCGAACGGCGAGAAGCTGGGCAAGCGGCGCTGAGCCGGCGCCCCCGGAACAGGAGCGCCGGAACAGCAGCGCCGGGCCAGGGGCCCGGCGCCTGGCCCGTACACGTGCCGGATCCGTGAAGTTGCCGGTGCAGCACGGGAGTTGGCAAGAGGGACCGGCCCGACCGGCCGGGCGCGTGCGGTCCGCACTCGGCGGACCACCGGCCGGCCGGACCGGAGGATGGGGCCGGGCACGGAGCGGGGTCAGGGCAGCGCACGGGCGGAGGCGCTGCCGGGACGGTCACCCGCTCCGCGCCCGGGACCTGCCCGCAGCGGCCGCGTGAGCGGGCGCCTGGCCAGTCGATCCCCGTACGACGAGCTCCGGCTGGAAGACGAACTCCGTGTGCGGCACGGGGTTTCCGTGGATCTCCTCCACCAGCGTGTGCACCGCCGCGTTCGCCATCGCGCGCACGGGCTGGCGGACGGTCGTCAGGGGCGGGTCGGTGAAGGCGTTCAGCTCGGAATCGTCGTATCCGACGACCGACACGTCGCGTGGCACGTCGAGGCCCCGCTGGCGTGCGGCGCGTACGGCGCCGAGTGCCATCAGGTCGCTGCCGCAGACGATGCCCGTGCAGCCGTCGTCCAGGAGGTCGCCCGCCGCCGCGTGGCCGCCCTCCACCGTGAACATGGTGTGCCGTACGAGCCCCGGTCCCTGACCCGGCCCTGTCCCCGGCAGTTCCTCCGCGAAGCCCTGCGCCTTGCGGCGCACCGGTACGAACCGGTCCGGGCCGACGGCGAGCCCGATCCGCTCGTGCCCGAGCTCGCGCAGGTGCCGCACCGCGATGCGGGCGGCGGCGCGGTCGTCCGGGGAGACGAAGGGCGCGGCGATGCGCTCGTTGTAGCCGTTGAGCAGGACGTACGGGACTCCGCGGCCGGTGAGGCGCGCATAGCGGCCGGGGTCGGCGGTCAGGTCGGCGTGCAGCCCCGAAAGGAAGATGATGCCGGTGACGGCACGTGCGACGAGCTGCTCGACGAGTTCGTCCTCGGTGGCTCCGCCGGGCATCTGGGTGCCGAGTACGGGCGTGTAGCCGTAGCCGCTGAGCGACTGCTCGATGACCTGGGCGAAGGCGGGGAATATCGGGTTGGTCAGCTCGGGGATGACGAGGCCGACCAGCCCCGCGCTGCGCGGCCGCAGCCGTACGGGCCGCTCGTACCCGAGCATGTCGAGCGCGGCGAGGACCCGCTGCCGCGTCGGATCGGCCACGCCCGCCTTGCCGTTGAGCACCCGGCTGACGGTGGCTTCGCTGACCCCCGCCTGGCCCGCGATGTCCGCCAGGCGGGTGCCCGGAAGCGCCGAGGCCGGAGCCGTCATGCGCCGGCTCCCGTGCCGCCGGCCGCCGTCGCCGCCCGGGTGCCGTCACCGGTGCTCCACCAGGCGGTGGTGTCGGCCGGGAGCGGCCCGGTCCCCTCGTACTGACCGCTCGCAAGCATCAACTCCCCCGGGGCGACCGGGAGTCCCGCGAGTTCGGCGGGCTCCGCACCGGTGTTGGCCGCGCATACGAAGCCGTCGCGGCGGAACGCGATGACCCCTTCCGGTGCGGGCAGCCACTCGACCGACTCCCCCGCGCCGAGCCCGGGGTGTTCGCGGCGCAGCCGCAGCGCGGTGCGGTACAGCTCCAGCGTGGAGCCCGGACTGCCGGTCTGCGCCGCTACGGACAGCTCACCCCAGTCCTCCGGCTGCGGCAGCCAGCTACCGTCGTCGCCGAAGCCGAAGGAGCTGCCGCGCCTTTCCCAGGGCAGGGGCACACGGCAGCCGTCGCGCAGTCCCTCCTGGCCGTTGTCCCGGAAGAACGAGGGGTCCTGGCGGGCCTCGTCGGGCAGTTCGGTCACCTCGGGCAGGCCCAGCTCCTCGCCCTGGTAGACGTACGCGGAACCGGGCAGCGCGAGCATCAGCAGCGCGGCGGCGCGTGCGCGGGGCAGGCCGCCGCCGAGACGGGTGCGGTGGCGTACGACGTCGTGGTTGGAGAGCACCCATGTGGCGGGGGCGGCGACTGGCCGCATGGCCTCCAGGGACTCGCTCACGACGGCACGCAACGCCTCCGCGTCCCAACCGGTCTGCAGATAGTGGAAGTTGAACGCCTGATGCAGCTCGTCCTCGCGTACGTAGAGGGCGGTGCGCCCGGAACTCGGCGCCCACGCCTCGGCGACGCCGATGCGCTCCCCCGGGTACTCCTCCAGGACGCGCCGCCAGTCGCGGTAGATCTCGTGGACGCCGTCCTGATCGAAGAAGGGCAGGCGCGCGTTGCCCAGCAGCCGCAGCTGACCGGTCCGTCCGGTGTCGGGGAGACCCTCGGCCTTGACGAGTCCGTGGGCGACGTCGACGCGGAAGCCGTCGACGCCCAGGTCCAGCCAGAAGCGCAGCACGGTGCGGAACTCGTCGTGGACGGCGGGGTGTTCCCAGTTGAAGTCGGGCTGCTCCGGCGCGAAGAGGTGCAGATACCACTCGCCGGGGGTGCCGTCCGGTTCCTTCACCCGCGTCCAGGCGGGTCCGCCGAAGACGGACTCCCAGTCGTTGGGCGGCAGTCCGCCGTCCCCGCCCTTGCCCGGACGGAAGTGGTAGCGCCCGCGGGCGGGCGAACCGGGGCCGTCCTCCAGCGCGCGCCGGAACCACTCGTGCCGGTCGGAGGAGTGGTTGGGCACGATGTCGACGATGACGCGCAGGCCGAGTCCGTGCGCGTCCTCGATCAGGGCGGCGGCGTCGGACAGTTCGCCGAAGCGCGGATCGACGGCGCGGTAGTCGGTCACGTCGTAGCCGCCGTCGGCCTGCGGGGAGGCGTAGAAGGGGCTGAGCCACACCGCGTCCACGCCGAGGCGGGCGAGATACGGCAGCCGGGACCTTACGCCCGCGAGGTCGCCCATGCCGTCGCCGTCGCCGTCGGCGAAGGAGCGCGGATAGACCTGGTAGATGACGGCGTCGCGCCACCACCCGTCCTTCCGCCGGTGCGCCGCGGCGTCGGCGGGAGCCGGAGTGCCGGCGTGTGCGAGATGCTGGGTCATGTCATCCCTGAGAGATAGAGGTGTGCGAGGGCGGGGCCGTCCGTACGGTCAGGCCGGGGGTCAGGCCGGGGGTCAGGCCTTCGTCGCACCCGCGGTGAGCCCGGCCACGAGATGGCGTTGTGCGAAGCCGAACACGACCGCGGCGGGGACCGCGATGATGACGGCCGCGGCGGTCATCGAACCCCAGTCGGAGCCGTACCGGTTGACGAACGTCTGCAGTCCGCCCGCGAGGGTCAGGTTCTCCTCGCCCGTCATGAAGGCGGTGGCGTAGGCGACTTCGGCCCACGCGGTGACGAAGGTGTAGAAGCCGGTGACGGCCAGGCCCGGCCGGGCCAGCGGCAGTATCAGCCGCCAGAAGGTGCCGAACGGGGTGAGCCCGTCGACGCGTCCCGACTCGTCGATGTCGACGGGGACGGTGTCGAAGAAGCCCTTCATCATCCACGCGCAGAACGGCACCGCCACCGTCAGGTAGGTGATGATGAGACCGACGGGCTGGTTGAGCAGGCCCAGGCTCGCCATGGTGTTGTACAGCGGCACGATGAGCACGGCCATCGGGAACATCTGCGTGATCAGCAGGACCCACATCAGCGGGCGCATCCCGGGGAAGCGGAACCGGCTGATGGCGTAGCCGGTCGTCGCGGCGATGAAGACGCCGACGAGCGTCGTGCCGACCACGACGATCAGCGAGTTCCCCAGCCACGTCAGGAAGTAGGTGTCGGCGACCACGTGTGTGTAGTTGTCCACCGTGAAGTCGCGCACCACGGCAGTGGAGAACGACTCGCTCTTCGGCTTGAAGGACGTCACCAGCAGCCACAGCGGCGGGAAGAGCGCGACGGCCGTCGCCGCAAGCAGACCCGCGTGCAGGCCGAACGCGGCCAGCGGGCCCCGCTCGCCGCGCCTTCTCGGCGCCGCGGTCTTCACCGGTGCGCTCTTCGCCGGTGCGCTCTTCGCCGGAGCGGTCTCCGGGGTCGTCTCCGTGGCGGCCATCGTCACCACACCTCTCCCTGGCGGCGCAGTGCCCGCCTGTAGACGACCGTGAAGAGCGAGAGCAGCACCAGGATCAGCACGCCCCAGGCGGCCGAAGTGGCGAAGTCCCGCGGGCTGTTGATGAAGGACAGCCGGAAGGCGTACGTCACGAGGATCTCCGTGGAGTCCTCCGGACCGCCCCTGGTGAGCAGGTAGATCACAGGGAACATGTTGAAGGTCCAGATGGTGCTGAGGAGTACGACCGTGCTGCTGACCGCGCGCAGACCGGGAAGCGTGATGTTGCGGAACCGCTGCCACGGCCCGGCACCGTCCATCTCGGCCGCCTCGTACAACTCGCCGGGGATGCCCTGCAGCGCGCCCAGCATCGCGACGATCATGAAGGGCACGCCGAGCCACACGTTGACGGCGATGACGGCGACCTTTGCCCAGAACGGGTCGCCCAGCCACGGCACCGCGTCGATGCCGCCGCCGTCGAGCACCTGATTGAGCAGGCCGTTCTTCTCGTTGAAGAGCATCTTCCACGCGAAGACCGACACGAACGCCGGGATGCCCCACGGCACTATCATCCCGATCCGGTAGAAGGACCGGCCGCGCACCTGCCTGTTGAGCATCACGGCGAGCGTCAGACCGAGCACGAACGTGACGCCCACACACCCGGCGGTCCACACCACGGTCCACCCGAGCCGGTCCCAGAAGACACTGTCGCCGAGGATCGAGACGTAGTTGTCGAGGCCCGTGAACTTGTACGTCGCGGGCAGGTGGTTGACGCCGATGACGCGTTCCACGTTGGCCTCGTCGGCGTCGGTGAGCGACAGGTACACGCCGCGCAGCAGCGGATAGCCCACGATGACGCCGATGACGCCGACGACCGGGGCGACCATGGCCCAGGCGTACCAGTACCGCGAGACAGCCCTGCCCAGCCGTCCGCTCGCCCCGCTCTTCCTGCCGGTCCTGTCCGCGTCCCCGCCGCCGCTCCCGCGCCCGGGGCCGGCGGTGCTCCCGCCGTCCCCTGCCGCGGGAGCCGGCCGGCTGCCGGTGGTGGTCTCCACAGCCATGGCCCCTCGGCCGTCCCCTCCGCCCCGCGGGCTTACTTGTAGTCCTGGTCCTTGAGCAGCTTGCGGAAGTCGTCACCGACCTTGTCCGCGGCCTCCTCCGGGCTGCGTCCGCCGGTGAGCACGGCGTCCATCTGGCCCCGTACGGGCTCGAAGAGGGAGTTGCCCTCCGCGATCCACGGCCGCTGGACGGCCTCGTCGACGGCGGGCTTGAAGAACTCGACCATCTTGTTCCCGCGCACCGAGGGCTTGTCGTACACGGACTCGCGCGTGGGCAGGAGGCTCAGCTCCTCGGTCGTGCGCTGCTGCACCTCGGCGGAGCTCATGTACTTGGCGAACTCCTGCGCAGTACGCATGTTCTTGGTGCCCGCGTACACGGAGAGGTTCCAGCCGCCCTGCGGTGAGCCGGCGGCCTTGCTTCCCGCCGGTACGGGTGCGACGCCGAGGTTGTCCTTGTCGTCCTTGAACTCCTTGCCCTGCTGGGCTCCGGCGATGTCCCACGGCCCGTCGACGATCATGGCGACGTCGCCGTCCTGGAAGGCCTTCAGGCCGTTCTCCTGGCCGTCGCTGCTGTCGGTGACGGCTGCTCCGGAGTCGACGAGGTCCTTCATCCGCGCGAACGCCTTCGCGCCGGGCGCGTCGTCGACGGTGACCTTCTTCGCCGTGGGGTCCACCAGGTCGCCGCCCTCGCCGTAGAGATAGGGCAGGAACCAGTACGGATCGTCTCCGCGCAGATAGAGGCCCGTCTTGCCGGTCTTGCTCTTGATCTTCTTCGCGGACTTCTTCAGCTCGTCGAAGGACCCAGGCACTCCGACGCCGGCCTCCTTCAGCATCTTCTTGTTGTAGAAGAGGCCGAGGGTGTCGGTGACCTGCGGCACGGCATAGGTCTTGCCCTTGAAGCGGGTGCTGCCCGCGGCCGTCTTGAGGTAGTCGCCGGCGTCGTCGAGCGCCGGCGTGCCGTCGAGCGGGGCGAGATAGCCGAGGTTGGCGAAGTCGGCGACCCACGCGACCTCGGTGCGCATCACGTCCGGGGCGCCGGAGTTGCCGCCGGCGGCGTTCTTGAACTTCTGGTTCGCGTCACCGAAGTTGACGTGCACGTACTTCACGTCGACCTTCGGGTGCTTCTTCTCGAAGTCCTCGGCGATCTTCTTGTACGTGCCCTTCTCGGCGTCGTTCGAGGTGTCCCAGTAGGTGACGGTGCCCGCGATCTCGCCCTTGCCGGCGTTGTCGCTGCTCCCGCCGTCCCCGCCGCACGCCGTCGCCGTCAGTGCGAGCACCGCTGCCGCCGCGGTGACTGCTGTGACTCGCCGCATGTGTCCATCCCTCCGAAGCACCTCGGCCTCCCGCCTCGGGAGGCCCCGGCGTCTGGACGGCGCCGGATGCCGAGGAACGTAGCGGCGGTGAACGAGATTGCGCAAGAGTTTGCGGCAAGTTTCAGCAAGAGCATTTGCGCCGGGAGGCCCCGGCACTGTGTGCAGTGGTTGCAACGGCGGGTACAGTCCAGCCCTGTGACCGCACGGCTAGCTGACATCGCAGCACAGGCGGGGGTCAGCGAAGCGACGGTCAGCCGTGTCCTCAACGGCAAGCACGGCGTCGCCGCGGCCACCCGTGAATCCGTCCTCGCCGCCCTCGACGTGCTCGGGTACGAACGCCCCGTCAAGTTGCGGCACCGCAGCGCGGGCCTCGTCGGGCTGATCATCCCCGAGCTGGAGAACCCGATCTTCCCCGCCTTCGCGCAGGTGATCGCCCAGGGCCTGACCCGGCAGGGCTACACGCCCGTGCTGGCGACCCAGAGCCCCGGCGGTTCGACGGAGGACGAGCTGACCGAGATGCTCGTCGACCGCGGAGTCGCGGGCATCGTCTTCGTCTCCGGGCTGCACGCCGACACGACCGCCGACATGCAGCGCTACGAGCGGCTCCGCGGCCAGGGCGTGCCCTTCGTGCTCGTCAACGGATACTCGGACAAGGTCCGCGCCCCGTTCATCTCGCCCGACGACCGGGCCGCGATGAGACTGGCCGTCACACATCTCGCCGAACTCGGCCACCGGCGCATCGGACTGGCCCTCGGTCCCGAGCGCTTCGTGCCCGTACAGCGGAAGATCGAGGGCTTTGTGCGCTCGGTGCGGGAACAGCCTGAGCTGGCGGCAGGGCAGACCGGGTCCCCCACGCAGGCGGAGCAGTGGGCAAGGCAGTTCATCCAGCACTCGCTCTTCACGCTGGAGGGCGGACAGGCCGCCGCGAGCGCGCTGTTGGACCGCGACTGCACGGCCGTCGTGTGCGCCAGCGACATGATGGCGCTGGGCGCGATCCGGGCCGCCCGGCAACGGGGCCTGGAAGTCCCCGCCGACGTCTCGGTGATCGGCTTCGACGACTCCCCGCTCATCGCCTTCACCGATCCCCCGCTCACGACGATCCGTCAGCCGGTGACCTCAATGGGGCAGGCGGCGGTCCGTGCGCTGCTGGAGGAGATCGGCGGCACGCCCGCTCCGCACAGCGAGTTCGTCTTCCTTCCGGAGCTGGTCGTACGGGGTTCAACTGCCTCTGTCCCCTCGGTCGCAGGGAGGACGGAAGAGGCCGGATCCCCGACCGCAGGATGATCGGAGAGGTGTCCCCTTCTGGCAGACTGTCCCCTCATGGGGGCATCCACCACGAGGACCGGACGGGCAGACAGAACGGCCGCCGAAAGGCCGGAGAACGCGAATCCAGCGGCGGACGGAACCGAGGCCGCCGGGGAGAGTGACAGAGCCGACGGGGCGCAGCGGTCACGTGCTGCGCGGCGGCCCACCATCTGGTTCGAGATCGTTCTCGTCGCCGTCTTCTACGCGGTCTACTCCGCCATCCGCAACGCCGTGCCCGAGCAGCGCATCCAGGCCCTCAACAACGCCGACTGGGTGTGGGAGACGGAGCGGCTCCTCGGCATCGCCGTCGAGGACTCCATCAACCACGCGGCCGAGAGCGTCACCTGGCTCATCCTCACGATGAACTACTACTACGCGACGCTGCACTTCGTCGTCACCATCGTGGTGCTGGTCTGGCTCTACGCCGCGCACCCCGGCCGCTATGCGGCGACGCGGCTCGTCGTCTTCGCCACCACGGCCATCGCTCTTCTGGGTTACTACATCTTCCCGCTGGCACCGCCGCGTCTGATGCGCGGAGACGCGTTCATCGACACCGTTCAGGTACACCAGACTTGGGGCTCGATGGCGTCCGGCAACCTCGCCGACATGTCGAACCAGTACGCGGCGATGCCCTCGATGCACATCGGCTGGTCCGTGTGGTGCGGCATCACGATCGCCGCACTGGCGAAGCCGCTGTGGGTACGTCTTCTGGGCGCCCTCTATCCGGTGGTCACGCTGATAGTGATCGTGTGCACGGCCAACCACTTCTGGCTGGACGCCGTGGGCGGTGTCATCTGCCTGGGCTTCGGCTTCGCGCTCTCCTACGGCTGGTACGGGCGGGTCGCCTACCGGCTGCCGAGACTTGCCGCCGCACCGGCCTGACCCGGCGGACCGGCCGGACGCGGATTCCCCTGCAGGGGCCGGGTGACTGAACGCCGTTGCCGCAGGCTTCGTTCCTCCCCGCCACAGGCAGGGTTGGGGCCCCGCCGCAGGCAGGGGAAGCCCAGCCCCCGAGGCACCCGCCCACCCCACGGCCCCTTCGGCGCAACGCCCCGACGCAGTCGGCCCGTTCAGCCCTCGTAGAAGAGCCGTTCGGCCACGGAGCGGGCCCGCCGGGTGACGCGTCGGTAGTCGTCCAGCATCTCGCCGCTGCCGCCGGCCTCCGCCGCCCGCGGTCCGGGCCCGGCCGACTCGTATCCCAGGTAACGTCCGACGGCGCCCAACTCCCGTGCCTCGGACGGAAATGTGTCCCCCGCCCGGCCACGCACCAGCATCACCGCGTTGCGCATGCGTGTCGCCAGCAGCCACGCCTCGTCCAGGACGGCCGCGTCCTCCTCGCCGATCAGACCGGCCTCGCGGGCGGCGGCCAGGGCGGTGCGCGTACGGGTCGTGCGCAGTTCCGGCACGGAAGCCCCGTGCCGCAGCTGGAAGAGCTGCACCGTCCACTCCACGTCGGCGAGCCCGCCACGTCCCATCTTGGCGTGGGTCGTGGAGTCCGCGCCGCGCGGCATGCGCTCGGCCTCCATGCGGGCCTTCAGCCGCCGGATCTCGCGCAGCGACTCGTCGCTCAGCCCGTCGGCCGGATACCGCAGCGGGTCGATGAGTCGGGTGAAGCGCCGGCCGAGATCCGCGTCGCCCGCGACCGGGGCGGCGCGGAGCAGCGCCTGGCTCTCCCACGCCGAGGCCCAGCGGCGGTAGTACGTCGCGTAGGAGTCGAGGGAGCGCACGAGCGGACCGGACTTGCCCTCGGGGCGCAGATCCGCGTCGATGACCAGCGGCGGGTCGGTGGTGGGCAGCTGCAGCAGCCGGCGCAGTTCGGTGGCGACGGCGAACGCGGCCTTGTTCGCCTCCTCCTCGCTCACGCCCTCCCGTGCCTCGTGCACGAAGAGGACGTCCGCGTCGGAGCCGTAGTTCAGCTCCTGCCCGCCGAAGCGGCCCATGCCGATCACCGCGAAGCGAGTGGGCAGTTCGTCGCCCCACTGGCTGCGTACGGCGGCTCGCAGCGCGCCCGCGACGGTGGCGGAGTTGATGTCGGTGAGCGCCGTACCGATGCGGTCCACGGCCTGCGACGGCTCCTCCGCGGGCAGTTCCTCCGTACCGTATGCGCCGATGAGGTCGCCGGCGGCCGTGCGGAAGAGCTCACGCCGCCGGACTCCGCGTGCGGCGGCGACCGCCGACTCGGCGTCCTCCGCGCGGCCGACGGCGGCCAGTACCTCCTGCGTCAGCGCCTCGCGCGAACGCGGCAGCAGCCCGTGCTCGTCGCCGAGCAGCGCGACCGCCTCGGGGGCGCGCAGCAGCAGGTCGGGGGCGAAGCGCCCGGCGGAGAGGACCCGGGCGAGGTTCTCCGCGGCGGCGCCCTCGTCGCGCAGCAGCCGCAGATACCAGGGCGTGTTGCCCAGCGCGTCGGAGACCTTGCGGAAGCCGAGCAGCCCCGCGTCGGGGTCGGAGGAGTCCGCGAACCAGCCCAGCAGCACCGGCAGCAGGGTGCGCTGAATGGCCGACTTGCGGCTGACGCCGCTGGCCAGCGCCTCCAGGTGACGCAGCGCACCGGCGGGGTCGGCGTAGCCGAGCGCCTCCAGGCGCTGGCGTGCGGCGCGCGGCGAGAGCCGGGCCTCGCCGACCTCCAGTTGTGCGACGGCGTCCAGCAGCGGGCGGTAGAAGAGCTTCTCGTGCAGCCGCCGTACGGCCGCCGCGTGCCGCCGCCACGCCTTGTGCAGCTCCGTGACGGGTTCGCTGCGGTAGCCGAGCGAGCGGCCCAGCCTGCGCTGGTCCTCCTCCGCTTCCGGCATCAGGTGCGTACGCCGCATCTTGTGCAGCTGGATGCGGTGCTCCATGGTGCGCAGGAAGCGGTAGGCGGACTCCAGCTCGGCGGCGTCCCGGCGTCCGACATAGCCGCCGACGGCGAGCGCGTCCAGCGCGGCCAGCGTGGTCGGACTGCGCAGCGTCGCGTCGGAGCGTCCGTGCACCAACTGCAGAAGCTGCACGGCGAATTCGACGTCCCGGAGCCCGCCCGGACCGAGCTTCAGCTCCCGTTCGACCTGGGCGGCGGGGATGGCCGCGACGACGCGGCGGCGCATCTGCTGCACGTCCGGGACGAAGTTCTCCCGCTCCGCCACCTGCCAGACCATCGGTGCCACAGCCTCGACGTACGCCTCGCCGAGCGCCGGGTCGCCGGCGACCGGACGTGCCTTCAGCAGCGCCTGGAACTCCCATGTCTTCGCCCAGCGGTTGAGGTAGGCAAGGTGGGAGTAGAGCGTCCGCACGAGCGGCCCGTTGCGGCCCTCGGGTCGCAGGTTGGCATCGACCGGCCAGATCGTGCCCTCCGCCGTGGTGTCCGAGCAGATGCGCATCAGACGGGCCGCGAGACGGCCGGCTGCCTGCAACGCCGCGGATTCCTCGGTGCCTTCGACGGGTTCGGCGACGAAGATGACGTCCACGTCCGAGACGTAGTTCAGCTCGCGGCCACCGCACTTGCCCATGCCGATGACCGCGAGCCTGCAGGCCGCCGCGTCCTGAGGCGACTCCGCCCGCGCGACGGCGAGCGCAGCGCGCAGTGTCGCTGTGGCCAGGTCCGCCAACTCCGCGGCGGTACGGGCCAGATCGCTCGTGCCGCACACGTCCCGTGCCGCGACGGAGAGCAGGGTGCGCCGGTAGCGGTGGCGCAGTTCGTCGGGGTCGCCCGCCGCACCGACGGCGGCCTCGAACTCCTCGACGCCCGGGTGCAGATCGGCCGCCTCGAACGTCACGAGCGCCTGCCAGTCGTCGGGGTGGCCCGCCAGATGGTCGCCGAGCGCCTCGGAGACCCCGAGCACACCGAGCAGCCTGTCGCGCAGCGGTTTGCTGGCCAGCAGCGTGTCCACCAGCCGCTGCGGATCCTCCTGCGACTCGACGAGCCGTACGAGCCCGCGCAGCGCGAGGTCGGGGTCGGCGGTGGCGGCGAACGCGTCGAGCAGCCCGGTGTCGGCGCGCACCTCCTCCAGGCCGGGAGTGGCCAGCAGCCCTTCGGCGGCGGCGGGTTCGGTGAATCCGCGCCTGATGAGTTGTCCGTACCGGCTGTCCCGGCGCCCGCCCTGCACCTGACCGTCCTCCGTCGTCGAATCCGAGTCTGTCTCTGCTTGCCCGGTCCACGGCCGCGGATGCGGCGGGAGGCCGGTGCCGCGGATGCGGCGGGAGGCCGGTGCCGCCGACGCGGCCAGGGGGCCGCGGCCGCGGCATGAGCGGCCGCCGCGGACACGGCCGGAGCGCCCCGGTGCGGCGGCTACGGCGAGAGGCCGGTGCCGCCGACGCGGCCGTGGCTCACAGCACGGGCAGGCTCTTGCGCAGCTCGAAGGCGGTGACCTCGCTGCGGTACTCCTCCCACTCCTGCTTCTTGTTGCGCAGGAAGAAGTCGTACACGTGCTCGCCCAGGGTCTCCGCGACCAGCTCGCTGCGCTCCATCAGCGTGATCGCCTCGCCCAGGTTCTGCGGCAGCGGCTCGATGCCCATCGCGCGGCGCTCGGCGTCGGAGAGGGCCCAGACGTCGTCGTCGGCGCCGGGCGGCAGCTCGTAGCCCTCCTCGATGCCCTTGAGACCTGCGGCCAGAAGGGTGGCGTAGGCGAGATAGGGATTGGCACCGGAGTCGAGGGAACGCACCTCGATCCGGGTCGAGCCCATCTTCCCGGGCTTGTACATCGGCACGCGGATCAGCGCACTGCGGTTGTTGTGCCCCCAGCAGATGTACGACGGGGACTCGCCGCCCTCACCGGCGGTGCGGTTGGCGCCGCCCCAGATGCGCTTGTAGGAGTTCACCCACTGGTTGGTGACGGCGGAGATGTCGCCCGCGTGGGTGAGCAGCCCGGCGATGAACGAGCGGCCGACCTTGGAGAGCTGGTATTCGGAGCCGGACTCGTAGAAGGCGTTCCGGTCGCCCTCGAACAGCGAAAGGTGGGTGTGCATGCCCGAGCCCGGGTGCTCGGAGAAGGGCTTGGGCATGAACGTGGCCTGCACGCCCTGTTCCAGCGCGACCTGCTTCATCACCAGCCGGAACGTCATGATGTTGTCGGCCGTGGAGAGCGCGTCGGCATAGCGCAGATCGATCTCCTGCTGGCCGGGGGCGCCCTCGTGGTGGGAGAACTCCACCGAGATGCCCATCGACTCCAGCATCGTGATCGCCTGACGGCGGAAGTCCATGCCGACGTGCTGCGGCGTGTGGTCGAAGTAGCCGGAGGAGTCCGCGGGCACCGGCCTGGTGCCGTCCACGGGCCGGTCCTTGAGCAGGAAGAACTCGATCTCGGGGTGGGTGTAGAAGGTGAACCCCAGGTCGGATGCCTTCGCGAGGCTGCGCTTGAGCACGTAGCGCGGATCGGCGTACGAGGGTGAGCCGTCCGGCATGAGGATGTCGCAGAACATCCGGGCCGTGCCCGGGGCCTCAGCCCGCCAGGGCAGTATCTGGAAGGTGCTCGGGTCCGGCTTGGCGATCATGTCGGACTCGTAGACACGCGCGAAGCCCTCGATCGCGGACCCGTCGAAGCCCATGCCCTCGTCGAACGCCTGCTCAAGCTCCGCGGGCGCCACGGCGACGGACTTGAGGAAGCCGAGAACGTCGGTGAACCACAGCCGTACGAACCGGATGTCGCGCTCCTCCAGCGTGCGGAGCACGAATTCCTGCTGCTTATCCATAGTCACCCATCCTCGCTGGTCGGGGTGGCTCCTCGCACCCGGTGGCCCGGGACGGAGCGGCCCCGCCGGAGCGGACCGCCGCCTCGGGCCGCCCGCCCGGGGATTCCGGGGCAGACCGGGCGAGCATCCCACCTCGAGGTTTCCGGGGTGTTGCGCGTGCCCCGTCACCTCACGCCGCTCCCAGTAGACCACGGGAGGGGGACGGCGACGCGAGCCGGGAAAGCCGGTCCGCGCGGGGCTCCGGCGGACAGTGCCGCGGCACGGCGGTCCCGGTGGCTGGGCAGTAGCCGGGCAGGGGGCGGGCAGTGTGCGGTACGGCCGAACGGCACCGCCGAGAGGCCGGGGAAAGCCCGGGAAGGCGCGCAAGAAAGGACCCGGTGAAGGCCGGGAAAGATGGAAGCCGCGGTCCGGCAGTGGGGGATACCGGACCGCGGCTGGGTGTTGCCTGGCCGCGGCGCCTCGGGCGGCGCCCGGCCGTGTGGTCGTGAGTCGTGAGCCGTCCTGCCCGGCGACGTCACGCATCGAAGTTCGCACAAGGGCGACCGGGAGAACAAGAGTTACCGGCCAGTGTGCCAATCGACATCTTGTGGTGCGTTCTTCGCGGGTCGGACACCCCCTCGGAGCCCGCTCAGACCGTCTCCCCGGAGCCGGGTGCGGGCACGGCCGGCAAGGTGGCGTCCGCCGGCTGCGAGACCCAGCCGAGGCTGGCCGCGCGCATGCCGAGCTGGAAGCGTGTACCGGCGCCGAGCCGCTCCATCAGGCCGCTCAGCCGCCGCTGGAACGTGCGGTAGCTGACGCCGAGCTGGCGGGCCATGACCTGGTCCGTGAGGCCCGTCGTCAGCAGCGCCAGCAGCCGCGCCTCGTCCGGGCTCGGGGCGTCGCCCGCGCCGCCGGGACGTCCGGCCAGATAGGCGGAGAGCGGCAGCGCACGGGCCCACAGCACCTCGAAGAACTCGCAGAGCGCGTCCAGCAGGCCCGACGGGTGCACCACCACGCTGCTGGCCATCTCGTGCGGCGCGGACCGCAGCGGGATCAGTGCGACCCGGTCGTCGGCGATGAGCAGCTTCGTGGGGGTGTCGGCCATCACCCGCGCCTCCTCCCCCAGTTCGGCGCAGGCCTCGATGTCGGTGTCGATGCGGTGGAAGGTCTCCAGGCCGTGGGTGTCGTAGATGACGCGGTAGCCGATGCCGCGTCCCATCGTCTTCGCCTGCACCGGCATCATCCCGGTCTTCGGGTCGAGCCGGTCGGGGTCGCTGTTGGCGTACGGGGGCCGGTCGATGCCGCGTATCTCGCTGGTGGCGCTGTGCTGGAGCTGGTCGACCTGCTGGATCACGGCCGCACGCCCCGTGACGATCTCGACGAGGTCGACCGGGTCGCGGGCCGTGGCGTTGGCGCGGAACCGGGTGGCCAGCAGCTGGATGTGCCGGCGGGTGCGGTGGATGGCCTCCTCGCGGGCCAGCAGGAGCGACTCGAAGGCGACCTCGGGCGCGACGGGCAGGAACCGCTCCTCTCCGCGCCGCTCTCCTGGATACCGCCCGACCAGGCCCAGCTTCTCGAGTGCGGCCAGGGTTTCGCGCACCTTCGCCGCGCTCAGACCCAGCGCCGTACGGAGTTCGGCGACAGTGACCGCTCCGTCGACCAGCGCCTCGTACGCCTGCTGTTGGACGGGTTCGAGCCCGAGTGACTCCAGCATGCCGATCCCCCTGTGCGGTGGCGAGTTCACGTCACTGACCGATGCCCGCCAGGCGGGCATCGAATCCAGTACACCAGGTATCGAAATCCTGCGGATACCCTCGCGTAGGGGTAGCTGCATGCTGGATACGGTTGTGAAGCTCTCGTGAACAGCTCGTGACGGCCGACCGGGCAAAACGCCCGGAACTGCAGGCTCCGGCGGTGTGGACGTCCACAGTCCACGGCCCTCCGCATCGCGTCAGAGAGACGATTACAGTGGGTCCGTGCCTCAACTACGTCTCGCCCTCAACCAGATCGACTCGACCGTCGGCGACCTCGAAGGCAATGCCGGGGCGGTCGTGACGTGGACCCGCCACTCGGTGGGACAGGGAGCGCATCTCGTGGCGTTCCCGGAGATGATGCTGACCGGCTATCCGGTGGAGGATCTGGCGCTGCGCGGATCGTTCGTGCAGGCCAGCCGCGCCGCCCTGGGTGCGCTCGCGCGCCGGCTGTCCGACGAGGGGCTGGGCGAGGTGCCCGTCGTCGTCGGCTATCTCGACCGCGCCGAGCACGTACGGGCCACGCTGGGCAGCCCCGCGGGCGCGCCGCAGAACGCCGCGGCCGTGCTGCACCGCGGCGAGGTGGCGCTGGCCTTCGCAAAGCACCACCTGCCCAACTACGGCGTCTTCGACGAGTTCCGCTACTTCGTACCCGGCCAGACCCTCCCGGTCGTCCGCGTGCACGGGGTCGACGTCGCGCTCGCCATCTGCGAGGACCTGTGGCAGAACGGCGGGCGTGTGCCGGCCGCCCGCGCCGCGGGGGCCGGACTGCTGCTGTCCGTCAACGCCTCCCCGTACGAGCGCGACAAGGACGACACCCGCCTCGAACTCGTGCGCAGGCGGGCGCAGGAGGCCGGCTGCACCACCGCGTACCTCGCGATGACCGGCGGACAGGACGAGCTGGTCTTCGACGGCGACTCGATCGTCGTCGGCCCCGGCGGTGAAGTCATCGCGCGCGCACCGCAGTTCGAGGAGTGCTGCGTCGTCCTCGACCTGAACCTGCCGGCCGCCGCCGCCAAGCCGCCTTCCGGGACGGTCGACGACGGGCTGACCGTGGAGCACGTGATGCTCTCCGAGGACCCCCTGCCCCCGTACGAGCCGGAGGCCGAGGGCAGTGAGGCACCGCGCATGGAGGACGACGAGGAGATCTACACGGCGCTCGTGACCGGCCTGCGCGCCTACGCCGCCAAGAACGGCTTCCGCTCCGTGGTGCTGGGCCTATCCGGCGGCATCGACTCCGCGCTCGTCGCCGCGATCGCCTGCGACGCGCTCGGCGCCGGCAACGTGCACGCGGTCTCGATGCCCTCCCGCTACTCCTCGCAGCACTCCAGGGACGACGCGGCCGAGATGGCGCGGCGCACGGGACTCAACTTCCGTACCGTGCCGATCGGTCCGATGTTCGACGCCTTCATGGACGGCATCGAGCTCACGGGCGTCGCCGAGGAGAACCTCCAGTCGCGGCTGCGCGGCGTCACGCTGATGGGCATCTCCAACCAGGAGGGCCACATCGTCCTCGCGCCGGGCAACAAGTCCGAGCTGGCATGCGGCTATTCGACGCTCTACGGCGACTCCGTCGGCGCGTACGGGCCGATCAAGGACGTCTACAAGACGAACGTCTTCCGACTGGCGAAGTGGCGCAACCGCGTCGCCGCCGAGCGGGGCGAGACCCCGCCGATCCCGGAGAACAGCATCGCCAAACCGCCGAGCGCGGAGCTGCGCCCGGGCCAGGTCGACACCGACTCCCTCCCCGACTACGACGTGCTCGACCGCATCCTGAAGCTGTACGTGGACGGGGACGTGGGCCGCGAGGGCATCGTCGAGCGCGGCTTCGACCCGGAGGTCGTCACGCGCGTGCTGCGCATGACGGACGCCGCGGAGTACAAGCGGCGCCAGTACCCGCCCGGCACGAAGATCTCCGCCAAGGGCTTCGGCAAGGACCGCCGCCTTCCCATCACGAACCGCTGGCGGGAGTCCGCCACCGGGGAGTGAGGGCGGCCGGCGGGCGTACGGACGCTGACGCCCGCCGGCCCGGCGTCAGCGCTTGCGGGCCAGGCCCCCGTACATGGCGTCGTCCTGCTCCTCCACAGGCGGGGCGCCGGGCTCGGGGTTCCAGCAGTGGGCCTGTACGACGCCCGGCTCGACCAGGTCCATCCCGTCGAAGAAGGCGGACGCCTCGGCGTGCGTGCGCAGCTGCATGGGCATGCCGCGCCGCTCGTACTCCTGCGCCACGCGGCCGACTTGAGCGGGCGCGAAGTCGGCGGTCCCGATCGTCGCGGCGAGGTAGCTGCCCGGGGGCAGGGGAGCGAGCAGCCGCCGGACCAGCTCGTGATCACCGTCTCCGGACAGGATGAAGTGGAGCATGCCGATCACCATCAGGCCGACCGGCTGGGTCAGATCGATGGTCGCCTCCACCGCGGGGTCGGACAGGATGGCGTCCGGATCGCGCATGTCGGCGTCGACGTACGCGGTGCGGCCCTCCGGGCTGCTCGTCAGCAGAGCCCTGGCGTGTGTGAGGACCATGGGGTCGTTGTCGACATAGAGGATCCGCGACTCCGGAGCCTCACGCTGGACGACCTCGTGGAGGTTGGGCGAGGTCGGAAGGCCCGTGCCGATGTCGATGAACTGCCGTATGCCCGCGTCCCGTGCGAGGTACCGGCCCGCCCGGTGCATGAACGCCCGGTTCTCACGCATGTGCACGGGCAGCGCGGGCCATTCGGCGACCATGGCGTCGCCGGCCTCCTTGTCGACCGCGTAGTGGTCCTTGCCGCCGAGGATGTAGTCGTAGACCCGCGCGGAGTGTGCCTCGCCCGTGTCCACATGCCGGGGGCCGCTTGCAGAGTTCATCGTGCTCCTCGGTTTCGCTGGTCGCGGCGGGACCTGTGGGACTTGTCCACGGTGTGTCTGCCCTCCGCTGCAGGAAGCCATTGTGCCCGCTGTTCCGCCGGTCTCCCCTTCCCGCGTCCGCGGTTGCCGGCTCGACTCGCCCTGGAACCGGGGCAATTGACGTCGCGCGCGGGACGGCGGGGGACGCCGGCGTCCCCCGCGACGGCCTCGCAGCGACCTCACGGCAGATCCGCACGCCGTGTGCCGGATGCGCCGCGACACCCCTCACGCCGCCGCGCGGAACCCCTCTCTCACGGCATCGCCTGAATGCGCGCGGTGGCCGTCGCCACAGCCACCGTCTTGCCGTCGGCACCGAGCAGTTCACCGGCGAGGAAGCACACCTCCTTGCCCCGCTGCACCACCCGCCCCCGGCCCGTGAACCGTCCGGGACGGGCCGGCCGCAGATACTGGACGTGCAGGTCGAGGGTGGGCGCGAGCCGGTCCGGGGGCAGCGTCGCGGCCAGCGCGGGACCCATCGCGTCGTCGAGCATCGCGGCCAGGAACCCGCCCTGCACCGCACCGCCGGGGTTCTTGAACTGCTCGCCCGCCTCGAACGCCACCTCGATCGTGCCCTGTTCCGGGTCGAGGCCGATCAGCTCCCAGCCCAGCGTCGCAGCGGAAGGGGGCGGCGGCACCCGCCCCTCCAGCATGTCCCAGAACAATCCCTGCCGCTGCTCGTTCGTCTCCATGGCAAGCATTGAACCCCCCACCACCGACAACCTCCCCGAGGCGCGCGTGCGTCCGCCCGAAGACGCGCGAGGGGCGACCGGAGGCGCAGCGGCGTCACCCTCGGCCGGCAGGGGTGATGTCCCCGATCTGCCGGGCGAGCGCCGCGAGACGGGCCAGTGAGGAGCCGGCGGCGGCGTCGCGGAAGGCGACGATGACGTGGTCGATGCCGAGGTCGGCGACTTCGCCGCAGCGCTGGACGGTCTCGTCGGCGGACTCGCCCGTCCGGGACACGCATGTGGAGCGTCTTCTCGATCTCGCCGTACGGGCGGCCGAGTTGCTCGCAGTGGCCGCGCAGCACGCCGAGCTTGCGGCGTACGTCGGCACCGCCTAGGAAGTTGCACGCGTCGGCGTACGCGGCGACGAGCCGGAGGGTCTTCCTCTCTCCCCCGCCGCCGACGAGAACACGGGGGCGCGGCCGGCCCGTACGGGGCGCGGTGACGGTACGCGCCACGCTGAAGTGCCTGCCCTCGTACGGCTCTTCGTCGTCGCCGCACATCCGCCGGACGATCAGCAGGATCTCCTCCAGACGCTCGAAGCGCTCACGCAGCGGGGGGAACGGCACGCCGAGGGCCCTGTGCTCCTCCTCGTCCCATCCAGGCCCCGCGGCCTGGCGGACACCGGACGCGGTGCGGCGGGCTCGCGCTCAACTCCAGGCCGTGAGCAGGCTTTCCGGCGTGAGGCACTGAAGGCCACGAACGGTGCAGCGGCTGCGCGAGACGGCGAGGAGCGGCGTCGCCTCGTCCGCTCCCGGCAACTGGGCGCGGTGCGTGACGAGACGGGCCAGGTCGCGGGAGTCGAAGGGCTTGTTCTCCAGCCATTTCACCGACCCGACGAGCGTGATCCTCCTGGCGACGGGGCCACGGTCCGCTCCGACGATGTCGATTTCGGGGTCGTTGGTACGGGTCCAGTAGCCGCCGACGACATTGGTCTCCACGGGCAGACGATCGTCGGCGATACGCCACAGAGCATCACGGATGACGGGTTCGACCGCCCGGCCACGCCACCCTGTCCAGCGGGATCGGATCGCCTCCAGCACCCGGTCGCCGCGGCCTCGTTCGACGGAGGGGATGCCAGGCCCGATGAAGGAGAGCCAGAAGCGCAGGTACGGGTCCTCCACCCGGTAGCGCGTCTCACGGCTGGGGCGAGTGGAGAGCGGCACCTCGGCAGCGACCATGCGGCGTCTCCCGAGGAGATCCAGCGAGCGCTTCACCGACGTGGGGCTGAGATCGCCGGCAGCTCTGCCGATGAGGGTGAAGGTGCGCTCACCGTGACCGATCGCGCCCAGGACGGTACGGGCCTGCGCCTCCGTGGGGAACTCGGCGGCCAGACTTCTCTCTCCGCTGACGAGAAGGGCGGATGTGGGTCTGCTCAGGGCCTGTTCGAGGTAGGCCCACATGCCGGCACCGTGCGGCCATTCCTCCAGGATCAGCGGGAGCCCGCCGGAGACGAGGTAGGCGTCGAAGGCTTCGTCGGGCGGCAGTTCGAGCATGGCGGCGACGTCAGCCGGGTTCAGCGGGGGGACGACCATCTCGGTCCCGCGCTGGTAGAAGGGCCGGCCGTAGGTGTTGAGTTTCTCCATGGTCGCGATGTCGGAGCCGATGAGCACGAGCAGCACGGGCAGCCTCGACAGCCTGCGGTCGAACGCCTTCTGAAGAGCCCCCTCAAAGCCGGCGTCCTCCCGTACGAGGTAGGGCATCTCATCGATGACGACGACGCTCGGCCTGTCGGCGGGGAGGAAACGGGAGAGCAGCGTCAGTGCAGCGTCCCAGGACTGCGGGGCTGCCGCTTCGAGGCTGCTCGCGTCCGGGAGAGTGCTGCCGGCGAGTTCCGCGACGAAGCCGGCCAGATCCTCCTCCCTCGAGCCGCCCACCGCGGTGAAGAAGACATGGGGGAGCTGGTTCCGCTCCAGGAACTCCTCCACCAGGCGGGACTTCCCGACGCGCCTGCGTCCGCGGATCAGCACGGCACGGCCGGGCCTGCCGCCGCGGCCGCCGGAACGTACGTCGTCCAAGAGGCTGTCCAGAAGGCCGAGTTCGACACGGCGGCCGATGAATCCGTTCACGGACACCTCCCAGGATCGACGGCAGGAACACTATCATCGATGATACTTTCATGAATGAAAGTCTCCTGCAATCCGGGGCAGCGGATCGGGGCCCGCAGCGCGGCACGGCACCGCACGGCTGCGGGCCCGCGCCGAAGCGCGGGCCCGCAGGGCACCGGGTGTCCGTGACGTGCCGGACGGACGGTCCGTAGCGGCGCTCAGCCCGGAACGCTCTCCGCGGCCCGCGCCCGCCGCAGCCGGGGAACGCCGCCGCGGGCGACGATCCGCGAGCGCGAGAAGGGCCTGCCGCGGTCGAGGGCTCCCGCCAGCACGGCTATCGCAAGTCCCGCCAGGGCCAGCACCACGCCCACGAGCATCGGTGAGCGCCAGCCCCAGCCGGCTGCGATGGCGACTCCGCCGAGCCACGCGCCCCCCGCGTTGGCGAGGTTGAACGCGGACTGGTTGCCGGCGGACGCCAGTGTCGGCGCGTGCCGCGCGTTCTGCATGATCAGCATCTGCAGCGGCGTCGTCGTCATGAAGCCGAGCCCGCCGAGCACCACGACCATCGCCATGGCGGCCCACTTGACGTCCACGACGGCGTGGAAGACGAGCATCGAGGCGGCGAGCGCGCCCAGCCCTCCGTAGAGCGTGGGACGCAGGGCACGGTCGGTGAGCGGCCCGGCGGCCAGGGCGCCCAGTGTCATGCCGATGCCGAAGAGCGCGAGCACCACCGTGACGGACGAGTCCGCGAGTCCGGTGACCTCCGTCATGATCGAGGCGAGGTAGCTGTAGACGGCGAACACGCCTCCGAAGCCGAACACCGCGGTGAGCAGGCCGAGTACGACCTGCCGGTGGCCGAGCGCGCGGACCTCGTGCCCGACACCACGCTGGTGCTCCAGCGGCAGATGCGGGACCAGTGCCGCGAGGCTCGCCATGGCGACGAGCCCGATGGCGCTGACGACCAGGAACGTCGCGCGCCAGCCGAGCGCCTGTCCGATGGCGGTGCCGGCCGGCACACCGACGATGTTGGCGACGGTCAGCCCCAGGAACATCGTGGCCACGGCACGGGCCCGCCGGTCCTCCGTCACCAGGCGTGCGGCGACGACGGCGCCGACACCGAAGAAGGCTCCGTGCGGAAGGCCCGCCAGCACCCGTCCGGCGAGCAGTGTTCCGTAGCCGGGGGCGAGCGCGGAGGCGAGGTTGCCGACGGTGAAGAGCCCCATCAGCAGCACCAGCATCCGCTTGCGCGGGACGCGGACGCCGACCGCCGTGAGCAGCGGCGCCCCGATGACGACGCCGATGGCGTAGGCGGAGACGAGATATCCGGCGGTGGGCACAGAAGTCCCCATGTCATCCGCGACGTTGGGCAGCAGGCCCATCATCACGAACTCGGTTGTGCCAATTCCGAAGGCGCTGATCGCGAGCGCGAGCAAGGCCATAGGCATGGGCGGGAAACCTTTCAGGGCAGGGTCGAGCAAGGCGTCAACAAGAGGTTCAGGAGGGTGATGCGCGTGCTCGGCGTACGCGGCGGGGGTCCTCGCGGGGTGCCCGGCGCACTGGCACGGCTTCTTATGTTCTCACACTGAACAAAGTCTCTCAGACGTCGTTCCGCCACGGCGCCCATCCATGTTTCAGGACGGCAACAACCGTCCGGATCAGGCGTGATTCACACCACGGGCCGCCAGGACGCTTCGCCCTGGCGGCCCGTTCGCGCGCACGCGCTGGGTGCGCCGGGTGCGCAGAAAGTGTGCCGCGGTGTCCCCGGAGTCCGTCCCGCGGCTCAGAACTCGACCGACGCGGCCACCGGCAGGTGGTCGCTGCCGGTCGAGGGCAGCGACCAGGAGGAGACCGGCTCCAGCCCCTTCACCATGATCTGGTCGATACGCGTCGTCGGGAACGACGCGGGCCAGCTGAAGCCCGGTCCGTCTCCCGCCGCGCCCTGCGTGGAGCGCATCTGCGACGTGACCGGCGCGAGCGCCCGGTCGTTCATGGTGCCGTTGAGGTCGCCGAGCAGCACCGCCCGCTCCGTACGGTCCTGCGCTATGGCCCTGCCGAGCGCCTCGGCGCTGCCGTCCCGCTGGCCGGCGGTGAAGCCGGATGCGAACTGCAGCCGTACGGACGGCAGATGGGCCGCGTACACGGCGACGTCGCCCTTCGGAGTGGCGACCGTCGCGCGCATCGCACGCGGCCAGCCCATCTTGATGTCGACCGTCTCGGCGTCCCGCATCGGGTACTTGCTCCAGACGCCGACCGTGCCCACGCGCTTGTGGTGGCGGTACTCGCCCGCCAGACCCTTGTCGTACTGCGCGGCCTGGCTCCCGGCGACCTCCTCCAGGGCGATGATGTCCGCCCCGGACCCGGCGAGTTCACGCGCGGTGCGCGCCGGGTCGGGGTTCTCGGCGTTGACGTTGTGCGTGACCACGGTGAGGTCGCCGCCCGTGCCGGACTTGCTGGTGAACTGGCCGCCGAAGAGGTTCAGCCACACCAGCGCCGGAAGCAGCAGCGCCACCAGCGCGAGGAGCGAACGGCGCAGCACCGCCAGCAGCGCCAGTACGGGCACGAGCGCACCGCCCCAGGGCAGGAAGGTCTCCCAGAGCGAGCCGAGGTTGCCGACCGCGTTGGGCACCTCGGCGTGCAGGAACAGCGCGAGACCGAGCAGTACGGCCAGGGCGGCCAGCAGCCAGCCCCGCCGCCACGCTCCCGGGCCGCCCCACCTGGCGAACATCCGGGGCACACGGCTGCCCTCCCGGCGTGTGCGGGACCCGGTCCCGTCCCACTCGCCCGAAGCCTTCGCGGCATCCGCCATGTACGCGCGTGCCATCCGCTGTCCTCACTCGATTGCTGGTGCTGGTCGAACGATAGGTGATGCGGAACGGGGAGTTCCCGTACGACGAATGTCCCGCACAATCACCCGGCCCGCAGGGGAGCCTTGGGCCATTCCCATGTGTGGTGACCCATGTGTCCTGGAGGACGAACACCCAGGCAGGTGAGGTTCCGGCGGCGCGCCGTTCCGCGGTCGGCTGTGACGGAACACGCACATCGCCCGGGATCTTCCGCCCGGCCCTCCTTGTGCGCGGCCTCAGCCGCCGGCGCGTACCCCGTCCAGCACGGAGTCGACGATCTGCTCGGCCAGGCCGTCCGGGAGGTCCTTGCCCTCGTGCAGGACGGTGCGGGTCAGCATCGGCCCGGTGAAGAGCTCACCCAGCAGCCCCACGTCGAGGTCGCCGCGCAGCTCTCCTGCCTCGATGCCGCGCCGCAGCACGCCGTGCAGCGTCTCGCGGCGGGCCTTGATGACGGTGTCGTGGTACTGCTGCCACAGCTCCGGGTGGCTCTTCACATGGCTGGTCATGGTGCGCAGGACGGCGGACTGGCGCTTGGCCATGCCCACACGTCTGTACCACTCCAGGAGCGTGACGAGGTCGTCCCGTACGGACGCTCCCACGGGCTCTGCCGGGGGTTCCTCCAGCGCGTCCACGACGGCCAGCAGCATCTCGTCCTTGCCTCCGGGCCAGCGCCGGTACACGGTCGCCTTCCCGACCCCGGCGACGCGTGCGACGCCCTCGATGGACAGCGCGTCGATGGAGGTGCCCTCCTCCAGCAGGCGGAGCACGCCCTCGATGATGGCCCGCTCCACCGCCTCGCTGCGCGGGCGGCCGCGCCGCGCGGGGGCCGCGTCCGCGCCCGCGTCCGACGGCATCGGGTTCATCGTGGTGCTCCTTCGTGGCGGTTCCGGGCTGCCCGGCGTACGTACGTCAGGGGGTCGCACCGCCCGGGCGGGCAGGTGCGCTGCGGTGCGGTCGCCGGGGCCGCGGACGGAGGCCGGAGCACCGGGGCCCGGGGGCACGGATGGTGCTCAACTGCCCGCGCGTGCCGGCCGATTCAGGCACGGAGCGTCCGGCCCGGTCCCGGCTACCGCCTCCGGTCAACGACCGGCGCCCACCGGTGGTTTCGTGATGTCCTGCTCCGGCGGACCCGCGGCGTCCCCGTCCGCGCCCGGCTGTCTGCCCGGCAGCCATACGGCCACCACCAGCGCCCCCAGCAGTGCGACAGCCGCCGAGCCGACCACGGTGACGTGCATGGCTTCGATGAAGGCGTTCTTTGCCGGATCCACCAACTCCCGGCCCGCGGGGCCCAGTCGGGCCGCCACCGCCAGGGTCCCCTCGATCGACTCCCCGGCGGCGTGCCGTACGCCCTCGGGCAGGGGCAGCCGCTCCAGCCGGTCTTCGATGCCCTCGCGGTAGCGGGCGGAGAGCAGCGACCCGAGGACGGCGACGCCCATGGCCCCGCCGACCTGCCGGAAGGTGTTGTTGACGGCCGATCCGGAGCCCGCCTTCTCACGCGGCAGGGACTGCATGATCGAGACGGTGGCGGGCGGCATGATGTGCGCCATCGCCGCGCCCTGCAGGAAGAAGACCACCTCCAGTGCCCAGATCGGCGTCGTACGGCCGAAGAGCAGGAACGCCGCCATCCCCGCCGCCACCAGCAGCATCCCGCCCGTACAGACGGCCTTGGCGCCGAACCGGTCGACGACCAGCCGCGCACGCGGCGCGAAGATCAGCTGCGCGGCGGCGAGCGGCATCATCAGCAGCCCCGCCTCCAGCGCCGAGAAACCCCGCACGCTCTGCATGTAGAAGACGGCGAAGAAGGTCACGCCCATCAGCGCGAAGAAGACGAGCGCGATGGCGGCGACGGCCGCGGAGAAGGCCGGGTTCTTGAAGTAACCGACGTCGATGGCCGGATGGTCGCTGCGGCGCTCGTGGAGCACGAAGGCGGCGAGGACCACCACTCCCCCGCCCGCGGTGAGCAGCACCTCGGGGTCGGTGAAGTCGGCGAGCCTGCCCCCGGTGATGATCCCGTAGACGAGCAGCACGAGGCCGGCGACGGACAGCAGCACGCCGACCGGGTCCAGCCGGCCGGGATCCGGGTCGCGGGAGTCGGGCACGGCCAGCAGCATCGCGGCGAGAGCGACCAGGACGACCGGCACGTTGACCAGGAAGACCGAGCCCCACCAGAAGTGTTCGAGCAGCACACCGCCGGTCACCGGGCCGATGGCTATGCCGAGTCCGACGCCGCCCGCCCAGAGACCGATCGCCTTGGGCTGCTCGTCCCGCTCGAAGACGTTCACGAGGATCGCCAGTGTGGACGGCATGACGAAGGCGCCGCCGAAGCCCATCACGGCGCGGAACGCGACGAGTTGGCCCGGTGTGGTGGCCAGGGCGGCGAAGACGGAGCCGAGCCCGAAGACCACGAGACCGAACAGGAGCACCCGCTTGCGGCCGAACCGGTCGCCCAGCAGGCCCGCGGTGAAGAGGAGTCCGGCGAAGACGAGCGTGTAGGAGTTGATCGCCCACTCCAACTCGCTCTGGCTCGCGCCCAGTCCCGTCGGCGCGGGCTGGGCGATGGTCCTCATCGCCACGTTCAGGATCGAGTTGTCGAGCACGACGATCAGCAGGCTGAGCATGAGAACGCCGAGGATCACCCAGCGCCGGCGGTGCACGTTCTCGGGAACGGAGGAACTCATGCGGCAGAGCCTAACCCATTCCGATACGGCCCCGTCTCGTATCGAATACTCGGGGATCTCTGCTCGGGTATCCCTGCTCGGGTATCCCGACGTCCCTTCCTCAGACCCCCGCCCCGTGCCAGCATGGAAGGGTCTCCCCAGGCGAAGCCATAGGGAGGGGTCTCCCCAAGGCGAAGCCATAGGCAGGGGTCTCCCCAAGGCGGAGCCATAGGGGACGTATCCGGGGACGCCGTCAGGGCGCCTCGAGACGACGAACACACAGGAGCGTTCAGCCATGTCTGATGCGCAGAAACAGGACCGTGTCCCTGGAGGGCCGTCCAAGAAGCAGCCCGCAGCTCTCTACGGCGGCGTGCGCAACCGCCGCGTCACCGTCCGCGACCTGGGCTCCGCGAAGGAACGGGGTGAGCGCTGGCCGATGCTCACCGCCTACGACGCCATGACCGCTTCCGTCTTCGACGAGGCGGGCATCCCGGTCATGCTCGTCGGCGACTCCATGGGCAACTGCCACCTCGGCTACGAGACCACGGTCCCGGTCACCCTGGACGAGATGACCATGCTCACCGCCGCGGTCGTACGGGGCTCCCGGCGGGCCCTGATCGTCGCGGACCTCCCCTTCGGCACGTACCAGGAAGGGCCCGTACAGGCGCTGCGCAGCGCCACCCGGCTCGTCAAGGAGGCGGGAGCCGGCGCGGTGAAGCTGGAGGGCGGTGAGCGTTCGGCGCACCAGATCGAGCTGATGGTGCAGTCCGGCATCCCGGTGATGGCCCACGTCGGCCTCACCCCGCAGTCCGTGCACGCGATGGGCTACCGCGTGCAGGGCCGCGGCGAGGAGGCCGCGCAGCAGCTGCTGCGGGACGCCAAGTCCGTGCAGGACGCGGGGGCGTTCGCGGTGGTGCTGGAAGCCGTTCCCGCGGAGCTGGCCGCGGAGGTCACGCGGTCGCTGCACGTGCCGACCATCGGCATCGGCGCCGGGGCGGACACCGACGCCCAGGTGCTGGTGTGGACGGACATGGCGGGCATGACGGCGGGCCGCGTGCCGAGCTTCGTCAAGCAGTACGCACAGCTGCGCGAGACCCTCGGCGACGCGGCCAGGGCGTTCGCACAGGACGTGATCGCGGGCGACTTCCCCGAGGAGCGGCACAGCTTCGCCTGACGGGGCACGGGCGCAGCCACGCGCGCGTGGCGAGGTGTGGCTTCGGGAGCAAGCCCCGGAAGCCCTCGGGAGCGGGCCTTCGAGCGGCCGTCCGGTGCGTGATCGCACCGGACGGCACGGACGGCACGGACCAGCCCGGCCCGGTCCGGTCCGCTCCGGCACGGTTCTTCGACGCGGGCCGGCCGGCCCCGCCTCAGGGCGGGAACGGCCCGGTTCCGCCCCGCCCCATGGCAGCGGCCGGGACGAAATCCCCTTCGAGGCAGGACCGTTGGCCGATCCGTTCACCCTGCGGGTACGGTCTGACCCCATGACCAGCGCCTCCACCCACCCCGATCATCACCGCATCAGCCCCGTGTTCCTCGCGCTCGCCGCGATCATGGCCGTCTCCGGGTGGGCGGTCTGGTCCGGCCTCGCCGACGTGACGGGCGTCGCGGTTTTCTTCTTCGTGGTCTCGGGCTGGGTCGTCTCGCTGTGCCTGCACGAGTACGCGCACGCCCGTACGGCTCTGCGCAGCGGCGACACGTCCGTCGCCGCGAAGGGCTATCTCACGCTCAACCCGCTCAAGTACACGCACGCCATGCTGAGCATCGTGCTCCCGGTCGTCTTCGTCGTACTCGGCGGCATCGGACTGCCTGGCGGCGCGGTCTACATCGAGCGCGGCCGTATCCCGGGCCGCTGGAAGCACAGCCTCATCTCCGCGGCGGGACCGGCGACGAACGCCCTGTTCGCGGCGGTCCTCACGGCCCCGTTCTGGCTGGACGCCATGGGGGACGTGCCGTTCGCGTTCCGGCACGCGCTGGCGTTCCTGGCGATGCTCCAGGTGACGGCGGCCATCCTCAACCTGCTGCCGGTTCCCGGGCTGGACGGCTACGGCGTACTGGAGCCGTGGCTCTCGCCCGCGGCACGGCGGCAGGCGGAGCCCTTCGCCCCGTTCGGGCTGCTGGTGGTCTTCGGCTTCCTGTGGATCCCGGGTGTCAACGGCGTCTTCTGGGAGGCGATCGGGAACGTCATGGGTGTGCTCGACGTCACGGATCTGGATGTGGGTTACGGCTACGACTACTTCCGCTTCTGGCAGGGCGAGCCCGAAGTCGCGGTCACCCCGCAGCCGTAGGGCGCCATGGCGCGCCGCAGCAGGACCCTGCAGGACGCGTGCGCACGCACCCCCGTGCGCACGCACCCCCGGCTTCTACCGCGTGGTCCGGTGCGTCACTCCGCCGAGGCCGCCCTGTGCCCCGGCTGAGCGGCGGCTTCCCCGGCCTTCGGCGAGGAGACCCCAGAGCGGGCCCTGCGCCCGTAGTACCAGGCCATGTTGGAGGCGAGGCCCCCGAGCAGCACCCATACGATGCCGAGCCAGCTGCCGTTGACGAACGCGACGACCGCCGCGATCGCGGCGAGCGCGCACAGGGCGGTGGCGTAGCGGGCGATGCCCCGGGACGAGCGGAGGGAGGCGTCGGGGGCGGACATGCGGGCGGCTCCAGTCGGAACGTGTGGGTGTGCGGGCTGTATACGAGCCGTACGCCAGCGGCGTACCAGCGGGGCGTGCCGGCGGCGTACGTGCGGTTCGCCGGTGCCGTACGGGCGGCGCCGGTGAGGCGCGGCGGTGCGCCGCACCCCCGCCATTCTCCCCCATGCGCCCCCACGGGTCCGCGGCGGTCCGCAGCAGTCCCCGGCTTCAGCCCCACCGGCCGCTCACGAGCCGTGCGGCCGCGCCCGGTCACGTAGGGCCGGTGGGGCGGCCGTACGCCGCCCCCGCTCACACGTCGGTGAGCCTGATGCCCGCGTGCACCTTGTAACGCCGGTTGACCGAGACCAGGTTGGCGACGAGGGACTCGACCTGGTGCGCGTTGCGCAGTCGTCCGGCGAACACACCCCGCATACCGGGAACACGCCCCGCGAGCGCCTGCACGACCAGGCAGTCCTCCCGGTCCTCGCCGAGCACCATCACATCGGTGTCGATCTTCTCGACGTCCGCGTCCGCGAGCAGCACCGCGGAGAGATGGTGGAAGGCGGCGGTCACCCGGGAGTCCGGCAGGAGCGCCTCAGCCTGCTGTGCGGCGCTGCCCTCCTCCGGCCGGATCGCGTACGCGCCCTTCTTGTCGAAGCCGAGCGGATTGACGCAGTCGACGACGAGCTTGCCGCGCAGCTCCTCGCGGAGCGACTCGAGGGTCCTGGCGTGCCCGTCCCACGGCACCGCGACGATCACCACGTCCGAACGGCGCGCGCACTCCGCGTTCTCCGCTCCCTCGACGCCCAGGCCGATCTCACCGGCCGCCTGCTGTGCGCGCTCTGCGGCACGCGACCCGATGACGACCCGCTGGCCGGCCCTGGCCAGCCGGTAGGCCAGCCCCCGGCCCTGGTCGCCGGTGCCCCCGAGCACGCCGACGGTGAGGCCCGAGACGTCGGGAAGGTCCCAGGGGTCCTTCCTGGGCGCGGGAGAAGAGGACGCGGACGAGGATGCAGAAGTCATACGCAGGATCCTGCCACCCACCATCCCTGCGGCGCCTTACTCACAGCCGTGAAGGTGATCACGTACGAGCAGGACGGGCGCGGGGGCGGGGACGGGCGGGGACGGTCCGACTGCCCCTGCGGCTCGCGCCTCCAAAGCAGTCAGCACCGCTTTCATGCTTGACGTGGCCGCGGCGGGGTGATCACCGGCGCGCGTCGGTGTGCATCCTGCTGCGCGCACGCCCGTAGGAGAAATAGAGCACCACGCCTGCAGCCATCCACACTGCGAACCGCAGCCACGTCTCGGCGGAGAGGTTCAGCATCAGCCACGTGGAGGCGGCGATCGAGGCGGCCGGCAGCAGCGGCACCCAGGGAGCGCGGAAGGAGCGGGGCAGGTCGGGACGGGTGCGGCGCAGGATGATGACGGCCAGGGCGACGAGAGCGAAGGCGAAGAGGGTCCCGATGTTCACGAGACTGGCCAGCTCCTCGATGCTCGTGAATCCCGCCAGGACGGCCACGACGAGACCCAGCAGGAGGGTCGAGCGGTACGGGGTGGCGAAGCGCGGATGCACCTTGGAGAAGAACCGGGGCAGCAGCCCGTCACGGCTCATCGCGAAGAACACGCGGGTCTGACCGAGAAGCAGGATCATGCATACCGTCGTGAGGCCGATCGCGGCGCCGAAGCTGATGACTCCTGCGAACCAGGGATGCCCGGTGGCCTTGAAGGCGTCGGCGAGCGGCGCGTCCACCGTCAGCCTCGTGTAGTTCTGCATACCGGTCACCACGATCGCGACGGCGACGTACAGCACGGTGCAGATGAACAGCGAGCCGAGGATTCCGCGCGGCATGTCGCGCTGCGGATTCCTGGTCTCCTCGGCGGCGGTGGCCACGATGTCGAAGCCGATGAAGGCGAAGAAGACCACCGACGCCGCCGTGAAGATGCCCTGGACACCGAAGTTCGTCGGGGCGTAGCCGAAGATCAGCTGGATCAGCGGGGCGTCGAAGCCGGAGCCTCCGAGGTTTCCCTTGGCTTCGGGGACGAACGGGCTGTAGTTGCCCGCGTCGATGAGGAAGGCTCCGGCGACGATGACGATCAGTACCACCGTCACCTTGATCGCGACCACGAGCGCCGTCACCCGCGCGGAGAGCTTCATGCCGAGCAGCAGGATCGCCGTCAGCGCCAGAACCAGCACGGCCGCCAGCAGATCGAAGCCGAACCCGTCACTGGCAGCCGACCCCTGCAGGAAGGTGGGGAGGTCCCAGCCCGCGGTGTCCATCAGGGACCGCACGTAGCCGGACCAGCCGACGGACACCACCGCGGTCGCCAGCGCCATCTCCAGCATCAGGTCCCAGCCGATGATCCAGGCGGGGAACTCACCCAACGAGGCGTACGAGAAGGTGTACGCCGACCCCGCGACCGGCACCGTCGAGGCGAACTCGGCGTAGCACAGGGCAGCCAGAGCGCAGACCGCTCCGGACACCGCGAAGGCGATCGCGACCGAGGGGCCCGCGGTGTCCTTGGCCACCGCACCGGTGAGCACGAAGATGCCGGTGCCGATGACCACTCCGATGCCGAAGACCGTCAGGTCGAGTGCGGACAACGACCTCTTGAGCTTGCGGTCCGGCTCCTCCGTGTCCTGAATCGACTGCTCGATGGACTTCGTCCGGAACAACTCTCCGAAGCCGCTGCCCGCGGCCCGCCTGGCCTTGCTCACGCTGTACCTCCGTGGTCGTCAGACACAGCAGGCGACAGGAGCTGACGGCCCCGGCTCCGGTCCTCGGTGTCTCATCGGCCCATGCTGACGGGTCGTTCAGCCGGCGGAACGCAGGCGCAGGCGAGGGGACCCAGAGGTGCCGCCGATGGACGTGCCGGGAGGGTGCCCTCGTCGTGGCCGGCGCCGGCCTGCGGCAGACCGCGGATCGCCGCGGGCGACGCTCGTGATCAGGGCACCTGGGGCGCCTCCGGCACCGAGGCCAGCTCCGCGACCGGGACCCGTCTGAACGTCACGGTCTCGTACGGGTTTTCGTCCCCTGTCTCGTACAACAGGCCCAGGGTCCCGTCATCGACCCGGACGAGATCCGAGTAGGCCGCCGGGCGGTCGTCCACGGTGTGCACTGTCCACCAGTCCGTGCCGCCGTCGAAGCTCGCCCGCAGCGTCATCCGCCTCCGCTCCTCGGGGTCGCCGGGCGCGGAGAAGACCAGCACGTCCGGCTCGTACAGCTGCAGCACGCTCGCCTCGACCACGGGCGCGGTGAGCGCGGGCTGCGGTTCGAACGGGGCGAGCAGGGACTCGCCGCCGTCCTCGGAGCGCGCGTCTGCCCGGTGCTCGGGCGCGATCGCCTCGGTGCGGGTGTTGAAGTAGACGACGCCGTCGGGCAGTTCGGCCGCAGTGGTCTCGTTGACGTTGACGACGCCGTCGGTGTTGTCGTCGGTGTAGCCGATGCGCCAGGTCTCGCCGCCGTCGTCACTGAGCAGGTCGTGGCCGCCGTTGTACCGGCCCTCGGTTCCGTCGTCGCCTTCGTCCTCCGGGGGCAGCGAGTGGTTCGCCGGGACGACGAGGCGGCCCTCGTGCGGGCTGCGCGTCAGCCGCAGGGCGTGCCCCGGAGTCGTCGCGTACCAGCGCCAGTCGGGCATCTTCGCGGACGGGGTGATCTCCCGCGGCCCGGACCAGCTCTCGCCCGAGTCCGTGCTGTGCTGCACCCATACGCGGCGGCCGTCGCCCGCGGAGACCTCGCCGCGGCGGATGCGGTCCTCGGTGGCGTCCGCGGCATTGGTGACGAAGACGAGGACGATGCGGCCGCCGGTGCCCTCCGGCTCCTCCGCGTCACCTTCCCCTTCCCCCTCGCCCGGCGGGATCACGACGGGCGACGGATTGCCGGCCGTGCCGGTCCCGTGCGAGGCGACGACGCGCAGCTCCCCCCAGCTCCGCCCGCCGTCCGCGGACCGGCGCGCGACGATGTCGATGTGCCCGGTGTCGCCCGAGGAGTCCACCCTGCCCTCGGCGAAGGCGAGCAGCGTGCCGTCCGGCGCCAGGACACACGCGGGGATGCGGAAACTGGCGTAGCCCTCGCTTCCCGCTCTGAAGGGCACGGACGTCTCGTACGGCATGAGCGGCTCCCAACTTCCGGGCTCGGGAAAGAAGTTGACCGATGCCTGAAAGTAAGCACACGGCAACAGAGCGTCAAGGGAACGGGAGATGAACATCCCCGCACGGCACCTGCGGGACGGGCCTCCCGCAGCGCACCGCACCACACCTCCCGCTCCCCCGGAGCCTCCGGCCCGGGCGGTGCCCCCAGTCACATCCGTACGGGTGACCACTGCCGAAACGCCCGTCGCGCCGGAGCAGTTGAGGCATCATGCCGGGCAATGGATGCAGTACGAGTCGCACATCTGCGGGAAGCGCTTGCCGGCACGGAATGGGTGCAGTCCGCACGCCGGTTCGCCGGATCGCTGCGTACGTCCGTCGCACCGCACCGGGGCGGGCTGCTGCTGGTCGGCACCGAGTCGTACGAGCCGTGGCATCTGGCGGCGCACCTCGACGACGAGGCCGCCTGGTCCGGGCAGCCCGAGCTGTCGCCCACGCTCGTCCGCCACCGCGTGCCGCCCGCCGCACCGGCGCATCTCTCGGCGGGCCTGGGCCGTATCGAGGCAGCGGGCCGCAGGGAGACCGTCCTTGTGGTCACACCCGGCGACCCCGGGCCGGAGCTGCTGGAACGTGTGAACGACGCACGCCGTGCGGGTGCGACGGTGCTGGCGCTGGACGGCGGCGCCGACGGGAAGCCTCCGCACGAACCGTACGGACCGAACCAGCTGCACGAACCGCACGAACTGCGCGAGCTGCACGGCATCGCGCACGACGTGCTCAGCGCCGACGCGGCCGAGGTCGATCTGGAGATGGTCCAGCATCTGGTGAGCGCGGCCGCGGGCGAGAGCTTCCACGGGCCGGTCGGCCCCAGCGGCGCTCCGGGGCTGCCGGCCGCGGGCTCAGGGCGCCCCACGTTCCGCGACAGGCTCTCGCGCCTCGCGGACCATCTCTCCGCTCCGCCGCCCACCCGCTGGTGAGAGCGGTTTCCACCGGGGCGTGCCCGCCGCCTGTGCGGCTGCCACGGACCCGGACCACGTCTCCCGCGCCGCCCGTTCCGTACGACCCTCTGGCGCACCGTTCCCGCACGGGGCAGGCTTCTCAGTCCCCGTTACGCGCAGGCCCGCGAGCTCCGTCGGCCGTCGCGCCGCGCGGGCCGACGTCCGCCCGGCGAAGGAGAGCGATGTCCCGTCCCCGCGGTGCCCGCCGTCCCCTCGCGGCGCTCGCCATGGACCCCGACGCGGCCGCCGCCCTCCTCGACGACAGCGTGCTCGCCACGCTCGCCGAACACACCGCGCCCTCCCCGCTCCCCCTGCTCCACGACCTCGGCACCGACGTCGCACGGCAGGCGCTGGCCGGTACCGAACTGCTGATCACCGGCTGGGGATGCCCGCCCCTCGACGAGGACGTGCTGGCCTCCGCTCCCCGGCTGCGGGCTGTCGCGCACACCGCGGGAAGCGTGCGGGGACACATCACCGACGCCTGCTGGGAACGCGGCATCGAGGTCTCCTCGGCCGCCGCCGCCAACGCCCTGCCGGTCGCGGAGTACACCGTGGCGATGATCCTGCTCAGCGGAAAGCGCGTGCTGGAGACCGCACGCGACTACGCCGCCGCACGCGCCCGCACCGACTGGCTGCACGACCGCCCCGGCATGGGCAACTACCGGCGCACCGTGGGGATTCTCAGCGCCTCGCTGATCGGGCGCCGCGTGATCGAACTGCTGCGGCCGTACGACCTGGACGTGCGGCTCCACGACCCGTACGTCACCGCCGGGGAGGCGGCCGGACTCGGCGTACGCCTGGTCGAGTTGCCCGAACTCTTCGCGGACTGCGACGTCGTGAGCGTCCATGCGCCGCTGCTGCCCACGACGCGGGGACTCGTCGGCCGCGAACTCATCGCCGCCATGCGGCAGGACGCCACCCTCGTCAACACCTCGCGGGGCGCGGTGCTCGACCAGGACGCCCTCACCGCCGCCGTGCTCGCGGGCCGCATCCGCGCCGTACTGGACGTCACCGAGCCGGAGGTGCTGCCGCGCGAACACCCGCTGTGGGACTGCGAGAACGCCCTCATCACGCCGCACATCGCCGGCTCCCTCGGCAACGAGCTGCGGCGGCTCGCGGACCTGACCGTCTCCGAAGTCGCCCGCTGGGCGGGCGGCGAGGGCTTCGCCCATCCCGTACGACGCGAAAGGCTGGCGTTCCTCGCGTGACACCCGCAGCCCGCACAACCGCCGCGTTCCCCTTCGGACTCCCCGCCGAGGACAGGGAGTTGAGCCCCTTCACCGGCTGGACCCGCGGCCACTGGGAGGCCACGGCCGACGGCCTGCTCACCGCCGCAAGGCGCTACGCCACTCCCCGTGGCGCAATGCTGGACCTGCCGGGCCGGCCCTCCCGCAGCGGGGTGCGCTCCGACGGACTGGAGGGCTACGCACGCACGTTCCTCGCCGCGGCGTTCCGCGTCGCCGGCGCGCACGGCGCGGACCCGCACGGCCTGCTGCAGCGGTACGGGGACGGGCTGGCCGCCGGCACCCGCACACCCGGCAGACAGGACACGGAGTCGTGGCCGCGGGTCCTCGACCACACCGTGTACGGCCAGCCGATGGTGGAGTCGGCGTCCGTCGCGCTCGGACTGCGGCTGACACGTGCGTGGCTGTGGGACCGGCTCGACCCCGGCGTTCGGGACCGTGCCGAGGAATGGCTGCGCGGCGCGCTGCGCCATGTGCCGGCACCCAACAACTGGTATCTCTTCCCGCTGACCGTCGCGGGTTTCCTGGAGTCCGCCGGACGCGGCGACGCCGAGACGGCACGGGCACTCGACCGCGGTCTGGAACTGCTGGAGAGCTGGTACAGGGGTGAGGGCTGGTACTCGGACGGGGACGGCCGCGCCTTCGACCACTACAACGGCTGGGCCCTGCACCTGTATCCGCTGCTGCACGCCCATCTCGCCAGGGACACAGGGCAGTCGGCGCGTCTCGGCGCCCGGCTGCGCACCCACCTGGAGAGCTTCGGGCTGCTCTTCGACGGCGACGGCGCGCCCCTCCACTTCGGCCGGTCCCTCACATACCGCTTCGCCGCGAACGCCGCCGTGGCACTCGGCGCGCTGACGGGTCACACGCCCCTCGCGCCGGGCGTCTCCAGGCGGCTGCTGAGCGGGTCACTGCGCTATTTCCTCGACCGCGGCGCGCTCAGCCGGGACGGCCTGCTGACGCTGGGCTGGCACGGTCCGCATGAGGCGACGCTGCAGGACTACTCGGGCCCGGCCTCTCCGTACTGGGCGTCCAAGGGCCTGCTTCCGCTGCTCGTACCGGAGGACGACCCGCTGTGGACGGCGCGCGAGGAGGCCGCTCCCAGCGAGGGCCCGGCGCGTGCCGTCGCGCTGCCCGCCGCGGGGCTGCTGATCCAGACGAGCGGTGACGGCCGGGTGCGGCTGCACAACCACGGCAGTGATCACGTGCCGCCGCACGAGGGCGAGAGCGCACGGAACGCCGACCCGCTGTACGCGCGGCTGGCGTACTCCACCCGTACGGGCCCGACGGCGAGCGGCAACGTGCCCGACAACCACTTCTCCGTCCAGGTGGCCGGGCCGGACGGCGCCCCGGTGAGCAGCGCCCGCGTACGCATCCACCCGATGGGCGCCGGGGCCTGCCCGGACGGCGGCTGGGGCTGGGCCGCGTCCTGGCACACCCCCGTCTTCCCCGCCGGCGGCCCGATGGTGCCGGGGCTGCGCGTGCAGAGCCTCACGTACGTACGGGGCGGGCTCGAACTGCGCGTGCACCGCGTGCTGGGCGCGCCCCCGGGTGCCCGCGTACGGCTGACCGGCTGGGCGACGCCCGGACCGGACGCGCGGCCGGACGCTCCGCCACTGCCTGACCTGCACGGCCTGCACGGCTGGGACGACCACGCCCCGGTCGCACTGCGGGCACCGCAGGGCACCGCCTTCACCCGCTGGGCCCTGGTGCCCGCGCTGAGCGGCGACGCGGAGGGCACCACCCTCTTCGTCGCCCTCGCCGCACTCCCGCTCACACCCGCCGGCAGGGTCCCCGGCGACGAGACCGGGGCCGAGACCGGGGCCGAGACCGGAGACGAGACCGCGGCGTCCGAGGCGGCCCCGCCCCCGCTGTCCGGTTCCGCCCGGCTCCTCTCCGCGGACACAGCCTCCGCCGTGGTCCGCTGGCAGTCGGACGGCCGCGTCACCTGCCTCGCCTTCGCCGGCGACGCGGTCGAGGTGAACACCTCCGACGAGCCCGTGCCGTAGCGCCACAGGCCGTCCGAACGCGGGAAACCCGATTGCGGCACCGCCGCGCAACGCCGGAACATGGCCGCCCGTGTCCACCGTCCCGCGGTCCCTGCTGCCCGACCTCTCACCCTGGCGCTCCTCCCGCGACTACCGCCTGATGTGGTGCGCAGGCGCCGTCACCGTCTTCGGCAGCTTCCTCACCTTCGTCGCCCTGCCGCTGCAGATGAAGGAGCTGACGGATTCGACGGTCGCGGTCGGCGCGCTCGGCGCCGTCGAGCTGGTGCCGCTGATCGTCTTCGGCCTGTACGGCGGTGCGCTCGCCGACGCCGTCGACCGCCGGAAGCTCATCGTGGGAAGCGAGGCCGCACTGGGCCTGGTCGCCCTGTGCCTGCTGGCCAACTCACTCGTTCCGCATCCGGCGGTCTGGCCCCTCTACGCGGCGGCCGCGCTCACCAGCGCCCTGACCGGTATCCAGCGCCCCGCCCTGGACGCGCTTCTCCCCCGCGTAGTCGCACACGAACAGCTCGCCGCGGCCGCCGCGCTGAACTCCCTGCGATGGCAGCTCGGCGCGGTCCTCGGCCCGTCGCTCGCCGGTCTGCTGCTGGCGGGAGCGGGTGTACGGACGGCGTACGCGCTCGACGTCGTCACCTTCGCGGTCTCGGTTCTGCTCGGGTACCGGCTGCGCCCGGCCCCACCCGGACACGAGGCGGCACGTCCCTCCCTGCGCGGCATCGCCGAGGGCGCCCGCTACGCCTGGAGCCGCAAGGAGCTGCTGGGCACCTACGCCGTCGACATCGCTGCGACCCTCTTCGCCTTCCCCATCGCCGTCTTCCCCTTCCTCGCCGAGGACCTGGGCGCAGAGTGGTCGCTGGGTCTGATGTACGCGGCGCTGCCCTTCGGTTCGATGCTCGTCAGCGCCACGAGCGGCTGGACGGGACGGGTCCACTGCCACGGCCGGGCGGTGGCCGGTGCCGCGATGTGCTGGGGCGCGGCCATGGCGGTGGCCGGATGGATGACGAACGTGTGGCTCGTGCTGCTGTTCCTGACGGTCGCCGGCGGCTGCGACATGGTCAGCGGCATCTTCCGCTCGACGATGTGGAATCAGACCATCCCCGACGGGCTGCGCGGCCGCCTCGCCGGTATCGAGCTGCTCTCGTACTCGGCGGGCCCGCAGCTGGGCCAGGTCCGCTCGGGCGGGGTGGCCGCGCTGACCTCCGTACGGACCTCGGTGTGGTCCGGCGGCCTGGCGTGCGTCGCGGCTGTGGGGCTGCTGACACTGGCCCTGCCGAAGCTGATGTCGTACGACTCCCGTACCGACCCGCACGCCCGCCACGTGCGGGAACAGCGAGCCGCCGGACCGGTGCCGCCGGAACCGGACGCTCCCGCGCCGGGGGTCTAGCCGCCTGAGGCGCCGCCGCCCTGGCCGCCGTCACGCCGGGGGGCGTCCCCCCAGCGCGGGTCGTTGTCCCACGCCTCGTTCTTCCTGTGGACGGTCTCGATCGCGCGGGAGGCCTCGGCATGGGTGGCATAGGGGCCCAGCCGGTTCTTCGCCGGGCACTCCGGACCCTCCTCGACCTTGGAGTGCTTGATGCAGTAGTACCACTCGCCCGGCTTGCCGGGCGCGTTGCGCTTGAAGAGAGCCATACCGTCATGCTCCCCCCTCAGCCCGGCCCGTACCACAGTTAGACTCGCGCACATGTCTGGCCAGTCATTGCTCGCCCCTGGTGAACTCTCCCCGCACCGCGCCGTACCCGCCTCGATCCCGCGCCCCGAGTACGTCGGCAAGGACGCCCCCACCCCGTACACCGGACCGGAGGCGCAGGACGGGGAGACCATCGAGAAGATGCGCACGGCCGGCCGCATCGCCGCACGCGCCATGGAGGAGGCGGCCCGGCACATCGCCCCGGGTGTCACCACGGACAAGCTCGACGAAGTCGCCCACGCCTACATGTGCGACCACGGCGCCTACCCGTCCACGCTCGGCTACCGGAAGTTCCCCAAGTCGCTGTGCACCTCGGTCAACGAGGTCATCTGCCACGGCATCCCCGACTCCACCGTCCTGCGCGACGGCGACATCGTGAACCTCGACGTGACCGCCTACATCGGCGGCGTGCACGGCGACAACAACGCCACCTACCTCTGCGGGGACGCCGACGAGGAGTCCAGGCTGCTGGTCGAGCGCACCCGCGAAGCTCTCAGCCGCGCCATCAAGGCCGTACGCCCGGGCCGGCAGATCAACATCATCGGCCGCGTCATCGAGTCCTACGCCAAGCGCTTCGGGTACGGGGTGGTCCGCGACTTCACCGGCCACGGCATCAACACCTCGTTCCACTCGGGCCTGATCATCCCGCACTACGACGACGAGCGTGCGACCACTGTGATGAGGCCGGGGATGACCTTCACGATCGAGCCGATGCTGACGCTCGGCACGCACGAGTGGGACATGTGGGAGGACGGCTGGACGGTCGTCACCAAGGACCGCCGCCGCACGGCACAGTTCGAGCACACCCTCGCGGTCACGGACTCCGGCGCGGACATCCTCACGCTGCCGTGAGCATCTGACCACGCTCCGGAGGTTTTCCCGACAGGCTGTCGGTAAAGAATGCCGTCATGACCTCACGGCTGCCTGCGCACCTCCCCTTCTCCGCCCAGATCCGTGACGCCACGAAGGCGCAGCACTCCCAGGCGGAGAGTTCGGCGTTCATGGGCGACATGCTCAGCGGCAGGCTCGGGAGGGAGGCGTTCAGGCGCTACACCGAGCAGCTGTGGTTCGTCTACCGCGCCCTGGAGGAAGCCGCGGTCAAGCTGGACGACGACCCGGTGGCGGGTCCGTTCGTACGGCGCGAGCTCTTCCGCCTGCCCTCCATCGAACGCGACCTCGACCATCTGCACGGCACATCCGCCTGGCGCGGCACCGTCGCACCGCTCGCCGCGACGGAGAGCTACACGGATCGCATCGCGGAGGTGGCGCGGGACTGGCCGGGCGGCTATGTGGCGCACCACTACACGCGCTACCTGGGCGACCTCTCCGGCGGTCAGGTCGTACGGGGAGCCGCGGAGAAGAACTGGGGCTTCGCACACAAAGGCGACGGGGTCCGGTTCTATGTCTTCGAGGACATCCCGAACCCCGCCGCCTTCAAGAGGGGGTACCGCGAACTGCTCGACGCGGTACCGGCCGACGACGAGGAGAAGTGGCGCATCGTCGGCGAGTGCGGGCGCGCGTTCACGCTGAACACGGCCGTCTTCGAGGAGCTCGGAGCCCCTGCTCCGGCCGGCCGCTGAGGCGCCGCGCTGACACGCGGCGCGTGAGTTCAGCAGCGCGCCCGCACTGTCAGCCCATCGCCTTCTGGGCCTTCTCGCTGTTGTTCAGGGGCGAGGGGCGCACGTCCTTGCACAGCTTCACGTGGCCGATGTTCTTCACGTAGCGGGCGCTGATCCAGTAGTTGCTGTCCCGCAGCTTGTACCAGTAGGGGTTGCCGTGGATGAGCTGGGCACGGATCTTGCAGTCCAGGCCGCGCTTGGCGCCGTAGGGAAGCACGTACTTCACCGAGGAGTCCGTGCTCGGGTACTGACGGACGTTCAGGCCCGAGCGGGCGGTGACGATGCCGTACGGCTTCTTCGGCCAGGCGGCGGTGGTGTCGGAAGCGGTGGGGGCCTTCTGGGAGACGGCCGGGGCCGCCTGAGCGGTGCTCGCTCCCAGGAGTGAACCGCCCAGGAGGACGGCGGAGGCCGTGGCGGCGATCCGTACACGACGAGCAGTAGTGGCAGCCATTCAGCTGCCTCCTTTCCGTAAGCCGTGAGCGGGCGGGGCTCGCAGGACGCGTCCGGGGAGGACGTGCATGCGACGGAATGCCACACCCGGGATCACGGGGATACTAGAACGTTCCGCCCGATTTTATGCAGGTCCATGACGGTCTATCCGTTTTCACACGCGCGATCCGCCGTTGTGTTCACCAGTGCGGACACAGGGGGCGCGCGCCCTCGCGCCCCCTGGCTCGGCAGGCGACCTCTGCTGCGTTCACCGCAGTTGACCGATTGCGGTACGGAACCTCCCTGGGGGCTCCACCAAGCCCCCTGAGATCCGGGGCGGCGGCCGCGCATGATTGCATACGGGCGCCGAGCTCTCGGAGACGAACGCCATGGGCGGGGCGATAAGGTGCTATACCGCAAGCGGGGCGGGGAGGACACGACGATGAATGCGCGACAAGCGCGGCGTACACGGCTGCTCGCGTCGGCGACGGCCACGGTGGTGCTGTCGGTGACGCTGACGGGATGTGTGACGGTGCACGGCGAGACCGCGGTGATCCCCGCGGTCTCCAAGCCCGACGCGAAGAAGATCCTCAAGGAGTTCAACTCCACCAGCAACAAGGCGAACACCTCCCACGACCCCGGGCTGAACTCCACCATCGAGACCGGTGCGCTGGGGGCGATAGACGGGGCGGGGCTCAAGTCCCGCAAGAAGCTGGCGCCGAAAGGCAACCCGGGCTACGAGCCGCTGAGGCTGTCGGACGCCCGGTTCCTGATTCCCAAGCAGGCCGGCTGGCCCAAGTTCTTCGTGGCCGACACTCGCAGCAACCGCACGCAGAACGGGCGCTGGCTCCTGGTCTTCCAGCGTGACGACGCCAAGTCCGACTGGCGGGCCTCGTATCTCGCGGTGCTCCAGGAATCCGAGATGCCGCAGTTCGCCATCGGCAAGCGCGGCTACGCGAAGGCCGTGCAGGGCGGGCCCCGCTCCCGACTGGCCGTGGCGCCGGACGAGTTGAGCGACGCGTACGTGAGCTATCTCCGCGAGGGCGGCGACGACTTCGCCCCGGGTGAGCACACCAGCAAGCGGCGCGACCAGCGCAAGGGGTCGGCCAACAGGCCGGGCAAGCGCACCGAGTTCGCGGACGTGCCGGCCAAGGCGCCGCAGTACGCGCCGTTCGGGCTGCGCACCGAGGACGGCGGCGCGCTCGTCTTCTTCGCCTCGCAGCACCACACCAAGGAGACCTACGCGAAGGGCTACAAGCCCCCGGTGAAGGACCCGCTCGTGAAGGCGCTGATGACGGGTGATCCCCAGCAGTCGGTGACGTATGTGCGGGTCTCCGAACAGGCCGTCACGGTGCCCGCGAAGAAGGACGGCGGAGAGATCGAGTTCCTCAACCGGATCGACGGGCTGACGTCGGTCAAGGGCGAGTGAGCGGCCGGGGGGCAGCCGGCGGCCCGACGGGCCGTCACCTCACCGTCGTCTCCCCGTCGCCCCGGGCGGCCTCTCCGGTCAGCGCGCCGGCCAGGCCGCCGTGTCCTCGCCCGCGTAGGCCGCGCACGCGTCGGTGAGGGCCTCCAGCAGCGTCAGCGGTTCGGGCAGCGCGTCCGTCGCGGCGGCGGCCGTCGGGCCGTCGGGCTCCGGCGGGCGCACCCAGCGCACCTCGGCGCGCTGCCCCGTACCGGGCAGCGTCGCGGGCGGCACGAGGACGTAGCTGCCGCGGCAGTGCCAGCGCAGGCCCGGGTGCTCGTCCATCGTCTCCGGGTGGCAGTCCAGTTCGCACGGCCACCACTCGTCCTCGTCGTCGGGTGTGCCGCGGGTGGCGGTGAAGAAGAGCATCCGGTCGCCGCCGGAGAGCGCCACCGGGCCGACCGGCACGTCCTGCGACTCCAGCCGCTCCAGGGCCGCCCAGCCGGCCTCGGCGGGCACGTCGAGGACGTCGTGGTCCCGCCCCGTGGCGGCCACGAAGTTCGCCTGCGGCTGGCTCTCGGCCCAGCGCGTGATCTGGGCCGGGTCGGTGGTGGCCTGCGTCTGCCATCCGAACGAGACCGGGTGGCGTCCCGGGGTGGGACAGCCGATCCGTACGCAGGAGCAGCCGTATCCCGAGGGGTGCGCGGCGGGCGCGAGAGGGAAACCCGCCGCGGCGGCGGTCAGCAGCAGTTCCGTACGGGCGCGGGCGGCGTCGGCCTGTGCGACGGCGCTCCTGGAGCGTCCCGTCCTCGCCCTGGGGCCGCTCCGCGCGAAGGGACGCAGCCACCGGTCGAACCTGCTCTCGCGTTCCATCTATCGCCTCACTCCGCAACTCACGCGACGACAACCGTGGATCTCCGAGGGTACGCAGCACCGAGCACGCTCCGGGCCGAATCCCGGGATCACGGCTGACCCGTCGTCATCCGGGGCGGAATCCGGCCACCGGGCGGTCCGTACCGGTCAGGGGCGGCTCAGTGCCAGGACACCCGTCTGCCGCACGGCGGGCTCTCCGGGCGGCACGTTCGCCGGAGCGCGCTTAGCTTGAGCTTCATGGTCATGATCACGGTCAGGGCCGTACGGGCCGTCCACGCATGCCTCCTTCCGCTGCTCGTCCTCGCACCCGTGGTGCTCGTACCGGGCTGTGCCCCCGCGCCCGCGCGCATGCGGGCTCCCGACGGACCCCGCGCCTCCGGACTCCCCGGCACGGTCTACGCCGCGCACCGCGGCGGCGCCCTGGAGGCGCCGGAGAACAGCATGGCGGGGCTGCTGTCCGCGTACCGGCGCCGGTCGGCCGCCGTACTCGACGTGGACGTACGGACACTGCGCGACGGAACGCTCGTCGCGATGCACGACCGCACCCTGAACCGCACCACGGATCACACGGGCCCGGTGTCCGGACTGACGCTGCGCCAGTGGCGGCGCGTACGGCTGCGGCCCGCCGGCGGACTGCCGGGCGCCTGGCCCCCAGAGCACCCGCCGACGGCAGAAGCGGTGCTCGCCCGCTTCGGGGGACGCATCGTGCTGAACGTCGAGGTCAAGGACGGCGGACTGAAGCGGCTGGCGGGAATGATCCGCGAACGGGGTCTGACCGGCTCGGTGTACGTGCAGTCCAACAAGCTGCCGCAGGCGGCGAAGGCACACCGGATGGGGCTGCTGACCTCGGTGTGGCGGTCGGTGAGGCAGGCCCGTACGGACCGTCCGGAGCGCTGGCGGGGCACGGTCGACATGCTCAGCGTCGACCACCGCGCACGCGACGCGGACATCCGCAGGGCGGTGCGGTCGGGCATTCCGCGCGTGTGGTCGCACACGGTCAACAGGCCGGCCGCCCGCGACCGGGTGCTGCGGCTGGGGTGCGACGGGGTGCTGACGGACGCGCCGCGGCTGATGGCCCGTACGCCTCCGCGGGCGGCGAAACCGGCCGGTGAGGGGGACGACCGGCGGCGCGCAGAGGGGGACAAGGCGGGCGGGCCGGACGGGGGCGGTGACCGGTGAGCGAACATTCCGATCACATCGCGGCGAAGAGCCCCCCGCGCAGCGCACCATGGGCGCAGCACAGTGCGCGTCGACCCCGTGAAGGAGCCTTCGTTGTACGGACCCGGCTACACCCCCCGCCGTTTCCTGATGTGCCCACCGGCACACTTCCGCGTGACGTACTCCATCAACCCCTGGATGGATCCCGGCAAGCCCGTGGACATCCCGCTGGCGCTCGCCCAGTGGGAGGAGCTGCGGGACCGCTACCGCTCACTCGGCCACACCGTCGAGGAGCTCGAACCGGTCCCGGGGCTGCCCGACATGGTGTACGCGGCCAACGGCGCGACCGTCGTCGACGGCCGCGTGCTGGGCGCACGCTTCGCCCACCGCGAGCGCGCGGGAGAGGCAGCGGCGCATCTGTCCTGGTACCGGTCCAACGGCTTCACGGACGTGCACGAGCCGGAGCACATCAACGAGGGCGAGGGCGACTTCGCCGTGACCGACACCTGGCTGCTGGCCGGGCGGGGCTTCCGCAGCAGTCCGCTCTCGCACGGCGAGGTGCAGGAGTTCTTCGGGCGTCCCGTGATCGGTCTCGACCTGGTCGACCCGCGCTACTACCACCTGGACACGGCGCTGTGCGTGCTGGGCGGTGACGAAGTCATGTACTACCCGCCCGCGTTCTCCAAGGGCAGCCGTGCCGTGCTGGAGCGGCTCTTCCCGGACGCGGTCGTCGCTTCCGGGCCGGACGCCGAGGCCCTCGGTCTGAACGCCGTCAGCGACGGCCGTCACGTGATGCTGCCGCAGGCGGCCGTGGGCCTGCTCGAACCGCTGCGGCAGCGGGGCTACGAACCCGTGCCCGTGGACCTGACGGAGCTGCTGAAAGGCGGCGGCAGCGTGAAGTGCGTGACGGCCGAACTGCGTCCGGCCGCCTGACGCAGTCGGGCGGCGGCAGGCGTGCGGTCTCCACGGGCCTGCCGGCCCGGGAGCCGCCCGCGGCGGTTCCTTCCGGAACCGGATCCCCCCGCCGCCTTGCCCGGGAGAAGGGAGCCCCGCCGGCCGCCCTCACCGCGACCGGCGGCGGCTCCCGCCGGGCCGACCGACGCCCGCGGACAGGGACAAGGGCGGGCGTCCCGATGCATGGCTGCGCGCTCGGCGAGAAGGCCGGGCCCGCCGTCAGCAGGAGAGTGCCCACCGCCCCGGGGTCAGCCCTCCGCCACGGGGCAGTCCACCGCCCCGGGGTCAGCTCTCCGCGCCGCCGCCGGTGCCGCCGTCCGGCGCCGGCGGCCAGGCGTCGCCCCACTTCGCGTCGCGGGCCCGCCGGTAGTCGGTGCCGTGCCGCTTGGTGACCGTCGCCGGGCGCAGTCCGGAGTCGGCGGTGCACAGCTCCAGCAGCACCTGCCCCTTGCGCTTCTGCGGGCGCCGCACGATGCGGCCGTCGGCCGGGTCGCCGGTGACGCCCGGGCGGGCGGCCGCGACGTAGCTGAACTTCTCGTCCTCGTACGGGAGTGAACCGCCCTTGACCTGCCGGTGCAGTGAGGAGCGGTTGACCCGCGCGGCGAAGTGGCACCAGTCCTCGCCGGGAACCATCGGGCACGGCGCGCTGTGCGGGCAGGGCGCGAGGACGCGCAGCCCGGCAGCGGCCAACTGGTCGCGTGCGGCGATGATCCGGGCGTAGCCGCCGGGCGTCCCGGGCTCGGTGACCACCACCGCCTGTCCGGCGCGGGCCGCCGCGTCGACCACTGCGAGCCGGTCACGTTCGGGCAGTTCGCCGAGTACGTACGAGACGGTGACGAGGTCGGCGGTGGGCAGCCCTGCGTCACCGGGCCCGCCCTCGCTCCGCTCGCCTCCGGCGTCCTGCCCGGTCAGCGAACGGTGCCGCCACTCGGCCGTGCGCACCGCGTCCGCGGCGGAGGCGCCCGCGAGTTCACGTCCCAGGGCGAGGGCCGGGCCGGACCGGTCGAGCACGGTGGTGCGGCGGGCTCCGCCCTCCGGGCCTGCGGTCGCCGTACCGTCCCAGACCTCCGCGGCGGCCCACACGGCGGCGCCCGTACCGCCGCCGACGTCCAGGTGGCTGCCGGGCCGCCAGTCGGCCGCCCGCACGGCGAAGGCCTCCAGCGCCGAGGCGACCGCGGCGAAGGTGGCGGGCATCCGGTACGCGGCATAGGCCACGACGTCCGCACGGTCGCGGAGCACGGGGGCGGCGGCCTCGCCGGCTCCCCGGTAGCCGGTCATCAACCGCTCCACGGCGCCGGCCGCCGCACGCGGTGCCAGCCCGTCGACGAGCGCGGCGAGAGCGCGGCGCAGTTCTTCCTCGATCACCACGGCAGTCTAGAAAGACCCCGATGTGCGGCGCGGACCGGCCAGGGCGCAGCCCTGCGAAGCGGACGGCACGCGGCGTGCGTCAGCTGCGGGCCTTCCGCCGCGGACGGCACAGCCACACGAAGGAGACCGCTGCGAGGGACAGTGCGCTCACCTGCACCAGAGCCATGGGCACGGCGGTGCGCTCGCCCGCGACACCGACGAGCGGGGAGGCGATCGCCCCGATCAGGAACTGGGCGGTCCCCAGCAGCGCGGAGGCCGAACCGGCGGCGTGCGGGGCGCGCATCAGGCCCTGGGAGTTGGCGTTCGGCATCACGAAGCCCATGCCGGTCATCAGTACGCACAGGGCGGCGGCGACGGGAACCAGCCCGGCGTGGCCGAAGACGCCGCTCGTCATCAGCAGCAGCGCGACCGAGGCAGCACCGGTCATGCAGAGCCCGAAGGCGAGTACGCGGTCCAGCGGGACCCGGCCGACGAGCAGCTTCCCGTTGACCTGACCGGCGGCGACCAGACCGATGGAGTTGATCATGAAGAGGAGGCTGAAGGTCTGCGGGCTCGCGCCGTAGATCTCCTGGACCACGAAGGGAGAGGCGGAGACGTACGCGAAGAGCGCCGCGAAGGTGAGGCTGCCCGCCAGCAGATAGCCGGTGAAGGCGCGGTCGGCGAAGAGGCCGCGCATCGTGCGCAGCGCGTCCGGGACGCCGCCGCTGTGCCGCATGCTCGGCGCCAGGGTCTCCGGCAGCCAGCGGGCCACGACGACGGTGAGAACCAGGCCCATGCCGGTGAGGATCAGGAAGACGCCCCGCCAGTCGGTGAAGCGGAGTATCTGTCCGCCGAGCACGGGGGCGAGGATGGGCGCGAGGCCGCCTATGAGCATCAGGGTGGAGAAGAAGCGGGCCATGGCGAGCCCGTCGTAGAGATCGCGGACGACCGCGCGGGCTATGACGATGCCGGCGGCACCGGTGAGGCCCTGCACCAGACGGAAGACGATCAGCGTCTCGATGCTCGGAGCGAGCGCACAGGCCGCCCCGGCGACGACGTATCCGGCCATGCCTATGAGCAGCGGACGGCGGCGTCCGAACTGGTCGCTCATCGGCCCGACCACGAGCTGGCCCACGGCGAGCCCCAGCAGGCAGCCGGTGAGCGTGAGCTGGGCGGTCGCGGCGGGGGTGTGCAGCGTGCCGCTGACGGCGGGCAGCGCCGGGAGGTACATGTCCATCGACAGCGCGGGCAGGGCGGTGAGGCTGCCGAGGATGAGGGTGACGAGCAGGCCCGCGCGCTGGAGCCGGCCGAGCTGCGGCGCGGCGGTGTCTGCCGGGCCGGAGGCGGGCCCCGGTCCGGGGACGGCGGCGGGGCCGGCTCCATGTCCGGACCCGGAAGCGGCGGACCCGGAGGCGGCGGCCGGCCTCGTCACGGAGTCGTGCTCCGTGACGGAGCGGTGTCCTGAGCCGGGGCCCTGGTGGGAGTCGGGGGTGGCGACGGGATCGCCGACGGGCGCCGTGGCGGCGGCCGTTCGGGCAGGGCCGGGGTCGGACATGCACCTCTCCAGGAGATTGTTGCTGACAGGCACATTCTCCCAGACATTTCCGTCCCCGGCCCAACCGGTTTTCTCCTGCGGCCGCCCGCGCACGGGCTTTTGCGCAGCTGATTCATGCGGCTCTCAGAGCGGTTCCAGGCCCGGATCACCGGCCTTGGAGACGTACGACGCGGCCGTCGAGACCGGGGCCCCCGGCCGGGTGACCACATCCACCGTCCGGTAGTCCGCGCGGAGTTGGCGCTGGTCGAGGGTGAGGAGAAGGTATCCGCGGCGCCCGTCGTAGAACTTCATGTGGGGGTTGGCGTCGATCAGGGTCTGCCAGTCTCCCGGCTTCGCGACTCCGTCGCCACCGCTGGCGACGGAGGTGGTGACCAGTTCCACACCGGCGGTCCGTGAGCCGGTGTCGTCGAAGTCCTCCTTGATGTCCATGGCGTAGTGCACATGGACGTCCCCGGTGAGCACGGCGAGGTTCTTCACACCGGCGGTGCGCGCCGCTTCGAGGAAACGCCGCCGGGCTGCCGGATACCCGTCCCAGGCGTCCATGGACAGCGGGTACGGGCCCGTCGTCCTGTTCCGCCGGCGCGAGAGCACGGTCTGCTGCGGCACCAGGTTCCACACCGCGCGCGAGCTCTTCCAGCCGTCCGTGAGCCAGCGCTCCTGTGCGGCGCCGAGCATCGTCCGCTCCGGCCGGTCCGTCTCCTCGGTGGGGATCTGCCAGCCGTCGCCTGCCGCCTGGTTGTCACGGTGCTGGCGCCCGTCGAGGACGTCCAGCTGTGCGAGCCGGCCGAAGTGCAGCCTGCGGTAGAGCTGCAGGTCGGAGCCCGAGGGCTGCTGGGGCGGACGCAGCGGCAGGTTCTCGTAGTACGCGCGGTAGGCGGCGGCACGGCGGGCGAGGAAGGCTTCGGGCGGTGAGCCGTCCGGGGTCTCGTCCGCGTAGTTGTTCTCCACCTCGTGGTCGTCCCAGGTGACGATCCAGGGGTGGGCGGCGTGCGCCGCCTGGAGGTCGGGGTCGCTGTGGTAGAGGGCGTACCTGAGCCGGTAGTCCTCCAGCGTCGCGGTCTCCTTGTTGAAGGAGTCGGGGAGCTGGAGCGAGGGGTCGGCGCGGTCCCCTCCGTGTGCGTCGACCGCGTACTCGTAGAGGTAGTCGCCCAGATGGAGCACCGCGTCGAGGTCCTTCTCCGCGGCGAGGTGCTTCAGCGCGGTGAAGTACCCGTCGTGATACGCCTGGCAGGAGACGGCGGCGAGACGCACCGAACCGGTCGCGTCGCTTTCGGCGGGAGCCGTACGGGTGCGGCCTGTGGGACTCATCCAGCGGCCCGCACGGAACCGGTAGTAGTAGGCCGTCCGCGGGCTGAGGCCCTCGGGCACGACGTGCACCGCGTGGTGGAACTCCGGGTGCGCGGTGACGCTCCCGCTGCGGACCTTGCGCGTGAAGCGCTCGTCGCTCGCCAGCTCCCAGCTGACCGTGACGGGCCGTCGAGTGAGGCCGGCGTCCGGCTCGTACGGCTCGGGAGCGAGCCGGGTCCACAGCACCACGGAGTCGGGCAGCGGGTCGCCGGAGGCCACACCGAGCGTGAAGGGGTCCTTGTCGATACGGGCAGGGTCGAGCTTCGCCGCGGCGTGAGCGGGCCGGGGGAGGTTCGTACCGAGGGCGAGCGTCACGGTCGCGGCCGTCCCGGTCAGCAGTCTGCGACGGCACAATCGCCGTGCAGCCGCACGGTATTCGCTGTCTGCGCTCGAAGGCTGCGTCATACACGTGATTGCACAGGCCGCGGGAGTCCTCCAGCGGACGGACACGCGACCGCCGGGTGTCCACTCGATGGCAGTCCGTCAGCTGCCGTCGCCATGAGCTCTTTCGGCGGCACGCGGCGTACTCTGCGCGGATGACGACACAGGGCGAGGGAGCGCGGACGGCCGTCGTGACCGGCGCCGGATCCGGCATCGGACGGGCCGTCGCGGTGGAACTGGCGGCGGCGGGATGGCGGTTGACGCTGGCGGGGCGGCGGGCGGCGCAGCTGGAGGAGACGGCGCGTCTGATCGCGGCGACGCCTCGGGCGGCGGAGGTGGCCGTCGTTCCCACGGACGTCACCGATCCGGATGCCGTCGGCGCCCTGTTCGCATCCGTGCGTGAGAGCCGGGGCAGCCTCGGCCTGCTGTTCAACAACGCCGGGACGTTCGGTCCGGCCGTGCCGCTGGAGGACCTGCCGGCGGCGGAGTGGCGCGGCGTCGTCGACGTCAATCTGACGGGCGCCTTCCTGTGCGCTCAGGCCGCGTTCCGGCTGATGAAGGATCAGCGGCCGCAGGGCGGCAGGATCATCAACAACGGCTCGGTCTCCGCCCAGGTGCCGCGGCCGGGCTCGGTCGCATACACGGCGACCAAGCACGCGGTGACGGGCCTGACCAAGTCCCTTTCCCTGGACGGCCGTCCGTACGGCATCGCCTGCGGCCAGATCGACATCGGCAACGCCGCCACCGAGATGACGGCGCGGATGCAGACGGGCGTGCCGCAGGCGGACGGCACGACGAAGGCGGAGCCCGTGATGGACGCGGCGGACGTCGCCCGCACGGTGCTGCACATGGCCGAGCTGCCGCTGGAGGCGAACGTGCAGTTCGCGACGGTGATGGCGACGGCCATGCCGTACATCGGACGGGGCTGACGCGCCGGCCGGGAGGTCTGGCCGGGAAGCAAGGCCGGGGAGTACGGCCGGGCTGCCGACGGAGGGTAGCCGTGGGCGCCCTGCGCAGCGCAGACTCATGGGCCCAGGAGAAAGAAGGGTGCGAGGCGATGAGTGAGGCGTCCGGGGTGTCCGGGACCGATGCGGCCGAGACCGGCGAGGGCGGTGAGGCGAACGGGGCGAACGCCGAGGCGCCGCCAGCCCCGGGCTTCGCCAATTACCAGAACGACATCTATCTGAACGGCCTCGACGGCAGCCTGCCGCCCTTCACCACCGACCTCACCCTCCTCGGGTCGTCCGCACGCGAACACCTCGACCCCGGGGCCTTCGGCTATCTCGCCGGGGCGGCGGGCTCGGGCGCCACGCACCGCGCCAACCGCGAGGCCTTCGAGCGGCACCGCCTCGTCCCGCGCATGCTGCGCGGCCCGGCGGCGCGCGACCTGAGCACGACAGTGCTGGGCACCCGTATGCCCGCGCCGGTGCTGCTCGCCCCCGTCGGCGTCCAGTCGATCATCCACCCCGACGGCGAACTCGCGACGGCCCGCGCCGCCGCCTCCGTCGGAGTCCCGATGGTGCTCTCCACCGCCTCCTCGCACACCATCGAGCAGGTCGCGGAGGCCCACGGGCCGGACAACCCGCGCTGGTTCCAGCTGTACTGGCCCAACGACGACGACGTGTGCGTCAGCATCCTGGACCGCGCCCGCAAGGCCGGGTTCACCACTCTCGTCGTCACCCTCGACACCTGGACCCTCGCCTGGCGCCCGCAGGACCTGGACCAGTCCTATCTGCCCTTCATCCGCGGCATAGGCACCGCGATCCCCTTCTCCGACCCGGCTTTCCGCGCCGGGCTCGACAAGTCGCCGGAGGACGATCTGATCCCGGCGGTGCTGCGCTGGGTGCCGATGTTCACCGGCACCGACCACTCCTGGGACCAACTGCCCTTCCTGCGGCAGCACTGGGACGGCCCGATCGTGCTGAAGGGCGTCCTCCACCCGGACGACGCCCGCAGGGCCGCCGACGCCGGCATGGACGGCGTCGTCGTCTCCAACCACGGCGGACGCCAGGTCGACGGCGCGATCGCGTCCCTCGACGCGCTCCCCCAGGTCGTCGAGGCCGTCGGCGACCGCGTCGAGGTCCTCTTCGACTCGGGCGTCCGCACCGGCTCCGACGTCCTCAAGGCCCTCGCCCTCGGTGCACGTGCCGTGCTCGTCGGACGCCCGTACGCCTACGGGCTGGCGCACGGCGGCGAGGACGGAGTGCGGCACGTGCTGCGCAGCCTGCTGGCCGATCTGGACCTCACGCTGGGGCTCTCGGGGCACCGCACGCCGGCCGATCTGTCGCCGGGCTCGCTGCAGAGCGGGGTGTGATCCGCGGCTATCATGGGCGGTACGGCGGACGAGCCGGCCGGGCGGCCGCGTCGGAGCTTCGGTTCCGTCGAGGAACGTCCGGGCTCCACAGGGCAGGATGGTGGGTAACGCCCACCCGGGGTGACCCGCGGGAAAGTGCCACAGAAAACAGACCGCCGGGCCGTACGGCCGCACAGCGGCACGGGCCCGGTAAGGGTGAAACGGCGGTGTAAGAGACCACCAGCGCCCAGGGCGACCTGGGCGGCTCGGCAAACCCCATCCGGAGCAAGGTCAAGAGGAGCCGTCGGAAGACGGCTCTGCGCGGACGTGCGAGGGCTGCCCGCCCGAGTCCGCGGGTGGACCGCACGAGGCCGGCGGCAACGCCGGTCCCAGATGGATGGCCGCCTCCCCCGGCGCCGCGAGGCTACGGGGAGACAGAACCCGGCGTACAGGCCGACTCGTCCGCCGCTCCTCGCGGGTCTCAGTCCGGGTGCCGGCCCGGTCCCCAGTCCGGTGCCGGCCCGACGGCCGCCCGCTCGTACACGATGCGTCCGGCGCTGACTTCGTGCCGGAGGCCCCCCTCACCCGCAGACGCGGGGTGGTCGCTGCGTCAGGGACGTGGACCGGGGCGCAGGGCCGTCGCAGCTTTTCACGCAAAATCTGTTAACAACGCTGGCATCTTCTGCTAACAATGCTGCCCGTTACTTGAGTGCCCGACTCCCGAAGGGCGTGCTGCCATGTCCTCCCGCCTGTCCGCCGGACCGCCGAAGCCGGCGATGAGCCGCCGTGCCCTGCTGCGAGGGGCCGCCGCGGCCGGGTCGGCGGGTGTGCTCGCCGGTTGCGCGGGCCGTCCGGACGCGCACCTGGACGCGGATGCCGCGCCCTGGAAGCGGTACGCCGGCACCACGTTGAACTTCATCTCCGAGAACACCGCGCCGACCGCGGCCATCGCGGCGGACCTCAGGCCGTTCACCGAACTGACCGGCATACGCGTCAACATCGTGACGCTGGAGCTGTCGGCGCTCGCGCAGAAGGTCGCCCTCGACTTCGCCTCCGGCAACGGCGAGTACGACGTGGTGTACGCGGATCCCTACCTTGTTCTGGCCCCGTACGCGGCGGCCTTCGCCGACCTGCGCGAGTTCCAGGAAGACCCCGCCCTGCCCCGGCTGCCGGGCGGATTCGGGGACTTCATCCCCGCCCACCTGGACACGGCGGGGCGGTTCGGTGACTCCGGCAAGGTGCTGGCCCTGCCCTACGACTGCCCGACCATGGTGTGGCAGTACCGGGCCGACCTGTTCGAGGAGTACGGCGAGCGGATGGCCGACGACCTCGGCTTCGACCCGACGCCGTCCGACAACTCGACCTGGGAGCAGTACCACGCCATCGCGAAGTGGTTCAACTCCCATGCGCATCAGGTGCGTTACGGCACCGGACACCAGGCCAAGCAGCACGACGCGCTGATGTGCGACTTCTCCAACGTGCTGTGGTCCTACGACGGTTCGTACTTCGCCGACGGCACGCGCGTGGGGCGCTTCGGCACGACCGACCCAGGCAAGTGCCTCCTGCGTTCGGACGCCGCCGTCGCGGGGGCGGAGTTCTACGACCGGCTGCTGCGCGTCGCCGACCCCGCTTCGCGCACCTGGGACTGGGACGGGCTGGGGGCCGCCTTCCGGTCCGGCCGGATCGCGATGTGCCCCAACTGGCACGAGTACGCGGCCGCGAACGAGACGGCCCTGCCGGGCAAGGTCGGCTACGCGCGGCTGCCGAAGGGGCCGGCCCGCTCGGCAGGGATGTACGGCGGCACCGGGATCGCCGTCTCGAACGTCGTCTCCGCCCGCCGGCGGCGAGCCGCCTGGCTGTTCGCGAACTGGGCGACAGCACCGAAGACCCAGGTCTCCAACCTGGCCAGCAAGGTGGGCGGCGGCACTCCGACCCGTGCCTCCGTGTACGCGGTGCCGCGCGTCGTCGAGGCTGAGCAGCGGCCCTCGAAGATGCCCAACATGCTCACCGCCGAGGCCGTCAAGGCTGCCTGGAAGGACGCGAATCTCGGTCTGCGGCCGAAGATCCCCATGTGGGGCGAGTGCGACACGGCGATCTACACCGAGCTGTCCCGCATGTTCGCCGGTGAGGTCTCCCCCGGCGGGGCCATGAGGGCCGCTGCCGACCGTATCGACCGCATCACCGCCCGAGGGTGGGTGAACTGACCATGGACTCCTCACCGACCGGCAACGTCCGCGAAACCGGCTCCCCCGCCACGCCGCCGGCGCGGCCCACCCCGCCGGCGCGGCCGGCGCGCCGCGCCGCTCTCCCGCTGGCCGGCTTCAACGGCCGCATGATGGCGCCGGGACTGCTGCTGCTGGCCGCGGTCTCGCTGCTGCCGCTGGCCGCGGTGATCGCCATGAGCTTCGCCCGCGTCCATCTGCTCGGCGGCCTGCGCCTGGAGGGCGTCGGAGCCGAGAACTGGGCGCGCCTGTTCACCGATCCCGACATGGCCTGGGCGTGGGTGCGCACCGCCGTCTACTTCGTCCTCACCGTCGGCGGGGAGATGGCGCTGGGCACGGCGCTCGCCGTGTGCCTGTGGCGGCTTCGGCGCGGCCGCAACGCCGCGCTGAGCCTGCTGCTTCTCCCGATGTTCGTGGCACCGGTCATCGTCGGGCTGCTGGGCCGGTTCCTCACCGACTCCACCTTCGGGCTGTACACGTGGCTGCTGCGCCAACTCGGCTACAACGGCGACGTGATGGCCGACCAGACCTCGGCGTTCGCCGCCGTGACCCTGATGGACATCTGGGAGTGGACCCCGCTCGTCGCCCTGATCGCGCTCGCCGGCCTGACCACCGTGCCCTCCTCGGCGCTGGAGGCCGCGTCCCTCGACGGCGCGGGTCTGCCGCGCACGCTGCGCCACATCGTGCTGCCCTCCATCGCCCCCGTGCTCCTGGTGGCGCTGCTGATCCGTTCCATGGACGCGCTGCGCTACTTCGACATCATCTGGAACACCACCGGCGGCGGCCCCGCGAACGCCACCAAGACCGCCTCGGTCCAGTTGTACGAGACCGCCTTCCGCTTCTTCGACTTCGGCTACGCGGCTGTGACCGGCCTGCTGATGCTCGCCGTCACCACCGTCGTCGCCCGGTACTTCGTCCGCCTGCTCGAACGGAAGGAGCCGGCCCGATGACCGCTGTCACCCCTGCCCGCGCTGCCGTCCCTGGTCGCGCCGCCACTCCCGCCCGCACTGCCGCCGGAGGCCCGCCGCAACGCGGCAGCCGCGCCTCCCGCACCGTCGTGCGCGTCCTGGTGGCGGCCGCCCTGGTGTGGACGCTGGTCCCGCTCGGCTGGATGCTGCTGTCGTCCTTCAAGCCCACGGCAAGCGTCACCGCGTCCACGCCCGACCTGTGGTTCGCCCCGACCCTGCAGAACTACCGCGGCCTCTTCAGCGGCGCCAACAACCTCTGGCCCTACCTGCAGAACAGCGTCCTGGCCGCCGGCCTCTCCGCGCTGCTGGCCACCGCCCTCGGCGCCCTCGCGGGCTACGGCCTGGCCCGCACCAGGATGCGCGGCAAGCAGCACCTGTCCTTCTGGGTCGTCTCCACCCGTATGGCACCGATCGCCGCCGTCGTGCTGCCGATCTTCCTGATCTTCCGATTCCTCGGCCTGATCGACACCCTGCCCGGACTCGTCCTGGCCTACCTCAGCTTCAACCTCCCCTTCGCCATCTGGCTGCTGAGTGCCTTCTTCTCCGAACTGCCGCCGTCGCTGGAGGAATCCGCGCAGGTGGCGGGCTGCGGCCACTGGCAGGCGTTCCGGCACGTCGTCCTGCCGTTGACCCGCCCGGGGCTGGTCACCACTTTCGTGCTGTGCCTGGTCTTCTCCTGGAACGACTACGCCTTCGCGCTCGTACTGGGCGGGCCCCACACCCAGACCCTGCCCATCGCCGCCAGCCAGCTGGTCACCCAGACCGGCATCGACTGGGGGCAGCTGACCGCCATCGGAACCCTCGTCGTGGTCCCGATGATGCTCGTCGGACTCGCCGTACGCCGGTGGCTCGTCACCGGCCTGACCATGGGAGCTGTGACCGGAGAATGACCGCCACCGCGCTGCCCTCGCACGTCCCCCCGACCATGCGGGCCGCCGTGCTGCTCGCCCCGGAGAGCCTCCAGACGCAGGAGCGTCCCGTGCCGAGTCCCGGGCACGGGCAGGTCCTCGTCCGCGTCGAAGCGGTCGGCATCTGCGGCTCCGACGTCCACTACTACCGGCACGGCCGGATCGGCGACTTCGTGGTGCGCAGCCCCATGGTGCTGGGGCACGAACCCGCCGGGACAGTGGTCGCTCTCGGCCCCGGAACCGCCCGCCACCAGCCGGGGCAGCTCGTCTCCCTCGAACCGGGCGTGCCCTGCGGCCGCTGCGCCCAGTGCCGCCACGGCCGCTACAACCTGTGCCCCGACGTCTCCTTCTACGCCACGCCCCCGGTCGACGGCGCCCTGTGCGAATACGTCGCCGTGGACGAGGACTTCGCGCACCCGGTGCCGGACACCCTGACAGCTGAGACCGCGGCGCTGCTGGAGCCTCTGTCCGTGGGCGTGTGGGCGTGCCGCAAGGGCCGCGTCGGCCCCGGCTCGCGGGTCCTGGTGACCGGAGCCGGCCCCATCGGGCTGGTCGCCGCACAGACGGCCCGTGCCTTCGGCGCGACCGAGGCCGTCGTCACCGACATCTCACCCCACCGGCTCGGTCTGGCGCGGCAGTTCGGCGCAACCTCGACCGTGGACGTACGGTCCCAGCGCCTCGCGGACACCGGCTTCTCCCCCGATGTCCTGCTGGAGTGCTCCGGGGTTGCGGCCGTGGCCGACGAGGCGATCCGGACCGTGGGCCGGGCGGGCCGCGCTGTGCTGGTCGGCATGGGAGGGGACACCGTTCCGCTGCCGCTGGCCCATGTGCAAAACTTCGAGATCGAGGTCACCGGCACCTTCCGGTACGCCAACACCTGGCCGGACGCCATCGCGCTGGCGGCCTCCGGCGAAGTCGCACTCGGAGGGCTGATCACCCACCGGTTCGGCCTGGAGAAGGCCGAAGACGCTCTCACCGCCGCCGACCGGGACCACACGACCGTCAAACCGCTGGTGTGTCCGCAACCGGGCTGACCACCCCTCAGCCACTGGCCGCCCACGGCCCGCGAACTGGAAGGAGCCGCCAGGTGCCGGCCAGGCCACGGCTGTCCCAGGCCGCCGTCGAACAGCGTCGGCAGGACGTCCTGAGATACGTCGCCGGACACGAGGAGACCCGCATCGCCGACCTGGCGGACCGGTTCGACGTCAGCCTCATGACCATGCACCGGGATCTCGACGACCTGGCCGCCCGTCGCCTGCTGCGAAAGGTCCGAGGCCGGGCCGTGGCCTTCCCCGCGCTCACCATGGAGACCGCCACGCGCTTCCGGGAGGGCAGCAACCTCGCCGCCAAAGCGGCACTGTGCGCCGCGGTGGCCGGACGCATCACGCCCGGCAGCACCGTCCTCGTCGACGACTCCACCACCCTCTTCCCGCTGGCGGAGTCCCTTGCCGGGCTCGACCAGCTCACCGTGGTCACCAACTCGGTCGGCTTCGCGCAGCGCGCGGGCTCCGCAGCCGGTACGGACGTCACCCTGCTCGGCGGCCACTACCACAGCGAGTTCCACTCCTGCACCGGACCGGACGTCACCCGCGCGTTGTCCCGCATCCGCGCCGACATCGCCCTGATGTCCGCCGCCGCCGTCCTAGAAGGGCGGCTCTTCCACCCCCTGCGTGAGTACGCGGAGGTCAAGGAGGCCATGCTCGCCTCGGCCTCCACGGCCCTGCTCCTCGTGGACCACTCGAAGTTCGGAAAGACCGCCACCTACGCGTACGGCACCGCGGACGCCTACCAGGCGGTCATCACCGACACCTCCACCCCCGGCGCGGAGACCGCGGCGATCGCGGACATGGGCGTCGCCGTGGAGAGCGTCGATCCGGGAGAACCCGCCTCGTAACTCCCGCCTCCAAGGGGAGGGAACGCCGTCGGTGACAGCTCCCGGCGGCGGGAGCGGGTGCGCCTGAATGGGGCGCCGGCGGGTATTCACGGGCTGCCGGTTCACGCAGGGCGATTGTTTCCTCACAGCGTGCAGAGAATCCGCGCACAGAACTCAACAAAGCTGCATGCTGGAATTCGAGTCCTTCTGCCGCTTTCTGCGAAAAGACACAAAGGCCGACATGAAGCTGTCGCCCCGGTGCAGCTTCCTGCCAAGGATTTTCCTGGAACGGGCCAAGTTACCGTTGGTACCCTTTCCCGCTAATTGTAATTACGGCTCGACCGGCAGTAACTCCATCCTGCCCCGGAAAACATTGCGGTAAACCGGGCGGAGCGCGGCCGGGCTTTCTGCGAGAAAGGCGCGAACACGAAAATGCTTCTGGAAAAGGTGAACAACAGCGAGGAGTTGAGCACTCTCCCACTGATGCTCGACGAGGACAAGGGTGCGGCCCCCACGGAGCCGGTGCTCGCCACCCCTGCAGCCGTCGCGGCCGGCATCGCCGGCGTGACGCTCGTGGCCACCGCGGTCGCAGGCGGCATCGGCCTTGCCGTGACCGTCAACGGCAACAGCTGACCAGCCCCGATCCGTTCTGCGAAGCCGTCCCGGCTTCCGAGAAGACCCGAGGAGAAGAAGACGTGTCTGCATTGCTCGAGAAGGTCAACGCCAGTGCGGAGCTGGATGCGCTGGCCGTGCAGGTCGACGAAGGCGAGTGGGCCAGACCGACGGCTCCCGTGCTTGCCACCCCCGCGGTGATCGGTACCGCCGTGGGTGCCGCGGGTGCCGTCGTCGGTGCCCTCGTCGGTGGGTTCATCGTGGCCGACAACGTGCTGGGCGGTAGCTGACCTTCGCCCCGCGGCGAAGTTGATTCCTGCGGTCCGTCTCTGTGACGTACCGCACAAAAAGACCCCGGCCGGGGAAGGGAACGGAGAAGAAGTGAACATTTCCCCTCTAGCGAGGAGAGCATTCTCCTCCCCGGCCGTGGGTCGGAACCAGGCGCTGTCCGCGGCGGAGCAGATAAGTGCGGCAACACATCTCGTGAGCAGTCTGGAACTCCTCGTGACCGGAAGGGACCGGGAAGTAGGCGGACTGAACCACTGGGAAGTGGCACGGGAGAATTTCTCCGACTGGTCGCCGCTCGCCAGGAAGACCCTCGATTTCATCGCGCGGCCGAAGACCACGAAGGCCATTCAGGCCGCCCGTGCCGCCGCTGCGGCCTCCCTGCTCGTCCCGGGAACCCATCGCGCGCACCGCGCCGCCGCCAACGGCTTCCTCGCGCTGTCGCAGCTCGCCGTCTACCCGCGCCACCGCTACGGCACCGACGGCTCCGACCAGCTCTCCTTCCTCGTCCAGGCGACCTCGGCCATCGCCCGGCTCGGCGAGCGGCAGCCCAGACTCGTCGACGCCTGCCTTTGGTATGTGGCGCTCCAGTCGACGCTGTCCTACACCGTGTCCGGCTGGATCAAGGTCCTCAGCCCTCTCTGGCGCACCGGCGCCGCGCTCCCGGGCATCATGCGCACCGAGACCTACGGCGACCAGCAAGTCTTCCAACTCCTCCAGCGCTACCCCCAGTTCTCCAAGGCCGTGGCCCACTCGGTGCTCGCCATGGAGTGCGGCTTCCCCGCAGTCTTCGCCGCCAAGGGCCGCCTCGCCCCCGCGATAGTGACCGCCACCGGAACGTTCCACCTGGTCAACGCGCGGGTGATGGGGCTCGGCCGGTTCGTCTGGGCGTTCCTGGCGACCTATCCCGCGGTCCTGTACGCAACGCAGGACAGGACCGGGGCGGCAACCGGCAATGCGGCCGCGTCCGCGTCCCGGACCCTGGCCCGCAAGGACGTGCCGCGCCTCGCCGAGAGCGCCGCGGCGAACGAACGCAGCGACACGCTGCCGAAGATCGCCGCGGGCCTGCTCGGCGCCGCCTTCACCACCGGCCTCGCCGCCCAGGCCCGGCGCCACCGCAGGGTGCTGCGCGGCCGGGGCGACGAGCGCACCTGCCGCACCCGCACCGGAAACCTGCTGGCCTACCGCCTCACCCCTGCCGCCCGCGCGTCCGCTCCCGACGCCCCGGTGCTGGTCCTGGAATCCGGGCTGGTCTCCACCGCAGAACACTGGGCGCAGGTGGAGCGGCTGCTGGGCGGCGACCATGACGTGCTCACCTACAACCGCGCCGGATACGGCAGCAGCGAGCACCGGGACGAGCAGCCCTTCACCCTCGCCGCTTCGGTGTCGGACCTGGAGGACCTGGTCCGCGAGGCCTGCCCCGGCCGGCCCGTCGTCCTCGTCGGGCACTCGCTCGGCGGCTATCTGGCGCTGCGCGCCCTGGCACCCCTGCGCGACCTGGTGGCCGGCGTGGTCCTGCTCGACCCGAGCCACCCGGGCGAGCTCCAGCGTTCCAAGCTCCAGCGGGAGGGTTCCAAGGCGTTCGACTTCGCACTGTCGCTGATGCCGCAGTCCGCCAGGCTCGGCCTGTGCGGGATGCTGCCCCCGCCGCCGTGGCTGGAGTGGCTGCCGGAGGATGTGCGTCCGCTGGCTCTGGCCCAGTACCGGGACTGGAAGCTGTGGGACGCAGGAGCGCGTGAATGGCAGGCCGCCTACAGGGAGTTCCTCAACTTCGACGGGCAGCTTCCCAAGATCACCGTGCCGCTGCGGCTGATCGCCGCGTCCGTCACCCACGCCCGCGACAAGGACCACGCGGAGCTGCACCAGGAACTGGTGGACGCCGCACCCAGCGGGGACATGCATCTGATCGAGAACACCAACCACGACGACCTGCTGTTCGGCAGACAGGCGGCCGGCCAGGTCGCCGCACTGGTCCGGGAGTTCACCGGCCAGGTCACGGAGGCGGAGGAACGGACGAGATGAAGAACACCAGCGGCAGGAGCGCCGGAACGAGCGAAAAGGCCAGACGGGCGGTCGAGTTCACCCTCGCCGGTTGGCTCGTGGTCACGCTCGTCAACCAGCACCCGCACCGAGTCTTCGACCGGCTGCGCTCCTACGACAAGGTCGGACTGCTGATCCCCAACTGGCGGTTCTTCGCACCCAAACCCGCCCGCCACGACTTCCACCTCCTCTACCGCACCCTGTCCACCGCCGACCAGCAGTCACCCTGGAAAGCAGCCTCGACGATCGCCGCACGCAAGTGGTCGCAGGTGGTCTGGTTCCCGGGCCGCCGCCAGGAGAAGGCGGTCTTCGACATCTGCAGCGAACTGGCCTCCGCGGTCGGCAACCCCAACATCAAGATCACGGAGACCCCCGCCTACAGGCTGCTGCGCCGCTTCGTGCTCCGCCGCATCGAGGAGGCCGACGAGGACTGGCCCGAGGTGCGCGGATACCAGTTCCTGATCACCCAGTACAGCGGCCACGACCACTCCGAGGAACCGACATACGTCTTCATCTCGTCGTTCGTGCCGGTCGACGACGGCGGCGAGGACGGAAGACCACGCGCCGGGTCGGCCGGTCTGGAGACCGTCGCATGACGCCCGAAGTCAGTTAAAAGGGCAAATACAGCAGCAGTGGTGTAAAGCACTGTGCTGATCCACAGACAGGGCGAAATCGTGCACGTAGTGTTTTCCCATGGCCACGGGAGACGGGCAGTGCAGTTGCGACGCGGTCGCCGCCGCGAACGAGGCGCTGCGCAGTTTCGCCCGTGGACGGAGCGGGTGGGACCGCGCGGACCTTGCCGAGCTGGAGCGCCTCCGGCAGCGCTGGATAAGCGCGGCCAGCCGGCCCAGCACACCGGCGTGCGGGTGCGGTGTCCGTGAAGGACTCACACCCCCGTAGCCGCCGCATCCGCTGATGCTCGGCGCAGCGCGGGAGCCGGCCGGCCCCGGCACCTCGCGGCTCACCTGCGGCACCGGTCCCTGCTCCATCCCGGAACGGGGACCGGATGAGAGCCGCGGCCGGCCGGGAAGCCGTCAGCGGCCGAGCTGCTCCTTCATCAGCTTGCCCGCGGCGGATTCGCTCATCGTCTTCCACAGCTTCTCGGAGCCGAGGTAGGTGTAGACGCCCGGGGAACCCTGTTCCGCGCAGCCGTTGCCGTACGAGACGATCCCGACCTGGATGGGCTTCTGACGGCCGGGCACATTGCGGAAGATCGGGCCGCCGCTGTCGCCCTGGCAGGAGTCCTTGCCTTCGGCGCCGGCACAGAAGTTGACCTTCCGGTCGTACTCGCCGTAGCTCGCGGCGCACTCGTCGTGGGAGAGCACCGGTACTTTCACCTCGCGGAGCCGGTCCGGGGAGGTGGGCAGGTCGGTGTCGGTGTTCCCCCAGCCCGTGACGACGGCCTTGGCTCCCGGCCGGATCAGTGCGTCGGTGCCCTTGGTCGGCATCTTGATCGGGGCAATGCCCTTGACGGGCTTGGAGAGTTGGAGGAATGCCATGTCGTAGGCGGTGTCGCCCTTGGCGTACCGGGGGTGGATGAGGAACCCGCCGGTGTCCTTGGTGCCTTCGAACGGTTCGAGGTTACGGATCTGGCCCTGCCCGGAGTCGGACAGCACCGTGCGTCCGACCGCGACCTGGAAGTCCTTCGTGTCCCGCCCCGGGAGGCAGTGCGCCGCCGTCATGACGGTGGTCGCGTTGATCAGGCTGCCTCCGCAGTGGTGGCGCTTCTTGGCGCTGCCGGGCCCCTTGGTGAGCACCGAAACCATGAAGGGATAGGCGTCGTTGGACGCCCCGTCACCGCCGATGATGCGTGTGCTGGGCTTCGAGCGGTCCTGCGGCGGCTCCTCGCCCGCCTGCGCCGCCGGCACGGCCACCGCGGCCGCGGCGACGACTGCGGTCGTTATCAGGCCGCCGACGACGGTGCGTCTGACATGACGACGTGGTGAAGCATGACTCATAGGTGTCTCCTTCGTGCTGACTTGCTGCTCGCGCGCAGGAGAGGGGCGCATGTGTCCAGCCCGACTTGCCTGCGGGAAACCGGCGTTGCGAAGTGCCTGCTTCGTATTCGTTGAAGAATTGACAGGCACTTTCAAGCCAACCTGACAGACGTCGTCCGCAGGCTCGGGGGTTGCCCGGCCCCACGCCGGTTTCGTACGGACGCGTAGGCAGGCGCCCCAGTTGCCGTCAGTGACCGGCCAGTTGAGGCCGCGCACCGGCTCCAGGAGCTGGGTCCCGGCCGGAGCCAGGACCGTACGCCGTCAGCCGAAGGGGATCCTGACGAAGGAGGCGTCGCCGGTCCCCACCGTGCTGCCGCCGGGTCCGATGGCGTCCCACACCTCGACCTTGACCTTGCCGTCCACAAGGTCCTTGAACGATCCGGTGGCGCCCGTCTTCAGGCCCCGGGTCTGGGTGTAGTGCTCGTAGCCGGGCGCGTCGTCGCTCTCGTGGTAGCGGTATGTCTCCACCCGGTCCCAACTGCCGTTCCCCGTCAGGTCGTAGGAGACGCGCACCTGCTGCCCGTTGCCGATCGACGTGCCGGCGTCGACGGACAGGTCGAACCGCGTGGAGCCGCCCCGGTATTCGCCCGTGACTCCCGAGACGGCGAAGGTCACCGGCTCGTGGGGCTGCCCGTCGTGGTTGCCGGACGTACGCGCCAGAGTCACGGAACCCTGGCGCGACTGCGGGCCGCCGAGTGTCAGGTCGGAGCGCAGATGCAGTGGCGTGAACCCGCCCTCCGCGCCGGGGAGTCCGCCCAGCCGGTCCGTGGGCGTGCCCGACGGGGAGGGGGTGGCTGTGGACGTGACGGTCGGACCGTCCTTGATGACCGTCTCCGGTGGCCGGCTCACCACCTGAAGGGGAGGCGAGCCGGGCTCGTCGTCGCCTGAGAACGAGGTCAGCGGGAGCAGGTACAGGATGAGCCCGAACGCCGCGACGACCGACCCTGCGAGCGCCGCCGCCGGTATCGACAGACTCCTGGCCTTGACCCACCATGCCGGGTCCTCTGTCCGGGGTGTCGCGCCGGGCGCCTCCTCCCGGTTGCCCGTGCCGGCGTCGGCGTGCCGCGCCGCCACGTAGGCGGAACCGCCCCACAGCAGCACTCCGGCGGGGAGCATCGTGCTCAACCGCTCGTCGAGTTCGGTCAGTTCGGCCAGTGCGCCGCGGCAGCGCCCACACTCCTGAAGGTGCCGTTCGAGGTCGCTGTTGGTGCGCCGGCCCGCGCGGCGTGCCGACGCTTCGAGGAGAGACCCGTAGCGGCGGCACTCGCCCGAGTCGTGACCGTGCTCTTCAAGGCCGTGCTCGTGGTACGCGGCGAGATACGCCTCACGCAGACCCTCCCGGGCGCGTGAGGTGAGGAGATCGACGCTGCCGGGCAGCATGTTGAGGAGAGCCCCGATCCTTCCGGCGGACTCCTCCTCGACGGCGGTGTGCCAGAGGACGGTCTGCCAACGCTCGGGCAGTGCGCGGAAAGCCTGGAGGATGAGGCTCTCCTGTTCGAGCCGGAGAATGCGCTCCTCGCCGGTGCCGGGGCCTGCCGCCACGTTGTCGTACCACTGCACGAAGTCGGGCGAGAGTCCGTCGCGGCGGCCCGTGCCCGCCCACTCGGCCGCGGCGCAGCGAACGGAGACGAGCAGCGCGGGACGCCAGGCGGTGGTGCGTGTGCCGCCGGAGCGGGAGGCGCGGACGGCACGGGTGAAGGCTTCCGCCGTCAGGGCTTCGGCGGTCTTCGTGTCGCGGCTGCAGGCGAGCGCGTAGGAGAAGACAGCGGAGTGGTGCCGCCGGAACAGCTCGTCGACGGCGGGGTCGTCGCGGTGCTCACCGGCCGGTTCGGCGAGCACGTGCCCGGACGGCGAGACCTCGTGCTTGTCTGGCATACGTCACCCAGCCCTTCCCTTGCCGTGTGAGCCGGAGTCGCATTCTCTTGGACGATCGATGCCCTCGGGAAGACAGGAACCCTGCGGGACCTGGGGTGATGCACAGTTGAGACCATCCGCCGGGCTCACGTGCGCGGGGCCCCGGGCGGGCGGGCGCTCCGGTCGGGGATCAGACCGAGGTCGTGGAGGTCTCCGCGGGTTCATGCCCCTCCGTAGCGCGTGACGGCGGAGCCGTTGTCGCTTCTGCCGGTCCTGCCGGTGCCGTCGTCCCCGTCCGTGACCGTGACGGCCAGGCCGACGGCGAGGGCGAGAGCCGCGCCGAGGGCACCGAAGACGACGCCGGCCAGGGCCTGGCGGGGATTGCCGGCCTCGCCGCGCTTCGCGCTGCCACGGCCGATCACGCCGAAGATAACGGCGAGGGCACCGAGGGCGATGGCGATCGGCCACAGCCAGAACAAGGCCGTCGCGGTGATCCCGAGGACGAGGGAGGCCACGCCCATGCCGTTGCCCCGCGCCCGCGGCGTCACCGCTGACGGAACCGGAGGCGGGAATGGTGAAGGGACGAGCGGCGGGGCCTTCTCCGGCACCCGTCCCTTGCGGGCCGACGGCACACAGGCCGCGACGACCGACCACGGAATCGCGCTGACACCGGCGAAGAGGGCCACTCGGGACAGGTCGGGTGCGGAGCAGCTGCCGGTCCAGCACCCCACCACCGTCAGAAGCAGTTCGGCAGCGGCGAGAGCGAGGACGCCGGCGACGGTGCTCGCCAGTGCGGCGTGGGCGTAGGCCAGACCGCTGTCACGGGGCCGGCGGCCCGTACGGACCGCCAGAACGACGAGTGCGACGGCCGTGGACAGAAGCCCTGCCGCACCGGCCTTGGGGGCCTCCGCCCCCAGGAAGGTGAGAACGACGGGAAACGCCGCCAGCCACAGCCCCCAGCGCACCCCACTTCCCAGGGTGCGGCGCAGTTCGCGGCGCGCCCCGTCCCGCGCACCCGGGATCAGCGACTGCCCCAGAAGCGGAAGCAGCGCCGCCAGCCCGCCCGCACACAGCAGATACGGCGACCGGGCCGCCGCGTCCATGCCCGCGGCCAGTACGAAGGCCACAACCTCCGGTACCCGCCCGCCGAGGATCTTCGACATCAGGGCCTGAGCGGTCATCAGTTCCATCAGCCAGTGGAGGACACAGGCGAAGAGCAGTCCGGCCGCCGCGACGAACCCGCACAGCGTCAGGGCCCGCCGCTGCCGGTGCCGCAGCGCCGGCCGCCAAAGCCTGACCGTGCGGGACATCCACCGCGCCGAGACGAACGCGGCAGCAGCGAGCAGCGCCGTCCACGGGAGGAACCCGAGACCGAACTGCCCGGCGCTTGCCAGGGTGAACACGATGCTCGCGTTGAACAGCCCGCCGCCCAGGGCGAGTCCGCAGCCCAGCCCCCACGCGGGCGCGCGCAGCACCCGCTTGGCCGCCCCCGGGAACCCCTCGTCGGAGCGCAGGGCCAGGAAGCCCACGATCCCCCCGAACAGCGTTCCGGTGACGAAGTCGGCCAGCAGCCACTTGGCGGTGTCGGCCCCGGCGTCCAGGGCCGAGTTGAACATGTACGTGTTGGTGAGATCGGTGTACAGCGCTCCCAGCACGGAACCGGCCGCGAACAGTTCCCAGAAACCGCTGCGGAACAGCGGCCCGGTGTCGTGGAGCATGGCGCGCCGCCGGGCCGCGGTGGGGTGCACGCGCAGCAGACCGCCGGCCAGGCGGCGCTTGCCGTTCTCCGAGCCGAAGAGCGCATGCAGGGCCTGGGGCGAGGTGTTCCACTGCTGGGCGCGTGCGTCGGCGTAGAACTCACGGCTGCGCAGAACCGCTCTGCGGGCGAGCGGCATGACGACGATCAGGCAGAGAGTCTGCAGCGAGCTGGCGGCACCCTGCGCGAAGGAGGCGGCCGTGCCGGTGCCCCATAACAACTCCCAGCCGATGCCGGAGGGAAGAGTCATCAGGAGCACGGGCAGACCCGCCCGTCCGGCGGCGATGGTCAGGAAGCTGATGTCGATGTCGCGGTTGCGTACGTGGGCCAGCTCGTGCAGGACCACCGCTTCGAAGGCCTCCGGGCGTGCCGTCCGCAGGGCGACCAGGCCGCCGCTGAGGACGATGTGTCTGCGCCGCCACCGGCCGAAGGCCAGCGCGGAGACACGTGAGTTGAGCGGCTGCACGTACCACGAGACCTGCTCCGTGTCCGTCCCGGCCCGCAGCCTCTCCAGAGCCCGTGCCACATCGGGGAGTTCGCCGCCGAGGCGTACGTACCGGCGGCGGCGGATCCGCCAGGCCGGCAGGTACCAGTAGATGACGAACACGACCAGCCAGAAGACGAGTACGGCGGTCACCGGCACCCAGAGGTCCACGAGGCGGGGGTCCGCGCCGCACAGCTCCTCGGCCGACGGCCTGTCACCCGAGGGGAAGCCGCTCGTTTCCCGGTTGTCGCGCTCCCAGCAGTCCCGGTACTCGACGAAGCGGCGTTTGGCCTCGTCGGAGTCCCCGTGCCCGAAGCGCGTGGCGGCGAACGACATGACGACGGCAGTCGTGCTGAGCACCAGCAGCGCGAAGCGGAGGGTCGTGCCGGACGGCACGGTGAACGGATCGCGTCTCCGCTCCGCCGTGGTCACCGGGCTAGTCACCGTGACGCCCGTGGGCCTCCGGTTCCCCTGGGGCCGGTGCCCCCGGCTCGGCGTCCGGCGCGGCGGGCGCCATGGCCAGTTCCGCGACGATCCCGTCGGCGACCGCCTTCGCTATCTCTTCCGGCACGCGGAGCTGACGGGCGTTGCGCCGTGCGATGCCGTGGATCTGCTGCATCTGCTCCGGCGTCAACGCCGCTGGTCCTTCGGGCAGTTCCGGCGCCGGGGCGGGCCGCGTCGACGGGCCGGGGCGCCGCAGCAGTACGCGCCTGAACCAGGAGGCCACACGGGATGCGGTGCGCTCGGTGCGTGCCCGGGCGAGCTGGCTGAGCACGTCGACGGCGACGGCGAGGACCAGAGTGGTGACCGCCGTCGCGATCCCCTCGACGCCGAATGCGAGCGGCTCGCTCTGCCGCGTCTCCCTCCTGCGTCCGCGCCGTGGCGTGGCGTGGAACGCGTGGGCGACGACGTCGAACTGCTCAAGCTCCGCGCGGGCGTTGACCCCTGCCTGCTCTTTCAGCTCGCTCCCCGCCAGCACCGCGCGTGCCAGCCGGTCCGCCGTCTCACGGTCGTACCGATAGCCCACCGGAACTCTCCCCCCGTACAACATCCGCCGAGATGTACGCCGTCAGCGCAAGCACACTACCGCCGTCCGGGAAGTGCCGTCATACCCCGTCAACTCGTCCGGTACGCCGGGCTGTTGACCGCTCCCCGCGCCACGTGGCCGGCGTCCGGAGCGCGGTTATCCGATTGAGGGGAGGCCCGGCAGGTGTTTCACTGACGCGCCGCGAATGCGGTCACGGGAAACATGCAGGGGGCGAACGCACGATGGTGTCCGGTGAGTTGGTGAAACTGCGTGCTCTGGAGCCGTCCGATGCCGGGGCGGTGTGGCGGTGGCAAGGCGACCCCGAGGTGATGCGCTGGATGAACGACGGCTACGCCCAGTCGCTGGCCGCGGTCGGCAAGCGCCTGGAGGAGAGGCCGCGCAACGCATACGGCGAGGTCCTGTACGGGATCGAGGTGCTCGCCGACGCCGCACTCATCGGCCTCGTGCGCCTGCGCGACGCCGAACCCGAGACGGGCTGCGCCGAACTCGACATCTACATCGGGGAGAAGGAGTACTGGGGGCGCGGCTACGCCACGGACGCCATGCGCACGATGTGCCGCTACGGATTCGAGAAGATGCGCCTGCACAAGATCTCGCTGACGGTCGTCACGGAGAACCACGCCGCCCACCACCTCTACCGGAAAGTCGGGTTCACCGAGGAGGGCAGGCTGCGCCAGGTCTTCCGCCGCGACGGGCGCTGGTACGACATGTTCACCATGGGCCTGCTGGAGGGCGAGCTCCGGACCTGACAAGCGGCAGGCACACCGGGCACACGCGCTGCGTGCGACGGCCCCGGGAGTGCTCAACCGACGCCCTGGCGCCGGGCGTTGGCCAGCAGCGCCTCGATGCCCTCGATGTCGAAGCCGGTGAGCCGTCCGGCGCCGGCGGTCCGGTGGCCGCCGTTGGGCGAGCACATCACCGGCCTGGTGCCGCCGGGCCCGGCGGGGCACTCGTACGGCCCGGCGGCGCCGTCGCCGTCCAGGTCGAGGTTGGGGTGGTCGAGGCCGAGGACGTGCAGCATCTCGTGCACGGAGGTGTTCCGCACCTGGTACGGGGCGATGTGCCAGGTGCCGTCGTGGTATTCGCTGTCCATGGTGACGACGCCGCCCGCCGCGACGCCCTCCGCCGGGTCGGGGCAGGGCCTGCCCAGGCTGTAGCCGCCGCGGCCCGCCGGGCGGTACTTCTCCGTGTAGTGGATGTGCCCCGTGGGCGGGCAGACGGACGGATCGGTCCTCTCCACTCCGCCGACCGACATCGTCACCCCGGCCGCCCTCAACTGGGCCACCGCGGCCGTCAGATGGGGCGTGTAGCGCCGCTTCAGCTCCGCCGACGCGAACGTGACCGTGTACTGGCGTGACGGGCTGACCGAGGTCACCCCCAGCCGCGTGGCCAGCCGGAAGCCGGTGCCCTTCACGGTGAGCCGGGCGGCGTGTGCGGGAGTCACACCGAACGCACAGGTGACGATCAGCGCGGTGCCGACGGCGATGCCGGTTCGCAGCATTGGCGCTCCTGTGAAGTTGTACGTGTGGGGGGGGCCGAGCCACCGTGGCGCCTCACCAGGTCTCGGGTGAGCCGGTGAGCATGCACGTAACGGGCGCATGGGAAGAGGCAGTTGGTTACCGGGTGATACCCGGATTCTTCATGAGTGACCCCTTCCGCCCGCCGGCCGGCTGCCACCGGACGGGTAGCAGACCCGGGGTCCGCGCGCCCTCCGCCGAACGCGGTCCTGGTGCCGGGCCGCCGCGCCGCGCGGGGTCCCCAGCTCGTCGGACGGTCAGTTCGTCGCCGGTCAGCTCGTCGGCCGGTCCAGCAGCGACGGCGCGCTCCCCGCCGGCAGCCCGACCAGCGCCTCGGCCTCTCCGGGGGGATACGGCGCGGGGCCGTGCCACTCCAGGACCAGCACCGTGGCGTCGTCGCTCAGCCGTCCACGGTGGTAGTCGAGGTGGTGGCGGATGAGCCGGCGGAGCGTCTCGGGCACGGGCAGCCCGTCCGCGTGGTGCCTGATGAGGAAGTCGGTGAAGCGGTCGAGGCCGAATTCCTCGCCGTCGGGATTGCGGGCCTCCGTGATCCCGTCGGTGTAGAGCAGCAGCCGGTCGCCGGGCTCCAGCTGCTCATGGCAGAGCGTGGGCGCGATGCCGAGACCGGTGCCCATCGGGGGTGCCGGCGCACATTCCAGCGGGACGGCGAAGCGCCCGCCGCGGATGACGACCGGCGGATAGTGGCCCCGGCTGATCCAGGTGAGCCGCCCGGTGCCCACGTCCAGGTCGGCCAGGATGCCGGTGGCGTAGCGGCTGTCCTCGAACTGGTCCACGAGGGCCTTCTCCATGCCGCTGGCCGTGTCCACCAGCCCGCTGCCCTGACGGCGCTGGTTGCGGCACGCGGCCACGGCCAGATTCGCGGTCAGGCCGGCGGCGGTGTCGTGGCCCATGGCGTCGATGATGCACAGGTGGGCGATGTCGTCGGCGAAGGCGTAGTCGAAGGCGTCGCCGCTGACTTCGTACGCCGGCTCCATCAGCGCGCTGACGACCGCCCTGTCCGTCGCGAAGGTACGCGGCGGCATCAGGCGCCACTCCATCTCCGCGGCGACGTTCATGCGGCGCCGCCGCACCAGGCGGGCGTACGCGTCGCTGGTGCCGCGCTTGGCCACCAGCAGCAGCGCGACCAGGCCGGCCAGCGCCCGCATGTCCTCCATGCAGGACTCGCCGGAACCGGAACCGGAAGTCGTGACGCGCAGCAGCCCCACCCGCTCGGTGCCGTTCAGGACGGGCACCCACCACTGGTCGCCGCTCGCGGACGTCGGGAGGATCTCGCCGAGCTGGAAGGCCCGCCCCGGAGCCGTGCCGTCGATCTGCAGCTCGGCCGGGAGGTCGCCCGTCATCCTGCCACCGTCGATGCCCTCCCCGGTCATCAGCGTCAGCACGGTCTGCTGAAGGTCGCAGATGTAGAGAAGCACCTCCGACCAGCCGAAGCGCCTGGCCTGCTCGCTCACCACCCCGGGCAGCTGCGTCAACGTGCTCAGATGGCTGGCCGCGAGGAGCTCACCCAGCATCTGGGCCCGGCCGGATGCCCTGCCCATCGCACATCCTCCTTCGGCCGCCGGCGCGGACGAAGCCGACGAGTACCCGGGGAGGACCGGGCCACTCGCCTTCCGTACGTTCCGGATCTGTCCTTTCAACCCTTCTTCTCCGGACGTCGGCGGTCTCCCCTCCAGGTTGCACCTGCGTCGACGGGGTCGGCCAGCGCCCCTTCTTCGGCCCCGGCACCATTCCGCTTCCTGCGGTGCGATGGGCCCGCCGTGCGGCGGGGAGCATGCTGGTGACCGGTGGTGTCCGGCGCTCCGACGCCCGGTGAGCGCTCCGACGCCGGGAGCGCGCGGAGGTCCCATGCCCGAGGTGGAGCCGGCCGCCGGCTCCGCGTGGCACGAGGTCGGTGAGCTGGGTCCGGGGCGGAGTTCGTCGCACAGGAGCACGGTCCTGGGACGGCACCGGCGCCGTGACCCGGGCACACCGCACGTGCCGCCTGCCACCATGGACGGCATGAGCTTCGACATCGCCGCACTGGAACTGGCGACGCAGCGCTGGCGCGAGGCCGCCGCCGCCCTCGACGCCGCCCGCACGGATCTGGAGGCGGTGGTGGCGCAGGCGCTGCGCGAGGACGGCGGCGAGGCCGAGGCGGCGGTCGCCGAGGTGACCGGCTGGTCGCGGGAGCGGATGCGGGAAGCGGTCGCGGCGGTGGACGAGCGGGAGGGGCACGCGTAGCGGCCCTCCTTCCGCCGACCGCCGGCCGCCCACCCGGCGCACGTGCCGTGCGCGCCCGGCGCACGTGCCTGCGTGCGCATCTCACGCACGCCCGGTGTGCCCGCGAAGTCCCCGTACCCCATACGCTGCTTGGCGTCGCACCGCCGACGTACGCACGCTCGTAGCGGCCGTCGCACCGCTGTCGTCCGTGTCCTGCCGTCCGCCGAGGAGATCCGCCGTGCTCGTGCTGCTGCCACCGTCCGAGGGAAAGGCCGACGGAGGCAGGGGACGCCCCCTCGACCTGGACTCTTTGACACTGCCGGCGCTGGCACCGGCGCGCGAGGCGGTACTGGAGGAGCTCGTCGGACTCTGCTCGGCCGACGAGGAGAAGGCGCGAGACGTGCTGGGCCTCAGCGAGGGGCTGCGCGGCGAGGTCGCCAGGAACGCCCGGCTGCGCTCGGCACCCGCACGGCCCGCGGGTGAGATCTACACCGGAGTCCTCTACGACGCTCTCGGCCTGGCCACGCTCAGCCCGGCGGCGAAGCGGCGGGCCGCGAAGTCGCTGCTGGTCTTCTCCGGCCTGTGGGGCGCGGTCGGGATCAAGGACCGGATCCCCTCGTACCGCTGCTCGGGCGGGGTGCGCCTGCCGGGTCTGGGCGCGCTGAGCACGCACTGGCGGGAGCCGCTGGCGGCCGTGCTGCCCGAGGCCGCCGGCACGGGCCCGGTGCTCGACCTGCGCTCCACGGCGTACGCACAGATGTGGAAGCCCAGGGGCGAGCTGGCCGAGCGCACCGTCACGGTACGTGTGCTGCAGTCGGCCGTGGTGGACGGCGTTGAGAAGCGCACCGTCGTCAGCCACTTCAACAAGGCCACGAAGGGCCGCATCGTACGGGCCCTGCTGGAGGGCGGCTCGTCCCCCTCGACTCCGGCGGCGCTGGTGAAGGCGCTGCGCGGGCTCGGTTACGCGGTGGAGGAGCCGGAGGCCGGCCGGAAGCCCGGGAAGCCGCGGGCGCTGGACGTGGTGGTCTCGGAGCTCTGAGCCCCGGCACGTTCACCTCAGGGCGTGCGATTGCGCGGTGCGCAACGGGCGTTGCGTGCCGGGAACGGCCGGAGAGAGGATGCGCGCATGGCTCCCGCTCCCCCCGCGTCACCCTCGCCGTCGCCCGCCGTCCCGCTGCTCGACATGGCGCCCGTGATCCCCGTCGTCGTGCTGGAGGACGCCGCCGACGCCGTACCCCTCGCCCGCGCCCTGGTCGCGGGGGGACTGCCCGTCGTCGAGATCACGCTGCGTACGGCGGCGGCCGGCGAGGCGATCCGGGCGATCACCGCGGAGGTGCCGGAGGCGGTCGCGGGCGCGGGCACCGTGCTCACACCCGGTCAGGCGCAGGACGCGGTGGACGCGGGGGCCCGCTTCCTGGTCAGCCCCGGCTGGACGGAGAGCACGCTGGAGGCGATGCTCGGCAGCGGAGTGCCCGCGCTGCCCGGGGTCTCGACGGCGTCGGAGGTGGTCGCGCTGCTGGAGCGCGGCGTGCGCGAGATGAAGTTCTTCCCCGCGGAGGCCGCCGGCGGCACCGCATACCTCAAGGCGCTCGCCTCGCCCCTCCCCCAGGCCCGCTTCTGCCCGACCGGCGGAATCGACGAGGCCAGCGCAGCCGGCTATCTGGCGCTGCCCAACGTCGGCTGCGTGGGCGGCAGTTGGATGGTGCCGGCCGACGCGCTGGCCGCGAGGGACTGGCCCCGCGTCCAGCGCCTCGCGCGGGCCGCCGCCGCGCTGCGCGGCTGACGGCCGCAGCACCCCGCCACCGGCGCCGTGGTCACCGGCACCGGCACGGCACGGCGCGGCACGGCCCGGCGCTCGGGGGACAGCTCAGCGCAGATGTCCGGTGTCGTTCAGCAGCCGCACCGACGCGTTGCCGTCCGAGTAGTAGGCGATCGCCGAGAGGCAGGCCGCCGACAGTTCCATGCGGAACAGCGCGGCGGGCGGCGCTTCGAGTGCCAGCCGCACCAGCGTCTTGACGGGCGTGACGTGCGTGACGAGCAGCACCGTCCTGCCGGAGTAGCGGGCCAGCAGCCGGTCCCGCGTCACGGCGATGCGTTCCGCGACCGTCGCGAAGCTCTCACCGCCGCCGGTCGGCCGCGCCTCGGTGGACTCCAGCCACTTCTCCAGGTCGTCCGGGAAGCGTTCGCGCACCTCGGCGAAGGTGAGGCCCTCCCAGGCGCCGAAGTCGGCCTCGCGCAGGCCGTCGTCGACGCGGACCTTCAGTCCGGTGCGTTCCGCGACCGCGGACGCGGTCTCCTGGCAGCGGCGCATCGGGGAGCTGACCACGGCCTGGAGCGTCCCGCGAGCGGCCAGCGCCCCGGCCGCCGCGTGCGCCTGGCGCCAGCCTGCCGGGGAGAGCCGCGGGTCGGTGCCGCCGCTGCCGGAGAAGCGCTTCTCGGGCGTGAGCGGCGTCTCGCCGTGCCGCAGCAGTACGAAAGTGGTGGGCGGCCCGAGGTCCGGGCCCCAGCCGCTGTGCGGGGCGGACTCCTCGGACGTGCCGTCCGCCCCGGCCGTCCCGCCCGCACCGGAGACGGCAGGAGCATCCGGTATCGGCGCCGCTCCCGCTCCACCGCCCCTGGCCTTCTCGTCCGCGGCGTCCAGCTCCGCCGTCGAGGCTCCGGCAGACCACTCCTCGCCCCGCTTGCCCGCGTCCATCGCCTCGTTGGCCAGCCGGTCGGCGTGCTTGTTCTCCGCGCGGGGAATCCACTCGTAGTCCCGCACGGCGCCCGGCGGGAAGATCCGCTGCGCCTCGGCGGCGAGCGGACGCATGTCGGGGTGCTTGATCTTCCAGCGTCCGGACATCTGCTCCACGACGAGCTTGGAGTCCATCCGCACCCGCACGGCCGCGTGCGGGTCCAGCTCGTACGCCGCGCGCAGGCCCGCGATCAGCCCCTTGTACTCGGCGACGTTGTTCGTGGCCACGCCGATGAACTGAGCCGTCTCCCGCAGGACTTCGCCGCTGTCCCCGTCCCGTACGACCGCGCCGTAACCGGCGGGCCCCGGGTTGCCGCGCGAGCCTCCGTCCGCCTCGACGACGAAGGTCCGGCCGCCGTGCCTGCCGGCCCCGCGCGCCATCAGAGCCCGGACTCGGGCGTACGGACCAGGACCCGGCGGCAGTTCTCGCACCGCAGCACGGCGTCCTGGGGGGCCTGGCGGACTTCGTTGAGCTCCGTGATGTTCAGCTCCAACTGGCAGCCCTCGCAACGCCGTTGGAAGAGCCGGGCCGCTCCGACACCGCCCTGCTGCTCGCGGATCTTCTCGTACAGCTTCAGCAGGTCGGCGGGCACCGAGCCGGCGGCCGACTCGCGTTCCCCGCGGACCGTGCCCGCCTCGGCGTCGATCTCCTGCAGCGCCGCGTCACGCCGTGCGACGGCGTCCTCGGTCTTCGCCTCCACCGCTTCGACGCGCTGTGCCAGCTCGGCCGCCCGCTCGGTGGCCGCCTCGTGCCGCTCCATGACCTCCAGGACGACGTCCTCCAGGTCTCCCTGGCGCCGTGCGAGGGAGGCGATCTCGCTCTGCAGGTTCTCCAGGTCCTTCGGGTTGGTGACCTGACCGGAGTCGAGCCGCTTCTGGTCGCGCGCGGCGCGCTGCCGCACCTGGTCGACGTCCGATTCGGCCTTGGTCTGCTCGCGTGCGGTGTCGCCCTCCTCCGTACGGGAGGCGACGAGCAGGTCACGGACTTGGAGGAGATCCGCCTCCAGCGACTGGATCTCCTCGTGCTCCGGCAGGTTCTTGCGCTTGTGTGCGAGCTGCGTCAGTCGGGTGTCCAGGGCCTGGACGTCCAGCAGTCGGATCTGATCGGCGGGCGCGGCGTTCAGTTGGGGGCTCCCGTGGTGATGTCGTTGGAGGCGCTGCGGTCGGGATCGGAGGGGTGAGCGGCGGCAGCGGCGACCGCGCCGTGCGATGCCGCGTGCGCGGTCCAGGGGTCGGTGACCGTACGCGATACGTGCGTGCGCAGGCCCCAGCCGTGGCGGTCGGAGATCTCGTCGAGCTGTGCGGCTGCCTGCTCGCACCACGGCCACTCGGTGGCGAAGTGCGCGGCGTCCAGCAGCGCGAGCGGAGAGTGCTCACGGGCTTCGGAGGCGGGGTGGTGGCGAAGGTCGGCCGTCAGGTAGGCGTCGGCGCCCGCCGCCCGCACCTCCTCGAAGAGCCCGTCCCCGGAGCCTCCGCAGACGGCGAGGGTGCGGATCATACGGTCCGGGTCGCCGGCCGCGCGGATGCCCTGCGCCGTGACGGGCAGCCGGTCGGCGGCCCACTCCGTCAGCTCCGACAGCCGCATGGGGCGCGGCGGTTCGCAGATGCGGCCCAGGCCGCGGCGGCCCGCCGCGTCGGTGACGTCCGGCACCAGGGGGCGCAGCACACGCAGGTCGAGCGCACCGGCGAGGGCGTCGGAGACGCCGGGGTCGGCGGTGTCGGCGTTGGTGTGCGCGACGTGCAGGGCGACGCCGTGCCTGATCAGCGTGTGGACGACGCGGCCCTTGAAGGTGTCGGCGGCGACGGTCGTCGTGCCCCGCAGATACAGCGGGTGGTGCGTGACCAGCAGTTGGGCGCCCAGCTCGACGGCCTCGTCGGCGATCTCCTGGACGGGGTCGACGGCGAAGAGGACCCGGTCGACCTGGGCTGCCGGGTTGCCGACGTCACCGCAGACGGTGCCGACGGCGTCCCACTGCTCGGCCCGCTCGCGCGGCCAGAGACCGTCGAGCGCGGCGATGACTTCGGAGAGTGCTGGCACGCGGGAAAGGCTACCTTCCGCCGTCCCCCGGCAGTCCGGTCACCGTCCTGCCGGGGGACGGCGGGCTGCGACGGGTGACGGCACGCGGTCGGCGGAACTCGCGGCTCCCCTTCACGGCGGCGCCGTACAAGCGCTACGCAGCACACGCTCGACAGGTCGCGCAGGCAATTCGCACATCCGCCACTCATCCGCGTGAAGGGGCCGAACTCCGATTGTTCGGGCGGCAGTACGACACCTAGGTTCCTCACTGGAGGTGATCGACCCATGACTGCCTGTGCCCCCGAGAGCATCGTGACGGACAGCCGGACGGCAAGGCACTCCACGTTCACGATCGCAGCCGACGGCGCCTATGCGGCCCGGCTCAACGCGTCCGCGGAGGACGGCTGGTTCCCGGAGCGCTGGACCCTGGACGGCCCCGAGCCGTATGCGGTCCCGCTGCCCGGTGCCCGCCCCGAGGAGACCGGCAGCCAGGTGCTGCCGCTGACGGACGGAAGGGTCCTGATCGCCCGCCGCGAAGGCGGCGCCCACAAGCTCGCCCTGCTCTACCCGACGGGCCCCGCCACGGGCGAACTGCGCCTGGGCGTGGTCGAGTCGGAGCGGCTCACGCTGCTGCCGCCCGCACCGTGCGGGCGGCGCGCGTACGCGCTCACGGTGGGCGAGCACACCACGGGAGTGTGGCTGGTCGCCGGCAGCAGCGAAGGAGTGCCCCGGCTGGTCGCCGAGGTTCCGGGCCGCTGCGGGGGCGGCGCATGGCTGGACCGCGAGGGCCGCCTGCTCGCCGTCGACCGCACGGACACGGGCGGCACCGGCCGCACCAAGACGGTCGCCGTCGACCTGGGCCGCGGAGGCGAGGTCAGCCCGCTGCTTCAGATCACCGACGACAGCGACGACCGCCTGCTGCTCGCCGACGCGGACAGCGGCCTGCTGATCGTACGTTCCGACGCACCCGGCGAATTCCGGCTGGGCTGGGGTGTGCTGGGCTCCCACCGGCCCGTCCGCTTCCCCGAATCCCTGCATCCCGAAGGGGCGTTGCTCACGCCGTTCGCCGTGCAGCCGGGGCAGATGCTGCTGCCGGAGAGCTGCGCCGTGGCGCTGCACGGGCAGACGACCGGTGCGCGCGCGGGCGGTGCGTGGCTGGGCGTGTGGCGGCCGATGCAGAAGGAGTTGCGGCGCTTCCGGGCTCCCGGCGGCTGGCTGCCGGGGAAGGGAGTGTGGACGCGCGAGGGCGAACTGCGGCTGCCCTGCGCCACCGCGCATGCGCCGTGCGGGCTGGCACGGCTGCGGATGCGTGGCAGGACCCCGGACGCCGAGGCAGGGGCCACCGTCGCAGGCACCGGTACGGGCGAAAGCCTGGGCGCCGGCGTGGACTTGAGCGCGGCCGCGCGGCCCGGCACGACCGCGGACGAGAGCACGGGCGGTTCTTTGGGCGATACTTCGGCCGGTCTTCCGGGCGCTGCCGCGGACAGGGCTCCGGGCGGGGCTGGGGACGCTGCTCCGGGCGGGACCGGCGGTGCGCAGGGGGACGGGCCGACGCAGGCGTCGGGCTCCGCTGCCGGCGCGGCCTCCGGGTCCGCAGGCCGGGAGGCCGGCGAGGCCGGCCGTGGCGAAAAGCCGCCGCACCCCGCCGAAAACCGCTTCCCTGCCGTCCCGGCGCCCGGACAGGCCGAGGCGGCAAGGGCGTTGCCGCCCGGAGCACTGCCCCCGGAGCTTCCACCGATGCGGGAGCCGGCGGTGCGGGAGCCGTCGATGCGGGACGCGCAATCGCAGGGCGCACCCATGCCGGACGCGGCGATGCGGCTGCCCGCGCCGGCGCCGGTGGCGCGGGACACGGGTGCGGCCGTAGCCGGCGGAGAGCCGGGAGTTGCGGGGGCGCAGCCCGCAGGCGAAGGGTCAGCGAATGCCGCTCCTTCCCCGCCTTCCGGTCCGTCGGCCGGCACGTCCGCGGGCCCGTCCGCCGCTTCACCTGTCGCCGTCACGGAGCCATGCGCACGGCGCAAGCCGGTGCCGCTCCAGGACGCCCCGCTCGCCACAGCGCTCCATGACGCCGTCGTCCGCGCGAGGACGGCGTGAGCAGGCCAAGTACCCTTCGTGAGACTCTGACCGGGTACCAAGCAGCAATGTGATCCACGGAGTTACCCGCGATGTCCGAGACCCAGACCGGGACCGAAACGCGCAGCAGTCAGGCATCGAACGGCTCAGGCAGGCACAGAGGGCAGGCCGCCGGCGGGGAGGAGCCCGGGCAGCACTCGCAGGGGCGTCACCGGCGCCCGCCGCAGCAGAGCGAGGCCGAGTAGCCGCGGGCCCCGTACGCCTCCGCCCTTTACGGACACGTAGGTACGGCGAACTCCCCTGCGCGCAGGGGAGTTCGCAACCGCGCACGCGGGGCGAGGGCGGACGGGAGGCGTCAGGGGTGTGTGACGACGGCGCCGGTCAGCACCGGGGCGTCCTCCCGCTCGACCGCGGTGGCGGACAGCACCACGCGCCCCGGCCCTCCCGTCACGCCCTCCGGCCCGTTCCGGTCGCCCTGTTCGCCTTCGGGCCCGGTCCACATCCGTACGCGCAGCGTCTCCCCCGGGAAGACGACCCCGGCGAAGCGGGTGCGGAAGCTCACCACCCGAGTCACGTCCCCGCCGAGCACGGTGTCGACCACGGCCTTGAGCACCATCCCGTACGAGCAAAGGCCGTGCAGGATCGGCCTGTCGAAGCCCGCGAGGGCCGCGAACTCCGGGTCGGCGTGCAGCGGATTCCAGTCGCCGGACAGACGGTAGAGCAGTGCCTGGTCCTCCCGGATGCCACGGCGGACCTCGTGGTCGGCGGTCCGCGCGGGCGGCCCGGACCTGGACGACGGCCCCCTTTCGCCACCGAAGCCGCCCTCGCCCTTCACGAACATCTCCGCCTGCGAAGTCCACAACGGGCCGTCGTCGTCAGCCGCTTCGGAACGCAGCACGATGACGGCGGCCGTGCCCTTGTCGTACACGGCGGCGACGGAGGAGGTCTGCGTCGCGCTTCCCGCGGCCGGAACGGGCCTGTGCGTCTCCACGCTCTGACCGCCGTGCAGCACGGCGGTCAGATCCACGTCGACACCGGGCGCCGCCAGCCCGCCGACCACGCCCGTCCCACCGCCGGCCACGGTGGCGAAACTCGGCAGCACGTGCAGCCGGCTCTCCAGCGTGTAGCGCAGCTCCAGCGGGTCCGTCGCGGGAACGCCCGCCCCGAGCCCGAGGTGGTACAGCTGAACGTCCTTGTGTCCCCAGCTGATCCGGGTGCTGCTGGGCCCGGCGGACAGCGCCCGCTCCACGTCGATCGGCATCGCTCCTCAGCTCCTTCCCACCTGCGGAGGATAGCCACGGGCCCCGGCTGCCCGGCCGCGCACGGGACACGCACCGGCGGGCACGGCATCTACACAACCGCCGCCGCAGGGTGAAGACTGCGGTGTCCGGAGGGAAGGTGTCCGCAGGGAATCGGACACGTCGGGGCAACCCGGGGACACCGAGGAAGCCGGCAGGCGTTCGCAGCCGCCGTCAGGCGCCGTAGGGCACCCTGAGGCGCCGGCGGACCGGCCCGCAGTCAGGGGGAAGTCATGGACCAGAACGGAAGAGCCGTCCAGCAAGCCGGCGGTGAGATCGACACGAGCGTTCCGCACTCGGCGCGCATCTGGAACTACTGGCTCGGCGGAAAGGACAACTACGCGGCCGACCGCGAGGCGGGTGAGCAGTACCGGCAGGCGTTCCCCGGCATCGACGAACTCGCCCGCGCCTCCCGCTACTTCCTCGTCCGCACCATCCGCTTCCTGGCCGCCGAGGCCGGTGTGCGGCAGTTCCTCGACGTCGGTACGGGCCTGCCCACCGTCGACAACACGCACGAGGTCGCACAGCGGGAGGCCCCGGAGGCCCGCGTCGTCTACGTCGACAACGACCCGCTCGTCCTCGTACACGCGAACGCGCTGCTCACCAGCTCACCCGAGGGCAGGACGTCGTACATCGAGGCCGATCTGCGTGATCCCGCGACGGTGATCGCGGGTGCGCGGGAGACCCTCGACCTGTCCAGGCCGGTCGCGCTCATCCTCAGCGGAGTCCTCGGCCACATCGGGAACCACGCGGAGGCATGCGCGATCGTCCGCGGCCTCATGTCGGAGCTGCCGTCCGGGAGTTACCTCTCCCATAACGACGGCATCGACGAGAACCCGGACACCAACGCCGCGCAGGACGACTACAACGACTCCGGTGCCGTGCCCTACGTGCTGCGGTCGCCGGAGCAGATCCGCGCCTACTACGACGGGCTGGAGCTCGTGCCGCCGGGCGTGGTCCGCATCAACCGGTGGCGTCCCGACGTCGGCGAGGCCGAAGCGCCCGAAGCGGCGGCGTACGGGGGCGTCGGCCGCAAGCCCTGAGGCAAGCAGGGGAAGCAGAGGAAGAAGCAGAGGAAGGGGAGGGGCAACATTCGCCCCTCGTACGGCCGTTGACGGGTTGACGGTGCGCGTCAGCTCTCGCCGCGGACCATCGGCCGGGCACTCCCGGCACCGGCGGCCGCACTGCCGTCCGCACCACCGCCCCCGTCCCCTTCCCCTTCGCCCGCCGTTCCTTCGCCCGCCGCCTCTTCCTCCGCCGTGCCCTCACGGCCGGAGCGCGGGAGGACGAACAGCACGAGCGCCGCGCACAGCGCGAGGACGGCGGCGGCGCTGAGGAAGGCCAGCCCGTATCCGGATGCCAGCGTCCGGGGGTCGGTCGCATCCCCGATGCGGGCCGCGGCGATGGTGGAGAAGACGGCGAGGCCGAGTGAACCACCCATCGTCCGGGCCGTGTTGAACAGCCCGGAGACCAGCCCCGCATCTCCGTGCGCCACTCCCGACATGGCCACCGATGCCAGCGGCGTGCCCGCGATGCCACCGCCCAGCGCCATCAGCACACCCGGACCCGTGACGGTCGCCAGGAAACCGCCGCCCGCATGCATCCCGCTCTGCCACAGGCAGCCGGCGCCTGCCAGCACCACCCCCGCGAGCGCAACGTTGCGCGCCCCGAACCAGACCATCAACCGCGGCGCGGCCTTCGATCCGAGCACGATGCTCAGCGACTGCGGAATGAACCCGAGCCCCGCCTCCAGCGGCGTGTAGTGCAGCACGTTCTGCATGTAGAGCGACATGAAATACCACATGCAGAACAGGGCACCGCCGCACACGAACATCGCCGCGTTGGCCGCCGAGACGGCTCTGCTCCGGAACAGCCGCAGCGGCACGAGCGGTGCCTTCGTACGTGCCTCGACCGCGACGAACACCGCCAGCAGAGCCAGGCCCGCCGCCAGCGGCCACAGCACGGACGGCGCCGTCCAGCCCACTGCCTCCGTACGGACGATCCCCCAGGCCAGCGTCCCCAGCCCCAGGGTGACGAGCAGCGCTCCAGGGAGGTCGAGGCGCCGCCCAGCCCGCCCGTCCCGGCCCTCCGAGACCCACACGGCGGCGGCCAGCAGCACGACGGCGCCCACGGGGACGTTGATCAGCAGCACCCAGCGCCACGACAGCACATCGGTCAGCACGCCGCCGACGAGACCGCCGGCGGCTCCCCCGCCCGCGCCGACGGCGCTCCACGTGGCGATCGCGCGGGTACGGGCGCGGCCGGGCGGAAAGGCCGTGGTGAGGATCGTCAGCGTCGCCGGAGCGAGCACGGCGGCTCCTGTGCCCTGCAGCGCACGGGCCGCCAGCAGTTGCCACGGCTGCTGCGCCAGACCGCCGAGGAGACTGGCCGCGGTGAACAGCGCGAGCCCGAGCAGGAACGTCCGCTTCCGGCCGAAGATGTCCGCCGCCCGCCCGCCGAGCAGCATCAGTCCCGCGAAGGCCAGCGTGTAGCCGTTGAGGACCCACTGCAGTCCGGCGGCGTCCATCCCCAGGTCGGTCCGCATGGACGGCAGCGCGACGTTGACCACCGAGACGTCGAGCACCACGAGGAACTGCCCGGCGCAGGCGGCGAGCACCACTCCCCACAGACGCGCGGGCGGGCCGGAGGTCGCGGGCGGGGCGGCCTCAGCTGCCGGGGCGTCGTCGGGGACGGCGGGGACGTTGTCTGTCATCGCCGGTCATGCTCGCACCCGCGCGCACGGACGCCCACCCGATATCGCGCTGTAGAGGACGGTGACGGACCGCTGGGCACCGGCCCGGTCCCGTAGCAGCGTCGTCCTCCCCCTGCACCTTCGGACCGGGAGGGACTTCGCGGAGACGCCCTAGAGCCGGCAGCCGGTGAGGAGTTGGCCGAGGTTGCGGCGGGCGAGTGGTTCCAGGGCGATGGTTCCGCTGCTCTCGGTCCAGCTTTCGATCGCGACTCTGAACGCGGTCACGGTCGCGGCGGCGACGAGCCGCACGCGGGGAGCGTCGGGGTGGTCTTCGCAGCGTTCCGCGAGGAAGCCGCGGAGCAGGTGCTCGAAGTCGGTCAGGACCCTGAGGTAGCTGCCCGCCAGGGCGGGTGTGCGAGCGAGCAGCCGGGTCCTGATGAGCTGCGTGTCGCGGTCGCTCTCGAAGAACGCCGCGGCTTCGCTGAGGGGCGCGTACAGCGAGTCGTGGAGGGACTCGCCCGGTGGCCGCAGGCGCAGCTGCTCGGCGGCGCGGCCGAGCCCTTCCCGGGAACCGGCGAGCACGACGTCTTCCTTGGAGGAGAAATAGCGGAAGAACGTCCGGCGCGAGATGAGGACGGCACCGCAGATGTCGTCGATCGTGGTGGCCTCGTATCCGCGGTCGACGAACAACCGCAGACCGGTGTCCTCGATGGACGCCCGTGTCAGCGCCTTCTTCCGTTCCCGCAGGCTCATGAACACCCCCTCTGGCCGGGACCGCGTCGCAAACCAACAGGCTAGCCTCCGCATTGACAAATGGCACTCAGTGGCGTTTCCCTCTGAGAGGCAGATCACTCACCCGCACACCAGGGTGTCCCGAGCGCGACGCCACGGGCAGCCGTGGGCTTCGGCAGCCGTCCCGAGAAGAAGGGGGTTCACGTGACTCAGGAGCGACGAGAGGGTCAGACCGTCTCTGTCGAAGACGCCGACTTCGAGGCGTTCTACCGGGGCGAACGGCCGCTCGCAGGCCCGTCGGTGGACTTCGGGGGCTGCGTCCCGTGGGACATCGGAGAGCCGCAACCGGCGCTGGTCGAACTGGAACGCAACGGACTGATCCGCGGCGAGGTGCTCGACGCCGGATGCGGCACGGGTGACAACACTCTGTTCCTCACCGAGCGCGGTTACCCGGTGACCGGGTTCGACGGCGCACCGACCGCGCTCGAGCTGGCGCGGCGACGTGCACAGGACCGCGGACTGGACCCCGATTTCGTGGAGGCGGACGCGACTCGGCTGGAGGGCTTCGAGCAGCGGTTCGACACGATCCTGGACAGTGCGCTGTACCACTGCCTCGGCGACGGGCAGCGACGTGAGTACAGCGCGGCCCTGCATCGCGTCGCCAATCCGGGCGCGCACCTGCACCTGTTCTGCTTCTCCGACGCCGAACCCGAGAAGTCGCTGTTCCCCGTCAGCCAGGACGACTTGCGCACCAACCTGGGGGCGCACTGGGACATCGGGAGCATCACGCCCACGAACTACACCAGTTCCTTCACCCGTGAGATCGCCGGCCGCATGTTCAGTCAGCCCGCCTTCCAGGACACGGCGATGCCGTTCGACCCGGACAGTGCCGACACCGACGAGCAGGGGCGCATCCTGCTGCCCGTCTGGTATCTCCACGCCGTACGAAGGTGACACCCGCCCGAGCCGGCCGCGGTCCGCGACCAGGCAGCGCGACCGGCGCCAAGCCGTCGGCCACGAGGGCTACTTGCTCTCGGTCCTGCCCGCGGTCTCGGTCTCGCTCCCGTCCGGCGGCTGCCAGAGGGCGTGTTCGCGGCGCGCCCACGCGCGGTCGGCCCTGCCGGTGCGCATTGCCCGGCGGGCCTCGGGGTGTGCCGCCGCCATCGCCACGTGCGCGGCGAGTACGACGCCGATGGCCAGAGCGAGCCAGTCGTGCACGAACGTCGCGCTCGTACGCCACTGCAGCGGCGCGAGCCCGGTGAACCACATGAGCAGCCCGGTCCCCGTCATCACCAGTACGGCGCCCGCGATCCACGCGGCGAACACCTTCTGCCCGGCGTTGAACTTGCCCGCGTCCCGGCCCCAGTCCTCGCCCGGCGGCGGGTACGGGCGGCGGGCGCGCCTGGCCCGCCGCAGCCAGCGCCGGTCGTGCGGTCCGAACCGGTTGAGGCGGCCCAGATCGGCGCGCAGCGCCCGCGAGGCCAGACCTGCCAGCACCGGCGCGGGCAGCAGCAGACCGGACCATTGGTGCAGGGTCACCATGAGGGCGCGGCGTCCTGCCAGTTGGGCGAGTCCCGGTACGTAGAGGCAGAGGGCGGTGCCGACGCACACGGCCATGAGGAGGCTGGTGGTGCGGTGGCACCAGCGCACGGCCCGCGTGAAGCGCAGAACGTCCGGGTACTGGGCGCCCGCCCCGGACGAGGCCGCGGGGACCTGCCGGTCAGGCGGCTGTCGGAGCATCGTCCCGTCCGTTCGACCTGCCGACCCAGCCGTCGACGGCGTAACCCCGCTTCTCCCAGTAGCCGGGCTCCACTTCGCGGGTGAGTTCGATGCCGGAGAGCCATTTCGCCGACTTGTAGAAGTACATCGGCGCGACGTACAGCCGTACGGGGCCGCCGTGCTGGTGGCTCACGGGCTTGTCCTGCATGCCCAGTGCGATCAGTACGTCGTCACGCATGGCCTGCTTCAGCGTCAGGCTCTCGCTGTAGACGCCGTCGAAACACGTGAAGCGGACGGCGGTCGCCTCCGGACGCACACCGGCCAGATCGAGGACGTGGGAGAGGCGTACCCCCTCGAAGGGCGTGCTCGGCACGCGCCAGCCCGTCACGCACTGCACGTCGCGCACGATGCGGTGCTGCGGCATCCCGCGCAGCTCCCCGAGGCCGTGGCGGGCGGGACGCTCGACGAGGCCGCCGACGGTGAGTTCGTAATCGCGGGGCCCGCGGCGCGGAACGGAACTGGCCACCGAGTAGTAGCGGAATCCGCCTCCGTTGGGCAGCAGGCCCGTGACGCCGGTCGGGTCCTTGCCGGACACGGCGCTCAGGACGCTCTCCGTGCCGCGTTGCACGTACGGCGCGGTGACCAGCCCCGCCGCGCCCAGACCGAGCATGCCGAGCACCAGGCGCCGGCCGACCGGGGAGCCCTCGCCGTCGGCGGAAGTGCCGGGCGGGGCCGGGGTGTCGGCGGTGCCGGGGCTTCCGGCAGAGCGGGTGTCGTCGCCGGTGTGGGCTGAATCGGCTGTCTCCACGGGACGATTCGAGCACCACGCGCCGTGCCGCGCCAGTGCCCCCGCAGGACCGTCAGACTTCCGTCATCTGCCGCCCGCGCCCGGAACCGCCCCGCGCGCCGCGCTCCGGGCCCGCGCAAGGGCGCCCGGCAGCCGTGAGGCAGCATGAACTGCCACGTCACGCGGCCACGTCACGCGCCCCCGAAGGAGCCCGAACCGCATGAACCAGACCCCCGCGGAGCCGCGGCCCGGCCGGGCCCAGGACGCTGCCCAGGGCCCGGCCCCGGCCCCCGCCCCGGAGACGTTCGCCGCGTTCGAGGCGGCGAAGGGCTTCATGCCCGCCGACGAGGGCCTGGCCCTGTACGCGGCGGCCGTCGAGGCCTCGCAGCTCGGGCTGCCGCTGCTGGAGGTCGGCACGTACTGCGGCCGCTCCACCCTCCTCCTCGCCGACGCCGCCCGCGCCGCGGGCGTCACCGCCGTGACCGTCGACCACCACCGCGGCAGCGAGGAGCAGCAGCCGGGCTGGGAGTACCACGACCCGGACGTGGTCGATCCGCACACCGGCCTCATGGACACGCTGCCCGCGTTCCGCCGCACGCTGCACGCGGCGGGCCTGGAGGATCACGTCGTCGCCGTCGTCGGCCGCTCGCCGCGGGCCGCCGCGCTGTGGGGCCGTCCGCTGGGTCTCGTCTTCATCGACGGCGGTCATACGGACGAGCACGCCAGCGCCGACTACGAGGGCTGGGTGCCGCATCTCACGCGCGGCGGGCTGCTTGTCGTGCACGACGTCTTCCCGGACCCGGCCGACGGTGGCCAGGCGCCGTACCGCGTATACCGGCGGGCGCTCGATTACGGTGCGTTCAGGGAGGTTTCGGCGACGAGGTCGCTGCGGGTTCTGCGACGCACGGACGCAGCGGTCCGGTCGGGCCGCTAGCATCCTGGGCGTGTCCAACGGAAGCCCGACCCCGCCCGATCCGTCCCTCCCGGGGAGCGGCGGCCCCGGCCCCGGCACCCGGTGGTCCCCGGAGCCGCGGCGGTCCCGCCGGCTGGGCATGCGCCTGCTGATCACGCTGGGGGTGCTGATACCGACGTCGTTCGCGGGCTGGCTGGTGTGGCAGTCCGCCGACCAGTCGTCGGGGGCGGGGAAGACCGGGCCGACGCTGATGCCGCTGCCGGACGACTCGCGGGAGAACTCCGGTTCCGGGGCGTCCGGGGGCGATACGGACGGTGGCGGCGGCCCGCAGGACGGAAACGGCGGGAAGCCCCTGGCCGGCATGACGGTCGTGATCGATCCGGGTCACAATCCCAACAACCGCCGCCACGCCGCCGAGATCAGCCGCAGCGTGAACATCGGCACGGGCCGCAAGGCGTGCGACACCACCGGTACGGCCACCGCCTCCGGCTACTCCGAGGCGGACTTCACGCTCGATCTGGCCCGCCGCGTACGGGCAGGTCTGCGCGAGCGCGGCGCGACGGTGGAGCTGACGCACCAGGGGCGCAGGCCGTGGGGGCCATGCGTGAACGCCCGTGCCGAGGCGGGCAACCGGGCGGACGCCGACGCGGCCGTATCGCTGCACGCCGACGGGGCACCGTCCGGCGCACGGGGCTTCCATGTGATCCTCCCGGAGTCGGTGAACGAGGGGAAGGCGGACACCAGGGCCATCGCCGGCCCTTCGCGCAACCTGGGCCGTGAACTGGCCGACGCCTTCCGCGAGTTCACGGGATCGAAACCCGCCGCCTACGCCGGCGACGGCGAAGGAACCGACACCCGCGGCGACTTGGGCGGGCTCAACCTCACCCGCGTACCCAAGGTCTTCCTGGAGTGCGGCAACATGCGCGACCCGCAGGACGCCGCCGACCTGACCGACCGGAAATGGCGTGACCGCGCCGCACGCGGAGTGGTGGAGGGCATCGCGGGATTCCTCGCGAAGAAGCCCTGAAGGCGCCGCGAAGACGCCGCCGAAAGCACCCCCGGAGCACGCCTGAAGCACCATCCTGCAGTGAAGTCGCCCCGCCGGGCCGGTCCTCGGACCCATCCGTACGATGGGGCACTACCCCGGCAGAGACCACAGACCGTATGAAACCTACTAAGGACGCTAAGTGAACATCCGCTCGCTCACACGAGGCGATGGCGCGGTGATCGGGGCAGCGCTGCTGCTGCTGATCGCTTCCTTCTTCCCGTTCTTCGACTTCGACGGCAACTGCCCCGTCGATTCCTGCAGCGTGTCCGCCTGGTCGCGCGTCACGCTTCCGATGCTGCCGACCGTGCATCTGCTCGGACTCGTCGCCGCCGCGCTGTTCGTCGCCGCGCGTCTGCTGCCGGGCGGCCGGAAGCTGCTGGGACTCGCCCTGGACCAGTGGGGGATGGTGCTCTGCCTGGTCGTCGGCTGGGCAGGCCTCTGGTCGCTGGTGGCCGTCCTCATCCCGACCCTGGACGCGCCGGGTGCCGCTGCCGACCCGAACGAGAACTGGACCCTGGCTGCCGGTGCCTATCTGACGCTCGTCCTCGCTCTCGCGCTGGCGGCGGCCGGCGCCCTGAGCACGACGCTCGCCGCGCTGAAGGCCCCACTGCTCCCGGCCCCCAAGCCCGCTCCGTACGGCGCGCCGCAGCAGGGCGCCTACGGCTACCCGGGCGGGCCGCAGCCGGGCCAGCAGGGTCCCTACGGCGGCCAGCCGCAGGGCGGTTACGGCTACCCCGGCGGACCGCAGCAGGGACATCCGGGGCAGCCCGGCCCGGCGCAGGCGGGAGCCCCGGGGCAGCCCGGAGCACAGCAGGCACAGCCTGGAGGCCCGGCGGCAGGCGGGGGCGCCCCGGACCCGAACTTCCAGCCGTTCTGGTTCGCCGTGCCGGTCACCCGTCCGCTCTTCGGCGAGGACGGCGCTCCGCAGCCCGTTGCCGAACTGGCGCCCGGCACTTGGTACTTGGCGGTCGAGCAGCGCGGTCAGGCGCTCATCGCGCAGACCCAGGACGGGCGCCGCGGCGTCCTGCAGGACACCTCGGGCATCCAGCGCGGCTGACACTCTGCCTCACGAAACGGCCCCTCCTCCCGGTCGCTCCGGGGAGAGGGGCCGTTTCCATCGCCCGGCGCGGCAGTTGACGCAGGGTTGGTCAGGCGTCCGGGCATCCTGCCGTGCCTGTTGCACAGCGTCGCGCTCCGCGGACACGGCGTTCGGCCAGGGGCAGGGACGACGTCGGCGGGGCAGTGCGGCAGCGAGTCCGGCGAGGTGTCGCAGGCCACGGCGAGTTCGTTGTCCGTGGGGCCGCAGATGCCTCAATGGTGCGTCAGAGGCGCCTCATCGGCGCCTCGGAGGCGCTCTCACGGAAGCAGCCCGGACGGCGTCCGGCAGGTTCTTGCCAGCCGTCGCTCGCACCGGGCGGTCTCACAGAGAACTCACAAGATTGCCCTCCACAGTGCCCCGGCATGAGACTTTTCCCGTCCTTCAGATGGAACGCCGACGGCCGTCGTCGTGTCGGAGAGCAGGGGGCGGAAGGACCTGTCTTCCAGGACTCCTCCGGGCGCCGCGCCCGCCGTCTGCGCCGCGCCGGGCTCGCCGTCGGGGTCGTCTGCCTGGTCTACGCGAGCATGCTCGGCGTCTCATTCGTGGGAAACACCTCGCTCTCCCCCTCGGACCTTCAGCCCTTCGACGGTGCGGACGCCGCGCAGAAGTCGAACAGCGGCAGCCGGTCCTCCGCCGGCGGCTCCTCGGCGGGGTCCGCCGTGAATCTGTGCAGGAAGCAGCTCCGGCAGCCGTCCGGAAAGCCTGCCGGACACCCGTGCCGGAAGGTCTGCCGGAAGCGGTTCGGACAGCCCTGCGGGGAGCTCTGCCGGAAGCGGTCCGGCCAGCCGTCCGTTCGGCCTTCAGGGCAGTCGTCCCGGCAGCCGGCCGGCCAAGCGACCGGGCAGCAATCCACGCAGTCCGTCCGGCAGTTGTGCAAGAGGCTCTTCAAGAAGCCGCACGGCGGTCCCGGCAGCGCGGAGCCCGCGCTCTCCGGTTCCCCGGCCCCGTCCTCGTCCCCGTCCTCGTCCTCGTCCTCGTCCTCCGGTGACTCCTGAAGCAGATGACATCCACCGTCCCTCGTGGCAGACATGCCCGGTCCCCGCAGACCGCGCCTGCCCGCCCTGCCTTCCTCAGGCCCCGTGTGGTCGTGGCGCTGCTCGGCCTGCTCGCCCTCGTCGGCGTGATGCTGTTCCACGGCTACCTGCACGCCGAGATCGGCAACGACAGCCGGGTACGGGAGAACGCCGCGGCCGACCGCGTCCCGGAGCGGGTGCGCGACGGCGGATCCCTGCTGTCCTTCAACGGCGACCGGGCGCGCAGCAGACCCGTCCCGCGCAAGACCATCGTCCTCACATTCGATGACGGCCCGGACCCCCGGTGGACTCCGGAAGTCCTCGCCGTGCTGGAGAAGTACGACGTGCCGGGTACATTCTTCCTCGTCGGGTCGGTGAGCGCGCGCAATCCGGGGCTCGTCCACGACATCGTCGAGCAGGGCAACGAGGTCGGCATCCACACTTTCACCCATGCCGACCTCTCGTACCAGAGCGCGGAGCGCGTGGAGCGCGAGATCAACCAGACACAGCTCGCCCTGGCCGGCGCCGCGGGCGTCAACACCTCCCTTTTCCGGGCCCCTTACTCCTCCGCTCCCGACTCGATGGACAATTACAGCTGGCCCGTCTACCGGCGGCTCGGTGCCGCGGGCTACACCAGCTCCTTCACCGACACCGACAGCGAGGACTGGAAGCGCCCCGGGGTGCAGAAGATCATCGAGAACGCCACCCCTGAGACCGGCGGCAAGGGCGCGTCCGTCCTCTTCCACGACTCCGGGGGCGACCGCTCCCAGACCGTGGCGGCGCTCGGCACGTACATCGAGAAGATGCGGGGGAAGGGCTACACCTTCACGACCGCCGGTGAGGCGATGGGCGGGCCCAGCCCTCAAACGCCCGTCTCCGGCGTCCCGTTGTGGCAGGGCAGGGCACTCGTCGCCGCTGCTGTCGTCGCCGAGTTCGCGATGCCGGCACTGCTCGTCGCGCTCACCGTCGTAGGCGCCGCCGTGTTGGGGCGCTTCGTGCTGATGCTCGTCCTGGCACGCCGCCACAGCCGGCAGCGCAACAGCCGCTCCTTCTCCTGGGGCCCGGAAGTGGTCCGGCCGGTGAGCGTGATCGTCCCGGCGTACAACGAGAAGGAGTGCATAGCCAACACGGTCGAGTCGCTCGCCGCGAGCACCCATCCGATCGAGATCATCGTGGTCGACGACGGTTCGGCGGACGGCACACCGGAGATCGTCGAGGCTCTCGGTCTGCCAGGAGTCAGAGTCGTACGGCAGGAGAACGCGGGCAAGGCCGCCGCCCTCAACCACGGGGTCGCCTGCGCCCGTTACGACATCGTGGTGATGATGGACGGTGACACCGTCTTCGAGCCGGACACGGTTCACGCACTGGTCCAGCCGTTCGCCGGTCCGTCCCCCGCCTCCGGCGGGGAGACCCCACCGGTAGGCGCCGTCGCGGGCAACGCCAAGGTGGGGAACCGCGGCACACTCATCGGGGCCTGGCAGCACCTCGAGTACGTGATGGGCTTCAATCTCGACCGGCGCATGTACGACGTACTGCGCTGCATGCCCACCATCCCGGGTGCGATCGGCGCATTCCGCCGCGAAGCGCTCGCGCAGGCGGGCGGCATGAGCGACGACACCCTCGCCGAGGACACCGACGTCACGATCGCGCTCCAGCGGTCGGGCTGGCGGGTCGTGTACGCCGAGCACGCGCGTGCCCGTACCGAGGCGCCGGGCTCCATGAGCCAGCTGTGGCGGCAGCGTTACCGCTGGAGCTACGGCACCATGCAGGCGCTGTGGAAGCACCGGCGGTCGGTCGTGGACCGCGGGCCCTCCGGACGGTTCGGCCGGGTCGGGATGCCGCTGGTCGTCCTCTTCCAGATCGTCATGCCGCTCTTCGCACCGTTGATCGACTTCTTCACCGTCTACGCGATGATCTTCATCGATCCGGTGAAGTCGCTGGCTGCCTGGGGGCTCGTCCTGACCGTCCAGCTGATCAGCGCCGCGTACGCCTTCCGGCTCGACCGCGAGAAGTACCGCTACCTGGTGATGCTGCCGCTCCAGCAGATCGTCTACCGGCAGTTGATGTACCTGGTGCTGATCCACTCCTGTGTCACCGCTGCCGCCGGCAGCCGCCTGCGCTGGCAGAAGCTCAGGCGTACCGGCGAGGTGAGGGTGCTCGGGGCCCGATGACACATGCGCACACCGCTCAGCAGCAGCCCGGCAGGCGGGGGCGCCGCCCCGGGGACCCGGACTTCCGGCCGTTCTGGTTCCCCGTGCCGGTCACCCGTCCGCTCTTCGGGGAGGACGGCACCGCGGCCCGTTGCCGGGCCGCCACGTCGAGCAGGCGATGGAAGTCCTCGCTCCGCGGCGGCGCAACCACTCGGTGCCTGATGATTGTCCGGAGTTGTCCGTGCGGGTGCGCACCACCGGACAAGGGGCAGTACGGCAGCGCCGGGGACGGGTGTCAGGACGGCGGGCTCCGGGCGGGCGGTGCGGCCGGCCCGGCCGGCCCCGGCCGCACGCCGACTCTCAGCAGCAGTCCGGCGGCAGCCCCTGCGGAAGCTGCTCCCCGCCGAAGACCGCCACGGTCGCCTCGTCGCCGCCCAGTGCCGCGACGGCCAGGAGCAGCGAGCCGGCCGTCCAGCTGGTCAGCTCCTCCGGCCAGACGGCGTCGTCCTCGAAGACGTAACCGGTCCAGTACAGGCCGTCCTCGGCACGCAGGTGCTGCACCCACTCCAGAATCCGGCGGGCGCGGTCCCGCTCCCCCAACGCCCATAGCGCCAGGGCCAGTTCGGCGCTCTCGCCGCCCGTCACCCACGGGTTGGGCAGCACGCACCGCACGCCCAGCCCGTGCACGACGAAGCGGTCCCAGCCTTCCTCGATGCGTGTCCTGGCCTCCTCTCCGCGCAGCGCGCCGCCGAGGACGGGGTAGTACCAGTCCATGGAGTAGCGGCCCTTGTCGAGGAAGCGTTCCGGGTGCCGGCGCACCGCGTGGCCGAGCTGCCCGAGTGCCAACTCCCAGTCCGGCTGCGGCTCTTCACGGTGCTCGGCCATCGCCAGCGCGCAGCGCAGTGCCTGGTGCACCGACGAGGAGCCCGTGAGCAGGGCCTCCCGAGCCGGGGTGCCGTCGGCCTCACGCTTCCAGCCGATCTGGCCGCCGGGCAGCTGGAGCCGCAGTACGAACTCGACGGCGGCAACGACCGCGGGCCACATCCGCTGCAGGAAGGTCTCGTCCCGCGTGGCGAGATAGTGGTGCCAGACACCGACGGCGATGTACGCGCAGAAGTTGCTCTCGCGGGCACGGTCGGTGGGCTCCTGGACCTCCCCGTCGGCGTAAGCGGCGTACCACGAGCCGTCGGGCAACTGGTGGTCGGCGAGCCACCGGTAGGCGGCCTCGGCCGCCGCGTGCTCGCCGGCCGCGTCCAGCGCCATCGCGGCCTCGGTGTGGTCCCACGGGTCGAGGTGGCCGCCGCGGAACCACGGGATGGCCCCGTCGGGACGCTGGACGGCCAGCAGCCCGTTCACGGTCTGCCGGGCCTGCGCGGCCGTCAGCACGCCGTCGAGTACGAGCCGTTCCGTGCGCTCGGGGCTCGTCACGCCTGCCCCTGCCCCTGTGCCGCGCCCGCCGCGGGACCGGACTGCTCCCGCTCTCCGGGCGAGACCCCCTCCGGCAGGTGCGGTTTCGTCGCGTACGCCACGAAGCTCTTGCCGATGAGCGGGTCAAGGGCCTTCTCCGCGAGGCGGGTGGCCAGGGGCTTCTTCATGATGTCCCACACCAGCAACCGGTGGTACGCGCGCACCGGGAGCGCGGCGTCGTCGCCGTCCCGGTCCACGCCGAAGGCGCACTTGAGCCACCAGTACGGCGAGTGCAGGCCGTGCGCGTGGTGCGTGCCGTACGGGCGGAGGCCGGCTTCGCGTATCCTGCCGAGCAGTTCGTCCGCCCGGTAGATGCGGATGTGGCCGCCCTCGACCTCGTGGTACGCGTCGCTCAGCGCCCAGCAGACCTTCTCCGGCCCGTAACGGGGCACGGTCACCGCGATGCGGCCGCCGGGCCGCAGCACCCGCACCATCTCGGCGAGCACGCCCTTGTCGTCGTGGATGTGCTCCATCACCTCGGAGATGATCACGACGTCGAAGCTGTCGTCCGGGAAGGGCAGAGCGAGCGCGTCCCCCTCCATGGCGGTGGCGGTGGCGCCCGCCGGCGCCTCGCCCTCCTCGGCCATCGCCGCGAACCAGCTTGCGACTTCGCGGATCTCCTCCGCGTTCCGGTCCAGCGCGACGACGCGCGCACCACGCCGGTAGCACTCGAAGGCGTGCCGGCCGGCACCGCAGCCCAGGTCGAGCACGCGGTCGCCCGGCGCGAGCGGGAAGCGGGAGAAGTCGACGGTCAGCACGGGTCTGCCTCTGCTTTCAGCGTGGTCTGCGACGGGGAAGGAGCGGCGGGAACGGCAGGGACGCGGCGCGCGCCCGGGCCCGGTCCGTGGGTCCTCAACGGCCGGTTTTCAGGGGTCAGTTCGGCACACGGGCGGCTCTCCGCGGACGTTCCGCCGCGCGGGGCCGTCCGGCCATGGCGGCGCGGTAGTGCGCCGCGGTCCCGCGTGCCGCCTGCTCCCAGGTGAAGTTGCGCAGCACGCGTTCGCGTCCTGCGGCCCCGAGGCGGGCCCGCAGGCCGGGGTCTGCCAGCAGGCGCCCGAGTGCGGTTGCCAGGGCGCCCGCGTCGCCCGGGGGCACGGCGAGGCACGTCTCGCCGTCCCTGCCCGCGACTTCGGGAATGGCCCCGCCGGTCGTGGCGACCAGCGGCGTGCCCGTCGCCATGGCTTCGGCGGCGGGCAGCGAGAACCCTTCGTACAGCGACGGCACGCAGGCGATCTGCGATCCGCGCACCAGACCGGCCAGTTCGGCGTCGCTGATGCCCTTGACGAACTCCACCGACGGGCCGAGTCCGTAGCGGGCCAGCGCGTCCGCCACCGGACCCTCCTCGGGCCGCTTTCCGACGACCACGAGATGAGCCTCGGGAACTTCCGTACGGACCTTGGCCAACGCCTCGACCAGATGCACCAGCCCTTTGAGCGGTACGTCCGCGCTGGAGGTCGTCACGATCCGCCCGGGCACCTCCGGAACGGAGGAATCCGGCGAGAAGAGGCCGGTGTCGGCGCCGATGTGCACGACATGGATGCGGTCCTGCCGCACCCCGAGCCGGTCCGAGATCTCCTGCCTGGACGACCCGGAGACCGTCAGCACCGACGGCAGCCGTCGCGCCACGCGCCCCTGCATCCGCGTGAAGCCGTACCAGCGGCGCACCGAGGCGCGGGCACGGCGGGTCGTGGCCGCGTCCAGATCGAGCTGCCGGTCGACGGTGATGGGGTGGTGGACGGTCGTGACCAGCGGCGCACCGAGGTCGCCGAGGAGTCCGTAGCCGAGCGTCTGGTTGTCGTGCACGACGTCGAACTCACCCCGGCGGGCGGCCAGATGACGCCGTGCGCGCAGCGAGAACGTGAGCGGTTCCGGGAAGCCGCCGGTCCACATCGTCGCGACTTCCAGCATGTCCACCCAGTCCCGGTACTCGCCGCGGCCCGGGGTGCGGAACGGGTCTGGCTGCCGGTACAGGTCGAGGCTGGGCAGTTCGGTGAGGGCGACGCCCTCGTCGAGCACCGGGTAGGGCTGCGCCCCGATCACCTCGACGGTGTGGCCGAGCCGGGCCAGTTCGCGCGACAGCTGCCGCACGTAGACGCCCTGGCCGCCGCAGAACGGATTGCCCTTGTACGTGAGCAGGGCGATGCGCAGAGGTCTCTCACCGTGGCCGCCGCCGTACGCCGCCGCGGGCGCGGGTGTGCCTGGGAGGGTGACGGGCCCGGCGGGTCCGCTGCCTCCGGTCGCCAGGGTGTCCCGTACGGCCTCTGCGGTCACTCACGGCCCCCTTCATCACGGCGCTTCCACCGTGATGGGAGACACCGGCGCTGTTCCTGGACGGGTTCGGGAGACGGGCCCGGCAGGGCCGCCAACCTACGGACCAAGAATTTACCGGCCGGTCACTTATCCCGAGCAGCCGAGGCAGGTGATTCGCGCCACCCGTCGCACACGCGCCCGTGGGGTCCGGCTGTCGCAACGTCCGAACTCGGCCTCACAGCCCTGCCGGACGGGACGGCCCGCTCATCGTCGGGGCGGAGGCGCCGAGTGCCCGCGCACGCCCCGATCCGGCTATCCCGAGACGGGAGTGAAGCGCACGGGCGTCCCGGGCACGGCCTGCGCCGCTGCCGCCAGGGCCTCCTGCGGTACGACACCGATCACCGGATAGCCGCCGGTGACGGGGTGATCGGCGAGGAAGACCACGGGACGGCCCTCCGGCGGCACCTGCAGAGCGCCCAACGCGATGCCCTCGCTGGGGAGTTCGCCGTCCCGCGCCCGCTCCAGCACCGGCCCTTCGAGGCGCAGCCCGATGCGGTTGCTGGCGGAGGAGACGCGGTAGCCGCCGATGAGAAGCGTGCGCAGCGCCCCGGCCGTGAACCAGTCCGCGCGCGGCCCCTGGACGACCGGAAGCAGCAGCTCGCCGGGCGGAGCCGCCCAGGGTGCCGCGTCCGGGACGGCGGCCGCCGCGCCTCCGTGCGGCCCGGCGGAGGAGCGGGAGCCGAGGCGCAGCCGGGCGCCGTCCCGCAGCGGCTCGGGGCCCAGCCCGGAGAGCAGGTCGGTGGCACGGCTGCCGAGCACCGGTTCGGCTCCGACGCCGCCGGAGAAGCCGATGTAGCTGCGCAGGCCGCGTTCGGCGGGCCCGACGTCCAGCACGGAGCCGGCCGGCAGCCGGAACGGGACGCCCCAGGGTGCGGGCCTTCCGTTCACGGTGACCGCGCACGGAGCGCCCGTGACGACGGCGCAGGGAATGCCCCTGACGACGGCACCGGCGAGCGCGCCACGGGGATGTCCGGGCCCGGGCGCCCCGCCGCCCTCCTCCGCGGCCGCGGAGGCGAGCAACGCGCAGCCGTCGACGGTGGTCTCCAGGGTGGCGGCGCCCTCCGGATTGCCCAGAAGCCGGTTGGCGAGGCGGTGCGCCGGTTCGTCCAGCGCTCCGGAACGGGGCACGCCCAGGTGTGCGTGCCCCGGACGCCCCAGGTCCTGCACGGTGGTGAGCGCCCCGGCCCGTACGACATGGAGCTCGCCGGTCATTCCGTTCCGCCCTCGGGCACGAAGCGGACCCTGGTGCCGGGAGCGAAGAGGGCGGCGGGCTCGCGCCCGGCGTCCCACAGCACGGTGCGCACGGCGGTGCCGATCAGCTGCCAGCCGCCGGGCGAGGACCGGGGATAGACGCCGGTGTACGGGCCGGCGAGGGCGACCGAGCCCGCCGGGACCCTCGTACGGGGATCGGAGCGGCGCGGCACGTGGTACTGCTCGGGCAGCCCCGTCAGATAGCCGAAGCCGGGAGCGAATCCGCAGAAGGCCACCCGGAACGTGGTGGCGGCGTGCAGCCGCCCGACCTCCTCCGGCGTGACGCCCCACATCCCGGCGACGTCCGGCAGGTCCGGGCCGTCGTAGCGGACGGGGATCTCCACGGCGGACTCGCTGCCGCGCTCCAGGGGCGGGATCCTCCACTCCCCCACTTCCGCGGCGAGGCGCCGCGGTTCGGCCAGCCCGTCCAGCAGCACGGTGCGTGCCCCCGGCACGATCTCCGTGATCCCGGGCAGCAGACCGGCCGCACGGCGGCGCAGCACCTCGGCGTGGAACGCCTCGGCAGCCTCGGCGCCGGGCAGTTCGACCAGCAGGCCGTGCCGCCCGACGGGGAGGACGACGGGGGCGGGAGGCGGCGTGGTTCCGGCTCCGGGGCCGGTCGCGCCCTCCGTTCCGGCCCTCTCGCCGGACTCCGTGGCCGGGCTCTCCGGGTCCGCGGCGCCGCTCACGTGAACGCCCGTACCGTGATTCCGGCGCCGGTCAGCTCGTCGCGTATCCGGCGGGCCAGGCGGGCGGCGTCCGGGGTGTCGCCGTGCACACAGAGGGAGCGGGCGCGCAGGCGCAGCGGCCCGCCGTCGACGGCGGCGACATCCTTGCCCTCGGCGATGGCGAGCGAGCGCGCGAGCACCTGTCCGGGATCGGTGAGCACGGCACCGGCCTCGGTACGTGGCACGAGGGTGCCGTCGGGCCGGTAGCCGCGGTCGGCGAAGGCCTCGTCGACGACGGGCAGGCCGGCGGCGGCTGCGGCGCCGTGCAGCTCGGAGCCGGGCAGCCCCAGTACGGGCAGGGCCGTCCCGGCCATCCGTATGCCCTCGACGACAGCGGCGGCCTGCTCGGAGTCGCGCACGCAGCGGTTGTAGAGCGCGCCGTGCGGCTTGACGTAGGAGACGCGGGAGCCGGCGGCGCGCGCGAAGATCTCCAGGGCGCCGATCTGGTAGGCGACCTCCGCGGCGAGTTCCGCCGCGGGTACGTCCATGCTGCGGCGTCCGAATCCGGCCAGGTCACGGTAGGAGACCTGGGCGCCTATGCGCACCCCCTCCGCCGCCGCCCGCTCGCAGACGCGGCGCATGGTGAGAGGGTCGCCGGCGTGGAAGCCGCAGGCGATGTTGGCGCTGGTGACGGAGGTCAGCAGGGCGTCGTCGTCGGTGAGTTGCCACCGGCCGAAGCCCTCTCCCAGGTCGGCGTTGAGGTCGATCATCGCAGCCAACCTAGAGGATTGTTGAACAATACGGCAAGGGGGTTGTTGTCCCGTGGAGCTTTCTGGGTTTCACTTGGGCGGACCACCTGCCTGAGGAAAGATCACCATGACCGCCGATGCCGACTCCGGCCTGGAGCTGACCGAACTCGCCGCTGACCGCGCCCTGTTGGGCCGCACCAGTACGGCCGAGCGAGTCGCCGGCATCTTGCGCGAACGTATCGCACAGGGATTCTTCCTGCCGGGGGTCCGGCTCTCCGAGGAGCGCATCGGCAACGCTCTGGGTGTATCGCGCAACACGCTGCGTGAGGCGTTCCGGCTGCTGACGCACGAGCGGCTCCTCGTGCACCGGCTCAACAAGGGGGCGTTCGTACGGGTCCTCTCGGCCGCGGACATCGCCGACATCTACCGCGTGCGGAATCTCGTCGAGTGCGCCGCCGTACGCGGCCTGGAGGAGCCGCCGTATCCGCTGGAGCAGGTCGCGGGCGCCGTGACGGCGGGCGAGCGCGCCGCGGAGAAGAACGAGTGGAACGACTGCGGCACGGCCAACATCCACTTCCACCAGGCGCTCGCGGGACTCGCGGGCAGCGAACGCACGGACGACCTCATGCGCGGCGTGCTGGCGGAGCTGAGGCTGGCCTTCCACGTCATGGACGACCCGCGCCGCTTCTACGAGCCGTATCTCTCCCGGAACCGCGAGATCCTCACGACCCTGGAGGACGGGGACGCGGCGGGCGCGGAACGGATGCTCGGCTTCTATCTGGAGGACTCGCGGCGCCAGGTCATCGAGGCCTATCCGGAGCAGGACGGCTGAATCCCCTCTCTCCTCCCGTCCGGCGCCTCAGCCTCCCGGAGCCGACTCCCGTCCAGGGCAGGGACGTTACGCACGGCCCGCTGCCGGCTGATCGTTGAACGATCTCGTGAGGCCGCCTCCGCAGGTGGGACCCAGGACGGCCGGCGTCCCGGGACCGGTCGCCGCACCGCGTGTGGGCCGCGACAGGAGAGGTACCTGGTGTGCAGGGGGTGGCTGTCACGCGTGCGGCCCGTCACGTGTGCGGCCGGTATGAGTCAGGAGATGCCGGGCAGGCACGCCGCAGCCCGGGGCCCGCGCCCACGCCCTGGGTCCTGTCCGCCCGTCCCGCCATGACGACGACGTGCAGAAAGGTGGCCGCGCAGCAGTGGATGAGGAGCTCGAAGACCACTACGCGCACCTCGCGGAGACCTACGACTCCACGTGGGCCCACAGGCCCGACTATCTCGACTGGATGGAAGAACAGATCACCTCCCGGCTGGAACTCCGCCGCGGGGACCGGATCGCCGACATCGGAGCGGGCACGGGACTCTTCCTCAGGCGTCTCCTGGAGTACGCCACCGAGAACACGCCTCTCGTCTGCGTCGACCCCTCGCAGCCGATGCTCGACCGGCTGCCGTCCGATCCGAGACTGCTTCCCGTACGCGCGACGGCCGAGGACCTGGCCCGCCGGCCGCCCGGGGCCGGGCAGGACACAGGCAGCGCTCCCGGTACCTCCTTCGACGCGATCGTGATCAAGGAGGCCGTGCACCACTTCTCGGACGTCCCGGGCACTCTCTGCGGGCTCGCGCGTCTGCTCGCGCCCGGCGGGCGGATTCTCGTCGTCACGCTGCCGCCGAAGCTCGAATATCCGCTGTTCCAGCGTGCGTTGAACCGCTTCGCCGCCAACCAGCCCGAACCGGAGGAGATCGAGTCGGCGCTGCGCGACGCCGGGCTCGAAGCACACACGAGCTGCGCCGCGTTCCCGGTCGGCGTCGGGCGTGACCACTGGCTGAAGCTCGTCGAGAACCGCTGGATGTCGGTGCTTTCGACCTTCTCCGACGCCGAACTCGCCGACGGCCTCGCCGAGATCGCCGAGTCGGCGGACCCGGGCCCCGACGGCAGGTTCGACTTCCCGGACCGCTTCGCCTTCGTCGAAGGAAGGGCCCCGGAAGGCGGCCGTTAGAGTGAGGGGCGTACATCGCCTCCGACCGAGGGAAGCCGGTGAGAGCCCGGCGCTGACCCGCAACCGTGAGCGACGCCCGTACGGGGCGAACTGCCGTCCCGTACGGGCGTCGTGAGCCGGAGCACCCGGCCCGGAGGCAAGGCTCGCGGGCCCCGTCCGCCGCCGCAGGGCGGCTGAAGGGGCCCCACCGTCGAGGTTTACGGAGCTGAGCCCGGTGTGCCGCCTGACCGGACGCGTGCCGCACGAGCATGCGAGCGGGCAGGCGGGGCGGCCGTGCGGAGCTGCGGACCGCTCACCGAAAGGCACCCCCCATGTTCCTGCGCCGGAGCATCACAGCCGTCGCCGCGGCAACCGCACTCTGCGCCGTCACCGCGCCCGCGGCACAGGCCGCCGGCTCCTCCTCCCGCGCGATATCCGGCCCGCCGGCGTCCGCCGCGACGGAGAAGAAACTGCCGGCCGGGCTGTACGGCAAGGCCGACCCGAAGTACGACGGGGTCTGGAGACAGTCCATGGCCCTGCTGGCCCTCGACGCGGCCGGTGCCGTCCCCGCCCGCAAGGCGGTGGACTGGCTCGCGGGGCAGCAGTGCGACGACGGCTCGTTCACCGCGTACCGCGCGGACACGGGCACCACGTGCGACGAGAAGAAGACCCCCGGCGACACCAACGCCACGGCGGCCGCCGTGCAGGCGCTCTCCGCGGTCGGCGGTCAGGACGCCCCGGTCCGCAAGGCCCTCGCTTGGCTGCGTTCCGTGCAGAACAAGGACGGCGGCTGGGGCTACAACCCGGGCAGCCCCAGCGACGCGAACTCGGTTTCCGTCGTCGTCGGCGCCCTCGCCGCCGCGGGCGAGCAACCGGAGAAGGCGGTCAAGGGCGGCAAGTCCCCCTACGACGCGCTCGCTTCGCTACAGCTCGGCTGCGACGCCGGCAAGGCGAAGCGCGGCGCCTTCGCGTACCAGCCCGGCAAGGACGGCGAGCTGGCCGCCAACGACGACGCCACCGCCGCGGCCGTACTGGCCGGTGCGGGCTCCGGGATGCAGGCAGAGAAGCCCTCCGGCCGTTCCGCCGAGGCGAAGCCGCTGGAGTGCGGCAAGGGTGACGCCGGAGACGGCAAGCCCCTCGGCCGTGACGAGGCGGCCGGCGCGGGCGCCGCCTACCTCGCGTCCGTACTCGAGAAGAACGGGCACCACCTGCTCGCCGTGACACCGGGCGCCGAAGGCGAACCGGACTACGGCAACACGGCCGACGCAGTCATCGCACTCGCGGCGGGCGGTCACCGCGCCGAAGCACGCGAGTCCCTCAACTGGCTGGCCGCGAAGCTCGATTCGTGGGACAAGTCCGAGGGCGACCCGGCCGCCGTCGCCGGTGTGATGCTCGCCGTGCACGCCACGGGAGGCGACGCGGCGACCCTCAAGGGCACGAAGCTGCTCGACCGCCTGGTCGCCACCGGCCCGGAGCCGGCCCGTATGCCGGACGAGAAGCAGGCCACGGGCGCCGAGAAGGACGAGGACGACGGTGCGGTGCTGCGCTGGTCCCTGCTGGGCGCCGGGCTGGCCGCGGGCGTGGGTGCCGGCTTCCTGATCAGCGCCCGCAGAAAGCGGCAGGGGCAGTGAGCGCGCGGAGCCCGCGCGACGCGCGGGGTCTGCGGGCCCCGCGCGGGCGGCGGGCCCCGCGGCCGGGGCTGCGCGGCCGCGCCTGGCGGCTGCCCGCCGTCATCGGGCTCGCGCTTCTTCCGGCCGCCGTCCAGACACCGGCCGGCGCGGCCGAGCCGGGCGCGGCCGAGACGAGGGCGACCGCGCGGGTCTCGGACTCCGGCAGCTACCGCTACTGGGCCTTCTGGGAGCAGAACGGCAAGAGCGGAGACCGCGACGAGTGGTCGTACGCCACGCAGGGCCCGTCGGTGCTGCGTCCCGAGGACGGCGCGGTCATCGGCTTCCGCTTCGCACTCAGCGAGAACTCCCAGGACGCCGGGAAGCCGCGCGGCCGGGCGGAGTTCGCGGACATCTGCGGCGGCACGGACGCCGAGCAGGGCAGCAAGCGGATCGCCCTGAGCATCGACCCCGGCACCCGTGCGCACGCACCCCGCGGCGAGACCCCGCCCGAGCCGCGTACCGTCTGCGCCCGGGTCGCCGACGACGCCACCGCCGCGGACGCGCTCGCTCAGGTCGCGAAGCCGCTGCGTTACAACTCCGCGGCGCTCCTGTGCGCCATCGACGGCTATCCCGAGCGCGGCTGCGGCGAGCAGATATCCGGCTCCGGCAAGGGCGGCGGGAACGAGGCCGACGGCAGCAACGCCGCCGGCAAGGACCCCGGCAAGGGCGAGGACACGGACGAGGACGGCTCCGGTGCCGCCTTCGGTTCGGCGACCGGCGTCGCCGCGGGCATCGCCGCCGTCGCCGCTCTCTCCCTGGCCGCCGCCCGGCGTGCCCGCCGCCGCCGTTGACCGGCCGGGCGGTGACGTGATGAACGGGTGGCTGCGCGCACCGGAGGCCAGGCGTGGCCTGGACCTGCACCCCGGCGCGTGGTGGCTCTGGGCGCTGGGCCTGGCGACCGCCGCCTCCCGCACCACGAACCCGCTGCTGCTGATGCTGCTGTGCGCCGTGGCGGGGTACGTCGTCGCCGCACGCCGTACGAACGCCCCCTGGGCACGCTCGTACACGGTGTTCCTGAAGCTCGGCCTCGTGGTGCTGGTCATCCGGCTCTTCTTCGCCTTCTTCCTCGGCTCCCCCGTCCCCGGCAGCCACGTTCTGGTCACGATGCCCGAAGTGCCGCTGCCGGACTGGGCGCAGGGCGTGCGCGTCGGAGGCCGCGTCACCGCCGAGGGGCTGATGTTCGCCCTGTACGACGGAATGAAGCTGGCGACGCTGCTGATCTGTGTCGGCGCCGCCAACGCCCTCGCGAATCCCGCCCGGCTGCTCAAGTCCCTTCCGGGCGCGCTCTACGAGGCGGGAGTGGCCGTCGTCGTCGCGATGACCTTCGCGCCGAACCTGGTGGCGGACGTACGGCGGCTGCGTGCCGCACGCCGGCTGCGCGGGCGGGCCGACAAGGGGCTGCGGTCCGTCCTCCAGGTCGGACTGCCGGTGCTGGAGGGCGCGTTGGAACGCTCGGTCGCGCTGGCCGCCGCGATGGACGCTCGCGGCTACGGACGCAGCGCCGAAGTGCCGCGCGCCGTACGCCGGATGACCGCTCTGCTCACGCTCGGCGGGCTGCTCGGTGTCTGCGCCGGTTCGTACGCGCTGCTGTCGGTGCAGGGAGCGGAGTACGGGCTGCCGGTGCTGCTCGCGGGTGCGGTGCTGGCGCTGGCCGGGCTGCGGCTGGGCGGACGGCGCGCCGTCCGTACCCGCTACCGGCCGGAACTCTGGGGCGTGCGGGCCTGGTTGACTGCCGCTTCCGGTGCCGCGGCCGGGGTGGTGATGGTGGCGGCAGGCGGCGCGTTCCCCGAGGCGCTGCATCCGCCGGCGGTGCCGCTCACCGCACCGGAGCTTCCACTGTGGCCCGCGGCGGGGCTGCTCATCGGCCTGCTGCCGGCGTTCGCGGCGCCCGTACCGGGTGCGGGCGCAAGACCGGCCACGAACCCGGCACCGGGACCTGGACCTGGACCGGCGCCGCCGCCGGCGCGCGCACCGGCTCGGCCTCCGGCCGGATCAGCGTCGTCACCCGTACCCGAGGAGCCAGCCAAGTGATCAGGTTCGACCAGGTGTCGGTCCGGTACGACGGCCCTGCCGGTGCCACCCCGGGCGAAGACGTGCACGCGCCGCAACTCGCCCTGCGCGAGGTGGACCTGGAGATCCCCGAGGGCGAACTGTGCCTGCTGGTCGGCCCGTCCGGCGTCGGCAAGTCCACGCTGCTGGGCACCGTCTCCGGACTCGTTCCGCACTTCACCGGCGGCACCCTGCACGGGCGCGTCACGGTCGCGGGACGCGACACCCGTACGCACAAGCCGCGCGAACTGGCCGACGTCGTCGGCACGGTGGGCCAGGACCCGCTCGCGCACTTCGTCACCGACACCGTGGAGGACGAACTCGCCTACGGCATGGAGTCGTTGGGGCTGCCCCCGGCCACGATGCGCCGCCGCGTCGAGGAGACCCTCGACCTTCTCGGCCTCAACGACCTGCGCGACCGCCCCATCGCCACCCTCTCCGGGGGGCAGCAGCAGCGCGTCGCGATCGGTTCCGTACTCACCCCGCATCCGCGCGTACTCGTCCTGGACGAGCCGACCTCGGCCCTCGATCCCGGCGCCGCCGAGGAGGTCCTGGCGGTGCTCCAGCGGCTCGTCCACGACCTCGGTACGACCGTGCTGATGGCCGAGCACCGGCTGGAGCGCGTCGTGCACTACGCCGACCAGGTGCTGCTGCTGCCGGAGCCCGGCGCACCGGCCCGGCTGGGCGACCCCGCAGACCTGATGGCGGTCTCGCCGGTGCAGCCACCCGTCGTCGCGCTGGGACGGCTCGCGGGCTGGTCGCCGCTGCCGCTGTCCGTACGGGACGCGCGCCGCAGGGCGGGACCGCTGCGCGACAGGCTCGCGGACGTCTCCGGCGACGGCGCGCGGGGCACCGGGCCACGGCCTGCCGTCACTCCGGGCGTCGAGGAAGCCGACGCCCCCGCCGCCTCCGCGACGGGCGGCGACGCACACGGAGAACGTGAACTCCACGACGGGACAGGCCCGTTGGCCCGGCTGCGCGCCCGCGTACGGTCACGGCCCCCGCACACCGCGCGCCCGTCCGCGGAGGACGGCACGGCCGCAACGCCGACGGCGCAGATCCGCGGACTCACCCTCCGCCGCGGCGACATCACCGCCCTGCACGGCGTGGACCTCGCCCTCCGTCCCGGAGAGACCATCGCGCTCATGGGCCGCAACGGGGCGGGCAAGTCCACGCTTCTGGGCACCCTCATGGGCGTACACGCGCCGACAGCCGGAACGGTGACGGTGGGTGGTGCCGAGCGCCTCACCCCGTCCCGTACCCACCCGCGTCAACTCCTGCGGCACGCGGGCCTCGTACCGCAGGAGCCGCGTGACCTCCTCTACGCGGACACGGTCGCGGGTGAGTGCGCGGCAGCCGACACGGACGCCGGCGCCGAGCCCGGAACCTGCCGCGGTCTGGTCGCCGCGCTGCTGCCCGGGGTTGCCGACGGCATGCACCCTCGCGACCTGTCGGAGGGCCAGCGCCTGGCTCTCGCCCTCGCCGTGATCCTCACCGCCCGGCCGGAGCTGATCCTGCTGGACGAGCCGACCCGCGGCCTGGACTACGCCGCCAAGTCCCGCCTCGTCGGCATCCTGCGCACCCTCGCCGGCGAGCGGCACTCGATCGTTCTGGCCACGCACGACGTGGAGCTGGCGGCCGAGGTCGCCGACCGCGTCGTGATACTGGCGCAGGGCGAGACCGTCGCGGACGGTCCCGTCGCCGAAGTGGTCACCTCCTCCCCCGCGTTCGCACCGCAGGTCGCCAAGATCCTCGCTCCGGCACGGTGGCTCACCGTCCCCCAGGTCCGCTCGGCACTCGGCGCCCCGGACGCCCAGGGAGCCCCGGAGTGAACCCCAGCACCCGCGCCCTGCGCCTCGGCCCGCGTTCGGTCGCGGCACTGGCCCTCACCAGCGCCACGGGCGTCGTCGCCTTCGGCTGGCCCCTGCTCGCCGACTCCGCATCCGGACTGGCGCACTCGAAGGACGCACCCTGGCTCTTCACGGCGCTGCTGCCGCTGCTGCTGGCGGTCGTCGTCGCGACGATCGCCGACACCGGCATGGACGCGAAGGCCGTCGCGATGCTCGGCGTACTGGCGGCGGCGGGGGCGGCGCTGCGCCCGCTGGGAGCGGGTACGGCGGGCCTGGAGCCGATGTTCTTCCTGATCGTGCTCTCGGGACGCGTCCTCGGGCCGGGCTTCGGCTTCGTACTGGGCGCACTGTCGATGTTCGCCGGAGCGCTGCTGACGGGCGGAGCCGGACCGTGGATGCCGTTCCAGATGCTCACCATGGGCTGGGTCGCCATGGGCGCGGGGCTGCTGCCCGGCTCCGAACGGCTCCGCGGACGGGGGGAGTTGCTGATGCTGGCGCTCTACGGAGCGGTCTCGGCCCTGCTCTACGGGCTGGTGATGAACCTCCAGGGCTGGCCCTACATCGCGGGCCTCGGCTCGGGCATCTCCTTCGTCCCGGGCGACCCGCTGCCGGAGAACCTGGCGCGGTTCGTCACCTACGTACTGGCCACGTCCCTGGGCTGGGACCTCCCCCGGGCCACGCTGACCGTCGTCCTCGTCCTCACCCTCGGCGGCACGGTCCTGCGCGCCCTGCGCCGCGCCACCCGCCGCGCATCCTTCGACGCCCCGGTCCGGTTCGTACCGCCCGCCGACCGGCCGTAGGACCGACCCTGTTCGACCTGGCGGGACCGGCCGTCGCGGTCCTGGCACGGACCGCGGCGGCGTATGCGGGAAAGTTCCCGCGGACCAGGCCGGCCGATACTCACGTCAGCTCGTCGGAGCGGCCTGCTTCGATGCGGGACCACTGGGCGACGGGGCGTCCGTTCGTACGCCAGACCTCGGGGTTCTCATCGGAGTACCAGGGCTGGGGCCAGCCGTCGGGAGAGTCCTCCCACGCCTCCTGGCGTCCGTAGACGGTCATGTCCAGCAGCCCGTGGGTGGGGGACATGACCTCGACGCCGCGACCGCCGGTGTAGTACGTCTCGAACACCCGCTCGCCGTCGCGTACGTAGCAGACGAGGTGGTGACGCTGCCAGTCACGGCCCTCCAGCAGCTGCGCCGCCGTCTTCTCGACCGAGTACCACGGCATGTCCAGGCCCAGGAAGTCCCGGTAGCGGACGCTGGCCTCGTACGGGCCCTTGCAGAGCGTGGCATACGTGGCGTCGCGGGAATGGATGTAGGACAGCTCGCGGACCTGGCAGTTGAAGAACGTGCAGCCGTCGCACTGCTCCGCGGCGGGCCGGCCGGGCCACCAGGCGTGGAAGTACGCGATGAGCTGCCTGCGGCCTTCGAATACATCGAGGATCGTGATCGGCCCGTCAGGTCCGATCACCTCGATGGTGGCGTCGACCTCCACCATCGGCAGCCGCCTCCGTGCCGCCGCGATCGCGTCCCCTTCGCGGGTGTGCGCCTTCTCCCGTACCAACAGTGCGTCCCGCGCCTCCTGCCAGGTCTTTCTGTCCACCACAGGCGGGAGTGCCGGGCCAGGTCCTTTGTCGCTCATGATCGCCTCCATGCGTCCGGTGCCGTTTCCCCCACCGCGCCGACCGGCCCGCGCGGCGGGATGAGTCCTGGGGGGCTACCTGCGGTTCTACAGCAAAGAGCCGCCCTGGCAGATCACCGAGGACGTTGCGGCGGTTGACGGTCACGCGGAGCACCCTCCGCGAGCCCCCGGTCCGTGACTCCGGGAATCGGGGCTCAGTCCTACGCGGCTCAGTCGCCTTCGTTCTCCGGCGGCAGTACGAAGCCCCGCGTGGGCCCGGAGAGTTCAGGGGCAGCGCCCTGAGTGGGCACGCCCTCGGCGACGGCCGCCAGCCAGGGCCAGGATCCCGGCATCGCGGCGATCTGCCGGGCACACGGCCGGCACGCGTACACGTTGCCGACGCGTGGTCCGGGGCGAGCGCCCTGCATGTTCCCGGCATCGACCTGATGCACGAGCACCACCCCTCGCTCGGGGCAGCGGACGCACCTCACAGCGCCTCCAGTTCTGCCCAGACGCACTTCCCCCACGGCAGGGGATCGGTGTCCCAGCGGACGGCCAGCCGCTCGACCAGGGCCAGCCCACGCCCGCCTTCGTCGTCCTCGGCCGCCTCGCAACGGGTGGGCAGAGTCCTGGACTTGTCCACGACGGCAACCCGGACGCACACAGCGCAGGGGCGAGTGACCACGACGCGCAGGGCATCGCTGCGGGCGTGCTGCACGGCGTTCGTGACGAGCTCGGAGGCCACGAGCACGGCGGCGTCGGCCAGTTGTTCCAGGCCCCACGTGGCTAAGGCCGTGCGCACCAGGCTGCGCGCGGTCGCCACGCTCCCCGGAGTGCGCGGCAGGGTCTCGCTGTAGCCGGGATGCCCGGTCGGTCGGGCGACAACGCCCCTGGTCGGAGGGTGCGGGACCGTAGGACGCGGCATTGAGGTCTGCTCTCCCGAATCGGCCGAACCCGGAACGGTTCGCGCGGTTGCGTGGCATGCCGTCAATGCAAGCGATCCGCTGAGAAAGCCGACAGGGGCGTTGCGTCCCAGTTCCGGGACCTTACGCAGCGACCCCCAGGAACTCCGCCAACGGGCGCAGCCCCGGCGGGTGGTTCGGCAGCGACCACAGGTCACGCACGATTGCCACTGCGAGCGTGTGGTGCCGCATCCACTCGGGGGCCACGCGGCGCAGTGACTCCAAGGTCTTCACGGCTCCTGCCGCGTCGCCGGTGTCGGTATGCGCACGGGCCACGTCGAGCAGTAGCCAGGTGCGCCACGACGGTGGGGTGTCCTTGCTCAGCCGCATGCCCTTGGCCAGCTTCAGGGCCTCTTCCGGATGCCCGTACTGGACGGCGAGGCGGACGCGTTCGATGCGCACGGACGACGGGCTGAACACGCTCACCATGCGACTGTCGCTGCCCTCGGGCAACTTGGAGACGCGCGCCGCCGCCTTCTCCGCCGTCTCCATCATCGCGGCCGCGCGGTCGTAGTCCCCGGCCCGCGCAGCGGAGGTGGCGGCGCTCATGGTCAGCGCCCCCCAGACCTTCAGGCCGTCGGCTGTGTTCGTGTGGCCGCTCTGCTCGGCGGTCCCGGCTGCGTGGAGCGCGACGTGGAGCGCGTCATCCAGACGGCCTTGCCGCTGGTACGTCCACGCCACGGAGTTGGCAATCATCGGGGCCAGCAGGGGGTCCGCAGACTGCTCGGCCGCCTGTATGGCACGTTCCAGGCCGGTCAGGGCGAGGTCTGTCTTGCCCATGCGGACGGACAGGTGGCCACCGAGCTGGAGCACCTTCCCAAGTGCCACGAAGGCTGCTGAACGGTCGTCGTCGCTCTGCACCACCGTGGCGGACCGGGCTTCGGCGATCAGGTCCGGCAGGGCTTTCATCAGGGCGTCGAACTCGGCCGCGTGGTACTGGGACCAGCCGTCGGCGATCCGGTCGCGCAGGGCATCGAGGGAGAAGTCCGGTCCGGGCGGCTCGGGCGGCGGTCCCCACATCACGGGCGTGATCGCGCGGCGTACGGCGACGAAGCGCGGCCCGTCCGTCTCTCCTGTGGAGGCGACCGCAGGAGGATCTCCGAGGAGTGTGGTCAGCTCCACGCCCAGGGCGTTGGCCAGAGCGTGCAGGGTGGGCAACCGTGCCGAGTGCTTACGCTGCTGTTCGAGCTGGCGGATCACGTCCACGGACACGTCGGAGCGCTCCGCCAACTCCTCCTGCGTCAGTGAGGCCAGGCGGCGAAGGCGCCGCAGCGTGCGTCCCAGATGCTCATTCGACACGCCCTCACCGTACGTCGTCAGTCAGCCTGCCAGTGTGTGCACGCTCGTAAGCGACCTCGGACGCGACCGATCTGAACGGGCTGAGTACGCCCGCCAGTTCGGTGAGCATGACGATTCGCGGACATCTCTCCGTCCCCCGGCGCCGCAGCCGGAACGCGGGCCGCCGGAAGCGGTGCGGCAGGATGGGGCGCATGAGCCGCGTAAAGATCGAGGATTGTGTCAAGGCACGCACATGAAAAACACGCGCGAAGAGCCCCCGGCCCGGTGATCCGGGATCGGGGGCTCCGTCTTGCGCAGAGTCAGTCGCCTTGCCCGTCGTTCGACGGCAGTACGAAGCCCCGCGTGGGCCCGGCGCGTTCAGGCTCATCACCCTGAGCGGGCACGCGTTCAGCGACAGCCGCCAGAACCTCCGCCGTGATGTCCCGGCGCGTCTCCGGGTCGGAGTGGTCGAACACCCTCCACTCCCCGGACGGGTCCTCCGAGTCCACGGGGGCCACCACACCACCGACCCCCAACCTGCGCAGCACGTCAGCTACTCGCTCGGCTTCGTCCGGTCCCATGGCGCTCCCCTCCGTCTGCGGCCCGACCTTACCTGTGTGTCCCGCAGTTCCCGGGACGGATCGGCCCGCAGCCGCCAGGCATCGGTGTGTGAGAGCACTTTGCCGTGACGTCCACGAATGCCTTGGTGGGACCCGTCCACAGTTCTTGGTCAACTGTGTGCCCCGACTGCTCGATAGCCGCCACCGTGCGCGTGAGTACGTCAGGGTCGAACCGCTCGGGGTCGGGACGCTCAGGGTAGTGGTGCACGAATCCGCCGAGGCGTGCGCACAGATCGGCGTACAGCTCCGTGTGGAGGATCAGCGCGTGCCATCCCTCATCCACGACACGGGACGGGGACGTGCGCACCGTGGGGAACTGCGTCACGGAGTCCACGTACTTCAGTGCCTCCGTGACGATGCGAACGGCCACGTCTTCGGCCATACCTGGATTGTTGTCCCGCACCGTGTCGGTGACGCCTTCGAACTGGTCTGGCGTAAGCATCCTGCGTACATCGGACATGCTCTCTCCCCTGAATCAGTCGGGTGTACTGGCGAAGGTCAGAACGTCGACAAGCAACGTGGCGAGGACGGTCGTGCAGCCGTAGATCGGGCCCGCGTACCGGGTGATCACTGCCGCCCCTTCCACCGACAGACGGAGCAGGGGGAACGGGCACGGCGGAGGGTTCACCACACGGGCCATGGCAGTTCCCTCCCGTGCGCCTCCCGTACGTGCCTGCGGAGCTTCACGCGTGCATCGGTCTCTTCGCTCCTGTGACACTCTCGGGCCGCCCGCTCCATCTGCTGCGTGATCTGAACGCATACGGCACAGCCCCTCAGCCGCTCGTCGTCATCCATGCCTGAATGCTCCGGCGGTCACGAGGGCCAATGCGACGACGCGTCAGGCGTCCGATTAGCGTCCTTCGTTGGGCGTCATTCGGGTGTCATACGGGGCGCCAGCGGGGGAAGATAGCGACATGACCACCGCTCAGGAAGCCCCAAACGACACCCTTCGCGCCGTGCGTATCGGCATGCGGCTGAGCCAGGACGGCCTGGCGCGTGAGTTGCGCCGCGCCGGTGACGTCGCGGGCGACCCCAACGACGCCTCCAAGCGGCTCGTACAGCGTTGGGAAAGCGGCGTGAGCACGTGGCCTCGCCCGGTTTATGCTCGCGCCTTACAACGTGTCACGGGACTTCCGGTGGAATCACTGGGCTTCATTCTCCCGGTTCCCATGGCACGGGTGCGGAGCGACGGCAGTGGAGGGCACGACATGGAGCACGGAACGAACGGCGTCACTGCTGCCGTTGGCACGCCCAGGCCAGCGCCGGGCACAGCCACGGAGAACTACTCAGGCGTCTGGCTGAGCCGCTACGAATTCTTCTCTTCCGGCCGGGACTCGACGTTCAAGGGCGCTCACCATGTCGTACTTCTCCAGCACGGCAACAAGCTCACCGGCCGCTCCCTGGACGGCGCCTCGTTGAACCCGGGCTCCCCGCTCTCCCTGGACCTCACGATTGACCGGAACGTGGTCACGGGCACGTGGGTTGAACAGACTGCGGACGACGGCTACTACGCGGGAGCCCGCTACCACGGCGCGGTTCAGCTCCTCGTGGAGCCCACGGGGCGGCGGATGGCCGGGAAGTGGGTCGGGTTCGGCAAGGATTTCGACGTGAACACCGGGCCCTGGGAGTTGGTCTTCCAGGAGGCATCCACAGGGCAGGAGACGTTGGAGAAGTACAGCCGCCCGCCGGAGTGAGCCGCCACGGTTCGCGGCCGTGATCGTGCCTCACGCTTCTCCCGCTGGGACCTCCGGTCCGTTTCGTACCGCCGGCGCCCGCGCCGCAACGTCAACGGGCAAACGGGAACGGGGGCGGCGGGCCGCCGGAAGCGGTGCGGCAGGATGGGGCGCATGAGCGTCGTAAAGATCAACGTGCTGACCGTTCCCGCCGAGCAGCGGGAGACCCTCGAGAAGCGATTCGCCTCCCGCGCGGGCGCGGTGGAGGGCTCGGACGGCTTCGAGTGGTTCGAACTCCTCCGCCCCGTCGAGGGCACCGACAACTACCTGGTGTACACGCGGTGGCGCGACGAGGAGTCGTTCCAGGCATGGATGGAAGGCCCGATGAAGGCCGCACACCAGGGAGGCGGCGACCGCCCCAGGCCCGCGGCCTCGGACTCGGCCGTGTGGTCCTTCGAGGTCGTCCAGCAGGCGGCGCCGAAGAAGGACTAGCTTCCGCGGCCGTGCGGGCGTGACGCACGGCGGGAGCCCCGCTGATGACACCCGAATGACGCCAACTCACGCCGTTCAAGGGACGCCTGACGTGTCGTCGCTCCCGTACACGCGAACATCCGAGGATGTCGGAAGCGAGCCGCGAAGCGAATGCGGCAAAGGAGTGCCCGGTGTGCACCGCGATGCTGGGGCTGGTGGAGAAGGCGGCCAGGGAGTACGACCGGAGCGCGGAGACCGACGCCCGGGTGAGGTTGCGCAGACATGCGCGGGCGGCGCACGGGCGGGATCTGCCGCTCCCGTGGTGAGCCGTCGGGCGGCGGGGCCGTGTTCCGGACGTCCACGGCCCGGTACGCCGGTCAGGTTGGCCGGGCCGGACCTGCGGTTCCCGTGCCTCGGCGGAACCAGGATTGCCGAGGCACGGGGAGGGGGGGTCGGATGGACCGGAACATCCGCAGCGCGGAGGACGTACTCAGGCTTCTGGACGGCTTGTTCGAGCCGGAGGCGGACCGCTGGACCACGGGCGCGGCCGACTGGTGGGACGGCTTCTACGCGGACCGGGCGCGGCCGGTGCCGTTCTTCGTGCCGCGGCCGGACGAGAACCTCGCCTCGTACGGCGAGCGCGGCCTCATCACTCCGGGCCGCGCGCTCGACCTGGGATGCGGTCCCGGCCGTAACGCCCTCCACCTGGCTTCGCTCGGCTTCGAGGTGGACGCCGTGGACCTGTCGCCGGCTGCCATCGCCTGGGCCGGCGACCGCGCACGTGAGGCCGGAGCCGGTGTGCGCTTCCACTGCGGTGACGCGTTCGACCTCAAGGCCGGCGGCTCCGGCCGGTCCGACGACTCGGGCCGCTCCGGCGTACTCGGCGGACCGTACGACTTGATCTACGACTCCGGCTGCTTCCATCACCTGCCGCCGCACCGCCGCGTCAGCTATCTCGCCCTGCTCGACCGCGTCCTCGCACCCGGCGGCCATCTGGGCCTGGTCTGCTTCGCGGCCGGCGGGATGGGATGCGAACTCGGGGACGCGGACCTCTACCGCCGTGCGCGCCTCGAAGGCGGCCTCGCCTATACACCGGAGTCGCTGCGGTGGATCTTCTCCGATCTGACGGAGCTGGAGCTGCGCCGTATGCGGGACGAGCCGCCGGAGTCCGCGTACTTCGGCGAACCCTTCCTCTGGACGGCCCTGTTCCGCCGCGAGCCCTGACGAGCCCGCCGCCGCCCGGCGGCACATGCCGGCCGGTCCGCGGGACCGGTCAGTCCGTGAAGCAGAGGCGGACGCTCCCGTCCGCAAGGGGCTCGACCGTCAGCCGGGTCAGGTCGGTGACGTGAACCGTCGGGCCGTGCGCGGCCGCCCTCGGCCCGACCCCGACGACCCGCATGCCCGCGGCCCGCGCCGCCGCGATGCCGGCGCCGGAGTCCTCGAAGGCCACGCACTCCTCCGGCGGGAGGCCGAGCTCCGCGGCGCCCTTGAGGAATCCCTCGGGGTCCGGCTTGCTCGCGCTCACGCTCTCCGCCGTGACGCACAGACCGGGCATCCGCACCTGCGCCGCGTCCATCCGGGCCGTCGCCAGAGCGGTGTCCGCGGACGTGACGAGCGCGTGCGGCACACGGACGAGCGCCGCCATGAACGCCAGGGCTCCGGCCACCGGGACGATGCCGTCCAGCTCACGCGTCTCACGGGCCAGAAGCGCCGCGTTCTCCGCGTGGTTGACCTCCATGGGGCGGTCAGGAAGGACCTCGGCCATCGTCTCGTGACCCTGCCTGCCGTGCGAGATGGCGAGCACGGCGGCCGGGTCGAGACCCTTGGACGCTGCCCAGTCGCGCCAGACGCGTTCGACGACGGCGTCGGAGTTCACGAGGGTGCCGTCCATGTCGAGGAGCAGTCCGCGGGCGGTGAGGGACGGCCGCTGCCCCGGTTCCCCCTGCAACGGCTGCGGTTCCTGCTGCGGTAGCGGTGTCGGCATGGTCTGCGGGCTCCCTAACGCGCTGGGACAGAACCAAGTGGTCCCGCCCGCCGGTCAGGGGACCCGCGGGCCAGGCAGCCTGGCGCAGGGGAAGCGGGCGGGGCCACTTTGTTCCATCACGATACAAAGAGACTGGGTCCCGCGCCAGTCCGGAACCTCCGTACGGGTCCGCCCGAGGCCGCAGGCGGTACCCAGGGCTGCGCCTGTGCCTGCCGGTGTGCCCGTGATGGCCTGTGTTCTCGTGGCTGTGGCCGCCCGCTCAGCCCGTCGTGTGGGACTCCAGCGAGCGGCGCGTGCTGGGTCCGTACTCGCCGAACTCGTCCCCGCGCACCTGGTTGCGCGCCTGGTACTGGGCGACCGCCTGCTGCACGTCCCCTGAGTAGACACCGTCCTCCGGTGCGCTCTCGTCGAGCGCACCCGCCTGCTTGAGCCGGCGCTGCAGTTCGGCGACCTCCGGGCCGCTGTCGCCGGGACGGAGCGTCTCGCCGCCCGGCTGCGTCGGCTCCTGCGGGGGCCGCGGACGGTCCCGGTCGCCGTCGTGGTTTCCGCCTCCGCCCCAGCCCCAGCCGTTGCCGCGGTCGCCGTCGTAGCCGGGAGCGCCGGGCGTGCCGGGCGCGGAGGACGAGGACGGAGACGTACGCGACGGGGCGGGGGCCCGTTCGCCGCGGTCGCCGCCGTCACGGTCGGCGCGCGGGCTGCCGGACCCGGTACGCGCGGTCTGCTTCGCCGAGGGCTTCTTGTCGCGCTTGCCCTCATCCGTGCGGGACGGCTCCTCGGTGGGTCCGCCGCTGGGGGGATCCGGGAGAGCGGTGTCGTCGGTGCTGAGGCTGCGGTCGTCGCCGCTGCCGCCACCCGTGAGCGCCTGCGTCGTCAGCAGTCCCGCGCCGAGCGCCGCGACGGCGCCGACCGCCGCGAGCGCGGCCTTGGCGGGGCGGCGGCGCTTGCCGGCCGCCTCGTCCTGTCCGTAGGCGTAGGCTCCGCGGCCCTTCCGGCGGCGGTGGCTGCCTCCTCGCGAGTCGGACGCGGCAGAGGCGAGCGGTGCGGCGGGCGCGCCCGGCTCCCGCTCAACGGGACCGCCGTACGGACCTCCGTACGGGGCGTCGAACGAACCGTCGGAGAGGTCACCGTACGGCTCGTCCTCGTACGGCTCGTCCTCGTACGGCCCGTCGAACCGGCGCAGCACGGGGAGTTCGGCGGTCTCCCCCTGCCCGCAGCGGGCGAACGGTTCGAGGTCGGGCGTCTGCGACCCCGCGTCCTCGGGTTCCGGCAGGTCGACGTACGGACGTATGTGCATCGGGTCGACATGCTCAGCCGTGAACGGGCCTACGCAGCCACAGAACTTCCCCCCGTCGGCGGTCAACTCCGCACCGCACTCCGGGCAGCATCTATGCGCCGTCATCCCGGCCCCTCCCCTGGGTCTTGCCGGCACGCCCTTTACGCGCCGACGCCACCCGAATCGCCAGTGACTGTCCAGCCGTGCACCTTACGCGGCTCGTGGGAGGGTGGGTCAACCGCAGTCCGAAATGACGTGCGAAGAGTGACGAGGGTCATTCCGTCACTTGCTCGTTCCTCCCCGCGCCTTCCCGCGCCTTCCCGCACCGGAATGAGGACGGGAAGGCCGAACGACCGCCGAACGACCGTGCGGGCAGGGCTACTTCGGTGAGGGGTTTCGAACACGCCGCGGGAGGGCCCGGCTTCCGGGCGAGCGGTGAGGAGAACCAAAGCCCCTTCCCTGACTGCCCGTCCGCGGCGACGAGCGGGAAGTCCCGCTCCGGCGAGGGACGTTCCAGACGCACGCCTCACGGGGTGCCGGGGGCGCGGGTCACGGCGCCACGGCCTCGTACAGACTGAACACGGCGAGACCCGTCATCAGCAGTGCCGCGACCCTGGTGATCAGCCGCAGCGGCACGAACCGCATGAGCGTCCGTCCGCCGATGATCCCGATGGCCGCGACCGACCACAGCGCGAGCACCGCACCGAGACCGACCGAGAGGGGATCGTCGTACCGGGCCGCGAGGTTGGCGGTCATGATCTGCGTCAGGTCTCCGAACTCCGCGACCAGGATGAGCATGAAGCCGCTGGAGGCCACCTTCCAGAAGGACCGGCCGTCCGGTGCCTTCGCCTGCTCCTCGCCCTCGCCTCCTGCCTCCCCTCCGTCCTTCTTCAGCAGCAGCACCGCTGCGCCGGCGAGGAAGAGCACGCCGACCACGGCCTGGACGATGCGGTGCGGAAGCAGCGTCAGCACACTGCCGGCCGCCACCGCGAGGACGACGTGCAGGACGAAGGCGGCGGCGACACCCGCGAAGACGTACGAAGCGCGGTAGCGGGTGCCCAGTACGAGACCTGCGAGAGCTGTCTTGTCGGGCAGTTCGGCGAGGAAAACGACACCGAAGACGACGGCGGCGACGGAGAGGCTGATCACTGAAGGGGTCCTCCGGAAAGGGCCGCCGTACCGGAGCGGAGCACGCTTCGGCACGGCAGCGTCGTACATGACGGACACTGCTCGGCCGAAGGTCTCGCTGGCGCCTTACCCCGAACCGGCCGCGTGCCGCTGCCTGTCCGGGATGCCGCGCTCCGGGCGCCGGGGCGGGACGAACGGCCGCCGGCGCACCGCTACGGACGGCGGTGGCCGCGGACCGGAAGCCCGCCCAGTGTGTCGACGGTCCGGCGAAGAGCTACTCCCCTTCTGCTGGACGCAAGGCTAGACGATGCGCCCGTCCGTGCGCGATCCGCCTCCGGACGGGCGCCGGGAGAGGGAAAGGGGAGGGAAAAAGGCGCGGTCAGCGGGGAGTTGTGACCAAGCCCTTGATGTGACGTGAACACGTCGTCACGCTGTTACCTGACGCCTGCCTCCCGGCAACGTGTCGTCGGCACGATCAGTCCCACGGGGCGTACGCCTCGCAATTCCCCCCACAACGAGGGAGTCCGTATGCAGAAGCGCATACGCACGAAGCTCTACGCGCGTCGACGCAAGTCGGTCATAATCACCGCAATCGCCGCTCCCTGCGCCGGGCTGCTGCTCTTCACCACCGGCATCGCTCCCGCCCAGGCCGAGCCGCCCGCGCCACCTAGCGCCTCCGAGGCGAAGACCATGCTGGACGGGCTGTCGGAGCAGGCAGAGGGCTCCATGGACGGCTACGACCGCGAGAAGTTCCCCCACTGGAGCGACCAGGGCGAGGGGTGCGACACCCGCGAGGCCGTCCTCAAGCGCGACGGCGAGGGCGTGGAGACGGGCAGCGACTGCTACCCCACCAGCGGCTCCTGGACCAGCCCCTACGACGACGGAAAGTGGACCGACCCCTCGGACGTCGACATCGACCACATGGTGCCGCTCGCCGAATCGTGGACCTCGGGCGCCAGCGAGTGGACTCAGGAGGAGCGGGAGAAGCTCGCCAACGACATGCAGGTCGCGCAGCTGCTCGCGGTCACGGACAACGTGAACCAGTCGAAGAGCGACCGGGACCCGGCCGAGTGGATGCCGCCGAAGGAGAGCTTCCACTGCACCTACGCCCGGATGTGGATCTGGGTGAAGGACACCTACAAGATGACCGCGGACTCGGCCGAGAAGAGCGCACTGAACGACGCACTCGGCACCTGCTGAGCGGGTCGGCGGCGGGCAGCCCTCACCTGGTGAGCCGGTCGGCGGCGGGCCGGGCGCGCGGCGGCCGGGCCTGACTGGGCCGGACTGGACCGGACCCCCGATTCACGGTCTGGCCGGGGCTCCGTTCACTGCGCCGCTCACAACCCAGAGCACTGCTCCGGAATGCACGCCTCCACGCGGAGGGTCAGGGCAATTCCGGAGCAGTGCTCTTTGGGCGCAGGGGAGCAGTGCTCTCTGTTTCGGAGCGACGCTCCCTGCCTCGGAGCGGTGCTCTCTGTTTCGGAGCGGTGCTCTCTGCGCAGACGGATGCGGGCCCGGGCGCCAGGCTCCGCCCGCCACAGCTGGGTGAGCACCGCTCTCGGACCGGAGCACCCCTCCCCACGCCCAGCCCGTGAGCACCGTGCCCGTGAGCACCGTGAGCACTGCTCTCGCAACGAAGCACCGCTCCGATCTCCTCCGCCATGACAAGCCGCCAAGACAAAGAGCACCGCTCTCCTCGTCGGAAACTCGCCGGTTGCCCTGGTCGTTCCGTACCGTGCGGGACGACGGAGGGAGAACTCCATGGGCAGGCTGCGCCTGGGACCGCTGCTGCGTTACGTCGACGAGGACACGGCGACGATCTGGATCGAGACCGACGGCCCCGCCGAGGCCGAGGTCCGCTGTGACTCCGGTACCGCCGGCGGCACCGCACGCACCTGGCAGATCGCGGGCCACCACTACGCCCTGATCACGGTCGTCGGCCTCGAACCCGGCACCGAGACCGCCTACCGCCTGCTCCTCGACGGCAGCGAGGTCTGGCCCATGCCCGGCTCCCCGCTCCCCCCGAGCACCATCCGCACACCCGCCCCCGGCACGGGCAACGTCGACGTCGCCTTCGGTTCGTGCCGCTGGGCCGCCCGCCCCTCCGGCAGCAACCACGACCCGGTCGGCCCCGACGCCCTCGACGCCCTCGCCCAGCGCGCCATCGCGGGAGGCGACCGCCCGGATGTGCTCCTGCTCCTCGGCGACCAGGTCTACGCGGACGAGACCTCGGAGAACGTACGGGCGAAGCTCGCGGAGAGACGCGACCTGACGGAACCCCCGTGGAACCAGGTCGCGGACTTCGGCGAATACACGCTCCTCTACGACGAGTCCTGGACGGATCCGGAGGTGCGCTGGCTGCTCTCCACCGTCCCCAGCTGCATGATCTTCGACGACCACGACGTGATAGACGACTGGAACACCAGCGACGCATGGCGCACCGAGATGCGTGCGACCGGCTGGTGGCGCGAGCGCATACTGGGCGGCCTGGCGTCGTACTGGGTCTATCAGCATCTGGGCAACCTCTCGCCGGGCGAGCTCGCAGAGGACCCGGTCTTCGCTGCCGTACGTGCGGCAGGGGACGGCACAGCGGTGCTGCGCGAGTTCGTGGAGCGCGTCGACACATACCCGGACACTGCGCGCTGGAGCTTCCGCCGCGACTTCGGCAGGGTCCGCATGCTGATGGTCGACACGCGGGCGGCACGTGTGCTCGACGAGCAGGAGCGCGCGATGCTCGGCAAGCAGCAGATGGCATGGCTGCGCGAGCAGATGCTGACCGGGACGGGTCCGCAGGACCACGACCTCGCGGGCACCGCCGGACCCGGATCCCACGGGGCCGCCGGCGTTCACGGAACCACCGGCGTGCACGGAGCCGGGAGCGGCTACGACCACCTCCTCCTGGGCACGTCACTGCCATGGCTGCTGCCGCCTGCGATCCACGACGCCGAGACCTGGAACGCGGCCCTGTGCCGCGGCGCACGCGGCGAGCGCTGGGCGCGCCTCGGTGAACGGATGCGGCGCGCCGCCGACTTGGAGCACTGGGCCGCCTATCCCCGTTCATTCGACGCGCTGAGCGAACTCGTCGAAGAGGTGGCAAGCGCGCACGCGGCTCCCTCGACGGTGTGCGTCCTGTCCGGCGACGTGCACCACGCCTATGTCAGCGAGCCCGCCTTCCCGCGCCCGGTGAACTCCCTTGTTCTGCAGCTGACTTGCTCGCCGATGCACAACAGCGTCCCCGCGGTGATGCGCGCGGGGTTCCGTTTCGGCTGGAGCCGGGCCGGCCGCAGCCTGGGACGTGCGCTGGCCCGCCACGGACGTACGGGACGCCCGCTGGTCAAGTGGAAGCGTTCCGGCGGCCCTTGGTTCGGCAACCAGCTCATGACGCTGCGGCTGCGCGGCCGTTCGGCTGAGCTGTCGCTGGAGCAGGCGCGGGCCGTTCCCGAGGGGGCGGACAGCCCGGGCGGTGTTCCGGGCGCCGGACGCGGCAGCCGTTCGCGTCTGGACGAGGTGCACCGGCGGACGCTCGTATCCCCTCAGGACCCACCGGCCTCCGCGTCCCCCAACGAGCCCAGCCACACGGGAAGTTGATCTTCCCCCGGGCTGCCCCGGAGTGCTCCCCCGGCCCTTTGAAGATCCGTTACTGCTCTGAGACAGGACCGAGATCGATCCCGCACGCAGCAGCGGCTCCCGCCGCAACAAGCGGGCGTACGCTGGACTGACTCTTGATCTGAACCTGACGTGACACGCGGAGCGGCGCAGCGAACTGAGAGGTACGGGGGAAAGAACGGTGCTGGAGTTCCTGGGATCCGTGACCGGGTCCCCATGGCTGTACGGGGTGATCGCGGCCTCCGTGCTGCTGGACGTCTTCGTTCCCCTGCTGCCCAGCGGTGTGCTCGTCGTCGCGGCCGCGACAGCCGTGGCGGGCACCACGGCCACCACGGCCACCACCACAGCCGCCGGCGCCGCGGATCTGCCCGACCAGGCCCGCCATGCCGCCGAGTCGGCGCACGTACCTGAGATCCTCGCGCTGGTGCTGTGCGCGGCCACGGCCTCGGTGCTCGGCGACCTCGTCGCGTACCGCATGGCACGGCGCGGCGGTGACCGTTTCGACCGCGCCCTGTCCCGCTCGCGCCGTCTGAGGCTGGCTCAGGAGAGGCTCGGCCGTGCGCTCGCGGGCGGCGGGGGCGCGCTGGTCGTGCTGGCGCGGTTCGCCCCGGCGGGGCGCTCCGTCGTGAGCCTCACGGCGGGTGCGGCGCACCGTCGTGCGAAGGAGTTCGTCCCGTGGTCCGCCCTGGCGGGGCTCACATGGGCCGCGTACAGCGTGAGTCTCGGCTACTTCGGGGGGCGCTGGCTGGGCGCGACCTGGCTCGGGACGGCGGTTTCGGTGCTGGCGCTGTTCACATTCGGCACGCTGGCGGCGTACGCGCTGCGGCGCAAGGCCGAGGACGCCGGCGACGGCCGGGAGGCCGGTCAGCCGGCGCACTCGGCGTAGGGCAGAGGGAGCCCCTGCTCCGCGGCCCGGGCTCAACGGCCGTGCTGCGCCAGGGTCTTCGTGTACTGCCACGGCTTCTGCGCAACTCCCGAGCAGGAGTCCTCCGCGGGGTAGGGGCGTGCGCCGCAGGGCCGGTCCCGGTTGACGGACCAGAAGGTGAGCCTGCTCAGACCGTGCTTGCGCGCGTGGGCGGCGATGGTGCGGAAGTCCTCCACCGTGATCGTCTCCCCCTCCCCCGTGATCCCGTTCATCGAGGAGATGCCGCTGTGCGCGTACGCCTCGGTCTCCGAGTAGCCGTACGCGTTCATCAGCCGGTCCTTGAGCCCGTCGACCGCGCGCGTGCTGATCCGTCCCATGTCCTCGCCCTTGGCCGACGGCACGAACGAGAACGGCATGATGCTCCACGCGTCCGGCTCCACACCCATCTCCGCGGCACGGTCGATGAGCGAACGGTCGGGCCCGGAGCGGTAGCTGGGCAGCGTGATGTACGTGACCAGGCCGGGGTTGGCCTTCTTCACGCGGCTGAGTGCGGCGAGGGTCTTCCGCTGCGCCTCCTTGCTGCGGTAGGCGCTCATCTCGATGTCGATGTCGATCGCCTTGAGGGAGTAGGCGTCGATCACCTTCTGGTACGCGGCCGCCAGCGACTGCGCGTCGGCGCAGCTCTGTTCGAGCTTGTGCCCCAGGCCGCCGCCGAAGGACGGGATGACGTCGCCGCCCGCCGCCCGCACGGCCCGGACGGTGCGGTCGTCGACGCCGCCGGACAGCGGCCGGCGGCCGTCCCAGCGCGGTTCGCAGGTGCCGCGGCTGAGGACGAAGGCGAGCGAGAACCAGCGGACGCCGGTGGCCGCCATGACCTCCGCGGGTTCCGGCGCGTCTCCCCAGCCGAGTGAGAGGTACGGCGCGACGGCCATCGGGGCGGGAGGCAGCGGAGCGGCCCGGGTGGCCGGGGCGGCGGTCGCGGGGGTCGTCGGATCAGCGGTCGCAGGGGCCGCCGGATCAGCGGGCGCGGGGGCGGCCGGAGCGGCGGTGCCGAGGGTGGCCAGCGCCAGCGCGAGGACACCGCCGGCGCGGACGAGGTGGCCGGCCGGGCGGGACCGTCCCGTTCCCCGTTCCGTCCCGGTCCGTCCTGCGCCGGACAGCCCGCCGCCCGTACGGCCTGGACGGCTGCGGCGGGCCACGCGTGTGCCGCGGTTGCCACGGGTGCCGGGGGTCATGCGGGTGACGCGAAGCCGGGTCAGCGCTCTCATCCGATCCCTCATCTCTCGGCCGGTGCCCTCTGTCATGCCGAGATGGTGGACACGCCGGGCGTCCGGGCACAGCATCCGCCGCCCGGCGTGTCCTGCGCCCGTACGGACCCGTCGCCCACGCCGCGAAACCCTCAACTCCCCGGACACACAAGGGAGTCGGGGAGCCGCCGGGTCACTCCTCGGGGCGGTCGATCTCCGAGAAGCCCTCACTCCGCTCCCAGCGGAGGGTGTAGAGACCGGAGTCGCTGTCGTAGAGGAAGACGACCCTGCTGCCGTCGTCGTTGATGGAGGTGTCGTCCCAGCCGTCGAAGTCCTCGGTGACGTCGATGTCCCACTCGGTCAGGTCGCCGGTGCCCACCCCGGCCACGGACTCGGTCGGCGGCTCACCGTCGGAGCAGTACAGGCCGAAGTCGGCGATGAGCGAGACGGTGCCTTCGCGCTCGGCGAGTCCGACGCCCTGGCAGAGGTCGGTCCTGGTCTTGTAGAGCGTCTTCCACTTGCTCCACTTCCCGCCGCCGGCAGCCTTGTGCCGCTCCTGCACGCCTGTGCCCTTCACCAGCCGCACGTGGACCTTCCGGCCGTCACCGAGTTCGAGTTTCGACTCGTAGTCGTCGTCCGCGGCCGCCGCGGCAGGCTGGTGCCGTCCGTCCGGACCGGCGGGGCCGCCGCCCGGTTTCACGTCCTCGCCGACGGAGACGCCCTGCGCCGTGCCGTAACCCGTCGCCAGCAGCGCGGCGACGGCCAGCCCCGCGAGGCCCGCCCTGTGCGCCCTTCGGATTCCCACGATGCGATTCCCCTCTGAGTGGTCGTCCCCCGTCGGTCGCGTCACGCCCGTGCGGCGGCCGGGACGCTCCGAAGACGCAACCCGCCCGCTCCCCGGTTCCCGCCGGGCCGGATCAGGAGCCGACTGCCGCTCGGCACAGGCAACAGACCTCAAAGTCCGCCGGATCCCCGGCAGTTGGGCGAGGCCTCGAGGAGCCCGGGACACGGGAAGCGCCGGCTCGACCGGGGAGGGAGAGATGATTCCGGCCGTCAGCCTGCGCGGGCCGGCCCACAGGAAACACACGCCGAAGGCCCGCCGCGATCATGCGGCGGACCTTTGACATGCGGGTTTGTGGTGGGCACAACTGGGATCGAACCAGTGACATCTTGCTTGTAAGGCAAGCGCTCTACCGCTGAGCTATGCGCCCTTCGAACGAGGCCACAGACTACCTTGTCCCGCGTCGGGCGGCGCAAACCCTTGCGGCCGGCGGCCGGGGGCTGGGCCTCCGGCGCCCGCGGGGGATGTCCGGTGGTGTTTTCCACGTATCGTTGAACGAACTGGCTCGTGTGTTCGTTGGCCCAGGGTGGGAGAATGACCAGCGATCGCTGGTGCGGGACGTGGGGACGCGGGGAGAGGTTCGGTGGCGGCTATGAACGGCGGCGGCACCCGCCGCTGGGGCTGGGGCAGCGCCCGTGCGGAGCATCAGCGCGCCGACGCGCAGGCGGCCAAGGACGACGCCGCGGCCGCCTTCTACGAGCTGGACACCGCGCAGCGTGACCTGCGGATCTCCATCGAGACCCTGAACGCCGTCGACGACTCCCCCGCCGCCCGCAAGGCGGTCGCGGACTTCGCGGACTTCGGCTCCCGTATCGACCAGGTCAGCCACGAGTACATCTCCGCCGTCGACGCCCACGACCTGGACCGGGACGACCTCGATGCCGGCGCCGCCGCCCGCGCACGTGCCGAGCTGGCGAAGGCCCGCCAGGAGCTGGAGCGGGTCAGGGGCGAGCTGCAGCGGTTCGGGGAGAGCCTGGCCCCGCTGCTGTCGCAGGCCGAGACGCAGCTGGCGCGGCTCGCCCCAGCCGTGGAGCGGGCCAAGCAGGGCCTGCTGGCGGCGTCGAACGCCCTGGACGCCACACGGGACTCCGGGCTCAAGGCCGATGATCTCGCCGGCCGGCTCGCGGCGCTCTCCCCTGATCTGACCAAGCTCAACGAGGGCGCGGGGCAGCACGGCGTGCAGGAGACGCTGCGCCGCGCGGACCGCGTCGTGCGCGAGGCCGAAGCGGTCCGCGGAGAGGCGGAGCGGCTGCCCGAGCGGGCAGCGGAGACCGACAAGCGGCTCGCATCGCTCCGTACGCGCGCACAGGCGCTGCACACCCGGGCCGGCCAGGTCGAGCCGGTGCTGAGTGAGCTGCGGCGCCGCTTCAGTGCCGCCTGCTGGCAGGACCTTCAGCAGGTGCCGGCGCAGGCGGCCAAGTCCGTACAGCGGGCGGAGGAGAAGCTGGCGGAGGGCCGCAAGGCGCGCGACGAGCAGCGCTGGGCCGACGCGACGGCGCAGCTGTCGACGGTGCGGGCGCTGCTGAACTCCGCGGACGAGGCGATCAAGGCGGCCGGTGACCGGCTGCAGCGGCTCAACGAGGTCTCCTTCGACCACACGAAGGAGGTCGAGCGGACGCGTTTCGCGATCCGTGACGCTCAGCGCCTGGCGATGGCAGGTCGCAGCACGCCCGACCCGTCCCACGCGGGGCCGCTCGACGACGCCGTCGCGCGTGTGGACCGGGCTGTGGCCGGGCTGACGGGACGCCACCCTGACTACTGGCATCTGCTGACCGAGCTGGACGCCGTGAAGGAGGCGGTCCAGCGGGTGGTCGAACAGATCCGGGAGCAGCGGGCCGCCGGTCAGTGATGTGCGGGCGTGCGGGCGTGGGCGGCCCTGCCGTCCGCCGGCGGGGGCTGAAAGCCGTCGGCAAGGCTGACGCGCGCCGGTAGCATTCGTGCATGCCGCGATACGAGTACCGCTGCCGTGAGTGCGACACGCAGTTCGAACTGGCCCGTCCCATGGCCGAGTCGGGGGCGCCGGCCGACTGCCCCAACGGCCACGGGGACACGGTGAAGCTGCTGTCGACCGTGGCTGTGGGCGGTGCCTCCGCCGCGTCCGCCCCCGGCGCGGCTGCCGCGCCGGCGGGAGGCGGCGGGGGCGGCTGCTGCGGCGGGGGCTGCTGCGGCTGAGGCTGCCGCCGCTGGGCACTGTGCCCTGACCGGCGGCGGCCCGCCCGAACGGCCGGGGCCCTGAGGGCCTACCGCCAGTGCGCCGGGCGGCCGAGCCCGTCCGGGACCCGGGTCGCCGGGCTGCCCTTCGCCGCGTCGAGCTGCGACCGGGTCAGGAAGAGACTTCCGCTGAGGTCCGCTCCGCTCAGGTCGGCGTCCCGCAGGTCGGCTCCCGTCAGGTCCGCGCTCCGCAGGTCCGCACCGACCAGGTCGGCGGCGATCAGGCGGGCCCCTCGCAGCGACGCGCCCCGCAGATCCGCTCCGGCCAGCCGCGCTCCGGTGAGGTCGGCACCTCTGTGGTCCTTCTTCGGGCCGGGCTGCCGCGACCGTACGGTTTCGCTCGTACGCAGCAGCAGGCCGTTGACGCGGTCGCGGAGCGCCCGCATGTCCACGGCGGCGAGCTCGTCCGGGCTGCCGTGCGTGAGGCGCGTGACGTCGTCCAGAGCACGGCCCAGTTCGCCGCGCTGGGGCCCGGTGCCCGGGAGCGTCACCGCTTCGGTCAGGAACAGCAGCAGCTCATGCAGCTGTCTCATCACCGGGAAGACCTCGAACATCCGCTCCGCGGTGCCGGGTTCGCGCCGCCAGTCGCGGCCGCCGAAGGTGACCTGGGAGACCTTCTGGCCCGCTCCGTGGCAGTCGTACACGCTGCAGCCGGAGAAGCCCCGCTCGCGGAGCCCGGCGTGGATGCCGCAGCGGAAGTCCGGCCGGAGGTTCGGGCAGGGCTCGCCCGCGTCCTTGGCGAAGGCGAATTCCGGGGATGCGAGGAAGGGCAGCGCCACGCAGCACAGGCCGAAGCAGTTCGCGCAGTCCGCCTGCAGATGCTCGGGCCGGGGGCCGGGCGGGACCGGGGTCAAGGCGAGGGTCTCCTGCGGACCTGGGAGGCGGTGGATCTCCGATCGTTCCATGCGCGCACGCACCCACGACACCGGTTTTCCGCCCGGCCGCTCACGCACCCGCGACACCCGTCGGCCACCCGCCCGGAGCCGCCCCTCGCCGGCGCGCTCCTAGCGGATGCGGGCGACCGCCCCGTATGAGCCGACCCGCGCGTCGTCCTCCGCCAGATCCTCCTCGGAGCGTTCCGAGCGCCAGCGGTGCACCAGCACGATCCCGGGCTCGACGAGCTCCAACCCGTCGAGCAGCGCCGCAACTTCGTCGTACGTACGGGGCTTCACCGGGGTGCCCGTCAGCTTCTGGTGCTGCTCGCAGACCGTGTCCGCCTCCCCGGGATCGATGTCGCCGGTGAAGTGCGAGAGCGTCAGATAGCTCCCGGGCGCCAGCGCATCGGTGAAGCCCCGGATCATCTCGTACGCGACACGGTCGTCGGTGACGAAGGGCAGCAGCGCGACCAGGGAGAGAGACACCGGCTGGTCCAGGTCGAGGGATTCGCGGACCTCTGGAGAGTCGAGGACGCGGGCGGGGTCCGTGGCGTCTGCCCGCAGAAACGCGGTGCGGCCGAGCGGGCTGCCGCTGAGCAGGGCCTCGGCGTGTGCGTGTACGACGGGGTCCTCGTCCACGTAGACGACGCGTGCGCTGGGGGCTTCGGACTGTGCGACCTGATGGAGGCTGGGCTCGGTCGGGATTCCGGCGCCCAGGTCGAGGAACTGCCGTATGCCGGCGTGCCCGGCGAGATGGCGTACGGCGCGGAGCATGAAGGCACGGTTCTCGCGGGCCATGACCGCCACGGCGGGGGCGGCTTCGACGGACTGCTGAGCGGCGGACCTGTCGGCCGCGTAGTTCGTCCGGCCGCCCAGGAAGTAGTCGTAGGCGCGCGCGGGGTGCGGCCTGTCGGTGGGGGGCTGTCCGGCGATGCTCCTGGCCTGCTCCGCGGTCCCGGCGGTCTCCGCGGCCTCGCCGGTCTCCTCCGGGGACTTCTCGGCGGTCCCGTCCGGGGCGGTCCGCCGCGCTTCCCGTTCGCTGCCCGTGACGGTGGAAGGCCGGACGTGGCCCGAGGTGTACAGCGCCCAGAGCAGTTCGTGGAGGGCTGCCGGCCTGTCCTTGCGCAGCGGCAGATGTGTGAGGGTGCCGGCCTCCCGCAGCCAGCTCGCGAGACTGCCGCGGGAGATGCCCAGTTCGCGGGCCGTCTCCTCGGGGTCGAGTTCATGCTCGACCCATACGGACAGGGCCGACAGCAGACGTGGAGGGAGCCCGGACAGCACGCCGTTGCCCCACATGACGGCGCCTTCGTTGTCGAGGACCTGACGCACGCCGCCGGCCGGCACCACCCCCGGTACCGGCGGCGGCAGGTCGGCCAGGCGCATCGCCAGATCCAGCTTCGCCCGGTCCCCGAGCAGTGCGCGGTCCAGGCCCACCCGTCCCGTCAGCTCGCCCATCCGTGACAGGACGGTGTCGCGGTGCAGCCCGAGTAGCCGTCCGGCGCCCTGCGATCCCATCTGGATTCCCGCGCTGCACACCTCCAGCAGCCGTCGCCGTTCCGCGTCGGCGAGGTTCTGCTCCAGCGGCGCCAGCAGCTCCCTGGCCCATGCACGGGCCGAGGTGTCGAGCAGTTCCGCGAGAGGCGGGCGTCCGTCGTGCACCGCCACGCCGCCCGGGGTGCGCAGAGCCGCCTCCACGCTCACCGCGGCCGCACCGTAGAGGCGCGCGGCGTGTTCCAGGGGCCCGCGGCCGCTGACCCCCACGGCACGGTCGGGGTCCGCTTCGGCGACCGGCTCCAGCACGGTCTGGACGGGGGCCTGCGCACCGTCCCAGATGATGATGAGCTGGGCGTCGTCGACCGGGCAGAGTACGGTCAGCGCCCGTCCCCACTGCAGCGCCTCCTCGACCTCCGCCGCGACCTCCTCGCGGTCCTCCTCCGCCGCCTTCTCCAGGACCGCGACCTGCACCACGCCCGCGGCCATCAGGCCGGGCGCCAGGGGTTCCACGGCTCGTCCGGCGGAGGTCACGTCGCCCACCATCAGGTACTGGAACGCCGAGGTCCGTGCCGCCTGTACCGCGGAGTGGAGTCGGCGCTCGCGTTCCGTCACGTCCTCCTCGCGCAGCAGCCCGGCCACCATCACGGCTACCTGTTCCAGGCCGAACCGGCTGCGTCCTCCCCATGGCTTGTCACGGGAGGCGACCAGCAGCCGGTGGGGCGGCCCGATGCCCACCGGCCACACCTCGACGTAACGTCCCTGCGCGGCGCCCCGTACCGGCCCGACCTCCCGGCCTCGTACCAGCTCCCGCAGCAGAGCGGTGTGCCGGGACACCTCCGGGGGCCAGTCCTGCTCCCGGTAGCCGTCGACCACTCGCACCTCCGCGTGGGACTCACGTGAGACCCACTCCAGTACGCCTTCGGGGCCGCCGCCCTCGGCCATCGCGTGCGCGGCGACGTTCGTGTAGGTCTCGACCTGCTGGACCTCCGCCTGCAGCGCCGCGACCTGTGCTCCCATGAGCGCCTCCGCGACCCGCACCGGTCCGCCGGGGATCAGGGGCGTCAGTACGGGGACGAGGCCGCAGTCGGGCACCTCGTCGCCGTCGCCGGTCTCGCCGCAGAGCACCACGCCCGACGCGTCCTCGGCGCGGAGCCGCACCCACTCCAGATCGCTGTCGGCGGACGTCACGAGCAGCACACGCTCCGTACGTTCACCGATCGGCGGGCCGTCGGGGCCGCAGCGCATGATCCTCTCCACCAGCCTGCCGGGGTCGTCGGGCGCGTCCCCTGTGCTGGCCCACCGCAGCAGCGGCGGAGAACCCGCGGTCAGATGGCCCAGCGTCAACATGCCTCCAGCGTCAGCCCGGGCACCACGAGGCGCACCTCGGGCCGGCCGTCCACGGGCGCACGCGGCGCGTGCCGGTGGCCCCGTGGCGTGTGCCGGTGGCGTCGTGGCATGCGGTGGGCGGTTCCGGGACCGGCGGGTCTCCGCCCGCCACCGCACCACAGGCCGTATGACACGAATGGGCGAATTGCCCGGGAGGGCGGACAGAGTCGAGGGGATTCCGTGCGGACATCCGGAATACCTCACTCCGCGGCACTGCTGAGCCGGTCAGATCTGAAGCAGGATGATCAGAACCGAACCGGAAGGCTCCGCTGTGACCGACCCGTCCGCGACTCTCACGGTCGACGAACTCGCACCACGGCTGAACAGCGCCACCGTCATCGACGTCCGCGCTCCCGGGGAGTACGCCTCGGGGCACATCCCCGGCGCGCACAACGTTCCGCTCGACCGTCTCGACGACGCGCTGACCGCGCTGGGCGCCGCCACCGGAAAGGGCGAACTGGTCGTCGTCTGCGCGTCCGGGGCCCGTTCCGGTACGGCGTGCGGCCGACTGGCGGGCCAGGGGATCACGGCGACGTCGCTCGAAGGCGGGACGCAGGCCTGGGCCCGGGGCGGTCACACGCTCGACCGTCCGGAGGGCGCACGTGCGGTATGGCCGATGGAGCGTCAGGTCAGGCTCGTGGCAGGGTCGCTGGTCGTGCTGGGCATTCTGCTCGACCTTGCAGTTCCGGGTGCGCGCGTCCTTTCGTTCCTGATCGGCGGCGGACTGGTCTTCTCCGCGCTGAGCAACACATGCGGCATGGCCGCGGTGCTCTCGAAGCTGCCGTACAACCGACGAAGGGCCGGTGACGCGGGTCTGGACGCCACGCTCCGCAGGCTGACGCAAGCCTGAGTCAGTCCTCGGTTCCGCCTCCGGGTCCGGGTGCGTCTCCCGGTCCGGGTCCGGGTGCCGTCGGCCGGGACGCCGTCCCGGTCCTCTCGCGCATCTCCCGTACGATCCGCTCGCCTGCGGCGACGCCGCGCTCGCTCAGCGCGGTGATGTGCCCGGCGCTCCATCCGCTGCCCGCGAGTTCGCCGTGGCCCGGAAACCAGCCCTCGTCGGCGGCGAGCAGCATGTCCGCGTCGAGCAGCGAGTCACCGGCCGCACAGGTGTACGTCGCGCCGGTGCGCCGGGCGACCTCGGCGACGGCCGCGCTCTTCGTCAGGGGGCCCGGTACGGCGTAGATCTTGCGACCCTGCAGCGACACGGTCCAGCCGCGGGGCTCGGCCCAGGCGGTCAGCTCCTTCACCCACGTCTGCGGCAGCCGGGAGCGGTCGACGACGAGGTATGCGAACAGCTCGTCGGCGACGCGCTGTTTGAGCACCCACTCGCCCTCCGAGGACGCCCCGCGCAGATGTGCGCAGACCTCCTCCAGGGGCGCGCAGCCGGCGAGCCCGCGCCGTACCTGTGCGTTCCAATCCGGGTCGGGCTCACCGTCGACCAGCAGATGGCCGCCGTTGGCGCAGACCGCGTAGCGCGCGGGCCCGCCGGGCAGCCGCACACGCCGGTACTGTTCGCGGGTCCTCGTGGTGGTCGGGACGAAGACGCACCGGTCCGTCAGCTCGGCCAGCATCCCCGCGGCCGTCTCCGTCATGTACGACAGCGGCCGGCCCTCGTACACCTCCACGCACAGCAGCCGCGGCGCCTCGCTGTCCGGCATGCTCAGCCCGAGGGCCGCCGCCGAGTAGATCAGTGTGCGGTCGAGGTCGCTGGCGACGAGCGGCAGGGACGGCGGGGGCGGTTCCGTGTGCGCTTCGAGGTCCGGCCGCCCGGACGGCCGGGTCATCCGGCGGCCCTGCCGTCCGCACCCGTGGCCCCTCGCGTGAACCGTGGATGGATCAGCCCCACACAGCTGTACGGAAGTCCTTCCGTCTCCTCGACGGGAACGCCCCGCTGCTCCGCCAGCAGGCGCACATGATCCAGGTCGCGGCCGGCGCCCCGCCGTGTCAGCACCCGCCACGGCACCCGGCGCAGAAGCACACGCGTCGTCTCACCCACCCCGGGTTTGACGAGATTGACGTCGCCGATGCCGTACTCCTCACTGATCCGCTCCACCGCCCGCCAGCCGGCCCACGTCGGAGCGCGGTCCGCGGCGACGAGCGCGGACGCGTCTGCGGCTGCGTCCTCGCGGACCTCGTCGAAGCGGGCCGCGACCGTGTCGAGGAAGCGGCCGGAGACGTCCGCGCCGGCGAGACCGCGGTAGTGCTTCGCACCGTGGTAGTCCTGCGGGCCGACGAGGTCCGCACGGAGCACGGTGCGCGAAATCAGCCCGGAGACCGTGGAGTTGAGGCATGCGGAGGGTATGAGGAAGTCCTCGCGCGTGCCGTACGTACGCACGCAGCCGCCCGGATCGGCCAGCACCGCGATCTCAGGGTCGAACTCCCCGAACGGAGCGAGGGCTTCGGCGAGTTCGCGGGTGATGGCGCCCTTGCCCGTCCAGCCGTCGACGAAGACGACGTCGGCCGGGTCGTGGTGGGAGGCGATCCAGCGCAGGGCGTTGGCGTCGATGCCGCGTCCGCGCACGATGGACACCGCGTAGTGCGGCAGCGCGAGGCCGTGTGTCCGCTGCGCCCAGCGCCGCATCAGCACGCCGACGGGCGTGCCCGCTCGCGCGAGCGAGACCAGCACGGGGCGTCCCGTCCCGCGCGCGGCACGTTCCGCGAGCACGGTCTCGGTGACGGTGCCGACCGCTCGTGCGACGCGTACGGACGAAGCCTCCAGGGCGCCGTGGAAGAGCCGCTCGTACTCCGCGCTGGGCTGGTATTCGACGGGCAGGGACTCCGCGTAGTGCGCCCCGCCGCTCTGGATCGCCTCCTCGCGCTCCTCGGTCGGCGCCTCCAGCCGCGTGTCGGACAGGTCCTGCAGCAGCCAGCCGACCTCGTCCGGTGCGTACGAGGAGAAGTCCGGGCCACGCAGCGGCGCCTGCAGCGGACGGTAGGACGGTACGACCGCGAGCAGCACGCTGTCCGTGTGGGAGCGCAGCCGGTCCAGGAGACCGCCGGGTGCGTGCAGCGCCGGGGTGTCGGCGGCCGAGTCGGTGACGACGACGACGGCGTCGAAGCGGCGCCGGGGATCGCTGCCGGGCGCGACGTTGTAGGCGTAGCGCAGATCGCCTCCCGTCTCCCCCGCTCGTCCGGCGGGCCGTTCGGCCGCATCGGCCCCATCCGCGGCATCGGCCGCATCGGCCGCTTCGGCCTCCCGGGCTGCCTGCTCCGCCAGGTCCTGGCCGGTGGGTTCGTGTGCTGGGAAGGAGATGCACGTACGGACCGCGTAGGCCGGGTCGTCGAGCGCGAGCACCGGTGAGCGCGTCGTGGTGGAGAAGCGCACCTCCGCCGCCTTGCCGAGCCGCTCCTCCAGGGCAACGCCGAGGCGCAGCGGCGCGTACATCAACTCCTCGCAGCCCAGCACCAGTACGCGCGGCGTACGGCGGTCGCCTTCGGGCGCCTCCGTCCCGGCGGGGAGTGTGCCGGACCCGGCCAGCGCGGAGGCCAGCCGTCCGGCCATGCCGGGCAGTGCCGCGTCCAGACGCGCACGGTGCGCGGCTGTGAAGCCGTGCCGCCCACCGTCCGGGAGCCGCAGCGGCCAGCCGAGGTCCACGGTCACGGCCGGGTGGGCGCGACCCGCCCGCGCCGGAAGCGGTGAGCCACGGTCCCCCGCGTCGTCCGGCTCAACGGCCGTGTCCGCAGCCGCCGCTGCTTCGGCAGCCGCCTCGGCCGTGGCCTCCGCCACGAGCCGCTGCCCGCGCTCCAGCACGTCGTCCGGGAGCGAGACACGGCCGCTCCCGAGCGCCACCACGTCGACGCGCGCGCCGAGTTCGGCCGCGAACTTCTCCAGGGCCGCCGCGTCGTCCGCCGAACGCATGTCGGTGAGCGCCACCACGACGTACCGCTGGCGCGGATGCCGCCGGTGCAGCGCCGCGATGGTGTTCCGCACGGTCCGGCCGGTGGAGAACTCGTCGTCGACGAGCACCAGCGGCCCGTCCCCGGCCAGCAGTCCGGGCTCCTCGGGAAGCAGCAGATGGGACGTGGCGTGGCTGTGTTCCTCCTCGAACCCTCCGGCCGTGGCCACCCCCGGCACCTCGCGCCGGGTCGAATGCAGACAGGTGACGCCGCCGATGCCGTCGGCGACGCTGTGCCCGAGCCCCGTGGCCGTCTCCGCGTAACCGAGCACCACCGCACGCTCGGCGAGCGCGTCGCCCAGCAGCGCACGGACCCGCCGGCCCAGCCGCAGGCCGACGCCGTGGACGGTGCCGGGCCGCTCCGGTACGTGCTTGCCCAGCACGCTCGACACGAGGAGATGCGCACGCTTGGGGTTGCGGCGCAGGGCGAGGCCCAGCAGCTCCCGGAGGCCGTCGCCGCTGAGCACGACGTCCAGCCGCCCGGCGACCCACTCGCCGGACCACACCGCCTCGCCGCCGTCGCCGTCGCCGCCGCCTTCGCCACCGCCCGCCGGGCCTCCGGCGGCGTGGACGTGCGCTGCAGCACCGCTCGCCGGCTCCCCCGCCAGGTCACGCCTCGCGCCGTTGGCCGGCTCCCTCGCCGCGTCGCTCATCCCGTCGCCCGTCCCTCTCCCGTCGGCTTCCCGTCCGCCCGCGCCCCCGCCGCCAGCAGGTCGACGAAGCCGACGCCCTCGCGTGCCACGCCGAACAGCTCCGCGCGCAGCAGCGTCCGCTCGGCCCACGCGCGGTGCGGCTTCACCTCGTTCATCTTGTTCGTGTACGCGGAACGCACAACACCGCCTCCGCTGCGCTCGGGCCGCAGGATGTCCGTGGCGTCGCTGTACTCCTCCAGGCTCACCACGGACAACGCGTGCACCGGCAGCACATGCGAGGGGTGGATGCAGGTCTTGCCCTGCAAGCCGTTGGCCCGGTCCAGTTCGATCTCCCGCAGCAGTCCGTCCATGTCGTCGTCGATGAGTGCCGTACGCAGCTCCTCGGCGCGTCCGGTGAAGATGCTCTGCCGCAGCTGGGGCTTGAACATCCTCTCCTGGAGCCGGAAGTACTCCCACACCGGTCCCGTGACCGTGTAGCCGGTGCCGTCGACCCGGCCCAGCATGTTGACCACGTCACCGATCACGGAGGCGACGAGCTGGACGTCGTAGGCGGTCATCTCGGGCGTACGGCGCAGCCCGTAGGCGGAGCAGAAGTCCGTCACGCCCAGCCGCAGTGCGAGGACCCGCTCGCGGTACTTGTCGACGGCACGCGCGATCCCGGCCAGCGTCCCGGCGCGGGTTTCCAGGTGCAGCAGCTCCGGCGACTCCAGTACGGGCATCGCGAACAGCCGCCGCCCCGCGGCGGCTTCGGCCTCCGCCAGTGCCTCCAGGAACGGGATGCCGCGCTCCTCGGTGAACTTGGGCAGCACGAACCCCGACAGCAGCCCGGCGGCGGGTCCCAGCCGCGCCACCAGATCGACGATCTGCTCCGGCTCCCGCACCCGTACGAACAGCAGCGGGACGTCCTGCTCCCGCCAGCCGGCGCCTGCTCCGTCGCCCGCGCCACCCGTCCCGCCGTCCGCGCCGCGAACAAGCCGCTGGAGCCGTACGAGCTGCTCCACGAGATTGGACTCGGCCGCCGGCACGTCCGCGTCACCGATCGAGTCCTCAAGGCACAGCACCATGGAAACCACGCCCCGCCGGGCCTGTTTGACCACGTCGGCGGCGAGGGACGTGCGCGTGGCGGGGCAGTAGAGGGTGGCACCGAGGGCGGTGGAGAGCGTGCGTCCCGCGGACTCCGCGGTGAACTCGGCGGGCTCGTGCTGGAAGAGCCCGCGCCGCACCCGGGGCGGTAGCTGACCGAAATGCCGCATGCGTGACCCCGTTTCCCCTTCCGCGGCATCCGGCGTGTCCGACGCGCCGCTGTCGGTCGTGAGCCGCCCGCCCGCCCGCCGTTCCGTCCGGCGGCGAGAAGCGGCCGCTCATCGTACGTACGGGAGGGGTCCAATGGTTCCAATCGGGGATGAAAAATGTATTACCGACCCGTACACACCCCGTCCGCCACCGGCTCCCCGCGTTGTCGCGGCGCATGGGCGGAAGGCAGGATGAGCCCATGACGCACGCCATGGTGAAGGGCTCGAACGTTCAGCTGGAGACTGTGGCGGTACGCGCCGTCCTGTGCTGGGCCCCCGGTCCAGGGGTGCCTGACGTCGACGCTTCGGCGCTGCTCCTCGGCGAGGGCGGACGGGTCGGTTCCGACGAGGACTTCGTCTTCTACAACCAGCCGCTGCATCCGTCCGGCGCGGTGCGCCACGTGGCACAGACGCAGGAGCAGGACGGGATGCGCGAATCGGTCGAGGCCGATCTGGGCTCTGTCGCCGGTCAGGTGGACCGGGTGCTGCTGGCCGCCTCCACGGACGGCGGCACCTTCGCCGACGTACAGCGGCTGCGGCTCCTGCTGTACTCGGGCGGCGAGGCGGCCGGAGAGCCCCTGCTGCAGTTCGACATCGAGCCGGAGACGGGCGCCGAGACGGCGATGATCTGCGGCGAGCTGTACAGGCGCGGCACCGGCTGGAAGTTCCGCGCGCTCGGCCAGGGTTACGACACGGGGCTGGTGGGCCTGGCCACCCAGTACGGAATCACAGTGGAGGAACCGGGCCCGGATTCCGGCTCCCGGCCCGGAGCCTCCACAGGAACCGGTCCGGGGTCCACCGTGCGGGAACAGCCCGCCCCTTCGGTTCCGGCTCAGACGCCGGGTCCGGGTCCCACGCCGGCTCCCACGCCGGACGCGGCGACCGTACCGGCCTTCGACAGCTCGCGGCGTGCCTCCGAGCCGGAGGACTTCCCCATCGCGGCTCCCGCTCCCGGGCCCGCGGCGGGCGCGCCGTCGCCCATCGCGGCGACCGGGCCCGGCCCGGCGGCACCGGCACAGCCCGGCTACGCCTATCCGCAGCCGCCGCAGCAACCGCCCGCCACCCGGCCCGCGTACGGGTATCCGCAGCCCGCCTACGGCTACCCCCAGCCCGACCCGGACTTCGCGCTGCCGCCTCAGGGGCCCCAGTTCCAGAACCGGTGACGTGACCGGCGCCGGTCCACGGCCACCCGCCACGCCCCCGGCGCGGTCACGGTCACGGTCGCCGGACCGGACACCGGCACGGTTCCGCTTCCGGATCAGGCCTTGCCGGCCTTGTAGCCGCGGCCCCACTGCAGCCCCCAGCCGTAGAGCCGGTCCAGCTCGGACTGGAAGCCGTAGACGTAACGCACCTGGCGGCGGACCATCAACTGGTCCTTCTCGTGCTGCATGAGGAGCACCGCGCACGAACGCGCCTGCGGAGCCCGCTGGTCGAGGGCGACCTCGACGCTTCCGCCGTTGCTCGGGAAGAGCGAGAGGATCGCGTGCGTACGGTCGAAGGCCGGGGTCCCGTCGTAGATGTAGACGAAGAAGAGCAGCCGCTTGATGTCGTCCTTGTGGTCGAGATTCACGTAGATCGTCTCGCCGGACGGGGAGCCGAAGCGGTCGTCACCCGTGAGCTTCACGAACGGCGGGGAGTTCCAGTCGCCGAGGAAGTTGCCCAGCGGCTGCACGACTCCCTTGCTGCCGTCGGCCAGTTCGTACATGCAGGCAAGGTCGAGGTCGACGTTGACGACGCCTTGCGTGTGGGCCTGTACGACCTGCGGCTTCAGCGCCTGGAGCGGATGCCTGAGCGAGCCGCGGCGGCCCGTTCTGCCGTCGAAGTCCGAAGAGCGCATACGCCAGGAGAGGTTGACCCGCAAACTGCCGTTGTCCGCCCCCTGTTCGGTGAGCGACAGCGACGAGTGGCGCTTGGTCAGCTCGACCGCGTAGGACGACGGCCCCCCTACCGTGTCGAACTTCGGACCGCGCCGCCGCATCCCGGCGCTGCTGCGCCAGTTCTCCCAAAGGGAGACCATTCCGCACCCCCACTCGAACTCCAACTGCTGCGGGGCGGCTCCGAGTCGGGACTCGGAGCCGCCCCGTCAAGAGCGTTCCGCAAACAGGCCTCCGTGACACCCGAAGACGCGGGCCCGCCGCATCTTCCGGGATCACACGGGTCTCACGCCTTGGTTCCGACCTCCCGGCCGGCGGACTCGTCCTCCCCGCCGCCGCCCCCGCTGCCTTCGGACGCCGCGATGCGCTGGTTGCGCCGTACCGAGGACCAGAAGGACGCGGCGATCAGCGCGACACCGATCAGGCCGGTGATGATCTCGTTGATCTCGTACTTGATGGTGACGAGCAGGATCACCGCCAGCGCACCGATCGCGTAGTGCGCGCCGTGCTCCAGGTACACGTAGTCGTCGAGGGTGCCCTGCCGGACGAGGTAGACCGTGAGGGAACGGACGTACATCGCGCCGATGCCGAGGCCGAGCGCCATCCAGAAGATGTGGTTGGTGATGGCGAAGGCGCCGATGACGCCGTCGAAGGAGAAGGAGGCATCGAGGACTTCGAGGTAGAGGAACATGAAGAACGCGGCCTTGCCGGCCATACCGACGAGGGTCGGGTCCTTGCCCTCCTTCTTGGCTTTCTCCTCCTCCTCGTGCTCCCGTTCCTCCTCCTCTTCGAGCTTGTTCTCGAAGTGGCCCGAGAGACCGCCGACGAGGAGATACGTGATGAGGCCGGCGACCCCCGACAGCAGAACGGTGGCCGACTTGTCGGCGTGAGTGCCGCCGTGCTGGTGCGCCTCGACGGCGAAGGTCATCGCGGAGATCATCAGCACGATCAGCGCGATGCAGACGGAGAGCATGTCGACCTTGCCGAGCCGCGCCAGAGGCCGCTCCAGCCAGGCCAGCCACTTGTACTCCCGGTCCTCGAAGATGAAGTCCAGGAAGATCATCAGCAGGAACATCCCGCCGAACGCCGCGATGGCGGGGTGGGCGTCGGTGACGAGTTCCTGGTATTTGCCAGGGTCGTCGAGCGCCAGCTGAACGGCCTCGATGGGACCGATCTTGGCGCTGATGGCCACGATGACGACCGGGAAGACCAGCCTCATCCCGAACACCGCGATGAGGATGCCGATGGTCAGGAAGATCTTCTGCCAGAACTGGTTGAGCTTCTTCAGCACACCGGCGTTGACGACCGCGTTGTCGAAGGACAGCGAGATCTCCAGGACTGACAGGATCGCCACGACGGCGAAGCCCTCCCACCCCCAGAGGAACGCGGCAAGGGCAAGTCCTGCGGCGGTGACGCCGAAAGACCAGCCGAAAGTTTTCAGAACCACTGGGCTACCCAATCGCTTTACGTGCTATTGACCTTGGCTTACGAAACGTTGACCCCGAAGTCTAGAGCGATGCCTCGGAGGCCTGAGGCGTACCCCTGCCCAACGGCCCGGAACTTCCATTCGCTCCCGCGCCGGTACAGCTCACCGAAGATCATCGCGGTCTCCGAGGAGGCGTCCTCGGAGAGGTCGTAGCGCGCCAGCTCCTGGCCGTCCTCCTGGTTCAGGACACGGATGTATGCGTCGGTGACCTGGCCGAAGGTCTGCCGGCGGGGCTCGGCGTCGTGGATGGAGACCGGGAAGACGATCTTGTCGACGTTGGCGGGGACGAGGGTCAGGTCGACCAGAACCGTCTCGTCGTCGTCCTCTCCTCCCGTGCCGCCGACCAGTTCGTCACCGGTGTGCTCGACCGAGCCGTCGGGGCTCTTGAGGTTGTTGTAGAAGACGAAGTAGTCGTCGCCGAGGACCCGGCTGTTCGCACACAACAGCGCGCTGGCGTCCAGGTCGAATGCGGCTCCGGTGGTCGACCGGGCCTGCCAGCCCAGCCCGACCCGGACCTGGGTCAGATTCGGTGCGGCCTTAGAGAGGGAGACATTTCCCCCCTTGGCGAGCGTAACGCCCATGTTCTGATCCTCTCCCCGGTGTTGATGCACCCCAGTCTCCCGACATCACCAGGCGCCGCACACCTCCGGATCACGGAAGTCTGCGGCGCCGGCGGTTGCCGGGATCGGTCAGACGTTGACCCCGAAGTCCTGCGCGATGCCGCGCAGTCCCGACGCGTATCCCTGGCCGATGGCACGGAACTTCCACTCCGCGCCGTGCCTGTAGAGCTCACCGAAGACCATGGCCGTCTCCGTGGAGGCGTCCTCGGAGAGGTCGTAGCGCGCCAGTTCGTTGTTGTCGGCCTGGTTGACGACGCGGATGAACGCGTTGCGGACCTGGCCGAAGCTCTGCTGGCGGCTCTCCGCCTCGTAGATGGAGACCGGGAAGACGATCTTCTCCACGTCGGCAGGGACACCCGCCAGATTGACCTTGATGACCTCGTCGTCGCCCTCGCCCTCACCGGTGAGGTTGTCGCCGGTGTGCTCGACGGAGCCGTCGGGGCTCTTGAGGTTGTTGAAGAAGACGAAATTCTGGTCCTTGCCGACCTTGCCCTCGGCGTTCGCAAGAAGTGCGCTGGCGTCGAGGTCGAAGTCCGAGCCTGTGGTCGTACGGGCATCCCAGCCCAGGCCGACGATCACAGCTGTCAGGTTCGGGGCCTCCTTGGTCAGCGAGACGTTGCCGCCCTTGCTGAGGCTGACTCCCACGAGTCCTCCAGGTGTCTGTTCGAAGGAGCACCCTGTACGTGCCCCCGCATGCCTATTCGGGTTGCTGCCGGATCAACGAATCGATCCTAGTGAGCGGTTCCCCCCGCTCACAGGGCTTCACTCAGAGGGTTTCGAGCGCCTTGACGTACTCGTTCAGATCGCGGGCCTCCGGGATCGCGTTGACGACCCTCCAGCGCACGACGCCCTCGGTGTCGATGACGAAGGTGCCGCGCACGGCGCAGCCCTTCTCGTCGTCGAAGACCCCGAAGGCGCGGGAGGCCTCACCGTGCGGCCAGAAGTCCGAGAGGAGCGGGTACTCAAGGCCCTCCTGGTCGGAGAAGACGCGCAGCGCGAAAGGCGAGTCGTTGGACACGGCGAGAAGCTGTACGTCGTCGTTGACGAAGGAGGGAAGTTCGTCGCGCAGTGCGCACAGTTCGCCTGTGCAGATCCCGGTGAACGCGAAGGGGTAGAAGAGCAGAACGACGTTCTTCCTGCCGCGGAAGTCGGAGAGTGAGACCGCTTCGCCGTGCTGACTCTTCAGCGTGAAGTCCGGTGCCTTGGTGCCGACCTCGATTGCCATGGAAGAAGAGTCCTTTCCGTGGGGACGATCTGTCGTGGTGACGGTCTGTCGTAGTGACGGTCTGTGGTGGAGACGATCTGTCGTGGTGACGGTGAGTCGTGGATACGATCCGTGGGCACGACATGTGCGCCCAGGCCCGCCCGGCACTGGACGGGAGGGCGAACACCGTCGTACAGGACGTCGGCGCAGTCTTTCACTCCGGCCCCCGGAACGACGCCGGGCCCCCGGCAGGCTCGCTGCCGGGGGCCCGGATCTTGGTCTTCTTCACTGCTCGCCGGAGCTTCTCGTCGAACCCTGGCCTGCGTCGGGGGGTCTCCCCCGTGCGCTAAGGCTGCGCCATGGGGAGGCCCTTCCCCTCGGGCTACACCCGGGGGAGCCCCAAGCTAGCGCTTGCCCGTACGGGCGGTCTTGGGGGTGACGAGACGGCTGCCGCTCCAGTCCTTGCCCGCGTTCACGGTGCTGGTCTGTGCGAGCCCGGCGGTCTGAGCCGCCTCGCCGATCTCGCTCGGCTCGACGTAGCCGTCGCGGCCCGTCTTGGGCGTCAGCAGCCAGACCGGAGAACCCGCGTCGATCATCGTGGTGGCATCCACCAGCGCGTCCGTCAGGTCGCCGTCCTCCTCGCGGAACCACAGCATCACGGCGTCGGCCACGTCGTCATGGTCCTCGTCGACGAGCTCCGTACCCGTGATGGCCTCGATTCCCTCACGGAGTGCCTGCTCGACGTCGTCGTCGTAACCGAGCTCCTGGACCACCTGTCCGGGCTGGAAACCCAGCCTTGCGGCGGGGTTGGTCCGCTCCTCCGCGTGGTCCGCGGTCGCGCTCACGGATTGCCTCCTGTCTCTTGCTGGAATCTGCCTTGTGCCCCGCGCGCACGCGAGGCATTGGCCGTAGTCCACACGGGCAGGACGGATCGCGCAAGTACCCCACCATCCATCCCGCCCAAACGTTGACGTGTCGCCCCACAATGCCCGATGGGCAGTGATTCACGCCACAGCGACCGGTGCGATACGTACCGGTTGCACCCCTTCCATACCGACTGCACCAGCCGCTGCACGGTGCCTCCGCGCCGGGCGTAGGGTGGCAATTCGGCCGCCCCGTTTGACCCCTCTTATCGAGGCGTTGTGAGTCCGAGCCGGGTTACCCCGCAGTAGAGGTGACGTGGACGCAGCGGCGGTACACGATGGAGGCGGCGCGACACCATGCAGACCGATCACGAACAGCGAAGGAACAGCGTGGCTTCCGGATCCGATCGCAACCCGATCATCATTGGCGGCCTTCCCAGCCAGGTCCCGGACTTTGATCCCGAGGAGACCCAGGAATGGCTCGACTCGCTCGACGCCGCCGTCGACGAGCGCGGCCGGGGACGTGCCCGCTATCTCATGCTCAGGCTCATCGAGCGGGCGCGCGAGAAGCGCGTCGCCGTACCGGAGATGCGCAGCACGGACTACGTCAACACCATCGCCACGCGGGACGAGCCGTTCTTCCCCGGTAACGAGGAGGTCGAGCGCAAGGTCCTCAACGCGACCCGCTGGAACGCCGCGGTGATGGTCTCCCGTGCGCAGCGTCCCGGCATCGGGGTGGGCGGACACATCGCCACCTTCGCCTCGTCCGCCTCCCTCTACGACGTCGGCTTCAACCACTTCTTCCGCGGCAAGGACGAGGGGGACGGCGGCGACCAGGTCTTCTTCCAGGGCCATGCATCCCCGGGCATCTATGCGCGTGCCTTCCTGCTCGACCGCCTCTCCGAGGCACAGCTGGACGGCTTCCGGCAGGAAAAGAGCAAGGCGCCCAACGGGCTCTCCAGCTATCCGCACCCGCGGTCCATGCCGGACTTCTGGGAGTTCCCGACCGTCTCGATGGGCCTCGGCCCGGTCGGCGCGATCTATCAGGCCAGGATGAACCGCTACATGGAGGCCCGCGGCATCGCCGACACCTCCAAGTCGCATGTGTGGGCCTTCCTCGGCGACGGCGAGATGGACGAGCCGGAGTCGCTGGGCCAGCTCTCGCTGGCAGCCCGGGAGGGGCTGGACAACCTCACCTTCGTCATCAACTGCAACCTGCAGCGGCTCGACGGACCCGTGCGCGGCAACGGGAAGATCATCCAGGAGCTGGAGTCGTACTTCCGCGGCGCCGGCTGGAACGTGATCAAGCTGGTCTGGGACCGCTCCTGGGACCCGCTGCTGGCCCAGGATCGCGACGGTGTGCTGGTCAACAAGCTCAACACCACGCCCGACGGCCAGTTCCAGACATACGCCACCGAGAGCGGTGCCTACATCCGCGACCACTTCTTCGGAGGTGACCAGCGGCTGCGGGCGATGGCGGAGAACATGACGGACGACCAGCTCCTGCACCTGGGGCGCGGCGGGCACGACCACCGCAAGGTGTTCGCGGCTTACAAGGCGGCCAAGGAGCACCAGGGCCAGCCGACCGTGATCCTCGCGCAGACCATCAAGGGCTGGACGCTGGGGCCGAACTTCGAAGGCCGCAACGCCACGCACCAGATGAAGAAGCTGACGATCGACGATCTCAAGGGCTTCCGCGACCGGCTGCGCCTGCCGATCCCCGACAAGGAGCTGGAGTCCGGCGCCCCGCCGTATTTCCACCCGGGCAGGGATTCCGAAGAGATCCAGTACATGCACGACCGGCGCCATGAGCTGGGCGGCTACGTCCCGACGCGGGTGAACCGCTCCAAGCCGCTGAAGCTGCCCGGCGACAAGGCGTACGCGGCGGTGAAGAAGGGGTCCGGCCAGCAGCAGATCGCCACCACCATGGCCTTCGTACGGCTGCTGAAGGACCTCATGCGGGACAAGGAGATCGGCAAGCGCTTCGTTCCGATCGCGCCCGACGAATACCGCACGTTCGGAATGGACTCCTTCTTTCCCTCGGCCAAGATCTACAACCCGCTGGGGCAGAGCTACGAGTCCGTGGACCGTGAACTGCTGCTGGCCTACAAGGAGTCGCCGACCGGTCAGATGCTGCACGACGGCATCACGGAGGCGGGCTGCACCGCCGCCGCGACGGCCGCCGGCTCGGCTTACGCCACGCACGGCGAGCCGCTGATCCCGATCTACGTCTTCTACTCGATGTTCGGATTCCAGCGGACCGGCGACCAGTTCTGGCAGATGGCCGACCAGCTGTCGCGCGGCTTTGTGCTGGGCGCGACCGCCGGCCGTACGACGCTGACCGGCGAGGGCCTGCAGCACGCGGACGGGCACTCGCAGTTGCTGGCGTCGACCAACCCGGCCGCGGTCTCCTACGACCCGGCCTTCGGCTTCGAGATCGCGCACATCGTCAAGGACGGTCTCCAGCGGATGTACGGCTCCAGCCCCGAACACCCGCAGGGCGAGGACGTCTTCTACTACCTCACCGTCTACAACGAGCCCATCCGGCAGCCCGCCGAGCCGGAGAACGTGGACGCCGAGGGCATCGTCCGGGGCCTCTACCGCTACCGGACGGGCGAGAAGGGGACGATCCCCGCGCAGATCCTCGCCTCGGGTGTGGCGATGCCGTGGGCTCTGGAGGCGCAGGAGATCCTCGCCGACGAGTGGAACGTCAAGGCGGACGTCTGGTCGGCGACCTCCTGGAACGAGCTGCGCCGCGAGGCGGTGGACGCCGAGGAGCACAATCTGCTCCACCCCGAGGAGGACCAGCGCGTCCCGTACGTGACGCGGAAGCTGCAGAGCGCCGACGGGCCGAAGGTGGCCGTCTCCGACTGGATGCGGTCCGTGCCGGACCAGATCGCCCGCTGGGTGCCCGGCACCTACCAGTCCCTCGGAGCCGACGGTTTCGGCTTCGCCGATACGCGTGGCGCTGCCAGGCGCTTCTTCCACATCGACGCGCAGTCGATCGTGCTCGCCGTGCTCACGGAGCTGGCACGGGAGGGGAAGATCGACCGCTCGGCGCTGAAGCAGGCGCTCGACCGCTACCAGCTGCTGGATGTGGCGGCCGCGGACCCGGGTGCTGCCGGCGGCGACGCCTAGCCCCCGCTGACCGGCCGTGCCCTTCCGGGGCCCCGCAGACCGCGGCGGCCCCGGCGGCGGCGCGGCCGCGCGCCGCATCAGCCTTGCGAGCCCCCGCAAGGCGACGAGGCCCCGCAAGGCACGGCGCACCCGCGCGGCCAGGCTGCAGGGCATCAGCGCTCCCAGACCTTGAACGCCCGCACCCTGTACGCACCTTCCGGTGTCCACGATCCCGAGGGGTGTGTGTGGAACTCGGCGGTCTCCGCGCACTCACCGCTCTCGTAGACGGTGACGGGACGGCCCGTGCGGTTGGCGAAGGACCGCGCACCCGCGCTCCCGGGAAGCCGCAGGCAGCGGCCGATGGAGACGCCCTTCAGCTCGTACGTACGGCGCTCGCCCCGGAAGCGGGACTCCGGCCACAGACAGACCTCCCCGGCAGCGCACTCACCGAGCCTCGGCCCGGGCACGGCAGCAGCCGCCGGCTGCGGCAGGGCGCCGCTCCCCGCGGTCACCGCCCCCAGCGCCAGCGCCGCCACTACGCCCCTCGCCGGGAACCCCCGCCGCCGGAACGGCCCGGCGCCCCGCCCGGACACACTTCGCCCGCATCCACGCATGCTGATCACTTCCCCCGATACCCGCCCGGGCTCGGCCGCCCGGCGTCGTGACCAGCATGTACGGAGCTCACGGCGGCGCCAAGCGGGAGCCGTCCTTTTCACCGGTACAGGTGGCGGAGTTGTCCACAGGCCGACTGGCTACTGGCTCCCCGGCCCGGTGCCGGACACACCTCGGGGGCGGACGGCCGGACCGTCCGCCCCCGGTTCACACCCGCGGCGTCGTCAGACGTGCACGGACGGGCCCGCGTCGCTCGTGCCGCGCTTGGTGAAGAAGGCGACCCCGGACGCGAACACCGCGACGACGCCCGCGCACATGAAGGCCAGACCCATCCCCGAGATGAAGGAGTCGTGCACGACGCTCTTCATGGCCTCGGCGATCTGCGCGGGCGTGCCCGTGGGCGCCGGCGGGGCGACGCCGACCTCGGCGGCGCCCTTGAGCTTGTCCTCCTGGCCGGGCGGGAGCGGCGGAAGCTTCGCGTCCGCCCACTTCTCCGGCAGCGTCGTGTCGACCCTGGTGGCCATGACGACGCCGAGTACCGCCGTACCGAGGCTGCCGCCCACCTGCATGGCCGCCTGCTGGAGTCCGCCCGCGACACCGGAGTGCTCCAGCGGCGCGTTGCCGACGATGACGTCGGTGGCACCGACCATCACCGGTGCGAGGCCGAGACCCAGCAGCGCGAACCAGAGCGAGGTGACGGCGAAGCTGCTGTCCGAATCCAAGGTGGAGAGGCCGAACATCGCGATCGCCGCGACGAACATCGCTCCGACGAGCGGCCCGCGCGGCCCGGCCTTGGAGATCAGCCAGCCCGCGAGCGGCGAGGCCACGATCATCATCGCGGTCAGCGGCAGCAGCCGGATCCCGCTGTCCACGGGCGACATCCCGTGCACGTTCTGCAGGTAGAAGGTGACGAAGAAGATGCCGCCCATGAAGCCGAAGGCCATCAGCACCATCAGCACGGTGCCGGCGGTGAGCGGAACCGAGCGGAACATGCTCAGCGGAACCAGCGGCTCCTTCGCCTTGGTCTCCCAGAGTCCGAAGACGAGGAAGGCGAGGAGCGAACCGCCGAGGAAGACCAGCGTCGCCGGGTCGCTCCAGCCCCAGGACGGCGCCTTGATCAGGGCCCAGATCAGGCAGAACATCGCGCCGGACAGCAGCACGATGCCCGGTACGTCGAAGGAGCGGGGTGCCTTCTCCGCACGGTGGTCGCGGAGGATCACCAGACCCATCAGCAGCGCCACGAGAGCGACCGGGATGTTGATGAAGAAGACCGACTCCCAGTTGACCTTCTCCACCAGGAGACCGCCGACGATGGGACCCGCGGCCGTCGAGGCGCCGATGACCGCGCCCCAGACGCCGATCGCCGTGTTGAGCTTCTCGGCGGGGAACGAGGCACGCAGCAGGCCGAGTGCCGCGGGCATCAGCAGGGCGCCGAAGAGGCCCTGCAGCACGCGGAAGGCGACGACGAGCGAGACGCTGCCGCCCAGGCCGATCGCGCCGGAGGCCGCGGCGAAGCCGACGACGCCGACAAGGAAGGTCTGGCGGTGTCCGAACCGGTCACCGAGCTTGCCCGCGGTGATCAGGGCGACGGCGAGGGCGAGCAGATATCCGTTGGTGATCCACTGGACGTCGGCGAGTGACGCTCCGAGGTCCTTCTGGATGGCGGGGTTGGCAATGGCGACGATGGTGCCGTCGAGGGCGACCATCGTGATGCCGAACGCCACGGTGACGAGGGTCAGCCATGGGTGGCCGCGGACCCCTGAGCGGGGCTCCGGTGCGCCTGATACGCCTGGTATGCCTGGGTCACTCGGACCGGGCGGCTCCGGCGTCCGGCCCGTGGCTGTGCTGGTCTGGGAGCTCATGAGCGCGACACTAATGACAGCCGCTGACAATTGACAAACCGAATTATTCGTCGGTAGATGTCAGGCTGCTCACACCAGGGCCGCGACGCCCGTCCCCGCAATCCGTGCCCGTGCCCGTACCAGCACCAGCACCCGTATCCCGAACCACTGGGAGGTGGCCGAAGTGACCGGTCTGCGTGAGCGCAAGAAGCAGCGCACCCGGGACTCGCTCGTCCGCGCCGCGCACGAACTCTTCGTCGAGAAGGGGTACGAGGAGACCACCGTCGACGAGATCGTCGCCGCCGTCGACGTCTCGCAGCGCACCTTCTTCCGCTATTTCGCGAGCAAGGAGGAGGTGGCCCTCTCCCTTCAGGCGCTCGTCTCGGAGCGGTACGTGGAGGCGCTGAGCCGGCGCCCGCCCGGCGGAGCTCCCGTTCAGGTGCTGCGCAGCACGCTGGAGGAGACCTGGGAGAGCATCGGGGAAGCCATCGAAGAGGTCGTACCGCTCCCGCTCTACATGCGGATGTGGCAGATCACCGAGTCGACGCCCGCCCTCGCCGCCGCCCAGCTCCGGCACGCGGTGGAACTGGAGGAGCGGCTCACCGCCGAGATCGCGCGGCGCGAGGGCCTGGACCCCGGCACCGACTCCAGACCCCGGGTCCTGGTCGCCGCGTTCTCCGGTGTGATGCGTGCCGCCTTCCGCCACTGGAGCCTCCGCGGGGACCTCACGGTGAGCGCGGCGCAGCAGGCCGTCGAGTCGTACGTGGAGCAGCTGGGGCCCGCCCTCTCCGACGACTGGGGCGGAGCCTCCTCAGGCTGACCCGCCAGCCCCACCTTCGGCCCGGGCCACCTCGCGGGCTGCTCGCCCTTCCCGGACCCGGACCCGGACCCGGACCCGGACCGGACCCGGCAGGAAACGCCTGCACACACCCCCCGCACCCCACCCGCCCCGGAGCTCACGGAACTGACCCAATCAGGCATGGTGAAACGTGAGATGGGTCACGGCGTGCACGAGCACTCCCCCCGGTCTCCTAGGGTTGCTGCCCAGTGACTTCTTCCTTCCCGGCCCTCAGCAACCCTCTGTCCGGATCAGGCCTCCCGCACCCGGGAGCCCCGGGCACGGCTTTCTGGCGCACGGTGCTCGCGCTGGTGGTGGTGCTGGTCCTGCTGGCCACGACGGGGTGGACCGCGATCCGTGAGAACGACGCCGCCCCCGGCCCGTACGCCGCCGCCCTGCTCGCATGGGAGAAGGGGTCCGTCGCTGGACGGCAGCTGCCCTCCCCTGACGACGGGCCCGGTGCCGTCGCCAGGTTCTTCCGCTCGCTCGACCCCGCCCAGCAGCAGCGGCTCGCCGAACGCCATCCGCTCGTCGTGGGAAACCTGGGCGGTGCTCCCGTCCAGCTGCGCTACAGCGCCAACCACAAGGCGCTCACCGAGGCCCGGGACGTGGAGCGTGCGCGCGTGAACGACCAGCGGCTGACCGAGGAGGGGCGGCAGAACGCGAGCAGCCGGATGGAGCGCTTCGAGTCGATGCTCGAACCGGGGCGGCAGATCCTCGCCTTCGACCCGACGGGACGCGGCCGCGCGGCCGAGGCCTTCGGGGACCTGGACCGGGCGCAGCGGGTGTCGGTCGTCGTGCCCGGCGTGGACACCAACCTGCTGACGTTCGAGAGGTCCGACCGCCCCTACGCCGCACCCGCGGGCATGGCGCGCGCGCTGCAGGAGAAGCAGCGCACAGAGGCGCCGGGCACCTCCACGGCGACCGTCGCCTGGGCCGACTACACCAGCCCGACCGGCCTCGGCGTCGACGCCGCCTCCGGCAGCCTCGCCGAGGACGGGGCGGAGCGGCTGGAGAACTTCGTGCAGGGGCTGCACAGCCCGCACGTCGCCCTGTTCTGCCACAGTTACGGCTCGGTCGTCTGCGGTGAGGCCGCGGACGAGCTGCCGGAGCGCGTCACCGACATCGCGGTCTCGGGAAGCCCGGGGATGCGCGTGGACCACGCCGACGACCTCGGCACCGACGCCAACATCTGGGCGGTGCGCGACGAGGACGACTGGATCGCCGACGTGCCGCACATGGAGGTCGGGGGCCTCGGCCACGGCGCCGACCCCGTCTCCCCCGGATTCGGTGCGCGCAGGCTCTCCGCGAACGGCGCGCTCGGGCACACGGGCTACTACGTGCCGGGCACGGGGAGCCTGGACAACTTCGCCGGGATCGCAACCGGTTCGTACAACGCCGTCAACTGCGCGGACAGCGACCCGGGCTGTATCGGCACACCGAAGAGAACCTTGTAGCGAATCCCGGGGCGGCCGGAGCACACGGCTCCGCCGGGTTCCGGCGGCGCGCCCGGCCCGGCGTACGCCCGGTGCATTCGACCGCTGTACGACCGCCGTACGACCCGCATATGACCCCGCCGACGACGACGCCTGAGGCGCCGCGCACAGCCCGGCACGCGCATACACGTGCACGCATATGCCCGGTATGGACAGGCAATTACGCGCGTAGCGTCGAGGAGGGGGACGTGCGGGCTGCTCGCGCATACGATGGGCCGCATGGGTGACGTACTGGCTGGAATTCACTCCACCTGGGAGTTCGAAGCCGACTCCGTGCTCATCCGCTTCGAACGGGGGATCCGCACACCGAAGCTCTTCCACGTGCTCGGGGAGCGGCGCGTCCCGTACGAGGCGCTGAGCAGCGTCGAGCTCACACCCGGTGGCAAGCGTGGGACCGTCGTGCTGCGCGCCGAGCCACGCACGGGCGCCGATCCGCTGCTGGAGGCCGCGGCCGGGCAGCTCAAGGACGGCTGTGACCCCTACCGGCTGGTCCTGCCCGCCGAGCGCGAGACGCTCGCCGACTACTACGCCACCGAGCTGCGCGCGGTCCTGGGCGCGGACGCCGACAAGCCCGCCGAGCACCACCTCGTCGCGGCCCCGGCGGCCCCGCACAGTTTCAAGGCCTACGACGGCAAGGCCTCCTTCGACGGCAGCACGGTCTACTTCCGCTGGTTCTGGACGGGCGCCTCCTCCAGCAAGTGGAAGGCGGGAGACCAGAGCTTCCAGGTGGACGAGCTGGAGGGGGTCGAGTGGCGCTCGCCGGAGTTCGCCGCCGGCCATCTGCGCGTACTGCGACGCGGCGGCAGGCCGCCGGAGCACGGCGAGCCGGACAAGGACCCCGCGTCCGTGGTCTTCGGCACCGGTTACGGCCTGGTGCACGAGTCCCTGCCCTTCGCCGCGTCGGTGCTGGAGGCCCTGCGGGCCGCGGAGCCGGCAGCCGTGACCGGGGCCTCGGCCCAGTCGCGTTCCTCCCGCGGCGCCCGGCACTCCGGCAGCCGTGCCGATCCCGCGGACATCGCGGAACGCATACGGCACCTCGGGGAGCTGCATGAGGCGGGCCTCGTGACGGACGAGGAGTTCGCGAAGAAGAAGGCCGACCTGCTCTCGGAACTCTGAGCGCCGGGCGTGCGCGCCGGTGGCCGGTCGCGGGGGCACGGCGCGGTACCGACCGGCACCGGCAGCGCCACCGGCACCGGCACCGGCACCGGCACCGGGCGTCGGCGTCCCCTACTGCCGTAGGGGTGCGCGCCCTCGCACCCGGTACTCACGTATGACGTGCGGCCGTCGGCCGCGCCATAGCCTTGATGTGCGATGAACGCCTCCACCTCCCCGGAGGCACCGGGTCCGCCCGGTTCGCCGGGGGTCCCGCCCAGCGAGCCGTCACGCGGGCCGGCCCAGCGGCAGACCTGGCCGCCGCCCGTGCGGACTCTGCTGCACGGGCTGCACGGGCTGCACGGCTTCTGGGCGGCGCTCACGACGCCCGCCGGCCCAGGTGTCCGTCCGCCCGCGCCGGTTTCCGGACGGCGGGGACGACGCTGGGCGTACGCACTGGTCCTCGGGCTCGCCGCCGTACTGATTCCCGTCACCTCCACGGTGCTTTCGGAGGACTACGGGCTGCCCGGCGCGATCGCGGTCTCCCTGGCCTTCGCACAGGCCGGGCCCCTGCTTCTCGCCGTCACGCGGCCGCTGCAGGCCTGGTGGATCGTGATCATCGCCGATACGGCCGGCGCCCTGCTGTTGCTCTTCACCCCGCCCGGGCAGCACTCGTGGCCGTGGCCGCCGACGGTGATCGTCGGCTATCTCGTGCTGTGCCTGGCGCTCGGGCTGCGGGAGCGCCGCAGCACGATCGTCGCCGTGTGGACGGTCACGCTCGTCCTCTCACTCGGGCTCGGCTTCCTCGCGCAGGACCGCAGCGACGGTACGAACGTGCTGCTGACCGTGCTGAGCGGGGTCGTGCTGCTCGTGTTCGGAGCGGTTCGCGAACGTACGGACGCGCAGCGGCGGCTGGCCGAACAGGAGACGATCAGCGAGGCGGAGCGCGCCCGTCGCACGCTGCTGGAGGAGCGGGCCCGTATCGCACGGGAACTGCACGACGTCGTCGCACACCACATGTCGGTGATCTCCGTCCAGGCAGACAGTGCGCCGTACCGGCTGAGCGGGCTGCCGCACGAGGCGCGGGAGGAGTTCGGCGCCATCGCCGGGACAGCGCGCGAGTCGCTGTCGGAGATGCGGCGGCTGCTGGGAGTCCTGCGCAGCGAGGAAGCCGGCGGTGAGCGCGCGCCGCAGCCGGGGCTGGACCGGCTCGGTCAGCTGGCGGAGGCGACCGTACGGGCAGGCGTACCCACCGAACTCGCCGTGGAGGAAGGGCTGTCCGGGCTCCCGCAGGCGGTGCAGCTGTCCGTGTACCGGATAGTGCAGGAGGCCCTCGCCAATGTCGTACGGCATGCGCCCGGGGCGCCGGCCCGCGTATCGGTGACGGCTGCGGAAGGCCGGACCGCGGATGCCGGTGCGGGTGGCCGCGGCGCACGTGCCGATTCCGGGGCCGATGCGGGTGCCGGTTCCGGTGCCCGTGCTGACGCGACAGCCGGTGCCCTGACCGTACTGATCGTCAACGGCCGCGCCTCCGGTCCCGCCGGACCGCCCCTGGAGACCACCGGCACGGGACACGGCCTGGTGGGCATGCGCGAACGCGTCCGGCTCGTCGGCGGCACGCTCGACACCGGCCCACTGCCCGACGGCGGCTTCCGCGTCGCCGCCCGCATACCTCTGAACCACACCGCCCCACCGGACGGGAAGGACCCCACGCCCTCATGACGACCCGCGTGATCATCGTCGACGACCAGGCCATGGTGCGGGCGGGCTTCGCCGCGCTCCTCGCCGCGCAGTCCGACATCGACGTGGTGGGCGAGGCCGCGGACGGGGCGCAGGGCGTCGAACTGTGCGGGCGTACACACCCCGACGTGGTCCTCATGGACGTCCGCATGCCGGAGATGGACGGGCTGGAGGCAGCCAGGAAGCTCCTCGGAGCCGGGTCCGGTCACGCGCCGCGAGCCGGTTCCGGAGCGGGTTCCGCGGCCGGAGCCGGGAGCGCCCACCGTCCCAAGGTCCTGATGCTGACCACCTTCGACGTCGACGACTACGTCTACGAGGCCCTGCGCGCAGGAGCCAGCGGCTTCCTGCTCAAGGACGCCCCGCCGGCCGACCTCATCGCCGCCGTACGCATCGTGGCGGAGGGCGAGGCGCTGCTCGCGCCCTCGGTCACCCGGCGCCTCATCGCCGACTTCGCACGGCAGCGCCCGGCACCGTCCGCATCGCGCGAACTGCGGCTCAACGGCCTGACGGACCGTGAGACAGAGGTGCTGGAACTGATCGCACGCGGCCGTTCCAACACTGAGATCGCCGACGCCCTCGTCCTCGCCGAGCAGACGGTCAAGACTCACGTGAGCCGCATCTTCGCCAAGCTCCGGCTGCGCGACCGCGCGCAGGCCGTGATCTTCGCCTACGAGTCGGGCCTGGTCTCCCCGGGCGAAGTCTGAATCTCCCGGCCGAGGCTCCCCTGTGGCGTCTGAACTCCGGGCGAAGGCCGAGCACTTGAGCACGGGTCTCCCGGGGGGCGCACCCTGAGCACGACGGACCCGCCGCCCCTCTCCTCCCCGGGAAGGGTGTCCCGGTACCCCGGTATCACCCCGGAGTTGGCTCCGTGGCGTGACGTGCGGCCGCACACCCGCGTCCGACTCTCCTCGCGACAGGCCGCCGGGCTCCCCGGCAGCCGCCGGAGGGAGTACGGGGATGAAGCGCCGGCTGAAGCGAGCTCTGACCGCCGCGGCACTCGCGGGCACCGTCGTCGCGGCCACCGCCGGGTGGGCCGCGGGGTCGACACAGCACCCGGTCACCGGCCCGCCACCGGGCACCGCGTCCTGGCGTGCCGACGGCGAGACCCTCGGCCGCCGCCTGCCCGACCCGGCGACGGCACGACCGGAGCGGATCGGGTCCTTTTTCGAAGGCCTCGGCCACCGGCAGCGGCAGGCCCTGGTGCAGCGCCATCCACTCGTGGTCGGAAACCTCGACGGTGCGCCCGCGGAGCTGCGCTACGCGGCCAACCGCCGCACCCTGCGTGCCGAGTCGACGCGTCAGCGGGACCACGCCGGCGACTCGTCCCGTACGCCGCGGGAGCGCGCACGGGCACGGGCGAAGGCGGCCCGCTACGCCCGACTCCTCACACCCGGACGGCAGATCCTCGCCTTCGACCCGCGCGGTCGCGGCCAGATCGCCGAGGTCCACGGCGATCTCGGCGCCGCCGAGCGCACGGCCGTGTTCGTGCCGGGGTCCGACATCGACCTGACGAACTTCGACCGCGGCGGCCCGAACAGATACGGAACCCCCGCCGGCATGGCGGAATCCCTGCGGGCCCGCATGGCGTCCGTGGCACCCGGCACACGTACGGCCGTGATCGCCTGGTCCGGATACACGACCCCGGTCGGGCTGGGCCCCGACGCGGCCACCACCAGGCTGGCCGCCGCGGGCGCGCCCCGGCTGGAGCGCTTTCTGCGGGGTCTCGCCCGTACCGGCGCGCCCGCTCCCACGGTGCTGTGCCACAGCTACGGCTCCGTGGTCTGCGGCAGGGCGGCCGGCGGGCTGACGGGGCGCGAGGCCTCCGACCTGATCGTCTTCGGGTCGCCGGGAATGCACGCGGACTCGGTCCGCGAACTCGGCACGCCCGTACGGATCTGGGCCGCCCGCGACGCCGGTGACTGGATCGGCAGGGTGCCGAACATGCAGGTCCTCGGCGTCGGACACGGTACCGACCCGGTCTCGGAAGGCTTCGGCGCGCGCGTCGTCTCCTCGGCGCGCGCCGACGGCCACACCGGCTATCTCGCCCCGGGCACCGACTCGCTGGCCAACTTCGCGGCGATCACGCTCGGTTCGTACGAGGCGGTGAAGTGCGCTCCGCGGTCACCGGCGGGGGCGGCACCCCAGCCCGCTCCCCGCCTGTGCACACGGGGGCTGGCGCCATGACCACCCTCACGCCCGACCGCGAATGCCGTCACTCCCGTCCGGCGGAGGTGAACGACATGTCCGCGTAGCGCGGCCCCGCCACCCGGCCTCCGATGGGCTCCAGCAACTCCAGTTCGTCACGCGAGAGTTCGATCCGGGTCGCTGCCGTGTTCTCCTCCACCCTGGACCGCTTGCGGGTGCCGGGGATCGGCACCACGGTCAGGCCGTCCCGCAGCCGCGCCTGCTGCTGCACCCAGGCCAGCGCGATCTGACCCGGCGTCGCGCCGTGCGCGGCCGCGACCTGCCTGACCGGTTTCAGCAGGGCGGCGTTGGCCGCGGCGTTGTCCCCGGTGAACCGGGGCTGATGGCGGCGGAAGTCGTCGCTGGTGAGCTCCTTCTCGGCGTCGGCGAAGGCACCTGTGAGGAAGCCCCGTCCGAGCGGCGAGTAGGGCACGACGGCGATCCCCAGCTCGCCGGCCGCCGCCACCACGCTGTCCTCGATGTCGCGGCTGAAGAGCGACCACTCGGACTGCAGCGCCGCGATGGGGTGCACCGCCTGCGCCGCACGCAGCTCCCGGGCCGTCACCTCACTGAGTCCCAGGTGCCTGACCTTGCCCTCCCGCACCAGCTCGGCCATGGCGCCGACGGACTCCTCGACGGGCACCTCCACGTCGCGCCGGTGCATGTAATAGAGGTCGATCTCGTCGACGCCGAGCCTGCGGAGACTGTCCTCGACGCACTGGCGCACGTACGGCGGGTCGTTGCGGATGGTGCGCTTGGTGGGATCGGACGGGTCGAGGCTGATGGCGAACTTGGTGGCCAGGGTGATCTCGTCGCGGTGCGCCCTGACGAACGGCGAGATGAACTTCTCGTTCTCGCCCGCTCCGTACATGTCCGCGGTGTCGTAGAGCGTGACGCCCAGTTCCAGGGCGCGCTCCAGCGTCGCGCGTGCCTCGTCTGCGTCCGTGGGTCCGTAGGCGAAGCTCATCCCCATGCAGCCCAGGCCCTGAACGCCCACCTCCGGGCCGTCCGTGCCGAGCCTCGCCGTGCCGATCTTCATGCCGTTGTCCGTGGAGCTCATGCTTTCCTCTCGGGTCGTCCGGGTCTCGGATGCGCCCCGGTGTCTCAAGCCGTTTCCGGCACCTTGTACGCCGCGTAGATGTCGATCTTGTAGTTGAGCACCGCGAGGGTCTCCTGCAGCTCGGCGACGCGGCGCAGAACGTCCTCCCGCGTCTCCACCAGCAGTTCATGCCGCTCGGGGCAGGTGTGGTCACCGGCACGTACGAGTTCGGCGTACCGCACCATGTCCGCCACCGGCATGCCGGTCAGCCGCAGCTTGGCGACGAGATCCAGCCAGTCCAGATCCCGGTTCGAGAAGCGCCGCTGCCCCGTGTGCGACCTGTCCACGTGCGGCATGAGCCCGATCCGCTCGTACCAGCGCAGCGTGTGCGCGCTCAGCCCGCAGATCGAGGCGACCTCGCTGATCGTGTACCGGTCCTGGCCCTCGGGCCTGGGGCGGGGCAGCCCGCGGGCAGCGCACACATCCGGTTCGGCTGCTTCGTCCGCTGTCTCCGTATCCGTCTCCGTCACGGTCATAAGTGAACGCTACGGACCTCGAGTGCACTCCAGGCAAGCGCAAAATCCGGGCCAATTCGCTCCGCGTTACGCTCGGCCCCATGAACAGCCTGCGGATGATCGACAATTGGCCCGTTCCGAACGCTGCCGCCGCCGTCGTCTCACGAACGGACACCGCGGAGGCCGCTGCCGGCGCCGGCACCCCCACCGTCACCGCGACCCACGGCAGCACCGGCCGGCGATTCGCACTCGCGTCCGTGACCAAGCCCCTCACCGCCTACGCCGCGCTGATCGCCGTCGAGGAAGGCGCGGTGGAACTGGACGAACCCGCCGGGCCCGAGGGTTCGACGGTCCGCCACCTTCTCGCCCACACCTCCGGGCTGGCGTTCGACGAGGACCGTCCGACGGCCGCGCCGGGCACGCGCCGCCTCTACTCCAACGCCGGCTTCGAGGCGCTGGGCGACCACATCGCGAAGGTCACCGAGATCCCGTTCCCGCAGTATCTGCACGAGGCGGTGCTCCAGCCGCTCGGCATGACGTCCACGGATCTTCCCGGCTCCCCCGCCAAGGACGCCGTCTCCACCGCGGACGACCTGGCCGCCTTCGCCGCCGAGCTCCTCGCGCCGCGCCTGCTGAGCCGGGCCACCCTTGACGAAGCGACCACGGTGGCCTTCCCCGGTCTCAAGGGCATACTTCCGGGCTACGGGAACCAGTCTCCGAACGACTGGGGTCTCGGCTTCGAGATCAGGGACGGCAAGTCACCGCACTGGACGGGCAGTTCGTCCTCGCCCCGCACCTTCGGCCACTTCGGGCAATCGGGCACCTTCCTGTGGGCCGACCCGGACGCGGGCGCCGCATGCGTCGCCCTCACCGACCGGGACTTCGGTCAGTGGGCGGTCGACGCGTGGCCCCCGTTCACGGACGCGGTGCTCGTGGATTTGCGGCGCGGGTGACGGCTGCGCGGGGGCGGGGGGGGTGACGACGTCGCGATGACAGATATCAGAATCTGTCATCGCGACTCTGTTCTCCGTCATCCCGGCATTGTTCGCTGACATCCCGGCATTGTTCGCCGACGTCCCAACGCCCCCACCGCACACCTCGGCCGCGCCCCACCCCGGCCGCGATCCGCCTCAGCCGCCGTACTCCGGCTCCGCGTGCATCTCCCACATCAGCAGCTCCACAGGGCCGCCCGCCCCGCGTGCCTCCAGGTCACGGGCGTCGGTGATGCGGGCGGCGTCACCGGCGGCAAGCCGCTCCCCCGGAGCCGGCCCGATCTCCGCCGTGCCGCGCACCACGTGCACGTACACCCACGCCGCGTCGGGCACCGCCGTACGCTCGCCCTCCCCCAGCCGCCGCACATGCATCACCGCCTCCGTGCGCGGTACGGCGAAGGGCGTGCCGTCGGCGATGCCGTGCACGACCTCGTACTCCGGCTCGTGTCCCCGCTCGTGTCCGGCCTCGCCGCCGGGCGGGTATCCACGGTCACCGCTCCCGCGCTGCCCGCTCCCAGCACTCCCGGCACCCCCACCGCCCGCGCCGGAGGCGGTGCCGAGGAAGCCGGGCACCAGCCACATCTGCACGAAGCACAACGGGCCGGTGCCCGCGTTGCGTTCGACGTGCCGCACGCCTCGCCCCGCGCCCATCCGCTGGACGTCGCCCGCGCTCACGCGCGAGGTCCGGCCCGTCGAGTCGATGTGCTCCAGCTCCCCCTCGACCACCCAGGTCACGATCTCGACGTCCCGGTGCGGGTGCTCGGGGAACCCCGCACCCGGCGCGAGCCGCTCCTCGTTGCAGGCCACGAGCTGCCCGAAGCCGACGTTGTCCGGGTCGTAGAAACCCGAGAACGAGAAGGCGTGCCGGGTGTCGATCCCGGCGTCCTCGTCCCCGCCCCGATACCGGTCGGACCCCCGCCACACCTGAAGCATGAGCCCACGGTAATCCGCGCACGGGCACTGCGGCATCGCCCCCCGGCCCCCTGCGCGCACCCCCATGAGGCAGGCTTGGGACGTGCCCGAATCCACAGATCCTCCCGCGAACCCACCACCGGACGAGCGCCCGGAGTACGCCGAGCACCCGCACGGCGCGACCCTGCGGCGCCTGGAGCAGTCCTCAGGCAAGCTCGCCGCGGCGGCCATCACGCGCATGGACGAGCAGCTCCCGTGGTACCGGGCGATGCCCCCGGAGAACCGCTCCTGGATCGGGCTCGTCGCCCAGGCGGGCATCGCGGCCTTCACCGAGTGGTTCCGGCATCCGGAGACGCCGCAGGCCATCAGCACGGACGTGTTCGGCACCGCACCGCGCGAACTGACCAGGGCCATCACACTGCGCCAGACCGTGGAGCTGGTACGCACGACGATCGAGGTCGTCGAGGCGGCGATCGACGAGGTCGCCGCTCCGGGTGACGAGTCGGTGCTGCGCGAGGCGCTCCTGGTCTACGCACGCGAGATCGCCTTCGCCACCGCCCAGGTCTACGCCCAGGCCGCCGAGGCCCGAGGAGCCTGGGACGCCCGCCTGGAATCGCTCGTGGTCAACGCCGTCCTCTCCGGCGAGGCCGACGAGGGCGCCGTCTCACGCGCCGCCGCCCTCGGCTGGAACGCCCCGGAGCACGTGTGCGTCGTACTCGGCACGGCGCCGGACGGGGACAGCGAACTGACGGTCGAGGCCATACGGCGGGCCGCCCGGCACGCCAAGCTCCAAGTCCTCACGGGCGTTCTCGGCAGCCGCCTCGTGGTCGTCGCGGGCGGCAGCGACGATCCGCTGCGCACCGCGAAGTCGCTGATCGGGCCCTTCGCGCCGGGTCCCGTCGTGGCCGGCCCGATCGTGAGCGACCTCCTCACGGCGACCGGCTCCGCGCAGGCCGCCGCCGCGGGGCTGCGGGCGTGCGCGGCCTGGCAGGACGCCCCGCGCCCGGTGCTCGCCGACGATCTGCTGCCGGAGCGCGCGATGGCCGGCGACCCCACCGCGCGGGAGCTTCTGGTGGAGGAGATCTACAGACCGCTGGAGGAAGCGGGCTCGGCTCTGCTGGAGACGCTGAGCGTCTATCTGGAACAGGCGAGCAGTCTGGAAGGAGCGGCGCGGATGTTGTTCGTACACCCCAACACCGTCCGCTACCGGCTGCGACGTGTGACTGACGTCACCGGTTGGTCGCCGTCCGATGTCCGTTCGGCCTTCACGCTCCGTATCGCGCTGATTCTGGGGCGTCTCAGCGACTTCGCGAACGGAGCCTAGGCAGGATCGGGTCTCTTTGTCGGGGCTCGACAATTTGCCCTCCGGTTCTTCGTACCGCTCCGTACCGGCGCGGAAGGCACCTCACAGGAGAGAGTGAAAGAGTGCTCGTACTCGTAGCTCCCGGCCAAGGCGCGCAGAAGCCTGGCCTATTGACTCCCTGGCTCGAACTCCCCGGCGTCGCCGAAAGGCTCGCGGAGTGGTCGGCCGCCATCGGCATGGACCTCGTGCATTACGGCACCGAGGCCGGCGCGGACGAGATCCGCGACACGGCGGTCGCGCAGCCTCTGCTCGTCGCCGCGAGCCTCGTCTCGACGGACGCCCTGCTGGAGGGCAGGGACGTGACCGCCGTGGCCGGCGCCGTGGCCGGACACAGCGTGGGTGAGCTGGCTGCGGCCGCCACGGCAGGCGTCCTCTCGCCTGCCGACACCATGACGCTCGTACGGGCACGCGGACGCGCGATGGCAGAGGCCGCCGCCGTCACCGACACCGGCATGTCCGCGGTGGTCGGCGGTGAACCCGAGGCGGTCGTCGCCCACTTGGAAAAGCTCGGGCTGACCGCGGCCAACATCAACGGCGGCGGCCAGATCGTCGCCGCGGGCACCGCGGAGCAGCTCGGAACGCTCGCCGAAGACAAGCCCGACAAGGCGCGGGTCATCCCGCTGAAGGTGGCCGGCGCCTTCCACACCCACCACATGGCGCCGGCCGTCGACGCCCTCGCCGCCGCCGTCGAGGGCGCGCAGGTGAACGACCCGGTGCTTCCCTACGTCTCCAACCTGGACGGAGCGGCCGTCGACGACGGCCGGCAGGTCGTGCAGCGCTTGGTCAACCAGATCTCGGCCTCCGTGCGCTGGGACCTGTGCACCGAGACGTTCCAGAAGATGGGCGCCACGGCGCTCATCGAGGTCTGTCCGGGCGGCACCCTCACCGGTCTGGCCAAGCGCGGCCTTCCCGGCGTGAGCACCCTGGCACTGAAGACCCCCGATGATCTCGACGCGGCGCGCGAGCTGATCGCCGAGCACACGCAGACCGCCTGAGCCTCAAGGAGCTCGAGAGCATGACCGCGAAGATCAAGCCCGCCAAGGGTTCCCCGTACTCGCGCATCCTCGGCGTGGGCGGCTACCGCCCGACCCGGGTCGTGACGAACGAAGAGATCCTCAAGCACATCGACTCTTCCGACGAGTGGATCCGCTCACGCTCGGGCATCGCCGGCCGCCACTGGGCCGGTCCCGACGAGACCGTCGCCGAGATGACGCTGGAGGCCGCGGGCAAGGCTGTCGCCGACGCCGGCATCCAGCCCCAGCAGGTGAGCGCCGTGATCATCTCTACGGTCTCGCACTTCAAGCAGACCCCTGCGATCGCCACCGAGATCGCCGACCGCATGGGCGCGGGCAAGGCCGCCGCCTTCGACATCAACGCGGGCTGCGCCGGCTTCGGTTACGGGCTCACGCTCGCCAAGGGCATGATCGCCGACGGCAGCGCCGAATACGTGCTCGTCGTCGGCGCGGAGCGGCTCTCGGACCTGACCGACCTGACGGACCGCTCCACAGCGTTCCTCTTCGGGGACGGCGCGGGCGCCGTCATCGTCGGCCCGGCCTCCGAGCCCGGCATCGGCCCGAGCGTCTGGGGCTCGGAGGGCGACAAGGCGGACGTCATCAGCCAGACCGTCGCCTGGGACGCCTACCGGGAGGGCGAGGTCGAGAAGTTCCCCGCCATCCGCCAGGAGGGCCAGGCGGTCTTCCGCTGGGCCGTCTACGAGATGGCGAAGGTGGCCCAGCAGGCCCTCGACGCCGCCGGGATCACCCCGGACGAACTGGACGTCTTCATCCCGCACCAGGCCAACATGCGGATCATCGACTCGATGGTGAAGACCCTCAAACTGCCGGAGCACGTCACGGTCGCCCGCGACGTGGAGACAACCGGCAACACCTCGGCCGCCTCCATTCCGCTCGCGATGGAGCGGCTGCTGGCGACCGGAGAGGCGAAGAGCGGTGACACCGCGCTCGTCATCGGCTTCGGGGCGGGCCTCGTCTACGCGGCAACGGTAGTTACCCTCCCCTAGGCAAGATCCACACAGCCCGTACAGCGCCGTACGGCAATGTGTGGCGACCTCGCAGAAGACAACTCGCAACCACGCAGAAGACCCGAAGGAGCGCCGAGATGGCCGCCACGCAGGAAGAGATCGTCGCAGGTCTCGCAGAGATCGTGAACGAGATCGCCGGTATTCCCACCGAGGACGTCCAGCCGGACAAGTCCTTCACCGACGACCTGGACGTCGACTCGCTGTCCATGGTCGAGGTCGTCGTCGCCGCCGAGGAGCGCTTCAGCGTCAAGATCCCGGACGACGACGTGAAGAACCTGAAGACGGTGGGCGACGCGACCGAGTACATCCTCAAGCACCAGAGCTGAGACAACGCGCACGCGTTCGTCGCCATCCGCCGCGTCCCCGGGCCCCTACCGGGGCGCGGGGGTGGTCCGCACGGCTCCCCCTCTACCAGTGGAGACATGAATCCAGTGAATACGACCCAACACTCCGTGGTCGTCACCGGTATCGGCGCAACCACACCGCTGGGTGGCGACAGCGCATCGACCTGGGAGGGCCTCGTCGCCGGACGTTCCGGCGTCGCCCTCCTCAGCCACGACTGGGCCGCCGAGCTGCCGGTCCGCATCGCGGCCGAGATCGCGGTGGAGCCCACGGAGATCATTCCGCGTCCGCAGGCACGCAAGCTGGACCGCTCGGCGCAGTTCGCCCTGATCGCGACCCGCGAGGCGTGGACGGACGCGGGCTTCACCTCCAAGGCCGGTGAGGACGCCAGCGTCTCGCCGGACCGGCTCGGCGCGGTCATCGCCTCCGGCATCGGCGGCGTCACCACGCTGCTCGGGCAGTACGACAACCTGCGGGAGAAGGGCGCCCGCCGCGTCTCCCCGCACACGGTGCCGATGCTGATGCCGAACAGCCCGAGCGCGAACGTCGGTCTGGAGGTCAACGCGCGGGCCGGTGTGCACACTCCCGTCAGCGCCTGCGCCTCCGGTTCCGAGGCGATCGGCTACGCGGTGGAGATGATCCGTAGCGGCCGTGCGGACGTCGTCGTGGCCGGCGGCACCGAGGCCGCCATACACCCCCTTCCCATCGCCGCGTTCGGCAACATGATGGCGATGTCGAAGGACAACGACGACCCCGAGGGCGCCTCACGCCCCTACGACACCGACCGCAACGGCTTCGTGATGGGCGAGGGCGCGGGCGTCGTCGTGCTGGAGTCCGCCGAGCACGCCAAGAAGCGCGGCGCGCGGATCTACGCGGAGGCCGTCGGCCAGGGCATCTCGGCCGACAGCCACCACATCACCCAGCCCGAGCCCAGCGGCAACGGCATCGCGCTCGCGCTGCAGAACCTCATCGAGCAGACGGACCTCAAGCCCGCCGAGATCATGCACATCAACGCGCACGCGACCTCGACGCCGCTCGGTGACATCGCCGAACTGAGGGCGCTGCGCAAGGTCTTCGGCGACGACACCGATCACATGGCCATCTCCGGTACCAAGTCGATGACGGGCCATCTGCTCGGCGGTGCGGGCGGCATCGAGACGGTGGCCTCCATCCTCGCCCTGCACCACCGCACGGCCCCGCCGACGATCAACCTCAACAACCTGGACCCGGAGGCGGACGCCGACATCGTCGGCCGCGAGGCCCGCCCCCTGCCCGAAGGCACCATCGCAGCGCTGAACAACTCCTTCGGCTTCGGCGGACACAACGTCGTACTGGCCTTCCGTACGGTCTGATCCCGTACGCGGCACACGACGTCGCACACGCGTGAGGGGCGGCTCCCGGCGAGCCGCCCCTCATGCATGCCGTGCCGTCAGCTGCCCTTCGAGCGCTTCTCCTTGCCGTCGGGGAAGCTCGCGAAGTACGAGGCCGCCATGTCCTCGCCGCCGTGCCCGAGTCCGGCGGCCCGCCGGAAGCGCTCCGCTCCGGCGGCGGCCACGTCGAGGCGCAAACCTGCCTCCTCGGCGGCGGCGACGATGAGCCGCGCGTCCTTCTCCGCGGTGCCGACGGCGAAGCTCGGCGTGAAATCCCCCGAACGGATCACGTCCGCCTTGATCCGCAGATAGCCCATGTCGAGAGCGCCGCCTTCGACAGCGTCGAGGAAGCCCTGCGGATCGACCCCCAGACCGTCCGCGAGGGACAGCGCCTCCACCGTCCCGTGAGTCACGGCCAGGACCCAGGAGTTGCAGACCAGCTTGAGACGCGTGGCCGCGCCCGCCTCCTCGCCGACCCAGACCGTACGGGAGCCGATCGCGTCCAGCACGGGTTCGATCCCCGGACGCGCCTCGTGGGGCCCGGCCGCGAGCACGAGCAGCTGCCCCGCCTCAGCGGGCTGCCGTGTGCCGAGCACAGGCGCGTCGACGAAGGTCAGGCCGTACTCCCCGGCGAGGGCGGCCAGTGGCGGCAGCCCGTCGAGTCCGGCGGTGGTGCACTGCAGCCAGGCCGTGCCGGAACGCAGGCCCGGTGCCGCGGCACGTACGGTCTCGGCCGTGGCGGGCCCGTCGTGCAGCATCGTCAGCACGACATCTGCGCCTTCCACGGCGTCGCGGGGGCTGCCTGCCACCCGGGCACCGGCTTCGGCAAGGGGCTCCGCCTTGGCTCTCGTGCGGTTCCACACGCGCACATCGAGGCCGGCGCGGCACAGGTTACGGGCCATCGGGGCACCCATGATCCCGGTGCCGAGGACGGCCACTGAAAGCAGATCGGACATGGGGGCAGGCTAGGCCCTGTCCGGGTCCTGGCCTGCCCCGCCGGTGCGGGGGCGGTTCAGACGACCTGGTGGAGCCAGCGCACGGGGGCTCCTTCGCCCGCGTAGCGGAACGGCTCCAGCTCGTCGTCCCAGGGCTTGCCGAGCAACTTGGAGATCTCCGCCTCGAGTTCGCTCTCACCGCGCGAGGCACGGCCCACCGCGGCGCGCAGCCGGTCCTCCGGGATGAGGATGTCTCCGTGCATACCGGTGACGGCGTGGAAGATCCCCAGCTCGGGTGTGGAGCTGTAGCGCTCGCCCTCGGCGACGGCACAGGGTTCGGCGGTCACCTCGAAGCGCAGCAGGTGCCAGCCGCGCAGCGCGGATGCGAGCTTCGAGGCCGTGCCCGGGTCGCCCTGCCAGGAGAACTCCGCACGCCAGGTGCCCGGGGAGGCCGGCTGTCTGATCCAGTCGAGACTGACGCGGGCGCCGAGCACACCGGCCACAGCCCATTCGACGTGCGGGCACAGCGCGCGGGGCGCGGAGTGCACGTACAGAACTCCACGTGTCGTCACCGGGACCTCCAGTGCGGTCCGAGGGCGTCTTCGCCGGACTGCCTCTACTGCCTGCCGGTCACGCGCCGGGTCAGCGCCTGACCTCCTGCACCACCGGTCACTTCTTCATCAGCGCCGAGGTTACGAATAGTAAACACCATTGGCGCCAATTCTCCCCGAAAGGGACATGAGGTGACGCGGTGTAATATTTTGCTGTCGCCGAACGGACTCTCCCGAATGCGGGCACGGTGCGAAACTCGCAGGAGAGCATGGGGCAAAGCTATCGCGCGCCGGTGGACGACCGGTGACGTACCGTCGTATGGACAGCGGGGAACGAGGGGGCAGATGCCGGAGAGACGCGGGGCCACGGGCACCGGCCCGGGCACCGGCGGCCGGATAACACGTCGTGGACGGGCCCTCGCGGTCGCTTCGGCCGCTCTCCTGCTCATCGGCGGTATCGCACTCGCCGCGGCGTACGGCATCGGAAGCGGGGGCACGACCGGGGAGCGCCCTCCTGGTGCAACGCGCCCCTCCCCGTCGCCCACACCTCCCTGGGACCGCCACCCGGAGTCCGTCGCGGCGGTCGGCGACTCCATCACCCAGGGTTTCGACGCCTGTTCACTGCTGGCGGACTGTGCCCGCGTGTCCTGGGTCACCGGCTCGGACACCTCGGTGCGCAGCCTCGCCGCACGGCTCATCGACGACGCCCCGAAGCAGCACAGCTGGAACTTCGCGGTCAGCGGCTCCGTGATGGCAGGCCTGCCGCAGCAGATGGAGCGTGCCGCGCGGAAGCGGCCCGATCTGGTGACGGTGCTGGCCGGCGCGAACGACGCCTGCCGGCCCACCGTCGAGCAGATGACGCCGGTGGAGGACTTCCGAGCGGATTTCCGGACCGCCCTGCGCACGCTGCACGAGGCGCGGCCCAGGACGCAGGTGTACGTGTCGAGCCTGCCCGATCTGAAGCGGCTGTGGTCCCAGGGGCGCGACGACCCGTGGGCCGGGCAGGTCTGGAGCCTGGGGATCTGTCAGTCGATGCTGCGCGACCCGCAGTCGACGTCCGCCGCCGCCCGGGAGCGGCGTCAGCAGGTGCATGAGCGGGTGGTCGCGTACAACTCCGTGCTGAAGGAGGAGTGCGGGAGGTTTCTGCGCTGCCGCTGGGACGGCGGGGCGGTCTTCCGATACCGCTTCACGCAGACCGAACTGAGCCGCTGGGACTGGTTCCACCCCAGCAAGGCAGGGCAGCGCAAGCTCGCCGAGCTCGCCTACCGCGGCATCACCGCGCGGCAGGAGAGGCACTCCGGCTGAGAAGCCGGCCCACCCTCAAGGGTCCTCCGGGCGTGCGTTCTTGTGCGTTCCTGTACGTTCGGCCTGTGCGGTCTCGAAAGAAACCGGTGCACCACCCATTGACGGCGGTTCAGCAGCGTCAATACATTCGCGTCAGCATTTCGAACATGCTTCGAAATCTCGAACAGCGAGCTGTCTGAAGGGCCGAATGCCGTGCGCATCACAGGAATCACCACCCACGTCGTCGGCACACCCTGGCGCAATCTGACGTACGTGCGGGTCCACACCGACGAAGGCCTCACAGGCACCGGTGAGACCCGGATGCTGGGGCACACCGACGCGCTTCTCGGCTATCTGCGCGAGGCGGAGGCCAATCACATCGCGGGCTCGGACCCGTTCGCGGCCGAGGATCTGGTGCGGCGGATGAAGTACGGCGACTACGGGCGGGCCGGAGAGATCGTGATGTCCGGCATCGCCTGCGTCGAGATGGCGTGCTGGGACATCAAGGGCAAGGCCCTGGGCGTACCGGTGTGGCAGTTGCTGGGCGGCAGGGTCACCGACCGGGTCAAGGCGTACGCGAACGGCTGGTACACCACCGAGCGGACGCCCGAGGCCTATCACAAGGCGGCCGGCGCGGTGGTCGAGCGGGGCTACCGGGCCCTGAAGATCGACCCGTTCGGGACCGGGCATCTGGAGCTTGACAACGATGCCACCCATTATGCGGTCTCGTTGGTCGAGGCCGTAAGGGATGCGATCGGACCGGAGACGGAGCTGATGCTGGAGATGCACGGACGCTTCAGCCCCTCGACCGCCGTACGGCTGGCGCGCGAGATGGCGCCGTTCCGCCCCGCGTGGCTGGAGGAGCCGGTCCCGCCGGAGAACCTCAAAGCGCTCGCCAAGGTCGCGGAGAAGGTGGATCTGCCGGTCGCGACGGGCGAACGCATCCACGACCGCATCGAGTTCAGGGAGCTCTTCGAGTCACAGGCCGCCGACGTCATCCAGCCCGACGTGGGCCACATCGGCGGCATCCTGGAGGCGCGGAAGCTCGCCGCCACCGCGGAGACGCACTACACGCTGGTCGCGCCGCACAACGTGGGCGGGCCGGTGCTGACATCGGCGTCCCTCCAACTCGCGGGCTGCACACCCAACTTCAAGATTCTCGAGCACTTCAACGACTTCGCGGACGCCGAGATCAAGAAGGTGGTCAAGGGAGCGCCGCAGGTCGTCGACGGCTACTTCGAGCTGCCGGACGCGCCCGGTCTCGGCGTCGAGCTGGACACCGACGCGGCGGCCGAATTCCCGCAGCAGCAGGCCCGGTTCGACCTCTGGGCGGAGGGCTGGGAGAAGCGTGACCCGGCGGCCGGGCGGGGTGAGCGGGCATGACTGCCGCTCCGCCGGACGCACCGTCCGTACGGTCCGTCGTCGTCGACGAGCCCGGTGAGCATCGGCTGGTCACCGGACCGCAGCCGCAGCCCGGGCCCGGTGAGGTGCGGGTGGCCGTGCATGCCGCGGGGGTCTGCGCCAGCGACCGCGAGGTCTATGACGGCACGCGGGCCGCCGGCTACGTCCGCTACCCGGTGACGCCGGGGCACGAGTGGTCGGGGACCGTCGACGCGGTCGGCGAGGGCGCGGTCCCCTTCGGCCCTGGCGAGCCCGGGGGGACCTCCGCTCAGCTCCTCGGACGCAAGGTCGTCGCCGAGGGCTTCCGCGCGTGTCTGCGCTGCGACCGCTGCCGGGAAGGGGCGACCAGTCTCTGCACGAGCGGCTACGACGAGACGGGCTTCACGCGGCCGGGCGCCTTCGCCGATTCGCTCGTACTGCCCGCGCGGCTGCTGCATCTCCTTCCCGACGAGGCCGATCTGCGGGCGGCCGCGCTGCTGGAACCCGCGGCGGTCGTCGCGGCGGCGGTGCTGGCGGCGCGGCCGCGGGCCGGCGAGCGGATCGCCGTGCTCGGTGCGGGAACCCTGGGGATGCTCGCGGTGCAGCTGCTCGCGGCGCACTCCCCCGCCGAGCTGATGGCCGTCGATCCGCGGGAGCAGCGTGCGGAGCAGGCCCTGACGATGGGCGCGACGCACGCCCGTACGCCCGGGGCCGAGGACAGCTTCGGCGGTTCTGGCAGCCCGGAGGGCTACGACCTGGTCGTGGAGACGGCGGGGGCGCCCGGCACCGCACACGACGCGTGCATGCTCGCCAGGCGTGGTGGCCGGGTCGTGCTCACCGGCATGTTCGAGCCGGGCTCGCAGGGCATCGACCCGGTCCATCTGTCCGTCAGTCAGCTGACGGTCCGGTCGGTCTTCGGTGCGCCGTCGGCGGCGTGGTCCTACGCGGTACGGGCCTTCGGCTCCGGGCTGCTCGATCCCGCGCCGCTCATCACGCACGAACTGCCGCTGACCGCCTTCGGCGAGGCGATCGGCCTCGTCGGCAGCGGCGATCCGACCGTCGGGAAGGTGCTCTTGAAGCCCTGATCCCGGCCTCGGCCTCCGAGCGAGCCCGCGAGTGGCTCCGCAAACGGCCGGGGCCGGGGCGGGGAGGCGTACTGCTCCGGCACATGACAGGCATCAGACGACAGACGACAGACGACGACTGACAGCTGACAGATAACAGAAAACCAACACCCCTTCAGCGACACCCCCGCCCCCTACCGTCAGGAGCAACGTGCCCAGCCCCTCCTCCGGTTCTTCCGGTTCCCACGGCCCCCGCCGCCCCGGCGCCGTCGCCCTGGATTCCCTGGGCCTGGGCGCCCCGGCGCCCGATCCTGCGGACGCCTCACCGCACGCCTTTCCCGACGGCGGCGCCTGGCGCACCGAAGTCCCCTCCTGCGAGGGGCCGGAGGCGCTCGCCGCCGTACTGAAGGAGGCAGCGTCCCTTGACGTGCCCGTGCACCGCATCAGCCAGGGCAGCGGCGTATGGATGCTGACCGACGCGGAGATCACGGAGATGGTGGGCGCGTGCGCACGGCACGACATCGAGCTGTGCCTCTTCACCGGACCGCGCGGCACCTGGGACGTCGGCGCGTCCACCCGGACCGACTCCGGCGGCGCCGGTCTGCGCGCCCGCGGCCACGACGCGGTTGCCGGCTGTGTCGAGGACGCGCTGCGGGCGGCCGAACTCGGCGTGCGCTGCCTGCTGGTGGCCGACGAGGGCGTGCTGTGGACGCTGCACCGGCTGCGCGCCCAAGGCGAACTGCCCGCCGACACCACGCTGAAGGTGTCCGCGCTCATCGGTCCGGTGAACCCGGCGGCGTACAGCGTGCACGAGCACCTGGGGGCCGACTCCCTCAACATCCCGTCCGATCTGACGCTCGCGCAGATCACCGAGATACGCCGCGTCAGCGCCGCCCCGATGGACTTCTATCTGGAGGCGCCGGACGACCTCGGCGGCTATGTGCGGATGTACGACGCGGCCGAACTGATCCGCCGGGGTGCGCCCGTCTACCTCAAGTTCGGACTCAGCAAGGCGCCGGGCATCTATCCGTACGGCGCTCACCTGCGCGACCTGACCCTCGCCACCGCGCGCGAGCGCGTACGGCGGGGCAGGCTCGCCCTCGATCTGCTCGCCCGGCTCGGCGCCGACGGCGGCATGTCACCGCTGGGCTCACGGCTGCCCGGCACACTCCAGCGTTTCCCCCTCCCCGAGAGGAACTGACACATGGGAACCCGCACCTCCATCCGCACCGGCACCCGCACCCGGATGCCCGCACCTCCGCGGCGGCGACGAAGCGCACCGCTGGCCGCGGTCGCAGCCGCCGCACTGCTGACCGCCTCGCTGGCGGCCTGCGGCCAGGAGGCCAAGGGCGGCAGCCGCTACAAGGCCGAGAAGGGCAAGGGCGGCACCGTCGGACTGGCGATGCCGACCAAGTCCTCGGAGCGCTGGATAGCCGACGGCCGGAACATGGCACGGCAGTTCAAGTCCGCCGGCTACAAGGCGGACCTGCAGTTCGGCGACGACAAGGTCGAGAACCAGGTCGCCCAGATCGAGAACATGATCGCCAAGGGGCACCGGCTGCTCGTGGTGGCCGCCATCGACGGTTCCGCGCTGACGGACGTGCTGCGCCGGGCCAAGGAGGCCGACATCCCGGTCATCTCCTACGACCGGCTTCTGCTGGGCACCGAGAACGTCGACTACTACGCCTCCTTCGACAACGAGCGCGTCGGCGAGCTGCAGGGCGGCTACATCGTCGACAAGCTGAAGCTCGACGAGAAGAAGGACGAGGAGTTCGACGTCGAGCTCTTCGCCGGTTCCCCCGACGACAACAACACCAAGTTCTTCTGGGACGGGGCCATGAAGGTGCTGCGCCCGTACATCGAGAAGGGGCAGGTGAAGGTCCGCAGCGGGCAGACGAAGATGAACCAGACCACCACGCTGCGCTGGGACGGTGGCACCGCGCAGAAGCGGATGGACGACCTGCTGAGCAAGAACTACGGCTCGGAGGACATCGACGCCGTCCTCTCCCCGTACGACGGCATCTCCATCGGCATCCTCTCCGCCCTCAAGAGCGCCGGATACGGCAGCAAGGACAAGCCTTTCCCGGTGGTGACCGGCCAGGACGCCGAGCTGGCGTCGGTGAAGTCGATCATCCGCGACCAGCAGACTCAGACCGTCTACAAGGACACCCGCAAACTCGCCAAGCAGGCCGTCCAGATGGGCGACGCGGTGCTGACGGGCAAGAAGCCCGAGGTCAACGACACCAAGACCTACGACAACGGCAAGAAGGTCGTCCCGTCGTATCTGCTGAAGCCGGTGAGCATCGACAAGTCCAACACCCAGCGGCTCGTCGACGACGGCTACTACAAGGCAGGGGAGCTCAAGTGACGGCCCCCGCGGAGCAGCCGGCGCCGGCGCCGGCCGGCGGCACCGTCCTGGAGATGCGCGGGATCACCAAGACCTTCCCCGGCGTCAAGGCGCTCTCCGACGTCAATCTGACGGTGCGTGCGGGTGAGATCCACGCGGTCTGCGGCGAGAACGGCGCGGGCAAGTCGACGCTGGTGAAGGTGCTCAGCGGAGTGCATCCGCACGGGAGTTACGAGGGTGAGATCCTCTTCGGCGGCGAACCCTGCGCGTTCAAGGACATACGCGCGAGCGAGCAGCGCGGCATCGTCATCATCCACCAGGAACTCGCCCTGGTTCCCTACCTCTCCCTCGCGGAGAACATCTTCCTCGGCAACGAGCACGCCACCCGGGGCATCATCAGCTGGGGCGAGACCCTGCGGCGCGCCGACGCCCTCCTCAAGCGGGTCGGCCTGCCGGACAAGCCGCAGACACGCATCGCCGACATCGGTGTCGGCAAGCAGCAGCTGGTGGAGATCGCGAAGGCGCTGTCGAAGGAGGTGAAGCTGCTCATCCTCGACGAGCCGACGGCCGCGCTCAACGACGAGGACAGCCGCAAACTTCTGGAACTGATACGGGAGTTGCGCGACCAGGGCATCGCCTGCATCGTCATCTCGCACAAGCTGAACGAGATCCGTCAGATCGCCGACTCCGTCACGATCCTGCGGGACGGCCGCACGATCGAGACCCTCACGGTGCGCGAACAGCCCGGCGGCCGGCCGGAGATCTCCGAGGACCGCATCATCCGCGGCATGGTCGGCCGCGACCTGGACCAGCGCTTCCCGCCACGCACCCCGTACGAAGGCGAGAACGCGGGGCGGGTCGCCATGGCGGTGTCCGGCTGGACGGTGCGTCATCCCATCGACCATCAGCGCAAGGTCGTCGATGACGTCTCGCTGGAGGTGCGGCGCGGGGAGATCGTCGGCATCGCCGGCCTGATGGGCGCGGGGCGCACCGAGTTGGCGATGAGCGTCTTCGGGCGTTCCTACGGCCAGTACGCGGGCGGAACCGTGTCCGTCGAGGGGCGGGAGGTGCTCACCCGTACCGTCCCGGAGGCGATCTCGCACGGCATCGCGTACGTCACGGAGGACCGCAAGACCTACGGGCTCAATCTCATCGACGACATCAACCGGAACATCTCGCTCGCCTCGCTGAGCGGCCTGACCCGGCGCGGTGTGGTCGACGAGCACGAGGAGCGGCGGGTCTCGGAGCGCTACCGCCGGTCGATGAACATCAAGGCGCCGACGGTCCACGAGCAGGTGCAGCGCCTCAGCGGCGGCAACCAGCAGAAGGTCGTCCTGAGCAAGTGGATCCACGCCGAGCCCGAGGTGCTCATCCTCGACGAGCCGACGCGAGGGATCGACGTCGGGGCGAAGTACGAGATCTACACGGTCATCGACAAGCTCGCCGCGGACGGCAAGGCCGTCGTCTTCATCTCCTCGGAACTGCCCGAACTGCTGGGCATGTGCGACCGCATCTACACGATGTCGGCGGGACGGCTCACCGGCGAGGTCACGCGCGAGGACGCCACGCAGGAACTCCTCATGCGGCACATGACCGAGTCCCTCGACACGAGCACGACGACCGGCACGACGACCGCGAGCACCACCACCCCCGCCGACGGCACGAGTGACAAGAGCTGAGGGCCGACCATGACGACACCGACAGACACGCCCGACCGCACCGGTCCGGGTCCCGGCCCGGGCTCCGGTTCCGGCGGGACCTCATCCGGAGCCGGGACGCTCCTTGTGGACGCCGTCCGCAACAACATGCGCCAGTACGGCATGCTCGTCGCGCTCGCGCTCATCGTCGTGCTGTTCCAGATATGGACGGACGGCGCGCTTCTGCTGCCGAACAACGTCTCCAACATCGTCCAGCAGAACAGCTACATCCTGATCCTGGCCATGGGCATGATGATCGTCATCATCGCCGGGCACATCGATCTGTCCGTCGGCTCCCTCGCCGCGTTCGTGGGTGCGGCAGCGGCGGTGATGATGGTGAAACACGACATGCCGTGGGTGCTCGCGCTGGTGCTCTCGCTGCTGATCGGCGCCGCCGCCGGGGCCTGGCAGGGCTTCTGGATCGCCTACGTCGGCATCCCGTCCTTCATCGTGACGCTGGCGGGGATGCTGCTCTTCCGCGGCGGTACGCAGATCCTGCTGGAGGGCCAGTCGATCGCCCCGTTCCCGAGGGGCTTCCAGGAGATCGCCCAGGGGTTCATCCCGGAGATGGGCCCGTACACCCAGTACCACAACCCCACCCTGCTCATCGGGCTCGTCGTCATCGCGTTCGTGCTCGTGCAGGAATGGCGGGACAGGCGGCGGCAGTTGGCGTACGAGCTGGAGGTGCTGCCGTTCAATCTGTGGGTGCTCAAGTGCGCGGCGATCGTGGCGGCGGTGGTGGCCTTCACGCTGACACTGGCCAGCTACCACGGCGTGCCGGTGGTGCTCCTCATCATGTGTGTGCTGCTCATCGGGCTCGGTTTCGTGATGCGCAACGCCGTCGTCGGACGGCACGTCTACGCGCTGGGCGGCAACAAGGCCGCGGCCAAGCTCTCGGGCGTGAAGGACAAGCGGGTCACCTTCCTGGTGTTCGTGAACATGGGCGTGCTGGCGGCTCTCGCGGGATGTGTGTACGCGGCGCGGCTCAACGCGGGCACGCCGCAGGCGGGCATCAACTTCGAACTGGAGGCCATCGCCGCCGCGTTCATCGGCGGCGCCTCGATGAGCGGCGGCGTCGGCACCGTGCTGGGTGCCGTGATCGGCGGTCTGGTGCTCGGCGTGCTCAACAACGGCATGTCGCTGGTCGGCATCGGCACCGACTACCAGCAGGTCATCAAGGGGCTGGTGCTGCTCGCGGCCGTCGGCTTCGACGTGTGGAACAAGCGAAGGGTCGGCTCGTAGCGAAGGGTCGGCTCGTAGGGAAGGCTTCCGCTTCCGTTGAGCGCCGAGGGCCGCACCCGGTCGGGGTGCGGCCCTCGGTATGTGCCCCGCAAGGGACAGGGCGGCGGGCGCCCGCCGTGTCAGGCGACGCCGAGGCTGACCTCGATGTTGCCGCGGGTGGCGTTGGAGTACGGGCAGACCTGGTGTGCCTTCTCCAGCAGGTCCTTCGCCGTCGCCTCGTCGACGTTCGGTATGTGCGCCTCGAGCGCGACCTTGAGGCCGAAGCCGCCCTCGGGGGTGCTGCCGATACCGACGCGGGCCGTCACGGTCGACCCGGAGATGTCTGCCTTCTCCTTGCGGGCGACGACTCCGAGCGCGCCCTGGAAGCATGCGCTGTAGCCGGCGGCGAACAGCTGCTCGGGGTTGGTGCCCTCGCCGCTTCCGCCCAGCTCCTTGGGCGGGTTGACCACGACGTCGATCTTGCCGTCGTCGCTCGCGACGCGGCCGTCGCGGCCGCCCTCGGCGGTGGCCACGGCGGTGTACTTGACGTCGATGGACTGGATGGACATGGATCCTCCTGTTGGTGGCATGGCCGAGATCTGGCGCCCCGGACCGTAGGCCTGTTCCCCAGCGGTCCGCTGCTCACGCGGCGGTCCCGCGCAGGCCCGGACCACCGGAACGCGACGGGCGTCCCGGCAATTCCCTGTACGTACGGGTCAGTCGGCGAGTGTGACGATCATCTTGCCGGTGTTGTCGCCCTTGAGCAGCCCGAGGAAGGCGTCCAGCGTGTGCTCCACACCCTCGACGACCGTCTCGCGGTACTTCAGCTCGCCCGAGCGGACCCAGCCCGAGACCTCTTCGAAGAACTGCGGCATCAGGTCCTGGTGGTCCATCACGAGCAGGCCCTGCAGTCGCAGCCGCTTGCCGATGACCATCGCGAGATTGCGCGGCGCCGCCGGGGGCTCCGTCGCGTTGTACTGCGCGATCATGCCGCAGATCGCGGCGCGGCCGTGCACGTTGAGCCTGCCGATGGCCGCTTCCAGGTGCTCGCCGCCGACATTGTCGAAGTAGACGTCGATGCCGGACGGTGCGGCCTCCTTGAGCTGCTCCGCCACCGGGCCCGACTTGTAGTTGAAGGCCGCGTCGAAGCCGTACTCCTCGGTGAGCACACGGACCTTCTCGTCCGACCCGGCGCTGCCGATCACCCGCGACGCGCCCTTGAGCTTCGCGATCTGCCCGACCTCGCTGCCGACGGCACCGGCCGCGCCGGAGACGAAGACGGCGTCGCCCTTCTTCATCGAGGCCACCTCCAGCAGCCCCGCGTACGCCGTGAGGCCGGGCATGCCCAGCACGCCCAAGTAGGTGGTGAGCGGGGCGAGTTCGGCCGAGATCTTGGTGACGTGCTTGGCCTTGGGCGTCGCATACTCCCGCCAGCCCAGGTCGTGCAGCACATGGTCACCGGGGGCGAACCCCTCGGCCTTCGACGCCACGACGATGCCGACGGCCCCGCCGGTCATCGGCTCGTCGAGCTGGAAGGGCGGCACGTAGGACTTCACATCGTTCATCCGGCCGCGCATGTACGGGTCGACGGAGAGATGGAGGTTCCGGACGAGAATCTGCCCTTCGCCCGGCGCCGCGACAGGACCTTCACGCAGCGCGAAGTCACCGGGCACCGGCCAGCCCTGGGGCCGGGACACGAGGTGCCATTCACGGCCGGTCGTGGGGAGGGATTCGGACGAGCTCATGTGGGGGCCTCTCGGAGGAAATGTTTCATGTACTGAAAGAACCTTGCACCTTGATATTTCATGTTGTCAAGCAAAGAGCTAGACTCCCCTCATGACCCCCCACACAACGGCCGGTACCCACACAGCGACCGGTACCGGTACCCGAAAATTCGACCCCGACCCCGTCACGCGTGAGGTCGTCGATCTGATCGGCTCGGTGGTCGCGCGCTACCACGAGGAGTACGAGCTCGCGGCGGCCGGTCACTCGCTGACCGGCGCACAGGCCCGCGTCCTCGCCCTGCTGGCGCGCGAACCGACACCCATGCGTCACGTCGCCCGCGAGCTGAAGTGCGAGCCCTCGAACGTGACGGGGATAGTGGACAGGCTCGAATCGCGCGGCCTGGCGGTGCGCCGCCCCGACCCCGCGGACCGCCGCGTGAAGCTCGCCGCGGCCACGGAGGAGGGCATCGACATGGCCCACCGGCTGCGCGCCGCGCTCGACTTCGCCCGTGAGCCGCTGGCCGGCCTGACCCCGGCCGAACGGACCGTGCTGCGCGACCTGTTGCAGCGCATGCTCGGCGAAAAGGGCAGGGAAGAGGCCTGACCCGCATCCGGCCGGCGCCGGGCCGGATGCCGCCGTCACGAGGGCCGGTCAGCCGTCGAAGGCCGGCTGCGGCAGCCCCTGACCGGCCCCGGGCAGCACCAGCAGCGACCCCGCGAGAGGGTGCGCCGCCGGATCGGCCCCCACACTCGCGGTCGTCACGTACAGATCCCGCAGATCCGTTCCTCCGAAGGCGCAGGCCGTCGGACGCGGGACGGGCAGCGCGACCGTACGGTCCAGCCTGCCGTCCGGTGTGTAGCGGCGGACGGCGCCACCGTCCCAGAGCGCGACCCACACGCAGCCCTCGGCGTCGACAGTGAGCCCGTCGGGATAGCCGGCGCCCTCCTCGATCTCTGCGAACGGCCGCCTCCCGCTGACGTCCGCGCCGGACGAACCGTCCCGCTGCGACGGCACGTCGAAGACGTCGACGCGTCGCGTCGGGGTGTCGTTGTAGTACATGAGCGAGCCGTCGGGGCTCCAGCCGATGCCGTTGCTGACCGTGACCTCCGGCAGCACCGTCACGGCCGTGCCGTCGCCGGTCACGCGCTTGAGGTCGCCGCCGCCCGTCTGTTCGCCGTACGGCATGGTGCCCGCCCACAGCGCACCGTCGGGGGCGACCGCCGCGTCGTTCCCGCGCCGCCCGGGCACGGCCTCGCGGTGCAGCCACGAGAACGTGCCGTCCGGACCGTAGAGGCCTATGCCGTCACGCAGGTTGACGACAAGCCCGCCGCCCGTCCTCGGCTTCGCCGCACCGGCATGCTGTTCCGTCGCCAGGACCGTACGGGCGCCGTCGGACGGATCGAAGGTGTGCACACGGGAGTTGAGTATGTCCACCCATATCAGCCGCTCACGGTCGCCGTCCCAGGTCGGCCCCTCGCCGAGCCAGGCCTGCGTCCGTACCGCCACCGCGAACTCCGCCGCCGGCCCTCCGCGCACACCGCTCACCCCTTCTCCGGTACGTCCGTGTCTGCGTATGCCGTTGCTGCTGTACGCCGTTCTGCTCCACGCCGTGACTTGCTCCACGCCGTGACTTGCTGCGCTCCGTGACTTGCTGCGCGCCGTGTCCGCTGGACGCGTGTCTGCCGTACGCCTCCTCCGCGTACCGCCGTCTCCGACGCGGACCGGTGACTTCCTACCCCGTCAGCGGTGGCCGAGACGGCCCGAGAGTTCGTCCGCCCCCTTGACGGCCAGCCCCTCCAGCTCGGCCCGGCGCTCCTCGCTCCAGCGGACCGTCGGCACCGAGATGCTCAACGCGGCGACGACCTTCCCGCCCGCGTCCCGTACGGGCGCGGCCACACAGCTCACGTCCGGATTGGACTCCTGCTGCTCCACCGCGGTCCCGCGCTCGCGGACCCAAGCGAGCGCCTTGCGCAGCTCCTCGGGCGAGGTGATCGAGTCGGGCGTCATCGCCGCGAGCGGGCCGCTGCCGGCGAGCGCCGCCTCCAGTTCCTCCTCGGGCAGCGACGCGAGCAGCATCTTCCCCACGGATGTGCAGTGTGCGGGCAGCCGGCGCCCCGCAGCCGAGACCATGCGCACCGCGTGTGTGCTGTCGACCTTTGCGATGTAGATGACGTCGGCGCCTTCGAGGACGGCCACGTGCACGGTCTCCCCGCACGTGTCGGCGACGCTGCGCGCCACCCGCTGCCCCTCGGCTGACAGGTCGAGCTGCTCGGCGTAGCGGCTGCCCAGCTGATAGCCGCGCACCCCCAGCCGGTAGCGTCCCGGCTGGTCCGGGGGCTGTTCCAGATAGCTCCGGGCCGTGAGCGTGGTCACCAGCTCATGGACCGTCGTACGAGGCAGCTTGAGCTTCCGGGTGATCTCCGGGGCGGAGAGGGTCCCCTCGCAGTCGAGGAAGAGCTCCAGCACGTCCAGCGCCCTGGTCACGGCCGGCACGAGACGACCCATCGGCCCCCGCCCTCCCCTGCTCGCGTCACGCGTTACCGTCGGTTCGAAATACCGACAGGTGGTCGGCATCGCGAACAGCCTAGTCACGGCCTCACGGGCGGACAATGCTGGGGAGGCGGACGTTCCGGCCGCCGGGCCGCGCCGCTAGGCGGACTTCCGCGTGCGGGCCGTCTTCTTCGCGGCGGTCTTCGCGGTGGTCTTCGCGGCCGTCTTCGCCGCGGGTTTCCTGGCGCCCGCGGTCTTCTTCGCAGCGGCGGTCTTCGCCGCCGTCTTCTTCGCCCCGGCGGTCTTCTTCCCCGCGGACGTCGTCTTCGCCGCCGGCTTCGCGGTGGCCTTCTTTCCCGGCGTCCCGGCCGTCGCCTTCGCAGTCGTCCTGGCAGTCGTCCGGGTCGCGGTCTTCTTCCCCCCGGACGTCTTCGCGGTCTTCGCCGCCGCCCTCTTCGCGGGCGCCTTCGCCGCCGCCTTGCCGCCCGTCTTTTTCGCCCCGCGCTGCCTCGACAGTTCGTGAACCGTCGCGTCCGAGTCCTCCGCCGCTCCGCCGGCACCGGCCGCCGCCGCGCCCCCGCCGCCTTCCCCTCGGGACTGCCGGGCGGCCTGCACACTGCTCTCCAGCACCGCCATCAGGTCCACTACCTGTCCCTTGCCGGAGGCCGCGGCCGCCTCCTTGCCCGCCGCGGCGGTGTCGACGCCCTCGGCCTTGGCGCTGACGAGCTGTTCCACCGCTTCCCTGTACTCGTCGTGCAATTCCGACCAGTCCAGCTCACCGAGCGTCTCCATGAGGGTGTCCGCGAGATCAAGCTCCGCCTCACGGATCGTGACGTCCTCCTCGGGCGCGACCCCGCTCACCGACCGGATCTCCTCCGGCCAGAGCATCGTGTGCAGGGCCAGCACGTTCTCGTACACGCGCAGCAGCCCCAGGCTCTCCCGCCCCCGCATCGCCAGCTTCCCGACGGCCACCTTCCCCGAACGCTTCAGCGCCTCCCGCAACAGGGCGTACGGCTTGGTCGCCGAACGGCCGTCACCGGCCAGGTAGTACGAGCGGTCGAGCTGGATCGGGTCCACGTCCTCAGCGGGGACGAAGCCGAGTATCTCGACGGTCTTCGCGGTCGGCAGCGGCAGCGCGGCCAGGTCGGAGTCCGTGAGCTGCACGGTCGTCCCGTCCCCCGTCTCGAACCCCTTGCCTATCTCCTCCCGCGGCACCTCCAGCTCCTCCAGCTCGCACACCTTGCGGTAGCGGATGCGTCCGCCGTCGGTCGTGTGCACCTGGTGGAAGGAGACGCTGTGGCTCTCGGTGGCCGAAACCACCTTGATCGGTATGGAGACCAGCCCGAAGGAAATGGACCCTTTCCAGATGGATCGCATGGTTCGTCCCTTCTATGGGACTCTCAGGGTATGCCGTACACGGAGGTCGAGGGCCGCCGTCTCGCTCTCAGCAATCTCGACAAGGTGCTCTATCCGGCCACCGGATTCACCAAGGGTGAGGCACTGCACTATTACGTGACCGTCGCCGAGGCGCTGCTCCCCCATCTGCGAGGGCGCCCCGTCTCCTTCCTGCGGTATCCCGACGGTGTGGATTCCACAGCCTTCTTCGCCAAGAACGTGCCGCCCGGCGCCCCCGACTGGGTGACCGTCCGTGAGATCACCGAGGTCAGCAGCACCCCGCTGCACCAGGTACTGATCCACGATCTCGCCACCCTCGTCTGGGCGGCGAACCTCGCCGGGCTGGAGCTGCACACCCCTCAGTGGCGCGTCGAACACGAGGCACGGGCGGACCGGCTCGTGTTCGACCTCGACCCCGGCCCGGGAGCCGGCGTCCTCGAGTGCCGCACCGTCGCCCTGTGGCTTCGGGAACGGCTTGCGTCGGACGACATCACTGTGCTCCCGAAGACCTCCGGCGGCAAGGGGCTGCATCTGCTGGCCCCGATCGAGGTCACCGCGTCCTCGTCCGTTTCCGCGTACGCGAAGAGGACCGCGATGGAGGCCGAGGCGGCCATGCCCGACCTGGCACTGAGCAAGATGGCCAAGGCGCTCAGGCCCGGCAAGGTCTTCGTCGACCACTCGCAGAACGCCGCCGCCAAGACCACGGCCGCCCCCTACACCCTCCGTGCCAAGCAGCGGCCCAGCGTCTCCACCCCGCTCACGTGGGAGGAACTGACCGCGGCGCGCACCGAGGAGGAACTCGTCTTCCTCGCAGACCAGTTGCCTCTGCGGCTGGAGACCAAGGGGGACCTGATGGCGCCGCTTCTCGACCCCGGGCTGGTCCGTCCGCTCCCGGGCTCCTGAGTACGTCCGTGCCCCCGGGCAGGCGGAGTCGCCCCGGGTCCCGCGGAGAGCGCAACGAGGGCGGGCTCCGGAACATGTTCCGGAGCCCGCCCTCGCGCGCCTCGTACGAGGCTGATTCGTACGGGGCTACTTGGTGCTGGTGCCCCAGTCGTCGTCCAGAGGTGTTCTGTGGTCGCGGAGCGAGCGCACCCGCTCGTTGACCGCCTCCGGCAGCCGGTGCCCGACCTTCTCCGTCACGACACCCGCCGCTTTCGCGGCGGCTTCACGGCCGCTCTGGGCCGCGCTTTCGGTCGCGTTGCGCACGGCGGGGTTCTCGGCCAGCCGCTGTGCCGTCTGCCGCAGCCGCTCGTAACGCTCGCGGCCGGCACGCGTACCGAACACGTACCCGACAGCGAGTCCAGCGACGAACGTGAGCCGGTAGCGCATGGCTCCACCCTTCTCTCGGATCTCTCGGTTCATCGGTTACCCGGCGGCGCGAGGCCGAACCGATACCGATTTCGGAGTACCCCTTGGCATGCGCTAATGTATTGCCCGCGGCAAGGGAGCGCCGTCCATGACCAAGTGGACGCGTCCGAGCAGCCCATTCCCGTGTAGCTCAATCGGCAGAGCAGCCGGCTGTTAACCGGCAGGTTACTGGTTCGAGTCCAGTCGCGGGAGCACCGAAAGAGCCCTCCCCAGGGCTCTTTTTCTTTGCCGGGCAAGTCCGTTGGGGCGGGCGGGAACCGATCACCAGGTGCTCGCAGTCCTCCCTCCCGTACGGCACCACCCGGCAGGGGCGGGAGATCGTATGAGCAGCTATGCTGCGGCAGACGCGGCGCGCACACATGTGCGTTGCCGGGCGAACGGGGCGGTAGCTCAGCCGGTTAGAGCAGCGGACTCATAATCCGTCGGCCGTGGGTTCGAGTCCCACCCGCCCCACCCTTGCGTGAAACTCTGGCCTTCCGAACAGGCCGGAGCACCGTCTCAGAGGCGTTCGGACACCTCGCGAACGCCTCATCAGGCCCTCACTGCGGTGCCGGACTTGGCGCCGGCGGGACGCCCACGCGCAGTGGTCCGGCCGCCTACACCGGGGCGGCGGGTGCGCCGGCGGACGGGGCGGCGTCGGGAGGCGTCCCGGCCCGGCGGCCGCGGGCGAACTCCTCGACGTATCCCGCCTCTCCGAGAGCAGCGCGTGCCGCCGCCTCCGCACGGCGTACGTCACCGCGCTCAGCCGGGGGCAGCGGGGCGCCCACCGACTCCCGTGCCCGGGACGCGGCGCCGAGCATGCGGGCGGCCTCGGCCGCACGGCCCGTCAGCGCGTGCGCTCCGGCGAGCCCTTCCAGCGCCAGCGCGATCGCGCGGGGGTCGCCGGTGACCCGGGCGGCCTCCATCCCCCTGCGGTGGCGGCGCAGCGCCTCCGCCGCGTCCCCGCGCTGCTCGGCGATGAACCCGAGTTCGGCGAAGACCAGGGCCACCGCGGCCGGGCCCTGCCCGGGCCCCGCGTCCCCGCTGCGCTCCAGCCAGCCGCCCAGGTGCCCCTCGGCATCGCCGAGGCGGCCTTCGCGCCGGGCGCCCAGACCCAGGCCGAGTTCGGCGAGGCGCTCGCCGAACCGGTCCCCTTGCTCGGCGGCGAGGCTGCGTGCCTGCTCATGGAACCGCTCGGCGACCCCGTGATCGCCGGTGAGCAGCGCGATCCGGCCGAGTTCCGAGAACCGGTACGACACCTCCGGCCACAGCCCCAGCTGTTCTGCGATGCGCAGGCCTTCCCGGTTGCGGCGGGCCGCCTCGGCGTAGTCGCCCGCGATCTGGGCGCGGTGACCGAGCATCGGCAGCGCCTGCAACTGCCCCCACCGGTCGCCGGTCCCGATGAACAGCTCCAGGCCCTCGGCGGCGTCGGCCTCGAACCGGGAGAGCCTCCCGCGGGCCTGTTCCAGCCACGCACGCGTGCACAGTGCGGCGGCGACCCCCCACTGATCGTCCCGGGTACGGAACTCGGTCAGGGCAGCGCCGACCAGCTCCTCGCTCGCGGCCAGCTCACCGAACCTCAGGAGGGCCGTTCCCAGGAACCACTGGACGCGTGCCCGCCCCTCTGCCTCACCGGGGCCGAAGCGTGCCAGGGCTGCCCGGGCCAGGCCCACGGCGTCCCGCGGCTCACGCGTCATCAGCTCCAGAGCCGTCTGCCAGGCGCCGGCCAGTGCGCGCAGCTCCTCGGGTCCGCCGTCCAGGGCCAGGGCGAGGCCGAGCGAACGGTGCGCCTCCCCGAGCCTGCCGCGCAGGTACCGGTACCAGAGCGGGGCGAGGGCCAGCCGCAGCGCGGAAGAGGCGTCGCCGAGCCGCACCGCGGTGTCCAGGGCTGTGCGCAGATTGGCGCTCTCCAGGTCGAGCCGACGCAGCAGGCGCTGCTGGTCGGGGCCTCGCAGCCGCGGGTCGGCCTGTTCGGCGCAGTCCCGGAAGTAGTGCATGTGCCGGCGCCGGACGGTTTCGGTCTCGCCTGCCTCCGCGAGGCGCTCGACGGCGTACGCGGCGACGGACTCCAGCAACCTGTAGCGGACGCCCTCCGGGCCCTCGGCGGCGACCAGCAACGAGCGGTCGACCAGCCGGGAGAGCGGCTGGAGTACCGCGTCGCCCGCCCGCCCGGCCGCGCCGCCGTCGACGCCTTCACGGCTCTCGTCGCCGTCGTCGCCTACATCGTCGCCCGGGTCACCGCCAGACGCGAAAGCCTCGGCCGCCTCCAGGGTGCACCCCTCGGCGTGCACCGCCATCCGGCGCAGCACCGCGCGCTCCGGCGCCGTGAGCAAGTCCCAGCTCCAGTCGACAACGGCGCGCAGCGTCTGCTGCCGGGCGGGTGTTCCCGGGCTGTCGGTGGCCAGCAGCGCGAAGCGGTCGTCCAGCCGGGCCGCCACCTCGTGTACGCCCAGGGCCCGCACGCGGTGGGCCGCCAGCTCCAGCGCGAGCGGCAGGCCGTCCAGACGCCGGCAGATCGCCGCGACCGCGGGAGCGCTGTGCTCGTCCAGACGGAAGTGCGGAGCGGTGGCAGACGCACGGGCGGCGAAGAGCCGCACGGAGGCGGGCGTACGCTGCGCGCCGGCCGGCTCGGAGCCCGCTTCCGGCACTCCCGTATCGCCCGGGGTGTCCAGCGTCGGCACCTCGTAGACGTGCTCCCCGACGATGCCGAGCCGCTGACGGCTCGTGACCAGCACCCGGACCTGCGGCGCGGCCGGCAGAAGCTCCCGTACCAGCTCGGCGGCCGGCCGGACGACGTGCTCGCAGTTGTCCAGGACGAGCAGCATCCTGGCTCTGCGCAGGGCCCGCGCGAGCCGGCCCGCCGGCCCGGCGCCGCCCGCCCCCACGCCCGGCTGAGTCCCGCCCGGCTGCGGCGCTCCGGGGCCGACGTCGTCCCGTAGCCCGATGACCGCCGCGATCGCCTCGCAGACCCGGGCCGGCCCGGCCGTGCCCTCCACGGTCTCCGGCTCTGCGGGCAGCGCCCCGAGCTCCACCAGCCACCGCCCTTCGCTGAAGGAGTCGCCGAGTCCGGCGGCGGCTTCCAGCGCGAGTCGGGTCTTGCCGACGCCGCCGGGCCCGGTCAGCGTCACCAGGCGTCCGGTGCCGAGCAGGTTCCGCACCTCTGCGCACTCCCGTTCCCGGCCGATGAGTCCGGTGAGCGGAGCGGGCAGGTTCGAGCGCGGCTGCGACAACGCGGCCTCCGGCTCGTGCGACACGGCCAGCTGTGGCTCCTGACGCAGAATCGCCTCGTGCAGGCGGGCCACGTCGGGTCCTGGGTCGACGCCCAGGTCCTCGGCCAGACCCCGGCGCAGCTCCTCGTACGTCCGCAGTGCCTCGGCCTGGCGTCCGGCCCGGTAGAGCGCACGCATGTGCATTCCGCGCAGCCGCTCGCGGAGGGGATGCGCGGCGGTGAGTTCACCCAGTTCGTCGGCCAGCAGATGATGCTCGCCGAGGCCGAGCCGGATCTCCGCCTGCTCCTCGATCGCGGTGAGCCTTTCCACCTCCAGCCGGGCGGCCACGGGTGTCGCGAACGGGGCGTCCGCGAAGTCCGCCAGGGCCCGCCCGCGCCAGAGCGCGAGCGCCTCGCCGAGCAGGGACGCCCGCTCACGCGCACCGGCCGCCGTACGCGCCCGCTGCACCAGCGACCGGAACCGGGTGGCGTCCACGTCGTCCGCGTCCAGGTGGAGCCGGTATCCGGCGGGGCCGTGCACCAGACGGCCGCGGCCGCCCGGCTCCGCCCGGTCGAGAACCCCGCGCAGCTGGGACAGCTTGGAACGCAGCACCTTCGCGGGACGGGCGGGCAGACCGCCCTCGCCCCAGAGTTCGCCGATGAGGGTGTCCGCCGCGACAGGTGAGCCCTCGCGCACGAGCAGCGCACCGAGCAGGCTCCGCACTCGGGCCTCGGGCACCCGGACCGGTCCGCCGTCGGTTCCCCAGACCTCCAGTGGGCCGAGCACCCCGAAACGCATTTCAACACCGTAGTCCAGTGATCCCGCGCCCGGCCGCTGCGCGGAGAGGCCCCGTCCGCCGGTCCGGAACCTTTCCGGAACCCGTGTCCCCCATGGTGGGCGTCCGCTCCGCGTCCGGCGGGCGAGGCGGGCGAATGCGGGCCGAGCACCCTTCCACCGGAGAGGAACACGCCACCATGGCGCCCGAGACGGAAACCGAGGCGGATCCGCGGGCCGGCCTGCGCGACTGGATCGGACTGGCCGTGCTGGCCCTGCCCACGATCCTCCTCGCACTCGACTTCACCGTGCTGCACCTGGCGCTGCCCCATCTCGCCGCCGGCCTCAACCCGAGCAGCGCCCAGCAGCTGTGGATCCTGGACATCTACGGCTTCATGATCGCCGGGTTCCTCATCACCATGGGAACGCTGGGCGACCGGATCGGCCGCCGCAAGCTGCTCATGATCGGGGCGACCTTCTTCGTACTGGCGTCGGTGGCCGCGGCGTACGCGAACAGTCCCGAGATGCTGATCGCGACGCGCGCCCTGCTCGGCATCGCGGGCGCCACCCTGATGCCGTCCACGTTGTCGCTGATCACCAACATGTTCCACGATCCCAAGCAGCGCGGGTTCGCCGTCGCCGTCTGGCTCAGCTGCTTCTCGGCGGGCGGCGCCGTCGGCCCCATGATCGGCGGCCTCGTGCTGGAGTGGTTCTGGTGGGGCGCCGTCTTCCTGCTGGGCGTCCCGGTGATGCTGCTCCTGCTCCTCACCGGCCCCGTCCTGCTGCCCGAGTACAAGGACCCCCGGCCCGGACCGTTCGACCTGTTCGGCGTCTTCCTGTCGCTGGCCGCGATCCTGCCCGTCATCTGGGCCTTCAAGACGGCCGCCGCGTACGACTGGAGCGCTGCGCCGATCGCGGCGCTGGTCGCCGGCCTGGTGATCGGCTGGTTCTTCGTCCGCCGCCAGCGGTCGCTGGAGAGCCCTCTGATGGACCTCAGCCTCTTCCGGCTCCGCTCCTTCAGCATCGGGCTCGGCAGTCTGCTGCTGGGCACGGTCACGCTGGGCGCGTTCGTCCTCCTGTTCGCCCAGTACCTGCAGCTCGTCCTCGAACTCGATCCCGCCCAGGCGGGGTTGTGGATGGTGCCGTACGCCGTTTCCAACATCGTCGGTGCGATGCTGGCGCCCCAGCTGGCCAGCCGGATCTCCGGGCCGCGTGCCATCGCCCTGGGCCTCGTCGTCGCCGCCGTGGGGTACGGGCTGTTCGCAGGGGTCGGCACCGGTTCCGGGCCGGCGATGGGAGTGACCGGGAGTGTGCTGATCACCTTCGGTCTCAGCCCGCTGATGGTTCTGGTCGTCGACCTGGTCATCTCCTCGGCGCCGAAGGAGAAGAGCGGGTCGGCCTCCTCCATGTCGGAGACGTGCAGCGAGATGGGCATGGCACTGGGTGTGGCCACCCTCGGCGCCGTGGGCACGGCCGTCTACCGCTCCCTGGTGGCCGACGACCTGCCGTCCGGCCTGCCGGAGGCGGCCCGTACCGCCGCGCAGGACAGCCTCGTGGGTGCCTTGGGCGCCGCCGGGGATGTGGGCGGCCGCGTCGCGGACGACCTGCTGGCGACGGCGAAGGGCGCCTTCACGACCGGCCTGGCCGCGGTGGGCTTCCTCAGCGTGGCCGTCATGCTGGCCCTGGCCCTGGTCACTGCGCTGTTCCTGCGGGAGCCGGCCGAGGACGAAGACGACCCGGCCGACGCCGCCGACGCTTTGGAGGAAGCCGCGACGGCGGACGGCCCGACGGCGGCCGAGGCGGACGCCGGCAGGAACACCAGCGCGGGAAGCGGTGACGCAAACGGCGGCGCCGCGGAACGCAAGGCGCCCCCGGGCAGCCGCTGAGCGCCGTCCTCCGCGCCCCCCAGCCCCCGAGCCCGTGTGCGCCACCCGCGGTCCGGCGCCTGCGTACGGCTTTTCTCCCCCGCAAGGGGCAGGGACTCCGTGCGTCAATTACGGTTGACAGAGCCCTGCTTGTCATCCTAGGTTGACATCATGGCCGCATCGGACGCACGAGAAGCAGTGGACACAGCCGAGGCCGCCCTGCACAGCGATCCGCGTGTGGGGCTGCGAGCCGTCGCCGCGTTGCGGCGGCTGACCGAGCGCCTGGAGGCGCTGCAGGTCGACAGCGCCCGCGCCCAGGGCTGGTCCTGGGACGAGATCGGGGCCGCGCTCGGCGTGAGCAGGCAGGCCGTACACAAGAAGCACGCGAGGAGGTAGGCCGCGATGTTCGAACGTTTCAGCCGGCCGGCACGGCAGGTCGTCGTGGATGCGCAGGAGGAGGCGCGGAGCCTCGGCCACGACTGGGTCGGCACGGAGCATCTGCTGCTCGCCGCGCTGCGCCGCCCCGGCCAGCCGGGGACCGCGACGCTCGTACGCCTCGGAGTCACCGCGGAGAGCTGCCGCGCCGCCGTCTCCAGTGTGGTCGGCGGTGCGGACGGCGACGCGCTGGGCCCCGAGGACGCGGAGGCGCTGAGGGCCTTCGGGATCGACCTGGACGAGATCCGCCGGCGGGCCGAAGGCGCCTTCGGCGACGGGGCGTTGGACGCACCGGTGAGCGAACCGGAAGCGGGGCGGCGGCGCGGGCGCCGCTTCATGAAGCGCGGACGGCGGCGGAACCGGGGCAGCCTGGGTCTGCCGGACGCCGCTCCCGGCCCGTCGGGACACATCCGCTTCACCGGGCGGGCGAAGAAGGCTCTGGAACTCTCGCTGCGGGAGGCGATCGCACGCAAGGACCGGAGCATCGGTACGGAGCACGTCGTACTCGCGCTGCTGCGCGGGGACGACAAGATCTCACAGGGGATGTTCCAGCAACTCGGCGTGGCACCGGGGGAGATGCGCGATCTCGTCCTGGCGGACCTGCGCTCCGCGGCATGAGACGTGCGCTCAGCCCCGGGGCCTGGCTGCCACCGGGCCCCGGCCGGGCGGGAGCGCCATCCCCAACTCCGGTGGCGCTCCCCCGATTTGAGGGACCTGGGCGAAGGCTCCTGGCCTACAAGGCCGGTTGACTGCCCGGGGTCGCGCCATCCGCCCCCGGAGCAGGGGCTGTCGGGCAGGGCGGGGGCGAGGTTCGGGGTGGCGTACAACCCATCGGGTGTGTCGGGTGTCTTTGTGGATGTCGGAATCTTCCGGGCAATCGCCCGCAAGATTCCTCTGTCCTGAACAATCACGCTTTGCAGTGTTTGAGGGGGAGTAATGCGCATTCGTTACAAGAAGACCGCGATCGCCGCGTTGACCTGCGCGATGATGGCGGTCCCCGCGGGAGCCGCCTACGCAGGCAGCGGGCCCGCACCGAAGCCGTCCGAGCGGAGCGTCTCCAAGTCCACCGCGCCCTCGGCCAAGGGCAATCCGGCAAGCAAGGCGGCGGAGGCCGCCGGAGTCTGCGACGACGCGTACCAGATCGGCAGCACCGGGTACGTCAAGCGCAGCGGTGTCACCATCGCGTCGGTCAAGCAGTTCTACTCGCCCGAGTGCCAGGAGAACTACGGCTACGTGTGGGTCTGGGAGAGCTTCCGCGAGACCGCCGGCGACTACGACGTCACCTCGGCCGTCTACAGCTACTCGCAGGACGAGGTGCTCGGCAAGAGGGGCTGGCTGAACACCACGAAGCAGGAGTTCTGGTCGCACGGCACGGACACGGTGCCCGAGTGCACCGCCGCCGTCGGTTCCGTGCGCAAGGCGGGCGACCCGACGCCCAACCACGGCGCCTCGTCGAAGCGTTGCTGAGCCTGCTCGGCTGACCGGGGGTGCGGCGAGCTCCCCGTGCGGATCTCCGCACGGGGAGCTTCGTCGTGCCCGTACCTCCGTGGCGCCCGTGCCGCCCGTGCCGCCCGCGCCCGTCCGGCGCCGCTTCAGACGGCCGACGCCATCCGCCGTACCGCCTCCTCCAGGTTCTCCGGCGACGTGGCCAGGTTGAGCCGCGCGTGTCCGGCGCCGCCGGTGCCGAAGGCCGGTCCGGGTATGAGGGCGACGCGGCCGCGCTCCAGGAACGCCGCCGCCGGGTCGTCGCCGAGACCCAGCGCGCGGCAGTCGAGCCAGGCGAGGAACGTCCCCTCGTGGGAGCGGTAGCCCACCTCCGGCAGATGTTCCTTGAGCAGGTCCGCGAGCAGCCGGCGGTTCTCGTCCAGGCCGGCGAGCAGCGCCTCCAGCCAGGCGTCGCCGTGCCGCAGCGCCGCGACGTGCCCGATCACCCCCAGGTGGCTGGGGCCGTGGCTGACCTCCTCCGGCATCCGGGCCAGTTCACCGGAGGACTCGGCTCCCGCGACCGTCATGGCCGCCTTCAGCCCCGCCAGGTTCCACGCCTTGGACGCCGAGAGGACGGAGAAGGCGCGTTCCGTGCCGGGCACCGTCAGATACGGGATGTGGCGGGCGCCGGGCAGCACGAGGGGCGCGTGGATCTCGTCGGCGACGACACGTACGCCGCTGCCGGCGGCCAGCTCCGTCACCGCAGCCAGTTCCTGCGCGGTGTGGACGGTTCCGGTGGGGTTGTGAGGGCTGCACAGCAGATACGCCGCCACGCGACCGCCGTCCTCGCCGCCGTTCGCCCCGGGTCCGCCGTCGCCCCCCGTACGGAAGGCCGCGGCGAGGGTGTCCATGTCGAGCCTGCCCTCCGCCGTCAGCGGGGCCTCCACGACGCGGCGGCCCATGTGCGCCACGAACTGGTAAAAGGGCGGATAGACAGGCGAGTTGACGACGACGGCGTCGCCGGGCGAAGTGATCAGCTTGAGCACCTCGACGACTCCGGCCATCACGTCGGGGACGATCGCCGCGCGCTCGGGCCGCACCCGCCATCCCCAGTGGCGCCCGGCGAAGCCGTCCAGAGCCTCGACGTAGGCGTCGCCCATGGCGTAGCCGGTGTCCCCGGCGGCGACGGCCTCGTGCAGCGCCTCGGCCACCGGCGCGGCCAGCGGTACGTCCATCTCCGCGATCCACATCGGCAGCACGTCGGCGGGATGCACCCGCCACTTCGCGCTCGTACGGCGGCGCAGCTCATCGGGGGAGCACTGCCGCAGCGGGTTGCTCACACAGGTGTCCACCCCACCACGCTAGGACGGATCGCTTCCCGTGAGCAGACCGCAGTGGCCCGCTCCGGGCCCCCGCCGTCCGGAAACCCGGCCCGTACCGGCACGCACCGGACCCCCGCGGACCCCCCGGCAGACGCACGCGGGCAGGGGCTCACCGCGGCAGCAGGTGCGGGGCGAGGGCGGCATCCGGGCGGCACGGCACGTAGGGCATCATTCCGCCATGGGGATAGTCGCCGGTCTGGAGAGCTCTGCCGAGTACACGCGCATCATCGTCTGCGACGCGGATTCGGGTGCCGTCGTCAAGCACGGCCATGCGGAGCACCCGGCGGAACGCGACGATCCGCAGTCGTGGCTGATGTCGCTGGGCCGGGCCGCCAGCACCGGGCAGTTCGCCGATGTCGAGGCCATCGGGGTGGCCGCGCAGCAGCAGGGGCTCATACCGCTGGACTCCTCGGGCAATCCCGTACGGTCCGCGCTGCTCGGCAACGACCGGCGGATGCAGCCCGCGGCCGCCGACCTGGTCGATGCGCTGGGCGGCCGCCACGCGTGGGCCGAGGCCGTCGGCGCCGTACCGGAGGCGGGCCACCCGGTCTCCAAGCTGCGCTGGCTCGCCCGCAACGAGCCCGGGACGGCCGCCGCCGTCGCCGAGGTGCTCCAGCCGCACGACTGGCTCGTGTGGCAGCTCATGGCGCGGCCCTCCCGGCGTACGACGGACCGCGGCGAGGCGTCCGGCACCGGCTACTGGTCCGCGGCGCTGGAGTCCTACCGGCCCGATCTCGTCGAACTCGCCCTCGGCCACCAGGTCGCGCTGCCCGAGGTCATCGGCCCCGCGGAGCCCGCCGGGCGCACCCCTGAGGGGCTGCTGATCTCGGCCGGTACGGGCGAGACGATGGCCGCCGCCTTCGGGCTGGGGCTGGACGTGGGCGACGCGGTGATCTCCCTCGGCGCCTCGGGCTCGGTCTTCGCCGTGCACCACGAGGCCCTCGCCGATCCCACCGGCACCATCACCTCGTACGCGGACGCCACCGGGATGCACATGCCGGCGGTGCGCACGCTCAACGCGACGCGCGTGCTGCGCGGCGCCGCGGAGCTGCTCGGCACCGACGTCAAGGGACTCTCGGACCTGGCACAGCGGTCGACACCCGGGGCGTACGGACTCGTCCTGCTGCCCTATCTGGAGGGCGAGCAGACGCCGGACCTGCCGCACACCGCCGGGTCGCTGCACGGTATGCGGCGCGAGAGCATGAAGCCCGAGCACATGGCACGGGCGGCCGTCGAGGGGATGCTGTGCGGCCTCGCCGACGCGCTGGACGTGCTGCGCGGCAGAGGCGTACAGGTACGAAGACTCTTCCTGCTCGGTCCGGCCGCCGGGCTGCCCGCCGTGCAGGACTGCGCACCCGCGCTCTTCGGCACCCGCGTCGTGGTGCCTCTTCCCGCCGACTACACCGCGATCGGCGCCGCACGGCAGGCGGCCTGGGCGCTCAAGGGCGGCGCGCAGCCGCCGCAGTGGCCCGCCGCCGAGTGCGAGGTCTTCGAGCCGGGCGACGAACTGGCCGCGGGGCAGGCCGTACGGCAGCAGTACGTGACCGTCCGTGAGGAGATCCACCCGGGGGCGTTCGGCGCCTGACCGCCGGGGACGGGGGTTCAGCCGGCAGCGATCGGCCCGGTCTTTGCCCGGAGTTGGGGGTGCCCGCCGGGAGGCCGCCCGACAATGGGGAAGCCACCCGAAATGGGAATGCGCAGCGCCGGACCCACCAGTAGTGTCGGTCGGCGGCCATCGATCTCGATCGATCTTCTTTTCCGCACGGGGGACCTTTGTGCTGATACGTCTGCTCCGCGAGCATCTGCGCCCGTACCGTCGCCCGGTCACCTTGCTGGTGCTGCTGCAGCTGGTGCAGACGTCCGCGACGCTCTATCTCCCCACGCTCAACGCCGACATCATCGACAACGGTGTCGTGCTCGGCGACACCGGCTACATCCTGCGCTACGGCGCGGTCATGCTCGGCGTCTCCCTCGTACAGGTCGTCTGCAACGTCGGGGCCGTGCTCTACGCGGCACGCACCGCCGCGGCCGTCGGCAGGGACATCAGGGCGAGGGTGTTCGACCGGGTACAGACGTTCTCCTCGCGCGAGGTGGGGCACTTCGGGGCGCCGTCGCTGATCACGCGCACCACCAACGACGTCCAGCAGGTGCAGATGCTCGTGCTGACGACCTTCACCCTGATGGTCTCGGCGCCGATCATGTGCGTCGGCGGGATCGTGCTGGCGCTGGACCAGGACGTGCCGCTCTCCTCGGTGCTGCTCGGCGTCGTTCCGGTGCTGGCGGTGCTGGTCGGTCTGATCGTGCGGCGGATGCGTCCGCTCTTCCGCACCATGCAGGAGCGCCTCGACGGTGTGAACAGGGTGCTGCGTGAGCAGATCGGCGGCATCCGCGTCATACGTGCCTTCGTCAAGGACGAGTACGAGCAGCGGCGGTTCCACGAGCACAACAGCGGACTCACGGACGTGCAGCTGCGCGCCGGCCGGCTGATGGCGCTGATGTTCCCGACGGTGATGACGGTCGTGAACGTCTCCAGCGTGGTGGTCGTCTGGTACGGCGCGCACCGCGTCGACAGCGGCGGAATGCAGATCGGGGCGCTCACGGCGTTCCTGGCGTACCTGATGCAGATCGTGATGTCCGTGATGATGGCCACCTTCATGTTCATGATGGTCCCGCGCGCCGAAGTGTGCGCGGACCGCATCACGGAGGTGCTCGACGCCTCTTCGAGCGTGGTGCCGCCTGCCTCGCCCGTACGGGCACTGCGCGGCCACGGCGTGCTGGAGCTCCGGGGCGCGGGCTTCCGCTACCCGGGCGCGGAGGCACCCGTGCTGCAGGACGTGGATCTGCTGGCGCTGCCGGGCGAGACGACAGCGGTGATCGGCTCGACGGGCAGCGGCAAGTCGACGCTGCTGAGCCTGCTGCCGCGGTTGTTCGACGTCACCGAGGGAGGCGTACTGGTCGGCGGCGAGGACGTACGGACGATCGATCCGCGGCTGCTCGCACGAACGGTGGGGCTGGTGCCGCAGCATCCGTACCTCTTCTCCGGCACGGTCGCCTCGAACCTGCGCTACGGCCGCCCCGACGCCACCGACGAGGAGCTGTGGGAGGCCCTGGAGACCGCGCAGGCGGGGGAGTTCGTCGCGGCGATGGACGGCGGTCTGGACGCACGGATCGGCCAGGGCGGCAACAACGTCTCGGGGGGTCAGCGTCAACGGCTCGCGATCGCCCGGGTGCTGGTGCACCGCCCGGAGATATATCTCTTCGACGACTCCTTCTCCGCTCTCGACTACGCGACGGACGCGGCGCTGCGCACGGCCCTCGCCCAAAGGACCGCGGACGCGACGGTCCTCATCGTCGCCCAGCGCGTCTCCACGATCCGCGACGCCGACCGGATCCTCGTGCTCGACGAGGGCCGGGTCGCCGGCACGGGCCGGCACCACGAACTGATGGCCGGCAACGACACGTACCGGGAGATCGTGCTCTCCCAGCTGACCGAGGAGGAGGCGGCGTGAGCGGCCCCGGCCGGATGCCCGGCGTGGGGGCTCCGCCCCGGCGCTCCGACGACTTCCGCGGATCGGCGGGACGCCTGCTGAGGCAGTTCCGCCCCGAACGGGCCGCGCTGGGCGGGATGGTGGCCTTCGGCCTGGTCGGCGTGGGCTTCAGCGTGGTCGGCCCGAAGATACTCGGCGACGCCACCGACCTGATCTTCGCCGGCTTCGTCGGCGAGCGGCTGCCGGACGGCGTCAGCCGTGAGCAGACGCTGGAGCGCATGCGCGCCGAAGGTGACACCGGCGTCGCCGACATGCTCTCCGGCACGGACTTCACCCCGGGCCAGGGCATCGACTTCGGGGCGCTCGGCCACGTACTGCTGCTGGCGCTCGCCCTGTTCGCGGCGGCGGGGCTGATGATGCTGGTCAGCGGGCGGCTGTCGGTGCGGGCGATCAACCGGACGGTCTTCCGGCTGCGGGAGGAGGTGGAGGAGAAGCTCTCACGGCTGCCGCTGTCGTACTTCGACAGACAGACCCGCGGCGAGGTTCTCAGCCGCGTCACGAACGACATCGACAACATCGGCCAGACCTTGCAGCAGACCATGGGACAGATCGTCAACTCCCTGCTGACGGTGGCCGGTGTGCTGGTGATGATGTTCTGGATCTCGCCGCTGCTGGCGCTGGTCGCGATCGTCACCGTGCCGCTGTCGCTGCTGGTGGCCACGCGCCTGGGCAAGCTGGCACAGCCGCAGTTCGTGCGGCAGTGGTCCGACACCGGAAAGCTGAACGCCCACGTCGAGGAGATGTACACCGGGCACGCCCTGGTGAAGGTCTTCGGACGGCAGGGAGAGTCGGCGGCGGTCTTCCGCGAACACAACGACGCGCTGTACCAGGCCGGTTACAAGGCACAGTTCGTCAGCGGCATCATGCAGCCGGCGATGATGTTCGTCGCGAACCTCAACTACGTGCTGGTCGCGGTCGCCGGCGGTCTGCGGGTCGCCTCAGGCGCGCTGTCGATCGGCGACGTACAGGCGTTCGTGCAGTATTCGCGGCAGTTCAGCCAGCCGCTCAACCAGGTCGCCTCCATGGCGAACATGGTGCAGTCCGGAGTCGCCTCGGCGGAGCGCGTCTTCGAGGTCCTCGACGCGGAGGAGCAGTCGCCGGAACCGGCGCACCCGGAACGTCCCGCGAAGGTGGGAGGCCGCGTCGAACTGGACCGCGTCTCCTTCCGTTACGAGGCCGAGCGTCCCCTCATCGAGGATCTGTCGCTCACCGTCGAGCCGGGCAGCACCGTCGCGATCGTGGGTCCGACGGGCGCGGGCAAGACCACCCTGGTCAATCTGCTGCTGCGCTTCTACGAGGTGCGCGCCGGGCGGATTCTGCTGGACGGCACCGACACCGCCGCGATGAACCGCGAGGAGCTGCGCTCCCGTATCGGGATGGTCCTCCAGGACGCCTGGCTCTTCGGCGGCACCATCGCGGAGAACATCGCCTACGGGGCGCAGAGTTCGAGCCGCGAGCAGATCGAGGAGGCCGCGCGGGCGGCGCACGCCGACCGCTTCATCCGCACCCTGCCCGAGGGCTACGACACGGTCCTCGACGAGGACGGCACGGGCGTCAGCGCCGGTGAGAAGCAACTGATCACCATCGCACGCGCCTTCCTCTCCGACCCGGTCATCCTCGTACTGGACGAGGCGACCAGTTCGGTCGACACCCGCACCGAAGTGCTCATCCAGCAGGCCATGGCGCGGCTGGCGCACGGCCGTACGAGCTTCGTCATCGCGCACCGGCTCTCCACGATCCGGGACGCCGACGTGATCCTGGTGATGGAGAACGGCTCCATCGTCGAACAGGGCTCACACAGCGGACTGCTGGCGTCCGGCGGTGCCTACGCCCGCCTGTACCAGGCGCAGTTCGCCGAAGCCGTCGCCGAGGTCGACTGAACGCGGAGCCCGGGCGGCCGGGCCTGCGGGCGGCACGGGCGCCGGTCATCCGCCCGGCCGCACCGGGTCAGTCCAGATAGCCGCGCAGCTGGTCGGCGAAGGCGTGGTCGCGGAGCTTGCTGAGAGTCTTGGACTCGATCTGCCGGATGCGCTCCCGCGTCACCCCGAAGAGCGCGCCGATCTCCTCCAGGGTGCGCGGGCGCCCGTCGTCGAGCCCGTAACGCAGCTGGACGACCTTGCGTTCGCGCTCGCCGAGCGTGGAGAGCACCGCCTCCAGATGCTCGCGGAGCAGCAGGAACGCGGCGGACTCCACCGGCGACGGCGCGTCTCCGTCCTCGATGAGGTCACCGAGGTTGACGTCGTCCTCCTCGCCGACCGGGGCGTGCAGCGACACCGGCTCCTGGGCGAGGCGCAGCACCTCGGTGACGCGTTCACCGGTGAGGTCGAGGTGCGCGGCGACCTCGTCCGGGGTCGGCTCGCAGCCCTTCTCCTGGAGCAGCCGGCGCTGGACGCGTACGACACGGTTGATCAGCTCGACGACGTGTACGGGCACGCGGATCGTGCGGGCCTGGTCGGCCAGCGCGCGTGACATCGCCTGCCGGATCCACCAGGTCGCGTACGTGGAGAACTTGTAGCCGCGGGCATAGTCGAACTTCTCAACCGCCCGTATCAGACCGAGGTTTCCCTCCTGCACCAGGTCGAGCATGGTCAGGCCGCGGCCCACGTACCGCTTGGCGACGGAGACGACGAGCCGGAGGTTGGCCTCTATCAGACGGCGCTTGGCGATCCTGCCCATCACGACGAGCTGGTCCAGTTCGTGCGCGAGGCGACCGTCGGGGTGGGTGGCCGGATCGGTGAGCTTCACCTCGGCGAAGAGTCCCGCCTCGACACGGCGTGCGAGCTCGACCTCCTCGGCTGCCGAGAGCAGCGGGATGCGGCCGATCTCGCGCAGATACTGCCGGAAGAGATCGGCGGAGGTGCCGCCGCCGGGTGTCTCCTGCTTCTCCCGCCTGGCCGGAATCCCCGCCCCCGCATCCGCCCCGTCATCGGGGTCCGCCTCGGGGCGGGCGGGTGGCGCGAGCGGCGCGGCAGCGGCGGGCCGCAGGGCTGACGGGGCGGCGGGCCGGGCAGGCGGAGCGTGGACGGGTGGAGCAGCCGCGGAAGCCGGGGCGGACGCGGCGGCCGTGGCGGTAACCGTCGGGGCGGCGGCAGGAGCCGCGCTGGTCAGGGTCCGGGTCTGCACGGGGGCGACCTCCAGTGCGCTCGCTGCCGGTTCGGGGGGCGGCGTACATGCTGTTCGGATCCGCGGGGGCTCTCCGGCAAGTACGGCCGGCACACGCCCCGGTCCGAGGACTCAAGCACCGCACACCAGTGTGGGGTACGACACACTCCGGCCACGAGGGTCGTGCGCCCGGTTTTTGAGATGGGCGGTGACTTTTCGCATTCGTACGGCTACGGCCTGGCGGCCGTGCCGCGCAACCGTGCGGCTCCGCGCTGATGTGGCCCCGACCCGCGCGCGGGAGACCGGGCAGTGACGCCGGTCGTGTGGTCCTCTCCCGGGCCACCTGGCCCCCGGACCCCCGGCGGTGCCCCCGACGGGCAGTCGGGAATGCCGCCGGACCCTCATGCGGCGGGTTTCACACCATTGCGGCCGGTTTGTTTCCTCCGCGACTGTGGTCAACCACGAAGGGGACGATGGCCGTTGGGGGCACGTCTCCGGCCGCGAGGCTCAGGGGACTGCCGTTCGGCTGATCCGCCGGAGACGGCCTAAAGCGCCGCCGCGCCGCGTTCCTGGAGGGAGCGGCCGTACTGGGTGAGCGTCCAGATCTCCTGTCGTACGGCCGCGGAGCGCTCGTCGTCGCGCTGGGCCTCCAGACGCCGGGCGCTGCTCTCGAGGTCGGCGATGCGCGCGTTGACGGCGGCGAGGCGCACGGCGACCAGCTGCATTCCCGCGTACATCTCGTCCGGCTCACGGCCGCGGGCGCTGCGCAGCGGCTCGACGACGAGTTCGTGCACGAGCGCCCGCACGCCGTCGTCGGGCGCGGTGGAACGGACACGGGTGACGAAGTCGTCGTCGGCTCCGGTCACGCCGCCTGCCGCCTCGACGGCCTCGCGGACGGCGGCGTAGGGCGGGGCGGTGAACTCGTCCGTGCCGTAGGCGTCGAAGGCCGGTGCGACCAGTTCGGGGCGCTGCAGGGCGAGTTTGAGCAGCTCCCGCTCGACGCGGTGTGCCGGGCTGCGCAGGTTGAGGGCGGGCCCCCCGCGTGCCGCCGTCTGCTGCGGCGCTCCCTGCGCGGCGGACTCGGGCGCGGCCGCAGCGGGCCCCTGGCCGTACGCGCCCGCGCGCGGTGCGCCCCTGCCCGTGGTGCGGCGGCGGGCGAGCTGGCCCAGGCGCCGTACGACGAACTGCGTGTCCAGGATGCCGAGGAGCCCCGCGAGACGCACCGCGTACTCGTGCTGGATGGACGGGTCCTTGATCTGCGCGACGACGGGCGCCGCCTGCTCCAGCGCGGCCGAACGGCCTTCCGCCGTATCGAGGTTGTGCTGACCGACGATCGAGCGGATGGCGAACTCGAAGAGCGGCGAGCGCCCTTCGACGACCTTCGCCACCGCCTCGTCGCCCTCGGCGATCCGCAGTTCGCACGGGTCCATGCCCTGCGGTGTGATCGCGATGGACGTACGGGCGGCGAACTTCTGGTCGTCCTCGAAGGCTCGCAGCGCCGCCTTCTGCCCGGCCGCGTCGCCGTCGAAGGTGAAGATGACCTCCGAGCCGGAGTTGTCCATCAGCAGACGGCGGAGGATCTTGATGTGGCCCTCGCCGAAGGACGTGCCGCTGGTGGCGATGGCGGTGGTGACGCCGGCGAGGTGGCAGGCCATGACGTCCGTGTAGCCCTCGACGACGACGGCGCGGTTGCCCTTGGCGATGTCCTTCTTGGCCAGATCGATGCCGTAGAGGACCTGGGACTTGTGGTAGATCGGCGTCTCGGGGGTGTTGAGGTACTTGGGGCCGTTGTCGTCGTCGCGCAGCTTGCGGGCGCCGAATCCGACGACGTCACCGGTGATGTCGCGGATGGGCCACATCAGACGGCCGCGGAACCGGTCGATCGGACGCCCGTTGCGGGCTTCCTGCGCGAGGCCCGAGGCGGTCAGCTCCCTGTCGGAGAAGCCCTTGCCGCGCAGGAAGCGCACGAGATGGTCCCAGCCCGCCGGTGAGTAGCCGATGCCGAAGTGCTCCGCCGCGGACTGGTCGAAGCCCCGTTCGGTCAGGAACCGCCGGCCCGCCTCGGCCTCGGGGCCCTGCAACTGCTCGGCGTAGAACTGCGCGGCCACCTTGTGCGCTTCGACGAGGCGAGTGCGCTCGCCCTGCTGGCTGGAGCGGCCGTAGCCGCCCTCCTCGTACCGGAGTGTGATGCCCGCCTGGCCCGCCAGGCGTTCGACGGCCTCCGAGAAGGAGAGGTGGTCGACCCGCATCACGAAGTCGAGGGTGTCCCCGCCCTCCTGGCAGCCGAAGCAGTGGAAGACGCCCTTGGCCGGACTGACGTGGAAGGAGGGGGACTTCTCGTCGTGAAAGGGGCAGAGGCCCTTGAGATTGCCGCCGCCGGCGTTGCGCAGCTGGAGATACTCGGAGACCACGGTGTCGATGGGGACCGCGCCCCGCACCGCTTTCACGTCGTCGTCGTTGATCCTGCCCGCCACACCGGAATTGTACGGTGGGCCGCCGACACGTCGTCCTGCCCGGACGGGGTGCGGAGCCCCTGGCGGGGTCGCCGCCCGCAGGCGCGACAGGCGAAGTGCATCGGGCATCGGGCGTCGGACGTCGGACGTGGGCGTCGGGCGTCGGGCGTCGGGCGGTGCCGCTGTCGCGTCGCCGCGGACGCCGCCGCGGGCCGCGTCGCCGTCACCGCACCGTCAGTCGCTCAACGGCAGGCGCGGCCGGGGCCGTTGGCGTCCGCGCGCCCGGAAGCGGCCGCCGCGGCGGGCGCGGCTGCACGCGCCGCTCCGGCTCCGCCGGCCCTGCTCCGCCCCGGCACCGGCGTCAGCCCTTCCCGTTCCCGTGGCCGCCGAGGTCGCTCAGCGGTACGTCCGGATCGGCAAGCTTGTCCGGTTCGACGGCGACGCGGGAGCGGATCAGGTCCTGTACGGCACCGGTCACGTCCCACACGTTCACGTTGAGCCCTGCCAGTACGCGGTTCTCACGCAGCCAGAAAGCGATGAACTCGTGCTTGGCGACGTCGCCGCGGCACACCACCTGGTCGTACGAGCCGGGGGGCGCGTAACCGGAGTACTCCAGGCCCACGTCGTACTGGTCGGAGAAGAAGTAGGGCACCCGGTCGTAGACGACGTCACCTCCGAGCATCGAACGTGCCGCTGCGGGGCCGCTGTTGAGGGCGTTCGCCCAGTGCTCGACACGCAGTTCCGCGGCCCACGGGGTGTCGCGCACCGAGGCGACGTCACCGGCCGCGTAGATGTCCGGATCGGAGGTGCGCAGCGCGGAGTCCACGGCCACTCCCCCGCCCTGTCCGGCGGAGAGTTCCAGCCCCGCCGCCTCGGCGAGGGAGGTGCGCGGTGCGGCGCCGATGGCGGCGAGCACGTCGTGGGCCGGGTGCTCTTCGCCGTCGTCGGTCCGTACGGCCTGCACCATGCCGTCCGCCCCGGTGATCTCGCAGACCCGCGCACCGAAGTGGAAGCGCACGCCGTGCTCCTGGTGGAGGTCGGCGAAGAGCATGCCCATCTCGGGGCCGAGCACGGAGTGCAGGGGTGTCGGTTCCGGTTCGATGACGGTGACCTCCGCCCCGTACGCCCGTGCGGCCGCGGCGACTTCGAGCCCGATCCAGCCCGCGCCGGCGATGACGAGGTGACCGTTCTCCTGCCCGAGTGCCGAGAGCCGGCCGCGCAGCCGGTCGGCGTGTGCGAGGCGCCGCAGGTGGTGCACGGAGGCGAGGGACGTGCCGGGGATGTCCAGGCGGCGCGGTTCGGCGCCGGTGGCGAGCAGGACTTTGTCGTAGTGGAGGCGGGTCCCGTCCCCGAGCTGCAGGCTCTTGGCCGGGCGGTCGAGGCGTACGACGGTCTGGCCCAGGTGGAGTTCGATGTCGGCACCCGCATACCAGGCGGGCTCGTGCACGAACACGCTCTCCCGTTCGTCGGACCCGGTCAGATATCCCTTGGAGAGGGGCGGACGCTCGTAGGGGTGGTCGCGCTCGTCGCCGATCAGGATGACCCTGCCGGTGAAGCCTTCGGCACGCAGGGCCTCTGCGGCTTTCGACCCGGCGAGCCCTCCGCCGACGATGACGAACGTCCGGTGTGCGTCGACCACTTGGTTCCTCCTCGCTGATCTGACCCCCCGACGGAATCGTCCCCGTGCGAGCGTCCCGCATCGGACGGGCAGCGGGAAGAGGCCCCGGCGCTGCGGTGGGCACATCCGGACACGAACGGGGTAAGGGCGGCCCCGGCCGGACGGTCCGCGGACCGTCCTCACCGGCTACGGGCGGGCCGCCGCGGGGCGGGTGAGGCGCATGTGGAGCGAGCGTGCCGACACGTCCGTCAGGGCGGCGATCTGGTCGACGACCACGCGCAGCCGTGCCGCGTCGTCCCCGGCCTCCCCGAACAGGGCCCGGAACTGCGGGTCGAGCCCTTCGGGTGCGCGTGAGATCAGCGCGTCCGCCAGCTCGCCGAGCACGACGCGCTGGTCGGCCCGGAGACGTTCCAGCTCGTCACGCTGCATCACATAGCGGTCCGCGACGGCCTTGAGCACCGCGCACTCCAGGCGTACGCCGCGCGGAACGACGAGTTCGGCGGCGTAGCGGGTGAGACGTCCGGAGCCGTAGGCGGCTCGCGTGGCTCCTTCGGCCGCGAGACAGAACCTGCCGATGAGCTGGCTCGTGGCGTCTTTGAGCCGGGCCTGCGCCACGGCGGAGCCGTCGTAGCCGTGCGGCCACCACTCCTGCTCCAGCAGCCGGTCGAGGGCTTCGGCGAGTTCGCCGTGGTCGGTGCCCGGCGCGTAGCGGCGCGCGGCGACGGCGAAGATGTCGCGGCGCTCGGGCTCGGCGAGGAGCAGATTGGGGTCGAGATGGCCGGCGTGCAGACCGTCCTCGACGTCGTGCACGGAATAGGCCACGTCGTCGGCCCAGTCCATGACCTGCGCCTCGAAGCACTTGCGGCCGCCGGGTGCGCCGCGGCGGAACCAGGTGAAGACGGGCAGGTCGTCCTCGTACACACCGAACTTCGGTGAGGCGGGGTCGGTGGGGTGGGAGCCGCGCGTCCAGGGGTACTTGGTGGCGGCGTCGAGCGCGGCCCGCGTGAGGTTGAGGCCGACGGGGATCAGTGCGCGGGCGGCTCCGCTGCCCGGACCGGCGCCGTCGGTGCCGTCGGCGGCGGGGCCGGGCACGGGGCCGTGGTGCGGGTCCGTCTCCGTGCCCGTGCCGGGGTCGGTGCCGGTGTCCGGCTCGAGAAAGCGCTTCGGCTCCAGCCGGGAGAGCAGCCGCAGCGACTGCGCGTTGCCCTCGAACCCGCCGCAGGGAGCGGCGATCTCGCTCAGCACGCGTTCGCCGTTGTGCCCGAACGGAGGGTGCCCGAGGTCGTGTGCGAGACAGGCCGTCTCCACCAGATCCGGGTCGCAGCCGAGCGCCGCCCCCAGCTCCCGTCCGACCTGCGCGCACTCCAGGGAGTGGGTGAGACGGGTGCGCGGGCTGGCGTCCCACGCCTGCGCGCTGCTGCCCGGCGCGACGACCTGGGTCTTGCCTTCGAGCCGGCGCAGCGCGGCCGAGTGCAGGACGCGGGCACGGTCGCGCTGGAAGGCGGTGCGGCCCGGCCGCTTGTCGGGCTCGGGTGCCCAGCGTTCGATGTCGGACGGGCCGTAGGGCGCGGGGGCACCGCCGGCGCCCGTGGCGGCGCCCGTGCCCGTGCCGGTTCCGGTGCCTGTGCCGGCGGCCTCTGTGTCATACGTGCCGTGCATACGCCGACGGTAGCGGCACCGGTGGCAGGCGGGTCCTCCGGCTGCCACCGGATTGCGTGGCCGGCGCGTTGGCCGGTGCGTTGGCCGGCGCGTGCTGTGCGGGTGGTCGGTACGTGGCCGCCGGTGGCCTCTACGCGTGTACGGGCGCCGGCGGGCGCCCCGCCCCGAGGGCCGCCCGTGCCTCGTCGAAGCGGTGCAGCACGAGGCGGACCAGCGCGGGATGGTCGCCGATGGGTGCCGAGGCGGCCCAGGGCGCCTCGGCCGCGCAGCGCGAGGCGAAGTGACCGGGCGCGGTGAAGCAGGAGGCGAGGGCGATCCGGCGCCGTCCGGCCTCGCGCAGGGCGCGCACCGTGTCGGCCACTGTGGGGCTCGCGGCGGAGGCGTACGCGGGCAGCACGGGTGTGCCGCCGAGCCGTTCTCGCAGGCCGGCCGCGATGCGCCGGGCGCCCAAGGCGGACTCGGGGTCGCGTGAACCGGCGGAGGCCAGCACGACGGCGTCCGGGGCGACAGCGTCACGGGTGAGGGCGTCCGGGGCGACGGCGTCACGGGTGAGGGCGTCCGGAGCGACGGCGTCACGGGCGGCGGCGCTGCGCGCCCGTACCGCCTCCGTCAGCCGCGTGTGCAGCGCCTCGGCGAGAAGCGGATGCGGACCGAGGGGTTCCGCGACGGTGCCGCGCAGGTGCGGTGCCGCGGCGAGTGCGCGCGGGATGTCGTGCTTCACGTGGTGCCCCCGCCCGAACAGCAGTGGTACGAGCACCACTTCGCTGCCGCCCGGAAGCCCGGCAAGGGTGTCCGCCAGACCGGGTTCGTCGAGTTCGATGTGTCCGAGCACCGCACGCAGACCCGGCCTCGCGGACCGTACGGACGCGAGCAGCGCGGTGACGGTGCGCAGCGCACCCGGGTCGCGGGAGCCGTGGGCGACCGCGACGAGCACCGGGGCGGCGGGCGGACGTACCGCGGTGAGCTGGGAGTGGAGCTGGGTGGTGAACCGGGTCATGAGCTGCGCCGTGCTGTCGAGACCGTGGAGCGGGACGAGGAGGGGACCGCGGCCGGGGCCCGGACCGGGGCCGCAGCCGGGACCGGATTCGGGACCGGATTCGGGACCGGATTCGGGGCCGGATTCGGGGCCGGATTCGGGTGGGAGCGACGCCGTCATGGAGCGAGACTGCCGGGCGGTCTTTGCGGCCCTGTTGCGGCCGCCCGCCGGCTTCGTTGCGAGGCCCTCACAGCCGCCGCATCTCACCGGCGGGACGGCGGGGCGCTGAGGACCGGTTGCCTGGCGTGTTACCTGCGCGGCTGCCGCCCGTAACAGGCCTGCCCGACTCTGATGCCATGCACGTGAGTCCCGCCGCGGCCCCCTCCTCCGTCGCCGCCCAATCCCCCTCCGGAACCGACACGCACTGCCCGTACTGCGCGCTGCAGTGCGGCATGACGCTGCGCCCCGCGGCCGACGGCGCCGGGCGGACCGGCCTGGAGGTCACCGAGCGCCCCTCCTTCCCCGTGAACCGCGGGGCGCTGTGCGGAAAGGGGCGCACGGCGGCCGAGGTGCTCGCCCCGCACGTCCGCCTCACACAGCCGCTGGTACGGAGCGCTTCCTCGGGCGAACTGGAGCCCGCCGGCTGGGACGAGGCCCTCGGTCTGGTCGCCGGAGCGCTCGCCCGTACGCGCGAGGAGCACGGCGCGGACGCGGTGGGCGTCTTCGGCGGGGGCGGGCTGACGAACGAAAAGGCCTACGCGCTGGGCAAGTTCGCCCGTCTGGTGCTCGGCACCTCACAGATCGACTACAACGGCCGTTTCTGCATGTCCTCGGCTGCCGCCGCCGGCACCCGGGCCTTCGGCGTGGACCGTGGGCTGCCGTTCCCTCTCGCGGACGTCGCCCGTACGGACTGCCTCGTACTCGTCGGCTCGAACCTCGCCGAGACGATGCCGCCCGCGCTGCGCTACGTCACCGAACTGCGCGAGAACGGCGGCAAGTTGATCGTCGTCGATCCGCGCCGCACCCGCACCGCCGAACAGGCCGACCTCCACCTGGCACCACGCCCGGGCACCGATCTGGCGCTCGCGCTGGGCCTGCTGCATCTGGCCGTCGCCGAGGGCAGGCTGGACACGGAGTACATCGAGACCCGCACCAGCGGCTGGCCGGAGGCCCGCAGCGCGGCGATGGCGCACTGGCCGGAGCTGGTGGAACGCGTCACGGGCGTCCCGGTGCCCGAACTGCGCCGCGCCGCGGGGCTGTTCTGCGACGCCGGGCACGCCATGGTGCTCACCGCGCGCGGGCCCGAGCAGCACTCGAAGGGCACCGACACCGTCGGCGCCTGGATCAACCTCTGCCTGGCGACCGGCCGTCCGGGCCGCCCGCTGTCCGGATACGGCGCTCTCACGGGACAGGGCAACGGGCAAGGCGGACGCGAACACGGCCAGAAGGCCGACCAGTTGCCCGGCTACCGCAGACTGGACGACCCGGCGGCCCGCGCACACGTGGCCGGGGTGTGGGGCGTAGACCCGGCGAGTCTGCCGGGCCCGGGACGCAGCGCGTACGAACTCCTCGACGCGCTCGGCGGCGACGTGCGCACGCTGCTGCTGGCGGGCTCGAACCCCGTCGTGTCCGCGCCACGTGCCGCGCACGTCGAACAGCGCCTGCGCGCACTGGACTTCCTCGCCGTCTGCGACGTCGTGCTGTCGGAGTCCGCGCGCCTGGCCGACGTCGTGCTCCCGGTGACGCAGTGGGCCGAGGAGACGGGCACGACGACCAGCCTGGAAGGCCGCGTCCTGTTGCGCCGCAAGGCGGCCGACCCGCCCGAGGGCGTGCGTACGGACCTGGAGGTGCTGGAGGCTCTCGCCGCGCGCCTCGGCTGGGAGAAGGGCTTCCCGGCGGATCCGGAGGAGGTCTTCGACGAGCTGCGGCGCGCCTCCGCGGGCGGCCCCGCCGACTACTCGGGCATCAGCTACGACCGGATCGCCCAGGAGGACGGGGTCTTCTGGCCCTGCCCGGAACCGCCCGGCGGCGAGGGCGAGGGCGCGCGGCCCCCGCATCCCGGTACACGGCGGCTCTTTCTCGACCGCTTCGCCACCCCTGACGGGCTGGCCCGCTTCGTACCCGTGATGCACCGTCCGGCCGCCGAGGAGCCGGACGAGGGCTATCCGCTGCTGCTGACCACTGGCCGGGTGCTCTCCCAGTACCAGTCGGGTGCGCAGACCCGGCGCGTCGGCGCGCTCAACTCCGCGGCGCCGGGACCGTTCGTCGAGCTGCACCCGCGGCTCGCCGAGCAGCTGGGCGCCGAGGACGGCGACGCGCTCACTGTCGTCTCGCGGCGCGGGCGTGCGGTGGCGCCCGCGCGGGTGACGCGCGGAATCCGGCCCGACACGGTCTTCATGCCGTTCCACTGGGACGGCGAGGGGCGCGCGAACTCCCTCACCAGCGCGGCGCTCGACCCGGTCTCGCGGATGCCGGAGTTCAAGGTCTGCGCGGTACGCGTCGAGCGGGCAGGGCCCGGCGCGGCGGCGCCCGGTGACGCGGCGTCCCCCGAGGCGTAGCTCCGGAGCCGCCACTTCCTCGGGCCCCAAGAGCCGGGCGTGGAACGGGCGTTGGCGGACACGGACCGGGTCGCGGACACGCCCTGAGGCCACCCCGGGCACCACCGGCCGACGCAGAACCCCTCCGAGGCATCGCCGCGAGCATTGACATGCAGCCGGACGGCTGCCTATATTTCATGCAGCCAATCGGCTGCGTATTCGCAGGATGGGAGCGACGGACCAGGATGGACGAGGTGTTCAAGGCGCTGGCCGACCCCAGTCGCCGGCTGCTGCTCGACAGCTTGAACTCCCGCAACGGGCAAACCCTGCGCGAGCTCTGCGCCGGTCTGGAGATGGCGCGCCAGTCGGTCAGCAAGCACCTGGCGGTGCTGGAGGCCGCCAACCTGGTGACCACGGCGTGGCGCGGCAGGGAGAAGCTGCACCACCTCAACGCCGTGCCGATCAATGCCATCGCGGAGCGCTGGATCAACCAGTACGACCGCGACCGCGCCCAGGCGCTCGCGGATCTGAAGCGAGCATTGGAGCAAGAACCCATGAGCAGCACCGAGTTCGTCTACACGACGTACATCAGCACGACGCCCGAGCGGCTCTGGCAGGCCCTGACCGACCCGGCGTTCACCCGCCGCTACTGGGAGACCACCTTCGAGACCGACTGGAAAGCGGGCTCGACGATGGTCTGGAACGGGCACGGCGGAAGGACCGAGGACCCCTCCCAGGTCGTCCTCGAATCCGAGCCGTTCCGCCGGCTGTCGTACACCTGGCACACGTTCACCCCGGAGTGGGCGGAGGCGGCCGGGGTGGGCGAGGATGTCCTGGCCCAAGTCGCCGCCGAGCGGCGGTCGAAGGTGACCTTCGAGATCGAACCTCTGGGGAAGCTGGTCAAGTTGACCGTCGTGCACGACGACTTCGAGCCCGGCAGCCCCCTGCTGGAGATGGTCGGCCAGGGGTGGCCGCATCTTCTCTCCGACCTCAAGACCCTGCTGGAGACCGGCGAGACGATGCCCGGCCCCGAGCCCGCCGGGGCCTCCTGACCGGCGGCGCCACGCCCGCGCACCGTCCCGCGGGAAAAGCTCCGCCGGCACCGATGAGTTGCCGCCGCGCCGGCGGTCTGTCTCTGCACAGGGAAAAACAGCAGAAAGGCGGCAAACCGTGTCCAAGAAGATCTTCGTCAATCTCGCCGTGAAGGACCTCGCCAAGTCCCGGGACTTCTTCTCCCAGCTCGGCTACTCCTTCAACCCGCAGTTCTCCGACGAGAACGCCGCATGTCTCGTCATCAGCGACGACATCTTCGCCATGCTGCTCACCGAGCCCTTCTTCAAGTCGTTCACGAAGAAGGAGATCGCCGACGCAGGCACCGGCACGGAGGTGATGCTCGCGCTGAGCGCCGACAGCAGAGCCGAGGTCGACGAGCTGGCCGACAAGGCCCTGGCCGCCGGCGGCCGGGCCGCGGGCGACCCGCAGGACCACGGCTTCATGTACGGGCGCAGCTTCTACGACCTCGACGAACACCACTGGGAGGTCGTGTGGATGGACCCGGCCGCGATGGAGGGGCAGGGCTGAGAGACGGGCCCCGGTCCGGCGGCCGCGCCCCCGGGAAGCCGGGCCGCCGGGCCCGTCCAGGCCGCTCGGGCCCGGACCGGCCCAGGTCGCCTCGGACCGGCCGGTCAGACCGGCCCGGGGGCCGAGGTCTCCTCCTCGACCCAGGCGAGATAGCCCTCGCCGCCCCGCACCACGGGTGTCGCGATGATCTCCGGGACGTCGTAGTCGTGCGCCCGGTGCAGATAGGCCTCCAGCGCGTCGTAGCGTGCGCTGCTCGTCTTGAACAGCACCTGCCACTCCGGGTCGTTCTGCACGGCGCCCTCCCACCGGTAGACGGAGGTGACGGGCGCGCTGATCTGCGCGCAGGCGGCCACGCGTTCGCTCACGGCACCGGCCGCCAGCTCGCGGGCCTTCTCCTCGCTGCCGGTCGTCGTCAGCACGGTCAGAATCCTGGCGTCGTCGCTCATCGCTCCACCCTGTCACCCCGTACGCCCGGGACGCGCGGCGCCCGGTTCACGGATGCGGTGCGGGTGCGGATGCGACCCGGCACGTACGCGGCGAAGGCCACCTCCGCAGAGCGGTGGCGGCGCGTCCGATTCGTTCAAGACCCGCGGCGCCGTCCGCGCCTAGCGTGCGTGGCATGACACCACGTTTCGACCTCATCGGCCTCGTGGCCGCCGACATGGCGGCCGCACTGGCCTTCTACCGCCGGCTCGGCCTGGACATCCCCGCCGAAGCCGACAAGGAGCCGCACGTCGAGGCGGCACTTCCCGGCGGACTGCGGATCGCCTGGGACACCGAGGAGACCATCCGTTCCTTCGATCCCGGCTTCGACCCCGGACCCCGCGGTGGCGGCCGCATCGGCCTCGCCTTCCTCTGCAACTCCCCCGCGGACGTCGACCGCCTGTACGCCGAACTCACCGGCGCCGGATACGAAGGACACAACGAGCCCTGGGACGCCTTCTGGGGTCAGCGCTACGCGGTCGTGGCCGACCCGGACGGCAACGGCGTCAGCCTCTTCGCGCGGCTCTCCTGAGGCACCAGCCGCGTCAGCGGAACACCGGCCAGCGCCCTGACCTCGCGCGAGAGATGGGCCTGGTCGGCATACCCGGCGGCCGACGCGACCTCGGCGGGCGGCACTCCGCGGGCCGCCAGCCGCAGGGCCTCCTGCATACGCAGCACCCTCGCGAGGGTCTTCGGCCCGTAACCGAACGCGTCCAGGCAGCGCCTGCGCAACTGCCGCTCGCTCAGCCCGACCGCGGCGGCCACCTCCGTCACGCTCCGGCCGCCCGCGAGCAGTTCCGCGACCGCGCCGCTCACCGGCGTCACCGACGGCGCCCGCGCCGCGAGCCGGCCGGCGGCGACGGCCTCCAGCACCCGGCCCGTCTCCGGCGCCTCCGCGACCCGCTCCGCCAGCATCCGCACGGCACGCTCCGGCCACACGTCGGCGAGCGGCACCCGCTGATCACACAGCTCATGTGCCGGTACGCCGAAGACGAGCGGCCCCGTGCCCGGAGGAAACCGGAGCCCGGTGATGCGGGCACCGGGCCGGCGCGCGAACAGATGGGCCCGCGTATCGGGCCCGGCGACGACCAGCGCGCCGTCCCACATCAGCAGGTCCATGCACCCGTCGGGCAGAACCCGTCCCTCGCCGTCGCCCGGCTCTCCCGTCCTCCCGGGCGCGCCGGTGTGCGTCCACACCACGGCTCCTGCCACCCTCGACCGCCGCTCCCGGTACATGCCGCCATCATGAGGCCGGCCACCGACAACGGGCCCCTTCCCGCCGGACATGCGCCTCGTGGCGCACCGCTCACAGCGCCCGAGGCGCCCCGCTGAGGGCACCGTTCCCCCGGGGAAACAGACGTGATCCGACCGGGTAACAGGCGCACCGCACTCTCGTGGCATGACTTCGGGACAGCGCGTGGTGGTGATCGGGGGCGGCATGGCCGGTGCCCGGCTCGCCCAGCAACTCGGCGCGGCGGACGCGGGCGCGGGTGCCGCGGACGCGAGTGCCTCGGGCACCGGCGTCGGTCTCGGCGGTTCGGCCGCGGACGTCACCGTGGTCGGCGAGGAGCCGCACGCCCCGTACAACCGGGTGCTGCTGGCGGACGTGCTCGCCGGGCAGTACGCACCGGAGGTCGTCGCGCTGCCCGCGGGCCGGGCCCGGTGGCTGCGGGGTGTGCGCGCCGTCCGCATCGACCGCGCCGACCGGCGCGTCGTGTGCGACGACGGCGGCGTCCTCGCCTACGACAAGCTGGTGCTCGCCACCGGTGCCAACCCCGTACTGCCGCCGCTGCGCGGCCTCTTCACCGCCGGAAGTGGCGAACTGCCCGACGGCGTACGGGCGTTCCGCACCATGGACGACTGCCTCGCACTCCGGCGCGTGGCCCGTCCGGGCCTGCCCGCGGTGGTCGTCGGGGGCGGGCTGCTCGGTGTGTCCGCGGCGCGCGCACTCGCCCGGTGCGGCGCGCAGGTCGTGCTCGCGCATCAGGGCGAGCGCCTCATGGAGCGGCAACTCGACGCGGGGTCCGCGGCGTTGCTGCGGGCGCACCTGGAGGAACTGGGCGTCGAGGTGCACACGGAGTGCCGTGTGCGCGGGCTGCGCACCCGGCCGCGTGACCCGGAAGGCAACGGCGCGCCCGACGGGACGCGCACCGGCGGCAACGCGGGCACGGGCACCGGCACCGGCCCCGGCACCGGCCCCGGCACCGGCACGCGCACCGCCGGCCCCACAGGACGCGGCCCCCGCGCCGCCCCCCGCGTCGCCCTCCGCGCCGTCGAACTCGCCGACGGCTACGCCCTCGACGCCCGGCTCGCCGTCCTCGCGTGCGGCGTACGCCCCCGCACCGGACTCGCCGAGGCAGCCGGTCTGGAGGTCTCGCGCGGCGTCGTCGTCGACGACCGGCTGCGCACCAGTGACCCGCACGTGTACGCGATCGGCGACTGCGCCGAGCACGACGGCGTCCTGCACGGGCTGGCGGGCCCCGCGCAGGATCAGGCCGACGCCCTGGCCCGCGTCCTCACCGGGGACGACCGGTCCCCGCACTACCGCGGCTCCCGCACCCTGACGCGCCTCACCCTCGCCGGGGGCGCCCCGTACGCCGGAACCTCCGGGCGCCCCCTGGACCTGGCCGCGTTCGGCGACCCGCTCCCCCGTGAGGACGACGACGTCGTCCACCTCACCGACGCCACCCGCGGCGTCTACCGGAAGGTCGTCGTGCGCGGCGACCGGCTCGTCGGCGGCATCCTCCTCGGCGACCTGACCACGGTCGGCACACTCGCCCGCACCTGGGAGGACGACCGGGAGCTGCCGCCGGAGCCGCTGCTGCACCTGCTCACCCACGACGGAGAGGCCCTCCGATGACACCCCCGACGACCACGCCCACGACCACGCCGAGCCCGGAGGCAGCGGCGGAACCGGAGACGGCGGAGGCAGCGGAGGCAGCGGAGGCAGTCGCGACGCCGACGATCGTGCTGGTCGGCCACGGAATGGTCGGCCAGCGCTTCCTGGAGGCGCTGGCGGCCCGCGGCACGACAGCCGCCGCGCGGGTGGTCGTGCTGTGCGAGGAGTCGCGGCCCGCGTACGACCGCGTCCGCCTCAGCTCGTACTTCTCCGGCACGACGCCCGACGGACTCGCCCTGTGCGAGGACGACTTCGTCTCCTCGCACGGGATCGAGCTGCACCTCGGCGACCCCGCTGCCGCGATCGACCGCGACCGGCGTACGGTCACCTCCCGTTCGGGCCTGACGGTCCGCTACGACACCCTCGTGATCGCCACCGGCTCCTACCCCTTCGTGCCGCCCGTGCCGGGCAGCGACAGCACGGGGTGCTTCGTCTACCGCACCATCGACGACCTGCTCGCCATCGAGGCGTACGCGAAGACCTCGGCGGACACGGGCGTGGTCGTCGGCGGCGGGCTGCTGGGGCTGGAGGCGGCGGGCGCACTGCGCGGGCTCGGACTGCGGACGCACATCGTCGAGTTCAGCGAACGGCTCATGGCGCTCCAGGTGGACGCGGGCGGCGGCTCGGCGCTGCGCCGCACCCTCGAAGGCATGGAGCTGGAGGTCCACACGGGGGTGGCGGGCGAGCGGATCGTCACCGACCGGACCGGCGCCGTCTCCGCCATGACGCTCTCGGACGGGTCTCAACTCCCGGCCGGAATGGTCGTCTTCGCCGCCGGCGTACGCCCGCGCGACCAGCTCGGACGCGACGCCGGCCTCGACGTGGGCGAACGCGGCGGCATCGTCGTCGACGAGCACTGCCGCACCGCCGACCCGTGCGTGTACGCCATCGGCGAGTGCGCCCGTACGGCCGACGGGAAGGTCCACGGACTGGTCGCGCCCGGCTACGACATGGCGGAGACCGCCGCCGACGCGGTCGCGGCCCGACTGGCCCCCACGGCAGGTGCGGTGACCGGTGCGGCGGCAGCCGCGTCCGCCGTGGGCACCGCGCAGCTCCGCACCTTCACCGGTGCCGACACCTCCACCAAGCTCAAGCTCCTCGGCGTCGACGTGGCCTCGTTCGGCGACGCTCACGGCACCGCCGAGGGCAGTCTGGACGTCGTCTACTCCGACTCCCGTGCGGGCGTCTACAAGAAGCTGGTGGTCTCCCCCGGGGGAACGCTGCTCGGCGGCGTCCTCGTGGGCGACGCCGAGTCGTACGGCACGCTGCGCGCGCTGACCGGCTCCGTGCCGCCCGTGCCGCCGGAGTCGCTGGTGCTCCCCGCCGGCTCGGGCGCGCCGGCGGCGCTCGGCCCCGCCGCCCTCCCCGACGACGCGGTCGTCTGCAACTGTCACCACATCGACAAAGGCACCATCCGGGCCGCCGTCTCCGAACACGGCTGCAGGGACGCGCCGTCGGTGAAGAAGTGCACCAAGGCCGGTACGGGCTGCGGCAGTTGCGTCAGGGTGCTCGGGCAGATCGTGGACGCGGAGCTGGAGGCGAACGGCGTCGCAGTCGACGCGGGCCTGTGCGGCTGCTTCGCCTATACACGCGCCGAGTTGTACGAGATCGTGCGCACCCTGCGGCTGACGACGTTCGCCGGACTCCTGGACTCGCACGGCCGCGAGGACGCCCGCCGGGGCGACGGCTGCGAGGTGTGCAAGCCGGCTGTGGCCTCGGTCATCGCCTCGCTCGCACCGTCCATCGGCGCCGGAGGGCACGTACTGGACGGCGAACAGGCCGCGTTGCAGGACACCAACGACCACTTCCTCGCCAACCTCCAGCGCAACGGCTCGTATTCGGTCGTACCGCGTGTGCCCGGCGGTGAGATCACGCCGGAGAAGCTCATCGTCGTCGGCGAGGTCGCACGGGACTTCGGCCTCTACACGAAGATCACCGGCGGCCAGCGCATCGACATGTTCGGCGCACGCGTCGATCAGCTGCCGGCGATCTGGACCCGCCTGGTCGACGCCGGATTCGAGTCGGGTCACGCGTACGGAAAGGCGCTGCGCACCGTCAAGTCCTGTGTGGGCAGCACGTGGTGCCGCTACGGCGTGCAGGACAGCGTGCGCATGGCCGTCGGCCTCGAACTGCGCTACCGCGGTCTGCGCTCGCCGCACAAACTCAAGTCGGCGGTGTCGGGGTGTGCCCGGGAGTGCGCGGAGGCGATGGGCAAGGACTTCGGGGTGATCGCCACCTCGTCCGGCTGGAACCTGTACGTCGGCGGCAACGGCGGTGCGACGCCGCGCCACGCCGACCTGCTCGCGCAGGACCTCAGCGATGCCGAACTGGTGCGCCTGACCGACCGGTTCCTGATGTTCTACATCCGCACCGCCGACCGGCTGGAGCGCACCTCCGCCTGGCTGGAGCGGATCGACGGCGGGCTGGAACACGTCAGGGACGTCGTCGTGCACGACTCCCTCGGGCTGTGCGACGAGTTGGAGGCCCTCATGGCCGACCACGTCGCGCACTACCGCGACGAGTGGTCCGCCACGCTGGCCGACCCCGAGAAGCTCGCCCGCTTCGTCTCCTTCGTCAACGCGCCCGACGTCCCCGACCCGACGGTGCGGTTCGTCGAGGAACGCGAGCAGATCAAGCCGGACTTGACGCTGCTGTCGGGCCCGGACATCCCCGTACGCACCGCGGAACGCACACCGGAACCAGAAGGGACGGCCACCCGATGACCATCACGAAGACGGCAGTCAGGCGGAAATCCGGGGAGGAGACCTCCCGGGCCGCCGCTGCTTCCGCCGCCTCTGCTTCCGCCGGCACCGGCACCGTGGCCACCACCACCGCCGCCGCGGTCTGCGGCGCTGCCGCCGCTGCCCCCCGCATCGAAGTACGGGACGAGCAGGGCTGGTTCACGGTGTGCAGCCTGGCGGACCTCATTCCGGGGCGGGGTGTGGCGGCGCTGCTGCGGGACGGTTCGCAGGCCGCCGTCTTTCTCGACCGCGCGGGCCGTACGTACGTCATCGGCAACCGGGACCCGTTCACGGGCGCCTACGTCCTCTCCCGGGGCCTGCTCGGGTCGGCGAAGGAGGCCACCGGCGGCACGCCGCAGGACACCGGGCCCGGCGCGGAAGGTGACGCGAGCGGCGCCGGCGCCGGCGGCGGGGCCTTCGTGGCCTCGCCCTTGCTGAAGCAGCGCTTCGACCTGCGTACCGGCCGCTGCCTGGACGACGACGGCGTGAGCGTGCCGGTCTTCCGCTCCCGCACCCGCTGAACCCGCCCGCCGGACCGCACGCGCGGGAGCCCGCAGCCCGCCGCCCGCTCCCCGCGCGTGCAGCGCCCGCTCCCGCCGCCGCGGGCGCGGGCGCACCCGCGGCAACGGGGGCGGGCCGCCGGTCAGCCGCGCAGCTCCTCCGCCGCCGAGGCCACCCTCGCGATGAGCCGGAGCAGGGTCTCCTGCTCCTCGCCGTCGAGCGGCGCGAGAAAGACGCGGTTCATCCGCGCCGTCCGTGTGACGAGCTTCCGGTGCAGCCGCCGGCCGTCCTCCGTCAGCTTCAGCACATTGCGGCGCCCGTCCTCCGGATCGCGCACCCGCTCGAGAAGCTCACGCCCCGCGAGGCGGGCCACCAGGTCGGCGATGGTGGAGCGGTCCAGGTGGACGTGCTCGCTGAGGGTCCGCTGGTCCATGCCCGGCTTCTCCTCCAGCGCGTTGAGCACGGCGAACTGCGGCGACGTCGTCTCCTCCGAGACCATCGCCCCCCACAGCAGAGAGTGGGCCTGCTGGAGCCGCCGGGCGAGATGACCCGGGTGCGTGCTCAGATCGACCGCAGCCATTCGCTCACCGCTCCTGCTCTCTCTTCCCGTTCACGAATTCGATCGTGTACTGACTGATTCTGGCCCCCGATGACACGCAGTGTCGAGTCTTTCCCGAGTCTTCCTGGACCTTGACGGGCCTTCCCCGGAGTGGCAGCGTCAGAATGGTTCCGCAGAAATACTCAGCATACTGAGCAATGTGACAACTGGAGCCCGAGCAGCCCTTCAGGGCAGCCCTTTCCGCGACTCGTTCCTCATCCCGTGTCCCTCATCCCGTGTCCGTCCGCGAGGACCGACAGGAGTACGTCCATGCCCCTCACCCAGCGAGACATCGACCGCGAGGTGGCCGAACTGCGCGACGCGTACGAGAAGTCACGCGCCGCCGGAGCCCCCGCCGCACACCACCCCTCGCGCGCCTACGCCCCCTACCGCAGCAGCCTGCTGCGGTTCCCCAAGCGGCCGCTGGTCCCCGTCGAGCCCGACCCGGAGACCGTCGAACTGCACACTCCGGTCTTCGGCCCCACCGACGTCACCGACACCGACAACGACCTCACGGTCCGGCACAGCGGCGAGCCGCTCGGCGAGCGGATCACCGTCTCCGGCCGGATGCTGGACCGCGCGGGGCGGCCCGTGCGCGGACAGCTCATCGAGCTGTGGCAGGCCAACGCCGCAGGCCGGTACGCACATCTGCGCGACCAGCACCCCGCACCGCTGGACCCCAACTTCACCGGCGTCGGACGCACTCTGACCGGCGACGACGGCAGCTACACCTTCACGACGATCAAGCCCGGCGCCTACCCCTGGCGAAACCACGAGAACGCCTGGCGCCCGGCGCATCTCCACTTCTCGCTCTTCGGGACGGCGTTCACGCAGCGCCTGGTGACCCAGATGTACTTCCCGGGCGACCCTCTCTTCGCCCACGACCCGATACTGCAGTCCGTCACGGACGAGCGGGCACGGCAGGCGCTGGTCGCGGCGTACGACCACGGACTCTCCCGCTCGGAGTGGTCGCTGGGCTACCGCTGGGACATCGTCCTCGACGGACCGTCCGCCACCTGGATCGAGGAGGGCCGATGACCGGGCCGATGACCGAGCGGACGACCGGGGGGACGGGCGCAGACACCGGCCTGCAGCCGACTCCGTCCCACACCGTGGGCCCCTTCTACGGCTACGCCCTGCCCTTCCCCGGCGGAGGCGACATCGCCCCGGAGGGCCGCGACGGCACCGTCACCGTGCACGGGCACGTGTACGACGGCTCGGGCGAGCCCGTGCCCGACGCCCTCATCGAACTGTGGCAGGCCGGCCCGGACGGAGATCTCTCCGGGGCGCCGGGGTCCATGCGGCGCGATCCCGTCGACGGCGGTCATCTGGGCCGCAACGGCGTGGACTTCACCGGATTCGCACGTGTGCCCACCGACGCGGACGGCCACTGGACGGCCCGGACGCTCAGGCCCGGCGCACGCACGGGCCACGCCCCGTACATCAGTGTGTGCGTCTTCGCGCGAGGACTGCTGCACCACCTCTTCACCCGCGTGTACTTTCCGGAGGACAATCAGGCACACGCCGACGACCCGCTCCTCGCCTCGCTCGACGCCGAACGGCGCGAGACCCTGGTGGCAACGGCCGGCCCTGCCACGGGCTCGTACCGCTTCGACATCCGGCTTCAGGGCGAGAAGGAGACGGTTTTTCTTGAGTTCCACTGAACCGGGCGCAGGTCCGGGGCCGGGTCCGGAGACGGAGCCGGCCCCGGGCCCGGCTCCCGCCCACGGCCCGGAGGACGTCGGTCTTCTGGCGCCGGTACGGGCCGGCTCCGCCGCGGAGTCCGCCACGGGCGACACCGCGCTGCTGCAGGCCCTGCTGGACGCCGAGGCCGCTCTGACCCGGGCGCAGGCGAGCCTGGGCCTCGCGCCGGCGGCCGTCGCTGCTGCGGTCACGGAGGCCGCCCGCGCCGGCCGCTTCGACGCACGCGGGCTGGCACTGCGTGCCCGCTCCGGCGGCAACCCCGTGATCCCGCTGGTCGCGGATCTGACGGACGCCGTCGGACCGGAGGCGGCGCCGTACGTGCACAGGGGCGCCACCAGCCAGGACATCCTCGACACCGGACTGATGCTGGTCGCCGCGCGCACGATCGACGCGATGCTCGCCGACCTGGACCGCACGGCACGTGCACTGGCCATGGCGGCCGCCGAACACCGCGACACGCCCATGCCGGGGCGGACGCTGACGCAGCACGCCGTGCCCACGACGTTCGGCCTCAAGGTAGCGGGCTGGAGAAGCCTGGTGCTGGACGCCCGCGACCGGCTCTCGGCGGTACGGGCCGCGCTCCCCGTCCAACTGGGCGGCGCGGCAGGCACACTGGCCGCCTTCGCCGCCCACGCGGAGGCGGACGGCGCACCGCACGCCGAAGGCACGGCCCCGGCCACCGGGACCACCACCACCGGGACATCCGGCGCGGCCGGCGCGCCGGGGCCGACGTCGGGCCCCGGCAGCCACGGCCCCGAGGCCGAGTCCCCGGACGGTGCGGCCCACGGCGTCCCCGCCACCGACCTGGGCCTGCGCCTGCTCGCCGCCTACGCACGCGAACTGCCGCTGGCCGAACCGGCCCTGCCCTGGCACACGCTGCGCACCCCGGTGGCCGACCTGGGCTCGGCGTGCGCCTTCACCTGCGGTGCGCTCGGCAAGTTCGCCGCCGACGTGCTCGTGCTCTCGCGCAGCGAGGTGGGGGAGGTCGGCGAGGGCGGCGGCGGCACCTCGTCCGCCATGCCGCACAAGACCAATCCCGTACGGGCGACCCTCGTCGCCGCCACCGCGCGGCAGGCTCCCGCGCTCGCCTCGACGCTGCTGTCCTCGCTCGCCGCCGAGGACGAGCGGCCCCCGGGGGCGTGGCACGCCGAGTGGCAGCCGGTGCGCGAACTGCTCCGGCTGACCGGCGGTGCGGCACACGCCGCCGCCGAACTCGCCGAGGGGCTGCAGGTCTTCCCGTACCGCATGCACGAACACCTCGCCCTCACCGAGGGGCTCATCGTCAGCGAACGCTTCACTGTCGCCCTCGGGCCGCTGCTGGGGCGCGCCCGCGCGCGCAAGCTCCTCGACGCCGCCTCCCGCAAGGCCGTCGACGAGGGGATCACCCTGGACGAGGCCCTGGAGGAGGAAGAGCCCGCCCTGCGCGAGATGCTCTCCGGGGAGCGGCTGCGGGACCTGACCGACCCGACGCACTACACCGGGTCCGCGCCCGCACTCACCGACCGGGCGCTGCGCCGCGGCCCCGCGGACCCGGCCACGACCGTGGCCTCAGCCCCGACTGCAGCCCCGACCGCAGCCCCGACCGGCTCAGAAGACACGACCCCCGAAACTGGAGAGCGGTGACAGACCATCGGCAACGGAATCCCATCTCCCGCATCGCCCGGAGACGACTCACGCGGCACGCCTCGAAGTTCCAGCCGGCCCGGAGACATCACCGTGACCGCTTCCGTCCCGCCCGAGCCCGCGCCGCTCCCGTACCACCGGCTCGACGGACCCGCTGACGGACGGCCGATGATTCTCGGCCCCTCCCTGGGCACCTCCCTCGCGGTCTGGGAGCCCCAGCTCCCCGCGCTGATCCGCACCCACCGCGTGCTGCGCTGGGACCTGCCGGGCCACGGGGCCTCCCCGGCCGAGCCGATGGCCGGCTCCTCCAGCGAACTGATCCCGTGCGACGGCACCGCGACCGTCGCACACCTCGCCGAGCTGGTCCTGCGCGCCGCGGACGCCCAGGGCTGGGACGAATTCGCCTACGCCGGGGTCTCGCTGGGCGGCGCGGTCGGCCTGCACCTCGCGGTGCACCACCCCGAGCGGCTCACGGCGCTCTCGCTCGTCTGCTCCTCGGCCCGGTTCGGGGAGCCGGCCGCCTGGCGTGAGCGTGCGGCGGCCGTACGCGCGCACGGCACCGAGTCCATGATCGCCTCACGGCCCGGGGTGTGGTTCGCGCCCGACTTCGAAGGCACGCCGCACGGGACGGCGCTGATCGAGGACCTGCGCTGCACGGCGGCCGCCGGCTACGCGGCGTGCTGTGACGCCCTCGCCGCCTTCGACCTGCGCGGACAGCTCGCCGAGGTGACGGTGCCGACCCTCGCGGTCGCCGGACGCCTCGACCCGGCGACGCCTCCCGCGCACGCCCGCGAGATCGCCGACGGCATCCCCGGCGCGGCCCTGGTCGAGGTCGCGGGCGCCGCGCACCTGGCCAACGCCGAGTGTCCGGACGCGGTCACCTCGGCCCTTCTCGTCCACCACGACGGCCTGCCGGGGCCCGGGGAACGGTGGTGAGCGCCGGGCGCGCACAAGCGGCGGGCCGCTTCCCGGTCCCGCGCACGGTCCGGGCCGCTGTCCGGCGGCCGGTCCGGTGGAGCCCTCGCGCGGTCCGTCCGCCCGCCATACGCTGACTTGCATGAGCTGGACAGCGCGCAGCATCCCCGACCAGAGCGGACGTACCGCCGTGGTGACGGGAGCCAACAGCGGCATCGGCTACGTGACCGCGCGCGAACTGGCGCGGCGCGGCGCCCGCGTGGTGCTGGCGTGCCGCAGCGAGCAGCGCGGCGCCGCCGCCCTGGACCGGCTGCTCTCCCAAGTGCCCGAGGCCCGCGCCGAGTTGCGCCTGCTGGACCTGGCGGATCTGTCGTCGGTACGGGAGTTCGCCGCCGCGCTGCCCCACAGCCGGCTCGACCTGCTGGTCAACAACGCGGGCCTGATGGCGGTTCCGTACGCGCGGACCGCCGACGGCTTCGAGATGCAGTTCGGCGTGAACCACCTCGGCCACTTCGCCCTGACGGGGCTGCTGCTGGAGCGGCTGCTGTCCGCGCCCGGTGCGCGTGTGGTGACGGTCGCCAGCATGGCGCATCTGCTGTCCAACATCGACATGAGCGACCTCGGCAGCGCGCGCCGCTACCGGCCGATGGCGGCCTACGGCGCCTCGAAGACGGCCAACCTCCTCTTCGTACGGGAACTGGCCCACCGCGCCGACCGCAAGGGCCTCGACCTGACCGTCACCGCCGCCCATCCCGGTTACGCGCGTACCGAGCTGCAGGCCAAGGGCCCGCGGCTGGCCGGGAAGGCCGGGCGCGAACGCCTCACGCGGCTGGTCACCGACGTGGTCGGCGCCTCCGCGGACCAGGGCGCGGCGCCGGTCCTGTACGCGGCGACCGCGCCGTACGTGCACGGCGACTCCTTCTTCGGGCCGCGCATCCTCGGGGTGCGGGGCGGCCCCGGCGCCGCCCCGCGAGCGCCCTGGACGCGCAACGACATCGCGGCGGGGCAGCTCTGGGCGGTCTCGGAGCGGCTGACCGGCGTCGCCTACGCGGGGCTGTGACCGGGCTGCTCCACCGCCGCCGCACCGGTGGGGGCCTTGGTGTGCGGCCACGGCGTCGGGCATGGTTCTCCTGCGCCCCGTACGGACCCGCCCGGCGCCGTCCGCCGGGTCCGTACGTCCAGCCGGTCCAGCCCGTCCCGTACGCTCCGTACGCCCGTGCCCGGCCACCCGGCCCGCAGAGAGGAGGCAGCCGTGATCCGTGTGCTCGTCGTCGACGACGACTTCATGGTGGCGCGGCTGCACAGCACCCTCGTCGGGCAGGTGCCGGGCTTCACGGTGGCGGGAGCCGTGCACAGCGGCACCGAGGCGCTGACGGCCGTCCGGGACCTGCGCCCTGACCTCGTACTGCTGGACATGTACCTGCCCGACCTGCCGGGCCTCGAGGTCCTGCGTGAGCTGCGCGGCACCGCGGCGCCCGAGGAGGGCCCGGACGTGCTGGTCGTCACCGCGGCCCGGGACGCCGAGACGGTACGGGGCGCGCAGCGCGGCGGCGCCGTGCAGTACATCATCAAGCCTTTCGAGGGTGAGCTGCTGAAGGAGCGGCTGCGCCGGTACGCGGAGCGCCGCGAGGCGCTGGCCGCGCTCCAGACGCCCGAACAGGGCGACGTGGACCGGCTGTTCGCCGATCCGGCAGGCGCGGCGGACGGAACAGGGGACGGCACCGGCAGCGGAGCGGCGGCCGGTACCGCGGACGACCGGGCGGGCGGCACCGGCGGTACGGGCGGCACCGGCGCCCCTGGCGAGGCGGGTTCCGCCCCGCCGCACGCGCACGCGGCGGCGTACGGGCCCGGCACCCCCGCGCGGCTGCCCAAGGGCCTCACCGAGCAGACGGCCGGCCTGGTACGCGCCACGCTCGAAGCCGAGTCCGGCCCGGCGGGGCTGTCCGCCTCCGAGTGCGCCGAGCACAGCGGCCTGTCCCGGGTGAGCGCCCGCCGTTATCTGGAGCACTTCGTCTCGCTCGGGACCGCCCGCGTCACCCTCCGGTACGGCACGACGGGCCGTCCGGAGCGGCGCTACCACCGGGTGGCTCCGCAGGGGCGGGAAGCGGGCGGCGCGGCCGGCGGGGAAATCCGCGAGAACACGTGATTCGCACCACAGAAATACCGTGACGCGGGTCACATTCCACTCGGCGCCCACATACGGCCCGCCCCAATTCCCTTGCACGGCAAGGCGAATGGAAGAGCAGTCATTAACCCGTACATGCCAATTTTCGCGATCTTCGCCCGGTCCGGGTTATGCGCCTTTCTTGTGGTGATGAATTCCTTCTGTTTAACGTGCAACCCCACCGCGTCTCCCGTGCGGTGGTCCGCTTCCGGGAACGCCGAATCCTGCCGCCCGGACCGCGGAAAACACGCAATCCCAGCCCGGCAGGAGCGGGGGACCCAGGTAAGCGCCGCGCGTTTCGCACCCGAGGAACGCACGGCTAGGGGTGAAGCCGCACCCGAATGCCCCCTCGCATTCGGTGCGGCCGGGCCACTCCAGCCCGAATCCGACAGCTCACCTCGCAGGCGCAGGAGAGGAACTGCCCTATGTCCGGACGCGGTCGACACCGTCGTCAGCCCAATCGCCGTATCTCGCGCAGAGTGTCGCGCACGTCCATCGCCCTTACCGCCGGCGGTGCGGGCATAGCCCTTCCGTTCATCGGTACGGGCACCGCACACGCCGCCTCCGTCGACACCTGGGACAAGGTCGCCCAGTGCGAGTCCACGGGCAACTGGTCCATAAACTCCGGCAACGGCTACTACGGCGGCCTCCAGTTCAGCCAGAGCACATGGTCCGGCAACGGAGGCACGAAGTACGCCGAGCGTGCCGACCAGGCCACCAAGGAAGAGCAGATCCGCGTCGCCGAGAAGGTGCTCGACAGCCAGGGCCCCGAGGCCTGGCCGTCCTGCGGCCCCAAGGCCGGCCTGAGCGCCGGCAGCCCCGCTCCGGACCTCTCCACCGACTCCGCGAAGCCGGCGAAGCCCGCTGCCGGGGAGTCGTCGAAGAAGGCCGGTTCGTCCGGGAAGAAGGACGACGACGCCAAGAAGAGCGCCGAGAAGTACACCGTCGAAGCCGGCGACACCCTCAGCGCGATCGCCCGCGAGCACGACACCGAGGGCGGCTGGCGCAAGCTGTACGACTCCAACCGGCAGACCGTCGGCTCCGACCCCGACCTCATCCGCCCCGGCCAGAAGCTCAGCATGTCCGGCGGCGGCTCGGCCGAGCAGCAGGGTTCGAAGCCGCAGGGCGGTCAGGCGCCGCAGGCCGGCAGCGTGCACAAGTCCGGCTCGAAGCACGGCAACAACCTGGACGGATGGATCCAGGAGGCCCGGGAGATCATGCAGGCCAAGGGCATCCCCGGCTCGCACGACGGCATCAAGCGGAACATCATCCGGGAGTCCGGCGGCAACCCGAACGCCGTCAACAACTGGGACAGCAACGCCGCGAAGGGCACACCGTCCAAGGGTCTGCTGCAGACCATCAAGCCGACCTTCGACGCCTACCACGTCGAGGGCACGGTCAACAGCATGACCGACCCCGTCGCGAACATCGTGGCCGCCTGCAACTACGCGGCGGACCGGTACGGCTCCATCGACAACGTCAACGGACCGTACTGACGGACCGGTCCGGCAGACCTGACCCTGCCGGACCGGACAGCCCGACCGCGCACATGCCCGGCGCGATCCGGAGATCCTTTCCGGGAGATCCGTTTCGGAGATCCTTTTCGGAGATCAGGACGACCGATCCGGATGACCGATCCGGGGATTCCCGGATCTGCGAATCAAGATCCGGCGCATTTCACGGCGCCGATGGCGGCCGCCCACCGGAGAAATCCGGCGGACGGCCGCCATCGGCATTCCCGCCGCATTCCGGCGTGTGCCGTACACGCCCTTTCAGGGCTGGAAGGTCTCGTCGGCCTCCACCGCCACTTCCAGAACCAGCGGCCGTGTGCTGTCGGGGAGTTCGGGCAGCAGCGTGTCCAATTCCGAGAGCAGTTCGGCATGTCCGCTCACGCGGCGCGCGGAACATCCCAGAGCCTTCGCCATTCCGGAGACGCTGACTTCCTCGAAGCCGGGCCATGGCGCTGTGTCTTCGTGCCTGTCCGCGAGCCGGTCCATGATCGCGTAACGGCCGTTGGCGAGGACGATGAAGACGACGCCGACCCGGTAGCGCACAGCCGTCCAGAGGGCCTGTATCTGGTACAGCGACGACCCGTCGCCGACGACCGCCACCACCGGACGCTCCGGCGCGCCCATCCGTACGCCGATCGCCGCGGGGAGCGCGAAGCCGAGCGCGCCCATCGCCGCGCTCAGGAACCCCAGCGGACGCCGGGCCGGCACGAGGGCATGCAGGTCGGGGCGGCTGGACGGGGTCTCCTCCACGAGCACCGTCTCAGCGGGCAGCCGCCGCGCGAGCTCCGCAAGCACGTGCGCGGCGCGCAGCGGCTCACCGTGCCCGGGAGGCTGCGGCGGTTCGGGCCGCCGGCCGGCGGGCGCCGGTGCGTCACTGCCGTCGTCCGCACCGGCCGCCCTGCCCCGCGTCCTGTCCGCCGTCTCCGCGAGCGCCGTCTCCGCGAGCGCCGTGCAGAACGCCGGCAGCGCGGCCACCACGGCGAGCTCCACCGGGGCACGGTGCGCCTCAGCGGGGTCGTCCGTGACGACGGCGAGCCGTGTGCCCGGCCGTACCAACGGCCCCTCCTCGTACGGATACTGGCGGAAGACGGGAGCCCCCACGCTCAGCACCAGGTCGTACGGCCCGAGGGTCTCGCGCAGCCGCGTACGGTCGGCGGGCAGATGTCCGGCGAAGAGCCGGTGGTCCTGCGGGAATCCGGCCCGTGCGCCGAAGGACTCCTGCCACACGGGGCAGCCGAGGCGCTCCGCGAGGAGCGTCAGCGCCTCCCAGGTGACGGGGTGGTCCGCTGCGGCGCCGACGACCAGCGCGGGCGCGGCAGCCGCGTCCAGCAGTGCGGCCACCTCACGCACGTCGCCGGCGTCCGCGGCGGCCGGGAGGCACAGCCGCCCGGGAGCGGGCAGCGGCAGCTCCTCGGCGGGCCGCGCCCAGTCGTCCATCGGCACGACGACGAGGGCGGGGCCGCGCATCGTACGGGCGGCGTGCGCGGCACGCGCGATCGCTCCGGGCACGTCCTGTGCGCGGGGCGGCGTCTCCGTACGTACGGGATAGTCGCCGGCGAGCTGTTCCAGCCGCCCGGCGAGAAACGGCTCCTGGACGAGGTGCCGCCTGTCCTGCTGCCCCACGATCACGACGAGCGGCGCCCGGTTGACCCTTGCCGTGGACAGCGCCCCGACCGCGTTCCCGAGGCCCGCGGTGGTGTGGAGCAGCGCGAGCGCGGGCGCTCCGCGCGCGAGGGCGTAGCCGGTTGCGGCCCCGACGACGGAGCCCTCGTGGAGTGCGAGCACGAAGCGGATGTCGTCGGGGAGGCCGGCGAGGAAGGGCACTTCCGTCGAGCCCGGATTGGCGAACACGGTGGTCAGGTCGTGCCGGCGCATCACATCGAGCGCCGCCTCGCGGACGGTGGGCATGGAAGTGGAGCTCCTGTTACGGGTGTCGGTCCGACCGGGCGAAGGCGGGCGAACCTCGGACGGCACTGGACGGCACTGGACGGCACTGCAGGGCACTGGACGGGACGCATGGGGACAGGACGGCCGGCTAGGCGGTGGCGGCCGCGGGTGAGCGGTGGCGTACCTGCATCAGGACGAAGAAGCCGGCGACGACCAGCGCCGTGTCCAGCCACACGGCCGCCTCCCAGCCTCCCGTGCTGTCCCGCAGCACACCGCTGATCGCGGGAGAGAGCACCGCGCCCGTCTCGCCGATGAGGTTCTGCATCCCGAACGCCGAGCCGCGCAGGCGTTCGGGGGCGATCTCTGCGGTCAGGGCGTGCCCCACGGGCTGCAGGGCGTTGAAGAAGAGACTCGCGAAGAACAACAGCAGGCCCATGACCCACAGGGACGGTTTGGCGGCGGCGCTGAGATACCAGGCGAACGCGATGGTGAGTACGGCCTGCGCTCCCGTGAAGGTCAGCATCATCTGCTTGCGGCCCCAGCCGCGCTTCAGCCCGTGGTCCGAGATCCAGCCGCCGGCCGGGAAGCCCAGGATGCCCGCGCCCGCGTTGAAGGCGGCGGTGAGGGCGGCGCTCATGAACGACGAGTCCGCCGCACCGGCCACGATGGAGACCGACCAGAAGCTGAAGAACCAGAGGTTCCACAGGATCGCGATGTAGACGAGGTGGACCAGGAACAGATCGCGGTTCTTGATGACGGGGCCGACTTCCCTGCCCTTGCGCGCCAGCACGAAGAGCACCAGACCGATGGCGAGGGCGACTTCGAGCAGTGCGATCCACAGTTCGGACAGGCCGGCGCTGGTGCCCAGCCAGTACACGCCCATGATCAGAGCGAGCGAGACGGCCGAGTAGGCACTCAGATGCAGCGTCGCCCGGCTCAGCCCGGAGATGGTCAGATGGGCCCGGAACCAGAAGGCGACGCCGGCACCCACCACGATGGTCGCCGCCCCGAGCACCCAGAAGACCATCCGCCAGGCCTCGATGTGCGCGAGGAAGGCCTTGCCGAGTTCCACGAGTCCGGGTGTGAAGACGATCGCGATGGTGATGCCGAGGGCGAGACCGGTGATGACCACGCCCATGCCGAAGCCGCGCTGGCGCTCGGGGGTGGTGGCGGTGATCAGGCTGCGGTCGTTGGAGTAGAAGGCACCCTCGCCGAGACCGGTGACGACGCGCACGACGATGAATGCGACGAGTCCGCCGATGAAGCCCGTCAGCATCGTGGCCACGCCGGCCCACATCAGGCTGACGACGATGAGGGTGCGGTGCCCGTACCGGTCCCCGAGATAGCCGCCGGGGAACTGGGTGAGCATGTAACCGGCGAAGAAGAGACCGCCGACGAGGCCGCCCAGCGCGTGCGGGTTCTCGGCGTCGGCGAGGAAGCCCACCCCGTTGTCGATCATCCATGTCACGACGGGCCCGGTGACGGCTCTGTCCGCGGCGCTGACCGTCCAGCCCAGCAGGAGCAGCACCCACAGGGTGTGCCAGGAGCGCCAGCCGCGGCCCTCCGCGGGGGCGTCGTCCGTACGGGGCTCGGCTGGGGACTCGGCTGAGGAGGGGTCGCCCGGTGCAGCCTTCATGGGTTTCTCCGTAGCGGTTGGTGCAGCCCGGACGCCGAGCGGTGACGTCCGGGCGGGGGGAGAGCGGACCGCCGGTCAACCTAAACTCGCGAAGTGGCAGGCGGAACAGGTTGCGATACGTTTTCTGCTATGCCGAAAAACCAGGACGCGGAAGAGGGGAGACGAGGCGACGCCTACGCCGCCAGCTCCGTCGACAACGCCCTGCGCACCCTCGTCTATCTGCGCGGAAACCAGAGCTCCCGCGTGACCGACATCAGCGACCACCTGGGCGTCGCCCGTTCCACCGCGCACCGGCTGCTGACGACGCTGCGCGGCCACGGATTCGTCGAACAGGAGCCCGGCGGCCGGCGGTACCGCCTCGGCCCCGTACTGCTGGGGCTGACCCGCGGCCCCGTCGACGAACCCACCCTGGTGCGGGTCGCGCACAGTCACCTCGTCCAACTGCGGGACGCCGCGGGCGAGACGACCAACCTCCTCGTCCTCGACGGGCCCGACTCCCGCTTCGCCGACGGCGTCGAAGGCCCGCACCCGCTGCGCGTGGGCACCCGCAACGGCGACCGCGTGCCCGCGTACGGAACGGCGGGCGGCAAGGCCCTGCTCGCCGAGCTCGCGCCCGAGGCCGCCCGGACGCGCTACCGCCGTGGTCTGCCCGCGCTGACCGCGTCCACCCTCCCTGACGTGGACGCCCTCGTCGCCGACCTCGCGGTGACGCGCGCACGCGGCTACGCCCTCAACCTCGACGAGAGCGTCACGGGCGTGCACGGCGTCGGCGTCCCCGTCCGCGACCGCTTCGGCACCTGCGTGGCGGCGCTGACGGTCGCGGCGCCCAGCATCCGTCTCGACTCCGCGCGGGCCGCCGAACTCGCCCCGCTGCTGCGGCAGACGTCCGAACGCATCGGGGCGGAGCTGTGAGCCTCAGCCGCCGGTCAGCCGCCCGGTCTCCGCGAGCACGGCGTCCACGTACGGACGCACCGCGGCCCTCAGTTCCTCGCTCCAGCTCTCCTCGTCGTAGCCGGCGCCGAGGTACAGGTCCCTGGCGTGCTCCAGCACGGGCCGGTGCTCGGGCGGAAGCCGGCGCAGGGCCCAGTCGGCCGCGGCGTCCTTGGACTTGATGCCGCCGGTCGCGAGCGTGGTCCAGACGCGGGCGAGGGTCAGTACGACGTTGCGGGTGTCTCCGTCCAGGTCGCCGAGCAGCCCGGGAATGCCCGCCACACAGGCCCGGCGGAGGTCCGGTGGCGGGACGGGATCCAGGACCTGCGCGGGCGGCGGGCCGGTGAGGGGACGGTCCCCGGCGAGCACCATCGTGATCAGCAGTGCCAGATCCGGCATCGGCTCCGGCTGCGGGACGAGTCCGGCCTCGAAGTCGCCGCGGAGCCACTCCCCGTACTGGAAGTCACCGGTCGGCGGGTACCGCCACGGACGGACCGCGGACCGGACGACGACGGTGAGTTCGACGGGGCGGGCCCTGGCACCGCACGGGGACATCCTGAGAAGGCCGCTGAGGAGCGCCCGCCGCTCCACGTCCTCCATGGGCCGCCGTGACACGACGAGGACGTCCAGGTCACTGGCCGGCTTGAGCCCTCCGAGCACGCACGAGCCGTGGAGGTAGCTGCCGGCGACCTCGCGGCCCAGCACCTCTCCGGCCAGGTCCGCGATCCGCTGAATCTGCTCCACGGTGCCAGGTTCGCCCCTGTACGGGGAGGGCGCATGCGAATTTCCGCCGCGACGGCCGTCAGCCGGCCGGCGGCGCGGACCGCTTTCGCATCGGAGGCGGGTCCTCCCCGAACACCCAGGGTGCGAGGACGAGTTCGCGGCCGTCCGGGTCGAGGAAGGTGATGCCGTCGTTGAGCTCCCAGTACCGGTACTGATGTGCCGGCTCGTGTCCGGCCTCGGTGATGCGGCGGGCCACGACGTCGCGGGCGGCCTCGCCCCGGAAGTAGAGCACCAGCTCCTCGTGCCGGTCGACCGGCACCGGTTCGAGTCCTTCGACCAGTTCGAAGGTCGCCGGCGTACCCGGCAGGCCGAAGACGGCGCAGCCGAAGCCGTCCGGACCGGTCTCGCCGAGGTACACCAGCGGCAGTCCGACCACGTCCCGGTAGAAGGCCACGGATTCCCCGTACCGGTTGCAGCGGCGGCCGACCCTCGTGGCACCGACGGCCAGTCCGTCGGGCCAGCCGGACGTCTCACCCATGCGCACCATCCCAACTGGAAGACCTGAACGCGCTATACGAGCCACTCACCGTCACGCATGAGGGTCCGCCCCTTCATCTCGGCCGCCGTTCCCCATGCCTGCAGCAGCCGCGGGACGACCTGGAAGAAGACGTACGACGGGTGGTCCTCGCGAGGATCCCAGCCGTCCTTGGCCGCGAAGGCGTCGCCCACCCCGGCCGGAAGCTCCTCACGGGTCACCATGCGCGCGGTGCCGTGGACGAGGACCACGTCACGGGTGTGGCCGAAGGACAGCCGGGCCCGGCCCGAGTCACACAGGTTCCGCCCGGTCGGATTGGTGTCGCGGGTGGCCAGCCACACCGCCTCGCCGTCCCACCAGAAGGCCAGGGGAACGAGGCACGGCTCGCCGCCGGCATCGGCCGTGGCCACCCACGCGTCGGCGTCCTGCGCGAGCCGTTCCAGCGCCTCGCGCTTGCGCTGCCGTGGGGTGCGGGGTCCGCCGGAGCGGGGTTCGGCTGCCGTCATGGGGTGAGGCTATGGCGTGGAGCCCCCGCTCACATCGGGCGGCGGAACTAAGCCCGGAGGCCGACGCCGTCCTCGTCCGGCGGTCGCCGTACGGGCGCCCCGCGGGGTCGCGGGGCCCCATGGCGAACTCCCCTCTTCCGGCTACTGCTTCTCCTTCGTCAGGTCGTAGAGAGTGGTCTGGCCGATCTTCACCTTGGTGTAGTGCTTCTCCACCCAGTCCGTGATCGCGGAGGAGCCTCCCCTCCGGTCCTGTCCGGGCGAGCGGCCCCCACCGACGAAGTAGTGGATCTCGCCGTCGCGTACGTGCTCCTTGAAGCGCGCCAAGGTGGGAGCGGGATCCGTTCCGTTGAAGCCGCCGATCGACATCACGGGCCGTTCGGTGGCGAGTTGGTAGGTGGCGCCGTTCATGGCACCGATCGCGGCGGCGGCCCACTTGTAGTCCTCGGCGTTCTCCGTCAGCTTCGCCTCGACGGCCTTGCTGACCCGCTGCCCGTTGAGCAGCCCGCCCATCGCGCCGCCTGCGGGCATTCGTCCCCCGCGCTCGCCACTGGTGCCGCGGCCTGGCCCGGCGTCGGACGGCGTGCCGCGCTGCCCCTGCCCGTCCGGCATGCCGGGCGGGAACTGCCCCTGGCCGCCGACCCGTTGCCCTTGGCCGTCCGGCTGGGCCTGACCACCGCCGGGACCTCCGGAGCCGCCGGGGCCTCCGCCGGGTCCGGAACGCGCCACCGGGGGACCCGCTGTCACGATCGCGCCGGAGTGCGGGGTGCCCACGGTGCTCAGTGTGTACGCCAGGGGCCCGGCGACAGACGCCGCGAGGCCCAGGCCCACGACGGCCGGCGCCACCCGCCGCGGAACCACCACCACCACGAACATCCCGAGCGCGGCGACCAACCCCACGGCGAGGACTGCCCACTTGAGCCACGGCAGCCAGTCGCCCGTCCTTCCCAGCAGGACATACGACCACACCGCTGTCGTCGCGACCGCGCACGCCAGTGCAGCCGAAGCGGCGCGCTGCGTACGCCGGCGCCACAGCAGCACGGCACCCATCGCGACGACAGCGGCGATGTACGGCGCGAGCGCGACCGTGTAGTACTCGTGGAATATCCCCGACATCAGGCTGAAGACCGCGCACGTGACGAGCAGCGAGCCGCCCCAGGCCAGAAGTGCCGCACGCTGAATGTCGGTACGCGCCGCCTTGCGCATCACCAGCAGTCCCGCGACGAGCAGAAGCAGCGCGGCAGGCAGCAGCCAGGAGATCTGGCCGCCGGTCATCTGGTTGAACATCCGCCCGATGCCGCTCTCACCGAACGGGCTCCCACCAGGGCCACCGGGCCCGCCCGGGCCTCCGCCACGTCCGGCTCCCGGCTCCACGCTCCCCGGCTCGTTCCCGGTGATGCGGCCCAACCCGTTGTAGCCGAGGGTCAGTTCGAGAAAGCTGTTGTTCTGCGACCCTCCGATGTACGGACGTGAGCTGGCCGGCCACAGCTCGGCGAGTGCCACCCACCAGCCGGCGCTCGCCACCATCGCGAGCCCTGCCAGCAGCAGTTGCCCGACCCGGCGCGGCAACGACGCCTGTGCGCACATGAGATGGACCAGCACGAGGGGCGGCACGATCAGCCATGCCTGAAGTGTCTTGACCAGAAAGGCGAATCCCAGGCAGACGCCGCACAGCAGCAGCCACCTGCTGCGCGTGTCTTCGACGGAGCGCAGCAGGCAGTACACCGCGCACACGCACAGCAGACACAGCAGCGCGTCCGGATTGTTGAAGCGGAACATCAGTGCCGCGACCGGCGTCACCGCCATCAGCCCGCCCGCGAGAAGCCCTGCTGCAGGCCCGAACCGGCGCCGTACGGACGCGTACAGCACAGCTACCGTGGCGACGCCCATCAAGGCCTGCGGGAGGAGGATCTGCCACGCGCCCAGCCCGAAGAGCCGCACGGACAGCGCCATCGGCCACAGGGCCGCGGGCGGCTTGTCGACGGTGATCACGTTGCCGGAGTCGAGGGAGCCGAAGAGGAACGCCTTCCAGCTCCCGCTGCCCGCCTGGGCGGCCGCGGAGTAGAAGGAGTTGGCGTAGCCGGAGGCGCCCAGCCCGTACAAGAAGAGGACCGCCGTCAGTGCCAGCAGCGTCCAGTAGGCGGGACGCTCCCAGCGCGGTCGGTCGGGCCGGACGCGAGGAGCCGCCCGCCGGGCGAAGAGGGTGAAGGGCGTGGAGGGTGCAGGGGTGGTCATGAGGTGGTCCGTTCCGTGGAGTCGGCGCCGGCATCGTCTCCCTGCCCGGCCTGCCGTTCGTCCTGAGCCGACGGGCCGCCGGCGCCCCCGGGCCGGTCTTTCGCCGCCGGCGTCCGGCCCTCTTCCCCCGCGAAGACCCAGGTGCGGAAGAGCAGGAAGCGCAACAGTGTCGCGGCCAGATTCGCGACGACGAGAACCGCCAGTTCCGTGCTGTGCGACGGATGCGCGTCCGCGGCTTCGAGTGCGCCGAGCGAACCGCTCGTCAGCGCCAGCCCGATCGCGAAGACCAGCAGTCCTTGCGCCTGGTGCCGCACCATGCGGCCACGCCCACGGATGCGGAAGGTGTGACGGCGGTTGGCCGCGGTGTTGGCGAGTGCGGTGAGCAGCAGAGCCGCGGCGTTGGCGTACTGCGGGCCGAGCCCGAGACGCAGCAGCGAGTAGAGGGCGAGGTAGGCGAGCGTGCTGAGTGCGCCCACGACGCAGAAGCCCAGGAGCTGGCGGGCCAGTCCGTTCGGCACTCCGCCCAGCAGGCGGTCGCGCGGGTCGTCGCCGAAGGGGCGGCTCAGCCGTGAGAGGGGCAGCGCGCCCGTCGCCAGCGCGCGCCCCACACGCCATACGCCGCGCAGGTCGTCCAGCGCTGTACGGACGAGGTCGACACGGCTGTCGGGGTCGTCCACCCAGTCGACCGGCACCTCGTGGATGCGCAGCCCGGCACGCTCGGCGAGCACCAGCAGTTCCGTGTCGAAGAACCACCCCGTGTCCTCGACCAGCGGCAGCAGCCGGTCGGCCACCTCGCCGCGGATCGCCTTGAAGCCGCACTGGGCGTCTGAGAAGCGGGCGGAGAGGGACCCTCGCAGGATCAGGTTGTACGCACGGGAGATCAGCTCCCTCTTCGGACCGCGCACGACGCGCGAACCGCCCGCCAGGCGGGTCCCGATGGCGATGTCGGAATGGCCCGAGATGAGCGGTGCGACCAGCGGCAGCAGGGCGTTGAGGTCGGTGGAGAGGTCGACGTCCAGATAGGCGCGCACCGGCGCGTCCGAACGTCTCCACACCGTGTGCAGGGATCGTCCGCGTCCCTTCTGCTCCAGGCGCACGGACACGATGCCGCTCAGCTCCGCGGCCAGAGCGGCGGCTATCCGCGGCGTGCGGTCGGTGCTGGCGTTGTCGGCGACCGTGATGCGAAAGCCGTACGGGAGGTGCTCGGAGAGATATCCGTGCAGCCGCCGCAGGGACGGCTCCAGCGTGCCCTCCTCGTTGTGGACGGGCACGACGATGTCGAGCACGGGCCGGTCCGGGGGTGCTGTCGTCGTCGGCGTGGCCAGGGCCAGCGGGCTGCGGGCGGGCAGCGACTCCAGGGACGGCTCTGTCTGCGGGGTGTCTGTTCGCATGCCCCGAACAGTTGTCAACTGCCCTGTCAGGAGGGTGTGCTGAGCCTTTGAGTGGGCTGTGAATCGCTTCGTGACGCCTGTTCCGGCTGTTCCGCGTGAGCCGCATGCGCTGCGGACGGGAACCGCACCGCGAAGACCGTACTGCCCGGCGCGCTGTCCGCGCTCACCCGCCCGTGGTGCGCGGTGACGACGGCTTCCACGATGGCCAGACCGAGCCCGGTGCTGCCGTGCGCGCGTGACCGCGTGGCGTCTCCTCGGGCGAATCGCTCGAAGACGTGCGGCAGTACATCAGCGGGGATGCCGGGACCGTCGTCCTCGACCTCGACGACGACCTGGCGGCCCTCGCGTCCCTCAGGCTCGGAACGCACGCGTGCCGTGACCGTGGAGCCGGGCGGCGTGTGCGTACGGGCGTTCGCGAGCAGGTTGCCCAGCACCTGCTGCAATCGCATGCCGTCCCCGGGTACTTCGACGGGTTCGGCCGGCAGCTCCAGCCGCCACAGGTGCCTCGGCCCCGCCGCTCGGGCGTCGCTCACCGCGTCCACGACGAGCGAAGAGAGGCTTACGGGTTCACGCTCCAACGGCCTCCCGGCATCGAGCCGGGCGAGCAGCAGAAGGTCCTCCACGAGCCCCGACATCCGTGCCGCCTCGGCCTCGATCCGGTCGAGAGCGTGCAGGGCGTCGGGCCCCCACGGCGGGACGGTCTCCTGCGCGCCGCCGTCCGCTGACGAGCCTGCGTCCCTGCCCGACGTACCGGCGTCCTTGCCCGGCCGGCGCGGATCACGGGAGACCCGCCGGGTCAGTTCGGCGTATCCGCGGATGGAAGCCAGCGGGGTGCGCAGTTCATGGCTGGCGTCCGCCACGAACTGCCGTACCCGGGTCTCGCTCTCCTGACGTGCTTCCAGCGCGGCGCCCACGTGCCCCAGCATGCTGTTCAGGGCGGCGCCGACCTGGCCCACCTCGGTACGCGGATCCGTGTCACGCTCGGACACCCGGTGCGGAAGCTCCACATCGCCGCTGTGCAGGGGCAGCCGGGTGACCTTCGTCGCGGTAGCGGCGACACGGCGCAGCGGACGCAGCGCGATCCGTACGGTCGCGGCGCCCGCGATGCCCGCAGCGACCAGACCTGCGGCCGAAACACACACTTCGACGACGACGAGGGTTTTCAGGGTCGACTGGACCCCGCTCATCGGCAGACCGACCAGCAGGCCGGCCTCCTCTCCGGGAGGCGCCCCGGACTGGACGCGGTAGTCGCCCAGCTCCGGCAGCGACACCGTGTGCGGACGGCCGTCGCGCGGCACCTTCTCCAGCGCCCTGCTCTGTTCGGCCGTCAGCCTCGCAAGCCGGTCGGACAGGTCCATGGCCGGGCCACCGCTCAGGTCCGTGCTCCGCGCGGTGCCGGTCAGACCGCCGTCGTCGCCGGTGCGCGCACCGACAGTGCCGATCGGCTGGCCCGGTACGGCGACGAAGCGCATGTCGTCAGGGCGCGGCACGGACGCGCCGGGAGGCCCGTACGAACGCTGCACCGAGGCGCGCAGCTCGTCGTCGAGACGCGACTCCAGCGAGGAGTTGACGGCTATCGCCGTCACCGTGCCGATCACCGCGCAGACCACGGCGATCAGCATCACTGCCGAGACCACCAGCTGAGTACGCAGCGACCAGCGCCGGCCCGTCCGTGGCCGCCGCGGCCGCTTCACCGCTCGTCCTCCCCCGCGAGCCCGCCGGACGGGCTCAGGGATCCCGCGCGAGCCGTGATCCCGGCATGCTCACCGGACGCGGCCTTGATGAGATATCCGGCGCCCCGGCGCGTGTGGATCATCGGCTGCCGCCCGGCGTCGATCTTCCGGCGCAGATATGAGACGTAGAGCTCCACGACATTCGCGCGGCCACCGAAGTCGTAGCTCCACACCCGGTCCAGTATCTGCGCCTTGCTCAGCACCCGCCGCGGGTTGCGCATCAGATAGCGCAGCAGCTCGAACTCCGTCGCCGTCAGCTCGATCTCGCTGCCGCCCCGCGCCACCTCGTGGCTCTCCTCGTCCAACGTGAGGTCGCCGACGACGAGCACCGACTCCGGCCGCACGCTCAGCGCACCCGACCGGCGCAGCAGCCCACGCAGCCGGGCAACGAGCTCTTCGATGGAGAAGGGCTTGGTGACGTAGTCGTCGCCGCCCGCCGTCAGTCCGGCGATACGGTCCTCCACGGCGTCCCTGGCCGTCAGAAACAGGACGGGAACCTCGGGCAACGCCCGCCGCAGCCCGCCGAGCACCGCCAGCCCGTCCATGTCCGGCAGCATCACATCCAGCACCACCGCGTCCGGCCGCCACTCGCGAGCGGTGCGCAACGCCGAGGTGCCGTCGCCCTCGGCCCGCGTCTCCCACCCCTCGTAGCGCAGTGCCATCGACAGCAGGTCGCTGAGCGCGTCCTCATCGTCCACAACGAGGACGCGGCAGGCATGGTCCCGGGGAGCGGCGGTCTCGTTCATATGCTCAGAGTGAGCGCTCACCCTGAGAGATTCCTTTGGGATTCCTGTGAATCCGCTGAGAATTCCTGCCCCTCGGGAGCCCCGAGGAGGCCGTCCGCCGGCGCACAAGGGGGGGCGGCACCTCCGCACAGGTGCCGCCCCCCGGGTTCCCGGGCCCGTCCCGCCGCCGGTGAGGTCGCGGGCGCGGGGCGGGCCGGGGAAGACCGGTCCGGCTCGTCACGCGGAGCCGGGACCGGAGTCTCGGACGCGGGTCAGTCCGCGGCTGCCGCCCGGCCCGCCTCCAGCCGGGCGACGGGAATGCGGAAGGGCGAGCAGGAGACGTAGTCGAGCCCCACCTCGTGGAAGAAGTGCACGGAGTCGGGGTCGCCGCCGTGTTCGCCGCAGATGCCGAGCTTGAGGTCGGGCCGCGTCGCGCGGCCCTTCTCCACGGCGAGCCGGACGAGTTCGCCGACGCCCTCCCGGTCGATCGTCTCGAACGGGGAGACCCCGAAGATCCCCTTCTCCAGGTACGCGGTGAAGAAGCTGGCCTCCACGTCGTCCCGGCTGAACGCCCACACGGTCTGGGTGAGGTCGTTGGTGCCGAAGGAGAAGAAGTCGGCGCACTCGGCGATCTGGCCGGCCGTCAGCGCCGCGCGGGGCAGCTCGATCATCGTGCCGAGGGTGAGGTTCAGCTCCACCTCGTGGCGCTCCTCGACCTCCGCGATGACCGCCTCCGCCTCCTCGCGGACGATCTCCAGCTCCTGCACGGTGCCCACCAGCGGAATCATGATCTCCGCTCGCGGGTCGCCGCCGCCTGCCTTGCGTTCGGCCGCGGCCTCCGCGATGGCCCGTACCTGCATCGTGAACAGGCCGGGCACGACGAGCCCCAGCCGTACGCCGCGCAGCCCCAGCATCGGGTTCTGCTCGTGCAGCCGGTGCACCGCCTGGAGCAGCCGCAGGTCGTTCTCGTTGGCGTCCCTGCGGGACTCGGCGAGCGCGACCCGCACCGACAGCTCGGTGATGTCCGGCAGGAACTCGTGCAGCGGCGGGTCCAGCAGCCGTACCGTCACCGGCAGCCCGTCCATCGACTCCAGCAGCTCGGTGAAGTCGCCCTGCTGGAGCGGCAGCAGACCCTCCAGCGCCTCGTGCCGCTCCTCCTCGGACTCCGCCAGGATGAGCCGCTCGACGAGGCTGCGCCGCTCACCGAGGAACATGTGCTCGGTGCGGCACAGACCGATGCCCTGCGCTCCGAAGCGCCGTGCGCGTGCTCCGTCCTCGGCGTTGTCGGCGTTGGCCCGTACACGCAGACGGCGCACCCGGTCCGCGTACGCCATGATCCGGTGGACGGCCTTGACCAGCTCGTCGGCGTCGTCGGCCCCGGCGTGCATGCGGCCCTCGAAGTACTCGACGACGGGCGAGGGCACGACCGGCACCTCACCGGCGTAGACCTTGCCCGTGGAGCCGTCGATGGAGACGACGTCGCCCTCCTCGATGACCTGCCCGCCCGGAGTCTTCAGGCAGCGCCGCTTGGTGTCGACCTCCAGCTCCTCCGCGCCGCACACACAGGTCTTGCCCATGCCGCGTGCGACGACGGCGGCGTGCGAGGTCTTGCCGCCGCGGGAGGTGAGGATGCCCTCGGCGGCGAGCATGCCGTCCAGGTCGTCCGGGTTGGTCTCGCGGCGGATGAGGATGACCTTCTCGCCGGAACGGGACCACTTGATCGCGGTGTACGAGTCGAAGACGGCCTTGCCCACGGCCGCGCCCGGCGAGGCGGCGATGCCCCAGCCGATCTCGTCGGCGTCCCGGACACCGCCGTTGCTGTCGAAGCGGGGGAACATCAGCTGTGCGAGCTGGTTGCCGTTCACCCGCTGCAGCGCCTCGGCCTCGTCGATGAGGCCCTGGTCGACGAGCTGCGTGGCGATGCGGAAGGCCGCGGCTGCGGTGCGCTTGCCGACGCGCGTCTGCAGCATCCACAACTTGCCGCTCTCGATGGTGAATTCGATGTCGCACAGATCCCTGTAGTGGGTCTCCAGGGTCTCCATGATCTGCATCAGCTGGTCGTACGAGGCCTTGTCCAGCCGCTCCAGCTCGGCGAGCTGCACGGTGTTGCGGATGCCCGCGACGACGTCCTCGCCCTGCGCGTTCTGCAGGTAGTCGCCGTAGACGCCCTGCTGGCCGGTGGCGGGGTCGCGGGTGAAGGCGACACCGGTGCCGGAGTCCGGGCCGAGGTTGCCGAAGACCATCGAGCAGACGTTGACGGCCGTGCCCAGGTCCTGCGGGATGCGCTCCTGACGGCGGTAGAGCTTGGCGCGCTCGCCGTTCCACGAGTCGAAGACCGCCTTGACGGCGAGGTCCATCTGCTCGCGCGGGTCCTGCGGGAAGTCCCGCCCGGTCTCCTTCAGCACCAGATGCTTGAACTTCTCGGCCAGCATCTGCATGTCCGCCGTGTCGAGGTCGACGTCGCTGGTGACGCCCTTGAGGCTCTTGGCCTGCTCCATGGCCTCGGAGAAGACCTCGCCGTCCATGCCGAGAACGGTGTCGCCGAACATCTGGATGAGCCGGCGGTAGGAGTCCCATGCGAAGCGCTCGTCGCCGGACTGCGCGGCCAGGCCGTTCACGGAGTCGTCGGAGAGCCCGATGTTGAGGACGGTGTCCATCATCCCGGGCATCGAGAACTTCGCGCCGGACCGTACGGACACCAGCAGCGGGTCGTCGGCCTGGCCGAGCTTCTTGCCCATCTTCCGTTCCAGCGCGTCGAGATGGGCGCTGACTTCGTCGCGGAGCGCGCCGGGTTCCTCACCGCTGTCGAGGTAGACCTTGCACGCCTCGGTGGTGATGGTGAATCCCGGCGGGACCGGGAGGCCGAGATTCGTCATCTCGGCGAGATTGGCCCCCTTGCCACCGAGGAGGTCCTTGAGGTCCTTGTTGCCCTCTGTGAAGTCGTAGACGAACTTCTGCGCTGCATCGTGATCCGGCACGGCACTCGACCCCTTGTGGACGGCTGGCCTGACGGCGGGGAGCGTACCCAGATCGAAGGCAGGGACGTACGTCCAGCGGTACGCCAAAGGGCCGTAACCACCCGGACGGCGAGGATCGAAGGCGGCGGCCTCCTCGTACGGCCGTAAAGATCGACTCCACAAGTCGAATTCACGACTTCACCACGCCACCGGCTCCCCGCCGATGAGCACTGTGCGTCATCACGCCCTTCGGGGGATGAATCTAGGACGGGTAAAGTCCCGGTCTGCTCCTTGGAGATGTTGACCGCCCACGTGAGCGCTCATCTGAGCGCATCACTGATCAAGGTGGCGAGAATCACGCCTGCGGGTGACTGCTTGGTCTCACGATGCGGACAGGAGGACCGGGACCGCGGGAATCGCGGTTCTCCGGTTCTCCGGTTCGCCGTACCGGGGGTATCCGGTCCGGGGCCGCGGGCCGCGGCCCGCGGGCCGAACGCGGTGACGTTCAGGCCGTGCTTCCGCGTACCTGTTCCAGCAGCTCCTGCAGACGCAGGCCCCGCCGCGCGTCCGGGTCCGCGGAACGCCTGCCGCGCACGGCCTCGGCGAACTCGCGGCGAAGCACCGGCCAGCCCTCCTCCGGATCCAACTCCGCGGCGTCGTAGACCAGTTCCTCCTCTTCGCCGTAGAGCTCGATCCTGGTGCGGGCGCGGGCGAGCCGTATCGCTCCGGACAGGGACGCCTGGCTGACCGCGCCGTTCTCGTGCTCGCAGGTCAGCTCGATCCACCGCCGCGAGTCCCCCGTACCGCGCACCTCGGCTATGGGGCCGACGGCGAGGTCGAGCAGGTCCAGGAGATGAGGCCCCAGATCGAGCAGCGCACCGTGCTCCAGACGCCAGGCGGTGGCCATCTCCCCGCCCAGGAAGGCTCCGTGTATGTAGCAGGAACGGGCGCCGGCGACCTTCAACCGCCGTGCCCGGGACAGGAATTCGCGGGTGCCGGGGTGGTACCGCTTGCTCAGGACGAGCTGCGAGACGGCTCCGGCCTCGTCCACGGCGTCGGCGAGCGCACGGGCCGAAGCGAGGTCCTCCCCCAGTGGCTTCTCCAGCAGCAGCGCCCGGCCTGCCCGGGCGGCACGTACGGCCAGCCCGGCCTGGACCGCGGGCGGTACGGCGAAGGCCACCGCCTCGCACACGTCGAGGAGTTCGGCGAAGGAGGCCGCCACGGACGCCCCGTACGGCCCGGCGACCTCTGCCGCGGCCTCGGGCCTGCGCGCCCACACCGACACCAGTTCCGTCTCCGGACCTGCCGCCAGCATCCGGGCGTGCATGGTGCGGGCCCAGGGCCCGGCGCCGACGAGTCCGACGCGTACGGGGTCACCGGTCCACGGCTCGGCCCCGGTCGTCCCGGTCCCGTGCCCGGGCTCGGGTTCGGGCTCGGTGGCCGCGCCGGTCCCTGCCCCCGCCCCGGCCTCCGTCACGGTCTCCGTCTCCGTCATGGGCGTTCCTTCCGGGATCAGCGGCCGAGGGCGGCGAGACGGGCGTCGGCCCGCTCGGGCGAGTAGAGGTCCTCGACGACGACGGCGGCGGCCCCGAGAAGACCGGCCCGCTCGCCGAGCCGCGAGGTGACGACGCTCAGATGTGCGGTCGTGCGGGGCATGGCCCGCTGGTACAGCAACTCCCGTACGCCGGTGACGAACGGCGTGCCCGCGAGATCGCCCGCGATCATCAGCACACCTGGGTTGAGCAGCGTGACGACGGTGACGAGCACTTCACCGACCCTGCGTCCCGCCTCCCGTGCGAGCCGCACCGCGTCCGGCTGTCCGGCGGCCAGATGGTCGCGTACGCCCGTGCCCGAGGTGGTGGTGACGCCGGCGTCGGAGAGCTGGGCGGCCAGTGCGCGGCCGCTGGCGACGGCGGCCAGACAGCCGTAGGAGCCGCACATGCACAGCGCCTCCGGGCAGTCGTGCAGCCGGATGTGGCCGATGTCGCCCGCGCCGCCGTCGGTTCCCCGGTAGAGCCGCCCGTCGGCGACGACACCCGCGCCGATGCCGGTGGAGACCTTCACCAGCAGGAAGGCCGTGCAGTCCGGGTGGCCGGCGCGCTGTTCGGCGTAGGCCATCAGGTTGGCGTCGTTGTCGACGAGTACGGGCACCTCCGGCACACCGGCCACGGGCCCGTCGGCGGCGGTGTGCCGCGCCCACGCCTCCTGGAGTCTCCGCCGGATCGGGTATCCGTCCCAGCCGGGCATGATCGGCGGCTGCACGACCAGACCGGAGGCCCAGTCGACGGGGCCCGGTACGGACAGTCCCATGCCGCACACCCGCTCGTGCGGCGTGCCCGTCTCCTTCAGCAGAGCGGCGAACCACTGCGCGAGGACGTCGAGTACGTGCTCCGGGCCGTCCGCGATCAGCATCTCGCCGGAGCGTTCGGCCAGCACGTTGCCTGCGAGGTCGACGACGGCGGCGCTCGTGTGCCGGGTGCCGAGGTCGGCGGCGAGCACGACGGCGTGTTCCGAGTCGAACTCCAGCCGTGTGGAGGGCCGTCCGCCTCCGGAGCTCTCGACCGGTGCCGCCTCGCCCTCGCGCAGCCAGCCCGCCGCGAAGAGCTGGTCGAGGCGGTGTCCGACGGTGGACCGGGAGAGCCCGGTGGCCCGTTGCAGGGCACCTCGGGTGGTGGCGCTGCCGTCCCGTACGAGCCGCAGCAGATGTCCCGCGCTCGCCTGGTTCCCGGTCGCCGCCTTTCCGGCCACGGGCTTTCCGGTCGTCGTCCTTCCGGCTGTCGGCTTTCCGGTCATCGCTCCTCAGCTCTTGTCCGCACCGCTGGTGAGGCCCTCCGTCAGCAGCCGTTCCGCGGCGAGGAAGAGGAGCACCACGGGAACGGTCAGCACGACCGATCCTGCCATCAGCACGGTCTTGGACACCTCGATGCCGTTGGCCAGTTGCTGGAGACCGAGCGAGACCGTCCAGTTCTCCGGCGTGGCCGCGAGGAAGAGCAGAGCGAAGAGGAACTCGTTCCAGGCGATCATGAAGATGTACAGGCCGGTCGCCATCAACGACGGTGCGGCGAGCGGCAGTACGACCTTGCGGATCGTCTGCAGGCGCGAACAGCCGTCCAGGGCGGCGGCCTCCTCGATGCTGAAGGGGATCGTCGCGAAGTAGTTCCTGAGCATGTAGATCGAGACGGGCACGGTCTGCGCGATGTAGACGATCGCGAGCCCGACGATGCTGCCCTGCAGCCCGATCTTCGCGAACATCACGAAGAGCGGCACGGCCAGCAGCGTCGCCGGGAAGAGGTAGACCGCGAGGAAGAGCGCGCTGAGATGCCGCCCGCCGAAGAAGCGCAGCCGGCTCACCGCGTACGAGCCGGGAATCGCCGCGAGCAGTGTCAGCACCACGGCGCCGACCGAGGCGAGCGCGGAGTTGTAGAGCATGTCCAGGAATCCCTGGCCGCCCTCGGCGGTCGGCCTGAGGACCTCCTCGTACGTGCTCAGGGTGAACTCCTTCGTGGACACCCACAGCCGGCCGGGGTCCAGCAGGAGCGCGTCGATGGGTTTCACCGACAGCAGCACCATGTAGTAGAAGGGCACCAGCGTGATCAGTGCGAGGAAGACGATCACGACCCAGCGGAGCACGCCGAAGAGACGCTCTTCGAACCGGGCCCGGCTGAAGGGGACTTGGGTGCTCACGAGGACTCCTCCTGGACCTTCCTGCCGAAGAACGCGAAGTAGAGGCCCAGCAGCGCCATCAGGATGACGGCGAGCACCAGCGCCTGGGCCGCGGCGGCGCCCACGTCGAAGCGTGCGGTGAGGAATTCGTAGACGCGCACGGCGACGACGTCGGTGCCGGAGCCGCCGCCCGTCAGCAGATACACGTCGTCGAACTTGTTGAACTCCATGATGAAGCGCAGCACGCACAGCAGCGCGACGACGGGCATCAGCTGCGGCAGCAGGACGTGCCGGAAGCGCTGGGTGGGCGCCGCGCCGTCGACCTTCGCGGCCTCCTCCAGGCTGTCCGGCACCGCCTGGAGACGGGCCAGCAGGAAGAGGAACGCGAAGGGGAAGTAGCGCCAGGTCTCGAAGGCGATGACGGTCAGCAGCGCGAGCGGCACCTCGAAGTCGAGCCCGAGCAGTGAGACTTCGTAGGAGCGGGTGGAGAGGAAGGCGACGGGGTCGTCCCAGCCGAGCAGCTTCGCACCCCACTCGTTGACGATGCCGAACTGCGGGCTGAGGGCGATCTCCCAGACGAACGCGACGGCGACGACGGGCGCCACGTACGGCAGCAGCATCGAGCCGCGCACCAGGCCCCGGCCCCGGAAGGGCTTGCGCAGGGCCAGCGCTGCGACGAGGCCCAGCGCGATCGAGCCGGCCGTCGAGCCGACGGTGTAGAGCAGCGTCGTCCACAGACTGGTCCAGAACCCGGGAGAGCCGAAGACGGCCTGGAAGTTCTCCAGCGTCCAGTCCCCCAGCAGCCCCATTCCCTGGATGTCGACGAGCCTGGCGTTCTGGAAGGCGAGCAGCACCGTCCACAGGATCGGCAGCACGACGACGACCGTCACGACGACCACGGTGGGCGTGACGAAGGCCAGCCCGGCGCGGTTCTCCCGGCTGCTCGCGGTGAGCGGACGGCGGGGGCCGCCGGGACCGCGCGGGCCGGGGAAGCGGCGGGGGCGCCGTCCGTCCGCGGCGGCGCCGGCACCGGACGCGTCGCCGGGACGCGGGGCGCCGTCCGGTGCGGTGGTCGTGGAATGCGTCATCGTGTGCGTACCTCGGGTGTGTGCGTACCTCGGGTGTGCGTACTTCGGGTGTGCGTGCCTGGAGTGACGTGGGTGCGGGGACCGCTCATCGCAGGGACTGCCGTAGCGCGTCGACCTCGTCCTGGGACTCGCGGGCCGCCTCCTCCGGCGTGGTCTGGCCACTGGTCATGGCGCCGACGGCCTTGGGTACGGGCAGTTCGCCGTTCGTGGCGCCGACGAGCGCGCCCTCGCCCTGGGTGAACCCCCAGCGGCGCATCACGCTGACGCCGTCGGCCAGTTCGTCCAGCAGCTCGTCGGGATAGATCGAGTTCAGCGGCTTGCGGACCTCCGCCTCGACGCCGAGGCGGCTGGAGTGCCAGGCCCGGGTGTACTTGTCCGGGTCGTCCGGAGTGCCTTCCCGCACGGGGATCTTGCCTTCGGGGGCCATCCCGAACCAGTCCTCGTAGCCGTCGCTGAGCATGTACTTCACGAACTCGCCGGCGGCCCCGGTCTCGGCGGTGCGGGTCAGCGCCCAGGAGGTGATCTCGCCGAACTGGACCGGCTTACGGCCGTCCGGTCCCTTCAGGGCCGTGGTGATGCCGCTGTTCTCTGCGAGGAACTCCTTGTTCTCCTTGCACTCCTGGCAGTTCGGCACGGCGTCGGCGCGCTGCCCGGACAGCTCGTCGAGCAGGAACGAGGACCACACCATCATCGGTGACCTGCCCGCGAAGTAGGTGGCACGGGTGGTGTCGACGGTCTGCGTCCCGGGAGCTCCGTGCTCACGGGCCAGTTGGTCGTACGTGGCGAAGGTGCGGCGGCACGCCGATGAGTCCAGCGCCACCTCGCCCTCGGTCACGAGTTGGCAGTCGTTGGCGAGCGCCAGGTCCTCGAAGCTCTGCTGGGTGAAGGCGTCGGAGGGGTCGGTGGCCAGCGAGATGCCGTGCATGCGGCCGCGGTCCAGCTTCCGGGCGGCCTTGAGGATCGTCGCGTAGCTGTCGGGTGCGGGAAGACCGGCCTTCTTCAGCAAGTCCTTGCGGTAGACGAGGAGTTGGAGCCACGCGTCGGACGGGACGGTGAGCCGGTCCGGGCCGCTGGAAGTCAGCTCGAGGGCGTTCGGGTTGAAGGTGCCGCGGCCCAGCTCCTTGACGATGTCGGCGGGGGCCTTGGTGTTCAGCAGCCCGTTGCCGTACATCTGCCAGGCCTGGCCGAGCGGCAGCGAGCCGATGACGTCGGGCAGATTGCCGGACGCCGCCGCGGACATGATCAGCTGCGGGAGCTGGCCCTCGTCCACGCCGACGAGTTCGACGCGCACTCCGCTCTTCTTCTCGAAGCGGGCCACCATCTTCTTCTCCGCCGCCATGCGAGCCGGCAGGTTCTCCAGCGTCCACACGGTGATCCGGTTGTCCGCCTTGCCGGGCCCGGCCTGTGCGTCGGCCGAACATCCCGCGAGCAGCGCGGCGCTCAGCGATACGGCCACGGCTGCCGCGGCCGGCTTCCTCGCGCTCGAACGCCGCCTCCACATACGCACCTCTGCCTCGTACTCATCAGGCTTCCGCTTTATCGCCATGCATCTCAGCACCACTTCTGTCTTTTAACAAGACGTAACTCTCATGTACCTTCGACGGAACTTGAGAGGCCCACGTCAGAGCCCCACGTGAGAGAACCAAGTCTTCGGAGTGCGTTGTGGAGCAAGTCGTCCAGTTCACCGGCCCACGGCAGGTGGAGGTCGCGGAGCACGAACGAGTGCCGCTGCCGTCCGGCCATGTGCGGCTCCGCACGCTCTACTCGGGCATATCCGCGGGCACCGAACTGACCGCGTACCGGGGCACGAACCCGTATCTCACCCGCACCTGGGACCCCGAGGCCCGGCTCTTCCGGGACGGCGCGGCCGGCATCGAGTATCCGGTGACCGGCTGGGGCTACTCCGAGGTCGGCGAAGTCACCGAGATCTCCCCCGAGTCGGCGGAGCTGCCCGGCATGCCCCACGTCGGCGACCTGGCCTGGGGCATCTGGGGCCACCGCAGCGAGGGCGTCGTACCGGCGGAGCGGCTGGCCGGGCACACGCTTCCCGCCGGGCTCGAACCTCTCGCCGGGGCGTTCGCCCGCGTAGGGGCCATCGCGTACAACGCGGTGCTCGGCACCGGCATCAATCTCGGCGAGGACGTGGCGGTGTTCGGGCAGGGCGTCATCGGTCTGCTGACCACCCGCCTCGCCCGGCTCAGCGGCGCCCGCGTGACCGCCGTCGACGCTCTCGGCGTACGGCTGCCCGTCGCCCGCCGCTACGGGGCGGACGTCACCCTGGACGCCCGTGAGGACCAAGTCGCCGAACGCATACGGGAGTCGACCGACGGCCGGGGCGCGGACGCGGCCATCGAGATCAGCGGCTCCTACGCCGCGCTGCACGAGGCGCTGCGATCGGTCGCGGTGGGCGGACGCGTCGTCGCATCCGGCTTCTACCAGGGCGATGGTGCGGGGCTGCGCCTCGGCGACGAATTCCACCACAACAGGGCGCAGTTGATCTGTTCGCAGATCGGGGGCGTACCGCAGGAGCTGTCCGGGAGGTGGAGCGTGGAGCGGCTTCAGCGGACGTTTCTGCGGCTGGTCGCCGAGGAGCGGGTGGATGTGAAGTCGCTCGTCAGCCATGTCGTCCCGGTCGCGGACGCGGCGGACGCCTACGCCCTGCTGGACGAACGCCCGGCGGACGCCCTGCAGATCGTGCTCGCGTTCTGAGCCCGGCGGGACGGGCGTCCGCTCCGTTCACGCCCACGGCCATCCGGCCACCCGACCCACCCGACCCACCTGATGCACCTATGCACCGACGCACCCCGCGAAAGGCCCGGCCATGTTCACAACCGCCTGCCAGGAGCAACTGCTCCCGGGCGAGACCCTGCAGCAGAAGTGGGAGGTGGCCCGTGCCGCGGGCTACGGCGCCATCGAGCTGCGCGGAAGGGGCGACTTCGCGTTCCGCGACCGGCTGCCCGAACTGCGCCGGGCGCTGGCGGACGGCGTCGTCATGCCGACGGTGTGCGTGGAGATGCGGCACTTCTTCGGCGCCTTCGACGAGGACCTGCGGCGCGACGCCGTACAGCAGATGAAGTCGCAGCTCTCCGTGATCGGTGAACTGGGCGGCCGCGGGGCGATGACCCCCGCCTCGTACGGGATGTTCTCGCGGCGCCTGCCGCCCTTCGAGCCGCCGCGCAGCGAGGAGGAGGACCGCGAGGTGCTGCTCGCCGGGCTGACCGAGCTCGGTGAGCACGCACGCCGCGAGGGCGTCGCGCTCTTCCTCGAACCGCTCAACCGCTACGAGGACCACATGGTCAACAGGCTCGGCCAGGCAGTGGAGTTGATCCGTGAGACGGGGCTGGACTCCGTACGCGTCGGCATCGACAGCTACCACATGAACATCGAGGAGGCGGACCCTCCGGCGGCGATCCTCGCCGCGGCTCCCTACATCGGACACGCCCAGGTCAGCGACTCCAACCGCTTCCAGCCGGGCGCGGGGCACCTGGACTGGCCTGCCTGGCTCGGCGCGCTGGACGCCGCGGGATACGAGGGAGAGCTGGCCGTCGAGTGCCGGCTGACCGGCGATCCCGCCGAAGCGGTCGGCTCCGTACCGGCGTTCCTCGCCCGGGCCGCAGCGTGAACGCCGCCGCGCCGGCGTCCGCGTCGGCGACGTCGGGGACCGCGCACAGCACCGCACCCCCCGACTCGCTGCCCCCGCACCGGTTTCCGGGGAGTGCGGAGCGGGCCCGCATCAGACGCGGCGCGCACCGCGTGCTGCTGGGCAACTGGACCGGCGCCTCGACGGTGCCGTCCCGCGGCCTGTATCCGCACCAGTGGAGCTGGGACTCGGCGTTCATCGCGATCGGGCTGCGCCATCTCTCGGCCGTACGGGCACAGCGCGAACTGGAGACGCTGCTGGGCGGCCAGTGGGAGGACGGCCGCATCCCGCACATCGTCTTCAACCCCCGTGTGCCGCCCGACGCCTACTTCCCCGGTCCCGACTTCTGGCGTTCCTCCTCGGCGGGGGCCGCCGCGACCGGTGGCACGGGCGCGGCGAGGGGTGGTCCGGGCGCACCGCGCGGAGTCGAGACCTCCGGGATCGTCCAGCCGCCCGTGCACGCGCTCGCGGCCTGGCTGGTGCATCTGGCGGACCCGGCGACCTCCCGGCGCCGCGGCTTCCTGGGGCGGGTGCGCCCGCGGCTGGCCGCCTGGCACCGGTACCTCGCCGAGCGGCGCGACATCGGCGGGGGCGGGCTGGCCGCGGCGGTGCATCCGTGGGAGCCCGGCATGGACAACAGCCCCTGCTGGGACGGTCCGCTGGCCCGTGTCGAACCGGCCGCCGCGGATTCCTTCCGCCGCGCCGACCTCGCACACGGCGCCGCAGCCGACCGGCCCACCGACCTGGACTACGGGCGTTACGTGGCCCTCGCCGCCGGCTACCGGGACCACGGGTACCGCGACGCGGACGCGCCCCATCCGTTCGCCGTCGAGGACCCCTCCTTCAACAGCCTGCTCATCCTCTCCGAGCACGCGCTCGCCGCCATCACACGAGAACTCGGCGGCGACCCAGCACCCCACCGTGAGCGTGCCGCCGCGCTGACGGACGCCCTCGTGCGGCGGCTGTGGTCGCCGGAGGCGGGCCAGTTCCTCTGCCGGGATCTGCGGGACCTGCGCGGCGGACCGCGCGGCGGCGGGCCGGACCAGCGCCCGGCGAGCCCCCCGTCAAGGGCATCCCGCACAGCGCCTGCGGGCGCGCTCGTGGACGCACGGAGCGCCGCGGGACTCCTCCCGCTGATCGTGCCGGGCCTGCCGCGCCACATCACCGCCGCCCTGCTGCGCACCCTCGCCGGTGAGCACTTCGGGCTGGGCACGAGCGTGCGGCTCCTTCCCAGTTACGACCTGCGCGGTCCGGCCTTCGATCCGTCCCGCTACTGGCGCGGCCCGGCCTGGTTCAACGTCAACTGGCTGCTGGAGCGCGGTCTCCGCCGCTGCGGCGAGACGGAGCGCGCCGACACGCTGCGCGCGGACGTGCTCGGTGCGGCAGCCGCGTCCCGCTTCGCCGAGTACCTCGACCCGTACACCGGAGCGGCCCGTGGCACCCGTGACTTCAGCTGGACCGCGGCGCTCGCCCTCGACCTGCTGAAGGAGCCGGATTCAGGCCATGAGTCCGTACCGGAGGTTCAGCAGGCCGGATTCACGTCAATGAGCCCAGCAGAGTCCACGCGTGAGTCACCCCAGTCGTCCGAGTCCAAGCCCGAGCCCGAATCCGAGTCCGAGGAAGGACCCGACCTGTGAACGCGACCGAGCACCGCCTGCTCGTGCACGAAGGCACCTTCGCCGTACTGGGCCCGTCCGGGGACGTGAGCGGACCCCCGGGCCGGTTCCTGTCCAGTGCGCAGTCCGAAGGCACGGTCCCCGAGGGCCTGTTCGTGCGTGACGCGCGGCATCTGAGCCGCTGGCAGCTCACGGTGGACGGCTCGTCCCCGGCGGTCCTGGTGTCCGCATCCGAGGGTGGCGCCGCCGTGCTCACGCCGCACGGCACCCGCGAGGAGCCGCCGGCCTACACGGTCTTCCGCGAACAGGCCGTTGTGAGAGGCGAGTTGACCGAACGCATCCGGCTCACCAGCAACCTGGGCGAAGCCACGACCGCGCGGCTCACGCTCACGGCCGACGCCGACTTCGCCGACCAGTTCGAGCTGCGCTCGGACCACCGCTCCTACGACAAGCCGCACTCGGTCCGTACGCACGAAGTGCTGCCGGACGGCGTGGAGTTCGGCTACCGGCGCGGCGAGTGGCATTCCCGTACGAGCATCACCGCGGACCCCGCGCCGCTCACCGTCGAGGAAACCGGCAGCTCCGCACGGCAGTTGAGCTGGCTTCTGGAGCTCCCGCCGCACGGCACGGCCGAGTTGACGCTGCGGGTCACGGCACATCCGCACGGCGCCCCGGTGCACGGCGGTCCGGCGACGGTGCGGGGCGGTTCCGCGTCCGCACCGGCGGGCGACCCGGCCGCCGCCGTCTCCTGGCTGCGGGCGCGCACCGAGGAGTTCACCTCAGCGGAGCCCGTACCCTCACGGCTCACCGACTGGCCGGAGCTGGCCCGGGCCTGCGAACAAGGGCTCGCCGACCTGGCCGGTCTCCGCGTGACCGCACGCGGCCCCGAAGGCGAGGAACTGCTCATACCCGGCGCGGGAGTTCCCTGGTTCCTGACCCTCTTCGGCCGGGACTCCCTCCTCACCTCGCTCTTCGCCCTCCCCTACCGGCCGCAGCTCGCCGGTCCCACGCTGCTCGCACTCGCCGCCTCCCAGGCGCGCGAGGAGGAGCCCGGACGTCTCGCGCAGCCCGGCAAGATCGTGCACGAGCTGCGCCACGGGGAACTGGCCCACTTCGGGCAGGTCCCCTACGGGCGCTACTACGGCTCCGTGGACTCCACGCCGCTCTTCCTGATCCTCCTCGGCGCGTACAGCGAACAGCTGCGCGGGAACGGCGCGGGCACCCCGGACGACGGGACCGGCTCTCCGGGCGGGACCGCCCTCGCACGCCGTCTCGAACCCCATGCACGCGCCGCCGTCGACTGGATGTTCACCCACGGCGGCCTGGACGAACACGGTTATCTCGCCTACCACGCACACGAAGGCGGCCTCGCCAACCAGAACTGGAAGGACTCGCCGGGCGCCGTGTGCACCGCCGACGGCACACGCCCCACGGGCGCCGTCATGGTCGCCGAGGTGCAGGGCTACGCGTACGACGCGCTGTGCCGCACCGCAGGGCTGGCCCGTACGGTCTGGCAGGACGAGGCATACTCCGAACGGCTGTCCAAGGCGGCAGCGGCGCTGCGCGAACGCTTCGAGGCGGACTTCTGGATGCCGGAGCAGGACTTCCCCCTCCTCGCACTCACCGGAGGCGCCCCCGGCCGGAATCCAGCGGAAGGCGGCCGCGCCGACATCCTCGCCTCCAACGCGGGCCATCTGCTCTGGTCCGGGATTCTCGGCCAGGAGGCGGGCGAGCGGGTGGGCCGCCGGCTGCTCCGGGAGGACTTCTTCTCCGGCTGGGGCGTACGCACGGTGGCCGCCGGCCAGGCCCCGTACCACCCGCTCTCCTACCACCGGGGCAGCATCTGGCCGCAGGACAACGCCGTCATCGCGCTCGGGCTCGCCCGGTACGGGCTGCACGAGGAGGCCCGCACGCTCGCCGGCGGCATGGTCGAGGCCGCCGCCAGGCAGAACTACCGGCTGCCCGAGGTGCTCGCCGGCTACGGGCGAGGCGACCACCCGGACCCCGTCCCCTATCCGCATGCCTGTTCTCCGCAGGCGTGGGCCGCCGCCACGCCGCTCGCGCTGCTCACAGCCGTGGGGGACGCGCCGGGCACCTGACACCCCCGCGCAGTCCCTCACCCGCCGCCCCTGGCCGCCGTCCCCCCTGCGGCCGGGGGCGGCCTCTTCGGCGGCCTCTTCGCGTCCGCGGCTCCCGGTGCTGCGTATTCCGGGCAGATCCGGGCACCGGGGAGGAACACACAGGACGAACGAGGCCTGCGGAGGTCCGCATGAGCGAGCACACCTACCGGGTGACCGAGATCGTCGGCACGTCCCACGCGGGCGTGGACGCCGCTATCCGCAACGGGATCAGCCGTGCTTCGGAGACCCTGCGCCATCTGGACTGGTTCGAGGTCACGCAGGTGCGCGGCCAGATCGAAGAGGGGCAGATCGAGCACTACCAGGTCTGCATGAAGGTCGGGTTCCGGCTGGAGGACGGCGAGTCCGCAGGAGGCTGACACGCCCGCCCGGACCGGCCGTCGCTTGACTTCAACTTGAGTTCAACTTCTAGGTTCGCTCTCGTCAGCCGCGCACACGACGACGGAAGGACGAGGGCGGACCATGGAGTTCTCACACCCCGACACGGAACTGGCCGGCCAGCCGATCGGCTACTGGAGCTGGGCGGCGCACAAGGCCGTCGTCGGTCACATCCGCGAGGCGCTCGCGGCACACGGGGTCAGCCAGCCTCAGTGGTGGGTACTGGCGCAGCTCGCCGGAAGCGAGCACGGCCGCACACGCGAGCAGTTGACGGCCGTCCTCAGCGGCTACCTGGACGTGGGCTCGCACCTTGACGCGGAGATCGACGCCGTCGTCGCCCGGGACTGGGCCCGTCAGGACGACGTCGAACGGCTGCGGCTCACCGCGGAAGGCAGTGCTCTCCACGCCGAACTGGCCACGCTGCAGCAGTCGTTGCGCGACCGCATCCACTCGGACATCACGGACGAGGAGTACGTGCGGACGCTGAAGGTCCTGCAGCGCATGATCCGCAATGTCGACGGCCGGTTCTGGCACCACTGACGTACGCGACGCCACGGACGGGCACAGACGGGTCCGGGGCCGCCGGAGCGCGGCCGGCACGCCCGGGCACGGCGGGTTCAGGACTTCGGCGACTCCGGCTTGATCACGGTCACTCCGGGTGTGGCGGGCACCGGGATGTCCATCTCCATCAGCGCGGCAGGCGCCTCCGAGAGATCGATGGTGCGCCGTACCAGCAGCTCCGGCTTGAACACACCCGACTCGACAAGGCCGAGCAGCCCCGGGTACTCGTGCGCCTGGATGCCGTGGCTGCCGAGCACCTCCAGCTCGTGTGCGACGACCCGGTCCATCGGGATGGCCGGCGTGCCTTCGTCGGACGGCAGCAGACCGACCTGCACATGCCGTCCGCGCCGCCGCAGGCTCCGTACGGACGCGCAGCAGGTGCGCGGATCGCCGAGGCAGTCCAGGGACAAGTGCGCGCCCCCGTGGGTGACTTCGACGACACCGGCGGCGGCGTCGTCCACGCTGGAGACGTCCACTGTCGCTTCCGCGCCGAGGTCGCCGGCGACCTTCAGCGCAGCGGCGGAGATGTCCACCGCCACGACCCGTGCGCCGCTCGCCACCGCCACCATCACCGCGGAGAGCCCCACGCCGCCGCAGCCGTGCACGGCGACCCACTCCCCCGGGGTGACGCGGCCCTGCCGGATGACCGCACGGTAGGCCGTGCCGAAGCGGCAGCCCAGCGCGGCCGCCGCGGGGGCCTTGAGGGAGTCGGGCAGCGGGACGAGGTTGCCGTCGGCGTTGTCGATCGCGACGTACTGGGCGAAGGAACCCCAGTGGGAGAAGCCCGGCTGGGTCTGCTGCTCGCACACCTGCTGGTTCCCCGTGACGCACTGCGCGCAGGCGCCGCAGCCGCAGACGAAGGGCACCGTCACGCGCCGCCCCACCCAGGGCAGCCCCGATCCGGAGCCCGCGGCGACGACGGTCCCCGCGAACTCGTGGCCGCCGACATGCGGCAGCTTCACATCGGGGTCGTGACCGCGCCACGCGTGCCAGTCGCTGCGGCACAGGCCCGTGGCGTCGACTTCGATCACCACACCGCCTGGGGCAGGTGCGGGGTCGGGTACCGAACGGAGTGCGGGGTGGTGCCCGAACTCCTCGTAGACGATGGCCTTCACAAGGAGGGAGTCTCCCAGTCACGTGACGTGCACACGCGCTTGCCTATCCGTTCCGGATAAAACTCCGGCTGGTCCTGACCAAGCCCTGTGACAGGGGACTTCAACCGCCCGAAGTATCCAGTTCCGCCTCCGCGCCGACGCCTGTGGCGCAGTCGTACGGGTCGTCGAGCCAGCCGTCGGGCAGCACGACCTTGTTGCGCCCGTGGGTGCGGCCGCGCGGGCCGTCCGCGCCGTGCGGCCACGGCTCGTCAGGGTCGAGGGCGTCGAGCAGCCCGGCGAGTTCGTCCAGCGAGGCCGCCACCGCGAGCCGGCGGCGGGCCTGCGAACCGAGCGAGAAGCCCTTGGTGTACCAGGCCACGTGCTTACGGAAGTCGATCACTCCGCGTGCCTCGTCGCCCAGCCACTCCCCCAGCAGCGTCGCGTGGCGCAGCATCACCCGCGCCACTTCGCCGAACTGAGGCCGCGCGTACGCCTCTTCGCCCTCTCCCGCGAACGCCGCGACGAGATCGCCGAACAGCCACGGCCGCCCGAGACAGCCCCGCCCGACGACGACACCGTCGCAGCCGGTCTCGCGGACCATCCGCAGCGCGTCGCCTGCGGACCAGATGTCGCCGTTGCCCAGTACGGGGATCTCGGGCACCGCCTCCTTGAGGCGGGCCACGGCGTCCCAGTCGGCGGTGCCGCCGTAGTGCTGTGCGGCGGTGCGGCCGTGCAGGGCGATCGCGGTGATCCCCTCGTCGACGGCGATGCGGCCGGCGTCCAGATACGTCAGGTGGCCGTCGTCGATGCCCTTTCGCATCTTCATCGTGACGGGGAGGCCGCCCGCGTTGCCGACCGCCTCGTGCAGGATCGCGCGCAGCAGCGGCCGCTTGTACGGCAGGGCCGAACCGCCGCCCTTGCGGGTCACCTTCGGCACCGGGCAGCCGAAGTTGAGGTCGATGTGGTCGGCCAGGTCCTCGTCCGCGATCATCCGGACCGCCTTGCCGACGGTGACCGGGTCCACCCCGTACAGCTGGATGGACCGCGGGCGCTCGCTGTCCTCGAAACGCACGAGCTGCATGGTCTTCGCGTTCCGCTCGACGAGCGCCCGCGTCGTGATCATCTCGCTGACGAAGAGGCCCTTGCGGGCACCGCTCACGGAATCTGCCGCGGGACTCGTCCCGCCTCCCCCCTGGCCGCCTTCGGCGAACTCCCGGCACACGGTCCGGAACGGCGCGTTCGTGATCCCGGCCATCGGCGCCAGCACGACAGGCGGCTGGACGGTGTGGGGACCGATGTGGAGCGGCGGCGTCATGACGGCGGCGTCCTCCGGGACGTTCGTACGGACGGTGCGGTCGCGGGGCCGCCCGTGTGCGCGGCATCGCGTTGCATGCGCGGCCGGGCGGGCGCGCGGTCTCCCATTGTCCCGCATCGGCGGGGCGGCCTTACGAGGGGCGTCGGAGGGGGCGGGGGCCGCACGGAGCAGGCCTGACCTTGGATGGATGGGGGTTGGACTGACAGATATTGAAATCTGTCATCTGTCATGCCATAGTTGTCACCGCAAGCCGCCCCGCTCAGCGGAGCCCCGGCGGCACACCGGCACCCACCACCCCAAGGAGCGCTCCATGCAGACCCGCGTCCTCGGAAAGAACGGCCCCCGCACCTCGGCTCTCGGCCTCGGCTGCATGGGCATGTCCGCCCTCTACGGCGACACCGACCGTGCCGAATCCGTCGCGACCGTCCACGCCGCCCTCGACGCGGGCGTGACCCTGCTGGACACCGGCGACTTCTACGGCATGGGCCACAACGAACTGCTCATCAACGAGGCCCTGCGCACCACATCGGCCGCCCACCGCGAACGGGCCCTGATCAGCGTGAAGTTCGGCGCCCTGCGAACGGTCGAGGGCGGCTTCACCGGCTACGACGGCCGCCCCGAGGCGGTGAAGAACTTCGCCGCCTACTCGCTCCAGCGCCTCGGCACGGACCACATCGACATCTACCGGATCGCCCGCCTCGACCCGGCCGTCCCCGTCGAGGAGACCGTCGGTGCCATCGCCGAGCTGGTCACGGCCGGTCACGTGCGGCACATCGGCCTCTCCGAGGTCGGCGCCGAGACCGTTCGCAAGGCCGCGTCGGTGGCTCCCGTCAGCGATCTGCAGATCGAGTACTCGCTGATCTCCCGCGGCATCGAGGACCAGATCCTCCCCGCCTGCCGCGAACTGGGCATCGGCGTCACAGCCTACGGAGTGCTCTCCCGCGGCCTCATCAGCGGCAACTGGTCCAGCCAACGGGAGCTCTCGCCGGGCGACTTCCGCAGCATGAGCCCGCGCTTCTCCGGCGAGAACCTGGAGCGCAACCTCACGCTCGTCGAGGCGCTGCGCCGTGTCGCCGACGGAAAGGGGGTCACCGTCGCCCAGACCGCCATCGCCTGGGTTCTCTCGCGAGGCGAGGACATCGTTCCGCTGATCGGCGCCCGTACCCGCGAGCGGCTGGCGGAGTCCCTGTCGGCGCTTGACGTTACTCTCGACGCGGACGATCTCGACGCCATCGAGCAGGCGGTCCCCGCCGGTTCCGCCGCCGGCGACCGGTATCCGGCGGCCCAGATGGCGCACCTCGACAGCGAGAAATAGCCAGAACAGGGGGCCCGATGGTGTCGGAAGCGCTGACTGCGGAGCGTGTTCTCGAGGCCACCGAGGAGGTGCTGCGCCGCTACGGGCCCAGCAAGGCCACGGTGGTGGACGTCGCGCGCGCCCTCGGCGTCAGCCACGGCAGTGTCTACCGCCACTTCCGCACCAAGGCCGCCCTCCGTGAGGCGGTCACCCAGCGCTGGCTGGACCGCACCAGCGAGCTGCTGACCCCCGTCGTCGACGACTCCGCCCCGGCTGAGGAGCGCCTCGACCGCTGGCTCACCAGGCTCTTCGAGGCCAAGCGCCACAAGGCGGGCGGAGATCCGGAGCTGTTCGCCACGTACTCGGTCCTGACCGGCGACATGAGCGCCGTCGTCGACCGGCACATCGGCGATCTGGTCGGCCAGCTCGCCCGCATCATCGAGGACGGCCGCCGGGAGGGCGTCTTCGCCTCCGACTCGGTCGGCTTCCCGACCGAGGCCGCCCGTGCGGTGTTCCAGGCGACGGGCCGCTTCCACGACCCGGCGTACGCCGCGGAGTGGTCGCGCCCAGGCATCGACGAAGACTTCGCAGCGGTACGGACGTTGGTCATCCGCGGCCTCCGCGCCTGACCGGGACGGGCAGCGCGGGCCCCGTACTCCGACGGACGGATTCGGCACCGCGGAACCGGTGTTGACGGCCTCCTGTCGTGAGCCATCGGCCCGCAGCCCGTTGTCAGTGGCTCCGAATACCCTGAGTGACGACTGGATCACCCAGAAAGAAAGGCGCATCATGACGGTAATGCTTGAGCGACCCACGTCATCGACGCCCATAGAGACCCCCGACGGCCCGCCCGGTTTCGAGGCGCTGTGCCGGACGCTGCTGAGCATGGACGTGCCCGACGGTTACCGGGCGGAGATCATCGGGGGAAACATCGTCATGTCACCGTGGTCGAAGGGATATTACTTCGGGGTCATGGAAGCGATTCGGGAGCAGCTGAGGCCGCACCTACCCGAGGGCGAGACCTGCGGCGACGCTCCGTTCCTCTTCACCTTCCCCGGTGAGGAGCGTGCGTACGGCCCCGATTTCTACGTTGCGGCACGGAACGCGTTCGACACCACGAAGCGGTACATCGACGGCGACGCACTCTCACTGGTCGCCGAACTCACCTCGCGGTCGACGCGCACCGCCGACTGGGAGGACAAACTCCGGGTCTACGGCAGGACCCGCGTCCCCGTGTATCTGCTCCTGGACATGGAGGAGGAGTCGGCAACGGTCTTCTCGACGCCGTCGGCGAAGGGTTACACGGCCCACACGACCGTGCCGTTCGGGAAGACGCTGCACATTCCCGAGCCCTTCGGCTGCGAGCTGGACACCACCGGCTTCGCGGCACCGACCGCAGACGGCGGCGAGCAGACAGAGGCCGGCTGAACAGCGTGAAGGGCCGGTTCCGCCGCGGCGGAACCGGCCCTTCACGTTCGTACAGCTCAGCGGTCAGCAGCCCAGCAGCCGCCCGGCCAGGTAGCTCTCCATCTGGTCGAGCGAGACGCGGTCCTGCTTCATCGTGTCGCGCTCGCGCACCGTGACGGCGTTGTCGTCGAGGGTGTCGAAGTCGACGGTGACGCAGAAGGGCGTGCCGATCTCGTCCTGACGGCGGTAGCGGCGGCCGATGGCGCCGGCGTCGTCGAACTCGATGTTCCAGTGCCGGCGCAGCGTCTCGGCGAGGCCGCGCGCCTTCGGCGACAGCTTCTCGTTACGCGACAGCGGAAGCACGGCCACCTTGACGGGGGCGAGCCTCGGGTCGAGCCGCATCACGTTGCGCTTCTCCAGCTTGCCCTTGGCGTTGGGCGCCTCGTCCTCGATGTAGGCGTCGAGCATGAATGCGAGCATCGCGCGGTTGACGCCTGCCGCAGGTTCGATCACGTACGGGACCCAGCGCTCCCCGGCTTCCTGGTCGAAGTAGGACAGGTCCTGCCCGGAGGCCTTCGAGTGCGCCGTGAGGTCGAAGTCGGTGCGGTTGGCGACGCCTTCGAGTTCCGAGAACTCGTTGCCGCCGAAGTTGAACCGGTACTCGATGTCGGCGGTGCGCTTGGAGTAGTGCGAGAGCTTCTCCTGCGGGTGCTCGTACCAGCGCATGTTCTCTTCGCTCAGGCCGAGATCCGTGTACCAGGACCAGCGCTGCTGCATCCAGTACTCGTGCCACTTCTCGTCGTCGCCCGGCTTGACGAAGAACTCCATCTCCATCTGCTCGAATTCGCGGGTGCGGAAGATGAAGTTGCCCGGCGTGATCTCGTTGCGGAAGGACTTGCCCGTCTGCGCGATGCCGAACGGCGGCTTCTTGCGCGAAGTCTGCTGTACGGCAGCGAAGTTGGTGAAGATGCCCTGCGCCGTCTCGGGCCGCAGGTAGGCGACGGAGCCGGCGTCCTGCGTCGGGCCGAGGTGCGTGGAGAGCAGCCCGGAGAACTGCTTGGGCTCGGTGAAGCCGCCCTTGTTGCCGCAGTGGGGGCAGTTGACGTCGGCGAGACCGTTGGCCGGAAGCCGCCCGTGCTTCGCCTCGTACGCCTCCTCCAGGTGATCCGCACGGAAGCGCTTGTGGCAGGAGGTGCACTCGGTCAGCGGGTCGGTGAAGGTGGCGACATGGCCGGATGCCTCCCACACCTGCGGTGCCAGGATCACGGACGAGTCGATGCCGACGATGTCGTCCCGCGATGTGACCATGGCGCGCCACCACTGACGCTTGATGTTCTCCTTCAGCTCCACACCCAGCGGCCCGTAGTCCCAGGCGGCACGCTGACCACCGTAGATCTCGCTGCACGGGTACACGAAGCCACGGCGCTTGCTCAGGCTGACGATGGTGTCGATCTTGTCGGCGGCCACAGTGCTCTCTTCATCAACGGCGGACGGAATACTTCAGGTTACCGAGCCATGAGGGGGGCGGATCAAATCGGTTCGGCTATCGGTACGGCGATCGATTCGCGGGCGCCCGTGCACGCTCTCCACCGGCCCGAATCCATCGCATCATTTGACAATCGTTTCCAAGTAGTCTGAAAATGACTGTCATGAACGCTTCCCGTCGTCTGATACGCGCGCTCGCCGCCGCCACCGCTCTCGGCGTCGGCTCTCTCGCCCTCACCGCCTGCACGAGTGGCCCGGGCAGCGAGGAGGAGGCGGACGGGAAGGTGAACGTCGTCGCGTCCTTCTATCCCCTCCAGTTCCTCGCCCAGCAGATAGGCGCCGGGCACGTCGAGGTCGAGTCCCTCACCAAGCCCGGCTCCGAGCCGCACGACCTGGAACTCAGTCCTCAGCAGACCGGCCGGCTGACCGACTCCGACCTCGTCGTCTACCTCAAGGGCCTCCAGCCCGCCGTCGACGAGGGCGTCCAGCAGGCCGAGCCGGAGCACGTGGCCGAAGCCTCCTCGTACACCTCGCTGGAGAAGCACAGCGAGGACGTCCACGGCGAGGACCAAGACAAGGACCACGAGGGCCACGGCGAGGACCACGGCCACTCGCACTCGGACTCCGGGCAGGGCGGCGACCCGCACGTCTGGCTCGATCCCGTCCGCTACGCGCAGATCGCCGAGGGCGTGGGCAAGAAGCTCGCCGAGGCCGACCCGGCGCACAAGAAGGACTACGAGAAGAACACCCGCGCCCTGACCGAGCGCCTGCACTCCCTCGACAAGGAGTTCAAGAAGGGTCTGTCGCGCAAGAAGACCGACACCTTCATCACCACTCACGCCGCCTTCGGCTATCTCGCCGAGCGGTACGGGCTGCACCAGGCCGCCGTCTCCGGCATCGACCCGGAGTCCGAGCCGAGCGGCGCCCGCATGAAGAAGCTGCACAAGATCGCCAAGGCGGACGACGTCGACACGGTCTTCTTCGAGTCGAGCGCCAGCGACAAGACGGCCAGGACCCTGGCGAACGATCTGAACCTGAGGACCGGGGTACTCAGCCCACTGGAGACCGTGAAGAAGGGCCAGGACTACTTCTCGGTCATGCACCAGAACCTCTTCGCGCTGCAGAACGCACTCGGCGCCCCCTGAGCCCACGGCACTCCGCACTCCCCGGCTCCGCCCCGCTCCTCCCATCACCGACCACCGAGGGAAAGGCCCCTCCCATGGCCGCACCGCAGCCCGTGATGTCCCTCCGGGCCGCCACCGCCTCACTGGGGGCGCGCACCGTGCTGCGCGGCATCGACCTGACCGTCGGCAGCGGCGAGGTCGTCGCCCTGCTCGGCGCCAACGGCTCGGGGAAGTCGACGGCGATCCGTACCGTCATCGGTCAGGTGCCGCTCTCCGGGGGCGAGCTGGAGCTGTTCGGCACCCCGTTCGCCCGGTTCCGCGACTGGCGCCGCATCGGCTACGTGCCGCAGCGGTCCACGGCCGCCGCGGGCGTGCCCGCCACCGTGCGGGAGGTCGTCTCCTCCGGCCGCCTGGCCCGTACGAGGCTGCGCCCGCTGGGCCGGGCGGACAGGGCCGCCGTCGCCCGTGCCCTCGACGTCGTCGGACTCGGACACCGCGCCAAGGACTCCGTCAACGCCCTCTCCGGCGGCCAGCACCAGCGCGTACTGATCGCCCGGGCGCTGGCGTCCGAACCCGATCTGCTGATCATGGACGAGCCCCTGGCCGGCGTGGACCTGGCTGCCCAGGACGTACTGGCGGAGGCGCTGCGCGAGCAGGTGGGACGCGGTACGTCCGTACTGCTCGTCCTGCATGAGGCGGGCCCGCTCGCACCGCTCATCGACCGCGCGGTGCTGATGCGCGACGGGCTGGCCGAGAGCGTCGCCGACCCCGAACGCCTGCACGACCTGGCCTGCCATCCGCACGACACCCGCGACGCCGCCGCAACGGCCGCGGCCATCCAGAGCGGACTCTCCGTGAGCGAAGCCAACCCCGGGACGCACGCATGACCGAGCTGCTGCACTACCCGTTCATGCAGCGCGCCCTGCTCGCCGCACTGCTGGTGGGCATCGCGGCGCCGGCCGTGGGCATCTACCTCGTACAGCGCCGCCAGGCGATCATGGGCGACGGCATCGGTCACGTCGCGCTCACCGGCGTCGCGCTCGGCTTCCTGCTGGGCACCAGCCCGGTGTGGATGGCGATCGCCGTCGCCTCGCTCGGCGCGGTCACGATGGAGCTGATCCGCTGGTACGGGAAGGCACGCGGGGATCTCGCCCTCGCGATGCTCTTCTACGGCGGCCTGGCGGGCGGTGTCATGATCATCAACTTGGCCCCGAACGGCTCCAACGCCAGCCTCACCACATATCTGTTCGGCTCGATCACCACCGTCTCCGACTCCGACGTGGTCGCGATCGTCTGTCTGTCGGCGTTCGTCCTGGCCTGCTCGCTGGGGCTGCGGCGGCAGCTGTTCGCGGTCTGCCAGGACGAGGAGTTCGCTCGCGTCACCGGTCTCCCGGTGCGGCTGCTGAACCTGCTGCTCGCGGTCACCGCCGCGGTGACGGTCACCGTCGCCATGCGGGTGGTCGGCCTGCTGCTGGTGAGCGCGCTGATGGTGATTCCCGTGGCCGCCGCGCAGCAGGTCACGCGGGGCTTCGCCGCCACGCTGGGGCTGTCCGTGATCTTCGGGGTGGCCGTGACCCTGTCGGGGACCACCATGTCGTACTACGCGGACGTGCCGCCCGGCGGCAGCATCGTCGTACTGGCCATCGCTGTGTTCGCCCTGGTGACGGCCCTCGCGGCGCCGCTCGCGAAACGAAGGGCGGCGCTGCACGGGCACCCCGACCGAGGAGATCCGGACCACCGGGGCTCGGGCGACGGGGGCTCGGGCGGCCTGGGCTCGGACCACGGGGTGACTGTCGCCGGCGGGACCCGGCCGGGTGGCCGGTCAAGGCCCCAGGACGGGGACGGAGCATCCTCCCGGGACCAGGCCTCCGCCCGCGACGGCAGGGGCGCCGAGGGCGCGGCGTAGTGCCCACGCCCGGCCACCGGTTTCCGGGCGTGGGGCCCCGTACCCGCAGTGCCTGGCACAATGACCGGGCAGGTTCAGTGAGCGAGCGAGACGAGCGAAGGAGACAGCGTGACCACCGCAGGTCCCCCTGTCCGCGGCCGGTCGACGCGGCAGCGTGCCGCAGTCTCGGCGGCACTGGCTGAGGTCGAGGAGTTCCGCAGTGCGCAGGAGCTCCACGACATGCTCAAGCACCGCGGGGACTCGGTCGGGCTGACCACCGTCTACCGCACGCTGCAGTCCCTCGCCGACGCCGGCGAGGTCGACGTCCTGCGCACCGACGAGGGCGAATCGGTCTACCGCCGGTGCCACAGCGACGACCACCATCACCATCTGGTGTGCCGCCGCTGCGGCAAGGCCGTCGAGGTCGAGGGACCGGCCGTGGAGAAGTGGGCCGACTCCATCGCCGAGGAGCACGGCTTCGTGAACGTCGGTCACACCGTCGAGATCTTCGGTACGTGCGGGGAGTGCGCCGCCGCGAAGTGACGCCGCCCTTGGTCACGCCGCTGACGGACCGCGCTGAAGGACCGCGCTGAAGTGACCGCGCGAGGGCGCAAGCCCTGCCGGTCACCCCGGCCGGTCGTCGCCGAGGCGGAACGCGGCCACGTCGACCGCCAGGGTGGCGGCGACGGCCAGCCCCATGCCCAGCACCGCGCCGCCCACGCCCAGCACGGGCGCACCGGCCCCGAGTACCAGCACGGCGAGCGCCCCTCCCCCCACTAGCAGGCCGTGGCCGGCGGTGCCGGTGCCCGTCAGCCGGTGCAGCAGGCCCAGAGCGACGAGGACGACCGCCACAGGGACCGCCACGGCCAGGCCGGCGGCCCGGGCGCTCAGGTCCCCGTGCTGCTCGGCGGCGTCCAGCGCCGCCTCCAGCCCGGCACCGAGCGCCGCCAGCGCGGCGAAGGCCACGTAGTGCCCGTAACCCCAGACCATCGCGGTGCGCAGGGTGGCCAGCCCGGATTCACGGCCGGTGAAGTAGATCCACCACAGGCCGAACACGAGGAGCAGGCCGCCGGCGGCGACGAGCATGACGGAGACCGACAGGCCGTGAGCCGTCACGGCCGACTGCATGCCCGCGAAGGCGCCGAAGATGACCTCGCCGAGCACGATGATCGTGAACAGGCCGTACCGTTCGGCGATGTGCCCGGGATGCCATCCGCCGGATTTCCCCCGGTACTGCGCCCATACCGGTACGACGAGCTCCGCCGCCACCAGCACCACGAAGGTGACGGGCGCCCAGACGCCCGGGGCCCAGAGCCTGGCGATCCACCCGCACTGGACCACGGCGATGCCGGTCGCGACGCGCAGCGCCCCGCTGCGGCCCTGGGGGTGTTCGGCGGCGGCCCGCAGCCATTGCGCGACCATCGCGGTGCGCATGACGACGTAGCCGATCACGACGAGAAGGAAGTCGCCGTCCTTGAACGCGGAGGGCACCCCCGCGGCCAGTACGAGGACCCCGGACATCTGCAGCAGCGTCAACAGCCGGTAGAGCACGTCGTCCGTGTCGTACGCCGAGGCGAACCAGGTGAAGTTCATCCAGGCCCACCAGATCGCGAAGAACACCGCGGCATATCCGGCCAGGCCCGAGGCGAAATGCCCCTCGACCAGGGCGTGGTGGAGCTGGGCCGCCGCCTGGGACACCGCGACCACGAACGTCAGGTCGAAGAAGAGCTCCAGGGGGGTCGCCGACCGGTGCTCCTCGCCCGGGTCCCGCCCGCGCATCGTCCGCCGCAGCCGCCGGGGCCGCTCCGTCGCGGTGCTGTCTCCGCTCATCCGCCTCTCCTGCCGCGCGTCCCGCACACCGCGGCCGCTCAGACCGCTCACACGGCGTCCTCCGACGACGCCGGACGCCGCGCTCTGCGAGGGGCGACGGGTCAGGACGTGACCGATGTGCACACACGGTACGCGTATGACTACATGGAGTCATGACGGGCAGAGACGCCGGGAGAGAGGGTCACCACATGAAGGTCGCAGTGATCGGTGGAACCGGGCTGATCGGATCGCAGGTCGTGGCGGACCTGAACTCGGCCGGACACGAAGCCGTACCGCATTCCCTGTCCACGGGCGTGGACGTCATCACCGGACAGGGCCTGGAAGCAGCCGTCGCGGGTGCGGACACCGTCGTCAATCTGACGAACTCCCCGACCTTCGACGAGGCGTCGTCCGCCTTCTTCCGGACCTCGATGGACAACCTCCTCGCCGCGAGCGGGAAGAGCGGGACCGGGCACTTCGTCATCCTCTCCATCGTCGGCGTGGAGCAGGTTCCGGAGCTGGACTACTACCGGGCCAAGGTGCTCCAGGAGGATGCCCTCAAGGCCGGGCCGGTCCCCTACTCGATCGTCCGCGCCACGCAGTTCATGGAGTTCGTCGAGGCGGTGATGTCCTGGACCGTCGACGGCGGCACCGTCCGCCTGCCACGGACGCCCCTGCAGCCGGTCGCCGCGGCCGACGTCTCGCACTACGTCGCCGAAGTCGCCGCCGGCGCTCCCGCGGGCGGCGTACTGGAGATCGCCGGCCCCGAAGTCCATCCCCTCGACGAACTCGGGCGGCTCACGATCAGGGCCAAGGGCGGCGGACGGTCTGTCGTCACGGATGACTCCGCCGGCATGTTCGCCGCCGTACGGGGCGACGTCCTCACTGCTCCGGCGGGCGCGCGCATCGCGCCCACCAGCTACACCGACTGGCTCTCCCGGGCACGCTGACGTCGGCCCCGCGCGCCCCCGCAAGCCCCGCGCTCGACGCAGGCCCGCAGGCCCGCAGGCGACGCAGCGACGCGCCCTAGGAGCTCTTCGCGTCCCCGCCGTTCCCTCGTGCCCCGCCGAAGCGGCGGTCGCGCTTGGCGTATTCGAGACAGGCCCGCCACAGGTCACGGCGGTCGAAGTCCGGCCACAGCACGTCCTGATAGACCATCTCGGCGTAAGCGCTCTGCCAGATCAGGTAGTTGGACGTGCGCTGCTCGCCGGACGGACGCAGGAAGAGGTCCACATCCGGCATGTCCGGGTAGTACAGGTACCTGGCGAGGGTCTTCTCGTTCACCTTCGACGGATCGAGCTTCCCGGCCCGCACGTCCTCGGCGAGCGCCTGCGCCGCGTCCGCGATCTCGGCACGCCCGCCGTAGTTGACGCAGAAGTAGAGCGTCATCGCGTCGTTGGCGACGGTCTGCTCCTGCGCGACCTGCAGCTCGCGCACCACCGACTTCCACAGCTTCGGCATCCGGCCCACCCAGCGGATGCGGATGCCCAGTTCGTCCATCTCGTCGCGGCGGCGCCGGATGACGTCACGGTTGAAGTTCATCAGGAAGCGCACCTCTTCCGGCGAACGCTTCCAGTTCTCCGTGGAGAAGGCGTACAGGGAGAGGTTCTTCACGCCCATCTCCAGGCAGCCCTTGAGCACGTCGAGCACGACGCCCTCGCCGACCTTGTGCCCCTCCGTACGCGGCAGACCCCGCTGCTTGGCCCACCGTCCGTTGCCGTCCATGACGCACGCCACGTGGCCGGGGACCAGCTCCGGCGGGATCTCGGGCGGGCGTTCGCCGGAGGGGTGCGGCTCGGGCGTGACGTACTCGCGACGCTGCCTCTGCAGCATTGCGCGGCGTGCCATGGTCGTTCAGCTCCAGGGATGGACGGGTCGGCGTCACAGGGCGGGAAGCGCCGGGAGCGCCGGGACACGGGCGAGCGTAGCCGACGCCGGTCCGCCCCTGCTGGTCAGGACGCCGGTCAGGACTGCCGGGCCTCCGGCTCGGCCGACGGCTCCACCGGCGGCTGCGGCCCGGACTGCGAATGCGCCTGTGCCTGTGCCTGCGGTCCCGGGGGGAAGCCCGTCGTGCGGTCGACGTAGCGCAGCGAGCGCAGCCCGCGCTCCATGTGCCAGTGCAGATACGCCGACACCAGCCCGGTGCCCTCCCGCGCGTGCCTGGCCTCGCTCGCGTCGGCCGTCTCCCAGTCCCCCGTGAGCAGCGCGCCGAGCAGCCGCAGCGTCTCCGGGGACGGTACGACGCTGCCGGGCACCCGGCAGTCGCCGCACACCACGCCTCCGGAGGCGACGGAGAAGAACCGGTTGGGGCCGTGCAGCCCGCACTTGGCGCAGTCGTCGAAGCTCGGCGCGTAACCGCCCATGGCCAGCGAACGCAGCAGGAAGGCGTCCAGCACCAGACCGGACGCGTGCTCGCCGGCGGCCAGCGTGCGCAGCCCGCCCACCAGCAGCAGATACTGCTGCACGTTGGGCTCGCCCTCGTGGTCGGTGAAGCGCTCGGCGGTCTCCAGCATGGCCGTACCGGCGGTGTAGCGCGCGTAGTCGGCGACGATGCCCTGCCCGTACGGGGCGATGGTCTCTGTCTGGGTGCACAACGGCAGCCCGCGGCCGACCAGTTCACTGCCGCGTGCGAAGAACTGCACATCGACGTGGCTGAAGGGCTCCAGCCGCGCCCCGAACTTCGACTTCGTGCGCCGCACCCCGCGCGCGACCGCACGCACCCGGCCGTGCCCGCGCGTGAGCAGCGTGATGATCCGGTCCGCCTCACCCAGCTTCTGGGTGCGCAGCACGATGCCGTCGTCGCGGAACAGACTCATGCGGGCCAGTATCCCGTACGGCCGCGTCCGGGCACCAAGCACGGCGGCCGGCCCCGGCAGCACGGCGGTGCCGTCAGCACAGCGGCGCGTTGAAGCGGATCAGGGACCACCGGCCCTCGCGCAGGCGCAGGGTCGTCGGTGCCGTGTTGGCGAGTTCGGGGAACGTCCGCCGGTACTCGGACAACGGGATGCCGAGGACCGTGCACAGCACGAGCCGGATAAGGGTGTTGTGCGACACGGCCAGCACGGTTCCGTCCGGATGCGCGGCAGCGATGTCGTGCAGGGCCGCCAGGCCCCGGCCGGCGGCGGCGGCCGGGTCCTCGCCACCGGGCAGAGGCGATCCGGCGGGATCGCGGTGGAAGGCCGCGAGCCGGTCGCCGAAGGCCCGCCGCATCTCCGCCCTGGTCATGCCCTCGCCCTCGCCGAAGTGCAGTTCCCGCAGGCGCGGTTCGCAGCGCAACGGGAGGCCGGCCGCTTCGGCGGCGGGCGCAGCGGTCCGGCGGCAACGGCGCAGCGGTGAGCTGAGCACCGCCGCGAACTCGCCCTGCCGGGACGCCCACCGGGCGAGGTCACGGCCCTGCGCGGCGCCTCGTTCGGTCAGCTCCACGTCGCTGCTGCCCGCGTATCGGTTCTCCGCGTGCCACACGGTCTCGCCGTGCCGCACCAGCACCAGTTCCGTCACGTGAGACTCCTCCGCACAGCGTGCGCGGCCAGTTCGGACGGGAGCCAGCCGCGCCGCTCCAGCTCCCGTACGAGCCGCCGGTAGGACCGCAGCAGGGGCTCCTGGTGCTGTCCGCGGGGTACGAAGGTCTCCCGTGTCCGTACCATCGCACGGCTCGCGGCGGCGATGCCCTCGGCACCGGTTCCGCCACCGCCCCCTCCCCCGGCGCCGCTCCCTCCCGCGGCACCTTCACCGAATCCGGGGGACGCGGCGAGCAGGGCCATGCCGAACGCCGAGCCGTGCTCCCGCGTGACGCGCGCGGACCGGCCGAGTACATCCGCGCGCAGCGCCGACCAGACGCGGCTGCCGCTGCCGCCTCCGCCCAGGGTGAGGCCGCCGCCGGTGGGCACCCCGAGCAGGTCCAGCCGGTCCAGTGCCAGGCGTTCCACGAACGCCACACCTTCCAGCAGGGCGCGGTAGTGCTCTGTCTCGTCCAGCCGGGCACCGGGGTTCTCCAGCAGGAATCCGTGCGCCGCGGGTGCTGCGAAGGGGAAGCGCTCGCCCGTGCCGGGCAGCGGGTAGGCCACGGTGCCCGCGGGCCCGTGCTGCTCCGCGGCCGCGTCGAGGGCGGCGAACCGCCCGGAGGGGAAGACCGTCTCCAGGGCGCGCCCGCCGGCGCTGGAGGCGCCGCCCGGCAGCCAGAGTCCGGTGGGTGAGCGGTGCGCGTAGACGGCCCCGTCGGGATCCCGGGGCAGGTGGGGACTGACGCCCTTGACCACGACGGTCGTACCGAGCACCGAGTTGACGTCCCCGGCACCGGTGGCGCCGACGGCCAGCTGGGCCGCGCAGCCGTCGGTCATGCCCGCCGTCACCCTCGCCCCGGCCGGCAGACCGGTCCGTTCCGACGCGGCGTCGCAGACCAGGCCCAGGGTGGTGCCCGGAGCCACCACGTCCGGCAGCACCTCGGGCGGGACCGCGAGGGCGTCCAGCACCTCCCAGGGCCAGTCGTCCTCGGTCAGGTCGAAGCCGGACTTCAGGGCGTGACTGCTGTCGGTGGGGGTCGCGTGGCCGGTAAGGCGCCGGTTCACGTAGTCGTTCTGGTGTGTGAGCCGTGCGCGGTGGGTGCCGGCGCCCGTCCCGTGGCCGTACTCCCGCAGCAGCCGGCACAGCTTCGGCAGGCCCCAGGAGCGCTGCATGCGCCCGTACCCCAGCCGCTGCCAGATCTCGCCGCCGCGGGCGTCGGCTTCGGCCGCCTCCTGTCCGGCGCGCCCGTCGTCGTACATCAGGCCCGGGGTCAGCGCCTCACCGCCGGCGCCGGTCAGCAGGACCGTCCCGGAGGTGGCGTCGACCGCCACGCCGCCGATCCTGGCGGGCGGCACATCCCGGAGTGCCTGACGGCAGGCGGTCGCGGCGGCGGTCCACCACTCCTCAGGCGACTGGGTGTGCCGCACGCCGTCGCGGTGGCTGGTGAGCGGGACCGTGCCACGGCCGAGCACCCGGCCCTCGCGGTCGGCCGCGAGGGCGCGGGCGCCCGTGGTGCCCAGGTCGATGCCGACCCATACGTCGGGGCAGCTCACGAACCGCCTCCGGGGACGGTGCGCGCCGGGTGCGACGGCGGACCGCCGGGACCGGCCGTGCCGAGCAGCCCCGTCACGCCGTGCTGCCGGTGACGGCCGCAGGGGTGCCGGCGGCACGGCGCTGCTCGCCGGGGTCGCTGGGGTCCTTCAGCCGGGTCGACAGGACGGCGACCACGAGGTAGAGCGCGCCGAAGACGATCGCGACGCCGCCGCCCCCGACGAACGGATAGAAGACCGTGACCAGGAACGGCCCGACGAACGCGGCCCCGCCCGCACCGAAGTTGAGCACGGCGAGCGACGCTCCCTTGTCCTTGTGCCGCACCATCGACGGCATCAGGGCGGACAGCGGTACGAAGCCGGCGAGCAGCACGCCGTAGACGCAGCCCAGCACGACGGCGACGGTGAAGCTCTCGCTGGCCAGCGAGACGAAGTACCACAGCGGCGTGGCGACCGCGCAGCCGAGACAGCCGAAGACGGTGACGGTGCGGCGCCAGCCGAAGTAGTCGCCGAAGACGCCGAAGAAGAGGTTGGCGGCGATGTTGGCGCCGTAGGTGATGGCGGTGAGGGTGGAGAGCTGGGCGATGCTGAGGAAGCCGTCCGCGTCCCCGGCCGTGCCGAAGGTGAACGGGAACATCGCGAAGAAGCCGTACTGCGGTGCGGTGTTGACGATGCGCACCAGCCCGCCGGCGAGAGTGCGCTTGTCGCGCCACAGGATGTCCACGCCCTCCAGCAGCCTGCGGTAGCTGCGGGGCTCGGTCACCGACGAGTCGGCGATCGGCTGCAGCCCCTGGGGTTCCCGTACGGCGAAGGAGCCGATGGCACCGCCGATCGCGACGAGGACGAGGGAGAGCACGAGGGTGTCCCGCAGGCTCATGCCCAGCGGTCCGATGGCCAGCGCGGCGACGCCCGCGCCGAGGGTCGGCAGGCCGCCGGTGAAGGCGAACCAGAACCAGCCGGCGACCGATCCGCGCATCCGCTGCGGGCTGGTCGTCTGTGCCCACACCAGGAACGCGAACGCGAAGAGCGGGTAGGCGAAGCCGCGTATCCCGTAGACCGTCGCGATGAACGCCAGGCTCTGGCTGGGTATGGCGAAGAAGAGGAAGACGATCTCGAAGACGACCCACCAGGCCGCTCCGAGCCACATCACCCGGCGCGGGCCCCAGATCGCGGAGAGCGTGCCGGAGAACCAGGACGCGATCATCACGGCGATGCCGTAGGCGGTCACCGTGGCGAAGGACGCCTGGCCGCCGGCGAGGCCGCCGCCGTCGGGCTGCTGCAGATAGTCGGTGAGGTAACTGATCTCGACGCCGTCACCGATCATGTAGATGAAGACGCCGACGAATCCCCACACCAGCGGCCGGGGGATGCCGATGCGTTCGATCCCGCGGGGTACGTAGCCGGGGGCGTCCGGCGCGGACGCGGCTGCCGGTGCGTCCGGCCCGTCCTGCCCCTCCGGACTGCGGGGCTGCCGTGCGGTGTCGGTGCTGCGGGCTGTGCCGAGTGCGGCCTGTGTTGTCTCCGGCTCGTTCATGGGTCTCCCCTGTGCGGGTGCGGTCCCTGCGACGGATGTGGTCCTTGCCGGACCAGCCGGCCGGGGAGCCAGTGCCCGTCCGGCACTGGGCACCCTGGCGCAGTTCGGTGTGTGCGGCGCCCGCGAACGGATCGCGGTCTGCCTCCACCGGACGCACCGTAGAGCGTGTTTTTTTCACACGCAATACGTTAAGAGCGATCGGTCTCCGCGACGTGCACCCTCACCGCCTCGCGGAGCTCCGCCAGCACCTCCGGTGCCGCGCCGTCGTCGACCACGAGGTCGTCGTAGCCGGAGAGCGGAGCCAGCTGGTGCAGGGCGGTCCGCGCCAGCTTCCCCGAGTCCATCAGCAGCACCCGCTTGGAGGCCGAGGCCAGCATCGCCCGCTTGACCTGGACGATCTCCTGCTCCTGGTGGAACGTCATGGTCGTGCTCATCGCCGACGTGCTCACGAACGCGACGTCGACGTGGACCCTGGCGATCGCCTCGGTGCAGGACAGCCCGTTGAAGGAGTCGTGTGTACGTGAGTACTCGCCGCCCAGAGCGATCAGCCGCATGTCCGTCACACCGCACAACTCGTCGATGGCCCGCCGGTAGTTGGTCACCACGGTCAGGGGCGTGAACTGCTCCAGCCGCCGGGCGAGCTGAAGCGCGGTGGTGGAGTCGTCCAGCAGGAGGGAAGTGCCGGGCTCCACCAGCCCGGTGGCGCACCGGGCGATCGCCTGCTTCTGCTCCAGCCTCGCGCCGAGCCGGTATTCCACGTCGCTCTCGAAGACCGAGGAGGGCTGCGCGGAGACGCCGCCCCGGAACTTGCGCAGCAGACCGCGCCTGGCCAGGTCGTCCACATCCCGGTGCACGGTCATCACACTGACGCCGGTCAGTTCCGCCAGTTCGTTCGCCGTCGCGGAGCCGTTCTCCGCCACGTACTCGGCGATCGTCTGCTGGCGGGACTCCTGTGGCCGTGCCGCACGGCGTCGAGAACTCATGGACACAGTCTGCCGACCGAGGGCGCGCGGCGGGGCCGCCGGGGCGGGGCCGCCACCGGGAACGGCGTCCGGGGACTCGTCAAATAACATCCTGGATGTTAATTTCACGTTCGGGACGAGGGATCTCGTCCCGTGCCAGCCCACACCAGCGGAGAGGTGCCCCATGCAGGACGGTCGGCTGCAGGCGGTGGTGTTCGACATGGACGGTGTCCTCGTCGAGAGCGAACACCTGTGGGAGGAGAACTGGACCCGCTACGCGGAAGCCCACCACACGCCCTGGACGCCCGAGGACACCCGTTCCGTGCAGGGGATGAGCGCTCCCGAGTGGGCCGCCTACCTGTGGCGGCTGACGGGCCGTCCCGCCGGCGGCCCCGAGGGCACCGAGCGGAGCGTCGTGGACGGGATGGTCGCGGACTTCGAGAGCGGACGCGTGGACCTGCTGCCCGGCGCCGGACGGCTCGTCGCCGCCGTCGCCGGCCGCGTACCCATCGCGCTCGCCTCGTCCGCGCCACGCCGGCTCATCGACGCCGTCCTGCACGGACACGGGCTCGCCGGAAGCTTCTCCGCCACCGTCTCCAGCGCGGAGGTCGACCGCGGCAAGCCGCACCCCGACGTCTACGCAGAAGCGGCCGGACGTCTCGGGTTCACCGGCGCGGACTGCGCGGCCGTGGAGGACTCCGGCAACGGCATACGCGCCGCCCACGCCGCCGGCATGACCGTGGTCGCCCTGCCCAACCCCACGTATCCCCCGCCGTCCGACGCGCTCGCCCTGGCGGCCGGCCGCGCGGCGGACCTCGACGACGTCGGCCGGCAGCTGGACCGCCTGCTCGCCCCCGCCCGCGACGCGGAGAGGACGGCCTGATGCGGCCCCTCGGTGACGCCTCCACCTTCAAGTCCGACTGGATACGCGGGCTGGTCGCCGCCCGCGGCCGTACGGTCCGTGCCGTGCCCGGCGCGTACGGGGTGATGAGCCGCAGCGCACCCGAGCCGGGCCGGGTCGGGGTCGTCATCGGCGGCGGCTGCGGCCACTACCCGGCCTTCGCGGGGCTGGTCGGGCCCGGGCTCGCCGACGCGGCCGCCATCGGCGACGTCTTCACCAGCCCCAGCGCCGAACAGGTCTACCGGACCGCGCGCGCCGTGGACGGCGGCGCGGGTGTGCTGTTCTCGTTCGGCAACTACGCGGGCGACGTCATGCACTTCGGACTGGCGGCCCGCCGCCTGGCCGCCGAGGGCATCGCTTCGCGCACGGTGCTCGTCACCGACGACGTGGCGAGCGGCCCCGCGGACCGGCCCGAGGAGCGGCGCGGCGTGGCCGGCGGCTTCTTCGTGTTCAAGACCGCCGCGGCGGCCGCACACCGCGGGTACCCGCTGGAGCGGGTCGAGGCCCTCGCCCGGCACGCCAACGCCCGTACCCGCACCTACGGTGCCGCCTTCGCCGGCTGCACACTGCCCGGCCACGACGAGCCGCTGTTCACCGTCGAATCCGGTGCCATGGAGCTGGGGCTCGGCATCCACGGAGAGGCGGGCGCCGAGACCGTACCGTCGCTCGCGCCCGGTGACCTCGCCGACGTGCTGGTCGATCGCGTGCTCGACGAACTGCCGCCGGGACGCAGGGTCTCCGTTCTCCTCAACGGGCTGGGCCGCACCACCCCGGAGGACCTGCTCATCTGCTACGGCCGCGTCCACGACCGGCTCGTCGCCGCGGGACGGATCCCGTACCGGCCCGAGGTCGGCGACTTCGTCACCTCCCTCGACATGGCAGGCATCTCGCTGTCCGTGATCGTGCTCGACGACGAACTCGCCGCGCTCTACGACGCCCCCTGCGAGTCGCCCGGCTTCACCCGGGTCGCGGGAGCGCCCGGCGACCGCGAGGCGGCGGGCGGCGACGCCGGTGGATCCACCGCGGCCGACGTTCCCTCACCGGCCGCGCCCCCGGACGGCCCGGTCGGGCCGCCGCGCGGTGTCGCCGCGGAGGTGCTCGCCGCCGCCCTGGCGGTCGTACGGGAACACGAGGACGAGCTCGGCCGGCTCGACGCGGTGTGCGGTGACGGCGACCACGGCCAGGGGATGGTCCGGGGGCTTCGCGCCGCGGTCGCGGCGGCGCAGGCCGGCGCGGTGGATCAGGAGACTCCGGACGCCGTGGACACGGGCGCTGCGGATGCGGACGCCGTGGACAGGGGCGCTGCGGACGCGGACGCCGTCGACAGGGGCGCTGCGGATGCGGACAGGGCCACCGACGCGGACACGCAACGCGTCGGCCGTCACCTGCTGCGCGCCGGCACCGCCCTCTCCGACGCCGCCGGAGGCGCCTCCGGCGCGCTGTACGGAGTGCTGCTCACCGAGATCGGCGCCGGCCTCGGCCGGTCGGCCGCCGGGCCGGTCACCCTGGACGCCGTGGCGGCCTCGGTCGACTCCGCCTTCGAGGCGGTACGCGCACTCGGCGGCGCGGAGGTCGGTGAGAAGACTCTGCTCGACGCCCTCGATCCGTTCCGCGCCAGCCTTCTCGCGCAGTGCGGCAGCGGCACAACGCTGGCCCAGGCGTGGGCCGCCGCAGCAGACGAAGCCGACCGCGGCGCGCGGGCCACCTCGGATCTCGTGGCGCGCCGCGGCAGGGCAGCCCGGCTCGGCCCCCGCGGCCGTGGCCACCCGGACGCCGGTGCCACCTCGCTGGCCCTCATGCTCGGCGCCGCCGCCCAGGTCCTGGCCCGGCGGGCCGGTGCCCGCACCGGTGCAGGCACACACCACGTGGAGGAACGTTGAAAATCGCTGTAGCGGCCGACGACGCCGGTCTCGAACTGAAGAACATCCTGAGCCGGATGCTCTCGGAGGACCCCCGGGTCACCGAGGTGCACGACCACGGCGTGCACGTCCCGGACGACGACCGTCCGTACCCGCCGCTCGGGATCGCCGCCGCCGAGGCCGTGGCCCGCGGCGAGGCCGACCGCGCGCTGCTGGTCTGCGGCACCGGCATAGGCATGTGCGTCAGCGCCAACAAGGTGCCCGGAATCCGGGCCACCGTCGCCCACGACGCCTACTCCGTGGAACGCTCGGTGGAGTCCAACGACTGCCAAGTCCTCGCCATGGGCGCCCGTGTCATCGGGCCCGAACTGGCCAAACGCGTGGTCGGCGAATGGCTCGGCCACACCTTCGACCCGGCCTCCCCCAGCGCCGCCAAGGTCGCCCGCATCAGCGCGTACGAGCAGAGCTGACCCGGCACCACCGACGAGCACCGAGCACTCAGGAGCGACCATGCGCGTACTTGCCGCGGGCGACCACTTCGTGTCCCCCGAGCTGCTGGAGACATGCGTACGGGACGAGGCCGGCGACGCCGTCGACCTGGACGTGCGCCGCCTGACCCTGCCCTGGCCCGTCGAGCCGTTCGGCCCGGTCGGCGGCGTACGGGAAGCCAGCGGGGACGAGGAGACGCTGATCAAGTCCCTCGACGGCGTGGAGGTCTGCCTCACGCAGATGGCGCCGTTCACCGAGGCGGTCTTCGCCGCCGCACCGGACCTCCGGCTGGTCGCGGTCTGCCGGGGCGGCCCCGTGAACGTGGACCTCGCCGCGGCCACGCGTGCGGGTGTGGCCGTCAGCTACGCGCCGGGGAGGAACGCGAGCGCGGCCGCCGAGTACGCCGTGGGCATGATCCTCGCCGCGATGCGGCACATCCCCGGCGCCGACTCGGAGCTGCACGCTGGCCGCTGGCGCGGTGATCTCTACGCCTACGACAAGGCCGGTCTCGAACTGTCCGGCACGACCGTCGGACTCGTCGGCTACGGCGCGATCGGACGCATAGTCGCCCGCGTGCTCCTGGCCTTCGGCGCCCGCGTCCTGGTCAGCGACCCGTACGCCGACGCCGAGGCCCTGGCGCAGGACGGCGTGACACTCGTGGACCTGGACGAACTGCTGCGCGCCAGCCCCGTGGTCAGTCTGCACGCCCGGCTCACCCCCGAGACCCGGCACCTCATCGACGCGCGGCGGCTGGCGCTCCTCCCCCGTGGCGCAGTCCTGGTCAACACCGCCAGGGGGGAACTGCTCGACCACGAGCCGCTCGCGGCGGCGCTCGGCGACGGCCGGCTGCGGGCCGTCGCACTCGATGTGTACGACGTCGAGCCGCCCCCGGCAGACTGGGCGCTGCGCGGCCTGCCGGGCGTCGTCGCCACTCCGCATCTGGCCGGGGCCACCCGGCAGACGGCCGAGCGTGCCGCGCGCATCGTGGCGGGAGAGGCCGCACGGCACGTGCGCGGCCTGCCGCCCGCACACCTGGCGAACCCCGAGGTGACCGGAGGCAGCGCATGATCATCGGTGTCGACATCGGGACGACGCTCACCAAGGCCGCAGTCTTCGACGACGCGGGCCGCTCCGTCGCCGAGGCCGACGCGCCCTCCCGTCTGAACCACCCCGGCCCGCAGCGCGTGGAACAGGACCTGGACGAGGTCCTCGCCACCGTCACCTCCGTCGTGCGCCGGGTCGGCGCCGAGCACGGGGGCACGGTCGACGCCGTGGCGCTCACCGGTCAGGGCGACGGCCTCTGGCTGCGCGACGCCGAAGGCGAGGCCGTGCGGCCGCCGGTTTCATGGCTCGACGGCCGCGCCAACGACCTCGTGGAGCGCTGGTGGGAGGACGGCACCGCCGCCGAGGTGCACAGGCTGACCGGTCAGGCCGTCTTCCCCGGCTGCCCCGCTCCGCTGCTGGCCACGCTGCGCGAGGAGGAACCGGAGTCGCTGGAGAGGGCGGCGGTCGCCGGATACTGCGTCGACGCCGTCGCACAGCGGCTCACCGGGGAGATCACCGTCGACGTCTCCGACGCGTCCATGCCCTTCCTGGACGTACGGACCGGGCGGTACGACGACGACGCGATCGCCGCCTGCGGGCTGCGGGACGTGCGGCATCTGCTGGCGGACCCGGCACCGTCCGGCCGGCTTCTGTCCCTCGACGCGCGGGGTGCGGCGCTGCTGGACCTGCCGGAGGGGACGCCCCTGACGGCCGGGCCCTTCGACCTGCCGGCGAGCCTGTTCGGCAGCGGCCTGACCGAGCCGGGCGACGGCCTGCTGACCGTCGGCACCACGCTCGCCTGCCAGGTCCTCACCGACCGCCCGGCGATCGGCGCATCCGCGCCGGACCAGGAGCCCGCCGGGATGTGGCTGTGCACCGCGGACCCCGCGCTGTGGTCACGCGGGATGCCCGCGATGGTCGGGACCGCCAGCATCGACTGGCTGCTGAGGCTTCTGAAGCTGAGCACCGACGACGTCGCGGGGCTGCTGCGGCAGAGCCCGCCGGGCGCCCGCGGGGTCTCGGCGCTGCCGTTCCTCGCCGAGTCCGGCGAACGCGCGCCGTTCGTCGCGCCGCGCGCCCGCGGCCAGTTGACCGGCGTCACGTTCACCACCGAAGAGGCGGACGTCGTCCGCGCGGTGTGCGAATCGGTCGCGTACGCCGCCCGGCACTGCATGGAGGCCGCGGGACTCGACGGACGGCTGGCCATCTGCGGCGGCGGCAGCCGGTCCGACGAATGGACCCAGGTCTTCGCCGACGCCCTGGCCCGTCCCGTCCTGCCGCCCTCGGACCACGCCGTCGGCTGCCGCGGCGCGGCCGCCGTGGCCGCCCGGGCGCTCGGCGAACCGGTCAACACGGCGGGCTGGCTGGACGGTGACCGCGCCGTGCTGCCGCGCATGGAGCACCGGTCGAACTTCGAGGACGGCTACGCGCGCTACCTGACGCAGCTGGAGAGCGCGCGCGAGCTGTGGTGACCCGCTTCCGAGTACGCAGCACGATGCTGTCGTCTCGGAACAGACTCTTGCGGCACGGTAGTTCAGCCTCTGCTGTGGCGGTAGCTGCTGCGGAGGGCGAGCAGTTCCGCGACAGCCTCCAGCCGCCGCGCAGCAGTCTCGCCGCGGCGTCGGCATCGGCGTGTTCATGGCTGCTTCACAGTCACGGTGTAGATGTGGACAGTGGCCCGGTACTTCTTGTCGGGTGCGGGGCTGCCACTCGGAACGGGGGACGGGGTGACTGCTCCGCCGGCGCCGCCACCGCCCGCGCAGGCGCCGCGGGGGCACTCGATGAGGCGGATCTTCGTCGTGCCCTTACCGACGGCCTTGAACTGGAAGAGATCAGTTCCGCTGCTGCCGCCGACCTCGTCATCATCGTCGCCGTCGAGCTTCTCGTCCTTTCCGATGCTGTCGACGACTGCGGCGTCCGGCTTCGGGGACGTCAGATGCCACCACTCCCCCATCGCGGTGTCGACCGGGACGGAGAGCGTGAACTCCTCGCCCCTGTCCACCTCCACCTTCTTCTCACCTACCTCGTAAGTGGTGGGGCCCGTAGGTCCGCAGCCGGTGAGCGCACTCATCAGCAGCAGAGGAAGGGCGAGCCGGGTCGGGATGCTGCGCATGATGCTCACTTCATAGTCGGCGGCCGGCACGTGAACCCTTGTCGCCGGCAACTGGCTGGTACGGAACGGCAGTCGGCGGGGATCGCTGCGCTGCACTCCTGCCGCAGCGGGCCGAACCGGCGTGGCCCGAGCAGTGGCCGGACACATCGGCGACGGCGATCGCCGAGCGGAACGGCTGGGACCGCGGCCTGACGGTGCCTTATGAATGGACTCTGCTGTCTCGTGTCCCGTGCTGATCGATGCCGCGTCCGGCGAACAGTCGCCTCACCTTCCAGGGCCCCACCAGCAGAAAAAAGATCCCCAAGCTGAAGACCGCGATGCCCGAGGCGCTCGCCCAGAGAACTGCCTGGCCGTCGGCCTTGACGGCGACGGTCTTGGTCGCCCGCACCGCGACGGCCTTGCCCTCGTCCACGTCCTCGGCGAGCTCGATCTCGCCGGTGCCACGCGAGCCACCGGCCAGCTTCCAGGTGCCCGAGCAGCGGTCCGAGCCCTTGCTGCTCGAGGGCGGGATGCAGTTCTGCACCTTCGCCGTGGTCTTCTCCCCGGTGAGGTACGTCCTGCCGACCCCGTCCAGGCCGAACAGCGCGTAGCCGGCGAGGAACAGCCCGAACGTCACGTTGCCTACGATCAGGGCCCACTTGGTCATCGTCGCCCTGCGCTGCTGTGTCATTGCCGCATCCTCGTCCCCCGGGGCTCTGGTAATCAAAGCGTGCTTACCAGAGATCAGATGACAACCGCCAACTCGCGGTGCCCTGTGAGCCCGCAGCCGGCGAGAGTTCTCAACTGCACTACGGGAAGGGCGAGTCGGTTCAGAGCGCTGCGCATGACCCCATTCTCAGCCGGGCCGGCAGGCCGCCGCTCCGGGGCCATAGGTGGTCGGCCCCGTAAATCCTTCGGGGATTGACTCCGGAACCTGTCTCGTGCGTGGGCCCCTGGGCAGGTGCCGCCGTGGCAACGGGGGTTGTGACGGATCTTGTGAGCCATCGCCGCATTTCAGAGGGCACCCGCGCTGTTCTGCCGGCGGCGAATCCCGGCCCGGCCGGAGCCGACGATCATTACGGTCCAGTCTCATGACGACGATTACCACGCGCACGGTCGAGTACCCGGCGGACGGTCTGACGATGATCGGGCACCTCGCGCTCCCCGACGGTGTCGACCGGCGGCCCGCGGTGCTGCTCGGACCAGAGGGCATGGGGCTCAGCGACGTCGAGCGCCGCCGGGCCGATGCTCTCGCCGAGCTGGGATACGTAGCGCTGGCCTTCGATCTTCACGGCGGGCGCTATCTGGGTGACCCCGATGAGATGCTGGCCCGTTGCATGCCGCTGCTCGCCGACCCCGACCGGATGCGGGGCATCGGCCATGCGGCGCTCGACGTGTTGCGCGCCGAACCGCGGACCGACCCCGACCGGATCGCCGCCGTCGGCTACGGCACCGGGGGCGCCATCGGGCTGGAACTCGGGCGCGGCGGCGTCAGCCTGCGCGTGATCGGGACAGTGAACGCACTGACCACAGGCCGACCGGGCGAGGCGGCGCGCATTTGCTGCCCGGTGTGGGCGGGGGTCGGGTCGGAAGACCCGATCATGCCGCCCGCGCAGCGGGACGCGTTCAGCGCCGAGATGCAGGCCGCGGGCGTCGACTGGCGCCTCGTGGTCTACGGCGGCGCCTTGCACGCCTTCCACCACCCGCCGGTCGACCATCCCGTGGTCCCCGGCGTCGGCCACCACCCGCGGCACGCGCAGCGAGCCTGGCGCGATGTCGTCGACCTGCTCGCCGAGTGCCTGCCCGTGACGGAGTGATCTGGTTCACCACCTCCGACCTGGACGATCTACTGGCCGGGCTCGACCGGCACACCGCCGATCACCAGGAAGAAATCTCTGCCGGACGGGCAACGTGATCAGCCCCGAAGGTTTACGGAGCCGACCACTGAGGCGGCACCGGCGTGCCATCGTCCAGGGCGTGGGAGAGCTGGGCGTGGAGCAATTCGGCCTCCGACGGGGAGAGGTGGAGGTCGAGGTCGGAGTGGTAGACGCCGTCGCGCAGCAGCCACAGCGGGACGCTGACGCGTCCGTCCTCCGCGCGGCGCACCGGTTTGGCGGGGACGCGGTCGATGCGCCAGCCGCGCGACGTCGGCGTCACGGCTGCGCCTCGCCGCGCCATGCCGTACGGAGAACGGCGGCGAGCCTGCGCGCGGTGTCGACGTTGCAGTTGCCCAGCGCCACCAGCGGCAGTTGAGGCCTCGCTGCGAAGGCGGGCAGCTCGACGCCGACCGAAGGCAGCGTGATGCCGTGGGCCGCCAAGGCATCACGGAGATCGCTCACGCAGTCCTGGACGTCGTCCGGATCGTTGCCGGGGTCGTCGACGGGGCCGGGGTCCCAGCCGAGGTCGTGGCCGTACGTGCCGTGCATGTGCCGCACCTTCCCATGCTGTGTGTGACGAACACCTCACACTGTGCTGCCATTTCGCGTAGCGTGCCAGTGTTCCGGGCTCCCGGCCGCGACGTGCGGAAGCGAGACGCGGCGCGGTGGAAGTGCGGGAAACCGCCGGTCCCGGCGGGAACGACCGAGAACTGCGCACCAACGGCGGTGAACCATGCCCGGCCCCAAGGACATCGACGGTTCTGCGAGCCTTCCGACCTTCTACGGCAAGGAGTTGCGCTGGAAGCGGGAGCAGGCCGGACTCACGCAGCAGAAGCTGGTCGACGGCAGCTTCTACGGCTCCAGCCACCTCAGCGAGATCGAACGCGGGGAGCGGCGCATGCCGCTCGATCTGGCACAGCATGTGGACCAAGTGCTGAGCACGGACGGGTTCTTCGCGCGAAGGTGCGAGGACGTACGGAAGGCGAAGCGGAGCGGGCACGCGAGCTATTTCGAGACCGTACTCGAAGGGGAGAAGCGCGCGGAGACCATCGAGGAGTGGTGTCCCACGCTTATCCCGGGGCTCTTGCAGACAGAGTCGTACGCGCGAACGGTGCTGGAAAGTACCCAGGTGCTGGGGTTCTCCGAAGAGATCGACCTCAAAGTCGACGCCCGGCTGGCGCGTTCCAGTCTCTTCGATGAGGAGGAATCCCCGATGTACTGGGTGGTCCTCCATGAGTCGTTGCTACGGCATCCCATTCTTCCCCGGCGGGAGATGGCCCACCAGTTGGACCACATCGCGGAGTTGGGGAAGAGCCGTCGGCTCATTCCACAGGTTCTCCCGTGGAATTCCGGGGTGCATCCGCTGATGCTCGGCGGCGTCACAATCATGACCTTCGCCGATGCCCCGCCCATGGTCTACACGGAGGCCACATACAGCGGGAACACCATCGATGATCCGCGCCTCGTGCAGAAGTACCGGAGGTCGTACGATCTGCTCAGGGCCGTCGCACTGCCACCGATGGCGTCCCTCGCCATGATCGAGGCAGCAGCAGAGGACTTTCGAAGTGACAAGCAATCGGATTGACTTGAGCACCGCCCGCTGGCGCAAGAGCAGTCACAGCAACCCCGACGGCGGGAACTGCGTCGAAATCGCCGCCGGTCTCACCGACGTCGTCCCCGTACGGGACAGCAAGACCCCCGACGGCCCCGCCCTCCTCTTCGGCGCAGACGCCTGGTCGTCATTCATCAGCCGGGTGAAGACCGGGAGTTGACGCCTCCGAAGCGGGTAGCTTCGGCTGGCGCTCGGCCCGGCTCCGGCTCCCGAGCCCGGCGATCACCTGCGTCGCGACGGTGACGGCGACGGCGATCAGGACGGTCACGGAGAGGATCTGGACGTAGCCCTCCACCAGCGTCCACTTCTCTCCCAGCTGGTGACCGGCCAGTATCAGGGCGGAGTTCCAGACCAGGCTGCCGAGCGTGGTCAGTACGAGGAACACCCGCAGGGGCATCCGCTCCACTCCGGCAGGGACGGAGACGAGGGTCCGGCCGATCGGCACGATGTGGCCGAGGAGGACCGCCTCGGTGCGGTGCCTGGCGAACCACTCCTCGATGCGCACCAGTTGGCGCGCCTTGACCAGTGGCAGTTTCGCCCAGACCGCGTGCAGGCGGTCACGGCCGAAAAGCCTGCCGATCCCGTAGAGGACTCCGGCTCTCACGATCGAACCGAGCGTTGTCCACAGCAGCACCGAGCCCGGAGTAAGTGCCCCTTGTTTGAGGGCGAACCCGCTCAGCGGCAGAGTCACTTCGCTGGGCAGCGGCGTGAAGGGGTTCTCCAGCGCGATGGTCCAGCCCGCTCCCGGACCGCCCCATGTGTCGATCAGATCGGCGGTCCAACTCGCGTTTCTCTCTGCGGACTCCTTGTCCAGGGTCGAGGACGTGCCGGTGAAGCCCCAGACGGGCCACCACTTGAGGGTGGCTGTGTCCTCAAGTGAGGGTCGGCGGAACTCGACGTGGTCGCCGGTCGACGAGAAGCGCACCTGTTCCCAGCCGTCGAAGCGCTCCGTGACGTCGACGTCCCAGTCGCCCAGATCGTCCGCCGTCGTGACGGCGGCGATCGAGTCGTCCGGGGGGCTTCCGGCCGGACAGCCTTCGCCGTAGTCGGCGACGGCCGCGAGGGTGCCCTTGTGGGTGGCGAGGGTGATGCTCGTGCAGTCGTGCTCCTTGCTGCGGTGGATCAGCCGGGGTCCGGACCAGGAGCCGCCGCGGACGGTCTGGTGCCGTTCGACCAGGCCTCGTGCCCCGTAGGCCAGCTCGACCTGCCGCCCGTCGTCCAGCGCGATGCGTGCGCTGCCGTCGGCGGCCTTCAACCGGCCTTCTTCGTCGGCCGGTTCGTCCAAGGCGAACCATCCCCCCGACAGCAGCACGACAAGGACGACGACGCACACGCCCGCCGGCAGGGCACGCAGTCCGCGCATCGGCACCTTCCCAGCTTTCCCGTTCGGTCGACGGAAGACTGAGACTCGCCGCTACGGGCTGTCGGTTCCACGCGCTGAGCCGGCTGTTCGTCTGGCCGGCCGGTGATGCGAACGAAGCGTTCTGGTCCTTGCGGGGGCATACGGGCGGGCGCGCGTGGCTAGGATCACGTGGGGCCCGGCGGACCGCCGGGGGGGGGCGGGGGCGGGGGTATGACGACATGAGCACAGCTGGTGGCGGCGCACCGGGGGGCGGCCCTGGGGGCAACCGATGGCCCGGGCCGGGATTACCGCAGCCGGGCCTCCGGCCCGGTCCGAACGTGCCGCCGCAGGGCGGCTGGGGACCGCATCCGCCGGGGCCGCCGACGCCTCCGCCGCGCCCGGCACGGCGACCGGGAGTCCTGCGGTACGTCTTCGACCCGTTCCGTGCGGCGCAGGCGGTCTTCCGTCCGTCGCGTCCCGGTGTCGTCGAGGACCCGACGGTTCGCAAGCTCCAACTGTGGCGCGCCGTGGCGGGTTTCGCAGCCTGGGTGTGGCTCACGGTCACGTACAGCGCGATCAGCGACGCGGGGAAGGTGACCGATGTCGTCTTCGAGCGCTTCAACCAGAGCTGGATCAGCGTGCTGGTGCTGATCTGCACGTTCCCGGTCGTCGTCGGCGCCTTCTGCGCCGCGGCCGGCAGCGGCCTGCGGCAGACCTATCTGCGCCGGGCCCTCAGACCGCTCGGCGCGGTGGCGGCCGTGGTCGCCTCCATGTTCACGTTTCCGCTGGCGATGGCGCCGGAGTTCGAGAGTTTCCGGGACTTTACGGGTATCCCCGGCAAGGTGGTCATCTCGTTGCTGGCCCTGTGGTCGCTCGGCTTCGCGATCTACGGAATCGGGCTTTCGCTCGTGCATGTCTTCCGCACGGCCGACATTCACGAGGTCGTGCCACCGGTCCTCGCCACCCTCCTGGTGTGGGAGATGGCGATCATGGACGTCGCCACGGGCGCCTACGGGAACGTACCGCCACTCGCCCGGATCGCCTTCATGATGGGCGCACCGGTGACCGTGACGGCACTGGCCGCCTGGGAGCTGCACCGGCTGCGCCGCCGCCACGGGCTGCGCCTGCGCACGGCACTGCGAGGCTGAGGACGGCTCGGCCCTGAGCCCCGGCGGTCCCCGGGCCCCGGCTCGCGCTCAGTGCGGCGTACGCGCTTGAGTCAGCAGCCGGTCGACGTCGGCCTCGTCGATGCGCAGCGACCGGCCGACCGCCGCGAGCGCCTCGCGCTCCGGCGGGCAGTACGGGCCGTCCGCCAGGGCGATACGCGCCCCGTGCAGCAGCAGGGACTCGCGGCCCGCGGCGGCCAGGTGGGGTGCGAGCGGGGCCAGGGCCTCGTGGAGTTCGATCTCCGCGGAGACGCTGTCCGCCGTGGCGTCGCGCTCGGCGGAGAGCGCGGCCAGCAGCGTCAGCAGCTGGTCCTCCGTACAGCCCGTGTAGCCGGCGCTGCGCACGGTGTGCACGGCCGCCTCACGGGCCGCGCGGCTCTCGCAGCCGCCGGCGGTCAGCACGGTGAGCGCGATGGCGTGGACGGCGTCGCGCAGCAGCAGTGAGAGGCGCTGGGTGGTGGGGTGGTCGAGGGCTTCGGTGCCGAAGTGGCCGTGGCAGGCGGCGCATTCGAGCACCGGGGCGACCTCGCCACGTGCGAGCAGCGGCACCCCCAGCAGTACGAGACGGCGCCTGCCGATGCGCCGGCGGTAGCTGCGGTCGCCGCCGCAGGCGGGGCAGAAGAAGTCCCCGTCGTCCACGGTGTGCCAGCTGGTGCGTACACCTGCCAGACGTCCTCCCGGACCCTGTCCTCGCTGGTCACGGGAACATCCTGCGCCGCCCACGCCCTACCTCCGTCACGGTTCGGCCACGCTGCCGATGAGCGTGATGTTAACCACAGCGGAAGGGCGCCGTCAGCACCTCGTTCCGGACGATTCGCGGCCGGCACGGCGCGTGCCGGGAGGGGGAACGGCCGCGGGCCTCACCCGTAAGTGGGTGAGGCCCGCGGAACGCTGCGGTGACGCGGTCGAGCCGGGCGGGCGAGGCGGCCCGCCGCCCGCGCACGTGCCCGTACACGTCCCGTACGCGTAGCGCGAACGCACCGGCTCGCGGCACCAACTCCCTCAGCGCGCGGCGCGGTTGACCGCCGAGACGACGGCCTTGATCGACGCCCGCACGATGTTGGCGTCGATGCCGACGCCCCACAGCACCTGGCCGTCGATCGCGCACTCGATGTACGCGGCGGCCTCGGCGCCCGCGCCCTCGCTCATGGTGTGCTCGACGTAGTCCAGCAGCCGTACGTCGACGTCGACGGCCTGCAGGGCGTCGAAGAAGGCGGCCAGCGGACCGTTGCCGCTGCCGGCCAGGACGGTCTCCTCGCCGTCGACCGTGGCGTCCACGGTGACCTCGTCCTGCCCGTCGACCGTCGTCGTGGTCTGCCCGTCGCGCAGTGCGATGCGGCCCCAGGGGGCCTCCGGGACGGGCAGGTACTCGTGCTGGAAGATCTCCCAGATGTCGGCGGGGGTGACCTCGCCGCCCTCGCTGTCCGTGCGCTCCTGGATGATCTTCGAGAACTCGACCTGCATCCGGCGGGGCAGGTCGAGGCTGTGCCCGTCCTTCAGCACGTAGGCGATGCCGCCCTTGCCGGACTGGGAGTTGACGCGGATGACGGCCTCGTACGAGCGCCCCACGTCCTTGGGGTCGATGGGCAGGTACGGCACCGCCCACTCCAGCTCGTCGACGCTCTTGCCCTCCCGCTCGGCGCGTACCTCCATCGCCTCGAAGCCCTTCTTGATGGCGTCCTGGTGGGAGCCGGAGAAGGAGGTGTAGACGAGGTCGCCGACGTAGGGGTGCCGGGAGTGGACGTCCATCTGGTTGCAGTACTCGGCGGTCCGCTTGACCTCGTCGATCTGCGAGAAGTCGATCTGCGGGTCGACGCCCTGGCTGAAGAGGTTCATGCCCAGGGTGACCAGGTCGACGTTGCCGGTGCGCTCGCCCTGCCCGAACAGGCAGCCCTCGATGCGGTCCGCGCCGGCCATGATCGCCAGTTCGGCGGCGGCCACGGCGGTGCCGCGGTCGTTGTGCGGGTGCACGGACAGGCATACGTGCTCGCGCCGCGAGAGGTTGCGGGACATCCACTCGAAGCGGTCGGCGTGCGTCGAGGGCGTCGAACGCTCCACCGTGGCGGGCAGGTTGAGGATGATCTCGCGGCCCTCGCCGGGCTGCCACACGTCCATGACGCTCTCGCAGACCTCCAGGGCGAAGTCCAGCTCGGTGTCGGTGAAAATCTCCGGGCTGTACTGGTAGCCGAAGGCCGTGCGGTCGTCCAGCAGCTTCTCCGCGTACTCCGTCACCAGACGGGTGCCGTCGACCGCGATCTGGCGGACCTGCTCGCGGGTGCCGCGGAAGACGACCTCGCGGAAGACGGGCGCGGTGGCGTTGTAGAGGTGGACCGTCGCATGGCGGGCGCCCTTCAGGGACTCCACGGTGCGCTCGATCAGTTCCTCGCGGGCCTGGGTGAGGACGGAGATCGTCACGTCATCGGGGATCGCGTCCTCCTCGATGATGGAGCGCACGAAGTCGAAGTCGGTCTGGCCGGAGGCGGGGAAGCCGACCTCGATCTCCTTGTAGCCCATCGACACCAGCAGATCGAACATCGCGCGCTTGCGGGCGGGCGACATGGGGTCGATCAGCGCCTGGTTGCCGTCGCGCAGGTCGGTGGAGAGCCAGCGGGGGGCCTTGGTGATGCGGTTGCCGGGCCAGGTGCGGTCGGGGATGTCGACGGCCTCGTACGGGCCGTACTTGTGGACGGGCATCCCGGACGGCTTCTGCCGTACCGTCGCGGCCGTGATGGGCGTGGGTGCTCCGAAGGAATCCGAGCTGGACGAAGCAGTCATGTGCGTGGGCTCCTGATCGCGGAGAGAGGTCCGCGTGATTGGGCTTCGAGGGCCGACGGTGGCAGCACCGGTCTCCGCGGGGAGGGGGTCGGCCTTACGACTACAGACCCTCGCCGCGGCAGCTAAGAAGAAGCAGCCCGAAACGCATGATTGGCGAGTCTAACGGAGACGGCGTGGATACCCGAGGCCGTATCACCATGCGGGACTGTGCATCGGTTCACACCGCGCGGGTGCCGGTTCACGGCGTACGGCACCGGTCCGCACCGGAGCGGCGGGTGACGGAAGCCCCGAGTCACGGACTGTGCACGCGAGTTGGGCGCTTCTGTTCCCTTCGTACCCCTTTTTCACGCCAATTCGCGCAGCAAGGAGTGACAGGGCGATGACCCTGTGCCACGTTCCATATATGAACGCACACTCAGCGCACACATGTTGTCCACGTTCCGTGAACGTCGTCTTCTGCACCATCGTCCCCCCGCACCTCCTGGACCACCTCTCCCGTTCCGGCGATCCCGCGCTCTACGAACCGGCCCGCCGCACCCTGGAGCGGGACGCGCTGCAGCGCACCCGTCGCCGGATCACCACCGTCCGCATGGCCGCCGGCACGGGCGCGGGGCCGGCCGCGGAGGAGACGGCCGGGGAGCCCGCGGAGAAGAAGCCGCGGCGCACGATCTTCGACGCCGGGCAGAGTGAGCAGCTGCCGGGTGAGAAGGTGCGGTCCGAGGGCGAGGAGCCCGTGGACGACGCCAGTGTGAACCGCGCGTACGCGGGCCTCGGCGCGACGTTCGACCTCTACCTCAGCGTCTTCTCCCGCTATTCGATCGACGACGCGGGCATGCCGCTGGACGCGACCGTCCACTACGGCCGGGACTACGGCAACGCCTTCTGGGACGGCGAGCGCATGGTCTTCGGGGACGGCGACGGCGAGGTCTTCCGCGACTTCACGCTGCCCGTGGACGTCATCGGCCACGAACTGACCCACGGCGTCACGCAGCACACCGCGAACCTCGCCTACTTCGGCCAGTCCGGGGCGCTCAACGAGTCGCTCTCCGACGTCTTCGGCTCCCTCATCAAGCAGTACGGGCTGGGCCAGACCGCGGACGCCGCGGACTGGCTCATCGGCGACACCCTCTTCACCGACCGGGTCGAGGGCACGGCCCTGCGTTCGATGAAGGCCCCCGGCACCGCGTACGACGACGACGTCCTCGGCAAGGACCCGCAGCCGGCGACCATGGAGGACTACGTGCACACCGGCTCCGACAACGGCGGCGTGCACATCAACTCCGGCATCCCCAACCACGCGTTCTACCGGCTGGCGACGGAGCTGGGCGGCCACGCATGGGAGCGTGCCGGACAGATCTGGTACGACACGCTCACCTCCGGCAGCCTCTCCCCGGACGCGGACTTCGCGGCGTTCGCGGGCGCCACGGTGGCGGCGGCCGCGGGCCGCTACGGGGAAGGCGGCGCGGAGCAGGAGGCGGTGCTCAAGTCGTGGTCGCTGGTGGGGGTCACACCGGCCGACGCGTAGGAAGCAACGGACACGGAAGAGCCCGCGGCGCAAGAGGCGCAGCAGGGGCAAGGCCGCAGCAGTCGAGCGAGGATGGAGACATGCGTATCACCGTCACCCGCACCGGCGGCTTCGGCGGCCTCACCCGCCGGGCCACCCTCCGCACGGACGGCAGACCGGACGCCGCCGAGCTCGCCGCCCTCGCGCGCAGCGCTCTGGCCGAGGGCCGGGCGGAGCCGTCCACGGGGGTGCCCGACGGCTTCCACTACGAGATCGAGACGGACGACGGCACCACGTACTGCGCCGACCCACGCCTCACCGAGGCCCAGTCGGCGCTGATCGGCAAGGTGTTCCGGGAGGGCGGCACCGACCGCGGGTGAGCGGCTTGCCGGACGTGGGGATGCAGGGGATATGAGGACGTGGGCCCGGACGCTTCCCGGGCTCACGTGCTACACGACCTGCACGTACTGCGTGTCCTCCTGCACGTGTCCTAGAAGCCCAGCCTGCGCAGCGCCTTGGGGTCCCGCTGCCAGTCCTTGGCGACCTTCACATGCAGATCCAGATAGACGGGCGTGCCCAGCAGGGCCTCGATGTGGCGGCGCGAGGTCGTGCCGACGTCCTTCAGACGCTTGCCCTTCGGGCCGATGACGATGCCCTTCTGGCTGGGCCGCTCAAGGAAGATGTTGGCGTGGATGTCCAGCAGCGGCCGGTCGGCCGGGCGGTCCTCGCGCGGCAGCATCTCCTCGACGACGACGGCGATGGAGTGCGGCAGCTCGTCCCGTACGCCCTCCAGCGCGGCCTCGCGGATGAGTTCGGCGACCATGACCTGCTCGGGCTCGTCCGTCAGATCGCCGTCCGGGTAGAGCGGCGGGCCCTCGGGGAGCATCGGGGCCAGCAGGTCGGCCAGCAGGGAGACCTGCCGGCCTTCGGTGGCGGAGACGGGCACGATCTCGGCCCATTCGATCCCGCATTCCTTGCCGAGTCTGTCGACGGAGATCAGCTGCTCGGCCAGCGCCCGCGAGTCGACCAGGTCGGACTTGGTGACCACCGCCACCTTCGGGGTGCGCTTCAGCCCGGCCAGTTCGTTCGCGATGAAGCGGTCGCCGGGGCCCGTCCGCTCGTCGGCGGGCAGGCAGAAGCCGATGACGTCGACCTCGGCCCACGTCGTGCGTACGACGTCGTTGAGCCGCTCCCCCAGCAGCGTGCGCGGCTTGTGCAGGCCGGGGGTGTCGACCAGGACGAGCTGCGCCTCAGGGCGGTGAACGATGCCGCGGACGGTGTGCCTGGTCGTCTGCGGGCGGTTGGAGGTGATCGCGACCTTCGTGCCGACCAGGGCGTTGGTCAGGGTCGATTTGCCCGCGTTGGGGCGGCCGACGAAGCACGCGAACCCGGAGCGGTGCGGTGCCTCGGCGTCGTCGGCTGCGGGAGAAGCTGGGGAGGGCGCATCCATGGCGACCATTGTCCCCGATCGGGTGAGTGCCCCCGACCGTGGCGCAGGCCCGGGGCCCGCCGGGTGGCGGCCGGGCGGACGCCGGGCGGAGTCAGCCCCGGCCGGACCTCCGGCGGACGCTCAGCCCGCCGCTCAGCCCGCCGCCACCGTCGCGCGCAGCTCGCCGTCCGGGCCGGCCAGCAGCACCGTGGTCGCCTGCCCCGACAGGTCGTGCACGGCCGACAGGTCCGCGGCCGGAATCAGCTCCGCCTCCGTGACGACCGCCGCGGCCTCCAGCGACTTCGCGCCGGAGGCGACCGCCATGGCCACGGCGGTCTGCAGGGCGCTGAGCCGCAGTGAGGCCAGGTCCACGGAACCCGCCACATACGTACGGCCCGTCTCGTCCCGCACGGCCGCGCCCTCCGGAACGCCGTTGCGGGCGCGGGTGCTCCGGGCCAGCGTGAGGAGCTTGCGGTCCTCGGGGTCCAGTACCTGATCGCTGCGGTCACTCATACGACCGAGCATATGCGGCCACCGCCGGGGCCCTGGAGGCGACGTCAGGGACGGTCGAGCAGGAGCCGCTCGCGGCGCGGAAGACCGGCGACCACGAGGTCGTAGGAGTCCTCGATCATGTCCCGGACCATGCGCTCCGGAAGTGAGCCGTCGAGCGTGACGGTGTTCCAGTGCCGCTTGTTCAGGTGGTAGCCGGGCGTGATGGCCGGATTGGCCTCGCGCAGTTGGACTGCCAGCTCCGGTTCGCACTTGAGGCTCACCTGCAGCGGGCTGTCGTCGAGCACGGAGATGGCGAAGATCTTCCCGCCGACCTTGAAGACCGACACCTCCGGGGAGAACGGGAAGTCCTCTCTCGCCCCGTTCAGCTCCAGGCAGTACGTCCGCAGCTCGTCCGCGTTCATGGGTTCAGGGTCCCACCGCGAGCGGGCGGCCGCCCGGGAGCGGACCGCTTCGCGCGGGCAGGGCGCCGCCTCGCCCCGGTGGGGCACCCCGCACGGGCAAGGCGGGCCGCGGCTCCGCTCACGCGTTGGCAGGCTCGTCCGCGGAGGACTCGTCGGCGTCCTCGGCCGAGCGCACCGGCTCGACCAGCACCGTCACGATCCTGTTCCGGCGCCCCGCCGGCGCCTCCGCCGTCAGCCGCAGCGCCGTCAGCGCCGGGTCGGAGCGGTCGTCGGTGACGTCGACCGTAGCTGTCGCACCCGCGATGGGCACACGGCCCAGCGACTTCGCCAGCAGCCCCCCGACCGTCTCCACGTCCTCGTCGTCGAGGCCGACCAGGTCGTACAGCTCGCCCAGGTCGCCGATGTCGAGCCGCGCCGTGACGCGGTAGCAGCCGTCGCCCAGATCCTCCACGGGCGGCAGTTCACGGTCGTACTCATCGGTGATCTCCCCGACGATCTCCTCCAGGATGTCCTCGATCGTCACGATCCCGGCCGTGCCGCCGTACTCGTCGATGACGACCGCGACATGGATGCGGTCCTGCTGCATCTCGCGCAGCAGATCGCCCGCGTTCTTCGTGTCCGGCACGAACGCCGCCGGACGCATCGCGGTGGAGACCAGCTCCGTCTCGGCCTCGCGGCTGATGTGCACTCTGCGTGCCAGGTCCTTGAGATAGACGATGCCGACGACGTCGTCCTCGCTCTCCCCCACCACCGGGATGCGGGAGAAGCCGGAGCGCAGCGCGAGCGTGAGCGCCTGCCTTATCGTCTTGAACCGCTCGATGGTGATCAAGTCGGTGCGCGGCACCATCACTTCACGCACGATCGTGTCGCCGAGCTGGAAGACGGAGTGCACCATCTTCCGCTCCTCGTCCTCGATCAGGGACTCCTGCTCGGCGAGGTCGACCATCGCGCGCAGCTCCGCCTCACTCGCGAACGGGCCCTTGCGGAAGCCCTTTCCGGGCGTGAGCGCGTTGCCCAGGAGGATCAGCAGCTGCGGCACGGGGCCCAGAACGCGCACCAGCGGCACCAGCACGTACGAGGCGGCCGTGGCCGTGTTCAGCGGATGCTGACGCCCGATGGTCCGCGGTGAGACCCCGATGGCGACATAGCTGACCAGCACCATCACGCCCATCGCGACGGCCAGCGACTCCCACGTCTCGTCGAAGACCCGCACGGAGGTGAACGTCACCAGCACCCCGGAGGCGACCTCGCACGCCACCCGCACCAGCAGCGCCAGATTGAGATAACGCGTCGGATCGGCTGCGACGACCGCGAGCCGCTCGGCACCGCGGCGGCCCTGGCGGACCGCTTCCTCCGCGCGGTAGCTGGTCGTACGGGCGAGACCGGCCTCGGCGCAGGCCGCCAGCCACGCGACCACTAGCAACAGGACCGCCGCAGCGATCAGTTGGGCCGTCACGACGCGGTGGTGGGGGCGGGGGAGGGACCCGTCAGACCGCGCTCGCCGCGCCAGCCGTCCAGGATCGCGGACTGCAGACCGAACATCTCGGCCTTCTCGGAGGCCTCCTCGTGGTCGTAACCCAGCAGATGCAGCACTCCGTGAACGGTCAGCAGCTGGAGCTCCTCGTCCATCGAGTGCTGCGTCGGGGCGTCGGCGCCCTGCTGCTCGGCGACTTCGGGGCAGAGCACGATGTCACCGAGGAGCCCCTGCGGCGGGTCCTCCTCCTCGCGCACGGGCGGGCGCAGTTCGTCCATGGGGAACGACATCACGTCGGTCGGACCGGGCAGATCCATCCACTGGAGGTGGAGCTGCTCCATCGCGCCGGCGTCGACGAGGATCACCGACACCTCGGAGAGCGGATGGATGCGCATGCGGGTCAGGGCATAGCGGGCGATGTCGAGGAGCGCCTGCTCGTCGACGGTCCGCCCGGACTCGTTGTTGACCTCGATCGTCATGGCGGGCCGACTCAGTGCTTTCCGTGGCCGTGACCGGAGCCGGGGCGGTGACGGTCGCCGTCGCCGGACCTGCCGCCGGGGTGGCCCGGACCGCCCGCGCCCGCACCGTCCGCCCGTACGTCGTAGCGCTCGTACGCGTCGACGATGCGGCTGACGAGCTTGTGCCGCACGACGTCGGAGCTGTCGAGCATGCTGAAGTGCACGTCGTCCACGCCGTCCAGGATCTCCCGCACCTGGCGCAGCCCGCTCTTCGTGCCGCCGGGCAGGTCGACCTGGGTGACGTCACCGGTGATCACGATCTTCGACTCGAACCCGAGCCGGGTGAGGAACATCTTCATCTGCTCGGGATTGGTGTTCTGCGCCTCGTCCAGAATGATGAAGGCGTCGTTGAGGGTGTTGTGCGTCAGCAGGTAATCCTGAGTGACGTACAGCGAATCCTCCGCCGCCACCTGGATGCACACCGCCTCCTCGCGGCCTGCCGGCTCGATGCTGTCGATGAAGCGCATCGGGCGCCCGCCGCCACCGGCCGCGTGGTACTTCTCCCGTTTGCGGGAGAGGCGGAACGGCTCGATCCCCGCCGGGAGCCGGATGTCCACGACATGGGCGTCGTACCGGTACCCCACATTCCGGTTCTTCGCACGGCCGGGAGAACGGCCTGCGGCCGCCCTGCGCCGCGTGTAAGCCACTCCTCCGAGGGACTGGACGAGCGAGACGACATCGTCGCGGAGCAGGATCGACGTCGTCGTGTACTGGACCCGGCACGTGCGGTCGGTCTGGGCGACCGGGCCGCCGTCGGAGTCGAGCAGCCCCTGGAGCAACGCGAGCCGGATCTCTGCTGAGTTGTACAGGTACGCGTCCGGCACGAGCTTCGTGTTCGAGCGGCTCCCCAGCAGATCCAGCTCCCGCATCACACGCGTGACCGGGTTCTCCAGAGTGACGACGTCCCCGGGCTTCTTGACCCGGTTCAAAATGTAGTCAGGCCCGCGCTTGTGCCGCACAGCGACGCCGGGCAGCGATGCCTCCAGAGCCTCGGCGAGCTCCGGATCCGCAGTGGAGAACGACGGGGTGGTGGAGCCGGTGAGACATCCGTCACCGAGCAGCAGCCCCATGGCGTAGGGGTCCATCGGCACTTCCTGCTCGGGGAAGGCGGCCGGGGCGGTGAGCAGCGGCAGCTCGTACCGGCGGGCATGGGCGGCACGGAGCTTGCCGACCATCTCCTTGGTCTCGAGAACCCTCCACGGCCGGTCCCGGCGGCGGTCGGCCGCAGTGCGGACCGTCCACAAGTGCTCACCGCAGCACAGTGTCCAGGAACCGTCCTGGGCGGTGACGCGGTAGATGTCCTTCTCGCCCTGCGGGTAGACACCGAGCACTGGAGTCGGTGCTCCGTCCGACCCTGTGACCATGTCGCCAACCTGGAGTTCCCCGATGGGACGCCAGCCGTCGGGCGTCAGGACCTTCGTGAACACGGGCTGGGCCCTACCCCTCATGTATGCGAGCGGCGCCACCTCGATCGTCCCGGCCGCCATCAGGCGCGGGATGGAGTCGGGGTCGAGCATGTCGTGCAGCGCGTCGTAGAGCGGGCGCAGATACGGGTCGATCTTCTCGTAGAGCGTGCCGGGCAGGAAGCCGAGCCGCTCCCCCGCCTCGACCGCCGGCCTGGTCAGGATGATCCGGTTGACCTGCTTGGACTGCAGCGCCTGCACGGCCTTGGCCATCGCGAGGTAGGTCTTGCCGGTGCCGGCGGGGCCGATGCCGAAGACGACGGTGTGCTTGTCGATCGCGTCGACATACCGCTTCTGGTTCAGCGTCTTGGGGCGGATCGTGCGGCCGCGGTTGGAGAGGATGTTCTGCGTCAGCACCTCGGCGGGGGTCTCGCCGCCGGAGCCCTTGCCGTCCTGCTGGTCGCGGAGCATCGAGATGGAGCGCTCGACCGCGTCCTCGGTCATGGGCTGGCCGGTGCGGAGGACCAGCATCATCTCGTCGAAGAGCCGCTGGATGAGGTCGACCTCCGCGGCCTCGCCGGACGCGCTGATCTCGTTGCCCCGTACGTGGATGTCGGCGGCTGGGAACGCCTGCTCGATCACACGCAGCAGGGAGTCACCGGAACCCAGCACGGTCACCATCGGATGCTTTGCCGGAACGGTGAAGCGGGCCGTGGCCTGAGGTGCCCGCGGGGACCCCGCCTGATTCGTCGTTGTCTGCGTCATGGGTGACCCGGTGGGCCTTCCTCATCCCTCTCTGTCTCTCCTGGCGATTGGCTTTCCAGAATACGACGCGGCACTGACAAGTCAGAACGCGATTTCCGCCGCAGGCCCCGGTGGGCACCGCCGGTGACGGCCCATGCGGCACCGCGCGGCGGCTGCTCCGCGTGCCCCGCAGGTCCCGCGGCTATACGGGTCCGCCGGCGCGGCCGAAGCCGATGGTGGGGAGCGCGCGGCGGCGGGCGGCGGGGGCGGGGCAGCCGGTGAGGACTGCGTCGAGGAAGCCGTACCTGCCCTCGCCGGAGCCGGCTCCGTCCGGCTGCTCCGCAGTACGCAGCCGGCTCCGCCACGCCGCGATCTCGGGCCAGCCCGGCGCCGAGAGCGATCCCCCGAACTCCTGGACGGAAAGCGCCGCCGTGAGCCCCGCGAAGGCCAGCCGGTCCGGGAGCGGCCAGCCGGCGAGGGAGCCCATGACGAAGCCCGCGGCGAAGACGTCGCCCGCGCCGGTCGTGTCGAGTGCGTCGACGGGGATGCCGGGCACCTCGGCGGTCTCGCCCGTACGTCCGTCGACGGCACAGGAGCCGTGCGCTCCGAGCGTGACGACGGCGAGCGGCACCGTCTCGCTGAGCGCGCGGGCGGCGGCTCGGGGGCAGCGGGTGCGCGTGTAGCGCATGGCCTCTTCGGCGTTGGGGAGGAAGGCCTCGCAGTGCTCCAGGCCGGGAAGGGCGCCGAGGTCCCAGTCGCCGGTGTCGTCCCAGCCGACGCCGGCGAAGATGCGGCTGCCGCGGCGGGCCGCGGTGGCGATCCACTCCTGGCGGTCGCCCGGCACGAGGGAGGTCACGCAGGCGCGGGCGGGAGGCGGGCAGTCGGGGGCCTCGGGGTCGATGGGGGCGCCGCCCAGGCCGAGGGCAGCAGCGGAAGAGGACGCGGTCTCGCGGGGCGGCGCCTCGTGTCCGTGGGAGATCATCGTGCGTTCGCCCTCGTACGCCATGGAGACGGTGACCGGTGAGTGCCACCCGGGGACGGTGTGGGAGAGAGCGAGATCGATGCCCTCACCCTTGTCCAGGGCTTCGCGGCAGTAGTCGCCGTACATGTCGTCGCCGAAGGCCGCCGCGAGGGACGTGCGCAGGCCGAGCCGGGCCAGGGCGGTGGCCATGTTGGCGACGCCGCCGGGGCTGGAGCCCATGCCCCGCGCCCAGGACTCGGTGCCGCGTACGGGTGCGGAGTCCAGGCCGGTGAAGATGATGTCGAGGAAGACGGTGCCGGACAGGTAGACGTCGCATGCCGGGTCGCCGGGGCCGCGCAGGGCGGCGAGCGGGTCGAACGGGTGCGTGTGCTGCGGCAGTGTGCCGTGGTGCGCGGGACGTTCCGGTTCCGGTTCCCGGGGCCGCCCCGGCCCTGGGTCCGGCCGGGGGCCCGCTGCCGCCCCGTGGCCCTGTTCAGGCCCCGGTGCCGGAGGCCGGGGTCCCGCTTCCGGCTCCGGACGGGGCTCGGGCCCGGACTCCTGACCCGTCCGCCCCTCCTTATGGTTCCCCGCGCCCGTGCTCACCTGACTCCTCCGGCACCTCTGCAGCTTCGAGTGGTGTCTCCGGTGTACCGCGCGGCTCGGACATCGGGCCAGCCCGGACACCCCGGGAGCCCGGTCCGTCCCTGGCCCGGTGCCCGTGCCAGGCCGGGCCGGGCCGGGCCAGGCCAGGCCAGGGGGGTCATGCCGGGGTGAGGCCCCGGCCGCCCGTCACCAGCGCGGAACGCCCGGGGTGACCCAACCGGGGTCGGCCTTGCGCATGGCCGCGGCGTCGTCCCGGTCGCGCATGGTGCCGTCGTCGTCCAGCCAGCGCTGGTGGAGCGCGGCGAGCCGCTCGCGGTCCACCTCGACGCCGAGGCCGGGTGCGTCGGGGACGTCGACGCAGCCGTCACGGAAGGTGAGCCGCCGGGTCAGGACGTCCTCCGCCTGCCACGGGTAGTGGCTGTCGCAGGCGTAGTCGAGATTGGGGACCGTCGCCGCGACGTGGGTCATCGCGGCCAGCGAGATCCCCAGGTGGGTGTTGGAGTGCATGGACAGGCCGACACCGAACGTACGGCAGACGGCGGCCAGTTCACGCGTGCGGTGCAGACCGCCCCAGTAGTGGTGGTCGCTGAGGACGACCTGCACCGCGCCGGTCGCGAACGCCTCGGGGATCTCGGGGAAGGTCGTCACACACATGTTGGTCGCCAGCGGCACTCCCGCTTGCCCCGCGACCTCGGCCATGCCGGGTGTGCCGCTCGTGGGGTCCTCCAGGTACTGCAGCACGTCGCGCAGCTCCGCCGCGACCCGCAGCGAAGTCGGCACGGACCAGGCGCCGTTGGGGTCCAGGCGCAGGGGCGAACCGGGGAAGGCCGCGGCGAGCGCGCGGACGGCGGCGATCTCCTCGTCCGGTTCGTACACGCCTCCCTTGAGCTTGAAGGAGCTGAAGCCGTAGTCCTCCGCGAAGCGGCGGGCCTGCGCCACGACTCCGGCGGGATCGGTGGCCGCGCCCCAGTCGTCGGGCTCACCCTGGCCGCCGGGGTGCTGCTCCCAGCGGTAGAAGAGGTATCCGCTGTACTCGACGCGGTCGCGGAGCTTGTGCCCCAGCAGGGCGTGTACGGGCAGGTCCCTCGCCTTGCCGAGGGCGTCCAGGCATGCGACTTCGAACGCGGAGACGACGGAGAGGCGGAGCTTGCCGGCCGTCTGCACTCCGCGCAGCCCGCCCACGTCCACGGAGTTCTCGACCCGTCCGGAGTCGACTTCGACGCCACTGGCCAGGGTGAACAGCCCGTTCAGGTCCGTGACTTGACGGCCCGGCAGCGCCGCGGCCAGCGGGCGGGCTATCTCCAGGTACTTGGTGTCGCCGTAGGTCTCGCCGAAGCCGCAGGTGCCGCCGGCGGTGACGACCTCGACGATCAGCCGCGTCGCGTACGGCTGGTGCACGCCCTGGGTGTTGAGGAGTGGCGGGTCGGAGATGAGGACGGGGGTCAGCCGTACGTCGGTGATGGTCAGGTCGGCGGTCATGGGGCGGCTCCCGTCGCGTCCGTCGGCTGCAGTCTGTCTCCGTACGTAGATGTCGTCCACGTATGGAAATGGAGGCTATGGAGCTGAACGCACCCGGTCAAGAGCCGCGCAGCCGCGCCCACCGGCCGGGGGACGCGTGCCCACCGCCCGGGCGCGCTCTCCCGTACGCGCACCGGCCCCGGACACAGCTCCGCCCCCGCGTCGTGCGCGGGGGCGGAGCGGAGCAGGGCGGAGGAAGCCGGGCGGCGCCAGAGCCCGGCTCAGCGCGATGCGTTCGCGGAGTCGCTCTCCTCGACGCCGGGACGCCGAGCCTCCCCGGCCGGACCGCCGCCTTCCGCCGCGTCGGCACCCTCGGCACTCTCGGACCCGTCCGGCCTCTCGGAGGCGTCCTTCGCCGCACCCTTCGACGCCGCGGTCTTCGCGGGTGCCGCCAGGGACTTGCGGCGGCCGGTGAGCCGGCGGACGACCGGCTCGGTCCAGCGGGCGGTGAGCGGTCCGACGATGACGAGGATGAGGACGTACGCGGTGGCCAGCGGACCGATGCGCGGTTCGGCCCCGGCGGCGAGGCCCGCGATGACGATGGAGAACTCGCCGCGTGCCACGAGCGTGCCGCCCGCCCGCCAGCGCCCCGGCGACCTGATGCCCGCGCGGCGTGCGGCGTACCAGCCGGTGGCGATCTTCGTCAGCGTGGTGACGACGGCGAGGATCAGCGCGGGCAGCAGTACGGGCGGGATGTCGGATGGTTCGGTGGACAGGCCGAAGAAGACGAAGAAGACCGCCGCGAAGAGGTCGCGCAACGGCATCAGCAGATTGTGCGCGCCCTCTGCCACCTCGTCCGACAGCGCGATCCCGACGAGGAACGCGCCGACGGCCGCCGAGACCTGCAGCTCCTGCGCGATGCCCGCGACGAGCAGCGTGAGGCCGAGCACGACCAGCAGCAGCATCTCCGCGCTGTCGGAGGAGACGACGCGGCTGATCAGACGTCCGTGGCGCAGCGCGAGATAGAGCACGGCTCCGACGGTCCCCAGCGAGATCAGCAGAGTCAGCGAACCGCCTGCCAGCCCCACACCGGCGAGGATCGCGGTGAGGATCGGCAGGTAGACGGCCATGGCGAGGTCCTCGATGACGAGGACGCCGAGGATGACGGGCGTCTCCCTGTTCCCGAGACGGCCGAGGTCGCCGAGGACCTTGGCGATGACGCCCGACGAGGAGATCCAGGTGACGCCCGCCAGCACGACGGCGGCGACCGGGCCCCAGCCCAGCAGCAGCGCGGCAGCGGCGCCGGGCAGGGCGTTGAGGACGAAGTCGACGGCGCCGGAGGGGTATTGGGTCTTGAGGTTGGTGACGAGTTCGGAGGCGCTGTATTCGAGACCGAGCAGGAGCAGCAGCAGGATGACGCCGATCTCCGCACCCGTGGCGACGAATTCCTCGCTCGCCTGCAGCGGGAGAAGGCCGCCGTGGCCGAAGGCGAGCCCGGCGAGCAGGTAGAGGGGGATCGGGGAGAAGCCGATGCGCCCGGCGAATCTTCCGAGCAGGCCCAGGGCCAGGATGATCGCCCCGAGTTCGATGAGCATGGCGGTGGTGTTGTGCACGGGCGTCGTCCTCCGGTCGGTTCAGCGGCGGCGTCCGGATCGTCTTCGTACGCGACAGCTCGGCGGTGGCGTCGAGGGCGCCGGTGGTGCCTGCTGCGTCAAGTGCGCGCGGGCGGCGTCGCGTACGGGACTCATACCGGGGGTGGCGGCGGGCCGGCTGCGGCCGGCACGCGGGGGCGTGGTGCTTCCCCCGCGCACGGAGGCGGCCACAGCGGTCTGTGCCGCTGCTGCCGTACACGCTGCCGGGGACGGCAACCGCACCGCCGGGTGCGGCGGCGCGCGGTGCGGGAGCAGCGGGCAGCCGACGCCGTCGAGAGCGGCTTCACGGACCGGCGGTGGGTCGGATGCATCTTCTGGCCCCCGTCACGTCGGCTTCAGAACCGGCGTACGGACCGGCACCAGCGATGGGCAATCACGGCCACCAGAGTAATCGACCGGTAAAGAGGGCTTACTGCCAGGGCAAAACCCGCGCCGCATCAGGGCCATGGGGATGGCCGCGGCGACCGCCGCCGCGTGCTGCCGGGCCGGTCAGCGGCGGCCCGCGACCGCGTCCACGGCCGGCTCGGCATCGCCGTGTTCGCCGTACCAGCGGGCGAGTTTGCCGCGTCTGCCGATGGCACGCAGCCGGCGTTCGGCCGCGTCCCGGACGGCGGGGCTGACGATCAGGAGCAGTTCGTCGCCGCCCCGGAGCACGGTGTCCTCGCGCGGAACCAGGCTGGAGCCGTCGCGTACGACGAGGGTGACCACGGCGGGCGGAGGCAGCCGGAGTTCGAAGACGGCGACGCCCTGGAGCCCGGAGCCCGGCGGCACCGACACGGTGAGCAGATCGGCGTCGAGCACGTCGAGCGGTGCCGACTCCACCTCGACGTCCCGCAGCGCACCGGACCGGGCCACACCCAGCAGGCGGGCCATGACGGGAAGGGTGGGCCCCTGGACCAGGGTGAAGACGACGACGAGCACGAAGACGATGTTCAGCAGGTCCCGTGCTCCCTCCACGCCCGAGACGACAGGGAAGGTGGCCAGCACGATCGGCACCGCGCCGCGAAGCCCCGCCCAGGAGATGAACGCCTGTTCCCGCAAGGGCATCCGGAAGGGCGCCAGGCAGAGGAACACGGAGACCGGCCGCGCGACGAGCAGCAGGAACAGACCGATGCCCAGGGCCGTCAGGAGAACCGACGGCAGCTCGCTGGGGGTGACCAGCAGGCCCAGCATGACGAACAGCCCGATCTGGGCCAGCCATCCCGCGCCCTCCGCGAACGAGCGGGTGGCGGCGCGGTGCGGCAGCTTGGCGTTGCCGAGCACGAGCCCCGACAGGTACGCGGCGATGATGCCGCTCGCGTCGGCCGCGCCGGCCGCGGCGAAGGCGACGATGCCGAACCCGACGGCGGTCAGCGGGTACAGCCCGGTCGCCGGCAACGCGACGTGCCGCAGCGCGTAGGCCCCGAGCCGCCCGACGGCCAGGCCGACGGCTGCGCCCGCTCCCAGCTGGAAGAGGATGTCGCCGACGATGACGGCCGGGGAGGGCATGCCCGTGACGGCGTTGCTGAAGACCAGGACGAGGATGATGGTCGGCGCGTCGTTGAAGCCCGATTCCGCCTCCAGCAGCCCGGTGACCTTCCGGGGCAGCGGCAGGGTGCGCAGGACGGCGAAGGTGGCGGCGGCATCGGTGGAGGAGATGATCGCGCCGAGCAGCAGCGCCAGATGCCACTCCAGTCCGAGCAGGAAGTGGGCCCCGGTGGCGGTGACGCCGACCGACACCGCCACACCGGCGCTGGCCAGCACCCCGGCGGGTGCCAGCAGGCGCTTGACGTCCGCCCAGTCCGTGGTCAGGCCGCCTTCGACGAGGATGAGGGCCAGCGCCGCGGTGCCCAGGGCCTGCGCGAGCTGTGCGTCGTCGAAATCCAGCCCGAGGACGTCCTCGCCGACGACGACGCCGACGGCGAGGAAGAACAGCAGGCTCGGCAGACCGAGCCTGCTGGCCGTACGCGCGGCGGCGATGCCGGCCAGCAGGACCACTCCGCCGGTCAGCAGAACCACGTAGAGCTGCTGCAGCGTCACCCGGCGGTCCCCGCAGTGATCCCCGCAGTGATCCCCGCAGTGCTCCGTGCGGTCGTCCGGGCGGTGTTCCGCGCAGCCGCGAGTCCGCCCGTGACGGGCCTTCGGGCATCCTCGTCACCCATGGCGGCGCCCCCGCGGATTCCGGTACTCCGGAGTGAACAGGTGCCCGGAGATCCCTGCCCACACCAGACCCACGGCGATGAGCAGGCCCTCGCCGGCCACGATGCCGCCCACCAGCGCCACGGCGGCCGCGACCAGCACCAGCCAGGCGGCCGCACGCCAGCGCCCGCCGCGCGGGTGTGCCGTACGGTCCCCGGCGCCGGGAGCACCGTCCTGCCCGCGCTGCTCGGGAAGATCTTCGAAGCGGTCCACTGTTCCGGCCTCCCTCCGGCGTCGTCGCCGCGCTGCCGCCGCGTCAGGTGAGCGGTGCGGATCGGGTACTTCACCGGCGCCTCCTCGTCCGACGGGTCATCACCTCGGGATCACCGCTACGCGAGGGCGAAGTAGCGCAGCCACACGTAGAGAGCGGCCAGCACGACGGTCACGGCGGTGACGATCAGGCCGTACTTCGAGAACGTCCAGAACGAGATGTGGTGGCCGCTGCGGTCGGCGATGCCGACGACCACGACGTTGGCCGAGGAGGCGATGATCGTGGCGTTGCCCGCGAGGTCGGCGCCGAGGGCGAAGGACCACCAGAGCATCCCGGCCTCGCCCGTACCGCCCGAAGCCTGGACCATCTCGGAGACGACGGGGCTGACCGAGGCGACGAACGGGATGTTGTCGATCACGGCGGAGGGGACGATCGATCCGAAGATCAACGCCATCGACGTGCCGAGCAGCTGCCCCTCGGTGGCCTCCGCCGCCGCTTTGCCCAGGTCGCCGATGATCCCCGTCTGCACCATCGCCCCGACCATCACGAACAGCCCGGTGAAGAACGCGAGCGTCTCCCACTCCACGTCCTTCACCACGTCCTCGGCTCTGAGCCTGGACGCGGCCAGCAGCGCCAGCCCCCCGACGACGGCGACCACCGCGGGCTCCAGGTGCAGGGCCGTGTGGAGGACGAAGCAGACCATCACGACGCCCACGACCACACCGCAGACGACGAGCAGCCGGGGGTCCTTGATGGCCTCCCGCTCGTCCATGTCCATGACCTGCTGCGCCTTCTCCGCGTCGTAGCGGAAGGCCGAGCGGAACATGAACCGGCTCATCACGACGAAGACCAGCGTGAGGAGCACCGCGACCGGTGCCATGTGCACGAGGAAGTCGTTGAAGGACAGTCCCGCGCGGGAGCCGATGATGATGTTGGGCGGGTCGCCGATGAGGGTGGCCGCACCGCCGATGTTGCAGGCGAACACCTCGGCCAGGAGGTAGGGGACGACGGGCACCCCCAGCCGCCGGCAGATCACGATCGTGACGGGCGCCATCAGCAGGACCGTGGTGACGTTGTCGAGCCAGGCGGAGAGGAAGGCGGTGGCGATGATCAGGAGGACCATCAGCCGGTAAGGTCTGCCCTTCGCCCGCTTCACGGCCCAGATGGCGACGTACTCGAAGATCCCTGTCCGCTTCAGCACCGCGACGATCAGCATCATCCCCAGCAGCAGGAATATGACGTTCCAGTCGATCCCGGCATGTTCGGAGAAGAAGGCGTGTTCGGGGTCGGTCGCCCCGATCACAAGCATCACGGCCGCGCCCCCGAGCGCCGCGGTGACCCGGTGGACCCGTTCCGTGGCGATCAGCACGTAGGAGACGACGAAGACCCCCACTGCGAGCCATGCGGTAACGGTCATGTGCACTTCCCCTCTTCACATTGCTTCGCGGCCACGGCGGGCCGTCACGCACCGCACATGCCGGCCCCCTCCCCGCGCCCCTGCGGGCCCGCTTCGACCGGGCCGGTGCGCTGCTGCTGCGGAACTTGAACTCCGGATTTGAATGATCTTTCGGACGGGGGTGCTGGAACCATCCGTTCCGACACCCAGATCGCGAGGGGCCCGACCTGCAGAGACGGGCAGTGCGGCCGGGCCGGAATGGGTGCCGGACCCGATGGACGCGTCCCGCTCGGTGCAGCAAGCTGAAAGACGGGACACCCGGTCGGCGACCAGCCGGCCCGGTGCGCCGCAGTGCGGCGGTCATCCCCGGCCGTACGGCACCAAGGGTGAAGAAGGTGCTGCCTGCGGCCCTGCGGGCGTCGTAGCGCGAGGAGGCGGTTGCACCTTGTCCCTGTTCTGGCGGATCTTTCTGCTGAACGCCGCGGTACTCACCGTGGCGACGGCCCTGCTGCTGCTCGGCCCGGTCACCGTGTCCACTCCCGTGCTGCTCACCGAGGCGGCCGTGCTCGGCGTCGGCCTCGTCTCGATGCTCATCGCCAACGCCGCGCTGCTGCGGCTCAGCCTCACGCCCCTGCAGCGCCTCACCCGTGCCATGACCACCATCGACCTGCTGCGCCCGAGGCCACGTCCGGCGGTCGGCGGGCAGGGTGAGATCGCGGACCTGATCAGGACGTTCAACACCATGCTCGACCGTCTGGAGGCCGAGCGGGCCACGAGCGCCGCTCGCGCGCTCTCCGCGCAGGAGGCCGAACGCCGCCGCATCGCGCAGGAGTTGCACGACGAGGTCGGCCAGACTCTCACCGCGGTGCTGCTGGAGATGAAGCGCGTCGCGGACCACGCCTCCGAGCCCGTACGCGAGGAGCTGCACGACGTGCAGGAGGCGACCCGCGGCAGCCTGGACGAGATCCGGCGCATCGCCCGCAGACTGCGCCCGGGAGTGCTCGAGGAGCTGGGGCTGGCCAGCGCCCTGAAGTCGCTGACCACGGAGATCCCCTCGCACGGCGGCCCGGCCGTGAAGGCGCGGCTGGACGCGGAGCTGCCCGAGCTGGACGACGAGACGGAACTCGTCCTCTACCGCGTCGCGCAGGAGGGCCTGACCAACACCGTCCGGCACGCGGCGGCCGGGCACGCCGAACTCACCCTCCGCCGCGGCCCGGGCGGAGTCGAGCTGCGCGTGCGCGACGACGGGCGCGGGCTCCGGGGCGCACCCGAAGGCGCCGGAATCCGCGGCATGCGCGAGCGGGCCCTGCTGATCGGCGCCGGACTGACCATCGGGCCAGGACCGGCGGGCGGCACGGAAGTGCGGCTCGACGTGCCCGTACGGAACAGGGGCGCCTGACATGCACGAGAAGGCGAAGACGCGCGTCCTGCTCGCCGACGACCACGCGCTCGTACGCCGCGGCGTCCGCCTCATCCTCGAGAGCGAGCCGGACCTCGACGTCGTCGCGGAGGCCGGCGACGGCGCGGAGGCGATCGAGATGGCACGCGCCGAAGCGCCCGACCTGGCGATCCTCGACATCGCCATGCCGCGCCTGACCGGCCTTCAGGCGGCGCGCGAACTCTCCCGGCAGCAGCCGGACATGCGCATCCTCATGCTGACCATGTACGACAACGAGCAGTACTTCTTCGAGGCCCTCAAGGCCGGCGCCGCCGGCTACGTCCTGAAGTCCGTGGCCGACCGCGACCTCGTGGAGGCCTGCCGCGCGGCGATGCGCGACGAGCCGTTCCTCTACCCGGGGGCGATCACCGCGCTCATCCGCGACCACCTCGAGCGGGCGCGGGAGGGCGAGCGGCCGCCCGCCCGCGCCATCACCGACCGCGAGGAGGAGATCCTCAAGCTCGTGGCCGAGGGCCACACCTCGAAGGAGATCGCCGGAATCCTCTTCATCAGCGCCAAGACCGTGGAGCGCCACCGGGCGAACCTGCTGCAGAAGCTCGGCCTGAAGGACCGCCTGGAGCTGACGCGGTACGCGATCCGGGCCGGGCTGATCGAGCCGTAGAGCTTCGGCGCACAGGTCCTGCCGCGTGGCGCGCTGCTGCCCCCTGGGCGTGGGGGCACCACCCGGGCCGAAGGCCCAGGGAAGGCCGGCGCGCACCGCCCCGACCAGGACTCACGCGCGAACCGCTCGCCGTCGCACGGTGATGCGAATGTCCTACGATCGGCGCATGCCGGAGAACGGGGGCGTCCGCGCCGTGAAGTCCGCCTCCCGCGCCGTCGACCTGCTGGAGGTACTGGCCGCGCGAGGCGACCGGCCCGCGCGGCTGCGCGAGCTCGCCGAGGAGCTGCAGGTGCCGCGCAGCAGCATGTACGCCCTCCTGCAGACCCTCGTCGAACGGGGCTGGGTGCGCACGGACGCCACCGGCTCCCTCTACGGCATCGGCATCCGCGCCCTGCTCACCGGCACCAGCTACCTCGACAGCGACCCGAGGGTGCGCCTCGCCCGCCCGTACCTCGCCGAGGCCTCCGAGACGCTGGGCGAGACGATCCACCTCGCCCGGCTCGACCGCGGCGACGTCGTATATCTGGCCACGAAGGAGTCACACGAGTACCCGCGTACCCTCAACCGCGTCGGCCGGCGGCTGCCCGCGCACGCGGGCGCGCTGGGCAAGGCGCTGCTCGCCGAGCGGCCGGACTCCGCACTCCCGCTTCCCGAGGGCCCGTTGCGCGCCTTCACCGCGAACACCCATACCGCTCGTGCCTCCCTGCTGGCCGACCTGGCAGAGGTCCGGCGGCGCGGCTACGCCGTCGACCGGGAGGAGAGCGTGACGGGCATCGTGGGCTTCGGCTTCGCCCTGCGGTACGGCTCCCCCGCCACCGACGCGGTCAGCTGCTCGGTGCCCGCCGGGCGGCTCACCACGGAGCACGAGCAGCGCATCGTGGCCGTGATGCGGGAGATCCGCGAACGGATCGAATCCGCGGGCCCCGTGGCCGCGGGCGGCACCACCCCCGACTGGCGCTGACGCACGGGCCGCAATCGGCGCCGTACCCCTCGGGTCACGGGGGCCTCAGCTCGCCGGGCAGGTCGCCGGACCTCAGATCGCCGGGCCTCAGATCGCCGGGCGCAGCACGAAGGCGCCCCAGCCCAGCAGGTCGCGCCCGTGGGCGAGATGGGACGTACGGGCGTGACGGAGGAAGTCGCGCATGTCCGGTGCGTCCTGGTGACCGGGGTTCGCGCGCAGCCAGTCGCTGATCGTGCGCCACTGGGAGGCCATGTACCGGTCCCAGCTGTCCGGGTCGGCGAGGACCATCTCCACCAGTTCCAGACCGGCCGCCTCGAAGCGCTCGTTCGTGCCGGCGAGGCCGGTGAAGTCGTCCCGTTCCAGCTCCAGTTCACGGCAGGCCTCGTCGGACGGTTCGCTGCGCCAGTACGCCTCGCCGACGATCATCGTGCCGCCGGGGCGCAGCGCCCGGCGCATCAGCTCCAGCGTGCCCGCGAGGCCGCCGCCGATCCAGGTGGCGCCCAGTGAGGTGACCAGGTCGTAGCCGTCCGGGCCGGCCTCGTACGCGCCCGCGTCGGCACGCTCGAAGCGGAGCCGGTCCGCGACTCCCAGCTCCGCCGCCCGCTCGCGTGCCGCGTCGAGGAAGACCTTGCTGATGTCGACGCCGACGCCCGTGGTGCCGTGGTCGCGGGCCCACGTCGCGAGCAACTCGCCCTTGCCGCAGGCGAGATCGAGGTGCCGCGCCCCGGGCTCCGGAGCGGCCAGCTCCCCGAGCAGCCGCAGCTTCTCGTACGTGAGGGGGCTGAGGATGCGGTTGCCGGCTTCGGCGATCTCGTGGTGGCGCAGTGACATGGGGTTCCTTCCGGTGCGTACGGGCGGAACCCTGCCCGTACGCACCGGTCACGCGCAACGCGGTCCGGCGCGGCGCGGAGGCCGCGGGGCCCGGCGGACGGGTCAGAAGACGACCACCGACCGCAGGACGTCCCCCGCGTGCATCCGGTCGAAGGCCTGCTCGACCTCGTCGAGGGCGATCCGCTCCGTCACGAACTTCTCCAGGTCCAGACGCCCTTGCCGGTGGAGGTCGATCAGCATGGGGAAGTCGCGGGAGGGCAGACAGTCGCCGTACCAGGAGGACTTGAGCGAGCCGCCGCGGCCGAAGACGTCCAGCAGCGGGAGTTCGAGGCGCATCTCGGGTGTGGGCACACCGACCAGGACGACCGTGCCGGCCAGGTCCCGGGCGTAGAAGGCCTGTTCGTACGTCTCGGGGCGGCCGACCGCCTCGATGACGACGTCCGCGCCGAAGCCTCCGGTCAGCTCCCTGATCGCCTCGACGGGGTCCGTCGCGGAGGAGTCGACAGTGTGCGTCGCGCCCATGGACTCCGCCTGCGTGAGCTTCCGTCCGTCGATGTCCACGGCGATGACGCGCGAGGCACCCGCGAGCCGCGCGCCCACGACGGCCGCGTCGCCGACGCCTCCGCAGCCGATCACCGCGACCGTGTCGCCTCGCCCTACCTGGCCCGTGTTGACGGCGGCGCCGATGCCGGCCATCACGCCGCAGCCGAGCAGCCCGGCGACCGCGGGTGAGACGTCCGGGTCGACCTTGGTGCACTGCCCGGCGGCCACCAGCGTCTTCTCGGCGAAGGCGCCGATGCCGAGGGCCGGGGAGAGTTCGGTACCCGACCCGGCGAGCGTCATCGCCTGGCGGGCGTTGTGCGTGTCGAAGCAGTACCAGGGGCGTCCGCGGCGGCACGCGCGGCACTGGCCGCACACCGCGCGCCAGTTGAGGATCACGAAGTCGCCGGGCTCCACCTCGGTGGTGCCCGCGCCGACGGACTCGACGACGCCCGCGGCCTCGTGGCCGAGCAGGAAGGGGTACTCGTCGCTGATACCGCCCTGCTTGTAGTGCAGATCGGTGTGGCAGACGCCGCACGCCTGCACCCGCACCACGGCCTCGCCCGGACCGGGGTCCGGCACCACGACGGTCTCCACGCGCACCGGTTCGTCCTTGCCCGGCGCGATGACGCCGCGCACCTCCTGTGACATCCGGACCTCCGTACTCGGCCCGCGGTCACTCCGTCGTGACCGCGGATTGTCGGTTGCGCCCAACTGTGCCGCCCGGAAGGCGAACCGTCGACCATGCGGCAGGGTGTCGCGGGTGCCGGCCCGCGGTCGCCACCGCCGCACGGGCGTTCCCGCCGGCCCCCTCGGAATCACATTCGGCTTCGCGGCCCGGGACGGGTGAGGATGTGACTGCGAGGAGGCGCGCAGGCCGGCCGCACAGGCCCGCCGGCCCGGAGGAGAAGCGGAGCACCGATGAGCAGCAGTACGAGTACGAGTACGGACGGTCCCGGAGGCGAGGGCACCGAGCCCGTCACGCTGGAGGACATCCGCGCCGCGGCCGGCCGGCTGAAGGGGGCGGCGCACCGCACACCGGTGCTCCGCTCCCGGACGCTGGACCGGCTGGTGGGCGCGGAGGTCCATCTGAAGTGCGAGAACTTCCAGCGCATAGGGGCGTTCAAGTTCCGCGGCGCGTACAACGCCCTCGCTCAACTGCCGCCCGCCCAGCTGGCGAACGGCGTCGCGGCCTACTCGTCGGGCAACCACGCGCAGGCCGTCGCCCTCGCCGCGCGCGAACTGGGCAGCAAGGCCGTCATCGTGATGCCCGAGGACAGCCCGCGCTCCAAGATGGAGGCCACGGCGGACTACGGCGCGGAGATCGTCACCTACGACCGGTACACCGAGGACCGCGAGGCCATCGGCGAGCGGCTGGCCCAGGACCGGGGGCTGGCGCTCGTACCCCCGTACGATCATCCGCACATCATCGCGGGCCAGGGCACCGCCGCGCTGGAGCTGCTGGAGGAGACGGGAGAGCTGGACGCCCTCGTGGTTCCGGTGGGCGGCGGCGGGCTCGCCGCGGGGTCGGCGACCGCCGCCAAGGCGCTGTATCCGCACATCCAGGTGATCGGCGTAGAGCCGGAGGCGGGTGACGACACGCGGCGCTCGCTGGCCGCGGGCCGCCGCGTCTCGCTGGACGCGGTGCCGCGCACCATCGCCGACGGGCAAGGGGCCGTCACACCGGGCGAGTTGACCTTCTCCCTCAACCGTCGTCTGCTGGCGGCGGTCGAGCTGGTGAGCGACGAGGAGATCCGGGCGGCGATGCGGCTCGCGTTCGAGCGGCTGAAGGTCGTGATCGAACCGAGCGGCGCGACCGGCCTCGCCGCCCTGCTCGCCGGGCGCATCGATCCGGTTCCGGCGCGCGTCGGAGTCGTCATCTCGGGCGGCAACGTCGGCGTACGGCGCTTCCTTGAGCTGATGGAGGGGGACGGGCACCCCTGAGAGGGCGAACGGCCGGCACCTGGGCAGGAGGTGCCGGCCGTTCCTACTCGGCGAGCCGCCCTGTGCCGCCGAGGTTCAGGTGCGCGATGACGCGCCCGGGGATGGATGTCTTTCTCCGCGCCGCTCAGCGGCCCGGCCGCCTTGCGGTCCAGCGGTTCACTGGCAGCCCGCCGCCTGCCTGCGCTGCTGGATCAGGTCGATGACGGCCTGCCTGTTGGCGATCCTCGCCTCCGACTGGGCGTCGGGGTTGGCCTGTTGTTCCGCGATGAAGTTCTGGTTGTTCTGCAGGGCCTGGTCGAGGCCCGCGCAGTTCTCCGTCGCCGCCTGGCTCGTGCCGACGGTGGCCACCGCGATTCCGGCTGCGAGCACCGCGGCTCCGACACCCGCGACCGCCTTTACCTTCAGGCTGCTCTTCCGTTTCCGGGACATGGCTGCTCCAGTTCTGAAGTGGACCGGGGTCCCCCACACGCGTAAGAAGGTACGTACAAATCAGTGCCGTTGCAGAGTTGTTATCAGGGATCAGCAAGGAACTTGACGCGGGTGCCACGTGTGTACGGGAGGCGGAGTCCGCGGGAGCAGGGCTGTTCAGGCCCGCCGCTTCGGCACCGGGACGCGTGTCAGGTCCTCCGCCACCGTCAACTCCCCCTCGAAGCCCGCCCGCCGGGCCTGCCTGGCGAAGAGCGAGGCGTCCGCGTAGCGCTGTGAGAAGTGGGTGAGCACGAGGCTGCGCACACCCGCGTCCGCCGCCGCCCGGCCCGCCTGCCCCGCGGTGAGGTGTCCGTACTCCTCGGCGAGCGCCGCGTCCTCGTCCAGGAACGTCGCCTCGATGACCAGCAGGTCGCAGTCCTGCGCGAGGGCGAGGACGCCTTCGCACATGCGGGTGTCCATGACGAAGGCGAAGCGCTGACCCGGGCGGGGCTCGCTGACCTCTTCCAGCCGCACGCCGTGCAGCTCGCCGGTGCTCTTGAGACGGGCGACGTCGGGACCGCGGATGCCGCGCGCCTCCAGCCGCTCCGGGAGCATGCGCCGTGATTCCGGCTCGGTGAGCCGGTAGCCGTACGCCTCGACCGGGTGGGACAGCCGGTGCGCGGAGAGGGTGAAGGGCCCGGAGGCGGTCAGTTCGCACGACTGCTCGCCCGCCGCGCCGACCGGTTCCGTGCGCAGCGGCACCGTCTCGCGGTACGCCGTCGCGTGGCGCAGCCGTTGGAAGAAGCGCTCGCCGCCGGCCGGATAGTGCGCGATGACGGTGTGCGGCACCCGGTCCAGGTTGATGCGCTGGATGACACCGGCCAGCCCCAGCGAATGGTCCCCGTGGAAGTGCGTCACGCAGATCCGGTTCAGGTCGTGCGCGGAGACCCCCGCGCGGAGCATCTGGCGCTGGGTGCCCTCGCCGGGATCGAAGAGGATGCCGTGACCGTCCCAGAGCAGCACATAGCCGTTGTGGTTGCGATGCCTGGTCGGCACCTGGCTGGCGGTGCCCAGCACGACGAGTTCACGTGACGACATCTCTGTACGGGGCTGCCGCTAGCCCGGAGGCCAGTTGAGGCCGCGGCCGCCCAGCACGTGGGCGTGCGCGTGGAAGACGGTCTGGCCCGCGCCGGAACCGGTGTTGAAGACGATGCGGTAGCCCGTTCCGGGCCCGCTGTCGCCGGCGACGATGTTCTCCGCGGCGGCGACCTCGCCCGCTTCGAGCAGCACGTCCACGGCGAGCTGCGGCTCGGCCGCCGCGAGGGAGGCGGCGTCGGGGTAGTGCGCCTTGGGGATCACGAGGACATGCGTGGGCGCCTGGGGGTTGATGTCCCGGAACGCGACGATCGTCTGCGACTCCCGTACGACCGTAGCCGGCACCTCACCGGCGACGATCTTGCAGAACAGGCAGTCGGCCTGCGGTTCTCCAGCCATGCCGGGGATGCTACCTGTGCTCACGGGCGCCGCACCCTCCCGAACCACCGCTGCCGTACGGGGGCAGGCGGTGCAGGCGGTGCAGCCGGTGCGTGTGCGGCGTCAGGCCCAGCGTCCGGTGCGGCCCAGCAGCACAGCCGTCGCCGCGGTGCCCGCCGTCGAGGTGCGCAGCACGCTCGGGCCGAGCCGGCAGGTCCGCGCGCCGGCTTCCGCGAACGCCGTCAACTCCTGCGGAGCCACGCCTCCTTCCGGCCCGACGACCAGCACGATGCCGCCGTCCCGCGGCAGTTCGGCCGTGGCCAGCGGGAGGCTGCCCTCCTCGTGCAGCACCAGCCCCAGCTCCGCGCCGTGCAGCAGCCGGGCCACGTCGGCGGTCGTGGCGAGTTCCGCGACCTCGGGGAAGCGCAGCCGCCGCGACTGCTTGCCCGCCTCCCGTGCCGTGGAGCGCCACTTGGCCAGCGACTTCCGGCCGCGCTCGCCCTTCCACTGCGTCACGCAGCGGGAGGCGGCCCAGGGCACGATCGCGTCGGCACCGGTCTCCGTCATCGTCTCGACGGCCAGCTCACCTCGGTCGCCCTTCGGGAGCGCCTGTACGACCGTGATGACGGGCCGGGGCTCGGCCTCCGAACGTACGGCGGTGACGGCGACCTCCAGGCGGTCCTTGCCCGAGACGGACCGCACCGTGCCGTGCACGCCGGTGCCCGCGCCGTCCGTGAGCACGACCTCCTCGCCGGCGCGCAGCCGCCGCACCGACACCGCGTGCCGTCCCTCGGGGCCTTCCAGCACGACCGTGGCCTCGCCGTCGCCGTCGCCGCCCCCGCCCCCGTCGCCGCCCCCGCCCCCGTCGCCGCCCTCGCCGCCGTGGTGTTCGCGGTGTCTCCGTACCGCGTCAGCGAGTTGAGCGGTGCCGGCGAGGAAGACCGGAGCGGTCACACCGGGCCGCCCGTACCGCCGCCGGAACCGCCCGGGGCACCCTGCTTGGCGACCCTGTCGCGTGCCACGGCGAGCTCGGTCACCAGCACGTCCATCAGCTGCGCGGCGGGCAGGTCACGCGCGAGCTTGTGCCCCTGGCCCGCCCACAGCGCCATGCCCTGCGGGTCCTTCGCCTTCGCCGCCGCCTTGCGCACCCCGGCGGTCAGATGGTGCACCTGCGGATACGCGGCGGGAGCGTACGGCCCGTGCTCGCGCAGAAACCGGTTGACCAGCGCACGGGCCGGCCGTCCGCTGAAGGCGCGGGTGAACTCCGTACGCGCGAAGAGGGGGTTGGTCATCGCCTGCTTGTGCACGAGCTCCGCGCCCGACTCCGGGCAGACGAGGAACGCCGTACCGAGCTGCGCCGCACTCGCGCCCGCGGCAAGCACCGCCGCGATCTGCTTGCCGCGCATCAGCCCGCCGGCGGCGACGACCGGCAGCCGCACCGCCTCCTTGACCTGCGTCACCAGCGTGAGCAGGCCGAGACCGCTGCCTGTGCCGTCGGCCTGCGGATCGTCGCGGTGCGTGCCCTGGTGGCCGCCCGCCTCGATGCCCTGCACGCACACGGCGTCCGCCCCGAGGAACTCCGCGGTCTGCGCCTCACCGGCGGAGGTGACGGTGACGACGGTGTACGTACCGCGCTTGGTGAAGCGCTCCAGCACATGACGGGTCGGGCAGCCGAAGGTGAACGACACGACGGGAACCGGGTCGTCGAAGAGTATGGCGAGCTTCGCCTCGTACGCGTCGTCGGTGGTGTGGTCGGTCTCGCCGAGCTGGGCCTCGTACCACGTCGCCTCACCGGCGAGCTGCGCACGGTAGCGCTCCAGTGCCCCCGAGTCGGCGTTGTCGGGCTGCGGCATGAACAGGTTGACGCCGAAGGGGCGTTGGGTCTGCCCCCGCAACTGCTTGATCTCCTCGTACATCGCCTCCGGCGTCTTGTAGCCGGCGGCGAGGAAACCCATCCCGCCGGCCTCGCTCACGCTCCCGGCCAGCTCCGGACACGAGGGCCCACCCGCCATGGGGGCCTGCACAATCGGATGCTCCGTGAGCTCTGAGAGCGGGATCGACGCGGAGGGCATGGGGCACATCCTGTCACGGGGTGCCGGGCCGCCCCGTCCCGGACCTGTCCCGCCGTGTACGGGACCGGGACGGACGGCAACAGGACAGCGGATCAGGCGACATGACGGACCTCGCGGACGTGACGGGCCCGGGCCCGGGGCACGAGCGGCCGCCCGGGACCGCACAGCCGCGAACCGTCAGGCAAGGCACCGGCCGCGGCCGGCAGGGACCATCGGCCGGCAGCGACCATCGCGTCCGCACACGCCTCAGCGGCCGTTGAAAGCGTCCTTCAGCCGCGAGAACAGCCCCTGCTGACCAGGCTGGAACTGACCCGTGGGCCGCTCCTCACCGCGCATCTCCGCGAGCCGCCGCAGCAGCTCCTCCTGCTCCGGCTCCAGATTGGACGGCGTCGTCACCTCGACGTGGACGATCAGCTGGCCCCGTCCGCCGCCCCGCAGATGCGTCACGCCACGCTCGTGCAGCGGGATCGACTGCCCGGACTGGGTGCCCGGCCGGATGTCGACCTCCTCCATGCCGTCCAGCGTCTCCAGCGGCACCTTCGTGCCGAGGGCCGCCGCCGTCATCGGGATGGTGACCGTGCAGTGCAGATCGTCGCCGCGGCGCTGGAAGACCGGGTGGGCGGTCTCGTGGATCTCCACGTACAGATCGCCGGCGGGTCCGCCGCCGGGGCCGACCTCGCCCTCGCCCGCGAGCTGGATGCGGGTGCCGTTGTCGACGCCGGCGGGAATCTTCACCGTCAGGCTGCGCCGCGAGCGGATGCGGCCGTCACCGGCGCACTCCGGGCAGGGCGTGGGCACGACGGTGCCGAAGCCCTGGCACTGCGGGCAGGGGCGCGAGGTCATGACCTGGCCGAGGAAGGAGCGCGTTACCTGGGAGACCTCTCCCCTGCCGCGGCACATGTCGCAGGTCTGCGCTGACGTGCCGGGTGCCGCGCCCTCGCCGCTGCAGGTGGTGCAGACGATGGCCGTGTCGACCTGGATGTCCTTCGTCGTGCCGAACGCGGACTCGTCGAGCTCGATGTCGAGCCGGATCATCGCGTCCTGGCCGCGGCGCGTACGGGACCTGGGCCCGCGCTGCGAGGCCGTGCCGAAGAAGGCGTCCATGATGTCGGAGAAGTTGCCGAAGCCGCCTGCTCCGCCGAAGCCGCCGCCCGCACCGGCGGCACCGGCCGCCGGGTCCCCGCCGAGGTCGTAGACCTGCTTCTTCTGCGGATCGGAGAGGATCTCGTAGGCGGTGTTGATCTCCTTGAACCGCTCCTGCGTCTTCGGGTCCGGATTGACGTCAGGGTGCAGCTCGCGCGCAAGCCTGCGGAAGGCCTTCTTGATGTCGTCCTGCGAGGCGTCGCGCTGCACGCCGAGGACCGCGTAGTAGTCCGTCGCCACTTACGACTCCGCGAGGATCTGTCCGACGTACCGTGCCACTGCGCGTACAGCTCCCATCGTTCCGGGGTAGTCCATGCGGGTCGGTCCGACCACGCCGAGCTTGGCGACTGCTTCGTCGCCCGAACCGTAGCCGACCGAAACCACCGATGTGGAACTCAGCCCTTCGTGGGCATTCTCATGCCCGATTCGTACGGTCACGCCCGGGTCCTTCGCTTCCCCGAGCAGCTTCAGCAGCACGACCTGCTCCTCCAGCGCCTCCAGCACGGGCCGGATGGTCAGAGGGAAGTCGTGCCCGAAGCGGGTGAGGTTGGAGGTGCCGCCGATGATCAGCCGCTCCTCGGTCTCCTCGACGAGGGTCTCCAGCAGGGTCGCCAGCACAGTGGAGACCGTGCCGCGGTCCTCGCCCTCGAACGCGTCCGGCAGGTCCTGCACGAGGGAGGGCACGTCGGTGAAGCGCTGCCCCACCACACGGCTGTTGAGCCGGGCCCGCAGGTCCGCCAGCGAAGATTCGCCGATGGGCGCCTGGCAGTCGATGAGGCGCTGCTCGACCCTGCCGGTGTCGGTGATCAGCACCAGCATCAGCCGCGCGGGAGCCAGGGACAGCAGCTCCACGTGCCGCACCGTCGACCGCGTCAGCGACGGGTACTGCACCACCGCGACCTGGCGGGTCAGCTGCGCGAGCAGCCGGACCGTGCGCCCCACCACGTCGTCCAGGTCGACCGCTCCGTCCAGGAAGTTCTGGATGGCCCGGCGTTCGGGAGGCGAGAGGGGCTTGACGCCCGCCAGCTTGTCCACGAACAGGCGGTAGCCCTTGTCGGTGGGGATGCGCCCGGCGCTCGTGTGCGGCTGAGCGATGTACCCCTCGTCCTCCAGCGCCGCCATGTCGTTGCGCACGGTGGCCGGAGAGACCTGGAGATGATGCCGCTCCGTGAGCGCCTTGGAGCCCACGGGCTCCTCAGTGCCCACGTAGTCCTGGACGATCGCGCGCAGCACTTCGAGTCTGCGTTCGCTCAGAATTGCGCACCTCCCGTCCGGCCTTGCCTTTGCTGTGCCTGTGGCCTGCTCCTGCGGCCTGCCGGGGGCACGCCGGCGCCGCTGGGTCCCCCGGCTTCCCGTCGTGCCTGGCACTCTCGCCGATCGAGTGCCAGAACCCCGGGCTAAGTGTACGGCCGGTTGCGGTGGCAGGGGCAAGAGACGCCTCATCGACCGTATCGCGGTGCGCGCGGTCCTGGTACGCCCGAGTAGCGTCGTCGTATGGCCGGGAACAGGGACGAACGCCGCGAGCCGGTACCGGAAGAGGCACCGGGCGCCGCGACGGGAGCCGTGCCGGGAGCCGGTGCGGACGAGGGCCGCTGGGAGGAGCTCGTGCCCGGCGTCGTACGGCGGAGGCTGCCCGGCTGGGACGCGACCGTCGGTGCGGTGCGCGGCACGGCGGGCCTGCTGGTCGTGGACACCGGGTCGGGTGCGGCCGAGGGCGCGGGCATCCGCGACGGGCTGCGCGAGCTGTTCGGGCTTCCCGTGACGCATGCCGTGCTCACCCACTCCCACTTCGACCACGTCTTCGGCACGGCGGCCTTCGAAGGCGCACACGTGTACGGGGCGCAGGGGCTCGGCGATCATCTGGTGGGCGCGCGGGAGGAGTTGAGGCAGGACGCGGTGCGGCACGGCATGGCGCGGGAGGCCGCCGCGGATTCGGCCTCACGGCTCGTACCGCCGCTGCACGGCGTCTCCGAGCAGATCACGCTGACGCTCGGCGAACGGTCGGTGCGGCTGGTGAACATGGGTGCCGCGCACAGCGGGTTCGACCTTGCGGTGCTTGTGAGCGGCGGCCCGGGTCACGCGGGACGCGGCGTCGTCTTCTGCGGCGACCTCGTCGAGGAGTCCGGCGAACCGCAGGCGGGGCCGGACGCGAGCCCGTCGCGCTGGCCGCGGGCGCTGGACCGGCTGCTGGTGCTCGGCGGTGAGGACGCGCTGTACGTGCCGGGGCACGGGGCCGTCGTCGGTGCGGACTTCGTACGCGCCCAACGGGACGTCCTGGCACGCCGTTTCGCCCAGTCGTGAAGAATGCGCGTATGCGCAGCCGTTCTTATGATCCCGATCTCACGCCGCCGTGGAAGAAGCGGCAGCCGGTGCCCGAGGTCCCGGCCGACCCCGGCCTCGTGGTCGAGGAGGCCGTCACCGGCTTCTGCGGTGCCGTCATCCGTACGGAGAAGACCGCCGAGGGCCTGACGGTCACCCTCGAGGACCGGTTCGGCAAGCACCGGGTCTTCCCGATGGAACCGCGCGGATTCCTGCTGGAGGGCCGTACCGTCACGCTCGTACGGGCCGCGGGGGCCGCCGGCGCGGCTCCGGGGGCGGCGGCGTCCCCTCAGCGGACGGCTTCCGGCTCGCTCGCCGTGCCCGGCGCGCGGGCGCGGGTGGCACGGGCGGGGCGGATCTACGTGGAGGGGCGGCACGACGCGGAGCTCGTCGAGAAGGTCTGGGGCGACGATCTGCGCATCGAGGGCGTCGTCGTCGAGTACCTGGAGGGCGTCGACGATCTCCCCGCCCTCGTACGGGACTTCGGACCGGGCCCGGACGCGCGGCTCGGTGTTCTCGTCGACCATCTGGTGCCGGGCTCGAAGGAGTCCCGCATCGCGGCGGAGGTCACGGACGAGCACGTGCTGGTGGTCGGCCATCCGTACATCGACATCTGGGAGGCGGTGAAGCCCTCCTCCGTCGGCATCGACGCCTGGCCCCGCGTACCGCACGGCCAGGACTGGAAGACCGGCGTGTGCCGGGCGCTCGGCTGGCCCGCGAACACGGGCGCGGCCTGGCAGCGGATCCTGGGGCACGTACGCGACTACCGGGACCTGGAGCCGGCCCTGCTGGGGCGGGTGGAACAGCTCATCGACCATGTGACGGTGGGCTTCTCGTAGGGCGGCACCCGTCGTGCGACGACCGCATCCGGCGCGGCAGCGGCTCCGGGCCGGGTACGCCGAGAGGGACGGAACGGGGGGGCGGCGCTGAGCGCGGGGGCGGTGTCCGCCGGGGACCGCCGGGGACCGCCGGGGACCGCCGGGCCGCACGCGTACGCCCTCATCCGCACCGGGCCCGACCGGTCCCACCGCACACCGGTCGCTGGGACAGCTGCGCCCCGCCCCGCCCCGCAGCGGCAAGGCACCGGCCCCGTCCCGGCGACATCCGCCGAGGGACCTGCGCGGCCGTGCGACAGCCGGCGTATCCCGCCCGGTCGGGAACCCCGCCCCAGGCGAACGAGGCACGAGGGCCCGGACGCCCGTCCTGCTGCCCGCCCGCAGCGGCGGCTCCGGGTCGCGGACAATGGGACGCATGCCCTCCGTACTGCCCGAAGGCGAGGCCGTGCCCGAGAGCGGTTCGCTGCCGCCGGACGCGCTCGCGGGCCGCGAGACCCGGCCGCTCGGCTTCTATCTGCACGTGCCGTACTGCGCGACCCGTTGCGGCTACTGCGACTTCAACACCTACACCGCCGCCGAGCTGCGCGGCTCCGGCGGCGTGCTCGCCTCGCGGGAGAACTACGCGGCCACTGCCGGCGACGAGATCCGCCTCGCCCGCAAGGTCCTCGGCGACGACCCGCGACGCGTGTCCACGGTCTTCGTCGGCGGCGGCACCCCGACGCTTTTGCCGCCCGAGGACCTGGGCTCGATGCTCGCCGCCGTACGGGACGAGTTCGGGCTGACCGCGGACGCGGAGGTCACCACCGAGGCCAACCCGGAATCCGTCGACGCCGGACAGCTGGAACGGCTGCGCGAGGCGGGCTTCAACCGGATCTCCTTCGGGATGCAGAGCGCACGCCCGCACGTACTGGGCGTCCTGGACCGCACTCACACGCCCGGCCGGCCCGAGGAATGCGTCGCGGAGGCCCGTGAGGCGGGTTTCACGCACGTCAATCTCGATCTGATCTACGGCACTCCCGGCGAGTGCGACGACGACTGGCGGGCGTCGCTGGACGCCGCCCTGGCCGCGGAGCCCGACCATGTCTCCGCGTACGCGCTGATCGTCGAGGAGGGCACGCAGCTCGCGCGCCGCATCCGGCGCGGCGAGGTGCCGCCGACGGACGACGACGTGCACGCGGACCGCTATCTCCTCGCGGAGCGGGCGCTCTCCTCGGCGGGCATGCGCTGGTACGAGGTCTCCAACTGGGCCGCGGCGTCCGACCCTTCGGCCCGCTGCCGGCACAACGAGCTCTACTGGACGGGCGCCGACTGGTGGGGCGCCGGGCCCGGCGCGCACTCCCACGTGGGCGGGGTGCGCTGGTGGAACGTGAAGCATCCGGCCGCGTACGCGGGAGCCCTTGCCGAGGGCCGCTCCCCCGGCGCGGGCCGCGAGGTGCTCACGGCCGAGGACAGGCGGGTCGAGCGCATCCTTCTGGAGCTGCGGCTCGCCGCGGGGTGCCCGCTCGGGCTGCTCGCTCCCGCCGGGGCGGACGCCGCGGCACGCGCCCTCGCCGACGGGCTGCTGGAGCCGGGCCCGTACGAGCAGGGGCGGGCGGTGCTGACGCTGCGCGGGCGGCTGCTGGCCGACGCCGTCGTACGCGACCTGGTCGACTAGGCCCGGACGCCGGGAGCGGTCGGCGGGCGGCTCAGCGGCGGGTCCTCGGGGACAGGGCCGGGGAGAGGAGCCTCGGGGACAGGCCGGGGATACGGGGCCGCGAGACGGGACCGCGCCGGGCGCCGCGGGGGAATCCGGGGCAGGCCGGTCAGCGAGTCCGGCGGGTGTTGAGCCGGGCGGCCTGGCGCGTCAGATGGTCCCGCTCGGCGAGGTTCGGGGCCTTACGGGCCGCCTCGGCGTACAGCCGTGCCGCCTTCGCCAGGTCGCCGTCGCGCTCGTGGAGGTACGCCGCCACCGCGGCGTGACGGGGCATGGGGTGTTCCCCGCCCGAAGAGCCCGGGCCGGCTCCCCTGCTCGAAGAGCCCAGGGGAGCTTCCTCCAGTGCCGCGAGCGCCGCCAGGCCGGCGCGCGGCCCGTCGGCCTCGCCGACGGCCACCGCGCGGTTGAGCCGGACGACCGGGCTGTCGGTCAGGCGCAGCAGCTCGTCGTACCACTCGACGATCTGCACCCAGTCGGTCTCCTCGACGGTGGGCGCATCGGCGTGGAGTGCCGCGATGGCGGCCTGGGCCTGGAACTCGCCCAGCCGGTCGCGGGCGAGGGCCGCCTGCAGGATCTCGACGCCCTCGGCGATCGACGCTGTGTCCCACCGGCCGCGGTCCTGCTCGGCGAGCGGCACCAGGCTGCCGTCGGGCGCGGTCCGCGCGGCGCGCCGGGCGTGGTGGAGCAGCATGAGGGCCAGCAGCCCGGCCACCTCGGGGTGGTCGATCGTGGCCGCGAGCTGCCGGGTGAGCCGGATGGCCTCCGCGACGAGGTCGACATCGCCGGAGTAGCCCTCGTTGAAGACCAGGTAGAGGACGCGCAGCACGGTGGCGACGTCCCCGGGCTGGTCGAACTGCACGCCGGACACGGTGCGCTTGGCCCGGCTGATGCGCTGCGCCATGGTCGCCTCGGGCACCAGGTAGGCCTGGGCGATCTGACGGGTGGTCAGTCCGCCGACGGCGCGCAGCGTGAGCGCGACCGCGGACGACGGCGTCAGCGACGGATGGGCGCACAGGAAGTAGAGCTGGAGCGTGTCGTCCACCGCGGACGCGGGCCCGGGCGGCGGCTCCTCCTCGACGAGGTCCTCACGCCGGCGGCGGGCGGTGTCCGCCCGGTTCGCATCGAGGAAGCGGCGCCAGGCCACGGTGACCAGCCAGCCCTTCGGGTCCCGCACCGGGTCTCCCCCGCCCGAGGATCTCGAGACGGTGTCTCCCCCGCCCGAAGAGCCCGGGGAAGAGCCCATGCCCCGGACGCGGAGCGCCTCGACCAGCGCGTCCTGCACGGCGTCCTCGGCCGCCGCGAAGTCGGCTCCGCGGTGGACGAGGATCGTGAGCACGCTCGGTGTGAGGCTCCGGAGCAGGGCCTCGTCGATGATGTGAGAGGTCACTCGGTGACCGTGGTCGGCGCGGTCAGGAACGGCCGCAGCTCGAGCCATTCGTGGATGGGCTTCCCGCCCGCTCCGGGGGCGGCCGACAGTTCCCCGGCGAGCTCGACGGCGCGCTCGTGACTGTCGACGTCGATCACCATGAAGCCGGCGATGAGGTCCTTGGTCTCGGCGAACGGACCGTCGGTGACCGGCGGGCGTCCCTCTCCGTCGTACCGGACCCACTGCCCCTCGAAGGCGAGCGCCTGACTGTCGACGTACTCGCCGGTGGCCTCGAGCCGGGCCGCGAAGTCGTTCATGTACTGCACGTGCGCCGAGATCTCCTCGGGCGTCCACTGGTCCATGGGCGCGTCGTTGACCGAAGCCGGAGCGCCTCGGTAGTGCTTGAGCATCAGGTACTTGGCCATGGTGTTCTCCTCGGTCTGGTGCGACCCATACTGGTCACGTTCACCCCGGGGACGGAGCCAGGCACGGGTTCTCGACATCGCCGTCCTGGTTTTTTCGTTTTTCTCGGCCGATCGAGAATGGGCCCAGGTGAGCCCCGGGAAACGCCGCAGCCCGGGGGCGGGGCGAGCCGCCTCCGGGGCGGCCGCGCTCAGCCCGCCGGGCGCGCCTGGAGCACCAGCAGCGCGAGGTCGTCCGCCGCCGCGCCGTCGCCGAAACTGTGCACCGCGCGGCGCACCTTCTCCGCGGTCTGCGCCGCGTCGAGGCCGCCGCAGTCGGCGAACACGGCCGCCAGCCCGTCCTCGTCGTCGAACTGCCGCCGCCCGCTGCGCCGTTCGGTGACGCCGTCCGTGACGCACAGCAGGGTCTCGCCCGGCTCCAGGAGGACGGTCTGGCTCCCGTACGAGACGTCCTCCTCCACGCCGAGGAGCAGTTGGGGCTCCGCTGCCGCCCGTACCTTCCCCGAGGTGTCGCGCACCAGCGGCAGCGGGTGGCCGGCACAGACCAGCGTGCAGTGGCTCCCGCCGCCCTCGGACGGGGGACGCGGGACGAGTTCGCCGTAGACCATGGACAGGAACCGGGTCTGCTCGCCCACCTCGCGGTTGAGCCGGTCCATGACCTCGGGAACGCTGTGGCCCTCGCGGGCCAGCAGCCGCAGGACGGGCCGCGCGAGACCGGTGACGACGGCCGCCTCGGGGCCGTTGCCGCACACGTCTCCGAGCGCGAACCGCCAGCGCCCGTCCGTCCCTTCGTAGAAGTCGTAGAAGTCGCCGCCCGCCCATGAGCCCTCACCGGCCGGTTCGTAGACGACGGCCGTCTCCACGCCCGGTACGGCGACGTCGCCCGAGGGCAGCAGCCCCCGCTGGAGGACCCGGCTGATGGTGGCCTGACGCGTGTACCGCCGGGCGGAGAGCACCGCCTGGGCGACGCGCCGCGCGAAGTCCTCGACGATTCCGACGACTTCGCCGGGGATGCGCAGCAGACCGGCGCGCCCGATGACGAGCGTGCCGACCGTCCGCCCACCGACGACGAGGCGGCAGCCCACCGCCGCGCCGCCGGGACCGTACGCGGACGCCTGGCCGGGCCAGGTCCACGGCACGGCCCGTCCGGGCGGCGTACGGCCGTTGAGCTGGGGCGGTGTCCTCGTCAGCTCACCGCGCAGCTCGTCCATGCGCTCCTCCTGCGTGTGCCATACGCGGGAGAGGCGGAGCGGGGTGCCCGCGTCGGGGTCGGCGAGCCAGACGGCGCACCAGTCGGCGAACCGGGGCACCAGCAACTGGCAGGCCAGGGAGGCGACCCGGTCCTCGTCGGTCTGGCCGGCGAGGAGGTCGGAGGCCTCGGCGAGGAAGGAGAGGATGCCGTGGTTGATCCAGTCGGGATCGGGGCGGTGCGTGCCCGTCTCGGGGCGACGGCCGGTGGGGGCGAGGCTCCCGGTCAGGCTGCCGAGGGCCTGCTCCCCGGGCTTCCCGGACTCCCCCGGCTCCCCGTGCCCCCCGGGTTCGTCGTGCTCCGGGGGCGCGGGCACGGCGGTGGGGGCGGCGGCGGACAGCCCGGACGGTTCGCTCCCCGGGCTCTCGCTCCGGAACAGCCCGCCCCCGTGGCGCTCGCTCCGCGACGGCTCCCCGGGTGCGGCAGGCAGCCGGAACCAGACCGTCTTGCCGTCCCGCCGGTAGGTGACGCCCCACTCCTCCGCGAGTGCCGCCACCAGCCGCAGGCCGTGGCCCTGGTGTGCGTCCCGGGTGCCTTCGGCGGCCTCGCCGGCGCCGCGGGTCTCCACGGCGCGCGTGGGGTGCCGGTCGGAGACCTCGACGGCCAGCGTGCCGCCCTCGTGCCTGCACTCCAGGCGCACGGCCGTGCCCGCGTGCACGACGGCGTTCGTCACCAACTCGCTGACCAGCAGCGTCACATCGTCCGCCGTGCCGGCGGGCACTCCCCAGTCGCCCAGTGCCGTACGTACGAACTCACGCGCGGCGGACGGCGCCCGCGCGTTGCCCGGCAACGGCGCCCGCACCACGGCGGATCCGGCGGCGCCGGGCGCCGGACCGGCTCCGTGCCGTGCCCGCTGCTCCGCCTGGTCCGCTTCCCCCCACCGCGTCAACGACGTCCCCACTGTGTCTGCCCCCACCAGTTCTTCGGTTTAGTCCCCACGGGATTATCGCAAGGGTGACAGACTGATCTGATCCAAATGCGCCGGGTGACGAAACCGATGAGGCGGCACTGCCATGAGTGGTGAAGTGTCCGGACTTCCGGACGGACTTGCGGACGGGTTTCCGGACGGGCTTCCGGACGGCTCCCCGTACGCGGGCGCCGGCAGGGGCGCGGGCGCGGGACTGCACCCCGTGCTCTGCGCCCTGCGCGCCCTGCGCGACGGCGACTTCACCGCCAGGGTCGAGGTGGCCCCGGACGCCCTCCCCGGCTTCCACACCGAACTCGCGGACACGGTCAACCAGCTCGCGGCGCGCAGCGAGCACCTCGCCACCGAGCTGCTCCGGGTACGCGCGGACGTCGTACGCCGTGGCCGCGTGGACGAGAGACTGACTGCGAGTCCCGGCCACGGCATGTGGACGGACTGCGTACACGCGGTCAACACCCTGCTGGAGACGCTGCTCGGCTCACGTGCGGAGGCCACCCGGGTGCTCGCGGCCGTCGCGGACGGCGATCTCTCGCGCCGCGTCGATCTGCACGAGGACGGCAGGGCCCTCCGTGGCGAACTGCGCCGCCTGGGACGCACCGTGAACCGCATGACCGATCAACTCGCCCTCTTCACCGAAGAGGTGACGCGTGCCGCGCTCGACGAGGACGGCGAGACCGGCGGCCGCGGTCCCGGCGGCAGGCACAGCAAGCAGCGGGGGCCGGTCACGGTGCACACCACCGTCCGCGGCCTGTCCGGCAGTTGGCGGGACGCGGCCGAGGCCGTGAACGGGATGGTCTCCGATCTGCGCGAGACCACCCGCGCCAAGGAGTGGCTGGAGTCCAACCTCACCCGGCTCGCCGCGCTCATGCAGGGCCGCCGTGACATACGCGAGATCGCCGAGCCGATCATGCGGGAGCTGCCGCCGCTGGTGGGCGCGCAGTTCGGCGCGTTCTTCCTCGCGGAGAGCCACGGGGAAGAGCCGCCGGGAGGCGCCGGGGAGCTGAGTTACGTCGCGGGCTACGGCACCGCGGCCTACGAGCCAGGCGCCCGCCCGCGCGGCGGCGTGCGCGGCCACAGCCTGATCGCGCAGGTGGCGGCGGAGAAGCGGCGGCTGCTGCTGACCGACGCGCCGCCGGACTATCTGCCCATCGGCTCCGGCCTGGGCGAGGCGCAGCCCGCGTGCGTGGTGATCCTTCCGGTGCTGTACGAGGACAGGCTGCTGGGAGTGCTCGAACTCGCCTCGTTCAGCACGTTCAGCGACATCCATCTGGCCTTCTTCGACCAGTTCGTGCACACCATGGGCGTCGCTCTGCACACCATCAGGGCGAACACCGAACTCTCCGAGAAGGCCTCGCTGCTGGCCGCCTCCTCCCAGTACAAGACGCAGTTCCTCGCGAACATGTCGCACGAGCTGCGCACGCCCCTCAACTCGCTGCTGGTCCTCTCCCGGCTGCTCGCGGACAACGAGGCGGGGCGCCTGTCCGAGGAGGAGGTGCGCTTCGCGCAGACCATCCACCGCTCCGGCACGGATCTGCTGTCCCTGATCAACGACGTACTGGACCTCGCCAAGGTCGAGTCGGGCCGGATGGAGGCCCGGCCGCGCCGCCTGACACTGAGCAAGCTGCTCACGTATGTGGAGGACACCTTCCGTCCGATCGCGCACGACCGCGGTCTCGGGTTCTCGGTCACGTCGGCGGAGGACGCGCCCGACGAACTCCACGTGGACGAGCGGCGGCTGCAGCAGATCCTGCGCAATCTGCTCTCCAACGCGGTGAAGTTCACCCCCGAGGGCGGCATCGAACTGCACGCGGGTCCCGCCGCCGGGCGCGGCGCCGACGGCGAGCGGCTGATCGCCTTCACGGTCACCGACACCGGCATCGGCATCGGGCCGGAGCAACTCCCGCGCATCTTCGAGGCGTTCCAGCAGGGCGACGGCTCCTCGCACCGCACGTACGGCGGTACGGGGCTGGGGCTGGCGATCAGCAGGGAGCTGGCACTGCTCCTCGGCGGAAGCATCACGGTCGAGAGCACACCGGGCGCAGGCAGCACCTTCACGCTGTACGTACCGGTCGACGTACCGGCCGGCGTTCCCGCGGCCGTCCCCGCCGTGGGCCCGGCTCCGGCGCACGAGCCGCCCGCCGCGGTACTGTCCGCCGCCGTGCTGCCCGCACAGGCACCGCCGCCCCCGGGCAACGGCCACAGCACCGCTCCGGGCGACGGCGGCGCCCTCCTCGCCGACCGTCCCCGCACCGAGGGCGTCCAGGCCGCGGCGCAGGCACCGCAGTCGGGTCTCGCCGCCTGGCAGGGCGGCCGCGCCGCACTCGTACTCCGGGACAAGCGGGTGCTGATCGTGGACGACGACATCCGCAACGTCTACGCGCTGACCCATCTCCTGGGCCGGGTCGGCATGTCCGTGCGCTACGCGGAGAACGGCCGCGAGGCGCTGGCCACCCTGCACGGCGGCCCCGCCGTCGATCTGGTCCTGATGGACATCATGATGCCGGAGCTGGACGGCTACGAGGCGATCCGCACCCTCCGGGCCGACCCCCGCTTCGAGGAGCTGCCCGTCGTCGCCCTCACCGCGCAGGCCATGCCGGGGGACGGCGCGCAGTCGCTCTCCGCGGGAGCCTCCGCCTACGTGCCCAAGCCGGTGGCGGTCGAAGCGCTGCTCGGCACGGTGCTCTCCCTTCTCGACCCTCAATCCTCACCGAGGCCGTCATGACACCACCCGAACTCAACACCCGCATACCGCGCGACGCGTACACGGACCCGGCCGAGGAGGCGGGCGTCCTCCTCGTCGACGACCGCGAGGACAATCTCGTCGCCCTCGAAGCGGTGCTGGGCACCCTGGAAGTGCCGCTGGTGCGGGCGATGTCCGGCGAGGAGGCGATGAAGGCGCTGCTGCGGCAGGAGTTCGCCGTCATCCTGCTGGACGTACTGATGCCGGGCATGGACGGCTTCGAGACGGCCGGGCACATCAAGCGCCTGGACCAGACCCGGGACGTCCCGATCATCTTCCTGACGGGTGCCGAGTCCGCGTCCGAGGCGGGCTACACCTTCCGCGGCTACGCGACGGGCGCCGCCGACTACCTCACCAAGCCGTTCGACCCGTGGATGCTGCGCTCCAAGGTGTCGGTCTTCCTTGAACTGCACCGCAAGAACCGGCAGTTGCAGCAGCTTCTGGCAGGGGAACGCGACAGGCTGGGCGAGTTCGCGCGCAGGCTGACCGCACTGGAGCGGTGTCTCGACCCGGGCGGCGCCCACGGGCCGGCGGCCCCGGCGGACTCTGGGGGCCAGGCGGACGCGCAGAAGGCGCCGGCGGCAGCCGGCGCGGCCGCGCGGCACAGCCCCGCCGTGCCGGATGTGCCGGAACTCGCCCGGCACATCGCCGAGTTGGCAGACGCGCTGAACGAACTCCGCGCCGAGCTGCCCTGACGCCGACCGGAACCGGTTCGCCATCTCGTCCCAATTTCTTCCTTCTTCCGTGGGAGAAGGAACTCTTCCGGGCACATCACTGGTTCGGGCGGGCTGCGGCCTCGACATGGGCGAGTTGGGCGGCGAGGATCTCCTCGAACGCGGCGCGGCGATCCGCCCCGAGGGGAGGGACGTCGCGGGCGAAGTGGGCCAAAGCCGGGAAGCGTTCGGGGTCGGCGCCCAGAACCGCCACGCGGAACAGCTCCATGCCCTGTTCGTGCTCTTCCGGGGTGACCGCGCTGGCCCCGGCCTCGGAGGCGATCAGCGCGGCAAGGAGGACCGCGATCCGGTGGTAGCTCGCCGGGATCTCCTCGTCGGGCAGTCCCGAGGCGCGCAGCGCCTCCAGCGCCTCTTCCATGACCATGCGGGAACCGGTGCCGCTCGATGCGTAGCGTCCCCAGACCGCGGCGAGCTGGGGCTGCTTCCCGAAGGCCTCTCTCACGCGCAGGGCCAGGGCCGTGATGCGCTGCTTCCAGTCGCCCTCGGGGTCGTAGCCGTCCATCGCGGCCAGGAGAATCCGGTCGACGACCGCGCGCAGCAGTTCGGTCTTGCTGCGGAAGTGCCGGTAGAGGCTGGAGGAATCGGTCCCGAGAGCCGCGGCCAGCTTGCGCACGCTGAACGAATCCGCGTCGCTCGTGCGCAGCAGCTCTGCCGCCGCATCCAGGATCTCTTCGGTCGACCAACGCCTTCGGCCTGCCATCTTGCCCCTCTCGCCGGGTCTCAGCCTACCTAATGCACTTGGCGTTGCACGCACCGCGTGCATAATGAGGACACGAGCATGCCGGGCGGGCCGGCACGCCATTCGTGCCCCGTTGTCCGGGTCAGGCGCCCGATGCGGAGCTCACCCCGGGGAACACGAAAGGACGCATGACGTGAAGAACCCACTGGATTCCGGGGCGCTGGACGCCGCCATCGAAAACGTCCACCGCGCGGGGATACCGGGCCTGTTCGCCGAGGTGCGGGACGAAGACCGGGTCTGGCGCGGCGCCGCCGGGGTCGCCGACATCGCCACCGGCCGCCCCGTCACCGCTGACATGCGGCACCGCGTCGGCAGCATCACCAAGACCTTCACCGCCGCCGCGGTCCTGCAGCAGGTCGAGAGCGGTCAGATCAGTCTCGGCACACCGATCGGCCGCTACCTTCCGAAGCTGGTTCCCGGAGAACGCGGTGACGCGATCACGGTCCGGATGCTGATCAACCACACCAGCGGCCTCGCCGAATACCTTCCGTACGCCTACCCCTCCCTCAAGGCGTTCCCCGCCCTCGCGGACACCGGACCGCAGAGCCTGGACGACCATCGGCTCACGCGGTTCGACCCCGCCGAACTGATCGAGATGGGGGTCACTGCACCCGCTGTCGGCGCCCCGGGCGGCACTCCGGGGGTGTACTCGAACACCAACTACCTGCTCCTCGCCCGGCTCCTGGAACAGGTGACCGGCACTACGGCCGAGCGGTACATCACCAGGAACGTCATCGAGCGCGCCGGGCTCCGGGACACCGGACTCCCCGCGGGACCGTACGTCAACGGGCCGCACTCGCAGCTCTACGAAGCGTGGTTCGGCATGATCGACCCCCCGCGGGACTACAGCGTCTACGACATGTCATGGGTGGGGCCGTCGGCCTCGCTGATATCAACCGTCGCGGACCTCAACCGCTTCTACAGCGTGCTGCTGGCCGGGGAGATCGTCAGCCCGCCGTCGCTGGCGCAGATGCAACGCACCGTCCCGGTCGTCTCCCAAGAGGGAAAGACGATCGACTACGGCCTCGGCTTGCACCCGATGGAAGCTCCCGGTCAGGGCACTTTCTGGGGCCATGGCGGCACGGTCTGGGGTGGTGGAGCGCTGGCCATGACCCGCGCCGACGGCAAGCGGCAGATGGCGGTCGCGGTGAACATGCAGAGGTGGAACAGGCTCGACTCCTCCGGCAAGCCGCAGTCCCATCCCATCGACGACGCGCTCGAGACCCTGTACCGGCTGGCGATGTACGGCTGACCGGCCCCGGGGAAGATGACGGGCCCCGTCCGTGGACGCCTCTCGCCGGAGCAAGAGGCGTCCACGGACGAACTGGCAACGCTGGGGGTTCCTCCCGGACGCAGCGCGGGAGGACCAGGCGCGGTGCCGGGCGTCGAGGGCCCGCGAGGATCTGCCGGCCACCCGCTCGGACCGGCACCTCCCCGGATGACGCCGGAGGCCCTCAGACCTCCCGCGTACCGGCGTACATCTCGTCGATCAGGTGCCCGAACTCCCGCTCCACGACGGGCCTCTTGAGCTTGAGGCTCGGGGTCAGCTCACCGTGCTCGACATCCAGGTCGCGGGGCAGCACGCGGAACTTCTTGATGGTCTGCCAGCGCTGGAGGGTGCCGTTCAGCTCCTCGACGTAGCCGTCGACCATCTGCCGCACCTCGTCGCTGGTGACGACCTCGGCGTAGGGCTTGCCCTTGAGCGACTCCTGCTCCTCCGCCCACGCGGTGAGCGTCACCTCGTCCAGCGCGATGAGAGCGGTGCAGAAGTTCCGGTCGGCGCCGTGCACCAGGATGGTGGAGACGTACGGGCACAGGGCCTTGAACTGGCCCTCAACCTCGGCCGGCGCGATGTACTTGCCGCCGGAGGTCTTGATCAGGTCCTTCTTCCGGTCGGTGATCCGCAGATAGCCGTCCTCGGACAGCTCGCCGATGTCACCGGTGTGGAACCAGCCGTCGGACTGCAGGACTTCGGCCGTCTTGTCCGGCAGCCCGTGGTAGCCCTCCATGATGCCGGGGCTGCGCAGCAGGATCTCGCCGTCGTCGGCGATACGGACCTCCGTGCCGGGCAGCGGCTTGCCGACGGTGCCGGTGCGGTAGGCCTCGCCCGGGTTGACGAAGCTGGCCGCGGAGGACTCGGTGAGCCCGTAGCCCTCCAGGATGTGGATGCCGGCGCCGGAGAAGAAGAAGCCGATGTCGGGTGCGAGGGCGGCGGAGCCGGAGACGCAGGCGCGCAGCCGCCCGCCGAAGGCCTCCCGGAGCTTCGCGTAGACGAGCCGGTCCGCGACGGCGTGCTTGGTCTTCAGACCGGCGGGCGCGGTGGCGTTGCCGGTACGGCGGAAGTTCTCCTGCGTGACCTTCGCGTACTCGCGGGCGACCCCGGCCGCCCACTGGAAGATCTTGTACTTGGCCGCGCCGCCCGCCTTCGCCTTGGAGGCGACGCCGTTGTAGACCTTCTCGAAGATCCGTGGCACGGCGGCCATGTACGTCGGCTGCACGACCGGAAGATTCTCGATGATCTTGTCGATGCGCCCGTCGACGGCGGTGACGTGACCGACCTCGATCTGCCCCGCCGTGAGCACCTTGCCGAAGACGTGGGCGAGCGGCAGCCACAGGTACTGCACGTCCTGGTCGGTCACCAGGCCCTGCTGCGCGATGGCCTTCGCCATGTACGCCCAGCAGTCGTGCCGCAGCCGTACGCCCTTGGGCTTGCCGGTGGTGCCCGAGGTGTAGATGAGGGTGGCGAGCTGGTCGGACCGCAGCGCCGCCACCGTGTTCTTCACGCAGTCGGGGTCGGCGAGCAGATGGTCGGCGCCGCGCCTGGTCAGCTCGGAGAGGCTGATCACCCAGCCCTCGGGGTCGCCGTGCTCGGGACCCGCGCCGGTGAGCTCTCCCTTCTCGGAGACGTCACCGGCGTCGATGAGGACGACGTGCTTGAGTCCGGGCAGGTCCGCGCGGTGCTGCCGCACCTTCGCCAGCTGCTCGGCGTCCTCCGCGATCAGTACCCGGCTGTCGGAGTCCGCGAGGATGTAGGCCGTCTCTTCGACGTTCGTGCTCGGGTAGACCGTGGTGGTCGCGGCACCGGCGCAGAGGATTCCGAGGTCGGCGAGGATCCAGTCGACCCTGGTGTTGGAGGCGATGGCCACGCGCTCCTCGGGGGCGACACCGAGGGACATCAGCCCCGCGGCGATGCCGAATACGCGCTGTGCGGCCTGGGCCCAGGTGTAGCTGCGCCATTCGTCGGGTCCTTCGCCTGCGGCGGAGGGCACCGGATAGCGATAGGCCTCAGCGTCCGGGGTGGCCTCGACCCTTTCCAGGAAGAGTGTCGCCACGGAGGGCGGCCGGTTCTCGATCAGGGGTTGTGTGTCGCTCACGACATCCTCCGCTGGCCCGCACCTTGACTCGGTGTGATTTGCGTGCGTGAGTGCTTGTTGACTCACGAGTAACTAGAAGCAGCCGCCAGCCTAGAGGCCGTCGCCCCCCAACGTAAGGGGGCTGCCGCCCGCAATACCCCGATCACCTCGCGATCGTCACAGGCTCCTCAGGAAACACAGAGAGACGGGCCGCGAACGGCCCGTCTCACCCTGTTTCTGAGCCTTTTCCGGGCCGCTCAAGTAGCCCTATTGTTATTTTCAATTCTTTGCTTTGGCGCTTCCGCCACCACCACCGGCGCCGGTGCCTGAGCCGTCGGTCGACAGCGCGGCGATGAATGCCTCCTGCGGCACCTCGACACGGCCCACGACCTTCATCCGCTTCTTGCCTTCCTTCTGCTTCTCCAGCAGCTTCCGCTTCCGGGAGATGTCACCCCCGTAGCACTTCGCCAGCACGTCCTTGCGGATCGCGCGGACCGTCTCGCGAGCGATGATGCGGGCCCCGATGGCCGCCTGGATGGGCACCTCGAACTGCTGGCGGGGAATGAGCTCGCGCAGCTTGTTCGCCATGCGGGAGCCGTAGGAGTACGCCTTGTCCTTGTGGACGATCGCCGAGAACGCGTCGACCTGGTCGCCCTGCAGCAGGATGTCGACTTTGACCAGGTCCGCGCTCTGCTCGCCCGTGGGCTCGTAGTCGAGCGAGGCGTAGCCGCGGGTGCGGGACTTCAGTGCGTCGAAGAAGTCGAAGACGATCTCGGCGAGCGGGAGGGTGTAACGCAGCTCGACGCGGTCCTCGGAGAGGTAGTCCATGCCCTGCAGGGCGCCGCGCCGCGACTGGCACAACTCCATGATCGCGCCGACGAATTCGCTGGGCGCGATGAGCGTCCCCCGTACGACCGGCTCGTGCACCGAGTCGATCTTGCCGCTGGGGAACTCGCTCGGGTTGGTGACGACATGCTCGGTGCCGTCCTCCATCTCCACGCGGTAGACGACGTTGGGCGCGGTGGCGATGAGGTCGAGGCCGAACTCCCGCTCCAGACGGGCCCGGATCACCTCCAGGTGCAGCAGCCCGAGGAAGCCCACGCGGAAGCCGAAGCCGAGCGCGACGGAGTTCTCCGGTTCGTACGTCAGCGCCGCGTCGTTGAGCTGGAGCTTGTCCAGGGCGTCACGCAGCTCGGGGTAGTCGGAGCCGTCCAGCGGATACAGACCGGAGAAGACCATCGGCTTCGGGTCCTTGTAGCCGGGCAGCGCCTCCTCGGCCCCCTTGGTGAAGCTCGTGACCGTGTCGCCGACCTTGGACTGGCGTACGTCCTTCACACCGGTGATCAGATAGCCGACCTCGCCGACGCCGAGGCCGTCGGCGGACGTCATCTCCGGCGAGTTGGTGCCGATCTCCAGCAGTTCGTGGGTGGCGCCCGTGGACATCATCCTGATGCGCTCACGCCGGCCGAGCTGCCCGTCCACGACCTTGATGTAGGTGACGACTCCGCGGTACGCGTCGTAGACCGAGTCGAAGATCATCGCGCGTGCGGGGGCGTCCGCGACGCCGACGGGCTGCGGCACCTGCTTGACGACCTCGTCCAGCAGCTCCTCCACGCCCTCACCGGTCTTCGCGGAGACCTTCAGCACGTCCTCCACCTCGCAGCCGATGAGGTGGGCGAGCTCCGCGGCGAACTTCTCCGGCTGGGCGGCGGGCAGATCGATCTTGTTGAGCACCGGGATGATCGTGAGGTCGTGCTCCATCGCCAGATAGAGATTGGCGAGAGTCTGCGCCTCGATCCCCTGCGCGGCGTCGACCAGCAGAATGCACCCCTCGCACGCGGCCAGCGAGCGGGAGACCTCGTAGGTGAAGTCGACGTGCCCCGGGGTGTCGATCATGTTCAGGATGTACGGGGAGTCCTTGGCGCCGGAAGGCGCCCAGGGCATGCGCACCGCCTGGGACTTGATCGTGATGCCGCGCTCACGCTCGATGTCCATGCGGTCGAGGTACTGGGCACGCATCAGCCGGTCCTCGACGATGCCCGTCAGCTGGAGCATCCGGTCGGCGAGCGTCGACTTGCCGTGGTCGATGTGCGCGATGATGCAGAAGTTACGGATCAGCGCCGGGCCGGTGCGGCTCGGCGCAGGCACGTTCGAAGGGGTCGCGGGCACGCAGTGTCCTGTCGGGTCTGTCGGGTCGGCGGAAGGGCCTCCGTGAGGCTCCTCGGGAAGCTCTCGTACGATTTCGCAGCCCCCATGGTCCCATGCGCACACGGTACGGACCGGATTGGGAGGCCGCGGAGCCTGCTGGTAGCCTGACCGACTGTGCCTCGTGCGCTCCGCGGCCGGGACAGGCCTCGAAGGCGGCCCCGCGGCAGAAGCTCACGCTGGTATGTGAAGGCACCATCACCGAACCCGTAAAGGCTCTTTTTCGTGGCGAACATCAAGTCCCAGATCAAGCGGATCAAGACCAACGAGAAGGCGCGTCAGCGCAACAAGTCGGTCAAGTCGGAGATCAAGACGGCGATCCGCCGCACTCACGAGGCCGTCGCCGCCGGCGACGAGGCGAAGGCAGGCGAGGCCGAGCGCGCCGCCGGCCGCAAGCTGGACAAGGCCGTCAGCAAGGGCGTGCTGCACAAGAACAACGCGGCGAACAAGAAGTCCGCCCTCGCCAAGCGCGTCTCCAGCCTCAAGGGCTGACCGGCCCGCTTCCGCCGGTGCGGGTCCCACGGGCCCTCTCATTCCGTTCCGTACCGGCTCCTTCACGCGCCGCACGCGGCCTGCGTTCGCCACGCGGGTGCGGCGCGGGAGATCGCTTCGCGATCACTCACTGAAACGTCGAAGGCCCCGCAGCGCTTCCCCAGCGGCTGCGGGGCCTTCGCGGTGTCCGCGTGCGGGTGGCACGGCGGGCGTACGGGCCGGTCAGTCCGAGCAGAGGTTGTTCTCCCAGGCCCATGCGGCGATCTCGACCCTGTTGCGGGCGGCCAGCTTCCGCTGCGCGTTCGCCAGATGGGTCTTGACGGTGGAGAGGGTGACGTAGAGCTCGTCAGCCAGCTCCTCATTCGTACGGCCGCGGGCCACGAGACGCACCACGTCCAGTTCACGGGGCGTGAGCACCTCCTCCGCGGGCGCTCGCTGCCCGCCCTGCGCCCGGTGGTGCCGGGCAGCGGCCTTGCTGCGCCGCGCTCCGGGCCCCGGCTGGTCCACGGAGCCGGGGCCGGCCCCGGAGCCGCCACCGCCGCCGGACGTCATGCGGGAGAGCAGCCGCACCGTGACGGACGGCGCGATCATGGCGTCGCCCGATGCCGCGGCCCGTACGGCCTCGGTCAGCAGCGCCGGCGACCCGTCCTTCAGGAGAAACCCGCAGGCTCCGTTGCGCAGAGCGCGGTAGACGTACTCGTCGAGGTCGAAGGTCGTCGCGATCAGGACGTTCAGGGGGTCGGGAACCTCCGGACCGGCCAGCCGTCGCGTGGCTTCCAGACCGTCCAGTCCGGGCATGCGGATGTCCAGCAGACAGACGTCCGGGCGCAGCTTCTGCGCCTGCTCGACCGCTTCGACGCCGTCGGCGGCCTCGGCCACGACCTCCATGTCCGGCTGCGAGTTCAGGATCATGCGGAAGGCTGACCGGACCATCTCCTGGTCGTCGGCGATGAGCAGCCGGATCGTCATTCCGCCCATGGTGTCAGAAGGACCGCCCGGGGCAGCGGGGTTCACCTGGGCGGGGGCAGCGGGAGGCAGGCCGAGACGGTCCAGCCCGGCTCAGGGGCCCCGTCGCCGTCCGCGTCCGGCCGGGGGCCCGTCTCCGGGTGCGTCTCCGTGCCGCTGCCGGGGTCCATGTCCGCGTCCGTGTGCGCGTCCGGGCCGGGGACCGGGTCGGGGACCGCTTCCGTCCGCGGTCCTGCGCTGAAGCGGCCTCCGGCTGCCTCGACCCTCTCGGCCAACCCCTTCAGGCCGAACCCGCCACCGGTGGGAATGAGTTCGCAGGACGCGCCGTCGGATGTGCCGCCGGGACAAGCGACGGAGGGGCCGCCGCCGTCGTCCGTCACGGAGAGCTCCAGGCGCTCCGGGGAGCCCGGCTGGGGAGAGGCGGCCACGATGACGCAGGAGGCGGCGGGCGCGTAGCGGCGGGCGTTGGTCAGCGCCTCCCGTACGACGCCGCGGACGACGTCCACGAGCCCCGGCGGCAGCCGCCGTTCGGACACCCGCGGGTCCACATCGACCGCGGCCGGCGGCGGCCCCGCCGCGCTGAACTCCTCCACAGCCGACTTCAGCACCTGCGCCAGCTCCTGCTCCTGCCCGTGAGGTGCGGTCGGCGGCGTGGAGGTGCGCAGGACGGAGACCATGCCGCGCATCGAACTCAGCGACTGCGAGGCGGCGTTCTCGATGTCCGCCAGCATCCGGTCGAGATCCTCGGGGTCCTGCTCGCGTCCTTGTCCCGCGGCGAAACGTGCGGCCCTCGTACGCGCCACGATGGCCGTCACGTGATGGGCGACGAAGTCGTGCAGGTCGCGTGCGTATTCGAGCCGCTGGGCCTCGCGGATGCTCTCCCGCTCCCGCGCCCGCAGCCGGTCGCGCAGCCGCAGGTGCAGTCCTGCCGGGATCGCCGCGAGCACGCAGAAGAAGAGCGCGGTCTCCAGCAGATTCAGATGCTCGGCGGTGAGCTTCGACAGCCGCAGCGGGATCAGTGCCACCGCCAGTCCCGCCGCGGTCACCAGCAACTCCGCCTTCACCGGCCTCAAGTGCCGGACCGCGCGGGCGACAAGGGCCAGCAGGGCACACAGCTCCAGCAGACCCGGTGTGTGCTCGGGGCGTTGAGAGAGGTTGAAGGACACGATCGAGAGCGCGGCCGACGCCGTGACGGCGAACGCGGCACAGCGCGGCAGCAGCTCCCGCGGTACGGCCAGAGCCGCCACACAGAGCGCACCGGTCACGACGGTGCCCACGGCCGTCGGCAGGAATCCGGTGTCCCGTCCTTCGAAGGCCAGGACCGCGAGCAGCACACCTCCGACGACGACAAGGAGGACCTGCCGGAGGCGCGTGAGGGAGAAGAAGGCGCTGACCATGCCCGGAACGGTACGGGAGCCACGCCCCCCGCACCTCGGCTGTTCGGCCGATACGAGCGGGCGCGGGGCGGGCGCGGACCAGGTGCGGGGCGCGCGCATCGGCCTTCCGGCTGATGCGGCGGGGCCGCGGCCCCCGGTGCGCCGGCAGGCGTACGTGCGCGGGAAGGCGTACGTGCGCGGGAAGGCGTACGTGCGCGGGCACTTCAGCGGGAGCGGGCACTTCAGCGGGAGCGGGCACTTCAGCGGGAGCGGGCCGCTTTCGCGACGGCGATGACCGCCTGTTCCAGCGCGTACTCCGGGTCGTCGCCGCCGCCCTTGACCGCCTCGTCGGCCGCCGCGACGGCACGCAGCGCCGAGGAGACGCCGTCCGCCGACCAGCCGCGCATCTGCTGCCGTACCCTGTCGATCTTCCATGGGGGCATGCCGAGTTCGCGGGCGAGATCCCCGGGCCGCATGCCCCGGGGCGCGGAGGCGAGCTTGCCGATTCCCCTCACGCCCTGCGCCAGCGCGCTGGTGATCAGTACCGGAGCGACGCCTGTCGACATCGCCCAGCGCAGCGTCTCCAGCGCTTCGGCCGCACGGCCCTCAACCGCGCGGTCCGCGACGGTGAACCCGGAGGCTTCGGCACGCCCCGTGTAGTAGCGCCCGACGACGGCCTCGTCGATCGTGCCCTCGATGTCGGCGACGAGCTGGCCGCAGGCGGAGGACAGCTCACGCAGATCGCTGCCGACCGCCTCCACGAGGGCCTGGGCGGCCTCCGGTGTGGCAGAACGGCCGAGCCCTCTGAACTCGCCCCGTACGAAGGCGAGCCGGTCGGCCGGCTTGGTCAGCTTGGCGCAGGCCACCTCACGCGCACCGGCCTTGCGCGCGGCGTCCAGCAGCCCCTTGCCCTTGGCGCCGCCCGCGTGCAGCAGTACGAGCGTGATCTCTTCGGCGGGGGCACCGAGATAGGCCTTCACGTCCTTGACGGACTCCGCCGAGAGGTCCTGGGAGTCGTGCACGGCGACGACCTTGCGCTCGGCGAAGAGGGACGGGCTGGTCAGCTCCGCCAGCGTGCCCGGCTGAAGGTCGGCGGCGGCCAGCTCGCGCACGTCGGTGTCGGCGTCGGCCGCGCGCGCGGCGGCGACCACCTCCCGCACGGCCCGTTCCAGCAGCAGCTCTTCCTGGCCCACCGCGAGTGTCACGGGGGTCAGCGGATCGTCCGTCGTCTTCTTGCGCGTGCCAGCCATCGCGGACCAGCATCCCACGCCGCACCGACACTCCTGCCTGGCGCAGAATGCACGTGTGACCGACGTACGACACATCCTGGTGCTGCCCGACCGCGACGCCGCCGAAGAGGTCGCCGAGGAGCTGACGCAGCGCTTCGACGGACCCCACGAAGAGCCCCAGCTGGTACGGGACGCTCTCGCCGGCGAGGACGACGCCGAGGACGCCCAGTGGCTGGTGGTCCTGGAGGACCCGAGGACTCGCTACGACCGTGAGCAGCTGGACGCACTCGCGGCCGAACACGACGGCTGGCTGGAGTGGGAGTGAGGCCGGGCGGCGGCGCGGCGCGAGCCGCAGTCAGCGCCCCGCAGGCCGCGACGCGGCCCTCGGACCGGCTGCGCGCAACCGCGGGCCTTCGCTCAGCCGCCGGGTGCGGGAGGCGAACGGGACGCAGGCGGCTCCCCGGCCGTCTCACGCTCCGCGACGACGGCCGGTGCACCGCCGTCCTTCCGTGAATCGCCGCCGTCCGGTGAACTCGTCACCGCCAGCGCGCCGTTGCGGTCGGTACGGCGCACCAGGGCGCCTGAGGCACGCAGCGCGCCGACGGTACGCGGCGCGGGGTGGCCGTAGGGGTTGTCCGCACCGCAGCTGATCAGGGCGATGCGCGGACGCAGCCGCTCCAGCAGCCGTGGGTCCTGGTAGGCGGATCCATGGTGCGCGACCTTCAGCACGTCGACGGACGGCAGCGCCGGATGGGCGCTCAACAGACCGCTCTGCGCGCTCGGTTCGAGGTCGCCGGGCAGCAGCAGGGACATGCCGCCCGTGCGGAACAGCAGGGTGATGCTGGCGTCGTTGGCACCCTCCGCGCCCTCCAGGCTGTCCGCACCCTCCAGCCCCGTCCCGCTGCCCGGGCTGCCGGGAGGCCGCGGGATGCGGGGCGGCTGCGGCCACAGGACCTGCCACGACAGCTCCCCCACATGTCTGCGCTCGCCCGCCGCCGAGCCGATGACGCGGACTCCGGCCCGGCGAGCCGTACGCCGGACGAACTCCGCCTGCCCGCGCGGCTCTTCGAGCCTCGTGGTCTGGATCGCCCCTACTCTTCTGCCTTTCAGAACGCCCGGCAGTCCTGCGACGTGGTCGGCGTGGAAATGCGTGAGGACGAGCAGCGGTACGGAGGAGACACCGAGCGTCTCCAGGCACCGGTCGACGGCCGCCGGGTCCGGGCCCGCGTCGACGACCACGGCGCTGCGCGCACTGCCCGTGGCGAGCACCAGCGCGTCCCCCTGCCCGACGTCGCACACCACGAGCCGCCACCCGGGCGGCGGCCAGCCCGTGAACGGCCGTACGAGCGGCACCGGCCGGATCACCACGAGCAGCAGCAGCAAGACGGACGCCGCGCACAGCCAGGGGCGCCCCAGCAGCGCGGGCAGCCGTGTATTCCTGCACAGCAGCAGCGCGGCGGCGGTGAGCACCGCGAGCAGCAGAGCTCCCGTCCAGCCTCCGGGCCAGGCGATCTCTCCTCCTGGCAGGGCGGCTCCGGTCCGTGCCAGGGCGGCGATTGCCTCGGTGGGCCAGCCGGCCAGCCACGCCAAGGCCTCGGCGAGCGGCATCGCGAACGGTGCCGCCGCCAGCGCCGCGAAGCCCAGCACGGTCGCCGGTGCCACCGCGAACTCCGCGAGCAGGTTGCACGGCACGGCGACGAGGCTGACGTGCGACGCCAGTACGACCACGACCGGAGCACACACGACCTGCGCGGCGGCGGCCGCTGCGAGCGCCTCGGCGAGACGCCCGTTCATGCCCCTGCGGCGCAGGGCGGCGCTCCAGCGCGGCGCGAGAGTGAGCAGCGCTCCGGTGGCCACCACCGACAGCAGGAACCCGAAGTCGACCGCCAGCCCGGGGTCGTGGAGAACCAGCAGCAGCACGGCGGCCGCCAGCGCGGGCAGCAGGGAGCGCCGCCGTCCGGTGACGAGGGCAAGCAGTGTGATCAGCCCGCAGGCAGCCGCCCGTATGACGCTGGGCTCGGGGCGGCAGACGACGACGAAGGCGAGCGTGAGCAGCGCGCCCAGGACGGCCGTGCCGCGCAGCGGGATGCCCAGACGAGGGGCGAGCCCGCGCCGCTCGGCGAGATGCGCGGTGCCCGGCGGCCCGATGAGCACGGCCAGCATGATCGTGAGGTTCGCGCCGCTGACGGCCAGCAGATGGGTCATGTCCGTGGCGCGGAAGGCCTCTTCGAGGTCCGGGCGCAGGCGCGAGGTGTCGCCGACGACCAGCCCGGGCAGCAGCCCGCGCGCGTCCCCGTCCAGGCCGTCCGTGGCCTCCCGCAGCCCCGCACGGAGGCTGCCCGCGCCGCGCTGCAGGGACGTGGGACCACGGACCACGGGTGGCGGCCCGTCGGCCCGGAGGCGCACCACCGCCGCGACGTCCTGCCCGTACCCCGTGCGCAGAGGTGCCGCGAGCCGTGCTTCGGCCCTGAGACCGGTCGAGGGCAGCAGCCGGTGCCACCGCCCCGGCGGCGGTCCGTCCCGCTGCTGGACGATGACGAGCACCGGCGTACGCACGGCGCGGTCGACGTGTCGCGGGCCCCCGCCGCCGCGATCCCCGCTTCCGGCCTCACCGGCGGTGGGACCCGGCGAGGCACGTGCCGTGACGCGGGTGGCCTCTGCCCGGAACAGCAGTGCTCCGGGCCTCTGCTGAGCGCCGTTCACGCTCGGGCGGATGCGGTGCGGGTCTCCGGTGACGGTCAAGTCCACGGTGGCCGTGGCGTGTTGCTCGGCGAGACGCGGCAGCGGCCCGCGGCGCAGGTCGGCTGCGTGCAGTGCCGCTGCCCCTGCTGCGGCCGCCGCGCAGAGCAGCGCCGCGGCGGCGGTGAGCCGGCCGGGCGGGCGTCCGCCCTGCCACGCACCGCCCGGCCGCGCACCCCGCGGCCATGCGGCTCCCGGCCCTTCGCGGACCCGCTGCCGCGTGCTGTCCGGCGCTTCGCCGACCCGCTGCCGCGCGTCTCGTGCCTCTCCGCCTCGCGCGCCTCCGGCTCGCACCTCTCCGGCTCGCGCCCCGGCGAGCAACAGGACCGCACCGAGCACGCATGCCGCCGCACCGGTCGCCGCCACCCGCCCGGAGACTCCCGACGCCAGCGCCGCCGCTGCCCACGCGGACAGTGCGAGCGCCACCAGCCGCAGGTCGGCGGGGCCTTCCGGCCGGGGAACGGCCACCCCTGGCGGCCGCGGCGGCCCCCGCCGCGCACCGGCCGCGCGCCTGGCGCCGGTCGCCGCCCGGCCGACGGGCGCGGCTCCCCCGCCGCTCAAGGGCTCACCTTCGGCTTGATGTCGGCGAAGCGCCGGTCACCGATGCCGTTGACCTCCTGAAGCTGGTCGACGGAGGTGAAGCCGCCGTGCTCCTCCCGGTACTCGACGATGTGCTGCGCGAGCACCGGGCCGACGCCGGGGAGCGTCTCCAGCTGAGCCACGGTCGCCGAACTGAGGCTCACCAGCCCTCCCTGCGCCGGCCCGCCGGATGACGCCGCCCCGCCGACCCGTCCCCCGTCCGCTCCGCCGCCTCCCGCGCCTGGTACGGCCCCGCTTCCGGTGGACGGGGCGGCCGGGGCGCCCGCGACGATCTGCTCACCGTCGACGAGCCTCCGCGCCCGGTTGAGCCCGCTGAGGTCCGTACCGGGACGGACACCGCCCGCCGCTTCGAGGGCGTCGGCGACTCTGGCGCCGCTCGGCAGTCTGTGGACGCCGGGCTTGCGGACCTTGCCGCCGACGTCCACCACCAGCCGCTTGCCGGACAGCCGGCCGGAATCCCTCCCGGTGCCGGGCGCACGCCCGTCAGCGCCCGGCACGTCCGCCGGGCCCGCGGGGGCGCCCTCCGCCGCGGGTGCCCGTACGGCTTCGGGACGGCCGGTCCAGAAGTGGTGGACGGCGAAGCCGACGGCGACGACGAGCACCACAGCGAGCGCCAGCAACGTCCTGGGCTCGATCCCGCAGCGCAACTGCACCCACAGCGGCAGCCGTTCACGCAATGCGAGCCGCGCCCGGTCCCCCGTGGCGAGCGGCGCGCCCGTACCGGCTGAGGCCCCTTGCCCCCGCGCGGCGGCGCCGCCCCCGGGCCCGTCGTCCCGTCCGGGCTCGTCGTGCCGCCCGGCCCCGCTTGCCCGCACGTCCCGCATGTCCCGAACCGCCCCGTCGTCCGGCGGGGCCGCACGAGCCCGTGCCGGCGCGGCGGGCGCACGCATCGCCGCGCGCCGCTCCCGGCCGCGCCGTACGGCTTCACGCGCACTGGCGACCGCGTCGGCCCGCGGCAGCACCCCCGCATCGGACCGCCCGGCACGCACGGCCGCCGGAGAGCCCGGCCCCTCCGGCGCACCAGGTCCGCTGCCGCACCGGGACATCGCGGGGCCTCCACCGAGCAGTGCCGCCGCGCACTCACCAGGCCGGTGCGGCGCCTCGCGGCCTGCCGCTCCGGGCGACTCATGCCCGGAGTCCGGCCGGTGCCCTGCGCGGGAGCGACGCCCGGACGCCGCCGGAACGCCCCGGGGCCGGGAGGGCCGAGCGGACCGGTGCGGAGAACGGTGACGCGAACGGAGACCGGCATTCGCACCGGCATACGCACCCGCACCACCAGCCGCCACATGGTGCTGCCGAGCGGCCCTGTGCCGGGAGAGAAGACGGGATCGAGTGCTCATGCCGACCGACGGTAGGGACGATCAGGCGCCCGCTGTGATCTTGCTCAATTCCCGTGGACAACGCTCAAGTTGTGGATACCGCCGTCACCCACCTCAGCGATACCAGCCCACCGACGAGACCGACCCGCACGGTCTCGCCGCCGGGTCTCGCCACCGGGTCTCACCGTCGGCGGAAGCGCCCCTCTCCCCGACCGCGGAACGCCCCCTCCTCCGGCGGCGCCCCCGCTCACTTCAGTGAAACGACCGTCCCCAGCAGCCCCGGCCCGGTGTGCGCCCCGATGACCGCGCCCACCTCGCTCACGTGCAACTCCCCCAGCCCCGGCACCCGTTCACGCAGATGCCCGGCGAGCTGGTCGGCACGCTCCTGTGCCGCAAGATGGTGCACCGCGATGTCGACGTAGGCGTCCCCCGCCCTCTCCACCACGATCTCCTCCAGCCGCGCGATGGCCTTCGAAGCGGTACGCACCTTCTCCAGCATCACGATCCGCCCTTCCGCCAGCTCCAGCAGCGGCTTGACGGCCAGTGCCGACCCGAGGAGCTTCTGCGCCGCACCGATCCGGCCGCCACGGCGCAGGTAGTCGAGCGTGTCGACGTAGAAGTACGCGGAGGTCCCCTCGGCCCGCTTCTCCGCCGCGGCCACGGCTTCCTCCAGCGAGCCGCCGCCCTCGGCCGTACGGGCCGCCTCCAGGGCACAGAAGCCCAGCGCCATGGCCACCACGCCGCTGTCCACGACGCGCACCGGCACCGGAGCGTCACGGGCGGCCAGCACCGCCGCGTCGTACGTCCCGGAGATCTCGCTCGACAGGTGCAGCGAGACGATGCCCTTGGCACCCTCAGCCGCCATCTCGTGGTAACGCTCCGCGAACACGGCAGGGCTCGGCCGTGAGGTGGTCACAGGGCGCCGCTCACGCAGCGCCTCGGCGAGCGAACGCGCCGAGATCTCCGTGCCCTCCTCCAGCGCCCTGTCTCCGAGCACCACGGTCAGCGGCACTACGTCGATCCGGTGCTGTGCCAGTGCCGACGGCGGAAGGTAGGCCGTGGAATCGGTGACGATCGCGACCTGGCGGGCGGTGGTGCGGGACATGGAGGGAGGCTACCGCCGTCTCAGGAGGCGCTCTGCGGACGCCCCTTCTCGAAGCCCGGCGGGACGTCGCCGCGCCCCAGGCCCAGGCCACGGGCGCGGTCCTGATCCCCGTCACGGCCGCGCTCCGGCTCGCGCCCGTCCGGCCCCTCGATCTGCTCCCGGTCCCCGCCGCGGTCCCGTCCGAGGCCGGGCTCCGGCGCCCCCTCGTCCTCATGGCCCAGGGCCTGCCCGTCGGGGTGCCAGTGCCGCAGCGCGCCCGACTCGACCTCGATCTGCCGGCGCAGTGCGTCCAGCCCCTCCGCGTCGTACCGGCTGGCCCTGTCCTGCGCCGCGAAACGCAGCGAGTCCGCGGAATCCTTGATCCGTGCGACGCGCTCACGCACCTCCGGCATGAGTTCGGCCGTACGAGCCTTGTCCGGCTCCCGGTCCATCAGCAGCCGCATCTCGCCGTCGAGCTGCCGCGCGTGCTCGTGCAGACGGTCGAGCAGGCCCAGCGCTTCCTGCAGCGAGGGGTCCCGGCTGATGTCCGACTCCAGGGCGCGGCGCGTGCCGTCGATGGACGTGCGCAGCTCCAGCCGCTGCCGTGCCAGCTCGCCGACCGGGCCGGGCTGGGCGCCCCTGGCCTTCAGCGTCGTCTCCTCGACCGTGCGGCGGACCTGAGAGCCCGTGCGCTCGACGCCGCGCTGCACCGCCCGTGTCACCCGCACCGCCGCGATGACGCCGAACGCCACGAAGAGCACGAAGAGCAGTGCCAGCACGCCGATGACGAATTCCACGAGCAAGCTCCCTCATCCGTCCGCTACGGCCCGTCCCTCTCCACCCTAAACGGACCTGGCGGGCGAGGCGTTCCACGGAGCCCCGACCCTCCCCTCACCCGCCCCGTAGGGGACGGGCGGTCCCGGACGGAACTCAGCCCGGTACGACGTTCACCAGCTTCGGCGCCCGCACGATCACCTTCCGGATGCCCGCACCGCCCAGCGCGCCGACGATCGCCGGCTCGGCCAGCGCCTGCGCCTCCAGCTCGGCCTCCGAGATCGACGGGGAGACCTCCAGCCGGGCCTTGACCTTGCCCTTCACCTGCACCACACAGGTCACGGTCTCGTCGACCAGGTAGGCGGGGTCGGCGACGGGGAAGTCCGCGTACACGATGGTCTCTTCGTGGCCCAGCTTCCGCCACAGTTCCTCGGCCACGTGCGGCGCCAGCGGCGCGATCAGCCGCAGCATCCCCTCGGCCACCGAACGCGGCACCTCACGCAACTTGGTGACGTGGTTGTTCAGCTCTGTGATCTTCGCGACGGCGGTGTTGAATCGCAGCGCCGCCAGGTCCTGCGTGACTCCGTCGACGGCCTTGTGCAGCGCACGCAGCGTCACCTCGTCCGGCTCCGTGTCCACGACTGTGACTTCGCCGGTGGCCTCGTCGACCACGTTGCGCCACAGGCGCTGCAACAGCCTGTACTGGCCGACGACCGCACGCGTGTCCCAGGGACGCGAGACGTCCAGCGGGCCCATCGCCATCTCGTACAGACGCAGCGTGTCCGCGCCGTACTCGGCGCAGATCTCGTCCGGAGTGACCGCGTTCTTCAGGGACTTGCCCATCTTCCCCAGCAGCCGGCTGACCCGCTCGCCGTCGTGGAAGTACTCGCCGTCCACCTCTTCGACCTCGGCGGCCGGTACGGCGATGCCGCGGCTGTCCCTGTGGACGAACGCCTGGATCATGCCCTGGTTGTACAGCTTGTGGTACGGCTCGACCGCGGAGACGTGCCCCAGGTCGTACAGCACCTTCGTCCAGAAACGCGCGTACAGCAGGTGCAGCACGGCGTGTTCGGCGCCGCCGACGTACAGGTCGACGCCGCCGTGCGGCATGCCCTCGCGGGGGCCCATCCAGTAGCGCTCGACCTCGGGGGCGACCAGCTTCTCGCTGTTGTGCGGGTCCAGATAGCGCAGCTGGTACCAGCACGAACCCGCCCAGTTGGGCATGGTGTTGGTCTCCCGGCGGAAGCGCCGCGGGCCCTTGCCGTCGCCCAGGTCCAGGGTGACGTTCACCCACTCCTGGTCGCGCGACAGCGGCGTCTCCGGAACGGTCTCCGCGTCGTCCGGGTCGAAGGTGCGCGGCGAGTAGTCGTCGACCTCCGGCAGTTGCAGCGGCAGCATCGACTCGGGCAGCGAGTGCGCGACGCCTTCCTCGTCGTACAGGATCGGGAAGGGCTCACCCCAGTAGCGCTGGCGGCTGAACAGCCAGTCACGCAGGCGGTAGTTGACCGTGCCGGCGCCGATGCCCTCGCGCTCCAGCCATTCGGTCAGCCGTGCCTTGGCCTCGGTCACGCCCAGGCCGTCCAGACTGACGCCGTCCGCCGCCGAGTTGACGATCCGGGCGTCGTACGAGACGAACGCCTCGTCCCACGAGCGGGTGTCCGTGCCACGGCCGTCGGACGGCTCCACCACGCACCGCATCGGCAGCTCGAAGGCGCGCGCGAAGGCGAAGTCGCGGTGGTCGTGCGCCGGGACGGCCATGATGGCGCCGGTGCCGTAACCCATCAGCACGTAGTCGGCGATGAAGACCGGGGTCTGCTCGCCGGTGACCGGGTTCACGGCGTAGGCGCCTGTGAACACACCGGTCTTGTCCTTGGCTTCCGCCTGCCGTTCGACGTCCGACTTGGCGGCGGCCTGCGCGCGGTAGTCGGCGACGGCCGAAGCCGGGTCCGCGTGGCCGCCCGTCCACACGTCGTGGGTGCCTTCGGGCCACACCGCCGGCACGACGTCGTCGACCAGCGGGTGTTCGGGCGCCAGCACCATGTAGGTCGCGCCGAACAGGGTGTCCTGGCGGGTGGTGAAGACCTCGATCTTGTCGTCGCCTACGGGGAATTCGATACGGGCGCCCTCGCTCCGCCCGATCCAGTTGCGCTGCTGCAGCTTGATGGCCTCGGGCCAGTCCAGGCCGTCCAGGTCGGACAGCAGCCGGTCCGCGTAGGCGGTGATGCGCATGTTCCACTGGCGCAGTTCCGCCTTGAAGACGGGGTAGTTGCCGCGCTCGGACCGGCCCTCCGCCGTGACCTCCTCGTTCGCCAGTACGGTGCCCAGCCCGGGGCACCAGTTGACGGGAGCGTCGGAGGCGTAGGCCAGCCGGTACTCGCCCAGGACTTCGGCCCGCTGCACGTCGCTCAGTTCGTCCCAGCGACCGAATCCGTCCGGGGTCTCACGCCTGCCCGACGCGAACTGCTCGACCAGCTCGTCGATCGGGCGTGCCCTGTCGGCCTCGGTGTCGTACCAGGAGTTGAAGATCTGCAGGAAGATCCACTGGGTCCAGCGGTAATAGTCCGGGTCGATCGTGGCGACGCCCCTGCGCTGGTCGTGCCCCAGGCCCAGACGGCGCAACTGCGCCTTCATCTGGACGATGTTGGCCTCCGTCGAGGCGCGCGGATGCGTGCCGGTCTGCACCGCGTACTGCTCGGCGGGCAGCCCGAAGGCGTCGAAACCCAGGGTGTGCAGGACGTTGTGCCCGGTCATCCGCTGGAAGCGGGCGAAGGCGTCGGTGGCGATGTATCCCAGCGGGTGCCCCACGTGCAGCCCCGCACCCGACGGGTACGGAAACATGTCCATGATGAACTTCTTGGGCCTGGCCACCACCGCGGGGTCCCCGGCCAAGTCACCGTCGCCGGGGTTCGGGGCCTCGTACGTGCCCTGCTTCTCCCAGAAGTCCTGCCAGCGCGCCTCGATGTCGGCGGCCAGTGCCGCCGTGTAGCGATGGGGAGCCGCGCTCTCCGCGGCAGTCGTCGTCTCGGTCATCGTCCTCAAAGCTCCATCGGTCGTCTCTGCCGAGCGCAAATGAAAAAGCCCCTCGCACAGGAGGGGACGCCGCGCCGATTCCGGTCCTCCCGAGCTCGTCGGTCGGGGACCGGGACTGATCAGCGCGGCCCGCTAAGCAGAAGGCGTACGGCACGCATGCGGTCAGGGTACCGCAAGGCTGACGCGGTCTCTCACGGGTTTCCCCCTGTGACGCCCCTGCAGCGCAGAGCCTGCTCCGAACAGCGAAGAGCCCTCGTCAGCACGGTGACGAGGGCTCTCACGAAGGGTCAACGCCGGCCTTGTCCGGGTGCGGTGTGGCCGGGTTCGGGTGCGGTGTGGCAGGACGGAGTTCCGTCACTGGCGCGCAGCTGCGTGCCCACATCGATCTCCGACCGCTCGGCCGCAAGCAGCCGGAGCGCTTCCGCGGCGCTGATCTTCCGGCGCGGGGTCACCAGGCTGACCAGTACGCCGACGACGAGTGCCACGACAAGCGACGGGATGACCGGGTTGCCCCAGTACTCGGTGAGGGATTCGCTGAGATTGACGGTGGTCGCGGCGGCCGCGCCGCCGATGATCGCGCCGAGGCCGCCCTGCCACGTGGCCCGGTTCCAGAACTTGCCTAGCAGTGCGGCGATCAGCAGTCCGGTGAGCACCGTCGCGATCATCGTCGTGATGTATTCGATGATCGTCTCGGCCAGCAGGGCGCCCCCCAGCGCGAACACCAGCACCGCGACCAGAGCGATCCGTGAGTAGAACACCATGTTGTGGGCTTGCGGCATCTTCCCGGTGACCATCTTGCTGACGTCGCGCAGGAAGATCGTCACGCCGGTGATCGCTTCGGAGTCCCCCGACGACATGGTCGCCGAAAGCCCGGAGACGAGCAGCAGCGCACCGACCCATACCGGGAAGACCTCGGTGGCGAGAGTGGGGAACGCCAGGTCGGGGTTGTCCATTCCCGGGCTCAGGGCCTGCGCGGAAAGCCCGACGATGGGCGGAGTAATCGCGAATGCCGCGAACAGCACTCCGACGATGGCGAAACTGCGGCGCGCTGTTCGCGTGCTGTCCGCCGAGTAGATTCGCTGCCTGTGCGAGGGGGTGGCGAGAACTCCGACCGCGATCACCACGGCCATCGAGATCGCCGGGATCGTGCCGAGAGTCTCGACACCGAGGAAGGATGTCGCCTCGGCGGGGGCCTTTTCGTTCATGGAGTCGAAACCCCCGGCTTTGACCAGTGCCAGAACGGCGATCGCGGAGAATCCCAGGAACAGGATCGTGCCCTGGACCATGTCGGTGACCACGACCGCCCAGTAGCCGCCGATCACCGTGTACAGGCCGAAACCGACCGCGACCACGACCTTGGCGAGCGCCATGTTCATGCCGGTGAGGAAGGAAAGATACAGCGCCCCACCGAGAATGTGCGCGCCGAGCCAGCCGACCGTGGCGAGGAACAGGACCACGGCGACCGCGCCTTTGATTATCCGGTTCGCCCCGTAGTAGTAGCTCATCTCCTCCGGGAAGGTCATGAACCCGTGCTCACGAACGTCGGCGAACAGCCAGAGGAGCAGGAAGATGCCCGCCGCGCCGCCCAGCCCGTACAGCGCGCCTGCCCAGCCGTTGGTGTACGACAGGCTGACCGCACCGAGACTGGATCCCGTGCCGACCAGCGTGGCCAGTGCGCTTCCGGTGACGAACGGTATGCTCAGTCGCCGTCCGGCGAGCAGGAAATCCTCCCCGGTGCGGTTGCGCCGGGCGACCCAGATGCCAAGGCAGAGCATGAGCACCACGGAGCCGATGAAGGCGAACAGGTACACGGAGCTGGATTCAGCGATCTTGTTCATGGGCGAACCTTCTGTTCCTCAGGCGGTGGAGCTTCTCCGGACCGGCAGAAAAGCACCCGCAGAGCTTTCGGTGGCGACCCCGTCCAGCGTCGCGAACGCACCGTTGACCAATACGGCGCGAACGTGCTCCGGGAACCGGCGCGGAGCCGCAAATGTCGCGTGATCCTCGATCTGTTCAGGACTGGCGACGACCAGATCGGCGGCGGCGCCCTCTCGGACGACACCTCTCCCAGGAATCCGGAAGCGCTCGGCGGGCAATGCCGTCATTCTCCGGATCGCTTCCTCGAGAGTCAGCAACCCGCGCTTGCGGACGTATTCGGAAAGTATCCGGGCAAAGGTCCCGTACATTCGCGGGTGGGTGTACGGCGACTGAACGGGCAGGCCGTCCGACCCGATAAGGGACCACGGCCAGGAAAGTGCGGTCGTGACATCGTCCTCGTCCATCTGGAACATGACGACGGTGAGTTCGCCCTGCTCCTCGGTCATCAGCCGGCAGAGGCATTCCGCGGCGTCGACGCCGCGCTCGTCCGCCACATCGGACAACCGGGCACCCTCATAGGCTTCGTTGCCGGGCTGCCGGAAGCCGGCCAGGAGGATGCCCTGCGCGCCCAGCGCATGGAAGCTGTTCTCCTGCCGCTGCCACGGCCGGTGCATGCTCGCGACGATCCTCGCGCGCTCCGACGGGGTGTCCAGCAAGGCGAGGAGGCCTGGAACACCGTCCGCGAGGGCCCAGTTCGGGAACAGCGCCGCGGCGGTCGTACTGCCTGCCGCGTACGGATAGACGTCCGCCGTGATGTCGATCCCCTCGGACCGCGCGGCGTCGAGCACGGCCAGGACTTCCGGCATGCGCCCGCGGTTGCGCGGCGAGACCACCTTGAGATGACTCAACTGAACCCTGACGTCGCTGCGTCGGGCGATGTCGAGCAGTTCCCGCAGCGAGTCGATGACGTCGTCGCCTTCGCTGCGGATGTGTGCCGCGAGAACCCGGCCGCGGGCCGCGACGACGCGCGCCAGCGCCACCAGTTCGGCACGGTCGGCCACATCGCCGGGTGCGTACATCAGGCCCAGCGAAAGGCCGGCCGCGCCCCGTTCCAGCGCCTGATCCAGATCACGCGTGGCGCGGGCGAGTTCGCGGGCGTCCAGCGGCCTGCGGGCGTAGCCGGTGATCGAGGCGCGCAGTGCCCCGTGCGGCACCAGCGCCACGGCGTTCGTCCGCAGCCCGGTCGTGCTCAGACGGTCCAGATACTCCGGGAAGCTCTGCCAGGAGACAGCTTCCGGGAAACGGCCGAGAACCGGGCCGGAATATGACGCTTGCAGCCGTGGGTCGGTGGCGACCGGTGCGCAGCCGTGCCCGCAGTTGCCGATCACGTCGACGGTCACGCCCTGCATGACCTTCGACTCGACGCCGCCCGGCCGCAGCAACGCGAGGTCGTCGTGTGCGTGCGCGTCGATGAATCCCGGAAAGACGACCGATCCCGAAACATCCATGACGTGGGCGTCGATGCCGGACGGTATGCCGGTCACGGCACTGATCCGGTCGCCCTCCACCAGCACGTCGGCCCTGCGGCGTCCGGCACCTGTCCCGTCGACGACCTCGCCGCCGTGCAGCAGTACCCGGGCCGGACTCACGCCGTCATCCCTTCCGCCAGCGCGGTGTCCGCCCGGAGCCGGCCGGCCGCCTCGTCGGCGTCGGTGACCACCGGGCTGGACTCGGCCTCGGTGGACAACGTCTTGACTCCGTTCCCGGTGAGCATGCACACGACGGTCTGATCCGGGCGGATCGTGCCCTGCCCCCGCAGGGCACGGACCGCCACCAGTCCGGCGGCGGCACCGGACTCGATCAGCAGCCCTTCCCGGTGCGCGAGTTGGTTCACGGCCTCGCCCGCATCGGCATCGCTCACAGTCGCCATCGCGCCGTCCGTTTCGCGCACCAGCCGCAAGGTGTATGTGCCGTCGGACGGATAGCCGCGCAACGGATCGGATATCGCCGAGATCCGGGTCCGCACGTTCTGCCAAGGGGTGACTTCGGCCGCCTCGCGGGCGAAGGCTTCCGCGACCGGCGCGCAGCCTTCGGCCTGGACCCCGAGGATCCGCGGCAGCGCCACGACCTCGCCCGAGTCGCGCAGCTCCCGGTAGGCGGTCACGATGCCGTGCACGAGGGGGCCCGCACCGACCGGCACCACGATCCAGTCGGGCGCACCGGCCAGTTGGCTCGCCAGCTCATATCCGGCACTCTTCAACCCGGCGACGGCGACCGGATTGACGAAGGTCGTGGTGAGGTTGATCCACCCGAAGCGCCCGGCCAGTTCCCGCGCCGCGCGGAAGGCGTTGCTGTAGTCCCCGCGCACCCGCAGCACCGTCGCACCGTGCGCGCGTGCGACAGCGGCCTTCCCCGGAGGCACCGCCTCCGGCATCAACACCACCGCCGGCAGGCCCGCGCGAGCGGCGTACGCGGCTGTCGAGCCCGCCGCGTTGCCACTCGATGCGCACACGACGGCGCTCGCTCGCTGCCGCACCGCCTGCGCCATCCCCACCGCGGTCGCCCTGTCCTTGAAGGAGCCCGAGGGATTGAGGTGATCGAGTTTGAAGACCAGGTGCTCGACGCCGCACCAGGCTGCCGCGTCGGCTGCCGGCACGACCGGGCTGCCGCCCTCGCCCATGCTCAGCCACGAGGTGTCCGCTGTGATCGGCAACCGGCCCGCGTAGCGCCACATCCCCGGCAGGCTCGTGGTGTCCGGCAGCGGATGCGCGGTGGGAGGGAGTACGACCGCCCCACCGCAGTGGCCGCAGTAGTCCGGGAACCTCATGCCCTGACTGCGGCCGCACATGGTGCACCCACCGGTGGCTTCGAACGATGCGGGCTGTGCCAACTCATTCCTCCACGCCGGCTCGCAATCACGCGCACTTGCATATATTGCAAGTAGCTTGCGTATAATGACGAAAAGCTAGCGGGGCTTTCTTTGCGCCGTCAAGGGAGCCGACGTACGTGGCCGTCGGCACGCAGCGAGAGGATGGGTGCATGAGTGGGAGCCTCCGGCGCGGACTCAGGGTCCTTGCCGCACTGTCCGGCGAACCGGCCACCGCGAGTCGGGTGGCGGAGTCCCACGGCGTCAGCCTCTCGACTGCCGTGCGACTGCTGCAGGTTCTCGTCGAGGAAGGATTCGCCAGACGCGACGAGTCGGGCAGGTATCACGTCGGCAGCCAGCTGCTGCAGGTCGCGTACCACGTCGTGGCGTCGATGGACGTCCGCGAGGTGGCAGCCCCGATCCTGCGCGGACTCAACACGCAGACCGGGCAGACGGTGCACCTCGGTTACTTCGAGAACCCGACGGTCCTCTACGTGGACAAGTACGCCGGACGCGCACCGGTTCAGATGTATTCACAGATCGGCATGCCCGCACCACTGCACTGCACGGCCATGGGCAAGGCGGTCGCCGCGTCCCTGCCGGAGACGGAACGATCCGCGCTCGCCGCGAGCCTCGACTACGCGGTGAGCACCGACCGGACGATCACCAACGCGGAGGACTACCTGCGCGAGCTGGAAACCGTCCGGCAGCAGGGCTACGCGCTCAACCTCGGTGAACACGAGGCCGTAATCTCAGCCGTCGCCGTGCCGATCAAGCAACCGGACGGGCGCGTGCAGTACGCGATCGATCTGGCCGTACCCAACGTGGTTGTGAACGAGGACGAATTGCGGGCCTTCATACCGCAAGTGCTCGCGGCCGTGACGGACATCGAGCGCGCCCTCGGGTACTGAGACCTGCAACCCGCTTCCCGGAACCCGCAGCCCCGGCCAGGCATGACGCTGGACCCAACCCACGACGCCGCACCACCCAGGGGCCGCAGGGGGCGAAGCCCCCGCCAAGGGGCGAATTCGAGGGGTCGTTGCAACACAAGTGATCAACTGGCTGTTGCCAGGAGCTTAGCGAGGCGCTCGGCTGGGGTTTCCCAGCCGAGCGTTTTGCGTGGGCGGCTGTTGAGTTCGGCTGCGACGGCGTCCAGGTGGTCTCGGGTGTGGACGGACAGGTCTGTTCCTTTCGGGAAGTACTGTCGCAGCAGGCCGTTGGTGTTCTCGTTCGAGCCGCGCTGCCAGGGGCTGCCGGGGTTACAGAAGTAGACGGGGATGTCGGTGGCGATGGTGAATGCCTGGTGGGCGGCCATCTCCGAGCCCTGGTCCCAGGTCAGAGACTTCCGCAGGTGCGGCGGCAGGTCCTTCACGGTCTCGGCCAGCGCGTCTCGGGTGTTGCCCGCGCTGTGACCGGCCGGCAGGTGGACGAGCAGGACGTAGCGGGTGGCTCGCTCCACGAGGGTGCCGATCGAGGACTTGTGATCCTTGCCGATGATGAGGTCGCCCTCCCAGTGGCCGGGAACGGCCCGGTCGGCGGCCTCAGCGGGACGATCGCTGATCATCACCATGTTCGGGATGCTGCGGGGCTGGCGCTTGTAGGACTGTCGGTGGGGCCGGCGCCGTGCGCGACCGGTTCGCAGGGCTCGGGTCAGCTCGCGGCGGAGTTCTCCGCGGCCCTGGACGTAGAGGGCCTGGTAGATGGTCTCGTGCGTCACGTGCATCTCCGGCCGGTCGGGAAAGCGTGCACGCAGAGCGTGGCAGATCTGTTCCGGGCTCCATCGCAGCGTGAGGTGGTCCTGGATGAAGTCACGCAGCTGCGAGTTCTGCCCGATCTTGCCGGGCTTGGGACGCGGGCGCCGCTGTTCGGCTCGGCGATGGGCGGCATGCGGGCGGTAGACCCAGCAAGACGCGTCCCCGCGTAACGGCATGCCGTTACGGCGTACTTCTCGACTGATCGTGGACGGGCTGCGGTCCAGCTCGGTGGCAATCTGCCGGATCGAGGCGTTCTCCCTCAACCGGTCGGCTATGTGGATGCGGTCCTTCTCCTGGAGGTAGCGCGAGGAGCCGGAAGCCGAAGCCTCGACATGGATCGGAGGCTTCGGCTTCCCTGTAGGCGGCGCATGCCAGCCGTTGCGCCATCTCTTGCCGGTCCGCAAGTTG
>NZ_LJGT01000040.1:0-474778 GCF_001751365.1 Streptomyces abyssalis | reverse complement strand
GCGGGTGGCGGAGCCCCCGCCCCGCGCGGCGAAGCCGCGCAAAAACAAGGAGGGCGATCCGGTCCGCGCCTTCCGCGGACACACGTCACCCTCGCACTCGTGGAGCTAAGGAGAATCGAACTCCTGACCTCTTGCATGCCATGCAAGCGCTCTACCAACTGAGCTATAGCCCCGGGGAGTTCACGTACCTGCCGACTGCGGGAACCGCGGCGCCGCCTCGTGAACGGGAGGAAGCCTAACCGGTGACCAGGCCGGATGGGAAATCGCCCCGGGCACCGGTCACCGGCACCCGCACCGGCCCTCTAGTCGTCGTCGCCGAGCACCGGCTGCGGAAGCGTGCCCGCGTTGTGCTCCAGCAGCCGCCAGCCGCGCGCGCCTTCGCCCAGCACGGACCAGCAGCAGTTGGAGAGCCCGCCGAGCGCCTCCCAGGTGCGCGGAAGCAGGCCGAGCAAACGCCCGATGGTGGTACGGATCGTGCCGCCGTGGCTGACCACGACCAGCGTCCCGCCGGGCGGCAGCTTCTCCACGCTGCGCTCGACGACGGGCGCCGCCCGGTCCGCGACCTCGGTCTCGAGTTCGCCGCCGCCGCGCCGCACGGGCTCGCCGCGCTTCCACGCCGCGTACTCGTCGCCGTACCGCTCGACGATCTCCTCGTGCGTGAGGCCCTGCCACGCACCCGCGTAGGTCTCGCGCAGCGCCTCGTCGTGCGTCACGTCGAGCCCGGTGAGCGCGGCGAGCTCCGCCGCCGTCGCGACCGTACGGCGCAGGTCGGAGGAGAGGATCGCGTCAGGACGCAGCGCGGCCAGCAGACGGGCCGCGCGGCGGGCCTGCTCCAGGCCTGCCGGTGTCAGCTCGATGTCGGTGGAGCCCTGGAAGCGCCGCTCCAGGTTCCATGCGGTCTGGCCGTGCCGCCAGAGGACGATCCTGCGGTCGCGCCGCTCAGGCGGCGCGGGAGTGGGAGTCACGGCGGGCTGCGCCGTCACCGCGCACCGTCACTTCCGCCCCGTTCGGACGCGGGCTCGTAGGCCCCGCGGCCGTCCGCCGGGCCCTCGCCCGTGCCGGAGCCGGAGGCCGGGCCGCCGCCCTCTCCGCCGTCGTCGCCGGCGGCGGCCGCCTCCCGCACGGCGTGCTCGCGGTCCTTGCCGCGCGTGGCCTTGGCGTCCTCGGGGAGGTCCAGCTCGGGGCAGTCCTTCCAGAGCCGTTCCAGCGCGTAGAAGACCCGCTCCTCGCTGTGCTGCACGTGCACCACGACGTCGATGAAGTCGAGGAGCACCCAGCGTCCGTCCCGCTCGCCCTCGCGGCGGGCCGGCTTGGCGCCCTTCTCCTTCAGCAGACGCTCCTCGATCTCGTCGACGATGGCTTTGACCTGCCGGTCGTTGGGTGCGGAGGCGAGCAGGAAGGCGTCGGTGATGGCGAGTACGTCGCTGACGTCGTAGGCGACGATGTCGTGCGCGAGCTTGTCCGCTGCCGCCTGGGCGGCGGCGTCGATCAGCTCGATGGAACGGTCCGTGGCGGTCACAGGCGAGGCTTTCGAATCGGAAGCGGTGGACATGTGTGCGTGTCGGAAACCAGGATCTCACGCCCGGCCGGAGCTCTCACTCCTTGTAGTCCCTGCCCAGCACGACCGCGACATCGGCGTTGGCCTCGCCCTTGCCCTTGCGGACCGCGCTCGCGGGCAGTCCGAGCGTCTTCGCCACTTCCTCGGCCTTGGCCTTGTACTTGCCTCCGGCGTACGTCACCTGGGAGCGGGCCTGCGCCTTGCTGCCGGCTCCGCCCTTGACGACGGTGTAGCCGCTGTTGACCAGTGCCGCGGACGCCGCGTCGTCGCTGCCGCGGTCGCCGCTCGCGTTGACGATCTTCACCCTCGGAGCTGCGTCCGGGTCGGTGTTCTTCACGGTGCCGCCGAGCACCTGTTTCACCAGGCCGTCGCTCGTACGTCCGCTGAGCGTGCCGTTGGCCCTGACGGGCAGCGTCTGGGTCTTGTACGCGCCGTCCTTGGCCTGGCTCGCCAGTTTCGCCAGCGAGGCGCCCAGCTCCTTCTCCGGCAGCGACGGGTCGGGGATCTGGCCGAGGGTCTCGACGGTCCTGGTCGCCGACTTGGAGTCGCTGGAGAGCTTCCGCAGCGTCTGGTGCATGACCTCGCCGAAGCGCTCGAGCTGCCGCGTCTGCGGCTCGCCTCGGCCCCGGTACGTGGCGTAGGCGACCGCTGCGGGCCCGTCGAGGGTCCGTGCCTTGCCGCGTTCGACGAACGGTTCGTCGCCCTTCTTCTCACCGGGGACGGTGGCGTTCGCGTCGACCTTGATGCCGCCGACCAGCTCGACGAGGTTCTCCAGGTACGGGGTGTCCAGGCGCCAGCTGCCCTTGATGTCGGCGCCCAGCAGGGTGCCGAGCGACTCCCTGGTCGGGGCCGTGCCCTCGTCCTCGACGGCCTTGCCGAGGGTGGTCGTGGTGCCGTTCTCACCGGAGACCGCGAGGGTGTTCGGGAGCAGCACGGTGTTGCCGCGCTTGGCGTCGGCGTTGTCCACGAGGAGCGCCGTGGAGCTGCCGCCGCCGTCCAGTGAGCGCAGATGTACGACGATCACGTCGCGCTGCTGGCCCGCTGTCGTGGCGGCGCCGCCCTCGTCCCCGCTCAGGCCGGGCAGCTTGCCCGCGTACCAGAGATATCCGAGGCCGCCCGCGGCCACCACGACAAGGGCGACGACGAGGGTGACGACGCGGTTGCGGCCGCGGCGCCTGGCCTCCTCGCGGCGCTCGGTACGGCTCTCGCTGAACTTCAGCCAGTCGATGACGTCCTCGGACTCGTCGGCCTGCTCCTCGACGAAGGAGAACTGCTCCGTCCGGTATCCGCCGTCGGCGTCATGGCCCTGGCCGCCCGTGCGGGCTCCGCTGCCGGCCCCGGCCGCGGGCGCTCCCGCGTCCGGCGGCAGCCGCTGCTCCTGCTGCTGCGGGATCCAGTCCTGCTGCGTCTGCTGCGGGGGTGCCTGCTGATAGGGCTCCGCGGGTGCCGCCTGCGCTCCGTACGTGCCGTAGGCGCCGGGACCCTCGTATCCCTCGTAGCCCTCGTAGCGCTGGTAGCCCTCGTCGCCGTATCCCTGCGGCTCCGGCTGTACGGGCTGTCCTGGCTGCTGCGGCGGCCCGTACGGCCCGCTCTCGTCGTAGCCGTAGACCGGCTGCCCGTACTCGTCGTACCCGAGGAACCGGGGCTCCCCGGACGGCTGCCCGCCCTGCTGCCGCCCGTACTGGTCGTACCCGTAGCGCTCGTTCATGTCTGGGGCGCCTCCTCCCCGTACAGCCCCCGCTTGTTGATGTAGCGCACGACCCCGTCCGGGACCAGATACCAGACGGGGTCGCCCCGCCGCACCCGTTCGCGGCAGTCCGTTGAGGAGATGGCAAGGGCCGGGACCTCCACCAGCGACACCCCGCCGTCGGGCAGACCGGGATCGGTCAGCGTGTGCCCGGGCCGGGTGGCCCCGATGAAGTGGGAGAGGGAGAAGAGCTCGTCGGCGTCGCGCCAGCCGAGGATCTGGGCGAGGGCGTCGGCGCCGGTGATGAAGAAGAGGTCGGTCTCCGGGTTCGCGGCCCGCAGATCACGCAGCGTGTCGATGGTGTAGGTGCGGCCGCCGCGGTCGATGTCGATGCGGCTGACCGAGAACTGCGGGTTGGAGGCCGTCGCGATGACCGTCATCAGATAGCGGTCCTCGGCGGGCGAGACCTGCTGGTGGCTCTTCTGCCACGGCTGCCCGGTCGGCACGAAGACGACCTCGTCGAGGTGGAAGCGCGTGGCCACCTCGCTGGCGGCGACGAGGTGCCCGTGATGGATCGGGTCGAAGGTCCCGCCCATCACTCCCAGCCGCCGCTTGCCGGTGCCGGGCACTATGTGCTCTCCCATGCGAGCCGACCTTATCCCCTCGAACCTCACTCCGCTGCTCCGCCCGTACGACGCGGAGACCACCCGCGCGACGGGGTCCGCCGGAGTCGCGGGACGCCCGGAACGCGCCGGGGGACGGCCCGGGTCAGCGGTCCCGGTTGAAGCGCGTGGTGATCCACAGCAGCAGAAGCAGCGCCAGCAGCGACCCGCCGCCGGTGAGGTACGGGAGGACGGGGTCGTGCCCGTGCTCGCCCCCCTCGGAGGCGAGAGCGGCGAAGGCGTGGTGGGCGGTGCTGGGAAGCATCATCGTCGGCAGGACCTATCCACGTGTGGGCCGGACATCGGTTTGCGTGCTGCACATCGTATGCGGGGCCCTCCGGCGGGCTCACGCCACCTCTCGCTTCCTTCTCGGGGCCTCACCGGTCACCTCCGGCCCCCTCTCGGCCGGTCTCGCTCAGCCCTTCCTCTCCTGGCTCCTCTCCCGGCCATGTCCCGGGCGCAACCTTCCGGGGCCCGTACGACGTCTCATCCCCACGTCCGGGGTTTGCACCGGATGCGTTCGCCCCCGGGCATTCCGGTTCCGAGCGCCTAGGCTGACCTCAACCCACCGTCAACGGTGAGACAAGCGACAGGGGGAACGCGATGAGCGACAACGCAGGCACCGAGCGGCTGCCCGGCCGCAACCGGCGCCGCTTTCCCGGGATCTCCTCCCGGGCGTACGAACATCCGTCGGACCGCTCGGCGCTCGTGGCGCTGCGCAAACTGAGCGGTTTCGACTCGGTCTTCAAGGCGCTGAGCGGGCTCGTGACGGAGCGCAGCCTGCGGCTGCTCTTCCTCGCCAACTCGGTCCGCGTCAACGACGAGCAGTTCGCACATCTCAACTCGATGCTGCGGGACGCCTGTTACATACTGGACCTGGAGAAGGTCCCGCCGATGTACGTCAACCAGGACCCGAATCCGAACGCGATGTGCATCGGGCTGGACGCCCCGGTCATCGTCGTCTCCACGGGCCTCGTCGAGCTGCTGGACGAGGAGGAGATGCGGACGGTCATCGGCCACGAGGTCGGACACGCCCTGTCCGGGCACTCCGTCTACCGCACGATCCTGCTCTTCCTGACCAACCTCGCGCTCAAGGTCGCCTGGATCCCGCTCGGCAACGTCGCGATCATGGCGATAGTGACAGCGCTGCGCGAGTGGTTCCGCAAGTCGGAACTGTCGGCGGACCGTGCGGGGCTGCTCGTGGGGCAGGACCTGCCCGCGTCGCTGCGCGGGCTGATGAAGCTCGCGGGCGGCAACCACCTGCACGAGATGAACGTGGACTCCTTCCTCGCGCAGGCCGAGGAGTACGAGTCCGGCGGCGACATCCGCGACTCCGTACTGAAGATCATGAATGTGCTGCCGCGGAGCCACCCCTTCACGGCGGTGCGCGCCGCCGAGTTGAAGAAGTGGGCCGAGAGCCGCGACTACCAGCGCCTCATGGACGGCCACTACCCGCGGCGTGAGGACGACAAGCAGACGTCCGTCTCCGACTCGTTCAAGCAGTCGGCCGACCACTACACCGAGTCGTTCAAGAGCAGCAAGGACCCGCTGATGGGTCTCGTCCGCGACATCGCGGGCGGCGCCGGCGACCTGGGTGGCAAGCTGCGCGACACCTTCACCGGACGGACCAGCGGCGGCGAGGGCAACGGAAACGGGAACGGCAACGGCAACGGCAGCTCGGGCGGCAGCGGTTCAGGGGGCAGCGGTTCGGGTGGCGGCAGCAGCTCCGGCTGAGCGGTGCCGCAGTCGCCGTCAGCCCCGGGCACGAGTCGCAGTCGCAGTCGCAATCGCCCGGAACGAGCCCGGCCGCGCGGAAGTCCGCACCGGACGGGCAGGCCCTGACGATCTCGTCAGGGCCTGCCCGTCCGTCTAGTCGTCCTTCCGCGCGGCCGGGCTCGGCTGTGAGCTGGTGGAGAGCACGCCGCACAGCGAGGCCGAGGACCGCCCGCGCGCATACGGGTCAGTGCCCGCCGCTCCGTCGTCCTTGGCCCGCTCGCCTGCCATCAGCGGAGCCAGCGCGTCCGTCATGTCGGCGGAGCAGGGCAGCGGCCCGGCGCGCATCGAGACCTGCTGCACGCTCAGTTGCTGCCGCCGAAGATCCTCGCGGTCGATCTGGAAACGGACCTCGCGCCGCACGGTGAACAGGGACGACTTCTCCTCGGCCTTCTTCCCGTCGCCGCCCTCCGTCGCCCGCAGCGCGTAGACGAAGACGTGATCCGCGACGACCTCGAGGGCGTCGGCTCCCGCCTCCTGCACCGTCAGCGTGCCGTTGACCCGGATCCGCGGGTCGGCGAGCGTCGTCTTCGACGGGTCGAAGCGGACCATCCAGCCCGTCGCGGAGTGCCGCCCGTCGTTGCGCGGGTGGTCCATGCTCTGGTCGAACTGCTCCTGCTGCGCGGGGTCGAGCATTATCCGTACGTCGCGTACGGAGTTCCCGCTGAGCACGGCCGGGTCGAGCGAGCTGGTGACGATGTACTCCTTGGCGGCCGTCAGGGCGGAGAGCACCTGGCTCTCGGAGAAGTGCCGCATGCGGCGCGCCGGCGGCAGCGTCACGCCGTCGGCTCCCGTGCGGAACTGGGCAGCGGGGCTGTGCTTGAAGAGGTCCGCGGGCGTGGCGCCGGGCACTTCGTCGCGGGGCGCCAGCGGCAGCAGCGAGTTCCGCATCGGTTCGGCGGGTGGTTCGGGCGGGGCCTGGTAGGGGTTGCGGATGCCCATGTAGATGGCGGTGCCGAAGGCGAGGACGATCAGCAGCACCAGGACGATGCCCTGCCGGGACGCGGTGATGGAGCCTCTGCCGTATGTGGTCTCGAGTCCTGGGTCCGCGCTCTCGCCCGAGGGCGCGTAGGCGCGGTTGCGTACGGCTGCGTGCTCCTCGTCCTCCATCCGCTCGCGCGCGGAGAACTCCTGGAGCCGCGCAGCTTTGATGAAGGACTCGTCGAAGACGACGGATCGGTAGTCCTCGCGATACTCGTCGTCGCCCCCGGAGGCGTCGTCGGGTGTTCCCTCTGGGGGATTGCCTCGCCCGGCCATAACAACAGAGTAGGGCCGCGCGGGCCCGCGTAAACGCTTCTGGGCACCGGCAACCCGGCGGATGCACGTGTTCGTGAACACCTCGTCGCCCCGGCGTGACGAACCGGTGACCGTACGGGCCGTCAGGGGCGGACGGGGGCTCCGTGGATGCGGTGAACCGTCCGGACTTGCGGGGCTTGTGGGACTTGCGGAGCTTGCGGGACTTGCTTCCCTGCCTTCGACGGGGAGACCCCATCGCGCGGTGACTACGGGGGACTTGCGCGCTGTCGGGCTCAGCCGGCCCGGCTCAGCCCGGACGCGACTGGGCGGGTATCCCGGTCAGCCGCTGCGCGGCACCGTCGCTGCCGGAGGAGTCGACGCCCGTGGTCGCTGGCGGAGGCGAAGGGTCCTGGCGCTGCTGCGACGTGCCGCGGTACACGGCTCCCAGGGCGAGGGCCACCATGCCGATGCCCATCACCAGGGCGAGCAGCCAGGCGACCGGCCGCTGCCAGCGGGCGTGGCCGCGGTACGGACGGCGCCGCGAGGCGGCACCGTGCTTGGCGTGCGCGGGCCGGCGGCGGAAGTCGGAGCCGTGCTCCTCGCCCAGGTCGAAACGGGGGTCGTAGCGGCGGTTCGCTCCGAAGCGGACGTACTGCCCGTACTGGTCGTACTGGTCGTAGGGGGCGAACCGGCCGTACTGGTACGGGCCGTAGTGCCCGCTCTCGCCGAAGGCGTTGTAGTTGTACGGACCGTAGGACGGCCCGTACGACTCGTACGGCCCGTAGGACTCGTAGTGGTCGTACTCGTCTCCGTCGGCCGGCTCCAGGTACTCGGTGTAGTCGGAGCGGTCGAACCGGCCCTCGTCGTCGTCGGAGTCGTCGTCGAGATCCGCCGGGCCGGACAGGCCGTCATGGCCGGCTGTGCCGTCCGGGTCGTCGTCGAGGCCGAACTCGCCCTCGGTGCCCGGCCCGTACACGTAGCCGTCCTCGAAGCCGCGGACAGTCTCGCTCTCGGCGTGCGACTGCGCGGCGGCCAATATGCGCTCTACGGCGGTGGGCTCGTGGATGGCGGCGGACCGCACGAAGTCCTCATCGAGTACCAGGGCGGCGAACTCGTCGTCCGCAGCCCCGTAGTGGTATTCGGGCCCCTCACCGTCCGGAAACGGCTGGCCCCCCACGTCGTCCGGCACGCTGTCAGCGTAGACCTTTGCGGTCCATAAGGGCAGGGAGAAGCAGGATTCCGTCAGAACCGGAGCAACGGCCCGCGAGTGGCCGCCCGGTGGGTCACTCGCGCGTGTGACCGTCCCCTGTGACCACGTACTTCGTCGACGTCAGCTCGGGCAGCCCCATGGGCCCGCGGGCGTGCAGCTTCTGCGTGGAGATGCCGATCTCCGCGCCGAAACCGAACTGGCCGCCGTCGGTGAAACGCGTGGACGCGTTGACCATCACGGCCGTCGAGTCGACGAGCGCCGTGAAGCGCCGTGCCGCGGCGGTGTCCCTCGTGACGATCGCCTCCGTGTGGCCCGAGGTCCATTCGCGGATGTGCCGGACCGCGGCGTCCAGCGACGGCACGACGGCCGCCGCGATGTCGTACGAGAGGTATTCGGTGCCCCAGTCCTCGTCGGTGGCCGGGACGACGTCAGCGCTCGCCTTCTGCCACGCCTCGTCGCCGTGCACCGTCACGCCGGCCCCGGCGAGGGCCTCCACCGCGCGCGGCAGGAACTCGGCCGCCACTCCTTCGTGTACGAGGACGGTCTCGGCGGCGTTGCAGACGCTGGGTCGCTGCGCCTTGGAGTTGACGAGGACGGAGAGGGCCGTGTCGATGTCGGCGGCCTCGTCCACGTACACATGGCAGTTGCCCACGCCGGTCTCGATGACCGGCACCGTGGACTCCTCCACCACGGAGCGGATCAGCGAGGCGCCGCCGCGCGGAATCAGCACGTCCACCAGGCCGCGGGCGCGCATCAGTTCGCGCACGCTGTCCCTGCTCTCGCCCGGTACGAGCTGCACGGCGTCGGCGGGCACCCCGGCACCGGCGAGCGCGTCGCGCACCACCTCGACCAGGGCGCAGTTGGAGGCGTACGCGGAGGAAGAGCCGCGCAGCAGCACCGCGTTGCCGGACTTCAGGCACAGCGCGGCGGCGTCGACGGTGACGTTGGGGCGTGCCTCGTAGATGATGCCGACGACGCCGAGCGGTACGCGGACCTGGCGCAGTTCGAGCCCGTTGGGCAGCGTCGAGCCGCGTACGACCTCGCCGACCGGGTCGGGGAGCGCGACCACGTCGCGCACGTCGGAGGCGATGGCCGCGATCCGCTCCGGGGTCAGTGTCAGCCGGTCGACGATGGCCTCCGCCGTCCCGGCGGCGCGGGCCTTGTCCACGTCCGCGGCGTTGGCGGCGACGATCTCGTCCGTACGGGCCGTGAGCGCGCCGGCCACGGCGAGCAGCGCCGCGTCACGGACCGTGCGCGGCAGCGGTGCGAGCTCGGCGGCGGCCTCCTTCGCACGGCGGGCGGTCTCGGTGACGGACGGGTTCTGCGTCGCCTGGCTCTGCGTTGCGCTCATGTCTCCGAGCTTAGCCAGACGCGCGGCCCGGACGCGGTGCCGTCCCAGCGTGCGGGACGGCCGCCGGACCCCCGTACCGGCGACCGTCCCGTTCCCCCCGCCCCCCGGCTGCGGGCCCGGTGATCAGGCCTTCACGCAACGGATGTGCAAGGAGATGCCGAGGTGGCGCCCGGCCATCCCCGGGGACGCGGTGACCCCGAACTCCTTGCGGTCGACGCGGGCCGTGGCGCGGAGGGTGAAGTCCCGCGGTGTCACGGTGCATTCCCCGACCTCCAGGCCGACGGTCCTGCTGACGCCCAGTGCCGTGAGAGTGCCGGTCAGGCGCACGCCCCCGGCCGTCCCGGCCACCGCCTCCGCGCCGGCGTCGAAGGTCATCACGGGGTGCCGGCCGGCGTCGAGGAAACGGGCCGACCGTACGGCGGCGTCCCGTGCCCGGTTGCCGGTGTCGAAGCTCGCCGCCGCGATCTCCACGTGCACGGCGGACGCGGCGAGCGGTTCGGCGACGTCGACGGTCCCCGCCCGTACGGCGAAGGTGCCGCGCACCGGCAGGAGCCCGAAGACGTGCCGGGTGGTGAACGCGATCGTGGAGCTGCCGGTGTCGATCTCGTAGCGGCCGAGCCCCGGAGGCGTGATCTCCGGAGGCGTGATCTCCGCAAGCGGCGCGGACGTTCTGCTGCGGTCCTGTTCGGTGTCCATGCCCCCAAGTGCACGGCAGGACGGGGTCCGCGCGGCAGGGCGGACCGTCTCCACTCGCGGCGACGTAAGTTCCGCCGCGGGGACGTGCGCGGAACTTTCGTAGGGTCCGCGCCCCGCCGTTCGTCCCGGGTCGCCGCACGGCGAACTCCCGGCGAGCCGCGCTGACATACCGTGTCCGTCATGACAGACGCGCGGTGCGGGCCGTGGCAGGGCGGGGTGCTGAGCCGTCACCCCGTAACCGTGGACGCCTCCCTCGCCGTCTTCTTCGTAGCGCTGGACACGGCTCTGACGCTGGCCGGTGAGACGTGGTGGCCCCGGCACCCCGGCACACTCGCCTGGATCATGCTGGGTGTGCAGGCCGTGGCGTGCGGTTCGCTGGTCTTCCGCCGCCGCGCGCCTCTCGCCGTCCTGGCCGTACTGGGAGTGTTCACGCTGGCGGTGACGCTGCTGATCTCGCCGGCCGGTGTGCTGACGCCCGCGGAGCCGGGGAAGGTGTGGGCGCCGTTCGCCACGGCACTGGCCGCCTACGGGCCGGTCTTCCACAGGCACGGCAGCCGGCGCACCGCGTTCGTCGCGCTCGCCGCCTTCGTCGTCGTCGTGGCGCGGCCCTGGGAGCCGTCGTTCACGGTCGTCACGATCGGTCTGGGCCGCACCGCCGTGGGCCCGCTGCTGGCGCTGTACTTCGACGCCCGCAGGCGTCTCGTGCGCGCGCTCACGGAACGCGCCGAGCGCGCCGAGCGCGAGCGCCACCTCCTCGCCGAGCAGGCCCGCGCGGAGGAACGTGCCAGGCTGGCCGCCGAGATGCACGACGTCGTGACGCACAGGGTGAGCCTGATGGCGCTGCAGGCGGGCGCCTTGCGGATGACCGCCCCCGACGAGGCGACCCGGCAGGCCGCCGAGGAGCTGCGGGCGGCGGGCTGCCAGGCCCTGGAGGAGTTGCGCGACCTGGTGGGCATCCTGCGTACGGAGCCCGAGGGGCTGCCGCACACGGAGGCGGCCGCGGGACTCGCGGAACTGGTCGCCGAGTCGGCGGCGGTGGGGACACCGGCCGAGCTCGTCGAGGACGGGGACAGGAGGCTGGCCTCGCCGGTCGTGGGGCGCACGGCGTACCGCGTCGTGCGGGAGGCGCTCACGAACGTCCGCAAGCACGCGCCCGGGGCGCGGGTGACCGTGCGTGTCGAGTACGGGGAGACGCAGGTGCGGCTCACGGTGCGCAACACGCCTCCGATGGTGGTGGCGGACGCGGGTGCCGTCGGGGTCCCGGGAGCGGGCGCGCACGCGGGCGCCGACGCGCGCGCGGGCGCCGGCGGCGGGACCGCGGCCGCTGTCACCGCGGACGCCGCCGCGACCGCCGCCGTCCTCGCGGGCACCGGCTCGGGCCTCGGCCTCGCGGGGCTGCGCCGGCGCCTGGAACTGGTGCACGGCACGCTGCGCGCCGGCCGGTCACCCGACGGCGGCTTCAGCGTCGAGGCCACGCTGCCCGCCTACGTACCGACCGCGGAAGCGGCGGTGTAGCGGCATGGCCGGCACCGGTACCGGAGAGGGGCGCGGCGTGGTCCGTGTGGTCGTCGTGGACGACGAGCCGATGGTGTGCGGATTCCTGCGCACGATCCTGGGCTCGGCCGGAGACATCGAGGTGGTCGAGGAGGCGCACGACGGGGCGGCCGGCGTCGAGGCCGTCGTGCGCAGCAGACCGGACGTCGTACTGATGGACCTGCGGATGCCCGGCGTGGACGGGCTGACCGCGATCGAGCGCGTACGCGAACTCGCCGATCCGCCGGCGGTCGTGGTGCTGACGACCTTCGACGCCGATCAGTACGTGCTGCGCGCGCTGCGCGCCGGGGCCGCCGGGTTCCTGGTCAAGTCGACGCCGCCGGAGGACCTCATCGGGCTCGTACGGGTGGCCGCCGAAGGGCACACGGTGCTCTCCGCGGCGGCGGCCAGGCGGCTGGTCGCGGCGTCGTCCGACAGCCACTCCGCACGCGACCGTGCGCGCAAGCTCATCGGCTCACTGACCGAACGCGAGGCCGAGGTCCTGGCCTGCCTCGGGGAGGGCCTGCCCAACGCCCGCATCGCGGCCCGGCTCCACCTCTCGGAGGCCACGGTCAAGGGCTATGTCTCGCGTGTGCTGGACAAGCTGGGCTGCGGGAACCGTACGCAGGCAGGCCTGGTCGCCCACGACGCGGGCATCGCCGGTCCATGACCCGGGGCCCGGCCACGAGCAGCGCGACGCGAGCGGAACTGCCGCACCGTCAAGGCTCGATGACGAGGCGAGCGATGAGCCCGTCGCGCAGGGCGAACCGCCAGCGCAGATCCACGACTCCGCCGGGGAAGTCGCCGACGACATGCTGGGTGATCTCGTACTGCTCGTCGCCGGTCCGGCGGAATGCGGTCGGGGTCATCGTGTACGTCCACTCCGTCGCGGATGTGCCGAGCCACGCAGTGATGCTGTCGGTGCCTGTGTAGGTCCTGCCGTCGTCGACGACGGTCGCGTCGCCCGCGAAGTACGCCGCGGCGGCGGCCGTGTCACCGGCGCCGTACGCGTCGAGACAGCGGCCGACGGCGGGCGGCAGTTCCTCGCGGCTGATCTGCCGCCCCGGGGGTTCCATGTCCATGACCGTCCTTTCGTGCTCCTGTGCTCCTGTGCTCCTGTGCTTCTTGCCCGGGTCCGCGCCGACGGGCCGGCCGTGCGCGCGGGCATCAGGCTCCGGGGCGTCGTTCGCCGGGCGGGTAGTCCGCGGCACGGGAGACACTCTCGCCGGCGCGAACCTCGGCCAGCGCCGTCTCGAAGCCTTCGACCACGGCCTCGTAGCCGGCGTTGCCCAGGACGAGCCGGTGCGGCGGGTGGCTCTCACCGAGGGCGCCCACGATCGCCCGTGCGCCGCGGACCGGGTCGCCCGGCTGGCTGCCGTCCTGCGCGATCATCGCCGCCCGTACGGTTTCCAGCATCGGCCGGTAGGCGGCGACGGACTCACGCACCGGCTCGTCCGCGAAGCCGCTGTAGGCGTGCGTGCGGAACGCGCCGGGCTCCACCACGAGGACCTTGATGCCGAAGGGCTCGACCTCCTGGCGCAGCACATCGGTGACTCCCTCGACCGCGTGCTTGGCGGCGCTGTAGTAGCCGAAGCCCAGCGGACCCCGGAGCCCGGCCACCGAGGACATGTTCACGATCCACCCGTCGCCCCGGGCGCGCATTCCGGGCAGGACCGCGCGCATCACATCCAGAACGGAGAAGAAATTCAACTCGAACGAGCGCCGCACCGCCACGTCATCAGTGCCTTCGACGCTGCCGTACCAGCCGCGCCCGGCATTGTTCACCAGCACGTCGATCCCGCCGAAGTGGTCCTCCGCCGCTGTGACGGCCTGACGCACCTGCACGGGTTCCGTCACGTCGAGCGGCAGCACGAGGGCGCGCTCCCCGTGCTCCGTCGCCCAGGGCCGGAGCTCGTCGCTCCGGCGAGCGGTAAGGGCCACGCGGTCACCGGCTTCCAGGGCCGCGTCCGCGATCGCCATTCCGAAGCCGCCGGGAGTCCCGCCGGTGATGAACCAGGTCCTCATGTCACCGATTCCGATCCCATGTCGTCGCTTCCCCGCACCGCGAGCTTCTGACGCATCGCGACGCGACACCTGTGTAGCGACGATATACCAATGGCCACAGCAGTGCTACACGACTCGTGTGCGGCTGTCCCGCAACAGCGGCAGATGTGGAACGACGCCGGGAGAAGTGCGGATCAGCGCTGTGCGCTCGCGGCGAGACGGCCCAGCCACTCCCTGAACAGGGCGGTTTCGTGGCGTCCCAGCACGTCGGCCTCGCCAGGGTCACGGGCGAGCACCTCCGAGAGCACAGCCGCAGCGCTCGCGATGCTGGTCCCCTCACGGACAGGGTCCGGGGTGACGGATGCGGTGACAGACCGCAGCACGGCGTCGCGGACCCGCGCGGACATGCTCCAGTCGGACACTTCGCCGGACGACATGATGAGCGCCAGCGTCACACCGCTGCTGGCGGCGAGGATCTGCGCGGCGGCATCGGCGGCCGGGACACTCAGCCGGCCCTGACTCGCCAGGGGTTCGAGAGTCCCGAGGATCATCGCTTCGACGTCGGAGACCACACCGCACCGCTCTCCCCGCCGCGGCCGGCCGTAGATGTAGGAGTAGAAGGCCGGATGCTCGACACCGAACCGGACATGCGCATCCCAGCCCTCACGCACCGCGCCGAGCGGGTCGCCTCCGTCGGAGCCCACGGGGCCCGCGGCGAGGAACTCCCGGAATCCGTGGCTGACCACTGCTTCCAGCAGTCCCTGCTTGTTTCCGAAATGGTGATACAGCGAAGGGGCCTGCACTCCCGCGCGTTCACAGATCGCACGAGTCGAGACGCTCTGCTCACCCGCGCCCTCCAGCAGTTCGGCCCCCGCGAGGAGAAGCCTGTCGCGCGCCGGAATGCTCACACTCTTACTCATCTCAGCGCCACGGTACGTCTTGTAGCACTGATATAGCGAATGGCCGCCGGGCCCGCGGAACGGATCAGAAGGGGTGAATGCCCATGGAGGCGGCGGGCGGCGGGCCGTATCCCTCGGCCACCCGCTGGTGGTACGTCTCGCGGCCGACGACCTCGAGGCCGACGATCTCCCACGGGGGAAGCTTGGCCGAGGTCCGGTGCTCTCCCCACAGCCGCAGCGCCAGGGCGGCGGCGTCGTGCAGGTCGCGCGCCTCTTCCCAGTAGCGGATCTCGGCATGATCGTTCGCATACCGGCTGTTCAGAAGAAAGGGGTGGTCGTAGGCGAGCTTCTCCAGCGACCGGCGCACCTCTTTGAGGGGGGCCTCCTTGCCGGCGACGCTGAGAGTGATGTGCCACAGCCGGGCGTGATCCCGCCCTACCGCAACGGCGCCCGTACGTGATTCGGCCCGCTGCTCTGTGTCAACGCTGACCAGCCGTCTCACGGATGGCCTCCTCGTCCGGTGGATGCTCTCGGTCCCGGCGTCGCTTCGCTGCCGCACGACCCCTACTGAAAAGTTGACCAGCCCGGGACCGGCCGCGTGGCCGTTTTCCGGAAGGTGTCCGTGGAAAGGCTGGTCTTCTCTCCCGGCCGATGACGGTTCGGACACCTCTCCCCCGCCCTCTGCACGAACCATTCACGGAAGGGCGCGGGCGGGGGCGCACGCGAAGCTCATGCGCGGGCGAGCACGCCGCCCCGCGCGGGCCGGTGCGGCCCCGGGCTCCCGCCGGCCGCCCCGGCCACCCGGGCCGACCTGGCCACCACGGTCCCGCTCAGTCGAGCAGCACCAAGTCGTCGCGGTGCACGATCTCCCGCTCGTACGCGGGCCCCAGCTCGCGAGCAAGCTCCGGCGTCGAACGTCCCAGCAGCTGCGGGATCTCCTTCGCGTCGAAGTTGACCAGGCCGCGGGCGACGGCGACCCCGCGCTCGTCGCGCAGCTCGACCGGGTCGCCCGCCGAGAACTCGCCCTCGACCCCGGCGATGCCCGCCGCCAGCAGCGAGGTGCGCCGCTGGACGACCGCCCGTACCGCTCCGTCGTCCAGCGTGAGCGCGCCGCGCGGCGTCGACGCGTGCGCCAGCCACAGCAGCCGGCCGGCGGCGCGGCGGCCCGTCCGGTGGAAGTAAGTGCCGGTGCGGCGGCCCGCGAGCGCGTCCGCGGCGTGGGTGGCGGACGCCAGTACCACCGGCACGCCCGCGGCGGCGGCGATACGGGCTGCCTCCACCTTCGTGACCATGCCGCCGCTGCCGACGCCGGCGCTGCCCGCGCTGCCGATCTCGACGTCCGCCAGGTCCCCGGGGCCCGTGACCTCGGTGATGCGGGAAGTGCCGGGGGAAGCCGGGTCGCCGTCGTAGAGCCCGTCGACGTCCGAGAGCAGGACCAGCAGGTCGGCCCGTACGAGATGGGCGACGAGCGCAGCGAGACGGTCGTTGTCGCCGAAGCGGATCTCCTCCGTGGCGACCGTGTCGTTCTCGTTGACGACGGGCACCGCGCCCATCGCCAGCAGCTGCTCCAGCGTCCGGTAGGCGTTGCGGTAATGGGCGCGGCGGCTGGTGTCGTCGGAGGTCAGCAGCACCTGTCCGACGCGGCGCCCGTAGCGTGCGAACGACGCGGTGTAGCGGGCGACCAGCAGCCCCTGCCCCACGCTCGCCGCGGCCTGCTGCCGCGCCAGATCGCGGGGCCTCTTCGGCAGGCCCAGCGGCGCGAGACCCGCGGCGATGGCCCCGGAGGAGACGAGCACGATCTCCCGCTGCGGGGCTTGCGCGGAGCCGTCGTTCGCGCCGCCCGCGGTCGCGGCGTGCTTGGCCAGTACGTCGACGAGCGCGTCGACACGGTCGGCGTCCAGGCCGCCGGCCGCCGTCGTGAGCGAGGAGGAGCCGACCTTGACGACGATCCGCCGCGCGTGCGCCACATCGGCGCGCGGCACACCCCGCCCGTCACCGCCGGCGCCACGCGGCTCCCCGCCCGCCCCGGTGTCCGCACCCGCTGCCGTTCCGGCACCCACGTCCCGCTGCCCGTCTGTTCCTTCTGTCACGCCCGTGCGTTCCCGTTCCTGTATTCGCCCCGTACGTCACTTGTGTCACGTACGGTTCCAGCCTGTCGCCGCTGCTCCCGCTTGCCTGTCCGCTGCCCTGCCTCAGCAATCTACGGGAGGGCTGATCAGCGGCGCTCGCCCGTTCCGACCAGTGGACGGGTGGGGATAATGACCTTTGTCCGCGTATCGACTCAGGACACCCCGACGCAGATTGTCACCGGCCCGGTGCCCGGCATACGGTCAGTGGTCGACCACGGCCGCCACCCCCACCGGCCGGTTTCCATTCCGCCCCCCGACCTCCTGCCAGGAGCCCAGTCCCGTGCCCTCTGCCGGTCTCTCCACCCGACGCGCCGTCCAGCTGACGGCGCTGCTCGCGCTGACGGTCTTCTACGCCGCGCAGCTCGCGGGCGCGCTGCTGCCGAACGTGCCCGTCTTCATCGTCGCCTCAGTGGCGGGCCTCGCGCTCGACCTCTACCTCACGCACCAGCAGCCGGGCCTCCTCGCCCTGCTCGGCAAGGTCCGCTTCGACGTGACCACCCGCCAACTGCTGCGCGACATGCTCATCGTCATCGGCCTGGTCCGCATCCCCGACGTACCGCCGGACATCGAGCGCCCCCTCACGCTTCTGCTGCTCGCCGCCTATGCCACGCACTTCCTGTGCCAGGCCGTCGCCCAGTTCGTGCGCCGCAGCCGTACGCTGCCGATCCTCACGCGCAACATCGACGCCTCCGGCCTGCGCCTGACCATCGCGCCTCCGCGCCTGCTGGCGAAGCAGCCCAGCCGCCGTCTGCTGCGGTTCTCCATCCCCGGCACCGTCGGACTGATGCTGAGCGCGGCGCTCGCCACCGAGGTGTGGGGCATCGCCGGGCTCGGCCTGAGCATCGCGCTGTCGCTCGGCGGCGCCGTGTACCTGGGCACCTGGATGCTGCCGAAGAAGCGGCACGCCAACGAACAGCAGGCCCTGGACTGGCTCGGCCGCTGGCTGGCCGCGTACAAGCCGACCGTCGGCATGTACTTCTCGGGCGGCACCACCTCCGCGTACCAGGCGAACATGTGGCTCTCCACGCTCGCCGAGCTCGGTGGCAACCCGGTCATCGTGCTCCGTGAGCGGTTCATGGTGCAGAAGATCGAAGCGACCGACGTCCCGATCATCTGCATCCCGAAGGTCGCGCATCTGATGCACCTGGAGCACTCGACGCTCAAGGTGATGCTGCACCCGGCGAACTCCGGCAAGACCTCGCAGGTGCTGCGCATCCCCACCATCAAGCACGCCTTCATCAACCACGGCGAGAGCGACAAGCTCTCCTCCTGCAACCCGTACGCCAAGGCCTACGACGAGGTCTGGGTCGCCGGCCCCGCGGCCCGCGAGCGCTACCAGCTCGCCGACATCGGCGTGGACGACCGTGACGTGGTCGAGGTCGGCCGCCCGCAGCTCTCGCCGATCGAGCCGTACGCGGGCCCGCCGCAGGGTGCGTACACCACCGTTCTGTACGCCCCCACCTGGGAGGGCTGGACGAACGACCCGGGCAACACCTCGGTCATCCTGGCCGGTGAGAACATCGTGCGCGCGCTGCTGGCCGACCCGGGCGTGCGGCTGCTGTACAAGCCGCATCCGATGACCGGCTCCGTCGACCCCCGCGCCGGCGCCGCCGACGCCCGCATCCAGGAGATGATCACCGAGGCGAACGCGAAGCGCTCCGGCGAGCGTCCGGGCGCCGATGCCGCGGCCGAACTGGAGCGCCGCGCACGCGAGTTGGACGAGCTGACGACCACCGCCTTCCGCCGCGGCGCGGACGAGGTGGAGCGGATGATGCTCCAGTCCACGCCGGAGGCGGACCGGGCCGAGCGCGTCGCTGCGGCGACGACCGCCTGGGAGGCCGCCAACTGGGCCTCCTTCCCGGAGTGGGAGCACCAGATCATCACCGGCCCCCGCCCGGCGATCTACACCTGCTTCAACCAGTCCGACCTGCTCATCTCCGACGTCTCCTCCGTCGTCTCGGACTATCTGACGAGCGAGAAGCCCTACGCGGTCGCCAACACCAGCGGCCTGAGCGAGGAGGAGTTCCGGGCCGGTTTCCCGACCGTACGGGCAGCCGCGATCCTCTCCCCCGAGGCGAAGGAGATCCCGGAGCTGCTGGAGACGGTGCGCGAGCCGTCGAAGGACGGCCTGTCCAAGGCCCGCGCGGAGCTGAAGGTCCATCTCCTCGGCCCCTCGGACCCGCCGTCGATCACACGCTTCAACCAGGCCGTGGTGGACCTGTGCGAAGCCACGGTCGCCCGTAACGAGCGGGTCGCCCGCCGTACGAGCGAGATCCCCGGCCAGCGCGAGACGGAGGCCCAGGAGGCCGCGGAGGAAGCCGAGATGGAGGCCGCGGCGAACGGCGGCACGACGTCCGACCCGGAGGACGCCGACCAGGTCACGGCCTGACGGCCCGTCGCACGTCTGCTTCGTCCGAAGGTCCTGGGAGACGCCGAGACCGGCGCCTCCCAGGGCCTTCGTCATGTGCGTGCACGGCACGGAGCCGCCCTCCCCGGCTCACAGCAGCTCCCACTCCCGCGAGCGCTCGGTCAGATGGCGGTGCACCACGGCCGCGGCGGGATGGGCGAGGCCGCCGACGCGAGTCGCCAGGTACAGGGTGTTCAGGGGACGGACCTGCGGCTGGTGAAGCGTCTCCACCGAGCCGGCCGCGAGCGCAGGTTCGGCCAGGTAGCGCGGAAGTACGGACACCCCGGCGCCCGCGACGACGGCAGCCAGGACGGCGCGCAGGTCGGGAACGGTGACCGCGAGCGGATTGGGCGGGCGGCGGCCGAACTCGCTGCGCCAGTAGCGGCGGATGATCGGCAGCTCCTCCCCGTACGCCACCAGGGGCAGGTGCGCCAGCGCGTCCACCGGTTCCCCGGCCAGCCGGCCGTGGTCGACCGTGCGGGCGAGGCCGGGCGGTCCGACCAGCAGGAACTCCTCGTCGGCGAAGGGCTTGGCCACCACGTTCTTCAGCCGTGGCCGCACCGCGGACACCACCAGGTCGACGCGGGCGGCGGCGAGCGCCGCCAGCAGCTCATCCGCGAGGCCGAGGGTGACCCGCAGCCGCAGCCCGCCCGCAGTGAGCGGGGCGAGGGCGGGCACCACACGCATGGCCATCAGGTCGGACGGGCCCGCCAGGTGCACCGTGCCGCGGTGGTCCGCCTGATCGCCTTCGCCGCCGCCGAGGGCGTGATGGAGCTCGTCGAGGTGGGTGCCGATCCGCCGTGCCAGTTCGTACGCACGCTCGGTGGGGACGGCGCCACGGCGGGAGCGTACGAAGAGGGGTTCGCCGATCTGCTCCTCCAGGCGGGCCAGTTGACCGCTGACGGCGGGCTGGCTCAGCCCGCGCCGGTCGGCCGCGGCGGTGATCGACCCGCCCCGGTAGATCTCCAGGAACGTGGACAGCAGATCGAGGTCCGGCACGCAAGTCTCCAGATCGTCCAGCCATAAGAAATCTGATGGCAGAAGCCAGATTAGCGGAGGAACTCCGAGGCCTGTGAGTGTTGAAGTGGAGGACGACGGACACCGGCACGGCGACAGCCGGCGGCGCGGCGACCGCGACCGCCCGAGGGCCGGCCGACGACAGAGCTGCGGGGCTGCAGAGCTTCAGAACCGGACAGCTGCAGAGCTACAGAGAGCTAGAGAAGGAAGATCCGCCATGGCAAAGATCCTTATGGTCGTCTCCGCTGCCGACAGCCTCACGCTGGCCGACGGCACCGCCCACCCGACCGGCTACTGGGCCGAAGAGGTCGTCGTCTCGCACCAGGTGCTGACCGAGGCGGGCATCGACGTCGACATCGCGACCCCCGGTGGCGCACAGCCCACCGTCGACCCGATCAGCCTCGACGAGCGCGGCAATGTGGAGCCGGGCGACGCGAAGGAGTTCCGCGCCTATCTGGACTCCCTGGCAGGCCAGTTGGCCAAGCCGCTGGCCCTGGCCGATGTGACGGCGACCGACTACGACGCCGTCTACATCCCCGGCGGCCACGGCCCGATGGAGGACCTGGCACATGACGCGGACCTCGGCCGGCTGCTCACCGCCACCGAACGGAGCGGCAAGATCGTCGCGGCGTTGTGCCACGGCCCGGCCGGGGTGCTCAGCGCGAGCGGCGCGAGCGGGGAGAGCGGCGACACGGGCGCCGGCTTCGTCTTCTCCGGACGCAGGCTGACCGTCTTCTCCGACGAGGAGGAGCGGCAGGGCGGCCTCGGGGAAGCGGTCCCGTACTTCGTCGAGAGCAGGCTCCGCGACCTGGGGGCCGTGGTCGAGACCGGTCCGGCCTGGGCCAGCAAGGTCGTGGCCGACGGCAATCTGATCACCGGGCAGAACCCGCAGTCGAGTCACGACACCGCACGTCAGGTGGTCCAGGCTCTCAAGGAGCGCGGCTCCGCCTGACGTACAGTCGCGCTCCGGTCCGCACGGGTACCACCGTCCCGGGGAGGCGCGTGTCTCCCCGGGACGGGACGGCGGTAGTGGGCCGCTCTTGGCCAACCGGCTTATGGACGCGGCCGGTTGAGCCGGCGGACGGGCCCGCACGCCGGCCCGTGCCCGCCGCGGCCTGCTGCCGGTGCCCGCAGCTCCACCACGCCCCGGGGGATTCCCCCACTCCCGAGGCGGCGGGCAGCGGGATGTCGCAGGCGGGGCGGTCCGGCGATCGTGGGTGCGGACCAACCGGCGACCAACGGGGACGACTTGATGACGGAGACGGGAAGTTCGTTCGGAAGCGCGGCCAAGGCGGCGGCGGTCACCGCAGTCGTGCTGGCGGTCACGGGCAGCGCCGCGCTCAGCGTCGCCTCCGCCGAGGAGGCCCGGCGGTCCGCGGCAGCCGCCGCGGACCGGCACGCCAGGGGACCTGTCGCCGGGGCGTGGCGCATGGACGGCTACGGCACGGTGCTGTCCGTGACGGAGAACCGTGTGCGGGAGTATCAGACCACCGAAGTGAGCTGCCTGAAAGGCACTTCGGCCGAGCGGACGGGCGGGCAGGGCACGGCCGCCCGCTACACCACCGGCGACGGGGAGAGCTTCACGCTGCGCCGGGCGGGGAGCCGGGACCGCGCGGCGATGCGCGTGGACGGCTCGCCCGGCGACCGCCGCCTGCGCCGCGTCGACGCGCTTCCCCGCGCCTGCGGCCGCCCCGCTTCTGGCGACCCGCTGGAGAGCTTCGACGTCTTCTGGCAGACGTTCGAGGAGAACTACCCGTTCTTCGAGGCCAAGGGGGTCGACTGGCACGCCGTGCGCGACCGGTACCGGCCGCGCGTCGACGCGGGCACCGGCAAGGACGAACTCTTCGCCGTCTTCCGCGAGATGGTCACGCCGCTGTACGACGCACACGTGGCGGTGCTGGCCGGAGACACCGGCTCCTTCGGGCAGGTCCGTCCGGGCACCCGGCCGCCCACCCCCGAACTGGACGCCAGGGTGCGGGAGTTCGTCGAGAGGCGGGATCTGAAGGGCAAGGAGCTGCGGGAGTTCGCAGGAGGCCGCATCGGCTACGCGGACCTCCCCGGAGGACAGGGCGGTCTGCAGGGCTATCTGCGCGTGTCGGGCTTCGCCGGCTACACGGAGGCCGGCGGATACGCGGCCGACCGCGCCGAGTTGCGGCGTGCGCTCGACACCGTACTGACGAAGGAGCGCACCGAGCGCCTCGGGGGGCTGATCGTCGATCTGCGGATCAACGGCGGCGGATCGGACAGCCTGGGTCTGGAGTTGGCCGCCCGCCTCACCGACCGGCCCTACTTCGCTTACGCCAAGGCGGCACGGAACGACCCGTCCGACCCCGCGCGCTTCACCAGGCCGCAGCCCTTGTACGTACAGCCGGCGGCGGGACGGGCCCGCTGGAACGGACCGGTCGCGGTGCTGACGGGCGGCTCGACGGTCAGCGCGGGTGAGACCTTCACGCAAGCCCTGATGGACCGGCCCGGGCGGACGGTAAGGATCGGGCAGCCCACGCAGGGCGTCTTCTCCGACACCATGGAGCGACGCCTTCCGAACGGCTGGAGTTTCCTGCTCCCGAACGAGGAGTTCCGCACCCGCGACGGCCGCACGTTCGACGGCACGGGCATCCCGCCGCACGTCACCGAACCGGTCTTCACGGACGAGGAGTTCGCCGAGGAGCGGGACTCCGCCTTCGACCGTGCGAGGAACGAGCTGCGGGGGCGCGGCTGAGCGAGGTTGAGCGCGGTCGAGGTCCCGCCTCCGTCCCGGCTGTGCCAGAGCACGTGCGGCAACCAGCGCGCACCTGAAGGCTGTGGTTTGCTCACTCGGGACGGTCTCGCCTGGACTACCGGATCCAGGGCCGCGAGGCGTCGGCCGGCGAGGAGGAGACATGGGCAAGGTGGCTTGGGGCTTCACATGCTCGATCGACGGATTCATCGCAGGCCCGGGGCACGACATGAGCTGGATGTCCGCAGCGGAACCGCTGGCCGAGGGCACCACGGAGCGGATGGCGGGCGATGTCGCGGTGATCATCGCCGGCCGGGCCGGCTACGACGCGGCGAAGGCCCAGCAGGACGAGCGGGACGAGACGACCTCGCAGGCCTACGGCGGCGCGTGGTCGGGGACCGAGTTCATCCTGACTCACCGCCCGGAAGAGCTCGCCGCTGATCCGGCTGTCGTCCCTTTGAACTGTGGCGTAGTGGAGGCGATCCGTCGCGCTCAGGAGATCGCCGGCGACAGGGACGTGCAGATCATCAGTGCCGACATCGCCCGGCAGGCCCTCGAGCACGACCTCGTCGACGAGTTGCAGGTCTTCGTCGCCCCGGTGTTCCTCGGCGACGGTGTCCGCATCTTCGACGTTCCCGGCGGGCGCCGGATCGACTGGGAACTGGTCGGGATCTACGAGGACAGCCCGCGCAGCTTCGGACGGATCTACCGACCGAAGGGACGCCAGTGCTCAACTTCCGGCCACCCGCCCCGGACCACCGCACCGGCGAACCCTGCCCGGTCGGAGCACTAGACGCGGCGCCAGCGCGCCAGCGCGAAGGAGAACAAGCCGTAGAGCGTGACGCCCACGGCGACCGCCACGAGCAGCCACGGCCCGGCCGGAGTCTGCGCGAACGTACGCAACGCCTCGTCCATGCCCTTGACTTCACCGGCGTCGTCCGACCACGCCGCCTCCATGGCGAAGAGCCCGAGGACGACGAGGACGGCCCCGCGTGCGACACCGCCGCTCACCCCGAGCACGTCGATCCACTTGCGCTTGCGGCGCGGAATCTTCGACATCCTCAACTGGTCGTGGTACTTCCGCCGCACCGCCTGTACGGCACCCCAGGCACCCATCGCCGCGAGGGCCAGCCCGACTCCGCCCACCAGCAACTCCCCGGCCGGTGCGGACAACGCGCGGGCGGTGACGTCCTGGGACTTGGCGTCGCTGGAGCCGCTGCCCTTCTCCCCCGCCGCGTACGAGAGCACCGAGAACGCGATCACCCCGTACAGCACGAAGCGCCCTGCCGACATCAGCCGCTTGTGCGACTTGTGCCCGCCCTTCTCCGACGCCCCGAACAGCGCCTCGGACAAACGCCACAGGGCGAGTCCGGCCAGGCCGATCCCGACGCCCCATATGAGGAACCGCCCGAAGGGCTGCTCCGCCAACTGCCGCAGGGCGCCGCCCTGATCGGCCGCCTTGCCGCCCTCGCCGAAGCCGATCCGCAGAGCGAGCAGGCCGACGAGTACGTACAGCACGCCCTGCGCGACCATGCCCGCACGCGCGACTCCTTCGAGTGCTGTGCTGTCGGCCGCCTGCTTGGCGTTCCGCTTCGCGGTGCGCTTGGCGTTGCGCCGCCCGCGTCTCACCACTGCCGGTGCGTTCATGGCTCCGCCTCCCCTTGTGAAGCTCAGGTCAGCGGTTGCCCCGGCTGGTGCGCCGGAAACGCGGAATCCGGCCTATCGGTCGAGAGCGACAGTCCGGACGAGGTGCGCGAACGACGCGGCGGGGAAGGTGAGGACCGGCCCCTCGGGGGCCTTGGAGTCACGTACGGCGACGGCCCCGCGAACGGCGGGGAGTTGGGCGACTTCGACGCACTCGCCGCCGCTGTTCCCGCTGTAACTTGACTTAACCCACCGTGCGTCGACCAGGCTCGGACCGGTGCTCATGCAAGTCCTCCATAACGCGGGCCATCAGTTCCGCCGAGGCATCGAGGGACAGCGCTGCGGCCTGAAGATGATCGTAACGGAACGAACCTGCTGCGACGGCCTTGGGATCAACGCTCAGCTGATTGGACTCGTATGTCTCCGAATAGGTGACGTGCGGGGCGTCTTCAAAGGTGAGCAGCGTGAACGAGCCTGTCAGCCCGTGGTGTGCTCCGGCCGCGAACGGCAAGACCTGCACGTTGACGCTGGTAGCCTCACGGCAACTCAACAAATGAGCCAGTTGAGTTCGCATGCATTCTGGTCCACCGACGGGTCGATGCAGAACCCCTTCGTCGAGGATGATCCAGATCAGCGGCGAGCCCCCACCCGCAAGGATCCGCTGCCGGGCCATCCGGGCGGCGACTCGCTCCTCAAGCGTCTCTGCCGGGCCTGCAGAACGGAGAACTGCGCGCGCATAGTCCTCCGTCTGCAACAGCCCGTGCACGACTTGCGCTTGGAAGGTGTAAATAGTCGTGGCCTCAGCTTCAAGCCGAACGTACTCATGAACCCAAGCCGGGAGCCCGCTCCGCTTGACGAGTTCCCAGAGCCGCAACAGAGCGCCATCTGCGCCAAGAGCGACGTCAGCACGCTCCAGAAACTCCGGTCGGGGAACCTTACGTGCCGTCTCGAACTGGCTGATCAGTGACCCAGTACAGAAAACGATTCCCCCGAGGTCCTCCAACGTCAGTCCAGCCGCTTCCCTTAGCCGTCGCAGTTCGGCACCTAGGTAGTTGAGTGGAGAGGCTCCCGGATCCAACTCACGAACGTTCGCCACCCCAGCCCCCATCAACGGACTTGATTCTGCGCGGAGTTAATTTCCAGCCATAGCCGAGAGTAATCGCCGCATCACAGCCTTGTCCTGTGAACGTCATCGAGGAACCCACCGAATTCCCGCCCCGTCGCTACCGGATCGCGCTGACCGTCGGCGATCACTCGCCGCGTCACCTCCGCCGGATCGCCCGCGCGTATCTGCGGCTGTGGGAGCTGCCCCAGCTCACCGACCCCGTCGAACTCGCCCTGACCGAACTGGTGACGAACGTCCACCGCCACGTCCCTGACCGCTGGTGCGTCGTCACGCTCCTCCGTACGGACACGGGCGTACGTCTAGAAGTCCACGACCGCTCCCCCGCCGCCCCTACTCACCGCTCCGCGACCGAATGGGACGAGGGCGGACGGGGCCTCGCACTCGTCTCGCTGCTGACCGATAAGTGGGCGGTCATGCCTGAACGGACGGGCAAGACCGTGTGGTGCGAGCTGTCAGCCGGATGAACGGGCATCCGGCTGACAGCCTCGCCTCGACGGGCACTCAGAACCGCACCGTCCCGTCCCGCGTCACCGTCGGGACGGACAGCACCGCGTCGAACGCCTCGGAGACCGGCGTCGACAGGCCCGCGCTCTGCGTGCGCATCCACCGCAGCAGCGGCTCCCCCTGGGCGTCGCGTGGTGACCTGCGCAGGTCCGTGAGCGTGATCGCGTCGCCGAGCCCGGCGCCGGTGAGTGCCGCCTCGACGCTGCCGGGCTCCGGGCTTCCCAGGTGCGCGTCGGCGAGTGTGAAGCCGACCTCGGTCTCCGCGTCCATGTACATCTCCGGAACGTGGTCGTCGGTGTGGACGAGGGCGACCGAGCGGTACTCGTCGCCGAGCATCCGGCGGAGGTGCTGGCCCATTGGCAGCGACGTGAGCGCACCGTCGAACTCCACCGCGGTCTTCTGGATGTGGTTGTTGTGCGCCATGAGCACGATCCGGTCCTCGGGCCCCGCGTTCTCCAGGTGCCAGCGAACCGATTCGGCCATGTAGATCTCCCGTACGGACAGGTCCGCGGCCGAACCCCGGCCGGACATCAGGCCGTTCATGGCCCGGAACATGTGGTCCGTGTGGCACGCCGCCTCCACCCTGCGCCGGGCGATGTCGAAACGGCTCTGGCCGCCGCGTGCGACGTAGAGCGGCTCCATGGCCCGCAGCCGCAGCAGCAGTCGCGCCAACGAGGCGGTCAGCGCGTCCTGTTCGGCGGTGCCGAGGGCCGCCCACGCGGGAGCGGCGGCGGCGCCGGAGGCGGCACCGCCGAGGAATCCGTCGCTGATCTCCAGGACTCGCTCCAGCAGGGGAAGCGCCTCTGGGTCGACCTTGCGCAGACAGCCGGCCACCGGGTCCAGGGCGGGCCGAAGGGCTCCCCCGGCCGTGGGCAGGTCGATGCCGGCGAACCGCACAGGCCCGGCACTCGTACGGTTGTGGCGGCGCACCCAGTGCATGAGGTCCGCCGCGAGCCACACCGTGGACGACTTGGCTACCTCCTCCAGGTCGCCGTCGTCGCCCTCGCCCCTCAGCCACGGGTCGAGGGCGAAGGCTTCGCTGAAGCCGAACTCGAAGGCGAAGACGGTGAATCCGCAGCGCTCCGCGAGAAATCGCAGCAGCCGCCGGCGTGCGAGGGAGAACTCCTCGACGAAGTGGGCGTTCTCGCCGACGGCGAGGACGCGGGCGTCCCCGGCGATCTCCCGGAGCGCCTCCAGATCGTCGAGGGGTGCGTCCGGGTCCAGGGTGGTCAGGGTGGTGGCGTGCTCGCGGAACCAGTCGGCGAGGACCTCGCCGGCGGCGGGCTCGGAGGCAGGCTGATCGGACATGGGTGGGCTCGTTTCTCTTCTGAGGGGTTCGGGTTCGGAAGCGCTGACCGTCCGTACGAGGGACGCAGCATCGCCTCGGCACGCGAGGGCAACGCAAACTCGCGCCGGAGACCGCTCGGTTCACCGGCGTGTACGTGCCTGTCGAGGTGCCGACGGAGGAACCCGTCAGAGGAAGAGACTGCCGACTGCCATGCTCCGGAACCTAGTGCCCGACGACGGCCGGCGCATCTGAATTTCCGTCCCGAGACGGCCCTTGAGCGCCGCCGACGCCTGCCGATATCCTGAAGGGTTCTCCCACTCCCGGGGTCGGGCGGGCTTCAAGTCGCCGTCCACGCCGGGCCGTTGGGAGGTGCGCGTAGACGAAGGAAGGAGCGTGACGCCATGAGCTCGCGAATCCGAACCTGGCCGCCCGCCCCGGAGAGTCCGGGATTCCGGGCGGCGGGTTCCGGAAGGAACGAGATGTCCCGTACGGACAGGACCAAGCCGCTGTGGGTGCGCCACGCGGAGCACGGCCCCCGGCCGGTCCACGATCACCGCCACGGCGCTTGTGACCTGCCGCCGCACCCGACGCGGGAGGAGCCGGACACGCGCTGCAGGTGGGAGCACTCCGACGCGCTGCTCTTCCGCCACACCTGCTGCTCGGGATGCAGCAGACGCGGCTGCGCCCGGGAATGGCAGCAGATGGTCAAGACGAGCAACCGCAAGGAACGTTACGCGGGCCGTCGCGAGGCCCGCCGGCTTGCCGCAAGGGAAGACGGCTGACTGCACTGCGCTTCCCGCGACCGGCGGCGCAGGCCGCCGGTCGCGGGGCGCCTTCACACGATGACGATGACCTCCAGCGTGCGCGGCCCGTGCACGCCCTCCACTCGTTCGAGTTCGATGTCGCTGGTCGCGGACGGGCCGGAGACGAACGTCAGCGGCCGTGCGGGATCCAGCCTGGCCAGCGCCTCCGGTACGCCGAAGACGACCTGGCCGGCCCGTACGAGACACAGGTGGTAGTCGGGCACCAGCGTCAGTGCCCGCCGTCCCTGCCCGGGCCCGCCGTCGAGGACCAGGGTTCCGGTCTCCGCGATGGCCGTGGCGGCAGTCGTGACCGTGCCGTCCGTACGGTCGAGTTCGCTCACGGGCACCCGCGGGTCGTCGCTCAGAATCCGGACCGGCGTCCCCGTCCCCTCAGTGGTCAGCCCGGCCTGCCACTCGCGGGGGAATCCGCCGGGCACCACGACGCGGGCCGCGCCACGGGCCGCGAGTGCGTCCGCGACGGCACGGGCGACGGCGTCCTCCGGCACCAGCCGCACCGCCGCGCCGTAGTCAGCCAGCCGCTCGGCGAGCAGCTTCGCGGCCTGGGCCGGATCGGCTCCCGGTGGCGCGCTCCGGCTGTAGTCCCGGGCGACCGGCACATCCTGCGGGCGCTCGTCGTCGGGTACGTCCGCGAGCGCACGACGGATGCGGTGAAGAACCTCCGCGCGTGCCTCGCTCATCGCCGCTTCCCTCACCGCCGTGTCCTCCTCCACCAGGCCCTGAAGCTCTCCTCGGCCGGAACCGGTGCGTCACGCGCGTCGGTCCATGCCGACAGCGGCCCCGGCAGCCGGCTCGCGCCGCGCCCCCGCCGCCCGGGCAGCAGCCGCCCTGCCAGCGCTCCCGCACGCTGTGCCGCCGCCAGCCGGGACGGTTCGGCCAGCACCCAGCTCGCCGCCGCCATCGCCAGCCGCTCGGGCTTCGGGACGGGGCGGCGCCGGCCGCCGTCCACCATGCGCGCCCTGAGATGGACGAGCACGTCGGGGATGTTGATCTTTACGGGGCAGACCTCGTAACAAGCCCCGCACAGCGTCGACGCGTAGGGCAGCGAGCGGTCCGACTCCGTTGCGCCGCCCCGCAGTTGAGGGCTCAGGATGGCGCCTATCGGCCCCGGATAGACGGACCCGTAGGCGTGACCGCCGACCCGTTCGTACACAGGGCAGACGTTGAGGCAGGCCGAGCACCGGATGCAGTTGAGGGCCTGGCGGCCGACCGGGTCGGCGAGGGTGTCGCTCCGGCCGCCGTCGAGCAGCACCAGATGGAAGGCGCGCGGCCCCTCACCGCCGTCGGCCCCGGCCCCTGACCCCGTTTCCGTCCCCGTCCCCGTCCCCGTCCCCGTCCCCGTCCCCGTCCCCGTCCAGGTTGAGGTGTACGGGTTCATCCGCTCGCCCGTGGAGGAGCGGGGCAGAAGCTGCAGAAAGACCTCCAGGTCCTGCCACGTCGGCACGACCTTCTCGATGCCGGCCACGGAGATCAGGGTCTCGGGGAGCGTGAGACACATCCGTCCGTTGCCCTCGGATTCCACGACGACCGCGGTGCCGGTGTCGGCCACGAGGAAGTTCGCCCCCGACACCGCGACCTTGGCCCGCAGGAACTTCTCCCTCAGATGGCGCCGGGCCGCCTCGGCCAACTCCGCCGGAGCATCGCCCAGTCCGTCCGGTGCGGCGGCGCCGTGCTCCCCCATCGCCCGCAGGAAGATCTCCCTGATCTCCGCCCGGTTGCGGTGGATCGCCGGGACCAGCAGGTGCGACGGCAGGTCCTCGCCGAGCTGGACGATCAGTTCGGCGAGATCGGTCTCGTACGCGGCGATGCCCGCCTCGGCCAGCGCCTCGTTCAGCCCGATCTCCTGGGTGGCCATGGACTTGACCTTGACCAGCTCCCGCTCCCCGGTGCTCCGGACGAGGTCCACGACGATCCGGCTCGCCTCCTCGGCGTCGCGCGCCCAGTGCACCCGGCCGCCGGCGGCCGTCACCCGCTCCTCCAGTTGCAGGAGGTAGCGGTCCAGATGCCGCAGGGTGCGTTCCTTGATGGCGCGCCCCGCCTCGCGCAGCTCCTGCCAGTCGTCCAACTCGCCCACGGCGTCCGTCCGTTTGCCGCGGATCGTGGCTGTGGCGTGCGCGAGGTTCCTGCGCAGCTGCGTGTCCGCGAGCGCGTCCTTCGCCGCGCCGGGGAAGGACGGCATCCCGAGGAACGTCGCGCCGCTCATGGGGACTTCACCCTCTCCGCGCCGTCGTGCGTGGACGGGACGTCGTACGCCTCGGTGGAGGCGAGGATCTCCGCGAGGTGCATCGTCCGTACCCCCGCACGCAGCCGGGAGAGCATCCCGCCGATGTGGGTCAGGCAGGAGTTGTCGCCCGCGCACAGCACCTCGGCGCCGGTTCCCGTCACGTGCCGCACCTTGTCGGCGCACATCGCCACCGACGTATCCGCGTTCTTGAGCGCGAAGGTGCCGCCGAAGCCGCAGCACTGATCGGCCGCGGGCAGCTCGACCAGGTCGATGCCGCGCACGGCCCGCAGCAGGGCGGCCGGCGCGTCCCCCACCCCGAGCACGCGCAGCGAGTGGCACGTCGGGTGGTACGTGACGCGGTGCGGGAAGTAAGCCCCGACATCGGTCACTTGGAGGACGCGGACGAGGAACTCCGACAGCTCGTACACCGGTGGCGCCGCGCTCACCGCGGCGGACAGCCGCGCGTCGCCTGCCGTTCCGGCCACCTGGCCGTGGTACTCGCGCACCATTGCGGCGCACGAACCCGACGGGGTCACCACCGCGTCGTAACCGGTGAAGGCGTCGGCGAAGCGCCGCACGAGCGGTACGCACTCCCGCCGGTAGCCGGTGTTGAAGTGCATCTGGCCGCAGCAGGTCTGGGACTGCGGGAACTCCACTTCGCAGCCCAGCCGCTCCAGCAGCCGCACCACCGCACGGCCGGTGGCCGGGGCCAGGGTGTCGGCCAGACATGTGATGAACAGGGCGATCCGCATGCTCTCTCCGGTGTACGGCGGGCGCGCGGTGCGCCACCCGCCGGGCGGTCAAGGGAAGTTGTGGGGACGGGACACTGTCGGGACGGGCGCTGTGGGTACGCCGGACGAGGGGGCCCGCGGAGGCCTACGGGAGCATCCAGGCGAGAACGCCCGACTGCAGGTAGACCAGCACGCACATGCAGAGCAGAAGCAGCAGGCTCCACTTCATGGCGCCCCGGAACAGGACGGATTCGCGTCCGACGAGGCCGACGGCCGTGGCGGCGATCGTCAGATTCTGCGGGCTGATCATCTTGCCGACGACACCACCGGAGGTGTTGGCCGCGACGAGCAGCGTCGGATCCAGTCCGGCCTTGTTCCCGGCGGCCTGCTGGAGGGTCGCGAACAGGGCGTTGGCCGAGGTGTCCGAGCCGGTCACGGCGGTCCCCAGCCAGCCGAGGATCGGCGAGAGGAAGGCGAAAGCGGCGCCCGTACCGGCGATCCAGGTGCCGATGGTGATCGTCTGCCCGGAGAGGTTCATGACGTACGCGAGCGCCAGTACGGAGGCGACGGTGAGCAGGGCCCAGCGCAGCTTCACCACCGTGGAGACGAACTCACGTGCGGCATCGGCCGCGTTGACGCGGTAGACGACGGCGACCGCGAGCCCGGAGAGCAGCAGCAGCGTGCCCGGCGAGGAGAGCCACGGCAAGGTGTAGACGGTGCTGGTGGAGGGCTCGCCCGCAGCCGTGAGGACCTGCCCGTCGAGCCCGGGCCAGCCCGCCTCGACGTCACTGGAGGCGAGGAACTCCTTGGCCGGCGCCCACAGTTTGGCCACCGAGAAGACCGCGATCACGATGAGGTAGGGCAGGAACGCCATGACGGTGCGGGAGCGGCCGCCGCCCTCGCCCGTCACAGGGTCCTGCGCGGCCGGACGCGTACGGGTCGTGGTCCCGGAGCGGGTGCCGTCGCCGGTGCCGGTCCCGGAACCCGCACCGGAACCGGAACCCGTGTCCGCACCCGTGCCCCCGGCACCCGAGCCCACCTCCGAGCCCGCGCCCTCGTCCCGTACCCCGGAACCGTCGCCGCGCTCCTGCAGCCCGGCCCTCGCCTCCTCGCCGCCCTTTGGCGTCCACACGCGGAGGAAGAGCACCACTGACGCCAGCGCCACGAGCGAGGCGATGATGTCCGTCAGCTCCACCGAGACGTAGTTGGCGCTCACGAACTGCGCCAGCCCGAACACCGTCCCGCACACCGCCGCGACCGGCCAGGTCTGGCGGACACCGCGCCGGCCGTCGACGAGAGCGACGAGCAGCAGCGGCACGAAGAGAGCGATCAACGGCGTCTGACGGCCGACGTAGGCACCGATCTCGGTGTACGGGATCTTGGTGAGGCTGCCCGCGGTGATGATCGGAATCGCGATCGCTCCGAACGCGACGGGCGCCGTGTTGGCGACCAGGACGGTGATCGCGGCACGCACGGGAGCGAAGCCGAGCGCCATCAGCATGACGCCGGTGATCGCCACCGGCGCTCCGAACCCGGCGAGCGCCTCCAGCAGCCCGCCGAAGCAGAACGCGATGATCACCGCCTGGACACGCGGGTCGTCGCTGATCAGGCCGAAGGCCCGTCGCAGATCCTCGAACCGCCCGCTGACGACGGTCAGTTGGTACACCCAGATCGCGGCGACCACGATCCACATGATGGGGAACAGTCCGAAGGCCGCTCCTTCGCCCGCCGACAGCGCGACGAGGCCGGCAGGCATGCCGTAGCAGACAACGGCGACGCCTGCCGCCGCCGCGAGCGATGCGAGCCCGGCCCAGTGCGCCTTCAGCCGGAAGCCGCCGAGCAGGACGAAGAGCAGAAGGAGCGGTACGGCGGCCACGAGCGCGGACAGGGCGAGGCTGTCGGCGACCGGGGACAGATCGGGTTGGTACATGGCGATCCTCACTGGGGCACACCACCCAGCGGTAGCTGGGCGAGGACTTTGGTCAGACCATAGGTTGGTTGGCACACGCTAAGCAGCCGTGGAACCTGCCGTCCATAGCTGCGTCGAGAAAATGTCTTTGGTCTGACCAATGAATGGAGGCCTCAAGCTATGATCAGGGGTGTGGACTGACGTGGGCCGCGAGTCACGCGATGCGGCCGTCACCTGGTGAAAGGGCTCTCCATGGCTCAGACCGCGGCCTGGGAGCCGGTGCCGCGCTCTCGGACCTTCGAACTCGTACTCGGCCGGATCGAGGAGCAGATCCTCGCCGGCAACCTGCACGTGGGGGACCGCCTGCCGCCCGAGCGGGAGCTGGTCGAGCTGCTCGGCGTGAGCCGGGCCGCCGTACGGGAAGCGCTGCGCGTGCTGGAGGCGCAGGGCGTGCTGCGTTCGCGCGTGGGCACGGGGCCTGCCTCGGGAAGTGTGATCGCGGCCATGCCCAGTGAGGGCCTCAGCCGGCTTCTCCGTCTCCACATCGCGCTGGCCAACTTCCCGCACGGCGACGTCGCGGAGGCGCGCGCCACGCTGGAGCGTTCCAGTGCACGACTGGCAGCCGAACGGGCCACCGAAGCCGACCTCGCCCGCATGCGCGAGCCGCTTCTCCGCATGGACCAACAAGGCCTGGCCCCGGAGGAGTTCAACGACTTCGACACCGCCTTCCACGTCGCCGTCGCCGAGGCGGGAGGCAACCGGCTGGTGGCCGACATGACGATCGCCGTACGCAACGCCGTACGGCACACGCTGCTCAGCGCGTTCCGGAGGCTGCCGGACTGGGAGGCGGTCGCGACCCGTCTGCGAGCCGAGCACCACGGTGTGTACGACGCCATCGCGGCCGGGGACAGCGAGCGGGCCGGGGACCTCGTGGAGGCCCACATCCGCGGCTTCCACGAGGACGTCGTCCACGGAGTCCTGGATGCGCCACGGACCGCTCCGGACCCGGCAGAGCGGACCCGTCCGGCACCGGAACCGGCACCCGGGCCGGGACGGGGGCCAGGTCCGGTACCGGGGCCGGACTAGCCTCCGGTCCCCGGTCCCCTGCCGCACGCGCCGCCCCGAACCCTGTCCGTGCCGCTCAACCCGCCCCGTACGACCGCTTGTCGAATCTCCACGCGACTGCCCGCAAGGCTCTCGGGCCCTCCGCGGCGTCGGAGTCCGCGGACCGGCTGCGCGCCCACCAACCTCGCGGTGCTGCGGGCGCTTCTCAACGGCCTGAGAAATCCCCGGCGTTGAAATCCCTGACATCCCCGGCCGCGGAGCGGCGGCGTCGCCGCCGGGGGGCGGGAGGGATCCTTACGAGCCCGTGGAGTCCTACGAGCCCGGGGAGTCCGGGGAGCCCGGGGAGCCCGTGGAGTCCGGGGAGTTGAGGATGATCGCTCCGGCGGGGCAGAGGCCGGCGGCCATCCGGGCGGCGGCCCGTCGCCCGGGGCCCGGCGCGGACTGCAGGAGCACCACCAGGCCCTCCTCGTCGTCCTGGTCGAAGACCTCGGGAGCCGTCAGGGCGCACATTCCGGCTCCGGCACACCGGCCACGGTGGACGCCGATACGCAGCGGCTCCATGGGGTGGCTCATGCTCGAATAGCTCGGGGAAGGGTCGCTCATGGGGTTGCTCCTTGGTCCCAGGTGACGGGCAGGCTGATGACGCCGTAGATGTTGGAGCGGTCGCGGAGCGGCACCTCATGCGGCGGCACCGCGAGGCGCAGAGTGGGGAAGCGGGCGAAGAGCGCCGGGAACGCGACGGTCATCTCTACGCGGGCGAGCTGCTGGCCCAGGCACTGGTGGGGTCCGTGGCCGAAGGCCAGGTGCCCTGTGGCCTTGCGGTGGATGTCGAGCCGGTCGGGCTCGGGGAACTTGTGCGGGTCGCGGTTGACGGCCTGCACGGAAATGGTCACCGTCTCACCCGCTCTGATGAGCTGTCCCTCCACCTCGACGTCCTCGAGTGCCGACCGCGGCAGCGGGTCGGCCACGCTGAGGTAGCGCAGCAGCTCCTCCACGGTCTGCCCGGCGAGTGCGGGGCCGGCGCGAAGGGCGTCGAGCTGGCCGGGGTTGCTCAGCAGGGCGAAGGTGCCGAGACCGAGCATGTTCGCCGTGGTGTCGAGTCCGGCGGCGAGCAGCATCCCGCCGATTCCGGCCAGCTCCTCGTCGCCGAGGTCGGAGGTGGTCAGATCGCTGAGCAGGTCGTCGGTGGGCTCGGCCCGCTTGGCGAGGACCAGTTCGTTCAGGAACCGGAGCAGCGCCATGTGGGCCTCGCCCATCGCCTCCGGGCCCGCCGTCTGGTCGAAGAGTGTCGCCACATGGCTCTGGAAGCGCTCCCGTTCGTCGTACGGAACGCCCAGCAGCTCACAGATCATGAGTGCGGGCACGGGCTGCGCGAACGCCTCCACCAGATCGGCCGTGGGCCCGGCCGCCTCCATGGCGTCCAGGCACTCGGTGGTGAACTGCCGGACCCGCTCGGTGAGTTGACGCATGCGGCGGACGGTGAACTTGCCGGTGAGCAGGCGCCGGTAGCGGGTGTGCTCGGGTGCGTCGAGGCCGATGATGTCGCCGATGGGTGCGGGCGGCAGCTCCCCCTGTACGCCCTCCAACGGCACCGGCGTGTGCATGGGTTCGTAGCGTGAGCTGAAGCGCGGATCGGCCAGGATCGCACGGGCCGCGGCGTGTCCGGTGACCAGCCAGCCCAGGTGTCCGTCGGCGTAGCGCATGCGGCACAGAGGCTTGCCGCTCAACGCGGTGAGCCCGGCGGGCGGGTCGAACGGGCAGCCGGTGCGCCGTTCGGTGGGCAGGGCGGGCGGCTCTTCAGCGGCGGTGTCAGGGGCGGCGACGTCGGCAGCAGCGGCAGCGGTGGCTTCGGCAGCGGCAGTGGCTGTGCCGGCGGCCGTCGGATCGTAAGGCATGGTTGTCCTCCTCGTTCGCCGGACGGGGTGTGGCGGACGGTCCGAAATCGGTGAAGTGGCCTCAGGAGAGCGGCTGTTACCGCTTGGCGCCGGCCTTGAACGTGCGGCGCGCCCACACGTAGCCGACCAGGGAGAGCGCCGCGCACCAGGCGAGGCCGACGGCCGCGCTGGAGCCGATCGCGGTGCCGAGCCACAGGCCGCGCAGGGTCTCGATGACCGGGGTGAAGGGCTGGTGCTCGGCGAACCAGCGCAGGCCGGTGGGCATGGACTCGGGCGGCACGATGGCGCTGCCGAGGAACGGCATGAACGTCAGCGGCATCGGGATGTTGCTGGCGGTCTCCGGGTTCTTGGCGACCAGCCCGATACCGGCGGACAGCCAGGTCAGCGCCAGGGTGAGCAGCGCGAGCAGTCCGACGGCGGCGGCCCATTCGACGGCCGTGGCGTCGGGGCGGAAACCCACGAGGAGCGCGACGCCGATGACGAGCGTGATGCTGGTCATCGTCTGGATGACACTGCCGACGACGTGGCCGGTCAGGAACGAAGCCCGGGAGATCGGCATCGTACGGAAGCGGTCGACGATGCCTTCGGTCTTGTCGACGCACACGCTGATCGCGGTGGTCAGGGCACCGGAGGTGGCGGCCATCAGGATGATGCCGGGCGCGACGTAGTCGATGTATTCGCCGCTGCCGGCGGGCAGGCCGCCGATGCCGGCGCCCAGAGCGGTGCCGAAGACGTAGTTGAACAGCAGCAGCATCATGATCGGCATGATGACGACGGTGAGCGTCAGCGACGGGTATCGCAGGGCCTTCTTGAGGTTGCGCCGCAGCATGGTCCTGGAGTCTCTGGCGGCGTAGGACATGGTGGTCATCAGGCGTGCTCCTTGGACGATGCGGCGGTTCCGACGGCGGTGCCGACGACGGCGGTACGGGACTGACCGGTGAGGGTCAGGAAGACGTCGTCGAGGTCGGGGGTGTGCACGGTGAGCGACTCGGCTTCGACGGCGGTCGCTTCGAGGGTGTCGAGTACGGCCCGCAGGTTGGGGATGGAGCCGTCGCTCGGGATCTGCAGGGTGAGGGACTCCTCGTCGCGCGCGGCGACGCCGAAGACGTCCGCGGCGGCCTCCAGGCCCTGGGCGTCGGCGAACCGCACCCGGATGTGGCCGCCGGGGATGCGCTGCTTCAGCGCGTCGGCGGTGCCCTCTGCGATCAGCCTGCCGTGGTCCAGCACGGCGATCCTGTCGGCGAGTTGGTCGGCCTCTTCGAGGTACTGGGTGGTCAGAAAGATGGTCACCCCGTCGTCGGCGACGAGGCCGTGGATGATCTCCCACATGGTGCGCCGGCTGCGCGGGTCGAGTCCGGTGGTGGGCTCGTCGAGGAAGATGATCCGCGGATCGCCGACCAGTGTCATCGCCAGGTCCAGCTTGCGCCGCATGCCGCCGGAGAAGGTGACGGCGGTCTTGTCCGCCACCTCCAGCAGGTCGAAGCGGCGCAGCAGTTCCGCGGCCCGCCGCCTGCCTTCGCGCCGGTCGAGGTGGTGCAGGTCCGCCATGAGGAGCAGGTTCTCCTCGGCGGTCAGCAGATTGTCGACGGCTGAGAACTGGCCGGTGACGCCGATCGCGGAGCGCACCGCGCCGGAGGCCCGGGTCAGATGGCGGCCCGCGACCCAGGCCTCGCCCGCGTCGGCGTCGATGAGCGTGGAGAGGATCTCCACCGTGGTGGTCTTGCCGGCGCCGTTGGGCCCGAGCAGGGCGAAGACGGTGCCTTCGGCGATGTTCAGGTCGATGCCGTCGAGCACGAGCTTGTCGCCGTAGGACTTGCGCAGTCCGGTGGCGAGGATAGCCGGGGCCGCCGCGTTCGCGGCTCTCGGCGCTGATCTCGGGGTGGCGGTCATGGCCGCTTTCCTTTCGGGGGTGGCGAGTTGGGGATACGCGGGGTCAGGCGCGGCGGACGATGATGTCGCCGGCCCCGGTCCGGGCGTGCACCTCGACGGTCTCCTCGGAGTCCCCGGGGCCGGCGGCGGTGCCGAGCGAGTTGCGTACCGTGCCGAACCTGGGGTTCAGATCGAGCCAGGCGGCGGTGCCCTCGTGGATGCCCACTTCGAGGTCGCCGACGGAAGTACGCAGAACGATGCGGCCGCGTGTGGCGTCGCTGACGCGGATGCGGCCGTTGGAGGACACCGCGTCGACCCCGGCGTGAGCGACACCGACCTCGATCCGGCCGTTGGCGGCCTTGGCGCTGACGCTGCCGTGCGCGACGCCCACGGAGATGTCGCCGTTGGCCGCTTTGGCCTTCAGGCCGCCGGTGACCTCGCTGATCGCGGTCGTGCCGTTGCCGTTCTTGACGGTCGCCGTCCCGGCGACCGTGCCGACCTCGATCCGGCCGGAGCCGACGACTTCGGCGTCCCCGGTGGAGCGGGCCAGCCGGATGTCGCCGTGGTCGGTCCTGAGGTCGGCCCCGGCCGACTCCTCCACCTGGAGGTCGCCGAGTGAGGTCTTGAGCGTCACCTCCCCCAACGGGCCCTCGCAGAAGAAGCCGCCCAGGGCCGAGGCTCCCCGCACGTCCGATCCCGCGGGCAGTTCCACGCTCACCTCGATGGCGCCCGGCTTGCCGAACGGGGACCGCTTCTTGGGCATCCTGACCGTGAGGCGGCCGCCCGAGCAGGTGACCTGGGTCTGCTGTACGGCGCGTACGTCGTCCTCGTCCGAACCGTTGCGCGGCAGCACCTCCACAACCGTGTCGGTGCGCTTGCCGGCGGCGATGCGGGCGGTGCCGACCTCCAACTCGAAGGTGGCGGAGACCGGTTCGGGGGTGTCGAAAGCAGGCATGGCTGTCCCGTCCTCTTGGCTCGGTTGAGTGATCCCGCTGGTGAGGCGGGTGATGGGTTACGTCGGCGGGACCGGCGGTCCCGCCGGTGAAAGCGGAGTGCGGGGGCCGGAAGCCCTAACGGACCCAGCCGGTGAAGCCCCGTCCGCCCGAGTCCTTGGCGCGGCCGGGCGGGCTTGCGCGCTCCCCGCCGTCGAGAGCCGTGGACACGGCCCGTACCAGCCACGCGTTGACCGACAGGCCTTCCGCCGCCGCGACGTCCTCGGCGCGGGCCTTGAGATGGGCGGGCAGGCGGAAGTTGATCCGCGCCATGGTGCCGTCGTCGGCATCCGCGGACGGTGACGGCGCGGGCGCGGCGGGAGCCGCGACCGGTTCCCGCGCCTCCTGCAACGGCTCGGGGGCGGGCGGCGCCGTCACCACGAACTCCGGGTCCAGTCCGCGCAGTCGCACGTCGACCGAGCCCGGCGCCAGCTCCCGCGTGACCTCGCCCATGGCGGCGGACAGTGCGTTGAGGAGGGTCAGGCGGGCGGCGGAGTCCAGGGGTGCGGTGAGCCGCTCGGCCAGGGCGCGGGCTTCGTCACCGCCGGCGTCCGCCGCGACGGCGAGCTCTTGCCGGAGGTTGTCGACGTAGGGCGTGAGATCCATGACGCCATAATGGCACATCGATGGCGCCATGGCGACCCCGATTGGCACCCTTTTTACCCGCATGGCATCTGAACTGCGAGTTCACCCGCTGAACGGTTACGTCATGGCGCCGCTCCGACGGCGCCTCGACGAGCACTCGGCCCATCGTGGCACCACATTGGCGCCACACCTGGCCCCGCCCTGGCACCACCGCACCGCCGGTCCGGCGTCGTCATCGAAGGGCGCTCTTCCCGGCATCGCTCAGGACACGGCGCGCCCGCCGCCCCGCACCCTGGCCGGTGTCCTTGAGCACCCTGGCGTGTGTGAACGCGTACCGGTTCCACTCCGTGCCGGAGCCGGGCAGTGCGTGCGTACGGAACTCCGTCAGCGGCATCACGGAGACGTCGAGCCGGGCGTCCCTCCGCGACTCCGCGGCGAACCGCTCCCCCGCATCGTCGGCCACGACCAGGATCACGTCGTAGTCCGAGCGCGCGGTCGCCGTCCCCTCCCGCGCCTGCGAACCGCTCAGGACGAGCCCCAGCACCCGCGGCTCCCCTGCCAACCGCTCGCGGAGCCCGGCGAACTCCTCTTCAGGCGTCATCGGTGATCAGGCCTCCAGCCCGCGTCAGAAGTACCCCTTCCGGCCGTCGACGAGCTCCCGGATGATGTCCGCGTGCCCGGCGTGACGGGCCGTCTCCTCGATCATGTGGAGCAGAATCCAGCGCAGCGACGTCCGGTCGGCGTTGTAGCCCGGGTGCTTGCCCACGTCGTCGAGCCCGTGTGACGCGGTGATCTCGTTCGACACCTCGCACTGCCGCTCGTACTCCCCCAGGAGCTGAGCCAGCGGGACACCTTCGACCATCATGTCCGCGGCTTCCGGCCCGTCCTCGAACTGCGGCCCTACGGCGGGCCGTCCGAGCAGCAGCACCTCGAACCAGCAGTGCTCGACCCAGCGCATGTGGGAGACGACACCGGCCATCGTCATGTACGGCGATCCGGGGAGGACGGAGCAGTGGGCATCCGCCTCCGAGAGCCCTTCGCACTTCCAGCGGACGATCGCCCGCTGAAGGTCGAGATAGCCGACGAGCTGGGTCCGCTCGTCGGCGTCGAACGGTGGACGTACGCGGGAAGCTGTCATGGCCGCGCACGCTATCCCGGCCCCGCACGGCGCCGCACCGCATTTGGAAGGTGTCTTGATTGGTGATGGCTCAATGTTCCCGTCATGGGGATGGCCGAGCGTTTGGTACCTCTCTTCCGGGGTCTCGGGCGCGAACACTCACGACAGCCAGGGACTTGAACCCCTAGTGCGAGGGATACCGCCGATCCGTTCCCGCCGTGGGCCGCGTCGCCGCAGGCCGGCCAAGCTGCACGCGGACAAGGGCTACGACTATGACCACCTGCGCAGATGGCTCCGTTCCCGGAACATCACACCCCGCATCGCCCGCAAAGGCATTGAGTCATCGCAGCGGCCGGGTCGGCACCGGTGGGTGGTCGAGCGCACCGTGGCCTGGCTGAAACGGCTTCCGTCGCCTGCACCGCCGCTACGAGCATCGCGCCGACCACTTCCTCGCCTTCGTCGGCATCGCCTGCGCAATGATCGGCTATCGCACCCTGACACGATGAGCCAGATTCGAAAGGGGAGGAAATGCCAGATGTACGCCAGGCTCTCGCTTCCGACCACCGCGCGATCGTCGAGTGCGTGCAGAAGTGGTGGAGTGACTCACGCACCCCTGACCAGGCCCGCGAGTTGTCCCTGCTGCTGCCGAAGCTGTTCTTGCAGTTCTTCTCCAGCACCAGCCTGGTACTGGAGGACGACACCGGGATCACAGCGTTCCTGGTCGGCTTCCACTCCGCCGACAACGAGGATGAAGCGTACGTCCACTTCGTGGGGGTAAATCCGAAGCTACGTGGACAAGGCGTGGCCCGCAGGCTGTACACGGTGTTCCTTCAACGCGCTGCCGAGGCAGGCCGCCGGGAAGTGCGTGCGATCACCTCGCCCGCGAACACCGGGTCCATCGCGTTCCACCGGGCCATGGGCTTTGACCTCGAAGAGGGCGATCGTGAGTTCGACGGCCTGCCAGTGCACAGCGACTACGACGGCCCTGGTCAGGACCGCGTGTGCTTCTACAAGAAGATCGCATCCCGTGCGCAGACGTGACTCGAGACCTGCACCGCTGCTGACTGCAGTGACCACCACTGACCAATTGAGACGACTTCTCACGCCCGGCGGGCCAGGCTGCGCCCGGCGGCCGCCGTCGTTGTCGCGCCGCCGCAGGGCGGTCGGCAAGGCGGCCAGGCCGCGAGGCCGCAAGGCCGCTTGGGACGCCCCGAGCCGCGGTCAGCGCCCGCGGCGCCCCGCCGGCCCCTGCCCCTAGTCCTCGAACGGGTCGAAGTCCTCGTACTCCCCCAGCGCTTCGTCGCGCTCCGCCTCGCGGTCGCGGCGGCGCTGGGCGGCGGGGCGCGGGCCCTCCATGCGGTGGTCCTCGCCACGGCGGCCGAGCATCTCCGCGCCCGCCATCATCGTCGGCTCCCAGTCGAAGACGACCGCGTCGTCCTCGCCGCCGATCGCGACGCCGTCGCCCTCGCGGGCGCCCGCCTTCACCAACTCGTCCTCGACACCGAGCCTGTTGAGCCGGTCGGCGAGGTAGCCCACCGCTTCGTCGTTGTTGAAGTCCGTCTGGTGGACCCATCGTTCGGGCTTCTCACCCCGTACGCGGAAGAGCCCGTCCGCCTCCTTGGTGACCGTGAACCCCGCGTCGTCCACGGCCTTCGGGCGGATGACGACGCGCGTCGTCTCCGTCTTCGGCCTGGCGGCACGCGCCTCGTCGACCACCTTGGCGAGCGCGAACGAGAGCTCCTTCAGCCCCTGCCGGGAGACGGCGGAGACCTCGAAGACCTGGTATCCGCGGGCCTGGAGGTCGGGGCGGATGATGTCCGCGAGATCCTGGCCGTCGGGGATGTCGACCTTGTTCAGGACTACGACGCGCGGCCTGCCCTCCAGGCCGCCGTACTGGGCGAGTTCGGCCTCGATCACGTCGAGGTCGCTGGCTGGATCGCGGTCGGATTCGAGAGTCGCGCAGTCCAGTACGTGTACGAGGACTTCGCAGCGCTCGACGTGCCGCAGGAAGTCCAGGCCCAGCCCCTTGCCTTCGCTCGCTCCGGGGATCAGACCGGGGACGTCGGCGATGGTGAAGACGGACGAACCGGCCGTGACCACACCGAGGTTGGGCACGAGAGTCGTGAAGGGATAGTCGGCGATCTTCGGCTTGGCCGCCGAAAGCACCGAGATGAGCGACGACTTGCCCGCCGAGGGATAGCCGACGAGTGCCACGTCCGCGACGGTCTTCAGCTCAAGGACGATGTCTCGTGCCTCACCCGGCTCGCCGAGCAGCGCGAACCCGGGTGCCTTGCGTCGCGGCGAGGCGAGCGCCGCGTTGCCGAGGCCCCCGCGGCCGCCCTGCCCGGCGACGAAGACGGTGCCCTTGCCGACCATGTCCGCCAGCACCTCGCCCTTCTTGTCGAGGACCACCGTGCCGTCCGGGACGGGCAGCACAAGGTCCTTGCCGTCGGCGCCCGAGCGGTTGCCGCCCTCTCCCGGCTTGCCGTTGGTGGCCTTGCGGTGCGGGCTGTGGTGGTAGTCGAGAAGGGTCGTCACGTCCGGGTCGACGACGAGGACGACGTCCCCGCCGCGTCCGCCGTTCCCGCCGTCCGGACCGCCGAGCGGCTTGAACTTCTCCCGGTGCACGGAGGCACAGCCGTGGCCTCCGTTACCCGCGGCGACGAACAGCTCGACGCGGTCCACGAAGGTGGTCATGTGAAGTGCCTCCAGGCTGACGGTCGGTGCGTGGTGCGTAGTGCGAGGTGCGAGGTGCGGCGGCGTGCGGTGCTGCGGGTGCGGCGGCCTGTCCTGCCGAACAGACCGAGGGCGGACCCGCTTCCCGTACGTACGAGCGATGCGTACGCACAGGAGCGGCCGTCCGCCCTCGATGGTGATGCGTGATGCGATGCGCTACATGCGCTGCCTGCGCGGCTGATTACTCAGCGGCGGGAACGATGTTCACGACCTTGCGGCCACGGCGCGTGCCGAACTGCACCGCACCGGCGTCCAGCGCGAACAGCGTGTCGTCGCCGCCACGGCCGACGCCCGCACCCGGGTGGAAGTGGGTGCCGCGCTGACGGACGAGGATCTCACCGGCGTTGACGAGCTGACCGCCGAAGCGCTTCACACCCAGGTACTGAGGGTTGGAGTCGCGGCCGTTCCGAGTGGACGATGCGCCCTTCTTGTGTGCCATCTCTGCTCAGTCCTTACTTCTTCTTCTTGGCAGGCGTGGGGATGTCGGTGATCTTCAGCGCGGTGTGCAGCTGGCGGTGACCGATCCGCTTCTTGTAACCGGTCTTGTTCTTGTACTTCTGAATGCGGATCTTGTCGCCCTTGTGGTGGTCCACCACCTCGGCGGAGACCTTGACCCCGTCCAGCACCCACGGGTCGCTGGTGACCGTGTCACCGTCCACGACGAGCAGGGCCGAGAGCTCGACGCGCTCGCCGGCCTTGCTCTCGGAAATTCGGTCGACCTCGATGACGTCGCCGACAGCCACCTTCTGCTGACGGCCGCCGGTGCGCACGATTGCGTACACGCGGAACTCTCTCTCACTCGTCACGGAGCCCCTGACGCCAGCCGCCCGGCGCGAATCCGGCTGACGGTGGAGGACACCGCCGCCCGGCCCCACGATCTGATCCGAGTGGATTGAGCGGCCTCTCCCCGGCTGACGCCGCGGGAGGGAGTTGCTCAGGAGCGCGGCGCATCCCGATCGACACGCCAGCGGTCAAGGTTACGGGGCGCCGCACACGCTGGTCAAACCGGTGCGGGCGGCGCCGCGGGCCGGCCGGGGGCGGACGCCACGACGGCAACTCCCGTACGGACGACTCCCGTACGGCGGGCTCCGGGACCCCTGACGGGGAAAGCCCCCGGCTGTGACGCGATCCGCGATGGTGCGCGGACCGTGTCACAGCCGGAGGCCGGAGGCCCCGGGCCGGACTCTCACGGTGTGCATTCGCCGTGAGAGCGGTGCGCGGCGTACGAGCCGCCGTTCACTCCTGCTCGGCGGGTGCGGACACGGAGGACGGTGCGTCCTGCTCGGCCGCAGCCGTCTTCTTGGACGTGGCCGACTTCTTCGCGGCCGTTGCCGTGGTCTTCTTCGCAGCCGACTTCCTGGCCGCCGTCTTCTTCGCGGCGGACTTCTTCGCGGCCGGCCCGCCGGCGGCCGAGCCGTCACCGTCTCCGGCGTCCGCGGACCCCGGACCCGGCGCGGAGGACTCCGAGGACTCCGAGGACGCCGCGCCTGCGCCGTCCGTCCCCGGCGGCGGACCCGCCGGAGCGGAGACGCTACGGGTGACCCGGCGACGGGCACGTGCCGGAGGAGCCGCCTCCGGAGCGGCTGCTTCCGGAGCCGCCTCGGCAGCCGGCTGCGGTGGTGCGGCCGGGCGCTCGGGGACGGACAGCACGATCGCACCGGCGTCGTCCGAGGCCTGCGGAGATCCCGCCGGAGCCGAGACGCTGCGGCTGACCCGGCGACGAGGCCGTGCGGGAGGAGCTGCCTCCGTGGCGGACGGCTGCTCGGGCGCCACCTCGGCGGCGGGCTGCCCCGGCTGCCCGGACGGCCCTTCCTCCCCGGACTGCCCGTCCGGCCTGGGCGCCACGACCGTGACCACGGCCTCTTCCGAAGCGGGCGGCGACCCCGCGGGGGCCGATACCTTGCGCGTCGTACGGCGGCGGGTGCGCGCGGGGCGCTCCGCCTCCGCCTGCGTGCCCGTGGACGTGCCCTGACCCGTACCCGAGCCCGTGCCTGCCTGACCGGCGTCGTCCTGCTGCACGCCGCCCGCGTCGCTCACGTCACCGGCGGCCTCGCCACCAGCTTCGGAGCCTTCCCGCGAGCGGCTGCGGCCGTTTCCCGGGCCGGTGGCCCCCTTCGGGGTGCTCGCCTCGTCGGAGCCGGACCCGGAGCCGGGCCCGGACCGCGAACTCGCCGCTCTCGGCTGCGCGGGTTTCCCGCCCTCCGTACTCGCCTGCTCCGCGGGCTCGGGCGAGGGTTCACCCTGCTCCGGTGCCGCCTGGGGCGCTGAGGCCGACTGTGGCGCTCCCTGCGGTGCGGTCGCCTTCCGGCTGCCCCTCCGCCGGGTGCGACCGCGTCCGGATGTGGCCGAGGACTCCGCCTCCGCCACCGATCCGTACAGCTCCTCGTCCGGCGTGAACTCCTCGGAACGCGAAGCCCTGGTGCCCTTGGCGCCCCTGGTGCCCTTCGCGGTCTTCGCAGCCTTCGCGCCGCCGGCCTCCGCCTCGGCCGCTCCGGACTCCGCCTCCGGTACGGACACGGACCCGGCTTCCACCGGAGCCTTGGCCTCGGACGCGGCCTTGCTCTCGTCCTTGGTCTCCGCCTGGGGCTGCTGCGCGGCACTGCCGCCCTTGCTGCCCCGCTTCTTGCCCTTCTTGCCGCCGCCGGCTGCCGGCTGCTCCATGTGTACGAGGACACCGCGACCGTTGCAGTGCACGCACGCCTCGGAGAAGGACTCCAGGAGCCCCTGCCCGACCCGCTTCCGCGTCATCTGCACGAGCCCCAGCGACGTCACCTCGGCCACCTGGTGCTTCGTACGGTCCCTGCCCAGGCACTCCAGCAAGCGCCGCAGCACCAGGTCCCGGTTGGACTCCAGCACCATGTCGATGAAGTCGATCACGATGATGCCGCCGAGGTCGCGCAGCCGCAGCTGGCGCACGATCTCCTCGGCCGCCTCCAGGTTGTTCCTGGTGACCGTCTCCTCAAGGTTGCCGCCCTGGCCGGTGAACTTGCCGGTGTTGACGTCGACGACAACCATCGCCTCCGTACGGTCGATCACCAGCGAACCGCCGCTCGGCAGCCACACCTTGCGGTCCAGCGCCTTCATCAGCTGCTCGTCGATGCGGTACGTGGCGAACACGTCCACGTCCGACGTCCACTTCTGCAGCCGCTCGGCCAGGTCAGGCGCCACATGCGAGACGTAGCCGTGGATGGTCTCCCACGCCTCGTCGCCGCTGACGATGACCTTGGAGAAGTCCTCGTTGAAGATGTCGCGCACGACGCGCACGGTCATGTCCGGCTCGCCGTAGAGCAGCGTCGGGGCGTTGCCCTTCTGCGACTTGCGCTGGATGTCCTCCCACTGTGCCTGCAACCGCTCGACGTCGCGGCGCAGTTCGTCCTCGCTGGCACCCTCGGCGGCCGTACGGACGATCACGCCCGCGTCCTCCGGCACGACCTTCTTCAGGATCTGCTTCAGGCGCGAACGCTCGGTGTCCGGCAGCTTCCGGCTGATGCCGGTCATCGAACCCTCGGGGACGTAGACCAGGTAGCGGCCGGGCAGCGAGACCTGGCTGGTCAGACGGGCGCCCTTGTGGCCCATCGGGTCCTTGGTGACCTGCACCAGCACCGACTGACCGGACTTGAGCGCGGTCTCGATGCGGCGGGGACCGTTGGCCATCCCCAGCGACTCGAAGTTGACCTCGCCCGCGTACAGGACGGCGTTGCGGCCCTTTCCGATGTCGACGAACGCGGCCTCCATCGACGGCAGCACGTTCTGCACCTTGCCGAGGTAGACGTTGCCGACGTACGACGTGGACTGCTCCTTGTTGACGAAGTGCTCCACGAGCACGTCGTCCTCCAGCACGCCGATCTGCGTACGCTCGCCGCTCTGCCGGACGATCATCTCCCGCTTGACGGCCTCGCGGCGGGCCAGGAACTCGGCCTCGGTGATGATCGGCACCCGGCGACGGCCCTGCTCGCGGCCCTCGCGCCGGCGCTGCTTCTTCGCCTCCAGGCGCGTCGATCCCTTGATCGCCTGCACCTCGTCGACGGGCTCTTCCTTGCGCTTGCGCGGCTCGCGGATCTTGACGACCGTACGCTCCGGGTCGCCCTCCTCACCCTCACCGGCGGAACCGGCATCGCCGCTGTCACCGCCGCGCCGACGGCGACGGCGACGGCGACGGGAGCTGCTGGAGGAGCCTCCGGAACCTCCGCCGCCCCGGGTCTCCTCGCCTTCCTCATCGGTCTCGTCCGCTTCGGCGGACTCCTCGTCGCCACCGCCGGCGTCCTCGCGCTGCTTGCGCTGGTCCTTGCCCTCGCGGGCTCCGGCACCGCCCTCCGCGGCGGCCTCGTCGGTGGAGTCGGGGCTCTCGCCCCGGCGGCGCCGCCGTCCGCCACGGCGACGGCGGCGAGCGGGACGCTCCTCCTGGCCGTCTTCGGCCTCGCCGTCCTGACCGGACTCTGCCTGCTCCTCGTCGGCGTCCGCGCCCTCCTCGGTCGCGGCAGCGCCTTCCGCTTCCCGGCGGCCGTCCGCGGAGGAGTCACCGCCACGGCGGCGGCCGCGCGGACGGCCGGAGGCGGCCGGGGCCTCCTCCTCGTCCTCCTCCAGCTCGTCGGCCTCCTCGGCCGCCGCTCCGGCGGCGGCAGCGGCGGCAGCGCTCTGCGGGGTCTGGAACGCCGGTTCCGTGAACACCGGCGCCTGGAAGAGGGCCACCGGCGGCTGAGCCTTCTTGCCGGTGAACTCCCTGTCCTCGGCCTGCCCGTCCTCGGTCTGCTTGCCCGCGGACTGCTTGCTCCTGGACTGCTTGCGCGGGGCGGCGGTCTCCTCCGCTGCCTCCGTCTCCGGCTGGTCCGTCCCACGGGAGGCGGACCGTGCGGTCTTGCGCGTAGCCGTGCGGCGCCGCGTACGGGCGCCGGTCTCGGCCGCCTCGCCGGAACCGGCGTCGCCGGATTCACCGGTCTGTTCCGCTGTCGCCGCTTCCGCCCCGGCGTCTGCTCCTGCCGCGGCCTCTGCGTCGCCGGCCCCCTTGGACGACGTCTTCGCCGACGCGCTGACCTTACGGGCCGAGCCGCGCCGCGAAGCACGTCCGGGCGCCGAGGTGTCCTCACCCGCGGAACCCGCGGACTCGGAGCCGGACTCGGCCCCGGCCACGTCCCCGTCTCCGGACCCGGCTTCCGTCTGCCGGGGCTGCTCCGCGGTGCTCTCCGCGGCGGAGACCGCCTTGCGCGTCGTCCTGCGCCGTGTCCGTGCGGGCGGGGCGGACTCCTCACCCGTACCGGCCTCCGCGGACTGCTCGGCCGCCGGGGCCGGAGCGCCCTCGGGAGCGGCGGCCCGGCGGCGCGACCTCGCGGGGGGTGCCGGATCGGCGACCGCCTCGGAGGCGGAGCCGGCAGCAGCGGTGGCGTCTGCGGCACCGGTCACGTCCGGAACCGCCGCGGCCGCACCGGACTGCTCCGGCTCGGCGGTCGCGGGCTCGCTCACACTCGGGGTGCCCGCGGGAGCACTGGCCCTGCGGGTGGCCCGGCGCCGGGGAGGCGCGGAGACCGGGGCAGGGGCGTCGGGGGCCCCGGCAGCCTCCACGGAGGCGTCGCCAGAGCCGGACCCACTCGTCCGGCCTGCTGCTTCTCCGGAATCCGAGGCCGCGGCGGCGCCGGCGGAGACGGACACGTCGCTCGCCGCGATCACCTCGGGAACCGCCGACGGCTGGGCCGGCGGGCCCGCCGGACGGCTCGCCGCGCGGCGGCGCCGCGGCGGGAGGGTGTCGCTGGGAGAGGCGGAGCCGGCCTCCGGGCCCTCCTTCTCAGGCTCCTGCTCCGGCGCCCGGGCCGGTGCCCCGGTCTCGTCCGGCGCGTGGGCCTGCGGCTGCTGCGGCTCCGCGGTGCCGGTGTGCTGCGCGTCCTGCGTGTCCTGCACGTCCTCCGCGTTCACCGCGTTCTCGGCGGACTCCACGGCTGCGCTTTCATTTTCGTTGTTCGGTTCGAGCATGCGGGCGTTTCTCCCGTCACGCTCCCGGGCGCCGCGCCTCATCTTCACGATCACGGCCACGCTCCGGGCGGGCCGTGCTCCGGGGCGTGGGCGCCACACGGGAGCTTCTGTCTCACTCGCCGGTTCCGGTCTGTCTTCCGTACAGACGGCCCGGCTACGGCAAAAGTCTTCTGGTCACTGCGCCTGCCTGGCTCGACACGGACCCGGGTGGCTCCCTGGTGCCTGCATCGGCGGTGGCGCTTTCAACGCTGATCCTCCAGGCCCTCGGCCTACGCGCTGCCGCCCGGCGCCGTCGCGACGAGGGGTGCGTCGCGGTCGGGCGCCAACGGGTCGGTCACCGTGCCGGTCTCCTCATCGAGCGGCCCCTGCGCCAGCCTGGTCACCGCTGCGGGGACCGGCGGCGCCAGGTCGGCCGTAGCTCGGAGGCCGGACAGGACGTCGTCGGGTCGTACGGCAGGTGTCAAGTGCCGTACCACCAGGCGCAGTATCGCACAGGGTTCCTGCCCGCGACCATCGGCCCCTGCTCCGGGCTCCGCTTCCGCTGAGGTCAGTGACGTGACGGCCGCCCGTGCGTCGAAGGTGCGCAGGCCCTTCTTGGTCTGCCGTTCCACCTCCACCGACTCCGCCGCGAGGAACGCCGCGACGGCCCGTCCGGCCTCCGCCGGGGTGACCCCGTCGAGCCGGAGCTCCCACTCGGAGGCCTCCAGCCGGTCGGTGAAGTCGGACGTACAGGCCTCGACCGCCTCGACGATGTCGAGACCGGGCGGCATGGACTCGTCGAGCCGCGAACGCAGCTCCCCGGGATCACACCGCTCCACGACGGCGATCTCCAGATACTCGGCCTCACTGCCGGTGCCGGTGGGTGCGGCATTGGCGTAGGAGACCTTCGGGTGGGGGCTGAAGCCGGCCGAGTACGCCATGGGCACCCCCGCCCTGCGCAGCGCTCTCTCGAAAGCGCGCTGGAAGTCTCGATGACTGGTGAACCGGAGGCGGCCGCGCTTGGTGTATCGCAGTCGCACACGCTGAACGGCGGGTGCGGGCGGCGGGCCTTCGGGCTGTCGCTTGCCCAGTGGTTCTCTCCTCAGTGCCTGATGCGGGGCGGCAGCGCGTGGGGAAGCGGCCGCCCTCCGCGTACGTACGGATGCAGGTCCTGCTGCTGTGCTGCTCTGCTGTGGCTGTTGTACGTGCAGTTCAGCTGCGCTCTTCGGTTGCTGCTGCGGTGCCTGCGGACGGTGCCCACGGCACCGCAGTGCTTCAAAGGGTGCGGAAGTCCGCATCGTCGCGCTTCGAGCCGAATGTGCCTGGCGTCGTCGTGCTGTTGTGCGGTGATCCTGCGACCCAGGGTACGCGCCCGCCGCCGGACAGCGCCCGCCGATCCGGTACGGGCGGCTCCGCCGCGGGCTCCGGCGCGGGGCTCCCGGCGGGCGGCCCGCCGAACAGCGCCCGGCGGAGCTCCGCGCGCGTCTCCCGTACCGAGGCACGGGCGGCGGCGAGGGCGGCACGCACGCTGCGCCCGGCCTCACGCACCGCGTGCGCGGCCGGCCGCCACACCCCGTCCCGCAGGCCACGGCCCACCGGCCTCACGACGTTCCGCCACATCCACACGGCGGGATCGGCGAAGAGGAAGCGCAGCACACGGCCGAGGAACCGGAAGACAGCCCGCGATACGCGTCCGGCCACCCGCCAGGCATGGACGAAGGCGTCCGCGACCTCGCGCGCGACGACGGCCACACCGCGTCCCGTCGGCTTGAGCAGCCGGCGGTGGACGAACCGGCACGGCGCCACCACCAGGTTCCGCCACAGCCATCCCAGCCCGGCACCGGTCCCGAGTACCACGGCGACCAGCCCGCGCCCGACCGGTGTCAGCACGTACCGGTACAGAAGTCCGCACGGCGCCATGACCACCCACCGCCACAGCCACCCGAGCCCGGCCCCGAGCGCGAGCATCACGGCCAGCACCCCGTGCCCCACGGGGGTGAGCACGTACCGGTACAGCAGACCCAGCGGCACGACGACCAGGTTCCCGCCGAGCCACGCGAGCCCCGCGCCCAACGCCCGTGCCGCGGCCGCCAGTCCGTGTCCCACCGGGGTGAGCACGTACCGGTACAGCAGACCCAGCGGCACGAGGACCAGGCTCCTCCCGAGCCAGGCCGCGCCGGTCCACAAACTCCGCGCCACCCAGGCGACGCCCGCCCCAGTGGTCTTCCCCAGCCACCCGAGGCCACGGCCCGCCGGCACGAGTACGTACCGCCACAGCGCGACCCACGGCCACACGAACAGCGCGAAGAGGACCGGCGCGAGGACCCGGTGCCACAGCCGGCCCGCCGCCCGGCCCGTCACCCGGGCGAACGGCACCCACAAGGTCCGCCTCAGCGCCCGCCCGCAGACGGTGAGGGCGTCCCAGGCCATCCGTACGGGCAGGACCAGCAGCAGCGTCACGATCCGCACGGGCATCCGTACCGCCCGCGCCAGGTACCCCTCGAAGGCGAACTCGGCTTCGCCGGCGGCCGGAGCGGGCCCACCGGCGGGCCGGCCGGCCTTCACCAGGGAGACCGCTGGCGCGACCTGAGGATCTGCTGCGGATTCCGCGGAACGTGCGCGGTCCGAGTCGTGTCCGGGCTGGGAATCACTCACACCCGCGGAGACGCCGGAACGCCCCTTCCGGTTCACCCTCGGACACACCGCTGCCCGGACAACCTTCCCTCATGCCCTACTTGACGACCGTGAGCGGCAGCAGCTTCTTCCCTGTCGGGCCGATCTGGATGTCGGTCTGCATCTGAGGACAGACCCCGCAGTCGAAGCAGGGTGTCCAGCGGCAGTCCTCGACCTCCGTCTCGTCGAGGGCGTCCTGCCAGTCCTCCCAGAGCCAGTCCTTGTCCAGACCGGAGTCCAAGTGGTCCCAGGGCAGGACCTCTTCGTACGTACGCTCGCGCGTCGTGTACCAGTCGACGTCCACGCCGGACGCCGGCAGCGTACGGGCGGCGGAGTCCATCCACAGCTGGTAGCTGAAGTATTCGCGCCAGCCGTCGAAGCGGCCGCCCCGGTCGTACACCTCGCGGATCACCGCGCCGACGCGGCGGTCGCCCCGCGAGAGCAGGCCCTCGACGATGCCGGGCTTGCCGTCGTGGTAGCGGAAACCGATGGAGCGGCCGTACTTCTTGTCGGCGCGGATCTTGTCCCGCAGCTTGCCGAGCCGTTCGTCCGTCTCCTGTGCCGACAGCTGCGGCGCCCACTGGAACGGCGTGTGCGGCTTGGGCACGAACCCGCCGATGGAGACGGTGCAGCGGATGTCGTTGGACTTCGCCACCTCACGACCCTTGGCGATGACGTTGACGGCCATGTCGCCGATCTGCAGCACGTCCTCGTCCGTCTCGGTGGGCAGGCCGCACATGAAGTAGAGCTTCACCTGCCGCCAGCCATTGCCGTACGCGGTCGCGACGGTACGGATGAGGTCCTCTTCCGAGACCATCTTGTTGATGACCTTGCGAATGCGTTCGCTGCCGCCCTCCGGGGCGAAGGTGAGGCCGGAGCGGCGGCCGTTGCGGGTCAGTTCGTTCGCGAGGTCGATGTTGAAGGCGTCGACACGCGTGGAGGGCAGTGACAGACCGATCTTGTCGTCCTCGTAGCGGTCGGCGAGACCCTTCGCCACGTCGCCGATCTCGCTGTGGTCGGCAGACGAGAGGGAGAGCAGCCCGACCTCCTCGAAGCCGGTGTTCTTCAGGCCCTTCTCCACCATGTCGCCGATTCCGGTGATGGAACGCTCGCGCACCGGCCGGGTGATCATGCCGGCCTGGCAGAAGCGGCAGCCGCGCGTGCAGCCGCGGAAGATCTCCACGGACATCCGCTCGTGCACGGTCTCGGCCAGCGGCACCAGCGGCTGCTTGGGGTAGGGCCACTCGTCCAGGTCCATCACGGTGCGCTTGGCCACACGCCAGGGGACGCCTGGGCGGTTGGGGACGACCCGGGAGATGCGTCCGTCCGCCAGGTATTCGACGTCGTAGAACTTCGGTACGTAGACCTCACCGGTCTTCGCCAGCCGCATCAGCAGCTCGTCGCGGCCGCCGGGCCGGCCCTCCGCCTTCCAGCCACGGATGATCTCGCTGACCTCCAGCACCGCCTGTTCGCCGTCGCCCACGACGGCGCAGTCGAGGAAGTCGGCGACGGGCTCGGGGTTGAAGGCCGCATGGCCTCCCGCCATGACGATCGGGTGGTCGTCGCCGCGGTCCTTCGCCTCCAGCGGTACGCCGGACAGATCGAGGGCGGTGAGGAGGTTGGTGTAGCCGAGTTCGGTCGCGAACGAGACACCGAGCACGTCGAAGGCACCGACGGGACGGTGCCCGTCGACCGTGAACTGCGGGACGTCGTGCTCCCGCATGAGCTTCTCCAGGTCCGGCCAGACGCTGTAGGTCCGCTCGGCCAGTACGCCCTCGCGTTCGTTGAGCACCTCGTAGAGGATCATGACGCCCTGGTTGGGCAGCCCGACCTCGTAGGCGTCCGGATACATCAGCGCCCAGCGCACGTCGCAGGAGTCCCAGTCCTTGACGGTGGAGTTCAGCTCACCGCCCACGTACTGGATCGGCTTCTGGACATGGGGAAGGAGGGCCTCCAGGCGCGGGAAGACCGACTCGACTGACATGGGGTGGGTTCCTCGGATCGGGGCGCAATCGCGGTGCGGGTGACCATTCAGCGTAACGCGGGCTCGGACCCGGCCGGACGCATGCCTCGTACGGCAGGCGCCCGCACCTGGTCACGGAGCCACGGCTACGCGGAGACGGGACGCTGCACTCTGATCGACTGCAGCAGGCCCAGTGCGATCCACACCGCGAACATCGACGTACCGCCGTAGGACACGAACGGCAGCGGAAGCCCGGCGACGGGCATGATGCCCAGCGTCATGCCGATGTTCTCGAACGACTGGAAGGCGAACCAGGCGATCACACCGGCGGCGACGACCGTGCTGTAGAGCTCGGAGGACTCGCGGGCGATGCGGCAGGCACGCCAGATCACGACACCCAGCAGGAAGATGATCAACCCGCCGCCCAGAAAGCCCAGTTCCTCACCGGCGACCGTGAAGACGAAGTCGGTCTGCTGCTCGGGGACGAACTGGCCGGTGGTCTGGAAGCCCTCGAAGAGCCCCTTGCCGGTCAACCCGCCCGAACCGATGGCGATCCGCGCCTGGTTGGTGTTGTAGCCGACACCGGACGGGTCGAGCGCGGGGTTGGCGAAGGCAGCGAAGCGGGCGATCTGGTAGTCGTCGAGCAGACCGAGCGCCCACACCAGTACGGCACCGCCCGCACCCGCCGTGCACAGCCCGACGATCCACCGGTTCGAGGCGCCGGAGGCGAGCAGCACTCCGAGGACGATTATCACCATGACCATCACGGAGCCGAGGTCGGGCATCAGCATGATGATCACGATCGGCGCCGCCGCCATGCCCAGGGCCTGGACCACGGTGCGGTGGTCGGGATGCTCCCGGTCCCCCGCGTCCACGCGCGCGGACAGCAGCATCGCCATCCCGAGGATCACGGTGATCTTGATGAACTCGGCGGGCTGCAGCGAGAAGCCGCCACCGAGGTGGAGCCAGGCCCGCTGCCCGTTGATGGTCGCGCCCAGCGGCGTGAGCACGAGGAGCGCGAGCAGCACCGAGGCGCCGTAGAGGAACGGCACGGCGCCGCGCACCCTCCGGTGGCCGAGCCACACCATGCCCGCCATCAGCAGCAGTCCGACGAGGAGGCTGAGCACATGACGCGTCACGAAGTAGTACGGGTCGCCGTGGTTGAGGTCGGTGCGGTTGCGCGTGGCCGACCAGACCAGGAGCGAGCCGACGACGGAGAGGGCGATGCCGGCCGACACCATGATCCAGTCCAGCCGCCAGACCGCCGAGTCCCGGGCGGTGAGCCGCCCCCACGCCGACTTCTTCTGCGGCCCGTAACCGCTGAGGGAGTAGGAGTGCGTGCTCATCCGGCGGCTCCGGCGGGCGGTCCGCCCTTCGTCGCGCGCTCGGCCCGCTTCTTGAAGTCCTTGTCGTCCCTGGCCTCGATGTTGCCGTGGCTGTCGACCTTCGGAAGGTCTTCGTCGGGGTGCGGGAGGAGCGCGGCGTCCTCGTCGATCTCGCCGTCGGCGTTGACGCCGTAGATGGCGTTGTAGATGTTGCGCACCGCCGGGCCGGAGGCGCCGGAGCCGGTGCCGCCCTGCGAGATCGTCATGACGATCGTGTAGTCCTTGGTGTAGGTCGTGAACCAGGACGTGGTCTGCTTGCCCGCCACCTCGGCCGTACCCGTCTTGGCGTGCATCTTGATCTTGTCCTGGGGCCAGCCCGCGTCCCCGAAGCGCCAGGCCGCGGTGCCTCGTTCGGCGACACCGGCGAGCGCCTTGTCGATCTTCTTCAGGATGTCCTTCTTGACCGGGAGCTTGCCGTGCTCCGTCGGCTCGATCTCCTTTATGGTCTTGCCCTTCGGCCCGATGGTGGCCTTGCCCAGGGTGGGGTCGTACATGGTGCCGCCGTTGGCGATCCCGGAGTAGATGGTGGCCATCTGGATCGGGGTGACGAGCGTGTCGCCCTGCCCGATGGAGTAGTTGACGCTGTCACCGGCGCGCATCTTCATGCCGGAGACGCAGTTCTCCTTGGCGATCTTGTCCGCGTAGGACTTGGGGTCCTTGGCCTGCTTGCACCAGGCGTCCTTGTTGGCCTTCCAGTAGTCCTTCTTCCACTGGCGGTCCGGGACGCGGCCCTCGACCTCGTTGGGCAGGTCGACGCCGGTCTTCTTGCCGAGGCCGAACTCGTGGGCGGTCTTGTAGAAGTGGTCCTTGGCGTTCTTCTTCGGGTTGTTGCCGCCGTCCTTGAGCCACTGCTTGTAGGCGAGGTCGTAGAAGACGGTGTCGCAGGAGACCTCCAGCGCACGGGCGAGGTCGATGGTCCCGTAGCTCTTCGACTCGTAGTTCTTGAAGGTCTGTCCGCCGACGTTGTACGAGGACGAGCAGTTGTAGTTGCCGCCGAACTTGTTGCCGGCCTTCACCGCCGCGGCGGTGGAGATGACCTTGAAGACGGAACCGGGCGCCGAGAGACCCTGGATGGAGCGGTTGAGCAGCGGGTAGTTGGACTTCTTCCCGGTGAGCTGCTTGTACTTCTTGCCGGAGATGCCGCCGACCCACTCGTTCGGGTCGTACTCCGGGTTGGAGGCCATCGCCACGACCCGGCCGGTCTTGTTCTCCATGACGACGGCCGCGCCGGCGTCCGCCTTGTAGTTCCTGTTGGTGTTCTTGTCGTGCTCCTTGCGGGCGTTCTTCATGGCCGTGAGCAGCTCGTTCTCGGTGACGGCCTGGACGCGAGAGTCGATGCTCGTGACGAGGCTGGAGCCCGGCTCGGCCTTGTCGCTCTTGGCCCGTCCCATGACGCGGCCCAGGTTGTCCACCTCGTACCGCGTCACGCCCGAACTGCCGCGCAGTATGGCGTCGTACGTACGCTCCAGGCCCGACCGGCCGATCTCGTCGGAGGAGAGGAACGGCGAGTCGGTGTTCTTGGTCTTCTTGATCTCCTCGTCCGTGACGGGCGAGAGGTAGCCGAGGACCTGGGAGGTGTGGGAGCCGTAGGGCGCCGGGTAGCGGCGTACGGCGGTGGGCTCGGCGGTGATGCCGGGGAAGTCCTCCGCACGTTCGCGGATCTGCAGCGCCTGCTGCGTGGTGGCGTCGTCGGTGACCGGGATGGGCTGGTAGGGCGAGCCGTTCCAGCAGGGCTGCGGCGTCTTCGCGTCGCAGAGCCGGACCTTCTCCTGCACGGTCTTCGGGCTCATGTCGAGGACGCCGGCCAGCCGGGAGAGTACGGCCTTGCCCTCGTCGTCCATCTTCATCAGCTCGGTGCGGGAGGCGGAGACGACCAGGCGTGTCTCGTTGTCGGCGATGGGCACGCCGCGCGCGTCGAGGATGGCGCCACGGGTCGCGGGCTGCACGACCTGCTGCACGTGGTTGCCCGCGGCTTCCCTCTGGTACTCGTCGCCGTTGCGGACCTGGAGATACCACAGGCGTCCGCCGAGGGTGAGCAGAAGGGACATCACCAGGATCTGGATGGCGACGAGCCGGATGGTCACCCGGTGACTGCGTCCGGTCTCAGGGATGTTGCTCACAGCCGCTTTACCCCCTTGATCTTCCCGGTCCTGCCCTTGCGCCCCGGCTTGTCCAGCAGGCTGCCCCGCTGGATGCCCATCCGGACGGCCTTGCCGTTACGGGCGTTGCGCACCGGCCCGCCGTTGCGCCCCTTGCCGAAGAGGCTCCCGCCGACTTGCAGTCCCGTACCCGAACTGAGCCACCCGTAGGCGCCTTTGTCACTTCGGCCCATACTTCCGACTCCGGAGGCGTCGGAGGTGATCACGCCGCGCTCCGTGCGGCGGGCGACCCACATGATCAGCGGCACGACGAAGGGCGCCAGCAGCAGGTCGTAGAGGGTGGCGGTGAACAGCAGCGGCAGGAGCCCCACTTGGCCCGCCGCGGTGTCGCCGACGAGGGTGCCCACACCCGCGTACAGCAGCGTCGATCCGACGGCCGCGCTGGCGACGACGAGCATCGGCACCGTGGCCGAACGGTGCTGGGCGCCCTCCGGCTTGGTCAGGCCCGCGACGTAGCCGATGATGCACAGCACCAGTGCGTAACGCCCCACCGCGTGCTCGGCGGGCGGTGCGAGGTCGGCGAGGAGACCACCGAGGAATCCGGTCACGGCGCCGGCGGTGTGGCCGTAGACCATCGCCAGGCCGAGCAGGACCAGCAGCAGCAGATCGGGGACGGCGCCGGGCAGCTGGAGCCGCGCCAGCACGCTCACCTGCGCGATCAGGGCACCGACGACGAGGACGGCCGAGAGCAGGATCCGGTTGATGTACATCGGTCAGCTCCTGGATTCCGAGGCACTGGGCTTCGGCGTCTTGGTCACGGTCACCGTGGGCGCGGGCTTGGGCTTCGGCGGCTTCTTGGAACGCAGCACGTCGTCCCTGGGGTCGCTCCGCGGCGGCTTGACGACGATGCCGACGATGTCGAGCTTGCTGAAGGTGACGAACGGGCGGACGTTGACGCTCCGCGTGAGGTCGCCCGCCGTCCTGTCGACCTTGGACACCGTCCCGACGGGCACTCCCGGCACGAAGGGCTTGTTGTTGCGGGAGCCGAAAGTCACTATCCGGTCGCCCTTCTTCACCTCCGCCTTGCCGTTGAGGAGCTGGACGGTCATGGCGTCGCCGCCACGGCCGGTGGCGAAGCCGAGCTCGCTGCTCTTCTCCATGCGTGTACCGACGGAGAAGTCGGGGTCGTTGGCCAGGAGCACGGTCGCCGTCGAGGAACTGACGGTGGTGACGCGGCCGACGAGGCCGTCCCCGTTGATGACCGTCATGTCGCGGGCGATGCCGTCCCTGCTGCCGGCGTCGAGGGTGACCGTCCAGGAGAAGCCCTGCGCCGAGCCGATGCCGATGACCTGGGCGCCCTTGAGTCCGTAGCCGCCGGCGCCCGCGGTCTTCAGCAGCTTGTCCAGCTCCTTGGACCTGGAGCGGTGCCGGTCGCTGGAGCCGAGGCGCTGCTTGAGCTTCGCGTTCTCGGCCTCGAGACGGCTTATACGGTCGTGCCGCACACCGGAGTCACGGACGGCGGCGATGGAGTTCCCCACGGGGTCGACGGCCGCCGCCACCCCGTTCTCCACAGGCCCGAAGGCGGAGGCGGCCACGTGCCGCGCGCTGTCCATCGGGGACTGCTCGCCCTTCCTGATGTCCACCGTGATCAGTGCGAACGCGATGGCGATCAGAAGGACGAGCAGCAGCCGGCTCTCTCGGGTGTCCCTCACGTGCGGCGGCCGTGCCTTTCCTCAGTCGGTCGGACCGGTGTCCCTTCCGGAGCAGTGCTGCCGTGCTCCGGAACGTTCAACGATCCGCAGAGCGGACTGGTGTGGTGCATGGGGCAGACCGCACGGCAGATCGCTTCAGTTCAGATCATCGCCTGGGCTGGGAGTCGAGGACCTGCTGAAGCGCCTCGAACTCCTCCACGCACTTGCCGGATCCCAGCGCCACCGAATCCAGCGGATCCTCGGCGATGTGGATCGGCATGCCCGTCTCACTGCGGAGCCGCTCGTCCAGGCCGCGCAGCAGTGCACCGCCACCGGTGAGGACGATCCCGCGGTCCATGACGTCGCCGGACAACTCGGGCGGGCACTTGTCGAGCGTGGTCTTCACCGCGTCGACGATCGCGTTGACGGGCTCCTCCATGGCACGGCGGACCTCCGCGGCGGAGATGACGACCGTCTTGGGGAGACCGCTGACCAGGTCACGGCCACGGATCTCGGTGTGCTCGTCCTTGTCGAGGGAGTGCGCGGAACCGATCGTGATCTTGATGCTCTCGGCGGTGCGCTCACCGAGGAGCAGGCTGTACTCCTTCTTGATGTGCTGGATGATCGCGTTGTCCAGCTCGTCGCCGGCGACGCGGATCGACTGTGCGGTGACGATCCCGCCGAGCGAGATCACCGCGACCTCGGTGGTGCCGCCTCCGATGTCGACGACCATGTTGCCGGTGGCCTCGTGCACCGGGAGCCCGGAACCGATCGCCGCCGCCATCGGCTCCTCGATGATGTGCACCTGGCGGGCGCCGGCCTGGGTCGATGCCTCGATGACGGCGCGGCGCTCGACTCCGGTGATTCCGGAGGGAACACAGATGACCACCCGCGGGCGAGCCAGATAGCGTCGCTTGTGGATCTTGAGGATGAAGTAGCGGAGCATCCGCTCCGTGATCTCGAAGTCGGCGATGACGCCGTCCTTCAGCGGACGCACCGCCACGATGTTGCCCGGGGTGCGGCCGATCATCTTCTTCGCCTCGGCGCCGACCGCCAGAATGCCGCCGGTGTTGGTGTTGATGGCGACGACCGACGGTTCGTTGAGGACGATCCCGCGACCCCTGACGTACACCAGCGTGTTGGCGGTCCCGAGGTCGACAGCCATATCACGGCCGATGAACGACATGTTGTTCGCCATAGGATGCGTCTGGCCTTCCAACTGGAGCGATGTGTGTGGGAGGACGGCAGGAGAGGGTGGTCCGCGCTAACGCTGTGGAGACGCGAGGTTCCATCGTAGACGCGGACTCGAACACGTAGCGAGGGTGTCCCGCCATTGTCGGCGCAACAGCCGTCGTCCCTGTAATCAGTGACGTCGTGTCGGGGTGATGCGTTCCCCCGAACCCCGGCGCATATGCCGAAGGGCGACCGAAAATTGCCGGTCGCCCCAGGTCATCTGTGCTCTGACGACTGATGACGCGTCAGCAGGACACTAACTGAAGTCGGGGAAAAAAATCTTCAGCTCACGTGCCGCGGACTCCTCCGAGTCCGACGCGTGAATCAGGTTTTCCCGCACAATCGTTCCGAAGTCCCCCCGAATGGAGCCGGGAGGCGCGGCAATCGGGTCCGTCGGCCCGGCGAGCGCCCGTACGCCCTCGATGACGCGCTCCCCCTCGACGACCATCACGACGGACGGGCCCGAGGCCATGAACTCCACCAGCGGCTCGTAGAAGGGCTTGCCCACGTGCTCCGCGTAGTGCTGTTCCAGGGTGGAGCGGTCGAGCGTGCGCAGCTCCAGTGCTGTTACGGCCCAGTCCGACTTGCTCTCGATACGGCCGGTGATCTCACCGATCAGACCGCGGCGTACGGCGTCGGGCTTGAGCAGTACCAGGGTGCGCTCGCTCATGGTGGGGGCTCCTCGGGGGATGAAGCGTTCGGACGCCCGGGCGTCGGGGACGTCAGGGTTCCGGATGTGGCCGGTTTACGGATGCCCAGAGGCTACACGGGCCGCGCCGGCCACCGTCACGCAGTGTCAGGCTCGGTCTCCAGGCGGCCACGCTCGGCCTTCGCCTCGTCCACCTTCCGCCCGAAATGGACGGACGCCCACCACAGCCCCGCGAAGCAGGCGCCGAGGAAGTACATGGCCGGGACCACCGAACCGGAGGCGATCAGCGCCACTTGGAGCGCCCATCCCAGCTGCACACCGCCCCTCCGCGTCAACACGCCGCACAGCAGCAGACACAGCGCCATGGCCACACCGCACACCGTCCAGACAGTGCCCGCGGACAGGTCGCTCGTACGCATCGCGACGAGGCCGGCGAAGCCGATCACGAAGAACTCGCCGAGCAGTGTGCTCGCGCAGAGGGTGCGCACTACCGCTCCCTTCCCAGCAGCAGCCGGGCCTCGCCGGCGGTGATGACGGAACCGGTGACCAGGACGCCCGCTCCCGCGTACTCGTCCTCGGACTCGGCGAGCGTGATCGCCTCCTCGAGGGCGCTGTCGAGGCGGGGCTCGACCTGTACGCGTTCCTCGCCGAAGACCTCGACGGCCACGGCTGCAAGGGCGTCGACATCCATGGCACGGGGCGTGGAGTTACGGGTGAGCACCACTTCCGCGAAGATCGGTTCGAAGGCTTCGAGCAGGCCGCGTACATCCTTGTCGCTGCTGGGGCCGATGACGCCGACGAGGCGGCTGAAACTGAACGCTTCGCCGACCGCCTCCGCGGTGGCGCGGGCGCCCGCCGGGTTGTGCGCGGCGTCGAGGAGGACGGCCGGGCTGCTGCGCACCAGCTCCAGCCGGCCCGGCGAGGAGACCGACGCGAAGGCCTGCCGGACGATGTCGGCGTCGAGACTGCCCCTGTCCGGCTGCCCGGCACCGGGCCCGAGCCCGAAGAACGCCTCGACGGCGGTGAGCGCCACGGCGGCGTTGTGCGCCATGTGCGCTCCGTGCATGGGCAAGAAGATCTCCGGATACTCACCGCCCAGCCCGCGGACGGTGATCAACTGCCCGCCGACGGCCACCTCCCGGGAGACCACGCCGAACTCCAGGCCCTCCCGCGCGACCGTGGCGCCCTCCTCGGCGGCCCGCTTGAGCACGACGGAGGCCGCCTCCACGGGCTGCTGGGCGAGGACGACGGCGGCGTCCTTCTTGACGATTCCGGACTTCTCCCCGGCGATCTTCTCCGGGGTGTCCCCGAGGCGGGCGACGTGGTCCAGGGAGATGGGGGTGATGACGGAGACGCCGGCGTCGATCACGTTGGTGGCGTCCCACCTTCCGCCCATGCCGACCTCGACGACGGCGACGTCCACGGGGGCGTCGGCGAAGGCCGCGTAGGCCATGCCCGTCAGCATCTCGAAGAAGGAGAGGCGGTAGGGCTGCTTGGCGTCGACCATCTCCGCGAACGGTTTGACGTCCTGGTACGCCTCGATGAAGCGCTCCGCGCTGACGGGTGCGCCGTCGACGCTGATCCGCTCGGTGATCGACTGGACGTGCGGGGAGGTGTAGCGGCCGGTACGGAGGTCGAAGGCGCTCAGCAGTGCCTCGATCATGCGTGCGGTGCTGGTCTTGCCGTTCGTACCGGTGATGTGGATGGACGGGTAGGCGCGCTGGGGCTCGCCCATCACGTCCATCAGTGCCCTGATGCGGTCGAGGGAAGGGTCGAGCTTGGTCTCGGGCCAGCGGCCCATCAGCTCCGTCTCCACCGCCCGCAGCGCGCGGTCCGTCTCAGGGTCCTCCGGGCGTCCGGGTACGACGTCGGCCTGCGGAGGCCCGGCCTGGGCGCGGAGGGTGCGGCTGCCCGCCTCGATGACCGCGAGATCCGGGTCGCGGTCGGTCTCGGCGCCGATGATCTCCTCGAACTCGGAGGGTCCGGTGTCGCCGTTCTCCGCGTCGGGGTTCTCGCCGGGGTCTGGCTCAGGGGGCTGGGGCTGGTCACTCACGGGGGCCAGTCTACGTAGGGCGCCGGAGCCGCGTTCCGCCGCCATGGTCGCTCGCGGAGGTGCGGCCCGCTCTGCCGCTGCGGGGCCCCGAGAGACGGACTCCGAGACGGCCGGAGGCCCGGACGCACAGGCGCGCGCCCGGGCCTCAACCGGCCGTCTCGGAGTCCGGCGGGTCGCTAGGCGGTGGGAAGCCGGTCGAGTTGCTGCTGGAGGCGGGCGATGTCGGACTCGGCGGTGGACCGGCGTTCACGGATCTTCTCGACGACGTGATCGGGGGCCTTCGCCAGGAAGCCCTCGTTCCCCAGCTTCGCCGTGGTCTGACGCAGCTCCTTCTCGGCGGAGTCGAGGTCCTTCGTCAGGCGCTTGCGCTCGGCGTCGACGTCGATGACGCCGGACAGGTCCAACTCGACGGTGCCGCCGGCGACTGGCAGCGACGCCGTGGCGTGGAAGCCCTCACCCTCGGGCTGGAGCCGCAGCAGCTGCCGCATCGCGTCCTCGTGGGACGCCAGCGGGGACCCGGTGAGGCTGAGCCGCGCCGGGACCCGCTGCCCCGGCTGGAGACCCTGGTCGGCACGGAAGCGCCGGACCTCGGTGACGGCGTCCTGGAGCGTGGCGATCTCCTGCTCGGCCGCCACGTCCCGGAAACCCGAGTCGGCGGGCCAGGACGTGACGACGACGGACTCGCCGCCCGTCAGCGTCGTCCACAGTGATTCGGTGACGAACGGGACGAGAGGGTGCAGCAGCCGCAGCATCACGTCGAGCACCTCGCCGAGGACGCGGCGGGAGACCTCGGCGGGCCGTCCGCCGACGGCGAAGGTGGTCTTGGACAGCTCGACATACCAGTCGAAGACCTCGTCCCACGCGAAGTGGCGGAGGGCGTCGGAGAGTTTGGCGAACTGGTAGTCGTCGTAGTGGCCGTCGACCTCGGCGACGACGGAGTTGAGGCGGGAGAGGATCCACCTGTCCGTGGCGCCGAGTTCGGACGCCTGAGGCAGCGGTCCCTGGACCGTCGCGCCGTTCATGAGCGCGAAACGCGTGGCGTTCCAGATCTTGTTGGCGAAGTTACGGGACGCCTTGACCCAGTCCTCACCGATCGGCACGTCGGCGCCGGGGTTGGCGCCGCTGGTGAGGGTGAAGCGGACGGCGTCGGCTCCGTACGCGTTCATCCAGTCCAGCGGATCGACCGAGTTGGGGTTGGACTTGGACATCTTCTTGCCGTGATCGTCGCGGACCAGACCGGTCAGCGCGATCGTGTGGAACGGGGCGGTGCCGTCCATCGCGTACAGCCCGAACATCATCATCCTGGCGACCCAGAAGAAGATGATGTCGTGCCCGGTCAGCAGCACGTCCGTCGGATAGAACTTCGCCAGGTCCTGGGTCTGTTCGGGCCAGCCGAGAGTCGAGAAGGGCCACAGCCCGGATGAGAACCAGGTGTCCAGGACGTCCGGGTCCTGCGTCCAGCCCTCGCCCGTCGGGGGCTGCTCGTCCGGGCCGAGGCAGCGGACCTCGCCGTCGGGCCCGTACCAGACGGGGATGCGGTGGCCCCACCACAGCTGGCGCGAGATGCACCAGTCGAGCATGTTGTCGACCCAGTCGAAGTAGCGCGCGGACATCTCGGCGGGGTGGATCTTCACGCGGCCGTCGCGCACCGCGTCGCCGGCCGCCTGCGCCAGCGGACCGACGCCGACCCACCACTGCATCGAGAGTCTGGGCTCGATGGTCGTCTTGCAGCGCGAGCAGTGCCCGACGCTGTGTGTGTACGGGCGCTTCTCGGCCGTGATGCGGCCCTGTTCGCGCAGCGCGGCGACGATCGAGGAGCGCGCCTCGAAGCGGTCGAGACCCTCGAACGGGCCGTGCGCGGTGATCACGCCGCGCTCGTCCATGACCGTCAGCGCGGGAAGGCCGTGCCGCTGCCCGATCGCGAAGTCGTTCGGGTCGTGGGCGGGGGTGACCTTGACGGCGCCGGAGCCGAACTCCGGGTCCACGTGCTCGTCGGCGACGACCGGGATGGTGCGGTCCGTGAGCGGCAGCTTGATGTGCCGGCCGAGCAGATGTGCGTACCGCTGGTCGTCCGGGTGGACGGCGACGGCGGTGTCGCCGAGCATCGTCTCGGCACGGGTCGTGGCGACGACCACGGAGTCGTCCTCGCCGTCGCCTCCGCCGTAGCGGATGGAGACCAACTCGCCGTCGTCCTCCTGGTATTCCACCTCGATGTCGGAGATGGCGGTCAGACACCGCGGGCACCAGTTGATGATCCGCTCGGCGCGGTAGATCAGCCCGTCGTCGTACATCTGCTTGAAGACGGTCTGGACGGCGCGGGAGAGGCCCTCGTCCATGGTGAAGCGCTCGCGCGTCCAGTCGACGCCGTCGCCGAGGCGGCGCATCTGGCCGAGGATCTTGCCGCCGTACTCCTCCTTCCACTGCCAGACGCGCTCGACGAACGCCTCACGCCCCAAGTCCTGCCGGGACTTGCCCTCTTCGGCGAGCTGCTGCTCGACCTTGTTCTGCGTGGCGATGCCCGCGTGGTCCATGCCCGGCAGCCACAGCGACTCGTAGCCCTGCATGCGCTTGCGGCGCGTGAGGGCGTCCATCAGCGTGTGCTGGAAGGCATGGCCGAGGTGGAGGGATCCCGTGACGTTCGGCGGCGGGATGACGATGGTGTACGGCTGCTTGTCGCTCTTGGCGTCCGCCTCGAACCAACCGCGCGCTACCCAGCGCTCATACAGCTCTTCCTCCACCTCGGCCGGTGCGTACTGCGTCGGCAGGTCTGCGGGGGCTGCTGCGTTCGGCCCTCGGGAGTCGGGGCGCTGCGATGAGTTCTCGGTCACGACGGCAGTGTACGGGCGGCAATGTCGCAGTCTCGAATCGGTTTGGGGACCGGTGCAGCACCCGCTCCGGACGTCCGACAGGATGTACGCGTACCGCGCGAGCGCGCGCGCGGCGGCGTCGTCACACGACGCACATCAAACGGAGGGGAAGCGCCGCAATGAGTCAGAACCAGCCTGGGCCTTACGGACAGCAGCCACCCCCGCCCGGACCGTACGGACAGCCTCCGCAGGGCCCGAATCCGTACGCGCAGGGCGCGCCGGGAGGCGCACAGGGGCAGCCCGGATACGGGTACCCGCAGCAGCCGGCCGGGCCGCCGCCCGGACAGCCGGGTTACGGCTTCCCGCAGCAGCCGGGCCAGCCGGGCCCCTACGGCCAGCCCGGACCGTACGGACAGCCGGGACCGCCGATGCCGCCCTCGGGGGGCGGGATGGCAGGCAAGACGGTCGCCATCGTCGTCGGTTCGCTGGTGATCGTCGGCCTCGTGATCGGCGGCATCTTCCTGTTCGGCGGTGTGGGAGGCGGCGGATCGACGGTCGCCGACGACGGCAAGAAGTACAAGCTGACGTCGCCGCCCACGGTCGCGGGCGAGTACCAGAAGGACAGCGCGGGCACCACGAACGAGATGACGCAGTCCGAGCTCTCGGAGTTCGAGAGGGCGGGAGTCGGCGACCCCAAGAACGAGTACGGCTCGTACAAGTCGGGCAGCGGCGTCTCCGCGAAGCAGATGAACTTCCAGGGCGTCTGGGGCGAGGTCGAGGACCCGGAGGGCACCGTCGACACGGCCTTCGCGAAGATGGCGGAGGACAGTGAGAAGAACGCGGAGCGCACCGGCCGCAAGGCCGAACTCGTCGGCAGCCCCGAGAAGGTGGAGCCCGCCGGTCTCGAGGACGACGCCGTCATGAAGTGCCAGGTCATCAAGGTCTCCCTGGGCGCCTCCACCTCCAACACCTCGGAGCTCAAGGCTCCGCTGTGCATGTGGGGCGACAACAGCACGGTGGCGATGGTGTCGGCGCAGGACGGCGCGGCGCTGCTCACCGGCAAGAGCATGACGATCGACCAGGTCGCGGAGCTGGCGAAGAAGCTGCGCGACGACGCACGGGTCGAGATCAAGTAGCCCGCGGGGGCAGCATGAGGGGGCGCACGGGCCGGCGAGCCCGGCGCCCCGTCGTCCGACCGAGGAGACGCAAGCGATGAGTGACACTCAGCCCGGCCCGTACGGACAGGGGCAGCCGGGATCTCCCGGCGCACCGCTCGCCACGCAGGGGACCGACCACGGCAAGGGCGGCGGCGACGGCACCGGCGCGGGACCGAGCGGCCCGAGCGCGGCGAGCCCCGCGCCCGGCGCCGGCGGCAGGTCCGGCAGCAGCCGGCGGAACACCGCGACAGCCGCGGCCGCGGTCGTCGTCGTGGGTGCGCTCGTCGGCGGCTGGTTCGTCCTCGGCTCCCCGGGCGACCCCGAGCACCGGCTCACGACGCCCCGTACCGTCGCCGGCGAGTACGAGCGTGACGGCAAGGGCCAGAAGGGCGACGGCAAGGCCTTCGGCAACAAGAAGGTCCCCGGGATGACCAGCAGCGCGGACGTCAGCGCAGAGTACAAGTCCGGCGCCGGCAAGAAGCTCCAACTCGGCGGCGCCTACGGCTCCGTGGAGAATCCGGACAAGGCCGTCGACTGGGTCTTCGCGCAGACGGCCAAGTCGCTGAAGACGGAGACGGGCGCGAAGGCGGAGGGCAAGCTGAGGAAGTTCTCGCCCTCAGCCTTCGACGGCGACGTACTCAAGTGCCAGGAGTACAAGATCTCCAACATGAGCCTGGCGATGTGCAGTTGGGCCGACTCCAGCACCGTCGGCACGGTCTCGTCGATGATCCTCACGAGTGACGGGACGTCGACGAAGCCCGTCGATCTGAAGTCGACGGCCGAACTGACCGCGAAGGTACGCAAGGACGCTCTCACCGAGGCCGGCTGACAGGACGGTTCCGGTTCCGGAGCGACGACGTGGAGGGGCGCCCGGCTCTGTGCCGGGCGCCCCTCCACGTTCAGTCTTGTCTTCTCGGGCCCGCCCGCTGCCGCGGCCGCCCTCGCGCCTTATGCGCTCTTCTCGTGCCGCTCCTGCTCGTTGCCGCGCGAACGGGGCACGAGCGTCGGGTTCACATTCGAGTGGACGACCTCTTCGGTGATCACGACGCGCTCGACGTCCTTGCGGGACGGCACCTCGTACATGACCGACATCAGGACCTCTTCCATGATGGCGCGCAGCCCGCGCGCTCCCGTGCCGCGCAGAATCGCCTGATCGGCGATCGCTTCGAGCGCGGGACGGTCGAAGTCCAGCTCCACGCCGTCGAGTTCGAACAGGCGCTGGTACTGCTTGACGAGGGCGTTGCGCGGCTCCATCAGGATCTGCAGCAACGCCTCGCGGTCGAGGTTGTGCACGCTCGTCATCACCGGCAGACGGCCGATGAACTCCGGGATCATCCCGAACTTCACCAGGTCCTCGGGCATGACGTCCTCGAACTGGTTGCTGTCCTCGATCTCGCGCTTGGAGCGGATGGTGGCGCCGAAGCCGATGCCCTTCGCGCCGGCACGGGACTCGATGATCTTCTCCAGCCCGGCGAAGGCACCACCCACGATGAACAGCACGTTCGTCGTGTCGATCTGGATGAACTCCTGGTGCGGATGCTTCCGCCCGCCCTGCGGCGGCACCGAGGCCGTGGTGCCCTCCAGGATCTTCAGCAGCGCCTGCTGGACGCCCTCGCCGGAGACGTCGCGCGTGATCGACGGGTTCTCGCTCTTACGGGCGACCTTGTCGATCTCGTCGATGTAGATGATCCCCGTCTCGGCCTTCTTGACGTCGTAGTCAGCGGCCTGGATCAGCTTCAGCAGGATGTTCTCGACGTCCTCGCCGACATAGCCGGCTTCCGTCAGCGCCGTGGCGTCCGCGATGGCGAAGGGGACGTTGAGCATACGGGCGAGGGTCTGGGCCAGCAGCGTCTTGCCGGAACCGGTCGGACCGAGCAGCAGGATGTTGGACTTCGCCAGCTCGATGCCGTCGTCCCGGCCCTGCGAGCCGCCGTTCTCACCGGCCTGCACACGCTTGTAGTGGTTGTAGACCGCGACCGAGAGGGCCTTCTTGGCCGCCTCCTGGCCCACCACGTATCCCTCGAGGAACTCCGAGATCTCGCGGGGCTTGGGCAGCTCGTCCCAGCGCACCTCCGAGGACTCGGCGAGCTCCTCCTCGATGATCTCGTTGCACAGGTCGATGCACTCGTCGCAGATGTACACGCCTGGCCCTGCGATCAGCTTCTTCACCTGCTTCTGGCTCTTTCCGCAGAACGAGCACTTGAGCAGATCGCCGCCATCACCGATGCGTGCCACGAGGTGCTTCCCCTTCGCCTGGGACCGGTCCATCAGCCGTCGGACCGAGGTACGTGCGTGTACGACGGTACCCTGCCGGACCGTCGATTTGGGCCCCCCTTGGGACGACTCGGTCGAGGCGCCCCAAGGGGAAACGTCACGTGGGCCGGAGTCAGACTCCCATGCCGACCGACGACTTGCGGGTGGAGACGATCTGGTCGATCAGCCCGTACTCGAGCGACTCCTCGGCCGTGAGGATCTTGTCGCGCTCGATGTCGTCGCGGATCTGCTCGATCTCCTTGGTGGAGTGCTTCGCCAGCATCTCCTCCAGCTGGACACGCATGCGCTGGATCTCGTTCGCGGCGATCTCCAGGTCCGAGACCTGACCGCGGCCCGTCTCGCTGTAGGGCTGGTGGATCAGGATGCGTGCGTTGGGAAGCGCCATCCGCTTGCCGGGGGTGCCGGCCGCGAGCAGCACGGCGGCGGCGGAGGCCGCCTGGCCCATGCAGACCGTCTGGATGTCCGGCTTCACGAACTGCATGGTGTCGTAGATCGCCGTGAGCGCCGTGAAGGAGCCGCCGGGCGAGTTGATGTACAGCGAGATGTCGCGGTCCGGATCCATCGACTCCAGGCACAGCAGCTGCGCCATGATGTCGTTGGCCGAGGCGTCGTCGATCTGGACGCCGAGGAAGATCACGCGCTCCTCGAAGAGCTTCGCGTACGGGTCGTACTCGCGCACACCCTGCGAGGTGCGCTCGACGAAGCGCGGAACGATGTAGCGGGACTCGGGCTGCGGGCCCGTGAAGCGGCCCTCGGAGGCGTAGGTGCTCTCCGCCCCGGGGCGGCCGCCGGGGGCGGGGAGTCCGGAAAGATTCGTCATCGGAGCCTTCTCCTGGTGATGGGCTGACTGCGGTCGCTGCGCTGTTGCTGAGCCTGCTGTCCTGCGGCGCGGCTCACGCACCCGTACCGCCGCCTCCCGGAAGCTGTGCCGCCCTGCCGTACACCTCGTCGATCAGGCCGTACTCCTTGGCCTCCTCGGCGGAGAACCAGCGGTCGCGGTCGGCGTCACGGGTCCACTGCTCGATGGTCTGGCCGGTGTGCTGGGCCGAGAGCTCCGCCATCTTCTTCTTCGTACGCAGCAGCTGCTCGGCGTGGATCTTGATGTCCGAGGCGGAGCCTGCCAGCCCGGCGGAGGGCTGGTGGATCAGGATGTCCGCGTTCGGCAGCGCGAAGCGCTTGCCGCGGGTGCCGGCGCTCAGCAGGAACTGGCCCATCGAGGCGGCGAGGCCCATGGCGATGGTGACCACGTCGTTCTTGATGTACTGCATGGTGTCGTAGATCGCCATGCCGGCCTGGATCGAGCCACCGGGGCTGTTGATGTAAAGGAAGATGTCCTTGTCCGGGTCGGCCGCCAGGAGCAGCAACTGAGCGGTGATCTGGTTTGCGATCTCGTCGTCGACGGGCTGGCCGAGGAAGATGATCCGCTCGTTGAGCAGCCGGTTGTAGACCTGGTCGCCGAGGCCACCACCAATCTGCTCGCCGGCGGCCGAAGGCATCGGAAGCGTCACGTGTCCACCTGCTCGTGTCCGGACGGTAGCCGAAGGCGTGCCGTCTCTGGGGTCTTCATGCACTTGGGACCCTAACGCGCGGCACCGGCGGAGCCATCCCGCACAGGGAGCTGTTCGCTGTCAGCGCAGGTCCCACAGGCCCTCTGTGCAGCCCGGAAGCCCGCGCACCGAAGGGGTGCGCGGGCCCGCGTGCGTACCGCCGCGGTGCGTGCCGCGAGAGGGCGCGGAGAGGACGGAGGTCAGCCCTCCGACTTCTTCTCCTGGTCCTCGCCGGAGCCCTGCTCCTCGGTCTCCCCGGCGTCCGCCGCGGCGGCCTGCTCGCCGGCTTCGGCGTCCGCGCCGGCCTCGACCGTCTCGGCGGTCTCGTCCTCGTCGTCCAGGTCGACGGTCTCGCCGTTGGTGTCCTTGACGGTGGCCTTCTCCACGACGGTCGCCAGCGCCTTGCCGCGGGCCACCTCACCGACGAGCATCGGCACCTGGCCGCCCTCGACGACGGCCTGGGCGAACTGGTCGGGGCTCATCCCGGAGGACTGCGCACGGCGCATCAGGTGCTCGGTCAGCTCTTCCTGGCTGACGTTGAGCTTCTCCGTGCTGACCAGCTCGTCGAGGACGAACTGGGTGCGGATGCCCTTCTCCGCCTGCTCCTTGAGCTCGGCGTCGAAGTCCTCCTCGGACTTGTCCTGCATCTGCAGGTACGTCGCCAGGTCGAGTCCCATCTGACCGAGCTGGTTGTTGACGAGGTTGTCCTTGCGGGTGCCGACCTCTTCGGCGAGCAGCTTGTCCGGAACGGGAACCTCGACGAGTTCGAGGAGTGCGTCGAGGACCTTCTCCTGGGCCTCGGTGGCCTGCTCGTACTTCTTCTGCTGCCCGAGGCGCTTGCGGCTGTCCTCGCGCAGCTCCTCAAGGGTGTCGAACTCACTGGCCAGCTGGGCGAAGTCGTCGTCCAGGGCGGGCAGTTCGCGTGAGGAGACCGTCTCGACCTTCACCGAGACCTCGGCCTCCTTGCCGGCGGCGGAGCCGCCCTTGAGCTCGGAGGTGAAGGTGGCGGTGCCACCGGCCTCGAGGCCGGTGACGGCGTCGTCGATGCCTTCGAGCAGCTCGCCCGAGCCGATCGTGTAGTCGATGCCCTCGGCGACGCCGTCCTCGAGGACCTCGCCGTCGACCTTCGCCTGCAGGTCGACCTTGACCACGTCGCCCTCGGCGGCGGCGCGCTCGACGACGGTGGTGGAGGCGAAGCGCTCACGCAGCTGCTCGACGGACTTGTCCACCTCCTCGTCGGAGACCTCGGCGGCCTCGACCTCGACCTCGATGCCCGAGTAGTCAGGGATCTCGATCTCGGGGCGGATGTCGACCTCGGCCGTGAAGGCCAGGAGCTCGTTGTCCTTCAGGTCGGTGATGTCGACCTCGGGCTGGCCGAGCGGGTTCAGCTCGCCCTCTTCGACAGCCGACTGGTAGAGCTTCGGAAGCGCGTCGTTGACGGCCTCCTCCAGCACCGCGCCGCGTCCGAACCGCTGGTCGATCACCCGGGCAGGGATCTTGCCCTTGCGGAAACCGGGGACGGTGACCTGCTGGTTGATCTTCTTGTACGCCGCGTCGAGGCTGTCCTTGAGCTCCTCGAAGGGCACCTCGACTGTGAGCCGAACCCGGGTGGGGTTCAGGGTCTCCACGGCGCTCTTCACGGTCGGTCTCCTTGGGGCTGACTGCTTGGGGATATAACGCTCTGCCGGGTGCCCCGCAAACGGCTCGGAATCCGGACACGACACAGGCTCGCGCGTCTTGCATAGTACGTGGTCGGGGTGGCCGGATTCGAACCGACGACCTTCCGCTCCCAAAGCGGACGCGCTACCAAGCTGCGCCACACCCCGTCGGTGCGACACGTAGAGTACATGCACTAAGATGCACTCCGTGCCGCTCCGAGCGTCCTCCCGGCCGAGGCCGTGACGACGCCGGGTTCACGGCCTGGAATCCCGTCACCGACGTATGGGGCGGGGCACTTGCGGGCGTAGCTCAATGGTAGAGCCCTGGTCTTCCAAACCAGCTACGCGGGTTCGATTCCCGTCGCCCGCTCGGAAAGCGCGAAGGGCCGGCCCCGGTGGGGCCGGCCCTTCGGCGTGCACCGCGTCGCCGGTGCCCTGTGTGCACTTGTGAGCGCTCGGTGCGGGCGATCGGCGCGCGCAGGGCGCTGACGCCGGGCGGCTCAGAAGCTGATCTGGTTGACCATGTCCGCAAGCGAGTTCATGAACCGGTTGACGGACGGCGCTATGTCTGTCGAGGCCAGGAAGAAGCCGAAGAGCACCGCCACGATGGCGGGCCCGGCCTTGATCGACCCGCCCCGGATCATCACCACCAGGATGACTGCCAACAGCAGCACCACAGACAGTGAAATGGCCACAACTGATCACACCCTCGCGGTCGGAACGCCTCACGGCCGAGGGGCCCGTCGCCACCACTGCCCCCGCCGCGGACCATCGTGCCACCAAGTCGCGGGCGCGTGGAGCTGGGTGACGATTCATCGGCCATGGAGCTTCCCCGGTCGTTGCGGTTCTCCCCCGCGCGCACACCCCCTACACGCTCCGGGCACACTCGTGACGCATCTTCCACCGCGTGCCGGGGCGTATTACGTACGGAAATTCGGGACCCCCCACACCGATCAATGCGCTGCGCAGCGGTAATGCAACATGTGCAAGAGGGTCCATGACTCCGGGGCGCCGCCGGCGCGAATTGGCCCCGCATGGCGGGGTGTTGTGGAGTCGATCACAACGGGTTCCGGAAACGGTCCGGGCGGGAAGCAATCAAGCCCCGATGGGGCCGGGGACCGGCCGATGGCCCAGCGTCCGTATGTCCGGTCATAACGGACATGTCGCAACAGAACGGCTCGCCCGCCGGGCATCGGCGCAGGAAATCCTGGCTGGTGGGCGTATGTCGAAAACTGTTCCGGGTAGGCGTGTTGGAATCTCGCCAAGAATTTACGCCTCACAGGTTTGACCGCTAAGGTGCGACAGATGTTGCACGCTGGTTATGAGCGGGCACCGCTCCCCCCGGTCCGCCAGGAGTCCCCCTCCGCGACGAGTGACGCGTCCGCGGAGCCGCCGGCCAAGGTCAAGAAAAAGCCCGCGGACCAGCGGGACCCCTTTCTCGACAACGCGAAGTACCTCACGATCGTGCTCGTCGCGATCGGACACGTGTGGGATCCCCTGCGCGACGACAGCCGCATGGCCGGCGCGCTCTACTTCGTGCTCTACGCCTTCCACATGCCGGCGTTCATCATCGTCTCCGGCTACCTCTCGCGCAGCTTCGAGGGCAAGCCCCGGCAGATCAAGCGGCTCGTCACCGGCGTGCTGGTGCCGTACGTGGTCTTCCAGACGATCTACACCTTCTTCATGCGGTGGGCCAGCGACAACCCCGACCGGGAGTTCCACTACCAGGAGCCGGGCTTCGCGCTGTGGTTCCTCGTCGCCCTCTTCCTGTGGCGGCTGACCACGCCGCTGTGGAAGAGCCTGCGCTGGCCGCTGCCCGTCGCGCTGGCCATCGCCGTCGCCGCCGGAGTCACCCCCAGCATCAACAGCGACCTGAACCTGATGCGGGTGGCCACCTTCCTGCCGTACTTCGTGCTCGGCCTCCAACTGCGGCCCGAGCACTTCCAGATCATCAAGCGGCGCAGGTTCCGGCTGGCGGCGCTGCCCGTCTTCGCCGGTGCGCTGCTGGTCGCCTACTGGGCCGTGCCGCGGATGTCCAAGGGCTGGTTCCTGCACGACAAGGCCTCGCAGGAGCTCGGGGCGCCCGCGTGGGTGGGCGGTGTGATGACGCTCGCCACCTTCGGCTGCGGGCTCGTGCTGACCGCCGCTTTCCTCGCGCTGGTGCCGCGACGGCACATGTGGTTCACGAGCCTCGGCGCCGGCACGCTGTACGCGTATCTGATCCACGTCTACCCGATCAAGATCTCGCGTGAGTTCGAGTGGTACGACATGGAGTGGGTCGACCACCCCGTCAGCCGCGTGGTGATCACGGTGATGGCGGCGGTCATGATGACCATCCTGTGCACCTGGCCCGTACGCCGCGTCTTCCGCTTCGCCATGGAGCCGAAGATGGAGTGGTTCTTCAAGCGGGACGCGGGCGAGCAGGCACGCGCCCGCGAGAAGGGTTCCGCGGCCGCGCACCAGCCCGGTCATGCGGCTCCCGCACAGCCCGTCACACCAGCCGCTCCGGAGGGGCCGGTGCAGCCGGGCTCGAAGGAGTTCGCCCGGTCCGGTTCTGCCGCGTCCTCGTCGTACGGGACGTCCGGCACGGGATCGCGTGGCGGGAGCGGCGGCAAGCACGCCAGGTAGGCGGACGCCGCGCGGACGTACGCACCGTGCGCACAGCCGAGGGGAACGACGAGAACACCCGCAGTCAGGGCCGGGCCTCCGGGACCGGCCCTGACTGCTGCGCGCTGCCCGCCCCTGGCCCGGCCTCCGCGCCGGGAGGTGGGCGGCAGGTGTCGGCGGCGGGCGTCTCCGGCGGGCGTCTCCGGGGCTCAGCCCCAGCAGTCAGCCCCGGCAGAGCAGGAGCAGCGCACGGTCGTCGTTGACGTCCCGCGCCACCGTCTCTATCAGGTGCCAGGCGGCGCCCTGGAAGCCCGAAGCCACGTGGCGGTCGGCCTCGCCGGTGAGCCGGTCGAGGCCGTCCGCCAGATCCCGCTCGGAGGTCTCGACGAGGCCGTCGGTGAAGAGCATCAGTACGTCGCCGTGGTGCAGCGTCCCCTTCACGGGGTCGAACTGGGCGCCCTCGTAGACGCCGAGCAGAGGGCCCTCGCCCGACTTCTCCTCCCACTTGCCGGTGCCCGCGCCCCGCTGGAGGGCGGGCACGTGCCCCGCCGAGAAGAGTTCGTAGTCACCGCTGTCGAGGTCGAGGACGAGGTGCACGGAGGTGGCGAAGCCCTCGTCCCAGTCCTGCCGGAGCAGATAGCCGTTGGCGGCGGGCAGGAAGGCGTGCGGGGGCAGGGACCCCAGCAGGCCGCCGAAGGCTCCGGAGAGCAGCAGCGCCCGCGAGCCCGCGTCCATGCCCTTCCCCGAGACGTCCGTCAGCACGACCTCGAGGGTGCGCTCCCCCGTGCCGGTGCGCGCGGCGACCACGAAGTCGCCCGAGAAGGACTGCCCGCCCGCGGGCCGCAGCGCCATCTCTCGGTGCCAGCCGCGCGGAAGCCTGGGCAGCTTGCTCTGTACGCGGATGCGTTCGCGGAGGTCGAAGAGCATGGTGCCGCCGCGCCGCCACGGCACCCCGACGCGGCTGCGGAACTGGGCGATCAGCAGGCCCGACAGCCCGGCCGTGGCCACGACCAGGATGGTGCCGGGCGTGACCCGCCCGGCACCATCCTGGTAGGGGCCCAGCATCGCGGACTCGACGATGAGCGCCACGGCGGCCGACGCGTAGAGCGCGAGGAGACTGGCGGGACGCAGCAGCAGCCCGCCGGCGATGAGCGGCATCACGAGCGCTTCCGGTGCGGCCCACAGCGGCATCATCACCGTGAGTACGGTCAGAGCCGGAATCGTGAGAAGCAGCGCGCTGAAGGCGAGCCAGTCCGAGACGCCGCCCCGGAAATAGTCGACGGCGGAGCGGCGCAGCCCTGTGCGAGCCCGGTGCCACGCTCTTCGCGTGTTGTGCAACCGGGCCCTGGGGGGTGTGAGGCTCGGACGACGTACCGCCATGCAGATGGACCTTATCGAGCCTTTGACCAGTGCGTCGATTCCGTTCACGAGGTGCACGAACGACGGAACGTGCATACGCACGTGCACAGGGCTGCCGGGGCACGGAAATGTGTTCGCTCTTTCTCAAAACCCCTGCTAGAGAAGGCACATGACCACCGAGTTGCGCCCTCTGCGCCGGTCCGAATGGGACCTCTGGTACGACGGAATTCTTCGCGCTTTCGGAGCCGCCGGAGACCTCGACAGGGAGCTGTACCGGGAGTTGACCGAAATCGACCGGTCGGTCGCTGCGTGGGACGACGGTGAAATCGTCGGCTCGTCGAGCCTGATCTCCTTCCGGATGACCGTGCCCGGCGGGGCGGCCGTACCGGCGGCGGGCCTGTCGATGGTTCATGTCGCGACCACGCACCGGCGTCGCGGAATCCTCCGCTCCATGATGCGGCGGCAGTTGGACGAGACCCGGGCGGCCGGAGTGGAGCCACTCTCGGTTCTCACCGCTTCCGAGCCGCGCATCTACGGACGCTTCGGCTACGGCATGGCGACGCGGGAGCTCGACGCCGACATCGACACCCACCGGGTCACTCTGGACGTGCCGCCGGAGTCGGACCGTCTGCGGCTGCGGATCGTGAACGACCCGGAGTCCGTCCTCGACGTGTGCGAAGCCGTCTACGCCCGCCGGGTCCCCCAGCGGGCGGGGATGCTGGAGCGCCGGCCGGGCTGGGAGCGCCGGCCGCTGACCCACCCGCAGCCGGGCCGCGAGGGCACCACCGCGCCTGCCTGCCTCCTGGCGGAGGACGAGAAGGGCGAGGTGCGCGGCTATGCGCGGTACGCCCTCAAGTCCGCCGACGACGACCACGGCACCCCGGACGGCCAGGTTGTGCTGCGCGATCTGGAGGCGCTGGACACCGCCGCGTACGGGGCCCTTTGGCGCTGCCTGTTCGACATGGACCTGATGCGGGTGCTGCGCGTGCGCGGCCGCCCCGTCGACGACGCCTGGCTGCACATGGTGGGGGACAGCATCGGGCTGTGCCGGCCGCGTTGGGGGGACGCGCTGTTCGCGCGCCCGGTGGAGGTGGGGGCGGCCCTGGCGGCCCGTACGTACACCGTGCCCGTCGATGTGGTCCTCGATGTGGAGGACGCCTTCTGCCCCTGGAACGAGGGCCGCTGGCGGCTCTGCGGCGACAGCGCGGGCGCGACGTGCGAGCGTACGGACGATCCGGCTGAACTGGCTTTGTCCGTACGGGAGTTGGGTGCCGCCTATCTGGGCGGCACCTCGCTGCGGGCGCTCGCCTCGGCGGGCCGGGTGCGCGAGTTGCGGGAGGGCGCGCTGGGCGCGGCGTCGGTCGCCTTCGCGACGGACGCGGCGCCGTGGCTGCCGCACGGCTTCTGAGAACGGAGCCCCGGAAGGGGTCCTCCAGAAGGGCCGGAGGGGGTGGGGCGCGGCCGGGGGGATCAGGCCGGCTGGCAGGCCGGGCACCAGAAGAGGTTGCGCGCCGCCAGCCCGGCCGTGCGGACCGGCTCACCGCAGACGTGGCACGCCATCCCGGCCCGCCGGTAGACGTACACCTCGCCGCCGTGGTCGTCGACGCGCGGGGCGCGTCCCATGGCTTCCGGAGTGTGATGGGGGCGCACGGTGTCGATGCGGTTGTTGCGCACGCCTTCGTGCATCAACTCGACGAGGTCGGCCCATATCGCGTCCCACTCCGTACGGCTCAGACCGCGCCCCGGACGGTACGGGTCGATGCCGTGCCGGAAGAGCACCTCGGCGCGGTAGACGTTGCCGACGCCCGCGACGATCTTCTGGTCCATCAGCAGCGCCGCAACGGTCGTGCGGCTGCGGGAGACGCGTGACCAGGCGTCCTCCGGGTCGGCGTCGGGGCGCAACGGGTCGGGGCCGAGCCTGTCCTCGACCGCCAGCTTCTCAGCCTCCGTGATCAGCTCGCAGCGGGTCGGGCCGCGCAGATCGGCGTGCACGCCTCCGCCGTCGCCACCTTCGCCTTCGCCTTCGCCTTCGACCCTCAGCCGTACCTGTCCGACAGGGGCGGGCGCCGGACCCGTGCCGAAGGTGAACTTGCCGTACAGGCCGAGGTGTACGTGCACCCAGCCCGCCCCGTCGAAGCCGAGGAAGAGATGCTTGCCGTGGGCCTCGGCCTCCGAGAGGACCTGCCCGTCGACCAGGGCGGCTCCGTCCGAGAACTTCCCCTGCGGGCTGGAGGCCCGCACCTTGCGTCCGCCGAAGCGCTCCCGGAAGTCCCGGGCGAGCCGGTGGATGGTGTGCCCTTCGGGCATGCGGTCAGGACTCCGGGTGGTGTGCCGGCACGGGCGGCAGCTGCCCCGTGATCTCGTACGTGGAGAGCATGTCGATGCGGCGCTCGTGCCGTTCCCCCTGTGAGAAGGGCGTGTTGAGGAACGTCTCCACGAACTTCAGCGCCTCGTCCGTCGTGTGCATCCGCGCGCCGATGCTGACGACGTTGGCGTTGTTGTGCTCGCGAGCCAGCGACGCCGTCTCCTCGCTCCAGGCCAGCGCGCAGCGCACGCCCCTGACCTTGTTCGCGGCCATCTGCTCGCCGTTGCCGGAGCCGCCGACGACGATGCCCAGGGCCTCGCTGTCCTGCGCGGTGTGCTCGGCGGCGCGCAGGCAGAAGGGCGGGTAGTCGTCGGCGGCGTCGTAGATGTGAGGGCCGCAGTCGACGGGCTCGTGCCCGGCCGACCGCAGCCACTCGACGAGGCGGTTCTTGAGTTCGTAGCCGGCATGATCGGAGCCGAGGTACACGCGCATGGCGCCGAGTCTATGACGCACGGGCGGCTCGCCCGGCACCGGGCGTGACCTCGGACGACGGCTTGCCGTCAGCCGCGTCGGCCCGCCAGCTTCCAGGCGCCGGGCAGCGCGATCATCGCCAGCCCCGCCTTGAGCAGGTCCCCGATGAGGAAGGGCACCAGACCGGCCGCGACCGCCTCGGACGGCGACATGCCGGCGGCGACGGCGAGGTAGGGCACGCCCACCGCGTACGTCAGGGCCATGCCCACGGCCATCGTCCCGGCGGTGCGCAGCGGCCCCCGGTCACCGCCGCGCCGTGCCAGGGCGCCGACGACGGTGGCGGCGAGCAGCATCCCGAGCACATAGCCGAACGAGGGCATGGCGACGCCCGAGTCCGCGTCGGCGAACCACGGCATCCCGGCCGCGCCCGCGAGCGTGTAGAGCGCCATGGCCAGGAAGCCGCGGCGTGCCCCGAGCCCCGCGCCGACGAGGAGCGCCGCGCAGGTCTGCCCGGTGACGGGGACCGGCGACCCCGGTACGGGGACGGAGAGTTGGGCCGCCAGGCCGGTCAGCGCGGCCCCGCCGAGCACCAGGACCGCGTCGCGTATGTGCGCGCGGGGCCCGGCGACGGAGGCGGAGGCCGGTGTGAGCACATCGGCGAGAACGGTGCCGGGGCGGGGGTCGGCGGTGGGTGTGAGGGCGCTCATCGGGCGGCTCCGGGTCCTTGTCGGTACGGATATCGGTAAGGGTCTGTTCGGAGTGCGAACCGTTCGACGCTAGCCGAATCCGCGCCGGAGCGATGTGAGCAGGCAGACAGGGCCCGGCGCCCCGCGAGGCCGCGGCAGGAGTGCCCAGGACGTGCGCCCGCCCGTGCCGACCTGGGCCGCCGCACGGTCCGTTGGAGCCCTCCGGTGCTGTTCTCGGCCCGCTTGATCGGCCCTGCGGCCCCGCTGCCAGACTGGTTTGCCGATACATCGACCATCCGCAGTCTTTTCTCAGGAACGGCCTTTCATGACGCGCACCGAGCTGCCCGACGCGCCACCTCCCAGCCCTGGAGGATCCAGAACCGACCGGGGGCAGTCCGCTCTGTCCCACGGCCTCAAGCAGCGCCATCTGTCCATGATCGCCCTCGGCGGGGTGATCGGGGCCGGGCTCTTCGTGGGCTCCGGCGCGGGGATCGCCGCCGCCGGTCCGTCGATCGTCCTCGCCTACGCGGCGTCAGGTCTGCTCGTCATGCTCGTGATGCGCATGCTCGGCGAGATGTCGGCGGCGAACCCGGCGTCAGGGTCCTTCTCCGTGCACGCGGAGCGCGCGCTGGGACCGTGGGCCGGATTCACGGCGGGCTGGATCTACTGGGTGCTGCTGTGCGTCGCGATCGCCACCGAGGCGACCGCGGCCGCGGACATCGTCACGCAGTGGATGCCGGGCACCGAACCGTGGATGTGGGTCGCCCTGTTCATGGCGCTGTTCTGCCTGACGAACCTCGTCGCCGTACGCAACTTCGGTGAGACCGAGTTCTGGTTCGCGGCGCTGAAGGTCTTCGCGATCACGGCCTTCCTGCTGCTGGGCGCGATCGCCGTCGCCGGTCTTCTGCCGGGCGTCGACGCTCCCGGCACGGCCAACCTCACCGGCGAGGGCGGCTTCCTGCCCGCCGGTACGAACGGCCTCGTCGTCGGCCTGCTCGCCTCCGTCTTCGCCTACGGCGGCCTGGAGACGGTGACCATCGCCGCCGCCGAGTCCGAGGACCCGGTCAAGGGCGTCGCCAAGGCGGTGCGCACCGCGGTGTGGCGGATCGCCGTCTTCTACGTGGGCTCGATGCTGGTGATCGTCACGCTGATCCCGTGGGACGACAAGTCGGTGGTCGCAGGTCCGTACGCAGCCGTGCTCGACCACCTCGGCATCCCGGCCGCGGCCCAGGTCATGAACATCGTGGTGCTGGTCGCGCTGCTCTCCGCGATGAACGCCAACATCTACGGCGCCTCCCGCATGGCCTTCTCCCTCATCGCGCGCGGACAGGGCCCGGGATTCCTCGGGAAGGTCAGCGCGAGCGGAGTGCCGCGGCGGGCCGTCGTCGCCTCGTCCGTCTTCGGCTTCGTCGCGGTGCTGCTGAACTTCTGGTGGCCGGACACGGTCTTCCAGTGGCTGCTGAACACGGTCGGCGCCGCGACGCTCGTGGTGTGGGGATTCATCGCTGTCTCCCAACTGGTCGGCAGGCGCCGCCTGGAGCGCGAGGCACCGGAGAAGCTCGTGGTGAAGATGTGGGGCTTCCCCGTGCTGACGGTGATCGCGCTGCTCGGCATCCTCACCGTGCTCGTACTGATGCTGCGCGAGGGCGACACCCGTACGCAGCTGGCCTTCACCGGCTGCCTGACCGTCGTGCTGATCGCCACGGGCCTGGCCCGGCAGAAGTCCCGGCCGCACGGCGGCGACAGCGCGGACGACGCAGCCGGCGCGGGCCCCGGGGACGGCTCCGCCGGCGCGAAGGCGGGTGGCGGCGCGAGCTGACCGCCTGGCGCCGGCCGGGGGAACCGGCGCAAGAGGCTTCACGGAGCGGTCCCGCACTGCGGGGCCGCTCCGTCTCTCTGCCGCTGTTGCTGGTAGCGTCCTCTTGCAACTAAATTGCAATAAGTCCCGAGGAGAGAACGCCCATGGCCTTGTATTCGCTGCCTGAGCTGCCGTACGACTACTCCTCACTGGAGCCGGTCATCAGCGGCGAGATCATCGAGCTGCACCACGACAAGCACCATGCCGGTTACGTGAAGGGCGCCAACGACACGTTGGAGCAGCTCGCCGAAGCCCGCGAACAGGACCAGTGGGGCGCGGTGAACGGCCTGGAGAAGAACCTGGCGTTCCATCTCTCGGGGCACATCCTGCACAGCATCTACTGGCAGAACATGACCGGTGACGGCGGCGGCGAGCCCCTGGAGAAGGACGGCACGGGCGAGCTCGCGGACGCGATCGCCGAGTCCTTCGGCTCCTTCGCCAGGTTCAAGTCCCACCTGTCCAAGGCGGCGGCCACCACTCAGGGCTCCGGCTGGGGTGTTCTGGCGTACGAGCCGGTGACCGGGCGCCTCATCGTGGAACAGGTCTACGACCACCAGGGCAACGTCGGCCAGGGCAGCGTGCCCATCCTGGTCTTCGACGCCTGGGAGCACGCCTTCTACCTGCAGTACCGCAACCAGAAGGTCGACTTCGTCGAGGCCATGTGGCGCGTGGTGAACTGGCAGGACGTCAGCAGGCGCTACACGGCCGCGAAGCAGAAGGGCAACACCCTGCTCACGCCGCTGTAGAGCACCCGAGGGCCCTGGCGCCCCGGCACGAAGACCTCCTGCCCTCGTGATCGTCTTCTCACCTTTCACCGGGCAGGTGGAGAGAAAGGGAGGGCCCCCGTACGGACGTGACGTACGGGGGCCCTCCTGACTGCGGGGCCTGCGCCCCGCGCCCGCGGGCGGGTGGCGTCAGTCGTCGAAGACGGGGCCGACGTCCCGGGTGCGCTTGATCTCGAAGAAGCCGGGCGTGGACGCCACCATCAGCGTGCCGTCCCACAGCTTCGCCGCCGCGTCGCCCTTGGGTGCCGGGGTGACCACGGGCCCGAAGAACGCTATCGGTGATCCGTCGGCGCCGGGCACGGCGATCACGGGGGTGCCGACGTCCTGGCCGACGAGGTCGATGCCCTCCTTGTGCGAGGCGCGCAGCACCTCGTCGTACTCCGTGGAGTCCGCGGCGTCCGCCAGGCCGGCGGGCAGACCGGCCTCTTCGAGGGCCTCCTCCAGCAGCTGCCGCGACATCTCCTGGCCCTGGTTGTGCCGGCGGGTGCCGAGAGCGGTGTAGAGAGGGCCGAGCGCCTCGCTTCCGTGCTTCTGTTCCGCCGCGATGCACACACGCACAGGGCCCCAGGCGGAGGCGAGCAGCTCCCGGTACCCCTCGGGCAGCTCGTCCAGCTTGTTCTCGTTGAGGACGGCGAGGCTCATCACGTGCCAGCGCACCTCGACGGGCCGGACCTTCTCCACCTCCAGCATCCAGCGGGAGGTCAGCCACGCCCACGGGCAGGCGGGGTCGAACCAGAAGTCGGCGACGGTCTTCTCTGGCATTGCACGTTCTCCTCGGCTCTCCTGGACAGGGGCTCTGCTGGACGGGCAAACGGTGGTCCGGCTGCTGCGGCAACGCACGAACCCGCGCCGCAATTCCCGCGTGTGCGGTACGTGTGCCGCGTGAAATGCTGAGGCGTCGTCGCCGGAGCCGGTTTCCGGGGGAGCAGGAGAAGCCGAGAAGCCCGGGAAATCCGAGAAGAACCGAAAAAGAACCCAGAAGAGGAGCCGCGCCGTGCCCGGAGAGAACCTGACCCAGCAGGAGGCACAGCGACGGGCCGGGCTGCTGACCGTGGACGGCTACGAGGTGGCGCTGGATCTGCGCTCGGCCACCTCTCCCCCGCCGGCGAAGGGGCCCCGGACCTTCCGTTCGACGACGACGATCCGCTTCCGCTGCTCGGAGCCCGGCGCTTCCAGCTTCGCCGACCTCGTGGCCCCCAGGGTGCATTCGGTGACCCTCAACGGGCGCTCGCTGAACGCCGACACCGTCTTCGACGGCTCCCGCATCGCCCTGGACGGGCTGGAGGCGCAGAACGAGCTCGTCGTCGACGCGGCCTGCGCCTACAGCCGTACGGGCGAGGGCCTGCACCACTTCCTCGACCCGGAGGACGGCGAGGTCTACCTCTACACGCAGTACGAACCGGCCGACGCCCGCAGGGTTTTCGCCAACTTCGAGCAGCCCGACCTCAAGGCCCGCTTCACCTTCACCGTCACCGCGCCCGCCCGCTGGACGGTGCTGAGCAACGGCGAGCGGCGCGGTGAGCCGGAGCGCCTCGGCGAAGGCGGGGCGGCCTGCTGGCGGTTCGCGCCGACCGAGCCCATCTCGACGTACATCACGGCGGTGGTCGCGGGCCCGTACCACTACGTCACCGACACCTACCGGCGCACGTTCGAAGGAGAGGGCGGCGAGCTGGAGATCCCCCTCGGCGCGCTGTGCCGCAAGGGGCTGGCCAAGCACTTCGACGCCGACGACGTCTTCACCGTCACCAAGCAGGGCCTGGACTTCTTCCACGACCACTTCGGCTTCCCCTACCCCTTCGGCAAGTACGACCAGGCCTTCGTTCCCGAGTACAACCTCGGCGCGATGGAGAACCCGGGGCTGGTCACCTTCCGCGAGGAGTTCGTCTTCCGGGGGAAGGTCACCGAGGCGTCGTACGAGCACAGGGCGAACGTCATCCTGCACGAGATGGCGCACATGTGGTTCGGCGATCTGGTCACCATGCGCTGGTGGGACGACCTGTGGCTGAAGGAGTCCTTCGCGGACTACATGGGCGCGCTGGCGCTGGTGGAGGCGACGCGGTTCAAGGACGGCTGGATCACGTTCGCCAACCGCCGCAAGTCCTGGGCCTACCGGGCCGACCAGCTCCCCTCCACGCATCCCGTCACGGCGGACATCCGGGACCTGGAGGACGCCAAGCTCAACTTCGACGGGATCACCTACGCCAAGGGCGCGTCGGTGCTCAAGCAGCTCGTCGCGTACGTGGGCCGGGAGACCTTCCTGGAAGGGGCGCGGCGCTACTTCCAGCGGCACGCGTGGGGCAACACCACGCTGGCCGACCTGCTCGCGGTCCTGGCGGAGACCTCGGGCCGCGACATGGACGAGTGGGCGCGGGCGTGGCTTCAGACCGCCGGAGTCAACTCGCTGTCGCCGCGGGTCACTTGCGATGCCGACGGGCGGATCACCGAGCTCGCCGTGGTCCAGGAGGCACCGGAGGAACATCCCGTCCTGCGGCCGCACCGCGTCGCCGTCGGGCTCTACCGGCACGAGGGCCTGGAGCGCGGGCTCGTCCGCTACGCGCGGGCGGAGGCGGACGTGCGGGGCGCCCGTACGGTCGTCGGAGAGCTGGCCGGTGCGGAGCGGCCGGATCTGGTGCTCGTGAACGACGACGACCTCACGTACTGCAAGATCCGCTTCGACCGGGACTCGCTGGCGTCGCTGCGTACGCACCTCGGCGAGCTCGCGCCGCCGGGACCGGCGACCGGGCGGGGCACGGTGCCGGAGGCGGACGGGGGCCACAACCCGTCGCTGTCCAGGGCACTTTGCTGGTCCGCGATGTGGAATCTGACGCGTGACGCTCTGATGCCCGCGCGGGACTTCATCTCGCTGGTGCTCTCCTTCGCGGGCACCGAGTCGGACGTCGGCGTGCTGCAGACGCTGCACGCCTGGAGCCGCTCCGCCGTGGTCCACTACTCCGCGCCGGAACGGCGTGCGGAGTTGCGGCGTGCCCTGGCGGAGGGCGCGCTCAGCGGGCTGCGGCTGGCGGAGCCCGGCAGCGGTCACCAGCTGGCGTGGGCGCGCTTCTTCGCCGCGGTCGCCACCGACGAGAAGGATCTGCGCCTGCTGCGGGGGCTGCTCGGCGCTCCGGGCCCGGACGGCTCGAAGGGCGACGGCGCCGCCCGTATCGACGGGCTGGTCGTCGACCAGGAGCTGCGCTGGACGTTCCTGGAGACCCTCGCCGCGCGCGGCGAGGCCGACGCGGACCTGCTCGACGCCGAACTCGCCCGCGACGACACGGCGTCCGGAAAGCGGCACCATGTGCGCTGTCTCGCGGCACGCCCCTCGGCGGAGGTCAAGGCACAGGCGTGGGATGCCGTGATGACCTCCGACCGGCTCTCCAACGCCCTTGTCGAGGCCACGATCGCCGGGTTCGCCCAGCCCGGGCAGCAGGAGCTGACGGCGCCGTACACGCAGCCTTACTTCGACGCCCTGGAGGAGATCTGGCGTACGCGCTCGATCGAGATCGCCATGGCCGTCGTAAGGGGTCTCTACCCCGATCTGCAGGGGGATCAGGTCACGCTGGACGCGACGGACGCGTGGCTCGCCGCACACGAGGACGCGGCTCCCGCGCTTCGCCGGCTCGTGCTGGAGGCACGCGACGACCTGGCACGGGCACTGCTGGCGCAGCGCTGCGACGCGGCGGACGGACGGACGGGCGCGCAGGGCGGCCCGGCGCTGGCACGGGGCTGACACGAAGCTGACCATCGTGCTCGCGCGGACACCGACTGACTTGTCGCGGCCCGCAGTTGCCCTGTCGGGCCTGCACCACGGACTCCTGCTGCCAGGGAGGTCTGCCGTAGGATCCGGCGGGTGAGCGAACAGCAGCCCGAACCGGTGTCGAAGCGCCTTGCGCAACGGGCGTCGGATGACGATCGTGAGCAGGTCGTGGAGCGGCTGAGGGACGCCGCGAGCGAGGGGCGCATCGACCTCGCCGAGTTCGAGGAGCGGATGACCCTCGCCTATCAGGCGCGGACCTACGGCGAGCTGGAGCCGATCACGGCCGATCTGCCCGAGATCGCATCGCCTGCTCCGCAGCAGGAGCTGGTGCTGCGGGCACACGGGTCGACCGTGCGCCGCGAGGGCCGCTGGCCGGTGCCGAGGCGGATCGACGTCGAGGCCAAGCACGGCGCGGTGCGGCTGGACATGACCGAGGCGGTCGTCCTCGCCGGTGAGGTCGCCGTCGAAGTCGACCTGCAGCACTCCTCGGTGCGGGTGCTCGTCCCGGAGGGCACCGAGGTGGTGGACGACGGGCTCGTCCTCAAGTGGGGGTCGGTCAAGTACGGAAGCGACGACCGGGAAGGTGCTCCGCAGCGGGCCCGGTTCCGGGTCCGGCTCTCGGGTGAGGGCAGCCATTCGTCCGTCGCCGTCACCACGCCGAACGTCTTCGACGCACTGGTGAGGCGGCTGAAGCTCCGGTGGCGCCGGTTCGCCCGCCCCTGAGCCACGTCTCCCGGCTCCAGGGCCCGTCCGACAGGCCTAAGCCACGACCGTGAACGGCAACGACGAGCTGTCGTCGTGCCGTTGATACCAGTGACGGTAGGCGTCACTCGCCCACGCCACCTCGCGGTATGCCGCTTCGAGGTCGGCCAGGAGCGCGGCCGGTTCGATCACGGGCGCCGTGTCGGGAACCGCACCCGCGGTCGTCTCGCGGGTCGCCAGCAGCAGCCGCACCGCCAGCGGATCGCCGAGCAGCGGACGTACGACCCTGCCGGGGCGCGCGGGCGCGGTGGGCTGGCATGGCGCGACCACCTCGCCGGCTGCCACGAGGTCGGCGGCTGCCAGATTGTCGCCGTGCACCACTCGCGGGCTGATGCCCGCCTCGGTGAAGACCCTGCGCAGCCCGGTCCATTCACCGTCCGCCGTCGGGTCCACCATCCATCTCTCGTGTGCGAGTTCCGCGAGGCTCAGCACCGGGCGGGACGCGGCCGGGTGCGTCGCGGAGAGGGCGACGAACTGCGGCTCGCGCTCGACGAGTACGTGCAGCTCCACGCCGTCCGGTATCCGCAGCGGCGAGCCCTCGACCTCGTGCACGAAGACGGCGTCGAGCTGGTTCGACGCGATCATGCGCAGCAGGGTGTGGGCCGAGGCGTCCATGTGGAAGGTGGTGTCCGCCTCGGGGAACCGCGCGCGCAGTCTGCGCAACCAGCCCGGCACCGCCGGAGAGCCGGTGCTTCCGATGCGCAGATACTCGCCGCCGGCGCGGCTCGCGGCGGCTTGCGCCTCGCTCACCAGCGCGGTCATCTCGGCCACGAGGGGCCGTGCCCGGCACAGGACGAACTTGCCCAGCGGGGTGGGGATGCTGCCCGTACGCTCCCGGGAGAAGAGCTGACCGCCGACGGCCTGCTCGATCCGGCGGAGCTGCGTGGTCAATGAGGGCTGAGTCATGCCGAGTTGACGGGCGGCCTTGTGCACACTGCCCGTGTCGGCGATCGCGCAGAGCGCGCGAAGATGCCTCACTTCCAGCTCCACACGGCGGAGCATAGCCAAGCGGGCGTTCGTCACACCAGACGCCGAAGGGTCCCGGAACGCCCTGCGTATCGGGTGATGCGACGGGCCTATCACTACTTGCCATCATCCCGCGCGGCCCGGTCTCCAACAGACTCTTCGTCGGCAGGAGTTCTTCCGGAAGCACGGGGCCGCACCCCACCTTGCAGCGGTCACGGCGCTACGGACCACAAGGAGACCCCCCATGAGACACCGCACCACGGCAATCTCAGCGGCACTCGGCCTCGGACTGGCCTTGGGTCTGGGTGCGATGCCCGCCTCGGCTGCCACGCCGGACGACAGTGGCAGCACCTCGAAGAGCAGCGCAACCCGCGCCGGATACATCGGCGAATCGGACAAGGCAACCGAGGCGTTCTTCAAGGCCGTCGTGAAGGACGCGCTCAAGAAGCAGGCCGCCAAGCCCGGCACTCAGGCCGTCACCGTCAACTACGACGCGAGCGGCGCCCCCACCTTCGCAAGCGAGATAGCGAACAGCACGGCCGTCTGGAACGCGGCCGTCAACAACGTGACGCTCGCTGAGGGCGGCAACGCCAGCTTCGACTACCGCGAGGGCAACGACCCGCGTGGTTCGTACGCCTCGACCGACGGTCACGGCAACGGCTACATCTTCCTGGACTACGCCCAGAACCAGGAGTACGACTCCAACCGCGTCGCCTCCCACGAGACCGGGCACGTGCTCGGCCTGCCGGACCACTACGAGGGACCGTGCAGCGAGCTGATGTCCGGTGGCGGCCCCGGCCCCTCCTGCACCAACGACAAGCCGGACGCCAACGAAGCCGCACAGGTCGAGTCCCTGTGGGCGAACGGCGTGGCGAGTGCCGCATTCGACCAGGCGGCATTCGGCAAGTAGCCGAGCAGCACAACAGCCCAGCAGCAGTGCCGGCCCGCGGGCCGGAAAGAACAGAAGATCCAACAGAAGAATCAGCCCAGCACCACGCCGGAACAGCGCGTAGCAACACAACGCACCACGCCTGAACAGCGCAGTTGTACGCACCACGCCTGAGAGATGCACCGCCCGCATCCCCCCACACGGAGGCCCCCGGCGCAGACCGGGGGCCTTCGGGCGCCTCCGGGGCAGCCGGGCCGGAGTGACGGATCTGCCGTCCGCGCGGGGGGCCGCCGGATGTCCGCCAACCCGGCCCGGTCACGCCCCGGCCGTTCCAGTGCCCCTCCCGGCAGACTCTGTCCGGTGACGGCACCAGGTACGGGGCGCGCAGCCTCACCGCGCGCCCCGCACACCTGCCTCAGCCCGCAGCAGCCGCGTCCGCCTGCTGCGCGCGCAGCGCACGCTCCACGCCCGCCCGCGACTCGGTCACCAGGCGCCGCAGCGCCGCCCCGGGCCGGGCCTTCTCCAGCCACGCGTCCGTGGCGTCGAGGATCTCCTGCGAGACCTGGAGCGTCGGGTAGAGACCGACCGCGATCTGCTGTGCCATCTCGTGACTGCGCTGCTCCCAGATGTCCTTGACCACCTCGAAGTACTTCTCGGCGTACGGCGCGAGCAGTTCCCTCTGGTCGGTCTGCAGGAACCCGCCGATGACCGCTTCCTGCACCGCGTTGGGAAGCCCCGTCTCCTCCGCGGCACCGCTGCCGACCACCGAGGCCCACGCCTCGGCCTTGGCCTCGGCCGTGGGCCGTGCGGCCCGTGCCATCGCCGCGTACCGCTCGCCGGCCGAGGTGGCGTCGCGCTCCAGCTCGGCCGCGATCTCCTTCTCCCCTGCCCGTCCGGTGGCGGCGAGCCGCTGGAGCAGCGCCCAGCGCAGCTCCGTGTCGACGGCGAGGCCCTCCACCGACGTGCTTCCGTCCAACAGGCCTTCCAGCAGCGTCAGTTGGCCGTCCGTACGGGCGGCGGACGCGAAGGCGCGGGCCCACGCGAGCTGGTGGTCGCTGCCGGGGGCTGCCGCGCGGAGCTGCTCCAGGGCCGCCTCCGACCACTGCAGCAGGCCGGTCTCCCGCCACCGCGGATCGGCGTACAGGTCGAGGGCGAGCTTGACCTGCCGCTGCAGCGACTGGACGAGGCCGATGTCCGACTCCTCGGTGATGCCGGAGAGTACGAGGGCGAGATAACCGCGGGCGGGCAGTTCGCCGTCGCGGGTCATGTCCCACGCGGAGGCCCAGCACAGTGCGCGGGGCAGGGAGTCCGTGAAGTCCCCGATGTGCTGCTTGACCGTCTCCAGCGAGTGTGCGTCGAGCCGGACCTTCGCGTACGAGAGGTCCCCGTCGTTGAGGAGGACGACGTCGGGACGCTTCTGGCCCACCCAGTTGTCCACCTCGGTGAGGTCGCCGGTCACGTCCGTCTCGATGCGCCGGGAGGCCCGCAGCCGCCCGTCCTCCAGGTCGTATCCGCCGATGCTGATGCGGTGCGGGCGCAGCGTCGGCTCACCGGTGGCTCCCGGGGGCAGCGCCGGCGCCTCCTGCCGTACGGCGAAGGAGGTGATGGTGCCCGAGGCGTCGGTCTCGATCTCGGGCCGCAGCACGTTGATGCCGGCGGTCTCGAGCCACGCCTTCGACCACTCCGACAGGTCGGACCGCCACGTGGTCTCCTCCAGGGCGCCGAGCAGGTCGCTCAGCCGGGTGTTGCCCCACTCGTGCCGCTTGAAGTAGCGCTGCACGCCGCTGAAGAAGGCCTCCTCGCCGACGTAGGCGACGAGCTGCTTCAGCACGGACGCGCCCTTGGCGTAGGTGATGCCGTCGAAGTTGACCAGGACGTCGTCCAGGTCGCGGATCTCCGCCATGATCGGGTGGGTGGAGGGGAGTTGGTCCTGCCTGTACGCCCAGGTCTTCATCTGGTTGGCGAACGTCGTCCAGGAGTGCGGCCAGCGGGAGCCGGGAGCCGCCGCCATGCACGCCACGGAGGTGTAGGTGGCGAACGACTCGTTCAGCCAGAGGTCGTTCCACCACTCCATCGTCACGAGGTCGCCGAACCACATGTGGGCCAGCTCGTGGAGGATCGTCTCCGCTCGTGCCTCGTACGCGGCGTCCGTCACCTTTGAGCGGAAGACGTACTGGTCGCGGATGGTGACCGCGCCCGCGTTCTCCATGGCGCCCGCGTTGAACTCGGGCACGAACAGCTGGTCGTACTTGGCGAAGGGGTAGGGGTAGTCGAACTTCTCCTGGAACCAGTCGAATCCCTGCCGCGTCACCTCGAAGATCGCCTCGGCGTCGAGGTGTTCGGCCAGCGAAGGGCGGCAGTAGATGCCCAGGCCGACGGTGCGTCCGCCGCCCTCCCAGGTGCTGTGCACCGAGTGGTACGGGCCGACGATGAGCGCCGTGATGTAGGAGGAGATGCGGGGAGTCGGCTCGAAACGCCACAGTCCGCCCTCCGGCTCCGGCGTCGGCGAGTTCGAGATCACCGTCCAGCCTTCGGGAGCACGCACGGTGAACTGGAAGGTGGCCTTCAGATCCGGCTGTTCGAAGCTGGCGAAGACGCGCCGCGCGTCGGGCACCTCGAACTGGGTGTAGAGATAGGCCTGCTGATCCACCGGGTCGACGAACCGGTGCAGGCCCTCACCGGTGTTGGTGTACGAGCAGTCGGCCACGACGACCAGCTCGTTGGGGCCCTGGGCGAGGCCGGGCAGCGCGATGCGGGAGTCCGCGAAGGCCTCTCCGGGGTCGAGGGACCGTCCGTTCAGGGTGATCTCGTGCACCTCGGGGGCCACCAGGTCGATGAAGCTGGAGGCGGGCTCGGCAGCCTCGAAGCGGACGAGCGTACGGGAGCGGAAGGTCCCCCCGTCCTGCGCGCCGCTCAGATCCAGCTCGATCTCGTAGGAGTCCACGCGGAGGAGCTGCGCGCGCTCGCGGGCCTCCTCGCGTGTCAGATTCGTGCCAGGCACCTGGTGCTCTCCCATGCTCTCGCGGTCTCACGATGTCGTAGTTCGGCCATCCTTCCACGTGGTGACCGCACGCGGTTCCCACCCGCGCACCCGGTCGGCCGGAGCGGTCCGGCGAGGCGGCAGGTGAACGGCGGGTGAGCGGCAGAACGACGGCCGGGCGGAGCCGGGCGACGAGGAAGAGGATCAGGTTCCGGTCAGTGATCCATGAGTGTGGATGGGCGTGCGGCGTTCTGCCGTCGTTCAGACGCAGGTCACTCCCGATGCCAAACATCCCTGGTGAGCAGGTCGTTCCGGCCGTTCGACACGAGCGGCCCGGCGCGGCACCCGTTCCGCTTCGCGTCCCTCACCCGGAGAGGCAGCCCGCATGGACCGCAGCAGCCGGAAGCAGACACGTCTGCCCGACCGCCGCACCCTACTCGCACTCGGCGCCGGAGCGGCCACCGCTCTGGGGGCCGGATCGGTGTTCGGCGCAGCCAACGCCGGTCAGCCGCCGCCGAAGGCGGCGCCCTCACCCGCAGCCATGGCACGTTCACGCGCCGCCCGTGCACGCTCGCAGGCGCCCGTCACCCGTGACGAGCCGGTGGAGCCGTCGCCCGAGGGCACCACACTCGTCGGCGTGGCCTCGCCGCGGGGAGACGCCGACGGCTACCGCCGGCTCGAAGACGGCCCGGGCTGGAAACGGCTCGTGCGTACGGATCTCGCGGAGGCGCGCTCCGGACGTGCGGAGAAGCGACGGCCCCTGACCGCGTTCGTCCAGTTCACGGATCTGCACATGGTCGACGTGCAGCACCCGTTGCGCTACGAGTTCCTGCGGCCGGGGGCGGAGACCGGCGCAGCGTGGCGGCCGCAGGAGGCGCTCTCCGTCCCGGCCGCCGTCTCCCTGATCGAACGCGTCAACTCGCTGCGAGGCGGCCCGGCGACCGGCGAGCCCCTGTCGTTCGTGGTGACCACCGGCGACAACACCGACAACAACTGCCGGTCCGAACTCGACTGGTTCCTGACGGCGATGACCGGCGGGCGCCTCACCCCCAACACCGGCGACGTCGACCGGTACGAGGGCGTGCACGACAGCGGGCTGAAGCTCTACTGGCATCCCGACGACGATCTCCGCGACAACGACAAGGCGTTGGGCTTCCCCCGCATCCCCGGCTATCTGCGGGCGGCGATACGCCAGGTCAACAGCCCCGGCCTGGCGCTTCCCTGGTACTCCACGTCCGGCAACCACGACGCCCTCCCGGGCGGCTGTTACGCCGGCAGCTCCTTCTTCGCGGACTTCGCCGTCGGAGGAAGGAAGCTGATGGAGCTGGAGTCCGAGGCGGAGGCCGCCAGGCTGTGGAAGGCGCTGGACAGCGGCGACGACCCGAAGGGTGAGCTGTACCAGGAGGTGCTGCGCTCCCGGACGGACTCCCGGAAGATGCGGCGCGTCACCGCGGACCTGGAGCGGGCGCCGTTCACCAGGAAGGACTGGGTTCGTGCGCACATGCGCCGCCGGTACAAGGGCGCGGGTCCCGTCGGGCACGGCTACACCGAAGCCAATCTCGCCGAGGACCGCCTCTACTACACCTTCCGGGTCGCGGAGGGCGTTACGGGCATCAGCCTGGACACGACGCGGCTTGACGGGGGCTACAAGGGCAGCGTGAGCGACGCCCAACTCGACTGGCTGGAACGCCGGTTGAGGGAGGAGCGCGACAAGGGCACGTATGTGCTGATCTTCAGCCACCACACCAGCACGACCATCCCGGACGGCGGCGACAGGCTCCTGTCCCTGCTGCACCGCAATCCGCACGTCCTGGCCTGGATCAACGGCCACAGTCACAAGAACCGCATCAGACCGCGCCGTACGTTCTGGGAGATATCCACGGCCTCCCACGTCGACTTCCCTCAACTGGCACGGACGCTGGAACTGGCCGACAACGGGGACGGCACGCTCTCGCTGTTCACCACCCTGATCGAGTCCTCGGCACCGGCGCGCACCGACTTCGACGATCTCTCACAGACCGGACTGGCCTCCCTCTACCGCGAACTGGCCCTCAACGCGCCCGGTGCCCGCACCGGGCTGGAGGGCGACCCCGACGACCGCAACGTGGAGCTGCTGCTGCGCAAGCCGTGACGGGGGACGGGAAGGGGTGCGCGGAGCCTGGGGGTGCCGGGCCACGGCACGAGGGCTCACGTCTTTCCTTTCCAGGTCCGGCACGGCGCCCCGCCGCCGTCCCTGTGGCGGCACTGCTGGACAGCGGCGGGAGAACGTCGTTGTTGCTTCCGCGCCGGGTGGAGCAGAGTGGCCCGCATGGCGAGTACGGAGAGGGCCGGAGCGGCGGGAGCACCGGCACCCGGGGGAAGCGGCGGTCGGCACCCCTGGCGCGGTCGCGGCCTGGGACAGCGCTGGGGAAGGGGCATGGGCAGCGGCCGCGCCCCGGGTGCCGGTCAGGGCGGCCCCGCGCTGATGGTGGTCGCGGGAGCGGCCTGTACGTCGTCCTCCGGGATGTTCATCAAGCTCTCCGAGGTGAACGCGGGCACCGCCGCCTTCATGCGGTGCGCGCTCGCCCTCGTGGTGCTGGCACCCATGGCCTTCGTCGAGTACCGCCGGAGGGGGCCGCGCCCGCTGCGTCTGGTGGCGCTCGATCTCGCGGCGGGTGCGCTGCTCGGGCTCGACTACGTGTGCTGGGTACAGAGCATCCACGACCTGGGGGCGTCCATCGCCACGCTGCTGCTCAACGTCCAGCTGATCGTCTTCCCGCTGCTGGCGCGCTTCCTCACCGGTGTACGGCTCGCGCGGCGTTTCTGGCTGACCGCGCCGGTGCTGCTGACCGGGATCGCCCTGGCCGGGGGCGCGATCGGGGATGCGGAGCCGGGCAGCGACCCGGCGTCCGGTGTGCTGTTCGGCACCATCGCGGGCGTCGCCTTCGCGGGTTACCTCTTTCTGATCAGGCTCGGCGGCGCGGGCGGCAGGGGCGCCGGCGCCCAACAGCCGTCGGCTGCCTGCCCGGAGGAGACCGGCCCCGGCACCGTCCCGGCCGCGGCCCCGCACACCGTGCTCCCCGTCTGCACCGCCACCTTCGCGGCGGGCGTCGCCGCCGGCGGGCTGGGTTCCCTGTGGACGGGCGTCGACCTCGACCCGGGCTGGCCCGCCTGGGGCTGGCTGATACCCATGGCGTTCCTCGGGCAGGTGCTGGCCTGGCTGCTCATCAACCCCGCGCTGGCGCGCCTCGCCCCCGACAAGGGCGCCACGCTGCTGCTTCTGCAGCCAGTGCTCGCACTCCTCTTCGGCGTGGGTTTCCTCGCAGAACGCCCGACTCCCACCCAGTACGCGGGCTGCGTCCTGGTCGTCCTCGCCGTATGGCGCACCACCCGTACGGATCACTAGTGTTGGCGCATGTCCGTGCGCTCCACCGTCGTCGCCCTGGTGGTCGCCGCCGCGGCGGCGTTCTCCGTGAGTGCCTCCGCGGCAGCCGACGGGGGCCACGACGCCGCGCAGGACGCGATGGACGCTCAGGTCGAACAGGCGGGCGTGCCGGGCGCTCTGGGCCAGGCGCAGGACGGCGGTGGCGTCTGGCACGGCACGTCCGGCGTCGCGGACCGGACGACGCGGCGCCCGCCGATGCCGCAGGACAGATTCCGCATCGGCAGCCTGACCAAGCCCTTCATAGCCGCGGTGATGCTCCAGCTGGAGGCGGAAGGCACGGTGGATCTCGACGCGCCCGTCGAGCGCTGGCTTCCGGGGGCGGTGCGGGGCGGCGGGCAGGACGGCCGCCTCATCACCCTCCGCCAACTCCTCGGCCACACCAGCGGCTTGTACGACTTCACCGCTGATCCCGGCATGCAGCGCGACCACTTCGGCCCGCGCTTCGCCGACCACCGCTACGACTCGCACGACCCGGAGTCCCTCGTACGTACGGCGATGGCGCACTCCCGCTCCTTCCGGCCGGGCAGCGGCTGGGGCTACTCGAACACCAACTACGTACTCGCCGGAATGGTCATATCGAAGGCCACGGGCCACTCCTACGCGCAGGAGATCGAAAGCAGGATCATCCGGCCGCTGAAGCTGCGCGACACCTCACTGCCGGGCACCTCCGCCGGCATCCCGGCTCCGCACGGCCGCGCGTATTCCACGCTCTCCGAGAAGGGCGCGCAGGCGCGCGTCCACGACGTCACCGCTCTCGACCCCTCAGTCGCGGGCGCGTCCGGCGAGATGATCTCCTCCACCGGCGATCTGATCCGCTTCATGCGGGCACTGCTCCGCGGCGACGTACTGCCGCCGCGGCAGCTCGCGGAGATGAAGTCCACGGTCCCCGCCGACGGGCAGGACCGCTACGGTCTCGGCCTCACCCGGCACCGGCTCTCCTGCGGGACCACCGTGTGGGGCCACGAGGGCACCATCCAGGGTTCGCGCTCCACCGCCGTCACCACGGCCGACGGCTCGCACACCGCCGCGTTCAACCTCAACGGCGACTGGTCGGGCGGGACTTCCGATCTTGTCGAGGCGGAGTACTGCGGCTGACCGTCCACGCGGCGCACTCCGTGAGGCCGGGCGAAGTCACTAGCGCGCCGTCACGATCAAGTATTCGGCGGGCTCCCGTTCGACTGCGGTCATCAGTGCCGTACGTACGATCGCTGCCTGCTGTTCCAGCGATTCGCGGAGCTTGGCAGGCGTGAGATGGACGACGGTGACGCCGAGCCCTTCCAGCGCCTCCCGCTTGCGGGCGTACTCCGACCACTGCGCGTCCTGGTCGATGTGCGGACGGGGCGTGCGGGTGTCCAGTTCCAGGGCCACGGCCTGATCGGGCCAGTAGGCGTCGACGCCGCCCAGGTGGGGACCGCCGGGGAGGCGGAGGTCGACGTTCCAGCAGGGGTCGGGGAGCCGGTGCCGGAAGACCATCTCGTAGAGCATTCCCTCCGCCAACGCGCGGCTCTCCGCCACCAGTTCGTCGACGGCATCCCTGACGTGCGGCCTCCCGAGGAGCCTCGCCCTCAGCAACTCCCCCACCACGGTGCCCGCTTCGCAGTGTCCGCCGCGCAGTGACTCCACGAGCAGCCGCCGCACCACACCGGCGTCGGTGAGTTGCGCGACGGTGTCGGCGAGGGCCCGTGCCGCCGGGGCGACGGGCAGGCCGGTGACCTCTTCGGGGTCGGGCAGGCTCTGACCGCGGACGATGTGGACGCACCCCGTGGAGCGCAGCCGCTTCGTCCGCGGTACGAGTACGTCGATCCGGTCGAGGGCGCGCAGGGAGGGTGCGCCCGTGAAGCCGTGCAGGGTGAGCGCAGCGAGGCCGGTGATCATCGCCTCCGGGGGGTGCGGAGGCGGGCAGTGCCGTACGGCGGGCGCGCCGACCAGCATCGCGGGCGGCAGGACCGCGGGGGCGGGCGCGGCCGTGGTTGCGGGTGCGGCCTGTGCCGCGGTCGTGGAGCGGCCGGCACGGGTGGCGGGCCCCTGCTGGGCGGGGATCGGGGGGCACTCGCCGCCCGCGTAGAGCAGTGCGGCGTGCAGCCGCTCGTCGCTGGTCGGCGGGCCGGAGTGCAGCAGGTAGACACCGGGGAGCAGCAACTGCCAGGGGCCGCCCGGGCCGCAGCGCTCGTTGGCGGCGCCCAGGGAGACACCGTGCTCGCGCAGCGCGGTCGCGGTCAGCACACGGCGCTGTGCCGCTTCGGTGAGGTGGCTGAGGGGGCGAGGGGAAAGCGGGGTGTTGTGCGTCATGTCCGCCCGATTCCCTGCCTCGTACCGCCTTCCAACCTCTGTTACGAGCTCGTCGACAAAGCCGGACAACTCTGCCCTAAAGTACGCACGTTCGACTGCCGATCAGGCTCGCGCGCGGGTACGTGTTCAGCGCATGCGGGAACAGTGCCCGTACGGCGCGGGCCGGTTGCGGCATGGAGAGTTCTCCGGCCGAGGGAGACGACCGGAGAAGGGGAAAGGAAGGAGAGGGGGAGCCCCGGAGAAGGGGAACGGCTCCGACCTGTGGCTCCGGCCCGGCGCGCGGCTCCGGCCCGGGCCTGTGGCTCAGTGCTGCTGCTTGCCGTTGCCCGACCTGCCGCCCAGCATCACGAGGGCGGAGATCAGGAGGAAGATGGCGATCGGCGCCGCGACGAACAGCCCGAGGGTCTCGACGACGCTGATCCCGGGGCCGGGGTCGTCGCCGTCGTCGGGGGCGACCGCGAAGGCCGGGCTCGACGCCAGCAGCGTCAGCGCCGAGGCGGCGGTGACCGTGCCGGCTCGCAGAACGTTCTTCTTGACCTTCGAATTGACCTTGTCGCTCACACCGTCAACATAGCGGACCGCTCATGGCGCCGCTCTTCCGGGTCTCCCCGGACGGCCGCCCGCCCCGCCTGAGCGGGGCGCGGGGCTCGGCGACAGGTCCTGTGCGGGGCGCCGGGTCCGGGATCAGATCTCGGTGCTGTCGGCACCGAAGCCGTTGCCGGTGGGCTCACTGGTGAGCGGCAGCTCCGCGAGGGGCGGCTCGCTGGTGAGCGGGGCGACGTCGGCGAGGGGCGGTTCGGAGGTGAGCGGCGCCTCGAAGCAGCCGCATGAGCACGAGCCGTCAAGTCCGGAGTCGGGGTCGGACACACCGGACAGGTCTACCGGCTCGTGCCCCTGTTTGGAGAGCACCTGCTGTTTTGAGAGCACCTGTCGGGGGAGCGGGGTCAGTACGGCGAGAAGTTCAGCGGACGCGGCCACGGCGGGCCTCCGTTCGTTGACGTCGGATGGTCAGGAGTTTGGCCCTACCCAGTCGAGCCGCACGCAGACGTTTTCGGGGGCGGAACGTGTCCGAGGTCACGTTTCCTTCTGCAGGCGATTTGCCTGTCCGCCGCGGCGAGCGGCGAACGGACGGTGGGTTTCCGGGCCATCTCGCACGAAATTTTACAGCCCACTCACCCAAGGTCACCACCGGGCGCCCCGATTGCGGTACTTCGCCCGTTCCCCGCCACGCCTGACGGCCGCAAAGACCCGCCCTTCGTCACCGTGTGTACGCGGTCATGAGGGCACCGTGCCCGCCGAGTTGCGACTCACCGTCACGACCGGCAGCGGAGCGTGCCGAGGGCTTCGCGGGCCGGACGGAGGCGGGACGGCGTCAGGGCGCCGTCAGGTCACCGCCACGGCCCCGCCGGGAACCGTTGCCGCACCGGCCCGCGTCCAGCGACGGTGGAATCCCCGGCCGTGAACTGCCGCCGCTCCACCCCGCGTTGACACGCTCGACGCGACGGTGATGGGCTCGCCCTTCGAAGTGTGTCCCGCGGACCGGGTGTTCAGCTCTGGTGAACAATGTGACCGATGTGAGCGATCTGAACGGTGAGGCCGGCAAGGGCCCTTCGACGGTGACTTCGTGAAGCGGCACGGACGCGGAACCCGGTGGCGGCACGGCCGTGGAACCGGGGGCCGCCGGCCGGCCGGGCGGCTACCGGCACGGGGAGGACTGGAGGACGTCGTGGGCGCAGCGGCCCAGGGGGACAGAGCACGGCGGCGGGCGGGAGCGACCGCGCTCACCGCGGCCGTCATCGGCGGGCTTCTCGGCGGCATGCCGACGGCACGGGCCGCCCCCGCACCGGACCCCGGCGGTCACTCCGCGGGAGCCCCGGACCGTGCAGCGGACGGCGAGGCGGCCAAGGCCCGCGGCTCCTCCGTACCGAAGGTGTGGCCGCGTCCGCAGTCGCTGGACCGGCGGGGCTCGTTCGTGCCGGTGGGCCGTGAAGTGACTCTCGTCGCGGACGAGGACACGGACGAAGCGGCCCTCGACGCGCTGAGAGCCGCGCTGCGCGACGCGGGCGCCCGCGACATCGGCGAGGTGCGTCCCGGGCAGCCCCTGCCCGGCGGAGACGACCTGGTCGTACGTGCGGACGCCGCCTCGGCACCCGGAGCACTCCGTGCGCTGAAGGCTCCGCCGCGCGGCGACCTGCCCCGGAGCGGCTACCGGCTCGCCGTCGGCCGGACCGGCTCGCGGCCCACCGTCGCCCTCGAAGGGGCGGACGCCGACGGCCTGTTCCACGCCGCGCAGACGCTGCGCCAGCTCGTCACCGAGGGGGACGGCGACCGTGGCTTCGCCGGCGTGACCGTACGGGACTGGCCGACCGCTCCCGTGCGCGGCATCACCGAAGGCTTCTACGGCAGCTCCTGGACACAGCAGGAGCGCCTGGAGCAGCTGGACTTCCTCGGCCGCACGAAGCAGAACCGCTATCTGTACGCCTCCACCGACGACCCGTACCGGCAGTCCTCCCGCTGGCGCGACCCCTACCCGGCAGCGCAACGCGAAGAGTTCCGCGCGCTGGCCGAACGGGCCCGCCGCAACCATGTGAAGCTCGGCTGGGCCGTCGCGCCCGGTCAGGGGATGTGTTTCTCCTCCCCCGCGGACCGCCGTGCGCTGCTGCGGAAGCTGGACGCGATGCGGGCGCTGGGTTTCGAGGCGTTCCAGCTCCGCTTCGAGGACGTCAGCTACAGCGAATGGCACTGCGACGAGGACGCACAGAAGTACGGGTCCGGCCCGAAGGCCGCGGCGCGTGCCCATGCCGAACTGGCCGGTGACGTCGCCCGTCATCTCGCCGCGCGTCACCCGGACTCCGAGCCGCTGTCCGTCATGCCGACCGAGTTCTACCAGGAGGGCGACACCGACTACCGCACCGAACTGGCGCAGAACCTCACCACGGGCGTGGAGATCGCCTGGACGGGCGTCGGCGTGGTGCCGCGCACCATCACCGGGAGCGAACTGACCGCCGCACGCTCGGCGTTCCACCAGCACCCTCTGGTGACGATGGACAACTACCCGGTCAACGACTACGCGCAGGACCGGATCTTCCTCGGCCCCTACCGCGGACGGGAACCCGCCGTCGCGGCCCGCTCCGCGGCCGTGCTGGCCAACGCCATGAAGCAGCCGACCGCTTCGCGCATCCCGCTCTTCACCGCCGCCGACTACGCCTGGAACCCCAAGAGTTACCGCCCCGAGGAGTCCTGGCAGGCGGCCGTCGACGCGGTCGCCGGCAGCTCGGCGCGGGCCCGCGAGGCCGTGCACGCGCTCGCAGGCAACGACGCCTCCTCGCTCCTCGGCGGAGAGGAGTCGGCCTATCTGCGGCCGGTACTGAAGGACTTCTGGGACGCCTACGACGCCGCCGACCCGGAGGAAGAGGCGTCCGTGAAGCGGCTGCGGCGCGCCGCGGACCGGCTGGGCGACGCCTTCCGCACGATGAGTACCGCGCCCGAGCACGTCCCCGAAGGTCTCGCACGCGAAGTACGCCCGTGGCTTGAGGAGTTGGCCCGTCACGGCGAAGCGGGCGAGCAGGCCGTGAAGATGCTCACGGCACAGGGACGCGGCGACGGCGGCGGCGCCTGGGACGCACGGCTGGCACTGGAGCGGCTGCACGAGGAGAGCGAGGAGCGCGGCGGGCCGTCCGCGACCGTCGGGAAGGGCGTGCTGGCGGACTTCGTGAAGCGGGCCCTGAAGACCTCCGACAGCTGGACGGGCACCGGCTCCAAGGGCTCGGGACGCCACCGGGCCACCGCGCAGGGCGGTCCCGCGGCACGCCCCGACTCCCCGGCCGAAGCGGCCGTCGACGGCGACCCGGACACCGCCTACCGTGCCGAAGCCGCCCCGGCCGCCGGGTACTTCGCACCGCGCGCAGCCGTGCCCGGCGCCTCGCTGCCGGGCGGCCTCGGCCTGTACGGCGATCCCTCCGGCGACCCGCACGCCCCCGGGGACGGCGCCTCGGGCAGCCCCGGCGAGGGCCCTGACGGCACCGCACCGGGCACTCCCGCCCTCACCGTCCAGCTGCCCGAGCGGCGGCCGCTGGAGGCGGTCACCGTGCAGACCGGCCCGGGCTCCGGCACCCGCGCACGCGTCGAGGCCCACGTCGCGGGTGAGGGCTGGCAGCGTCTCGGGCCGCTCTCCGAAAGCGGCTGGACGCAGCACGAGGGCCGCGGGCTGCGGGCCGACGCGCTCCGACTCGCCTGGTCACCCGGCTCCGACGAACCGGTCGTGCACGAGATCACGCCCTGGTACGCGGACCGGCCCGACGCCTCCCTCTCCCTGTCGAGGGACGACATCTACGCCCCCGTCGGCGGCGGCAAGGGAGAGGTCACCGCCGAACTCGAGGGCCACCGCCCGTCCGACGTACGGGGCAGGGTCACCGCCGAAGCGCCCGGCGGCTTCACCGTGCGCACCCCCGAGCGGACCGTCGTACCGCGCGGCGGGTCGGCGCGGGTTCCCGTCGAGGTCGAGGCCGACGCGTCGGTGAAGCCAGGCACCTACCGCATCCCGCTGTCCTTCGGGGACGAGAAGCGGACACTGACCGTGCGCGCCTTCCCCCGTACCGGCGGGCCGGACCTGGCGCGGGAGGCTGAGGCGTCCTCGTCCGGCGACGAGACGGGTGAGTTCCCGGCGTCGGCCGTCAACGACGGCCGCGGGGACACCCGTTGGTCCTCCCCGGCCGGGGACGGCGAATGGGTGCAGCTGAAGCTTCAACGCCCGGCCCGGCTGGGCGAGTTGGTGCTGCATTGGCAGGACGCGTACGCGAAGCGCTACCGCGTGCAGGTCTCCCCCGACGGCAAACGCTGGCGCGACGCCGCGAGGGTGCGGGACGGAAGGGGCGGCCGGGAGACGGTGCGCATGGACGCGCCCGGGGACACCCGCTACGTACGGGTGCAGGGTGACGAGCGTGCCACGCGCTTCGGGTACTCGCTGTGGTCGCTGGAGGCCTACGCCGTGCGCGAGGAGACGGCGCGGGGCCGCTGAGGGAGACGCGGCTGCCGGGGCGCGACGGCGCACCCACGGCCGCGCCCCCGGCATGCCCGGTGTTTCCGGCCGTGAGAACAACGAAGCCCGGTCTCAGGCAGTCGCTCTGCCTTCGATCCGGGCGAGGGCGTCGTCCGCGCCGTATGGCTGTAGGTACGGCATCCAGCGCGGGTCTCGGTGCCCCGTGCCGATGATCCGCCAGGCGAGGCCCGACGGCGGCGCGGGTTGATGGCGCAGCCGCCAGCCGATCTCGGCGACGTGACGGTCGGCTTTCACATGGTTGCAGCGGCGGCAGGCGGCCACCACGTTCTCCCAGGTGTGCTGTCCGCCGCGGCTGCGCGGAATGACGTGGTCGACGCTGGTTGCGATACCACCGCAGTACGCGCACCGGCCGCCGTCGCGGGCGAACAGCGCCCGGCGGGTCAGCGGAACAGTGCCCCGAAAGGGCACCCGCACAAAGCGCTTCAGCCGGACGACGCTGGGGGCGGGTATCACGCGGGTCGCGCTGTGCATCAGGGCGCCGGACTCCTCAAGGCTGACGGCCTTGTCGTTGAGCACGAGGATGAGGGCGCGTCGCAGCGGTACGACACCGAGCGGCTCGTACGACGCGTTGAGGACCAGGACATGCGGCACGGTGCCTCCTTGTACGTCTGCGGCGCGTGGCTCGCGCCGGGACGATCTGTACTCAGTGTGTCCCGCGCCCTGGTCATTCCGCCACCACGACCGCGTAACGCCCTGAGCGTGTTTTCAACCACACCCTCTGCCTCCCCCTTGAACTTCTGCCCCGCTTCCGAGCAGTCAAGACGTCACGAACCGTGACGCGAAGCGGCCCACGGAACGGCCGGAAACCGCCCGTTCGAGCCGCTCCCGCCGCTTGTGAAGGCCGTGCGCCGTTAGTGTGGTTGCCGCGTTCGAGGCCCGCACCGGCGGGCTCACGGCGCTGGGTTGACCCTGGTTCTCCCGCTCGGAAGGTTCTGCTGTGTTCAGGCTGATCGGCGCTGCTTCTCCGTCCACGCCCGCGGGCCCGTACGGTGCGGGAGCCGGAGCGGCGGACGGCGCGGGGCAGGACCCCGCGGCCTCTCTCGAGGACGCGCACGAGTCCGCCGCCGACGCGGCCGGGTGGATCGGGCAGAACTGGTCGGAGTGGGTCTCCGCCGGGCTGCGCATCCTGCTCATCGCGGTCATCGCCGTCCTGCTGCGGTGGATCATCCGGCGCTCGATCAGCAAGCTGATCAAGCGTGTGAACCGCAGGGCGGAGGCCGCCGACAGCGCCAACGCGCTGCGGGGTCTGCTGGTCAGCGGCGAGCGTCGGCGGCAGCGTTCCGAGGCGATCGGATCCGTGCTGCGCAACATCGCTTCCTTCGTCATCATCGGCACCGCGCTGCTGATGGTCCTCTCCGACCTCGGCATCAACCTGGCGCCGCTGCTGGCCAGCGCCGGTGTCGCCGGTGTCGCGCTGGGCTTCGGCGCGCGGGACGTCGTCACGGACCTGCTGGCCGGCATCTTCATGCTCCTGGAGGACCAGTACGGGGTCGGGGACCGCGTCGACGTCGGCGAGGTCTCCGGCACGGTCCTGGAGATCGGTCTGCGGGTGACACAGCTGCGCGGCGACAGCGGCGAGATCTGGTACATCCGCAACGGCGAGATCAAGCGGGTCGGCAACCTCAGCCAGGGCTGGGCGACCGCTGCCGTGGACGTCCTGGTGTCCCCGCACGAGGACCTCGACGAGGTGCGGGCCGCGATCGTCGCCGCCGGCGAGGAGCTCGGCGGGACGCAGCCCTGGGACGAGCTGCTGTGGGAGCCCGTCGAGGTGCTGGGCCTGGACTCGGTGACGCTCGAAGAGATGGTCGTGCGGGTCTCGGCGAAGACCATGCCGGGCAAGTCGCTGAGCGTGGAGCGCGAGCTGCGCTGGCGGATCAAGCAGGAGCTGGACAGCAGGGGCATTGTGAGCACGCCCCAGGAGCCGCTCGCCCTCGGCGCGGCGGGCGCAGCGGGTGCAGCCGGTACGGCCGCCCGTGCCGGGGACGCACGTAACCGGGCGAACAGCTCGGAAGTGCCCCTGCAGAAGGCTCCCAAGTAGCGCGGGCGCCATCGGCCCGGCGCTGGTCCATTGACGCAGCCGAGGCCGGGGCTCTACCGTCCGACGACTGGAAGGCTTCCTAACAGTGGTGGCCGAGCGTCGGAGGCAGAGGGCAGATGACCGGTACGGCACCGGGGACGCCGCGTGTGCTGCGCGCGATGAACGATCGCGCCGCCCTCGACCTGCTGCTCGCCAGGGGCCCTCTCTCCCGTGGCCGCATCGGCGAGCTGACGGGCCTGTCCAAGCCGACGGCCTCACAGCTGCTGGCCCGTCTGGAGGCGGCAGGCCTGGTCGTCGCCACGGGCCGGAGCGCAGGCCGTCCGGGGCCCAATGCCCAGCTGTACGCCGTGAACGGCGCGGCGGCACACGTCGCCGGGGTGGACGTCACCACGGCCCGCATCCACGCCGCCGTCGCCGACATCACCGGCAGCGTCGCGGGCACCTTCGAACTGCCCACTCCCGCCCGGCCGCCTGGCGGCCGGAAGCCGGGTACGCCGGAGCTCGTCGCACGGGCCGTCGAGGGAGCGGCCGAGGCGGCCGGCATCCGCCCCTCGGAGCTGCACCGCGCGGTCATCGGCACCCCCGGCGCGTTCGATCCCAGCACGGGCCGCCTCCGTTACGCCTCGCATCTGCCGGGCTGGCACTCCCCCACGCTGCTGGAGGAGATGGCCGCCGCGCTCCCGATGCCCCTCGCGTACGACAACGACGTGAACCTCGTCGCCGTCGCCGAGCAGCGGCTGGGGGCCGCGGGGGGTCACGACGACTTCGTCCTGCTGTGGAACGAGGAGGGCATCGGTGCGGCGCTCGTGATCGGCGGTCGGCTGCACCGCGGCCGTACGGGCGGCGCCGGCGAGGTCGGCTTCCTTCCCGTGCCCGGCACGCGCCTCGTCCGCGACCCCGCTCAGCTGGGCAGCGGAGGCTTCCAGGAGCTTGCCGGTGCCGGTGCCGTACTGCGCTGGGCGCACGAGCTGGGCCTGCCGTACGACCAGGACGCCTCGCCGCACAGGATTGCCACGGATCTGGTGGGCCGCGCCGCCGGTGCCGGTGCCGGTGCCGGTGGCGGGGAGGGGGCGCGGGAGGAACCGGCCGACGAGGGCGGTGCGGGCGACGAGGACGATCCGTACACCGGACTGCTGCGGCGGCTGGCCACCGGGACCGCCGTCGGGCTGGCGTCCATGGTGGCCGTTCTCGACCCGCAGCTGATCGTGCTGTCCGGGGGCGTGCTCACGGCGGGCGGCGAGCGGCTGCGGCGGCTCGTACAGACGGAACTGAGTGAACTGGCCGTGCCGAGGCCCGAGTTGAGGCTGGGTTCGGTCACGGCCGACCCGGTGCTGCACGGGGCTCTGCAGAGCGCGCTGGCCATGACCCGTGACGAAGTCTTCGACACCTCACGCTGAAGCGGAAGGAACTGCACGTACGCCATGAGAATCGCAGTAGTGGGCGGCGGCTCCACCTACACGCCCGAGCTCATCGACGGCTTCGCGCGGTTGCGCGACACGCTCCCCGTCAGCGAGCTGGTGCTGATCGACCCGGCGGCGGAACGGCTGGAGCCGGTCGCCGGGCTCGCACGCCGCATCCTGGCCAAGCAGGGTCACGGCGCGACCGTCACCGCCACGCAGGATCTCGACGCCGGGGTCGCGGGTGCCGACGCGGTGCTGCTGCAACTGCGGGTCGGGGGCCAGGCGGCACGGCAGCAGGACGAGACGTGGCCTCTGGAGTGCGGATGCGTCGGGCAGGAGACGACGGGCGCGGGCGGGCTCGCCAAGGCGCTGCGGACCGTTCCCGTCGTGCTCGGCATCGCCGACCGGGTGCGCCGCACCAACCCCGACGCCTGGATCATCGACTTCACCAACCCCGTGGGCATCGTGACCCGCGCGCTGCTCCAGGCCGGGCACAAGGCGGTCGGGCTGTGCAACATGGCGGTCAACCTCCAGCGCAAGTTCGCGAAGCTGCTGGACGTGGCGCCCGGTGAGATCCACCTCGACCACTACGGGCTCAACCACCTCACGTGGGAACTGGGCGTACGGCTGGGCGGCCCGGGCGGCGCGGACGTACTACCGCGCCTCCTCGACGAGCACGCCGACGGCTTCGCGCTGGAACTGCGGATGCCGCGCCGGGTGCTGGAGGCGCTCGGTGTCTTCCCGTCGTACTACCTGCGCTACTACTACGCGCACGACGAGGCCGTTCAGGAGCTGCGCACGAAGCCCTCACGGGCGGAGGAAGTCGCGGCCATGGAGCGGGAGTTGCTGAGGATGTACCGGGACCCCGCGCTGGCGGAGAAGCCCGCGCTGCTGGGCAGCCGCGGCGGCGCCTTCTACTCGGAGGCGGCGGTGGCGCTGGCCGCCTCCCTGCTGGGAACCGCGAGCCTGCCGGGAACCGCGAGCCTGCCGGGGACCGCGGGCGAGGACGGCGGCGGGCGCCCGAGCGTGCAGGTCGTCAACGTACGGAACGACGGCACCCTGCCCTTCCTCCCCGACGACGCGGTGGTCGAGGTCCCGGCCGAGATCGGCCGCGACGGCGCCGTGCCGCTGCCCGCGCCGGCCGTCGGCCCCGTCCAGGCCGGCCTGATCACACACGTCACCGCGTACGAGGAACTGGCGCTCGACGCCGCCCTGAACGGCGGCCGCGACCGGGTCTTCAAGGCACTCCTGGCGCATCCGCTGATCGGCCAGTACGACCGCGCCGAGGCGCTGACCGACCGGCTCCTCGCCCACAACCGGGAGCATCTGGCGTGGGCCTGACGACCTCGGGATGCCTGGCTCTCGACGCGGGCAACACGAAGACCGACGTCGCGGTGGTCGACGTCGGCGGAGCGGTGCTGGGCAGAGCCCGCGGCGGCGGTTTCCAGCCGCAGGCGGTGGGCGTGAACGCCGCGGTGAACGCGCTCGCGGAACCGGTCGGCAGAGCCCTCGCGCAGGCCGGAGCGGAGGCCCGACAGCCGGTCGCGCACGTCTCGGCGTGCCTCGCCAACGCCGATCTGCCGCGTGAGGAGCGGGAGTTGACCGCCGCGGTCGGCGCACGCGGCTGGGGCCGCACCACGTACGTCGCGAACGACACCTTCGCCATCCTGCGCGCCGGGCTGCCGGACGACGGCCCCGTGGGTCACGGCGTGGCCGTCGTCTGCGGCGCCGGCGTCAACTGCGCGGGCCAGGACGGCGAGGGCCGCACCCACCGGTTTCCCGCGCTGGGCCGGCTCTCCGGCGATTTCGGCGGTGGCGGCGGCCTGGCGGCGGAGGCCGTCTGGCACGCCGCGCGGGCGGAGGACGGCCGCGGCGAGGACACGCAGCTCGCAAGGGAACTGCCCTGGCACTACGGACTGACCTCGATGTACGCGCTGATCGAGGCCCTGCACCTGGGAGATCTGCCGCGTACGCGCATGCACGAGATCACGCCGGTCCTCTTCGAGGTTGCCTCGGCCGGCGACGCGGTCGCCCAAGTCCTGGTTCGCCGGCAGGCCGAGGAACTCGTGACGATGGCCACGGTCAGCATGCGCAGCCTCGGTCTGCTGGAGACCGAGACGCCGGTGTTCCTCGGGGGCAGTGTCGTCGCGGCCCGCCATCCGCTGCTGCACGACCACCTCACGGAGCAACTCGCCGTACGCGCCCCCAAGGCCACACCCCAGGTGGTCACGGCACCGCCGGTCCTGGGCTCGGCGCTCCTCGGACTCGACGCCGTCGGCGCACCGTCGCAGGCGCACGCCCGCCTTCGGGCCCACTTCGCCTGAACGCACCCGTTGCGCCTGAACGCGCCCTGCCCCGCCTCCACTTGACGTGCCGGGTGGAGGCGGGGCAGGGCGGGGCTCGCTACGTGAGGTGGAGGGTGATCGTCGTCCAGGCGCCGACGTGGACCTGGTCGCCGCTCTTGAGGGGGACCGGGACGAAGGGCTGGATCGGGTCCTCGGCTCCGTTGATGGTGGTGCCGTTCGTGGAGTCCTGATCGACCACCGACCAGCTGCCGTCCGGCTGCTGCACCAGCACGGCGTGCTGATGCGAGACCCCCGGGTCCTCCGGAGTACGGGCCAGGTCGATGTCGGGCGCCTCGCCGGTGGAGTGGCGACGGCGGCCGATGGTGATCTGGTTGCCGTTCAGGGGGAGTTGCTGCTCGGGCGAGTAGGCGGGCAGGTTGAGATTCGAGGCCTCGGGCCCGCTTCGGTCCATCATCGCGGCGAAGTACTCGCGGTCGGGCGCGATGACGGCCACCCACGAGCCGGAAGGCACCTGCTGCTGCCCCGGCTGCCCCGTGTGTCCCTGCTCCGGTCCGCCGGGACCGCCCGGTCCGGGCGGCGGCGGGTACTGGTGCTGGGGCGCCTGGGGCTGCTGCGGCGGCCCGGGCGGCTGACCGGGGCCGGGACCCTGGTCCTGGAAGAGCGACGGGACCGGCGGCTGCTGCTGGTCGTTGTGCGGCGCGACGGGCGGGGACAGCGCCCAGTCGCCACTCGGGGGTGACGGCTGCTGCGGCCCTCCGGGCGCCGGCGGCGCCATGGGCGCACCGATGCCCTGGCCCTGTCCCTGACTCTGTCCAGGGCCCTGCCCCGGGCCGGGCGCCCCGCCGGGCCCCTGCCCGGGGTAGCCACCGGGGCCCTGCGGAGGCTGCTGCGGAGTGAGCGGCTCGGCGGGACGGTCCACCTGGGAGGGGATGTCGGAGTAGCCGTACTGCTGGTCCTGACCGGAGGACGGAGCGCTGGGGAAGGGCGGCGGCGGAGGCGGACCGGGCTGTCCCGGCTGACTCTGCGGACCCGGCTGCCCCGGCTGCTGACCCGGCTGGCCCTGAAAACCGGGCGGCGGCGGAGGCGGACCGGGCTGTCCCGGCTGGCCCTGAAAGCCGGGCGGCGGCGGAGGCGGGCCCGGCTGTGCGGGCTGACTCTGCGGACCGGGGCCGCCCGGGCCTCCCGGCTGGGGAAAGCCACTGGGCTGCGGCGACTGGTCCGCGGGTACGGACGCCATCGGCGAGTGCGTGAGGAAGTTGTAGCGGCAGCCGTCGCAGAACGGCGCCTGCCCGTCACGGGGCCTGCCGCACTGGGGGCAGGATTCGCCCTGAGGCTGCTGCGGCGGAGAACCCTGACCGCCGGGAGCACCACCGGGACCACCGGGACCACCCGGAGCGCCACCGGGACCCCCAGGACCGCCGCTGCCCGGCCCGGGATATCCATAACCCTGAGGCGGAGGCCCCGGAGGCACAGGCCCGCCAGGTCCGCCCTGTCCGCCCGGCCCACCCGGTACGGAAGGCGGCCCGGGGTAGCCGTACCCGCCTCCGGGAACCGGCGGCGAGGGCGACGGCGGCACCGCGCCGGCCGGTGCGGCGGATGCGTCGGCCATGCGGTGACCGCATACCTCGCACCAGTCGTCGGCAGCCGACTGGTGTCCGTTCGGGCAAGTCGGCATGGTGAGTGCCTCCCCCTCGTACTCCTGGACTTCCGTACCTGCGGTACGGCCCTCGCGTGTGTTACCTCTTCACACGGACCGTCTTCGTGGACCGCGTCTCCAGTGTCATCTCGTCGGCGTCGGCAACCTTCGCCTTCAGCCGAACAGTACCGTTCGCAGCGTCGATGACGTCGACCACCTTCGAAAGCAGCTTCGAAGTATCCGCGTTTCCGGAGGCGTCGGCCAGCCGTACCGCCCGCCCGAGTTGTGCTGTTGCACCCTCTTCGTCACCGGCTTTCCTCGCCCGCAGACCGTCCTGTACGGCCGCGGCGAGCTCGGCCTGGCCCGTGTAGTGCGCGACCTGTGCGTCGATGGTGGTGGTGGCCGCCACGTCGTCCGTCCACACCGCCCGTATCAGGCCCTGTGCGAGCGTCCGCGGGAGTCCGCCGTCCTGCGCGGGAAGCATCAGCGCGGCGCGGGCCGCCAGCATCTCCTGGCCCACCTCGGCCGCCGGCACCTCGACGCACACGTGATAGTCGCGGGACTCCTGGCCCCAGGAGCCGGTCGGATAGTCGCCGGAGTGCGGACCCGCGTCGGTGCGGCGGGCCGTCAGGTCCTCGACGGCGGGCGCGACCTGTTTGATGAACTTGATCTTCGAGCCCTGCGGCGTCCACAGGCGCAGTGCCACGTCCGCGACTTCTTTGCGCATGGCTGCGGCCATCATGTCCTCGAAGTCCGCGGCGAGATCTTCCGGTTCCGCGACGATGTCGGCGGAGCCGAGGAGCGCGGAGGCGATCCCGGTGACCTCCTCGACCTCCCAGTCGGTGCCCACGCCGCGCGCGTCACAGGTGAAGCGGCCGGCGCACGCGTCGAGGGCGGCCTTCAGGCTCTCCGGATCCTCGTGCTCGTTGCGTCCGTCGGTCAGCAGTACGCCGTGCCGTATGGGGCCGTCGTGCGTCGAGAGCAGCTTGTCCGCCAGCCGCAGCCACGAGCCGATGGCCGTGCCGCCCTCCGCGCGGAGCCCGCGCAGGGCGTCCCGTGCCCCGGCGCGGGTCTCCGGGGCTGAGACGGCCAGGGCGCCGCAGCCCGGATAGACCTCAGCGGCCTGGTGCGTACCGGCGACGACGGCGAAGGAGACCCCGTCGGGGAGGGTGTCGACCGCGGCTGCGGTGGCGTCGCGCGCGTTGCGCATCTTCGAAGCCGGGTGGTCCATCGAGCCGGAGCAGTCGATCATGATCACGACTGCGCAGTCCGTACGTACGGCACCGGCCGGCCCGGGCGGTTCCCCCGCCCCCGCCGTGCCTCCGGCTGCTCCGGCACCGGAGGTGACGGTGATGATCGCGTCGACCGCCTGCCCGCCCTCCGGCAGGCATTCGTTCTGGTACACGTCGACGGAGAACCGCGGCTGCGCATAGGGCTCGGCGAAATCGGTCATGTTCCGCTCCTGCTCCGTGGCGAAAGGGAGTCGTCGTGAGACGGGACGGGAGCGGAGGCGGCGCCGGTTCCGGCAGGCGACGGGCCGCCGGCCTCCGTCCGTACGGAACTCAGACCGCCGGTCCCGCTTCCGCTCCGGCTCCTGCTCCTTCACCCGGCGCCGGGAACGGAATGACGGCGACCGTGGCGTTGTCGTGTCCGCCGCCGTCGAGCGCGAAGCCGACGAGACGCTGCGCCGCCTGCAGCGGCCGGTGCCGTCCGTCGGCCGGCATGGCCGCGGCCATCTGCTCGGCGGACTCCGCGTAGTTCCAGAGCCCGTCCGTGCACACGATCACGACGCCCGTTCCTTCCGGCTTGTACGAGGCGGTGTGCGGCTCGATCTCGTACGCGTCCGCGCCGAGCCACCCCGTGATGGCGTGTGCGCGGGCGTCCGCGTACGCCTCGTCCTCGGTCATCAGACCTGCCGCGACCATCTGCGCCGCCCACGAGTCGTCCTCGGTCAACCGGGCGGGCGGCGCGCCTTGTTCGTCGGGCACCCAGTAGGCGCGGCTGTCCCCGATCCAGCCGACGGTCAGGATGCCCTCCGAGGTGATCGCACCGACGATGGTGCAGGCCGGGGCGTTCTTCGAGGGCTCGTTGGGGCCTTCGGCGGCGAGGGCCGTCACGGCGTCGGACGCGGCGATGAGCGCGTCGTGCATCGCCTGCTGCGCGGGTGTGCCCTGCGGCAGCGAGCCGCACACCGCCGCGCCCGCGGCGCGGGCCGCGGCGGCGGACGCGTCGTCGGGCCGGGTGGCCGACGAGACGCCGTCGCAGACGACGGCGATGGTCGCCGGGGCGCCCGAGGGCGTCACCGCCTCGTGGAGCGCGAAGAAGTCCTCGTTGCGGTGATGGCGCAGCCCGCGGTCGCTGGCGGCCGCCACCGAGGCCAACGCGCTCTCCATGTGGTCGCGTTCACGCGGCTGCTTGTGTCCGCAGTGGTCGCAGTAACCGTCTCCGTCCACGGCTCCGGTGCCGCAGGCGACACAGCGCGACCCGTGCGGCGGCAGGCCCTCCGGCGGCGAATCGTCCAGAGTGACGCGGGGATCGGCGGCACGGGGGTCCGGGCCCGGCGGGGCCTCCGGCACGGGCGGGGCTTCCGGGACCGGCGGCGTCTCCGGCACCGGGGGCGGCGCGGACGGGTACGCGGACTGCGGCAGTGGCGGCGGCGGACCGGGCGGGGGCACCGGCGGACCGGAAGGTCCCGAAGAGCCGGAAGCTCCGGAAGCCCCGGAAGGCGGCGGCCCCGGGGGAACGCCCGGAGCCCCGGGCGGCGGCTGCTCGTGCGGCCACGCCGGTGCAGGCTCAGGCGACGCCGGCGCAGGCGGCGGAGGTACGGGCGGCGGCGGAGGTACGGGCGGCGGCGGACCGGGAGGCGGACCCGGAGGCCCGGACGGGGCCCCCGGGGCAGGCACCCCCGCGGCGGGGCCCTCTGCCGGTGCGAGCGTGAAGTCCGGCTCGCCCGTGGGCGTTCCCTGTGCGGGCGGTGGCGGTACGGCCGTTCCCGGTGCGGGCTGTGCGGCTCCCGGCGCCGCCCCGCTGCCCGGCGCGGCCGGCCAGACGTCACCCTGGGCGGCGCCCGGCCCGGCACCCGTTCCGGCGCCCTGCCCGGCCGCCGGGTAGCGCACGGCAGCCGTCAGATCGGCGCCGCAGACGCCGCAGAAACGGTCCCCCGCCGCCGGCGGCTCGGCGCAGCTCGGACACGCAGACAGTCGATCAAGCATGGTCACACCCACGTCCTGGGCCGAACGGGCAGGCCCGTTCCGCCGGTTCGATCCTCTCGGTGCCGGACCGCACGAGCGGGACGAGACCCGCCTCGTGTCCGCGGCACACGTGCCGGGGCCGGGACGGCGTACCGCTTCCCGGGTTTCCCTTCCGCGTCCCCGTCCCGTACTCCGGTCACGAGTCCGCCACTCCCTCGGCCCGCGCGGGCCCGCTGCTGCCGCCAGCCTGCCGCGCCGTGAGGACGTCCTGCGCCGCGTGCTGATAGCGCAGCACGGCGTCCTCCGCCGCCCGCAGGTCGCAGGGCGCACTCCACAGCATGCGCCGCGCCGCGTCGTAACGCTCGATCAGCATCCGGTCCTCCCCCATGCCCTGCTGTGCGACCTTCGCCTTGTACGCGTCCAGACGCCCGCGAAGTTCTGCCCGCACAGCCAACGGCGCGGTCACGGCGGCGAGTTGGGCGCGCGCCCGGTCCAGTTCGTCCTCGGCGCGCTGCTCCAGGCTCTCCAGCAGGGGCGAGAGCCGGTGCCACTGGGAGCGGCGCCGGTACTCGGCGGCGGCCGACAGCTCCTCGTGCAGCGCCGTCGCGGGCCCGCTCACCGCGGGGACCTCGGAAGCCGCGATCTTGGCCAGCACCTCACCGCGTGCCTCCCGGGCCTCCGCGAGCGTACGGTCCGCCCGTGACAGCACGTCGCGCAGCTGCATCAGCCGCTGTTCCGAGTCCTGACGGACGCCCAGCACCGCGTCGATCTCGCGCCGGATGTCCTCAAGTTCGCGCGCCGCACGGTCGTAGCGTGACGTGTCGGGCCTGCCGCCGCCGGGCGCGCTGCTGCCGCCCGCGGACGTCCAGAAGGCGAGGGGGTCGGAGACCACCTCGGCGCGCAGGGCGGTGAGTTCCTCGGTCGTACGGTCCAGGTCGTCGGCGGAGGGATGTTCCCCGGGGCGTACGCCCACGGAGTGCGCGAGGGAGCGCACGCGCCGCAGTTCCGCGGCGAGCATGTCTATGCGGGCGGGCAGCGCCGACCAGACGGAGTCGGCCGCCGCGACGACGTCGAGAGCCTGCGCATACCAGTTGTTCATCCATTCGACGAGGTCGCCGAGCGTCACCTCCTCCGACAGGCGTGCGCCACCGCCTGCCCCGCCGTCTGCGGACCCCCCGTCGCCGAGAGCGCTGCCGGGGATCGTGCGTGGACCGCGCAGCAGCCGCGTCAGTTCGGCGAGGTCCTCACGGCTCGGCCAGCGCCGGCGCTCACGTACCTCCTGAGCCTTCGCGAGGGCACCGCTGTAGTGCTCGAAGACGTTCCACAGCCGCGTGATGGCCGCTTCGGCCTGCGTCCACCGGTGTGCGGTGGTGCCGGTGAGCCGCGCGCCTTCGAGGAGGCGCCGGCCGGCGTGGTCCTGGAGCGCGAGCAACGACGACTCGACCGCCTCGTGTTCGGCTGTGAGCCGTTCCAGCGCGCGGTCGGCCTCCTCCCGGCTCATCACCGGTCCGGTGGGTCCCGCGGGGCCCATCGATCACCTCGCTGCTTGTGTCGTGTCTGCTGGTCGGTTCGGGCTGGTCGGGCGGTTCACGCCGTTCAATCGGTCAGGCGGTCAGGCGGTCAGGTGGTTCAGTCGTCGGTTCCTGCGGTCGGTGAGGCTGCCGGTACGGATCCTGCCGGTGGGGACCCGGCGCGTGTGGAGGGAGCACGGGTCAGCCCCCGCCCCGTACTCGCGTACGGGCGGCGGGAGTTCCCTCCGTCGTCCGTACCCATCCTCGCCGCACGGCAGCGGTACCGGTGACGGCCGGGGCACGAGCGCGGACGCCGGAGCCCGCACCGGCCCCGTATGCGGCTGCTTCACGGCTTTCCCGTCCTCCCCCTGGTCGTTGCGGCGCCCACCCGCCTACGTTGTGCGATGTGTCTGTCGCAACGGGTTGGGGACCCACCGCCAGAGTATGACCACGGGGAACACCAACCACACCGTTTCCGCAGGGATCTTGTTCGGATCGGGACCTGCGGAGCCCGCCGAGGCGGCCGGCGCGCCGGCCGAACCCGTCACGGCTCCCGGGGAAACACGCGCCGGACGCGGCGGCGGTTCCCCGTAACAGCGCTTTCCGGCTGCTCACGCGAGCAGCCAGAGTCCCTTCGCCCCGGTGGCCACTCCGCCCGCGAGCGCGAGCCCCAGAGTGATGCGGCGCGCCCCCCTCTCGGGCGTACGGGCGGCGAGCAGGTGCCCCAGCACGATGCCCGCGCACATGGTTCCCGCGACCAGGAGCCAGGCGGGACGGGTCAGTTGGGGCATCCCCTTGGCGCAGGCGGACATGAGGTTGACCGCCAACCCGTAGAACTGCGCGTTGGGTACGAACTCCCTCGCCGTCCAGCCCGCGTTGGCGGCGTAGACGGACAGCGCCGGACCGCCCGCGCCGGCTGCGGAGTTCATGAACCCGCTGGCCGCGCCCGCGACGACGGCGCCGCCCCTGCCGCGCATGGCCCTGAGCCGGGCACCGCAGATCACGAGCAGCACCGCGGCGGTGATCAGCGTCCCGCATCCCGTCAGCAGCACCGGCTCCGGAAGGCGCAGCGCGAGCCACGCGCCGAGCGGCACCGTCAGGGCTGCGGCCGCGACCAGCGGGACCATGGTGCGCAGCCGTACGCGCCGCCAGCTGCTCGCCAGCCCCGCGATCCCGATGACGACGCCCGCGCAGTTGACGAGCGCGACGCCCTCCACGGGACCCATCAGCAGCACCAGACCGGGAGAGGCGAGCAGTCCGAACCCGATGCCGGCCAGCCGCTGCACGGACGACCCCAGCAGCACGATGCCGCCGAGCAGGGCGAGGAAGGGCCAACCGCTGAGCATCGTCCGAAAGTAGACGTACGCGCGGGCGCACAGGAGGGGTGACTCCGCGATTCCCTTCCGGAGTGCGGAAGTTCACATCCGAAGAAGACTCATTTTCTGTGGCCTCAGTCCCCGTCGAGTTCCCAGGTGTGCGGCCCGTCCGGATCGTCGAGCCAGGCCCACTGCACGCCGTCCCTGACGGTCACCCCGTAGCGCTCACGGGGTGGACGGCCTGCGCCGCGCCACAGCTCGTACACCTCGTGCGGCTCGGCCGAACCCCCGGCGAGGCCGGAGAGGAAGTGGAAGGAGTCCTGCCGCTGCGCGTGGCGCGGAACCCCGCGCGAGGCCGCCGCCTGCTGCGCCACGGCCCCCGCCGCACGCCCCCCGCGGAGCGGTACGAAGAAGGCGGGCGTCGGAAGGAACCGGCCCTCGCCGTCCCGTGGCCCGTCCACGCGCAGCGCCACCAGGCCGGTGCCCACCGGCGCGAGAACCAGCGCACCGGGCACGCACTGCGTGAGCCAGGCGGCCGGCACGGCGGACAGCGCGCACGTCGCGATGACGCGGTCATAGGGCGCGTACGCCGGGACGCCCAGCGCACCGTCCCCCGTCACCACCCTCGGCCGGTACCCCGCGGCGGCCAGGTGCTCGCGGGCGGCGTCGGTGATGCCGGGGTCGAGGTCGACGCTGGTCACCCGCGTCCCGCCCAGGCGGTGCGCGAGCAGGGCGGCGTTGTAGCCGGAGCCGGTGCCGATCTCCAGCACGCGCATGCCGTCCCGTACGTCCAGGGCCTCCAGCATCCGCGCCATGAGGGAGGGCTGGCTGCTGGAGGAGATCAGTTCGCCGTCGCGCACTCGCGTGGCCAGCGGTACGTCCTCGTACACCCCGTCGAGCCAGCGGCGCCGGCGCTCAGGGTCGGGATCCTCCCGCCACAGCCGCTCCTGACCGCCGCCGGAAGCGGGGACGTAGTAGTACGGCACGAAGAGTTCACGCGGTACCTCGGCGAAGGCGGCCTGCCACGCGGGATCGGTGAGCGAACCGGCGGCGACGATCTGCCGCACAAGATCCGAAACAGCTGGCATGCCTCCACTGTGCTGCCAGGTGGCGCCGCCCGCGAGGCCTGAAGGTGACCTTCCGCCGATAGCCTCCCGCCATGACCGACAAAGCGATCACAGCCGAGGGGCTGCGCAAGCGCTACGGGGAGACCCAGGCCGTCGACGGCGTCTCCCTGGAGGTGGAGCGGGGCGAGTTCTTCGGCATCCTCGGTCCCAACGGGGCGGGCAAGACCACCACGCTGGAGATCATCGAAGGGCTCAGGGAGCCGGACACGGGCACCGCCCGTCTGCTGGGTGAGGCGTCCTGGCCGCGGAATCCGGCCCTGCTGCACCGGATAGGCGTGCAGCTGCAGGCGTCGGCGTTCTTCGAGCGGCTCAGCGCCCGCGAACAGATACACACCTTCGCGTCCCTGTACGGCGTCCCCGGTGCACGCGCGGACCAGATGCTCGAGACCGTCGGTCTGACCGACAAGCGCGGCACACGCGAGAACAAGCTCTCGGGCGGTCAGGCGCAGCGGCTCTCGATAGCCTGCGCGCTCGTGCACGACCCCGAGCTGGTCTTCCTGGACGAGCCCACGACGGGTCTTGACCCTCAGGCCAGGCGGAACCTGTGGGATCTGCTCCGCACGATCAACTCCGAGGGCCGCACCGTCGTACTGACGACGCACTACATGGACGAGGCGGAGACGCTCTGCGACCGCGTGGCCGTCATGGACCACGGACGGATACTGCGCGTCGGCGCCCCGGCGCAGCTGGTCGAGGAGCTGGGGGTGCGGTCGCTGGAGGACGTCTTCCTCCAGCTCACGGGGAGGGAATACCGCGAATGAAGAGCTTCGTCAGCCTGTCCAGGGCCATGGCGCTCGGGCTCCTGCGGGACCGGGCCGCCGTCTTCTTCATGCTGGTCTTCCCCCTGATGTTCCTCGCGCTCTTCGGCGCCCTCTTCGCCAACGACTCCACGGCACAGGCGAAGATCGTCCAGGTCGGCGACGTCAGGATTCTCGACGACATCCCCGACGCGGAACGCGCGCAGCTGCGCGACGTGCTGAGCATCGAGAAGACGGACGGCTCGGCCGCCGCGAAGGCCGCAGCGCTGAAGAAGGTGCGGGAGGGCGATACCGACGCCGCCGTCTTCCAGGACGGCGAGGGCGAGATCGCTCTGCGCTACTCCGCCGCCGACTCGGTCCGCTCGGGCAACGTGCGCGGCCTCGTCGACTCCGTGGTCCAGCAGGCCAATCAGAAGGCGACGGGAGAGCCTCCCGCCTACCGGCTGACCGCGGAACGCGTCGAGGACAGGTCGGTCAAGCCCATACAGTTCCTCACTCCGGGGCTGCTGAGCTGGGCCGTCGCCATGGGCGGGGTCTTCGGCTCGGCGTTCAACCTCGTTAGCTGGCGGAAGAAGCGGATCCTGCGGCGGCTGTGGCTGGCCCCGGTGGGCCCGGGTTCGGTGATCGGCGCGCGCGTCGGCGTGAACCTGGCACTCGCGTTCGCGCAGACCGCCATCTTCATCGGCCTGGCCACCCTCCCCTACTACGGGCTGCAGCTGTCGGGGAACTGGTGGCTCTGCCTCCCGCTGGTCGCCTGCGGCACGCTGGCCTTCATGTCGATCGGGCTGCTCATAGGCTCGTGGGCGAAGACGGAGGAGGCGGCGAACGGGCTCGCGCAGATCATCGTCCTGCCCATGGCGTTCCTGTCCGGGTCGTTCTTCCCTCTGGAGATCGCACCGCCCTGGGTGCGTACCGTCTCCGACTACCTGCCTCTCACCCACCTCGCGGAGGCGATGCAGGCCGTACTGAGCAGGGGCGAGAGCTGGGGCGCGGCGCTGCCGGTGATGGGCGGGCTGCTGGGCTTCGCAGCGGTGGTCACGCTGATCGCCTCCCGGCTCTTCCGCTGGGACGACGCGTAGTCCGGCTCCGCCGGGGGTGCGCGGCCCGGGCAGCGCGCCCCCGGCTCCGGTCCGGGCCGGGCCGGGCCCGGCCGGCGAGGTCCTCGCTCCCGGCCTGAGCACCCGCGCCGCCCTGCTGCCGGGGCCGGACGCAGGCCCTCCGGCCCGGGCGCCGGAGACCGGGGATGTGAGCGATGGCCGGTCCGTGTCGCGGCGGCCCGCGCTCGCCCGGACAGCGCCGACCGCCGGTCGTCCCGTTCACCGGCCGGGACGGCACCCGGACCGCCCGCCGCGTGGGGCTCGCCGCGTGGGACTGGTCCCACCGGGGCCTGCGGACGCGGCGGTCTCCCGGCATGCGGCGTGCCACCGGAGCGTGCCTCCCCCGGTCGCTCGTACGACGCCTGATGACGTCGCGGACGCATCTGCGACCATGGGAGGCGTGATGGAGATTCCGCGCGGCAGCTTGCAGACGCAGACCTTCTACGAGCAGGTCGGGGGCGAGGAGACCTTCCGGCGCCTGGTGCACCGCTTCTACCAGGGTGTCGCCGAAGATCCAGTGCTGCGCCCCATGTACCCGGAGGAGGATCTCGGCCCCGCCGAGGAAAGGCTGACGCTCTTCCTCATCCAGTACTGGGGCGGCCCCCGCACCTACAGCGACCAACGCGGGCACCCCCGACTGCGCATGCGTCACGTGCCGTTCAAGGTCGACCGTGCCGCGCACGACGCCTGGCTGAAGCACATGCGGGACGCCGTCGACAGCCTCGGCCTCGCGCCCGAGCACGAACGGCAGCTGTGGCACTACCTCGTGTACGCGGCCGGTTCCATGGTCAACTCACCGGACTGAGCGCCCGGTTCACCGAGCACGTGAACAACCGCCGCCTGCGGCACCGCCGAGAGCTGCAGAGGCGCAGAGCCGGAGACGCAGAGCCGGAGAACCGTGCGGACCGCCGGGATCACACCGGGGTGACGCTCAGCCCCGGCCCCTTCTCGGAGCCGCTCCGAACCACCACCGAACCGGCCTGCGTGCGAAGCCGCAACCAGGAACCGGACCGGAGCAGCTTCAGCGGGGCCTCACCCACGAGGAATCCCAAGGCATGTGCGGCGTGCGCCGCGCGCAGCGGCAGCTGCGTCCTGCCCAGCGGCCGGGACCAGATCTCCTCGGCGAGCGCGTCCAGCTTCTCGCGGCTGCGCTCCTGCCGGCCCAGCTGCTCGGCGCGCTGGCGGAATTCACCGATGGCCGCGGCTGCGACCGTCCGCACGGCGTCCGCGGGGACCTCGCCGAACGCCTCCCAGCCGCCGCGCGGGGGCAGCATGCCGGCCCACGGCGGACCCGTCACGGCGCCGGGCACCGTGAAGGCTTCGGCCGACTCGTCGATGCCTTCGAGGAGTTCGCCGGCCGAGACGGTGACGTCGACCTCGGCGGGCTCCAGCAGCCGTGCCGTCCGTACGGCCAGGACGTCGAAGCGCGCGGGCTTGGCGAATACGCCCACGGCACCGGTGCCGGCGCCCGCCTGGATGCGGACGGCGGCGGCCTTCTCCCAGCGCAGCAGCCGACGCAAAAAGGCGTCGAGCCCCGCGGCCTCTCCCGGGTCAGCGAATACGAGGCGCTGCCGCGCTGTCATCGAAGTAGTCCTCCAGGAACGCCCGTTCGCCGGGGGTGAGCCGCCGCGGGTGCTCCTTCTCCAGGTCGTAGGGGACGATGACGGTCTCCGCCCGTACGTAGACCGTCGCCGCGTCCTTGATCTCGTACGCGAGCGTGGCCGACGCCGCGTTGAGCTTCGTCACCCAGATGTCGACCGTGACCGGCTCGTACCGGTGGAAGAGCGGCCGCAGGTAGTCGATCTCGTGCCGTGCCACCACGCAGCCGGCCTTGAACGGCGCCGGGTCCGTGGGGGACGCGTCCGCGGCCTCCCCCGCCAGCCGGAACATGAAGTCGATCCGCGCCTCCTCCAGATAACGGAGGTGGACGACGTTGTTGACGTGCCCGTAGGCGTCCATGTCCGACCAGCGCAGGGGGCACCGGTATGTATGACGCACGTGAACCGATCAGCCTGCCTCAGCCGCGGGTGAGCTTCTTGTACGTGGCGCGGTGCGGGCGCGCGGCGTCCGGGCCCAGCCGCTCGATCTTGTTCTTCTCGTACGCCTCGAAGTTCCCCTCGAACCAGAACCACTTGGACTCGCCCTCGTAGGCGAGGATGTGCGTGGCTACGCGGTCCAGGAACCAGCGGTCGTGGGAGACGACCACGGCGCAGCCCGGGAAGTCCAGCAGCGCGTTCTCCAGCGAGGAGAGCGTCTCCACGTCGAGGTCGTTGGTCGGCTCGTCGAGCAGGAGCAGGTTGCCGCCCTGCTTGAGCGTCAGCGCCAGGTTCAGCCGGTTGCGCTCACCGCCGGAGAGGACGCCCGCCGGCTTCTGCTGGTCCGGGCCCTTGAAGCCGAACGCCGACACGTAGGCGCGGGAGGGCATTTCGACCTGGCCGACGTTGATGTAGTCCAGTTCGTCGGAGACGACGGCCCACAGCGTCTTCTTGCCGTCGATGTTCGCCCGGCTCTGGTCGACGTAGGAGATCTTGACGGAGTCACCCACCTTGATGACGCCGGAGTCCGGCTCCTCCAGGCCCTGGATCATCTTGAACAGCGTCGTCTTGCCTGCGCCGTTCGGTCCGATCACGCCGACGATGCCGTTGCGCGGAAGCGTGAAGGAGAGGTCGTCGATGAGGAGCTTCTCGCCGAAGCCCTTGCTGAGGTGCTCGACCTCCACGACGACGTTGCCCAGGCGCGGGCCCGGCGGGATCTGGATCTCCTCGAAGTCCAGCTTCCGGGTCTTCTCGGCCTCGGCGGCCATCTCCTCGTAGCGGGTCAGCCTCGCACGGGACTTGGCCTGCCGTCCCTTCGCGTTGGAACGGACCCACTCCAGCTCGTCCTTGAGCCGCTTGGCGCGCTTGGCGTCCTTCTGGCCCTCGACCTTCAGGCGGGACTGCTTCTTCTCCAGGTAGGTGGAGTAGTTGCCCTCGTAGCCGATGGCACGGCCGCGGTCCAGCTCCATGATCCAGCCGGCGACGTTGTCGAGGAAGTACCTGTCGTGGGTGATGGCGACGACTGTGCCGGGGTACTGCGCGAGGTGCTGCTCCAGCCACTGGACGGACTCGGCGTCCAGGTGGTTGGTGGGCTCGTCGAGGAGGAGCAGATCGGGCTGTTCGAGCAGCAGCTTGCACAGCGCGACGCGGCGCTTCTCACCGCCGGAGAGGTTGGTGACGGGCCATTCGCCGGGCGGGCAGCCCAGGGCGTCCATGGCCTGCTCCAGCTGCGATTCCAGGTCCCAGGCGTTCGAGTGGTCGAGCTGCTCCTGGAGCTTGCCCATCTCCTCCATGAGCTCGTCGGTGTACTCGGTCGCCATCTGCTCGGCGATGGCGTTGAACCGGTCGAGCTTGGCCTTGGTCTCCGCGACCCCGGCCTCGACGTTCTCCAGGACGGTCTTCGACTCGTCCAGTGGCGGCTCCTGGAGCAGGATGCCGACGGTGTTGCCGGGTGTGAGCTGCGCGTCTCCGTTGGAGGGGTGGTCGAGCCCGGCCATGATGCGCAGCACCGTCGACTTGCCCGCGCCGTTCGGCCCCACGACACCGATCTTCGCGCCGGGCAGGAAGCTCAGGGTGACGTCGTCGAGGATCACCTTGTCTCCGTGCGCCTTGCGCGCCTTGCGAAGGGTGTAGATGTACTCAGCCAAGAGGAACCGTCCGGCAGTCAGTAGGTTTCGGGGCGCGGCCTCGCCGCATGGGCAGACGACACCCATCTTGCCGCACACTCGCCCGGACCCCGAAACGGGGCGGACGAGGGCGCATCGACGCATGCGAACCCCCCTGCCTCCCACGGAAGGCAGGGGGAGGGCGAAGCGCCGTCTCACACTCCGTGAACGCCGGTGTCGTCCGGATTCTTCCTGCGCACCGCGAGCACGGCCATCGCGCCGAGCACCACCAGGCCGACCGCTGTGCCGGCGATCACCGGGGTGCTGCCCGTACCGGTCTCCGCCAGGTCACCGCCCTCGCCCGTCTCCGCGCCCGCCTGAGCGCCGCCCACCGTGGCCGTACGGAGCTGCGGAGCGCCTTCGGCGTCCTCGTCCGCGGCCACGGCGGGTACCGCGCTCCTGGTGGCGCAGTCCAGCACACCCGTGAAGTGCTTCCGCAGACCGCGCGGGCCCGAGAGCGGAATGCGGTACGCCTGGTCCTCCCGCACCGGCACCGTGTACGTCCTGCTGCCCGTCGCCGGCACGGTGTGCGCCTTGCCGCCGAGACGGAAGCGGAGCGGGCGGTTGCCTGCGTTGGTGACGGTGAAGCTCACACCCTCCCGGGCGCAGTTCTTCTCCGCCTTCACAGCGGGTATCGCCCCGTTACGCGCCCAGCTGAGCGTCGCCGTCGCGGAGACGGCCGACTGGCTGGAACCGGCGAGTATCTGTGCCTGACTCGCGGCGTGGCCGCCCACACCCGTGAAGGCACGCCCCACCGGGACCTTCGTGGCCGCCTGCACGGTCAGCGAGCCCTCACCGGCGCGCCGCTCCTCCTCCGGCACGTCGAAGTAGAGCCGCGCGCCGTCCCGTACCGAGGTCACCGGCTTGCCGTCGCCGCCGACGATCCGCGCACCCGGCGCCGCGGGAACGGGCGAGTGCGAGACGGTGACGCGGGGTGCCCCGGTACGCACCGTGAAGGGGCCGAGCCGGCCGCCGTCCTTCCGGGAGAGCGCCTCGGGCCCGAGGGACAGCGACGCGTCCGGCTCCGCCATGCGCCGCGCGGAGCGCTGCAGATGGTCGGCGAGCTTCTCGGCGGCGGGGTCGGCCGCGCTCACGCGGACACCGCCGCCCCGCCCGGATCCGCGGCCGTCCGTGAAGCGCCATATCGCCACCTGCGTGCCTGCCGCGGCCGTCCGCGGCGAGAGCTTCCCCGACCGCGCCGATTTCGCGAGCCCCTGCAGGTCGTCCACCTGCGGGTAGGAGTGCCGCAGTATCCAGAGGATCTTGCCGGCGTCCGGGTTGTCGTGCAGCGAGGTGCGGCCCCAGTCGGTCTCGCCGTAACGCGCGTGCTGCTGGATCGGGTTGTCCACGTCGAGGCCGTACGTCTGCAGCCTGCCGCCTCCGTCGACGGCCATCTCGAAGAGCCCGGCGCCGGTGGTCAGCTTCTCGCCGCCCTCATGGACCACGGCCTGCCCGTAGGTCTTGAGGCCTTCCAGCGTGGCCAGGGCGCCGCCCTGCCGTGACTCCTCGTCAACTCTCGCCGCGGCGGCGGCAGGTGTGGCCGTGGCGGCGACTCCCGCGGCGAGCAGAACGGTGGCGGACAGCGCGGCAACGACACGTCGCACCGCAAGTGCGGCCACGTGCCCGCCCATGACGGTCACGGCCCCGCGGACAAGCTTCATGAAATTCCCCTCCGGGCGGCACAGGCACGACAGTTGAGCGGTCACCGGGATGACCGGACGGTCGCGTCGTGCTGTCCCGCCGCCACGCGCTGAACCCCCGTCAGCCACGCCGGGGATCGTAAGGAGCGGGATGCGCCTCGATCCCCGCCGATCCAGCCCTGCAAGCGTTCCGACTCACAATCGTTATCGGCGAATCCGGCGGACCGGGACGATCAAGGCCCGGCCGACTGACCTGGAATCTTGCCCTCCGCTCCCCCGCCCGCGCCCTTCCCGGCACCGGCGCCCGCACCCGCCGGCTCCGCTCCGGGGAGAGCCTCGGCAGCGCCGTCGCCACTGCGTCCGCCCACCAGACCCCGCCGCGCGGGCGACACCCGGACGAAGGCCGAGGTGCCGCGCGAGAGATCGTGCCCGACGGCCGAAGCCGAGAGCTCCGCGGAGACGTAGTGCTGCCCGTCGCGGCCGGACTCCTGGACGCGGAACTGGCCGGTGACGATGACCGGTTCACCGACCATCACCGAAGAGGCCACGTTCTCGGCGAGCCCCCGCCGGGCCCACACCGTGTAGAAACTCGTGCCGGCGTCCGACCAGGCCCGCTCCTGCTGGTCGTAGCGCCGCACCGTGCTGGCGAGCCGGAACCGCGCCAGCGGCACCCCGGACGCCGTCGTTCTGAACTCGACCCGCGTCGCGACGTTCCCCACGACCGTCACATGCGTCTCGTTCATCGCTCCCCCTCAGGTCCGGCAGCCGCACGCTGCGTGCCGCGTGAACTCAGCTTCCACCGAATCGCGGAACACCGCGCTGAGCTGGGGATTTCTGGGGACAACCAAGTGGCTGTGGACAACTCGGCCACCCGGACGAGGGGTTCGAGCAGTGCGCGCTACGACGCCGGAGCGTCCCCCGCCGCGATCACGTACTGCTCACGCACCTCCCGGTAGCGCAGCAGCTCAGCGGCGACCGGCTCCAGTACGTGCACCTGCCCGCACCCCGAGACGAGCCGCCTCAGCCGCCGCTCCTCCCGGCGCCCGTGCTCGGCGGCGGGCCCGCGGGCGGCGAATCTGCAGCCCCACGCCAGCAGCGAACCGCCCAGGACACCCCCGATGAGGAGTGCCACTCCGACCCACTCCGCGACGAGGTTCACCCCGAGCGCCGCCCCCAGCACACACCCGGCGCCGGCCAACTGGAGGACCAGCAGCACCAGTTGCCCGGCCAGCGCGAGGTTCCACCAGAACGGGCGGCGCGGCGGTGCCGCGCGCCCGGCCACCGCTCCCCGGCTCCCCTCCGCGCGGCTCCTTCCATCCGTCTCCGCACCGGTCTCCGAGCCGTCCCGCAGCACCTCGTCCAGCGCCTCCGGCAGCCCGGCGGCCCCACGCCAGGCGGCGTCCCTCACCGACCTGCGCCACGCCTCCGGCAGCCCCGCGGCCGCCTGGTCCACCACGGTGCGCACCGCGTGCGCAACCGCCGGCCGCGCCACACGCGGGCGGTCGCCTGACGGGTCGGACTCCGCGGGCATCGCCGCGACCCCGGCGCCGTCCTCCTCGAACCCGCCGGGCCCACCGCCGTCCCCGTACGTCCCACTGGACGCGTCGACGGTGACGTCACCGGGCCCGGCGTCGGGCCCGGCGCCTGGCCGGCCTGCGCTCCCGGCCTCCGCGCCCACCGCCGCGTCCTTGCGCGAGCGCCGTTCGTCGTGCCAGTGCTGCAGCTGCGCCCACGGCGTACCGCAGGCCCGCTCCGCGTGCCGCAGCCAGGCTCGCTCGGCGGCCTGTCCCGCGGCCACGGCGCCCGCTGCGCGCGCCAGCCGGGCGGCGAAGTCCTCCCGCACGTCCTCGGTGAGTCCCGTCGGGGCGTTCTCGGCCTCCGCCGGCCCCGTCGTCGCGTACGCGGGCCGCAGCCGCTCCACCAGCACGTCCAGATCGGCGTTCAGCCGCAGCGAAGCGGCCCGCTGTTCGGCCACGAACCCGGCGAGCTCCGTGCGCAGTTCGTCGATCCCCTCCCCCACGAGCGCGGAGGTCGCCAGTACGCGCGCGCCCGGTTCCCCGTGCTCGCCCAGCGCCATCCCGTCCTCGTCCAGGAGCCGCCGCAGGTCGTTGAGCACGGCCCCCGTCGCGTCACCCGGCAGCCGGTCGGTCTGGTTGAGGACGACGAAGGTCACCTCGGCGTATCCGGCCAGCGGACGCAGGTAACGCTCGTGCAGCACCGCGTCGGCGTACTTCTCGGGGTCGACCACCCATACGACCGCGTCGACCAGCCGCAGCAGCCGTTCGACCTGCTCACGGTGGCCGTCCGCCGCCGAGTCGTGGTCGGGAAGGTCGATGAGGACGAGCCCTTCCAGCTCGCTGCGTGCCCCCTCGTCGATCCGCCCTCTCCAGTCGGACTCCGGGCGCATCAGACGCCGCGTGGACGCAGGGATGCCGAGCCGGTCGAGGAGTCCGTCGGCCGGGCCACCGCCCGGCACCTCCCACGAGCAGGCGATGGGTGTGGCGGTCGTCGGCCTGCGCATGCCCGCCTGCGAAAGCCGCGTTCCGGCGAGGGCGTTGAAGAGCGAGGACTTGCCACTTCCCGTGGCGCCGGCGATCGCCACCGTCGTGTACCGCCGGGAGAGGCGCTCACGCGCGTCGGCAGCGTCCAGCACGCGGTCGGCCTCCGCGAGCAGCGGCCTCGGGAGTCGTGTTCTCGACAGGTCGACAAGTCTGCGCAGTGCGACCACGCGGCGTCCCAGCACGTTCCCCTCGCCGAACGCCTCGTTCTCGTACGGCTCCGGGGCGTGCGCGTCGCTCATCGGCCAGCCGGTCATGGGCTGGTCCGGCAACTTCCGTCCCAGGGACGGGCCTTGGGCTCGTGTGCCCACGCCGGCGCCGGCACCCGAGCCGGTTCCGGCGTGACGTGCGGCGCCGGTCCGTAGGTCCGTCAGTTCGCCGTCCGGCACATGCGGCTGCGGGTCCGCTCCCCACAGCTCCGAGGCCCTCGACCGTCCCTGACGCTCACCGGACGCCGCCGCTCCGCGGGCGCGGCGGGCGATCAGTCCGTCGTCCCATGCGCTCTCCTCGCCGGCCTCACCGGTCTCACCGGGGTCCAGGGCGTCATCGGCGCCGGCGCTCGTGCCGGTGCCGTCGCCGAGCTCGCCTGCGCCGGACGGGCCCGGCTCACCGCCGCGATCCGTGCCGCGGGCAGCCGGAGGGGCCTGTTCCTCATCGCACGTGCCGTCGGTCCGGACATCCGCTGTGGACACTGCGGTCACCTCTCCATCTGCGACTGCGACTGCGACTGCGACTGCGACAACTTCCTTGCTCCGGGCCCCGACAGGGCCTCCGCCTCCGCCTTGCGGAGCACCGACAGCGCAGCGATCAGATCGACCTGCGGGTCCGGTGCGGTCTCCAGCGCGTCCAGCGGCGCCAGGCGCCGGTCGCGCTCCCCGTACAGCGCCCGTTCCACGTACGTCGCCAGCAGCCGGATGCCGCACTCACGCAGCCGCCGCGCGCTCGGCTCACCGAAGGCGTTGGCGAGGGCGCGGTACGCGCCCGCGGCGTGCCCCCCGCCCACAAGGGCGGCAGCCAGCATCGCGGCGGCCTCCTCGGCGTCACGTCCGAACCCGTGGTCGACGGCGCGCGCCTCCTCGTCGGTCAGCTCCTCCAGGCAACGCCGCCAGCGCCGTACCAGCAGGTTCATCCGGCCGCGTCCGTCTGCGGCGTCCCGGCCGGCCCGACTGCCCTGCCCCGCCTGCCCGGTGGCGATGTCCGCGATCTCCGCGCCGGGCGACGCGGGGTCGCGCCGCCACATCTCGGCCACGCGTTCGTCGGCGGCGGCGACCGAGGAGGCGAGCAGCGTGGTCAGCCCGGCCTCGAAGGCGTCCAGCACTTCCTCACCACGGCTGTCGACGGGGAATCCGCGCCAGAGCGCGTCGGCGTCGCCGGCGAGGAGCTCGCCGACCGCGATGTGCCGGCGCACTCGCACCCTCGCCTCCTCGTACGCCTCTTCGATGTGCCCCGTCAGCCGCAGTGCCGCGGCGTGCTGCGCCGCCGATGCGTTGGCGAGCGACGCGACCCGGGAGCGCAGCGAGGCGAGCGCCCCCGCGGCGGTTCGGCGGCCGGCCACGGCACGCGCCGCCGGGTCGAGCGCGCGCTGCGTCAGCCAGTTGCGCAGCCCGGCCACGGCGGTCGCCGGCAGGAGTCCCGATCCGCCCGCGGATTCCGGCAGTTCGGGAACGGTGAAGCGCGGGACGTCGGCAAGGCCCTCGCGGATGAGCAGCGATCCGTACTGGCGGGCCACGTCGGAGGCGATCTGGTGCGGCACGCGGTCCAGAACGGTGACGAGTGTCACGTCGTACTCCCTCGCCGTGCGCAGCAGATGCCAGGGCACGGCGTCCGCGTAACGTGCGGCGGTCGTCACCAGGACCCAGATGTCGGCGGCGCACAGCAGTTCGGCCGCCAGGTCGCGGTTGGAGGCGACCAGGGAGTCGATGTCCGGGGCGTCCAGCAGGGCGAGTCCCGGCGGGAGCGCGGTGTCGGTCTCGATGCGCAGCCGGCGCTCCCCGTGCTCCTCTTCCTGCCCGTCCCCGTCCCCGAGCAGCTCATCGGCCGCGCACCCCTGCACACCGTCGTCGGGCTCGCCCGTGTGCACGTCCTGACGCGGCATCCACACGCGGCTGAGGCGGGGCAGTACGCGCTGTCCGGCGAACCAGCGCTCGTCCTCGGGATGGCACACGAGTACGGGTGTACGCGTCGTCGGGCGCAGAACTCCGGCTTCGCTGACCCTGCGCCCCACAAGCGAGTTGACGAGTGTCGACTTGCCCGCGCCCGTGGAGCCGCCGACGACCGCGAGCAGCGGCGCCTTGGGCGCGCGCAGGCGTGGCATGAGGTAGTCGTCGAGCTGAGCGAGGAGTTCGTCCCGTGAACGCCGGGCACGTTCGGCACTCGGAAGAGGCAACGGAAACCGTGCGGCGGCGACGCCATCGCGGAGCGCCGAGAGTGCGTCGAGCAGTTCAGGCCGTACGTTCAAGATCGCCACATGCGCAGAATGCCCAAATTTCTGTGCTTTTTGAAGCGTATCCACGGCTCTGCGGGACGAAAACAATCGGTTTCGGGCGTGAATAGAGCCATTCGCACCATGTGACCCACAGGTCGAGCCCGTCCCGGCCGGCGCAGCCATAACGACTGAGCAACACCCGTACGACTCACGGCGAAAACCGCTGCACGAATCGCACCGGCCTGCGATTATCGGGAGCGCTTCACTGAACCTCCACATGGTGTCGCGGACGTGAAGCACGCAGCGCCAGCCACGGGGACCCCTATCCTTGACCGCGCCAGGGTCACCCGGAGGCACGCCCACTCCTCCGCGACCGAGACCGGCCCCCGTAGCTCAGTGGATAGAGCAGGCGCCTTCTAAGCGCTTGGCCGCAGGTTCGAGTCCTGCCGGGGGCGCATTCGAACGTCGTTCTCTACGCCCGTAGAGGACGACGTTTTCGCAGTTCACGCACGGCGGCGGAGTCCCGCGGACGGATCGGTGACAGGGCCCGGGATCTGCCGGAGTCGGGGCGTCCGGTTACCGCCGGGTGAATCCCTTCGCGGTGTCAACTCACCCCGGGCGGGCGCCGTTCGGCAGTGGGACCCCGTCCCGTCACGCTGATGTCAGCGCGGCCATCCGTTCTGCCATCCGCCGGTCCCGTCCGTGCCGTCGGTGCCGTGGACTCCGTACCTTTCGCCGAAGGCGCGGCGGCGCTCCTCGACCATGCGGCGGATCTCGGGCTCAAGGGCCTCGGAGAGCGGTAACGGGGATGACGAGGCCGCCGGCGCGGAGCTCGTGGGCGGCGGCTGCGTCCGGGCGGGCGGAGGCGTCCTGGACGGCGGGGCGGAGGTGGGTGTCGGTGAGGGGGTGGCGCTCGTCGAAGGGGCCGGGATGATCCTGTTCTCCGGAAGGCTCGCCCCCTCCTGCGGTGCCGGCGTGCCTTCGCGGTTCTGACCCTCACCGCCGTCCATGAGACCGACGGACACCGCCGCGGCCGCGAAAAGGATCACCGCCGACGGGATGACGGTCCGCCGCACCTGCTCACCGCCGGGCAGCATCCAGGTGGGCCAAGGCGTGGGCCTGCGGGGGGTGTTCGCGAGCCGGTACAGCTCCCGGCCACAGCTCACGCAGCGGTCGGACTCGGCTGATCCCATTCCGCAGCGGGGGCAGGTCGTGGGCATTGGCAAGCTCCTGTCCTTCGAGCGGTCCGGTGATCCACCGAGGCCGGCGGCGCACAGACAGACGGTATCGCCGCGACCACTCAGTGTTCCGGCGAATTCCGGACTCTTGGCACCTCCCGACAGTCCCTGCCGGGGGGGCAGGGCGCCTGGGCGGACACCGGCCTGCCGCCACCCGTGCAGCTCAGCCGGACGAGCGCCGCCGGGGCTGCCGTGCGCTCATGTAGGCATGAGGTCCTCTGTTTGTCACCGGCCCCCGGCACCGTACGTACGGCGCGGAGCAGGACGGGATGGGTACGCATGAGCGAGAGCACGAAGGCGGCTCTGGCCGCGAGCGTCGCCGCCGGCTACCTCCTGGGCAGGCGCCGCAAAGCGAAGCTCGCGATGGCGGTCGCCGCATACCTCGTGAGCAAGAGGCTGCAGGCAAAGCCGCAGGAGCTCCTCGCCGCGGGCGCGGGGAAGCTCGGTGAATCGCCTCAGCTCGCGAAGCTCGTCGAGCAGGTGCGCGGGGAGGTGCTGAGCGTCGGGCGGGAAGCCCTCAAGGCCGCCGCGGACAGGCGGCTCGGAAACTTCGCCGACGCGCTGGCCGACCGGACGAAATCGCTGACCGAGGTCCTCGACGAGGTGCAGCAGCCCGACGCGGAGCCGGGGGCGGAGGAGGGCGGGGAGGAAGCAGGCCAGGAGGAGGCGGGGCGCGGCGGTTCGCGTACGGCGGAGAAGCGCGCCCGGCCCCGCAGACCGCGTCGCGAGTCGCGGCGTGAGTCGGACGGATCGTCCGCGGCCGCGAAGAAGACGGCGAAGAAGGCGCCTCCGAAGAAGACAGCCAAGAAGAGCGCCGGCCGGAAGAAGCCGCCTGCCGAGTCGTCCCGTCGGAGGTAGAGCCATGCCGGACACGAAGGTGAAGGGCAGCAGCACGGAGGGCTCCGGAGGCTCGGGGCTCGACCGTGTGCGCGAGGAGCTCTCCAACTACCTGCTCGCGAAGGCCAACAACGTCGTCAGCTCCGCCGGGAAGAAGACCGGCGAGCTCGCGGAGAAGGCCGTGTCGGGGGCGGGTGACGGCGGTGCGCTGGCGAAGCCCGTCGCGAAGGTGCTGGGGGGAGAGTCCCCGGTGAAGGCAGCCGGGGAGCAGGCCGTGAAGGGCGTCAAGGACAAGGTCGCCGAGAAGACGAAGGAACTCTTCGGTGGAGGCGGCAAGGCGGGTGAGAAGAAGGTCACCAACATCGTCGAGACGATGGATGTGGGCCTGCCGCTCCGCCGGGTGTACGACCACTGGACGGAGTTCGAGGAGTTCAGCAGCTTCATGAAGGGCGTGGTCGAGGCGTCGCGTTCGGACGACGACGAAGTCGTCTCCGACTGGACGCTCAAGGTCGGGCCGTCCAAACGCAGTTGGCAGGCCACTGTGCTCGAGCAGGTGCCCGACAAGCGCGTCGTCTGGGAGACCAAGGGCGAGACGAAGACGCACGGCGCCGTGTCGTTCCACGAACTGGCCCCGGACCTCACGCGGGTCGTGGTCGTCGTCGAATACACCCCCGGCGGATTCCTCGAGAAGACGGGCAATCTGTGGCGTGCCCAGGGCCGCAGGCTCCGTCTCGACCTCAAGCACTTCCAGCGGTACGTGACGCTCGGCGTCCAGGAGGTCCCGGAGGGCTGGCGCGGCGAGATCCGCGAGGGCGAAGTCGTACGCAGCCACGAGGACGCGCTCGCCGACGAGGAGGACGAGGACGAGCGGTACATGGAAGAGGACGACGGGGACGCGGACGGGGACGGCGGGCGCCGCCGCGAACGCGAGGACGGCGACGAGGAGTTCGACGACGAGGGCGAGGACGAGGAAGGCGAAGAGGGAGAGGGCTACGACGAGCAGGACGAGGACGAGGCCCGGTAGCACGGGAAACGGTGCCACGGGCGGCCCCGGCAACCCCTGAGCCCAGGACGGGGCAGAGAAGCCGCCGTTCCCGCACATGCCTCTGGCCCTCCGCGCCCCGCAGGGAGGCGAAGAGGGCCGGAGGCCGGAAGGCCGTCTTTCCACGCGGCGGCTCGGCGGCGTGAACCCTGAGGTCCCTCAGCGAGTGGGGGGAGGACCGGTCCCCGGGAGGAGCCGGGGAAGGGCGTTCCGAACCGAACCGCCTGACCGTGGTCAGGAGTTGACGGCCACGTCCGCACCGGGGTCGGTGGTGTCGGTGATCTCGTAGACGGCGCTGAACTCGGAGCTCGTGGCGCTGGTCGGGCAGCCGAAGCCGCCTTCGACCTTCACGGGCACCTGGGTGGCGTCGAAAGTGAGCGTCGAGGGTGATCCGTTGGCCCAGTCGCCGGTGGCGGTGGCCGCCTCGTCGGGCGCGGCGGTCACGGTGCATTCGGCGAGGCCGCTGGTCTTCAGGACGAATCCGCCCGTGGGCATGGTGAGTCCGGCGGTGCTCGGGTCGCCGTGCTGCATGGACACCGTCCACTCGCCGCTGGTCGTCACCGACGCCTCGACGCCCGGGAGGCTGGTGGTGCAGGAGTCGTACGTCGGCGCCCCGACGGCGGACTCCACGGGGCCCGCGTCGTTGTGGTTGCCGGGCTCGGCCGGGATCTTGCCGGCGGCTTCGGAGACGGTGCAGGTCACGGTCACCGATCCGGCGGTGAAGGTGGCGTCGCCGGCGAGCTTCGCGGCGTAGTCGTGACCGGCGGGGGTGACGGTCGTCGGTCCGGCCGCCGCCGGTCCTGCGGCGGGCTGCGCGTGTGCGGAACCCGCCAGCAGGAGTGCGGCGGCGGCAGTGGCCGCGGTGACGGCGGCCCGTAAGGACGGTGAGTGCAGGGATCGCGTGCTCATCATGAGGCTCCTTCGCTGCATACATGGGGGTCGTGCAGGGGATGCGATGGCACTCGTGCGCTCAGTCCCGCCCTTGCGGCCCCTTGGTGCCGCGGGGAGAGGGGAAGGGTTCGTCGTCGACCCCGAAGGCCGCCGCGAGGGACGACTCGGAGGAGTCGGGCTTGCCGGTGGTGACGGAGCCGCGGGAGGCGTCCGGGGTACCGGTCACGTCGGCCGCGGCACCGGACGACGCGCCCGCCGTCGCGGCTGTCGCGGCCGTACGGGAGGGCTCTGGTGCCTCGGAGCGGAAGGCGGCCGGCTGTGCCGGGGGCGCCCCTTCCGATGCCGTGCCGTCTCCGTCCCCGCCACCGGGTCCGTCCGGAGGCGGTGCGGGCACCGGGCGCCACGCGAACATCAACGCGCCCCCGACGACGCCCAGAAGGGTGCCGATCATGAACCCGCCCAGGTTCGACAGCACCAGCGCCGCCGCCGCGAGCATCACCGTGATGATGCCCGCGAGCGCTCGGAACTGGGGTGTGAACCAGCCGCTGAGTCCCAGTACGACGATGATCGCCGCCAGGACGACCGACGGGATGCCGGCCGTCCCCTGATGCAGCATCACCTTCATCGGTGCCAGTGGCAGCACACCGATCTCCACACCCGCGATGACGGTGAGCAGCCCGCCCCAGAACGGCCGGCCACGGCGCCATCCGCGCCACCGGCGCCAGATCAGAAGCATTCCTTGGTGCCCTTGTTCACCTTCATGCTCAGGTTGCTGAGCCTGAACTTGCCGGCGTTGGTGGCCCACGCGGTCTGCTTGAGCTTCGTGATGTGCACGTCGTCGGCCTGCTGTCCGAACAGGTCCTGCAGGCCCTGGCCGCCCTTGGGGCCCTTGTCGAGAGTGGAGGCGTCGCGTCCGATCTCGATCTTGTTGAAGGATGCGTTGCCGGAGAGCTGTGTGGCGTCGACGAAGAGGTCGGTCGCCTGCACCGGCTTCTTGCCCGTACCGGCGGTGAGGTTCAGCGAGATGCTGCCGATCACCGGCAGGTCCGTGACGACCGACTGGCACAGGTTGTTCATCTCCGCCGTCTTGATGGCGGTGACGGCGACGGGGATCAGCTTGCCCCTCGCGTTGCGGTCCACGCTGCCGTACTGCGCGAAGCCGTCACCGTCCAGGCTGGACGCGGAGACCTTGAACTGCTGTCCCGATACGGCGAACGACGCGGCGAGCGCCCCGTTCGCCAGTGCTATCGCCAGCGCTGCGGTGGCGGCGACGCCCGGCACGCACAGTACGGCGAATCTCCGCCAACTCGTGCGTCCCGTCAGCTTTCTGCCGTGCGCATCCTTCATGGTGTGTCCCCTTGTGAAAAAGAATGGCGTGGTGACCGTTGCGTGGGGGATGTGAAGCACATGCGTGGTGCGAGGGGGGATCGCACAGAAGGAGACCCTGCTGTGCGGAAGAGTTACTGGCGAGTCAGGTTATGGACACCGGCCCTGTACGGCAAGGTTTCGCGCAGACAACTTTCCGCCGAACGCCCGGCCTTGGATCCGCGCCGCCGCCTCACGGCCCGGTGTCCGGCGCGCGCCGCCACAGCCCGGCACCCCTGAGCAGGGCCGTACGAGCTGGGGTTACCCGAAGTAGCCGCGCGGATCGCGGCGCCCGTGGCCCCGCAGGCGGGTGCGGGAGCACCCCCAGGTGTGGCCACAGGGGCGCGGGCGGCCGCGAACGGTGGCCGAAATCAGGCCCCGCGCGGGCGACTTGGGCCCGGACGGAGGGCCGGCGAAGCCGCGAGGGAGTTCCGAGAGCCGCGAACAGGGCCGTGCACGGGGGCGTGAGCGGCGGCCGGTGAGCCGGGGGCTTCTTGCCGCCGGTTCCGTGGGCGACGTACGATGAATGCGCTTTCAACCCAGCGGCCTCCACGGCCTGAGCAAGGCAGGAGAGCATGGTCGCGTGAATGCTCCCACCGTGTACGACGTCGCCGGACAAGCAGGCGTCTCGATCGCGACGGTTTCGCGAGTTTACCGGGCCCCGGATTCGGTGCGTGCCGGTACGCGGGAGAAGGTCCTGGAGGCCGCCCGCGAACTCGGCTACGTGCCGAGCGGCAACGCACGGGGCCTGGCCAGCCGCAACACCCGCGTGCTGGGCCTGTGCTTCCCCGACTACGCCGACCCGGACGCCGAGGACCCGGACTCCGACTACGGCGACGACGCCGAACTGATGCTGTACTCCGACGAGATAATCCGCGGCATGGAGCGCGCGGCCCGCCGCCACGGCTACGCCCTGCTGATCGCCGCGTCCCTCGCCGAGGGCCCCAAGAGTCTCGTCGCCGACGTCGCGGGGCGCGTGGACGGTTTCGCGGTACTGGCCCGCACCGTCCCCACCGAGGAGCTGGAAGTCATCTCCCGGCGGCTGCCTGTCGTGATGCTCGCGGGCCCGCGCGAGGACGCCCCGCTGGATCATCTCGACCACGTGGAAGTCGCGAACTTCGACGGCGAACTCGCCCTGACCAGGCACCTCATCGCCGATCACGGCCTGACCCGGCTCGCCTTCGCCGGTACCGCGGAGGACTCCCCCGACGGCGAGGCCCGCTTCCGCGGCTTCCAGGCGGCGCATCTCGAGGCGGGCCTGCCGGTCCCCGAGCGCCCCGGCGTACGGACCGGGCTGACGCAGGGCGAGGGCGAGGAGGCCGTCGCGCAGCTGCTCGACCGCGGAGGCGAGCTGCCCGAGGCGGTGGCCTTCGCCAACGACCAGATGGCGGTCGGCGCGCTCTCGGAGCTCCGCAGGCGCGGGGTGCGCGTCCCGGAGGACCTCGCGGTGGTGGGCTTCGACGGGATTCCGCTCGGACGGCTGGTGGCGCCGGCGCTGACGACCGTACGGCAGCCGATGCGGCGGATCGGCGAGGAAGCGGTGGAACTGCTGGTGGCGCGGCTGGAGGACCGTACGAGGGAGCCGGTCTCGCAGGTGCTTCCGGTCTCGGTGGTGCGGCGGTCGAGCTGCGGGTGCCCGCCCCGCGACGGCGCCGCGGCCGTGAGCGGGCCCTTCGGCGGGAGCCTCGGGCCGGGCGGCGGTCCCGCGGGGCCGGCGGGTCCCGGCGACACCGTGGGCGGGCCTTCCGTTACACAGTCGTAATACACGCGACTCTTGCACGCCCGGGCAGTCGCTCACAGAGTATGTATGCGCTTACACCCCAGTCCGGTCTCCCGTCCCCTGAGAACCGGCAGGTGAACGCGTCACCGCAACGCTCCGCATACGAGGAGGAGACCCTCCATGCAGCCCATACCACGCATCGCCGCCGCCACCGCGGCAACGACCGCCCTCGCGCTGCTGCTCTCCGCCTGCGGCAGCGGCGGCGGCGAGCAGACCTCGGCCAAGGACAAGCAGACCCTCACCGTCTGGGGCATGGGTGAGGAGGGCAAGCACCTGGCCAAGCTCGGTAAGGAATTCAACAAGAAGCACCCCAACATAACCGTCAAGGTCACACCGGTCGGCTGGGACGTCGTGCACCAGAAGCTGGTCTCCGCCGTCGCCGCCGGTGAGCTGCCCGACATGGCCCAGATGGGCAGCACGATGCTCGGTGAATTCATCGAGCTCGACGCGCTGGACACGGTGGACCAGAAGACCTTCAAGAAGGACGACTACTTCCCCGCGGCCTGGAACGGCGGCGTGAAGGACGGCGAGGCCTACGGAGTCCCCTGGTACGTCGACACCCGCGCCCTCTACTACCGCACCGACCTGGCGGAGAAGGCAGGGGTGGACAAGCCACCGGCCACCTGGAAGGACCAGATGGACCTCGCCGAGGCCTACAAGGACAAGGCGAAGACCAAGTGGGGCACGTACAACCAGCCCGCCAACATCGGCACCTGGCAGACCTGGGTTCCCTTCCTCTTCTCGGCCGGCGGTGAGCTGCTCGACAGTTCCGGCAAGCCCGCGCTCGACTCCCCGGAGTCCGTCAAGGCGCTCGAGGAGTACGCGGCCTACTTCGACCAGGGTCTGTCCAGGAAGAGCTCGCCGCCCGACTACGACGTGGTCAAGGACTTCGGCTCCGGTGACGCCCCGATGTTCATCTCCGGCCCCTGGATCGTGAACAACATCAAGGACCAGCAGCCGCAGCTGAAGGGCAAGTACGCCACCGCCCCGCTGCCCGCCGGCGAGTCGAGCACCTCCTGGGTGGGCGGCGCCAGCCTCGTCACCTTCAAGGACAGCGAGCACAAGGCCGCCGCGAAGGAGTTCACGAAGTACCTCACCAGCACCGAGCAGCAGGCCCACTGGTACGAGATCGCCAAGTCCCTGCCGGCCAAGGAGGCCGCCTGGGACGAGCCCGCGCTGAAGAACGCGCCCGAGCAGCTGGACGCCTTCGAGAAGCAGCTCAAGACCGCCAAGACGGTCCCGCCCCTCGCCAAGTGGGAGGAGTTCTCCGCCAAGATCGACGAAGGTGTGGCGCGCGTCTCCCAGAAGGGCGAGTCCCCGAAGAAGGCCGCTGCCTGGATGCAGAAGGCGACCGAGGGCCTGGTGGGCTGACCGGATGGCGACCACGACCCCATCCCGGCGGGGGGTCCCGGACCGCACCTCGAAGGTGCGGTCCGGGGCCGGGGCCGGATCCTCGCCGGGCCGGAAACGGGGGCCGAAGCTCCGGCGGGACCGGCTCAGCGTGCAGAACGGCCCCGGGTGGCTGTTCTCCACTCCCTTCCTGGTGCTGTTCCTGACGTTCATGGCGGTGCCGATCGTCGCGACGTTCGTGATGAGCTTCACCGACTTCGGACTCCGGAACGTCGCCGATCCCTTCTCCACCGAGTTCATCGGCCTGGAGAACTACACGAAACTCGTGGACGACGAGCGGTTCCTGACGTCCCTGTTCAACACGTCCTACTTCGTGATCGTGGGAGTGCCGCTCACCGTCGGCGCCGGGCTGTTCGCCGCGGTGCTGCTCAACCGGGGGGTCGGCCGGCTGCGGACCTTCTTCCGCGTCGGCTTCTACGCGCCCGTCGTCACCAGCATCGTCGCGGTGGCCGTCGTGTGGCGCTTCGTGCTGGACCCGGCGGACGGGCTCATCTCGAACCTGGCCTCCGAAGTGGGTCTGAGCTCACCCGACTTCCTCGGCTCGAAGGCCCTGGCGATGCCGTCCCTGATCGTGATGGCCGCCTGGCGCAACCTCGGCACGGCGATGGTCCTCTTCCTCGCGGGTCTCCAGGGCATCCCCGCAGAGGTCCGGGAGGCGGCACGGCTGGACGGCGCCGGGGTGTGGCAGGAGTTCCGCAGGATCACGGTGCCGCTGCTGCGTCCGACGATGCTCTACGTCAGCGTCATGACGACCATCGGCTTCCTCAACGTCTTCGAAGAGCCGTTCGTGATGACCGAGGGCGGACCTGACAACGCGACGCTGACCGTATCGCTGGACATGTACCACGAGGGCTTCAGGTTCTTCCACATGGGCTATGCGAGCGCGATGGCGTACGTGCTGTTCACGGTCATTCTCGCGGTCACCCTGCTCCAGCTCCGTCTGCTGAAGGACAAGACGAAATGACCGCGCCCGCCCACGCGACCGAGACCGCGCCCCGCCTGCACAAGGGCGAGGCCACCCGACGCAGGCTCCTCCTGGGCGTCCTGTGGACCGGGATGATCGTGATGATCGCGCCGTTCCTGTGGATGGCGCTGTCCGCGTTCAAGTCGGAGAAGGACCTGGGCGCCAGCCCGACGGTGTGGATCCCGGACGAGTGGACGCTGATCCACTTCGAGAAGCTGGTCAAGCTGCTCGACATCGGCAGCCACTTCTTCAACTCCACCCTGGTCGCGGTCCTCGTCACGGTCTGCAACCTGGTCTTCTGCTCGATGCTCGGCTACGCGCTGGCGAAGCTGAACTTCGCAGGCAAGCGGCCGGTGTTCGCGCTGGTGATGTGCGCGCTGATGGTGCCGGGGAACCTGATGCTGATGCCGATGTTCGTGATGGTCAGCAAGATGGGCCTGATCGACTCCTATGCGGCGCTCGTCCTGCCGTTCGCGGCCGGGGCGTTCGGCGTCTTCCTCATGCGCCAGTTCATGACCGCCATTCCGGACGAGCTGCTGGAGGCGGCCCGCATCGACGGCGCCGGCGAGTGGTTCATCTTCTGGCGGATCGCGATGCCGCTGGTCAAGCCGGCCCTGGCGACGCTCGCCATCTTCACGTTCCTGCAGTCCTGGAACAACTTCCTCTGGCCGCTGGTGGCCACCAACGACCCGGAGAAGTACACGCTTCCGGTTGCGCTGGCCACCTTCGCCATCGACCCGACGAAGACCAACGGCTCCAACGGGGTGCTGATGGCGGGCGCGTTCCTGGTCGTGCTGCCCGTCCTGCTCGTCTTCATCCTGCTGCAGCGCTACTTCACGCAGGGCATAGCCACCGCGGGCCTCAAGTAGGCCCGCGGAAACCGCAGTTCCGCACGACCGACCGCAGGACCCGTACGACCCGCAGGACCCGTACGACCGATCGCAGGCCGCACGGCCGAAGAGTCCGTGTATGCGCATCCATCGAGAGGTGACCCCCACATGACCGAGAAGAACGCCGCTCGACTCGACTGGGAGCAGCGCATCGGCCTTCCCAGCGACCTCCCCCTGGCTTCGCCGGGTGGTGCCCCCAGTCTGACCGGCACCGCGCGCCTGCCCGCGCCGAAGGGGCTGCGCTCCGAGGACGGCACCGGCCACGTGCTTCTCGACTGGCAGCCTGTGGAGGGCGCGCTCGGTTACCTCGTGCACCGCGCCGACACCGTGGACGGCCCGTACGAACCGCTGGACCACCGCGGCGGCGACGTGCTGGCGGTGCCTGCACCGCCGTACGCCGACTCGCTCGTCGAGGCCGGCCGGGGCTACTGGTACAAGGTCGCCTCCTGGACGGACTCCGGCCCCGGCGCGCTCACCGGCGAGCCGGTGCGCGGCTGCCCCAGGGCACCCGGCACACAGCCGCCGGCCGTCACCGTCACGGTCGACGCCGCCGCGACGCCGGTCCCGCTTCCGCCCGTGTGGAACCGGATGATCGGCGCGGAGCACCTGTCGATGCTGGTGTGGGACGAACCCGGACCGGGCGGCGCGGACGTCGCTAAGGAGTACGCAGAGGCGCTCGGCATCGTCCGCGACGAGCTGGGCGTGCGCACCGTACGGGCACACGGCACGTTCCTGCCCGAGTGCGTGAGCGTCCGCGAGGACGGCTCCTTCGACTTCTCCGGCATCGACGAGGTCTACGACCGCTTCCTGGCCACCGGCCTCAAGCCCGTCGTCGAACTCTCCTTCATGCCCGCCGAGCTGGCGCTCGATCCCGAATACACCATCTTCGAGTACAAGGGCATCGCGTCCGTGCCGCGCAGCTGGGACCGGTGGGGCGAGCTGTGCCGTGCCCTGACGGTGCACCTGCGGGAGCGCTACGGCGCGGACGAGGTCGCCGGCTGGGAGTTCGAGGTCTGGAACGAGGCCAACCTGGAGGTCTTCTGGAACGGCACGCAGGCCCAGTACCACCTGCTGTACGAGACGGCCGCGCGCGCCGTGAAGAGCGTCGACCCGCGCATCCGGGTCGGCGGCCCCGGCTCGGCGGCGGCGAAGTGGGTGGGGCCGCTGCTGGAGCACTGCCGTGAGCGGGACGTGCCCGTCGACTTCGTCTCGACGCACACCTACGGCAACGCGCCGCTGGACTTCCGTCCCGAGACGCGCTCGTACGCGGACGCCACGGGCAGGCCCGAGCCGGAGATCCTGTGGACGGAGTGGGGCGTGACGCCCACGCACTTCCACCGCGTCAGCGACTCCGTCTTCTCGGCCCCGTTCGTGCTCCGCGGCATGAAGAGCGCGCTGGCCTCGACCGACGCGCTTGCCTACTGGGTCGCCACCGACCACTTCGAGGAGCTGGGCAGGCCCCCGAAGCTCTTCCACGGCGGCTTCGGGCTGCTGACGGTGGGCAATCTGCGCAAGCCGCGCTTCTGGGCGCTGCGGATGCTCTCGCAGCTGGAGGGCGGCCGTATCCCCGCGGCGGTCACCGGCGACGGCGCCGAGGCGCTGGTGGAGTCCCTCGCGACGCGGACGGACGACGCCGCCGGCGTCGACGTCCTGTGCTGGAACGGCACGCTGGACCAGACGAAGATCGACGGCGCCCCCTCACTGGGCCGCAACGCGGTCGTCGAGGTCAACGGACTGACGCCGGGCGCGAGCTACTCGGTGACGGTGCGGCGCGTGGACGAGAAGCACTCCAACATCAAGGCCGTCTGGGACGCCATGGACGGCGGACACAGCGACTGGCCGAACGAGCGGCAGTGGAGCGAACTCCGGGCCGCCGACGAGCTGTTCGAGGAGGACGGCGGCACCGTCACCGCCGACTCCGGCGGTTCGCTCTCGGTCACCCTCGACCTGCCGATGCCCGGCATCCGCGCCCTCCGCCTCACCAGGGGCTGAGCCACCGGCCCGGCCGCGTCCAGCCCGTCTCCCTGCCGCGTCCCGCGGCCCACCCCGACGACTGCACGTCCACCGAAAGACGAAGGAGTCGCACGACATGAAACGACGCACCATCCTCACGGCCGGAGCGGGTGCGACGGCCGCGCTCACCCTCGGCGCCACGGCCGGCCCCGCCTCGGCGCGCAGCCGCACCGCCCCCGCTGGTTCGGGTGCCCTGCTGCACCGCTGGTTCCGTGACACGTACGCCTCGATCGAGGCGATGCACACGGACTTCGGCCTCGCGGCCGACAAGGTCGACGTCAGCGGAGCCAAGCCGGAGCGCAGCGTCCAGACCTCCCCCACCAATATCGGCTGCGGGATCTGGTCGACGGTGGCCGCCGCCGGGCTCGGCGTCATCAGCCGCCCGCTCATGCGCAAGCGGCTCGCGGGCACCGTATCGGCGGTGGAGAAGCTGGAGCGGGCGAAGGGTTTCTGGCTCAACTGGTACGACGCGGACACGGGCAAGGTGCTCACCAAGTGGCCGGAGACCGGCGACGAGGTGCGGCCGTTCCTCTCGTCCGTCGACAACGCCTGGCTGGTCACGGGCCTGCGGATCGCGGCACAGGCCGACCCGTCGCTGGCGCCCCGCGTCAGGGCTCTCCTCAAGGACGCCGACTGGAACTTCTACTACACGCCGTACGACGAGGAAGATCCCGCGCAGAACCCCGGCCAGATCCACGGCGGTTACTGGACGGAGGACGACACCTTCACGCCGCACTGGTACGGAGCCCTCAACACCGAGCCCCGCATGGCCAGTTACCTCGGCATCGCGGACGGCAGCCTGCCCGGCGAGCACTACTGGCGCACGTTCCGCACGATGGTTCCTGAGAACGAGCAGGAGCAGAAGCCCGAGGGCGAGTACGTGACGGTCGACGGCGTACGCCTCTTCCGCGGCCACTACACCTACCGCGGCCGGAAACTGATCCCCAGCTGGGGCGGCTCGATGTTCGAGGCGCTGATGGTGCCGCTGTTCGTGCCCGAGGGCGAGTGGGCGCCCAAGGCGTGGGGCGTGACGCACAAGCGCTACATACGCAGCCAGATCGAACACGGCCTGGAGGAGGAGAAGCTGGGGTACTGGGGCTTCTCCCCGGCGAACATCCCCGCGGGCGGCTACAGCGAGTACGGCGTCGACGCGATCGGCATGACGGTGGACGGCTACTTCTCCAAGGGCGTCGTCACACCCCACGCCTCCTTCCTGGCGATGCAGTTCGAACCGAAGGACTCCGTCGCCAACCTGCTGAAGATCGCCCGCGACTTCGGGGCCTACCACGACGGGCTTGGCTTCCGTGACTCCGTCGACGTACGCGAGGGCACGGTCAGCGACTTCATGCTCGCGCTGGACCAGGGCATGATCACCGCCGGTCTCGCGCAGGTGCTCAGCCCCGGCCTGCTCCAGGGGGCCTTCCGCTCGGGCGGCTTCAGGAGGAGGGTGCGCCCGCTGCTGGCCAAGGAGGACTTCGGCATAGCCTGATCAGACCCGCACCCGCGGCCGCCCCCCATATCGCCGGGGCAGCGTCGGTGGCACATCCCCGGCGCTGTCCCGGCCCGCACCACCCCGGAGGTCTCCGTGACGCCGCCCGCACAGCCCGCTGAGAGGCAAGTGCGCCCCAACATCGTGCTGTTCATGACGGACGACCACGCGGTGCCCGCCATCGGCGCGTACGGCAGCGAGATCAACCGGACGCCCGCGGTCGACCAACTGGCCGCGGAGGGAATGCGGTTCGACAACACCTTCTGCACCAACGCGATCTGCTCACCGGCCCGCGCGACCCTGCTGACCGGCACATACAGTCACGTCAACGGCATGACCTCGCTGGAGGGGCCGGACCACACCTTCGACGCGACGCAGCCGGGCTTCCCCGAGATGCTGCGCGAGGCCGGCTATCAGACGGCGATCATCGGCAAGTGGCACCTGGGCCACGGCGGGCGGAGCGACCCACGCGGCTTCGACCACTGGGAGATCCTTCCCGGGCACGGCGTATACAACGATCCGTCCTTCCTCACCGCCGACGGCGAACGCACGTACAAGGGTTACGTCACCGACGTCATCACCGACCTCGCCCTGAACTGGCTGGACCGCCGCGACAAGGACCGCCCCTTCGCCCTGCTCGTCCAGCACAAGGCGCCGCACCGGCACTTCGAGCCCGCCGAGCGCCACCGGAACCTGTACGCGGACGAGGACGTCCCCGCTCCTCCGACCCTGCACGACGATCTGAGCGGCCGCGCCCCAGCCGCGCACGAGGCCCGGCTGGGGATGGCCGACCTGGTGCCGGAGGACCTCAAGGAGCCGGTGCCGGAGGGGCTTTCGGAACGGGAGGAGCGCGAGTGGCGGTATCAGCGGTACATCAAGGAGTATCTGCGGGTCGTCGCGGCGCTGGACGAGAACGTCGGCCGCGTCCTGCACTTCCTCGGCGTCTCCGGTCTCGCGGAGGACACCGCCGTCGCCTACACCTCGGACCACGGCTTCTTCCTCGGTGAACACGGCTGGTTCGACAAGCGGTTCATGTACGAGCCGTCGATGCGCATTCCGCTGGTGGTCCGCTGGCCGGGCGTCGTCGCACCGGGCTCCGTCAACGAAGACCTCGTGGCGAATGTGGACTTCGCCCCGACGCTGCTGGACCTCGCCGGCGTCACACCGCCGGAGCGCATGCAGGGCCGCAGCCTCCTGCCGCTGCTGCGCGGCGAGACGCCCGGCGACTGGCGCACGGGGGTCTACTACCGCTACTACATGCACCTCGACCACGACCACAACGTGCAGGCGTGCTACGGCATCCGCACCCGCACCCACAAGCTGATCCACTACCCGGGGCACGGCTCCGGCGCCCCGGGTGCGAGCGCGGAGCGGCGAGAGCCGGAGTGGGAGCTCTTCGACCTCGCAGAAGATCCGGACGAGCTGCACAACCGGTACGGCGACCCCGAATACGCCGCCGTCGCCGAGGAGTTGACCGTGCAGCTCGCGGACCTCCAGAAGAGCTACGGGGACACACCCGAGGGTGCGCTGCCATGACTCCGGGCGCGGCTCCGGAACCACGGCGGGCGTGCTGCGCGCCGGACCGCCCGGCCGACGGGCCCCGGCGTCCCGGCGGGGCGGCCGGCCCCGGAGACCGGACCGCCCCGGCACCGCCCACCCCCCGCGGCGGCTGGCGCGAACTGCCCGGCGGTGCCTTCCTGATGGGCTGCGACGACCCCCCGTACCCGGCGGACGGCGAGGGCCCGGCGCGCGAGGTGACGGTCGCACCGCTGCGGCTGGCGGCGACCGCCGTCACCGCCGCCGAGTTCGCGGACTTCGCCGCGGCGACCGGCCACCGCACCGACGCGGAGAGCTTCGGCTGGTCGTTCGTCTTCGGGGGCTTCCTGCCGGACGGCTTCCCGCCCACACGCGCGGCGGCCGCGGCACCCTGGTGGCGTCAGGTGTACGGGGCGGACTGGCGGCACCCGGAGGGCCCGCAGTCGGACCTGGACGGCCGCGAGGACCATCCCGTGGTGCACGTGTCGCACAACGACGCGCTGGCGTACTGCACTTGGGCCGGTACGCGGCTGCCCACCGAGGCCGAATGGGAGTACGGGGCGCGCGGCGGGCTGAGCGGCGCGCCGTATCCGTGGGGCGAGGAGCGGGACCCGTCGGGCACGTACCGGATGAACGTCTGGCGCGGCTCCTTTCCCGACCGCAACACCGCCGACGACGGCTACGCCGGCACGTGCCCCGTGGACGCGTTCCCGCCGAACGGATACGGCCTGTTCAACATGACGGGCAACGTCTGGGAGTGGACAGCCGGCGCCCTCGGCCCCGGCCCGGGTTCCGGCTCCGAACCGGGTTCCGGCTCCGAACCGGGTTCCGGCCCAGGCCCCGGCTCCGGCTCCCGCGTCCTGCGCGGCGGCTCGCACCTGTGCCACGAGTCGTACTGCCTGCGCTACCGCACCTCGGCGCGCATGGCGAACACCCCCGACTCCTCGTCCGGCAACACCGGTTTCCGGGTCGCTCTGTGACGCCGCGGAGGGCCGTGAACTGCTTCGCACCGACCTCTTGTACGCGCTTCCTGTAAGCGCATACAGTCTCGCCTCACCAGCCCGGTCCCGGACCGCGAACCGCAGACCCGCAGACCCGCAGACCGCACGGCCGTCGGCCCTGACCTCACGGAGCCCAGTCATGACGTCACACCCGGCAGACATGCGCCGCCGCGCCGTACTCGGCGGCGCCGGGGCGATCGCCGTCGCCGCGGCGGGAAGCACCGGACCGCTTTCCGGACCCGCGTACGCGGCCGGCCCGGCAGCCCCTGCCGGCGCTGCGCGGAGGCAGGCGGGCCCCTCCGTCTCGTACGACCGCAAACGGCTGCTGATCGACGGTGAGCCGGTGCTCGTACTGGCGGGCGAGATCCACTACTTCCGCCTCAAGCGCTCCGACTGGCAGTCCCGCCTGGACATGGCCAAGGAGGCCGGGCTCAACACCGTCGCGACGTACATCCCCTGGATGTGGCACGAGACCCCGGACGGCTCCATCGACGTCACCGGTAAGACCCGCGAGGAACGCGACCTGGGCGCCTTCCTGGACCTGTGCGTCGACAACGGGTTCCATGTCATCGCCCGCCCGGGCCCCTTCACGATGGCCGAACTCAAAGGCGAGGGCATCCCGCACCGCGTGCGCGAGGAGCACCCCGAGATCGTGCCGAAGGGCTGGGACGGCAGCAAGGACACCGCACAGACGGTCGACTATCTCGCGCCCGCCTACCTCAAGGAGGTGCGGCGCTGGTACGACGCCGTCATCCCGGTGATCGCGAAGCGCAAGCACCGCAAGGGCAGGCACGGCGTCATCGCCTGCCAGCTCGACAACGAGATCGGCATGCTGCCGTGGGTCAGCAACCATCCCGCGCTCACGGACGGCACCCTCAAGGCGTTCAACTCCTGGCTGGACGAGACCTACGGCGAGGATCTCGGCGAGCGCTACCCCTTCGCCGGCAAGCCCGCGGACGAGCGCGACGCCGCCATCCGCGCCCCCAAGGACTCGTACGCGCCGGCCCTCATGCACGACCTGGGTGCGTTCACGCGGGGCCGCTTCGCCCGCTACACGGGCGCGCTCCGCAAGTACGCGGAGGGCAACGGACTCAAGGGGATTCCGTTCCTCATCAACATCCACGGCACCTCGGACGGCGGCGCGAAGAAGTTCCCCATCGGCATCAGCCAGCTCATGGAGACGTGGTCGGGCGAGAGCGGGATCTTCGCCGGCTCGGACTTCTACCTCGGCGGCCTCACCGTCAAGAACGTCACGGACCTCTACCTCATCAACGCCTTCACGGAGTCGGTCCAGGACGCCCACCAGCCGCTGAGCGCCCTGGAGTTCGACGCCGGGCACGCCGACTACGGCGACAACCTGGACAACCAGGAGGACGCCGAGAGCGGTGACCTGAAGACACGCCTCTGCCTGGCACAGGGCGTGAAGATGATCAACTACTACCTCTTCGCAGGCGGCTTCAACCCGAAGCTGGACGAACCCGCCGGCGACGGCAACGACCGGATCGGCATCACCGGCGAACGCCACGGCTTCTCGGCCCCGGTCGACCCCGAGGGCCGGCGGAACCTCAGCTACGAGCCGCTGAAGGAGACGGTTCACGCCGTCGGCGGCCTCGCCGGCGCGCTGGCCGGCATGGTGCCCGAGTACGACGACGTGGCCCTCGGGTTCGTCCCGGACCACTATCTGACGGAGTACCACCCGCCCGAGCGCGCGAGCGTCGACGCGATCCTCGCGGACATCGAGGAGATCCGCGGCTTCGGCCCGCGCGGCGCCCTCTCCCGCGCGATGCTGCTGAACGGCTTCCGCTACAACGCCGTCGATCTGCAGTCCGGGCGTCTCGACCCGGACCGTACGCCCGTACTGGCGCTGGCGACCGGCAAGAACCTCGCGACCAAGGTGCAGCGCGAACTCGTCCGGTATCTGGAAGCGGGCGGAAAGCTGCTGCTGTCCGGCCGGGTCCCGGAGGAGGACATGGCGGGCAAGGCCAGCACGGAGCTGCGCGACGCGCTGGGTCTGCGGGTCGGCAGGACCCTCACCGACGCGGACCGTTTCTGGCTCTCCGCGACCTCGCACGGCTGGGCGGCGCCCCGTGCCGAAATCCGCGTGCCGAAGGCGCAGTTGTGCACCCCGGGCAGGGGCTCGACGGTGCTGCGCGAGGTGTCCACCGGGAAGGGCTGCGGCTTCGACGTCCCCGTCGGGAGAGGCCGGGCGGTCGTCATCACCACCGACTACCGCTGCGACCTGGACTTCTGGCGGCGGGCGCTGAAGGCGCTCGGCGCCGCCCCGGCCATCACCCACACCGCGACCGACCCGGGGCTCTTCCTGCTGACCACCCGTACCGCCGGCGGCGACGGCCGCCTCCTGCACGCCCTCAACGTCACATCCGGGCTGGACCAGGAGTTCACCGTCTCCGAGCGGGGCCGGGCGCTCTTCGGCGGTGAGAAGCTGCACATCCCCGGCCGCAGCGGCGCGATCCTGCCGCTCGGCCTGAGGGCGGGCGGTGGACGCATCGCCTACGCCACCGCCGAGATCACCGGCATCGAGAAGGGCAGTGTGAGCTTCCGCGCGGTGGGCGGCACTGATTCCGTCGTCGCGGTCGAAGGCGGAGCCAGGTGCCAGGGCGCGAAGTCCTCGCGTGAGGGCGGCCGTACGGTTCTGCGCGTCCGGCGGCCGGAGTTCACCGTCACCCTGACGTAGGGGCGCGGGGATGCGAGGGACGCAGGGGAACGCGGGGGAACCCGGAGGTGCGGCCATGCCGTCCGGGTGACCCCCGTCCCGCCCAGCGGCGTGGCAGCCTCCCGCACCGTCGCGCCTTCTTCAGGGTGTTCCAGCATGGGCACCGCGGCTGAGGACGAGGCGGTACGGAGCGAGCCGGAGTCACGGCCGTCGGCGGCGGGCCGGCGGCTCACTTTCGGGAAGAGGCTGCTGGGGTACCTCGGCACCACCGATCACAAGGTGATCGGGAACATGTATCTCGCCACGTCGTTCGCGTTTTTCCTCGCCGCCGGTCTGATGGCGATGATGATGCGGGCCGAACTGGCCCGCCCCGGGCTGCAGATGATCTCGGCGCAGCAGTACAACGAGCTGTTCACCACGCACGGCACGATCATGATGCTGCTGTTCGCGACGCCGACGTTCACCGGATTCGCCAACGTCATCATGCCGCTGCAGATCGGCGCACCGGACGTCGCGTTCCCCCGGCTGAACGCCTTCACCTACTGGGTGTTCCTCTTCGGCGGGCTGACGGTCCTCAGCGGCTTCCTCACCCCGGAGGGCTCCGCGTCCTTCGGCTGGTTCGCGTACGCGCCGCTCAACAGCGCGGTGTTCTCCCCCGGTTCGGGCGGCGACCTGTGGACGATGGGCCTCGCCGTGGCGGGCCTGAGCACGATCCTCGGCTCCGTCAACTTCATCACCACGATCGTCTGTCTGCGCGCTCCCGGAATGACCGTCTTCCGGATGCCGTTGTTCACCTGGAACGTGCTGTTCACCTCGATCCTGGCGCTGCTCGCTTTCCCGGTGCTGACGGCGGCTCTGCTGGCGCTGGAGGCGGACCGGAAGTTCGGCGCGCACATCTTCGACGCCGCCAACGGCGGTGCGATTCTCTGGCAGCACCTGTTCTGGTTCTTCGGGCATCCCGAGGTGTACATCGTGGCGCTGCCGTTCTTCGGAGTCATCACGGAGATCATCCCCGTCTTCAGCCGGAAGCCGGTCTTCGGATACATCGGCCTGGTCGCCGCGACCTGCGCCATCACGGGCCTGTCGGCGGTCGTCTGGGCTCACCACATGTTCGCCACCGGGGCGGTGCTGCTGCCCTTCTTCGCGCTGATGTCGTTCCTCATCGCGGTGCCCACGGGCGTGAAGTTCTTCAACTGGATCGGAACGATGCGGCACGGATCGCTGTCGTTCGAGACGCCGATGCTGTGGGCCGTCGGTTTTCTCGTGACGTTCCTACTCGGCGGCATGACGGGAGTTCTGATCGCCTCGCCGCCGCTGGACTTCCATCTCACCGACAGCTATTTCATCGTCGCGCACCTGCACTACGTGCTGTTCGGCACGATCGTCTTCGCGACCTTCGGCGGCTTCTACTTCTGGTGGCCGAAGATGACGGGGAAGATGCTCGACGAGCGCCTCGGGAAGATCCATTTCTGGACGCTCTTCACGGGCTTCCAGGGCACGTTCCTCGTACAGCACTGGCTCGGCGAGGAGGGGATGCCCCGCCGCTACGCCGACTATCTGGCGGCCGACGGCTTCACCGTGCTCAACACCCTCTCGTCCGCCTCCTCCTTCCTCCTCGGTCTGTCGACGCTGCCGTTCCTCTACAACGTGTGGCGGACGTCCAGGTACGGACAGCGCGTCACGCAGGACGACCCCTGGGGCTGGGGCCGCTCCCTGGAGTGGGCGACGTCCTGCCCTCCGCCGCGGCACAACTTCGAGGCGCTGCCCCGTATCCGGTCCGAGTCGCCGGCCTTCGACCTGCACCACCCGGAGATCCGATGAAGACCGAGGCGCTCCTCTTCTCCGGCGTGGCCGCGTTCTTCGCCGTCGTCTCCGCGTGCTACGTGCCGTTCTCCCGGGACACGGCGGGGAACGCGGCGCTGCTGGTGGCCTTCCTGATGTCCGCGCTCATCGCCTTCTTCCTGTGGATCCAGTACCTGCGGCACGGCACGCGCGCGCAGGACCGCCCGGGCGCGGACGTGCACGAGGGCGCCGGTCCGGTCGCGTTCTTCCCGCCGCGCAGCTACTACCCCGTCCTCACCGCCCTCGGCACCACGGTGGCGGCGTTCGGCGTGATCTACGGGATGTGGCTCTTCCTCATCGGGATCGGGATCACCGCACCCGGCGTCGCCGGATTCGTCTTCCAGCACAACGACCGCTGAAGGACTCGTTACGAGCAGGAGAGAGGTGGACGGCGCATGCTCCCGCAGCGCAGGAGGGTGCAGCCCGGCGTCCGGACCGGCCGGGCCGCGAAGGGCGCCTTCACGTACCTCGACGCCCGGCTGCCGGCCGCCGAGAGCGGCTCGTTCGCGCGGAAGGTGTTCCCGGACCACTGGTCGTTCCTGCTCGGCGAACTGGCGCTCTACAGCCTCGTTCTGCTCATCCTGACGGGCGTCTTCCTCACCTTCTTCTTCCATCCCGGCGAGCTGGAGATCCGCTACACCGGCTCGTACGGGCCGATGCGCGGGCAACTGGTCTCCGAGGCCTACGACTCCACCCTGCGCATCAGCTTCGACGTACGCGGCGGGCTGCTGATCCGTCAGGTGCACCACTGGGCGGCGCTGGTGTTCGTCACCGCCATCGGCGTGCACATGATGCGGGTCTTCTTCACGGGCGCCTTCCGCAAGCCGCGTGAGATCAACTGGGTCGTCGGCGTCACTCTGTTCGTGCTGGCGGTCGCCGAGGGCTTCTGCGGCTACTCGCTCCCCGACGACCTGCTCTCCGGCACCGGGCTGCGGGTCGTGCAGAGCCTGCTGCTCTCGATCCCCGTCATCGGCACGTATCTGAGCTTGTTCCTCTTCGGCGGCGAGTATCCCGGTACGGAGATCATCCCGCGGCTCTACACGGTGCACATCCTCCTCATCCCGGCGCTCATCGTCGCGCTGGTCGTGGTCCACCTGATCCTCGTCGTGTACCTGAAGCACACGCAGTGGGGCGGGCCCGGCCGGACGGAGAAGAACGTCGTGGGACAGCCGATGTTCCCGCAGTTCGCCGCCAAGTCCACCGGGCTGCAGCTGATGGTCTTCGGCCTGATCACCGTGCTCGGGGGCGTGGCGCAGATCAACCCCGTCTGGAACTACGGCCCTTACCGCACCGACCAGGTCAGCACCGGCTCGCAGCCCGACTGGTACGTGGGCTTCCTGGAGGGTTCGCTGCGTCTGATGCCGCCGTTCGAGACGACGGTGTGGGGCCACACCTTCATGTGGAACATCCTGGTGCCCACGGTGATCCTCCCCGGCCTGCTGTTCACGGGCATCTACCTCTACCCGTTCCTGGAGAGGTGGCTGACCGGCGACGAACGTGAGCACCACCTGTGCGACCGGCCGCGCGAGAGACCCGCCCGTACGGCCATGGGAGTCGCCGGCATCACCTTCTACGCCGTGCTGCTGCTGGCCGGGGGCAACGACGTGATCGCGACGCTCTTCCAGGTCTCACTCAACGGGCTCACCTGGATCTTCCGGGTGGCGCTCGTACTGGCGCCGGTCGTCGCGTTCATGGTCACGCGGCGGCTGTGCGTCGCGCTCCGCGCCCACGAGCTCGGACGTCTCCGCGAGGGCGACGAGACGGGCGAGGTACGGCAGAGCATCGAGGGCGGCATGGAGCCCGGGCACCGTCCCGTGCCGGCCGGCGAGCGCTACACGCTGCTGATGCGCGAAACGCCCCGCCCTCTGGAGCCGGCACCGGAGGCCGGCGCGGACGGGCACCGGGCCCGGCGGGTGCGGCGGCTGCGCACGGCCCTGAGCCGCTGGTACTTCTCCGACCGGGTCGGGTGAGGGCCCCGCCGTCACCCGCGCGGTCGCCCCCCGGGGCCCGCACCGTACGGCCGCTCCAGCACGTGCAGCGTGAAGTCCGGGTCGCGGCAGTCGGTCTGCAGCGTCAGGCCGGGTATCGCGCTGAGTACGGGCGCGAGGGTGCGGCCGGTGCGGTGGTGCTCGGGAGCGGGGTGGTTCCAGTGCACGGTGACGAGGGCGCCGCCCGGTTCGAGGGCTTCGGCCGTCCGGCGCAGCACCTCGCGCAGGGTCCGGTCGTCGAAGTAGTAGAGGAGCTCGGAGAGCACGATCAGCTCGAAGCGTCCCTCGGGCCACTCGTCGGGAATCGCCAGCTGCCGCACTCGTACGTTCGGCAGGTGGCGGGTGCGGGCGGCGGTGAGCTCGGCCGCGGCGGCGACCCGGTCGGTGGCCAGGAGGGTGCCGCAGCGCTCGGCGAGCGCTGCGGTGAGGAGGCCGACGGAGCAGCCCGGTTCGAAGGCGGTGCGGTAGTGGCGCCGGGGAAGCGCGGCGAGGGTGTGGTCGTACTTGCGCTGCACGTACCACTGCCCGTCGAGGCTCCACGGGTCGGCCGAGTCGCTGTAGAGCTGCTCGAAGTACGCGCTGGGAGTGTTCATCGCAGGACCACCTCGCGTGCTCAGCCGGACGCTCCCCCCCGGCAGACGCACGGCGGGTTCTCCCCAGAGCTTCGCATCACGTGATGAAAGGTGCATCTCAGACCTGGCGGGTCCCGGTGCGCGACCGCGCGCCGCGCCCGTGCGGGTCCCGTACCGGTCAGGACGCCGTCCGGGTGCGGTGCCGGTCGCTGAGGGCGCGGATGAGCTGCTGCCGGTTCATCCGGGAGCGGCCCTGGACGTCCTCGTCCGCGGCGCGCTCGTACAGGTCGCGCTTACTCAGGTCGGATAGCAGGCGGGCGCCGTCGGGGCTGCCGGAGCGCGGTCCGGACCCGGACCCGGACCGGGACGGGGCCCCGGACGTCCGGGCCGGCTCCCTCCGCGATCCCGCGCGCTCGACGCTGCGCCGCAGCGCGTCCTCCAGGTCGACCACGTTGGTGGCCTCGGGGGGTTCCTCCGCACGGGCGGTCTCCTCGCCGTCGCGCTTGGCCTCGACGAGCTGCCGCACTTTCTTCTCGTAGGTGTCCTCGAAGTCCTCGGGACGCCACCGCGTCGTCATCGCGTCGATGAGCTGCCGCGCGCTGTCCAGCTCCTTGCTGCCGGGACGCTCGCGCCCCGGCAGCCGGGGGAGGTCCCGCCGCGGATCGCGGATCTCGTCGGCCCAGTGCAGGGTGTGCAGTTCGAGTACGTCGTCCCCGGCGCGCAGCACGACCAGGTACTCCCGGCCGTGCATCACGAAGGTCGCCACGCCCGCCTTGCCCGTCTCCGCCAGCGCGGTGCGCAGCAGCCGGTAGACCCTGCCGTACTCGTCGCTCCGGGGCGCCAGGTAGTAGGTACCGCTGAAGAACGCGGGCTCCACCTCGTCGAGCTCCACGAAGCCCCTGACCTCGATGACCTGCGACCTGCCCGGCGCGATCCCGTCCAGCTCATCCTGCTCGACGACGACGTGCCGGCCGTCGCCGGCGTCGTAGCCCTTGACGATGTCGTCGTAGTCGACGCGTTTGCCGGTGCGCTCGTTGACGCGCCGGTTGCGCACCCGGTCACCCGTGCCGCGCTGCAGCTGATGGAAGTGGACGGCGTGATCCTGGACGGCCGCGAAGAGCTGCACGGGAACGGTCACCAGTCCGAAGGTGATCACTCCGCTCCATACCGGGCGGGCCAATGTCCTCGCCCTCCTCTCCTGGTCGGGCTGCCTGCGCGGGACCTCTGCGGCAGCAGACACCTGCACAGGAGGGAGGGAGGCCGGACGGCGGTCCTCGCCCTCCTCTCCTGCGCGGGACACGCTGCAGCGGCGGGTATCCGCCCCGGCGCGGTTCACGCACCTCCGGGGTTCACGCCCCCGCCGCGCCCGTGCGCCGGGGCGTCACCGCTCGTGCGCGCTCAGTGGTGGAAGGCCGTCGCCACCGACTCGGGCCGTCCCAACGGGCCGCCCTGGCCGCGCAGTTCGGGCAGCAGCGCCGAAAGGTCGTCCATGAACATGTCCGCGAGGTCCGCCGTGAAGCCGTTGCGGCACACGATCCGCAGTACGGACAGATCCTGGCGGTTCGGCGGGAAGGTGTACGCGGGCACCAGCCAGCCCCGCTCGCGCAGCCGCCGTGAGACGTCGAAGACGTCGAAGGCGGTCACGTGCGACTCCGTCGTGAAGGCGAAGACCGGGAGCTGGTCGCCATGAGTCAGCAGGCGGAAGTCCTCCGTGTCCCCGATCCGCGCCGCCAGCGACCGGGCCACTCCGCGGGCCGTCTGCTGCACGGCGCGGAAGCCGCGGCGGCCCAGCCGCAGGAAGGTGTAGTACTGCGCTGCGACCTGTGCGCCGGGGCGGGAGAAGTTCAGCGCGAAGGTCGGCATGTCGCCGCCCAGGTAGTTCACGCGGAAGACGAGCTCCTCCGGCAGCGCCTCGGACGAGCGCCACAGCGCCCATCCGACGCCGGGGTAGACCAGGCCGTACTTGTGGCCGGAGGTGTTGACCGAGGTGACGCGTGGCAGCCGGAAGTCCCACAGCAGGTCCTGGTCGAGGAACGGCGCGATCATCGCGCCGGACGCGCCGTCCACGTGCACGGGTACCTCGAGTCCCGTGCGCTCCTGGAGAGCGTCGAGCGCCTCGCACACGTCGGCGACCGGCTCGTACGACCCGTCGAAGGTGGAGCCGAGCACGGTCACGACGCCGATGGTGTTCTCGTCGCACAGCTGGGCGGCCGCCTGCGGGTCGATGTGCAAGCGCTCGCCCTCCATGGGGACCTGGCGGGCCTCGACCTCCCAGAAGTTGCAGAACTTCTCCCAGCACACCTGGACGTTGGCGCCCATCACCAGATTGGGCCGCGCAGCCGCGGGATAGCGCCCGCCCACCCGGCGGGCCCAGCGGCGCTTGAGGGCCATGCCGGCGAGCATGCACGCTTCACTCGATCCGGTCGTGGAGCAGCCGACCGCCGAGGACGGGTCCGGGGCGTTCCACAGATCGGCGAGCATCGCGACACAGCGCCGCTCCAGTTCGGCGGTGCGCGGATACTCGTCCTTGTCGATCATGTTCTTGTCCCGGCACAGGGCCATGACCTCGTCCGCCTGCGGCTCCATCCACGTCGTGACGAAAGTCGCCAGGTTCAGGCGGGAGTTGCCGTCCAGCATCAGCTCGTCGTGCACGAGCTGACGGGCCGCGTCGGGCGCCATGGGGCTGTCGGCGAGCCGGTGGCTCGGCGGCTCGGTGGTCATTCCGCTGACGGGGTCGGCCTCGCCGTAGAAGGGATTGACGGACACCGCTTCCGGGTCCGTACGCGGGCGGTCCCTGGTGCCGGTGTCGGTCCGGCCCTTGTGCAGCGACATCTGTCAGTGTCTCCCGGGCGGCGGTGGCAACCCCCTGCCGCGAACCTACGGGCACCCGGCCTCCGCCGCCTCCCGGGCTGCGCCGGTGGGGCCCGTGCCGGTCGGTCCGTGCCGATCGGACGGGCCCGTGCTCACGGCTTGACGGCCAGCCCCGCCCAGAGCCCGACCTCGGCGTCCGCGACGTCCCGCGCACCGCCGATGCACGCACCCGTCTGCCGGTCCGGGCGCCAGCGGTGCGGCACCTCGATGCCCGGGTCGACGAGTTCGAGGCCGTCGAAGAAGCGGGCGAACTCCTCCCTGCTGCGCGTCTGCGCCCGCGCCACGCAATCCGTATAGACACGCCCCGCCCTGCCCATCGCCTCGGGCGCGAACTCGCTCGTGCCGTGCGTCAGGACGAGCGCCGACCCGGACGGCAGCGCCTCGACGAACCGCCGCACGAGGCCGTACGCACCGTCCTCGTCGAGCACGAAGTGCAGAAGCGCCAGCACGCTCAGCGCGACGGGACGGCCCGCATCCAGCGTCCGCGTCAGCTCCGGCGCCAGGAGCACGGAGTCCGGCTCGGTGAAGTCGGCGTGCACATAGGCCGTACGCCCTTCGGGTGTGCTGTTCATCAATGCGCGGGCGTGCGCCAGCACGAGGGGGTCGTTGTCGACGTAGACGACGCGGGCGCGCGGGTTCTCGCCCTGCACGATCTGATGCAGGTTCGGCTCGGTCGGTATGCCCGTACCGATGTCCAGGAACTGGTCGAGGCCCAGCTCGCGGGCGAGCGTCCGGGCCGCGCGGTGCATGAAGATCCTGTTGGTGCGGGCGGCGGTGCGCGCGCCGGGCCAGGCGGCGAGCACCTGGTCGCCGGCGTACCGGTCGGCCTCGTAGTTGGTCTTGCCGCCGAGGTAGTAGTCGTAGACGCGAGCGATGTGCGGCCGGTCCATCTTCAGCTCGAGCTGCCCGCCGGGGCGGCCCGTGCTCCCGTCTGCCATGTACCGGCCTCTCGTCGGCGCCACGCGGAGTCTCCCGCGTCCGGGTGTCTCCCCAGTGCGCCGTTGTGTCACACCCCCGTCACACAGTGCGATGGGCGGGCCGACTGCTGCCGGTTCGCGTACTCCGCCGTCACCGCCGCCGGTTCGCGTAGGGCCGCTTCAGCTCGCACTCCGGATTGAGCCGCACTCCGAATCCCGGGGTGTCGGGCAGCGTGAGCCGTCCGCCGACCGGTACGGGCTCGTCCAGCAGGAGCGGGCTGAACATGGGGACGACCTCGTCCGCCCGCGGAGCCATCATCAGGAACTCGGCGAAAGGGCTGTTGTGACGGGTGATCACGAAGTGGTACGAGTACACGCTCGACCCGTGCGGCACGACCAGCTTGCCGTGCGCGTCCGCGAGCGCCGAGATCTTCACCAGCTCCGTCAGCCCGCCGCACCAGCCCACGTCGGGCTGGAGGATGTCGGCGCAGTCCATCTCCAGCAGCAGCCTGAACCCGAGCCGGCCCGCCTCGTGTTCACCCGTCGACGTGAGCATCCCCGGCGGCAGGCTGCGCCGCAGCTCGGCGTAGCCCCAGTAGTCGTCCGGGGGCAGGGCCTCCTCGATCCAGCGCACTCCGAGCCCGTCCAGCCGGTGGCCGAGGCGGGTCGCGTACGGGACGTCCATCGACATCCAGCAGTCGCAGGCGAGGAAGAAGTCGTCCCCCACCCGTTCCCGCATGGAGCGCATCACCTCGACGTTCGCCCGAAGCCCCTCCTCGCCCTCGGCGGGGCCGTGCCGCAGCGGCAGCTTGCCCCCGATGAAGCCCATGCCCTCCGCCAGGTCGGGGCGAGCGGTCGTCGCGTAGAAGACCTGCTCCTCCCGCACCGGCCCGCCGAGCAGTGCGTACACGGGCTCCTCCCGGAGCTTCCCCAGCAGGTCCCACAGCGCCAGGTCGACGCCGCTGATGGCGTTGAGCACCAGGCCCTTGCGCCCGTAGAAGAGCGTGGCCCGGAACATCTGGTCCCAGATCCGCTCCAGGTCACCGGCGGGTGCGCCCTCGACGAAGCGGGCGAGGTGGTTCTCGATGATCCAGGCGGCGGGTTCCCCTCCGGTGGTCACCGCGAATCCGACGGTCCCGTCGTCCGCCTCGGCCTCGACGACGAGGGAGCCCAGCACGTCGATGCCGAAGCTCTGACGGCTCTGCCGGTACTCCGGGTAGACGGACATCGGGGTGGCGATGTGGTCGTCGATCCAGTGCCCGGCGGGCTGGTCGTGGTAGTCGGCACCGCCCTGCGCGTCGACGGTGAAGGCGCGCAGATGACGGATTCGCGGGATGCGGGCGCTCACTGGGGGACCTCCTCGGGTGTGGTGGATACGGGCACTCCGTGCGGGTGGACCAGCACCTTGCTCGCCTGCTCCTCCCCGCGTGCCAGGGCGGTGAAGCTGCCGGCCGCGCCGGACAGGCCGACCCGCCCCTCGATGAGCACGGACAGGTCCAGCTCCGTCCCGGCCACCCAGCGCGCGGTGCCGGCGAACTCCTCCGCCGTGTAGCAGAAGCTGCCGATGAGGGAGCGCTCCTGGGTGCTCAGTGCGTACGCCGGCAGGGCCAGCCGTGGTTCGTGCATGCCCACCAGGACGATCCGGGCACCGAGGGCCGTCAGTCCGAGAGCCTGTCCCGCGGTCTCCTCCGCACCGACCGCGTCCAGCGCCAGCGTCGGCCGGCCGCCCAGCAACCCCGTGACGAGCGGCTCGAGTTCGCCGGCTCGGGGATCGACGGACAGCAGGCCGAGCTTCTCCACGAGCGCGCGCCGCCCGGCGTTCGGCTCGCTCACCACCACGCGCCGCGCGCCGAGCCGCAGGGCTCCCAGGGCGGCGGCCTGCCCGATGGGGCCGCCGCCGATGACGAGGACCAGGTCGTCGGGGCCGCATCCGCCGCGTACCGCCGCATGGTGGCCGACGGCCAGGGGTTCCACGAGGGCGCCGTACTCCGGCGGCATGCTCTCCGGCAGCGCGACGGCGTTCCCGGCGGGAAGGGTCATGGTCTCGGCGAAGGCCGAACGCAGCGCCGGATCGACGCCGATGACGCGCCGGGCCGGGCAGAGCTGCTGCGTTCCGGCACGGCAGGCGTCACAGCCGCCGCAGGCGATGACCGGGTTGACCGTCACCAACTGTCCTACGGCGAGCTCCTCCTGGCCCGCCCGCCGCCGCGCTTCCGCCGCTCCCCCGCCGAGCTGCGTGATGCGTCCGACCGTCTCGTGTCCCATCACCTGGCCGGGGAAGCGCCGGCCGTTCTCACCGGTGAAGCCGTGGAGGTCGGAGCCGCAGATGCCGGTGGCGATCACGGACATCGCCACTTCGCCCCCGGCGGCCCGCGGTTCGGGAAACTCCTCGACTTCGAGCTGCCAGTCGCCCTTCATCACGAGCGCGCGCATCAGTTGACCCTGCTTTCCTCTTCGGTCTGTACGGGAAGTTCCTGCACGGGGAATTCGCCGGGCCTGCCCGCCGCGCCCTGCGGACGGGTGCGCCGCCACGCGCCGAGTCCCGCGATGAGCACGGCGCCGAACAGGGTGAATCCGGCGATGACGTGGAGCCCGGCGGTCGGTGAGCCGGCCACGCCGTCCGCCCAGGTCTTGACGTTCGGTGCGACGAACCCGCCGATCGAACCGAGTGAGTTGACGAGTGCGATGCCGCCCGCCGCGGCGGCGCCGGTCAGGAACGCGGTCGGCTGGGTCCAGAACACCGGCTGTACGGCGATGAATCCGGCTGCCGCCACGCACAGCGCGGCCAGCGCCAGCAGCGGGGACCCGGCCGCCGCCGATCCGGAGATCCCGGCGGCGCCCGCTATCAGGCAGCACGCGGCCACCGGCAGGCGCCTGCCCGTACGGTCGCTGACGCGGCCCGCGACGACCGAGCCGGCGATGGCGCACACCCACGGGACCGCCGTCACGAGGCTGACCTCGAACCCGACGGTGCTGCCGAGCAGTTCGCCGACCTGGGTGGGCAGGAAGAACGTCACGCCGTAGACGGACACCTGGATCACGAAGTAGATGAGCGAGAGGTAGAGCACCCGGCCGCTGCGCAACGCGCGCAGCACGCTGCTCTCCTCCTTCGCCCCGTCCTCGGCCCCGACGGCCGCCGTGAGCGCGGCCTTCTCCCGGGGCGTCAGCCAGGGTGCGGACGCGGGCGAGTCGGGAAGGACGCGCAGTGCGATCACCCCGACGACGACGGTCGCCAGGCCCTGTACGAGGAAGAGCCACTGCCAGCCGTGCAGTCCGCTGATGCCGTCCATCTCCAGCAGCAGCCCGGAGAGGGGGCTGCCGAAGATGAACGCGAGCGGCGCGCCGAAGTAGAACAGCGACATCACCCTGGCCCGGTGGGCCGCGGGCACCCACAGGGTCAGGAAGTAGATCACCCCGGGGAAGAAGCCGGCTTCGGCGACGCCCAGGAGAAAGCGCAGCCCGTAGAAGACCTCGGCCGTGTGCGCGAACATCAGGGCCGCCGAGACGAGACCCCAGCTGATCATGATGCGGGCCATCCACCTGCGCGCGCCGAAGCGGCGTAGCAGCAGGTTGCTCGGCACCTCCAGGAGCACGTAGCCGAGGAAGAAGACGCCGGCGCCGAAGGCGTACGCGGCGTCGCCGAGCCGGGTGTCGGCCTGGAAGGACTCCTGGGCGAAGCCGATGTTGACGCGGTCCAGGAAGGCCAGCACGTACATCAGCAGCAGGAACGGCACGAGGCGGCGTACCGCCTTGGCCACCGCCGAGGCCACGGCCGGCTCGCGGGCCCGCTCGGTCTCCGTCATCGGTCTGCTCCCCGGCTCTTGAGAAGTTCTCCCATGTGAACTACAGTTCCTGTCTCAGAACAGTTTCATGTGACGTGACGGCGTCCGGCGCTGTCAAGGCCGAGGGAGGAGTCCATGGCTGACGCGCAGACGAGCGCGGTGAAGTCCGCGGACAGGGTGCTGGCCATCCTCGACCTCGTCGCCGACCGCGGGCCGGTCCGATTCACCGACGTCACAGCCGAGTTGGGGCTTCCGCGCTCCAGCGCACACGGCCTGCTGGCGACGCTCGCCGCCCGCGGCTACCTGGAGCTCGACGAGGAGACGCGGCGCTACGGCCTCGGGCTGAGCGCCTGGCGGCTCAGCCAGGCCTACTCCGGCCACGGCGACCTCGAACGGCACGCCCGCCCGCTGATGGAGGAGCTGGCCGCCGAGAGCGGCGAGACCGTCCAGCTGGCGCGCCTCGAAGGCATCCACAACGTCTACGTCGCCATCGCGCACTCGCCCCGCCCGATGAAGCTCGTCTCCCACGTCGGCTCCCGCCTCCACGCGCACGCGACGGGCGTGGGCAAGATGCTGCTCGCCGGCCTCTCCCCCGCCGAGGCGAGGCGCAGGCTGTCCGCCGAGGAGCTGCCGCGGCTGACCGACCGCACCGTGACGGACGTCGACGCGCTGATGGACGTACTGGAGAAGGTCCGCGAGGACGGTTACGCCGAGGACCGCGAGGAGTACGTCGAGGGCTGCCGCTGCGTGGCCGTACCGGTGCACGGCCCCGGCGGCACGGCCGTGGCCGCCATGTCCGTCTCGATGCCCGCCTTCCGCTGCGACGACGAGCAGGCCCGCGCCCATCTGAAGCTGCTGCGCGCGACAGCCGGGCGGCTCCAGCGGCTGACCGGCGGCTGACCGCGCCGCCCGGCGCGAGCATGTGGCTTGCGCCGGGGGTGCCGCGGGCTCAGGACTCCGGATACAGCCAGCGCCGCAGCACCCGGCTGAGCCAGGGCATGACGGCGTAGGTCAGCAGCGGAGCGAGGAAGAGAGGGAAGACGGCCGTACGTGCCGGAAGCGGCCACTCGACGAAGTACTCCGCGAAGACCGCGTCGTAGAGCAGGGCGAACGGATAGACGCCGAGGATCGTGGTCAGCGACATCTTCCAGCGGGCGGGCGGCTTCGCCACGAGGCGCGGGACGTCGAACCAGGTCTCCAGACCCGTCGTGGCCTGCTGGGGTCTGACGCTGCGGCCGAGCCCCTTCACCCGCTCCTCCCAGGCCGCTCTCTCGGGTGAGTCCATCCACCGCTGGAGGCTCGCGGTGTCCGCGAACCGCACGACCGCGTGGTAGCGCCTGCTCTCGCCCTCGGGCCGCAGCCAGGTGACGCTGCGCTGGCCGGGAGAGGCCGCGGCCGCCGTCTCGATGCCGTGGGCCCACCGTTCGAACTCCGCTTCCTTCCCCGGGGTGACCTCCCAGGTGAAGACCACCGTCACCGACTCCTGCCGCCGGGGTGCCGCACCCTCGTCCGTCGCTGTCACCGGTTTCCCCTGCGTCCCGTCCCGGGGCCGCAACGGCCCTGATCGATGGAGTCCTATTAGCGTAGTTTGCCCTAATATGAGCCCTTCGTAGAGATTCCATGAACTCCCGTCAGAGATCTTCCGGAGGTGTCCATGTCCGTACGCGGCCCCTCGCTCACCGAGCGGGGCCCCGGCCTGGAGGAGCGCGGCCCGGGGCCGGTGCCCGTCACACTCTCGGTCAACGGGGCCGAGCGGGAGCTGGAGATCGAGCCCCGGGTCAGCCTTCTCGACGCGCTGCGCGAGCACCTCGATCTGACGGGCCCCAAGAAGGGCTGCGACCAGGGCGCCTGCGGGGCGTGCACGGTCTGGGTGGACGGACGCCGCGTCCTGGCCTGCCTCACGCTGGCGCTCTCCTGCGAGGGCAGAGAGGTCACCACCATCGAGGGTCTTGCCGGTCCGGACGGCGAACTGCACCCCATGCAGCGGGCGTTCATCGCCCAGGATGCCTTCCAGTGCGGCTACTGCACCCCCGGCCAGATCATGTCCGCCGTGGCGCTGACAGCCGAGGGCCACACCCGTGACGACGACGAGATCAAGGAATGGATGAGCGGCAACCTCTGCCGCTGCGCCGCCTATCCCCACATCCGGGCCGCCGTCCGTGCCGTCCGCGACGGGACCTGACCAGCCCGCGAACGCGAAGCCCGCCCCGAAGATCCGGCCGGACGAACAGGCCGGAGGAAGCGGCCAGAAGAACCCGGCAGCCCGAGAACGGAGTACCTCCCGTGCGGCTCATCACCTACTCCCGCGCCGCCGACGCGGCCGGCGCGATCACAACCGTCAGCTCCGACCCCACGAGCGACTTCCTCGCGGGCGGCACCACCGAGATCGACCTGCTCCGGCAGAACGTCCTCACCCCGCGGCGCCTCGTCGACATCAACGCCCTTCCGCTGACCGGCGTCGAGCAGGCACCCGACGGCGGACTGCGCATCGGGGCCCTGGCCCGCATGAGCGAGGTGGCCGCCTCTCCCCTCGTACGGGAGAGGTTCCCCGTGATCGCCGAGGCCCTGGAGTCGGGGGCGTCGCCGCAGCTGCGCAACATGGCCTCCATGGGCGGCAACCTGATGCAGCGGGTGCGCTGCCCCTACTACCGGGACACCGCCTCCCCCTGCAACAGACGCGAACCCGGCACCGGTTGCTCGGCAGTCGAGGGCTTCAGCCGCGGTCACGCGGTGCTCGGGACGAGCGAGCACTGCATCGCCACGCACCCCTCGGACGTGGCGGTCGCCCTCGCCGCTCTCGACGCACGCGTCCACACCCACGGCTCACGGGGCGAACAGACGTACAGCATCGACGACTTCTTCCTGACACCGGGACACACCCCGCACCGTGAGCACCCGCTGGAGCACGGCGAACTGATCACCGCGATCGAGGTGCCGTCCTCGCCTGTCGCCCGGCGCTCGCTCTATCTGAAGGTCCGTGACCGCGAGAGCTACGAGTTCGCGCTGGTCTCCGCCGCCTGCGCGCTCTCCCTCGTCGACGGCACGATCGCGGACGTACGGCTGGCACTGGGCGGAGTGGCGACCAAGCCGTGGCGCGCCCACCGGGCCGAAGGCGTACTGCTGGGGGCCGAGGCCGGGCGGGAGAGCTTCACCGAGGCCGCCCGCGTGGAGCTGGCCGACGCGAGGCCCACCGCGAACAACGCCTTCAAGACCGGACTCGCGCAGCGCGTGATCGTGCGCGCCCTGGAAACCCTCACGGCGAACGGGAGAACGTCATGACCACCGCGATCGGACAGCCGCTCGAACGCGTCGACGGCCGCGCGAAGGTCACCGGCTCGGCGCGTTACTCCACGGAGATCCCCGCCACCGGCATGGCCCACGCCTGCCTTGTCGGGGCCCAGGTCGCCGCCGGCCGCGTCACCGCCGTAGACGCGTCGGACGCATGGGAGGAGCCCGGCGTCCTCGCCGTCCTCACCCACGAGAACCTGCCGAGAATCGCCGCGCAGCCTCCGCTCGTCCCGTCCCTGTTCGGCGGCCCCGCGCCCGGGGAGACCTTCTTCCCCATGCAGGACGACACCGTGCACTACGGGGGCCAGGCCGTCGCCCTCGTCGTCGCGGACACCCACGAGCGCGCGCAGCACGCGGCCGCGCTGCTGCGCGTCGAGTACGAGGAGTCCGAGCCGCTCACCACCATCGAGCAGGGCCGGGACCAGGCGTACGAGCCCGAGGCGATCTTCGGGGGCTTCCTCCCCGGGCACAGCGCGCGCGGCGACATCGAGGCCGGGCTGGAGAAGGCCGACACCGTGGTCGAGTGCACGTACACCTTCGCCGCCAACAACCACAATCCGCTGGAGACTTCGGGCACCACGGCGATGTGGGACGGCGACGAGCTGCTCCTCCACGACGCCACCCAGGGCGTCAACGCGACCCAGCTCACGGTGGCCGCGCTCCTCGGCATTCCGCTGTCGAAGATCCGCGTCCTCGGCCACTACGTGGGCGGGAGCTTCGGCTGCAAGGCCATGATCTGGCACCACCCCGCGCTCGCGGCGCTCGCCGCACGCGAGGTGGGCCGTCCCGTCAAACTCGCCCTCACACGCGCGCAGATGTTCACCTCCTGCGGCCACCGCGAGGAGCAGGAGCAGCACATCACCCTCGGCGCCACGGACGACGGCCGCCTCACCGCGCTGCGCCACCACAAGCTCTCCCCCACCTCGCACTTCGACGACTGGGCAGAGCCCTCGCTCAACTCGGCCGCGCAGATGTACGCCTGCCCCAACTACGAGGGCGCGTACCGGCTGTTCCGCGCCAACACCATGACCCCCACCTTCATGCGCGGCCCCGGCGACTCCACTGGCTTGTTCGCCCTCGAATGCGCCATGGACGAACTCGCCGAGCGGACCGGCCTCGACCCGATCGAGCTGCGGCTGCGCAACTTCGCGGACAGCGACCCCGTCTCCGGCAATCCGTGGTCCAGCAACGGCCTGAAGGAGTGCTACGAGCGCGGGGCCGCGCGCTTCGGCTGGTACGAGCGCGACCCCGAGCCCCGCTCCCGTCGCGAGGGGAACTGGCTGATCGGCACGGGCATGGCGGCGGCGGGCTATCCGGCACCGCCGCCCGGTACCCCTCAGCGAGCCAGGGCGCGCATCTACGCGGACGGCAGCGTCGTCGTGCAGGCCGCGACCCCGGAGTTCGGCACCGGGGTGGCGACGGTGATGGCGCAGGTCGCGGCGGACGCCCTGGGCGTACCCGTGGAGCGCTGCCGCTTCGAGAAGGGCGACACCGACTTCCCCGGCATCGCCGCCGCCGTCGGATCGGCGGGCGCCGGGATGATCAGTGCCGCCGTGCATACCGCCGCGACGGCGCTGCGCGACCAGCTCGTCCGGGAGGCCGTCGCGGACAGCGGCTCACCGCTGCACGGAGCGGACCCGGCGGACGTCGCCGTACGGGACGGTGTCATGACCGTGTCTTCCCCGGGGGCGCCCTCCGAGGCGTACGCGGATCTGCTGCAGCGCAACCACCGTCCGGACGCGGAGGCTTCGGGCACCTGGAACCCGCCCGGTCTCGACACCCCGTACGGAATGCTCACCTTCGGCGCGCAGTTCGCGGAGGTCGCCGTCGATCCGGAGCTGGGGATGGTACGGGTGCGGCGCATGACGGGCGCCTTCGCACCGGGCCGTGTGCTCAACACCCGTACGGTGCGGAGCCAGTTGACGGGCGGCATGCTCTGGGGACTGGGCCAGGCCCTGCTGGAGGCCAACCACATGGAACCGCGCACCGGCCGCTGGGCCGCCGGCAGCCTGGGCGACTACCTGATCGCGGTGAACGCCGACGCCCCCGACGTCGAGGTCGAACTCGTCGAGGTCGAGGACCGGGTCGTCAATCCGCTCGGGGTGAAGGGCGTCGGCGAGATCGGCCAGGTCGGCGCGAACGCCGCCATCGCCAACGCGGTTCACCACGCCACGGGCCGCCGCATCCGCAAGATGCCGATCACCATCGAGGACATCATCGGGTGACGGGACGCGGGCCCAGGCGACGGCGGAGCCGGCCGGCGGACCGGTGTCCGCCGGGGACCGGGACTGACGCCGGCGCCGCGGGGAATGCAGTTCCCGCGGCCCCCGCTCCTCCGCATTCAGATCTTCACAAAGCAGGATTTCAGAACCCCTCACGGGTTTCAGTGGTATTGACAACTGAAACCTCAACGCCCGCTCAAAACTTCTTCTCCAAAACGGTCATACGCACAGAACCACGCCCCACTCGGGCAGTTGGCGAGCCATGCGGCCATTGACCACGGCAGTTGGGGCATGGAACTCTACGAGCGTTGGGCGATGACCTGTGAAGCCGAAGCGGGGGCTTTGTCGAGATGAATACTCGTATTGTGATCGGCGACGAGAGGCGTCTTTACTCGGAAGCCATCGCGGCGACGCTCAATCTCGTCCACGATTTCGAAGTCGTGGCGAACGTGAACAACAGCCGGGAAATAGTGCCGGCCGTTCTCCGGCTCCTTCCCGCGGTGACCGTGCTGGGCACGAACACGACTGGCCGCGGCGGACGCTGCCTGGCCGACGAATTGCGGACCGCGGTCCCCCGGTGCCGTATCGCCGTGATCGGCACCGGCCCCGGCAACCCCGCGAAGCGGCAGGAAGCGGCGGCACCGGGATTACTGAGCATCGTGCCGGACAATGCGGCTCTGCCGCAGCTGGTGAATGCGATACGCGGGCTCGTGACCGCCAATGCGGGCAATACGGCGACCCAGCGCGCGGGCGGCCCTATCGACACCACTCTGATCCGCCGCACGGCGTGCAGCAGCAGGTCGCTCAGCACCAGAGAAAAAGAAGTACTCCGGCTCACGGCGGGCGGAGCCCCCGTGCGGGAAATAGCCGCGGAACTCTTCCTCTCCCCCGGCACGGTCCGGAATGTGACCTCCAGCGCGATCAAGAAGCTGGGCGGCCGTAACCGCTTCGACGCCGCCTGCATCGCCAGCAAACGAGGCTGGCTCTGACTTCCGGGCGGCCCGGCCGTGGAGCCTTCCGGCCGGGCCGCCCGGATTCCAGTCCTCCACCGCATACCGGCTGCGCCGGCACCAACCGTGACCAACCGCACCCTTGACATCACCGTGCGCACGGACATTACTTGTTCTCTGCGCCATCACAGGACAACGATGTCAACCAGGGGGAGCGGTCACGTGCGGCACAGTGAGCCACACATGTCACGACGCAGATCCGGCACCGCAGGGAGAACCTGGGCGGCCCTCCTCGTATCGGCGCTGCTGGTGATGACGGCGCAGGGCACGGCGTCGGCCGGCCCGCCCCGGCAGCCGCACGAACCCGGCGGACCGGCGGCCTCCTTCAACTCCTCCTTCGAAGCGGGCGATCCGGCACCCGACTGGGAGGACAGCGTCGAGACGACGCCCGACGGCGAGAAGAAGACCGACGGCGTCCACCGCGACTCGGCACCGGGCACACCCGGCATGAGCAGCCACACGGGCACCGGCCCGGAGGACACCCCCACTTCGAAGGACGGCGCGGGCTTCAGCGGCAAGCACTCGCTGCGTTACGCCGGCGAACACACCGCGAGCGGCCGCGGCTACTCCTACAACCGCGTCTTCGACGTCGACGTCCGTGTGAGCGCCCGCACTTCGCTCTCGTACAAGATCTTCCCCGAGCTGCCGAAGACCGACCTCGACTACCCCGCCACGCACGCGTCCCTCGATCTCGCCTTCACCGACGGCACCTATCTGAGCGACCTGGGCGCGAAGGACCAGCACGGCGCCGCGCTCACACCGCAGGGCCAGGCCGCGGCGAAGACGATGTACGCGAACCAGTGGAACGACCGGAAGTCGCGGATCGGCGCCGTGGCGGCGGGCAAGACCGTCGACAAGATCCTCGTCGCGTACGACTCCCCCAAGGGCGGCAGCGCCTTCCGCGGCTGGGTGGACGACGTCTCCCTCGCCCCGGAGCCGCGCGAGAAGCGCCCCGCGCACCTCTCCGACTACGCCGAGACCACCCGCGGCACCAACTCCAGCGGCGACTTCTCCCGCGGCAACACCTTCCCCGCCACGGCGCTCCCCGGCGGTTTCAACTTCTGGACGCCGGTGACCGACGCGGGCTCCACGGACTGGCTCTACGAGTACGCCCGCAAGAACAACGACGACAACCTCCCCACCCTGCAGGCCTTCAGCGCCAGCCACGAACCCAGCCCGTGGATGGGCGACCGGCAGACCTTCCAGGTGATGCCGTCGGCCGCCGCCGGCAAGCCCGACGCGTCCCGTAAGGCCCGCGCGCTGCCCTTCCGCCACAGCAACGAGACGGCCAGGCCGCACTATTACGGCGTCACGTCCGAGAGCGGCCTGCGGACGCAGATCACTCCGACCGACCACGCCGCGATGATGCGCTTCACCTTCCCCGGCAAGAACGCGAACCTCATCTTCGACAACGTCGACAACCGGGGCGGCCTCACGCTCGACACATCCGGGAAGACCGAGAACAACGCCACGGTCACCGGCTTCTCCGACGTCAAGAGCAAGCTGTCGGTGGGCGCCACCCGCATGTTCGTCTACGCCCGCTTCGACTCGCCCGTGACCACGGGCGGCAAGCTGGAGGGGGGCGGCGGCAAGGACGTCACCGGCTACCTCCGCTTCAAGCCGGGCTCCGACCGTACGGTCACGATGCGCATCGCCACCTCGCTGATCAGCGTCGACCAGGCGAAGGCCAACCTGGAGCGGGAGATCCCGGCGGACGCGTCCTTCCGCGAGGTACGGCAGCGCGCGCAGGGAGAGTGGGACGACCTGCTCGGGCGCATCAAGGTCGAGGGCGCGAGCCGCGACCAGCTCACCACGCTCTACTCCAGCCTCTACCGGCTCTACCTCTACCCCAACTCCGGCGCGGAGCTCGTCGGTTCACGCAAGCGGTACGCCAGCCCGTTCTCGGAGCCCACGGGTGAGGACACCCCGACGCATACCGGCTCGAAGATCGTCGACGGCGACGTGTACGTCAACAACGGCTTCTGGGACACCTATCGCACGACCTGGCCCGCCTACTCCCTCTTCACACCGAAGCGGGCGGGGAAGATGGCGGACGGCTTCGTGCAGCAGTACAAGGACGGCGGCTGGATATCGCGGTGGTCCTCGCCGGGCTACGCGGACCTGATGACGGGCACCAGCTCCGACGTCGCCTTCGCCGACGCCTACGCCAAGGGCGTGAAGTTCGACGCCGAGGCCGCCTACGACGCCGCGGTCAAGAACGCCACGGTCGCACCGCCGCGCTCCGGAGTGGGCCGCAAGGGCATGGCCACCTCCCCCTTCCTCGGGTACACCAGCACGGAGACCGGCGAAGGCATGTCCTGGGCCCTGGAGGGCTATCTCAACGACTTCGGCATCGCGCGCATGGGCGAGGCCCTGTACCGCAAGACCCACAAGGCCCGCTACAAGGCGGAGTCGGCGTACTTCCTCGGGCGCGCCCGCAACTACGTCAAGCACTTCGACGACCGGGTCGGCTTCTTCCAGGGCAAGGACGCAGACGGCAACTGGCGCCTGCCGCCAGGGGAGTTCGACCCGCGGGTGTGGGGCCACGACTACACCGAGACCAACGGCTGGAGCTTCGCCTTCACCGCGCCCCAGGACACGAAGGGCCTCGCGAACCTGTACGGGGGACGCGCGGGCCTGGCGAAGAAGCTCGACAAGTACTTCGCCACGCCCGAGACGGCGTCGAAGGAGTTCGCGGGCTCGTACGGCGACGTCATCCACGAGATGACCGAAGCACGCGACGTGCGCATGGGAATGTACGGGCACAGCAACCAGCCCTCGCACCACATCGCCTACACCTATGACGCCGCCGGCAAGCCCTGGAAGACGCAGGAGAAGGTCCGCGACGTCCTCTCCCGTCTCTATCTCGGCAGCGAGATCGGCCAGGGCTACCCGGGCGACGAGGACAACGGCGAGATGTCCGCGTGGTATCTCTTCAGCGCGCTCGGCTTCTATCCGCTGGTGATGGGATCGCCCGAATACGCCGTCGGCTCGCCGCTGTTCACGAAGGCGACCGTCCAGCTCGGCGGCGGCCGCGAACTGGTGGTGAAGGCCCCGCGCAACAGCGAGCGCAACATCTACGTGCAGGGCCTGCGCGTCAACGGCAAGGAATGGCGCTCCACTTCACTGCCGCACAAACTGATCGCCCGCGGCGGCACCCTCGAATTCGACATGGGGCCGAAGCCTTCCAAGTGGGGCACCGGTGAGAAGAACGCCCCGTCCTCGATCACGAAGGACGACAAGGTGCCCTCGCCGCCGGGCGACGTGACCGTACCGGCGAAGAAGGAAGAAGAGGCCGGGCCGCTGCTGGACGACACATCCGCCACCAGAGGCGTCTTCTCCGAGGCCGCGATGGAGGTGAAGCCGGGCTCCCGCGACAAGCCGGTGAAGTCCTACACGCTGACCTCCGCCGACCGGGCCGACGCGCCGGAGGGCTGGGTCCTGGAGGGCTCCCGCGACGGGAAGGAGTGGACGGCCGTGGACAGGCGCAAGGGCGAGACCTTCCGCTGGGACAGGCAGACCCGGGTCTTCACCGTCGACGACCCCGGCGCGTACCGGCACTACAGGCTCGTGCCCGCCGGCCGCTCCGCGGTGCTCTCGGAGATCGAGCTGCTGGGCTGACCGCCCGGGCTGCCGGCTGCCCCGCACAGCCACGGAAGGGCGTGACCAGGCATGCCGGGGCCCCAGCGGGGGACCCGGCCCGGCATGACGACGCTGGGACTGCCGCAGACCGTCCGCGCCTGCCTCTTCGACCTCGACGGCGTGATCACCAAGACGGCCGTGGTGCACGCCGCCGCCTGGAAAGAGATGTTCGACGGCTTCCTGCGCGGCCGTGGGAGCGCCCCGGAGCACGGCCGGGCTGGAGAGGACCTCCGGCCGTTCAGCCCGGACGACTACGACAAGTACGTCGACGGGCGGCCGCGGGACGACGGGGTGCGCACCTTCCTGGCCTCCCGCGGCATCGAGCTGCCCGAGGGCGCGGAGGACGATCCCCCTGGCCGGGAGAGCGTGCAGGGCCTGGGCAACCGCAAGAACGACCTCCTGCTGGAGAAGATCCACAAGGACGGCGTCGAGGCCTATTCCGGCTCGGTCCGCTATGTGCGGGCGGTGCGGCAGGCGGGCCTGCGCACGGCCGTCGTCTCCTCCAGCAAGAACTGCCGCGACATCCTGGTCTCCGTAGGCATCGAGGAGCTCTTCGAGGTACGGATCGACGGCCTGGTCGCCGAGGAGCGTGGCCTGCCCGGCAAACCGGCACCCGACACCTTCCTCGCCGCCGCCGCCGACCTCGGCGTGGACGCCGCCGCGTCCGCCGTCTTCGAGGACGCCCTGGCAGGCATGGACGCCGGACGCTCCGGCCACTTCGGCTACGTCGTGGGCGTCGACCGGGTCGGCCAGGCCGACGCCCTCCGCCGACACGGCGCCGACACGGTCGTCCAGGACCTGTCGGAGCTCACGGAGTCCAGCGGGTCCACCGGGTCCACCGGGTCCGCAGAGCCCAGCGAGCCTGAGGAGCGCACATGATCACCCAACGGGCGTACGCCTGCGAACCCTGGGCGCTGCGCGAGACCGGGCTCAACGTGGACGTGCTGCCGCAGAGCGAGTCCGTCTTCGCGCTGTCCAACGGCCACGTCGGCTGGCGGGGCAATCTCGACGAGGGCGAGCCGCACGGCCTGCCCGGCTCCTACCTCAACGGCGTCCACGAGCTGCACCCGCTGCCGTACGCGGAGGCGGGCTACGGCTATCCCGAGTCGGGCCAGACCGTCATCAACGTCACCAACGGCAAGGTCATCCGCCTGCTCGTCGACGACGAGCCCTTCGACGTGCGCTACGGGCGGCTGCGCTCCCACGAGCGCGTGCTGGATCTGCGCAGCGGGCTGCTGCGCCGTACCTGCGAGTGGACCTCACCGGCCGGCAGCACGGTGCGGGTCACGTCCACGCGGCTGGTCTCCTTCACGCAGCGCGCCATCGCCGCCGTCGCCTTCGAGGTCGAACCGCTGGACGACGAGGTGCGCGTGGTCATCCAGTCGGAACTCGTCGCCAACGAGCAGCTCCCCCACCTCAAGGGCGATCCCCGCGCCGCGGCCGCACTCGAATCGCCCCTGGAGCCCGAGGAGAACCTCGCCTCGGGGAACCGGCTGCGCCTCGTGCACTGCACGCGCCGCAGCGGTCTGCGCGTCGCCGCGGCGGCCGACCACGTCGTGAAAGGCCCCGAATCCACGCGTACTTCGAGCGAGAGCGGCGAGGACGTCAGCCGGCTCACGGTCACTTCGGTGCTGCAGCCGGGAGTGCCGCTGCGGCTGGAGAAGACGGTCTCGTACGGCTGGTCGAGCGTGCGCTCCCTTCCCGCCGTACGAGACCAGGTGGACGCCGCCCTCGCCGGGGCGTGCAGCACGGGCTGGGACGGGCTCGTCGAGCAGCAGCGCTCCTACCTGGACGACTTCTGGGCGCGCTCCGACGTCGAGGTGGACGGCGACGCGGAGATCCAGCAGGCGGTGCGCTTCGGCCTCTTCCACGTACTGCAGGCGGGTGCGCGTGCCGAACAGCGCGCCATCCCCGCGAAGGGCCTCACCGGCTCGGGATACGACGGCCATTCGTTCTGGGACACCGAGACCTTCGTGCTGGCGCTGCTGACCTACACCTCGCCGCACTCGGTCGCCGAGGCGCTGCGCTGGAGGTACGACACGCTGCCCGCCGCACGCGCCCGGGCGAAGCAACTCGGCCTGCGCGGCGCCGCGTTCCCGTGGCGGACGATCGACGGTTCGGAATGCTCGGCGTACTGGCCGGCGGGCACCGCCGCCTTCCACGTGAACGCCGACATCGCCGACGCGGTGGTGCGGTACGTGGCAGCCACGGGCGACGACGAGTTCGAGCGGGACACCGGGGTGCCGATCCTCGTGGAGACGGCCCGGCTGTGGCACTCGCTCGGCCACCACGACCACCAGGGCGCCTTCCACTTCGACGGGGTCACGGGACCGGACGAGTACAGCGCGGTGGCCGACGACAACATCTACACGAACCTGATGGCGCGCGAGAACCTCCGGGAGGCCGCCAACGCCGTCGACCGGCACCCGGATCTGGCCGCCGCCTTCGGCGTCGACGACGAGGAGACCGCCGCCTGGCGGGACGCGGCCGACGCCGTGGCCCTCCCGTACAACGAGGACCTCGGCGTGCACGAGCAGTCGGCCGACTTCACAAGCCATCAGATCTGGGACTTCGCGGCCACCCGGCCGGACCAGTATCCGCTGATGCTGCATTTCCCCTACTTCGAGCTGTACCGCAAGCAGGTCGTCAAACAGGCCGACCTGGTACTGGCGATGTGCCGGCACGGCGAGGAGTTCGACGACGAGCAGAAGGCCCGCAACTTCGAGTACTACGAGCAACTGACCGTCCGGGACTCCTCGCTCTCCGCGTGCTGGCAGGCCGTGATGGCCGCCGAGGTCGGCCATCTGCGCCTGGCCTACGACTACTTGGGCGAAGCGGCCCTGATGGACCTCGCCGACCTGGAGAACAACACCCGCGACGGCCTGCACATCGCCTCCCTCGCCGGAACCTGGACGGCGCTCGTCGCCGGCTTCGGCGGGATGAGGCACGCCGCCGACTGCGCCCTGGAGTTCGCCCCCAAACTGCCGGAACGCCTCACCCGGCTCGCCTTCACCGTCCAGGTGCTGGGCCGCCGGCTGCGGGTCGAGATGGGGGACTCCACGGCGACGTACACGCTCGTGAAGGGATCGCCGATGGAGATCTGCCACTACGGCGAGCGCTTCACCGTGCACAGCGGGGAGCCCCGCACGCGGAAGGTGCCCCGGACCCCGCCGCGCACCGAGCCGAAGCAGCCAAAGGGAAGGCGGCCGGCGAGCCGGCACTGAGCCGGCACGGGGAGCGCGTGTATTGGTGACTCCCGGTAAGTTCAAGACGTTCGACATGTCATGCACATCACCGGCAAACCCGGGAACGGCATCCGGTCTGTACACGTGAGTAGGAAACATCTGCGGGACCGCCCGTCATCGGGCACTATGCGTACGCCCGCAGTGCACGCGCGCCGTGCACGTCCGCAGTGGCACCCCTTCACGACGGACCCCGATCACCATGCAGGAGACAGGATGCGTACCGGACTCGAGAGATGGGTGGCAGCCTCCGCGCCGCTGACTCTGTTCGCACTGACCGCGTGCGGAGGACCGGAGGGCTCCGGGACGCAGTCGCCCGTTGTCGAGCAGAGCCTCTCGGCCACGAGCGACTCGTCCGGAGAGTCCTCGGGACGGGGTTCCGACGAGATCCCCTCACGCGGCTCCGGCTCTCGCGGGACGGACGCCGTCGTCGGCGAATCGGCAGGTCCGGGCGGGCAGGGCCCGGAAGGCGGTTCGGGCGCGGAGTGGCCGGCCGACGACGTCTCCGGAACCATCCCCGAGGCCGGACCGGCGGCGGGCGCGGGCCGGGGTGAGGCCGTACTGCTGACGTACGACGCGAGTGCCGCCGAGGGCTTCGCCGGAGCGATACGGACCGCGGCCGAATCGTGGAACGACCGCGTCCCCGAGGTGAGGCTGCAGCGTGCGCGCTCCGGGACCGAAGCGGACATCCGCATCGTCGCCACCAAGGGCTGGCCCGGAGCCGAACCCCAGGGGCCCAGCCTCGGCAAGGGCACCGTCAGCATCGGCCGCAGAGCCCTCGCCCAGGGGCACGACGCGATCCGCATCGTCTCCCACGAGTTCGGCCACCTGCTCGGTCTTGAGGACAGGCAGCCCGGGCCGTGCTCCAGCGTCATGTCGGGCAAGTCCGCGGGGACGGCCTGCACCAACTCGTATCCGAGCGCTGCCGAAATCCGCGAGGTGCGGGGCAACTTCGGCTCCGCCGCCGGCAGTCGCTGAAGCAGGGCCCGGCTCGTCGCTCTGTCGTCAGTCAGGGCTCCAGACCATCGTCTGCTGGTGAACCCGCCTGCCGTCGTGCCGGATACCGGGGACGAGCGGAGTGGAGCCATGCTTGACGAAGCCCATGCGCTCGAAGAACCGCACCGCGCGGGTGTTCTCCGCCAGGGTCAGCAGATGGCATCCCGGTGAGCCGTTGTCCCTGAGCCGCCGGAACCACGCGTGCATGAGGGCGTCGGAGGCGCCCGTACCGCGCGCTGCGGACGCGACGTTGATGTGAAGGTGCGCGGGCCACCGTTCGTCCGTGAAGTCCGATGCCGTCGCCTCTCCCCGTACGGCGGCACGGCCCATGTCGAGCAGGCTTCGGGCGAGGAAGGCCGCGGGCCGGGGCCGGAGGACCAGCCGGTACTTCCGGATCGCACGGGCGATGCGTTCGCTCTCCCTCGGGAACTGCGAGTGGTCGAGGCTTCCGGCCAGGTAGCCGGCCAACGCCCCGTCGACCACCGCGACGAACAGCGATTCCGGCTCCAGGTCCATGTACGCCTGCAGGTAGATCGCCGCTTCCGACTCCTCGTGCCCCCACAGGGAAGCCGTCGGCGCGCCCTCGCTCACCCTGCGGAAGAGCTCGCGCAGCTCGGCGCGGTCCCCCTCCCGGAACGTACGGACCTCCGTCACGCCGAACCCCCTCCCGGTGGCCGTTGGTGTACCTGCGCTGGTTCCTCGCGCCCAACTGGTCCCCGCACCGGTCACTGCGCTGATCACCTGTCAGCTTCTCACTCGGGCTGACGATCACGGCCGTGCCGGGGCCTGGGGTCGGGGCCGGAGTCATGTGGTGGGAGCGGGGACGGGGCCGGGGGTGGCGCGCAGGCGGAGGGAGGCGTACGGTTGGGTCCAGTTTGGGCGTACGACCAAACCGCTCGCCCAATGCGTTCGCCCAATCGTCCGGCGACCCGATCGGCCGACCCATGGCGGGCCCGTCCCGCGGAGCCCCGTACAAGCACCCAGTGGAGCGACCATGACCCCGACATCCGCGGAGCGCGGCCAGGAGACCCGGCGGCGGCTGCTCGACGCCGCGGCGCAGTTGATCGTCGAGGACGGCTGGGGGGCGGTGACCACCCGGCGCGTGGCGGACCGGGCGGAGCTGCGGCCGGGTCTGGTGCATTACCACTTCTCCACCGTGACCGATCTGCTGATCGAAGCCGCACTGGCCTCCGCGCGGCGCGAGATGACGCGCGCGGCCGAGGCGATGTCGCAGGCCGACGACGCCTCGGGGGGCGTGATCCAGGTGCTGGAGATGGTTTCGGAGTACACCGCGACCGATCCGACGACGGTGCTGTTCAGCGAGATGCTGCTGGCCTCGACGCGGCTGGAGCGGCTCCGTACGGAGCTGGCGGAACTGATGGCGGAGTGGCGCGGGGGCGTCGCGGAGTGGCTGCGGGCCGCCGGCGGCACAAGCGGCTCGCAGGACGACGCCGAGGCCACCGCTCTCCTGCTGGGCGCCGCGATCGACGGGCTGGTGCTGCACCGGCTCATCGACCCGTCCCTCGCGCGGATCTCCGTGTCCGGACCACTGGCGCGGCTGGCCCGCGTCGCACCCGCCGGCTGAGGCACCGCCCCGCCGAGCCGGGCCCGAAGAACTCAAGTCCCGTACAGAGGGAGGAAATCCGTGGCGCATACGAGCACACAGGACGCCGGTACCGGAGTCACGCTCCGGGGCGGGGCGAAGCTGCGTGGGGTGTCGAAGTCGTACGGGGACGGGGAGGCTTCCGTCGCCGCGCTCGACGGAGTGGATCTGGACCTGGGGGCGGGCGAGCTGGTGGTCGTCCTGGGGCCGAGCGGCTCGGGCAAGACGACGCTGCTGAACGTGCTCGGCGGAATCGAGCCCGCGGGCGGCGGCTCGGTGGAGGTCGCCGGGGTGGATCTGACGGGGCGGCGGCCCCGCGGGCTCGCGGGTTTCCGCCGGGATCACATCGGCTTCGTCTTCCAGTTCTTCAACCTGGTTCCGACCCTGACGGCCCGCGAGAACGTCGAGGTGATGGTCGAGTTGACGGGCCGGGGCGAGCGTCGCGACGCCGCGGGGCTGCTGGAGTCCGTCGGGCTCGGGGACCGGCTGGACCACTTCCCGGCGCAGCTCTCCGGCGGCCAGCAGCAGCGCGTCGCGATAGCGCGCGCCCTGGCCACCGACCCGGATCTGCTGCTCGCGGACGAGCCCACGGGCGCCCTGGACGTCGCCACGGGCAAGTCGGTGCTGCGGCTGCTGCAGCGGACGAACCGTGAGGGCCGCGGCGTGCTGATGGTCACGCACAACGCCGCGATCGCGCGGATGGCTCACCGGGTGGTGACCATGCGGGACGGACGTGTGGAGTCGGTCGAGCGGAACGCGGCTCCCGCCGACGTGGCCGACGTGGACTGGTGAGCATCATGAGCTCCTCTCTCACCGGGACACGGTTCCCCCGCAAGGCACTCCTGCTCACCAAGACACGGCGTGATCTGCGGCGGCGGCTCCCGCAGTTCGCGGCGATCGGGGTGACCGTGATGGTCGGCGTGCTGCTCTTCGTCGCCAGTTACGACGCCTACCGCAATCTGGGCTCCAGCTACGAACACACCTACTCCCGCATGCACTTCGCCGACCTGACGGCCTCCGGCGGCGACGCGGCGAAGGTCGCGGCGGCCGCCCGTGCCTCGGACGGCGTCGAGGAAGTGGCGACCCGCACGCAGGGGCGGTTGCCGGTACGGCTCGGCGGGGACCGGAGCAGTTCCGGGAAAGGCAGCCCCGGCGCCGAACTCCTCGGCCGGGTGGCGGGGTTGCCCGCCGGTGAGCAGGCCGCCGTCAACAAGGTCGATGTCGTCTCCGGCCACTATCCGCGGCGCGGCGACCCGCACGGCGTGCTGGTCGAACGGCACACTGCGAAGACCTTCGGCCTCTCCCCCGGCGACACTTCGAGGATCCACGACGGTTCGCGCTGGCGGACGGTGACCGTACGCGGTGTGGCGGAGTCGCCCGAGTATCTGTGGCCGGCCCTCACCCGCCAGCAAGTCCTCGGTGATCCGCACAACTTCGCGGTGCTCTTCGCCCCCGAGGCGACCGTGCGGGAGTTCACGCGCAGCGTCCCGGGCACGCCGCAGACCCTCGTACGGCTGAGCGACTCCGCGCGCGCCGACGACGACGCGACCGCCCGTGTCGGGGAAGTCCTCCGCGCCGCGGGAGCCACCGAGGTGCAGCCGCGCTCCGAGCAGCCGTCCGACGCGACGCTGAACGAGGACCTGCGGGGTTTCTCCCAACTCTCAGTGGCTTTCCCGGTGTTGTTCCTGTCGGCGGCGGCCGTGGCCGCGTACGTCCTCATCACACGGATGGTGCTGGCCGAACGCAGGATCATCGCGACCTTCCTGGCCGCCGGAGCTTCGCGCGGCACCGTGGCGCGCCACTACCTCGGTCACGGTGTGCTCGCCGGTGCGGGCGGTGCCGTGCTGGGCGTGGCCCTGGGAGCGGTGGCGACGACGGCGATGACGCACGCCTACACCGCCGAACTCGGCATCCCCTACACGCTCGTGGAACACCGCCCGGCGGTCATGGTGACGGGTCTGCTCTTCGGCGTACTGGTGGGGCTGGTGGGCGGCGCCGTCCCGGCGTGGGCGACGACGCGTACCGCTCCCGCGGAGTCCATGCGAGGCGAGGGCGGCCCACCGCGGCCGGCCACGAAGCGGCGGCAGGCCCCGGCGTGGGCGCGGCGCATTCCGCTGACGCTCCGGCTGTCGCTGCGCGAACTGGGGCGCAGCCGGCGCCGCACGCTGGCGACGATGCTGGGCGGTGTTCTCGCGCTGGTGCTGGTGCTCTCGTCGGCGGGCATGGCGACGAGCATGAAGTCGGCGACGGACACGCAGTTCGAGACGGTGCAGCGTGAGGACGCCACCGTCACCGCCGATCCGCGGGCCCCCGGCCAGCAGCGGGCGCTGCGCGGCATCGACGGGGTGAGCGCGGTGGAGCCGATGACGTCGGCGCAGGTCACCGCGAGGGCCGGCGGCGAGTCCTACAGCACGCCGCTGACGGGCTACCGGCCGCGCACCACCATGCACGGCTTCCTCACGCCCGACGGGCGGGAGCGCCGGCTGCCCGCGGACGGCTGGGTCCTCGCGGGCAAGGGGCTGGCGGAGCGGCTGCGTCTCTCTCCGGGCGACCGGTTCACGCTCCGCTCCACCGGGGGCGGGGACGGCGCCACGGAGCGGAGTGTGCGGCTGGCCGGACTCGTCGACGAGCCGATGGGGTCGGCGCTGTACGGCACGCAGGCCACCGTCGAGGCGGCGACGGGCTCCGGAACCAACGGCTACGCGCTGCGGTTCGCCTCCGGAGCGGCAGCGCCGGGGCACGACCGGGTGCGCCAGGACGTCACGGCGCTGGACGGCGTCGTCGCCTATGCCGACTCCCAGGCGGTCAAGCGGCAGATCGACCGCTACATGACGCTGTTCTGGGTGTTCGTCGGGATCATGCTGCTGCTCGGCGGAGTGCTGGCGCTGACGGTGATCTACGTGACGATGACCGTCAACATCGCCGAACGCACCGGTGAGTTGGCCACTCTGCGGGCCGCCGGAGTGCCGTTGCGCCGCATCGCGGGCCTGTTGGCGGCGGAGAACCTGACGGCGACGGCGCTGGCCGTGCCGGTCGGTCTCGCGGCCGGTTTCGCCGCGGCGCGGGAGTCCCTGAACTCCTTCTCCAGCGACATGTTCTCGATACGGCTCGAGATCGGCTGGCCAGTCGTTGTCGCGGCGGCGGCCGCCGTCCTGGGTGCGTCGCTGCTGTCCCAGATCCCCGCCGTACGGGCCGTTCAGCGCCTCGACGTCGCACGCGTCGTACGGGAGCGCGCCGACTGAGCCAGGCAGCGACCGTGGAGCCCGGGGACGGGGGTCGGGGGACGGGGGTCGGGGGACGGGGGTCGGGGGTCGGGAGTCGGGGGACGGGATCCGGGGGCAGGGTGCCGGACCCGTCCCCCGATGTGACCCTTCTCTCCGCCGGTGCCCGCAGAAGCCCTGTTGTCCGGTTCGCACCTGTCCGGGTGACCTGCGGTGATGGTGAGTCCCGGGCGGCTTAGGGGAGTTGGGGGATCACTCGTGACGGTTTTTGCCCGTCCGCGGCAGTGTGCTTACGGTCGCCACCGCTCGACACGTTCGCCACGGAACATGTGGCGAACTCCGCGATCGTTAGGAAACATTCACCATGCTGTTTTCCGGCAACGGCCGTAACCGTGGGCCTGTGAAGGCCACACGCCTCGCCGTGCTGAGCGGCGTCGTGGGCGCCGCAGTCGCCCTTCCGATGGTGACTGCGCCCGGTGCCCAGGCTGCCTCCGTCAGCACCTGGGACAAGGTCGCCGAATGCGAGTCCAGCGGCGACTGGCAGGCCAACACCGGCAACGGCCACTACGGCGGCCTGCAGTTCTCCAACTCCAGCTGGGAGGCGGCCGGCGGCACGAAGTACGCGCCGCGCGCCGACCAGGCCACCAAGGAACAACAGATCGCCACCGCCGAGAAGTTGCTCGACCGGCAGGGTCCGGGCGCCTGGGCGTGTGCCGGCGAGGGCGGCCTGACCGCCGACGGCGCACCGGCCGACGTCGACCCGAGCGGCTCCGGTGATTCCGGGGGCTCGCCGCAGCACGAGACACACGACTCAGATCAGGGCGAGACGCCGGGCGACGGCGGAGGCAAGGGCAACTACACCGTGAAGGCCGGTGACACCCTCGCCTCCATCGCCTCGTCCCACGGCGTCGACTGGAAGGAGCTCCACGAGGACAACAAGTCCGCCGTCGACGACGCCGACCTGATCCACCCGGGTCAGAAGCTGCAGGTGGGCTGAGCCAGGCACAGCAGCCCGTACTGCCAGCTTCCGGCAGCCGGCGCCGTGCCCCCGGGAGCCCCCCGGGGGCACGGCCGTGCCCCGGGCCGATGCCCTCACCCCCGTCGAGGGCATCGGTCCGTGCATCGGCGCCCTTGCGGCGCACGCTCATGGTGACATCGGGGACGGCGGGCACACATTGCCAGAACCCGGCAATGTTCAGGTGCTTTTGACGTCCTGTGAGCAACCCGCTTGCGGCCTGCTTCTTCACACGCCCTTGCCGGGCCACCCCAGAAGCCGCGCTCCCATGACCGCGGCCTCCAGCGTGAAGCGCTGAAGGGGTTCGTTCGGCGAATAGCCGGTGAGGGTGCGGATGCGTTCCAGGCGGTACGAGAGCGTACGCACGCTCAGGCCGAGCCGCCTTGCGGCCTCCGCGTTGACGTATCCGGCCGCGGAGCACACCGTCAGGGTCTCCAGGAGCGGCTCCGCCCCGCCGCGTGCCTCCGTCAGCGGCCCGAGCACGGTCCGCACGAGGTCGGCCATGGCCCCCCGGTCGCGGAGCAGCACCGGGAAGACCAGCAGCTCCGAGGCGTTGAGGCGCACGTCCTCCAAGTCCAGTCCCTCCGCGAGTTCGAGCGCTCCCAGCGCCTCTTCGTAACTGAGGACCACGCCGCCCGCACCGGGATGCTCGCGCCCGACGGCTATGTGCCGCGCGGCGAGATGGCCCGGGCCAGGGTCGCGGGCGAGGCGGACGAAGTGCTCCAGCACGTCGTCGTCGCTGCTCGCGGCGATGCACACCAGCCGTCCCTCCTTCGTGGACAGCAGCACGTCACGGGAACCGAACCGCCCCCGCAGGTCGCGCTCGATGCGCCGGACCGTGCGGTGCAGGTCGTCGTATTTCTCCTCGCCGTCCGCGACCGCGACCGTGTGCACGTCCGCGAGCCGCAGCCCGAAGCGCGGCGCACGCTCCGCGAGCCGGCCCATGTCGCTGCGTCCGTGGAGCAGATCGTCGACGAACTCCCGCCGCTCGCCCTCCTCGCGGCGCGCCGCGAACCGCTGGGCGCGCTCGTGGCCCTCCCCCAGCGCCGACACCGCGCCCTCGACCGCTCCGAGCAGCGCGTCTCCCGTACGTGCGCGCTCACCCGCCGTGGCGGCACGGGCGACGCCCGGCAGAGTGCCCCACAGTTCACGTGTCCGCCCGAGGTAGAGGCCGACCAGTTCGCGCAGTGCCCAGCCCTGCTCGGAGGCGCGCTCGCCGAGGGCGCGGAAGGAGTCCAGTTCGTCGCGGCGCGGCAGGCGGCCCGTCTCGGACACCTCGGTCAGCAACCGCGTGTAGCGGCCGAGAAAGTCCTCCGCGCGGTCCACACCCGGGCTGTGCTCTGCCACCGCTCCCCCTCCCACCTCGGCCCCCGACCGCGCATCAGCGTATGCGAGCGGGTTACGGTGTATGAGTCGAACGAGATCGACCGCGATCAACGCGGCACTGGATCGACGCAGCAAGGGTGAGCCGGGAAGCCTGGTCGGCGGCGTCTTCAAGCGATGGCGCCTCCTTCTCCCGCGCCAGGAGCCCGCACCCATGTCCGCGTACCCGTCACGCCCGACGTCCGAGGCTGCCTTGACGTCCGGGTCTCCCTCGACGTCCGAGTCCTCGTCCGGCTCCCCCTCGGCTTCCCCCGCTTCCCCGCCACAACAGACCCGGCTCTTCGGCCGTCCCCCGACGGGCGAACGCCGCCGCCTGTCCGAAGCGCTGCGCGCCGAGACCGTCGGCGGCATGATTCTGCTCGGCGCGACTGTGATCGCGCTGGTGTGGGCCAACTCACCGCTGAGTTCCTCGTACGAGTCCCTCCGGGCCTTCCACTTCGGCATCCCCGCCCTCGGGCTGGACCTCTCCGTGGAGCACTGGGCGTCGGAGGGTCTCCTCACGCTCTTCTTCTTCGTCGCCGGAGCCGAGCTGAAGCGGGAGTTCGTCTCGGGGCAGCTGCGCAAGCCCGCGGCCGCCGCCCTTCCGGTCGTCGCGGCCGTCGCGGGCACGGTCGTCCCGGCACTCGTATACGCGGCCGTCTGCCTCGCCGGGGGAGGCAGCCTGGACGGCTGGGCCGTGCCGATGGCCACCGACATCGCCTTCGCCCTCGGCGTCCTGGCGGTGATCGGTTCCCACCTGCCCTCCGGGGTCCGCGCGTTCCTGCTGACCCTCGCCGTCGTCGACGATCTCGGCGCCATCCTGGTCATCGCGGTGTTCTTCTCCGCGACCCTCGACTGGACCGCGCTTGCCGGTGCGGCGGCCGGGCTGGTCCTCTTCCGGGTGCTGCACGCGAAGCTGGGAGTGCGCGGCTGGTACGTCTACGTGCCCCTGGCCCTCGTCATCTGGGCCCTGATGTACAACAGCGGCGTCCACGCGACGATCGCCGGCGTCGCCCTAGGCATGCTGCTGCGAAGCCGTCCGCGCGAAGGAGAGCGGACGTCTCCCGGGGAACGCGTCGAGCACATCGTGCGCCCGCTCTCGGCAGGCGTCGCCGTCCCGCTCTTCGCGCTCTTCGCGGCGGGCGTCGGCGTCTCTGGTTCCGCGCTCGCCGAGATGTTCCGGCAGCCGGAGTCGCTGGGTGTCGTCCTGGGCCTCTTCCTCGGCAAGTTCGCCGGCGTCTTCGGGGGGACGTATCTCGCGGCCCGCTTCACACGGGCACGGCTCGACCCGGCGATGGCCTGGCCGGACGTGGCGGGCGTCTCGATGCTCGCGGGCATCGGCTTCACCGTCTCGTTGCTCATCACGGAGCTGGCCTTCACGGACCAGGGGACCATGGAGCATGTGAAGGCGGCGGTACTCGTCGGCTCGCTGCTCTCCGCGGCCGCGGGCTGCGTACTGGTCAAGGTCCGCGACCGGAGATACCGGGTGCTGTGGGAGGAGGAGACCCGCGACGAGGACGGGGACTCCGTTCCCGACATCGACCAGCCGGAGGACCCGGAGCGGCGCGGCAAGGAGGCGGCACGGAGGGCGGCGGAGCGGGCGCAGCACGCCGGGGACACGTGACCGGACCTCTGAACGGACGCGTGACACCGCACCGGTCTCCCTGTTTCGGACCTCACAACCGGCGAGCCCTTGGCCATGCCGCCGGAACAGGGGCCGTGTAAAGTCTCCGGCGGTGTGCCGGGAAGTCTGGTCGGCGATGAGGCAGAACTCTCAGCTGACCGGAGGCGCTTGTCGTGGTGCTCATCGCGGTTTTCGGGATCGTCCTCCTGGCAGCGCTCCTGCTCTCGGGGCTGGCGGCCCGGACGGTCCTGTCCACCTCGCTGCTCCTCCTCGTCGGCGGAGCCCTGGTAGGGGAAGGGTTCCTGGGGTTCGTCGACGTCACGCCGGAGAGCGGGATCGTCTCGGTCACCGCGGACCTCGCACTCTTCGCCGTCCTGTTCGTCGACGGCATGCACGTCTCCTTCCCGGCGCTGCGCCGTGCCTGGCGCTACCCGGCCCGCGCACTCGCGCTGGGAATGCCGCTGGCGTTCGCGTTCATGGCGCTGGTCTCCCACTACCTGGTGGGTCTGGACTGGACGACGTCCTTCCTGGTGGGAGCCGTGCTGGCTCCCACGGACCCCGTCTTCGCCTCGGCGATCGTGGGCCGGAAGGAAGTGCCCGCGCGGCTGCGGCAGTTGCTCAATGTCGAGAGCGGAATCAACGACGGTCTCGCTCTCCCCGTCGTTCTGCTTCTGATCGCCGCGGCCGGTCCGGCCGCGGGCCACGCCCGGACCTCGGGCACGGCGATCGGCACGGAGCTGGCGCTGGGACTGGTCTTCGGCGCCGGGCTGCCCCTCCTCGTGCACGCGCTGGCCCGGGTCCGCGTGCTCGGCGCGGAGCCCAAGCTGCAGCCCCTGCTGCCGCTGGCGACCGGGGTGATCCTCTACGCCCTGTGCCACCTCACCCACGCGAACCCGTACCTCGCCGCGTTCTCCGCGGGCGCCGTCCTGGCCTCGGTCTCACCGGAGGCCAAGGAGTCCTTCGGCCCGCTGGGGGACCAGCTCGCCGAACTGGCGAAGTTCGCCGCACTGCTGATCTTCGGGGCCCTTCTGACTCCGCAGCTCTTCGGTGACCTGACGGTGGGCGGTTACGTGGCCGCCGTGCTGGCCATCGTCCTGATCCGCCCGGCCTCACTGCTGCTGTCCCTCGTAGGCACAAGGCTCGACCGCCGGGAGAGATTCGCGGCCGCCTGGTTCGGCCCGAAGGGTTTCGCGTCGGTGGTGTACGGGCTTCTCGTGCTGCAATCGGGAATCCCGCAGGCCGAACAGGCCTACACGCTCGTGGCCGTGTGCATCGCCTTCTCCATCGTCGCGCACAGCAGCACGGACGTTCCCGTCGCGCGCCTCTTCCAGGTCTCGCACCTCGTCGAAGGAACCGACGTCCACGCAAGCAACCAGGACACCGGCGGAGAAGCAACAGTGCCGGGTCCCTCCACCGCCGGCTCCACCCCCAGCCCGAACCGACTCCCCGGAGCGTCATGAACGACTGGCACAGCTGGGGGCGATCGCAGTCTTCACGGCCACGTACATCCTGATCATCAGCGAGAAGATCCACCGTGTCGCGGCCGCGCTCGGCGGCGCGGCGCTGATGCTCGACGAACTGCTGAGGGGCGGCACAGCATCGGGAGAAAGCGCCACTGGAGGTTGACCCGCCGGCGGCTGAACCTCCAGCCCCCGGCCGTTCAGCCCTCGGACGGGGCAGCCGCATCCGCCCGCACATGGTGCAGCAGCACCACGCCGTTGCCGAAGGTGCGCGTGCCCGCGAGGCGGAGGGGCGTCCTGGCGGCCGGGGGTTCGAGCGGCGGGAGAAGGGGCCGGCCCCGGCCGAGCAGCACGGGGTGCACGAGGATGCGGTACTCGTCGATCAGGTCGTGCCGACGGAACGCCTCCGCCAGCATGGCGCCGCCGACGGCCATGTCGCCGCCGGGCCGGGCCTTCAGCGCCCTGATCTCCTCGGGGTCCACCTCCCGGCGCAGGGCGGCGCTCTCCTCCCCGGTCCGCTCCAGCGTGCGGGAGAAGACAAGCTTGGGCGTCTCCCGCCAGATGCCGGCGAACTCCTTCATGGAACCGGTGACCGACGGGTCCGAGTCGGCGGTGGGCCAGAAGGCGGCCATCATCTCGTAGTCGACGCGCCCCAGGAGGAAGGCGCTCATCCCCCGGAACTGGTCGTTGATGTGGGCATGCAGCTCGTCGTCCATCAGGCTCCAGTCGATCTCACCGTCCGGGCCTGCGAAGTAGCCGTCCAGCGACACCGACATGGACAGGATGACCTTCCTCATCTGCGGATCCCTCCGTGCGTCGGTCCTTGAGCGGGTGGTCCAGCCCCTGAGCGGGTGGGTGGATGCCGATCGGGTGCGTCAGTCCTTGAGCGGAAACGAATGGTGCTCGTGCGAGACGGTCCAGCGGCCGCCTTCCTTGCGGAGCCCGATCGTCAGGCGGAGACGGTTGCCCGGGTCGTCCCGCAGCTCCTTCTCGGTGCCGCAGCGTGCGAGCGCGTACGCGAAGGCGACGTCCTCGCCCGCCGTGACGTCCAGGGAGACGATCTCGAAGCAGGCGCCCTGACGCTGCCAGTCGAAGAACGGCGGCCAGGTCGCGCGGTAGCTCTCGATGCCGCGCACGCCGTCGTCGGGCGGCGGCACGTCGAACATGACGATGTCGTCGGAGTGCGCTGCCAGCACTCCGTCCATGTCGCCTTCGTGCACCGCCGCCGCCCAGCGCTCGATGAGCTCACGGATCTGCGCCTCGTCACCGGCCACGTCCCGGCTCCTTCCGCTCCGCTTCCGTTCCTCGTCACGTACAACGGTGCTGACCAGGACGGCCGCGGAAACTCATCGGCTGCCGCCGCGCTCCGCCACAACGGTGGCGTGGGCGGCCGGGCGCGGCGTGGCCGCCGGACGCCCGGGTCGCCCGCCGTGAAGCTGGCCGCTGTGAATTCAGCTCTCGTGGTGCGGCTGCCGGTGGAGCTGGTGCGGCCCAAACCGGTCGAGGCCGTCCCCGACGGGCCCGGCTGGCACCATTCCGTCAAGCTCGACGGCTGGCGCGTCGCCCTCTCCGTGACCCCCGAGGGCGTACGCATCCACTCCCGCAGCAAGCGGGACGTGAGCGCCCAGTTCCCCGAACTCACCGACGCGGCAGACCAGTTGGGCGTGGGAACCGTCATCGACGGAGAGGTGGTGGTGTGGGACGAGCAGCGGGGGCGCTTCGACTTCGAGGCCGTGCAGTCCCGCGGCCTCGCCAGACGGCCCAGGTCCGTTCCCGGGGCCGTACTCGTCGCCTTCGACGTGCTCGCCGCGCCCTGGACGGATCTGCGGTCCGAGCCGCTGCGCAGCAGATGGCCACGGCTGCGGAGCGTCGTCGAACAGGCGGGCCCGCAGATCCAGTTGGTCCTGGCCACCGACGACGCGGCTCAAGCCCGCGAGTGGATGCGGGAGATGAGAACGCAGGGCGTCGAAGGCATCGTCTCCAAACGCTGGGACTCCCCCTACCGTCCCGGCGAACCGCGGACCGCCTGGCGGAAGGTGAGGTCCGCGGACACGGTCGACGCCCTGCTCCTGGGCGTTACCGGCCCGGAGCGGCGGCCCTGGGGCGCGGTCGTCGAACTCCCCGACGGGCGCCGGGCCGTCACCACGCCGCGGCTGCCGTCGGGGACGGCGTCACAGCTGGGCCGCGCCGTCGCCGGACGCCTCGGCGAGCCGGTCACGGACGGCCAACTGGACGTGCGGTGGCAGCCGTTGACCGCCGATGCCGAACCCCTCACCGCAGAGGTCCGCGTACGCACCGGCCGCGTCCCCCTGGTGCGGTACGTGCGGCTGCGCGTGGACGTCTAGGGACCGTCCGAAGGCCCTGGGGCCCGTCCGAAGGCCCGCCTCGGGGCTGGTCACTTGGCCCGGGGTGCCACCGCGTCCGCGAGGTCCTCCAGCGCGTCCGCGAGCAGGTCGGCGGTGCGCAGCGCCACCGAGGGGGAGGGCAGGTCCGCCTCCTGCTCCCACCAGCGGGCCAGGGCGTCGTGCACGGGGCCCCAGTCCGGGGTGCGGCCCTCGCGGAGCGCGGTCACCGCGTCGGGCAGGGCCGCCGCAAGCGCCCTGGAGTACTCCTCCGCGCCGGAGTCGGGCTTCGCGTCCCGGTCCGGGAGGTGTGCCTCCAGCAGCATCGTGACCCGGCCCAGGGTGACCATCGCGGACTGCGCCGCCGTTGCAGAGCGACGCGAGAGGCCGCCGCGGTGACGTACGGGCTCGGCGCCCGCCCGTGTCGCCGTCTGGTCCCACTCCTGGCGGGCGGAGCGCGTGTCCAGCAGGGCCTCGCGGACCTTGCGGTTCGGGTTTCCGGGTGCGGGCGTGCCGACCGCACCGGCCGCGCTGCCCGCCGGGTCGGCGAAGCAGTCGAGCACGGCGATCGTGTAACCACCGGTCGCCGAGAGCCAGTCGGCGAGCCGGTCCCTCAACTGCGGTGTCTCCCATGCCGGGAAGAGCGCGTAACTGAGCATCGCGAGCCCGCCGCCGAGCGCCGTCAGCCAGATCCGGTCCAGCACGGTCTGCGACCACAGCGAGCCGGCGATCCCCAGCAGGAAGACGACGTACGCACCGATGCAGGCGGAGGTGATGGCGTAACCGGTGCGCATCAGCAAGTACATGCAGCCGACGCTGACGACCGCCAGCGCCGCACTCGCGTACGGGGGAGGATGGGCCAGCACCGTGACCGTGCCCGCCAGCCCCACGCCGAACAGCGTCCCGACGACGCGGGCCACACCCCGTTCGTACGTACGGGAGAAGTCGGGGCGCATCACCATCACGGCGGTCAGCGGCGCCCAGTAGCCGTGCTCGGGCGGCAGCACCCTGCCCAGCACATAGCTGACGGCGACGACGGCGGCGACGCGCAGAGCATGCCGGCACACGGGCGAGGACCAGCGCAGTTCACGGCGGAAGGTGCGCACGGCCACGGGGACGAGGACGGCGAGCGACGGCTGGCTCAAGTGCCGTGGCTGTACGGGATGTGCGGGCTGGGCGTCCGCGTCGGGGTCGACGTAGACGTCGGCTTCCTCCACGCTGTCGGGCCGTGCCGGCATCTGCCATGTGGCGCGGGGAATCAGCGGGATCGAGCGGGTGACCTCGACCGGCTCCTGCGCGGCGTCCACCGCGTCCTGCGTCAGCGCGATCAGCCGCATCGCCGCCTTGCGCGCCGGGCCGCTCAACACCGGCCCGGAAGCGGGGACTTGGAGCACGTCCAGGGCGTCCTCCGGCAGACGTACGCGCTCGCCGCGCCGCACCGCGCGGGCCGTCGCGTCCAGCACGGTCGCCGCCGCCTGCAGCAGCTCCCGTACGCGCTCCCGTTCCCGGCCGACCATCGGCGCGCCCACGACGGGGTCGGCGAGGGAGGCGAGCACGGGACGGAAGCGTTCGGCCAGGCCCCGGTAGCCGCCGAGCTGGCGCGGGCGGCGGCGTGCCTGACGCGGCGTCACCGCTGCGGCGCTGCGGGCCTCCATGAGCGGCTTGGGATCGAAGGACGCGCCGGGGTCGTGGCGCAGCCGGCGCGCGTAGTCCGCGACGGCGGCGAGCGCGTCGGCGAGCGCGTCGCGCCGCTCGCCCCATGGCCGTACGGGGAAGAGCACGATCAGCGCCGCCTGCACCAGTCCGCCGGCCGCGATGAGCGCGGCCTGTGCGAGGGCACCGAGCACGGTGGTCGGCAGGGTGACGGTCACCAGCATGCAGGCCACCGTCGAGGACGCCACGACACCCGCTGTCGGGCCCAGTCCCCAGGCCAGGCCGGAGGCGAACGCCCAGGCGGCGAGGAGGAGTACGAACGCGACGGGATGGCCGACGACGAGATAGCCGGCGAACGTCGACAGCGCCAGCGCCGCCCCCGCGCACAGCGCCAGCACCGGCCGGGGACGCCAACTGCGCTGGAACGTGGCCACACCTGAGGAGAAGGCACCGAACGCGGAGGCCACAGCCAGCTCCGCGGACCCCGCCCACAGGGTCAGGAACACGATCACCGCGACACCGGCCGCGGCGCGCAGCGCGATGAGCGGATTGAGCTTGGCCCGCTCGACCGACAGTCCGGACCGCGCCGTCTCACCGAACGCCCGGAACCAGGGCAGGACCTTCATGCCGTCGAGCTTACGGGGACGTTCCGGGCGGCGGCCGGGGGCGGCAGCCGAGGTCAGAACGCGAAGGTGGGGCGGAACCACGGCCGGGGCGATGAGTTCCGGAGGGCCCGGTGGTCGGCCTCGGTCAGACACACGAACCTGGGGAGGATCATGAACAGCGCCGCGTCATCACAACCGGGCACGGACGAGCCCGAGATCGTCGACGTCGAACCGGCGGTGACGGCCGTCGTCCGCGGCGTCGTGCCGCAGGCCGGGCTGCGGGACTTCTTCGACACGTCGTTCCGGCAGCTCGGCGAGACGGTCTCCCGTCAGCAGATCGCCATCACCGGCCCCGCGTTCGGCCTCTACAGCCGGCCGCCGCAGGAGACCGCCGAACTCGAAGTCGGCTTCGTCACCGACCGGGCTGTCCGGCCCGAGGGGGACGTCGTCGTGAGCGCGCTCCCGGGTACGCGCGTCGCACGTACGACCCACCACGGCTCGTTCGACGGGCTGGGCGCCTCCTGGGAGCGGCTGCACGCCTGGGTACGCGAGCAGGGGCTGACGCCGGGCCCGGTCATGTGGGAGTTCTACGTCACCGAGCCCACGCCGGACATGGACCCGCGGGAGCTTCGTACGCAGCTCAACTGCGTGGTCGCGGACGGGGAGGCTTCCGCGAAAGACTGACTCCATGAACCGCATCGACGTCCGCCCGGTCCGGACCGGCGAACTGGAGGCAGTCGCCGTGCTCCGCTGGCAGTGGGCGCAGGAGCGGCAGAGGACGCCCGTCACCTCGCGGGACGAGTTCGTACGGCGGTTCGTGACGTGGGCGCTGGAGCACGAGTCCTCGCACCGGTGCCTGGTCGTGGCCCGCGAAGGCACCTGCGGCGCGGAAGCCGGTGGCGACACCGACCGCGAGGACATCCGCGAAATGGCTTGCGACGAGGGCACTCTCCTCGGCATGGCCTGGCTCGCGATCACCCGGCGGGTACCGCACCCCGGCGCCCCCGAACGCGCCTCGGGCGACGTCCAGTGCGTGTACGTGGTGCCTGACGAGCGCGACGGAGGGCTGGGTGCACGGCTCATGGACGGGGTCCTCGCGCTGGCGCGCGACCTCGGGCTGGAGCGGGTGACGGTCCACTCCAGCGACCGCGCCGTCACCGCCTACACCCGTGCCGGCTTCGCCCACTCCCCCCTCCTGCTCCAGGCGGAGGTTGCGCGGGAGGGACAGCCCGGAACCCGGACTGCGCCCGTCAGACCTTGATGACGGTGACGTGCTCACCGCACAGGGCGGCGATGTCCTCGGGATCCGAGGTCAGTGCGGTCACGGGTCCGGGTGCGCTGAGGGCGGTTGCGCAGAACATGGCGTCGATGGCGTGCTTGTGACCGTGAAGGCCGACCTCGGCGAGCAGGTCCGAGGCACACCGCGCGATGTGCTCGGTAACGGGCTCGATGACGATCCGGGACAGCGTCCAATGCAGAGCCGTTCGCTTGATCCGAGGGTGGACGACTTCCACCAGCGTCACGGCGCTGGTGATCACGCGCATGTCCTCCGCACGCGCCAGCGCAAGCCACGCCGTGACCTCGCGATCGCGAAGAACAGCCTTCGCCAGTCCTTCACTGTCCAGAGCCAGTGTGCCCCCCGGTACAGCCAGGGGCCGGGTCATGCGGCGCTTGTCCCGGTGCTTCCGGCATTTCCGGCCTGCCCCTGGTCCTCGCGGGCACCGTGCAGTTGATCCCGTCTGGCCTGGATCTCTTCCTCGGTGATGGGGCCGTGATCGGCTTCCGCAACAGCGATGAGTTCATTGAGATCATCCCGCTCGATCTGCCGCCCGACGGCCGCGGCCACATAGGCGGACAGTCCTGATGGGCCGCTTCGTGTGCGGGCGGCTTCGGCGATGTCTCGCGGCATGGTGATGGAGTACTTCTGAGTGGGCTCTGCCATGCCCTCTATGCTACCTCGAATACTCCTGCTCGAGTGCGAACGGTCACGGCGGCCTCCGTACGCTCACACACCCGCCGCGTAACGCCAGAAGTCCCGCATCCGCTCGGGCCACGCCGGTCCGGACAGCCGGAGCTGCGTCAGCAGGATGGTGACGGCGCCGGTCGAGGGAGTGATGTGGGCGGCTGTCCCGCTGCCGCCGACCCAGCCGTAGCGGCCGGGCACGTTCCACACCTCGACGGGGTCCACGTCCACGCCGCCGCCGAATCCCCAGCCCTGCCCTTCCAGGAAGTGCGCGCCGGCCTCACGCTGGGCCCGCGTCAACTGGTCGGCGGTCATCCGGCGCACCGAGGCGGGCGACAGCAACTGCCTTCCGCCGGGGCCTCCTTCAGCGCCTCTCCCCGTACGCCCCTTCCGGGCAGGGCCCTTCTCCGTACGCCCCTCGGCGAGCAGCATGCGGGCGAAGGCGTGCCAGTCGTCGAGGGTCGAGACGAGACCGCCGCCGCCGGACGGGAAGGCGGGGCGGCGGCTCCACTGCCCGTCCGGCGGGTCGGCGGGCTCGATGCCGCCGCCCGGCGTCCGCGGGGGCAGGTAGAGGCTGGTGAGCCGGCCGAGCTTCTCCGGCGGCACCCAGAATCCGGTGTCCTCCATCCCCAGCGGTTCGAACAGCCTCTCGGCGAGGAACTCCGGCAGGGGCGTTCCCGAAGCGCGGGCGATGAGCACGCCGAGAATGTCGGAACCGAAGTGGTAGAGCCAGCCTTCGCCCGGCTGGTGCAGCAGCGGGATGCGGGAGAGCGCCGCCATCCACTCGTCGGGCGCGGCGCCCGCCTGTGGGCGCACCGGATCGTAAGCCAGCTCCGCGAAGAGCCGCCTGACGACCGGCAGCGAGAAGTCGGGCGCGAAGCCGTACCCGGCGCGGAACGTCAGCAGGTCGAGCACGGTGATGGGCCGCGAAGCCGGAACGACGTCGTCCACCGGGCCGTCGGGCCTGCGTACGACGACGGGCGAAGCCAGTTCCGGCAGCCACCGCTCCACCGGGTCCTGCAGCGCGAACCGGCCCTCCTCCACCAGCATCATCGCCGCCGCCGCGGTGACCTGTTTGGTCAGCGACGCGATACGGAAGACCGACTCCCTGGTCATCGGGACGGCGCCGCTCGCGTCCGCATGGCCAACGGCCGCCACCTCCGCCCGGTCACCACGGGCCACCAGGCCCACCGCCCCCGGCGCCGATCCGCGGCCCGTATGCCTCTCCAGGACGTCGCGCAGGCTGGTCATCGTCCCCTCCAGGTCTCCGGTCGCGCAGCGTACCGGTGCTCACGCCGCAGGCCCGGCCGCGCAGCGACGCGGCCGGGCCTGCACGAGCTGCTGCGAACGCCGAGCCGCTACGACGACGTGGGGAAGCCGAGGTTGATGCCGCCGCTCTCGGCGGGGTCGGGCCAGCGGGTGGTGATGACCTTGCCGCGCGTGTAGAAGGCGATGCCGTCGTTGCCGTAGATGTGCAGGTCGCCGAAGAGGGAGTCCTTCCAGCCGCCGAAGGAGTGGTGGCCGACGGGGACCGGGATGGGCACGTTGATGCCCACCATGCCCGCCTCGACCTCCAGTTGGAAGCGGCGGGCGGCGCCGCCGTCGCGGGTGAAGACGGCGGTCCCGTTGCCCCAGCGGCTGCCGTTGATGAGGGCGATCGCCTCGTCGTAGGTGTCCGCCCGTACGACGCACAGCACCGGGCCGAAGATCTCGTCCCGGTAGGCGTCCATGTCCGGGGAGACCTTGTCGAGGAGGGAGACGCCGATGAAGAAGCCGTCCGCGCACTCGGGGCGGCCCTCGACGGTGTATCCGGTGCCGTCCACGACGACGTCGGCACCCTGGTCGCGCGCGCCGCCCACGTATGAGGCGACCTTGTCCCGGTGCTCGCGGGTGATCAGCGGGCCCATCTCGGAGGAAGGGTCGTCGCCAGGACCGATGCGCAGCTTGTGCGCACGGTCGGCGATCTTCGCCACCAGTTCGTCGCCGGTGTCGCCGACGGCGACGACCACCGACACCGCCATGCACCGCTCCCCCGCCGAACCGTAGGCGGCGTTGATGGCGTTGTCGGCGGCGAAGTCCAGGTCGGCGTCCGGGAGTACGAGCATGTGGTTCTTCGCGCCGCCCAGCGCCTGCACCCGCTTGCCGTGCGCGACGGCCTCCGACTGGATGTACTTCGCGATCGGCGTCGACCCGACGAAGCTGACGCCCGCGACGTCCGGGTGGGACAGCAGCCGGTCGACCGCGGTCTTGTCGCCGTTGACGACGTTGAGCACACCGTCCGGCAGGCCCGCCTCCGCGGCGAGTTCGGCGAGACGGTAGGGCGCGGACGGGTCCTTCTCGCTCGGCTTCAGGACGAAGGTGTTACCGCAGGCGATGGCGAGCGGGAACATCCACATCGGCACCATCGCGGGGAAGTTGAACGGCGTGATGCCGGCGACGACCCCGAGCGGCTGGCGGATGGAGGCGACGTCGACGCGTGTGGAGACCTGCGTGGAAAGTTCGCCCTTGAGCTTCTCGGGGATGCCGCAGGCCAGTTCGAGGATCTCCATGCCGCGGGCGACCTCGCCCAGCGCGTCGGAGTGCACCTTGCCGTGCTCGGAGGTGATGAGCGCGGCGATCTCGTCGCGGTGCGCGTCGAGCAGTTCGCGGTACTTGAAGAGGAAGGCGGTGCGCCTGGCCAGCGAGCTGACCGACCACTCCGCATACGCGCGCCGCGCCGCGTCGACGGCCGAGTCGACCTCCTCGGCCGAGGCGAGCGCGACCTGTGTGGGCTGCGTGCCGGTGGCGGGGTCGTAGACGGGGCCGACGTTGCCGGAGACGGACTCGACGGCCTTGCCGCCGATCCAGTGGCCGAGGGTCTTCATGTCGTGGCTCTGCTTTCTGTGGTGGTTGCGAAGCCGGTTGCTGTACAGGGCTGTTGAGGTGTGACGTGACCCGGCTTGTTCCGTCGTGCCCGCGTGCCCGTCACAAGTGGCGGCGCCTGGCGGCCGCGTGGCGTTCGTACTCCTCGCGTGCCTTGCGCGCGGCCGGACGGCCGGACGTCTCGGCGACGACGACGTCCCACCAGGCCGCGGCCCCGGGCGGAGCCGGCGCCGAGGGGCCGGTGTCGGTCTCGACGTACACGCACGTGGGACGCTCGGAGGCGCGCGCCCGCGCGAGAGCCGTACGAAGCTCGCCGACGGTCTCCGCGCGGATGACGTCCAGGCCGAGCGATGCCGCGTTGGCGGCCAGGTCGACGGGCAGCGGCTCGCCCGTGTACGAGCCGTCGGCCGCCCGGTAGCGGTAGGCGGTACCGAAGCGTTCGGCGCCGGTCTGCTCGGACAGGCCGCCGATGGAGGCGTAGCCGTGGTTCTGCACCAGCACCATGTTGATGTTGACGCCCTCCTGCACGGCGGTGACGATCTCGCCCGGCAGCATCAGATACGTGCCGTCGCCGACGAGGGCCCACACCGGCCGGTCGGGGGCGGCGAGGCGGACGCCGATGGCGCCGGGGATCTCGTAGCCCATGCAGGAGTAGCCGTACTCCAGGTGGTACTGCCGCGGTGAGCGGGCGCGCCACAGCTTGTGCAGGTCGCCGGGGAGGGAGCCCGCGGCGTTGATGACGACGTCGTCGTCGCCGACGACACCGTCCAGGGCGCCCAGCACCTGGGCCTGGGTGGGGCGGGCGCCCTCGTCCTTCGCGGCGTACGCGGAGTCGACGGCCCGCTCCCATTCCGCCTTGCCCCGGGCGAACTCCTCCTCGTACGAGGCGGCGACGCGGTGTCCCAGCAGGGCGCCCGTCAGGGCCTCCAGGCCGGCGCGGGCGTCGGCGACGAGCGTCAGCGCGCTCATCTTGTGCGAGTCGAACGGGGTGATGTTGAGGTTGAGGAAGCGCACGTCCGGTTCGGCGAAGAGCGTGTTCGAGGCGGTGGTGAAGTCGCTGTACCGGGTGCCGACGCCGATGACGAGGTCCGCGGCGCGCGCCAGGTCGTCGGCCACGGCGGTGCCGGTGTGGCCGATGCCTCCCACGTCGCAGGGGTGGTCGAAGCGCAGCGATCCCTTGCCCGCCTGGGTGCTGGCGACGGGGATGCCGGTGGCGTCGGCCAGCGCCCGCAGTGCGTCCTCGGCCTCGCTGTGGTGCACGCCGCCGCCCGCGACGATCAGGGGCCTGCGGGCGTCCAGCACGGCGGTGGCGGCGGCCGCGACCTCGGCGGGCTCCGGGCCCGGCCTGCGTACGTGCCAGACGCGCTCGGCGAAGAACTCCGCGGGCCAGTCGTACGCCTCCGCCTGCACGTCCTGCGGCAGCGCCAGCGTGACGGCTCCCGTGTCGGCGGGGTCGGCGAGGACGCGCATGGCCTGCAGGGCGGCGGGGATCAGCGCCTCGGGCCGGTGCACGCGGTCGAAGTAGCGGGATACGGGCCGCAGCGCGTCGTTGACGGACACGTCGCCGGCGCCGGGCACTTCGAGCTGCTGCAGCACGGGGTCGGCGGTGCGGGTGGCGAAGATGTCGCCGGGGAGCAGCAGCACGGGCAGCCGGTTGACGGTGGCGAGGGCCGCGCCGGTGACGAGGTTGGTGGCTCCGGGGCCGATGGAGGTGGTGACGGCGTGGGCGGAGAGGCGGTTGTTCTGGCGGGCGTAGCCGACGGCGGCGTGCACCATGGCCTGCTCGTTGCGGCCCTGGAGGTAGCGCAGCGGTGCGTCGTCGCCCTGGCCGCTCTCGACGAGCGCCTGGCCGATGCCGGCGACGTTGCCGTGTCCGAAGATGCCCCAGCAGGCGTCGATCAGGCGGTGCTGCCGCCCGTCGCGCTCGGTGTACTGGGCGGCGAGGAAGCGCACCAGTGCCTGCGCGACGGTGAGGCGCCGCGTGCCGCGTTCGGTACGGCGTCCGGTCCGGCCTTCGGTGCCGGCGCCTCCCGGTACTGAGTTCACTTTCCCCTCTCCCCTTCCACTGTCGGTGCGTGGTAGAGCGGCAGCCTTGGATCGACAGGCTGCTCCTCCCAGCTGCCTCGGATCCAGGCGTGGTCTGGATGGTCGCAGATAAGCCACGCCCGCTCCAGACCCGGTCCGGCCATCACGTTCAGGTAGTACATGTCGTGGCCGGGTGCGGCGATCGACGGGCCGTGCCAGCCGTCGGGAATCAGCACCGCGTCGCCGTCGCGGACCTCGGCGAGCACGTCGGTGCCGCTGCGCGGACCGGACGGCGAGACCCGCTGGTAGCCGAGGCCCGGGATCTCCGCGGAGCCGGCGACGTCCTCGGTACGGTGCGGGGCGATCTCGAAGTAGTAGATCTCCTCCAGTTCGCTCTCCACGCCGGGCCGGTCCTCGTCGTGCTTGTGCGGCGGGTACGAGGACCAGTTGCCGCCCGGTGTGAGCACCTCGACGGCGATGAGCTGGTCGGCCTCGAACACCCCGGCCGCACCGAAGTTGTTGACCTGCCGGGAGCAGTTGCCCCTGCCGCGCAGTTCGACGGGGACGGACGAGGCGGGCCCGTAGCGCGCGGGGAACCGGCGCGTGCAGCGGGCGCCGGTGAGCGCGAAGCGGCCGCCCCCGTCGCTGCTGATGCTCACCGCGGCGTCCCTCGGGACGTACGCGAAGTCGCTCACGCCGTCGAAGACGCTTGTGCGGCCGTGGAGTTGGAACGTCTCACCCTCGGCGGCGACGGTGCAGCCCCCGCTGAGCGGCAGGACGATCCACTCGCTCTCCCCCGCGCCGAACTCGTGGCTGCCGCCGGGCTCCAGCTCCAGGACGCGAAGCGAGGAGTAGCCCCACCCGGCCCTCTCGGGATCGATGTCGAGCGTGTACGGGGCCGCGGCCGCGCTGCCCGCCGGCAGATGCAGTTCGCTGCGTGTCATGTGCACCGTCCTCGGGGTCCTGGGGTTTCTCGGGGCTGTGCTTTCCCGGGGGCCTTTGCCGCCACGGGGCCTGGGCTTTCCCGGGGTTCTCGGAGTCCTGCGCGTGCTCGGCTCACAGCAGCCCGACCGCGGTGTCCACGGCGCCCGCCACGTCGCCGTCGGCCGGATACAGCAGGGACCGTCCGACGACCAGACCGCGCACGGTGGGCATGCGCAGCGCCGTACGCCACTTCTCGTACGCGCCCTCCTGGTCCCCGTTCGTCTCGCCGCCCAGCAGCACGACCGGCAGGGTCGAGGTCCCGCACACCCATGCCATGTCGTCGGGGTCCTCGGCCACGGGAAGCTTCAGCCAGCTGTAGGCGGACGTGCCGCCGAGACCGGAGGCGATGGCGATGGAGCGGGCGACCGCCTCCGCGCTCAGGTCGTTGCGGACCTTGCCTTCGACGCGGCGGGAGATGAACGGCTCGATGAAGACGGGCAGCCGCCGCTCCGCCATGTCGTCGACGGCGCGCGCGGTGGAGTGGAGCGTGGCCAGCGAACCGGCGTCGCCGTAGTCGATGCGTACCAGCGCCTTGCCCGCGTCGAAGCGCAGCCGTTCGATGTCCTGGGCGCGGTATCCGGTGAAGCGGTCGTCGAGTTCGTACGTGGCGCCGGCCAGCCCTCCCCGGTTCATCGACCCCATGACGATCTTGTTCTCGAGGGCGCCGAGAAGCAGCAGGTCCTCCAGGATGTCGGCCGTGGCCAGTACGCCGTCGACTCCCGGGCGGGACAGCGCCAGCGTCAGCCGTTCCAGCAGCTCCGCGCGGTCGGCCATGGCCAGTTCGCTGCCGCCGACGCCCAGGGCACCTCGGGCCGGGTGGTCGGCGGCGACGATCATCAGCCGGCCGCTCTCGCCCACCAGGGGACGCCGGGCGCGTCTGGCGGCAGCCTCCGCGATCGCCTCCGGGTGCCGGGCCCGTACGGCGACGAGGTCACAGATGCTGATGCTGCTCAAGGGAGTTGCTCGCTTTCGTGGCGTGGCACGGCCTGGCGGCCGGCCGTGGCGGAGCGGCGGCGCGGGTCAGCCCCGCAGGAGTTCCTCGACCTCGCCGGGCGTGGGCATCGCGGTCGAGCAGGCCAGCCGCGAGGCGACGAGGGCCCCGGCGGCGTTCGCGTACCGCATCGTGTACTCCAGGTCCCAGCCGGCGAGCAGCCCGTGGCAGAGCGAGCCGCCGAAGGAGTCGCCCGCGCCGAGTCCGTTGACGACCTCGACCGGATGCGGGGGGACCTGAGCACGGGTGCCGTCGCGGTGCGCGGCGAGCACCCCCTTGGGGCCCTGCTTGACGACGGCGAGTTCGACGCCCGCCTCCAGCAGGGCGTCGGCGCAGGCGTCCGGCTCCCGGGTACCGGTGGCGACCTCGCACTCGTCGAGGTTGCCGACGGCGACGGTGGCGTTGGCGAGTGCCTGCCGGTAGTACGGGCGTGCCTCCGCCATGACCGCCTGCCCGGCCTCCTCGGCGTCCCCTGGTTCGTCGGCGTCCCCGGTGTGCGCGCCCCAGAACATGGGCCGCCAGTCCATGTCGAAGACGGTCGCCGCGGGTTCGCCGCCCGGGTGCCGCAGGCGGCTCTCCGCGCGGGCCTCGAGCGCGGTGAGGGTCGTGGTGCGGCTCGGTTCCGCGCACAGCCCCGTGCCCGTCACCCAGAAGATGCGCGCGGACGCGATCGCGGTGAAGTCGAGGTCCTCGGGTACGAGTTCGAGATCGGGAGCCTTGGGCTCACGGTAGAAGTACAGCGGGAAGCTGTCGGGAGGGAAGATCTCGCAGAAGGTGACGGGGGTGGGATACCTGTTCACGGGCGTGACCCACCTGTCGTCCACGCCGAAACCGCGCAGCGCCTGATGGCAGTACTCGCCGAAGGGGTCGTTCCCGGTGCGGCTGATGACGGCGCTGGTGTGCCCGAGCCGGGCGGCGGCCACGGCGACGTTGGTGGCGGAGCCGCCGAGGAACTTCCCGAACGTCTCGACCTGCGGCAGCGGAACGCCGGTCTGGAGGGGGTAGATGTCGACGCCGATGCGGCCCATCGTGATGACGTCGTGCGGCTCTTCCGTGACTGCCATGGATGCCCTTCCTGGGTCGTTCCCTCGCCGAGCGCCCCTCCCGGCGCCCGGCCTCCTCATCGTCGGCGCTGACGGCAAAACCTGTCAATGATTTGTCCTTACATACTGACGTCTGCAGTGCAAGGCGATGGTTCGTTTAGTCCGTATGAAACGTTGTCCTTACATACTCTTGACAGTGGCCGCGCCCACCGAGTTGGCTCGGCCCGTCGCTGCGCGCGACCCTCCGGCCCGTGACATCACACGCAAGACGTACGTAGAGCGAGGAGCCCTCAGTGACTTCTGCGACCCCTTCCCTCGACCGCATCCGGGTCGGCTCGGCACCCGACTCCTGGGGCGTCTGGTTCCCCGAGGACCCCGAGCAGGTGCCGTGGCGGCGCTTCCTCGACGAGGTCTCCGAGGCCGGCTACGAGTGGATCGAACTGGGCCCGTACGGCTACCTCCCCACCGACCCCGCCCGCCTCACCGAAGAGGTCGGCTCACGCGGCCTCAAGGTCTCCGCCGGGACCGTCTTCACCTCGCTGCACCGGGGCCCCGCGGTGTGGGACGCCACGTGGGAACACGTCAGCCAAGTCGCCGCTCTGACAAGGGCGATGGGCGCGAGCAACCTCGTCGTCATCCCGTCCTTCTGGCGGGACGACAAGACGGCCGAGGAGATCGAACCGCGCGAACTGACCGCGGAGCAGTGGCGCCACCTCGCGAGCGGCACCGAGCGCCTGGCCCGCGAGGTACGCGAGAAGTACGGGCTGGAGATCATGGTGCATCCCCACGCGGACACCCACATCGACACCGAGGAACACGTGGAGCGCTTCCTCGACGCGACCGACTCCGGCCTGGTCAACCTCTGCCTGGACACCGGCCATTACGCGTACTGCGGCGGCGACAGCGTCAAGCTGATCGAGACCTACGGCGAGCGGATCGGCTATCTGCACCTCAAGCAGGTCGATCCGGCGGTCCTCTCCGACGTGGTGGAGAAGGGGACGCCCTTCGGGCCGGCCGTGCGGCAGGGCGTGATGTGCGAACCGCCGCTGGGCGTACCGGCGATGGAGCCGGTGCTCACCGCCGCACAGGGTCTCGGCGTGGATCTCTTCGCCATCGTCGAGCAGGACATGTACCCGTGCCCGCCGGACCAGCCCTTGCCGATCGCCCGCCGCACACGGCGGTTTCTGCGCGGCTGCGGCGCGTAGGGAGCGTCCCGGCGGACCTTCGCGGGTCGACGAGCCGGGGACTCCCCCTCGCTGCGCTGCGGGGCCCCCACCGCAAGGCGGTGGGGTACCCCGGACGGGGTCCGGGGGAGATCGTCCTCGTGCCGGGCCCCATGCCGCAGGGCTGGGGCCGCATGCGAAGCCCTGGGGTCCCCCATGCGAAGCCAGGGGAGGGAGTACGCCGACTCCGACAACACCCGGGCACACCCCCTGACTTAGCGGGAGGGCCCCCTCCCGGACGCAGTCCAGGGGGCCGAGGTGCCGTGCCGGGCATCGCGAGCCGGTGGGCCTTTCCGGTCACAGCACCGGCCTGGCACCGGCCTGGCGTGCCGCCCAAGTGGCCCCCGAAGCGCGGGACTTGACGTGCCGCGAGGCCGGCCCGCGGCACCCGGCGCCGGCCGCGCCCCGCGCTGTGCCGGCGCCGTGCGGGCAGCACGCGGGGCGCCGCCGCAGGCGTACCGCACGCAGCGCGGGACCGTGTCGGAACCCTGTCACGAGCGTCACCATTACCCGGTCGGTACGTCACAGACCTTCAACAGGCCCTCCCCGTCGGTCACTCAGCGTCGTTCACCGGGCACAGGCTGATGATCAACAGCCGCTTCTGTGGTCCCTGTGGGAGGTGCCAAGTTGCCCGATCGACGACTCTGGTCGTACAAGGACATCGCCGCGCACATCGGAGTCCGGACGGACACGGTGCGCTCGTACCGCAAGCACGGCCTGCTGCCGCCGCCCGACCTCGTGGAGGGCGGCAAGCCGTTCTGGTACGCGGACACCGTCCGGGCCTGGGTCACGCGCCGTCCCGGACACCGTGGAGGGCGCTGAGGGCGCGGTCGGCGGACGCACCGGCGTCACCGTCCTGCGAGGCAGGCCGGGAGCCCCGGCGCCCGTCTCCCATCGAGATCCTCTCGGGTCTCCGTGGGGACGGGCGCCGGGGCCTCTGTCATATTCGGACCCGCGCCACAGCACGGCGGAAATACCTAGGGGGGGTATAGTGGTTCCTGTCTCCGTGCCCCACTGGAGCACAGGAACCAAGGACAACCAGGCATGACCAGGGAGCGACGATGAGCACAGTCACCACCACGTACAAGGTCAGCGGCATGAGCTGCGGGCACTGCGAGGGCGCCGTTTCGAGCGAGATCTCGGAGATCGAGGGCGTGTCCTCCGTGAAGGCCGTCGCCTCCGCCGGCGAGGTCACGGTCACCTCCGCCGCCGAGCCGGAGTACGAGGCGGTACGCGCGGCGGTCGACGAGGCCGGCTTCGAACTGACCGGGCGGGCCCAGGACACGGCGTGAGCCCCGCATCCGCATCCCCACCCCATCGCTCCCGGGAGCACCACGATGACCAGCACCACGCAACATGAGGCACCCGCCGCACCGCAGAGCGTGGAACTGTCCATCGGCGGCATGACGTGCGCCTCGTGCGCCGCCAGGGTCGAGAAGAAGCTCAACCGCATGGACGGCGTCTCCGCCAGCGTCAACTACGCGACGGAGAAGGCGAAGATCCGGTACGCGGACGCGGTGTCCGTGGACGACCTCATCGCCACGGTGGAGCGCACGGGCTATTCGGCACACCGGCCGCCCTCCCCGGTCCCGTCCACGCCCGGACCGCGCGCCGAACCCGGCGCGGGGACCGGCCGCTCGGAGACCGGTCCGGCGGACCCCGGCGCGGACGCCTCAGGGGAGGGCGACCCCCGGGCGGGCGAGCCGGCCGCACTGCGGCAGCGTTTCCTCGTCGCGCTGGTGCTGTCCCTGCCGGTCGTGCTGCTGTCGATGGTGCCGCCCCTGCAGTTCGACAACTGGCAGTGGCTCTCCCTCGTGCTCGCCTCGCCCGTGGTCGTCTGGGGAGGTCTGCCCTTCCACCGCGCCACCTGGACGAACCTGCGCCACGGCGCGGCCACCATGGACACGCTGATCACGGTCGGCACGCTGGCGGCCTTCGGCTGGTCGCTGTGGGCGCTGTTCTTCGGGCACGCCGGGATGCCGGGCATGCGTCACGGTTTCGACTTCACCCTCTCCCCCGGCTCGGGGGCCGGTTCCTCCGCTCTCTATCTCGAAGTCGCCGCGGGCGTAACGACGTTCCTCCTGCTGGGCAGGTATCTGGAGGCCCGCGCCAAGCGGAAGTCGGGAGCGGCCCTGCGTGCGCTGATGCAGCTGGGGGCGAAGGACGTCGCGGTGCTGCGGAACGGTGCCGAAGAACGGATTCCCGTCTCACGGCTGGCCGTCGGCGACCGCTTCGTCGTACGCCCCGGAGAGACCGTCGCCACGGACGGCACCGTCACCGAAGGCGCGTCGGCGGTCGACACCTCGATGCTGACGGGCGAGTCCGTGCCGGTCGACGTGGCCGCGGGAGACACGGTGACCGGGGCGACGGTCAACGTCTCCGGACGACTGGTCGTGACCGCGGCCCGGATCGGCTCGGACACCCAGCTCGCCCGGATGGCGAGGACCGTGGAGGAGGCGCAGAGCGGCAAGGCCGCCGTGCAGCGGCTCGCCGACCGGGTGTCGGCCGTGTTCGTACCCGTCGTGCTGGTGCTGGCCGCGGCGACCCTCGCGGGCTGGCTTCTGACCACGGGCGACGCCGCCTCCGCGTTCACCGCGGCCGTGGCGGTGCTGATCATCGCCTGCCCCTGCGCGCTCGGACTTGCCACGCCCACAGCGCTGATGGTCGGCACGGGACGCGGAGCGCAGCTCGGCATCCTGATCAAGGGCCCGGAGGTGCTGGAGTCCACGCGCCGCATCGACACCGTCGTACTCGACAAGACCGGCACCGTGACCACCGGACGCATGGAACTCCACGACGCCGTCCCCGGTGAGGGCGTCACGGAGGACGAACTGCTGCGGCTTGCCGGTGCGTTGGAGGACGCCTCCGAGCACCCCATCGCACGCGCCATCGCGCGGGGCGCGCGGGAGCGCGCCGGCGCGCAGGCGCCGCCGCTGCCCACCCCGGAGGGCTTCGAGAACCTCGCCGGGCTCGGTGTGCGCGGCACGGTGGAGGGCCGGGCCGTGCAGGTCGGACGTGCGGCCGGTGAACTGCCGGCCCGCCTGGCCGAGGCGATGACCGCGGCGGAGTCGGCGGGCCGTACGGCCGTCGTGGTCAGCTGGGACGGTGCGGTACGGGGCGTGCTGACCGTCGCGGACACGGTGAAGGACACCAGCGCCCAGGCCGTACGGGAACTGCGCGAACTGGGCCTCACACCGGTGCTGCTGACGGGCGACAACAGGGCGGTCGCGGAGGCGGTGGCGCGCAGCGTCGGCATCGAGCCCACCGGATCGGCTGTGATCGCAGGAGTGTTGCCGGAGGACAAGGCCGGCGAGGTGCGCCGGCTGCAGGCCGAAGGCCGCACCGTGGCGATGGTCGGCGACGGGGTCAACGACGCGGCGGCCCTGGCCGGCGCCGATCTGGGCCTGGCCATGGGCACGGGCACGGACGCGGCGATCGAGGCCGGCGACCTGACCCTCGTGCGGGGAGACCTGCGGGTGGCGGCGGACGCGATCCGGCTGGCCCGCAGGACGCTCGGCACCATCAAGGGCAACCTCTGGTGGGCCTTCGGCTACAACGTGGCCGCTCTGCCGCTCGCGGCCGCCGGGCTGCTCAATCCGATGATCGCGGGGGCGGCGATGGCCTTCTCGTCGGTCTTCGTGGTCACCAACAGCCTGCGGCTGCGCCGTTTCAAGTGACCCGGTCAGGGCTGCCCTGGCGACCGGGCACGGCCTCACACGTGAGGGGAAAGTGAAGATGGTGTGACGGCTGCCCGCCCCTATGTCCGTACGCGCCACCCTTGGCGGGGGAAATCCGGAATTACCAACTCCACCCATCCGCATCCCCGCGGGGACACCCGGGCGACCACACCCGGGTACCGAAAAGCGCCCCGCCGATCAGGTCCCCCCACGGGCCTGTCGACGGGGCGCTTCCGTTTCCCGGTCACGGATTCCCCCCACGGGATCCTGGCCGGGTGCTTACTGGCTGCACGTACGGACGGGAGGGCCGCTCAAAGCTCCCCGGGCACGCTTGCCGATTCTGCTCACCGGGTCCGTCCCCCAAAGACGCACTCGGCAGTGGCGGCGGCTCCGCCGGGGGGCCGCTGCCACCCGGTTAGACGTCCGACCCTGGACAATGGTTACCCCCCAATTTCTGTGACCTATGTCTCTCTGCGGATCTGCATATACGGAAGGCCCCGATCCGCTTGGATGGGGCCTTCCGCGGACGTCTCCCAAGGGGGCGTCACGCACTGTACAGCAAACGTCACCCGTGGGTCAGTGGGATCAGCGGGATTCGATGGGCACGTACTCGCGCTCGACGACACCGGTGTAGATCTGCCGCGGACGCCCGATGCGCGAACCGGGCTCCTTGATCATCTCGTGCCACTGGGCGATCCAGCCGGGCAGCCGGCCGAGCGCGAACAGCACGGTGAACATGCTGGTCGGGAATCCCATGGCCCGGTAGATCAGGCCGGTGTAGAAGTCGACGTTCGGGTAGAGCTTCCGCTCGACGAAGTAGTCGTCGCTGAGGGCGTGTTCCTCCAGGCGCAGGGCGATGTCCAGCAGTTCGTCGCTCTTGCCGAGAGCCGAGAGGACATCGTGCGCAGCCGCCTTGATGATCTTCGCCCTCGGGTCGAAGTTCTTGTAGACGCGATGGCCGAAGCCCATCAGCTTTACGCCGTCCTCCTTGTCCTTCACCTTGCGGATGAAGGTGTCGACGTCGGAGCCCGACGCCTGGATGCCCTGCAGCATCTCCAGAACGCTCTGGTTGGCGCCGCCGTGCAGCGGCCCCCACAGGGCGTTGATGCCGGCGGAGATCGAGGCGAACATGTTCGCCTGCGAGGAGCCGACCAGCCGCACCGTCGAGGTGGAGCAGTTCTGCTCGTGGTCGGCGTGCAGGATCAGGAGCTTGTCGAGGGCGTTGACCACGACCGGGTCGAGCTCGAACTCGGCGGCCGGCACGGAGAAGGTCATCCGCAGGAAGTTCTCGACGTAGCCGAGGTCGTTGCGCGGATAGACCACGGGGTGGCCGATGGCCTTCTTGTAGGCGTAGGCGGCGATCGTCGGCAGCTTCGCCAGCAGCCTTATGGTCGATAGGTGCCGCTGCTCCTCGTCGAACGGGTTGTGGCTGTCCTGGTAGAAGGTCGACAGCGCACTGACCACGGACGAGAGCATCGCCATCGGGTGGGCGTCGCGCGGGAATCCGTCGTAGAAACGCTTGACGTCCTCGTGCAGCAGGGTGTGGCGGGTGATCTCGTCCTTGAAGGAGGCCTGCTGGTCGACGGTGGGAAGTTCGCCGTGGATCAGAAGGTAGGCCGTCTCCAGGAACGTGCCTCGCTCCGCCAGCTGCTCGATCGGGTAGCCGCGGTAACGCAGGATCCCGCCCTCGCCGTCGAGGTAGGTGATGGCGGATTTGTACGCGGCGGTGTTGCCGTAGCCCGAATCCAGGGTCACCAGACCGGTCTCGGCGCGCAGCTTGCCGATGTCGAAACCACGGTCGCCTACCGTGCTGTCGACCACGGGGTAGCTGTACTCATCGTCCCCGTACCGAAGTACTACAGAGTTGTCGCTCACGTCTTCCCTCACCGACGTAGTGCCTCTTCTTCGAGGTGCCCTGACCCTTTCCACTGTCTCCCACTGAGCGCGGTGCGGTGCACTCGGGGTCGGCCAAAGGGCTCTTTGATGGCACGCAGTGCCGTCTTCTTCTCAATATCCTGCACCCTCCACGCGGCGCCGGTCACCCCCTGGAACAGCCGGGGACCGCGCCGGGCGCCGCGGCCCCCAGCAGCCGGTGGTCCAGGGCCGTGCACCGGCGGCCCGCGGAGACGGTGCGGACTGCCTGCCCGATCGCCTTCCGCGACCCCACAAGCACCACAAGACGCTTTGCCCGTGTGACGGCGGTATAAAGCAGATTGCGCTGGAGCATCATCCACGCACCCGTGGTGACGGGAATCACCACCGCCGGGTACTCGCTGCCCTGGGACCGGTGGATGGTGACGGCGTACGCGTGGGCAAGCTCGTCCAGTTCGTCGAAGTCGTAGGCCACCTCCTCGTCCTCGTCCGTACGGACCGTCAGGCGCTGGTCCTCCGCGTGCAGGGCGGTGACGACGCCGACGGTGCCGTTGAAGACGCCGCAGGCGCCCTTCTCGTAGTTGTTGCGGATCTGGGTGACCTTGTCACCGACGCGGAAGACCCGCCCGCCGAAGCGCTTCTCCGGAACATCCGGACGGGACGGGGTCACCGCCTGCTGCAGCAGCCCGTTGAGCGTCCCGGCGCCGGCCGGGCCGCGGTGCATGGGCGTGAGCACCTGTACGTCGCGGCGGGGGTCGAGCCCGAACTTGGCGGGGATGCGGCGGGCCACGACGTCGACGGTGAGCTTCCCTGCCTCCTCCGAGTCGTCCTCGGGGAAGAGGAAGAAATCACTCAATCCGTGGGTGACGGGCTGCGCTCCGGAATTGATGCGGTGGGCATTGGTCACCACACCGGACTGCTGCGCCTGCCGGAAGATCCGCTTCAGCCGCACCGACGGGACGGGGCCGCCCTCGGCGAGCAGGTCCCGCAGCACCTCGCCGGCGCCGACGGACGGCAGCTGGTCCACATCGCCCACCAGCAGCAAGTGGGCGCCCGGCGGCACGGCCTTGATCAGCTTGTTGGCCAGCAGGAGATCGAGCATCGACGCCTCGTCGACCACCACCAGGTCCGCGTCGAGGGGGCGGTCGCGGTCGTACGCGGCGTCCCCTCCGGGCTTCAGCTCAAGCAGCCGGTGCACCGTGGAGGCTTCCGCCCCGGTCAGCTCCGCAAGCCGCTTGGCGGCCCTGCCGGTGGGCGCCGCGAGGACGACCTTCGCCTTCTTCGCCCGCGCCAGCTCCACCACCGACCGCACCGTGAAGGACTTGCCGCAACCTGGCCCGCCCGTCAGCACCGCCGCCTTCTCGCTGAGCGCCAGCCGCACCGCCTGCCGCTGCTCCGGCGCCAGCTCGGCGCCCGTGCGCTCCGCGAGCCAAGTGAGCGCCGCCTCCCAGTCGACGTCCTGGAAGGCTGGCATCCGGTCCTCCGGGGCGTGCAGCAGCCGGCGGAGCTGACCCGCCAGTGACAGCTCCGCCCTGTGGAAGGGCACGAGATAGACGGCCGTGACCGGCTGCCCGTCCTCGCCGGGGACCGTCTCGCGCACGACCCCCTCCTCCTCCGCGGCGAGTTGGCCGAGACAGTCGATGACGAGACCCACCTCGACCTGGAGCAGCTTCACCGCGTCGGAGATCAGCCTCTCCTCGGGGAGATAGCAGTGCCCCTGGTCGGTGGACTGCGAAAGGGCGTACTGCAGACCGGCCTTGACGCGCTCCGGGCTGTCGTGGGGGATTCCGACGGACTGCGCGATGCGGTCCGCGGTGAGGAAGCCGATGCCCCACACGTCCGCCGCCAGCCTGTAGGGCTGGTTCTTCACCACGGAGATCGAGGCGTCCCCGTACTTCTTGTAGATCCGCACGGCGATCGAGGTGGAGACGCCGACGCCCTGAAGGAAGACCATCACCTCCTTGATGGCCTTCTGCTCCTCCCAGGCGGCGGCGATCTTCCCGGTGCGCTTCGGGCCCAGGCCCGGCACCTCGATCAGCTTGCGCGGATCGGACTCGATGACCTCCAGCGTGCCCGTGCCGAAGTGGTCGACGATGCGCTCGGCGATGCGCGGGCCGATGCCCTTGATCAGGCCGGAGCCGAGATACCGGCGGATGCCCTGCACGGTGGCCGGCAGGACCGTCGTGTAGTTCTCCACGGTGAACTGGCGGCCGTACTGCGGGTGGGAGCCCCAGCGGCCCTCCATGCGCAGCGACTCGCCGACCTGCGCGCCCAGCAACGAGCCGACGACCGTGAGCAGTTCGCCGCCGCCGCGGCCGGAGTCGACCCTGGCCACGGTGTATCCGTTGTCCTCGTTGGCATACGTGATGCGTTCGAGGACCCCTTCGAGCACGGCGTTCTGGAAGGACATGTGACAGACCTTGACTTCCGCTCTCCGGCCTAGGTGCCGGGGATTCCTACCACGGTCGGTTGACCGTCTCGGGGGGTTCCTGCTTCAACGCGCTGTGCCGGGATGGGTCCCGGTCTTACCTGCGCTCGACAGGCTGACACCGCCAGTCCGGCGGCCTTGGCGACGTCGACCGCCGCGTTGACGTCTCGATCGAGGACGGCCCCGCACCCTTCGCACTCCCAGATGCGGACGTGTAGGGGCTTAGGGCCGTCCTTGACGCCGCAGACTGAGCAGACTTGAGAGGTCGGCTCGAACCGGCCGATGCGCACGAACCTGCGACTGAACTTCGCGGCTTTGTCTCTGGCTGCCTGCCGATAGTCCTTACGGGACTTCAAGCGGGGTGCTCCCATGCGGGGGCGCTTGCCCTTCCGGTAGGCGGCGTCCAGGTCCCGGAGGGACTGTTGAAGAACGACGGCGGAGACTTCGGCGAGCCAGGCGCGCTCTTCGGTCTTCTTCGCCTCGGTAATCAGCAGCTTGGACAGGTCTCCTGTCTTCGGGAACACCTCACCTGCGGCACGGGCGGTCTCCCGGGCGCGAAGCGCGTCGTTGTAGACCACCCGCACACACCCGAACGCCCTGGCCAGCGCGGCACGCTGAGGACCGTTCGGGTACAGGCGAAAGCTGTACCTCAGCTGCATGACGATCACCGTAATGCCCGCCACCGACAACGCGTCAGGCCTGTGGACGACCCGGTCACGCCCCGGCACGGACGCCTCCGGCAGGTGTCACGTGCCGCGTCACGGACCGCGTCGGGAGCCTTGTCACGATCGGATGTAGAACCCTTGTGCTGACGCGGTGCCGTCCCTTCTCATGTCGGATGTAATCGTTACCACGACGGTCAGGATCCAAGGCGGGCGCGGCAGTTGACCAGCATCAAGGACGTTGCATCCCACGCAGGGGTCTCGGTCGCCACGGTCTCCCGGGTGCTCAACGACCACCCGGCCGTGCGCCCGGACACCCGCTCGCGCGTGCTGACCGCCGTCACCCAGCTCGGTTACCGTCCCAACGCCGTCGCACGCTCCCTGAGGACGCATCAGACGCGCACTCTCGGCCTCGTCATCAGCGACGTGCTCAACCCGTTCTTCACGGAGCTGGCCCGGGCCGTCGAGGACGCCGCCCGTGAGCGCGGCTACAGCGTCATCATCGGAAACGCCGACGAACGCGCGGCACTTCAGGAACACCATGTGCGCACTCTCCTGGAGCGCCGCATCGACGGCCTGCTGGTCTCCCCCACCGACGGCGGCAACGCGATGATCCGGGACGCGGCGGCCGCCGGCACCCCCATGGTCTTCGTCGACCGCTGGATACGCGGCCTCGACGTGCCCGTCGTGCACGCGGACGGACGCGGCGCCGTCCACGATCTCGTCGCGCACCTCCACGCACTGGGCCACCGGCGCCTCGCCATCATCGGCGGCCCCAGCGAGACCACCACGGGCGACGAACGCGTGGCCGCCTTCCGCGCGGCGCTCGACGCGCACGGACTGCCGCTGCCCCCGGAGTACACCGGCCAGGGGGACTTCCAGACCGAGAGCGGCAGACGGGAGACGGCGGCCTTCCTCGATCTGCCCGAGCCCCCCGAGGTCGTCTTCGCCGCGGACAACCTGATGGCACTGGGCGCGATGGACGAACTGCGCCGCCGCGGCCTGCGCGTCCCCCACGACATCGCGCTGGCCGCGTTCGACGACATCCCGTGGTTCCTGCACACCGATCCGCCCATCACCGCGATCGCACAACCGACCGGCGAGCTGGGACACCGCGCCGTGGAAGCCCTGATCAACCTGGTCGAGGGCCGCAGCGCCGAGTCCGTCACCCTCACCGCCCGCCTTGTCACGCGCCGCTCCTGCGGCGAGAGCGAAGGGAAGAACCGTTGAGCACGCCCGACCCCCCACCTTCCCGGGAGTTGCTGCGCACCGAGGGCATCCGCAAGACCTTCACCGGAGTGGTCGCCCTCGACGGCGTCGACTTCGACCTGCACGAAGGCGAAGTGCACGTACTGCTGGGCGAGAACGGCGCCGGCAAGAGCACCCTCATCAAGGTCCTCTCCGGCGTCCACCGCGCGGACTCCGGACGCGTGCTGCGCGACGGGAAGCCCGTGCGCATCCACAGCGCGGGCGACGCCGAACGCCTCGGAGTCGCCACCATGCACCAGGAGTTCAACCTGGTTCCGCATCTCAGCGTCGCCGAGAACATCTTCCTCGGCCGGCAGCCCCGCCGCTTCGGGCTGCTCGACCGCTCCCGCATGAACGCCGACGCCGCCGAGGTGCTCGGCCGCGTGGGCGTCGACATCCCACCGGACACGCCCGTACGCGAACTGGGCGTCGCACGCTCGCAGATGGTCGAGATCGCCAAGGCGCTGAGCCTGCGCGCGCGTGTGCTGATCATGGACGAGCCGACGGCCGCGCTCACCGCCGACGAGGTCGAGAAGCTCTTCGACCTCGTACGGAGGCTGCGCGCCGACGGCGTCGGCATCGTCTTCATCACCCATCACCTGGAGGAGATCGCCGCGCTCGGCGACCGCGTCACCGTGCTCCGCGACGGCCGCAGCGTCGGACGGACACCCGCATCGACGCCGCGCGACGACCTCGTACGGATGATGGTGGGGCGCAGCATCGAGCAGCAGTACCCGCGGGAGACCGGCACCCCGCGCGCCACTTCCGGGAACGCGGAGGCGCCGCTGCTGCGCGTCTCCGGGCTGGGGCGTGCGGGCAGCTTCTCCGGAGTCGGCTTCGAGCTGCGTGCGGGCGAAGTCGTGGGCCTGGCAGGGCTGGTGGGCGCCGGGCGTACGGAGGTGGCGCGTGCGGTCTTCGGCGCCGACCCGTACGACTCGGGCACCGTCGAGGTGCAGGGCAGGCGGCTGCGCCGGCACGACATCAACGCCGCACTCGCCGCCGGCATCGGGCTCGTACCGGAGGACCGCAAGGGCCAGGGTCTGCTGCCTGACTCCTCCGTGGAGGACAACCTGGGGCTGGTCACGCTGCGCCGGGCAAGCCGCGCGGGCTTCGTGAACCTGACCGGCCAGCAGGAGTCCGCGAGCCGCATCGCCGGGCGTCTGAACGTACGCATGTCGGGGCTCGGCCAGCGCATGGGCACCCTCTCCGGCGGCAACCAGCAGAAGGTCGTCATCGGCAAGTGGCTGCTCGCACAGAGCAGAGTGCTGATCCTCGACGAGCCGACGCGCGGCATCGACGTCGGCGCGAAGGTCGAGATCTACGAGCTCATCAACGAACTCACGGCGTCGGGCCACGCCGTGCTGATGATCTCCAGCGACCTCCCCGAGGTGCTGGGCATGAGCGACCGCGTCCTCGTGATGGCCCAGGGCCGCATCGCGGGCGAACTCGCAGCGCGGGAAGCGACTCAGGACGCCGTGATGCGGCTCGCCGTGGGCACCGCGCACGAACAGGGCACGCCCGCGTCGAAGACCAAGGACAAGGAGGGCCTCCGTGGCCACTGACATCCACAGCAGCAGCGGGCAGGGCCACGGCGACGGGCACGGTCAGGGACAGCACCGCCTGGGCAAGGGCCCCTCGAAGGGGGGCGGTCCCGGGGGCGGTCCCGGCGGTGCCCTGAGTGACGCGAAGCCGGTGCTGCGCAAGGTCCTCCTGGAGAACGGCGCGCTGAGCGGACTCGTCGTACTGACCGTCGTGCTGGCGGCCATGTCCCCCGACTTCCTCAGCACGCAGAATCTGCTGAACGTCGGCGTGCAGGCGGCCGTGACCGCGATCCTCGCCTTCGGGGTGACCTTCGTCGTCGTCGCGGGAGGCATCGACCTGTCGGTCGGCTCGGTCGCCGCCCTCTCCGCGATCATGCTCGGCTACACCTCGACGAAGGAAGGCCTCCCGGTCTGGCTTTCCGTGCTGCTCGCGGTCGGTACGGGCGTCGCATGCGGCCTCGTCAGCGGCGGGCTCATCGCCTACGGCAAGCTGCCGCCGTTCATCGCGACCCTCGCGATGCTCTCCGTCGGACGTGGCCTCTCGCTCGTGCTCTCCGAGGGCACCCCGATCGCGCTTCCCGCCTCCGTCGCCACGGTCGGCGAGACGCTCGGCGGCTGGTTCCCCCTGCCGCTGGTGGTGCTCGTGGTGATGGGCGGCATCACCTCGCTGGTGCTCGCCCGTACCTACAGCGGCCGTTCGATGTACGCGATCGGCGGCAACGAGGAGGCCGCGCGGCTCTCCGGAATCCGGGTGCGGCGTCAGAAGCTCGTCATCTACGGGCTCTCCGGCGCATTCGCCGCCGTCGCCGGGATCGTGCTGGCCTCGCGGCTGGCCTCCGCGCAGCCGCAGGCGGCCACGGGGTACGAACTGGACGCCATCGCCGCGGTGGTGATCGGCGGCGCGAGCCTCGCGGGCGGTGTCGGAAAAGCGTCCGGAACGCTCATCGGCGCCCTTATCCTCGCGGTCCTCCGCAATGGTCTCAATCTGCTGGAAGTCTCGATTTTCTGGCAACAGGTCGTTATCGGGGCAGTGATTGCTCTTGCGGTGCTCCTCGATACACTCCGTCGTCGCGCATGATCTCTGTGCGTTCGGGGGACAGCGCGCCGTTCATTTCACTGCCGTCGACTGCAAGGAATGCAGCAATGAGCAAGAGAAAGAGCACGTATGCCGTAGTGACAGCCGCGGCTCTGATATGCGCAGCCGCCACGGGCTGCGGCAGCGGCTCGGCCAAGTCCGGGGAGAAGAAGGACATCAAGCTGGGGCTGGCCCTCTCGACCCTCGACAACCCGTTCTTCGTGGAGATGAAGAAGGGCGCGGAGGAGGAGGCCAAGGCGCAGGGAGCCTCACTGAACGTCCAGGACGCCCAGAACGACGCGTCCCAGCAGGCCAACCAGCTGCAGAACTTCACCAGCCAGAACGTGAAGTCGATCATCGTCAACCCCGTCGACTCCGACGCCGCCGGGCCTCCGGTCAAGGCCGCGGCCAACGCCGGTATCCCCGTCGTCGCCGTCGACCGTGCCGTGAACAAGGCGAAGGTCGCCACGACCGTCGCCTCCGACAACGTCAACGGCGGCAAGAAGGCGGCCGAGCAGCTCGCGAAGCAGCTCGACGAGCAGGGCAGCATCCTCGTCCTGCGCGGCCAGCCGGGCACCTCCGCCTCCCGCGAGCGTGGCAAGGGCTTCATGTCCGCGATCAAGAAGTACCCGGACATCAAGGTCGTCGGTAAGCAGTCGGCCAACTTCGACCGCGCCGAGGGGCTCGACGTCACCACCAACCTGCTCCAGTCCCACCCCGAGGCCACCGGCATCTTCGCCGAGAACGACGAGATGGCCCTGGGCGCGATCAAGGCGCTGGGCGGCAGGGCCGGGAAGCAGATCAAGGTCGTCGGCTTCGACGGAACCCCTGACGGCTTCAAGGCCATCCAGAAGGGCACGCTCAACACCTCGATCGCCCAACAGCCCGCCGAGCTGGGCAAGATGGCCGTACGCAACGCCATCCGGAAGATCGAGGGCAGCGACCCCGACCAGGAGATCATGGTCCCGGTCGTCACCGTGGACAAGAGGAACGTCAGCCGGTACTCCTGACCGGCCGCCGGGGCAGGTCACCCGCCCCGGCCGGAAGCAGGCACGCGGGGCGGCGGCGGCCGACGGGCAACTGGCCGGCCGCCGCCCGGCGGCGAACCGAACGGACCGGACCGGACCGGACCGCAACTGGAGAAGGAGCCGGCACCCCAATGAAGAAGTCGGGAATCCTCAACCGTCACCTCGCGGGCGCGCTGGCCATGCTGGGCCACACCGACCGCGTCGTCGTCTGCGACGCGGGATTTCCGGTGCCGGTGGCGCCGGGCCTGATGATCGTCGACCTGGCCTTCCGCGCGGGGGTGCCGCCCTTCGCCGAGGTGCTCTCCGGCCTGCTGGACGAGCTCGAGACCGAGGGCGCCATGGCGGCCTCCGAGATCAAGGACCGCAACCCGGAGGCGTCCGCCCTCCTCGACGGGCTCTTCCCGTCCCTGGAACTCGTTCCGCACGAGGAGTTCAAGGCCCGGGCACGTGGGGCGCGCCTCGTGGTCCGTACGGGCGAGGTCCGTCCGTACGCGAACGTGATGCTGCACTGCGGGGTGCCGTTCTAGGCCGTGCGCGGGCCTTCCCCAGGGGGGCGGGTAACCCGGTGGCGCCGGGTGCCCGGTGCGGGCAGGATCAACGGATGCCTCATCTCGGACTGGTGACCGTGGTCGTGCCCGACTACGACGAGGCCGTCGCCTTCTACGTGGACGCCCTCGGCTTCGAACTCGTCGAGGACACACGCGTGGAGCAGGACGGCGACGGCGGGAAGCGCTGGGTGGTCGTCGCCCCGCGCGGAGCGCGGGAGACGCGGGTGCTGCTCGCCAGGGCCGACGGGCCCGAGCAGAGCGCCCGCATCGGGGACCAGACCGGGGGCCGCGTCGGCTGGTTCCTCAACACCGAGGACTTCGACGGTGATTACGCGCGCATGCGGGCGGCCGGGGTCGTCTTCGAGGAAGCGCCGAGGGACGAGCCGTACGGGAAGGTCGCGGTCTTCCGCGACCCGTACGGGAACCGCTGGGACCTGCTCGGGCCCGGCCTGAACGGGACGGCGGAGCCGGGCACTTGGCCCGTCGCCACTGCCCTGACGACCGCGCGCCTCGCGCTGGAGCCGCTGCGCGCCTCGCATGCGCCTGAGGCGTTCCCGGTGCTCGCCGACGTACGCCTGCACACCTGGACCGGCGGATCGCCTCCCTCGGCCGAGGAGTTGGAAGCCCGCTACCGGCGGCAGTGCGCCGGGCGGTCGCCTGACGGGGGCGAGGGATGGCTGAACTGGATGCTCCGCCGGGTGTCCGACGCGCAGTTGGTCGGCACCGTGCAGGCCACGCTCCGCCGTCCGGCCGCCGGCCCTCTCACTGCCGAGGTCGCCTGGGTCGTCGGCGGCGACCACCAGGGAAACGGCTACGCACGCGAGGGCGCGCTCGCCATGGCGCGGTGGCTTCGCGGCCACGGCGTGGACACGCTCGTCGCCCACATCCACCCGGAGCATGCGGCATCGGCCGCGGTCGCCCGCGCGTTGGGCCTCACCCCGACGGACACGATGGTCGACGGGGAAGTCCGCTGGAGCGGCGGCCCCGGGAGCGTCAGCGGCAGTTGACCGGGGCCGCATCCCGGCCCCAGGGCATGCAGCTCGTGTGTGCCTTTCCCCACGTCCGAACTTCCCCTTGTGCGGGGCACTTTGCGCCTGTCTAGACTGTTCGGGGTTTCGAACTGGACGCCCGGGCTGCTGCGGTGTTGCTGTTCGAACGGGGACTCAGGGCAGGTCGACGTGCCTGTGTACGGGGGGAGTTGACGGTGGGTTACACGCTGCCGGAATGGGCGGACGAGGTCCTGGACTACATCGGGATCAGTTTCCCGAACGTGGACGAGGACGACTACCGCGAAATGGCCACCGGCCTGCGCGAGTTCGCCGACGACATCGAGGACCACGGAGCAGAGGCCCACCGCGCGATCCAGCGGCTGCTCTCCTCCGGCGAAGGCGCCGCCGCCGACGCCCTCGAAGCACACTGGGGCAAAGTCAAGACCAAACACCTCCAGGACGTCGCCGACGTCTCCCGCACCTTCGCCGACGCCATGGACGTCATCGCCGGGCTCATCGAAGGAATGAAACGCAAAGCCGAGATCGAACTCGGCGTCATGGCCGCCGCCGTCGGCATCTCGCTGGCCGCCGCCGTCTTCACCGGCGGCCTGTCCGCCCTGGGCGGCGCCGCCGCGAGCGCCGCCTGCCGGGAGGCCATCCGCCGCGCCATCAAGGAAGCCTCCGAGGCGATCGTCGAGGAGCTCGTCGCGAAACTGACCGAGCCCGTCGTGGCCAAGCTGGAGAGCAAGGCCGCCGACCTCCTCGTCGAGCTCGGCTCCGAAGCACTCGGCCTGCCCGGCGGCGACGGCCCGCCCAAGGGCAAGGACGCCACCCAGCTCAACTCCGCACCCGGATCGGCCGGTTTCGGCTCCGGCCCCGGCAAGACCGGCAAGGTCAAGGTCGACCACGACGAACACGACACCGCCGCCACCAGCCTCGCAGGCCTCGGCTCGAAAATGGACTCCGGCGCCCTGTCCAAGCTCGACCGTGCCGACTCCAGCCACGGCCGCGTCCGCGGCAAGGACGCCTTCACCGCCCCCTTCGACGCCCTCATCGACTCCGGCGTCAAAGCCGCCAAGAAGGCAGGCCCCGCCCTGCGCGACCACATATCCGACGGCATGACCCGCGCCATCCGCACCACCTCCAAGAACCACAAACGCAACGAAGACTCCATCGTCGACGACCTCAAAGGCATCAACTCCCGCAACGACGGCAAGGGCCCGGACGGATCGCGGGGCGGCCCGAACCCGGCCGGCAGGAACGCACCCGGCAAGAACAAGCCACCGTCCCCGGAGCTGTCGGCCAAGGGCCGCAACTCGTCCGACAGATGCCTCGGCGGCGACCCCATCGACATGTCCACCGGGGAGGTCTTCCAGCACCAGACCGACCTCACCCTCCCCGGCGTCCTGCCGCTGGTGGTGGAACGCACCCACCTCTCCGGCTACCGCAACGGCCGCTTCTACGGACCCTCCTGGGCCTCCACGCTCGACGAGCGCCTCGAAGTCGCCGAGGACGGCAAGGAGTTGTGGTGGCACCGCACCGACGGGTCCTCGCTGCGTTACGGCCACGCCCCGGACATGATCGGCGAACAGGTCCACCCGTATGAGGGCCACCGCATCCCCCTGACCTGTGTGCAGGGCTCCAGCGGCTGGGACCTGGCCGTCACCGACCCCCGTACGGGGCTGACCCGCCGCTTCCTCCCACCCGAGGACGGAACGTCCGGCCTGTGGTGGCTGGCGGAGGTCGAGGACCGCAACGGCAACGGCATCAGCATCGACCGCGCGCCCGACGGCACCCCTACCGCCATCCGCCACGACGGCGGCTACCACGTCGAGGTCGCGACGGAGGACGGCCTGGTCGCCTCGATCGCCCTCCGCACCCCGGACGGCCCGGTCGAGGTCAAGTCCTACGCCTACGACGACGCCCGGAACCTGACGCACATCGTCAACTCATCCGGCCTGCCCATGGTCTTCGGCTACGACGCCGACCACCGCATCACCTCCTGGACCGACCGCAACGACTCCACCTACCAGTTCGTCTACGACGAGCGGGGCCGCGTGACGCGTACGGTCGGCCCGGAGGGATATCTCTCCTCACAGCTGGAGTACGACACCGCCGAGCGCATCACCCGCTACACCGACTCCCTCGGCGCGGTCACCACATACCACCTCAACTACCTCGGCCAGGTCATCGCCGAGACCGACCCGCTGGGCAACACGGTCCACAGCGAATGGGACCGCCACGACAACCTCCTCTCCCGCACGGACGCCCTGGGCCACACCACCCGCTTCGACTGGTCCGACAACCACGTCGACCTCCTCGCGGTCCACCGCCCCGACGGCACGACGACCTCGACCGTCTACAACGGCATGCACCTTCCGGTGGAGATCACGCTCCCGGACGGCGCGGTCTGGCGGCAGGAGTTCGACGGGCGCGGCAACTGCAGCACCGTCCTTGCCCCTGACCGGACAAGGACTTGCTACACCCATGACTCCACAGGTGCAGTCGCCACCATCACCGATGCACTCGGCGGACAGACCCGCATCGCCAACAATCCCGCAGGACTCCCCCTCGCCCTCACCGACCCGGTCGGGGGTGGGACCTCATGCGCCCGTGACCCCTTCGGACGACCTGTCACAGTCACTGATGCAGTCGGGGTGACCACACGGCTGGAATGGACCGTCGAGGGCAAGCCCTCCCGCCGCTTGGCTGCCGAAGGTTCTGAAAGGACGTGGGAATGGGACGGGGAAGGCAACTGCGTTACTCAAACCGACCCCAATGGCGGTGAAAGCCACTTCCAATACACCCACTTCGACCAGTTGGTTTCACGGACCACGCCGGACGGGGTGACATACAACTTCGCCTATGACACCGAGCTGCGTCTCACCCAGGTCACGAACCCGTACGGCCTGACCTGGGATTACGCCTACGATCGGGCCGGCAATCTCTGTGCAGAGTCCGACTTCGACAACCGCGAAGTCAGCTACGTCCACGACGTCACAGGAAGGCTGGAGTCCCGGACCACACCGCTCGGCCACACCATCCGCTACGAGCACGACGCTCTCGGTCGCGTCACCGCCAAGAACGCAGCAGGGCACGTCACCCGGTACGAGCACGATGCCGGGGACCGGATCACCCACGCAGCGTCGCCGGACTCCACACTCGACTTCGAGTGGGACATCACCGGGCGGCTGTTGTCCGAAGCCGTCGATGGCCGCAGGACCCTGTTTGCTTATGACGAACTAGGACGTCGCTCCTCTCGCACCACTCCTACGGGCGCAGTCACAAGGTTCGCCTACGACGAGGCCGGGAACCGCACCTCCCTTTCCGCCGATGCGCATCGGATCGACTTCACCCACGACGCGAACGGGCGCGAGCTGGAACGCACCTTCGGCGATACGGTCACCCTGACATCCGTATGGGACCCTCTGGGCCGCCTCACCCATCAGGATCTGGTCACCAACACCCGTACTCGACGCGCCCGTTCGTATGCCTACCGCCCCGACAGCTACCTCACCTCCATCACCGAGGAGGTCACCGGGCTCAGCCAGCAGATGGACCTCGACGCCATTGGCCGACCACTGACGGTCACGGCCGACGGCTGGTCGGAGTCCTACGCCTATGACCAAGCCGGCAACCAAACCGCGGCGGCCTGGCCCGAGGAAGCTGGTCACGCCGCCGCCCGCGGCGAACGCACCTACCAGGGCACGCGCATCGTCTCCGCCGGCAGTGTGCGATACGAGCACGACGCCGCGGGACGCATGACCACACGCCAGAAGAAGCGGGTGTCGCGGAAGCCAGACACGTGGCACTACGAATGGGACCCTGAGAACCGGCTCACCGCGTGCACCACACCTGACGGCACGCGCTGGAGCTACACGTACGACCCCATTGGCCGCCGCACCGCCAAGTACCGCCTCGACGACAACGGTTCACCCGTTGAAGCCGTCTACTTCACTTGGGACGGCACGCGACTCGCCGAACAGTCAGACACCGCCACCGGCGTCACCCTTACCTGGGACCACGAAGGACACCGCCCACTCACCCAATACGAGCGCAAACCCCTCACCCAAGGCGAGGTCGACTCCAGGTTCTTCGCCATCGTCACCGACCTCGTCGGCACACCCACCGAACTCGTCGACGAGCAAGGCGACATCGCCTGGCACACCCGCACCACCCTCTGGGGCACCACTACCTGGAACCGCAACGCCACTGCCTACACGCCCCTCCGATTCCCCGGCCAGTACGCCGACCCCGAAACCGCGCTCCACTACAACCATTTCCGCCACTACGATCCCGAGACCGCCCGCTACACCACGCCGGACCCCCTCGGTCTCGCGCCGGCCCCCAACCCGTCTACATACGTACAGAACCCACGCAACTGGATAGACCCACTGGGCCTGGCCTCATGTGAAACGGTGACGGTCTACCGCAAGCAGACCAACCACCCGCTGAGCCAGCGTGTGCACATCGGCGAGAACGGCGAGGTGGTGATCAGTGGAAAGGGAAAGCTGTACCTCAACATGAGCGGCGACATCAGCCACACCACAGAATTCCGTGGCGATGGCGGCCAGATCGTCGCCTTCGACGTGAGCCGAGAATACCGTGACGCCGTACGGGATGCCGCGCTCCCACAAGACCGCGCCGACCACCCAGATGGAGATTCCTTCAGCAAACCCGAATGGAAACAGCTGCTGAGGGAGTATCCGGAGATTTCTGACCCAAGCAAGGGACCGGACCTCTACGGCATATCCGATAAGCTACTCGGGGGGCTCCGAGAAAATATCGTCCCCGGCTCCGGTCGCGTAATACAAGAAGGTTGAGAGAGCACTACATGATTCACGACGTTGACAGTGTCCGCATGGAGCTCATGCGCCTCCGGGAAGGAGCCGATCCAGCCTCAGCGTCCGCTCCACCCGTGCTTTCCGTGTTCACTGTGGAACTGCAAGAAGGTCTGCTCCACTTCAAGGACGGACTGACATCGGTCCTGGAAGTGGCCTTGCGTCTGGGCACCACAGAGGAATTCGATGGCGAAGATCTACCCATCCAAGAGGTACCAGGCTGGTTTGTAGAAATCAGTTCGAACCCGGAGAATGCGCCACTGGCTGCCCGTCGTGGACGAGATCAGTACCTCGCCAATATTGTGAGCGGACCGTGGCCGCTCCAGGACTGGCTGTATCGATTCTGTCCCGACGAAGATTCCCGAGGATGGTCTTGGTGGGACATGACACCCACTTCCGACGGCGACGTTCACCTCTGGGTGGACAGTTGGGGCGAGGATTTCTTCGGCTGTGACGACCTTCGCTGGTTGGCATACACCGCTGGGGCACGACGGGTCGTCGGACCGGAGATTCGCCAGCTTGAATCATGGCTTGAAGAATCCAGTACGCAGAAAGATGACAATGAACACTGAGGCATCAGCTGTTCCGTCGAAACGTACATTGCGGGGGCGCTACGACGCCTCCACAATCCGCGTTTACCAGGCATACACAAAGGAGATTTCCGAGCGAGCAGTTGCCGCCGGCACGTTCGTACCCCCTTTCAAGAGGGAGCGGATGACATGGATCAAGCCCTCATTCCTATGGATGATGTACCGCTCGGGGTGGGCGACGAAGCCTGGACAGGAACGTGTTCTAGCGATCGATATTACGCGAGAAGGCCTTGAATGGGCTCTTTCACGCTCGACTCTCAGTCATTTCTGCCCTGACTTGCACGAAAGCAGGGAAGACTGGCAAGCCATGGTCAGCGAGTCCCCGGTTCGCGTGCAATGGGATCCCGACCGGTCGCTCGATCTCAAACCCTTGGACGTCAGGGCCATCCAGATAGGGCTCTCCGGGGAAGCTGTAAAGCGGTACGTAGAGAATTGGATCGTCTCTATTACCGATATCACTGAGATGGTCCATGAGATCCATTCCTCTGCGCGCCTGGGGCATGTGGCGAAGGCAGAAGAAAGACTTCCTCTCGAAGTACCGTATCCTCTCCCCGAGCTCATTCGAAGAAGAATCAGTGCGGACTCCGTGGATTGAAGAAGCAGCGAAGAGCGCAACCGGAATTTACGATGGGCGAACAAGTGTCACCCGCCATCTACGAATACAAGAAGCGTGTTGGCGCATGGGGGATGATCGTGCGCCTTACCGCAGAGCTCTCAATTGTGGACGACTCCCCTGCGGAAGGAGAACGGGTCCAGGACAAAGATGTCTGGATCCGATTCACTGCTACCTTTCCCGCAACAGAGAGGGAGTGGATCACATATGACCTATCACTCGTTGCAACGCAGTTGACGATCGCAGAGCTTGACGCCCGCAGCACGCTGGTAACAGTGCACGATCTCGAAATTCCGCTTCTTACTGATTATCAGGAGGAAGCGTCAGCACTGGCCATGATCGGCTGGCTTCGGGAGAACGCTGGAATTCGAGGAATCGACATTCCCGTTGATTTCGACAAGGATAACAACCGCTATGTCTGCGACTGGGGAGGAACAGACAGCATCCGAGGTGAATGATGCGGCTGCCGGGCTGACACAAGCCGAACTGGGCACGGCCATCGGGTACGGGGAGGACCACGTCTCCTCGGTCGAGCGCGGAAGGCGCGTACCCAGGCCGGAGTTCCTGGACTCCGCGGATCAAGTGCTGGACGCCTGCGGCAAGTTGGCGGCCATGAAGGGTGACGTGGCCGAGGCCCGGTACCCGAAGAAGGTGCGGGACCTCGCCCGGCTGGAAGCCGAGTCGGTGGAGTTGGGGGCGTACGGCAACCACAACATCCACGGGCTGCTGCAGACCGAGGAGTACGCGCGGGCGCTGTTCCGGATGCGCCGGCCCACGTACGGCGAAGACGACCTTGAGCGGTATCTGGCCGCCCGCATGGCCCGGCAGGAGATCATCGCCAGGACTCCCCTTCTGCCCACGCTCACGTTCGTACAGGAAGAGGTCACGCTGCGACGGCCCATCGGGGGCAGGGAGGTGCTTCGGCGACAGCTCCAGCACCTGTTGCAGATCGGCCGGTTGCGGCACGTGGAGATCCAGGTCATACCGACCGACCGGGAGGATCACGCGGGGATGGGGGGTGAGCTGCAGGTGCTGAAGCTCAAGGACGGGTCGACGGTCGGCTATTCGGCAGCACAGCTGACGACGCACCTCATGTGTGACCCGAAACAGGCTCAGGTGCTGGAGCTGCGGTATGGAATCATCCGGGCTCAGGCTCTCAGCCCACGGGAGTCGCTGGCCTTCATCGAGAAAGTGCTTGGTGAGACATGACCCTGAAGCCCTCTGTCCCGGACGGCTCCACGCTGACATGGATCAAGAGCAGCTACAGCGGCAGCAACGACAACGACTGCGTCGAAGCCGCAGCCACACCCGGCACCGTCCACATCCGGGACTCCAAGAACACCCGCGGCCCACGGCTCGCGTTCACCGCCGCCGCGTGGACGGAGTTCGTCTCGTACGCCCGCGCCGGCCGGTAACGGGAAGCGAAGGGCGGATTTCGAGGGGCCCGGCTGCCGTGCTCCAACGGCCGGGCCCCTGTGCCCCCCTCGGCCTCCTGCATCCCCCCAAGAGGCCTCAAGCACCAGGTAAGACCCACAACACCCCGGAACGGTTGCGCCCGATCCGGAATTTCTTCCTCAGGTTGCTTCCGGCCGCCCCTCAGGCCTCCGGCAGCCCTGCCGGCAGGACGTGCCGCACGAAGCGGTCAGCCGTCTCCGCCAGGACCTCGACGCCGTCGCGCGCCCACAGGCCGGGGTTGAAGATCTCCACCTCGATGGGTGCGTCGTAGCCCGTGGCGTCGACCAGTTCGCGGAAGCCGCGCAGGTCGACGGCGCCGTCGCCGAGCTGGCCGCGGCCAAGCAGTACGCCCTCGGGGAGCGGCGTGATCCAGTCCGCGAGCTGGAAGGACGCCAGCCGTCCGCCCGCGCCCGCCCGCGCTATCTCTTCCGGCGCCCGGTCGTCCCACCACACGTGGTACGTGTCGACGACGACCCCCACCTGCTCCGGCGGGAAGCGTTCGGCCAGGTCCAGCGCCTGCCCCAGCGTGGAGACCACGCAGCGGTCGGAGGCGAACATGGGGTGCAGCGGTTCGACCGCCAGGCGCACGCCGCGCTCGCCCGCGTACGGGGCCAGTTCGGCGAGCGCGTCCGCGATCCGCTCGCGGGCGCCCCGCAGGTCGCGGCTGCCCTCAGGCAGGCCGCCGGAGACGAGAACGAGCGTTCCCGTGCCGAGCGTCGCGGCCTCGTCCACGGCCGTGCGGTTGTCGTCCAGGGCCCGCCGGCGGGCGGCTGCGTCGGACGCCGTGAGAAAGCCGCCCCGGCACAGCGAGGTGACGTTCAGCCCCGCGTCCCGTACGAGCCGGGCGGCCGCCTCCGGGCCGTACTCCTGGACGGGGCCGCGCCACAGCCCCACGTGTGCGATGCCGAACTTGGCGCAGGCGCCGGCCAGTTCGGGGAGCGGAAGCTGCTTGACGGTCTGCTGGTTGACGGAGAGGCGCGCCAGCCTGCCGCCGGGGGCCCTCACGCCTCCACCCCCTGTACGTCGAGCAGCCGCCGCATGCGCGCTTCGGCGAGGCCCGGGTCGGGGAACAGACCGAGCGTGTCGGCGAGTTCGTAGGCGCGCGCGAGGTGCGGCAGGGTGCGCGCCGACTGCATGCCGCCGACCATGACGAAGTGGTCCTGGTGGCCGGCGAGCCACGCCAGGAACACGACGCCCGTCTTGTAGAAGCGCGTCGGCGCCTGGAAGAGGTGCCGGGAGAGCGCCACGGTGGGATCGAGTGCCGCGCGGAAACCGTCGCGGTCACCTGCGTCGAGAAGGCGTACGGCGTCGGCGGCGAGCGGCGCCAGCGGGTCGAAGATGCCCAACAGGGCGTGGCTGAAGGCCCGTTCGCCGCTGAAGGCCCCTTCGCCGTCCGCGTCCCCGCCGTCTCCCGCGATCAGCTCCGGGTAGTTGAAGTCGTCGCCCGTGTAGCAGCGCACGCCCTCCGGCAGACGGCGGCGCAGCGCCACCTCACGGCCCGCGTCCAGCAGGGAGACCTTCACGCCGTCGACCTTGCCGGGGTTCCCGTCGATGATCCTCAGGAAGGTGGCGGTGGCGGCGTCGAGGTCGGTGCTGCCCCAGTAGCCCTCCAGCGCCGGATCGAACATCGGCCCGAGCCAGTGCAGGATGACGGGCTCGCGGGCCTGGCGCAGCAGATGCCCGTACACCTCCAGGTAGTCCTCGGGGCCACGGGCCGTGGCGGCGAGGGCCCGCGAGGCCATGACGATCGCTTGCCCGCCGGCCTTCTCCACCACCTCGGACTGTTCCTCGTACGCGCCACGGACGCTCGCCAAGTCCGAAGCACCGGGCGGCAGTTGGTCCGTGCCGACGCCGCAGGCGACGCGTCCGCCCACGGCTCGTGCCTCGGCCGCGGAGCGCCGGGTGAGTTCGGCGGCGACGGACCAGTCCAGGCCCATGCCGCGCTGCGCCGTGTCCATGGCCTCGGCCACGCACAGGCCGTGCGACCACAGATGGCGCCGGAAGGCGAGTGTGGCGTCCCAGTCCAGGGCGGCCGGTCCGTCCGCCCCCGCCCCTTCCTTGAACCGGTCGGCGACGACGTGCGCCGCGGCGAAGACCGTACGCGAGGCGGGAGCGGCGCCGGCACGGGCGGAGGCACCGGCCTCCACCCGTACGACGGCGTCCGCCGGCTCGGCCCTCGGCTCGTACGCGCGCAACGCCCCGCTCTCGTCGGGCAGTCGGATCACAGCGTCCCTCCCTCGCAGCAGCAGGTACGGCCTGACCGGGGCATCAAAGCGACAGCTCCGGGACGGGCAGCCGCCGGCCCTCCGCCGAGGAGCGCAGGCCGAGTTCGGCGAGCTGCACTCCGCGCGCGCCCGCCAGCAGGTCCCAGTCGTAGGGCGTGCCGAGCGCGACGTGGCGCAGGAAGAGCTCCCACTGCGCCTTGAAGCCGTTGTCGAACTCCCCGTTGTCCGGGACCTCCTGCCACTGCTCCCGGAACGACTCGGTGGCGGGCAGGTCCGGATTCCATACGGGCTTGGGCGTGCCCGACCTGTGCTGTGCGCGGCAGCGGCGCAGCCCGGCGACGGCCGAGCCCTCCGTGCCGTCGACCTGGAACTCGACGAGTTCGTCGCGGTTGACGCGCACCGCCCAGGAGGAGTTGATCTGTGCGACGACGCCGCCCTCCAGCTCGAAGATGCCGTACGCGGAGTCGTCGGCCGTCGCCTCGTACCCGCGTCCCTGCTCGTCCCAGCGGCGGGGGATGTGCGTCGCGGCGTGCGCCTGTACGGAGTTGACCTTGCCGAAGAGCCCGTGCAGCACGTACTCCCAGTGCGGGAACATGTCGACGACGATGCCGCCGCCGTCCTCGGAGCGGTAGTTCCAGGAGGGGCGCTGGGCCTCCTGCCAGTCGCCTTCGAAGACCCAGTAGCCGAACTCGCCGCGCACCGACAGGATCCGCCCGAAGAAGCCGCCGTCGACGAGTCGTTTGAGCTTGAGCAGCCCCGGCAGGAAGAGCTTGTCCTGCACGACGCCGTGCTTGACGCCCTCGGCGTGCGCGAGCCGTGCGAGGGCGAGGGCGCCGTCGAGGCCGGTGGCGGTGGGCTTCTCCGTGTAGATGTGCTTGCCGGCGGCGATCGCCTTGCGCAGTGCGTCCTCCCGGGCGGAGGTGACCTGGGAGTCGAAGTAGACGTCGATGCTTCCGTCCGTGAGCACGGCGTCGAGGTCCGTGGTCCACTCGTCCAGTCCGTGCCGCTCGGCGATCGACTTGAGGGCGAAGTCCCGGCGGCCGACGAGCACGGGCTCGGGCCACAGCGCGCTGCCGTCACCGAGGTCGATGCCGCCCTGCTCGCGGATGGCGAGGATGGAGCGGACGAGATGCTGGCGGTATCCCATGCGTCCGGTCACGCCGTTCATGGCGATGCGCACGGTTCTGCGTGTCACGAGGGTCGTCTCCTTCAGGTCCGCACAATGGTGGCAACTTGCGCAGCAAGCGCTTTCTAACCGAAAAAGCTTGCCGCTTTCCTGGGGGGCACCACAAGGGGGCGCCTATCGGGACATCCAGGGCGGGCGTGCTTCCGGACCGCCCGGCTCACTCTGCCCACCGCTCTGCTCCCACCGCAGCTCGACGGCGGTCAGGGCCAGAGCGAGCGGTCCGGGCAGCAGGAGGAGCACCGGCGGCAGGGCCCACGCGCACACGCCCGCGGTGCACAGGGCCAGCACGATCAGACCGCTGCCGGGGAGGTCCCGCACGGTGCGGGCGGCTCCGGCCCGCACGGCAGGGATCCAACCGCCCGGGCCCGCGTACGGGGGCAGCGCGCACGCGCGCAGGCCGGTCACCGCCGCCGCTGCCGCCACCACCGCCAGGATCAGCGCGAAGGGCTCCGCACCGGGCAGGCCCACGGTGGCGAGAGAGGCGTCGGCGGCCACCAGGACGGCGAACAGGAGCGCTGCCGCCCCCGCAGCCCATTCGCCGGGGCGGGCCAGCCGCCTGCGCAGCGCCGCGTAGTAGCGTCCGGCCGTGCACGGTTCGTCGTACAGGCGGCGGCGCCTGAGCAGCGTGCACGCGGTGGACAGCGCGGCCGGGAACGTGACCGCCGGCAGAGCGGCGACGGACACCGCGAGTCCGACGGCGAGGATGTCGGCGAAGAGCTCGAAGCGCGCCCCGAACAGGTCGCCGCGTTCCCGCTGTGTCCGCGAAGTGCTCATCGCCGGTCAGCCTTTCAGTCCGGAGTTGGCCATGCCTTCGACGAGCAGCCGCTGGAAGGCCAGGAAGAACAGCACGATGGGCAGCAGCGCGAAGACCGACATCGCGAACATCGGCCCGTACGCGGACTGGCTGGAGGTGTCCACGAAGGTGCGCAGCGCCAGTGTGAGTGTGTACTTGTCCGGCTCGAAGAGGTAGATCAGCTGGGTGAAGAAGTCGTTCCAGGTCCAGATGAAGGTGAAGATCGCGGTGGTGATCAGCGCCGGCCTGGTCAGCGGAAGAACGACACGGGCGAAGATGCGGAACGGGCCGCAGCCGTCGATCTTGGCTGCTTCGTCCAGCTCGCGCGGCAGCCCGCGCATGAACTGGACGATGAGGAAGACGAAGAAGGCGTCGGTGGCCAGGAACTTCGGCAGCACCATCGGCCAGAACGTGTTCACCATCCCGAGCTGGTTGAAGACGATGTACTGCGGAATCAGCACAGCGTGATGCGGCAGCATGATCGTGGCGATCATGAACGCGAACAGCGGCCCCCGCATGGTGAAGCGGAGCCGGGCGAAGGCGTAGGCGGCGAGCGAGCAGCTGAGCACGTTGCCGAGCACGGCACCGAGGGAGATCGTCAGCGAGTTGCCGAACAGCTGGAGCAGCGTGACGCCTTCGATGCCCTCGGCCGCCGTTCCGTAGTTCTCGGTGGCCAGCCGGGAGGGCAACAGGGCGAGGCTGGCGAGCACTTCGTCCGCCGGCTTGAAGGACGTGGCGACCAGCCAGGCCAACGGGTAGAGCAGCACGGCGAGTACGGCGAGCGCGCCGATGTGGAGTGCGATGTGCGACCGGTCGGCCCGGCGGCGGCCGTGGTGACTGCTCAGGACGGTGACGGACATCAGCCGCCCTCCTCGTTCGCGTAGAAGACCCAGGACTTGGACGTACGGAACAGCACCGCCGTGACGATGCCGATGGCCAGCAGCAGCATCCACGCCATCGCCGAGGCGTAGCCCATGTGTGAGGAGGTGAAGCCCCGTTCGTAGAGGTAGAGGGTGTAGAAGAGCGTGGAGTCGGCCGGTCCGCCGCGCCCCGAACTGATGGCGAAGGCGGGCGTGAAGACCTGGAAGGCCTGGATGGTCTGCAGCACCAGGTTGAAGAAGAGCACCGGGGAGAGCATCGGCAGGGTGATCGAGGCGAACTTCCGCCATGGGCCTGCCCCGTCCACGGCGGCCGCCTCGTACATCTCCTGCGGGATCTGCTGGAGCCCGGCGAGGAAGATGACCATGGGCGCCCCGAACTGCCAGACGGTCAGCAGCGCGACGCTCAGCAGCGCCCAGCCGGGCTGGTTCACCCAGCCGCCGATGTGGACGCCGACGCCGGAGAGCAGATTGTCGACCGTGCCGCCGTCGTTGAATATCGCCCGCCAGACCAGCGCGATGCTCATGGACGCGCCGAGCAGCGAGGGTGCGTAGAAGGCCGACCGGTAGAAGGACCTGCCGCGCCGCATCGACTTCAGGGCGAGGGCGGCCGCGAGGGCGAGCGCCAGCTGCAGGGGCACGGCGATGAACACGTACAGCAGGGTGTTCCCGACGGAGCGGTAAAGGCGCGCGTCCTCGGTGAACATCTGCGTGTAGTTGCGCAGGCCGACCCATGAGGGCGGGTCGAAGAGGTTGTAGTCGGTGAAGGACAGGTAGAGCGAGACGGCCATGGGCAGGAGGGTGAGCACTGTCGCGCCCAGCACCCACGGGGAGAGGAACACCCAGGCGGCGCCCTGCCGTTCGCGTACGGGCGGGCGGCCCTGCCCGTACGGGCGGCGCCCGCCGGTGCCGCCCGCACGCTGCGCCCCTGACGGGGCAGCCTCGGAGGCCGGGGCCGAAGTGGCCCGGGCGGTGGATGTGTTCGCCATCACGGCCTCAGCTCCGCTCGTGCCTCGGTGAGGAAGTTCTCGGCCGCCTCGCGCGGTGTCAGCTTCTCGAAGGAGACCTGGTCGTAGTCGCGTTGGAAGGTCGACTGCAGTCCGTTGTCGCCCCGGGGCGGCGCCGCCGGCGGGGGATCGAGCTTGCCCCGCAGGGATGTCTGCAGCCTCGCCACCTGCTTCTGGAAGCCCGTCACGGAGGAGAGCACCCGGCTGCGCTGCCTGCTGTTCACCGGGGTGCCGCGGTCGACGCCGAGGATGTCGGCGGCCTTGTCGGAGTTGAGCAGAAAGTCGATGAACTGCGCCGCCTCACGGGGGTGTTCACTTCCGGCCGAGATGCCGAGCAGCATCGACGGCTTGTAGTACTGACCGAACGTGCCGTCCTCGCCCGTCGGCGTCGGGGCGATGGCGAGCCGGTCGCCGTACATCGCCTCGTAACCGGCGGAGGGCGCGTCCCAGTTGAACTCCGCGACGGACAGCTTGCGCCCCATCGGCGTGTCCTCCACCGATCCGGACATCTGCGTGGTGTCGGTGGCGGGGCTGACCAGCCCCTCCTTGCGGAGCTTGGAGGTGAAGGTCCACCAGCGCGCCAGATCCCCGGCGCTGAAGGCGACCTGGCCGTCCTTGCCGTAGAGCTGCTTTCCCCGGCCGCGCAGCCAGATCTCGAACTGGTCCTCCGCCGCTCCGGGGTCCGTCATGGCGTACGTGCCGCGGTGCTCCTTCACCTGGCGCAGCGCCTTCACCCAGTCCTGCCAACTCCAGCCGGCCTGGGGCTGAATCACCCCGGCCGCACGCCATGCCGCCTTGTCGTAGGCGACGGTCTGGGTGCCGACGCCCATCGGCAGTGCGTACTGGCGGCCACCGACCTGGCCGGTCTTCAGCAGCTTCGGATCCATCTCGCCGGTGGGGAGGGCCTTGCGCTGCTCGGCGAGGTCGAGCATCACACCCGAGCCCGCGTACTGGCTGATCTGCCGGTAGTCGAGCTGGATCAGGTCGGGTACGTCGTCGCCCGCGGCCTGGGTGGCGAGCTTCTGCTTGTAGGAGTCGTAGGTGGAGTAGGAGGTCTGGACGTCGATGCCCGGGTGGGCGCGTTCGAATGCTGCGACGGCCTTCTCGGTGCGTGCGGCGCGGTCGGTGTTGCCCCACCAGGTGAAGCGGAGGGTGACCTTGCCGTCGGCGGTGGCGGAGGCTCCGCCACCGCACCCGGTGAGCGTCGCGCACAGGGCGATCGCGACGGCTGCCGCGCAGGACGCCCTTGTCCTGGGTCGGGGCATGGAGGGTGACCTTTCCGTGCTGCTTTCGGTACGCCGGTGACGCCGGCGCCGGGCACCGGCCGGAGCTGTCCCGCGCCGGCGCCCGGCGAGGACTATTCGCCGTGATACGGGAGCGTGGTGCCCGGCAGTTCGTACTCGTCGCGGCGTCCGCACATCCCGTAGCCGCCGCGGCGCGTGGGCTCCGCCGAACGGGCACGGGCGGCCGCCAGATGGGACGGGTCGCCGTCCGCCAGCGCGGCGAGATGCCGGCCGGTGCGTTCCGCGGCGGCGAGCGCGCCGTCCCGCCAACGCGGCTGCCAGGCGGCCAGTCTGGGGGCGACGAGGCGTGCGGCCGCCCGGTGGAAGGCGTGCAATGGCTCCGCGTCGCCGTCCTTCAGCGCGTCTCTCAGCCGCAGATAGCCCTCGACCGCGAGGTCGCGCCGCTCGCGCGCCGCACGGTCCGCCTCGGGGCCCTCCTTGGCGGGCAGCCCCGACGCGGCGGCGTACGCCTCGGGGTCGGCCAGCACCTCGGGCGGAAAGGTGAACACCGCGTCGCCGGCCTCCGGCAGGCCGCTGTTCTGCATGAGCACCGTCACCCGCAGACCGCCGCCGCTGCCGTCCTCTTCCCGCCCGCGGGTCATCCGGTGCACCGTCCCCGGCGTGAACCAGGCGATGACACCCGGCTCCAGCGGCGTCTCGGTGAAACCGTCCTCGACGGTCAGCGTCTGGACCGAGCCCTCGCCTGCCGTGACGACGTACGCCTCGGTGCAGGCCAGGTGGATGTGCGGGCTGCCGCCGCAGACGCCGTCGGCGGCCTCCCAGTCGTAGGCGCTGATGTGCGACAGGCCGATCCCGCCCGGCAGTTGAGCGTCCACGTGCTCTCTCCTTCGAACTCGGCGTTCAGGGTCCGGACCGCCGGGCGGGTCTCTCCCGGCCGGTCACCACGGGGTCGCCTTCAGCCGCCGCTCGATACCGTCCGCGTCCAGGGCGCCGTCCGCGACCAGCACGCGGTAGCCGTACGCGAAGGAGTCGCCCGGCGGCAGCGCGAACTCCTCAAAGAATGCCCAGGAGAAGGCGACTGTCGGCACGGGCTCGGAGCGCACGAACCAGTGGGACGCGTGCACCGACTCCGCGTTGCCCGGCGCGTGCGCGAAGACGAGGGTCGAGTGGGCGTCCGTGCCGTCGTGTTCCCCGACGAAGCCGATCCAGGGGTGGTCCTCGGCGGACCGGCCCATCATTTCCTCGTCGGTGCTCGGCCCGGCCGGTGAGAGCACCTGGCCGCCGGTGAAGTCGCGCGGCCCGCGCCAGTGCAGTCCCGTGTAGCCGGCCATCTCACGGCCGTGCGTCGTCGGCGAGCCGAAGTGCAGTGGTTCGCCGCGGATGTTGGTCAGCTCGATGGACCAGTCGACCGCGTAGGTGCCGCTGTGCTCGTCGGCCGAGTGGAGCGCCACGGAGCGCCGCTCGTGCGCCCACTCCTCGCCGCCGTTCTCGACCCAGGTGAGCAGTTCGGTGAAGTCCAGCCTGTCGCCCGCCACTTCGAAGGAGTCGAAGCCGTCGTGCCGCATGGAGCCGACGCGGTCGTGGAGAGGCAGGTAACCCTCGCCGTGCACATAGGAGTTGCCGCCCCAGAAGTTCTGTCCCGACAAGTGGCTTGCGGTCATCTGCAGGCCCTTGTGCCAGCGGTGGTCGTTGGGCCGGTAGCCGGAGACCGGGCTGCCGGCGAGCGTCCGCAGCGGATGCACGTACGGCTTGCGGGACTCGAAGGCCACCGGGTCCGGGGCGTAGACGTACGCCATCAGCTCGGTGCCTGCCGCGGTGACGGTGACGCGTTCGCCGTGCGTGTGCGTGACGGTGAGGGGAGTGGGGGCGTTCAACGCTGCTCCTTCGGTGCCCAGTCGGGGTGATTGCCGTGCATGGCGCGGTAGAAGGGGTCCTGCGCCGCGATCTCACCCTGGTGTACGGGAGCCCCCGTGAACGCCGACTTGTAGAGCGCGGCGAGGAATTCGAGAGTGCGGCGGGCGTCGCGGCCGCTGCCCGGGGGCCGTTCGCCCTTCTCCATGGCGTCGAGGAAGCCGTCGAGCTGGGCTTTGTGCGAGCTGGGCACGTCGGCCGCGGGAGTGTGCCAGTGCGATGTGCGTTCCTGCTGCTCGCGTGCGTGCGGGGCGGGGGTGTAGGCCCAGTCGTCGTTGCCGTACCCGTACAGGTGCGTCAACTCCACTGTGGCGTCGGTGCAGTCGATGCGTATGCGGCTGACCTCGTCCGGGCTCAGCACGCTGTTGACGACGGTGGCCATGGCTCCGCTCTCGAACCGGACGAGGGCCGTCGAGACGTCCTCGCTCTCCACGTCGTGCACGAGCCGCCCCGCCATGGCACGGATCTCGCTCCACTCACCCAGCAGATGCAGCAGCAGATCCATCTGGTGGATGCCGTGACCCATGGTCGGTCCGCCGCCCTCGGTCTCCCAGCGGCCGCGCCACGGAACGGAGTAGTAGCCGGCGTCCCGGTGCCAGGTGGTCTGGCAGTGCGCGACGAGCGGCGTTCCCAGCTCGCCGGCGCGCAGGAGTTCGCGGGCGTGCAGGGCGCCGGAGCCGTAGCGGTGCTGGAAGACGACGGACGCGTACGGGCCGCCGGTGCCGTCCCCCTCCGCCTCCGCGATGGTGTCGTACTCGGCGAGCGAGAGGCACAGCGGCTTCTCGCACAGCACCCACGCCCCGGCACGCAGCGAGGCGACGGCCTGCTCGGCATGGAAGGCCGGCGGCGTCCCGATCAGGACGAGGTCGGGCTCCTCCGCGGCCAGCATCTCCGTCAGCCCGGGGTAGCCGCTCACCCCGTCCCCGGCCTCGCCGAGGAAGTCCGCGAGGCGGCCCTCGTCGACGTCGACTGCGCCGACGAGCCGTACACGGCCTGACTGCTCACGCAGCGCCGGCAGATGGCTTCCGCTGACGATTCCGCCGGTTCCGACGACGGCGGCACGCAGGGGAGTTCGCTCTGAGGGCATACAGCAGGGGCTCCATCCACCAATAGAAAGCGCTTGCTGAACGGGCACACTAGAGGTGCTTGATAGGACGGGACAAGACCCGTGCACTCCTCAGCCGGAGTCTCCCGTTCCGAAAAAGACCGGGGAGCCGGTTGCGCACACAAGAGAACACGCGGGGTGAGAACATGGGCGCGCCCGGGCACCGCTGGGGAGGGCTGTGACCGTGTGCGCTGCACTTCTGCGCTCCTGCACCACCGGACGGGCGTCCGGATGCGGCGATCGCCCAAGGCAATTCGAGAACTGTGGACAACGGAGGACTGGATGGCAGTGACTCTGGCCGACGTGGCGACGCGAGCAGGGGTCTCGGCAGCGACCGTCTCGCGCGTACTGAGCGGCAATTACCCGGTCGCGGGCGCCACCCGTACACGGGTGATGCGTGCGGTCGAGGAGCTCCAGTACGTCGTCAACGGCCCGGCCAGCGCCCTCGCCGCAGCCACCTCCGATCTGGTCGGCGTCCTCGTCAACGACATCGCCGACCCGTTCTTCGGCATCATCGCCAGCGCGGTGCAGGGCGAGATGGGCACCGGCGTCCAGGGTGGCAGCGGCGGCCAGAAGCTCGCCGTCGTGTGCAACACCGGCGGCTCCACCGAGAGCGAACTGACCTACCTCACGCACCTTCAGCGCCAGCGCGCGGCCGCCGTCGTCCTGACGGGCAGCGGCGTGGAGGACGAGAAACACGGTGCCGCACTCGCCACCCGGCTGCGCCGCCTCGCGGCGGGGGGCACGCGCATCGTGCTGTGCGGGCGGCCTCCGCTCGCGCCGCCCGGGCAGAAGGAGGGGCAGGAGTCCCAGGAGGCCCGGGAGCGGGGGCAGGACCACGGACAGGGGCAGGGGCAGGAGCAGGACCCGGAGCGGGCTCACGGCCGGGAAGCGGCTCGGACGCCGCCGGACGAGGGAGAGCCGGCTCCGGCCCCCGGGGACGGCATAGTCACGATCGCCTTCGACAACCGCGGCGGCAGCCGCCGCCTCACCGAGCATCTGCTCTCCCTCGGCCACCGCAGCATCGGCTATGTGACCGGTCCGGCCGACCGCACCACCACACGGGACCGCCTGGAGGGCCACCGGCTCGCCCTCCGGGCCGGTGCGCCCGAACTCCTCGCCCAGGCCGAGCAGTTCACCGTCCACGGAGGGGCCTACGACCGCTCCTCCGGCTACGACGGCGCTCTCGAACTGCTGCGCCGCGTCCCGGACCTGACCGCCGTGCTCGCCGCGAACGACACCGTCGCGCTCGGCATCTGCGCCGCACTGCGCGACCAGGGCCTGCGCATCCCCGAGGACGTCTCCGTGGCGGGCTTCGACGACCTGCCCTTCAGCGCGGACGCCTCACCGACGCTCACCACCGTCCGCATCCCCCTGCACGACGCGGGCGCCCGCGCCGGCCGGCTGGCCCTCGGCCGCGAGACGCCGCCCCCCGGCGGGGTCGCGACCGTACGCACCGAGCTGATGGCGCGCGGCTCGACGGCACCCCCGTCGGGACGCCGCGCCTGAGACCCACGGGCACCGCGGCCGGTACGGAATCGGCACCGGCGGTGTGAGCTGCACGGCCGCCCGCTCACACTGCGGGCGGGGGCACAGACGACCAGTTGACGCCCGGAGCTTGTACGAGCACAGGGGCATCTGATCCGCTGTGCTCATGCGACTCGCCTTCTCCACCCTCGGCATCCCTGGTCTCCCCGTCCCCGAAGCCGTACGTCTCGCCGCCGACTCCGGCTTCGAGGGCCTGGAGCTGCGGGCCCACCCGGAGGAGCCCGTGCATCCGGGGCTGACCCTCGCCGAGCGGGTGGACGTGGTCGAGGAGTTCAAGGCGGCGGGGGTGGAGATCCTCGCCGTCGCGGGATACGCCAAGGTCGCCGCCCCGGGCGACGACGACGCCGTCCTCACGGACGTCCAGGAACTCCTCGAACTGGCACGTGACTTGGGCGCGCCCTTCGTACGGGTCTTCCCCGGCGGCGGCGACAGCAGCCGCGAGGAGAGCGACGCCACGGCCGCCCGCAGGCTGGCCGCCCTCGCGCCCCTCGCCGCCGACCTGGGCGTGCGGCTGCTGCTGGAGACGCACGACTCGCACAGCACCGGTGAGGACGCCGCACGCGTGCTCGCCGCCGTCGGCCATGCCTCGACGGGCGCGCTGTGGGACGTCATGCACACCTGGCGCGCCGGCGAGGAGCCCGGCACCAGCCAGCGTCTCCTCGCACCGTTCCTCGGCTATGTGCAGGTCAAGGACATCGCCTCCGCCGACGACACCACTCCCCTGCCGCCCGGTGAAGGCGTGCTGCCGCTGCGCGAGGTGGTGAAGCTCCTGACGCACGCGGGCGACACGAAGGACCCCATCGCGGCCGTCGGCACGAGCGGAAGCGCCGGGGGCGCGCACTCGGACCCGTCCCGCGGGTGGCTGTGCTGGGAGTACGAGAAGCGCTGGTATCCGGAGGTGCCGGAGCTGCCCGCGCTGCTTCCGGCCGTACGGGACCATCTGCGGGACCTGATGTCCGGGAACTGACGTCCGGGAACTGAAGCAGACGCCGGGTCCAGGCGGCGGCTCCCGCCGGCAGCACACGCAGCCGACAGCACACGCGAAGGTGCCCGCCCGGGGCGTACATGCCCCGGGCGGGCACCTGACCGCGTCAGGGCTGCGGAGAGCCGGACTCCGTCCGGACGTCAGCCGGTCCGCAGCCGGTCCGCGGCCCCGGGCCTCACGGCCGCAGCATCCGCTCCTGCTCGACGGGACGGTCCAGGTCCCCGTCGTACTTCGTCAGGCGCTTGGGCTGTGCGCCCTTCGCGGGCTCGGCGTCGGCCCACTTCAGAAGCGCGGCAGTCGCAGCCTTCTTGTCCTTCGCGCTCAGCCCGGCGATGTTCGCGCCGTGGTTGGCACCGGGCGCCGTGAAGACGTGCGCGTCCTTCGTGCCCTTGCCGACGCTGAACGGCTCGGCGCTCCACGGGTCGTTCTGCCCGTTGACGAAGAGCATCTGCGAGGCGTGCCCGCGGACCCACTTGTCGATGTCCTTCATCGCCTTGGAGTCGAACTTCATCGGGATGTCCCGGGGCACGTACGTGCGGGGCTTGTTCAGCCCGGGGTACTTGCGTACGTCGTCCAGGAGCGGCGACTCGTAGTCCGGCGAGCCCATCTGCGTACCGGCCTGGAAGTAGTACGGCGTGTACGGCAGCATGCCCTGGTCGGCACCGGCCTCCCAGCCGCCGGTCTCATTGGCCCAGTCCCACAGTTCCTGGGTCTTGGCCTTCTCGGAGGGCACCTTGTCGCATGCCTCCTCTTCCAGCTGGTACTGCCAGAAGCCCCACACCAGGTCCTGCGCGACGAGTTCGAACGCCTTGTCCGCGCTGCCCGCCAGCTTGAAGGTCCAGCCCTCCTCCTTGGCCAGCTTCTTCAGCCGCTTCACCATCTCGCCGCGGCGTTCGAAGATCTCGTGCTGCGTCGCGTTGAGCCGGTCGCGGCACTTGTCGGAGCCGACCTTCTCGAAGAAGTCGTAGTACGCCGAGTCCTCGTCGTTGTTCACGTCGTTGGGCGCGACGTAGGCGACGGTGCCGTCCATGTCCTTCGGGTAGAAGCGGCGGTAGTAGGTCGCCGTCATTCCGCCCTTGCTGCCGCCCGTGGAGATCCAGCGCTCGCCGTAGATCTTGTTCAGCGCCTTGAAGATGCGGTGCTGGTCGCTGGCCGCCTGCCAGATGTCGAGCTTCGACCAGTCGGCCGGGTCGGGCCTGGACGGCGTGAAGAACCGGTACTCCATGGAGACCTGGTTGCCGTCGGTCATCTGCGTCGGCTCGCTGCGCCTGGGCTCCGGGTTCAGGTCGTAACCGGAGGTGAAGAAGATGTTGGGGCGGTCCTCGGCCTTGTGGAGAAGCGAGATCCGCTGCTTGAAGGTCCCCTTTTCCGGGTTCCTGTGGTCCACCGGCTGTTCGTAGTTGAGGAGGAAGAAGCGGTAGCCGTCCACCTTCTTCTCCTCGATGAAGCTCATCCCCTTGATAGCGAGGATGCGGTCCTTGATGTCGGTTCCGGCCGCTGTGGCGGTCCCTGCCGACGCTCCGCCGGCGCTCGCGGTGCCTATCAGCACCGCCAGCGACAGCGTCCATCTGAGCGTTCTTCGCATGCGCTCTCCCCTGGATCCGTCAAAGGTCGGAGTGAACCTACCGGGAGGGATGCGGCACCGCTAGATATTCCTCCCAGGTGTGACGCTCGACCCAGGGCCGGGGCGTCACCGGGGCCGGTCCGGCGCTGTGTCGCGTGCCGGTCAACGGTGCATCCGGCGCAGCGCGTTCATGGCGGAGCCGACGATCCGGTCGTCGGACACGAGCGCCAGGTCGCGGGCCGCCCGGCCGCCGTTGAATCCGAGGAGCACGGGCCTGCCGAAGGCCTTCCGGCCGTTGACCCACCAGGACCACCGGCCCGGGGCGTCCCGGTCGAACCACTCGATGACGTCGGCGTCCGGGTCCCAGAAGACGTACGGGAACTCCAGCCACAGCTTGTCGAGCAGGCCCGACCCGAGGGCCTCGACCGCCTGTTGCTTCTCCCGCGGCAGCGGCGGATCGAACGAGATCCTCTCGGCCTTGAGCACCCCGATCGGGACGGTGATCACCGCGTGGTCGGCCGTCACCTCGCCGCCGTCGCGCAGGGCGAGGGTGACACCGTCGGAGCGGTGTCGCACCGCGGTCACCACGGTCCCGTCGCGCACGGGGAGTTCGCCGCGTACGTGATCGGTCAGGCGGGCGTAGCCGTCGGGCAGCAGCAGGTCCGGGCCACGCAGATCCCGCCCCTCGCGCTCGGCGGTCACCGCGAGCCGGTCCGGGTCGGCGGCGTACTCCTGGGTGTAGTGGACGGCCGCGGCGTACCGCAGTGCGGCCGAGGGCTGCTCGGGGAAGACCGCGGACACGGGGGTCGTGTCGGGCTCTTCGACGTCGCCGAGTTTCCGCCGGTGCAGGGCGAGTTCGGCCATGGCCCGGGCATCCCGCCCGGCGACGCTGCCGTAGTCGAACGCAGTGCCGCTGCCGCCGCTTCGCCGCAGCACGCGCGTCATCACATTGCCCTTGGAGCCGTGTATCCAGGAGGCACCCATCTCGGCGGGCACGCCGGCGATCCGCTCCGTCCATATCCGGCCGCCCACGCGGTCGCGGGCCTCCAGGACCGTCACCTCGAAACCCGCGTCGGCCAGGGCGCGCGCACAGCCCAAGCCGGCGAACCCGGCGCCCACCACGGCGACGTGCCGCCCCGCCCGTCCGCCGCGGGCGATCTCCTTCGCGGCCCGTCGCCCGCTCTCCAGCGCACCGTGGGTGGTGGCCGGGGCTCCGGACGAGGTGGCTTCGCCGGCGAAGTGCAGCCTTCCGGCCACGGGCGCCGCGAGCAGCTTCCGCGCCCTCACACCGAGAGGGCTGGGCGCGAGGAAGGAGTAGGAGCCCAGTGCGAACGGGTCGGCCGACCAGGACGTACGGAGGAAGGACACCGGTTCGGGCAGCGCACCGGACCGCCGCAGCGACGCCGGAGTGGCTGCCCCGCCGCTCCGGCCGCTCCCGGCCAGTCCGCCGGCGACCGCCGCGGAGAAGCCCGCTGCCAGCAGGTGTCTCCGCATCGTCCCGCGTGGTCTTCCGGTCATCGTGCCCCCGCCCCTTCCGGCCGCCGGTCTCGCGCCCGGTCCAGACGGCAGACTCTAGAGCGTGTCCGCGAAGCGGCGTCGTCCTCCCCCTGGGCGGGAGCGCAGGGGCACTCCCCCTCGCTGCGCCGGGGCCCCGCCCGGACGGAATCCGGGGGAGGAACTGTACGGATACGCCCTAGGCTGCCTCGCATGACCGACTACCGGCAGCATCAGCCCGCGCCGCTTGCCACCGGGCCGCGCAACATGGCTCTGCTCTCCTTCCACGACGCGCGGGAGCAGCCCGAGGACGCCAGGTTCGAGGACGCGCCCATGGGTTACGCGCTGGTGGTGCTCTGGCACGGCGACCGGGTGCTGATGGTCTACGAGCGCGAACGCGAGTGCTGGGAGCTGCCCGGCGGCGGGATCGAACCCGGTGAGTCGCCGAGGGCCGCGGCAGTGCGGGAGTTGTGGGAGGAGACCGGTCAGCCGCTGGAGGCGGACGCGATGCGGTTCGTGGGTCACACGTGCACGGCGCTCGGCACGTCCGGACGCGTCCTGTACGGCGGGGTGTTCACGGCGCGCACCGACAGGCCGCGTACGTTCGCGCCCAACAGCGAGGTCTCGGCGGTGCACTGGCGCGCTGACGGCGAACCGTTCCCGGGCGGCGGCATGGTGCAGACGGTCGACGAGTACATCGTGGAGCTGTGCAGGGACTGAGCGCCCGGCGGCGGGCACGGCCGCGCGAGGTCCGCGCGGCCGTGCGGGGGGTCAGTCCGTCACCCTCAACTCCTCGATGCCCGTGGGCTTCCCGGCGTCCGCGGAGGTGACCGAGACCCGTACGTAGCGGTACGGCTTTCCGTGTTCGTCCGGCTTGCCGTCGTCCGCCTCGCGCCAGTGCCGTCCGTCGGCCGACACCTCCGTCCGGTGGCTCGCGGGCTTCCCGCCGTCCCACTCCGGCTCGATGCTGCCGCCCTTCACGCTGCGGGCGAGGCGTACCGTCAGCGAGCCCTTCTTGCCGTCCGGCGTCCATGCCGTGGCCGCGTTGCCGTCGACGGCGGCGTCCGCGTACATGCCGGACTCCTCCGAGGAGGCGTCCGCGTCGCGGCAGCGGGCGAGGTTCGGCGTCGGGTCCTGGTCGGGGCGGCGGGTCTTGAGCACCGCCGGGGCCTCCTCGCTGACGGTCTGCTCGCCGTGCGGCGTCCGGACCGTGAAGGGCTCACCGCCGGTGAGGCGGACGGTGGTGCGGTGCGCGCCGAGTTCGATGTCGTACGTACGCCCCTGCCAGCGCTGCCCCTTGAGCGTGACGCCCTCGGAGAGCTGCGGCGGAAGCATCGGGTCGAGCTTCAGTTCTCCCTCGGCCGGCCGCTGCCCGGTCAGGCCGTGGGTGAAGACCTGCAGGAAGCCGCCCTTCCCGGTGACGAAGTCCTGTGCGGGCTGCCCCGCGTGCGGGTCGGCCGCTCCGGCCTTCTCGCCGCGCGCCTCGGAGAAGAGCGCGAAGGGTCCGCGTACGAACGGCTCGATGGAACGCTTGAGGTACGTGTACGTCGAGCAGCCGGGCTCGTCGTTCTGCGCGGCGTCCACGGCGTGCACGGAGTCCGTCATGGCGGGCCCGTCGGGGTCGGTGCGGGCCGCGTAGTGGTCGAGGGTGCGCCGCGCGGTGGCCTTGGACATCGGCCACTGGAGCGGGTATTGGAGCAGCACCGTGTCGGCCTGCTTGATGGTGGAGCCTTCGTAGCCGTCGTACTGCTCGAAGACCTTGTTCTTCTCGTCGAAGGGGATGCGCAGCTTGCCGGCGATCTCCTTCCACCGCGGCGGCGCCTCCTCGCCCAGCAGTTGAGCGGCCCGTGCGGCCTGGCGGAGAGACGTGGCGGCGCCGGCGTTGGTGAAGACGCCGTCGTCGACGCCGTTGCTGTACTCGTCCGGGCCCGCGACGTTCTTGATGGAGTAGCTGCCGTCGCCGTTCTTGTGCACGCGGCTCGCCCAGAACTCGGCGATGCCCTTGAGTACGGGCCAGCCGCGTTCGCGCAGCCACTGCTTGTCGCCGGTGGCGAGGTAGTACTGCCAGTTCGCGAGCGCGATGTCGCTCTGCAGATGGTTCTGCGTGCGGCAGTGCGGCGGGTCCCAGCTGTGGCACTCCTTCCACAGGTCGCCGTCCCTGCCGGTGTTCCAGCCGTAGAAGAGGCCGTCGTAGCCGAGCTTGCTGGCGTTGGCGGCGGCACCCTCGCGTGTGCGGTAGCGGTAGTCGAGCACGGACTTCGCGAGGTCCGGGTGCCCGGAGAGCAGGCCCGGGTACATCCACGTCTCCGCGTCCCAGAAGACGACGCCCGCGTAGTTGTCGCTGGTGAGGCCCGCGGGTGCGATGCTGTCGTCGCCGCCGCGCCTGGTGGCGGCGAGCAGCCCGTACTGGGCGGAACGGAGCCACTTCTGCAGCTCGGGGCGGCCGCCGACCCGGATGTCGCTGCGCCACAGCCGCTTCCACGCGGCCGAGTGCGCCGGGTAGGTGCGCTCCCAGCCGCGGGCTGCGGCCTCGCGGGAGGCGGTCAGTGCGCTGCGCTCGGGGGCGTCCGAGGTGTGCGCGGTGTCCACGCCGACGTACTTGGTGAACTCGTACGTCCTGCCCTCACGCGCCTCGAACGAGACGCCCTGCCTGGCCGTCAGCTTCGATGCGGGTCCAGCCTTGTGTTCACTTGTCGCACGTACTCCGGGGCCAGGGCGCAGAGTCGAGGCGACCGCTCCCCCGACCTTCGTGCCGTGCGTACGGAACGCGACGTCCATGCTCTGCCGGTCCTGCGGCGCTCCCTTTCCGGCGTCGGTGCGGTCGCCGCCGCCGGTCTGCGAGATGCGGCGGGCGCCACGGCCGTCGAGCACGTCGGTGACGCGCGCCTCGCCGCTCCAGTGCGGCCGCATCCGTACGCGGACCGCGCCCGAGTGCTGACGGTTGCGGTCCGCGAGCACCTCGTACGTCAGGTCCGTGGCGCGTCCGTCCTTCGCGGTCCAGGTGAGCGAGGTGCGCACCAGCCCGCGGCGCATGTCGAGGGACTGCTCGTAGTCCGAGACGCGGCCGGCCGGGGTGCCGGAGGAGAAGGTCTCGCCGTCCTGGCCGCCGGTGGCGACGTTCAGGCCGGTCCAGGTGGGGAGTGCGGCCAGGGCCTGCCTGTTCTCGGCGGTCTTCTGGTTGTGCGCGTAGAGACCGGAGACGAATGAGCCGTCGTAGCGCGGCGTGAACAGCGGCCAGCCGGACTTCTCGCCGCCCGCGCTGTAACCCGAGCCGGACGGTGCGATGCGCTGGCCGAGATAGCCGTTGCCGACGTATGCGCGGTAGCTGTCGTCGGGGTCCTTCTCGTGCGAGGTGAGCACCCAGCCGTCGCGCCCGCCGGGCCCGTCGGACGCGGGGGCGGGGGCAACGGCGCCCGGCGGAGCGGTGGTCGAGGCCTGCGGCACTGCTGCCACGAGGGTGCAGGCGAGCAGCGGCAGCGCCAGACGGCGGGAGTCCCACCGCCTGGCACCTCGCGAGGGGGAATGACGACGAGACGGTCCGAGCATGGACCGAACCTAAAGTTGTGAACACATCCAGTCAACAGCCAGCGCTTTTTCGTCAAACTTTTGAATGCGGAGCGCCAGTTGTCGTCCGTACGCCGTCCGGCCGTTCCGTCCCGCCCACGAAGACCCGCCACAACCGCGCGTACCGCCCGTCCCGCGCGAGGAGTTCCTCGTGCGTGCCGTCCTCGACGATCCGCCCGTGGTCCAGGACCACGACCCTGTCGGCGCGCGCGGCCGTGGTGAGCCGGTGCGCCACGACGAGCGTGGTGCGCCGCCCCGACAGCCGGTCCGTCGCCTGGTTCACCAGCGACTCCGTCGCCAGGTCGAGCGCCGCCGTCGCCTCGTCCAGCAGCAGCACGTCCGGGTCGACGAGCTCCGCGCGCGCCAGCGCGATGAGCTGCCGCTGTCCGGCGGAGAGGTTGCGGCCGCGCTCGGACACGGGGTGCAGATAGCCGCCGGTCAGTGTGGCGATCATGTCGTGCGCGCCCACCGCCCTTGCCGCCGCCTCGACTTGGGCGTCGCTCGCGTCGCTGCGCCCGTAGGCGATGGCGTCGCGCACCGTGCCCGGGAAGAGGTACGGCTCCTGCGGTACGACGCCGAGCCGGTGCCGGTACGCGGGCAGGTCGAGCGTCCGCAGGTCCGCACCGTCCACGAGCACGGCGCCCGCCGTCGGGTCGTAGAACCGGGCGACCAGCTTGACGAGGGTGGACTTGCCCGCGCCCGTCTCACCGACGAACGCGACCGTCTGCCCCGCCGGAACCGTCAGGCGGATGCCCGAGAGCGCCTCCTCCTCGTGTGTGCCGCCCTCGGCGGTGGCGTAGCGGAAGTGCACGTCCTCGAAGGTGATCTCACCGCGCAGCGAGTCCACCTCGCGCGGGTCCGCGGGCGCCGGCGTGGTCGTCTTCTCACGCAGAAGCTGCTGGATGCGGCCGAGCGAGACCGACGCCTGCTGGTAGCCGTCGAAGACCTGGGAGAGCTGCTGCACCGGGGAGAAGAACAGCTCGATGTAGAGCAGGTAGGCCACCAGTCCGCCCGCCGTGAGCGTCCCTTCGTCGATCCGTCCGGCGCCGACGACCAGCACCCCGGCCGTGGCCAGCGAGGCGAGCAGCTGCACGAAGGGGAAGTAGACCGAGATCAGCCACTGGCCGCGCACCCGCGCCTGCCGGTAGCCGTCGCTGCGCTCGGCGAAGCGAGCGGTGCCGCGCCGCTCGCGCCGGAACGCCTGCACCATGCGCAGACCCGCGACGGACTCCTGAAGGTCGGCGTTGACGACACTGACGCGCTCACGCGCCAGTTCGTACGCCTTGACGCTGTGGCGGCGGAAGTAGACCGTCCCGACGATCAGGACCGGCAGCGTCGCGAAGACGACCAACGCCAGCTGCACGTCGAGCACGAACAGCGCGATGAGGATGCCGAGGAAGGTGAAGACGGAGACCACGGCCGTGACGAGGCCGGTCTGCAGGAACGTCGACAGCGCGTCCACGTCGGTCGTCATCCGGGTCATGACCGCACCGGCCAAGTGGCGCTCGTAGTAGTCGAGTCCGAGCCGCTGAAGCTGCGCGAAGATCTTCACCCGCAGCGCGTACAGGACCCGTTCGCCGGTACGGCCCGTCAGCCGCATCGCGGCGTACTGCGCCGCCCACTGGCCCGTCACCACGACGAGCGCGAGCGCGGCGGCTGTCCAGACCGCGCCGAGTGCCGCCTTCTGGACGCCGTCGTCGATGCCGTTGCGGATCAGCACGGGCAGCGCCAGCCCGAACGCCGCGTCGAGAGCGGCGAAGAGGAGCGCCACCGCGAGCGCGGCGCCGAAGCCGCGCAGCAGACGGCGCAGCCCGTAGGACTCCTCGGGGCGCTCCGCCCCCTCCTCGTCGACTTCCGGTACGTCCTCGGCAGGCGGCAACGCGGCCACACGGGCCAGGAGTTCGGGGCTGCCGGGCATCGCGGCCAGCTCGGCGGCGAAACCGCCGGGCCGTCCCGCCTGCGCACCGGCGAGGTCGCTGCCCCCCGAGGCGGTGGCGCCCTCGTCCGGCGAGGAGTCCTTCTCGCGCACCCACAGCCCGGGCGTGACGCCAGGCTCCACCGCGGCCGATGTGCCGGCGCCCCTGCCGTCGCCTCTGGCGTGACCCGTGCCGTCGCCGCCGGCGGCCATGGCCAGTCCCGCCGGGTCGCGTTCCACCTCGCCCAGCTCGTCGGGGTCGGTCAGCAGCCGCCGGTAGAGCGAGCAGCGCTCCGTCAGTTCCTCGTGCGTCCCGACGTCGGCAAGGCGCCCGCGGTCGAGTACGGCGATCCGGTCGGCGAGGGCGAGCGTGGACTGCCTGTGCGCGATGAGCAGCGTCGTACGGCCTGCCATCACGCTGCGCAGCGCCTCGTGGATCTCGTACTCGACGTGTGCGTCGACGGCGGACGTCGCGTCGTCCAGGAGCAGCAGCCGCGGATCGGTGAGTACGGCCCGGGCGAGGGCGATGCGCTGACGCTGGCCCCCGGAGAGAGTCAGGCCCTGTTCGCCGACGGTGGTGTCGTAGCCCTCGGGCAGTTCGCGGATGAAGCCGTCGGCCTGTGCGATGCGGGCCGCGGCGGCGATCTGTTCGTCCGTCGCGTCGGGCGAGCCGTAGGCGATGTTCTCGCGGATGGAGTCGGAGAAGAGGAAGCTGTTCTCCGGTACGAGGCCGATCGCGGAGCGGAGCGACCCGATCGTCAGATCGCGCACGTCGTGTCCGCCGACCCGAACGGCACCGCCCGTCACGTCGTAGTAGCGGGGCAGCAGCATGGCCAGGGTGGACTTGCCGCTGCCGCTGGAGCCGACGACGGCGACGGTCTCGCCGGGCTCCACCCGCAGCCGGAAGCCGTCGAGGACCGTGCCGCGCGCGGCGGGCGCAGGGGGGCCGCCGTGAGCGGCGTCGCTGCCGCCGGCGTCCTCGGTGCGGCCGTCCGCCGGCCCGTCCTGGCGTTCGTATCCGAAGCTGACGTCGTCGAACTCGACGGAGGCCTCGGCGTCGGCGGGCAGCTCATGTGCGTCCGGGCGCTCGTGCATCTGCGGCTCGGTGTCGATGAGTTCGTAGACCCGCTCGACGCCGGCGCGCGCCTGCTGCCCGACCGTCAGCATCATCGCGAGCATCCGTACGGGCCCGACGAGCTGCGCGAGATACGTGGAGAACGCGACGAAGGTGCCGAGGGTGATCTCCCCCCGCGTCGCCATCCAGCCGCCCAGCGCCAGCATGCCGACCTGCCCCAGGGACGGCACGCTCTGCAGGGCGGGCGTGTAGCGGGAGTTGAGACGTACGGTGCGCATCCGCGCGGCGAACAGTTCGCGGCTGATGTCGCGGAGCTTCCGCTTCTCCTGCTCCTCCTGCCCGAAGCCCTTCACCACACGCACCCCGGTGACCGCGCCGTCGACGACGGAGGCGACGGCACCGGCCTGCTGCTGCGCATACCAGGTGGCCGGGAAGAGCCGGGTCCGGCTGAGGTTCGCGATCCACCACAGCGCGGGGAAGACGGCGAGTGAGACGAGCGTGAGCATCGGGGAGAGCACGATCATCACGACGAGCGCGACGGCGAAGAGCAGCACGTTCCCGATCATCATCGGCAGCATGAACAGCAGGCTCTGCACCAGCTGCAGGTCGCTCGTACCGCGTCCGACGACCTGCCCGGTCGACAGCTCGTCCTGGCTGCGCCCGTCGAGGCGGATGATCGCCCGGTACATCTCGGTGCGCAGGTCGTGCTGTACGTCGAGCGCGAGCCCCCCGCCGTAGTACCGGCGGGCGTAGGTGAGGACGTAGACGGCCGCTGCGGCGAGCAGCAGCAGCCCGATCCACAGGGCGAGACCGCCGTCGTTCCCGACGACCACGTCGTCGATGATCACCTTGGTGAGCAGCGGCACGAGCGCCATGACGCCCATGCCGGCCAGCGACGCGCCGACCGCCAGCACGACGGCGCGCTTGTAGCGCCAGCAGTAGGCCGTGAGCCGCCTGGCCCAGCCCTGCGGGGGCGGCGGAGGCGGAGCCTGCTGGCCCTCGGGGCCCTTCGGGCCGTCAGGCCCGTCGGGGTCCCCAGGACTCTTCGGGCTGGCAGGGCCCGGCCCAGTCCCCTTGGTCAGCAGGTCCTGGCCGTCCGGCTCGTCCTCGGCCGGTTCCGTCCCCGTGTCCGTTGTCACGTGTCCTTCGCCTCCGTCGCACGCGGGAGATGCCCCGTTGGGGAGATGCCCCTTGGCCGCGCTCAGCGCGCGGGAGATACGAAGGCTCAACGCCCCGGCGCGTGGGATTTCATCCCGGCGCGACGATGCCGGCCGAAGACCCGACTTTCGTCCTAGGCCCGCGGACCAGGAGAAACGGAGGGAGTAGGTCCGCAAACGACAACCGGGGCGGCCGGGAGAGCGGGGGGCTCTCCCGGCCGCCCCGGCGGGGACGTCCATGGAATGCTGACAGGTGGCACCCCCCACAGGGCCAGCGCTGTCGCCGTCATGTGTCGTCCCCATCCCGCGGGACCGCAGTGGGAAGTCTGTCGGGAACTTTCACGCGATGCACATCGAACCAACCAGATTCAGTAACGTTGCGTGTTAAACCACGTTCGCACAGTTACCGCTTACTGTGTGTGAGTGCGATCACACGCACCGCTTCCACCAGCCATGTTCCCCTGACCCGAAATCGTCCGGGCCACCACGGTATGCAAGCAAGCGCATACACACCGTCCCCAATACGGCTGGAAACAGCCCCGTGTGCGTCTCTCGAACCACTTGTCGAACTGGAATGGGCGCGGTTCACCCAGGACACACGCGACCCCTAGCGTCCCGTCCGTCCCTCGGCGATCTGCCGGGCCATGACCGTGGTCAGTTCGTACGCCGTGTGCGAGGCGGCCACCGAAGTGATCTCGGCATGGTCGTAGGCCGGAGCGACCTCCACCAGGTCGGCGGAGACGAGACGGCAGTCCGCGAGGCCCCGGATGATCTCCAGCAGTTCGCGTGAGGTCAGGCCGCCCGCCTCGGGGGTGCCCGTGCCCGGCGCGTGCGCGGGGTCCAGGACGTCGATGTCCACCGAGATGTAGAGCGGCCTGTCGCCGACGCGCTGGCGCAGCTGGTCGGTGACCTCGTCGACTCCGCGGCGCATCACGTCGGCGGAGGTGACGATGCCGAAGCCCATCCTCTCGTCCTCGTCCAGGTCCTTGCGGCCGTAGAGCGGGCCGCGCGTGCCGACGTGCGAGACGGCCGAGGTGTCCAGCAGCCCCTCCTCGAACGCCCGCCGGAACGGGGTGCCGTGGGTGTACGCCGCGCCGAAGTAGGTGTCCCAGGTGTCCAGATGGGCGTCGAAGTGGAGCAGCGCGACGGGGCCGTGCTTCCGTACGACCGAACGCAGCAGCGGAAGGGCGATGGTGTGGTCGCCGCCGAGCGTCATCAGCCGCGCACCGGAGTCGAGCAGGCCGTCGGCGGCCTCCTGCACCGTCTCCACCGCCTCGCCGATGTCGAACGGGTTCGCCGCGATGTCCCCCGCGTCCGCGACCTGCGCGAGCGCGAAGGGCGCGGCCTCCTGCGCCGGGTTGTACGGGCGCAGCAGCCGGGACGCCTCGCGGATCGCGTTGCCCCCGAAGCGCGCGCCGGGACGGTAGGAGACACCCGTGTCGAAGGGGACGCCGACGACCGCGATGTCCGCGGTGCCCCCGGTCTCGTCCAGGCGCGGCAGCCGCGCGAACGTGGCGGGGCCCGCGAAGCGCGGCACGCGCGAGCTGTCCACCGGGCCGAGGGGCTCAGGCCGCGGCGTCCCCTCGGGGTGCGGGGCGGGCCGCGCGGCCGGCTGCTGGTGCTGTCCGTGCTGATCGGCTGTGCTCATGGGCGCGAGGCTAGACGCCCGGAGTGCTCCCTCTCGTTGGACGTAACCGGGACCGCGGGAAGCCGACTTGTCCGCGGCGTACAGGTGTACTCGTGCCGGCAGGGGCATGGCGGGCCGAGGGCACGCCTGCGGCGCCCGGTACCTCAGGGGTGACAATGAGCGCATGCCCATATTCGCTCCCGCCGCCGCACCGGCCAGATCCGAGCTGATCGAGCACCTCGTACGCACCCGTATCGCCGGTGATGTGGCCACCCCCCGCGAGAACAACCTGTCCCACTACCGCAAACTCGCCAACGGCGACCGGCACTACTGGCTCGGTCTCGAACTCGGCGACCGCTGGCGGGACGAGCAGGACGTGCTGGCGGTGATGGCGGAGCGCTGCGGCGTCGTCGACGACCCGGACCACCGCAGCGGCCAGGACACCATCGACCCCGAACTGACGGTGGGCGCCCTGGACCGGGCGGCCGCGGAGCTGCGCAAGGCGGCGGAGGCACGCCTGCGGGTGCTCTTCGCGACGGGGCACCCGGGGGCACTGCTCGACATGCACGGCGCGCTCGCGCAGTCGCTCCACGACGCGGGCTGCGACATCGTCCGCGTACCGCTGGGCACGTACACGGACCAAGGCGTGGTGGTGCAGTTCGGCGGTGTGGCGGTCCACGAGCGTGCCGCGTCGCTGTGGCACACGCACTCCCCCGATCCGATGGCCGCCGTGCTGGACGAGCTGCGGCGTACCGGGCAGGCGCCGCCCGACCTGGTCGTCGCCGACCACGGCTGGGCGGGGTACGCCGGGGAGCAGGGCATCGACACCGTGGGCTTCGCCGACTGCAACGACCCCGCGCTGTTCCTCGGCGAGGCCGAGGACTCCCTCGAGGTGACCGTTCCCCTCGACGACCACGTCGCCGATCCGCGCTTCTACGAGCCCATGACCGCCTACCTGCTGGCGGGGGCGCGGCCCGGTACGGCGTGACCGCCCGGTAACGGGTGACCGCGCCGGCGGGCACGGTCGCGCCGCCGCCCGCCGGGCGGGAAAACCGATTGCTCCGCTCCGCCGCCTCCGCATAGCGTCGTGACCATGTCCGCAGCCACTCAGGCGATCATCAACGGTGCCCACGCCGACGCGTGTGGCACCGGCTGGGCATGGGCCCAGCTCGTCGTACGCCCGCGCGCCCGGCGCCAGGCCCTGGCCATCCGCCAGGACGCCTGAGGCGCACCGGCTTCCGGCTCTCCGGCTCCCGGCTCACACCCGGCGTCTCCTCCGGCCTTCCGTGCCGGCGGTTCCGCCCGTCTGCTGCCGCGCCGCCCGCCGCCGCACGCCCCTGCCCTACGACTGCCTCACGTCTCCACGTCGCGTCCCCGGCATGTGTCCAGGGCCTCCGGTGTCCCCATCGACCGGACAGGCCCGGCGGAGTCATGCCCGCGAACGCGCCGTACGGCTCACCTTCGCGTCGCGCATGCCGCACTCGTCGCACACCCGTGCGCGCGTGCGCCCACCCGCACGTTGCCGCGCCTGTCCTCACACACCAGAGGACCTCGCCGTGGCACGCCGCCGCAAGACGCTCTCCCAGAACTTCCTCCACGACACCGCCGCCGTACGCCGCATCGTCCACGCCGGCGCGCTCCGCCCTGACGCCCTTGTCGTCGAACCCGGCGCCGGACAAGGGGCGTTGACTCGCCACCTGGCCACCGGCGGCCGCCGTGTCATCGCGTACGAGATCGACCCGGGACTCGCCGCGCACCTCTCGCGCCGCCTCGGCGACAGGCCCGGACTGCGCCTGGTACGCGGCGACTTCCTGCGCGCACACGCACCGCGCGAGCCGTTCGCCGTGGTGGGCAACATCCCCTATTCCCGCACCACCGACATCGTGCGCTGGTGCCTCGCCGCGCCGCAGCTGACGTCGGCCACACTGCTCACCCAGCTCGAGTACGCCCGCAAGTTCACCGGCGACCGGGGACGCTGGCCGCTGCTGACCGTGAGCACCTGGCCGGAGTTCGAGTGGCATCTGCTGGGACGGGTCGGCCGCGAGTCGTTCACACCCGTGCCGCGCACCGACTCGGCTGTGCTGCGCATCGAACGCCGTGGCCGGCCCCTTCTGCCGCCGGACCGGCTGCACGCCTACCGAGGCTTCGTCGCGCACGGCTTCACCGGAGTCGGCGGCTCGCTCGCTGCGACGCTGTCGAGGCGGCACCGCACGGGCCGGGTCCGCGCCGCCTTCGCACGTGCTGACGCCGACGCCTCCGCTCCCGTCGGGCTGGTGACCCCGCGCCAGTGGCTCACGCTGTTCGCGGAACTGGGCGATCGCTGAACTCCCGGGCGGCGCACGGCTCGTGCCGTGCGCCGCGCGCCACGCGGCCGCTCCCGCTCACGCGGTCACTCCTGGCCGCGCGGGACCCGTACGACGCCCTCCTGGATCACCGACACCGCCAGCCGCCCGTCACGCGTGAAGATCCGGCCGTGACCGAGCCCGCGTCCTCCTTGCGCCGTCGGGCTGACCTGGTCGTAGAGGAGCCATTCGTCCGCGCGGAAGGGCCGGTGGAACCACATCGCGTGGTCCAGGCTCGCCCCCACGACGTCGCCGACCGCCCAGCCGCCCCGGCCGTGCGCCAGCAGCACCGAGTCGAGCAGCGTCATGTCGGAGACGTATGTGGCGAGGCAGATGTGCAGCATCGGGTCGTCAAGCGGCCCGTCCAGCTTGCCGTTCGTACGGAACCAGACCTGCGAGCGCGGCTCCCGCGGCTCCCCGGCGCTCGCGAACGGAGGCTCGCGCACGTACCGCAGATCGACGGCCGCACGCGCCTTCATCAGCCGCTGCGGCACGTCGGAGCCGCGGAAGAGGGCGGCGTACCGGGGCATCATGTCCTCGGCCGTCGGCAGCGTCTCGGGATCGGGGGCCTGCGGCATCGGCTCCTGGTGCTCCAGCCCTTCCTCGTACGTCTGGAAGGAACTGGAGAGGTGGAAGATCGGCTGCCCGTGCTGGACGGCCACGACCCGGCGGGTGGTGAAGGACCGTCCGTCGCGGATGCGGTCGACGGTGTAGACGATCGGCGCGCCCGGGTCGCCGGGGCGCAGGAAGTACGAGTGCAGGGAGTGCGGGAGCCGCCCCTCGGGCACGGTCCGGCATGCGGCGACGAGTGCCTGCGCGGCGACCTGACCGCCGAACACCCGTGGGACGACGGCCTCCCGGCTGTCGCCCCGGTAGATGTCCTGTTCGACCCGCTCCAGATCGAGCAGGTCGACCAGGGACGTCAGTTCATGGCTCATACAGGCGATTGTGCCCGCGGCGGGCTGCCCGCCGTTACGGCACAGATCACAATCCGGAGCGAAGCGTTCCGGATCACAGTCGTCAGAGCCCCATCGACTTGGCCACGATCGAGCGCATGACCTCGCTCGTGCCGCCGTAGATGCGCGATACGCGGGTGTCCGCGTACAGACTCGCGATCGGGTACTCCAGCATGTAGCCGTAACCGCCGTGCAGCTGCAGGCACTTGTCGATGACACGGGCCGCCAGCTCGGTGGTGAACAGCTTCGCCGAGGCGGCGTCCGCGGCGGTCAGCTCGTCCGCGTCCAGCGCCTCCAGCGCGCGGTCGCACACGGCCTGCATGGCGTCGACGTCGGCCTTGCAGTCGGCGAGCACGAACTTGGTGTTCTGGAACGAGGCGACCTCACGCCCGAAGACAGTGCGGTCGTTCACGTACTCGTGCGCGAAACGCACCGCGGCCGCCGACATGGCGTACGCGCCGATGGCGATGCCCAGGCGCTCCTGCGGCAGGTTGTGCGTGAGGTAGGTGAACGCCTTGCCCGGCTCGCCGAGCATGTCCTCGACCGGCACCTTGACGTCGGTGAAGGAGAGTTCGGCCGTGTCGGAGGCGCGCAGGCCCAGCTTGTCGAGCTTCCGGCCGACCGCGTACCCCTCGCTCTTGGCGTCGACGACGAGGATCGAGATCCCGCCGCGGCGGTCCTCGGGGTCGGGCGGCGACGTACGGCAGCAGACCAGCACGCGGTCGGCCTGCACGCCGCCGGTGATGAAGGTCTTGGCGCCGTTGAGCACGTAGTGCTTGCCGTCCTCCGACAGCCTGGCCGTGGTCTTCATGCCCGCGAGGTCGGAGCCGGTGCCGGGCTCGGTCATCGCGATGGCGGTCATCATGTCGCCGGAGACGAAGGAGGGCAGCCAGCGCTGCTTCTGCTCCTCGTTCCCGTACTTGAGTATGTAGGGCAGGCAGAGCGCCGTATGGACGCTGGAGCCGCCGAAGCTGACGCCGGCGCGCGCGCACTCCTCGGTGATCACGGCGTTGAACTTGAAGCTGTCCTCACCGGCGCCGCCGTACTCCTCGGGGACCTCGATGCCGAAGACGCCCAGCTCGCCCAGCTTCTTGTAGAACTCTCTCGGGACGTGCCCCTGTTCGGCCCACTCCTGGTAGTGGGGTACGGCCTCGGCCTGGATGAAGTCACGGATGGTCTGACGGAACGCCTCGTGATCCTCGTCGAAAACCGTGCGTCGCACTGGCACGCCTCCTCATGTCCCGCTGTGTCGCGCGCCACCCGCCGGATCTGGGCTTTCGACGTTGGCTAAGCGCTTGCTCAGTCAACCAAGCTACCCACGGGTCAGCCGCGCTGTCCAGAGGTCGTACCCGCTGTGGCGCCCGCCTCACCGGCCCCCGTACGGCGGCTGCCGTCTCCGCCCCCGGCGCCGTCCTCGGCTCCGTCCTCGGCCGGGGCCGCGGCCAGGGCGCCGCGCGCGAGCCGGTGCAGGAGCGCGGCCGTGGTCTCGCGGTCGGGCAGCGCGGACGAACCGCTCAGGTGGGGCGTCGAGTTGAGCAGCCCGAAGACGGTGTGCACGGCGACGCGGGCCTCCAGCGACGTCAGCTCCGGATAGATCGCGCGCACCGCGTCGACCCACAGCTCGACGTACTGCCGCTGCAGCTTGCGCACCTGCTTGCGGTCGCTCTCGCGGAGCCTGTCCAGCTCGCGGTCGTGGAGCGTGATCAGCGAACGGTCGTCGAGGGCGAAGTCGATGTGCCCGGCGATGAGCGCGTCGAGGGCGGCCTCCGGCGCGAGGCCCGCAGCCGCCGACTCCTCCACCCGCATGCGTCCGCCCTCGTGCAGCCGCTCGCTGATGCCGACGAGGAGCTCGGCGAGCATCGCGTCCTTGCCCGCGAAGTGCCGGTAGAGACCGGGGCCGCTGATGCCGACCGCGGCTCCTATCTCGTCGACACCGACACCGTGGAAGCCGCGCTCGGCGAATAGACGGGCAGCCTCCCGCAGGATCTGCTCGCGGCGGGTGGGGGTGGACCCCGTCTGCGTGCTCATGAATCCATTCTAGACAGGAGGGTTAGCGAGCGTTAACCTGGTGGACAGTGGTTAATGGCCGTTAACCGCCGCCCAATACAAGGCGCGAGCGAGCACGAGCCGGTACCGGGCGGCAGAAGGAGCGAGGGGGCGCGAGGTGAGGCACGAGCAACCGCAGCCCGCAGCGGGGCGGACGGCCGTCCCGGAGGCGGTATCGGGAGTGGCGGGGCCGGCACCGGCGCTGGCGAGCAGCATCGACACGGCCTCCGAGGCCTGCCGGTCCAACGAGGCGGCGCACCGTGAGCTGGCCGCTCAGCTGCGCGAGAAGCTGGCCGCCGCCAGGCTGGGCGGCGGCGAGCGGGCCCGCGCGCGGCACACCGAGCGGGGCAAGCTCCTGCCGCGCGACCGCGTGGACACCCTTCTCGACCCCGGCTCGCCCTTTCTGGAGATCGCGCCCCTCGCGGCGGAGGGGATGTACGGAGGCGCGGCGCCGGCCGCGGGCGTGATCGCGGGCATCGGCCGGGTCTCCGGGCGCGAGGTGGTCGTCGTCGCCAACGACGCCACGGTCAAGGGCGGCACGTATTACCCGATGACGGTCAAGAAGCACCTGCGCGCCCAGGAGATCGCCCTGGAGAACAGGCTGCCGTGCGTCTATCTCGTCGACTCGGGCGGCGCGTTCCTGCCGATGCAGGACGACGTGTTCCCCGACCGGGAGCACTTCGGCCGGATCTTCTACAACCAGGCGCGCATGTCCGGGGCGGGCATTCCGCAGATCGCCGCGGTGCTCGGCTCGTGCACGGCCGGCGGTGCGTACGTACCGGCGATGAGCGACGAAGCGGTGATCGTGCGCAGCCAGGGCACGATCTTCCTGGGCGGTCCGCCGCTGGTGAAGGCCGCCACCGGCGAGGTCGTCACCGCCGAGGAGCTGGGCGGCGGCGAGGTGCACAGCCGGATCTCCGGTGTGACGGACCATCTCGCCGAGGACGACGCCCATGCGCTGCGGATCGTCCGGCACATCGCGGGCACGCTGCCCGAGCGCGGGCCGCTGCCCTGGTCCGTGCTCCCTTCGCGGCCGCCGGCCGTCGACCCTTCGGGGCTGTACGGGGCGGTGCCCGTCGACTCACGCACGCCGTACGACGTGCGCGAGGTCATCGCCCGCGTGGTGGACGGCTCCCGGTTCCAGGAGTTCAAGGCCGAGTTCGGGACGACGCTGGTCACCGGCTTCGCCCGTGTCCACGGCCATCCGGTCGGCATCGTCGCCAACAACGGCATCCTCTTCTCCGAATCGGCCCAGAAGGGCGCGCACTTCATCGAGCTCTGCGACCAGCGCGGCATCCCGCTGCTCTTCCTGCAGAACATCTCCGGCTTCATGGTCGGCAGGGACTACGAGGCGGGCGGCATCGCCAAGCACGGCGCGAAGATGGTGACGGCCGTGGCGTGCACGAGGGTGCCGAAGCTGACGGTCGTCATAGGCGGTTCGTACGGCGCGGGGAACTACTCGATGTGCGGCCGCGCCTACAGCCCCCGCTTCCTGTGGATGTGGCCGAACGCGAAGATCTCCGTGATGGGCGGCGAGCAGGCCGCCGCCGTACTGGCGACCGTCAAGCGTGACCAGCTGGAGGCACGCGGCGAGGAGTGGAGCACCGAGGAGGAGGCGGAGTTCCGCGCCCCGGTGCGCGCCCAGTACGAGGAGCAGGGCAGCGCCTACTACGCGACGGCCAGGCTCTGGGACGACGGCGTGATCGACCCGCTGGAGACGCGGACGGTTCTGGGCCTCGCGCTCACCGCCTGCGCCAACGCACCGCTGCCGGCGAAGGATCCCGCGGGGCCCGCCTTCGGCGTCTTCCGTATGTGAGGGGCTGCATCGTGAAGGATGGGACATCGACCATGTTCGACACCGTGCTGGTTGCCAACCGCGGCGAGATCGCGGTGCGGGTGATCCGTACCCTGCGGCAGCTGGGCATCACCTCCGTCGCCGTCTTCAGCGACGCGGACGCCGACGCGCGCCATGTGCGGGAGGCGGACAGGGCGGTGCGCATCGGGCCCGCACAGGCCGCGTCCAGCTATCTCTCGGCTGAGCGGCTGCTGGAGGCCGCGGCCCGTACCGGCGCTCAGGCCGTCCACCCGGGTTACGGCTTCCTCGCGGAGAACGCCCCCTTCGCACAGGCCTGTTCGGACGCCGGTCTGGTCTTCGTCGGCCCGCCGGCCCCCGCCATCGAGCTGATGGGCGACAAGATCCGCGCCAAGGAGACGGTGCAGGCGGCGGGCGTTCCCGTCGTGCCCGGCTCCTCCGGGTCGGGCCTGAGCGATGCCGAACTGACCGCCGCCGCACGGGAGATCGGCATGCCCGTGCTGCTGAAGCCCTCGGCGGGCGGCGGCGGCAAGGGCATGCGCCTGGTGCGGGACGAGGCGGCCCTGCCGGACGAGGTCGCCGCTGCGAGGCGCGAGGCCCTGGGCTCCTTCGGCGACGACACCTTGCTGGTGGAGCGCTGGATCGACTCCCCGCGCCACATCGAGATCCAGGTACTCGCCGACGGTCACGGCAACGTGGTGCATCTCGGCGAGCGCGAGTGCTCTCTGCAGCGCCGCCACCAGAAGATCATCGAGGAGGCTCCGAGCCCGCTGCTGGACGAGGCGACGCGGGCGGCGATGGGCGAGGCCGCCGTGGAGGCCGCCCGTTCCTGCGGGTACCGCGGCGCGGGCACGGTGGAGTTCATCGTCCCGGGCGGCCCTCAGGGCGGCGGGTCCTCCCCGCATGAGGACGGCGCCCACCGTCCCTACTACTTCATGGAGATGAACACCCGCCTCCAGGTCGAGCATCCCGTCACGGAAATGATCACGGGCGTCGACCTGGTCGAGTGGCAGCTGCGGGTGGCCGCAGGAGAGCCGCTGCCCTTCGGCCAGGCAGGCATCGCCCTGAACGGTCACGCGGTCGAGGCGCGCATCTGCGCCGAGACGGCCCTGCTCCAGGGGGACAGGGTGGACTTCCTGCCTTCGGCGGGCACGGTTCTGCTGCTCCGTGAGGCCGAAGGCCAGGGCGTACGCACGGACTCGGGGCTGCTGCCGGGCACCGAGGTCGGCACGACGTACGACCCGATGCTGGCCAAGGTCATCGCGCACGGGCCGGACCGGCCCACGGCGCTGCGCAGGCTGCGCGCCGCCCTCGCGGAGACGACGGTGCTCGGCGTGGAGACCAACACCGGTTTCCTGCGGCGGCTCTCGGGACATCCCGACGTCGCCGCGGGCGCCCTCGACACCGGCCTGGTCGACCGCACGGCGGCCTCGCTTGTGCCCCGCGAGATCCCCGATGAGGTCTATGCGGCGGCCGCCCTGCTGCGCCATGCGGCACTCGAACCTGAAACGTCCACGGCTGCCTGGACGGACCCCTTCTCGGTGCCTTCGGGCTGGCGTCTCGGCGGTGAACCGGCCTGGACGGCACACCACTTGCGGGTGCCGGGGCACGACCCGGTCGCCGTCCACGTACAGGGGCCGGCGAGCGACGCGCGGGTCCGGGTCGGCGACGGTGAGCCCCGCACGGCCCGGCTCGTCGACGACGGCGCGGCGCACGGGCTGCACCTAGAGTGGGACGGCACCACTCTCCGGCTCGCCCACGCCGCCTCCGCCACGGGCCACTGGCTCGGCCGCGACGGCGACAGCTGGCACATGCAGGACCACGACCCCGTGGCGGCCGCCCTGCGCGGCGGCGCCGGGGCACACGGTGCGGACGCCCTGACGGCGCCCATGCCCGGCACGGTAACCGTGGTGAAGGCCGCCGCCGGCGACAAGGTGACGGCGGGCCAGAGTCTGCTCGTCGTCGAGGCGATGAAGATGGAGCACGTCATCACCGCCCCCTACGACGGCACAGTCACCGAACTGGACGTCACGGCGGGAAGCACCGTCGCCATGGACCAGGTGCTCGCCGTCGTCGAGCCGCATCCCCCGGCGTCCTCCACCGGCGACGCGGACCAGGACCAGGACCAGGACCAGGCTCAGGACCACGGCCGGAACCAGGGCCAGGAACCGGTCCGCGAAAAGGACCGGGACAAGGCCACGGGCCCGGAGACGGGCAAGGAGGTGGAGGTGTGATCGAGGGTCTGCCCATGCGGTTCACCGGCGACGGCCTCCCGTCCCGGGTTCGCATCCACGAAGTCGGCCCGCGCGACGGCCTGCAGAACGAGCAGGCGACCGTCCCCGTCGAGGTGAAGTCCGAGTTCATCCACCGGCTGCGCGAGGCGGGGCTGGAGACCATCGAGGCGACGAGCTTCGTGCACCCCAAGTGGGTCCCCCAACTCGCCGACGCCGAGGAGCTGATGCCGCTCCTCGGCGACCTGCCGCAAGACCTGCGGCTGCCGGTCCTGGTGCCCAACGCACGGGGCCTCGACCGGGCGTTCGCCCACGGCTGCCGGCACATCGCCGTCTTCGCCAGCGCCACCGAGTCCTTCGCGAGGGCCAACCTCAACCGCTCCCTGGACGAGTCACTGGCGATGTTCGAGCCCGTGGCCGCCCGCGCCAAGGCGGAGGGGCTGTGGGTGCGCGGCTATGTGTCCATGTGTTTCGGCGATCCGTGGGAAGGCGCCGTCCCGCCCGCGCAGGTGGCCGGAGTCTGCCGCGCGCTGCTGGACATGGGCTGCGACGAGCTGAGCCTCGGCGACACCATCGGCGTCGCCACGCCCGGCCATGTCGCGGCGCTGCTCGGCGAGCTGGCCACCGCGGAGGTTCCCGCGGCCCGTACCGCCGTCCACTTCCACGACACCTACGGCCAGGCCCTGTCCAACACCCTCACCGCGCTCCAGCACGGCGTGACCACCGTCGACGCCTCCGCGGGCGGTCTCGGCGGCTGCCCGTACGCGAAGAGCGCCACCGGAAACCTCGCGACCGAGGACCTCGTCTGGATGCTGCAAGGTCTCGGCATCGAGACCGGGGTCGACCTCGCCCGTCTGACGGCCACAAGCGGCTGGATGGCGGACCGGCTGGGCCGTCCCAGCCCTTCACGCACCGTGCGCGCGCTCACCGGCGCCGGCACGGATACCGGCTCCCGTCCGAACTCCCACAAGGAGCAGTGACCACCATGTCTCTCGACCACCGTCTCTCTTCCGAGCACGAGGAACTCCGCCGCACAGTCGAGGAGTTCGCGCAGAAGGTCGTCGCCCCGAAGATCGGCGAGTTCTACGAGCGGCACGAGTTCCCGTACGAAATCGTGCGCCAGATGGGCGAGATGGGCCTGTTCGGGCTGCCCTTCCCCGAGGAGTACGGCGGCATGGGCGGCGACTATCTCGCGCTCTGCCTCGCCCTGGAGGAGCTCGCCCGCGTGGACTCCTCGGTGGCCATCACCCTGGAGGCCGGCGTCTCCCTCGGCGCCATGCCGGTCTTCCGGTTCGGCACCGAGGAGCAGAAGCGCGAGTGGCTGCCCCGGCTGTGCTCCGGGGAGATGCTGGGCGCCTTCGGCCTGACCGAACCCGAGTGCGGTTCGGACGCCGGCGGCACCCGTACAACGGCGGAGCGGGATGGGGAAAGCTGGGTGATCAACGGCTCGAAGTGCTTCATCACCAACTCCGGTACGGACATCACCGGTCTGGTCACCGTCACCGCCGTCACGGGCCGCAAGGAGGACGGGTCGCCGCGGATCTCGACGATCATCGTGCCGTCCGGCACCCCCGGCTTCACGGTCGCCGCCCCCTACTCGAAGGTCGGCTGGAACGCCTCGGACACCCGCGAGCTGTCCTTCACCGACGTACGGGTCCCGGCGGCGAATCTGCTGGGCGAGGAGGGCCGCGGCTACGCCCAGTTCCTGCGCATCCTCGACGAGGGCCGGATCGCCATCTCCGCGCTGGCCACGGGGCTCGCACAGGGCTGCGTCGACGAGTCCGTCAGCTATGCCAAGACCCGGCAGGCGTTCGGCAAGCCGATCGGTGCCAACCAGGCGATCCAGTTCAAGCTGGCCGACATGGAGATGCGGGCGCACACGGCCCGTATCGCCTGGCGTGACGCGGCGTCCCGGCTGACTCTCGGCGAACCGTTCAAGAAGGAGGCGGCGCTGGCGAAGCTCTACTCCTCGGAGATCGCCGTCACCAATGCCCGCGAGGCCACCCAGATCCACGGCGGCTACGGCTTCATGAACGAATACCCGGTGGCCCGCATGTGGCGCGACTCCAAGATCCTCGAGATCGGCGAGGGCACGAGCGAGGTCCAGCGGATGCTGGTGGCCAGGGAGCTCGGCGTCGGATAATCGCAGCATGGCGGAAATCATCCAGCGCACGGGCACCTGGACATTCGACGGGGAGACGATCCGGATCGTCCCGGCCGCGGGGAAGCAAGTGCCGCCCCTTCGCAAGTCACTGGGCGAGGTGGCTGTTCCCCTCATGGCCGTCTCCGGCATCGCGTACGAACCCGGACGGAAGGGCGGCCGGCTCAGGCTGCGGCTGCGCGAAGGCGCTGACCCGCTCGCCCAGGTGGCGAGCGGGCGGCTGCCGGACGGCTCCGATCCGTACCAACTGGCGGTGGAGCGGGACCGCGAGGGCGTCGCCGAGTACTTCGTGGAAGAGCTCCGCCGTGCCCTGCTGCTGGACGAGGTCCCGGACACGCCCTGCGACCGCTATCTGCTGCCCGGGCCGTCCGTGCCGCTGACGGCGAGCGGCACCGACGGCACCGTCTCCTTCGACGGCGAGCGCATCCAGCTCGACTGGAACTGGATGGCCGCTGAGAGCAAGTCGCATGCGGGGCCGCGCCTCCTCGCTCTCGACGAACTGGACGGCGTGGAGTGGACGCCCGCGATCGGCTGGGAGAACGGCTCACTGCGGTTCCGCCCGAAGGGCAGGCCCCCCGTCCTCAAGCCCGAACACGACCCCAACTGCCTGCTGCTGTGGGGCATTCGGCAGGCCCGTGAGACGGGCGGCTCGGTGCTGCTCGCCGCCGCGGTGACGGCCCGGCTGCCGCACCCCGCCGCGGCACAGCCCCACCAGGGAGGAGGCCCGGCAGTGCCGCCCGCTGCCCCGTCTCTCTCCAAGGGCGGCGGGACCGCGGCGTACGCGCCGGGAGCAGCGGGCACGGACGGCACCGCGGACGTCTCCGACCATGACGGGCTGCTGCGCCGCCTGCGTGAGCTCGGCGAACTGCACCGCGAAGGCGTGCTCACCGACGAGGAGTTCACCACGGCCAAGAAGGCCCTCCTCGACCGCTTCTGAGGCCCCTCGCTCGCGCACAGGCCCCGCCGGGCGGCCCGTCAGCGGCTGCCGCCCGGCCAGGGCACCTGCGGTGAGCGCCAGTACTCCATGCCCAACTGCTCCCACCGCGGGCCCTGTTCGGCCAGCCGTTCCCGGTAGCCCTCCCAGCCGAGCGCCGACTCGGGCGACCAGCCCAGTTCCGCGATGCCGGGAAGCCGCGGGAACGCCATGAACTCGATGTGTTCGCTGTTCTCCAGCGTTTCCGACCACAGCGGCGCCTCGACCCCCAGCACGGCGCCCTCGGGCGCTCCCTCGATGTAGCTGCCGGGTTCCCAGCTGTAGGACTGCTCCGCCTCCACATAGCCCGCCCAGTGCAGCCCGAGTGGCGTGTCCTCGTTGTACTGCATGTCGAGGTAGGCACGGTTGGCAGGCGAGAGGATCAGCTTCGTCCCCTTCTTCGCCGCCTCCACGACCTCCGGTTCGTCCGCGGCCCCGCTCGTCCCCCAGTACTGCGCCACGGCGCCCTCGGCCGGCTTCGCACCGGTGAGCTGGTGCCAGCCGATCACCGTCTTGCCGTACTTGGCGACAGTCTTCTGGGCCCGCTCCATGAAGGCGACGTAGTCCTCGTGGCTCGTCGAGTGCGCCTCGTCGCCGCCGATGTGCAGATAGCGGCCCGGCGTCATCTCGGCCAGCTCACGCACCACGTCGTCCACGAAGTCGTACGTCACATCGAGCGGCACGCACAGGGAGCTGAAGCCCACCTCGATGCCCGTGTAGCGGGGCGGCGCGACGCCGTCGCAGTTGAGCTCCGCGTACGAGGCGAGCGCCGCGTTGGTGTGCCCCGGCATGTCGATCTCGGGGACGACGGTCAGCTCGTGCTCGTCGGCGTAGCGGATGATCTCCCGGTAGTCGGCCTTGGTGTAGTGGCCGCCGGGGCCGCCGCCGACCTCGGTCCCGCCGCCGTACGTCGCCAGCCGCGGCCAGGAGTCGATGGCGATCCGCCAGCCCTGGTCGTCGGAGAGGTGCAGATGCAGCTTGTTGATCTTGTACATGGCGAGCTGGTCGATGTAGCGCTTGACCTCCTCGACGCTGAAGAAGTGCCGCGAGACGTCGAGCATCGCGCCCCGGTAGGCGTACCGCGGCCGGTCGGTGACCGTGCCGCCCGCCACCTGCCACGGGCCCGGCTGCTCCGTACGCGACTCGATCTGCGGGGGCAGCAACTGGCGCAGCGTCTGCATCCCGTGGAAGAGTCCCGTGCCGGTGGGCGCGCTGATCACGGCCGCCTTCGGGGAGACCTTCAGCCGGTAACCCTCCGCGCCCAGCCCGGACTTGCCGGACTTCCCGGGCGACTTCCCGCCCGTGAGCCGCAGTTGGATGCCGTCACGGCCCGGCTGTGTGGTGACGGGCAGCCGGTAGCCGGTGGACGGGCGCAGCAGCCCCGCCAGTTGGTCCGCGACGCGGCGCGCCTCGCCGGAGGAGCCGGTCACACGGATGACCGTCCTGTCCGTGATGGTGAAGGCCCCGCCGCCCTCCCGTACGGATTCGGGCGCCGGCACCACGTGGCCCAGCGGCGTGGGCTGCCGCTCGCGGGGGCCTGGGTTCTCGGCGGCCGCGGCAGCCGTCGAGCCGGGGAGGACGGTGACGAGGAGAGCGGCGCACAGCAGCAGCGGCCGGATTCGTCTCACGGACGGTCCCTTCGGTGGGCGTCGTGCATGGGGCCCACGCGGCGTCGCCACGCGGGCCGGGGTCATGTGCGTGGTGCAGACGAACGGACACACGTGTATCGCGCCCCTCACTCCGGGTCAAGGTGTAGACCACTCGCCGCCGCCCCGGGGCAGGCGGGGTCGCGGCCCGCGGCAGCTCTCCCGTCACCCTCGTCCTCCTCATCACTCCCGCTGCCCCCGTCACCCCCGTCACCCCCGTCCGACCCGGAGGCATCCGGTCACCACGGGGTCGCACACAGCTATCTTCGACACACGTGCCCGATATCGGGCAAGTTTCTTGCGTTCCTCGCGCCGAGCGCTCAATATCAAGGTGTGCTCGAAGTGCGTACGCCGGTCCACGACGACCTCATCGACCATCTGGTCCGCACGACACCGCTCCAGCGCGGTGAGGCGGCCCGGATCGTCCTGGACGTACTGGCGTACTTCGACGAGACGACCGAGGAGTTCGTACGCCGCCGCCATCGCGAGCTGCAGTCCAGGGGGCAGAACAACACGCAGATCTTCGCCCGCATCTCGTCCGAGCTGCCGCACCGCGCGGTGGCACCGCCGGATCTCTCGCTGCGGCAACTGCGCCGCATCGTCTACGGATGACCGGGGACGGACGGCGTCCGCCCGCCGGCGGCACCCCGCGGACGACGAAGACCGGCGGCCGGACCTGAGGCCCGGCACAGCACACAACAGCAACGAGACCAGCCCACCACCGAGTGGAAACCGACGAGGAGAGGCAACAGCCAATATGTGCGGAATCGTGGGATATATCGGCCGACGCGAGGTTGCTCCGCTCCTGCTGGAGGGGCTGCAGCGCCTGGAGTACCGGGGATACGACTCCGCCGGCATCGCCATCCACAGCAGCGGGACGGGCAGGAACGCGGGCCTGAAGACCGCGAAGACCAAGGGCCGCGTGCGTGACCTGGAGGAGCGCGTCCCCGCGAAGTTCGCGGGCACCACCGGCATCGCCCACACCCGCTGGGCCACCCACGGCGCCCCCAACGACGTCAACGCCCACCCTCACCTGGACAAGGACGAGAAGGTGGCCGTCGTCCACAACGGCATCATCGACAACGCCTCCGAGCTGCGCGCCAAACTCACCGCCGACGGCGTCGTCTTCGTCTCCGAGACCGACACCGAGGTCCTCTCCCACCTGATCGCCCGCGCACAGGCCGAACGCCTGGAGGCCAGGGTCCAGGAAGCGCTGCGGATGGTCGAGGGCACGTACGGGATCGCGGTGCTGCACGCGGACTTCCCCGACCGCATCGTCGTGGCACGCAACGGCTCGCCCGTCGTGCTGGGCATCGGCGAGCACGAGATGTTCGTCGCCTCGGACGTCGCCGCGCTCGTCTCGCACACCCGCCAGGTCGTCACACTGGACGACGGCGAGATGGCCACCATCAAGGCCGACGACTACCGCACCTACACCACCGAGGGTTCGCGCACCTCGACCTCGCCCGAGACGGTGGAGTGGGCCGCCGAGTCCTACGACATGGGCGGCCACGACACCTACATGCACAAGGAGATCGCCGAGCAGGCCGACGCCGTCGACCGCGTGCTGCGCGGCCGCATCGACGAGCGCTTCGCGACCGTCCACCTCGGCGGCCTCAATCTAGACGCCCGCGAGGCGCGCAGCATGCGCCGCGTGAAGATCCTCGGCTGCGGCTCGGCCTACCACGCGGGCATGATCGGCGCGCAGATGATCGAGGAACTGGCGCGGGTGCCCGCGGACGCGGAGCCCGCCAGCGAGTTCCGCTACCGCAACGCCGTCGTCGACCCCGACACCCTCTACATCGCGGTCAGCCAGTCCGGCGAGACCTACGACACGCTCGCAGCCGTGCAGGAGCTCAAGCGCAAGGGCGCGCGCGTGCTGGGTGTGGTGAACGTCGTGGGCTCCGCCATCGCGCGTGAGACGGACGGCGGCGTGTACGTGCACGCGGGCCCCGAGGTCTGCGTCGTATCGACAAAGTGCTTCACCAACACGGCAGTTGCCTTCGCGCTGCTCGCCCTGCACCTGGGCCGCATCCGCGACCTGTCCGTCGCCGACGGCAAGCGGATCATCGAGGGACTGCGCCGCCTGCCCGGGCAGATCGACGAGATCATGCGCGCTGAGGACGACATCAAGAAGCTCGCGCAGGACTACGCGGAGGCGAAGAGCATGATGTTCGTCGGCCGTGTACGGGGCTACCCCGTGGCCCGCGAGGCGTCCCTGAAGCTCAAGGAGGTCTCGTACATCCACGCCGAGGCCTACCCGGCCTCCGAGCTGAAGCACGGACCGCTCGCGCTGATCGAGCCCGCGGTGCCGACGGTGGCGATCCTCCCGGACGACGAACTCCTCGACAAGAACAGGGCGACGCTGGAGGAGATCAAGGCCCGCAGCGGCAAGATCCTCGCCGTGGCGCACCAGGAGCAGGAGAAGGCGGACCACACGATCCTGGTCCCGCGCAACGAGGTCGAGCTGGACCCTGTGCTCATGGGCATTCCGCTCCAACTGCTCGCCTACCACACGGCGTTGGCCCTCGGCCGGGACATCGACAAGCCGAGGAACCTGGCGAAGTCCGTCACGGTGGAGTAGCCGGACGGGGCGCGGCGAGCGCAGAAAGCGGCGGGCGGAATCCCGCGCGGGCCACCAACCACGCGGGATTCCGCCTCCCCTTGCCGGCGTCGCCCATAACGCCGGCAGGTTGCCGTCCCACGGGACCGTCACCTCCCGTGCGACAGCACGCTCTTCATATGTACGGAAGTCCCGTGCCCCCTATATGCCCCTCACAAGCGCACAATCCACATGCCGCGTCGAGAAGATTCGGCGCCGGACAAAAACGGAACACCCTCCGCACAGGGCGCAATTGGGCACCGTCCGCCCGCGGGAGCGTTACGGGATCACCACGACCGGGCGCTCGGCCCGCCGCGCCAGCCGTCCCGCCACCGAGCCGAAGATCCGCCCCGCGAGACCGTGCGTCGAACCGACGACGATGGCGTCCGCCTCGTATTCGTGTCCGACCTCTTCCAGCTCGTGGCAGATGTCGCCGCCGCGCTCGACGAGGATCCAGGGAACCTCGGAGAGGTGTTCCGCGCAGGCGAGTTCGAGCCCGAGCACCTCCGTGCGGTGGTCGGGCACATCCACGAAGACGGGCGGCTCACAGCCGGCCCACACGGTCGTCGGCAGCCTGTTGGCCACGTGGACGATGATCAGGCCGGAACCGGACCTGTAGGCCATCCCGATCGCGTACGCGAGAGCACGTTCACTCGACATGGAACCGTCGAAACCCACCACCACGCCGTGCTGGAAGGCCGGATCGCATGAGTGGCGTGCCTCTTCCGCCGCCTCATCGGTCGCACTCGGCTCTGCGACCTGCTTGCGGTCCGCTGGTTCGGGGATCTCGTGTCCGGCCATGTGTGTCTCGGCGAAGGGAGTCCTCTGTGCGGAGGGAGCGGCGGTTGACTGTGGGCTTCCGTACGGAAATCGGCATCCTGGCGGTGCTGAACGCCCGGCGTGAATCCGGCCATCAGGCCGTCCGAAGGGCGCTCTCCAGCCTCTTACCCGTAAGGGTACGACCAGACTCCCCCCTTGCCCAGGGGCGCTGGGAGGGACCGGCCGCTGCGGGCTGACCCCGGAGCATGCCTGAGGGATCGGCTCGGCGCAACGCCCGGCTTCGCCCCTTACCCCCAACAGGCATCCGGATACGCGGAGTTACGTTCCTGTCGACGCTGCGTTATCACTGCGTGCCCACACAGACTCCCCGACGGGGCGGGGGCCGGCGCCGCCTCCCCTCCTCCGCGGCGCTCCTCTCCTCCGCGGCGCCGCCCTCCGCCGTGTTCCTCTCCCGTCCCGGCGCGGACCACGACGACGATCCCGCCCCCGACACGGAGAGCGCGGCACGCACCTCTGTCGCCGCGGGCGCGCTCGTCCGCTGGGGCGCCTTCAGCTGCGCACTGACCCCGGTCACGCTTGTGACCTGCGGTGTCTCCTTCCTGGCCGCGCTCGGCGCAGCCGCAGGGCTCGCCGTCGTCACGGCGGTGTGCGGTGTGCTTCTGCACCTGTCCCAGCACGCGTACGCACAGCACGGCCTCCGCCGCTTCACCGACGGCAGGCCGGGGCCGCACCGGGGACGTCACAGCCGTACCGGGACGGGTCTGCACAGGGGCGGACGGCACTGGGGACACCCGGGTGAGCCGTAGCGGCCGAATTGCACCGGCGTACGCCGGTGCACGGAGGCGTACGCACACGTTGTGTCCGAATCCCACATGCGGTCCCCGTGATTTTCGGCCAATCTTGTTACTGGTCGCGGCAGTTGGGACTGCAACTTCGCCACCCCCCGCCACCTGCGAGGAAAGGACCGACGGGCACGTGTGGCGCCTACGGCGGCGGGGCAGGGACGGCATGCGCACTTCCCAGTGGCGTCACCGGATGGAACGCTTCGTGATCGAACGCTTCACGCCAAGTTGCCTTGTCGACATAGCACCGAGTGTCGAACTTGTCCCAACGACATCGTCCGACACAGTAGATTCGATCTTGGCTATCGCCGCGGGGGAAACGCGCAGGACCGAGAGGACGCGACGATTGAGGGGGGCTGACTACCGGTGAGCGTTCCAAAGAGCCATCAGGACTCGACGAACGGCCCGGCGACGACCCGCAAGCTGGCCGCACGGCGGCGCCGGGAGATCGTGTCGGTGCTGCTCTTCAGCGGTGGTCCCATCTTCGAGAGCTCCATACCGCTCTCCGTCTTCGGCATCGACCGCCAGGACGCAGGGGTCCCCCGCTATCGGCTTCTGGTGTGTGCGGGGGAGGACGGGCCGCTGCGTACGACCGGCGGGCTCCAACTGAGCGCTCCCTACGGGCTCGACGCGCTGTCCCGCGCGGGCACCGTCGTCGTCCCGGCCTGGCGGTCGATCACGCAGCCGCCGCCGGCCGCCGCCCTCGAGGCCCTGCGCAGGGCGCACGAGGAGGGGGCGCGCCTCGTCGGCCTCTGCACCGGGGCGTTCGTGCTCGCCGCCGCCGGACTCCTGGACGGACGCCCCGCGACGACCCACTGGATGTACGCACCGACGCTCGCCAAGCGCTATCCCTCCGTGCACGTCGACCCCCGCGAACTCTTCGTGGACGACGGCGACATCCTCACCTCCGCGGGCACCGCCGCCGGAATCGACCTGTGCCTGCACGTCGTACGCAACGACCACGGGTCCGAGGCGGCGGGTGCCCTCGCCCGCCGCCTGGTGGTACCGCCCCGCCGCGGCAGCGGGACGGAGAGCGGAGGTCATCCCCGCCATCTGGACCGCTCTTTACCGGAGGAGATGGGCGCGGACCCGCTCGCCGAGGTCGTCGCGTGGGCGCTGGAGCATCTTCACGAGCAGTTCGACGTGGAAACGCTGGCTGCTCGCGCGTACATGTCCCGCCGCACCTTCGACCGGCGCTTCCGCTCCCTGACGGGCAGCGCACCCCTCCAGTGGCTGATCACGCAGCGTGTGCTGCAGGCACAGCGGCTGCTGGAGACCTCCGACTACTCGGTCGACGAGGTCGCGGGGCGCTGCGGGTTCCGTTCGCCGGTGGCGCTGCGGGGGCACTTCCGGCGTCAGCTGGGCTCGTCACCGGCCGCGTACCGCGCCGCGTACCGCATCCGGCGTCCGGACGGCGGGAACGGAGCCGGCGGCGGGCACGCGGAGGACGACGCAGGAGCGGGTGGCGGGGAGGCCGGCGGCCGCTCCGGGGCGCAGGGCGCTCACGGCACCCACGGTGCTCAGGCCGCATACGGTGAGGCGGGTGGCCCCGGCGGCTCCGGCAACGGCCCGGGCGGCGGCACCGGCACCGGCGGCGACCGCGTGCTGCACGCGGCGGGCCAGTACGTCCCGCGCGAGCTGCGGGACACCGCCCGCGCACACCGGGACTCCCGCCACGACGCCACCGAGCCCGGCAAGCCGGAGTCGGACGCATGGGCTCCGAGGTTGCCGGGACAACGGGGCCGCGGCTGACTGCGTGGACGTAGGGTGAAGCGCATGAATGACCGCATGGTGTGGATCGACTGCGAGATGACGGGCCTCTCGCTGGCGGACGACGCGCTCGTGGAGGTGGCCGCTCTCGTCACCGACTCCGAGCTGAACGTACTCGGGGAAGGCGTCGACGTCGTCATCCGTCCTCCGGCGCGGGCACTGGCCTCGATGCCGGAGATCGTCCGCGAGATGCACACCGCATCCGGCCTGCTGGACGAACTCGACGACGGCACGACGCTGGCCGACGCCGAGGAGCAGGTCCTCGCCTACGTCCGCAAGCACGCCCCGGAGGCGGGCCGGGCCCCGCTCTGCGGCAACTCGGTCGCCACCGACCGCGGCTTCCTCGCCCGGGACATGGCCGACCTGGAGGCGCACCTCCACTACCGCATCGTGGACGTCTCCTCCATAAAGGAGCTGGCCCGCCGCTGGTATCCGCGTGCGTACTTCAACAGCCCGCCGAAGAACGGCAACCACCGGGCACTCGCGGACATCCGCGAGTCGATCGCGGAGCTGCGCTACTACCGCGAGGCGGTTCTCGTCGCGCCGCCCGGCCCGGACTCGGACACCGCGAAGAAGATCGCCGCCAAGCACGTGGTCCCGCCCGCTGAGTGAGGGACGGCGGTCCGGGCGTCCCCGGGCCCCGTCCCGTGGCGTCCGGTCGCAGGCCGGTCGCAGTCCGGGTCCGGTTGCGGGCAGTTGCGGGCATTGCGCGGCAGTTCCCGGTGCTGTGTGGTCCCGTTCGAGCCCCTTCGGGTGGGCCAGAACCCGTGCGCGAGCATCCCGCCGCACCCTGTACACTCTTTCTCGGCCGGACGGAAAGAGCGAGCCGGTCGTGGTGGATGTAGCTCAGCTGGTAGAGCACCTGGTTGTGGTCCAGGAAGTCGCGGGTTCAAGTCCCGTCATTCACCCTCGTCGATCACGGCCCTCACCTGGGGAGACCCGGGCGGGGGCCTTTTTCGTGCGCCCGCGCGCGCCCGCTGACGGCCGCGCACCGCGCGTCGCCCTCATGCCGCGGTCGTACGGCCGCGTGGGTGAGCCGTGCCCGCGCTGGGGATGCGGCGGCCGCGGGGCGGACCGAGCCTGGTGGGAGCGGACCACGGTCCGGGGAGGCCCAGGGAGAGGACTCGATACACATGGCAGGTCCACACGACCCGAACGGCCCTCAGGACCCTCGCAATCCGCACGGCCGGCCGGGACAGCACGGGCGGCCCGGACAGCCCGGACAGCCCGGTCGGCAAGGCCCTGGCGCCGGGCCCGGCGGGGGTCCGCACGGCGCCCCGGAGCGGGACGGCCCGTTCGAGCCCTTCGAACCGGCACCCGGTTACGGCTCCGCGGCCCGCTACCCGGACCCGTACGACGAGTCCGGCACATACGTACCGGAGAAGCGGACCAACGGCTTCAACCACGACCGCCCGCCCGGCGGCCACCGCCGCCGCGTCAGCTTCGCGCGGCTGTGGGCGGGCGGCGTCGCCGTGGCGCTGGTGGCCGCGCTCGCGGCGGCCGTCGCGCTGCTGCTCGTACGCGGAGTGCTGGACATCCCGGTCTTCGCCCCCGAGCAGGAAGGCACCATGGAGCTCACCTCCACCGGTCAGCTCGCGCTGGGCTCGGCCCTCGCCGCTCTGGCGGCCACGGCGGTGCTGCATCTGCTGATGCTGGCGACGCCGCAGCCGGGCCGGTTCCTCGGGTGGATCATCGCGCTGGGCACGGCGGCCGTGATGCTGATGCCCTTCACCTCCACCGCCGGCTGGGAGGCGAAGGCGGGCACCGCCGGTGTCTACCTCGTGATCGGCGTCGTCATCGGCACGCTGCTGGCGACGGTCGCGCGCACCGCCGCCGGGCGCGAGGCCCCTCGCGACGGCGACCGCGGCTGACTGGCGACCGCCGGCTCTGCGCCCGATCGCCGCACGGACCGCCTCGTGGCAAGGCCCTCACCGGGACGCCTCTCCGGTGAGGGCCTCATGCTGGCCCCGCGGGATGCCGCTTCACGGGCTACGCGATGCGGACACCGTGCCGGGCCAGGTAGGTGACGGGGTCGACTTCCGTGCCGTAACCCCGCTTGGCGCGTACCTCGAAGTGCAGATGCGGGCCGGTCGACCGGCCGGTGTTGCCGGATTCGCCGAGTACGGTGTTCGCGCGGACGACGCGCCCCAGCCGTACGGTGATCTTCGAGAGGTGCGCGAAGAGGACGTGCTTGCCGTCCTTCATGTGGACGATCACGGCATTGCCGTACGAGCCTGCTTCCCCGGCGAGTTCGACTCTGCCGGTGCCGACTGACCGGACGGTGGTTCCCGTCGGTGCGGCGAAGTCGACGCCCGTGTGATGTCCTGCCGCCCATCCGCCGGGGACTCCCCAGCGCTCCGAGATGCGGGCGGCCTTCGTTATGGGACGTGCGTAGGAGGGTGCCGGTTCGCTGAGGGTGACGCGCTCGCGGCCCTCCCCCGGACGCCCGACGTCGTCCGACGCCGGAGCCAGATTGTGGGGCCGGCTGTTCACCGACGCCGAGCCGGCGAAGCCGCATATGGATACGGCCGCTGCGAGCCCGCCGGTCAATATCCTCCGCACGATGCCTGAATCACGCCGCGTCTGAGGTGTCATACCTGGCAGCAAAGGACACCGGCAGGGCGCCCGCACCCGGGCGCTGTCCGGAGGAGTGACCATCCCGACGCCCCGTCACCCTCAGGGGTCAGGTGAGGTGTGACGGAGCGCCGGGACGAGTAGGGGACCCGCCTGGGGTCCTGAAGGGTCCGGGAACCCGGTATTCAGAAGGAGCTGTATTCAGAATGAAAGGGTGGGGCGAAGCGGGGTGTGGGGGGAAGGCGCCACGCCCCACCCTGGTCCGGGAGCCGGCCGCGCACGGCCGGCTTCGGGTGGGAGGCCGGTCAGCCGGTGAAGCCCTTGGCGAACGCGTCCGCTTCCTGCTCGATGCTCGAACAGGTCGGGTCCGCCTCGTCCTTGGGGCCGCCCGGGCAGGCCTTGTCCCTGGTGGCCGACCACATCGAGAGCCAGCCCAGGTTCTTCTCGTCCGCGAACTTCTTCACCTCGGCCGCGTCGTCCGTCTTGAAGATCTCGACGGGGACGTCGTTGACGCCGATCATCGGGGTGACGGCCACGGTCTTCCACGCCTTGGCGTCGTCCTCGATGCCCAGCGCCGTCTTGACCTGCTTCTGGGTGGCGGTGGCGGCGTCGATGGCGTACTTACCCATGTCGCCGTCGTAGGACGGGCCGTAGTCCATGGCCATGATGTTGACCGCGGAGATCTTCACCCCGTTCTTCTTGGCGTTCTCCAGCAGGCCCGTGCCGTCCTGTGTCAGCCCCTCGGGGAGCACGGGCAGGGTGAAGGAGACGTCCAGGTCCTTGTGCTTCTTCTGGAGCTGGGCGATCGCCTGGGCGCGGCGGGTGTTGGCCTCGGTGTCGGGAAGGGCGGCACCCTCGATGTCGAAGTCGGCCTTCTTCAGGGCGAAGGCTTCGATGACCTTGCCGTACGCCTTGGCCAGTTCGTCCGCCGAGTCGCAGGCCAGGCCGAGTTCGGAGCCGGCCGCGCCGCCGAAGGAGACCCTCACGTCTCCGCCCTTGGCCCGGAATTCCTCGATCTGCTTCGCCACGGCGTTCTCACCGAGGTCCTGGGTGCCGCCCCACTTGGGGACACAGCCGCCGCCCGAGGTGATGAAGGCCAGGTTGAACTCCTTCACACCCGTCTTCTCGGAGCTCTTGATGAGGTCGTAGGAGGGCTCGAGCGAGGTGTCGACGTACGGCGCGAAGGTGCCTGCCGCCGCGGGCTTCGCCTTGCTCGCGCTGCCCTTCTCCTCCTCGCCGGCGCTCGCGTTCCCGGCGAACGCGAAGGCGGCGCCGGCGACCGTCGCGGCAGCGGCTGCCGCCGCGGCGAGCTTCACTTTGCGGCTGGTCCGGGAGGGCTGTGCTGCAGGGGTGTTCGTCATCGTCGGGGTGCCTCATCAGGTGGGGGTGATGGTACGGACCTGAGGCAAACTAGCGGGGCCGAGCCGGACAATTCGCTTGTTACGGGCGGGAGTTGAGGAACTTAGGCCGCGCTTAAGGGAGGGCAAGGGTCCGGTTAGGGAACGGGGCACCCGTGCCGCGGCCCCGGCGCACGGACGAGGTCGTCGTTCGCCGAGCGGCACGGTGCCGCTCGGGCCGCTCGGGCCGCTCGGGCCGCTCGGGCCGCTCGGGCCGCTCGGGCCGCTCGGGCCGCTCGGGCCGCTGGGAGCCTTCACCCGCTGCCTCGCTCCCGCGCTCCGCCCGCGCGCTAGCCCCGGCCCAGGGGGAGGCGGGTCCGGCGCTCGCGTTCGGGGCGGCGACGGCCCCGGCCGCGGCGGCGCCGCTCCGCCTCGCCGCCGTCCAGCGTCAGCCACACCCGTATCTCGGTGCCGCCCAGCACGGACGGTCCGATGCGTACGTCACCGCCGGTGGACTCCGCGACCCTGCGCACGATGTCCAGGCCGAGCCCGGTCGACCCCGGCTTGCCGTCGCCGTGGCCGCGGCGAAGCGCGGCGTCCGGGTCGGCTATGCCGGGGCCCGCGTCGGAGACGAGCACGATCACCGAGTTGCTCGCCGGTCCGCCGTGGTGGACGTCCACGGAGAAGGCCGTGCTCACCGGCGTGTGACGGAAGACGTTGCCGAGCATCGCGTCCAGGGCCGCGGCGAGTTCACTCCGGGCGACCGGCACCCGGACCGGACGCTCCACACCGGCCAGCCGCGCCTCCCGTCCCTCGTCCTCGGCGAGTGCCGACCAGAACGCCATGCGTTCCCGTATCACTTCCGCCGCGTCGCAGGCCGCGGACTCGATGGCCCCCGTCGTCTGGACCCGCTGCTCCCGCTGCTCGCGGGCGGTGCTGATGATGTGGTCGACCTCGCTCTCCAGCTTGGCGACGGCCTCCCGGGTGTGTTCCGCGGCGTCGCCGTCGCCGAGCGAGGCGGCGTTCAGACGCAGCACCGTCAGCGGCGTACGGAGCCGGTGCGACAGGTCGGCCGCCAACTCCCGTTCATTGGCGAGGAGTTGTACGACCTGATCGGCCATGGCGTTGAACGCCACGGCGGCGGACCGCAGTTCGCTCGGCCCGTCCTCGGGCACCCGCACGCCCAGCTTGCCCTCCCCCAGGGAGTGCGCGGCGGCCGCGAGACGCCCCGCCGGGCGCACCATGAGCGTCCCGAGCCGGTCGGCGACGGCCACCGACCCGAGGATCAGGGCGATGCCGACGCCCGCGAGGATCAGCCATGACGTGGTGACGTTGTGGGTCACCTCGTCGTTCGGGATGAACACCTCGACGACGGCGAACTCACCGCTGGCGACCGCGGTGGGCCGCAGCAAGGTGTAGCCGCCGGGCACCATGACGGTCGAGGCGCGGCCCTGGCGCCTTGCCGTCTCCAGCTGCTTCTGGGTGGCACGCTGCCGGCCCACCTCGACGGCGCTGTCCGGACCGGCTGCTCCGGCCCTCGCGGACCCCTTCGAGGAGTTCGAGGAGTTGGAAGAGTCCGAGGACTTCGAGGGCGACGGGGCCTGCGGCACATGTACGGCGAGCCGGCCCTCGCCGCCCGCCTCCGTGCTGACCACGGCCCGCTCGAGCTCCTGCCGGTCCGTCGTGATCGCCAGCACCGGACCGACGGTGGCCGCCTGCCGCTCGGCGTTGGAGAACGCACGGTCCCGCGCCGTCTCCTTCACGACGAGCCCCAAGGGCACGGCGAAGGCGATCACCACCATGACTGTCACGGCGAGGCACACCTTCACCAGTGCCCATCTCATGCCCGTATTTCCTTTCTCACGGCCGCGCCTCCGTCGGCGCCTCGAGCTTCACCCCGACGCCGCGGATGGTGTGCAGGTAGCGCGGACGGGCCGCCGTCTCGCCCAACTTGCGGCGCAGCCAGGAGAGATGGACGTCGATGGTCTGGTCGTCGCCGTAGGACTGCTGCCAGACCTCGGCCAGCAGCTCCCTGCGCGCCACGACCACACCCGGCCGGCCGGCGAGAAATGCCAGCAGGTCGAACTCGCGCCGGGTGAGATCCAGCAGCGCGCCGTCGAGCTCGGCCTGCCGCCGCAGCGGGTCGATGGCGAGGCCGCCCACCCTCAACACACGCTCCGTGACCGTGCCCTGGCCGCCGCCCCCGCCTGCCGTCGCGCCCTGTGAGCGCCGCAGCACCGCGGACATGCGGGCGGAAAGGTGTTCCACGGAGAAGGGCTTGACCAGGTAGTCGTCCGCACCGTCGTTGAGCAGGCGGACGATCTCGTTCTCGTTGTCGCGGGCCGTGGCGACGATCACGGGTACGTCCGTGATGCCGCGCAGCATCTTCAGCGCCTCCGCGCCGTCCAGGTCGGGAAGGCCCAAATCGAGGATCACGACGTCGAATCCGTATTGGGCGACCTCGCGCAGCGCCTCCAGCGCCGTGCCGACGCTGCGCACCACGTGCGAGGCGTCCTTGAGGTGCCGGATGAGGGCGGAACGTACGAACTGGTCGTCCTCGACCACGAGCACTCGGGCCATGTGCGAACGTTAGTCCATACCGGGACGTGAGTACGCAGGTTGCAGCTATGGTGACAGTGATGGGACGACGAACACTCGTGCACGCGACGGCTTGGATGCTGGCGACAAGCGGCGCAGTGACGCTGTCCTGGTTCGGGGTTCACACGGTCCTGGCAGGCACCGAGTACGAGCCGCCGCGTTCGCTGCCCATCGCGGACGGTTCGTCGTCCACGACGGGCCCCGGAGCGCCGTCCCCGCAGCAGCCGGAGCCGGCGCCGTCCCCCTCCAAGTCCTCACCGCCGGAGAAACCGCGGCCGACCGCCTCCCCTTCCGCGCCCGGCGGCGGTGAGCAGACGACGAAACCGCCGTCCAGGCCCACGGAGCCGGCCGACCCGCCGGAGTCGGGGAAGGTGGAGGGTGCCAGCGTCGCGGGCGGCCGCGCCGTCTTTGACATGCGCGACGACTACGCGACGTTGGTGTCCGCGACGCCCAACGACGGCTGGGACATGCAGGTCTGGAAGGACTCCACCTGGATCCGGGTGACCTTCTCCAAGGACGGGGCGTCCTCCTCCGTCTTCTGCCGCTGGGACGGGGCGCCGCCGCGCATCGAGTCGTACGACAACGGCTGAGGCAGAGCACGCGGGAGCGCGAGTACGTACGCGGGTACGCCGGCGAGCGCACCGGAGCCCCGGGCGGGTCAGCCGAAGGTTCCTTCAGGCGGTACCGGTGAGGGCTTCGCCGTCGCGTCGGTGACCGGCACGGCGCCGCCCGCGAAGCCGTCGAGCGTGCCGCCCGACTCCACCCGCCCCGGGTGCGGGTCGCCCGCCGAGCGCCGGGTCAGCTCCGCGACGGGCAACTCACGGTCGGCTGCGACGAGTACGGCGTTGCCGAAGCGCTTCCCGCGCAGCACGGCGGGATCGGCCACGAGAGCAGCCGAGGTGAACACCTCGCGCACCGTGGCGACTTGTGAGCGCAGATGCTCCAGCGGCCGGCGCCCCCGCCCACGGGCCGTCCCGCCGCCGTCGCCGCCCGGCCCGTCGGCGATGTTCGCGGCGTACAGTCCGTCCGGGCGCAGCACACGCCGTACTTCGTGGAGGAATTCGGTGCTGGTCAGATGCGCGGGCGTGCTCGCGCCGGTGAAGACGTCGGCGATGACGAGGTCCGCCCACCGCACCGGGAGTCTGCCCAGGCCCTCACGGGCGTCGCCGCCGCGTACGCGTATGCGCCAGCCACGTTCCAACGGCAGGGCGGTGCGCACCCATGCGGCGAGCGCCGTGTCCCGCTCGACGACCTGCTGCGTGGAACGGGGCCGGGTGGCCGCGACGTAACGGGCGAGGGAGAAGGCTCCGCCGCCCAGGTGCAGCACGTGCAGCGGACGTCCCGGCGGCGCCACGAGGTCGATGACGTGACCGAGTCTGCGCTGGTACTCGAACCCGAGGTGGGAGGGGTCGTCCAAGTCGACGTAGGACTGCGGCGCTCCGTCCAGCAGCAGCGACCAGCCGTGCGCGCGGTCGGGATCGGGGACGAGCTCCGCGTGACCCCCGTCGACCTGTGCGCTCAGCGTCTCGCGCGCCCCCCGCGCACGGCCGCCCCTGCCACGGTCACCGCCGCGGTCACTGCCGCGGGCGCCGTCACGGGCACCGTTGCTCCGCCGTTGTCCGCCCTTCGCCACATGCCCAGTATCGCCGGAGTCCGGGGAGCCCGGCTGCTCAGGGGCTGTTCACTGGCAGCGGTCGGCGGCCTCGATCGTGCGGGCGGCCTCGCCCAGCGCGGCCCGCAGCAGCGACGCGTCGGTGGCCACCCCGAACGCCCACTCCGGAGGTACGAGCCACCCCGTGCCGGCAAGTGGCGGGTCCTGCGCGACCGTTCGGGGCCGGCCGGGGGTCTGGGTGCAGGCGCTGCCGGGCAGGTCCCAGCAGGCGGCGGTGCCCGGCGGCACGAGGAAACCGAGAGTGTCCCCGTCACCGTCGCACAGCAGCACCGGGCCCAGCCCGTCCCGGAGACGCAGGATGTCGACGGCCTCCAGGCCCTGCCGGGCGGGCACAGTCACCAGATCGCAGGGCACACCGCCGGAAACGGTGCGGACTCCTAGGCCGGTGTCCATCGGGACCCCTCCTCCGAGCTCCTCCGCAGTGGTCATGCAGAGTTCAACGGCCCGGACCGTCAACGGGCTACGGCACACCCCGCCACAAAGGATGGCACTTCATGGCAGATGATGGGTGAGATATCCGTTTTGTAGCGGAACCCTGCGTGCTGACGGCGTCACAGCCGGTACGGTCCGGCCATGGCGTCGTCATCTTCCGCGCCGCAGGGCCCGCACCGCGCGCCCAACACGGCGTTCCGTCGGCTGCGCGGCACACTGTCGCCTGCCGAGTTCGCCGCGGCCGTACGCCGGGCGGCGCGCGAGATCGGCGAACACGTCGCGTGCGACGCCCGCTACATCGGACGGGTGGAGGCAGGCGAGATCCGCTGCCCCAACTACGCCTACGAGCGGGTCCTCCTGCACATGTTCCCGGGGCGCACGCTCACCGACATGGGCTTCGCCGACCGCGACGCCGTACGGGGCAGGGCCGCCCGCCGTACCCAACAGGCGCACGGAGGTGATAATCCGCCGACTTACCTGACGACGCGTCATACGGAATCGCGTACGCTCTTCGGTCATCACAGCAGCCCCAACAGCCCCACCAAACCTGGTAATCCCAACAATCACACCAACATCACCGGTCACAGCGGCAGCCCCGACGCCATGCAGGACTGCTCCGACTCCCTGTTCATCTGCACGATCTGTTCAGACTGTTCCGAGATCCACGAGGAGAGCGACGTGCTACGTCGCGCATTCATGACCGGCGGCCCGGCAGTCGCGATGGCCGCCATGCCGCCCCTCGGCGCCGTGGCCGCGGCCGCGGACGGCCGCACCTCGCCCGGGCGCGCCCACCGGCGCGTCGGCGAGACCGAAGCGGAAGCGCTGGAGCAAGCCGTGCGGCGCATCCGGCTCCTGGACGACCGGCACGGCGCCGACGCTCTCTACCAGCGCGCCGGCAACTCCCTCCGCTCCGCGTACGAACTCCTCGACAAGGGCACCGCCGGCCGCCAGTCCGTCACCGACCGCCTGCACAACGGCGCGGGTGAACTGGCCATCTCCGTGGGCTGGCTCGCCCACGACTCCGAGCGCTTCGACGACGCGCGCTCGCACTACGCCGAGGCGCTCGCCACAGCCCGCGTCGCCACCGACCCGGCGCTGGAGGCCCACGCCTTCTGCAACACCGCGTTCCTCGCACGCGACGCGGGCCGTCCGCGCGAGGCCGTACGAGCGGCGCAGGCCGGGCAGCAGGCGGCCAAACACCTCGGCTCCGCACGGCTGTTGTCGCTGCTCAGCATGCGCGAGGCGGGTGGCTGGGCCGGGCTCGGCGACCGTACGGCATGCCAGGAGGCGCTGAGCAGAGCGCGCGCGCTCTTCGAACGCGGTCCCTCCGACCCCGACCCGGCCTGGATGAGCTTCTTCGGCGACGCCGAACTGGCGGGCCTGGAGGCACAGTGCTGGTCGGCGCTGCACGAATTGGAGCGGGCCGCCGCGCACGCCAGGCGCGCCGTCGCACTTCAGAATCCGCACTTCGTCCGTAACAGGGCGCTGTTCACGGCCGAACTGGCGGGCGACCTCGCGGCGTTGAAGCGTCCGGAGGAGGCGGCGAAGGCCGGCGGGGAAGCGCTCGCGCTGCTGGGGCCCGTGCAGTCCTCCCGCATCCGCGGGATGCTCGGCACCGCCGCGCGGCGGCTGCGGCCGTACGCGGGAGAGCGCGCGGTCGACGCGTTCCTGGAGGAGCAGAGCCGCGCCGTGCCGAAGCCGCGTACGGCCTGAGCGCCTGGAACCGGGGGCGCGCCCTGGGCCCCCGCCCGCTCGGCTCGCGCTCAGTCCAGATGTCCCGTGTCGTTCCAGCGGCCGATCGCCGGTTCCCCGTACGCCCAGCCGAGGACCGAGAAGGAGGCCGGCGAGAGGGACAGGCATCCCCCGAACCGGACCTCCCGGCCGAGCCAGCGTGCGCCCAGCACTCGCAGAATGTGGCCGTGCGCGAAGACGAGCACGTCGCGGTCCGCCGACCGGGCCCATTCCACGACGCTGTCGGCGCGGTCGGCGACCGCGCTCATGCTCTCGCCGTCGACGACACCGTCGCGCCAGATGAACCAGTCGCTGCCGGTGTCCTCGCGGATCTGCTTCGTGGTGAGGCCCTCGTACGCCCCGTAGTCCCACTCCTTCAGGGCGTCCCACTGCGCCGCACGGTCCGCGAAGCCCGCGATGTCGCACGTCTCGCGGGCACGGGAGAGGGGGCTGGTGCGTACCTCGGCGTCCGGAAGCCCGTTCCACGGCTCACTCTTGAGGCGCTCGCCGAGCAGCCGGGCGTCACGGCGGCCCTCGTCGAGCAGGGGGACGTCGGTGCGGCTGGTGTGCTGGCCGGTCGAGGACCATTCGGTCTTTCCGTGCCGTACGAGCAGGATGCGTGGTGCCATGGGAACCCCTTCAGGCGTCGTGACGGGTCGCGTGGGCCGGCCGGTGTGTGCCGGTGCGGGTCTGCTCACGTACGGCCGACTCTGCCCTCGCCGCCACGTGGTGGCCCGTACCCTGGCCGTACGGGGTGGCAGGCGCGTCGGCGCCGGTGCGGCGTCTGTCGGTCGCGGATGCCACACTTCCGCAGGTGATGCAGTCTTCCGCGAGGCGACGCCGATGACCCACTCCGACGGCAGTCAGAGCGCCCTGCGCCGGCGCCTCGCCGAGTTGCGCGGCGGGCCCGACGTCCCGCCCCGCCCGCTGGACGCCCGCGCCCTGGCCGCGCTCGCCGCGAACCCGGGATGCCGCAGGCGGGCCCTGCTGGACGGCGCGGGTGTCGACAAGGCCGCTCTGGCAGAGGCGTTGGGGGCACCGGCTCCCTTCGGGCAGTCCCAGTTCGCCTTCGCGCGGGGCAACTCCTTCGAGGCGAAGGTCAAGGCCGACGGTGGGGCCGAGCTGATCCGGCTGCTGTGCGCCAGTACGGGCGAGACTCCGCCCGAGCCGGGTGAAGTCGCCCTGCCGGACCTCTCCGCCGACGGTCCCTCGGGCCGGACTGCCCGTACGCGCCTGGCACTTGCGCCGTCCCGGGCAGGAGACGAGGCGGCAGCGGGAACGGCGGAAGGCGGCACGGCTGCCGAGGGCGGATGGGCGCTGCTCTTCCACCCGATGCTGGCGCTCGACGTCGCCGGTTCGACGGCCTATCTGGAGCCGGACGCCATCGCCGTACATCCGGACGGCAGTTGGACGGTCGCCGAGATCAAGTCCTTCCCGGTGCTGGACGGTTCGGCGGACGCGGCGAAGGTCGGGGCCGCCGCACGCCAGGCCGCGGTCTACGCACTGGCTCTGGAGGAGTCGGGCGTGACAGGCGAGGTGCGGGAGCAGGCCCTGCTGGTGTGCCCGAAGGACTTCTCCAACCTCCCCACCGCGCACGGCATCGACATCCGCAAGCAGCGCGCCGCCACCCGCCGTCAGCTCGCCCGTCTCACCCGCCTCGAAGAGATCGCCGCGGCGCTTCCCCGTGAGACGGTCTTCGACCCCGCCCGGCCGGCGCCCGAGCTGATCTCCGCTGTCGAGTCGGTCCCCGCGGCCTACGCCCCCGAATGCCTCTCCACCTGCGAACTTGCCTTCCACTGCCGCGACCGGGCGCGCGCCGCCGGCGCGGTGGAGTCGCTGGGCCGGTCCGTGCGGGGTGAGCTGGGCGGCTTCACCACGATCGACGCGGTCCTGTCGGCGGCGGGCGCACCACACACCGGCGGGGGCGACGCCGCCGGTGCGGAGAGCGGACAGGACGCGGGCGCGGGCGGGAACGCAGGCGCGGGCCCCGGTGCGGACACCGGCCACGCCGGTGCTGGGTCCGGCGACCCCGCGGCGGTCGCCCTGCGCCGCGCGGCGCGGCTGCGCGCGGAAGCTCTGGGAGCCGGCCGCACCGACAGCCGGGTGACACCGTGTCGTTGATGTCCGCGCTCGCCCGCATGGAGGCCGCAGCGGCCGGTCTGGCACAGCCCAGAGCGACCGTCCGTCACCGGCGTCTTGCCGAACGGCCCCTGGTCTTCGTCCCGTTGACCACCGCGGGAGAGGCGGGGGCCCCGCTCGGGGCGATGGCCGGCACCGAACGCGAGTCGCCCGTACTGCTGGTCGTACCGCAGCCGCGGGACCGCGATCTGCGCTTCGCCTTCCTGGCCCGTCTCGCCGGCGTCGTGCTGCCGCACCTGGAGTCGGCGCAGGACGAGATCGAGTGGGAGGAGCGCAAGGAGACCGACCCCGAGACCGGCAAGAAGGAGACGGTCCAGGTCGAACTGTGCGTGGACGCCCCGCAGTTGATCGTCCCGAACGGTCCGGGCGCCGACTTCGTACGGCTGCTGGGCCGTTCCATGCGCTTCCGGCGTACCGCCGAGGAGGACCCGGAAGGCCCCTACCCCGCTCCCCCGGGCGTACCGCTGCTCGGCCGCTGGCTGACGCTCTACGGTGAACGGGCCCGTGTCCCCGGCTCGTCACTCCTGCTGTCCATGACCGAGCTGCTGTCGCGGCACTGGGCCACGGGCCAGAGCGCGCTGGAGGACCAGCACCTCGGTGCGCTGCTGGCGTGGATCGATCCGCCGGAGGGCCTGAGCGGCGGTGAGGCCGCGCTGCGCGCGGAGGTCGGGAGGGACTCGGCGGGGCAGTTGCTGTGTCCGCCGGCCGGCCCTGCCACGGACCCCGCGTTCGACAACAGGCTCCTGGCTCCCGCGATCGACCGTTTCGACGCGCGCCTCCCGGGCGCCGAGGACGAGGTGAGGGAGCTGGTCGCCTCCCAACTGCGGCCCGCCTGGGACGCGGTGTGGCGCGGGATCGATCTGCTGCGGACGCTGCCGGAGGGCGAACGCGTCACGGAGCGCTTCAAGCGTGACCGCTGGTCCTACACGGCGCACCGCGACCGTGTACGCAGCGGGGAACCGCCGCAGCCCCGCCGCGACGACGCGGTGACGGCTGCCGCCAAGCTCGCGCAGCGTGAGCGGGAACAGGCCCGGCTGGAGGCGCAGGAAGCGCTCGACGACCCTCTCGTCATGGCCGAACGCCGGTTCGCGGGCGAGGCGTTCGCCGGCGAGGTCACCGCGGTGGAGATGGCGTACTCCGAGGGGAAACGGGCCATGCCGCGCCCCCTGGTCACGCTTTCCACGGACGACCGGCCGCATCTCGGCGGGGGCGTCAAGGTGCACCGTGCGCTGGTCGAAGGGGCCCGTCAGAGCGCCGAGTTCGTGAGGTACGAGACGGAGGGCGACGGGGACGGGGATGCGGATGCGCCCAGGGCCGGCGACGGGACCGGGACCGGCACCGGGGACGCCACCCTGGTGACGCTGCGGCTGACCAGCGGCATGGGCCGCGGCAAGGAGCCCGCGCCCGGCACCGTTCCGGAGAAGGGCGAGCGGCTGTGCTGGACGCTCTTCGAGCACACGCCTCGCGGCGGCCCCGAGCTGCCCGAGGTGGAGGACACCCCGTGGACGCACGGCGGCCCGCCCGCCGAACCGGCACCCGCCGGCGTGCCCGCGCCACGCGGCACGACCGCCCCGGGGGCTGCCCCCACGGCGCCACCGCAGCCGCCCCTCCCCGACCCCGTCACCAGCGAGGATCTCCTGTGAGCGCGCCGCCCCGCCCGTACGGCCCCGGTCCCGGTGAGGCCGCATCCGGCGAAGCCGTCCCCGCCGGGGCTCATGATCCGGACCCCGGTGCCGCCGCTTCCCGGGCCACGGACGCGATCCTTCACGACACGCTGCACAGCTCCCGCCGCGGCGTCGTCGTGGACTCGCCGCCCGGTGCGGGCAAGTCGACACTCGTCGTCCGCGCAGCACGCGAACTCGCCGCTGCCGGACGGCCGTTGATCGTCATCGCGCAGACCAACGCCCAGGTCGACGACCTCACGGTGCGGCTTGCCGCCGCCGACCCGGAGCTGGCCGTGGGACGGCTGCACAGCAGCGAGTCGCACCCGTACGATCCGGCGCTCGACGCCTGTCCGACCGTCGTCACCTCCGCGAAGGCCGGCGATCTCGCCGGGCTGCCCGTCGTGCTGTCCACCGCCGCCAAGTGGGCCTGGGTGAAACGGGGCGAGGGGCAGCCGCGGTGGCCGCACGCGATCGTGGACGAGGCCTACCAGATGCGCTCGGACGCCCTGCTCGCCGTGGCCGGTCTCTTCGAGCGGGCGCTCTTCGTGGGCGATCCGGGCCAGCTCGATCCGTTCAGCCAGGTCGGCGCGGAGCAGTGGGCGGGGCTGACCCACGACCCGTCCGCCAGCGCCGTGACCACGCTGCTGTCGCACAATCCGGATCTTCCGCAGCACCGGCTCCCCGTCTCGTGGCGGCTTCCCGCCTCGGCGGCGCCGCTGGTCTCGGAGGCCTTCTACCCGTACACGCCCTTCCGCAGCGGCAGCGGCCCGTGCGACCGGCGTCTGGCCTTCGACGGCCCGGCGGACGGTTCGCCCGCCGACGAGGTGATCGACGAGGCCGCCCGTTCCGGCTGGGGTCTGCTGGAGCTGCCGCCCCGGATCACGCCGCGTACGGACCCGGAGGCCGTCGGCGCCGTCGCCCGGGTCGTGGGCCGGCTGCTCGCCCGCGATGGGGCCACGTCCGACGAGCGTTCGGCCGGTACGTCTCCGCTCACCGCGGCCCGCGTCGCCGTCGGCACGGCGCACCGCGACCAGGCCGCCGCCGTACGGTCCGCGCTCGCCGGGCTCGGTCTCCCCGGAGAGCTGCGCGTCACGGACGTCACTGTCGACACGGCGAACCGGCTGCAGGGCCGCGAGTTCGACGTGACCGTCGTCCTCCATCCGCTCTCGGGCCGCCCCGACGCGACGGCGTTCCATCTGGAGACGGGCCGGCTGTGCGTGCTCGCCTCACGGCACCGGCACGCGTGCATCGTGGTCTGCCGCGCCGGGGTCTCGGAGCTGCTCGACGACCACCCCGGCACCGAGCCGGTCCAGCTGGGGGTCACCGTGAAGTTCCCGGACGGCTGGGAGGCCAACCATGCGGTGCTCTCGCACCTGTCGGCGCACTCGGTGCCGTGGCGCGCCTGAGGTCCCCGGCGTGCCGAGCGCCGTCAGCCGCTGAGCCCTGCGAGACCCCTGACGGAGCCCCTGGAGGAGCGCCTTCGTCCGGGCGTGCGCCGCGCCTGCGCCGCGCGTGCGCCCGAAGCCGTACGCGGGCCGACCTGCACAGCGAACCGCCGGCGCGGGACAATGGCCGCGGCCACGACTCATGGAGGTAGGCACATGCCCGAGCCGAACCCGGCTCCGGACCCGCGCGGGAGCGCCCCGCGCTTCCGCCGTCCGGTGCCCCTGCTCTTCGAGCCGTCGGAGAGCAAGGAGGACTCCGAGCAGTTCTTCGACCTGGACACGATCACGGACCCGCGCGAGCTGCTGGAGCGTTCGACCGAGCTGGCGCTGGCGTTCCGTGCCGCCGCCGACCGTGCCGTGGAGTTCCAGGCGATGGCGGCGGCGCAGCTCGCCGACCCCAAACGCTTCGACCGGCTCTCGGACGCGGCCGTCGCCGAACGGGGCGAGTGGTCCGAGGACTACGCCCGGAAGATGATCGAGTTCGGCCGGGAGCTCCTCGCGGACCGCGGACCCCAGTAGGCGGCCGTGGCCGCTGGTTCCGTCGCCGCCGCCCGCCGGGTCCGGCGTGGGGCCGCAGGGACGGGTGCGGTCGCGGTGGCCGGGGCACCGGCCGCAGCCGGCGCACAAGGACGGCCGGAATCCGCCTTGCACCCGCGCGGAGAAACCGGTCGCCGTCGCCCCAAGTGATCAACCGTGAGCGGGGCGTGCACAATACTTCACCACGGCCCCGCTTGTCCGATTTTCTGTTCAAAGTTCAAAACAGAACAGCATGTCCGGTACATCTGTTCTTCATGAGTGACTGGCAGCGGGACGACATCCCTCAGCGCCCCCACCCCGCCGGCGACCCCGGCGTCTTCGGACTCACCTCCGACCCGGCACCCCACGGCTCCATGTGCGCCCCCACCCCCGGCGCGTCCTGCGTCACGCGGGCAGGAGCCGACTGGCTCGCCTCCGCCTGCAGCCTGCCTGCCAGCGTGCACGCGCTGTGGACACACCGGCCCGCCTCCCCGAGCGCCCTTCCCTGCGGAACCGCCTTCGACGTCGTGAGCGCGCCGCCGCTCCCCGGCCGCCTGATCCTGGAGCGCTTATGGGCCAGCGGCCCCGGCAGCGGACCCGTCGCCTTCCACCGGGGCAGGGTGCTGCTCTTCGCCGCCACCGGTACGGCTCAGCGGCTGCCCGCTCTGCTGAGCTGGGGAGAGTGGCGAAGGCCACAACGAACCTTGCCGGCCACCGCTGCCGAAACGTTCCCCTCGCTGCTCTGCCTCGGCCCCGGCGACTCCGTGACCATCCCGGCCCTCCACGGTGAACACCAGGGCGACCAGACGGCCGGGGAGGCAGAGGCGGCGCCCGCCCGGTCCCGCTGGCTCGTCGCGCCGGACGTCCGTCTCCCCTGGCTCCCCGGCCCCGAGGTCCTCCTGCGCGCGTGCGTCGGGCCTCGCCCCGGCCGCCTCGCTCCGCACCCCCGTGCTTCCGTACGTGCAGGTCGGGGGCCCGCGAGCGCCGAACAACCGATTTCCGGAACAGCGGACCGTGATGCTAAGGTCTACGACGTCACCAGGCGCCGTTAGCTCAGTTGGTTAGAGCAGCTGACTCTTAATCAGCGGGTCCGGGGTTCGAGTCCCTGACGGCGTACGTGCACAGCGAAGGCCCTCTCGCCCGAGGCGAGGGGGCCTTCGGCGTGCGGGCCCTGGGCCGCCCGGCTCGGGCACGCCCCCGTCACGGCGGACGCCCGGCACCTCGGCCTCCCCCGCCTCCCCCGCCGCCCCCGCCGGGCCCTAGGCGTCGCCGTCCTGCCGCGTCACCTTCACCCGCCACGTGTCGTCCGCCGTGCGCCGGGTGACCTCCACCCGTACCCCGCCGCCACGGTCCGTCGTATAGCTGTCGCCCTCCCCCAGCGGCGCGTCCGCGAGCGACGGGTAGACCGAGCCGTCCGAGCAGCCGTGGGTGCCGGGGTGGCCGTCCACCACCTTCACCGGCCCGTACGTCGAGGCGCGGTCGCTGCGGACCCAGTACAGGAGCACGCCCTCCGCGCACAGCCCCCGGTCGTTGCCCTCCGAGCCGCGGGCCTCCATCGCCAGCGCCTCGTGCTGTCCCGTACGTACGACCGCCAGCCGCCGGTCGCCCCGGCCGCCCACCGGGTGCGCGGCCAGCGAGCGCAGCGTGTGCGACGTGGCGCCGCCGCCGGACGGCACGCAGCTGACGTTGCGCCGGGTCAGCCACCCGAGCTTCCACTTCTCCCACGCGAAGAGATCGGGCGCGAGCCCGAACTGGCTGCCCATGAGGTCCCAGTCCCCGACGTACGTGTCCCAGTCGGCCAGCCCCGAGGCCGGCCGCTGGTAGAGGTCGGGCAGGTCGAAGGCGTGACCGGTCTCGTGCGCGAGGACGTGGCGGTCGGGCGGGCTCTGCTCGAAGACGGTGACGAGGCGGCGCAGCTCGGTGCCGTCGGCCTCGATGGGGGTCTCGAGGTTCACGACCTTCGTGGCGTCCGAGTCGACGCCGCCGGCGTCCGGATCGGCGACGAGATAGACCAGGTCGTAGCGGCTGAAGTCGACGCTCGGGTCCGCGGCGGCGACGGCGTCCCGCAGGTAGTCGGTGCGCTGCCGCTCCTGCCAGTCACGCCTTATCCCGTACGAGCGGGAATCGGAGGGCATCCGGATCCAGCGCTTGCCGGCGTGGGTGCGCAGCTGGAACTTGCCGTAGGAGGCGCGTCTGTAGAAGTCGGACGTGGCCGGGAAGTGGTCGGCGGTCAGCTCCCGGGGCGTCGTCATGGGGCGGGAGTCGGGGAAGGAGAGGAAGAGCATGGCGGCGTCTATGCGGTTCCGCGGGCGCGGATAGGCCGGGTCCCAGCTGTCCACACCGAGGGAGTGGTGGGCGGCGGTCCTCGGCAGGGCGCACGGTGCGGCCACGGCGACGGCGGTGATCGGCCCGGCGAAGAGCCCCATCCCTATGAAGGCCGTCAGTGCCATGAGGACCGCTCCCGCGCGGCGCCATCCGCACCGCACGGAGGTGGGTCTCCGCGAGCCGTGCTTCGTAGAACGCGCCACGTGTGGACCTCACTGGGGCAGGGGGCAAGACCCTTCAACCGTTGCCCGTAATGCCCGCTAAGTCCTGTTCCGTTAGACCATGCGCGTGAGCGGCAATATGGCTACTGTGTGTGATGCGCTGCCTTACGCGGTCGGCCCCGTTCCCGCACCCGTGCCGGAACGGTCACCCTCGCGTTCACTCTTACGTCCCACGCGCACCAACGCCCCGGTGGGACGCCGTGGTTACTGGCTCCGCTCAAGCACGAACCTCTATGATCGGCACATTTCCAGCGCGGATCGCCGAGCAGCGCCCCGGGCCGACCGCCCGTCCGATCCGCACGCGACGAGCCCCCCGGCGGGAGCGATTGGTGAACGGACCCCTCGAAGGACCGGGCAGGAACTCCGGCGAGAACACCGGGACTTCACCGCAGAAGATCACTCAGCGTAGCCTCGCGCGAGGTGGCCGGCGCGGCACGACGGAGCTGCGGAGCCGGAAGCGGGACAGCGACTTCCGCGCCGCCTTCAACGCCGCGCGCCTCGCGATGGCCATCGTCGACCGCGACGGCAGAGTGGTCAGCGCCAACGACGCCCTCGGCGCTCTCCTGGGCGCCCCGCCGGAGGCGCTCGTCTCCACCTCCGTCACCGACCTGCCCTCGCTGGGCCTCGACGGAAACGCCGTGCGGAGGGTCCTCGACGGGGGCGGTCCGCGGTACCCGGTCGCCCCCCGCGCGGGCGGCGGCACCGCCCCGCCCGCCGGCACCGCCCCGCCCGCCGGGACCACGCGCGAGCCGGTGCCCGTGAGCTGCACGCGGCGCCTGAAGAATCCCGACGGGCACACCCTCTGGGCCGAGATCTCGCTCATGCCCACCGCGCACGACGGCGAGACCCTGCTGTCGGTGGCCGACGTCAGCGAAGAGCGCGACCTGCGCGACCGGCTCCGCCACCTCCAGATGCACGACCCGGTGACGCGCCTGCCCAACCGCACCCTCTTCTTCGAGCGGCTGGCGACCGCCCTGTCCGACACCGCGACCGGCCGTGTCGGCATCTGCTACCTCGACCTGGACGGGTTCAAGGCGGTCAACGACACCATGGGCCACCGCGTCGGGGACGAACTGCTCGACGCCGTGGGCCGGCGGCTCATCCAGTGCGCGGAGGACGGCGGCCAGCGGCACCTGGCGGCACGCCTCGGCGGCGACGAGTTCGCGGTGCTCGTCGACGGTTCCACCGGTACGGAACAGCTGACCGCCCTGGCCGACGCCACCCTGAAGGCCCTTCAGCAGCCCTTCGACCTGGGCGGGCAGCGGCTCACCGTCTCCGCGAGCATCGGCGTCGTCGAACGTGAGGCCGAGGGCACGGACCCGACGGAGCTGATGCAGGCCGCGGACACGACGCTGTACTGGGCGAAGGCCGACGGCAAGGCGCGCTGGACGCTCTTCGACCCGGAGCGCAACGCCCACCGGATGACCCGTCAGGCGCTGTCATCCGCGCTGCGCGGCGCCGTCGAACGGGGCGAGTTCGTACTGGACTACCAGCCGATCGTCGGCTTCGACGACGACCGGTTCGTGGGCGTCGAGGCGCTGGTGCGCTGGCAGCATCCGCAGTTCGGAAAGCTCGGACCTAACCGTTTCATCGGCCTCGCCGAGGAGAACGGCGCGATCGTCCCGCTCGGCCGGTGGGTCCTGGAGGAGTCGTGCCGCCAGGCGAGGAGCTGGATGCTGGGTCACCCCGGACCGCCGGTCTACGTGAGCGTGAACGTGGCGGTGCGCCAGGTGTGGGACTCCGACCTCGTCGCGGACGTCCGAAGCGTGCTGGAGAGGACGGGGCTGCCTTCGGGACTGCTGCAGCTGGAGCTGACCGAGTCCGCGGTGATGGGCTCCGCCGGCCGCCCGCTGCAGGCGCTGCAAGCCCTGAGCGAGATGGGTGTCCGCATCGCCATCGACGACTTCGGCACCGGCTATTCGAACCTGGCGTATCTGAGCCGTCTCCCGGTGCGTCTGCTGAAGCTCGACGGCAGCTTCGTACGGGGCTTCCGCGCGGCACGGCACCCGAACCCGGCGGACGAGACCATCGTCACGGCGCTGGTGCGCCTGGCACACCAGCTCGGCATGACGGTGACCGCCGAGTGCGTCGAGAACGCGGCACAGGCCGACCGCCTCCGCCGGATCGGCTGCGACACCGGGCAGGGCTGGCACTACGCCAAGCCCATGCCGGCCCACTGCATCGCGGCGCTGCTGCGCTGAGCGTCTGTCAGGGCAGTTCGTAGGCGTCCGCGATGAGCGCGTAGGAGCGGACGCGCGCCGACGGGGTGTGGACGTTGGCGGTGAGCATCAGCTCGTCGGCGCCGGTGCGCTTGACGAGGGCGTCGAGCCCTTCGCGTACGGCGTCGGGGGTGCCGTGTGTGACGTTGGCGAGCCAGCTGTCCACGAAGTCGCGTTCGGCCGCGCTGAACGCGTACGCCGCCGCCTCCTCCGGGGAGGGGACGAGGCCGGGCCGGCCGGTGCGCAGACGCAGCATGGCGAGGGCGCCGGTGAGCACCTGGCGGCGGGCCTCCGCTTCGTCGTCCGCGGCGAGAGCGGCGGCGCCGATGAGCGCGTACGGCTCGTCCAGTACGGCGGAGGGCCTGAAGCTGTCGCGGTATAGGTCCAGAGCGGGCAGCGTGTTACGGGACGAGAAGTGGTGCGCGAAGGCGAACGGCAGCCCCAGACGGCCCGCGAGTTCGGCGCTGAAGCCGGACGAGCCCAGCAGCCAGACCGGTGGACGGGAGACCTCGCCCTGCACCGGCCCCGGCACGGCGTGGATGCGCGAGTAGCGGTGGCCGTCGGGGAAGTCGTCGTCGAGGAAGCGGATCAACTCCGCGAGCTGCTGCGGGAATTCGTCCGCTCCTTCCTGTAGTTGCCTGGGACCCCCACCCACGCCCGAAGGGCTGTGGGGGAGGCGCAGGGCCGCGGCCGTCGCGCCGTCGGTGCCGGGCGCACGTCCGAGGCCGAGGTCGATGCGGCCGGGCGCGAGGGCCTCCAGCGTGCCGAACTGCTCGGCGATGACGAGCGGAGCGTGGTTGGGCAGCATCACTCCGCCCGAGCCGAGCCGGATGCTGTCGGTGCGGGCGGCGAGGTGGGAGAGGATCACGGCCGGCGAGGAGCTGGCGACGCCGGGCATGGAGTGGTGCTCGGCGACCCAGTAGCGGGTGAAGCCGCGCCGCTCGGCGAGGCGCGCGGTCTCGACGGTGGCCCGCAGCGCGTCACCGGAACTCAGTCCGACGCCCACGTTCGCCAGGTCCAGCACCGACAGCGGGACCGGGGCCGCGCCCCTCGCCTCACCGCGTATGCCGTCCCCGCTGTCCCTGCCGGTGTCTGCTGCGCTGCCTGTGACGTGGCCCTCTGGCACGGGTGCCGCCCTCCGCTTGCTGTTGCTGCGTCCAGCACTCGTCAACGGCGGACGGCACCCTTTCTCTTCCCGCCTCCTCCCGGGCCTGTCGCCTCCCGGCCCGGTCCCCGCCGTCGTGCGTCAGGCCGTGAAGAGCGTGCCCAGCGCCGGGACGCGCACGGAGACGTCCAGCAGCCGCAGGCCTTCCCAGGTGGTGACCTGGTTCGCGGTGAGTACGGGCTTGCCCAGCGCGTCCTCGATGTCCTCGATCCACGCGGCGGTGTGCAGGGCGGTGTCGGGAAGCAGCACGGCCTGTGCCTCCGGGTGGTCGCCGCCACGGGCGAGAGCCAGGACCTCGTCCTTGCCCCACGTGCCGACCTCCGCGGCGGTGATGATGCCGCTGCCGCGCATCGAGACGACCTCGCTGCCCGCCGCCTTGAGGAAGGCGGTGAAGAGTTCGCCGACGTCCTCCGGGTAGGTCGCGCCGATGGCGACGCGCTCGGCACCCAGGGCCCGTACGGCGTGGGCGAACGCGAAGGAGGTGCTGGAGGCGGGCAGCCCGGCGGTGGCGGACAGCTCCCGCACCTGCGCGTGCGCGCCGTCCCAGCCGAAGACGAAGCTGGCGCTGGTGCACGCCCACACGACGGCTTGGACGTCGCGCTCCTTGACCTCCTCGACCTTCGCGGCGAGCCGCTTGGCCGAGCCCATCTCCAGCAGCGCGTCGGCGCGGTGGGCGTCCTCGCCGATGTCGGTGTGCACGAGCGGCAGCCGGACGTCCGCACCGGCGTCCGAGAGGATTCGCTCAAGCCGCGGGTAGTCGTCCTCCGCCGAGAAGCCCGGGTAGAGGAATCCCACCGCCTGCGACTGTGCTGCCGCGTTCGCCATCTACGCCTCCTGAGGTGTCGCCGGTTGACCGTGATGTGTGGTGGCAGGTGTGCGCGCCGGCCGCTTCCGTACTGGACGTTCCGGCGCGTGCTGCCGAGTGTCGCTCACCTCCCGCCCGTACGGTCCGCGCGAGCTTTCACGCACGGACGTACGGCGAGGGGGCGGCGGGCACGGACGGGCGCCGGACACTCCGTCCGGCGCCTGTTTGTCGGGGGTGCACCCCGCGGGGCGGGGTGCCGCATCTCACACGGGCGGGGGTCACACCGGCGGCTGGTTGCCGCCGCCCCACTCGTCCGTGTAGCCGCTGGTGAAGCCCTGGTCGAACCCGTCCAGGGGCTCGCCGCTCTCGGTGCCCGCGCTCGCCAGAGCCGCCTCGGGCTCGACGGGACGGACCGGCTCGGCCGCCTCGGCGGGCTGGACCGGCTCGGCCGGCTCCTCGGGCCTGCTGACCGGCAGGGTCGGCGACGAGTTCATCGCCGCGGGACCGCGGCGGGCCACCGGGTCGACCAGCGCCTGGTACGGGCCCACCGCTTCCTTGCCGATGCGGCGCAGCGCGTCCCAGAGCGTGACCTGGTTCGCGGAGAGCACCGGCATGCGCAGCTCCGCCTCCAGCTGCGGGATGACGTCGTACGTCGGCAGGTTGGTGCAGCTGATGAAGAGAGCGTCGGGAGCGTCCCCGGCGACGGCGTCGCGTGCCATGTCCACGACGTCCCGGTAGGGCACCCGCCAGATCTCCTTGGTCAGCCCGAGATAGCTGCGGCCGGTGACCGCGATGCCCGCCTCCCCGAGGAAGTCCTCCAGCGAGTCGGTGACCGACTTCGTATAAGGGGTGACGACGGCCACGCGCCGGGCCCCGATCTCCTGGAGCGCCGCCAGCAGCGCACCGGAGGTGGTCAGGGAGGGGATCTCGCCGGCCTCCTCCATGGCCGCGGTCATCGACCGCTCACCGGCGCCGCCTCCGACGAAGCTGCCCGACGTGCACGCGTAGGCGACGACCTCCGGGGCAACCGCATACAGCGCCTGCACGCCCTCGCGCAGGGTCTCGTGCTCACTTACGAGGCGAGCCTGGTCGAGGCTCACCTCGACGGGCACAAAAGGGGTTCGTGTGAGGTGCAGTGACACATCGTCCGGCACCCAACGCCACAGCTCCCGATCGAGTGCGAAGTCGAACGGGGCGACAATTCCGACACCGCGTTGTGGCTGCGGTCCGCCGAGGAAGGAGACATCCATGGGTGAGCCCCAAAGAACGGAGGGGTGGCCTACGGCCAGAAAGGGAAATGAAAGCCGGTCATTAGCCGGAACGCCGGGACAGATGCCTTCATTGACGACGGTAGTTCGCGCTACCTACCGTGGTCAATCCTTGCATGTACGCCATCTTCCCGCCGCCGAGTTGAGCCATCCCGACCACCCAACCGCCCCCTAGTTTCGAAGTGGTTTCCTGCCGATGACCGAGCCCGTACTTCTTGTCCTCGACGATGATCCGCTGCCGCGGCTCGACCGCCTCGCCGGCCGCGCCCGCGTCGTACACGCCGACGAGAAAAGCCTGGTCGAGAAGCTGCCGACGGCGGACGTACTGCTGGTGTGGGACTTCCTCTCGGACGCGGTCCGGCACGCCTGGCCGGGGGGCGGGCGGCGGCCGCGCTGGGTGCACACGCCGAGCGCCGGGGTCGACCGTCTGCTGCCCGAGCTCGCCGCCTCACCTGAGACCTTGGTCACGAACGCGAGAGGGGTCTTCGACCAACCCATTGCCGAATACGTGGCAGGGCTGGTTCTAGCCATGGCCAAGGATTTCCGGGGCAGCTGGGAATTGCAGCGGCAACGTCTCTGGAAGCACCGCGAGACGAAAAGGGTCGGTGGCTCTCGTGCCGTTGTGGTCGGGTCCGGGCCAATTGGCAGAACTATCGGCCGGACGCTGAAGGCGCTCGGCGTCACCGTCGACCTCGTGGGCCGTACGGAGCGGGCGGACGATCCGGACTTCGGACGTGTCCACGGCAACTCCGCGCTGGGTTCGCTGCTCGTCGGAGCCGACTGGGTCGTGTGCGTCGCGCCGCTGACGGAGGGGACGCGCGGGCTCTTCGACGCGGGGGCCTTCGCGCAGATGAAGCCCGGGGCGCACTTCATCAACGTCGGCCGCGGCCAGCACGTGGTCGAGGACGACCTCGTGGAGGCGCTCCGGGCGGGCCGGATCGCGGGCGCGGCTCTGGACGTCTTCGCGGAGGAGCCGCTCGCCGCGGACAGCGGACTCTGGGACGTGCCCGGGCTCCTGATCTCGCCGCACATGAGCGGTGACACGATCGGGTGGCGGGACGACCTCGCCGAGCAGTTCCTCGACAACTTCGACCGCTGGGAGGCCGGGGAGCCCCTGCTGAACGTGGTCGACAAGGACCTCGGCTACGTCCCCTCCACCTGAGCACGGCCGGTACGGGCACGCTCCGGCGCCGCCCGCTGCCCGCGGCACCCCCGCTCCAGGCCATCCCTCCGGCCACCCCCGGCCACCCCTGGCCGCCCCCGGCCACGACTCGAAAGGCTCCCATGTCGGATCTCAGCAGCCTCACCGCCGGACGGCTCCTCGCCGGGTACGGCAACGGGGACTTCTCCCCCGTCGAGGCGACCCGCGCCGTGCTCGAACAGGCCGAGAAGGTGCAGCCCCATGTGAACGCCTTCGTCAGCATCCTCGCCGACGAGGCCCTCGCGCAGGCGCGCGAATCGGCGGAACGCTGGCGCCGCGGCGAGCCGATGGGTCCGCTCGACGGTGTTCCGGTGACGGTGAAGGACATCCTGCTGCTGCGCGGCCGGGCCACCCTCCGCGGCTCCTGGTCCTCCTCCACGGAGGGCACCTGGGAAGAGGACGCGCCCTCGGTGGCGCGCATGCGCGAGGCCGGCGCGGTCTTCGCCGGCAAGACCACGACCCCGGAGTTCGGCTGGAAGGGCGTGACGGACAGCCCGCGGCACGGCATCACCCGGAACCCGTACGACACCTCCCGTACGGCCGGCGGCTCCAGCGGCGGCGGCTCCGCGGCAGTGGCGCTCGGCGCCGGGCCCCTGACGCTCGGGACCGACGCGGGCGGATCGGTGCGCATCCCGGCCGCCTTCTGCGGGATCTTCGCCCTCAAGCCGACGTACGGAAGGGTGCCGATCTATCCCGCCAGCGCCTTCGGCACGCTCGCACACGTGGGCCCGATGACCCGGGACGCGGCGGACGCGGCGCTGCTGATGGACGTGATCTCGCAGCCGGACGCCCGCGACTGGTCCCAGCTGGCACCGCCGCAGGGCAGCTTCCGTGAGTCGGTGAAGGGCGGGGTGCGCGGACTGCGCGTCGCGTACTCGCCGGACTTCGGCGGCCGGGTCGAGGTCGAACCGGACGTCGCCGCCGGAGTGCGGCGCGCGGTGGAGCGGCTGGAGGAGCTGGGCGCGGTCGTCGAGGAGACCGATCCCGGATTCGAGGACCCGATCGAGGCCTTCCACTCCCTCTGGTTCGCCGGTGCGGCCCGCGTGACGCAGTACTTCACCGACGAGCAGCGTGAGGCGATGGACCCCGCGTTGCGGGAGGTCTCCGAGGACGGCGCCGCGCGCAGCGCCCTCGACTACCTGGCCGCGGTCGACGTCCGCATGGCGCTGGGCAAGCAGATGGGCGTCTTCCACGAGAAGTACGACCTTCTGGTGACTCCGACGACACCGGGCACCGCCTTCGGCGCGGGCCTGGAGGTGCCCGAGGGCGCCGGCTACCGGCGGTGGACGGAGTGGACGCCTTTCACCTACCCGTTCAATATGACGCAGCAGCCCGCCGCCTCGGTGCCCTGCGGGCTGGACGGCGACGGGCTGCCGATGGGCGTGCAGCTGGTGGCCGCACGCCACCGGGACGATCTGGTGCTGCGGGCGTCGCACGCGCTGTACGAGGCGGGAGCCGCGGAGATCCCGGCCCCCGCCCTGGCCGGAAGCGCCTGAGGCGCTCAGGCCCTGCGGAAGTTGAGGGTCTCGCCGAGAGCGCCCGCCCGCCACAGGTCCTGGCAGGCCTCGGCCATCGCGTCGAGGCCCTCGACGACCGCACCCCAGACGATGCCGGGCACCCACCCGGCATCGCCGTTGATCAGGAGGTTGTTGCGCTCGTAGAAGAGCGCGAGGTCGATGACGGTGGACCGGGTGGCGTGCGCGGCCTGGGCGCCCCGCTGCTCGGCCGCCGCCTCGTAGCCGTACGACGCGGTGTTCAACTGCGTGTCGGTGAAGGTGAAATAGCACAGATCACCCGGAATGGGAGTGATCGTCGGATTCTCCAGCGGCGGCTCCTCCGGGGCGAACGGCGGGATCAGCGCGTAGATCTCGTTGCGGGCGTACTTCGCGTGGTAGACGTCTCCGCCCAGCGGCAGCGCGTTCCACACGGCTTCGCAGGTGATCGGGGCGCGGTCGTCGAGCAGCTTCGCCGTGCAGCTGACTCCCCGCTTGTCCAACGACACTTCAATGAACCGCTCGGCCATCGTGCCTCCGCGTCGTGCAGTGGTGGTTCGTACGTGTCAATGGTGGCGCAGCGGTCAAGCCCACAACGAGCAGGTCAAGGGCTGAAAACGATCCGCATATCTTCAGGGGGCCTGGGTAGCTGCGCGCCCATGGCTCCACCACGAGGGAACAACACCGGAAATGCCGGGAAAACCGGCAGAAGTCTGGGCCGCCGTTCGATGCTCGCGGGAGCGGCATCGCTGACGGCGCTCGGAACGCTGGGCACCACCACTGCGTGCAGCCGTGTGTCCAGCGCCGATACCGGAGACGGGGGCGATCTGCTGGAGAGACTGAAAGTACAGGGCACGGTCAAGCTCGGGATCGCCGGCGAGCAGCCTTACAGCTACATCGACACCGACGGCAAGCTGACAGGATCCTCGCCCGCCATCGCACGGGTCATCTTCCGGCGGCTCGGCATCGAGAACGTCCAGCCGCTGCCCACCGAGTTCAACTCGCTGATCCCGGGCCTGAACTCCCAGCAGTTCGACGTGGTCGCCGCCGGCATGTACATCAACCCCGACCGGTGCCAGCAAGTGCTCTTCGCCGACCCCGAGTACGAGATGAGGGACGCCTTCATCGTCCGCAAGGGGAACCCCAAGGGGCTGCACACCTACAAGGACGTCGCCGAGAAGGGCGCCAAGATGGCCACCGGCGTGGGCTACGCGGAGATCGACTACGCGGTGGACGCCGGCGTCAAGAAGAGCGAGATCAAGCTCCTCCCGGACCAGCTCGCGGGGCTGCTGGAGGTCCAGGGCGGCCGCGCCGACGTCTTCGCGGGTACGGCGATCACCGTCCGCAACGTCGTGAAGCAGTCCAAGAGCGGAAAGACGGAGTACACCGACGACTTCGTGCCCACCCTGGACGGCGAGCCCGACCTCGGCACGGGTGCCTTCGCCTTCCGCAAGAGCGAGAGCAACCTCCGCGACGCCTTCAACGAGGAGCTGCAGAAGATGAAGAAGAGCGGTGAGCTCTTCCGCATCATGAAGCCCTTCGGGTTCGTCGAGCAGGAGATGACGACCAAGACCGCGAAGGAGCGCTGCAAATGACGGACCTTACCTGGGGTCTGTGGGAGCTGCTGCTGAACGGCGTCTGGCTGACAGTCCAGCTGACCGTCCTCAGCGCCCTGCTCGGCGCCGCCGTGGCGTTCGTGGTCGGGGCGGCACGCACCCACCGGCTGCGCTCCGTGCGCTTCCTCTCCGGTGCCTACATGGAGATCTTCCGCGGCACCTCGGCCCTCGTGCTGATGTTCTGGATCTTCTTCGTGCTTCCGGTCGCCTTCGGCTGGCAGCTCCTCCCGATGTGGGCGGCGGTCCTGGCGCTCGGCCTGTCCTACGGTGCGTACGGATCGGAGATCGTGCGCGGCTCGCTCGCCGCCGTGGCCCCGGCCCAGCAGGAGGCGGGCATCGCGCTCAGCTTCAGCCCGTGGCAGCGGCTCACCAAGATCGTGCTGCCGCAGGCGTGGCCGGAGATGATCCCGCCCGCCAACAACCTGCTGATCGAGCTGCTCAAGGGCACGGCCCTGGTCTCGATCATGGGCGTCGCGGACATCACCTTCGGTGCCTCGCTGGTGCGCAACGCGACCGGGCAGAGCGCCCCCGTCTACACGATCGTCCTGGTGATGTACTTCGTGCTCGCCTTCGTCATGACCCGGGGCATGCGCGTACTGGAGCGGCACGCCAAGGCCGGTGTCGGTCAGGCACCGCCCGCCAAGAGCTTCGGTGTACGGCGCCAGGTCACCGTGCCGCGTCAGGCCGACGCCTCCCGTGACGTTCCCACCACCGGAGGTGCCTCATGAGCTGGGACTGGTCCGCGGTCAGCGAATTCATGCCGCGCCTGTGGGAAGGCGTGCTGCTCACCCTCCAGGCACTGGTGCTGGGCTCGCTCATCGCCTTCGCGCTGGGTCTGGTCTGGGCACTGGCTCAGCGGTCGAGCCTGAAGATCGTGAGCTGGCCGGTGACGGCCGTCACGGAGTTCATCCGCAACACTCCGCTGCTGGTGCAGCTGTTCTTCCTCTACTTCGTACTGCCCGAGTGGAACATCACCCTCACGGCACTCGTGGCCGGCGTCGTCGGCCTCGGGCTGCACTACTCGACGTACACGGCTGAGGTCTACCGCGCCGGCATCGACGGTGTGCCCGTCGGGCAGTGGGAGGCGTGCACGGCTCTCAGCCTGCCGCGCAGCCGCACCTGGAGTGCGGTGATCCTGCCGCAGGCGATCCGTCGCGTGGTGCCCGCGCTGGGCAACTACGTCATCGCGATGCTGAAGGACTCGCCGATGATCGCGATCATCGGCGCACTCGAAATGCTGGGCCAGGCCCGGCAGTTCAGTGCCGAGACCTTCCAGCCGACGGAACCGATCACTGTCATCGGCATCGTCTTCATCCTGATCGCATACCCGGCATCCCTGCTGATGAGAGCCCTGGAGCGTCGACTTGTCCACTGAGAGCAGCACTTCGAAGGAAACCAAGAACCCGGCCGTCGACGGCAGTGAGCTCATCGAGTTCAAGGACGTCACCAAGCGGTTCGGCAGCAACGTCGTACTCGACAACCTGTGTTTCGACGTCTCGTCCGGCAAGCACGTCACCCTCATCGGCCCCTCGGGGTCCGGCAAGACCACGATCCTGCGGCTGCTGATGACGCTGGTGAAGCCGGAGGAAGGCACCATCAAGGTCGCCGGCGAGTACCTTACGCACGAGACGAAGAACGGGAAGCTGGTGCCCGCGAGCGAGCGCCACTCCCGCGAGGTGCGCAAGAACATCGGCATGGTGTTCCAGCAGTTCAACCTCTTCCCCAACATGAAGGTGCTGCGGAACATCACCGAGGCGCCCGTCCATGTGCTGGGCCTGTCCAAGGACGAGGCGGAGCAGCGCGCCCGCGAGCTGCTCGAACTGGTCGGCCTGACCGAGCACATCGACAAGTACCCGAGCCAGCTCTCCGGCGGCCAGCAGCAGCGTGTGGCCATCGCCCGCGCGCTCGCCATGCGTCCGCAGGTGCTGCTGCTGGACGAGGTCACCTCGGCGCTCGACCCGGAGCTGGTGGCGGGTGTGCTGGACGTCCTGCGGGACATCGCGCACACCACGGACATCACCATGCTGTGCGTCACCCACGAGATGAACTTCGCGCGTGACATCTCGGACGACGTGCTGATGTTCGACGAGGGGCGGGTCATCGAATCGGGTTCGCCGGAGAAGATCTTCAGCGAGCCGGAACACGAGCGCACGAGGGAGTTCCTGAGCGCGGTTCTGTAGGGCGTTGGCGCCTGGCGGCGCGGCTCAGCGCAGTCCATGGGGCCGTACCCGGTTTGCCGGGTACGGCCCCGCGTGTGTTGGCGGTGCGTGTGTTCGCGTGCGGTGGGTGGGTGGTGGCGGGTGCGTGCCGCTCCGGGAGCCAGTCCGGACGGGCATGATTTCCCTCCCTGAACCGGTACGGGCTGTCGTGCTGCCTCCCATATACCGGTCCGCAAATCACTTCCCCACGCTTCGCTGGGGAGACCCCAAGGGTGTCCGGACGTGCCTCCCTGCGCGTCCCGCCCCCTCCCCTCCGCCGGCGGCTCCCCGCCGGTGGCCCCAGTCAGTTGCCTCTTCCCTCCGGGCAGTCCCGGTGCCGCTCTCAGACCACTCCACGGCCCAACGGGCCCCTGAACGCCGATGGTTGGAGCCGCAAGGCACGTACACGTGCCGAAAGGTCCGCACGGCAGCGATCCCCCACCCATGTGGAAACCACGAGGGGAAAGCCGCTAGGACGACCGGAGGGGGTGGGACGCGGAGGCGGTGGCTCCGGGAAAATCAAGCGCGATTTGCGGACCGGTATATGAAGGGCAGCACGACAGCTCGTACCGGGTTCAGGGAGGTAAATCGTGCCTTCCCGGAGCCGCCGCCGCAGCGGCACGCACCCGGAACCCCGAACACACGCACCCCGAAGCGCACACGCGGCGGGCCCGCGCGCCAGCGCAATGACGCATATGCCAAATAGGGGCAACGCCCCCCTCCCGCGTGCCCGTTGACCGTTATCGTGAGAAGCGGACGTGACCGGACGCGACGGTCACGACGCAAACGGTCACACCTCCAGGGAGGCCCGTCGTGGCGCTGAAGCCGGAGCACACCGCACCGTTCCACTCAGTGCGGTACGCGCTGCGTGTGCTCGAGGCGATCGCGGCGCACCGCGACGGCGTCACCGAGGCGGACCTCTCACAGGAGACCGGGCTGCCTCCGGGCCACCTCGCACATCTGCTGGCGATGCTCTGCCGGGAGACGTACGCGGAACAGCTCCCGGACGGAAGCTACGTCGTGGGTGAGTCACTCGTGCTGCTCGGCTCCGGCGGCGACCGCGAACGGGCCCTGGACGAGCGCCTCCAGCGCACCCTCGCCGATCTGCGCGACACCGTGGGCGCCGCCGTCTACCTCAGCCGCTACAAGGAGGGCGAGCTGGAGGTCACCGGGTACGCGGACAGTCCCATGACGCCCGCCGTCAACGAATGGGTCGACTTCCGCTCGGCGCTGCACGCGACAGCCATCGGAAAGTGCCTGCTGGGCCAGCTCGACCACAACGGCCGCAAGGACCATCTCTCACGGCACCGGACGGCACGTCTCACCTCCCGCACGATCACGGACGAGACCCTGCTGCTGAACACTCTCGACCGGCAGCCCCCGACCGTCCCCGTACTGGATCTGCAGGAGTACGCGGTGGGCACGGTGTGTGCGGCGGTCCCCGTCACAGCCGGGGCGTCGGTGGGGTGTCTCGCGCTGTCGCTGCCCGTCGAGCACGCGCACCGGCTGCGTCATGCGGCGGAGACGCTCAGCCGCCGGGCGGCTCCGGTGATGCTGTCGCTCGCCATCTGACCGTTCTCCGCCATTTGATCATGGTCATGAGCACCCCTGCGGAGGGGGTAGTATTTCCTGCGTCGGTCTGCGCAGACCGACGGGCGCCGTTAGCTCAGTTGGTTAGAGCAGCTGACTCTTAATCAGCGGGTCCGGGGTTCGAGTCCCTGACGGCGTACAGCGAAAGACCGGAAGCCCTCCGCATGAGCGGGGGGCTTCCGGCGTTTCCGCGCCCGCTCTTCCCCGCGCACGGACGAAGCTGCGCTCCCGGCCCCGCCCTCCCGGCCTCCGACCACTGCGTTTCGCGCCGTCGGCTCCATGCGTCCCTGGCGTACGGCGAATTGGTCTGGACATGGCTGGATGAGCGCGCTACATTCGCCGCCTGGTCTAGACCGTTGGACGTCACGTGCGCACTCCACCCCCCCCACGATCAATTGGAGAAACATGCGCAAGAGGATCGCAACAGCCGTCGTGGCACTGGGACTTGGCGGCACCGCCATGCTCTTCGCCGGTGGCTCGGCACAGGGGCACGGCTTCAGCACCGACCCCACCAGCCGTCAGGCGAACTGCGCCGACGGCAAGGTCACCGACTGCGGAGCCATCCAGCATGAGCCACAGAGCGTCGAGGGCCCGAAGGGCTTCCCCGAGGCGGGCCCGGAGGACGGCACCATCTGCGCCGGCGGCAACGACAGCTTCAAGGAGCTCGACGACCCGCGCGGCGGCGACTGGCCGGCGACCGAGCTCAAGGCGGGCGCGGACCACACGTTCAAGTGGACGCTGACGGCCCGGCATTCGACGACGGACTTCCAGTTCTTCGTCACCAAGGACGGCTGGGACCCGTCCAAGAAGCTCACCCGTGCCGACCTGGAGCCGAAGCCGTTCCTCAAGGTCGACATGAACGGCGAGCAGCCCCCGGCCGAGTGGACCGGCGAGGGCAAGCTGCCGGAGGGCAAGTCGGGCAAGCACCTGATCCTGGGCGTGTGGAACATCGCCGACACGGCGAACGCCTTCTACTCCTGCGCCGACGTGAAGTTCTGAGCCTGCGGGCGGCGTGACCGCGGGATGTGAGTTCCGCGAACTCCCCGATCCCCCGAGGGACTTCGCCGGGCCCCCGCGACACCCCCGCAGGCCCCATGGGGAGCCCCGGGACCCGAATTCCCGGACGGCCCCCGGAGGGAGGGGCCCTGGCCCGGCCGTCCACCGCGCGACGGCGGGCCGGGCCCCGACCCGGGACCGGGCCGGCCCGCCGGTCCACACGGTCCGCTGACCCGCCGGTCCGGCACACCTGAGAACGCCCCGCCCCACGGCCACGCCGCGTGGCGCACCCGGATCCGGTCCGACAGACTCACCCCATGCATCCCGCCACCCTCACCAGCAGGGCACTCGGCCGCGCCCTCGTCTCGCGTCAACTGCTCGCCGGACGCGAGGGAATGACCGCCCTGGAGGCCGTCGAGCATCTGGTCGGCATGCAGGCGCAGGCGCCGAAGCCGCCCTATTTCGGGCTCTGGTCACGGCTGGTGGACTTCCGCGCCGAGGAGCTGTCCGCTCTGCTGCGCGACCGGCACGCGGTACGCGTCAGCGTCATGCGCGGCACCGTCCACCTGGTGAGCGCCGCGGACTGCCTGCAGCTCCGGCCGCTGACCCGCGTGATCTACGAGCGTCTGATGCGCGCCGCCCACGCCAAGCGGCTCAACGGATCTCGACCCGTGGGACGTCGCCGGTGCCGCGTCGGCCCTGCTGCGCCAGGAGCCGCGCACGGCCCGCGACCTGGGACGCCTCCTCGGCGAGCGCTGGCCGGACCAGGACCCGGAGGCCCTGTCGCGGGCGGCGCGTGCTCTGTGCGACGTGGTGCAGATTCCGCCGCGCGGGCTCTGGGGGCGCTCGGGGCAGCCCACATACGCACCCGCCGAGCAGTGGCTGGGCAGGCCCCTGTCGACCGGGCCGGCCGTCGAGACCGTACTGCTGCGCTATCTGGGCGCGTTCGGGCCCGCGTCCGTCATGGACGCGCAGACCTGGTCGGGGCTGACCCGGCTCGGCGAGGTCATGGACCGGCTCCGTCCGCAGCTGCGTGTCTTCCGGAGTGAGAGCGGCAGGGAGCTCTTCGACCTGCCCGACGCTCCGCGGCCCGACCCCGGGCTGCCGCTGCCGGCGCGGTTCGTCGCCGAGTACGACAACCTCATCCTGTCCCACGCGGACCGTACGCGTGTGATCAGCGACGCCACCCGCAAGCTCGTCGCGAGCCGCAACGGCCAGGTGCCCGGCACCGTGCTGCTGGACGGCGAGGTGCGCGGAATGTGGAAGGTGGAGCAGCCGCGGAAGGCGGCGGTGACCCTCACCGTCACCCCCTTCCACCGCAAACTGACCGCCGCCGAGGAGCAGGAGCTGGCAGCCGAGGGCGAGCGGCTGATGTCGTTCGCCCTGCACGGCGGCGAGGAGGTGCAAGCGCCGCCCGGCACGGAGGAGTTCACCGTGATCTTCGCGGACGCGGCGGCCTGAGGGGGCGGGGCACGAGGCGGGCCGGGTTCGCGAACTTACTCACAGATCACACACAACGCGTCCATTTCGATGACACCTCCGTCACAGAGAACCCGGATATCACACCGCTATAGGGACGAACTGCCCCATTTCGCCCTTGCGTTCGGGCCAGTAGTCGGAGAACCTACCGACGTCTACGGCCGACGTGCGGTTCATCGAATCGACGGTCGGCGAGCGGGCACGGCCTCACCCACGGGCCGGCGCCCCAGGCGCCGCCCGGACGGCAAACCGAGCTCTCCGTGGAACCGGGCGCCGCCCACCCGCAGTCTCAGTACGGAGCAGCCGACGCCTGCCGCGCCGGGGGGGCGCGGCAGGGACGCAGGAAGTACGACCACACGCAGCCTGCTGCGTTCAGGGGGAATGACCCATGACCTCGACCGGGTCCGGCGACCGACAGCCAGAGTACGTCGGCGACCGACAGCCGGGACACGCCGGCCACCGAGCGCCGGAACACGTGCAGGCCGACGACGACCCGGCACGGACGACGCAGCTGCGCATTCCCGAGCACGTCAGGCAGAGACGGGGCACGCTCGGCCGGGGGCTGCGCTGGACGCCCAAAGAGCTGCCGCGCTACGACTACGAGCACTACAGCCGCCTCGCCGGTCCGCTCCGGCAGCCCGACAAGGACAAGCCCTACCGCGTCCGCTACCGCAGTCTGCTCTCCGACGAGCCCCACCGAATACGCGCCGCCACCCTGCTCTGCTTGGCACCGCTTCTCTCGGCCGGCCTGCTGGTGTGGCTGATGCAGCCCCAGCACTGGACGCGGCGCGACGACGGCGCCGTCTCCGACCTGGTGCTCAAGCTCGACATCGTGATGCTGGTCTCGATCGGCCTCATCGAGCTCTTCCGTACCCTCAACGTCCTCTCCAACGCGCACGCCACGCTCGTGGCGCGCGACCCCGTGCCCGTCGTGCCGGAGTCCGGCACCCGCGTCGCCTTCCTCACCTCCTTCGTTCCCGGCAAGGAACCGATCGAGATGGTGACGAAGACCCTCGAAGCGGCGGTGAAGATACGCCATCGCGGCCTGCTGCACATCTGGCTACTCGACGAGGGCGACGACCCGGAGGTCAAAGAGGTCTGCCGCCGCCTGGGCGTGCACCACTTCACGCGCAAGGGCGTGCCCCGCTGGAACAAGAAGAAGGGCCCGCACCGCGCGAAGACCAAGCACGGCAACTACAACGCCTGGCTCGCCGCGCACGGCGACCACTACGACTACTTCGCGTCCGTGGACACCGACCACGTGCCGCTGCCCAACTACCTGGAGCGGATGCTCGGTTACTTCCGCGACCCGGACGTCGGCTTCGTCATCGGCCCGCAGGTCTACGGCAACTACGACAACTTCGTCACCAAGGCCGCCGAGAGCCAGCAGTTCCTCTTCCACGCGCTCATCCAGCGCGCCGGGAACCGCTACCACGCGCCCATGTTCGTCGGCACCAGCAACGCCGTACGCATCAAGGCCATCAAGGGCATCGGCGGCCTGTACGACTCCATCACGGAGGACATGGCCACCGGCTTCGAGATGCACCGGGCCAGGAACCCGGAGACCGGCCGCAAATGGCGGTCGGTCTACACCCCGGACGTCCTCGCCGTCGGCGAAGGCCCCAACGCCTGGACGGACTTCTTCACACAGCAGCTGCGCTGGTCACGCGGCACGTACGAGACGATACTCAAGCAGTACTGGCGCGGCCTGTTCACACTGCCGCCCGGCAAGCTCTTCAACTACACCATGCTGATGATCTTCTACCCGATCTCGGCGCTCAACTGGATACTGGCGGCGCTGAGTTGTGCGCTCTTCCTGGGCCTGGGCGCCTCCGGTGTGCAGATCGACCCGACCATCTGGATGGCCCTGTACGGCAACGCCTCGGCGCTGCAGATCGGCCTGTACATCTGGAACCGGCGGCACAACGTCTCCCCCCACGAGCCTGAGGGCTCCGGCGGCCTGGCCGGAATGCTGATGTCCGCGCTCTCCGCACCGATCTACGCCCGTTCCCTCTTCGACACCGTGCTGCGCCGCAAGAGCAAGTTCGTGGTGACCCCCAAGGGCGACTCCGCCAGCCCGGACACCCTCTTCGGCACCTTCCGCATCCACCTCTTCTTCATCATCATCTTCGGCGGCTCGCTGGGCGGTTCGTTCTACCTGGGCCACGACCACCCGGCGATGATCACGTGGGCCGCGCTGGCGCTGCTGATCACGGCCGCGCCGATCATCGGCTGGCGCTCCACCGTCCGCGCGGAGAAGAAGAAGCGGAAACAGCGCAGGCACCGGCACCGCCAGGGCGGCCCGTTGCCGCCGCCGCCCGACCCGGCGGACGGGGGCGGCCAGATGCCCGCGACGCAGCAGCCCGTACCACTGCAGACCGCCCCTGGGGGACGTGAAAGATGAAGTACCGACCGAGCCGGCGTACCCGCCGCACAGCGATAGGCGCGGCCGTGGTGCTGGTGATCGCCGGGTTCAACGGGCCCGCGCTCTACGGCATAGCCTCCGAGAAGTACCACGACTACAAGATCAACCAGCCCGAGTACAAGGCGGAGAACGGCCACTGGAAGACCGTCCAGGTCCCGGAGAAGTACCGGATCAACACGATTCACGCCGCGCTGCTGCACACCGGGAAGGTGCTGCTGGTGGCAGGTTCCGGCAACGACGCCAAGCAGTTCAACGCGAAGACGTTCCGTACGGTCCTGTGGGACCCGGTGAAGAACACCTTCAAGAACATCCCCACGCCCAACGACCTCTTCTGCGCCGGGCACACCCAGCTGCCCGACGGCAAGCTGCTCGTGGCGGGCGGCACCCGCCGGTACGAGAAGCTCGGCGGCGACGTGAAGAAGGCCGGCGGCCTGATGATCATCCACAACGAGAACCCGGACCGCGCCAAGACCGTCAAGGCGGGCACCCGCTTCACCGGCCGCAAGAACGGCAAGACCTTCGAGGCCAAGGACGCCGTCCTCGTGCCGCGCGCCAAGAAGAAGACCAACCCCGCCACCGGCAAGGTCGAGGTGACCCCCAGCGTCGCCCGCGTGTACGTGGAGGCCATCAAGCGCGGCAAGAAGTACCAGACCGGCACCGAGGACAACTACCGGCTGAGCGGGCTGCGCGGCGCCGAGCGCAGGAACATCTACGGCATCGCCCAGAAGCTCTCCTTCGACAAGAAGGACTTCCAGGGGATCAAGGACACTTACGAGTTCGACCCGGTCGCCGAGCGCTACCTCAAGACCGACTTCATGGACGAGGCCCGCTGGTACCCGACGCTGACCACCTTGGAGGACGGCAAGGTCCTCTCGGTCTCCGGCCTGGACGACATCGGCCAGGTCGTCCCGGGCAAGAACGAGATCTACGACCCGCAGACGAAGAAGTGGGAGTTCCTGCCCCGCAAGCGGTTCTTCCCCACCTACCCGGCGCTGCATCTCACCGACGACAACAAGATCTTCTACTCCGGTGCCAACGCCGGCTACGGCCCCGCCGACAAGGGCCGCACCCCCGGCCTGTGGAACCTGGAGACCAACGGCTTCCGCAAGATCCCGGGCATGAGCGACCCGGACAAGCTGGAGACGGCGATGTCCGTGCCGCTGCCGCCAACCCAGAGCCGCAAGTTCATGGTCCTCGGGGGCGGCGGCGTCGGCGAGTCGAAGAAGGCCAGCGAGAAGACCCGCATCGTGGACCTGAAGGACCCCGAGCCGCGCTTCCAGGACGGACCCGACCTGTACGCGAAGGCCCGCTACCCCAGCAGCGTCATCCTGCCGAACGACAAGGTGCTGACCACGAACGGCTCTGGCGACTACCGCGGCCGCAGCGAGAGCAACATCCTCAAGGCCGAGATCTACGACCCGGCGGACAACACCAAGAAGCCCGTCGCCGACCCGATCGTCGGGCGCAACTACCACTCCGGCGCACTGCTGCTGCCCGACGGGCGCGTGATGACGTTCGGCTCCGACTCGCTCTTCTCCGACAAGGCCAACACCAAGCCGGGCAAGTTCGAGCAGCAGATCGACATCTACACCCCGCCCTACCTTCACACGAAGGGCGAGCGGCCCGAACTCGAGAACACCGGCCGGGGCGAGCAGACCGTACGGCTGGGCGGCACGGCCTCCTTCAACAGCAAGGACGCCGGTTCCATCAAGAAGATGCGCCTGGTCAGACCGAGTTCGTTCACCCACGTCACCAACGTCGAACAGTCCTCCGTCGCGCTGAAGTTCAAGAAGAGCGCGGACGGCGTGACGGTGAAGCTGCCGGAGGACCCGTCCCTGGTGCCGCCCGGCTGGTGGATGGTGACGGCAGTCGACGACAAGGGGAAGCCGTCGAAGTCGGTGTGGCTGAAGGTACCCCGCACGGCGAGCGCGCAGGCCCCCACGACGACGCCGCTCTCCCCGCCGTAGGAGCCGGTCCGTCCGCTTCACCCGTTCCCGCAGCGGCACTCGGCGGAAGCGGGTGGAGCGGGGGGCGCGTGAGCACCGCTTCGTCACGGAAAGTGATCGTTTCGGAGCGCTCCGAACCACCCGGACGGAGTGTGAGGCGACCCACGATGCCGTCACGCTCATCAGCCAATATCCTGCTATGAACCGCTTCGGGCTCCCGTTCAGCGGAACATCAAGGCCCGATAACGGTCGCATCAACATTCCCAGGTCTCACATCTCGAGTGATCCAAGCCACTTGTGGTGATCGCTGTCCGTGATATGAACTGGCGATCTGGCTTATGCGCGGCCTACTCCAGCACCTCCGGCCGCAGGCTGAAGCCGACCGAACCCCGGCGCTCTGCCCGTCACGACGGCCCAGTGCGTCCAGCTCACTCGTTACCGCTCTATCTGCCGAAGGTGGCCCATGTCACTCGACTCCATGACGCAAGATTTCGACAAGGCGGTGAACGACCTCTTCGACCCGGTCGCCACCTGGCTGAGTGAACTCGTCTTCTACGCGGTGCCCGTGGCCGGCGCCGAGCTGCCGCTCATCGTGGTCTGGCTCGTCGTCGCCGGACTCGTCTTCACGGTGTGGTTCGGCGTGATCCAGTTCCGCAAGTTCAAGCTCGCCCTCCAGGTCGTACGCGGAAAGCACGACGACAACGACTCACCGGGCGAGGTCAACCACTTCCAAGCGCTGACAGCGGCGGTCTCCGGCACGGTCGGCCTCGGCAACATCGCCGGCGTCGGGGTCGCCGTCAGCATCGGTGGCGCGGGCGCCACCTTCTGGATGATCCTCTGCGGGCTCCTCGGCATGGCCACCAAGTTCGTCGAGGTCACCCTCGGCGTGAAGTACCGCGAGGAGCACGCCGACGGCACCGTCTCCGGCGGCCCGATGCACTACCTGCCCAAGGGCCTCGCCGAGCGCTTCGGGCGCAACGGCAAGATCTTCGGATCGGTTCTGGCGGGCCTGGCCTCCGTCATGATCCTCTTCTTCGGTCTTTTCGGCGGCAACCTCTTCCAGATCAACCAGAGCTACGCCCAGCTCAGCTCCACCACCGGCGGCGAGGACAGCTGGCTCGGCTCCTCGGCAGGCGCCCTCTTCTTCGGCGTGCTGATCGCCGCGCTGGTCGGCATCGTCCTCATCGGCGGCATCAAGTCCATCGCCTCGGTCACCAGCCGCCTCGTGCCGGCCATGGCCATCATGTACGTCCTCGCGTGCCTGACCGTCATCCTGTGGAACGTCGACCAGATCCCCAGCGCGTTCGCCGACATCTTCCAGGGCGCCTTCGCTCCGGAAGGCGTTGCGGGCGGCATCATCGGCGCCCTGATCATCGGCTTCCAGCGCGCCGCCTTCTCCAACGAGGCGGGCCTCGGCTCGGCACCCATCGCACACTCCGCCGTGAAGACGAAGCACCCCGCCAGCGAGGGCCTCGTCGGCCTGCTGGAGCCGTTCATCGACACGGTCATCGTGTGCACCATGACCGCGCTGACCATCGTCATTGCCAAGCCTGCCAGCTTTACGAACGCCGGTGAGGAGGTCGAGGGCGTCACCGTCACCTCCGACGCGTTCGAGACCGTGCTGCCCTGGTTCCCGAACCTGCTGACCGTCGCGGTGCTGCTGTTCGCCTTCTCGACCGTGCTGACCTGGGGCTACTACGGCCTCAAGGCGTGGTCCTACCTCTTCGGCAAGAGCAGGACCAGCGAGACCATCTTCAAGATCATCTACAGCGTGTTCGCAGTCGCGGGCTCGCTGCTCTCCCTGGAGTCCCTGATCAGCATGGCTGACGCCGTGCTCTTCATGCTCGCCGTCTTCAACATCATCGGCCTGTACCTGCTCGTGCCCGTCGTCAAGCGTGAACTCAACTCCTTCGTCGCACACGTCCGCGGTGAACGCACCGGGACGGCGAAGGACACGAGCGAGGGCAGTCAGGCCGGCACGCTCAGCTGATCCGACGCTCACGCAGTACCCATACGCGCGGGCCCGCACCGGTGAAACGGTGCGGGCCCGCGTGCTGTTCGCGGCCGGAGCAGCGGCGCCCCGGACGGGCCCCGGGAGGGACCGGCGGTCACGGCACTAGTTGCCGGCGAGCCCCAGCGCGTACTCGGGCCACCACTGGCCGGCCTTCGGGCCGCCCTTGCACTCTCCGTCCGACTCACCGGGACGCTTGATCCACAGATAGCCGTCGACGATCTCGTCGCCCGTCTTCGTCGTCGGTGCCTCACCGAGGGCGCGGCCCTTCGGGTTGCACCACGCCTCCTCGTCGGCGCCCGCGCCCTCTATGGGGCCGTTGCCGTTGCGGCTCGTGTCGATGACGAAGGGCTTGTTGCCGACCATCGGCGAGAACTTCTTGCCGTACGCCTTGTTCGACGCCGTCGTCTGGTAGTTGGAGACGTTCAGCGAGAAGCCGTCGGCTGTGTCGATGCCCGCGCGCTTCATCGGCTCGACGAGCGCGCCCGGGTCGCGCACCCAGTCCGGGTTGCCCGCGTCGAGATAGACCCGGACGTCCGGGAGGCTCTGCAGCTTGCCGACCGCTTCGTTGAGCAACTGGTAACGCTCTTCGGTGTACTTGGCCGGGGTGCAGCCCTTCATCAGCACGTGCGGGATGGCGTCCGGCTCCACGATCACCGTCGCCGGGCGCTTGCCGATACCTTTCATCACCTTCGCCAGCCAGGCCCGGTAGGCGCCGGCGTCGGCGGCGCCGCCCTTGGAGTACTGGCCGCAGTCCCGGTGCGGCAGGTTGTAGAGGACGAGCAGCGCGTCGCGCCCCGCCTTCGCCGCCGCGCTCGTGACCTTCCGCGTCTGCCCCTCCGGGTCGTCGGTGCCGACCCATTCGGCGACCGGCTGGTCCGCGATCTTCCGCATCAGCTTCGCCTGCCGGCTCTTGCCGTCCTTGCGGAAGGCCGCCGCCTCCTTCGCCGCGTTGCTCTCCGGGTCGACCCAGTACGGGGTCACCGACTTCGGCCGCTGCGCGGTCCCGTCGCCGGCTCCGCCGCCTCCGCTGCCGTCGTCCCCGCCCTTACCGGAGTCCGACGAGCATCCGCCCAGCAGCACGCCCGCGAGCGCAAGTGCGCTGCCCGCCGCGACTCCTGAGCGGACGGGTCTGCGACGCGCGCCGTGTCCGCGGCCGTTACCGTGCCCGCGGTCGCCGCTGGTCCCGCGGCCGCCGCCGGCCTCTCGGTCACCAGATCCGCTCTGGAGAACGTAACTGCCCCTGCCGTACATTCACTTCCCCCTCGGTGGGCCTGCTCCTCCAGCAGGCTTGCCCGGAACCGGACGGCCATCGTGTCACAGCGCCCACACCGGCCGCCTCGGTCTCAAGCGGCCGTTACTGTGCCGTTCCACGCGCGTACCCGTACGAACGTGCGCAGTGATGATGTGCCGGGGGCAGGGATACGCGGGATACGCGGGATACGCGGAGGCCTGCCGCGTGCGGTCAGATCCGTTCGACGAGATCCGCGATGGAGTCGACGACACTGGAGGCCCGGTACGGGAAGCGGTCGACCTCGTCCGGCTTGGTCAGCCCCGTCAGCACCAGGAACGTCTCCAGGCCCGCCTCCATGCCGGCCCGTACATCCGTGTCCATCCGGTCGCCGATCATCGCGGACGTCTCCGAATGCGCCCCTATCGCGTTCAGCCCCGCCCGCATCATCAGCGGATTGGGCTTGCCCACGAAGTAGGGCTCCTGGCCGGTCGCCTTGGTGATGAGCGCCGCCACCGATCCCGTGGCCGGCAGCGCGCCCTCCGCCGAGGGCCCGATCTCGTCCGGGTTGGTGGCGATGAAGCGTGCGCCCGAGTTGATGAGCCGGATCGCCTTCGTCAGCGCCTCGAAGCTGTACGTGCGGGTCTCGCCCAGCACCACGTAGTCCGGCTCGGAGTCCGACAGCACATACCCGATGTCGTGCAGCGCCGTGGTCAGCCCTGCCTCACCGATGGCGTACGCGGTGCCGCCGGGCCGCTGGTCGTCCAGGAACTGGGCGGTCGCCAGCGCCGACGTCCAGATGTTCTCGGTCGGCACGTCCAGCCCGATCCGTCCCAGGCGGGCGTGCAGATCACGCGGCGTGTAGATCGAGTTGTTCGTCAGCACGAGGAAGGGCCGCCCGGACTCCTTCAGACGCTTGATGAAGGCGTCCGCCCCCGGGACGGGAACACCCTCGTGCATCAGCACACCGTCCATGTCGGTGAGCCACGACTCGATGGGCTTTCGCTCTGCCACGTGACGGCTCCTGCCAGGCGTCGGGCGGTCTCTCGGAAGGGACGGGACGGGGCGGCGGGCCGGTGCTCCCGGCTGCCACGTTCAGCCTATCGGGCGGTGGCAGGGGCACCCGGGGCACGTCCGAACAGGGGAGCCAGGACGAGCTGGGCGGCACCGTCCGCGACCGTCCGGCTCCCCTCCGGGACGACTTCCACGCTGACGGGACCGCGCGCCGGGCGATTGTCCGAGTCGTGCGCCGCGCCGTGCGCCGGGCCGCTGACGGCGGCGCCGGCGGTACGGGGGGCGCCGGAGGCGGCACGGGGGGTTCCGCCGGCGGCACGCAGCTGGGCGGCGACGCCGTCGGCATAGGTGTCCGGGTCGGCCAGGACCGTACGGCCGCCCAGCAGCACACGGTCGACGTCGAGCAGGCTGACGAGGTTCGCGGCACCCACGCCCAGCAGGCGGGCCGCCTCGTTCGCCCTGCCGTCCCGCACGGCATCCAGGCACAGCGCCTCCAGACAGCCGTTCCGGCCGCAGCGGCAGGGCGGCCCGTCGAGCTGGATCACCTGGTGGCCGAACTCGCCCGCGCCGTTGCGGTTGCCCCGGTGGATGTGACCGTCAAGCACGAGTCCGGCGCCGAGGCCCGTACCGAGGTGGATGTAGGCCAGTGACTCCTTGCCGCGCAGCGCGAGACCCAACGCGGCGGCGTTGGTGTCCTTGTCGACGACGACGGGCATGCCCAGGCGCCTGGCCAGCGCGTCCCGCAGGGGGAAGCCCGCCCACCGCGGAAACCCGGTGACGTGGCCCAGCACTCCCCGTACGTGGTCGAGGGGGCCCGGGGCGGCGACGCCGACGCCGACGACGCTGCCCCAGCGCCCGCCCTCGCCGGGCGGCCCGGCGCCCTCTTCCGCTTCCGGTCCGGTTCCGGCAGCGGGCTCCGTCCCGGCCTCGGCCCGGGGCTCCGGCTCGGTTCCGGACTCGTCCCTGGGTTCGGGCTCGGCGGCTGCCTCTCCCCCGGCTTCGGCCCCGGTCTCCGCTTCCCCTTCCGCCTCGGCCTCCGCTTCCGCCTCGGCCTCCGTCTCGGCAGCGCGTGCCGCGTCCCGCCACAGCTCGCCCTCCTCCGCGACGGCCCGCCGGGCGTCGGCGCCGAGCGCGGCACGCTCCACCTCCGGCACGCCCCCGGCGCCGGCGCCCGCCGCCGGATGCCTGCCCGCCCACACCTCGCCCTCGGAGGCCTGCTGCCACAGCTCCCCGCCGGCGGCCCCCTCCGGGCCCGGTGCCGTGCCGCTCCTCCGCGCGGTCAGGGCCGGCAGCCCTGCGCCGATCAGTCCGTTCACCGCCGACTCGACCGCGTCGAGCAGCGCGTCCGCCCCGGCACCCATGTCCAGCGGCGCGGTACGGCCCGCCACGACCCCGCCGGACAGGTCGACGAGCACCGCCGTCAGCTGGTCCCGGTCCAGCTGTACGCCCACCGCGTGACGCGCGCCGGGCGCCAGCCGCAGCACCGTGCTCGGTTTGCCGCCGGTCGAGGCGCGACGTCCGGCTTCGGTGACCAGACCGTGCGAGCGCAGCCGGGCAGTGATCTTGCTCACGGCCTGCGGGGTGAGCCCGGTGCGCAGCGCCAGCTCGCTGCGGTTCGCCCCGTCCTGCCCGGCGAGCCTCAGCAGACCGAGGACACGGGCGGCGTTCCTGCCGTACGGCACGGCGAGTCCACCTCCGCGGATGAAGGCGGGGTCGCTGCTGAGGGCGGGTTCGCTGCTCATGGGGCCATTGTCCGCGCGGCTTGCGCTTACGCAACCGCGTTGCGAAAGTGGCTCCATGGACCGTACGGCAGCAGCTGCCCCTCCTCCCCTCCGCGTCGGCCTCATCGGATACGGCCTCGCCGGCTCCGTCTTCCACGCACCCCTCATCGCAACCACGGAAGGGCTCACGCTCGACACCGTCGTCACCGCGAACCCCGACCGCCGGGCGCAGGTGCACGCGGAGCACGGCAGCGACATGCGTACGCTCGCCACCGCCGACGAACTCTTCGCACGGGCGGACGGTCTCGACCTCGTCGTCGTCGCGTCCCCCAACCGCACCCACGTCACACTCGCCCGCCGCGCCCTGGAAGCCGGGCTTCCCGTCGTCGTCGACAAGCCGCTCGCCGGCACCTCCGCCGAAGCGCAGCAGCTCGCCTCGCTCGCCGCCGAACGCGGCCTGCTGCTCTCCACGTTCCACAACCGGCGCTGGGACAACGACTTCCGTACGGTCCGCTCGCTCGTCGCCGACGGGGCCCTCGGCGACCGCATCCACCGCTTCGAGTCCCGCTACGAACGCTGGCGCCCCGAACTCAAGGGCGGCTGGCGCGAATCCGGAGACCCGGCCGAAGTGGGCGGTCTCCTCTACGACTTGGGCAGCCACCTCGTCGACCAGGCACTGACCCTCTTCGGCCCGGCCACGGCCGTCTACGCCGAGACCGACGTGCTCCGCCCCGGCGCGCAGGCCGACGACGACGCCTTCGTCGCCCTCACACACGCCAACGGCGTCCGCTCACACCTGTGGATGAGCGCCGTCGCCGCCCAACTCGGGCCGCGCCTGCGAGTGCTGGGCAGCGCGGCCGCCTACGTGAAGGACGGACTCGACCCGCAGGAGGCCGCCCTGCGCGAGGGCGCCCGCCCCACACCGGGCGAACGGTGGGGCGTGGAACCGGAGATCGCCTGGGGCACCCTGGGCGACCTCGACGCGCGGCGCCCCGTACCGACCCTGGACGGCGACTACCCCGCCTACTACGCGGGGATCGTCACGGCTCTCCGCGAAGGCACACCGCCACCGGTCACGGCACACGAAGCCGTGGCCACCATCCGCGTCCTGGAGGCGGCACGCATCTCGGCCGCCGAATCACGCGTGGTGACGACCGACCTGGCGTGACGGGCCACCGCGCGACAGGCGGCGGCAGGAGGCCCTGCCGATCCTCCAAGCGGTGCCGCCTGCGCGCGGGCGCACAGCCCGGCGGGCGCCCAGGCGCAGCCGCGCGCGTACGGTGCGGTCCGCCGCTCACGCCGGGCGGCAGTAGCCCGCAGACGGGAAGGCCACCCGGCCGCAGACCGGAAGCGGCCGGGCCGAGAGCCGCGCTCTGCCGGAAGGCCTACGCACCCCACGCCGGAGACCACCGGGCCCGGAGGCCACCCGGGCCCACGAGGCGGCAGCCCGCACCGGCCACCGCAACCCGCGTCGGCCAAGCACCGGCCGCCAGGCCGGCTACGCCGCGCCGAGCTCCTGCCGCTGCCTGCCCAGGCCGTCGATCTCCAGCTCCACCACGTCACCGGCACGCAGATACGGCTTCGGCTCCGGAAAGCCCATCGCGACCCCCGCCGGCGTACCCGTATTGATGACGTCTCCGGGACGGAGAGTCATGAACTGGCTGAGATACCGCACCACTTCGGCGACCGGGAAGATCTGCTCGGCCGTCGTACCGTCCTGCCGCAGCTCACCGTTCACCCACAGCCGCAGCCCCAGGGCCTGCGGATCGCCGGCCTCGTCCGCCGTCACCAGCCACGGGCCCAGCGGGTTGAACGTCTCGCAGTTCTTGCCCTTGTCCCACTGGCCGCCGCGCTCCAACTGGAAGGCACGCTCGGAGACGTCGTTGGAGACCGCGTACCCGGCGACCGCCGCGAGAGCCTCCTCGTCCGACGAGAGATAGCGGGCCGTGCGGCCGATCACCACCGCCAGCTCCACCTCCCAGTCAGTCTTCTCACTGCCCCGGGGCACCAGCACCGTGTCGTACGGACCGACCACCGTGTCCGGAGCCTTCATGAAGAGGATCGGCTCACCGGGAATCGCACCGCCCGTCTCCCGCGCGTGATCGTGGTAGTTGAGCCCGATGCAGACCACCTTGCCGATACCGGCAAGAGGCGGACCGGTACGCAACCCGTCCGCCTCCAGCGCAGGCAGCTCGCCCGGAGCGGACGCGGCGTCGCGTACACGGCCCAGCGCCGCGTCATCGGCGAGCAGCGCACCGTCCACGTCCGGCACCACACCCGCCAGGTCCCGAAGGACACCGGAATCGTCCAGAAGAGCCGGGCGCTCCGCCCCGACCTGTCCGACGCGCAGCAACTTCACGTCCCACTCCACTCACGAGGTCCGGCCCGGCGGGACCCGGCCCAGCGGACCGGCCACCGAAATGTCTCAAACAGAATGGCCGATCCTCCAAGAGGGCGTTCAGATCCACAACCCGGTGTTCACGTAGTGGACCGCCGCCGCGGCCTGCCCGAACGAGCCGCCGAAGCGGCCGGAACCGCCGAGGCCGGACCAGCCGGCGCCGGGGCCGGCGCCGCATCCGGGTCATCCGGGTGTCCCGCGCGCAGCGCCGCACGCTCCACCGCCGTCCACGTCGTGCTCGTCACCACGTACAGCGCGGCAGCAAGCGGCACCACCGCCACCGTCAGCAGCGTCCCGAACGACAGCAGCGGCAGCATCCGCGTCATCGCAGCTCCCCCCGGCGCCGCCGCGGCGGACGCCGGAGCGGCCGCCATGAGCCTGCGCGTACGCACATACGTCCACGTCGCCACCGCACCGACCAGCACGAACAACCCCGCATACACCAGACCCGGCCCGCCGAGGACGCCGCCCTCCGCCAACGCGCCGAACCACCGCCCGCCCAGCGGCGCACCCAGCAACGTGTGCCCCAGCAGGGCCTCATCGGTCGTGAACAGGTGGTACATCGCGAAGAACACCGGCAGTTGCAGCAGCATCGGCAGACACCCCGCCACCGGCGAAGCTCCCTCCCGCGCCCGCAGCTTCCCCAACTCCCGCCGCAGACGGTCCGGATCGGACCGGTGCCTGCGCTGAAGCTCCGTCAGGCGCGGAGCCAGCCGGGCCCGCACGCGCTCACCCCGTACGGCCGCACGCGCCATCGGATGCAGCACCAGACGCACGCACAAAGTGAACAAGACGATCGCCGCGGCCGTGGCCGAAGCACCGAAGAGCGGATCGAGAGCATCGGACAGCCGCGCCACAAAGGCAGCGAAAAAAGACATGGTTGAGCCCTCCACGGGTCTCGTCGTGCCGGATCGGAAACACCGCGGGCATCAGGCGCCCCGGTGCGCAGAGAGATCGGCGTGACGAACCGCGCAGGCCCAACCACACGACTGGAACCGAGTGGATGAGTGGATCAGACCAGATCAGAGTGGATCAGATCAGTCAGATCTGACGCGAGCGCTGCGCGGCCGTCGCGAAACCGCGGCCCGGCGCTCGCGGACGCGGACGCCCAGCGGCGTCCGGATCACGCTGCGGGAGAAAGGCCGTACGCAGCTCACGGTCCCGCAGCGCCGTACGCACGCGGCCCCGCGGCACCTGCGGCACGGCAGCGGCGACAGCAGCACCGACAGCCGCATGGCACACCAGCAGCACCGCGGCGGACGCGGCGGCGGCAGTCAGCGCCGTGGACAGGCCCGCGCCGGCCAGGAGCACACCCGCGAAAGAGAGCAGGGGGAAGAGCAACGCGGACAGACGCACGCGGCAGGCAGCACCCGTACCGGAATCGATCACGCGCCCTGCCACCTCCCCGATTTCCGCTGTCGCTCGCTACCGGGCCGGACACCCCGACCGGGCACCGGGCGACCGGTCGATCCGTAGCCTTCCCGGCTGTGCGCGGCCGCAACTCGGCCCGCCCGTACGACGATACCCCCCGGCAACCACCGCCACCCCGTCGGCGGACGAACGAGCCGGTGGATAATCGGCCCCATGAGCAGCAGCACCCCATCCCGGCCCGGCCGCCTGGTCCTCGCCACGCGCAACGCCCACAAGGTCACCGAACTCCAGGCCATCCTCACCGACGCCGGCCTCGGCCTCGAACTCGTCGGCGCGGACGCATACCCCGACATCCCCGACGTCGCGGAGACCGGCGTGACCTTCGCCGAGAACGCGCTCCTCAAGGCCCGCACACTCGCCGAAGCCACCGGCCTGCCCGCCGTCGCCGACGACTCCGGCCTCTGCGTCGACGTCCTCGGCGGCGCCCCCGGGATCTTCTCCGCACGCTGGGCCGGACGGCACGGCGACGACAAGGCCAACCTCGACCTGCTGCTCGCCCAGCTCTCCGACATCGACGCCCCACACCGCGCCGCCCACTTCGCCTGCGCGGCCGCGCTCGCCCTCCCCGACGGCACCGAACGCGTCGCCGAGGGCCAGCTCCGCGGCACCCTCCGGCACACACCGTCCGGCACGGGCGGCTTCGGCTACGACCCGGTGCTCCAGCCGGACGGCGACTCCCGTACGTGCGCGGAGCTCACTCCGGAGGAGAAGAACGCGATCAGCCACCGGGGCCGCGCGTTCCGGGCGCTGGCGGGGGAGGTCCGCGAGCTGCTGGGGTGAGCGGTGCGGAACGGACGAGTCCCGCCCCGGTTTCGGGGGCGGGACTCGGATGTGCGCGAGGAGGGACTCGAACCCTCACGCCCTGAGGCACCGGGACCTAAACCCGGCCCGTCTGCCAATTCCGGCACTCGCGCTCGGGGGCGATTCTACTGCTCCCCGGGACGGGTGGATCTCGGTCCCCGACGCCGGTTGCGGCCGCACCACGTGTCCGTGATCGCGTGACAGTTCGGGCACAGATAGCGCAGGTTCTCCTTCCTGTTGTCGCGCCAGTCGCCGTTGATGTGGTCGATCTGCAGCGTCAGCGGCTCCCCCTCCCAGGAACCGGAGTTGGCGCAGCGGGCACACACATACGGCACCCCGACCTCGTCGAGCGCCCTGCGCAGCCGTTCGTGTCGGATGCGGGGCAGGCCGTCAGGGCGGATGCGGAGGACTTCCGGAGCGATCCGCTTCGCAGAAGCAGCAGCCCTCGGACACCTTGCACGCCGGCGGAAGTGGCCGGTGTCCAGCCAGAGCCGGGTGACCCTCCGCTGGACCTTCATACGGTTGGACTCGTTCACCGGCAGGCCCAGTTCCCGCAGTACCGCGGTGTAGGAGGGGCTCCGTTTCACAGCCTCACGGAGACGCGCCTCGGGGATGGCTACGCGTGCGTGGGAGAAGTGTGAGACGTCGATCCCGGCCTCGCGGAGCATCCGTCGCAGCGCGGCACGGTAGCGGCTGTCGTCGGCCACCCCGAGCGCCCCCGCAAGAGCACGGAGGCTCCGGACCGACGGAACGGCTTCCCTCAATTCACCTTCGGTGAAGGGAAGTTCGGGCTGGAATCTGTTCAGCCCGGGGAAGTGGCTCACGTCCAGATCCGCAGCCGCGATGCGGCGCCGGATGTGCGACAGCATCCCGGTCGAGGGCCTGGCACCAAGTTTGCGGACGACCTCCCGCAGCATCGTGGAGGAGGCGACCGCCTGCGCGATCTGATCGTCCGTGTACTTGGCCCACGGGCTGCGGCGCATGAAATGACCGGTGTCCAGCTGGTACTCGGCCGCCGCCACCTGCAACGTACGGCGTCGGCCTCCGCTGACGCGCAGGCCCAGCGCGCGCATCACATCCGTCCAGTTCGAGGCCGCCGCGACCGCCGCCGCCAGCTGCTCCCTCGCGTACTTCTCCCCCACCGTGCCCCGCCCCCGTGTCGCCGCTCCCCGCCGGACTCCGCCCGCACGTCCGTTGCACCCTCGTACAGATCAACGAACGGAACCGGCGGGGGTTACGCCGGGCGGGGCCGGGACAGGGACAGGGACAGGGACAGGGACAGGGACAGGGGGCGGGGCGGCTCAGGTGGCTCAGGCCTCGTTGGCCAGGTCCAGGTCCTTGATCAGCTTGGCGACGTGGCCCGTGGCCTTGACGTTGTAGAGGGCGTGCTCGACCTTGCCGTCGCCGTCGACGATCACGGTGGAGCGGATCACGCCGGTGACGGTCTTCCCGTAGAGCTTCTTCTCGCCGAAGGCTCCATAAGCCTGCATGACCTCCTTGGACGGGTCGCCGACGAGCGTCACCCGGAGGTTCTCCTTGTCCCGGAACTTGGCGAGCTTCTCCGGCTTGTCCGGCGAGACGCCGACCACGTCGTATCCGGCACCGGCGAGAAGGTCGAGGTTGTCGGTGAAGTCGCAGGCCTGCTTGGTGCAGCCGGGCGTCATCGCCGCCGGGTAGAAGTAGACGATGACCTTGCGGCCCTTGTGACCGGCGAGCGAGATCTGCTTGCCGTCCGCGTCCGGCAGGGAGAAGTCGGGGGCGGTGTCGCCGGGCTGCAGTCGCTCACTCATCTGTGCTCCTCGGTGTGGCTGTCGTCCGTCCGAGAGTAGCCGCAGGGGTCCGCATCGGGGGTGCCGCGGGTCGGCGGCCGGTGTGAGCTGACAGACTGTACGGCGGGCTGCCGCCCGGTGCCGCATGCCGGCGGGGCCCGCACGGTCCGGCGGGTGCCGGTCCGTGCGGGGCGAGTTCGGCGTGACCGGTTCGGGGAACGCGGAAGGACAGGCGTGACCGTGCCGCCCGTGGCGGCGACCGGCGCGGGCCGGGCCGTACCCGGCCGGGGCGCCGGGTGAAGGACGCTGAGCGGCGTGTGACACAGCACGGCGTATGAGCGGCGTATGAGCGATGCATGAGCGATGTATGAGCGACGGATCGATCGACGGAGGCGGCGCGGTGCCGGACAGGACTCCCGCGGACATCGAGGCGGACATCATCAGCAGGCGGCGTGAACTCGCCGCCACGCTCGATGAGATCGCCGTACGCGTGCACCCCAGGACGATGGCTGGGGACGCGAAGGCGAAGGCGGCCGCGGCGGTCGACCGGACCGTGGGCCGCGCGTACGTGGCGGCCAACCGCGCCGTGGCGGATGTGCGGTCGCAGTTCGTCGACGAGGAGGGCTCGCCGCGCCTTGAGCGGGTGATCCCGGTGGCCGTCGTCGCCGTGGCCGTCGTGGGCGGGCTGTTCGCGCTCTCGGCGCGACGTCATCGCCGCTGATGCCCTGATATACGGTCTAGCCGTGAGTTCCGAAACGTCTACCGGGCATGCGGCCCCCGGCACGGAAGCCGGCGCGGGCTCGGGCATGCGGCAACACGACAAGCTGCCGATCCGGATGCTGCACGACCGCGTGCTGGTCCGTACGGACATCGAGGAGGGCGAGCGGCGCTCCTCGGGCGGGATCGTGATTCCCGCGACGGCGGCGGTCGGGCGCCGTCTGGCGTGGGCCGAGGTGGTCGCCGTCGGGCAGAACGTCCGTACGGTCGAGCCGGGTGACCGTGTGCTCTTCGATCCGGAGGACCGGGCGGAGGTCGAGGTGCGGGGCGTGGCGTACGTGCTCATGCGGGAGCGCGATCTGCACGCGGTGGCCTCGGAGCGGATTCAGGGTTCGGACGATTCGACGGGGCTCTATCTGTGACTTGGGGCCTCTGAGGGAGTCCGCGTAGTCAACTCGGGGAATCCGCGAGTGAGTTGGCCCGCACGCGCCGTCAGCTGCCGGTGTCCCCTTCCCGTACTTCCCTCATGCGGGCCGCCGAGGCCGGCTGGCCGGTCGTGTTGCCGCCGTTCCAGCCGTTGTTGCCTTCCACCTCGCCGCCCGACTCTCCGCCGGGGCCGCCGCCCGGGCCGCCCGTGTCGCCGCCGACCTGGCCTCCCGTCGGCAGCGTCGGTGAGTCCGTGGGCGGGCCGGTGGGCGGAATGCTGGGTGTGCCGGGGTCGGTGGGCGGTGTCGTCGGTCCGGTGGGCGGCGGTTCCGAGGTGCCGTCGCCCTCGGTGGGCGGTGCGCTCGGGGCGTCGCTGGGCGGCGCGGTGCCGGGGATGTCGGCGTCTCCGTCGGTCTTCAGGTCGAAGTCGCGTACGGGCTCTCCTTCGAGCGCTGCCTTGGTGTAGTCGCCCCAGATCTCGGCGGGGAAGCCGCCGCCGTTGACGCGTTCCACTCCGGCGGCTCCGTAGAGGGGTTTCTGCACGCCGGTCTCGGAGTTCTGCCCCATCACGCTGATGACGGTGGCGAGTTCGGGGGTGTAGCCGGCGAACCAGGCTGCCTTGTCCTCCTCCGCGGTGCCGGTCTTGCCCGCGGCGGGCCGCCCGGCGCTCTGTGCGGCGGTGCCGGTGCCGCCTTGAACGACCTTGCGCAGTACGGCTGTTGTGGAGTCGGCGGCGCTGCGCTCGACCTGTTCGGAGACGTCGCGGTCGGGGAGTTCGATGACTTCGCCGCCGTGTGTGGCCTTTTCGACCAGGCTGTAGTGGCCGCGTTTGCCGTGGTTGGCGAGTGTGGCGTAGGCCTCGGCCATGTCGGTGGTGGAGGCGGTGGCGACGCCGAGGGCGATGGAGCCGTCCTCGGGCATGTTGGGCGTCTCCTTGGGCAGGCCGAGGTCGATGGCGGTCCGCTTGACCTTCTTGGGGCCGACGTCGACGCCCATCTGCGCGAAGACGGAGTTGACGGACTTGTTCATCGCCTGGGAGACGGGGATCTGGCCGTAGGACTTGTCGTCCTCGTTCTCCGGGGCGTAGTCGGTGCCGTTGCCGTCGCTGACGACTTCGCGCTTGTTGGTGCCGTCGTAGACGGTGCTCGCGGTGATGCTGCGGCCGTCCTGCGTCTTGGAGTCGTTCGCCAGGGCGGAGGTGAAGATGAACGGCTTGAAGGTGGAGCCGACCTGGTAGTCGCGGCGGGTGGCGTTGTTGACGTACTGCTCGGTGTAGTCGATGCCGCCGTACATGGCGACGATCTTCCCGGTCTTCGGGTCGACCGAAGTGCCGCCCGCGCGTACGTACTTGTCGACCTTGCGGTCCTTGTCGAGCTTGGACATCAGCCGGTCGTCGACGGCTTCGCGCATGGCCTTCTGCCGCTTCGGGTCGAGCGTCGTGGTGATGCGGAAGCCTCCGGCGGCCAGCCGGCGCTCGTCGATGATCTCGTTGTTGATCAGGTAGTTCTTGACGGCTTCGACGAGGTAGCCGCGCTGGCCGGACATTCCGGTGGAGGGCTTGGCGCGGTCCGGTTCGGGGAACTTCATCCCGTCGCGCTCGGACCGGGTGATCCAGCCCTTCTTGACCATGCCGTCCAGGACGTAGTGCCAGCGCGCCACGGCCCGCTTGCGGTTCTCGGGGTGTGCCTGGGTGTCGTAGGCGTTGGGAGAGTTGACCAGCGCGGCGAGGTAGGCGCCCTCGGAGGTGCTGATCTCGTCGATGTCCTTGCCGTAGTAGGCCTGGGCGGCGGCCTGGATGCCGTATGCGTTGCGGCCGAAGTAGCTGGTGTTGAGGTAGCCCTCGAGGATGTCGCTCTTGCTGACCTCGTTGTCCAGCTTCAGCGCGATGAAGAATTCCTTGGCCTTGCGGGTGAGCGTCTGGTCCTGGCTGAGGTAATAGTTCTTCACGTACTGCTGCGTGATCGTGGAACCGGACTGTTTGCCTCCGCCGGTGACCATGTTCCATCCGGCACGGAGCATGGCTTTGGGGTCGATGGCCGATTCCTGGTAGAACTCGCGGTCCTCCGCCGCCAGTACGGCCTCCTGCACGCTCTTGGGGACCTGGGCGAGGGTGATGTTCTCCCTGTTGACCTCGCCGTCGCGGGCGATCTGGGAGCCGTCGGAGTAGAGGTAGACGTTGGTCTGGGCGGCGGCGGCCTTGTTCGCCGGGGGGATGCTCACGAGGAGATATCCGGCGACGAGTACGCCGCAGCCGAGGACGAGCGCGATCATCGATCCGCCCAGCACCCATCGCCAGGTGGGGATCAGCCTGCGGAGCCCTGTCCTGCCCCCGCCGGCTTTCCCCGTAGCTTTCGGCTCGTCGCTCATCTCTCGTGGGACCCCTCGTCCGAATCCGGGCGACACGGTCATAACGCCCAATAATCCTCAGTGCGCCTGGCTCGATCGTCCTGCTCACCGGGGTCGGTCGTACGCGAGCGCGGCCCCGTCACTGTACGTGCCACCGACCTGTGGCCGTGCACGCGAATATTCGTTGGCTGCCCGCTTCCCCGGTGGGCTAGGCTCCCTCGTTTCCCAATCGTGAGAAAGCTACGAAGAAGCACTACTGGGATAGACGGAGAAAGGCTTCAAAAGGATGCCCCTGCGAGGCGTCTATTTCGCCGTGGCCGCGGGCAGCTTCCGCCGATACGCCACGTACCGTGTCGCCACTGCCGCCGGAGTCTTCACCAACACCGTCTTCGGGTTCATCCTCGCCTGCACGTTCATGGCGCTGTGGAGCGAGCGGCCGCATCTGGGCGGTTACGACGAGTCACAGGCGCTGACCTTCTCCCCCTGACTTCTCCCCCACGCTTCGCGGGGAGGTACCCCCAGGGAGGTGCCCCCAGGACGGGCCAGGCGATGCTCGCGGCCGCGGCGCTGATCGGCGGCGGCTTCCAGGAGGAGCTGCAGGAGCGGATCCGTACGGGGGACGTGGCCGTCGACCTCTACCGGCCAGCCGATCTTCAGCTGTGGTGGCTGGCGGCCGACCTGGGCCGCGCGGCCTTCCATCTGCTGGGCCGCGGGATCGTTCCGGTGGCCTTCGGCGCGTTCTTCTTCGAACTCGCCCTGCCCGTCTCACCGTTGGTGTGGGCGGCGTTCCTGGTGTCGGTCACGCTCGGCATCGTCACGGGTTTCGCGCTGCGTTTTCTGTTCGCGCTGAGTGCGTTCTGGCTGCTGGACGGCAACGGGCTGAACATGCTGAGCACCCTGCTGAGCATGTTCTTCTCGGGGATGCTGCTCCCGCTGACGGTCTTCCCGGGTGCCTTCGGCGAGGTGGTGCGTCTGCTGCCGTGGGCGGCGACCATGCAGGTCCCGGCGGACGTGCTGCTCGGGGAGTACGAGGGGGCGGGGGTGCTGGCGGCCTTCGGCTTCCAGGCGGTGTGGGCGGTGGTCCTGCTGGCGGCGGGCAGGGCGCTGCAGTCGCTGGCCACGCGGAAGGTGGTGGTCCAGGGTGGGTGAGGCGCCGCCGCCGTTCACGGGCGCGGGCGACGGCGCGCTCGCGGGGCTGCACGAGGTGGGCGAGAGCGAGCGGACTCTTGTGGTGGACCTCGAACGCGAACTGCCGCCGATCGAGGGGATCACGGGGGCGCGCACCGTCCGCACGGAGGGCCCGCGCCAGTGGCTGGCGTTCCCGGCGACGGCGAGCGCGGCCCCGCTCGTCTCGCAGATCGCGGCCGGCTATCCGCTGGTGGACCTGTCGGTGCGGGAGCCGGACATCGAGGACGTGGTGGCCCGTATGTACGGGGGGAGTTGAGCGGCGGGCCGCGGCCCGCCGCGGGCGTGCGGCCTGGCGCCCCGCTGCGGGAGGAGGACCCCGGGGAAGGGGCCCGGGGGCCGGGCCTCCTGCACGGCCGCTGGGGATCGAGACCTACGTGGTCAGCTGTTCCCGTGCGTTGCGACCGGAGTTGGCGTGTCCGACGCGGCGTCCGGACTCGCTGATCTCGGCCCAGAGGGCGTCGAGGGAGAGGCCGAGGACATCGGCGATCGCCGCGATGGTCGGGAAGGCAGGGGTCGCCACGCGGCCCGACTCGATCTTCCGGAGGGTCTCCGGTGATACGCGTGCGTCGAGCGCGATGTCGAGCATCGAGCGCTCTCCCCTGGCTCGGCGCAGGAGTGCGCCGAGGCGCTGTCCACGTTCGACCTCTTCGGGGGTGAGCGGCAGTCTGACCATGGCTCCGATTCTAGTACCGGTATAGTATGGCCGGTATAGTTATTGGATGCATCAGAAGGGCGCCGCGTGATCGAGATCCTGAACCCCGCCCTGCTGGCGCGAGCGAGGGACACGGGCGCCCTGGTCGCCGGCATCCTGCAGACGCTCAAGGGCCGCAGCACGGCCGGCACGAACCTTCTGGACATCGACCGGTGGACCGAGGCCATGATCGTCGAGGCCGGAGCGCTGTCCTGTTACGTCGACTACGAGCCGTCCTTCGGACGCGGCCCGTTCGGCCGTCACATCTGCACGGCCGTCAACGACGCCGTGCTCCACGGACGGCCGTACGACCGCGCGCTTGCCGACGGCGATCTGCTGACCCTCGACCTCGCCGTCTCCAGGGACGGAGTCGCCGCGGACGCCGCCATCAGCTTCGTCGTGGGCGAATCGAAGCCCCCGGAGAGCCTCGCGATGATCAGGGCGACCGAACGCGCGCTGGCCGCAGGGATCGCCGCCGCCGGTCCCGGGGCTCGTATCGGCGACGTCTCCCATGCCATCGGCACAGTCCTCAGCGAGGCCGGGTACCAGGTCAACACCCAGTTCGGAGGTCATGGCATCGGGTCAACCATGCACCAGGACCCGCACGTTCCGAACACCGGACGGCCCGGCCGTGGATACGTACTGCGCCCTGGGCTGATGCTGGCGCTGGAGCCGTGGGTCATGGCGGACACCGCCGATCTCGTCGTCGACGCCGACGGGTGGACCCTCCGAAGTGCGACGGGCTGCCGGACAGCACACAGTGAACACACGATCGCTGTCACCGACTACGGAGCCGAGATCCTCACTCTGCCGAAGCAGGCGCAACCGTGAGCTCTGAGCACCCGAGCCCGCACACTGCCCTGCCCTGCTCAAGCCAGCCGCGCCCGGCCGGCAAGGCCTACGTGCGGGCCGGTGAAGCCCCCTTCAGGACCTTCAGGTCGAGCGCTTCGGCCATCGCGCGGTAGCCGTTGTCGCTGGGGTGCAGATGGTCGCCGGAGTCGTACGCGGGGCGCAGCCGGCTGGGGTCGGCCGGGTCGCGCAGGGCCACGTCGAAGTCGACGACCTCGTCGAAGACCTTGCCGGAGCGGATCTCCTCGTTGACCTGCTGGCGGATCGCGTCCAGCCGTGGCTCGTAGCCGCGGTGCCCGCCGAAGGGTGTGAGCGTGCCGCCGATGACTCGCAGGCCGCGCGCGTGTGAGTAGTCGACGAGTTGCCGCAGACCCTCGACGATCTTGCCGGGGTCGCGCTGGCGGGGCGTCTTGATGATGTCGTTGAGGCCCATCTCGATGACGACGGCCTTCACGCCGGAGCGGGAGAGCACGTCGCGCTGCATGCGAGTGAGGCCGCTCGGGCCGTTGTTGGGCGAGTAGCGGGGGCCGTCGACGAGGACGCGGTTGCCGCTGATGCCGCCGTTGAGCACGCTGTAGCGGGGCGCGCCGCGTTCGGTGCGCAGACGTTCGGCGAGGAAGTCGGTCCAGCGCCGGTTGGCGCCGGGGCTGGAGGAGATGCCGTCGGTGATGGAGTCGCCGAGCACGGCGACGGCGCCGCGCGTCTGGTTGCTCCACACGTCCACCGCGGTCAGGTAGCGCCAGTACGGGCTCTGCTGCGTGAAGGCCGTGCCCGAGGTCTCGTCGGCCTTGTCGCCCTCGGCCACGTAGCTGGTCTGCCGCGCGTAGGGGTGGTACGTCACGGGCCCGGAGGGCTTCGGTGAGTAGGTGGTGACGAGGAGGTCCGCGGCGTGCGGGACGTTGAGCCGCACGGAGTCGCTGGTGGCCTTGCGTCCCGGGGGAATCGTCACCGTACGGGAGTTGCCGAAGGTCAGCCGGCGCATGGTGCCGGTCGCGGCGGTCGGGTTGCTGGGGGCCGCGGCGAGGGCGAGGGTCGCGTGGGAGATGGTGAGGGGCTTGGTCCCGTAGAGGTTGGAGAGGGTGATACGGGCCCCGGATCCGCCCACGGAGGTGTGGACGACGTTCCGTATCGACATCCTCGGGTAGCCCTCGCGGGTGTTGGGCTCGGCGGCCACGGCGGGTGCCGACCAGGTCCCGACCCAGTTGCCCGAGGAGGCGGGTGCCGCGTCGTCACGGGTCCCCTGCGTGACGCCGTCCAGACCGCCGTCGTCGCTGCCGACGCCGATGAAGACGGCTGTCGAGACAAGCACGACGATCGCCGCCAGACCGGCCAGCAAGGCATAACCCATGTTTCTGGTCACGCTCGGTCTATCTCCTCGGGCAGGCGGAGCCCGAGGCTCCGAGTGTTCGCGGTGAAATGATCCCACGATCGCGGCGAGGCCTTGTTCCGGGGGCGGCCAGGCCGGGCGGCCTCTGGCCGCCGCAATGACAGACGCCGAATGTGCGGGCTTCGTTCCACCCGTCAGGCACCTTGGGACACTGTAAGGGGGACTGGCCGAACGGTGGAGTGGATGGATCAGGGAAAAGCGGGCGAGGTCGCTGCCGGAAAGCCCGGCGGAGTGAGAGCAATCACAGACGGGAAGGCGGCGGCACGGTCCGAGACCCCGGGCCCCAACGGCCGTACCGGCACCGGGACTTCAGAAACAAGCGCGGGCAAGGGCACGAGCGCGGGCGCACGCGCCGGAGCGGGCGGCGGCCGGCGGCCCCCCAACCCGGGGCCACTGGGCACCTTCACCGCGGCTGACGAGGAACGCAGCCGCGGCGTCCGCAGGATGAAGACCATCGCGACGGGCGCGCTGCTGCTGATGGCGACGGTCTTCGTGCTGGCCAAGTGGGCGCAGCACGAGGGCGCGGGCGCATGGAGCGGTTACGTCGCGGCCGCCGCCGAGGCCGGGATGGTGGGTGCGCTGGCGGACTGGTTCGCGGTGACGGCGCTGTTCCGGCATCCGCTCCGGCTGCCCATTCCCCACACCGCCATCATTCCCACCAAGAAGGATCAACTCGGGCACACGCTCGGGGAGTTCGTCGGCGAGAACTTCCTCTCCAGTGCCGTCGTACGCTCGCGGCTGCAGGCCGTGGGCATCGCCGGCCGCCTCGGTGCGTGGCTGGCGGAGCCTGAGCACGCGGACCGCGTCACCTCGGAACTGTCCACGGCGCTGCGCGGCGCGCTCGCCGTACTGCGCGACTCCGACGTGCAGGCCGTGGTGGGCGAGGCCATCACGCGCCGCGCGGACGCGCAGGAGATCGCGCCGGGTCTCGGTTCGATGCTGGAGCGGGTCGTCGCCGATCAGGGCCACCGGCGCGTGGTGGATCTGGTGTGCGCGCGGGCGGCACAGTGGCTGGAGGAGCACAGCGACTCGGTGATGGAGGCGGTCACCGGCGGTGCGCCGGGCTGGACACCCCGGTTCGTCGACCGTCGCGTCGGCGACCGCGTCTACCGGGAGTTGCTGCGCTTCGTGACGGAGATGCGGGACATGCCGGAGCACCCGGCGCGCGGCGCGATCGACCGTTTCCTGACGGACTTCGCGGCGGATCTGCGGACGGACCCGCAGACGCGTGCGCGCGTGGAGCGGCTCAAGAGCGATGTGCTCGGCCGCGGCGAGGTGCAGGACCTGATCTCCTCGTCCTGGAACTCGGTGCGTTCGATGATCGTCGCCGCGGCGGAGGACGAGCGCAGCGAACTGCGCGTACGGGCAAGGGTGTCGCTGCTGTCGCTGGGGCAGCGGATGGCGTCGGACGGGCGGCTGCGGGGCAAGATCGACGGCTGGATCGAGGATGCCGCCGTCTACGTCGTCACCACGTACCGGGCCGAGATCACGTCGCTCATCACGGAGACCGTCGCCGGCTGGGACGCCGAGCACACATCGAAGAAGATCGAGGCGCACATCGGCCGGGACCTGCAGTTCATCCGTCTCAACGGCACAGTCGTGGGGTCACTGGCGGGACTTGTGATCTATGCGCTGGTGAACCTGGTAACCGGCTGAGCGGCCCGGCAGCGCGACGGGCGGGGCCGGCGGCCCCGCCCGTTACGTACGACCGGAGGAGATCCGGAAGGCACCCGGAGAGCGCCCGGCTGCGGAGCGCCCGGCTGCGTCAGCCGGTGCAGACCTTGGACAGCTCGTCCGCCGCCTTGCCCACGGGACGCACATCCGGCTCGCGCCCCTCGTCGACGGCCTTGCTCGCGTCGTCGACAGCGGTGTTCATGTGGTCCACGGCCTTGTCGACGTCGGAGTCGCCCGTGCTCTCGTCTATCTTCTTCAGGTTCTTCTCGATGCGGTCTATCGACTCCTTGGCCTGCGCCGGGTCCTCGGAGGCGCCGGAGACGGCCTTCTGGAGATCGTCGGCCGCTTCGGCGACGGTCACGGCGGTGTTGGCGCAGCTGACCGCCTTGTCCACCGCGCTGCAGCCCGTCAGTACGGTGCCTGCGAGGGCGGTGGTGCCGAGGACTGCGAGCACGAGGGAACGACGCACGGGAACCTCATCTTCTTTCTCATGTGAGTGGACGGGCCGCACGGTATGACCCGCGCGGCCCGTACCTGTATGGACGCGTAAAGCGCACGCAAAGTTCCACCGCTCCAACTGCCCGCGGTGCGCTGCGCGTTCACCCTGTCGTTCCCTCGGCGTTTCCCGCTGTGCCTGCGCGCTGTGCGTCCGCGCCCCGCTCAGCCGCCGAGTGCCTTCCGCTGCGCGCCGTCGAGCTGGGCGCAGCCCGTCACCGACAGGTCCAGGAGCTCGTCGAGCTTCTCGCGCGAGAACGGCTCGCCCTCGGCGGTGCCCTGGACCTCGACGAAGTGCCCGGTGCCGGTGCAGACCACGTTCATGTCGGTCTCGGCCCGCACGTCCTCCTCGTAACACAGGTCCAGCAGCGGCACGTCGCCGACGATGCCGACGCTGACGGCGGCGACCGTGCCGGTCAGCGGCTGTGCCTTGCTCTTGATGAGCTTCTTCTCCTGCGCCCACCCGACGGCGTCGGCCAGCGCGACGTATGCGCCCGTGATCGCCGCGGTGCGGGTGCCGCCGTCGGCCTGGAGGACGTCGCAGTCGAGCACGACGGTGTTCTCCCCGAGCGCCTTGTAGTCCACAACGGCCCGCAGGGAGCGCCCGATCAGGCGGGAGATCTCGTGTGTACGGCCACCGATCCTGCCTCGTACCGACTCACGGTCGCCGCGGGTGTTGGTGGAGCGCGGCAGCATCGCGTACTCGGCGGTGACCCAGCCCTCGCCGCTTCCCTTGCGCCAGCGCGGCACGCCTTCCGTGACGCTGGCGGTGCACAGCACCCGGGTGTCGCCGAAGCAGATCAGAACGGATCCCTCGGCGTGCTTGCTCCAGCCGCGGTCGATGGTGATGGGACGCAACTGGTCAGCCGTACGGCCGTCGATACGAGTCATGGTGCGAGCCTAGTACCTGGGGCGTGAACGCCCTTTCAGCACAAGGGCCGTTCACGCTGCCGGGGACGCCGTGCGGGCGTCACATCATGTCCTCGATCTCCCCCGCGATCGGGTCGGCGTCGGTGCCGATGACGATCTGTATGGCCGACCCCATCTTCACGACGCCGTGCGCGCCGGCGGCACGCAGAGCGGCCTCGTCGACGAGGGCGGGGTCCGCGACCTCGGTGCGGAGACGTGTGATGCAGCCTTCGATCTCGGAGATGTTGTCGAGCCCGCCGAGCCCCGCGACGATCTTCTCTGCCTTGCTGTCCATGTCTCACTCCTGATCTCCGGCGCCGCCCCGTCCGCCGCGCCCGAAGCACCCGGCGGGACGAGGTCTACACCAGTATGGGTCAACCGGCGGTCCTCGCCTCCCCGGACCGGGCCGGGCACTCCCCGCCGCCGCACCTCCTGGCTCGTACGGGCGCCACCCCGGGCGGGTGACCCCCGGGAGGTACTCCCCGAGCGGGACCCCCGCCCGGCCCAGACAGATGGAGAGACTCCCCACCCCGCCGGGTACATATGCGTGCTTACCAGAGCAAGCTGCGCTTTCCGCACTGCTGCACTCGTGCTACAAGAGGTCTACACCATTAACGGGGTCTGCTCCGTACGGTCCGACCTCCCGCAGACCACTGGAGGAAGTTGATGACCACGGCTACCGAGGCCCGGAACACGGGCCGGGGCTCGGGTGCGATGGCTGTCGCCCAGCGCATCGGCCGCAGCCTCATGCTCCCGATCGCCACCCTGCCCGCAGCGGCGCTCATGGTCCGGCTCGGCCAGCCCGACATGCTCGGGCGGCCGGGCTTCCCGGACTCCATCAACCGCATCGCCCAGTTCCTCGCCAAGGGCGGCGGTGCGCTCATCGACAACATGCCGCTGCTGTTCGCCGTCGGCATCGCCGTGGGATTCGCCCGCAAGTCGGACGGTTCGACGGCTCTGGCGGCCGTCGTCGGCTATCTGGTCTTCAAGAACGTGCTCGGCGCCTTCAAGGACGGGAACCTTCCGAAGGTCGAGAAGGTGATCGACGGCAAGGTCGGCACGGCCGCCCCGCCGGTGGACGCCGGTGTGCTCGGCGGCGTCGTCATCGGCATCGTCGTCGCCCTGCTATACCAGCGCTACTACCGCAAGAAGCTCCCCGACTGGCTGGGCTTCTTCGGCGGACGCCGCCTCGTGCCGATCCTCTCGGCCTTCGCCGGGCTGATCATCGGCGTGATCTTCGGCTACATCTGGCCCGTGCTGGGCACCGGACTGCACGACTTCGGCGCGTGGCTCGTCGGGTCGGGAGCGGCGGGCGCGGGTGTCTACGGTGTCGCCAACCGGGCGCTGATCCCGATCGGCATGCACCACCTGCTCAACTCCTTCCCGTGGTTCCAGGCGGGCTCGTACAAGGGGCAGCACGGCGACATCGCGCGCTTCCTGGCGGGCGACCCCAGCGCCGGGCAGTTCATGACCGGCTTCTTCCCGATCATGATGTTCGCGCTGCCCGCGGCGTGCCTCGCGATGTACCACTGCGCGCGGCCCGAACGGCGCAAGGTCGTCGGCGGGCTGATGATCTCCCTCGCGCTCACCGCGTTCCTCACGGGCGTGACGGAGCCCATCGAGTTCTCGTTCATGTTCATCGCACCCGTGCTGTACGCGATCCACGCCGTGCTGACGGGCGTCTCGATGGCCCTGGTGTGGGCCCTGGGCATGAAGGACGGCTTCGGCTTCTCGGCCGGCGCGATCGACTTCGTGCTGAACCTGGGCATCGCCACGAACCCGTGGGGACTGATGGTCGTCGGCCTGGGCTTCGCCGTCGTCTACTACGTGGTCTTCCGCTTCGCGATCACCAAGTTCGACCTGCCCACACCCGGCCGTGAGGCTCCGGAGCAGGACGAGGAGGAGCGGGAGCGGGAGCGGACGACGAACAAGGGCCAGGTCGCCGAAGGTGTCCCCGTGGGCGTCGCCGTCACCGGCACCGTCAGCGACAAGGCCATGGACAAGCAGGAACGGCCCGACTCCGTGGACAAGGCGGCGCGGAACACGCAGGGCCCCGGGCCGCGGACTTCCCAGCCGCAGGGTGCCCGGCCGCAGGGCTCGGGGCCCGGCCGGGACGACGGGGACGACGACGACCAGGACAAGACACGCGCCCGGATCTGAACGCCGCTCCCGGCCCTGAGGGGGCGGCACAAGGACACCGGGGCGGCCACCGCGCCCGCTGCACGCCGGCAGCGGGCGCGGTGCCGTGCGGGCACGGAGCCGTGCGGAACCGGAATCGTGCGGAACCGGAATCGTGCGGGCAGAGCGCCGCGCGGGCACAGACGGAGCGGCGGGTGGGCCTGGGCCAGGCCCTAGAGCTCGTAGACGGCGCCCGGCCTGGCCAGCTCCACAGGCCCCTCGAAGACGTCCTTCGCGTCCCGCAGATTGACCTTCGCGTCGGTCCACGGCGGTACGTGGGTGAGGACCAGGCGCTCCACGCCCGCGTCCTGGGCGCACTCCCCCGCCTCTCGGCCGTTGAGATGCAGGCCGGGGATGTCTTCCTTGCCGTCCGTGAAGGACGCCTCACACAGGAAGAGGTCCGCGTCACGGGCGAGCTCCGTGAGGGCTCCGCAGGTCCCGGTGTCACCCGAGTAGACGAGCGTCCTGCCGCTTTCGCGGTGGGTCACCCGGAACGCATAGGACTCCACGGGATGCGCGACCTCTTCCGTACGGACGCTGAAGGGCCCCAGTTCGAATGCGCCGCCCGCGGTGAGGGCCCGGAAGTCGAAGACCTCGCTCATGGCGGAGTCGGACGGTGTGTCCCCGTAGGCGACGGTGAGCCGCCGCTCGGTGCCCCGCGGGCCGTAGACGGGGATCGGCTCGCAGCGTCCGCCCTCGTGACGGTAGTAACGCGCCACGAAGTAACCGCACATGTCGATGCAGTGATCGGGGTGGAGGTGGCTGAGCGCGACCGCGTCCAGGTCGTAGAGGCCGCTGTGGCGCTGCAGCTCGCCGAGTGCGCCGTTGCCCATGTCGAGGAGCAGCCGGTATCCGCCGGCCTCGACCAGATAGCTCGAACAGGCCGACTCCGCCGATGGGAACGACCCGGAGCAGCCGACGACGGTGAGCTTCATGAAGCGGGAACCTCCGTGGGCGGCTGTGGGGTTTTTCGAGCGTAAGCCGCTGGGTGCCGCGTTTGGACTCAAGAGCGTGCTGGTGTGGGCGGAATCACCAGCGCGGGGGGTACGGTCGGCAATCTGTGCGGTGCTGCCGCGCGCAGCCGTACGAAGGTCCGGGAGGCGAAGCGGACGTGGACACTTGGTGGTGGCTGGCGCTGGGTGCCGTCGTGGCGCTGTCACTTGTGGCGGCGCTGGTCGACGGGGGTGCGCGGCTCGGCCGCCCCTTCCTCCGGTTCCTCCGGCTCCGCGGCGGCGACCGGCGGCCGAGTGCGCCGCTGCCGGACCGGGGGCCGCGCCCCGGGGAGATCTGGTGGACGCGCGAGCCGCTGATGGTCCTCGTGCTCGCGGTACGCATCGGAAGTGCCCGGGTCGCGCGGGTCAGCGCGGAACGTCCGTACCGCGAAGGGGAGTACCGCCTGCGGGAGCCGTCCGGGGCGAAGCTGGCGCTGCCCCCGGGGACGGTCGCGGACGCACCGGGCCGGGTGACCGCGCTCTGCACCGACGAGGCGTGGGACGTGGCCCTGAGCGAATTCCGGAAGCGGGCCGGTGAGGTGGACCAGGACACCTGGGTGCAGGTGCGTCATCTCTCCGGCGACGAGTGACGCCGCGCGCACCGGCTCCGCGGCCGTACCGGCCCTGTGCGCTTCCGGGTTGAGGTACGTCCGGACCCGGCGGGGCGTGGACGTGAGCCGGGCCGGGGGCCGGGGCGGCCGGGCTCAGGCCCAGAGCTGGCCCTGCAGCGCCTCGACCGCGGCCTCGGTGGACTCCGCGGTGTAGATGCCGGTGGAGAGGTACTTCCAGCCGCCGTCGGCGACGACGAAGACGATGTCGGCGCTCTCGTCCGCCCGTTGGGCCTTGCGTGCGACCCCGGCCGCGGCGTGCAGCGCCGCGCCCGACGAGACGCCCGCGAAGATGCCCTCCTCGGCGAGGAGTTCGCGGGTGCGGCGCACGGCGTCCTCGGAGCCGACGGAGAAGCGGCCCGTGAGCACGGACTCGTCGTAGAGCTCGGGCACGAAGCCCTCGTCCAGGTTGCGCAGGCCGTAGACCAGGTCGTCGTAGCGCGGTTCGGCGGCGATGATCTGGACGCCGGGGCGCTGTTCGCGCAGGAAACGGCCGGCACCCATCAGCGTGCCGGTGGTGCCCAGGCCCGCGACGAAGTGGGTCACCGACGGCAGGTCGGCGAGGATCTCGGGGCCGGTGGAGGCGTAGTGCGCGGCGGAGTTGGCGGGGTTGCCGTACTGATAGAGCATCACCCAGTCCGGGTTCTGCCCGGAGAGCTCCTTGGCGACGCGTACGGCGGTGTTCGAACCGCCTGCCGCCGGTGAGGAGATGATCTCGGCTCCCCACATGGCGAGCAACTGGCGCCGCTCCTCGCTGGTGTTCTCCGGCATCACGCACACGATGCGGTAGCCCTTGAGCCGTGCCGCCATGGCGAGCGAGATGCCGGTGTTGCCGGAGGTCGGCTCCAGAATCGTGCAGCCGGGGGTCAACCGGCCTTCCTTCTCGGCCTGTTCGATCATGTACAGGGCCGGGCGGTCCTTGACGGAGCCCGTCGGGTTGCGGTCCTCCAGCTTCGCCCAGATACGCACGTCCTCGGACGGCGAGAGGCGCGGGAGCCGTACCAGCGGGGTGTCGCCGACCGCGGCGAGCGGGGAGTCGTAGCGCATCAGCGCGTGCCCGCGCGTGCGTGGGTGCCGGCTCCGCCCGCGACGGCCGGGAGGATCGTGACGCTGTCGCCGTCGCTGAGCTTCGTGCTGATGCCGTCGAGGAAGCGGACGTCCTCGTCGTTGAGGTAGACGTTCACGAAGCGGCGCAGCTCACCGCCGTCGACGAGGCGGTCCTGGATGCCGGCGTGGCGGCTCTCCAGGTCGTCGAAGAGCTCCTTGAGCGTGCCGCCCTCCCCCGAGACGGCCTTCTCGCCGTCGGTGTAGGTGCGGAGGATGGTCGGGATGCGGACCTCGATGGCCATGGAAGCTCCTGTGGTCGGAGACGGGCAGGACGGTGTGCGGGCAGGTGCGAGAGGCGCCCTCTTCCCGCGCGTACGGGACGACGAGGGGCCGGGCCGGCGGCCGCGTCAGGCGCGGGCGCGGACGTACGCGCGGCACCGAGGGGTGCCCAGCGCGCTGGCGAGACGGCACAGATCGACGTGGAGGCGGCCGACGAGCAGGGCGCCCCGGGACTTCGGAGAAGCACTCACGTCGTGGACAACCATGGGCTCATCGTAACGATTCCCGGTGCGGTGACCGGACGGCGGTCCCAGGATGTGGACCGAACCGTCTCAGATTCCGTCGTACCGGGCCCGGCCTGCGGAAACGCGTCACCGTCGGACGCCTGGGCTCCCGGAGTCAGGTCGTACCGTCCCCGTCCGTGTCCCTGCCTCCGTCCTCGGCGACGATCTCGACGTCCTCCTCGGTGACCTCACCGTCCACGATGCGGAACGAGCGGAAAGAGAAGGGGCCTTCGTCGTTGCCGCACTCGGCGGTGGAGACGAGCACGTAGTGCGCGCCGGGTTCGTTGGCGTAGCTGATGTCGGTACGCGAGGGGTACGCCTCGGTCGCCGTGTGCGAGTGGTAGATGACGGCCGGTTCCTCGTCCCGTTCGTCCATCTCACGGTAGAGGCGCAGCAGATCGGCCGACTCGAACTCGTAGAACGTCGGCGAGCGCGCCGCGTTCAGCATCGGGATGAAGCGCTCCGGGCGGCCCTTGCCGGCGGGACCGGCGATGACGCCGCACGCCTCGTCCGGGTGGTCCTTGCGGGCGTGGGCGACGATCTTGTCGTGCAGCTCCTGGGTGATGGTCAGCATGACGGGAAGGATATGCGGGCGGCCCCGGCCCTCCTCCTGGGCCCTCCGGGCCCGGGAGGCACCCCCAGGGGGGCGTCGGACCTGGGCCTTCGCGGGCGGTCACGTCCCATCCCGCCGTCGACCTCAGCCGCCCGCGTACGGGAGCGGAGACGGAACGGGCCGCCGCCCGGTGGCCCGCCGCCGGGTGGCGGCCCCTACGGCAGCAGCGTCTCGACGAGGGTCTCCTGCAGCCCGCCCAGCCAGAGATAGGCCATCACCATGGGCTTGCGCGGATCCTCGTCGGGCAGTGAGTACAGCTCGCTGCTGTCGTCGTCGTCCGTGACCTCCAGGCGTGTGCCGATCGCCAGCCGCAGGTCGTTCAGCGCGCCGAGCCACTGCCTGGACTCCTCGGGCTTGAGCGTGAGCACCGCGCCCGCGGTGCCGTCGCCGCCCTGGGGGTGCTTCCCGGGCCCGGAGGGCCCAGGGGGAGGGTCGGGAGTCAGGGAGTCGAGGGCGCGGACGACCGCGAGCCCGTCCTCGCGCTTGCGGGCGCGCAGTTCGTTCTCCGTGAAGCGCCGGAACTCGGCGGAGGCGCTGCGCTCCTCCTCGCCCTCCCCGTCGGGCGGAGCGTCCGGACCGCCGCCGTAGGCGTCGGGGAAGAGCCGCGCCAGGGCAGGATCGTCGGGCGGTTCGCTCGGGCCGTCGGTGAGGATGGCGGTCAGCGGGTCCTCCCCGTCGGCCGGCTCGTCGCCCGGGCCGATGAGTTCCAGCAGCTGGACGCTGAGGCTGCGCAGGATCGAGATCTCGACCTCGTCCAGGGCGATGGCCGCGCCTCCGTCGCCGGTGGCTTCGAAGTGGCCGGCCATCAGCGGTCCTGCTGCAGGGTGGCCCAGAGTCCGTAGCCGTGCATCGCCTGCACGTCGCGCTCCATCTCTTCGCGGCTGCCGGTGGACACGACAGCCCGGCCCTTGTGGTGGACGTCCATCATCAGCTTCTTCGCCTTGTCCTTCGGATAGCCGAAGTAGCTCTGGAAGACGTAGGTCACGTAGCTCATGAGGTTGACCGGGTCGTTGTGCACGATCGTCGCCCACGGCACATCGGGTTCGGGCACCTCGACGGGCGCCTCGGCGGATTCGGGGCGTTCGATCTCGGTGGGGGCAACACTCACGGGTCCCATGCTGCCACTCAGAGGCGTCGGGTGGCCAAACGGCCACGACCGATATCGTCACCCTGACGAAATCTGTTGTACGCTCGGACCCCGCAACACCCCTGTCCAAGGGGCTCGCCGAAGCAAGGAGTTCAAGTGACCGTGGCCGACAGGGGACTGCCGGTGGCCGTGCCGTCGACGGCGCTCTTCACCGATCAGTACGAACTCACCATGCTCCAGGCCGCGCTGCGTGCCGGCACGGCCGAACGCCGGTGCGCCTTCGAGGTGTTCGCGCGGCGGCTGCCGGAGGGCCGGCGCTACGGAGTCGTCGGCGGCACCGGCCGCGTACTGGACGCGGTGGAGAACTTCCGCTTCGACGACCAGGTGCTCGAATACCTGCGCGAGCGGCACATAGTCGACGGGCCCACCCTCGAATGGCTCTCCGGCTACCGCTTCGGCGGCGACATCCTCGGCTACCCAGAGGGTCAGGTCTACTTCCCCGGCTCGCCGGTGATGCGCGTGGAAGGCAGCTTCGCGGAATGCGTACTGCTGGAGACCGTCATCCTCTCGATCCTCAACCACGACTCGGCGGTCGCCGCCGCCGCCTCCCGTATGGCGGTCGCCGCAGGCGGGCGTCCTCTGGTGGAGATGGGCGCCAGGCGCACCCACGAACTGTCCGCCGTGGCGGCATCGCGCGCCGCGTACCTCGGAGGCTTCGACTCCACCTCGGATCTCGCGGCCGGCTTCCGCTACGACATCCCCACCGTCGGGACCAGCGCGCACTCCTTCACGCTGCTACACGACAGCGAGCGCGACGCCTTCACCGCCCAGGTGGACTCACTCGGAAGCGGTACGACCCTGCTCGTCGACACCTATGACGTCTCCGAGGCCGTGCGGAGCGCCGTCGACATCGCGGGGCCCGAACTGGGCGCGGTGCGCATCGACTCCGGCGATCTGCTGCTGCTCGCCCACCGGGTCCGCCACCAACTGGACGAACTGGGCGCGACCGGCACGCGGATCGTCGTCACGAGCGACCTCGACGAGTACGCCATCGCCTCGCTCGCGGCGGCACCGGTCGACGCGTACGGGGTGGGCACCCAGCTCGTCACCGGCAGCGGCCACCCCACCTGCGCGATGGTCTACAAGCTCGTCGCACGAGCCTCCTCCGCCGGGGCGGAGGCACCGCTGCACGCCGTGGCGAAGAAGTCGATGGGCGGCAAGTCCTCGGCCGGCGGCGCGAAATGGGCGGCGCGCCGCCCCGACGAGGCCGGCGTCGCGGCGGCCGAGGTCCTCGGCACCGGCCCCGTCCCCGACGGGCTGAGGGAACATCAGCTCCAGGTCCAGCTCGTACGCGGCGGCGAGACCGTCGCACGAGAGCCGCTGGACGCGGCACGGGACAGGCACAGGCGGGCGCTCGCCGAACTGCCGATGTCGGCGATGCAACTCTCACGCGGCGAACCGGTGTTGCCGACGGAGTACGTGTGACAGCCGTGCGTGGGACCTCCCACGACGGCGGCTGATTCCCTAGGGTCGTGCCGACCGCCCTTCACCGTGATCCCCCCACCCCGAAAGGCATTCGAATGCACCGGGCACTGATCGTCGTAGACGTGCAGAACGACTTCTGTGAAGGGGGAAGCCTCGGGGTCAAAGGGGGGTCGGACGTGGCCGCCGCCATCACCGATCTCATCGGCGACGCCTCCGCCGGATACAACCACGTCGTGGCGACGCGCGACCACCACATCGAGCCGGGCGACCACTTCGCCGAGAACCCCGACTTCGCCCACTCCTGGCCGCCCCACTGCGTCGCCGGGACCGAAGGCGTCGGCTTCCACCCGAACTTCGCACCGGCGGTCGCCGCCGGGTCGATCGACGCGGTGTTCAGCAAGGGCTCCTACTCGGCGGCGTACAGCGGCTTCGAGGGCGCGGACGAGAACGGCACTCCGCTCACGGAGTGGCTGCGGCAGCGGGACGTGGCCGAGGTCGACGTCGTCGGCATCGCCACCGACCACTGTGTACGTGCGACCGCCCTCGACGCGGCCGCCGAGGGGTTCCGCACGCAGGTCCTGCTGAACCTCACGGCGGGCGTCGCACCCGTCACCACGCAGCACGCGCTCGACGAGATGCGCGACGCGGGCGTACGGCTGTCGGGCACGCCGGTCCTCCGCGAGGGGTGACCGCCCGCCGCGGGCCGCTGGCCGCGGGGGCGTGAGCCGCACGTCCGGGTGCGGTGCCGTGAGCCGTCCCCGGGCTCCGCGCCACGGAACGCTGGCCGCCGGGGCGTGAGCAGCACATCCGCGTGCGGGGGCCGCGCGGGCATGCGCCCGCCCCGCTGCGCTGCCGGAGCGTGAGCGGCTGCCCGCCACAGAGGGCCGTGCCGTGCCCCAGGACCGTCGCCACGGCGCGCCCAGCGCTGCGCGCGGCGGCTTCAAGGCCACACGCCTGACCGCGAGCGCGGCCATGAGCCGTGCGTCCGCGGTGCCGCGCGGAGCGGCCTGCCCTGCCGAACTACGCGCCTTCCCGCGGCCCCGCGCCATGGGCCAGGACGGGCGCTGAGTGCCTCGTCCGCCGTCACTGCACGCGGTCGGCCATGCTGCCGGACCCCCGCACGCGGTGGACCCCCACCGTCGCGGCAGCTTGGATCTGCTACGGGTCCCTGTTCAGAGCACTCCGCCGCCGCGGCAGCCTGGACCGGGGGCCACGCCCTCCGCCTGAGCTCTGGATCAGGGACGTGCACCGGCCTCGGGGCAGCTCCCCCAAAGCGGGACGACCGGCCACGCGGGAAGAGGCCGGCGCCGTGACGACGGCCGCAACCCGTCCGTCCAGCCGGAGGACGCTCACCGCACGCGGTGGACCCCCACCGTCGCGGCAGCCTGGACCGGGGGCCACGCCCTCCGTCTGAGCCCCGGGCCGGGGACGTGCCCGGCAACCCGGGCAGCGCTCCCCGGGCGAAGCCAAGGGTGACGACGGTCGTGGACCCGTACGTTCGGCCGAGCCGCCCGCGAGGGCCGGCCCGCACGTTCGGCCGAGCCGCCCGCGAGGGCTAGCCCGTGCGGACGCGGGCCGAGGGGCGCAGCAGGGACTCGATCGGGTGCCACGACTCGCGGTCGTCGCCCGGAGTCGCCCGCCACACCAGACCGTCGGGGTGGTGCAGCACGGCCGTGATCTCGTCGGCGGACGGCGGCTCCGCGTTGCCCCGCAGATAGACCGCCCGCATGCCCAGGTTCCGCAGCCGGGTCAGGGCGCGGGCACGGTTGAGCGAGTGGACCAGCACGCGTACGCGCGGCTCGTCGCCCTGCCACCTGGCAGTGACGGCGCGCACCGTGTGCGCCTCGACCGCATGGGCGGACCAGGGCCGGCGCTCCGGCATCAGACCGTCGTGCGGGCCGCCCCTGCGGCCCTGCCGTACGGGGCCCGGCTGCCGGCCTCCTGTGGCCGGTTCCGGGCCCGCGTCCGTGGTCGCCCCCGTCTCCGGGTCCGGGTGCCTGGGTGCACGCCGGCCCGGAACCGGAAGGGTGAGCGCGACGATCACGCTCCCGTCCGGCAGCTGGACGAATCCGCCTCCAGCCATGATCAACAACACCCCCGCGAGACTGTTCCGGTGGACCTCCGAAGAGGCCCGTACAACGCATCTAAACGCGATCGGCCGCTGCCCGCCAGGGGGTCAACGGCCGATCATGTTTTGACCTGCAACGATGCAAATTAATTTGTGGAAGGTCTCACTTGGAGGGTGATCGTCTTACCCGAGCGGGACTGCTTCACGATCTTGATCTGGGTGTTGGTGTCCGGAACCTTGACACTCTGTGTCGGGTTCGATTCGTACCAGTACGTCCCCTTGCGATCGTCGAAGACGGAAACACCCTTCTTCGGCTTGACCCTCACCGCTTTGCCGTCATTGTGAAGAGTGATCCCCTTCGTGGCGAATTTGCCGAAGGTGGAGTCGTAGGCCTGCATGCGGTTGCGCAGCGGCTTGCCGTCCGACCACTTCTCCGGTTTCGCGTGCGAGTCCACCGGCAGGATCAGGCCCTCGCCCGGGTGCGCGGAGACGTTGTTGTCCAGCTGAGAGGTGTCCCAGAGCCAGACGAGCATCCCCTTCTGGTACGCGTAGCGCTCGACCCAGTCGGGCTTCGTGGAGGCCCAACCGAAGTTGTACGGGCCGTACTTCAGGGCCTTGTCGTACGAGGCGTGGTTGCGGTTCTCAGCGATGTAGAACTGCGGGTAGGCCTTCGTGAAGGACTCCCCGATGCGCGAGAAGCCCTTCTTCTCCCAGCCGTTGTCGTCCTCGCCCTCGGCGCCGTCCTCGAAGACCTTCTCGCCGTCCGCGGTGACGCTCATCGCGTCCGCGGCGAAGCCCTTCTGGGCGACCCCACCATCCGTCAGATAGCGGAAGCGAACATCAATCTTCTTCCCCGCGAACTCGTCGAGGGGGAAGGAGAGATCGCGGTACGACTCCGACACCCCGGTGAGCCCCGGCTGGTCGCTGCCGTCGCGCGGGATGGGCTTGCCGTCGGCCGTGCCGTCGACCGGCCGCCAGTTCTCGCCGCCGTCCTCGGAGACCTCGGTGTAGAGGAAGTCGTAGTTCTCCTCGATGTCCCACCAGCCCCGAAGGTCCAGCGACGCCTTGGACTTGCCCGTCAGATCCACGCTGCGGGAGAGGGTGTTGCGCAGATCGTCGCCACTGCCGCTCCACCACTGCTTCTCGCCCTCCGCGGGCTTGGTGATGGTGGTGGTGACGTCCTTCTCGGGCAACTCGACGATCAGAGCCTGCTTCTTCTTGGTCTGGTACGAGTGCGTGCCCAGCGTGTGCTTCGACTTGGTGGCCGCCTTGGCCTTGTCGTAGTCCAGCCAGCCGAGTTGGAGCTTGTCCCAGGCGTTCATGTCGCCGGCGGAGTCGCCGATGGCGTCCTTGCCCTTGTTGAGCCAGGAGCCCACGGACATGATCGACCAGAAGCCGACGGAGTTCTCACCCCCGCCGGTGGTGTCGTAGTGGTCGGGCAGGCCCAGGTCGTGTCCGTACTCGTGGACGAAGACGCCCAGTCCGCCGTTCTCCGGCTGCGCCGTGTAGTCGCCGACCCAGATGCCGCTGTCGCCGATCTCGGTGCCGCCGGCCTTGTTCTCCTCGGGACCGGTCCTGCCGGCGTCGCTGCCGTACGCGTACCAGCGGTGCGCCCAGATGGCGTCCTCGCCCTGGGCGCCGCCGCCCGCGGACTCGTCCTCACCGGCGTGCACGAACTGGAAGTGGTCGATGTAGCCGTCGGACTCGTTGAAGTCGCCGTCCTCGTCGAAGTCGTAGCGGTCCCACTTGTCGTACTCCGCTACCGCGGCGGCGATCTCCTCCTCGGTCTTGCCGGCGGCCTTCTGCGCCTCGACCCACTTCTCGACGCCGTCGCGGATGGCGTCCCACACGGTCGGGCAGTTGGAGTCGCCGCAGTAGTTGGAGCCGTAACGGGCCTCGTTGTAGTCGACCTTGACCCAGTCGGAGACGGTGCCGTCGACGGAGTAGCGGCCGGAGGACTGCTTCTCGTAGTAGCTCTTGACCGAGTCCTCGGTCCTGTCCGAGAAGTAGAGCTTCTGGAAGTGCTCCCTGTTGAAGTCCTTCTTCCAGAACGTCGAGTTGTCCTTCTTGCGGTCCGGTTTGGGGATCTTGTTGTGTACGGGGCCGGGGTCGCCGCCGTACTCCTCGTCGACCTTGTCGCCGAACTCCACGAGGATGGTGAAGATCTTGTCCGTCTTCTGCCTCGCCAGCTCGACGTACTTGCCGTTGTCGAGCTTGACGACCTCGGAGCCCTTGCGCTGGACCGTCTTGGCGTCACCCTGTGCCAACTGCTGCAGGGCCGCCTGACGTTGCTTGTCCCGCTCCTTGTCGAACGGGCCCGGAAGGTTGTCCTCGCTGTGCCCGTGCGCGCCCCCGGGGGCACCGGGCTGAGCCGCCGCGGACTGCGGTGCGGGGTGTGCCGACTTGGCCGCGGGTGACTGCGCCTGCTGTGCCTGTGCCGCGCTCGCGGGTATGAGTGCGGTCGCACCGAGCGCAGCGACGGCTATCGTCAGCGCTCCTGCCCTCGATCTTTTGGATCTCCGTCTGCCGTTCACCTCTGAGGTGCCCTCCCCTGTGGAGTGTGTGGACAGAGGTATTTGACAGCAGCGGAGTGAGAAAAGACAGACCCTGATACGCAGATTCGTGCTGCGTACGCAACCGGCGGTGTGCCTCTGTCAGTTGGGACGATCAGCCGCTGTGCGTCCGTGCGCCCCCTGTGCGACTTCGACGTGTCCCGGCTCACGCTTACCGTGGTGTCCGTCCGGGAATCCCGGACCGTAGAGTCGTTCGACGGGCACCCGGTGCCTTCGAACCGGCTCGACCGACGGCCCCACCCCCGACACGTCTCCCGAGGACGGATCACGCCATGCCGCGTCCGACCCCCGCACAGCTTGCCTACGGTTCGGCCACCGTCGTCTGCTCGACCCTCGCGATGCTGCTGCTCTCCCGTGTCCAGTCAGGGCCGGGAGTCGCGCTGATCGCCGTGGGCGCACTGGCGGTCGGTGTGCTGGTGGCACTCACGGTTCCAGGATTGCAGACGGCCCGTCGCGTACACGGCGACTCGCGTGCACGCGCGGGAGCGGTGCGGGCACGGACCTCCTCGGCCTCCCGCATCCACGCGCGGCACGACGGTGCCGCGGGGCGGGCCACGAGGCGCGTGGCGGAGCCCTCGCTGCGCTCCTGACCGGCGGCGCGCCGGCGGATTCGCCGGCGCCCGGTTCCCGATTCCCTTCTGTGCGCGGCCCGTCCGTGCTCCGTCCGGTCAGTCGGTGGCGACGACCACGGTCTTCACCGCCTTGTCGTGCAGGCACTGCCGGTAGGGCTTGTCCCACGTGCAGAACAGCACGTTCGCGAGCCAGAAGATGAAGCCGACGCAGGGCACCAGCGGCGGCAAGTGGTAGACGAGCGAGCGGATCCAGGCCGGGGCTCCGCGCGGCACCGTGCCGTCGGCGAGTACGGCCACCCTGATCCGCATCAGCTTCTTGCCCACCGTCTGCCCGGAGTTGCTGAGCATCAGCGCCTCGTAGACGAGGTAGACGAGGGTGTAGACGGCCTGCTGGCCGAACGTACGCCCGCTGTCGTCCGTTGCCCAACCGCCTTGCGCGAACCCCATGATGAGACCGATGGGGATTCCGATCAGCAGCGCGTCGATGATCCGCGCCAGCAGCCGCTTGCCACGGGAGGCGAGCGGCGCCATGCCGGCCAGCGGGTCGGCGGCGCCGGCCATGTCCCCGTACGGGTTCGAGGCGTACGGACCGCTGCCGTACGGACCGCCCGCGCCGCCGTACGGACCGCCGCCGTACGGGTCCTCGCCCTGGCCGCCGGACGGCGGGGGCGGAGTGCCGTACGGACCGGCGGAGTCGCCGTAGGAGGGCGGCTCGTTCCCCTCCCCGGACGGGCCCTGCTTGCGGAACGGGTCGTTGCTCGGCTGATCCGTACTCATGGGCCGAGTGGAACGCGGCCCGCGTCACCTCGCACCCGGCGGGCGTCATCGGGGTGACGGCCGCCGGGCGGGTGCCCGTACTTCCTCGGGGGCTCCTCAGAGGCGGATCTGGCCCGAGTCCTTGGAGACGAAGGTGCCCGCCAGCTTGTCGTGCCAGCACTGGCGCCAGGGCCGGTCGAAGACGCACCACAGGACGTTGAGCACGCCGATCACCAGGGCCGACAGCACGCCGTACGTGAGCCAGCGCAGCAGCGCGCCGCCGAAGCCCGGCTTGTCCTGCTGCTCCATGGTCAGCACCCGCAGCCCGAACAGCTTCTTACCGAGGGTGCGGCCCCACCGTCCGGTCGGGAGCACCTCGTACAGCAGGCCGAAGAGGAGCAGGGCGCCGAGGACGACGGCGAGATAGCCGCCGGTCGTGCCGTCGATCAGCCAGACCGTCTTGGTCTCGCCGGCATCCCGGACGGCGTCGATCTTCGCCTGCACATGATCGACGGCCTTGCCCGCGAACGGGTAGGCGACGGCCACGGCCACGGCCGCGGTGAGCGAGCCGTCGACCAGGCGGGCACCGAAACGCTTGCCCAGGGCGGCGGGCCGCGCCTCCTGGGCGGCCTGGGAGAACGGGTCCGCGCCCGGCGGCGGACGCCAGGGCATCACCGCGTCCGGACCGGGGGCACCGTGCGCGTCCTGGCCGCCTTCGCGGGCGCCACCGCCTGCCAGGTCGTGGACCTGCTGGGCCCACGAGGGCTGCGCGGCACCCGGGGCGGCGGGCTGCTGCTGTGCCGGGGCGCTCTGCTGCGGGACGGCGGGCGGCGCCTGCTGGAACGCATGTGCTGCGCCCCCGCCGGAAGCTCCCTGGCCGGGAGCCTGCGGCTGGACCGGCTGCGCCTGGTCCGGAGCCTGTGGCTGGACCGGGGCCTGCGGCTGCGCGGGCCGGCCCTGGCCGGGCACCGAGGGGGCCGGGGCGGCGGACTGTGCGGGCGGCGCCGAGGGCGCTGACGGGGGCTGTCCGCCCGCGTCCGGCGGTGCCACGTCCGAGCGGCGCAGCCCGACGGTGTGATCGGGCTGCGCCCCGGAGGCGGTGCCGTCCGCACCGCGCGCCTGCTGAGCCGCCTGCCTGAGCGCCTCGGGGCTCATGGCGCGCATCTGGAACGTGCCCTCGCGGGGCGGTGATCCGGGCGAACCCGCGGAGCCCGGTGATCCCGGTGATCCCGTGCCTGCAGCGCCCGCGGCGCCCGCACCGGCGTCCGTACGCCCCTGTGCGCTCTCCTCCTCCGGCCTTCCCCAGCCGCCGCGAGGGTCGGCCGCGGCACCCGGGGCGGCCGCCGGGCTCTCGGGGCCCGGCTCGCCGCCGCTCTCGCCACGGCCCCACGAGATCCGCTCCTCGCTCTGTCCGGCGAAGCCCGTCTGCCGCGAGACGTCGGCCTGCCAGGCGGATGCCGGCTCGGGGCTCTGCCCGTACAGCCTGCTGGGGTCGTCCCAGTCGATGGGCCCGGCGGGCGCGACCTCGCCCCGCGGACGCACCTCGGGAAGCGACGGGTCGCCGCTGCGCGCGGCGGGGACCTGGGCCTCGGGACCGGGTCCGCTCGCCGCCTCCTCGTCGAGGAAGACCGGCCCGGTCTCCTCCGCCGGAGCGGGCTCTTCCCAGGTGGGCGGCGTGACCGCCGAGGAGGCCGCGGCCGCGGACGGCGGCGTGGGCATCTCCTCGCCCTCTTCCGGCTCGGGGCGGCTGGTGCCGGGCACCCACGAGGAGCCGTTCCAGTAGCGGATGTAGCCGGGGATGGACGGATCCGGATAGAAGCCAGGGGCGGGGCTGCCGCCGGAGGATCCAGAGAGGGGCGCGCTCATATTGTCCAGGTCCCGTATCTGTTCGACCGTTGTGTCGTCTTGTGGCTTACGTGCTCCGCGGAGAACCAGAGGGAGCATCCGTGAATCGTAGTGTCCACATCTACCAGACAGGGCCGACAACTTGCCCACCCCACCGGCGCCCACGGGCACTTCGCGGACGAAGAATGACGCGGGGACGCCCGTACCGCGTACCGGCCCACGGCACGGGCCGGGCGGAAAGCGTGAAAAGCCCCTGTCCGCCCGGCGTCCCGGGCGAGGCCCGCCCCCGCGGGCGGGGTGTGCCGGACACGCCCTGACGGACGGCACCGCGCCGGCGTCCGTCCGACTCCCGCGGAGCTACTCGGCAGTTGACCGGCGCGGCGGAACCGTGAGGCGTAGTGTCCACGTCTACCGGGCGGGACGGACGACTCGCCCCCGCAGGACTGGACGCATATGCCCTCTCCGGAGGGAGAATGACGCCATACGCGTAACCGGCCACGGCCTGGGCCCTCTTCAGTGCACGCCACCACAGGCTGCGCGACTGATCACGGGATCACGAAAGGGCGGTCCGATGAACCTCCTCGTCAAATGCGAGCTCGAGATCCGGCTTGTGCTCTCGCCCCAGCACAGCCTGCCCGTGCAGGCCTGCCTCAATTACCGCGCGGAAGATCCCTACGCCGTGCACATCGCCTTCCACGTCGGCCCGGGTGCGCCCGTCACCTGGACCTTCGCGCGTGAACTGCTCGTCGAGGGCGTCTTCCGCCCGTGCGGCGAAGGGGACGTGCGGGTGTGGCCGGCGAAGGTGGGCGACCGCGACGTGATCTGCGTCGCGCTCTCGTCCCCGGACGGCGACGCCCTGCTGGAGACTCCGGCGGGTGCCGTCTCCGGCTGGCTGGAACGCACCCTGCGGGCCGTGCCCGCGGGCGCGGAGGGCGAAGTGCTCGGCATGGACGCGGCGTTGGCGGAACTGCTGAGCGCCGGCCGCGGCGAAGGCGGCGTCTGTCTCACCGATCCCGGACAGCCCGAAGAGGCGGGCGACGCCGAGACGTCAGGCTGATTTTCCCTCCGCCTTTCACCCGATCCGGCGAATCTGCGTCGAGCGTGAACTTCTCCCGCACCGCGCCGAGTTGCGCGGCGGGCCGCCCCGCGACGCACACCGCGCCCGGAGCGGCTCAGAAGAGCTTGCCCGGGTTCAGCAGGCCCAGCGGATCGAAGACTTCCTTGATCCTGCGCTGCAACTCCAGCCCGACCGGGCCGAGTTCGCGGGCAAGCCACTCCTTCTTGAGGACTCCCACACCGTGTTCGCCGGTGATGGTGCCGCCCAGTTCGAGGCCGAGGGCCATGATGGCGTCGAAGGCCTCACGGGCGCGGCGCGTCTCGTCCTCGTCGTCCGGGTCGAAGCAGACGGTGGGGTGGGTGTTTCCGTCGCCGGCGTGTGCGCAGACACCGATCGTCAGCCCGTACTTCTCGCTGATGGCCGCGGTGCCCTCCAGCATTTCGGCCAGCTTCGTACGCGGCACGCACACGTCGTCGATCATCGTCGTGCCCGGCAGGGCCTCCAGGGCCCAGTGGACGCTGCGCCGGGCCTGGAGCAGCAGCTCCGACTCGGCCTTCGTCTCGGCCGGTACGACCTGGCTCGCGCCGGCGGCCTCGCACAGCGCGCCCACGGCGGCGAGGTCGGCGCCGGGGTCGTCGGTGTCGAAGGCGGCGAGCAGGAGCGCCTCGGTGGACTCGGGCAGTCCCATGTCGTTGAGCGCGTTGACCGCGCGCAGCGTCGTGCGGTCCATCAGCTCCAGCAGGGACGGGACGTGGCCGCTCTCCATGATCCGGCTGACGGCCTCGCCGGCCGCGGCCGCGGAGGGGAACTCCGCGGCCAGCGCGAGCTGCCCGGGTGGCTGGGGCTTCAGCGCCAGCACGGCCCGTACGACGATGCCGAGGCTGCCCTCGGAGCCGGTGAACAGCCGCGTCAGGTCGTAACCCGCGACGCCCTTCGCCGTGCGGCGGCCGGTGGACATCAATCGGCCGTCGGCCAGCACGACGTCGAGGCCGAGTACGTACTCGGCGGTGACCCCGTACTTCACGCAGCACAGACCGCCCGCCGCCGTGCCGATGTTGCCGCCGATCGTGCACTGCTCCCAGCTGCTGGGGTCCGGCGGGTAGTGGAGGCCGTGTTCACCCACAGCCCGGGAGAGCGTGGCGTTGACGACGCCCGGCTCGACGACGGCGATGCGGTCGGCGGGGCTGATCTCCAGGATCTTGTCCATGCGGATCAGTGAGAGCACGATGCAGCCGTCGGAGGCGTTCGCGGCGCCCGACAGCCCCGTGCGGGCGCCCTGCGGCACGACGGGGACGCGCAGGGCGGTGGCCGTGCGCATCACGTGCTGCACCTCTTCCACGGTGCGCGGCAGCACGACGACGGCGGGGGTGCCGGCCTCGCAGAAGTCGGCCTGGTCGCGGGCGTAGGAGCCGGTCACGTCGGGGTCGGTGAGTACGGCGCTCCCGGGCAGACCGTCCCTGAGCCGCTGGATCAACTCGCTCATGCAGCAAAGCGTCGCACCTGCCCGCACCGCCGGGAAGGCCGGGCCGTACGGGGGGCGCCGTCGGGGCGGCGCCGAGATATGCGGGGGCGGCTGGCCGCGGGCCCAGGGCTGCGGTGCGGGCCGCGGGCAAGCGCCCGCGGTTCCGGCCGGGGGTCCGGCCCCGGGCGGAGGGCCGCCAGGCGACGCGGACGCAGGCGGCGGGCCGCGCCGGACCCGGCCCGGAACGGCCGACGTGCCGCCCACTGCCGACCGCGGGCCAACGCCCGCGAGGTGACTGGCCGACCGCGGGCCGCGCGCAACGCCCTCCGGGTTCCGGCCGCAGCGGACTGCCGCCAGCCGACGCAGTCGGGGCCGAGTCATACGCGAGCCGCGGGCCGCAGCTCCGGCGCGGGCCGAGGACAAACGTCCGCGGGTCCGGGCCGCGGCATTCCGGCCCCGGACGGACTGCCGTCGCGTCGACTGCCGGCGCCAGGCGACGGGACGCAGACGGCGGGCCACGCCGGGCTTCGGCCCGGGCCGGCCGCGGTGCGGGCCGCCGATAAACGCCCGCGGGTCCGGGCCGCGGCGTTCCGGCCGCGGCGTTCCGGCCCCGGCGTTCCAGCCGACGCGGACTGCCGCCAACCGGCAGGGATGCGGACTGCGGCGGCGCCGGACCCGGCCCGGAACGGCCGACGCCGAGGCGTCGAGGCGTCGAGACGTCGAGGCGTCGAGGCGTCGAGGCGTCGAGGCGTCGAGGCGTCGAGGCGTCGAGGCAAACGAGAGCCGCGAGCCCGCGGGCGCGGTGCGAGCCGCGGGCGAGCGCCCGGGGTCGCTGGCCACGGAACACGCCGCCGCGGCCGACTGCCGTCGGCCGACGGCCGACGGCAGCAAGCGGCAGGCCGCGGACCCCCGACATGGGCGCAGGCGAGCGTGCCAACAGCCGCGACGCACCCAACGGCCGCGCGCAGCCCCCTCCGCCGGGCCCGGCGGGCGGCACGGCGGCAGCGGCCGCGCGCCCGCACAGCCGCACACCCGCACAGCCGCACAGAAAATGCCCGGGGGCGCGGCGCCCGTCGCCGCGCCCCCGGGCGCCCGGCCCGTCGGCCGGGCCACGCCTCAGAGGTTGCCGCGCTTGTCCTGTTCGCGCTCGATCGCCTCGAAGAGGGCCTTGAAGTTGCCCTTGCCGAAGCCCATGGAGCCGTGCCGCTCGATCATCTCGAAGAAGACGGTCGGACGGTCCTGGACCGGCTTGGTGAAGATCTGCAGCAGATAGCCGTCCTCGTCACGGTCGACGAGGATCTTCAGCTCGCGGAGCGTCTCCACGGGCACCCGTGTCTCACCGGCCCACTCGCCGAGGGTGTCGTAGTACGAGTCCGGGGTCTGGAGGAACTGGACGCCGGCGGCGCGCATCTCCCGTACCGTCGCGACGATGTCGTTCGTGGCGAGCGCGATGTGCTGGACGCCCGCGCCGCCGTAGAACTCCAGGTACTCGTCGATCTGCGACTTCTTCTTGGCGACGGCGGGCTCGTTGATCGGGAACTTCACCTTCCGGTGGCCGTCGGCGACGACCTTCGACATCAGCGCGCTGTACTCGGTCGCGATGTCGTCGCCCACGAACTCCTTCATGTTCGTGAAGCCCATGACCTTGTTGTAGAAGGCAACCCACTCGTTCATCTTGCCGAGTTCGACGTTGCCCACGCAGTGGTCGATGGCCTGGAACCTGCGCCTGCCGGGCTCGACCATCGGCTCCGCCGCCACGTAGCCGGGCAGGTACGCGCCCTTGTAGCCGGAGCGCTCGACGAGGGTGTGCCGGGTCTTGCCGTACGTGGCGATGGACGCCAGCACGACGGTGCCGTTCTCGTCCGTCTCCTCGTGCGGCTCGACGAGGCCGGTGGCGCCCTGTGCGACGGCGTACTCGTACGCGGCGCGCGCGTCCGGGACCTCGATGGACAGGTCGACGACTCCGTCGCCGTGCGCCGCGACGTGCTCCGTCAGGAAGCGGCCCCAGTCGGTGGAGGGCTTGATGACGGAGGTGAGGACGAAGCGGGCGCCGCCCGATTCGAGGACGTAACTCGCCGTCTCGCGGCTGCCGTTCTCCGGTCCGGAGTAGGCGACGAGCTTCATGCCGAAGGCCGTGGAGTAGTAGTGGGCCGCCTGCTTGGCGTTGCCGACGGCGAAGACGACCGCGTCCATCCCCTTGACCGGGAAGGGGTCGGCTTCCCGGGCATCCTCGTGAGATGTCGCGCTGGGGGCTGCGTGGGTGGTCTCAGTCATGCCTCAAGGCTCCCCCCGGTTCACAAGGTGCGCAATACTTTGCGTATTCACTGGTCATCTTGCACAGCGTGTACGGCTCCACGCCGGACGATCTGTACAAGGTGCTCAGCAAAACGGTTACTGAAAGGGAACCTGTGGGTATCGACCGGCTCGACGGACGACTGCTCGAACTGCTCGCGGACGAGCCGAGGATCGGCGTGCTGGAGGCGTCCCGCCGGCTCGGCGTCGCCCGCGGCACCGTCCAGGCGCGTCTGGAGCGGCTCAGAACGGCGGGAGTCATCCGCGGCTTCGGCCCGGACGTCGACCCCGCCGCCATCGGATATCCGGTCACGGCCTTCGCCACCCTGGAGATCAAGCAGGGTCAAGGCGCGGACGTACGGGCCCACTTGGGCTCCGTACCGGAAGTGCTGGAGCTGCATACGACGACGGGCCACGGGGATATGCTCTGCCGCCTCGTCGCACGGTCCAACGCGGATCTGCAGCGTGTGATCGACCGCGTGGTGGGCTTCGACGGCATCGTGCGGGCCTCCACGGCCATCGTCATGGAGAACCCGGTGCCGCTGCGAATCGTCCCGCTCGTCCGGCAGGCCGCCGAAGGAGAGGCGTCCGGCGGCGGTCCGCTGTTGTGAACTCGTGACGCGTCATTCCGCCGTCGGCGGGCACAAGAGCACGCGGTGCAGGTGAACGAGGGTCGTCGCCCGCGCGACGAGGACGGGAAGGAAGGACGGGGAGGCTTCGATGACGCGAGGGGTACCGGAGTGAGCTTCTGGGAGTACCTGGGCAACCGCCATACCCAGCTGCTGGCGGATTCCCTCCAGCATGCGAGCGCGGTGTTCCAGTGCATGGTGGCCGCGACCGTCATCGGCGTCGCGATCGCCGTGCTGACGTACCGCAGCGAGTGGGCCGGCGACCTGGCCACAACGGCCGGGGCGACGATCCTGACCGTGCCGTCGCTGGCCCTGATCGGCCTGCTGATCCCCCTCGTCGGCCTCGGGGTGGCCCCCACGGTCCTCGCGCTGACGCTGTACGGGCTGCTGCCGATCGTCCGCAACGCGATCGTCGGCCTGCGGGGCGTCGATCCCGCGCTCGTCGACGCCGCACGCGGCATCGGCATGTCACGCGGCAGGCAGCTGCTGAAGGTCGAACTGCCGCTGGCCTGGCCGCCGATCCTCACCGGGATCCGGGTGTCGACACAGATGCTGATGGGCATCGCCGCCATCGCGGCCTTCGCCTCCGGGCCCGGCCTCGGCAACTCCATCTTCCGCGGCGTGGCCTCGCTCGGCAGCGCCAACGCCCTCAACCAAGTGCTCGCCGGGACTCTCGGCATCGTCGTGCTCGCTCTGCTCTTCGACGGCGCATACGTCGTCGTCGGGCGCCTGACCACCCCGAGGGGGATACGTGCCTGAGACATCCGCAGCATCCGGCTCCGGGGCCAAACGGCAGGCGGCGGAGGGGAGTTCCGGGACACCCCGGCAGCCCGGCGCCTCACCGGAGGGGGACGCACCGCCGACCGCCGCGACCGCCACGGCCGCCACCGGTCCGTCCGGCACGACCGGTCCACCGGAGGCGACCGGCGCCACCATCCGCCTCGAAGGGCTCACCAAGCGCTACGCCGGCTCCCCGGCAGCGGCCGTGGACGACGTCAGCCTGGAGATCAAGGCGGGCGAGACGGTCGTACTCGTCGGCCCGTCCGGATGCGGCAAGTCCACCCTCCTGAAGATGGTCAACCGTCTCATCGAGCCCACCTCGGGCCGCATCCGCATCGACGACGAGGACGTCACCGGCATCGACGCGGTGAAGCTGCGCCGCAAGATCGGTTACGCGATCCAGTCGTCCGGGCTCTTCCCGCACATGACCGTCGCGCAGAACATCGCCCAGGTGCCGAAGATGCTCGGCTGGCCGAAGCCGAAGATCAAGGCGCGCGTCGAGGAGATGCTCGACCTCGTCGGCCTCGACCCCGCCGAGTTCCGCGGGCGCTACCCGCGCCGGCTCTCCGGCGGGCAGCAGCAACGCGTGGGCGTGGCACGGGCGTTGGCGGCCGATCCGCCGGTGCTGCTGATGGACGAGCCGTTCGGCGCCGTCGACCCCATCACGCGCGACCATCTGCAGGACGAACTGATCCGGCTGCAGCACGAGTTGCGCAAGACGATCGTCTTCGTCACGCACGACTTCGACGAGGCCATCAAGCTGGGCGACCGCATCGCCGTGCTGCGCGAGCAGTCGCACATCGCCCAGTTCGACACCCCCGAGGCCATTCTCACCAACCCCGCGGACGACTTCGTCTCCGGCTTCGTCGGCGCGGGCGCCGCGCTGAAGAGGCTCAACCTCACCCGTGTACGGGACGTGGAGATCGTCGGCGTCCCCACCGCCACCGTCGACGAGCCGCTGGAGACGATCTCGGAGATGCTCGGCACCGGCACCACGAACGAGGTGCTGCTGCTCGACCCGAAGCAGCGCCCGTACAAATGGCTGCGGCGCGGGGATCTCACGCATGCCAAGGGCTCGCTGGCCCGCGCGGGCACGCTCGTGCACGACACCGTCACGCGGGACGCGACGCTGCGCGACGCGCTGGAGGCGGTGCTCACCGACAGCGGGGGGCGCGTGGCGGTGACCGGCAGGCGCGGCGAGTACATCGGCGTCGTCGATCTGGAGACGCTGATGAACTGCGTGCACGAACTCCTCGACGCCGACCGGCTGGAGGCCATCGAGCACCGGCACAGCCTGGGCGAGTCGCAGGCCAGGCGCACGTACGCGGCGCAGGAGGGCCTCACATCGTGAGCGGGACGACCAGCGGCACGGCCGGCGGCGACTCCGGCGCGTGGGACGGGGACACCGCCGGGAACACTGGCGGGAACACGGGCGGGACAGCCACCGCGGCGGCGGACGAGCAGCGGCAGCAGCCGGCACCGCAGACCGGGCCGGGGGCCGGGACCGGGACCGGGACCGGCGAGCCGGGGACCACGGCCGTCTACGCCGGCGAACGGCTGCGCGACAGGCTCACCTGGCAGAAGCTGACGATCTTGCCGGGCGTGCTCACGCTCGTACTGCTCGGCACGTGGCTGTGGTTCCGGAGTGCCGAACTCGACACGATCGCCCGCAACTCGCTCGCGGACGGCAATGTCGCCCTGCGCCTGGGCCAGCACATCGAGATGACCGTGATCTCCACGTTCTTCGTGCTGATCATCGCGATACCGCTGGGCATCGCCCTCACCCGTCCGAAGCTGCGCAGGGCGACCCCGGTCGCCATGGCGGCCGCGAACCTGGGTCAGGCCGTGCCCTCCCTCGGGCTCCTGGTGCTGCTGGTGTTCTGGCTGAACATCGGCCAGACCACCGCGATCGTCGGCATGGTCGTCTACGCGGTGCTGCCCGTGCTCGCCAACACCATCACCGGTCTGCGCAACATCGACCCCGGTCTGACCGAGGCCGCCAAGGGCATCGGGATGTCGTCACCCGGTGTGCTGGTGAAGGTGGAACTGCCGCTGGCCGTACCGCTGATCCTCGCCGGCATCCGCAACGCCCTCGTACTCAACGTGGGCACCGCCACTCTCGCCACCTTCATCGGCGGAGGCGGCCTCGGCGACCTGATCTCCTCCGGTATCACCAACCAGCGGATGCCGGTGCTGATGCTCGGCTCGATACTCACCGTCGCGCTGGCGCTGCTGATCGACTGGCTCGCCTCACTCGTCGAACTGCTGCTGCGCCCGCGCGGCTTGGAGGGATCGTCCTGATGCGCAGGCACGGGCGTACGCACGCACTCGCCGCCGGCACGGCGGCCCTGGCGCTCACCGGCACGCTCAGCGGCTGCGGCCTGGTCAGCGGCAGCCCCATGAGCGACAAGGTGAGCCCGGGGAAGGTCGGCGCAGGACAGCCCCTCAAAGGGGCCCAACTGACCGTCACCTCCAAGGAGTTCACCGAACAGGTCATCCTCGGCAAGATCATGGGGCTGGTCTTCCGGGCGGCCGGGGCCGATGTCGTCGACCGCACCGCCGTCCAGGGCTCCATCGGCGCACGCTCGGCCGTCGAGTCCGGCACGGCCGACGGCATGTACGAGTACACCGGCACGTCCTGGATCACCTACCTCGGCCACACCAAGCCCGTGACCGATCCCGTCGAGCAGTGGAAGGCCGTACGCAAGGAGGACCGTGCCAACGGTCTCGAATGGCTGGCGCCCTCCGAGCTCGACAACACCTACGCGCTCGTCATCAGCGACAAGCTGCAGAAGAAGTACGGCATCAGGACGCTCTCCGACGTCGCCGAACTGTCCCGCAAGCAGCCGAACGCGGCCAGCGTGTGCGTGGAGAACGAGTTCGCCTCCAGGCAGGACGGCCTCCCGGGCATGGCGAAGAAGTACGGCATGAGGTTCCCTTCCGGGCAGGTGCACAAGATGGCCGGCGGCGTCGTCTACACCCAGACGGCCAAGGGCAAGCCCTGCACGTTCGGCGCGATCGCCGCGACCGACGGCCGCATTCCCGCGCTGAAACTGAAGATCATCGAGGACGACAGGAAGTTCTTCCCGAACTACAACGTCGCCCCGGAGATGAACGCCGGGACGATGAAGGAGCACCCGGAGATCGCCGGGCTGCTCGCACCCATCACCAAGGCGCTCAACAACAAGATGGCGCAGAAGCTGAACGCCAAGGTGGACGTCGAGGGCCAGGACCCGCACGACGTCGCCAAGGACTGGCTGGTGCGGGAGGGCTTCATCAAGACGGGCTGAAGGAGGGGACGGCCGGGCGGCGGCTGGGACCCGGCCGGCCGGACTGCTCAGCAGGCAGGGACCCGGCCGCCGTCCTTGAGCGCGTTCAGGGCCTTCACGGCGCCCCCGAGCGTGTCGACCGGCACCAGGCGAAGGCCCTTGGGCCGCTCCGCCCGGGCGTCGGCGCACTCGGCGCGCGGCACGAGGAAGACGCTCGCGCCGTCCCGCTTCGCCGCCTTCGTCTTCAGCGGCACACCGCCGACAGGGCCCACCGTGCCGTCCGCCTTGATCGTGCCCGTACCCGCGACGATCCGGCCGCCGGTGAGGCCGCCGCCCCGCCCGGCACCGTCGCCGCCGAGCTTGTCGATGATGCCGAGCGAGAAGAACAGGCCCGCGCTGGGGCCGCCCACGTCGGCGAGGCGCAGCGAGATCTCCACGTCCTCCGGTGACTTGTGCAGCTGCCGCAGGGCCGCCTTGACCGCCGCGCTCTGCGACTTCCGCATCTCGCCCTTGTTGTGCTTCTCGATCTCGTCGAGGCTGTCGCCCACCGGGTAGACGGCCTCGGTCGGCATCGCCGCCCGGTCCGTACGGAACCAGCTCTCCACGACGTCCGGGAGGCGCACCGTCGCGCCCGGCTGCGTCGCGGCGATCGTCGTCATCAGCAGCTTGCCGTCGTCACTGCCCGTCTTCCGGGCCTTCTCACCCGAGATCGTGATGACCGGTTTGTTCTTGCTGTCGCCGATCACGTTCGCGGTGAGGCCGGGCTGCGCGAGCGCGAAGGGCAGCGGCGCGAGGGCCGCTACGGCGAGCAGCGCGGCGAGCGGCATGGCGCAGACAAGAAGCGTGCGCTGCCGCGAGGTGAGCCGGCGCCGCGAGGAGCGAAGCCTGGAGAGCAGCGAGGGCCGGGGTGTGTTCACCCCGGCAACCTAACAATGCGCGCCTCAGCGCAGCGCGTCGGCCACTTCCTGCGCCGCCCGCACCACGCGCTCCCCCACTTGCGGCGGTACGGAGTCCGTCAGCATCACCACTCCCACACTGCCCTCGATCCCCGTGACGCCCAGCACCGGAGCGGCCGCACCGCCGGCACCCGCCTCCAACTCGCCGTGCGTGAGCACGAACCCGGGGCCCAGCTCGTGGTCGGGCCCGCGGCCCGCGAGGATGGCGCGCCCGGCGGCACCCTTGTCGAGGGGGTGCCGGAATCCGGTGCGGTACGCGACGTGGTAGTCCGTCCAGCTCGGCTCGACGACGGCCACGGCGAGCGCCTCCGTACCGTCCACGAGGGTCAGGTGCGCCGTCGCCCCGACCTCCTCGGCCAGCGAGCGCAGCGCGGGCAGGGCCGCCTCCCGTACGAGCGGATGCACCTGCCGGCCCAGCCGCAGCACACCCAGGCCGACGCGGGCACGGCCGCCCAAGTCACGCCGTACGAGGGAGTGCTGCTCCAGCGTGGCGAGCAGCCGGTAGACGACGGTGCGGTTGACGCCGAGCTTGTTGGACAGCTCCGTCACGGTCAGGCCGTGATCCGTGTCGGCGAGCAGCTTGAGGACGCGCAGTCCACGGTCGAGCGTCTGAGAGGTCTCCGCAGTCACGACGCTCCTCTCCTCGGGTCGGTGGGGGGCGGCACCGGGTGGGGGCGTAGCGGTGGGGGGCATAGCCGTGGCCGGGATCGCGTTGTGACCTTGCAACTTAGCGACCGACTCCGCTGACCGGAAGAGTCTGTCCAGAATCCGGTCACGTCCCGGGTCCGGCGGCGGGCGGCGCCGGGTGGCGCCGGGTGGCGCCGATACGCAGTCGGTTCGTGGCGGGTGCCGGGTGCGTGCCGCTCCGGGGTACATGTCCGGACCCATGATTTACCTCCCTGAACCGTCAGCCTGCTTATTCAGCCCTTCATGTGCCGGTCGACAAATCACGGGCAAGCGTCCGGACACGCACCCCTGCGCGTCCCGCCCCCTCCCGTCCGCCGGCGGCTTCCGGTTGGTGGCCACCGGCCGGTTGCCTCGTCCTCCCGTCGGACCTGCTGCCGCTCTCGGACCACTCCAGGATTCAACGGGCCCTTGAACGCGGATGGTTGGAGCCGCAAGGCACGTACACGTGCCGAAAGGTCCGCACGGCAGCGGCCTGCCATCCGTGTGGAGACCACGAGGGGAAAGCCGCTAGGACGACCGGAGGGGGTGGGACGCGGAGGCGGTGGCTCCGGGAAAATCAAGCGCGATTTGCGGACCGGTATATGAAGGGCAGCACGACAGCTCGTACCGGGTTCAGGGAGGTAAATCGTGCCTTCCCGGAGCCGCCGCCGCAGCGGCACGCACCCGGAACCAGAAACCCACCGGAGGCGCACACCAGGCAAGCCGCGCGCCAGCGCAATACGCTCGTCCCACGGATTGACGCCGTCCTCCCGGGTACCCGGCCCACGCCACACCCACATCCCGGACAGCGCGTGACAAGGGGGCCACAGCCGTGTTCGTCGACACCCTGGAGACACGGGGCCTGGGCAACCACAGCTATCTGGCCGGCGGCGCGGACACCGCCGTGGCCGTCGATCCGCCGCGGGACATCGACCGCGTCGTCACCGCCGCCGCCCGCCGCGGCGTACGCATCGCGTACGTGGCGGAGACCCACGTGCACAACGACTACGTCACCGGCGGCCTGCAGCTCGCCCGCCTGACCGGCGCCCGTTACCTGGTGCCCGCGGGGGCGGAGGTCTCCTTCCCCCGTACGCCCGTCGCGGACGGCGACATCCGCACCGTCGAGGGCGGTCCAGGCGCTCTGACGCTGCGCGCCCTGGCCACCCCCGGTCATACGCCGCACCACACCTCGTACGTCCTGGAGGAGGGCGGCCACGGGCTGGCCGTCTTCACCGGCGGATCGCTGCTGATCGGCGCGGTCGGCCGCCCCGACCTCGTGGAGCCGCGGCTGACGGAGCGGCTCGCCAGGGCCCAGCACGCATCCGCTCACCGCCTCGCCGACAAGCTCGACGACGACGTGGAGGTGCTGCCCACGCACGGATTCGGCAGCTTCTGCACCTCCGTGCAGGCCGAAGGGAAGACCACCACGATCGGCGCCGAGCGGAAGGAGAACGACGCGCTCACGCTGGACGTGGACACCTTCGTATCGCGGCTGCTCGCCGGGCTCGACGACATCCCGGCGTACTACGTGCACATGGGCCCCATCAACGCCGAAGGCCCCGCGCCGGTGGATCTCACGCCGCCGCGGCAGGCCGGCGCGGAGCAGATCGCCGCGCGGCTGGCGGCCGGTGAGTGGGTGGTGGACCTGCGTGACCGGGCCGCCTTCGCCGGCGGTCATCTCGCGGGCGCGTACAACTTCGAGGGCGACGGCAGGCTGGGAACGTATCTCGCCTGGCTGATCCCCTGGGGCAAGCCCGTGACGCTGCTGGGCGAGAGCCCGGAACAAGTCGCGGACGCGCAGCGGGAGTTGGCCCTCGTGGGAATCGACCGTCCGGTCGCGGCAGCCACCGGCGGCCCGTCCGGCTGGGCGCGGAGCGGGGAGGACCTCGCGTCGTTCCCGCGCGCGGGCTTCGCGGACCTGGCCGCCCGCGCCGAGGGCGACGTCGTGCTGGATGTGCGCCGCCACTCCGAACGGGCACGCGGACACATCAGCGGCTCGCTGCACATCCCCGTCCACGAGCTGCACGGACGCATCGGTGAGGTGCACGGACGCATCGGCGAGGTGCACGGACGCATCGGCGAGGTGCCGACGGGCAGGGTGTGGGTCCACTGTGCGAGCGGGATGCGCGCGGCGATCGCCGCTTCCCTGCTGGACGCCGCGGGGCTGCCCGTCGTCCTCATCGACGACCGCTTCGACGCCGCGGCCGACGCGGGGCTCACGGTCACCGAGGCCCGCTGAACCCGGTGCGGCCGGACGTCCTCACCTCCTGGCCGCCACCGACCCCCCGGGATGCCGACCGCCCGGACCGCCGGGCCGCCCGCCGCTCACTTCATGCGCGTGGCCCACTCCCGCACCTTCGCTATGCGCTGTTCGAGCTGCCCCGCCGTCGCCTCCGCGCTCGTCGGCCCTCCGCACACCCGCCGCAGCTCATTGTGGATCACCCCGTGCGGCTTCCCGCTCTGGTGGACGTACGCCCCCACGAGTCCGTTCAACTGCTTGCGCAGCTCCAGCAGTTCCTTGTGGGTGACGACGGGGCGCCGGTCCGCGGGCAGTTCCAGAAGGTCCGCGTCGGAGTCCGGCTTCTTCCTGCTGTGCGCGATCTGCCGCGCCTGCCGCTTCTGGAGGAGCGTCTGCACCTGATCCGGCTCCAGCAGCCCCGGGATGCCGAGGTAGTCCTGCTCCTCGTCGCTGCCCGGGTGTGCCTGCATGCCGAACTCCGCGCCGTCGTACATGACCCGGTCGAAGACCGCGTCCGACTCAAGGGCCTCGAAGGGCAGTTCGTCCTGGTCGCCGGTGTCCTCGTCCTGTTCGCGTTCGGCTTCCTTCAGGAGGTCGGCCTCTTCCGCGTACGGGTCGTCCTCGCCGTCCTTCTTGGGCTTGTCGAGGACGTGGTCGCGTTCGACCTCCATCTCGTGCGCGAAGGTCATCAGCATCGGGATGGTCGGCAGGAAGACCGACGCCGTCTCGCCGCGCCGCCGCGACCGTACGAAGCGGCCGACGGCCTGCGCGAAGAAGAGCGGCGTGGAGATCGTCGTGGCGTAGACGCCGACCGAGAGGCGCGGGACGTCCACGCCCTCGGAGACCATGCGGACGGCGACCATCCACCGTGCCTGGGAGCTGCGGAAGTCCTCGATGCGCTGGGAGGCGCCGGAGTCGTCGGACAGTACGAGCGTGGCTTCCGCGCCCGTGACCTCGCGGAGGAGCTTCGCGTACGCGCGTGCCGAGTCCTGGTCGCTGGCGATCACCAGGCCGCCGGCGTCCGGGACGGCCTTGCGCACCTCGCTCAGCCGCCGGTCGGCGGCGCCCAGCACGGACGGCATCCACTCGCCGTGCGGGTCGAGGGCCGTGCGCCAGGCCTGGGAGACGGCGTCCTTGGTCATCGGCTCGCCGAGGCGGGCCTCGATCTCGTCGCCGGACTTTGTGCGCCAGCGCATGTTGCCGCTGTAGGAGAGGAAGATGACGGGCCGCACGACGCCGTCGCCCAGCGCGTTGCCGTAGCCGTAGGTGTAGTCGGCGACGGAGCGGCGCACGCCGTCGCCGTCCTCCGCGTAGTCCACGAACGGGATGGGGTTGGTGTCGGAGCGGAACGGCGTGCCGGTGAGGGCGAGCCGCCGGGTGGCCGGTTCGAACGCCTCCTGGCAGGCCTCGCCCCAGGAGCGGCTGTCGCCGGCGTGGTGGATCTCGTCGAGGATGACGAGGGTCTTGCGCTGCTCGACGCGGTTGCGGTGCAGCATCGGCCGTACGCCCACGCCCGCGTACGTCACCGCGACACCGTGGTATTCCTTGCTGAGCGGGCCCGCGCTGTAGTCCGGGTCGAGCTTGATGCCTATCCGCGCCGCGGCCTCCGCCCACTGCTTCTTGAGGTGTTCGGTCGGCGCGACGACGGTCACCTGCTGCACGACGTGGTGGTGCAGGAGCCAGGAGGCGAGGGTGAGCGCGAAGGTCGTCTTGCCGGCGCCGGGGGTGGCGACGGCGAGGAAGTCCCGTGGCTGCTGCTGGAGATACGAGTCCATCGCCGCCTGCTGCCACGCGCGCAGCTTGCTGGCCGTGCCCCAGGGAGCGCGGCCGGGGAAGGCGGGCGACAGGTGGTGGCTGGTGGAGGAAGTGCTGGTAGTCACGGGCTCCGGAGGGGGTCGGTGGCGTGGTCGTCGCGTGGTCGTGGCGTGGTCGTCCGCTTCTGGGCGAGGGTCTGCCGACAGGCCCTCGGGCGGCTTCAGCCTACCGGCGGGGGGTGACAGCCCTCTTGGGGAGTCCGTTTCCGGTGGATCACCCCGGTGTGCGGCGGAAGTCGGGCACACCGGCCGTGCGCGCCCGTACCGCACACAGCACACGCGCACCGGGCGTCATCACCGGCCGTCCGCACCGGCCGCCCCACCGCTCGCACGCGAGGCGGGCGCCCGCGTCACGTCGTCAGCAGCACGCCGCCGTACGACACTCCCGCGATCACGATCCACGAGCACAGCCCGAGGGCGGCGACCCTGCTTCCCGTACGGGCGAGGGTCGGCAGGTGAACGGAGCTGCAGAGGCCGAACAGGGCGGCGGCGAGGAGCAGTTCCTGCACCGTGGCCGCGAATCCCAGTGCACCGGCCGGGAGCCATCCGGTGGTGCGCACGGCGACCATTAGAAGGAAGCCGGCGACGAACAGCGGGACCAGCGGCGGCCGCCGGTCCCGCGCACCGGTGGCTGCCGCCCCGGAGGCCCCGGCACCAGGCACACCGGCCGCGGCCCGCCTGCTGCGTGCCCGTACGGACAGCACGACGGCCGCCACCAGGGGCGCGAGCAGCGCGATGCGCATCAGCTTCACGAGCACCGCCTGGCCCAGCGCGTGCTCTCCGGCGGTCTGCGCGGTGGCGACGACCTGGCCGACGTCGTGCACGCCCGCGCCGACCCACCGTCCGAACTGTCCCGCGTCCAGGCCCAACGGCTGCTGCAGCAGCGGAAGTACGGCGATGGCGAGCGTGCCGCAGAGCGTCACGAGCGCGACCGAGGTGGCGACGTCGCGCTCCTCGCTCTCCCGGACCTCGCTGACGGCGCAGATCGCGGATGCTCCGCAGATCGAGTAGCCGGTGGCGACGAGGAGCGGCTGATCGCCGGGGAGGCCCAGCCTCCTGCCCAGCCACACCGTGCCGGTGAAGGTCGCCGCGACGACCACGAACACCATCGCGACGGTGCTCCAGCCGAGCCCGATGATGTCGCCGGCGCTCAGCTTCAGCCCGAGCAGCACCACGCCGAGCCGCATGAGCCGTTTGCCCGCGAAGGAAAGGCCCGGCCGGGCCATGCCGCCCACGAGCGTCCGCGTACCCGGGAGATGAGCGGCGAGGACGCCGAGGACGACCGCGGCCGTCAGCATCGGCACGGCGGGCAGCGCCAGATGCACGGTACCGGCGGCGGCGACGCCCAGCGCGGCGAGCGCGAGCCCGGGCACCTTGCCGGGCGGGCGCGCCGGGCGGGCGGTGGCACGGGCGGGCCCCGCGGGGGTGGCAGGGGTCGCGGGCGTGGCAGAGGCGGGCGCCGCGGGGCTGGACGCGGCGGACGGTGACGCGGACTGCGGGCGCTCCCCCAGCAGCGCCATCAGCGGTCCGCCGGCAGCTCGTACACCCGTCGCACGCTGCTGCCCAGACGGGAGACGTCGGCGCCGTAGACGTGGAGCGAAATGGCCTTCTCCCGGCAGCCGTTCCACACCATGTGGATGTCGCCGGGCGGCGCGAAACCGCAGACCGCGCCGACGGGATTGATCACGTCCTCCGTCGCGACGAGCCGCGCGCTCCCGCCGGCCTCCTCCGCGGGCAGCAGCCGGTAGCGGCGTTCGTGTTCCTCGCCCTGGTGCACTCCGGTGACGCACCAGGAGACGTGGTCGTGCACCGGCGTGCACTGGCCGGGCAGCCACACCAGCGCGACGAGGGAGAAGCTGCCGTCGGACTCCGCGTGCAGCAGATGCTGGCGGTAGCGCTCGGGGTCGCCCTCGTGCTGCTCGGGCGTGAGCAGACCGTCCGCGCCGCCCGCGCCGCCACCCGCACCGAGATGTGGCGCGAGCTTCTCCCCGACGAGGTAGGCCGTTACGTCGGGCGCCATGCCGCGCCTCACCACTTCGCGTATTTCCCCGACGAGGGCGTCGAGTTGCGCAGTCGTACGGGGTGCGCCGCGCTCGGCGGTCTCCGCGGTGGGGTGCTGCGTCGAAGTGGTCATGTACGCAGAGTGGGACCGGAGACCCATCACGTCCAACGACTGTTCCTTGGCGGCACTCCAAACACCGCTTATGGAACGGCACTTCGGGTGCGGGAGCGGTGGCGGGCGGAGGTCGTGGCGGCGGACGCCCGGCCACCGGCCGGCCGCTCGTCGCCCGGCCCTGAGGCCCCGCGACCGGCCCGGGCGCCGCGTGTCCCGAGTACCCCCGCGTGCCCCACGCGCCCCGCTCAGCAGCCGACGCGGTTCGCGGCGGCCGTCCTCAACTCGTCCAGTACGAGCGCCGTCGCCGGGATGTCGAGGTGCTCGCGGAGCACGTACGCGGAGACCTGGCGGCGCGACGCCGGGTCCAGGGCCCGCCCGGTGACCTTCCGGTGCACGAGGAAGGAGAGCACCAGCCCCGGCATCATCGCTATCCCGAGCCCCTCGGCGACGAGGCTCTGCACGACGAGGATGTCGTCGGTGGTGAAGGCGACGTCCGGAGCGAAGCCCAGCTCCGCGCATTCATGAAGGAAGTTGGCGCGGCAGCGCAGGCATCCGGCGATCCACCGCTCGTCCGCGAGCTCCGCGAGCTTCACCGCGCGGCGCCGTGCCATCGGATGCCCCGTGGGCAGCAGTACGGTCAACTGGTCCTCCATGAGCGGGATTTCGACCAGCTCATCGGGGACCTGCTCGTGCAGACCGGGATAGGTGAAGGCGAGGGTGACGTCGCACTCGCCGTCGGCGACGCGCCGCATCGAGTCCGGCGGCTCGGCCTCCTGCAGTTCGACCCGTATGCCCGGGTGCCCGTCGGCCAGCCGCGCCAGCGCCTCAGGCACGATCGTTGCGCCGGCGCTGGGGAACGCGCACATGCGCACCCGCCCGGCACGCAGCCCGGTGATCGCCGACATCTGCTGCTGGGCCGCGGAGATCCGTTCAAGGATCACACCGGCGTGCCGCTCCAGTGCCTCCCCTGCCTCGGTGAGCCGCATCCGCCGTCCGACGCGTACGAAGAGGGGCGTGCCGACGGACCGTTCGAGCGCCTTCATCTGCTGGGTGATCGCGGGCTGGGTGTAACCGAGCGTCCGCGCGGCCGCCGAGTACGAGCCGGCGCGCACCACTTCGTGGAACGTACGTATGTGCCGCGAATCGAACATGCCCGAACCATAAGCGGAAATTGGATTCGGACAACATCCGGGCATCGGCGCTTACGGTTGGGCTCCGTCGCCCGGGGCGGCCATCACCTGCCAGTGCGCAGCGAACGGAGTCCGTCCGCGATCACCGCCACGTCCTCCGTCTTGCCCGCCGCGATGTCCATGACGAGTTCGTATGCGCTTCCCTGGTCGACATCGGCCATATCCGTCCCGTTGAGGTCGAGGAATACGACCGTGCTCATCCACGCGAGGCGCTTGTTGCCGTCCACGAGAGGGCGGTTCAGCACGAGCGAGTGCATCAGCGCCGCCGCCTTCTCGAAGAGATCCGGATACGCCTCGACTCCGAACATCTGCGACTTCGGCCGAAGCAGCGCTGATGAGAGGAGACCGACATCCCGTACGGCCACCTCCTGTTCGGAGCAAGCGAGTTGGGCAAGGTCCAGGGCTTCCTGCACCGTCAGGTACTTCACCCGGCTACTCCCCCAGCCGCCGGAGCAGGTCCGCGTGCCTGGTCGCGTACTTCGCCCCCAACTTGCGGACCGTTGCACGATCCGCTTCCTCCACCAGATACCGCTCCACTGCCTGGACCACAATGGCGTGCATACTGCGGCCCTCCTCCTCGGCGCGCTGTTTGAGACTCTCCTGTACTTCGTCAGGCAGACGCAGATTCATAGCCATACCGAAAAGGTACCAGTACAGACCCCAAAGTGGTACCACCACTCATGCCTGCCCCCGCAGCCGCCCCGCGACCCCCACACCCATCGCGCAAACCAGCGCCGCGACCGCGTAGACCGCGACGAACGCCAGGGGCCGTCCCTCCGCGGCCGCCGCCGCGTGGCCGCCGGCGCCGCCGCCCGCACCCACGCTCACCGAGCCGCCGCCGAACAGCGCGAACGCCGTACCCGTCGCGGCCAGCAGCACCACGTTGGAGAGGCTGTCGGACATCTGCAGCGCGGCCGAGTTCTTCCCCGCCTCCTCCGGCGCGGACAGCTGGAGCAGCAACACGCTCGTGGAGGAGATGACCAGGCCCATGCCGTAGCAGCCCACGGCCATCGCGACGGCCAGCGTCCACACCGGCACGCTCTCCGCCAGCACGGCCGGCGAATACGCGACCGCTCCCGTCACCAGCACCATCCCGCCCCGCGCCAGCCGTTCCCGGTACGGCCCGAACCGGGCCCGCGACTGCGTGAAGGAGCCGAGCGCCCAGGTCGCACCGCCGGCCGCCAGGGCCAGCCCGGCCATCGTGACCGACAGCCCTCGCTGGCTGACGAGCATCAGCGGCACGAAGCTCTCCGCGACGACGAATCCGCCGGCCGCGATGCCGCGCAGCAGCACCACCGCGGGCAGCCCGCGCGCCGCCCGGTAGGTGCCGCGTGGCAGCAGCCGCAGCGCCGCCGGTACGAGCAGTGCCGCGCCCGCGGCGGCCGGGAGCGCCGCGAGCAGGTCCGGCTCCTGTCCCGCGTACTGCAGCAGCCCCGCGCCCGTCGCGAGCGCCAGCGCGTACTTCAGCCGCCCGCGGTCCACACGCCCCTGCCCGGTACCAGGCCTGCCGGGCTCACCCGGCCTGCCCGGCAGCGGGCCCGACGCCGCTCGCCGCAGCGCGGGCAGCATCACCACGAGCGGCACCACGACCAGCAGCGGAACGCCGAGGAACACCCAGCGCCAGCCCAGATGCTGGGTGACCGAACCCGCGATCAGCGGGCCGACCACCGCCGGCACCACCCAGGCGGCGGCGAAGCACGCCAGAACGGTCGGCCGCAGCACCTCGGGATAGGCGCGGCTGACCGTCACGTACAGCGCGACGATGAGGAGCCCGCCGCCGATGCCCTGCACCGCACGGCCCAGTACGAAGATCCCCATCGTGGCGGCCGTGCCGGACAGCACCAGCCCCGCTCCGAACGATCCGATGCCCCACGCCAGCGGCGGCAGCGGCCCGCGCCGGTCGGCCCACTGGCCGGAGACGACCATGCCCAGCAGGGAGGTGGTGAAGAGGGCGGAGAACGCGAAGGCGTAGACGGACACGCCGTCGAGTTCGTCGGCGGCCACGGGCATGGCCGTACCGACGGCGGTCGCCTCGAAGGCCACGAGGAAGACGACGGAGACGATGCCGAGCGTCAGCGCCCGGTATCCGCGGCTGAGAACCGTCTCCTGCCGGGGGCGGGGCAGCGGCGGCGCCCCGCCCGGTGCGGGCGCCGGAACCGGCAGCGGAACCGGGACCCGCGCCGGGGAGGCCGAACCGCCCCCGTCATGCCCCCCTTTCACCGCACCCCCGTGCGCGCCGCGCGAATCCCCCGCCCCGCCCGGTCCGTCCCAAGATGCAGTCATACGGGCACGCTATGGCCCCCCGGCCTGCCACGGCACCTGACTTTCGACGCCCGTGGCGTCGGCCTTTCGCCCTAGGGCGCGTCGCACGGGCAGACCCTGGGCGCGCCGTCGGGAATCCGGCGATGACGGCTGCGCGCCCCTCCTTGGGGCACGCTGAGGGGTATGCCGCACTTCTCCTCGTACGACGGCGCCAGGCTCGGCTACCACCTCCTCGGCGGCTCTCCCCCCGGCCGGGAACGGCCGCCCGTGGTGTGCCTCGCCGGCGGTCCGGCCCGCGACGCGGCCTATCTGGGCGACCTCGGCGGCCTCGGCGCGTACCGGCAGCTCGTCGTGCCCGATGCCCGTGGCACCGGCGATTCGCCTGCCGCGTCCGACCCGGACGAGTACGCCTTCCCCCGCCTCGCGGAGGACGTCGAGGCGCTCCGCCGCCACCTCGGCCTCGACCGTTTCGCGCTCCTCGCACACGATGCCGCGGCGGCCACGGCGCAGACGTACGCGGCCGCACACCCGGGCCGCCTCACGCACCTGGTGCTGCTCAATCCCGGCTCCCGTCTCCAGGGCGAACTTCCCGACGACGCACGGGAGATCTTCAACTCCCGTGCCGAGGAGGGCGAATGGTGGGCGGAGGCGCACACCGCCGTCCAACTGCTGGAGCAGGCAACGGACTTGGACGAGATCCGTACCCTGCTGCACCGCGCCGCTCCCATGGCCTACGCCCGCTGGGAGGCGCCCCAGCGGGCCCACGCGGCCGCCGAGGGCGACCAGCTCAACCCCGTGCCCCGGGCGGGGTTCTGGCAGGGCGTGGACGAACCGTCACGCCGCTCCGTACTGGACGCACTCCACCGCGTCGAAGCCCCCGTCCTCGTCGTCACCGGCGACCTCGACGCGGTCACGGGCATGCGCGCGGGCGAGGCGGTCGCCGAGTCATTCCCCAACGCCCGCCTCCACACCCTCAAGGACACGGGTCACTACCCCTGGGTCGACTCCCCGGGCTCCCTCACCCGCCTCCTGCAGGACTTCCTCCAGGCCTGAAGCCTCAGGGGCCACGGGTCGCCGGGGCCCGCCGGGCTGCCCCGGCCCGGCCATACCGCGTACCGCCGGGAGCACACGGACAGGCCCTTGAGCGCCTGGCTCGCCCTGAGAACGACGGATACGCCGGCGCGCCCGGACCGGGTACGTGCCGCCACACCGGGCACCCACTCAGGAACGCAGACAATCCGGGGAAAGGAAGGCCCGTTGAAGCTCGCCACGGTCCGCACCGCCGGCCGCACCGAAGCCGTACGCGTCGCAGACGACGGCACCTGCACCGCGCTCGGATTCACCGACGTCGGCGAACTGCTCGCCGAGGAGGACTGGCTGGACACGGCGGCCATCGCCACGGCACCCTCCGGAGCCGCGGCCGGCACCGGCGCGGCCGCGCACCCCCTCGACACCGCCGACCTCGCACCCGTGGTGCCCCGCCCCGGCAAGGTGATCTGCGTCGGCCCCAACTACCGCGACCACATCATCGAAACGGGCCGTGAACTGCCCGGACATCCCACCCTGTTCGCCAAGTACGCTGACGCGCTCATAGGTCCCCGCGACAGCGTCGAGCTCGCCGAGGAATCGGAACAGCCCGACTGGGGCGCCGAGTTGGCCGTCGTCGTCGGAGACACGGTGCGACGGGCCGACGCCACGCGGGCCGAGCGTGCGATCGCGGGATTCACCGTCCTCAACGACGTCACCATGCGCGACTGGCAGTACCGCACCGAGCAGTGGCTGCAAGGCAAGACCTTCGAGAACACCACACCCCTCGGGCCTGTCCTCGTGACGCCGGACGAACTGCCGGGCGGCACCGCGCCCGCACTGACGATGACCTGCTCGGTGGACGACGAGACGATGCAGAAGGCCGACACGTCCGATCTGGTCTTCGGCCCCGCCGAGCTGGTCCGCTACATCTCGACCGTCCTCACCCTCCGCCCCGGCGACGTCATCGCCACCGGCACACCCGGCGGCGCCGGCCACACGCTGAAGCCACCGCGCCACCTCACGGAGGGCTCGCGCCTCGTCACCGAGATCAGCGGCATCGGACGGCTGGAGAACTCCGCACGGCGGCCCGCCGGCTGACCCGGCCACCGGCCGGCTTCCGCCACATCGACTGGCTCGCCGCCGGTGATGCGACCGGGTCCGCACTCCCAGGCTCAGATACCGGGGTCGAAGTCGCTCACGAGTGCCCGTGCCCGCTTCGACAACTCCTCCGGGAGCGGCCGGGAGCGGCGCGCCTCCGTGTCGAAGTGGACGCCCGTCAGCACCGTCAGCGCGGCCACCTCACCCGTCGCCGCGTTCTCCATCCGGTGACAGAAGCGGATCACCTTCTCCCGCACCTCCAGCAGCGCGGAGCGCACCACCACGATGTCCCCCGCAAGCAACTCCCGCTGGTAGGAGATCCGTTGATCGACGGCGACCATGCCGCGGCCGCTGTTGCGCAGATAGTCGGGCGTGACGCCGAAGCTCGCGAAGAGCTGCCAGGTCGCCTCGTCGAACTTGCCGACGTACCACATCACGTTCATGTGGCCCATCTGGTCGCAGTGCCAGGGATAGACCGTTCCGCGGTACATCACATCCCAGCCGGCGGGGCCGGCCTCAGGGGTGGCGGAGGTGTCGGCGGCCATGCGTGTCGTCTCCCTCGCTCGGATCTCCGTACCGGGTCAGCACGTTAGTCAACGTTAACCGGCGCGGCGAGCGCGGCCGTGAGAGGACTTCAGGGGCCTCGTGGAGGAACCGGGCGGGCCGGGTTGTTGCAGGTGGCTGCGCCGCGAGCACATGCGACAACCGGCGGCATGAGCCACGCGAACGCACGCTGTGCCGCCGTAGCAGCCGCCAGGTCGTGCGGGCTCGCCGCACGGGGCATCCGGAGCACCGGACGGACGTTTCAGCCCCCTCTCCTCGAGCCCCGACGGTTCGCGTACTGGACGATCCATGCCGCGGCGAGCCCGGTCCCGAGAAGGCCGAGCCCCAACTGACCCAGGGCCGTGAGATACCGACCGCCCACCGCCACGGTCCGGACCGCCCCGGCGATGCCCATCGCTCCGAAGAACCCGGCGAACACGAACGTACGGGCCGATCTGCCCGCCATGAACCGCCAGAACCATCTCCGCAGCCACGCCCATGCCACCGCGCCCCGGGACGGCCTGCCTCGCCGCGCCTCGACTCCGCCGTCCTCCAGCACCGAACTTCCCCTCTGCCGCTTCCTGTACCGGCACCACGGCTGTCATCCTCTCCACCGCCCACTGCGGAAGAGAAACCGGAGCCGTCAGGTGCGCAGCCGACCGCCCTTCAACCGCTCACTTCCACGAGTTGGAGAACCACGACGGCCCCATGCTCAACGTCCGTCCGCCCCACTGCAGCCTTCCTCCGCTGCACCACCGCCACCGGACCCGCCCGAAAACCCCTGGCAAGCCGCAACTCCCCGCGGCTAGCGTCCCAGCTGCGACGTACGCGGCCGGGGAGGTTCCAGGTTGGTGAGGCACGACCGTCAGGTGCTCGTCTTCGACGCCGACGACACCCTGTGGGAGAACAACGTCCTCTTCGAGCGCGTCATCGAGGACTTCCTCGACTGGCTGGCGCATCCCACCCTCGACAAGCTCCAACTCCGCGCCGTACTCGACGACATCGAAGCGGCGAACACCGTCACGCACGGGTACGGCACCCAGCCGCTCCTGCGCAGCCTCGCCGACTGCGTCGAGCGGCTGCACAGCAGGCCCGCCACGGCCCGGGAGCACGACGAGATCAAGGAGCTGGCCGCGGCGCTCATCGACCAGCAGGTGGAGCTGATCCCCGGAGTGGCCGACACGCTCACCGCACTCGGCGACCGCCACGACCTCCTGCTGCTCACCAAGGGCGACCCGGACGAGCAGCAGCGCAAGATCGACATGTCCCGACTGGCTCATCACTTCCGGGAGATCGGCATCGTCCCGGAGAAGAACGACGCCACGTACCGACGGTTCGTCGAGATGCACGGCCTCACGCCCGCCACGAGCTGGATGATCGGCAACTCCCCGAAGTCGGACATCCTCCCCGCACGCCAGGCCGGCATGAACGCCGTCTTCATACCCAACCCGCACACCTGGGTCCTGGAACACGGCGAACTCGACGACACCGACGCCCAGGTTCTGCATCTGCGGACCTTCCGCGAGCTGACGGACCACTTCTGAGCGACCCGCCCGGGGCTGCCGGGACACCACCGGGGCACAAGGGGCGAAGGGAAACGAAGACGATGACCGCGACACCACCGCCCGCCTCTCCCCGTGACTCTCCCCGTGACAGGGCGCTGACGGCACCGGCCGTCTCCTGCGTCTTCGTCTGCCACGACGCCGCGGGCCGCATCCTGCTGGCCCGTCGCGGCGCGGGCGCGCGGGACGAGCCGGGTACGTGGGACACCGGCGCGGGTGCGCTCGAACACGGCGAGACGTTCGAGGAGGCCGTCACCCGAGAGGTCCGAGAGGAGTACAGGGCGACGCCGCTCACGATCGAGACCGTCGGCGTACGCAACATCCTGCGCGGCCGGCCCGTCTCACACTGGGTCGCCGTCGTCTTCGCCGTCCAAGTCGACCCCGCTCAGGCCGAGATCGGCGAGCCGCACAAATTCGACGCCCTCGGCTGGTTCCCGCCGGACGGCCTGCCCCGGCCCCACCACTCCCAACTCCCTGAGACGCTCGCGCTGTTCGGCGCGTACAAGCACCGACGTACGCGCCGGCAGCCGGACGCGGCCAGCGGACTACAGGATGTCGAAGACCCCGATCAGAACAAGACCGATGAGTGACATCGCCCCCGCCAAAGACATCCACGTACTCCCGAGGCGGCGGCCCGTGCCGCAGATCGCGGCCCCGCCGGTCAGCACGAGCGCGAGAAGGAGCAGGCCCGCCGAGAAGATCCCCTTGGCCGCGGCGATCACCACGAACAGCCACAACGCCCCTGCCAAGCCCCACAAGTTGTACGTGAGCCTTCGCCGGTATCCGTCTTGAGCGTCCTCCTGAGATCCCAGATCCCGCAGCTCCACCATCCCCTTGCTCCCCCTTGATTTGCCTTTGATCTTCCGGCACGCGGCCTGTCCGTCGCCGTGACGAACAGGTCATCCTGTGCCGCCTCGCAGGAGACGGCAACCGACTCCCGGGCTCCGGCCCCCGCACACTCCTTGGAGGAACCATGTTCGCGGTGTCGCTCGGCGACGACGGCTCCGGACTCCACCCGCTCGAACCATGGCAGGCCGAGGAGTTCCTCGCGCACATGGACCGGGGGCGGGAGTTCATCGGGCAGCACATCGGGCTGGCGGACGCCGTCACGGACTTGGAGTCGAGCCGCTCGTTCCTCCGGTCCTACGCGGACAAGGCCGCCGCCGACACCGGACGGATCTACGGCATCCGGACGGCGGACGGCACTCTGGTCGGCGGAGTCCTCTTCCGCACGATGGACGTCCCCAACGGCACCGCGGAGGCGGGCTGTTGGCTGGAACCGGCCGCGGCGGGCAGAGGCCTGGTGACCCGTGCCTCGCGCGTGATCATCGACTGGGCGGTCGAGGAGCGCGGCATCCACCGCGTGGAGTGGCTGGTCTCGTCGGAGAACACACCCAGCATCGCCGTGGCCCGCCGCCTCGGCATGACGAAGGACGGCGTCCTGCGCGAAAGCTTCCCGCACCGGGGCAAGCGGCTCGACAGGGAGGTCTGGTCGGTCCTGGCACCGGAGTGGCGTGCGTGGCGCAAGGACAAGCCGGCGACCTCGGGCTCCGGTACCTCCGGCCCGGCCCGGCCGTAGGCCACCTAGCCTGTTGTCCATGAACGAGCCGCAGCAGACCCCACTCACCCGCGAGGAGATGCAGCAACGCTGGCAGTCGGCCTCCCCGAAGGAGCGCCGCGCCATGATGCGCCGTTCTGGCCACCGAGCGGGAAACCCCGGAGGGTGCGGCAAGGGACCGACGACGGAAGACGATCGTCTACTCCGTCGTGGGACTCGTCATTTTCTGCGGGTTGGTCTATCAACTGCTCACGCGCTAGGGAGAGCTCCGGGGAATCTGCTGTCGAAGTCGCGTCGGCGTGCACAAGGTTGGCCAAGGATCGGTAGCAGCTGTGACGTCCGGTCAGTTGTACGGCGGCGGCTGCTGGGGAGGAGCTGCAGGCTGCTGTTGGTAAGGGAGTTGTCCATAGCCAGGGACTTGGACCGGAGGGTACGGGTATCCGCCCGGACCGGACGGCCCCATCGCCGTAGCGGCAGCGCCACGTCGACCACGACCACGGATGACTCGGATCGCACCGATCACCATCAGCACCCCGACGCACGCTGCCACGATGCCGACGATCAGCGCCGCCGTGTCCATCGGCGGATGCTGCGTCGGCGTGACACCGTTCGGATTCGCGAAGTGCTTCCTGCCCTTGTAGTCGGCCGGGGCAGCTTTATCGGTGCGCGGATTGGAGGCCGCACGTACGGATGCCGCCGCATTGATCGTCCCGTGTCCGAGCATGGGGTTGTAGCCGCCCCGCGGCGGTGTCGCGTTGCTCGTAAGGATGGAACGCACTTGTGCCGGCCCCAGCTTGTCGTTCTCCGCCAGCATCAGGGCTACGACACCTGAAGTGAGAGCTGTGGCCGGGGAAGTGCCGTTGATCGACTCGTAGCCGCCGGTATTCTTCGCGCTGACGATGCCAACGCCGGGGGCCGCAACCGAGTTGTATGTCCGCACAGTTGAGAACTTGGCGCGATTGCCACGCTTGTCGACCGCGGCGACCGCGATGACCCCGGGATAGGCGGCCGGGTAGGAGAGCCCGTTGAACTCGTCACCGTCGTTGCCCGCCCCGGCAACGACGGGCACGCCCGCGCCCGCTGCACGGGCAAGCACCTTCGTCTCTTCCTCGTCGAAGCCGCTCGCGAAGCTTCCACCGCCCAGGGACAAGGAGATCACGTCAGCGCCTCGATCCAGGGCGTATTTGATGCCCCGGACGAGCCCACTGACGTCGTTCCCCCCTTCGAAATCGTTCCCCTTCTCGTCGATCACCCGGATCGAGAGGATCTCGGCCTTCGGAGCGACCTTGAGCACGTCCGAGGCCATGGCCGTGCCGTGATCACCCCAGCGTGGATTGCCGGGGCGAAGGTCGTCTTTGACGAAGTTGGGGCCCGTGGTCACCTTGCCGGCGAGCGCTGGGTGGTTCTTCATGACGCCGGTGTCCAGGACCGCGACGGTGACACCCTCGCCTTGGGTGGTCACCTGCGCTGACGAAAGACGAAGCGCCTGAGACTCCCAACTGGTGGGTGTGTCGGCGTGGGCCGGAGTCACCGGAACGATGCACAGCAACGCGCCGACCCCGGCAGTCAAGATGGCCGCTCTGATGCGCCCGCTGTTCATGACGTCACGTCCCCCAGGAGTTGGTCGAGATGCAGGGAGACGGTGTCGGCGAGAGCTTTAGCCGCTTCCCGCCACGGGGTGGCGTCCCACTTGCCGTTGGAATTGTGCCATTCAGCCGGCAGACGACCGGACTTGCGACCGTCAACGGAACCGGCAGTGACAGCTATGTCGTAGGGGAGATACAGACCAGTTTCCTGTACGCCACCCGAGCCGTTGCGATTCTGGTCCTTCCAGTCGGCCGCGATCGTGCCGTCGACGGCGAACGCCTTCACTCCGTGTTTCCCAGAGTCGAAGAATCGACGCAAACTCTCGTCTTCGTCATCACCCTCTGCCCGGACGATAAGCGCGACAGTTGCGACGAAATTGCCAGTGGGATCCACGTATGTGGAGCGGAGTACGGCTTTGCAGCCCCGTTTCCTTACCTCGTCCGCCAAGTCTCCGCTGAGCCCGTCTGCACAACCGGTCTTCTGCGCTATGCCCACGCGATTCCAAGCAGCGTGCTTGGGGTCGGTCGCACTCGCCTGCGGCTCCGACTTGCTGCCCCCCAGGGACTTGGGGAAGAGCTTGTCCGCCCGCTCGTTACGCCACATCACCGGGCCGTACCCACTTCGGTTCGTGATGACCTGGTTCGCGTTGCTGAGGGTATTCGCGACCAGCCCCCCGCCTCCGAGGAGAGCGAGCCCGCCTACAACGCTGAGGAGGACACAGAGAACCTTACGCCCAGCGCTGTTCTTCTGCTGCAGGCCGACGGGTATCTCACCGGGCGGCATGCCCGGTGACGGACCTGGCGTTCTGTAAGGACCGGTCAATCCCTGCGGATGTGGTTGCGTCCCAGGCGCCGGGGGCGGGGGGCCTGCCGGCATCGGCGGCGCTCCAGGCGGCTGCTGCCCGGGGTGGTCGGCGCCGCGGCGCGGCCCCGGATACGACATTTCTCTCCTTGGTCTCAGGCATCACAACGTGCAGGTTCCCGGCCGGGGGAATCGCTGATAGCTCCTGGAACGCCGGATGCTCTCCGACGCCGGTCAGTTGTACGGCGGCTGCTGAGGCGGAGCCGTCGGCTGCTGGGCATATGGCCCCTGCTGGGGCGGGAACTGCCCATAGCCCGGGGCCTGTCCGGGCGGGTACCCGGGGCCGCCCGGAGCTCCAGGGCCGTTGTTCCTGTTCTTCTTGCGGCGCCGTACGAGGACGATGGTCAGCACGATCGCGCCAATCAAGAGGAGCGCGAGGACACCCGTGATGATCCAAAGGATGACCGCTTCCTTGTCGGACTCCGCCTGCTGGGCTTTCGATTCCCGCTTCTTCTCGGCAATCTCTTCTGCGAATTTCTCTTCAGTCTTAAGCTGCTCAGGAACGGAGAGAGGGCCATACTTGGAGCCCTTGGGGACGTCTTCCTGAAGTGCGGCGAGAGGCCGGATGGAACCGTAGCCATACCGCTCGTCCGGAAGTTTTCCGCCCTTCTCGGAGGCGGGCATCCCGGCTGTCTTGGTCAAGCGGTTGGCGATCTGGCCAACTGTCAAATCAGGGTATTTGGACTGAAGAAGGGCAGCCGCTGCAGAGACATAGGCCGTGGCGTCGGAGGTTCCGCTCGCACGTCCATAGCCATCGAGATTGTCCGGCGCTCCAGCGCTGACAATCCTCGAACCGGGAGCGCTGAGCCTCACCTGAGGCCCGCGGTTGGACTTCGGCCAGAATGCGCCATCTTGCTCTACAGCCGACACGGCCAAGACGCCCGGGTAAGCGGCTGGATACCTCACCTGGGCACCTGTATTTCCTGCGCCCGCCACCACTAGAACATCGTTCTTCAACGCGTACTCGATAGCCTTTGCTTCCTCGGGGACCGAAGTGCTGCCGCTCTGCGAAATGTTGATGACCGATGCGCCTCGATCAACTGCGTAACGGATAGACGCTGCTGAACCATTCTCGCGAGACCCATCGTCCACGATGGGGAGGATCTTGGCTTCAGGGGCGAGACCCATCACCCCGTCCGCACTGCCAGGGCCGTGGCCGTGCCCCGCGATGAGCGAGGCCATCGACGTTCCGTGGCTTTCCCCAGGGGCGGGTGCTGTGGAGCCTCCGTCGATGAAGTCCTTGCCCTTGAGGACGTTGCCCTTGAGATCGGGGTGGTTGGCGTTGACGCCGTTGTCCATGACCGCGATGGTTTGGCCTTTGCCCCTGGTGGTTTTCCAGATGGCATCGGCTTCAAGAGACTTGAGCGCCCACTGATCGTCTCTTACCTGATCAGCTGAGGCGTTCGGTGCTGACGTGAAGACGAGTGCCCCGGTCAGCGCTGCGCTACTGACGACACGCAGGGTCCGCGTGATGCCCATCTGTCGAGTCCTCTTGTCCGGCGGAGGGGTGCGGCCTAGTGGCCGCACCCCTGAGCTTGCGGTACCTCGTAGTCTGCCGGTACGTCGTCAGCCGATCGTGGGCGGGGTGACGTCGCGCCGCTTGGGCATCCACGTCTCCTCGTCCTCAACGAGGTAGTCGGGACGCTCTCCCTGGCTCTTCTCATCCTGATTGCGCCGGGCATTGTTGCCTGCGACTCCACCGCCCATAAGGCCGTTGGGGCCACGACCCCGTTCGCCGGCCATGCTGCCGCCGCGGCTGGAGTGCAACCCCTGACCGCCCTGCCGGGCAGCGCCCTGACCCTGCTGCGGGGTGTCGAGAGTGCCCCCCCTTTGGCGTGCCAGCGGCCCGCGACCGGCGGCTGCGCCGATACCCTTACCGCCCGCTCCTCCAGCACCCCCAGCGCCGGCGCCGAGCCCGGCGGGCACGCGCCCACCGACGCCACCGCGTGCGCCCACGCCAGCACGAGCACCGGCGCCTGCGCCCGCGCCACCACGGTTTCCGGAAGCCTGCCCGACGTACCCCGGGCCGCCAGCGACACCGCCCGCTCCGCCGGCACCTGCTCCAGCGCCACCGGTGACACCGCCGGTGGGCCCACTCCCGTTAGCACCCGCCGGATTGGGGGTGGTCGCAGTACCGCCGGAGATGCCGTCCACCTTCGTGGCAGCGGCAGGCGTTCCTGCGACGGCCGGTGAGGTGGACTTCGGCGTGCCCCTTCCGACCACGCTACCGGTTCTGGAAGCACCAACGGCTGCGGCACCAGCCCCGCCCCCGTCAGGAGTCACCGCGACGGGGACAGGCGCCACGCCACCAGGGTCACCGGGGTAGTCCTCCTGGCCGTGGATCGGGTCCCGGGGCGGCGGCCTCTTGTTCCACGACCCCATCGTCTGCGTCTGTGACGAGTACGTGATAGCCAAGGTTTCCATCAACGCTGCGGCCTTGAGGTGCTCTTCCTTGCCTGCGGAGAGGTCGCCCTCGTGGCCGTCAAGGGCCTTCTGCGCGCCCTGGTTTCCGCTGATCTCGCCCCGCCACTTCTCGTCGTCCCGCGAAAAGCCGTCCCCAACCTTGTCCATGGCGCTGCCGAAGCCGCTCGGCTTCTCAATAGCGTCGACCTTCGGCTTGATCTCGCTCAGCCTCTGGCCGGCGTTGCGCATGGCGACCGAAGTGTAGTTGGCGTACTTGGCGCAGTCGGCAATCTGCTTGCTGACCATCTTCGCCCTCTTGGAGAACTCGTCAGCAGACTCGCCCTCCCAGTGCTGCAGGATGTGATCGACAGCCTTGTCGAAATCGCTCTTTACACTGCCGCCGCCACTCACCAGATGATCGTGGATGTTCTTCCACGCATCGGCGACCTCGATCACCTGCTCGGGTTTGGCAGTGGCGAGCATGGCCTTGATCTTGTCGATGTCCGTACCGGTTGCGAACGGGGTCTTCACCTCACCCGCATAGCACATATTTCCGGTGTCGGTGTACTTGTCGAGTGTTGGCTCGTCACCCATGTCGTCCTCGCCCCCTGACCGCTAGTTCCCGGACCCTGAACGGCCGCCGTCCATGCCGTGCTTGGCATCGTACTCAGCGTCCTGGTACTTGCCGTGCGCCTTCTTGGTGTTCGTGCCGAACTCCTCGATCACTTCGTTCATGAACTTCATGATCTGCTCGATGTGGGACTTCATCTCGCCATGTGCGGCGGTGAGTTCGGACTCCTCAATGAAATTCTTGCCGAGCGCTCCACTCGGGAGTTCGGTGTTGTACCTGCTCTTGGACGTCGAATCGTCCATGGCGCTCTTCACGCGACCGAGCTTGCGTACGGTCTCCTCGAGTTCACTGAGGTCAACTCGCATCTCACCCACGACTGCGCCCTCCCCGTTCCTTCTCCGTCATCCGTATCCGCGTCCGTCCGTGGACGCCGACGCGTAGCTACGGCAGTCCCGGTCTGCTGCCCGGCAGCAGGGCAGTCGTCACCATGATGCCGTACGTGTGTTTCGGGTACACCCTAGTAACAGCTACTGACAGCCGGTCACCACCCCTGCAACTCCAGCCCCATCCGCCGCCCGGAACCCGAACCCGCGGGCCGTTCCGGCTGCACGCTGCGCGGACCTGCCCTGGTGCGCGGAAGCGGACTGTCATGGGGACGGCGCAAGCTGCGCAAATGCCGTGCGCCGCTGCCCGGTTGGGCAGGGCGGTGATACGAGATCGTGATGTGTAGAGCGCTGCGCGCACCACAGCTGGGCAGGCCATCCGTCGGAGCCGTCCCCGCCCCCTCAACCCCCCACAGCCGTCTGCGGCCTGATCGGAAGCCGGTTGACCGGCATGCCCGTCGCCGCGCGGACCGCCGCCGCGACCGCCGCCGGGGAGGTGACCACCGGGACCGCCGAGGCGGCCTTGGCGCCGAAGGGGGCCACCACGTCCTGTTCTTCGATGAGTTGGACGATGCGGATGTCCGGGGCGTCCAGTGCCGTCGGCAGGGCGTAACCCGTGAAGTCCGGCTGGCGCACGATGCCTCGGTTGATGCGGAGGTGTTCGGTGAGGGCCGCGCCGACGCCCTGGGTGATGCCGGCCTCGATACGGGCATTGAGCTGCCGCGGGTTCAGCACGCGCCCCACGTCCTGGGCGATGGCCATCTCCACCACCCGGATCGAGCCGAGTTCGACGTCGACGTCCACCACGGAACGTACGGCGGCGAAGGCCAGCCCGACGAAGGCGTCGCCCTGCCCCGTCTCGTCCAGCGCCTCCGTCGGGTGCGGGCGGCACTGGGCGGTGGCCCACAACTCCTTGTCCTCCAGCGCCTCGACGACGGTCGTCGACAGCACACCGTCGTAGGAGGTGATCTTCCCGTCGGCGATGGTGAGCAGTTCGGTCGACATGCCGAACTTCGCGGCGAGCGGCTGCAGCAGCTGCGTACGCACCATCTTGGCCGCCCGCTCGACCGCGCCGCCCGACACCCAGGTGTGTCTGCTGTGCGCTCCCGCGCCGGCCGTCGGCTGGTCGGTGTCGACGGGCGCGACGTACACCTCGTCGATGCCCAGCGTCTCCTGCACGATCTGACGGGCGAGCGTCGTGAAGCCCTGCCCCGTCTCGACGGCGGCGCACATCACCGTCGCCACGGGGCCGTTGACCTTCACCGTGGCCGTGGAGACCTCGTCGGTGCCCTCCGCGCCGAGCATGTGCACCATGCCGAGCGCGTAGCCGACGCCGCGCCGCACCGCGCCCGGTTCGCCCGCGCCCTCGGGGCCGCCGGGCAGCAGCCAGTCGCGCTCGGGGCTGTCCTTCGGCAACGCGGGCAGCGGCGCTTCCCGTACGGCGCTCAGCAGTTCGGCCACGGGCGCCGGGCAGGTGACGGTCTGGCCGGTGGGCAGCAGATCACCGGTCGCCATGACGTTGCGCATGCGCAGGTCGGCGGGGTCCATGCGCAACTGCGCGGCCAGCTTGTCCATTTGGCCCTCGTACGCCGCGCACACCTGCATCGCGCCCTCGCCGCGCACATGGCCGGACGGCGGGTTGTTCGTACGTACGGCCCAGCCGTCGATCGTGGCGTGCGGCACGACGTACGGACCTGCCGCGAAGGAGACCGCGGCGGCGAGCGCGTCGGCGGTGGTGTCCGCGTAGGCGCCCGCGTCGAGGAGGATCTGCGCCTCGACCTTCACCAACCGGCCCTCGCTGTCCGCGTGATGGCGGTAGCGCAGCAGTGTGGGGTGGCGGTGGGCGTGCCCGAGGAAGGACTCCTCGCGGGTGGCGGCGATCTTCACGGGGCTGCCCGTCTTCATCGCCAGCAGCCCCAACGGCACCTGCAGACCGGTGTCTTCGCGGTCGCCCATCGCACCGGGCACGCCGGTCACGACGACCTTGACCTGCTCGGGCGCGAGGCCGAAGCAGGCGGCGGCCAGGTCGCGGTCGGTGTGCGGGTCGGTGGAGGCGGTGTAGATCTCCACGCCGCCGTCGGGGCGGGGCACGGCGAGCCCGGCCTCGGCGCCGATGGGCGCGGGGTCCTGGCGGCCGATGCGGTAGAGGCCGTCGACGACGACGTCGCCCGTGATGTCCTGGTCGCCGAAGCGCAGCGGGATGTGACGGATCAAGTTGCCGTCGGGGTGCAGCGGTTCGGCCTCGAAGGACTTCTCCGGGTCCGTGACGGCGTCCAGCGGCTCGTACTCCACGGCGATCGCCGCGGCCGCCAGCCGCGCCGTGTCGGGGTGGTCGGCTGCGACGGCGGCGACCGGCTCCCCGTAGTAGCGCACGACGTCGCGGGCGAAGGCGGGCTGGTCGGCGACCTTGCGTCCGTGGCCGGCGTCACCGGGCACGTCCTCGTGGGTGACGACGGCGTGTACCCCGGTCAGCGCGGCCGCCGGCCCGGTGTCGATGGAGACGATGCGGGCGTGCGGGTGCGGCGCGCGCAGTACCGCCGCCCACAGCAGGCCCTCGGCCCACAGGTCGCCCGCGTAGGGGAAGGTGCCTTCGGCTTTGGCGGGTGCGTCGGTCGAGGGAAGGGACGCGCCGATCCCGTGCGTGACGGGACCGCCGTCGGCGGAGTCGGGCGAGAGCGGTGTGCCCTGGGCGGGGGTCGCTGTGACGGCGCCGGGGCCGTCGGCCGTGCTGGTCATGCCGCTGCTGCCTTTCCGCGTCGTCCCTGCACGCGGTGCTCCTGTACGCCTCGCCCTTGTACGCCTCCCGCTTGTGCGCGGTGTCGCTGTACGCGGTGTCGCTGTACGCGGTGTCGCTGTGCTCCGTGGTGCGGTGCTCCGTGATGCCGTGCTGCGTGATGCCGTGCTGCGTGGTGCGGTACGCCGTGATGCCGTACGCCGCGCGCCGGTGCGCCGTGATGCGGTACGGCCCGGTGCCGTGCGCCTTCCGTTCGTACGCGGCGCCCGTGAGGGCGGGCCGCCGGGGGCTCCACGAGCCTCATGCTCCGCCTCCCCCCGGGAAGTGCGCGCCGCCCGCGCCCGGGCCCGCCTGGTGCGGGATGCGTGCGGAGGCGTCGGCCAACTCCTGTTCGTACGCCTCCGCTTCGGCCTCGGCCTCCGCCTCCTCCCGAGCGGCCTGCTCGGCACGTTCGGAGACGACGGTACGGACGGCGTCGAGCACGCCGCGGTAGCCGGAGCAGCGGCACAGGTTGCCGCTGATGGCCTTGCGGGCCTCCAGTTCGCTGGGCGCGTGGTTGCCCTCCAGCAGGTCGTGCACCGTCATCGCGAGGCCGGGTACGCAGAAGCCGCACTGCACGGCTCCCGACTCGGTGAGCGCGCGCTGCACGTCGGAGGGCACGCCGTCGGAGGCCAGCCCCTCGACCGTACGGATCTCGCTGCCCGCCGCCGTCGCCGCGGGAACGAGGCAGGCGGCGACGAGGCGGCCGTCGACCTGCACGGAGCAGGCGCCGCACTCGCCCTGCGAGCAGCCGTCCTTGGCACCGGCGAGGCCGAGGCGCTCCCGGAGGACGTACAGGAGGGATTCGCCGATCCAGGCGTCGGTGACGGGACGGTCGATGCCGTTGACGTGGAGGACATAGGAGACGTGCGGGTGTTCGCCGCCGAGTTCGGGGGCGAGTTCGACCGGCCGTTCCTCGGAGACCTCGTCGTCGGTGGCCGGTTCCCCCGCCCCCGCCTCGCGGGCGGTGGAGGGTGCGGGTACGCGTGTGGACCCGGATGCCTGTGCCGGTCCGGGTGGGGCCTCCGGCTCGGGAGCGGGCGCCGGTTCGGGAGCCGCCGGTGCCGGGGGCTGGGCCCAACCGCCGCCCGGAGCAGGCGAGTTCGGACCCGCGTCCGTACGTGCGTCCGGGCCCGCGTCCGTACCGGCGACGTCCGTACCGGCCGTGTCCGTCACGATGCCGGTGCCGGAGGAAGGCGTGAACGGAAGTCCCGAGCGCACCGTCCCCATCGGCGCCCGTGCCCCGGTGCCGTCCGCGTCGTCCGTACCGCCGTCGGTGGCCGTGTCGGCCGCCGTGCCCCCGGAGGGAGCCGCTTCGCTCCACTGCGCCGACTGCGACGCGGATGCGTACGTGCCCCCCGCGTCCCCCGGAGCGGTCTCCGCTGCCTCCCCCGGCACGGTCCCGGGCACGGCCTCGCGCCCGTCGAGGTGCCCCTCGAAGGGCACCTGCCGGCGCGCGTGCGCCTCGGCGAAGTGCTCGTCCCCCGCGATGTCCTGCTGATGCTGCACGGACCCTGCCGAGCCGTGCTGCGGCGCCGCGGGTCCGCTGAACTGCGTGCCCGGTCCTATCGGTTCCGCTTCGTCCGGCGTGATGCCGCCGCCCGTGCCGAGAGGCCGCCGCTGCGTACGCGCCTCGTGCGAGCCGGCGAGCGCCGCGGCGGCACCCTGGCCGGCCCCTCCCTGGTCGCCGAACGCCCCGGCCGTACCGGGCTGTTGGTCCTGCTGCGGTGCGAACTGCTGCTCGTACTGCTGACCGTGCGAGGAGGGGTCGTACCCGCCCGGGCCACCGGCCCCGGTCCCCTCGCCGAACGGCATCGCCCACTGCCCGGCGGATTCCGGACCGTCCGCGGCGGGTGCCACGGGCTGCCCGGACCCCTGCTGCCCGGCGACCTCCGCCGGGTCCAGCGGAGGCGGCGTGTAGCCGCCCTGCCCCGTGCCGGGTGCGGCCAGCGGGCCCCATGCCTCGACTCCCGCGCCGGGAGGCGGCAGCGGACCGGCGGGCAGCTGGACGAAGGCGGTGGCGTCCTGGTCGGACTCGCCGCCCCAGCCTTCCCGCGGGTACGAGCCGTCCTGCGGATACGACGGGTGCGGCTGAGGCCGGCCCGGCTGCTGCTGCGCGTGCTGCGCCCGCTGCCCGTAGCCGCCGTACTCGCCGTACTCCCCGTATTCGGCGCGGTAGCCGCCCTCGTCGCCGTACTCGGCGTATTCGCCGTACTCGGAGCCGTACCCGTCCGTGTATCCCTGTCCGTGGTGCCCCTGCCCGTGTCCGTACCCCTCGCCCGGTGCGTTGGGGTCGTGCGGGCTGCCGTTGCTCATGCGAGCGCCCTCCCGAGTCCTCGGCGGGCCAGTGTTGCCACCGTACGCCGCAAGTGGAAGGCCGCGGGCGGAAGTGCGGGAGCCTCACCGCCCTCCTCTGCCGGGGCGGGGTCGGGGATGCACGCCATGGCGACGTAGTCACCGAAGGCGGCGAGGGCCTCGGGGGCCAGACCGCGCTGTCCGTCCCAGTCGATCAGCGACGCGATCCAGCGCTCCGCCTCCAGCGGACGCAGCGGCATCGGCGCGACCGCACCGACCGCGCAGCGCACTCCGCGCCGCACCGGGTCCAGCACGACGGCGACCGAGGCCATGGCGCGGCCGGGACCGGTACGCCCCGTGGCCTTCAGGAAGGTCTGCGGCGCGTGCAGAAGCGGAACCCGCACGTGCCCGACGACCTCGCTGGGCCGCAGCATGTCCACGTTCGCGAGGAGGTGGCTCACCGGGATCTCGCGCCGCGCACCCTCCGGGCCCGCGACGACGAGCGTGGCCTCCAGAGCCGCCAGCACCGGCAGGGTGTCGCCGGTCGGGTGGGCGCTGACGACGTTGCCGCCGAGCGTGCCGGCGTTACGGATCTGGGGCGGACCGGCGGCGCGTGCGCCGGCCGCGAGCGCCGGGATGAGGGCGGAGAAGTCGGGACGTCCCATGCGGGCGTGGGTGAGACCGGCGCCCAGGAGCGCCTCCCCGTCCAGGTACTGCCAGCCGCGGATCTCGCTGATCCGTCCGAGTCCGACGAGCGCGGCGGGGCGGAGATGGCCGGCGTTCACGCCCGCCATCAGGTCGGTGCCGCCTGCCACGGGCACCGCCGCGGGCACGGCGGAGAGCGCGGCCACGGCCTCGTCGAGCGTGGTGGGCAGCATGACCGACGGCACAGCCTGTGGCGCATGTTGTTCATGCTGTGCTTGCGTGCTCAATCCAGCCGCCCCTTCCCCGGTCGACCCGGCTGCCGTGCCCGTACGGTACGTGCTCACGGGCCGGACGAGGCAACTCTGGCACATCTCGGCGGGCAGTCGGACCGGGGGCCCGGTATGGGCTGTTCCGTCAGCTGACATCACTCTCGTCCCCTGTCCGGAACGCGGGCCCGTAATCCCCAGCTCACACGGGCAAGCGACGAATTGCCACTCTCGGTGACTCTTGTGCCGATCAACGAACCTGTGCGGACTTTCGTGCTACGGACCACACCGGTGCCCTGCGGTTACGCGCGCACGGGCCGGGCTAGCCCCCGGGCACGGCCTCCGGTCCGCCCGCGGCTCCCTCCCCGGCGCCGGGCGGCTCCTCCTCCGGGCCGTCGGACGGTTCCTCCCCCGGGCCGTCGAGCGGCCGTCCCACGATGCCCGGGCGGCGCTGCCACGGGCGCGGGCCGCCGGGCGGGCGGAAGGCCACACCCATCGCCTCCAGACGTGCGTAGTGCTCGTCGGTCATGCGGCGTTCGAAGTCCGCGAAGTGCGCCCCGCGCCGCGCGGGAGCGGGCAGTGACGACCAGACGGCCTCGGCGAAGGCGGTGAGGCGCGGGAAGGTCTGGTAGTCGACGCGCTGCTGGTTCTCGGTGCACTCGGTCCACATGTTGGCCTGGGCGCCGAGTACATGCCGCTCCTGCGGCGTTCCCGCCAACTCCCCCGGAACGGGCTCGAAATGGTAGACGTCGCGCAGGGTGCGTACGTATCCGAGCGGCACCGGTTCCGTCGCGCCGCCGTCCTGCCGGTGGTCCAGATACACCTGGTCCTCCGGGCACATCACGACGTCGTGCCCGGCGCGTGCGGCGGCGACGCCGCCGGCCCTGCCACGCCAGGAGGAGACCGCCGCCCCTGTGGTGAGGTCGGGGCCGCCCTCCAGGATCTCGTCCCAGCCGATGAGGCGCCGTCCGCGTGCGGCGAGCCAGTGGTCGAAGTGCTGGACGAACCACGCCTGCAGGGCGCATTCCGGGGCTGCCCGCCCGCGGCCGGCGCCACGGGGCGAGTCGGGCTCGTCCGTACTCAGGCCCAGTTCACGCATGCGCGCCCGCGCCGAAGGCGACGCGCGCCACTGGTCCTTGGGGCATTCGTCGCCGCCGAGGTGGATGAAGCGGGAAGGGAAGATCTCCAGGAGTTCCTCCAGCACGCCCTCGTAGAAGCGCAGCACGTGCTCGCCCGGCGCGAGGATGTCGGAGCTCACGCCCCAGTCCGTCCACACCGCCGTACGGGCGGTGTCGACGGCGTCGGTGTTGCCGAGTTCCGGGTACGCGGCGATCGCGGCCTGCGAATGACCGGGCACGTCGATCTCGGGGACGACGGTGATGTGCCGGTCGGCGGCGTACGCGACGATCTCCCGCAGGTCCTCCTGGCTGTACCAGCCGCCGTGCGCCCGCTCGTCCCACAGCGGCTGCGTCCCCGGCACGCGGCCTCCGTGTCCGACGCGGGTGCGGGCGCGGGTGCCGCCCACCTCGGTCAGCCGGGGCCGGTGCCGGATCTCTACGCGCCAGCCCTGGTCGTCGGTGAGGTGCAGATGGAGGACGTTGAGCTTGTGCGCGGCGAGCAGGTCGAGGGTGCGCAGCACGCCGTCCTTGGGGGTGAAGTGCCGTGCGACGTCGAGCAGATGACCGCGCCAGGCGAAGCGCGGACCGTCCTCGATGTGCACCGCGGGGATGCGCCGGCCCATGCCGTCCCGCGCCGTGCCGGCCCGCCGGAAGGCTGCGGGGCCGAGAAGCTGCCGCAGCGTCTGCGCACCCCAGAAGACCCCGGCGGGTGCGCCTCCGGTGATACGCAGGCTTCCGGCGGAGGCCCGCAGTTCGTAACCCTCGGGGCCGAGCCGGGCGGCGACTGCCTCGTCCGTGCTCAGCACGAGCGCACCGCCGCCTGTGCCGCCGTCCGCACCGCCTTGCGTGCTTCCGTGCTCGCCGCCCGGCGGCAGCGGCCATCCCGTGGCGGGGCTGACGGTGGCGCGGAGCCAGCGCGCGGTGTCCTCGGTGCCTGGGCCCGCGACGAGCACGCTGGCCGGGCCGAGGACGAAGTCCCGCCCGTCACCGCCCGGTTGGGGCGTCACGGAACGAGGCGCGGGGACGAGATTCCGGTACGGCACGGGCGACACCTCTCGTCGGGTCTCCTCGGGGTCAGTCCTTCACGGCGCCCCCGAGCCCGGAGACCAGGCGCCGGTGCACGAGGACGAAGAAGACCAGAACGGGAAGCGTCATCACAGTCGAGGCCGCCATCACCCCGCCCCAGTCGGGGGTTTCGGTGTCGAAGAAGACCAACAGGGCCATGGGGAGCGTGGAGTTCTCCGTCGCGGAGATGATGAAGGACTTGGCGAAGAGGAAGTCGTTCCACGTCGAGATGAACGAGAAGACGCTCGTCGCCACAAGTCCAGGAAAGACCAGGGGGAAGAGGATCTGCCACAGGAACCGTGTGCGACTGGCCCCGTCGATCACGGCCTGTTCCTCCAGCGCCTCCGGCACCGCCTTCACGAAGCCGCGCAGCATCCACACGGCGAACGGCAGTGAGAAGGCGAGGTGCGGAAGTATCAGCGACAGAAGGGAGTTGAGCGCGCCGACGTCCCGCATGAGGAAGAACATGGGAATGGTCAGGGCCTCGACCGGCACCATCTGCGCCACGAGGAAAAGGATGAGCAGCGTCGTACGCAACCGGAAGCGGAAACGCGTCACGGCCGTCGCCGCGAGAAACGCGATGACGGCGGAGGCGACCACCACCGTCCCGGCCACGAGCAGGCTGTTGAGGAAGTAGCGCCCGAACTCCTGCTGCCCGAACACCCGCCGGAAGGCGTCCAGGGAGGGATTCAGCGTCCAGGGCACGGGTTGTGCCGAGCGCACTTCACCGGCGGGCTTGAAGGCCGAAAGGACCATCCAGTAAAGGGGGAAGGCCACGGCGAGCGCGACGGCGACGGCGGCCGACTCGGCGGCCAGCCGCCACGGCCTGATCCGGGACGCCGTCCTGGACACGGCTCCGCGCAGCCCCGTCCGAGCTGGACCCGTCCCGGCCGGCCCCGTCACAGTTCCTCGCCCTTCCTCCGCAGCAGCCGCAGATACACCAGGGTGACGCCGAGAAGAAGCAGCAGCATGACGACGCCGATGGCCGAACCGAGGCTGTACTGGGAGGAGGCGAACGCCTTCTGGTATGCGTACACGTTGAGCACGAGGTTCTGTCCCGCGATCCCGCCGCCGCCCGTCATCACGTAGATCTGCGTGAAGACCTTGAAGTCCCAGATCACCGACTGGATCGTCACGACGAGCAGAATCGGGCGCAGCATCGGTGCCGTCACGCTGCGCCATGTCCGCCACTGTGAGGCGCCGTCGAGCGAGGCCGCCTCCAGCACCTCGGCCGGTACGGCCCTGATTCCCGCGTAGACGGTCACCATCACCAGCGGGAACGAGCACCACACCACTTCGAGGAAGACCAGCGCGAAGGCGCTCATCCGCCCGTACGTCCACGAGAAGTCGCCCAGCCCCAGCACCCTGTTGACGGGCCCGAAGTCGGCGTCGAAGAGGAACACCCAGACCGTGGAGCCGGTGATGGCCGGGGTCGCCCATGCGCCCAGTGCGGACAGCATCACCAGCAGCCGCGGCAGCGCCCGTACGCGCGTGAGGAGCACGGCGAGCGCGCATCCCGCGGTGAGGGTGCCGAAGACGCACGCGGCCGCGAAGAGCACGGTCGCCAGCAGCACGTGCCAGAACTGGCTGTCGGCGAAGAGTTCGGCGTAGTTGCCCAGCCCCTGGAAGGACGTCGGCTCGCCACCGCTGACCTGGGCCTGGGTGTATTCGAGGAGGGAGATGAGGCCCAACTGGTAGACGGGATAGGCCAGCAGCCCGGCGAGCACCACCAGCGCGGGCGCCAGATACAGCCACGGCGTCCAGCGCCCCTGCCGTGCGGGACGGGCCGCCGCCCCGCGGCTTCCCGGGGAACGGCGCGGGGATTCGCCCGAGGCGCCCGCCGTGCCCGCCGCCGCCTGCGGTGCCGGGGCGAGCGCGCTCACTCGGCGAACGCCTCGTCCATCTTCCGCGCGGCCTCCCCCGCCGCCTCGTCCACGCCGCTCTTCTTCCCCGCGATCTGCTGGAACATCGTCGGCAGCACGAGCCCCGCGTCCACCTCCGCCCATCCGGGCGTCGCCGGCACGAACTCCGTGCCCGCGTCGAGGGTTTCGACGAACGGCTCGACGAACGGCTCCTTCTTCGCGGCCTCTTCACGCGTGTCGGTGAAGGTCGGCAGAAAGCCCATGGCGTCGAAGAGCTCCCGCTGCGTTTCCTTGCCGGCCAGTTCCCGCATCAGCGCGACAGCGAGGGTGCGGTGCGAACTGCTCTTCAGTACGCCGATGTTGTTGCCTCCGGCGAAGGCGGGCGCGATGCTGCCGCGTTCGGTACCGGGAAGCGGCACCACGTCGTAGTCGCCCTTGACCTTTCCGTCCTCCATCGCCTGACGGTTGAAGTCACCGGCGAGCACCATTCCGGCCTTGCCCGCCGCAAAGGCCTCGACGTTCTCGTTGCCGCCCATCTCCGCGCACTTCACGGCAGGGCAGTTGCCGTCGCCGAACAGATCGGTGTAGGCGGATATCCCGCGCTTCGCCCGTGGGCTGTCGACGGCCGAGGTGAAGGTGCCGTCCTGCTTCTTCCGGGCCAGTTCGCCGCCGTGCGCCCAGATGAACGGCATGGCCCCGTACGTGTACGCGCCTCCGACTGCGAGCCCGTACATGCCCGGCCTCTCCGCGCGTATCTTCCGTGCGGCCGAGGCGACTTGGCCGAGCGTGCGCGGCGGCTCGATGCCGAGGTCGCCGAAGACGTCGGTGCGGTAGTACAGCGCCCGCACGCCGACGAAGAACGGCGCTCCGTAGACCTTGCCGCCGACGGTCACGGACTTCTTCGCCGTGGGGTCCACCTGCCGCGCCTGCGGCCAGTCGGCGAACTCCTCGGTCACATCCGCCAGTCCGCCGTTCTCGACGTAGCCGGCCGTGTCGGTGTTGCCGTACTCGATCACGTCGGGCGCGGACGAGGGGTCGTTGAAGGCGCCCTTGATCTTCTCGGCGCGGCTGTCGACGGGGATGTACTGCACGTCGACACGCACGCCCTCGTGCCGCTTCTCGAACTTCCGCATCACGCGGTCGACGACGCGTTCCTTCGGCTCGTTGCCGACCTCGCGGAAGAGCCACACGCGCAAGGTGCCGCTCTTCTCGTCCTTCTGCGGCCCGCCGCCGGACGTGGAGGGAGCGCAGCCCGCCAGCAGCGCCCCTGTCATGGCGAAGGCGAGTGCGAGCGCAAGTGCCGTCGGCAGCGCGGCAGTTCGTCCGGTCGACTTCACGGCGAGTCCCCCAACCCTCATAGGGCGTTGCAGAATTCGCAACGCGAGTTCCGCGTCGCACAACCGCACAGGAGATTACGAGCCCCGCCCCGCCCGGGCAATAGGTCTCGACCAATCCGTTGCCGCGTCCGCGGCCGGAGGGACGTCACGTCCGCGCCCGGCGGCACGTCGCGTCCGCGGCCGGAAGCACGCCGGGAAGTGTGCGAAGCCGCGTCCGCCGCTCAACAGACCAGCGCGCCCCGCCCGTCCCGGAGAGGGACGAACGGGGCGCGCCGTGAGCCTTGCGCGGAGAGTGCGGACGAGCCGCCCGCCGGTACGGCCGGGCGCCCGGAACAAGCCGGGGAGCCGGGAGCAGGCGAGCGGACCGACTGGCGGACGACCGGGCGGGCGGGAAGCGAGCCGGGCGCATGGAAGCGCCGGTCAGAACCGCTCAGGCCGGCTGCGGCCGCCGGGGGCGCTACTTGCCGCCCTTGCCACCGCCGTCCTTGCCGCCGCCCTTGTCACCGCCGGGAGAGCTCATCGTCTCGTAGATCTCCTTGCACATGGGACAGACCGGGTACTTCTTCGGGTCACGCCCGGGTACCCAGACCTTCCCGCAGAGCGCGACGACGGGCGTGCCGTCCATGGCGCTCGCCATGATCTTGTCCTTCTGGACGTAATGGGCGAACCGTTCGTGATCGCCGTCTCCGTGCGAAGTCTGCGGTGTCGGCTCGACGAGGGTGCCGGTGCCCGTGCCGCGCTCAGGCTCAAGAGTGCTCATGCGGACCAAGCCTAATTCAGTGAGGCATCGTCCGGGTATGTGGCCACCATCGCCAGCTCACTGCGCTGACGTCGCAGCACGGACCGCCACAGACGCTCCGGCGAGGGCGACGAGACGTCGCCCGGCTCGGACTCCACGACATACCACGCGCCCTCGGACAGCTCCTTCTCCAGCTGCCCGGGCCCCCAGCCCGCGTACCCGGCGAAGATGCGCAGCGAGCCCAGCTCGGCGGCGAGCAGCTCCGGCGGTGCCTCCAGGTCGACCAGGCCGATCGCGCCGTGTACGCGACGCCAGCCCAGCGGCCCGTCGCGCGCCTCCTCGCCGCTGCCGTCGGCGGCTGCGGCGTCCTCCCCGTCCGGCCCGTCCGCGCCCCGCTCTCCCGGCTCCGCGGCCACTCCCGCGGCGTCCTTGCTGCCCTGTGAGGCGGGCACCACGGCCACCCCGAGCGCGGCGTCCAGCGAGACCGGTCCTCCCTGGAAGACGACCCCGGGCTCTCCCGCGAGCGCCGCCCAGGGCTCCAGGATGTCGACGACGTCTACGGGCGTGGGGCGGTTGAGCACCACGCCGAGCGACCCCTCCACGTCGTGGTCGAGCAGCAGGACCACGGCCCGGTCGAAGTTCGGGTCGGCCAGCACCGGAGTGGCGACGAGCAGCCGTCCGGTGAGCGAGGACACCTCGGTCATGCGGCAATGATCCCGCACGTGAGCCTTCCGTGTGAGCCAACGGCCGGATCGGGCACCCCGGGACCGGCGTCCGCCCTGCTCACAGCGCATGCACCGGATCTCCGCAGATCCCGCGCACACCCTCCCGCGGACCCCCGCACGATCCACCCCGCACCCGCAACTCCGATCACGTCACGGGCACTTCACCCTCACACAACGTGACCGTTCCGGGCCCGAGCTGCCCCGACCGCCTCTCTTACGCGGGGGTGCGCCAGGACCATTACGATTGTCCTTCGTCTTGCCCCAGAACTTCCCCAGGGGCCGGCGAGGCCGCACAGGCCTCAAATCATCTGCCCCGAACCGTCTTCAGGAACGCGGAGATCCATGACCGACGACATCCTGCTCGTCCACGGCGGCACCCCGCTCGACGGCGAAATCCGTGTCCGTGGCGCGAAGAACCTCGTTCCGAAGGCGATGGTCGCCGCGCTGCTGGGAAGCGAGCCCAGCCGGCTCCGCAACGTCCCCGACATCCGCGACGTGCGGGTCGTTCGCGGCCTTCTGCAACTGCACGGCACGACCGTGACCACCGGCGACGAGCCGGACGAGCTGGTGCTCGACCCGTCCCACGTCGAGAGCGCCAACGTCGCCGACATCGACGCCCATGCCGGCTCCTCCCGCATCCCGATCCTCTTCTGCGGCCCGCTGCTGCACCGCCTGGGGCACGCCTTCATCCCGGGCCTGGGCGGCTGCGACATCGGCGGCCGTCCGGTCGACTTCCACTTCGACGTGCTGCGCCAGTTCGGCGCGACGATCGAGAAGCGCGCCGACGGCCAGTACCTGGAGGCCCCGCAGCGGCTGCGCGGCACCAAGATCCGCCTGCCGTACCCGTCCGTCGGCTCCACCGAGCAGGTGCTTCTCACCGCGGTCCTCGCGGAGGGTTCCACCGAGCTGAGCAACGCCGCCGTCGAGCCCGAGATCGAGGACCTCATCTGCGTGCTGCAGAAGATGGGCGCGATCATCTCGATGGACACGGACCGCACGATCCGCATCACCGGGGTCGACAAGCTCGGCGGCTACACCCACAGCGCACTCCCCGACCGTCTGGAGGCCGCCTCGTGGGCGAGCGCGGCGCTCGCGACGGAGGGCCAGGTCTTCGTACGCGGCGCGAGCCAGCGCGAGATGATGACCTTCCTGAACACCTTCCGCAAGGTCGGCGGGGCATTCGAGGTCCTCGACGAGGGCATCCGCTTCTGGCACCCGGGCGGCCCGCTGAAGTCGATCGCGCTGGAGACGGACGTGCACCCCGGCTTCCAGACGGACTGGCAGCAGCCGCTCGTCGTCGCACTCACCCAGGCCACGGGCCTCTCGATCGTCCACGAGACGGTCTACGAGTCCCGCCTCGGCTTCACCTCCGCGCTGAACCAGATGGGCGCGCACATCCAGCTCTACCGCGAGTGCCTCGGCGGTTCGGCCTGCCGCTTCGGGCAGCGCAACTTCCTGCACTCGGCGGTCGTTTCGGGCCCGACGAAACTGCAGGGCTCGGATCTGATCATTCCCGACCTGCGCGGTGGCTTCTCGTACCTGATCGCGGCGCTGGCCGCCCAGGGCACCTCCCGTGTCCACGGCATCGACCTGATCAACCGCGGCTACGAGAACTTCATGAACAAGCTCGCGGAACTCGGCGCCAAGGCGGAACGCCCCTGAGCAGCCCGCCGGAGCGCACATCCGGCGCACACCGCCCCGGAACACACGGGAGGGCGGCCACCCGGTCGGGGTGGCCGCCCTCGTCGCGTGCGTGGCCGGGAGCGCCTGTCAGCCGCTCCCGGCCCGCGGGGCCCTTACTTGCCCTTGGCGGATTCCTTGAGCTTCGAGCCGGCCGACACCTTCACGCTGTACCCGGCCGGAATCTCGATCGGGTCGCCGGTCTGCGGGTTCCGCGCGGTGCGGGCCGCACGGTGCGTGCGCTCGAAGGTGAGGAAACCGGGGATGGTGACCTTCTCGTCGCCCTTGGAGACGACCTCGCCGACGGTCTCGGCGAGGGCGGCCAGAACGGCGTCGGCGTCCTTACGGGTCACCTCGGCGCGCTCGGAGAGAGCGGCCACCAGCTCACTGCGGTTCATAACTCGTTACTCCCGTGTTCTTCTTGCCGATGAGGCGTGAGATCGAAGCCGATGCTGCCAGGGCCCTCGGACAGTCCCCTGACCAGGGTCTGCTTTGAGACCCTCCCGCCCCGTGGGGAATCCCCAGGACGAAGTCCCCTGGGGACGAATCCTGCCCCTACGTACGGCGGGAAAGCCAATCCGGATCGTCCTGACAGCTGCGGAGTCACACGAGCGGCGGCGATGGCCGTGCTGTGCTGACGCCCCACAGGCTTGTGTCTGCCGCAACCCTAGAGGGGGCGTCGTGACCCTGCACCTCGCGACGCGCCGTACCACCATGCGGTGGACGGCCGGGATCGCGGACCGGTCCCGGCACGAGCTCACCGGGCCGTGAGTACCCCCGGGCGCCCGCACAAACCGCTGCGCGCCGCCGGTGCGGCCGCTCCGGCCGCCGCGGCCCTGCCCGGCGGGCTCAGGCCGGGGGCCCGTCCGACGCTGTGGCGGCGGCGGCCGTCGTCGGGGCCGGCGCGACGGCGGCCTCTCCGGCGGCGCGTGCGGCGTCCCGTACGGCGCCCGCGACAGCGCCGGAGACCTTCTCGTTGAAGACGCTGGGAATGATGTAGTTCGGGTTCAGCTCGTCCTCCAGCACCACGTCGGCGAGCGCGCGGGCGGCGGCGAGCATCATCTCGTCGTTGACGGACCGCGACTGCGCGTCCAGCAGACCGCGGAAGACGCCGGGGAAGACCAGCACGTTGTTGATCTGGTTGGGGAAGTCGGAACGCCCCGTGGCGACGACGGCGGCCGTCTCGCGCGCCACCGCCGGGTCGACCTCCGGGTCGGGATTGGCGAGCGCGAACACGATCGCGTCCTCCGCCATGCGTGCCACGTCGGTGCCGCCCAGCACGTTCGGGGCGGAGACACCGATGAAGACGTCGGTGCCTACGACGGCGTCCTTCAACGTCCCGGTCACGCCCTCGGAGTTGGTGTTCTCCGCGATCCAGCGCAGCGGCGACCCCTCGGCCTCGCCGACGAGGTCCTCGCGCCCGTCGTGCACCACGCCGTGGATGTCGGCGACGACGGCGTGTTTGACGCCCGCCTCCAGCAGCAGTTTCAGGATCGCCGTGCCGGCCGCTCCCGCACCGGACATCACCACCCGGATGTCCTCGATGCGCTTGTCCACGACGCGCAGCGCGTTGTAGAGCGCGGCGAGCACCACGATGGCCGTGCCGTGCTGGTCGTCGTGGAAGACGGGGATGTCGACGAGCTCGCGCAGCCGCGCCTCGATCTCGAAGCAGCGCGGCGCGGAGATGTCCTCCAGGTTGATCCCGGCGAAGCCCGGTGCCAGCGCCCGTACGATCTCGACGATCGTGTCCGTGTCCTGGGTGTCCAGGCAGATCGGCCATGCGTCGATCCCGGCGAAGCGCTTGAAGAGGGCCGCCTTGCCCTCCATGACGGGCAGCGCGGCCTTCGGGCCGATGTTGCCCAGGCCCAGCACCGCGGAGCCGTCGGTGACCACGGCGACGCTGTTCCGCTTGATCGTCAGCCGCCGCGCGTCCTCGGGGTGTTCCGCGATCTGCGTGCACACGCGGGCGACGCCCGGCGTGTAGACCATGGAGAGATCGTCGCGATTGCGAATGGGGTGTTTCGACGACATCTCGATCTTGCCGCCGAGGTGCATCAGGAACGTACGGTCCGAGACCTTGCCGAGTGCGACACCCTCGATACCGCGCAGCTCCGCCACGATCTCGTCGGCGTGCGAGGTGGACGACGCGGCGATCGTCACGTCGATACGGAGCCGCTCGTGCCCCGAAGCGGTGACATCGAGGCCGGTGACCGAACCGCCCGACGACTCCACGACCGTGGTGATCTGGCTGACCGCGGTCCCTCCGGCGGGGACCTCCAAACGGACCGTCATCGAGTAGGAGACGCTGGGCGCGCTCATTGCCGACTTCCCTCTGCTTTCCCTTGACGCGTTGTGCCGCACCGGACCGGGGCGCCGAAGTATCGACGCCGGGGGGTGGGGCGCGTCAACAGATCGTCGCACCTACCCTCCGGTACGGGGTAACCCGCGGACCGGACCGTACCTAGGCGCGGAAAGAGCCTTCCACAGTACGAGATGCCGGTGATCCGGGCTCCTCCGGCCCCCCGTTTTCGGCACCGGCGCGAAAGTCTGTGTCTACGCCCCAAATCACTTCAAAGCGCCCCATCTCAGCCTAGGATCGGCCCGCAAACCCCATATGCATACAGGGAGACCAGGAATGGCTCAGGGCACCGTCAAGTGGTTCAACGCCGAGAAGGGCTACGGCTTCATCGCTCAGGAGGACGGCGGACCGGACGTATTCGTCCACTACAGCTCGATCCACGGAGAGGGCTACCGCAGTCTGCAGGACACCCAGCGCGTCGAATTCGAGATCGCGGAGGGCCGCAAGGGCCCGCAGGCGGAAGGGGTCCGCATCATCGGCTGAAGGCCGACGGCACGAACCCCTGAAGAGAGCTTCACCGAAGCGGAAGCTCAAGAAGTCTTTGGTGACACCGACCCGCCAGCTCGCCTCGCGGCAAGTGGTCGCTCGAAGCGACAATGGTTGGGCCCGGGGGCATGGATCGGGCCGGTGCCACATCCAGGCTAACAAACGGCCTCAGGGAGCGATTCCCTTCCCTGGAGGCGATTTCCGTCAGTCTCTGAGCAGCTCCGGAACACCGTCCGCGTCCGGCAGATCCTGCTCCCCGGACAGCACCGTGAGCCGCTGCGTCGCCCGCGTCAGGGCCACGTACAGCACCCGCAGACCGGCACCCGTGCCGGCGCCGGCACGGCCCCCGCCGCCCGCCTCATCCGCGTCGTTCTCGTCGTTCGCTTCGTCCGGGTCGTACTCGGCCCGGGCGGTGCCGGCGATCCCGGCGGGCGAGACCACGAGTGTCGCGTCGTACTCAAGTCCCTTGGCCTCAAGGCTTCCCAGCGTCACGACGCGGTCGCCGAGGCCGGCCAGCCATTCGCGTGCCTCGTCCCTGCGGTGCATGGGGACGATCACGCCCACGGTGCCGTCCACCTCCGCCAGCGCACGCTCGGCCTCCTCGCGCACGGCCGCGCTCAACTCGCCCCGTACGGCTGCGAAGCGGGGCCGCAGGCCCGTCGAGCGCACCGCCTTCGGCGGCGCCATGCCCGGCATCGCGAGGGCCAGCACCCGGTCCGCGAGCTCCGCGATCTCGGCGGGATTGCGGTAGTTGACGGTCAGTTCGAAGCGTCGGCGCGGCCGGGCACCCAGGGCCTCGGTGCGTGCCTCGGCGGCCTCCCGGGTGTCGGGCCAGGAGCTCTGGGCCGGGTCGCCGACGACCGTCCAGGTGGCGTGCCGGCCGCGGCGGCCGACCATCCGCCACTGCATGGGCGTCAGATCCTGTGCCTCGTCGACGATGACGTGCGCGTAGTCGGTGCGCTCCTCCGTCTGCCGCTCCGCGCGGTCGCGGCGCGCGGTGGGGTCGCGGTCGGCCGCCGTCGTCAACTCGTCCAGCCCGGTGAGCTGTTGGAGGACTTCCTCGGGAGAGGGCTCGGTCTCGCGCCGGAGCGGCTTCGGGGGCGGGCCGAGCAGCACGCGGAGCTCGTCCAGGAGGGCGACGTCGTGGACGGAGAGCGGGCCGTGGCCGTGCGCGTCGAGACGGCGCAGCGAGGCGGCAACGGCACTCGCCTCGCCGGGTTCCAGCAGGCGGTGCCCGCGGCTGCGGCTTCCCCGCGCGCCGGACCGCCCTCCGCCGGACCGGCCAGGACCGGACCGGGCGGACCTCACGGGTACGCCCGCGATGCGCGCCAGGTTCTCCCCGTCCGCGAGCGAGGCCAGCACACCGCGCGGCGTCAGCTCCGGCCACCACGCGTCGAGGAACGCGATGAACTCGTCCTCGGACGAGATGTCCTCGTCGAACGCCTCGCGGGCCTCCGCCGCCAGCTCCGGGTCGGTGTAGCGGCCGCCGGCACCGGACTTCTCCCACAGCGCGTCCAGCAGGAACTTGCGTGCGCGGGGGCGCATCAGGTTGACCGGAGCGGTGCCGCCGAGCACCTGCCGCCGTACGTGGCGCAGTTCGGCTGCGTCCAGTTCGACCCGGTTGCGGAAGGCCACGACCCGCAGCACGTCCGGCACCTCGCCGGCGTCCAGCGCGGCGCGCGCCGCCCGGTGCAGCACCTTCGCCATGCGGGCCGATCCCTTGACGCGGGCCACACCGGGGGTGTCGTAGGTCTCCGCCTCGGCGCCCTCGACGAGCGACCCGAGCGCCCGCACGGCGACCTGCCCCTCCTCGCCGAGGGAGGGCAGCACGCCTTCGGTGTAGGAGACGAGCAGCGGTGTCGGGCTGACGACGAGAATGCCACCGGCGTACCGGCGCCTGTCCTGGTAGAGCAGGTACGCGGCGCGGTGCAGCGCGACGGCGGTCTTGCCCGTGCCCGGCCCGCCCTCGACCTCCGTGACGGACGCGGCGGGCGCGCGGATGACCATGTCCTGCTCGGCCTGGATGGAGGAGACGATGTCCCGCATCGCGTGCCCGCGGGCACGCCCGAGCACGGCCATGAGCGCGCCGTCGCCGACGACGGACAGCTCCCGGCCGCCGATGCCGGCGCTGACCTCGGGGCGCAGCAGGTCGTCCTCCACGCCGAGGACCTGGCGGCCCTTGCTGCGGATGACCCGGCGGCGTACGACCCGGCCGGGCGCGACCGGCGTCGCACGGTAGAAGGGCGCGGCGGCCGGTGCCCGCCAGTCGATGACGAGCGGGGTGTAGTCGGCGTCGAGCACGCCCATGCGTCCGACGTGGAGGGTCTCGGCGATGTCGGCGGAGCCGTCGGGGCGCACGGCGCCCTCGGCGGGCTCGATGGACGTGTACGCGCCGTCCGGGCCCCTCTCCGCGTCCGCGCCGGGCAGCAGGTCGATGCGCCCGAAGAGGAAGTCCTCGAACTCGCGGTTCAGCCTGTTGAGGTGCACGCCGGCGCGGAAGACCTGCGCGTCCCGCTCGGCCAGCGCTCCCGGGGTGCCGACCTGAGCCCGCTTCGAGGCGTCGTCCATCAGGAACTCGGCCTCGTGGATCTTCTCCTCAAGGCGGCGGTACACCTCGTCGAGGTGCTGCTGCTCCTCGCGGATCTCCCGCTCCCGGGCGGAGTCGTGCTGCGCTGCCAACGCGGCGGCCCCCCTTCTGCGGGTTCTGCGGGTTCTCAAGGTTCTCGGGGTTCTGCGAATTCAGGCCCCTGCCGGCACAGGGCGAGGACGATACTTGCCGCGGCCGTACGCGGCGCTCCGCTCTTCCCGGGCTCGCCCTGGGGCAGCCGTCAACCGTACGCGAACGACCATGCCCCGCGCACCCTGCGGCGGGCCGTCCGGAAATGAGTAACGGGGCCGGAGCGGGGCAGGAAGCGGACTACCCGGGAAGCCGAGCACGCCGGAGGACGCGCCATGACTTCACCTCAGAGCTGGGATGCGGCACATCAGGGTCCAGGTCCGGGCGGAGGCGCCTGGCCGGGCGGCGAGCCCGGGATGTGGGAGAACCCGAGGCCGCCGCGGAACGGCATGGGCGTCGCCGCCCTCACGCTCGGGCTGGCGGGCGCGCTGCTGTTCTGGACGGTGCTGGGCGGGATCGTCCTCGGCCTGCTCGCGCTGATCTTCGGCATAGTCGGCTTCCGCCGCGGCAAGCGGGGCGAGGCGACGAACGGCACGCTCGCCGCCGTGGGCGCGGTCATCGGGGCCCTCGCCCTCGTCGGTTCGTCCGCCGTGCTGGTCTTCGTGGTCTCCGTGGTGAGCTCCGGGGACTACAGCGAACTCGAGGACTGCATGCAGGGGGCGAACACGACGGCCCAGCAGGAGCAGTGCGAGCGGGACTTCGTGGACAGCATCAGCCCGTAGCCTCAGCCCGGAGTCTCAGCCCGTGACCTCAGCCCGGGGGCTCAGCCCGCGTGGCCGCCGGGGCCGGCGTCCTCGCCTGCCTCGCCGCCCTCGCCGTCGCCGTCCTCACCGGCGCCGCCGCTCCCCTCACCGCCGTCGTACTTGCCGCTTTCCGAGGCCGCGTCGAGGGCCAGCCGGTAGCCCCGCTTGACGACGGTCTGGATCAGCTCCGGAGCGCCCAGCGACACCCGAAGCCGCGCCATGGCGGTCTCCACCGCGTGCTCGTCGGTCCCCGACCCCGGCAGCGCGCGCAGCAGTTCGGCCCGTGAGACCACCCAGCCGGGGCGGCGGGCCAGCGCCCGCAGCAGCGCCATCCCCGCGGGCTGCACGGAGCGCAGCTCGCCGTCGACGACGACCGCGCGCCCCCTGATCCCGACCCGGTGCCCGGCGACCGGCAGCGCCCGTACCCGGCCGGGCAGGCCGGTGCAGAGCAGCTGTACGAGGGGGCCGAGACGGAAGCGTTCGGGCTGCACCGTCGGCACGCCCTCGTTCTCCAGCGGCAGCGCCGTCACCGGGCCGACGCACGCGGCGAGCACGTCCGTACGCATCGCCTCCAGCAGTGCCTCCCGTACGCCGCGACGCCCGGCGCGCTCCAGCAGTGAGGCCGCGGCCGGCGCGCTGGTGAAGGTGAGTGCGTCGACGCCACGGGCGAGCGTCGCGTCGATCAGGCGGTCCACTGGAGCGATGTCCTCCGGCGGCATCCAGCGGTAGACGGGTACGCCGACGACCTCGGCGCCCGCCGCCCGCAGCGACTCCACGAAGCCGGGCAGCGGCTCGCCGTGCAGCTGCAGCGCGATGCGCCGCCCCTCCACGCCCTCTGCCAGCAGCCGGTCGAGCACCTCGGCCATCGACTCCGACTCCGGCGACCAGGCCTCCTTCAGACCTGCCGCGCGGATCGCGCCGCGCACCTTGGGGCCGCGGGCGAGCACCTCCACCTCGGCGAGGCGCCCCAGCAGGTCCGCGCCGAAGCCCCAGCCCTCGGCGGCCTCGACCCAGCCGCGGAAGCCGATCGCCGTCGTCGCGATCACGGTGTCGGGGGCGTGCTCGACGAGGGCCTTGGTGGCGTCGAGGAGTTCGCTGTCGTCGGCGAGCGGGACGATGCGCAGCGCGGGCGCGTGCAGCACCTCGGCGCCGCGGCGTTCCAGCAGCGCTCCCAGCTCCTCGGCCCGGCGGGCGGCGGTGACGCCGACGGTGAAACCGGCGAGCGGCTTCACCTGCTGCCGCCCGCCATGCGCGTCTGAATCGCCCCGCGCGTCCCGCGCGCCTCGTTCCGGCTCTTGCATGTCGTTCTCGCTCCGCCCCTGCTCGTACCTGGTCCGTGGCCCGGGGGTACCCGCGGCACGGCCAGGGGAGTCCAGCCGAACACACAGTTCCCCGGGCCTCGCGACCCGGGAGGTGACTCCGACGAACGGCCGCTGCCGTTCCGCGTGACCTCGCCGTCGTGGCCGAACCTCCCCCGGGCTTCTCTCCCGCGGCCCCGGCGCCCGGGGAGGACACCCGGGCGAGGTCCTGCCGGCTGACGCCGTTACGGCCCGGAGTACCGAGCCTGTCAACAGCGGATGACCGGCTCGGTACTCCGGGGTTTCCCGGCTGTTACGCGGGGCGCCCGCACCCCGCGCACCTCGGCTCACATCTCCCGGCTCACATCTTCCGGCCCACGCTCCCGGGCTCACACCTTGGCGTACGCGGCGGGCTCGCTCTCCTCTTCCGGCGCCGGATTCGCCGCCCCGGCGCCCCCTGCGGTGCGCTCCGTCGCGCCCGTACGCCGCAGATACACGGCCCATGTGACCGCGCAGCACACTCCGTAGAAGGCCAGGAAGGTGAGGTATGCCGCCGTTCCTGTCCCCACCGTCTCAAACGACTGCCGGAAGGCGAGGTTGATCCCCAGCCCGCCCAGTGCTCCAGCCGCGCCGATCAGGCCCATCGCCGCGCCCGAGAGCCGTCGGGCGCTCGCCGCCGCGTACTCTCCGGTGCCGCCGGCCGCCAGCGCCTTCGCGTGGAAGACCGCCGGGATCATCTTGTACGTGGAGCCGTTGCCGACGCCGCTCAGTACGAACAGCGCGGTGAAGCCCACCAGGAAGAACGGCAGCGACTCCCGCAGTGACGCGGCCACGACCACGAGCGTCGCCGCGCCCATCGCCGCGAAGTTCCACAACGTGATCCGCGCCCCGCCGAAGCGGTCGGCGAGCTGCCCGCCCAGCGGCCGTACGAGCGATCCCAGCAGCGGACCGAGGAAGGTGAGCGAAGCGGCCTGCAGCGGCGTACGGGCGAACTGCGTCTGGAGCACCAGCCCGAACGCGAAGCTGTAGCCGATGAACGAGCCGAAGGTGCCGACGTAGAGGAAGGACATGATCCAGGTGTGCACGTCCCGTACCGCCTCACGGGCGGCGCCGGTGTCGTTGCGTACCGGCCCGAGGTTGTCCATCCAGCGCGCGGAGCAGACGGCGGCGAGCACGATCAGCGGGATGTAGAGGCCCAGCAGGACGCGCGGATGCCCGGCGCCGGCGGTTGCGATCACGGCGAGGCCCGCGAGCTGCACGACGGGCACTCCGATGTTGCCGCCTCCCGCGTTGACGCCGAGGGCCCAGCCCTTGCGGCGCAGCGGGAAGAAGGAGTTGATGTTCGTCATGGACGAGGCGAAGTTGCCGCCGCCGACGCCGGTGAGCAGCGCCACCGCCATGAACGTCGAGTAGGACGTGCCGGGCTCCATCACCAGCCACGCCGCCGCCGTCGGGAGCAGCAGCATGCCCGCGCTGATCACCGTCCAGTTGCGGCCGCCGAAGCGGGCGACGGCGAACGTGTACGGCACCCGGCACACCGCGCCTACCAGCGTCGCCATCGCGACCAGCAGGAACTTGCCCGCCGGGTCGACGCCGTACTCGGGGCCCATGAACAGCACCAGGACCGACCACAGAGTCCACACGGAGAAGCCGATGTGTTCGGAGAGGACGGAGAGCAGGAGGTTGCGGTGCGCGACGCGTTCGCCGCTCTCACGCCAGAACGTCTCGTCCTCGGGCTCCCAGCGCTCGATCCAGCGGCCCTTGTTGTGCTTCGAGCTGTCGTTCGTACTGCCGGTCTCATGGGTCGCGGGTGTCATGACGCCTCCACAGTTCTCCGGGTGTCGCACCCGAAGCTAGGGACGGCGCGTTTCGGTGCCGTGCTCTGACGTGTCGCGCAGGAAAACCTGCGCTCACCTGCCGCTGCCGTCGCCGGTGAGAGACGCACCCGGTCCGGCCGGTCCGGATACTCCGCCGCTCGTGGCGGCGGCGGCCGCCGCGGGCGTCTTCGTACGGGGCCACAGCCGCGCCCGTCGTCGCGCCGCCACGTCCTCCGCCCATCCGAACGCCGCGATCAGCAGCGCCACCAGCGGCCAGACGGCCAGGAACATCAGCACGTCGTACGAGCTCTCCAGCGCGCCCGACAGCCCCTGCGAGTCCGCGACAGCCGGAACGCGCCACAGCAGGTCCAGCAGCGGCACAGTCGCGATCAGCGCCGGCTGATGCCACAGATAGAGGGTGACGGCACGTGAGTTGGCGAGCGTGACGGGACGCTCCAGCCGGCTCAGCGGCCCCGGCAGCCGGTGCCAGGACGGGCTGACACGGAGCAGCAGCAGACAGAAGCCGAACGACCAGAGGGCCTGGCCGAGCGGGATGTCGTTCAGGTCCCAGCCGTCCTCGCCGGGGTGGCCGCCCGCCCACCACAGGCCGGCCGCCATCGTCACGGGCGCGGCGAGCGTGACGGCGTACACGGGGAGGCGGCGCAGCAGCCCGTCGTGGTGCGCGAAGCCCAGCAGCCAGCACGAGCCGTACACCGCGAAGTCGGTGACGGCCTCGCCCGTCTCGCCGGGGACGGTCACCAGTCCGGTGCCGACGACGGCGGTGAGCGCGAGCGGCGCGAGCAGCGTCACCCACGGCAGCCGCCGGAAGGCGCGCAGCAGCAGCGGCGAGGCCAGCACGAACCACAGATAGGCCCGCAGGTACCACAGCGGCCCGGCCGCCTCCATCGCCCAACTGACGTCCAGCAGGCCGCCGTCGGAGCCGATCTGCTCCGGGTACGGCGGGCTGCCGAGCGGCACGATCCAGCAGAGCAGGCGCAGCCAGCCGCCCGCACCGCCCTGTCCCGGCCGCCATCCCTGCAGGAAGAGCACCGTCAGCAGCACGGCGCCGTACAGCCACAGCGGCAGCAGCAGCCTCCGTCCCCTGCCGCGTACGACGCCGGCAGCGGGACGTCCCAGCGACCGCGCCATCAGGGAACCGGCGAGCGCGAACATCACGCCCATGGACGGGAAGAGGAACGTCAGCCACGCCCAGCTGAAGGTGTGGTACACGACGACGCGCACCAGGGCGACCGCCCGCAGCAGGTCCAGATAGCGGTCCCGGACGGGGGCGGAGGCGGGGGCTGGAACGGGGGTGTGTACGGGATCGGGGTCGGTGGCGGGAGCGGCGGACGGTGCGCGGGGCGCCTCGGCCCCGGCCTCCGCCGCTGTCCGCACGCCCTGAGGGGGCGCACCGGACGGCGTCCGCCTGTGCGCGGCGCGGTGAGGGCTCATCCGACGGAGCTCTTCTGCCGCGTCCCCCGCTCCCCCGTAACAGGTGCATCGGCCGCGGCGACCGCCTCGGGCACGTCGGCCGGCGCCGTCGCCCGCCCGCCCGGCGGCGAGGGTGCCGCGCCCATCAGCCCCGTACGGCGCAGCTTCTGCCACCGCAGCCGCCCGCCCGTCAGCGCGGTGATCCACGACTGCATCAGCACCACGTACATCAACTGCCGGTACAGCAACTGCTGGAGCGGCAGCGTCAGCAGCGGCGCCAGACGCTCGCGGTCCAGCCGGAACGCGTACGCCGCGCAGAGCCCCTGCACCGCCAGCACGGCCAGCCATGCGCCCGCCGTCTTCAGCGTCGGCCCGAAGACCAGCCCGTAGACGAGGAAGACGTCGATCAGCGGCGCGAGCAGCGGCGCCAGCACCGTGAACATCGAGACCAGCGGCAGTCCCACCCGCCCGAAGCGTCCCGACGGGCCGCGCTCCAGCACCGCGCGCCGGTGCTTCCAGATCGCCTGCATGGTGCCGTAGCTCCAGCGGTAGCGCTGCGACCACAGCTGTTTCACCGTGCCGGGCGCCTCCGTCCAGGCGCGCGCCCGCTCCTCGTACACCACGCGCCAGCCGTCGCGGTGCAGCGCCATCGTGACGTCGGTGTCCTCGGCGAGCGTGTCGTCGCTGAGGCCGCCGACGCGGTCGAGTGCCGTACGCCGGAAGGCCCCGACGGCGCCGGGGATGGTGGGCATGCAGCGCAGCACGTCGTACATGCGGCGGTCGAGGTTGAAGCCCATCACGTACTCGATGTGCTGCCACGCGCCGATCAGCCTGCGGCGGTTGCCCACCTTGGCGTTGCCGGCCACGGCCCCGACGCGCGGATCGGCGAAGGGCTGGACGAGTTCGCGAACCGTCGAGGGTTCGAAGACGGTGTCGCCGTCCATCATCACGATCAGGTCGTAGCTGGCGTGCCGCAGGCCGTTGTTGAGGGCGGCGGGCTTGCCCGAGTTCGCCTGGCGCAGCACGCGCACACCCGGCAGGCCGAGCTCCTCGACGATGCCGGCGGTGCCGTCCGTCGAGCCGTCGTCGATGACGATCACTTCGAGCGGGTGGTCGTTGGCGACGAGTGAGCGGACGGTGTCCGCTATGCACTCGCGCTCGTTGTACGCGGGCACGAGCACGGTGACGGGCTTCGTCACGGGCTTGGCATCGGGCGGGGGTTCACCGCCGGGCGGTCCTCGCCGCCGTACGCGCCGTACGCGCCGCACGTGCACCGTCGACAGCACGAGCATCAGCACGAACCGCGCGACGACCAGGAAGCCGACTGCGATCAGCGCCACCACCAGCACACCCATGGCGTTGTCGGACACTCCGACCGCCCCGACGAAGGCGCGGCCCTGCCACAAGTCCGGGCCGTGCACCGCCGAGTGGGGGCTGGGGGCGCCCAGCGCCTCGGTCAGCCGCGGGAATTCGTAACCCTTCGCCTGCAGCTCCGGCAGCATCCGGTCCAGCGCCGCCACCGTCTGCGAACGGTCCCCTCCGGCGTCGTGCATCAGCACGATCGCGCCCTCGCCGGGCCGTTGCGGCGTGGCACGCCGCACGATCTCGTCCACGCCGGGGCGCGCCCAGTCCTCGCTGTCGGTGTCGATGAACGCGGTGATGTAGCCGTGGCTCGCGACCTCTCGCACGACGGGCCACGACCTGTCGTCGAGCGCGTCGGCGGTGGAGGAGTAGGGCGGCCGGAACAGCGAGGTGTGCACGCCCGCCGCGCCCGCCAACGCGAGCTGGCTCTGGGCGAGTTCACGCTGGATGCGGGAGGCGGACTGGTAGGACAGGTCGGGGTGGTTGAAGGTGTGCAGCCCGACCTCGTGGCCCTCCTCCACCATCCGCCGGACCAGATCCGGGTAGCGGGCGGTCATCGTCCCGGTGACGAAGAAGACGGCGTGCGCGTCGTGTTCGGCGAGCTTGTCGAGGACCTTCGGCGTCCACTCCGGGTCGGGGCCGTCGTCGAAGGTGAGCACGATCTTGCGGTCGGGCACGCGGTGGCTGACCGGCCGCTCGCCTCGTGCGTCGAGCACGGGCCCTCCCGAGAGGACCTTGTCGGGTACGTCACCGGTGGGGGCGGGGGGCCGTACGCGGTGGTCGGCGAGGAACTCGCTGTGCACGTAGCCACGCAGCAGCAGCATCACCACGACGACGACGAGCAGGACCGACGGGATCAGGTAACGCAGCGGCAGGCGGCGCCGCTTGCGACGCGGACGGTTGGACGGGTTGCTCACTCGGCACCTGCCGCCGAGGGGCGACTCGCACCGTCGCCGCTGCCGCCGCCGAGCTGGTCGAGGATCTGGTCCAGGATGCCGCCCTGGGGTGAGGGGTCCGGGGACTCGGGGGACTCCGAGGGGTCCGGTCCGGGCTCGGCGGGTGTGCCGCCGCCGGTGGAGCCCGTGGAACCCGTGGAGCCCGAGCCGCCGTTCGCGGAGCCGGCGGGCGGCTTCGCGCCGGACGTGCCGCCCTGGCCGCCCTTCTTCACGCCTGCGCCGCCGCTCTTGGAGGCGTCTTGTGCCGGTGCCTTCTTCCCGGACGGACGGGCAGCGGGTGAGCTCTCGGACGAACTCCCCGGCACACGCGCATCGTCGGCACCGGAAGCGCCCGGTGTGACGGATCCGCCGGGGCTCGGCTCGCCGGAGGGGCTCGCGTCCGCTCCCGGGAGCTCCTTCTGCGCCTCGTCGTCCCGCTCCGGAATGACGCGCGTAGCCCGGGGGCTGTCTCCGTCGCCCGGAATCAGCACCCCCCAGGGCGCCTCGGAGTTCCCCCCGGCGACGGTCACCGCCACGACGAGTGCGTAGCCGCCCCCGACGGCTCCCAGCGCCAGGCCGAGCCGGCGCCACCTGCGGCGCCGCCCGCCGCTGTTGTCCACGAAGACCGGAGCCGTGCCGCCCTCCGGCTGCCCCTCAGAACGTTCTGCCATCTTCACTTCGCGCCCTCCCCACCCTGGCGAGCACGCCCCCTCCTCATTGGAGGAGAAAATGTAGCGCAAATGTGGAGGGCGAAATGTGACTAGTCAGCTTTTTTGCCTACTCATTGAACAAGCCAGTGACAAGGCTGTTACAGGCCGAACTCGACCCACACGATCTTGCCCGGGTCCCGTCGCTCGACGCCCCACTTGTCCGCCAGCTCCGCGACGAGCCGCAGCCCGCGGCCACCCGCCTCCAACTCATCGTCCACTTCCGGGATTTGGGGCCACCCGGGCCCGCTGTCGTGCACCTCGACCCGGCACAGGCCGTCGTGATCGAGCCACACCAGCACTCGGAACCCCCGCCCCGGTGGCACTCCGTGAACGACCGCGTTGGTGGCCAGCTCGCTGACGCACAGCGTCACGTCCTCGAAGCGTTCCCGGACCGCCCACTCGCTGAGGGCCTTCCGTACGAACGTCCTGGCCGCGGGCACCGACAGCCGCCGTCGGGGCAGGAAGCAGTCCCGGAAGCGGGGCAGTTGAATGTCACCGTTCATGCGGTAACGGTCGCGCTCCGTAACTAGGATTCGTAACCGCGAGCACTCGTACGGATCGGTTGTACGGGTCGGATTCCGGTCATGCGCCGGGCCGTCGGGGGAGGAACGTCTGCATGCAACCCGGAAAGAAGCGCAAGAAGAACGCGTCCGCGATGAAGCTCGTCGGCGCCCTGCTCGCCCAGTTCCGCCGGGCGGCGGGTTACACGCAGGAGTCCCTCACCGAGCGGATCTGCGCCCAGTACGACACGGTCGCCTCCATCGAACAGGGCCGCCGCCCGCTCAAGTCGGACCTCGCGGAACAGCTGGACGCCTTACTCGACACGAAGGGGGCGCTGGCGGTCGCGGTGGCGAACATGCCGGAGATGGACAAATACCCGGTGTGGGCGGCGGAGTTCGTGGACAGGGAAAGCGAAGCGATTGCCCTCAATTGGTACGAGAACCAGGTGGTGCCGGGGCTGCTCCAGACGGAACGCTATGCCCGGGCTGTCTTTCACAGCAGAGTCCCAGCAGCCAGCAGGGATGAGATCGAGACCCAGGTCGGCGCTCGCATCGACCGCCAGGAGATCCTGCAACGCACAGAGCCGCCAACGGCGAGCTTCGTCATCTCGGAAGCTGTCCTGCGCGACAGGCTAGGCGGCTGGGCGGTGTACCAGGAACAACTCAGTTACCTGCGAGAGCTGGTCGAACTGCCGGGGCTCTCGCTCCAGATCATGCCACTCGGCCGGGAGAGTCACGCCGCACTCGACGGGCCTTTCATCTTGCTGGAAACTCCTGATCACGAGCATCTGGCGTACACGGAGACTCAGCGTGGCAGCCAACTGATCTCCGAAGCAGATGAGGTCAGCATCCTCGCGATGAAATATGCGATGCTGCGGACGCAGGCGCTCAACCCCGAAGAAGCAGAGGGCCTGTTGGACCGGCTGCTAGGAGAGGCATGAACAGCGCATCCACGACCCGCGGCCCCGACGACTTCTCGTGGTTCAAGTCCAGCTACAGCGGAAGCGAAGGCGGCGCGTGCCTCGAAGTCGCCTACGCCTGGCGCAAGTCCAGCTACAGCGGAAGCGAAGGCGGCGAATGCCTCGAAGTCGCCACCTGCCCCACCGCCGTCCACGTACGGGACTCCAAGAACCCCGAGGGCCCGGCCCTGGCCCTCTCCCCCGCCGCCTGGTCCGCGTTCACGGAGTTCGCCGTCACCCGCCGGTGACGGCCCGGCGCCGGAGAATGCTGTCGCGTTCGCCGACCCGCCGGCCATAGCCTTTGTCGCCATGAGCAGCACTGTGGAGCAGATTCATGACGTCACCGTCCTGATGTGCGCCGACGACGGCGACGTCATCAGCGGCGAGCGCGACGTCATGGACTACATCGGAGACGCCTTCTACCAAGAGGCCCAGTGGGTCGTCATCCCCGCCGGGCGGTTGGACGAGGCGTTCTTCCGGCTGCGTACCCGTATCGCCGGGGACATCGTCCAGAAGTTCGTCAACTACCGGCTGGGCATGGCGGTCGTGGGCGACATCTCCCGTCACACGGAGGCCAGTTCGTCGCTGCGGGACTTCGTCCACGAGTGCAACCAGGGCCGTCAGACATGGTTCCTGAGCGACATGGAGGAGCTGCGGAAGCGCCTCAGCACCTGAGGCCGTAACGCCGACTGGGGCCTGCGAAGGCTCACACCAGCCTGACGAAGGAGATCACCGGCATGGCCACCATCCACCACAGCACCGTCAAGCCGACCAAGCTCGAACTGCTCACCACCTGGCTTCCCTCCCGCCCGTGGTATCGCGGCGGCGCCGGCAAGCCGGAGCTGACCAAGGCGGGCGGCTTCCGGCTGGACGACCCGGAGGGCGAGGTCGGGATCGAGTTCATGGTGGTCACCGACAGCGCAGGCGCCGCCCCGGTCACGTACCTGGTGCCGCTCACCTATCGAGGTGCCCCGCTCGGCGGGGCGGACCACGCCCTCATCGGCACGATGGAGCACGGCGTGCTGGGGCGGCGCTGGGCATACGACGGCTGTCACGACCCGGTGCTGGTCGGCCAATTGATCGCCCTCATCGAGGGCCGGGCCGAGGCTCAGGCCCAGAGCATCAGCGACACTCCCGACCCCGAAGTCACCCGTTCCGGTACGGGTGAAGAGATGCACGCGGACCTCACCGCCGCCCCCGCGGCGATCGACGACCAAGAGGGCACGGAGCTGGCCGTAGCGCATGGCGGCACTCTCCGCCTGCACCGCATCCTGCAGCCCGCGCCCGAGGACCCGCCCCAGCTCCGGCAAGGAGCGAGCGGCCATGTCGCCGGGCACTGGCAGATGCCGGACGGCACCCGCGCCCGCGCGCTGTTCGCCGTCCTGCACGCCGAGCCCCGCGCATAGCGGGACCGCCGGGAACCGGCCCCGGCGCACCGGGCCGGTGATTGTCATAAGCGTGACTATCGCGCCCGGAACCGTCGCTGCCGGACTACGTTGCCCGTATGCAGCCTTTGGGCGGGACGTACCGAATCGGCTCGGGAACAGGTCACTTGAGGATCAAGACGACCCGTACCGGGCTTGGTCGCAAGGCCGGTCACGATCTGACGATCGAGGCCGCCAGCTGGTCCGGGGATGTCGCTGTCGATCCGGCCGATCCCGGGCGTTCGTCCGTGACCGTCACTGTTGACGTCGCTTCTCTGGAGGCCGTGGAGGGGGTCGGCGGGCTGAAGGCGCTCACCGACTCGGACCGGGCTGACATCAAGGGGACGATACGGGACAAGATCCTTCGCCCCGGCGAACACCCCACCATCACGTTCGTATCGACCGTGGTCGCCGGCAGCCCGGAGTCCTTCACCGTGACCGGGGATCTCACGATCATGGGAACGACTCGTCCGATCACGATCGAGGCGGGCCTGGGCGGCGACGGCCGGGTGCGCGGCGCCGGCACCGTCGTACAGAGCTCATGGGGCATCAAGCCGTACTCCGCGCTCGCAGGTGCGCTGCGCCTGTCGGACGAGGTCCGCGTCGAGTTCGACCTCGCCCCGCTCTCCTGACGCCACCGGAGAGCCTTGTTCCGCCACTGGGGACGGCCGGGCCGGCCGCACCGGCGAACAGAACCGGTCACGCTCCGCGTCTGCGGGCGGACGAAGAGCAGCACCGCGAACCGCCCAAGGCCACGTCCGCGCAAGGCGGTTGACCCGCCGGGTCCAGCCTCCGGGGCCGCCGCCCGCGGGCGGGCGGATTCGAGGCGAATGCGCTGCTCACGCATCACGATCCGAAACCGATCGGGCTTTCCTCCCCCGGATTCCCTCGCCAGCGCGCGCTGCGCTTTCCTAGGCTCTTCCTCTGGAAACCCGAAACTGTGGCCACGTACGCGGCATCTTCCTGCGTCGCTTGCGGTCGCTTCCCATCACAGGGAGTAAGTAGATGTTCGCCCTGACCGTCCCAACCATGCTCACCTTCGGGATCTTTCTGATCGCGATGGTCATGGTCGGCGTCATGACGCACGGAGAAACGGCCACGTTCGATGACTTCACCGTCGCCAGCCGTCAACTCAGCGCCCCGGCAGCCGCCCTGTCCGCCGGAGCCGCCGACATGTCCGGCTGGCTTTTCCTGGGCCTGCCCGGAGCCGTGTACGCGGCCGGGATCGGTGCCACGTGGATCGCCGTCGGCCTGATCATCGGCACCTATCTCAACTGGCGTCTCGTCGCACCCCGCTTGCGCGTCTACACCGAGCGGGCCGGTGCCGTGACTCTGCCGTCGTACCTGCAGGAACGTTTCGAGGACAGGAGTCGGGTCATCCGGCTGCTCTCGTCCGTCGTCACCGTCGTCTTCTTCACCGTCTACGTCGCCAGCGGACTGGTCGCCTGCGGTCTCCTGGCCGACGAGATCTTCGGCGCCGGCTTCGAGCTGGGCCTCACCGTCTTCGCCGTGGTGATCGTCATCTACACCATCCTCGGCGGCTTCCGGGCCCTGAGCGTCAGCCACTCCATCCAGGGCACGCTGATGCTCCTCGCGGGGATCGCCCTTCCCGCAATCGCCCTCTGGAAGCTCGGCGGTTTCGACGCGCTGCACAGTGAACTCACCGCCGCCGCCCCGGCGTTGCTGGACCCGGGAACCAAGGCGTCCTTCGCCGACAGGTCATGGTCGGCGGGCGAGCCGCTGGGCGCCGTCGGGCTGATCTCGCTGCTCGCATGGGGCCTCGGCTACTTCGGCCAGCCCCACATCCTGACCCGCTTCATGAGCATCCGCAGCACACGGGAGATACCGCTGGCCCGCCGCCTCGGCGTGGCCTGGGTGACCGTAGTCCTGGTGGGCGCGTCCCTCATCGGGCTTGCCGGGATCGCCGCGCTCGGCAAGCCGCTGAGCAACCCGGAGACTGTCTTCATCAAACTGTCCGCGGAGCTGACCTCGCCCTGGATCGCGGCGCTCCTGCTGGTGGCCGTGCTGGCCGCGATCAAGTCCACGGCTGACAGCCAGCTGCTGGTATCGGCCACGTCCCTCACCGAGGACCTCTACCGGACGTTCCTCAAGCGGGAGCCCTCCGACGGGTTGCTGCTGATGATCGGGCGGCTGAGCGTGCTGGCCGTGGCGCTGATCGCCTACTTGATCGCGCTGAGCGGCGGCGCCGTGCTCGACATCGTCGCGTACGCCTGGGCGGGGTTCGGCGCTGCCTTCGGTCCGGTGATCCTGCTGTCGCTGTTCTGGCCGCGGATGACGGCGGCCGGTGCCAAGGCCGGAATGCTCACCGGTGCCCTCACCGTGCTGCTGTGGAAGAGGATCGACCCGCTTCTCGGGCCGCTGGAGACGGGCGTCTACGAGATGGTGCCGGGCGTGCTCGCCGCCACCGCGGCCGCACTGGTCTTCGGCAAGTTCGCCGGACGCCGGCCGACGCGGGATTGGACCGGCGCGACAGGGGACGACACCACCAAGGCCGCACCGGAAGGCCGGGACCAGTCGTCCTCGTACCCGCCGTACTCTTCGTACCCGTCCTACCCCTCGTCGCCCACGTCCGGCCCGGGCAGGTGACCTGACGACCGCGGGGGCCCGGGTCTGTCCGGCGGCTCCTGCCGGACAGGCTCCTGATCCCGGGGAGGGTTCAGCGCCCGAATTCCCCGCTTGCGCGGAGGCGCTCGGACGCGCACGCGTGGCAACGGCGCAGAACTGGGCCCGGGACGCCCGCAGTTGCGCACGCGGCGGCGTCAGGAAAACCGTTGGCCGTACGACGTCGCCGGGCGGGAGCCTGGCGGCATGCCCCACAGCCCCCTACGCCGCCGTCAGGAACGTCACGACCGCCACGACGGAATCGGCCGGCCGGCTTCCGGGGACGGCGGACCTCTCCTCGGCATGACCGGTCACACCCTGATCGCGCACCCGAAGAGCCGTCCCGACTCCTCGGAGAGACCCGCTCGCCGTCCCCGTGCGGTGCCGCGCCGACTCGCCCCGTACGCACGGCTGTTCGCGGTGCCGGGTGCCCGTGCGTTCACGGCCGGCAACATGCTCGCCCGGCTGCCGATGGGGATGTTCACCGTCTCCGCCGTCATCATGATCGCGACCACCCGCGGCTCGTACGCGCTGGCGGGAGCCGTGAGCGCGACCGGTCTCGCGGCGACCGCCGTCGTGGGGCCGCTGACCGCGCGGATGATCGACCGGTACGGGCAGGCGCGGATCGCGTGGCCCGCCTCGCTGATCGCAGCGACGGGAGCGGTGTCGCTGGCCGCGTGCGTGCGGTTCGGAGCGCCGGACTGGACACTGTTCGCCTCGTACGCCGCGACGGCCACGACGCCCAACACCGGCGGCATGTCCCGGGCCCGCTGGGCGCACATCTTCCGTACCGACCCCGCCGCCCGGCACACCGCCAACTCCTTCGAACAGGCCGCCGACGAGCTGTGTTTCGTGGGCGGTCCGCCCCTCGCCGCCCTCATGTGCACCGTGTTCTTCCCCGAGTCGGGGACGCTGGCCGGAGCCGTGCTCCTCGTGCTGGGCATGCTGATCTTCACCCGGCAACGGGGCACCGAGCCGCCGGTGGCACCCAGGACCACCACCGACGCTGCCCCGCCGCCGCTCCGACTCCCGGCGCTGCTCCCGCTGTTGGGCGCGTTCCTGTGCATCGGTGTCGTCTTCGGCTCGATGGAGGTCGCGACGATCGCATTCGCCGACGGGCGGGGACAGCAGGGGGCGGCGGGCGTCGTCCTCGCCCTCCATGCCCTGGGATCGGCGGCGGCGGGGCTCGTGATCGGCACGGCGCTGCCGCCCACAGGTCCGGTCGTGCGGCGGTTCGCCCTGTGCGTCTGCCTGATGGCCTTCCTGGCCCTGGTGTCCTTCGGCGCGGCGAGCACCGGGAGCCTTCTGCTGCTCGGTGCGGCCCTGCTCGTCGCCGGGATGGGGGCGGCGCCCGCGATGGTGACCGGCATGACGCTCATCCAGGGGACCGTCCCCGCGGCACGGCTGAACGAGGGCATGACCTGGGCCGTCACCGCCCTGCTGAGCGGCATCGCGACGGGATCGGCCGCCGCGGGCTGGGTCGCCGAACATCTGCCGGTGACCACCGCGTTCACGGTTCCGCCGGCTGCGGCGCTCCTCGCCGCGGCGTCGGCGTCCTCCACGCTCGTACGGCCGGGGTGGGCGAGACGGCGGTGATCCGCACGGCGTCCGCGTGCACCCTTCAGAACCCACGGTCGAGGGTCACCGAACGGGACACGACCCTCACCGCGGCCGCCACTTCAGGCCTCAGCGCCTGCACGCCGACAAGGCATACGACGTGCCCCGTCTGCGGCGATGGCTACGCGCCAAACGGATCGGCGTGCGCATCGCCCGCAAAGCGCCGACACCGGCGAACGCCTGGAACCCTCTTCTGCTACAAGCGGTGCATCCGCCTCAACACATGGGCCACCGTCTCAGACCTCTGAGGCGGTGTCCGGCTGCGCCGACCGCAAGGGCACGGGCGCGTCCAGCGCGCGGGCGTCCGTCACTTCCCTGACGTAAATGACGCCGTCCAGCAGATCCGCGAGCCGGTCGGCCGCCAGGTGGTGGTCGGCGTCGTGCGCGGAGTCGTAGACGGGTCCGATCAGTCGGGTCCGCACTGGCCCATCGAGCCAGGAGCGTACTGCCGGTTCCACGCCCGCTCCGACGCGCAGGTCGAGAGTGAAGGCGTCGAGACCGGCGGCGCCGAGGACGGACTCAGCGAAGTCGGCGGGCGGCTCGGGGTATTGGTGGAGTGCGGTGCCCTGGTGGAACGTCATGCCGATGGCGGCGTCTTCCGTGCCCAGCCACTCGCGCAGACAGCCGCCCGCGTTGGAGTGCGGCACGGCATCACCGGGCTGAGCGGGGGCGCGCGGGCCGACCACGCTCATGTGCGCGAGGCCGCCCCAGTAGACGATCCTGTCCCCGCTGTGCTCGTGCCACCATGCGGTGGACTCGGCGAGGTGCCTCTCGATGCGGGGGAGACTGTCGGGGCCGGTGAACTCAGGCTCGGGGCCGGGCGATTCGGCGAACCGGACCGGGTCCTGCGGGTGCTGCTCGTTGTAGGCGCGCATCCACGTTTGACGACGTCCAGGATCTCCCCCGTTCGCCAGAACGGGCGGGACCGCGCCAACAGCGCGCGCGGATCGCCCGTGCCGTCGCGGACGTACGTTCCCAGTCCGCGAAGCACAGGATCGTCGCCCTCCAGCGCGAGCGAGCGGAAACCGTACTCCTCTACCAGGAGCCGCAGCACGCGGTGTGAGACAACGGAGAGTTCGTGGGAGTGGCGCACGGAGTGGGCGAGGGCGACGACCGTGGCGTCTCGGACGCCCTCGGCAAACGGTCGCAGATCGTCGAGCGGGGCCTCGGGGTCGAGGATGAAGAGGGGGTGAGCGTGGGTCCTGACCCAGCGGGCGGGGTCCGCGTGCGCGGGCGTACGGCTCATCGGCGAACCTCCTTGGTAAGCGTAAGAACCACACGGGCCGCGCAGCGGGGAGATCTCGGACCAACTGCCGTTCAAACCAGCCTGTTAGAGGGGCGGGCTTCCTCGGCCGGTCACAGGGATTCGGGCGGCACGTGCCCGACGCGCGAGGGACGGCTGGCAGAAAACTGAAGCTCGCCGCTGCCGCCGCAATAGTTACTCCAGCGTAACCAACCGACGGGTTACCGACGGTACGCGCTTGCCCTTAGCGTTCCCCTCACTCCGCGAGGGAGCAGAGCGAAGGGAGCAGGCGATGGGCCAGCCGTTCAGGAACCTCCGCGCCCGTACGGTGTTCGGCCGCAGCCGGCCCGCGACCGTCGCCGTCGCCGCTCTCACCTGTCTGACCCTGCAAGCGGTACCAGCCGGTGCGGCGGCGGCAGGGATGGAGCGGCCGGCCGCGCGGAACGACTCCCGGGTCCCCGACTTCTACGACCCGCCCGCTCAACTGCCTGACGGTGACGGCGAGTTGATCCGGACCGAGCCGCTACCGCTCGCCCTGAGCCTGCCCGGACCGCACGGCCCGCTGCCCGGCGAGGCGACCCGTCTGATGTACAAGTCCACTGACGCGAACGGCGATCCGGTGGCGGTGACCGGCGCGTACATAGAGCCGTCGGCGGCCTGGAAGGGCGAGGGCCCGCGCCCGCTGGTGGCCGTGGCTCCGGGCACGATGGGGCAGGGCGACCAGTGCGCCGCCTCGCTCGCTCTCGAGCACCCGATCAGGTTCAACGGACGGTCCGTATCCGTCGGTTACGAGGACGTGGCGGTCTACCGGCTGCTGGCACGCGGCGCCGCCGTGGTCCTCACCGACTACGCGGGCCTCGGCGCGACCGACCGGCTGCACACGTACGTCAACCGCCGCGACGAGGCACACGCCCTGCTGGACTCCGCCCGCGCGGCCCGCAAGCTGGACGGGGCGTCGGTCACCGCCGCCTCGCGCGTCGGCCTGTACGGCTACAGCCAGGGCGGCGGCGCGACCGCCGCGGCAGCCGAACTGCAGCCGTCGTACGCACCGGACGTGAAGCTCGCCGGCACCTATTCCGGCGCACCGCCCGCCGATCTGACCGAGGTGATGAAGGGCATCGACGGCAGTGCGCTGGCCGGCGCGCTGGGCTGGTCGATCAACGGCTTCGTGCAGTCGGACCCCGCCCTGGAGGAGATCGCGGACGAGAACATCAATGCGGAGGGGAAGGCGGCACTGAAGGATCTGTCGGCGATGTGCGTGGGCGACTCGATCTTCAGGTACGGCTTCAAGCAGAGCGAGGACTGGACGACCAGCGGCAAGTCCATCACCGACATCGTCGCCGAGGAGCCGAAGCTCCAGGCCACACTGGACGCCCAGCGGATCGGCTCCCGCAAGCCGGCGGGCCCGGTGCGCCTGGCGACCGGCACCCAGGACGACATCGTGCCGCACGAGCAGGCGCGCCGCCTCGCGGTGGACTGGTGCGAGAAGGGCGCGGACGTCGCCTACAAGCCCCTCGAACTGCCCAACCTGGGCGACGGGTTGCTCACCAACCACCTCACGCCGCTGATCGTCGACCAGGGCGACGCGATCTCCTGGCTCACCGACCGCCTCTCCGGCAGGCCCGCCACGTCCGACTGCGGGACCGGGCCTCTGCGACACGGGCAGGGGCAGGGGCAGGGGCAGCGCTGACAGACGGGCGCTGACGGAGAGTCGCCCGGCACCGCCCGCGCGGGCCCGCGCGGGCGGGCTCGTACGGGCGGGTTCAGTCGCTGCCGGCCGCGTTCCAGTCGACGAGCTGCACGATGACCCCGTTCGGGTCGGTGACCTGGAAGGCGCGCTCGCCCCAGGGCTCTTCCCGCAGCGGCATCGTGATGGTGACTCCTTCAGCGGTCAGCCGGGCCAGTTCGGCTTCGAGGTCGTCCACGGTGAAGGCGAGGATCACACCGTCGGCGTGGTCGTCGCGCTGGTCGTCGGGGAGTGAGGCGAGGCCACGCCGCAGGTAGACGACGTTGATGCCGGCGTCCGCGCGGGTCAGTGACGCGAAGCCGTCGGCCGCCATCTCCTCATGGAATCCGAAATGGCCGGTGAGGAAGGCGCTGGACGCCGCCACGTCGTCGACGTTCAGGGACACGGCGGAAGCGGTGATCGACACAAGGGCTCCTTGAACCGGGCGGCAAGTTACTTCGTACGATGTACAGTGTACCGCGTACAAGAATGTCTCCCCGTGTGAGGATTTCCACGTGCCTGTCGACAGCAGCAGTGCCGGTGATCCGGCCCGCAGCCTGGAACTGCTGTGGCGAGTTCCTGCCGACGCCCCGCGACGCGGCCCGCAGCAGCGGCTGAGCATCGACACGGTCGTCGCCGTCGCGGTCGGGCTGGCGGACGCCGACGGGCTGGACGCGCTGACCATGCGCCGCGTCGCACAGGAGCTGGGGGTCGCGCCGATGACGCTCTACACCTACGTGCCCGGCAAGGCCGAGCTGCTGGACCTCATGCTCGATGCCGCGTACGCGCAGATGACCCGTGCCGACACCACGGGACAGCAGTGGCGGGCCCGGCTGACGGCGGTGGCCGAGGAGAACAGGACGCTGTTCGAGACGCACCCGTGGGCCGCGACGGTCTCCACGAGCCGGCCGCCGCTGGGGCCGGGGATGATGGCCAAGTACGAGCACGAACTGTCGGCGCTGGAGGGACACGGCCTCGACGACGTCGAGATGGACGCTGCCCTGACCTTCCTTCTCGACTTCGTCCAGGCCAACGCCCGCTCCACGGCCGAGGCACGCGCCGCCCGGCAGAAGAGCAAGATGGACGACGAGCAGTGGTGGGCCGCCAACGCCCCCCTGCTCGAAAAGGTCCTCGATCCCCGCGCCTATCCCGTCGCCGTCCGCGTGGGCACGGCAGCGGGCACCGCCCATGGCGCCGCCTACAGCCCGGAACACGCCTACGAGTTCGGCCTCGGCCGTGTCCTCGACGGGCTGGCCGTTCTCATCGACGGGCCGGTCACCGAATAGGCCGCCCGGCCGCCTGGAGGCGGGTACGGGCTGGACGGGCGGGTCAGGCCGTAGTGCTCGCAGACCCCGCACCGGGGTCAACAGCCCGCAGCGGCAAGGGAGAAAGCGCAATACGGGCTTCGCACCCCTGCCATTCCGGCGTCACACGGGGAACAGTCAGCGGCAGGCGATACGCGGCAGGCAGTCACCGGCGCCCCTGTGCCGAAGGCGGCTGCGGCGGCCGGTGCGGCGGCGGCACATAGTGCTTGGGAGAGTTGCGCTCCTCCGGCAGCGGCGAGTTCCGTACCGGCGACTCCACCTGGGGGGCGTCCGCCGGCCGCAGCCCTGCTTCGCGCTCCCACCCGGCGCGCGCCCGCGGATGGTAGCGGTACCTGAACGGCACCAGCCGCCACGCGTGATGGACGAGCCGCCCGATGCGCCGCAGCCTCCGCTCGTCCCGTACGGTCCAGCGGTGGCCGAGCCGCTCGCGTACCGGAGCGGGAAAGAGCCCGACCGTGAACCAGACGGTGAACCGTGCCTGCGGCCCGCGCAGCGCACGCCACACGGCATGCGGCATCCAGGAGAAGGCCGGCGGCCTGGCGATGAGGCGGATGTCGAGGACGTCACGCGTCGGCTGATTGTCCTCCAGCACCTCGCGCGCCATCCGGTCCCAGTACGTCTGGAATTCGGCCCAGCTCTCCGGCACGGGCTTCATGCTCATCCCGTACAGCCGCCACCAGCGCACGTGTTCGTCGAAGAGCTGCCGCTTCTCGTCCTCGCTCAGTCCCGGTCCGAAACGGTCTGCGACGAGCAGCGTGAGCATGAAGAAGGTGGAGTGCGCCCAGTAGAAGGTGTCCGGGTCGAGCGCGTGATACGGACGCCCCTGCGCGTCGACGCCCTTGATCGTGTTGTGGTATCCGCGCACTTGACGGGCGGTCTCGGCGGCGCGGGGGCCGTCGTACACGACGCCGCCGATCGGATACAGCGAACGGAACAGCCGCTGCCAGCGCTCCTCGAAGAACCGGGAGTGCTCGGCGACTCCGGCGCCCAGACCGGGATGCATGTTCTGCATCGCGCCCGCCCAGGGGGCGAGCAGCACGCCGCGCCAGTCGCCGAAGTACTTCCACGTCAGCGAGTCGGGGCCCAGCGGCATTTCGCCGCTCGGCGGCGTTCGGCCGCTCAGCGGCGCTTGGCCGCTCAGCGGCGTTCGGCCGCTCAGCGGCTCCTGATCGTTCAGCGGCCCCTGCCCGGAGGGGCCGGGCGGGGCAGGCGGTTGCTGCGCCATGTCCCGGCTCCTTCCCTCTGGGGGCCGCGCGAGTCACTCGCCGGCGGCACCCGCGGAGACCGCCGCGCCGATCACCGCGCCGGTCGCGATCTGCATGTCGTCCAGCGCCTTCTTCAGCGCGGGACCGGCCTCGCCGGCCCGCTCCGTCAGCGCCTTGATGCGCTTCTTGTGCTCGCGCCGGTCCTTGCTCGAAGTGACGGTGGGCATCCCGCTCACGGCGGCCAGCGCGGTCAGCGCGGCCTGCCGGGTGCTGAACTCCTCGACGGGACGGCCGCCCGTCAGCGTCTCGGAAGCCTCCGCGTGGAGCCGCTTCACCCGGGCGGCGTCCTTCACGACGACCTTGTCGGAGAGCCACGTGCGCCGCTCGACGCGGATCACCCGGTCCTTCTCCAGCTGCTGCTCCACGCCCTGGAAGGTCTGCTTGCGGTGCCGCTGCACCAGCGCCTTCCACTTGCGGGGACGCTTCTCCGCGGCTATGCCGCGCAACGCCTCGTCGAGCAGCGGGTCGCCGGTACGCCGGTCGCCGACGGTCCGTGCCTTGCCGTCCTCGTCGGTGAGGCAGCCGCGGTCGGTCAGCTCGACCAGCACGGCGGCACGCAGCACGCTGCCGAGCACGTCCCGCTTGGTGAGCTTCTCCTTCTCGGTGTCGCAGGCGAGCAGATACAACTCGGCGGGGAGGCTGCGCTCGTCCCCCCGATTCTTGTCCTTACGGTCCATGCCCCCATCACAGCACGGAAGCGGGGCGGGGCCGAAGGCCCGGTCACGGGGTTTGTTGGCGGGTGCGAGGTGGCGCTGCGCGCTTTGCCGTTTGCGCCTCGGGGCGCGTTCTGGTTCCGGGTGCGTGCCGCTGCGGCGGCGGCTCCGGGAAGGGCATGATTTACCTCCCTGAACCGGTACGGACTGTTGTGCTGCCCTCCATGTACCGGTCCGCAAATCATGCTTGAGTTTCCCGGAGCCACCGCCTCCGCGTCCCACCCCCTCCGGTCCGTTCGGCGGCTGCCCGATCGTGACCACCACATGACCGTCAGGTCCAACTCGTCCCGGCCGGTGACAGGCCGTCAACCACTCGTGAACAGGAGCCAGTTGACCGGGACGTACGTCGTGCCGACGGCGCGACGGGTCCGAGGACCGGGAAGCCTGTGCGCAACCGCCACGGAGTAACAGCGGGCGAACCCCCGCAATAGGGGTCGCAAGGGCGGAGTCCCCGGTGGGACCCGAGCGGTCGCAGAGGGCGAAGCCCACGCAATCGGGGAACCGGAAGACGGTGCGCACCCCCGAGGGGCCGCAGGGGGCGAAGCCCCCGCCGGGGGTGCGGGTGGCGGAGCCCCCGCCTCGCGCGGCGGAGCCGCGCAGAACACGACGAGGACGACCCGGTCCGCGCTTTCCGCGGACACACGTCGCCCTCGTCCGAGTGGAGATGGCGGGAATCGAACCCGCGTCCAACGGTGCAAAAGAAGGGCTTCTCCGAGCGCAGTCCACTTCGATTTTCTCGGCCCCGGAGATCACGTGGACAAGTCTCCGACGGGCCCAGTCACTGTTTGATGTCCCGGCAGACCCCGTGACCGGGCCTGCGCGGTGAGTCCCCTAGCTGATGCCAGGATCCGGGTCGGGAACGCACCCGGGCTGACACTTCACACTCGCTGCTTAGGCAGCGAGGGCGAAGGAATCGCGCTTCTGATTGGCGATTATTTTTTTGCGGCACATGGTTAACGAGATCATTGCCGCGTTCCTCGGCTCGCTTCACCTGCTTCGACATCCGCTGTCGAAACCGATCATCCCCATGTTGAGTTGACAACCCACGGCGCCCTGGCGGGGGCGCCGCGCTGTGACCATGGTACGTGACCCGGCCACACCAGGGCCAACCGTTATGCGCGCATCCGTATTCCCGGGAGCAGAACCGTAAGGTTTCCTTACAGTCCGTGTCGCCTACGCGCTGCGCTCAGACCTTCACCCGCTGCCGCCGACGCGCCGCGGCCATCGCGCGGTCCGACTCGCGCCGGTCCTGCCGCTCACGCAGCGCGTGCCGCTTGTCGTACTCCTTCTTGCCCTTCGCCAGCGCGATCTCGACCTTGGCCCGGCCGTTCAGGAAGTACAGCTGGAGCGGCACGAGCGTGTGACCCGTCTCCTGGGTCTTGCCGATCAGCTTGTCGATCTCGTAGCGGTGCAGCAGCAGCTTCCGCTTCCGCCGGGCCGTGTGGTTCGTCCACGTGCCCTGTGCGTATTCGGGGATGTGCACGTTGTGCAGCCAGACCTCGCCGCCGTCGAGCTGGGCGAAGCCGTCGGCAAGCGAAGCACGGCCCTGCCGCAGGGACTTGACCTCCGTACCCGTGAGCGCGATGCCGCACTCGTAGGTGTCGAGGATGTGGTAGTCGTGCCGCGCCTTCTTGTTCTGCGCGATGAGCTTACGGCCGCCGCGCGCGTCCTTGGCCTTGTCGGCCTTGCTCTTCTTCTTGTCGTCCTTCTTCGCCATAGCCCGGCCATTCTCCCACTACGACCGGGTCTCCAGGCCACTCAATACTGTGCGGGCCCGCTCCGAGGCGTCCCCCGGGGAGTCGACCGGCAGGTCCGGCGTGATGCCCTCCCCGTCCAGCGAGCGGCCCGAGGGGGTGGCGTAGTGGCCGACGGTGAGCTCGGCGACCGAGCCGTCGGGCAGCTCCCGCGGCATCTGGACGGAGCCCTTGCCGAAGGTGCGGGAGCCGACGACGACGGCTCGTCCGCGGTCCTGCAGGGCCCCGGTCAGCAGCTCCGCCGCGCTCATCGTGCCGCCGTCCACGAGCACGACCAGCGGGGGCGCGGTCCTGCCGTTCGCCACGGCACCGTGACGGCTGTCCGCGTAGAGGGCGCGCTGGCTGCCGTGCTCCTCGTACGTGGCGACGAGGCCGCCCTCCAGGAAGACGGAGGCCGCGGTGACCGCCTCGTCGACCAGGCCCCCGCAGTTGCCGCGCAGATCGAGCACGACGCCGGAACCCGACGAGGCGTGCCGGGCGACCGCTTCGCGCACCTGCTCGGCGGAACCCTTGCTGAAGGAGGAGACCTTGATACGGGTGACGCCGTGGCGCATCCGGTCCACGGTCACCGCGTCGGCGCTGAGCCGTGCCCTGTCCAGCGTCTCCTTGAACTGCCGCCCGTCGCGGTCCAGTTCGAGCTCGACGCTGCTGCCGACCGGGGACGGGTCCGCCGAACGGCCGCCGGTCTCCGAGCCGCGCAGCCGGGCCACGACGTCGGTGACGGGGTGGTCGGAGACCTCCTCGCCGTCGACCGCGCGCAGCCGGTCACCGCGCTGAACGCCCGCGCGGTGGGCGGGACTTCCCGGTGCGACCCGGGCCACGGAGACGGACGGCGTTCCCTGGGCGTCCCGTTCGCGGCGCACGGACACACCCACGCCGACGTACTCGCCGTCCAGGGTCCGGCGAAGTCCCTCGTACTCGCGGGCCGTGTAGGCGGAGGACCAGCGGTCGCCGCTGCGGCTGACCAGCTCCTCGGCCCCCTCACCACCCGTGGCCGCGCCGTCGCCCCTGCCGCGCCCGGTTTCCTCGTACAGGCCGGCCGTTCTGCCGGTGGCACTGCCGTCGGTGCCGTCGCCGAAGCCGGCGTTCGCGGGGGTCTCCCCCGACGCCGTGTCACGCGAGCCCGCGAAGGCCCGTACGCCGTCGCCCCAAGCGTTGGTCGCCGCGCCCGTCGCGAGGACGCTCGCGAAAACCAGTGCCAGGCCCGCCCCGCGGCGCAGTTGCCGGGAGCTCCCCCTGCGTTTGTCGGGGGATGGGGCGGAATACCACGAGTCCGACATGCTTCGGAGTCTAGGCCAGACGAGGGGCGCCGCACGGCCCGTTGGCCGTACGGCGCCAGCGTCGTGCGTCACACCTTCAAGTACTTGCGCAGCGTGAAGAACGCAGCCACCGCAGGCATCAGGACCCCCACCGCGATGAGCAACGGCAGCACCTTGAACACCGCGTCCCAGCCGATGAAGTTGATGAGTGCGATCTTCTCCGCGAGCCAGCTGTCGATGAGGAAGAACTTGCCGCCGAGGAGCAGCACGCACGCGAACCCGGCGCCGATGAGCCCGGCGATCGCCGCCTCCAGGATGAACGGCATCTGGATGTAGAAGCTGGAGGCACCCACCAGCCGCATGATCCCCGTCTCCCGTCGCCGGCTGAACGCCGAGACTCTGACCGTGTTGACGATCAGCAGCAGCGCGACGACGAGCATCAGCCCCATCACGAACAGGGCAGCGATGTTCATGCCGTTGAGCAGATTGAAGAGGTTCTCCAGGAGGTTCCGCTGGTCCTGGACCTCCTGCACCCCTGGTCTGCCGGAGAAGGCGGTCTGCAGCACCCGGTACTTGGTCGGATCGTCGAGCTTGACCCGGTAGGACTCCTGCATCTGGTCGGGCGTGAGGGAGTCGGCGAGCGGAGAGTCCTTGAACTGCTCCTTGTAGTGCTTGTACGCCTCGTCGGCGGACTCGTGGTAGACCTTGTCGACCACGCGGAGCTTCTCCAGGTCGGTGCGGATCTGCTCCTTCTGCTGGCCGGTCACGGCGCCCTTGGCGCAGTTCGGGTCGGAGTCGGCGTCGTTCTCGTTGCACAGGTAGACCGACACCTGGACCTTGTCGTACCAGTAGCCCTTCATGGTGCTGACCTGCTCGCGTGCGAGCAGGGAACCGCCGGCCAGGGCCAGAGACAGGGCGACCGAGACGATCACCGCGAAGGTCATCGTGAGATTGCGGCGGAGACCGACGCTGATCTCCGACAGTACGAACTGGGCGCGCATGGCGTCCTTTCAGTGTGTTGCCGTCTCAACTGCTCAGACTGCTCAGACTGTTCGCCCCCGGGGCCCGCCGGACGCAGTGCCGGCGGCGCCCCGCCGGCTGCTCAGTGCTGGTAGCCGTAGACACCGCGCGTCTGGTCACGCACGAGCCGGCCGCGCTCCAGCTCGACGACGCGCTTGCGCATCTGGTCGACGATCTGCTGGTCGTGCGTGGCCATCACCACTGTCGTACCGGTCCGGTTGATCCGGTCCAGCAGCTTCATGATTCCGACGGAGGTCTGCGGGTCCAGGTTGCCGGTCGGCTCGTCGGCGATGAGCAGCATCGGACGGTTCGCGAACGCACGGGCGATGGCCACACGTTGCTGCTCGCCGCCGGAGAGCTCGCCCGGCATCCGGTCGTCCTTGCCGCCGAGGCCCACAAGGTCGAGCACCTCCGGCACCGTCTTGCGGATCTGCACACGGGACTTGCCGATGACCTCCAGCGCGAACGCGACGTTCTCACCGACCGTCTTGTTGGCCAGCAGCCTGAAGTCCTGGAAGACCGTCCCGAGCTGGCGGCGCATCTGCGGCACCTTCCAGTTGGAGAGCCGCGCGAGGTCCTTGCCCAGTACGTGCACCTGCCCGTTGCTGGCGCGCTCCTCGCGGAGGATCAGCCGGAGGAAGGTGGACTTGCCGGAGCCGGACGATCCCACCAGGAAGACGAACTCGCCGCGCTCGATGTCCAGCGAGACATCGTGCAGCGCCGGGCGGTTCTGCTTCGGGTAGGACTTGGAGACGCTGTCGAATCGGATCACGGATACACCATGTCGGCCTTGGGTATGGGCTGCGGAAGCCGCGGTGCGGCTCCCATGGGGCAGTCCCCTGGCTGCTCCCCCTCGCTTCGCAGGGAGGTGCCCCCAGGGGGACTTCCCACCTGACCGCGCCGGGAGGACCCCTGCTGGCTGCGCCGGGGCCCGGCCGGCGTCAGCCGGGGGTGTGGCGACCTTACGCGAACCGGCCCACGGTGCGCAGTCGGCGTCCGTTGTTGGTGGGCTTGGTCACGCGCCCTTTGGGGCAAAGCGGGCATTTGCGGTCTTTCTCACCCGGTGTCGGGGCCGAGCGGGGCCTGCGGGCGGCGGTAGGCACCGAGCCTCTGCACGCGCGCGCGGATGCTGGCACAGTGGAGTGCAGGAGCGCATCCTTTGGGGAACCGATTACTCCCCGGTGTCGTTGGCAGACTGAGAGGAGTTCGCATGACATGCGACCGACTGGTGTGTGCCAACTGCGCCGGCCCCGTGAGCGAGGGCCGCTGCGCCGTGTGCCGCGCACACCGTGAGCGTCTGCACCGGGAGTCGCCTCTGGCGAGCCTCTCCCCCACCGCCCTTTTCGCACTTCTGCTGGCCCTGCTGACCGTCGCGCTCGTGGCCCAGCGGATGGCGACGGCGTAGGCCTACTGGCCTGGCGGTGTGAGCGGGCGGCGACACCGCGTGATCCCTTCGGGTCACCGCGGCTCTCCAGGGCCCGCCTGCCACACGTACACGAACGAGGGGCCCGGGACGCGCTGTGCGCTGCGTCCCGGGCCCCTCGTCTGTCTATCTGCGCGTGCGGACCTCAGGCGGCCGTACGGCGGTTGATCATGCGCGGCATGACGCGGAAGGCCACACCACCCGCGATCATCGTCGCGGCACCGACCAGCAGGTAGGTGGTCTCGGCGGAACCGGTGTCGGCCAGCTCCTCCTTCGGCGCCTGCGGCTGCTCGACGGGCTGGCTGCCCGAGCTGTCGGGCTGCGTCTCGCTGCCGCAGTCGACGCTGTCGTCGTTCAGGTCGCAGGTGTCGTCGCCACCGCCGGAACCGCCGATGGTGGCCGGCTCCTCGCCGCCGCCGGTGTCGCCACCGGTGGAGCCACCGGTGTCACCGCCGGTCGTGGTGGTGGAGCCGCCGTCGTCGCCACCGGTGGTGTCGCCGGTGGTGCCCTCGGTGGTGTCACCAGTGGTCTCACCGGAGGTCCCCTCGTTCTCGCCACCCTCGACGACGCCGCCGATGCTGACGGTGCCCTCGGTGTCGCCACCGGTGTCACCACCCGTGGTGCCCTCGGTGTCGCCACCGGTGTCACCGCCGCTGTCGCCACCGCCGATCACACCACCGAGGAGGCCGCCGACGAGGCCGTCCTCCTGCGCCGTGGCGCTCGGGCTGGCGGCCTGCGCGGCACCCGCGGCGGTGAACGAGGCGCCGACGGCGAACACCGTGCCGGCTGCAACGCGCGCCACACGCAGCCGCGTCTTCGATTTCATCATTGGCCAACTACCCCCAGTAGTTTCAATCTTCCATGGAGCAGCTGTGTGACGGGCTGCGGAGCCTCTTGCCGGGACACGGATTCTGTCCGCTCATCACCCCCGCACGCGCCCCTGACACAGGCATGCGATCGCACAGCTTTCCCACTTTTCACACCTCAGTCAAGCGAGAACAGTGTGAATTGGCCGTTCCGCACGGCGAGTTCACGAGTGCCGTCCGAATCGTTATGCGGACGTGGCTTGTTGAGCCTCGTGATCAGCTCTCGTCCTGCTGCTCCTGCTGCTTGCGCCAGCGGATGCCCGCTTCGAGAAAGCCGTCGATATCTCCGTCGAGAACGCTCTGGGGATTGCCGACTTCATGTTCCGTCCGCAAGTCCTTCACCATTTGGTACGGGTGCAGGACGTACGAACGCATCTGGCTGCCCCAGGAGTTGCCCCCGTCCCCCTTGAGCGCGTCCATCTTCGCCTGCTCCTCCTGACGGCGGTGAGCGAGCAGACGGGACTGCATCACGCGCATGGCTGCGGCGCGGTTCTGGATCTGGGACTTCTCGTTCTGACAGGAGACGACGATGCCCGTGGGGATGTGGGTCATCCGGACCGCGGAGTCGGTGGTGTTGACCGACTGGCCGCCCGGACCGGAGGAACGGAACACGTCGATCCGGAGCTCGTTCTCCGGGATGTCGATGTGGTCGACCTGCTCGACGACGGGCAGCACCTCGACGCCCGCGAAGGAAGTCTGGCGGCGGCCCTGGTTGTCGAACGGCGAGATGCGCACCATGCGGTGCGTGCCCTGCTCGACGGAGAGAGTGCCGTAGGCGTAGGGCGCCTTGACGGCGAAGGTCGCGGACTTGATGCCCGCCTCCTCCGCGTAGCTGGTGTCGTAGACCTCCGTCGAGTAGCCCCTGCGCTCGCTCCAGCGCAGATACATCCGCATGAGCTGCTCGGCGAAGTCCGCCGCGTCGACCCCGCCGGCCTCGGCACGCACGCTCACGACGGCCTCGCGCGGGTCGTACTCACCGGAGAGGAGGGTGCGCACCTCCAGCTCGTCGACCGACTTGCGCAGCGACTGCAGCTCGGCCTCCGCCTCGCCGCGGGCGTCCTCGTCGTTCTCACTGCCGGCGAGTTCGAAGAGCACCTCGACGTCGTCGATCCGCGAGCGAAGCTCCTCGACTCTCCGCAGCTGGCCTTGGAGGTAGGAGAGCTTGCTGGTGACCCGCTGCGCGTTCTCCACGTCGTCCCACAGGTCGGGGGCCGCCGCCCGCTCCTCGAGCGAGGCGATGTCCTCCCTCATCCTGCCGAGGTCCATGACGGCCTCGATCGACTCCATGGTGGAGCGGAGGGACTTGAGCTCTTCGGGAAAATCGGGGATGGCCACACCTCCACCCTAACGGCTGGGGCATCCGCCCGTTCCCGGCCGGGGTGAGCCGAACACCGCCCGTACCGGGCCCGCGGCCCCGGCGGGACCGCGTCCGCTCCGGGCCCGGGTCCGGGCGGATCGCGCGCGGTACGGGGCGGGGGACACGTACGGATTCCGGCCGGGGTCCGGGCCGGAATCCGTAGCCGGTTCGGGCTGCCCGTGCCGGTCAGCTCTGCGGGGTCAGGGCTCGTGCGGCTGCTCGACCGCGGGTGCCGGCTGCGTGGTCTCACCGTCGCCACCGGAGGCGGCGAACCATCCGCCCACGCCCGCCACGGCCGCGATCACCGCTGCTCCGGCGCCGAGTTTGAGACGCCGCCGGCGCTCCGCTGCCGCGGAGGCCCGGTTCCGGGCGGAACCCGCACGTGGCTCTCCCACGGCGCGAGGGGCCCGGGCGGTGCCGTGTGCGCCGCCGGCCAGCTCGTCGGCGCCGGGCACGCGCATGCTCGTATGGGTGTCGCGGTTGGAGTCGGGGCCCGCGCCGCTGTGCACGAGCGGCACCGCCGCACGGCCGGAGCGCCCGTGGACGCCCGTACCGTGGCCGCCGGCCGTGGACGCCGCGCGGCCGTCGTGCCCCGCGGCCGTACGGACGTGATCACCCGTGGAGGTCCGCCCGCCGGAGCCGTGGGTCTCCTGCGGGGCGCCGGAACCCCCGTACTCGTACGGCTCGTAGGGCTCCTCGGGCTGTTCGTCGATGTCCAGCTGCGGCAGGCCCTCCAGGTCCGGCAGCAGCTCGCGCAGCCGTGCCGCCACCTCCTCGGCGCGCAGCCGCGAGGCGGGGGCCTTGGCCAGGCACTGGTGGATCAGCAGCCACAGCTCGTCCGGGATGCCGGGCAGCGGAGCCACCGACTCGGTGACGTGGCGGCGCAGCACCGCGCCGGGGTGTCCTCCGCCGAACGGCGTGAATCCGGCGAGGAGTTCGTAGAGCACGGTGGCGAGGGCGTATATGTCGACGGAGGCGCGGGGCGGCAGACCTTCGACGATCTCCGGCGCGAGGTAGTCGGGCGTGCCGATGATCGACGTGGCCCGCGTGGTGCGCGGCGAGTCGATCAGCTTCGCGACGCCGAAGTCCGTGAGCAGCGCGGGCGGTGCGCCGCCGGGGCCCGCCGGTGCCAGCGCGTCCAGCAGTACGTTCTCGGGCTTGACGTCCCGGTGGACGATGCCCGCCGCGTGCGCGGCCGCCAGCGCTTCCGCGACGTCCGCCGCGATCGCGGCCGCGGGCTGCGGCGCGATGCGGCGGTCGTGCTCCAGCCTGGTGCGCAGATCCGTGCCGCGGACCAACTGCATGACGAGGGCGAGGTCGTTGCCGTCCACGACGAGATCGCGGACGCCGACCACACTCGGGTGGTCGAGGCAGAGCAGGGCGCTGCGCTCCTGCACGAACCGCTCCACCAGATTCTCGTCGGACGCGAGGTCCTCGCGGAGGAGCTTGACGGCGACGGGGCCGTCGGGACCTTCGCCGAGCCACACCGTGCCGGCGCTGCCGCGGCCCAGGATCTGGTGAGCGGTGTAGCGACTGCCGATCTTCCGTGCCATGGCGACAAAACTACGCCGCGGAAGGGGCCCGAGGGCCCAGGAGCGCACTAACCGTCACTTTCGAGGGGGAATTCTCTCTCCGGAAGTCGACAAATCACCGAACTCGCGTACTGGAAGCGCTATTTGGGAGCACTGTCGATCAGATTGCCGATCTCGTCGAACAGGTTCTGCACCGACTCCCAGAAACTCTTCCCTTGCTCCCACCACTCGGGAAGCGGAGTGAGATTCCACACCAGCACGGCGGCCACCACGAGAAGAAGGATCATGAACAGGCAGCCCTTGAGGCAGCCGAGCCCGGGGATGCGCATCGGGTTCGCGCCGCGCTGCCGCGGCTCGCGCCGGGGCCGCGGCTCCCTGCGGGGCGGCGGCTCCGGCTCGTACCGCTGCGGAGGCGGCTGGGCGGGGCGGCGCTGCTGCCGTCCGTAGTGCTCCGGGGGCGGAGGCTGACGGCGGCCGGGCGGCGGCTGCTGCGGCGGGGGCTGGCGGTGCGGACGGCGGCGCAGCGGGTCCATGCCCGGGTCGAGCGGCTGGACCTGGGTCTGCTCGTTGCGGTCGCGGGCCGCGCGCATCTGGCCTTCCCAGGGATGCGGGCCGTCCGGCTGCCCCGCGTCCGGGGACTGGGCGGGCGGTGGCGGTGCGCCCGGTACGGGCGGCATGACCTGGGTCGGGTCCGCGTTCGGGCCCTGGCCGGGCTGGCCGCCCTGTCCGCCCGGGGCCTGTGCGCCGGAGTGCGGCAGGTAGCTGGTGGCGGCGTTCGGGTCGTACTGGCCGCCGCCCGGGCCCTGCGCCTGGGCGGAAGCGGAATGGGGCAGCACCTGCGTGGGGTCGGCGTGCCCGGCGGCCGCACCCGCGGCGGCGCCGGCGGCCGCTCCGGCGACCGCACCGCCCGCAGCCGCGGCGGCCGCGCCGCCGCCCGTGCCGGTCTCCGGCACCGGCGCGGGGGCCGGGTCGGGCGCGAGCAGCCCGGCGACGCCCATCGCGGCCGCGGCCTGGTCCGGTGTGGCCTGGGCGCTGATGCCGCCGGCGACCGTACGGAGCGCGATCGCGAGGTTCACCGCGCTGGGCCGCTCCTCCGGCTGCTTGCGCAGGCACCGCTCCACGACCGTCCACAGCGGATCGGGCATGCTCGGCGGACGGACCGGGTCCTCACGCAGGTGACGCTGGAGCACTTCGAGCGCGGTGCTGCCGGCGAACGGCGGCTGCCCGGTGGCCAGTTCGTACAGCAGGATGCCCGCGCCGTAGATGTCGACGGCGGAGGTCTGGGGCCGGCCCTCGGCGGACTCGGGCGCCACATAGGCGGGCGTGCCGACGAACTCCTGGGTACGCGTCAGCCCCGGCGAATCGGCGAGCCGCGCGATACCGAAGTCGGTGAGCATCGGACGCATGCCCTCCGGACCGTCCGCGAGCAGCACGTTCGCCGGCTTGAGGTCCCGGTGCACGATGCCGTCGGCGTGGCTCGCGGCGAGCGCGTCGGCGACCTGCGCGGTCACCAGGGCGGCGGCCACCGGCGAGAACGGCCCGTTCTCGCGCAGATAGCGGTGCAGGTCCGGCCCCTCGACCAGGTCCATCACGAGGGCGAGCAGATCGCCCTCCACGACCAGGTCGCGCGTACGGACGATGTTGTGGTGCTGGAGACGGAGCAGGACGGAGCGCTCCCGCAGGAAGCGCATGACCACGTCGGGGTCGTTGGCCAGCTCCTCCTTGAGGACCTTGATCGCCACCGTCTCGCCGGGCTGGCCCGGCACTGCCGCCTCGGCGCCCGCCGTCTGATTCTGCCTCGCCCGCCACACGGTGCCCGTGGCGCCGCGGCCCAGCGGTTCCTCGAGCAGGTACTTGCTGCCTACAGGCCGCACGTCATGCGCTCCCTGGTGTCGTACTGCAATCCCACCCACAATAGTGCCGTCTCGCGAACGGTCGACGCCGAGTGCGAACGGATGGGCGACTTCCGGCAAAGACGCGCGGCGCGCCGGACACGGTTGCGACCACGCCGCGTCCGCTCGCGCCGCACTCCCGCCGCGGGAACGAATCCCGCCCGTCCCCGCCCCGTACGCCCGGCACACGGCACGCGCGGGGTCGCGGATCGTATCCGGCGAACTGTCCGGACAGGCCCCCTTGCGCACCACAGCGCAAAATCAAGATCATTGACCGCCGCGAGCGGGGCGCGATGTCAGTGACGGGTGCGAAGATGCTCGCGGCATCGACAGCACTGTGCGCGGGCGCGCGGACCCACGGGGCCGCGTGATCCGGGCCGTGGCGGCGTGGATTCGCCGGCCGCGGGGTGCTGTGCCGTGTGGGAGATGTGTGCAGGGCGCGGAAGCGCGGCGAGGGTGACCGCCTCGCCGCTTGCGCGGCCGGCACACCGGTGGTCGGGACCGGGAGGACCGATGCAGATCCGGCTGACTGTCACCCTCGGGCCGCGCGGAAGCGGCCAGGGTGCGGGTGGCGCGGCAGGTGCGCCGGGCGCTGGAGCGGCGTGCGACGTACTGGTCACGGCCCCGTCCGGCACGCCCCTGTCCGCCGTGACCGGCGGGCTCGTCTCCACCGCCGCCGCGTCGGTGAGCGGCTCGGGCACGGGCGGCGGCCACGGCGCCGGCGGCCCCGGGCACTCGGGCGGCGCCGAGTCCTCGGCGGATTCGACGACGGCGGTGTACGCGGGCACGGAGCGGCTGGATCCGCACCGTCAGATGCTCGGCGACCCCCCGCTGCTGGACGGCGCCGTCATCTCGCTGCACGGCCCTGCCCTCCCGTCCGCGGCGCCGGCCCTTTCCACGTACGGCTCGGCGAAGGCGAGACTGCACGTCGTCTCGGGGCCTGACGCCGGTGGCATACACCTCCTCCAGGGCGGCAAGGTCCGGCTCGGCCGTTCCGCCGAGGCCGACGTGCCGCTCGACGACCCGGATGTCTCACGGCTGCACTGCGCGGTCACGGTCTCCGACGGCGGTGCCGTCACCGTCGCCGACCTCGGCTCCACCAACGGCACTTCGCTCGACGGTGCGCCCGTCGGAGGGCAGCCGGTGCTCTTCCGTGCCGGTTCGACGCTGCGGGTCGGTGAGTCGGCGCTGCGCGTCGAGACGGCGGCGGACGGCGCCTTCCCGGAGTCCGGGGCGGCCGAGGGGCCTCCGGCCTCCGCCCCCCTGCCCGCCTCCCTCCGTACGCTGCCGGACGGGAACGGGCAGTTGCGCCTGGCGGCGCCGCGGGGCGGGCGGGACGGCCTGCCGGAGGCGGAGCGCACACCCGGCCTCGGCGGGGAGGCCGCCGCGCCCGTACGTGACGGGGGCGGCGCCCGGGAAGCCGGCGGCGAGGGCAGTGGCGAGGGCGCCACGTCCGCCACCGGGGACGGCGCGCACGGATACGCACCGGTCGGCCCCTTCCCGGACGGGGGCACCACACACGGCTCGGGAATCGCCCAACACGCCCGCTACGCACAGCAGTTCCCGCCCGGCGAGGCCGGGGTACCGACGAGCGGGCGGCACGGTGGGCCCGGCGGCCCGGGCGGCGCCGGCGCGGAGGCGCCCGAGCGGCCCCGCTCCCGCGGGCTGGGCGCCTGGGCCCGGCGCTTCACGGGCGGCCGCCAGGGCGAGGGCCACGCAGCATCGCTCGCGGGCGCGGCGGGCGGCCCGGACGGGCCCGGCGCCGCGCACGGGTCCGCATCAGCGTCCGGCGGCGAAGTCTCCGCACTGACGCCTTCCGGGGACGGACACCGGCCCGACCCGGCCACGATCCTGCTCACCGCGCTCGGTCCGGGGCCCAGGCTCTGGGAACGCGAGCCGGGCCACCCCGAGGCCCTGACCGTACGGATCGGCACGGCGCACCACGGCCACGGCCGGCCGGGGCCGCCGGTCACCGTCGGGCTGCGCGAAGCGGGCGCCCTGGGACTGGCGGGCCCGCGGCCGCGCCTGACGGGCCTGGCCCGGTCCGTGCTGGCCCAGCTCGCCGCTCTGCACGGCCCGAGCACCCTGGAGATGGTGCTGATCTCGGCGGACCGCTCGCGTGACGCCGAGGCGCGCATCCGGGAGTGGTCCTGGCTGGGGTGGCTGCCCCACCTCCGCCCCGCGCACGGCCAGGACTGCCGTCTGCTCACCGCGTACGACAGGGACCAGGCCACGGCGCGCGTTGCCGAACTCACCCACCGGCTGGAGGAGTCGCGGCACCAGCCGGGGCACGCGGGGCACTTGGGGCACGGCGGAGCCCCCTCCGGTCCCGGCCCGTACACGCTGCTGGTCGTCGACGGCGATCCCGGATCGGCCTCGCTGCGCGACTCGGTGGAGAGGCTGGCGGTGGAAGGACCGCGGGCCGGCATCCATCTGCTCTGCCTCGCCGAGACGCCGGCAGCCACTCCCTCCTCGCCCGTCTCCGAGACGGTGCGGGCGGCGTGCGACACGTCCGCGGCCTTCCGGGAGTGCGGGGCGCTCGCGCTGCTGAGCGGAGCGGTCGCGACGGCGGTGCGGGTGGTCCGCCGCGAGAGGACGGCGCCCGGCGGCCCCGGCGGGACGTCCGCCGGCCCCGGCGGCCAAGGCGCGCCCGGTTCTGCCGAGAGCCCCGGTGCCGCGCACGCCACGGCGGGCACCTCAGGCACCGTCTGCACGCTCGACGCCGTATCGGCGGCATGGGCCGAGCGGTTCGCGCGGGCGATGGCCCCGCTGCGGGAGCCGGAGGGCGCCGGGGCGCGTGCGGGCACGGCGGGCAGGGCCGTCACCGCACTCCCGCGCAGCTCCCGGCTCCTCGACGAACTGGGGCTCGCCCGGGCAACTCCCGCGGCGCTGCTCGCGCGGTGGGCCGAGCCCGGCGGCACGGAAGCGGGCGCGGCGCAGGGCGGACAGAGCGAACAGGACGGAAGGGGCGCGCAGAGCGGCACCGGCGGGCAGGGCGGTTCCGGCGGGCAGGGCCCGCAGGGCGGACCTCCCGTCCCGGCAGCCGGCCGCGCCACCCTCGTCTTCGGTGCGGGGCCGCGCGGCTCGCTGGAGGCAGAGCTGGGGCTCACCCGCGGGCACGCCCTCGTCACGGGGCCTCCGGCCTCCGGGAAGACGGAGCTGCTGCGCTCGCTCGCCGCCTCCCTCTCCGTGGGCAGCCCGCCGGACCGGCTCCAACTCGTACTGCTCGACGGTGACGGCGCCGCGGGCGACGGCCTGCACACCTGCCTGGAGCTGCCGCACGCCCGTCACCACCTGGCAGCCAGCGACCCGGCCACCATGCGGGAGTTCGCGCAGTCCCTCAGCGGGGAGCTCAAGCGCCGCGCGGAACTGATCGGCCCGGAGGGCACGTACGAGGGGTTCGCGCGCCGGCTCGCGCGCGCGGGGCACCGCTCGGCCGTGCGGCAGCAGCGCCGGGCACAACCCGCCGGACCGTCCGAAGCGGCTCCCGTGAGCGACCCTCGGGACGAGCCCGGCACGCTCCGCCTCCGCACGCAGACGGGCCCCGAACCGAGCAGCGGCACGAACGAGCAGAGCGACGCCACGACCAGCAGCGAAACCGGAGCGATCGTTCAACACTTGGACGCACAGGAGGCTCCTCTCCCCAGGATCGTCATCCTTGTCGACGACTTCGACACACTCGCCGACCCCTCGCTGGGCAATCCGGGGCGCCCGGCCGCGGGTTCGGTGATGCGCGCGCTGGAGAGCGTGGCGAAGGACGGAGCGCGTCTCGGGATGCACGTCGTGGCGGCGAGCGGCCGCCCGGACCGTACGGAGGGAACGGCGGTCGCCCAAGCGGCCGCGCTGCGCGCCGAACTGAGCCGGCAGGGCGGCGGCGACGGGCCGGACGGCGAGAGCGCCCTCCCGGGCCGCGGCACGCTCACCGAGGCGGACGGCACGGCCACGGCCTTCCAGGCGGGCCGGATCACGGGCCGCATTCCGCGCACCGCGACGCAGCGTCCGACGGTCGTCCCGCTGGACTGGACACGTGCCGGAGATCCCCCTGCGCGGCGCCCCGTTCGCGAACTCGGCAACGGTCCGACGGACCTCGCGCTGCTTGCGAGCGCGGTGGGCCGCGCGGCGCAGTCTCTGGGGCTGGACCGACAGGAATCGGGCACCGTCGCTGCAAACAGATCACGGAGTGGTCAAGATGAGGTTCTTGAAAGCTGACAACGTATTGCGGGCCATCCGCGTTCAGGCGTAGGAAGTTGCGCACGGGACTGAGGGCGTAGACCAGAAGCCCTCTGCCTTGTGACCAAGCGGCACGGCGGCCGGAACCCGGAGCCGTGCCTCCGATGGGGACGGCGGGAGCTATGCGTAATTCGGTCCGGGCGACTGGTGCATCAGGCACCAGGAACCACACCAGCATCTTCAGCAAGACCGGCACCACCAGGGCGACTGCACGTGGCGCGGTGGCGCTGTGCGCCGTCGCAGCACTGTCGTTGACGGCCGCCTGCGGTGGCGGCGGCAGCGACGACAAGGGGGGAGAGGGCGGTGCTTCCCAAGCTGACAAGAGCACCGTGAAGCTCCCCAAGCTCAAGGGTGAGAAGCTTCAGGTCGCGGCCGTCTGGACGGGCGACGAGGGCAAGAACTTCACCAAGGTCATCGAGGCGTTCGAGAAGCGCACGGGTGCCGAGGTCGAGGTCACGCCCACCGGTGACAACGTCGCGACGTTCCTCGGCTCGAAGATCGAGGGCGGAGCGCCGCCGGACGTCGCGATGCTGCCGCAGGTCGGCGTGCTGAACCAGTTCGCCGAGAAGGGCTGGCTCAAGCCTCTCGACGACGCCACCAAGGAGCAGCTCGGCAAGAACTTCTCCAAGGGCTGGCAGGACCTGGGCGCCAACAACGGCAAGCAGTACGGCGTCTACTTCAAGGCCGCCAGCAAGTCCCTGATCTGGTACAACGCCGGCGCGTACGAGGCCGCGGGCGTCAGTGAGGCGAAGACCTGGAAGGAGTTCGTCAAGAACGCGCAGACGATCTCCGACTCCGGTGTCGAGCCGGTCTCCGTCGGCGGCGCCGACGGCTGGGTCCTCACCGACTGGTTCGAGAACATCTACCTCTCGCAGGCGGGCCCCGAGAAGTACGACAAGCTCGCCAAGCACGAGATCAAGTGGACCGATCCCTCGGTGAAGAAGGCTCTGACCACTCTCGCCGAGCTGTTCGGGAAGAAGGAGCTGCTGGCCGGAGGCAACAAGGGCGCGCTGCAGACCGACTTCCCGAAGTCCGTCACGCAGACCTTCGACTCCACCGACACCCCGAGCGCCGCGAGCGTCTTCGAGGGTGACTTCGTCGGCATCAACGTCGCCAACGACACCAAGGCGAAGATCGGCAAGGACGCGAAGGTCTACCCGTTCCCGACTGTGGACGGCAAGGCCCCGGTCGTCACGGGTGGCGACGCGGCCGTCGCGCTGAAGGACAACAAGGGCGCCCACGCCCTGCTGACCTTCCTCGCCTCCCCGGAGGCCGCGGCTGTCTGGGCCCAGGAGGGCGGCTTCGTCTCGCCGAACAAGAACCTGGACGCCAAGGCGTACCCGGACGACGTCCAGCGCGAGATCGCCAAGGCCCTGGTCTCGGCGGGCGACGACTTCCGGTTCGACATGTCCGACCAGGCCCCGGCGGAGTTCGGCGGCACCAAGGGCAAGGGCGAGTGGAAGGCCCTCCAGGACTTCCTCAAGAACCCGAAGGACGTGGCCGGTACCCAGAGCGCTCTCGAGGCAGCAGCCTCCAAGGCGTACAAGGACTGAAGCCCGCGCCGGTTCACAGCGCGCTCTGAGGGCCGGCGGCACACAGCCGGTGCCGGGTCCGTCGTCGACGACGGGCCCGGCACCGGCCACGCCGCAGCACCCGGCCCACCCCGACCACTCCCTCGGTCCCGGACAAGGGACCGGCCCGGACAAGGGACACCACTGTGATGCCCACCCCCACCCCGACCCCGCCGACGGAAGATCCGCCGGGCGCGGGCACCGCTGCCACCAAGGACTCCCCGGGCGGAACGGCTTCCGTCGCCGCCTCGGCGCCGTCGGCGCCCCGGGCCACGAAGGCCTCGGTCTCCGTGATGCGTTCGCGCCCCTGGATCGCCTTCTCGTTCCTGCTGCCCGCGATGCTGCTGCTGAGTGCGCTGGTCGTCTACCCGATCCTGTACTCGGTCTTCCGCAGCACCTTCGACGCTTCGGGGTCGAGCTTCATCGGTCTCGGCAACTACGTCGAGGTCTTCACGGACGACGAGATCCTCACCGCGTTCAAGAACAACCTCATCTGGGTCATCGTCGTCCCGTCGGTGTGTACGGCGCTGGGTCTGATCTTCGCCGTACTGACCGAACGGGTGCGCTGGGGCACGGCGTTCAAGCTCATCATCTTCATGCCGATGGCGATCTCCATGCTCGCCGCGGGCATCATCTTCCGCCTGGTCTACGAGCAGGACCCGCAGCAGGGCGTGGCCAACGCCGTCTGGGTGGGGGTGCACGACACCTTCGCCGAGTCCTCCGCGTGGCCGGGTGCCCGTCCCCGTCCCAACGCCGATCTGGCCAAGTCGGGCGGCGGCGACTTCACCACCAAGTCGACCGCCTCGGCGTCCGGTCCGGCCAACCTCGCACTCGTCGGCGTACCGCCGAAGGATGCGGCAGGCGCGGCCCCCGCCAAGACGGCACAGCCGAAGCCCGGCCAGGTCACCGGCACCGTCTGGCTCGACTTCGCCCCGGGCGGCGCGGGCAAGCCCGACGTCGTCGACAAGAAGGAGAAGGCGCTCGCGGGCATCAAGGTCGAGGCGGTCAAGGACGGCAAGGTCGTCGGCACGGCCGAGACGGGCAAGGACGGCACGTTCTCGCTGCCGTCCAAGGCCGACGGGGCCAAACTCCGCCTGCCCGCCTCGAACTTCGCGGAGCCCTACAACGGCATCGACTGGCTCGGCTCGACGCTTGTGACGCCCTCCATCATCGGCTCGTACATCTGGATGTGGGCCGGCTTCGCCATGGTGCTGATCGCGGCCGGACTCGCGGGCGTACCACGGGAGTTGCTGGAGGCGGCGAGAGTCGATGGGGCGAACGAGTGGCAGGTCTTCCGGAAGATCACGGTGCCGGTGCTGGCTCCGGTGCTCGGAGTCGTCGTCGTCACGTTGATGATCAATGTGCTGAAGATCTTCGACCTCGTCTACATCATCGCCCCGAGCGCAAGTCAGAGCGAGGCCAACGTGCTCGCCCTCCAGCTGTATCTGTCGTCCTTCGGTGCCGGATCGAACCAGGGCATCGGCAGCGCGATCGCTGTCATCCTGCTGCTGCTCGTCCTGCCGGTGATGGTCGTCAACATCCGTCGCCTCCGAAGGGAGACCCGCCGATGACTGCCGTCAGCGCGGCCCAGCCCGAACCGACCACCACCGCCGATCCGTCGGGGCCTCCGCCTTCCGGGACGAAGAAGACCTCGGTCGCATCCCGGCTGGTCGCTCTCACCGGCCACTGGGCGGTACGTCTCGGGCTCGTCGTCATCGCACTCATCTGGCTGATGCCGACCGTCGGGCTGCTGAGCTCCTCGCTCCGCAGCCCCGAGGACATCGGCGTCTCCGGCTGGTGGAGCGTCTTCGACTTCAACTCCAGCTTCCCGTGGGTGATCGACGCGGGTCAGTTCACCGGTGAGAACTACAACGCTCTGCTCTCCAACGAGCTGGTGACGGGGTCGCTCTTCACCACCCTGCTCATCACGATCCCCTCGACCCTGACCGTCGTGATCATCGGTGCTCTCGCGGGTTACGCCTTCGCCTGGCTGGACTTCCCCGGCCGGGACTGGTTCTTCCTGCTGGTCGTGGGGCTGCTGGTCGTCCCGGTGCAGGTGGCCCTCATTCCGGTCGCCAAGCTCTTCAACACCCTCGGGCTCTTCGAGACGACAGCCGGCGTCGTCATCTTCCACACGGCCTTCGGCCTGCCGTTCGCGGTCTTCCTCCTGCGCAACTTCTTCGCGGAGATCCCCCGCGAACTGCTGGAGGCCGCCCGCCTCGACGGTGCCGGCGAGGTCCGTCTCTTCACCCGCGTGGTCATGCCGCTCGGCGGTCCGGCCATCGCGTCGCTGGGCATCTTCCAGTTCCTGTGGGTGTGGAACGACATGCTCGTCGCGCTGATCTTCGCGGATTCCAGCAGTCCGCCGATCACGGTGGCGCTGCAGCAGCAGGTCCGCCAGTTCGGCAACAACATCGACGTGCTGGCGCCGGGCGCCTTCGTGTCGATGATCATCCCGCTGATCGTCTTCTTCGCGTTCCAGCGTCAGTTCGTCTCGGGCATGATGGCCGGCGCCGTGAAGTAGGAAGCAGAAGCAGGGGCCGCCGCCCCTCCCGTCACCGGTTCCGGGCGCCGCGCAGTGCCCGGGCCAGGTGGCGGGAGACCACGGGCGGCAGCACCTCACGAGCGGCACGGCGGGAGAACGCGGATATCGCCGCGCCCCTGCCACGCCGGGCGGCGGCGCCCGAACCGGAGTCCCGGGATTCGTCCCGGGACTTCGCATGCCGGGAACGCGGCAGCGCCGGCTGCGTCGCCTTGTCGGCCCCCACCAACAGCAGCCGGTGGCCGGCCACGTCCTGCCACTGCAGCCAGCAGTCGCCGCGCTCGCGCAGCGCCGCGTGCAGCTCCGCCTGTACGGGCGCCGGGTCGCCCCAAGTGCCGTAGAACTTCTGGGCGCTGACGCACACCGGCCGCAGTCCGCCCTCCAGCACCGCCTGCCACGTCGCGCAGGCCACGCCGGGCGTGTGCGACGAGCGGTAATCGTCCAGGACGACTATCCCGTCCTCGGTGAGCGTGTCGCGTGCGGCCGCTATGTCGGGACGCACGTGCTCGTAGAGGTGCGAGGCGTCGACGTGCACGAACCGGCAGCTTCCCGCCGCGACTTCACCGGGGACCACCGAGGTCGGGGCGTGCAGCACACGCGGCAACTCGTCGTGGAAGGAGAGGAAGTTGCTCTCGAAGCCCCGCCGGGTCAGGGTCGAGTACGAGCCGCGCATCTCACGTTCGTTGCTCGCCGTGGGCGCCTCGGAGCCGAACAGGTCGCACACCGTGAAGGTCTCGTCGTCGCGCAGATACGAGCGGAGCATGATCGCGCTCTTGCCGAGATAGGCACCCATCTCCAGCAGATCGCCGTGCTGTTCGAGCTTGCGCTGCCGTGACAGCAGCCAGTCGAAGAGCACGATGTCCGTGTTGTAGAACCAGCCCCGCACTTCGCGGAACGAGCGCGGCTGCGGCAACTGGTCCTCCTCGCCTGCCGCTGCGGCTCCGTGTGCGTCCGTGGTCCCGGCTCGGGTCGTGGAAGTGGAGGTCATGGAGAGCGCTTCTCCTCGTACGGCGGGAAGGCGGAACAAGGGCGCCCGGACCGGAGATCCGCGGAGGACCCGCTGGGTCCTGGAAGCACCCACCGCTCTGTATACGAGGCCGCCGCCCCTGCGCGCACGCCCTGAGGGCGGCTGCGAGCAGGGCTTCCGCCGACCGACGTCCCGTGTCCACCGATGGTTCAGCCGGTGTTGGCGCCGGCCGTCCGGACCGGCTCCCCGCGCCCGCGGACTGTCTGCCCGGCACACATCCGCCGCCCGAACACGTCGACTTCGCCCTGCTGGCTATTTTCAGATCACCTATGGACAATACTGCCGATATGGGGCATTTCGGATGTCCCCCTTTTTTCGAGCAGGACCTGTGAGGAATAGGCCAGATGAAGATCGCTTTTCTGCTGGACAACGCCTACGGAATCGGCGGAACGATCCGCTCCACGGTGAATCTCTCCCGGGCGCTTGCCGATCGCCACACGGTCGAGGTCGTCAGCCTTCGCCGTACGGTCCGTGAGACCGCTCTCTCCTTCGACCCCCGGGTCACCATGACCCACCTGCTCGAGCTGCGCCGCACCGAGCGCGGCTTCGACGGCGACGACCCCCGCTTCCGCGAGCCCAGCCACCGCTTCACCGAGGGCGCCGACCACCTGGAGCGGGGCGTCTCCACGCACCTCGGCGACGTGCGCGTCGAGCAGTATCTGCGCGAGACCGACGCCGACGTCGTCATCGCCACCCGCCCCAAGATCAACGACTATCTGGCGGCCTACGGCAGCGACCGCTATCTGCGCATCGGCCAGGAACACCTCACGCACGCCATGCACAGCGAACACGTGCGATCCCACCAGGACGCGGCCATCCCGCTCCTCGACGCGTTCGTCACGGTCTCCTACGCCGACGCCGAGAACTACCGCGCCGCCATCTCCGGCACCGGCACCGAGACCGCCGAGCACGACGCCCTCATCACCTGCATCCCCAACGCCGTGCCGGCAGTGGACGTGGAGCCTTCCGACGGCGAGAGCAAGCTGATCGTCGCCGCCGGAAGGCTGATCAAGGTCAAGCGCTACGACCGTCTGCTCAAGGCGTTCGCACTCGTCTCCGAGCAGCACCCGGACTGGCGCCTCCGGCTCTACGGACGGGGCCGGCAGGCGGCTGCGCTGCGCGCCAGGATCGACGGTCTCGGCCTCTACGACCGGGCGTTCCTCATGGGACCGCACGCCCCCATCGAGGCCGAGTGGGCGAAGGGTGCGATCGCCGCCGTCTCGTCCGACGCGGAGTCGTTCGGGATGACGCTCGTCGAGGCCATGCACTGCGGAGTCCCGGTGGTCAGCACGGACTGCCCGTACGGGCCGGGAGAGATCATCAGTCACGGGCACGACGGTCTGCTCTCACCCATGGGCCCGTCCGAGAAGGACAGCGTCCGGGCGTACGCGGCGGCGCTGACACAGCTGATCGAGAACCCCGAGCTGCGGTACCGGATGAGCCAGGCCGCGCTGGAGAAGGCCGCCCGCTACTCGCCGGAGCGGATCGCGGGCGAGTACGAGCAGCTGATCGAGAAGCTGCTGGAGCAGCGGCGGAGCAGGGGCGCGCAGCCCGAGCGGATCCGGGCGGCGGAGGCGGCCACGCCGGGCGCCGGCGCGCAGGCGGCTGCCGCACCGGGTGCGGTGGAGGGTGCAGCGGAGGATGCGGCGGTGTCTGCCGGCGCAACGGCTCAGGCAGGGGCTGCGGGCGGGGCTCAGGCCGCCGGCCAGGAGCCTGCGTCCGGGCACGGGAAGGCGCACGGTCCGGAGCACGCCCCGGCGCACAGCTCGCAGCCCGGACCCCAGCCCGCCGCACGGCCCGGATCTCACCACGGACCGGACCCGGCCCCCGCGCTCGCCTCCGCACCCCAGCGCCCGGACGGGCCCGCGCTCGCGCCCCCCGGCGCTCCCGCCGCCAAGAAGTCACCGAGCGCCGCCAACCCGGCCCCGCCCCCGTCCCGCCCCTTCCGCCGCTTCGCCCTGCGCGTCGCCGGTCCCGTACTGCGTCCGGCCGTACGGGCCTGGCGGCGGCACCGCAGCGCGAACCGTCCCGCCGCGAAACTGCGCCGTCCGCTCGCCCGTACCCGCGTCGCCACCGACGGTTCGCTGGTGATCCGTCTGCTCGCCAAGCGGCTGCCGAAGAGCGCGTCCGTGCTCCTCGTACGCTCACGCCGCGACGCCGGAACACCGCACCGCATCCCGCTCCCGCCCCGTACCGAGGCCGTCGACGGCTGGGTCGAGGTACGGCTGGAGCGCACCGGGCACTTCCTGGCGGAGGACCGCTGGGACACGTACGTGGAGCGGACCGCGGACGGAAAGCGCAAGCGGATCCAGTCCGAGCTCGTCGAGACCGCACGGCTGCTGTCGATGCCCGCACCCGTGGGCGGCGACGGCGTGGTCACGCCCTGGGTTCCGTACACCACCCTCGACGGCTATCTGGCCGTGCGCGCCTGGCACCGCTCCGGGCACGCCGAGGTCGTCTCCGTCGAACTCGGCCGGGAGAGCTGCACCGTACGGGCCGAGCTGTACGGGCGTGCCGCCCAGCTGGCGACCGTGGAAGGGGGATCGGTCGTGGCCGTCTCCCGCGCCAAGCCGGAACCGGACTTCGAGCTTCCTTTCGACCTCACCCCGGGCCTCGTGCCGTCCCTCACCTTCGAGCTTCCGTACGAACTCCCGGCCGCTCTCGACTCGGGCAATCTGAAGGGCGTGTGGGACCTGTGGCTGCGGAGCGGTGAGAAGGACGCTCCGCGCGTGCGCTTCGGGCGGCTGCTCGGCGACCTCGCCGACCGCAAGAAGACCGATCTGGTGCCCCGCGTCCGGCTCGGCGAGACGGAGACGGGGGTGTGGTTCTACTTCTCACTGGTCAACGACCTGGTCGTGGCGCTTCAGCCGCTCCCGCTGGAGAAGCCGGTGGAGCCCGCGGCGGCCAGGGGAGCCAAGCCGGCGGCGTCCGCCGCTCCGGGAAGGACGGGTCAGAGCACCTCGTCCTCGTCGAGCACGTCGGCCGGCAGCTGACCGCCCGTCCCACCGGAGCGCACGCCCGGACGGGCCGGGCCTGAGGCTGATCCGGGGGACCCGGCCGGTCCGGAGGAGCCGGCCGCGCCGGCGGGCTCCTCCGCCGAGGCGGCTCCGAAACGCGCCCGGTGCGCCTCGGCTTCGGCGCGCAGGTCCTCCACCGCTCTGCCGAAGCGGACGGCGGAGGGCGGCTCGTCCGGTCCGAGGAGATACGCCTTGAGCTGGGCGCGGGCCGGCCGCAACACATCCGCGGCCGGCTCGCGGACGGACTGCAGCAGCGCGGGCACTCCTCCGGCGTCCGGCGTCAGGATGGTGGCCGCACGCACGGTCGGGAAGCCGGATCTGAACTCCTCCTCCGTCAGCCCGGTGGTGTTGACGACCGCGTACGGCTTCTCACTGCTCAGGTAGTCCGACACCACGCTGGAGACGTCCGAGACGAGCAGGTCGGCCTGGTTGAAGCACGAGTGGATGCCCGGCCGCTGGTCCGCGAGCACCAGGTGCTCCGCCGGGTCGCCCGCCCGCCAGTAGCTCTCCTCCCACGCCTCGACGGCTTCCCGGACGCTCGCAGCCGACGGGTACGCCCCGGCGTGCTGCCTCAGCATCCGTTCCGCCTCGTCCCTGCCGAGCCGCAGAGACGAGCCGTCGACGGCGCCCAGTTCGGCCTCGCACCGCTCCAGTTCCGCCATGGCCTCCGCCGGCCTGGCACCGGCGGCGGCACCGGCACCGGCGGCGCGGCGGCGCTCGTTGGCCGCGGCGATCAGTTCGCGGACGCGCCGGTCCACCTCGTTCACCGCCGGATCGACCGACCCCGTCATCGGGTGGGGCTTGTAGAGCAGCCGCACGCCCTCCTGTGCCAGCAGGGCGGCGACGATCCGCTCTCCGGCCAGCGGCAGCGAGGTGTTGCCCGGGTCGTCGGTCCACCCCTCCCAGGTGGGCGCGTACAGCACGGTCACGGGAGCGCCTGGTGCGGGCGGCCCGGCGAACGGTCGTACGGACTCCAACTGCGGACGGCCCACCTCCCGCACGTCCTCGTCGCGCACGCCGATTCCCGCGAGCCGGTAGCGCTCACGGGCGGCGGGACCGGCGACCCAGACCTCGTCGTAGGCCTTGGCGTACGGGTTGCAGGAGGAGAGCTTGTCGCTCTCGCCGTGGTTGATGAAGGCGTGCTTGATGGTGGGGATACGCAGCACGTGAGAGGTCTTGCCGGAGTTCGCCGGGTGCAGCAGCACGGGCAGGGCGGACTGTTCGAGACGCATCAGATGGGCGACCTTCGGGATGCAGACGACCGGGACGTCGGTCGCGTCGATCTTCTGCACCATGAAGCGTTCGCGCAGCACGATGAGCGGACGCCCTTCAAGCGCGTCCAGCGTCGGCAGCCACATGTTCGCCTGGTACGCGGAGGTGGCACCGCCGGAGAAGTACATGCCGACGGTGGGCCGGTAGGCGGCGAGCCAGCCGTCGAGCCAGTCCAGCACCTCCTCCTCTCCCGCGGGGCGGCGCCCCGGCAGCAGCCGGCACGCGAGGTGCACCACGCCCGCCAGCAGCACCGCCCAGCACACCAGCGCCACGGCGGCACCCCAGCGCGCGTTGCCGGTCACGGCGGTGGCGGCCGTGCCGGCGGTGATGAGAGCCGTGCACGTCAGCAGCCTCGCCGCGCCGTTGCGTCCGAAGAGCGGGGGCGGCGCGGGGCCGATGCGCAGCGCGGATGCGTCGATGTTGCGCGTGACGACGGGCAGCCTGCGCGACCGCCGTACGCGGGCGGCCACCGCCTGGCACAGGAAGTGCGTCGCCCAGCAGCCGAGCACCGCGACGAGCAGCCATGCCGCGTAGTGCAGCGGGCGCAGTGCGTCGAGCCGTGCCAGCCCGCCGAGCAGGAGGCCGTCGCGCAGCAGCTGCCGTACGGGGTGGTGAAGCTGGGCCCTGCCGAGGCCCCGGGCGAGGTCGGGCCGGCGGCTGAGCATCCATGACTCGGCCAGGACGCCGAGAAGCGCACCGGAGACGACCGGCACGGTCGCCGCCAGAAGCAGGCCCAGCAGCTGGAGCAGATAACCGGCGGCCAGGAGGGCCAGGAGGGCGGCCGCGGCCACCATGCGGGCCGGAATGCGGCGGCCGCGGGGAGCGGGCACGGACGAGGAGCCCGGAGCGGCTCGGTCCGCGGCGGCTCCGGCCGGAGGACCGTCCTCGGCCCGGGATGCCGCCCCGGAAGCGGACGCGGAAGCGGAAGACGCGGATTCGGATGCGGACGCGGAAGACGCGGATTCGGATGCGGACGCGGAAGCTGCGTCGGGCTCGATGCGCATGGGCCTCCCCTGCGGTCTCCTCCAGTGAAGACCGGCAGCATGCGCCGTGCGCTCTGGATACGGCCGAACGCGTGCACCCGGGGCCCGCCGGACATGCGGCGGTCCCCGTACGAGTGACGTACGGGGACCGCCGCCCGGGCCTTGCCGGCAGCCCGGCGGGTCAGGTCAGCGGGTCAGCGGTTGCTGCGCAGCAGCGTGCGCATCGTCCGCATGGCGACCGAGAGGTTGGCCAGGTCGAACGTCTCCGACGCCTGGATCTCGTCGAGGGTGGCACGGGCACGCGAGAGGATCGTCGCGTTCTTCGCCACCCACTTCTCGTACCGCTGCTCCGGGGTCGCCGTGCCGTCGCCTTCCGAGAGCACGTCGGCGGCGATCAACTGGTGGGCCGCGTAGAGGTCTTCGCGGATCGCCGCACGCGCCATGGACTGCCACCGGTCGGCGCGCGGCAGTTCGCTGACCCGCTCCTGCAGCTGCGTGATGCCGAGACGGTCCGCCAGGTCGTGGTAGACGGCCGCGACGTCGAGCAGCTGCACTCCCGTACGGTCCGCGACGGCGACCACGTCCAGCCCGGAGAAGGCGGCGGAGAACCCGGCCACCCGCTGGGCCAGCTCGGACGGAACGCCCGCCGCGTCCAACCTGTCCAGGATCGCCTGGTGCCAGACGCGGTCGTCACCCTTGAGGAGCTTCGGCAGTTCGTCCCACACCGCCGCCACCCTGTCGCTGAACAGCTCGATCGTCTCGGCGAGCTGCAGCGGCTGGGGACGGTTGTTCAGCAGCCAGCGGGTGCCGCGCTCCGCGAGGCGGCGCGACTGGAGCCTGATGCTGGTGAGCACGTCGTCCGGGACGACATTGTCGAGCGCCTCCGCCTCGTCCCAGATCTCGCCGAGCCGGAAGATCGTGCGCGCCGCGGTGTGCGCACGGACGATCTCCTCCGTCGACGCGCCCGTCTCCTCCTTCATGCGGTGCACGAGGCTCGAACCGCCGGTGTTGACCGTGTCGTTGACCAGCAGCGTCGTGACGATCTCACGGCGCAGCGCGTGCGCGATGATCTCCTCGGGGAACCGCTCCCGCAGCGCCCGCGGGAAGTACGCGTGCGCGAGCTGCTGGAGGTAGGGGTCGTCGGGGAGGGTCGTGCCGATCAGGTCGTCCGTCACCGTGATCTTGGTGTAGGCGAGCAGCACCGCCAACTCCGGCTGCGTCAGACCCGCTCCGGCCGTGAGCCGCTCCCGGATCTGCTTGTCGCTGGGCAGGAACTCCAGGCTCCGGTCCAGCTTGCCCTCCTTGGCCAGGCGCCGCATGTGGCGGTGGTGCGCCTGGAGGAGGCCGGAGGCGACCTCGATGGAGTTGGCGAGGGTCACGTTCTGCGCGTAGTTGTTGCGCAGGACGAGCTCTCCGACCTCGTCGGTCATCTCCGCCAGCAGGGCGTTGCGCTGCTTGACGGTCATGTCGCCGTTGGCGACGACCGAGTTGAGCAGGATCTTGATGTTCACCTCGTGGTCGGAGGTGTCCACGCCCGCGCTGTTGTCGATGGCGTCGGTGTTGACGCGGCCGCCGTTCAGGGCGAACTCGATACGCCCGAGCTGGGTCAGCCCGAGGTTGCCGCCCTCACCGACGGCCTTGACGCGCAGCTCCTCGCCGTCGACGCGGATCGCGTCGTTGGCCTTGTCGCCGACGTCCGCGTTCGACTCCGTCGACGCCTTGACGTACGTGCCGATGCCGCCGTTCCACAGCAGGTCGACGGGGGCGGCGAGGATGGCCTTCATCAGCTCGGCCGGGGTGACCTTGCCCGCCTTCGACTCGATGCCGAGGGCCGCCCGTACCTGCGCGCTGACCGGCACGGACTTCGCAGAACGGGGATAGACGCCGCCGCCCGCGGAGATCAGCGATGTGTCGTAGTCCTCCCAGGAGGAGCGCGGCAGCTCGTAGAGGCGGCGGCGCTCCGCGTAGGACGTGGCCGCGTCCGGATCGGGGTCGAGGAAGATGTGCCGGTGGTCGAAGGCCGCGATCAGCCTGATGTGTTCCGACAGCAGCATGCCGTTGCCGAAGACGTCGCCCGACATGTCGCCGACACCCACGACCGTGAAGTCCTGGGTCTGGGTGTCGTGGCCCAGCTCGCGGAAGTGCCGCTTGACCGACTCCCAGGCGCCCCGGGCGGTGATGCCCATGCCCTTGTGGTCGTAGCCCGCGCTGCCGCCCGAGGCGAAGGCGTCACCGAGCCAGAATCCGTACGCCTCGGCGACCTCGTTGGCGATGTCCGAGAACGTGGCGGTGCCCTTGTCGGCGGCGACGACGAGGTAGGTGTCGTCCTCGTCGTGCCGGACCACGTCCTCGGGGTGCACGACGTCGCCGGCGACCAGGTTGTCCGTGATGTCGAGCAGCCCGGAGATGAAGGTCCTGTAGCAGGCGATGCCCTCCGCCAGCCACGCGTCCCTGTCGGCGGCCGGGTCCGGCAGCTGCTTGCAGACGAATCCGCCCTTGGCGCCGACGGGCACGATGACCGTGTTCTTGACCTCCTGCGCCTTGACCAGGCCGAGGATCTCCGTACGGAAGTCCTCCCGCCGGTCCGACCAGCGCAGCCCGCCGCGCGCGACCTTCCCGAAGCGCAGGTGCACACCCTCGACGCGCGGCGAATACACCCAGATCTCGTACTCGGGGCGGGGAGCCGGCAGATCGGGGATGGCCTGCGGGTCCAGCTTCACCGACAGGTACTCGTGCGGCCCCGCCGACGGGTCCTTCGTGCCGGCGGCCCTGCTTCCCGCGCCGGTGCTCTGGAAGTAGTTCGTGCGCAGAGTGGCCCTGATGACGGTGAGGAAGGAACGCAGAATCCGGTCCTCGTCGAGGCTCGCGACCTGGTCCAGCGCGCCGTCGAGCTCCTCCATCAGGCCGTCGGTCAGCTCGTGCCCCGCCCGTGAGCGGCTCGGGTCGAGGCGCGCCTCGAAGAGATTCACCAGCAGCCGCGTCGTGTGCACGTTGTGCCGGAGGGTGTCCTCCATGTACGTCGGGCTGAAGGTGGCGCCGGCCTGCCGCAGATACTTCGCGTACGAGCGCAGGACCATCGCCTGGCGCCACGTCAGGCCCGCGGAGAGGACCAGCGAGTTGAGACCGTCGTTCTCGGCGCGGCCCGTCCACACGGCGGTGAAGGCGTCCTGGAAGCGCTCCCGCGCGTCCTCACCGAGGCCGTGCGCGTGGGAGACGGGCATGCGCAGCCCGAAGTCGTAGATCCACGCCTTGCTCTTGTCGCTGCAGCGCAGCTCGTACGGACGCTCGTCCACGACCTCGACGCCCATGGCCTGCAGCGCGGGGAGGACCGCCGAGAGGGAGACGGGCTCACCGATGCGGAAGATCTTGAACCTGCGCTCACCGGGGCCCGCTCCGACCGGCTCGTACAGGCTCAGCGAGAAGTCGGGGGTGCCGTTCTCACCGCGGGCGAGCCGGTTGAGGTGCTGGAGGTCCGCGACGGCGGCGCGCGGCGGGAAGTCCGCCTTGTACCCCTCGGGGAAGGCGTTCGCGCTGTAGAGATGGCCCAGCTCGGCCGCGGCTTCCTCGCCGAACTCGGCGTTCAGCGCCTCGATGTAGCCGTCGGCCCAGGAGCGGGCGGCCTCCGCGAGCCGTGCCTCGATGCGGTCGGCCTCGGAGTCCGTCAGCTCGGGGAGCTGCGCGCCGGGCCTGAGGCGGACGACGAAGTGCAGCCGGGTGAGCACCGATTCGGTGTTCCAGACACTGAAGTCCACATTGGTGCCGCCGAGTTCCTCGGAGAGGATCTCGGTCAGCCGCAGCCGGACCGTGGTCGTGTAGCGGTCGCGCGGCAGGTAGACGAGCGCCGAGTAGTAGCGCCCGTACTCGTCCTTGCGCAGATACAGGCGCAGCTTGCGGCGCTCCTGCAGATAGAGCACCGAGGTGGCGATGGAACGCAGCTGGTCTGCGGGGATCTGGAAGAGCTCGTCCCGCGGGTACGTCTCCAGGATCTGCAGCAGGTCGCGGCCGGCGTGGCTGTCCGGGGCGAATCCGGCGGCGGTCAGCACCTCCTCGACCTTGCGGCGGATGACCGGGACACGGCGCACCGACTCGGTGTACGCGGCGGAGGAGAAGAGGCCGAGGAAGCGGCGCTCCCCCACGACGTTCCCCTCGGCGTCGAACTTCTTGACGCCGACGTAGTCGAGATACGAGGAACGGTGCACGGTGGCACGGCTGTTGGCCTTGGTCAGCACCAGCAGATGGTGCTCGCGGGCCTTCTCCCGGGCGTCGGCGGGCAGCCGGCTGAAGGACGGCGAAACGGGGTGGCCGTCCTCGGCCGTGGTGTGCTGCGGGTCGGAACGCAGAATTCCGAGGCCGGTGCCCGGGACGGGTGTGAGCGTCAACTCCTTGTCCTCGTCGGGGACTTCCTCGGACAGCTCGTACTCGCGGTAGCCGAGGAAGGTGAAGTGGTCGTCGGCGAGCCAGCGCAGCAACTCCCGCGACTCCTCGACCTCCTGAGCGGGCACATCGGGAGCGGTGGGCTCGCTGTCCAGCTCCTCGGCGACGTCCAGCGCGGCGCTGCGCATCTTGCGCCAGTCCTCCACGGCCTCGCGCACGTCGGAGAGGACGCGCAGCAGGTCGTCGCTGATCTGCTTGAGGTCGTCGCGCTCGGTCTCACGGTCGATCTCGACGTGGATCCAGGACTCGGTGACGGCGTCGTGCGGCAGCTCCCGCGCCTCGGCGGGCCGTTCACCCGGGCCGAACGCGGGCTTGTCACGCCCGGCGTCGAGCACCTCCAGCAGCTTCCCCGTGACGTCGCGGCGCACGATCATCTGCGGGTGGATCACGACGTGGATGCCGCGGTGCTGCCGCGACAGTTCGTTCGTGACCGAGTCGACCAGGAAGGGCATGTCGTCGGTGACGACTTCGATGACGGTGTGCGTGCAGGTCCAGCCGTTCTCGTCCACCGACGGGGTGTGCACGCGGACGTTGGCGGTGCCCTGCGGCCGCTCCTGCGCCAGACGGTAGTGCGCGAACGCCGCACCGAGGATGTCGACCGGGTCGCGGTCGGTGAGGTCCTCCGGCGCGGTGTGCAGGTAGTAGCGCTGGAGGAACGCCCTGAGCGCTCCGTTCTCAAGACCCCGCGCCGGGTGCCGGCCCCCGGCAGGGCTCTCTTCAGCTACCCGGACGGCCTCCTCCAGCCGCTCGGCCTTTGCTTCATCCAGCTTGGTCTGCATGTCCTGTGGCTCCTGTCGCGCGCCGTTGCGTGACGTGAAAATGGCTGGGGCTTGTCGGGACACGGCATCGGAACGCGGGGTGACAGCCCCAGCTCGACGCGTGCCGTGGAAGAGACCAGCGGCTGCCCGGGGCGCTGTCGCGCAAGGGGCACCGGACGGGGGGTCGCGCCGCCCCCGCGAGATATCGCGCTGATCACGCCCGTAGGCTACAGCCCCTGAGCGGGGGGCAGTCATAGACCTTATGTGTACAAAATCAGGGGTTGGTCTTGGACGGAGTGGACAGCAACCGGCTGCCGCCCATCCGGTACGAACCGGCTGTCCGACCCTTCAGTCCTACCCCGCATTCCGACCGCCCGACTCCTCGACTCCCACGGCCTCTTGCGGCCCCTGCTGTCCCGACTGCCCTGCCTGCGGCTCCCGTTGACCGCCCGGCGGCCCGCCGGGCGGCCGGGGCCCGCTACGCCGCTATCTGCTCGGCCGTCTCGACAGCCTCCGCCAGTGTGTCCACCACGGGGACGCCCGCCGTCTCCAGGCTCTTCCGGCTGTGCGATCCGCCCGTGTAGAGAACGGCACGGGCTCCCACGTGCTCGGCGGCCAGGGCGTCGTCCACCGCGTCCCCGATGATCACCGTGTGCTCCGCCCGCACACCCTCCAGGGACAGAAGGTGCCGCGCCATCTGCTCGGCCTTGCCGCCCCCGGAGGGCCCCCGAGCGCCGTCGACGCGTACGAAGTGCCGGTCGATGCCGTGCGTGCGCACCAGCGGGACGAGCCGGTCGTGCGGCGCCAGCGAGCAGAGCGACTGCGTGCTCCCCGCGGCCGCACGGGCCGCGAGCAGCTCGGCGGCGCCTTCGGCCAGCCCGGCGTCCCGCGCCTGCCGCCAGTAGTGGCGGTGGAACGTCTCGTCCATCACCACCCACTCCTCGTCGCTGGGCAGCCGCCCCATCAGCCGCTCGTAGAAGCGGGGGACGGGTACGCAGTACAGCTCGCGGTAGCGCTCCAGGGTGATGGAGGGGTGTCCGAGCTCGGCGAAGGCGGCGTTCGTCGCGGCGATGACGGCATGGATGTCGTGCAGCAGCGTGCCGTTCCAGTCCCAGACGATGTGAGCCGACCGTCTGTGCTTGTGTCCCAGACCCATGGATACGACGGTACGTCGAGGCTCTGACAACGCGATACCGGATTCGGCCGTCCTGACCCGCCGCCCGTCCTCGCCCGGGACAGGAGCCCGGCCCGGCGCGCACCGGAGGCCCGGCCTCCGGCGGCACGCCTACGTCAGCAGGTCAGGTGCGGGATCTCCTGTGTGGCGTACCAGAGAAGCTCGTGGTCCTCGGCCCCGTCCACCGTGAACCGGGCGTCCTCGTCGCCCATGTCGGCAGCGCCGAGCGCCTCGGCGGCCGCGGTGACGTCCGCTTCGGCCTCGGCGGAGTCCATGTGCACGGCCGCCGCCCTCGACATCGCCAAGGACCCCTCGATCCGTACCTCCCCGAGAGACTCGCGCTCCAGGCCGTGATCGGGGTCGAAGGAGACCGCCCCGTCCGGGACTTCGAAGGCGACGACGACACGGCGACGGGGGACCTCCGGCCTGCCGGCCACCAGCCGGAGCGAAGCCTGTGCGGCGCGGTTGAGCGCGGCGTACTCCAACTCCTCGCTGTCGTCGGAGAGATACCACTCACGCAGGCCCGGGGTGACCGCGTACGCGACGGTGCCGCCGCGCTCCGGCGCCAGCTCCCCCGCCCCGTGGGCCTCGCGCAGCGCTGGGAAGGTCAGGGGGACGTAGACACGCATGGGCTGCCGCTTTCGTGTATCGCCGGAGGGTCTGCCCCGTCAGGATACGGGGCGTACGGAACAGGCCCGCCGCCCAGTCCTCGCACGAAGCCGCAGGTGAGAGGGGTTCGAGGTCAACCTTGTTCCACCCGTCGCCCTGATAGGTGAACCATGCGGGCACCTCGCCGCGCCCCTGGTCACGCATTGCGACCGGAAGATCACGCAGATACAACGATGAGCGAAGCTACCGCCGGGTAAACGCCGGCGTCACCGCGTACGGCGGCGTCCTCGTCGCGCCCTCGGGGACTCCCGCCGTCCGTCGTCCCGTCTCGTCACTCACTCATCGGGGGACCTCATGGACACCATGCCCACACCGCCCGCGGCCGCCTCACCGCGAAGCCGCCACAGCTCCGCGCGGAAGGCCCCGCCCGGACGCCGTGACTCGCGGCGCCCGGAGATCCGGAGCACCCGCCCGGCCACGGGCCGCGCAGCGACAGCCCGTACAGCCGCGGCCGGCCCCGGCGCCGCACCCTCCGCATCCGCACTGCGCGCGGCGGCCGCGAGGGAGCGTGAGCGGCAGCCGCCGTACTGGTTCGCCAGCCGGCTCGTGCTCGTACTCAGCGGCCAGCGGCCCGTACACACGCTGCTCGGCCACACCCGGAGCTCTGCCTACGAGCACCTGTCCGGCCTCGCGTCGCACGCACCGCTGCGCCCGCGCGGCGCGGACCGTACGAGCCCGTCGGTGCTGGACGCGCGGGGCAGCCGCCCGCGGGACGGGGTGATCGAGGCGTTCGCGCGCATCGTCACCGGCGACCGCCAGCGGGCCATGGCCTTCCGCCTGGAGCTGTGCGCGGACCGCCGCTGGAGGTGCACGGCCGTCGAACTCGACGGGCAGTCGCCGTCGGCCCGTGGGCCGGGGAGCCGTGAGCCATAGGCCTGTCCGGCGGACAGGCCCCGTGCCGCCGGAACGGTACGGGCCGGGCCCGCCGCTCGCTGAGGGCGGCGGACAGGCACCGTGCCGTGAAACGCGCCGAAGGCCGCACAGTGCCGAAGCACGGTGCGGCCTTCGGGGGCCTCAGCGGCTCACTTCTTGCGCTTCTTGCCCTTCTGGGCCTTCCGGCGCTCCGCCCGCGTCAGGCCGTCGGCCTCGGAGCGGACGGGGCCGCCGTTGCCGGTCTCCAGCTCGCCCTCCTCGACGCCGCCCTCGGCGGTCGGCGCGGAGTAGTGGAGCCTGTCGGGACGCTGCGGGGCGTCCAGACCCTTGGCCCGGATGGCCGGAGCCGCGCCCATCGCCGCGCCGGCGGGCACCACGTCCTGCGGCTCCTTCTCCAGCGACGCCTTCTCCGCGGGCTTCCGCTCCTCGACGGGAACTTCTTCGACCTGCTGCTCGACCTGGACCTCCAGGTTGAACAGGTAGCCGACGGACTCCTCCTTGATCCCGTCCATCATGGCCTGGAACATGTCGAAGCCCTCGCGCTGGTACTCGACCAGCGGGTCCTTCTGCGCCATGGCACGCAGGCCGATGCCCTCCTGGAGATAGTCCATCTCGTACAGGTGCTCACGCCACTTGCGGTCGAGGACCGAGAGCACCACGCGCCGCTCCAGCTCACGCATGATCTCGCTGCCGAGTTCCGCCTCACGTGCGTCGTACTGCTCGTGCACGTCGTCCTTGACGGACTCGACGATGAACTCCGCGGTGACGCCCTCGCGTTCGCCGGCGGCCTCCTCCAGCTCCTCGACGGTCACCTTCACCGGGTAGAGCTGCTTGAAGGCGCCCCACAGCCGGTCCAGGTCCCACTCCTCGGCGAAGCCCTCGACCGTCTCGGCCTGGACGTACGCCTCGATCGTGTCGTCCATGAAGTGCCGCACCTGCTCGTGCAGGTCCTCGCCCTCCAGGACGCGGCGGCGCTCGCCGTAGATGACCTCGCGCTGCCGGTTGAGGACCTCGTCGTACTTCAGGACGTTCTTGCGGATCTCGAAGTTCTGCTGCTCGACCTGGGACTGCGCGGAGGCGATCGCCCTGGTGACCATCTTGTTCTCGATGGGCACGTCGTCCGGCACGTTGGCCATGGCCATCACGCGCTCGACCATCTGGGCCTTGAACAGCCGCATCAGGTCGTCGCCGAGCGACAGGTAGAAGCGGGACTCTCCCGGGTCGCCCTGACGGCCGGAACGGCCGCGGAGCTGGTTGTCGATACGGCGCGATTCGTGCCGCTCGGTGCCCAGAACGTACAGACCGCCGAGCTCCTTGACCTCGTCGACCGCGTCCTTGACCGTGCGCTCCGACTTCTCCAGGGCGGCGGGCAGCGAGGCGGCCCACTCCTCGGCGTTCTCCACCGGGTCCAGACCGCGGTCGCGCAGCTCCTTCTCGGCCATGCCCTCGGCGTTGCCGCCGAGCTTGATGTCGGTGCCGCGGCCGGCCATGTTCGTCGCGACGGTGACGGAGCCCTTGCGGCCCGCCTCGGCGACGATCGCGGCCTCACGTTCGTGGTTCTTCGCGTTCAGCACCTGGTGACGCACGCCGCGCTTGTTGAGCTGCTCCGAGAGGTATTCGGACTTCTCGACCGAGGTCGTGCCCACCAGCACCGGCTGGCCCTTCTCGTACTTCTCCGAGATGTCGTCGACGACGGCGTCGAACTTGGAGACCTCGGTGCGGTAGATCAGGTCGGCCTGGTCGGCGCGGGCGAGCGGGCGGTGCGTCGGGATCGGGACGACACCGAGCTTGTAGATCTGGTGGAACTCGGCGGCCTCCGTCATGGCCGTACCGGTCATGCCCGAGAGCTTCTCGTACAGGCGGAAGAAGTTCTGGAGAGTGATCGTGGCGAGAGTCTGGTTCTCGTCCTTGATCTCCACGCCTTCCTTGGCCTCGATCGCCTGGTGCATGCCCTCGTTGTAGCGGCGGCCGGCGAGGATACGGCCCGTGTGCTCGTCCACGATCATGACCTCGCCGTCGATGACGACGTAGTCCTTGTCCTTGTGGTAGAGCTCCTTGGCCTTGATCGCGTTGTTCAGATAGCCGACCAGCGGGGTGTTGACCGACTCGTAGAGGTTGTCGATCCCGAGCCAGTCCTCGACCTTGACGACGCCCGCCTCGTGGATGCCGACCGTGCGCTTCTTCTCCTCGACCTCGTAGTCGCCGGTCTCGGCCTTCTGCGTACGGGGATCGCCGGGCTCGCCCTTCTCCAGGCGCTTCACGAGCTTGGAGAAGTCGCTGTACCACTTCGTGGCCTGGTCGGCGGGGCCCGAGATGATCAGCGGCGTACGCGCCTCGTCGATGAGGATGGAGTCGACCTCGTCGACGATCGCGAAGTTGTGGCCGCGCTGGACCAGTTCGTCCTTCGACCACGCCATGTTGTCGCGCAGGTAGTCGAATCCGAACTCGTTGTTGGTGCCGTAGGTGATGTCGCAGTTGTACTGCTCGCGCCGCTCCGGCGGCGTCATGTGCGCGACGATGCAGCCGACCGACAGGCCGAGGAAACGGTGGACGCGGCCCATCCACTCGGAGTCACGCTGGGCGAGATAGTCGTTCACCGTGATGATGTGGACGCCCTCGCCCGAGACCGCGTTCAGATAAGCGGGCAGGGTGCCGACCAGGGTCTTGCCCTCACCGGTCTTCATCTCCGCGACGTAACCGAGGTGCAGCGCGGCACCGCCCATGATCTGGACGTCGTAGTGCCGCTCGCCGAGCACCCGCTTGGCCGCCTCACGGACGGTGGCGAAGGCCTCCGGCATCAGGTCGTCCAGGCTTTCGCCCTCCGCGTACCGCTCCTTGTACTCGTCCGTGAGGGCGCGGAGCTCGGCATCCGACAGGTCCACGAAGTCCTCTTCGATGGAATTCACCTGCCGCGCGATGCGGTCCAGCTTGCGCAGGATCTTTCCTTCACCTGCGCGCATGAGCTTGCCGAAGACGGACACTTGGGGTGGCTCCTTGCCGGTCGAACCTGGCACGGTCAGTGCGCGGACACGGCGATACGGTCGCCGCCGCACCGGCCATCGTATGCGAGGGACGTACGCCCCTGTACCCCTAACGGTCCGGAGCACTGGAAGGTGCCGGGCCGTACGGCCGGACCGGACGCCCGGCGCGGAGGGGCGCCGGCCGCGAAATGCCGGGGCCCGGCTCGTGGAGGCAGGGGCACAATCACTCCATGGAGCCCCCGACCCTCGTCACCGAACGACTGATGTTGCGCCCCCTCGACGAACGGGACGTGGAGAGCGTGCAAGCCGCGTGCCAGGACCCGGAGATCGTGCGCTGGATACCTGTGCCGGAACCGTACGGGCGCGAGGACGCCGAGCAGTTCGTGTGCGGCGTCAGCCCGGCGGGCTGGCGCGACGACACGATGTACAACTTCGGCGTCTTCACGAAATCGGGTGGCCTCGTCGGCTCCATGGGTCTTGTGCGTCTGTGGCAGCTGGGCACCCCCGAACGCCAGGCGGAACTCGGCTTCTGGACCGTCAAGGAGCAGCGCGGCAACGGCTACACGGTGGAGGCGGGCCGCGCGGTGATCGACTGGGCGTTCTCGGAGCTGAAGGCGGAACGGCTCGAATGGGTGGCCGAGGCGGGGAACCTCGCCTCGCGGGCGGTGGCCCGGCGGCTGGGCTTCGTGATGGAGGGGACGCAGCGCGCGAAGATCGTCCAGCGGGGAATCCGGCGGGACGCGTGGGTCGCGGCGCTGCTTCCCACGGATCTGGGACAGCAGATGGAGACGCCCTATCTGCCCGCGAGCGGCAGGTCACGGGCGAAGCGGCCTGCCTGAGGGCCGCCGGCAGACCGCCGGGACGAGGTCGTCCGCCGGGCCCGGATGTCAGCGGGTGCGTTTATCGTCTGCCGCATGACGACTGCGGAGATCTCGCTCTCCGCCGACGAGGCCCGGCGCGCGGCCCTGTCGGCGCAGGCGTTGCTGGGCGCGCCCGACCGACGGGCCGGGGTCCGTGGGCTGCTGCGCCGGCTCGGCGCCGTCCAGCTGGACACGATCTCCGTGCTGGCGCGCTCCCACGAGCTCGTTCCGTACGCACGGCTGGGCGCCGTCGGCCGCTCCGCCGTCGAATCGGCGTACTGGACGGGCGGGCACAGCTTCGAGTACTGGTCGCACGCCGCCTGCATCCTGCCCGTCGAGGAGTGGCCGCACTTCGCCTTCCGGCGCCGTGAGCGGCGTGCGCGCGGGCACCGCTGGCACATCCTGGAGGACCGCGACCGCGCCTGCGCCCTCGTACGGGACAGGCTCAAGGCCGACGGACCGCTGACCACCACCGAGCTGGGCGGCGGGAAGAACGGCGGCGAGTGGTTCGACTGGTCCGACACGAAGATCGCAGTCGAGTGGCTGCTGGACACCGGCGAGGTGGTCTGTGCGGAACGGCGGGGCTGGAAGCGTGTCTACGACCTCGCCGAACGTGCCGTCCCCGACGAACTGCTGCACGACGACATCGACGACCACGAGTGCATGCGCCGTCTCGTGGCCCAGGCGGGGGCGGCGATGGGCGTGGCGACGCGTTCCGACCTCGCGGACTACCACCGCCTCAAGGGCGAGCAGGTGGACGCGGTGCTTCCGGACACGGACCTGGTGCCCGTGGAGGTCGAAGGCTGGGGCAAGCCCGCGTGGGCCGATCCGGCGGCACTTGAGAACTCCCCGCGGGGCCGGCACCGCACGACGCTGCTCTCGCCCTTCGACTCCCTGGTCTGGGACAGGCCGCGTACGCAGCGGATGTTCGGCTTCACCCACAGGCTTGAGGCGTACGTGCCCAGGCCCAAGCGGATACACGGCTATTTCGCGATGCCGCTGCTGTCCGGCGGCAGGCTGCTGGGCCGGGTCGATCCGGGCCGGGAAGGCAGGACGCTGCTGGCGCGCCAGGTCTCCATGGCCGGTCGCAAGGCGGTGGTGCCGATGGCCAAGGCGCTGTGGGAGGCGGCGTCCTGGGTGGGATGCGACGAGGTGCGTGTGGGGCGCTGCGACGACCCCGAGTTGGCGGGAGCGCTGGCTCACGCCCTGACCGAGGGCCCCGCGGATGCGCGGACGGGGAAGGGCTGACCGGCTCTTCCGACGGCCCTGCCTGCCGCCCGGCGGACCGCGCCGGGCGACGCACCGGGCGACGCGTCAGCCGGTGGTCGCCGTACCGGCAGGCCGGCCGACGCGTCAGCCGGTGGTCAACGTACCGGCGGGCCGGTCGAACCGGCACGGCGTCAGCGGATCTCCAGGATCTTCTCGCGCATCGCGTAGACCACGGCCTCCATACGTGAGTGGAGCTGGAGCTTCTCCAGGATGTTGCGCACGTGGTTCTTGACGGTGTTCTCGCTGATGAAGAGCTCTTTCGCGATGTCGCGGTTGTTCATGCCGGTCGCCACGAGCTTGAGCACTTCCAGCTCGCGGTCGGTCAGCTTCGGAGCGGGCACCAGCTTGCTCTCGTCGGTGCGCTGAATCATCGACTTGAACTCGGTGAGCAGTTTCGCCGCCATGGACGGGCTGATCTGGGACTGACCGTCCGCCACCGCGCGGATCGCTGCGGAGACCTCATCCGTGGAAATCTCCTTCAGGAGATACCCCGTTGCTCCGGCCTTGATCGCGTCGTAGAGGTCGGCCTCCTCGTCGCTGATCGTCAGCATGATGATCTTCGCGCTCGGTGCCACCTCCTTGATGGAGGTGCATGCCTCGATCCCGCCGCGCTTCGGCATACGAACGTCCATCAGCACGATGTCGGGCAGCAGGTCGGCGGCCTTCTCGACGGCTTCGGCCCCGTCACCCGCCTCGCCGACGACCTCGATGTCCTCTTCCTGGGCGAGAACGATCTCCAGCCCACGCCGGAAGAGTTCGTGGTCGTCCACGACCAGGACACGGATCGGCTCCGGCTGCCGCGCCTCATGCTGGGCGCCGTTCTCCGCCGCGACCCGAGCCGGGTGCGTCTCCGCCATGGGCATCACCGGCCCGAAGCTTTCCGCCATCAATCCTCCCCCTGCAGGCTATGCCGCGCCAACCGCGCTGCACAGGGCACAGGTTGACGAGTGAGGCCATAATTCCACGTTCGCGCCCCCGGCCAAGTCCTCGACCCGGCCGGGGGCGCGGTTCTAGGTGGTTCCGAGCGGTCAGCCGCCGAGGGCGCCACCCGCTTCAGGAGGCGGATCCACGGCGAACGGATCCGGATCCAGATGGATCACGCCGTAGTCGTAGCCGTGCCGGCGGTAGACGACGCTCGGCTGCTTGGTCTCGGAGTCGACGAAGAGATAGAAGTCGTGGCCGATCAACTCCATTTCGTACAGAGCCTGGTCCAAAGCCATCGGCGCGGCGGCGTGGGTCTTCTCGCGGACGACGAGCGGTCCGTCGCCCTGGACCTCCAACGGACCCACCCTGGTGGTCATCGGCTTCTCTTCGGTCTTGGCCGGTGCGGGTGGCGCCGCCGCGGCGTCGAGCTGTCCGTTGAGTTCTGCCGCGAGGTGTGCGGTGGCCGCGGCTACGCTGATCGGTGCGCGGCTTCCTCCACGGTGTACCCGGCGCTTGTCGTGCTGCTTGCGCAGCCGTGCCTCGAGCTTGCCCGCTGCCAGGTCCAGGGCAGCGTACGGGTCGGAGGCGGCCGCCTCCGCACGAATGACCGGCCCGCGAGTGCGGAGGGTGATCTCCACCCTCTCGGAACGGTCGGCCTGCCGGGGGTTGTGTTCCTTGCACACCTCGACATCCAGGTTGATCACCTTTCCGTCGAGCTTTTGGATCTTCGCCAGCTTCTCGGCCACGTGCTTGCGGAACCTCTCGGGCACCTCGGTCTTGCGGCCCTTGACGACGATGTCCACGCAGAACTCCGTTCCCGGAGCACTTCCGTCACAACTGGACGGAGTGCGTCCTTTGTGCACTGACACCGGAGGCGGGGCCTGCCTTCTGCCGCCAGCCTCCGGAACCTCGGCTTGCGACTGTCACCTCCTTCTCCCCCTGGGGGAAGATCGTCACCCCACCTCGAACGTACCTCCACTGGAGGACGCTGGGCACCCCCTACTGGCACGTACCTACGTTCAGGTATCAATTCGCGACAATCCCTCTCGACGCTGCTTGATCTCTGGTAAAGATCAACGTCCTTCAGAATGGGCCTGCTCAACGGCGCCCTGACACGCGACGCCCGCTCATGCGCGTACTCGCGGCACATGCTCACGGCCTCGGCCGGAAGGCGATCACGGCCGCCGCAACCACCGGGCGTGTCCCCTCCGCCACTGCGCGGGCCGCCTCGGCCAGCGACGCCCCCGTGGTCATCACGTCGTCGACCAGCATCGTCTCCCCTCCGGCCAGCAGTCTCCCGACGCCCGGCACCAACTCCAGTGCGCCACCGACGTTCACTACGCGCTGCCGCGCCGTGAGCCCCGCCTGGTCCGCCACCGTGCGTCGCTGACGGAGCACAGCCAGCACGCGCGCGGAGACACCTCTCCCGCGCAGCTCACGGGCCGCCGCCCCGGCGATCCGCCGAACCGGGTCGTGGCCGCGGCGAGCCACCGCGCGACGTGCCGAGGGCACCGGCACGAGCGTCAACGGCCCGCCTCCCGCCCGTCTTCTGGCTGAATCCGGCGCCCGGACGGATGCCTCCCGCACGGCTGCGGCGAGCAACACGCCCAGCGGCCCGGCCAGTCCGAGCGCACCGCGTTCCTTGTGGGCCAGCAGAAGAGCACGCAACTCGTCGGCGTACGGCAGGGACGCGTACACACGCGGCAGACCGGACGGCACCGGCGACGGCCGCACCCGGCGCGGCACCGCTCCGGCGAGCGTGCTGCCGCACCGCGCGCACAACTCCCCACGCACCCCCGGGACTCCGCATCCGGCGCACCCGCCCGGCAGCACCAGACCTGCGAGTTCCTGCCGGAGCTCCCGCCACAACTCCCGCATGACGACACTCTTCCAGCGGCCGCGAGGGCCTGCCAGGCCTGTGGAAAACCGGGCTGTGGACAACTCGGACGGGCAGTCCGTCCGGGGCCGGCGCTAGCCGGGGTACGCGGGACTCGTACCGCTGTCCGTCAGCGTCTTCCAGTTGGCGTCGGGAGGCAGCCGCACGATGCCGTCCTCCGAATCGGCGAGCAGGGGCTTGCTCTCGTCCTCCGAAGCGGCCACGCCCGTCACGTCGTTGATACCTGGAAGCGCGGGCTGGTTCGAGGCCGAGCCGTCGGTCTCTATGTACTGCATCTGCTGCACGCTCCCGGACTCGCGCCCCACGACCACCAGCCGGCTGCCGCCCGCCCAGGACATCGCCGCGACATCCTCGAACTGCGGAGCGAGAGGCCGCAGCGCCGTCACCCTCACCTGTGGGTCCTGAGCCGTCCCCTGGCGCTGGACGCGTCCCAGCTTCAGCGTCCGCGAGCCGTCCTTCTGCCGGATGTGCAGCGCCATCCGTACGCCGTCGGACGCGATGCGGAGCGACTCGATCCGCTCCCCCTCGCCCAGACCCGGCACATCGACCTCCTCCGGCTTCTCCTTGCCGCCCGCCAGACGCAGCAGGCGCGGATCGTCCGGATCGCGGTCGGCGACCCACAGGTCGCCCAGGCCGTCCCAACTGGGCGCCGTCAGCCGGTCGTTCTCACGTTTCGCCTTGCTGCTCAGTACGGGCTCGCCCAGCTCGCCGCCCTCCGTGAGGCGTGCGACGTACAGCGACCGGCGTGCGCGGGAGACGGCTGCGCCCTCCTGCTCGGCGCGGTTGACCGCGACGGCGCCCATCTCCGTCTCGCCCTCGCCGAGCGCGCCCTGGACCGGCCTCGGGTCCTCGCTGTTCTCGTCGAAGGAGGAGACACGGTGATCACCGTCGACGAAGTACTGGCGCGAGGCACGGCCGTTGAGCCGCCCTGGCTGATTGTCCTCCGCCTGCTCACGCGTCCGCTCGCACTGCGTCTCACCGTCCGCTCCCGCGAGCACCACCTTGGTGACCTTGGCCGACGCCTGGTCCTGCACGGTGTGCAGCACCTGGGACGCCATCCGCACGCAGCGCGCCTCGCTGACCATGGTTCCCCTGGCGTTGAGCCGGACGCTCAGCGCTCCCGAGTCGTCCAGCGAGAGATGCTGGTCGCGGGCGAGTGCCGCGCCCTTCGGGAAGGACGAGTGGACGACGGGGTCGACCCAGCCCGTCGGGCCGTCCAGCAGCGCCTGGACCGTCGCGGTGACCGGGTCTATGCGGCGCCGGAGATAGACCGGATCGGCGACGAGGACGTCCTTGCCGCCTGTGATGGACTCGGAGTCGCTGCCCAGTTCCGCGTAGTAGTAGTTGTTGATCGGGCGGTAGATGCGCTGGAAGTCGGATTCGCCGAGCACGAGCCCGTCCGGAAGCTGGTCGATCCGCCACTCCCCGTCCTCCTTGGAGAGATGGAACCCCTCGCTGTAGTCGCCTGCCGCCGGTGAGTACGCATGGCTCTCGTCGACCTCCGCGACGCGCGTGCCGGTCACCTGGACGCTGAAGCCGCTGCCGCCTCCCGAGTCGCGCCGGGCGTTGCCGGGGCTGGGGCCGCCCGAGACGACGCTCGTACTGGCGAAGGGGTCCCACTTTGCGGCCGTACGGTCGGCCAGGTACTTCTTCGCCGTCGAGAACGCCGCCTCGTCGCTCGTCGTCGACTCCAGGAATCCGCGGACTATCTGCTGCGGCTTCTCGCCCTTCTGCGGGCTGACACCGAACACGCGGACCTGCGAGTCCGAGTCGGCGCGGTGCGAGGAGTCGACGTGGTCCACGGAGCCGTCGTCCGGCATGGAGGCGCAGCCCGACAACAGCAGCGCGAGCGCGGTCAGCACGACCGCTGCGGCACGGCCGTCCCGGCTCCGCCGAGCGTCACCCATCACTGTTCTCCGTCCTCGCGAGCCGGCGGCTCGCCGTCAGCGTCAGGGGGAGCGGGGCCGCGCGGCGCGGCGACCGCGCGGGTGTGCGTGGAGGTGGAGGTGGTCGTGGACGTGGACCTGGCTGTGGGCGCGGACGTGGGCCCGGACCGGCCGGCAGGCGCCGCTGCCGGGGCCGACTGCCGGGCGGAGCCGGGGGCCGGTCCTCCTGCACTGTCCGTTCCGGGCGCGGAACCGGGCGCGGGTCCGGACGCGGAGCCGGCCCCGGCGGAGCTTCCTTGCCGTCCTTGCGACGGAACCTTGCTACGGGCGCCTCCCGGCCCCTCCGCCACGGGCCGCCTGCGGCGCGAGTCGGCCGGCTGCAGCGGCAGCGGCGAGGAGCGCAGCGTCTCCCCCGCGGTGCACGGCAGCGTGAGCCTGAACTGCGAACCGCCGCCCGGCTCACCCCACACCTGGAGCCATCCGCCGTGCAGCCGCGCGTCCTCCAGCGCGATGGAGAGGCCGAGGCCGGACCCCCCGGTCGTACGGGCGCGGGCCGGGTCCGCGCGCCAGAAGCGGTTGAAGACCCGCTCGGCCTCGCTGCTGCTGAGCCCGACGCCGTGGTCCCGTACGGCCACCGCGACCGCTCCTCCTCCGGCTGCCAGCCTGACCACGACGTCGTGGCCCTCGCCGTGCTCTATGGCGTTGTCGACGAGGTTGCGCAGCACCCGCTCGATGCGGCGCCCGTCCGCCTCGGCGACCACCGGGTGCTCGTCGCCGCGCACGAGGACGCGGCTGCCCTTGCGCTCGGCGAGCGGCTCACAGCCGTCGACGACGCGGCGTACGACGTCCCGCAGGTCGATCGGGTCGGGCTCGAGGTTGGCGGCTCCCGCGTCGAAGCGACTGATCTCCAGAAGGTCGCCCAGCAGCGACTCGAAGCGGTCGAGCTGCCCGAGCAGCAGCTCCGCGGAGCGCGCGGTGGCGGGATCGAACTCCTCCCGCGCCTCGTGGATCACGTCCGCGGCCATACGGACCGTGGTGAGCGGCGTACGCAGCTCGTGCGAGACGTCGGAGACGAAGCGGCGCTGCATCCGGGAGAGCTCCTCCAGCTGCTGGATCTTCACCTGGAGGTTCTGGGCCATCTTGTTGAAGGACTCGCCGAGCCGGGCGATGTCGTCCTCCCCCGTGACCTTCATCCGCTCCTGGAGTCTTCCGGCAGCGAGCCGTTCGGAGATTCCCGCGGCCATACGTACGGGCGTGACGACCTGCCGCACCACCAGCCACGCGATCGCGCCGAGCAGCACGACCACGAACACTCCGGCAGTGGCGAGAGTGCCCTTGACCAGATTGAGCGACTCCTCCTCCAGGGTGAACGGGAAGACGTAGTACATCTGGTACGGAGCTCCGCCGGCGTCGTTGAGCCGCTTGCCGACGATCAGGCCGGCGGTGCTGCTGCCGTCCTGGCGGTACACCTTCGCGTAGCGCTGGTGGGTGCCGGGCTGCTTGTCCAGGGCCCTGCGCAGGTCGGCGGGGATGCTCTCCTCGGGGCGGATGTCACCGGAGGCCCGCGGGCCGCGCGTGGTGGAACGCCCGTTGCCGAGGAACGGGGATTCGTCGTTCTGGGAGCCGAGCGCGACGACGGAGTAGACGCCCTGGCCACCGCTTGCGAGCTGCTCCACCAGGTTGTTCAGCCAGGTGCCGGTGTTCTGCGAGCTGCGGCCTCCGCTGCCGGGACGGCCCTGCGGACCCTCGCCGCTGCGGCCGCTGCCCGCGCTGTCGGCCATCTCCTGGGCGGCCGCGAACCCGCCCGCCGCCTGGCTCTGGGCGGTCTTCTCCTTCGCGTCCAGCAGCCCGTTGCGCACCTGCCCGATGACGACGATGCCGAGGAGCAGCACCACGCCCAGGGACATCAGGAGCGTGGCCGCGACCACTCGGAGCTGGATGTTCCGCCGCCACAGCCGCAGCACGGGCAGCAGCGGGCGGCGCACCCAGCGGATGAAGAAGCGGATCGCGGGGTGGGCACGGGGTCCGGTCGTCCCTTCAGGCAGCAGGCCCTCGGAGAAGAGCGCCCCGCTGCGCCACAAGCGCCGGAATTTGGACATTTCGGACTCGGGTGCCGTGGCTCCGTCCGCGTCGGCGCGCTGCTGGACGGAGCCGTTCCGGGTCATCTCAGCCGGGCCCGGCCTTGTAGCCCACTCCGCGCACCGTCACGACGATCTCGGGGCGTTCCGGATCACGCTCGACCTTCGAGCGCAGACGCTGCACGTGAACGTTGACCAGGCGCGTATCGGCCGCGTGCCGGTAGCCCCACACCTGCTCCAGCAGCACCTCACGGGTGAAGACCTGCCAGGGCTTGCGGGCCAGCGCCACAAGAAGATCGAACTCCAGCGGCGTGAGGGCTATGGACGCCCCGTCCCGCTTCACCGAGTGCCCGGCGACATCGATCACCAGGTCGCCGATGGCCAGCTGCTCGGGTGCCGGGTCGTCCGACCGCCGCAGCCTCGCGCGGATCCTCGCCACGAGCTCCTTCGGCTTGAACGGCTTGACGATGTAGTCGTCGGCCCCCGATTCCAGGCCCACCACCACATCCACCGTGTCGGTCTTGGCGGTCAGCATGACCACCGGCACCCCGGATTCCGCGCGGATCAGGCGGCAGACCTCGATGCCGTCCCTGCCCGGCAGCATCAGATCGAGCAGCACCAGGTCCGGCTTGACCTCGCGGAAGGCGGCGAGTGCCTTGTCACCGTCCGACACGAACGACGGTTCAAAGCCTTCGCCGCGCAGCACGATCCCGAGCATCTCTGCCAGTGCGGTGTCGTCGTCGACGACAAGGACTCGTCCCTTCATGCGTTCATCATCCCATTACCCCATCGTGACGTTGTCGTTCGTGACGGGGAACACAGCCCCGCGACAGTTTCGCTGGTGACGGGCGAGATCACACCTCGCTCCGTGACGACGGCCGTCACCAGTTCCGGCGGGGTCACATCGAAGGCCGGGTTGTAGGCATCGGCCCCCCTCGGGGCCACAGGAATGCCGCCGCCGCGCTCCCCCCGTTCTTCCGGATGGTACGGCGAGTACGGCGAAGAGATGTGCGTCACCTCTTCCGGCGCCCGCTGCTCGACCACTATGTCCGTGCCCCGTTTCGTCGCGAGATCGACGGTCGTCACCGGCGCCACCACCACGAACGGCACGCCGTGGTGCCGCGCCACCACCGCGAGCGGGTAGCTGCCGACCTTGTTGGCGACGGAACCGTCCGCCGAGATCCGGTCCGCACCGATCAGCACCGCGTCCACCTCGCCGGCGGCGAACAGCGAACCAGCGGCCCCGTCCGCGAGGACGCTGAAGGGCATGTCCTCCCGCATCGCCTCGTACGCGGTCAGGCGCGCGCCCTGCAGCAGCGGACGGGTCTCGTCCACCCAGAGCCTTCGCAGCTCGCCTGCGGCGTGCACCTGCGAGACGACTGCGAAGGCCGTGCCCCGGCCCCCGGAGACCAGGAACCCGGTGTTGCAGTGCGTGAGCAGCCGTAGCGGCTTCCGTGGGACGAGCTTCCGGAGCAGGTCGTGCCCGAGCTGCGCCATCCGCTCACTCGCCTCGGCGTCCTCCTCGTGGAGCGCCCTGGCTTCGGAGAGGGCCGCTGCCGCCGCACGCCCGCCATCCGCGCCCTCGCCGGCCACCGCCCGCTGGTAGGCGCGCTCCACCCGCCGTACGCCGGCAGCGAGGTTCACAGCTGTGGGCCGCGCGGACGCCAGACGGTCGGCCGCCTCTGCCACATCGTGACCACGGGCGGCGGCGAGCGCGACCCCGTAGCCGCCGGCCACACCCAGCAGCGGCGCGCCCCGCACCGACAGAGCCCGGATCGCCCTCACCAGGTCCTGTACGTCCCGGCAGGCGAGCTCGGCTTCCTCTGCCGGCAGCCTCGCCTGGTCGAGAAGCAACAGCACCGGCCCCTCGGGGCTGTCCGCCCAGCGCAGCACCGGGACACCATGATCTGCCATTCGCACAGTCTGCCTCGATCCGCGACGTCTTCTGAAGGAGATCCAAGAAGCCGGGGGCCGCCCGACGTCGCGGGCGAGCGTGGGACGATGGCAGGCAACCAGGCGACGGAGCGACCTAGACCTCGAGGTGACGACAAGTGAACGACTCTCCGGGCTGGACCCCGCCCGGATCTCCCACACCCGATCGTTCGCAGGACGGCGAGGAGCCAGCCGTCGTCCCCGGGAGCAAGGCGCACCCGGCGCCCGAGAACGATCCACCCAGGAACTGGTCCGCGCAGCAGCCGCCCGCCCAGGCGAACCCTGGCTGGGGGGCTCCTCCTCCCGGTCCTCCCGGCCGTCCGGGCTGGGACAAGTGGGGCGGCCACTGGAACCAGCCGCCCGCCGCCAAGCCTGGAATCATCCCTCTGCGGCCGCTGGGCGTCGGGGAGATACTGGACGGCGCGGTCACCACCATGCGCGCGCACTGGCGCACCGTGCTCGGCATCTCCCTCGCCGTCGCCGTGGTCGTGCAGTTCGTGGCCACCGTGGTCAACGGCCTCTGGATGTCGGAAGCCTCGGACCTGAACGCGCTGACCAGGGACCCGCAGCCCAGCCCCGACGAACTCATGAATGCCCTGACAGGAACGCTGCAGGTCTCCGGCGTAAGCGCACTCGTCGAAACTCTCGGCACCGTGCTCGCCACGGCCATGCTGACGATCGTGGTCAGCCGGGCAGTGCTCGGACGTAGCGTCTCCGTCGGTGAGGCATGGCGGGACTCCCGCCCTCAGATGCTGCGTCTGCTGGGCCTTCTCTTCCTCCTGCCCCTGCTCGTGGCTCTGGCCATGTTCGCCGGCTCCGCACCGGGTGGAGTGCTCCTGGCAGCCGGGCTCAGGACGCTCGGGGTCGCCGTGCTGCTCGTGGGGTTGCTGGCCGGTCTGGTGGCAGCCGTCTGGATCTGGGTCCGCTTCAGCCTCGCCGCCCCGGCCCTGATGCTGGAGAAGCAGGGCGTCATCACAGCGATGCGGCGCTCCGCCAAGCTCGTACGGGGCAGCTGGTGGCGTGTCTTCGGCGTACAGATGCTGGCAACGATCCTGGTCGTCATCGTCGCGTCGATCATCCAGATGCCCGCGACGCTCATCGGCATGGTCGTCAGCGGCCAGGGTGTCTCCGCCTTCGCCGAAGGAACGCCGGCCACGAGCTGGTCCTATCTGATCGCCGTGGGCATCGGCGCCGTCATCGCGTCCACGATCACCTTCCCGATCCGCGCCGGTGTCACCGCCCTGCTCTACCTCGACCAGCGCATCCGGCGCGAAGCCCTCGACCTCGAACTCGCCCGCGCCGCAGGCGTCCCGGGCTACGGCGACCCCCAGTCGTCCGGCCACCGGACTCCCGGGAGCTGAGGTGATGCCGGGGGATGTGGCAACCGCGGCGCCGGCCACGGCAGTCGGGACGCACCCGGCGGCGTTCACCGGCGACGGCGGCCCGCCCGTGACAACCCCTCGCACACCCGCGCGCGAAGCAGCCGAACGTGAGCTGTCGAAGGCCGAGTACCACAGGGACGACCCGGGTCTTCTCAACCGCATCCTCGACTGGCTGTGGGAGCACATCAGCTCTCTGCTGAACTCGGCTGCGCAGGCGTCTCCCGGAGGGTGGGTCGGTCTCACCGTGATCATCTGCCTGCTGGCCCTGCTGGGCATGGCGCTGCGCCTCAGGCTCGGCCAGCTGCGGCCTGGGCCGGCCTCCGAGGCCTCGGCCCTCTTCGCCGAGGGACCGCGAAGCGCGGCCGAACACCGAGCGGCAGCGGAGACCCATGCCGCCGCCGGACGTTGGAACCGCGCCCTCCAGGAACGGATGCGAGCCATCGTCCGGTCCCTGGAGGAACGCGCCCTGCTCGACCACCGCCCCGGCCGCACCGCCGACGAAGCCGCCGTCGAAGCCGGCCGTGCGCTGCCCGGACATGCGGACGCGCTGCGCTCGGCCGCCCGCTCCTTCGACGAGGTGACGTACGCGGACAGGGACGTCGACGCCTCCGCGTACACAGCCGTCCGCGATCTCGACCTCGCCCTAGGACGCGCCGAGCCCGTGCTCGCGAGCGCCGGCGCGGGACAGGACGCGAACCGCCTGGTGGGGCAGGAAGCGCCGAGCACGGACGCCGCCCCGCCGGACGGAGGGAGAAGTTGAGTGACGCGTCCGGCACCTCCCTCTCCCCCACGGCCCGGCAGCTGTGGGCCCGTGCCCGTGGACTGCTGCTCGCCGCCGTGATACTCGCCGTGGCCGGAGTGATCATCGCGGCTCTTCGCTCGGGGAACGAGTACGGACTCCTCGATCCCCGGTCCACGGCCGACCACGGCAGCAAGGCCACGGCCCAGCTCCTCAGGGAACGGGGCGTCGACACGAAGATCGTGACGACCGCCGCCGGGGCCAGGAAGGCCGCAGGACCGGGCACGACACTCCTCGTCAGCGACCCCGACGCCCTCAGCCGAAGCCAGAAGGCCGACCTGCGGGGCGCGTTGGAACGCGGCGGCCGGACCGTCCTCATCGCTCCGGGCCCCGCCCCGACCAAGACCCTGGTCCGCGGAGTACGCGCCGCGGCACCCGCAACGACGCAGCCCACACCTCCGGACTGCGGCTTCCCCACCGCGGAACGCGCCGGCGACGCCGAACTCGGCGGCGTCCGTTACGCGGTCTCCAACGACCAGGCCGACGCCTGCTACCTGCATCAAGGTCTGCCCTCCCTGCTGAGGATCCCGGACGAGCCCACCGAAAAGGGCGACCGCCCCGGTCCCGGAGGCGACACCGTGCTGCTCGGCAGCCCCGCACCGCTCTACAACCAGCGGCTCGACAGGCACGGAAACGCCTCCTTGATGATCCAGTTGCTCGGCTCGCGCCCGCATCTCGTGTGGTACCTCCCCTCCTCCGCCGACGCCTCCGCTCCCAAGGGCGGGGAGCGCAGCTTCCTCGATCTCCTGCCGGAAGGCTGGACCTGGGCCACCGTCCAGCTGTCGATCGCCGCCGTACTCGCCGCTCTCTGGCGCATGCGCCGTCTCGGACCGCTCGTGCCCGAACAACTCCCCGTAGCCGTACGGGCATCCGAGACGACCGAGGGCAGAGCACGCCTTTACCGTCGTGCCAACGCACGCGACCGCGCCGCCGACGCACTGCGATCCGCCACTCGCGCCCGTCTCGCCTCGCTGGCAGGCGTCAGCGCCGCCGAGGCCGACTCCCCGCAGACCCTGGTCCCCGCCCTCGCCAGGAGCGCCGAGTCCGGTACGCACCCGCGCCCGCATACCGGTGCGGACGCCGGGCCGGCACCCGGCACCCGACCGGATCCCGGTGGCAGCGCGAACCTCCACTCCCTTCTCTTCGGCCCGGCCCCTGCGACCGACGCCGAACTCATCCAGCTCGCCGACGAACTCGACCACCTGGAACGGCGCTTGACCGACGGCGCCTCCTTCACCCGCCGACCGACAGACAAGGAACGCACCCAGTGAGCGCCCCCTCGCCAGACAGCGCCCGCAGCGCGCTCGAAGCACTACGCCTTGAGATCTCGAAGGCAGTCGTCGGCCAGGACGCCGCCGTCACCGGACTGGTCGTTGCGCTGCTCTGCCGCGGCCATGTGCTCCTTGAAGGTGTCCCCGGGGTCGCCAAGACACTGCTTGTGCGGACACTCGCCGCCACCCTCGAACTCGGAACCAAACGCCTGCAGTTCACCCCCGATCTGATGCCGAGCGACGTCACCGGATCCCTCATCTACGACGCCCGCACGGCAGAGTTCTCATTTCAGCCCGGCCCGGTCTTCACCAATCTGCTGCTCGCAGACGAAATCAACCGGACACCCCCCAAGACCCAGGCGTCCCTCCTCGAAGCCATGGAGGAACGTCAGGTGTCCGTCGACGGCACCCCACGGGCGCTGCCCGACCCCTTCCTCGTGGCAGCCACCCAGAACCCGATCGAATACGAGGGCACCTACCCCCTGCCGGAAGCGCAACTCGACCGCTTTCTGCTCAAGCTGAACCTCCCGCTGCCCTCACGCGAAGACGAGATCAGCGTCTTGACGAGGCACTCGGAAGGGTTCGACCCCCGGAATCTCGACACCGCCGGCGTCCGCGCCGTCGCGGGGCCCGCCGAACTGGAGGCGGCACGAGGCGCGGTCGCTCAGACCTCCATCTCACCCGAGGTCACGGGCTACGTCGTCGATATCTGCCGCGCCACTCGTGACTCCCCCTCGTTCATGCTCGGTGTGTCCCCCCGCGGCGCCACCGCTCTACTCGCCAGTGCCCGCGCCTGGGCCTGGCTCACCGGACGCGACTATGTGACCCCCGACGACGTCAAGTCCTTCGCCCTGCCGACCCTTCGCCACCGCGTGCAACTTCGCCCCGAAGCGGAGATGGAAGGTGTCACTGCGGACAGCGTGATCAATTCGATCCTTGCCCATGTCCCCGTCCCCCGTTGAATCTCAGTGAGCTGATTGGCGAGCCCTGATTCATGGCACTCACCGGCCGTACAGCCCTGATCGCCGCCCTCGGCGCGATCCTCGTCGGGCTGCTGCTCCCCAGCTGGACCGGCGTGCTCGCCGTCGAACTCCCGCTGCTGATTGCAATCCTGTACGACCTCGCCCTCGCGGCGCCAGTGAATCAGCTGCGCTTCACACGTTCCGGTGATACATCAGTTCGCCTTGGCGAACAGGCATACGCAAGCATCCTCGTCGTCAACCCGTCCCGCCGCCGTTCCCGTCTCCGTCTCCGGGACGCATGGCCACCGAGCAGCCGGCCGGACGGAGTCCCGGAAACGGCAAGCAGGCACCATGCGCACATCGGGCCCGGCGAGCAGCAAGTTGTGACCACCGTTCTCCACCCCACCCGTCGCGGCGACCGGCGCTCCGAGCGCATCACCGTCCGCTCCTACGGACCACTCGGTCTGGCGGCGCGCCAGGGAAGCCACGCCGTCCCCTGGACGGTACGAGTCCTCCCGGCCTTCCACAGCCGCAAGCACCTCCCCGCCAAGCTGGCAAGACTCCGCGAACTCGACGGCCGCACAAGCATCCTGACCCGCGGCGAAGGAACCGAGTTCGACAGCCTCCGTGACTACATCCCAGGAGACGACACGCGGTCGATCGACTGGCGTGCCACCGCCCGGCAGTCGACGGTCGCCGTCCGTACGTGGCGCCCCGAACGCGACCGTCACATCCTCGTCGTTCTCGACACGGGACGGACGTCCGCCGGCCGCGTGGGCGACGCCCCGCGCCTCGACACCGCGATGGACGCCGCGCTTCTTCTCGCCACCCTGGCCTCGCGGGCCGGCGACCGCATCGACCTTCTCGCGTACGACCGCGCCCCTCGCGCAACGGTCAAGGGACGCGCGGCACATGAGGTCCTGCCGGCATTCGTCTCTGCGATGGCACCGATCGAACCCGCACTCGTCGAATCCGACACCCTCGCCCTGGCCTCGACAGCACTGCGCATGGCAAGGCACCAGTCGCTCCTGATCCTGCTCACAGGGCTGGAAGCATCTCCCGTCGACAACGGCCTCCTTCCGGTGCTGCCGCTGCTCACCGAACGCCATACCGTCCTGGTCGCCTCGATCGCCGATCCGCGCATCGCGGAGATGGCCGCCGCGCGAGGCGATGTCGATGCCGTCTACAACGCCGCGGCTGCGGCACGGGCCCAGTTGGAGCGAAAACAGACCGCGGACCGTCTCCGCCGGTACGGGGTCACAGTCGTCGATGCACTGCCCAGCGAACTGGCACCCGCTCTCGCCGACGCATATCTCGCGCTGAAATCAGCAGGCCGGCTGTGACCTTTAGTCGATGCACCCGTCGCCAAAGTCGAGGTTGTGCGGGCATGAGGAAGCCCCGTTGGTGTGGGTGGTGTTCCCATTCCAACGGGGCTTCTTCTACTG
>NZ_LJGT01000035.1 GCF_001751365.1 Streptomyces abyssalis | reverse complement strand
CGAGGGATTCCTCACCTGTCACAATGCTCAACCTCACAGCCCCGAACGCCTTCCCCACCCACCTCGGCCGCCTCGACAGCGGCGAAGTGAAGAGCACCCTCGCCGGTCGGCTGGACACCGACCTTGCCGCTGTCGTCGGCATGTCGGCCGGCGTGGGAGGCGCCTTCCAGGCGGCCCGCGCCGATGAGCGCCTCTCCGCAGTGATAGCCCTCGACGGCCGTCCATACGACGCCCGACCCAGTTCGTATGACCAGCCGGCGCCGGCGCTCACCAACCGATCGGGGCTGGAGGAAAATCCCACCTATCTCCCTCACTTGGGGCGAGGACTCGAGCGCAGCACGAAGACCGGCTACCTGCTCACGATCCCCGGCACCACCCACCCGACCTTCACTGACGCGCCGCTGTGGTGGCCGCCGGTGCCGTGGCTGGTCGGCACCCGCGGGCGCACCGAAGGCAACCGCATCATCACCGAGCTGACGATCGGCTTTCTCGACGCCGAGCTCCGCGGCCGACCGACGGACCTTCCCGCCCTCTTCTCCAAGCATGGCGAGCTGACTGTTTACGACTCCGACGAATAACAGCGGCACGCATGGCTCGTTCGCCGCCTGAACGCCGGCCTGCTGCGCCAGTTCCTCGGCACTTGGGGGCCGGGTAAGGCGCCGCCTACTGCCAGGACTCTTCATGGCGCGGCGGACGCCTGCTCGCCGCGGCTCTGCCGCGCGCCTTTGTGGGTCGGGCGCCAGCCCACCACGACGCAGGCAGTGCCTCGCCAGTACGACCAGCTGACTCGGTCACCCCGGCCCACACTCACCTAGCAGTTAGGTTAGGCTTACCTAACTGACTCAGTTCAGAGTCTTCCGCCTGCTGCCATGGGAGAACTTGGATGCGTCCCTTCCGCGCCCGCGTCACGCAGCCGACCCACGCCGAACGAGTGCGCTCGATCCTGGTCGCGGCCCACTCGATGACGGTGGTCAGCGACGGGCTCCACACCGAAGTGCACCGGCTCCACGAGACCGGGGCGACGGGGCACGTCCACCTTCACGCACCCCCCGAGTCCGCTCCCGCCGGCAGCGAGAGGCGTGTCCCGGTGAGGCTGGAGCTGACCGACATCGCGCCCACACCGGTACGGGACCGGCTGCGGGCCCAGGTCACCCTGACCGGACTGCTGGCAGCCCCGTACGACGAGGGCGCCACGGCGAGCACCTGCATGGAGTTCGGACAGGCGCTTCTCGAAGACTCCCGCGGACGAACGTTCGTGACGCTGGAGGAGTTGCAGTCGGCAGCGCCAGACCCACTGGCCACCTGCGAGGCGGGTTTGCTCACGCATCTGCTGGACGGTCACCGCGAGTTCGTGCCGCTGCTGCTGCGACTCGTACGCCCGCAGCCAAACAGGGGCGTACTGCGCGCTGTCCCTGTGGCGCTCGACCGTTACGGGGTGACGCTGCGACTGGAGTACTCCGGAACCCACTGCGATGCCCGGCTGCCTTTCGCGTCGCCCGTGACCCACCCCGACCAGGTCGACTCCCGGTTCCAGGCCCTGCTGGCCGCGGCCCGCCGCGCATCCCACCCCAACTGCCTGCTGACCTGATCGACGACCCCGGGCAGGGGTCACCAATTCACGGGCCGCGCACCGGTGTTGACGCCGCCGCCGTCCCCGGACGAACGTGACGCCGGGGCGGAGAGTTGCGGCGGGCCGGGTCAGGATTCGGCCGCCTCCAGGAACCGTTCCAGTTCGGCGCGGGTATCGGGCCCGCAGGGCTGGAAGACGATCTCCGTGACGCCCTGTGCGGCGAAGTCGTCCAGGCGGCGCCGGACTTGGTCACGGGTGCCGCTGACCGTCACGTCCTGGAGCATCCGGTGACCGCCGGCCTTCCACGCAGCCTCGTCGGCTTCGTTGAGCTCGACGCAGTGCCCCTCGTGGACCGCGAGGTGACGGCGCTCCTCGGGGGCCCGCTCCACGGCGTCCATCCACTCCGCGCCGCCCGGGAGTTCACGCACCGCGGAGGGGCCGCCGAATTCATAAGCCCCGTGGTAGGCCAGGGCCCAGCCCGGTCCGCCGGCCAGGCGGGCGTGCTCGGAGTCCGAGGCTTCCCCTTCGTCGAGCACCGTTCCCCATACCAGGTTGGGCACCCACGAGTACTCCTTCATGAACTCCGGCAACTGGAGAGTGACGTAAAGGCCGTCGCCGATCTCCTTCGTCACTCCGTGTCCCTTGGGGCCGAGCGCGCTGATCAGGACGGGAACGTCGACCGGGCGGGCGGGAGCGTGCCCGTCGGGGTGCAGCATCTGCATCTGCGCCCCCTCCCACTCGACGACCTCGCCCCGGAGCAGCCCCCGGTAGGCGCGGATGTAGGAGTCCATGTAGGACCAGGTGATCGCGCGGTACCCCATGGCGCGGCGGCCGGTGAACCCGGTGCCGAAGGCGACCGCGACGCGGCCGGGGGCCAGTTCGGTGAGGGTGGCGGTCGCGGCGGCATTGACCATCGGGTGGCGCAGGCTGGGGATCAGCACCCCCGGCCCGAGGCCGATCCGCTCCGTCCTCTCGGCGGCCAGAGCGAGGGTCATCCACACGTCCGGGCTCTGCTGAGGCGTGTCGTACACCCAGGCCCGCGCGTATCCAAGGCGCTCGGCCAGTGCGATGTTGTCCGGTGAGTCGAGGGCGGTCGGGAAAGCACAGGACACCTCCACGGCCCCTCCATTTCTCAGATGTCGGATCGGGCGGAACGGGACAGGCGGCCGGGCGCCGCAGGCACGCGGCCGATTCGGTCAAGGCAGGCCGGCGTGCGGGATGTCGACGCGTACCGCCAGCAGTTGGGCTTCGCGCACCGGGCGGCGTTCGTGTTCCGGGAAGGAGGGCGCAGCGCACAGGAACAGGGTTCGGCCGTCGTCACCGCCGAGCATGCAGGCGAACACGCCGGTCCCCGTGGGTATCTCCTCCAGGATCTCGCCGCCCTCTGCGACGCGCAGTACGCGGTGGTGCAGCGCGTCCGCCACCCAGATCGCGCCGTCGGCGTCCGCGCAGAGCCCGTCGGGACCGACCTCGAGACGCTCGACGGCCTCACCGACGTCCTCGGTGCCGGGCGTCTCGCCGAACTGCGCCCATACGCGCCGGTTGGTCAACTCGCCGTCCCCGCCGACGTCGAAGGCGGTCAGCCTCCCGGCGAACGTCTCCGCGACGACCAGGACTCCGCCCGGCAGGATCACCATGCCGTTGGGGAAGCCGAGGTCCTGTGCCGCGGTCGTCACGGTGCCGTCCGGGTCGACACGGGTGAGGGTGGTGTACCGCAGAGCGGCCCCGCCCATGAGGTCGAAGCCGAAGTTGCCGACGAAGGCACGTCCGTGCTCGTCGACGACCATGTCGTTCAGCACTCCGGAGACGGCGCCTGACAGGTCGGCGTGCTCGGTCAGCTCTCCCGTCGCGTCGCGGGCGAGGACACGGTGATCGCGCATCGAGACGATCAGTGCGCGCCCGTCGGGCAGGAAACCGAGCCCGGACGGCTGGCCGGGCACCTCCGCCACGACCTCGGTGCCGCCGCGGCCGTCGGTCGCCACGACCTGGTTGGTGTAGAAGTCCGACACCCACAGCCGGCCGTCGTGCCACCGCGGGCACTCCAGGTAGGAGTAGCCCTCCAGCACGACTGTCAACTCCCGGGCAGACGGCTGTACTTCCTCCATCGTGACCTCGTTCCCCCACGCCGTCGTGGGCAGTTCGGAAGGCCTGGTCCCACGGTGGCTCCTGGGGGCGGCCACGTCGCACGTCACGAGGGCGGCGCAGCGAGGCTTGTGGGACGTACTGACTAAGCGCATAGTCATTCCAGCGGGAACGGGTGTCAAGGGTCCGGACGACGACTTCGGGAAGGGGCGGCGGCGGGACGGTGACTGAGCGCATGGTCACCGGCGCGTGGTACACAGTTCGAGGCGCTCGTGACGCGGAGCCTCACCGAGCGGGCACCGCATGCGAGCCGGAACCGAGCCGGCAGCGAAGCCAGGATCCGTACCGGAACCGCAGGAAAGGCGTCTCGGCATGGCCAAACGGCAGGCCCGTTTCACACCAGGGGAGATGGAGGGCGACCCCCGCCTGCAGGACCAGTCCCCGGATCTGTGGAGCGAGGACTTCGGAGACGTCGCCCGCAGTCTGCTCGCCTCCGCGGTCCGCTGCTTCGCCGCGAACGGCTTTCACGCCACGACCACGCGCGACATCTGCGCGGGTGTCGGGCTCAGTCCGGCCGCGCTGTATGTGCACTTCCCGTCCAAGGAGCTCGTGCTGTACGAGATCACGCGCATCGGCCACGAGCGCGCTCTCGCTCACATACAGGTGCCCGAAGTCGAGGCGGCCGGCGGTGCCGCGGACCGTCTGCACCTGCTCATGAGGCGGTACACCGCCTGGCACGCACGCCATCATGTGGCGGCGCGGGTCTGCCAGTACGAACTCAACGGGCTCGCCCCGGACCACTACGACGAGATCCGGCAGCTGCGTCGCCGCACCAACGAGGTGTTCCGCGACGTCGTCGCCGGCGGCGTCGCGGACGGCTCCTTCGCGCAAGTCGACGTGAACAGGGTCGTACGCGGCACGCTCTCGCTCGGCATCGACCTGGTCCGCTGGTACCGGCTGGACGGGCCCGACTCCCCGGAGGAACTCGGCGAGTTCTACGCCGATCTCGCTCTGCGGATGGTGGCGGGGACCGCCTCGGAGGACGGCCGGTCCACGACCGCGCCGCCGCGGTCACGCAGCGGCCGGAAGGCGAGCAGCTCCCCGGTCCCGGTCACCGGCTAGCTGTATTGACCTGATGCGTTGTTCACACGGCTGATTGGTGGCTGGCCTCCCAGTGCTGTGTGGCATCGGTGGTGGTTGTAGGTGTGCAGGAAGCTGTCCAGTGCGGCTGTGCGCTCTGCGTTGCTGGCGTAGGGCTGTTGGTAGGCCCATTCATCGAGAAGGGTGCGGTTGAAGCGCTCGACCTTGCCGTTGGTCTGTGGCCGGTAGGCGCGGGTGCGCTTGCCCGTCGCGCCGAGATCGGTCAGAGCCTGCTGGAACAAGCTGCTCTTGCGGTAGGACCAGGCGTTGTCGGTCAGCACCCGCTCGATGCGGCGGATGCCGTGGTGGGCAAAGTGGGCGGCCGCTCGGTAGAGGAAGCCGGCGCATGTGGCTGCCTTCTCATCGGTGTGGACCTCGCTGTAGGCCAGGCGGCTGTGGTCATCGACGGCGGAGTGGATGTAATCGAAGCCGACACCGGTCTTGGTGAGCCGGCTCTCGGCCCGGCCGTGGACACGCCAGCCGCCGCCATCGGGGATACGTCCGAGCTTCTTGACATCGACGTGTACCAACTCGCCGGGAGCCGCGCGTTCGTAGCGTCGGATCACGGTTCCAGTGGGTCGGTCCATCCAGGCCAGCCGGTGCAGACCATGCCGCGTCAGTATCCGGTGAACGGTCGAGGCGGGCAGGCCCAGGATCGGCCCGATCCTGGCCGGTCCCAGCTTGCGGATCCGGCGCAGTTCGCACACCCGGGCCTCGTCTGCGGCCGGGGTGCGACGCGGCGTGGTGTGCGGTCGGCTGGAGCGGTCGTGCAGCCCTGCTTCGCCCTCCCGGCGCCAGCGGCGGACCCACTTGTGGGCGGTGACCCGGGAGATCCCCATCGCACCCGCAACATGAGCGACGGGACAGCCGGAACGGACACGATCGACCAGCAGCCGCCTGCCATGAACAGTCAGACGGGCATTACGGTGGGACACGAAGACCTCCCTGCGGTGCAGTCCTTAGACAGCTCCACCACAGCGGAGGTCTTCGCTATTGATCAAGACCCCAGAGTTAACAACGCTCATGATCAATACAGCTAGCAGCTTCCTCCACGTCGCCGGCGGCGGGCCGCCCTGGGGCGCTCACGTGGCGGCGGCACGGACCGCTCTTCGTTGTTCTGCCCGGCCGGACCAGCTCACGCCAACCGGAGGATGTGCCAGTGCCGTTCAACCGTCCCGCCGCTGTTTCCGCCACCCGGATCGGACTCGGTCTGGCCGCCCTCGGGCGCCCCGGCTACATCAACCTCGGCCGGGAGTCCGACCTGCCCGCCGAGCGGACGGCCGAGGCGATGGAGGCACGTGTCCGCGCGGTACTGGACGCGGCGTACGAACGCGGGGTGCGGTACTTCGACGTCGCCCGCTCGTACGGGAGAGCGGAGGAGTTCCTTGCCGGCTGGCTGCGGAGCCGCCCGGAGGCCGACGATGCGGTGATCGGCAGCAAGTGGGGCTACACGTACACGGCCGAGTGGCGTGCCGACGCGACGGTGCACGAGGTGAAGGACCACAGCCTGGCCACCTTCGAACGCCAACTGGCCGAGACGCGCGGCTTTCTCGGCGGCCGCCTCGACCTCTACCAGGTCCACTCGGTGACTCCCGACAGCCCCGTGCTCACGGACCGTGCCCTGCAGGACGCACTCGCCGCTCTCGCCGCCGAAGGCGTCACCATCGGCCTGTCCACGTCCGGTCCCGGGCAGCCGGCCGCCATCCGCGCCGCTCTTCGGGTCACGGTCGACGGCGGCCCGCTCTTCTCCAGCGTCCAGGCCACGTACAACCTGCTCGAACCCTCGGCGGGACCCGCGCTCGCCGAAGCGCACGAAGCCGGACGCACCGTGATCGTCAAGGAAGCCCTCGCCAACGGGCGTCTCGTGCACGAGGCTGCCGGCTCGCCCCTCGGCCGCCTCGCCCGGGAGACCGGCACCGCACCCGATGCCCTGGCCATCGCCGCCGTACTGCGGGAACCGTGGGCCGACATCGTCCTGTCCGGCGCCGCCACCACAGGGCAGCTCGACGGCAACGTCTCGGCGCCGGCCGCGCACCTCACGGACGGTCACGTCGAGCAGCTGTCTGCCCTGGCTGTGCCGGCCACCGACTACTGGCGACACCGGTCAGCCCTGCCCTGGACCTGAACGGCACCTCTCGGACCGGAACCGTCCGGTCACCGCCGCGCACAGCAGGTCACTCGTCCCCGTGACGGCGGCGTCCGCATCCTCCGGAGACGGCCTCCGCCCGGCGTTACCGTCGAAAGCAGGAGGAAGGGGGACAAAATGTCGTCCCGGATGCTGCACGACAGCACACTCACCGGCCTGCGCACGGGCTTCACCGGCACCCTGCTCACACCAGGCGACCCCTCCTACGAGGAGACCCGCGCCGTCTTCAACGCCATGATCGACCGCTCCCCCGCGCTGATCGCTCTGCCCCACAACGAGGCGGAGGTCGCCCGGGCAGTCGCCTACGGCCGCGCGGAAGGCCTGCCGATCGCGGTGCGCGGCGGCGGCCACAGCGTCGCCGGCAACTCCACCTGCGACGGTCTCGTGGTGGACTTGCGCGAGATGAACGGCGTCACCGTCGATCCCGCGGCCCGCACGGTGCGGGTGGGCGGAGGCGCCACCATGCGTGATCTCGACACCGCCGTCCAGCCCTACGGGCTGGCCACGACCGGCGGCCGCGTCTCCACGACCGGTGTCGGCGGGTTCGTGCTCGGCGGAGGCTCGGGGTGGCTGGAGCGCGCCTTCGGGCTGGCCTGCGACAACCTCCTGGCCGCCGAGCTGGTGACGGCGGACGGCAGTCTCGTACGGGCGACGGCGCACAGCGACAGCGAGCTGTTCTGGGCACTGCACGGGGGCGGCGGCAATTTCGGCGTGGTGACGTCGATGACGCTGAGGCTGCATCCCCTGCCCGTGCTGACCGCCGCACTGCTGATCTGGCCGGAGGAAGCCACGCCCCAAGTGGTGCGCGAGTACAGGGATTTCATGGAGAACGCGCCCGACCAGGTGGGCGGGGGGCTGATCTGCCTGACGGCGGGTCAGGAGTCCTTCGTCCCGGAGGACCTCGCCGGGAGACTCGCCTGCGCCGTGCTGATCACCTACACCGGGCCGGAGTCACAGGCCCGCGACGTCATGGCTCCCATGCTCCGGCTCGGCCACGCGGGAGAGATGATCGCCGAGATGCCGTATGCGGAGCTGCAGAGCATGCTCGACGACCCGCCCGGCTACCGGAACTACTGGTCCGCGGAGCACCTCGACGCGTTTCCCGACGAGGCCGTGGATCTTTTCTGCGCGCGGGCTCACGACATGGTGGTTCCCTCGCCGTCCCAGCATGTGCTCTTCCCCCAGGGCGGCGCGGTCGCGCGGGACGCCGGTCTGTATCCGCTGCCCTGGCGCAGCGCCCCGTGGACGGTGCATCCGTTCGGCCTCTGGGACGATCCCGCCGACGACGCCCGGGCGAAGGAGTGGGCACGCGGCCTGCGCAGCGATCTGCAGCCCTGGGCGAGCGGTGCCGTGTATCTGAACTTCATCGGACAGGAGGGCCAGGACCGGATCGTCGCCGGCTTCGGGCCTGAGAACTACGAGCGCCTGGCCGCGGTCAAGGCCTACTTCGACCCGGAGAACGTCTTCCGGCTCAACCACAACATCCAGCCTGCCGCCTGAGCGCGCGAGGCCGTCGCGGGTGACGGCACGCCGCTGCTGTGCGTCACTCCTCGTCGAGGGCTGCGCTGAGCAGACGCCGGGTGCCTTCCTCGACGCGGTCGGCGTAGTAGTCGTAGAGCGCCTGGCGGCCCAGGCGGGCAGCGAGCGCACCGTCGCCGTCGCGGATCGCGGCGAGGACCTGCCGGTGGTGGGCGATGGAACGCTGCATCCAGACGGTGGCGTCGGCGGCCACCGCAATCTTCTCCTCGATGACCTCGACGACGGCGTCGTGGACGGCGCGTGCGCACAGGCCCAGCAGCGAGTTGCCGCTGGCCTCGGCCACGGCCTGGTGGAAGAGCGCGTCGGCCTCGCTGAAGGCGTGCAGCCCGGCCTCTCCGGCGCTGAGCGTCTCCATCCGCTCGATCTGCTCCGCCATGCGCGCCAGGTCGCTCTCGCTGTGCAGACGGGCGGCGAGGCGGTTGCTCTCGGCGTCCAGCACCATGCGGAACTGCACCAGCTCGCCGAGGGTGGACAGATGGGAACGGGCGAGCCGTCCCAGGGTGCGGCTGAGGTTGTCCGGGGTGATGCCGAGGACCTCGGCCCCCAGGGGGTCGCCGGGCCGGGAGCGTACAAGCCCGGCGGACTGCAGTACGCGCAGTGCTTCGCGGACCGTGGAGCGTCCGACGGCAAACTGGCTGACCAGCTCGCGCTCGCCGGGGAGCCGTGAGCCCGGCGGAAGGTCGCCGCTGAGGATGCGCTCCTCGATCTGTTCCGCGACGCGCTGGTATGCGCGCACCGGCTCCACCGGCTGGAAGATGGCCTCCTCCGCGGACATCTGCTCCCCCTCGTCGTACCGGTCGGCTCCTGGACTCCTCGTACTCACGGCCCCGGACCTCCGCTCCGGCGGAGGAAACGGCATGTTCTCCCCCTTGACCGGGGCGTGAGCGCCCTAGGAGAGTACGGGAATTCAACTGGTCTGACCAGTCTCCTGGTTGCCTGGCCAGGTGTCTTGGAGGGTTGCCACATGCGTTCCAGTCCTGGTGCTCCGCCGCGTGATCCCGTGGTCGACGCGGAGGCCGCCGTCCGTCTCACCCGCGATCTGGTGCGGCTGCGCACCGTGAGCGATGCGGGAGACGGCGGCGTGGAGGAGCCGGCCGTCGGCCTGCTCGCGGAGCTCTTCACCGAGTTCGGCTGGGAGTACGAGGTGACCGAGGTCGCCCCGGGACGCCCGAACCTCGTCGCCGTCGTCGAGGGCGGCGGCGGGGACGGGCCGACGCTGATGTTCGAGGGGCACACCGACGTCGTCACGGAGGGACGCGTCGAGGACTGGAGCGTCGACCCGTACGGCGGCGAGATCCGCGACGGCAGGCTGTGGGGCCGGGGCTCGGCCGACATGAAGTCCGGCCTGGCCGCGATGATCCACGGCGTACGGGGGCTGCAGCTCGCCGGCCCCTTCCCAGGACGGATCGTCCTCGGCGTGCTGTGCGACGAGGAGGGGATGATGCTCGGCGCCAAGGCGTTCGCGGCCTCATCGCTCGCGGCCGGGGTGGACGGGGTCGTCGTCTGTGAGCCCGAAGGCTACGAGGTGTGCACCTCGGCCCGCGGCGGCATCCGCCTCCGGCTGGACCTCACGGGCGTCATGGCGCACGGCGCGATGCCGCAGGAGGCGCGTTCTCCTCTGGTTGCCGGAGCCCGGATCGTCGAGGCCCTCGCGGAAGTGGAGGGGTGGGCCGTGCGGCGCTTCGGCACGCATCCGCATGCCGGGGCGGTGACCGTGACGCCGACCGTGCTGCACGCGGGGGACCCGGAACAGCTCAATGTCATTCCCGCACACGGCATGGTCGGCGTCGACGTACGCACGGTTCCCGGCACCGACCACGCCGAACTGATCGCCCGTGTGCGGAAGGCGGCGGCCGACGCCGCCGGGACGGCCGGCGTCACGGTCGCGACGACCGTCGTCGACGACCGGCCCGCGATCGAGATCGGCGAGGACCATCCCGTCGTCGCCGCGCTGGTCGCCGGGCACCGCGCCGAGCACGGCTCCGCACCCGCGTTCGGGGCGGTGCCGGGCACCACGGACGGCACGATCCTCACCCGTGACGCGGGCCTGCCGACCGTGGTCTACGGCCCGGGCGGCAAGTGGATCGCGCACCAGAAGGACGAATACGTCGAGGTCGCCGAGATCGGCGAATACGCGAGGGTCTACGCGGCCGCCGCCCGGCACTTCCTCACCGCGGGGCCCCGGGAGTCCGAGGGGGCGGCACGGTGAACGCCTTCTCACCTTCCGGCGGTCCCCTGCTCGCCGGCTTCCTTCCGGACGGCCTGACCGGTTCGCTTCCCGTCGGCGACGAGGGGGTGCCCGCCGAGCGCCGGGAGCCGGTGCGCTTCCCGTACGACGGCAGCGAGGTCGCTCCCGCCCCGGTCGGCGACGAGGCGCTCGCGCTGCGGGCGGCCGGGCACGCGGCTCAACTGCGCAGGCAGGTCGCGAAGCTGCCGACACGGGTACGGCGGCGGGTCCTCACCGGAGTCGCCGCGGCGCTGCAGGAGTCGGCCCGCGGTATGGAGGATCTGCTCGTACTGGAGACGGGCAAGCCCCGCACGGACTGCCGCACAGAGGTGGTGCGGGCCGTGGCCACGTGGGAGGCAGCGGCCGACGAGGTGTCCCGCGTGCACGGTGAGACGGTGCCGCTGGACGGCCTGCCGACCGGCGACGGCCTGACGGGGTTCTGGACGCGCCGGCCGGTCGGTGTCGTCGTCGGGGTCGCCGGGTTCAACTATCCGATGATGCTGGCCTCGCACAAGATCGCTCCGGCGATCGCCGCCGGCTGTCCTGTGATCGTCAAGCCCGCGCCGGCGACGCCGCTCGCGACGCTGTGGCTCGTCGCGCTCGTGCGGGAGCAGCTGACGGCGGCCGGGGCGCCGGCCGGAGCGGTGCAGATGGTCACCGGCGGCGCCGGCGTGGGGCGGGCGCTGACGACGCATCCGGACGTGGCGGCGGTCTCCTTCACGGGGTCCGCGGAGATCGGGCACCGCATCGCGCGCGAGGCGGCACCGCGCAAGGTGGTCCTGGAGCTCGGCTCGAACGCGGCGCTGGTGGTGGCCGCCGACGCCGATCTCGACGCGGCGGCGGACGCCGTGGTGCGCGGCGGTTTCTACGCCTCGGGTCAGGCCTGCATCTCCGTACAGCGCGTGATCGCCGTGGAGGAGATCGCCGGCGAGCTCGAGCGGAAGATCACCGAGCGGCTGCCCGGCGTCGTCGTCGGTGATCCACGCGAGCCGGACACCAGGGTTTCGGCGCTCATCGACGAAGCGGCGACGCAGCGGGTGTGCTCCTGGATCGAACGTGCCCGTGCCGCGGGAGCGCGGCTGGTGCACGGCGGTACCCGCAGCGGCCCGTGCGTGACGCCGACGCTGCTGGCCGGGGTGCCCGACGGCGAGCCCGCCTGGGACGAGGAGATCTTCGGGCCGGTGGTGTGCCTGCGGTCCGTGCCCGATCTGGATGCCGCGTACGCGACGGTCAACGCCAGCCGGTACGGGCTGCACGCGGCGGTCTTCACTCGGGATCTCGGAGCGGCCCTCGACGCCGTCGAGGAGCTGGAGACCGGAGGCGTCGTCGTCAACGAGGTCCCCGGCTACCGCTGCGACATCGCACCGTACGGCGGCGTGAAGGACTCGGGGACCGGCCGGGAGGGTCCGCGGTTCGCGATCGAGGAGATGACGGTGACGCGGATGGCGGTGTTCCGGCGGTGAGCGCGGCAAGGGAGGAGAGCAAGGTGGCGTACGCGGATCTGTTCCGCCTGGACGGGCGCCGCGTGGCGGTGGTCGGCGGGGCCAGCGGCATCGGCCGGGAATCGGTGCGGGCGCTGGCCGCGCACGGTGCTGAGGTGGTGGTCGCGGACAGGGACGCGCAGGGCGCGCAGGAGACGGCGCGGCTCGCCGCCGGTGAGCGCCCGGCGCCGGGGGCCGGCACGGGCGCGGTCAGCGCATGCACCCTCGACGTGCTGGACGACGCCGCAGTTCGGGAGGCCGTGGCCGGGTGGGGAGAACTGGACGGCCTCGTCGTCACGGTGGGCGCCAATGTGCGCAAGCGGATCGCCGACTACACGCCGTCCGACTTCGACCGGGTCATCGGGCTCAATCTGCGGGCGTATCTGACGCTCGTGCAGTCGGTGGCGCCGGGGATGGCCGAGCGGGGCCGGGGCAGCGTCGTGGGGCTGGCTTCGATGCGGGCGTTCCAGGTCGAGGCGGGCCAGAGCGTGTACGCGGCCTCGAAGGCGGGGCTTGTGCAGTTGCTGCGTACCGCGGCCGCGGAGTGGGGGCCGCGCGGAGTGCGATTCAACGCGGTGGCACCGGGGGTGGTGCGTACCCCGCTGACCGATCAGATCGCCGCCGATCCGCAGTGGTACGACGCGTATGCGCAGGCGTCGGCGCTCGGGCGGTGGGCAGGCGCGGAGGAGATCGCGGGGGCCGTCGCGTATCTCGTCTCGGACGCCTCGACGTACGTCACCGGCAGCGTGCTGAGTGTGGACGGTGGCTGGACGGCGGTGGACGGCCGTTTCGAACCGTCGCTGTAGCCCTTCCGGCGGGCTTCCGGTCCGGCCTGCGGAAATGCCGAGCGGCCGGCACCGGGCACCGGGCTCCGGGCAGCGGAGAACGAGCAGCGGACGAAAAGCAGGACAACGAGCAGCAGCAGCGCAGACGGCAGCACAGAAGGAGCGACATGTCCGACAGCCGATCAGAACCAGGCCAGGAGGAGCCCGGCCGGGACGAGGCCGGCCGGGCTGGTCCGCCCGGGGCGGCACCGGCCGCGAAGAGGCGCCGCCGCTCGCTGTGGCTGCTGGTGGTCCCCGGTGTGCTGTACTGCGCGGCGCCGGTGGTGGCCAACAGCATCGAACCGCGCATTCTCGGTGTGCCGTTCCTGCTGGCCTGGATCATCATGGCGACCGTCGTCAGCCCAGTGATCATCTGGGTTGCCGCCCGCCTCGACCCCGCCTACCGCGCTGACGCGATCGAACCGATACCCGCGGACGACGTCCCGGGCGGAGCCGCGGAAGGCGGCGAGGAGCGCGGGCCGGCCGCCACGGGAGGTCCGGCATGAGCGGCTCCGCTGCGATCGCGACGACGATCTTCGGTCTGGCGATGGTGGCCACCATCGCCGTGGGTCTGCTCAGCGCGCGCGGCAGGGACAAGGGACTGGCGGAGTGGTCGGTCTCCAGCCGCGGCCTGGGGGTGCTGTTCATCTGGCTGCTGATGGCCGGGGAGACCTACACGAGCTTCTCCTTCCTCGGCACGGCCGGCTGGTCGTTCTCCTTCGGCGTGCCGATCCTCTATCTGGTGGCGTATCTGACGACGGGATTCGCCGTGGCGTACGTGGTGGGCCCCGCCCTGTGGACGTACGCGAGCCGGCACCGCCTGATATCCATCGCCGACATGGCCGAACACCGCTTCCGTTCCCGGCCGTTGGGAATGCTCGTCGCGGTCGTGGCGACGATCTTCATCGTGCCCTACATCCAGGTGCAGATTCAGGGCATGGGCGTGGTGGTCAACGCCATGACGTACGGCAGCATCGATCTGCGCGTCGCCGCGGTGATCTCCTTCGTCGTCGCCGAGGTCTTCATCCTGGTGTCCGGTCTGCGCGGTTCGGCCTGGGTCAGCGCGCTCAAGGACGTCCTGGTGATCGCCGTCGTGGTCTTCCTCGCGGTGTACGTGTCGATGCACTTCGTCGACGGGCTGGGCGACTTCATGCACCGGATGGTGACGGAGAAGCCGGAGTGGCTGACCTTCCCCGGCCATGAGTCGGACGGCCTTGACGGCACGTGGTTCGTCACGACGCTGCTGCTGAACGCCGTGACCATCACGATCTTCCCGACGACGGTCGCCGGCTACCTCAGCGCGAACTCCCCGAACGCCCTGCGCCGCAACGCGGTTCTGCTGCCGTGGTACCAACTGCTGCTGTTCATCCCGATGATGGTCGGCGCGACGGCGCTGTTCGTGGTGCCCGATCTGAAGAACCCGGACCTGGCGCTGTTCTCGCTGGTCACCGAATCGCTGCCGGCTCCGCTCGTCGCGGTGATCGGTGTGGCGGGGGCGCTGTCGGCGATCGTCCCGATGAGCGTGTTCATGCTGGCGATCGGCACGCTGTGGGGACGTACCCTGCTCGGCGGCGGCAACGGAGCCGACCCGCGCAGCCGCCGCAGCGGCTCGGCTCCGGCCGACGACATGCGCACGAAGCGGCTCTCGCAGCTGGTGTGTCTCCTGGCGGGGCTGCTGGCCCTGGCCGGAAGCCTGTTCTTCCCCAACACCCTTGTCCAGCTGTCCGTTCTGTCCTATCAAGGCCTTGCGCAGCTGGTTCCCGCCGTGTTGCTGGCGCTGTACTGGCGGCGGATGCCTGCCGCGGCGGCCGTCGCGGGAATGCTGGTGGGCCTGACGGTGATGACGCTGCTCTGGGCCACCGGCAACGATCCGCTCAACGGCATCAACGGCGGCATCATCGCCCTGGCGGCGAACCTCGCCGTGACCGGTGCCGTCACCTGGCTGCGCCCCGCCCGGGGAGGCCCGCCCGCGGTCGCCCCGCAGGACCGCGCACCGGATACCGCAACTGCGACAAGGGAGGCCAAGTGACCGGCGGACTCAGCGAGATCCGGCCCGTGCTCCACCGCGCCGCCCGCATCGTGAGCCAGCAGACGGGCGGCGGTCCCGAGCCGGAGGCGATCGCCGTCGCCGGCGGCCGGATCGCGGCCACCGGCACGGTGACGCAGCTGCGCGACCGGTTCCCCGGCGCGCAGGAGGTCGACTTCGGGGACGCCGCCGTCGTACCGGGCCTGAACGACGCGCACATCCATCTAGCCATCGCCGCCGAGGACTTGCTGCATCTCGACCTGTCGGCCGACGCTGTCGGCGGCGTCGAGGACCTGCTCGGCCACGTACGGGCCGAGGCGTCACGTGCCGCACCCGGGGAGTGGATTCGCGGCAGCCGGTACGACGACACGAAGACCGGCCGGCTCACCCGCTGGGACCTGGACCGTGCGGCGCCCGGACACCCCGTCCTCGTCGTGCAGGTCGCGGGCCACTGGGGCGTCGCCAACTCCGCCGCGCTGCAGGCACTCCACATCGACGAGGACTCCTCGCCGCCCGACGGCGGGGACTTCGGGCGCGGCACGGACGGACGCCTCGACGGCCGGCTCATCGAGCGTGCGCTGATGAACGTCGTCTATCCCGCCACCGCCCGCGGCGACTCGCCCCTGCGGCCCAGTTCGCCGCAGGAGAAACTGCGCGGCCTGTCCCGCGCCCAGCGGCAGTGGCACGCGGCAGGACTGACCTCCGTGTGCGACGCCCTCATCGCCCCCGAGGACATCGCCCTGCTGCGCCGGGCGCGGGCCAGGGACGAACTGACCCTCCGCGTCGGCATGCTGCTGTCCATCGACCACTACGCGGCGGCGCAGGCACTGGGCGTCGGCAGCGGCTTCGGCGACGACGTGCTGCGGCTCGTCGGGGTGAAGGCGTTCGTGGACGGCGCGATCGGCGGGCGTACGTGTCTGCTGGCGGAGCCCTACTCCGACTCCGGAGGCCACGGGCTGCAGACCACGCCCACGGAGGAGCTGTCCGCGCAGGTACGGGCCGTGCACCGGGACGGCAACCGCATCGGCGTCCACGCCAACGGTGACGCGGCGATCCGTCTCGTCCTCGACGCGTTCGAGGCCGCGCAGCGGGAGATGCCGCAGCCGGACCTGCGGCACCGCATCGAGCACTGCAGCGTCATCGACGCGGACATCCTGGAGCGGATGCGCAGGCTCGGCGCGGTCGCGGTGCCCTTCGCGGGCTATGTGGGCTACCACGGCGGCGCGTTGAACCGCTGGTACGGCGAGGAGCGCACCGAGCGCATGTTCGCGCACCGCTCGTTCCTGGACGCCGGGGTCGCGGTCGCCGGTTCGTCCGACTACCCGTGCGGCCCTTATCAGCCGCTGCTGGGCATCCAGTCGATGGTCACCCGGGAGGGGGCGGACGACGGTGTGCCGGTCGGTCCGTCGCAGCGGATCAGCGCGCGGGAGGCGCTCGGCGTCTTCACTCTCGGCTCGGCCGAGGCGGAGGGCACCTCACGGTACAAGGGGCGCCTGGAGCCCGGCTGTCTCGCCGACTTCACGGTGCTGGGCGAGGACATCCTCACCGTGGAGCCGGAGGGCATCGGCTCCGTGCCGGTGCGTGCCACGTACGTCGGGGGTGAGTGCGTCCACGAGGGGTGACCGGTGACATCTCGCGGCGGCGGAAACGGCGGACACCTCTGACGTACGGGAGAGGCGTCCGCCGTGTCCGGCCGGACGGACAGGCCGCCGGCCGGGACCGCTCCACGGCGGCCACGCCTGAGCGCCGCCCCGCTACTGCGGGTGCGGCCGCAGCGCCGGGTCGACGCAGCGAGGCGGTTCGAGACGGTCGGCGATGCCGCGCAGCGTACGTGCGAGCGTGCGACGCGACTTGCGGACCTTCTCGGGCCCGTCCGGGACGACGGGAGCGTCGGGCAGCGCGGAGTGGGCCAGATGACGTGTCGCGTCGGCGACGATGGGGCCTTCGATCGGGAACATGGCGTCTCCTTCGGGGTCAGTGGGGTGCCGGGCCGGTGGTGGCCCGTACTACCAGTTCGGTGGGCAGCTTGATGCGCGGCACCTTCTCCTCCTCCGGGGGTTCGAGCAGCAGCCGGCCTGCGAGCCGCCCCTTCTCGCCCATGGGCTGGCGCACGGTCGTCAGGCGTGCCCTGCCCGCTTCCGGGACGTCGTCGAAGCCGGCGACGGAGATGTCACGTCCGACGGCGAGCCCCCGCTGCTCGCAGGCGTCGAGCACCCCGAGCGCGAGCACGTCGCCGATCGCGAGCACCGCGGTGGGCCGTTCGGCGACGTCGAGGAAGTGGGCAGCGGCGGAGGCTGAGGCGGAGCGGGAGTTGCGGCCCGCTGCGACGACGCGGACGCTGCTCCAGTCGACTCCGGCCTCTTCCAGGGCGTCGCGGTAGCCCGCGAGGCGGCCGCGCAGGTCCGCGCAGTCGGAGGCGAGTTGCTCGTCGAGGCTCGCGGGGCCCGACACCCCCGGGCCGACGACGTGGTCGACCATGACCGCGACCCGCCGGTGGCCGAGTCTGGCGATGTGTTCTCCGGCCAGCCGGGCCGACGCCCTCTCGTCGATGCCGACATACGGGATCGACGGGTCGTCGCTCTCGTCGGTGGTCACGAGCGGCAGTCCCCGTGCCCGTATCAGCTCCTTCGCGGGGTGCCCCTTGGGCACGCAGTAGAGGCAGAAGCCGTCCACGACCGCGTTCCGCACGGCCGTCTCCGAGTCGCCCCCGCCGGCGGGCGGCATGGGGATGAGCAGCAGGCCGGTGCCCGAGGCCTCGGCGACCTCGGCCACGCCCCGGAGGAAACCCACCGAGTACGGGTCGGCGAAGGCGTAGGAGAGGGTCTCGGTGAAGACGAGTCCGATGGCTCCGGCCCTCCCCCGCCGCAGCGAACGCGCCGTGGCGTCCGGGCCGGAGTAGCCGAGGCGCCGCGCGGCCTCGAAGATCCGCTCACGGAGGTCCTTGTTGAGCTGGTCGGGACGGCCGTACGCATTGGAGACGGTCGTCCGTGACACCCCGACGGCGTCCGCGACGGTCTGCAGAGTCGCCCGCTTGCCTCGCGAATCCATGGTGCCCACCGCTTCTGTATCGATTAAGTCTGTATCGATACAGTAGTGCGCCGCGGCAGCGGGTGTCCAATTCTTTTTTCGGTGCGGCAGCTGCACCCCGCGCCTCGGGACGGTTCAGGACCGCCGGGACCTCAGGACCGGTTCCTGGCCGATTCGACGGCCTGCTTGATCCGCCTTCCGAAGTCCTCCGCGTCCTTGCGTGCGGCGTTCAGGGCGACACCGGCGATCATCTTGCCGACGCCGTGACCGGTGAGGGAGTTGAACAGCCGCACGCGCGTGCGGCCTTCACCCGCCGCCTCCAGGTCGTAGCCGCCCTCCTCCGCGGTCACCAGATTCTCCGAGATCTCCGTCCAGCGGATCCTGGTCGGCGGTTCGAACTCGGTGATGCGGAATTCCCGGCGGGTGCGCACCCCGGCGTCCTTGACCGTGCTCCTGTACACGGTGCCCACCCCGGTCGGGCCGTCGGTCACCTTCGCCATCTCCTCGACCCTGGGGCTGAAATCGGGGTCGTTCCGCCCGTCGGCGAGGAATGCGAAGACCTCCTCGACGGGACGGTCGATCTCCGTCGTCACCTCGAACTGTCCGGCCATCGCCTTCTCTCCCCTGCCTCGGATCACCTCCTGGACCGGCCTCCCCTCAGGGCTGCTTGCGGGCCTGTCTGGTGGCCTTGTCCGCCGCGTCCCGTTCGGAGCTCGCGCTCGCGGTGCTCAGTGCACCGCCGGCGCTCTCCAGGTGTGCCCGTACGAACCACTGGAAGAGTTCGAGGCTCCGCAACTGCTCGATGAGCATGTCCTGGGTGATGGGGTCGGTCTCGTCGGTGGCCTTCACCGCTTCCCGGTGGTCCTTGATGATTCCGCTGTAGACGAGGTCGAGAGCACCGAGGTGCTCGATGGACTCGGCGCGGCCGATGGCGTAGTCCTCCCACCGGCGCTCCGCCACGAGGGCCCCGGGGGTGCCTTTCGGCGATCCGCCGAGTGTGGAGATGCGCTCAGCGGTGGTGTCGGTCATGTCGCGTACGGAGTCGACCTGGGGGTCGAGCATCTCGTGGACGGCGATGAAGTGCGGGCCGACCACGTTCCAGTGGATGTGCTTCAAGGTGAGGGCCAGGTCGTTGAGGGCATGCAGCCGCATCATCAGCAGCCGGATGACGTCGCCGCCGTCCCGCTGGGACATGCCGGGGACCGTGTACTTCGGTTCGGGCGCACTGCTCGGCACTCGTCTCTCCCTCTCCGCGGACGGTCCGCCCCACCTCGGCGGCTTCTCCCATGCGACCACCGGCGACCTCCTGGCGCGCGCCGGGAGAGCGCCGAGTCGCCCATTCGGGAGCGGTGAACCCGTGGCGGCGCGGGTTCTCCCGCGGGTGTGAGGCCGGTACGGCGCCGGAGCGCCCGCCGGCGCCGGCCACCTGGACGCTCCGGGCGTTCACGTGCCGGCCGGCGGCGCCGCGACGCTCCGTACGAGCGCGCTGAGCCGCTGGTCGGCAGGCGGCGCCAGACGGGCCTGTTCCAGAGCCGTGAGCGCGGACGCGGCGAGCTGGCCGATGCGCGCCTCGACGGCGGCGACGGCACCGAGACCGGTGAGGAGGTCCTGGATCCGCCCGAGCTCGCCGGCGCGGAGTTCCTGGTTGCCGAGCGCGGCACGCAGCCGCCGCTCGGCCTCGTGTCTGCCGTGTGCGCGTGCCCGCTGCAGCGCGATGGCCATCAGATACGTGGAGACACCGTCCCGGATGTCGTCACCGGCCGGTTTGCCCGTACGGACTGGCCCTCCGAAGACGCCGGCGAGGTCGTCGCGCAGCTGAAAGGCGACGCCGGCGCTGCGTCCCGCCCGGCGCAGCGCGGCGATGAGCTCCGGGCCCGCTCCCGCCATGGCGGCTCCCAGATGGAGGGGGCGTTCGACGGTGTAGAGCCCGCTCTTGAGGTAGGCCACCCGCAGCGACTCCTCGGGAGAGTCCACGCCGGTGCCCTGCCCGTACAGGTCGAGGTACTGGCCGGCGATGGTCTCGGTACGCATGGCCTGCCAGGCGGGACCGACGGCCCGTCTGGCCCTGCTGTCGAGCCCGGCGGTCTCGAACAGGTCGTCCGCCCACACCAGCGCGAGGTCGCCGGCGAGGATGGCGGCCGAGACCCCGAAGGCGTCGGCGTTGCCGCGCAGCCCCGCCGCCCGGTGCTGGTTCGCGAAGGCGACGTGGGCGGCCGGCGCGCCCCGGCGCAACAGCGAGCCGTCCATCAGGTCGTCGTGGATGAGCGCACAGCCCTGGATCAGCTCCAGTGCCGTGGCGACCTTGAGCACCGCCTCGGCTCCCGCGCCCCGCGGCGCACCGCCGCAGCCGCGCCAGCCCCACCACAGGAACGCGGGCCGGGTGCGCTTCCCGCCGCGCAGGACGACATCGGCCAGCAGGTCGATGACGTCTTCCGCGAACCGGCCGCTGCTGCGGGCGGCCTCCTCCCTGCGGACCGAGATGTGCCGGGTCAGCAGCGCCTCGATGACGGCCGCGGTGTCCTGATCGGGATCGATGCCGAGCGTACGGACGTCCCGTACGTCCTGGTTCCCTTCGCGTACATGCGCGCTGGGTCGGCGCTGCATGGCGGCTCCTTCCCACGGGTCGGCCCGACAGCGGGCACGCCGCTCGCACTCACGGACGGTGAAGGGAGATCTGCAGAGAGTTTTTCAGCAGTGCCGCGCAGGTGCACCTCCGCACCGCGCACCTGCCGGGAAGCGGCCGTACGGGGCGACGAGACGGCCCGGACCAGGGGCGGAGCGGACCTGCAGGCATTCACCGGGGCCGGTGGGGCACCCGTCCACCGAATGGTACGAATCATGCGAAAGGCGGCACACACCGATGCCGAGGGGCAGAGACATCCTCCGGGACCGCCGGCTGTCACGGAGAACCCAGGGCCATGCGGCACTCGGGAGGTTCCGCCGCCGGATCGCGGACGGAACACGCGTGGTGGCCCGTACGGACGCCGGCGTTCTCCGAGCCGCCGGCCAGGGCCGCGGGACTTCACCGGGCGGCTCCGGAGCCCCGCCCGACCGGCCGGAAGACCTGTACGGGAGAGGGGACGCCCCATGAGTGACATGAAGCAGGGATCCCAGCGCGATCAGCTCTTCGCCGACTTCGCCCGGCACGTGAATCTGCCCGCCGGCCAGCTCGAGCACTGGCTGGAGACGGAGCGGTCGCGCAACGTGGGCCGGCACAAGGGTCAGCGGGAGAGCCACGGCCACGCCGCCGGGCGGCGCATACTGCGGCTGCTGCGCACCCCTCGGGCGGACTTCACCGCGGACGACCTGGTGCACATGCGCCGGGCGATCCACCACATCGACCGGCAGCTCAAACACCGGCCGCGGGGCGACGTCAGCGACACCGACTGGCGCTTCGCCCTCATGAACTGGGGGCACGACCCGCAGCGCTGAGGCCGTCCGGAAGCACCGCACAGGGGCTGGGGCGGCCGTGCGGACCGCCGCGCCGCGGGTGATGCGCAGCCGGGGCGGGCGAGTGAGGATGGTGCCATGCTGCTGGCCGACATCGCCCGGACGTCGAGGGAGATCACGACGGTCACCGCCCGCAAGGAGAAGGTGGCCCTGCTCGCGGAGCTCTTCCGTGCGGCTTCGCCCGCCGAAGTCCCGGTCGTCGTCACGTACTTGGCGGGCCGGCTGCCGCAGCGCCGTACCGGTGTCGGCTACCGGACCCTCTCGTCGTCCCATCCGCCGTCGCCCGAGGCCCGGTTGACCATCGCCGAGGTGGACGCCGCGCTGGAGGAGATCGCCTCCGTTCGGGGCAAGGGCGCACAGACGGAGCGGAAACGCCTGCTGGACGCGTTGATGTCCGCGGCGACGGAGGAGGAGCAGGACTTCCTCTTCCGGCTGCTCACCGGCGAGTTGCGGCAGGGAGCGCTGGACGCGTTCGCCGTGGAGGGGCTGGCGGAGGCGGTCTCCGTACCGTCCGGGCAGGTGCGCCGGGCCGTGATGTTCGGTGGTTCGCTCGGCGCGGTCGCGAGTGCGCTGCTGGCCGAAGGGCCCTCCGCGCTGGAGGAGTTCCGGCTGCAGACGGGCCGGCCGGTTCAGCCGATGCTCGCGCAGAGCGCTAAGAACGTACTGGAGGCGGTCGACCGGCTCGGTCCCTGCGCCGTGGAGGAGAAGCTGGACGGCATCCGCGTGCAGGTGCACAAGGACGGCGAGAGCGTGGGGATCTACACGCGCACCCTGGACGACATCACCGCCCGGCTTCCCGAGGTCTCCGGCGCCGTCGCCGCTCTCCCGGTGCGGCAGGTGGTGCTGGACGGCGAGGTGACAGCGCTGGACGAGGACGGCCGGCCGCGTGCGTTCCAGGAGGTCTCCCAGCGTGTGGGGTCGCACGCTGACGTGACCGCGGCGCGTGGGACTCTCCCGGTGACGCCGCGCTTCTTCGACGTGCTCTCGGTCGACGGCCGCGATCTGGTGGACCTGGACGCGGCACAGCGTCACGAGGCTCTCGCGCAGGTCGTTCCCGAGTCCCTCCGGGTACGGCGCCTCGTCGTCGCCCGTCCGCAGTCGGACGAAGAACGCAGCGCCGCTGAGCAGTTCGCCCAGCGGGTCCTGGACCAGGGCCATGAGGGCGTCGTGGTCAAGGCGCTGGACTCCGCCTACACGGCGGGGCGGCGCGGCGCGTCCTGGCTGAAGGTGAAGCCCGTCTTCACGCTCGATCTCGTGGTGCTGGCCGCGGAGTGGGGCCACGGGCGGCGCACGGGGCGTCTGTCCAATCTCCATCTGGGCGCCCGGTGGCCGGGCGGATCGTTCGCGATGCTCGGCAAGACCTTCAAGGGGCTGACGGACGAACTGCTGGCCTGGCAGACCGGGGAGCTGCTCGCGATCGCGGAGCACGAGCACCGCTGGGGCGTGACGGTGCGCCCGGAACTGGTGGTGGAGATCGCCGTCGACGGGCTGCAGCGCTCGACGCGCTACCCGGCGGGGGTGACGCTGCGCTTCGCACGCGTGGTGCGCTACCGGCCCGACAAGAGCGCGGCGGAAGCCGACACGGTCGACGACGTCCTCGTGCTGCGGCGGTGAACGGGGCAGCGGCGCATGGGCGTACGGGCGTGGGGCGTACCCGTGGCCGCCCGGCACCGCGGCGTCCGCGGTGCGGGGCGAGCGGGCCGCGGTGCGGGCGGCGGACGGCCGGTGCCGGACGGGTGAAGTCCCCCGCCCCCTGAGGCGGTTCAGCCGCGCGGGACGACCATCGAGAGGACCTTCGGCAGCGGGTACCAGTCGGAGGTCGCGAAACTGGCGTGCGATGCGGCGAGTTGGGTGACCCGGTCGCGGGCCTCCTGCTCGCCCGGTTCGACGTTGTCGATCTCCGGGGCAACCTTGTGCGCGTCCGTCATCACCGTGAGATAGCCGTTCTCCTGGTACCAGGCGGTGTCGATTCCGTCGCCGGTGAACGTCGCCGCGTCGCCGTCGAAGACGACGAACCAGGGGCGCAGCGCCTCCTCGTAGCGTTCCGTGCGGGGGTCGCCCTTCTCCGCGCCGTGCACCGCCGGGAAGGCACCGGCCTCGGCCAGCGAGCCCTCGGCGGCGAGGTCCTTGAGGTGGGTGGCGTACTCCTCGTCCGTCCACAGGTCGTCGGCCGGGTTCTCCTCCTCGACGGTGCCGGGGATCAGTTCCACGAGGAACTTGCCGGCCATGGCGTCACGGGCGGGCCAGCCGGTGCTTCCCACGGCTTCGTCGAGGGTGGCGTGTCCACCGGTGACGTCGGAGGGGCGCAGCAGGGCGTCACCGAGCTTCTCGCCGAGCAGGGCGTCGAGTTCGTCGGGGCCGCGGTCGGCCTTGTCGTAGAAGCCGTCCTTCATCTCGACCTTGATGAGGACGGGCGGATGTCCTGGGTTGGCGTCGTGCCAGGCGCGCATGTCGGCGAGGCAGCCGTCGAGGCGCTGATCGCGTTCCTTCGTGCGCAGTTCGTCCGCGGATGCGGCGTTCTCGCAGTTGTTGTCGTTCCCGGTGGGGTTGCTGTGTGAGACACGCCAGCCCTTGCCGAGGACGTTGGTCCACACGTCGAGTTCGAGGAGGGAGGCGCCCGAGTCGAGAGCGTCGGCGAAGTACTCGTATTTGTCCTGCTCGTAGGCGTTGTGCACGCCGACTCCTGTGGTGTCGCCGTAGGAGGAGGCTGCCGGATTCCCGGGGCCCGCCTGGGCGGTGACCGGGAGGGCGAGCGCGGTGGCGGCGGTGACGAGCGCGGCAGTCGACACGGCGAGGGCGAGGCGGGATCTGCTCATGGCCTGAGTCCTTGGTGGTGTGGGGGGTCCAAGTGGCCATCAGCGTAGAGCGGTTCACCGTCCGGGGGTACGGGTTGCGGCGAAAGTGCCCAGCGCAACAGGGGACCGGTCACAGGGCCGGTGACCGGCAGGGGCTCAGCGACCGGCGCCGGCAGCGGCACCGGGCCGGCGGCATGCGAAGGCCCCTTGCCGGAGCATGTGTCCGGCAAGGGGCCCCTGCGGTCGACGGGTTCGCCGCGTGGGCGTGCCGCTCAGCGGCGGCGGCGTTTCGAACGGTCGAGGGCGGAGACGCCGAGTGCCGCCAGGACGAGCTGGATCAGCCACTCGACCCAGTCGACCCCCTTGGTGTCGGCCACACCGAAGTACGTGGCGATGGCCGACCCGATCAGGGCGGCCACGATGCCGACCCCGATCGTCAGGAGGAGGCCGACGCGCTGACGTCCGGGCACGATGAGCCGCCCGAGCACGCCGATGACGATCCCGATGACGATGGCGCTGATGATGCCTGAGATCTCCATGATCTCCCCTTGTCGGTCGTCGTGTTCCCTCCTTCTGCCCGCTTACCGGGCCTGCACTCGGCACTTCTCACCTCGGCTTCCCTGCGTGCGACGCCCCCTGCGTGCCGTCACCGGCGCGGGGGCCGGCGGCCGATTCCCGCCGTCCGCTTCCGTACCGGGCTGCGACACTGGCGGTGTGCGGCCGGCCCGGTTCGTACAGCGGCAAAGCACCAAGGAGGTCCGGCAGTTGGACGCCCTCATCCCCGCTCCCCCGTCGCGCCCCGCGCCCGGTGCCGTGCATCTGCCCGGGTGGCTCGGCATGGATGAGCAGCGGCGTCTGGCCACGGCCTGCCGGGAGTGGGCGGCCGGTCCCGTACCGCTCCGGCACACGAGGCTGCCGCGCGGCGGCGTGATGTCGGTGCGGACGGTGTGCCTGGGATGGCATTGGCAGCCCTACCGCTACACACGTACCGCCGACGACGTGAACGGGCGCCGGGTGGCCGGCTTTCCCGGATGGCTGGCGGAGTTCGGCCGCCGGGCACTGGGCGACGCGTACGGCGAGAGCGAGGCCACGCGGCAGTACGCCCCGGACACGGCACTGGTCAACTTCTACGACGGCAGCGCACGGATGGGCATGCATCAGGACAAGGACGAAAAATCGGCCGAACCGGTCGTCTCGCTGAGCATCGGCGACTCGTGCGTCTTCCGCTTCGGGAACACCGCCTCGCGCGGCCGGCCGTACACCGACATCGAGCTGGCCTCGGGCGACCTGTTCGTCTTCGGCGGCCCGTCCCGGTTCGCCTACCACGGCGTGACGAAGGTCTTCCCGGGCACGGGCGACCCGGCCACGGGCATGGCGTCGGGGCGGCTGAACCTCACTCTGCGGGTCACCGGTCTGGCGGACTGAACCCGGACCGGACCGGCGGAGACGGCGGCCGGTGCCCCTCTGCGTGTATGGATCGCGCATCGCTGCCCACCCGGGGGCCATGGACGAGAAATACCCGGACCCGGACGATCCCCGGCACACACCCGGTCTGGAGCCGGGCGGTGGTGTACCGCCCGGGGAGACGCCTCCCGGCGAGGACAGCACGGGCGGCGCCGGGCCGGACGAACGCCACAACCCCGCGAAGGGCTGGGCGAGGACGCCGGTGATCGTGCTGGCGCTGCTCGTCGCGGTCTTCTTGGTCTACTTCCTGGCCTGGGCGGTCGAGCTCTGAGCGGAGGCGCCCTGCTCACGGCGCCGGAGCAGCGCTCGCGGCGCCGTGAGTCGGGCGAGGAGCCGGGCGCAAGGCGGAATCCCGGCGGTGACCGGTCGCGTCGGGGCACGGTCCTGCCGTGTCCGACCGTGCACGTGCGTGTCTCTGCGGCGGTGCGGCCTGGGCCGGCACAGCCGGAGGCCGTGGGCGGACAGGCAGGAAGGGGATGTGCCTGTCGCCCACGGCCTCCGTCCGGGGCGGTCCGCCGTCGCGGACCGGCTCGCTCTCCTACGGCACTACGGCAGCTGCGTCACGGCGCCGGCGGAGCCGGCTGCGGCTCCGGGTCCGGCGGGACGGGCTCGGGACCGGGAGCCGGCGGGATCGGGTCGGGTGCGGGCCCCGGCGGCGGGGCCGGTGTCGGCGCCGGCACCGGATCGGGTGCAGGCCCGGGACCCGGCCCGCCGGGGCCGGGCGGCGGAGTGGGCTTCGGCGGAACCGGGTCGCGCGCCCGCACGGACGCGAACCTCGTGCCTGGCTGCTGAGCCATCACAACTCCAGCGGTCTCACGTAGCGGCCTGTTCCTGCTCCCGCTGCGGGTGCCCGGTTGTCCGCGTGGCACTCCCCGCCCGCCGGCTGACGCCCGGGTGGGCACCCGCCGGTCAGTCCGCGGACACCTCGCTGCGGTCACCGCCCCAGAGCGTGTGGAACGTCCCCGGGCGGTCCGTGCGCCGGTAGGTGTGCGCTCCGAAGAAGTCGCGCTGCCCCTGTGTGAGGGAGGCGGGCAGCCTCGGGCTGCGCAGGGCGTCGTACGAGGCGAGGGCGGCGGAGAAGCCCGGCACGGGGATGCCGTGCCCGGCCGCGGTGGCCACCACCGACCGCCAGTCGCCCTGTGCCTCGCCGATCTCCTTGGCGAAGCGGTCGTCCGCCAGAAGGGTCGGCAGATCGGGCCGGGCGGCGAACGCGGCACGGATGCGGTCCAGGAAGACCGCGCGGATGATGCACCCCGCGCGCCAGATGGCGGCGACTGCGCCGGGGTCGATGTCCCATCCGTATTCCTGGCTGCCGCTGGAGATCATGTTCCAGCCCTGCGCGTACGAGGTGATCTTCGAGGCGTAGAGCGCCTGTTCGACCTTCTCCGCGAACCGCTCGGCGTCGTCCGGGGCGAGCGGCGCGGCGGCAGGGCCCGGCAGGTGGGTGCTGGCGGAGCGCAGATCGGCGTGGCCCGACAGGGAGCGGGCGAAGACCGCCTCGGCGATGCCTGAGACCGGCACTCCGAGGTCGAGTGCGGTCTGCACGGTCCAGCGGCCGGTGCCCTTCTGCTCTGCCTGGTCGGCGACGACGTCGACGAAGGGCTCTCCGGTCGCGGCGTCGTCGTGGGACAGGACCTCGGCGGTGATCTCGATGAGGTAGGAGTCCAGACGGCCCGTGTTCCACTCGCGGAAGGTCTCGGCGATGCGGGCGGGGCTGTAGCCGGCGACGTCGCGGAGCAGGTGGTAGGCCTCGCCGATCAGCTGCATGTCCGCGTACTCGATGCCGTTGTGCACCATCTTCACGAAGTGGCCCGCGCCGTCGGGGCCGACGTGGGTGGTGCAGGGAGTGCCGTCCGGGGCCTTGGCGGCGATGCTCTCCAGCATCGGGCGGAGCGACTCGTAGGCGTCGGCGGAGCCGCCGGGCATGATGCTCGGGCCGTGCAGCGCGCCTTCCTCACCGCCGGAGATGCCGGCGCCGACGAAGTGCAGTCCTCGTTCCCGGAGTGCCTTCTCGCGGCGGCGGGTGTCGGCGTAGTGGGCGTTGCCGCCGTCGATGATCACGTCTCCGGGTTCGAGCAGTGCGGCGAACTCGTCGATGACTGCGTCGGTGGGACCACCTGCCTTGACCATGATCACCAGCCGTCGTGGCCGTTCCAGTGCGGCGACGAACTCCTCCGCCGACTCGGCGGCGACGAAGCTGCCCTCGTCGGAGAAGTCGCGCACGAGGTCACGGGTCCTGGAGACGGTCCTGTTGTGCAGGGCGACGGTGTATCCGTTGCGTGCGAAGTTGCGGGCGAGGTTCCGGCCCATGACGGCGAGGCCGGTGACACCGATGTGTGCGCTGGTGCTCATGCTGGATGCTCCTGTGAAGTGCGGTCGGGGCGTTGCGGAGGGGACACGACTCAGGCGGCTTCAGCCCTCGCGGCTGAGGGGCGGAAGAGGCAGGGGCAGAGCCGGCAGCCCGTCGAGGCTGACGCCGACGTGCTCCTTCTTCTCGCAGTACGCGGCGAAGGATTCGTCGGTCTCGCGGGCGAAGCGCCGGGTGTGCAGGGGACGGTCTCCCTGCCACTCCATGAAGGGCACCGCGAAGCCGCACGTGTCGCTGATCCGCTCCGCGCGCACCGTGATGAGGGCACGCAGGTCCGTGCGCCTGCGCATGCTCTCGTCGAAGTGCGGCAGCAGCTCCGCAAAGCGCGGGTCGTCGCGGAAGACGGGGGTCCCGGTGCCGTGGATGCGTACGATGCGCGGCGGACCGCCGAAGGCGCACCACATCAGGGTGACGCGGCCGTTCTCCCGCAGATGCGCGACGGTCTCGGCGCCGCTGCCGCCGAGGTCGAGGTAGGCCACGGTGGTCTCGTCGAGCACGGCGAAGGACCCGGCGAGGCCCTTGGGTGACACGTTGACGTGCCCGTCGGCGGCCAGCGGCGCGGTCGCGGTGAAGAAGACGTGCTGCTCCTCGATGAAGGCACGGAGCCCGCCGTCGATGCGTTCGTAGATCTTGCCCATCCCGGCATTGTGGGCCGCAACCGGGCCCGCCGAGCGGGGATTTCACCAAAGCGCGCGGCACCCGGGTGTCAGCTCAGGGGCGTGCCGTCGACGACGGTCTCGATGCCGTCGGCGAGGAAACAGAGGTGTCCGGCGATGCGCACCGCCTCGTCCAGTGGCTGCTCGTAGCACCACGCGGCGTCCTCGATGACGACGCCGCCGGTGCGCAGCGTCCGGTAGGAGGCCCGGCCCTTGTAGGGACAGTGCGTGTGGGTCGCGCTGGGCCGCAGGAGTTCGGTGCGTACGTCGGCCGCCGGAAGGTAGTAGCGGTTGGGCAGGCCCGTCTCGGAGAGCAGGTACGCCCTGCGGCTCTCGGCGATCTCCGTGCCCGCGGCCCTGACCACCACGTGACGGCCGGTGGGGCGTACGTCGACGCGGTGGTACGGGTCGCGTACGTGCCCGCTGACCTCCTCGTCCTCGTCGAACCAGGCGTCCATGGCCGCCCAGTACACGGCGACGTGTCCCTTGAGCCACCCGGCGCCCTCCAGCGGATCCGGGTAGCTCCACACGGCGTTCTCCGCGAGGCGGTCGCCGGAGCGCACGCTCCAGTAGCGGGCGTCGCCCTTGAAGGGGCAGTGGGTGGTGTGGCCGCTCTCCTCCAGCAGGTCCTCGCGCAGGTCGCCCTGCGGTACGTACAGCTGCGGCAGCAGGTTGCTCTCGTGGAGCAGCTTGGCGCCGGCGGAGTCCAGCACCGTCTCGCTGCCCAGCAGCGCCCGTACGCGGCGCGGGAACGGCTGCCACAGCAGCCGGTGAGCCGGGCCGTCGATGGTGTAGTTGACGGTCTCCGGGGACCGCGAGGCGAGCGGTCCGCCGCCGAGGGTGAGGGTCATGGTCTGCGCCTCCGGATCAGCGTGGCGGTGCGGTGCGCTTCCCACTCTCGCACCGCGTCCGCCCCGGCGCGGGCTCTCACCCGTACGGTCCGGTCCCGCTCATCTCACCGGATGGGGCTCCCGGAGACCGTCCGGGCGATGACCAGCCGCTGGATCTCGCTCGTCCCTTCGAAGATCGTGTAGATGGCGGCGTCGCGGTGCATCCGCTCCACCGGGTATTCGCGTGTGTAACCGTTGCCGCCGAGGATCTGCATGGCCTGGGCCGTGACCGTCTTGGCCGTCTCGCCCGCGTAGAGCTTCGACATGGACCCCTCCGCGGACTCGAACGGCCTGCCCGCCGCCGCCATCCACGAGGCGCGCCACACCAGCAGGCGGGCAGCGTCGATGCGGGTGCGCATGTCGGCCAGCTGGAAGGCGATGCCCTGGTTGTCGATGATGGGCCGCCCGAACTGGACCCGGTCCTTGGCGTAGTCGAGCGCGACCTCGTACGCGGCCCGCGCGATGCCCACGGCCTGCGCGCCCACAGCCGGGCGTGAGGCCTCGAAGGTGGCCATGGCCGCGTTCTTCACGCGCTCACCGCCCTGCTTGGCGCGCTCACGCGTGCGGGCGAGACGCTCGTCCAGCTTCTCCTTGCCTCCCAGCAGGCAGCTGCCGGGAACGCGGACGTCTTCCAGGACGACCTCCGCGGTGTGCGAGGCGCGGATGCCGTGCTTCTTGAACTTCTGGCCCTGGGACAGGCCCGGCGTGCCCGGCGGGACGATGAAGGACGCGTGCCCCTTGGAGCCCAGCTCGGGGTCGACGACGGCGACGACGACGTGGATGTTGGCGATGCCGCCGTTGGTGGCCCAGGTCTTGGTGCCGTTGAGGACCCACTCGTCCTTGGCCTCGTCGTAGACGGCGCGGGTGCGCATGGCCGAGACGTCGGAGCCGGCGTCGGGTTCGGAGGAGCAGAAGGCGGCGACCTGCACGTCATCGGGGGTGCCGTACATCTGCGGGACCCAGGTGCCGATCTGCTCCTCGGTTCCGTTGGCCAGTACGCCGACGGCCGCCAGGCCCGTGCCCACGATGGACAGGGCGATCCCGGCGTCGCCCCAGAACAGCTCCTCCATCGTCATGGCGATGCCGAGACCGGTCGGGTCGAAGAACTGCTGCGCGTAGAAATCGAGCGAATACAGACCGATCTTCGCGGCTTCCTGGATGACGGGCCAGGGGGTTTCCTCGCGTTCGTCCCATTCGGCGGCCGCCGGGCGGATCACGTCGGCCGCGAATCCGTGAATCCACTCACGGATCTCCTTCTGGTCGTCATTGAGATCGAGCGCGAATGCGGAGTCGCCCATGACCCGTCCTTCCAAGAGCAGAGTTACCAATGGTAATGGCAAGTCTGTTACTGGTCGGTAATTGATGTCAACTCCCGGCCGCGACCGGTCATCCGGCTGCGACGGGTGTTACGTTTCGCTGGGGTAGCGAGATTGCAAAGGGTGGGGAGGCACCATGGAGACCACACAGCCGGCGGAGCAGCGGAGCGCCGCGGAGCAGCGCCGCAAAGAGCTGCTGGAGGCCGCCGACCGCGTGGTGCTGCGCGAGGGCCCGGGTGCCTCGATGAACGCCATCGCCGCAGAGGCGGGAATCACCAAACCCATCCTCTACCGCCATTTCGGGGACAAAGAGGGGCTTTATCGTGCGCTGGCCGTACGGCACACCGACGCCCTGCTCAGCGCGCTGAGAGCGGCGCTGGACGCCCCCGCGGAGCGGCGCCAGCGCGTCGAGGCCACGCTGGACACCTACCTCGCCGCCATCGAGGTCCGGCCCCAGGTCTACCGCTTCCTGATGCACCCCTCCGAGGGAGGCTCGGGCAGCGACCGGGGCTTCGACGCGGGGCAGCACTCCGCTCCCCTGCTGCGCCGCCTCGGGGACGAGCTGGGCAAGGTGATCGAGGAACGCCTCGACCTCGGGCCCGGCGGTCAGGAGGCGGCGCGCGTATGGGGACACGGCGTCGTCGGCATGGCCTACGCCGCCGGTGACTGGTGGCTGCGCGAACGGCCTTGTTCGCGGGCGGAGTTGGTGAGGCAGCTCGCCGACCTGCTGTGGGGCAGCCTTGCGAGCGCCGAGGACCGTCCCGGCGCCCCCGGCCGCCTCTGAGAGCGCCACGGAGCTTCCGCGCACACGTCCGCGTGCAGACGGCGGCCCCGGCCCCCGGGCAGGAGCGGGTCACCTGTGCATGAGGGCAAGTCGGCTGTGGGTGAGGCGGTTCGGGCACAGCGGCGGACCTCGGTAGGCTGCTCCCCACCGAGGGGCAAGGAGGAGCAGGACGATGGCAGGCAACCAGGAGCCGCTGTCTCCGCGGGCCAGGCTGGCCGTGACGGCGGGCAAGGCCGCGGCGGCGGTGTCGAGGGCAGCGGGTCGCGGCAGCGGATCGGTGATCGGCGGCAGGGTCGCTCTGAGACTCGATCCCGACCTGCTGGCTCAGTTGGCCCATCATCTCGACGTGGTCCTGGTGTCCGCGACCAACGGCAAGACCACCACCACCCGCCTGATCGCCGAGGCGCTGCGCGCCAACGGCGGAGTGGTCTCCAACGCGCTGGGCGCGAACATGCCCGCAGGGATCACGTCGGCGCTCGCGGGCGGATCGGACGCCCGGTACGGCGTGATCGAGGTCGACGAGAAGTACCTCGACGCCGTCGCACGCGATGTCACCCCCAAGGCGATCGCCCTGCTGAACCTCTCCCGCGACCAGCTCGACCGTGCCGCCGAGACGCGCATGCTCGCCGAGCGCTGGCGTGAGGGGCTCTCCGGCACCAAGGCCGTCGTCATCGCCAACGCCGACGACCCCCTCGTCGTCTGGGCGGCCTCCTCCGCGCCGAACGTGGTGTGGGTGGCCGCCGGCCAGGAGTGGAAGGACGACGCGTGGTCGTGCCCCGCGTGCGGCGGCGTCATGCAGCGCCCGGACGACGACTGGTTCTGCGGCGAGTGCGGTTTCCGCCGCCCGACGCCGAGTTGGGCGCTGTCCGGGGACGAGGTGCTGGACCCGCACGGCTCCGCCTGGCCGATCAAACTGCAGCTCCCGGGCCGCGCCAACAAGGCCAATGCCACGACGTCGGCCGCCGTCGCCGCGGCGTTCGGGGTGGCCCCTCAGGTGGCGCTGGAGCGGATGCACTCGGTGACCGCCGTCGCAGGCCGCTACGACGTGGTGAACTACCGGGGCCGCGAGGTGCGGCTGCTGCTGGCGAAGAACCCCGCCGGTTGGCTGGAGACCTTCTCCCTCATCGACGCGCCGCCCGCTCCCGTCATCCTCTCGGTCAACGCGCGCGGCGCCGACGGCACGGACACCTCCTGGCTTTGGGACGTGGACTACTCGCGGCTGGCCGGGCACCCGATCTGCGTGATCGGCGACCGCAAGCTGGACCTGGCCGTACGGCTGGAGGTCGCCGGCGTCGACTTCCAGGTCTGCGAGAGCGCGGCCGAAGCGGTCTCGGCGTGCCCGCCCGGACGCATCGAGGCGATCGCGAACTACACGGCCTTCCAGGACCTGCGCCGCGTCGTCGGCAACTGAATCCATCGACCCGCTCAAGGAGTTGGCGAGCATGAGTGACACGGGCCTGCGGGTGGTGTGGGTCTACCCCGACCTCCTCAGCACCTACGGCGACCAGGGCAACGCGCTGGTGGTGGAGCGGCGCGCGCAGCAGCGGGGGCTTGCTGTGCAGCGCACCGACGTCCGTTCCGACCAGCAGGTGCCGACCTCGGCGGACATCTATCTGATCGGCGGCGGCGAGGACCGGCCGCAGCGGCTCGCCGCGGAGCGGCTGCTGCGCGACGGCGGGCTCAGCCGGGCCGTCGACAACGGCGCCATCATCTTCTCCGTCTGCGCCGGCTATCAGATCCTGGGCCGGGAGTTCGTCAACGACTTGGGAGAGCCCCAGCGCGGCCTCGGACTGCTGGACGTGGTCAGCACCCGTGGCGAGGCGGAGCGCTGCGTGGGCGACGTACTGGCCGACATCGACGGCGAGTTGGGCCTGCCGGAGCTGACGGGCTTCGAGAACCACCAGGGCATCACGCACGTCGGGCCCGGCGCCCGCCCGCTCGCCCGGGTGCGGCTGGGCAAGGGCAACGGCACCGGGGACGGCACCGAGGGCGCGTGGAACGACACCGTCTTCGGCACGTACATGCACGGCCCGGTTCTGGCGCGCAACCCCCAGATCGCGGACCACCTCATCAAGCTCGCGCTGGATGTCAACGCGCTTCCGTCGGTCAACGACCAGTGGTATGAGGCGCTGCGCAAGGAGCGCATCTCCGCGGCGCTGCAGCCCGCCTGACGCCGCCTGACGGCCCTTCCTTCCCCGCCCCCGGTCGCCGTACCGGAGGCGGGGTCTTTCATGCCCGGACCGGGAGCGGGTCCCCGGGGGCCACGGCCCGGGAGCGGGCGAATACGCTTGTCGGGCAGCCCAAGTCAGGAGAGAGCGCAGATGGACCACGGCGGGCACGGCATGACGATGGATCTGCCGCCGTTCACACTCGGCCGCGGTCTGGAGTTCACCGGGGAGCCGTTCTTCCTGGTGGGGTGCCTGCTGGCGCTGACCCTGTACGCCGCCGCCGTGGCGCGGCTCCGCAGGCGTGGTGACGCGTGGCCGCTGCCCCGCACCGTCGCGTGGGTGCTGGGTGTGCTCAGTGTCGCCGTGACGATGTGCACGGCGCTGAACGAGTACGGGATGGTGCTCTTCAGCGTCCACATGGTCCAGCACATGATCATCAGCATGCTCTCGCCGATCCTGCTGCTGCTGGGAGCGCCGGTGACGCTGACGCTCCGTGCGCTGCCGTCGGCGGGGCGCGGGCGCAAGGGCCCGCGGGAGCTGCTGGTGGCGCTGCTGCACAGCCGCGCGCTGCGCGTCCTCACCCATCCCGGCTTCACGATCCCGCTGTTCATCGCGAGTCTCTACGGGCTGTACTTCACGCCGCTCTTCGACTTCCTGATGGGGTCGGCCGCCGGGCACCTGGCGATGATGGTCCACTTCCTGATGGTCGGGCTGGTCTTCTTCTGGCCGATCATGGGCGTCGACCCGGGGCCGCACCGGCCCGGCTACCTGATGCGGATGCTGGAGCTGTTCGCCGGAATGCCCTTCCACGCCTTCTTCGGCATCGCGCTGATGATGGCCTCGGAGCCGATGATCGCCACGTACGCGAACCCGTCGGCGTCACTGCAGGTGACAGCGCTGTCCGACCAGACGGCCGCGGGCGGGATCGCCTGGGCGTTCAGCGAGATCCCGTCCGTGCTGGTGCTCCTCGCCCTGGTCTTCCAGTGGCACAGGTCGGAGGAGCGCGAGGCGCGCCGCAGGGACAGGATGGCCGACCGTGACGGCGACAAGGAGCTGGCCGCCTACAACGCCTACCTGGCATCCCTGCAGGCCCGTCAGCAGTGACCTCCGGACGGTAGCGCCACCGCCCTCCGGCGAGCGACCATTGGAGGCGGATCCGGTCCTTTTTGTACGGGAATCCCCGTCGCCCGGCCGGATCGCGGGAGGAGGGTGCAAGGATGCCTGGCTCAGCGAAGGCGATGACCGTCGGTACCGTGTCGGCGCTGGTGCTCGTGACGGCCTACACGGTGACCCTGGGGAGCAGCGGGTGGCTGTGGTTCGCGTGGGTCGTGCTCGTACTCGTCACGCTGGGAGCCGTCTCCGCACAGCGGAACTGAGTCCGTCAGCGGTGGGCCCCCTCCCCCGCCCGCCGGGGAGGGAGCTACCCTGCGATCTCACCGGAACGCATGGGGGAAGGCCTTAGCGTGTTCTACAACTTGTTCAAGTACGTGTTGCTGGGGCCCCTGTTGCGCCTGTACTTCCGTCCGCGGATCGAAGGGCTGGAGAACATCCCTGACGACGGGGCGGCCATCGTGGCCGGGAACCATCTCTCCGTCTCGGACCACTTCCTGATGCCGGCGATCCTGCGACGGCGCATCACATTCCTTGCGAAGTCGGAGTACTTCACCGGGCCGGGCCTGAAGGGCCGTCTGACGGCGGCGTTCTTCCGCAGCGTGGGCCAGATCCCGGTGGACCGCTCGGGCAAGGGCGCCGGGCAGGCCGCCATCGACGAGGGTCTGGGCGTTCTCCGCAAGGACGAGCTGCTCGGCATCTATCCCGAGGGCACCCGGTCCCACGACGGACGGCTGTACAAGGGCAGGGTCGGCGTCGCGTCGATGGCTCTTCAGGCAGGGGTGAAGGTGATTCCCTGTGCGATGGTCGGCACCTTCGAACTGCAGCCGCCGGGACGGAAGATGCCCCGGTTCGGGCGGGTGACGATCCGCTTCGGCAAGCCTCTGGACTTCTCCCGTTACGCGGGTATGGAGGGCGAGCGCACGGTGCTGCGGGCCGTGACCGACGAGATCATCCACGAGATCCTTCAGCTGTCCGGCCAGGAGTACGTAGACATGTACGCGCCCGAGGCGAAGGCCCTTCAGGCGCAGGAACGGCAGCAGGCCCGTACACGGGGGCGGAGCGAGGAGCGCGGCAAGAGCTGAGCCGCCTGGACCTGGCGGTACGTGACGAGGGGCGGCCGGATGTTCCGGCCGCCCCTCGTGCGTTGCGCTGTCGGCCCGCGCCCTCAGCTCAGCGCGGCCCCTGCAGCCGCGCGGCGCCGGCCTTGGCCTCCGGCAGGCTCACGCTGGGGACGATCTGCGGGACCGGCGCCGAGTGCGGCGCACAGACGACGTCCTTCCCGCCCACCGTGCCCTCGAGGAGATAGGTCTCGACACGCTTGTTGATGCAAGGGTTCCTGACGTCGGTGATTCCGTGCGAGCCGGCGTCCCGTTCGGTGATGAGCCGCGAGCCCTTGAGGCGCTTGTGCACCTCCAGGGCACCGCCGTACGGGGTGGCCGCGTCCCGCTCGGACTGGGTGATCAGGACAGGCGGAAGCCCTTCCCCCGAACCCACCTCGACCGGTTCCTGCTGCTTCACCGGCCAGGTGGCGCAGGGCAGGTTGAGCCAGGTGTTGGACCAGGTGAGGAACGGGTGCTTCTCGTGCAGCCGCGTGCTGTCGCTGTCCCACTTGTCCCAGCCGGCGGGCCACTTGGCGTCGGTGCACTCCACGGCCGTGTAGACGGCGTTGCCGTTCTCCGCCGCCTTGTTGCCGGCCTTGTCGGACAGATCGGGTCCGGCGGCTTCGACGAGAGCCTTCTCGTTCCCCTTGCGGTGGTCGGACCAGACCTTGGCGACCTGCGGCCACATCTGGTCGTAGTACGGGGCGTTCTGGAAGAAGGTCAGCAGTTCCGCCGGCCCGACGACGCCGCCGAAGGGCTTCTTCGCGGCCTCGGCCCGCAGCTTCTTCCACTGCTCGTTCACCTTCGCGGCCGTGTCGCCGATGCCGTAGGTCTCGTCGTGCTCGGCGACCCACTTCGTCCAGTCCTCCCAGCGGCCCTGGAAGGCGACGTTCTGGTCGAGGTTGTTCTTGTACCAGATCTGGTCGCGGGAGGGATTGACGACGCTGTCGAGGATCATGCGGCGCACATGCGCCGGGAAGAGGGTGCCGTAGACGGAGCCGAGGTAGGTCCCGTAGGACACCCCGAGGTAGTTCAGCTTCTTCTCGCCCAGAGCGGCACGGATGACGTCGAGGTCGCGGGCGGTGTTGGGCGTCGTCATGTGCGGCAGCAGGCCGCCGCTGCGCTCCTTGCAGCCCTCGGCGTACTCCTCGGCCAGCTTGCGCTGGGCCCTCTTGTCAGCCTCGTCGCCGGGCACCGGGTCCTGCTTCGGAGCCTTGACGTACTCCTGGGGGTCCATGCAGGAGACGGGCGCGGAATGCCCGACCCCGCGCGGGTCGAAGCCGACGAAGTCGTAGGCCTTCGCGGCCTTCTTCCAAAGGGCGTCGTTCTTGGTGATGCGCGTGGGGAAGGACAGCCCGGAGCCGCCGGGCCCGCCCGGGTTGTAGAGCAGCGAACCCTGGTGGTCCTTCTCGGCACCGGTGGACTCGGCCCGGTCGACGGCGATCTTGATCGTACGTCCGCCGGGGTCGCTGTAGTCGACGGGAACGGTCACGAACCCGCACTGGACGGGCTTCTGGACTCCCCAGTCCTCCGGGCAGTCCTTCCAGTCGACACCCTCCTTGGCGGCGCGCGCCGCTGCGATCTTCACGCCTCGGGCCTCGGCACCACCGCCGGGCTGGGCCTGGCCGCTGCGGGCGTCCGCGAACGCCGGGGGGACTAGGACGAAGCCGGCCGTGAGCGCGGCTGCGCCGACGGCGGCGATGCTTGCGTTTCGTATGTTCACGTGGGGTGGTCCCCCTTGGGGTGGCTGGCCGCTGGAGGCAGACCGTGATCGTTGATCACGGTTAACGTCGATCCCTACCTGCCCGCGGCACACAGGGGACAGGGTGCGCAGGCGATCTTTATCAAGTCGTGAATCTACCGGTCCCGGCCGGTGCACGCCTGAGCAGCGCGGCCGTTCGGGTAGCCGGCGCCTGGCGGCCGCAGTCCGTACGCGAGGCCGCACCGTCAGACCTGTTGCGCCCGCGCGGTGTTGGAGGATTCACGCGGACGGCTTGCCGCGCTCGCGCCGCTCCGGCACGTTCATCGCGACCAGCGCCCGCAGCGCCTTCTCGAATGCGTCCGGGTCCATCCCGCCGAAGAGCGCCTGCTGCACGAAGTACCCCTGCACCATGCCGATGAGGGTGCGCGCGACGTGGTCGGGGTCCGCTCCCGGGTCCACCCGGCCTCGCGCCTGGTACTGCTGGACCAGCGCGACCCACTGCCCGCGCAGCCCCTGGTATCCGTCCGCCAGCACTCGCGCCACTTCGGGATTGCGCAGCGTCTCCCCCCACACCTGCATCAGCATCTGCGGAAGCGCCCGCTCGTCGTCGGAGTCCGCACCGACTTCCGCAGGCGGGCGGGGACCGTGCCGAACAGCTCGTCCGGGGTGGGCGGCGGATCCGCGGCGGCCACCGCGGCGTAGGAATCGCGGACGCTCTCCAGCGTCTCGGCCGCGACCGCGGCGACTGATCTCACCCGCGGTCAGCGCGAGCGTGGCCGGTCTCGGCACCCTGCTGGGACCGGCGGGCAGCGGACTCCCCTGTGCTGGTGCTGACCGTTCGGGCGGTCGCCGGCCTCACGCTCGTGACGATCGGGGGGCTGCGCCGGCGGACGGGCACGCAGGCGGCCGGCGAGGCAGAACCGCGGCCACGGGTGCCGGCGGCCTGACCGCCCGGACGGCGGTCCCAAGTACGGGCCGTACGCCGCCTGTTGGAGGGACGGGCGGCGTACGGCTCCGCGGTGTTTCACCGCACCCCTGAGCAGGCTGTTCCGGTCGCGACTCTCCGTATGCCGCAACCCCCCGTCCGGTAAACGCTCTTGACGCCGTGCGTGCCCGCGGACGATTCTCATCTGGACGCAAGACCCAGCAGTAACTTCGAACCCCCCACACAGCATCGGAGTCCCTGTGATCCGCAAAGAGAAGCGTCGTACTCTCATAATCGCCTCCGCGAGCACCGCGCTGGCGGCAAGTCTGCTCGGGGCAGGCGCAGCTCAGGCGGCCAAGCCGGAGCAAGCGGCCGCACCCGACATCTCCGTGGACGCCGTCCAGAAGGACCTCAAGGAGCTTCAGTCGGTGGCGGAGGCCAACGGCGGCAACCGCGCGCACGGCGAGCCCGGATTCAAGGCGTCCATCGACTTCCTCAAGAAGAAGCTCGACGACGCCGGATTCAAGACCGAGGTCCAGGAGTTCGACCACGGTGGCGCGACCGGGTACAACCTCGTCGCCGACTGGCCGGGTGGCGGTTCCGCCGACGAGACGGTGATGGTCGGCTCCCATCTCGACTCGGTGGGCAGCGGCGCCGGCATCAACGACAACGGTTCGGGCTCCGCCGGTGTGCTCGAGACCGCCCTCGCCGTCTCCGCCGAGAAGCTGGAGCCGAAGAAGCACCTGCGCTTCGCGTGGTGGGGCGCCGAGGAACAAGGCCTCGTCGGCTCGCAGCACTACGTCGACAGCCTCTCCCAGGACGAAGTGAAGAACATCAGCGCCTACCTCAACTTCGACATGATCGGCTCGCCCAACGCGGGCTACTTCGTGTACGACGACGACGCGGCCGTGCAGAAGGTCTTCACGGACTGGTTCAAGTCCAAGGACATCAAAACGGAGACGTCCGCGGAGGTGGGCGGACGAAGTGACCACGCCTCGTTCGCGGCTGCGGGAGTGACCGTCGGCGGCACCTTCACCGGCGCCGGGGACACCATGACCGAGGAGCAGGCCAAGCAGTGGGACGGCCAGGCGGGCGAGCCGTACGACAAGTGCTACCACTCGGAGTGCGACGACGTCTCGAACATCAACGAGAAGGCGCTCGACCTGAACAGCGACGCCATCGCCCACGCCGTCTGGGAGCTCAGCTCCTGACGCCCCGCGACGTCTCACCCGTGTGAGCCGCGCGCCGCTTCCGCAGCGCTGAAGCTCAACTCCCCCGGCCCGGCCGCCTGTTACCGGCGGCCGGGCCGCGGTGCTGTGCGGCGATGCCGAAACGCTGACGTTCGCCTTCGGCGGAAGACACGTCGCGCACCGTCGAGACGGTGCTGATCACACCGTCCTCCGCCGCAGCGTTCAGCTCTTCCAGTTTCGCCAGGTCAGCAGCCGATACGAGCGCCACGAGCGGCTTTCCGTGCCGCGTGACCACCACACGTTCGCCGCCGTAGACCACACGGTTGATCAGGTCGGCGAGGGCCGCGCGTGCTTGCGTCACCGGAATCTCGTAGGTCATGCTCCCAGCATAACGTCATGTACGTCCTGTACATTTTTGACGTTCGACGACCCCGACCGTGGGAGAGGTGACGTGATGCCCGAACGGCCGTCGGCCCGCTACGTCCTGCCGGAGCTGACCGAGCGCACCAGCAGCGGCACGCGCACGCTCGATCCGTACTCCAAGCTCCTCGACGAACGGATCATCTTCCTGGGCACACAGATCGACGACACCGCGGCGAACGACGTCATGGCCCAGCTCATCCACCTGGAGGCGGCTGCGCCGGAGAGCGACATCTCGATCTACATCAACTCCCCCGGCGGCTCCTTCACGGCCATGTCCGCGGTCTACGACACGATGCGCTACGTCAGCTGCGACATCGAGACGGTCTGCCTGGGGCAGGCGGCCTCTTCCGCCTCGGTGCTGCTGGCCGCCGGAACTCCCGGCAAGCGGCTGGCACTTCCGGGCGCGCGCATCGTCATCCATCAGCCGGCGTTCGCCGAACCCGTCCAGGGGCAGGCCGACGACCTGGCCATCCAGGCGAGAGAACTGCTGCGCACACGCGAGCTGCTGGAGCAGATGTACGTGGAGCACACCGGGCAGCCGTTGGAGAGAATCCGCGCGGACCTGGAACGGGACAAGATCTTCGATGCGGAGGGAGCCGTCGCCTACGGCCTGGTCGACCGGCTCACCGAGGGCCGCAAGGGCGCGGCGGCCGGCAACCGCTCCGGGCGGTGAGGCGCCGTGCTTCCGCCCGAACTGCCGCCGCTGCCTGCCCTGACGCGTGCCGAGTGCCAGGTCGTCGACACGTATCTGGAAGTGCTCGACGTGCTGGGACGCATCAACCCGGCACGTGGCGAGCACACCTACGGCGGACTGCGCGCGGCTCAGGCGCTCGTGGTCAAGGCGACCGCGCTGCGCGACGCGCTGACGCTCATGCATGAGAGGGGCGAGAGCGAACTGCACGGTCCGACGCTGGCAACCGCCCTGCGGGTGCTGGACGGTGAGCGGCGCGCCTCGCGCGTGACGCTGCCGCCCGACGGGTCGAGGGCGGGCTGAGAGCCCCCGGGGCGAGGGCCTGCGCCGGTCTGTTCAGCGGGCGCCGGCCGGCGCGTTCCGCTCGATCGTGGAGACCGCCGAGGCGAGCTGCTCCTCGTCCAGGTCCGCGCGGGCTGTCAGACGCAGCCGTGAGATGCCGTCCGGCACCGACGGCGGCCGGAAGCAGCCCACTTGGAGTCCGTCGGCGCGGCACGCCGCCGCCCAGCGGACGGCGTCGTCGGGGGTGGGTGCCCGTACGGAGATCACGGCGGCGTCCGGGCGGCCCGCGTACAGCCCGGCGGCCGTCAGCCTGTCGTGGAGGAAGGCGGCGGCGGCGCGCACGCGGAGGGAGCGTCCGGGCTCGCGGCGCAGGACACGCAGCGCGGTCAGTGCCGCTCCGGCTGCGGCGGGTGCCAGCCCGGTGTCGAAGATGAACGTGCGGGCGGTGTCGACGAGATGGGCGATGACGTGTGCGGGTCCGAGCACCGCACCGCCCTGGCTGCCGAGGGACTTGGAGAGCGTGACGGTCGCGACCGTACCGGCGGTGCCGGCGAGGTCGGCGGCGTGCAGGGCCCCGCGTCCGCCTTCGCCGAGCACCCCGAGGCCGTGTGCGTCGTCGACGACCAGCGCGGCTCCGTGCGCGCGGCAGACCTCGGCCAGTGCGGGGAGCGGTGCCGCGTCCCCGTCGACGGAGAAGACGGAGTCGGTGACGGCCAGCGCGGGGCCGTCGTGCCCGTCGAGCACCTTGTGCACGGCGTCAAGGTCCGCGTGCGGGACGACGGCGGTCTCGGCGCGGGAGAGGCGGCAGCCGTCGATGAGGGAGGCGTGATTGCCCGCGTCGGAGACGAGCAGGCTGCCGCGCGGGGTGAGTGCGGTGAGCGCGGCGAGGTTCGCGGCGTACCCGGAGGAGAAGACGAGTGCCGCCTCGAAGCCACAGAACTCCGCGAGTTCCGCTTCGAGTCCGGCGTGCAGTTCGGTGGTGCCGGTGACCAGGCGGGAGCCCGTCGAGCCCGCTCCCCACCGGTGTGCCGCCTCGGCTGCGGCGCCGGTCACCTCGGGGTGGCGGGCCAGGCCGAGATAATCGTTCCCGGCCAGGTCCAGTGCGGCCGAGCCGGCGGGACGGGGGCGCAGTTCACGTACGAGCCCGGCGCGCCGGCGGTCGCGGCGGGCCCGGACCGTCCAGGAGAAGGGGTCGCCGGCGCCGGCCGGGAGCGGCGGAGGCGTGTGCTCCGCGCCGGAAGGGGACGCGCCCGACGAGCCGGTGGCGGCGGCGGTGGGCTCATCGGGCATGGGTGGTCCTCCTCGTGTCTCCGTCCGCAGGTGCCTCACCGGCCGGGCCGGCCGGGGACGGGGACGGGAACGCGGCACGTGCTTTTGTCGGCAGTCCATAGACCGTAGTCCCTCGGCCGCCGGGGAGCGGTGTGGCGATACACACACCGCTCCGGGGCGGTGTTGTGAGTTCTCTCCTTGGCCTTGAGCGGGGAAATCGGCAAGGATCACCACCATGGACCTGCTGAACACGCTGGCGGACAAGGGCCTCCGCCGCGAACTGCCGACCCGCGACGAGGCCCTCGCCGTTTTGGAGACCTCCGACGACGAACTGCTCGATGTCGTGGCCGCTGCCGGGAAGGTGCGCCGCCACTGGTTCGGGCGGAGGGTGAAGCTCAACTATCTCGTCAACCTCAAGTCCGGGCTGTGTCCTGAGGATTGCTCGTACTGCTCACAGCGTCTCGGTTCGAAGGCCGAGATCCTCAAGTACACCTGGCTGAAGCCCGACGAGGCAGCCTCCGCCGCGGAGGCGGGTCTCAAGGGCGGCGCGAAGCGCGTCTGTCTGGTCGCCAGCGGCCGCGGGCCCACCGACCGCGACATCGACCGTGTCTCGCAGACCATCTCCGCCATCAAGGACCAGCACGAGGGCGTCGAGGTGTGCGCGTGCCTGGGCCTCCTCTCCGAGGGCCAGGCGGCGCGCCTGCAGGAGGCGGGTGCCGACGCCTACAACCACAACCTCAACACCTCCGAGGCGACCTACGGAGAGATCTGCACGACCCATGACTTCTCCGACCGGCAGGAGACGGTGCGTCAGGCGCAGGGCGCCGGCCTGTCGGCCTGTTCCGGGCTGATCGCAGGCATGGGCGAGAGCGACGGGGACCTGGTGGACGTGGCCTTCGCGCTGCGCGAGCTGGACCCGGACTCGGTGCCCGTCAACTTCCTCATCCCCTTCGAGGGGACACCGCTGGCGGACCAGTGGAACCTCACGCCGCAGCGGGCGCTGCGCATCCTGGCGATGGTGCGCTTCGTGCACCCCGACGCCGAGGTGCGGCTGGCGGCCGGACGCGAGGTGCACCTGCGCACGATGCAGCCGCTCGCGCTGCACCTGGCCAACTCCATCTTCCTCGGCGACTACCTCACCAGCGAGGGCCAGGCGGGCCAGTCCGACCTCGACATGATCGCGGACGCGGGATTCGAGGTGGAGGGCACCGGCACCACGACCCTGCCGGAGCACCGTGAACACCCCGGACAGCGCGCCGGGGATCTGGTCGCCGTGCGCCGGCGCGGAGCCGGCACCGCGCTGCCGCCCAATGCGTGAGGACGCCCGCTCCCCCATGGGTCACGACTCTCACGCTGCCCGGAGCCCCCTGGACACCCGCGAGTTGCTCGACCTGGACCGGCGGCACGTATGGCATCCGTACGGGCCCATGCCCGGCCGCGCGGCACCGCTGGTCGTCGAGTCCGCGTCCGGGGTGCGTCTGCGCCTCGCCGAGGAGTTCTGCGGGCGGCGCGAGCTGGTGGACGGGATGTCCTCGTGGTGGTCGGCGGTGCACGGCTACAACCACCCCGTGCTCAACGAGGCGGCGCGTGCGCAGCTGGAGAGCATGAGCCACGTGATGTTCGGCGGGCTGACGCACGAGCCTGCCGTGCGGCTGGCGAAGCGCCTCGTGGACATCACCCCGGCGGGACTGGAGCACGTCTTCCTCGCTGACTCCGGGTCCGTCTCCGTCGAGGTCGCCGTCAAGATGTGCCTGCAGTACTGGCGTTCGCAGGGGCGAGGCGCCAAGCGGCGGCTGATGACCTGGCGCGGCGGATACCACGGTGACACCTGGCAGCCCATGTCGGTGTGCGACCCCGAGGGCGGCATGCACGAACTGTGGTCCGGGGTTCTGCCGCGGCAGGTCTTCGCGGACGCACCACCCCCCGGTTTCGGTGCCGCACCGGACGAGGCCTATGTGCGTCACCTGCGCGAGACGGTCGGCAGGCACGCGGACGAACTGGCCGCCGTGATCGTGGAACCCGTCGTCCAGGGTGCGGGCGGCATGCGCTTCCATTCTCCCGCGTACGTACGGGCGTTGAGGGAGGCGTGCGACGAGCACGACGTGCTGCTGGTGCTGGACGAGATCGCCACGGGTTTCGGACGCACCGGCGCCCTGTTCGCCGCGGATCACGCCGGCGTCACCCCGGACGTGATGTGCCTGGGCAAGGCCCTCACCGGCGGTTACCTGACGCTCGCGGCGGCCCTGTGCACGCCGCGGGTCGCCGCGGGCATCTCGCAGGGCGAGGTTCCGGTGCTGGCGCACGGTCCGACGTTCATGGGCAATCCGCTGGCCGCCGCCGTCGCGGACGCGTCCGTCGGGCTGCTCCTGGAGGGGGACTGGGCCGCGGAGGTGCGCCGCGTCGAGGAGGGGCTGCGCACGGGCCTGGCCGGCGCCGAGGAGCTGCCGGGTGTGACCGGGGTACGGGTACTCGGCGCGATCGGTGTGCTGCAGCTCGGCCACGAGGCCGACATGGCCGCGGCGACGCGTGCTGCGGCGCGCCACGGAGTGTGGCTGCGCCCGTTCCGCGACATGGTCTACGCGATGCCTCCGTACGTCACGGGCGACGAGGACCTCGCGGCTGTCTGCGCGGCGATGCGCGCCGCGGCCGCGGAGGGCTGACCGGTGCGGGGCGTCACCGTCGTCACCGGGACGGACACGGAGGTCGGCAAGACGGTCGCCACGGCGGCGATGGCCGCGGCTGCTCTGGCACGCGGCTGCTCCGTGGCTGTCCTCAAGCCGGCTCAGACGGGCCTGGCCGACGGTGAACCGGGCGATGTGGAGCGGGTGCGGCAGCTGGCGGGCGAGGAGGTCACCGGCGCCGAACTCGCCCGCTACCCCGAGCCGTTGGCACCCGGGACCGCCGCGCGCCGGGCTGGGCTTCCGTCCGTCACCCCCGGGCAGGTGGCGGAGGCGGCGCGCGAGCTGGCCGCCGTTCACGATGTGGTGCTGGTCGAGGGCGCGGGCGGGCTCCTCGTACGGTACGACGATGCGGGGACCACGCTGGCGGACGCGGCACGCCTGCTGGACGCCGACGTCGTGGTGGTCGCCGCCGCCGGGCTCGGCACACTCAACGCGACCGCTCTGACGGCGGAGGCGCTGCGCGCACGCGGGTTGCGCATCCGCGGCGTGGTCATCGGAAGCTTCCCCGCCGAGCCCGGTCTGGCCGCGCGCTGCAACGTGGAGGATCTGCCGGCGGCCGCCGGCAGCGCCCTGCTGGGCGTGCTGCCCGCGGGGGCGGGAGCCATGGCCACCGCCGACTTCCGTGCGGCGGCGCCGGGTTGGCTGGCAGCCGGTCTGGGCGGCTCCCGCACCGGCGGCTGAGACCCTCAACGGCCGGTATCCTCCCGGGCGAATGTGCCGGCGGGGCAGAATCAGGGCATCCTGCCGCGTCACTCCGGCGCGCCGGCCTCCGAGGGAAGGGACGGGCCATGCCCGCACGTGACACCGAACGGGCACGTGAACGAGCCGTGCGTCACCCGCTGTTCGCCCGTTTCTACGAGCGGCAGAGCGAAGCGGCCGACGTACGGATGGGGGTGCGGGCACACCGGGAGGAGCTGCTGTCCGGGCTCACCGGCCGGGTGATCGAGATCGGAGCGGGCAACGGACTCAACTTCGCCCGCTACCCCCCGGGCGTCTCCGAGGTGATCGCCGTCGAGCCCGAGCCGCGTCTGCGCGGGGCCGCCACCGCGGCAGCGGGCAAGGCACCGGTGCCGGTGCACGTGGTCGACGGAACCGCACAGGCGCTTCCCGCCGCCGACGCCTCGTGCGACGCGGCGGTCTGCTCCCTGGTGATGTGCTCTCTCCCCGATGTCCCACTGGCCCTCGACGAGGTACGTCGCGTGCTGCGGCCCGGTGGTGAACTGCGCTTCTACGAGCACGGCCGCGCCGAGGACCGGCCCGGGATGCTGCGGTTCCAGCGTGTCCTCGACGCCACGGTGTGGCCACTGCTCCTCGGCGGCTGTCACACCTCCCGCGACCCGGTCGGGCTGATCAAGGAGGCGGGCTTCACGGACGTCTCGTTCCGGCGGCTGGTCGTGCCGCAGGACGGTCCGGTGCTCCCGAGCTCGTTCCATGTGCTGGGCAGCGCACGGCGCCCGTGAACCGCTGCATGCGGGCGGTCCCGCGCTGTCACCCGTCCCGTCTCCCCGTCCCGTCGCGGGGTCCTTGCGTCCTGTCAGCGCGTCCAGGAGCGCAGTTCCAGGGCGATGTCGCGTACGCCCGCTGAGCCGTCCTTGACCAGCCAGGCCAGATCGCGGATCTTCTCCGGCGACGTGGTGACCCGCAGGCCGCTGGCGACGAGATAGCCGTAGGCGGCGGCTGAGGCGAAGAGGGCGTTGCCGCGCTCCAGCGCCGGAACATGGAGCAGCAGCTGCAGCAGTGCGGCGGCACGGTCGTGCGGCTCCGCGTAGACGGGACGTTCGAATATGGTCGCTTCGTGCCTGCTGACGGCGGCGACGAGGGCACCGTAATCGGTGACACGCGGGTCCCCCGGGGCTTTCGCCTCCGCGACCATCAGAAGCCAGGCGAGGTCGATGCGGAGAGTCACGTACGCGGAAGGCCCTCGCTCTCGCGCCGTCCCGGTTCGGGGAACTCCTCCGCGAAGACCGACTCGTAGTTCTTCATGAAGTCCGACGCCGCCTCGACGAAGGTCTGGCCGGCCTCGCCCGCGTCCCGCTCGACTAGTTCCTCGATGTAGCGGTTCATACTCATCCCCCGCTCGGTGGCGCGCTCACGCGCTGTCTGTGCGGTCGCTTCGTCCACGCGGACGTTCAGCTGGGTCTTCGACACACCTCTACGCTAGCACTCATGCGCTAGCAGCGGGAGGGGGAGCGTGCGGGGGTTGCCGCGGACGTGCGGTGCCGCCGAGATGCTTACGCGGCCACCGGCCGGTGTCAGTGCCCGGCTCTAGAGTTCCGTGAGTCGAGGGGCTTGTGGGGATCCCTCGGATCACGGGAGGGGGAAGGCCGTGCACTGGGCAGGCTGGGTGGCGTCGGCGCTGGTGGCCGTCACGGGCGGCTGGATGCTCTTCGACGGGCTGCACGCCCTGGTGACCGGCGACTTCGTGACGCCGGACAGCGGCACGCACGCCGGTCAGCTGGGCCCCTGGGCGAATCTGCTCTCCGGCATCGGGCTCGACCCGAGGTCGCTGCCGGTCAAGTGGATCTTCGTCGGCTATGCGGCGGCGTATCTCACCTCGGGGGCCGTCTTCGCCGCGGGCGCGGCGGGGGCCTGGCGGGCGGTGACGATCATCGCAGTGCTCGGGTTGTGGTATCTGCCGTTCGGGACGGTGGCGAATCTGGCCGTGCTGCTTGTCGTGCTGACGCCGTCGTTGCGAATACGCGGCTGATTGAGCGCTGAGCGAGGAGTGCCACGCGGACCGCGTCCGAATGGTGAAAACCCTGGCTGTCGCCGGCGGCCGGATGCTCGACTGCCGGCATGAGCGATCTCGTGATACGGGCAGCGACAGGCCACGACGTCGACGGCGTTCTGGATTTCTGGGCGGAGGCCGCGGAGGGCACCAGCATCAGCGACGACCGGAGCGGCGTGAACGCACTCGTCGCCCGGGATCTGCACGCCTTGCTGCTCGCGGAACGCGACGGAGAGCTCGTGGGCACGGTGATCGCCGGCTACGACGGCTGGCGCTGCCATCTCTACCGTCTGGCCGTGTGCCCCCGGCAGCGCCGGCAGGGCGTGGCCGGCGCGCTCCTTCAGGCAGCCGAGCGGCGGTTCGCCGCACTCGGCGGCCGGCGGGCCGATGCGATGGTGCTCGACCACAACGCCCCGGCGCACTCCGCGTGGACCGCCGCCGGCTACGGCTCGGAGCCGCAGTGGAGCCGGTGGGTCAAGCACCTGTCCTGAGCGCATACCGATGCGATGCCGGGGGAACTCGCCGGGGCACTGTCCGTCTACGATGAACGACCGCCGTCACTTGCGAACCTCCGACCAGTGACGTCCGCGACCCCGCGCACCACCCGGGGCAGCCTCGACCGAAAGGTGTGAGAGTCCGCCGATGGGCGATTCTCCCAACAGCAGACAGCACCGTGACCGGCACGTCGTGACCGCTCAGCCCCGCCCCGCGTTTCACGCCGCGTCCCGCCGCGCCTTCCGGCCGCCAGCGGAGGCCGTGCGGTGACCGAGGTTCTCTTCCTCCTGCTGGCGCTGCTCCTCGCGCTGGCCTGCGGAGCCTTCGTCGCCGCCGAGTTCTCGCTGACGACGGTCGAGCGCGCCGATCTGGAGCGTGCGGTGCAGCGCGGCGAGCGGGGCGCGCAGAGTGCCCTGGCAGCGGTGCGGTCGCTGACCTTCCAGCTGTCCGGGGCGCAGCTCGGGATCACGGTCACCAACCTCGTCGTCGGCATGCTCGCCGAGCCGTCGATCGCCAAGCTGATCGCGGGCCCGCTCCGGGCGGCGGGTGTGCCGCCCTCGGCGGCGCCGTCTGCGGCACTCGTCATCGGGACGGCGCTCTCCACGCTCGTGCTCATGGTGGTCGGGGAGCTCGTACCGAAGAACTGGGCGATCTCCCGGCCGCTGCCCATCGCCAAGGCCGTCGCCACACCGCAGCGTGTCTTCTCGGCCGTCTTCCGTCCGCTCATCCGGCATCTGAACAACACGGCCAACCGGATAATGGTGATGATGGGCCTGGAGCCGACCGAGGAGCTCGACTCCGCGCGCTCACCGCGGGAACTGGCCGCCCTCGCCCGGCACTCGGCGAAGGAGGGCGCGCTGGAGGCCGACACCGCCGATCTGTTCGTGAGGACCCTGCACCTCGCGGAGCTCACCGCGGAGAACGTCATGACCCCGCGGGTGCAGGTCACCTCCCTGGATGTGCAGGCGAACGCCGAGGACGTCGCCAACGCGACGCGTGCCACGGGGCTCTCCCGCTTCCCCGTGGTCCGCGGCGGGCTGGACACGGTCGTCGGCATCGTACGCATCAAGGACGTGCTGGCGGTCCCGGCCGAGGAGCGCCCCCGCTATCCGGTGACGGAGCTGATGAGGGAACCGCTGCTCGTACCGGAGTCGCTGACCGTGGACCGGCTGCTGGACCGCATGCCCGGCGGGGAGCGCAGCATCGCCGTCGTCATCGACGAGTACGGCGGCACGGCCGGCGTCGTCACCCTCGAGGACATCATCGAGGAGGTCGTGGGCGAGGTGCGTGACGAGCACGACCCTCAGGAGCCGCCGGACCTCGCGCCCGCCGGCCACGATCCCGACGGAAGGCGGGTCTTCGACGCGGACGGCGCCACCCGTACCGACCAGCTCGAAGCCATCGGCATGCGCGCCCCGGAAGGCCCGTACGAAACGCTCGCCGGGCTGATCGCCACCGAACTCGGACGGATTCCCGAGCGGGGTGACGCCCTGGACGTCGCCGGCTGGCACATCGAGGTGGTCGACGCGCACGGACGCCGCGCCGCCCGCGCGCAGCTCACCGCTCCCCCGGAGCCCGAAGAGGACGGCGAATCCGCCGGGGAGGAGAAGCCGTGACCGCGATCCAGCTGTTCATCGGGCTGCTGACGCTAGTCGCCAACGCCTTCTTCGTGGGCAGCGAGTTCGCGCTGATCTCCGTGCGCCGCGCGCAGATCGAGCCCCGCGCCGAGCAGGGCGACAGGCGCGCACGCCGCGTCCTGTGGGGCCTGGAGAACGTCTCCGCGCTGATGGCCGCGGCGCAGCTGGGCATCACGCTGTGCACGCTGGTGCTCGGTGTCGTCGCGGAGCCCGCGATCGAGCACCTTCTGGAGCCTCTCTTCCACACGATGGGCGTGGGCGAGGGCCTGGCCCGCATCATCTCCTTCGTCATCGCACTGTCCGTCGCCACGTACGCGCACATGCTGCTGGGCGAGATGGTGCCGAAGAACATCGCGCTGGCCGGGCCGGAGCGTGCGGCGCTGCTGCTGGGGCCGCCGCTCGTCGCGCTGTCCCGCGCGCTCCGGCCGGTGATCTTCACGGTGAACGCCTTCGCCAACAGCCTGCTGAAGCTGCTGCGCGTGGAGCCGAGGGGCGAGGTCGTCTCGACGTTCTCGGACGACGAACTGGCGCAGATGGTCGCGGACTCCAGCGAGGCGGGGCTGCTGGACGACCGCTCCACGGAGCGGCTGCGTGACGCGCTGGAACTCGGCCGGCGACCCGTGGGCGAGATCGCGAAGCCGACCGAGCAGGTGGTCGCCGCGCGTCTGGGGGTGACTCCCGAGGAGCTGGAGCAGCTCTCGGCAAGTTCGGGCTTCTCCCGGTTCCCCGTCGTCGACAGCAAGGGGCGCGCCCTGGGCTATCTGCACGTCAAGGACGCTCTCGACGCCCTCCCCCGCGATGCGGCCTTCCCGGCGACGGCGATGCGCCCTATCGCGCGCGTCCGTGCGTCGATGCCGCTGGACGACGTGCTGGGAGCGATGCGCTCCAGCAGCACGCACCTCGCCGCGGTGATGGACGACGACGGGCGTACGGCGGGTGTGGTCACGATGGAGGACGTGCTGCGCGAACTGGTGCACCGCAGCCAGGAGGACGAGCAGCGGTGAGCCGCGGCTGAGCTGAGCTGAGCCGCCCAGGAGGAGCGCCCGAAGGTCGCCCGGAGCAACCGGATACGATGGACGGCCGTGAGCAGCACGCAGGAGTTTTCGCAGCCGGCCCCGTCCGCCACGACGACCGGCTCCGCAGGGACAGACGGGGCCACCGGGACAACCGGATCCGCGGGGACAGCCGGTGCCGTGGCGCCGGACTGCACCGCCGGGCATCCCGAAGCCCCCGTCGTCCGCAGCTTCGTCGCCCTCGGCGACTCCTTCACCGAAGGCATGTCCGACCGGCTCCCGGACGGCAGCTACCGCGGCTGGGCCGACCTGCTCGCCGCGCGTCTCGCCGCCCGCGCCGAGGAGACTCCCGCACCCTCCGCCGCAGGGACGCGGCAGGATGCCGAGGAAGGCTTCCGGTACGCGAACCTCGCGGTGCGCGGCAAGCTCATCGGGCAGATCGCGGCAGAGCAGGTGGACACCGCCGCGGCGATGAACGCCGACCTGGTCACGCTCGTCGGCGGGCTCAACGACACGCTGCGCCCCCGTTGCGACATGGCCAGGGTGTGCGGCGTGCTGGAGGAGTGCGTGGCGAAGCTGGCCCCCAGCTGCGGGCGGCTGGTCCTGATGCACAGCCCCGGACGCAACGGTCCCGGACTGGAGCGCTGCCGGGGCCGCATGGAGCAACTGTTCGCCTTCATAGACGAGTTGGCCGAACGGTACGACGCGACCGTCGTGAACCTGTACACCGGTGCGTCCCTGGCCGATCAGCGGCTGTGGGACGTCGACCGGCTGCATCTGACCGCAGAGGGCCATCGCCGGGTGGCCGAGGCGGTCTGCCAGCAGCTCGGGCATCCCGCGCTCTCGGACTGGCGCGCACCGCTCCCGGCGTCTCCCGCACCGGCGTGGCTCGCGCGGCGCCGTGCCGATGTCCGCTTCACGCGCGAACATCTGCTGCCCTGGATCGGCCGGCGGCTGACGGGCCGCTCCAGCGGGGACGGACGGGCTCCGAAGCGCCCGGAGCTGACCGCGCTGGCCTGCGAGGACACCCAGTAGAGGCCGGTGCGCCACCCCGTAGAATCGGGCGGTGTGACTGACAAGCCCCGCATCCCCGACGTCCTCGCCTCCCGCTACGCGTCCGCCCAGCTGACCCGTCTGTGGTCCCCGGAAGAGAAGGTGGTGCTGGAGCGGCGGCTGTGGCTCGCGGTGCTGCGCACCCAGCGCGACCTGGGCGTCGACGTCCCGGAGCAGGCGCTCGCCGACTACGAACGCGTGCTCGGAGACGTCGACCTGGCCTCCATCGCGGAGCGCGAGCGGGTCACCCGCCACGATGTGAAGGCCCGCATCGAGGAGTTCAACGCACTCGCCGGGCACGAGCACGTGCACAAGGGCATGACCTCCCGCGACCTGACGGAGAACGTCGAGCAGCTGCAGATCCGGCGCTCCCTGGAGATCGCCCGGGACCGTACGGTCGCACTCCTGGCGCGCCTGGGCCGGCTCGCGGGTGAGCACGCGGAACTGGTCGTCGCCGGACGTTCGCACAACGTCGCCGCACAGGCCACGACACTCGGCAAGCGATTCGCGACCGCCGCCGACGAACTCCTCGCCGCTCACGGACGGTTGACGGATCTGCTCGCCCGCTACCCGCTGCGCGGCATCAAGGGCCCCGTCGGCACCTCGCAGGACATGCTGGATCTCCTCGGCGACGAGGAGAAGCTGGCCGAACTGGAGCGCAGGGTCGCCTCCCATCTCGGCTTCTCCCACGCCCTCACCTCCGTCGGGCAGGTCTATCCGCGCTCCCTCGACCACGACGCCCTCACCGCGCTGGTGCAGCTCGCCGCCGCGCCCTCGTCGCTTGCGAAGACGATCCGGCTGATGGCCGGGCAGGAGCTCGTCACCGAGGGGTTCAAGGAGGGGCAGGTCGGTTCCTCGGCCATGCCGCACAAGATGAACACCCGCTCCTGCGAGCGCGTCAACGGCCTGATGGTCGTCCTGCGCGGCTACGCGTCGATGACGGGCGAGCTCGCAGGCGACCAGTGGAACGAGGGCGACGTCTCGTGCTCCGTCGTGCGGCGGGTGGCCCTGCCCGACGCCTTCTTCGCCTTCGACGGGCTGATGGAGACCTTCCTGACGGTGCTGGAGGAGTTCGGCACCTTCCCCGCCGTCGTGGAGCGCGAACTGGACCGCTACCTCCCCTTCCTGGCCACGACGAAGGTGCTGATGGCGTCCGTACGGGCCGGGGTCGGCCGGGAGAGCGCACACGAGGTGATCAAGGAGCACGCCGTGGCCTCGGCGCTGGCGCTGCGCGCGGGTGCGGAGCGCAACGAACTGCTGGACCGGCTCGCCGAGGACGAGCGGATCCCGCTGGGACGCGAGGAGTTGGGCGCCCTCATGGAGGACCGGCTCGCCTTCACCGGCGCGGCGGCCGGCCAGGTGGGCGCGGTGATCGCCCGTATCGAGGAGGTCACCAAGGAGCACCCGGAGGCCGCCGCCTACACGCCTGGAGCGATCCTCTGACGCGGCGCGCTCCTCGCCTGAGCCGGGAGGAGCTGGAGGCCGCCCGCGGCAGACTCGTCCCGGACGTGACCGCGGAAGGGCTGAGGGTGCTCTTCTGCGGCATCAACCCGGGCCTGATGTCGGCGGCGACGGGGCATCACTTCGCCCGGCCGGGCAACAGGTTCTGGCCGGTCCTGCACGCGTCCGGGTTCACGCCGCGCGTGTTGCGGCCCGACGAGGAGCGTGAACTGCTGACGTACGGGCTGGGCATCACCAACGTCGTGCAGCGGGCCAGCGCACGGGCCGACGAGCTGAGCGACGAGGAGTACCGGGAGGGCGGCAGGCAGCTCGCGGAGAAGGTGACCCGGCTGCGGCCGCTGTGGCTGGCCGTCGTGGGTGTGACCGCCTACCGCACGGCCTTCGGCGAGCGAGCGGCTCGGATCGGCCCGCAGGAACGGCTGATCGGCGGGGCGCGTGTATGGGTGCTGCCCAACCCCAGTGGCCTCAACGCCCACTGGACGCCGCAGGCCATGGCCGAGGAGTACGCCCGGCTGCGGGAGGCGGCCGCGGCCGGGCAGGGACCGGCGGCGGAGGCCTCCCGCCCCGGGCCGGAACGGGGGCGCAGGACAGGGCCTAGGGAGGGTCGTTGACGGTGACGGCGGCGATGAGCTGGAAGGGCAGCTCGGGGCCCTGCTGCGAGACGCCCACCGCTATCCACCGGCCGTCCGCCTGCCACAGCTCCACGTAGGGGACGCCGCCGCTCAGCCCCTGCCACGGCTCGGTCATCTCCTCGCCCTCCGTACTCCGCGTCAGGACGCCGTACAGGCTGACGACCTGCGGCTCGCCCCACCGCCGGGTGAGCAGCATGCTCAACGCCCCGCACTCCGCGCCGTATTGGTCCTCCGTGGCGGAACGCGCAGTGCCGTCGTCCTCCCAGAAACCCTCACTCGTGGACAGCTCCGCCACGTGGTAGCCCGGGCCGCTGACCACGCCGGCTTCCCTGCCGTGCCGGGCGGGGAAGTGCCTGGCGCGTAACAGCTCGATGGTGGCCAGGTGTTGTGCGAGGTCGCTCATCGTCCCAGTAAACCGTCCACGGCCGACATCCGGATACGCACGAGGGCGGTCACGGGCAGGGCGGCGGCCGGGGCCCGTTGCGAGGCGGGCGCCCGCAACGGGGCGGCACCGGCCGCCGGTCCCGCCCGTCTCACGTGTCGCGGCGCCGCAGAGACAGCCAGCCCGCGCCCAGCGCGGCCGCCGCCCACAGTGCCGTCACCCCCAGGCCGGTCCACGGGCCGAGGGAACTCTCCTGGGTCTGGTGGAGCACCAACTGGCCTGCCCTGTCCGGCAGATAGCCTGCGACGCTCCCCGCGGCGTCGCTGATGACGAACCCCACGATCAGCAGGAAGGGGATGAGGACGCTGAGTACGGCGATCCCGCTGCGCAGCAGAGCGGTCAGGCCCGCCGCCAGCAGCGCCATGAGCGCGAGGTAGAGGCCGCACCCGACGCACGCCCGCAGGGCTCCGGGTGACGTGAGACCGAGTCCGCCGTCCCCGAGGAACGCCTGTCCGGACAGGAACGTGACCACACCCGTGACCAGGCCGGACGCCAGGGCCAGACCGCCTACGACCGCCGCCTTGGCCGCGAGGAGAAGGTTGCGGCGCGGCACCGCGGCCAGGGACACCCGCAGCGCCCCGTTGTGGAACTCCGAGGAGAACGCCACCACTCCGAACGCGATCGACCGCACTCAGGCGGTGATCGTGGCGTACGAGTCAGGCTTCGCAGCGCCCGGGTGAAGGCTCCCCTACTCGCGGTAACACACCGCACCGGATACCATCCGTCCCTGGACTCAGGCAGGGAGGCGGACTTGGCGCGGCTCTCCGGCAGAGATCCTTCTCTGCTGCGACGCATCAACTCGACCGCCGTGCTGCGCGTGCTGCGCTCGGAGTTCGGCCGCGCCCCGCTGACGCTGACCGACCTCGCGCAGGCCACCGAGCTGTCCCGTCCCACCGTCGAGGGCGTCGTCGAGGGACTTGTCGAAGCGGGTCTGGCCGAGGAGAGCCCCGGCGGCACGGAGCACGCGGCACGGCGCGGACGTCCGGCGCGCCGCTTCCGCTTCCGCGCCGAGGCCGGGCACGCGCTCGGGGTCGAGATCGGATCGCACCGCACGGCAGCCGTACTGGCCGATCTCACCGGCGGCTTCACCGGCACAGTCACCCACGACGTCGACGAGGAAGCGGGCGCGGAGGAGCGGCTGGCGCAGGCACACGGCACCGTCGCCGAGCTCCTCGATGCGAGCGGGGTGGGGTGCCGGTCGCTGCGCGCTGTGGGCGTGGGCACACCGGGCATCGTCGATGCCGACGGCACCGTGCGGCTGAGCACCGCACTGCCCGGATGGACGGGACTGCAGCTCGGCGAACGGCTGCGCGAGGCGTTCAACTGCCCGGTGCTGGTCGAGAACGACGCCAACGCCGGTGTCGTCGCGGAGCGTTGGCAGGGGGCGGCGGCAGGTGCCGAGGACGTCGTCATGGTGCTGGTCGGGCTGAGCCCCGGCGCCGGGTCACTGATCGGGGGGCGGCTGCACCGCGGGTTCGGCGGGGCCGCCGGGGAGATCGGCGCGCTGCACCTGCTGGGCCGCGAGGCCACTCCGGAGCGGCTGCTCTCGACCACCGGTGAGCCGCTCCATCCGCTAGACGAGACGGCCGTGGCCCGGGTCTTCGCCCTCGCCCGCGCGGGCGACGAGCGCGCGGAGCGGGCCATGGAACGGTTCGTGCAGCGGCTGGTGCACGACGTGGCGGCGCTGGTACTCGCGCTCGACCCCGAACTGGTCGTGATCGGCGGCTGGGCATCAGGGCTGGACGACGTACTGGAGCCCCTGCGCGGCGAGTTGCAGCGTTACTGTCTGCGGCCGCCGCGCGTCGCGCTGTCGGAGCTGGGCGAGGCGGCGGTGGCCACCGGAGCGCTGCGGCTCGCTCTCGACGAGGTCGAGAGCGAGCTGTTCAGCGTCAACGCCGGCTGAGACGCGCTCCGGCGCGGTGCCTGCGGTGGGCCGGTTCGGCGGGCCCGTCGGCGCCCGTCATCAGGGGCTCGGGCACCTTGCTGTCGCCGAAGGTGAGGCGGCAGGTGTCGGCACGGTAGGTGGAGACCCCTACGGCGGCCGTGGTGCCCTGCGCGATGTAGCAGGTGGTGACGACCAGCACGGGAGCGCCGGGCAGCCGGTCGAGCTGCCGTGCGTCGTCGGCGCGTACGGAACCCAGCTCCACGGTGCGCTCCTGGCCCTCCAGGTCCAGGCGCTGCAGCTCCCGCAGCACGGCGCGGCCGCGTGCGGCACCGGCACCGGGCTCCGCGGCGGGCAGCGCGGGGACCGAGGAGTGCGGTACGTAGAGCACCTCGGTCGCCACCGGCTGACCGTGCGTCATGCGCGTACGGCGCACGGAGTGGACCGGCTCGCCCTGCTCATGGCCCAGCAGTGCGGCAACGCCGGCTGGGGGCGCGGTCTCCTCGCTCTCGCCGGTCTGCCAGGCGTCGTCCGGGGTGCCCGGCCAGCCCTGCTCGCCCTGGACGACGTCCACGCCGAAGCGGGGCGGAGCGACGGTGGTGCCGACGCCGCGCCTGCGCTGCAGCCTGCCCTCGAGTTCGAGCTGTTCGAGGGCCTGCCGGAGGGTGGCGCGGGCGACGCCGAAACGTGCGGCCAGTTCGCGCTCGTTCGGCAGGATCTCGCCGACCGCGAACTCGGAGTCCAGCGCGTCCGACAGCACGGTCTTCAGGTGCCAGTACTTCGGCTCCGGCACCGTGTCCAGCTGTGTGGTCCCCACTGTGGCTCCGCCTTCCCCTGTCAGCCTGCCGCGTTCCGGACGGGCTTTATGCGTGCTTGTTTTTTAAAGGTCCTTGCGTATGGCCGACCTTAAGGCCGCCATAAGAGTTGGTCAAGACCAATCCGAAACGGGTGAGATCTGGCCATGACCAGCCGGGGGTGCAATGATCGATCATCGTTCATCAATGAAGGTGAGGAGCCATGACCACACGGCAGCGGATCACGGTCGTCACCGGCGGCAGCCGCGGCATCGGAGCAGCCGTCGCCGTGCGCCTGGCGCGGGCGGGACAGCACGTGGCCATCGGGTACGAGCGCTCACGCGAAGCCGCCGAGAGAACAGCGCAGGCGGTACGCGCCGAAGGGGTGCGCGCCCTGGCCGTACAGCTGGACACCAGCGTCGAGGCGGACGTGGACGGGCTCTTCACCACTGTGCGCGAGGAACTGGGGCCCGTGACGGGCCTGGTGAACAACGCCGGAGTGACCGGGCCCCTCGGCCGCTTCACCGAGACGCCGACGGACGTGATGCGCCGCGTCCTCGATGTGAACGTGCTCGGTGCGCTGCTGTGCGCGCGCCGCGCCCTGCTGGAGATGTCGACCGAGCACGGCGGCGACGGCGGCAGCATGGTGAACATCTCCTCGGCGGCGGCGACCCTCGGCGCTCCGGGCGAGTACGTGCACTACGCGGCGTCGAAGGCGGCCGTCGACGCGATGACGGTCGGCCTCGCGAAGGAGTTCGGGCCGGAGGGCGTACGGGTCAACTCGGTCCAGCCCGGGGCCGTTCTGACGGAGATGCACGCCACGATGGGAGACCCGGAGCGGCCCTGGAAGAAGGCGGCGGCAATTCCGGTGGGACGGCCGGGCGAGCCGGACGAGGTCGCGGCCGCGGTGGCGTGGCTGCTCTCGGACGAGGCGTCGTTCACGAACGGTGCGGTGCTGCGGGTCACCGGCGGAATCTGAACGGACCGCCCTGGCACCGGCCGTGGCCGGTGCCAGGGCGGTCCGTTCAGGGCGATCCGTTCAGGGCATGCCGCTCAAGGGGTCCGCAGATGAGCCAGCTTGTCCGGGTTGGCCAGCAGATAGACGGAGCGGATGCGGCCGTCGGCCACGTCCAGGAACATCACAGCCGCCGGCTTGCCCCCGATGGAACCGACGGTGGCTGCCGCGCCGTTGAGCTCTGTCAGGGCGAACTCCATGTCGGCGAGGCCCTGTTGGGCGATGCCCAGGATGAAGCGGCTCACCTTGCCGGCCGAAGTGATCGTCCGCAGCGGCGCCTTGGCCTTGCCTCCGCCGTCGCCGACCACACGCACGTCGGGTGCGAGCAGCTCCAGCAGGCCGTTGATGTCGCCGCGGGAGGCGGCGTCGAGGAACCGCGTCGTCAGCTCACGCTGCTGTGCCGGGTCCACCTCGTAGCGGGGGGTGCGCTCCGAGACGTGCGCACGCGCACGTGAGGCGAGCTGCCGTACGGCGGCCGGGCTGCGGTCCAGCACCGCGGCGATCTCCTCGTGGGGGAAGCCGAACGCCTCGCGCAGCACGAACACCGCACGCTCCAGAGGCGAGAGGGACTCCAGGACCACCAGCACGGCCACCGAGACGGACTCGGCCAGCATCACGCGGTCGGCGCCGTCCGGCACCTGACCGGCATGGATGTCGGTGGGCAGCGGCTCGGGCAGCCACGGTCCGACGTAGGTCTCGCGACGGTGCTGCGCCGAGCGCAGCCGGTCCAGGGCGAGCCGGGTGGTGACGCGTACGAGGAACGCCCTGGGCTCCCGCACCTCCCCGCGCCCGGCCGAGGCCCAGCGCAGCCAGGCGTCCTGGACGATGTCCTCGGCGTCTGCGACGCGGCCCAGCATGCGGTAGGCCACGCCGAGCAGGACCGGCCGGTGCTCCTCGAACACCTCGACCTCGGTCGCATCGCTCTCTTCGGCGTCCACGGGCCCATGATGTCACCCGCTGCCGGGACCTCCTCACGCACGTACGCCTGTGCGCCGGCACGTGCGTTGCCCCGGGAGGCTTCCGCGGCGGGCCACTTGCTGACATCGTGTCTACGAACGCCCGGGCGGCGCCGGCCGTTCCGTGTCCGACGTACGAGCAATCCACGAGGAGTGCAGCATGACCTCCGTCGCCTCCCCCCACGCGCCTGTGCCGCCCACGGAGTCCTTCGTGCACGTCACCCGGGCGGGGCAGCCCGGCTTCGACCTCGCCTACGAGCGGCGCGGCAGCGGCGAGCCCGTCGTACTGCTGCACGGCATCGGACATCACTGGCAGGCGTGGGAGCCCGTGCTCAGCATCCTCAGCGCCTCCTGCGAGGTGATCGCGGTCGACCTGCCGGGCTTCGGTGCCTCCCCGGAGCTGCCGGACGGCGTCTCCTACGAACTCGACAGCGTGATACCGCTGCTGAGCTCCGCGTTCGACGCCCTGGAGCTGGAGCGTCCACATGTCGTCGGCAACTCCCTGGGCGGTCTGCTCGCTCTGGAGCTGGCCCTGCACGGACACGCGCGCTCGGTCACGGCCCTCTCCCCCGCCGGTTTCTGGACCGGCGCGGAGAGGCGCTACGCCTACGCCGTACTGATGGGCATGCGGGCAGGCGCCAAGGGCATTCCGGACGGACTCCTGCAGCGGATGGCCCGCAGCGCGGCGGGCCGGGCGGCGCTCACCAGCACCATCTACGCGCGGCCGGGCCGCCGTTCACCCGAGGCGGTCGTGGCCGAGACCCGCTCGATGCGTGCGGCGACCGGGTTCGCTCCGACCCTCAAGGTGGGGCGCAGCCCTGACGTGATCTTCAAGCAGGACATCCCGGACGTGCCGGTGACGATCGGCTGGGGAGACAAGGACAGGCTGCTGCTGCGCCGCCAGGGGGCGCGGGCGAAGAAGGCGATCCCCGGCGCGCGGCTGGTCCCGCTTCCCGGCTGCGGGCATGTGCCGATGAACGACGACCCGGCGCTGGTGGCCCGTCTGGTGCTGGAGACCGTACGGGCGGTCTGAGCACCGGCGGAGGCCGTGAACGCGTGAGGGGCCCGGCACGGTGCCGGGCCCCACGCGTTCAGGGCAGGGGCCGGTGACCTTCCGGCACCGCTTCCCCGTCGGGCACCGGCCCCGGCGGTGTGCCGTCACCGAAGGGTCTGCCGCCCAGCTGCTCCCGGTGGTGCGGGGTGAGCCAGCCGGCGAGGTCGGGACCCGCGGGCACGATGCCTGTCGGGTTGATGCCGGCGTGGACGCCGTAGTAGTGCCGCTTGATGTGGTCGAAGTCGGTGGTGTCGCCGAACCCGGGCGTCTGGTAGAGGTCCCGCGCGTACGCCCACAGCACCGGGTCCTCGGTGAGCTTGTTGCGGTTGCACTTGAAGTGGCCGTGATAGACGGCGTCGAAGCGCACGAGGGTGGTGAAGAGGCGGATGTCGGCCTCGGTGATGCTCTCCCCCACCAGGTAGCGGCGGCCGGCCAGCCGCTCGGAGACAAGGTCGAGCCGCCGGAAGACGTCGCCGTAGGCCCCCTCGTACTCCTCCTGACCAGTGGCGAATCCGGCCCGGTAGACACCGTTGTTGAGGTCGCGGTAGACGCCGTCCATGACCTCGTCGATCTCGTCGCGCAGCGCTTCCGGATAGAGATCCGGGGCGCCCGCACGGTGCAGATGCGTCCACTCGGTCGCCAGATCGAGGGTCAGCTGCTGGTAGTCGTTGGTGACGAGGCGGCCGCTGGGGACGTCGACGACCGCGGGGACGCTCACACCGCCCGGGTACTCCTTCTCGCGGGCGTCGTAGGCCTCGTGCAGGAAGCGGATGCCGAGAACGGGGTCCTCGTCGCCGGGGTCGAGCGTGAAGCGCCAGCTGCGGTCGTCCTGCAGGGGATCGGTGACGGCGAGCGACAACGCGTCCTCCAGGCCCAGCAGCCGCCTCGAGACGGCGGCCCGGCTCGCCCACGGGCAGGCCCGGCTGATGACGAGCCGGTATCGCCCTGCCTCCACCGGCCAGCCGTCCGCAGCGTCGGCGGTGATCCGGTCCGCGAAGTGGCTCTTGGACCTCTTGAATGCCTTATTCCCGTACGCGGTGTTGCTCTGGGCCGTGTCGCCGGTGGTGGACGTGTCGCCGTCGAGGCTCAAGGTGCGGTTCCTTCCCTGTGGGTCTCCGGTGACCCTCTACCCCCGTGCGGGCCCGTCCACCTGCGGCCGGGCGGTGACATTCCGGAAACGCCGGGCGGAAGGGGCCGCTCAGCCGGTGCCGTCCTCCGTACGGCACCGGGGGCCGGGGCCGGCACCGGGGCCGGGGGCACCAGGCGGCAGCCGCCGCCCCGGGCGCCGTCAGACGATCTCCTCGCTCATCTCCGCCAGTTCACGGTCGCCGCTGCCGCTGCTCAGGGTGGGCGTCGTGTACGAGCCGCGTCCGGCGACCGCCCACCAGAACGAGGCGAGCCCCAGCACGCAGATCAGGGCGACGGGTGCGTAGTTGAACGAGTCGACGTTGATGGGGTTCGTCTGCGGGAGGCAGAAGAGCACGGTCACGAACGCCACCCACACCACGGCAGTCCAGCCGATCGGCACACCCCAGCGGCCGAGATTCCACTTCCCCTGCCGGAAGCGCTCCTTGTAGCGCAGCCGCAGGAAGATCGGGATGGCGTAGGCCGGGGTGATGCCGATGACGGCGATCGCCGTCACCGCGCCGTACGCCGCCTTGCTGAAGAGCGCCGGTGAGGCGAGGAGCGCGGCCACGGCGACGGTCAGCAGCACGGCACGGGCCGGCGTACCGGTGCGGGGGCTGACGCGCCGCCACTGGGCCGAGAACGGCAGTGCACCGTCACGGGAGAAGGCGAAGACCATGCGGCTGGCGGCTGCGACCTCGGCGTTGCCGCAGAAGAGCTGAGCGATGATCACGATCAGCAGCAGCAGCTTCGCGCCGGTCAGGCCCAGCGCGTCGAGGAAGATCTGTGCGGGTGGCACACCGGTCGCGCTGTTCTGGGTGCCCGCGTAGTCCTGGATCGCGAAGGTCACCCCGGCCAGCAGGACGAAGCCGGCGACCCAGGACCATCCGACGGCCCGAACGATGCCGCGCGCGGCGCTGACCTCGGCGTCCGTGGTCTCCTCCGACAGGTGGGCGCTGGCGTCGTATCCGGTGAAGGTGTACTGGGCGAGCAGCAGCCCGATCATCACCACATACAGCGAGCTCGACCAGCCTGTGTCGTTGACGAACTCGCCGAAGACGAACGAGGCGCTGCGGTGCTCGGACGGTATGAGCGCGAGCGCGGTGACGATCACCGTCACACCGGCGAAGTGCCACCACACGCTGACCGAGTTGAGGACGCTGACCAGCCGCACTCCGAACAGGTTCAGCGCCGCGTGCAGCATGAGGATGCACAGGAAGATCAGCATGACGACGCCCGGCGTCGGCTCGACCCCCCACTGGAGGTTGAGCAGCGCGCCTGTGAACATCGCTGCGCCGTAGTCGATTCCGGCGAGGGTCCCCAGCAGGCCGAGCAGGTTCAGCCACCCGGTGTACCAGCCCCACCGGCGGCCGCCGAGCTGGTCCGCCATGTAGTACAGGGCACCGGAGGTGGGGTAGGCGCTGGTGACCTCGGCGAGGCCGGCGCCGACGAACATCACCATCAGGCCCACCAGCACCCAGCCCCAGAGCATGACCGCGGGTCCGCCGGTGACCAGGCCGAACCCGTACAGGGTCATGCATCCGGAGAGGACGGAGATGACGGAGAAGCTGATGGCGAAGTTGCCGAACGGGCCCATGCGGCGGATCAGTACGGGGTGATACCCCAGGTCGCGCAGCTTGGCGTCGTCGTCGATCCGGTCGTCGCGACGCGGCCTGACGTTGGGGATCAACGGAAACCTCCTGGGTGGTGCGAGGGGACGGAAGCGGGTGGCGGCGGGTGCGGCGGAACAGTGGCGGGGCGGCGGTTGCTGGATCGCGGCGACCGGGTTGCGGTCCGGCCGCGGCGGTCAGCTGTCCGCTGCGAAGGACTCCTCGCGGGCCCGGCAGTACTCGGCCCTCGCCGATTCGGGACGTTCAGGGTCCTCGGCGACCTGGAGCCACGGCTGCTGCGTGAAGTACGGGCCCAGCGCGGCGAAGACGCGTGCCGCGTCCGCCGCCCGCTTGCCCGCCCACAGAGCGTGCGCCAGGTGGTTGAGGTCCAGTACGGACTGGCTGGTGGGGTCCGTGTGGTCGAACCAGCCCTGCAGGGCCGTACGGGCGTCGAGGGCGACGGGATCGTGCGCCCACTGCTGCCGCAGCAGCGGATCGTCCTTGCCTTCGGCGATCTGGCGCCGGTACTGCTCGACGTAGGCGTAGAGCGGGAGCGCCAGCAGGGCCGAGCCGGCAGGCGCCCAGGAGGAGACCCAGCGGACGAAGTCGACCGCGGACGCGTGGGTGGAGAAGCTGCCCTCGGAGCGCGCGTGCAGGAAGTGCAGCATGCGGTGGTGAGCCTCGCGGTTGTATCTGTCGCGTTCGTAGACGCGGTAGAGCAGCCCCCACGGTCCGGGCGGGAGCATCGGCTCCGCGGCGCGCTCGCGGTGCTCGCCCCGCTCCTGGCGCTCGTCGAGACGGGCCAGGGCCAGCAGGCACACCCACGGCACCGGGTCGGCCGGCAGCAACTCGGCCGCGGCATGGCACTCCAGACGAGCCGCCTTCTCCAACTCTCCGGCGCTGAAGTGGTGTTCACGACGGGCGCGGACGGCGCGCTCCACCGCGACCCGTGCGGACATCATCCGCGCGTCGGCGTTGCGCGGGTCCTCCTGCAGCCAGGCCTCCACGACCTGTGACCCCGCCGCCACGACGCCCAGCACCTGCGAACGGGCCGTGCGCAGCCCCCATGAGGTGCCCGTACGGTCCAGCAGCATGCGCATGGCCACCCAGCGCCCGGCGCGCAACTCCTCCAGGGCGCCGCGCAGTTCGTTGTCGAATCCGGCCGGGCTGTAGACGGGGCGGATCCCTCGGCCGGCTCCCCCGGTCGTGCGCCGCATCAGTTCCGCTCCGTGGCCACCGGGCGCGACGGCGAACGGCGCGTCGGGCTGATCGGGGACGGCGGCGGGTGGTGCGGCATCACGGAAGTTCCTCAACGGCTGGGGCGGGGACCGCGGCATGCCGGCGACCGCGCGAAGCGGACGAGCAGGGAAGCGTGACCGCGTGTCCCGGTTTCATCACCGAACCTAACTCCTCGGAGGTCACAAGCCAGCAGTGGGAAATGTGACGGTCCTGCGCCGAAAGTCCGCGAACGGTCGTCGACCGGCATCCCTGCCGCTTCCGCGTCCGTCTTCCAGGCTCATCTCCTCCGCCCCACCGCGGAGAAGAAGGTGCCGTCGTGGGCGCCGCGCGCGTGGGGGACCGCGCTGACGCGCCAGGTCAGGATGTAAGGAGAGAGCTTGGAGGCAGCGGCGACACACGTCAAGACCCGTATGGGGTGTGCGACTTGCGCGGCCTTCGTACGCAGCGCACGGAACCCTTTCTGCAGTTGCTGCGTCGGTGTTCACTGAGTCCGGTGTTCGTTCGCTGTGCTCGCCGAGGTGTCGCGTGCACCGCCCGCGAGGCGGTGATACGTATCGCCCGTTCCGGTCCGTACCGCCCTGTTGTCCGTCCGCGATCCAGGAGGCTCGTCCATGGCGCACGAGGACCCCATCTTCCGCACCACCGGCGGCACGGCGCCGGGACGGCGTGCGATGCTGCGCGGCTCACTGGTCGCGTCCGCCGCCTTCTCCCTGCCGGCGTTGTCGGGTGCCGCACCGTCACAGGCGCTCGGCGGACGTCCGCGGGCGAAGTGGGGTGTCCAGACCGGTGATGTGACGACGTCGTCGGCTCTGGTGTGGGTACGGTCCGACCGGCGGGCCCGGATGGTGGTGGAGACCTCCGCGACGGAGTCGTTCCGGGGCGCCCGCCGCTGGGAGGGCCCGGTGGTGGGCCCGGGCACGGACTTCACGGGCGTCACCCCGCTGCGTGGGCTGCCGGCGGGGGAACAGGTCTTCTACCGCGTCACGCTCGCGGATCCCGACGACCCGCGGCGTACGGGCGAACCGGTTCGCGGCACCTTCCGCACCGCGCCCGGCAGACGGCGGCAGGGCGTGCGTTTCCTCTGGTCGGGAGACCTGGCCGGGCAGGGCTGGGGGATCAACCCCGACCGCGGCGGCTACGCGATCTTCGAAGAGATGCGGCGTCTGGATCCGGACTTCTTCCTCAACAGCGGCGACACCATCTACGCCGACGGGCCCATCGAGGAGAAGGTGGCGCTGCCGGACGGCGGGGTGTGGCGCAACGTCACCACCGAGGAGAAGTCGAAGGTCGCCGAGACCCTCGCGGAGTTCCGCGGCAACTTCCGCTACAACCGGCTGGATGAGAACTTGCGCCGGTTCCAGGCACAGGTGCCCTCCGTCGTCCAGTGGGACGACCACGAGGTCCTCAACAACTGGTACCCGGGCGAGATCATCGACGACGACCGCTACAAGGTGAAGGACGTCGACACTCTCGCCGCCCGCTCGCTGCGCGCCTTCGCCGAATACCACCCGCTCACGAGCCTCCCGGCGAAGGACGAGGACGGGCGAGTGCACCGCGTCGTCCGCCACGGCCCGATGCTGGACGTCTTCGTCCTCGACATGCGGACCTACCGCAACGCCAACTCCCCTGGCAGGCAGGAGCAGGACCCCACGGGAATCCTGGGCGAGGCGCAGCTGAAGTGGCTGAAGAAGGAGCTCTCGCGCTCGCGGGCCGTGTGGAAGGTGATCGCCTCCGACATGCCGATCGGCCTCGTCGTCCCCGACGGGACGACGGACTTCGAGGGCATCGCCCAGAGCGACCCCGGTGCGCCGCTGGGCCGGGAGCTCCAACTCGCCGGACTGCTGCGGCACATCAAGCGTGAACGCATCACCGGCACCGTGTGGTTCACCACGGACGTCCACTACACCTCGGCACAGCACTACGACCCCTCGCGGGCGGCCTTCAAGGACTTCGAGCCGTTCTGGGAGTTCGTCTCGGGGCCGCTCAACGCGGGAGGATTCCCCGCCCTGAAGCTCGACGGGACCTTCGGACCGTCGCAGGCCTTCGTCAAGGCGCCGGAGAAGGCCAACACGCCGCCGTCCGAAGGCGGCCAGTACTTCGGGCAGGTCGACATCGACGGCGGCAGCGGCGAGTTGACCGTGAGGCTGCGGGAGCAGGGGGGCGAGACGCTCTTCACCAAGGTGCTGCAGCCCGGCCGGGTCGGCCAGTGAGCCACGGGAAGGTGACGCCGTGAGCGGCGCCGGCCGCCCCCCGCCCGGTGAGCCCCTCAACTATCCGGGCGCGGGCGCCACCGCGGACGCCACGGGGAGCCGCCCGGCCGGCTTCCGCACGCTGCACGTGAGCACTCAAGTCGGTTCGGGCGGGGCCGACTTCGAACTCGCGGCGGAGGCGGTGATGACATGGCGCCTCCACCGGGCCGCTGGTGTGCGTTTCGTCACCGAGGCGCGCCGTGCGGCACCGGGAGTGGAAGTCCTCGTCGGCCTGGGCTGGGGCGGGCTTCGGGTGAACGCGCCGTGCCGCGTGGTGTGGACGGCCGACCGGGAACGCCGCACCGGATGGGGGTACGGGACGCTGCCCGGTCACCCGGTGCGGGGCGAAGAGGCGTTCGTGGTCGTACAGGACGAGGACGGCACGGTCCGGCTGGACGTACTGGCCTTCAGCAGGCCGTCGGCCTGGTTCACGGTGGCGGCGGGCCCACTGCTGCCGGTGTTCCAGCGGTGGTACGCGCGCAGGTGCGGACGGGTCCTGCGGCGGCTCGTACGCACCGGACGGAGAACGGGCGAGGGCCCCGAAGCGCGCACGGGCGCGCCCCCGGGCGGCGGCGCGGCGGCGGGCGGGGGAACCGGCCCCGGCCGGGGCGAAAGCGGCCATCACGACGGCCGGGAAGAAAGCGGCACCGAGGGGACAGATCAGCCTTAACCCATCGGTCACAAGGCGTTCTTGATCGGGCAACGCCGGTGCTTGAGAGTGGCTTCATGACTGACTTGTCACACAACGAGCACCCGGCTCCACAGCGTCTCCGCAACCTCTTCGCAGGCTGCGTCGGCGACTGGCGGTCGCTGCTCCGCAGGCACCGCCCGCAGTCACCGGCGCGAAGCGCCGAGGGCTGCGCGGCCGGGGTGAAGTCCCCGGGGACGGCGGCGGCTTCGCTGTGGCGGGTGCGCACGACTGTGCCGGACGAGCCGGGGACGCTCGCGCGGCTGTGCGCGGCGTTCGCACGGGAGGGTGTCGACATCGTCTCGCTGCAGACCTTCCCTCTGGGCCTGCGGCCCGGCGAGACCCCGTACCTCGGCCTGCGGCCCGGTGGCGGTCCGGACCACGGGCATCGCCCGGAGACCGGCGCCGGGCCCGGTGACCGCACGGGTACCGGGCAGGACGCCCGTGAGCAGGCCATGGACGAGTTCGTGCTGCGCGCACCCGCCCGTCTGGAGGCCGGCGGGCTCGCCGGGATCGTGAACGCCGCCGGCGGCAGCAGCACTTGGGTCGAGCGGGCCGACGCCCACGACCTCGTCGACACTCCTACCCGCGTGCTGCGCCTGGCCGCCCGCACCGCCGTCGACACCGCCGAACTGCCGCTCGCTCTGCGGCAGTTGCTCGGGCGGTGCACCGTGCGGTCCGTCCCGGCCGTCTCACCGTTCGCCGGTGCGCCGTCGCCACTCGAGGTCCCGCCGGAAGGCACGTGCGAGGGGACTGTGCTGCGCCTGCCCGATCCCGCCGGCGGCGTCCTCGTCGTCGAACGGCCCCAACTGCCTTTCACCCCCGCCGAATTCGCGCGGGCCGCCGCGCTCGTGGAGCTGGACCGCGTGCTGGGTGCCGGTGTAAGGGTGCCCCGATCCCCGGACGCGCTGTCGCTGCCGGACGGCTGGCCGGTCACCGTACGGCGCGCCGACACCGGTGATCTGGAGGCGGCGCTGGAGATGCACGAGCGGTGCTCGAAGACGACGCTCAGGCAGCGCTACCACGGTCCCGTGGGCGAGGCCGACCGTTACCTGCGGCACCTGCTCTCACCGCGGTTCGGCCGGACCCTGGCCGCCCGTACGGCCTCGGGGAAGCTCGTCGCGCTCGGCCATCTGCTGTGGGACGGGGACGAGAGCGAGGTCGCGCTCCTCGTCGAGGACGACTGGCAGCGCAGGGGAATCGGGAGCGAACTGCTCTGCCGCCTGGCGCGGTTGGCGCAGGAGGCGGGTTCCTCGGACATCTACGCCGTCACGCAGGCATCCAACACGGCCATGGTCTCGGCGATGCGCAAGCTGGGAATGCCCCTCGACCACCAGGTCGAGGACAGCACACTCGTCATCACGGCCCGGCTGGGCGGCGCAACCGCGCCCGCGGGTGAGGTTCACGCACCGGCCGCCGCGTCGTCCGTGCCCCGAAGCCCCGGCTGAACCGGCTGAACCGGCTGAACCCGCTCGCAGGGACGGGCACACCCGGGCGAAGTCCGCCCGGGTGTGCGGCGGCCCGGCGACCGCCCGCCTCCCGGCAGGCCCCGGCACAGCGGATGCTGATGACGCCGGGGGCCTGCGCATACCAGGATGGGAGCATGTCCGATCCGATGAACTCCACCCCCCTGCCGCGACAGGTCGCCGACGCTTACGTCGACGCCCTCGTCGAACTCGACCCGATCACCGGTACGTACCTCGGCGTACCGGAGAGCCACGGCCGCTTGCCCGATTTCTCCCCCGCAGGCCAGGAAGCGCTTGCCGAGCTGAGCCGCACGACGCTCCGCCGGCTCGCCGAGGCGGAGGAAACGCCCGGAGCCGACAGCGACGCGGAACGCCGCTGCGCACGGCTGCTGCGCGAGCGGCTCACGGCGGAACTCGCCGTGCACGACGCCCAGGAAGGGCTGCGCGCCGTCAGCAACCTCCACTCCCCCGCCCACTCGGTACGCGGGATCTTCACCGTCATGCCGTCCGAGACCCTGGAGGACTGGACGGCCGTCGCGCAGCGTCTGCGTGCCGTCCCGGACGCTCTCGACGGCTACCGGGAGTCGCTGGAGGCAGGCCTCGCCAAGGGTCTGCACGCGGGCCCCCGCCAGGTCTCGACCGTCCTAGGACAGCTGGAGGAGTGGGTCGGCGACGGTGACGACGGTGACGGCAAGGGATGGTTCGCCGCCTTCGCGGCGGAGGGCCCCGACGCGCTGACGGAGGTCCTCGCCTCCGCCGCCGCCGACGCGACCGGCGCGGTCCGGGAGCTGCGCGACTGGCTGCGCGAGGTGTACGAGCCGGGTGTCGCGGGATCGCCGGAGACCGTCGGACGTGAGCGGTACGCCACTTGGGCGCGCTACTGGAACGGCGCCGACCTCGACCTGGACGAGGCGTACGCCTACGGCTGGTCCGAATTCCACCGACTGCTCGGTGAGATGCGCACCGAGGCGGAGAAGGTCCTGCCGGGTGCGTCCACGCCGTGGGAGGCGCTGCGGCACCTCGACACGGAGGGCGAAGCGGTCGAAGGCGTCGACGAGGTCCGCGAGTGGCTCCAGGGCCTCATGGACGAAGCCATCGAGAAGCTGGACGGCACGCACTTCGAACTGGCAGAGCGGGTCAGGCGCGTGGAGTCCCGCATCGCGCCCCCGGGCGGCGCGGCCGCGCCGTACTACACGCAGCCGTCGCTGGACTTCTCACGTCCCGGCCGCACCTGGCTGCCCACCATGGGAGAGACCCGCTTCCCCGTCTACGACCTGGTCTCCACCTGGTACCACGAGGGTGTGCCGGGCCACCACCTGCAGCTGGCGCAGTGGACGCACGTCGCGGACGAACTGTCCCGCTACCAGACGACGGTGGGCATCGTCAGCGCCAATGCCGAGGGCTGGGCGCTGTATGCAGAGCGGCTCATGGACGAGCTGGGTTTCCTCGTCAACGCCGAGCAGCGGCTGGGCTATCTGGACGCGCAGATGATGCGGGCGACGCGCGTCATCGTCGACATCGGCATGCACCTCTCGCTGCGTATCCCGGACGACTCGCCGTTCCATCCGGGCGAGCAGTGGACTCCTGAACTGGCCCAGGAGTTCTTCGGGATGCACAGCGGCCGGCCGGCGGACTTCGTCGAGAGTGAGCTGGTGCGCTATCTGGGAATGCCCGGACAGGCGATCGGCTACAAGCTGGGTGAGCGTGCCTGGCTGACGGGGCGTGAGGCGGCGCGCAAGGCGCACGGTGACGAGTTCGACCCGAAGAAATGGCACATGGCGGCGCTGTCGCAGGGGTCGTTGGGGCTGGACGACCTGGTCTCGGAGCTGTCCGCGCTCTGAGGTCAGCTCGCCCGGCGTGAGACGCCGCGCGGTATGTGGCCGGCCGGGCGAGGCATCCGGCACGCACCGCGCGGCGCTTCCATGCGCGGGTTCGCGTTCGCTGAGGAAGTCGTCGCGGCGATGTCCCCTCAGCGATTTGGCGACAAGTCGCCCCGTCGACTGATGGTTTCATTGACCGGGCGGCCCCCTCTCCCCGGCACGCCACGGCACTCCCGTGCAGCCACGGCCGCACGGTCAACGGGCGAAGCCGTTCTCGGAGTTGATGACCTCGCCGGTGATCCATGCCGCCTCGTCCGTCGTGAGCCAGGAGACGAGGCGCGCGGGGTCGTCGGGCGTGGCCCAGCGTCCGTCCGGGAAGAGCGCGGCGACGGCGGCATGTGCCTCGCCCTGCAGATAACCGGTGTCGACGGGCCCCGGGTTGACCGCGTTCACGGTGATGCGGGGTGCCAGCGCCGTCGCGAGCGTACGTACGGACGAGGCGAGGGCTCCCTTGGCCAGGCTGTAGCAGATCTCCTCCGGCATGCCGCCTCGTACGTCCTGGCCGGACGTCATCACCACGACGTGGCCCGGGGGCGCTTCACCGGGGCGCGGGAGGCGTGCGAACGCCTGGACAAGAAGGATCACCGAGCGGGTGTTCACCGCCCAGTGGGCGTCGAGCATCCCGGCGTCGACGGAGTCGAGGGGGCCGTCGTTGCCGCTCAGGGCGTGGTTGGCGACGAGGATGTCGAGCCCGTTCCCGCCGAGTGCCTCCGCCGCCTCGCCGACAAGGCGCGACGGTGCTCCGGGCGCGGTCAGGTCGCCGGGCCCGTGCGCGACGGTCGCACCTGGCACGGCGCACTCGCGCACGGCGTCGGCCAGCGCATCGGGGCCCTCCGGGTCGCTGCCCCAGGGCTGGGCGGAGTCGTGCGGGAGGTGGTGGTGCGTGTAGACGCTCGCGCCGTAGGCGGCGAGCCGGCGTGCGACGGCGTGGCCGATGCCGGCACGGCGGCTGGCTCCGGTGACGAGGGCGGTGCGGCCGGCCAGCGGCAGCGGGTCGCGGCGGGGTGCTGAGTGAGCAGGCATGGCGGACAGCCTGATATGCGGCGCCGGCTGCGTCACGTGGTTTTCCCGGCTCCGGGCTGTGCGGCACCCGGTCAGGCGTCGGCAGGTGACGACCGGTGCCGCAGCGCGGAACCCTGCCGGGACTTGGTGACCTCCAGCTGGACGGGGATGCGCTGCCGCAGGTCGGCGACGTGGCTGACGATGCCGACGCAACGGTCCCGCTCCCGCAGGGAGTCTAGGACGTCGAGGATCTCGTCGAGGGTCTGCTCGTCGAGACTCCCGAAGCCCTCGTCGATGAAGAGCGTCTCCAGCCTTGTGCCGCCCGCCTCGTCGGTCACGACGTCGGCGAGACCCAGGGCCAGCGCGAGCGACGCCGAGAACGTCTCGCCGCCGGAGAGCGTCGCGGTGTCGCGCTCGGCTCCCGTCCATGCGTCGATGACGTGCAGGCCCAGCCCCGAGCGTGCCCGGCCGCCGGCGAGGGCGTCGGAGTGCACGAGGGTGTAGCGGCCGGCGGACATCCGCGCGAGGCGTTCGCTGGCGGCCGCGGCGACCTGCTCCAGGCGTGCGGCGAGCACATAGGACTCCAGCCGCATCCGGCGTTCGTTCTCGGCCGAGGTGCCGGCGGCAAGACCCGCGAGGCGCGCGACGTGTTCGTGAGCTTCGCGCAACGGAGCGAGCTCGCGTGCACCGGCCGCCGCCTGCCCGCTGAGGGTGTCGAGCTCGGAGCAGCGGGTACGGGAGGCGTCCTCCGCGGCGGAGGACGCACGCAGCCGCCGGGTGGCCTCGTCCGTGGCGCTCTGTGCGGCGTCGGCGTCCGCGGGCGGCAGTGCGGCCGCGGCGATGAGCACCGGGTCGTTCAGCTCCGCCCCGACGGTGGCCTCGGTGGCACGCCACTCCTCCAGCCGCGTCTCCAGCACGCGCTGTTCCTCGTCGCCGAGGACGGCCGACGCCGCGTCGGCCGGGCTCCCGAACCCGGCACGGGCGGCCGCGGCGGCGAGCTGGGTGCCGGCCTCCTCGACTCGCCGGCCGGTCTCCTGTGTCCTGCGGGCCGCTTCCGCCGCCTCGGTGAGCGCGGCGGTGCGGCGCCGCAGGGTGGCGGCCCGTTCGGTGACGCTCGGCGCGTCGCCCCGGGCATGCGCCAACTCGGCGCTCAGCGTGGCCAGTTCACGCTGGAGGGCCTCACGGTGCGACGTACGTGCCGCTGTGCGGCGCTCGGCTTCGCGCATCTGGGCAAGGCGCTCCGAGTGCTCCCGCTCTGCGCGGGCCAGGGCCTCGCGCGCGGCGTGCGCGTCGGCCGCCGCACTGTGTGCCAGTCCGTGATTCCTGTCCAACTCGGCCACCGCGGCGGCCAGTTCACCGGTCTCTTCCCCCTGCGACTCGGCGCGGGCCGCCGCCAGCGCCTCCCGTACCCGGTGCGAGGCGGTGTCCGCCTCCTCGCGTGCCGCCTCGGCGGCGCGGTACGCGGCCAGCGCGCCGTCCTCGGCGGCCTGGTCGACTGCTCCGGCTCCGGCGCGAGCGGGTCGGGGGTGCGCGGTGGCCCCGCATACGGTGCAGGGCTCGCCCTCCCGCAGTTCCGCGGCGAGTTCGGCGGCGATGCCGCGCAGCCTCAGGTCCTTCAGCCGCAGCCACTCCTCGTGGGCGGCGGCTGCACCTTCGCGTGCGTCCAGCAGCCGCCGGCCGGCGTCCTCGGCATGCTGTGCCAGCTCGTCGCGCCGCCGGGCCGCGGCGAGGCGGAGCTTCGCGGGCTCCAGCCGCCCGGCGAGCTGCTCGGCCCGGGTGGCGGCCTCCTGCGCGGCGTCGACGCGCCGCTGGTGAGCCTCACGTGCGCCGTCCCAGCCGGACAGCCACTCCGACGCCTCGCGCAGGGCCTCCTCGTCCGTACGCGACTCGCGCTCCAGCGCGGCGAGTTCGGCCTCGACGTCGTGGCGGCGCTGCTCGGAACGCCGGGCGGCCTCCAGCGAGCCGAGCTCCTGCCGGAACTCCCCCGCCAGGCGTGTCAGTTCGTCCGCCGGTGCGTCGCCCAGCTCCGGAGGCAGCTGCCGGCGGTGTCGCGCCTGCCCGGCCAGCGCCTCCTCGTGGGCGGAGGATGCCGAGGTGTGCAGGGCCACGGCGGGGGCGACTCCGGCTGCTGCGCGGGCCCGCTCGAGACGCTGCCGTGTCTCTTCGCGCTCCGCCGAGCGGGCCTCCAGGTCGCGGGCGCACCGCTCGGCGTCCGCGTACTGCCGCTGCCGCCGGGCGAGTTCACGGGTCTCGGCCAGCTGGGACATGGCCTCGGTGTGGGCTGCCTCGGCGGTGGCCGTGGCGATGCTGTCGGCGTCGAGCCGCTCACGCGCGCTCGTACGGGCCAGAGCGGCCCACTCCAGCACGGCGGCGGTCAGCCCCGGGTCCCCCGGTGCCAGGCCGGCGCCGTTCGCGGCCTCGCGCGCTGTGCGCTGCCCCTGCCTGCTCCTTCCGCCCCGCTGGCCGGGCAGACCGGACGCGCCGGACGCGTCCTCCTCGCCTCTCGGCGCCGAGCCCGCCGGCGCGGAGCCCGGCGGCAGTGCGTCCAGGCCGCCGACGCCGCCGAGCGCCTGCCGCATTCGGTGAAGCAGGCCCAGCAGGGCCTCGTCCCCGGCACGCACCTCGTCCTGCGCGCTGCGGCGCATGCGCGCCAGCTGCTCCTCCGCGGCGGCGAACCGGCCCGTGTCGAAGAGCCGGCCGAGGAGCTTGGCGCGGTCCTCCGCACCGGCTCGCAGGAACCGCGCGAAGTCGCCCTGCGGAAGGAGCACCACCTGGCAGAACTGATCTCGGCTCATCCCGGTCAACTGCGCGACCTCTTCACCGATCTCCTGGTGGGAGCGGCTCAGGCCGCGCCACTGTCCGCTCCCCGCGTCGTACTCGCGCAGCCAGGACTGAGCGCGCTCCCGGGTGCTGCCGGTGCCGCGGCGTTTGGGGCGGGTCTGCTCGGGGCGGCGGGTGATCTGCAGACGTCGGCCGCCCACGGTGAGGTCGAGCACGACCTCGGTCAGGGTGCCCGGTGCGGCGTGGTCGCTGCGCAGGGTGCCGCCCGGCTGCTGGCGCACGCCCGGCACCGTGCCGTAGAGGGCGAAGCACACGGCGTCGAGCACGGAGGTCTTGCCGGCGCCCGTCGGCCCGTGCAGCAGGAACAGCCCGGCGGCGGACAGTTCGTCGAAGTCGACCTGCTGGGTGCCAGCGAAGGGCCCGAAGGCGGTGACCGTCAGGGTGTGCAGCCTCATCCGCGGGCCTCCGCGCGCTCCGGCGCCTCACCGGACGCGTCCTCGGCGCGCGCGGCCTCGAGGGCTTCGCCGAGCATCCGGCGCTCGCGGTCGTCGGCGGTGCGCCCCGTACGGACGTGTCCGACGAAGTCCTCGGCGATCTCCTGGTCGCTGCGTCCCTTCAAGCGGCGTGCGTATGAGACGTCCGTGCCGGTCTCCGGCGCGGGGTCGGGGTCGAAGACGAGGCTGACGGTGTGCGGGAAGCGCTCCGCCAGGCGGGCCATGGGCGCGTGCGGCCGTGCCGCGTCGGTGAGCGTGGCCTCGACCCACGCCTCTTCGTGCGGGGCGTGGGCCGGATCGTGGAGCAGCTCCTCCAGGCTGCCGCGCAGCCTGGCCAGGGGACGCGGTACGGGGCAGCCGACGCGACGTGCCTCGACGCTCCCCGCCGCGTCGAGGTCGACGAGCCACATCGACTTGCGGTGTGCGGCCTCGGAGAAGGAGTAGGCGAGGGGCGAACCCGAGTAGCGCACGCGCTCGCTGATGGTCTGACAGCCGTGCAGGTGGCCGAGTGCCGCGTAGTGGACTCCGTCGAAGACGGAGGCGGGCACGGAGGAGACTCCGCCGACGGTGATGTCCCGCTCGCTGTCGGAGGATTCGCCGCCGTGCACGAAGGCGTGCGCGAGCACGACGGAGCGGGTGGTGGGCGGGCGTGAGGCGAGATCGGCGCGCACCCGGTCCATCGCGGCGCGCAGTACGGCGGTGTGGCCGCTGCCCTCGGCTCCCAGTGCGGCGGAGGCGAGCGCGGGTTCCAGGTAGGGCAGCCCGTAGCAGGCCACGTCTCCGTGCTCGTCGGAGAGCAGCACCGGGGTGCCGCAGCCTTCCGGGTCCGTACGCAGGTGGACGCCGGCGTGCCGCATGAGGCCGGAGCCGACGCCCAGGCGCCGGGCCGAGTCGTGGTTCCCGGAGATCATGACGGTGGGCACGCCGAGCTGCGCGAGCCCGTGCAGCGCCTCGTCGAAGAGCGCGACGGCGGCCAGCGGCGGCACCGCGCGGTCATAGACGTCGCCCGCCACGAGGACGGCGTCGACCCGCTCCTCCTCGACGGTGGCGAGCAGATGGCCGAGGAACTCCCGCTGCGCGTCGAGCATGCTGACGCGGTGAAAGCCCCGCCCCAGATGCCAGTCCGATGTGTGCAGCAATCTCACAGCACTGCTCCCGCCCGCACGCGCGCGCTCCTCCGTCGTCAGGTCGCCTGAACACCGACTGGTCTACCAGCCGGCACTGACAACGCGGCAATCGGCACGTCCGGCTGTGGCCACGGCGGAGGGTCGCCCGGCCGCTCCCAACAGCCTTACGGCGCCGCCGGCCTGACGTCACGTCGTCGCGTCCGCGGGGACGGGAAGGCGAGGTGCAGGCCCCCGTGGTCCGCCGGCAGGCCCTCTCCGGGCGCGCCCGGGCTTCCCGAAACCCGCTTGGCGCGGGGCGAGTTGAGGACCGCCCGGCCGGGGCGCGGGAAATGGCAGCCGTCGGCGTGAACGACGGTCAGGGGGTCTCGGGCCGCAGCCGAAGTCCCTGCATGCCTCCGTCGACGGCCAGTTCGGTGCCGGTCGTCGCACCGGCCGACGGCCCGGCGAGGTAGCACACCGCGGCGGCGACCTCCTCGGCGGAGACCAGCCGGCCCGTCGGCTGCCTGGCTTCCAGGGCGGCTCGTTCGGCGGCCGGGTCCGGTGCGGCATCCAGCAACCGCCCGATCCAGGGGGTGTCGGCCGTACCGGGGTTGACGCAGTTGACGCGGATGCCCTCACGGATGTGATCGGCGGCCATGGCGCGCGTTAGCGCGAGAACGGCGCCCTTGCTGGCGGAGTAGAGGGCACGCTGCGGCAGTCCCGCGGTGGCGGCCACGGAGCAGGTGTTGACGATGGCCGCGCCGCCGGGTGCCGCTGCCGCGCCGTCCGCGGCGGCCGCGCGGCGCAGCAGCGGCAGGGCGGCGGCGCTGACCCGGGCGATGCCCGTCACGTTGATGTCCAGAACCCTGCGCCACTCGTCGTCGTCGTTGTCCTCGACGGTGCCCTGGGCGCCGACGCCCGCGTTGTTCACCAGTACGTCGAGACGTCCGAAGCGCTCCCCGAGGGCCTCCAGCGCGGCGTTCACCGACGCCCGGTCGGCCACGTCGCAGGGCAGCCCCCACAGGCCGTCCGGCAGCGCGCCGCCGGCGACGTCCAGGACGCACACCTGCGCGCCCCGCCGGGCCAGTTCCCGGGCGACGGCCAGGCCGATCCCGGAGGCGCCGCCGGTCACGGCGGCACTCCGGCCGCCGAACTCGCCCTCGGAGGATGCCGTCTGCTGAGCCATGCTGCCTCGCCGTCCTTCGTACGTGATGCCGCCGTGCGTGCCGGATGCCGTGCGCGCGGGTCCGCCGCCGGACCGCCGGTACGCGCCTGCACCGCATCCTGGCGGCGTGGTCGGCAGAGCGTAAAGGCGGGTGCGCGGATGTCCACACGGTCCCCGCCGGTCCCTCAGGCCTCGGGCCCGTCCTCCTCGCCGGTGGTCCGCCCGGCTGCCAGGTCCCGCGGCCTCCCCCGCTCGTACAGCAGCGCCGACGCGACGAGCCCCGCGGCGAAGAACCCGGCCGCGCACCAGTAGGCGACCGCGAAGCTGTGGACGTTCGCCCGCTCGACGAGATCCGGGGTGCGCTCGTGGGTGCGTGTGTAGTCGGTGAAGGCGTGGGCCGCCATCGTGTTGAAGAGCGCGGTACCGACCGAACCCCCGACCTGCTGCATGGTGTTGACGGTGGCGGATGCGACGCCCTGGTCCCGTTTGACGACGCCCAGCGTGGCCAGGCTGATGGCGGACGGCATGACGAGCCCGAGCCCCACGCCCATCACGAGCAGCGGCGGCAGCACGTGCGCCGCGTAGCCGCTGTGCGGGCTGAGTGCGGTGAGCCAGACCAGCCCGGCCGCCGCCAGCCCCATTCCCGCGGGGACGACGGGCTTCGGGCCGATGCGGGGAATCAGCACGTTCGTCGAGAGCTGGGCCGTCGCCATCAGGGCGCCGACCATCGGCAGGAAGGCCAGGCCGGTCCGCACGGGTGAGTAGCCGAGCGTCCTCTGCAGGTAGTAGGTGAGGAAGAGGAAGACCCCGAACATGCCCGCGCCCGCGATGAAGACGCTGATGAAGGACGCGGCGCGGTTGCGGTCGCGCACGATGCGCAGCGGGAGCAGCGGGTTGTCCGTACGCGATTCGTGGACGACGAAGCAGGAGAGCAGCACGGCACTGAGGGTGAGGGAGGCCCAGCACCGCCAGTCGCCCCAGCTCTCGGTGTCGGCGCTGGAGAACCCGAAGACCAGGCAGAAGAGCCCTCCGCCGACCAGCGCCGTCCCCGCCAGGTCCAGCCGGGGACGGTGGGTTGACCGGTGCGGCGGCAGGATCGCCATGGCGCACAGGGCTGCGACGACGGCGATCACGATGTTCACGTACAGCGTCCAGCGCCACGTCAGGTACTCGGTGAGCACGCCGCCCAGCAGCAGTCCGATGGCCGCACCGGAGCCCGCGATGGCTCCGAAGACGCCGAACGCCCGGGAGCGCTCACGCGGCTGAGTGAAGGTGGTCGTCAGCAGGGACAGCGCGGACGGGGCGAGCAGCGACCCGAACATGCCCTGCAGCGCACGTGCGCCGATCAGCGCCGTGAAGCTGCCCGCGGAGCCGCCGAGGGCGGAGGCGACGCCGAAGCCGATGAGCCCCGTCACGAAGGTCCTGCGGCGCCCGAGCAGGTCGGACAGGCGGCCGCCGAGCAGGAGCAGGCTGCCGAAGGCCAGCGTGTACCCGGTGATGACCCACTGCCGGCCCTCGTTGGAGAACCCGAGGTCCCGCTGCGCGGAGGGCAGGGCGATGTTCACGATCGTCGCGTCCAGGACCACCATCAGCTGGGCCAGGGCGATGACGGTGAGCGCCCACCACCGGTGTGACGTGCGCTCCTCCTCGCGCGCGCCGGAGGCGGAGCCGGAACCGGCGTCGCCGCCGGGAGAGGGACCGGCCGGTCTGGGGGGCATCGGCGGACCTCGCGGCTCCACGGCTGACAGGACGGTGACGCTTCGCAGTCGTCACGCTATGTCCGGATTCCGGTAGCCGCAAAAGATCAAGGTCCCGGGCGGTCCCACGGAACGGTACGCGCGGCGCGAGGGTCAGGACGGGCGGGTGCCACGACGGGCGAGGCCGGGGCGAGCCGGAACCCGGTGCTCAGGGGCTTCCGTATGCCTCGCCACCGACCGCGAGGCGTGCCGTGCCCGCGGTGCTGTCCGCCAGCCAGTCGCGGAAGCCGTCTAGTTCCGCCTCGGGCAGCCCCACTTCGATCGTCACCTCGGCGCCGTAGCTGACCTCGCGTACGGAACGGCCGCCGGAGCGCAGGCCGTTCTCCAGCCTGCCTGCACGCTGGTGGTCGGTGGTGACGGTCACCAGGCGGTACCGCTGCCGCACACGGGTGCCGACGGCGTCCAGTGCCTCGCCGACGGCGCCGCCGTACGCGCGGATCAGCCCGCCGGCCCCCAGCTTCGTACCGCCGAAGTAGCGCGCGACGACGGCGACCGCACAACGGACCCCGCGGCGCGTGAGCATCTGCAGCATGGGCAGCCCGGCGGTGCCGCCCGGCTCTCCGTCGTCGTCGGACTTCTGCAAGCCGGCGTCAGCGCCGATCACGTACGCCCAGCAGTGGTGACCGGCTCCGGGGTGCTCCGCGCGGACCCGCGCGATGAACGCCTTCGCGTCCTCCTCGGTGGCCGCGGGAGCAAGTGCGCACACGAACCGGGAGCGGCTGACCTCGGTCTCGTGCACGCCTTCGCCGGCGACGGTGACGTACTGCTCCTGCATACCGGCACCTTACGTTCACGCCCGGCACAGCCGGGAGCGGGAATGGCGGGGCCCGTCCTGCCCGTTGGAGAGGTCATGGACTCAGACGCGGAGACGGTACGCAGGATTCTCACCGAGTCGGGCGACACGTGGGCGGTGGTCGGCCTCTCGACGAACCAGTCGCGCGCGGCATACGGCGTCGCGGGTGTGCTCCAGCGCTTCGGCAAGCGCGTGGTGCCGGTGCACCCCAAGGGCGAGACGGTCCACGGCGAGCAGGGCTACGCGACGCTCGCGGACATCCCCTTCCCCGTGGACGTCGTGGACGTGTTCGTCAACTCCGAACTGGCGGGGCAGGTCGCGGACGATGCCGTGGACGTCGGGGCGAAGGCCGTCTGGTTCCAGCTGGGAGTCGTCGACCGTAGCGCGTACGAGCGCACCCGGGCCTCCGGCCTGGACATGGTCATGGACCGGTGTCCGGCGATCGAGATCCCGAAGCTGGTATGAGCGGCACTGAACTGCCTGACCGTGGTGCACGGCCGTGATCAGGACCCGCATGGCCGTCCCGGACGACGCCCGCGAACTGGTGCGCCTTCGCAGGCTGATGTTCCTGGGCATGCACGGGAGGGACGAGCCGGGCCCCTGGGAGCGGGACGCGGAGGCCGTCGCCCGCCGTGAGCTGCGCCGGGACACGGCGAGCGGCCGCCTGGGCGCGTTCGTCGTGGACGGGGACGAGCCGGGACCGCCGCATCTGGCGGCCTGCGCGGTGGGCACGGTCGAGGAGCGCCTCCCCGCGCCGAAGCATCCGGCCGGGCGCTTCGGGTTCGTCTTCAGCGTCTGCACGGACGAGCGCTACCGGGGGCGGGGCTACGCGCGGACGACGACCGAAGCGCTCCTGGCGTGGTTCGCCGGGCAGGACGTGACACGGGTCGATCTGCATGCGAGCGGCGACGCCGAACACCTCTACCGCTCCATGGGGTTCGCCGATCATTCGATTCCGCTCTCGATCGACCTGTCGGCGCGGCGGGAGTGACGGCCCCTTCGAGAGCCCTGCGCGTCCCGGGCGGCACGGCCTGTCCGGGTGCGTACGCCCGGCTCAGACGCCCAGGTCCTCCAGGACGACGGCGCCCGGCAGTCCGGCCAGCGCCTTGCCGGGGACGATGAGCTTGCCCCGGCGGCGGCCGCTGCCGATCAGGGTCCAGGGCAGTTCCGTGACGGCCGCGTCGATGAGCACCGGCCACCCCTCGGGAAGCCCGATGGGGGTGATGCCTCCGTACTCCATGCCCGTCTCCTCGACGGCGGTGTCCATGGGCGCGAACGACGCCTTGCGCGCCTGCAGCCGGCGCCGGACGGCGCCGTTGACGTCGACGCGCGTGGTGGAGAGCACCACGCAGGCGGCCAGGGTGCGTTCTCCGCCGCGTTTCGCGGCCACGACGACGCAGTTGGCCGAGGTGTCGGTCAGGTCCTCGCCGTAGTGCTCCACGAAGACGGCCGTGTCGGCCTTGTCCGGATCGGTGTCGACGTACAGCAGCTGGTCGGCGGGCACCTCGCCCTTCCAGGCCCGGACCGCGTCCGCCGCCGGGCCGGTGAAGTGACCGGCCGCTCCGGCGGGTGCTGCCGACTCGAAGTTTCCGATGGGTGCGCGCATGCGCCGCACGCTAGCAGCGGGCCGCGGACCGACGGGCGCCGGTCAGCGGGGTGCGGGCACCGAGATGGCCATGGTCATCTCGACCGGCTCACCGCCCTCGTTGCGGTAGCCGTGCGGCACGTTCGCCTCGAAGGACGCGGAGGTTCCCGTGGGTACCTCGTAGTCCTTGCCCTCGACGCTGAGGGTGAGCAGACCCTCGCGTACGTGCACCAGCTCGGTCGTGCCCGCCGGGTGCGGGTCGGAACGGCTCCCGTCGCCCGGCATGAGCCGCCACGACCACAGCTCCAGCGGGCCCGGAGCCTCGGCACCCGCCAGCAGCGTGCTGTGGCTGCCCGCCTCGGTGGACCACAGCCGAACCGCGTGCTCCGCGGGCACGAGACGCACCTGCGGCTCCTGGTCGTAGTCGAGCAGGGTGGTGATGCTCACGCCGAGGGCGTCGCCGACCTTGACGACCGTGCCGACGCTGGGGTTGGTGCGGCCCTGCTCGATCTGGATGAGCATCCCGCGGCTCACGCCTGCCCGGGCGGCGAGGGCGTCGAGGGTGTAGCCGCGCTCCTGGCGCCGGCGCTTCAGGTTGCGGGCCAGGGACTGCGTGAGGTGGTCGAGGTCCGTCACGGGCTCCGTACACCGTCCAATATTCTGGATGACAGAGTTCAGCGTACTAAACTACGGTGAGCTGTACTTCCTTGTTCACGCCACTGTACTGCGAGGTGCTTCATGACCGCCGCCCTGGCCCTGGTCACCAGCCTGATGTGGGGGCTCGCCGACTTCGGGGGCGGCCTGCTCACGCGGCGCATGTCCGCGCTGACCGTCGTCGTGGTCTCCCAGGCGCTGGCCGCCGTGGTGCTCGGCGCGGTCGTGATCGCCACGGGCGGCTGGAGCGAGTGGGGCGGGCAGCTGTGGTTCGCCGCGGCGGCCGGCATCGTCGGGCCCGTGGCCATGCTCGCCTTCTACAAGGCGCTCTCACAGGGGCCGATGGGCGTGGTCTCGCCGCTGGCCTCGCTCGCGGTGGTCGTCCCCGTCGGGGCCGGTCTGGCACTCGGCGAACGGCCGGGCTGGATCCAGGCGGCGGGCATCACCGTGGCCGTGGCCGGTGTGGTGCTCGCGGGCGGTCCGGAGCTGCGCGGCGCCCCGGTGCAGCGGAAGACGATCGCCCTCACGCTCGTCTCCGCGCTGGGCTTCGGCGCGGTGATGGCGCTGATCGAGCACGCCGGCACCGGCACCATGGCCGGCCTCTTCCTCGCGCTGTTCGTGCAGCGCGTGTGCAACGTGGCCGTGGGCGGTGCCGCGCTGTACGTGCAGGTCAGGAGGGGGGTTCCGGCGCTGCCCGCCGAAGGGGGCGGCCGCGCCGTTCTCGCTGCGCTGCCCGCGCTGGCCTTCGTCGGCCTGGCGGACGTCGCCGCCAACGGCACGTACATGCTCGCGACCTCGTACGGCCCGGTGACCACGGCCGCGGTGCTCGCCTCCCTCTATCCCGTCGTCACCGCGATCGCGGCGCGGGGAGTGCTGCGGGAGCGGCTGCGGGCGGTGCAGACCGCCGGGGCCGGTCTGGCGCTCGCCGGCACGGTGCTGCTGGCGTCCTCCTGACGCCGGGCCCGGCACCGCCCGCACACGTGACGTCACGGCCGTCCCGCCGCCGTGCACCGGGACAGGCGCACCTCGGGTGGCCGGTTCTCTCTACGCGGAGCCGCCCCCCGGCGCGGCAGGGCTGCCCCGGCTCTGCTCGCCCTCGCCCGCGGCCAGTTCGGAGGCGGCCGGCTCGGCGGCCGCCAGCTCTGAGGCGGCCAGGAGCTGCTGGGGCGTCACACCCTCCGGCACCGGCACCGGCGCCGGGGTCCGCAGCGGAGGCTGCCATCCCCGCTCGCCCTCCCAGCGGCGCACGATCCTCGCCGGAGCACCGGCCACCACCGCATGACCGGGCACGTCGCCCCGTACGACCGAACCGGCTGCGACGACCACGTTCCGGCCCAGCCGGGCCCCCGGAAGGATCACCGCACCGGCGCCGAGCCAGCTGCCGCCGCCGATCTCGACGGCGGCACTGCGCGGCCACTGCTTGCCGACGGGTTCATGCGGGTCGTCGTAGGAGTGGTTGGTCGAGGTGATGTAGACGTACGGACCGCAGTAGACGTCGTCGCCGAAGGTCACGGACCCCTGCACGTCCGCGATGACGTGACTGCCGCGCCCCAGGACGACGCCGTTGCCGAGGGTGAGAACCGGTCCGGGCCCGAGGTCCAGGTCCGGCAGCATCCCCGCGGCGAGGGTGACCTCCTGACCGATGACGCAGTGGTCCCCGAGTTCGATCCACGGCGTGCCGAAGACCGTGCCCTGCGGGAAGGCGAGCCGGGTGCCGGGCCCGATCCGCCGGAAGGCATACGGCCCCGGGCGCTCGGCGGTGATGGCACCGGCGTACTGCGCCCGGCGCCATATGCCGTGCACCGCGCGGGACGCGAGCGAGGCGAAGGTGTTCCGGATGGATGGCACGCCCGTCACGGTAGTCCGGAGGGGTGAGTGCGGGCCCGTACAGGCCCCTGTGATCTTCCGCCCACCCATCGCATACGGTTCAAGAAGGGGCCGGTGACGATGGCGATCCGGCCGGGGAGCGAGCGGAGACAGGACGATGACGGAGAAGCGAGCGGTGATCGCGGGTGTGAGCGGCAGGGAGCCCAAGCTCGACGAGGACGCCTACACCGCGCCGACGTCCGTGGTCGTGGGAGCGGTGACCATGGGCGCGGGATCCAGCCTCTGGTACGGGGCGGTGATGCGTGCGGACTGCGACCTGATCACGCTCGGCGACGGCTCCAACGTCCAGGACAACTGCACCGTCCACGCCGACCCGGGCTTCCCCACGCACATCGGCGCGGGCGTCTCGGTCGGCCACAACGCGGTGCTGCACGGCTGCACGGTGGAGGACGACGTCCTCGTCGGGATGAGCGCCACCGTGCTCAACGGCGCCCTGATCGGCTCCGGGTCGCTGATCGCCGCGCATGCGCTCGTGCCGCAGGGCATGCAGGTGCCACCGGGGTCGCTGGTGGCGGGCGTGCCGGCGAAGATCAAGCGGGAGCTGACGCCCGAGGAGCGCGAGGGCATCAAGGCCAACGCCGCCATGTATCAGCACCTGGCCCGTACTCACCGCGACGAGGTCTCGCCCGTCGAAGGCTGAGCGGCCTGCCGAGAGCCGAGCCGCGGCCGGGCGCCGCTCAGTCGCCGGTACGGACCGAGTCGCCGGTACGGACCGCGCCCGGCCCGGCGGGGTCCTGTCCGGCATGGTCCTGTCCGGCGTGGTCCCGCCCGGCGGGGTCCCGCCCGGCGCCGGCTCCCGCCACCTCGGCCTCCGCCTCTCCGTCCGCACCCTCGGCGGCCACCCGTTCGGCCTCGGTCTTACGGGCGCGGCGGCGCACGATGATCATCGAGGCGAGTCCGCAGAGCACGGCCACCACGAGGCCCAGCCAGGAGAAGCGCTTGAGCCACTGCTCGGCCACGATGCCCACGTAGTAGACGACCGCCGTCGTGCCGCCGGCCCAGACGATGCCGCCCAGCACGTTGGCGATGAGGAACTTCCAGTAGGGCATCCTCAGCACACCCGCGAGCGGCCCGGCGAAGATCCGCAGAAGCGCGATGAAACGGCCGAAGAAGACCGCCCACATCCCCCAGCGCTCGAAGGCCCTCTCCGCGGTGGCGACATGATGCGGTCCGAAGTGCTTGGGGAATTTGCCGCCGAGCCAGGCCAGCAGCGGTTTGCCGCCCCTGCGGCCGATCGCGTAGCCGATGGAGTCACCGACGATCGCGCCGGTGGTGGCGCATGCGCCGAGGATCAGCGGGTCGATCTCTCCGTGCTGGGAGGCCAGCAGCGCCGAGCTGACGAGGACGATCTCACCCGGGAGGGGAATGCCCAGGCTCTCCAGCCCGATGACCACCCCGACCAGGAGATAGACACTCACGGCCGGCACGCTCTGGAGCAACTCCTGGACGTCGTGCAACTGAGCTTCCTCCCGCAGGTGATGGGCGCGGGAAGCGTCGGTCGGCCGCAAACCCCGCGCACGCGCCCGGAAGACCACGGGCGCGCGTGCGGGCAGCCTAACCGATGCCGGGAAACGAAGAACGGCGCCGCGAAAGGCGGCAGCAGGTCAGAGGGGCCGCGCAGCGCACGGCCGGCCGCGGACGTCCGTCGCACCGGCCCGGGCCGGACATCGCAGTCGGCATCCGCACCGGCTCAACCGTGCGGCCGCAGCGTCCAGATGATGCTCATCTCACCCGTGACCGCGCCGTCCTCGCGGGCGATCCTCACGTCCACCGGAAACTCCGGCCGCTCCCCCGCGTCCAGTTCGGCCAGCACATCCGCCACGGGCCTGCCGAGCTCTGCCGTCGCCGTCACGGCACCCATGGCGAGCTTCTTGTATCCGATCTCGGCACGGACGGCCAGCGGCACCGCCCGCCCGAGCTGGTCGCCGAAGGCGGCGAGCACGACGGCTCCGCTGGCCGACTCGGCGAGCGTGAACATCGCTCCGGCGTGCGGCCCGCCGACGTGGTTGTGGTAGTCGCTCTGGTCGGGCATCGAGACGACGGCACGCTCGGTGCTGGTCTCGCCGAACTCGAGGCCGAGGGTGCGCACCATCGGGACCGTGTCAGCCATCATCCGGCCGATGGACGGGAGGGAGTCTGTGGACATGGCAGGGAGGTTACCACTCAGTAACTCCGGTCGGTCAACGCCCTCCGTCCTGTCTCCCCAGTTCTCCCCGCTCGTACGGCCGCGCCGGTCAGCCGATGGTGAAGGCACCCTCGGGCGGCTCCGGTGAGGGTGCGGCCTCGCCGTCCCCGACCGGTACGGCCCCCTCGGTGAGGCGGTCCAGCGCCGCGCCGTGCACGACGCGCGCCGGGAAGGCGTCCGAGGCCGTCCTGCGCGCCAGGGCGTCCGCGGGGAACGGCTCGTGCGAGGCGGCCACGACGATGTTGCCGAAGCGCCGCCCACGGAGCACGGACGGCTCCGCGACCACGCATATGTGCTCGAAGACGGTCCGGAACGTGGCGACCTGGGATGCGGCGAAGCGGAACGGTGCGGCGTCGGCGACGTTCAGGACACAGACGCCGCTCTCCCGCAGGACGTGGCCGGCGGCCTGAGCGCAGGAGACCGTCGTCAGATGCGGGGGCACGTGCACGCCGTCGTAGACGTCGGCGATCACGACGTCGGCCGACGCGGCCGGTGACGCGTCCAGGAAGTCACGGGCGTCCTCGGCCGCCAGGGCGATGTCGGCGCCGGGCGGCAGCGGCAGATGCTCCTGGACGAAGCCGAGCAGTGCGGCGTCGGTGTCCGCGACGCGCTGCCGTGACCCGGGGCGGGTGGCCGCCACGTACCGGGGAAGGGTGAGCGCACCGCCGCCCAGGTGCAGCACGTCCAGGGCCTTCCCGGGCTCCGCCGCCAGGTCCAGCACGTGGGCGACGCGACGGGCGTACTCGAATTCCAGGTGCGTGGCGTCGCCCAGGTCGACGTACGACTGGGGCGCGCCGTCGACCGTGAGCAGCCAGCCGCCCTCCTGGTCGATGTCGGGCAGCAGCTTGGCGGTGCCGCCTTCGACGGCACGCGTCACGGGTATCGGCTCCTCGTTCACCGTCCCATTGTGCTGGCGTGCGGCCCGCCGCAGGGACGCCGGCCCGGGCGTGCGCCGGTACGGGTCCGCCGCACGCCCGGGCTCAGGCCCGGGCGGCCCCCGGGGCCGGGGGCCGCCCTCGCGCTACTCTCCGCCGACTCTCGTGACGGTCCCGGCGCCGACGGTGCGTCCGCCCTCACGGACCGCGAAGCCGAGGCCGGTCTCCAGCGGCACGGCGTGGTCCAGGCCGACGTCGAGCGTCACGGTGTCGCCGGGGAGGGCGATGCCGTCCTCCCCGAGGGCGACCTCACCGGCCACGTCAGCGGTACGCAGGTAGAACTGCGGACGGTAGCCGCTGGTCACCGGTGTACGGCGGCCGCCCTCACGCGTGGAGAGCAGCCGGACGGTGGCGGTGAACCGGCGCCTGGGAGTGAGGCTGCCCGGCACGGCGACGATGTGCCCGCGCCGCACGGCATCCCGTGGCACGCCGCGCAGCAGCAGCGCCACGTTGTCTCCCGCCTGCGCCTCCTCCATCGGCTTGCCGAAGGTCTCCACACCGGTCACGACCGTCTCCGTCCCCGCTCCGAGGACCTCGACCTTGTCGCCGACGCGCACCGTGCCGCGTTCCACGGCGCCGGTGACGACGGTGCCGCGCCCGGTGATCGTCAGCACGTTCTCGACCGGCAGCAGGAACGGCGCGTCGAGATAGCGCTCCGGGACGGGGACCCAGGTGTCCACGGCGTCCAGCAGCGCCTCGATCGCGCCCGTCCAGCGGGGGTCGCCCTCCAGGGCGCGCAGACCGGAGACCCGGACGACGGGGAGGGTGTCGCCGGGGTAGCCGTGGGCGGTCAGCAGTTCGCGGACCTCCAGCTCCACCAGTTCGGTCAGCTCCTCCTCGCCGGCGTCCGCCTTGTTCAGGGCGACGACGACGTGCTCGACCCCGACCTGCCGCGCCAGCAGCACGTGCTCGGCGGTCTGCGGCATCACTCCGTCCACGGCGGAGACCACGAGGATCGCGCCGTCCACCTGGGCCGCGCCGGTCACCATGTTCTTGATGAAGTCCGCGTGGCCCGGCATGTCGATGTGCGCGTAGTGCCTCGTTCCGGTCTCGTACTCGACGTGCGCGATCGTGATGGTGATCCCGCGGGCCGCCTCCTCGGGCGCCCTGTCGATGCGGTCGAACGGGACGAACGCTCCGGTGCCCCGGTCGCTGAGGACCTTGGTGATGGCGGCCGTGAGGGTCGTCTTGCCGTGGTCGACGTGCCCCATGGTGCCGATGTTGAGGTGCGGCTTGGTGCGCACGTAGGCCTGCTTGGCCATGTCTCTTCCTCGTCTGCTTCGCGCCAGGAACCAGCGCTGCGGGAACGGGACCCCCCGGACCGGCCGACCCTTCCCCTGCGGGGTCCTCGGTGCGATCCGGGAAGGGTCAGCCTCGGGCGCCGTCGGCGGCGGCAGCCGGGGCAGCGCATGCGGCTGCGGCGGCTGCGGCTGTGACGAGGCCGGCCGGCGCTGTGACCGGGGCGAAGGAGGAGAACGGCGGAACGGCAGCCCCCGGCACGCCCGCTGCCGCGGGCCGTGCGATGAGGAGGGGCTGCCTGAACATGACCTTGATGCTGACGTCCCAACGGCCGTACGTCGACTGATTTTTCTCACACGACGGGCGGCATGCGGGCGCGGTCCGCCCGGACGGCGAAGCCGCCGCTGAGAAGGGGTCCGGGGAGTCGGCTGACCCGAGTCACCACCGCCCGTATGTGACCGTTCCGCGGAGGACCGATGGCCTTCTCGCCCGGCGGGGCCTCACATCCGTCGGTTACGCTCGCCGCGTGTCCGTCCCCTCAACGCAGCAGTCAGAAGGCCTCCCCAGCCGGCTGGCGCAGACGCTGCTCTCCCCGAGGTGCCGGCTCGCGGTGCTTCTGGTGCTGCTGTCCGCCGCGGGGATATCGATGCTGGTGTACGAGCCTCAGCGGTTCGTCACCAACGGGCTGCCCGCACAACTCTCGGGCGGCCTCGCCGGCGTCCTGTTCACCGTTGCCTACGGACTGTGCACGGCGGCCTTCGTGCCGCGTCCGGTCCTCAACGTCGCCGCCGGCGCGCTTTTCGGCAGCCAGGCCGGCACGGTCTCGGCCGTCGTCGGTACGGTCATCGGTTCCGGGCTCGCGTTCGGGCTCGGCAGAATCCTGGGCCAGGACGCGCTCCGTCCGCTGCTGCGGGCACGCTGGCTGAGCGCCGCCGACCGCCAGCTGAGCCGTCACGGCTTCCGGTCGATGCTGGTCATCCGGCTGCTTCCCGGCGTCCCCTTCGCGGCCTCCAACTACGGTGCCGCCGTCTCCCGTATGGGCTGGACGGCCTTTCTCACGGCGACGGCCCTGGGCGTGGTGCCCAACACGGCCGCGTACGTGATCGCCGGCAGTCACGCCGCAGCACCCACGTCTCCCGTCTTCCTCGCCGCCTTCGGCTTCATCGCGCTCTCCGGCCTCGGCGGTGCCGTGCTGGCCTGGCGCAAGCGCGCCCTGCTGCGCAGTGCCGCACCGGCCCGTACCGCGGACGACGGGCCCTGCGGCCAGGCCGGCTCCGCTCCTTGAGGGCCCGTCACGACCGTCATCCGAATGGCTGTAGTCTTCCCCGCGTGATCATTGCCGTGGCGAGGACGGGTCAGCGCAGATGTCTTGGTTCGAATCGTTCATTCTCGGGCTCGTCCAGGGACTGACCGAGTTCCTCCCGATCTCCTCGAGCGCCCATCTGCGGCTCACCGCGGCCTTCGCGGGATGGCAGGACCCGGGCGCCGCCTTCACCGCCGTCACACAGATCGGCACGGAGACGGCGGTCATCATCTACTTCCGCAAGGACATCGGGCGGATCATCTCCGCCTGGAGCCGGTCCCTCGTCCAGCGCGACATGCGCCGCGACCACGACGCGCAACTGGGCTGGCTGGTGATCATCGGCTCGATCCCCATCGGCGTGCTCGGACTCGCCTTCAAGGACCAGATCGAGGGCCCGTTCCGGGATCTGCGGCTCATCGCGACAACGCTCATCGTCCTGGGCATCATCCTCGGCATCGCCGACAGGCTGGCCGCCCGGGACGCCCGCGCCGGGAAGCACCGCACGGTGCGCCCGCGCAAGACTCTCGAGCAACTGACCGTCAAGGACGGCCTGCTGTACGGGTGCGCACAGGCGCTGGCGCTGGTTCCCGGCGTATCCCGGTCGGGCGCCACCATCAGCGGCGGTCTCTTCATGGGCTACACCCGCGAGGCCGCCGCCCGTTACTCCTTCCTGCTCGCCATCCCGGCCGTGATGGCCTCCGGCGCGCTGGAGCTCACGGAGATCGGCGAAGGGCACGTGTCCTGGGGGCCGACCATCTTCGCGACGGTTCTCGCCTTCTTCGTGGCCTACGCGGTGATCGCCTGGTTCATGCGCTGGATCTCCACCCGCAGCTTCATGCCGTTCGTCATCTACCGCGTACTGCTGGGGATCCTGCTGTTCGTGCTGGTGGCGACGGGCGTTCTCAGCCCGACCGAAGGCGCCTCGTCGGACGGCGGCGTCTCGTCCGGCTGATCGTGAGGCGACGCGGCGTCAGACCTGCGGCGCACAGCCGTCCGCGCGTGTAGTCCTGCCGCCGTACGGCAGGACTCACCCGCCGGACGAGGACACATCACGGTTCACGAGGCATCGTTGACGACATGAACCGGATGTGGCAATTCCGCCTGGTCCGCCTGGATCGTCCGTGAACGCCCTCATGGCAGCGGTGCTGCTGTCCCTGGTGTCGGCCGTGTGCTACGCGACCGCGGCCATCGTCCAGGAACGCCTCGCCGCGACGACGGCGCCCAGCCGGTACGGGCTGCTCCGGTCGCCCCGCTGGTGGGGAGCGGTCGCACTGAACAGCACGGGCGCGGTTCTCCACGTGGGCGCGCTGGGGCTGGGACCCCTGACCGTGGTGCAGCCGCTCGGCGTCCTCACCCTCGTACTGGCGGCGCCGCTGGCCGCCGTTCTGGTCAACCGGCCGGTGAGCGCGGCCGCTTGGCACGGCATCGTCATCGTCTCGGGCGGGCTTGCCGCACTCCTCGTGCTCACCGGGTCGACGCCCGCCCATGCTCTCGGCGGGACCGGACAGCTCGCGCTGGCGGGGACGGTGGCCTGTGCGCTGGCACTGCTGCTGCTGACCGCCACGACGGCGGGACGGCGCGTCCGGATGCTGCGGTCCGTGTCGACGGCGGCGGCGGCCGGTGTGGCCTACGGGGCGGCGTCCGTGTTCACGAAGACCGTCGCCGACATCTGGGACACCTCGCTCTCCCCCTCCGCGCTTCTGGCAACCGCCCCCGTGCTGCTGCTCATCGGCGTTCTCGCCGCGGCCGGACTGGCGGCCTCCCAGTCCTCGTACCGCGGTGGCGGGCTGGCCGCACCGCTGGCGACGACGACCGTGGTCAACCCGGCCTTCGCTGCCGCCGTCGGCATCGTGATGCTCGGCGAGAGCTTCCGCTACGGGACTCCCGGCGCCGTGGGCGCGCTCCTCGCCGGGGCCGTCACCGCGTGGGGGCTCTTCGTTCTCGCCGCCGACAGCACCGGTGACCGTGACCGTCCACAGCCGGCCGGGGCCCGGCGGATTCCGGCCAAGGGCCCGGGGCCCGTGGTGATCCGGGCTCCCGGGCGGCTGTCGGGGGCGCTGCATCAGGCGGTCCTGCGGATGCCTCCCGTACGGCAGCACACGCGGGAACCCGCCTCGCGGCGGTGACGCAGTGAGAGCGGTCTCTTCCGGCGGCGGGCAACGGCACGGACACAGGATCTTCACATCGCGTTCATTTCCGCAGCTCGCGGTGACTGAACACACAGAGGGCGTGCCGAATGTCGCGTTTCAGCGGATGATGCCCCTTCATTCATTCACAGGCAATTGGTCGCCGAATGAGGGAAATTAAAGCGCATTTCCGCAAAGGCGGTTACGCGCAGCATTCGCAAGTTCCTTGCGTATTCACGCCGGACACGCAGCTATACATAGTGAGGGTGACCGGCCGGTAAGGAGCGATCAGATCCAGCCAATGTCGAACCGCGGTACGGCCGAATCATGTCGCGGCCGACGGGCACCAAGTCGTCACGAAAGTGACAGAACGGCAACTCTTCGGTATGCGCATCCGAAGCTGACGGTGCGTCGGTAAGGCGCCCTGTGCAGGGCACCCCGATTCCCGTTCCCACCAGGCATTCTTCCCGCCCTCACCCCGCCCCCGGCAGGGCCCCGGACCCGCTGCGCACCCCCGCCCGGCACGGCACCCGGCGGAACCGGGGCGGATTTTCGCGCCAACTGTCCTCAGCTTGTCCCTGAGGCCAGGACAAGCCCCTACCTCGGCAATACGAGTACAGGGCCGCTCAAGAGCGGCATCATGCCGTGAGGGGACCGGGGGGAGACCGTCAGCACCGATCAAGAGTTGGTGGACCATGCGAATCCGAAGGCTTCTCAGCGAACCCCGGACGAGGGCGACACAGTTCACAGATGGATTACTGAATCTTTCCGGGTCGCTCGCGTTCTCGGCTGGCTACACTCACGCCCCATGCGATCCATGAACCACAGCCGTCGGAGGCGTGCAGACGAGAATCATCCGATATTCATTGCCAGTTCAGGTCGGCGTAGAAGACTCGTCCGATATGCGGCAGTGACCGTCGGGTGCGCCTGCACCGGGTACATGGCGCTCTTCGTAGCTGTGTTCGGTGGAGTTCAGGACCCGGTCGGGGACCAGCCCCCGCGAATGGACCAGCCGCTGCCCAGCACTTCTTCACAGGACGACTCCGATGTACCGGCGGGCGCACAGATTCCGGCCCGCACAGCCTCCCCCCACAACTCGTCCTCCCCCCACGACCCCTCGGCCTCGACCAGGCCTGACCGCAAGACCACACCCCCCACCCCCCGCAGCGACCGCGACCCCGCACAGACCACCCCCACACCCGCCAGTTCTTCGGCCCGTCCCGGCGGCGCGACCAGGTGAGCCGGCACGCGCTGCGACGGGACCCGCGAGGGCACTGGCTGCTGCTGGTGCTCTTCCTGCCCGTGGTCACGGCAGCTCTCCTCTTCGAGGGCTGGACCAACCACGAGGTCGACGCCGCACGCACCAAAGCCCCGTGCGCCACGCCGATCCCGCGTGCCGCCGACACCGGGGACCCTGTTCTGCGTCTCGACGGCAACTTCGTCGAGACGGCCTCCATGCCTGCCCGCACTGCGGCGCTGACCTTCAACGGCGGCCCGGACCCGGTGTGGACGCCGCGCATCCTCGACCTGTTGCGCAGCCACCACGCCAAGGCCACCTTCTTCGTCTACGGGTCGCAGGCCACCCGCCACCCCGAGCTGGTGCGCCGTATCAGTGCCGAGGGGCACGAGATCGGCTCGTACACCTACACGGGCGGTGACCTGGGCGTCGCCTCGCCCATCCGGGCCCAGCTGGAGCTCTCCCTCACCCAGACCGCGCTGGCGGGCACCGCCGGCGTCAACACCGGACTTCTCCGCCTCCCCCACACCAAGGCGGCCGACACGATGTGCGGCAAGGAGTGGACCGCGGCTCAGCGCAGCGCCGAGCAGGGCTACCTCCTCGTCGCCGCGGACCGCAGGTCCCGCAAGCCCTCGCAGGGAGTGATACGGCAGTACAGCCACACCGACCTCGGTTATCACGAAGCTGAGCAATTGCTCCGCAACCGGAACGTGAAGAAGTTCACCACCGTCACAGGGGGGCTGGGGCAGCAGTCCTCGATGACGACGGTTTCCGCAGACGAGAGGCTGCGAGGGGAGGGGCTCATATGGGCGCGGACCCTGGGCTCCTTCTTCACCGGTGCGATGGCCTGGGCGCTGGGCATCGCCGGCGGTCTCGGTGTGCTCCGGCTGCTGATGCTCGTGGTTTTCGCGCGGATGCACATGCGGCGCCTGCAGAGGTTCCGTCCCGGCTCGCCGTGGCTGCGGGAGGTCAACGAGCCGGTGACGGTCCTCGTCCCGGCGCACAACGAAGAGGCGGGCATCGAGTCCACGGTCCGTTCACTTCTGGCCTCCACGCACCCCTACCTGCAGGTCGTCGTCATCGACGACGGGTCGACGGACCGCACCGCGCAGATCGCCGAGGGCATCCGCGACCCGCGGGTGACCGTCGTACGGCAGCCCAACGCGGGCAAGCCGGGAGCCCTCAACACAGGTCTGGGCTACGCGCGTCACGACATCGTCGTGATGGTCGACGCGGACACCGTCTTCGAGCCCGATGCTCTCTTCAGGCTCATCCAGCCGCTGGCCCATCCGGCCATCGGTGCGGTGAGCGGCAACACCAAGGTCGGCAACAGGACCAGGCTGCTGGGCAGATGGCAGCACCTGGAGTACGTCTTCGGGTTCAACCTGGACCGGCGGATGTTCGAGGTGCTGGAATGCATGCCGACCGTCCCGGGTGCCATCGGCGCCTTCCGCAGGGACGCGCTGATGGGCATCGGCGGCGTCAGCGACGACACCCTGGCCGAGGACACCGACCTGACGATGGCCCTGTGGCGGGCGGGCTGGCGCGTCGTCTACGAGGAGTCCGCCATCGCGTGGACCGAAGTGCCGGGCAGCCTGGGCCAGTTGTGGCGTCAGCGCTACCGCTGGTGCTACGGCACGCTCCAGTCGATGTGGAAGCACCGCCGTGCGGTCCTGGAGGTGGGTCCCGCAGGGCGCTTCGGCCGCAGGGGGCTGAGCTATCTGGCTCTGTTCCAGATCGCTCTGCCCCTGTTCGCACCGGTCGTCGACGTGTTCTTCCTCTACGGCATCTTCTTCCGCGACCCTGCCGAGGCTGTGGGCGTCTGGCTCGGCTTCATGGCCGTCCAGATGGTCACGGCCGCGTACGCACTGCGGCTGGACAACGAGCGGATGCGCGAGCTGTGGTCGCTGCCGCTCCAGCTGTTCGTCTACAGGCAGCTGCTGTATCTGGTGATCATTCAGTCCGTGGTGACGGCCCTGCTCGGCAACCGGCTCAAGTGGCAGCGCATGCGCCGGTCGGGCACGGCCGACGAGTATCTGCTCAGCGAGCCGGTCCAGCGCCAGAGCCTGCTGCCGAAGTGAACGACACGCACGTGACCGTATCGACGTGACCGAGGGAGCCGGACCATGAGGGACCCACTTGACCAGTGGGCCGAGGGTGAGACGCCAGGTGCGTCTCAGGGGGATTCTCCGGGCCACACCGCCGAGTTGGCCGGTGAGTGGAGACACCACGGGCCAGGGGGTTCGAGCGTCCACGGCTGGGCGGGGACCGGCCAGGGGTGGGCCGTCTCGGACCCGGTGAACGTCGTCGGGCCGGCACGTCGCGGAGACCCCGGCCGGCCGCTGCAGCCCTCCTGGGAGACCCGGGAGACCATCAGGGGCGAAGTGGCACGGTCGAGGACGGAGGCGGCCGGACGTCGTCCGGGCGCCCCTCCGCCGCAAGCCCCGGTGCCCGGCCAGGGAGGGGGCCGGCGCCCGCACCCGGGCCCGCCCGGCGTTCCTGCCGGGCCGGGCGGACCGGTCGGGCCCGGCGGGCCCGGCGGACCGGGACGCCCGATGGGCCCCGGGGGCCCCGCCGGACGCGGCGGCAGGGGCGGCGGGCCTCCCGCGCGGGAGAACAACTCCCGCTTCGGGCCCACTCCCCCTCGCGCACCGCGCCGCCCCAAGCGCCGCAGGCCGCTGCGCCGCGCGGCGGTCGTGGTGCTCGCCATGATCCTGGTGGGCTCCGGCGGCACGTACGCGTGGGCTGAGACGAAGCTCCAACGGGACGTGAATCTCGACAAGTTCACGGACCGGCCGCCGCCCGGCAAGGGCACCAACTACCTCATCGTCGGTTCCGACAGCCGTGAGGGCCTGTCGGAGGCGGACCGCAAGGAGCTCAAGACCGGTGTGTTCGGGGGCCGCCGCACCGACTCGATGATCCTCATGCACAAGGGCGAGAACGGTACGACGATGGTGAGCCTCCCCCGTGACTCGTGGGTGACGATCCCCGGGTACAAGCGGCCGTCCACGGGCAAGCAGTCCCAGCCCGTGCAGAACAAGCTCAACTCCGCCTTCGCACTGGGCGGTCCGGAGCTGCTGATAGCCACCATCGAGCTGAACACCGGCCTGCGCATCGACCACTACGCCGAGATCGGGTTCGCCGGGTTCGTCAACATCGTCGACGCCGTCGGCGGAGTTCCGATGTGCATCAAGCGGGACATCAAGGACGAGGACTCCGGAGCCGACCTGAGGAAGGGCTGCCAGAACCTCAACGGGGCCGAGGCCCTCGCATTCGTACGCCAGCGCAAGCAGGAAGCCCAGGGCGACCTGGGCCGTACGCAGAACCAGCAGCGGTTCCTCTCCGCGCTGGCCGGCAAGGCCACGTCACCGGGGACGGTGCTCAACCCGTCCGACGTCTATCCCGCTCTCAGCGCCGGGCTGGACACGCTCGTCGTCGACGAGGGCATGAGCATGCGGGCTCTGACCACGATGTTCCGCTCCGTGCAGGGCGTCTCCAAGGGCGGCGGTCAGCAGGTCAACGTGCCCACCGCGGGCGGTATTTCGACGCCGAAGGGCAGTGCGCTGCGCTGGGACGAGGCGAAGTCGAAGAAGCTCTTCTCCCAGCTCAAGAGCGACAGTCCGGTGACCGTCACCAACAAGTGACCCCTGCCCGGGACCCGTTGAGGGCGGACCGCCAGGAGTGACCAGGGCGCTCAGCGGATACGGTGCTGACATGGGGAACGGGGCGCCGCACGGGCACGGACACGCTGCGCAGAACGAACAGCCGGATCAGGGTTACGGGTTGCTGGTGGCCGCGACACCTCCCGGCAGACATCCGGCACTCCAGGCGACGGAGGCGCTGCCCGCTCTCGCCGCGACTCCCCCGGCGGTGCTGCTGGGCACCGGCACCGGCAGCGTCGTCCAGCTCGCGGACCCTGCCGACCCCAACGCGGTGCTGTCACACCTGCGTACGGCCGCCGCGCACGAAGGACCGCTGCTCGTCTATCTCGCGGGGCAGCTGCTGCTCGACTCGCGCCAGCATCTTCCGCATCTCGCGCTGACGCGCTCCACGCCGCGGTCCGTGCGCTACACGGGTCTGCCGTGGCACTGGCTCGTTGCCGAGCTCGGCCGCAGACCCGTCGGGAGCACGGCGGTGATCGCCGACCTCGTGGCTGACTCGGCGCTGTGGCAGCGGCGTTCGCACCACCGGCTCGCGGAGGGGCTGGTCCTGTACGGGAGCCTTGCCGCGCCTGCGGCCGGGCGCCTGCCCCGCACGCCTGAGTACAGCCGCGCCCTCGCAGCGGTGCTGCGGGCGAGCCGCGCACGGCCACCGCTGGAGCAGCTCCACCAACTCAGCCTGCACGGGGCGGGATTCGGCCCGGGCGACGACGAGCGCATGCCGCTCGGCGGCGGGCCCGCGCCGGCAATGCCCGGGCCGGTGCCTGTGCCAGGACCAGAGCCCGTGCCTGCGTCGGTTCCTGTGCCCGGGCCGGTGCCTTCGCCTGCGCCCGTCCAGATGCCGGCGCCGTCGTCCGCGCCGGCGCCGACCGCTCCTGACCACGCGCCCGCGGCGGTCGCGCCGCTCCCGGCGTACGCGGTTCCGCCACCACCCGCCTCGCCCCCGCCGGCCTCAACACCCGTACCGGCCTCAACACCCGTACCGCCACGGCCGGGCGGGACGACGGAGGCCACGGGTGACGTGCCCGCCGGCGTGCACGAGGCCATCTACCGGGCAGCGGGCGAAGGCCGCCACGGCGAGGCAGCGACGATCGCCTCCCAGTGGGAGACCGCCGCCCTGCGCGCTTCGGGGCCCCACTCCATGGAGGCCGTCCACTGGGTCGAGGTGCGCGCCGATCTCGCCCATCGCGCGGACGACGCCGCGCGCGCGTGCACCCTGTGGCTGCAGGCGGCCGCCGTCCGCCTGCAGGCCGGCCAGGCTCCCGAGTCGGGCGAGGTCGCCGGCGCCGTGGACCGGGCACACCACTGCTGGCACCAGGTCGCCGACCGGGGGCAGGCCTACCAGCTCGGAGTGCAGCTCTCGCAGCTCAGGGAGCGGGCACCGGGCAGCACTCCGGGAGCGCTCCGCGACGTGCAGGACCGGCTCGCCGTACTCACCTCCCCGCCCGGCCCGGGAGACCGGGCGGCGGCCGGCTGACGGCCGCCTGTCCGCCCCGCCCGGCCGGCGTTCAGTGCGAGTGCCGTGGCACCTCGCTGCCGCTGCCACCCGTCAGGAAGTCCAGGTCCGCGCCTCGGTCGGCCTGCATCACGTGATCGGTGTACAGCTTCGACCAGCCGCGCCGCGCTCCGCCGCCGCTGTCCTTCGCGCCGTCACCGGCCGCGGCGGATGCCGCCTCCGCCTCGGCGCGTGCGGCCAGTTCGGCCTCGTCGACGCGCAGATCGAGCCGACGGCCCGGGACGTCGAGCTCGACGACGTCTCCTGTCCGTACGAGCGCGAGCGGCCCGCCGACGGCCGATTCCGGTGCGACGTGCAGCACGCAGGTGCCGTATCCGGTGCCGCTCATCCGCGCGTCACTGATGCGGACGATGTCCTCGACGCCCGCCTCCAGCAGCACCTTCGGAACGGGGACGTTGCCCACCTCGGGGAAGCCGGGATACCCCTTGGGCCCCGCGCCCCGGACCACGATGACGGTGTCCGGATCGACGGGCAGGTCCGGGTCGTCCGCCGCAGCCGTGTAGTCCTCGACCCGGTCGAAGACGAGCGCGCGCCCCCTGTGGGTGAGCAGTTCGGGATCGGCCGCGGAGACCTTGAGCACCGCGCCGTCGGGGCACAGGCTTCCGTAGAGCACGACGGTGCCCGCGCCCGCCGGCATGAACGGTTCGGAGACGGTGCGGATGACCTCGCGGTTGAAGCACTCGGCGCCGGCGATCTCCTCCCCGATGGCACGTCCGGTGACGGTGACCGGCTCCTGGTGGATGAGCGCCCCCAGTTCGCGCATGACGACCGGCAGGCCCCCCGCGTAGTAGAAGTCCTCCATCAGGAAGCGCCCCGAGGGCATCATGTCGGCCAGCACCGGGACTTCGGAGGTGAGCGCGTCGAACTCGCCGAGTTCGAGGGGCACTTCGACCCTGCCCGCCAGAGCCAGCAGGTGCACGACGGCGTTGGTCGAGCCGCCCAGCGCGGCGTTCACACGTATCGCGTTCTCGAACGCCTCGCGCGTGAGCACCTGGGAGGGCCGCAGATCCTGCTCCACGAGCTGTACGGCCTGACGACCGGACGCCTGGGCGAGAACGTAACGCCTGGCGTCGACCGCGGGGACGGCCGCCCCTCCGGACATCTGCATGCCCAGGCTCTCGGCCATGCACGCCATCGTCGAGGCCGTACCCATCGTCATGCAGTGTCCGCGGCTGCGTGACATGCAGCCCTCCGCCTCGCGCAGGTCGGCCTCCGTCAGCTTGCCGGCGCGCATCTCCTCGCTGAGCTTCCATACGGCCGTGCCCGAACCGATGTCCCTGCCACGGAACTTGCCGTTGAGCATCGGCCCGCCGGTGACCATGATCGAGGGAATGTCGACGCTCGCCGCGCCCATGAGCATGGCGGGTGTCGTCTTGTCGCAGCCGGACAGCAGCACGACACCGTCGAGCGGGTTGGCCCGCAGGGTCTCCTCGACCTCCATGGCCATCAGGTTGCGGTACAGCATCGTGGTGGGACGCATCAGCGGTTCGCCGAGCGACATGGTGTTGAACTCCAGCGGCAGTCCGCCCGCTTCCCACACGCCGCGTTTGACCGCGTCCGCCACGTCCCTCAAGTGCGCGTTGCAGGGCGTGAGTTCCGACCAGCTGTTGGCGATGCCGATGACGGGCCGCCCGTCGAAGACCTCGGGACCGAAGCCCTGGTTGCGCATCCATGAGCGGTGGATGAAGCCGTTGCGGCCCTCCGCCGCGAACCAGGCCGAACTGCGGCGGGCGGATCCGTCGTTGCTGCCCATGTCCACTCCCTGTGCTGGTCGGTGCTGTGACGGCCCCCGGGTCAACGACGATCTTGGTGTGCGGTTCGCGGCCGGGTCAACGGTCGCGCTCGCCCGCCTCCCCGAGCGGCGGCGGTGCGTCCTCCTTGCCCGTGCCCCACTTCGAGGGCTCCGGTCCGAGGCGGAAGTCCAGGGAGCTGCCGCGCCGTATGTCCTCCGTGCTGATCCAGGTACGGGAGACCTCCGAGCCGCCGGCCGACGCGGAGCGTATGTAGCGGTCCGCTCCGTCCCCGCGCGGTGCGCGGATCGTGAAGTGCCCCTGCGGATACCAGTCGCGGTCGAGGGTCAGCTCGATCCGCTCGAACGCGGGGGTGTTCAGGCCCCAGGTGTCGGTTCCCGGTGCGACCGGGAACATGCCCATCGCCGACAGCACCATCCAGGACGACATGGTGCCCAGATCGTCGTTGCCGGTGACGCCGTCGGGGGCGTCGGTGAAGCGGCACAGTGCGGCGTCGACGACGTCGGTGGTCTTCCACGGCGAGCCGGTGGAGAGGTAGGTGTACGGGGCGATGAGGTCGTGCTCGTTCTGCGGGTTGTACTTGTCCGAGTCGTAGTAGTCGTAGGGACCGTCGACCCACACGTCGCTCGCCGTCTTCCGCGGATCGTCCTTGAGCTGGTCGTAGGCGAAGAACGAGTCCAGGCGCTCCTCCGTGGCCGCGCGTCCGCCCGTACGGGACATCAGCCCCGGTACGTCCTGCGGCACCATCCACATGTACTGCCAGGGTGTCCCCTCGTGGAACCCTTCGCTCCTGGCCGGGTCGGCAGGCCCGACGAAGGTCCCGCCGGCCTCACGGGCACGGAAGAACCCGGTGCCGGGGTCGAGGATGTTGCGGTAGTTGCGGGAGCGTTCCGAGTAGCGCCGGGCGTCGGCGGTGTGTCCGAGATCACGTGCCATTCCGGCGAGGGCGGCGTCGGCGGCGGCGTACTCGAGGGTCGCCGAGCCGCTGTGCTTGAAGTCCGGACTGCCCGGTTTGACGCGTTTCCTGTCCGGGTCGTGCGGGATGTATCCGTCCTTGATGTACTCCTTGTTGGCCATACGTCCCAAATACGGGGAGTCGGCGGGCGGAACGCCGTCGGCGTTCTTCTTCAGCGCCCGGTAGGTCCTGTCCTCCTCACCCTTCAGCAGTCCCTGCTGGTAGGCGTTGGTGAGGAACGGCGTGACCGGGTCGCCGGCCATGATGTTCGTCTCCCGCGTGGCGTAGCCCCACCGCGGCAGCCAGCCGCCCTGCTCGTCGACGTCCAGCAGCGACAGCGCCATGTCCCGGGACTCGCGCGGGGCGATGAGCGTCAGCAGCTGCGCCTGGGTGCGATAGGTGTCCCACAATGACCAGTTCTGGTAGTAGGTGTGCCCCTTCGCGCGGTGGATCCGCTGGTCCCAGCCCCGGTAGCGCCGGTCCACGTCCTCCCCGGTGTTGGGGTGGAGCAGCGCACGGTAGAGCGAGGAGTAGAAGACCCGCAGACGCGCCTCGCTCCCGCCGCTCACGCGGACCCGGCCGAGCCGTTCCTGCCAGGCGCGGCGGGCGGCGTCGCGGGTCTCGTCGAAGGACTGGCCCTCCACTGCCGCGAGGTTGCGTCCGGCGCCCTCGGCGTCGACGTACGACAGCGCCGTCACCGCCTCGACGTCGCGGTCGCCGCCCCGGGTGTCGAAACGGGCGTACGCACCGCGGCGGCCGCCGCCCTCGGAGGAGTCGCCGCCTTCGGTGACCTTCTCCCCGTCCCACGTCCCGTGGGAGTCGAACGGCCGGTCGAAGCGGGTGACGGCCCACACCGTGTAGGGCTCGGTGCCCTGGCAGAAGCCGCTGCCGGTGACCTTTGTGGCGATGGTCCGCTCGTCGATGACGCGCGCCGAGCTTCCGGTCACCTTGTGCAGCGCCTGGCCGGAGTTGAGCAGCACGTTCGCCTTGCCGGTGCGGGGAAAGGTGTAGCGCTGGTGGCCGGTGTGCCGGCCCGCGGTGAGTTCGGCCTTCGTGCCGCCGTAGTCGTCGAGGGCGACCTCGTACGAGCCGGGTGAGGCGCTCTCGGTCTCGTGACGGAAGCCGGAGGCGTACTCGTTGTTGTCGGTGCTGGTGATGTCGCCCGTGGTCGGCATGGCGGGAAGGTCGCCGCCCAGACCGCACCCGACGCCGGACAGGTGCACGGACGAGAAGCCGCGTATGCGGTTCTCGTCCCAGTCGTAGCCGGTGCTGCTGCTGGTGGTGTCCGGCGAGAGCTGCACCTTCCCGAACGGGACGGCGGCCCCCGGGAAAGTGTTGCCTTCGTTGCGGGTGCCTATGAAAGGGTCGACGAACGCGGCGGGGTCCTTCACCGGACCGGCGTGCGTCTCCCCTCCCCCGCACGGGGCAGCGGGCGGTGAGGCCCCGACGAGCCCGGCGCAGAGCGTCGCGACGGCCAGACCCAGCAGGGTCCGGATGCGCTTCGCTCGTATCACCAGGGGCCTCCGGCCGGGACATCGTTGTCGAACGGCCCAGGGTTGCCACCGCACGGGCTGCTGTCTATGCCCCAGGTCACAACGGTCCGTACGGTCCCCTCCGGTGCATGCGCCCTTCCCCGCCGGGGAAGCCCTCCGCACAGTCGGTGCCCGGTGACAGGACGGTGGAGGCGACACATGGCCGCACGGCGTGAGGATGCTCCGCCCGCCCGTGGGCGCGGGTCCCGGTGGGCACGCCCGGTGGCCGCGGCCGCGGCGGGTGCGCTTCCCGCTCTCGCGTTTCCGGCGCCGTCACTGTGGTGGCTCGCATGGGTGGGTCTGGTGCCTTGGCTGCTGCTGGTACGGGGTGCCGCCTCCGGACGCCAGGCCGCCCTGACGGGCTGGATCGGCGGTACGGGTTTCATGCTGGCCGTGCACCACTGGCTGCTGCCGAGCCTGCACGTCTTCCTCTTCGTACTGGCGGCGCTGCTGGGCCTGTTGTGGGCTCCGTGGGGATGGCTCGTGCGGCGCCTGCTGGGCGGGCGGGCCGGGCCGGGGCGGCTCGCGGCGGCTCTCGTGCTGGTGCCTTCGGGGTGGCTGGTCATCGAACTGGTCCGTTCCTGGGAGTACTTGGGAGGACCGTGGGGTGTGCTCGGCGCGAGCCAGTGGCAGATCAGCCCGGCTCTGCGGCTGGCGTCCGCCGGCGGGGTGTGGCTGGTCACCTTTGTGCTGGTCGCTGTGAACTGCGCGCTGGCAGCGCTGGCGGCACCCTTGACGGCGCGCCGTACCGGCCGTTCAGCCGCGGAGGCCGTCGCCGCGGCCGTCGCACTGGCCGTCTGCTGCGGCGCGGTGGCCGCGGCATGGGCGTGGGCGCCGCGGCCCCGCGCGGACGGTGAGCTGCGGGTCGCCGTCGTACAGCCAGGCGTGGTGAAGGGTCAGCACGCGCGGCTGGAGCGCAGCGAGGCACTGACCCGCGGGCTGAAGGGGCGCGGGCTGGATCTCGTGGTGTGGGGTGAGAGCAGCGTCAGCTTCGACCTGGGGGCCCATCCGCGGCTGCGGAAGCGGATCGCGGATCTCTCGTCGCAGGTCGGCGCGCGGATCCTGGTCAATGTGGACGCCCGGCGCTCCGACCGGCCCGGGATCTACAAGAGTTCGATACTGATCGGCCCCGACGGCACGGTCGGCAAGCGCTACGACAAGACGCGGCTGGTGCCCTTCGGCGAGTACGTCCCCGCGCGCTCCCTGCTCGGCTGGGCCACCTCGGTCGGCCGTGCGGCGGGCGAGGACCGGCTGCGCGGCGACGGCCCGGTGATGATGGAGACGTCCGGTGAGAAGTTCGGGCCGCTGGTGTGCTTCGAAAGCGCGTTCCCCGACATGAGCCGCCAAATCGCCCTGGACGGGGCGCGGTTGATCGTCACCCAGTCCTCGACGTCGACTTTCCAGGACAGCTGGGCGCCCGCGCAGCACGCCTCGCTGGGTGCCTTGCGCGCCGCCGAGACCGGGCGGCCGATGGTGCACGCCACACTGACCGGGATCAGCGCGGTCTACGGACCTCGCGGCGAGCGCACCGGCCCGTGGCTGGGCACGGACCGCAGCACCGCGCAGGTCTACACGGTGCCGCTGGCCACCGGTTCGACGCTCTACCTCCGCACGGGCGACTGGATCGTGCACGCCGCAACCGCCGCACTGGTCCTGTACGGGGCGGCCTCGTGCGTCCGAGGAATCCTCAGGCGCCGCCGGGCCGGTTCTCCGCCCGGCCCTTCCGGCGGCTCACCGGCCGCGGGCCCCTGACGGCCCGTCCGCCGACCCCCCGTCCGCTGACGTCCTGTCTGCCGGCGTGCCGCTCCCCGGCTACCGGCCGCCCGTCCCGCCGTGCGGCGTCGCCGCCGCGTCGTGCTCCCCCGGCGGACTCCAGTCGGCGATCCCGTCGAGGGCGCGCAGCGCCAGGTGCGGCCCGGCCCGGCCCGCCGTGGCCATCAGGGCGTCACGCAGCGCACAGGCCGGCGCGGAGGTCAGGGTGATCAGGCGGGAGACCCGTACGGCACGCCGTACCACTTCACTCGTACGTGGAAGCCGGTCGCGGGTGTACGCGGCCAGGGCCTGCGGTACGTCCGCCTGCGGTGCGGCGTGGTGGGCGAGTACGACGCCGTCCTCTACCGCCTGGTTGCCGCCCTGCCCGAGGGTGGGCGGCATCGCGTGCGCGGCGTCGCCGAGGACGGCCACACGTCCACGGTGGAACGCCGGAAGCGGCTCGGCGGCCTGGTGGACGTCGTTGCGCAGGATGTCGTCCGGGCCCGCGGCGTCGAGGATCGCGGGCACCGGTTGGTGCCAGGTGCCGAACCTGCGCCGGAGTTCGGCGTGTTCGCCCTCGGGTGCACGCTCGCCGGCCGGGACGGCCGCGGCGGCATACGCGTAGACCCGTCCGTCGTGCAGCGGCTGCGTGCCCCACAGGGTGCCGCGGCCCCATGTCTCGTGCGGCGGGTAGGCCACGTCGGGGGCCGGCACGACCAGGCGCCAGGCGGTGAAGCCCGCGTACCTGGGAGCGGGGCTTCCGGGGAAGAGCACGGAACGCGCCGGTGAGTGGATGCCGTCGGCGGCCACGGCAAGTTCGGCCTCCCACTCCTCCGCGTCACTGCGCACCCGCGCCGGCCTGTCCGGGCCGCCGGGGTCGGCGACCGTGGCCGGCGTGCCCGTGCGCACCGCTTCGCCGGGCAGCCGGGAGAGCAGCAGGGAGATGAGCGTGGCCCGGTGCACGGGGACGAACGGACCGCCGAACCGGGCTGCCGCCGCGGCCTGGTTCGTACGGGAGAGCCAGCGCCCCGAGGGAGTACGCAGCCCGCCCTCGTCCGTCCACGTGCGCATCGGCCTGAGCGTGTCGCCGAGGCCGATGACGTCCAGCGCCCGCAGGGAGTTGGGGGTGAGGCCGAGGCCCGCGCCGACGGCCTCGACGGCCGGGGCCCGCTCGAGGACGGTGACGTGCCAGCCCTGCTGGTGCAGGGCGACGGCGGCCGTGAGCCCGCCGATGCCGGCGCCGATGACGACCGCTCGTGGCTCGGACCGGGATGCGGGCATGGGCGGTCTCCTTCTCCGGCGGGCGGCCTGCCATCAGGCCACTACATCTGTAGTCTACTACGTCCGTAGTTTCGGCGATCCGGGCCGGAGTTGCCGTCGTACATTTGGCTGCCATGAGCGCCCCTCGTTCCTCTCCGCCCGGCTCCGGGCCCCTCACCCGCTCCGAGATGATCGCCGACGCCGCGATCGCGCTGCTCGCCGAGCGCGGGCTCCGTGCCCTGACCCACCGGGCCGTGGACGAGGCGGCGGGCCTGCCGCAGGGTTCGACCTCCAACCACGCCCGTACCCGCGCGGCGCTGATCGAGGCGGCGGTGCGCCGGCTGGCCGTACGGGAGTCGCAGGTGATCGCGCTGGATGAGATGCCCACGGGGAAGGACACCGCCGAACTGGCGGACGGGCTGGCCCTGGCGGTGCACCGCTACCTCACCAGGGATCCGTCGCTGCTCCTCGCACGCTACGAACTGGCCCTGGAGATCGCACGGCGGCCCGGGCTGCGGGAGATGTACGTGCACACCGGGACCAGCGCATTCCGTGAGCCACTCGTGGCGATGCTCAGGCGCGCCGGGTCGTCCGAGCCGGAACGGCACACGCTGTCGCTGGTGGCGTGGTGCGACGGCATGCTCTTCTCGTGCACAGCCGGCTCGTACGCCGACGAGGTGCCCTCGTACGAGGAACTGCGGGCCGGGGTGCGGGAGTTGCTGCACGGCATGCTCGCTCCGTCAGCCGCGCAGCCGGGGAGCTGAACGGGCCCGGCGGCAGGCCTGAACGCCTCAGACCGGCCCGAGCCTGCTCTCCAGCCGCCCCACGGCCGCCCGGATCCCTTCCCCGTACGCGTCGTCAGCTAGCGAGCCCAACGCGCCCTGCGCCCGGCGCAGTTCGCGGCGTGCGGCAGCGCTGTCACCGAGCTTGGCGTGGTCGGCGGCGACGTTGAGATACAGCGACGGATACAGGGAGCGGACCGCCAGCGAGTGCTCTCCCCACTCCACCTGCTCCTCCGTGAGCGCGTCGGCCGCGGCCAGCGCCCGCAGGTCCCACTCCAGCTCGGCGCCGGGGTCGTCCTGGGTGTCGGCCATGTAGTGCGCGATGGTGCACCGGTGGAAGAGGTCGCCCTCGCCCGTGGTCTCGGACCACAGCAGTGAGAAGCGGTGCCGGGCCTCCTCACGGTCGCCGGCGCGATGGAGCATGATCGCCTGCCCGATCCGGACCATGACCCCGTCCGGGGACGTCTCCTGCTGCGGCTCCGTCACGGGACTCCTCCTCCACCGGGCGCGCCGAGTGCTGCCGTCACCTGCCACGACGACGCTAGCCGCAGGCACTGACAATCACGCTCAGGCGCGTGCGCCGGCGTCCGGGATACGCCAGTCGACTGGCGCGTGCCCGGCGGCGGCGACCGCTTCGTCGATCCGGCTGAAGGGCCGCGAGCCGAAGAACTTCCTCGCCGAGAGCGGGGAGGGATGCGCGCCCTGAACCACTGTGTGCCGGCCGGTGTCGATCAGCGGGAGCTTCTTCTTCGCATGGTTCCCCCACAGCACGAAGACGACCGGGCTCCGCCTGGACGACACGGCCCGGATCACGGAATCCGTGAACGTCTCCCAGCCCTTGCCCTTGTGGGAGTTGGCCTCGCCCGCCCGGACCGTGAGCACCGCGTTGAGCAGCAGCACGCCCTGCTCGGCCCACGTCATGAGATGTCCGCTGTCCGGCACGGGATGGCCGAGGTCCTCGCGCATCTCCTTGTAGATGTTGCGCAGGGACGGCGGCGTGCGCACACCCGGCCGCACGGAGAAGCACAGGCCGTGCCCCTGGCCCTCTCCGTGGTACGGGTCCTGTCCGAGGATCAGCACCTTCACCCGCTCGTACGGCGTGGCGTGCAGGGCGGCGAAGACCTCCTCGCGCGGCGGGTAGACCGGACCGCGCTCCCGCTCCTGCTCGACGAACTCGGCGAGCTCCTTGAAGTAGGGCTTGCCGGTCTCCTCGCCGAGGGCCTGCTGCCAGGAGTCCGGCAGGGTGCCCAGCATGTCGTTCAACTCTCGTACCTCCGCGGCGGCTTCGCATCTGTGGTTGCCGTCCCCGAACGTACCGGCTGCCCGCCGACAGCACGCCGCCTCCGCCCCATGTCAGCGGGGCGGAGGCGGCGGCGCGGGCTGCGGGTACGTGCCGCCCTCCCGGAAAGGAGGGCCGGGACCCGTCTACCAGCTGGACTTCTTGTGCAGCTCCCACATGCGCGGAAGCGTGGAGGGGTCCAGGACCCACTCGACGCCGGCCACGTCCTTGAGCGAGGCCACGTACACCCTGCCCTGCCAGAGCGGCAGCAGCCGCGCGTCCTTCGCGATGAGCTTCTGGGCGCGGGTGAAGGCGCGGCTGGCGGTCGCGCGGTTGCTCTCCTTGCGCGAATTGGGCAGCAGGTCCTCGGTGATCTCGGAGTTCTCGTAGGGCGTGCCGAGCGCGTTGTTCTTGCCCACGAAGGGCGCGACGTAGTTGTCGGCGTCCGGGAAGTCGGGGAACCAGCCGCGGCCGAACACCGGGTACTTGCCCTTGCTGTAACCCTCTACGAACTCGGACCACGGGCGGCCCTGCACGGAGACGTCGAAGAGCCCTGACTTGTTCAGCTGCCGCTTGAGCTCGGCGAAGGTCTCACCCGTCGTCGAGCCGTAGCGGTCGGTGGTGTACCACAGCTTCAGCGGCACCTTCTTGTTGATGCCCGCTTCCCTGAGCGTCTTCTCCGCCTGGTCCCTGTCGGGCTCGCCGTAGCGGTCGTAGTAGGCGCTGGTGTGGCCGGTGATTCCGCCGGGGACCATGGAGTAGAGCGGGTCGGTCGTGCGGTTGTACACGTTCCGCACGAGCGCCTTGCGGTCGATCAGCTCCGCAACGGCCTTGCGCACGGCCGGATTTCCGGCCGTGCTGTCCTTGGGGTTGAAGACGAGATAGCTGATCTCGGAACCGAGGAGTTCCGTCAGCTCCACTTCCTGGTTCCCGTTCGCCTGCGCCTTCTGGAATGCGCTGACCTGGTCCGGTGTCAGACCGCGGTATGCGACGTCGATCTTCTTGTCCTTGAGCGCCTTCACCATCTTCGCGGAGTCCTGGAAGTACTCGATGGTGACGACGTCGTTCTTGGGCTTCGCTGGACCGCGGTAGCCGTTGTACCGCGTGAGCTCCGCCTTCTTGCCCTTGCTGTAGGACTTCAGGGAGTACGGTCCGGAGCCGACGATCTTCGAGCCCTTGCGCAGCTTCTTCGCCGGGTAGGTCTCCGGGTCGACGATCGAGGTCGCCGGGGTGGCGAGGATGAAGGGGAATGTGGCGTCGGACTTCTTCAGATGGAAGACCACCGTCTTCTTGTCCGGCGCCTCCACGCGTTCCAGGCTGCCCAGCAGGCCGAGCGGTCCCGACTTCGCCTTGATCGAGGTGACGCGGTCCACGGAGTGCTTCACCGCGCGGGCGTCGAGCGGATTCCCGTTGGAGAACTCCAGACCGTCCCGCAGTGTGCAGCGGTAGACGCGGCTCGCGGAGTCGGTGAAGCCGCAGCGCTTGGCGGCGTCGGGCTCCGGGGAAGAGCTGCTGCTCGGGAAGGACAGCAGCGTCTGGTAGACGTTCTTGTAGAGTTCCCACGAACCGTCCCAGGCCGCCGCAGGGTCGAGGGTGCTGGGAGCGCTGGTGGTTCCTGTGACGATCTCGCGGAGCTGGTCGTCGTTGTCGCCACCCGACATCGAACTGCACCCCGCGACCATCGACATAGATATGACAACGGTCGCTGCGATCCTCAGAGGTCCGTTCCGGTCGAACACCTGCGCGCTCCTCAGTCGGCGGGGCCACTACTGCCGATGCAGTTGCAAAAGGGAATTGCCGTCGGCCGGTCAATGCGTTGATTGCGTTCCCACGCCGTCGTACGGAGTACGGCGACGCCCTACGCGGACCCGCTGGCCGAGAGGCGAAAGAGACCCTACCTCAGCACCGGACCCGGGGAACATGCGCTGGTCAACCATTCGTCAATTGCCAGCAGGACACGGAGCATTCCGATGACAGCGGGTGCCGGTCCGGCAACGGACCGGCACCCGGATTCCCTCGTGGGATGGTGCGCGCGGAGCGGGAAATCCCTACTCGACTCCGGCGTTGAGCGCGAGGCCGCCGTCGACGACCAGAGTCTGGCCGGTGATCCACGCGGATTCGGGAGAAGTGAGGAAGGCGGCGGCCCCGCCGATGTCCCGCGGCTCCCCGAGCCTGTTCATGGGATAGCGGGCGGCGGCGTCCGCTTCCCGGCCCTCGTAGAGAGCGGCGGCGAACTTCGTCTTCACCACAGCCGGCGCGAGGGCGTTGACCCGTACAGTCGGCGCGAATTCATGGGCGAGCTGCTGTGTGAGATTGATCATCGCCGCCTTGCTCATCCCGTACGCACCGATGAAGGGCGAAGCGGACATACCGGCGATGGAGGCGACGTTCACGATCGTGCCGCCGTTCTCCCGCTGCCAGGCCGCCCACGTGGACTGGGCGAAGCCGAGGGCGGAGACCACGTTGGTCTCGAAGACCTTGCGCGCGACACCCAGGTCGAGATCGGCGATCGGGCCGAAGACCGGGTTGGTGCCCGCGTTGTTCACGAGGTGGTCGACCCGCCCGTAGGCCTCCATCACCTGCTCGACGGCGGAGCGCCGGTGCTCGTCGTCGTGGGCCTTGCCCGCGACGTACATGGCCCGCTGCGGACCGAGTGCGGCGACGGCCTCCTTCAGCGCGTCCTCGTTGCGTCCGGTGATGCATACGCGGTGCCCGCGCGCGACCAGGGCCTCGGCGACTCCGTATCCGATGCCCCGGCTGCCGCCGGTCACGATCGCGACCTCGCCGGTGTCCTGCTGTGCTGCTTCGTGCTGTGCCATCTTCCGCGACCCTCCGGTCAGTTGAGCGGGCCGCCGGCCACGTACAGAACCTGGCCGGAGACGAAGCCGGCGTCCTCACCGCTGAAGAAGGCGATGGCGCCGGCGACGTCCTCGGGCCGGCCGACGCGCTGGACGGGGATCTGCGAGGCGGCGGCGGCCTGGAAGTCCTCGAAGCCCATGCCGACACGCTCGGCGGTGGCCGCCGTCATGTCGGTGACGATGAAGCCGGGTGCGACGGCGTTGGCGGTGATGCCGAACTTCCCCAGTTCCTTGGCGAGGGTCTTGGTGAAGCCCTGCATCCCGGCCTTGGCCGCGGCGTAGTTGACCTGGCCGCGGTTGCCGAGGGCCGAGGAGGAGGAGAGGTTCACGATGCGCCCGAACCCGGCGTCGACCATGTGCTTCTGGCAGGCCCGGGACATCACGAACGCACCGCGCAGGTGGACGTTCATCACCGTGTCCCAGTCGGCGTCGCTCATCTTGAACAGCAGGTTGTCCCTCAGCACGCCGGCGTTGTTCACGAGGACCGTGGGCGGCCCGAGTTCACCGACGACCCGCGCGACGGCGGTTTCCGCCTGGGCGGAGTCCGAGACGTCGCAGCCCACGGCGATCGCGCTGCCGCCCTCGGCTGTGATCTTCTCGACGGTCTCCTTGCAGGCCGCCTCGTCGAGGTCGAGCACCGCTACGGCGCAGCCCTCTGCCGCGAGCCGCACGGCGGTGGCCGCGCCGATGCCCCGCGCCGCACCGGTGACGATCGCGACGCGCTGGTCGGTGGTGGACATGCTGTTTCTCCTCGCCCTGAATTGTGGTGAGCAACCGCTTAGTACCTTGTGGCAGTCGTGACGCTATGAGCCGCGCCACCTGCTGTCAACGGGTGCCCCCGCACATGAGATTCACCGCACGAGCAGTTCCAGCAACCGCTCGGCCTCCGCCTCGGGGTCACAGGTCAGTCCCGTGTGAACCGGCCCCGGCTGCACCACGGTGCTGCGCGGGGCGACGAGCCAGCGGAAGCGGCTGCCGGGCGCGTCACCCGCCGCCTGTCCTGCGGCGTCCCCTCCGTCACAGACTCTCTCGGCGGCGTGCAGGGCCGCGCGCACACCGACCGGATCCGCGTGCGGGTCGAGCGCACGCAGCCGGTCCTCGTCCAGGTGCGTACGGGCGACGACGAGAGACCTGGCGCGGCAGTAGAGGACCACGCCCGCGTTCATCGTCTCGCCCCGCTCGACGCGCGGCACGACCCGCAGCAGCGCGTACTCGAACACGTCGCGCTCCGCGCACGTCCCCTCGTTCACCGCCGCGCTCCCCGCTTGTCCCGCTGACCGTGCGGCCATCCCTCCGTCAGCCACCCGGGAGCCCTCGACGGGCCGTCCTGGCTCGGCTCGCCGAGCGTGATGCGCTCGTCCAGGCCGGCGACGCGCGCGAAGAGCGCCCGTACGTAGGCGTCGCGCAGCTCGCCGGGGTCCGTGAACCCCGGCTCGTCGGTGAGCCACTCGTCGGGGACCTCCGCCGCGCACTCGGCGAGCAGCGACTCGGTCACCAGCGGCGCCAACTCCGCGGCGGCCGCGGCCACATCGGGCGCGAACGGGGTGAGCACATGGTCCGAGGCGTCGTACGGCCTGCCTGAAGAGGCCTGTGCGGAGGGCCAGTTGTGATGCCAGATCATCGTCGCACCGTGGTCGATGAGCCACATCGCGCCGTGCCAGACCAGCAGGTTCGGGTTGCGCCAGGACCTGTCGACGTTGCCCGTCAGCGCGTCGAACCATACGAGCCGGCCCGCCTCGGCCGCGCTCACGCGGAAGGCCAGCGGATCGAGCCCGAGCGACCCGGGCAGGAAGTCCATGCCGAGGTTGAGTCCGCCGCTGGCCTTCAGCAGGGCCTGGACCTCCTCGTCCGGTTCGCTCCGGCCGATGACGGGGTCCAGCTTGATGCGTACGAGTTCGGGCACGCGCAGCCCGAGGCGCTGAGCGAGCCGGCCCGCGAGGACCTCCGCAACCAGAGTCTTGCGGCCCTGCCCCGCGCCCGTGAACTTCATGACGTACGTGCCGAGATCGTCCGCCTCGACGATTCCGGGCAGCGAACCGCCCTCCCGCAGCGGGGTGACGTACCGGGTCGCGGTGACTTCGCGCAGCATCCGCTCAGGCTAGCCGCCGCCCCTCGCCGGCACCGCTCGATATTCACGGCGTCCGGGCGGCGTGCGGTGCCATCCTTCGCGCATGACTCCATCACGTTCTTCCGGTGCTTCGGATGCCCCCGATGCCCACGGGGGTCGGGGTGACTCCGGTGCTTCCGGCGGTTCCAGTGCGGCCGGCGGCCCGTTTCCGCCTGAGGCCGTTGACGCCTTCCCCGCGCAGTTCGCCCGGTCCCGGCGCTTCTCACTGGGGGCGGTGCGCCACGTGACCGTCACGCCGGACGGGGAGCGCGTGCTCTTCCTGCGTACACGCAGCGGAACCGACCCTTCCGGCGGGCTGTGGGTACGGGAGGCGGACGGCGGCGAACATCTGCTGGCCGATCCGGCCGTGCTGCAGGCCGTTGCCGGGTCCGGGCCCGCGGAACCCACGCCCGAGGAGGCAGCCCGCAGGGAGAGGGACCGCGACCTGTCGACCGGCGTGACCGGCTACGCCGTGGACGACGCGGCGGAGCTGGCCGTCCTCGCCCTCGACGGCGCCCTGTGGGCGGTGCCGGCGCGGCCCGGCCGGGGCGGGCCCTTCCCCGTACCGGCCGCGGGCCCCGCCGTCGATCCGCGGCTCTCCCCCGACGGACGGCTCGTCGCCTACGTCACCCGCGGCGCGCTGCACGTCGTGCGGACGGACGGCACCGGCGACCGCCGCCTCGCGGGCCCCGGCGAAGGCGAGGCGGGGAAGGTGACCTACGGACTGACCGACCACGTCTCGGAGGAATCGCTGGGACGCGCACGCGGCCACTGGTGGGCTCCCGACGGCCGCGCACTGCTGGTCGCCCGCGTGGACAACACGGACGTGTGCGTCCGCTTCCTCGGCGACCCGGCGGACCCGGCACGAGCACCGCGGCCCCAGCACTATCCGGAGGCGGGTACGGCGAACGCCGACATCTCTCTCCACCTGCTGCGCCTGGACGGGACGGGCACCGAAGTGGACTGGGACCGCCGCGCGTTCGAGTACGTGGCCGCGGCGGGCTGGGACGCGCACGGCCCTCTCCTCACCGTTCAGAGCCGCGACCAGCGCACCCTGCTGACCCTCGCCGTCGACGCGGCGACCGGAGCCACGCGGGAACTGGAGCGGCAGCACGACCAGCACTGGGTGGAGCTGCTGCCGGGCGCGTACTGCCGGACCGCGTCGGGAGCCCTCGTCACCGCGCGGGAGAGCGAGGACACCAGGAGGCTGTGTGTCGGCGGGCACGTGGTGACGCCGCCCGCGCTGCAGGTCTCGGGCGTCCTGGGAACCGACGGGGAGACGGTGCTCTTCAGCGCGAGCGAGGACCCACTCGAGAGGCACGTATGGTCCTGGTCCCCGGAGGCCGGCACCGTGCGGATCAGCGACGGTCCGGGGCTGCACTCGGCGGTGCTGCGCGGCGGCACGACGGTGCTCCACAGCCTCACACCGGACGGCCCGCGGGTGACCGTGCTGCGCGACGGCACGGCCGCGGGCACCGTCCGCTCCCTCGTCGAGGAGCCCTCTCTCCGGCCGCGGCCGGAACTGCTGACCCTGGGCGAACGGCGCCTGCGCAGTGCGCTGTTCCTGCCCAGCTGGTACGAGCCCGCTGCCCCCGACTCCTCCCCGCTCCCGGTGCTGCTCGCCCCGTACAGCGGACCGGGGATGCAACTGGTGGTACGGGCACGCATCTGGCATGCACTCGTGGCGCAGTGGTTCGCGGAGCACGGATACGCAGTGCTGGTGACCGACGGGCGGGGCACTCCGGGCCGGGGTCCCGCGTGGGAGAAGGCGGTCCGGGGCGACCAGTTCACACCGGTGCTGGAGGACCAGGCCGACGCCCTGCGAGCGGCCGCCGCGGCGCGTCCGTACCTGGACACGGCACGGGTCGGCATCCAGGGCTGGTCCTACGGGGGCGCGCTCGCCACGGCAGCCGTCCTGCGGCACCCGGAGACCTTTCACGCGGCGGTCGCCGGCGCTCCGTCCATCGACCCCAGGCTGTACGACACGCACTGGAAGGAACGCTTCCTGGGACACCCCGCCGAGCACCCGGAGAACTACGACCGCTGCACCCTGACCCGGGACGCGCATCTGCTGCGGCGTCCGCTGCTGCTGGTGCACGGAACGGCCGACGACAACGTGGCCTTCGCCCATACTCTGCGCATGTCGGCGGCGCTGCTGGCCGCCGGACGCGAGCACTCGGTACTGCCGCTGCCCGGGCAGTCGCACATCGTAGGCGACCCGGTCACGGCCGAGCGGTTGCTCCCGGCGCAATTGCTTTTTCTTGACAAAGCCCTTCGCACCTGACGAGCGCCTGTGCAGGATTCCCTGACCAGAGGCAACGCGTGCAGCTCCCGAGAGAACAGGATGTTCCCCATGTCAGCATCGACCACCCGCAGGTCCGTGCTCGCCGCGGCGGGCGCCGCCTCGGCCGCCGTCACTCTCGCCGCGTGCGGCTCCGGCGGCGGTGAGAGCTCCGGCAGCGACGAGAACGCAGGCGGCGACGGCGGCAGCGAGGAGGGCGGCGGGGCAGCCAAGGGCGAACTCGGTGAGGCCGCCGAGATCCCCGAGGGCGGCGGCAAGGTCTTCAAGGAGCAGAAAGTCGTCGTGACCCGTCCCAGCGGGTCGGAGTACAAGGCCTTCTCCGCGACGTGCACGCACAAGGGCTGCTCGGTCGCCGAGGTCAAGGGCGGCGTGATCATCTGCCCCTGTCACGACAGCAAGTTCGACATCTCGGACGGCAGCGTCAAGGGCGGTCCCGCGACCAAGCCGCTTCCGGCGGCGCAGGTCTCCGTCAAGGGCGGCAAGATCCACCTCGCCGACGGCTGAGCCGGTGCCGCACGCCAAGGCGCCCCGGCCGCGGGCACGTACGCGGCCGGGGCGCCTTGGCGTGCGGCACGGCGCGCGACCAGCCCGACGGGCGCGCCTCGGCCGCGGCGCGGTCGTTCCTGGCGCGGGCCAGTCGCAGCGCCGGTCAGTCGCAGCGCCGGGCAGTCGCAGCGCCGGTCAGTCGTAGCGCCGCGCCGCGGCCGGCCGGAGCGCGGCCGCCACCGCGGCGGCCAGCTCCTGCGCGCTCCCCACCGTCAGCGGGGAGACGGTCAGGCGCACTCCGGGGGGCGACGTGAGCCGGAACCGCGCCCCCGGGGCCACCGCCCATCCCGACTGCATCAGGCGCGCGGCGGCGCCCGTCTCGTCCGGCACCGGCACCCACACGTTCATGCCGCTTCGCCCGTGCGCCTCGACGCCGCGCTCCCGGAGCGCCCGTACCAGCGCGTCCCGGCGCTGTCCGTATGAGCGGGCCACCGAGGCGACGTCGACCGCCCCCGTCTCCCACAGGTACAGCACGGCGTCCTGCAGCAGGTGGCTGACCCAGCCCGGCCCCAGCAGCTGACGGCCGCGCAGGCGGCCGAGGGTGAGCTCGTCGCCGGTGACGACCGCCAGGCGCAGGTCCGGCCCGTACGCCTTCGCCGTGGACCGCACCAGAGCCCAGTGATCCGTGGGCCCCGCAAGGGTGTTGAGCGGCTCCTCGACGATGCCGTGCCCGTGGTCGTCCTCGATGAGCAGCGTCCCGGGGTGTGCGGCGAGCACTTCGCGCAGCCGCCCGGCACGTTCGGGGCTCACCGCGGCACCGGTGGGGTTCTGCGCGCGGGCGGTGACGATCAGGGCGCGGGCGCCCTCGCGCAGCGCGCGTGCCGCTTCGCCGGGCAGCGGCCCGAGGTCGTCGACGGTCACGGGCAGTGTCCTCAACCCGAGGGCGGGGACCAGGTCGAGCAGGCTGCCCCAGCCCGGGTCCTCGACGGCGACCGCGTCTCCCGGGCGCAGATGCGCCGCGAGCACCCGCTCGATGGCGTCGAGCGCGCCCGAGGTCACCGCGACCGGCCCGCCGGGCACGCCGTCCTCGTCGAGCATGCGGCGTGCCGCGCGGGCGAGAGGTTCGCTCACCGCGGGGTCGCCGTACAGCGCGCTGCGGCGGGCGGCGTTCTCCGCGGCCGACGCCAGCGCCGTGTGCAGTGCCGGCAGGAGGCCGGTGTCGGGGTTGCCGGTGGAGATGTCCACGCACCCGTCCGGCACTTCGGCGCGGATGGCCTCCCGTGGGGTGATCGAGACCGCCGGCCGCGGGCGTACGCGGCTGCCGCGGCGTCCCGCGGTCTCGATCAGTCCGCGTTCGCGCAAGGTCCGGTAGGCGGCCGCGACAGTGTTCGCGTTGACGCCCAGATCTTGCGCCAACTCCCGCATGGGAGGCAGGAGTTGCCCCGCGTCGAGGCCGCCCGTACGCACACCGTTCTCCACGCTCGCCGCGATCTCGGCTGCGCGACGGCCCTCGATCCGATATTCTCCTAGCACAAACATGATTATGCACTAGTACAAAGTTGAGCGCAAGGAGAGTTCCTTGACGTACACCGTCCCTTCCCCCGGCCCCTCCCCCGACTCGTATGCCCGAACCGAGCGCAGCGTCCCGACCCGGCACCGCGAACGCGCCTCGTACGACCGGGAGTTGGTGCATTCGATCCTCGACGAGGACTACATCTGCCACCTCGGCTTCGTACGCGACGGCGCGCCGGTGGTCCTGCCCACGCTGTACGCGCGCAAGGGCGAGTGTCTGTATCTGCACGGGTCCACCGGCTCGCGCCCGCTGCGGGAGGCCGACGGTGAACCGGGACTGCAGGTCTGTGTGACCGTCACCCGCCTCGACGGGCTCGTGCTCGCCCGCGCGGCCTTCCACCACTCGCTCAACTACCGTTCCGTCGTCGTCCACGGGACGGCCCGCCGCGTCACGGAGCGCGGCGAACTCACCGCCGCCCTCGACGCGCTGGTCGACGGCGTGGTGCCCGGCCGTGCGGCCGACTCCCGCCCCGCCGACGCCAAGGAGCTGGCCGCGACCGCCGTTCTCCGCCTCGACCTGGAAGAGGTCTCCGCGAAGGTCCGCGAGGGCGGGCCGGGTGACGACCCGGAGGATGCCGGACTGCCCTACTGGAGCGGCGTCGTCCCCGTCGGCCGCACATACGGCACTCCTCTGCCCGCCGAGGACCTGACCCCCGGCACGGCACTGCCCGGTTACCTCAAGAACCGCTGATCCGGGGGATTGTCCGGCTCACGAGGCGCATGGGCTCGTCAGGTGCGGGCGTCGTCCGGCAGGACGTCGCCCGCACCGGCAGGGCTCTCCGCTCCGCCGGAGGCCACCGGTTCGTGCTGCTGCTGTTTCGGGGCCGAGCTCTGCGCGATGAAGGCTCCCAGGAGCACGACCGCACCGCCCACGAGCTGTACGGCGGCGAGGCGTTCGCCGAGGAGCACCCAGGCGAGCACCGTCGCGATGACGGCTTCGAGGCACGCCACGACGCCTGCGACCTGCGGTGAGAGCCGCCGCACCGAGACGACTCCGGTCAGATACGCAGCGACGGTCGCCACCAGCACGATCCATCCCAGCAGGACGGCCGCCGGCACCGTACTGCCGTCCAGGGAGGCGGGCCCGCCCAGCACCTGCCACCGCATCTCCCAGGGCCTCGCGATCACGGTCAGCACAAGCGCGCCGGTCAGCAGCCCGTACGCGATCACGCCGAGCGGATCCGGGGGCAGGCGGCCGTCCTTCCCGTCACTGCCGTGGTCCGAGAGCACGAAGTAGCCCACCTGGCAGCAGGCGGCGCCCAGCGCCAGCAGCAGGCCCAGCAGATCGAGCGTGAGCCCGGACCACACCCGCACCACGCAGGCCAGGCCGCCGACCGCGAGGACGACACCCACCCCCGCGGCCCGGCTGACCGGCCGCCGCTGCACGAACCGCACCCACCCCAGCACCAGTGCGGGAGCGAGATACTCGATGAGGAGCGCGACGCCGACCGGGATGCGGGAGAGCGCCGCGAAGTAGCAGGCCTGCACGCCGGCCACGGCCAGCAGCCCGAACCCCAGGAGCAGTCCGGGACGTTCACGCATGAGCGCGCGGTGCCGCCAGGCGAGGGGCAGCAGGAGGCAGGCAGCGCCCGCCGCCCGGAGCCAGGTCACATGCAGCGGTTCGAGACCGGCCTCGATCAGGGGCTTGGCGGCAGGCCCGGACCCCCCGAACGCGAAGGCGGATACGAGCGCGAGCGTCAGCCCGAGGCTGCGACCGCGGGCATGCCGGCCGCCCGGCGGAGTGGTGTCGTGCATGCGGTCATCATGTCAACCGCCGACAGGAGTGTCACCCCGTATACACCTGACATCGAGTCCGGCGGCGAGCCCCGTCACGTCGACTCCCGCGGTACGCAGCACCTCGGCGGCGCGGCAGTCCGTATCGGCCGCCAGGCCGGCGAAGAGATCGACGGCGTCCGCGCGCGCCTCCCCCCGTGCGGAGGCACGATCCAGTGCCACCGCCATCGCCACGGCGGCGGCCGGCGACCAGCCGGCCACGAAGGGGGCATCCGTGGTGCGCGCATGCGGGCCGCCGGTCTCCACCGTGTGCCGCCAGCGCAGCCCGTAGCCGATGCTGCGCTGGGCGAGATAGCCGAGCAGTTTCGCGGTCTGCGCACCTCCGCCGCCGAGGAACGCCCGTACGACGGGGTCCGATTCGAGAAGGCTGTGCAGCAGGTGCGCCGTGTCCACCTCGCGGTCGCCGCCCCGCGCAGCGCGCCGGCGCGCGGTCGCGACGACCGCGCCCAGCTGTTCGCTGAGCCGGTCCTCGATCACCGCGCCGGCCGTGCTGCCGGGAGGCGCTGGGGGCGTACTGGTGTCCACAGCAGCACCACATCACATGCACATCCCGCCACACATCCCCGTCACGGGGCATATGCGCGTCCCCCGACGGGAGGTGGGCGGCGGGTGGAGCCTCCTCCCTGAGGATGAGCCCGGCCTCAGGGGGCCGCGCGAAGGGTATGCAGGAACCGAATGCCCGGAACATTGCGTCTTGTTCCCCAACAGCCCCCCATACGGCAGCACTTGGAGATTCCCATGGCAGATCACCATGCACGCTCCGTTCTCGCCGCTCTCGCCATCGGCGCCGCCGTGACCCTCAGCGGATGCGCCGGAGGTTCCGCATCCTCGTCGTCGTCCGACTCGCCCGCATCCGTGGACGGCCCAGGCTCGGGCTCCGCCGCTCCGCAGAAGCCCGGCTCACAGAACGCCGAGGACGACGGCGCCCGCCGTCCGGAAGGCTCCGGCGACTCGCAGAGCCGCCCGCCGTGGTGCACGACGAAGGCGCTGTCGGTCTCGCTGGTTCCGGGGCAACCCGCCGCCGGCAACCGCTATGCCGCCCTCGTCCTGACCAACTCCTCGCCGGCCGCCTGCCGTACGCAGGGCTGGCCCGGGCTCCAGCTGACCGGCGAGGACGGCGGGAAGATCCCGACCGAGGTCGTACGGGACGACTCCACCCCGTCGCGGCAGCTGACGCTCTCCCCCGGCGGCAAGGCCTCGGCCCGGCTGCACTGGACGGTCGTGCCGGGCGAGGGCGACCCCTCCGACGGGAAGTGCCCGGACCCTGAGGCGGTGCGGGTGATCCCGCCGGACCAGCGCACCGCGAAGTCCGCGCAGTGGAAGCTGGGCGAGGTGTGCGGCGCAGGCGAACTCGACGTCCGGCCGCTGCTGCCCGGCGGGGGCCCGCCACGCTGACCGGCGGCGCCGGAACCCCGGGATGCTCCCGTGGGCCGGGGCGCGCGCCACCGGTCACGTTCACGTGGCCCGGCACGGACCGCGGGCCGCGTCGAAGGCCCGCGGCGCCACCGGTCACTCGTCCTCGGCGAGGATCAGGTAGAGCTTCTTGCGGGCGTCGTTGACGACCACGAGCGCCTTGTCCCGCTGCTCCGGGCTGCCGTTCGCCCAGACCTGCTGGAACGCGCTGACCAGAGCACCACCGGCCTTGCGCACCTCGTTCATGGCCTCCCAGTCGATGCCGCGTCCGGCGTCCTCCCACGGGGCCTCCGGGCCGGCGTCGGCCTCCTCCCGGCCGGCGTCGGTGAGGGAGAAGAGGTTCTTGCCGCCCTCACTGGCGCAGCTGATGAGCCCCTCGTCCTCCAGCAGCTGGAGGGTCGGGTAGACCGAGCCCGGAGACGGTTTCCACGCTCCGCCGCTGCGCTCGGCGATCTCCTGGATCATCTCGTAGCCGTGCATCGGACGGTCCTTGAGGAGAGCCAGGATCGAGGCGCGCACATCGCCGCGGCGTGCCCGGCCTCGCGGGCCCCCGCGGCCGCGTCCCCGCGGGCCGAAGGGCGGACCGTCCCCGAAGGGCGGTCCGAACGCACCGAAGGCCCGCCGCTCGGAGGGACCGAACCCGCCCGGGCCGCAGTGTCCCGGGCCGTGACCGCGCCCGCGGCCGCCCGGTCGCTGTTCTTCCTTACGCATGACGACATCCTTTCGATGATCTGTCTTCGACAGACGTTGACTTGTCGCGATGCTTCAACGATATATCGGCGATGCTCGCATGGCAAGACCTCGACCCGCACCGGCGCGCGGCAGCCGCCCCGTCCCGCGGCCCTGCCCGGTCCACATGTGCGGCATTGGCCGTCGCCGGGTCCGCCCGCCGTCGTCTAACGTCCGGGCATGAGGATCCGTACAGTCGATGCCTTCACCGACCGCCCCTACAGCGGCAATCCGGCGGCGGTCGTGCTGCTGGAGGAGGAGTCGTTCCCGCCGGACGAGCGCATGCAGAAGGTCGCCGGCGAGATGAACCTCTCGGAGACCGCCTTCGCACACCCGCTCTCCGCCGACCCGGAGGCCGGCTGGGCGCTGCGCTGGTTCACCCCCACCACTGAGGTCGACCTGTGCGGTCATGCGACGCTGGCCACCGCACACGTCCTGCACTGTGACGGCCGAAGCGAAGGCACCGTCCGCTTCCGGACCCGCAGCGGCGTGCTGGGCGCGGCCGCCGCGCCCGGCGGAGCGATCACGCTGAACTTCCCCACGGCGCCGCTCACTCCGGCCACCGCACCCGACGGGCTCGCCCCCGCTCTCGGCGCAGAGCCGGTCTCCGTGTACGACACGGGCCCGCTCGGCGATCTCCTCGTGGAGGTGGCGGACGAACGGACGCTGCGCGCCCTCGCTCCCGACAGCGCGGCCCTCGCCCGCCTCCCGTACCGGGGCGTCATCGTCACCGCGCTCGCGGAGGACGGCGGCGGCACCCTCGACGGCGGCCACGACTACGTCTCGCGGATGTTCGCCCCGGCCTCCGGCATCCCAGAGGACCCGGTCACCGGCAGCGCCCACACCGCCCTGGCGCCGCTGTGGTCCGGGCGGCTGGGCCGGGACTCGCTCACGGGCCTGCAGTGCTCGGCTCGTACGGGCCTGGTCCGTACGACCCTGCGCGGCGAGCGCACCGAACTGACGGGCGAGGCGGTCACGGTGCTCGACGCGCAACTCTGCGCCGGATGGTGACGCGGGCGGGGCCGTGAGGCGGAGTCGCCCGGCAGCCCCGCCCGGTTCAGGGCGTGGGCAGCCAGTCCACCTTGCCCGCGAAGAGCGCGTAGCCGGTGAAGGCCACGATGTCGATCAGGGCGTGAGCCACCACCAGCGGACCCACCCGTCCCCAACGCCGGTAGAGCACAACGAAGATGACGCCCATCGCCATGTTGCCCAGCAGGCCGCCGATGCCCTGGTAGAGGTGGTACGAGCCGCGCAGCACGGCGCTCACCCCCATCGCGGCCCACGGTGAGTAGTCCAGCTGACCTAGTCTGCGCAGCAGATATCCGACGACGATGACCTCTTCCAGCACGGCGTTCTGCAGTGCGGAGGCGATCAGGACCGGAATCCGCCACCACACGTGCGGCAGTGACTCGGGGACCACGGTGAGGTTGAAGCCGGCCTGCAGCGCGGCCAGATACAGCGCGAGTCCGCTCCCGCCGATGGCCGCCGCCAGCAGCGCTCCGCGTCCCAGGTCGAAGCCCGGCCTGCTCCGGTCGAACCCCATCGAGCGCAGCCCACCGGCGCCCTCCCGCATGAGGAGGTGCGCCACCAGCGCCACCGGCACGAGCGCCGTGGCGATCCCGAAGAGCTGCCAGGCCAGGTCCAGCCAGGGGCGGTCCGGCGCCTGTGAGGTGTTGAGCCGTGCGGCCTGGTCGGCGAGGGCCCCCGAGGCGGTCAGCGAGCCCACGAAGCTGATCAGCGCCGATACCGCACTCGCCCCGAGCGACAGTGCCAGCACCAGCAGCGTCTCCCGCCGCAGAACGCGCCCGGGGAGTGTCTCCCCGGACGCCGGGAGCCGGGCGGGTCCGCTCGCTTGCGACTGCACACATGCCTCCACTTCACCCGGTACGCGACAGCCGGGGACGTGCATAGCTTGCCGGACGCCGACGGGGCGTGCGAAGCGGGGTCCGGCGGCGCGGACGGCTCCGCGGGCCGTGCCGCCGGGGGTGTCCGCTAGGCCACGGGGTCCCAGGTGTGCACCGGCTCGCCCGTGCGGGCGAGTTCGCAGTAGCGCCGTGTGACCGCTGCGAGCGCCTTCTCCCGGTCGAGTCCGGAGTCGGTGAACCGGTGGTAGGCGGTGGCCTGCCACGAGGCTCCGTTGACGCGGCGGCGGCAGCGTTCCTCGATGACACCCAGGCAGCGGTCGCGGTCGCCGCTCTCGACACCCCACGCCTCCAGCCCGGCCGCCGCCATGGGCAGCAGTTCCTCCTGTACGAGCCGCACCGCCGGGAGCGTGGCGAGCCCGCCGGGGCGGCCGGGCCGCGGCCAGGTCAGTTCGGCCTCGATGCCGTACCGGCAGGCCGTCTCGAAGTTGGCGGACGCGGCCCCGAAGGGCAGCCTCGTCCAGACGGGGCGCGGCTCGTCGGCGAGGCTGCGCACCAGTCCGTAGTAGAGGGCGGTGTTGGCGAGCACGTCCGCCACCGTGGGGCCCGCGGGCAGCACCCGGTTCTCCACGCGCAGATGGGGGACGCCGGCGGTGACCGCGTACACGGGCCTGTTCCAGCGGTAGACGGTCCCGTTGTGCAGCACCAGTTCCGACAGGCCCGGGGTGCCTCCCTGCCGCAGCACGCCGTGCGGGTCCTCGTCGTCGCAGATGGGCAGCAGCGACGGGAAGTAGCGCAGATTCTCCTCGAACAGGTCGTACGCGGAACCGATCCACCGCTCGCCGAACCAGGTGCGCGGCCGTACGCCCTGCGCGCTCAGCTCAGCCGGCCGGGTGTCGGTCGCCTGCAGGAAGAGCGGGATGCGCGACTCGCGCCACAGCTCACGGCCGAAGAGGAAGGGCGAGTTGGCGCCCATGGCGACCTGCACGGCCGAGACGGCCTGCGAGGCGTTCCACACGTCGGCGAAACGATCCGGCGTCACCTGCAGATGCAGCTGCACCGAGGTGCACGCTGCCTCCGGCGCGATCGAGGCGGAGTTGCGGGTCAGCCGCTCGACGCCCTCGATGTCGAGGACGACCTCCTCGCCCCTCGAAGCCATGATCTGGTCGTTGAGCATGGTGTAGCGGTCCACCTCGGTCAGGTTCGAGGAGACGAGGTCCTCGTCCGTGAGCGTGGGCAGGATGCCGATCATCACGATCCGGGCGCCCTCTTCGCGCGCCTGCCTGTCGGCGTAACCCAGACCTGTGCGCAGCTCCTCCGCGAGCTGGTCGAACACCCGCCCGGCCAGGCGGTGCGGCACGATGTTGACCTCGAGATTGAACTGCCCGAGCTCCGTCTGGAAATCCTGGCTGCCGATCCGCTGCAGCACCTCCGCATTCATCATGCGGGGCATTCCGTCGGCGTCCGCGAGATTCAGTTCGATCTCCAGGCCCATCAGGTTCCGCGGGCGCTCGAACCGTCCCTCGTCCAGGAGCACTCCGAAGGCCTCGAGACACTCCTTGAGCTTCTGCCTGTACCGATGCCGCGCGGACAGGTCGAACCCGTCGGAGACGACCTTCTCACCCATCGGGGTGTCCCTCCTCGATACGGCCGCGTGGTGTCAGCCATGATGCCCGTCCGACCGGCGGATAACGCCTAGGCCGCGCGTTTTCGGAACCCCTCCGTCGGTCCCCTGCGGGAGAGCCCCAGCCGGTATGGAGGCCCGGCACCCAGGGGCGGGCCCGGATCCGTCCGCCGCCGACGGCGCGTTCACGCGCGGAGCGTCACGTTCCTCTGGCATGCGGCAGGAGTCCCAGACCGGACGCACAGTCGTTGTGGGAAAGGCAGACTGGATCCGGCCGACCACCGGAGCACCGTCACTCCAGGCAGCATGTCCGGGCGGTGCGGAACGGGCGGTCACGTACCGCCCGATGGCGACCGGATACCGACTTGCGGTAACAACCACGGCCCGTTAGGCGAAATGGTGATGTAACACCCTTCGTATAAACTCCGGGCAGAGGCCGAGACGCGGTATCACCGGACCCTCCGGCGCCCGCAGTCGACGCGTCCGCCGCGGCTTCGCGGCCATCCCACGCCGACAGTGCTGTCCGCGCCATGCAGAGCACCACGTGACTCTCCAGTGAGAGGTGGCGACCCATCATGCCGCTGCACGTCCCTTCCGCCCCGGTTTCCGCCTCCCGCAGCGTCCTTGCGGCGCTTCGTTCCCAGCCTCCCGCGCACCGGGGACGCGCGCCTGGCACCGCGGACGGAGCCGGGTGCGCGCTGGAGATCGAACTTCCCTTGCCCGTCCATGAGTTGACCGGGGACGGCCCGGACGCCACGGGCTCGTCCACCCGGCTCACCGGCTGGCGCTTCCTGCTGCGGGACGCGGACGCCCCCGCCGGGTCGCCGGCGGTCGGCGCCGCGGAGACCCTGCTCACCTCCGGCGGCTGGGCGTTCGCGTACTTCTGCGGCGGCCCCTACGTCGCCTCCTCCCAACGGGCCCTGCGGCAGGCCGAGTCGCTGCCCGGGCTCCACCAGCCCCGGCTGTTGTCCGTGCCCCGGCTGTACATGCTCACGCTGTGGCTGCACGGAACCGCCGACGCGGACATCACCGAGGGCACACCGCAGCCCTCCGACCTGCTGATCCCGCTGGCGCCCGCTCCCCCGGGCATCGCCGCCCACGTACCGCACCGGGCGGAGACGCTGCTGCCGCTGCTGACCAGGCGTTCCGCCACGAGGACGCCGCTGCTGAACAGCAGGGCGTGAACGAAGCAGGGTGTGTGCCGCAGATGCGGTACGGTACGCGGCACCTCGCGCGGTTCCCGGCCGGCGTTCCCCGCAGCACCAAAACGGCAAACCACCCGTAAGTGCGGCGGAGTTGACGGCAACCACCCGCACGGGTGATGCGTCTGTCCTGGTTGAGGAGTGGTGACACGAAATCCCTGCGGAATCTCCTCCGCAGGGGAACACTGGGACACACACCGGAACGGGGGCGGCAATGGACACCGTTACCAGCCGCAGCACGGACACCACGACACTACGGAAGACGACAGCGACAATGTGCCAGCACCAGCCACCTTGCCCGACAGCCGAGTCCGCCGACCGGGAAGCCGCACATCCAGTGGCTCACTTCCCGGAACAGGGCTGGAGCCTGCTGTGCAATGGCGTCCTCCTCTTCGAGGACACGGGCGAGCTCCTGCCGGACGGCAAGATCATCGATCCGCACCGTCCGCTCGACAGCCGTAACATCGCAACCGCTGCCTGATTCCGCAGCAGCGAAAAGCCAGGGCCGGCCCGGTGTCCCACCGAACCGGCCCTGACGTACGCGGCGTTGCACCGCCGCGCCGGCTCAGCCGTCGTACTCCTCCAGCGGGGGGCAGGAGCACACCAGATTGCGGTCGCCGAAGGCACCGTCGATCCGCCGCACCGGCGGCCAGTACTTCTCCGAGGCGCTGACGCCCGCTGGGAACGCCGCCTCCTCGCGCCCGTACGGGTGCTTCCAGTCCCCGCTCAAGTGCCCCGCGGTGTGCGGCGCGTTGCACAGCGGGTTGTCCTCGGCGGGCCACTCCCCCGAGCCGACCTTGTCGATTTCACCGCGGATCTCGATCATCGCCTGGCAGAAGCGGTCGAGCTCCGCCAAGTCCTCGCTCTCCGTGGGCTCCGTCATGAGCGTGCCCGGCACCGGGAACGACATGGTCGGTGCGTGGAACCCGTAGTCGATCAGCCGCTTGGCCACGTCGTCGATGGTGACGCCGGTCTGCTTCGCCAGCGGCCGCACGTCGATGATGCACTCGTGCGCCACCAGACCGCGCGGTCCCGTGTAGAGCACCGGGTAGTGCGGCTCCAGACGCTTGGCGATGTAGTTCGCGCCGAGCACGGCCACCTGTGTGGCACGGCGCAGCCCTTCGGCTCCCATCAGCCGTACGTACGCCCAGGAGATCGGCAGGATGCCGGCCGAGCCCCACGGGGAACCGGAGACGGGGCCGATGCCGCTCGCCGGGCCCGCGGCCGGCTGCAGCGGGTGGTTGGGCAGGTGCGGGGCGAGGTGTTCGCGCACCCCGATCGGCCCGACCCCGGGACCGCCGCCGCCGTGCGGGATGCAGAAGGTCTTGTGCAGGTTCAGATGGGAGACGTCGGCACCGAACTTGCCGGGCCGGGCGAGACCCATCAGGGCGTTGAGGTTCGCGCCGTCCACGTAGACCTGACCGCCGGCGTCGTGGACGGCGGCGCAGATGTCGGTGATGTTCTCCTCGAAGACCCCGTGCGTGGAGGGGTAGGTGACCATCAGCACCGACAGTTCGTCGCCGTACTGCTTGATCTTGGCGCGCAGGTCGGCGGTGTCCACGTCACCGTCCTCGCTGGTCTTGACGACCACCACGCGCATGCCGGCCATCACGGCGCTGGCGGCGTTCGTGCCGTGCGCCGAGGAGGGGATCAGGCACACGGTGCGCTGGTCGTCGCCGCGTGAGCGGTGGTAGGCGCGTACGGCCAGCAGTCCGGCCAGTTCACCCTGCGAGCCGGCGTTGGGCTGCAGGGAGACCGCGTCGTAGCCGGTGATCTCGGCGAGCTGCTCCTCCAGCTGGCGGATGAGCGCGAGATAGCCCTCGGCCTGGTCGGCCGGCGCGAAGGGATGCAGCCCCGCGAACTCCGGCCAGGTGACGGCCTCCATCTCGGTCGTCGCGTTGAGCTTCATCGTGCACGACCCGAGCGGGATCATGCCGCGGTCCAGTGCGTAGTCGCGGTCGGCCAGCCTGCGCAGGTAGCGCAGCAGCGCGGTCTCCGAGCGGTACTCGTGGAAGACGGGGTGCGTCAGGTAGGCGTCGGTGCGCAGCAGTTCCTCGGGCAGTGCGTCGTCCGCCACGCGGGCGTCCAGTTCGGCGGGATCGGCCTCGACGCCGAAGGCGGACCAGGCGGCCTCCAGCTGCGCCCGGTTCGTGGTCTCGTCGCAGGCCATGCCGACGTGATCGGCGTCCGTCTCCCGCAGGTTCACGCCGGCTTCCCGCGCGCCGGCGACGATCTCCGCCGCGCGTCCAGGCACCCGTGCGGTGACGGTGTCGAAGTAGCTGCCGTGCACGATCTCGACGCCGCCGGCGCGCAGGCCTTCGGCGAGCAGGGTCGCGCATCGGTGCGTACGGCGTGCGATGTGCGCGAGGCCTTCCGGACCGTGGTGCACCGCGTACATGCCGGCCATCACCGCGAGCAGGACCTGTGCGGTGCAGATGTTGCTGGTGGCCTTCTCGCGTCGGATGTGCTGCTCACGGGTCTGCAGCGCGAGGCGGTAGGCCTGGGCGCCGTCGGCGTCCTTGGAGACTCCGACGAGGCGGCCTGGAAGGCTGCGCGCGTACTTCTCGCGGACCGACATGTAGCCGGCGTGCGGACCGCCGAAGCCCATGGGCACACCGAACCGCTGGCTCGATCCGACTGCGATGTCCGCGCCGAGCGAGCCCGGGGACGTCAGCAGCGTGAGAGCGAGCAGGTCGGCGGCGACGGTCACGACCGCACCGAGTTCGTGAGCCTGGTCGATGACGGCGCGGTGGTCCCGCACGGCGCCGGAGGCTCCCGGGTACTGCAGCAGCATCCCGAAGACGCCCCGCTCCGCCACGTCCGCGGGGATGCCGTCGGCCAGGTCCGCCACGACGACCTCGACTCCGGTCGGCTCGGCGCGGGTGCGGATGACCGCGATGGTCTGCGGGAGACAGTCCTCGTCGACGAGGAAGACGCCTTGCTTGACCTTGCCGACACGGCGCGAGAGGGCCATGGCCTCGGCCGCCGCCGTGGGCTCGTCCAGGAGGGAGGCGCCGGAGGTCGGAAGACCCGTCAGGTCGGCCACCATGGTCTGGAAGTTGAGCAGGGCCTCCAGGCGGCCCTGCGAGATCTCCGGCTGATACGGCGTGTACGCGGTGTACCAGGCGGGGTTCTCCATGACGTTGCGCAGGACGACCGCGGGCGTGAAGGTCCCGTAGTAGCCGAGGCCGATCATGGACGGGAGCACCTGGTTGCGGGCGGCGAACTCCCGCAGTTCCGCGACGACCTCGGCCTCGGTGCGGGCGGGAGGCAGGTGAAGGGCCTCGTTGCTCTTGATCACTTCAGGGACCGCGGCGGCCGTCAGCTCGTCGAGGGAGCCGTACCCGACCTGGGCGAGCATCTTCGCCTGGGCAGCGGCGTCGGGGCCGATGTGCCGTCGTTCGAAGGGAGTTCCGCGTTCCAGATCGGTGAGAGGGATGCGGTTGGCAGTCATCTGCGGGGGCCTCCTGGTCGCTGTGACCTACGGGGACACCACGGCGCTGGTGCCCGGACGCCCTCCCCCTCTGTCATCGCGACCTGAGAGTTTCACCGGCCCGCCCCGGCTGGACGGGGACCCGGCTTTCACCGTCGGTGAGGAGGAGCCCGGACACTGCCCGGCCCGTCCTGCTTTCCAGAGTGACCTCGCCCGCGCGGTACGTGAGCCTGAGAGATTCCGGGGAGGAGTTGCTCCTTCGGCGCCCCCGGCTGGCGCCGGAGGACTCTCCCGCTCGGGGTCCACAGCCGCTTCCGAGCCTACCAGCGGTTCGTCCGGCAGGAGCCGGAGGTGCACTCGGGTGGCCAACCGCTGAAATGTGCCTTTGGGTGGTAATACGGCTTGTACGACCGGCTCCCGGCGTCCCCGGCGCCCCCGCAGCACGCCGCTGCGCGGCAGTACGACAAGCCGAGGGAGGGGTTCGTCAGACCACCAGACCCAGGACCGGCCTCGTACCGTCACGCACCCGGTGCCCTGGTCACGACGACTTGGAGGGACCGTGCAGAACGACATCGATCCCCGGAGCCTGATCGGACGCAAAGCCCTCGACAGCAGCGGATGCAAGATCGGAACGGTGGGCGAGGTGTACCTCGACGACGCGACCGGCGAGCCCGAGTGGGCTGCCGTGCGGACCGGCCTCCTCCGGCGCGAGACCCTCGTCCCCCTGGAGCCGAGCGAACTCGTCGGCGGCGTCCTGCGCGTCCCCTTCGACCGGGCTCTCGTGCGCAGCACCCCCGTGCTGGGCGTGGGCAGGCACCTCTCCCCGCGCCAGGAACTCCAGCTCTATCTCCACTACGGACTTGACGTGCCGCCCTCCGCGGAAGCCTCGCGTCCCTCCGTCTCCCCGTCCCCCTCTCCGTCCCCGTCCCGGTCCTCCGACGGCCCTCCGGCGGCTTCCTCCTCGGCCTCGCCCGCGCCCGACCGGGACTTCGGGCGGATAGCGGGAACCGAGAGCTGAACCGATTCCTCCCGGGCCGCGTCCCCCGTCCGGCCCAATAGGTCAGCAGGTTCCGCGCGCGACATCGCGGCGAGGGGCGGCGGCTCGGCCGCCTCCAGACCGGGATCGTCCACTGAGAAGGTACGGACCCGCCCGGGCGCCGACCCCGGATCTTCGAACCGCACGGTGACCCGTCCGAGGCCGCTGCCCTGCACCCAGCCGTGACCGTGTTCCGCATGCCGTACGTCCCGCCCGGGGACCCAGCGCCGGTCGGCCGGTGCCCCGTCCGACTCGGGCCCGGCCGCCGGGCCCGGTGCCTCCCGTTGCCGGGTCTCCCCGGCGGCCGCCGTCGCCTCGGCGGCATCCGCCGTGGCCTGTGCCTGTGCGAACAGGTCCTCCTGCGTGAAGTCCGCCAGACCGCTCACGCCGACGCCGAGCAGACGCACCCCGGCGGTGGTGTCCACCGTGTCGATCAGCCTGGCCGCGGCCTCCCGCACCACGCCGGGGTCGTCGGTGGGACCCCGCAGCGTCTCCGAGCGTGTGAGCGTCGAGAAGTCGTAGCTGCGTACCTTGATCACCACGGTGCGTCCGGACCGCCCCGCCGCCCGCAGCCGCTCCACGCAGCGGTCGGCGAGCCGGGCGACCTGCGCCTGTACGAGCGCCCGGTCGGTGAGGTCCACGTCGAAGGTGTCCTCCACCGAAACGGATTTCGCGTCGCGCTCCGCGATCACCGGCCGGTCGTCCCAGCCGTTCGCCATCGCGTACAGCGAGGTCCCGTGGGCTCTGCCCAGGAGCCTCAGCAGCTCCGCCTCCCCCGCCTCCGCCGTGTCCCCGACGGTGGTGATCCCGGCCCGGCGAAGCACCTCGGCCGTGGCCGGACCCACCCCCGGCAGGGTGCGCACGGGCATGGGAGCCAGCAGCTCACGCTCCGTCCCCGGCTCTATGACGACGAGTCCGTCCGGCTTGGCATCTTCCGAGGCGATCTTGGCGAGCATCTTGGAGCCGGCCAGCCCCACCGATCCGCTGAGGCCCGTGCTCCGGCTGATGGTCTCCCGCAAGCGGTCACCGACGGCCCGTACGGCCGGGGAGGCAGCGCCTTCCTTCAGCGCGTCACCGGCCTCGAGGTCGACGAAGGCCTCGTCCAGGCTGAGTGGCTCCACCAGAGGAGAGAGGGCAGCGAGGATCTCCATCACCGCCTCGCTCACTTCCCGGTAGAGGCTGAAGCGAGGTGCGAGATAGGCGGCATTGGGGCACAGCCGACGGGCCTGCGCCATGGGCATGGCCGAATGGACGCCGAAGACCCGGGCCTCGTACGACGCGGTCGAGACGACGCCGCGGGGCCCGAGACCGCCGACGACGACCGGCTTCCCCCGGAGGCTGGGCTTGGATGCCTGCTCGACGGCAGCAAAGAAGGCGTCCATGTCCAGGTGCAGGATCGTCGGAACGCTTCTCACACTGGTCGATGCTGCCGCATGGGTCCGACAGTCTCAGCCGGCGCGGTTGCGGCGCCGTGCCAGTTCGTCCCCGGGATGGTCGCCGACGATGGTCTCGCCCGAGTCGACGTGCTCGCCGTGCAGCTGCTCCAGCGCCGCCTCGACGTCCTTCCACACCACTCCGACGGCGATTCCGAAGACGCCCTGTCCGCCCTGCAGCAGGTCGACGACCTCGTCGGGCGAGGAGCACTCGTAGACGGTGGCGCCGTCGCTCATGAGCGTCATCTTGGCGAGGTCGGTCCGGCCGCGGGAGCGCAGGTGCTGGACGGCGGTGCGGATGTTCTGCAGCGATACGCCGGTGTCCAGCAGCCGTTTGACGATCTTGAGGACCACGATGTCGCGGAAGCTGTAGAGCCGCTGGCTGCCGGATCCGTAGGCGGGGCGGATGCTGGGCTCCACGAGCCCTGTGCGCGCCCAGTAGTCGAGCTGGCGGTAGGTGATGCCCGCGGCGGAGCAGGCGGTCGGCCCGCGGTATCCGACCAGGTCCTGCGATTCGGCCGCTGCGCTCTCCCCCGGCGACGGCGATGTGGAGCCCCCCGGCGGAGGAGAGCCGTCCGCTGCCATACCGTCGCCGGTACTTCTCACGCCGACCTCCGTCCTCCACGTCCCGGGGCATACCCCGCGACCTGCCTCACCGAAGGTAGGCAGTCACCCGTGGTGCGTCAACGATCGCCACACTCGGCACGCCGGGTGATATTGCCCCAAGGAGTGGTTTGCCGTAACCGTGAGCAGGGAAGACGTCACGGTTCGTACGCGAACGGAGCGGACGCGCAACGGTGAGTGACGCAGCGGCGTCACTGGCTGCTGGTACCGAAGTCCTCGGGCGAGATCTGGTCGAGGAACTCGCGGAACTTCTCCACCTCGTCCTCCTGCTCGTCCGGGATGGCGATCCCCGCGTCGTCCAGCACACCTTCGCTGCCGTAGATGGGCGTGCCGGTGCGCAGTGCAAGCGCTATGGCGTCCGACGGGCGGGCGCTGACCTCGACGCCGCTGGCGAAGACCAGCTCGGCGTAGAACACGCCCTCGCGCAGGTCGGTGATGCGGACAGCCGTGAGCTCCTGTCCCACGGCCTCCAGGACATCCTTGAACAGATCATGGGTGAGCGGGCGAGCAGGCGTCATGCCCTGCTGCGCGAAGGCGATCGCGGTCGCCTCCCCTGGGCCGATCCAGATGGGGAGGTACCGGTCGCCACCCACTTCACGCAGCAGCACGATCGGTTGGTTGGAGGGCATTTCGACCCGGACACCCACAACGTCGAGCTCGTTCACACAGCAACCCTAGGCCGTGCCCCGCCTGTTTGGGTAGTCGGGACCCACCCTGAGCTGTCGTATGAACCTACTCACCCGGCCGCCGGTCCACATGTCCTGCTCAGCGGGGCGGAACCGCGGTGCCGCGGGGCGAAGGCCGTGCGGACCTGCACGGACGGTGCCCCCGGGGACGGAGCCGTGCTGCTCGGACTGCAGGCGGCCCTGCGGTGTCCATGCGCGCAGGATCCGGCTCGGGCCCCGGACGACGGCGTCCAGCTCCTCTTTGATCACTGGTGAGGGGACGTTGGTCACAGTGCGGCCGCGAGACCCCGCTGAGCCGTTCGGCGATCCAGGCGGCGAGCCCCGCGGCGGACCGGACGAGCCCGGCCTCCGTGAACGGCGAACCGGTCCCGACCTACCGCAGCAGTCGGCGCCCACCGCCTGTGGCGCGGGCTTCGTGGACCTGTGACGCGCGTCAGACCGCGCGCTTGCTGGCGAAGAAGACGAGGCGGAACTTGCCGATCTGCACCTCGTCGCCGTTGGCGAGCGGAACGCCGGCCTCGATGCGCTCCCGGTTGACGTACGTGCCGTTGAGGCTGCCGACGTCCGAGACGGTGAAGACACCGTCCGGGCCGCGACGGAACTCCACGTGACGCCGGGAGACGGTCACGTCGTCCAGGAAGATGTCGCTCTCGGGATGGCGGCCCGCGGTGGTCAGCTCCCCGTCCAGCAGGAAGCGGCTGCCCGAGTTGGGTCCGCGACGGACCACCATCAAGGCCGAACCCAGGGGAAGCGCGTCGACCGCGGCCTGTGCCTCCGGGGAGAGCGGCGGAGTCTGCTGACCGGTGGCCTCCGCCTCGTAAGCCTCCAGGCCCGAGATCGAGATGGTGGAGGTCGTCTCGGAGGAACCCTCGACCGCGGGGGCCCCGCCCCGGAGCGGTGCCCCGCAGTTGGAACAGAACCGGCTCGCCTCGGCGACCTGGGTCCCGCACCTGCTACACACCGGCACGGCAGATCCTCCACCCTTGTTCGAGGTTGATGGTGCACCGGAACCTATGCGGCCCGACGCGGCGGGGTCAACCGAAACCCCGCCCTGACCACCCGCATGGCCAGCGCCGGGAGCGGTGACCTCGTCGCGGAACAGCGGCCGTCCGGCACCCTCGCCCTCGGTGCCCGCCGCAGCATCGTGCTGCCGGGAGGTCCGGCGCCGCGCGGCGTTACCGCCGTGGTCCTGGCGGCCCTTGCCGAACAACCTTGCAAAAAAACTCACGGGCGATTCCCCTCGCACGAAACAGACCCGCCCGTGGGGCAGGACAGACCCTCGATGCTCTCACTCCGCCGGTACGACGCCCAGACAACGTCCCTGGCCTTCGGACAGTTTCCCTCACGCGATGGTCACCGGGTCCGCCGACCCCCCGCAAGACTCCGCCGACACCTCAACGCCCTGATGACCGAGCGTAATCAGGCCGTTTCGCAGAGCGCAAGGCGTTCACGACGATCTCCTCGGACGGCTTGACGGAGGCGTCGGCCTGTTCCTTCCGCAGCGTCTGCACGACGCCGCCGGGGATGTTGAGTGCCGGCTCCAGGTCCTTGGGCTTGCCGATCACCTGAAAGCGGTACGGCGGACTGATCTTGTGCCCGTCCACACTCACACCGCCCGGACTGTCCGAGAAGTACGTATTCGCAACCACCCGTACGTTGTTGACCTCGATCGCCTCGGCACCGGCCGCACGGAGCTCCTGAACGGCGTCGAGGAGCATGTCCGCCTCGACGGACTTGCCGGGATCGGACACGGTCAGCTCGATCCCTGGCCCCTGAGCGCCCACCGTACCTGCGAGCACGCCGAGTTGGCGCGCCTTCTGGCGCGTCTGCTTGCGGGCCTCCTCCGCCTGGTCCGAGCTGTTCTCCAACTCGGTGCGCTGGCCCTCGAGACTCTGCTTCTCGTCCTCGAGGCGCTTGGTACGGTCGTCGAGTTCGTCGAGGATGCGCACCAGGTCCTCCTGGCGCGCGCCGCGCAGCGCACTGTTCTCACTCGTGGAACGGACCTGGATCGCCAGTCCGAGGCCGAGCACGAACAGCAGCAGCGCGACGATGAGTTGGGCTCGTGTCACACGGGGCGGCCATACCGCCTGTGCCAGCCGCTGCCGGCCCGTACGCTCCGGCTCCTTCCCGCCCGCGGAACCGGCGCGCGTCGACTCCGGCTCGCGCGCAGCCTCGCCTGATCCCGCTTCGCTTGCCGTCGCACCCTCGGAATTCCCCGGCTCCGCCGCGTGCGGCGTGCCCTGCGAGGCACGGGCCGAGTCGCCCGCGCTTCCCTCCGGTTCAGAGGTCCTGGGCGCGGACTCCCGGGCATGCGGATACCGGGAATCGCTCTGCGAAGAGCCGCCGTCATCCGGGGTCCCGCCGGGCCGGACGCTTCCCGCACCTCCGTACGTGCGTCCTTCCCGCTCATCCTCACCGGGCCGGGAGGCGCCGCGGTCGCGGTCCGGACCGCCCTCCCCTGCAGGCTCCTCGGGGGGCAGTTCGCCGGGGTGCTTGTTGCCGTCGCCGTCGCTCATCGGCCTCACGCCCGGAACACGTGCCGCCGGATCGCGGCCGCGTTGGAGAAGATGCGGATACCCAGCACGACCACGACGCCGGTGGACAGCTGTGCGCCCACACCGAGCTTGTCGCCGAGGAACACGATCAGCGCAGCGACGACCACGTTCGACAGGAACGAGACGACGAACACCTTGTCGTCGAAGATCCCGTCGAGCATGGCCCGCAGCCCGCCGAAGACCGCGTCCAGCGCCGCGACAACGGCGATCGGGAGGTAGGGCTCGACGACCGTCGGGACGACGGGCCGGACCACGAGTCCGGCCACGACCCCGACGATGAGGCCCAGTACGGCGATCACTATCTGCTGCCCTCTCCTGTCTGCACCGGCTTTGCCGTTCGTACGATCAGGCTCGGCGCGGCCGGCAGCCGCACCTCGTCCTGGGTGCTGATGCTGGTGCGCACACCGTAGTTCTCCTGCAGCACCTGCAAGTACTGCCCGTCGGCACTGTCCTGGAACGCCGAGCTCAGCTTCTTCCCCGGCCCCAGAGCGAGCAGGGTGTACGGAGGCACGAGCGGCTTGTTGTCCACGAGTATCGCGTCACCCGCGGCCCGGATCGCCGAAAGCGACGTCAGGCGCTGACCGTTGACGGACACGGCCTCGGCCCCGGACTCCCAGAGACCGTTGACCACGCGTTGCAGATCCCGGTCGCGCACCCGCCCGTTGTCGGAGAACCCGCTGCTCTGCCGGGGGCCGCCGGAGTCGCTGTCCTGCGTGTCCTTGGCGTCGTCGACGACCAGCTTGATGCCCGGCCCGTGCACGGGCAGCGCGCCCGAGAGCAGCCCCGCGACCTCCGCCTCGTCGCCGCCGTGCTTCTCCAGGGCCCTGCGTTGCCGGGTCTCGACGTCCTTACGGAGCCTGTCGACGTTCTTCTGCAGGGAGTCGGCACGCCGGTCGCCGTCGTCGATACGGGTGATCAACTCCTGCCGCTCCTTGGCGAGTTCGGGTGCGGACACCCGTGCCTGGGCGGCTCCGACGGTGACGACCAGCGCGGCCAGCACCAGCCCGGTGGCGAGCCAGAGCTTCGCGCGGACTGTGCGCGGCATTCCGGACCGGCCCTCGGCTTCGCGGCGGGCAGCGGCCTGTGCGTACCCGTCGTCGAGGCTGTGGTGCATCGCATTGGTCAGCAGCGACATGGAGGCATCGGGCCGCGCACGCCCCGAAGCGTTACTCCCTTCAGGGTGCTGCTGCGACATGACGCACATCGTCGCACGGCAAGGTCACTGCCGCCGAACCCGCCCACCACTTCTGCGGTCAGCGGCCGGCGCTGTCGACCACCGCGGACCATTCGTCCAGCAATGCCTGCGCCGAGGCGTCGTCGGGTCCTTCAGCCCACAGATGAGTGACCGCTTCCGCGGGGTCGGGAAGCACCATGACCCACCGGCCGTCGGACTCGACGATCCGGATGCCGTCCGTGGTGTCCACGGAGCGGTCACCCGCGGCCTCGACGACGGTCCGCATCACGAGCCCCTTCACGGCCCAGGGCGTCGCGAGATCACGCTTGAGCACGTGTGCCCTCGGAATGCGTGCGTCGATCTGGCTGAGCGTGAGCTGCGCACGGGCGACGAGACCGATGAGGCGTACGAAGGCGGCCGAACCGTCGAAGACGGAACTGAACTCCGGGGTGATGTACCCGCCGCGGCCGTCGCCGCCGAAGACCGTCGTCTCGTCGCGGCCCACACGCGTCAGGTCGTCCGGGGACGTCGTCGTCCACTCCACCTGCGTGCCGTGGTAGGCAGCCACCTGTTCGGCGATACGGGTCGTGGTCACCGGAAGAGCCACCTTGCCGCTGCGCCGCTCGGCGGCGATCAGGTCGAGCATGACCAGCAAGGCCCTGTCGTCCTCGATGATCCGGCCGCGCTCGTCGACGAGCGACAAGCGGTCACCGACCGGGTCGAAGCGGATGCCGAAGGCGGCGCGCGCGGAGGCGACGATCTCGCCGAGCCTGACCAGGCCCGAGCGGCGCTCGTCGGCGGTCTCCGTCGGACGTGACTCGTCCAGACCGGGGTTGATGGTCAGCGAGTCCACGCCGAGCCGCCCGAGGAGGCTCGGCAGAACGAGCCCGGCACTGCCGTTGGACGCGTCCACGACGACCTTGAGGCCGGCCTCCTCGACGCCGGTGGTGTCCACGGAGCGCAGCAGCGAGCCGGTGTAGGAGTCGTACACGCTCGCGGGGAACCGCAGATCGCCGATCTCGCCCGGGAACGCCCGCCGGTACTCCTGCCTCGCGAAGACCCGGTCGAGCTTGCGCTGCGCTGCCTGGGACAGATCGGCGCCGCGTTCGTCGAAGAACATGATGTCGACGTTCTCCGGCACGCCGGGTGTCGTACGGATCATGATGCCGCCGGCGCTTCCGCGCGCGGTCTGCTGGCGGGCGACGGGCAGCGGCACGTTCTCGAGGTCGCGCACGTCGATGGCGCTGGTCTGCAACGCGGAGATCATGGCCCGCTTCAGGGCACGGGCACCGCGGGAGTGGTCACGGGCGGTGGTGACGGTCGACCCCTTCTTCAGGGTGGTCGCGTAGGCCCCGGCCAGCCGTACCGCGAGTTCCGGGGTGATCTCGACATTCACGATTCCCGATACGCCGCGCGCCCCGAAAAGATGGGCCTGGCCCCGCGACTCCCAGATGACCGAGGTGTTGACGAAGGCGCCTGCCTCCACCGTCTTGAACGGGTACACCCGCACGTTGCCCTGGACGATGGACTCCTCGCCGATGAGGCACTCGTCCCCGATGACGGCGCCGTCCTCGATGCGGGCCGCGCGCATGATGTCGGTGTTCTTGCCGATGACGCAGCCGCGCAGATTCGCCTGCGGCCCGATGTAGACGTTGTCGTCCACGACGGCGCGGTGGAGGAAGGCGCCGCTCTTGACGACGACGTTGGAGCCGATGACGGAGTGCTCACGGAGTTCGGCGCCCGCTTCGACCTTCGCGTAGTCCCCGATGTAGAGGGGGCCGCGCAGCACCGCGTCCGGGTGGACCTCGGCGCCTTCGGCGACCCAGACGCCGGGAGAGATCTCGAAGCCGTCGATATCGACCTCGACCTTGCCTTCGAGTACGTCGGCCTGTGCCTTCACATAGCTCTCGTGTGTGCCGACGTCCTCCCAGTACCCCTCGGCGACGAAGCCGTAGATCGGCTTGCCTTCCTTCATCAGCTGCGGGAAGACGTCACCGGACCAGTCGACGGACACATCCGGTTCGACGTAGTCGAAGACCTCGGGCTCCATGACGTAGATCCCGGTGTTGACGGTGTCCGAGAACACCTGCCCCCAGGTGGGCTTCTCCAGGAAGCGCTCCACCCTTCCGTCGTCGTCCACGATCGTGATGCCGAACTCGAGAGGATTGGGTACACGCGTGAGGCAGACGGTGACGAGCGCGCCCTGCCGCTTGTGGTACTCGATGAGTTCGGTCAGGTCGAAGTCGGTCAGCGCGTCTCCGGAGATGACGAGGAAGGAGTCGTCCTTGAGGGCCTCTTCCGCATTCTTCACGCTGCCCGCCGTGCCGAGGGGCTTCTCCTCGTTGGCGTAGCTCAGCTCCATGCCGAGCTCTTCACCGTCCCCGAAGTAATTCCTGACGAGGGACGCGAGGAATTGCACTGTCACCACGGTCTCGTTGAGCCCATGACGCTTCAGCAACCGCAGTACGTGCTCCATGATGGGCCGGTTGGCCACGGGAAGAAGCGGCTTGGGCATGCTCGAGGTCATGGGGCGAAGGCGGGTCCCTTCACCGCCGGCCATAACGACGGCCTTCATATCGGAAGCGTCCTCCTCGGTAAGACGACGGTCATACCGACTTCCCCGATCAGGGAAGGCCCACACATTGCCCCGTCGCGAACCAGCCGCTCCATCCTGCGACAACGCTCACGCGGCGGCCGAGCCGGCAGTGAGCAGACGGCGCACCTGGACCACGTACAGGATGCCGGCCCACCAGTAGAGCGCCGTCCCCCAGCCCGCGAAGGCCCATCCGAAAACCGCGGCCAGCGACGCGATCCAGCCGGTGCCGTCACTGAGAAGCAGCAGCGGGAACGCGTACATCAAGTTGAACGTCGCCGCTTTCCCGAGGAAGTTCACCTGCGGGGGCGCATAGCCCCGCCGGTCCAGAAGCCACACCATGACCAGGAGGAGAAGTTCACGGGCGAGCAGCGTCGCCGTGAGCCACAACGGGAGGATCTCGCGCCACGTGAGCCCGAGCAGCGTGGAGAGGATGTACAGCCTGTCGGCCGCGGGGTCGAGGATCCGGCCGAGATCGCTCACCTGGTTCCAGCGGCGTGCGAGCTTCCCGTCCAGATAGTCACTGATACCGCTGAACGCCAGCACCAGCAGTGCCCAGCCGTCGCAGTTCGGCCCGCCGAAGACCGGCCAGAGGATCAGCCACAGAAACACCGGCACGCCGACCAGGCGAGCCATGCTGAGGATGTTCGGGATGGTGAAGACCCGGCCCTCCGCGGACTTCTTGTCCTGGACCTCCACCGGAAGCCTCCTGTGAACACTCGCGTCGACGATGCACCCAGACACTACCGGCACCGCCCGACCCCGGGTACAGGGCCCCCGNTACTGGCTCTGGACGGCAGGGCCCCTCTCACATCGAGAGGTGTACCTGACGCCGCATGCTCCTTAGAAAGGAGGTGATCCAGCCGCACCTTCCGGTACGGCTACCTTGTTACGACTTCGTCCCAATCGCCAGTCCCACCTTCGACGGCTCCCTCCCACAAGGGGTTGGGCCACCGGCTTCGGGTGTTACCGACTTTCGTGACGTGACGGGCGGTGTGTACAAGGCCCGGGAACGTATTCACCGCAGCAATGCTGATCTGCGATTACTAGCGACTCCGACTTCATGGGGTCGAGTTGCAGACCCCAATCCGAACTGAGACCGGCTTTTTGAGATTCGCTCCACCTCACGGCATCGCCACTCATTGTACCGGCCATTGTAGCACGTGTGCAGCCCAAGACATAAGGGGCATGATGACTTGACGTCGTCCCCACCTTCCTCCGAGTTGACCCCGGCAGTCTCCCGTGAGTCCCCAGCACCACAAGGGCCTGCTGGCAACACGAGACAAGGGTTGCGCTCGTTGCGGGACTTAACCCAACATCTCACGACACGAGCTGACGACAGCCATGCACCACCTGTACACCGACCACAAGGGGGGCTCTGTCTCCAGAGCTTTCCGGTGTATGTCAAGCCTTGGTAAGGTTCTTCGCGTTGCGTCGAATTAAGCCACATGCT
>NZ_LJGT01000039.1 GCF_001751365.1 Streptomyces abyssalis | reverse complement strand
GCCGTGGCGGGAAGCCCCGCCACGGCCGCGCCGCACGTCTCGCGTCCTACGCCTCGGCTCATGGTCCACTGCTCACGGCCCGCGGCGTACGGCTCACCGCCTCAGAACGTCAGCAGGGCCCACGAAGCACCCATCAGCGCCACACCCAGCAGCCCGAGCACCAGCGCCGTCCGCTTCATCCGCATCCCGCCGACGAAGACGAGCGCCGCAAGCACCAGCGAACCACCGAGCGGCAGCGCACCGTGAAGCGCACCCGACGGCCCCGTACGCACCGCCTCCTCCGTGCCCGGACGCAACGCCACCTGGAGCCGCTCACCGACCTTGCCCGACGCGGACTCGGCGACCTTCACCTTCTTCGGCTGCGAACTGCCGCCGGAAGCCGGGAGATACGTTCCGGTACACACCTCTTCGCCGCACTCCGCGATCCGCACCGTGCCCCGCTCGTCGCCCGTCAGCGCGGGCCCCGCCGTCTGCCACGACGTCCAGCCCCCGGCCACGACCAGCAGCAGCGCGACCAGGCTCAGCACGATGTTGCGCGTCAGCAGCAGCATTCCGAACATGCTCTCCCCGGCCCGGCGGGTACGGCTGCGCTTCGTTCTGACGGTGCCCGTGGAGGCGGTGCCCGTGGAGGAGGACGGCGAGGAGGACATGGCCGAGATCCTTGGGCAAACCCCCCGGAGGGTCAACCTCCGCATCCCGCTTGGACCGTAAAAGGCGGATGCGCCCGTCTCCTCCCGCCCAGCCCCGTGCCGTACGCGGCCGTTCCGGCCGGTCCCCGGGGCAACTCCCTCACGGACCTCAGGAGTTGTACGTGCTCTGCGCCCGCTCCAGACCGTCCAGCAGCAGCGACTCCACCGCATCCGCCGCACGGTCCGTGAAGTAGTCGAGCTCCTTGCGCTCCGCGGCGGAGAAGTCCTTCAGCACATAGTCCGCCACCGGCATACGGCCAGGAGGCCTGCCCACACCGAACCGCACCCGGAAATACCCGGGCCCCAGCGACTTCGTCAGCGACTTCAGCCCGTTGTGGCCGTTGTCGCCGCCGCCCTTCTTCAGACGCAGCTGCCCGAAGTCGATGTCCAGCTCGTCGTGCACGACGACGATCCGCTCCACCGGCACCTTGTAGAAGTCGCGCAGCGCCGTCACCGGACCACCCGAGAGATTCATGTACGACATCGGCTGCGCCAGGACCACCCGGCAGCCCGACGCCGAACCCGGCGCCCCGAAACGGCCCTCCAGCACACGCGAACGCGACTTGTGCGCCTTGAACTTCCCCCCGATGCGGGAAGCCAGCAGATCGGTGACGGCGAAACCGATGTTGTGCCGGTTGCCCTCGTAGGCCGGCCCAGGGTTGCCCAGCCCGACGACCAGCCAGGGGCCCGCCGCGCCCGTACCACCCGTACCGCTCGTACCACCCGTACCGGCGACAGTCGTCATGTGTGCGGTCCTTCAGAGTTCGGCGTGCAGCGTTCAGCAGGAACGGAACGACTGCCGCCGCGCTCCACCCGGCCGTGCAGCCAGGGAACGCGGCGGCAGTCGGAGAACAGACCCGTATCCGGAGGACCGGGTCACTCAGGGGCGACCTCGCTCGGGGCCTCCTCCTCGCCCTCGGTCTCCTCCTCGGGCTCCGGCTCCTCCGCCTGGGCCGCGAGCACCTGGATCACGACGTCGCTCTCCTCGACCGTCAGCGACGTACCCTTGGGCAGCTTGATCTCGCCGGCCGTGACCGAGTCACCCGCGTCCAGACCCTCGACGGACACCGTGACGGACTCCGGGATGTGCGTGGCCTCGGCCTCGACCGGCAGCGCCACCAGCACGTGCTCCAGCAGGTTCTGCCCGGGAGCCAGATCGCCCTCGACGTGGATCGGGATGTCCACGCTGACCTTCTCGCCACGGCGCACGATCAGCAGGTCCGCGTGGACCAGGAAGCCGCGGATCGCCTCACGCTGAACGGCCTTCGGAATGACGAGCTGCTTCTTGCCCTCGACGTCCAGGTGGATCAGGACGTTCGGCGTCTTCAGCGCCATCATCATGTCGTAGCTGGGCAGCGTCACGTGGACCGGGTCCTCACCGTGACCGTAGATCACCGCGGGAATCTTCTCCTCGCGGCGCAGACGACGAGCAGCGCCCTTGCCGAACTCGGAACGGATGCTCGCGGAAAGATTGACGTCAGCCATGCTGCGCTCCTCGCACTCGAAACGGATCCCGCATCTGGGGTGTCACTCGGTCCGTCCACGACAGACCGGCCACGCCGCAGAGCCGGCCACGGACGAACGCCGTGCGAACCCTGGCGAAGAGCGCGCGTCGATAACGGATGAGCCGGGACCGTACGACCAGCGCACGAACACGGCCTCCCTCGCCGAGCGACAACGGGAGTCTACGCGGCGACGCAGGCCGCGCGGAAATCGATCACGGAGCGGGACCTGAGCGGCGGGCCTGCCCCGGCGAGGCGGAGCGGGACGACCGGACGGGGCCGTCGGACGGAGCGGCCGGACGGGAGCGGCAGGGGCGGCGACCGGCCCGGGCGCCGGGCCCGCCCGGGCCGCCCCCTCCTCGACCTGCCCGTCTCCTCAGGCCTGCTCGTCGAAGAGGCTCGTCACCGAACCGTCCTCGAACACCTCACGCACCGCGCGAGCGATCGTCGGCGCCATCGACAACACCGTGATCTTGTCCAGATCCTGCTCACCCGGCGTCGGCAGCGTGTTCGTGAAGACGAACTCACTCACCTTCGAATTCTTCAGCCTGTCCGCCGCGGGACCCGACAGCACACCGTGCGTCGCGGTGACCATGACATCCTCCGCGCCGTTCGCGAACAGCGCGTCCGCCGCCGCACAGATCGTGCCGCCCGTGTCGATCATGTCGTCCACCAGGACACACACCCGGCCCTCGACGTCACCGACCACCTCGTGCACCGTCACCTGATTCGCGACCTCCGGATCACGGCGCTTGTGCACGATCGCCAGCGGAGCACCCAGCCGGTCCGCCCACCGGTCCGCAACCCGCACCCGGCCCGCGTCCGGCGAGACCACCGTCAGCTTGTCCCGGTCCACCTGCTCGCCCACATAGTCCGCGAGAACAGGCAACGCGAAAAGATGATCCACAGGACCGTCGAAGAAACCCTGAATCTGATCCGTGTGCAGATCCACTGTGAGAATCCGGTCCGCACCCGCCGTCTGCAGCAGATCCGCCATCAGCCGCGCCGAAATGGGCTCCCGGCCCCGGTGCTTCTTGTCCTGACGCGCATAACCGTAGAACGGGACGATCACCGTGATGCTGCGGGCAGAAGCACGCTTCAAAGCATCGATCATGATCAGCTGCTCCATGATCGACTTGTTGATCGGAGCCGTGTGGCTCTGCATCAGAAAGCAGTCGGCGCCACGCGCGGACTCCTGGAAGCGGACATAGATCTCGCCGTTCGCGAAGTCGAAAGTCTTGGTCGGGACCACACCGATACCCAGCTGATCCGCAACCTCCTCCGCCAGCTCGGGGTGGGCGCGGCCGGAGAAGAGCATCAGTTTCTTCTCGCCGGTCGTCTTGATCCCGGTCACTGCACCGTCTCCTTGAGTTCCGCGGGGCGTGCGTGTCACTTAACCGTACGCCCCGCCCCACGGCCCCGCGTACCCGGCTGGAGCCGTCGCCGCTCGTCAGCCACCCCGAGGGCCGTCGGCGCCCTCCCGGTCCGGCGCAGGCGCGGCACCCTTCGAAGCACCTTCCGCCGCGCTCTCCGCCGCCTGAGCCGCAGCGCTCCCCGGCCTCTTGCGCGCCACCCAGCCCTCGATATTGCGCTGTTGGCCACGCGCCACAGCGAGCGAACCCGGCGGCACATCCTTCGTGATCACCGAACCCGCCGCCGTATAGGCACCGTCCCCGACAGTGACCGGCGCCACAAACATGTTGTCCGCGCCCGTCTTGCAGTGCGAACCGATCGACGTACGGTGCTTGTTCTCACCGTCGTAATTCACGAACACCGTCGCCGCACCGATGTTGGTGTGATCGCCCACCGAGGCGTCACCCACATACGAAAGATGCGGAACCTTCGAGCCCTCGCCGATCTTCGCGTTCTTCAGCTCCACGAAACCGCCGGCCTTCGCCTTCACACCCAGCTTCGTACCGGGCCGCAAATACGTGAACGGGCCGACCTTCGCCCCGTCGCCGATCTCCGCACCCGACGCCACCGTGTTGCTCACCGACGCACCCGCACCCACGGCCGTATCCGCCAACTGCGAATTCGGGCCCACCTCGCAGCCCGACGACAAATGCGTCGAACCCGTCAACTGCGTGCCGGGCAGCACCGTCACGTCCTGCTCGTACGACACCGTCACGTCCAGCGACGTCGACGCCGGATCGACCACCGTCACACCCGCGAGCATCGCCCGCTCCAGCAGCCGGCCGTTCAGCAGACCCCGCGCCTCCGCAAGCTGCACACGGTTGTTGATCCCGAGGATCTCCCGGTGATCGCCCGCCACCGACGCACCCACACGGTGCCCGGCACTGCGCAGGATGCCGAGAACGTCCGTCAGATACTCCTCGCCCTGGCTGTTGTCCGTACGCACCTTGCCGAGCGCGTCCGTGAGCAGCTGCGCGTCGAAGGCGAACACCCCGGAATTGATCTCCGTGAGGGCCAGTTGCGCGGGCGTCGCGTCCTTGTGCTCGACGATCTCCGTCACCGCGCCGCCGGCCGGATCGCGCACGATGCGGCCGTAACCCGTCGAGTCCGGCACGTGTGCCGACAGCACCGTGACGGCGTTGCCGTCCGCGGAATGGGCGCCGGCCAACGCCTGAAGCGTCTCCCCGGTCAGCAGGGGCGTGTCCCCGCAGACGACGATCACCGTGCCGTCGAGCGCCACGCCGCTGCCCGACAGCTCCTCCAGGCCCATGCGGACCGCGTGGCCGGTGCCGTTCTGCTCGTGCTGCACCGCCGTGCGCACGTCGGCGTCCACGTCGGCGAGGTGCGCGGTCACCTGCTCGCGCGCGTGACCGACCACGACGACGAGATGCTCGGGGGAGAGGCTGCGGGACGCCGCGACGACATGGCCGAGAAGGGAACGGCCGCAGATCTCGTGCAGAACCTTGGGCGTCGCCGACTTCATGCGGGTGCCCTCACCCGCTGCGAGTACGACGACGGCTGCCGGGCGGTTGGCGCTCACGGGGGTGCCCTTCGGCTACGGGGTCAGGGGGAACACCCGCAGGATACCGGTGGGTTACGGAGTGGCCCGGATCCGGACACGAGAGCGGCCCCTGACCTCGGGGGAGGCCGGGGGCCGGATTCGAACCTTGAGCTCCCGGGGGAGGATTCGAACCCCCATCTTTGGTACCAAAAACCAAGGACTTGCCCTTAGTCGACCCGGGATTGACTTATGCCCGATTCGCCCTCTCCGGTGTTTCGGGCTCCACATACTATGCCTGACCAACAGCCCTCGATGCGACGGTACAGATCAGCACCTTTCAGAACCCGGATGACGAGGCACCCTCGGTACTCGGCACCCACGTTCTATCGGACGGTCTTCGGGTTGTGCCGCTTAAGGGTCGTCTTGCCGAACTGTGTGACGTCCCTGCTGACCAGATCCGCCCAGTAGCGCTCGGCTGCTCCGACGTCGGCGGACTCGTGGATCATCACCGAGAAACGGAGGCGTTCGGCGGTCACGCCCGTCAAGGAGAGCCAGGCGAGATAGACCTTGATCATGTCCCGATCGCTGTTGATGAACGTGACCTTCTCCCGGGGGTCGTGCGCCTTTCTCTTGGTTCCCTCTGCCCAGTAGAGCCCCACGCCGATGAGGAACAGTTCCCGGTCGGTCAGCGTGCCGACCTCCTGCTTCGCGGCCTCCCTCGCCTCCTTTCGCGCCCTGTCGCGGGCCGCCCGGTGCGGCGCCCAGCGTGCCTCGCGCATCGCATGCATCCGCTCCGGCGATGGGCGGGGCTTGGGCAGGTCCCGCACCCACAGGGACACCGAGCTCTTCGCCACCCCCAGTTCCGCCACGATTTCGTCGTACGTCCTGCCCGCCCGCCGCAGATCCCGGGCGCGGGCCTTCAGTTCGGGTTTCGCTTGCACCATGCCGGAAGCTTGCGCGATGTCCGTGGCGGTGTGCGGTGAAAACAGGTGCTATTCGCCAGTTCGAGTGGGGAACGAGCGTTTTCGTTGTGCATCCCGCCTGCGCTTGCTGTTGAGCGGAATGTTGGGTTCCGGCGACGGAGTGTTCGGGTCCTGTACGAGCCGGAAAAGAGCTTGGCGCCCGGTCGTACGCTGGTCGGTATGACCGAGACGGGGGACAGGGAGACCGTCGGCGGGCCTTGGTGGTGGAAGCGCCGGCGGAGCGCCGTGCTGGACATCGGCCTCGCCGTGGCGTCCGCCGCGGAGTGCGCCGTACAGGGCGTGAACTTCGCAGGTGACGCCGGGTTGCCGGCGGCGGCCGGTGTGGTTCTCGGGGTGGTGGCGGGGTCGATGCTGGTGCTGCGCCGGCGGTGGCCGATCGCGGTCGTGCTGGTGTCCATCGCGCTGTCGCCGGCGGAGATGGGGTTCCTGCTCGGTTTCGTCGGGCTCTACAGCCTCGCGGTCGCCGCCGATGTGCCGCGCCGGATCACGGTGCTGCTGACGGGCATGCAGGCGGCCGCTGCCGTGATCATCACGCTCATACGGATGCACCAGAGCATCGGCCAGGACGCGGGGTTCAATCCGCCGTCGTGGTTCATTCCGTTGATGTCCGTGGTGCTGGCGATCGTGCTGACGGCGCCGCCGGTGCTGATGGGCCTGTACGTGGGCGCGCGCCGGCGTCTCGTGGAGTCGCTGGAGGAGCGGGCGGACGGTCTGGAGCGGGAGTTGGCGCTGCTGGCGGACCGCGCCGAGGAGCGTGCGGAGTGGGCGCGCAGCGAGGAGCGGACGCGGATCGCGCGGGAGATGCACGACGTGGTGGCGCACCGGGTGAGCCTGATGGTGGTGCATGCGGCCGCGCTGCAGGCGGTGGCGTTGAAGGATCCGGAGAAGGCGTCGAAGAACGCCGCTGTGGTGGGTGACATGGGGCGGCAGGCGCTGACGGAGCTGCGGACGATGCTGGGGGTGCTGCGTTCGCACGAGGTCGGTCCGGGGGGTTCGGGTTCCGGGTCAGGTTCTGGTTCGGGGGGTGCGTCGGTGCGGCTGGCGGAGTTCGCGGTGGCTGCGGCGGGGTCGGCCCGGGACGACGGGCGTGACGGGGGCCGGGAGGGGGCGTCGCGTAAGGCAGGTGCCCTGGGTGGTCCGGGCGCGGCTGCGGGTGCTGCCGGTGCGGGAGCCGTGTCCGGTGCGGCGGGTCCGCACGGTCCGCACGGTCCGGCCGGCCCGCATGGTCCGGCCGGGGCGGCGGCGGAGGAGTCGGGTGCGGGTGAGGGGCCGTTCCTGTCGGAGCTGGATGCGCTGGTGGGGCAGTCGCGGGAGGCGGGGATGTCCGTGGAGCTCTCGGTGGACGGTACGTCGCGTGGTTACGGGGCGGGGGTGGAGCAGACCGCGTTCCGTGTGGTGCAGGAGGCGCTGACGAATGTGCACAAGCATGCGCCGGGTGCCAGTACGAGGGTGCGGTTGGCGCATCGCGAGGCGGAGGTCGCGGTGCAGGTCGAGAACGAGCGTCCGGCCGACGGTGACGGTGCGGGCGGTGCGGGGCTGCCGAGCGGCGGCAACGGCCTGGTGGGGATGGAGGAGCGGGTGACGGCGCTCGGTGGGGGGTTCGTGTCTGGGCCGACGGATGCCGGGGGGTTCCGGGTGTCCGCGGTGATTCCGGCCGGGCGGTCGGCGGCTGCCGGTCCGGACGGGGCGGGTCTGCGCTAGGTCCGGCGGGTCAGGTGGGTCCGGGTCCGGTGGTTCGGGCAGGTCGGGCAGGTCGGCAGGTTCAGTACGTCCGGACGGGGCGGGCCTGCGCTAGGGCGTGTCCGGCCGCCGGCCCGGGTTCAGGGGCCCGCCGGGGTGGCTTCCGGGTCCGTGCCCGGGGTGGCGTCGGGCGGTCTGGTGAGCCGTTCGGGCCTGCTGCCGGTGAGGAGGGCCGCGAGGGCGGTGTCGAAGTCGCGCCCGAGGTACCAGTCGCCGGTGTGGTCGAGGCTGTAGACGCGTGCGTCGGTGTCGATGGCGAGCAGGGCCGCGTCGGCTCCGTCGGTGCCGAGGGGGCAGATCCGGGTGCGCAGCGCGCGGCCGAGGTCGGCGAGGGTGCGGGCGGCGTGGAGGGCGTGCAGGGGGTCGATGTGCACGCCGGCGGGTGCGATGTTGCGGCCGGGTCCTGTCGGGGCGATCGGCAGGTTGCCGAATTCGGCCCAGACTTCGACGGCTGCGGGGAGGACGGCGTGGCGGTGTCCGCCGGGGGAGATGTGGCCGCGGAGGGTGTCGGCCCACTCCTCGGCCTGGCGCATGTCCCACCGTCCGGGCTGCCAGCCGGCGGTGCGCAGTGCGTCGTCGACGGCGACGGGGAAGCGGGTGGTGGATGTGCGCCGGTCGGTGGGCCGGTTCACCGGGGTGCCTTTTCGCCCGCGGTGCCGGGGTCGACGGGGCGTACGCCGAAGTGGGTGAGGAGTGCGCCGCATGCGTGGCAGGGCGGGGCGTAGCTGCCGTGCAGGGGGTCGCCGTGCTCGCGGATGTGGCGGGCGGTGAGTTTCGCGTTCTTGAGGGTGCGCCGGGCTTCGCTGTGGGTGAGGGGCCGGGGTTTGCCGCTGCCCGTACGGCGGCTGCCGCGCTTGGCGGCGCGTGCGGTCTCGGTGGTGGTGAGGTAGCGGGAGATCAGGACGGTCTCGGGGCAGCGGCCGGTGTGGCGGGCGCGGTGTTCGGTGGTGAGGGTGTCGAGGAAGTCCTGGACGAGGGGGTGGGGTGCGGGTGGCTGGTCGCCCTTGTTTCCGGTGGAGGTGAGGGTCCGGCCGCGTACGGAGAGGGCGGCGGCGACTGCGGGGAGGATTCCGTCGCGTCGCTCGTGGAGCGGGGGTGTGGTGTCGTCGGGTGCGCTGGTCCAGCCGACGCGGGGGTCGTCGTGCGTGCGGGGCGTGCCCGTGGCGGCGGATGCGGCGGATGTGCCCGTCGCGGCGGATGCGCGGGGTCCGTGCCCGCTGTCCGTGCCGGCGGCCGGGTCTGCCGGTGCGGTGGACGCCGGGGAATTGAGCGATGCGGTGTTCATGTGGTGGTTCCTCCCCGCACGGCCCCTTCTGCCGTTTGTGCGTGGTGTGTGCTGTGTGCCGGGCCAAGTATGCAGTGTGGGGGGCGAGTCGATCATGCCAGTGGGCATGTCATGGGGATGTGATGGTTTCCGAAGTGGGGTGAGTCCAGGGGTGGTGGGCCGGGGCAGTTGGGGTCAGCATCTGGCGTACATCGTTCTTTTCGAGGCAGGAGTTCCGTGATGGGCCGCACCTCTGTTCGTTGTCGCAGTGATGGTGACCGACACAGTCGCACGTGTGGTCGCAGGGGTAGTCGTCTCGGTGTGCGTGTCCGGCGTGCGCTCGGTGTGGCGGTGGTCGTGCCGGTGCTGGCCGTTGCGGCTGTCGCGTGCAGTGGCGGTGGTGACGCCGGCGGCGACGGGGGCGGGAAGAAGGAGGACGGCAAGGAGCAGGGGACCGGCGGCGGTTCCGGTGACGGCGGCGGCGAGAGCGCCGGCGGCGGTGACGGCGGGAACGGCTCCGGGGGCGGCGTCGGGCCGCTGGACCAGAAGCAGTTGAACGAGGCGCTGCTCAAGTCCGGTGACGTGAAGGGCTATCGGGCGCAGCGCAACAAGGAGGACGCGCTGCCCGAGCAGAACACGCTGGAGTCGGACGATCCGCGGTGCGCCCCGATCACCGATGTGGTGGATTCCGAGCCGGAGCATGAGCGCAAGGCGTACACGAGCGGTGTGCTGATGAAAGGTTCCCTCAGCACGGGGGGTGCGGTGCAGCAGGTGCTGCTGTCCTCGTACGCGGCGGGCGAGGCCGAGAAGTGGCTCGCGGAGCTGAAGAAGGCGCTGAGCGGCTGCAGTTCGTTCACGGGGCAGATCGGCACGGGGGAGGAGACGCGGCTTCGGATCAAGCCGGGTGAGGCCGTGGGCGTCGGGGACGATTCGGTGCGGTTCACGATGGAGGACGCGAAGGGGAAGGACTCTCCGACGGTCTTCACCATCGTCCGTACGGGTGCCAACACGGCGTCGTTCATGTCGGTTTCTCTGTCGGGCGAGCCGCAGGCGGTGGCCAGGTCCCTGGTGGAGAAGCAGCACGAGAAGCTGACGGACGCGGCGGAGAACTAGGCGGGGAACAGGGGGCGAACGGGCCGCGGGAACCGGACCGCGGAACCGGGCCCGGAACCAGGCCGGGAACCGGGCGGCCCGGCCGAACGGCCTTCGCCCGGGCGGCAGTCGGTACGGGTGCTCCGCCTGCGGCATCCCGCGCGTACGGGGTGATCGTCCGCACCCGCCCGTGCGGTGCCCGGTGGCCGACGTACCGCATAGGCTGTCCCGAGTCAGCCAGATGTTCAGCAGGGGGCTTCCGCCATGACGACAGGCCGGATCGAGGGGGCACGCCCCCACGCTTCGCCGACGACGGCCGCGCCGCCCAACCGGGCCTATGCCGGACAGATCGTGAGCTTCCCCGATCCCGTGCGGGCCGCCCGTCACCCCGGCGGGGTACGGGTCGACGAGCACGGCCTGCCCGTCTTCGCTCCGTACGCGCGTGCCGCCGCCGAGATCGCGGAGCCGCCGGAGGGCTTCGGCGGCGACGAACTGCGGCTGACGGACTACGTGTCGGCGAACGCCGCGCTGCACGCCTCGGGTCACGAACTGTGGGCGGATCTGTCCCCGGTGGCCACTCCGCACGGCTGGACGTGGCATCACGTGCCGTTCTGCCGCCGCATGGAGCTGATCCCCGTCGAGGTGAAGGTGCTGCTGCGGCATCACGGCGGTCTGGCGACGGCGAACGTCGATCACGCCAAGGGCGGTACGCGGCCGTTGCAGGACACCAGGCCCGTGCACTTCGAGGTGCCGCACTCGGTCGCGGTGACCGAGTCGCAGGTGCTGGAGGTCGAGGAGCGGCTGGGGTACGGACTTCCCGGCGCCTACCGGGCGTTCCTGAAGGCCGCGGGCGGCTGCGCGCCGCGCGGGGTGGCGCTGGACGCCGAGTTGGGGCTGCTGGTCGACCAGCCGTTCTTCACCGTGCGTGAGGACGCCGCGGTCAACGACCTCGTCTACATCAACAAGTGTCTGCGCGACCACTTCACCAAGGACTTCCTCGGGGTGGGCTTCGTGCAGGGCGGTCTGATCGCGGTGAAGGTGAAGGGCGAGTCCGTCGGATCGGTGTGGTTCTGCGCCTTCGACGACGCGCGCGACCAGGACGGGCTGGACGTACAGGCCCGCGTGGAGAGGCTGATGCGGCCGTGCGGCGCGGACTTCGACGAGTTCCTGCTGCGGCTCGCGGGCAGTCCGCCGGAGCTGGAGACCGTGGCGAACCTGATGGTGGACGGCGGCTTCGCACGTGCGGTCCAGGTGTGAGGCCGGCGTTGAGGGTTGGGGAGTGAGCGCGCGATGGTGACCTTCGCACAGGCTCAGGAGCGCGCGGAGCGCTGGGTCAACGGCGACGTGCCGGCCGAACGGCACAGTGAGGTGCGGGTGCGGGAGTTCGACCTGGGCTTCGTGGCCTGGGCGGAGCCTCCCGGCGGGCCCGGCTCCGAAGTGACGCGTGCGCGGCTGGTGATAGCGCGGGACAGCGGCGACACGACGCTGTGGCCGGGGCTGCCGGTCGGCGAGATCATCCGCCGCTACGAGGAGGAGTACGGCCCGACCGAGGTGCCTGCCGCTCCTGCCGGCGCGTCCGCGCCGCAGCGGCTGGACCTGGAGGCCACGTCGTTCCTGCTGACCCCGCCGGAGTGGCTGCAGCAGGCAGCCGACCAGATGGGCATCCCGGACCGGCGGAGCACGGGTGCGGGTGCCGGCCGTGCCGGGGCCTCCGCGAGTGCGTCAGCGGCGGCGGGGTCCAGCCCGTGGGACGCGGCGGACACCAGCAGTTCGGGTGGCGGCGAGGCACAGTCGCCGCCCGCGACGGTCTTCGCGCCGCCCCTGTCCGGCGACCCGGCGTCGGCGGACGCCAAGACGGAACTGATGCCCGAGGGCCCCGTCCTGCCGTCCACCGCGGTGTCGCCCGCTGTGGAGGGCACGGACCAGCCGGCACCGGGACAGCAGGGACAGGCATCGGGCCAGGCGCCCGGTCAGGCTCACGGTCCCGGCCTGCCTCCGCCGCCCCCCATGCCGCCCGACGCACCGGCACCGCCGCCCGGCCAGGGCCCCGGCGGCGACAGCAGCGGCGGTGGCAGTGGCGGTGGCGTGCACCATGCGGCGACGATGCTGGCGGACCCGTCGCAGGGCGGCGCCGCCGGAATCGGCACGCCCCCGCCTCCGCCCGGTCCGCCCGGTCCGCCCGGAGCGGTGGGTGCCGGTGCCGGTGCCGACGCGGATACGGGCCGGGCGCCCGCGGGCGGCTCCGCAGCGGGACGGCCCTCGCGGGGCGGCGGACCGTCCGTACCGCCGCCTCCCGGCGCACCGGGCACACCCGGCGCCAGGCCCGGAGAAGCGGGCACCGGTTCGGCGCCCGGTGCGCCCGGTTCGCCCGCCCCTGCGTCCGGACCGTCCGGCCCGGGATACGTGCCGACGCAGATGGTCTCCGCCGACGAGGTGGCACAGCTCCGCGACAGCGGCCCCGGCGACAGCCCGGGTGCTCCCGGCACGCCTCCGCCGCCACCCGCTGCGCCCGGCGCACCCGGCACCGGCGGCGACGACGTGCACCACGCCGCGACGATGCTGGCGTCCCCGGGGCCGCCCCCGTCCTCGGGCGGCCCGGGCACACCGCCGCCTCCCGGTCCTCCCGGTCCTCCCGGTCCTCCCGCCCCGCCGCCTCCCGCGCCCGGGGCTCCGGCCGGTGCGGCTCCGGCCGGTGCCCCTCCGCAGGGATACGGCTTCCCTCAGCAGGGGCCGCCCGCCGGTCCGCCGCCCGCCGTGCCCGCGGGGCCCGGCGCCCCCGCGCCGCCCGCGTACGGCTATCCGCAGCAGCAGGCGCCGCCCTCCGGTGTGCCCACCGTCGGCCCCGGCTACATGGCGGTGCTCCGCTACCGCGCGCCGGACGGCTCGGAGCAGCAGCTGATCAGGCGCTCCGCCCCCGGCACCCCGCACCCGGAGTGGCAGATCCTGCACGAGCTGCGGAACATGAACGTGCCTCCGCAGCAAGTGGTGGAGCTGCACACCGAGTTGGAGTCCTGCGAGCTGCCCGGCGGCTACTGCGCCCGCATGATCCGCGAGACGTGGCCGCAGGTACGGGTCACGCACACCGCCCCGTACGGACGCGACCACACCTCCCGTCAGCAGGGCATGCGTCATCTCCTGGAGCACCAGGGCGAGTTGCACCAGGTCGCCGACGGACCGGCCCGGCCGGCCCCGTTCCGGGTGCCGCTGCCGCCGCAGCACCAGATCCCGCCCGTGCCTCCGGTGCCGCCGGACGCCATAGGGCATGAGCTGCTTCAGGCGTTCGGGCCGCAGGCCGTCTTCCGCTTCGACCAGCACGCCGTCTCGCGGCAGGGCGTGCCCGACATCGTCGGGCAGACGCTGGTGTGGGCCGGGCTGCCGGTGGACGTCGGCCCGTTCTTCTGGGGGCAGACGCAGCCGGGCCGTCCGGTGCCGACGCTGGCCGAGCTGGCGCAGGAGCGGGGCGTGCAGCCCGGTGCCGACGCGGGCTCGTACCTGGTGATGGGCAACGACTTCGGCAAGCAGATGTGCGTGCAGTACGGCACCGCGAACATCGTTGCCGTACCGCTGGAGGGAGGCCCCGAAGGGCAGCCCGCGCAGCCGCAGTTCGTCAGCACCGGGCTGCCCGAGTTCGTACGGGCGCTGGCGCTGCTCGGCCGGATGTGGCCGCTGCGGTACGGGCTGACGCAGGAGCAGGCGGGTCGCTGGACGGTCGATTTCCAGGCTCAGCTCGCCGCGCTGGACCCGGCGGCGCTCGCCTCGCCGGAGAACTGGTGGGCCGTGCTGCTGGAGCAGATGTGGGACGGGCTGTTCTAGGCCGGGTCGGCAGCGCCCCTCCGCTTCCGCTCCGCCACCTCGAATCCGCCCGCGACAGCGGTTGGTCGAGCCCCGGCTGACGCGGCGCACGGCCCTCGCGGCGCGGCCGCGCGCCCTGCGCCGCGCCCGTCCGAAATGCGATGGCCGCCGTTCCGGCACCGCACTACCTTGCCGCTGTGGATGCCTTCTCACGCTCCTGGACGGCGCTGCTCGCCGCGGTCGCCGAGCTCACGGACGAGGACTTCGGGCGGCCGTCCGGCTGCGCCGGCTGGCTCGTACGCGACCTCGTGTGCCACCTCGTCATCGACGCGCAGGACGTGCTGATCACCCTCGTCACCCCCGTCGCGGGGGAGGCGACCGCCGACGCGGCGGCCTACTGGAGCGTCGAGGACCGGCCGCCGACGGGCGATGACCCGCTGGACGCGCTGACCGTCCGGCTGGCCGCCGCCTACGAGGACCCGCGCCTGCTCAAGTTCCACTTGGACGACGTCGGTTCCGCCGCCGGACGTGCCGCGCGGCTGGCCGACCCCGGCGTCCGGGTGGGCACCCAGGACATGGTCCTCACCGTGGGGGACTACCTCGGCGCGTACGTCCTGGAATGGACGCTGCACCACCTCGACCTGATCGCTCACCTCCCGGACGCGGCGGATCCCCCCGCGGAGGGTCTGTCCCGGTCCCGCGCGCTGCTGGAAGAGATCGCCGGTGCCCCGTTCCCGGCGTCGTTCACCGACAAGGACGCACTTCTGGCCGGCACCGGCCGCCGGGCGCCGACCGGCGCGGAGAAGGCCGCACTCGGCGAACTGGCGGCGAGAGTGCCGCTGTTCCTCGGCTGAGACGGCCGGCGGGGCGCCGGAGGGCGGGCAGGCGGACCGGGTGCGACGTCCACACCGTTCACCCTGCGGGGCGGAAGCCGGTCCCGCCGTACGTCACTCGCACGGATGGTCCGCGGCGCCCGTGAGGTGACGGGCTGCGCGATCACCGTCGCGCGTGCATCGCCGCTGGTGCCGCGCACGATCCCCGGCGACTTCGAACCCGTGCGGCCCGCTCCAGGGGGCAGGACGCGGCCTTCGTGACGCACTCGGATGGAGTGTCGCGCTATGACCGCTTCGCTCTCATCGAGAAGGATGTTCCTCCGCCATTGAGTGTGTTGCTGAGGTAAGGGGCTCGACATGGGTGCGTCGCCGCATGCGTTCGCTGTTGTACGGGGCCGCGGCTACCGGCCCGAGCAGGTCGACCGGGCGATGGCCGTGCTGATCGGGCAGCAGGAGGAGGACCGCGGGCGCATGGCCGAACTGGCCGCGCTCGAGACGGAACTGACCGCGGAGGCCGAGCGGTTGCGGGGGATCGCGGAGTCGCTGCCGCCGCAGACGTACGAATGCCTGGGCGACCGTGCCCGGCGGCTGCTGGCGCTGGCCGAGGACGAGGCCGCGGACGTACGGGAGGCGACCGGCGCCGACGTCGCACGGACCCGGGCGGAGGCCGAGGCGCACGCCGAGGCCGTCCGTGCCGCCGCGGAGGAGGAAGCGGAGCTGCTGCGGGCGGAGGCGGCCGCCGCCGCTGCCCGCAGGATCGAGGCGGCACGCAGCGAGGCCGAGGCCGTGCAGGCAGCCGCGCGGGAGGCCGCGCGGCAGACGCGTACCGAGGCGGACGAGGCGCTCCGGGAGACGGAGGCGCACTGCGCGGGGGCGCTGGCCGAGCAGGAGCGGGCGCAGGCGGCCGAGTCGGAGGAAGCTGAGCGTGAACTCGCCGAGCGCAGACGGGCCGTCGAGGCGTACGTCGGTGAACTGGCCGATCGAGGCGAGGAGTTGCTGGAGGCGGCCCGGCAGGAGCGTGCCGGGGCCGAGGAGGACGCGCGGCGCTGGCAGGAGGAGGCGCAGGCGCGGGGCGGGAAGCTGCGCGCCGGGGCACGGGTGCGGGCGGAGGCCGTCGAGCGGGAGACCGAGCGGGTGCTGGGCGAACACGCCGAGCACGCGGCCGAGATGAGGCGGCACATGGCGCGGGTGCGCAGCACCCTGGCGGCGCTGACGGGGCGGTCGGGGCGGCAGGCACAGGTGCCCGGGACCGGGGCGGACGGGGCGGACGGCACGGAGAGCGCCGGGAGCGCGAAGGGAGCGGACGGGGAGACCTCCGGCGCTGCCGAATTCGTCACCGTCCCAGGGCAGGTCAGGGGCCGCGGCCGCTGAGCATCCGTACCGGTCCGTCCGTACCGTTGCGTCCGTACCGGTCCGTCCGCCTGAAGTCCCCGCGTCCGCCGGGGACTTCGGTCGTTTTCCGGCACCGTGACGCGATGTGCCGGGACGCCGCGACGCCGCGACGCCGGGACGCCGGCCCCGCCGGGAGGCCGGGACCGGGCAGCCGGCGCGTCAGCGGCGCCTGGCTCCGGCGAGCAGCCGCGGTTCCGCCGCCCTGTACTCCGTACGTCCCTGGTCCTGTTTGCGGCGGCTGCTGAGGAAGGTGCCAGCCCAGCCGAGCAGGAAGCCGACGGGGATGCTGATCATGCCGCTGGTGGTGAGCGGGAAGATGTCGAAGTCCTTGTCGGGGAAGAGCGACTGGGGCGTGCCGGAGATCGTCGTGGAGTAGGCCGTGACCACGATCGCCGCGGCCGTGCCGCCGATGAGCGTGCCCAGCAGGCCGAGCCGGGTGAAGCGCCGCCAGAAGAGGCTGTAGACGAGCGCCGGCGCGATGGCGGACGCGGCGATGCTGAAGGACAGGATTATCAGCGCGCGTAGCGCCTTGTCCTGGACGAGTACGGCCAGCGCGATCGCGGGGGCTCCGACGGCGAACGCGGCGAGGCGCGCGACGATCTGTTCCCGCCGCGGAGAGGGCTCGCCGGTGCGGGTCATCACGTGTGCGTACAGGTCGTGGGCGAGGGAGTTGCCGCAGGCGAGGATCATTCCGGCGACGGACGAGAGCAGCGTCAGGAAGACGGCCGTGGAGACGGTGGTGAAGACGAACGTCGACAGGGCGGCGGAGTCGGCGACGATCGCGCGGGCCAGCTGGAGGATCGCGGTGCTGCCCTCGGGGTCGCCCGCGGCGAGGACCTCACGGCCGAGGAGCGCGGTCGCTCCGGCTCCGATGACGGCGATGAGGAGCACGAACACCGCCATGATCATGACGGCGTAGGACATCGCGCGGCGGATGTCGGGCGCGTTCCTCGCGGTGAACATGCGCATCGTGACGTGCGGCAGGCATGCGGCGCCGAAGACGACGGTGAGCGAGCTGGCGACCAGGTCGACCTTGCCGATGGACGTCGGCTGGATCAGCAGCCCGGAGCGTGCGTAGGCGGCGCCCTGTCCGCTGCCGATGTCGGCGAGGGTGACGAGCCGCGAGGGGTTCCAGCCGACCTTGTCCATGACGAGGAGGGCGAGCATCAGCGAGGCGCCGAAGAGCACCACGAGCTTGATGATGTGGATGAGCGCCGTGCCCTTCATCCCGCCGATCGCGGCATAGCCGATCATGAGGCCGCCGAGGGCGACGATGGTGGCCGTACGGACGGAGGAGCCCTCGAAGCCCAGCACGAGGGTGACGAGATGGCCGGCGCCGGAGAGCTGGAAGACCATCAGGGGCAGCAGCGCGGCGAGCGTGACCGCGGTCGCCGCGAGACGGACCAGGCGGCTGGGGGCGCGGTGGGTGAGGGCGTCACCCATGGTGAACCGGCCGGCGTTGCGCAGCGGTTCGGCGAGCAGAACCATCAGCAGCAGCAGGGAAAGGGCGGTGCTGAGGGCGAGGAGGAGCCCGTCGAAGCCGGTGAGGGCGATGATGCCGATGGTGGACAGGACGGTGGCGGCGGAGATGTAGTCGCCGGCGATGGCGAGGCCGTTGCGCAGCGGAGCGAGGGTGCGGAAGCCGGTGTAGAACTCGTCGAGGTCGTCGCGTTCGGCGCTGGTCATGATGCACAGCAGCAGCGTGATGCTGACCAGGGCGGCGAAGATGGCGAAGGACAGGGACTGCGAACCGGCGTCCACGGAGCTCGGGTTCACCTGCGTTCCTCCTCGCTCTCTCGCGCTTCCTCGTCGGCTATGCGCACCCGGTGGGAGACGGGGTCGACGGTGGCGCGGGCGGAGAGCTCGTACGTGATGATCGTCAGCAGGGTGATGGGGATCAGCAGCAGCCCGAGGAAGACCCCGAGGTTGACGGAGCCGAACACGGACTGCGACATGAGGTCGGGGAGGTAGGCCGCCATGCACAGGAACACGGTGAAGTAGCCGAGCACGATCAGCGTCATGCTGCGGCGCAGCCAGCGGTAGGCGGTGCGCAGTCGGCGCAGTTCGGTGTCGGCGTGTGCGGGGACGCTGGGCGGGCGCGTCGGCGGCGGGCTGTGGGAGGGGCGTGGCGGGTGGTGCGGGCGGGGCGGAAAGGCGGGCTCGGGCCGGTACGTTCCGTAGTCGTCGAAGTACCCACGTTGTTCGCCGTTGCTGAACGCCATGCGCGCCTCCCCTCCGTACGGGGCCGAACGCCCGAGGTTGAGCGCACGTTACTGGCGAGTGTCAGGTGGTTGGAAGGGACTCGGGGAAACCTTTCACATTTCCAACATCGTCACTGATGGTCATGGCAGCCGTGCTCGTTCCGGCGCCGCCGGGTCCCGTACGGGCGTGGCCCAGGTGCGGCAAGGCCTCCCTGTGCGTGCGGTCCGTCCCCTAGGGGTGTTCCGTCGGTCGGCGGCCGCGCGGAATCGTCCTGGAGAGGGACGAGGGCGCCGCTGCCGCCGCATACGCTCCTGTCACGGAGCCGGCCCGGATGCGCGGACGGCTCCCGGGCGGCCCGGCCGGGGGGTGGGGCCAGCCCCCGCATCCGAAGAGGTACGGGCACCATCGCGGCGCGCACCCGCGCGGCTGGAGACTTCAGACGAAGCTCACCCACTGCTTCACGGCTCACTGCTCACGGCTTCACTGCACCACGGCTCACGAATTCACAGCTCACGCACTTGCGGACGCACTGCCCGCGGCGCGGCGGCACCGGGCCGTACCGCGCAGGCGCACGGCGCGGAGCCGCCGGACCGCCGGAACGACAGGCAACGCCGGAACCACCGGAACCACCGGAACACCGAACGGGGAGAGGAACACACACCATGACGACGGCTGTAGCGGATCCCTGGAGTGGGGGCAGCGGGGCGCGTCCGGCCGTCGCGGCCTCCGCCCGTCAACTGGTCAAGGCGTACGGGTCGGGCGAGACGCGGGTCGTCGCGCTCGACCATGTCGATGTGGACATCGCGAGCGGCGAGTTCACCGCGATCATGGGCCCTTCGGGCTCGGGCAAGTCGACGCTGATGCACTGCCTGGCCGGTCTGGATTCGGTCACCGAAGGGCGGATCTTCGTCGGCGAGCAGGAGATCACCGGTCTGAAGGACAAGAAGCTGACGCGGCTGCGGCGCGACCGGATCGGCTTCATCTTCCAGGCGTACAACCTGCTGCCGACGCTCGACGCCCTGGAGAACATCACGCTCCCCATGGACATCGCCGGCCGGAAGCCCGACAAGGAGTGGCTGGAGACGGTCATCTCCACCGTCGGCCTCCATGAGCGCCTGCGGCACCGGCCGAGCCAGCTCTCCGGCGGTCAGCAGCAGCGGGTGGCCGTCGCGCGAGCACTCGCGGCCCGTCCCGAGATCATCTTCGGGGACGAGCCGACCGGCAACCTCGACTCCCGCGCGGGCGCCGAGATGCTGGGCTTCCTGCGCCGGTCCGTCGACGAACTGCGGCAGACCATCGTGATGGTCACACACGACCCGGTGGCGGCCGCGTACGCGGACCGTGTGCTCTATCTCGCGGACGGACGCATCGTCGACGAGATGTACCGGCCGACCGCCGAGGCCGTACTGGACAAGATGCTGCGCCTCGCGGAGAGCACGGACCCCGGCACGGTGACACCCCCCGCCGGATCGGCGGGCCCGGCACCCGGCGGACAGGACGGCAGGGGCGTCACGGGTGTGGAGGCCGTTTCGGGCGGCGCCGGCCGCGGTCCGGACGGACTGGCCGCGTTCGGCAGCCTCGACGACGGATTCGACGCGTTCGGCGCCAACGGAGGCCGGCCGTGACCGTGTTCAAGGCATCGCTGCGCAACTTCTTCGCGCACAAGGGGCGGATGGCGCTCAGTGCCGTCGCCGTAGTGCTGTCGGTGGCGTTCGTGTGCGGCACGCTCGTCTTCACCGACACCATGAACACCACCTTCGACCGGCTGTTCGCCTCCACTTCGGCCGACGTGACCGTCAGCCCGAAGAAGACGGACGGTGACGGCTCGGGCGGGCGTTCCGGCAAGCCCCGCACGGTGCCTGCCTCCGCTCTCTCCGAGGCCCGCGAGGCCGACGGGGCCCGGTCGGCGGAAGGCATGGTCTCCAGCGAGCAGGTCACCGTCGTCGACGGCGACGACAAGAACATCGGCTCCACCACCGGAGCCCCCACCATCGCCGCCAACTGGACGGCGGGCGACAGCGACACGATGAAGATCACCTCGGGGCACGCGCCGCGCGGTGCGTCCGAGGTGATGGTCGACGCCGACACGGCGAAGAAGCGGGACCTGAAGCTCGGCGACGAGCTGCGGACGATCGCCACCACCGGCGACTTCACCGCGCGCGTCTCCGGGATCGCGACGTTCCAGGTCACCAACCCCGGAGCGGCGATCGTCTACTTCGACACGGCCACCGCCCAGCGGGTGCTGCTCGGCCGCACCGGCTCGTACACGGGCATCGCGGTCACCGCCGAAAAGGGCGTCACACACGCGCTGCTGAAGAAGAACGTGACGGCGTCGCTGGGCGCCGGCGAGTACACGTACCAGACGAAGAAGGAGGCCGCGGACTCCAGCCGGGAGCAGATGGGCGCCCTCCTCGACGTGATGAAGTACGCCCTGCTCGGCTTCGCGGGCATCGCCCTGCTGGTGGGTGTCTTCCTCATCGTCAACACGTTCTCGATGCTGGTCGCCCAGCGCACCCGCGAGATCGGCCTGATGCGGGCCGTCGGATCGAGCCGCGGTCAGGTCAACAGGTCGGTGCTGACGGAGGCGTTGCTGCTGGGCGTGATCGGGTCCCTGCTGGGTGTCGGCGCGGGCGTCGGGCTGGCTGTCGGGCTGATGGAGCTCATGGGCCTGCTGGGCATGAACCTGAGCACGTCCGAACTGACGGTGGTGTGGACGACGCCCGCCATCGGGCTCGCGCTGGGCATCCTCGTCACGCTGTTCGCGGCGTATCTGCCGGCGCGGCGTGCAGGCCGGGTCTCCCCGATGGCGGCGCTACGGGACGCGGGCACCCCCGCGGACGTCAAGGCAGGTGCGGTACGTGCCGTCCTCGGCGCTCTGCTCACCGCCGGCGGCGGAGCGGCCCTCTACGCCGCCACACAGGCGGAGAAGGCGGCCCAGGGGTCGCTGTACCTGGGGGCGGGCGTCGTCCTCACGATGCTCGGCCTCATCGTCGTCGGGCCGGTGCTCGCCGGCGGGCTCGTGCGGGTGCTGTCGGTGGTGACGCTGCGGCCGTTCGGCGGCCGGGTGGGGCGTCTCGCCGAACGGAACGCGCTGCGCAACCCCCGCCGTACGGGCGCCACCGCCGCGGCGCTGATGATCGGGCTCGCGCTGGTCGCGTCGCTGTCGGTCGTCGGGTCGTCGATGGTCGCCTCGGCGACCAAGGAGCTGGACCGCTCGGTCGGTGCGGACTTCATCGTCCAGTCCGGCAACGGCCAGCCGATCACTCCCGCCGTGGAGAGGAAGCTCAGGGCGGCGAAGTCCCTGGAGACGGTGACGTCCTACAAGATGGTCGCCGCCCGGATCACGACGCCCGACGGCAAGTCGGGCTCCGAGCAGCTCTCCGCGACCGACCCCTCGTACATGAAGGACCTGCGCCGCGAGGTGAAGTCCGGTGACCTGGCGGCCGCGTACGACCGCGACTCGATGTCGGTGGGCTCTGCCTACGCCGAGAAGCACGGCGTCAGGACGGGCGACAAGCTGAAGGTCGCCTTCGCGGGCGGCCGTACGGCGGAGCTCACGGTGGCCGCGGTCACCAAGGAGGAGACCAGCGTCGACAGGGGAGCGATGTACACGGACATCGCCACCGCGCGCCGTCATCTCCCCGAGGACCGGGTGCCGTCCAGCGCGATGATGTTCGGGTCGGCGAAGGACGGCAAGGAGGACGCGGCGTACGCGGCGCTCAAGAAGGAGCTGAAGCCGTATCCGCAGTACCAGGTGCGTGACCAGGCCGACTTCAAGGAGACCCTGCAGGACCAGGTCGGGCGGATGCTCAACATGGTCTACGGGCTGCTGGCGCTGGCGATCATCGTCGCGGTCCTCGGAGTGGTGAACACCCTCGCGCTCTCCGTCGTCGAACGCACCCGCGAGATCGGTCTGATGCGGGCCATCGGCCTGGCACGGCGGCAACTGCGGCGCATGATCCGGCTGGAGTCGGTCGTGATCGCGCTCTTCGGCGCCATGCTCGGGCTGGGTCTGGGGATGTGCTGGGGCGCGGCGGCGCAGCAGCTGCTTGCGCTGGAGGGGCTGAACGTGCTGCAGATCCCGTGGCCGACGATCGGCGCGGTCTTCGCGGGCTCGGCGCTGGTGGGTCTGGTGGCGGCGCTGGTGCCGGCGTTCCGTGCGGGACGGATGAATGTGCTGAACGCGATCGCGACGGAGTGACGGGCCGGCCGTGGCGGGTGCCCGGACTCGTCCCCGCACGGGGCAGGGCACGGGGAGCGGGGTACATGGCACCGGCCACCGGCTACGGCGAACGCGGCATGCCGCCAAGCTTGTTCGGTTATGTCCGTGTCTACGGCCTTCTCTCCATATTTCCGCCTGATACTGAGTCCGGCCCGGCGACCGCCGGGCCGGACTCAGTGAGGAAGGTAAGGCACAGATGCGAAAGAACCGGGCTCTCGGCGTAGCAGCAGCGCTGGCCCTGGCCGTGGTGGCCGGCGGCGGCTGGACGGCTCAGGCCGACTCGGCCCCCGAGGGCAAGCCCAAGGGACACGGCAAGATCTACGGCTACGAGGTCGTGTCGCTGCCGAACGAGAACGTGGGCAACTTCGAGCGCCGCACCGTCTGGTGCCCGAAGGGCAAGAAGGTCCTCGGCGGCGGCGCCGAGGCCCGCGGTGAGGGAGCGGAGCTCGTCGGCAGCTTCCCCACCGACAACCACAGGGGCTGGATCGGGCTCGGCAACCAGGACGAGTTCGACTCGGTCGGGATCAGCGTCTTCGCGATCTGCGCCTACACGCGCTGACCGTCTGCGGGTGCCGGGCACCGGCACCGGCCGTATGACCGAGGCACCGGCGGCCCGGCGACCCCGTGAGGTCACCGGGCCGCCGGTGCCTGCCGCCGTTGGGGCTCCCGCGCTCCAGCCCGGCCCGTAAGGCGGGCACCGTCCCCGGCGGGAGATCGGGGCCACGCCCGTCCGCGGGTCGCCGTAGGCTTGGAAGCCCCCGGAACGTCCGCGCAGCGCCGTTGCGGGGTGTTCGCGTTGCCCACCCCCGGACGGGAAGCCACCCCTGATGAGTCTCACCGGACTGCTCGACGCCGTCGCGCGTGACCCCGCGCTGCAGGAGGCCGTCGAGGCCGCCGCCGACGGCAACCGGCACCACGTCGACCTCGTCGGCCCCGCCGCCGCCCGGCCCTTCGCGGTGGCGGCCCTCGCCCGCTCCTCGGGGCGTCCGGTGCTGGCCGTGACCGCGACGGGCCGTGAGGCGGAGGACCTGACCCAGGCGCTGCGCACGCTGCTGCCGCCCGAGGGCGTCGTGGAGTACCCGTCGTGGGAGACGCTGCCCCACGAGCGGCTCTCTCCCCGCTCCGACACCGTGGGCCGCCGTCTCGCCGTTCTGCGCCGGCTCACGCACCCGGACGCGGACGGCGACGCGGGCACGGGCCCGGTCAGCGTCGTCGTCGCGCCCGTACGCTCCGTGCTCCAGCCGCAGGTCAAGGGCCTGGGAGAGCTGGAGCCTGTGGCCCTGCGGCAGGGGCAGAGCGCAGACATGGAGGAGGTCGTGGACGCGCTGGCGGCGGCCGCCTACTCGCGCGTCGAACTCATCGAGAAGCGGGGGGAGTTCGCCGTACGCGGCGGCATCCTCGACGTCTTCCCGCCCACCGAGGAGCACCCGCTGCGCGTGGAGTTCTGGGGCGACGAGATCGAGGAGATCCGCTATTTCCGCGTCGCCGACCAGCGCTCCCTGGAGGCCGCCGAGCACGGCCTGTGGGCGCCGCCGTGCCGGGAGCTGCTGCTGACGGACGACGTACGGCGGCGGGCCGCGGCCCTCGCCGAGGAGCACCCGGAGCTCGGCGAGCTGCTGGGGAAGATCGCCGAGGGCATCGCGGTCGAGGGCATGGAGTCCCTCGCGCCCGTCCTCGTCGACGACATGGAGCTGCTGCTCGACGTCGTACCGAAGGGGACGATGGCGCTGGTGTGCGACCCGGAGCGGGTCCGCACCCGCGCGGCGGACCTGGTGGCCACCTCACAGGAGTTCCTCCAGGCCTCGTGGAGCGCCACCGCGATGTCGGACAGCGGCCAGGCGCCCGTCGACCTGGGCGCGGCGTCCCTGTGGGGCATCGCCGACCTGCGCGAGCGCGCCCGTGAGCTGGGCATGATGTGGTGGTCGGTCAGCCCCTTCAGCTCCGGCGCCGCCGCGGGCCCGGACGAGGACGAGGCCGCGTACGAGGAGTCCCTGGCCGAGGGCGCCGACGTGCTGCGCCTGGGCATGCGCGCCCCCGAGAGCTACCGCGGCGACACCGCCCGCGCCCTCGCCGACACCAAGGAGTGGCTGTCGGCCGGCTGGCGGTGCGTGTACGTCACCGAGGCCCACGGCCCCGCCGTCCGTACGGTCGAAGTCCTCAGCGGCGAGGGCATCGCCGCCCGCCAGGAGAGCGACCTGGGCGAGATCACGCCGTCCGTGGTGCACGTGGCGCGCGGCTGCCTCGACAACGGCTTCGTCGACGCCGGGCTGAAGCTCGCGGTGCTCACCGAGACCGACCTGTCGGGCCAGCGGGCCGCGGGCCGCGAGGCCGCCCGCATGCCGGCGCGGCGGCGCAAGCAGATCGACCCGCTCACGCTCGTCCCCGGTGACTTCATCGTCCACGAGCAGCACGGCGTGGGCCGCTACGTCGAGATGGTGCAGCGCACCGTGCAGGGCGCCACTCGCGAATACCTCCTGGTCGAGTACGCCCCGGCCAAGCGCGGCCAGCCCGGCGACCGCCTCTTCGTGCCCACCGACCAGCTGGAACAGGTCACCAAGTACGTCGGCGGCGAGCAGCCCTCGCTGCACCGCCTCGGCGGCGCCGACTGGACGAAGACGAAGGCGCGGGCCAAGAAGGCCGTCAAGGAGATCGCCGCCGACCTCATCAAGCTGTATTCGGCGCGCATGGCCGCACCCGGGCACGCCTTCGGCCCGGACTCGCCCTGGCAGCGCGAGCTTGAGGACGCCTTCCCGTACGCCGAGACCCCGGACCAGCTGACCACCATCGGCGAGGTCAAGGAGGACATGGAGAAGTCCGTCCCGATGGACCGGCTCATCTGCGGCGACGTCGGCTACGGAAAGACGGAGATCGCGGTGCGCGCGGCGTTCAAGGCCGTGCAGGACGGCAAGCAGGCCGCCGTCCTCGTCCCCACGACGCTCCTGGTCCAGCAGCACTTCTCGACCTTCACAGAGCGCTACGGGCAGTTCCCCGTCAACGTACGGGCACTGTCGCGCTTCCAGAGCGAGTCCGAGGCGCGGGCGGTCGTCGACGGCCTGCGCGAAGGCACGGTCGACATCGTCATCGGCACGCACCGGCTCTTCTCCTCCGACACCAAGTTCAAGGACCTGGGCCTGCTCATCGTGGACGAGGAGCAGCGCTTCGGAGTCGAGCACAAGGAGCAGCTGAAGAAGCTGCGGGCGAACGTGGACGTGCTGAGCATGTCCGCCACCCCCATCCCGCGGACGCTGGAGATGGCCGTCACCGGCATCCGCGAGATGTCGACGATCACCACTCCGCCCGAGGAGCGGCATCCGGTGCTCACCTTCGTCGGCCCGTACGAGGAGAAGCAGATCGGCGCCGCCATCCGCCGTGAACTGCTGCGCGAGGGCCAGGTCTTCTACATCCACAACCGTGTGGAGTCCATCGAGCGTGCGGCGGCACGACTGCGGCAGACCGTGCCGGAGGCCCGTATCGCCACGGCGCACGGGCAGATGTCGGAGCAGGCGCTGGAGCAGGTCGTGGTGGACTTCTGGGAGAAGAAGTCCGACGTGCTGGTCGCCACGACGATCGTCGAGAACGGCATCGACATCTCCAACGCCAACACCCTCATCGTCGAACGCGGCGACAACTTCGGCCTCTCGCAGCTGCACCAGCTGCGCGGCCGCGTCGGACGCGGACGCGAACGCGGCTACGCCTACTTCCTCTACCCGCCGGAGAAGCCGCTGACCGAGACGGCGCACGAACGGCTCGCCACCATCGCCCAGCACACCGAGATGGGCGCCGGAATGTACGTCGCGATGAAGGACCTGGAGATCCGCGGCGCCGGGAACCTGCTCGGCGGCGAACAGTCCGGCCACATCGCGGGCGTGGGTTTCGACCTGTACGTACGCATGGTCGGCGAGGCCGTCGCCGACTACCGGAACGCGCTGGAACAGGGCGGCGAAGTCGAGGAGGCCCCGCTCGAGGTCAAGATCGAACTGCCCGTCGACGCCCACGTGCCGCACGACTACGCGCCCGGTGAGCGGCTGCGCCTCCAGGCCTACCGTGCCATCGCCTCCGCCAACTCCGAGGAGGACATCGCGGCCGTACGGGAGGAACTCGCCGACCGCTACGGGCCGTTGCCGGAACCCGTGGAGAACCTGCTGCTCGTCGCGGGCCTGCGTATGCTCGCCCGCTCCTGCGGCGTCACGGACATCACCCTGCAGGGCAGCAACGTCCGCTTCAGCCCCGTCGAGCTTCGGGAGTCGCAGGAACTGCGCCTGAACCGCGTCTATCCGCGCTCGGTGATCAAGCGTGCCACGCGGCAGGTGCTGGTGCCGCGTCCCAAGGCGGGTGGCGGCATCGGCGGCAAGCCGGTCGTGGGGCGCGAACTGCTCGCATGGGTGGGCGAGTTCCTCACGACCGTCCCGGGGTCGTGACGGTGCCGGGGGTTGCTGTGGCGGTGCCGGGGGTTCCGGTGGTGGTACCGGCGGTGCCGGTGACCGTACCGGCGGTGCCGGCCGTTCCGGCGGCGGTGCCGGCGTCCACGGAGCGGGGCGGCGCGGCGGATTCGTGATGCCGCGTGGCCGGGGCGGCGTGTTCCCCGGGAGCGGCGGGATCCACGGGATCCACGGGATCCGCGGGACGCTCCGGCGCGTACAGCCACGGCATCCGGGGACGCACCAGCGGCCCCGCGAGCCGCTGCACCGGAGGCGAGGCCAGCACGGCGGCCAGAGCGCACCCGAAGGCGATCATGGCGAGCTGCTCCGGCCACGGACCGACCCACCCCAGGCCGGCGAAGTGGAAGAGGGCGCGCAGTACGAGGGGATGGAGGAGGTAGATGAACAGGCCGCCCGCGCCCAGGTACGTCAGGAACGGCAGCCGCCGCTTCGGCGCCAGCCTGATGAAGCTCAGCGCGATCAGCATCCCGCACACCAGCACCGCCCCGCGCTGGCCCCACGCCCACATCGCGTCGAAATAGGCCGTGTCCTGGTACGGGACGTGCATGCCGAGCCAGCTCGGGTCGATGTTGGACCGGAGGAACCAGACCGTCACCGCTGTCGCCGTGAGCACACAGACAGCCGCATGGCGGCTCCAGCGTGCGTGCATCAGTTGGTCCGCGAGGCCCTGGCGCAGCTCCCAGCCGAGGACGAAGAAAGGGAGGAAGGCGACCGTGCGGGCGGCGGAGAAGGCCGTGGTGAAGTCGTCGAGGTAGCCGACGGCGAGGGCGGCGGCCACCGTGGTCGGCAGCGGATACCGGAGTTCGGCCAGGTACGGCAGCAGCATCCGCCAGATGAACAGCGACAGCAGGAACCACAGGCCCCAGGCGGGATGGGAGGTGAAGAACTTCCAGTGCCCCTCCAGGAGCCTGACCTCCAGCGTGTGCACCAGCCCGATCAGAAGGTACGGCGCGAGCACCGCCTCCGTGAGCTGCCGCAGCTCCCGTCTCCCGAGCGGTCCGGCGCTGCTGAAGTACCCGGCCACGATGACGAATACGGGGACGCGCATCGCCCAGCTGACGAGATACAGCCAGCGCAGCCCCTCGATGTCGCCGCGCGGCTCGATGATGTGCCCGACGAGGACGAGAGTGCCCGAGAGGAACCGGACGTTGTCCCAGTGCGGGTCCCGTGCCTTCCGTGGGCGTGGTGCGGAGCCGGCGCTGTGTCCGGCTTCGTCCCCGGTGGTGTGTCCGGCTCGGTGCCCGGTGGTGTGCGGGACGGCAGGGGCTCCCTGCCGCTCTCGCGTCCCGCGTCTGCGTCCTCGTGTGCCGATGTCCCCTCCACCTCCCCGCGCAGGGCAGCTTCCGCGCCTCCGTGACCGTCGTCCGGGCGACGCTAGAAGGCCCGTCTCCAGGGGATGTGATCGGCGTGTGAGCCGAGGATGAACACGGACCCTCGGGAAGGTGCCGGGCGGCAGGGCGCGGCACCGCCCGGTCGTCGAGCAGGGGGCCGTCAGGGACGCTGGAAGTCCACCTCCGGGTTGGCCGGTGAGGGGCCCCGCAGCAGGGGCTGCGGCAGGCCGTGCAGATGCCGGTCGAAGAAGGCGCCCACGTATGCGCGGGTGATCTCGCCCGAACGGTCGCCCGGCAACGGTGCGTTCGGATCCGTGATGCCCAACTGGCCCGCCAGCACGGGCAGATCGTTGAAGGTGAAGTGCCCGGCGCCGGTCACGGTCAGCCACCGCTTCCAGCCGTCCAGCCGGGCGAAGTCCCGCTCCCAGGTGGGGTCCACTCCTCCGGGGCTGTGGCCCGCCGCCGTGCCCATGAGCATGAACGGGCGGCCCCCGAGGCCGGATTCGGGGACAGGCGCGAAGAAGCTGCCGTCCAGGTTCACCCCGGCTCGCACGCGCGGGTCGTCGGCCATGAGCCGCGCTGCGGCGTTGCCGCCGATGGAGTGCCCGGCCGCGCCGATGCGGTGCGGGTCGATCATGCGGGTGTGCGGCCAGGCCGGGCGCTGGCCGTGCCGTCCCGTCAACCGGTCGAGCACGAAGGAGAGGTCGGCGGAACGCCCTTCGGCGACCTTCGCCAGCACGGCCCTCGACTCGTCCTCGTCGGGTGCGTCCTCGACCGCGTCGCAGGCGGCGCACTCGGTGAACCCCCCACCGGGGAAGGAGGTGCCGTACGACTCGTACGCGTGGTCGACCACCGCCACGACATGGCCGCGGCCCGCGAGTTCCTCGGCCAGGACGCTCAACGTGGTGCGCTGCAGCGTGAAGCCGGGGGAGAGGACGATCAGAGGGTGCCGTCCCCGGGCGGGACGCGCGTCGGTACGCGCGTTCGTCCGCACGGATGTCACCGTCTCCACCGGGATCTTCCCGTCCAGCTTCTGGCCCTTCAGCAGGGCCTTCGCCTCGGGCCGCGTCATGTACGAGGCGGTGCCGTCGCCGGTGCCGTGGCGGGCCGGGTAGTACATCGACACCATCAACTCCCGCGGCCCGGACTGCGGTTGCCAGGGGTCGGTTCGCGAGCGGTCGACGAGGTGGAGGGTGTCGCGTCCGACGGCGTACGGGCCCGTGGGGCGTGGGAGCGCCAGGCGGCCCTCCGCAGGACCGGCCTCGGCGGCGAAGGTCACGGACCGTACGTCACCCGGCGCGTGCCCGGCCGCGGCGGCCTCCCCCGCGGTGAGCAGGGGCGACGGCAGGGCGAGGGCGAGCGCGGAGACGAAAGCCACGGCTGCCGGCCGGCGCGTACGGGAGGCCCTGCGGCCCCCGGGACGGCGGGAGTCCGACGACGTAGGTGGCGCTGCCGAGGACACTGTGGTGGTACGGGGCGATGTCATGGAACGGGACGCTATGGTGCGGGATCCGGGGCCGCCATCCGGCAGTCCCCTGGAGGACGGGTAGGGGTAGCAGGACCGCACGCACCCCGTACGGGAGGGCTTGTACGCCCTCGGCGACCGGTGGCGACCGGTGGCGACCGGTGTGACAGCCTCTCCGAACCGCCCGGTTCACCCCGAATCGTTGCCGGGAAGAGAGCTGAAGCGGTGGTCTCCACCACCTCGGCTGCTTAACATCGATCAACGCCGAGGTCGTGCACAACCGCCGCACGCCCCTAGCCGCCGTCCGGGAGAGCTGATGCACAGCAGCACCAAAGCAAGCCGTCGCCGCAGGTCCGCGATCACCGTCAGTGGTGCGGCCGCGCTGCTCGTCGCAGCGCCGCTGCTCACCGCGTGCGGCAACGACGCGCACCCCGGGGCCGCTGCGGTGGCCGGCGGTGAACGCATCAGCGTAGGGCAGCTGCAGGCAAAGGTGGAGGCGGTACGGGACGCGCAGCGCGCCGCCCCCCGCAGCGAGGAGATGATCAAGGGCAGCGGGCAGCTGACCCGGGCGGCCCTGGACAGCCTGATCCGTGAACGCATCGTCGAGAAGGCCGCGAAGGACGAGGGCGTGTCCGTCACGCGCCGCGAAGTGGGTAAGTACCACGCGGAGTTGAGGAAGCAGGCGGGCGGGGAGAAGCGGCTGAAGGAGGCGCTGCTGCAGCAGCAGGCCGTCGCGCCCCCGCAGATCGACGACTGGCTGCGCATGCAGGTTGCCGTCGACAAGATGGCTAAGGCCGCTGACATCGACCCGCGGACGCCGCAGGGCAACGCGGCGCTGCGGAAGAAGCTGTCCAAGACCTCCGAGGACCTGAACATCGACGTCAATCCGCGCTACGGGAAGTGGGACGTGAAGGCTGCCACTCTCGGCAACTCCACCGAACCCTGGCTGCGGGACCTCACAGGCGAGCAGCAGGACCGGCAGCAGCAACAGCCGCAGCCGCAGATGTGACGCGGGAGGCGGGCAGGGCCGGGCGGGGCAGGGCCGGGCCGCGCATGGCCGGGCCGCGCCGCCTCGGCTGCCGGCTCCGCCGGCCACGAGCGGCCCCGTACCGCCGCTGAGTTACGTTCGACGGGTGAACGCTTCTCCCCGTACCGGTCGCATCGTCCTCCTCACCACCAGCCACCGCGTGGCGCCCGGGTTGCTGTCCTGGCCCGCCTGGGAGGCGCTGCGCGCCGCCGGGCACGTCGTGTGCGGCGATCCGGAACATCCGTTGCTGCCGTACGTGCGCGAGGCGGGCGTCGACGTCGTCACCGGGCCTCTGCCCACGGCCCGCGAACTGGTCGAGGCGTGCTCGGAAGGCCGTACGACCGTTGTCATCGCCGCCGCCGAGGGCGAGCCGCAGCTGACCGACGGACTGGCAGCGCTGGCCGGTTCGGGGCGTACCTCGATGCCGGAGCTGGAGCTGCTGCCCGGCTCGTACGATCTGCCCGGCGCGCGCGTCCTCGACCTGGTGCAGGTCATGGACAGCATCCGCAGGGACTGCCCGTGGAGCGGGGCCCGGACGCACGAGGGGCTGGTCAAGTACGGCATCGAGGAGATGTACGAACTCGTCGAAGCGATCGAGGAGGACGACCGGGGCGCGCTGTGCGAGGAGTTGGGGGACGTGCTGCTGCAGGTGGTCTTCCACGCCCGCATCGCGCAGGAGGACCCGGAGGAGCCGTTCACGATCGACGACGTGGCCGGCGGCATCGTGGAGAAGCTCATTCACCGGCATCCGCACGTGTTCGGGGAGGAGCAGGCGGCGACGGCGGAGGAGGTGCGGGAGCACTGGCTCCGCACGAAGGCCGTCGAGAAGCGCCGGGACTCGGTGACGGAGGGGATTCCACTGGGGCAGCCCGCGCTTGCGCTGGCCGCGAAGTTGGCACAGCGGGTGCGGCTGGCGGAACTGGACGTGACGCCGGAGCCGGGCGGCCCGGGACGCGCAGGCGGGGCGGACGGCGGCGTCGGCGGTGAACTCCTCGCGCTGGCCGTGCGCGCCGAAGCGGAAGGCATCGATCCGGAGACGGCTCTGCGGGCAGCGGCCCGCCGGTACCGGGACGCGATCCGCGCGGCGGAGAGTGAGATCGCCGACCCGGAATGAGAGCACCACTCTCGACTACGGCGGCGCTCTCGCTGACGCGATGCTCTCGCCGAGAGCGGTGCTCACGGGCTCAGGGCGCGGCTGTCCGGGGCTGGGTGAGAGCGCTGCTCTCGCCTCGGAACGGCGTTCCGCTCACGATCGCCGCACCTGGCCGCGAGCACCGCTCTCACATCTGAGCACTGTTCCACCCGGGGTGCTGCTCCCGCCTGCGAGCCCCTCGTGAGCACTGCTCTCCCTGCGGAGCACGGCTCCTGCTGGTGGCGCGGGCCTCCTCGGTGAGCACTGCTCTCGCTTCGGAACGCCGCCCCGGCCGGGAACGCCGCTCCTGCCCCGAGCACTGCCTCAGCCCGGAAGGACGCAGTCTCCTGGTGAGCACCGCCCGCGCCCGCGAGCACCGCTCCCGCCCGGAAGCACCGTTCCGGCTCTCGGGGCGCCCGGAAGCGCCGCTCCCGCCCGGAAGCACCGCTCCCCGGGCAACTCCGCCCGGGCTCATGCCCCCGTACCGGCATAGCGGCCGAGGCCGGGGTACCCGTGGGCCATGTACGCAGTACAAGCCGCATCCGACTCGCTCACGGCGCTCCCGGTGCTCGCCGCCGAGCGCGATCTGCTCGTGGGCATCGCGCCGCTCGTCGCGGGCATCGTCGTCGTCGTCGGCCTGATCCTGGCCGTCGCCTACGGCATCCGCATCCGCGCAAGGGGCGACCAGCGCCCGTCCAGCCCCGGGGAGAAGGGCCCGAACTCGCCTCAGGAGTACGAGACCAGGCACCGGGTCCCCGACGAGGTGCCGCAGGACGGCGAGCGCCGCATGCCGTACGAGTTCCACGACTACGACTCCGACAGCCACCCCGGCGAGCACGAACGCCCGCCCCGCAAGTGGGACGAGGGCAGCAGCGGCGGGTTCGGCAGCGGCGGCCCCGGGCACACCTGACCCGGCCAACCCGGCCAACCCGGCCAAACTGGCCAAACCCGGTCTCCGGCTGCCCCCACCCGGCCGACCCATGTCCAGGTGCAGCCGGACGCCCGGGGGCGGATCCCCAGGGGCCTGTCCCCGGGGACAGCCCCCTGGGGACAGGCCCCTGGACCCTGCCGCGCCACCGGTTAGCGTCGTCCCGTGCGAGACGACACCGACGTGCCCGACGTGCCCGACGCCCCTGACGTGCCCAACGCCTCCGGCGACCCCGCCGGCGGCGCCGGCGGCCCCATGCCCCCGCTCTTCGACTGGGAGTTCGCCGCCGACCCGTACCCCGCGTACGCCTGGCTCCGCGAGCACGCGCCCGTACGCAGGACCCGGCTGCCCAGCGGTGTCGAGGCGTGGCTGGTCACCCGTTACGCCGACGCACGTCAGGCCCTGGCCGACCAGCGGCTGAGCAAGAACCCCGTGCACCACCACGAACGTTCGGCGCACGGCAAGGGCAAGGTCGGCATCCCGGGCGAACGCAGCGCGAACCTGATGACGCACCTGCTCAACATCGATCCGCCCGACCACACGCGGCTGCGGCGTCTGGTGTCGAAGGCGTTCACGCCCGCCCGTGTCGCCGAATTCGAGCCGCGGGTAAGGGAGTTGACGGACCGGCTCATCGACGGCTTCGCGGCGCGCGGCGAGGCGGACCTGATCCACGAGTTCGCCTTCCCGCTGCCCATCTACGCGATCTGCGACATGCTCGGCGTACCGGCGGAGGACCAGGACGACTTCCGTGACTGGGCGGGCATGATGCTGCGCCATCACAAGCCCGGTGAGCCGGGACCTCCGCGCGGCGGCGTCGGCCGTGCCGTGAAGAAGATGCGCAACTACCTCGCCGAACTCATCCACCGCAAAAGGGAGAAGCCGGACGAGGACCTGATCTCCGGGCTGATCCGCGCGAGCGACCACGGCGAGCACCTCACCGAGAACGAGGCCGCGGCGATGGCCTTCATCCTCCTCTTCGCCGGGTTCGAGACGACGGTCAACCTCATCGGCAACGGCACGTACACGCTGCTCGGCAATCCGCGGCAGCGGACGCTGCTGTGCGACGCGCTGGCCGCCGGCGACGACGGGCTGCTGGCCACGGCGGTCGAGGAACTCCTGCGCTACGACGGGCCGGTGGAGATGGCGACGTGGCGTTTCGCCACCGAGCCGCTGCAGATCGGCGGCGTGCGCATCGCCGGGGGCGAGCCGGTGCTCGTGGTGCTCGCCGCCGCGGACCGGGATCCGGCGAAGTTCGACGATCCGGACGTACTGGACCTTCGGCGGCGCGACAACCAGCACTTGGGCTACGGCCACGGCATCCACTACTGCCTCGGGGCGCCGCTCGCACGACTGGAGGGCCGGGTCGCGCTGAGCACCCTGCTGCACCGGCTGCCCGATGTGCGGCTTGCCGTCCCGCCGGACGAACTGCGCTGGCGCGGCGGCCTGATCATGCGCGGACTGCGCACGCTGCCAGTGGAGTTCACGCCCCAGCGGCGCACGGAGTGACGCGGGGCCGGCGAAGACGACGCCGCGTGCGGCGGTGTCTGTGCGACAGGAGTGACGGGACACCACGGGTGTGACTTTCGCGTGATGTGCACGACACCACCTTGTGATGATGAACGCCGGGAGGCTACGTTCATGCGGCAGTCGCAGAGCCGCGCAAGCGTCACTCGCGCATCACTCCGCAACCGCACAGCACTTCAGGCGCACCACGCCGCAGTACGACCCCGCGTTACGAAACCGCGGCACCGAGCCGCAGCATGACGCCCCCGCACAGCACCACGCACCTGCACCACCCCTCGCACCACGCAAGCGTCACCCGCAACGTCCCGTGTCCCTACGAGAGGTCACCCCGCATGCCGCCGCTGCTTTCCGGGAACGGGCGCCACCGCCGCCCCCGCCAGGCCCCCAACTTCGTGGTCGCCGCAGGGGTGACGGGAGCCGGCCTCGCCATCCCGCTGCTGGGTGCGACGGCGGCGAGCGCGGCGGACAACACGACCTGGGACGCCGTCGCGGAGTGCGAGAGCGGCGAACTGTGGAGCGCCAACGAGGACAACGGGTATTACGGCGGGCTCCAGATGGACCAGGAGACCTGGGAGGAGCACGGCGGCACCGAGTACGCCGGACGCCCCGACCTGGCCAGCCGTGACCAGCAGATCACCGTGGCGGAGCGGGTCCTGGACGCCGAAGGCGCCGAACAGTTCGGCGACTGCGCCCGGGCCGCCGGTCTTTCGCAGGATTCGCCGGGCTCGCCGGACGTCGACCCGGACGGTTCGGAAGACGTCGCGGACGGCCCCGTGGCCGAACGTCCGTATCCCACAGAGCCGTCGACGGACGCGCCCGAGGACGAGAGCGGCGCCCCCGGCTCCGGTGAATCCGCCGGCCCCTCCGACCCCGCCGACTCACCCGAATCTCCCGGCTCGTCCCCGTCCGAGCCGCCTTCGACCGACCCGGCCGACCCGGCCGACCCGTCGGACCCGTCCGGTTCCGGCGATCCGGAGGGTTCCGGTGACGGCAGCGCGGGTGACGGCCAGAGCGAGGACGGCGACTACCCGTACGAGCCGAGTGACCCCGTCGGTCCCGGCGACGGCGTAACCGACGACTCCGGCGAACGCCCCTCGCGTGAAGGAGAAGGCGGTCGCGGCGACGCGGACGGGAACGACGGGGCCGGCGGGAGCGACGACGCCGAACACCGGGTCTCCCAGGGCGATTCGCTCTACTCCATCGCGGACGAGGAGAACGTGCCGGGCGGCTGGCAGAAGCTGTACGAGCGCAACCGCGAGCTCATCGGCTCCGACCCCGGCCTCATCCTGCCCGGCCAGGAGCTCCGCCTCTGACGCAGTTGACCGGCGCCGGCTGACGGCGCCCGGTACACACGCCCGGTCGTCCGCGGTACATACGCCCGGTCGCCCGCGGTGCAGACGACCGGTCATCCGCGATACGCGTGTCCGGCCGCGTGTCCGGCCGCGCTTCCGCCCGCCCCCATCCCCGTCCCGCGACCCCCGTCCCGCGGCCCCGCCCCGCTTTTCTTCCCCTCCCGAACAAAATCGGGACCGTGCGGAGCACCCCTGAGCTGGTCTCCTTCGCTGCCCGTCGCCCGCCGTTCCACCGCCCGACACGACTTGCCGACGGGGGCACCACCCCATGCCCGTTAGGCTCTGGGCAGTAAGCCAGACACTTCACGAAGGAGATCCTCGTGCCGTCCATCGACGTCGTCGTAGCCCGCGAGATCCTCGACTCGCGAGGCAATCCCACGGTCGAGGTCGAGGTCGGTCTCGACGACGGCAGCACCGGCCGTGCTGCCGTCCCGTCGGGCGCCTCGACCGGAGCCTTCGAGGCACTGGAACTCCGCGACGGTGACACGGGCCGCTACGGCGGCAAGGGCGTGGAGAAGGCCGTGCTCGCCGTCATCGAGCAGATCGGTCCGGAGCTGGTGGGTTACGACGCCACCGAGCAGCGCCTCATCGACCAGGCGATGTTCGACCTGGACGCCACGGCGGACAAGTCCTCGCTCGGCGCGAACGCCATCCTCGGTGTCTCGCTCGCCGTCGCGCACGCCGCCTCCGAGGCCTCCGACCTTCCGCTCTTCCGCTACCTCGGCGGCCCCAACGCCCACTTGCTGCCCGTACCGATGATGAACATCCTCAACGGCGGCTCCCACGCGGACTCCAACGTGGACGTCCAGGAGTTCATGATCGCCCCGATCGGTGCGGAGTCCTTCTCGGAGGCGCTGCGCTGGGGTGCGGAGACGTACCAAGCGCTCAAGGGCGTGCTGAAGGAGCGCGGCCTGGCCACCGGCCTGGGCGACGAGGGCGGCTTCGCCCCGAACCTCGGCTCCAACCGCGAGGCGCTGGACCTCATCGTCGAGGCCGTCCAGAAGGCCGGTTACACGATCGGGCAGGACATCGCGCTCGCTCTCGACGTCGCGGCGTCGGAGTTCTACAAGGACGGCGTCTACTCCTTCGAGGGCAAGGACCGCACCGCCGCCGAGATGACGGACTACTACGCGGAGCTCGTCGAGTCCTACCCGCTCGTCTCCATCGAGGACCCGCTGTACGAGGACGACTGGGACGGCTGGCAGACCATCACCGAGAAGCTCGGCGGCAAGGTCCAGCTCGTCGGCGACGACCTGTTCGTCACCAACCCCGAGCGCCTCGCCCGCGGCATCGAGGACGGCGCCGCCAACGCCCTGCTGGTGAAGGTCAACCAGATCGGCTCGCTCACCGAGACCCTCGACGCAGTGGAGCTCGCCCAGCGCAGCGGATTCAAGTGCATGATGTCCCACCGCTCCGGCGAGACCGAGGACGTCACCATCGCCGACCTGGCCGTCGCCACCAACTGCGGCCAGATCAAGACCGGTGCGCCGGCCCGCTCCGAGCGCGTCGCCAAGTACAACCAGCTGCTGCGCATCGAGGAGATCCTCGACGACGCCGCCGTGTACGCGGGGCGCAGCGCCTTCCCCCGCTACAAGGGCTGACGTACGCCGGAGGCCCGGCCCGGAGCCCGACGCCCCGACGGAGCCCGACGGAGCCCGACAGGGCCCGGCGGGGCCGCGGTTCCCTCCGTGCCGTCGCTGCGCCCGTCCCCGCCGCCGTTCCCGTACGGTGGCGGGGGCCCGCCCGGCCCACCGTCACGGCCGGGCCCGCAGCAGCATCACGGACAGCTGAGAAGGGGACAGGGGAGGAACGTGCCCGCGGATCGGTTCTCCACCGCGACCAGACTCAGGGCGCTCGGCACCCGGGCAGCCGAGCGCGTCTACCGCGCTCGCGGGCGCACCGTGCGCGCCCCGCGCCGCAGCCGCCTCACGGGAAGGGCGGCGGTGCTGGCGCTCGTCGTCTGCTCACTGGTGGTGGCGCTGGCCTATCCGATGCGTCAGTACGTCTCGCAGCGTACGGAGATCGCCGAACAGCAACGTCAGGCGGAGCACGCCCGTAAGCAGGTCAAGCGCCTGCGGGAGGAGCGCGCGCGCTGGAAGGACCCGGCGTACGTCGAGCAACAGGCCCGCGAGCACCTGCACTTCGTACGTCCCGGCGAGACGGGCTTCACCCTGCCCGACGGTACGGGCGACGCGCGCAAGCCCTCCGACCGCGGCTCCGACCGCGCCTGGTACCAGAACCTCTGGGACGGCGTCGACAAGGCCGACAGGGGCGAGCGGACCGGCGGAGGCGACCAGGCCGACGGCGCCGGCGGGCGCTGAGGCCGCGGTCAACCCCCGCCCACCCGCCCGCCGTTCCGCACCCCCTCACCGCATCCCGGGAGAGCCCGCACCGATGGAAAAGCCACCGCCGCTGACCGAGCACACGCCGCCCACGGACGCCGATGTGGCGGCGTTCAAGGCACAGTTGGGCCGCCCGCCGCGCGGTCTGCGCGCGATCGCCCACCGATGCCCGTGCGGGCTGCCCGACGTGGTGGAGACGGCGCCGCGGCTGGAGGACGGCACGCCTTTCCCCACCACGTACTACCTGACCTGCCCGCGCGCCGCCTCGGCCATCGGAACGCTGGAGGCCGAAGGCGTCATGCGCGACATGACGGCGCGCTTGGCCGAGGACGCGGAGCTGGCGGACGCCTACCGCGCGGCCCACGACGACTATCTCGCCCGCCGCGACGCCATCGAGGAACTGGTCGGTTTCCCCAGCGCAGGCGGCATGCCGGACCGCGTGAAGTGCCTGCACGTACTGGTCGCGCACTCGCTCGTCGCAGGCCCGGGAGTCAACCCTCTCGGGGACGAGGCGCTGGCGATGCTCCCGGAGTGGTGGGCGAAGGGCCCCTGTGTCGAGCCGTCCGGCCCCCCGGAGACGACAGCGGACTGACGCGCGCCCCGGGGCGAAGCCGCCCGCGAATACGCTGGGGCCGACCCGTCCGAAAGGACCGTGAGGAGAGCGCATGACCCGCGTCGCCGCCGTGGACTGCGGTACCAACTCGATCCGGCTGCTCGTCGCGGACGCCGACCCGGCCACCGGCGAGCTGAAGGACCTGGAGCGCCGGATGGAGATCGTCCGCCTCGGCCAGGGCGTCGACCGTACGGGCCGTCTTGCACCGGAGGCTCTGGAGCGTACCTTCGCCGCGTGCCGCGACTACGCGCGGTCCGTGGAGGAGCACGGTGCGCGGCGGCTCCGGTTCGTCGCCACCTCCGCCTCGCGGGACGCGGAGAACCGGGACGAGTTCGTACAGGGCGTCGTGGACATCCTCGGCGTCGAACCAGAGGTGATCACCGGCGACCAGGAGGCGCAGTTCTCCTTCACGGGAGCCACCAAGGAGCTGACGGGCCGCACGGATCTGGAGAAGCCCTACCTCGTCGTGGACATCGGTGGCGGTTCCACGGAGTTCGTCGTCGGTGACGAGGCGGTACGTGCCGCGAGGTCCGTCGACGTCGGCTGCGTCCGGCTCACCGAGCGCCACGGTCTCTCCGGCCCCGTCACGCCCGCCCAGCGCGAGGCGATGCGGGCGGACGTCGCGGCGGCGCTGGACGAGGTGGAGCGGAGCGTGCCGCTGTCTCAGGCCCGTACTCTCGTCGGGCTCGCGGGCACCGTCACCACGGTCGGCGGCATCGCGCTGGGTCTGGAGGCCTACGACGCCGCTGCCATCCACCACTCCCGCGTGCCGCGCGCGCAGGTCGCCGCGATCGTGGAGCGGCTGCTGGCCTCGACGCACGACGAGCGGGCGGCCGTCCCCGTCATGCACCCGGGGCGCGTGGACGTGATCGCGGCGGGGGCCGCCATACTCCTGGGGATCATGGAACGTACGGGGGCGGAGGAGGTCGTCGTCAGCGAGCACGACATCCTCGACGGCATTGCGTGGAGCCTCACTTGACCCGGCCGGAAGCCGCCGGAAGCCCCTGCGGGAGCCTCACTTGAGCAGTGCCGGTCTCCTTTGAAAGGGTGGCCGCACGTCTCCGCGGAGACCTCCGGAAGAGATCTCGTGAATTAATTCACGTGGAAAACCGCCTCGTCGGACGCACATCACACCTGTGAGAGCCCCGTAAGGGGCCGTGAGGCGAGCGGTCGGCTGTGAACGCCGGATTCCAGCCATGTGAAGGGCGGAGCGCGGCTTCGGCGCCGTTCTCGTGGAGCGGACGATAAGTGCAGCTCACGGCGGGGATCACCGCTCAGCGGTTCCGGCCGGGGGAGCAGGAGCCCGAGCGGCTCCAGTGCGTGGCCGCGCAGTGTAGCAGGGGGTGCGACCATGCTTGTGAAGCCCCTCACGAGGTCGCCCCCGGGTGCGGGTGGATACTCGATGGCATGAGCACCACGGAGCGTCCCCGAATCCTCGTAGTGGGAGGCGGGTACGTCGGTTTGTACGCGGCGCGGCGCATCCTGAAGAAGATGCGCTACGGCGAGGCGACCGTCACCGTCGTCGACCCGCGTTCGTACATGACGTACCAGCCCTTCCTTCCCGAAGCCGCTGCCGGCAGCATCTCGCCGCGCCATGTCGTCGTTCCGCTGCGGCGTGTGCTGCCCAAGGCGGAGGTCCTCACCGGCCGGGTGACGACCATCGACCAGCAGAGCAAGGTCGCCACGATCGCGCCGCTGGTCGGAGAGGCGTACGACCTGCCCTTCGACTACCTGGTCATCGCCATGGGCGCGGTCTCCCGCACCTTCCCCATCCCCGGTCTCGCCGAGAACGGCATCGGCATGAAGGGCGTTGAGGAGGCCATCGGCCTGCGCAACCACGTGCTGGAGCAGCTCGACAAGGCCGACTCGACGGGCGACGAGGACGTACGGCGCCGGGCGCTGACCTTCGTCTTCGTCGGCGGCGGCTTCGCGGGCGCGGAGACCGTCGGCGAGGTCGAGGACATGGCCCGCGACGCCGCGAAGTACTACCCGAACGTCCGCCGCGAGGACATGCGTTTCATCCTCGTCGACGTGGCGCCCCGCATCCTGCCGGAGGTCGGCCCGAAGCTGGGCGAGTGGGGTCTGGAGCACCTGAAGAGCCGCGGCATCGAGTGCTATCTGAACACCTCGCTGAACTCCTGCGTCGGCGGGCACGTCGAGCTCAGCAACGGCCTGGAGGTCGACTCCAGCACCATCGTGTGGACCGCGGGCGTGAAGCCCAACCCGGCGCTGGCCCGCTTCGGCCTGCCGCTCGGGCCCAAGGGACACGTGGACGTGGACGCGACCATGCAGGTCCGCGGCACCGACCACGTGTGGGCCGCCGGGGACAACGCGCAGGTGCCGGACCTGGCCGCCGGCGAGGGCGAGTTCTGCCCGCCGAACGCGCAGCACGCCCTGCGTCAGGCCAGGGCCCTCGGCGACAACATCATCTCCGGCCTGCGCGGCTTCCCGCAGGGCGAGTACAAGCACGCCAACAAGGGCGCGGTCGCAGGTCTCGGGCTGCACAAGGGCGTCGCGATGATCGTCTTCGGCAAGGCCCGGATCAAGCTCAAGGGCCGTCTCGCCTGGTACATGCACCGCACGTACCACGGGCTCGCGGTGCCCACCTGGAACCGTAAGATCCGCGTCTTCGCCGACTGGACTCTCGCGATGTTCCTCAAGCGCGAGGTCGTCTCCCTCGGTGCGATGGAGCACCCGCGCGAGGAGTTCTACGAGGCCGCCTCGCCGGTGACCGCCGGTGCGACGGAAGAGGCCGCGGCCGAGCGCAAGACCCGGGTCAAGGAGAGCCGGGCCGCGGCGAACCGCGACCGGGAAGAGGCCAGGGCCTCCTGAGGAACCTCCCGTTGACGCGCCACGCGTGACACGCGACGTGGCACAGACATCGGTGAGCCCCGGCGAAAAGGGGGCGTCCGCCATCCGTGGGGCGGGCGCCCCCTTCGTCGTTCCCGCACATGCGCCTGCGCTGCCGTGAGGTGACGCAGGAACAAATGGGTGTGTGAGGCGGCATGGTCCGCACGACAATCGTGTTGCATGTACGGAGATTCCACCCCTTCCGCATGGAGGTGTGTGCAATGACCGATGTCGCGTCACGACTCAGCGCGCTCACCGAACGGATGCTCGGCGCGCCTCTCCCGGTCCGGATCCGTGCCTGGGACGGCAGCGAGGCAGGCCCGCCCGGTGCCCCCGTCCTGCGAGTGCGCCACCGCCGCGCGCTGCGCCGCTTCCTGTGGCGGCCCGGCGAACTGGGCCTGGCCCGCGCCTGGGTGGCGGGAGAGCTCGACACCGACGGGGACGGCGAGCTGTACGGACTTCTCGAACGGCTCGCGGGCCTGATGTGGGAGCGGAACGAGAGCGAGGAGGAGCCTCCGGCCCGTGGCGTCCGAGCCGCCCTCGCCCGCGTCCGCGATCCCGATCTGCGTGCCGCCGCCCGTGAACTGCTCGCGCTCGGCGGTGCGTTGCCGCCGCCGGCGCCGCCTGCGGAGGAACGGCGCAGGGGCTTCGGGGTGCGGCACACCCGCGTCCGCGACCGCAAGGCCATCAGTCACCACTACGACGTGGGCAACGACTTCTACGAACTGGTCCTCGGCCCGAGCATGGTCTACTCGTGCGCCTACTGGGAGCCCGCCGCTCCGGGCACCACGCCCACCCTTGAGGACGCCCAGCGCGCCAAACTCGATCTCGTCTGCCGGAAGCTGGCACTCCGCAAGGGCGGGCGGCTGCTGGACGTCGGATGCGGGTGGGGATCACTGGTGCTGCACGCGGCCCGCGAGTACGGGGTGCGCGCCGTCGGTATCACGCTCTCGCAGGAGCAGGCGACGTACGCCCGCAAGCGCGTGGCGGAGGAGGGGCTGACGGACCGCGTCGAGATCCGCGTCCAGGACTACCGAGAGGTGTGTGACGGTCCGTACGACGCGATCTCCTCGATCGGAATGGCCGAACACGTCGGCAGGGAGCGCTACCGGCTGTACGCGGACGACCTGTACGGGCTGCTGCGCCCGGGCGGGCGGCTGCTCAACCACCAGATCGGGCGCCGCCCGGTGACGGACGAATCGGCGTACGAGGTCGACGAGTTCATCGACGCGTACGTCTTCCCCGACGGGGAGCTCGCCCCGGTCGGGCAGACGGTCGCCGTGCTGGAGGAGGCCGGTTTCGAGGTGCGCGACCTCGAATCGCTCCGTGAGCACTACGCCCTGACGCTGCGTGCCTGGGTGGCGAATCTGGAGGCGGCCTTCGGGGAGGCGGCGCGCCTCACCTCGTACGGGCGTGCGCGGGTGTGGCGGCTCTACATGGCCGCGTCGGCGCTCGCCTTCGAGCACAACCGGATCGGCATCAACCAGATCCTCGCGGTCCGGACGCCTCCCGACGGGGCGTCCGGCCTGCCGCTGCGCACCCGGGAGTGGCGCGCGGCGTGAGCGAGCGGCGGTCCGGCGGCTGACCGCCGCGCGGTCCGTGGCCGGCCGGCGGCGGGGCGCTCCGAGCGGTGCCCCGCCGGCCGGCCCCCCTTCGTCACCGGTCGTCCCCCGTCAGCCGCCGGCGCCGTCGCCGAGCACGAGTACCTGGATGGCGAGCACCGCGGCGCCGCGTGCCCAGTCGTGGAAGTCGGAGACCTTCGTCTCCAGGTTCACGGGATCGGAGTGCGGATTCCGGTGGGCGTCGACGGAGTCGAGGACCGCGCTGCCTGCGACGTCCATGAGTCCCACGCCCTCGCCGGCGAGAAGGATCTTCTGCGGCATGGCGAAGTTGTAGATGTTCGCGATGAGGATGCCCAGCGCGCGGGCGGCCTCGCCGATGACGCGGGACGCGGCCGGGTCCTGCCGGCGGGCGAGGTCGAGGATCTCCTCGTAGCGGACCGTACTGCCGGTCGCGGCGCGGACCTGGTACTCGATGCTCTGGACGGTGAGCATCGCGGTGGCGCTGCCGCGCTCGCCGTGCGGGGTCAGCGGGCCGCTGGGGTCGAGGATCCAGCGCTCCGCCGTGCCGCGGTAGCCGTCGGAGGGACGGACCGGCTCACCGTTGATGACCAGGCCGTATCCGATGCCGGCGCCGATGGTGAGGACCGCGAAGCGGTCGAGGCCACGCCCCGAGCCGAACCACGTCTCCGCCTCGACGAGGGCGGCGAAGTCGTTCTCCACCACGACCGGCAGCCCGGTGAGCTCCTCCAGGAGCGGGGCGAAGGACACGCCCTTCCAGCCGAGATACGGCGAGTCGACGGCCACGGACCGCTCACGGACGGAGCCGGCCAGACCGACGCCGATGCCCGCGAGGTGGGGGAACTCCTCGGCGAACGTTCGCACGATCGAGTGAGCTGCCTCGGCGACGGCCTCAGGTTCGGCGGACCCCAGCTTCCGGTCCTCACGCCTGACCACCGTGCTCTTCAGCGTGGTGACCACTCCGTAGACCGTCTCTCCGGTGATCTTCAGACCGACGAAGTGCCACGGGTCCGTGACGATGTCCAGGGGCCGCCCGGGGCGCCCCTGCCCGGCTGTGGCGACCGGGGTCAGCCCTTCGAGGAGCAGGCCCGAGTCGATCAGCGGCTTCGCGAGGCGGGTCAGGCTGCCGCCGGACATGCCGAGGCGCCGGGCGATCTCACTGCGGGACGTCGGGCCGTTCGTCAGCACCTCGATGGCCACCGCGCGCTCCGCGGGCGTCAGAGGCGGCCAGATCGGGGCCGGGCCTCCCGGGTCGCCCGGACCGTTCGAACCCTTTGACCCGTTCAATCGCAGCCTCCGTGACGGTACTTGGATGTGGCGTCTCAGCTTAGGCGAGCCGCCGGGTAAGTTCCGTCCGGAACTATGAATGCTCGGTTCCGGCACAGAATCTCCAATGTGAAGCGCCTTGACACCCACATTAACTTCCACATAGAAGTAAGTCCATCGAGGTGGCCACACCTGAAGACGAGCGGACAAGGAGGTCTGCCGGTGGCCGTGACCAAACCGACGACCGCGCACCCGCCGTCGGGCAGCCGCGCTCCCGGCGACACCCGTACCGCCCTGCTGTTCATCGCCCCGGCGATGCTCGGTTATCTGGTCTTCCTGGTGTGGCCGACGCTGCGCGGCGTCTATCTCAGCTTCACCAGCTTCGACCTGCTCTCCGCGGAGAGGTGGGTGGGGCTCGACAACTACCGCCGTCTCGTCAACGACCCGGTCTTCTGGGACTCGCTGGGCGCGACGCTGCACTACGTCGTGGTCAACATCGGGGTGCAGACGGTCGTCGCGCTGCTGATAGCCGTGCTGATGCACCGGCTCACCCGCTCGACCGCCCTCCGGGGGATCGTCCTCGCGCCGTACCTGGTCTCGAACGTCGTCGCCGGAATCGTGTGGCTGTGGATCCTCGACACGCAGCTCGGCGTGGGCAACGAGGTCATCGAACTGCTCGGCTTCGACAGGATCGCCTTCTTCGGCGACGCCTCGTGGGCGATACCGACGATCGCGCTGGTGAACGTGTGGCGGCACGTGGGCTACACGGCGCTGCTGATCTTCGCGGGCCTGCAGTCCATACCGCCGACGGTCTACGAGGCGGGCCGCGTCGACGGCGCGAGCGAGTGGCGGATGTTCCGGTCCATCACGCTGCCGCTGCTGCGGCCCGTCCTGTCGCTGGTCCTGATCATCACGGTGGTCGGGTCCTTCCAGGTGTTCGACACGGTCTCGGTCACCACCGACGGCAAGCCCGCCAACGCCACCAACGTGCTGCAGCTGTACATCTACGACCTCGCGTTCGACCGCCTGCAGTTCGGCTACGCCTCGGCCATCTCCGTCGCCCTGATGCTCGTACTGACCGTCATAACCGTCGTGCAGTACCGGCTGATGCGCGCCGGCCGGTCGGACCTCGGCTGAGAAGGGAAGGTCCGCAGTGACGGCAACGATGACGCACACCGGGACCGGCGGCGGGGCGGAGCCCCGCGAGGAACCGGCCCGCGGGAAGCGTGAGCGACGGCCCCTGTCGTGGGGGCGTGCGCTCGCCTGGGCGGCGATGGCAGTGATCACCCTGATCACGCTCTTCCCGTTCTACTGGATGCTGAGGACGGCCCTGTCCACGAACACCGCGCTCGCGCAGGATCCGGCCTCACCGCTCCCGGTGGACTTCAGCCTCGGCGGGTTCCTGCGGGTCTTCGGACTGCAGAGCACCGAGGAGGCACTCGCGGAGGGAGGTGCCGGCGGCTCGCTCGACTTCTGGCGCTACCTGGCCAATTCGGTCCTGGTCGCCACGCTCGTCACCTTCTGCCAGGTGCTCTTCGCAGCGATGGCCGCCTACGCGTTCGCGCGGCTGCGCTGGCGCGGGCGGGACGCCGTGTTCGGGTTCGTGCTGGGCGGCCTCATGATCCCCGCCGTCTTCACGCTCCTGCCGAACTTCGTGCTGATCAAGGAAGCCGGCCTGGTGGACAGCCTGCCCGGCATCACCATGCCGATGGTGTTCATGACGATGCCGTTCGCCGTCTTCTTCCTGCGTCAGTTCTTCCTCGGGATATCCAGCGAGGTGGAGGAGGCCGCGCTCATCGACGGGGCGGGGAGGATCCGTGTCTTCTTCCGGCTGATCCTGCCGATGTCCACGGCGCCCATCGCGACGCTGAGCATCCTCACGTACATCACCGCGTGGAACGAGTACTTCTGGCCGCTGATGGTCTCCTACAGCGACAGCTCGCGGGTGCTCACCGTCGCGCTGAGCATCTTCCGCGCGCAGACCCCGCAGAACGGGACCGACTGGGCGGGGCTGATGGCGGCCACGTTCGTCGCCGCGCTGCCCATGGTCCTGCTGTTCGCACTGCTGGCGAAGCGCATCGTCAACTCCATCGGCTTCAGCGGCATCAAGTGAAGGAGAGTGGGATGAGCACCGCATCACGCCGCACCCGGCGCCGCATGTCCGCCATGGCCTGCGCGGCCTCCTTCGCGGCCCTGGCCCTGGTCGTTCCCGCAGCGGGCTGCGCACCGCAAGCCGGCCCCGGCGGCGACAAGAAGACCGTCTCGTACTGGATGTGGGACTCGGCCCAGCAGCCCTCGTACGAGGCGTGTGCGAGGGAGTTCCACAAGAAGAACCCCGGGCTCCGCGTGAAGATCACCCAGATCGGATGGGACTACTACTGGACGAAGCTCACGTCGAGCTTCATCGCGGGCACCCAGCCGGACGCCTTCACCAACCACGTCGCCAAGTTCCCGCAGTACGAGAGGATCGGCGTGCTCAGCCCGCTGGACGAACTCGGCCCCACCCGCGGCATCAAGGCGTCGGACTACGCACCGGGCCTCGCCAAGCCCTGGATGGGGCGCGACGGCCACCGCTACGGCGCCCCGAAGGACTGGGACACCGTCGGCGTCTTCTACAACAAGAAGATCACCAGGGCGGCGGGCGTCAGCGACGGTGAACTGCGCGATCTGGAGTGGAACCCCAAGGACGGCGGCAGCTTCGAGAAGGTGCTCGCGAGGCTGACGGTCGACGCGAACGGAAAGCGCGGCGACGAACCCGGCTTCGACAAGGACAACGTCGAGCGCTACGGCCTGGCCACGGGCGACGCCGGCGGGGAGAACCACGGACAGACACAGTGGAGCGCCTTCACCGGCTCGAACGGCTGGAGCTACACCGACAAGAACCCGTGGGGCGAGCGCTACAACTACGACCAGAAACGCTTCCAGGAGACCATCGATTGGTATTTCGGGCTCGCCGAGAAGGGCTACATGGCCCCGCTGGAGGATTACTCGGACACCAACTACCCGGAGGTGCAGCTCGGTTCGGGCAAGGCGGCCCTCGCCACGGAAGGTTCCTGGAAGCTCGGTGCGTTCGCCGGACTCAAGGGCGTCGACCTGGGCATAGCGCCGACCCCGAAGGGCCCCACGGGCAAGCGCGCTTCGATGATGGGCGGTCTCGCGGACTCCATACCGAAGGACGCGAAGAACAAGAAGGGCGCCGCGAAATGGGTCGCCTTCCTCGCCTCCGACGAGTGCCAGAACATCGTGGGCAAGGACGCGACGGTCTTCCCCGCCACCCCCGAAGGCACGAAGAAGGCCGTCGCCACCCACCGCGAGAACGGGCTGGACGTGACGCCTTTCACCCGCCACATCGAGGAAGGGACCACCTTCTCCTTCCCGGTGACCGACTACTCCGCCGACGTCACCGCGATCATGATCCCCACCATGGAGGAGATCTACGCGGGCGATTCACCGGCGAGCTCTCTCACAGAGACGAACAAGCAGGTCAACTTCCTCTTCCAGCAGAGAGACTGAGCCAGCAGCGCAGCTGAGCTCTCATCAACGACGGCACGCACAGGAAAGGTTTTCGCCCGTGCCCTTCTCCATCGGAATCGTCGGCGCCGGACAGTTCGCCGGATCGTTCGCAAGGCTCTTCCGGCTGCACCCCGGTGTCGGCGCCGTACATGTCACGGACCTGCTCCCGGAGCGCGCCGAGCGGCTCGTCGCCGCGGAAGGACTGGCGGGCACCGTGCCCTCGTTCGAGGACATGCTCGAATCGGACGTCGACGCCGTGGCCCTCTTCACCCAGCGCTGGACCCACGGGCCGCTGGCCGTGCAGGCGCTGCGCGCCGGCAAGCACGTCTACTCCGCGGTGCCCATGGCCGTCTCGCAGGAGGAGACGGCAGCCATCATCGAGGCCGTCAAGGAGACAGGCCTGACCTACATGATGGGCGAGACCAGCCACTACAACCCCGCCACCGTCTACGCCCGCGAGAAGATCGCCGACGGGGGCTTCGGCCGCCTCTTCTACGCCGAGGGCGACTACGTGCACGACATGGACCTCGGCTTCTACGACGCCTACCGCTACAGCGGCGGCGAGCGCTGGAAGGAGACGGCGAGCTATCCGCCGCTGCTCTACCCGACACACAGCATCGGCGGGGTGCTGGGCGCCTGGCAGACGTACGCGACGAGCGTCAGCGCCCTCGGCGTCCGTGACGAGCGGGGCGACGGCGTGTTCGACCGGGAGGTCAGCCAGTTCGGCAACGACCTCTCCAACGCTACGGCGCTCTTCGAGGTCGCGGGAGGCGGATCGTTCCGTACGAACGAGTTCCGACGTGTCGGTTACCCGTCCCACATCCGGGAGTCCCGGTTCCGATTCTTCGGCACCGAGGGCAGCTTCGAGCAGCTGGCCACCGTCAGCCTCTGGCAGGACAAGGGGGGAGTGCGGGATGTCTCGGAGCATCTGCAGGCCGTACCGACCCTCTCCGCCGACGACCCGTCGCTCGCGGACGTCTCGCCCGCACTGCGGGACGCGTTCATCTCCGGCACGGCGCCCGTGCACGACCGCGCCCGGCTGCCGGGCGAGTTCGCGCACGCGCCCAACGGGCACGAGGGCAGCCACCACTTCCTCGCCGACGACTTCGTCACCGCCGTGAACGAGCGCACGATGCCCACCGTCAACGCCTGGGTCTCCGCCCGCTACACGCTGCCCGGCATCGTCGCGCACGAGTCGGCACTGCGTGGCGGGGAGCGGCTGGCGGTCCCCGACTTCGGAGACGCCCCCGGCTGACCGGTGCGTACGGCCGCCGGATCACGTCCGGCTCCCGGTCCGCTCCGGCTGCCGGATCAGGGTCCCGGCATCCCCGGCGCGCCCCGCCCGGAACACCGTGGCCCGGCCCTCCGAAGAGGGCCGGGCCACGGTGTGACTGCTGACAGCGGCGCGTGCTACTCCGTCTTGATCGCGGTGAGCATGTTCAGCCTGGCGGCCCGCCGCGCCGGCCACAGCGCGGCGAGCATGCCCACGAGCGCCGCGAGCCCGAGGAAGATCCCGATCCGCTCCCACGGCAGCACCAGCGAGTACGTCGACAGCGACAGCCCGACGATCTCACCCGCGGCCCAGCCGAAGAACACCCCCAGACCGATTCCCAGCACCCCGCCGAAGAGCGAGATCACCAGCGACTCCAGCCGCACCATCCGCTTGATGCCCCGCCGGTCGAGGCCGATCGCACGCAGCATCCCGATCTCCTGCGAGCGTTCGAAGACGGACATGGCCAGGGTGTTGACGACTCCGAGCACCGCCACGATCACGGCCATCGCGAGCAGCCCGTAGAGCACGTTGAGCATCAGCGTGAAGCCCTTGGCGATGGAGTCCGAGACATCCTGCTTGGTCTGCACGAGCACGGCAGGGTTGTTGCCCAGGGCCTTCTCCAGCGACGCCTTGGCCGAATCGCTCGCGCCGTCCTTCGTCTTGACCATCACCTGCATGCTGGAGATCTGCTGCGTGTGCGGGTCGAGCGTGCCGGTGTCGACCATGACGCCCTGGATCATCTCGTTGCCCTCGTAGACACCCGAGACGGTCATCCGGGTCTTCTTCCCGTCCTCGAAGGTGACGGGGAAGGTCGAACCGGTCTTCCAGCCCTCCGCCTTGGCGGTCTCCTTGTCGACGACCGCCTTGTTGCCGGAGAGCCCGTCCCAGCCGCCGGAGACGAAGTTCAGGTCGGTCAGGTCGCTGATCGACTCGCCGTTGACGCCCGTCAGGAACGCGGAGGAACCGCGCACCTCGGCGGCGGAGTTGCGCATCGGACTGACCGCTTCGACCTGGTCGTCGCGGGCGAGCTTCCGCTCGACGTCGGCAGAGAGCGGTGTGTGGCTGGCCATGCTGACCGTGTAGTCCGCCTTCAGCGAATCGGTGGCCATCTTCTCGATGGCCTGCTGCACGCTGCCGGCGATCACCGTCATGCCGGTGATCAGCGTGAGGCCGATCATCAGCGCGGACGCGGTCGCGGCGGTACGACGCGGATTGCGTACGGAGTTCTGACGCGCGAGCTTGCCCGAGACCCCGAAGATCCGCGTCAGCGGAGCGGCCGCGGCGATCAGCGGCCGCGACAGCAGCGGCGTCAGGACGAAGACACCGATGAGCAGCGTCGCGGCACCGGCCGAGAGCGGGATCTGGGCGGATTCGCGGTCGTCCATACCCGCCCCGAGGAGCACCAGCGCCGTGCCCGCGCCGGCCAGCAGCGCACCGATGGTGTTGCGGAGGACCAGCGAACGCGTCGTCGCCGTCGCGTGCACGCTGCTCATCGCCGCCACCGGCGGGATCTTCGCGGCCTTGCGGGCCGGCAGCCAGGCGGCCAGGACGGTCACCACGATGCCGGTGGCGAGTGAGACGGCCACGGCGGTGCCGTCGACGACGAGCGGCCCGTCGGGCACGGTCGCGCCCAGCCTGCCCATGAGCGAACGCAGCAGGGCACCGATTCCGACGCCCGCGCCCAGCCCGGCGACCGCGGCGACCGAGCCCACGGCCAGCGCCTCGATGAGCACGGAGCGCGTCACCTGGCGGCGGGCCGCGCCGACCGCCCGCAGCAGCGCCAGCTCCTTGGTGCGCTGGGCGACGAGCATGGTGAAGGTGTTGGCGATGATGAAGATGCCGACGAACAGGGAGATGCCGGCGAAGACGAGCATCGCCGTCTGCATCCCGCTCATGCGCTTCTTGATCATCTCGGACTGGTCGGCTGCGAGCTTCTTACCGGTGACCGCCTCGGCGCCGGCCGGCAGGAGCTCCTTCGCCTGGGACTTCAGCTCGCTCTGCGAAGTGCCGTCGGCGGCCTTCAGGGTGATCTGGTCGTACTGTCCCGGCTGAGCGAAGAGCCGCTGTGCGGTGGGTGTGTCGAAGAGGACGAGGGTTCCGCCCGCGGCCACGTTGCCGTCGTCGGTGTTGAAGATGCCGGCGATCCGCTGCTCCAGCACCGGGCCGTCGACCGACATGCGGGCGGTGTCGCCGACCTCGAAACCGACGCGCTCCGCGGTCGCGGCGTCGATGGCGACCTCGTCGGAGTTCTTCGGCGCGCTGCCCTGCTTCATCGGGTAGCGGGCGTCCTCGCTCCGGCCGTCCCGGCCCGCGTCGTAGTTGCCGCCCGTGGTCTGCCAGCCCTCGCCGATGAGCTTCCCCTTCTTGTCGGCGAGCGCGGCGAAGCCGGTGACGGAGCCGCTGGCGCTCTCCGTGCCGGGCAGTTCGCGGGCCGCCTCGAGAGTGGCCTGCGTCAGCCCTTTCTCGTCACCGGGCTTGCTGCCGGGGGCGCCGGCGGCAGGGCCCGTGGGCGCGTCGATGGCGAGGTCGACGTTGCTGTAGCCCTTCTCCGAACTCTTCTGGTACGCGTCGGAGATGGTCGAGGTGAAGACCAGGGTGCCGGAGACGAATGCGACGCCGAGCAGCACGGCGAGCACGGTCATCAGCAGCCGGGCCTTGTGCGCGAAGACGTTGCGCAAGGCGGTACGGAGCATGGGTGAGTCCTGGGAGTGGTGAAGTCTGGTTCGTGCTCTGGCGGTTGCGGCTCGCGGCGACCGTCGGATGCCGCGGCGCGGTAGTGCCGTGACCGGCGATGTCTGCCGGGAGGGGTGCTAGCTCGTACGCACCCTGGCGTCGAGGCTCTTCATGTGTTCGAGCACCGACTCGGCAGTCGGCCCGAACATGTCGTCGACGATGCGTCCGTCGGCGAGGAAGACGACACGGTCCGCGTAGGAGGCCGCCACCGGGTCGTGCGTGACCATGACGATGGTCTGGCCCAACTCCCGTACGGAGTTGCGCAGGAAGCCCAGCACCTCGGCACCGGCGCGGGAGTCGAGATTGCCGGTCGGCTCGTCCCCGAAGATGATCTCCGGCCTGCTCGCGAGCGCACGGGCCACCGCGACGCGCTGCTGCTGACCCCCGGAGAGCTGGCTCGGACGGTGGTTGAGCCTGCCGGAGAGACCCACGGTCTCGATGACGCGGTCGAGCCACGCCTTGTCGGCCTTGCGGCCGGCGATGTCGAGCGGGAGCGTGATGTTCTCCAGGGCGTTGAGCGTCGGCAGCAGGTTGTACGCCTGGAAGATGAAGCCGATCCGGTCACGGCGGAGCTTCGTCAGCTTCTTGTCCTTGAGCGTGGTCAGTTCGGTGTCACCGATCAGGGCGCTGCCGCTGGAGACCGAGTCGAGGCCGGCCATGCAGTGCATCAGCGTCGACTTGCCGGAGCCCGACGGCCCCATGATCGCGGTGAATTCGGCCCTGCGGAAGTCGACGGAGACGCGGTCCAGGGCGACCACCTTGGTCTCGCCCTGCCCGTAGACCTTGGAGAGGTCCGTGGCGCGCGCCGCGGCGACCCCGGCGGGTGCTGATGCGGCATCCGGTACGCGGGAGGTGTAGGTGGTGGTCACGGAGGTGCGCTCCTGTCGGGACGGTGTACGGAACTCGGGACCACACCATGCTGTCCTTCCGTGCGCCCCCGCGGATCACCCTCCGTACCCGTATCCGGGCCAGCCTTCCGAGGTACTGCCGGATCTCGCGCTCATCCCTGGGTATGACTGCGCCCCTGAGCCCGGGACGGGGGCGGCGGGTGCCGGCGGTGCTCCCCCCGGGGCCCGGTGACGCTCCCGCCGGCGGAAGAAGAATTCCAGTGTCCGGACGGCGACTTTCCGTCATTTCCCGAGCCAGTGACGTGATCGGAGCGACGCTCCGAAGTGGGAGACGCGGTACTGACGCGTCGTCAGTTGCCCATAAAATAAGACAACATCGGGTCGGCGCCCCGCAGTTGGGGGCCTGACGCTGGATAGGCTCTACCTGCACCCTGGGGTATAGGAACCCGTGCGCTGAGTAACCGGCGAGCGGACCTGGAGCCGGTGCCCGGATGGTGGAATGTAGACACGACGAGCTTAAACCTCGTTGGCCCTGAGGGCCGTGCCGGTTCAAGTCCGGCTCCGGGCACCACCCATTTCAGGTAGCTGACCTGCATGGCCGTCGGGCGGAGCCGGGAGCAGGCTGCCGCGAGCGTGGGAACACCGCGGCTGCGCCGACGTGCGCAAGCCCCCTGACCGGCACCGCCGAACCCGGGAGACCACGGCGCGCGCCGTGGAGCGCCGATGGGCGCAGGAAGACGCCACGCAGCACGGCCGGACACCGGACGCCGCGACGCCGAACCCGCAGCAGCAGCCCGCAAGTTGAACACATGTCATAAGAGAGCGGGCATTCAGGAACACATCCGAAAAGCCTTACAACCAATGACCACGGCGGCGAGTCACAACATCGCCACCCCTCGCACACACCCTCAACACACGGAGAACCATGAAGATCCGTACATCGGCCGCCGTGGTCGTCACAGCCGCCGCCCTGGGGATGGCGCTCGCCCCGGCCACCGCACTCGCCCACGATGGAGAGCACCCGTTCGAGAACTGCCCCGCCGCCTATGAGGCCGGGTACTCGGACATCCCGAAGGGCGACGAGCACTACGGGAAGCACCTGGACCGCGACGGCGACGGGATCGGCTGCGACCAGCCGCCGAGCGACTTCGTTCCTGCCGAGGACCGCGGCGAGGGCGACTCCGACGACGAGGCCGCGGCCGGGAAGCCCGCCCAGCAGAAGGACGGCGGCAACCTCGCGGACACGGGCGGGGACAGTGTGACGCCGTACATCGCGGCCGGCGGTGGCCTGGTGCTCGTCGCGGGCGCGGGTGTGCTGGCGGCGACACGTCGACGGCGCGTCGACAGCTGACCGCTCCAGCAGCCCGGCCGTCATGGCGCGGGCTGCGGCGCGGGCTGCCGTGCTGGTCCCGGCCCGGACCGGCACGGCAGCACGGGCAGCGGCCGTTCGCCCGGCGGCGCCCGCGCCCGCCCGCCCGCCAAGTCCGGTCAGGGCAGCGCCTGTTCCGTCCAGATCGTCTTGCCCGTCGGTGTGTAGCGGGTGCCCCAGCGCTGCACCATCTGCGCCACGATGAACAGGCCCCGGCCACCCTCGTCGTCGGTCGCGCTGTGCCGGAGATTGGGCGAGGTGTGGCCCTTGTCGGAGACCTCGCAGTGCAGGCTGCGGTCCCGGATCAGCCGCAGATAGACCGGACCGACCGCGTGCCGTACGGCGTTGGTGACCAGTTCGCTGACGACGAGTTCGGTGCTGAACCCCAGCTCGTCCAGGTCCCATTCGGCGAGCTGGTCGAGGACCAGTGTCCGTGCCCGGGAGACCGAGCTGGGTTCGGCGTCCAGCTCCCAGCCGATGACCTGGTCCGCTCCCAGTTCATGCGTACGGGCCAGGAGCAGGGCGGCGTCGTCGGTGGCCGGGCCGTCGGGCTGAAGCTCGCTCAGGGCCCGGTCGCACAGCTCCTCCAGCGTGCTCTCGCGGTCGGTGAGCACGCCCTTGAGCTTCGCGACCCCGGTGTCGATGTCGCGGTCCCGGTCCTGGACGAGACCCCCCGTGAAGAGCGCGAGGAGACTGCCCTCGGGCAGCTCGATCTCCATCGACTCGAACGGCAGACCGCCCACACCCAGCGGAGGGCCCGGCGGAATGTCGAGCAGCTTGAAGTTGCCCTCGGGATCGACGCTGGCGGCCGGGGGATGGCCCGCGCGGGCGGCGGTGCACTTCCGCGAGACCGGGTCGTACACGGCGTAGAGGCAGGCGACGCCCAGCCCCTCGTCGGTGGCCGGGACAGCACCCGCTTCCTGGTCCTCGGCGCCCTGGAGCACGAGGTCGTCGAGGCGGGAGAGCAGCTCGTCCGGGGAGAGATCCAGCCGGGCCAGCGCCCTGACGGTGGTACGCAGACGGCCCATCGTGGCGGCGGCGTTCACGCCGTGCCCCACCACGTCGCCGACGACCATGCCCACGCGAGTGCCGGAGAGGGCGATCACGTCGAACCAGTCGCCGCCGACGCCCAGTCCGATGTCGGACGGCAGATAACGGTGCGCCACGTCGACGGCTGACTGCTCCGGTAGCCCACGGGGCAGCAGGTTGCGCTGCAGCGTCAGCGCGGACGCGCGCTCGCGCGTGTAGCGGCGGGCGTTGTCGATGGAGAGCGCGGTGCGGGTGGCCAGCTCGTTGGCGAGGGCGAGTTCCTCGTTTTCGAAAGGGGCGGGGTTGTCGCTGCGCAGGAAGGTGACCAGGCCCATCGTGGTGCCCCTCGCGCGGAGGGGCACCGCGAGCGTGGAGTGGGCGCCTGTCTCCTCCCCCTCGTCCGTCTCCGCCCGGCGCCCGCCGTCGAGGGTGACGGCTTTGCGGGACACCAGCGAGGTCATCTGCGGCGACCCGGTCTCGTACTCGACCGGGTAGGGACCCGCGGAAGGCGCGTCCTCGCTCCCGGCGTGCGCGTACGGGGTGCCGAAGCGTTCCACCACCCTTATGAGCGACTGGGTCTCACCGTGCAGACGGGGCTCCTCGCCCTCCAGCACGCCCTCGACCAGGTCCACCGCGACGCTGTCGGCGAAGGCGGGGATGGCCACTTCGGCGATCTCCCTACAGGTGGTGATCATGTCGAGGGTGGTGCCGATGCGGACGCCCGCGCGCACTGTCAGCGCGAGCCGCTGCTGCGCGCGGTAGCGCTCGGTGATGTCGAGGGCGTCCTCGCAGACACCGATCACGTGGCCGTCGGCGTCCGTGAGCCGGTAGTACGCGCACGACCAGACGTGGTCGTGCTCCGGGTCGGCGGGCGGCCGTGCCTCGTAGAGCAGCCCGAACACCGGCTCGCCCGTGTCGATCACGGACTGCATGACGTCTTCGAGCCGTGGCGGATGCCCTTCCGAGATCACCTCGCCGCCGTCGTAGAGCTCGTTCACGCGCTTGCCCGCGTACTCGCTGAACTTGCGGTCTATTTCGCTCTGATACTTGGCGTTTATCCAGGTCAACCGCAGGTCGGTGTCGTAGATGCCCAGGCCGATCGGGGACTGTGTCGCGAGGCCGCGCAGCATGGCCTGGTGTGCCTCCCAGGAACGCAGCGGTTCCAGGGGGGCCGCGACCATGATCTGGGGGGCTCCGTCCGGCCCCGCCAGGGAGCAGATCGTCGTCGCCAGCTCGATGCGGTGGCCGTCCCGGTGCCGGGCGACGGAGGCCTCACTGCGGCAGGCCGCACTGACGGGCCGGTCGAGGAGCTCGATGAACGGCTGTACCTGGGCCGTACGACCCACTATCAGCGTTTCGAGCGGCCGGCCCAGGATCTCGCGGGGTTCATAGCCGAAGAGGTCTTCGGCGGCTTCGCTCCACCCGATGACCACGCTCTCGCTGTCGAGCAGCACCGTGGCCGCACTCGTGACGTCGAGTGGCCCACGCAAGTCGACGGTCTCGGCCTCGCTCCACGCATTCATGGCACCAATCCAGCCCGGATACGTTTCTTACAGGGTCGATCCATACGGGAACAGATACAACCGCAGCGGGCAGAGGGGTGCAGCTGTGACCAAAGCGGGACATCGAAGCGGGGAGCGTGCCTCGCGGGCGGGAAAGGCCGGAATTCGCGGGCGCACGCGGTGGCTGCGGGGGCGCACCGGCGCGCGCATGTGGCCGGGCCCGCCCGTGTCACCGGTACGGGGCGCCGCGCGGGACCGGTCCCGTTGGGCACGTGGTGGCGGCGGCCTCCTGCCGTCGTACTACTGCGGGCCTCGCGGGTCCCGCCGCTGACGCCGTGCGATGTGGCGGCGCCCCGGCCTGGGCGGGGCGGGCCGCTCGGACCTCGGCTTGGAGCAGGTCGGGCACCAATAGCCGATTCCCTGCGTGAACGTCCAGCCCTGCTCCTCGATGTACGGGGCCGCACGGGCGCTGCTGTGCAGGATGTGCCCGAAGAGGTCCTCCTCGATCGGCGGGGGAGACTCGTGGATCACCAGGTCGAACACGGCACGAGCAGGGCAGCCGATGTCGTCACAGGCCAGGTAGAACCGCACCGGGCCAGGTGCCTCTCCCTCGGTCATCAGGCTCATGGCCCAACGCTATTCAGCACGGACGCGCGTAGTGCGGCTGTTGCCGAAGCGACGTCGGCGGCGTTCCCCGATGCGGCCATTCCGGCCATCGGGCACCCGCACGGCCGGTGCGCGTCCGTACATACGAGGTCAGGTCCGCCCCTCCCGCCCTCCGGTATCGGTGCATATAGGAGATGCTGACTCTTGTCAGACAGACCCGCCTGATCCGGACGGCCCTCGGCGAGCACCGCGGGGCCTGCTCAAGCGCCGTGGAGTGGCATGCCGATCATGGTCTATGTGTACGGCCTGGTCGGGGCCTGTTTTCTGGGCCTCGGGTACGTACTGCAGCAGGAGGCCGCCGCGCGCGCTCCCCTCGCCGACATCCTCTCGTTCCGGCTGTTGCTCGACCTGATGAAGGTTCCGCGGTGGCTGCTGGGCATCGGCTTCATGGTGATCGGCCAGCTTCTCAGCGCACTGGCGCTGTCCCAGGGCGACGTCTCGCGGGTCGCGCCGCTGCTGGCCACCAATCTGCTGTTCGCGATGGCGCTGGCACGGCGGATCAGCGGGCAGCGGCTGGGGAGAACCGGCTGGGCGGGCGTGGTGCTCCTCAGCGGAGGCGTGGCCGCGTTCGTGGCGGCGGGGTCCCCGGAGGGCACCGACGACGTCCAGATCGGCGCGCTGCGGCGGTGGTTCGTGCTGGGGTCGGTGGTGGCGGTGGCCATGGTGATGGTCGTGGTCGCCCGCCGTCTGCGCCTGACCGAGGAGCCACCGCTGCTGGCCGGTGCGGCAGGGGTGCTCTACGGAGTCCAGGACGCCCTGACCCGCGAGGCCAGCATCGTCTTCAGCGAATCCGGCCTGGTAGGGCTCGTCACGAGCTGGCAGCCGTACGTAATCGTCTCCTCCGCCGTCGTGGGACTGGTGCTCGTGCAGAGCGCCTTCGAAGCCGGGCCTCTGCGGCAGTCCCTGCCCGCGCTGACGGCGGCGGAGCCGCTCTCGGCGATCGTGTGCGGGATCGGATTCCTCGGCGACACGGTACGGGTGACCCCGCTGGCGATCGTCGGGGAGATCCTCGGGCTGGGTGCCGCGGTGGGCGGCGTCTTCATCCTGGGACGCCACCCCGCGATGCCGACGGGCACGGCGGGCCCCTCGGGCGAGGAGCCGGCACTCGACGACAGCGGCAGCCCGCGGTAGCGGGGCGCGGCCCCGCGTTCTCGCCGCACTGTTCCGGCACCGGTCCGGTCCGGACCGCGCGGGAAGGCGCCCGACCGCCCCACGGGCGGCACCGGTGAGTACGCCGAGTTCTTCGTCGACGTGTCGACGTGGTCGACGTACTGATGCGACGTCCGGCGGCCCGTGCCTCCCGCACGCCGCCACCTGCCGGCTGCCCCCGGCGCGGGCCAGGGAGAGGGCAGCGCCCCTCCCTCGCCCCCGGTCTCCGGGCTTCGGGCTCCCGCCCCGCGGCCGGGACACCCCGGAACCGCCGCGTGGCACGCCCGGCGCCGGACGGGACGCCGGGCCGTGTCAGCGCCGGCGGCGGTCCGGGCGGGCAGGCGGGCCGCGCCGCTGTGCCGCGCGCGCGGCCCTGGCCGCGCTGCGGTCCGTCCACACGTCGGCCAGAGCCGCCGCCAGGGCGACCAGTACGAAGGCGACGGAGAGCATCAGCCCGTGCTGGTACGCCGTGCGCCAGTCGGCGGGGCCCGGGGCGCCGTTGCTCGCGCCCAGCCGGGTGAAGAAGAGCGAGCCGACACCAGCGATGCCGACCGCGGCCCCGATGCGCTGCCCGGTCTGCAGCACGCCGGCCGCGCTCCCGCCCCGGGCGACCGGCACCCGGGCCAGGGTGAGGGCCTGGTTCGGGGCGATGACGAGCCCCGTGCCCACCCCGGCGACCAGCAGCGGCGCCATCAGGTACCAGGCCGTGCCGGGCCCGTCGACCTGGTGTGCTGTGATCGCGGTCCCGGCCAGCCCGCCTGCCGTCAGCGCGAGCCCGCAGGCCACGAGGCCGCGCCCGTACCGGTCCACGTAACGTCCGCCGAGTTGCGAGGCGGCCCCCGACCCGAGCGCGAACGGCGTGATGACGAGCCCCGCCTGGAGCGCGCTGTAGCGCAGCCCGCTCTGCAGATAGAGCGTGGTGATGAAGAAGATCGATGTGAAGCCCGCGAAGTGGAAGAGGATCAGCAGGCAGCCCGTCCAGTACGAACGGATGCGGAACAGCGAGAGCGACACCACCGGCTCCGTCTCCCGCCGGGGGCAGCGTGACTCCCACCGTACGAAGCACCACAGCAGCAGCGCCGCGGCGGCCAGCAGCAGCCATTTGCCGCTGCCGCGCCACTGCTGGGCCTGGACGAAGGGCAGCAGCACCGCCAGTACCGCGGCGCCCAGCAGCGCGACCCCCACCGGGTCGAGGCTCCGCGTCCACTTCCGCCTCCCCGCGCCCGGGGTGTCGGGGAGCAGCCGTCGGGCGAGCAGCAGGCAGACCACGCCGGTCGGGAGATTGACGTAGAACACCCAGCGCCAGCCGTCTGCCGCACCGGCGACCTGGATGATCACACCGCCCAGCAGGGGCCCCACGGCCGTGGAGAAGCCGACGACCGTGCCGAACATGCCGAACGCCCTGCTCCGCTCCCTCCCGGAGAACATCTGCTGGATCAGCGCGGAGATCTGCGGCGCGATCATCCCGCCGCCCAGGCCCTGCACCAGCCGCGCGGCCACGAGCCATGTGCTCGTACGGGCGGCTCCGCATCCGGCGGAGGCGAGCGTGAACAGCGCCAGACCGGCCATGAAGAGGCGGCGGCGGCCGCGGGCGTCGCCCAGCCGTCCGGCGGGGACGAGGAAGAGGCCGAAGGAGAGGGCGTAGCCCGAGATCACCCACTGCAGTTCGGACTCGGTGGTGTGCAGGCCCTCGCGTACCGACGGGAGGGCCACGTTGACGATCGAGACGTCCAGCAGCGTCATGAATCCCGCGACGAGACAGACGGCCAGCGCCTTCCAGCGCCGCGAGCGCGAGCAGGGCTCCGAGCCGGCGGACGAACTCGCTCCGGGCAATGACCCTCCTCCGCTCCTGGCTCCCCGTCTCCGCACGCGCGCCGGTCGCACCGCGTCGCACGGGGTCGGACCGGTCGCTCCGCTCATGCCGGATCGCGGCGGTCGTGGCGGCGGGTACCCCGCAGGACGGGAAGCGTGCCGGAGTCCGGAATCCGTCGTTTCCCGGCGCTGCCGCGGGCATAAACTCCGGCCAGACCCTGCCGGAGAGCGACGAGACCGGTCCCCGTGCGGACGGGGGCCGCGCCCGGCCCGTGAGGAGACCGCCGTGAATCCCGAGATCGACACCGGTAAGCCGCACTCGGCACGTGTCTACGACTACTGGCTCGGCGGCAAGAACAACTACGAGGTCGACGCCGCGGCCGGGGAACGCTTCGAGCAGATGTGGCCGGGCGTGCGTGAACTGGTCGCCGCCAACCGCGCGTTCATGCACCGGGCGACGCGTCATCTGGCGCGTGAGGCAGGCATCCGGCAGTTCCTCGACATCGGAACCGGCATCCCCACGGAACCGAATCTTCATCAGGTCGCCCAGGCGGAGGCCCCGGAGTGCCGTGTGGTCTACGCGGACAACGACCCCATCGTCCTGCAGTACGCGCAGGCGCTGCTGAGCTCGGCGTCCGAGGGCCGTACCGCGTATCTGCACGCCGACGTCACCGAGCCCGCGGCGCTGCTCGCCTCGCCGGAGGTGCGCGGGACGCTCGACCTGGACCGTCCCGTCGCGCTGTCGCTCGTCGCCCTGCTGCACTTCGTCGCCGACGACGAGGCCGCGTACGGGATCGTGCGGGAGCTGATGGAGCCGCTGCCCTCCGGCAGTCATCTCGTGCTCTCCCACGGCACGTCGGACACCGCCGAACCCGACAAGGCCGAGCAGGCCGCGCACTTCTACCGTTCCAACGTCAGCGACGGGCAGGCCCGTTCGCACGAGGCGGTCCTCGCCTTCTTCGACGGGCTGGAGCTCCTGGAGCCCGGCCTGGTGCCCGTGACGCGCTGGCGTCCCGACGGACAGGGGCCGCAGATCCCGGACCACAGGGCGCTGATCCACGCGGGGGTCGCGCGGAAGCCCTGACTCCGGTGTTCACGTCCGTCTGACGTACGTGGCGGCGGCCCAGGGCACCCCGGCGCAGAGCGTGCCCCTCTACGGCCGCGCGGACGCCGTGGGTCGCTTCGGAAGCGTCGGCGGGCGCGGGCTGCCGGGCGGTGTGCTGCTGAGCGCCGGCGCCCCGTTCATCGGGCGCCGCATGGGCGGCGCCGACGTACGGGACGCCGGCGACGGCGGGAACGCCGGTGCGCCGGGGGCGTTACTTCTTCAGAAGCCCGCGCATCTCCTTGATCTCACCGGTCTGTGAGCGCCGGATCTCGCGGGCCATCTCCTTGGCCGGCCTGTACGAGCCGTCGGACTCCTCCGTACGGGCCATGTCGACGGCGCCCTCGTGATGTGCCGTCATCATCTTCAGGAACTCGCGGTCGAACTTCTCCCCGGACATCTTCTTCAGCTTCGCCATGTCCTCGGGAGTCATCATCCCGGCCATGGAGTGGCCGGAGTGCCCCGAGTGGCCCTGGTTCGCGGCCGGGACCTTCTCGCCCCACGACTTCAGCCAGCCGGACAGCTTGTCGATCTCGGGCTCCTGAGCCTTGCTGATCCGCTCGGCGAGAGCCTTGACCTGCGCGGACTCGGCGCGGGACGAGGCCAGCCCGGACATCTCGAGGGCCTGGCGGTGGTGCGGGATCATGCCCTTCGCGAACGAGACGTCGGCGGCGCCGGCGCTCTTCGCGGGCTTCTTACCGCTGTCGTGGCCCGATCCGTGGCCCTCGCCCTGGGACTGGTCCTGGCCGCCGCTGCCGCAGGCGGCGAGCACCAGTACCGCGACGGCGGCCGACGCGGTGGCGAACAGCCCACGGGCGAGGGATGAGTCCGGTACGGAAACGTGTTTGGTCATGGTCGAACTGCTCCTGCGTGTCGATGAGTTGCTGCTGTCTGGGTGCGCCGGACACGGCGACGGCCCGTCGGCCGCGCCGTGAGCGCCCCTATATGCGCAGGAGTTGAAGCTGGTGCAGCGAGGGCGGGGCCCGTTCGCCGCCGGTGCGCGACCGGCAGCCCGCGAGGCCGCTCGCGGGCTGCGGGCCGGGTGCCGTACTCGCGGCAGGGCCGTCCATGGAGGGGGCGCCGCTGGTCCCGGTCGCCGAACACGTCGCGTCGGCGTGCGAGACGTGGCCGTCCGCGCCGCCGCACTCGCAGGCGTCCGCCTGTGCGGTGTGCTGACTCTCCGCCAGGGGAGGGGAGTTGTGGCCGTGGCGCGCGGGCCCGCCGGCGTGGGTGCCTCCGTGGCCGTCGGCGGCTGTCGCCGACGAGTGCTGCGCCGCACCGTGCGGGTGGCCCTCGCGCGGGGGCGTCGCCCCGAGGCCGTGCATCGCGAGCAGCCCGAACAGCACCGCCATGACCAGCAGCGGCAGCCCCAGGGCACGCGCCCGGAGAGCACGTGCGGGGGACACCGCGGGACGACCACTGATCACGGGCGTCATCGTACGGGGGCGTGCGGCGGGGCAGACGAAGTTGTGCCCGGTGCGCGAAACCGGCGCCCGCGGACGGCCATCCCGCCGGCCGCTACGCCTCGGTCGACGAGCGGGAGTTGCCCGGCCGCGCACGCCAACTCCCGCTCACCGGAGCCCTGTTCGTACCCGGCGGACTCGCCGTGTGCGGGATGCCGCCCGTCCGGCACGTCGCGCGACAAGGCGGTCATCTCCTCGCCTCGCACGGCAGCTGCGAGGCCGCAGTCCTGGACGGTGTCCCGGCGCCCGACGAGAGCGGGCCCCGGCGCACTGGACCGTCACCGGAGCTCTGCTCGGTCTCTCCCGACCGCGGTCGGCGTCGGCACCGCCCTGCTGGGCGTCCGGAGTCACCCGTACGGAGTCACCGTGCGGCTTCCCGTGCCCTGCGCCGCCTGCGGCCGGGCACATCGGGGAGTACGCGGCCTGGACGGTCGCCGGCCTCGCACTGCTGACTCCGCTCACCGTCCCCGGCACCCACACGCTGTGCTGACGGCGCCCGGGCGGCGGTCCGTCCGGCTTTCGGCCGCCGCCCGTCCGTCCGGGCCCGGAACGGCGGTGTGGAAGGCCCCCCGTGCGGTACAAGAACGGAACCAAGACGGAACCAGGACCCGCTTTTCTTCGTTCTTGACTCTGGAGTAGCGTGCTGGTTTTGCTAACGCATTACTCTGAAGGCTAGTGCCGTGCCGTGCGGCCATGGAGGAGTGAGATGAGGAGCAGCAACCCGGTCTTCTCGCGACGGGGGTTCAGCCGCTCAGGCGGCAATGCCGGTTTCGACACCGGTCAGCAGCCGCAGGCCGGGAACCCGTACGCGAACAACCCTTACGCGAACAACCCGTACGCCCAGCAGCAGACGCAGGCCGTGGGCCAGCCCTACGGGGCGCCGCCCGCCGCACCGCCGCAGACCGGCCGGATGACGATGGACGACGTCGTCGCCCGCACCGGTATGACGGTCGGCCTCGTCGTCGTCATGGCGACCGTGGCCTGGATCATCGATCTGGCGCTTCCGCTGGCCATCGGTGCCGGCCTCGTCGCGATGGTGCTGGCACTCGTCCAGGCCTTCAGGCGCAAGGCCATGCCTGCGCTGATCCTGACGTACGCAGCCCTGGAAGGCCTCTTCCTCGGCGCCATCAGCAATTTCGTCGACAGCTACATCGCGGAGGGTGCGGCCATGCAGGCCGTGCTCGGCACCATGGCGGTCTTCACCGCGGTGCTCGTGATGTACAAGACCCGGATCATCCGGGTCACCCGGCGTTTCTACGCCTTCGCCATGGCCGCGGCCATCGGTTTCGTCCTGCTGATGATGGTGAACCTGCTGTTCGCCGTCTTCGGCGGCGGTGACGGCCTCGGCTTCCGCAGCGGCACCATGGGCGTCATCTTCGGGATCGTCGGCATCCTGATCGGTGCGCTCTTCCTGGCGCTCGACTTCAAGCAGGTCGAGGACGGCATCTCCTACGGCGCTCCCCGCGAGGAGTCCTGGCTGGCCGCCTTCGGCCTGACCCTGACCCTGGTGTGGATCTACCTGGAGTTCCTGCGCCTGATCGCGATCCTTCAAGGCAACGACTGACGGACGCGACGAAGGGCCCGTGAGGCGGTGTACGCCTCACGGGCCCTTCGCATGTGCGCGACCCGAAGAGTCCGGGAATTCCAAGAAGTCGTCGAGGGGGCGGCTACAGATGGCGCGCAGCGCGCCGCAGGTCGTACTCGTGGATGATCGCTTTCGCGTGTCCGTAGGCGAGGTTGTGCTCGCCGCGAAGCCAGCTCACCTTCTCCTCGAAGCGGAAGAGGGAAGGGCCTTCGTCGACGGTCCGCAGCCAGTCGGATACTTCACGGCCTGTGCATTGAGGGATGCGGGTGAGCATGTTCCGGTGGGTCTCTTCGGAGAAGATCTGGGACATCGGCGCCTCCGGATGCTGCCTCATTGAGTCCTTCCAGCCAAGGTGCCTGAGTGAAGTGGCGTTGGCAACAGTCCGTGGGGGGCGCATACGCTTGCGTGGTGCTCGATACAGCCCCTTTGATCTCCGCGGTGCAGCCCGCGGCGGACCGTCTGCGGACCCTTCCGGAGAGCGGTCTGCGCAGGGGCGCGGCGGCCGAAGGACTGGCTCTGGCCCGGGAGTTGGCAGTCCGGGCACAGCGTCTGGAGTTTCCGGGACGCACGCCGCGGGAGCTTCCCGACGTGGGTGTTTTCGTCGTGGGGGATCAGTTGCTCGTGGCCGCACACGATCTGGCGGAAATTCTGCGCGAGGTTGACGCGGATCATGAACTGGCCGACGCCGTCGGCCTGGTACAGCTCGCCACGGTCCGTATCGCGGCCGCCGCTACCGGGAAGCGATGACCCGGTCCGCCAGCAGATAGGCGGTGCGGCCCTCCCCGTAGGCGAAGGTCAGCGCGTACGCACCGGAGACCGACGAGCCGCCCATCAGCACCGGGACGTCGCCCTCGCGCAGCGCCGCGCACAGGGCCTCGGCCGTCTCGCGGTGGCCCGGGGAGAGGCATACGGTCGTGCCGTCCTGGAAGAGGTAGACGTCCAGCGTCCCCAGCGGGCCCTGACGCACGTCCGAGAGCGGTGTACGGGCCTGCGCCAGCTCCTCCAGCCGGCCCACGGTCTGCTCATGACCGGCATGGCTCCTGGCGCGCAGCGGCGTCTGCGCGGGCACAGCGGGTTCGCCGCGGAGCGTGAAGTCGGGCTCCGAAGGGTGACGGCGACGGGCGGCGGCCACACCGGGGTGTTCCTGGCCCTCGTCCGTCACGGGCGGCTCGCCCGGCTCCGCGGGCTCCAGGTCGCGCTCCATCTGCCGGGGTACGAAGATGCCCGGCTGGGGCATGTCGCGGTCGCGAAGCTCGCGCAGGCCCCGCAGGACGTCCTCGTCGACGCGGCCTCGCAGCAGGGCGTCCAGCACGGGAGCGATCTCGTACTCCGTGCCGCGTCCGGCCAGCGTCGCACCCTCGTCCGGGCCCCCCGCGCCGGACTCCTGCGCCGTCCATGCCGCACGGGCCTCGGCCAGTTCCCGCTCGCGCTCCTCAGCGATCGCCTCGACGACGATGCTCCGGATCTCCTCGGCGGAGCGCGCCCGGGGCACCCTGGCGTCGTGGGCGCCCTGCGCGCACTCGTCGAGGCGCCGGCGCAGGCCGCGCGCCGAACGCAGGGCGGCGCCCCCGACCGCGGCGGCGGTCACCGCGGTCGCGAGCAACAGCAGAGATATGGCGCTCACTGACGTACTCCTGGTTCCGTTCGGATCCCGGACTGTGGGCCTCCCCCCGGGTGCTCCGGCGAAGCCTCTGGTGGAGCCCGAGGGGAAGACCGTAGTCCCAAACGCCGTGAATAGGACAGAGGTGAACTGATGCCTCCATCGTCACGTCCGTCGTGAGCAGGAGAAACGCACCACCCCAGGGGGATAAATCACACCCCGGGCACGCCGCTTGATCAGTTGAGGCGTTCCAGCACCATGGCCATGCCCTGGCCGCCGCCCACGCACATGGTCTCCAGACCGAACTGCTTGTCGTGCCAGCGCAGGGAGTTGATCAGCGTCGTGGTGATGCGCGCGCCCGTCATTCCGAAGGGGTGGCCGACGGCGATGGCGCCACCGTTGACGTTGAGCTTGTCCAGGTCGATGCCGAGGTCCCGGTAGGAGGGGATGACCTGAGCGGCGAACGCCTCGTTGATCTCGACCAGATCGATGTCCCCGACGGCCATGCCGGCACGCGCCAGCGCCTGCTTGCTGGCCTCGACCGGCCCGTACCCCATGATCTCGGGGGAGAGGGCGGAGACGCCGGTGGAGACGATGCGGGCGAGCGGCGTCAGACCGAGCTCCCGCGCCTTGGTGTCGGACATGACGACCAGCGCGGCGGCACCGTCGTTGAGCGGACAGCAGTTGCCCGCGGTCACGAGCCCGTCGGGACGGAAGACGGGCTTGAGCCCCTCGACGCCCTCCAGGGTCACACCGGCGCGGGGGCCGTCGTCCTGGGAGACGGTCCCTCCTTCGGGAATCGCCACGGGAGTGATCTCCCGCTCCCAGAAGCCGTCGGCGATCGCCTTCTCCGCGAGGTTCTGTGAGCGCACGCCGAACTCGTCCATGTCCCGGCGCGTGACGCCCTTCTTGCGGGCCAGGTTCTCCGCGGTCTGGCCCATGGCGATGTAGACGTCGGGGACATGGCCGCTCTCGCGCGGGTCGTCCCACCCGGGACCGCCCTTCTCGGCGCGCTCGGCGGTACGGGCCTCGGCGTCGGCGAAGAGCGGGTTGTGCGTGCCGGGCATCCCGTCCGAACTGCCGTTCACCGAACGGGAGACGGTCTCCACGCCCGCCGAGATGAACACGTCGCCCTCGCCGGCCTTGATGGCGTGCATCGCCATGCGGGTCGTCTGCAGCGACGAGGAGCAGTAACGGGTGATCGTGCAGCCCGGCAGGTGGTCCATGCCCATCTGCACGGCCACGACGCGGCCGAGGTTGTGGCCCTGCTCGCCGCCCGGCAGACCGCAGCCGAGCATCAGGTCGTCGATCTGCGACGGGTCCAGCTCCGGCACCTTGTCAAGGGCGGCCTTCACGATCTGGGCGGTCAGGTCGTCCGGCCGTACGTCTTTCAGCGACCCCTTGAAGGCGCGTCCGATGGGCGAGCGGGCGGCAGAGACGATCACTGCTTCGGGCATCACGGCTCCAAGAGGGGTCGGGAGGGCGTTTCCTTGCGGAAGCGGGTTTCCTTGCGGAAGCGGGTTTCTCCTTGCGGAAGCTACCTCCCCGTAGCGCCGGGGTCACGGGGCGCAGGGTGTGATGCGGGACTCTCTTTTCTAAGCGCTTGCTTTTGCCGCTGACGCGGCGGGTTTGCCGATGTGTGCGCCTCGGGGTGCTTTGTGGGTTCCGGGTGCGTGCCGCTCCGGGGTACATGTCCGGACCCATGATTTACCTCCCTGAACCGCTCCGGCTGTTGCGGAGCCTTGCCNCGCGCGGGTCGTCCCACCCGGGACCGCCCTTCTCGGCGCGCTCGGCGGTACGGGCCTCGGCGTCGGCGAAGAGCGGGTTGTGCGTGCCGGGCATCCCGTCCGAACTGCCGTTCACCGAACGGGAGACGGTCTCCACGCCCGCCGAGATGAACACGTCGCCCTCGCCGGCCTTGATGGCGTGCATCGCCATGCGGGTCGTCTGCAGCGACGAGGAGCAGTAACGGGTGATCGTGCAGCCCGGCAGGTGGTCCATGCCCATCTGCACGGCCACGACGCGGCCGAGGTTGTGGCCCTGCTCGCCGCCCGGCAGACCGCAGCCGAGCATCAGGTCGTCGATCTGCGACGGGTCCAGCTCCGGCACCTTGTCAAGGGCGGCCTTCACGATCTGGGCGGTCAGGTCGTCCGGCCGTACGTCTTTCAGCGACCCCTTGAAGGCGCGTCCGATGGGCGAGCGGGCGGCAGAGACGATCACTGCTTCGGGCATCACGGCTCCAAGAGGGGTCGGGAGGGCGTTTCCTTGCGGAAGCGGGTTTCCTTGCGGAAGCGGGTTTCTCCTTGCGGAAGCTACCTCCCCGTAGCGCCGGGGTCACGGGGCGCAGGGTGTGATGCGGGACTCTCTTTTCTAAGCGCTTGCTTTTGCCGCTGACGCGGCGGGTTTGCCGATGTGTGCGCCTCGGGGTGCTTTGTGGGTTCCGGGTGCGTGCCGCTCCGGGGTACATGTCCGGACCCATGATTTACCTCCCTGAACCGCTCCGGCTGTTGCGGAGCCTTGCCTGTGCCGGTCGGCAAATCACGGGCAAGCGTCCGGACACGCACCCCTGCGCGTCCCGCCCCCTCCCGTTTCGTCGGCGGCTTCCGGTTGGTGGCCACCGGCCGGTTGCCTCGTCCTCCCGTCGGACCTGCTGCCGCTCTCGGACCACTCCAGGATTCAACGGGCCCCTGAACACCGATGGTTGGAGCCGCAGCCACGTACACGTGCCGAAAGGTCCGCACGGCAGCAACCCGCAACCTGTCCGGGAACCACCAGGGGAAAGCCGCTCGGACGACCGGAGGGGGTGGGACGCGGAGGCGGTGGCTCCGGGAAACTCAAGCATGATTTGCGGACCGCCATATGGGAGCCAGAACAGGTCCCCGTACCGGTACAGGGAGGTAAATCATGCCTTCCCGGAGCCGCCGCCGCAGCGGCACGCACCCGGAACCAAAAACGCACCGCACGCGAACACGCTCCGGCACGCCGCAGGCCGCGCATGCCGGGCGAACCGGGACAAGCGGCGGACCCTGCCCGGGAGGGCTAGCGCGCCTCGGAGCGCGCTGCCTCGATCTCCTCCGCGGGGGGCAGCCGGCGCCGCCGGCGGTGCTTGAGGAGGGCCCACGGCCCGCGGACGCCCGCGACCTCCGTGCCGCCCTCGGCGACCGCCTCCGCCGCCGCCCGCGCCACCGGCAGGATGCTCTCGCGCCGTGCCGCGTCGGGCCGCTCGTCCTCCGTCGGCCACATCCCCAGCGACGCGCACAGCGTCGGCAGGATCGCCATCGCGGCCGTCGCGTAACCCTCCGCCGAGGGGTGGTAGTTGTCCGGCCCGAACAGTTCGCGGGGGTGTGCCGCGAACTCCGGGCCGAGCAGGTCGCCGAGCGAGACCGTACGTGCGCCCTCCTCGACGACGGCGATGGTCTGCGCCGCGGCGAGCTGGCGGCTCAGGCGCCGGGCGACCCACCGCAGCGGCTGCCCGACGGGCTCGATGGAACCCAGGTCGGGGCAGGTGCCGACGACCACTTCGCATCCCGCGGTGCGCAGCCGTGCCACCGCGTCCGAGAGGAGCCGGACGGCACGGGAGGGCGGCATGCGGTGGGTGACGTCGTTGGCGCCGATCATGATGACGCAGACGTCCGGAGCGAGGTCGAGGTCCCGCTCGCTCAGCAGCAGCGTGACCTGGCGCTCCAGGTCATCGGACTGGGCGCCGGGCAGAGCCACGTTGCGCAGTTCCACCGGGCGTTCGGCCACGGCCGCCAGCGCGCAGGCGAGCAGCGCACCAGGGGTCTGGCGGGGAAGGTGCACGCCCTGGCCTGCGGCGGTGGAGTCGCCCAGGAAGCCGAGCCGGACGGGACGCCCCGGGTGCTGTCCGGCGAAGTCGGCGCCGTAGACCCCGTCGGCCTTGGGAGGTTCGTCGTCCGAGCCGCCGATCCTGCGCTTGGCGAGCTGGGCTTCGGTGAAGAGCAGTCCGACCGCGGCGCCGCCGAGCAGGCTGAGGCCACCGCCGCCGTACGCGGCCGCGGTCGCGATCCGCCGTGCCACTCTTGCGCTAGCAGCCTTCGACATCGGCATGTTTCTGGTCCGCCTCCCGCAGATGGTTCGTGAGTGCTGGCTGTGCTGGGTCTTCCGGTGTGCGTGGCCCGGGACGTGTGTCACCGTGGCCGTGGCGCGGATCCTCCCTCGGTCACCGCCGGGTGTCGCCCCGGTGGATGGTGCCTGAGTGCATGAAGAGGCATCGTGGTTGGGTAGTCGGTGTGAGCGCTCGGTGCGCGTCGTGTGACGTGCGGGCTGAGCGCCCTTAACACTGTGTTGCCCCGTGGGGACCGCTCTGCAACCTTCGCAACGGCCCTCCGGTGTGCGCGTGTTGCGCAATATCGTGACGGTAAGGGCACGCAACGACGCTGCCCACGGACGCGCGGAGACCACGTTGCAGTATCACGAGTCCATGATCGACCTTGTCGGCAACACCCCGCTGATCAAGCTGAACAGTGTCACGGAGGGTATCCGTGCCACGGTTCTGGCAAAGGTCGAATACTTCAATCCCGGCGGTTCGGTCAAGGACAGGATCGCGCTGCGGATGATCGAGGCGGCGGAGGCGTCAGGCGAACTCCGCCCGGGCGGCACCATCGTCGAGCCCACCTCCGGAAACACCGGTGTCGGGCTTGCCATCGTCGCCCAGCAGAAGGGTTACCGCTGCCTGTTCGTCTGCCCTGACAAGGTGTCCACGGACAAGATCAATGTGCTGCGGGCATACGGCGCCGAGGTCGTCGTCTGCCCGACGGCCGTCGACCCGGAGCACCCCGACTCGTACTACAACGTCTCGGACCGGCTCGTGCGGGAGACCCCGGACGCGTGGAAGCCCGACCAGTACAGCAATCCCAACAACCCGCGCTCGCACTACGAGACCACCGGCCCCGAGCTCTGGGAGCAGACGGAAGGCCGGATCACCCACTTCGTGGCGGGCATCGGCACCGGCGGCACCATTTCCGGAACGGGCCGCTATCTCAAGGAGATCAGCGGGGGAGCGGTACGGATCGTCGGCGCCGACCCCGAGGGTTCGGTCTACAGCGGCGGCTCCGGGCGCCCCTACCTCGTGGAGGGCGTGGGCGAGGACTTCTGGCCCGACGCCTACGACCGGAATGTGGCGGACGAGATCGTTCCCGTCTCCGACAAGGACTCCTTCCAGATGACGCGCCGTCTGGCCAAGGAGGAGGGCCTGCTGGTGGGCGGTTCGTGCGGCATGGCCGTGGTGGGCGCCCTGGAGGTCGCGCGGAAGCTCGGGCCGGAGGACGTGGTGGTCGTGCTGCTGCCGGACGGCGGCCGGGGCTACCTCAGCAAGATCTTCAACGACGAGTGGATGAACGACTACGGCTTCCTGGAGGAGGGCGAAGCCACCGACGTACGCGTCGGGGACGTGCTGCGCCACAAGGAGGGCCCGATCCCCTCGCTCGTGCACATGCACCCCGAGGAGACGGTCGGGGAGGCGATCGAGGTGCTGCGCGAGTACGGCGTCTCGCAGATGCCGGTGGTCAAGCCGGGCGCGGGGCATCCGGATGTGATGGCCGCGGAGGTCGTCGGTTCCGTCGTCGAACGGGAGCTGCTGGACGCGCTGTTCACGCAGCGCGCGTCGCTGGGTGACCTCCTGGAGAAGCACATGAGCGACCCGCTGCCGCACGTGGGCTCGGGCGAGTCGGTCGCCGACCTGATGCCGGTGCTCGAACGCGCCGACGCCGCGGTGGTGTTGGCGGAGGGCAAGCCCGTCGGGGTGCTCAGCAGGCAGGACCTGCTGGCGTACCTGGCGAGCGGCATCAGGAAGTGATGTTTGCGGCCGCGTGACGCGGGGGCGGCCGGCCGGCCGTGAAGCGGCGGGAGAGTGTCACCGCGCCGAAACGTGTGGTTGACAGACGTACCGCACAGTGGTGTGTGTCGGCGTCGAGGAACTCCGGAGCGGCTCCCGGATCCGTGGACGCCGGGACGCGACCGGTCCTGACCGGCGTGTGCCCCCGCGGGGGGTCGCCGTTCGTCCCGCCCCGGTGTACGCACCGGGGTGCGGCGGCTCCCCGCCGCCGGGGCCCGGGGTTCGTCCCCGTCGTCCCGTCACCCCGTGGTCGCCGGGCCCGGTCCCGGGCCCCGGCTCGTGCCGCGCACCCCCCTTACCGTGTGCACGGCTTCCTGGCCCGGGCCGGGCCCGGGTCACCGGTCCGGCGCGGCCTCGCAACGGCACCCCGCCGGGGCACCCCCCGCCGGAGCCCCGGCCCCGCCCCGGCGCCCTAGTCCCAGTCGCCGTCCTTCTGGCGCGCTTCCCGCTCCCGCCCGAACTGGAACAGATTCCGCTTCGCATGTACGGCGTTGACCGCCACGATCCCGCCCCAGCACACCAGTAGCCCGGCCAGCCCCGTGTTCACGGCGGCGATCGCCGACAGCGGCACGGCGAGCACCAGCGAGGCGAGCGCCAGGAGCCGGGCCCCCATGCCCTCCGGATACGACGGCGAGGCGCCACCGGCCTGCGGCCGGGCGCTGCCGCGGGCCACGACCATCTGCTGCTCCGCCATCTGGCGGCGCATCTGCTTGTCCACGACGGTCTCCAGCCGCTTGTCGAACTTCTCCAGGAAGGAGGCGATGAGCTCCTCCTCGTACTCCTGGCCGAGTTCCCTGCGGGTCTGCAGCGTCGCGTTGAGTTCTCGCGTCAGCTCGGGGTCGCGGGCGTCCATGTGCGGAACGCTACGCGCGGGGGCCGCTCCCGGCAGTGGTGCTAGCCCCCGTATCCGCCGGTGGCCGGGCCCCACCGCCACCCGTGCCGCCCGAGGCGCCGGCGTCCCCGTCGGGGGTCCCGTCGCCGAGGATCGTACGGTCCGGGATGTGAGCGGTGTCGTGCCGTGCGAGCAGCCAGTACGCCACCGCTGGAACGGCCAGCCCGACGATCCAGGAGATGTCGGCTCCGCCCAGCGGTGCCACGAGCGGGCCGGTGTAGAAGTGCGTCGCCAGGAAGGGGAATTGGACCAGCAGCCCCGCCACGTACACCGTCAGGGCCCGCCACCGCCAGGAGCCGTAGCGGCCCGCCGGGTCGCTGAACGCGGGCAGGTCGTAACGCTCCTTCGCGATCAGGTAGTAGTCGACGAGGTTGATCGCGGACCAGGGCGTGAAGGCGGCCAGCAGGAAGAGCAGGAAGTCCTTGAACGAGGTGAGGAAGCTGTCCTTGCCGAGCAGCGCGAGCGCCGTGCCGGCCACCATGATCGCGCCGATGTAGGCGGCACGGGCGCGCTGCGAGAGCACGGCCTGTCCGCGGAAGCCGCTGACGCTGGTGACCATCGACATGAAACCGCCGTAGGTGTTCAGCACGTTGATCGTCAGCTTGCCGAGCGCGATGACGAAGTAGAGCGCGGAGGCGATGATTCCGGCGCCGCCCAGCCCGACTATGTACTCGACCTCGTGACCGGTGAAGCTTCCGCCCGCGGCCGCCGCGGCGAGCGCGCCGAACGTCATCGACCACTGCGAGCCGAGCCCCGTGCCGGCGAGAGTCCACCAGAACGTCGCACGGGCGGAAGTCGAACGGGGCAGATAGCGCGAGTAGTCGGCGACGTACGGGCCGTAGGCCAGCTGCCAGGACGCGGCGAGCGCGACGGCGAGGAGGAAGACCGGCAGTTCGAAGGCACGGTCGGCCAGCAGCGTGCCCAGGTCGGCGCGTTGCAGGAGGCGGAAGCCGAGGTAGACGAAGGCGAGGGCGCAGATCACCGAGGCGAAACGCCCCAGGACGTGGATGAGCCGGTAGCCGACGGCGGCCCCGATGCCGGTGACGACGGCGAAGACGACGATGCCGGGGGTCTCGCCGAACCCGGCGAGCTCGCCCACCGCCTGCCCGGCGAGCACGCTGCCGCTCGCGAAGAATCCGATGTACATCACGATGACCAGCGCCAGCGGCACGATCGCGCCCCGTACGCCGAACTGCGCCCGGGAAGAGATCATTTGGGGCAGGCCGAGCCGCGGCCCCTGCGCGGAGTGGAGCGCCATCACGGCTCCGCCCAGCACGTTGCCGATCGCCAGCCCGGTCACGGCCCAGAAGGCGTTGGCGCCGAAGACGACGGCCAGCGCGCCGGTGATGACGGCGGTGATCTGGAGGTTGGCGCCCAGCCACAGCGTGAACTGGCTGAAGGCGCTGCCGTGCCGCTCGCCGTCCGGTACGACGTCGATGGAGCGGCGCTCCACGAGGGATTCTGCGCGGGCTGCGGTCATCGTGCTCGTCCTTCCGGTCTCTTGCGTACTGCGTCAGTTCTCGGTGAGGCCGTGCTCGGCGGCCCATTCCGCGGCCACGTCGTCGGGGTCCTCGCGGTCCACGTCGACCATCCTGTTGAGCTTGCTCAGCTCACTGGTCGTCAGCGCGGTGCCGAGCCGTGCCAGGGCCTTGCGCACTGGGGCGTCGGCGACAGCGCTGCGCACGACCGGCACGACGTGCTGGGCGGGCACCATGTGCAGCGGGTCGCTCAGCACGACCCAGTCGTTCTCGCGGATGTCGGCGTCGGTGCTGAAGAGGTTGGCGATGTCGACGTCGCCCTTCTTGAGGGCTCCCTTGACCAGGGGTCCCGAGGCGTCGAGCGCCTTGAACTCCTTGAAGGTCACGTCGTACCGCTCACGGAAGCCGACGAGACCCACCACCCTGGTCTTGTCCTCGGCCGGACCGCCGAAGACCAGCTCGCCGTCGGTCTTCCGCAGGTCGGCGTAGCTCTTGAGGCCGTGCTTCTCGGCGGTCTCCCGTGTGACGGCGAAGACGTCCTTGTCCTCGGCCGCCGCGTACGGCAGCGCCTCCAGGGACGCGGGGAGCTCGGCCGCGAGAGCGTTCTGCAGCTCGCCGGCCTCGGTCTCCTTCGCCTTCTTGTCGAAGTGCAGCAGCAGATTGCCCTGGTACTCGGGGAGCAGGTCGATGTCTCCGCCCTCCAGGGCGGGAACGACGACCTCGCGGGAGCCGAGGCTGGGTTTGACGGTGGCCTTCACGCCGGAGCCGCGCAGGGCTTCGGCATAGAGGTGGCCGAGTATCTGGTTCTCCGTGAAGTTGGCGGTGCCGATGACGAGCCCGGCACCGCTGTCCGCGGCGCCCGAGCCGCCCGAGCCGCCGCCCTTCAGCGAGGTGATGCCGCCGGAACAGGCCGTGACGGCGGGGACTGCGGCCGCGGCGAGCAGTCCGGACAGGACGGTCCGGCGGCGCGGGGCGGGAATGCTGGACATGGCTTCTCCGTAAGGTCGGGCGAGGGGAGTCAGCGTGCGTCGGCGGGCCGGTTGCGGAAGAGCGAGCGCTGCAGGCCGGCCATCGCCAGGTCGAGCAGCACGGCGACGACGGCGACGAGGACCGCCCCGCCGAGCACCTGGACGAGGTCACGCTGGGCGAGCCCGTCGAAGATGTAACGGCCGAGGCCGCCGAAGCTGACGTACGCGGCGATGGTCGCCGTGGAGACGACCTGGATCATGGCCAGCCGCAGCCCGGTCATCACCAGCGGCAGCGCGAGGGGGAGTTCGACCTTGAACAGCACCTGCGGGCCGGTCATGCCCACACCCCGTGCGGCGTCGGTGACGTCCGGGTCGACGGCCGTCATGCCCGCGTAGGTGTTGGTGACGATGACGGGCACGGCGAGGGCGATCAGCGCCACGTAGACGGGCCACATGCTCAGCCCGCCCGCCAGGAAGACCAGGGTGACCAGGCCGACTGTGGGCAGGGCACGCCCGAAGCCGGCGAGGTTGATGGCGAGGAACGCGAAGCGCCGGGTGTGCCCGATGAACAGGCCGAGCGGGAGGGCGAGCACCGCACCGGCGAGGGTGGCCAGAAGCGAGTACTCGAGGTGTTCGAGAAGCCGTACGGCGATGCCTCCGGAGCCTTGCCACTGGGCCGGACCGGTCAGCCACCGAGCGAGGTCGGCGAGGAGCTGGAGCATGGATCAGACCCCCTTGCCTTGCGTGGTGGCGGTCGTCGAAGGCGCGGTCGTCGCGCCGGCCGTACTCGTACGGGTCCTTCTCGTACGGGAGGTCTTCGTACGGGCGGTCCTCGTACGGCTCCGGGCCCAGGGCGTGCACAGGTACTGGACGCCGACGAGGAGGCCGTCCGCCAGCAGCGCGAGAAGCAGGGTCAGCAGCACGCCGGCGATCACGGGGGTGGTGTAGCTGCGCTGGAAGCCGTCCGTGAAGAGCTGCCCGAGCCCGCCGTAGCCGATGTAACTGGCCACGCTCACCAGGGAGATGGACATGACGGTGGCCACCCGCACCCCGGCCATGATCACCGGAAGGGCCAGCGGCAGTTCCACGGTGAGCAGCGTGCGCAGCGGCCGGGAGCCCATCGCGACGGACGCCTCGCGGGCGTGGGCGGGGACGCTGTCCAGCCCCTCGACCGAGTTACGGATCAGGACGACCAGGGTGTAGATGGTCAGGCCGGTGACCGCGGTGCTGCGGGTGAGTCCGGTGACGGGGAGCAGGAGGATGAAGAAGGCCAGGGAGGGGATCGTGAACAGGACGTTGGACGCGCCGAGGATCAGCCCGCGCAGTCTGCGCACCCGGTGGGCGACGACCGCCAGGGGCAGCGCGATCACCAGTCCGAAGAACACCGCGGGCACCGCTATGGAGAGGTGGTCGAGGGTGAGTGCCGTCATGTCGCCGATGTGTTCGGGGAACCAGCCCCAGTCGACGGCCGTCACGAGGTCGCCTCAGCGGTACGGACGGCGCCGGTGCCAGTGACCTCCTGGCCGGACCTGCCGCCGCCGGCGCCCGGTTCGCCGCCCGGCTCCGCCGGCTCCGCTGTCGCCGCCGCCGTGTGATGCACGGCCGCGCGCTCGTGCAGCGCCGCTTGCCCCGTGACGCCGGACAGCACCCCGTCGCCGTCCACACGGGCGACCGCCCGCGCGGGGGAGCTGACGGATTCGTCGAGCGCGGCGAGCAGTGAGTCCTCGTCGCGCAGTGGCCGCAGGGGCAGCAGCCCGGCGTCACCGGCGGTGCCGCCGGCGGGCAGGGCCCCGGCGTCGAGCCAGCCGACCGGCGCTCCGTCAGGGGTCACCGCCACACGCCAGTTCCCCTGGGTGCCCTCGTACGACCCGCCGTTTCCGCCCACGCGGATCTCCGCGACCGGTTCGTCCGTGCGGACGGGGGTGACGGGCTCGTGCGGCACCTCCGCCTCGCCGAGGGTGGTCAGGGAGAGCAGCTTGAGCCCGCGCTCGGCACCCAGGAACCCGGCGACGAAGTCGTCGGCGGGCCGGGTCAGCAGCCGGGCGGGCGGTGCGCACTGCACGAGCCTGCCGCCCGTACGGAAGACGGCTATGCGGTCGCCGAGCCGCACGGCCTCGTCGATGTCATGGGTGACGAAGACGACGGTCTTGCGCAAGTCGCGTTGCAGCCGCAGCAGTTCGTCCTGCAGCTGGGTCCGTACGACCGGGTCGACCGCGCCGAACGGCTCGTCCATCAGCAGCACCGGCGGGTCGGCGGCGAGCGCCCGTGCCACACCGACGCGCTGCTGTTGGCCGCCGGAGAGCTGATGCGGGTACCGGTCGCCCGACTCGGCCTCCAGGCCTACCCGTTCCAGCAGTTCGGCGGCGCGGCTGCGGGCCTTGCGGCGGCCCCAGCCGAGCAGCAGCGGAACGGTGGCGATGTTGTCGAGGACGGTCCGGTGCGGGAAGAGGCCGGACTGCTGGATCACGTAGCCGATGCTCCTGCGCAGTTCGGCGGCGTCCGAATCGCGCACGTCGCGCCCGGCCACCCTGACCGTGCCGGCGCTCGGATCGACCATCCGGTTGATCATGCGCAGGGTGGTGGTCTTGCCACAGCCGGACGACCCGACCAGGACGGTGAGGCCGCCTTCCGGGAGTTCGAGTGTGAGGTCGTCGACGGCGGTGGTGCCGTTGGGATAGTGCTTGCTGACTGCCTCGAAGCTGATCATCCGGAGTCCCTTGCCCGACTGCATATAGTCATGCACAGTCGTTGTGGCTTGAATAGTTGTCAAGGGCCGGGTGTGAAATGCGCGTGACCAACGCCCGCCATGCGGAATCAGAACCAGCGGTGACCGGGCCGGAAGCCATGGTGAGAGGAGGTGGACGCGAATGTCGTCTCATATCTTGGACACCACGCGAAGAGTGGTCCCGGACGGCCGGACGCTGAATACCACCGCTGTCGTCCAGCTCGCCCACGGCTCCGCCGAACTCGGCGAGCCCGGCCCCGAGGCGCTCGCCCGCGTCGAGAAGTCCTGGCAGGCGGCCCGCGAACTCGCCCTCGCCGGACGGGTCTACGGCCGCAACACCGGCGTCGGCGCCAACCGCGGCGACGCCGTGCGCGCCGCCGTACGCGCGGACGGCGACGTCGACGTGGACGCCACCGCCGAGGGCCACGGGCTGCGGCTGCTGCGCAGCCACGCCGGTGCCGCCGGCAGTCCCATCCCCGCACGTGAGGTGCGGGCCATGCTCGCCGTCCGCGCGAACCAGCTGCTCGCCGGAGGGGCCGGGCTCAATCCGCGTATCGTGCTCGCGCTCCTGGAGGCGGTACGAGGCGGCGCTCACCCTGTCGTACGGGAGCACGGCGCCGTCGGTACGGGAGACCTCGCCGCCCTCGCCCAGACGGGGCTCGCCCTCCTCGGCGAGCAGCCCTGGACCGGCGGTCCGCCGCCGCGGACAGTCCCTCTGGACGGCAACGACGCGCTCGCCTTCATCAGCAGCAACGCGCTGACCCTCGGCCAGTCGGCGCTCGCCCTCGATGAGTTGGACAGGCTGCAGAACGCCTCGCTCGTCGTGGCCGCCCTCTCCCTGCTCGCGGTCGGCGGCTCCTACGAGGCGTACGCGGAACCCGTGCACAGGGAGCGCCCGCACCCCGGTTCCGTCGCCGCCGCCGCCCGGATGCGCGCGCTGCTCGGTGCGCCCGACCGGCCGGGCCCGCCCAGCGGACGCATCCAGGACCCCTACGGATTCCGCTGCGTGCCGCAGATACACGGGCCGGCGCTCGACTCGGCCGGCACGCTGGCCGGTGTGCTCGGCGTCGATCTGAACGCCGCCGCCGAGAACCCTCTGATCAGCGCCGACGCCCAGGGCGTGTACGGCGCCCTGCACCACGGCAGCTTCTACGCCGCGCACGCAGCCGCCGCGCTCGACGGCCTCCGGCTCGCCGTGCTGCAGACCGCCCGCCTGTCCACGGCCCGGCTCGTCTCACTCGTCGAACCCGGCATCACGGGGCTGCGTCCCTTCCTCAGCGAGGACACGCCGGCCAGTTCCGGCGTGATGATCCTCGAGTACGCGGCCGGCGCCGCGCTCGCCGAGCTGACCTCCCTTGCTCAGCCGGCCTCACTCGGCCACGCCGTGCTCTCCCGCGGGGTGGAGGAAGTGGCCAGCTTCGCCTCACTGGCGGCCCGGCACGCCTTGCGGATGCCCGAACACCACCGTCAGGTGCTGGCCTGCGAACTCGTCGCGGCCATACGTGCGTTGCGTCAGCGCCGTACCGTCCCCGATCCCGCGCTCCCGGTCGGCCGGGCCTACGAACTGGCGGCGGCGGAGCTGGATCCCGAGATGGCCGACCGCCCGCTGTCCGATGATGTAGACGTGGCCGTCGGTCTGCTCGACCGGCTCTCGGCGCTGTGAACGCGGCCCGGTTCCGCGGTCCGGTTCCGCGGCCACACGGCGCGGCCGCACTCCCGCGGCCCTACCGCCGACCGACCGAACGCAGGAGGACGGGATGAGCAGCGCGAGCGCGCGGCTGCTGAAGCTCTTCGAGGGGCACAGGCTCACGCCGACCCAGCGGCGGATCGCGCACTGCATGGTGCGGCAGGCCGGCGACGCGCCCTTCCTCTCCAGCGTCGAGCTGGCCGAGCTGGCGGGGGTGAGCCAGCCCTCCGTCACACGCTTCGCCGTCGCCCTCGGGTTCGACGGCTACCCGGCGCTGCGCCGGCACCTGCGCGAGTCGGCGCCGGACGCGGCGACGGCCGCGGGCACGGGGGACGCCGAGCCCGATCCGTACAACGCCTACCAGCAGGCCGTGCACGCCGAGATCGACAACCTGCGGCACCTTGCCGCGCTGCTGGCCGACCCCGCTCCCGTGGAGCGTGCGGGCCGCATGCTCGCCGCGAGTCCGACGCTGCCGGTGCTGGGGCTGCGCGCGGCCTCGGCGCAGGCGCGCGGCTTCGCCTACTTCGCCTCCAAGGTCCACCCCGACGTGCGGTTGCTGGACGAGGGCGGCAGCATGCTGGCCGACCGCGTCGACGGGTGCGTACGGGCCGGCGCGGACGTGCTTCTGTGCTTCGCGCTGCCGCGTCACCCGAAGGAAGTCGCCGAGGCGCTGGACCATGCGCGCGGCGTGGGGCTGGGGATCGTCACCGTCGCCGACAGCGCCTTCGCGCCCGTCGCGCACCCCGAGGACCTGCTGCTCCCGGCGGCCGTCGGCACGGGGCTCGTCTTCGACACCGCCTGTGCGCCGATGCTGCTGGGACGGGTGCTGCTGGAGGCGATGTGCGACGGGCTGCCGGAGGCGCAGTCGAGGCTGGAGGAGTTCGACGCGGGGGCGGCCGAGCGCGGCCTCTTCTTGGAGTGACACAGCCTGGAGTGAGGCGGGCCGTGCCCGGCGGGCCGGCTGAACGAGCGGGTCGCGGCGGTCGTGGCGCCGCCGGACGCCGTGGTGGTTTCCCGCCGTCGCGGCGGTCGCTGCGCTGCGGCGTGCGGCCTCCGCAGCTGCTCGCTCGAGGGCCTGCGTACGGCCTGCCGCCCGCAGGGCCATGCCCTCCGGGCCCGAGGCAAGGGGACGCCCGCACCGTCGTACGACCGCCGGGGTGCCGCTAGGCGGGGGCGGTGGGGTCCTCCGCGCCGCCCCGCCCGTCCCGGTCCCGCCCGTCCCGGTCCCGCGCGCCGCCGCGCCACCCCCCGTACGGATCGCGGCCGAGGAACGCCACGAGCCGGTCGCTCGGATCGGCCTCCGCGGCGACGGTGAGCGGCTGCCCGAAGAGCGGATGCCGCGCCGCGGGCCTGGGCACCAGCTGCCGTGCCGTACGCATCAGCGCGGTGGCGAGCGCCGCCGGTACGGGCCGCGGCAGACCGGTGGCCTGCGCGATGTCCCACCCGTGCACGGCGATCTCCAGCGCCCCCGTACGGGCGAGGGCCGCGGCCGTCAGCGGCAGGTCGCCGACGCCCACGAGCCGGCCGGCGGGTCCGTCCGAGGCCGCCCATGCGCCCATGAGGCGTGACGCCCGCGTACGGAAGGCCGTGGCGGGGTCGTCGGAGCCGCCGTACGTACCGCCCTCGGGAGCCCGGCCGGGGTCACCGCCCCGCTCACCCACGCGGACACCGCCGCGCACACCGTCCCGGCCCGGGACCGCCGGTCCCAGCGCGACGTACCCGTCCTCGACCCCTTCGCAGAGCGCCGCGAGCGAGTCGTTGGTGTGCCACAGCAGCGCCCGCAGATCCCAGCGGCCGCACGGCGTGGGGCGTTCCAGCGCTCCCGGTGTCACCGGCCGTACGGCGCAGAGCGCGTACCCGAGCGCCCGCTCCAGCAACGCGGCGCCCGCGTTCGGCGTGCCGTCATCCATCGCCCTCCCGCCTGCCTCTCCCGGCCGCCGCCGTCCCGAATCCTCTTCGGCCCTGCCCGCAGGGCCCCGTTTCTCTCACCCGTACCGACCGGCGGGAGGACGCGAACTCATCGGCGCCGCGCGGCGATTCCCAGGAACGCCCTGTTCACGGCCCACAGGACGATGCCGAGTGCGACGAGCAGCCCCGCCCGTACGTACACGTCCGCAGCGCGGTCCGCGAGCGGGCTGGCCAGCAGGGCCGTGGCGAGCGTGCCGACGACGGGCAGGACGGTCGGGGTGCGGAAGTGGCGGTGCTGCACGCGGTCCTTGCGCAGTACCAGGACGGCCACGTTGACGACCGCGAAGACGCACAGCAGCAGGAACGACGTCGTGTCGCCGAGCCCTTCGATCTCGCCGGTCGAGACGAGCGCGACGGCCAGCAGCGAGACGAAGACGATGCCCGCGACCGGGGTGCGCCGGGCGGGCAGCACACGGCCCATGGCGGCGGGCAGGATGCCTTCGTTGGCCATGCCGTAGCAGAGCCGCGAGGCCATCATGATGTTGATCAGCGCGGAGTTGCTGACGGCGAACAGGGCGATGACGGCGAAGAGTTCGGGAGGGAAGCTCACCCCGCCGGCCTCGACCACCTCCAGCAGCGGCCCGCTGGACTTCTCCAGCACCCGGAAGTCCACCAGCAGTGAGGAGACCAGCGCCACCAGCACGTAGATGGTGCCGGTGACGGCCACGCCGATGAACAGCGCCCGGGGGAAGTTGCGGGCGGGATCGACCGTCTCCTCAGCCATGTTGACCGAGTCCTCGAAGCCGACGAACGCGAAGAAGCCGAGCGCGGTCGCGCCCATGACGCCCGTCAGCACCGCGTATCCGGTGTCGCCCGACGTCTGGATGTCCCCGAGACGGCCGGGGTCGCCCTCGCCCGCGAACACCGCGTACACGCCGATCGCGATGATGATCAGCAGGCCGCTCAGCTCGACGAGGGTGAGCACGACGTTCGTCTTCACCGACTCCGAGACGCCGCGCAGGTTGAGGGCGGCCAGCGCGAGGACGAAGAGGATCGCGACGAGCGTGGGCGGTACGTCGACGAGGGCGCTCAGATAGTCGCCGGCGAAGGCGAGGGCGGCGGCGCTCGCCGACGACAGCCCCGAGCACATCACCATGAACGCCACGATGAAGGTCAGGAAGGGGACCTTGAACGCCCGCTGGGTGTAGAGCGCGGCGCCGGCGGCCCGCGGATATTTGCCGACGAGTTCCGCGTACGAGGCGGCCGTCAGCAGCGCCACCACGAACCCGATGGCGAACGGCAGCCACAGCGCGCCCCCGACCTTGCCCGCGACCTTCCCCGTGGTGGCGTAGATGCCGGTGCCGAGGATGTCGCCGACGATGAAGAGGATCAGCAGCTTCGGGCCGATGGCGCGGACCAGAGGAGTGTCCTCCGAGGACGCGCCGGGAGTGGGGCTCTTGGCGTCAGGGGCTTCGTGAGAATCGGGCATGCGCTGTAGTTTCCCACCGCCGTGGGCATCCAGGCTCCGATCATCTCCGTACGTTCATGCGGTCGTTTTCCTTTCAGCGACCGCCCTCGGCTGCCGCCGCGGCAGCGCAGGCGCGCGGTCCGGAAACCCTGCGAGTGCGGAACGGACTTCCGGACAACGGAACACCTGGTTGAGGAATGGACCACTCCGGAGCAGGGTGAGTTCTCCACCGGGAGAAGGGACACCCCATGACGTCAGAGCCGACGACGCCCAGGCCCGCTGCCACGACCGCTACCACGAGCGGCGCGCGGACGCTGCCGCCCTTCCGCGCCGACCACGTCGGCAGCCTGCTGCGGCCCGCCGCCCTCAAGCGCGCACGCGAGGACCACGGGGCGGGGCGGATCGACGCCTCCGAGCTGCGCGCCGCCGAGGACGAGGCGATCCGCGAGGTGGTGCGGCTGCAGCGGGAGGCCGGGCTGCGGGGTGCGACGGACGGCGAGTTCCGGCGGCAGTCCTGGCACATGGACTTCATCTACTCGCTCGGCGGGATCAACAAGGTCCAGGACGGCAACCTGCGGGTGAAGTTCCACAACGCGGACGGCGACATCGAGTGGGCGCCGCCCTCCGCGCACGTCGACGAGCGGGTGCGGCTGGAACGGACGATCTTCGCCGACCACTTCGCCTTCCTCCGTGACGCCGTCGCGGAGGGTACGACCCCGAAGCTGACCATCCCCTCGCCCAGCATGGTCCACTACCGGGGCGGCCGCGCCTCGATCGACGAGGCCGTCTACCCGGACATGGAGTCCTTCTGGACGGACCTCACCGAGGCGTACGCGGCACAGGTGCGCGGCGTCTACGACCTCGGCTGCCGCTACCTGCAGCTCGACGACACCAGCCTCGCCTACCTCAACGACCCCGAACAGCGCCGCCACGTCGCCGAGATCGGCGGCGACCCCGAGCACCAGCACGAGACGTACATCGCCAACATCAACCGCGCGATCGCGGACCGTCCGGGCGACCTGCGTGTCACCACGCACATGTGCCGGGGCAACTTCGCCTCGTCGTGGGTGGCTTCGGGCGGTTACGACTTCGTCGCCGAGGCGCTCTTCGGCGGACTGGACGTCGACGGCTTCTTCCTGGAGTTCGACGACGAACGCTCGGGCGGCTTCGAACCGCTGCGCTTCGTACCGAAGGGCAAGCAGGTCGTGCTCGGGCTCGTGACGAGCAAGCGGCCCGAACTGGAGAGCAAGGACGAGCTCAAGCGCCGCATCGAGGAGGCGTCCCGCTATGTCGACATCGACCAGCTCTGCCTGTCGCCGCAGTGCGGCTTCTCCTCCACCCTGGAGGGCAACAACCTCACGATCGACGACCAGTTGGCGAAGCTGAGGCTGATCGTCGAGACGGCGGAAGAGGTGTGGGGCTGAGTCCGGCCGCAACGGAACGCCGCCGGCGGCCCCGGTCCCCGTTCAGCAGTCGACGCGGGTGCCCGTACGCGGGGCCGCCGTGCGCGGGCCCGCCGGCTTCCCCCGCGTCACGATCCTGACGGTGCCGCCGGTGAGCACCCTGGCCTGCACGGAGCCGCAGGCGCAGCGCGTCCAGAAGAGAACGCCGTCACCCGTCGGGTGCTCGGACAGATTCCGGACGGGCTCGTCGTCGGGCCATCCGCAGTACGGGCAGTCGGACACTTCCTGCCTCCCGGTTCGTCGTGGTGCGCCGGTGACGCCTTCGCACCAGCCAGCGTGCCGGGAACAGATCGTTCAGGTCCAGGTTCGATTTCTTCACTGAACCGTGTACAACGGTTACATGATTGATCTGCGGCGTCTCACGGTTCTCAGGGCGATCGCGGAGTACGGCACGGTCACGGCGGCTGCCGGGGCCGTGCACCTGACCCCGTCGGCCGTCTCCCAGCAGGTGCGCCAGCTCGGCAAGGAGCTCGGCGTGGTGCTGCTTCAGCCGCAGGGGCGGCGGGTGCGGCTGACGGAGGCCGCCCACGCCCTTCTCAGGAACGCCGACGCCATCGAGGAGCTGTGGCAGCGCACGGAGGCCGACCTGCGCGCCACCGCCGAGGGCGAGCCGAGCGGAGTGCTGCGCACCGCCGCATTCCCGAGCGCCGCGTCCGCGCTGCTGGCGCCCCTCGCGGTGCAGCTCCACCACAGCTGGCCGGAGCTGACCGTAAGGGTGCGGGAGGCCGAACCGCTCGACTGCTTCGACCTGTTGTTCTCCGGCGACACGGACCTCGCGGTGGTGGAGGCCATGCCGGAGAACCCTCCGCTCAACGACCGGCGCTTCGACCAGCGCCCGCTGCTGGACGACCCGTTCGACCTGCTCACCACCGCCGGCCACCCGCTGGCCGGGGAGCACGGCCCCGCGCTCGAGGAACTCGCCGCCGAACCCTGGATCCTCGGCATGCCCTTCAGCGGCTGCTCCGCACGCCATCTCGTGCTGGCCGCCTGCCGCAGCGCCGGGTTCACGCCGGACGTGGCGCACGAGGCGCGCGAGTGGAGCCTCGTCGCCGCGCTCGTCTCCCACGGGCTGGGCGTCGCCCTCGTGCCGCGCCTGGCTCAACTGCCTCCGCACCTGGACCTCGTGCGTACGCCGCTGACAGGACGGCACGTGCCCTCCAGGCGCTTCCTGAGCGTCGTGCGGTGCGGCAGCGACGGGCATCCCGCCATCGCCGCCGCCCTCGCCCTGCTCGGCGAACTCGCCGCGAAGCAGGGCCTGTCCGTTGCCGGCGCGGGGGCCGGACCCGCGGTGTGAGGGTGCTCCGCGGGGCGAGGGCTCACGCGTCCCGCAGTGCGTCCCTGTGGGCCCCGCCCGAACCCTCGACGATGTCCGCGAGCGACTGCGGCTCCCGTACGGGCGCGAAGTTCACCGCGGAGTCCGCCGTACCCGCACGGCCGGACCCGGCCCCGGACCCTGACTCGGGCCCCTGTCCGCCGCCGGACACCGTGAAGCCGTAGACCCCCGGCCACGGCAGGGAGTTGTAGCCGAACGGGTTGGAGAAGTAGTAGGCGCCCGTGTCCAGGAGCCCCACGTGGTCGCCCGCCTCCAGGCGCGGCAGCATCCGGTCGCGGGCCACCAGGTCGCCCGCGAAGCAGCACGGCCCCGCGACGTCCTGAGCGGCCTCGTCGCCGTGCTTGGGCCCGCCGCCGGCGTCGTACGCGGCGACCCGCAGCGGCCAGGCGTCCGGCGTGAAGACCGTACGCACCGCGATCTGTGCGCCCGCGTGGGTGACCGCGATGGGCCGCCCGCCCGCCGACTTCGCGTACTCCACGCGGGCGAGGACCGTGCCCGCCTTGGCCAGCAGCGCACGCCCGAACTCGGTGACGATGCCGTACCGCCCGTCGAAGAGCCCGGGCACGGTCGCGGCGAGCAGCCGCGCGTACTCGTCGAACGAGGGCGTCATCTCGTCGCTGCCGAAGTTGACCGGGAGCCCGCCTCCCAGGTCGAGGGTGTCGATCTGGCGCCGGCCGGTGGCCGCGTTGATCTCCTCGGCGAGTTCGTACGTGGCCCGCGCGCCCTCCGCCATCAGCTCCAGCGGCATGCCCTGCGAGCCGACGTGCGAGTGGAGCCGGGTCAGCCAGGGGCGTTCCCGGTATGCCCGTACGACCCATTCGCGGGCCCCCGGGTCGTGGAGCGCGACGCCGAACTTCGAGGTCGCGGTGGCGGTGCTCATGGCCCCGATGGCGCCCTCGCCGATCTGCGGGTTGACGCGGAGGCCCACCGGCGAGGGAGCGGGCCCGCCGGGCGTGATCAGCCCGTCGAGGCGGGCCAGCTCCTCCGGGTTGTCGGCGTTGAGGGCGATGCCGAGGACGAGGGCCTCACGCAGCTCGCTGACGGTCTTGGCGGGGGAGTCCAGCACCGTCTGCCCGGCCGGTACTCCGGCCGCACGGGCCAGGGCCAGCTCGCCCGGGCTGGCGACCTCGGCGCCGATGCCCTCGTCGGCGAGCAGCCGCAGGACGGGCACGAGCGAGGCGGCCTTCACGGCGAAGGTGTGCTGGACGCTCTGGCCGAGGGCGCTCACGCCGTCGAACGCGGCGCGGAGGGCGCCGGCGGCCTCCCGTATCGCCTGGACGTCGAGCAGTGCGGCGATCGGATGCCGGTCCTCGGTGACCAGGCCCTGCTCGACGGCGGCGCGTACGGCCAGGTCGCGGCGTGCGGCGAGCGCGGCCGCCCCGGCGGAGGCCGCGGCAGGGGCGGATGCCGCGGCGGTCTCAGGGGCCGTGGAAGCCGGAGAGCCCGCGGAGCCCGAGGAGGCTGCGAAGGCAGTGGTGGCGGGGCTGCTGCTTGAGTCGTGCATACGACAAGCCAAACACGTCCGCGTCCCGCAGGGGTCTGGACCACTCGCGATGTTGACTAGGTCTATTCACTCCGTAGAGTGTGTGAATAACTGACTGCCGGGGGAGCCGGGACAGCACACACCAGGGAGGCACGGGAGATGTCAGGACCGCGACCCGTACGGGCGCCGCGCGGCAGCGAACTGAGTGCCCGGGGGTGGCCGCAGGAAGCCGCCCTGCGGATGCTGCAGAACAATCTCGACCCCGAGGTCGCCGAACACCCCGACAACCTCGTCGTCTACGGCGGCACGGGCAAGGCCGCCCGCGACTGGGCCTCCTTCGACGCCATGGTCCGCACGCTGCGCACCCTCGGCGACGACGAGACGATGCTGGTGCAGTCGGGCCGCCCCGTGGGCGTCATGCGCACGCACGAGTGGGCGCCGCGCGTGCTGCTCGCCAACTCCAACCTCGTCGGGGACTGGGCCAACTGGGAGGAGTTCCGGCGGCTGGACGCCCTCGGGCTCACCATGTACGGGCAGATGACGGCCGGTTCGTGGATCTACATCGGCACACAGGGAATCCTGCAGGGCACGTACGAGACGTTCGCCGCCGTCGCCGCCAAGAGGTTCGGCGGCACCCTGGCAGGCACGATCACGCTGACCGCGGGGCTCGGCGGCATGGGCGGCGCGCAGCCGCTCGCGGTGACGATGAACGGCGGCGTGGCCGTCTGCGTCGAGTGCGATCCCTCGCGCATCGAGCGCCGCATCGGCCACGGCTACCTGGACGTGCGGGCCCATTCCCTCGACCACGCACTGGAGTTGGCGACGAAGGCCCGCGACGAGCGCCGCCCGCTCTCCGTCGGCGTGCTCGGCAACGCCGCCGAGGTGGTGCCGCAACTGCTCGACCGGGGCGCCCCGGTCGACATCGTCACCGACCAGACCAGCGCGCACGACCCGCTGGCGTATCTGCCCGTGGGCGTCGACTTCGACGACATGGCGCGGTACGCGGCGGACAAGCCCGCCGACTTCACCCGGCGGGCGCGGGAGTCGATGGCCCGGCACGTGGAGGCGATGGTCGGCTTCATGGACGCGGGTGCCGAGGTCTTCGACTACGGCAACTCCATCCGGGGCGAGGCCCAACTGCACGGCTACGGGCGGGCGTTCGACTTCCCCGGCTTCGTACCGGCGTATATCCGGCCGCTGTTCTGCGAGGGCAAGGGCCCCTTCCGCTGGGCGGCGCTCTCGGGCGATCCGAAGGACATCGCGGCGACGGACCGCGCGCTGCTGGAGCTGTTCCCCGCGAGCGAGTCCCCGCAGAACGAGTCGCTCGCCCGCTGGCTGAGGCTCGCCGGTGAGCGTGTCCACTACCAGGGGCTGCCTGCCCGCATCTGCTGGCTCGGCTACGGCGAACGGGACCGCGCGGGCGAGCGCTTCAACGACATGGTGGCGAGCGGTGAGCTCTCCGCGCCGCTGGTGCTGGGACGCGACCATCTGGACTGCGGCTCGGTGGCCTCCCCGTACCGGGAGACCGAGGCGATGCTCGACGGTTCGGACGCGATCGCCGACTGGCCGCTGCTGAACGCCATGGTCAACGCCTCGTCCGGGGCGACCTGGGTCTCGATCCACCACGGCGGCGGCGTCGGCATGGGCCGCTCGATCCACGCCGGGCAGGTCACGGTGGCCGACGGGACGGCGCTGGCGGGGGAGAAGCTGCGCCGGGTGCTGACGAACGACCCGGGCATGGGCGTCGTACGGCATGTGGACGCCGGGTACGAGCGTGCCGAGGAGATCGCCGCCGAACGGGACGTGCGGGTGCCGATGCGGGAGGGCACGCGGGGCGCGCCCGGCGCGGATGCCGCGGCCGGTGGCGGCGGGACCCACGGCGACGGTGGTGAGGCCGCGTGACCTCGCGGAACGGTGAGGGCGCCGAGACATCCCCGCGGAGCCCCGCCGGGGCAGGCGGCGGCGCCGGGTGCGAGGCCGGGGCCGCGTCCCCGGCAGGCACGGGTGCTCAGGCCACTGCGGGATCGGAGTCCGGAACCGGGGCCGCGCGGACGCCCGGCGCGTCGGGCGCAGCGGACTCGTCGGGTCCCGCGCGCCGCTCCGTCGACGGCGACCCCGTACCGGGTGTGGGCGGTCGTGGCGACCGCGCCCCGGCGTCCGGCCGGAGCGGCGGCCGTGGGGAGCGGCCGCCCGTCGTCCGTACGGAGCCACGCCTGCCGGGCGCACAGGCGGCCCCGGGTCCGCCCGCGCCCGCCTCGTTCCACGAGATGTGGCGGGACCTGGCTCCCGTCGGCCGGCACCGGGACAGCGGCGGCTACCGCCGTTACGCGTGGACGGGCGCGGACGCCGACTGCCGCGCGTGGTTCCGCGCCCAGGCCGAATCCCGCGGCCTGGCCTGCGAGTCGGACCGCAACGGCAACCAGTGGGCGTGGCTGGGTGTACGGAGCGCGGAGGAGATCGCCCTCGGGAACGCCGTCGTCACCGGCTCCCACCTGGACTCGGTTCCCGACGGAGGCGCCTTCGACGGCCCGCTGGGCGTCGTCTCCGCCTTCGCCGCGCTCGACGAACTGCGGGCCAGGGGCGCCCGGTTCACGGCACCACTGGGCATCGTCAACTTCACGGACGAGGAGGGCGCACGCTTCGGGCTTGCGTGCGTCGGCTCCCGTCTCAGCGTGGGCGGGCTGACGCCGGAGCACGCGCGGGAGCTGCGCGACGGCGACGGCGTCACCCTGCCGCAGGCCATGGAGCGTGCGGGGCAGGACCCGGACGCGATCGGTCCCGATCCCGAACGGCTCGCCCGCATCGGCGCGTTCGTCGAACTCCACATCGAGCAGGGACGTGCTCTCGCCGGCCCGCGCGCCCTGGACGCCGCCGGGCCGGGCGGCTGCCCCGTGGGCGTGGCCTCGGCGATCTGGCCGCACGGCCGCTGGCGGTTCGACTTCCACGGCGAGGCCAACCACGCGGGCACCACCCGGCTGGAGGACCGCCGCGACCCGATGCTCACCTACGCCGGCACCGTGCTCGCCGCCCGCGCGGAGGCGGAGCGCGCCGGGGCCCTCGCGACCTTCGGCAAGGTCGCCGCCGAACCCAACGGCGTCAACGCCATCCCGTCCCTCGTGCGGGGCTGGCTGGATTCCCGCGCCCCGGACGAGGAGACCCTCGCCACCGTCGTCGCCGGCATCGAGCGCGCGGCGGCACGGCGGGGCGAGGCGGACGGCGTCCGGGTCGGCGTCAGCCGCGAATCCTTCACGTCCGTCGTGGAGTTCGCACACGGCCTGCGCGACCGGATCGCACGGCAGCTCGGCGGCGCTCCGCTGCTGCCGACCGGCGCGGGACACGACGCGGGAATCCTCTCCGCGTCCGTCCCGACGGCGATGCTGTACGTACGCAACCCCACCGGCGTCTCGCACTCGCCCGCCGAATCCGCCGACGAGGACGACTGCGTGGCCGGGGTGAGAGCACTCGCCGACGTGCTGGAAGGGCTGGCCTGCCGATGACATCCCCCTCCCCAGAGGGCCCGTCCCACGAGGGCCCGGTGCCCGCCGCGCCCGCGGAGGCGGGCCCGGCCCCGGCCCGTACGTACTGGTGCGCGTACGCCTGGCTGAACGGCACCGTCGAGCCGGAGGTCGTCGTCGAGACCGGCGCGGACGGCAGGATCACGGCCGTACGGACGGGAGCCGGAGCACCGCCCCAGGGCGCCGAACCGCTGCGGGGCCTGACCCTGCCGGGCCTCGCCAACGCGCACTCGCACGCCTTCCACCGGGCGCTGCGCGGCGCCGTCCAGGTCGGCTCCGGTACCTTCTGGACCTGGCGCGAGCTGATGTACCAGGTCGCCGGCCGCCTCACGCCCGACTCGGCCTACGCCCTGGGCCGCGCGGTCTACGCGGAGATGGCGCTGGCGGGCATCACCTGCGTCGGCGAGTTCCACTACCTGCACCACGCGCCCGGCGGCGAGCCGTACGACGACCCCAACGCCATGGGCCACGCCCTCATCGCCGCGGCCGCGGACGCCGGAATCCGCATCACCCTCCTCGACACGGCCTACCTCGCCTCCGGCTTCGGCCGCGGCGGCCGGGGCGAGCCGCCGAACCGGCAGCAGCTCCGCTTCTCCGACGGTACGGCCGCGGCATGGGCGGAGCGTGCCTCCGCGCTGCGCACCGGGGACGGCGGGCACGCGCGTGCGGGCGCCGCGATCCACTCCGTACGGGCAGTTCCCGCAAGGGAGTTGGGCCCGGTGGTGGAGTGGGCGGAGGAGCGGTCGGCGCCGCTGCACGTCCATCTGTCAGAGCAGACCGCCGAGAACGACGCCTGCCACCAGGCACACGGCTGCACGCCCACGCGGCTGCTGGCCGACCACGGGGTTCTGGGGCGCCGTACGACGGCCGTCCACGCCACCCACCTGACCGACGAGGACATCAAGCTGCTCGGCGACGCCTCCGCCGGCGTGTGCATGTGCCCGACCACCGAACGCGACCTCGCCGACGGCATCGGCCCCGCGCCGCGGCTGGAACGCGCCGGCGCCACGCTCTCGCTGGGCAGCGACAGCCACGCCGTCGTCGACCTCCTGGAGGAGGCGCGGGCGATGGAACTGGACGAGCGCCTGCGTACGCGCACCCGCGGCCACTGGACGGCGGCCCAGCTCCTGCGCGCCGCGACGGAGGACGGGCACCGGGCACTGGGCTGGCCCGAAGCGGGCCGCCTGGAGGCCGGGATGCTCGCCGACTTCACGACGGTGTCCCTGGACTCCGTACGCACGGTGGGGCCCGCGCCGCGGATGGCCGCCGAGGCGGCGGTCTTCGCGGCGACGGCGGCCGACATCCGCCACACGGTCGTCGGCGGCCGCCACGTGGTCCGGGACGGCCGCCACGCATCCGTCCCGGACGTCTCCGCGTCCCTCTCCGAGGCGATCGGTGCCCTCCACTGACCGCCGCAGCGACCATGATCACGGCTCGCCGCACGCGCCGGAGGCCCGTCGGCTGCGGATGCATGCCGCGTTCGGGCGGGCTCGGGGCCCTGGGCGTCCGCTGTTCCTGCGCCGCTGCTCGGCGACGGCGTACGGGTGCGCGCCCGCCGGGTGGCGTGCGGCTGCTGCGTGGCGTCGCCGGGAGCCACGTCAGGGCCTGGCCAGGTATGCCTCCGTGCCGTTGCGGCTCGTGGCTGCGCCGCCCGCTGCGGACGCGTTCCCGGGGCGCGGGCGCCCGGGCCTGCGCGGGCCTTGCGATCAACGAAACCGTCTGCCCGGCAGGCCGGGCCGGGCCGCCGGGGGCTGCGGAGCGGGTCCCTCGCTGGGACCGGGGCCCCGTGCAACGCCTGGACCCGGGCGGGCCAGGACGCGCGGTCGTGCAGGGGGCTGGGCGGCCGAGGAAGGAACGGGCCGGGGTCCGGAGTACCTGGGGCAGCGGGGGGGCAGTGCCAGGCACCCCGGCTCCCGGAAGGCCCGGACGCGGCCGAGCCAGGCGGCCCGGGAAGCGGGCAATCGCGTCCCGGAGGGTTCCGCGCCGGGGTCCGGGCCCGGAACGCCCTCGCGGGGAGCCCGCTTCCCGCTGGGCTTCGACCTGGCGGAGTCGGGAGGCGGACAGCCGGGGTGCCCCGCGCCGCCGAGGGCCCGGCACCTGGCGTGGCCGGGAGGCACGCGCCTCGGGCCGAGGCCCGGGGAGGCTCCCGCCCCGGCGGAGCCGGGAGGGTCCGGCAACCGGGCGAACCCCGCGCCGCCGGGGGCCCGGCACCTGGCGAGGCCCCGTGAGGCCCGCACGTACCCGGAAGGCACAGCGCCCAGCGACCACGCGAGGAAGCCAGTCATGACCAGCACCGTCATCACGAACATCCGCACCCTGGTGACCAACGACCCCGCGCTCGGCGACGGCGGCCCGCTCGGCCTCGTCGAGGACGCCGCCGTCGTCCTCGACGGCGACCGGGTCGCCTGGGTGGGCCGCGCGGCCGACGCGCCCGCGGCCGACTCCGCGTACGACGCCGAAGGCCGCGCCGCACTCCCCGGCTTCGTCGACTCCCACTCCCACCTGCTCTTCGGGGGCGACCGTACGGCCGAGTTCAACGCCCGCATGTCCGGCCGCCCTTACACCGCGGGCGGCATCCGTACCACCGTCGCGGCGACGCGCGAGGCCGGCGACGACGAACTGGCGCGCAACCTGCGCCGGTTCCTCGACGAGGCCCGCCGCCAGGGCACGACCACCATGGAGACCAAGTCCGGCTACGGCCTCACCCCGGAGCAGGAGTCCCGCGCGCTGCGTGTGGCCGCCGGGCAGACCGACGAAGTCACGTACATGGGCGCCCACATCGTCGCCCCGGAGTACGCGGACGATCCCGCCGCGTACGTCGACCTCGTCACCGGGCCGATGCTGGACGCCTGTGCGCCGTACGCCCGTTGGGTCGACGTGTTCTGCGAGAAGGGCGCGTTCGACGGCGACCAGGCCCGTGCCGTACTCACCGCGGGCCGTGCGAAGGGCCTCGTCCCCCGCATCCACGCCAACCAGCTCTCTCCCGGGCCCGGCGTCCGGCTCGCCGTCGAACTCGGCGCCGCATCCGCCGACCACTGCACACACCTCGGCGACGCCGACGTGGACGCCCTCGCCGACGCGGAGGAGACGGTCGCCACCCTGCTCCCGGGGTGCGAGTTCTCGACGAGGGCCGTCTATCCCGACGCGCGCCGTCTGCTGGACGCGGGCGCCACGGTCGCGCTCTCCACGGACTGCAACCCCGGTTCGTCGTTCACGTCCTCGATGCCGTTCTGCGTGGCGATCGCCGTACGCGAGATGGGGATGACGCCGGACGAGGCCGTCTGGTCCGCCACGGCGGGCGGCGCGCGCGCTCTTCGCCGCACCGACGTCGGACGCCTGAGCCCCGGTGCCCGCGCCGACCTGACCCTCCTGGACGCCCCCTCCCACGTCCACCTCGCCTACCGTCCGGGCGTCCCCCTCACCACCCGCGTCTGGCACCGGGGCACTCCCGTCGCCATGTGACCCGCACACGACGAAGCGGGCCGCCCCGGTCACGTACCGGGGCGGCCCGCTCGCTCGTACCTCGGGAGCCCGCGCGAGGCGCGGGGCCCGGAGTCACTCGTCGATCATCAAGCCCTTGCGCAGTCTGTTCAGCGTGCGGGAGAGCAGCCGGGAGACGTGCATCTGGGAGATGCCGAGCTCCTCGCCGATCTCGCTCTGCGTCATGTTGGCGACGAACCGCAGCGAGAGGATCGTGCGGTCGCGGGGCGGGAGTTCGGCGATCAGCGGCTTGAGGGACTCGACGTACTCGATGCCCTCCAGGCCGTTGTCCTCGTAGCCGATGCGGTCCGCGAGCGCGCCCTCGCTGTCGTCCTCCTCGGGCTGCGCGTCCAGAGAGCTGGCGGTGTAGGCGTTGCTCGCCGCCATGCCCTCGACGACCTCCTCGACGGAGATGTCCAGCCGCTCGGCCAGTTCTTCCATCGTGGGTGCGCGGTCGAGGTTCTGGGCCAGTTCGTCGCCGGCCTTGGCCAGGTCCAGGCGGAGTTCCTGGAGGCGGCGCGGGACGCGTACGGACCAGGAGGTGTCCCGGAAGAAGCGCTTGATCTCGCCGACGATCGTCGGCATGGCGAACGTCGGGAACTCGACACCACGGTCCAGGTCGAACCGGTCGATCGCCTTGATCAGGCCGATCGTGCCCACCTGGACGATGTCCTCCATCGGCTCGCTGCGGGAGCGGAAGCGGGAGGCCGCGAACTTCACCAGGGCCAGGTTGAGTTCGACGAGCGTGTTGCGTACGTACGCGAACTCGTGGGTGCCCTCGTCCAGCTTCTCCAGGCGCTTGAAGAGGGTCTTCGACATGGCCCGCGCATCGACCGGGCCCACCTCGGCGTACGGTGGGATCTCCGGGAGCTGGAGCTGGTCGAAGATCTCCTCGACCGCTTCCGGGCTCGTGGGTTCCGGCACCTCTACCGGGCCGAACTGCTCCTCGCTGAGCTGTTCCGGGAGGGCCGGGCCGGTGACGGTGTCCGGTATCCCTTGATCGAGCCTGGGTGACATTGTGGTGTCCTCCATCATTCTCGGCATATGGCTGCCGAAGCCGTGACGTGCACTACGAAGGTGCGGCGCCTCCAAAGCCGACGTGTTTCTGTATTCCTATACGCCTACCCGCTCGCGTACGTGCATGGCAAGTGCTCAATGTCCGAATTTGCCCCAATGTGTGGCTTGTTCGTCTACCGGTACTGCCGGTGAAGGCGTAGGGTTCGAGTCGGTTCACGGGGGCAGAAGAGACGGCGCTTTGGCGATCAAGAGGGGTGTACATGGACCGCGGGATGCCCGGCAGCACGAGCCGGGGTCGGCTGACGGTCGACGTACGGCACCAGGGGGGCAGTGCCGTCGTGACTCCCGAGGGAGAGCTCGATCACTCCACTGCGGACCTGTTCAGCGAGGCGCTGGAGCAGGCGCTCGCGGAGGGCGGCAGCCGGCTGGTGGTGGACTGCGCGGGGCTGCAGTTCTGCGATTCCACCGGGCTGAACGTGCTGCTCGGGGCCCGGCTGCAGGCCGAGTCCGCCGGTGGCGGCGTCCACCTCGCCGGGATGCTGCCGGTCGTCGCCCGGGTCTTCGAGATCACGGGCGCGAGCGCGGTGTTCACGCTCCACGAGGACCTCGACGCCGCGCTGGCCAATGTGGCCGAGGCGTGACGCGGTTCGCCGGGCGTGTGTACGGGCCGCTACGCGGGAGTTACACGTGTCACATCACTCGGTCCGCATCAGTGGGTGTTCTCACGGTTCCGTAGGGCAGGAGATCCTCTGAGCCAGCCAGACGGACAGTCCCAGATGGACAGTCAGACACTCGCGATTCTGCTGCTCGCCGGCCTGGCCCGGCGACGAGAGGCACTATCGGTGATCGGTGAGGTGAACCACTGATGAGCACCACCCGGCCGTCTCCGGCGGGCGACTGCGGTCCGGAGCCTGAGGGCGCCGCGACGGCGGCGGCCCAGTCCGGGGCCGGGAGCACCGGGGCCGGGGCCTTGACAGGCATGTCCGGGGCGGCGTCGGGGCCGTCCGGGGCGGCGGGTGCCGCAGGCGGGCCCGAGCGGCCCGGTGCGCAGGGCAAGACAGCCCAAGCCGATCAGGCGGACGAAGCCGGGCAGGACGAAGCGGCGGGCGGTGCCGGCGGGAGTGGCCCGTCGAGTCCCGCAGGCCCTTCCAGCCCCTCCGGTCCGTCGGTGCAGCCGGAGGGCGTCTCCACGGCCGCTGCCGCGTCGCACACCGCCCCGGCGGGCGGGCACGGGCGGAGCGGCCGTACGGCGGAGGGCGGCCCCGCGGGGGCCCAGCAGACCGGCAAATCCGTACAGGGAGAGACCGGGAAGGGTCATCCGATGCGCCAGGTGCGCAGGCTGCGCCTGGTCGGCGTCAGCGGTGCCGTGCCCCGTGCCCGTGACTTCGTACGCCAGGCGCTGCAGGACTGGGGCTGGCTGCCAGCGGCCACCGGTGACCAGCGCGCCGCCGCCGAGGACGTCCTGCTGGTCGTCTCCGAGTTGGTCACGAACGCGTGCCTGCACGCGGACGGGCCCGAGGAGTTGCGCGTCGGCAGCGGCGCCGAGGTGCTGCGGCTGGAGATCGTCGACCAGGGGAGCGGCTCGCCCGCGCCGCGTACGCCGCACCGTGCCGGACGCCCGGGTGGGCACGGCATGTTCATCGTGCAGCGGCTCTGCCTGGACTGGGGCGTGGTCCGCAACCCGGAGGGCCTGGGCAAGACGGTCTGGGCGGAGCTGGCCGCTCCGGGCTGAAACGACGCCCGCAGCGCCACCCGTACCGGCCTGCCCCGTTCAGCCGTCCAGCGCGCCGATCGTCGCGACCGAGGGTCCGCGCCGGCCGCGCAACTCCCGTGCCACCGCTTCCGCGTCGCCCAGCACGCGCACCGCGTTCCGCCACGTCAGCTTCGCCAGGTCCTCCTCCGACCAGCGCCGCCGCAGCAGTTCGGCGACGAGGTTCGGGTAGCCGGACACGTCCTCCAGCTGCGACGGCACGAACGCCGTGCCGTCGTAGTCGCCGCCGATGCCGAGATGGTCGATGCCGGCGACCTCGCGCATGTGGTCCAGATGGTCCGCGACGGTGGATGCGTCCGGGACCGGACGCGGGTGCTCCCGCTCGTACGCGCGGTGGACGCGCATGCCTTCCTCGCCCGTGTCCAGCGGATGCAGGCCGTGCGCCCGCATGTTCTCCTCGGCGTCCTTCGTCCATGCGACGGCCGCCGGCAGCACGAACTTCGGCACGAACGTCGCCATCGCCACACCGCCGTTGCGCGGCAGCGCCTCCAGCACGTCGTCGGGGATGTTGCGCGGGTGGTCGCACACCGCGCGGGCCGAGGAGTGCGAGAAGATCACGGGCGCCTCGCTGACGCGCAGTGCGTCCCGCATCGTGGAGGCCGCGACGTGTGAGAGGTCGACGAGCATCCCCGACCGGTTCATCTCCCGTACGACCTCCTCGCCGAAGCGGGTGAGGCCGCCGTGGCGCGGCTCGTCCGTCGCCGAGTCAGCCCAGTCGGTGTTGTCGTTGTGCGTGAGCGTCATGTAGCGCACGCCCAGCTCGTGGAACGCGCGCAGCGTGGCAAGCGAGTTGGCGACGGAGTGCCCGCCCTCGGCGCCCATGAGGGAGGCGATGCGGCCCTCGGAGCGCGCCTTCTCCATGCCTTCCGCGGAGAACGCGAGCCGGAGGTCAGCCGGGTGCCGGTCCGTCAACTGCCGTACGACGTCGATCTGTTCGAGACAGGCGCTCACGGCGGCGTCCCCGGCCAGCTCCGTGCTGACGTACACTGACCAGAACTGGGCGCCGACGCCGCCCGCCCGCAGCCGCGGGATGTCGGTGTGCAGATGCGCCGACTGGTCGAGGGCGATGTCGCGGCGCGAGATGTCGTACGAGACCTGCGTGCGCAGCGCCCACGGCAGATCGTTGTGCCCGTCCACGACCGGGTGAACCGCGAGCAGTTCGCGCGCCCGTGCCAGCAGCGCCGGATCGGCGGCCGCTCCGCCGCCACCGGTCATCAGTTGCCCCCGAAGCCGAAACCGGCCCGGCCGGCGGCGACCTTGCTGCGCAGCCGCCGGCCCTTCTCGGCCGCCTCTTCGTTCAGCTCGTCCTGGAACCGCCGCATGCGCTCCTGCAGTTCGGGGTCGGCCGCCGCGAGCATCCGTACGGCCAGCAGGCCCGCGTTGCGCGCGCCGCCCACCGAGACGGTCGCGACGGGCACGCCCGCGGGCATCTGCACGATGGAGAGCAGGGAGTCCATCCCGTCCAGGTACTTCAGCGGCACCGGCACGCCGATCACCGGCAGCGGCGAGACCGAGGCGAGCATGCCGGGCAGATGGGCGGCGCCGCCGGCGCCCGCGATGATCGCGCGGAGTCCGCGTGCGGCGGCCTCCTCGCCGTACGTCACCATCTCGCGCGGCATGCGGTGCGCGGAGACCACGTCCGCCTCGTAGGGCACCTCGAACTCGTCCAGCGCCTTTGCGGCTTCCTCCATGACCGGCCAGTCGGAGTCGGAGCCCATGACGAGGCCGACGAGCGGGGATTCAGACGTCATTCCGTGATCGTTCCTCGCAGGTATCCGGCGGCGTGTGCGGCGCGTTCGCGTACGTCGGCCAGGTCGTCGCCGTAGGTGTTGACGTGGCCGACCTTGCGGCCGGGCTTCACGTCCTTGCCGTACATGTGGATCTTCAACTGCGGGTCGCGCGCCATGCAGTGGCGGTACGCCGAGTACATGTCCGGGTAGTCGCCGCCGAGCACGTTCGCCATCACCGTCCAGCGCGCGCGGGGGCGCGGATCGCCGAGCGGAAGGTCGAGCACGGCGCGCAGGTGGTTGGCGAACTGCGAGGTGACCGCACCGTCCTGGGTCCAGTGACCGGAGTTGTGCGGGCGCATCGCCAGTTCGTTCACCAGCACGCGCCCGTCGGGTGTCTCGAAGAGCTCCACCGCCATGTGCCCGACGACGCCGAGCTCCTGGGCGATCCGCAGCGCCATCTCCTGCGCCTGTACGGCCTCGTCGTCGGGAAGTCCGGGCGCGGGCGCGATCACCGTGTCGCAGACGCCGCCCACCTGGACGGACTCGACGACGGGGTAGGCGACCGCCTGCCCGTGCGGCGAACGCACCACGCAAGCGGCGAGCTCGCGTGCGAAGTCGACCTTCTCCTCGGCCAGCACGGGCACGCCCGCCTTGAAGGGGACGGCCGCCTCGGCGGCGGTGCGCACGACCCAGACGCCCTTGCCGTCGTAGCCGCCGCGCACCGTCTTCAGCACGACGGGCACGGGGAAGCCGGCGTCCTGCGCCGCGCCGTCCGCGCCCGCTCCGTCCGCGTCGGCGACCTCCGCCGCGAAGGCCGCGACGTCCGCCGGGTCCCGCACGATGCGGTGCCGCGGGCAGCCCACGCCGAGGCTGTCGAGCCGCGCCCGCATGACGCCCTTGTCCTGGGCGTGCACGAGCGCGTCGGGACCGGGCCGTACGGGGATGCCGTCCGCCTCCAGCGCCCGAAGGTGCTCGGTCGGTACGTGCTCGTGGTCGAACGTGATCACGTCGCAGCCGCGAGCGAAGTCACGCAGAGTAGCGAGGTCGTTGTGGTCGCCGACCACCACGTCGCGCACGGCCAGCGCCGCGGAGTCCTGGGGAGTGCCGGACAGGAGCCTGAATCTGATGCCGAGCGGGATGCCCGCCTCGTGGGTCATGCGGGCTAGCTGGCCGCCACCGACCATGCCGACTACGGGGAACGTCACAACCTCAGCGTATCCGTACGCGTCTCCACGCGTAGCGCGGCGGGTGACCGTACGCAGCGCGGCAGGGGCCGCCGTGGAAGGCACCGCTCACGGCCTCCGGGCCGACGCGCCGCCCGGTCACCTGCCCGCACGGGCCGCGGTCCGCCGCGCTGCGAGAGCTGATGCGTGCTGGTTAGCATGTGGCCTGGGGGAAGGACGACGGCGACCGGAACGGGGAATCGGCACCATGGGTGACTGGAGAGCAGCGCGCACCCTGAGAGGGCTGCGCACCCGGCTCGAACGGCTCGTCCGGGAGGCGGCGAAGTTCGGCACCGTCGGTGCGGTCGGTTTCCTGGTGAACGTGGCCGTCTTCAATCTGTGCATCCACACTTTCCAGTTGGCGCCCATCCGCTCGGGTGTGATCTCCCAGGTCGTCGCGATCGGCACCAACTACCTCGGCAACCGCTACTGGACGTACCGGCACACCGACAAGCGCCAGATCCAGCGCGAGACCGTCCTTTTCTTCTTCTTCAGCGGCATCGCGCTCGTCATCGAGAACGCCGTCCTCGCCGTCTCGCACTACGGTCTGGGCTACACCTCGCCGCTCGCGGACAACATCGCGAAGAACGTCGTGGGCCTCGGCATCGGCACGGTCTTCCGCTTCTGGACGTACCGCACCTGGGTCTTCCGCTCCCGTTCAGGCCGCATTCTCGCCGGTTCGGCCTCGGCCGACGGTCTCCCGGCTGAGGAAAAGGGCAAAAACCGGCGGGTGGTGCTGAAGTAGCTCCAGCCGTCCGCCGTCGGCCTCCGCCAGATCGCGGGCGACGGCGAGGCCGAGGCCGGTGGAGTTGTGGCCGCTGACGGTCCGTTCGAAGACGCGTGAGCCCAGTCCGGAGTCCACGCCGGGGCCTTCGTCCGTCACCTCCACGACGACCTGGTTGCCGGTCACGCGGGTACGCAGCGCGACCCGTCCGGCGCCGTGCATCAGGGAGTTCTCGATGAGCGTGGCCAGCACTCCCGCGATCGCGCCCGGCGTGCCCACGACCCGCAGCCCCGGCTTTCCGGAACGTACGATCGCGCGTCCCGCGCTTCTGTAGGCGGGCTTCCACTCCTCCACCTGCTGCTTGATCACCTCGTCGAGGTCGAGGCCGACGGCCGAAGCGGAACGCGGGTCGCGGGAGTTGGTCAGCAGACGCTGCACGACGTCGGTGAGCCGTTCGACCTGGGCCAGCGCGATCGTCGCCTCCTCCTTGACGGTCGCCCGGTCGTCCGGGTCGTCGGTGTCGGCGGTGGCGATGATCTCCTCCAGCCGCATCGACAGAGCGGTCAGCGGCGTACGCAACTGGTGCGAGGCGTCCGCGGCGAGCCGGCGCTCGGCCGTCAGCATCCGGCCGATCCGGTCGGCGCTGCCGTCCAGCACGTCGGCCACGCGGTCCAGTTCGGGCACGCCGTAGCGCCGGTGCCGTGGGCGGGGGTCGCCCGAGCCGAGGCGTTCGGCGGTCTCGGCGAGGTCGGTGAGCGGAGCGGCGACGCGGTGCGCCTGGCGTACGGCGAGGATGGCCGCGGCCGCGACGGCGAGCAGTGCGACCGCGAGGATGATCAGCAGCGTGCGGTTGAGCTCGTCCTGAACCGTGCTGTATCCCTGCCGTACGGTGATGCGCTCGCCGTGCGCACCGGTCTGCGACGCCTCGATGACCCTGCCCTCGCGGCGCTTGCCCAGGGTGATGGACTTCTTGCCCGGCACGTCGATGCGGACGTGCCGGTTCTCGGGCACGGCGTTGTCCATGGTCGCGGGGGACACCTGCTCCCCGGCGACGATGCGGCTCTCCACGACGGAGACCAGCTGCACGGCCTCCGATTTCACGCTGTCGCGGGCGCTGTTCTCGATGGAGCGGGACTCGACGAGGATCAGGGAGATGCCGAACACGGCGACGACGACGAGCACGACGGCCAGCGTCGAGAGGATCAGCCTGCGCCGCACGTGCAGCCCTCCACGCCGTTACTCAGCTCTTCTCGAACCGGAACCCGACGCCGCGCACGGTGGCGATGTAGCGCGGGTTCGCCGCGTCGTCGCCGAGCTTCTTGCGGAGCCAGGAGATGTGCATGTCGAGGGTCTTGGTGGACGACCACCACGTGGTGTCCCAGACCTCGCGCATGAGCTGGTCGCGGGTGACGACCCGGCCCGCGTCCCGTACGAGGACGCGCAGCAGGTCGAACTCCTTGGCCGTCAGCTGGAGTTCGTCCTCGCCCATCCACACGCGGTGCGAGTCGACGTCGATGCGCACGCCGTGGGTGGCGGGCGGGGCCGCGGGCTCGGCGGCCGTGCCCCGGCGCAGCAGCGCACGTACGCGCGCGAGCAGCTCGGCCAGGCGGAACGGCTTGGTGACGTAGTCGTCGGCGCCCGCGTCCAGACCGACAACGGTGTCGACCTCGTCGGCGCGTGCGGTGAGGACGAGTACGGGGAAGGCGTGCCCCTCGTTGCGCAGCCGGCGGCAGACCTCCAGGCCGTCCATGCCGGGCAGACCGAGATCGAGCACCACCAGGTCGATGCCGTCCTTGAGTCCTGCGTCGAGCGCTCCTGGGCCGTCCTCGCGCACCTCGACCTCGTATCCCTCACGGCGCAGCGCGCGGGCCAGGGGCTCCGAGATCGCGGCGTCGTCCTCGGCGAGCAGTACACGGGTCATGGGCCGATGGTAGTCCTCGTCGCCGAGCGTAAGGCCGGTCCCTGTCAACCAGCGCGAATCGTCGGAGATGCGAACTCGTTACCTTCGAATTGACTGGGATTTTACTCCCGGTGCCTGTGATCTCGCTCCCATTCCCTTCCGCCGCCGGTACCCCCGTGACGTATGGTGAGCCGACTTCCGGCGTGATCACCCAGGGGACGGACGGACCCCGGCGGAGTCAGTGCGGTGGTGATCCTGTGTCGTCGGCCGTCTGCGCGTCATGCGCCGCCGGCCGGCCGGTCCGGCGGCGGACTTCCGCCCACAGGGGGCGGACGAGCACGCGCGCACGATCCTGTCCCCCGCTGCCGGGCCTCAGGAACGTCGCTGCGCCAGGACCCTCCCGTCACCTCCCGGCCTCGGGGACGTACGGCGGAAGCCGCACCAACTGTCCCCAGTGCCGGGCCCCGCGCTGTGAGAAGCACGCAGGGCTGCACCGGACGCCTGCGGCACCCCGCCGGCGGCCGGCACCGGCCCCCTTCTCACACAGCGAGGAAACCCCCCACATGGCGTCCACAACGTCCAAGGACGCGCCGCAGCAACCGCCTGCGGCCGACGGCAAGACCTTCTTCGGTCACCCCCGCGGTCTCGCCACCCTCTTCATGACCGAGATGTGGGAGCGCTTCAGCTTCTACGGAATGCGCGCCCTGCTCGTCCTCTATCTGACGGCCGCCGTCACCGAGGGCGGCATGGGCATGGCCCCGGCCACCGCCGTGGCGCTCTACTCGGTCTACAACGCCACCGTCTATCTGATGGCGATGCCGGGCGGCTGGCTCGGCGACCGCGTCTGGGGGCCGCGCAAGACGGTCGCCATATCGGCGTTCGTGATCATGATCGGCCACGCGCTGCTGGCCACCGGCGTCAACGCGCTCTTCTTCGCCGGTCTCGCCTTCATCGGCGTCGGTTCCGGCCTGCTGAAGGCCAACATCTCCACGATGGTCGGCCACCTCTACGCGGGCCCCAACGACCCCCGCAGGGACGGTGGATTCACCGTCTTCTACATGGGGATCAACATCGGCGCCTTCGCGGCCCCGCTGCTCATCGGCTGGGCCGGTCAGAAGGTCAGCTGGCACCTGGGCTTCGGGCTCGCAGCGGTCGGCATGGCCCTGGGCCTGATCCAGTTCCTGGTCGGCACCCGGCAGCTCCCCGCCCAGTCCAGCGTCGTACCGCAGCCCCTGGATGTGAGCGAGCGCAACAAGGCCATCCGCAACACCCTGATCGCCGCGGCCGTGACGGGCGTCTTCTACACGGCCGTCGTGCTCGCGGAGGCCTTCACCATCGACTGGGTGCTGTGGCCGCTGAGCATCGCGGGTCTGGTGCTCCCCACGTACTACTTCGTGAAGATGCGGCGCGACCGCGAGGTCACCGAGGACGAGCGGAAGAAGCTCGGCGGTTACATCTGGTTCTTCGTCGCGGCGGCGATCTTCTGGATGATCTTCGACCAGGCCGGTTCGACGCTGAACCTGTTCGCCGAGAAGAGCACCTCGACCGACCTGTTCGGGATCGAGTTCCCCACGAGCTGGTTCCAGTCGGTCAACCCGCTGTGGGTGATGATCCTCGCTCCCGTCCTGGCGGCGCTCTGGGTCAAGCTCGGCAGCCGCAACCCGGCGACCACGACGAAGTTCTCCTTCGGTCTGATCGGCATCGGCGTCTCCTTCGGCGTGATGATGCTCGCCATCGCCTCGGCCTCCGGCGGCGACAAGGTGACGCCGCTCTGGCTGATCACCGTCTACCTGCTGCAGACGCTCGCGGAGCTGTGCCTCTCGCCGGTCGGGCTGTCGGTCACCACGAAGCTGGCGCCCGCCAAGTACGCGAGCCAGCTCATGGGTGTGTGGTTCCTGGCGGTCACCGCGGGCGACTGCGTCTTCGCCATCGTCCAGCTCGTACTGGGCGACGCGGCGAGCAGCACGACGAGCTTCGGGATCCAGGGCGTCCTCGCGGCGCTCGCGGGCGTCGTCTTCCTCATGGCCCGCAAGCGGATCAACCTGCTGCTGGGCACCGTGAAGTAGCACCGCGCCGCCCCTCGAGCGGCCTGTCCGGCGGCCCCGGTTCCGTACACGCGGAGCCGGGGCCGCCGCACGTCCGGCCCGCGGCTGCCGGTCACGGAGAGTGCTGTTGCGGCTCGGACGAGGGGCCCTGACGCTGGTGAACGTGCACAGACTCCCCGTCCTCCTCGTGACGTGTCTGGCGCTGATTCTCTGCACGTCGCCCGTGGTGCGCGGCGGCCAGGAGCGCGAGCCGTCCGGGCAGTCCCGGCCCGAACCGGAGCGTCGCACGTACTCCTACGGCCCGCTGCCGCGGCAGAAGCTGGTCGCCTACAGCGACGGGAACCCGGCACGACCCGGCCCGCTCCGTACGGGCGTCGTCATCGTGCACGGGGGCTTCTGGTACCAGGACCGGTCGGCCGGCTGGAACATGTGGGCACGGCGGATCGCCGGCGCCGGGCCTGCCGTCTTCAACCTCGGCTACCGCCGCAACACCGACGCCGCCTGGCCCGCCCAGCGCGTGGACGTGCTGCGCGCGGTGCGCTGGATCGGCCGGCACGCACGGCAGTTCGGCGTGGACCCGCACCGGATCGTCCTCCTCGGCTCCTCGGCGGGCGGGCAGCTCGCCACGAGCGCCGGTGCGTACGGGGCGGGGCGCCGGCACCTCGCAGGAGTCGTCGCGCTCTCACCGGTCGTGGACCCCTACCGCTCCTGGAGTACGGCGAACGCACCCGACGGCGACAGCGCGGGCATGGCGGTGCTGCGCGCCAACGCCGCGCGGCTGGCGGGCTGTGAGCCCGACCCGCCGCACGGACAGCAGGAGCGCGGACAGCAGCGGGGCGGGACGCACGAGGGCCGCGGGACGGAGCGGAAGGCCGCGCTGTGCCGGCGCGTGTGGCAGGACATGTCGGCGACGGAGCACGCCTCGGGAGCCGACGATCCGCCCATGCTGCTGATCCACTCCCGGCACGACTTCGTACCCGTCGCCCATTCGGAGGCGCTCCGTGCGGCCGAGCTGCGGCGCGGCATGGCACCGGGCGACATCACCGTCGCGACGGTGCCGGGCGCGGAGCACGGCGGCGGGCTGCTGACCAGGTCCGGTGTGGAGAAGATGGTGATGAGCTGGATCGCGGCGCGCACACCGGTGTCCGGCGACGCCGGACGCGGCGGCGGTGCCTCCGGCGCCGGCGGTACGCACGGCTGAGGGCGCCCCGCGGGGGAGCGCCCTCGTCCTGCTGTGTGCCCTGCTGTGCGTGGTACGCGCCGCTGGGGTGCCGTCCTGGACGTGACAGCCCGACCCGCCTACGGCAGGTTGCGGGCCATCACGATCCGCTGGACCTGGTTGGTGCCTTCGTAGATCTGCGTGATCTTGGCGTCGCGCATCATCCGCTCGACGGGGTAGTCGCGCGTGTAGCCGTAGCCGCCCAGCAGCTGGACCGCGTCCGTGGTGATCTCCATGGCCGCGTCCGAGGCGTAGCACTTGGCCGCCGCGCCGAAGAAGGTCAGGTCCTCGCCCTCGCCGCCGAGGGCGATGCGCTCGGACTTCGCGGCCGCCGCGTACGTGAGCTGACGGGCCGCCTCCAGCTTCATCGCCATGTCGGCGAGCATGAACTGCACGCCCTGGAAGTCCCCGACCGGCTTGCCGAACTGCTTGCGCTCCGCGACGTAGCCCTTGGCGTAGTCGAGGGCGCCCTGCGCGATGCCGAGGGCCTGGGCCGCGATGGTGATGCGGGTGTGGTCCAGGGTCAGCATGGCGGTGGCGAAGCCCGTGCCCTCCTCGCCGAGCATGCGGTCGGCGGGGATGCGCACGTTGTCGAGGTAGACCTCGCGGGTCGGGGAGCCCTTGATGCCGAGCTTCTTCTCCGGGGCGCCGAAGGAGACCCCCTCGTCGTCCTTCTCGACGACGAACGCGGAGATGCCCTTGGTGCGCTTGTCCGGGTCGGTGACGGCCATGACCGTGTAGTAGTCGGAGACGCCGGCGTTGGTGATCCAGCGCTTCACGCCGTTCAGGACGTAGTGGTCGCCGTCCCGTACGGCCTTGGTCTTCATGCCGCCCGCGTCCGAACCGGCGTCCGGCTCGCTCAGGCAGTACGAGAACATCGCCTCCCCGGCGGCGAGCGGCGAGAGATACCGCTTCTTCAGCTCCTCGGAGCCGGAGAGGATCACGGGCAGCGACCCGAGCTTGTTGACCGCCGGGATCAGCGAGGAGGACGCGCACACACGGGCGACCTCCTCGATGACGATGACCGTCGCCAGCGCGTCGGCGCCCGCGCCGCCGTACGCCTCGGGCACGTGCACGGCGTGCAGGTCGTTGGACTCCAGCGCGTCCCGGGCCTCCTGCGGGAAGCGGGCCTCCTCGTCCACCTCGGTGGCGAAGGGCGCGATCTTCGCCTCGGAGAGGGCGCGCACCGAGTCCCTGAGCATGTCGTGCTCTTCGGACGGCCGGTAGAGGCCGAAGTCAGCGGCTGCGCTTTTTCCCGATGACGCCAAGGTGTCTCACTCCTCATCAGCTGTGCTGTGCCGGCACCGCGCGGGCATCTGCTAATTACCGTTAAGTAACCCGAATTCTAGGGCCCGCCGGGCCGTCCGTGATACGTGAGTTTCGCGACAGGCGGCCCCCGATATGCTGCGCGGGCAGCGTTTCCGGAGCGCCCCGAGCGCCGTCCGCGTCGTCCTACAGGAGCAACCCAATCATGGCCAACAGGGCACCGCTCAAGATCACAGTGATCGGCACCGGCTACCTCGGCGCCACGCACGCCGCCGCCATGGCCGAACTCGGTTTCGAGGTGCTGGGCCTGGACATCTCGCCGGAGAAGGTCGCGATGCTGGAGCGCGGCGAGACCCCGATGTACGAGCCGGGTCTCGAGGAACTGCTGCGCAAGCACGTCGCCGGGCATCCGGATTCGAGCGGACGGCTCCGCTTCACCACCTCGTACGAGGAGGTGGCGGAGTTCGGCGACATCCACTTCGTCTGCGTCAACACCCCGCAGAAGCACGGTGAGTACGCGTGCGACATGAGCTATGTCGACAGCGCGCTGGAGTCGCTCGCGCCCCGTCTGACGCGGCCCGCTCTCGTCGTCGGCAAGTCGACGGTGCCGGTCGGCAGCGCGGCCCGGCTCGCGGAGCGGCTGACGGAGCTGGCACCCGTCGGTGAGGACGCTGAGCTGGCCTGGAACCCGGAGTTCCTGCGGGAGGGCTTCGCCGTGCAGGACACCCTGCACCCCGACCGCATCGTCGTCGGCGTACGCAGCGAGCGCGCCGAGCAGCAGCTGCGCGAGGTGTACGCGACGCCGCTCGCGGAGGGTTCGCCCTTCGTCGTCACCGACTTCCCGACGGCCGAACTGGTCAAGACGTCCGCCAACTCCTTCCTCGCGACGAAGATCTCCTTCATCAACGCCATGGCCGAGGTGTGCGAGGCCGCCGACGGCGACGTGGTGAAGCTTGCCGAAGCCATAGGGCACGACGACCGCATCGGCAAGAAGTTCCTCCGCGCCGGCATCGGTTTCGGCGGCGGCTGCCTGCCCAAGGACATCCGCGCCTTCATGGCCCGCGCCGGAGAACTCGGCGCGTCCCAGGCCCTGACGTTCCTGCGCGAGGTCGACTCCATCAACATGCGGCGCCGCGCCCAGATGGTCGAGCTGGCCCGTGACGCGGTGGGCGGCACCCTGCTGGGCACGCGCATCGGCGTCCTGGGCGCCACCTTCAAGCCGGACTCCGACGACGTACGGGACTCGCCCGCGCTGAACGTCGCCGGCCAGCTGCATCTGCAGGGCGCACAGGTGACGGTCTACGACCCCAAGGGCATGGAGAACGCCCGGGCGCTCTTCCCGACCCTGCGCTACGCGCCGAGCGCGCTGGACGCGGTGCGCGGTGCGGACGCCGTCCTCCACCTGACGGAGTGGCGGGAGTTCCAGGAGCTGGACCCGGCCGCGCTGGGCGAGGTCGTGGCCGTACGGCACGTACTGGACGGCCGCAACACCCTCGATCCGGTGCTGTGGCGCAAGGCGAACTGGAAGTTCCGCGCGCTGGGCCGCCCCACGGCGTAGCGCGCGTGGCGGCGCGGCCGCGGTCCTGCGCCTGAGTCGGCGCCGCGGGCCGTCCGTGCCTTGCGTACGGACCCGCCGCGCCATGGCGCGGCGCCGCCGCCTCGCAGGAGCGGTCGAGGCGGGGTGTGGTCCGGCGTCGCGTTTCCAGGGCGGGCGAGACCGGCACCCCGGGGCCGCGAGCGGCGGTGGCTGCCGGTCTCCGGCCACGTCGCACGGGTGTGTCACTGCGCCCGTACCGGGCGGTGGGCACGGGGCCGTCCGAGGATGCGTCGCGAAGGTGCGCAGGGCGCGGGCCAGGGGCGGGCGTCAGCGGCCGCTACCGCCGCTTCGCGCGGTAGGTGCGCATCTTCGCGCGGCTCCCGCACACCGCCATCGAGCACCAGCGGCCCCGTCCCGCCGGGCTGCGGTCGTAGAAGACCCAGAGGCAGTCGTGCGCCGGGCAGGCCTTGAGGCGCTGCCATGTACCGTCCGCCTCCGCCGTGGCGATGCCGGCGGCGACGCGGGCGGTCAGCAGGGCGGGACCGGTGAGCCCTTCCGCGGGGCGCAGCGTGGCGCGGCCCGCACCGTCGACGGCCACGACGAGAGGTGCCTCCGCGAGCCGGCGGCCGAGCGCCTCGGACGCCCCGGACGGCATGTCCGTACCGGTGTGCGCGAGGCATGCGGCGCGCAGGGCCTCCCGCAGCTCACGCAGCACGGCGAGTTGACGCGCGGCGGAGGCGCCGCCGCCCAGCCCTTCGATCCCGTGCCGCCGCGCGAACTCCTCCATGCCGCCCGGCGCGGCGAGGGAGTCCTCGCCCGTCTCGACGTCGAGCGTGTTCGTCAGCTCCTGCACCAGGACGAGTGCTTCCGGGGGCGGTCGGTCCGTCACCCTTGCCAGGTTACCGACGAAGGGCCATCATGTGGTAACCAAGTCCGTTACCGGTTAACTACCTCAAGGGGTAACCATGGCGATCGCCGAGTTCCAGACCGTGGTTCTGGACTGTCCCGACCCCCGCCGTCTCGCGGAGTTCTACGCAGAGGTCCTCGGCTGGACCGTCGACCCGGACGGCACGAAGGACTGGGTGGACATCGAGGGTCCCGGCGGCGGGCGGCTCTCCTTCCAGGAGTCGCCCGGATTCATCCCGCCGCAGTGGCCCAGCGTGGAGCACGCCCAGCAGCTGCATCTGGATCTGGATGTGCCGAGGGAACGCCTCGACGAGGCGGAGAAAGAGGTGATCGAACTGGGTGCCCGGCTGATCCAGGGCGATGACGGAGGCAAGCGCGGCTTCCGCGTCTATCTGGACCCTGCCGGGCACCCGTTCTGTCTGTGCGCCTGCGACTGACGAGCGCGTATGCCTGAGGAGCCCCGGAGGAAACGCGCCGGACGGACGGTCACCGGTCCGAGGTGACGGTGACCTTCTCGTCGTTCTTCAGCTGCTGGACGAGCTGCTGCACCTTCGCCTTGTCCCATTGCAGCGAACCGGCCGGTGCGGGCCCGGAGATCGGCATGTTCATCCGCTTGCCCTGACCGCTGTTGACGTCCTTCATCGCGAAGAACATCGAGCCCAGGTTCCACAGGCTCATGTCCGTGTCGACGATCAGCGTGTCCAGGCCCGCGCCCATGGTCGGGTACAGCCGGAACGGGTTGAGGACCGTCGACGGCGTCGCGGTCTGGTTCGCCAGCGCCGCCAGGAACTTCTGCTGGTTCTTCGTGCGGCCGAGGTCGCTGTCGCCGGTCCCCGCGTGACGGTTGCGGACGAAGGCGAGGGACTGCTTGCCGTCCAGTACCTGCTTGCCCTTCTTGAAGTCCGCGCCGGAGTTCTTGTCCTTGATGTCCTGCGGGATGTTCATCTCCACGCCGCCGACCGCGTCGACGATCTGCGCGAAGCCGGCGAAGCCGATCTCGGCGTAGTGGTCGATCTTCAGCCCGGTGTTGTGCTCGACGGTACGGACGAGAAGCGGGGCGCCGTCCTGCGAGTAGGCGGCGTTGAGCTTGGTCTGCTGGGTGTTGTTGAACTGCTTGCCGGACTCGGAGCCCTTGAAGGGCGGGATCTCGACCCAGGAGTCACGCGGCAGCGAGATCAGGGTCGGGCCTTCGCTGCCGACGTGCAGGAGCATCATCGAGTCGGTCCGCTTGCCCTCGGCAGAGCCCGTCTTGTAGTCCTTCTTCTCCTGAGCGGACAGGCCCTCGCGGCTGTCGGAGCCCACGATCAGGTAATTGGTGCCCTGGCCCGCCTCCGGCCTGTCCTGGACGATGCTCAGATCGACCTCGCGCTTCAGCTGCGAATCCGCCCAGAAGTACGTGCCGACCGACCACGCGAGCAGGATGACGACGAGGGATATGACCACGGTCTTGAAGCGCGGCCTGCGCCGGCGGCGCGGCTCGTCGTAGTCGTCGTACGGGTAGTCGTCGTATCCGCGGTTACCGCCGTAGACCTGCCCGGTGTTGTATCCGGAGTCGTAGCCGGGACCCGGGTCGTCGTAATAGCCCGGCTGCCCGCCGTAGCCCGCGTCATAGCCGCCTCTCGACTGCGGCGGCACGCCTCTGTGGGCTCGCGGGCTGCCGTACCTGTCGTGTGAGTCGTTCCATCCGGGCCACTCATTCATGGAGGGCAGTCTGCCTTGACCCGCCCGGCGGAACACAGCCCGGGGGCGAGATCGGACAGATGCTGTAGCCGTTCTGATGCAAAGGCACTGTTCGTCCCCTGTACGGCCACCGGCTGGTCACGGCGGAGCAAGCTCTAGGGTGGGGCTCATGACCGACCATGCTCCCGCCTCGGGGAACGGCCTGCCCGGCAAGCCCACGGCCGCCTCCCGGACCACGCTGTCGCACATCATGTCGGGCAACGAGACCAACCTCCTCGGCACCGTGCACGGCGGCGTGATCATGAAGCTCGTGGACGACGCCGCCGGCGCGGTCGCCGGACGGCACTCGGGCGGGCCGGCGGTGACTGCCTCCATGGACGAGATGGTCTTCCTGGAGCCAGTGCGCGTCGGCGACCTCGTGCACGTCAAGGCACAGGTGAACTGGACGGGCCGCTCCTCGATGGAGGTCGGCGTGCGGGTCCTGGCCGAACGCTGGAACGAGGCGGTTCCGGCCACCCACGTCGGCTCCGCGTATCTGGTCTTCGCCGCCGTCGACTCCGACGGCAGGCCGCGCACCGTACCGCCGGTCCTGCCGGAGACGGAGCAGGACGAGCGGCGTCATCAGGAGGCGCAGATCCGCCGCACGCACCGGCTGGCGAGCCGCCGCGCCATCAAGGAGCTGCGGGCCCGCAAGCAGCGGGAGCGTTCCATGCCGGAGAGCACCGGCTGACACGACGGACGAGCTCGAGAGCGATCCGGGCGGCCCGGTCCGTCAGGCGCAGGACGCCTGCTCGCCGCCCTTGACGGCTCCGTGGTCGGGTGCGTCCCCGCTCGGCGAGGGCTCCTCGTCCGAGGGTGAACTGACGCGCACCTTCCGTACGCTCTGGTGCTCGCCGCCCACCGTGACCCTCATGACGGGTCCGCGGCCGGGCTCCGCCACGAGCTTCGCGCCCGGCAGGGCCTTGGCCAGCGTCCGCGCGGAGCGGTCCCAGCGGGGGTCGTAGGAGATCGTCGTACGGGAGGCGTCCTTTCGGTCCGCGGACCCCGGCGAGCCCGTCGTGGCGAAGCCGGTGGCCCGCAGTTCCTTGTCGACGCCGCGCGCGAGTCCCTTCCGCCGTGTGCCGTTGTCCACCTGCACCTGGACGGCGCCGGGCGGGATGCCGACGACCACGGCGGGTGCGGCGTCCTCGCCCTCCTTCTTCGAGCCCTGGGCCCGCTCGGTGTCCTGGGGCTTCTTCTCCGTCAGGGGCTTGTCGTCCCGCAGGGCGGCGAAGAGCTTGCGGGCCTTGCGTTCGTCCCACTTCACGGTGGAGCCCAGCTTCGGGACCCGGAAGTCCGCGTCCTCGACGGGCACGGAGACGAACTCCGACGAGTCGGAGTCGAAGCGCCGCAGCGCGCGCCCGAGTTCGAGCATCTCCGCGCTGCCGAGCCCGTCGTCCGCGCGTACGGAGTCGAGGACCGTCGAGGCGACCTTCTTCAGCTTCACGGGGTTCATCAGTACGCCGCTGTCGGTGGCCTTCTCGATCACGGCGGCGAGGAAGTGCTGCTGGCGCTCCATCCGGCCCAGGTCGGAGCCGTCGCCCAGGTGCCGTGCCCGTACGTACTGCAGCGCGCGTCCGCCGTCGAGATTGGTCGTGCCCGCCGGGAGGTTCAGGCCGGAGTGGCTGTCGTGGAGCGCCTTCTCCGTGCAGACGGGCACCCCGCCCAGCACGTCCACGGTGCGCATGAAGCTGGTGAAGTCGACCTCCAGATAGTGGTCGATGTGGATGCCGGTCATGGACTCGACGGTGCGGACGGTAAGGGGCGCACCCCCGTGCGCGTAGGCGGAGTTGAGCTTCGCGGGCTCGGCAGGGTGCCGTTTGCCGCCGCCGCTCCCGTCGCCCGGGTCCGAGTGCGCGGGGAGCTTCGCGTACGAGTCGCGGGGGAGGCTGACGACGCTCGCGCGGTCGTGGTCGGCCGAGAGGTGCACGAGCATCAAGGTGTCCGTGCAGTCGCAGGCCGAGCCGCCCAGGCGGTACTTCTTCCGCTCCTCCTCGGAGAGCTTGTCGCGCCGGTCGGTACCTACGACGAGGAAGTTGACGCCGCCGGTGTCCCGTGGCCGGTCGGTCAGCCCCTGGAAGGGATCGACCCGGTCCACGTCCGCGTTGAGTCCGTTGACCATGAGATGGCCGACGCCGCTCGCACCGAGCACCAGCACGGAGAGGGCCGTCGCGAGGCGTACCCCCCAGCGGGGACTACGGCCGTTTTTGTGTGCTTCCGCGCGCATTGCCATACCGTAGGGCGATACGATCTGCGGCACTTGAACACACGCCGTCGCGTGATCAGGAGGGCACCCGGCTGGCGTGCGGGGGCCTCGTTCCGGCGCGGTAACGTGAACAGGTGACTGAATGGACTTCCCCGGGTGCGGAGCTGCCCGCGGTCTCGGTGATCATGCCTGTTCTCAACGAGGAACGGCATCTGCGCAGCTCCGTCAAGCACATCCTCCAGCAGGAATACGAAGGAGAGCTGGAGGTCGTCATCGCGCTCGGGCCTTCGGAGGACCGTACGGACGAGATCGCGGCGGAGCTCGTGGCCGAGGATCCCCGGGTGCACACGGTCCCGAACCCGAGCGGCCGTACGCCCGCGGCACTCAACGCCGCCATCAAGGCCTCCCGGCATCCGGTGGTGGTGCGGGTGGACGGGCACGGGATGCTCTCGCCCGGGTACATCGCCACGGCCGTACGGCTGCTGTCGCAGACAGGTGCCGCCAACGTCGGCGGCATCATGCACGCCGAGGGTGAGAACGACTGGGAGCGTGCCGTCGCCGCCGCCATGACCTCGAAGATCGGCGTCGGCAACGCCGCCTTCCACACGGGCGGGCAGGCGGGTGAGGCCGAGACCGTCTACCTCGGGGTGTTCCGTCGTGACGTACTGGAGCAACAGGGCGGCTACAACGAGGAGTTCATCCGGGCTCAGGACTGGGAGCTGAACTTCCGCATCCGCGAGGCGGGCGGCAAGGTCTGGTTCTCGCCGGAGCTGAAAGTCGAATACCGCCCGCGGCCGAGCGTCCGCGCGCTGGCCAAGCAGTACCGCAACTACGGGCGTTGGCGGCACGTCGTCGCGCGGTACCACCCCGGGTCGATCAACCTGCGCTATCTGGCGCCGCCCGTCGCGCTGTGCGCCATCGCGCTCGGCACGGGCGCAGGGCTCGCGGGGCTGCCTCTCGGGTTCGTCGTGCCCGCCGGCTATCTGGCGGCCGTCGTCCTCGGGTCGCTGCCGGCCGGCAGCGGGCTGCCGCTGAGGAGCAGGGCGTGGATTCCCGTCGCGCTGGCCACGATGCACATGTCGTGGGGCTGGGGCTTCCTGACGAGTCCTCGGAAGCTGGCACGCAAGGTGATCGCCTCCCGCAGGGCTCCGGTGCCGGCGACGCAGTGACGCGGATGCCGTGACGCGCTGACGCGGTGTCCCGGCACGTCCCGGCACGGCACGTCCCGGCACCGGCGTCCCGTGACCGGCTGACGGCCGCGAACGACGCAGGAGGGCAGCCGCTTCGGCGGCTGCCCTCCTGTCGTTTCCGCTGCCCGGCCGCTCCAGCCGGGCCTGCAGGTCCTCAGGTCACCACTGGTTGGCCGGGTTGACCTCCATGCAGGCCTTGTCGTCGTCGCCGCGCAGGGCGTCGGCGCTGTCGGGGGCCTTGTTCTCCTTCTTCTTGCCGGAGCCGCCTCCGGCGTCCTTCGGGTAGACCGAGCCCTCGCGCCAGTCGCCGCCGATCACCAGCGTCACGCCCTGCACGCCACTGGAGTGCTTGACCGCGCTCTCCGGCAGACCGATGGCCTTGGCGACGGCCAGGGCGTTGCCGCGCTCGCTCTCGCGCTGATAGCGGATCGTCGTGTCCGCCTGGGACTTGGGCGTCTGGTCGGCCGTGGCCTGGGCGAAGCCCTTCCGTCCGAGCTCCTCGGAGATGACGCCGGCCCGCCCGCTCACCGGCGCCTGGAGCGCGCTTCCGGTGCCGTTCATCACCAGTACGGGGATCTCCGACTTCGGCGCGCTCGGCTCGCTCGGCGCCGGCTTCTTCGCGGGGGCCTTCTTCTTGTCCTTGCCGTCCAGGGCGATGTCGTTGCGGACGAGAGAGAAGGTGTGGTCCGCGTCGCCCTTCTTCGGGACGACGTATCCGCCCGGGGCGTACTCCCAGGGCATCGTCGCCATGGTGATGCGCTTGGTGGGTACGCGCTTGAGCTCGTTGCCGAGGTCGTAGAGCTTCTTCACGCTGCCGAGCCCCTCGTCGACCGTGAGGGCCTTGGTGGCCGCCTCGGCGAGATCACGCATCTGGCCGGGGTCGGTGAGCTTCGTGCCGGACTTCAGCTGCCTGACCATCGAGTTCATGTACATGTGCTGGGCGCGGGCCCTGCCGATGTCGCTGCCGTCGCCGAAGCCGTGGCGGGTGCGCAGCCAGTGCAGGGCCTGCTCGCCGCGTACGACGGACTTGCCCTTCTTCAGCCGGAGCTTGGACTGCCGGTCGTAGACGTTGTTGTTGACGCAGACGGGGACGCCGCCCACCGCGTCCGCCATGGAGACGACGCCCGCGAAGTCGATCATCATGAAGTGGTCGATGGGGATGCCGGTCAGCTCTTCCCATGTGGCGACCGTGCAGCCCGGGCCACCGCGCTGGAGGCTGGAGTTGATCTTTCCGGTGGTCTCCTCGTAGACCTTCTGGTCATCGGGGTCCGTGCACTTGGGGATCGTCGCCTTCGTGTCACGCGGGACGGAGATCACCGAGATGTTGCTGCGGTCCGCCGAGACGTGCAGCAGCATCTGGACGTCGGCGAGGGGCGGCCTTTCGCCGTCGCCCTTCGCGCCGCCGAGCTCGACGTTCTTCTTCGACTGCCGGGAGTCCGAGCCCAGCAGCAGGATGTTCATGGGGGTCTGACCGGCGGCGTTGGGGCTGCTCTTGTCCAGCTTGCTGTCGCCGAGGTTGAGCACGTCCTTGCCGAGGTTGCCGTTCAGATGCTCGACGTAGAAGTAGCCCGCTCCGGCGGTCGCGAGTATCAGCAGCGACAGGCAGATCGTGAACCATCGCAGCACGCGTCTCTTCTTGCGGGGAGGAGGCATCTCGCCGCCTCCGCCCCCGCCACCGCCGAAGCCGTCCGAGTCCATACCGCCGCCGCCCGTCTCTGTGTACCGCTGTCGCTGTCGCGGCACGCGGCCTGCCTCGTACTGCGAATCCCACCGCCGGTCGCGCACAGGCGCGCCGCCCTGCATCCCCCGGTGACCACCGGTGCCGTTCCGCTGCCGCACGGGACCTCCCCGTCTCCGTCCCACGCGGTGTGTGCGTGCCCCCGGTCACCCGTACGGGCGTCCCGAGGGCCCGTACGTCACTTCGCGCAGACCTTCTTGTCGTTCGCCTTGACGTTCTGGACGCCGTCAGGCGCCTTCTCGGGTGCGGCCACCGGCTCGCCCGCCGCGGTGAAGTCCTTGGCAAGGGTCAGTTCCATGGACTTGCCCACGCTCGACGACTGCTTCAGGGCCGACTTCGGCAGGCCCATCATCTCCGCGAGCGTGGCCGCCTGCCCGGCCTGGCTGGAGGAGAACTCCAGCCTGGTCCTGGACAGTTGGGACGGGGCGTTGCCGGCATTGGTCGAGAGCCCCACGCCCTTGTTGTTCTGCAGCCAGTCGACGGTCTGCTGGGCCGCACCCACCGGGCCGCCGCCGTTGCGCACGTCCACGCGCACCTGCGAGGCCGGTACCTTCTTCGCCTTCGACGGATCCTTCCCCTCGGAGCCCTTCTTGGTCTTGGTCAGCGATTTGTCCGCCTGCACCATCTTGAAGAGGGGCTTTGCCTTCGCTTCATCAAGTACGACGGTTGCCGGGTCCTCGGGGTTGTCCACGACCGGGACCGTGGCGAAGGTGATGTTCTTGACGTTCACCCGCTGAAGGTCCTTGGCGAGGTCCGTCAGCTTCCCCACGGTGCCGATGCCGGTGTCGACGGTCAGCGCCTTGGTCATGGCGTTGGCCAGGTCGAACAGCTTCGACGGATTGCTGAGGGTGTCTCCGGACTTCATCTTCCGGATCATCGAGCTGAGGAACTGCTGCTGCAGTTTGATGCGGTCCAGGTCGCTCCCGAAGCCGACCGACTTCCGGGTACGTACGAAGGCCAGGGCCTGCTCGCCCTTGACGGTGTGCTTGCCGGCCGTGAGGTTCAGATGGGACTTGGGGTCCTTGATGGGCTTCGCGGTGCACACCTCCACCCCGCCGACGGCGGAGGAGAGCTGCTTGACGGCGTTGAAGTCCGCCATCATGAAGTGGTTGATCTTGAGGCCGGTCATCTTCTCGACCGTGCGCCAGGTGCAGCCCGGGTCGCGGCCGGACTGGCCGAGGCTGGTGTTGAAACGTACGCCCGTCTGGCCCGGAATGATCTTCTCCGAGCCGTCCTCCTGCTTCGTCGGGCAGGCGGGGATGTCCGTGATCATGTCGCGCGGGATCGACAGCGCGGTGGCGTTGGTGCGGTCCTCCGAGACGTGGAAGAGGAACGTGGTGTCGGCGTGGCCGACGCTCGCGGCGTCGCCGTAGCCGCCGTTGCCCTTGCCCTTACGGGAGTCGGTGCCGAGGACGAGTATGTTCACCGGGCCGTCGGTGACCGCGGCGTTGTCCTTGCCGACGTCGACCTTGCTGATGTTCCCGTTGAAGTGCTCGTACAGGAAGTAGCCCGTGATGCCCCCGGCGACCAGTATCAGCCCCAGGGTCCCGGCGCCCCAGCGCAGCACCTTCTGCTTCTTCGACGGGCCCGGCTTGCGCTTGCGGCGGCCGTGGCCGGCGGCGGGGGGCGGCGGCTGGGAGCGGCCGCCGCGGCGGCGCTGCGAGGGAAGCCGGGGCTCGGCCTCCTCGGCAGTGGAGGCTCTCCTCTGGCGCGGCGCGTCGGGACGGCTGCCGGCCGACGGACTCCGGGAGTCGCCGGCCTCAGAGTTCAGTTGCAGCTTGTAGCTGCCGGTGCTCGGATCGAACACCCACTGATCCGCGGGATCTACGTCTCCCGCGTGCCCACGGCCCTGCGCGTTCACGATTGCGTAAGTCCTCCATTTGCCGCCTGGCACCGCCCTGTCGGGGCGGACCGGAGCGGCCACACTATCCGGCAGGTTCGGCGCCGAGCGACGGCGGTGACAAATTCCACGGCCTCAGAAGTGGTCAATTCATTCCAATCCCAGCTTGGTCGGCGGTGGAGATGTCATGTACGGCAGACATCCCGGGCCGCCGTCGTCCCCCGGTATACCGGCGCCGGCTCTTCCGGGTGACGACTGCCGTCCGGTGCGGGGCCTGCCGGCCCCCTGCGCACCGAGGATCTGACGGCACCGCCCGCGGCTTGGTTCCTGTCCCCCTGAGCAGGGCCTGCGGAGCTGCCCGCCGTGGTCTGCCCGCTTTCGCCGGTGCCGTCGCCGGCCGGTCTGCCGACGCGGACTCCCCGGTCCTCGCGCAGTTGCGTGAAGAGTCGTCCGGCGTCCGGCTGGACCAGTTCGTCGCGGTTTCTGTCGAGTTTGTACGACTGTCTCGGGACGGTGAGGAAGCGCACCTGGCTCTCGGGGATGTTCCGTACGCCGCGCGCGAGTTCGTACAGCTCACCGAGGGAATCCAGCCCCTGGTCCGCGGTGAGTGCGGAGGTCGCCGAGTGCAGCACCGGATAAAGCTTTGCCGGATTCAGCAGGACACCGTTGCTTCGCACTTTCTTCACCAGTGACCCGAGGAACTGCTGCTGCCGGCTCATCCGGTCGGTGTCGCTTCCGTTTCCGAGCCCGTGCCGTGTCCGTACGTAGCCGAGGGCGTCCTCTCCGCCCAGTGTCTGCCGTCCGGCGGGGAGTTCGAGCTTGGCGTCACGGTCGCGCACCGCGCCGGGGAGGCATACCTCCACACCGCCCACCTCGTCGACGAGCGACTTGAAGCCGGTGAAGTCGACGACGAGGTGGTGGTCGACCCGCAGTCCCGTGAGCGTCTCGACGGTACGGATGGTGCAGGCGGCGCCGCCGGTCTGGAACGCGCTGTTGAACTGTGCGAAGCGTGCCGGGGTGCGGCCGCCGTCCCGGGCGGTGCACGCGGGGATGTCCACCATCAGATCGCGGGGGAGCGAGACGCCGGTGGCGCTGCGGCGGTCGGCGGAGATGTGCAGAAGGATCGCGGTGTCGGACCGCTGGCCGCCTTCGTCGCGTCCGTACTCGCTGTTGCCGCCGCGACGGCTGTCGGAGCCGAGCAGCAGGATGTTCTCGGCCTCGCCCGTGGAGGGGTCGGGGCGCTGGTCCTCGTAGTGTTCGAGCTGCTCCGCGGTGCCGACGTCGGTGCGGATGTTGCCGTCGAGCTTGTTGTAGAGGGTCCAGCCGGCGCCGGCCGAGGCGAGTACGAGCACCGAGGCGGTCACGGAGACGGTGCGCAGCCAGCGGCGGGGGCGGCGGAGCGGCGGCGGCGCGGAGCGGGTGGTGCCCGGGATGCCGGCGGTGCGCGGGGCTGCCCGGATGCCTGCGGTTCCCCGGGCGCTCTTACCTGGGGGGCCAGGGATGCCGTTCTCGGTCGCTCTGCCGTCTGGTCTGCCGTCTGCTCTGTCGTCGGGCCCGGAGTCGGTCACGTCTGCGTCATCCCTCGTGGTCTCGGCGGCGCGTGCGGGACGCGTACAGGCGTGTGGGCGCCGGTCACGAAGGCAGACGCCCGATACCCGTACAAGGTTGTACGCAAGGCTGATCGCTACTGATCACTGATGAATACCGCTGATCATCGCTGACCGTGCCGAGCCGGGCGCGGAGGAGAGGCGGGTCGGAGGCCCCGCTCAGTCGATGGTGTGGGTGACGCGCTCGTCCTCACCGCGTTTGCCGAGGGCGGCGGCGTCCAGGTGCTGGGAGTTGCGGCACAGTACGACCGAACCGCCGACGGCCAGCGGAGCCAGCAGCCCGGCGCTGAGTCCGTCCCAGCTGTCGTACGGGCGGCGCGAGAGCACCCGCGAGCCGGGCCCCAGGCCCAGCGACTCCGCGTCCGCCAGCGCGCGATCGACGGCCTCGCCCCCGGTCAGGGCAGCCGGACGGCCGGCCGGACCGCCGGGTGCTCCGCCGGGCGGGACGCAGAAGGGGTCGCCGGGCCCGACGGGCACGTACGGCATGAACTGGTCGCCCTGGCCGGGCACTTCGGCCGCGTAGTCGACGAAGCCCTCGGGGCGCTCGGGGAAGCGCGCCCCGAGCGGGAGCAGACTCAGCGCGACTCGTTCGCCGCCGCACGCGCGCGCGGCCTCCAGCGATTCCGGGCCGGCGACGACGAGCGAGGCACCTGCCGGATCCCCTTGCATGTCGGCGACGACACCGGCGGAGGAACAGGCCAGCAGCCAGACGGCCGTCTGCCAGTGCGCGGGCAGCAGCAGGGCGAGCCGGTCACCGGGCTCGGTGGCCAGCTCGTCCTGGAGCAGGTTCGCGGTCTTCGCCGTCCAGTTGGCGAAAGTGGCGACGGAGAGCTCGACGCGCTCGCCGGTGGCGTCGTCGTAGAAGGTGACCAGCGGGCGCCCCGACTCCTGGTCGAGGGCGGAACGCAGCAGGTCGGCGGGGGTGCGTGGGGGAGTGCTCACCCGATAAGCCTACGCGTGCGGGTTCCGGCGGCGTCGGGGGACGGCCGCTGCGGCGGACCGCCCGCCGCCTCTGTCGTGCTGACGGAGTGTGACAGGAGGTATCGGACGGAGCATCAGCAGCACCATTCCGTCCCGAATAGACAGATATCTGGGCCTATGTGCACGATCGCGTCATGCGAGCACTACTAGTCACCTCGATCGGTGTCGCGTGTGCAGGAGCTGTGCTGTTGCCGCTCGCGCCCACCGAGTCCGCCGAATCCATGCTGTCCGGCAAGCACTCGGCGTCCGCGGGGGACGCCGCACCCCCCGCCGCCCCCCGCGGGCCCGGAGTCGCGGGAAGCGACTCCCGCGCCGCCGCGGACAACGAAGGTTCGGTCCCCGGCAGCACCCAGTCGCTCCCGCTCCACGCACGCGGTGACGGCACCCGCTCCGGGGACAGACTGCTCTCCGCGTGGGAGGACGACCCGTCGGGCGGGAGACGCGTGACCTCCCGGAAGGTGAAGCCCTTCTCGCTGGTCGGCGTGGTCTGGAAGGACCCCGGCGCCCTGCCGCCCGGGCGGCTCCAGGTGCAGACGCGTGCCGCGGACACGGAGAAGTGGTCCGAGTGGCGGACCCTGAACACCCACGGCGACGGCGGACCCGGCCCGGCCGAGCGGGACCGCTCCGGCGGAGAGGCGCTCGGCGCCTCGGCCCCCATGTGGGTCGGCGACTCCACGGCGGTGCGCGTACGCATCCTGCCGGCCACGGACGGGAGGAAGTCGGGAGGTACCCCGGGCGGCCGGAAGGGAGAGGCCGGGCTGCCCGACGGCGCGCGGCTCGAACTCGTCGACCCGGGCAAGTCACCCCGCTCCGGCTCCCGCGCGGGCGACGGCGCGGGCGGCGGCGCGCGCGACGACGACCCGGCGAAGCGCCCCGGCGGCGTACTGCCCGGTCTCAACAGGGCCGACACCCGCTCCACATACGGGGACGACGCCGCGGACGCGACTCCCTCGAAGAAGGACCGGGCGGAGGACAGCCGCATCGGACCGCGCCCGGAGATCGTCACCCGCAAGGGCTGGGGCGCGGACGAGAGCATGCGCGAGCGGGAGTTCAGCTACAGCAGGGCCATGAAGGCCGCCTTCGTGCACCACTCGGCCGAGACGAACGACTACAGCTGCGGCGACGTGCCGGCCATCATCCGCGGCATCTACCGCTATCACGTGACGAGCAGCCGCTGGCGCGACATCGGATACAACTTCCTCGTCGACAAGTGCGGCAAGATCTACGAGGGGCGCGCCGGCGGAGTGGCCAAGCCGGTCATGGGCGCACACACGCTCGGCTTCAACGCGGACACCACGGGCATCGCGGTCCTCGGCACGTACTCGAAAGAGGTGCCGTCGAAGGCCGCCAAGGACGCGGTCTCCAAGCTGACGGCCTGGAAGCTCGGAGTCCACGGCATCGCCGCGAACGGCAAGGTGACCCTGACGTCCGCGGGCGGCACCAAGCACAAGAAGGGCAGCAAGGTCTCGTTCAACGCCGTCTCCGGGCACCGCGACGGATTCGTCACGGAGTGCCCCGGCGAGAAGCTCTACCGCGAACTCCCCTCCGTACGCACCGAAGCGGCACGGCTCCAGGGCCGCCGCTGACCAGGCGGTCGCCGGCCCCGCCGCGGGGGCGCCGGGTGCCTGCGGGTGTCCGCCCCTGCGGCCCGGCACCGCTGCATAAACTGGCCGCCGACCACCCGGCTCAGGGCTCCTCCGCCGGCTCCGCCAGTCAGGAAGCGAAGACAAACCGGTGACAGAAGCGATCCTCCTTGTCGGCGGCAAGGGCACCCGGCTGCGCCCGCTGACCGTGCACACCCCGAAGCCGATGGTGCCCGCGGCGGGCGTGCCCTTCCTCGCTCACCAGCTGGCCAGAGCGCGTGCGGCCGGCGTCGACCACGTGGTGATGGCGACGTCCTACCTGGCGGAGGTCTTCGAGCCGTACTTCGGCGACGGTTCACAACTCGGGCTGCACCTCGAGTACGTGACGGAGGAGGAGCCGCTCGGCACGGGCGGAGCCATCCGCAACGTCGCGCCCCGGCTGCACTCCGCCCCGTCCGACCCGGTGCTCGTCTTCAACGGCGACATCCTCACCGGCCTCGACATCGGCGAGCTCGTGGACGTGCACACCCGCACCGGGGCCGACGTCTCGCTTCACCTCACCCGCGTCGACGATCCGCGTGCCTACGGTCTCGTGCCGACGGACGAGGACGGGCGCGTCACCGCGTTCCTGGAGAAGCCGCAGACCCCCGAGGAGATCGTCACCGACCAGATCAACGCCGGTGCGTACGTCTTCGACCGTTCCGTCATCGACACCATCCCCGCGGCCCGTCCGGTCTCGGTCGAGCGCGAGACCTTTCCCGGACTGCTCTCCGGCGGCGCTCATCTTCAGGGCATGGTCGACTCCACCTACTGGCTGGACCTGGGCACACCGCAGGCGTTCGTACGCGGCTCCGCCGATCTCGTACTCGGCAGGGCACCCTCGCCGGCGCTGCCGGGCCGCTGCGGCGACCGGCTCGTACTGGGCACGGCGCGCGTCGCGCCCGACGCGAAGCTGACGGGCGGGACCGTCGTGGGCGAGGGCGCGTCGGTCGGCGCCGGCGCGCGGGTCGACGGTTCGACCGTGCTCGACGGCGCCGTCATCGAACCCGGCGCCGACGTTCGGGACTCGCTGATCGGCGCCGGAGCCCGCATCGGCTCGGCCACGGTCCTCGACGGCGCCGTGGTGGGCGACGGTGCCGTCGTCGGCGAGGGCAACGAACTGCGCGACGGCATCCGCGTGTGGTGCGGCGCGCGCATTCCGGCGGGCGCGGTGCGCTTCTCGTCCGACCAGTGACTTCGTAAGGCGACTGCCTCCGGCGGCCGTTCGCCGGTTCATGCGCGTCCGACGGCCGTTCGTGCCCCGCCCGGGGTGCGCCGGGCGCCGCGCGCATACGCTGTCGGGCGTGTCTGCCGCCCGTACCCGTTCCTGGACCGCGCCCGCGTCGTACGACCTGCGGAGGAACCTGCGCGTGCTGCGGCGCGGGCCGTACGACCCCTGCTTCCGCACCGAGGGCGGCGCCGTCTGGCGGGCGACCCGCACCCCGGCGGGCCCGGCGACGCTGCGCATCACCGCGGACGCTCCGGCCGCCGCCGTACACGCCGAAGCATGGGGCGCCGGCGGTGAGTGGTGCCTGGAGCGGCTGCCCTCGCTGCTGGGCGCGGACGACGACCCGTCAGCCTTCGTCCCGCACCACCCGCTGACGAGGGAGGCGCACCGGCGGCATCCCGGACTCCGGCTGCCGCGCACAGGTCTGGTCATGGAGGCGCTGATCCCGTCGGTGCTGGAACAGAAGGTGACCACCCATGAGGCGTACCGCGCGTGGCGGCTCCTGGTGCGACGGTACGGAGAGCGCGCGCCGGGCCCGCACGAGAACCTGTACGTCATGCCGGAGCCCCGGGCCTGGTGCCGCATCCCCTCCTGGGAGTGGCACCGTGCGGGCGTCGACAGCAAGCGTTCCGCGGCTGTCATACGGGCGGCCCAGCGGGCGCCCCGGCTGGAGGAGGCCCGGTCGATGGAGCTGGCGGCAGCCATGCGGCGGCTCCAGCTGATCCCGGGTATCGGCCCGTGGACCGCGGCGGAGACCCTCCAGCGCAGCAACGGCGACCCAGACGCGCTGACCGTCGGCGATCTGCATCTGCCGCGCATCGTCGGCTACTCGCTCACCGGCGCGCGGGACACCGACGACGCCGGAATGCTGGAACTGCTCGCCCCGTACGAGGGACAGCGGCACCGGGCGGCACGGCTGATCCTGCTCGCAGGGCGGGCCCCGGCCCGGCGAGCGCCCCGGTTCCCCATCGGTGACATCGCGCGCCTGTGACGCGGCGGCCGCGCTCCCGCGGTGCGGCAAGGTGCCCGGGTCAGGGCAGGCGTTCCTTGCTGACGCGGTCGTGCGTTGAGGTGAAGGCCGCTGCGGCCCACCGTGCTCGGGCTGTTCGGTGAGGAGGCCGTCGCCGGCGTGCGGCCGGCAGCTTCGAGGGCGGCGCGGCCGGGTGCCCGACGGTTGCGGCGTGCCGTGACGGGGCCCGTCCCGAGAGCTCGGCCCGCGCGGCCCGTCCGGCAGCGCCCGGCCGTGCGCTCAGCGCACCTCGGTGAAGTCGTCGCCGCTGCGCGGCGGCCGCTGCCGCGGCGGCGCCGCCGCATGTCCGACGGCCACGGCGCCCATCGGGTCCCAATCGCCGGGCAGTTCGAGCACGTCGCGTACCACGTCACGGCAGAACATCGTCGACGACACCCACGCCGAGCCCAGTTGCTCACCGGCGAGCGCCACAAGGAAGTTCTGGATGCCCGCGCCGCACGCGACGACGAACATCTCCCGCTCCGCCGCGGAACGCCGCCCGTCCGGATAGTCGTGCGAGCCGTCCGTCACGAGACAAGGCACCACCAGATACGGCGCGTTGCGCAGTACGTCGCCGCGCCGCACCCGCTTGGCGATGCTCTCCTCGCTCTTGCCGTCCGCGCGCAGGTCGGCGACCCACTTCTCGCGCATGGCGTCGAGCAGCCGCAGCCGCGACTGAGGCGACTCCAGCAGTACGAAGCGCCACGGCGTCGTGTGATGCGGAGCCGGCGCCGTCACCGCCGCGTCGACGGCACGGCGCACCGAACCGCCGTCCACCGGTTCGGATGTGAACTCGCGAACGGTACGGCGCAGCGCGAGCGCTTCCCGTACTGCCTCGGAGGTGCCCAGCCGGAACATGTCCTGCGCGGCGTCACGCACCAGCGCCCGTGCGGACCCGGCAGCCGGACCCCGCTCCGCGGACTCGCCGGAGGCGTCCGCCCCCCGACGCGCCGCCTGACCCGTCCCCTGACGCTGCAGCAGATGCTGCGGCAGCCCCCGCACGACGGCCACGGGAAAGCCGTCCGCCTTGCCCTTGACGAGCTCGCCGGCCGCGGCCAGTTCGTCCCCGACGGCCGTGACCGTCACGCCGAGGGGGTTGCCGAACGTGTCGAGACCGCCGCGCAGATCCTCCAGGACACGTACGCCCGCGGCGCCGATCGCCACATCGGTCTGACCCTCGCGCCACGGCCGCCCGAAGGTGTCCGTGACGAGAACGCCGACGTCGGCGCCCAGCGCGTCCCGCACACCCTCGCGGATGCGCAGTGCCGAGGCGTCCGGGTCCTCGGGCAGCAACAGCACCGTCCCCTTCGGGGTGTTGGAGGCGTCCACGCCCGCCGCGGCCATGACGAAGCCGTGCCGGCTCTCGACGATCCGCGCCGGGCCGCGGCGCGCGACCACCCGTACGGTCTCCGCGTTTATGGCCGCCTCGCGGTCGTCCGCACGAACGATCCGCCCCTCGGCCTTGCTGACGATCTTCGACGTGACGATCAGCACGTCACCGTCGGCCAGGCCGGGGGAGCCGGGCGCGGCGCCGGCGCTCGTCACGGCGTTCACGATGAGCTTCACCAGGTCGTCGCCGGGGCGAACTTCGGGGATTCCGGGCAGCGCCCACACCCGGTACGCGGGGGGCTGCGGGCTTCCGGCGGACTCTCCCGTGCCGGCGGGCGAGTCCGTGCCCGTGCCCGCCCCGGCGCCCGGGCCGGTCGTCACGCGCTCACCTCTTCCGCCAGCGCGAGTGCCTCACGCGCCATGGCGGCGGTCGCATCGGTGCCGGTCATCATCAACGGCACGGCGCGGCAGCGGATTCCGGCATCCTCGACGGCCTGCGTCGACCCGGCGTCCACGGTGTCCACGAGCCAGCCGTCCAGCAGGCCGCTGCCGTAGTGCTGTGCGACGGCGGCCGCCGTGGACTCCACGCCCACCGCGGCCAGCACCTTGTCCGCCATGCCGTGCACCGGCGCGTCCCCGACGATGGGCGACAGCCCGACCACCGGGACCCCGGCCTCGGCGATGGCCTCCCTCATCCCGGGCACGGCGAGGATCGTGCCCACGCTGACCACGGGGTTGGAGGGCGGGAAGAGGATCACGTCCGCGTCCGCGATGGCGTCGAGCACGCCAGGCGCGGGCTTGGCGGACTCGGCACCCACCGGCACCACCGCGTGCGCGTCGACGGAGGCACGCAGCCGCACCCAGTACTCCTGGAAGTGCACTGCCTTGCGGCTCTCGCCGCCCTCGCCGCGCTGGGACTCGTCCAGGTCCGCGGTGTCGATGAGGACATGCGTCTCGACGCGGTCGTCCGTCATCGGCAGCAGGGTCACCCCCGGCTGCCAGCGCGCGCACAGGGCCTCCGTGACGGCGCTGAGCGGGTATCCGGCGCTCAGCATCTGCGTACGGACGATGTGGGTGGCGAAGTCGCGGTCGCCGAGCCCGAACCACTCGGGGCCCACTCCGTAGGCCGCCAGCTCGTCCTTCACCGCGAAGGACTCCTCGGCGCGGCCCCAGCCCTGTTCCTCGTTGATGCCGCCGCCGAGCGTGTACATCACCGTGTCGAGGTCGGGACAGACCTTCAGCCCGAAGAGATGGATGTCGTCACCGGTGTTGCCGATGACGGTGACGTCCGCGTCGGGCACGGCGGACTTCAGTCCGCGCAGAAAGCGGGCACCACCGATGCCCCCGGCCAGAACCACAATCCGCTCCATGCGGACCAGTGTGTCAGCAGACAGCAGTCGAACAGCAGGGCGGTCACCGCCCGGCGGCGCACTCCCTGCCGCGGTGGACGGTGCTCAGTCGGCGGCCAGCGGCGCCCGTTCCGGGGCACTGCACGCGGCGACGGGCTCGTACATCGGCATCTCGGTCAGCCCCGGGAAGTAGATGTGCAGACTGACGACCGGAAGCAGGCTGTCGTTGACGACCTCGTGCACATATCCGGGCGCGAAGGTGCGCAACGCGTCGGTCCCGAGCGTCCGGCGCGCCCCGCGTGCGTGCTCGGTCAGCTCGCCCTGCAGGACGGTGAAGACACCGGAGGACGGCCCGTGGTCGTGGCGCCCGCTGCCCTGCCCGGGCAGCCAGCTCAGCAGCCACACCTCGTAGCCGGGGCCGGTGCGCAGCCGGTGGTACCAGCGGGTGGCCGCGTCGTACCGCACCAGCGGCTCCCAGCTCGCGCGGTCGGCGGCGATCGTACGGGCCAGACCGGCGAAGCCCGCCACGGTGGAGGGGTGGCCGGGGGGCGGCGGCATCAGATGGGGAAGGGCGAGCGGGTCGCCCGCGATCTCGTTGTCGCTGTTCACGTCGGTGATCGTCTTTCGCGCTGGAGGGATGCCCGGGACGGACCGGGCGAGGTACCGGGGACGACCGTGCGAACGGCCGGGGACGGGCCGGAGCGTTCTCAACGGCCGGATGTGCCGGCCGGTGACCGGCCGGAGAGGTGCCTCAACAGCAGCGACAGCGACAGCTGCAGTGACCCGTGGCGACGCGAGCAGCGTGAACCGCGCGAAGAGGCCGCGCGGCGGCGGCCGTGAAGAGCTCGGGAGTCACTGGCATGGGGTCAAGGAGACCGACTGACCCGTGGCGCTGTCAACTCGGACGTCGTGTCCGGCGTCGGGGGTTCATCACATCCGGTAGGGGTGCGGGGCGAAAGGTTTGTGCGCTGTGGATCGAGGACACATGGCGCAACACCCGTGCACGTGAGCGTCGTTGTGCATCTGTGACCGAGCCGTGATCACGGCTGTCCGGGCCGGAGGCGGCGATTCGCCGGGGCCGGCCGTACGGAATCCGGTCGACGCGGGTTCGGAGAATGATCACCGGAGTGTTTGGGATGGTTCATGGTGATATCAACACTTTCCGGTTCTGCTTGGTTCCGCAGAGTGAATAACGGACTCAATAGCAGATCTCGGCTTGACTGGCGCGGATCGGCACACTTGTAATTTCACACGTGTCGTTCAGCCGCGATCGATAACGACGGCATCACGGGGACGCAAAGACGGACGAGGGGCGCACATGACCGAGCTGTTCCAGGAAGTGCTGGTCGAAGAGGTTGACGAGGAGCTCGGCTGGCAGGAACGCGCGTTGTGCGCCCAGACCGATCCCGAGTCGTTCTTTCCCGAGAAAGGCGGCTCCACCAGGGAGGCGAAGAAGGTCTGCCTCGCCTGCGAGGTCCGTTCCGAATGCCTTGAGTACGCCCTCGCGAACGACGAGCGTTTCGGTATCTGGGGCGGCCTGTCCGAGCGTGAGCGGCGGCGCCTGAAGAAGGCCGCTGTCTGAGCGAGTTCGGGGCTCGAAAGCCCCACGCCTTCGCGTCGGCAGAAGTTCCCGGCGACGGCTTCGTGCGCGGAGCGACGCCGGACCCTTGCCGCCTGGGACCGGGGACGCATCCCCGCGGCCGCGGCTTTCCTCCTACGTGAAGTGCCCCTGGTTGTACGACTGCTTGCAGGACCGGACGGTGAGTGCGCACTGAGCCGTTAGTGTGTGGCCCGTCCTTGGTGCGCGGCCCTCTCGCGGGCGGTGCGCCTTCGAGTCCGTAGCAGCGTCTTCGGGGGATCGCCCCCCGGACCCCCGGGGAGGGGCCCGCACCTCGATGTCCGTGCACAGCCACACGGCTGCCCAGTACGAGGCGGCCACACCTGAGTTCCCTCGGCACGTCGTCACCGCCGTGCTCGTCTCGCACGACGGCGCGAGGTGGCTGCCCGAGGCGCTGTCGGGCCTGCTCTCCCAGGAGCGCCCGGTGCAGGACGTCATCACGGCCGACACCGGCAGCGCGGACGAGTCGGCCCAGCTGCTCACGGAGGCCCTCGGACCCGACCGCGTGCTGCACATGGCCCGCCGTACGGGATTCGGCGCGGCCGTGGACGAGGCGGCACGGACCGCGCGCGTACCGACTCCGGACGACCTTCCGTATCTGAAACGCCCCAGCGGCTGGGACCCCGTCACGCGTTCCTGGCGCGACGACGCGTACGACATGCCGGAGCTGCCGCACGGTGAGCCCGTCCAGTGGCTGTGGCTGCTGCACGACGACTGCGCTCCCGAACCGGACGCGCTGGCACGGCTGCTGAGGGTCGTCGACGCCGACCCCGGTGCCACCGTCGTCGGCCCGAAGCTGCGCAGCTGGTACGACCGCAGGCAGCTGCTGGAAGCCGGGGTCTCCATCGCGAACAGCGGCCGCCGCTGGACCGGCGTCGAACGGCGCGAGCAGGACCAGGGGCAGCACGACCAGGTGCGGACGGTTCTGTCGGTCTCCACCGCCGGGATGCTCATCCGGCGGGACGTCTTCGAGCAACTCGGCGGCTTCGACCGGCGGTTGCCCCTGATGCGCGACGACGTCGACCTGTGCTGGCGTGCGCACTCCGCCGGGCACAAGGTGCTGATCGTCCCCGACGCGGTGGTACGGCACGCGGAGGCGGCCTCGCGTGAGCGGCGCCCCGTCGACTGCGTCGGCAGGGGAGCCCGCGGCGGCGCAAGCCCGCACCGCGTCGACAAGGCCGGAGCCGTCTACACGCTGCTCGCCAACGTGCCCGCCTCGAAGCTCGTCTGGGTGACGCTGCGTCTCGTGCTCGGGACGCTGCTGCGCACGCTCGCCTATCTCGTGGGGAAGGCACCCGGGCAGGCGCTCGACGAGGTGCGGGGGCTGACCGGGACGCTGCTGCGGCCCGCGCGGCTCCTCGGTGCACGGCGCAGGCGGGGCAAGCCGGCGGTCCCGTACAGCGAACTGCGGCATCTCTTCCCGCCGCCCGGCGCCACCGTGCGCGCCACGGCCGAGCAGGTCGCCAGCAACTTCGGCGGCCGCGCGGAACCGGACATGTCGTCCGGGGGCCGGCACGGCGCCGTCGAGTCCGGGCCGGGGGACGACGACGCGGACTATCTGGAGGTCGAGCAGTTCGCGCGGCTGAAGCAGATCGGGCGCAAGCCGGGACCGGTGCTCTTCGCGGTCCTGCTCGTGGTGTCCCTGATCGCGTGCCGCGAGCTGCTGGGAAGCGGCGCGCTCGCGGGAGGTGCGCTGCTGCCGGCGCCCGCCGACGTGTCGGACCTGTGGGGGCGTTACGCCGACGGCTGGCACCCCGTCGGCATCGGCGGCACGCAGACGGCGCCGCCGTACCTGGCGATCGTGGCCGTGGTCGCCACCGTCTTCTTCGGCAGCACCGGCTTCGCTCTCACGCTGTTGCTGGTCTGCTCGGTGCCGCTGGCCGGTCTCATCGCGTACTTCACCTCGCGGCCGCTGGTGGAGTCGCGGCTGCTGCGAGCCTGGGGGAGCGTCGCGTACGCCTTCCTGCCCGCCGCGACGGGTGCGCTCGCGGGCGGCCGGATCGGCACCGCAGTACTGGCGGTCACGCTGCCGTTGCTGGCGCGTTCAGCCGTCGCCGTGAGCGGTCTGCGGGGGCGGCCCGGGTGGCGTGCGGTGTGGGGGTACGCGCTGTTGCTGACCCTGACGACCGCCTTCACGCCGCTGGTGTGGCTCATCGCGCTGACGCTGGCCGTGGTGCTGTTCGTGCTGCGGCGGCTGGGCCTGGCGGAAACGGTGGGCGGGGAACCGGGGGCGGGCGGCTCCGGTGCCTCGGGTTTCCCGGGCGCATTCGGCGGTGCGGCCGCGGCCGACGGGCCTGTGCGTGGAACGGCCGTGCGCGCCGCCGTCGCCCTCGTCACGCCGATGGTTCTGCTCGCTCCGTGGTCGCTGTCGCTGCTGATGAGCCCGTCCGGCCTCTTCCGCGAGGCGGGGCTGCCGTACGGGGCGGGGTCCGGCGACGCGCTCGGTCTGCTCACCCTGACGCCGGGCGGGCCCGGTGCCGCGGGCGGGCTGCTGCTGATCGGCGTGGTGCTGGCGGCGCTGGCCGCACTGCTGCGCGGGGAACGGCAGCCGGCCATCCGCGCCGCGTGGGCCGTGGCCCTCGTGGGGCTGCTGTACGCGGGGCTGGCCAACAGCGTCGCCTGGGCCGGACCGGCCACTCTCGTGTACGGGCTGGCGCTGCTGTGCGCCGCCGTGATGGGCGCCGAGGGCGCCAAGGAACGAGTCGCGGAACAGAGCTTCGGCTGGAAGCAGCCGGCGGCGGCGGTCGTCGCCGCGGCCGCCGTCGCCGCGCCGCTCGTCGCAGCCGTGGGCTGGATGGCCGGCGGCGCCGACGGGCCCCTGTCGCGGCGTGATCCGGTGCAGGTGCCGGCATTCGTCGCCGAGGAGGGCAACACGAGGGACCAGGCGCGCACGCTCGTGCTCTCCGGCGAGGCGGACGATGCCTCCCGTGCGCCGTCCGACGTCTCGTACTCGATCGTCCGCGGGTCCGGAGCCCGGCTCGGCGACGGTGATCTGGCGGCAGCCGGCGGTGACGACGCACGGCTCGAACGGGTGGTCGCCAACCTCGTCGCGGGCTCAGGTGCCGACCAGACGGAGCAGCTCGGCGGCTACGCGGTGCGCTATGTGCTCGTACAGGACGGGGCGCCGCGCCAGATGAGCCGCGTACTGGACGCGACGCCCGGGCTGACACGGCTCAGCCAGGAGGACGGCAGCGCGCTGTGGAGGGTGGACCGTCAGGTCTCGCGGGTCACCGTGGTGCCGGCCGGTGCAGGCAAGGGCGGTGGTGCCGCCGGTGACGAGGCAGACCCGGTCCCCGTCGCGGCGGGCCCGCTGGAGGTGCACACGGATCTGCGGCCGGGGGAGTCCGGGCGCATCCTGCGGGTGGCGGACGCCGCCGATCCCGGGTGGAGCGCGACGCTCGACGGCAGGCCGCTGGACCCGGTGACCGTCGACGGATGGGCGCAGGGCTTCGAACTCCCGGCGGGCGGCGGCCGGCTGGACGTCACTCACGAGACGAGCGCGGCGCACACCGGGTGGTTGTGGCTGCAGGGCTTCCTGGCGCTCGTGGTGGTCGTGCTCGCACTGCCCGGCCGGCGCCGTCAGGTGGACGACGACCTTCCGGAGGCTGCGGCTCCGGCTGTTCCCGCGCAGGGCGCGGAGGCGGGCGGCCGCCGGGCGCGCAGGCTGGCCGCGGCGGAGGCGGCGCGGGCCGCCGAGGCCGGGGAGCCCGGGAGCGCGGGTGTGCCCGAGGCCCCGGCCCATGCTCCGGACGTGCCCGCAGGTGATCACGGGGGTCCGGGCGGTCCGGGCGTTCCCGCGCAGACGCCGTACGGGCAGGAGTACGAGCCGGCGCCGTACGGGCGAGAGTATGAACAGCCTTACGGCGAGCGGCAGTTCGAGTCTTCGCAGTACGACGCACAGTACGGGTCCCCCGGGTACGACCCCTCGTCGTACGAGCCCTCGCCGTTCGACCCGCAGCAGCGGCCCTACGGGGACCCGCAGCCCTACGACGAGGGATACGAGCAGGGTTACGGCGACCGCTACCCGGCGCGGCAGTACGACGCGTACGAGGGGCAGGCCGACCCGTACGGCTACGACCCGCGGTACGGCAACAGGAGCGATCAGCAGTGAACCGCACGAGCATGACCCTCATCGGCGCGGCCACGGCGCTGGCCACGCTGACCGGCGTCGCGGCGCTCGCGGCGCCGGGCGGCGAGGAGTCGGGCGCAGCCGCGGCGGCCGGACGCAGGCCCGTCGAGCGTTCCACGCTGGTCTGTCCGCAGCCCAGCGTCTCCGACGTCGCGGAGACCACGTACACGGCCTTCACGCCGAAGGGCGGTCAGGGGAAGGGCGGCGCCGAGCTGTATCCGGCGGAGAAGGCGGACACCGGCGGCTCCGACGACGAGTCCGGCAAGGACAAGGACAAGGGCGACGACGGCAAGGGCGGCAAGGACGGCAAGGACAGGGACGGCGGCAAGGAGGAGCCCGAGCCGAAGCCGTTCGCCCCGTTGCGCGGGCCGGGCAAGCCCGTGACGGCCGATTCCAATGCCCCGGGCTCAGCCATGTTCGGCTCCGCCGACGGCGGCCTGGCTCCCGGCTGGACGGTGCAGCAGACGACGGACGTCGCCGTCGGGGCGGGGCGCGGAATGCAGGGGACGGCTTGCACCGTGCCCGACACCGACTTCTGGTTCCCGGGCGCGAGCACGGACAAGGCGCGGCAGGACTACGTACATCTCACGAACCCCGACGACTCCAGCGCCGTCGTCGACCTGAACCTGTACGGCAAGAAGGGCCGCGTGGGCTCCGAGACCGGTGAGGGCATCACCGTCCCGCCGCGTTCGACCGTGCCCGTGCTCCTCTCCACGCTCACACCCGAGCCGGTGACCAATCTCGGCGTCCACGTCGTGGCACGTGCCGGGCGCGTGGGCGCGCAGCTGCAGGCGGTGGACGAGAAGGTGGGCGGCGACTGGGTGTCCTCCGTCGCCGACCCCGGCCCGGGCGTCGTGCTGCCGGGCATTCCCGGTGACGCCACGGCCGTACGGCTGGTCGTGCTCGCGGCCGGTGAGAACGACGCGGATCTCAAGGTCAGGTTCGCGGGTGCGTCCGGGCAGATCACCCCGGCCGGCCACGAGACGCTGCATGTGCGCGGCGGCATGACCACCGCCGTCGATCTCAAGGACCTCACCAAGGGGGAGGCGGGCTCGCTCGTCCTCTCCCCGACCGAGGGCGGGAGCGACGCGACGCCGGTCGTCGCCGCGCTGCGGGTGACCCGGGGCAAGGGGAAGAACCAGGAGACGGCCTTCATCCCCGGCACCGCGCCCCTCACCGACCGCGCCACCGCCGCCGACAACCGCGAGAAGGGCTCCAAGCTCTCGCTCACGGCCACCGGCAAGGCGGTGAAGGTGCGTGTGACGGCCTCGGCGGGCAGCGAGGGCGGCAGCCCCGTCAGCCAGACGTACACGGTCAAGGGGAAGACGACCAAGTCCTTCGAACCGCCCCGGCCCAAGGGCGTCAAGGGCGGCTACGCGGTGACCGTCGAGCGGCTCTCGGGCGGGCAGTTGTACGCCTCGCGGATGCTGGAGGCGAAGAAGGGCAAGCTGCCCGCGTTCACCGTGCAGACGCTGCCGGACGACCGGGGCAAGGTGCTGGTCCCCGAATCGGGGCAGGACCTTTCGGTGCTGACGGACGGCGGCTGAGCCCGCTCAGATCCCGTCCGCGGACCGGTCCCCCGCGCCGGACCCGGACCCGGACCCGGACCCGGACCCGGACCCGGACCCGGAACCGGACCCGGACCCGGAACCGGAATCGCCGGGGATCGGGGCGCCCGAGGGCATGCCGGCCGCCACGTACTCCTCGTAGAGGGGACGCCAGGGCCGGGCGGATTCACTGTGCGGGCCATGCGTGGTCGCGCCCGTGAGGCTCTTGCCGAGTTCGGCCAGGCACACGGTCCATCCGGCGGCGTTGCGTGCGGCGGTGTCCTCCGCCTCCAGTACGTTGATCAGCGTGAGGGTGCAGGCCGTGTCGTCAACAGGCTCGATTTCGAAGTGCAGTTCGTCGCCGCCCCAGGTGTATGCGAGACGGCGCGGAGGCTCGTAGACGAGGACGGTGCCCGTGGACGCTTCGATTCCGGGGTCGCCGGAGAACTCGATCTTTCCGCCCGCGTAGGTGTCCATGCGCACGGCGCTGGGGAACCAGTGCGCCAGTTCCCCGGACTCGGTCACCGCTGCCCACAGCCGTTCGGCGGGGTGCGGGTAGGTCCGCTGGAACCGTACCGCCGGGCGGCCCTCGTACTTGAAGTAGCTTCCATGGTCCATGACTTGCTCCCTGCTCTCGTGCTCCTGGGCTCACTTGCCCTTGGCCTCGTCCTCGCTCCTGTCGAGGTGCTCGCCGAGCGCGTCGAGCCGTTCGTTCCACAGCTGCCGGAACGGGGCCAGCCACGCGTCGAGTTCAGCCATCTGCTCGAGGTCGACCGAATAGATGCGCCGTTGTGCGTGGGTGCGCACCCTCACCAGGCCTGCCTCGCGCAGAACCCTCAGATGCTTGGACGTCGTCGGCTGTGTGAAGCCCAGTTCGTCGACGATCTCGCCCACCGCACACGCGCGTACGCGCAGCACGTCGAGCATCGCCCGCCGATGGGGATCGGCCAGTGCCGTCCACGTGGCATCCGTCACGGAAGCCAATATGCCTACTCGCGTATATACGTGTCAAGGAATATAAGCTCGGGTCGGTACTCGCGAGCATGCCTGCGAGGACGACCGCGGACATGCCGGGCCGTCGATGCGTCGAGTGGTCGCGTGGCAGCGCGGCGTGTCCAACTCCGGTGCCTGCGCCGCGAGGTCGCCGGCGCCCTAATCCTGCCCGTAACGGGGATCGACCGACTCCGGTGAGAGGCCCAGCAGTTCGGCGACCTGCTCCACGACGACCTCGTGCACCAGCAGCGCCCGCTCGTCGCGGTTGCGCGTGCGGATCTCGACGGGGCGGCGGTAGACGACGATCCGGTCGGGCCGCCCGGCCTTCGACTCGGCGACCCGTCCGAGCGGCACTGCCTCGGATTGTTCGTCGGCTTCGCCGTCGTCGCCGCGCGGCACCTCCTGCACCGCGAACTCCACGCCGGTGAGCTGCGGCCAGCGCCGCTCAAGCCTGCTGACCGAATCGCGCACCAGATCGTCGAAGGCTTCCGAACGGCTGACGGCGAGGGGTACTTGGGGCGGTGCGACGGGTCCGCGCATGCCGCGCCCGTGACGGTCGCGGCGGCGCGGTCCGTGCTCGGAGTCACCGGGCCCGTCGGCCCGGCCGGGACCGCGAGGCGGTACGGGGCTGTTCATCGTCATGAGCCTAGCGGCCGGGCGGCCGGGAACCGCGGTCACAGGGACATTCCCGGCCGTGTCACAGAGTGATCGGTCTCAGGGTCTTTCGGGTCGCTTCGTGTATCTCTCGCGACCGGTGATCTCGCGACCATCTTCCTGTTCGGGACGACTCCCGACCGCTTCGTGTGAGATCCCCGACTCTCCCCGGGCGCAAGGGTGTCGGCGCTCTTGCTTTCCCGCAGATCAGGTGTTTCCGGCCAACCGGGACGACACGACGGAGTGACGTCAAGGAGAGTCGTCGCAGGCCGCTCAAGAGTGCGGTACGGTCCATCGTCGTGAGCCCTGTACGTCGCTGTTCGCGAACCGCCTGCGGCCGTCCCGCCGTCGCGACGCTGACGTACGTCTATGCGGACTCCACCGCCGTCCTCGGCCCGTTGGCCACATACGCCGAACCGCACTGCTACGACCTGTGTTCGGAGCACTCCGAGCGTCTGACCGCCCCCCGCGGATGGGAAGTCGTGCGCCTCGCCGTCGAGTCGGGCCCGGCCCGCCCGAGCGGCGACGATCTCGAAGCGCTCGCCAACGCCGTGCGGGAGGCGGCCCGTACGCCGCGGCGCGATCCGTCCGCTGCGGCGCCCTCGGACGCCGTCGGCGGACCGGGAGGGCGCGACTCCGATCCGATGGAGGTCGCGCGCCGCGGCCATCTCCGCGTCCTGAGGTCGCCGGAGTCCTGACCCTCCGGCCGGCTCCGCCCGCCAAGTCCTCTCCCCGGCCCGGGCCCGTCTCACGCGGCCCGCCCGACTGCCCCGACGGCACCGGAGACCGCGCTCCCAACAGGTAGGTTTGGGCACTCAGTGAGCTGTCGAGAACCGAGAACCCGAGCACCCAGGAGAGGGCCGTCCCGTGGCTGATCTGTCGGAGATCGTGAAGGCGTACGACGTGCGCGGCGTCGTGCCGGACCAGTGGGACGAGTCCCTGGCGGAGCTGTTCGGAGCCGCTTTCGTACGCGTCACGGACGCGTCCGCGATCGTCGTGGGGCACGACATGCGGCCCTCGTCGCCGGGCCTGTCACGGGCGTTCGGGCGAGGAGCGGCCCGGCAGGGCGCCGACGTCACGGAGATCGGCCTGTGCTCGACGGACCAGCTCTACTTCGCAAGTGGCCAACTCGGCCTGCCCGGTGCGATGTTCACCGCCAGCCACAACCCCGCCCGCTACAACGGGATCAAGATGTGCCGCGCGGGCGCGCTGCCCGTCGGCCAGGACAGCGGGCTCGCCGAGATCCGCGAACTCGTCGAGAGCTGGGCCGAGTCGGGCCCCCCGCAGCGCGGGGAGAACGTGTCCGAAGGGACGATCGGCGAACGCGACGTGCTCTCCGACTACGCCGAGCACCTGCGCACGCTCGTCGATCTGACCTCCATCCGGCCGCTGTCCGTCGTCGTGGACGCGGGCAACGGCATGGGAGGCCACACCGTTCCCACGGTGTTCGAGGGCCTGCCGCTCCAACTGGACGCCATGTACTTCGACCTGGACGGCACCTTCCCCAACCACGAGGCCAATCCGCTCGATCCGAAGAACATCGTCGACCTGCAGCAGCGTGTGCGGAAGACCGGTGCGGACATCGGGCTGGCCTTCGACGGCGACGCCGACCGCTGCTTCGTCGTCGACGAGAAGGGCGACCCCGTCCCGCCGTCGGCGATCACCGCACTCGTCGCCGCACGCGAACTCGCCAAGTCGCCCGGCTCCGCCGTCATCCACAACCTGATCACGTCGTGGTCCGTGCCCGAGGTCGTACGGGAGAACGGCGGCACGCCCGTACGCACGCGCGTCGGGCACTCCTTCATCAAGGCCGAAATGGCGCGCACCGGCGCGATCTTCGGCGGTGAGCACTCCGCGCACTACTACTTCCGCGACTTCTGGAACGCGGACACGGGCATGCTCGCGGCACTCCACGTACTCGCCGCGCTGGGCGGTCAGCAGGGGCCGCTGTCCGGGCTCGTCGCGGAGTACGACCGCTACGCCTCCTCCGGTGAGATCAACAGCCGGGTCGACGACCAGGCCGGGCGCGCCTCAGCGGTCAGGGCGGCCTACCAGGACCGGGAAGACGTCGAGACCGACGAGCTGGACGGGCTGACGGTCACCGCCGCCGACTGGTGGTTCAACCTGCGGGCCTCCAACACGGAACCGCTGCTGCGGCTGAACGTCGAGGCACGCGACCAGGCGACGGCGGACGCGGTGCGGGACGAGGTCCTCGCCATCGTGCGGGCGTAGGGGATTCCCCCACAGCCGCCCTCGCCGCCACCGCAGCCTTCACCCCTGCACGGCCGGGATCACCCTTCCCACGTCCGGACCCGAGAGGGGCCGGGCGCACCCGTCGACGGCCCCGAAGCCCGCGGGCGGGGGCCGGGCGCCCGGCGGTACGCTTGGCCGCCAGCCGCGCCCCGCGTCCGAAAGGGACAACCCATGCCGCTCGAAGCCGGTCTTCTGGAGATCCTCGCCTGCCCGGCGTGCCACTCGCCGCTCCGTGAGGAGGCCGAGGAGCTGGTCTGCACGGGCGGCACCGAGTGCGGGCTCGCCTACCCGGTGCGCGACGGGATTCCGGTTCTTCTGGTGGACGAGGCGCGCCGCCCCGGCTGAACGAGGTGAACGACCCCGGCTGACGGGCCCCGCCGGACGACCCCGGCTGAGGGGCCCCGGCCGAACGCACCGACCGAACCGAAGGGCGGCCCGTCCGTCCCGGCCGAACCGAAGGGCGGCCCGTCCGTCCCGTCCCCGGCAACACGCCCCTTCACCCACCACACGGCGCGGGCAGCTCGTCGTCCAGCAGCCGATCGGAGGCTCCGGAAGATGCTCGACGAGTCACTGCTCGACTCTCCAGAGGCCCTCGCCCGCGCGGACACCGAGGCGCTGCTGCGCGGCACAGCCGAAGCAGGAGCCCGTGTACGTACGGCGATGCGCCAGGCCACCGAGACGCTGGCGGCGCTGCGGCCGGACGGGCGGCCGCGTGCGATCTTCGTCGCCGGTCCCGGTCCGGCGACGGCCTGCGCCGCGGAACTTCTCGGGGCGTTCGGCAACGACGCGGTCCCCGTCACACTGCTGCGTCCCACCGGCGCCCTGGCCGCGCCGGGTGCGCTGCGCTGGGCCCTGCCCGGCTGGGCCGGTTCGCTCGATCTGCTGCTGGTGACGACGCCGGACGGGTCCGAGGCCGGTCTGACGGCGCTGATCGAGCAGGCGTACAGGCGCGGGTGCACCGTCGTGACGCTCTGCAGGTCCGGTTCCCCTGTCGCGGAGATGACGGGGGAGACGCACGGGCTGACGGTGCCCCTCGCGGCGCCGGCGCCCGCGGGGCGGGACGGCTCCCCGGGCCGACGCGGACCCACGGACGCGGGCGACGACGTCCCCGGGTACGACACGGGGCACGCCTACGGCGACGGGGACGACCACGCGGCCGCGGCGCACCCCACGGGTGCGCCGGAGAGCCGGGGCCCGGACGGCGCCGAAGTACCCGCCGTACCCCATCCGACGCCCGCCGCACCGCATCCGTCGCCCGCCGGGCCGCGGACGACGGCCGCGCCCGGCCTCCTGTGGACCCTGCTGACGCCGCTCCTCGTGCTCTCCGACCGCCTCGGTCTGTTCGCCGCCCCCGAGGCCGCACTGGCGTCGCTGGCCGACCGGCTCGACCAGGTCGCGGAACGCTGTGGCCCCGCCGTGGCCACGTACAGCAACCCCGCGAAATCGCTCGCCACCGAACTAGCCGGAACCTTCCCGCTGTTGTGGAGCGAGGGGCCTCTCGCGGGCGCTGTCGCACGGCACAGCGCGAGCACCTTCGCCGCGCTCCCCGGCGTCCCCGCCCTGCCCGCCGCACTTCCCGAGGCGATGGCGGCACACGGCGCGCTGCTCTCCGGCACGCTCGCCGCGGGCTCCGACCCGGACGACTTCTTCCGCGACCGCGTCGACGAGCCGGAATCGCTGCATGCCCGGATCCTGCTGCTGCGTGACCGTGCCCCGTCCGGGGACTCCGCCGTCGTGGCCGCACGGGACCTGGCGTACGCGAACGACGTCCCGCTCGGCGAACTCGAACCCGCCGAGGGCAGTGGTCCTCTGGAGGCCGCCGCCGAGCTGATCGCCACCGTGGATTTCGCCGCCGTTTACCTCGCGCTGGCCGACGGCGGCGCATCATCGTCGCCGTAACGGCGCCGTCGCCGTAAGCGTCGCCCTTCCCGTCCCCGCTCCCCGCCCCTCGACTCACCGTCCTCGTCCCCGCAGTTGCCGTAAGGAAGCGAAGCACCACCGCATGGACCGCCTCAGCAACACAGTCAGGCCCTACGCATGGGGCTCGATCTCAGCCATCCCCGAGTTCCTCGGGACGCCGGCCACCGGCGAACCGCAGGCCGAGCTGTGGATGGGCGCCCACCCGGGAGCCCCCTCGACCGTCGCCCGCGCCGACGGTGAGCAGTCGCTGACGGACGTCGTCGCGGCCGACCCCGAAGGGGAGTTGGGCCCCGAGGCCGTACGCGCCTTCGGACCGCGTCTGCCGTTCCTGCTGAAGCTGCTCGCTGCCGCCTCGCCGCTGTCGCTCCAGGTACACCCGGACCGGGAGCAGGCGCGGCAGGGCTTCGCCGACGAGGAGGCGCGCGGCGTCCCCGTCAACGCACCCGAGCGCAACTACAAGGACACCAACCACAAGCCCGAACTCATCTGCGCGCTCACGGACTTCGACGGTCTCTGCGGGTTCCGGCGGGCGAGGGACGCGGCGGATCTGCTGGCCGGGCTGGACGTGGACGCGCTCAAGCCGTACGTGGACATCCTGCGGGCCAGCCCCGAGAGCGCGGCACTGCGCGAGGTCCTGACCGCCGTACTCACCGCCGACCGGCACGAGATCGCCGCCACGGTCGAAGAGGCCGCACGGGCCGCGGCCCGCCTCGCCGACGCGGGGGGCGACGATGCGGAAGGCGGCACCCCGGCCCGCGCCCGCGCCGGTGCGTACGCCGTCTGCGCCTCGCTCGCCCACCACTACCCGGGCGACCCCGGCGTCATCGCGGCAATGCTGCTCAACCACGTACGTCTGCACCCGGGTGAGGCCCTCTACCTCGGCGCGGGAGTGCCGCACGCCTATCTGAGCGGCCTCGGCGTGGAGATCATGGCCAACTCCGACAACGTGCTGCGCTGCGGCCTGACCCCGAAGCACGTCGACGTACCGGAGTTGCTGCGGATCGTCCGCTTCGAGCCGGGCGAACCGGCTGTTCTGCGCCCCGAAGCCGGCCCGGGAGGCGAGGAGCTGTACGAGGTCCCCATCGGCGAGTTCCGCCTCTCCCGCTACGTCGTCGCACCGGGCGCGGCGGTGGGCCCCGTCGACGCCCGTACGCCGCAGATCCTGCTGTGCACGGCCGGTCACGTCGTGCTGCGCGGCGCCGCCGGACAGGACGAAGGGGGCGAACTGCCTCTGCGGCGCGGCCAGTCCGCGTACGTACCGGCGGGCGAGCGGGTCGCGATGACGGGTGACGGTACGCTCTTCCGGGCCACAGTGGATGTCTGACGCGCACACCCGTGGGGCCGTGGAGGACAGCCACGGGCGGAAGGCATCCACGACAGCGCGGGTTCACGCGCATCACCGAAACCACGCGTACCACCGGGACCACGCGTACCACCGAGAGAGGGACGACCGACTCGTATGAGTGCATCAGGCGGTTCGAAGGCGATCATCGCCGCGCTGGGCGCGAACACGGCCATCGCAGTGGCCAAGTTCGTCGCCTGGATCTTCAGCGGCTCGTCCTCAATGCTCGCGGAGAGCGTGCACTCTGTCGCCGACGCCGGGAACCAGGCCCTGCTGCTGGTCGGCGGCAAGAAGGCCAAGAAGGACGCGAGCGAGGAGCACCCCTTCGGCTACGGCCGTGAGCGCTACATCTACGGCTTCCTGGTCTCCATAGTCCTGTTCACCATCGGTGGCGTCTTCGCCCTCTACGAGGGCTACGAGAAGATCAAGCACCCGCACGCGCTCGGGGACTGGTACTGGCCGGTCGGCGTCCTGGTCTTCGCGATCATCGCCGAGATCTTCTCCTTCCGCACCGCCATCAAGGAGTCCAACGAGGTACGCGGCAAGCTCAGTTGGGGCCAGTTCGTGCGGCGCGCCAAGGCACCCGAGCTGCCGATCGTCCTGCTGGAGGACCTCGGCGCGCTCGTCGGTCTCGTCCTCGCCCTCTTCGGCGTCAGCGCCGCACTCATCACGGGCGACGGCGTCTGGGACGGCATCGGCACCCTGTGCATCGGCGTGCTCCTGGTGGTGATCGCGATCGTCCTGGCGGCGGAGACCAAGTCGCTGCTGCTGGGTGAGTCGGCCGATCCGGAGGAGAGGGAGAAGATCCGCTCCGCGCTCGTCGACGGCGAGACCGTGACGAGGATCATCCACATGCGGACCCTGCACCTGGGCCCCGAGGAACTGCTGGTCGCCGCCAAGGTGGCGGTGCAGCACGACGACACCGCGGGCGAGATCGCGAGCGCGATCGACGCGGCGGAGGACCGCATCCGGGCGGCCGTGCCGAGCGCGCGTGTGATCTATCTGGAGCCGGACATCTACCGGCCGGAGGCGTCGGCTCCGTCGAGCTGATCGTCCGCATTGTCCGCGTTCGCTCGTCGCTGAACTCCCTCCGCCGCAGCGGGAAATGCATCACTTCGCGCCGTTTGTCAAATTATGCCCAGAGGTGTGGAAGGGCCCACTGTTGGGCATCGGCACAACTGCGCGCACTGTGCGGCCGAAATCCGACCAGGTCCGCCCTTGCCCGCACCGTGAGCAATCCGTTCGACTGGACGAGCGGTGTAACTTCGTAGTGCACAGACGTCGCTGCTGATGGCAGATCGGCCGGCCCGCCCCGCGGGCCACCGAGGGAGAGAGGGCCTCCGACGGACTGGGCTGCGAGCAAGGGATCAGTGTGCCCGTGTGCGCTGTGGTGCGTTACGCAGTGCAGGCACCGCACACGGAGCCCGAGCGCCGCAGCACGGACCTGTCAGCCATGACCTCGACATCGAGGAGAGCAGCTCGCATGACGACGACCTCCACCGGCCAGGACTTCAAGGTCGCGGACCTTTCACTTGCGGCCTTCGGCCGCAAGGAGATCAGCCTGGCCGAGCACGAGATGCCCGGCCTGATGGCGATCCGCAAGGAGTACGCCGCCGACAAGCCCCTGACCGGGGCCCGCATCACCGGGTCGCTCCACATGACCGTGCAGACGGCCGTCCTGATCGAGACCCTGACCGCCCTGGGCGCAGAGGTCCGCTGGGCGTCCTGCAACATCTTCTCCACCCAGGACCACGCCGCGGCGGCCGCAGTGGTGGGTCCCGACGGCACCCCGGACAACCCCCGGGGCGTCCCGGTCTTCGCCTGGAAGGGCGAGACGCTGGAGGAGTACTGGTGGTGCACCGAGCAGGCCCTCACCTGGCCCGGCGCCGCCACCGGCGGACCGAACATGATCCTCGACGACGGCGGTGACGCCACCCTCCTCCTGCACAAGGGCGTCGAGTACGAGAAGGCGGGCGCGGCCCCGTCCGTCGACACCGCGGACAACGACGAGCACCGGGTGGTCCTGGAGCTGCTGAACCGCACCCTGCGGGAGAGCCCGCAGAAGTGGACCCAGCTGGCCTCCGAGATCCGCGGTGTGACCGAGGAGACCACCACCGGCGTGCACCGTCTGTACGAGATGCACCAGGACGGTTCGCTCCTCTTCCCGGCGATCAACGTCAACGACTCCGTCACGAAGTCGAAGTTCGACAACAAGTACGGCTGCCGCCACTCGCTGATCGACGGCATCAACCGCGCCACCGACGTCCTCATCGGCGGCAAGACCGCCGTGGTCTTCGGCTACGGCGACGTCGGCAAGGGCTGTGCGGACTCGCTGCGCGGTCAGGGCGCCCGCGTCCTGATCACCGAGATCGACCCGATCTGCGCGCTCCAGGCCGCGATGGACGGCTACCAGGTGGTGACCCTCGAGGACGTCGTCGAGACGGCGGACATCTTCATCACCACCACGGGCAACAAGGACATCATCATGGCCTCGGACATGGCCCGGATGAAGCACCAGGCCATCGTGGGCAACATCGGTCACTTCGACAACGAGATCGACATGGCCGGCCTCGCCGAGATCAAGGGCGTGGTCCGGGAAGAGCTCAAGCCGCAGGTGCACACCTGGACCTTCGCGGACGGCAAGGTGCTCATCGTGCTGTCCGAGGGCCGTCTGCTGAACCTGGGCAACGCGACCGGGCACCCCTCGTTCGTGATGTCCAACAGCTTCGCGAACCAGACGATCGCCCAGATCGAGCTGTTCACGAAGACCGACGCCTACCCGACCGACGTCTACGTGCTGCCGAAGCACCTCGACGAGAAGGTCGCCCGTCTGCACCTGGACGCGCTCGGCGTGAGGCTCACGACGCTCCGCAAGGACCAGGCCGACTACATCGGCGTCCCCGTCGAAGGCCCGTACAAGCCGGACCACTACCGGTACTGACAGGCGGCCGCCCGCCGCGTCCGCTCCCTCACCCGGGGCGCCGGCGGGCACCCCTGAACGAGGCCGAGGCCCCTGCCCCCGCGGCGGGGGCCTTCGGCTTGCCCTCACGGCTCGCACGTAGAGTCCACGCATGCCACGCGGCCGGTATTCGCTCCACGACCCGCACGATCGCACCCCCCTCGGCGACGAACACTTCCACTGCGCCACCGGTCCCTCCGGTTGGCGTTACGTCTCGCAGATCACCGCCCCTTCCGGCGACCACGCGGGCTCCGTCGACCTGGCCATCGACGAACTCGGCCGTCCGGTCCGGCTCGAACTCCACGCCGGGGGCTGGCAGGTGCGCGGAGCCGTCCTGGACGGGGTCACCTGGGTCCGTAGCGACCCGGCCGGCGAACACGCTCAGGAGGGCAACGCCGCAGCCCACTCCTTCGCCGGCGCATCCCCCGCCTTCCTCGTCGCGACGTCCCGGCTGCTGCGGCCGGCCGCCGGCGGGCCCGCCGTCCGCGTCCGCCTCGTCGCCCTCACACCCCCCGTACTCGCTCCGCGCACCCTCGACCAGTCGTGGACGCTGACCGGTACTGAAACACACGCCACTGACAACGGCGCCCTCGTGGTCGGGAACTACCAGGTCGCAGAGGTCGACACCGGTGAACAGCACCCCGTCCACATCGCCGGCGACGTCGTCCTCGCCGCCCCGGGCATCGAACTGGAGGAGCTGGAGTCACCACCCTCCGGCTTCGGCTGAACGGCCGCCGGAGCCATGAGGCCGCCTCTCACCGCACCGCGCTCTACGACGGCGGTACGAAGCCCGTACTGCGAGGAGCCTCGGGCACCCTCTCCTGAGCCTCCACGGGCGGCACCGGCTGCGCGGCCGCGGGCGGCCCCGAGACGGGCACCCACGGGTGCCCGCCGGACTGCTGCCCGCCAGGCGCCGCCGTGGGCCCTCCGGGGGAGGCGGCGGACGGGAACGGCCCCGAAGGAGACGCGACCCCGTGCGGGCCGAAGGTCCGCTGTGCCTCCCTGGCCTGCCGCTCCGCGACGACACCCGCCAGATACGCCGCGGCGGGCACGCCGTACGGCGCCGGAACGCCCGTACACGACACGAGATCGGAGGCGAGCTGCTCCGCCATGGAACGGCTCACGGCCTCGTCCAGCTGCCCTGCGCGCATCAGATACTGCCGTACGGCCAGCCAGAGACCGCCCGGAACCCGCGACAGGTCCAGCTCCCCGAAGCTCCCGGCCAGCCATGCGGGGGGAGGCGGAGCGGGCGCTCCGCTCGCGTCCGGAACCCTCTCCCGTACGACGAGAGTCCCGGCGAACACATCGCCCAGCCGCCGTCCGCGGGCCGAGACGAGCGAAGCCGCGCAGGCCACGACGCCGAAGAAGATCTGGATCTCGATGACCCCGATCGCCCCGCGCACCAGGGCGTGCCGGAAGCGGACCGGCCCGCCGTCCTCCCGCAGCACCCTCAGACCGCACAGCAGCTTGCCCGCAGACTTGCCGCGGCTCAGCGTCTCCACCGCGACCGGAACACCCACCAGCACCAGCAGGAACAGCGCCACCTGCACAGCGGCCAGCGCCGCGTCGTCCAGCGAGCTGACGGCGGTCAGCAGCGCCATCGAGACGGCCAGATAGACGGCCCAGGCGAGCACCAGGTCGATGAAGACGGCCAGCGCCCGGGTCGGCAGCCGCGCCGGCCGCAGACCCAGTACGACGGCATCTCCCGTCACGAGCTCGCTCACCGTGCCTCCGCTCCCAGCCGTCGGTCTCCTTCGGCACAGTCTGCCGTCCGCCCCGAGCCGTCTGCCAAGCTCTCACCATGGATCTGGATGTCTTCGTCTCCGCGCACAGGGCGGAGTGGGACCGGCTGGACGAACTGCTGCGCCGCCGGCGCCGGCTCTCCGGGCAGGAGGCGGACGAACTCGTCACGCTCTACCAGCGCACCTCCACCCACCTCTCCCAGGTCCAGTCGAGCGCCCCCGATCCGGCGCTGGCCGGGAGCCTCACGTCCCTCGTAGCACGCGCGCGCAGCGCCGTGACGGGTCCACGGAAGGCCTCGTGGAGCGACGCCGCGCACTTCTTCGCCGCAGGTTTCCCCGCCGCCGTGTACCGCAGCCGGCACTGGTGGGTGCCGGTCGCACTGCTGTCCGTCGTGGTCGCCGCCCTCATCGGATGGTGGATCGGCACACACCCGGAGGTGCGTTCGACGATCGCCGCCCCGGACGAACTGCGGGAGATGACAAAGCCGGGCGGCCAGTACGAGTCGTACTACTCCAGCCACCCCGCCACTTCCTTCGCGGCGCAGGTGTGGACGAACAACGCCCAAGCCGCCGCCGTCTGCCTGGCGTTCGGCGCCCTGCTCGGAATCCCGGTGCTGTGGGTCCTCTTCCAGAACATGCTCAACCTCGGCATCGGCATCGGCCTGATGGAGTCGGCGGGCCGGCTCGACACCTTCCTCGGACTCATCCTTCCGCACGGGATTCTCGAACTCACCGCGGTCTTCGTGGCCGCGGGCACGGGACTGCGGCTGGGCTGGACGGTCATCGATCCGGGCCCGCGCAGCCGCCGCGCCGCGCTTGCCGCAGAAGGACGTTCAGCGATCGGCATGGCCATCGGGCTGGCGGCGGTGCTGTTCGTCTCAGGTGTCATCGAGGGCTTCGTGACCCCGTCAGGACTTCCCACGTGGGCCCGCATCACCATCGGCGTCGTCAGCGAACTCCTGTTCCTGGCTTACGTCTACGTCCTCGGAGGGCGTGCCGCTCGGGCCGGGGAGACGGGCGACGTCTCCGCTCACGACCGCCCGGCTCCGGTGCCCACGGCCGCCTGATGTGCATCCGCACGTGGCGGCCTGTTACTGTTCTCGCCGCTGCGGAGCCGGTTGAACGGTCTCCGCGGTGAAGGATCCGACAAGTCGCCGGAGTTCGACGAACCCGTGGCGAGAGTCGGTATCCGTTCCGCTTCCTACCGCGTTCCGAATTTCGATATCGCCGGTAAGAAGCACCCCCCGATTCACTGTCGGATCAGCTCTGATAGTGTCGGGTTCACCGAGAGGGAAGCGCCCGGAGTGGCCTGTGGCAGGGTTGT
>NZ_LJGT01000034.1 GCF_001751365.1 Streptomyces abyssalis | reverse complement strand
GTGATAGTTCGGCGGTGTCCTACTCTCCCACACGCTCCCGCATGCAGTACCATCGGCGCAGTAAGGCTTAGCTTCCGGGTTCGGAATGTGACCGGGCGTTTCCCTCACGCTATGACCACCGAAACACACCCCCCACACACGGGTGGGGGAAAACTCTGTGTTCTCTGTGTTGTGTCAGCGCACTCTTCACTTAACAACCGGCCGACGACCCCTGGTAGTGGGGTGCGGGGGGTTGTTGTTTCAGATACTGCACAGTGGACGCGAAGCATGTGTGGTCA
>NZ_LJGT01000033.1 GCF_001751365.1 Streptomyces abyssalis | reverse complement strand
CCGTCGTAGTGGTCGACGAGGTACTGGCACAGCTGCTGCACGCGCTTGGCCATCGAGCCGGGATAGCAGTGCACTGCCGGTTGCGGGAGAGGCGGGCCGCGAACGATCACTCCACGAATCCACGAGTCCGATCTACGTGGCCCTCAAGCTCACGATCGGCTAAGGCGGAGTTCAGGTGGGCGGAGCCCTCCATCTGTGCCGTGATGACTTCCAGGAACATCTCATGCTTGGTCGGCAGCGCGGGCATCTGCTCGGTGGTCGCTGGCCAGGGCGGTGAGGGAAGGGTGCGGGGGGTGGGGGCGGTCATGGGCTCGCCTCCGGTTCGATGTCTCAAGCGGAAGGGGAGGATCGGCATGCCCACCAGGCGGCGGGCGCTCTGGAGGCCTTGCCAACCGGGGGCCTGCATCGCCCTCGGCCGAGGCCGGACACTGACCGGGGGCACCGGGACGGAGCCGAGGAGGCCTTCACCTCCGTCCCGGTGCCGGCTGCGGGTCAGGACAGCTTGGCGAGTTCCTCGCCGAGGATCTTGACTGTCGTGACGATCTGCTGCTCGGTGTGCTCGGAAGTGATGAAGAACCGCAGTCGTGTGAGGCGTTCCTCGACCGCCGGGTGGAGGATCGGGTTGGCGCTGACGCCCTCGGCGTAGAGCCGGTCGGCGAGTTGCAGCGCCTTGAGGGAGTCACCGGTGATGGCGGGCACGATCGGGGTGTTCTCGCTGGTGCCCACGTTCACGCCGGCCTCGGTCGCGAGCCGCCGGAACGCGTCGGCGTTGTCGTGCAGCCGGGCAATGCGCTCGGGCTCCTCGCGGATCAGTCGCAGCGCAGTCACCGCTGCGGCGGTGGAGGCCGGGGGCAGCCCGGCGCTGAAGACGAATCCAGGGAGCGTGTACCGGAAGTGCTCGATGAGTTCGCGTCGGCCGGCGACGTAACCGCCGCAACTGGCCAACGACTTGGAGAGGGTGCCCATCCAGACGTCCACGTCGTCGGGGTTGACCCCGGAGAACTCCGCCATGCCCCCGCCGCTCTTGCCCATGACGCCGATGCTGTGCGCTTCGTCAATCATCAGCAGGGCGCCGTGCTTCTCCTTGATGGTGATCAGAGGGGGCAGGTCGGCCGTGTCGCCGTCCATGCTGTAGACCCCCTCGACCACGATCAGGACGCGGCGGTACCGGTGGCGTACCTCGGTCAGGATCCGGTCCAAGGCAGCGAGGTCGTTGTGCGGGAACGGCTGGCGAGCAGCCCCCGACTGTCGGCAACCCTGAATGATGCTGTCGTGGGCCAGGGAGTCGTGCAGGATGAGATCCTCGGGGCTCATCATGTGGCCGATGACGGTGACGTTGGTGGCGTGACCGCTGACAAGGCTCACCGCGTCCTGTGCTCCGATGAGTTCTGCCAGGCCCCGGTCGAGCTCTTCGTGCAGGGGCCGATTGCCGGACAGGATCCGCGCGGCGGAAACCGAGGAGCCGTACTGCTCAACGGCCACTTGGATGGCCTCCGCCACCTGCGGGTGCCCGGACAGGCCGAGGTAGTTGTAACTGGAGAAGGAGATCAACTCGCGGTCGCCGACCTGGGTGGTGTCGCGGATGGTACCTTCATGCTGCAGGAAGAACGGGTTGTGCGTACTGGCCGAAGCGATCGTGCGCGCACGCTCCTGGGAGGCGACGACCTCCGGGAACAGGCGGACGTCGGCGTTCTCCCGGCGGTCGAAGGCGGCCCGTTCCGGGTCACCGGCGGTGGCCTGTGGGGTGGGCGCGGGTGGCGTCGCCGTGCGCTGCACCGGAATCGCTGTCGGATGCTCCGCCCGGAGCCGGTCCTGCAGGATGCCGATCAGTGAGCCGACGCTGGTGATGTCGATCATCTCGGCAGCACTGACCTCGATTGCGGGCCACTGCTTGCGCAGCCGGGCGGCGAGTTCGGAAAGCATGATGGAGTCGAAGCCGAGATCGGTGGCGAATACGTGCTCGGCGCGCAGGAAGTCCTCGGAGTACGCGCTGACGTTCGCTATGGCGGACAGCACGACGGCTTCCACCTCAGCGGCGGTGTCCGCCGCACTCGGCGCCGGCATGGCGCCCGCGGCCGCGAGCCGGGCGGCGCCGCTGTCCGGCGTGGCCGCCTCGGCCGGCTGCTTCACGGGAAGCTCGGCAGCGGGATGAGAGTCCGGGGCGGGGAGGCTCCGGTCAGCCGGGTCGAAGGACTGGAGCAGAGCGACTTGCGCGTGCAGGAACTCAACGAGACCGCTCATGTTCGGCTCTCCAAGCTGATGAGTGGGGACGGGGGAAGGAAGGGCTGTGTGGGGGCCTGAGGCCGCGTCCCCACCGTCGGCCGTGGCCGGCGAAGGCGCTGCCGTGGGCGTGGCGGATGGAGCGGACGGGTGCGCGGGCTTGGGCTTGCGCCCCGTACCGGTGAGGACGGTGTAGACCGCCGTGTCCAGCGGCGACGGGGGGAGGGACAGCAGCGGCTCGGCGTTGTCGACGTCGGCGCCGAAGAGTACTGACGGCTCGACGGGCACCCCCGCGACCGCGAGCCGGGCGAGGACGGTGAGGAAGGCCCGTCCACCGTCGGCCTGGCTGTTGGTTGCGGCCAGCAGGTCAAGCCCGGCGCCGGCGTCGCTGCGGCGGGCCATCTGCAGCAAGGTATCGCCGCCGTAGAGCTGTACGAGGAAGCGCGCACCGTCCTCGGCGACCGAGCGGACGGCGTCGATGAAGCGCACGGGTTCGATGTGGTGGCGTGCCCACAGGTGCTTGACCTCCTGTGGCTCCGGGCACGGCCGGCCGCTGACGCTGGAGACGAAGGTGCGCGTGGGGGTGGTCACGGGGAGATCCTCGACGGTGTGGGCCATCGCCTCGTCCGCCGCGGAAACCAGGGGCGAGTGGAAGGCGTGGGACACCTCCAGCCGCACGGAGGCGACACCTTGCTGACGGCAGTGCTCGCGCATGACGTCGACTGCCTCGCTGCTGCCGCTGAGGACGAGCTGGCCCTCGTGGTTGTAGCAAGCGGGCCACACACCCTCGACCCCAGTGGCGAGTTGTTCCGCCTCGGCGATCGGTGCCTGGACGGCAAGCATGGCGCCCGCGCCGGGTGCCACCGTCTCGGCGAGGGCCGAGCCCCGCCGCGCCATGAAGGCGACCGCGTCCCGGGCGTCGAGAACGCCGGCCGCCACTGCGGCGGGGAACTCGCCGACACTGTGCCCGACGGCGATGTCGGGTCGCACTCCGCAGGCGGCCAGCATCTCCGTGATGCTGATACCGGAGATGCCCAGGGCGGGCTGGCAGCGGTCGGTCACCGTCATCGCCGCTTGCGCCTCGGCGTCGTCGTGGTGGTGCCGGGACCAGACCAAGTCCGGCAGTTCCTGGGCGAGTTCATCGGAGACTTCGGCCGTCGCCTTGGCCAGTCCGGCGGCTCGTTCGGCGAGCAGGGGGAAACGCTGGACGAGGTCGGCCAGCATGCCGGGGCGCTGGGAGCCCTGGCCGGGAAAGGCGAAGGCTATTTTCCGGTCCTGGGACGGCAGGGGCTCGGCCGCCGCGTGAACGCCTTCGGCCGGCATGCCGACCTGTCCGTCCGCCAGGTGCTGGGCGGCCAGTTCGAGGCGGCTCAGCAGCTCCTCGCGGGAGGCGGCGATGATGGCCAAGCGTGCGGTGAGCAGCGTACGGGAGGCGAGAGTGCGGGCGACGGCGGCGGGTGCGACGTCGGCATTGTCCGTGACGTACCGGTGCATCTCCTGGGCGTGGCGAGCCAGTTGCGGCACCGACCCGGCGGACAGCAGGAAGAGCCAGGGCTCGTCCTGGGGCTCCTCGTTGGATTGCCGGGCTGACCTTCCGCCCCCGGTCCCGGTAGCCGGGCCGGGAGTGCGACTGGGTGGCGCGCCCTCCAGGACGGCGTGCACGTTCGTACCGCCGAAGCCGAACGAGCTGACGCCCGCCCGACGCAACTCGTCGTGCGGCCAAGGCTGCTGGCGCGTAGTCAGGCGCAGCTCCGCCGCCTCCAGTGCCAGCTCGCTGCTGACGCGCATTTCCGTGGGCTGCGGTGGTACGACGCCGTGGTGGATGGCGAGTGAAGCCTTCACCAGTCCGGCGGCACCGGCACCCGAGAGGGTGTGGCCGATGAGTGCCTTGGAGGAGGACACGTAGCACGGCCGGACCTGTTCCTCCTCGGCACGCAGCAGCTGCAGCGCCTCCAACTCGGTCCGGTCGCCGACCGGGGTACCGGTTCCGTGGGCCTCCAGCAGGTCGATGTCTCCGGGGACGATCCCGGCGTCTTGGTACGCCGCGCGGAGCGTGGCGAGCTGGCCCTGTGTCTGCGGGGTCATCGGACCGCCGCCGCGGCCATCGTTGGCCATGCCCACACCGGCGATGACGGAGTAGATGCGGTCGCCCGCCGCCAGGGCGTCCTCCAGAGGGCGCAGCACCAGCGTCGCGCCGCCCTCGCCCAGGACGAACCCGTCGGCGCGCTCGTCGAAGGGCCGGCACACTCCGTTCCGGGACAGCGCGCCGGCGCGGGAGAAACCGACCAAGGAGGACGGGGTCAGACCGATGTAGACGCCACCGACAAGGGCGATCGAGCATGCCCCGGCGCGCAGCGAGCGGATCGCGGTGTCCAAAGCGACGAGCGCCGAGGAGCAGGCGGCATCGACGGCGAGGGAGGGACCGCCCAGATCCAGGATCTCGCTGACCGTGGCCGGGACCATGTTGGCCAAAGATCCGGGAATGGTGAACGAATTGAACGGCATCACCGAGGAGTTGCTGGCCTCGTGCAGCTCGGTGAGCAGCTCCGGATCGCTGACGTCCTGGTGCAAGGACCCGTCTGCAAGGAGATTGGCGGTGACGCGGGAGAAGCTGATGTCACGGTGGTCCACGGACGCCACACCGGCGAAGACTCCGGTAGAGGCCCGGTCGAAGCCGTCCCGCTCCCAGCCGGAGTCCTGCAGCGCTTCCCGGGCGAGGTCCGTGAAGAGCTTCGCCTGAGGGTCCATAGTGCGGGCCCGGCGGGGTGGCACTCCGTAGTGTGCAGGTGCGAAGTGGTCGACTTCTTCGAGAAAGGCGACTTGGTCGGTGTAGGCGCTGTGCGGCTGCCGGAACTCGCCTGGCCGGTACCAGACAGAATGGTCCCACCGGCCTTCCGGTACGGCATCGAACTGCGGTTCAGCGTTCACCAAGAGCTTCCAGAACTCACTGGGGTTGGACGCCCCAGGAAATCGGCACGACATGCCGACGACAGCAATATGACCCATTGTCCGGTACTACCTCTCTCAACATTGATTCTCTGGGAAGTGGCTCGGTGCCGGAAGGGCGGGCGACTCTGAATCGCCTCCCGTCGCCCCGGCAGCGAAGACGCCTCTGCTTTCCGAGATGTGGTCGCGATTGGTAGGTTCCGTCTGCCTGACACCGACCCCTACAGCGTGGCCAGAGGACCGTGAGGCGAACAACCCGCTTTCTCAGCCAGTGAAAACCAGGTCTTCGAAATTGCTGATATTGAACTCATGGACCATAGAGCTGAGCCTGATCCGCTCAGACCTCTTACTGAAAAAAACCTCACGAACCGACCTCTAAGTGCTCACGGTTCGCATTCGAGGTGCTCGCCTAGTCGGATCTTGTTCCACCGGACGTCCTCATGTCACCCTCATTCTTGCTTTACGGGGGCATTACAACGAAGGGTGGAAATGCAGAACTTGGAGTGTCACCTGGTGGCTGACGTCGCGAACGAGTCTGACAGGGCTGTTCAACGTACAGACCAAGCAGGGCCGGATGACGCCGCGAGGTAGGCACGGAAAAGCAGGGCCCGACTCCCCGTCAGGCCCTGCTATCCGATCGGGCCGGACTCCCCAGCCCAGGAGTCCGGCCTCCGCGGTGGACGGATCCTCACAACCTCTGCCAACCGCCCGGGCGGCACGTGCCGGTGGGCTGGCTCAGACCGTGCGCAGGCCCAATACCACGTTGTGGCCGCCAAAGCCGAAGGAGTCGTTCAGGGCGGCGATACGTCCTACAGGCAAGGGGCGAGGCTCGCCGCGGACAATGTCGGCGTGCACTTCGGGGTCGGGATCGTCGAGATTGATCGTGGGCGGTGCGACGCGGTGGTACAGGGCGAGAGCGGCGGCCACAGTTTCGACGCCGCCGGCGCCGCCCAGCAGGTGGCCTGTCATGGACTTCGTGGCGGACACGGCGAAGTGATCGACGTCGACACCGAAAACGTCGCGGATGGCCTTGATCTCGGCCACGTCGCCCAGGGGCGTTGCCGTGGCGTGCGTGTTGACGTGCATGATCTCGGTGGGCTTCAGGTCACTGGAGTCCAGCAAGTGCCGCAGGGCGGCGGCGATTCCACGGCCCGTCGGCTCGGGCTGCGCGACGTGGTGACTGTCGGCGGACAGGCCCTGGCCGACCGCCTCCGCATAGACGCGTGCGCCGCGCCGCTGGGCGTGTTCGGCGGACTCCAGTACGACGACGCCCGCGCCCTCGGCTATGACGAAGCCGTCGCGGGCGGTGTCGTACGGCCGGGACGCCGCGGCTGGATCGTCATTGCGCTGCGACATGGCCTTCATGTTGTTGAACGAGGCCACATTGAGGGAGCAGATGGCTGCATCCGTCCCGCCTGCGACGACAATGTCGGCGCGGCCAGTACGGATCATGTCTATGCCGTAGCCGATGGCCTCGGCACCGGAGGCGCAGGCACTGGCTGTGCTGTGCACGCCGGCACGGGCGTTGACGTCCAGACCGACGTCGGCCGACGGCGTGTTCTGCAGCATCATCGGCATGGTCTGAGGGGACACATTGCGGGCGCCCTGTTCCTTGAGGACCTCGTACTGCTGAAGCAGAGAGGCCATTCCGCCGACGGCGGACCCGATGACGACGCCGAGTCGGTCGGGATCCGGCGAAGACTCGGTGCCCGCCGGGCCGGTGAATCCGGCGTCGGCCCATGCCTCGCGCTCTGCGATCAGGGCGAACTGTGCGCTGCGGTCGAGCCCTTGTACCTCTGGCTCAGGTATTTGTTCGGCGGGCTCCACCGCGATCTCGGCGGCGATGCGCACGGGGATGTCCTCGGCCCATTCGTCATCCAGCAGTCGGACGCCGGAGCGGCCGGCGAGCAGCGCCTGCCACGTGGACGCGGTGTCGCCGCCGAGCGGAGTGGTCGCTCCAAGGCCGGTGACAACCACCGTACGGCTGGTCGAGTTCACGGGATGCCTCCAACTTCGCGTATCGAGGGGGGAAAGCGGCTGTGGATCGCATCTGATGCGATGGGGGCATAGACGGGGTCAACAGTTGGCGGCGGCGCCTTCGGCGGTGGCCCTGTACTTCGCACCTGCGGAATCAGCTTCCCGGTCTCGGCCACGGTCCCTACGGCAGTCTCACGGAACTCCGGCTCGTACCTGCGTCGCCGTCCCTGCAATGGCTCTCAATTCTCCCTGCAGTCCAAGCCCCCGCGCGGCGAAGGGATCCTCAGTCCTTGCTGCTTGGCGAGTTCTTGAGATATCCGCCTTGCCGTTGCCAGCAGGGGCTTCGCGCGCTGATGAGGCGACGCGCCTGCCGACGAACCACACAGAGCGACACAAGCGACTGCGGTTCCGCAACTGCCGTGAATGGGAGCTGCGACACCCGAAAGGTCGTCGCGCGGCTCGCAGTCGTCCACGGCGTACCCTCGTCGCTTCACATCGTTGACGAGGCTGCGGAGGGTGAGCGAGCCGGTGACGGTGCGCCCCGTTATGGCCCGTGCGCCGCGTGAGTAGAGCTCACCTTGAAGCGCGGGGTCGGCGTGGGCCAGCAGGACTTGCCCGGATGCCGACGCGTACAGCGGGAACCGGTTACCCACAATGCATGAGCCGTCGAGGTGTACTCCGTCTCCCCAGAAGCTCTCCAACCAGATTCCGTCGCCCTCCTCCCGGGCCGACAGGAAGACCGATGAATTGGTTTCTCTTTGCAGTTCGAGCATGTGTGGCAGGGCGGCGGTACGAATCATCGAGTGCCGCGGGGCGAGCGTGGCCACTTCCCATAGGCGTAGGCCGATGCTGTATTTGTTGCCCGCTGCGCGTTCCAAAGCTCCCCACGACAGCAGTTTTGATACAAGGCGGTAGGTAGTCGCTACCGGCAGCCCCGACCTGCGGCTGATTTCACTTACGGTGAGAGCGGTATTCCTGACGTTGAAGCATCCGAAGATCTTGAGGGTCCTGTCAACTACCGAACGATCTGCATAATCGACAGATGAATTCTGCATAGAACAGACGCACCCTTCCATTCAGGCGCATACGCGTACGAACCCGACGCCGCCCACTGGGTGCTTCAGCAGGTGATGCTTGCACTTCAGGCAACCAGAAACAGAGGGCGAAGGCGTTCCAGCGTTCGCATGCCCGTTGGTGAGACGGTACGGGGCGCGGTTTGCCCCTGCCCCCGGGAATTGGGGCATCTTCAGCATTTCGCGGCGCGGTCGGTTTTGTGTCTACCCTTCCGACCCGTCGAGCGGGAATACACCCACCGAACTGCGCTTCGGTGCGGGTCTTCGCTTCACGGCGCGGGCGCCTGGGACGCTGCGCCGGACCGGTCTCTCGAACTCCCGCACGGGCCCCGGCGGTTCATCTGATCGCCCCCGGCGTAACCCGGTAGTGATCATCACACGGCCTCCTCTCTCGGCCTCTTGCCCCGCGGCGGCTTCGACCGAGCCAAGCCGGTTCGGGATCGTATCTGCGGAACTGTCCGGGCCCCGAGGTACTCAGCCCCCAGGAGCGGACCACCGCGCGGCACGCTGGTCGGAGCCTGCGCATGGCGGGTACGAGGTGTGGGGTGCCCGCCACCCTGTGGCACATCGGCCTGACAACGAGTCAGAGTCTCGATGTGGTCACGAACCAGTGTGCCGTGAACACTGATCCAAAACAAGTGAGTTGCTCTCGTGCTTGGCCACTGTTCTCCACCTTGTGGAACACTGCTCACATGGGAGCCATCAAGGGAGCAAGGGAACGAGCCCGAGCCGAGATCACCGACGCCATCAAGACCCAAGCACGACGACAGCTCGCCGCAGATGGAGCCGCCAGGCTCTCGCTGCGCGCAGTCGCACGTGAGCTGGGCATGGTTCCGTCAGCCCTCTACCGCTACTTTCCCAGCCGCGACGACCTGCTCACGGCGCTCATCATCGACGCGTTCGAAGCGGTGGGTGAAGCCGCGGAGATGGCGTTGAAGGACAGCGGCAGCACCGATCTCATGCGGGAGTGGGTGGCCGTGTGCCGGGCCGTGCGCCGCTGGGCGCTCGGTCATCCGCATGAGTACGCACTGATCTACGGCGCGCCCGTCCCCGACTACCGCGCGCCCCAGGAAACCGTGAAGCCGGCCTCCCGGGTGGCGCTGGTGCTGCTGTCGCTGGCTGAATCGGCCCTGGCCACTGACGCCCTGAAGGCGCCCGCCCAGGGGGTGCCTCCCGCTACGGTGCTGGATTCCGACGTCCTGGAGCTCGCCCAGGAATCGGACCGCGCGGTCCCGCAGGACGTGCTGCCCTGGGTCGTCACTGCCTGGGCACAGCTCTTCGGACTTATCAGCTTCGAGGTCTTCGGCCACTTCCAGCGAGTGGTCGAGGCACCGGAAGAGATGTTCGACCAAGCCGTCATCGCACTGGCCCACCAGACCGGCCTGAAGTCCTCGAAGGCCGACGGCACGACCTGAGCAGCGAGGGGCGCCGAGTGGATGCATGAGAGATGCCCCATCCCGGGGTCTCCGGGCCGGCCCACGACTGCTGCAAGCCCGTCAGACGAATCCCGGAGCCTTCTCACAGCCTGGCCCGGTCCTCGCGGCTGCTCTCAAGGCACGTGAGATGGCACCCGAGACGGGGCCGTGGGCCGCTGATGTGCCCGACGGCGTCGACCGTACGATCGCACGGCGTGACCCTGACGGCCCGAATCCAGGTCAGGGAACAGCGACGGCAGACGGGAGAGACACATGACACGCAACAACGAGATCAAGCACCGGGTCGTCACGTCGTTCCAGCGAAGGATCGTCAACCCGCTGACCGTCCGTCTGCCGACCCAGGTTCTCCTGGAGACCACCGGCCGGAGTTCCGGACTGCCTCGGCGGACTCCCATCGGCGGGCGCCGCACCGGCCGGGAGTTCTGGTTCGTCTCGGAATACGGCGAGAAGTCCCAGTACGTGCGGAACATCAAGGCGGACCCGCGTGTCCGCGTCCGCATAAACGGACGATGGCACAGCGGCACGGCTCAGCTCATCCCACAAGACGACTCCCGTGCACGGCTGCGGACGCTGTCGCGTTTCAACAGCGCGGCGGTGCGGGCGCTCGGCACGCACCTACTGACGGTCAGGGTCGATCTGACGGACTGACCCGGCCCGCCGCCGAGTCCGCAGACGGCCTGATTGGTCATTCGCCTACGTCTGGCCCGGCACATCGGGCGCTGGATTCGCTCGACTGCTCCGGTATCAGCCCCGCGTGCTGAGCTCGATGTACCTTCTCACCTCTGAAGACAAGGCCGACGGGGTCACCCGCCGAGTCCGTTCCGGCTGGAAGGGCAACGCTGAAGCGTGTGCACAGCAAGTCGACGGACTCCACATCACACAGGCCGGCGGCGCAGGGACACGACCTCGTCGACGCATGAGAGAGGGCGGCCTCGATCGTGACCAGCAGCCGTCAGGTCTTCTTCCGGGCCGCCCGCTTGGTCTCCTGCTTGTACGCGCGGACCTGCT
>NZ_LJGT01000032.1 GCF_001751365.1 Streptomyces abyssalis | reverse complement strand
GGGGGGGGGGGGGTGTGGCGCGGTTGCCGGGGCGCGTTCGTGTCACCGGCGGCCACTGCGGCGACTGCGGCTTCCCTCTCCAGGCTGCTTTCCGGGCCTTTTCCCGGGCCTTTTCCCGGGCCGTTTTTGGGGCGGTTTTCGGGGTGGGTACTGTGCCCCGTTGCCGGTTCCTGACGGGGGGTGGGTGGTTTGTCGCTACTCGGGCCCGTGGACGCCGTGGGTGGTGTGGGTGGTGGGGCGTGGGTGGGCAGCGCGGTGTGCGTGGGGTGCTGCGTCTGGCGGCCTGCCGGGGCCTTTTCGATGGACGTCTGCCATGCCACCTGCCACGGGGGCTGCGGTGGCTGGGGCGGCTGGGGCGGCTGCTGCGCCGGTCTTGTGAGGACGCCGGTGTGTGAAGTGACCGCCTTTGCGGCGGCTCGTGCCAGGTGGGGCCGTTCGGGGATCGAGCGGGCGAGGGTCGTACGGCACCGCTGCTGCTGGCGGGTGGAGAAGTGGGGGGAGGGTAGGACGGAGTGGAGGAACTCGCTGCTGCTGTCTTCCTCCATGCGGTCGATGAGGGCGGCGGTCAGGGCGGCGGGTCCGGTGGAGCCGAAGTAGCCTCCGCCGGGCGCCGGATACAGCTCAGCGGCCGTGCTGCGTAGTTTCAGCAGGGTGTCCGGGTCCAACGGGCGGGGTGCGCGGCGGTGATGGAATTCCCAGGCCGCCGTGATGACGGCGTCGGCTTCTTCCTTGTCCTGCGCGCCGGCCAGGGCCTGCACTGTGATCAGTGTCCGCGTGAGGTCGGGGCCGACATCTTCCAGGCCGTGTTCGCCGGCACCTCGCCGGGCGTAGTGCAGTTCGTGGTCGAGCAGTGTCACTGTCGCCGGGTGGCCGTCGAGGGGTTCGCCGGGGGAGTGCAGCAGTACGCCGGCGAGGGCGTCCATGTGGACGGTCAGCACGCCCGGCACCCTCCGTTCACCGTGAACATCCCGTTCATCCTGAACGTCCGGCGCATCGTCTCCGCTGCCGTTGCTGTCGGGTCTGCCGCGCGCGGGCTGCGCGGTGGTCGGCGGCCTCGTAGGCGTCCCAGTCGTCGTGGATGTCTGCCCGGTGCAGTGCCAGGATGTGCTTGCTGAAGCTCAGTTCGGCCAGTTCCTGTACTTGGGCGGGTGTGTAGTGGCGGTAGACGGCCCGGGGGTCGAGTGTGACTGCCGTTGCGGAGACCAGATCCGGGTGGCGGCTGGTGAGCTGCTTCCACCAGCCGTGTGTGGAGCGGGCCGTGAGCAGGACGCGTATCCGGCCGGCCGGCGCGGCCCCGTGCTCCCCGTGCTCCCTGCAGGTCCTCGACCTGAGTGAGGCGTGTCTCGGCATCGTCGACCACGATCAGCGCGGGCCGGGTCAGATGCCGCAGCATTCCGTACGGTGCGGGATGCCGGGCGGGCGTGTCGGAGAGGAACCCGGTCGTCCAGGCACCGTCCGGACCGTGCGGACTGCCGTCCGCCGCCGGGTGCCGCTCACACAGACGACGGGCCAGCTCCGTGCTCAGCCGCGTCCTGCCGGAGCCGCCGTCGCCCTGCAGGACGGCGACGTCCACTGTCCTCGGCTCCTCGCACCATCGGGACAGTGCACCGATCTCCGTGTCGAGACCGAGGAAGCCGGCGACCTCCGAGCGCGCGGAGAGCAAGTACGAAGCGGCCGCGGCCGGTTGAGGCGCGGCGTCGAAGAGCCCGTCGAGATCGGCCGCCTCCAGCCGCGGCCGGAGTCCGCACGCCGTCTCGATGATGTCGCAGAACCCCCGGTCCTGGAGCAACTGCCGTGCCGGCACGGCCTCCAGCCTTCCCTGGGGCCACTGAGGGGGAGGATGGGCGACGACCCCGAGGAGCAGCTGCCCGCAGCACAAGGCTGCCCCGGCCATTCCCCTCCAGGCAGAGCAGTCCCCGCCCGTCTGCTCCGGCGGTCGGTGGTCGGTCCGCACGCTGTAGACGGGGGAAGCGGCCCCGGCGCCGTGGACGCGGCCCGTGACACACTGCGGCTGCAGCACGTCGGCCTCACCCTGGGACGGCCCGCCGAACAGGCGCAGCATCGCCTCTGGCGGGAGCCCGACTGCGCGGACTTCGGGCGTGGTTGGCGTCGTGCCCACCGGTTCTCCCCACCGTACGGGTGTGAATTCCTGCCCCAGGTCCCGCGGCCGGCACCGCAACAGGGCGGTATCGCCGCGCCGCCACGCCACTTAGGCCCGGGCACGGGGTCCCTGGGTTTCATGGTTCGAGACCTGGACGACCGGCAACTCGCTCTCGTGGCCGGCCGCATGCTCCACGACATGCCGCGCGGTGAGAATGACGCCGGGGGCCACCACGCAGCCGGCACCGGCCCGGCCCGCGTACTCCACCGAAACCATGCGATGCCACACGACGGCGCCCCCTTTGTGAGAACGGCCGGCTGCCCCGGGGCCACACCCGGGCCCGGCCTGGTCAGCGATCGCTGCGCCCCGTGCGAGGCGGAGCCGGACAGGCTCCCCCTCGCACGTTCCGCTGACACAGCCATACCACTGCCCACCACGCGTCACCTGCGCATGCGTGAACCTCAATAACTCATTCCGCGCCCCACGCAGAGAATGTCCGCTGCTCCCGGAATGCGGCCTGGTGACGGAATGCCGCACAGGTCCCTGCCGCTGCAGCGTTCATCCCGGACCGGAACGCTCCGGCACACGGCCCGTCGCGCCCGCGGACACGGCGATCGTGAAAGCCCCCGTCGTGAAAGCCCCGTCGCGGAAGTTCCATTGCGGATGCGGCTCTCCTGGAATGCCGCCCGACCCTCGTGATGGCTTGACGGCAGCCGCCGCCGGCGGAGTTCACCGTTCCGCTCCCTGATGTCGCGTCTTCTTCCCGCCGCCACCGGTGGACGAAAGGGGGTCCGGCCTGGCTGCCGGCCTTTCCGGCTGTGCTGGATTCCCCGGGCCGTTCCTTCATGCAGGGCCAGGGCATCCATGAAGCAGGGGCATTCATGAAGCAGGGCATTCATGAAGTCGTCGTGGTCCTTGTGCCGGGGCGGGTCTCCGAGGGCCGTACCGGCGGCGGAGGGCTGCACATGCGTAACGCCTTCCGAATGTCGCGGTCAGGCCGTGGTCCGAGCACGGTTCCCGCTGCGTGCGAGGAGGTGTGCGGCCTGCCCGGCCGCACAGGGCTGCGGGCGTAGCTCGGCTGCCGGAGCTTGACGAGATCGCTGAAGCGCTCTGCCTTCTCGGCGAATTCTTCGGGGGAGACCTTGTGCTGCATGGGCAGGAGCCGGCGGACCTGTGTGGGGAGGTCACGCCGGGTTCTGCCTGCGGCGGTTGTGACCTGAGGTGGAAGAGGCCCGGGGGTCCGGTACGGGAGCTCGGCGGCCAGGGCGGCCGCCGAGGAGATGCCCATGCCCTTGCCGCCGGGGCCCCGCGCACCGATGAGGCAGGTGCCCTCGTTCCCGAACGCGGTAGACAGGAGGCAACAGCCCGACCGTGCGCACCGGCCTCGGGGTTCCTGGGACCGCGGACTGGGCGCGCCCGGCGTTGATCCGTGCTGCCGGGGGAGGTGCCGTGCACAGGGTCGCGACCCGGGACCCCGTGCCCCAGGGTCGCGCCCCTGGGCTGCCCGGGGAAGTGACGGCGCGGGCAAGAGGAGCAACTCCGCGGGCACGGTGGCAGAATCCGCGGGCACGGCGCAGAAGCCGCCGAACGCGGCCGGGACGTTCCCCGCCGCAGCTCGCTGCTCCCGGCCCTCCGGGGGCATGCCTTCCGGGAGAACTCGCAGCCACGGCTCCTGCCGTTCGCCCCCGGCGACCGCTTCCGCATCACCCGCGGGCGGCGTCACCGCCGGTGCCGTCATCTCTTCCCAGGGGCCGGGCACCTTACAGAAATACGTAAGGCCGTTTTCTGTCCAGCTCAACATGTGTTGCCTTACATGCTGTTAGGGTGATGCTTACATTTGAGTTGTGAGGAGAGGGTGCATGCCCGGCGTGTCAACTGTCGGAACCGAGCAGGCTCGCAAGGAGCTGTTCCGGCTGCTGGAGACCGGTGAGAAGACTGTCATCACCCGTGAGACACAGCGGGTGGTCCTGGTCCCGCTGGATGCTCTCACCGAACAGCAGCGCACGGCACTCCCGTTCTGGCCCTCGCACCCTCTGACCCGGGCCCGGGGCACCCTTGGCAACCTCATTACACAGGCCGCTGCCGGCGCTCCGCAGCGCCTGACGAAGCGTGGCCGCGACGTGGCCGTGCTGCTTCCCCTCGACACACCGGCAGCGTTTCCACCGGCCGCTTCTGCCGCGGAACCGCCTGCCGCCGCAGCTGCTCCGTCTCAACATCCCCGCCGCGCCCGTGCGTTGACGGCACCCGCAGCTGCCCTGGACGCCCTCACCACCACCGCCCGCGCCCCGCTCTCCTACGGTCTGCCCGTACTCGATGACGCCACCGGCGGTCTGCTGCCGGGCCGTCTCGCCCTCGTCGCTGCCGCCCCGGGGGTAGGCGGCTCTCTGCTGACCGTGAGCGCGGCCCGCGACGCGGCCGTCGTGCACGGCCGCACCGTGCTCTACGCGGCATCCGGGCTGAGTGCCACGGACGTCTCGTGCCGTGTCGCCGCGGCCCACGCGGGCGCCAACTACCAACTGCTGCGCGCCGGGACGCTCGATGCGCCCGCGGAGGTGACCACGGCTCTGAGTGCCGCCCGGCAGGCCCCATTGTGGATCGATGACGGCGAGGATCTCCGCATCGAAGCGATCGCCGCCACCATCAGGGATGTTGAGGGCCTCGCGCTGCTCGTGGTCGACCGCCTCCAGGCCGCCGGCGACCCGGCCGTGCCGCTCTCCGGCGATGCCCTCCCCGCCGCGACGCGCGACCTGGCCCGCCTCGCCCGTGAACACCAGCTGCCGGTGCTGGCAGCCGTCGACACCGACGATCCGGCCGTCCTCACGCGACTGCGCGCGGACGTCGTCCTCCATCTGCAGCGCGACGGTGAGACGGCCCGACTCACCTTCACGGACGCCGACTTCGGCAGCACCGGCATCAGCGCCCCGACGGTCCGGCTGCGCCCCGACTTCATGCGGGCCCGCTTCCTCGACGGACCTCTCCCGCAGACACCCGCACCAGCGCCTGCACCCGCCCCGCCGCCTTCCGTCCCGTCACCTTCCGGGCCCAACCCCGACAACCCCCCGGCGACGGCCCCCGCGACCCCCATGGAACGCTCTGCCGCATCGCGGTCCGGGTCGGTCGACGCGGACGTGGCCGACCGGATCCGGGCGACCGTCGCCGCCGCGCTCGATGCCGCCGGCGCAGACGCGGACGCCGCCACCAACGCGTTGATCAAGCGGGCCGTGCCCGACGTGATGGGCTGGTTCGACCACACCCGCAAGGGCGGCCGGTACGAACACAGCTCCTTCCCACCGGTGAATGACCTGCTGAAGAAGACAGGCCAGAAGTCCGGCGCGGATGCCGTCTGGGAAGGCCGGCTGAGCTGGAAGAACATGCCGCTGCGCACCGACGCCACCCGCCGCGAGGTCACGGCGCTGGACGCGAACGCCGCCTATCTCGCGGCGTTCAAGACGCATCTGCCGATCGGACAGCTCACCCACGACACCAGCGGCACCCACGACCCCAAGCGCGCCGGCATCCACCTGATCACCCCGCCCGCCTGGGACCACGCCGATCTGCCCTCCCCGCTGGGAGACCGCCGCAAGACCGGCGACGTATGGATCACCGAACCGACCCTGCGCCTGATGCAGCGCTGCGCCCGGGACGGCCTGTGTGAGGCGCCGGTCATCCGCGAATCGTGGACGTCCGGCGCGACGGAGAACGTGCTGGAGAAGCTGCGCCGCACGCTCGCTCTGGTGCGGCGGGAGGCGATCGAGCAGGGCGATGAGGTGACGACGGAGTACCTCAAGGCCGCGTACTCCAAGTTCATCTCCACCATGGGCGAGTCCACCTACAACCGGGAGATCCGCCGTCCGGACTGGATGCACATCCTGCGGAGCCAGGCGTTCGCGAACCTGTGGCTCAAGGCCCACCGGGCGCACAAGGCCGGCCTCACGGTTGTGGAGGTGACCGGCACGGACGAGCTGCACGTGGTCGGTGACTGGCGCCAACTGTGGGATGAGGGACGGGACTTGAGCGAGATGAAGCCCAAGCACACCTACACCCTCGGAGGCAGTGACCAGTGAGTGCCCGCGAAGAGTGGGGCTGGTTCGCCAAGCACAATGCCCGCGGCATCCCCGGCTCCCGAGCCCTGGCAGCGGAGCTGGAGCGCATCGTGCGGGAGACCGGCATCAAGTCCCCCATCACCACCTCGCGCGGCCTGGGCGCCCGGCTGCACTACCTCGACACCGAGGCCGGCCGCGAAGCCCTCCGGAACGCGGGAGTACGGCCGGGCACCCTGCGCCGCTGGCAGCAGGGCAAGGCCAAGCCCAGCAAGGGCTCCCGGGAGAAGGTCGAGCGCGCGTACCGCGAGATCCGCACCCGCAACATGCTCCGCTCCGGAGCGCTGACGAAGCGGCTCCAGCAGGAGGGCCGCGGCACCCGCGTGGAGATCTACCCCGTCAACCAGGCAAACGTCCCGGCCCAGCACCAGCGGGACGTGCCGCAGCGCTCGATCCGCGTGAGGGACTGGGCCTCCATCACCCACGCGTGGGCCGCCGGCGACGACGCGCAGCTCGATCAGGCATGGGGCGACATCATCGCCGACATCGCCTCCGAGTACGTCGCCTACGCCTACGTCTCCGGCATCGGCATCGGAGCCTGACAGGTTGCCGGATCCGCCCCGTCCCACCTGTCGGCGGAACCTGCTGAAGTACGTAGGGGCCGGGCCGTCGTCGGTGCGGGTCGAACTCCTCGTGCAGGTGCTCCCCGTGTTTCGCTGCGAGGAGGAGGTGACGTGCTGATCTGACGCGGCATCGGTCGGTACCGGGGGCCTACCCATCTCAACTCCGCCGAGAACAGCGCTGATCCGCCCCATGTAAGGCCGCCCCACTCCCTTACAGTTATCCTTACAGCTTCTCTGGCGGCTTCCCCATGCCCAGCGAAAACCGGACATCTTCGCAGCTCAGCAAGAGAGTCACAGCCCTCGTGGCTCCACCGAACGCCGGCCGGCTCCGGCTCGCCCCCGCAGTTGCCCCCCTACTGCTCATCTCGTTCCAGCAAGCAGCTTGAGCCGTACTGATCACAGCGACTCCGGCCACCAGAGTGGAGCCGGCTGCCAGATGGTGCGCCGTCACGTACGCAGCGCCTCCTTTCCTGCTATCAGCAGCACCGCTCAATCCCAACGTCGAGTGCACGCCGCCGTTTCGTAGCGGGGGAGGAGCGTCGGAGACGTTTCTCCCCCGTACAACTCCAACCTCCCGCGCGCGCCGCTGCGAAAGAGACGCTGTGGCGTCTGGCTGCATGACGGCGAACGCTCGCGAAAATCAACTGCATTCGCGAGAGGTTGCGGCGGAGCGTTCCGGGTGTGCGGGTGCAGAGGCGAGCTTTGCCGAAGGGGTTAGCAAGCGACATAATCCCCTCTTTTCGTAGCCAGCTTTCCGGCGCGGAGCGCCGGCGTTCTCTTCTCTCTTTCCTCCTTTGTCTTGAGGGAGAGTTGACGAACCGTCCGGCACCACAAGATCAACCCGGAGGGTTGATGCACCGTCAATA
>NZ_LJGT01000031.1 GCF_001751365.1 Streptomyces abyssalis | reverse complement strand
GGGGCGGGGGCTCCGCCACCCGCACCCCCGGCGGGGGCTTCGCCCCCTGCGGCCCCTCGGTGGTGCTGCGCCGTGAAGTGGTTTCCGTTTCGGGCTTCTTGGCGGGGACTTCGCCCCCTGCGGCCCCTCGGTGGTGCGGCTCCGTGGAGTGGTTTTCGGTGCGGGGTTTCTTGGGCGGGGGGTGTGCTCTTCCCGGTGCGGTGCTGTGGATTGGTTCCTGCGTTCCCGGTGTCCGCAGGTGTTGGCCAATGGTGGCTTGTCCACGGGCGGCAGGCCCGGCATCCTGCTTGTAAGGGCTTTCCCGGTGACCATGGAACGTGCGATGCGCGGGCGTTGGGCGGGGGACGTCCAGCGGTGCGGGCCGGAACCGGAACGGGTCCGCATCCGTCGATCCTGCGAGGGTGCACCTCGCGACGCGCTTGCGTCCCTGTCGCCGACCGGGCCTCCTGAGCAATGGGAGAACGTGGCAGAATCGTGACGGCCGGAAAGGGGGAGGGCCGAGGGGAGGGACGTGTGCGATGTCGGCAGTGGTCCTCGCCGAGGGCGGTCGGCAGCAGGCTCGCCCGCGCACAAGTCCAGCCACCGGTCCGGCAGCGGTGTCATCGCGAACGTTGCAGTGTCCCGCATGCGGTTCATCGAACGTTGCCCAGATGCTCGGCGACAATGGAGGAGTTTCCTACGTGTGCACGACCTGCGGCCACAGCTGGGGCTGATGACTGATGGGTGCACACAGCCGGAAGTGCGACTGGTGCGGCAGCGGGACGCCGATCGTCCGCGACATGGAGCCGGTCAACCCGGAGTTCCAGTACTGGTGTGAGGACTGCGCGCGGGCGCTGATCATAAAAGGCGACCCCATCGAGACGTACCGCGAACTGGACGGGGAGCCGATCTACGGTCGGCTGCTCGACGAGCACTGCACCCTGAAGCGCTTCTACTCCTTCGCCACCGCCTGACCGCCGCCGGTCAACGTGCCGGCACGGCCCTGCGGTTCACCGCACCGTCCGGCTCGTACGGAGCGGGCCTGCGCAGCGCCCGCACCGACAGCACCGCGGCCAGGGTCAGAAAGGCCAGGCCACCTGCGGGATAGAGCGCCGAGAGCACCATCTCGCCGCCCGTCTGGTGCAGTTCCGGTTTGACCGGTCCGGTCACGCCGTGCGGGACCCACCACAGCGCGTACGAACAGAACAGCAGCGCCGCGGCACCCGTCGACACCCGCCACAGCAGTCGCCGTCCGCGCTCAAGCGACTCCGTGCCCAGCAGCAGCACCAACGGCACACACCACACCCAGTGATGCGACCACGAGACGGGACTCACCAGCAGCGCCGTGAAGGCGCACACCAGGGCTGCCCACGCGGGCGCGTACGGCAGCCGGCGGCGGCCCGCAGCCGCTGCCGCGACGGCGACGGCCAGGCCGCCGATAGCGACCACGGCGGCGAGCACGAGCCACGGCCACCCCGGATCACCGGTGTGCAGCAGACGGGCCACGACGCCGCGCAGGGACTGGTTGTCGGTGATCTCCACATGGCCGACGCGTTCCGACTGGAAGAGGGCGCCGAACCAGAAGCGCCGCGAGTCGTACGGCAGGATCAGCGCGCCCAGCAGCACCGTGCCCGCGAACGCCCCCGCGGCGACGGCGGATTGGCGCAGCTCACGGTTCCACGCCGCGGCGAGGCCGCCGCCGGCGCGCAGGGCGCGAACGGCCCGCGCGGCGCCGTACAGCGCGAGGAACACCGCGAACAGCGCCGGGGTGAGCTTGATCCCGGCGGCGACGCCGATGCCCACGCCCGCGAAACGGTGCCCCGGACGGCGCGTGAGGTCCCACAGCACGAGTGCGGTCAGCAGCAGATTGATCTGCCCGTAGCGCAGCGTCGTCCACAGAGGTTCGCACCACACGGCGACGGAGGAGATCAGCAGTGCCGCCGCGGGACGGGGCAGACGCGTACTGCTCGACGGGCGCCCGATCAACCGCAGGGAGAGATGGACGACCGCCACCAGCAGCACGAGGTTTCCCGCGGTCGCCAGCGTCCGCATGTCCGCGACGTCCAGCAGCGTCAGCGGCATGAACAGCAGTGCCGCGAAAGGCGGGTAGGTGGTGGGGAGATCGGCGTAGGTGGCGCGCATCGAGTACAGGTCGCCACCGGTGCGTACGGTCCAGCCCTCCGCCCGGTAGACCATGAGGTCGATCATGGAGACGCCCGTCGCGCGCTGCGCCGTCCAGAACGCGGCGAAGGAGAGCAGGCAGACGGCCGAGGCGAGCAGGACGGGCCGCGCCAGCAGCCGGGTCCCGATGGCCGTACGGGACCGGCTGGAGGCGGACTGCTGCAGTGCGCTCACGGTGGGCGGGCTCCGGAGTCGTGATCGTCGGGGGCAGCCGTCGACAGTACCCGCCGCAGGGACGGGCGGGGCGCGTTCCCCCCAGGCGGAGAGAAACGGATTTGGCGGAACGTGGCAGGGGCCGTGTAAGGTTGGCGACGCCGCCGCGGGGCCGACCCCCCGGCGGACCAGTCTCGGGGCTATAGCTCAGTTGGTAGAGCGCTTGCATGGCATGCAAGAGGTCAGGAGTTCGA
>NZ_LJGT01000029.1 GCF_001751365.1 Streptomyces abyssalis | reverse complement strand
GCGACCTCTGGGTTATGAGCCCAGCGAGCTACCGAGCTGCTCCACCCCGCGCCGTTGTGCCGTAACTCTAACCCTGCGCCGACGACCAGTGCAAATCGCTTCCGTACAGCCGGACCGGGCCCGCGCATGAGCGCACGTGACCCGGCCGGCCACACGGTCGTACACCGCCTCGGCGGTCAGGCGGTCAGCTCCGACCGAAGAGCGTCACGCAGCTTCGCCGCGCGCCCGGCCACCTCGGCGGGGCCCAGTTCGACGGCCCTGGCGCACCAGCGCTGCCCTGTCTCGAGCTCGCCCCGTCTCGCACTGAGCAGCGCGAGACGGAGAGCCGCACGCCCGTGTCCCGCCTCGGCGGCACGGGTCCACCACAGCGCCGCCTCCGGCTCGCTGCCCTCGCGAGCCAGCAACAGGCCGAGGTTGAAAGCCCCGTTGGGGCTCCCGGCCTCCGCCGCGGCCCGGTACCACCGGGCGGCGTCGACGACCTCCCCGCGGGCCGCCACGCACATGCCGAGCCGCACCTGCGCACGGCGGTGTCCCTGCTCCGCGGCACGCTCGTACCATTCCTCGTGCTCGTCGCGGCTGCTCACGGACGCCGTCGCACCCGTACTGTCCGCCTCCTGCGGGCCCCGGCGCTCCAGGAGCGCCGCCAGCCGGAAGGCGCCCTCGACACTTCCGCCGCCGGCGGCACGGCGAAGCTGAGCCTCCGCACCCTGCTCGTCGCCCTCCTGCAGGAGCGCGATGCCCACTTGCAGCGCGGCCTCCGCGTGCCCGGCTGCGGCCGCCCGTGCGTACCAGACCCGGGCCGTACGGTGATCGCCCCGGCCGACGTACAGGATGCCCAGGTTGAACGCGGCGTCGATGCTGCCCGCCTCCACCGCCTTGGAGAACCAGGGCTCGGCGCCGTCGGCGTCGCCACGCTGCAGGAGCAGTACGGCAAGCGCATTGGCCGCCTCGCGGTGACCGGCGTACGCGGCACGGCGATACCACTGCTCGGCCTGAGCGGTACGGCCCTGAGCCGCGCACAGCAGCCCGAGGTTGAACGCACCGTTGTCACAGCCCGCTTCGAGCGCCACGCGATACCAGCGCTCCGCGGCCTGCCGCTCGCCCCGGTCGGCGTGAAGGGCACCCAGCGCGTTCGCGGCGTTGCCGTCGCCCTCCTCCGCCGCACGGCGCCACCAGACCGCAGCGCTCTCCTCGTCGCCCGCGTCCCTGAGCAGGAAGCCCAGGGCGCAGGCGGCACGCGGCTCACCCTCCTTCGCGGAGCTGAGATACCAGCGGCCCGCCTCCTTCAGCTCGCCGCGGCGCTCCAGGATGGCTCCGAGACGGAGCGCGGCACGGCGGTGACCGCGCGCGGCCGCCTGCCTGAACCACTGCTCGGCCTCGCGCACGAGGCCCTCCGCCGCCTCGTCGCTCCGCTCTCCCTCGGCGGTGACATCGGCCCCACGGCTGCTGACGATCCGCGCGAGCCTGTACGCGGCCTCACGGTGACCCTGTTCGGCGGCAGCACGGAACCAGGCCTCCGCACCGTCCTCACCACGGTGGTCGAGCAGATCCGCCAAGGCGTACGCGCCCAGCGCGTGCCCGCACTCGGCGGCGTGCAACAGCCAGTAGTGCGCCGCGACTTCGTCGCCGCACTCGCGGTGGTGCCGCCCGAGCGCGTGTGCGGCCGCGGCCGAACCGGCGACAGCGGCGACGCGCCACCAGTCCGCGGCCTCCTCCGTGCACCCCCGCTGATGGAGCAGGACCCCCAGATTGTTCGCAGCGGCACGGTCGCCCGCGGCGGTGGCAGCGCGCAGCGGCCCTTCCGCCCCGTCGAGATCGCCACGGCGCAGCAGTTGGGCGCCGAGCACGCTCAACGCACCGACGTCCTCCACGTCTTCGCCGCCGCTGTCAACACCGGCCCGGCTCGTGCCGGCACCCGGCGGAGCTTCGAGCCTCACCTTGTCCCCCATAAACCCCATGTTCGCACCACCCGCAACCCACGTACACCTGGAATACCACCACCGGGTGAGGTCACTTCAGAGGTTTGTCGACTTCCCGACAGAGAGACACCTCAAACCGCCTGCCACGAAAGGGGATTGAGGTGTGACACGTTGACACACGCGAAGGGCCCGGATCCTTGAGGATCCGGGCCCTTCGACTTCAGTAGCGGGGACAGGAT
>NZ_LJGT01000027.1 GCF_001751365.1 Streptomyces abyssalis | reverse complement strand
CGTGCAGGGGAGCCAGCAGTCGGGCGGTGAACGCGCGCCGTACGTCGTCGGGGACGAAGCGGAAGGGCCGGTACGGGGCCGGAGAACCGCTGCGAACGGCGTGCGTGTAATTTCCTTCCGGTGCCGATTCACCAGGATGAGACCAGGGCGGCCTACGACGGGGTCGTCGAGCTGTATGCGTCGATGTTCGCCGATCGGCTGGAGACGAAGCCGTTCGCGCGGAACATGATCGGCACCTTCGCCGAGCTCGTGCGTGGCACGGGAAACCTGCGGGCAGCCGACGTCGGGTGCGGACCCGGTCATCTGACGGCGATGCTGCACGACTTGGGGCTGGACGCCTTCGGGCTCGACCTCTCCCCGGCCATGGTCGACCACGCTCGGCAGGCCCATCCGTTGCTGCGGTTCGACGAAGCGCGAATGGAGAACCTGCCGGTCGAGGACGGCGCGCTCGGCGGGGTGCTGGCCCACTACTCCATGATCCATACCCCACCCGGAGAACTGCCCGCGCTGCTCGCTGAGCAGGTACGTGTCCTGGCATCAGGGGGCCTGATCCTGGTGTCCTTCTTCGGGACCGAGGGGCCGGAGCCGGTCCGCTTCGATCACAAGGTGACGCCCGCCTACAGCTGGCCGACGGAACTGTTTGCCGGGTTGCTGGCCGGGGCGGGACTCGTCACGGTGGCTCGGTTGCTCCACGACCCGGTGTCCGAGCGGGGCTTCCTTGACGCCCACTTGCTGGCCCGCCGCCCGTAGGACGCGGCTGTGCGGGCCCGGTCCCGGACGGGCGGATCAGCGAAGTCCGGCGAAGAGATCGTTCTCGGGTACGGCCGCGCCGGTGACGTCCCTGACTCGCAGGAAGGTCTCCATGCCCATCAACTCGCCGAACCTCTCCTTGCCCATCCTGAGGAAGAAGATGTTCTCGCCCTGACTGGCGTGCGCGGCCAGCGCATCGAACTTCTGGCCGCTGAACGCGGTGGTGTCCACCCACGTGGTGATCTCGTCGTCGGGGAGGCCGATCTCGGCCATCGCGGCGGTCTCGGCGGGATCCGGCTCCGGCATGTCCTCCTGAAACTCCCGCATGGTCTCCCCGAACCGCCGCATCATCGAGCGGGGCACCGTCGTCCAGTACGTCTTCGGCGTCAGCGCGGTCATCTCCAGCGCCGCCATGGTGATGCGGTGGGCCTGGATGTGGTCGGGGTGCCCGTAGAAGCCGTTCTCGTCGTAGGTGACGACCACGTCGGGCCGGTAGTGCCGCATGAGTTCCGCGAGCCGTGCGGCGCCTTCCTCCACGGGGGTCTGCCAGAACGATCCGGGTGCGTCGTTGCTCAGCCAGCCGGTCATCCCGGAGTCGGCATAATCCAGCATCTCCAGGTCGCTGACCTTCAGGACGTCGCAGCTCGCCTTGAGTTCTTCACGGCGCATCAAGGCGACGGCCGCCGGATCGTGCTCGGGATCGCCCGGCTTGACACCCCCCGGCCCGTCGCCGCAACCGCCGTCGGTACACGTCACGAGAACCGTGCGGACGCCCTCCGCCGCGTACCGCGCGAGGATGCCTCCGGTTCCGGTGGCCTCGTCGTCGGGGTGGGCGTGTACTGCCATGAGCGTCAAGGGCCGGTCAGTCATGAAAGGGTCCTCCTGCCGAATACATCTTGGTCCGGGTGAGCGGCGGGCGTACCGCTGTCCTGGGCCGGGGTGGCGGGGCGGACGACCTCGTGGTCTCCGCCTTCCCCGCCCGTGCGGCGCCGGCCGTCCGTCGATGCAACCGTGCCGGTGGGACCGGCTGCTGCGGACGGCAAGCAGCACGAGGCACCGGCTCCTTCGGCAGTCGGTGCGATCGCTTGCATGACTGCTCCAACCCCCGCCCGGGGTGGATCAATTCCGCGGTCTGTGGCGCATACGCGGCGGCGGTCTCCTCAACTCAGGCGCAGGGCGAGGAAGAAGTCGAGTTTGTCCTCCAGGCGGGACAGGTCGCGGCCGGTGAGCTGTTCTATCCGGCCCATGCGGTAGCGGAGGGTGTTGACGTGCAGATGGAGCCGGTCGGCACAGCGCGTCCAGGAG
>NZ_LJGT01000028.1 GCF_001751365.1 Streptomyces abyssalis | reverse complement strand
TTCACGGGCTTAGCATCACCTGATTCAGCGCTGGCGCACTGCCACGGGTACCGGAATATCAACCGGTTATCCATCGACTACGCCTGTCGGCCTCGCCTTAGGACCCGACTTACCCTGGGCAGATCAGCTTGACCCAGGAACCCTTAGTCAATCGGCGCACACGTTTCTCACGCATGTATCGCTACTCATGCCTGCATTCTCACTCGCATACCGTCCACAACTACCTTCCGGTGCTGCTTCACCCGGCACACGACGCTCCCCTACCCACCCCAACAGGCGTTAGCCCTTCACGTTGGAGTGACACGACGTCGGCGGTGTGCTTGAGCCCCGCTACATTGTCGGCGCGGAATCACTTGACCAGTGAGCTATTACGCACTCTTTCAAGGATGGCTGCTTCTAAGCCAACCTCCTGGTTGTCTCTGCGACTCCACATCCTTTCCCACTTAGCACACGCTTAGGGGCCTTAGTCGATGCTCTGGGCTGTTTCCCTCTCGACCATGGAGCTTATCCCCCACAGTCTCACTGCCGCGCTCTCACTTACCGGCATTCGGAGTTTGGCTAAGGTCAGTAACCCGGTAGGGCCCATCGCCTATCCAGTGCTCTACCTCCGGCAAGAAACACACGACGCTGCACCTAAATGCATTTCGGGGAGAACCAGCTATCACGGAGTTTGATTGGCCTTTCACCCCTAACCACAGGTCATCCCCCAGGTTTTCAACCCTGGTGGGTTCGGGCCTCCACGAAGTCTTACCTCCGCTTCACCCTGCCCATGGCTAGATCACTCCGCTTCGGGTCTTGAACACGCTACTCAGACCGCCCTCTTCGGACTCGCTTTCGCTACGGCTCCCCCACACGGGTTAACCTCGCAACATGCCGCAAACTCGCAGGCTCATTCTTCAAAAGGCACGCAGTCACGACGCACCAAGCAAGCTTGGCACGCGACGCTCCCACGGCTTGTAGGCACACGGTTTCAGGTACTCTTTCACTCCGCTCCCGCGGTACTTTTCACCATTCCCTCACGGTACTATCCGCTATCGGTCACCAGGGAATATTTAGGCTTGACGGGTGGTCCCGCCAGATTCACACAGGATTTCTCGGGCCCCATGCTACTCGGGTGGTCCTCAAACAAGTTGCTGACATTTCAGCTACGGGGGTCTTACCCTCTACGCCGGGCCTTTCGCATACCCTTCGCCTACATCAACAATTTCTGACTCGCCGACCGGCCGGCAGACCGGACAAGAGAACTCCCACAACCCCGTACATGCAACCCCTGCCGGGTCTCACACACATACGGTTTAGCCTCATCCAGTTTCGCTCGCCACTACTCCCGGAATCACAGTTGTTTTCTCTTCCTGCGGGTACTGAGATGTTTCACTTCCCCGCGTTCCCTCCACACACCCTATACATTCAGATGCGGGTGACAGCCCATGACGACTGCCGGGTTTCCCCATTCGGACACCCCCGGATCACAGCTCGGTTGACAACTCCCCGGGGCCTATCGCGGCCTCCCACGTCCTTCATCGGTTCCTGGTGCCAAGGCATCCACCGTGCGCCCTTAAAAACTTGGCCACAGATGCTCGCGTCCACTGTCCAGTTCTCAAACAACAACCAGCCACCCACCACCCCCACCCCATCGGGGCGAAGTACACCGGGACCGGCAACCAAGAGA
>NZ_LJGT01000026.1 GCF_001751365.1 Streptomyces abyssalis | reverse complement strand
GCGACCTGAAGCCCGGCGGGCACTACCAGCTGGAGGGCAACGCCGGCGGCGAGATCCTCAAGTGCGAACCGCCCCGGCTGCTGAAGGTGAGCTGGGTGATGGGCGAGAGCCCCGGCCTCAGCGAGGTCGAGGTGCGGCTGACACCCGGGGGCGAGGGGGAGACAGTCCTCGAACTGGAGCACGTCGCGGTCGTACCGCCGGAGTTCTGGGACCAGTTCGGCCCCGGAGCGGTCGGAGTCGGCTGGGACATGGGCCTGCTCGGACTCGGGCTCCACCTGCGCGGCGAATCGGTCGGCGACCCGTCCGAGTGGGAAGCGACCGACGAGGCAAGGGAGTTCATGACCCGCAGCAGCGAGGCGTGGGGCACCGCATACGAGACCTCAGGCGCACCCGCCGACGTGGCCGCGGCAGCAGTCGCCGGCACGACGGCCTTCTACGCACCGCCCCGCGAGGACGACGCCGGCTGACGAGGGGCCGCGGCAGGCACCGGCGGGGGCGGCATACGGGCGTCGGCGGCGGGGGTGCGGGTGCCCCGCCGCCATCGGTAACGGGTTGACCGGTGCATGTCGACCAGCTTTCATGACGGTGTCCCCGGCTGACCGCACGAGCGGCACCGGAGCCCACGGCACACACCCGGGCCGGGCCCGGGAGCCGCGGAGCGGACAGCCGGAGCAACCCCCACGCCACGGCAGAAACGGTGAACACCGATGAGCACGCGCAATCCCACAACCGCCTTCGTGATGCTGACGTCCGTCTGCGTCCTGCTGTCGCTCGTTGTGAAGGAGGCCGCTGCGGTCCTCTGGGGCGCCGGGTCGCTCTTCCTCGTCTGTGCCGTGGTCGCCGCCGTACGGCACCGGAACCGGACCGAGGAGACCGCCGGTTCCCGGTCGTGAACCCGGCACCCGCCGCACCCGGTTGAGAGCAACGGCTCCACGGCCGTTGTCAGTGCCCTCTGCTCCAATTCCGGACAGCGGGACGGACGACGGGGTCCGCCCGGGCAGTTGGAGGACGTCATGGGCACAGCACAGGTGACAGTGGAACGGCGCATCGCGGCTCCGGCCGGCCGCGTTTGGGAGGCGCTGACGGACATCGAGCACAGCGCCGAAGTGATCAAGGGCATCGACCGCATCGAGATGCTCAGCGAAGGCCCCTTCGGCGTCGGCACACGCTGGCGGGAGACCCGCACCATGCTCGGCAAGGAAGCCACCGAGGAGATGTGGGTGACGGCGAGCGAGGCGCCGGAACGCTGCGTCATAGAGGCCGAGTCACGCGGCGTCCACTACACCTCGGAGTTCCTTCTCACGCCCGCGGGCGGCGAATCCACAGACGTACGCCTGACCTTCGGCTCCAGGACAACAGAGAAGGGCGGCCTCAAGGGAGCCGTGATGAAGATGCTCGGCGGGCTCCGCTCGAAGGCCGCGGCCAAGGCACTCGCCAAGGACCTCGCGGACGTGGCCGCGTCGCTGGAGTCCCCGCAGCCGCCGAAGAGTTGAGGGCGCGACACTGGCTGCGAGCCCTCTCCCGTATCAGCCGGCCGCGTCCGGCCCCCGGAGCCGCCCGACGACCCACGGAGCAGTGATGAGCGACATCGTCGACCAGATCAACGACGTCCACCGGGAAGTCGGCAG
>NZ_LJGT01000024.1 GCF_001751365.1 Streptomyces abyssalis | reverse complement strand
CTCATCCTCGACTCCCCCACCGGCGGCCCCACCACCATCACCGCCGAACTCCCCTGGCGCGAGCGGGACTCCGGGCACGGAGGCGGGAGCGGGAACCGCCGCGGCGGAGCTTTCCGCAAGGGCGGCGGACGGGTGCGGGGGCCGCGCAGGGCGCGGGAGGCGCCGGAGGCGCCCATCGCACGCCAGGGCTGACCCCACGCGGGGCTGCCGCCAGGGCTGACCGCGCGCGGCTCCGCCCCTGCCGCGTGCCGGGTGTCCCCGTCATCGGCGGCCGCTCCCCACCAGGCCGCCCCCCGAACCACCACGGGCCGGTGGACCCTCGCCACGGACGGACGGACGCGACGCAGGCTTCCGCGCGGCGATGGAACGTTCACGCATTGAGGAGACCGGTGCCGGACACCGGCCGGAGCCTCCGGCGGAGCCCGCGTCCGACGCGCCACCTCAGCACCTGGACGGAGACGGGAGGCCCCCGGACGCGCCGCGGTGCGTGGCGTGCGTGGCCGCGCCAGTGCCTCGGGCGCCCGCCGCATGCACCGCCACCGCACACCCGCGCACCACCCGGGCGCACGCCGCATGGGACACCCGCCCCGAGGTGGGGTAAACCCCCTCACGCAGACGCGTGCTCACGCCATGGCCGCCGCGCATCCTCAAAGCGGACCCTGTAGGGGAAGGTCGCCCGAGCCGGGCCGAGCCGGTCACAGTGCGAGCGGCCGGTCCGCGCCCCCGGCACGCGACCCGGCACACATACCAAGCACTCCGCACTCCGCACCCCGCACCCCGTGCACGGACCCCCGGAAGGACGGGCACCCACCTCATGGCCACCGCATCCGACATCGCGCGGCCCCGCCCCCACCGGGTGCCGGGTGCGCTGCGCGCACCTTTCGAGGGCCGCGCCTGGCGTGAACTGCTCCACGTCGTCACCGGCCTGCCGCTGGCCTCCGTGTACTTCGCCGGCGCCGTCGCCATGCTCTCGGCCGGCGCGGGTCTGCTGATCACCTTCCTCGGTGTTCCCGTCCTGGCCGCGGGCCTCATGGGCTGCCGCGCCGCCGGCTGGGTCGAGCGGGGCCGCGCACGGGCGCTGCTGGACGTGGACGTCGCCGAGCCCGAGCCCGTACGTACGCTCCAGCGGCGCCCCGGTCTGATGCCGTGGGTGGGGGCGCTGCTGCGCAGCGGCGTCTCCTGGCGGCACCTGCTCTACACGGTGCTGCACTTCCCGTGGGCGGTCTTCTCCTTCGTCGTATCCGTCGTCCTCTGGTCCGTCAGCCTGGGCCTGACGCTCTACCCGGCCTGGCAGTGGGTCTTCCCGCGCCACCTGGGCCGGCCGGGCATGCAGGTCGGCCCGGACGGCCTGACCGCGAACAGCACGACGCAGATCGGCGGCACCTACCTGGAGAGTCCGCCCGAACTCGCGTTGACCGCCGCGGCCGGACTGGCACTGCTGCTGGTGACCCCGTGGATCGTGCGCGGGCTGACCCAGGTGGACCGTCTGATGGTGCTGGGGCTGCTCGGCCCGTCACCGCTCGCGACGCGCGTACGGGAGCTGGAGTCGGATCGTGGTTCGGTGGCCGACACCGCCGCAGCCGACCTGCGCCGCAT
>NZ_LJGT01000025.1 GCF_001751365.1 Streptomyces abyssalis | reverse complement strand
GGTGTGGTGGAGCCGGCGGTCCGAGTCTGTAGTAGGTGAGTGATGGGGTGACGCAGGAAGGTAGTCCAGCCCGGGCGGTGGTTGTCCCGGGGTAAGGGTGTAGGGCGTCATGCAGGTAAATCCGCATGGCACGAAGCCTGAGACCTGATGCCGAGCCGATTGTGGTGAAGTGGATGATCCTATGCTGTCGAGAAAAGCCTCTAGCGAGTGCTGTTGCGGCCCGTACCCTAAACCGACTCAGGTGGTCTGGTAGAGAATACCGAGGCGTTCGGGTGAACTATGGTTAAGGAACTCGGCAAAATGCCCCCGTAACTTCGGGAGAAGGGGGGCCACGGCCGGTGAAGAGTCTTGCACTCGGAGCTGGTGGTGGCCGCAGAGACCAGCGAGAAGCGACTGTTTACTAAAAACACAGGTCCGTGCGAAGCCGTAAGGCGATGTATACGGACTGACGCCTGCCCGGTGCTGGAACGTTAAGGGGACCGGTTAGTCACATTTCGGTGTGGCGAAGCTGAGAACTTAAGCGCCAGTAAACGGCGGTGGTAACTATAACCATCCTAAGGTAGCGAAATTCCTTGTCGGGTAAGTTCCGACCTGCACGAATGGCGTAACGACTTCTTGACTGTCTCAACCATAGGCCCGGTGAAATTGCACTACGAGTAAAGATGCTCGTTTCGCGCAGCAGGACGGAAAGACCCCGGGACCTTTACTACAGCTTGATATTGGTGTTCGGTTCGGTTTGTGTAGGATAGGTGGGAGACTGTGAAGCATTCGCGCCAGCGGGTGTGGAGTCGTTGTTGAAATACCACTCTGATCGTGCTGGATGTCTAACCTGGGTCCGTGATCCGGATCAGGGACAGTGTCTGGTGGGTAGTTTAACTGGGGCGGTTGCCTCCTAAAATGTAACGGAGGCGCCCAAAGGTTCCCTCAGCCTGGTTGGTCATCAGGTGGTGAGTGTAAGTGCACAAGGGAGCTTGACTGTGAGACTGACGGGTCGAGCAGGGACGAAAGTCGGGACTAGTGATCCGGCGGTGGCTTGTGGAAGCGCCGTCGCTCAACGGATAAAAGGTACCCCGGGGATAACAGGCTGATCTTCCCCAAGAGTCCATATCGACGGGATGGTTTGGCACCTCGATGTCGGCTCGTCGCATCCTGGGGCTGGAGTCGGTCCCAAGGGTTGGGCTGTTCGCCCATTAAAGCGGTACGCGAGCTGGGTTTAGAACGTCGTGAGACAGTTCGGTCCCTATCCGCTGCGCGCGTAGGAGTCTTGAGAAGGGCTGTCCCTAGTACGAGAGGACCGGGACGGACGGACCTCTGGTGTGCCAGTTGTTCTGCCAAGAGCATGGCTGGTTGGCTACGTTCGGGAGGGATAACCGCTGAAAGCATCTAAGCGGGAAGCCTGCTTCGAGATGAGGACTCCCACCCCCTGTGTGGGGTTAAGGCTCCCGGGAGATGACCGGGTTGATAGGCCGGATATGGAAGACCCGTGAGGGTTGGAGTTGACCGGTACTAATAAGCCGAGGGCTTGACCACACATGCTTCGCGTCCACTGTGCAGTATCTGAAACAACAACCCCC
>NZ_LJGT01000022.1 GCF_001751365.1 Streptomyces abyssalis | reverse complement strand
GGAGTCTCAATGAGCGAGTCAAGCTGTCGCAGCCGCTTGTGGTGGCATCGCAGTGAAGGGCCGGTTGTCGCGTAGGAGTGCCCAGAGGACTGCGACTCGTCGGCGGGCGAGAGCGATGACGGCTTGGACGTGCTGTGCGCCCTCGGCTCGTTTCTTGAGGTAGTAGTCGCGGTTGGGCCCTTCGCGGATGATGCTGGTCTGGGCTGAGAGGTAGAAGACGCGGCGAAGGCGTCGGCTGTAGCGCTGGGGCCGGTGCAGGTTGCCGGTGCGGCGTCCGGAGTCGCGGGGGACGGGGACCAGGCCGGCCGCGGAGGCGAGGTGGCCTTCGTTCGCGTAAGAGGTCAGGTCCCCGGCAGCCACGATGAACTCGGCGCCGAGGATGGGTCCCATGCCGGGCAGCGATTCGATGACGGCAGCCTGAGGGTGGCTGCGAAAGGTGCAGCGGATCTGCTTGTCGATGCGATTGAGGCGTTCATCGAGGTCGAGGATCTGCTGGGCGATGTCGGCCACGATGTCCGCGGCGACCTGCTGGCCGGGCAACGTGGTGTGTTGAGCATCTGCGGCCTGGACGGCGGTGTGCGCGACGGTTGCAGGATTGCGCACGTTCCGGCGGGTCAGCCACGTCGTAAGACGAGTGAGGCCGCGGCGGCGGATGGCCGTCGGAGTCTGGTAGCCGGTGAGCAGGGTGAGGGCACCTTTGTGGTCGGAGTAGTCGAAGGCAGCCTCCAGTGCGGGGAAGATCCCGGTGAGCACGTCGCGGAGCCGGTTGACCATGCGGACCCGGTCGGTGATCAGGTCGGACCGGTGTGCAGTGAGGAGGGCAAGGTCGGCGGCCAGTTGAGCGCTGACACCGATGCTGGTGAAGTCCCGTCGGACACGGGCGGTTTCTGCGATGACATAGGCGTCGCGGGCATCGGTCTTGGCCTCACCTGGATAGGCGCCGGACATGCGGTTGACTGTCCGACCAGGCACGTAGACGGCCTCCTGGCAGTGGGATGCAAGCAGCGCCAGCAGAAGCGCGGAGGCAGTGCCGGCAATGTCGATGGCCCAGTGCACGTGATCGGCAAGGGCAAGGACGCTGCCGAGGGCGTCGAGGATCGCACTCTCGTCGTTGGGGACTTTCTGGTTCCACACTGCGGCACCGGCGTCGTCGACCGCGGTCATCCAGTGGTGGGCCTTGCCGGCATCAATGCCGACCCAGATCTGGGTCAACTGCTTTGCCATGAGCGTCTCCTCGGCTCGGCGACGTGGTGTCGGTCCGAGGAACACCCGCTGTCAGCTCCGTAAGCAGCGACCGGTTCGCACATCTCAATCAGCAGGCAGGCGTCCCGGAGAGCCGGGCGGCCACTCCACCGGAGCCACCGAAGGCAAGCGGCTTTAAAGCCACACCCGACCCTCCCGGACCGCCGAACAACTTACGGAGCGGCTTTGGG
>NZ_LJGT01000021.1 GCF_001751365.1 Streptomyces abyssalis | reverse complement strand
GTCCCCGGCAGCAGCACCTCACCCGCATGCCCCGAAGCCAGCTCGATCGACGCCTCACCGCGCCTGTTCTGCCGGGGGATCGCGCGGGAGAGGTACGCGTCGAGATACGAGCGCAGAGCCGGTGAACGGTCCGCGACCTCGCGGAACTCCTCGGCCCGCAGGGCCAGTACGGTGCACTTCGTCAGGGCGGTGAGGGTCTGCTCCCACTCCCCCGGATCCGGCGACAGGGCCTGCTCGCCCGCGTGGTCGCCGCCGGCGAGGACGCCCAGCGACACCTCCTCGCCGTACTTGCCGCTCGCGGTGCGCTTCACCTTGCCGTGCGCGATGAGGATGAGCTGTGCCGGGTCGCCCGGGGAGACCACGGTCTCGCCCGCGGTGTGCTCCCGCTGTTCGAACCGTCCTGCGAGAGCGCTCAGGGCCGCCTCGTCGGCCAGCCCGCGCAGGAGCGGGATCTCACGCAGCTCCGCGGGGATCACGGCGATGTCGGCGCCCGTGGCGACGAACTCCACGCGCCCGTCGCCCAGCGTGTGCGTCAGCCGCCTGTTGACGCGGAACGTGCCGCCCGTCGTCTCAACCCACGGCAGGATCCTCAGCAGCCAGCGCGAGGAGATCCCCTGCATCTGGGGCGGCGTCTTGGTGGTGGTGGTCAGGTTGCGGGCCGCGGCCGGAGCGAGGCTGTGCTGTGCGGCGAGGCCGGGCGTCGGACCGGGGTGGCCGGACTGGCTGGTCATGGACCGGAAGACCTTCCGTGCTGGAGCCTGGGCTGAACTGGAGAGAGAACTGACACCGGGAACAGGCCCGTTCGGCGCCGCGGTTCTCCTGCGGCTGCCGGACCGTCAACACCCGGTCTCAGTGGCCGGTTTCGACGTCCTCGAGGATTCCCAGGGCGTCCGGGACCAGTACGGCCGCCGAATAGTAGGCGCTCACCAGATAGGAGATGAGCGCCTTTTCGTCGATGCCCATGAAACGGACCGAGACCCCCGGCTGGAATTCGTCGGGAATTCCCGTCTGATGCAGGCCGACGACGCCCTGGGCCTCGCCCGTACGCATCGCCAGCACCGACGTGCTGCCCGAGCCGGTGACCGGGATCTTGTTGCACGGGAGGACGGGCACGCCTCGCCACGCGGGTACGCGGTGCCCGTCCAGCTCGGCGCTGTCGGGATGGATGCCGCGGCTGCTGCACTCCCGCCCGAAGGCGGCGATCGCCTTGGGGTGGGCGAGCACGACGCTCGGCTCCTTCCATACGGTGGACAGGAGTTCGTCGAGGTCGTCGGGGGTGGGCGGGCCGGAGCGGGTGTGGATGCGCTGGGACGGTGC
>NZ_LJGT01000023.1 GCF_001751365.1 Streptomyces abyssalis | reverse complement strand
GGCGAATTCGAGGGGTCGTTGCAACACAAGTGATCAACTGGCTGTTGCCAGGAGCTTAGCGAGGCGCTCGGCTGGGGTTTCCCAGCCGAGCGTTTTGCGTGGGCGGCTGTTGAGTTCGGCTGCGACGGCGTCCAGGTGGTCTCGGGTGTGGACGGACAGGTCTGTTCCTTTCGGGAAGTACTGTCGCAGCAGGCCGTTGGTGTTCTCGTTCGAGCCGCGCTGCCAGGGGCTGCCGGGGTTACAGAAGTAGACGGGGATGTCGGTGGCGATGGTGAATGCCTGGTGGGCGGCCATCTCCGAGCCCTGGTCCCAGGTCAGAGACTTCCGCAGGTGCGGCGGCAGGTCCTTCACGGTCTCGGCCAGCGCGTCTCGGGTGTTGCCCGCGCTGTGACCGGCCGGCAGGTGGACGAGCAGGACGTAGCGGGTGGCTCGCTCCACGAGGGTGCCGATCGAGGACTTGTGATCCTTGCCGATGATGAGGTCGCCCTCCCAGTGGCCGGGAACGGCCCGGTCGGCGGCCTCAGCGGGACGATCGCTGATCATCACCATGTTCGGGATGCTGCGGGGCTGGCGCTTGTAGGACTGTCGGTGGGGCCGGCGCCGTGCGCGACCGGTTCGCAGGGCTCGGGTCAGCTCGCGGCGGAGTTCTCCGCGGCCCTGGACGTAGAGGGCCTGGTAGATGGTCTCGTGCGTCACGTGCATCTCCGGCCGGTCGGGAAAGCGTGCACGCAGAGCGTGGCAGATCTGTTCCGGGCTCCATCGCAGCGTGAGGTGGTCCTGGATGAAGTCACGCAGCTGCGAGTTCTGCCCGATCTTGCCGGGCTTGGGACGCGGGCGCCGCTGTTCGGCTCGGCGATGGGCGGCATGCGGGCGGTAGACCCAGCAAGACGCGTCCCCGCGTAACGGCATGCCGTTACGGCGTACTTCTCGACTGATCGTGGACGGGCTGCGGTCCAGCTCGGTGGCAATCTGCCGGATCGAGGCGTTCTCCCTCAACCGGTCGGCTATGTGGATGCGGTCCTTCTCCTGGAGGTAGCGCGAGGAGCCGGAAGCCGAAGCCTCGACATGGATCGGAGGCTTCGGCTTCCCTGTAGGCGGCGCATGCCAGCCGTTGCGCCATCTCTTGCCGGTCCGCAAGTTGATGCCGACGATCCGGCAGGCCTCTCTGCTGCTGTAGCCCTGCTCCATGAGCCGGAAGTATGCCGCCCGCTCACGCGTCAGACGGCGCCCCTTCTGATGCCGGTCCGCCCGGATCTCGAAGTCCATCGCACCCCTTGAACTGGGGTGTTGCAACGACCACTAGAACTCAAG
>NZ_LJGT01000019.1 GCF_001751365.1 Streptomyces abyssalis | reverse complement strand
GACTTCCAGCTGATCCAGGGCATGCTCGCGGACTGCGCCGTGGACATCGCCGTCAACCGGGCCTACACCCACCAGGTCGCCTGGGAGGCGGACCAGCCCGGGACCGAACGCAAGGCCCTGCACGCCAAGGCCTCCACGGCGAAGCTGGCCGCGAGCGAGGTGGCCGGCCGGGTCGTCGACCGCTGCCTGCAGATCTTCGGCGGGCGCGGCTACGACCGCTCCTACCCGGTCGAGCGGCTCTACCGCGAGCTGCGGGTCGACCGGATCTGGGAGGGCACGTCCGAGATCCAGCGCCTGATCATCGCCAACGAGCTGATCAAGCGCGGCACCCGGGCCCTCGCCCTGCCCCGTCACTGACTGCCCGACCCGGCTCCCTGACTGCCCGACCCGGCTCCCCGCGTCCGCCGGGTCCGCAGCCCCGCTCCCCGGCCCACGGGCCTTCGTCGTCTCCGCCCCGCCCGTCACTCCGCATCCCAAGGACCGACATGGACTTCCGCCTTACCGCCCGCCAGCAGGAACTCAAGGGCACGGCCCGCAGGCTCACCGACCTCGTCATGAAGTACGAGGAGGACTGTGAGGAGAACAACGGTCTGCCCCCGCAGGCCCACGACGCCATCCGCGTCGCCGTGCTCGACAGCGGCCTCCAGGCCGTCAACATGCCCGCCGAGTGGGGCGGCGCCGGGCTCAGCATCTTCGAGCAGGCCGTCGTCCAGCAGGAGTTGGGCCGGCTGACCGGCGCCCTGTGGGACATGGTCTGGCGCCCGGCCAACGCGCTGCGCTTCTGCACTCCCGAGCAGCGCGAGCGCTTCCTCGTTCCGGTCATCCGCGGCGAGCGCCGCGACTGCTACGCCGTCACCGAACCGGAGGCGGGCTCGGACCCGCAGAACCTCAGCACGACCGCGACCCGCACCTCCGGCGGGCACTGGAGCCTCGACGGGGAGAAGTGGTTCGTCACCGTCGGCGACCACGCCGACTTCCTGATCGTCCTCGCGGCGGCCGGGGACGAGCGGGCACCCACCCTGTTCCTCGTGGACAAGGACACCCCGGGCGTCGAGATGACCCGGGTGCCGCGCTTCATGCACACCTTCGTCTACGAGCACCCCGAGTTCACGTTCACCGATGTGCGGGTGCCCGACGGCGCGGTGCTCGGCGGCATCGGCGAGGGCTACGACATCACCCGCTCCTGGTTCACCGAGGAGCGGCTGATGATCGCGGCGCGCACCATCGGCGCGGCGGAGCGCGCCCTGGAGCTGGCGCGGGAGTGGGCGGTGGAGCGGCGGCAGT
>NZ_LJGT01000020.1 GCF_001751365.1 Streptomyces abyssalis | reverse complement strand
TGTATTGATCATGAGCGTTGTTAACTCTGGGGTCTTGATCAATAGCGAAGACCTCCGCTGTGGTGGAGCTGTCTAAGGACTGCACCGCAGGGAGGTCTTCGTGTCCCACCGTAATGCCCGTCTGACTGTTCATGGCAGGCGGCTGCTGGTCGATCGTGTCCGTTCCGGCTGTCCCGTCGCTCATGTTGCGGGTGCGATGGGGATCTCCCGGGTCACCGCCCACAAGTGGGTCCGCCGCTGGCGCCGGGAGGGCGAAGCAGGGCTGCACGACCGCTCCAGCCGACCGCACACCACGCCGCGTCGCACCCCGGCCGCAGACGAGGCCCGGGTGTGCGAACTGCGCCGGATCCGCAAGCTGGGACCGGCCAGGATCGGGCCGATCCTGGGCCTGCCCGCCTCGACCGTTCACCGGATACTGACGCGGCATGGTCTGCACCGGCTGGCCTGGATGGACCGACCCACTGGAACCGTGATCCGACGCTACGAACGCGCGGCTCCCGGCGAGTTGGTACACGTCGATGTCAAGAAGCTCGGACGTATCCCCGATGGCGGCGGCTGGCGTGTCCACGGCCGGGCCGAGAGCCGGCTCACCAAGACCGGTGTCGGCTTCGATTACATCCACTCCGCCGTCGATGACCACAGCCGCCTGGCCTACAGCGAGGTCCACACCGATGAGAAGGCAGCCACATGCGCCGGCTTCCTCTACCGAGCGGCCGCCCACTTTGCCCACCACGGCATCCGCCGCATCGAGCGGGTGCTGACCGACAACGCCTGGTCCTACCGCAAGAGCAGCTTGTTCCAGCAGGCTCTGACCGATCTCGGCGCGACGGGCAAGCGCACCCGCGCCTACCGGCCACAGACCAACGGCAAGGTCGAGCGCTTCAACCGCACCCTTCTCGATGAATGGGCCTACCAACAGCCCTACGCCAGCAACGCAGAGCGCACAGCCGCACTGGACAGCTTCCTGCACACCTACAACCACCACCGATGCCACACAGCACT
>NZ_LJGT01000018.1 GCF_001751365.1 Streptomyces abyssalis | reverse complement strand
GGTGGGGAAGGCGTTCGGGGCTGTGAGGTTGAGCATTGTGACAGGTGAGGAATCCCTCGACGTTCTCGACGCGAGGCTGCTGCTCGCGCTCGCCGACGAGCCCCGCGCCCCTGTGGCGGCGCTGGCCGAGCGGCTCGGGCTGTCCCGCAACACTGTTCAGGCACGGCTGGGGAAGCTCCAGCGCCGTGGCGCCCTGCTCTCCTTCGAACGGTGTGTCGATCCGGCGGCGCTGGGCTACCGGCTCTCGGCCGTGATCACCACGCGGGTGACGCAGCGGCGGCTGGAAGAGGTCGCAGACGCCCTCGGCCGCATCCCCGAGGTGGTCGAGGTCGACGGGCTCAGCGGGGACACCGATCTTCTGGTGCGTGTCGTGGCTACCGACGCTGATGATCTCTACCGCGTTGCCGGGCAGGTCCTGGCTGCTCCGGGGGTGGAGCGTACGAGCACGGCTCTGGTGATGCGCCGGCTCGTCGGCCGCCGTCTGACGCCGCTGCTGCGGCGGAGTGCGGGGGAGCCGGGCGGCGGGTGAGCGGGGGGCGTGGGGCGACGGGGGCATGAGGCGCGTGGGTGTGCTGTGGGGGGTCACATGGTTGTTGTGGTTGTCCAGATGATGCTTACGAGCACGGCGAGGGGGAGGGTGACCATGATGAGTAGTTGGGTGGCTCCGGTTGTGTTGACGCGGTCCCAGAAGTGCTGCGATGCGGTCTGTGTTTCCTGGTTCCGGGTTGTTTGTGGGAGGGCGGGTGCGGGGGCGGGCGGGGGGGG
>NZ_LJGT01000017.1 GCF_001751365.1 Streptomyces abyssalis | reverse complement strand
CGATCAGCAAACGCAGCTTCTCCCGCTCACGCCCGCTGCCGTAGATACGCAGACCCCAGTCGGGCCGCTCGGCCACAACCCTGGCGAAAGCACGTATCAACACGTCATACCGCTTCGCCGGAGCAAGCCGCCCCGCCGCCACAACCCACTTCCCCGTGCCGTCCGCAGGACGGACGTCCGGTTCGGGAACGCTGTTGGGCAGCGCCTCGATCCGCACCCCCGGCAGCCGCAGAATCCTGCGGTAATCACGCGCGTCGGCCTCCGTCACCGTCGTGACCGCATCCAGCCGCGGATACGTACCACGGAGCATCAGCTTCAGCCGCGCCGGATGCGTGGCAAGCGTCAAATGCTCCTGCCCCACACGCGCCGGACCCCGGCGGGTCTGCCGGGCGATGTGCGCGTTGAGCCCCGGACGCGTGCCGATGACCACATCGGCAGCCGTGGTCCGCAGATCCTCACCGATACGCCGGTCGGTCAGCGGACTGTACTGCGGAAACCGCCCGTCACCACGCGGGAACACCCGCGCCGGCAGGGCATGTTCCGGATCGCCCCCCTCATAGCCGGAGCTGTGCCGACGCATATCCACCAACGACCGCAGCCGCACCCGCGGCCCCGGATCGAAGAACGGCCGGTCCCGGTACCGGAAGACCGACACAACCTCCACCTCATGCTG
>NZ_LJGT01000016.1 GCF_001751365.1 Streptomyces abyssalis | reverse complement strand
GAGCTGGAGTCGGATCGTGGTTCGGTGGCCGACACCGCCGCAGCCGACCTGCGCCGCATCGAACGCGACCTCCACGACGGCGCACAAGCACGCCTGGTCACCCTCGCCATGGACCTCGGCCTCGCCAAGGAAAAACTCCTCCAAGACCCCCAAGCCGCCGCCGACATGGTCGACGAAGCACACGGCGAAGTGAAACTCGCCCTCCAAGAACTCCGCGACCTCGCCCGCGGCATCCACCCCGCCATCCTCACCGACCGCGGCCTCGGCCCCGCCCTCTCCGCACTCGCCGCACGCTGCACCGCCGACGTCACCGTCACCGTCGACCTCCCCGACCGCCCCGCCCAAGCCATCGAAGGCATCACCTACTTCACCGTCTCCGAACTCCTCCAGAACATCACCAAACACGCCCAAGCACGCACCGCCCGCATCGACATCTGGAAAACCCACGACCGCCTCCTCCTCCAGACCACCGACGACGGCAAAGGCGGCGCCACCACCACCGGAACCGGCACCGGACTCGCCGGACTCGCCGACCGCCTCACCGCCGTCGACGGCCTCCTCATCCTCGACTCCCCCACCGGCGGCCCCACCACCATCACCGCCGAACTCCCCTGGCG
>NZ_LJGT01000015.1 GCF_001751365.1 Streptomyces abyssalis | reverse complement strand
CGTGGTGGTCGTGAGGATGCCGAGCCGCAGATCGCTGAGGATGATGTGCTGATTCCGGTGGCGGGGATCTTGGACATCCTGGACAACTATGCGTTCGTGCGGACGTCGGGGTATCTGCCGGGTCCGAATGATGTGTATGTGTCGTTGGCGCAGGTGCGGAAGAACGGTCTGCGCAAGGGTGATCACGTCACGGGTGCGGTGCGGCAGCCGCGTGAGGGGGAGCGGCGGGAGAAGTTCAATGCGCTGGTGCGGCTGGATTCGGTCAACGGCACCTCGCCGGAGGGCGGCCGGTCGCGGTCGGAGTTCAACAAGCTGACGCCGTTGTATCCGCAGGAGCGGCTGCGGCTGGAGACGGAGCCGAATCAGCTCACCTCGCGGATCATCGATCTGGTCTCGCCGATCGGGAAGGGGCAGCGGGGGCTGATCGTGGCGCCGCCGAAGGCGGGCAAGACGATGGTGCTGCAGAGCATCGCGAACTCGATCACGGTGAACAATCCGGAGTGCCATCTGATGGTGGTGCTGGTCGATGAGCGGCCGGAAGAGGTCACCGACATGCAGCGGTCGGTGAAGGG
>NZ_LJGT01000014.1 GCF_001751365.1 Streptomyces abyssalis | reverse complement strand
AGCTCGTCGCCCGCCATGAGGATCTCCTCCTTGCGGGTGCCGGAGGCGTCCACGTCGACCGCGGGGAAGATCCGCTTCTCCGACAGCTTCCGGTCCAGCTTCAGCTCCATGTTGCCGGTGCCCTTGAACTCCTCGAAGATCACCTCGTCCATCCGGGAGCCGGTCTCCACCAAAGCCGCGGCCAGGATCGTCAGCGAACCGCCGTCCTCGATGTTCCGCGCCGCACCGAAGAACTTCTTCGGCGGATACAGCGCCGTGGAATCCACACCGCCGGACAGGATCCGCCCCGAAGCGGGAGCCGAGAGGTTGTAGGCCCGCCCCAGCCGGGTGATGTTGTCCAGCAGCACCACCACGTCATGACCCAGCTCCACCAGACGCTTGGCCCGCTCGATCGCCAGCTCCGCGATCGTGGTGTGATCCTCCGCGGGACGGTCGAAGGTCGAGGAGATCACCTC
>NZ_LJGT01000009.1 GCF_001751365.1 Streptomyces abyssalis | reverse complement strand
AGGTTAAGCCTCACGGTTCATTAGTACCGGTTAGCTCAACGCATCGCTGCGCTTACACACCCGGCCTATCAACGTCGTCGTCTTCAACGTTCCTTCAGGACTCTCAAGGAGTCAGGGAGAACTCATCTCGGGGCAAGTTTCGTGCTTAGATGCTTTCAGCACTTATCTCTTCCGCATTTAGCTACCGGGCAGTGCCATTGGCATGACAACCCGAACACCAGTGATGCGTCCACTCCGGTCCTCTCGTACTAGGAGCAGCCCCCCTCAGTTCTCCAGCGCCCACGGCAGATAGGGACCGAACTGTCTCACGACGTTCTAAACCCAGCTCGCGTACCACTTTAAATGGCGAACAGCCATACCCTTGGGACCTACTTCAGCCCCAGGATGG
>NZ_LJGT01000012.1 GCF_001751365.1 Streptomyces abyssalis | reverse complement strand
GGCCCCAAGGCCGACGCACCCAGCACCAAGACCCAGCACACCCGGAAGATGACCAAGAAGGAGAAGAAGGAGCACTGCGGCTGAAGCCCAGTCACCTTCTTGAGGCAGCACCCCGCCCGCAAGGTCCTTCGATGAGCCCACCGCGAACGTCGGCGACGTGATGGACACCGGGCGCAGCCCGTCGGCTCCGGCCGGCGCGCAGCGCGCGCGGAGACGCTCCCAGCGACAACTGCCTTACCCCCACCCTCGTCGGAGGCATCATGAACCGCCGTAAGAAGCTGTCGATGCTGGTGGTCGCTCTGGCCACCCTGGGCGCCACAGCGATGACCCCGTCCGCCGCGCAGGCGGACGACGAAGAGCAGCCCACCACCAGAGAGCTGCTGGAG
>NZ_LJGT01000013.1 GCF_001751365.1 Streptomyces abyssalis | reverse complement strand
GGCTCGATGGCCAAGCGCGTGCAGCAGCTGTGCCAGTACCTCGTCGACCACTACGACGGTGACGCGAGCGGCGTGTGGCGCGACGTCCCCACCGGCGCCGAAGTACTCAAACGCCTCAACGCCCTGCCCGGCTACGGCAAGCAGAAATCGCAGATCTTCCTCGCCCTGCTGGGCAAGCAGATGGGCATCACCCCGGAGGGCTGGCGCGAGGCCGCGGGCCCGTACGGCGACGCGGACGCGCGCCGCTCGGCGGCCGACATCACCGGGCCGGAGTCACTGGAGCAGGTCCGCGCGTACAAGCAGGAGACCAAGCGGGCGGCCCGGAAGAAGACCTGACGG
>NZ_LJGT01000011.1 GCF_001751365.1 Streptomyces abyssalis | reverse complement strand
GGTGAGGCGTCGATCGAGCTGGCTTCGGGGCATGCGGGTGAGGTGCTGCTGCCGGGGACGTTCGTGGACTACGAGTCGTCTCCGCGGGAGTACGAGCTGAGTGTGGCGCAGACGGTGCTGCGGGTGCATACGAGGGTGGCGGATCTGTACAACCATCCGATGAACCAGGTGGAGGAGCAGCTGCGGCTGACGGTGGAGGCGCTGCGGGAGCGGCAGGAGCACGAGATGGTCAACAGCCGTGACTTCGGGCTGCTGCACAACGCGGCACCGTCCCAGCGCATCCACACCCGCTCCGGCCCGCCCACCCCCGACGACCTCGACGA
>NZ_LJGT01000010.1 GCF_001751365.1 Streptomyces abyssalis | reverse complement strand
GCGACGCTCTTGCCGTTCGGCGGCAGTCTCCAGTGAAGTGTTCTCCCCGTCCTGCGGGGCTGTTTTTCGTGTGTTTGTGTGTGCGGAAATCAGTTCGGTGCGGGTGGTGTGGCGTCTCGATTTTGAGGTGTCGGGGGAGTTCCTCTAATGTGGCGGCCGCGCCGGTAAGGTGTCCCCTCCCGGCAGGGGTTCAGGAAGAAATTCTGGTCCGTTCGGACCGGGAATTCGGATCTGATAGTGTCGGGTTCACCGAGAGGGAAGCGCCCGGAGTGGCCTGTGGCAGGGTTGT
>NZ_LJGT01000004.1 GCF_001751365.1 Streptomyces abyssalis | reverse complement strand
GCAATGCACCGAAGCTGCGGCAGCGACGCTGATGCGTTGTTGGGTAGGGGAGCGTTCTGTAAGCCTGTGAAGGTGTGCTGTGAGGCATGCTGGAGGTATCAGAAGTGCGAATGCTGACATAAGTAACGATAAAGCGGGTGAAAAGCCCGCTCGCCGGAAGACCAAGGGTTCCTGTCCAACGTTAATCGGGGCAGGGTGAGTCGACCCCTAAGGCGAGGCCGAAAGGCGTAGTCGATGGGAAACAGGTTAATATTCCTGTACTTGGTGT
>NZ_LJGT01000006.1 GCF_001751365.1 Streptomyces abyssalis | reverse complement strand
CTGCCGGTCAGCCGCACGTCGAAGGTGAGGCCTCCGGCGCGGTCGGCGGTGCAGTCGGCACGTGCGCGGCGAGAAGGCGAACCGTCCGCCGGCGTGGCGGTCGCCGTCGCACCGCGCAACGCGGTGCCCGGGGAGTGCCCGGTCATCTCCGTGCTCCTCTGAGGACGTATCCCGTTCCCAGCCGGACCGCTTCCTTGCTCGCGTAGGCGCCGCCGAGCAGTGCTCCGCGTGCCCTGTGCACGGCGCCGCCGCGGCGGTT
>NZ_LJGT01000008.1 GCF_001751365.1 Streptomyces abyssalis | reverse complement strand
GGAGCAGTGATGAGCGACATCGTCGACCAGATCAACGACGTCCACCGGGAAGTCGGCAGCCGGCGCGTGGGCGAGCCCGAGGAGGAGGCCCGCACGGTCCTGCTGCGGCGTACCTACGACGCCGCCGTCGAGGACGTCTGGGACGCCTGCACCACCAAGGAACGCATCAGCCGCTGGTTCCTGCCCGTCAGCGGCGACCTGAAGCCCGGCGGGCACTACCAGCTGGAGGGCAACGCCGGCGGCGAGATCCTC
>NZ_LJGT01000007.1 GCF_001751365.1 Streptomyces abyssalis | reverse complement strand
GCTTGAGTGTCCGGACGTGCCTCCCTGCGCGTCCCGCCCCCTCCCGTCCGCCGGCGGCTCCCCGCCGGTGGCCCCGGCCAGTTGCCTCGTTCCTCCGGGCAGGCCCGGTGCCGCTCTCGGATCACTTCAGGGCCCAACGGGCCTCTGAACACTGATGGTTGGAGCCGCAAGGCACGTACAGGTGCCGAAAGGTCCGCACGGCAGCGATCCCCCACCCATGTGGAAACCACGAGGGGAAAG
>NZ_LJGT01000042.1 GCF_001751365.1 Streptomyces abyssalis | reverse complement strand
GTGATAGTTCGGCGGTGTCCTACTCTCCCACACGCTCCCGCATGCAGTACCATCGGCGCAGTAAGGCTTAGCTTCCGGGTTCGGAATGTGACCGGGCGTTTCCCTCACGCTATGACCACCGAAACACACCCCCCACACGTGGTGTGGGGGAAACTCTGTGTTCTCTGTGTTGTGTCAGCGCACTCTTCACTTAACAACCGGC
>NZ_LJGT01000005.1 GCF_001751365.1 Streptomyces abyssalis | reverse complement strand
CAGTACACCGGCGCACGTCCGGTGCTGGCCGCTCATGGGTGGAACGTTGGCTATTCAGCAGGTCCCTTGTGGTCCGTGTTCCTGGTACTGCCCCGTTGCGGGGTGTGGAACGGGCATGGACGGGGGGTCTGCTGGGCGCGCTGTTGGGTGTCTGAGAGTGCGGCCGTTGGGCTGTTTTCTCTTGGTTGCCGGTCCCGGTGTACTTCGCCCCGATGGGGT
>NZ_LJGT01000002.1 GCF_001751365.1 Streptomyces abyssalis | reverse complement strand
GGCGGCTTCGCGGGTGATCCAGCCGACCTCGCCGGGCTTGACCTCGACGTTGGTCTGCTCCTGCTCGGTGTGCGAGCTCTCCCAGGAGTGGCTGTAGCTCGCCTCGATGGTCACGCTGAAGAGTTTGGTGAAGCCGTACTGGGCCTTCATGGAGACGCCGACGGTGTTGGTCTCTCCGGTGGTGTCGGACCATCCGACGGTCGAA
>NZ_LJGT01000003.1 GCF_001751365.1 Streptomyces abyssalis | reverse complement strand
TTCTTGGTCATCTTCCGGGTGTGCTGGGTCTTGGTGCTGGGTGCGTCGGCCTTGGGGCCCTTGGCGGTGAAGGGGACGTACCAGATGTGGTGGCCGTAGAACTTGTCCTCGAAGTGCATCTCGTAGGTGCCGTTGACTTCTTCCATGGCGGCTTCGCGGGTGATCCAGCCGACCTCGCCGGGCTTGACCTCGACGTTGGTCTGCT
>NZ_LJGT01000001.1 GCF_001751365.1 Streptomyces abyssalis | reverse complement strand
GACACAGGTGGTCAGGTAGAGAATACCAAGGCGCTTGAGAGAACTCGGGTGAAGGAACTAGGCAAAATGGTGCCGTAACTTCGGGAGAAGGCACGCTGATATGTAGGTGAAGTCCCTCGCGGATGGAGCTGAAATCAGTCGAAGATACCAGCTGGCTGCAACTGTTTATTAAAAACACAGCACTGTGCAAACACGAAAGTGGA